>NZ_BMZS01000001.1:0-386679 GCF_014652915.1 Thalassobaculum fulvum
CTGCCTCCAAATCCAGATCGCGAACAACTCCTCGCCATCTCGAAACGGTGGCCCGCGCATACAGGAATGACGACAGGTTGGGGGAGGCGCTTCTTCTCCCCTCGTCATTCCGGACCGGATCGCCGGAGGCGAGATCGAGCCGGAACCCACGAAGCGACGGGCACCCCCTTCAGAACGGCCACATCACCGGGATCAGCCAGACCGCCAGCGCGGTCAGCAGGACCTCCAGCGGCAGCCCCATGCGCCAGTAGTCGCCGAACCGGTAGCCGCCCGGCCCCATGACCAGCAGGTTGTTCTGGTGGCCGATCGGGGTCAGGAACGCCGCCGAGGCGCCGACCGCGACCGCCATCAGCATCGGGTCGGCGTCGACCCCCAGCGCCGCCGCCACCCCGATCGCGATCGGCGCCATCACCACCGCGGTCGCGGCGTTGTTCATGACGTCCGACAGGGTCATGGTCAGCACCAGCAGCAGGCCGAGCAGCAGCCGCGGCGGCAGCTCGCCGGCCAGCGAGGCCAGGCCCTCGGCCAGCAGCCGGGCGGCGCCGGTGCTCTCCAGCGCGCCGCCGACCGGGATCATCGCCGCCAGCAGCACCAGCACCTGCCAGTCGATGGCGTCGTAGACCTCGCGGACCGCGATGGTGCGGGCCAGCACCATGCCGAGCAGGGCGGCGACCAGCGAGACCGCCGCCGGGAACAGGCCGAAGGCGGTCGCCAGCACGGCGGCGCCGAACACCGCCAGCGGCACCAGCGCGCGGCCGGGCTGCAGCGCGATCCGCCGCTCGGCCAGCGGCAGGCAGCCGATCGCCCGCACCGCCTCCAGCAGCCCCTCGCGCTCGCCCTGCAGCAGCAGCACGTCGCCGGCGGCGAACCGCTGGTCGCGCAGCCGGCGCTCCAGCGACGCCCCGGAGCGGGCGATCGCCAGCAGGTTCAGGCCGTAGCGGGCGCGCAGGTCGATGGTCGCCGGGGTGCGGCCCTCGATCCACGCGCGCGGCGGCACCACCACCTCCATCAGCGCCAGCGCCTCGCGGCCGACCAGCCCGCCGCCGTCGCCGCGCTCCAGCTCCTTGGCCGGCACCAGCTCGAAGCCCTTGGCGACCAGCGCCTGGATCGACTCGGTCTCGCCTTCGGCCAGCAGCACGTCGCCCTGCTGCAGAACCGCGTGATGCAGGCGGCGCACCACCTGGTTCCAGCTGCGGATCAGGGCGTCGACCACCGGCGGGTTCTCGACCCCCTCCAGAACCTCGTCCAGCCGTTTGCCGACCACCGCCGAGCCCTCCGGCACCCGCAGCTCGGTCAGGTAGGAGGCGATGTCGAAGGGCCGGTCGTCGGACCCGCCGGTCCGTCCGCGCACCGGCAGCAGCCGCCAGCCGACCAGGGTCACGAAGGCGATCCCGGCCAGCGCCAGCGGCACCCCGACCCAGGCGAAGTCGAACAGGCCGAACCCCTGGCCGGCGGTCTCGCGGCGGAACCCGGAGACCAGCAGGTTCGGCGGCGTGCCGATCAGGGTGGTCATGCCGCCGAGAATGGTGGCGAAGGCCAGCGGCATCAGGATCATGCCGGACCGGAACCCGCCGCGCCGCGCCATCGACAGCGCCACCGGCATCAGCAGGGCGAGCGCGCCGACGTTGTTCATGAACCCCGACAGCGCCCCGCCGAGCCCGCACAGCGCCGAGGTCTGGACGGTCCGGTTGTCCGACAGCCGGCCGATCCGCGAGGCGATCAGGTCGATCACCCCGGTCCGGCCGAGCGCCGCCGACAGGCCGAGCACCGCGGCCACGGTGATCACCGCCGGGTGCCCGAAGCCGGCGAACGCGGTGTCGGCCGGCACCACGCCGATCGCCACCGAGACCGACAGCGCCAGCAGGGCGACCACGTCGACCCGCAGCCGCCCCCACACGAACAGGGCGACCACGGCGACGAGCACGGCGAGGATGGCGGACTGATCGAAGCTCATGGACGCTCTTGTGCCCCGCGGGGGATCGGGACACCTTAGCCGCTCATCGATCCCGCGTCGCGCCGCGCATCGGCCGGTCGGGAGTCCGGATCCTGGGGTTCCGCCGGAGGGAGGGGATGCCCGCGCTACGGCCCGTCGTGTTCATCGGCGGCATTCTCGTTCTCGTGCTGGCGGCGACCATGGCCATCCCGGCCCTGGTCGAGCTGTGGCTGGAAGCCGACCACGCGCCGGAATACCTGCCCTGCGTGGCCGTGCCGGCGTTCCTGGGCTGCGCCGCCATCCTGGCGTCGCGCGGCGGGCCGATGAAGCTCGGCCTGCGCGAGGCCTACCTGCTGACCACCGGGTTGTGGGTGGTGCTGCCGCTGACGGCGGCGCTGCCGTTCATGTGGACGGTGCCGAACCTGTCGCTGACCGACGCCTATTTCGAGGCGGTCAGCGGCCTGACCGCGACCGGCGCCACGGTGATCACCGGCCTCGATCACCTGCCGCCGGGCGTGCTGCTGTGGCGCTCGATGCTGCAATGGGTCGGCGGCATCGGGATCGTGGTGATGGCGATCGCCGTGCTGCCGCTGCTCAAGGTCGGCGGCATGCAGCTGATGAGCCGGGAGTCCTCGGACACCTCCGACAAGATCCTGGCCCGCCCGCGCGAGCTCGCGACCTGGCTGCTCAGCATCTATCTGAGCCTGACCCTGGCCTGCGCGATCGCCTACGGGCTGGCCGGCATGGGCGGGTTCGACGCCCTGAACCACGCCATGACCACGGTCTCGACCGCCGGGTTCTCGACCCGCGACGCCTCGCTCGGCAGCTTCTCGGCGGCGGCGCAGTGGGTGTCGGTGGTGTTCATGCTGGCCGGCGCGGTGCCGTTCCTGCTGTACATCCAGGTGGTGCGCGGCACCTGGGGGTTCGTTCCTTGGAGCCAGATCCCGCCGATGCTGGGCGTCGTCGTTGTCGGCGGCCTGCTGCTGGCATGGTCGGCGGTGCTCGCCGGCCACGACGTCATGGACGCGGTCCGCCACGGCATCTTCTCGGTCACCTCGATCATCACCACCACCGGCTACGCCTCCTACGACTGGCAGTCCTGGGGACCGTTCGCCGCCGCCATGGCACTGGTGCTGATGTTCTGCGGCGGCTGCACCGGCTCGACCACCGGCGGGGTGAAGATCTTCCGCTGGCAGATCCTGATCCGCCGGTTCCGGATCACCACCCAGGAGCTGATCCGACCGCACCGGGTGGTCGCCCAGGTCTATCAGGGCCGCCCGGTCGGCCCCGAGGTGGTGCAGGGCGTGATGGTGCTGGTGCTGCTGGTCGGCGGGGTGACGGCGCTGACCACCGTCCTGCTGGCGGCCACCGGCCTCGACCTGGTGACCGCGTTCTCGGCCGCCGCCTCGACCGTCACCAACGTCGGCCCGGCGCTCGGCAGCATCGCCGGCCCGGCCGGCAATTTCGGCCCGCTGCCGGACACCGCCAAGTGGATCCTGTCGTTCGCGATGCTGCTCGGCCGGCTCGAGCTGCTGACCGTGCTGGTGATGCTCGACCCGGACTTCTGGCGGCGCTGAGGGCCGGCGGCCGGCCGCGGCGCCGCCTTCGCACCTGCAACAAGCGGGCTTGTGCGGCGCCGCGCTTGGGAGCAGTCTGCCGGCCGCTCGACCGGCCCGCCCGAGATCCGGGCACCCGGGGCCGGGCCGGGCGTACCATACGGAGACTGTGACATGCCGGAGTTCCGGCCCGTCGTGTTCATCGGCGGCATCCTGGTCCTGGTGCTGTCGGCGACCATGGCCATCCCGGCCCTGGTCGAGCTGTGGCTCGAGGCCGACCATGCCTCGGAGTACCTGCCCTGCGTGGCGGTGCCGGCGTTCCTGGGGTCAGCCGCCATGCTGGCGGCCCGCGGCGGCCCGAAGAAGCTGGGCGTACGGGAGGCCTACCTGCTGACCGCAGGGGTCTGGCTGATCCTGCCGCTGGTGGCGGCGCTGCCGTTCATGTGGACGGTCCCGAACCTGTCGCTCGCGGACGCCTACTTCGAGTCGGTCAGCGGCCTCACCACCACCGGGTCGACGGTGATCACCGGGCTCGACAAGCTGCCGCCGGGGGTTCTGCTGTGGCGCTCGCTGCTGCAGTGGGTCGGCGGCATCGGCATCGTCGCGATGGCGGTCGCGGTGCTGCCGCTCCTGAAGGTCGGCGGCATGCAGCTCATGAAGCGCGAGTCGTCGGACACCTCGGACAAGATCCTGGCCCGCCCGCGCGAGCTCGCGACTTGGCTGCTCGCGGTCTATCTCGGCCTCACCGTGGCGTCGGCGATCGGCTACCGGCTGACCGGCATGAGCCAGTTCGAGGCCCTCAACCACGCCATGACGACGGTCTCGACCGGCGGCTACTCGACCCACGACGCCTCGTTCGGCGGGTTCTCGCCGGCCGCGCAGTGGGCCTCGGTGGTGTTCATGCTGGCCGGGGCGGTGCCGTTCCTGTGGTACGTCCAGCTGGTGCGCGGAACCTCGGGCTTCGTGCCGTGGAGCCAGATCCCGCCGATGCTCGGGGTCGTGCTGGTCGGCGGCCTGATCCTGGCCGGCACCGCCGTCGGCAGCGGCCACGATCCGCTCGAGGCCCTGCGGCACGGCGTGTTCACGGTCGCCTCGGTGATCACCACCACCGGCTACGCCTCGCACGACTGGCAGAACTGGGGTCCGCTGGCGGCGTCGACCGTGCTGATGCTGACGTTCTGCGGCGGCTGCACCGGCTCGACGGCCGGCGGCGTGAAGATCTTCCGCTGGCAGCTGCTGTTCAGCCGGTTCCGGATCATCGTCCAGGAGATGATCCGGCCGCACCGGGTGGTCGCGCAGGTCTATCAGGGCCGGCCGGTCAGCCCCGAGGTGGTGCAGGGCGTGACCGCGTTCATCCTGCTGCTCGGCGGCGTGACCTCGCTGACCACGGTGGCGCTGACCGCCACCGGCGTCGACCTGGTGACCGCGTTCTCCAGCGCCGCCACCGCGATCACCAATGTCGGCCCGGCGCTCGGCGACATCGCCGGCCCGGCCGGGACCTTCGCGCCGCTGCCGGACGCCGCCAAGTGGATCCTGTCGTTCGCCATGCTGCTCGGCCGGCTCGAGCTGCTGACCGTCCTGGTCATGCTCGATCCGGGCTTCTGGCGGCGCTGACCGCCGGCCCCGCCGGGTCCCGGCCGGCCGCTACAGCCGCCGGCCGGTGGCCGCGTCGAACAGGTGCAGCTGAGCCGGCTCGGCGGTCAGCCCGAGCACGGTCCCCATGGCCAGGGCGTGATGGCCCGACAGCCGCACGGTGACCAGCCCGCCCTTGTCGCCGTTGCCGCCGCCGGTCGCCGCCGACGCCTCGCCGTACAGCAGGGTGTCGGCGCCGAGGTGCTCGACCAGCTCGACCTCGAACCGCAGCGGCCCGTCCTCGGCCGGCGCCAGGTGCTCGGGCCGCACGCCGATGGTGACCAGCCGGTTCGGCTCGGCCGGGGCGCCGTCGGCCGGCAGCGCCAGCCGGGCGCCGTTGCCGAGCAGCAGGTGGCGGCCGTCGGTGTCGACCTGGCCGGCCAGGAAGTTCATCGCCGGCGAGCCGATGAATCCGCCGACGAACACGCTGCTGGGCCGGTCGTACAGCTCGATCGGGGTGCCGATCTGCTCGGCCACGCCGGCGTTCATGACCACCAGCCGGTCAGCCATGGTCATGGCCTCGATCTGGTCGTGGGTGACGTAGACGCTGGTGGTACCGAGCCGGCGCTGCAGCTGCTTGATCTCGACCCGCATCTGCACCCGCAGCTTGGCGTCCAGGTTGGACAGCGGCTCGTCGAACAGGAACGCCGAGGGCTCGCGCACGATCGCCCGGCCCATGGCGACGCGCTGGCGCTGGCCGCCCGAGAGCTGGCGCGGCCGGCGGTCGAGCAGGCCGTCGAGCTGCAGGATGCCGGCGGCCTTCTGCACCCGCTGCTCGATCTGGTCCTTCGGGAAGCCGCGGTTGCGCAGCCCGTAGGCCATGTTCTGGTAGACCGACATGTGCGGGTACAGGGCGTAGTTCTGGAACACCATGGCGATGTCCCGGTCGGCCGGCTCTAGCTCGTTGACGATGCGGTCGCCGATCCGGATGGTGCCGCCGGTCACGGTCTCCAGCCCGGCGATCATCCGCAGCAGGGTCGACTTGCCGCACCCCGACGGGCCGACCAGCACGATGAACTCGCCGTCGGCGACCTCCAGGTCGATCCCGTGGATCGCCTTGAAGCCGTTCGGGTAGACCTTCTCGACGGCTGAAATCTGCAGCTCCGCCATCCGCGGCTTTCCTACTTCTCGGTTTCGACGAGGCCTTTGACGAACAGCCGCTGCATGCCGATGACGATGGCGACCGGCGGCAGCATGGCCAGGGTCGCGGCGGTCATCACCAGGTTCCACTGCGGCTCGATGTCGGCGACGTTCACCATGCTCTGGATGCCCATGACGATGGTGACGTAGGCCGGATCGGTGGTGACCAGCAGCGGCCAGAGGTACTGGTTCCACCCGTAGATGAACAGGATCACGAACAGCGCCGCGATGTTGGTGCGCGACAGCGGCAGCAGGATGTCGCGGAAGAACTTCAGCGGCCCGGCGCCGTCGATCCGCGCGGCCTCGGTCAGTTCGTCCGGGACCGTCAGGAAGAACTGCCGGAACAGGAAGGTGGCGGTCGCCGAGGCGATCAGCGGCAGGGTCAGCCCGGCATAGCTGTCCAGCATGCTGAGATCGAGGTCGATGGTGATCCCCGGCAGTACGATCTCGGTGCCCTCCATGCCCAGCAGGTTCAGCAGCTTGGTCAGCGGCGTGAAGACGTTGGCGATGACCTCGTAGGTCGGCAGGATCCGTACCTCGACCGGCAGCATCAGGGTGATGAAGATCATCCAGAAGCAGGTCATGCGCAGCGGGAACTGGAAGTAGCAGATGGCGAACGCCGCGATCAGCGAGATCGCGATCTTGCCGATCGCGATGCTGAGCGCCATCACCAGGCTGTTGAACATCATCAGGGTCAGCGGCTGGCCGGACACGTGCTGCATGCCGGAGCCGAGCATCTGCCGGTAGTTGTCGACCATGTTGTCGCCGAACCACATCGGGATCGGCGAGGTCAGCAGGTCCTCCCCGGCATGGGTCGAGGCGACCACGGTCACCCACAGCGGCAGCGCCACCACGCCGATCCCGAGGATCAGCACGAAGTGCGAGAAGACGGTCAGCCAGGGACGGTTTTCCACCATCGTCAGTACTCCACCCGCCGCTCGATGTAGCGGAACTGCACCACGGTGAGGGTGATCACGATCACCATCAGCACCACCGACTGGGCCGCCGAGCCGCCCAGGTCGAGGCCGATGAAGCCGTCATTGAACACCTTGTAGACCAGGGTGTTGGTGGCGCCGTACGGCCCGCCGCGGGTGGTCGCGTGGATGGTGCCGAAGGTGTCGAAGAAGGCGTAGACGATGTTGACCACCACCAGGAAGAAGGTGGTCGGGCTGAGCAGCGGGAACACGATGGTCCAGAACCGCTTCAGCGGCGAGGCGCCGTCGATCGCGGCGGCCTCGATCAGCGAGCGCGGGATCGCCTGCAGGCCGGCCAGGAAGAACAGGAAGTTGTAGCTGATCTGCTTCCAGGCGGCGGCGATCACGATCAGCAGCATCGCGTCGGTGCCGTTCAGGGTGTGGTTCCAGTCGTAGCCGAACCAGGCCCGCAGGATCCAGGCGTTGATGCCGACCGCCGGGTTGAACAGGAAGTACCACAGCACGCCGGCGATCGCCGGGGCGACCGCATAGGGCCAGATCAGCAGGGTCTTGTAGGCGGTCGCGCCCTTGATCACCCGGTCCGCCATCACCGCCAGGATGAGCGCGAACGACAGCGACATCAGCGCCACCGAGACGCTGAACATGATGGTGATCTCGAACGACTCCAGATAGGTCGGGTCGGAGAACAGGTAGGCGAAGTTGTCGAAGGCCACGAAATCGACCCGCAGCCCGAACGCGTCCTGCTGCAGCACCGAGTAGTACAGCGCCTGGCTGGCCGGCCAGATGAAGAACACCAGCGTGATCAGCAGCTGCGGCGCCAGCAGCGCGTAGGGCAGCCACTTGTGCTTGAAGGTGACGCGCTTGATCAAGTCGACGGCCCCCGCGGCGATCTCGGCCCGAACCGAATTCTAGGCACAAAGGGAAGGCCGCGCACGGGGCACTTGGCCCCGTGCGCGCCCGGTCAGGCGACTCCGGTCAGGAGTTCTCTTTCTCGAACTTGCGGAGCAGATCGTTGCCGCGCGACACCGCCGCGTCGAGGCCTTCCTGCGCCGACTTCTTGCCGGCCCAGATCGCCTCGAGCTCTTCGTTGATGATGTCGCGGATCTGCACGAAGTTGCCGAACCGCAGGCCCTTGGAGTTCGGGGTCGGCTTGTTCAGCGTCATCTGCTTGATCGAGACGTCGGCGCCCGGATTCTTCTCGTAGAAGCCCTGCTTCTTGCTGAGCTCGTAGGCCGCCGTGGTGATCGGCAGGTAGCCGGTGAACTGGTGCCAGTCCGCCTGCACCTCGGCCGACGACAGGTAGTTGAAGAACGCCGCCACGCCCTTGTACTCGGCCTTCTTGTGGCCGGTCAGCACCCACAGGGTGGCGCCGCCGATGATCGAGTTCTGGGGCGCGCCCGCCACGTCCGGCCAGTACGGCAGCATGCCGACGCCGAACTCGAAGTCCTTGGCGTTGGCCTTGATGCCGGCCAGCGCGGCCGAGCTGTTCATGTACATGGCGCACTCCTGGTTGTAGAACTTCGGAGCGCTGTCGGACCGCCGCCCGCCGTAGTCGAAGATCTTCGACTTCTGCCACTCGGCCAGCTGGCCGATGTGCTTCACGTGCAGCGGGCTGTTGATCTTGAACTCGGTGTCGAGCCCGGCGAAGCCGTTCTCCTTGGTGCCGATCGGCACGTTGTGCCAGGCCGAGAAGTTCTCGATCTGCACCCAGCTCTGCCAGCCGGTGGTGAAACCGCACGCGATGCCGGCGGCCTGCAGCTTCTTCGAGAACTCGCCCATTTCCGGCCAGGTCTTCGGCGGGGTGTTCGGGTCCAGGCCGGCCTTCGCGAACGCGGTCTTGTTGTAGTACAGGACCGGGGTCGAGCTGTTGAACGGCATCGACAGCATGTTGCCGTCGGTGTCGGTGTAGTAGCCGGTCACGGACGGCAGGTAGGCGCTCGGATCGAACTCGGCGCCGGCGTCCTTCATCAGCTGGTAGACCGGGTAGATCGCGCCCTTGGCCGCCATCATGCTGGCGGTGCCGACCTCGAACACCTGGACGATGTGCGGCTGCTTCTTGGCGCGGAACGCCGCGATCGCGCCGGTCATGGTCTCGGTATAGTTGCCCTTGTAGACCGGCACGACCTTGTAGTCGCCCTGGCTGGCGTTGAAGCCGGCGGCGATCGACTCGACCTTCTCGCCGAGCTTGCCACCCATCGCGTGCCACCACTGGATCTCGGTCTGGGCGAACGCCTGACCAGCCGCGGTCAGGGCGAAGGCGCCCACCGCCACCGCGGCGAACTTCCGGTGCAACGTCATGAAATCGTCTCCCTCTGGGGGTTGTCGTCAGCAGTCGGGACGGGTCGTCCCCCACGACCCGGCCATCCCTTCCATAGTAGTCGAAGAGTGCGTCGCGTCCATCCAGGATTTTCGAATTCGAACACGAGCCGACCGCCGCGTCCATCCCTTCCCGGCGACACGCGCATTCCGGAGCGGGATCGTCCGGTACGCAGGGTCGGGCGGACCCTATTGGCGTTCCGTGTCGGTTCGGTGAATTGTTTGTGACGCTTCGGTTAATCCGCATGCCGGGCGGCGCTGGCGGTCCCGTCCGCTTTGACGTCGGGCTGGAAAGTTGATATCAACTTAACAACATCGTGAACGACCGGTTCGGAGGGAGGACGGCATGGCGACGCGGATCCTGTTGTTGATCGGGACCAAAAAGGGTGCGTTCATTTTCGAAAGTTCGGACGGCCGTCGGACCTGGGATCTTCGCGGGCCGTTCTGCGAGACTTGGCCGATCAACCACGTGATCGGCGATCCGGCGGCCGGCACCATCTGGGCCGGCGGCGGCAACGAGTGGTTCGGCCCGGCGGTCTGGCGCAGCGACGACCTGGGGGCGACCTGGAGCCATTCCAGCCAGGGCCTCGCCTATGCCGCCGGCGAGGAGCCGATCAGGGCGGTGTGGAGCCTGGCGCCGGCCCCGCGTGGCGACGGCGCACTGTACGCCGGGGTCGAGCCGGCCGGCTTGTTCCGCAGCGACGACCGTGGCGCCACCTGGAGCCATGTTCCCGGCTTGCGCGAGCATCCGTCGCGCGCCCACTGGCAACCGGGTGGCGGCGGGCTCATCCTGCACTCCCTGGTCCGCCATCCGGACGACGACCGGCAGCTGTGGGTCGCGATCTCGACCGCCGGGGCGTTCCACAGCGCCGACGGCGGCGCCACCTGGGAGCCGCGCAACCACGGCACCCGCTGCGACTTCCTGCCCGAGGAGCAGCGCTATCCCGAATTCGGCCAGTGCGTGCACTGCCTGGTCGCGGCCCCGGGCATGCCGGACCGGCTGTACCAGCAGAACCATTGCGGCATGTACCGCAGCGACGACGGCGGCCGGCACTGGCAGAGCATCGAGGACGGGCTGCCGTCGAGCTTCGGCTTCCCGGCCGCCGCCCACCCGCGCGACCCGAACACCCTGTACCTGCTGCCGCTGAACGGCGACGCCGTCGGCCGCACCGTGCCCGATGGCGCATGCGCGGTGTGGCGGACCCGCGACGCCGGCGCCTCCTGGCAGGACCTGCGCGACGGCCTGCCCCAGCGCAACGTGTTCTTCGGGGTGCTGCGCCAGGCGATGGCGACCGACGTGCTGGAGCCGGCCGGGGTATATTTCGGCACCGGCTCGGGCGAGCTGTACGCCAGCGCCGACGAGGGCGAAAGCTGGCGGCGGATCGCCGAGCACCTGCCGACCGTGCTGTCGGTCGAGACCCTGGTGCTGGAGGACTGAGCGTGGCCGAGGGTGTGATGGTCGGATCGGGACCGGCGGTGACGGTGATCCTGCCGGGGGTGCTGCAGCGGCTGTTCCCCGGCTCGGTCCGCCGGGTCGAGCTGCGCGCCGCCTCCGTGGCGGACGCGATCGCCGGCCTGGACGCCCGCTGGCCCGGCATGCGCGACCGGATCTGCGACTCCCGCCCCGCCATCCGCCGCCACATGAACGTGTTCGTCGACGGCGAGCGCGCCGCCCTCGACGCGCCGCTGCGCGAGGGCTCGACGGTGGTGGTGCTGACGGCGGTCAGCGGGGGGTAGGTCGCGGACCTTGACTGGGATCGGGCCGACCACCAATGTAAGGATATTCCTTACCCGCGGTGTGCCATGATCACCAGCAAGCTGACCAGCAAGGCGCAGACGACGATTCCCCAGCCGGTCCGGGCGGCCCTCGGCCTGCGCGAGGGCGACGAGATCGCCTACAGCATCGAGGCCGGGCGGGTGATCATCACGCGGCTGGCCCGGGAGACTGCCGACGACCCGTTCCGGACCTTCACCGAATGGGAGTCGGAGGCCGACCGGAAAGCCTATGCCGACCTTTGATGTCTGGGACATCGTCAAGCTGCCGTTTCCTTACACGGACCGGCCCACACGGCAGCGGCGACCGGCGCTGGTGATCGCCGCCGGTGACCTGCTGGAGTCGCACGGGTTGCTCTGGGTACTGATGATCACCAGCGCCGAGAACCGGGCCTGGCCGTCGGACGTTGCCGTCAGCGATCTCCGGGTGGCCGGCCTGCCGGCCGCATCCGTCGTGCGCACGGCGAAGATCGCCGTCATCGACGCCCGAGATGCGGAACGGCTCGGTGTCCTGCCGATGCAGGACAGAACGGCGGTATCGGACGCACTCGCCAGACATCTGTCGCCGGCAATGGATGCTACACGCCCCTGAGGGCAGCAATGTCGATCACGCCGCCGAGCCGCGCCTTCGCTCGACTGAGCGAATTCACCGCCCCCGCAAGAACCGGAACGCGCCGGCCCGCGAACCTCGCCATCCTGGGCTCACGAGACGAGCCATGGAGGCGACCGTGACCGCCCAATCCGCTACCATCCCGGCCATGACGGCCCTCACTTCCAGTTCGACCGACCGCTACGCGACCGACGACGCCCGCTATCGGGCGGTCGAGGCGCGCGACCGGGCGGCCGACGGCCACTTCATCACCGCGGTGACGACCACCGGCATCTACTGCCGGCCGCACTGCCCGTCGCGCACCCCGAAGCGCGGCAACGTGCGGTTCTTCGCGCGGCCGGAGGAGGCGCGGGCCGCCGGCTTCCGGGCCTGCCGGCGCTGCAGCCCGGACGCCTCGATGCCGCGCGACCCGCGGCTGGACGCGGTGCGGGCCGCCTGCCGGCTGATCGAGTCGGCCGAGGAGACCGCGCCGACCCTCGAGGAGCTCGGCGAGGCCGCCGGGCTCAGCCCGTTCCACCTGCAACGCACCTTCAAGGCGGTGATGGGCATCACGCCCCGGCAGTACTGGGACGCCCGCCGGCTCGGCCGGCTGAAGGCCAACCTGAAATCCGGCGAGGGCGTGGCCTCCGCCCTGTACGGTGCCGGCTACGGCTCGTCCAGCCGGCTGTACGAGAAGGCCGGCGCCCAGCTCGGCATGACCCCGGCCAGCTACGGCAAGGGCGGCGAGGGCGCGGTGATCGCCTACGCGTACGCCGACACCGCGCTGGGCCGGGTGATCGTCGGGGCGACCCGGACCGGCATCTGCTTCGTCGGCATCGGCGACGACGACGGCGCCCTGCTGGACGAGCTGCGCGGCGACTACCCGAAGGCCGAGCTGGCGGCCGACCCCGAGGGGCTCGGCGAGACCGTGGCCGAGGTCGCCGCCACCCTCGACGGCCACGAGCCGCACGCCGCCCTGCCGGTCGACGTCCGCGGCACCGCGTTCCAGCGCCAGGTCTGGGAGGCGCTGCGGGCGATCCCGATGGGCGAGACCCGGACCTATTCCGAGCTCGCCGCCGCCGCCGGCCGGCCGAAGGCGGTGCGGGCCGCCGCCAGCGCCTGCGCCAACAACCCGGTCGCCCTGATCGTGCCGTGCCACCGCGCCATCGGCACCGACGGCACCATGCGCGGCTACCGCTGGGGCGTCGAGCGCAAGCGAGCGCTGCTGGAGACCGAGCGGGCGGCGGCGGGACGCGGGTGACCCTGTTTGTCGCTCACCCACAGCCCTCATCCCGGACGACCCCGGCTCTGAGCCGGGGGAGATCCGGGACCCATCGGTACGCCGCGTCGTGGGTCCCGGCTCTGCGCGGCGTTGCCGCTCCGGCCGGGATGAGGGTGAAGTGGGGAATGCCCCGCTATCTCACCTTGGCGTAGGCCAGGCAGTCGCGCGGTTCCGGCGACACGTTGGGGGCCACGTGCCAGCGCCGCAGCCGGCCCTCGTAGGTCATGCCGGCCTTCTCCATGACCCGGGCCGAGGCCGGGTTCTCGGCGTCGCAGAACGCCCAGGCCCGGAAGATGCCGTCCTGGGCCAGCGCTGCCTCGACCAGTGCCGACAGCGCCCGCGAGCCGTGGCCGCGGCCCCAGCGGTCGCGCGCCATGGCATAGCCGAAGGACACGTGGAACTCGTCGACCCGCGCCGAGACGGTGCCGAACGGCGTCGGGTCCCCCGGCTCGAGCAGCGCATAGGTGTAGGTCAGCCCGGCCTCCCATTCCTTCTCCATCAGGGTGCAGAAGCCGCGCGCCTCCTCGACGTCCCGCAGGGTCCGGAAGGTCAGCCAGCGCGTCACCTCCGGGTCGGCGGCGTAGCGCCGGAACACCGCCTCGGCGTCGCCGAGGCGGAGCTGGCGCAGCACGGTGGCGCCGAGGTCGAGGGTCTCCGGGAACCGGATTTCGGTGGCCCGGCGGCTGCGGTGCAACGGGTTGCTCATTCCTCGAAGGTGAAGCCCATGGTGCGGGCGTGGTAGTGCCAGCCGCCGTCCTGGACGATCAGGAACCGGGCCCCGCGCGGGCCGCC
This sequence comes from Thalassobaculum fulvum, assembly GCF_014652915.1. Lineage (GTDB taxonomy): Bacteria > Pseudomonadota > Alphaproteobacteria > Thalassobaculales > Thalassobaculaceae > Thalassobaculum_A > Thalassobaculum_A fulvum. The sequence goes on from NZ_BMZS01000001.1 coordinate 13,949, forward strand.
GTTGTGGTGGCTGTGGACCTCGCCCGGCGGCGTCACCATGGTCGAGAACGGCGACCAGTCGATTCGGTGGCCGTCGATCGTCGAGAAGCAGTCCTCGCCCTCGATGCAGAGCGTGATGGCGGCGGCGTTGTGGCGGTGGGCGCGCTGGTGCTCGCCCGGCGGCAGGGTGTTGAGCGCCAGGGTCAGCGACGGCATGGCGTTGCGGCTGTCGGCGGTGCGCTCGCCCGAGAAGATCAGCGCCACCCCGGCCTGGTCGGCGGCCATCGGCATGGCCTGCAGCACCGCGACCTGGCGGTCGATCTCGGCCGCCGGGTAGTGCACCGGGTCGATCGCCGCGGTGCCGGGCGCCGGCGGACACAGCCGCTCGAACGCCAGCGCCGGCTCGTTGGTCACGGTCCACAGGATGGCGGCGTCCGGGCCGGTGGCCCGGTGCTCGACCGGCCCGCCGCCCGGCAGCACCATGACGTCGCCCGGCCCCCAGGCCATGGTCTCGCCGGCGATCTTGGTTTCCCCATTGCCGGCGATCACGTAGTGCACCTCGCCGCTGGCCGCGAACCCGGTCGCCAGGGTCTCGCTCGGGTTGACCCGCAGATAGCGCGCCAGCACCAGCGGCGTGGTCGCCGGGAAGCCGCAGCCGAGCGCCGCCGACTGGTCCATGGCATAGGCGCCGGTGGCGGCGTCCCCGGCCATCGCCGCGTCGCGGGCGGCGTCGAACCGGGCCCGCGGCACGGCGGCCAGCTTCAGGTTGAAGGCGTTGCCGGAGTTGAAGAACCGGGCCCGGGCCTGGGCCGGCGTCGCCGCCGCGGTCGGCGGGTCGCCCATCAGCGCCCCGGTCCGGGGAAGTTCCGACGGTTGCGCGGACGCGGTGCGGGACATGGCGGCCTCCAGGTCGTGACGACCCAGCCTAGCGCGCGCCGGGCCGGCCCGTCAGGATGAAACGCATCGGGGCGAAACCTTTGTTGCACCGCAACAATCGGCGCCCTATATCCTCTGGGAACTCATCCGGGCTTCCCCATGCCACCCGCCAGCTTCCGGGCCACCCACCCCGGCTCGATCGCGCTGCTCACCTTCATGGTGGCGCTCAACCAGATGTCCATGGGCCTGTACCTGCCGTCGATGCCGTCGATGGCCGAGGCCCTGCACACCACGGTCGGGCAGGTCCAGCTGACGCTGACCATGTTCGTCGCCGGCTTCGCGGTCAGCCAGCTGGTCTGGGGGCCGGTGACCGACCGGTTCGGGCGGCGCCCGGCGCTGCTGGTCGGGCTGGCGGTGTTCACCGTCGCCGGGGCGGCCTGCGCGGTCGCCGAGACCGTCGAGCAGCTCATCGTGTTCCGGTTCTTCCAGGCGCTCGGCGCCTGCGCCGGCCAGGTGGTGTCGCGCTCGGTGGTCCGCGACACCACCGAAGGCGCGGAATCCGCCAAGGTGATGTCGTACATCGCGCTCGCCATGTCGCTGTCGCCGGCGGTCACCCCGTCGATCGGCGGCCAGCTGCACGCGCTGTTCGGCTGGCGCTCGAACTTCGTGCTGCTGGCGATCGTCGGCCTGGTGCTGGCGGCCATCGCCGTCGCCCGGCTGCCCGAGACCACGCGCGGCAAGGTGCCCGACGCCCTGCAGCTGGTGCCGATGCTGCGCAACTACGGCAAGCTGCTGCGCGACCGCAGCTACCGCGGCTACATCCTGACCATCGGCGGCATGTTCGGCTGCCTGATGGCCTACCAGACCGGCTCGCCGTTCGTGCTGATGACCGAGCTCGGCTGGTCGCCGCAGGCCTACGGCCTGCTGATCCTGTTCAACGTGTTCGGCTTCCTGTCCGGCAGCATCACCGCGGCCCGGCTGGCGCCGCGGCTGGGGATCCGCCGGATGGTGCGGGCCAGCGCCATCGTGGTGCTGGCGAGCGGCGTGCTGCTGCTGGCCTTCCCGCTCGCCGGCCACCTGTCGACTGCCGGGGTGATCGCGCCGATGGTGCTGTTCCTGTTCGGCATGGGCATCGGCATCCCGAGCGCCATGGCCGGCAGCCTGCAGGGCTTCCCCTACATCGCCGGCTCGGCCTCGGCGCTGATGGGGTTCACCCAGATGGGCACGGCGGTGCTGGCGTCGCTGGCGGTCAGCCGGATCGACGGCGACCATTACCTGGTCATGGGCGCGGTGTTCCTCGCCTGCGCCCTGCTGTGCTTCCTGGCGCAGGAGGTCCTGCTGCCGCGTCCGACCGTCGGGACGCGATAGCGCGAATCGGCTAGACTCCCGTCATCGTCTCCAGCCCTTACGGGACCATGGCCGCGGCCCCGATCGCCCCGATCGTCATCACCGACACCGACGGTACCGAGTTCCGGCTGCCGACCCGTCGCAGCGCCCGCGCCCGGCGCATGCTGCTGCGCGTCGACCCGGCCCGCGGCGGCCCCGAGCTGGTGCTGCCGGACGGCGTGGCACCGGAGGTCGGCGCCGACTTCGCGCGCCGCCATCTCGGCTGGCTGCGGGTCCGGCTGGCCCGGCTGCCGCAGCGCATCGGCTTCGTCGACGGCGCCGAGATCCCGATCCTCGGGGTGCCGCACCTGATCCGCCACCGCCCGGACCAGCGCGGCGGGGCCTGGCGGCTGGTCGACCCGGACGGCTCGGCCGAGCTGCACGCCGCCGGCCAGGCGGAACACCTGGCCCGGCGGGTCACCGACTTCCTGAAGGCCGAGGCGCGCCGCGCGATCGGGCCGCGCGCCCGGGCCCACGCCGAGGCGCTGGACCGCCGGGTCGGCCGGATCACCGTGCGAGACACCGCCTCGCGCTGGGGCAGCTGCTCGGCGCGCGGCGACCTGTCGTTCTCCTGGCGGCTGGTGCTGGCGCCGGAGTCGGTGCTCGACTACGTGGTCGCGCACGAGGCGGCGCACCTGGTGGAGATGAACCACTCGCCGCGGTTCTGGCGGCTGGTCGAGCGGCTGATGCCCGGCTACGAGACCGAGCGCGCCTGGCTGAAGCGCCACGGCGGCAGGCTGCACGCCTACGGATAACCGAAGTTTCGGGCGCCGCGGCGGCCGGTGGGTCCCGGCTCTTCGCTCGGCTTCGGCCGGGATGACGTCCGAAAACGATCGAAGATCTCGCCCACCACCCCTGACGGACGCGCCGCCCTGGCGCGGTCGATCCGGGACCCACCGGCCGCCTCGCCCCCACAATCCTTGCGCCGGCGGCAATCCCCGCGTAAGCGGGGTGGCCTTTCACGCTCAGGCCGCATCCATGAACCGTCCCCGCCCCGATTCCGTCGCGGTCGCCGCCCTGCTGACCATGCTGGTCGCGTTCGGCCCGGTCTCGACCGACATGTACCTGCCGTCGCTGCCGGCGCTGGTCGCGGACTTCCGGACCGACGTGCCGACGGTGCAGCTCACCCTCAGCGCCTTCCTGGTGGCGTTCGCGGTGTCGATGCTGGCCTACGGGCCGCTGTCCGACCGGTTCGGCCGGCGGCCGGTGCTGCTGGGCGCCATCGCGGTCTACGTGGTCGCATCGGTCGCCTGCGCGCTGGCGCCGACCATCGAATGGCTGATCGGCGCCCGGGTGCTGCAGGCGGTCGGCTGCTGCGCCGGGCCGGTGCTGGGCCGCGCGGTGGTGCGCGACGTCTACGGCCGCGAGCGCGCCGCCACCGTGCTGTCCTACATGGGCACGGCGATGGCGCTGGCCCCGGCGATCGGGCCGATCGCCGGCGGCTGGCTGCAGGTCGCCTATGGCTGGCAGGCGACGTTCTGGGTGCTGACCGCGTTCTCCGGCCTCGCCCTGGTCGGCGTGCTGCTGCTGCTGGACGAGACCAACGCCCACCGCAACCCGCACGCCACCTCGGTGCGCGGCCTGGTGCTCAGCTACCGGTCGCTGCTGTCGCACCGCGGCTACGTCGGCTACGTGGCGACGATCTCGGCCTGCTACAGCGTGATCTTCTGCTTCATCTCCGGCTCGGCCTTCGTGCTGATCGAGGTGGTGGGCCTCAGCGCCGACCTGTACGGCCTGTGCTTCGCGACCATGGTGATCGGCTACATGTCGGGCACCTTCGCCTCCGGCCGGCTCGGCAGGCGGGTCGGGATCGACCGGCTGATCCTGACCGGCGCGGCGATCTCGACCGCGGCCGGGTTGGCGATGGCCGGGTTCGCCTGGGCCGGCGAGGCGACCGTCGCCACCGTGGTGATCCCGCAGGTGGTCGCCATGCTCGGGGTCGGGCTGGTGTTCCCGAACTGCCAGGCCGGCGCCATCGGCCCGTTCCCGACCATGGCGGGGGCCGCCTCGTCGCTGCTCGGCTTCAGCCAGATGGGCGTGGCGGCCGCCGTCGGCATGGCGATCGGCCACGCCTTCGACGGCACCGCCCGGCCGATGGCGACCGGCATCGCGCTGGCCTCGCTGCTGACCTTCCTGAGCTTCCGGCTGATCGTCTGGCCGGTGCGCGAGCGCCGCTGATCCGGGCAACGGGTCCCGGGGTCGATCAGCGGGTCCCGGCGGTCTCCACCGGTTCCGCCGGGGAACGCCGCAGGCCGGGCAGCGGCCGGGCCGGCCAGCCCTTGTGCGCCGCCGCCATGAAGCGCTTCCAGACATCCGCCGGCAGGCCGCCGCCTGTCACCTTGTCCATGGCGCCGGCATCGTCCCGGCCGACCCACACCACCGCCACCAGGTCGGCGGTGTAGCCGGCGAACCAGGCGTCGCGGTAGTCCTGCGTCGTGCCGGTCTTGCCGGCGGCCGGCCGGTCCAGCCGGGCGGCCTTGCCGGTGCCCGAGGCGATCGTCGCGGCCAGCATGTCGGTGAGCGCGGCGGCCGACCGGGCCGACACCACCGACGGCAGGCCGGAGCCCGAGCGCTCGTACAGCGCCCGGCCGTCGCGGTCGCGCACCGCCGACACCCCGAACGGGAACACCGCCCGACCGCCGTTGGCGAAGGCGGCGTAGACCCCGGCGATCTCCAGCGGATTGGCCTCGGCGGTGCCGAGCGCCAGGCTCGGCCCGTCCGGCAGCGGCCCGGACAGGCCGAGACGATCGGCCAGCGCCCGCACCCGGCCGCGGCCGACCGCCTCCTGCAGCCGCACGGTGGCGGCGTTGCGCGAGCGGGCCAGGGCCTGGGCCAGGGTGATCCGGCCGTCGAACTTGCCGTCGATGTTCTCGGGCGCCCAGCCGGCGATCCGGATCGGGGCGTCGTCGACCGGGTCGGACGGCGCCCAGCCGGCCTCCAGCGCCGCCAGGTAGACGACCGGCTTGAACGCCGAGCCGGGCTGGCGGCGGGCCTGGACCGCCCGGTTGAACTGGCTGTCGCCGTAGCTGCGGCCGCCGACCATCGCCCGGACCGCCCCGGTCGCCGGGTCCAGCGCCACCAGGGCGGCCTGCAGCCCGGCGCCGTGCCTGGCGGCGGCCAGCCCCTCGTCGACCGCCCGCTCGGCAATCGCCTGCAGGCCGGGATCGAGCGTGGTGGCGACCTCGACGTCGCCCGACGGCCGGCCGATGAAGTCGGGCAGGCTGTCGTAGACCCAGTCGGCGAAGTAGCGCGGCCCGCTGCCGCGCCCGGCCGGGCCGGCGATGGCGATCGGCCGGGCGGCGGCTGCCCGCGCCGTCGCCTGGTCGATGTAGCCGGCGTCCACCATGTTGGCCAGGACCACCGAGGTGCGGCGTCCGGCGCGCTCCGGGTCGACCGCCGGGTTGTAGCGGCTCGGCGCCTTCAGCAGGCCGGCGAGCAGCGCCGACTGCGACAGGTCGAGGCGGGTCGCCGGGATCCCGAAGTACTTGCGGGCGGCGGCGTCGACGCCGTAGGCGCCGGCCCCGAAGTATACCCGGTTCAGGTAGATCGACAGGATCTCGTCCTTGCCGAAGGTGCGCTCCAGCCAGAACGCCAGCAGCAGCTCCTGGATCTTGCGCTCGATGCTGCGGTCCGGGGTCAGGAAGACGTTCTTGGCGAGCTGCTGGGTCAGGGTGCTGCCGCCCTGCACGACGCGGCCGGCCATCAGGTTGGTCCAGGCGGCCCGGGCGAGGCCGATCGGATCGACGCCCGGATGGTCGTAGAACCGCCGGTCCTCGGTCGCGATCACCGCCTGCACCAGGTGCTTCGGCAGCTGGTCGACCGTCAGCGGGTCGCCGTAGATCGGGCCGAACGAGGCGAACATCCGGCCGTCGGCGCCGGCCAGCCGAACCGCACCGGCCCGCGTGTAGCGGTCGAGGTCGCCGATGTCGGGCAGCCGGTAGGCCTGCCACGCCAGCACGCCGGCGACCGCCACCAGCGCCCACAGCCCGGCGACCGCGCTCCACAGCAGGCCGGCGCGCAGGACCCGGCCGGCGAGCGACCGCGCCGCCGGCGGGCGGCCGCGCCGCGGGCGTCCCGCGGCCGTCGACCGCTTGGCCTTGCCGCTCCTGGAACCCGCCCCGGGCGGCTTGGCCGCCCGACGGCCGGCAGCGGTAGTGCGGGTCATAACCCCGCTCCCAGTTTCTTATGCACTACTTCAAACGATACGTTGAAGTAGGTGAAAAATCTATGAAAATGACCAAATTCGAGAACCAGCCGGGAGTGCCGGTGGCTAGGCCTGCCGGAGCGCCTCCGGTGGATTCCGGCGGCTGTCCGGCGGGAACCAGACGGTCGCGGTCGTGCCGACGCCGGGCGTGCTGTCGACGGTCAGGCGGCCGCCGTGCAGATGCGCCATCCGGGCGACCAGCGGCAGGCCGAGGCCGGTGCCCTGCTGGCTGCGGGTGGCCGGGTGATCGATCTGTCCGAACGGCTCCAGGGCCCGGGCGATGTCCTGCCGGCGCATGCCCACGCCGGTGTCGACCACCGAGACCGCCAGCCAGCCGTCGGGCGTCACCCGGGCCTCCACCGCGACGGCGCCGGACGGCCCGGTGAACTTCACGGCGTTCGACAGCAGGTTCATCAGCATCTGCCGGAACCGCCGGGGGTCGGCCTTGAGCGGCCCGATCGACGGGTCGACCCGACATTCCAGCGTCAGGCCGCGGCGTACCGCCTGCTCGCGCATCAGCTCGACGACGGTGCGGGCCGCGGCCGCCGGATCGAGCCATTCCGGGTGGATCTGCATCTGCCCGGCCTCGATCTTCGACAGGTCGAGAATGTCGTTGATCAGCGAGAGCAGGTGGCTACCGCTGCTGTGGATCGCGTCCGCGTATTCGGCCAGCCGCTCGGGGTAGCGGTCGCTGCCGGCCTGGCTGCGGAGCAGTTCGGAGAAGCCGAGGATCGAGTTCAACGGCGTGCGCAGCTCGTGACTGACCAGCGCCAGGAACTCGGACTTGGCGCGGCCGGCCCGGCGCGCCTGGTCGAGGGCCGCCGCCACCTGCCGGCGCGCCTGGTCGGCGCGTGCCGCCACGGCCGACAGCTCGACCGCACGCTCCTCGAGCGCCCGCGTGCGATCCGCGACCCGGTCCTCGAGCTCGCGGTTGAGCGCTGAGATCTCGTCGCGGCTGCGCCGCAGCGACGCGACCATCTCGTTGTACGCGTCGCGAAGCGCCTCGATCTCGGTGTCCGACGCCGCCGAGGCGGTCGCGGCGTCGAACTCCACGGGCTCCAGGCGGCCGCTGCCGGCAGCCCGCACCGCCCGGGTCAACCGGGTCAGCGGGCGCGCCAGGATCGAACGCCCGAGGTGCTGGAAGATCATCCACAGGATGGCGGTCTTCAGGACCGCGGCGACCACGATCAGGGTGATCCGCCACTGCAGGCGTTCCGCCACGGTCAGGGGCGAGGCGGCGATCGCGACCCGTCCGACCAGGTCGAGCCCGACGGCGTGTCGGTAGCGGATCGGGAACTCGACCGTGATCGGCCCTCCCAGCCAGCCCGTCGGCCGGGTCTCCTGGCCGACCGCGACGAACTCGCGGGTCCCGGTGTGGTCGACGATCCGGACCCCGGCGATCTCCGGAATCTCCAGCATGCCGACCGCGATCGCCCGGGCGGCCTCGATGTCGACCGACCACAGCGGAGCCGCGAGGGCCTCTTCCAGGATCCGCCGGTAGATCGACAACTCGCGCTTGAGGTCGCCGCGCGCCGACAGCCACGCCTCCGCGACGAAGGCCGCGGTGATCGCGACGGCGGCGCCGAGATACAGCAGGAACGCGGCCCGGAACAGCTTCCGGGTGACCGGCTGGCGCACCACGCCGGCATCGCCGGACCCGCCCTCCATGCCCATCCGCGTCATCCCTCAGCCGCCATCGGCATACAGCGTCTCCAGCTCGCGGAACCCGCGGGACGCCCTGACCTCGGGGATCGCGCTCCAGACGGCATTGGCGAGGCCGGGGTCGCGCATCAGGAACTGGCGGGACAGCATGAGGTAGTATGGCTTGGTGACCAGCGGCGGCTCCAGCTTGACGACCGACGCGTACTGCACCGGGTCGCGCCGGATGATCTCGCCGGCGAGATTCTCGAGCTCCGCGCAGGCGGCCAGCCGCCCCTGCGCCAGCTTGGCCAGGTTGAGCTCCGGCGCCCGGCCGGGCTCGACCGGCACGCCGAGCCGCTCCATGTCGGCGATCACCGAGTAGCCGGCGGTGGCGCCGACCGGCCGGCCCGCCAGGCCGCCGATGGCGGTTCCGTCCCAGGTGACCGTCGAGCCCCTGGTGACGAACAGCGAGTACGACTGGCTGAACAGCGCCCGGCCCTGGTCCGGCCGGCCGGCGGCGGTCTTCGGGTAGACCCCGATCGACTCGCGCTCGGCGACGTAGCTCGAATGGAAGATGCCGTCGGCCTCGCCGGTCTCCAGCATCAGCAGCCCGCGCTTCCAGGGCACCCGCTTGAACGCCAGGTTCACCTGCAGCCGCTCGCCGACCCGCTTCAGCAGCTCGACCGTCAGCCCCGGCCTGTCCCAGTCGATCGCGGTCCCGACACCGAGGTGGCGCGGCGGGTTCGGCGTGGTCTCGTAGACGATCACTAGGGTCGGCCGGCCCTCGAACACGGCAGGCGGCCCGGCCAGCGCGGGCGATGCCCCGAAACCGGCGGCCGCCAGCGCGGCGAAGCCGAGCACGGTTCGTCGACGCACCCTGCCGCCCCCCGTCGATGCCATGGCTTCCCCCTCTTCGCGGCCGGTGCCCCGGGGCTCGTCGACCGGCTCGGCGCCCGTTGCAGCGCACACCACGGTGTGAAAGCATGGTTTCATGCCGAACACAATCTGGTCGCCGACCCGATGTCCGACGTCGACCACTCGCTGCGCGAGACCCTGAATTCCGGCGCCAGTCGAATCCTGAACGCGGCGGAGATCACCCGCCGGCTCGAGGAGGAGGCCCGCGCGACCGGCGCCCCGCCGCCCGAACGGCTGCTGTTCCGCCACCGCGCGTTGAACCGGGTGGTGTTCGTCAAGCGTCCCAAGGAGTACGCGCCGCCGCCGTCGTCGCCGCTGACGACGTCGGCCGAGATCCTGGAGAACGGTCAGCTCCGGACCATCACCCTGGATTCCAGGGTCCGGGTCGAGAAGGGCGACATCGCGACCGTGGTCTACGTCCCGTACGATGCCGACAGTATCGGCGACGGCGGCGCCAGCTTCGAGCTCGGCGGCCGGAGCCGCTTCCAGGCACTGCTGGACGCGACCGGCTTCGACGCGCGTGCCGACAGCGACGCCGTGCGCCGCGACCTGCGCCTGCTCGACCTGATCGAGGACCTTCCGTCGCTCGACCCGTTCCTGCTGAAGGACCGCGTCGCCCTCGAGGACATGGCGGTGCCCGAGGCCTATTTCTCGATCTCCGAGACCGAGTTCCAGGACATCAAGCGCTACATCCTGAACAAGTTCCGGCCGATCACCGAGCGCGTGGTCGATCCGTCCGCACCGAACGCCGCCCAGACCAGCGAGCAGTTCATCATGAAGCTCTGGGAGGCCCGCGACCTCGACTACCTGAAGCCGATCACCGACGCGTTCCGGGTCGACCCGCGGCAGGCCGGCGAGATCTACTACTCCTGGAAGGGCGTCACGTACTACGAGTTCCAGTACAAGCGCAGCCAGCGAACGCTGCTCGGCTTCGCCGACTGGCTGCACGGCAAGGCGACGCCGACCGACTACGTCAAGCCGGACCTGCGCCAGGCCCTGGCCGAGTCCGCCCGCGACGTCGCCGGCGCGCTCGCCCGCCACCTGCAGAACAGCTCGGAGATCCTGCGGCTGTACAACCAGGGCTACGAGGAGCTGTTCGTGCGCGGCGGCGACGCCCGCCCGTTCATCGACTTCCTGCGCGACTCCAGCACCCTGTTCTGGGACATCGCCGCGTCGATCTCGGCCCTCAACCACGGCGTCTCGGTGTGGGAGCAGCGCACCCGCAACGCCGAGGGCCGGCGGATGACGGCCGAGACCCTCAAGCCGCTGCTCGATATTCTCGGCCGGGTGATCGTGTAGCCTGGACGGCCGGCACCGCCGCGCCGGACGGCCGGCGGATCGCCGAACTTTCTCGCGCGCCGGGCTTGCGGTTCGGCGCCGGGCCTCTCATGTTGCGACGCAACATCGCCGGTCCCGGACGCGGCCGGCCAGCGCTTGGGAGAGCGAGGCGAGCCATGTCGATCCGCAACCTCGACCGCATGTTCCATCCCGCCTCGGTCGCCGTGATCGGCGCCAGCAACCGCGAGCGCTCGGTCGGCCGGGTGCTGTCGCGCAACCTGCTGTCCGGCGGCTTCGAGGGGCCGGTCCTGCCGGTCAACCCGCACGCTACCGCGATCGGCGCGACCCTGGCCTACCCGGACGTCGACTCCCTGCCGTTCGCCCCCGACCTCGCGGTGATCTGCACGCCGCCGGAGACCGTGCCCGGCATCGTCGACACGCTCGGCCGGCGCGGCACCAAGGCGGCCGTGGTGATAACCGCCGGTTTCTCCGAGACCCGCAGCGAGGAGGGCCGCCGGCTGACACAGGCGATCCTGGACGCCGGCCGGCCGCACCTGATGCGCATCGTCGGGCCGAACTGCGTCGGGATCCTGGTCCCCGGCATCGGCCTGAACGCCAGCTTCGCGCACATGCAGCCGAAGTCCGGCGACATCGCGTTCGTCAGCCAGTCCGGCGCGGTGGTCACCGCGGTGCTGGACTGGGCCACCCACCGCGGCATCGGGTTCAGCCACCTGGTGTCGCTCGGCAACATGGCCGACGTCGATTTCGGCGACATGCTCGACTTCCTGCTCGCCGACTCCAAGACCCGCGCGATCCTGCTGTACGTCGAGTCGATCACCCACGCGCCGAAGTTCATGTCGGCGGCCCGGGCCGCGGCGCGAGCCAAGCCGGTGATCGTCGTGAAGTCCGGCCGCACCGCCGCGGCGGCACGCGCCGCCGCCTCGCATACCGGCGCGCTCGCCGGTTCCGACGCGGTCTACGACGCGGCGTTCCGCCGGGCCGGCATGCTGCGGGTGTTCTCGATGGACGAGCTGTTCGACGCCGTCGAATCCCTGGCCTACGGCCCGCGGATCGTCGGCGACCGGCTGGCGATCGTCAGCAACGGCGGCGGCATCGGGGTGCTCGCGACCGAGGCGCTGTCCGACGCCGGCGGCACCCTCGCCACCCTGACGCCGGAGACGATCGGGCGGCTCGACGCCTGCCTGCCGGCCACCTGGTCGCGCGGCAACCCGGTCGACATCATCGGCGACGCGCCCGGCTCGCGTTACGCCGAGGCGGTCGCCGCGGTGCTCGAGAACCCCGGCACCGACGCCGTCCTTGTGCTGAACTGCCCGACCGCAATCGCCGACAGCCGGGAGGCGGCGCGCGCCACCCTCGACGTGGTCAGGGGGGCCGGGGCCAAACGGCCGCGACCGCCGGTCCTGACCAGCTGGCTCGGCGACGGCGCCGCCGCCGAGGCCCGCCGGATGTTCGCCGAGGCCCGGATCCCCAGCTACGAGACGCCGGAGCAGGCGGTGCGCGGCTTCATGCACCTGGTCCGCTACCGCCGCCACCAGACCCTGCTGATGGAGACCCCGCAGCCGCTGCACGAGTGGACGGCGCCGGCGGTCGAGGCGGCGCGCGCGGTGCTCGGCGCGGTCGCCGCCGAAGGCCGCGAGATGCTGACCGAGCCGGAGGCCGACCAGGTGCTGGAGGCCTACGGGATCCCGGTCGTCCGGACCCTGACGGCCGCCACCCCGGCGGAGGCCGGCCGTGCCGCCGGGCGGATCGGCGGGCCGGTGGCGCTGAAGATCCTGAGCCGTGCGATCAGCCACAAATCCGACGTCGGCGGGGTCCGGCTCGGCCTGGAAGGCGACGCCGCCGTGAAGGCCGCCGCCGAGGCCATGCTGGCGACGGTCGCCGAGCGCAGCGGCGGTGCCACGGTCGACGGCTTCACGGTCCAGGAGATGGCCGCGATGCCGCACGCCCACGAGCTGATCGTCGGCGTGCACCGCGATCCGGTGTTCGGGCCGACCATCCTGTTCGGCAAGGGCGGGGTCGAGGTCGAGGTGGTGCGCGACAGCGCGATCGCCCTGCCGCCGCTGAACTCGGTACTGGCCCAGGACCTGATCGGCCAGACCCGCGTGCACGACCTGCTGCGCGGCTACCGCGACCGGCCGGCCGCCGACCTGGAGGCGATCCAGCGGGTGCTGGAGCGGGTCGGGCAGCTCGCGCTCGACCTCCCGGAGATCGCCGAGCTCGACATCAACCCGCTGCTCGCCGGGGCATCGGGCGCCATGGCCCTGGACGCCCGGATCCGGGTCGCCCCGGCGGTCGACGCCGCCCCGCCGGCGATCCGGCCCTATCCCGGCCATCTGGCGCACCAGGCGGTGCTGGAGGACGGCTCGACCGTGAGCGTGCGGCCGATCCGGCCGGAGGACGAGCCCGGGATCGCCGGGATGCTGGCGCGGTCGTCGCAGGAGGACCTGAGGCTGCGGTTCTTCGCGCCGATCCGGCAGCTCAGCCACGAATCCGCCGCCCGCCTCACGCAGATCGACTACGGCCGCGAGATGGCGTTCGTCGCCGTCGAGGACGGCGAGCTGCTCGGAGTCTCGCGGCTGGCCGAGGACCCGGAGGGCGAGACCGCCGAGTTCGCGGTGCTGGTCCGGACCGACCGCCAGAAGCGCGGGCTCGGCGAGCGGCTGATGTCCGACCTGATCGGCTACGCGCGGGACCGCGGGATCGCCGTCCTGCACGGCACCGTGATGACCGAGAACCGGCGCATGCTGGCGCTGTGCGAGAAGCTCGGCTTCGAGCGCCGCCTGGTGCCGGACGATCCCGGCATCGCCGAACTGAGGCTGCGGCTCGGAACGCCACCGGCGGGCGGCCGTTAACCACTTGGGTTGACTCGGCGTTTACGATTCCTTCGGCACAGTGTCGGTCGGCAGCAAGGAGACCGCCATGACGCCGGAGACCGAGCAGACGTCCCTCGAGGAGATCGCCGCGCGCGCCGAGATCGGCAGCGTCCGGGAGCCCGAGTTCAGACTGGTCGCCGACCTGATCCGGATGACCATCCTCGGCCACGAGGCGCGCGCCGAGGCCGCCTGACCGGCGCGCCGTCCAGCGGGACTCCACCGGCCGTCATTCTCCTTCGACGATCGCCAGCGCCGCGTGCGCCCGCGACCGGAACTCGCGCCGGTACAGGATCGCGACCACCCAGGCGGTCGCCGCCACCAGCCCCGCCGGGTGCAGGAACCACGCGCACGCGGCCAGCCCGAAATAATAGGAATGCATGCCGCCGTTGTAGTGGCGGGCGGCCAGCGAGACCAGGCGGGCCGCCACCGCCGCGCGCGACCGGGCGACCGCGGGGTCGCCGTCGCCGGGCTGCGGGATCGCCCCGAGCACCACGCCGGCGTTGTTGTGCAGGCGCATCGACCACGCCAGCCGGAAGAAGGCGTGGGTGAAGATCAGGATCATCAGCGCCACCTTGAAGCCGAACCGGTTCTGGCTGGTGGTGGCGAAGTAGTCGAAGCCGTTGAGCACCTCCACCACGTCGGCCGAGGCCCCGAGCGCGGCGGCCAGGCCGCCGATCACGAAGATCGCGGTGGAGGCCAGGAACGCCGAGTTGCCGGTCAGCGACTGCAGGATCTGGACGTCGAGGATCCGGTTGTCGCGACCGACCGCCGAGCGCATCCAGCGCTCGCGCCAGACCTGCATCCGGGCCGGCAGGTTGTCGCCGCGCCGGATCGACACCGCCACGAACCCCTCGTAGCCGGCCCAGGCCAGCAGGAACAGGGCCAAGGCGAGCAGGTCGAGCCCCGAGAAGATGGTCAGGATGTCGGCCATGGGTTCCGCCGGTGTCCGGTATCGGCGCGACGCCGGCCGGCGGCACGCCGGCAGCAGGATCGCAGACCCCGCCCCGGCCCGCCAGCTTCACCGCCGGCACCGTGCATCCACCGCCGACCTAGGCCGCGGCCGACGCGCCGCCCAGGACCCGCGCTTCCGGGAACACGACGGTGACCACCGTGCCGCGCCCGACTTCGCTGTCGATGGCCACCGAGCCCTCGTGCAGCTCGGCGAAGCCCTTGACCAGCGACAGGCCGAGGCCGGTACCCTGGTGGCGGCGGGCGTGCGACTGGTCGGCCTGGAAGAACGCCTCGGTGACCCGCGGCACCGCCTCGGGCGGGATCCCGATCCCGGTGTCCCGGACCCGCAGCGCGAGGCCCGGGCCGTCACGCCCCAGCCAGACCTCGATCCTGCCGTCCCGGGGCGTGAACCTGACGGCGTTCGCCAGGAGGTTCAGCAGGATCTGGCGGAACATCCGCTGGTCAGCGAACAGCGAGACGCCGGTCGCCTGGACGTCGACGGCCAGGGTGATGCCGTTTCGCTCGCTGTCCGCGGCGATCATCCGGACCGCCGTCTGCACCGCGGCGGCCGGGTCGAACGCCTCCTCGTCCAGCACGATCCGCCGGGAGTCGATGCGGGCCATGTCGAGGATCGCGTCGAGCACGCTGAGGAGATGGGCGGCGCTGGTGTGGATGTCGCGCGAATACCCGTGATAGCGCTCCGGCAGCGGACCGAAGATCTGGCGCTCCTGGATCTCCGCGAACCCCATGATGGCGTTCAGCGGCGTTCGCAGCTCGTGGCTGACGGTCGCCAGGAAGTTCGACTTCGCCAGGTTCGCCGCCTCGGCCGCCAGCCTGGCACCGATCTCGTTGCGGGCCCGCCGGCTGCTCAGCAGCACCTCGGCGCCGAGAAACGCCGTCAGCACCACGACCACCAGGAGGATCGCCCACTGGTACAGCTCGGCCCGCCGGTACCCGGCCCGGGTCTCCTCCGCGAGCTGACGGAAGTGCTCGCCGTAGTAGACCTCCTGCGTCAGATTCTGGACGGCCGGCCGCCAGGCCGTCAGGGCCTCGTGGATCCTCAGGTACCGGTCGCGGTCGCCGCGCCGAAGCGCCGCCACCTCCGGATCGAGCGACCGGAGCGTCGCCATCAGGCCGTCCAGCAGCTCCGCCGCGCCCGCGACCTTGCGGACCTCCTGGGTCTGGTCGCCGTGCAGCAGTACCGGGATCCGGCTCCACAGCAGCTCGAACCGGGTCGACAGCGCCTCGCGGTCGGTGTCCGGTTCGCCCAGCATGAATCGGTCGAGCGACCCCAGGAACCGTTCCAGCTCGTAGGCGAGCTGGCCGACCGCCCAGTTGTTGTTGGTCAGGAGATAGGCGTGGGCGTTGCGCTCGCGCCGCAGTTCCTGGTCGTGGAGCGTGATCAGGGTCAGGAAGATCACCGCCAGGCCGACGACCGCGGCCATCCGCACCGGCGGTCTCGCGAGCCATCCCGGCGCGGGCGCGGCGACCCGATGCCTCGCCAACCAGTCCCGCAGTCCTGCAGCCATACCGTCGTCCCACCCGGCGCAACCCGTGTCCGGCACTGCCCTGCAACGCCCGGCTCCGTCGGCATCGAGTATCCCGCCGACGGGAGCCGGACGATATTGTGGAATGCCGACGTTAACGCATGGTTACGAGGCGGCCGCGTGGCCTAGACGTCGAGATTGGCGACCTTGAGGGCGTTCTGCTGGATGAACTCGCGGCGCGGCTCGACGACGTCGCCCATGAGGGTCGAGAACACCTCCTGGGCCTCGTCGGCGTGGGCGACCTTGACCTGCAGCAGGGTACGGCGGTCGGGATCCAGCGTGGTCTCCCAGAGCTGCTCCGGGTTCATCTCGCCGAGGCCCTTGTAGCGGTTGACCGTCAGGCCCTTGCGGCCGATCGCGAACACCGCCTCGATCAGGCCGACCGGGCCGTACACGGTGCGCGGCCCGTCCTTGGCCTCCAGGGTCGCCGGCTTGGCGAACAGCTCCTGCAGCTCACCGGCCCGCTCGTCCAGCGCCCGCGCCTCCGGGGTCTTCAGGAAGGCGCCGTCGAGCCGGTAGCGCTCGGTGACGCCGCGCAGGGTACGCTCGAACACCAGGGCCGGCCCGGTCTCGGTCTCCTCGAACCGCCCGGACCAGCCGCGCTCGTGCTCCTCGAACTGGGCGTCCAGCCGCCGGGCGAGATACCCCGCGGCGGCGGTCGCCTGCTCGACATCGGCCAGCAGCCCGGTGCCGAGCGTGCCGGCGACCGCCGCCTGCTCGACCAGGATGCTGCTGCCGAGGCGGCGGGCCAGCGGCTCGATCAGGTGCTTGGCCTGGCGGGCCCGCTCGGCCTGGGTCGCCAGGTCGGTACCGGCGATCTGGGCGCCGGAGGCGAGGCTCAGCACCGCCCCTTTGGTGCCCTCGTCGATCAGGAACCGCTCCAGCGCCCGGTCGTCCTTGAGGTAGGTCTCCTCGTTGCCGCGCTTGACCCGGTACAGCGGCGGCTGGGCGATGTACAGGTAGCCGCGCTCCAGCAGCTCCGGCATCTGCCGGAAGAAGAAAGTCAGCAGCAGGGTGCGGATGTGGCTGCCGTCCACGTCGGCGTCCGTCATGATGATGATCCGGTGGTAGCGGATCTTCGAGATGTCGAACTCCTCGGGCCCGATACTGGTGCCGAGTGCCGCGATCAGGGTGCCGATCTCCTGGCTCGACAGCATCTTGTCGAAGCGGGCCCGCTCGACGTTCAGGATCTTGCCGCGCAGCGGCAGGATCGCCTGGGTCTTGCGGTCGCGGCCCTGCTTGGCGGAGCCGCCGGCACTGTCGCCCTCGACCAGGAACAGCTCGGCCTTGGCCGGGTCGCGCTCCTGGCAGTCGGCCAGCTTGCCGGGCAGGTTGGCGATGTCGAGCGCGCCCTTGCGGCGGGTCAGCTCGCGCGCCTTGCGGGCGGCCTCGCGCGCCGCCGCCGCCTCGTAGGCCTTGGCGACCACCCGCTTGGCGTCGGCCGGATGCTCGTCGAACCACTGGTCGAGCTTGTCGGCGACGATGCTCTCGACCACCGGCTTGACCTCGGACGACACCAGCTTGTCCTTGGTCTGGGACGAGAACTTCGGGTCCGGCACCTTGACCGACAGCACGCAGGTCAAGCCTTCGCGGGCATCGTCGCCGGACAGGCTGACCTTCTCCTTCTTGGCGATGCCGGAGGCCTGGGCGTAGCTGTTGACCTGCCGCGTCAGGGCGGCGCGGAACCCGGCCAGGTGGGTGCCGCCGTCCTTCTGCGGGATGTTGTTGGTGAAGCACAGCATGGTCTCGTGGTAGGAGTCGGTCCACTCCATCGCCACCTCGACCGTGATGCCGTCGCGCTCGCCGCCCATCATCAGGGTCGGGTGCAGGGCGTGCCGGGCCCGGTCGATGTACTTCACGAAGGCCTCCAGGCCGCCCTCGTAGAACATCTCCACGGTCTTCGGCTCGGCGGTGCGCTCGTCGGTCAGCACGATCCGCACGCCGGAGTTCAGGAACGCCAGCTCGCGCAGCCGGTGCTCCAGGGTGGCGAAGTCGAACTCCACCATGGTGAAGGTGGCGGCCGACGGCTTGAACGTGACCTCGGTTCCGGTCTGGCCCGACGGGCCGACGACCGCGAGGTCGGCTTCCGGCTCGCCGTGGCGGAACCGCATGAAGTGCTCCCTGCCGTCCCGCCAGATCCGCAGATCCAGGATCTCCGACAGCGCGTTCACCACCGACACGCCGACCCCGTGCAGGCCGCCGGAGACCTTGTAGGAGTTCTGGTCGAACTTACCGCCGGCGTGCAGCTGGGTCATGATGACCTGGGCCGCCGACACCCCCTCCTCGGCGTGGATGTCGACCGGGATGCCGCGCCCGTTGTCGGACACCGTGACCGAACCGTCGCCGTTCAGGGTGACCCTGACGGCGTCGCAGTAGCCGGCCAGCGCCTCGTCGATGGCGTTGTCGACCACCTCGTAGACCATGTGGTGCAGGCCGGAGCCGTCGTCGGTGTCGCCGATGTACATGCCCGGACGCTTGCGCACGGCGTCGAGCCCGCGCAGCACCTTGATCGACTCGGCGCCATAGCCGTTGGATCCGCCGCTCCCGTCCGGGGACGCGTCCTCGGGAAGGATCTCGTCAGCCATTGGATGTCTCTCCTCGGAATCCGACGATGCCGGCCGGCGCCAGGCGCCCGTCCGTCACCTCCAAAATCTGCGCCCGGTCGGCGATCGGGGCGAACACGTCCCGGTCGGTCCCGGTCAGCCAGGCCTGCCCGCCGAGCGCCAGCACGGCCTCGAACAGCGCGGCCCGGCGGCGGTCGTCGAGATGGGCCGCCACCTCGTCGAGCAGCAGGATCGGCGCGGCCCCTTCGTCGACCGCCTGCAGCCGGGCGTGCGCCAGCACGATCCCGACCAGCAGCGCCTTCTGCTCGCCGGTCGAGCAGCGCTCGGCCGGCATGTCCTTCGCGACGTGCCGGACCGCCAGGTCGCTGCGGTGCGGTCCCTCGGCCTCGGGCGCGCCGGGACGGCGCCCGGCCGCGAGGGTGGCCCGCAACCGCTCCTCGACGTCGAGCGCCGGCGCCTCCTCGAGCCAGCGGTCGACGGTGCCGTCCAGCCGCAGGGCGGCGGCCGGGAACGGTGCCTCGGTCCCGGCGCAGACCCGGTTCAGCCGGGCCACCAGCGCGGCCCGGGCCGCGGCGACCGCCACGCCGGACGCCGCCAGGGTCTCCTCCAGCGCGGCGTACCAGGCGGGATCGCGCACCGCGTCCCTGATCAGGCGGTTGCGCTCGCGCCAGGCGTGCTCGTAGCCGTTCACCCGGGTCGAGTGTTCCGGGTCGAAGGCGAACACCAGGCGGTCCAGGAACCGGCGCCGGCCTGACGCCCCCTCCAGGAACAGCCGGTCCATCGCCGGGGTCAGCCAGGACACCGTGACGTGATCGCCGAGTGCCGCCTGGCTCTTGGCCGGCACCCCGTCGATCCGGACCAGCCGGCGCTCGCCCTCGGCCTCCGGGTCGCGGCCGGTGCCGATCGCCACCTCGCCGAGCTTGCCGTCGAGGCGGGCCGCCACCGCCCAGGCGGTATCCGGCGCCGGCTCGCCCGGCACCGCGCGGTCGACATCGGACAGCCGGGCGCGGCGCAGGCCGCGGCCGGGCGCCAGGAACGACACCGCCTCCAGCAGGTTGGTCTTGCCGGCGCCGTTCGGCCCGGCCAGCACCACCGCCGGGCCGTCGACATCGAGCGTCGCCGCGGCGTAGTTGCGGAACCGCGTCAGGCTGAGACGACGCACCGCGAGCCGGCGCGGCGCCGGGCCGGCCGACGGTTCGGCCATGAGGGGTCGGGCGGTCACGCGGCCGGTCACACCCGCATCGGCATGAGGACGTAGAGCGCGCCGTCGTCGCCCTCGTCGGTGACCACGGTCGGCGACGCCGCGTCGGCCATGGCGAACACCGCCTTGCTGCCGTCGTCGATCTGGTCGGCGATGTCCAGCAGGTAGCGGGAGTTGAAGCCGATCTCGATCGGCGCCGACCCGTAGTCGACGTCGACTTCCTCGGTCGCCTGCGCGTTGTCCGGGCTGTTGGCCGACAGGGTGAGCGTGCCGCTGGCCAGGCTAAGCTTCACCGAGCGCGACTTCTCGGTAGAGATGGTGGCGACCCGGTCGACCGCGCGCTTGAAGCTGGAGCTCTCGACCCGGAGCAGCTTGTCGTTGCCGGACGGGATCACCCGCTCGTAGTCCGGGAAGGTGCCGTCGATCAGCTTGGTGGTCAGCACCGTCGTCTCGAAGGCGACCCGCAGCTTGTTGTCGTTCAGCGAGACCTGGACGTCGCCGTCGGTCTCCTCGATCAGCTTGCGGATTTCCTGCACCGCCTTGCGCGGCACGATCACCGCCGGCATGCCGGCGGCACCGGCCGGCAGCGGCATCTGCACCCGCGCCAGCCGGTGGCCGTCGGTGGCGACGGCGCGCAGCACCGGCATGTCGCCGGCCTTGGTCTCGTGCAGGAAGATGCCGTTGAGGTAGTAGCGGGTCTCCTCGGTGGAGATAGCGAACCGGGTGCGGTCGATCAGGGTCTTGGCGTCGGCCGCCGACAGCACGAAGCCGGTCGGCAGGGTGTCGCCGGACAGCGCCGGGAACTCCTCGACCGGCAGGGTCGGCAGCGAGAAGTTCGAGCGCCCGGCCCGGATCGCCATGCGGCCGCTGTCGCCGTTGGCGGTCAGCTCCACCTCCGAGCCGTCCGGCAGCTTGCGGACGATCTCGTACAGGGTGTGCGCCGGCACCGTGGTCTGGCCGGCCTGGTCGACCGAGCAGCCGACGCTCTCGACCACGTCCAGGTCCATGTCGGTGGCGGTCAGCGACAGCGTCCCGTCGCCGGCACGCAGCAGCACGTTGGCCAGGATCGGGATGGTGTTGCGACGCTCGACGACGCTCTGGACGTGGGCGAGCGGCTTCAGCAGGGCCGCGCGGTCGATGGTGATCTTCATGGGCTCGCTCGGGCCTTTCGGATGGTCTCGGGGACGCCTCCGCCGCCCGGCGAAGGGCGGCGGAAAGGCATACCCGTCACGGGGCGAATCGTCACGGATTTTATAGCACGAAACGCCCGCCGCAGGGCCAGTTTTCAGGCTGTCGGAAGTGCCCCCGGAAGCACCCCCGAAACGGCTCCGGAAACCGCCCCCGCGTCAGCTCTCGAGCATCCGCCGGAGCATGTCGACGTCCTCGTCGAAATGCCGGTCGGCCGCCCGCAGCTCGTCGACCTTCTTGACCGCGTGCATCACCGTGGTGTGGTCGCGCCCGCCGAACTTGCGGCCGATCTCCGGCAGCGACCGCTGGGTCAGCTGCTTGGCGAGGTACATGGCGATCTGCCGTGGCCGGGCGATCGAGCGCGAGCGCCGGGCCGAGTGCATGTCGGCGATGCGGATGTTGAAGTGCGAGGCGACCTTGCGCTGGATCTCCTCGATGGTGATCCGCCGATCGTTGGCCTTCAGCAGGTCGTGCAGGACCTCCTGGGTGCTCTCCAGGGTGATCGCGCGGCCGACCAGGGTGGAGTGCGCGACGATGCGGTTGAGCGCGCCCTCCAGCTCGCGGACGTTGGAGGAGATCTTGTGGGCCAGGAACTCCAGCACCTTCGGCGGGATCGCGGTCTCCAGCTTCTCGGCCTTCGACTGCAGGATGCCGAGCCGCAGCTCGTAGGTGGTCGGGTGGATGTCCGCCACCAGCCCCCAGCCGAGCCGCGAGCGCAGCCGTTCCTCCAGCCCGTCAAGGTCGTTCGGCGACTTGTCGGCGGAGATGATGACCTGCCGGTTCTGGTCCACCAGGGCGTTGAAGGTGTGGAAGAACTCCTCCTGGGTCGAGTCCTTGCCGCTGATGAACTGGACGTCGTCGATCATCAGCACGTCGACCGAGCGGAACTGCTCCTTGAACGCCACCGTGTCCTTGAAGCGCAGCGCCCGGATGAACTGGTACATGAACTTCTCGGCGGACATGTACAGCACCCGCCGCTGCGGATGCTTCTCCCGCAGGTTCCAGGCGATGGCATGCATCAGGTGGGTCTTGCCGAGTCCGACCCCGCCGTACAGGAACAGCGGGTTGAACGGCACGGTCTCGCTCTCGGCCACCCGCCGCGCCGCCGCGAACGCCAGTTCGTTCGGCTTGCCGACCACGAAGTTGTTGAAGGTGAAGCGCGGGTCGAGCGGCGCGCTCAGCGCCTCGGTCGGCTCGACGGCCCGGAGCACCACCGGTGCCTCCGGCGCCGCGTCCTCGGGCTCGTCCTCGGCGCGCCTGTCGGCGGCGACCCGGGCCGCCGGCGGGCGGACTGCCGCCCGGGACGCCGTCGCGCCGGCCTCGGCAACCGCCCCGGCCCCGGCGGACACCAGGACCTCGACGGTCTGCACCGCCGGATCCTCGTCGCTCCACAGGGCGCGCAGCCGGTCGCCGTACTGGTTGGTGACCCGGTCGCGGACCACCCGGCTCGGCACCGACAGCACCACCGTCGAGCCGTCCCGGCGCACCAGGGTCAGCGATCGCAGCCAGTTCCGATAAACGGTCTCGCCGCACTCGGCACGCAAGCGCCCCCGCACTCGCGCCCAACGGGTCGCAAGCTCTGCCCCGCCGTCGCGATCAAACATCCCACGTGCCTCCCTCTCGGGTCTGGGCGGCGTTGCCCGCCGCGCCACGATTGTTCCGCACGTCCCCGGTCTGGCTCCCCAAGCCATTGTCCGTTGTCACAGTTCGCCCCTCGCGTCTCCCGGGCGTCCGCCCGTTCCCTTGTCTCCGACCGGCCTGGAACCCGAGCCGAACCCCCCGTTCGACGCCGAGCCATGTACAAACCTGCCCCGTTCGACGCAGCTCGCGCCGCACCGCCCCGTCAACGCCGGAACCTATAGACTACAGGGCCGGAACGCAGACGATACCCAGACCATCGTAAGATTTCGCACAAACGCATCGCGTGAGTACTGCATTTTTTCCTTTACGACTTGCAGTAACCACCGGTTTGCGCCAAGGCCGGTAAGTTACTCGCCCCCCCTGGCCGACGCAACAGACTCGGCCGTTAGATGACCAATTTTTTTCGGCCTGCCGCGCTGAATCGCAAGTTGACTTATCCAGATGAAACTCGATTCAACGCTTTGCGCTCTGATGTTGAACCGATGTCGAGCGAATCGCCGCAACTCGGCAACCGGCGGCGAAAGCGCTTCGGCTCGCGCGACTTAGCGGATGACCCATTTCCGTAACACGCGGACGGCGGGGTGAAGCCGTCGCGCCGGGCCGCCACGATCCGGGTGGCAGGCACACGAAAGGGCCGCCGGAATCCGACGGCCCTGACAATGCGGATCTCCTGGCGGCCGCAGCCGCCCGGTGTCAGGCGCCGAGCGCCTTGATCCGGGCGTTCAGGCGCGACAGCTTGCGCGCCACCGTGTTGCGGTGCAGGACGCCCTTGGACACCCCGCGATGCATCTCCGGCTGCGCCTCCGCGAACGCCGACTTCGCGGCGGTCTCGTCACCGGACGCGATGGCCTTCTCGACCTTCTTCACGAAGGTGCGGATGCGCGAGATGCGCGCGTGGTTGATCTCGAAGCGGTGCGCATTGCGACGAATGCGCTTCTTGGCCGACTTGTGATGCGCCATGGTGTCTCTCGAATGGCCGGCGATATGCGGAAGGCGCGCCTTATAGCGCCACGCCCGATCCGCGTCAACCGTGGTGGGTGGCACCCGCCGCGTCGTGCCGCGGGCGCCGGGGACAGGAACCGGTCAGCTGTGCTTGAAGGCCGGCTGGCGCTTCTCGACGAAGGCCGCCATGCCTTCCTTCTGGTCCTCGGTCGCGAAGGTCGAATGGAACAGCCGGCGCTCGAAGCGCACGCCCTCGCTGAGCGTGGTCTCGTAGGCCCGGTTGACCGACTCCTTGGCCATCATGACCATCGGCCGCGACATGTCGGCGATCCGCTCGGCCACCTTGATGACCTCGTCCATCAGCTCGGCGGCCGGCACGACCCGGCTGACCAGCCCGGCACGCTCGGCCTCCTGGGCGTCCATCATCCGGCCGGTCAGGCACATGTCCATCGCCTTCGACTTGCCGACGAAGCGGGTGAGGCGCTGGGTGCCGCCGGAACCCGGGATGGTGCCGATGGTGATCTCCGGCTGGCCGAACTTGGCGGTGTCGGCGGCGATGATGAAGTCGCACATCATCGCCAGCTCGCAGCCGCCGCCGAGCGCGTAGCCGGCGACCGCGGCGACCACCGGCTTGCGGATCCGGGTGATGTGCTCCCAGCGGGCGGTGATGAAGTCCGCCTTGTAGACGTCCATGTAGGACTTGTCCTGCATCTCCTTGATGTCGGCGCCGGCGGCGAACGCCTTTTCGCTGCCGGTCAGCACCAGGCAGCCGATCGCGTCGTCGGCCTCGAGCTCGTCGAGGCCGCGGGCCAGCTCGTCCATCAGGACCGACGACAGGGCGTTCAGCGCCTTCGGGCGGTTCAGCGTGATCACGCCGACCTTCCCGCGGCGCTCCACCAGGATCGTCTCGTAAGGCATCGTTGCTGCTCCTCTCCAGAGCCGCCGCCGGCGGCCGGAACCAGGGACAATTCGGTTTCAGCGTGGCGCGAGTTCGAAACGGACCACCAGGCCGTCGCCCTCGACCACCGTATCCACGGTCAGAACCTCTCCCTCCCGCGTCCAGCGGCCGGCGCCGTCGGGCGACCAGCCGAGCTGCGGAAGTGTCTCTTCGTAGAAGGCGCGCACGGCCGGCATGCGCACCCCGCCTTCGGCGAAGGCGACCACGATGCGGCCGACCGCGGCGTCGAAGCTCACGCTGGCGGCCGGGACGTTGCGCAGTCCCGGCATCAGCGGAAGATCCTCGAATCCATCGACGAAGGCGTCCGCGCGGACCGGCGCGGGCGCCGCCCCCCACAGCAGGCCGGCCCCGATGACGAGGGGTCCGACGAGACGCGCGAGGAGCCGGTGCGGCGTGCTCATGGCCCGGGGCTTCTACCTCACCGCTGACATGACGGACAATAGAAAGTCGAGCGGCCGGTCTGGACGATCCGCCGCACGGTACCCCGGCAGCCCTCGGTCGGACAGCGCTCGCCCTCGCGGTCGTAGACCCGGAAGGTGTGCTGGAAGTAGCCGAGCTCGCCCGATGTCTGGCGGTGGTCGCGCAGCGACGAGCCGCCGGCCGCGATGGCGTCGCGCAGCACGTCGCCGACCGCCGCCGCCAGGGCCTCGGCGCGGCCGCCGCGCACGTTCAGCGCCAGCCGCTTCGGCGAGATCCGCGCCCGGTACAGCGCCTCGCAGGCGTAGATGTTGCCGATCCCGGCGACCACCCGCTGGTCCAGCAGCGCCGCCTTGATCGGCGTGTGGCGGCCCTCCAGTGCCGTCTCGAGCGCCGGCCCGGAGAACGCGTTGCCGAGCGGCTCCGGGCCGATCCCGGCGAGCAGCCGGTGGTTCTCCACGTCGGCCGTCGGCCACAGATCCATCATCCCGAAGCGCCGTGCGTCGTTGAACCGCAGCCACCAGCCCTCGTCGGTCCGCAGCACCACGTGGTCGTGCTTCTCCGGCACCGGCTCGCCGCCGTTCGACAGCAGCATCCGCCCGGACATCCCGAGGTGGATCAGCCAGCTCACGGAATCGTCCAGGTCGACCAGGATGTACTTGGCGCGCCGGCGCAGGCCGAGCACCCGGCGGCCGGTCAGCCGCCTGGCGAAGTCGCGCGGCAGCGGCCAGCGCAGGTCCGGGCGGCGCGCCTCCACATGGGCCAGCACCCGGCCCTCGAGCCGCGGCGCCAGGCCGCGCATCACCGTCTCTACTTCGGGCAATTCCGGCATGGCGGCGACGGTATCCCTTGATTCGACGGGCGCCAAGCGACTTGATAGGCACCGCCGGGCGCCCGAGAAGGCGGGGGGCCGCGCGCTCCGGGAGGCGACATGACCCAAGACAGCAAGATCCGCGGCGGGGTGACCGATTTCGGCTTCGAGGAGGTGCCGGTCGAGGAGAAGGCGGCCCGGGTGCGCGGGGTGTTCGACTCGGTCGCCCGCAACTACGACCGCATGAACGACCTGATGAGCCTCGGCATCCACCGGGTCTGGAAGGACGCGCTGATGGACTGGCTGCTGCCGCGGCCGTCGCAGCGCCTGCTGGACGTGGCCGGCGGCACCGGCGACATCGCCCAGCGCTGGCGCAGGCGCGGCGGCGGGCCGGTCACGGTCTGCGACATCAACGCCGAGATGATCGGCGTCGGCCGCGATCGCCTGGACAAGGCCGGCGGCGACCCCACCGTCACCTGGACGGTCGGCAACGCCGAGTGCCTGCCGTTCGACGACCGCTCGTTCGAGCGCGTCACCATCGCCTTCGGGCTGCGCAACGTCACCCGCATCGACGCCGCGCTGGCCGAGATGCGGCGGGTGCTGAAGCCCGGCGGCCGGTTCATGTGCCTGGAGTTCTCGCGCCCGACCCAGCCCTGGCTCGACCCGGTGTACGACGCCTATTCGTTCCGGGTGCTGCCCTGGCTCGGCCGGGTCGTGGCCGACGACGAGGACGCCTACCGCTATCTCGCCGAGAGCATCCGCCGGTTCCCGGACCAGCAGAACCTGACCGAGCGCATGCGCCGGGCCGGGTTCGAGAAGGTCGCCTGGCGCAACCTGTCGGCCGGCATCGCCGCCATCCACTCCGGCTGGCGGTTGTAGCCATGCCCGGCTGAGGCCCCGGCGCGAACGCCATGATCCGCTCCCCATGATCCGCTCCCTGCGCAACCTGTTCCGGCTGATCCGGATCGCCTGGATCATGGCCCGGCACGGGGTGCTGGAGCCGCTGGAGACGGTGGCGGAGGCGCCGGCCCTGGGTCTGTTCGCCCGGCTCGCCCGGCGGCTGCGCGACCCGCGGGTCGCCGGTCGCTGGGGGCAGCGGCTGGCCGCCGCCCTGGTGGCGCTCGGCCCCAGCTTCATCAAGTTCGGCCAGTCGCTGGCGACCCGCGCCGACCTGATCGGCGACCAGGCCTCGGCCGATCTGACCATGCTGCAGGACCGGCTGCCGCCGTTCGCCCCGGCGACCGCGCGCGCCACCCTGGAGTCCGAGCTCGGCGCCCCGGTCGACGCGTTGTTCGCGCGGTTCGACGAGGTGCCGGTGGCGGCCGCCTCGATCGCCCAGGTGCACCGCGCCCGCACCGCCGACGGCCGCGAGGTCGCGGTCAAGGTGCTGCGGCCCGGCATCGAGGCGGCGGTGGCCCGCGACCTCGACCTGTTCGAATGGATCGCCGAGACGGTCGAGCGGATGCTGCCGTGGACCGAGCGGCTGCGCCCGGTCGAGACCGTCCGGGTGTTCCGCGAGACCGTCGAGATCGAGCTCGACCTGCGCTACGAGGCCGCGGCCGCGGCCGAGCTGGCGGAGAACTTCCAGGACGATTCCGACTTCCGGGTGGCCGCGGTCGACTGGGACCGGACGACCCGGCGGATCCTCACCACCGCCTGGGTCGAGGGCTGCCGGATCGACGACCTGGCGTCGCTGCACGCCCACGGCCTGGACCCGACCGAGCTGCTGGCCAAGGCCGCCGCGGTGTTCTTCACCCAGGTGTTCCGCGACGGCTTCTTCCACGCCGACATGCATCCCGGGAACATGCTGGTCGAGCCGGACGGCACCCTGGTGCCGGTCGATTTCGGGATCATGGGCCGGGTCGACCTGGCCACCCGCTTCTACCTGGCCGACACCCTGACCGGGTTCCTGAACGGCGACTGGCGGGCGGTGGCGGAGATCCACTTCCGCATGGGCTTCGTGCCGGCCGGCAAGTCGATCGACCTGTTCACCCAGGCCTGCCGGTCGATCGGCGAGCCGGTCATGGACAAGCCGCTGCACGAGATCTCGGTGGCCCGGCTGCTCGGCCAGGTGCTGCGGATCGCCGAGACCTTCGAGATGCGCGCCCAGCCGCAGCTCCTGCTGCTGCACAAGACCATGGTGGTGGCCGAGGGGGTCGGCCGGAAGCTGAACCCGGACGTCAACATGTGGGCGCTGGCCCGGCCGCTGATCGAGCGGTGGATGATCGAGAACCGCGGGCCGGAGGCGCTGCTCGGGCGCGGCGCCGACGACGTGGTCCGCACCCTCTCCCGCCTGCCGGCCCTGGTGCGCGCCGCCGACCGGCTGCTGCAGCACCTGGACGAGGGCGGGCTGAAGGTCCACCCCGAGAGCCTGCGGGTCCACGCCGAGCTGTCCGCCCGCCAGCGCTTCCCGGCCTGGCCGGTGCTGGCCGCCGTGCTTGCCGGCCTGCTGATCGGGCTGCTGCTGGAGTAGCGGCCGTGCGCCCGTCGCCTGTCCACCGATAGGTCCCGGCTCTGCGGGGCCATGCCCCTTCGGCCGGGATGAGGGACCTTGTGGGAAATCCACCTCCATGGGGGTTCCGGTGTGGGGGTTCCGGTGACAGTGCACTTATCTTCATGGGTTCGACACCATGCTCGTCAGCCCGTCGCTCGCGGACACGAGATCGAGTGCACTGTCATCGCATTGAGTGCACTGTCACCGTATTACGTATTGGCCGATAGGTCCCGGCTCTGCGGGGCCGTGCCCCTTCGGCCGGGATGAGGGACCTTGTGGGAAATCCACCTCCATGGCCTCATCCCGGAGCGGGGCGCCGAAGGCGAAACGCATCCGGGACCCATTTGCCGATAGACAGGCAGCAGCCGACATGACCGCAAGGCGCGGGAGGGACTTCGCATGATCACGGAACGCATCGCCGCATTGCCGCTGCTGCCGACGACGGTGGTCGGCAGCTACCCGCAGCCGGGCTGGCTGGTCGACCCCGAGGCGCTGAAGCAGGCCGGTGTGCCGCGGCTGCGCGCCAAGGGAATCTGGCGGCTGTCCGGCGAGCAGCTGGCCGAGGGCCAGCGCGACGCCACCGTGCTGGCGGTGCACGACATGGAGCGCGCCGGCATCGACATCGTCGGCGACGGCGAGGCCGGGCGCGAGAGCTACTCCAACCAGTTCGCCACGGCGCTTGAGGGCGTCGACATCGAGACCCCGGGCAGCACCATCGGCCGCTACGGCCAGACCACCCTGGTGCCGCGGGTCGTCGGCCCGGTCCGCCGGGTCCGGCCGGTGATCGTCGACGAGGTGAAGTTCCTGCGGGCGCAGACCGACCGGCCGATCAAGGTGACCCTGCCCGGGCCGTTCACCATGACCCAGCAGGCCTCCAACGAGCACTATGCCGACGACGCCGACCTGGCGATGGCCTACGCCGCCGCCGTCAACGAGGAGCTGATGGAGCTGTTCGCCGCCGGCGCCGACATCGTGCAGTTGGACGAGCCCTGGATGCAGGCCCGGCCGAAGCTGGCGCACGACTACGCGGTCCCGGCGATCAACCGGGCGCTCGAGGGCGCGCCGGGCACCACCGCCGTGCACCTGTGCTTCGGCTACGCCGCCATCGTGAAAGACAAGCCGAGCGGCTACTCGTTCCTGCCCGAGCTCGAGGCCTCGACCGCCGACATCGTCTCGATCGAGGCGGCGCAGCCGGGGCTCGACCCCGCCGCGCTGGCCGCCTTGCCGAGCAAGCGCATCATGCTCGGCGTCATCGACCTGAACGACCCGAAGCCGGAGACCGCCGAGATCGTGGCCGGGCGCCTGCGCGCCGCCCTGAAGCACATGCCGGCCGAGCGCCTGATCGCCGCCCCGGACTGCGGCATGAAGTACCTGCCGCGCGCCGTGGCGTTCGCCAAGCTGAAGGCGATGGCCGAGGGCGCGCGGATCGTGCGGGACGAGCTGGGGCGGTAGGCGGCGCGGCCGTTCAGGCCTTGCGCATCCACACCGCGGTGTCGTGGAACGCCGCGCCGCCGGAAGGCGGCGGCGAGTCGGCGCTGGTGAGCGCGTTGATGCCGATGCCCTCCTCGAAGGCGGCGTTCGGCCATACCGACTCGACGACCACGGTGGTCGGCTGCACCCCGTCGAACACCTTCGCGTGCAGCACCACCGAGCCCTGCTCGTTGCCGAGCCGCACCCGGTCGCCGTCGCCGAAGCCGAGCGCCGAAGCGGTGTCGGGATGCACCATCACCGTCGGCCGGGCCTCGCGCTTGCGGCTGGTCGGGGTCTCGGTGAACGAGGTGTTCAGGTAGTTGCGGGCCGGCGCGGTCACCATCCGGTACGGCTTCTCCGGAGTCGCCCGGTCGATGATGTCGACATGGTCGGGCAGGCCCGGGATGCCCTTGCCGAGCGGGCCGACGGCCTCCCAGTCGGCGGCGAACTCGAACCGGCCGGACCTGGTCGGGAACCCGGTCAGGAAGTGCTGCTCCTCCCAGGACGGCGACACGTCCAGCCACTTGCGGCCGACCATCTCGTCGAAGCCGGGATAGCCGGAGCGCTTCAGGGTGGCGTCGATCAGCTCCGCCTCGGTCATGTCCATGGCCGGGTGCTCGGCCCCGAGCCGGCGCAGCAGCGCGTTCTGGACCCAGTGGTTGGAGCGGCACTCGCCGGGGGCCTCGATCACCCGGTCGTGCACCTCGAGATGCGGGTGGCCGCCGGCGGTGTAGATGTCGGCGTGCTCCAGGAACGTCGTGGCCGGCAGCACCACGTCGGCGTGCCGCGCGGTCTCGGTTAGGAACTGCTCGTGCACGCACAGGAACAGGTCGTCGCGGCTCAGCCCCTTCAGCACCCGGTGGCTGTCCGGCGCCACCGCCGCCGGGTTGGTGTTCTGGATCAGCATGGCGGTGACCGGCGGGCCCTGGCGGACCACCGAATCCTCGCCGGTCAGCACCGGGCCGATCCGCGACATGTCGAGCACCCTGGTGCCGGGGCGGACCCGGTCGGTCGCCTCGATCAGGGTCTTGTCGACCGTGTAGTAGCCGTCGACCTTCCACAGCGCGCCGCCGCCGCGGTGCCTCCACTTGCCGCCGACCGCCGGGATCGCCGCCACCGCGTGCACCTGCATCGGCCCGTTGCGCGACCGGGCGAAGCCGTAGCCGAGGCGGATGAACGCCCGGTCGGTCCGGCCGTAGCGTTGCGCCAGCGCCTCGATCTGCGCCGCCGGCACCCCGGAGATCGCCTCGGCCCATTCCGGCGTCCGGCTCGCCAGGTGCGCCTCCAGCGCGGCCGCGCCCTCGGTGTAGCGCGCCAGGTACTCGCGGTCGGCATAGCCGTCGCGGAACAGCACGTGCATGATCGCGCAGGCGACCGCCCCGTCGGTGCCGGGGCGCACCATGACGTGCTCGTCGGCCGCCTCGGCGGTCGGCGTGCGGTACGGATCGACCACCACGAAACGGGCGCCGCGCTCCTTGCGGGCCTTGGTCACGTGGGTCATCACGTTGACCTGGGTCGAGACCGGGTTGCCGCCCCACATGACGATGAGGTCGGATTCCGCCATCTCGCGCGGGTCGGAGCCGCCGACCTTGCCGGAGCCGGCGATCCAGCCGGCCTTCACCACCGTGGTGCAGATGTTGGCGTCCTGGCCGGAATAGCCCATGACGTTGCGCAGCCGGTTGATGCCGTCGCGGTTCACCAGCCCCATGGTGCCGGCGAAGTAGTACGGCCACACCGTCTCCGGCCCGAGACGCGCCGCCGCCACCGCGAACGCGCCGGCCACCCGGTCCAGCGCCTCGCCCCAGGGGATCTCGCGGAACTGGTCCGAGCCCTTCGGCCCGACCCTGAGCAGCGGGCGCTTCAGCCGGTCCGGGTGGTGCACCCGCTCGGCGTAGCGCGCGACCTTCGCGCACACCACGCCGGCGGTGTAGTCGTTGTCCGCCGCGCCGCGGACCCGGCCGATGGTGTGGGCGTCGATCCGCTCGACCTCCAGCGCGCAGGCGCTGGGGCAGTCGTGCGGGCAGACCGAGGGGACGATGGCGGGGGAGGCGAGGGCGTCGAGCGGCATGGACGGGAGGGTAGTGCGGGGCGGGGCCGAGTGGAAGAGCGCCGAGGCGGTGGGTGGGTCCCGGACCTTCGCGGCCTTGCCGCTGCGTCCGGGATGACGTCATTTCTTGATTGGACGTCATCCCGGGCGGTCCTCGACTTGGTCGAGGGGCGATCCGGGACCCACCCACCGCCTCGCACTCGAAAACCTCCTGCGCGCCGTTTGACAACCTCTGCCGAGCCCGCTCCCAATGCGGTTCCCGCCCGACCCAGGAGCCCCCCTATGACCACCCCCGCGATCCGCCCCCGCCGCAGCTTCATCTTCGCGCCCGGCAACCGGCCGGACATGTTCCCGAAGGCCCTGAAGGTCGGGGCCGACATCAT
This sequence comes from Thalassobaculum fulvum, assembly GCF_014652915.1. GTDB lineage: Bacteria > Pseudomonadota > Alphaproteobacteria > Thalassobaculales > Thalassobaculaceae > Thalassobaculum_A > Thalassobaculum_A fulvum. The sequence continues at coordinate 45,736 of NZ_BMZS01000001.1, forward strand.
GTGCGTCGACCTGGAGGACGCGATCGCGCCGCAGCACAAGGCCGAGGCCCGGGCCGCGACGCTGAAGTGGTTCGCCGAGGCCGAGCTCGACGGGTCGGTCGAGGCGATGGTGCGGATCAACGCGCCGCGCACGCCGGAGGGCATGCGCGACATCGACGCGGTGCTGGCCTCGCCGAAGGCGCCGCCGGCGCTGATGCTGCCGAAGGTCAAGTCGCCGGCCGAGATCGTCGCCCTGACCGAGCTGTTCGACGAGATGAAGGTCCCGACCCGCCTGCAGGTGATCGTCGAGACCAACGAGGCGCTGGAGGCGGCCTGGGAGATCGCCCGCTCGAGCGACCGGATCGACGCCCTGTTCTTCGGCGGCGTCGACATGGCCGCCGATTTGCGCTGCCGGAACTCCTGGAACGCCCTGCTGTACGCCCGCTCGCGCGTGGTGCACGCGGCCGCCGGCGCCGGGGTCGACGTGATCGACGTGCCGTACCTGGATCTCAACGACATGGCCGGCATGCGGGCCGAGGCCGAGGCCGCCGCCGAGCTCGGGTTCTCCGGCAAGGGCTCGATCCATCCCAGCCAGGTGCCGGTCCTGAACGAGATCTTCACCCCGTCCGCCGCCGAGGTGGCCTATGCCCGCCGCGTCGTCGAGGCGTTCGAGACCGCCGACAGCGGCCTCGTCGTGCTGGACGGCAAGCTGCTGGAGAAGCCGGTGCTGCGCAGCATGTACCGGGTGCTGGCGCGGGCCGGCGCCTGACGCCGTCGCCCGGCCGGAAAGCGAAGCGGCGATCTGACGCGCCCGGCCCCCGCCGGGGCCGGCGCCCCGCGCCTCCGCCGGCGATCCGTTCCCACCGCGCCACCAATGCCGTGCCCGGGGGGCGGTTGTTCCGCCGTCGGTTCCGGCGTTAGGCTTGTCTTACAAAATGACATCCGACCAACGGACAACCGTCGTCCGGAAGCCGGATGCCCCCGCCTGCATGACCGCCTCGCCAGGAGCGGGACCGCGGCCGGCCAAGGCCCGGAAGTCCCGCCCACCACCCGAAGGCCCCACGGAGGAGACACCATGAACATGCGCTGGACGACCACCGCCGCCGTCGCCACCGCGGCCCTGCTGGCCGCGACCGTCGCGGTGCAGGCCGCCGAGCTGCCGAAGACCACGATCAAGGTGGTCGGCAACTACAGCAACCTGCTGCAGACCAAGGAGGTCGAGAAGCCGTTCTGGACCGAGATGCTCGCCAAGGATTCCAACGGCCAGATCACCGCCGACTACAACAACCAGGACATCCTGGGCATCAAGGACTTCTCGCTGCTGCGGCTGACCCAGGCCGGGGTCGCCGACGCGGGCGTCGGCGACATCTCGAAGATGGCCGGCGACGACCCGGTGTTCGAGGGCTGCGACCTGGCCGGCATCACCACCGACATCGAGACCGCCCGCAAGGCGTGCGACGTCTGGAAGCCGGTGATGGCCGAGGCCATGAAGAAGAAGTTCAACGCCCGGCTGGTGGCGCTCGGCAACAACCCGCCGATCGTGTTCTGGTGCAACAAGCCGATCGCCGGCCTGGCCGACCTGAAGGGCAAGAAGGTCCGGGTGTTCAACACCACCCAGTCCGACTTCGTCTCCGCCATCGGCGCCACCACCATCACCATGGCGTTCGGCGAGGTGGTCCCGGCCCTGCAGCGCAACGTCGTCGACTGCGCGCTGACCGGCACCCTGTCGGGCAACACCGCCGGCTGGCCGGAGGTCGCCACCCACCTGTACCCGCTGCCGGTCGGCTGGTCGATCTACTACACCGCCGTCAACGAGGACTCCTGGGAGAAGTGGGGGCCGGCCGTGCAGGGCTTCATGGACAAGGAGTTCGCCAAGCTCGAGCAGATGAACTGGGACATCGGCGGCCAGGCCACCGACCAGGGCGTCAACTGCAACATCGGCAAGGACCCGTGCACCCTCGGCAAGAAGGGCAAGATGACCCTGGTGCCGCTGTCGGACGCCGACAAGGCGACCCGCGAGGACGTGGTGCAGAACGTCGTGCTGGTGAAGTGGGGCAAGCGCTGCGGCAAGGACTGCGCCGCCCGGTGGAACGACACGGTCGGCAAGGTCGTCGGCCTGACCATTCCGCTCGACAAGCTCTGAGCCGGACCTGAAGAACGCGGTACCGCCCTCCCCCGGGAGGGCGGTATCGTGTTGCCGGCCTGCCCGTCTCGCCTCTCGTCGCTGCGCGCCCGCCCCGTCACCCAGGCCCGGAGCCGCCATGGACCGCACCCTCGACCTCGCCCACCGGCTGGCCCGCATCGGCGCCTGGGCCGGCGGCGCCCTGGTGATCCTCGCGGCCTTCGTCATCGGCCTCGACATCGTCGTCCGCAAGCTGTTCGTCCTGGCGTTCGGCGGCGCCGCCGAGCTGTCCGGCTACGTGCTGGCGATCGCCTCGTCCTGGGCGTTCGCGCTGGCGCTGCTCGATCGCGCCCACATCCGCATCGACTCGCTGTACGTCCACCTGCCGGTCCGGGTCTGCGCCATGCTCGACGTGCTCGGGCTGCTGGTCATGCTGGCGCTGGCGGCGCTCCTGACCTGGCAGGGCTGGCACGTGTTCTTCCAGTCCTGGAACCTCGGCTCGCGGGCGGTGACGGCGCTCGCCACGCCGCTGGCCTACCCGCAGTTCCTGTGGCTGGTCGGGCTGGCCTATTTCGCCCTGGTGACCGCGCTGCTGCTGGTCCGCGCGACCCACGCCCTGGTCACCGGCGACATCGCCACGGTCCAGCGCATCGCCGGATCGCGCACCGGCCAGCAGGACCTGGAGGAAGAGCTCGAGAGCATCAGGCGCCGGGGCGGCGGATCGGGCGGCGATACCGCGGAGAACCATCCATGATCTGGGTCACGGTCGCCCTGCTGTTCGTCGTCCTGGCGCTCAGCATCCCGATCGCCGCGGCGCTGGCGGCGCTCGGCCTGTCGCTCGACTACCTGTACTCCTGGCTGCCGCTGCGCCTGGCGATGGGCGAGATGAGCTGGGGGGTGTCGACCGACTTCATCCTGTTCGCCATCCCGCTGTTCGTGCTGCTCGGCGAGATCCTGCTGCGCTCCGGCATCGCCGAGCGGATGTACGGCGCCATGAGCCAGTGGCTGTCCTGGCTGCCGGGCGGGCTGATGCACTCGAACATCGGCACCTGCACGCTGTTCGCGGCGGTCTCCGGCTCCAGCGTCGCGACCGCCGCCACCATCGGCACCGTGGCGGTCGGCGAGATCGAGCGGCACCGCTACAACGAGCGCCTGTTCCTCGGCACCATCGCCGCCGGCGGCACCCTCGGCATCCTGATCCCGCCGTCGATCGTGATGATCGTCTACGGCGCGCTGACCGAGACCTCGATCCCGCAGCTCTACCTCGCCGGCATCGTGCCCGGCCTGGTGCTGGCCGCCCTGTTCATGGTCACGGTGGTGATCGCCTGCTCGGTCAAGCCGGAATGGGGCGGCGACAAGATCGCGGTGAGCTGGGGCGAGCGCTGGCGCACCCTGCCCGACCTGGTGCCGCCGCTGCTGATCTTCGCGGTGGTGATCGGCTCGATCTACACCGGCCTCGCCACGCCGACCGAGTCGGCGGCGCTGGGCGTGCTGATGGCGCTGCTGCTGGCCGCCTGGAAGCGGCGGCTGACCTGGGCGATGCTGCGCGAGACCAGCGAAGGCACCATGCGCACCACGGCGATGATCATGCTGATCCTGATCGCCGCCAGCTTCCTCAGCTTCGTCGTCACCTCGGTCGGCATCGGCCGGCAGGTGACGCAGCTGATCACCGACAGCGGCCTGACCCCGGCCCAGACCATGTGGCTGATCGTGGCGCTCTACCTGGTGCTCGGCATGTTCATGGAATCGCTGTCGATGATGATCGCCACGGTGCCGATCATCACCCCGGTGGTGATCTCCATGGGCTACGACCCGGTGTGGTTCGGCGTGCTGATGATGCTGCTGCTGGAGACTGCGCTGGTGACCCCGCCGGTCGGGCTCAACCTGTTCATCGTCCAGGGGGTGCGGCCGAAGGGCCAGATCCGCGACGTGATGATCGGGTCGCTGCCGTTCGTGGTCGCCCTGCTGGCGATGATCGTGCTGCTGGTGCTGCTGCCGGACCTGGCGCTCTGGCTGCCCAACTCGATCGCCCGCTGAGGTCGCCGCATGAGCCGGCCGATCGTCCTGTTCGAGAACATGCGGGCGGTGCCCTACGTGCCGTTCTACCTGGCGGCGGAGCGTGGCGACTGGGCGCGGGCCGGGGCCGAGGTCCGGATCGAGACCTCGCCGGCGACCGCGCAGACCGCCGCCGCCCTGCTGGACGGCCGGGCCGACGTGTCGTGGGGCGGGCCGATGCGGGTCATGCTGCACCACGATTCCGACCGCGACTGCCCGCTGGTGTGCTTCGGCCAGGTGGTCTCGGGCGAGCCGTTCGTGCTGGTCGGCCGGCACGCCAACCCGGAGTTCCGGTTCGCCGACCTGGCGCATTCGCGGGACTGGCCCGGGCCGCGCATCGGTGTCGCGGTCGACGTGCCGACCCCGTGGATGACCTTCCAGGACGACCTGCGGCGCGAGGGCATCGACCCGGCGGCGATCAACCGGGCGCCCGACCTGCCGATGGCCGCGAACGTCGCGCGCCTGGAGGCCGGCAAGGTCGACGTGGTGCAGGTGTTCGAGCCCTATGTCGACCGGCTGGTCGCCGGCGGCAGAGGTCATGTCTGGCACCGCTTCGCCCGGCGCGGCGACATGAGCTACACCAGCTTCTACACGACGCGCCGGTTCGCCGCGGAGCGGCGCGAGACCTGCCGGGCGCTGGTGCGCGGCATCGCCGCCGCCCAGCAGGCGCTGTTCGCCGAGACCGCGGACGAGATCGCGGCCCAGGTGGCGGGGTGGTTCCCGGATTTCGACCGGGCGGCGCTGGCGCGGATGATCGAGGGCTACCGGTCGTCCGGCGTGTGGGCGCGCTCGCCGGAACTGCCGGCCGAGACCTTCGTGCGGCTGAAGGCGTCGCTGCTGTCCGGCGGGCTGATCGGCTACGACGTGCCCTACGACCGCGCCGTCGACGACGCCATCACCGCGGAGGCGCTGGCGGGCTGAACTGACCGCTTGCCATGGGTCCCGGCTCTGCGCTTCGCTACGGCCGGGATGAGGATCCTTCCCACCCCCTCATCCCGGCCGCAGCGGCAACGCCGCGGAGAGCCGGGACCCACCCGCCGCTCCGCCCCGTCAGGGAGCCTCGCCATGGACGCCATCCCGACCATCGACATCGCCCCGTTCCTGGCCGGCGACCCGGCCGGCAGGCGCGCCGTCGCCACAGAAGTGGCCGCGGCCTGCCGCGAGGTCGGGTTCCTGGTGATCGCCGGCCACGGCATCGCGGCCGAGACCCTGGAGGACACCTTCCGGCGGTCGTTCGCGTTCTTCGACCAGCCGGATGCGGTCAAGGCCCGATGGTCGCCGACCGGGGCGGCCCGCCAGCGCGGCTATCACGGCGTGGCGACCCGCAGCCTGGCCGCCACCCTCGGCCAGAAGACCCCGCTGGACCTGCGGGAGTCGGTGTTCCTCGGCCCGGTCGACGACCACCGCGCGCACTACGCGGACCTGCCGGAAGCGGCGACCGCCTACGCCCCGAACATCCTGCCCGACACGCCGCCGGGCACGGCCCAGGCGTTCACCGGCATCTACCGGGAATACGAGCGGCTGTCGCTCGACCTGCTCAGGATCTTCGCGGTGGCGCTGGGCCTGCCGGAGCAGCACTTCACGCCGCTGATGGGTCGGCACTTCTCGATCCTCGGCGTGCACCACTATCCCGCATTGGAGACTCCGCCGGAGCCGGGCCAGTTGCGGGCGGGTGCCCACACCGACTTCGGCGCCATGACCATCCTGGCGATGACCGAGGGCCGCGGCGGGCTGGAGGCCCGCACCCCGGACGGGCGCTGGCTGCCGGTGCTGCCGGAACCGGGCGAGCTGGTGGTCAACCTGGGCGACATGATGCAGCGCTGGACCAACGACCGCTGGGTCTCGACCCTGCACCGCGTGGTGGTGCCGGAGATCGGCGACACCGGCAGCCGGCGCCTCTCGATCGGCTACTTCGTGCACCCGGACTTCGACGCCGAGATCCGCTGCCTGCCCGGCCCGGGCGAGGCGCCCGTCTACCCGCCGACGACGGCCGGCGCCCACATCGCCGAGAAGATCGCCAGGAGCCACAAGGCCGCCTGAGCCGACTGCGGCTTTTCTTCGCATGGACGGCCGTCGACTGTCGGCGTTGTGTTTTCTGCAAGACCGGCTCTATGCTCTGCATGGGATATCCAAGTAGCCTGGAACATCCGGATCTTTGCGCAACTTGTCCGCGGAGAGCATCGACTTCACTCCCGACTACGTAGCAGCCAAGTCGCCCTTGGTCAGCAGGATGCCATGACGTCCTACGTCGGTTCCTCGAACACGACCTATCCGTACCGGGCGGTCGTCTACGTCACCGCCACCTTCAGCAACGGCGCGACCTACACCGGCTCGGGCGCCATGGTCGGGCCGAACGACGTCCTGACGGCGTCGCACGTGATCTACGACGGCACGCTGGGCGCCGCGACCAGCATCACCGTCTACGCAGGGCGCGACGGATCGAGCGCGCCCTATGGCGGGGTCGCGGGCCGGCGGTTCAACTACTTCCAGGTCGACAACGACGGCGACGGGCTGCTCAGCAAGAGCGAGTCGCAGTCCGACGTGGCGATCATCGGCCTCGGCTCCCGGCTCGGCGACAGCACCGGATGGTTCGGCCTGAACGCGAGCCGCAGCAGCGGCTACTACAACCTCACCGGCTACCCCGGCGTCTATGCCGACTCGTCGGGACCGCGGATGACCAACGACTACGGCTACGCCACGGCCAACTCCTTCTATTCGGTCTTCGACTACAGCAGCATCGAGTCCAATCCCGGCAACAGCGGCGGGCCGCTGTGGGGCTACGTCGCCGGCCTGCCCTACGTCTACGGCGTGGCCTCGACCTCCGGCTGGGCCGGCAGCGTCGGCTACCAGTACTCGACCATCACCGGCTGGATCAGCGGCAACGACGACCTGATCGGCGGCACCGGGACCACCGCGACCACCGGCACCTCCGGCGCCGACCGGCTGACCGGGACGTCGGCCGCCGACATCGTCTCCGGCCTGGGTGGCGACGACACCCTCTACGGCCTCGACGGCGCCGACGTGCTGTACGGCAACATCGGCCAGGACCTGATCCTGGGCGGCAGCGGCGCCGACACGATCTACGGCGGCCAGAACGACGGCACCCAGGCGAAATCCGGCGACCCGCTCGCCTACCGCAACGGCGTCGACACGCTCAGTGGCGGCTCCGGCAGCGACGTGATCTACGGCAACCACGGCAGCGACCTGGTGTACGGCGGCAGCGACGCCGACACCCTGTTCGGCGGCCAGGACGCCGACACCCTGTTCGGCGGCGACGGCAGCGACGTGCTGTACGGGAACCTCGGCAACGACCTGCTGTACGGCGATAACGCCACCTCCAGCACCGGTGCCGGCAGCGACACCCAGTACGGCGGCGCGGGCGACGACACCGCGGTGTTCCTGTTCGCCCGCTCGAACTACACGGTGGTCCAGACCGCCGACGGCGGCTACGCGGTCAACGCGTCCGACTATCTCTATGACGTCGAGTACATCCGGTTCTCCGATGGCACCTACCAGATCGACAGCCTGCTGTAGCGGCGATGGCGCCGCGCCGCCGGCCGCGCCAGGATGGCGGCGACCGGCCGCGTGGCTGGCCGGGATCGCCGCGGCGTTCCTGGTCGGCTGCACCGCCCCGGCCGCGCAACCCGCAGGGAGCGCCATGGACAGGATCACCATCTCCGTCGGCGACCCGGTCTCGACGCTGGAGGCCCGCCTCGGCCCGCCGGACGAAGCCAGGACCCTGAAGAACGATGCCCCGGCCACCATGGGGGCGGCGGTCGTCGAGTACGCCTTCAAGGACGACGTCGCGACCCTGGCCGCCGGCGGCACCGCGATCCCGGCCCGCGCCGTCCAGTTCGTGCTCGACGGCAACGGCAAGGTCCTGCGGATCCTGGCGAACCCGAACGCCTTCAGCCGCTCGACGCCGCGCCTGCAGCGCGGCACCCCGGTCCTGGCCGACAGCGCCACCCTGCCGACCGACCCGGCGCTGCGGGCGGCACCGCGCTGACCGCCGGCCGCGGCCGCGTCAGTCGGCTTCGGGCAGCCAGCGCGCCAGCGCCACGCCGATCGGCACCATCCGGCTGATCACGTGGTCGGTGAACTCGACCAGCGCCGCGCGGGCCGCTTCGGGCGCCGGCCCGGCCTCGACGCGCAGGGTGGCGAGCCGGGCGGCCTCCTCGCGCGAGATCGCCCGGGCCCGCGCGATCGCCGCCGCCAGCCGGCCGTCCTCGGCCAGCGGCGCCCAGCCGGCGTGCATCAGCGCCAGCAGTCCCGGCCAGTGCGCCAGGTGGCGGTACATGGTCGCCAGGATCGGCTCGTCCGGGCGGGCCCCGAGCAGGTTGATCGCCTTGACCAACGCCCAGGTCTCCGGCGTCACGTCGGGTTCCGACAGCAGCTTCGGCAGCGGCGCCGGCGGCAACGCTTTCGTGCCCGGGTCGGCGGGTGCGCTGCCCGCCGGCTCGACCAGCAGCGCGGTCAGGGCGATCAGGTTCGGGCCGTTGCCGCGGTTGTAGCCGTCGGCGACGGCGCGCACCCGCGGCAAGTCGGCCGCCGGCACCCCGACAGCCGCCAGCGCCCCGGCAGGCAACGGGCAGGGCAGCGGCGGATCGAGGCGGTCGTAAAGCCGGACGGCGGCGGCCTGCGCCTGGCGGCCGGCGTAGATCGGCCGGGCCGCCGTCCAGGCCCATTCCAGCCCACCGTCGACGGTCGCCAGGTGGCGCCAGATCAGGTTGACCACCGGGCTGCCCAGGGTCTCGCGGATGTCGGCGAATATCCGCGCGGTCTCGCCCTTGGCTTCGGCCTCGACGATGGCGGGAACGGGGTCGGACACGGCGGGCTCCCTCGGCGCGTGACGTCTGCCGGTCAGCCTAGCAGGATGCGAGGCGGCGGCTATTGCCGGGCGCCGACGGCTGCCGTTCCGTTCCGCCTCGGAACCGACGGGTCCCGGCCGTTCAAGGTCTTCCCTCAATCCGGGCCGCGACCTAATCTCGCCGCGAACCAGCGGGAGGGAAGGCATGGCGGACAAGCTCCGCATCGGCTTCGCCGGGGTCGGGCTGATGGGTCACGGCATGGCGAAGAACCTGATCGAGAAGGGATTTCCAGTCACCGTCCTGGGCCACCGCAACCGCCGGCCGGTGGACGACCTGAAGGCCCGCGGGGCGCTCGAGGCCGTCACCCCGAAGGCGCTGGCCGAGGTCAGCGACGCGGTCGTCCTGTGCCTGCCGAACTCGGCCGTGGTCGAAGCCGTGGTGCTGGGTCCGGACGGCATCCTGGAGGCGGCCCGCCCGGGCTTCGTGCTGGCCGACGCCAGCACCGCCGAGCCGGAATCCACCAAGCGGGTCGGCGCGGCGCTGGCGGCCAGGGGGGCCGCCATGCTGGACGCGCCGCTGACCATGACCCCGAAGGAGGCCGAGGCCGGCATCCTGAACGTGCTGGTCGGCGGCGAGGCGGCGGTGCTGGAGCGCATGCGGCCGGCCTTCGAGGCCTATGCCCGCAACGTGTTCCACGTCGGCCCGCTGGGGGCCGGGCACTCGCTGAAGCTGATCAACAACTTCATGAGCATGACCATGTCGGCGATGGTGGCGGAGGCGGCGGTGACCGCACGCGCCGCCGGCGTCGACCTGGGCAAGCTGCGCGAGGTGGTGTCGGCCGGCGCGGTCAACTCCGGCATGTTCCAGAAGATCATGGCCTACGCCGTCGACGGCGACGCCTCCGGCCTGCAGTTCGCCATGGCCAACGCCCGCAAGGACGTCGGCTACTACGCGGCGATGGCGGCGGCGAACGGCCTGCCGAGCCCGTTCGGCACCGCGGCGCTGCAACTGTATACGCTGGCCTGCTCGACCGGGCACGGCGAGCAGCACGTCCCGCTGCTGGTCGACGTGATGGCGGAACTGGGTGGCCTGAAGGAGAAGTCGGAATGAGCGAGCGGGTCGACGCCGTCGTCATCGGCGCGGGCGTTGTCGGACTGGCCTGCGCCCGGGCGCTCGCCCTGCAGGGCCGCGAGGTGCTGGTGCTGGAGAAGGCCGAGGCGATCGGCACCGAGACCAGCTCGCGGCATTCCGAGGTGATCCACGCCGGCATCTACTACCCGGTCGGCTCGCTGAAGGCGCGGTTCTGCGTCGAGGGCAAGCTGAAGATGTACCGGTTCCTCGACGAGCACGGGGTGCCGTACAAGCGGCTCGGCAAGCTGATCGTGGCCACCTCCGAGGACCAGATCCCGGCGCTGCAGCAGATCCAGGACCGCGCGGTCAAGGCCGGGGTCGACGACCTGACCTTCCTGTCGCACAACGAGGTCACGGCGATGGAGCCGGACCTGCGCTGCGTGACCGCGCTGCTGTCGCCGTCGACCGGCGTGCTCGACAGCCACTCCTACATGCTGGCCCTGCAGGGCGACGCCGAGGAGCGTGGCGGCATGATCGCGTTCCACGCCCCGGTCGAGGGCGGAAGGATCGACGAGGACGGCATCGAGCTGGTGGTCGGCGGCGCCGATCCCATGACCCTCAAGGCGACCACGGTGGTGAACTCCGGCGGGCTGCACGCCCAGCCGCTGGCCGCCTCGCTGCAGGGCTTCCCGGCCGGGCACGTGCCGCCGCAGTACTTCTGCAAGGGCAACTACTACACGCTGTCCGGCGTCAGGGCGCCGTTCAGCCACCTGATCTACCCGGCCCCCGAGCAGGCCGGGCTCGGCATCCACCTGACCCTCGACCTCGGCGGCCAGGCCCGGTTCGGCCCGGATGTCGAATGGGTCGACAGCATCGACTACACGGTCGATCCGCGCCGCGCCGACAGTTTCTACGCCGCCGTGCGCAAGTACTGGCCGGGGCTGCCGGACGACTCTCTACAGCCGGGCTATGCCGGCATGCGCCCGAAGATCCAGGCGCCGGGCACGCCGGCCCTCGACTTCATGGTGCAGGGCCCGCGCGACCACGGGGTGCCGGGGCTGGTCAACCTGTTCGGCATCGAGTCGCCGGGCGTGACCTCGTCGCTGGCGATCGCCGACCACGTGGCGGAGCTGCTGGCCTGAGGCCAAGCCCGGACTGCGGTCACGGCAGCGGGTCGCCCTGCATCTCCAGGTGCAGGGCGTCGCCGTCGTACGGGTGGGCCAGCGCCACCGCCTCGTCCAGCTCGACCCCCAGCCCGGGTTCGGTCGGCGGGATCACGTAGCCGTCCTCCCAGCGGATCGGGGCCTTCAGGATCTCGGCGTGGAACCCGCCCCAGGTCCGGATACTCTCCAGGATCAGGAAATTCGGCGAGCAGGCCGCGAGCTGGATGTTGGCCGCGCCGACCACCGGCCCGCAGTACAGGTGCGGGGCGATCTGGGCGTAGCGGGTCTCCGCCATGCCGGCGATCTTCTTGGCCTCCAGCAGGCCGCCGACCCGCCCCAGGTTCATCTGCAGGATCGACGCCGCGCCCTGCTCCAGCACCCGGGCGAACTCGTACTTGGTGGTCAGCCGCTCGCCGGTCGCGACCGGGATCGAGGTGGCGCGCGCCACCTTGGCCATCTCCTCCGGCATCTCCGGCGGCGTCGGCTCCTCGAACCACAGCGGGTCGTAGGGCTCCAGCCGCCCGGCCAGGCGGATCGCGCCGGACGCGGTGAACTGGCCGTGGGTCCCGAACAGCAGGTCGGCGCGGCTGCCGACCGCCTCGCGCACCGCCCGGGTCAGGGCCTCCGACCGGTCGAGCGACTCCAGGTCCGGCTGCCGGCCGTCGAACACCGTGTAGGGTCCGGCCGGGTCGAACTTCACCGCGGTGAATCCGGCGGCGACCTCCTCGGCCGCCCGCTCGGCCGCCAAGGCCGGGCTCGTGTAGACGTTGTCGGGAACGTCGGGATAGGCGTTGCCGGTCCTCGGGTAGAGGTAGGTGTAGGTGCGCAGCCGTTCGTGCACGCGGCCGCCGAGCAGTTCGTACACCGGCTGACCGAGCTCCTTGCCGACGATGTCCCAGCACGCCATCTCGAGGCCGCTGAACACCCCCATCAGCGACGGGTCCGGCCGCAGCGAGTAGCCGGAGCCGTAGACCCGGCGGAACATCGCCTCGATCCGGCGCGGGTCCTGGCCCCGGACGTGGCGGGCGAACACGTCCTCGATCATCCGCACCACCGTGTGCGGCCCGAAGGTGGCGACGTAGACCTCGCCGACCCCCTCGACCCCGGAATCGGTGACCAGCTTCAGGAAGATGAAGTAGCGGCCGCCATGGTGCGGCGGCGGGTTGCCGACGACGAAGGTCTTCAGGTCGACGATCTTCATGGGTGCCCCCTCATGAATGTCCCCGGCGGCTGCATGCGCACCCGGCCGACGCTAGAGCAGTTCGCCGCCGGAGGGAAACCGCCGGCCGGCCGGTTCCGCTCGGATCGGGCTTGCGGGGCGCATTTGAAGATGCATATAAGATGCACTTTTAAGTGCGCGAGCCGATCATGACCGCCTATGCCGAGCCCGACACCGTGGTGACCGAAGCCGAGATCGAGCACACCGTCGCCCTGTTCTACGGCCGGGCGCGCGAGGACGCGCTGCTCGGCCCGGTGTTCCGCGGCGCCGTGCCGGATGCCGAGTGGGACGCCCATCTGGCGAAGATCGCCGCGTTCTGGCGCAAGGTGCTGCGCCGGCAGCCCGGCTACGAGGGCAACCCGATGCGCGCCCATGTGGCGCTCGGGGTCCTGGAGAAGCGGCATTTCGACCGCTGGCTGGCGCTGTTCGAGGCGGCCGCCCGCGAGGTCTGCCGGCCGGAAGCCGCCGAGATCTTCGTCGAGCGGGCCCGGCTGATCGCCGCCTCGCTGCTGCACGGGCTGGAATTCTTCCGGAACCGCGAACAGGCGGCGGGGTGAGCCGGTGCAACTCAGCCAGTTCACCGACTACGCGCTCCGCACGCTGATCCTGGCGGCGCTGAATGCCGGCCGGCGCACCACCATCGAGGAGGTCGCCACCACCTACGGCATCTCGAAGGAGCATGTCCGCAAGGTGGTCCACCAGCTCACCCGCCTCGGCTTCCTGGAGGCCACCCGCGGCCGCGGCGGCGGCCTCCGTCTCGCCATGCCGGCCGAAGCGATCCGGATCGGCGACGTGGTGCGCGGCACCGAGACCGGCTTCGCGATGGCCGAGTGCCTCCGTCGGGACCGGCAGGGCGCCTGCCCGATCGACGGGATCTGTCGGCTGACCGGCATGCTGCGGGGCGCCAGCAACGCTTTCCTGGCCGAGCTCGACCGCCACACCCTGGCCGACGCCGTCGCCAACCGCCCGGCCCTGCTGACCCGCCTGACCCCGGCCGCCTGAGCGCGGCCGCCTTCATCCCGGGTCGGCTGGGTCCCGGATCTCGCTGCGCTCGTCCGGGATGAGGGAGTGTGGCGATTTCTTCTTTGCCCTCATCCCGGTCGCAGCGGCGTAGCCGCGGAGAACCGGGACCCATCCGACCATCCCGACGCGGCCGCCCCCTTGCCCTCCCCCGGCGCTCGGGGTTTGATCGCGCCCGGGAGGAAACCATGCTCGAACGGGCCGACAGCTACGACGAGGTTTGCCGGCGCTTCCGCTGGCGGATTCCGCAGCGCTTCAACATCGCGGTCGACGTCTGCGACCGGCATGCCGACGCCGGGGCCGGCACCGCGCTGATCCACATCGCCGCCGACGGCAGCGTGGTCGAGCACTCGTTCGCCGACCTGAAGCGCGCCTCCAACCGGCTGGCCAACGTCCTGGCCGCCGGCGGTCTGTCGCGCGGCGACCGGGTCGGCATCCTGATGCCGCAGCGCCCGGAGACCGCGGTCGCCCACATCGCCGCCCACAAGGTCGGCATGGTGTCGGTGCCGCTGTTCACCCTGTTCGGCGAGGACGCCCTGGCCTACCGGCTCGGCGACTGCGGTGCCGCCGCCCTGGTCACCGACCGCGAGAGCCTGGCGAAGATCGAGGCGATCCGCGACCGGCTGCCGGCGCTGAAGCTGGTGCTGGTGGCCGACGAGGCCAGGGACGGCGGCTGGTGGCGGGCGCTGGCGCCGGCCCTGGACGCGGCGTCCGACGACTTCGCCCCGGTCGACACCGCGGCCGACGACCCGGCGGTGATCATCTACACCTCGGGCACCACCGGCCAGCCGAAGGGCGCCCTGCACGCCCACCGGGTGCTGCTCGGCCACCTGCCGGGGGTCGAGTTCCCGCACGACTTCTTCCCGCAGCCGGGCGACCGGTTCTGGACGCCGGCCGACTGGGCCTGGATCGGCGGGCTGTTCGACGTGCTGCTGCCGTCCCTGCACCACGGCGTGCCGGTGGTGGCGCACCGGTTCGCCAAGTTCGATCCCGAGGCGGCGTTCGACCTGATCGCCCGGCACGGGGTGCGCAATTCGTTCCTGCCGCCGACCGCGCTCAAGCTGATGCGCCAGGTCCAGGACCCGCGGGCCCGCCACGCCCTCGCGATGCGCTCGATCGGCTCCGGCGGCGAGACCCTCGGCACCGAGCTGCTGGACTGGGGCCGCACGGTGTTCGGCGTGACCATCAACGAGTTCTACGGCCAGACCGAGTGCAACCTGGTGGTCGGCAACTGCGCGGCGGTCATGCCGGTGCGGCCGGGCTCGATGGGCAAGCCGGTCCCCGGCCACACGGTCGGCATCGTCGACGAGGCCGGGGTGCCGGTCGCCGACGGCGAGACCGGCTCGATCGCGGTCCGGCGCGGCGACCCGGTGATGTTCCTCGGCTACTGGAACAAGCCGGAGGCGACCGACGCCAAGTTCGCCGGCCCCGACAAGGAGTGGATGCTGACCGGCGACCTGGGGCGGCGCGACGGCGACGGCTACCTGCACTATGTCGGGCGCGACGACGACGTCATCACCTCGGCCGGCTACCGCATCGGGCCGGGCGAGATCGAGGACTGCCTGGCGGCGCACCCGGCGGTGGCGCTGGCGGCGGTCATCGGGGTGCCGGACCCGCTGCGCACGGAGGCGGTGAAGGCCTGCATCGTGCTGGCCGAGGGCACGGCGCCGAGTGACGGCCTGAAGGCCGAGATCCAGGAGCACGTGAAGCGGCGGCTGGCCGCCCACGAGTACCCGCGGATCGTCGAGTTCATGGACGCCTTGCCGATGACCGCGACCGGCAAGATCATGCGCCGCGTGCTGCGCGAACGCCACGCGGCGGACAACCGGGGAGAACCGAGTTGAGCATCGCCATCGACTACTACTTCTCGACCTCGAGCCCGTGGACCTATCTCGGCTCGGGTCGGTTCATCGAGATCGTCGACAGGATCGGCGCCACGGTGAACGTCTGCCCGGTCGATTTCGGGCCGATCTTCGCGCAGTCCGGCGGCCTGCCGCTGCCGAAGCGCGCACCGCAGCGCCAAGCCTACCGGATGATGGAGCTGAAGCGCTGGCGCGACTATCTCGGCATCCCGATCGTGCTGGAGCCCAAGAACTTCCCGCTGACCGCGCCGCTGGCCGCCTACACCATCATCGCCGCCCGCGAGACCGGGAAGGACCGGGCCTGGCACGACGCCCTGATCCTGTCGGACGCGCTGCTGACGGCGCTGTGGCGCGACGACCGCGACCTCGGCAACCCGGACGAGGTGGTGGCGGTGGCGAACGCCGTCGGCCAGGACGGCCACGTCCTGGTCAACGCCGCCCCCGGCTATGCCGACACCTTCAGGGCCGACACCGAGAAGGCGGCGGCCGAAGGCGTGTTCGGCGCGCCGAGCTGGAAGCTGCCGGACGGCGAGATCTTCTGGGGTCAGGACCGCATCGACCTGCTGCGCTGGCGGCTGGGCGCTTAGGACGGCTGCAGCCGCGGGCATCGGAGCGCCGGGTGGGTTCCGGCTCGGCCGCGCCGGGGCGGCGCGCCCGACCGGAATGACGTCAGGAGAGGGCAAGGCCGTGGCCTGCCCCCTCCCCCCTACGTCGTCATTCCGGACCGGGCCGCCGGCGGCGGGACGGAGCCGGAACCCACCAAGCGACGGGCGCCGTCACCTGCCGCAGTCCTTCGTGAGGTCGCCGACCGTGCGGACGTCGCCCCAGCGGTCGAACCGTACCAGCACGTGGCCCTTGCAGCCCTCGACCCGGACCCAGGCGTCGTAGCCGACCACGTCGGTGTCGCCGAGGCCCGATCCCACCGACAGCCCGCCCCAGGCCGCGCCGAAGTCGCCGCCGAACCGCCGGCCGTATTCCCGGACCACGGTCACCGAGGTCGGCCTGTACCTGGCCGGCACGTTCGCGAGCGCCCGCTGTTCCAGGATCTTCCGGCCGCTCTCGGTGTCCGGGTAGAACCCGTTGGGGTCGGCGGCACACCCGGCCAGGGCGAGCCCGCCGACCAGCAATGCGGCCATCGCCGCCCTTCCGCCACACATCTGCGGCTCTCCCTATCGGACTCCCGTCACCGACATGGTGCGCCGGCCCCGCGTCACTGGCACTCGGTCATGTCGCCGGTGGTCAGGTAGTCGCCCCAGCGGTTGAACCGGACCAGCACGTGGCCCTTGCAGCCCTCGACCCGGATCCAGGCATCGTAGCCGACGATGTCGGTGTCGGCGCCCGGCTGCGGCGCGCCCCACTGCTTGATCACCGTCACCCCGGTCGGCTCGTACCTGGCCGGAACCCGCTCGAGTGCACGCTGCTCGAGCACCCGGTCGGCGGACGCGGTCTCCGGATAGAAGGCGCCCTGGTCGCTCTGGCAGGCGGCGAGACTGAGACCGGCGAGGCCGAGGCCGGCGGCGACCAAGGTGCCGATGGCTCGGATACGCATGGGGACCTCCGGCAGCATAAGTCTTCTGGAATATATAGGACGGCCCGGCGCAATCGATGCGTGCGGCAGGATGACGCCGGTCGGAGTCTTCGCCCCGGAGTCTTCGTCCCGGAGTCTTCGCCATTGATCCGGGCCGCGCCTTGGCCGACCCTTCCGGCTCCGTTGCCCACCCCGAGGTCCGCCATGCCGTTCACGCCGGTCATCGCCGTCATCACCGACGAGGTCTCCGAGGACATCGAAACCGCGCTCGGCTTCATGGCCGGGCACGGCGTGGACCGGGTCGACATCCGCTCGGTCGACGAGCGCAACGTCATCCTGTTCGACGACCGCGAGCTGACCGAGCTGGCGAAGCGCCTGGCCGATGCCGGCGTCACGGTCGGCTGCTACTGCTCGCCGCTGCTGAAGTGGCCGCGTTCCGGCGCCAAGATCCCGCCGGGCGCCAACTTCCACGGCTTCGACCCGGGCGTGCTGCCGCCCGAGGACGCGGTGCCGATGGCGTTCGACGTGGCCAACCGGCTGGGGGCGAGCCAGCTGCGGATCTTCTCCTACTTCACCTATGACGGCTTCGTGCCGGAGCACCTGGACGACGATCTGGACCGGCTGCTCGACCTCGCCGAGACCCACGACGTCACCCTGGTGCTGGAGAACGAGCACGTCTGCAACGTCGCCACCCTGGAAGACCTGACCGCGGTGGTGGCGCGCCGGGCGCACCCGCGGCTGAAGGGCGCGCTCGACCTCGCCAACCACCGGGCGGTCCGGCCGCCGGCGCCGTCGGCCGAGGTGCTGGCCGCCGCCGCCAGGGTCGCCGGCACCGTGCACGTCAAGGACTTCACCGCCGCACCGCGCCGCTACGTGGCGCTCGGCGAAGGCATCGTCGACCACCGGCCGCTGTTCGCCGCGCTGCGCGAGCACGGGCCGTCCGGCGAGCTGGCGATCGCGATCGAGACCCACTGCCCGGCCGACGGTGCCGCCGTCACCGCCCGCTCGCTGGAGGCGCTGCGGAAGATGCTGGCGTAGGGCCCGTCGCTTCGTGGGTTCCGGGTCGCGCTACGCTTGCCCGGAATGACAATAGGAGAGGAGAGCCGCGCCGGTCCCTCTCTTGCCGTCATTCCGGACCGGATCGCCGAAGGCGAGGCGGATCCGGAACCCACCAAGCGACGGACACCCCGGCCGCTACGCCCCCGCCACCGCCTCGACCGCCGCGACCGCGGCCGCGATACCGGCGTCGTCGACGTCCAGATGGGTGACCGCGCGCAGCCGGGCGCCGAGCGCGCCGATCCGCACCCCGTGCTCGGCCATCAGCCGCTTCGAGAACGCCGCCGCGTCCATGCCGGTGCCGTCGACCGTGAAGTACACCATGTTGGTCTCGATCTCGTCGGCCGCGACCTGCACGCCCTTCACTTGCGCGATTCCCTCGGCGAACCGCCGGGCCCGGGCGTGGTCGTCGGCCAGCCGCGCGACATGGTGCTCGAGCGCGTAGACGCCGGCGGCGGCGACGATGCCGGACTGCCGCAGCGCGCCGCCGAACTGGTGCTTGAACCGCCAGGCCTCCTCGATGAAGTCCGAGGAGCCGGCCAGCACCCCGCCGATCGGGCAGCCGAGGCCCTTCGACAGGTCGATCCACACCGAGTCGCAGTCGGCGGCGTAGGTGGCGGCCGGAATGCCGCTCGCCACCACCGCGTTCAGCAGCCGGGCGCCGTCCATGTGCAGCCTCAGCCCATGGCGCTTCGCCGCCGCCGCCACGTCCTTCACGGTCTCCAGCGGCCAGACCGCGCCGCCGCCGAGATTGGCGGTGTTCTCGATCGACACCAGCTTCTGGCGCGGCGCGTGCCGGGTCTTCGGGCGGATCGCGGCGTCGACATCGGCGCCGGTGAAGATGCCGCGCCTGCCGGCGATGGTCCTGGTCATCGCACCGGCCAGCGCGGCCGGGCCGCCGGCTTCGAAATGCAGGGCGTGGCCGGTCGCGTCGAGGATGATCTCGTCGCCCTGCCCGCACCACACCCGGTAGGCGATCTCGTTGCACATGGTGCCGGACGGCAGGAACACCGCCGCCGGCTTGCCGAGCAGCTCGGCCACCATCTCCTGCAGCCGGTTGGCCGTCGGGTCCTCGTGCGCCTGCTCGTTGCCGACCTCGGCCTCGGCGATCGCCTTGCGCATGCCGGCGGTCGGCCGGGTGACGGTGTCGGAGTACAGGTCGACCTTGGGGCGGGCGACGGAAGCGGCGGGCGCGGCCATGGGCGGGGTCCTCGGCGATTTCGTGGTGGCGGCAGACTTCGGTCGAGCGACGATAGAGCGCGGCGGCAACACGGCAAAGTGCCGTCGCCATCATAGGCGGTCGTGCCGCCACCCCGTCAGCGACGAGTTCGAAGGCCGGCTGTACGCAAACGTTCGACCTCCGGGCCCGGCGGCGCGGCGCCGGCGGTGTCAGCGAAGCGGGCTCACGCTCACTTCGATTCCGTCGAACCGCTCGATCATCATGGTCACCTCGGCGCGCGGAACCGGCCAGGACGACTCGTCACGCGCCAGGAACGCCTTGCCGCGCCACTCCTGGTAGACCTTCAGCAGGGTGTTCCTGACCGCGTAGAACCTGATCAGGGTGATCTGCCCGATGCCGTGTCCGTAGCCGATGTCCGTCTGGCCCTTGCTGCTGTTCTGACAGAAGATCAGGAGGGTCAGGAAGTTCCCGCCCTGGCCGACCGGGCTGACGCCGACGTTCTCCTGGCCGCACATCTGCACATAGCCCAGAAGCGTCGCGTTCACGTACCGGTCGAGGGGCAGGGTGCGGCCCTTGCCGAGATAGGTGCCGCGTACGGCGTACAGGCGGGTCCAGCTGTTGAACGCCTCGCCTTTGGGAATCTGTTCGAGAATGAACTCGGGACCCTTCTGGTCGCGGTACATCTCGCTCATGTCGAGCGGGTCTTTGCCCTGGTACCAGCTGGGGGCGGGATAGCTGATGAAGGCGTCGTAGATCCGTGTGTGTTGGGTAAGCTCGTACCCGTCGAGGCTCTTGTCCGTGTCTGCGCTCGCGGTTGCCGCAACCAAGGCCAGCAGCCCCGCCCATGCCGCCAGAACCCTCCGTCGCCCGGCCATCGCGCCCCCACAAGTCCTTCGCTAGAATCCACCCTCGCCACAGACACTATAGCGCGCGCAGGCGGATGTGCCCGAATCTTTGCCTGCCATCCGTGTGCCATCCGTGCATTGTGGCGGCATCGCCACGTCCCATCTGATTTGAGTGGCAAACTGCCGTCGATCGGAAGCGCCGATGCCCGACACCACCCCCACTTCGCGCCGCAACCTGCCGTTCCGGCTGTCGGTGCCGGAGAACGACAAGCTGGCGATGCACGTGGTCTACGCGCTGTACGCCGCCTCGGTGGTGACGGCGGTCCCCGGCATGCTGGGCGTCATCCTGGCCTATCTGAAGCGCGGCGAGGTCGCCGGCACCTACCTGGAGTCGCACGCCACCTGGCAGATCCGGACGTTCTGGACCTGGCTGCTGATGCTGGCGGTCGGCTTCCTGCTGCTGTTCGTGCTGATCGGCGGGCTGGTGATCGGCGCCGCCCAGCTCTGGCTGATCTACCGGATCGTCAAGGGTTGGCTGGTGCTGATCGACGAGCGGCCGATCGACCGGCCGGAAGCGTTCTTCTGACGGCCCGCGAACCCTAACCGCGCATCGGCCGGTAGGCGGGCACCCGCAGCGAACCCGAACCGTCCGGGCGGCTGGAGCGGCCGGCGGCGGCGATCTCCAGCAGCATCTTGCGCAGCATCGCGCCGGTGAAGCTCTCCGGCGTCGGGGTCGACAGCACGAAGGCGTAGGGACCGCCGATCACCTGGCGCTCGAAGAACCGCTCGACGATCGGAATCGCCGAGCCGCGGGCATGCACCAGCCCGTTGATGGTGATGCCGTGGGCCAGCGCCTCGTCGCGGTCGACGAAAGCCTCGCGCCCGAAATTGTCGATGCCGTCGGAGATCACGTTGAGGATCCGCTTGGTCGCCGGGAACGGCGCGGCGTCGAGCAGCTCGACCCCGGCGCCGAGCGCCAGCGCGATGTCGGTCTGCGGCCGGTGCTCGACGTCGCCGCCGCGGGCCTGGTAGTCGCGCAGGGCCGCGACCACGGCGTCGGCGTCGCGGCGCTCGGCGATCACCGTCCAGGGTACGACGACCTGGGTGCGGTTGAAGCTCGACCAGGTCAGCACCGCGATCCCGATCCGGCCCTGCCAGCCGCCCTTGACCGCGGCCATGAACCGCGGGTCGGTCAGCGCCGCCGCCAGGCTCTCGTTCTGGGCGGTGCGCTCGGCCAGGTCGACCGACTCCGAACGGTCGAGCGCGACCACCATGTTGAGGTCGGTCTCCGGGCCGGCGGGGCGGCCGGGCAGGGGCTGGGCGAATGCCGGTGCCGAGACGCAGACGGCGGCCAGCAGCAGCGCGGACAGGCGGAACAACAGGCGGAACAGTGGACCGGTCATGGCCAGTACCTCCGCGAGGCGGCCGCGGGACGGCGGATCCGCCTCCTAGGCGCGAGGATACACCAATCCGGTCAGGACGCTGAGTCCAGCCGTCCGATCCAGTCCTCGAGCACCTTCAGCGTGGTCGGGCTGACATGGTGCTCGATGCCCTCGGCATCGCGGAACGCCACGGCTTCCGGCACGCCGAGCGCCAGCAGGAAGCGCAGCACCACGGCGTGGCGGGCGCGCGACTCGTCCGCCATCCGGCGGCCGGCGTCGGTCAGGAAGATCGAACGGTACGGCTCGCTGGTCGCCAGCCCGCGGGCCTGCAGGCGCCGGACCATCGCGGTGACGGTGGCCTGCCGCACCCCCATGCGCTGGGCGATGTCGACCGCCCGGGCCTCGCCGGTGGCGTCGATCAGGTCGGCGATCAGCTCGACGTAGTCCTCGATCAGCTCGGTCTCGTGCGCCTTGCGCACACCGGTGTGCTGGCGGGCGTGCTGCTCGGCGTCGATCAGCCGCCCCGGCTCGCCCGGTCGGCTGACGTGCGCGAGCGCCGCGTGCTTGGGGTCGGCCGTCATCGGCAGGGCCTTACCCCAGCGTCCGCGGCGTGACAAGGTCGCGGCGCCGGGCCGGGGACGCGGCGGTCAGATGTTGGAGTCCGGGAACGCCGCCTTCTTCTTCGCCATGAACTCGACCAGCGCCTCGTCGACGCCGGGGTCGATGGCCGGGGCCTCGTACTCGTCGAGCAGCTTCTTCGCCAGCCCGCCGGCCCGGGTCGCGGCGTCGCGCTCGCCCTCGGCCAGCCACTGCTCGTAGGTGTTGTTGTCGGCGATCGAGGAGCGGAAGAACGCGGTCTCGAAGTTGGCCTGGGTGTGGGCGCAGCCGAGGAAGTGGGCGCCCGGGCCGACCTCGCGGATGGCGTCCATCGCCTGGCCGTTCTCGCTGAGATCGACGCCCTCCAGCATGGTCCGCATCATGCCGAGCTGGTCGGCGTCCATGACGAACTTCTCGTAGGACGACACCAGCCCGCCCTCCAGCCAGCCGGCGGCGTGCAGCACGAAGTTGACACCGCCGAGCACCGTCGGCAGCAGGGTGTTGGCGCTCTCGTAGGCGGCCTGGGCGTCCGGCACCTTGGAGCCGCACAGCGAGCCGCCGGAGCGGAACGGCACCCCGAGGCGGCGGGCCAGCTGGGCGCAGCCGTACAGCACCAGCGCCGGCTCCGGCGTGCCGAAGGTCGGGGCCCCGGACTGCATCGAGATCGACGAGGCGAAGCTGCCGAAGATCACCGGCGCGCCCGGCCGGCAGAGCTGGGCGAACGCCATGCCGGCCATCGCCTCGGCCAGGGTCTGGGCGAGCGTGCCGGCCACCGTCACCGGCGACATCGCGCCGGCCAGGATGAACGGGGTGATGATGGTCGCCTGGTTCGAGCGCGCGTAGTTCTTCAGCGCGCCGAGCATGGTCGAATCCCACACCATCGGCGAGTTGGCGTTGATCAGCGAGGTGGTGACGGGGTTGTCCTGCACGAACTCGGCCCCGAACACGATCTTCGCCATCTCCAGGGTGTCGAGCGCCCGCTCCGGATGGGTGACCGAGCCCATGAACGGCTTGTCCGAGTACCGGATGTGCGCATACACCATGTCGAGGTGGCGCTTGTTCACCGGCAGGTCGACCGGCTCGCACACCGTGCCGCCGGAGTGGTGCATGGCCGGCGCCAGGTAGGCCAGCTTCACGAAGTTCCGGAAGTCCTCGATGGTGGCGTAGCGCCGGCCGCCGTCCAGGCCGCGCACGAAGGGCGGGCCGTAGACCGGGGCGAACACCGTGGTCTTGCCGCCGATCTCGACCGAGCGCTCCGGGTTGCGGGCATGCTGGGTGAAGGTGGCGGGCGCGGTCGCGATCAGCTTGCGGGCCAGGCCGCGCGGAATGTGCACGCGCTCGCCCCGGACGTCGGCCCCGGCGTCGCGCCAGATCGCCAGCGCCTCGGCGTCGTCGCGGAAGTCGATGCCGATCTCCTCGAGGATGGTCTCGGCGTTGGCCTCGATGATCTCCAGGCCCTCCTGCGACAGCACGTCGAAGGTCGGCACCCGACGGGTGATGTAGGGGGCATAGGCGGTCTTCGGCCGGGCCCGCGCCGCCCGCCGGGCCTCGCGGCCGCTCGCCGCGCCGCGGCCGCGGCGCTCGCGCCGTTCCCCGCCCTCGCCCCCACCGTCACCGGCGGCCGGCTCCGCCATGTCGATCAGATCGTCGATATCCTGCGTCATGGCAGCCTCCGAGCCGCACTGCACCCCCGAACCAGGGCGGAGTGTCGGTGCATGCGGCGGCCCCGTCTTGCACCCGCCCGACGCCTGCGAGTCGTGCTTTGGCTACCCCGCAACTCACGCGGACGTGTCGGGCCCCCGGCCGGTCGCCGGTTTGACCGGCGTCCGGCACGGTGCGACACTTCGGCCGGTCGGTCCGTGAAGCCCTATGGGAAGCGCCGATAGCCGGGTGCGCACGGGCCGCAGACTGGAGGACAACGTCCATGCGTGCATGCCTGTCGCTGGCCTTCGCCGCCACGCTCCTCGCCCTGCCGGCGCTCGCCGCCAACAGCCCCTCGGCCGCCAGGACGGCGTCGGTTCCGGCCGACGACGCCCTGCCGCCCCAGGTGCTGGGCCTGATCGCCTCGGCCGAGCCGATCCCGCTGACCTGCACCGACGGCGCCTGCACGGCGCTGGTCTCGTCGTTCTGCCTGCAGGAGGACCGGCCGCCGCCGTCGGCCGGCCAGCGCTACGACACCGCCGGGGCCGGCGACGTCACCCTGGTGGTCCGCCGGACCGACGGCACCGAGACCGAGTTCTCGGCCGCCGGCCTGCTCGGCTACGTCAGCGAGGGCGACTTCACCCGCACCCGCGTCGAGCTGCCGGCCAAGCGGCTGGCCTCGCTGGGCGCCGCCGAGGTGGCGGTGCGGATCGCGCCGCTGGTGTCGCTGATGCCGCGCACCGAGATCGCCCCGTCGGCCGCCGTCGCCGCGCGCGACGCCGAGACCGCCGAGGGTGCGCCGCGGTTCGCGGCGGAGGCGTTCTTCAAGCCCGGCAGCCCGCGCGCCGACGCCGCGGTCACGCTGTCCCGGCTGATCAACCTGTTGCCGGCGACCGGCCCGGTCCGGACCGAGTCGGCGGGCGCGATCTCGGCCGCCGCCGCGAAGGCCTGGGGCCAGGTGCAGGCGAGCGGCGCCCTCAGGAGCGTGTCTCAGGAAGGCGTGGAGCGCGCCAGGACCGAGGTCGACCGCTGCGCCGCCTATGCCGACATGGGCTTCAAGATCACCCTGCGCGGCTGCCTGGCGAAGAGCCACGACCGCACCATGCGGGAGGTCAACGAGGAGCTCTGGAAGTCGCAGCCGGGGTACTGAGGCTGCGACGCCCGTCCGCTGGGTCCCGGATTCGGAACGCCTCCGGCGCTCCGCTCCGGGATGAGGCGGTTTGGGGAGGCACATGACCCACCTCCCTCATCCCGGCCGAAGCGGAGCGGAGAGCCGTGACCCATCGCCAGGCAGGACGGGCTTCACCCCCTGGTGACGCCCGCCCTTCTCCCGCCTACACTCCGCGCGACCCGTAGCGGAGGCAGAGCATGCTCGACGGCAAGCGGATCCTGTTGATCGTCGGCGGCGGCATCGCCGCCTACAAGTCGCTCGACCTGGTGCGCCGCCTGCGCGAGCGCGGGGCGTCGGTGCGCGGCGTGCTGACCGCCGCCGGCAAGCAGTTCGTCACGCCGCTGTCACTGTCGGCGCTGACCGGGGAAAAGATCCACGACGAGCTGTTCTCGCTGACCGACGAGGCCGAGATGGGCCACATCGAGCTGTCGCGCTCGGCCGACCTGATCGTGGTGGCGCCGGCCACCGCCGACCTGATGGCCAAGCTGGCGAACGGGCTGTGCGGCGACCTCGCCTCGACCCTGCTGCTGGCGACCGACACCGACGTGCTGATGGCGCCGGCGATGAACGTGCGGATGTGGGAGCATGCCGCCACCCGCGCCAACCTCGCCACCCTGAAGGCCCGCGGGGTCCGCTTCGTCGGCCCGAACGAGGGGCCGATGGCGTGCGGCGAGTTCGGGTTCGGGCGGATGGCCGAGCCGCTGGAGATCGTCGCCGCCGCCGAGGCCTACTTCGCGCCCGCCGAGGGCCCGCTGAAGGGCCGCCGGGCGCTGGTGACCAGCGGCCCGACCCACGAGCCGATCGACCCGGTGCGCTATATCGCCAACCGCTCCTCCGGCAAGCAGGGCCACGCCATCGCCGCGGCCCTGGCCCGGCTGGGGGCCGCCACCACCCTGGTGACCGGCCCGACCCGCGAGCCGGACCCGGCCGGGGTCGCGGTGGTGCGGATCGAGACCGCCCGGCAGATGCTGGAAGCCTGCCTGGCCGCCCTGCCGGCCGACGTGGCGGTGTGTGCCGCCGCGGTCGCCGACTGGCGGGTGGCCAGCGCGGCCGGCCAGAAGCTGAAGAAGGAGGGCGGCGGCCTGCCGACCCTGGCGCTGACCGAGAACCCGGACATCCTGGCGACCCTGTCGGCGCGCGAGAACGACCGCCCGGCCCTGGTGGTCGGGTTCGCCGCCGAGACCGAGAAGGTGATCGAGCACGCCACGTCGAAGCGCGCCCGCAAGGGCTGCGACTGGATCGTCGCCAACGACGTGTCGCCGGCGACCGGCACCTTCGGCGGCGACGCCAACACCGTGCACCTGATCACCGGTGGGGAGGTCGAGGACTGGCCGACCGCCAGCAAGGCCGAGGTCGGCGATCGTCTCGCCGCCCGGATCGCCGCGCATTTCGCCGCCTGAGCCCGTGAGAGCGTATTCCGGCATGACCGTTCCCGTCCGCATCACCCGGCTGCCGCACGGCGCCGACCTGCCGCTGCCGGCCTACGAGACCGCCGGGGCCGCCGGCATGGATTTGCGGGCCGCCGTCGACGCCCCGGTCACCCTGGCTCCCGGCGCGCGCGCCGCCGTGCCGACCGGCATCGCCATCGCCCTGCCGGAAGGCTACGAGGCCCAGATCCGGCCGCGCTCCGGCCTAGCCCGGCGGCACGGCATCTCGATGGTCAACACCCCCGGCACCGTCGACAGCGACTACCGCGGCGAGATCCAGGTCACCCTGGTCAACCTCGGCCAGGAGCCGTTCACCCTGGGCCGCGGCGACCGCGTCGCCCAGATGGTGGTGGCCCCGGTGACCCGGGTCGTCTGGGACGAGGTCGACGGCCTCGACGCGACCGCGCGCGGCGCCGGCGGCTTCGGGTCGACCGGCGTCTAGCGGATTGGCGAAGCCGCGCCGCGACCCCAACTAGACACAGAGCGACCGCCGAGCGAGGCCCCCATGCGCGAGCTGTCCGAGACCGAGTTCCACCGCTATGCCCGCCACCTGATCCTCGACGAGGTCGGCGAGGCGGGCCAGGCCAAGCTGCTGGAGGCCCGGGTCCTGGTGCTGGGCGCCGGCGGACTCGGTGCGCCGATCTCCATGTACCTGGCGGCCGCCGGGGTCGGCACCCTGGTGCTGCTCGACGACGACACGGTCGACCTGACCAACCTGCAGCGCCAGATCGTGCACGCCACCGACTCGGTCGGCCGCGCCAAGGTCGACTCGGCGGCCGAGACCCTGTCGCGCATCAACCCCGGCATCCATTTCGAGACCCACCGGCTGCGGCTCAACGCGGACAACGCCGCCGGGCTGCTGGCCGGCTGCGACGTGGCGGTCGACGGTTCCGACAACTTCGCGACGCGCTACCTGCTGAACGATTCCTGCCTCGCCGCCGGGGTGCCGCTGGTGGTCGGCGCGCTGTCGCGCTTCGAGGGCCAGCTCACCACCATCGTCCCGGGCGAGGGCCGGCCCTGCTACCGCTGCCTGTTCCCGGAGACCCCGGACCCGTCGCTGACCCCGCGCTGCGAGGAGGCCGGGATCCTGGGCGCGGTCGCCGGGGTGATCGGCACCCTGCAGGCGGTCGAGACGCTCAAGCTGATCCTCGGACTCGGCGAGCCGCTGGCCGGCCGGCTGATGCTGTACGACGCGCTGTCGGCGTCGATGCAGGAGGTGCGCTACCGCCGCCGCCCCGACTGCCCGAGCTGCGGCTGATCACGCCGGAACAAAGCTTGGTGAACGGGGCGCCGCCCGTGGCGCGCGACGGAAGCGCTTGGCGTATCGTCGCGGCATGCTCCGTCTCCTGCTCGTCCTGGCCGCCGTGCTGGCCCTGTTGCCGGCGCCCGCATGTGCCGACTCCCCGATGGCCGGCCCACCGATGGCCGACGACGAGGTGGCGCGGCTGAGCGAGCTGGCGCTGTTCGGCCACGGCACCTCCCGGCTGGACGCGCTGGGCCGGCTGGCGGCGCGCGGCGAGCCCGACGTGGCGGCGACCCTGATCCTGGCGATGCGCTACCGCCGCGACGTGACCCTGGAGACCCCCTTCGCCTTCCAGGCGGTCACCGGCAGCGACGCCGGCACCTGGTTCGACGCCGTGCTCTGGCAGCAGGCCCATCCCGAAATCGCGTCGCATCCGAGCCACCGCCCCCTCAAGCTGAAGCTGCTGGAGCGGCTCGACCCGAACTTCCTGCGGTTTCTCGGCGGCGACCGCGGCCGGCCGGAGAACCTCGACATCCGGCTCGAGGAAATCGTCTGGGGCGGCGTCCGGGTCGACGGCATCCCGTCGCTCGACAACCCGAAGATGATCCCGGCGGCCGAGGCCGACTGGCTGCGCGACGACGACCTGGTGTTCGGGGTCGCGATCGCCGGCGACGTGCGGGCCTATCCGCTGCGGATCATGGGCTGGCACGAGATGCTGAACGACGTGATCGGCGGGGTGCCGGTGGCGCTCGCCTACTGCACGCTGTGCGGCGCCGGCATCCTGTTCGAGACCCGGGTCGAAGGCCATGGCGAGAACCGGGGCGAGCCGTTCGTGTTCGGCTCTTCCGGCCTGCTGTACCGCTCCAACAAGCTGATGTTCGACCGCCGCACCGACAGCCTGTGGAACCAGTTCACCGGCCGGCCGGTGTCCGGCCCGCTGCGCGGCAGCGGCATCGAGCTGGCGATCCGGCCGGTGGCCATCGCCTCCTGGGCGGCGTGGCGCGCCCGCCATCCGGACACCGCCGTGCTGTCGCTCGACACCGGCCACGACCGCGACTACGGCCCGGGCGTGGTGTACCGCGACTACTTCGCCAGCCCGGACCTGATGTTCCCGGCCGTGTTGGCACCGGGGACGCCGCTCGGCCCGAAGGACTACGTGTTCGGCCTGCGGGTCGCCGGCGGGACCAAGGCCTGGCCGCTCGACGCGTTCGCCGGCGGCGCGGTGATCAACGACGCCGTCGGGCTGGAGACTGTGGTGCTGGTCGGCGACGCCGCGACCCGGACCGTGCGGGCCTACCGCCGCGGCGACCGGAAGTTCGAGCCGTCCGGGGACGCCTCGACCCTGGTCGCCGGCGGGCATGCCTGGGCCGTCGCGGAAGACGCGCTGGTCGGCCCGGGCGGCACCCGGCTGCCGCGCCTGCCGGGGCACGTCGCCTACTGGTTCGCCTGGGACGGCTATCTCGGGCGGCCCTAGGCCGGCTCAAAGTCCTTCGGGCGGCTCGCCGAACGGCGCAAAGCCGGTCATGCCCCGGGTCTCCTGCCAGTGGCCGAGTGCCCAGTGCACGCTCGGGAAGGCGATGTGGTCCCACGGGATGTCGTCCCACTCGAACAGCCCGACCTCCCGGCTCTCGGGGCCGGCCGAGACGTCCGGCGACAGCAGCCGGGCGCGGTAGATCATCTGCACCTGGCTGATCCGCGGGATGTTGTAGACCCCGATCAGCGCGTCGATCTCGATGCGGGCGCGCGCCTCCTCCCAGGCCTCGCGCCGGGCGCCCTCGATCGTGGTCTCGCGCTCCTCCATGTAGCCGGCCGGCAGGGTCCACCAGCCGTCGCGCGGCTCGATCGCCCGGCGGCACAGCAGGATGCGGTCCTCCCACAGGGCGACCGACCCGACGACGATCTTCGGGTTGACGTAGTTGATGAAGCCGCAGTCGTCGCAGACCAGGCGCTCGCGGTCCTCGCCGGCCGGAATCCGCAGGTTGACCGGACCGCGCGGCGCCCCAGGTCGCCCGGGAGAAGCAGAAGAATCGCTCATGGGATCACTGTGCCGCCAGCCGTGCGGGGCCGCAAGCGGCCGCGACAAGCCGTCCCGGAACGAACCGCGGCAGGCAGGAAATGCGGCGGGCGGGAAAGCGACCGGCCGGAAATCAGACCAGGAGATCGACGTACTGGCCGAGGAACCCGAACGAGCGTCGGAACGCCGACGACTGGCGCTTGCCCTCGACCCGCTGGTTGCGCGCGTGCTCGTTGTCCTCTTCGGCCGCGTCGGCCTCGTCGTTGGCGTCGACCGCGCGGGCGGTGATGTTGCGCACCCGCCCGTTGCCCGGCTCCTGCGTCGCCGGGCGCGGCGCGACCACCACCGGGGTCGGCGAGGTCGTGGGTATCGGACTGGTGATCGGAGGCAACATCGGGCTTCTCCTGTGTTGAAAACATAGCCCGTTAACCCCGGAAATTCAAGTTTTGGGCCATTCCCGCCGATTCGCCTTCGGAATTCGAGGCGGGTCCGGTCGCTGCGGCGGGCCGAGGCAGGGTCAGCCGCCGGCACGCTCGCGGGCCCGCTTGACCAGGCGGACCAGCTCGACCCGGGCCTGCTCGGCGTCGCGCACCGGCTCGTCGAACGGCAGCCGCGCCACCCGGCCGCCCAGCCGCAGGTCGGCGCCCTCGGCGTCGCAGCCGGTCATGGTCCAGCCCTCGCCGTCGAGCCCCAGCAGCACGCGGGCGTACAGCTGGATGGCATCGGCGTGGTCCTGGTTCATGTGCCCGACCACGTCGGCCTCGCGCCCGGCCAGGGGCAGGCCGGCCTCGCCGAGCACGGCGTCGGCCTCGACCCAGTGGATGCGCCCGAAGCCGGCGACCAGGTGGGCGCGCTCGACCTGCATCCGCCAGATCGCGAAATCGCCGAACCCGGCATAGCCCTCGGCCGAGGGATGGCGGCGCAGATAACGCGCCCGGCGGGCCGGATCGTCGTCGCGGACGAACCGGCCGAGCACGGTCGCGCGCGC
This sequence comes from Thalassobaculum fulvum, assembly GCF_014652915.1. Lineage (GTDB taxonomy): Bacteria > Pseudomonadota > Alphaproteobacteria > Thalassobaculales > Thalassobaculaceae > Thalassobaculum_A > Thalassobaculum_A fulvum. Next base: position 76,107 of record NZ_BMZS01000001.1, read on the forward strand.
CCCGGTCAGCGGCTCGTCCAGGCCGGCCGTGCCGTCGACCAGCACCGCGGCGCGGGAATCCGCCTGCAGGTTGCGGGTGTGCTCGGCGAGGGTGGAGACCAGCAGCAGCGGCGAGGCGTCGTGGTCGACCGCCATCAGCACCAGCGACGCGTACGGCCAGCCGGCGCCGCCGTCCGTCGCCGCGCCGACCAGGGTGGTGGCCAGGGTCGCCCGGTCGGCGGCGCGCAGCAGGCCGCGGACGACGGCGCCGGGCGGCGGGGAAGAGGCTGGGTCGCTCATCGATTCTCCTGGGTGTCTGCGGTTCCGTGACGCTTCAATGAGGCGAAGCCGGGGCACGATCCCTATATTGTGCCTCATTCGGGCCGTAGCGACGCCCGAAACAACCCTAGTGTGGGTGTGGGACGCGTGGCGCATTCCCGCGCGCACTGGAGAAGGGGCGGTTTCATGGCGAACACCATCGCGCTGGTCGACGACGACCAGAACATCCTGACCTCGGTCACCATGGCGCTCGAGGCCGAGGGCTTCGACGTCCGGACCTACAAGGACGGCGAGGAGGCGCTGCGCGGGCTGAACCAGCGGCCGGTCGACCTGGCGGTGCTGGACATCAAGATGCCGCGGCTCGACGGCATGGAGCTGCTGCAGAAGCTGCGCAAGTCCAGCACCGTGCCGGTGATCTTCCTGACCTCCAAGGACGACGAGGTCGACGAGGTCCTGGGCCTGCGCATGGGCGCCGACGACTACATCAAGAAGCCGTTCTCGCAGCGCCTGCTGATCGAGCGGATCCGGGCGCTGCTGCGGCGCCAGGACCTGGCGGCCGACGAGGCCAACCCGACCTCGGACGCCACCATCACCCGCGGCGAGCTGGTGCTCGACGGCGCCCGCCACATGTGCACCTGGAAGGGCCGGCCGGTCGCGCTGACGGTCACCGAGTTCCTGATCCTGCGGGCGCTCGCCTCGCGGCCGGGGCACGTCAAGAACCGCGACCAGCTGATGGACGCGGCCTACGGCGACAGCGTCTATGTCGACGACCGCACCATCGACAGCCACATCAAGCGGGTCCGCAAGAAGTTCAAGGCCATTGACGACGGCTTCAACGAGATCGAAACCCTCTACGGGATCGGGTACCGCTACCGCGAACCGGCGTGAACCGGGCCCGGCGCGGCCCGGCGAGGGGGATGGCAGGTTGCGGGCCCAGGAAACCTTGCGGGCGGAGCGTGACGACGCGCCGATGACGGTCTCGGCGGCCGCGGGTGCACCGGCGGCCGCCCGACGGCCGGCGCGCCGGCCCCGGTCGAGGCGGCGGTTCGGTCCCGGGGTATCGCGCCTGACGATCCGGATCCTGGCCATCAACCTGCTGTCGGTGGCGATCCTGTTCATCGGCGTGCTGTACCTCGACCGCTACCAGAACAGCCTGATCCGCGGCGAGCTCGACGCCCTGGACCGGCAGGCCGAGGTGATGGCGCGGGCGGTCGCCGAGCTGGCGGTCGAGCCCGACGCCACCGTCGACCCCGGCCTGATGGCGGACCGCGTCAAGCGCATCGTGCGCCGGCTGTCCGGCGTCCTGGCCTCGCGCATCCGGATCTACGGCGGCGAGGGCCGGCTGATCGCCGACAGCCGGATGCTGACCGGTCCGGGCGGCACCGTCCGGATCCAGCCGCTGCCGCCGCCCGAGCCCGACCCGGTGCAGCGGTTCGCCAACCGGCTGTACGAGCGGATCGTGAACTGGCTGCCGCGGCGTTCCGAGCTGCCGGTCTGGAACGAGGCCACCGGGCCGGAGTCGCTGTTCAAGGACGTGCGCCTCGCGCTCGGCGGCACCGTGGTGCGCAAGGTCCGCGCCACCGAGAGCGGCGGGCTGTTCCTGTCGGTCGCGGTGCCGGTGCAGCGCTACAAGCAGGTCCTCGGCGCCCTGATGCTGTCGGTCGAGGGCGAGGACATCGACACCGCCGTCCGCGAGGTGCGGTTCGAGATCCTCGGCATGTTCGCGGTTACCCTCGGCATCACCATCCTGCTGTCGCTGTATCTCGCCGGCACCATCACCCGGCCGATCCAGCGCCTGGCCTCGGCGGCCGAGCAGGTGCGGGCCAGTCACAGCCGCCGCCAGACCATCCCGGATTTCGGCCGGCGCGGCGACGAGATCGGCGACCTGTCGCGGTCGCTGAAGGCGATGACCGAGGAGCTGTGGGCACGGATGGATGCCGTCGAACGGTTCGCCGCCGACGTCGCGCACGAGATCAAGAACCCCCTCACCTCGCTGCGCAGCGCCGTCGAGACCGCGGCCCGGGTCCAGGACCCGGAGCGGCGGCAGCGGCTGATGGCGGTGATCATGGACGACGTCGGGCGGCTGAACCGGCTGATCACCGACATCTCCGAGGCCTCGCGGATCGACGCCGAGCTGTCGCGCGAGGACCGCAGCCCGGTCGACATCGGCCAGGTGCTCTCGGCCCTGGCCGAGGTCTATGCGGCGACCGCCGAAGAGCGTGGCGGCCCGCCGGTGCTGGCGGAGGTCGACACCACCGACCGGCTGGTCGTCGCCGGCCAGGAGGGCCGCCTGGTCCAGGTCCTGCGCAACCTGATCGAGAACGCCCGCAGCTTCTCGCCGCCGGACGGCACGGTCCGGCTGCGCGCCTGGCAGGACGGCGAGCGCGTGGCGGTCTGCGTCGAGGATGACGGACCGGGACTGCCGGAGGGCAAGCTGGAGGCGGTGTTCGACCGGTTCTACAGCGAGCGGCCGCAGGGCGAGAAGTTCGGCACCCATTCCGGGCTCGGCCTGTCGATCTCCAAGCAGATCGTGGAGGCCCACGGCGGCACGATCCACGCCGCCAACCGCCGCTCGCCGCAAGGCGAAGTTCTCGGCGCCCGATTCGTGGTTCGGTTGCCCTTGGCATCGTCGGCCCGCTAACCGATCATTAACGCGATCCGGACCACGTTGCGCCTCTCGGAGAGGAGTGAAGACGTCTGCCATGCTCGGCGCATCGGTGACATCCGCCGTCGCGGTCCTGCACAGCCTGGGCATTCTCGCGCTCATGGCGATCGGGATCTCGATGCTGCAACCGGGTCGTTCGGGCGACACGCCGGGCTGGCAGCGGTCGGTGACGATGGGCGCGGTGTTCGGGTTGGCGGTGGCGATCGTGATGGCCGACCCGGTGGTGTTCCCGATGGGCGCCACCATCGACCCGCGGGGCGGACCGGCCATGCTGGCCGGTGTCTACGGCGGACCGGCGGCCGCGGTGGTCGCCGGCGCGATCGGCGGCGCGATGCGGGGATGGATCGGCGGCCCCGGGGCGGTCGGCGGCATGACCGGCATCGCGGTCTACACCATCGTCGGCATCCTGGGCTGGGCGCTGCTGCGACGGCAGGCTAGCCGGCCGAGCCTGACCTGGCTCCTCGGATTCGCCGTGATCGGGACGCTGTGCGCCCTGCCGACGGCGTTCCTGCTGCCGGATTGGCGAATGGGGTTCGAGCTGCTGTCCAAGGCCTGGTGGCTGGTGCTCACCGGCAACGTCACCGGGGTGCTGGTGCTCGGCTTCCTGCTCGAGCAGGACTGGCGCCGCCGCAGCCTCGAGCAGGAGCTTCGGCAGACCGAGTCCCGGACCCGGGCGGCGGCCGAGGCCAAGACCCGGTTCCTGGCGTCCATGAGCCACGAGATCCGGACCCCGATGAACGCCGTGGTCGGCTTCGTCGACCTGCTGCGCGACTCCAAGCTCGACAGCTTCCAGCGCCGCTGCACCGACCAGATCGGCGACGCCGCGCAGGGCCTGCTGCGGATCATCGACGACATCCTCGACTTCGCGAAGATCGACTCCGGCGGGGTCGCCCTCGACCTGCGGCCGGTCGACGTGGTGGAGCTGGTCGAGAGCTGCCGGGAAATGCTGCTGCCGCAGCTCGAGGCCAAGGGCATCGCCTGTACCCTCGACCTCCCGAGCGACCTGCCCGGGACGGTCGAGGCCGACCCCGTCCGGCTTCGGCAGGTCCTGCTGAACCTGCTCGGCAACGCGGTCAAGTTCACCGATGCCGGGCGGATCGCCGTGTCGGTCCGGCACGCGGCCGGCCCAGCCGACGCGCCGGGCGATCTGACCATCACCATCGCCGACAGCGGGATCGGCATGACCGAGGCCGAGATGGCGCAGCTGTTCAGCCCGTTCGTCCAGGGCGACCATGTCGGCCGCGGCGGCACCGGTCTCGGCCTGGTGATCAGCCGGATGCTGGTCCAGGCGATGGGCGGCGAGCTGACGGTGGAGAGCACCCGCGGCGAGGGCACCACGGTGACGGTCCGGGTGCCGGTTCGCCGGAGCACGGCAGCGGTGCCGAAGTCCGCCGTCGGCGGCGCGGCTCCCGGCAAGCCGGCCGGCCTGCGGATCCTGGTCGCCGAGGACGTGCCGCTGAACGCCGAGATGCTGGAAGTCACGCTGCGCCAGTCGAACCATTCGGTGCTCGTCGTCCCCGACGGCCAGCAGGCGGTCGACGCCGTGCGCGGCTCGCCCTTCGACCTGGTCCTGATGGACGTGCAGATGCCGGTGATGGACGGGTTGGCCGCGACCCGTGCGATCCGCGCCCTGGACGGCCCGGCCGCCGCCGTTCCGATCGTCGCGCTCACCGCCTACGCCTCGCGCGAGGATCTCCGGGCCTGCCTGGACGCCGGCATGAACGACTTCCTGACCAAGCCGCTGGAGCGTGCCAAGCTCGAGGAAGTGCTGCAGCGCTGGGGCGGGGCCGGGAGCACCCGGCCGGCGCCGGCCGTGAGTCCGCCGGAGCTGCCGCCCGATCCCGTCGCGGCCGCCGCGGAGGGTCCGCCGGACCGCGGCGCGGACGGGAGCCTGACCCGGATCGGCGAGTTGCTGGACCGGCTGGCGGGACTCGAACGCGACGACCGCGAGGCGGTCCGGTCGACCGCCCTCAACCTGGTCGCGGCGTCCGGCGATGCCGGTCTCGACTCCCTGGCCGACCGGTCGCGCCGGCTGGTGGCGGCGGCGCCGCGCTCCAACGTCGAGGCCCTCAACGCGCTGATCGAGGACGTCGCCGACGCCGGGCGACGCTCGCTGCGGACCCTCGATCCGACCGCCGGCGGAGATCGCCGTTGACAGCCGGCGCCGGCCGGCCATGCTGCGCGCCATGGAGACGGTCTGGGGCACCACGGTGGCGATCGACGGTCGGGCGGTGTTGCTCCGCGGGCCGTCGGGCGCCGGCAAGTCGGACGTGGCGCTCCGGCTGATCGACGCCGGGGCCGGCCTGGTCGCGGACGACCGGACCGAGCTGGTGCGCGAGGGCGACCGGTTGGTGGCCCGGGCGCCGGAGGCGTTGCGCAACCGACTCGAGGTTCGCGGCATCGGGATCGTGACGATCGCCTCGGTGCCGCGCGCGCCGCTGGTCCTGGCGGTCGACCTGGTGCCTCCGGAACAGGTGCCGCGGCTGCCGGATCCCGGCCGCTGGACCCATGCCGGGGTGTCGATCCCGCTGATCGTGCTGGCCGCCTTCGAAGCTTCGGCGCCGGCCAAGATCCGGTTGGCCCTGCGCATGGTGACCGACGAATGACCCCCGACCGATCAATGACTGGCGGCCGACCGAGGCGCCGGCCGTGAGCGATCCGGGCGAACAGGCCGGCCGGACCCTGGTGGTGCTGGTCACCGGGCTCAGCGGCGCCGGGCGGACCTCCACCCTGAAGATCCTGGAGGACGAGGGGTTCGAGGCGGTCGACAACCTGCCGCTGTCGCTGCTGCCGATCCTGCTGGCGCCGGGCCGCGGCGGGGACGCGCCGGCGGGCACCGGGTCGGTCGCGATGGGGGCGACGCGGCTGGCGGTCGGCGTCGACCTGCGGACCCGCGGCTTCGACCAGCGGCTGTTGCTCGACCAGCTGACGGCGCTGCGCGCCCGCTCCGATCTCGACCTTCGCGTGGTCTACCTGGACTGCGACGACGCCGTGCTGATCCGCCGCTTCACCGAGACCCGGCGCCGGCACCCGCTGGCGACCGACCGGCCGGTCGCCGACGGCATCCGGATCGAGCGCGAGGTCATGATGCCGCTGCGCGAGGCGGCCGACGTGGTGATCGACACCTCGGCGCTGACCCTCGCGACCTTCCGGCAGGCGCTGGCGGCGGCGCTGGCGGTCGGCGGCGGGCGGCAGATGACCGTGACGGTGCTGTCGTTCGCGTTCCGCGGCGGCCTGCCGCGCGAGGCCGACATGGTGTTCGACGTGCGGTTCCTCGACAACCCGCACTACGTCGAGGAGCTGCGCCCGCATGACGGTCGCGACCCGGCGGTCGCCGCCCATGTCGGGCGCGATCCCGACTTCGAACCGTTCCTGGCGCGCCTGCAGGCGCTGCTGGAACCGCTGCTGCCGCGCTACCAGAGCGAGGGCAAGAGCTACCTGACGATCGCGGTCGGCTGTACCGGCGGCAAGCACCGCTCGGTGGTCACCGCCGAACGGCTGGCGGCGTGGTTGAAGAGCCTCGGCACTCCTGTCACGCTCAGGCATCGCGACCTGCCGGCAGCGGCAGGGGAGGGGGAGCAGTCGACGACCGGAGAGGCGACGAATGGCTGACGATCATGGGAATGGCTGACGCCGGGACCGGGGACCCGGTGATCGGTCTGGTGCTGGTGACGCATGGCCGGCTCGCCGAGGAGCTGCGGCTGGTCATGGAGCACGTCGTCGGGCCGCAGACGGCCATCGCGACGGTCTGCATCGGGCCGGACGACGACATGGAGCAGCGCCGGCGCGAGATCCTGGAGCGCGTCGACGCCATGGATTCCGGGAGCGGCGTCGTGGTCCTGACCGACATGTTCGGCGGCACCCCGTCGAACCTCGCGATCTCGATCCTCGACCGGCCCGGAGTCGAGGTCATCGCCGGCGTCAACCTGCCGATGCTGATCAAGCTGGCGAGCGCGCGGGTCGGCGGCACGCTGGCCGAGGCGGCGGCGGCGGCCCGCGACGCCGGGCGCAAGTACATCTCGATCGCCTCCGAGGTGCTCGGCGGCGCGGGGCGGTGACATGGCTGGCAGCGCCGGACGGGGCGGCCGGCCGGCCGCGGGGACGGGTCGATGACGGCGCGTCGGGTCCTCCTCATCACCAACAAGCGCGGCCTGCATGCGCGGGCCGCCGCCAAGTTCGTGCAGTGCGCCGGCTCGTTCGACGCCGAGGTCGCGGTGCGCAAGGACGGCCAGACGGTGTCCGGGCGCTCGATCATGGGCCTGATGATGCTGGCGGCCTCGCCCGGGAGCTCCATCGAGGTGGTGGCCGACGGCCCGCAGGCCACCGCCGCCGTCGAGGCGATCGCCGTCCTGGTCGACGGCAAGTTCGATGAAGACTGAGCGCGGCCGGAAACGCGGTGCCCGGCCCGTCGTGTTCGACGGCATCGGCGTCTCGGCCGGGATCGCCATCGGCCCGGCCTACGTGCTGGAGGGCGGGATCGCCCAGGTTCCGGAGTTCGCGGTGGCCCCCGAGGCGGTCGACGCCGAGATCGAGCGGTTCCGCGGTGCGCTCGCCAGGGCGCGGCGGCAGGTGCGCAAGCTGCGCCGCAAGGCCGAGGCGCTGCCGGAGTCGGTGCTGGAGGAGCTCGGCCCGCTGCTCGACGCCCACGGCGCCATGCTGGAGTCCAGCCGCCTGGCCGGCGGCGTCGAGACCGCCATCCGGACCCGGGCGGTCAACGCCGAGGCTGCGGTCCAGGCCGTCGTCGGCCAGCTGGTCCGCGGCCTGGAGGCGGTCGGCGACGCCTATCTGGCGTCGCGCGGCCAGGACATCCGCGAGGTCGGCGACCGCATCCTGCGGCACCTGACGGCGACCCCGTACCACGCGTTCTCGATGCTGACCCCGGGCACCATCGTGGTCGCCGAGGAGCTGAGCCCGGCCGACACCGCGCTGATGGACCCGGCCCTGGTCGCCGGCTTCGCGACCGCGCTCGGCGGTGCCGACAGCCATACCGCGATCATGGCGCGCTCCATGGGGATCCCGGCGGTGCTCGGGGTGCCGGCGGTGTCGGCCCGGGTCCGCTCGGGCGTCCGGCTGATCGTCGACGGCGAGGCCGGCCGGATCGTGGTCGACCCGGACCCCGAGACGCTCGCCGAGTACCGCCGCAAGGCCGAGGCCCGGCGGCGGCTGGAGCGCCAGCTCAACCGGCTGCGCGGGCTGCCGGCGGTGACGACCGACGGCGTGCGGATCGGCCTGCAGGCCAACCTGGAGCTGCCGCGCGACCTCGACACCGCCCTGCACGGTGGCGCCGAGGGCATCGGCCTGCTGCGCACCGAGTTCCTGTTCATGAACCGCCCCGACCTGCCGAGCGAGGACGAGCAGTACGCCGCCCTCCGGCACATGGTGGAGACCCTGGACGGCCGGCCGGTCACCATCCGCACCCTCGACGTCGGCGGCGAGAAGCTGGCCACCGCGCTCGGCGAGCGGATCGCGGAATCGGCCAACCCCGCACTCGGCCTGCGCGCCATCCGCCTGGCGCTGAAGGAGCCGAAGCTGCTGGAGACCCAGCTGGCGGCGATCCTGCGGGCCGGGGCGCACGGGCCGGTGCGGATCCTGCTGCCGATGATCTCGTCGGTGGGTCAGGTGCGGGCGGTGCGCGCGATCCTGGCCCGGGTGGTGAGCCGCCTCAAGCGCCGCAAGGTGCCGATCGCCAACCCGGTGCCGCCGCTCGGCGTGATGATCGAGGTGCCGGGTGCGGCCCTGACCGCCGACGCGCTGGCCCGCGAGTGCGACTTCATGGCGCTCGGGACCAACGACCTGACCATGTATACGCTGGCGATCGACCGCGGCGACGAGCAGGTCGCCGACCTGTACAACCCGCTGCACCCGTCGGTGCTGCGGCTGATCCAGTTCACGGTCGAGGCCGCCCACCGCAACGCCATCCCGGTCAGCGTCTGCGGCGAGATCGCCGGCGACCCGCGCTATGCGCCGCTGCTGGTCGGGCTCGGGGTCGGCGAGCTGTCGATGGCCGGCACCGCGCTGCCGCGGGTCAAGCAGCGCATCCGCCGGCTGGCCGCCGGCCCGGCGACCCAGCGCGCCCGCGCCATCATGGACCAGGTCGACGAGACCCGGATCGCCACCCTGCTGGACGACTTCAACGAAGGACTCTGAGGCAGGCGGATAGCGGCTCGAAGCCGGCTTCCGCTCTGTTCCGCGCCTCGCGCTGCCACGTCCCGGCAATTCGGCCTCTCGGGCTCGCTTAGCCGATCCGATGCCAAACGTAGAGCCCTTGGCGGAAGACAGTCGCAGCACCAAGCCTGCCGTGACCCATCTCACGCTTGACGAACTGTCTTTCAAGAGAGACAGTTCGTGCTGATAGAAATTCGCCAGACCGACGTGTTCGCCAACTGGTTCGCACGGCTTCGGGACCGTCAGGCCCGCGCCCGGATCACCGCCCGTATCCGCCGCCTCTCGCTCGGCAATCTTGGCGACGTCAAGCCGGTCGGCGGCGGTGTGTCTGTCGGAGCTGCGCGTCGACCATGGCCCAGGCTATCGCCTGTACCTCGCGAGACACGGCGAGACCGTGGTCGTCCTGTTGTGCGGCGGCGACAAGCGCCGTCAGAGCCGCGACATAGCCCGCGCCATCCAATTGGCGCGAGACCTGACGAGGACGCCATGAAGCCGAGGACCCGTCCCTGGGACGCCGCGGAGACGCTGAACAGCAAGGAGGACATCGCCGCCTACCTCGACGCGGTTCTTGAGGACGGCGATCCCGAGTTGCTGAAGGCGGCCCTGGGCGACGTCGCCCGCGCGAAGGGAATGACCGACATCGCAAAGGCCACCGGCCTCGGCCGAACCAACCTCTACAAGGCACTGTCGCCCAGCGGGAATCCCGAGTTCGCGACGGTCGTCAGGGTCCTGAAGGCGCTCGGCCTGCGGCTCACCGTGGTGGCCTGACGACCCGAGAGCGGGTCGGGCGCCCCGATCACAGCGGCGCCAGATCCAGCGCCATGCGGTAGTCGCCGCGGTCGGTCAGGCCGAGCCGCCGGTAGAACCCGACCGCCGGGTTGTCGCGGGCGACCGTGAGCTCGATCCGGGTGCGGCCGGTGGCCCGGGCGTGGGCCTCGACCGCCGCCATCAGCGCCGTGCCGACGCCGCCGGTTCGGCAGTCCGGCTCGACCCAGAGATTGGCCACGAAGAACCAGTCGCCGCCGGTCCAGCTCGCATATTTCGGGAAGCCCTGCACGAACCCGACCGGCGCGCCGTCGGCGGCCTCGGCGATCCAGGCCTGGAAGCGCGCCGGCTCGTCCCAGCCGTCGCGCTCGAACGCCTCGAGGCCGATCGTCGGCTCGCGACCGTGCATGCGGGACAGCGCCACCAGCATGGCCAGCAGGGCGGGGGCGTCGCCGCGCTCGGCCCGCCGGACCCGGACGTCGCTCACGGCCCCCTCATTCAAGGCCGGTGCGGCTCGGCGAAATAGTCGGCCGAGCGCATCTCCATCAGCCGCGACACCGTGCGGTCGAACTCGAAGCCCCAGTCGCTGCCGGCGTACAGTTTCTCGGCCTCGGCGGCGGCCGAGCACACCAGGGTGACCCGGCGCTCGTACAGCGAGTCGATCAGCAGCATGAAACGCCGTGCCCGGTCGCGGATCGCATCGGTCATCAGCGGGACGTCGTCGATCAGCACCGCCCGGTAACGCCGGGCGAGCGCCAGGAAGTCGGCGGGCCCGAGCGGCCGGGCGCACAGCTCCTCGAAGCCGAACCGCGCCACCCCCTTGGCGGCGTGCGCCACCTCCAGCTCGCGGCCGTGCACCACCACGCTGTCCGGCTCCGGCTCGGCGCCGCCGGTCAGCTCGGCGAACAGCCGGTCGAGCGCGGCCCGCGCCGCCGCATCGGCCGGGGTGAAGAACAGGGTCTCGCCGACCAGCCGGTCGCGCCGGTAGTCGGTGCCGTCGCCGAGATCGACGACGTCGAGCCGCTCCTTCAGCAGCTCGATGAACGGCAGGAAGCGGTCGCGGTGCAGGCCGCCCTTGTACAGGTCGTCGGGCGGCCGGTTGGAGGTGGTGACCACCACCACGCCGCGCTCGAACAGGGCGGTGAACAGCCGCGCCAGGATCATCGCGTCGGCGATGTCCCGCACCTCCATCTCGTCGAAGCACAGCAGCGACACCTGGTCGGCGACGCTGGCCGCCGCCTGCAGGATCGGCGAATCGCCGGCGCCGCCGGCCTGGCGGAACCGGTGGATCAGCCCGTGCACCTCCTGCATGAACTCGTGGAAGTGCACCCGGCGCTTGGCCGCGACCGGGGCGGCCTCGAAGAACAGGTCCATCAGCATGGACTTGCCGCGCCCGACCGGGCCGAACAGGTACAACCCCGTTGGGGCGGCGGCCTCCCGGGAGCGGCGCAGGCCGAGCTTCGACAGCCAGCCGCCGGCCGAGGCCGAGCGCGCCTGCCAGCCGTCGACGGCACGCGCCAGGTCGTCGAGGCGGGCCGACGCGGCCTCCTGTTCGGGATCGCCCTTCAGCTCGCCGGACGCGACCCGCGCCCGGTAGCGGGCGAGCGGGCCGCCGGCCGGCGCCGGGGTCTCGGCCTCAGCGGCCGCCATTGACGTTCAGGATCGTGCCGACGCAGTAGCGGGCGGCGTCCGACAGCAGCCAGACGATCGCCTCGGCGACCTCCTCGGCGGTGCCGGCCCGGCCGATCGGCACGGTGGCGCCCAACCGCTGGGCCCGGTCGGGGGCGCCGGCGGTGGCGTGGATGTCGGTGTCGATCATGCCCGGCGCGACGGCGTTCACCCGGATGCCCTCGCCGGCGACCTCGCGGCCGAGGCCGAGGGTCCAGGCGTCGACCGCGCCCTTGGAGGCGGCGTAGTGCACGAACTCGTTCGGCGAGCCGATGCGCGGTGCGATCGACGACAGGTTCACGATCGCCCCGCCCTGGCCGCCGCGCTTGGTCGACATCCGGCGGACCGCCTCGCGGTTGGCGATCATCAGGCCGATGACGTTGAGGCCGACGACCGCGCGCATGGCGTCGGTGGTCATGTCCTCGACCCGGGTGATCGAGCCGGTGATGCCGGCGTTGGCGACCAGCCCGCCGACCGCTCCGAGTTCGCGCTCGGCGGTCTCGAACAGCCGCAGGATGTCGGCCTCCTCGGCCATGTCGCCCTGCACCGTGATGGCCCGCCGGCCGGCCGCCCGGACCGCCTCGGCGGTCTGCTCGGCGGCCGCCGCGTTGCCGGCGTAGTTGACGGCGACGTCCCAGCCCCGGGCGGCGGCGAGGCGGCAGACCGCCGCCCCGATGCCGCGCGAACCGCCGGTCACGATCAGTACCTTTCCGGACATCCTGCCCTCCCCGCTGGTCTCGGTGTCGATGTGTCGGCTACTCGGTCGGCGCGACCGCCGCCAGGGTGACGCGGGCGGTCAACGTCGCCTTCTCGGCCCCGGCCAGGCCGCCGCCGGCGTCGGCCATCTTCATGGCACCGCCCGCTTGCTCGGCCCGCGCCATGGTCATCATGCGTGGCTGCGGCCGAAAGCCGGTGGTGAAGTCGATCATCCGGATCCGGAAGTCGCGGTCGGCGAAGGCGCCGTTCAGGGCGGCCAGCTCGCGCGCCACCCTGCCGTAGATCCGGGCCCGCAGCCGGTCGACCACGGCCTCGCGCTCGGCCAGGGTCGGGGTGTACTCGATCGACGCGACCGACAGCGCCCGGCCCGGCCTGGTGGCCTCCCTGGCCTTGCCGGCGAGCTCGGCCAGTGCGGCCTCCGGCACCCGCGCCTCGGCGACCAGCCGCCAGCGCTCGAAGCCGGCGTCGTCGCCGAGCTTTCCGAAATCGACGATCCGCCACTCGGCCCCGGTGCCGAAGCCCTGCAGCGTCGCCACCAGGTCCTGGCGGGCGGCCCCGAACTTGCCGGCCTCGACCGCCAGGTCGGCGCCGAGCCGCACGGTGGCGGTGTCGGTCTCGACCCAGTCCTCGACCGAGAGTTCCAGCATCACCTCGTCGTCGGCCGCGCCCTGGCGCTCGATCGCGGGGGCGCCGCCGGCCCCGGCCTCCGGCACGGCGGTCTGGGCGTGCACCGGTGCCCCCGGCAGGGCGACCGCGGCGAGCAGGATCAGGGCGGCGGGAAACGGGCTGGATCGAAGCATGGCGAATCCTTTCGTCCGATGGGAAACGGACGGCGACGCGACCATAGCCAGCAGGCGAAAGGATGGCAATCGAGGGGCGGCGATGGCCGCAAGCATCCGCCGCCCGTCACGCCGTGGGTTCCGGATCCGTGCCGCCGCGGGCGGACCGGTCCGGAATGACGGAGGGGAGGGGCGGACTCGGCCGGTCGCCAAGTTTCCCAACTCGTCATTCCGGGCAAGCGTAGCGCGACCCGGAACCCACGAGACGCCGGGCGAGAACCGCGGCTACTGCCGGGCCACCATCAGCTTCTTGATCTCGGCGATCGCCTTCGCCGGGTTCAGGCCCTTCGGGCAGGTCTTGGTGCAGTTCATGATGGTGTGGCAGCGGTACAGCCGGAACGGGTCCTCCAGCGCGTCGAGACGCTCGCCGGTGTACTCGTCGCGGCTGTCGGCGATCCAGCGGTAGGCCTGCAGCAGCACCGCCGGGCCGAGATAGCGGTCGCCGTTCCACCAGTAGCTCGGGCACGAGGTCTGGCAGCAGAAGCACAGCACGCACTCCCACAGCCCGTCGAGCTTGGCGCGCTCCTCCGGGCTCTGCCGGCGCTCCTCGGTCGGCGAGGGCGGTGTGTCGGCCTGCAGCCAGGGCTGCACCGAGGCGAGCTGGGTGTACGGCACCGTCAGGTCGGGGACCAGATCCTTGATCACCGGCATGTGCGGCAGCGGGTAGATCGCGACGTCGCCCTCGACCTCCTCGATCGGCTTCAGGCAGGCCAGCGTGTTGGTGCCGTCGATGTTCATCGCGCACGACCCGCAGATGCCCTCGCGGCAGGACCGCCGGAAGGTCAGGGTGGTGTCGACCTCGTTCTTGATCTTGATCAGCGCGTCCAGGACCATCGGCGCGCAGTCGTCGAGGTCGATCTCGTAGGTGTCGAGCCGCGGGTTGCCGCCCTTCTCGGGGTCCCAGCGGTAGATCTTGAACTTCTTGACCCGCTTGGCGCCCTCCGGCGCCTTGTAGGTGTCGCCAATCTTGACCTTGGAGTTGGCGGGCAGGGTGAACTCGGCCATCGATGATCCCCGTCTGACGGTGGGAGCGGTGCGGAAGCGGGCGCGTCAGTAGACGCGCGCCACCGGCGGGATGCTCTCCACCTCGTTCGAAAGCGTGTTCATGTGGACGTCGCGGTACATCACGGTGTGCTGGTTCTTGTCGTCCAGCCACATGACGGTGTGCTTCATCCAGTTCGCGTCGTCGCGGTCCGGGAAGTCCTCGTGGGCGTGCGCCCCGCGGCTCTCCTTGCGCAGCGACGCCGAGGTCAGGGTCACGATCGCCTGGCTCATCAGGTTCTCGAGCTCCAGCGCCTCGACCAGGTCGGAGTTCCAGATCAGCGAGCGGTCGTTCAGGCCGAGGTCGGCCATCGAGCCGGCGACCTCGTGCAGCTTCTTGATGCCGCCCTGCATCAGTTCGTCGGTGCGGAACACCGCGGCGTGGGTCTGCATTGTGCGCTGCATGTCCAGGCGGATCTTGCCGGCGTTGGTGCCGCCCTTGGCGTTGCGCATGCGGTCGAGGCGCTCGATCGCCTTCTCGCTGGCGTCGGCCGGCAGCGGCTTGTGGCCCTCGCCCGGCTTCACTGTCTCGGCGGCGCGGTGGGCGGCGGCCCGGCCGAACACCACGATGTCGAGCAGCGAGTTGGTGCCGAGGCGGTTGGCGCCGTGCACCGACACGCAGGCCGCCTCGCCGATCGCCATCAGGCCCGGGACCACCCGGTCCGGGTCGCTCGCGGTCGGGGCGATCACCTCGCCGTGGTAGTTGGTCGGGATGCCGCCCATGTTGTAGTGCACGGTCGGCAGCACCGGGATCGGCTCCTTGGTGACGTCGGCGCCGGCGAAGATCTTGGCGGTCTCCGAGATGCCCGGCAGGCGCTGGTGCAGGACTGCCGGGTCCAGGTGCTCCAGGTGCAGCATGATGTGGTCCTTGTTCGGACCGACGCCGCGCCCTTCGTTGATCTCGATGGTCATCGCCCGGCTGACCACGTCGCGCGAGGCCAGGTCCTTGGCGGTCGGCGCGTAGCGCTCCATGAAGCGCTCGCCCTCGGAGTTGGTGACGTAGCCGCCCTCGCCGCGCGCGCCCTCGGTGATCAGGCAGCCGGCGCCGTAGATGCCGGTCGGGTGGAACTGCACGAACTCCATGTCCTGCAGCGGCAGGCCGGCGCGCAGCACCATGGCGTTGCCGTCGCCGGTGCAGGTGTGGGCCGACGTGCAGGAGAAGTAGGCGCGGCCATAGCCGCCGGTCGCCAGCACCGTCTGGTGGGCGCGGAACCGGTGGATGGTGCCGTCCTCCAGGCACAGCGCCATGACCCCGCGGCACGCCCCTTCCTCGTCCATGATCAGGTCGAGGGCGAAGTACTCGACGAAGAACTCCGCGTGGTTGCGCAGCGACTGCTGGTACAGGGTGTGCAGGATGGCGTGGCCGGTGCGGTCGGCGGCGGCGCAGGCCCGCTTGGCCATGGCCTTGCCGTGGTTCAGCGTGTGGCCGCCGAACGGCCGCTGGTAGATCTTGCCCTCGTCGGTACGCGAGAACGGCACGCCGAAATGCTCGAGCTCGATCACAGCCGGAATGGCGTTGCGGCACATGTACTCGATCGCGTCCTGGTCGCCGAGCCAGTCGGAGCCCTTGACGGTGTCGTACATGTGGAAGCGCCAGTTGTCGCCCTCGCCCATGTTGTCGAGCGCGGCGCCGATGCCGCCCTGGGCGGCGACGGTGTGGCTGCGGGTCGGGAACACCTTGGTGATGCAGGCGGTCTTCAGCCCCTCCAGGGTCATGCCGAGGGTGGCGCGCAGACCGGCGCCGCCGGCCCCGACCACCACCACGTCGTACTCGTGGTCGACGATCTTGTAGGATTCCATGACCTCAGCCTCCGAACGACACACGCAGGACCGCGACGATCCCGGCGACCGCCAGCAGCACGGCCGCGAACTTCACCGCGATCAGGGCGACGAGCTTGCAGCCCTCGCCGTGGACATAGTCCTCGATCACCACCTGGACACCGAGCTGGGCGTGCCAGAATGTCGCGGCGATCAGGAGGACCAGCAGCACGGTGACCGCCGGCGAGCCGATCCAGGTGACCGCCGCGGCATGGTCCATGCCGGCCATGCCGGCGACCGAGACCACGAACCACAGGGCCAGCGGCACCAGCGCGATCGCCGTCAGGCGCTGCATCCACCAGTGGTGAAACCCTTCCTTCGCCGAGCCGAGCCCGCGGACCCGTGCCAGCGGCGTGCGCATCGAGCGCATCGTCTTGCTTGCCATCTCTCGTGTCCTCCGCGCGCTCAGGCCGATGCGATCGCGATCGCCCAGGCGATCACGGTCAGCACCGCCGAGGCGATCACCGTCGCCCAGCCGGATTTGTAGACGGTCTCCAGCTCGAAGCCGTAGCCGGCGTCCCAGAACAGGTGCCGGATGCCGGCGCACAGGTGGTACATCAGCGCGTAGCTGAAGCCGAACAGGATCAGGTAGCCGAGCCAGGAGCCGAGGAAGCCCTGGACCGCCGCGAAGGCGTCCGGGCCGGCGGCGGCGGCGAGCAGCCACCACGTCAGCAGCAGGGTGCCGACCGCCAGGGCGATGCCGGTGATCCGGTGCGAAATCGACAGCACGCTGGTGAGCTGCGGCTTGTAGATCTGAAGATGCGGCGACAACGGCCGACGGTCAGCGCTCATTCGAACCCCCTCACGGGCAAACCCCCTTCACGGCGTTCCCTCGCGGACGGCGATCCCTGCGGGCTCCGCCCGATCGACTCCGAAAACCGGCGCGCGCGCTCCGTCGAGTCGACGCGGCCCTTATAGACCATTGCCGGGCCGGCACAAACCCGACGATTCACGCACTGCAGCAATCGATATAGAGCGCGGAAAACCCGGTGGCCAGCTATCCCCAGGCCGGGCCACGGTCCCGGCGACCGCGCCGCCGGCCGCCGCAACCGCCTGCACGCCCGCCTCTTTTTCGCGCCCGGGCCGTCAGGGCGCTGTGGATAGTTTCGTGGATAAGCATAGAACTCACTGTTCATAAATGTTGATGAATAACAACTCTTCTGAATCGCCCGCGATCTTGCATTTTTTCTTGCGCCCTACAAGTTCGTCCGGCACAGTTTGTTTATCGTGTGGGGTTCCGGTTAAGACAACGACGATCCGGAGCGGCTTGCCGTCTTTCGAATTGGCGTCGACGAACGGGACCCGGTCCGGGGTGTCGGCTCTTCTCCTGGGGCTGCGCACCGGTCCGCCGCCGATGCGGCCCGTCGATCCGACAGGTGGTGCGCCCGTGCCGCGCCGCCCGGGCCCGGAGATCTCCGCTCCGAGGCATGGCCGCCCCTTCGGGCCAAGGGAGGGGGTGTCCGGCGGGTCGGCGGCTCGTGTCCGGCGATGTGCGGACCGACGGGCCGGCTGCGGGCGCGGCCGTCGGCGGACAGCCGGCGGGGTCCGTGCCAAGACAGTCGCGAGGCGCCGCCGAGGGCTGCCCGCACCCATGCGATTGCGCCCGGTCCTGCCGGGCGACGGTCGGGCGCCGGGGTCGCGAGACTTCGGCGCCCGTTCCGTCTCGGCGACCGGTTCCGGGGTGCGACTCGCTTTCGCTTTTCCGGCGTCGTCCGCGTGCTAGGTTTCGTCGCATGGCAACCGCCCGCACGTTCATGCTGAGCGCCGCCGCCGCGGCCTTCCTCCTGCCGCTGACGGCGGGTCCGGCCCTGGCCGCCTGTACCGACCCGCCGCAGCCGGGCGTCGACTGGCGGCAGTGCAACTTCGACCGCTACGACCTGGCCCGGATCGACCTGACCGGCGCCCGGCTCGACAACGCCAGCTTCAACCGTGCGACGCTCGCCGGCACCGACTTCACCCGGCTCGAGGCCGGGCGGGTCCGGTTCCTCGGCGCCGACCTGACCGGCGCGGTGTTCGAGGCGGCGCGGCTGCGCGGCGCCGACTTCACCGAGGCCAAGCTGCAGGACGCGTCGTTCGTGAACGCCGACCTGGCGGACGCGCGGCTGGTATCGGCCAACCTGCGCGGCGCCGACCTGACCGGCGCCCGGCTGCGCGACGCCAACTTCTTCCGCGCCGACCTGTCGGGCGCCACCTGGATCGACGGCAAGCGGGTGTGCGCGGAGGGATCGATCAGCTTCTGCCGCTGACCGCGGCGTCGCCGGCCGCCGGCGCCGCCCGGATGCCGTCGAGGAACAGCCGCACCGCGTAGCGGACCCGACGGTCGATCTCGTCCTCGGTCACCGGCCGCCCCGGCAGGATCAGCCCCTTCATGAAGAACTCGCCGACGACCATGCCCAGGAAGATCTGGGCGGCGTCCTCGGGGTCCTCGACCCGCAGCCCGTTGCCCTCGGCGAGCTTGCGCAGGCAGTCGGCGACCCGGGCCACCATCACCGACGGCCCGCTCTCCCAGAACGCCTCGGCGACGTCCGGGATGCGGCCGCTCTCGGAGACCAGCACCCGGACCACCGCGCGCACGTCGTCGTTCAGGATGCCGGTCAGGAAGCCGGTGGCGAACCGGACCAGCGCCTCCTCGGGCGGCACCGGTGCCGCCGGCCGGCCGGCCACCAGCAGGTCCAGGATCCGGCCGTTGGTCTCCTCCATCATCGCCCGGAACAGCCCGGCCTTGTCGCCGAACAGCTCGTAGATGGTCGCCCTCGACCCGCCGGCCGCCTCGACCAGGTCGCTCAACGTGGTGTTGTCGTAGCCCTTGGTCACGAACAGCCGGGCGGCCGCGTCCAGCAGGGCCCGCCGCCGCGCCTGCCCGCGCGGCCCGACCTGCCGGTCGGGCTCGCTGTCCCGTCGCATCGTCAATCACACCTCCCTTCGCCCTGCCGTCCTTGTCGACCTGTCGCCGATCGTGCCGGGGAACGGCTTGAACTGTACTGTACGTTACAGTACATAGTGCGTCCAGGCGCGTCGGAAACCGCCCCGCCGCCCGTTCGTGGTTCCGGGATCCGGAGATCCCGCGAGAGGACCGGTCATGTCACGATTGAGAATGCTGCGAAGGGCGGCGGTCGTCGCCCTGTTGACCGTTGGAGCCGCCGCCTGCGAGCAGCAGGGCCAGGGCACCGCCCACGCACCGAAGCAGGAGCAGCCGCCGGTCGAGGTCGGCGTCACCACCGTAGAGGCCCGCCGGCTGCCGGTGACCGTCGAGCTGCCGGGCCGGACCTCGGCGTTCCGGGTCGCCGAAATCCGCCCGCAGGTCGACGGCATCGTCCGCGAGCGGCTGTTCCGCGAGGGCGGCGAGGTCGCGGCCGGCCAGCCGCTGTACCGCATCGACCCGAAGCCCTACGAGGCCAGGCTGGCGAGCGCCAGGGCCGAGCTGCAGAAGGCCCAGGCCAACGTGGCGGCGACCAGCGCCAAGGCCCGGCGCTACAAGGAGCTGCTGACCTCGAACGCGGTCAGCCGGCAGAACTACGACGACGCCGTCGCCGCCCAGAAGCAGGCCGAGGCCGATGCCGCGGCGGCCCGCGCCGCCATCGAGGCGGCCGAGATCAACCTCGACTACACCACCGTGGTGTCGCCGATCGCCGGCCGGATCGGCAAGTCGGCGATCAGCGAGGGTGCGCTGGTCACCGCCAACCAGGCGACCGCCCTGGCGGTGGTGCAGCAGCTCGATCCGATCTACGTCGACCTGTCGCAGTCGCTGGCGCAGCTGGCGCAGCTGCGCCGCGACCTCGCGGCCGGCCGGGTCGAGGGCCACGACGCCGGGCGCCCGGCGGTCACCGTGCTGCTGGACACCGCCGGTACCGCCTATCCGGAGAAGGGCGAGCTGCTGTTCTCCGACGTCACCGTCGAGGCCGACACCAGCACCGTGCAGCTGCGCGCGGTGGTGCCGAACCCGCGCGCCGAGCTGCTGCCCGGGATGTTCGTGCGGGCCCGGGTCGAGCAGGGCGTGCGCGAGAACGCCATCCTGGTCCCGCAGCAGGCGGTGTTCCGCTCGGCCGACGGCGAGGCCCGGGTCTGGCTGGTCGGCGCCGACGACACCGTGTCGCCGCACGCGATCCAGACCGACAAGGCGGTCGGCAACGGCTGGCTGGTCTCCGCCGGGTTGAAGCCGGGCGACCGGATCGTGGTCGAGGGCCTGCAGAAGATCCGCCCCGGCACCAGGGTGTCGGCGGTCCCGAGCAAGGTTCAGGTGGTCGCCGAGCTCGCCCCCGGCACGCGCTGAGCGCGGCAGGAATTCAGGAACCCGATCATGGCGCAGTTCTTCATCGACCGGCCGGTGTTCGCCTGGGTGGTCGCGATCGTCATCATGCTGGCCGGGGCGCTGGCGATCGGCAGCCTGCCGGTCGAGCAGTACCCGAAGATCGCGCCGCCGGCGGTCACGGTGAACGCCAAGTACCCGGGCGCCTCCGCCAGGACCCTGGAGGACGCGGTCACCCAGGTCATCGAGCAGAAGATGACCGGCATCGACCACCTCCGCTACATGTCGTCGACCAGCGACTCGACCGGCGAGGCCCAGGTCACCCTGACCTTCGACGCCGGTGCCGATCCCGACATCGCCCAGGTCCAGGTCCAGAACAAGCTGCAGCTGGCGACCCCGCTGCTGCCGCAGGAGGTCCAGGAGCAGGGGCTGACGGTCACCAAGGCCACCAGCGACTTCCTGATGGTGGTCGGCTTCGTGTCGCCGGACGGCAGCCTCGCCCAGGGCGACATCGCCGACTACGTGGCGTCCAACCTGCAGAACCCGGTGAGCCGGGTGCCGGGGGTCGGCGACGTCACCGTGTTCGGTCCGCAGCACGCCATGCGGATCTGGCTCGACCCGAACCGGCTGTACAGCCACCAGCTCACCGCGGTCGACGTGATCGCGGCGATCCGGACCGAGAACGCCGAGGTCTCGGCCGGCCAGATCGGCGGCCTGCCGGCGGTGCCGGGCCAGCAGCTCAACGCCTCGATCATCGCCCAGACCCGCATGCAGTCGCCGGACGAGTTCGGCAACATCCTGCTCCGGGTGAACGCCGACGGCTCGCAGGTCCGGCTGCGCGACGTCGCCCGCATCGAGGTCGGCTCCGAGACCTACGCGGTCACCGCCCGCTACAACGGCAAGCCGGCGGCCGGCCTCGGCATCAAGCTGGCGGCCGGCGCCAACGCGCTCGACACCGCCGAGGCGGTGCGCGCCCGGATCGCCGAGTTCCAGCCGTTCTTCCCGCCGGGACTGGAAGCGATCTACCCGTACGACACCACCCCGTTCGTGCGGCTGTCCATCGAGGAGGTGATCAAGACCCTGGGCGAGGCGATCGTCCTGGTGTTCCTGGTCATGTACCTGTTCCTGCAGAGCTTCCGGGCGACCCTGATCCCGACCATCGCGGTGCCGGTGGTGCTGCTCGGCACCTTCGGGGTGCTGGCCGCGTTCGGGTACTCGATCAACACGCTGACCATGTTCGGCATGGTGCTGGCGATCGGCCTGCTGGTCGACGACGCCATCGTGGTGGTCGAGAACGTCGAGCGGGTGATGGCCGAGGACGGGCTGCCGCCGCGCGAGGCGACCCGCAAGTCGATGCGGCAGATCACCAGCGCCCTGGTCGGCGTCGCCCTGGTGCTGTCGGCGGTGTTCGTGCCGATGGCGTTCTTCGGCGGCTCGGCCGGCGCGATCTACCGGCAGTTCTCGATCACCATCGTGTCGGCGATGGCGCTGTCGGTCGTAGTCGCCCTGGTGCTGACCCCGGCGCTGTGCGCCACCCTCCTGAAGCCAGCCGCCGGCGGTCACGGGGTGAGCGGGCACGGGCCGGGCGGGCACGGGGCGGCGCGGCGCGGGCCGTTCGGCTGGTTCAACCGCGGCTTCGACGCCGCCAGCCGCGGCTATCAGGGGATCGTCGGGCGGACCGCCAACCGGTTCGCGCGCTACGGCGTCGCCTATGCGGCGATCGTCGCCGGCCTGGTCTGGGTGTTCCTGCAGCTGCCGAGCTCGTTCCTGCCGACCGAGGACCGCGGCACCCTGTTCGTGCTGTGGTCGGCGCCACCGGGCGCCACCCTGGAACGCACCCTGGAGACCTCCAAGACGGTCGAGCGCCACTTCCTGGAGTCCGAGACGCAGGCGGTCGAGGGGCTGTTCACGATCACCGGCTTCAGCTTCGCCGGCCGCGGCCAGAACATGGGCCTGGCGTTCGTGCGCCTGAAGGACTGGAGCGAGCGCGAGACCCCGGACCTGTCGGCCGCCGCGGTCGCCGGGCGGGCGATGCGCAGCCTGTGGGCGGTCAAGGACGCCATGGTGTTCACCATCATGCCGCCGTCGGTGCCGGGCCTCGGCAACGCCACCGGCTTCGACCTGCAGTTGGTCGACCGCGCCGGCCTCGGCCACGCCGCCCTGCTGGGCGCCCGCAACCAGCTGCTCGGCCTGGCCGCGCGCGAGCCGGCCCTGGTCGGGGTGCGGCCGAACGGCATGGAGGACACCCCGCAGTACCGGGTCGAGGTCGACCGCGAGAAGGCGCGGGCGCTCGGCCTGTCGCTGGCGGACGTCAACAGCACCCTGGCGGCGGCCTGGGGCTCGTCCTACGTCAACGACTTCGTCGAGAAGGGCCGGATCAAGAAGGTCTACGTCCAGGGCGACGCGCGGTTCCGCATGCTGCCGAGCGACCTGGACCGCTGGTACGTCCGCAACGCCAAGGGCGACATGGTGCCGTTCGCCTCGTTCGCGACCGGCCGCTGGAGCTACGGCTCGCCCAAGCTCGAGCGCTACAACGGCGACCCGTCGATGAACCTCCAGGGCTCGGCCGCCCCGGGGATCAGCTCGGGCGAGGCGATGGCGACCATGGAGCGGCTGATGGCCCAGCTGCCGCCGGGCATCGGCTACGAGTGGACCGGCCTGTCCTACGAGGAGCGGCTGTCGGGCGCCCAGGCGCCGGCGCTGTACGCGATCTCGGTGCTGGTGGTGTTCCTGTGCCTGGCCGCGCTGTACGAGAGCTGGTCGGTGCCGGCGGCGGTCATCCTGGTGGTGCCGCTCGGCGTGCTCGGTGCGGTACTGGCGGCCCGGCTGGCCGGCCTGCCGAACGACATCTACTTCCAGGTGGCGCTGCTGACCACGGTCGGCCTGTCGGCCAAGAACGCCATCCTGATCGTCGAGTTCGCCAAGTCGCTGCGCGATTCCGGGGCCGGTCTGATCGAGGCCGTGGTCGAGGCGGCGCGCCAGCGCCTGCGGCCGATCCTGATGACCTCGCTGGCGTTCTGCCTCGGCGTGCTGCCGCTGGCGATCAGCACCGGCGCCGGATCGGAGAGCCGCAACGCGATCGGCCTCGGGGTGCTCGGCGGCATGATCTCGGCCACCGTGCTGGCGGTGTTCTTCGTCCCGGCGTTCTTCGTGGCGATCTACCGCTTCGTGGTGCGCCCGCCGGCCCAGGTCGAGTCGGCCCCCGAACCGGCCCCCGGTCCCGCCGAGTAGCGGCCGGGCCGAGCCGGCCCCGGCCGGCGTCGCCTCTTGCCGTCGCCGGGCCCGGGGGCTACCAAGCGGGAAGGCGCTGCCGGAGCGGCGGAGCCGACGTCGCGGAATGTGGGGCCGATGCATGCGACCTGACCGGCCACGACGCCCTGCCGACCCGGTCCCCCCGGTTCCGGGACCGGAGCTGTCCCGACGCCGCCTGCTGACGCTGGCGGCAGCCGCGGCGATGCCGGCGGCCCGGGTCGATGCCGCACCGGTCGACGCCGCACCGGTCGACGCGCGCAACGACCTGATCGGCCGCAATCGCCTGCACATCGTGCGGCCCGGCGACACCCTGGTCGACATCGCGGTGGCCTACCGGGTCGGTTTCGTCGAACTGGCGGCCGCCAACCCGGCGGTCGACCGCTGGCTGCCGCGGCCCGGCACCGAGGTCGTCATTCCGCAGGAGCACATCCTGCCGGCGGCCCCGCGCCGCGGCATCGTCATCAACCTGGCGGAGCTGCGGCTCTACCATTTCGGCAAGGACGGCGAGGTCGCCAGCATGCCGATCGGGATCGGCAGCGAGGGGCTGGAGACCCCGGACGGCGAGACCACGATCACCGGCAAGCGCAAGAACCCGACCTGGTGGCCGCCGCCGTCGATCCGCGCCGAGAAGCCCGAGCTGCCGAAGGCGGTGCCGCCGGGTCCCGACAACCCGCTCGGCGACTACGCCCTGGAACTCGGCTGGCCGCTCTACCGGATCCATGGCACCAACCTGCCCTACGGGGTCGGCCGGCGGGTCAGCCACGGCTGCATCCGAATGTATCCGGCCGACATCGAGACCGTGTTCAACAGCGTCCGGATCGGCACGCCGGTCACCGTGGTCGACCAGCCGGTCAAGGTCGGCTGGCAGGAAGGCCGGCTGTTCCTGGAGGCGCACCCCACCCAGCGCCAGGCCGACGAGATCGAGGCCGGCCGGTCGCTCGCCGACTGGCCGCCGACCGATCCGATCGAGGCGATCCGGGCCGGGGTCGGCGACGCCGCCGGCTACGTCCGGATCGACTGGACCGAAGTGCGCCGGATCGCCGAGGCCCGCGAGGGGGTACCCGGGCTGATCTCGATCGGGTCCGTGCGGCTGCCCAGCGAATGACCGCCGCCGCTTGATCTCTCTCAATGCGCGAGCGGCGGTTGCCTGCCAGTCATCGAGGCCACGGCGACGGCACCCGTCGACGCCGGCAAGCCGAGGAGACCGCCATGACCAAGCCCGCCCCCGCCTGGCCGTCGGCGACGGCCCTGTTCGGAACCGCCGGAAGTCCCTTTGCCGGGAATCCCTTCGCCGGCAACGTGCTCGCGGGCAATCCGCTGGCTGCCAACCCCTTCGCTGCCGGCCACCATCACGCCATGACCGCCTGGGTGCAGCTCAACCGGGCGATGCTGGAAGGCGTCGGCAAGCTGCAGCAGGAGACCAGCCGGTTCGTGATCCGCCGGCTGGAGGACGATTTGGAGCGCCAGCGCCAGATCCTCGAGGCCGAGTCGCCGGAACAGGCGTGGCAGGCCTATGCCGACTTCGCCCGCCAGGCGGTCGAGGACTACACCGCGGAGGCCGGCAAGCTGTCGGAGATCGCCGCCGAGATGCAGTACGCCTGCTCCGGGTTCGGCGAGATGCTGGCCTCGGCCGCGCTCGCGGAGAAGCCCGGCGCCTGAGCGCCTGGCCTGAGCGCCTGGCCTGAGCGCCTGGCCTGAGCGCCTGGCCTGAGCGCCCTGGCCTGAACGCCCTGCGAGGCCGGCGAAGCCGCCGGCCTCAGCGCTGCAGCACGTAGGCCCCCGGCGCGTCCGGCATCGGCGAGCGGCCGTTGTGGGCCGAGACGATCGGTTCGGCCGGCTCCGGCGACCCCGACCGGGCGGCCAGCCAGGCCTGCCATTCCGGCCACCATGAGCCCTCCCGCACCGGCGTCACCGCCTCCCAGGTGTCCGGGTCGACGAACACGTCGCCGAGCCCCTTGGTCGACACCCGGTAGTGCCGGTGCGGGTGGCCGGGCTCGCTGACGATGCCGGCGTTGTGGCCGCCCGAGGTCAGCAGGAAGGTGACCTCGGCCGCCGGGTGGGTGGTGATCTTGTAGACCGACCGCCAGGGTGCGACGTGGTCGCGCTCGGTGCCGACGGCGAAGATCGGCGCCCGGATGTCGGCCAGGTTGACCGACCGGCCGTCGACGTGGAAACGGCCCTCGGCCAGGTCGTTGTCGAGGAACAGCCCGCGCAGGTACTCGGAGTGCATGCGGTACGGCATGCGGGTGGCGTCGGCGTTCCAGGCCATCAGGTCGGTGACCTGTTCGCGCTCGCCGAGCAGGTAGTTGCGCACCATCCTCGACCAGATCAGGTCGTTCGACCGCAGCAGCTGGAAGGCGCCGGCCATCTGCTTGGTGTCGAGATAGCCCTGCTCCCACATCATGTCCTCGAGGAACCGGACCTGGCTCTCGTCGATGAACAGGGTCAGCTCGCCGGCCTCGGTGAAGTCGACCTGGGCGGCCAGCAGGGTGATCGAGGCCAGCCGGTCGTCGCCGTCGCGGGCCATCGCCGCCGCCGCGATCGACAGCAGCGTGCCGCCCAGGCAGTAGCCGGCGGCATGCACCTTGCGGCCCGGAATCGAGCGCTCGACGGCGTCCAGCGCCGCCATCACCCCGAGCCGCAGGTAGTCGTCCATGCCGAGGTTGCGCTGCTCCGGCCCCGGGTTGCGCCAGGAGATCATGAACACCGTGTGGCCCCGGCCGACCAGCCAGCGCACCAGCGAGTTCTCCGGCGACAGGTCGAGGATGTAGTACTTCATGATCCAGGCCGGCACGATCAGCACCGGCTCGGGATGCACCTGCTCGGTCGCCGGCGCGTAGCGGATCAGCTCGATCAGCTCGTTGCGCCAGACCACCTTGCCGGGGGTCACCGCCACCGTCTCGCCGGGCCGGAACGCCTCGGTGCCGACCGGCGGCCGGCCGGCGACGGTGCGCTCCCAGTCGGCGATCATGTTGGCCATGCCGCGCTGCAGGTTGGCGCCGCCCTCGCGCAGGGTGGTCGCCAGGATCTCCGGGTTGGTCGGCACGAAGTTGGACGGCGACATCAGGTCGAGCAGCTGGCGGCCGACGAACGAGACCACCTGCTCGTGGTGCCGCGACACCCCGGGAATCCCGGTGGTGGCGTTGTGCCACCACTGCTGGGTCAGCAGGAACGACTGGTAGATCATGTTGTAGGGCGCGGTCTGCCACGCCTCGCCGGCGAACCGCCGGTCCTGCGGCAGCGGCGCGATGCACGGCTCGGTGCCGCCGCCGGCGGCGCACTCGCAGGAATGCAGCCACAGGCGGACCGCCTTGCGCACCGCCTTCTGCAGCAGCTGCGCCTGCTTGCCCGGCGAGATCGCCAGGTGGATCGCCCAGTCGCCGTAGGCCTCAGCCAGCGACGCCGGCGAGATGCCGCCGGTCAGCCGGGCGATCGCCGCGTGCACCTGGCGGTCGACCGCCTCGCCGCCCATGCCGCCCCACAGCGGCTCCGGCCCTTCGACGAGATCGGCCAGCGGCATGGGGAATGCCGGCGCCGGGCGTTTCGGGGCCGGCGCCGGGTCGGCCGGCCCGGTGCGCCCCATTCCGGTGCGCCCGATTCGGGTCACGCTGCTCATCCCTCGTCCTCCACGTCGACGGGCGACCCGTCGGTCCGTTGCAGCGCCACTACGGTCGCGCGGATGTCGTCGCGGACCGCCGCCGGCTGCCGCGCCACCGCCTCGCCGAGCGTGCGCAGCGCCCGCCGCAGCCCGTGGATCTGGTCCAGCAGGTCGACCACCATCGGCACGGTGTCGCGCTCGACCTCCAGGTCGCTCTCCAGGGTCACCAGCAGCCGCAGGCGGGCGACGTCGACCTCGGCGAAGGCCAGGACACCCTCCTGCCGGACCGGACGGACCAAGCCCTCTTCGACCCAGACCATCAATCGTTCTTCCGACAGGCCGTGCACCTGGGCAACCACCGC
This sequence comes from Thalassobaculum fulvum, assembly GCF_014652915.1. Lineage (GTDB taxonomy): Bacteria > Pseudomonadota > Alphaproteobacteria > Thalassobaculales > Thalassobaculaceae > Thalassobaculum_A > Thalassobaculum_A fulvum. The sequence continues at coordinate 103,501 of NZ_BMZS01000001.1, forward strand.
CGCAACGTCAAGCATGGCGGGCCTCCATTGTCAGCCGGCCTTCTTCATCAGGTCGGCGCGCGGGTCGTATGCCCGGTTCCGTCGCCATTCGCTCATGAAGGCTTCGAGTTCGGGATCGGCGTGCGGCGGCAGCACCACCCGCAGGGTGACGAACTGATCGCCGTGGTCACCGGCGGCCCGCACCCCCTTGCCCTTGAGCCGGAGCACCCGGCCGGAGCTGGAGTTCTTCGGCACCGTCACGGCGACCGGGCCGTGGATCGTCGGGACCTGGACCTTGCCGCCCAGCACCGCCTCGTCGACGGTGATCGGCAGCTCGACGCGGATGTCGTCGCCGTCGCGCCGGAACACCGGATGCGGCCGGACCGCCAGCTCGATCAGGGCGTCGCCGGGCGGCCCGTCGCCGTGGCCCGGCATGCCGTGGCCGGCGAGCCGCAGCGTCATGCCGTCGCGGGCGCCGACCGGGATCCGGACGTCCAGGGTGCGGCCGTCGGCCATGGTCACCCGGGTGCGGGCGCCGCGGGCGGCGTCCAGGAACTCGACCTCCAGGCGGTAGCGGACGTCGCCGCCGCGGGCATGGAACCGATGCCGACGCCCGCCTCCGTGGGCTGCATCGCGGCCGAACAGCTCGGAGAACACGTCGCCGAGGTCGCCGAAATCCTCGAAGCCGCGGGTCGAGTGGTAGGGGTGGTCGTGATGGCCGGGGCCGCCGGCGTGCTCGCGGTAGTACGGGTGCGGTTGCCGCTCCTGCCCGCTGGCGTCGATCTCGCCGCGGTCGTAGCGGCCGCGCCGCTCCTCGTCGCCGACGATCTGGTAGGCCTGGGTGACCTCCTTGAAACGCGCCTCGGCCGCCGCGTCGCCGGGGTTCAGGTCGGGGTGCAGCGTCTTGGCCAGCTTACGGTAAGCCTTGCGGATGTCGTCCTGCGAGGCGTCGGCCGCCACGCCCAGGATCTCGTAGGGTGTCTTCGCCATGCCCGGCTCCGCGGTCACTCCGCCGCCTTGGGGGCCGCCGCCTTGGGGGCCGCCGCCTTGGGGGTGGACGCTCGCGGCCGGGCACCACCGGTCTTTTCGCCGCCGGCCCTCGCGGCCTCCGCGTCGGCCCGGCGCTCGCCCAGGAACGACGTCACCGCCGCCCGGTCGAGCGTCTCGACATGCTCGAGCTCGGCGATCAGCCTCTCGATCGCCGGCCGGCCGGCCTCGATCACCGCGATCGCACGGGACTCGGCCTCGTGCAGGATCCGCCGGACCTCGATGTCGACCTCGTGCGCGGTGCCGTCGCTGAACTCGCGGGGCTGCGCCATCTCGCGGCCGAGGAACGGGTGCTCGTCGCTCTGCCTCAGGTCGACCGGGCCGAGCTGGTCCGACATGCCCCAGCGCGACACCATGGCGCGGGCCAGCCGGGTCGCCCGGCGGATGTCGTCGTCGGCGCCCGAGCTGACGTCGCCGATCAGCACCTGCTCGGCCGCCCGGCCGCCCAGCAGCACCGCCAGCTGGTCCTCCAGCTCGGCGCGCGACTGGGTGTAGTGCTCCTTCTCGGGGATCATGTGGGTGCCGCCCAGCGCCCGGCCGCGCGGAATGATCGTCACCTTGTAGATCGGGTCGGCGTTCGGCAGGGCGTGCGCGACCGCCGTGTGGCCGGCCTCGTGCACCGCCAGCCGGTGCTTCTCCTCCGGGCGGATGGTCAGCTTGCGCTCCATCCCCATCATCACCCGGTCGCGGGCCTCGTCGACGTGACGCATGGCGATGCGGTCGCCATTCTCGCGGGCGCAGGCGATCGCCGCCTCGTTCATCAGGTTCTTCAGGTCGGCGCCGGAAAAGCCCGGGGTGCCGGCGGCGATCACCCCGAGGTCGACGTCGCCGGCGATCGGCTTGTCCTTGGCGTGGACCGTCAGGATCGCCTCGCGCGCCGCCTTGTCCGGCAGGTCGAGGGTGACGTGGCGGTCGAAACGGCCGGGCCGCAGCAGCGCCGGGTCGAGCACGTCCGGCCGGTTGGTCGCGGCCAGCACCACCACCGCCTCGTGGCCCTCGAAGCCGTCCATCTCCGACAGGATCTGGTTGAGGGTCTGCTCGCGCTCGTCGTGGCCGCCGCCGAAGCCGGCGCCGCGTACCCGGCCGATCGCGTCGAGCTCGTCGATGAACAGGATCGACGGCGCCCGCTTCTTGGCCTCGTCGAACATCGACCGTACCCGGCTGGCGCCGACGCCGACGAACATCTCGATGAACTCCGAGGCCGAGATGTTGAAGAACGGCACCCCGGCCTCGCCGGCCAGCGCCCGCGCCAGCAGGGTCTTGCCGGTGCCCGGGGGGCCCATCAGCAGGATGCCGCGCGGCGGCTCGGCGCCGAGCCGGCGGTAGCGGTCCGGGTCGCGCAGGAACTCGACCAGCTCGGCGACCTCGCGCTTGGCGTTGTCCTGGCCGGCGACGTCGGCGAACGTCACCTTCCTGGTCTGGGTCTCCTGCTTGGCGGCACGGCCCTTCAGGAAGTCCTCGACCCCGCCGCCGCCGAAACCGCCGCCGGCGACGCCGCGTGAGAACCGGGTCCAGAAGAAGAAGTAGATGGCGATGAAGATCAGCCACGGCAGCATCGAGACCCACCAGCCGCGGCCGTCGGACGGCAGCGCCGTGGTCGCCACGCCGTGCTGCTCCAGCGCCGGCAGCAGCTGCGGATCGCCGACCGGCGGGATCCGGGTGGTGACCGACGGCGAGGCGACCCCCGGGCGCACTTCCATCGGCGCGTCCAGCGTCACGGCGATCTCGTCGCCGCGCATGGTCACGCTCTCGACCTTGCCCTCGTTCAGCAAGCTCTTGAAGGTCGAATAGGCGATCGGCGCCGCCGCGCCCGGCTGCCCCTCGTAGCGCGACGCCAGCCAGAACGGCAGCAGAAGCCCCGCCATGATCAGCACGATCCAGATCCAGCGTCGCTCCACCGCAACTCACTCCACGACCGTCTCGCGGGCCTCCCGCTCCCCGAGGACCAACCCTAGGAGGACCCGGAGGCGGGCACCTTGACCTGGGTCAACCCCCTGGCACCCGACATCGGGTCATATGGACCCGGGAGGACGCCCGGAGTATGACCTGCGCTCCCCTGCCCGTCACGCTGCCCTGGCCGTCACGCCGGCCCGCGCCGCGGCGGGGGTGCCGCATTAACGTCGCGTTCATGGTCTTCCCCGCATTCTGCAGCGCGGGGAGACCGAGGTTCCTGGGGGTGGCCCGCATGGCGATTGCCGACGATATCGTCGCCCGACTGACGGGCGAGTTCCTTGACGACGCCGGTGACCGGCTGGCGCGGGCGCAGCTCGCCCTGAACGGACTGGCCAACGCGCCGAAGGACCCGCGCCCGCTGCTGCTCGACCTGGCGCGCGAGATCCACAACCTGAAGGGTGCCGGCAAGACCTTCGGGTTCCCGACGATCTCGCTGGTCGCCGACCGGTTCGAGGAGTACCTGGGGGCCAGCGCCGACGCCAAGCCGCTGCCGGTCGCCGAGCTGCAACGCTTCGCCGACGCCCTGGTCGACATCGTCGAGGGCGGACGCAACCCCGACCCGGACCGCACCGCCGCGATCCTGCGCGGGCTGCCGGCGTTCTTCGAGTTTGATCCGGACACCGTCGTCGGCCGGCCGGGACGGGCGCTGGTGGTGACCCGGGCCCGCACCCTCGGCCACATGCTGGCCCGCGAGCTCGCCAACTGCGGCTACCGGGCGCAGACCTCGTCCGACCCGTTCGAGGCGCTGCGCTTCGCGGTCGCGGAAAAGCCGGACGTGGTGCTGAGCTCGGCGGTGCTCGACGGCATGGCCGGGATCGACCTGCTGCGGGCGCTCCGCACCGTCCGGCCGACCGCTAGGCTGCCGGTGGCGGTGGTGACCTCGTTCGACGCCGGCCACCCGGAACTGGCCGGGCTGCCCGAGGACGTGCCGGTAGTCAGGCTCGGCAAGACCCTGTCCGACGACCTCGCCCGGGTCCTGACCGAAGCGGGCGAGCAGCCCGGCGGCTGAGCGCCGCCGGACCGGGGTTCAGGCCGCCTTCCTGATGCCGGCCGCCTTGACGCTGTCGTCGACGAACGGCTCGAACTTCTTGAAGTTGTCCTCGAAGCGGCCGCACAGGTCGTGGGCGGTGGCGTCGTAGGCGCTCTTGTCGCCCCAGGCGCCGCGCGGCAGCAGCACCTCGCTCGGCACGTCCGGGCAGGCCTCCGGTACCAGCAGGCCGAACCGGCCGTCCTCGTGCACCGGCGCGCCGGCCAGGCGCCCGTCGAGCGCCGCCCGCACCATGGCCCGGGTGTAGGCGATCTTCATGCGGTCGCCGCCGGCACCGGCGCGGCCGCCCGACCAGCCGGTGTTGACCAGCCAGCAGGTGGCGCCGTGCTTGGCGATCTTGTCGCGCAGCATGGCGCCGTAGACCGACGGGTGGCGCGGCATGAACGGCGCGCCGAAACAGGTCGAGAAGGTCGCCTGCGGCTCCTTGCCGAGGCCCTTCTCGGTGCCGGCGACCCGGGCGGTGTAGCCGGACAGGAAGTGGTACATCGCCTGCTCGGGCGTCAGCTTCGAGATCGGCGGCAGCACCCCGAAGGCATCGGCGGTCAGCATCACCAGGTTGACCGGATGGCCGGCGACGCCGGTCGCCGAGGTGTTCGGGATGAAGTCGATCGGATAGCAGGAGCGGGTGTTCTCGGTCAGCGAGTCGTCGTCCAGCAGCAGGGTCCGGTGGACCGGGTCGTGCACGACGTTTTCCAGCACCGTGCCGAAGCGGTGGCTGGCGGCCCAGATCTCGGGCTCGGCCTCGGCCGACAGCCGGATCACCTTGGCGTAGCAGCCGCCCTCGAAATTGAAGATGCCGTGGTCGGACCAGCCGTGCTCGTCGTCGCCGATCAGCGTGCGGGTACCGTCGGCCGACAGCGTCGTCTTGCCGGTGCCGGACAGGCCGAAGAACACCGCCACGTCGCCCTTGGAGCCGACGTTGGCCGAACAGTGCATCGGCATCACGCCCTGCTCGGGCAGCAGGTAGTTCAGCACGCCGAAGATCGACTTCTTGATCTCGCCGGCATACCAGGTGCCGCCGATCAGGATGATCCGGCGGTCGAAGTCGACCAGGATGAAGGTGCCGGAGTTGACGCCGTCCTCCTTGCCGCGCGCGGTCAGGCCGGGCGCGTGCAGGATCGTGAACGCCGGCTCGAAGCCGACGAGCTGCGACGGCTCCGGGCGGATGAACATGTTGCGGGCGAACAGGTTGTGCCAGGCGGTCTCGGTCACGACCCGCACCGGCAGCCGGTAGGCCGGGTCGGCGCCGGCGAAGCAGTCCAGCACGAAGGTGTCGCGCCCGTGGTAGTAAGCGGCGATCCGCGCCCGCATGGTGTCGAACAGCTCGCGGCTGATCGGCTGGTTGATCCCGCCCCAGTCGACGGCGCCGCGCGTGGAGTCGCTCTCGACGATGAACTTGTCCTTGGGCGACCGGCCGGTGTGCTCGCCGGTGGTGACCAGAAGCGCGCCGCCGGCGGTGATCAGGCCCTCGTTGCGGCGGATCGCCTCCTCGTACAGCGCCGCCGGCCCGAGGTTCCAGTACACCGATTTCAGGTTGGTCAGGCCGTGGGCCTCGAGCCCGCTGCGGCTCGCCGTCTCACCGACAATGTTCACGCTGCTTCCTCCACCCTCGATCGGCCGTGGTTCCCGGCCGGCTGATGCGCGTTCTGGATAGGGGACCCGTCACACGAACGCAACGTTCGACCGCACCGCCCGTTCCCGGGTGATGGGCCAAGCTTCGGTCTGCGACGTTCTGTCGCAAACCCGCCGGGAAATATGTCAGATACCAGGGTCGTCACTGCCCTCAGGCGCGGAGCACCGCGACGCCCGGCAGTTCCTTGCCCTCGAGCCACTCCAGGAAGGCGCCGCCGGCGGTCGAGACGTAGGAGAACCGCTCCAGCACGCCGGCATGGGCGAGCGCCGCGACGGTGTCGCCGCCGCCGGCCACGGTCAGCAGCCGGCCCTGGTCGGTCAGTTCGGCCGCCGCTTTCGCCAGCGCGTTGGTGCCGGCGTCGAACGGCGCGGTCTCGAAGGCGCCGAGCGGGCCGTTCCACACCAGGGTCCGGCACGACGCCAGCCGCTCCGCCATGGCCGCCACGGTCGCCGGTCCGACGTCGAGGATCATCTTGTCGGCCGGCACCGCGTCGACCCCGACCACCGCGGTCTCGACCCCGGGGGCCAGCTTGTCCGCGACCACCGCGTCGACCGCCAGCAGGATGTCGCAGCCCTTGGCCTCGGCCTTGGCGAGGATCCCGCGGGCGGTGTCGGCGAGATCGCGCTCGGCCAGCGAGCTGCCGATCTCGACGCCCTGGGCGTACAGGAAGGTGTTGGCCATGCCGCCGCCGATCGCCAGCACGTCGACCTTCTCGACCAGGTTGCCGAGCAGCTCCAGCTTGGTCGACACCTTGGCGCCGCCGACGACGGCGGCGACCGGCCGGGTCGGGGCCTCGAGCGCCCGGCTCAGGGCCTCCAGCTCGGCCTGCATCAGCCGGCCGGCATGGGCCGGGCGGCGGCGCGCCACGCCGTCGATCGAGGCATGCGCCCGGTGCGCGGCGGAGAACGCGTCGTCGACGTACAGGTCGCAGAGCGCCGCCAGCGCGTCGGCGAACGCCGGGTCGTTGGCCTCCTCCTCGGCGTGGAAGCGCAGGTTCTCCAGCAGCACCACGCCGCCGTCCGCCAGGCCGTCGACCACCGCCTCGGCGTCCGGCCCGACGCAGTCGGCGGCGAACGCCACCTTGCGGCCGACGGCGGCCGACAACGGGTCGACCAGCGGCGCCAGCGACATCTCGGGAACGCGCTTGCCCTTGGGCCGGCCGTAATGCGAGGCGACGATCACCTTCGCCCCCTTGCCGGCCAGCTCGCGCACCGTCGGCGCGGCCCGCTCGATGCGGGTCGCGTCGGTCACGCGGCCGTCCTTCATGGGAACGTTGAGGTCGAGCCGGACCAGCACCCGCCGGCCGGCGACATCGACCTGATCGAGGGTTTTGAACGCGGCCATCGCCCGGTTTCCCCATCTCGTAACGTGGTCGGCGGGATGTGCCACAGCGCGGCCCGGGGGACAAGGGCCGGGGTCGGCCCGGACCTGAGCAATTTTGCGAATCCGCGCCCCTTGACCCGCGATCCCGGCACCCCACGCTATCGTCATGGACCGATCAGCGCCTCCCTCCGGCCGCCCGGCCCTGGCGACCGCCGCCTACGGCGCCGGCCAGCTGGCGCGCGTCGGCTGGTATCTCGGTCACTACATCGCCACCCGGCGCTGGCTGTCGCGGGTCGAGGGCGGCCGGCGGCCGCGGCGCAGCCTGCGGGGCCGGCTGGTCGGCGCGCGCATCCACGCCGCCCTGACCCGCCGGGCGATCGCCCTGATGGCGCGGGACCTGGCGAACGTCCGGGCCGGGATCTATCCGCTGCCCGCCGACCTCGCCCCACGCCCGCTGGCGGCCGGGCTCGACGCCGCGCGCTACTGGCACGACCTGCCGGAGGTGGCCCTGCGCCGGCGCCGGCGACGCCACGGCGACGCGACCGGTACGCTGGCCGAAGCCCCCGGCGACGGCCGGTTGCCCGACTACTACCGGCAGAGCTTCCACGACCAGTCCGGCGGCTGGCTGACCGGCCGGTCGGCGGCGCTGTACGACACCCAGGTGGAGGTGCTGTTCGGCGGGCTGGCCGGCGCCATGCGCCGCCAGGCCCTGCCGCCGGTCGCCGACTGGCTGGCGGCCCGCGGTGCTCCGGAGGGCGCCGGCCTGCTCGACCTCGGCACCGGTACCGGCGCCATGCTGGCAACCGCGGCGGAGGCGTTCCCGGCCCTGGCGCTGCACGGCCTCGACCTGTCGGCCGCCTATCTGGCCCGGGCCCGCGACCGGCTCGCCGACCGGCCGGTGCGGTGGCACGAGGCGGCGGCCGAGGCGATCCCGCTGCCGGACGCCTCGGTCGACCTGGTCACCGCGGTCTACCTGCTGCACGAGCTGCCGCCGGCGGTCCGCGCGGCGGCGCTGGCCGAGGCGGCGCGGGTGCTGCGCCCCGGCGGCCGGCTGGTGGTCGTCGACTCGATCCAGCTCGGCGACGCCCCGGCCCTCGACCCGCTGCTGCGCGGCTTCCCCGAGCAGTTCCACGAGCCGTACTACGCGGACTGGGTGGCGGCCGACGTGCCGGCCCTGCTGACCGCCGCCGGGCTGGTCCCGGCCGGCACCGAGCCTGCGTACCTGTCTAAGGTGTGGGTGGCGGACCGGCCGTAACCGGAAATGCCGGTCGCCCGGTCGGTCCCGAATCCGTTCCGCCGGCGGCGGTCCGGTCCGGGATGAGGCGTTCAGATGGTCATACCCTCGCCCTCATCCCGGGCAAGCGACGCGCCACCCGGGACCTACCGGTACGGGTCCGCCGCGTCCCTGAGCCCGTCGCCGAAGAAGTTGAAGGCCAGCACCACCAGGATCACCGGGATCACCGGGGTCATGATCCACGGGTACAGCTCGACCGCGTTGATGTTCTGCGCCTCGGTCAGCAGCACGCCCCACGACGTGATCGGCGGGCGCAGGCCGAGGCCGAGGAAGCTGAGCGCGGTCTCGCCGAGGATCATGGTCGGGATCGTCAGGGTCGCCGAGGCGATCAGGTGGCTCATGAAGCTCGGCAGCAGGTGGCGGCCGATGATCCGGCTCGGCTTCGCGCCCATCAGCTCGGCGGCGACGCAGAAATCCTCCTCGCGCAGCGCCAGCAGCTTGGAGCGCACCGCCCGCGCCAGCCCGGTCCAGTCGAGCAGGCCGAGGATCAGGGTGATCCCGAAATAGATCAGGATCGGGCTCCAGGTCACCGGCAGGGCGGCCGACAGCGCCATCCACAGCGGCAGCTCCGGGAACGAGCGGATGATCTCGATGACCCGCTGCACCGAGGCGTCGACCCAGCCGCCGTAGTAGCCGGCGAGGCCGCCGATCACGATGCCGAGCACGAAGCTGACGGTGATGCCGATCAGGCCGACGGTCAGCGAGATCCGGGTGCCGTAGACGATGCGCGAGAACATGTCGCGGCCCAGCCGGTCGGTGCCGAGCAGGAACAGCGTGCCGCCCTCGGCCGGGCAGACCAGGTGCAGGTCGGCCTCGAACCCGCCCCAGAACCTGTAGGGATCGCCCGAGCAGAAGAACCGCAGCTTCTGGACCTTGTCCGGGTTCGGCGCGTACTCGCGCTTCAGGGTGCGCAGGTCGAGCTCGTAGTCGAGGCCGAGCACGTAGGGGCCGACGAACCGGCCCTCGTGGAACAGGTGCACGCCCTGCGGCGGCGCGTAGATGAACTCGGTGTGCCGGGTCGCCAGCGCGTAGGGCGCGATCAGCTCGGAGATCAGGATCGAGGCGTACAGCAGGGCCAGGAACAGGCCGGAGACGACGGCCAGGCGGTGGCGCTTGAGCTTCCACCAGGTCATCTGCCACTGCGACGCCATGTAGTAGCGTTCCTGCTCCGGCGTCAGCGCCTCGTCGGCGGCCGGATTGAACGGCGCCCGGTCGACGAAGTGGCGCGGCCGCGGCCGCGGCGCGTCGGTCGCGCTCATCGCCCGCTCCTCCTCATCGTGCCGTCCCTCCCCCGAGCCGGATCCGCGGGTCGAGCCAGGCCAGCGCCATGTCGGACAGCAGCATGCCGACCACGGTCAGCACCGCCAGGAACATCAGGAACGAGCCGGCCAGGTACATGTCCTGGCTCTGCAGCGCGCCGATCAGCATCGGCCCGGTGGTCGGCAGCGACAGCACCATGGCCACGACCGCCGAGCCCGACACCACCTGCGGCAGCATGTTGCCGATATCGGCGATGAACGGGTTCAGCGCCATCCGCAGCGGGTACTTCAGCAGCGCCCGCAGCGGCGGCAGGCCCTTGGCGCGCGCGGTGATCACGTACTGCTTCTGCAACTCGTCCAGCAGGTTGGCGCGCAGCCGGCGGATCATCGCCGCGGTGCCGGAGGTGCCGATCACCACCACCGGCACCCACAGGTGCTCCAGCACCGACACCACCTTGCCCCAGGTCCAGGGCTGGTCGATGTAGGACGGGTCCATCAGCCCGCCGATCGAGGTCCCGAACCAGACGTTGGCGAAGTACAGCAGCACCAGCGCCAGCAGGAAGTTCGGGGTGGCCAGCCCGATGAACCCGACCAGGGTCAGCCCGTAGTCGCCCCAGCTGTACTGGTGGGTCGCCGAGTAGATGCCGATCGGAAACGACACCAGGTAGATGAACAGGATGGTGCCGAAGTTCAGCACGCAGGTCAGCAGCACCCGGTCGCCGACCACGTCGGCCACCGGCAGCTGGTACTCGAAGCTGTAGCCGAAGTCGCCGCGCAGCAGGCCGCCGGCCCACAGCAGGTACTGCTGCCACATCGGCTGGTCGAGCCCGTACTGGGCGCGCAGCGCCGCGATCTTGGCGAGATCGACGTTCTCGCCCTGGCTCTCCATCTCGGCGATCAGGGTCGACAGGTAGTCGCCCGGCGGCAGCTGGATGATGATGAAGGTGATGATGCTGATGGCGACCAGGGTCGGGATCATCACCAGCAGGCGTCGGACCAGATAGTCGAACATGCCCGGTACCGCCCCTACCGCCGGCTGCGCACGGCCGCGGTCAGCACCGATTCCGGCGTCCGCGGGCGCGCCGGGCCGAAGAAGAAGGTGTCGGGGCGGTAGATGCCGAAATGCGCCCCCGGATCCCAGGCGTAGACGCCCTGCACCGGCACGTTGTGCAGCTCGAGGTCGACGACGACCGGCTGCAGCACGCCGGCGACCAGGCCGATCGTGTAGGTCTGCTCGGACCAGATCCCGAGCATCTCTCCCCAGATCCGGGTCCGCTCGTCACGCGACCCGGCGTGCCGCCAGCTCCGGTACAGCTCCATCAGGCGCTGCGCCTCCGGCAGGTCGGGCGGCGCGCCGGCCTTGCCGCCGGTCTGGTAGTACTGCCCCCATTTCGGCCACATGTACTGGTTCTGGTCGGTCGGCGCGAACTCCTGCGGGCTGGTATCGGCAGTCGGCAGGCCGTTCTCCAGCCCCTTCGAGATCGACATCAGGGTCTTGCCGGCGAACACCCGGTTGCGGAACACGGTGCGCTGGATCGGCCGGCTGTACAGCTTGATGCCGACCGCCATCCAGCTGTCGTGCACCAGTTCCAGGACGTCGGTCTGCTCGCTGCTCTCGCCGGCGGTCTCGACCACGATCTCGGCCGGCCGGCCGTCCGGCAGCAGGCGCACGCCGCGCCCGTCGCGGCCGGTCAGGCCGATCTCGTCGAGCAGCGCATCGGCCTTCGCCGGATCGTAGGTCGCCCACCTCTCGCGCAGCCCGTCGCGGTACAGCGGCGAGCCCGGCAGCACCGTGTCGTTGCCGTCGAGCGCCAGCCCGAAGTAGTTGACTTCGTTGATCTCGTGCCGGTTGATCGCCAGCGACAGCGCATGCCGGAACCGGGTGTCGCGCATCAGCTCGCGCCACACCGGGTCCTCGGCGTTCAGGTTCGGGTACAGCGCCAGATGGGCGCCGTAGGCGGTCCGCCAGAGATAGGTCTCGTAGCCCGACCGGGTCTCCGACTGGCGCAGGAAGGTGTAGTCGTCGAACGACAGGTAGCGGGCCTGCAGCGCCGACTCGCCGGCGCCGGTCTTGGCCGGGATCAGGCCGGGGGCGGCGATCTGGAAGTCGACCTCGTCGATGTAGGGCAGCTGCCGGCCCTCCGGGTCGACCCGGTGGTAGTAGGGGTTGCGGCGGTACACGAAGCGGTCCGACGGCGGCTCGGTCACCACCATCCAGGGCTGCAGGGTCGGCAGCGCCGGGTTGTCGAACTTGTACATGTTGTCGAGCTTGTTGTGCAGCGCCGCCCAGTTGCGCTGGTGGCCGTCCTTGACCAGCTTCTCCAGCTCCGCCGGCTCGCAGTAGCGGGCATGCACCTTCTTCAGGTAGTGGGCCGGGCGGTACAGGTACAGCGGCCGGGCGCCGGCCAGCGCCGGCAGGAATTCGGGGTTCGGCCTGGACCACGAATAGCGCACCACGGTCGGCGACAGGATCTCGACCTTCGGTTTCTCGCCGTCGACCATCAGCTCGCTCGGCGGCCCGGTCGGCGACAGGTGCTCGTCGTTCGCCACGTCCTCCCAGAAGTACCGGAAGTCCTCGGTGGTGAACGGCGCGCCGTCGGACCAGCGGTGGCCCTCGCGCAGGGTGAAGGTGAACACCCGGTCGTCCTCGACCTCGACCGCCTTCAGGATGTCCGGCACCAGCTCGAAGGTCTTCGGGCGGTAGCCGACCAGCCGGGCGTAGCCGTACACCACCATCTGCCGGGTGTCCTTGTCCCGGCCCATGATCATCGGCAGCACGCCGCCGTACTGGCCGGGCTCCTGGCCCGCGGCCGCCAGGTCGACGACCGCCGGCTCGCGCGGCAGCCGCTCGGCGATCGGCGGCAGCCGGCCGGCCGCGACGTCCTCGGCCAGCGCCGGCGGCTCGACATACCCGGTGGCGGCGGCCGGGGCCGCCGGGGCGAACCAGAGCAGGGCCGCGAGGAATGCGGTCACGACCCCCGTCACCCCGTGGGTTCCGGATCGCCCGCGCGGTCGCGCGGCCGTCCGCAATGACGTCAGGAGGGGGCGGGCGATTTTCTCCCCGGTCGTCATTCCGGCCGGAGCGACATCGTCGCGCAGAGCCGGAACCCACCCGCCGCCGCGGGACACGGGGATACCCAGGGTCGAAGCACCGGTCACGACGCGAGCCTCAGGGTCAGGATGTGGGGGTCGGCGCGCACGAAATGCTCGCCGCCGAGGTCGACGAAGGTCGGACTGTGGCTCTCGTCGATGGTGAACGGCGCCGGCCAGTCCGCCGGGTGCGAGGCCCGCTCGTCCATGATCCGCGCGAAGTCGAGCGGGTGGTCGAGGCTCGGGTCCGGGACCGCGGCCAGCAGTGCCCGGGTGTACGGGTGGACCGGGTTGCGGAACAGCTCCTCCCGCGGCGCCAGCTCGACCAGCCGGCCGGCGCACATCACCGCGATCCGGTCGGCGATGTAGTCGACGACGGCCAGGTTGTGGGAGATGAACAGGTAGGTCAGGCCGAGTTGCGCCTTCAGGTCCTTCAGCAGGTTCAGCACCTGCGCCTGGATCGACACGTCGAGCGCCGACACCGGCTCGTCGCAGATCAGCATCGACGGCCTGAGCGCGAGCGCGCGGGCGATGCCGATGCGCTGGCGCTGGCCGCCGGAGAAGCTGTGCGGGTAGCGCCGGAGGTGGCGGGCGTCGAGCCCGACCAGCTTCATCAGCTCGGAGACCATCTCGCGCCGCCAGGCCTCGTTGCCGATGCCGTGGATCGCCAGCGGCTCGGCGATGATGTCGAACACCGTCATGCGCGGGTTCAGCGAGCCGAACGGGTCCTGGAACACGAACTGCAGCTTGCGGCGGAAGGCGGTCAGCGCCTCGCCCTGCAGCCCCAGCACGTCGATCTCGCCGTCGTCGTCGGCGAACGACACGCGGCCGGCGTCGGGCCCGATCGCCCGCATGATGACCTTCGACAGCGTGGTCTTGCCGCAGCCGGATTCGCCGACCAGCCCCAGGCACTCGCCGCGCCGCACCTCGAACGACACGTCGTCCAGCGCCATCATGGTGCGGGCCTGCTTGCCGAACATCCCGGCCTTGCGGATCGTGTAGGTCTTGCTCACCCCCTGCACGGACAGGATCGGCCTGTCCTGCGGCGCGGCCGGCCGGCGGTCCTCGGCGCCCGCCATCAGGTGCCCGGTCTCGGCCTTGATCTCGCGCAGCGGCCGCAGCCGCTCGCCCGGGCCCATGTCGAAGCGCGGCACCGCCGCCATCAAGGCCCGCAGGTAGGGGTGCTCGGGCCGCCGGAAGATGTCCTCGACGTCGCCGGATTCCATGACCCGGCCGCGGTACATCACCACGACCTCCTCGGCCATGTTGGCGACCACGCCGAGGTCGTGGGTGATCATCAGCACGGCCATGTGCAGCTCGGACTGCAGGTCGCGCATGAGCTTCAGGATCTGCGCCTGGATCGTCACGTCGAGCGCGGTGGTCGGCTCGTCGGCGATCAGCAGCGCCGGCCGGCACACCAGCGCCATCGAGATCATGGCGCGCTGGCGCAGCCCGCCCGACAGCTCGAACGGATAGGTCCTGAGCGCCCGGTCCGGGTCCGGGAAGCCGACCAGCCGCAGCATGTCGCGGGTCAGCTCGCGCGCCTCGGCCGCCGACACCGAGCGGTGCAGGCGCAGCGCCTCGGTGATCTGGTCGCCGACCGTGTGCAGCGGCGACAGCGAGGTCATCGGCTCCTGGAAGATGATCGAGATCCGGCCGCCCCGCAGCTCGCGCATGGCGCGGCCGTCCGGCGCCAGGCGGACGATGTCGGTGATGGTGCCGGGCTTGTTGGGATCGGCGAACAGGATCGAGCCGCCGAGCACCCTCGCCGGCCGCGGCAGCAGCCCCATGATCGCCTGGCTGACCACCGACTTGCCGGAGCCGGATTCGCCGACCAGCGCCACCGTGGCACCGCGGCGCACCTGGAACGACACCCCGTCGACCGCCACCAGCCGGCCCTCCGGCAGGTCGAAGCCGACCCGCAGGTCGTTGACCCGCAACAGAGGCGTGACGCGTTCGGTCATCGCATCCCCATCCGGTCGTCGTTGTCCGGCGCCGTCCCCCCGGGCGCCATCCCGCCGGGCATCGGCCCGTCGGGCGCCCCGGCGACGAGGCCGAGCGCCTTCAGATTCTCCCGAGTGACGTCGGAAAGCGCAAGCCGGTTGCGCGTCGCCGCGTCGGCGGCCCGCGCGACCACCGTCTCGAACCCGTCCAGGGACGACTCGGCAGCGATCGCGGCGCCGTCGCCGCGCAGCTTGACCTGCATCCAGCCGCCCTCCTTGTCGCGCCGGGTCGCGAAGTAGCGCAGGTCCAGAGCGTCGAGCGCGTCCCAGCGGATCGCCCGGCCGAACGGCCCGGTCGACCGGATGCCGCCGTCGTCGACCTCGAGCGCCGTGGCGCTGCGCAGCCAGGTCCGGAACAGGTAGACCGCGAACAGCGCGGCGAACGCCGAGAACGCGACCGCCAGCCACGTCACCATCGGCATCAGCAGAACCGGCCCGACGGTCAGCAGCAGGCCGAAGCCGCCGCGGATGAAGTCCCCCACGATGGCGCGCCGTTCGTATCGGTGCGTCGTCACCCCGTCCTCCGTGTCTCGTCCCCGGCTCCCGGCGCCGCGCCGGCCGCCGCCATCGCCGCCGCCGGGTCCAGCCACCGGACCGCCGGATGGCCGGCCAGCGTGGCCAGCAGCGGCCGCCACCCGGTCCACCCGGCCGCGTCGGTGACCCGGTGATGGGACAGGATTCCGATCGGTCCGTCCACCGGCGATTCGCGACCGTCCGGCGTCTCAACCGCCCGCAGGCAGGCGTCGAGCGCCGCCGCCACGGCCGCGGCCGGCAGCGGCCCGCGGCCGCCCCGCCAGTCGATCAGGTCGACATGGGTGTCGAGCCGCGGCACGGCGGCCGGCACCGGCCGCCGGCGCCGGGAGGCGAAGCCGGACAGGACCCGGATCCCGGTCTCGCCCAGCCGGCCCGGCAGGTCGTCGCCGATCCGGTTCCACGGCGGCACGAAGCACGGCAGCGCCCGCTCGCCGGCCAGCGCCCGCAGCCGCCGCCAGGCCCCGGCGATCTCCCGCAACCGGACCTCGGGCTCCCGCTCCGGCCCGTACTCAGACTTTTTCGTTCCGGATTCCGAATGATTTTGGTGGTGCCAGCCGTGCACCAGCAGCCTGCCGTCGCCGGCGGCGTCGACGGCTTCGGGCACCAGCCGCCCGGCGACCGCCGCCAGCCCCGGCACGATGCCGAACCCGCCGAGCTCCGCCAGCAGCGCCGCCAGTTCCGGGGTCGGCCGCTCCAGGTCGTCGTCGCGCCACCACAGTGCGGCGGTCCGGCCGGACGCGGCGAAGCGGTCGAGGGTCGCGCGCAGGCGGTCGGTCGCGCCGGCCGACGGCCCGGTCATGCCGCGGCCCGCTCGCGCACCGCCCTCATCACCAGGGCGGCGGCGGCACGCGCCCCGTCGAGGTCGACCGCCGGCACCGCGTCGCGCGGCCGCGCCAGCGCCCGGCCGATCGCCGCCGCCAGGGTCGCCGGCCGCAGCCCGGTCTCCGGCACCACCTCGAGGGCGCCGGCCTCGGCCAGCAGGTCGGCGCGCAGCCGCTGCTCGGTCTCGACCCCGCCCTCGAACGGCACTACGACGGCCCGGGCCCGCACCGCCATCAGCTCCAGCAGGGTGTTGTAGCCGGCCTGGCTGATCGACAGCGCCGCCCCGGCCATCAGCGCCGGCAGGTCCGGGCGCATGGTCTCGACCACCAGGTTCGGCCGGCCGAGGCCGCGCAGGTAGTCCAGCGCGTCGGCCCGCATGTGGTGGCCGGTGACGAAACGCCAGGTGCGGTCGGCCAGCGGCAGCGCCGGCATGGCGTCGGCGATCCGGCGCATGAAGTCGTGGCCGACCGCGCCGCCGCCGGCCGACACCAGCACCTCGCCGGTCGCCAGCGGGTCGGCCTCGGGGATCGCCAGGTCGTCGGCGTTCACGACGTAGCCGGTGTACGCCAGCGGCACCCGGATGTCGGCGGCCATCGGGAAGGTCCGCTCCAGCCTCACAAGCCGCGGGTCCGCATGGATCATTGCGACATCGTAATAGGCATTCAGGGTGTCGACGATCTCCCGGTTGCGGTCGGCCCGCGGCTTGGTGACCAGGATGTCGCGCATCGACGACAGCACCACCGGCCGCCACGGCGCCTCCCGCGCCGCCTCCAGCAGCGGCAGCAGCTCGAACCGCATCTGCCGGCGCCCGAACGGGAACAGCTCGGTGATCACCGCCGCCGGCCGGCGCTCGGCCAGCAGCGCCAGCAGCCGGTCGCGGCGGGCGTCGCGGAAGCCGTCGTCGATCGGCCGGTCGTGCTGGTCGACCAGCACCTTGAAGGCGTCGTCGAGCGCCCGCACCGGCGGCAGCTGGACCAGTTCGGCGCCGCCGAGCGGCAGGTGCGGCACCGGCATGCCGCCGGACACGAAGTCGACCGCCAGGCCCTCGGCCACCAGCCCGCGGGCGACCGCCGCCGCCCGCCGCAGATGGCCGATGCCCAGCAGGTTCTGGACGTACAGCAGGACCCGGGGCTGGTCAGATCGGGCGCTCATGCAGGCGGCTCCAGCGGGATGTTGGGACGCTCCAGGCTCCAATGCCCGTCGGCGTCGAGACGAAACAGATGGGCGGCGGTCCAGTCAAGGCGCACCGGCGGCTTGCCGGTCATGTCCCAGCCGGTCGCCAGCGCCAGCGCCGCCCGGATCACGCCCTTGTGGGTCACGGCGGCGGTGTCACGCCGGGCCGCCAACAGGCGGACGCCGAGCCCGACCAGCCGCCCCTGCACGGCACGCGGGCTCTCGCCGCCCGGCGGCGTGAAGTCGAGGCCGCGCGCCTCGTTGGCGAGGGCGTCCGGATCCCGGGCGCGGGCCTCGGCCAGGGTCATCCCCTCCCAGCTGCCGTAGTCCATCTCGATCAGCGCCGGCTCCGGCTCCGCCGCGACACCGAGCGCCTGGGCGGTCTGCCGGGCCCGGGCGAGCGGACTCGTCAGCCAGCCGAACCCGGCGAGGTCGGCAGGGACCGTGCGCCGGGCGACCGCGGCGCGGCCGGCATCGGACAGCGGGATGTCGGCCCGGCCCTGCAGCCGGCGGCCGGCGTTCCAGTCGGTCGGGCCGTGGCGCAGCAGGGCCAGCCGGATCACGCCGTCCTCCGCCGCTCGACCGCCGCCCGCAGCCAGACGTCGAGGGTGGCGGCGGCGCCGGCCAGCGTGTGCTCGGCCAGCACGGTCCGGCGCGCCGCCCCGCCCATCGCGCGGCGGCGGTCGGGGTCGTCGAGCAGGGCCCGCAGGGCGGCGGCGAAGGCGGCGGCGTCGCCTTCCGGGACCAGCAGCCCGGTGGTGCCGTCGCGCACGATGTCCGGCACCCCGCCGGCCGCCCCGGCCAGCACCGGCAGGCCGGCGGCCTGGGCCTCCAGCAGCGCCATGCCGTAGGCCTCCTGGATCGCCGGCCAGACCAGCAGGTCGGCGGCGGCGTACAGGCGGGCCAGGCGGGCCGGATCGACCGCCCCGGCCCACCGCACCCGGTCGCCGAACGGCGCCAGCGCGGCCTCGACTTCGGGCCGGACCGGGCCGTCGCCGGCGACCAGCAGCCGCCAGCGGCGGTCCGGCACCCGCGCCAGGGCGTCCCCCAGCACGCCGTAGGACGCGGCCTTGGCGCCCGGCCGCATCATGCCGACCGCCAGCAGCCAGGGCTCGTCCGCCGGCAGGCCGAGCTCGCCGCCGACCTGCGCGCGCGCGGCGTCGCGCGGCTCCGGCTCGCCCGGCTCCAGGAACGGGCGCAGGCGCTCGTAGCGGCCGCCGGGTCCCAGGGCCGGCTCGACCTTGGCCGCGTCCCGACTGTTCAGCCCGACCGCCAGGTCGGCCCGGGCCAGCGCCGCCAGGGTGCCGCGGTGGCCGATGTCCCACGGCCCGCCGGCCCGCTTGGCCGCCACCGAGACCTCGGCGACCGCGTACGGGATGCCGAGCGCGTCGGCCACCGCCGGGCCGATCCAGTCCGGCGCCTTGTAGTACAGGTGATAGGTGAACCAGGCGTCCGGCGCCGGCCGCCGGCCGGCCCGCACCGCCGCCACGTAGCGCGCCGCCAGCCGGGCGCCGAGGGCGGCCAGCCGGGCCTGGCGCTCGGGATCGCCGGCGCCGTCGCGGCTGCGCATCCGCGACGCCAAGTCGACCTCGTGGCCGGCGCTGCGCAGTGCCCGGATCAGCAGCCGCGCCATGGTGCGGTCGCCCGACGGCCGGTCGGAATCGGGCGGTTTCAGGGGCGCGTAGAACGCGATCCTCATGCCACGTCTGCGAGGCCGGCGGCCCCATCAGCGGAGTCGCCGAGCCCGAACCGGGCGGCCAGCCGGTCGAGCCCGGCATCGTGGCCGAACGCGGTGCGGACCCGCTCGCGCCCGGCCGCCCCGAGCCCCCGGCGACGCACCGGGTCGCCCGCCGCCGCCGCCAGCGCCGCCGCCAGCGCCGGCGGATCCCCGGGCGGTACCAGCACGCCGGTGACGCCGTCCTGGATCAGCTCCGGGATCGCCGCGACCCGGGTCGCCACCGCGGCGAGGCCGGCGGCCTGGGCCTCCATCAGCACGTTCGGCAGGCCGTCGCGGTCGCCGTCGCCGGCGATCTTGCTGGCCAGCACGAACAGGTCACCGGCGGCCAGCGCCGCCAGCACGGCGGCCCGCGGCCGGGCGCCCGACCAAGTGATCCGGTCGGCGATGCCGAGGGCCTGGGCCTGCTCGCGCAGCGCCTTGATCAGGCCGCCGCCGCCGATGTGGACGAACCGCCAGTGCAGGCCGGCCGGCAGCGCGGCGAGGGCCGCCAGCAGGTCGTCGTAGCCCTTCTTGGCGACCGCCCGGCCGACCGAGACGATCACCACCGGATCCGCCGGGTCGCTGCCGTCGCGCGCCGGGCGCTCGGCCGGCGGCGGGAAGTCGGTCAGGTCGAGGCCGTGATACAGCAGCTCGACCCGGCCGGGATCGGGCGCCAGCGCCGCCAGGTGGTCGCGGCCGACCGCCGTGCAGGTCACCGCCCACGCGGCATCCGCCAGCTTCTCGCGCTTCTCCCACTCGGGCGTGGTCCAGATGTCCTTGGCGTGCGCCGAGGCCGACCAGCTGCGGCCGCTCATGACCGCGGCGTAGCGCGCCACCGACGACGGGGTGTGCAGGAAGTGCGCGTACAGGTGCCGGATCGCCGGGTCGAGCTCGCCTGCCAGCACGCAGGCCTGGCCGAACCGCCGCACCCGGTTCGGGGTCGGGTCGCGCAGCAGGTCGCGCCACCAGGTCGCCCGGGCCGCCCGGTAGCCGGGCATGCGCCGGGCCTTCCACCAGCCGCGCAGCACCCGCAGCGGCTCCTGGTAGAGATACTCCGGCAGGTAGCGCACCGGCGCGCTGATCGCGGCGTGGACCGGATGGGCGGTGCGGTCGGTCGGGTGCCGCAGCGAGACGATCTCGAACGCCAGGCCCCGGCGCTGCAGGCCGAGCAGCTCCTGGGCGATGAAGGTCTCCGACAGCCGCGGGTAGCCCTTCAGGACCACCGCCACCGGCCCCCGGGCGACCGGCCCGGGCGAGGCCGTCGCTCCCGTCACGGCGGCTCCCCCGGCGGTCTCGGCGGCGGGCGCGCTCACGCCTGCTGGCGGAACGGGACGACCGGCCGGGTCGCGCGGGCGTCGACCCAGCGATCGACCAGCTGGGCGACCCGGTCCAGGCCGTCGAGCAGCGCGAGCCCGGTCGCCTCCGACGGCAGCTTCTGGGCGGGCAGGCGGCGGATCGCCTCGGCCATCGCCCTGGGGTCGCGGTCGCCGTCCTCGACCAGCACGCTCAGCAGGCCGAGCTCCTCGGCGCGCTTGGCCCGGATGTACTGCTCGAGCCGCGGCTCGGTGCGCGGCACGATCAGCGCCCGTTTGTCGAACGACAGGATCTCGCAGAAGGTGTTGTAGCCGCCCATCGCGACGATCGCGGCGCAGCGGGCCATCAGCCCCTCGATCCGCGAATCGAAGGTGATGGCGTGCACCCGGTCCAGGTTCTCGGCGCGCTCGATCAGCTCGCGCTGCTGCTCCTGCGGCATGAACGGGCCAAGCACCATCAGCGCCGGATAGGGCAGGTGCGGATCCTCCTCGTAGGCCCGCAGCACCCAGTCCATCATCGGCTCGCCGTCGCCGCCGCCGCCGGCGGTCACCAGCAGGTAGGGCTCGTCGCCGAACGGCAGCGCCGGCACCGTGGAGGCCACCGTCGACGCGTGCCGGCGGAGATAGCCGGTGTAGCGGGTCTTGAGCTTCACCGAGGCCGGAATGTCGAGGCCGTCATAGGGGTCGCAGACCTCCTTGACGCCGTACACCCAGATCTCGTCGTACAGCTCCTGGAGCGCCGGCAGGACCTTCTTGCGCTCCCATTCCGGGACCAGCAGCTCCGGCTCGTCCATCACGTCGCGCAGGCCGAGGACCAGCGGCGTGCCGCGGTCCTTGAGCATCTCCAGGGTGTCCTTGACCTCGCCGCGCAGCCCCCAGGGCTCCTTGTCGACGATGAAGACGTCCGGGTCGAAGTGCTCGGCCGTGTGCTTGATGATCGAGGCCCGGAGCTGGACCGTCTCCTCGATGTCCATGTGCAGCGACAGCGACGTGTAGTCGCCGTTGCGCAGCTTGATGACGCCGGGGATCCGGACGAAGTCGACACGCGTGCGGAAGTCGAAGCTGCCGATGATCGGCGAGCCGGACAGGATCAGCACGCTGATTCCCGGATCGGCCTCGACCAGCGCGTGCGCGATGGCCCGACAGCGCCGCAGGTGTCCGAGACCGAGCGTGTCGTGGCTGTACATCAGGACGCGGGCGTGCGTCCGACGCCTAGGCTGACTCATCGGTCTCCTCGCGACCGTTGCCGGTACAATGCGACTATCGGCTGCGACCCCTCGCCGGGCGACTATGCCACATCGCCCCTACCCTCGAAACTGTAACCTTTTCAGCCGGTCCGGTGTTGATCGGCCGGATGATTGCCCCCAAACTCCGCTGCCATTCACAGCGCCGGGCCGGATGCCATGGAACCGAGTATCTACCGGTTCATCTTCCGATACAGCAAGCGCGAACAGCTTGTGCTGCTGGTCATGACGGGGCTGTCGTTCCCGTTCCTGTACTACTCGCTCGACCTGCCGAAGAGGATCATCAACGAGGCGCTCGGCGCCAAGGGCGCGGCCAGCTTCCCGACCGAATGGCTCGGCTTCACCTTCGACCAGCTGGAATATCTGTGGACCCTCTCCGGCCTGTTCCTGGCGCTGGTGTGCATCAACGGCGGCTTCAAGTACACCATCAACGTGTACCGCGGCCAGCTCGGCGAGCGCATGCTGCGGCGGCTGCGCTACGAGCTGTACGCCCGGGTCCTGCGGTTCCCGCTGAGCCGGTTCCGGCGCATGAGCCAGGGCGAGATCATCCCGATGATCACCGCCGAGGTCGAGCCGCTCGGCGGCTTCATCGGCGACTCGATCTCGCTGCCGGCGTTCCAGGGCGGCACGCTGATCACCATCCTGTTCTTCATGTTCGTGCAGGACCCGGTGCTCGGGCTGGCGGCGATCTCGCTGTACCCGGTGCAGGCCTACGTGATCCCCAAGCTGCAGCGCCAGGTCAACCTGCTCGGCAAGGAGCGGGTGCGGACCGTGCGGGCGCTCTCGGACAAGATCGGCGAGACGGTGTCCGGCGTGCAGGAGGTGCACGCCAACGACGGTGCCCGGCTGATGCTGGCGCGCTTCGCCGAACGGCTCGGGCGGATCTACGACATCCGCTTCGAGATCTACAAGAAGAAGTTCTTCATCAAGTTCCTCAACAACTTCCTGGCCCAGCTCACGCCGTTCTTCTTCTACTCGATCGGCGGCTACCTGGTGATCCAGGGCAGCCTCTCGATCGGCGCGATGGTGGCGGTGCTGGCCGCCTACAAGGACCTGTCGGCGCCGTGGAAGGAGCTGCTCGGCTACTACGAGCGCAAGGAAGACGCCCGGATCAAGTACGAGCAGGTGATCGAGCAGTTCGATCCGCCGGGCGTGATGGACCCGGCCATGCAGACCGGCGAGACCGACGACGGACCGGCCGCGCCGGCCGGCTTCCGGTCCTCGAATCTCGGCCTGGTCGACGACGACGGCGAGACCCAGCTGGACGGCGTCAACCTGCGCATCGAGGCCGGCGAGCGGGTCGCGCTGCTCGGTCCGACCAACGGCGGCAAGGAGGCGCTCGGCCTGGTGCTGGCGCGGCTGGTGCCGCCGACCAGCGGCAACCTCGCCTTCGGCGACCGCGACATCACCGGCCTGCCGGAAGCGGTCACCGGCCGGCGCATCGGCTATGTCGGCCCGGCCGCCTTCGCGTTCTCGACGACGATCCGCGAGAACCTGCTGATGGGCGCCATGCACCGGCCCCTGCTCGAGCCGGAACGCGACGAGGACGCCCGGGCGGCGGTCCACAAGTCGCTGGCCGACGCCGCGATCGCCGGGAACTCGACCGACGACCCGAACGCCGACTGGGTGGACTACGCGGCGATCGGGCTGGCCGAGCCGGCCCGGCTGTCGGCGCGCCTGGTCGAGCTGCTCGACGTGGTCGACCTGTGGGACGACTGCTACCAGCTCGGTCTGCGCGGCACGCTCGACCCCGAGCTGCGACCCGACGTCGCGGCCCGGATCCTGGAGGCCCGGCGCGGCTTCGCCGACCGCCTGGCCGGCGATCCGGCGCTCGCCGAGCTGGTCGAGCCGTTCGCCGCCGACCACTACAACTCCAATGCCTCGGTCGCCGAGAACCTGCTGTTCGGCACGCCGGTCGACGCCACGTTCTCGGTCGACGGCATCGCCACCAACGAGTACGTCCGCCGCACCCTGGATTCCGTCGGCCTCACCGACGACTTCCTGACCATGGGCCGCGACATGGCGGCGACGATGGTCGAGCTGTTCGCCGACCTGCCGGCCGACCACGAGTTCTTCGCGCAGTTCAGCTTCATCTCGCCGGACGACCTGCCGGAGTTCCAGGCGCTGGTGACCCGGACCGACCGCGGCGGGCTGGAGAACCTGTCGGAGGAGGACCGGACGCGGCTGCTGTCGCTGCCGTTCAAGCTGGTGCAGGCGCGCCACCGGCTCGGGCTGCTGGACGCCGCCATGCAGGCGCGGATCCTGGAGGCCCGGCGGGCGTTCGCGGAGAATCTGCCGCCCGAGCTGGAGGGCGCGGTCGCGTTCTTCTCCGCGGACGCCTACAACGCCGCCGCCTCGGTCCAGGACAACGTGCTGTTCGGCAAGATCGCCTACGGCCAGGCCGACGCCGCCGGCCGGGTCGGCGCGGTGCTCGCCGAGGTCCTGGAACGGCTCGACCTGCGCTCGACGGTGATCGAGGTCGGCCTCGACTTCCAGGTCGGGATCGGCGGCTCCCGGCTGAGCGCGCCGCAGCGCCAGAAGATCGGGATCGCCCGGGTGCTGCTGCGCCGTCCGGACGTGCTGGTGTTCAACGACGCGGTGGCCGCGATCGACAGCGCCGCCCAGGCGCGGGTGATGGAGCGGATCCTGGCGGAGGCCGAGGGCCGGACCGTGATCTGGGCCCTGCAGCGCGCCGATCTCGCCCGGCGGTTCGACCGGGTAATTGTCTTGCGCGGCGGGCGGGTGGTCGAGGACGGCCCGCTCGACCGGCTCGACCGCGACGGTACCGAGTTCCATGCCATGGCCGCCGGCGACTGACGGCGGAGGGGAGTACGATGAGCATCAACCAGGAAGTCGAGCTCCTGCGGAACATCCCGCTGTTCGCCAAGATCGAGCCGTCCAAGCTCAAGCTGCTGGCGTTCACCTCGGAGCGGCTCAGCTATCAGCCCGACCAGGTGCTGTGCCGGCAGGGCGATATCGGCGACGCCGCCTACATCATCATCGACGGCGAGGCGGCGGTCCGGATCGCGACGCCGTCGGGCGACATCGAGGTGGCACGGCTCGGACGCGGCGACGTGGTCGGCGAGATCGCGATCCTGTGCGACGTGCCGCGCACCGCCACGGTCTCCGCGGTCGAGCGGGTCACGGCTCTCAAGATCACCAAGGAGCTGTTCTTCCGGCTGATCAACGAGTTTCCGCAGATCGCGATCGAGATCATGCGCGAGCTGGCCGGTCGCCTGGAGCGGACCAACGCCCAACTGCGCGACGCCGTGACACGATCCGCACCACAATAACGAACAGAATACTCCCTATAATTCAGGAACCTGATAAATGAGTCGATTGGACAGCGCCATTCGCCGTCTGAAAGCCCAGAAATCGGCGCTGGAGGATGCCGCACGGCGGATCGCCGGCGTCGAAGGACCGTTGCTGGAGTTCGGGCTCGGCAACGGTCGGACCTACGATCACCTGCGCACGATCCTGCCGGGCCGGCGCATCGTGGTGTTCGACCGCCAGGTCGCGGCGCATCCGGACTGCATTCCGCCGGAGCCGGACCTGTACCTGGGCGACCTGTTCGAGACCCTGCCGAGGGCCGTGCGGGAGCTCGGCCCGACCGCCGCCCTGGCGCATCTCGACATCGGCACCGGCGACAAGGCCCGGAGCATGGCGCTGGTGGCACGGGCCGCGCCGCTGATCGCCGGGCTGCTGGCCCACGGCGCGGTGGTGGTCAGCGACCAGCCGATCGAGGGCGTTCCCGGGCTCGCCCCGCTGCCGCTGCCGTCCGACATCGAACCCGGCCGCATCCACATGCTGGTGAAGGCGTGACCGGCGCGACGGAGGCCCCGACCAGCTACGTGGTCACCGACATCGAGGCCGACGGGCCGGATCCCGGGCGGCATTCGATGCTCAGCTTCGGCAGCGCCGCGGTCGACGGGGCCGGCCGGGTGCTCGGCGAGTTCACCGCCAACCTGCGGCCGCTGCCCGGTGGCGAGCAGGATCCCGGCACCATGGCATGGTGGCGGTCCGAGCCCGAGGCCTGGCGCGAGACGACGCGCGACCCGCAGGACCCGGCGGCGGTGATGACCGGCTTCGCGGACTGGGTCCGGAGCCTGCCCGGACTGCCGGTGTTCGTCGCCCACCCGCTGACCTTCGACGGGCTGTGGATCGACTGGTACCTGCAGCGGTTCGTCGGCTGCCGGCTGTTCCGCCGGCCGCGCTCGCCGGGGCTGTGCCACGCCGGCGGCCTGGACCTGCAGTCCATGGTCAAGGTCGCTACCGGACGGCACTACCGGCACTGCGAACGGGTGCACTACCCGGCGGAATGGCTGGGTGGGCACGATCACAGCCACCGCGCCATCGACGACGCGCGCGGCTACGCCCACCTGCTCACGCTGCTGCTGAACGGCCGGATCGGCTCCGGGGACTGAGGCCCCGCCGCGCGGCGGGGACCGTCAGAGCTTCAGGTCGACGATCACCGGGACGTGGTCGGAGGCCTTCTCCCAGCCGCGCGCGGCGCGCAGCACCGACACGCCGTCGACCGCCCCGGCGAGCGGCGGGGTCACCCAGACGTGGTCCAGCCGGCGCCCGCGGTCGGACAGCGCCCAGTCGCGCGCCCGGTAGCTCCACCAGGTGTACAGCCGCTGTTCCGCCGGGATCCGGTGGCGTACCGCGTCGACCCAGCCGAGCCCGGCCTGGATGCCGCACAACGCGTCGACCTCGACCGGCGTGTGGCTGACCACGTCGAGCAGCTGCTTGTGCGACCAGACGTCGGTCTCCAGCGGGGCGATGTTCAGGTCGCCGACCAGGATCATCGGCTGCGCCGCGGAGCGGGTGTCCGCGAGCCAGCGGCGGAGCTCGGCCAGGAACTCCAGCTTGTGGGCGAATTTCGGGTTGGCCTGCGGGTCCGGGACGTCGCCGCCGGCCGGGACGTACAGGTTGTGGAGCTCGGGGCCGCCGTCGATCCGGACCGAGACGTGGCGGGCATCGGCCCTGCCGCAGAATTCGCGGCGCTCGGTCTCCTCGATCGGCAGGCGCGACACCACGGCCACCCCGTTGTAGCCCTTCATGCCGACCACCGCCTGGTGGGGGTAGCCGGCTTCGGCGAATGCGGCGGCCGGGAACTGGTCCTCCAGCGCCTTGGTCTCCTGCAGGCACAGCACGTCGGGTGCCGCCTCGGCGATCAGGTCGAGGGCGCGCGGCAGCCGCAGCCGCACCGAGTTGATGTTCCAGGTTGCGATCCGCATGTCAGGCCCCCCGCACCCGGGACGCGGCGGGGCGGCTGGCGGCGGGGCGGTACACGCCAGGCGACGGCACCGTTTCGCAAGCGGTTCCAGTTTCCGCCGGTGCGATCGCCGGCGGAGGCGGGGCGGCGCCGGCACCGAGCGTTGCCGGGCGGCCGGGACCGGGCCGGATTCGACGGGTCGGCAGGGCCGCGGGGCGGGCCATCGGGGCGGCCTGCCGGTTCGAGCGGTCGATCTTGTAGAGCATTGTCAAGCCGTGAGTTATCGGACCGATAGGCCGGTCTGTTCCGGAGCTGCTGCGGGGCCGCCCGCCGGCTTCCGGCGGGGGTGGGCGGCTATTTGAGCGGGAACCGCCTTCGCGGTCCAGTCTCACGGCCCCGGTCGCGTGCCGGCGCCGGCGACGGGCCCGGGGCGGAACCGGAGGCGCGATCGGGGAAGGGACCGGGAGCGGGAGCGGGACCGGAGGCGGATACCGGGTCGATCGGACAGGACTTCAGTCATAACCAAACGGCACGACTTAAATGATGTGAAAGTTATGGATGCGCCTTCTACAAGTCAAAACTCCTTCGTTGACATGGCAGTTACGGGTTTCCATAGTCCTCGAGTTTCGCGGCAACCCCGGATTGCCCAGCCGGCGCAAGAACCGGGGACCGGAGTTCACACAGGGAGGATCCAAGATGCAGACACGCCGCCTCGTGCTCGGCGCGCTGGCCGCCGCGGCACTTTCGTTCCCGTTCGCCGCCGCGCAGGCGGCCGACGTCACCTTGCGGGTCCACCACTTCCTGCCGCCGGTCGCCAACACCCAGACCAAGGTGCTGGAGCCCTGGAAGAAGGAAGTCGAGCAGGCCTCGGGCGGCCGGATCGCCATCGAGATCTTCCCGGCCATGCAGCTCGGCGGCAAGCCGCCGCAGCTGATCGACCAGGCCCGCGACGGCGTGGTCGACATCGTGTGGACGCTGCCGAGCTACACGCCCGGCCGGTTCCCGACCACCGCGGTGTTCGAGCTGCCGTTCATGGTCTCGACCGCAGCGGCGACCACGCAGGCGATGCAGGAATTCTACGAGAAGAACCTGCGCGACGAGTATGCGGACGTGCACCCGCTGATGTTCCACGTGCACGCCCGCGGCGTGATCCACACCAAGGATCCGGTGGCGAAGATCGAGGACCTGGACGGGTTGAAGATCCGCGCCCCCAGCCGCTCGATCGGCAAGGCGCTCGAGACCATGGGCGCGACCCCGGTGTTCATGCCGGTGCCGGCGCTGCCGGAGGCGCTGTCCAAGGGCGTGGTCGACGGCGCGGTGATTCCGTGGGAGATCACCATCCCGCTGAAGATCTCCGAACTGGTCGACAACCACCTGGAGATCCCCGGGCCGCGCGGCCTTTACACCTCGGTGTTCGTGCTGGCGATGAACAAGGCCAGGTACGAGGGCATGCCGGCCGATCTGCGCAAGATCCTGGACGACCACACCGGCATGCACATGGCCAGGTGGGTCGGCAAAGTCTGGGACGAGATCGAGCAGCCGGGCCTCGCCAAGGCCAAGCAGAGCGGGGCGGTTCGCCAGCTCTCGGCCGAGCAGGTCGAGCGGATGCGCAACGTCACCGCCAGCGTCCGCGGCGACTGGATCGCCGAGATGAACAAGGCGGGCAAGGACGGCGCCGCCCTCCTCAAGGAGGCCAGCGTCCTGATCGACAAGTACAGCCAGTGAGCCTGACTCTCGCTCCGGAACGGGGCGGTCGATGACCGCCCCGTCGCGTCTCGCCGCCCCCTCCGACCCGGTGGAGGCGGTGCTGCGCCGGCTGTCGGTGGCGTTCGCCGTGTTCGGCGGCCTGCTGCTGGCCGGCGGCGCCCTGCTGACGGTGGTGAGCGTGACCGGGCGTTACCTGTTCTCGTCGCCGATCGCCGGCGACGTCGAGCTGGTCGAACTCGGCGCCGGGGCGGCAATCTCCGCGTTCCTGCCGTACTGCCAGCTGCGCGGCGGCAACGTGATCGTCGACTTCTTCACCGGCGGCCTGTCCGAGCGCGGGCGACGACGCCTCGACGCGGTGCACGCCCTGGTGTTCGCGTTCTGCGCCGGGCTGGTGGCCTGGCGGATGACGCTCGGCGGCCTCGACACCTACCTGACCAACGACGAGACCATGGTGCTCGGCGTGCCGGTCTGGATCAGCTACGTGGTGATGGTGCCGGCCTTCGGGCTGCTGTGCCTGGTCTGCCTGCACGGCGCCGCGATCCGGCTGCTGCCCGGTGGCGACCCCGGTGGCACCCCCGGGGTCGATGCGGCGGAGTCGGCGCGATGAGCGGCATCGAGCTCGGCCTCGCGGTGTTCGGCGGGATGCTGGCGCTGATGGCGCTGCGGATGCCGATCGGCGTCGCGATGATGGTCGCCGGCGGCGGCGGCTTCGCGCTGATCGCCGGCTGGATCCCGCTGATCGCCCAGCTGAAGTCCAGCGCCTACTACCTGTTCTCCAGCTATTCGCTGACCGTGATCCCGCTGTTCCTGCTGATGGGGCAGTTCGCCACCAAGTCCGGCCTGTCGCGCGGCCTGTTCGGTGCCGCCAACGCCTGGCTGGGGCATCGGCCGGGCGGGATCGCGATGGCCGCCATCGGCGGCTGCGGCCTGTTCGGGGCGATCTGCGGATCCTCGCTGGCGACCGCCGCTACCATGGGCCAAGTGGCACTACCGGAGCTGAAGCGGTATAACTACTCGGGAGCGCTATCGACGGGAGCCCTTGCTGCGGGCGGGACTCTGGGGATTCTGATCCCGCCGTCGGTCATACTCGTGATCTACGCGATCCTGACCGAGCAGAACATCGCGAAGATGTTTCTGGCGGCCTTCGTACCGGGCATCCTGGCCGCCCTCGGCTATCTGCTGGCGATCGCCGTCTACGTCAGGCTGTACCCCGAGGAAGGCCCGGCCGGGCCCGAGCATCCGCTGCGCGAGAAGCTGCGGTCGCTGGTCGACATCTGGCCGGCCATGCTGATCTTCGTGCTGGTGATCGGCGGCATCTACACCGGCGTGTTCACGCCGACCGAGGCGGCGGCGTTCGGCGCGGTCGCGACCGGGCTGCTGGCGGCGGTCAAGGAAGGCATGGGCTGGCAGGGCCTGAAGGAATGCCTGCTGGGTGCCGCCGAGGCCTCGGCGATGATCTTCCTGATCCTGTTCGGGGCCGAGCTGTTCAACGGCTTCCTGGCGCTGACCCGCATGCCCGACACCCTGGCCGGGCTTATCGGCGGCAGCGGACTGCCGCCGCTGATGGTGCTGGCGGCCATGCTGGTGCTCTACCTGGTGCTCGGCTGCGTCATGGACAGCCTGTCGATGATCCTGCTGACCATCCCGATCTTCTTCCCGATCATCATGGCGCTGGATTTCGGCCTGACGCCGGAGGGCACGGCCATCTGGTTCGGGGTGATCGCGCTGGTGGTCGTGGAGGTCGGGCTGATCACCCCGCCGGTCGGGATGAACGTGTTCATCATCAACTCGATGGCGCGCGACGTCCCGATGCTCGAGAGCTTCCGCGGGGTCCTGCCATTCCTGATCTCCGACGGCATCCGGGTGGTGGCGCTGATCGCCTTCCCGCCGCTGACCCTCTGGCTGGTGCGGCTCCTGGGCTGACGACCCGGCCAGCGGCAGCTATTCCGCGGCGGCTATTCCGCGGCGGCTATTCCGCTGCCGCCCGGGCCGACCGGGCGGCGCGGGCGCGCACCGCGGCGGCGAACGCCTGGAACAGTGCCCGGTCGACGCCGGCGCACGGCCGCGGCCATTCGGGATGCCACTGCACCCCCAGTGCGAAGCCCGGCGCCTCGGCGATCGAGATCGCCTCGACCACGCCGTCCGGGGCAGTCGCCTCGACCCGGACCCGCGGGCCCGGCCGGTCGACGCCCTGGCCGTGCAGCGAGTTGACCAGGTGCGGGCCCGGCCCGGCGATGCGTTCCAGCAGCCCGCCCGGCGTCGGCGCGATCGGATGGGCCTTGCGGTACTGCCAGTCGAACGGGACGTCCCGCCGCATCCGGTGGTCGAGCTTCGCGGGGTCGTCCTGGATCCGCTGCACCAGGGTGCCGCCGAACGCCACGTTCATCTCCTGCACGCCGCGGCAGAGCCCCAGGAGCGGCACGCCGGCGGCCACCGCCGCCCGGATTAGCGGCAGGGTCACGGCGTCGCGCGCCGGGTCGTGTTCCGCGGGATTCTCGGCGGGAGTGCCAAGGTAGTGCTCGGGATGCACGTTCGAGGGACTGCCGGTCAGGAGAATCCCGTCGAGCCGCCGGACCAGCACCTCGGGATGGATTCCCGCCGGCAGCGCCGGGATCATGACCGGGCAGGCGCCGACCTCGTCGACGATCACCGTGACGTATTTCTCGGTGACCTTCTGGTAGGCGTGCGAATCGGTCTCGATCCGGCAGGCGGTGACTCCGATCAACGGCAGCCCAAGGTCGGTCATGCTGGCTCCACTCCCCCGGCCGGCCCAGTTCCCCGGCGTGGGGCCAGACTACGCCGGACCGCCGGCGGTCCGCCACCGGCGGTCCGGCAACACTGCATTCCCGCCGCGGCGACGGAGGTCGTTCAGCGCCCGACCTCGTCGCCGGGCTTGTCGAAGGCCTTCGGCCGGAACAGCTCGTTGGGGATCGAGACCCCGAACTCCGGGTCGAGCAGGGCGACCTTCACCGAGACCTGCTGGGCGTCGACGATGATCCACTGCTTGAGCTGCAACGGCTTGTCCTGGAACGCCAGGGTCACGTAGCCGTGTTCGGGGTGCTCGCGCTGCCGGACCGTCAGCCGCAGGACGTTGGCCTCCTTGCGGACGCCGTCGACGATCAGCTTGTCGTCGAACCGGACGTCGTCGTCGACCAGCACGCTGAGCGGCGAGGTGAAGAGCGGGATCTGGTTGGTCTGCTTGAGCTCAAGATCCTGGTACGTAATAAGAATTCCGTCCGATGTAATGAGTATCGGCGAAGGTGGATCGTACTCGAACCGCATGTGGCCGGGGCGCCGCAGCCAGACCGTCCCCTTGGCCACGTTGCCGGTCGAGCTGGCCTGCAGGAAGGTCGAGCGCATCGAGGTGATGCTGTTGAAGTATTTCTCGACCCGCGCGATGTCGGCGCGGTCCTCGGCGCTCAGGGAGGCGGCCGAAGCGGTCGCGGACAGGGTCACGGAAGCGGCGCCGGCCAGCAGGCCGGCGGCGATCGCGATGCCCGAGAGGGCGGATGTCAGGGTGCGCAGCATGTGCCTCATGTGCCCCCGGCGGCCGGCCGGATCAAGCGGCGTTTTGCGGGCGGTCGCGTGGCGCTCCCGCGGCAGACGACGCTCCGGCCGCGGGGCTCAGCGCTCGGAGTGGTCGCCGACCAGCACCTCGCGCTTGCCGACGTGGTTGGCCTGGCTGACCACGCCCTCGCTCTCCATGCGCTCGACCAGGGTGGCGGCGCGGTTGTAGCCGATCTTCAGGTGGCGCTGGATGAACGACGTCGAGCACTTGCCCTCGCGCGCCACGACCGCCACCGCCTGGTCGTACAGGTCGTCGCCGGACGAGCCGCCGGCCTCGCCGCCGCCGAAGCCGAGCGGGTCGCCGAGGCCGTCGTCGTCCTCGGTGATGCTGTCGTCGTATTCCGGCTCGCCCTGGGTCTTCAGGTGGCGCACCACGTCCTCGACTTCCTCGTCCGAGCAGAACGGGCCGTGCACGCGGGTGATCCGGCCGCCGCCGGCCATGTACAGCATGTCGCCCTGGCCGAGCAGCTGTTCCGCCCCCTGCTCGCCGAGGATCGTGCGGCTGTCGATCTTGGAGGTGACCTGGAAGCTGATCCGGGTCGGGAAGTTGGCCTTGATGGTGCCGGTGATGACGTCGACCGAGGGCCGCTGGGTCGCCATGATGACGTGGATGCCGGCGGCCCGCGCCATCTGCGCCAGCCGCTGCACCGCGCCCTCGATGTCCTTGCCGGCCACCAGCATCAGGTCGGCGACCTCGTCGATCACCACCACGATGAACGGCAGCGGCGTCAGGTCGAGCGGCTCCTCCTCGAACACCGGCTTGCCGGTGTCGGCGTCGAAGCCGGTCTGCACCCGGCGCTTCAGCACCTCGCCCTTCTTGATCGCCTCGGCGATGCGGGCGTTGTAGCCCTCGATGTTGCGCACCCCGAGCTTCGACATCGCCCGGTAGCGGCTCTCCATCTCGCGCACCGTCCACTTCAGCGCGACCACCGCCTTCTTCGGGTCGGTCACGACCGGCGACAGCAGGTGCGGGATGCCGTCGTACACCGACAGCTCCAGCATCTTCGGGTCGATCATGATGAAGCGGCAGCGTTCCGGCGGCAGCCGGTACAGCAGCGACAGGATCATGGTGTTGACCGCCACCGACTTGCCGGAGCCGGTGGTGCCGGCGATCAGCAGGTGCGGCATGCGGGCCAGGTCGACCGCCACCGGCGCGCCGCCGATGTCCTTGCCGAGCGCGATCGTCAGCTTGCCGCCACTGCCGGCGTAGGAGTCGGATTCCAGGATCTCGCGCAGGTACACGGTCTCGCGCCGGCTGTTCGGCAGCTCGATGCCGATGACGTTGCGGCCCGGCACCACGGCGACCCGCACCGACACCGCGCTCATCGAACGGGCGATGTCGTCGGACAGGCCGATCACCCGCGACGACTTGGTGCCGGGCGCCGGCTCCAGTTCGTACAGGGTGACCACCGGGCCGTAGCGGACCTTGCCGATGGTGCCCTTGACCCCGAAGTCCTGGAGCACCGATTCCAGCATCCGGGCGTTCTGCTCGAGCGAATCCTCGTCCGGCCCGTGGCCGGCGGCCGGCGGGTCGGTCAGCAGGTCGAGCGCCGGATAGTCGTAGTCGCCGGTCGGGCCGAGATCCAGGGACCGCTGGCCGGAGCTCGACGGCCGCGCCGGGCGGGCCGGCTTCTCGACCCGCTTGGCCGCCCGCTGCGCCGCCCGGACCGCAGCCGCCGGGGCCTCGTCGGAGTCGTCCTCGACCGGGCGCGGCGCGACGACACGCCCTCGGGCCGGCCGGTCCTCGACCTCGAACGGTGACCCGTCCCGATCCGCGTCCCCATCGTCCTCGGACACCGGCCCGCGACGCAGCCGGGGCTCGCGCCGGGCCTCGCGGCCGCGGGCCAGCGCGCGTGCCCCGAGCTCGGCACCGAGGCGCGCCCCGGCCCCGGCGCCGCGCCAGCCCAGCCGGGCGCCGCGGCCGGCCTGGCCGCCGGCGCCGCGGCCCAGGGTCCAGAGCCCGACCGCCGCCTCGCGCAGGCCGTAGCCGACGCACCACAGCGCCAGCCCGGTCGCCAGCAGCCCGGCCAGGACCGCCACCGGGACGATGCCGCCGACCGGCTCGAGATACGGCATCAGCCGGCCGGCCGGCTGCAGGATCAGCTGTCCGAGAAACCCGCCCAGGCCGGCCCGCAGCGGCCAGGTCGGCGGCACCGGCGCGGCGGCGGCAGCCAGGGTCGCGAAGGCCAGCGCCGGCGGCAGCAGGACGACCCGCAGGGCCGGCCGGCCGATCGCCTCGTGGCGCAGCATCCGCCAGCCCCAGACCGCCGGCAGCAGCACCAGCAGCGCACTGGCCACGCCCAGCGACTGCAGCAGCAGGTCGGCGACCACCGCGCCCGCCAGGCCGAGCGGGTTGGCGACGTCGCGGCCGGCCGCGGCGCCGGCGGTGTTGAGCGACGGATCGGCGGCATCGAAGCCGACCAGCGCCACGGCCAGCGCCGCCGCCAGCGCCACAAGCGCCACGCCGGCGATCTCGGCCGCGCGCCGCTTCAGGTAGCGGCTCGCCACGTCCGGCAACAGGGTTCTCGTCTGGCCTCGACTGCTGGCACGCGCCATGGTTCCGCCGTCCCCGTCCCGGCACGACACCTTCCCCGACCGCGGGGGCGCGCCGTATCGGTTTTGTTCCAATCCGGGATATACTCTATACGACAGGGTATTAGCGGGCAACCTTCAGCCGCCGAGTAAGCATTCGACGATCGAGTCGCCGGCCCCCCTGCCATGACCGCAAGAAAACGGGCCCGGAGGCAAGCCGCCGGGCCCGAGTCGAGGGAGAGTGGAGGGCCCGTGCCGGCCCCTGGCGGAGCCGGCACGGGCCGTCAGGTTCAGATGGTCTGGGAGCCGCGCCCGAACTCGGGGTACGCCTCCAGGCCGCACTCGGCACGGTCGAGGCCCATGTCCTCGTCCTCCTCGCTCGGCCGCAGGCCCATCACGGTCTTCAGGACCAGCCAGACGACGCCGCTGGTGACCAGCATGAACACGCCGACCGCCACGATGCCGATGATCTGGTTCACGAAGCTGGCGTCGCCGTTCGAGAACGCCACGGCGATGGTCCCCCAGATGCCGCACACCAGGTGCACCGGGATCGCACCGACCACGTCGTCGATCTTCAGCTTGTCCAGGGTCGGGACCGCGAACACGACCAGCAGGCCGCCGACCGCGCCGACGAAGACCGCCATGCCGACCGACGGGGCCAGCGGCTCGGCGGTGATCGCCACCAGGCCGCCCAGCGCGCCGTTCAGCGCCATGGTCAGGTCGACCTTCTTGTACATGATCGAGGTCAGGATCACCGCGACCACCACGCCGGCCGCGGCCGCGATGTTGGTGTTCACGTAGATCGCCGCGATCGACACGATGTCGGCCGCCGATCCCATGGCCAGCTGCGAGCCGCCGTTGAAACCGAACCAGCCGAGCCACAGGATGAAGGTCCCGAGGGTCGCCAGCGGCAGGTTCGAGCCCGGCATCGGGTTCACCGAGCCGTCCTTGTTGAACTTGCCGCGCCGCGCCCCGAGGATGACGGCGCCGGTGAGGGCCGCCCAGCCGCCGACCGAGTGCACGATGGTCGAGCCGGCGAAGTCCAGGAAGCCGAGCTCGCTCAGCCAGCCGCCGCCCCAGCTCCAGGAACCCTGGATCGGGTACAGCACGCCGGTCAGCACCACCGTGAAGATCAGGAACGGCAGCAGCTTGATGCGCTCGGCCAGCGTGCCCGACACGATCGAGGCGGCGGTCGCCACGAACACCATCTGGAAGAACCAGTCGGAGGCCGCGGCATAGGCCGACTCGTCGGCATTGAACACGAAGCCGTCCGCGGTCACCTGGGCGTCGGCCGCCGACCATGGGCTCGGCGTCCCGAAGTAGCCGCCGTCGACGCCGGAGTACATCAGGTTGTAGCCGATGATCCAGTACAGCAGGCCGGCGATCGAATAGAGGGCGATGTTCTTGGTGCACTGCATCGCGGTGTTCTTGGACCGGACCAGCCCGGCCTCGAGCATCGCGAAGCCGGCGGCCATCCACATCACCAGGAAGCCGTGCAGCAGGAAGGAGAGGCTGTTCAGGATGTAGACCGTCTCCGGGTCAACCGCGGCGGATGCCGTGTGCGCGAAGCCGATGGTCGCTGCACTGGTGGCGAACGCCAGAAGGCTGAAGGTCGTGAACTTCTTCATCGTAGGTTTCCCCCGCCTTGTCTCAGAGCGCGTCCGCATCGGTCTCGCCGGTGCGGATCCGCACCGCCTGCGACACGTCGAGCACGAAGATCTTTCCGTCGCCGATCCGGCCGGTGTTCGCCGCCTTCTGGATGGCTTCCACCACCGGCGTCACCAGGTCGTCGCCGACCACCACCTCGACCTTCACCTTCGGCAGGAAGTTCACCGAGTACTCGGCGCCCCGGTAGATTTCCGTCTGACCCTTCTGCCGGCCGAACCCCTTGACCTCGCTGACCGTCAGTCCCTGGATCCCCAGGGCGGTGAGCGACTCGCGGACCTCGTCGAGCTTGAAGGGCTTGATAATGGCCATGACCAGTTTCATGTCGCCAACCCTCGCGCGATTGCGTGTTCCCCAAAGATCCGAGCGGCGTCCGGGCGACCCCGATTTCCCCCCAGGACTGCCCGCGCGCCGCGCGGATCACCCGCACTCGGCGGGCCTGCGGTCCCATCATCAAGAAGCGTGCCGTTTATGCCGCAATGCAATAACCTTCGTTGAATCAATGATGTAACAAGAGATTCCACAGGCGCCGCCAAAGTTGCACCGGTTTATTTGCCTGTTTTATCGGCACAATCCGCAAAGTGCCTATGAAGTGTGCAGTCGGCCCGCGACCCGATGCCGCTTGCCCCGTAAGCTCGGTCCGCTAGTGTCTAGCCGCAGCGAAACATCGGCGGGAGCGGACGGCATGCAACGGGCGGATGCGGTGATCGCGGGGGCGGCGCTGTCGGGCCTGTCGGTCGCGCTGGCCCTGGCCGAGGCCGGGCTCGAGGTGGTGATCGTCGACCGCACCGACCCGCGCGCCGCAGTCGCGGGGGACGGAGACATCCGGACCACGGCGATCTCGCTGTCGTCGCGGCGCCTGCTGACCGCGCTCGGGGCCTGGGACGCGGTCGCCGACCGCGCCGAGCCGATCCTGGACATCCGGGTCTCCGACGGCGATTCGCCGATCCACCTGCACTACGACCACCGGACGGTCGGCGACGAGCCGATGGGCCACATCATCGTCAACAACGACCTGAAGAAGGCGCTGCTCGACCGCCTGGCGACGTTCCCGGGCGTCACCATCGCGCCGCCGGGCGCGATCGCCGAACTGGCGATCACGCCGGGCGCCGCCAGCCTCGTCCTGGCCGACGGCCGGCGGCTCTCCGGCGCGGTCGTGGTCGGCGCCGACGGCCGGGAATCGGCGGTGCGCGCGCTCGCCGGCCTCAGGGTCACCCGCCTGCCCTACCGGCAGTCGAGCATCGTCGACACCATCGGCCACGACCGGCCGCACCACGGCCTGGCGCACGAGCGCTTCCTGCCCGGCGGCCCGGTCGCGCTGCTGCCGCTGTCCGGCAACCGCTCGGCCCTGGTGTGGACCGAACGCACCGCGGTCGCCGAGCGGATCGCAAGGCTCGACGACGACGCGTTCGCGGCGGCGCTGACCGAACGGTTCGGCGATTCCTTCGGCACCCTGCGGCCGCTCGGGCCGCGCCGGGTGTTCCCGCTGGAACTGGTGGTGGCCGAGCGCTTCGTGGCGGAGCGGGTGGCCCTGGTCGGCGATGCCGCCCACGCCATGCACCCGGTCGCCGGCCAGGGCTTCAATCTCGGCCTGCGCGACGTCGCCGCCCTGGCCGAGGTGATGGCCGACGCGGTCCGGCTCGGCCTCGACCCGGGCTCGGCCACGGTGCTGCGGGACTACCAGCGCCGCCGGCGGTTCGACGCCGCCAGCCTGATGGCCTCGACCGATGGGCTGGTCCGGCTGTTCTCCAACGACATCGGCCCGGTGCGCGGGGTCCGCGACCTCGGCCTCGGCGTGGTCGAGCGGATCCCCCCGTTCAAGCGGATGGCGATCCGGCACGCCATGGGCACCCTCGGCACCCTGCCCCGGCTGCTGCGCGGCGAACCGGTCTGAACGGGCGCGACGCGATGCTCGGTAACCTCCTGCTGGTCGCGATCGGGAGCGCCGTCGGCGGCGTCGGACGCTACGCCGTAGGCCTGCTGCTGCCCTACGACCCGACCGGTCCGAGCCTGCCGATCGCCACCCTGCTGGTGAACCTGTCCGGCTCGCTGGCGATCGGGCTGATCTCCGGCCTCGCCATGCCCGGCGGCATCCTGGCCTCGGTGCCGAGCCTCAACCTGTTCATGACCGCCGGCATCCTCGGCGGCTTCACGACGTTCTCGGCGTTCAGCGAGCAGACCGCCCAGATGCTGGCCGAGGGCGAGCCGTTCCTGGTCGTCACCTACGCCACCATGCTGGTCTGGGGATGCGTCGCGTCCGCCGCCATCGGCCTGTACCTCGGCACCCGGATCTGAGCGTCGGAGTCGCTCAGCCGTCCCGGCTCAGCCCCTTGGCCGCGAGCTCGGCGGCGTAGGCGGCCAGCATCGCGTCGCCCTCGGTCCCGAGCTTGTGCAGGTACCGCCAGGTATAGATGCCGGAGGAATGGCCGTCGTCGAAGCCGATCCGCACCGCGTAGTTGCCGACCGGCTCGACCGAGACGATCGCCACCCCCGCCTTGCCGGCGACCAGCGTCTTGCTGCCGGCGCCATGGCCCTGGACCTCGGCCGACGGGCTCTCGACCCGCAGCAGCTCGGCCGGGATGGTTAGCGCCGGCCCGTCCTGGAAGCCGACGGTCAGGCTGCGGCGGTCGCCGGCGACCCGGATCTCGGTCGGCCAGTGCGGCGTGTCGAAGCGGTCGTCGGTCGGGCTCATCGTCCGTCACCTGGTTGTTGGCCGTCCCCCGGCTGGCCGTCCCCCGGCTGGCCGTCCCCCGGCTGGCCGTCCCCCGGGTGATCTTCCCCCGGCTGGTCGTCCAGCGAGCGCGCCTCCTCGACCAGCATGATCGGCACCCCGTCGCGGATCGGGAACGCCAGCCGGGCGGTCTCGCTGATCAGCTCGCCGGCCGCGCGGTCGTAGACCAGCTGGCGCTTGCTGACCGGGCAGACCAGGATCTCCAGCAGCTTCGGGTCGACGGTGCTGCCGCCGGCGGGCCGCCGGCCCGAACCGGCCGCGGTCTCAGTGTCGGACATGATCGTCTCCCTGCTCGCGGCCCGCCGCCGCCATGTCCAGCAGCGCCGCCAGCATCGCGCTGCGGTCCGCCAGGGTCGGGCACTCCAGCAGCCCCTGCTTCTCGCCGGGCTCGAACGGGCAGATCATCGCCAGCGTGGTCACCAGCCGCTCGTCCGGGGTCGCCCGGATGCTGTTCCAGTCGGCCTTGATGCCCTGAACGGCGAAATAACGCTTCAACCGCTCGATCAGCGCGTCCCGGTCGAGCTCGACCGCCGGCGGCGGCGCCAGGTCGTCGCGGAACCGTCCCCAGTCGACCTGGGCCCGGCGGTAGCCGCGCATCGACGCGATCTCGCCGAGGATGGCGAACCGGCAGACCCCGGTCAGGGTGATCAGGAAGCGCCCGTCGTCGGTCTCGGCGAACTGGCTGATCCGGCCGGCGCAGCCGACCTCGTACAGTTCGGGAGCCTCGGCCGGGTCGTCCGCCCGGCGCGGCTGGATCATGCCGATCAGCCGGCCGGCGCCCAGCGCGTCCTGGGTCATCGCCAGATAACGCGGCTCGAAGATGTTCAGCGGCAGCTTGCCGCGCGGCAGCAGCAGCACCCCGCTCAACGGGAACACCGGCAATGTCGCCGGGAGTTCCTCGAACCGGGAACTGAAGGGGGAATCCTGCATGCCGCGCCGGGCGCCGATCCCGCCGTCAGGAGAACAGCAGAGACGCGAGGCGGCGGCGCGCCGCCACCGTGTTCGGGTCGGTCGGGCCGAGCGCCTCGAAATACTTGAGGAGCTGCTTGCGCGCCGCTTCCTCCTGCCATTTGCGGTCGATCCGGATGCTCTCGAGCAGCTGGTCGAGCGCCGCCTCGGCCTCGCCGGTCGCGTACAGCGCCGACGCCAGGTCCAGGCGGGCCTGATGGTCCTTCGGGTCGGCCTCGATGCGGGCCCGCAGCCCGGCGACCTCGCCGGCCGCCTTGGCCCCCTGCTCCGACAGCTCGATCTGGGTCACCACCGCCTGGATCGCCTTGTCGGCCCGGATCGTGTCGTCCAGCGCCTCGAGCACCTCCTTGGCCTCGGCGGCCCGGCCGTCGGCGATCAGGCACTTCAGGAAGCCGGCATAGGCGAGCGCGTTCTCCGGATCGTGCTGCATCACCTGCTGGTACACGGCGCCGGCCGACCGGTGGTCGCCCTGCTCGAGCAGCGCGTCGGCCTGCTCCATGGCCTGGGCGACCGGCGAGTGCGAGGCGGCGCCGCCGGTCAGGCGGTCGATCAGCTGCTGGATCTGGCTCTCCGGCACCGCGCCCTGGAAGCCGTCCACCGGCTGGCCGTTCTTGAAGGCATAGACCGTCGGGATCGACTGGATGCGCAGCTGCTGGGCGATCTCCGGGCACTCGTCGACGTTGACCTTGACCAGCTTGACCGCCCCGGCGGCGTTGCGCACCACCCGCTCCAGCACCGGCGTCAGCTGCTTGCACGGCCCGCACCACGGGGCCCAGAAATCCACCAGGACCGGCGTCTGCATCGACGCGTCCACCACGTCGGCCATGAAGGTCGCGGTGGTGGCGTCCTTGATCGTGCCGGCGGGTGCCGCCGCCGGTGCGGCGGCGCTGCCATCGAGCCCCAGAATCGATTCCATCGGTGCTTCCCTCGCTCTCGGTCAGGATAATGTAAAGCCGGCGGTCGCCCAGACAAGCCGCGCCCCCGGAACGGCTGCGGTGCCGGCCGCTTTCGTGCCCACCGGGTTCAGCCGGCGGTGGCCGGGTCGAGGTCCATGACCCGCGGCGTGTGGCCGCAGGACTCCACGAACCGGACCAGGTCCTCCGGCGACACCGCGATCGTCGTGGTGTTCACCAGCGGGTGGTAGTTCAGCGGCCGGTGCCCGAGCATCGCCCCGTCGAGGATGACCTCGACCTCGACCGCGGTGTCGTTGATCAGCGCGAACGGCGACACCGCCCCGGGAACGACGCCCAGCACCCGCATCAGCCGGTCGGCGCTGCCGAACGACAGCCGGACGCCGCCCAGCAGGGCGCCCAGCGCCTTCAGGTCGATCGGCCGGTCCTCCAGGCACACCACCAGCCACATCGCGCCCTTGCGGTCGCGCAGGAACAGGTTCTTGCAGTGGCCGCCCGGCAGGTCGCCGCGCAGCGCCTTGGAGTCCTCGACCGTGAACAGCGGCGGATGGTCGTGCCGGGTGTACCCGATCCCCAGTTCGTCCAGGCGGGCGAGCAGGGTCTCCGGGCTGGTGGGCAGCTCGGCTTCGGGGCTGGTCGCGGGGTCGGACATGGCTCGGCCTCGTGCGGTGGGCGCGATTTCTCGGCGGCGCCGTCTCTCGATCGGCGCGCCCGGTTGTAGCCAACCGCCGTCCGGAAGGGAAGACTTGCACCCCCGGCCCCGGAACCTGGCGGGAACTCCTTGCAATCACTGGAAAAGCCCGCCGGCTGCCACCGCAAAAATTTTCTTACGAGACCGCTTGCATTCGGCAAACTCGACGGTATTATCCGCGGCCTCGACGCCGTCTACGGACGGAAACGGAGCGCGGGCGTAGCTCAGGGGTAGAGCACAACCTTGCCAAGGTTGGGGTCGTGAGTTCGAATCTCATCGCCCGCTCCAATTTTTCGCACACAAAGACGACGTGACGGCAGGCGCCCTCGGGCCGCTCCCCCCGATCGGTCACGTCCCGAACCGCTCGCGCCAGCCCGCGAGCTGTTCGAGCGTCGCGTTCCCCCCGCACAGCACCAGGCCGAGCGTTCCCGCGCCCCCAGTCCCCGCGCCCCCAGTCCCCGCGCCCCCAGTCCCCGTACCCCCGGTGCGCTCGATCACCCTGCGGGCCGCCGGCACCAGGCAGCCGGCTGCCGGCTCGACCCAGCAGCGCGCCTCCTCGGCCAAGGCCACCGTGCCGGCGACCGCCTCGGCGTCCGACACCACCAGCACGTCCTCCAGCAGCGCCTTGGCGTGCGCCAGGGTCAGCGCCGAGACCACCGGCGCGCCCAGGGTCGAGGAGATCGACGTCGGCCTGATCG
The DNA here is from genome assembly GCF_014652915.1 of Thalassobaculum fulvum. Lineage (GTDB taxonomy): Bacteria > Pseudomonadota > Alphaproteobacteria > Thalassobaculales > Thalassobaculaceae > Thalassobaculum_A > Thalassobaculum_A fulvum. Next base: position 145,622 of record NZ_BMZS01000001.1, read on the forward strand.
GCACCGGCGCACCGGCGGCCAGCGCCCGGGTCATGGCGTCGGCGCCCTCGGTCTCCACCCCCCACACCCGGATCGCCGGGTCGGCGGCCTTCAGGGCCGTCGCCACCCCGGCCGCCAGCGCGCCGCCGCCGATGCTGACCAGAACGTCGGTCAGGCCCGGGGCGTCCGCCGCCATCTCCAGGCCGGCGGTCCCGTGCCCGGCGACGATCACCGGATCGTCGTAGGCGTGAATGTAGGTGAGCCCGCGCGAACGCTGCTCGTCGGCGACCGCGAAAGCGGCGGCGACGTCGGGGGCGACGATCAGCTCGGCGCCGTCGGCCCGCACCCGCGCCTTGGAGCGCTCCGGCGCCGCCGCCGGCATCACGATGGTGGCCGCCAGCCCGATCCGGCGGGCGATCATCGCCATGGCGATCCCGTGATTGCCGCCGCTGACCGTCAGCAGGCCGCGGGCCCGCTCCGCCTCCGACAGCGACAGCACCTTGTTGACGATTCCGCGCGGCTTGAAGCAGCCGGAGTCCTGCAGGGTCTCGAGCTTGAGCGCGACCGGTCGGCCCAGCAGCGCCGACAGCCCGGCACTGGCGACCGTCGGGGTGCGCTGCACGTGGCCGGCGATCGTCCGGGCGGCCCGACGGACGGCATCGGCGGTGACGAGGTCGGTCATGGGCGGGCTCCCGGCGGCAAGGGTCGATCGGCAAGGGTCGATCGGCGAGGGTCGAGGCGGCGAAGGGCGGCGCGACGAAGGGCGGCGCGGCAGTCTAGACCGGATCCGGCGCACGTTCAGCCTTCCGGCCGGCGGCCCACGGTACGGAGCCGCGGCGACCGTCCCCGCCCGGGCGATTGCCGACCGCCGCGACTATCAATATCCTCGGCCGGCGCGTTTACGTTGTTGAGTCGTCTGTCGATTCTCAGAAGGGTGATTGAAGCATGGCCCGTAACCCGTACTGGTCTTCATACTATGCCGGCCTGGCAACCACCCTGATCGCGAACGACGGTACCGCGGCCGCCGGCTTCGGGGCCTCGACCAGCACCTACTACGAGTACGAGGCGTACACCGTCGGATACCTGTCGAGCAGCGACACGCTCGACTTCGTGCCGGTGGCGATGGAGGCGGGCAGCGCCTACACCATCGTGTCCTCCGGCTCGTACCAGACCTCGATCTCGGTGTTCGATTCCCAGGGCTACCTGCACCTGTTCGTGGACGGCGACGACATCGGAGCCACCGACGACTACCCCTACGATTCGATCGTCGCCTTCGAACCGGACAGCGGCGGCACCTACTACGTCATGGTCGGCTACGAGTACGGCAGCTACACCGGCTCCTGGCAGATGCTGATCGCCCGCGACGTCGGCAACGACGGGGTCAACAGCCTGACCGCCACCACGACGACGACGACGACCACGACCACGACGACCAACACCGTGGCCGGGACCGACAGCGGCGACGCGCTGGTCGGCACGTCTGGCGCCGACGTGATGCGCGGCTACGGCGGCGACGACACCGTCACCGGCGGCGACGGCACGGACGTCATCTACGGCAACCAGGGCGTGGACATCCTGAGCGGCGGCGGCGGCGAGGACACCCTGTACGGCGGCCAGAACGGCGGCGAGCTCACCGGCGACCCGGCAGCCTACCGGACCGGGACGGAATGGTTGTACGGGAACGGCGGCAACGACATCCTGTACGGCAATTTCGGGGCCGACGTGATGGACGGCGGCAGCGGCGACGATACCCTGCTGGGCGGCCAGGACGCCGACACCCTCAGCGGCGGCGCCGGCAACGACAGCATCAACGGCAACCGCGGCGACGACCTGATGTACGGCGGCGCCGGCAGCGACCTGTTCGGCGACGCCAGCGGCAACGACACGATCGGCGACTTCTCCTATGCGGATGGCGACCGCATCGTCCAGGGCTCCGCGACCTCGTCGATCGCCGACAGCTCCGGCGGCGCCCTGATCACCTTCCAGAGCGGCAACACCATCACCCTGGTCGGCGTCAGCGCGTCGAGCGTCACGACCGACTACTTCACCTGAGGGACCCGGTCACCCGAGGTCCTGGAGGCACCCGCCGCGCGAGCCGCCGTCCGCGCCCCAAACCGTAAGACTTCCGCCGCTTTCTTGGGTTTCGGCTTTGCGATACCCTCGCCGGGAGTGCGATCGGCGCAGCAAGACGCCGGGGGGAGGACACATGCGCGCCAGGAACGAGACCCAGAAGAGCGAGAAGATCGAGGCGGCCGTCGCCCTGGTCCACGAGCGGCTCCCGGAGGCGAAGGCCGGCATGGCGGAGCGCTTCCTGCGCCAGTTCTACGCCAACGTGGCACCGCAGGACCTGGTGGAGGAGGAGGCCGAGGACCTGTTCGGCGCCGCCATCACGGTCTGGGGGTTCGGCCGCGAGCGCGCGCCCGGCACCCCCAAGGTGCGGGTCTACAATCCGCGCTTCGAGGAGGTCGGCTGGCAGTCGACCCACACGGTCATCGAGATCGTCAACGACGACATGCCGTTCCTGGTGGATTCGGTGACCGCCGCGCTCACCACGATGGACCTGACCGTGCACCTGGTCATCCATCCGATCCTCCGGGTCACCCGCGACGCCAAGGGCATCACCACGGCGCTGGCGGAGTCGGAGACCGCCGAAGCCGGGGCGGTCGCCGAGTCCTTCATGCACCTGCAGGTGTCCGAGCAGACCTCCGCCCGGGCGCTCGAGGAGATCCAGACGACCCTGCTGGCGGTGCTGTCCGACGTGCGCGCCGCGGTCGAGGACTGGCGGGCCATGCGCCAGACCATGCTCGACGTCATCGCCGGGGTCGAGAAGGCCCCGCCGTCGACCATGTCCGGGGGCGACGTCGCGGAGGTCTGCGCCTTCCTGCGCTGGCTCGAGGACAATCACTACACCTTCCTCGGCTACCGCCGGTACGACTATGTCGGCAGCGGCAGCAAGGCGCAGATGGAGGTGACCGCGGGCACCGGCCTCGGCATCCTGCGGTCGCCGGAGGTTCAGGTGTTCGACGGCATGCGGGAGCTCGGCAAGCTGCCGCCGGAAGTCCGCGAGTTCCTGCTCAGCCCGACCCTGCTGCTGATCATGAAGGCCAACCGGGCCTCGACCGTGCACCGGCCGGTGCCGCTCGACTCGATCACCGTCAAGATCATCGAGAAGGGCAAGGTGGTCGGCGAGCACCGGTTCCTCGGCCTGTTCACCTCGGTCGCCTACAACCAGAGCCCGAAGGAGATCCCGCTGCTCCGGCAGCGGGTCGCCAAGCTGGTGGAGCGGGCCGGCTTCCGCCCGGCCAGCCACGACGGCAAGGCGCTGGTCAACATCCTGGAGACGTTCCCGCGCGACGAGCTGTTCCAGGCCGGCGAGGACGAGCTGTACGACATCGCGATCGGCGTGCTGCACCTGCAGGAACGCCAGAAGACCGCGGTGTTCGTGCGCCGGGACGCCTTCGAGCGCTTCGTGTCGGTGCTGGTCTACGTCCCGCGCGATCACTACAACACCCAGCTCCGGCTGGTCTTCCAGGACATCCTGGAACGGGCGTTCAACGGCCAGACCTCGGCCTTCTACACCCAGATGTCGGACTCGGTGCTGGCACGCCTGCAGTTCATCATCGCGACCACCCGCGGCGAGGTGCCGGAGGTCGACGTCGACGACCTGCTGGAGCGGCTGGTCGACGCCGGCCGGTCCTGGCCCGACAAGCTGCACGACGCGCTGGTCGAGACCCGCGGGGAGGAAGCCGCCAACAAGCTGTTCCGCCGCTACGGGCAGGCCTTCCCGACCAGCTACCGCGAATCCTACACGGCACACGCCGCGATCTTCGACATCGACCGGATGGAGGAGCTCGGCGCCGACGGCGACCTCGGCATGAACCTGTACCGGCCGGTCGGGGCCGACGAGGACGTGCTGCACCTCAAGCTGTTCCACCGCGGCTCGCCGGTGCCGCTGTCCGACGTCATGCCGATGCTCGAGAACATGGGCGTGCGGGTGCTGTCGGAAGTGCCGTTCGAGATGGGCGTGCGCGACTGCCCGGACGGGGTCTGGATCCACGACTTCGCCATGCGGCTGCGGTCCGGCGGCGGGATCGACCTCGGCGAGATCAAGCAGCCGTTCCAGGAGGCCTTCGCGGCGGTGTGGAAGCGCCGTATGGAGAACGACGGCTTCAATGCCCTGGTGCTGGGCGCCGGCCTCAACTGGCGCGAGGTCACGGTTGTGCGGGCCTACGCGAAGTACCTGCGGCAGGCCGCCTTCACGTTCTCCCAGGACTACATGGAAGAGACGCTGCGGGCGAACCCGAAGATCGCCCGCCGCCTGGCCCGGCTGTTCATCGCCCGGTTCGACCCCGACCGCGATCTCGGCCAGCGGGTGGCCCGCTGCCGCGAGCTGACGGTGGCGATCGAGGAGGGCCTGGAGCGGGTCGCGAACCTCGACCAGGACCGCATCCTGCGGCGGTTCCTGAACCTGATCCAGTCGACCCTGCGCACCAACTACTTCCAGCCGGCCGCCGACGGCCGGCCCAAGGATTACCTGTCGATCAAGCTCGACAGCCGGGCGGTCGACGAGCTGCCGCTGCCGCGGCCGCATGTCGAGATCTGGGTGTATTCGCCGCGGGTCGAGGCGGTGCACCTGCGCGGCGGCAAAGTGGCGCGCGGCGGCATCCGCTGGTCGGACCGGCGCGAGGACTTCCGGACCGAGATCCTCGGCCTGATGAAGGCCCAGCAGGTCAAGAACGCGGTGATCGTGCCGGTCGGCTCCAAGGGCGGCTTCGTGGTCAAGCATCCGCCGGCCGGCGGCGGCCGCGAGGAGGTCCAGGCCGAGGGCATCGAGTGCTACAAGATCCTGATGCGCGGGATGCTGGACATCACCGACAACATCCAGGGCAGCGACGTGGTGCCGCCGGCGCGCGTAGTGCGCTACGACGACGACGATCCCTACCTGGTGGTCGCCGCCGACAAGGGCACCGCGACCTTCTCGGACATCGCCAACGGGGTCAGCCAGGACTACGGGTTCTGGCTGGACGATGCGTTCGCGTCGGGCGGCTCGGCCGGCTACGACCACAAGAAGATGGGCATCACCGCCCGCGGCGCGTGGGAATCCGTCAAGCGGCACTTCCGCGAGCTCGGCCGCGACATCCAGAGCGAGGATTTCAGCGTGATCGGCGTCGGCGACATGTCCGGCGACGTGTTCGGCAACGGCATGCTGCTGTCCAGGCACATCCGGCTGATCGGCGCGTTCAACCACCTGCACGTGTTCGTCGACCCGGACCCCGACCCGGCCAAGAGCTGGGCCGAGCGCAAGCGGATGTTCGACCTGCCGCGCTCGACCTGGGCCGACTACGACGCCAAGCTGATCTCCAAGGGCGGCGGCGTGTTCGAGCGCAGCGCCAAGTCGATCAAGCTGACCCCCGAGATCAAGGCGGCCTTCGGCCTGAACGTCGACCGCATCACCCCGAACGACCTGATAAGGGCGATGCTGGCGGCCCCGGTCGATCTGCTGTGGTTCGGCGGCATCGGCACCTACGTCAAGGCGTCGCGCGAGACCGCGGCCGAGGCCGGCGACCGGGCCAACGACGCGGTCCGGATCGACGCCCGGCAGCTCCGGGCCAAGGTGGTCGGCGAGGGCGCCAACCTCGGCGTCACCCAGCGCGGCCGCATCGAGTTCGCGTTGCGCGGCGGCCGCCTCAACACCGACGCCATCGACAACTCGGCCGGCGTCGACTGCTCGGACCACGAGGTCAACATCAAGATCCTGCTGGGCTCGGTGGTGGCCGCCGGCGACATGACGCTGAAGCAGCGCGACAACCTGCTGGAGGCGATGACCGACGACGTCGCCCAGCTGGTGCTGCGCGACAACTACGACCAGACCCAGGCGCTGTCGATCGCGGCCTCGCGCGCCGTCGACATGCTGGACGCCCAGTCCTGGCTGATCCGCGAGCTGGAGCGCGGCCACCTCAAGCTCAACCGCGCGATCGAGTTCCTGCCGGACGACGAGACCCTGGCCGAGCGGGCGGCCAGCGGCGCCGGGCTGACCCGGCCGGAGATGGCGGTCCTGCTCGCCTACGCCAAGATGGCGCTGTACGACGAACTGCTGGACAGCGACCTGCCGGACGACCCGCAGCTCGGCGCCGATCTGGCGCTGTACTTCCCGGCACGGCTGCGCGAGAGGCACGCCGACGCGATTCGGGACCACCGGCTGCGCCGCGAGATCATCGCCACCTCGGTGACCAACTCGATGATCAACCGGGTCGGCGCGGCGTTCGTCAACGCCATGCAGGAGCAGACCGGGGCGACGCCGTCCAGCATCGCCCGCGCCTATGCGATCGTGCGCGACGTGTTCGAGCTGCGCGCACTGTGGAGCGGCATCGAGAGCCTCGACAACAAGGTCCCGGCGGCGCTGCAGACCGCGATGCTGCTGGAGATCCAGGCGCTGGTCGAGCGGCTGACCGAGTGGTTCCTGCGCAACGGCCGGCAACCGCTGGACATCGCCGGCCATGTGGCGGAGTTCGGGCCGAGCATCGCCGAGCTCAAGGCCTGCCTCGCCGACGTGCTCGGCCCGCGCGACCGCGACCAGCTCGCGGCGGCCGCCAAGCGGTTCGCCGACAAGGGCGTGCCGCCGGATCTGGCCCACGCCATCGCCTCGCTCGACGTGCTGGCCTCGGCCTGCGACGTGGTGCGGCTGGCGGCGTCGTCCGGGCAGCCGGTCGGGACGGTGGCGGCGGTGTATTTCGGCGTCGGCGCCCGCTTTGCGCTGGACTGGCTGCGCGAGAAGGCCGGCGAGCTGACCGCCAACACCCACTGGCAGAAGCTGGCGGTCGACGCCCTGATCGACGACTTCTTCCTGCACCAGAGCGTGCTGGCGCAGGACGTTCTGGCGCGGGCGGCCGAGAGCACCGGCGAGGACGAGGGCGCCGGCGAGGGTACCGGCCGCAAGCGCCGCAAGCAGGCCGGCAACGGGCCGGACGGCGCGATCGCGGCCTGGGCCGCCGGGCGGCGTGACGGCGTCGACCGGACCGACCGGCTGCTGGCCGACATCCGCGGCACCGACCAGGTCGACCTCGCCATGCTGGCCGTCGCCAACGGCCAGATGCGCAGCCTGCTCGCCCGGTGAGCGAGGACTCCGAGCGACGCCGGTTCGCAGCCGGCGAGCGGCTGGCGTGGCACGTCGACCAGGAGCGTTCCGTGCTGACGGTGACGTGCCGCGGCGGCGTCACCGACGACGACCTGCTGGCGTCGATCCCGCGGATCTGGCACGAGCACCCCGAGGTGATCGCCTGTCATACCCTGGTCGATGCTCGGGAACTGACCAGCGAGGGCGGCTGGTCCTGGTCGGCGCTTCGCGAAATCGCCCGGCGCTGGCGCGAGTATGCGTGCGGCCGCGATCGCGGCCTGCGGATCGCCATCGTGACGACCGACAACTGGGTCGCGATGCTGGCCAGTGCGTTCGTGCTCGACTACCGCGGCCGGCGAATCCGTTGCTTCGACGAGCCGGCGGATGCCCGCCACTGGATCGGACGGCCGTGACGGGCCCGGACGGCACGGCACCGCTCCCGCGGGGGCGTCGACGATGACCGACGCCGGCAGCGGCACGCAAGACGGCCGGCCGGCCGCGACCGGCGTCGCCCGGATCGCCGGCTGGTGCCTGTACGACTGGGCGAACTCGGCGTTCCCGACCGTGATCACGACCTTCGTGTTCGCCGCCTATTTCACCAAGGGCGTGGCGGCGAGCGAGACCGAGGGTACCTACCTGTGGGGCAACGCGACGGCGATCGCCGCCGTGTGGATCGCGGTCCTGAGCCCGGTGCTTGGGGCGATCGCCGACCGCACCGGGCGGCGCCGGCCGTGGCTGGTCGGCTTCACCATGATCTGCATCGTGGCGACCGCCGCGCTGTGGACCGTGCGGCCGGACCCGGCCGACGTGCCGCGGGCGCTGGCGCTGGTGGTGGTCGCCACCCTGGCCTTCGAGTTCGCCGGGGTGTTCTACAACGCCCAGCTCCCGGCGGTGGCGCCGCCGGACCGCATGGGCCGGATCTCCGGGATCGGCTGGGGGGTCGGCTATGCCGGCGGCCTGGCCTGCCTGGTGACCGCCCTGTTCGCCCTGGTGCAGGCCGATCCGCCGCCGTTCGGCCTGGACCCGGCCGCCGCCGAGCCGGTGCGGGCCACGGTGCTGCTGGTCGCGGTGTGGTTCGCGGTGTTCGCGCTGCCGGCGTTCCTGCTGGTGCCGGATGCCGAGGCCCGGAGCGGGGAGTCGATGCGCAAGGCGGTCGCCGGCGGGCTGAGACAGCTCGCCGCCACCCTGCGCGGCCTCGATGCGCGCAGCCCGGTGGCGCGGTTCCTGGTGGCCCGCATGCTGTACGCCGACGGGCTGACCACCCTGTTCACCTTCGGCGGGATCTACGCCGCCGGTACCTTCGGCATGGATTTCTCCGAGATCATCGTGTTCGGAATCGCCCTCAACCTGACGGCCGGGGCCGGGGCGGTGGCGTTCGGCTGGATCGACGACCGGGTCGGGCCGAAGCGGACCATCCAGGCGGCGCTCGCCGGGCTGATGCTGTTCGGCGCCCTGGCCCTGGTGGCGCCCGACAAGAGCTGGTTCTGGGTCGCCGGCATGGCGATGGGCACGTTCATGGGCCCGGTCCAGGCCGCCAGCCGCACCCTGATGGCCCGGCTGGCGCCGGCCGACCGGCGGGCCGAGACCTTCGGGCTGTTCGCGCTGTCCGGCAAGGCGACCAACTTCGCCGGCCCGCTGGTGCTGGGCTGGGCGACCCTGGCGTTCGACAGCCAGCGCGCCGGCATGGCGACCATCCTGGTGTTCCTGGCGGCCGGACTGCTGCTGCTGCGCACGGTCAGGGAGCCGGCGGCGGCGGACGATTAGGCGCCCGTCGCTTCGTGGGTTCCGGATGCGTCCCGTCTCCGACGGTCCGCTCCGGAATGACGAACAGGAGGGAGTAGTCCTCCGATCCTGTCGTCATTCCGGCCGTAGCGACACCGTCGCGGAGAGCCGGAACCCGCGAAGCGACGGGCCGGAAGCGTGTTCGAGCCCTACGCCCCGACCCTTGCCGCCGGGGCCTCGCCGGCGGCCCGGAGCTGCTGGCGGAACACGTCGATCGCCACCGGCATGCCCTTGCGCTCGGCGTGCCAGAACATCCAGCCGTTGCAGGCCGGCGCGCCCTGCACGGCGGCGCCGACGCTGTGGATCGAGCCCTTGTGGTCGTCGCTGATCAGGTGGCCGTCGGCCCGCACCTTGGCGAACCAGCGCCGGCGCGAGTCGAACAGCACCTCGCCGGGCCGGATCAGTCCTTCCTCGATCAGCCGGCCGAACGGCACCCGCGGCTGCTCGCGGCGGTTGGCAAGGGCCAGCGCCAGCGGGTCGTCGACCGCCTCGACCTCGGCGATCCGCCGCCTGGCGACTGCGGCATAGCCGGAATCGCGCTCGATGCCGATCCAGCGCCGGCCGAGCCGCTTGGCGACCGCGCCGGTGGTGCCGGTACCGAAGAACGGGTCGAGCACCACGTCGCCCGGCCGGCTGGCGGCCAGCAGCACCCGGGCCAGCAGGCTCTCCGGCTTCTGGGTCGGGTGCGCCTTGCTGCCGTCCTCTGCCTTCAGGCGCTCGGCGCCGGTGCACAGCGGCAGGAACCAGTCCGAGCGCATCTGCTGATCGTCGTTCAGCGCCTTCATGGCGTCGTAGTTGAAGGTGTAGCGCCGGCTGTCCTCGCTGCGGGCCGCCCAGATCAGGGTCTCGTGGGCGTTGGTGAAGCGCTTGCCGCGGAAGTTCGGCATCGGGTTGGCCTTGCGCCAGACCACGTCGTTCAGGATCCAGAACCCCAGGTCCTGCACGATGGCGCCAACCCGGAAGATGTTGTGGTAGCTGCCGATCACCCACAGCGTGCCGGTGTCCTTCAGCACCCGCCGGCATTCCGCCAGCCAGGCCCGGCAGAACTTGTCGTAGGCCTCGAACCCGCCGAACCGGTCCCAGGCGTCGTCGACGCCGTCGACCCGGGTGTTGTTCGGGCGCAGCAGCTCGCCGCCGAGCTGCAGGTTGTAGGGCGGATCAGCGAACACCAGATCGACGCTGCGATCCGGCAGCGCGCGCAGTTCCTCGATGCAGTCGCCGATCAGAATCCGCCCGACCGGAAGGCGTCCACCATCCGTCATGTTTCCCCGCCCCGTGCCAAGACCGAGGGACGGAGAATCGCACGACCGCCGGAAGCGGTCAACGGTTCAGCGACGAATCCATAAATAGAGTCAATGGGTTGCCGGTATGACCCAAGATATTGCGGTAGGACTCTCCGACAACCCCCTCATTGGGCGTCCGGTCCGAGCAGGGCGCGGATCGGTGCGAAGCTTCGGCGGTGGTGTTCGGTCGGGCCGAGCCGGCGCAGCCCGTCCCGGTGCTCGCGGGTGCCGTAGCCGGCGTTGCGCTCCCAGCCGTAACCGGGATGGCGCCCGGCCAGGGCCGTCATCTCGGCGTCGCGGGCGATCTTGGCGGCGATCGCGGCCGCCGCGATCGACAGGCAGGTGGCGTCGCCCCCGACCACCGCGCGGCCCGGCCACGGCCAGTCCGGCAGCCGGTTGCCATCGACCAGGATCAGGTCGGGCGGGCGCGGCAGGTCGGCCAGCAGCCCGTCGACCGCGCGGCGCATCGCCAGCATCGAGGCCTGCAGGATGTTGATCGCATCGATCTCGGCGACATCGGCCCGGCCGAGGGCGATCCGGGCGTGCGGCGCGAACGCCGCCCGGGCCGCCAGCCGCCGCGATGCCGACAGCGCCTTGGAGTCGGCGATCAGCGCCGCCGCCGCGGCCGGCAGCGCCGCCAGCTCGAGCACCGCCGCCGCCGCCACCACCGGTCCGGCCCACGGGCCGCGGCCGACCTCGTCGACGCCGATCACCAGCGCGCCGTCGTAGGCACCCGCCGACCGCTCCAGCGCATCGGTGGCGCGAACCGTGGGGGAGCGGGGTCTGGCGGCAGGCGGCATGGCGGCTCCGGCCCGGAACGGCGCTGATTCAACTGCGAATGGAGTTATTCGCGTCGGCTCCGGTGCTACCAGCCGTGTCGTTGTTTTTCAAGCAGATATGCCCAGGTGTTCATACACGAGTCGACCCATGCGGCTACCGCCCGTCAGTCCCCGAACAGCGAGAGCTGGGTGCGCGGCGGAGTCGGCGCCCGGAACCGGCTGGTGTCGAGCCCGCCGGTCCGGCCGGCCAGGCCGAGGCGACCGCAGGCCGTCCGGAAGCGCTGGGCGATCATCTGGGCGTACGGGCCGTCGCCGCGCATCCGCCTGCCCCACTCGGCGCGGTACAGCCGGCCACCGCGGGTCTGGCGGACCAGCGACAGCACCCGGTCGGCCCGGTCCGGGAAATGGCTGCGCAGGAACTCCTCGATCAGGTCGGCGATCTCCAGCGGCAGGCGGAGCAGGATCCAGGCCGCGGAGTCGGCGCCGGCCGCGGCCGCCGCCTCCAGGATCGGCTCGATCTCGTGGTCGTTCACCGCCGGGATCACCGGGGCGACCATCACCGCGGCCGGCACGCCGGCCGCCGTGCAGGCGCGGATCGCCGCCAGCCGCTTGTCCGGGCGGGCCGCCCGCGGCTCGAGCTTGCGCGCCAGCTCCCGGTCGAGGGTGGTGACCGACACCCCGACCTTGGCGAGCCCCCTGGCCGCCATCGGCCCCAGGATGTCGAGGTCGCGGACGACCAGGTCGGACTTGGTGACGATCGTCACCGGGTGGTCGTGTTCCGCCAGCACCTCCAGGATGCCGCGGGTGATCTTCATCTCGCGCTCGACCGGCTGGTAGGGGTCGGTGTTGGTGCCCATAGCGATCGGCGCGCACTCGTAGCCCGGTCGGGCCAGTTCCTTGCGCAGCAGCGCCGGCGCGTCCGGCTTGGCCAGCAGCCTGGTCTCGAAGTCGAGCCCGGGCGACAGCCCGAGGAAGGCGTGGGTCGGCCGGGCGAAGCAGTAGATGCAGCCGTGCTCGCAGCCGCGGTACGGGTTGATCGAGCGGTCGAACGGCACGTCCGGCGACTGGTTGCGGGCGATCACCGTGCGGCTGGCGTCGATCGCCACCGTGGTCCGCAGCTTCGGCTCTCCCGGTTCCAGCGGGTCCGGATTGCGGGAACCCGCCTGGCCCGGCGGCGGCGTCCAGCCGTCGTCGACCCGCTCGCGGGCGTAGGGCTCGAACCGGCCGACCCGGTTGGATACCGCACCGCGCCCCTTGCGGGCGACCGGTGCGATCGTGTCGCTCGGCGGCTCGGCGAACCGGACCGGCCCGTCGTCCGCGTCCGGGCAGGCGAACTCGTCGGCAGGGGCGTCCTGCGCGAACTCGTCGGCGAACACCTCCAGCGGATCGGCAGCGCGGGACCGGGCACGGGACATGCGCCGACGGTAGCGCCGAAGCGAGAACGAATCAAGAACATCACGCCGGGATCGGGCTACCGACCGGTCGACGGCCCGTCGTCGCCGGGATCCAGCCGGCGGCCGTCATGGGCCCGGTCGGCGGCGTCGCGCCGGGTGTCCTCGAGCCGCCGCTCGCCCTTGGTCCGGCCGTGCAGGGCCCGGTTCGCCGTCGCCTCGGCCTCGCGCTCCGCGCGCTCCTTACGCTTGCGGAACGTTCTCAGGTTGACGATGTTGCCGCTCACGGGATCAGCTCCTCCGCGGTGAACGCCCCGGTCCCGGTCCACTCGCCCCGGGCCGCCTCCATCATCCCAGGATCGACGAAGCGCGCAAGCCGCCGCGCCAGGCCGGCGGTCGCGGGATCCGGCGATTCCAGGGCGGCCGCCAGGTCGTTGCGGGCCGCCCAGGCACAGGCCCAGCTGGTGGTGCGCAGCCAGACCAGCCGCCGGTAGACCAGCACCACGCCGCGGACCGCCGCCGCCAGCTCGCGCGGCACCGCCGCCGCCCAGGCGGTGTGGAACCGAACCACGTCGGCGCGGCCGGCGGTGCCGGTCACCGCCGGGTCCCAGGCCAGCGAGGTCGGCAGGCTGGCATGCGCGAGATCGACCGCCGGGCTGTCGTAGACCGGGCGCTCGACGTCGACCATGACCGCCCGGCCGTCGGCGCGGACCCGGAAATTGCCCGGGTGGGTGTCGGCCAGGGTCAGCCGCGGCGCCGGCCGCGCCGGCGGGACGGCGGCGCGGGCCGCTTCCGCTTCGGCCTCCAGCAGGCGGCGCGCCTCGGATCCCAGGCGCCCGCGCACCGGCTCGAGCTGGTCGCGGACGACGCCGAGCAGGTAGCCGACCGGATCGGCCGGGTCCAGCAGCGGCCGGCGGCGCGACGGCGGCGGCACCGGCAGGGCGTGCACCCCGGCCAGCGCCCGACCGATCGCCGGCAGGTCGTCGGGCAGGCGCGGCGGCCGGCCGTCGATCGCGTCGACCACCAGCGCCCCCCACGGCAGCCCCGGTGAGACCCGCAGGATCCGGTGCAGGCGCGGCGTGGTGCCGCCGGGTGCGGCGCGCCGGAAGGCCTGCGCCTCGTAGATCAGCGCGGCCCGCGGCGACAGGCCGAGATGGCTCAGCTTCGGAACCCGCACCAGCAGCGGGCCGCCGGCATCCTGCAGCGGCCAGTGGTCGTGCACCCGGCCGGGCAGCGGCGTCACCGCCAGTCGGTCGACCGGCACACCGAGTGCGGCCGCGACGGCGGCACGCGAGGGGGCGCTGCGAGAGGGGGCGCTGCGAGAGGAACGATCGTCTACCATCGGCATCCCGTAGCACAGCACCCGAGCCCACGCATGCCCCCGAGGAGTTCAGCCGGTCCGAGGCCCGTCCTGCCCCGCCCGCGGGCGATGCGGACCGACAGCGCGGCGGCGGTCGGCCCGCCCGGCTCGCGCCGGCTGTCGCTGGCGGTGGTGGTTCCGGCCGACGGCGGCGGCGATAGCGATGGCAACCGGCTGGCCGCCACCCTGACGGCACTGCAGAGTGCGGCGCGGCGCGGCATCGAGCTGGAGCTCCTGGTGGTCGACGACACCGATTCGCCGGCGGTTCGCGCCGTCGCCGCGGCGGCCGGGGCCCGAATCCTGCCGGTGGCGGGATCGCGTGGCGCCCGGTCCGCCGCCGGCGCCAAGGCCGCCACCGCCGAATGGCTGCTGCTGCTGCGGCCGGGAACCGTGCTGGAGCCCGGCTGGGACGCCACCCTGATGGTGTTCGCCCACGAGGAGCGCAACCGCGAGCGCGGCGCGGTCTACGCCTACCGGGCCGAATGCGAAGGCGCCGGGGCGCGCTGGGCCGAGCGCGCGGTGCGGTTCCGCAACCGCTGGCTCGGCCTGCCGAGCGGCGCCCAGGGCCTGGTGATCCGTCGGCGCTTCCTGGTGCATATCGGCGGCGTGCCGGACCTGGAACGCGGCGAGGATCTGGTCGTGGCCCGCCGGCTCGGGCTCGGCCGGCTGACGCTGTTCGACGTGGCGGCCCGGGTACGGCCGGCGACCGGCGCCGGCGCCTGGATCGGCGGCGCGCTGCGGCTGCTGCTGTTCCTGCTGCGGGTGCCGCCGCGCTGGCTGCAGCGGCTGGGCGACTGAGTCGGGCGAACCGGCCGCTCAGACCTTGCCGCGGGCGCCCTCGTGCTCGCGCAGGCGCGGCAGGATCTCGACGAAGTTGCAGGGCCGGTACCGGAAGTCGAGCTGGTGCACCAGGATGTCGTCCCAGGCGTCCTTGCAGGCACCGGTCGAACCCGGCAGCGCGAACAGGTAGGTCCCGCGCGCCACCCCGGCGGTCGCGCGCGACTGGATGGTCGAGGTGCCGATCTTCTGGAAGCTCAGCCAGCGGAACAGCTCGCCGAAGCCCTCGATGCGCTTCTCGTAGACCTGCTCGAAGGCCTCGGGGGTGACGTCGCGGCCGGTCACGCCGGTGCCGCCGGTGGCGATCACCACCTCGACGCCGTCGTCGGCGATCCAGCCGTGCAGCCGCTCGACGATCGCCGGGACCTCGTCCTTGACGATCGCCCGGTCGGCCAGCACGTGGCCGGCCGCCGTCAGGCGCTGCACCAGGGTGTCGCCGGACCGGTCGGTCTCCGACGTGCGGCTGTCGGAGACGGTCAGGACGGCGATGTGAACGGGAACGAAGGGTCGGGACTCGTCAATACCGGGCATCTCGCACCACCGGGCCGGAGGATCGATCGGCCGATTCGTAGCGCGGCCAGTCGCCGGCCGCCACCTGATCGAGCGACGGCACCGGCTGGCCCAGGCGGAAGCGGTAGACCCAGACGTTGGCGAGCACCTTCTCGATGTACTCGCGGGTCTCGCGCGACGGGATCGATTCGATGAACAGCAGCGGGTCGTCGCGGTAGTCGACCCGCTTCGACCACTTGCCGAGGTTGCCCGGCCCGGCGTTGTAGGCGGCCAGCAGCCGGAACATGTCGCCCTCGACCCGGTCGAGGTCGAGCAGATGCGCGATGTAGCGCTGGCCGAGCGCGAGGTTCAGCTCGGGCACGTAGAGCTCGTGCCGGTTGTCCAGCTCGTCGTCCTCGTCGACGTAGTTGGCGGTCTTCGGCATCAGCTGCATCAGGCCGCGGGCACCGCGGGCCGAGCGGGCGCGGGTGTCGAAGCCGGATTCCTGGCGGATGATCCCGTAGATCAGCGCCCGGTCGATCTCGAACCCGTCCTGCGGCATCCAGCTCGGCAGCGGGAACAGGGCGGCGTGGTAGGTCCGCCCGGTCGACACCCGGATGATGCCGGCGAGCCGGATCGCCAGCCCCGGCATGTCATTGCGCGCGGCGATCGTCATCAGCGGCTCGCGCAGCGACTCGTCGAGCCTCGGGAACAGCTTGCGCCATTCCTTCTCGGCCCGCTCGGCCTGCCCGACCTGCATCAGCGCGAACGCCCGGCGGCCGCCGTCATGG
Source organism: Thalassobaculum fulvum (assembly GCF_014652915.1). Classification (GTDB taxonomy): domain Bacteria; phylum Pseudomonadota; class Alphaproteobacteria; order Thalassobaculales; family Thalassobaculaceae; genus Thalassobaculum_A; species Thalassobaculum_A fulvum. Next base: position 161,427 of record NZ_BMZS01000001.1, read on the forward strand.
GCCGCCAGCGCGGTGGTCTTGGCGACCGTCACCCGCGGCAGCGACCAGTCGAACGGCACTTCGACGCCGAGCGCCCGCCGGCCGAGCAGGCCGTAGAACGTCAGCGGGAACTGCGCCGCCCGCGCCAGCCAGCGGGTCGCCTCGGCAGGCCGCTCCTGCTGCAGCAGCCCGCGCGAGGCCCAGTAGGCGCCGGCCGCCCGCAGCATGCGCGAGGCCCGGTCGGCCATCGCCAGGGCCTGGAAGTGTCCGGTCGCGGTCTCGACCTGGCCGAGCCGCCAGGCCGCCAGGCCGGCGGTCCAGTGCACCCAGGGCACCACCTTGCCGGCCTCCTGGGCGCTCGCCGACGCCAGCCGCAGCGCCTCCTCGTCCTTGCCCATGACGAAGTAGCCGTTGGCGATCTTGCCGCGCTGGTCGGCGAACTCGACCGGATCGAGCAGGTCGCGGGCGTCCTTCCGCGACAGCCGGCCGAGGGCAGCCGACGGGCGGCCGCGCGTCACCAGCCGGCGCAGGTCGCGCTTGAGATTGCGGATCGCCGCCTTCTCGGCGGCGCTGCGCTGGCGCGGCGAGACGTAGAGGGTGACGTCGACCACGTGGTCGGCACCGTTGCCGCCGAGATAGCCGGAGGTCGGTGCGGTCGGGGCCGGGGCCCCCGACGGCTTGCGCTTCATCGCCAGCCGATGGATGCGGTCGGCGTCCGGGTGGTCGGCATAGAGGGCGAGCCAGCCCCGCAGGTCGCGCCAGCTCGACCGGTAAGCGGTCGGGTGCAGGTAGCGCTGGGCCAGCACGTGACCCATCAGGAGGCGGTCCTCGATGGCGCGGATCAGCCGGTCGGCCGCGCGCAGCTTGCCCTCGTCCTGCAGCCTGAAGACGTCCTTGTAGCGCCGGACATCGGCCTCCGAGAGCACCCGCGGCAACGGCTCGGTCGGCGCCCGGGGGTCGAGGTTCCGCAGGCCGGGCGCGAGGAACGCGGTCTCGGCGCTCGGCCGCGACGGCTCGTTCGCGGCCAGCTGCCGGGCCACATCCTGGGCATGCGCCGTGCCGCCGTCACCCGCGGCCAGGCACGTCGCGGCCAGGACCCCGAGAAACGCTCCTCGGAACGCCCGGGCGGGCAATCGCCAAATATGTCTAAAATGTGGCGGGAGCATGCATCCACAACTAGGATAATTCCTCGCCTGAGACAAGCCGCCGGGGCAGCACGAAACGGCCAAAGATGTGGATAAGTCGTGCGTCGTGCGCGCATATCGGCCGAAACGATCGATTCGATCGCAAGTCGTTCACGAAACGATCAAATCTGATCCCGCGACAAGGCCGTCCGACGCGATCATTCGGGCCGGCCCGAGAGATCGGTTCCGGCCTCTGTCAACCGCCGCTTGAGCGCCAGCAGATCCTTCCAGGCACTGGCCTTCTGGCCCGGCGAGCGCAGCAGGTAGGCCGGGTGGTAGGTGGCCACCGCCGGGATCGCCGGACCGCCGGACGGACCCTGCCAGTCGAACCAGCGGCCGCGCAGCCGGGTGATGCCCTCGCTGCGGTCGAGCAGGGTCTTGGCGGAGGTGCCGCCGACCAGGACCAGCACCTTGGGCGCCGCCAGCTCGATGTGGCGCCGGATGAACGGCAGGCACGCCGCCATCTCGCCCTCGGTCGGGTTGCGGTTGCCCGGCGGCCGCCACGGCAGGACGTTGCTGATGTAGACGTTGCGCCCGCGGTCGAGGCCGATGCTCGCCAGCATCCGGTCGAGCAGCTGCCCGCTGACCCCGACGAACGGCTTGCCGGCCCGGTCCTCGTCGGCACCCGGCGCCTCGCCGACGATCATCACCGGCGCCCCGGGCACCCCGTCGGCGAACACGGTGTTGGTGGCGGTGACCTTCAGCCCGCAGCCGTCGAACGCCAGCAGCGCGGCGTGCAGCTCCTCGAGCGAGGCCGCGGCGGCGGCCGCCGTGCGGGCGGCTCCGGCCGGACCGTCGACCGCCGCCGCGGTGGCGCGTGGCGCCGCTACGGGCCGGGCGTGGCCCGGCTGCGGACCCGCCGGCCGCACGGGCGGAACCGGACCGGAACCGTCCCGGGTGGTCGCCGGTTCGGCGGCCGGCCGGGCGGCGGCGGCGAACCGGTCCACCGGCTCGGGGCCGATCGCCTCGTCGACCCCGGCGTCGAGGTACCAGGCCAGCAGGGCGCGGGCGACGGCATGCCGGTCGGTCACGGCCGGGCCCTCCCGTCGCCGGGTCGGAGCGGCCGTGCCACGGCGTGAAATCCGGCCTTCGCGCCGGGTGCTGCCCCTGGATCATGGCACATGCGTGATATATGACAGGTCATGGCCCGTCGGACCATGGCGATGGCCGGAAGCGGAGCAGGCGACCAGGAGGAGCGAGGCGGATGGAGCGCGAGTCGATGGAGTGCGATGTCGTGATCGTCGGGGCCGGGCCGTCGGGCCTGGCGGCCGCGATCCGGCTGAAGCAGCTCTGCGCCGAGGCGGGCACCGACCTGGCGGTGGTGGTCCTCGAGAAGGGCGCGGAGGTCGGCGCGCACATCCTCTCCGGCGCGGTGATCGAGCCGCGCGCCCTGGACGAGCTGTTCCCGGACTGGAAGGAGCGCGGCGCCCCGCTGAACACGCCGGCGGCCGTCGACCGGTTCGTCTACCTGACGAAGACCGGCGCCTACCGGCTGCCGACGCCGCCGCAGATGAACAACCACGGCAACTACATCGTCAGCCTGGGCAACGTCTGCCGCTGGCTCGGCGAGCAGGCCGAGGCGCTCGGGGTCGAGATCTACCCGGGGTTCGCCGCCGCCGAGGTGCTGTACAACGAGGACGGCAGCGTCAAGGGCGTCGCCACCGGCGACATGGGCATCGGCAAGGACGGCGAGAAGACCGCCAACTACCAGCCGGGCATGGAGCTGCACGCCAAGGTCACGCTGTTCGCCGAGGGGGTGCGCGGCTCGCTGACCAAGGGCCTGTTCGAGCGCTTCGATCTGCGCCGGGACTGCGACCCGCAGACCTTCGGCATCGGCCTGAAGGAGCTGTGGGAGGTCGACCCCGCCAAGCACAAGCCCGGCACCATCGTCCACTCGGTCGGCTGGCCGCTCGACGGCGAGACCTACGGCGGCTCGTTCCTGTACCACCTGGAGGACAACCAGGTGGCGATCGGCTTCGTGGTCGGGCTCGACTACAAGAACCCGTTCCTGTCGCCGTTCGAGGAGTTCCAGCGCTTCAAGCAGCACCCCTCGGTGCGGCCGCTGCTGGAAGGCGGCCGGCGCATCGCCTACGGCGCACGGGCCCTGAACGAGGGCGGCTTCCAGTCGATCCCGGAGCTGGTGTTTCCGGGCGGTGCCATCATCGGCTGCTCGGCCGGCTTCCTGAACGTGCCGAAGATCAAGGGCAGCCACACCGCCATGAAGTCCGGCATGCTGGCGGCCGAGGCGGCGTTCGAGGCCCTGAAGGACGGCAGCGCCGGGGCCGGGGCCGTGCTCGACGCCTATCCCGAGAAGCTGAAGCGGTCCTGGGTCTGGGACGAGCTCTACCGCGCCCGCAACATCCGCCCGGCCTTCCATCTCGGGCTGTTCGCCGGCATCGCCTACTCGGCGGTCGACACCTTCCTGTTCCGCGGTCGGGCGCCGTGGACCCTGCACCACCATGCCGACCACGACAGCCTGCGGCCGGCGGCGCAGTGCGTTCCGATCGACTATCCGAAGCCGGACGGCGTCGTGAGCTTCGACCGGCTGTCCTCGGTGTTCCTCTCGAACACCAACCACGAGGAGAACCAGCCGGCGCACCTGACGCTGAAGGACCCGGCGGTGCCGGTCGAGCACAATCTCGCGATCTACGACGCCCCGGAACAGCGGTATTGCCCGGCCGGCGTATATGAGATCGTGCGCGACGACGATGGCGGCAATCCGCGGCTGCAGATCAACGCGCAGAACTGCGTGCACTGCAAGACCTGCGACATCAAGGACCCGTCGCAGAACATCAACTGGGTGGTGCCGGAAGGCGGGGGTGGCCCGGTCTATCCCAACATGTGAGGTTCAGAGTGCGTCACTTCAGGCCCCGTAGCCGCCGTTTCGACCTGCAGGCTATGGCGGTGCTGCTTGCGGCGACCCTCGGCGCCTGTGCCGCGGGCCCGGCCGCCGACGGCGCCAATCCCGATGCCCCGCTCGCGCCCGAGCTGTCGTCCGCGGCCGGCGCCTACCTCGCCGGCCAGCACGCCGTGCGTATCGAGGACATCAGCGCCGCCAGCCGGTACTTCGACCGGGTCCTGGAGCACGATCCGGCCAATCCGGCCCTGCGGCGGCGGGCGTTCCTGCTGCGGCTGGAGGCCGGGCGCCTGGACGACGCCGCGCCGCTGGCCGGCGAACTGGCGGCCGGCGCCGGCGACGGCGCGTCGATGGCGCGGCTGTTCCTGGCGATCGAGGCGGCCCGCCGGGACGACTACGCCCGCACCCTCGCCGAGGTCGGCCGGCTCGAGGACACCCGGCTGAACCGCGCTCTCGGGCCGATCCTGGCGGCCTGGGCCGAGTTCGGCCGCGGCGACGTGGAGGCCGCCGAACGCCGGCTTTCCAGGCTCGCCGGCGACGACGGCTTCGCCGGCCTGTACACCCTGCACGCCGCCATGCTGGCCGAGGCCGCCGGACGCATCGACGAGGCCGCGGAGCGCTACGCCCAGGCCCTGGCGCAGAGCCAGACCCCGCCGTTGCGGCTGCGGCTGGCGGCGGCCCGGTTCGAAGCCCGCAACGGCCGGCTCGACGCGGCGCTGCGCCGGATCGACGCGTCCGAGGGCGGAGTCAGCGACCCGGCCGGCCTGAAGGCCATGCTGCGGCGCCTCGCCGAGGGCGGCGATCCGCGCGCCCCGACCGCCGCCGCCGGTATGGCCGAGGCCCTGTTCGACCTGGCCAGCGCCCTGCAGCGCGACCGCGGATCCGATTCGGCCATGATCTTCGCCCGGCTCGCCCTGCGGCTGCAGCCGGAGTTCGACCTGGCCGCCCTGCTGGTCGCCGAGATCCTCGACGACCGCCAGCGCTACGAGGAGGCGCTGGCCATGTACGACGCGGTGCCGGCGGGGTCGCCGTACCGGCTGCTGGCCCAGCTGCGCGCCGCCAGCAGCCTCGAGGGGCTGGACCGCGACGACGACGCCGCCCGGCGCCTGGAGGCACTGGCCGGCGAGCGGCCGGAACTGGCCGACCCGCTGATCCGGCTCGGCGACCTGGAACGCGGCCGCGAGAACTGGCAGGCGGCGATCGACGCCTACGACCGCGCCCTCAAGCGCATGGGTCCGCTGGAGACCCGGCACTGGTCGGTGCTGTACACCCGCGGCATCGCGCTCGAGCGCGCCAAGCGCTGGGGCGACGCCGAACGCGACTTTCTGCGCGCCCTCGAGCTGCGGCCGGACCAGCCCTACGTGCTGAACTATCTCGGCTACTCCTGGGTCGATCGCGGCGAGAACCTGGACCGGGCCAAGGCGATGATCGAGAAGGCGGTGTCGCTGCGGCCGCGCGACGGCTACATCGTCGACAGCCTGGGCTGGGCACTGTACCGGCTGGGCGACCACGCCGGCGCGGTCACCCACCTGGAACGCGCCGTCGAGCTGCGGCCGACCGACCCGACCATCAACGATCACCTGGGCGACGCCTACTGGCGGGTCGGCCGCCGCGCCGAGGCGCGGTTCCAGTGGCAGCGCGCCCTGACCTTCGATCCCTCGCCCGAACTCGCCGCCGACATCGAGCGCAAGCTCCGGGAGGGCCTGCCGAAGCACCAGGACGGGCCGGCCGGCAGCCTCGGCACCGGGACCGCCGAGCGTGGCGGCCGCAAGCCCGGCTGAACCGGTGGCCGCCCCGGGGGTGGTCGTCGAGCTGGCGCCTGCCAAGGTCAACCTGTGCCTGCACGTCACCGGGCGGCGGCCCGACGGCTACCACCGGCTGGACACGGTGGTGGCGTTCGCCGAGCTCGGCGACACGGTCTCGGGCGACACGGTCTCGGTCGAACCCGCGGTAGACGGTATTTTCCTGCGTGTTTCAAGTGGGTTGATGCCGGTCGGGAAAGGTATGACCGCACCGGTAGTGCCGGCCGCGGTCGACAACCTCGTGTGGCGGGCCGCGGCCCTGTGGGGACGCGAGGCCGGCGAGCTCCGGGCGGTCCGCCTGACCGTCGACAAACGCCTGCCGGCCGGCGCCGGGCTCGGCGGCGGGTCGAGCGATGCGGCAGCCGCCCTGCGGGCGCTGTCGCGGCTGACGGGGCGGCCGCTGGGTGCCCGGTTGCGCCGGAACACGGTCGGCCTCGGCGCCGATGTGCCGATGTGCCTGGAGCCGCGGCCCTGGCGGGCGCGCGGCATCGGCGAACGGCTGCAGCCCGTCGCGCTCGGCCGCGACCTGCCGGTGGTGCTGGTCTGGCCGGGCCGCGCGGTCGCCACGCCGGCGGTGTTCCGGGCCCGCTCCGGCGGGTTCGGGCCGGCGGTGCCGGAGCGCGTGCTGGAGCACCTCGCCACCGACCCGCTCTCGGCGCTCGCCGAGCTCCGCAACGACCTGACCGGGGCGGCCTGTGCGGTCGAGCCGGCGATCGCCGAGGCGATCGCCGCCGTCGGCGGCCTCGACGGCTGCCGGCTCGCCCGCATGTCCGGCAGCGGTTCCGCGGTCTTCGGGCTGTTCGACGACGGGGCTGCCGCCACCGTCGCCGCCGCGGCGCTTCAGGACCGCCGGCCCGGCTGGTGGGTGCGGGCCGGCGTGCTGCGCGCCGCCGGGATCGACACCCGGCTGGAGCGGCGACCGGTGGCGCCCTTAACCGCCTGACTCCTTGGGCATCAGGCGCAGCTTCAGCCCGATCGACGGCAATCCGGTGGCCGGCAGCCCCTCGCGCTCCTGATACCGCGTGATGGCCTCGCGGGTACGCGGTCCGGCGATCCCGTCGACCGGGCCGTCATACAGGCCGAGCCGGGCCAGGCCGCGCTGGATCTGCACCACGTCGTCGGCCACCGCGCCGTCGGACACCGTGCTGGCGGTATCCGCCAGGGTGCCGGAGTCGGCGGCGGTCCCGCCGGCCTTCAGCCGCGCCATCGCCGCCGGATGGCCGAGCTCGGCGGCCCGACGCAGCAGCCGCTCGGCCTCGGCCGGATCGCGCGTCACGCCCAGCCCGCCTTCGGTCAGGACGGCGAGGTTGTAGACCGCGGCCGGGACCCCGCGCTCGGCGGCGCGCTCGAACCAGCGGGCCGCCTCGGCGTAGGACAGCGGGATGCCGCGGCCGGCGGAATACAGCACCCCGAGATTGTACTGGGCGAGCGGGTGACCCTGCTCGGCGGCGCTGTGATACCAGAGCAGCGCCCGGGTGTCGTCCTGCGGCACCCCCAGCCCGCGCTCGTACAGCACCCCGAGATTGTACTGGGCGTTCGGCACGCCCTGGATCGCCGACTCGCGGAACCAGTTCGCCGCCTGCGCGTAGTCCGGCGGATCGGCCGCGACCAGCCTGCTCGCCAGCCGGTACTGCGCCCGGGGATCGCCGCTCCGCGCCTCGGCCTGCAGGGTCTCGATCTCCGGCTCGCCGGCCGCGGGTCCGCCGGGCGCGACCGCGGCGACCTGTCGGTCGGATGGCGGTCCGGCCGGTTGCTCGGAGCTCGAAGGCGACGGGGCCGGTTGCGGGGCCGACAGCGGGGGCGCCGGGGGGGGCGCCGGCGGCGGTGCCACCGCGGGGGCGGCAGTCGTCGGCAGGGTCGCCCGCGGCCGCCGCGGCTCCGGAGGAGGCGCGGCCGGGGGCTGTGCGGCCGGGGCTTGCGCGGCCGGGGCTTGCGCGGCCGGGGCTTGTGCAGCCGGCGACTGCGCCGCCGGCGGTTCGACGGGCGCCTGCGCAACCGGTGCCTGCGCAACCGGCCCCGGCACGGGCGATTCCAGGGCGGGCGGCTCCAGGGCGGGCCGTTCCAGGGCGGGCGGCTCGGCCTCGACCGTCGCGGGAGCCGGCGGTCCGGCTTCGGTGGGTGCGGGCGGCTCGGACTGGGCCGGAGCGGCCACGGGTCCGGCCGCAACCGGCTCGCTGGGCCCCGGCTCGCTGGGCCCCGGCTCGCTGGGTACCGGCCCGCTGGGTACCGGCTGCGCCGGAAGCACCTGCCCCATCAGCGCCTCGAGTTCCGTCCGCGCGACCCGGTAGGCCGTGTCGGCGCCTGCCAGCAGCCGGCCGCCGCTGCTTTCCAGGCGGCTCCGGACGGCGTCGGCGGTCGGCGTGCCGCCGCCGGTGGCAAACCACCAGGCCGCCGGCGCTCCGACGACCAACGCGATGCCGGCCGCTGCCACCCAGGGCCAGCGGCGCGGCCGGGGCGCGACCCGGCGGCGCAACGGAATGCCGCCGTCGGCATGGACCTGACGGGCCCCGGGCGTGGCCCGCGGCTCCGGCATCGGCTCGATGTCCGGCGCCGGCTCGGAGACGACTGCGGCCTCGGGTTCCGGCTCGGCCGCTTCGGTTCCGGTCGCCGGTGCCGCCCGGGCGCCGGTGGGCTCCTCGACCGCCGTCTCTTCGCCGACCGTCTCTTCGCCCGCCGTCTCTTCGCCGGTCAGTTCCCTCCCGGCCAGCTCCTCCCCGGCCAGCTCCTCCCCGGCGAGCTCCTTCCCGGGGATCTCTTCGGGACTCCCCTCCGCAGGGCGCTCCGGGGTCTGGCCGTCGGTTTCTCCGGCGGTGTCGGCGACGACGGCCGGCTCGTCCCGCGGCCGGGTCAACCAGGCCGGGGCGATGCCGCCGAACGCGGGATCGGCGGGCAGGTCGCCGGTCGGCGGTACCGGCTCGGGGCGGGCCGGCGTCGGCCCGGCGGCCGGCTCCGGCGCGGCTTGCGGCGCGGCTTCCGGCGGCGGTCCCGCAAGCTCGTCGAACCGGATCACGTCGTGGTCGTGGCCGATCACCGGTTCCCGGGGCGGCTCTCCAGGCTCGCGAACCGGCTCCCGGATCGGCTCGGGGCCCGCCTCGGCGTCGTGACGGCCCGGCTCGGCGCCCGGCTCGGCGGGCCGCGGCGGTTCGACGGCTTCCGGCTCGTCCGGGGGCGTCGAGCCGGCATCCTCCGTCGCCGCGGTGGGCTCCGCCCGGCCCGGCGCCCGGGCCCGGATCGCCTCGGCTTCGCGCGCCAGATCGGCACGGCGGATCCAGACCACCGGCTCCCAGTCGGCGGGCGGGGCATCCGGCAGCGGCCGTCGCTCCACCGGCGGGGCGTCGGGAGCCGGTTCCGCCGGCGGAGCGTCGGCGGCGGGCTCCGCGGGCGGGGTTTCGGCCGCCGGACGGTCCTCGGCGACGGCCGGCCCGGGGATCGGGGTCCGGACCGCCGGAGCCGGCCAGACCATGTCGTCGACCGGCTCCGGCCGTCGGTCCTCCAAGGCGCCGGGGGCCGCCTCCGGTGTCTGCAGCCGGTGCTCGGCCGCGCGCCGCTCCAGGGTGACCAGCCGCTCGGCGATGTCGTGCAGGGCGTAGGCGACCGGCCGCATCGCGGCGTCGAACCGGGCGTCCGCGGCGTCGAGCCGGGCGGCCAGCGCATCGACCGTCGCCAACGACACCCGCCCCGGCCCGGCGGGTCCCGGGACCGGCGACGACGGCTCCGGCTCGGTCACGAGCTCGCCTCGGGCCTCGGCGTCGGCGCGGATCGCCTGGTCGATCCATTCGCCGATGGTCAGCCCGGCGGCCTGCGACGCCCGCCGGGCGATATCGCGGGTCGCCTGGTCGACTCCCTTGACGCTCCAAGCGGTTCCGTGCCGGGACACACCGACTCCTCGCTGACGGGGTAGCGCCGCTAGTATAGGACGGTAGCGCCGTTATTCAAAGCGCGGGGCGGCTGTAGTGCCGGGCGCCGGCCGGTCAGCGGCGGAACAGACGGGCGAACAGGCCGCGCCCGGCACGTTCCTCCGGCAGGGTCAGTTCCTCGACCCGCTGCAGCCGCTCGGCCAGCCGCATCACCGCCCGTTCGATCGGCGCGGTGCTGGCCGCGATCGAGCCGACCGCATCACCGCCGCCGACGGGCTGCGACCGCAACTCCTCGACGTCCTCGCCGAGCGCCTTGATCTCGCGCGAAACCGCCGCCGCCTGGCTGTCGATCCGCTTCTCGACGTCCTCGATGCGGGCGCCCAGGGCACTCAGCTCCGCCGCCACCGCGCCGATCCGGCGTTCGAGCTTCTCCACCGCGGCGAGCCGGGTTTCGAGGTCGCGCAGCTCCTGAACCCGGCGTTCCAGGTCGCGTACCCGCGCCGGCTCGACGGCCGGCGGTTGCGGACGGGCCGCCGCAGGCGGTGGCGGGGGGGCGTATTGCACCGGCGCCGGGTGCGCCATCTCTGGGGCCATCGGCGGGGCGGCCATCGGCGGGGCAGCCATCGGCGGGGCAGACAGGGCGCTGCGCCAGGCCGCCGCCGTCGGGCTCGGGCCAGACTGCCCCGTTGCCCGGCCGTCCCCGTCCCGCCATCCCGGTTGCGGATGCCCGAAGCGGGTCTCGCCGGCTGGCCGGCCGGATCGCTCCATCTCGGCGGCCTCGCGGATCTGGCGAGACAGCCACTGACCGATCGGCACGCCGGCCCGACGGGCCGCCTGCTTGGCGAGTTCGCGCTCCTCGGCGGAGATACCTTTGACGCTCCACGGCGAGGCGCCGGTCATGAAGTCTCCCTCGGGCATCCGGGGCGGCTCGTCACCCGTTTGTCAGATCATCCCCAGTCAAACCGCGGGTATGACCACGGGGGCGACCGGATTATATGGGATTTTCGCGAATTGTCCACAAGCAGCCGGCAGAGCCGGAATCGCCGGGGGTACCCCGTCGTTAAGACCGGTCATCTCGGGGGCAGCGAGCGGGCTGGACCGCGGTCGGCGTCGTCGAGGGTGCGCTCCAGGTGATCGAGGCGATCGGCCAGCCGGCCGACGATGTCCTCCAGCGAATGCAGCAGCCCGACCAGCCGGGTCTCGCTGCGCTCGACGCGCTCGGCGATCAGGGTCGCCAGCACCTCCTCGTCGACCGAGTCCGCCGGCCCGGCGGCCGGCCGGGGCGCGGCCGCCGGCACCGTGCCGCCGGTTGCCGAGCGCCCGCCGGGCCCTGGCGCTCCGACCGCCGGTACGCTGCGGCGGTGGTGGGCCACGCCGACCGGCCGGCCGGCGGCCTGGGCGGCCCCGACCCGACGGATCACGTCGCTCAGCCACTGCCCCATGGTGTCGCCCTCGCGCGCGGTCGCCGACTTGGCGAGCTCGCGCGCCTCGGCGCTCACCCCTTTGACGCTCCAGGGCATGCGGGCCTTGCCATCGCGCCGAGCCAACCCTCGGTTCCTCTCGTGGCTGCGAATCGGCGCATTGTAACGGCTCCGCCCATCGGGCGCATCCGGTGATCCGGCGCTTGCCGCGGACCGGCGTCCTGCGTATGGTCGGCGCGCCGGCGGATGGGGCGTAGCCAAGCGGTAAGGCAGCGGTTTTTGGTACCGCCATTCCCAGGTTCGAATCCTGGCGCCCCAGCCATTCCCGTGGGTGTCCTTCGCCCGCCCGGAGCTTCCGGTCAGCCCGCCAGCACCACCAGATCGAGCGGCACGTCCAGGCCGGCGACCGCGCGTCCCGGCCGGCGTTCGGCCGGCCGCCCCGGCCGGTAGCCCTGCCGGAGCCCGGCCTCGTAGGTCTCGGCGTCGGTCAGCGCCCGCACCGCCTCGGCCTTGGTGTGCTTCTCCAGCTTGGCCGACAGGTTCACCGGCGTGCCGATCACCGTGTATTCGAGCCGGCTCTCGTCGCCGACCGCCCCGAACACCACCGGCCCGGCGGCGACCGCCAGGCCGCCCGGCGGGGCCGGCAGCCCGGCCGCCAGTCGGCCGTCGGTCCAGGCGGCGGTCGCGGCCACCAGCTCGTCGACCGCCCGCAGGGCGTCGGCGGCCGCGGTGTCGCTCGGCCGGGTCGCCCCGAAGGTCGCCATCACCCCGTCGCCGAGGAACTTGTCGATGCTGCCGCCGTGGCTCTGCACCAGCGGCACCACCAGGCGCTGGTACTCGGCCAGCAGCGCGATCAGGTCGTCCGGCGCGATCTCGGTGGCCAGCCGCGAGAACCCCCGCATGTCGACGTTCAGGACGGCGGCGTCGCGCAGCTCGCCGCGGCCGATCTCGACCCCGGCGTCCAGGTCGGTGATGCGGTCGGCGACGTCGCGCGAGAAGAACCGCGACAGCTCGCGGGCCGCCAGGCTCTCGCGCACCGCCCGCACCAGCAGGCGGCGGGCCCGGACGATCGCCAGCGCCAGGATGCCGGTCACCGTGAGGATCGAGACCACCTTGTCGAACTCGGCGCCGATCAGCACGCTGTTGGAGGTCAGGTACAGCACGTAGTCGCGGGTGACCGGGGCGGCGTGCGGGTCCCACATCAGCGCGTAGCCGGCCATCAGCAGCCAGCCGACCGCCGCCGCCCCGCCGGCCAGCAGCACGAAGACCGGCTCGAACCGCAGGGTGCGCAGCGCGATGAAGATGAACACGTACAGCAGGGTCGGGGCCTTCAGGTAGAACGCCGCCGGCTGCATGTACTGCAGGTGGAAGCTCCAGATCATCCCGAGCAGCAGCACCATGTCGGCCAGCACCGACAGGGCGAGGAACCAGCGCGGCAGCCGGCGGGCATGGGCGAGCGCCAGCCGGGCCAGGGTGAACGCCAGGTAGCAGCCGAGGAACCACGGGATCGGCCGGAACTCGACCTCCGGCGGGAACGCCTTCGGCGAGATCGCGTACAGCGTCCCGAACGCGGTCACCACGGCCAGTTGGATCCAGCCGATCAGGATCTCGCTGGAGCCCTGCTGTTCGCGCAGCGCGGCCCGCACCCGGGCCGGCAGCACGCCCTCGCCGCCCCTTCCGTCGCCGGCTTTGGCGGGCGTCGAAACCTCCGGGACGGCGGGCGGCCTGCTCATCGCCCGATCGTAGCGGCCCGAGCGCCGGGCCGCCGATCAACGAAGCGTGACCGCCGGGTCATGGCGCCGAGCCGTCCGCAACCGGGCCGGCGGTCACCGCCCACAGGCTGGACTCGAAGGCCCGGGCGCTCACCGGGATCCGCCCGGCCGCCGATCCCGCCAGCTCGGCCGCCATGCGGGTGCGCACCCAGCGGCTCGCGAACCGCAGGCGCAGTCCCCCGGCCGCCAGCCACGCCGCCACCACCATCTGCTCGGCGTACTGCCGCCAGGCCCAGGACTCCGGATAGCCGTCCGGCAGGAAGACGTCGTGGACATGGACCAGGACGCCGGCGGGCAGGCCCGGCAGGACCCGGCCGAACAGCAGGTCGACGTCGGTCCCGGGCAGCGCCAGGTGGCTGGAATCGATCACCAGCACGTCGCCCGGCCGCAGCGCCGGCAGCGCCTCGACCCCGGCGTCCTGCAGGGTCCGGTTCAGGATCCGGATCGCCAGCGCGTCGGCCAGGCCGGCGATGTCGGCGCGCGGCGCCGGGTCGACGCACAGCATCTCGGTGTCCAGCCCGCCGTCGATCACGGCGCGCGCCAGGAACCGGGTCGAGTGGCCGGAGCCGATCTCGACGATCCGGGCCGGCCGGGCCTCGCGGACCAGGGCGTAGGCCGCCGCCCCGTCGAGCCCGGGGAACCAGTCCTGCTGCCAGCGCGGCAGCGGCGGACGGGTGCCGTCGAACCGCTCGACGATGTCGCCGTGCCGGTCGATCGCGGCCAGCACCTCGCGGAACGCCGGCTCGGCCCGCCGGAACAGCGGCGCCAGCTCGGGATACCCCGGGAGCGGCCGGACCGAACCGGCATACCGGTGCGGCACGAAGAAGCCTTCCCGGGTAATACCAAGGACGGTCGAGACCGCCGATACGCGGCGTTTCAAGGACTTGAGGTTCATATTCAGTATGACCGACTACCGACGGATCAGCATGCCGTCCTTGGCGACCAGGGTCCCCGGCCGGGCTGCGTCGGCGTCCGCCGCGATCCGGTCCATGGCCTCGTCGTCGTGCGACGGATCGTGGTGGAACAGCACCAGCGTGCCGACCCCGGCGGCCTCGGCCGCCCGCACCCCGGCACTCCAGGTCGAGTGCCCCCAGCCGCGATACACCTCGTATTCCTCGTCGGTGTAGGTCGCGTCGTAGATCGCCACGTCGGCATCGCGCATCAGGTCCTGGACGTTCGGATCGAGGCTGCCGTCCTGCGGGTGCTCGGTATCGGTCACGTAGGCGAAGCTGCGGCCCCGCCACTCCAGCCGGTAGCCGCAGGCGCCGCCCGGGTGGTTGAGCCGGCGGGTGTGCAGGACCAGGCCGGGATGCGGCTCCAGCCGGTCGCCGACCGCGAAGTCCAGATAGTCGACGTCGGCCCGGTACATGTCGATCGGCACCGGGAACAGCGGCGGCGACATCATCCGGGCCAGGATGGTCTTGAGCGACAGGCTGCTGTCGAGCCGGGCGGCGTGCAGGTGCACCCGGTTCTCCGGGCCGTAGGCCGGCTTGAAGAACGGCAGGCCCAGCACATGGTCGAGGTGGAAATGGGTCAGGTAGACGTCGACGTCGACCGGCGCCTGCATGCCGAGCTCGCGGCCGAGAGCGTGGATGCCGGTGCCGCCGTCGAACACCAGCAGGTGCGGGCCGCAGCGCACCTCGATGCAGGCGGTGTCGCCGCCGTAGCGCGCCGTCTTCGGCCCGGGGCAGGGAATGCTTCCGCGCGCTCCCCAGATCCGGATCAGGATACCTTCGTCGGCCAACAGCTCCTCCCGCCGCGCGTCGGTCGGGCGCGCGGCCCCCGGGCCTGCAGCAGCGCGCTTCCACCCGAATCCGGGCGGCCGACCACCCATATCACACCCGTTCCAAGCCGGGAACGCCGCCCGGCTTGCCTCGGTGCCGGTCCCGGACCAGACTGCCGCCGCCGCGCCCGCGGCCACCGTCGCCCTTGCCGACCCCCCTCCCGAAACCCCCGGCCGGAACCGCCCGCCCATGCCGCTCGACCAGGCCCGCACCAACTGGACCGGCGTGATGTTCGGGTTTCTGCTGGCGTCGCTGGCGGCGTTCCAGCAGTTCAAGCTGCCGCCGATGCTGCCGGCGATGCTGGCGGAGTTCGGCTATCCCAAGATGCTCGCCGGCGGCTTCATGTCGGTCTACGCGGTGATCGGGCTGGCGATGTCGCTGGCGCTCGGCGGGCTGATGATGCGGATCCCGACCGGCGCGATCCTCGGGCTCGCCTTCGTCACCGCGATCGCCGGCAACGCCCTGGCGCTGGCCATGCCCGGCGACGCCTGGATGGTGCTGGGCTCGCGGGCGCTGGAAGGCTTCGCGTTCGCGGTGTTCGCGATCGCCGGCCCGGTCTACGCCAACCGCAACGCCTCGGCGCGGCACCTGCCGCTGGCGATCGCGCTGACCGCGATCTGGATCCCGGTCGGGCAGATCGCCGCCAACCTGCTGGTGCCGGTTGCCGAGATCACGGTCGGCTGGCGGATCGCCTGGCTGGCGACCGCCGGCGCGACCGCGGTGATGGCGGCCTGGACCCTGGCGATCCGGGCGCGCGGCGGCACCGATCTCGACCTGCGGCGCCGTCCGGCCGCCGGCCAGGCGCCGATCCGCGGCGAGGAGCGCTGGGCGCTGAGCCTGGCGGCCCTGCTGTTCACCCTGTGGTCGGCCCAGTACTTCGCCTACATGACCTGGCTGCCGCAGTTCCTGGTGGAGGCGCACGGGCTGGAGCCGGGACTGGCGACCCTGGCCTACTCGGTGCCGGTGGCGACCCTGATCGTGGTCGGGCTGGCGACCTCGACCTGGATCCGGCGCGGCGCCGCGGTCGGGCCGCTGCTGGCCGGCTCGCTGGTGCTGCAGGCCGGGGTCTGGTGGGCGATGCCGTGGACCGACGGGCTGGCCGCCGGTGTCGCGTCGCTGCTGGTCTACGGGATCGGTATCGGCGTCACGCCGGTCTGCCTGTTCGCCATGCCGAGCACCATCCTGGGCGCGCGCCGGGCCGGGCCGGGCGCGTTCGCGACGATCATGACCGGGCGCAATCTCGGGGTGCTGATCGGGCCGGTGCTGCTGCCGGTGGTGCTGACCCTGCCCTGGGGCTGGAGCTCGAGCGGACCGGTGTTCGGCGCGATCACCACGCTCGACGCGATCGGCGCCGTGCTGCTGGCGCTCGGCCTCGCACGGATGGGCCGGCGGGGGCCGGATTGACGGCAACAGGGGCTAACATCCGTTCCGGTTACGGAACGAGCCGGTAGCCGCCGGAATCGGTGACCAGGATGCTGGCCCGCTGCGGATCCGGCTCGATCTTCTGGCGCAGCCGGTAGACGTGGGTCTCCAGCGTATGCGTGGTGACCCCGGCGTTGTAGCCCCAGACCTCGTTCAGCAGGGTCTCGCGCTTCACCATGCGGTCGCCGGCCCGGTACAGGTACTTCAGGATCGCCGTTTCCTTCTCGGTCAGGCGGACCTTCCTGTTGCGGGTCTCGTCCAGCAGGATCTTGGCGGCCGGCTTGAAGCTGTACGGGCCGATGGTGAAGACCGCGTCGTCGCTCTGCTCGTGCTGGCGCAGCTGGGCGCGGATCCGGGCCAGCAGGATCGCGACCTTGAACGGCTTGGTGACGTAGTCGTTGGCCCCGGCCTCCAGCCCGAGGATGGTGTCGGCGTCGGAATCCTGGGCGGTCAGCATGATGACCGGGGCCTTGACCCCGTGCTTGCGCATCAGCCGGCACAGCTCGCGGCCGTCCATGTCGGGCAGGCCGACGTCCAGCAGGATCAGGTCGTAGTGGGTGTCCTTGACCGCCGCCAGGCCGTCGGCCGCGGTCGCCGCCTCGGCGGTGACGAACTCCTCGTGGAGCTGCAGCTGTTCGGCCAGGGTCGAGCGCAGCGCGTCGTCGTCGTCGACCAGGAGGATCTTGCGTCCGCTCGTCATGCCGTGTTCCCGCCCCGATTTGCCTGCGTCACGGACCTCAATGCTCCGCGGCAGATAATGTAACGCCACACCGGCCTCAAGGCTCGACGTCGATTCCCTTCCAGAACGCCACCGCCCCCTCGATCCGTCGGGCCCGGCGCTTCGGCGCCTCGTAGGACCAGGCGGCGGCCGGCTCCAGCCGGTCCCCGACCCGGACGTCGTAGTAGGTCGCGACCCCGCGCCACGGGCAGACCGTGCGGGTCGCGCACGGTTCCAGGTGCTCTATCCGCACGGCGGCGCGCGGGAAGTACACGCAGCCTTCGATGGTCTCGACCGTCTGGCTCTCGGCCAGCACCACGCCGTTCAGGGTCGCTCGCGCCATCTCACGATCCGGTGTCCCGGTTCCGCCTCTCAGAAGCTCGGCGCCAGGATCAGCCGCAGCATCGCCTGGCACAGCGGGTGATGCGGGTCGCCGAACGCCTCGAGCGCGGTGAAGTGGTTGCCGCCCGGCACGTCGACGCTCTCGACCGGCTGCCGGGCCGCCTTCAGCGCCGCCACCAGCCGGTCGCGCTGGCCGAGGTACTCGGGCCCCTCGTCCATGCCGACGGTGGCGATCAGCGGCGGCAGCCGGCGCTCGCCCGGCTCGAGCGCCTCGGCCAGCGCGATCGGGCTCAGCCCGGCGACGTCCTCGGCGCGCAGGTGAAGCTGCTCGTTCAGGTAGCTGAGGCGGATCGGCTCCAGGTCGTGCAGCCCGGACACGCTGCAGCCGCCCTTCAGCAGATCCGGCACTCCGGCCGGCCCGGTCATCAGCGCCGCCAGGTGGCCGCCGGCCGAATGCCCGGCCACGAACAGCCGGCGCGGGTCGCCGCCGATTCCGGACGCGTTGGCGTGGATCCAGCCGAGTGCGGCACGCACGTCGTCGGCG
Organism: Thalassobaculum fulvum; assembly: GCF_014652915.1. Classification (GTDB taxonomy): domain Bacteria; phylum Pseudomonadota; class Alphaproteobacteria; order Thalassobaculales; family Thalassobaculaceae; genus Thalassobaculum_A; species Thalassobaculum_A fulvum. The sequence goes on from NZ_BMZS01000001.1 coordinate 179,109, forward strand.
ACGTCGGCCACCGTGACTTCGGGGCACAGCCGGTAGCCGATCGACACGAAGGTGATGTCGGCGGCGACGTAGGTCGGCGCCAGGAAGTGCACCAGGGTGCGGTCGCGCGAATGCCAGTAGCCGCCGTGCACGAACGCCAGGATCGGCGCGTCGCCGCGCGCCGCCGGGAACACGTCGACCGCCTGCCGGGGATGCCCGCCGTAGGCGAGGTCCAGGTCGCAGGACAGCAGGCCGCGCGCCTCCGCGCCGGCCGCCATCCAGCGCTCGGCGATCGCACCCGACTCCGGGACCTTGCGGCGGTTGTCGTACTGGGCGTCCAGGCCCGCCTGGTCGTAGGAACCGTAAACCTGCATCACCGTCACCTGCCGGACATCGGGGCGGCAACAGTAGCGGAACCGAATCCGATGGGGCAATCCGATGGGGCAATCGACCGGGCAATCCGGCGGCACCCGACGAGTTCTCTTGATTCCCGGCCCGACCTCCTCAATATGCGCGCCATGCCGAACGACCCCTCCCCCGCCGTCACCGCGCCGCGCCCGGGCGATCAGCTGGCCGTCGACCGCGGCGTCGCCGAGCTGCGGCGCGGCGGAACGGTCGCGGTGCGCGGCGGTCCCGAGCGCGACCGCCTGGCCCTGGCCGTCGCCGCCGAGATGATCACCGACGAGGCGGTGGCCCGCTTGCGGGTGCTGGCCGGCTCCGACCCGGTCCTGGCGATCACCCGCAACCGCGCGGCGGCGCTCGGCTCCGGCGGGTCCGCCCCGGTGGTCTCGCTGACCCTGCCGGCCGGCATGCCGGCCGACCGGATGGCGGCGCTGGCGGATCCGACCACCGGCCCGGTCGAGACCCGCGGCCTGACCACCCTGCCCGAGCCCGAGACCGGCCCGGCCGCCGCGGCGGTCCGCCTGGCCAAGCTCGCCCGGCTGCTGCCGGCCACCCTGGTCGCGTCGGTTCCCGACGTGCCGGCCGACCGGATGGAGGCCTGGGCGCGCGACCACGCGCTGCTGCTGGTCGATTCCGACGCCATCGATACCCATCGCCGGGCGGCGGCGGCCCGCCTGGTGCGGGCGGCGGCGGCCCGGGTCCCGCTGGCCGACGCCGAGGATTGCGAACTGATCGCCTTCCGTCCGCTGGACGGCGGGCTGGAGCACGTGGCGATCCGCATCGGCAGCCCCGACCCGGACCAGCCGGTGCTGATCCGCCTGCATTCGGCCTGCCTGACCGGCGACCTGCTCGGGAGCCTGCGCTGCGACTGCGGCGACCAGCTGCGCGGCGCGATCCGCGCGATCGCCGAGGCCGGCGGCGGCGTGCTGCTGTACCTCGCCCAGGAAGGCCGCGACATCGGCCTGATCAACAAGCTCAAGGCCTACAGCCTGCAGGATCTGGGCGCCGACACCATCGACGCCAACACCATGCTCGGCTACGACGACGACGAGCGGGTGTACTTCCCGGCCGCCGAGATGCTCGAGCAGCTCGGCATCCGGCGGGTGCGGATGATGACCAACAACCCCGAGAAGATCGGCCAGCTCGCGGCCTGCGGGGTCGAGGTGGTCGAGCGGGTCCGGCACGTGTTCCCGTCCAACCGCCACAACGAGCGCTATCTCGAGGCCAAGGCCAGGCGCTCGGGCCACCTGTTCTAGCGCCGCGCATCCGGGTCCCCGCACGCTGGCACACGGCTTGCGTCTCTTCCGGCGACGGAAGGAACGCACCCATGACGATCTTGCCCACCGCCGACCCGACCACGCCGCACGCCGCCAAGCCGAGCGCAGCGTCCCAGACCGTCTGGAACGGGCCGCGAACCACGCCGGACGGCGACCTCATGCCGGGCGAGGAGCCGACGGCGGCCGGAGCCGCGCTCGGGTTCGGGGACTTCCTCGACGTCATCAACCCCCTGCAACATCTGCCGGTGGTCGGCACGATCTACCGGGCCCTGACCGGCGACACTATCGGCGAGGCCGCCCGCATGGCCGGCGGCGCGCTGTACGGCGGCCCGTTGGGGGTCATCGGGGCTCTGGCCAACGTCGTCGTCGAGCGCGAGGCCGGCCAGGACATCGGCGGCGCCGCCATGGCGTGGCTGACCGACGAGCCCGATGCCGGCGGCGATGCCGCGACCGCCCTCGCCGACGCCCGGCAGCCGAAGACCCTGGCGGCCCCGATCAACGCCGCGCCGGTGACGGTCGCGGCCGCCAACGCCTCGCCGCAGGCCGTCGCCGCCCGGGCCGCGGCGGCCGCCGGGCCCGACGCGACGCCGGCCCGGACGGCGGACGCATCGCCGGCCCAGGCCGCGCACCCGACCACCGACTTCCAGGGCCGCAGCGCCGACCGGCTGGACGCGTTCATCCGGCAGGCCAATGCCGTCCGGCGCAACAACCCGCTGGCGCCGATGCACCGGGCCGAACCGCCGACCACCCGCCCGGCCCTGCCCGGCAGCATCGATCCGACACGGTTGCAGGCGACTGCCCTGAAGCCCCCGGGTATCGGCGACCCGGCCACCGCCGGCCAGCCGGCGGCCGGCGGCCGGGGCGGCCCCGGCACGGCGTCCGACGGCGCCGAACTGGCACTCGCCGGCGGCGACGCCAGCAGCGTCAACCAGTGGATGTTGCGGGCGCTCGACAAGTACGAGCATATGCGCAAACAGGAATCCAGCTGACCGACCGGAGTCGTGGTGACCCTGCTGAGCGTCCGCGCCGCCTACGGTGCCACCCGCGGCACGCTCGCCGTCGGCGAGCGGATGCGGCCGTGCGCGCTCGGGCGGGCCGGCCTGACCGACCACAAGCGCGAAGGCGACGGCGCGACCCCGATCGGCCGGTTCCCGCTGCGCCGCCTGTTCTACCGCCCGGACCGCGAGGCCCCACCCGCGACCGGCCTGCCGGCCCTGCCGCTGGCCGAGGATCTCGGCTGGTGCGACGATCCGGCCGAGCCGTCTCTGTACAACCGGCTGGTCCGGTTGCCGTTCGCGGCCGGCCATGAACGGATGTGGCGCGACGACGGGCTGTACGACCTGGTGGTCGAGATCGGCTACAACGACGCCCCGCCGCGGCCGGGATCCGGCAGCGCCATCTTCCTGCACCTGGCCCGCCCGGACTGGGCGCCGACCGAGGGCTGCGTCGCCATGGAGCGTGCCGACCTGCTGGCGGTGCTGGCCGCCATCGGCCCCGAAAGCCTGATCGACATCGCCGCGATCTGACGGCACTACCGGCGCCGATAGATAGTCCTACTCGTAGTGCCTCGCCCCGAAAATCGCCGTTCCGACGCGGACATGGGTAGCCCCGAGCCGGACCGCGTCCTCGTAGTCGCCGCTCATCCCCATCGACAGCCGGGTCAGGCCGTGGCGCTTGGCCAGCTCACGCAGCAGGGCGAAATGCAGGGTCGGGTCCTCGTCGGCCGGCGGGATGCACATCAGCCCGACCAGCGGCAGGCCATGCTCGACCCGGCAGGTCTCGATGAACGCGTCCGCGTCGGCCGGCAGCACCCCGGCCTTCTGCGGCTCCTCGCCGGTGTTGACCTGGACGTAGCAGTCCGGCCGGCGACCCTGCCTGGCCATCTCCTTCGCCAGCTCGGCCGCCAGCTTTGGCCGGTCGACCGTCTGGATGACGTCGAACAGCGCTACGGCCTCGCGGGTCTTGTTGGACTGCAGCGGGCCGATCAGGTGCAGCTCGACGTCGGGATAGCGCGCGCGCAGGGCCGGCCACTTGCCCTGGGCCTCCTGCACCCGGTTCTCGCCGAACACCCGCTGCCCGGCGGCCAGCGCCGCCTCGACCCGCTCGACCGGCTGCACCTTGCCGACCGCGATCAGCGTCACCTCGTCCGGATCGCGCTCGGCCTCGGCCGCCGCCGCGGCGATCCGGGCCCGGACCGCCGCGAGGTTCCCGGCGACCTCGGCTTCGACGTCGCTCATGCCTCGTCCTCCTGCTGGTCGTATCCGTAGCGCCGGATCTCCTCGGCCAGCATCCGGGCGATCGGCTCCATGGCGAAATCATAGCGCCGCCAGCGGTCGAGCGCCGTACGGTAGATCGGTTGGGTCACCTGGGCGGCGCTCGGCGTCGCCAGGACACCGCGCTGCCGGGCATGCTCGTGGAACCGGGTCACCGCATCGTCCCACGGCAGCTCGAGGAAATCGAGGATCCGGGCCGCCTGGCCCGGCAGGTCGGCGACCAGGTCCTCGTAGCGCACCGCGAGGCGCGGCGGGTCGAAGGCGGCGGCGTAGCCCTCCCACACCCCGAGCGTCGCCCGGTACAGCCGGGCCGCCGCTTCGAGGCTGGTGAACGAGGCCATCCAGGTGTTCAGCTGGAAGCTCTGCATGAAGCAGGACAGCACCACGTCGCAGGGATGGCGGAGGGCCAGAAGGAACCGCGCCTCCGGGAACACCGCCCGGATCAGCCCGGCATGCACCAGGTTGAGCGGCATCTTGTCGACCATGTAGCGGGTCGGCGCGGCCGGCAGGAACCGCGCCATGCGATCCCGGTACCATCGGCGCATGTCCCGGCGCTCGGCCGCGGCCAGCTCCGCCAGCGCCTCGGGGTAGCGGCGGCCGGACACCGTGAACCGGGCGATCAGGCCGGCCACCAGCGGCCGCTCCTCGACCACCGAGACGTCCGGGTGGGCGTCCAGCACCTGGTCGAGCAGGGTGGTGCCGGAGCGCGGGAAGCCGACCAGGAACAGCGGCGTCGGCCCGTCCTCCTCGGCCCCGGCGGCCGGCACCGCCGGCCGGCCGGCGGCATACAGCCGGCCGAGCGCTTCGATCTGCCGGTGGGCGTGCTCCGGGTCCAGGTAGGGTGGCGCGGTCGAGCGCTGGGCGGCGTTCGCCTCGACGAAGGCCGCGAACGCGTCGCGCGCACGGCCGGCCGCTTCCAGCGCCTGGGCGCGTTCGAACAGCACCGGATAGCGGCGGGCCGGGGCGGTCTCGCGGGCGAGCCAGCGGTCGGCGACGGCCAGCGCCTCGTCCGGGCGCCGGCGCCGGCGCGCCAGCCGGACCGCGAGCTGGACCGCCGGGGTGTGTCCCGGGCCGGCGGCCAGGGCGCGCCGGATCCAGCGCTCCGCCACCGCCAGATCGGCCCGGTTGTCGGCGAGCTCGGCGACCGCGGTCGCGGCCGACCCGTCGCCCGGGCCCAGCACCGCCGCCCGCCGGGCCGCCCGCCCGGCCAGCCCGGCATCGCCTTCGGCCCGGGCGGCGGCCGCGAGCTGGCGGTGGAACGCCGCGGTCGCCGGAGCGCCCGCGATCCCTTCGCCCAGCACCGCGATCGCCCGGTCGGACTGGTCGAGGTCGACCAGCAGCCCCGCCAGGTTGATGCGCGCCTCGACCGACGGCGCCAGCGCCAGCGCGGTCTCGAGATGCCGGGCGGCCTCCTGCCAGCGCCCGGCCGCCCGGCAGGCGGCGCCCAGGTTGGCGTGCATGGCCGCGTCCCTGGGCGTTTTGGCCAAGCCGGAGCGGTAGGCGTCCGCGGCCTCTTCGTGGCGCCCGAGCTCGCACAGCGCGTCGCCCCGCAGCCGGGCGATCGCCGGGTGCGAGCGGGCCGGCTCGGCCAGCGTGTCGAGGCACTCGAGGGCGCCGGCGGCGTCCCCGAGACCGAGCCGGAGCTGCCCGAGATTGGCCAGCAGGTCCGGGTCGCGCGGCGCCTTCCGCCGGGCCGCCTCCAGCAGGCGCACGGCGGTCGCCGTCTCGCCCGCGCGGGCCTCCAGCATGGCCAGCCGGTACAGCAGCCCCGGCGGCACGTCGGCGGCCGACGCCAGGGCCCGGTAGTGCGGCCGCGCCGCCGTCGGATCGCCGGCCGCGACGGCGCGGTCGATGCGGGCGCGGAGGGTCGGGGACAGTCGGCTCGCCATCGCCGGGTCAGACCGTCGGGCGGCCCTGCTTGTCGAGATAGCCGAGCTCGCGCAGCACCTCGCCATGCACGTCGATCAGGCGGGCCACCTGGTCCTGGGACAGGTGCTGGCGCCAGCCGCCGACCCGGCCGGAATGAAAGAATACGTGGTCCGCGCGCACGCGCTCGCGGAAGCCGGCGGCCCGCTCCTGGCGCGACACCTCCTCGAAGCTGCTGAACTTCACCGCCTTGGCCACCCGGTCCGGGCCGGCCGGCAGGTTCAGGAACTTCACGACCTTCTGGAAGGCCTTCAGGGGCTTGGCCTTCATGTCCTCGTAGCGCAGCACCAGCGGCTGGAAGCCCGGCACCGTGGTCCAGGAGCGGTAGTGGTCCCACCACGGTCCGAGGATCTGGAACACCGCCGCCGCGGTCGTCGGCGTCTTCATCGCCGGCGAGCAGATCGCCTCCACGGTGTCGGCGACGCTGCGGTCGTAGTGCCGGGCCAGCGAGACCGTGACGTCGAACACGTTGCGGACGATGTAGATGGCGCCCATCGAGTAGGCCAGATGGATCAGCGGCCGGCCTTCGTAGTCGGCCAGGATGTTGTGGGTCTTGACGATGCTGGTCTCGGGCCGGTTCGCGAGATGGCGCTGCAGCGGCTCGCGCAGCGCATGCAGCGCGGCGTCGTCCATCCCGGCCACCGGCCGGCCGGCGATGCGCTCGTACAGCGGGATATGGGCGTCGCCGAAGCCGACGACGTTCAGCTCGTTGATCGACACCGGCCGGGCGGCGTCGCGGAACAGGTTCTCGAGGAAGATCCGGACCCAGGTATTGCCCGACTTCGGATACGACGCGAGCCAGAGGATGCCGCCGGCCATTGCCGCCTCAGACGTGGATCGGGAACACCACCCGATTGTCGATCAGGGTCTTCAGGAGCCGTTCGCCGGCCGGGCCGCGCGCCCCGTGGGCGGCGTTCAGCTCGGACAGCCAGAACACCTCGCGCTCCACGATCCAGTCGAACATGGCGCGATCCTCCGCCGGCACGGCGATCTCGCCGCCGTCGCGGGTGCGCGCCAGCGTCCCCTCGACCGCCGGCCGGTGGCGCGACACGTAGAAGTAGCGGTCGCCGCTGCGGTCCGGGAACCGGTAGCCGGTGACCTTCTCGAACACCCGGCCCTGCTGGTAGTCGATCACGCCGTCGACGAACGCCGGATCGCTCAGCGTCGCCTTCACATGGTCGCCGACTGCCGCCAGGTACGCCGCCAGCTCGGCGCGGTCCTCGAAGTGCGGCAGCCGCCTGCGCAGGAACTCCTGCTTCGGCGCCTCGCTCGCCAGCATGCTGACCACCGTGAACCCGACCAGGGGTGCCGCCCCGAAGGACAGGTGCAGCGACGCGGCGTCGGTCGCGAGCGCGTCGTGGTAGACGCCGCGCGGCAGGTACAGGATGTCGCCCGGGCGCGTCGTGATCTGCTGGGCGACGCGGCCCTTCATCCGGTCGTGCTGTTCGGTGGTGAAGTCGCTGGGCCGGATGCCGGGCGTGAAGGTCGCTTCCCGGAACCGCCCCTCGTAGATGTTCCAGCGCTTCTCGCCTTCGATCTGGATGGCGATCACGTCCATCGTGTCGAAATGCGAGGCGTAGCCCGGCACGCTCTGCCAGGAGCAGTACATGTTGCACGAGGTGTGGGTGCCGAACAGGCGCTCCAGGCAGCGGGTGACGGCGGCGATCTCGGGGTCGATGCCCTCGAGGAAATCCAGCACGAAGGTGGCGCCCTTCTGCAGCAGGGCGGTGACCCGCTGGCGGTCGGGCCGCAGGTTCTGCTCGCCGGTCCGGCCGATCCCGGGCCGGCAGTATTCGCGGGGCTCCAGGACCCGGCCGGCGAGCGCCATCTCCACCGAGTGGCCGTCCCACAGCTTCGGGCGCTCCAGCAGGTCGTTGACCTTGGCCCAGGAAAACAGACGGCCGACATCCTGCACGGAGCCGGCCTCGTGATAGACGCGCTGGTCGAGATAGTCCCGCACGAAGGTCTGACGGTCGATCGCTTTGAACAGCCGATCGAAGTCGACATCCATGTCAGCTCTCCCCCTGGTGACGCCGACCCCTTTTAGGCTGCCCGATCCCCAAATGGAAGAGGAGCCGCCCGAAGGCGGCTCCTCCCCGAACTACACGTAACCCGTATCTCAGATCAGAAGCTGAGCTTGATACCGGTGACGAAGTAGGTGGCCTCGATCTCGCTCACGCCGGTGTCGTTCGACTCGAAGTTGGCGTGGCCGAGGGTCGCCGCAGCGGTGACGCCCGGGCCGAGGGTGTAGTTGGCCGACAGGTGAACAGTGCTCTGCTCGGCGTGGCCGGTGGTCACACCCGCGGTGGTGGTGCCGTCGCGCTCACCGTTGAAGTAGGTGAGGCTGACGCCCAGCGGGCCGGTCGAGTAGGCGACGCCGATGTTGTAGCCGTCGCCGTTCGAGCCGTTGGTGTTCTCGTCGGCGTTCGCGTACGACGCGCCGAACGAGAAGCCGCCGAAGCCGATGTTGGCACCGACGTTCCAGGCCTCCGGCTCGTTGCTGGAGCCGGTCGCGCTGTTCATGAACTTGCCGTAGCCGCCGGAGATACCGACCGACGCGCCAGCGAAGTCACCCTTGAAGTTGGCACCGATGGCGACCATGTCGGTCGCCGCCGCGTTCCGGTCCGGGCTGGTGTTGCTGTCCTGGGTGCCGTCCGGCGAGTAGGACACACCGACCTGGAAGCCGCCGAAGCGCGGCGTGTAGTAGGTCAGCTTCTCGGAGTCGTTGGCCTGACCCGGCTCAGCGTAGGTCGAGCCGTACGGGTTCCGGAAGTAGCCGCCGGTCGAGATGCCCGACCCGGAGACGCCGGCCCAGTCGATCTGGTCACCCGAGTTCAGGGTGATGCCGTAATCGGTCGGGGCGTAGTGCATCTTGTACATGGCAGAGTTTTCGGAACCGAGATTGATCTCGCCGAAGCTGCCCTTCACGATCAGATACGACTCGTCGATCTGGTCGCCGGTGTTGGTGTTGGCCTCCAGCTGGACGTTGACACCGAACTCGATGCCGTTGTCCAGGGTGGTCGAACCGGTGAAGTGGATTTCCGAGTCCGACTTGACGTCGAAGCCGTCCAGATCACGGGTCGAACCGGACTGGTCGACCGTCGCGTAACCAATCCACTGCTCCATGTAACCGCCGACCTTGGCCGAAATCTTTTCGGCCGCCGAGGCGGGGCTGGAGGCGATCATGCCCGCGGCGACGATCGCCGTCGTGCCGAGAAGAACCTTCTTCATTCCCCTACTCCCGAGTTCGAGGTGTTTTCCGGGCACGCGACGACGTCTTTGCTTGACGGAGTCCGTCATCCGACGTTGTGTCGCCGCGTCGCCGGTATTGCTATTCCGGCGCTTCGGCACCGTCAACAAACCTCGCCACTGAGCCGGTGCAAAACTGTCTCATTGTGACGAAAATGCCACAACCCGTTGGCCGGCCCCGTTGCTGGGGCGATTGCGTGGCGCAACGGCCACCGGTAATACAAGGGCCAAATGTCGAGGACCCGTGTCATGACCCGCAGGACATCAACGACCATCGCGTTCGCCGCCGCCGCCCTGCTCGTCGCCGGCTGCGCCGACGTCCCGGTCGAATACTCGTACCCGACCACGGGGCCGGGCGGCAAACCGACCTACGAGAAGCAGGAGAAGCTGACCGGACCCGACGGTCTGGACATCTTCTCGCTCGGCAAGGGCAGTGCGCCGGACACCGGCGGCGGCGGGGTCGCGGTCAACGCGTTCCTGTGGCGGGCCTCGCTCGACACCCTGTCGTTCATACCGCTGTCCTCGGCCGACCCGTTCGGCGGGGTCATCATCACCGACTGGTATACCCCGCCGCAGTCCCAGGGCGAACGGTTCAAGATCACCGTCTACATCCTCGACCGCGCCCTGCGCTCCGACGGCGTCCGGGCCAACGTGTTCCGGCAGCAGCGGACCCCGGACGGGCAGTGGATCGACGCCGCGGTCGAGCCGAAGCTCGGCAAGGACCTGGAAGACGCGATCCTGACCCGGGCCCGGCAGATCCGGATCCAGCAGACCGCCTCGTGACCCGGCGGCGGGGACCGCCCGCCGGTCCCGCCCCCGATCTTCCGCCGACCCCGTATTCGAAAGACCGACCGCATGGCGCGCTACAACGTCAAGGAAACCGAGTCCCGCTGGCAGCAGCGCTGGTCCGAGGCCGGATGCTTCGAGGTCGAGGCCGACCCGGGCAAGCCGAAATACTACGTGCTGGAGATGTTCCCGTACCCGTCGGGCCGCATCCACATGGGCCACGTGCGCAACTACACCCTCGGCGACGTCGTGGCGCGCTACAAGAAGGCCAAGGGCTTCAACGTCCTGCACCCGATGGGCTGGGACGCCTTCGGGCTGCCGGCCGAGAACGCCGCGATCGAGCGCGGGGTCCATCCGGCCGGCTGGACCCGGGAGAACATCGAGGCCATGCGCGAGCAGCTCAGGGGCATGGGCCTGAGCTACGACTGGCGGCGCGAGGTGGCGACCTGCGATCCCAGCTACTACCGCCACGAGCAGAAGATGTTCCTGGACTTCCTGAAGGCCGGCCTGGCCTACCGGAAGGAGAGCTGGGTCAACTGGGATCCGGTCGAGAACACCGTGCTGGCCAACGAGCAGGTGATCGACGGCCGCGGCTGGCGGTCCGGCGCCCTGGTCGAGAAGCGCAAGCTCAGCCAGTGGTTCCTGCGCATCACCCACTACGCCCAGGACCTGCTGGACGCGCTGGAGGGCCTGGAGCGCTGGCCCGACAAGGTCCGGCTGATGCAGCACAACTGGATCGGCCGGTCGGAAGGCGCGCGCGTCCGGTTCGAGCTGGTCGGCCGCGACGACGTCCTGGAGATCTTCACGACCCGCCCGGACACCCTGTTCGGCGCCAGCTTCTGCGCGGTCTCGGCCAATCATCCGCTGGTCGCGGAGTTCGCCGAGAAGGACCCGGCCCTGGCGGCCTTCGTCGCCGAGTGCAACCGCTCCAGCACCAGCGAAGCCGACATCGAGACCGCCGAGAAGAAGGGCTACCTGACGCCGCTGCGGGTCCGGCACCCGTTCCGCGACGGCGTCACCCTGCCGGTCTACGTCGCCAACTTCGTGCTGATGGAGTACGGCACCGGGGCGATCTTCGGCTGCCCGGCGCACGACCAGCGCGACCTGGACTTCGCCCGCAAGTACGAACTCCCGGTGATCCCGGTGGTGCTGCCGCCGAAGGCCGACCCGGCCGCCTTCGCGGTCGGCGACGAGGCCTATGTCGGCCCCGGCACCATCTACAACTCGGACTTTCTCGACGGCATGGAGGTCGAGGCCGCCAAGGCCGCCGTCGCCGAGCGGCTGACGGCGATCGGCCGCGGCGAGGGCACCATCACCTGGCGGCTGCGCGACTGGGGCGTGTCGCGCCAGCGCTACTGGGGCTGCCCGATCCCGATCATCCACTGCGAGTCCTGCGGACCGGTGCCGGTGCCGGAGGACCAGCTGCCGGTCACCCTGCCCCAGGACGTCGACTTCGACAGCCCGGGCAACCCGCTCGACCGGCACCCGAGCTGGAAGCACACGACCTGCCCGAGCTGCGGGGCCGACGCCCGGCGCGAGACCGACACTTTCGACACCTTCTTCGAGTCGTCCTGGTACTTCGCCCGGTTCGCCGACGCCCAGGCCGAGACCGCGTTCGGACGCGCCGAGGCCGACTACTGGCTGCCGGTCGACCAGTACATCGGCGGCGTCGAGCACGCCGTGCTGCACCTGCTGTACTCGCGGTTCTTCACCCGGGCCCTGCGCGACTGCGGCTATCTCGGCATCGCCGAGCCGTTCGCCGGCCTGGTCACCCAGGGCATGGTCTGCCACGAGACCTACAAGGGCCCGGACGGCAAGTGGCTGTACCCGTCCGAGGTCGCCAAGGGCGACGGCGGAGCCACGGTCACCGTCGACGGCGGCAAGCCGGTGACGGTCGGCCGCGTCGAGAAGATGTCGAAATCGAAGCGCAACACCGTCGACCCGGCGAACATCATCGACGCCTACGGGGCCGACACCGCGCGGCTGTTCATGCTGTCGGACAGCCCGCCGGAACGCGACCTGGAGTGGACCGAGGCCGGAGTCGACGGCGCCTGGCGCTACCTCAACAGGCTGTGGCGCGCGATCACCGAGTCAGATATCGCATTGCCGCCGCCGGGGACGCCCAAGCCGACCGAGCTGTCGCCGGCCGCCGAGCAGGCCTGGCGGGCCTGCCACAAGACCATCCTCGGCGTCGCCGACGCGATCGAGCGGTTCCGCTTCAACACCGCGGTGGCGCAGATCCGCGAGCTGACCAACCTGCTGTTCGCGCTCGACGGCAAGGGCGCCGGCGAGGCCTGGGTGCTGCGGTTCGGCTGGGAGACCGCCGTGCGCCTGCTGGCGCCGATGATGCCGCACGTCGCCGAGGAGCTGTGGGTCCGTCTCGGGCACACGACCATGCTGGCCGAGACGCCCTGGCCGGACGCCGATCCGGCGCTGGCGGAGGACGAGACGGTCACCATCGCGGTGCAGATCAACGGCAAGCTGCGGGCCACCATCGAGGTCGCCAAGGACACCGGCAAGGACGCCCTGATCGAGCAGGCACTCGGGCATCCGAACGTCCAGAAGCAGCTCGACGGCAAGCAGCCGCGCAAGGTGATCGCGGTACCCAACAAGATCGTCAACCTGGTGGCCTGAGATGGGCTGGCCTGGAACCGTCGGGCGCCGCTCGCTGCTGGGGATGCTGCCGGCGCTGCTGGCGGGCTGCGGCTTCCAGCCGCTGTACGGCAGCGGGCGCGGCGGCCCGGCGGCGACCCCGGAGATGGCGCAGATCAGCATTCCGCCGATCCCGGACCGGGCCGGCCAGATGCTGCGCAACGAACTGCGCGACCGGCTGGTCCCGACCGGGCTGCCGGACAAGCCGCGCTGGCGGCTGGACGTGTCGTTCAAGGAGACCAAGAACGACCTGGTGATCCTGCGCGACGCCACCGCGACCTTCGCCAAGTACGTCGGCGACGCCAAATGGGTGCTGGTCGACCTCGCGACCGACGCGCCGGCGACCAAGGGCCAGTCCCGGCGGATCGCCAGCTACTCGATCAGCTCGTCCGAATTCGCCTCGCTGCAGGCCGAGGAGGACGCCCGTCGCCGCGTGGTCACCGGCATCGCCGAGGACATCCGCCTGCGCCTCGGGCTGTTCTTCAAGCGCGGCGGATGAAGGTCCAGCCGCGCGAGCTCGACGGCTTCGTCAAGCGGCCGCCGGCCGGGCTCCGCGGCGTCCTGGTCTACGGGCCCGACGGCGGCAAGGTTCGGGAGACCGCCGAGCGTCTCGGCCGCACCGTGGTGGCGGACCTCGCCGATCCCTTCAACGTCACCGTGCTGTCCGGCGAGGAGGCCGAGGCCGATCCGGCCCGGCTGGCCGACGAGGCCGCGGCCCGGTCGCTGATGGGCGGGCGCCGCCTGGTCCGCCTGCGCGACGCCCGCGACCGCACCGCCGACGCGCTCGGCAACGCCTTCGACGGGCCGGAAACCGACACCCTGATCGTGGTCGAGGCCGGCGAGCTCAAGGCCGGGACCGGCCTGCGCAAGCTGTTCGAGGACAAGCGCACCGACCTGGCGGCGATCGCCTGCTACGCCGACGAGGCGCGCGACGTCTCCCGGGTCATCCGCGAGACCCTGGAGGCGGCCGGCGTGCGGATCGCGCCGGACGCCGTCCAGCTGCTGTCGGAACGGCTCGGCAACGACCGCATGGCGACCCGCACCGAGATCGACAAGCTGGCGCTGCTGGTCGGGCCGGGCGGGACGATCGACCTGGAAACCGCCATGGAGGCGGTCGGCGACAGCGCCGCCCTGGAGATCGACGCCCTGGTCTCGGCCGCCGCCGAGGGCCGCCCCGACGGGATCGTTCCGGGTCTGGACCGGGCGTTTCGCCAGGGCGAGTCGCCGATCCGGGTTCTGCGCCAGGCCCAGGGATACTTCCAGCGCCTGCACTTGGCGGCCAGCCGGGCGGCCGAGGGCCGGAGCCCGGCCGATGCGGTCAAGTCCTTGCGGCCGCCGGTGTTCTTCAAGGCCGTCGAGCCGATGACCCGGCAGGTCGCACGCTGGAATCCGAGCGCGCTGGCGGCCGCCCTGGCCCGCCTCGGCGAGGCCGAGATCCGCTGCAAGACCACCGGGTTTCCGGATCAGGCGGAATGCGGGCAGGCCCTGATCGACGTCGCCCGCATGGCCCTGCGGGCCGCCCGCCGCAGCCGCTGAGCCCTATTCCGCTTTCGGAACGAGCGGGTCGTCGGGATCCTCGTCTTCCTCGTCGTCGCCGAGCTGGGCCCAGGCCCGGTCGAGTGCCGACCCTTCCCCGGGCTCGTCGGCGGCGGCGGTCTCGGAGTCCTCGAGATCGACCCCCGAGACGTCCTCCTCGTCGTCGTCGAACGACCAGCGCGGCGGGCCCTCGTCGTCCTCCTCCGCGGCCGGCGCTGCCACGGCGCTGCCGGTCGAGATCCCCGACAGCCGCTCGATCACCAGATCGAGCTGGTCGAGATCGCTGTAGCGGACCGTAACGCTGCCGCCGCCCGAGCCGGCGTCGTGGTCGATCGAGACCGCGAGGCCGAGCCGGTCGCCGAGATCCCTCTCGACCGCCAGGGTGTCCGGATCCTTGTCGGCCGCCTGCCCGCCCCCCTGGCCGCGCGGCTTGCGCGGGCGCGGCGCCGACGGCTCCATGCGCCGACGCTGCACCAGCTTCTCGGTGTCGCGGACGTTCAGCTTGCGGGTCACCACCTCGCGCGCCAGCTCGGCCGCGTCGTCCTGGCCGAGCAGCGCCCGGGCGTGGCCGGCGGTGAGCTGGCCGTCCTCCAGCAGCGCGCGGACCTCGGTCGGCAGGTTCAGCAGGCGCAGGGTGTTGGCGACGTGGCTGCGGCTCTTCCCGACCGCCCTGGCGATGTCCTCCTGGGAGTGCCCGTACTCCGCGATCAGCCGGTGGTAGCCGTCGGCCTCCTCGAGGGCGGTCAGGTCGCGGCGCTGGACGTTCTCGACCAGCGCGATCTCCATGGCGGTGCGGTCGTCGAACTCGCGTACCAGCACCGGGATCTCGTGCAGCTGGGCGAGCTGGGCGGCCCGCCAGCGGCGTTCGCCGGCGATGATCTCGTAGGTCTCGCCGTCGGCGGCACGGCGCACCAGCACCGGCTGCAGCACCCCCTGCTCGCGGATGCTCTCGGCCAGCTCCGACAGGTCCTCGGCATCGAACCGGCGGCGCGGCTGGAACGGCCCCGGGGCCAGCCGCTCGACCGGCAGCGACCGGGTCTGCCGCAGCCGGTCGAGCTGGGCCTGATCCTCCTCCTCGTCGCCGAGCAGCGCGGACAGGCCGCGTCCGAGCTTGTTCGATCGGCGGCGGGTGGAGTCGTCGGTCATGCGGTCGGAAGCCTTCTGCTCAGGCGGCGTCGAGTCAGGCGGCGTCTGCGAGCGACTGCTCGCGCCTCAAAACCTCGCGGGCGAGGTCGAGATAGGCGCGGGCGCCGGTGCAGCCGGTATCGTACACGATCACCGGCTTGCCGTAGGACGGGGCCTCGGAGATCCGCACGTTGCGCGGGATCACCGTGCGGTACACCACGTCGCCGAAATGCCCGCGCACGTCGGCGGCGACCTGCTCCGAGAGGTTGTTGCGGCGATCGAACATGGTCAGCACCACCCCCTGGATCTCCAGGCTCGGGTTCAGCGCCTTGCGGACCCGCTCGACCGTCCGGATCAGCTGCGACAACCCTTCCAGCGCGTAGAACTCGCACTGCAGCGGCACCAGCACGGCATCCGCCGCGACCAGCGCGTTGAGGGTCAGCAGGCCGAGCGACGGCGGGCAGTCGATCAGGATGTAGTCGTAGGGCGATGCCGCGACGTGCCGGACCACGGCCTCGCGCAGCCGGAACTCGCGATGCTCCATGGCGACCAGCTCGATCTCGGCGCCGGACAGGTCCGGCGAGGCCGGCACGATCTCCAGCCCCGGCACCGCGGTCTCGATCGCCGCCTCGGCGATCGACGCCTCGCCGATCAGCACGGCGTAGGAATCCGCCTCGCGGGCTTTGCGCGGAATGCCGAAACCGGTCGAGGCGTTGCCCTGCGGGTCGAGGTCGATCACCAGCACCCGCTTGCGGCAGGCGGCCATCGCGGTCGCCAGGTTGACGGCGGTCGTCGTCTTGCCGACCCCGCCCTTCTGGTTGACGATCGCCAGGATGCGCGGTGCCACTACCGCCGAGGAAGCCAGGTCAGACATCGGTCACACCCTCCAACCGGAGTATGACCCCGCGCGCGTCACTCAGGCTCGGGGCCTTGTCAACCGTCATGTTCCAGCGTTCTCGCGCGGTAGTCAACTCGTCATCCGCACGCTCTCCCTTGAGGAACAGGTAGAGGGTTGATTCGTCGGTGAATGGACGGGCGTAGTGCATGAGCTCCGATACCGTCGCGAGGGCCCGCGCGGTGACGATGCCGGCGCGAATCGGGCGTAGTGCCTCGATACGGCAGGCCTCGATACGGACCTTGGTCCCGGTCGCCCGGGCCGCTTCCTGGAGAAACGCCGCCTTGCGCCGGTCGGCCTCGACCAGAATCACGTCGTCGCGGCCGAGGACCGCCAGCACCAGGCCGGGAAAGCCGGCACCGGACCCCAGGTCGAGCACCGGACCGGGATGTCCGGCCATGTACGACAGCAGCTGCGCGGAGTCCAGGACATGGCGGTTCCAGACTTCGGGTAGCGTCGCCGGCGCCACCAGGTTGATCCGGGCCTGCCACTTCGTCAGCAGCGCCACATAGGCCTCGAGCCGGGCCCGCGTAGCGTCGTCGAACCCGATCTTTTGCTGGACATCTGACGGTGTCATGCCGCGTCGGTCTCCCCGGAACCCTCGGAAGACCGCGGATTTCGTGTCTTCAGGTAGCGCAGCAACGCCAGGGTAGCGGCTGGCGTCACGCCCGGTAGTCGGGCCGCCTGACCGAGGGTCCGTGGCCTCGCCCGACGCAGGATGTCGCGGATCTCGGCCGACAGGGAGCCGATCTCGTCCGGGTTCAGGGTCTCCGGCAGCGCAAGGGCCTCGTCCCGGCGGAACGCCCGGACGTCGGCTTCCTGGCGGTCCAGGTATCCGGCGTACAGGGCCTCGATCGCCAGCTGCTCCAGGATCGGCCCCGGGATCGCGGCGATCTCCGGCCAGGCGGCCAGGATCTGCGCGCGCGACACCGCGGCGTGGCCGAGAAGATTCCAGGCGCTGCGCCGCTGACCGTCCTGGTTCACCGCAATGCCCCGCCGCCCCAGTTCCTGCGGCGTCCCGGCCAGCCCTTCGAGTGTTTCACGTGAAACACGGAGCGATTCGCGCTTGGCCTCGTAGGCCGCCCACCGCCGGTTTCCGACCAGACCGATCTCCCGCCCCTTCGCGGTCAGGCGCTGATCGGCGTTATCGGCCCGCAACCGCAGGCGATACTCCGCGCGCGAGGTGAACATCCGGTACGGTTCCGGCGCGCCCCGGGTGATCAGGTCGTCGACCATCACGCCCATATAGCCGTCGGCCCGGTCGATCGAGAGCGCATCGCTTCCGCCGGCCGCCAGCGCGGCGTTGGCACCGGCGATCAGCCCCTGGGCCGCGGCCTCTTCATAGCCCGTGGTGCCGTTGATCTGCCCGGCCAGGTAAAGCCCCGGCAGGCGGTGGGTCTCCAGGGTCGCCCGGAGGTCGCGGGGATCGACATAGTCATACTCGATGGCGTATCCGTGCTGCAGGATCTTTGCCTGCTCCAGGCCCGGTATCGAGGCCACCACGGCATCCTGGACATCCCGCGGTAGCGAGGTCGAGATTCCGTTCGGATAGACCGTCGGATCGTCGAGTCCCTCGGGTTCCAGGAAGATCTGGTGGCGCGGTTTGTCGGCGAACCGAACCACCTTGTCCTCGATCGACGGACAATAGCGCGGGCCGGTGCCACTGATCTGGCCGGAATACATCGGCGCCCTGTGCAGGTTCGCCCGGATCAGATCGTGGGCGCGCTCGGACGTATAGGTGATGTGGCAGACCGTCTGCGGCACCGCGATCCGCTCGGTCAGGGTCGAGAACGGCTCCGGCGGATCGTCGCCCGGCTGCGGCTCCAGCCCGGACCAGTCGATGGTCCGGCCGTCGAGCCGTGGCGGGGTCCCGGTCTTCAGTCGCCCGAGCGGGAACCCCAGCGCCTCCAGGGTCCGGGCCAACCCGATTGCCGGCGCGTCGCCGACCCGGCCGGCCGGCCGCCGTTCCTCGCCCAGATGGATCTCGCCGCGCAGAAAGGTCCCGGTGGTCAGCACCACCGCCGCCGCCCGCCGTTCCGCGCCGTCCCCCAGCCGCACCCCGACACAGCGACCGTCGCGGAGCACCAGGTCCTCGACCGCCCCCGCCTCGATCGTCAGGGCCTCGAACTCGGCCAGGATCTCGGCGATCGCTCGCTTGTACAGGGCCCGGTCGGCCTGGGCCCGCGGACCGCGGACCGCCGGGCCCTTGGAGCGGTTCAGTACCCGGAACTGGATGCCCGCCCGGTCGATCGCCCGCGCCATGATGCCGTCGAGCGCGTCGATCTCGCGGACCAGATGGCCCTTGCCCAGCCCGCCGATCGCGGGGTTGCAGGACATCGCCCCCATGGTGTCGATCCGGTGGGTCAGCAGCAGGGTCCGGGCACCGATGCGCGCCGCCGCAGCGGCCGCCTCGCAGCCTGCGTGGCCGCCGCCCACGACGATGACGTCGTATCCCGTCGCTGTCGCGATGTCGCCCATGCCCAGGAGATACGGCGTCCGCCTCGACCTGTCAAAGCCGGACGGCGATGTTTCACGTGAAACACCAGTCCGACTGCCGACCGGTCACTTCCCGACGCAGAATTCCCGGAACACCGCGTCCAGGATCTCCTCGACATCGACCTTTCCGGTGATCCGTCCGAGCATTCGGGCCGCCAATCGCAGGTCCTCGGCCGGCAGTTCCAGCGGTATCCCGGCCCTGAGCCCGTCGATCGCGCGATCGACGGCCTCTCCGGCCTGGCCAACCGCGTGCCGGTGGCGCTCACGGGTCAGGGCCGGCGTCTCCCGCACCGCCATCCGGGCCTCGAGCTCGCCGCCCAGCCGCTCGATCAGGCGGTCAAGGCCCGCTCCGGTGGTCACGGAAACCGGAATCCACGGCTCGGGCGGCGTGCCGCCCCGGTCGATCTTGTTGGCGACCGCGATCGTATCGGCTCCCAGCCATCGGTCGACGCCCGCGCGAGCGTCAGCGCCGGCGCTCCAATCCACCACCAGCAGCCGCAGGTCGGCATCCTCGGCCCGCGCCAGGGCCCGCCGGACCCCCTCCTGCTCCACCGAATCGGCGGTTTCGCGCAATCCGGCGGTGTCCGCTACCGTGGCCGGATACCCATTTATATCCAGGTATACCTCCAGGACATCCCGGGTCGTCCCGGCAGTCGCGCTGACGATGGCTACGTCCCGCTTTGCAAGCCAGTTCAGCAGGGATGACTTGCCGGCATTCGGGGGTCCGACAATGGCTATACGCAGCCCTTCCCGCAGGCGCTCCCCGCGCTGGGAATCGGCGAGATGCCGTTGGAAGTCCCCGGTCAGCCGGCCGAGGCCGTCCAGCACCGCGTCGAGCACGTCTCCCGGCAAGTCTTCGTCGGGAAAGTCGATCCAGGCCTCCAGCCGGGCCATCGCGGTCACCAGTTCGCCGCGCCAGGCCTCGTACACCGCCGCCAGCCCGCCCGACGCCTGCCGCAGGGCTTGGCGGCGCTGAGCCTCGGTCTCGGCGTCGATCAGGTCGAGGATCCCCTCGGCGGCGGTCAGGTCGATTCGATCGTTCAGGAACGCCCGCCGGGTGAATTCCCCCGGTTCGGCCGGCCGGACCCCCGGCAACCCGAGCAGCGCCGCCAGAACCGCCGCCGGTACCGCGCGGCCGCCATGGACGTGGAATTCGGCGACGTCCTCGCCGGTGAAGCTTGCCGGGCCCGGGAACAGCGCCACCAGGGCGTCGTCGAGCGGCTCCGTGGACACCGGATGGCGGATCAGCGCCCGGGTCAGTCGCCGCGGCTCCGGGATCCGGCCCGCCAGGGCCGCCAGCGTCGGGCGGGCGGCCGGTCCGGACAGCCTGATCACCGCGACGCCGGCCCGCCCCGGGGCCGTCGCCACCGCCACGATGCTGTCGCCGTCACCGTCGTCCGTCGCCGTCATCCGGTCCCCCTGGTCGGTCTCCGCCGGTTGGGCCCCGGGCGTCGGTCCGATTGTCGTTCAGGCCCGGGCTCCGGCCGTCTAAGATCCGGCGAGTGGCCGCAGCACCGCCCGCCCCAGACCGGGGTGATGAACGGCCCGTTCGCCACCGTCAAGGCCGCCGGCACACCGCCCGGCGGGCAGTCGCAAGGGAGAGGCCGAATGGCGGCCAGCGATCTCGACACCCCGACCGGACGGGTCCGCGCGGTCAGCGACGGCGAATCCATCGTCCGGGTGACCTGGATCGATCCCGGAACGATCGTTGAGGCGGCGGAGAGCGACGCCGTTTCACGTGAAACAGCCGCCCAGCTCGAGGCCTATTTCGCCGGCACCCTCACCCGGTTCGACGTTCCTCTGCGGTTCCGCGGCGGCAGCGAGTTCGAGCGCGCGATCTGGAACGCCATGCTCGACATCCCGTGGGGCCAGACCCGAACCTACGGCGATCTCGCGGCCCTCACCGGCGGCGTCGCCCGGGCGGTCGGCGGCGCCTGCGGCCGCAACCCGATCCCGATCATCGTGCCGTGCCACCGGGTGGTCGGCTCCGACGGCAAGCTGGTCGGGTTCTCCGGGGCCGAGGGCGTCGCCACCAAGCAGTGGCTGCTCGACTTCGAGCGCGGCCAGACCCGGCTGTTCTGACGTCCTGACGTTCCAACTCCCCTGGATCCTGGCCTGTAGACGCTGGGCGACCGTGCGTCCTAGGGTTTCGCCTCCCCGTCACCAACCCCGAGAGGGAGGCACCCATGCCCCATGTGACCGTCAAGGCCAAGGACGGCGGAACGTTCCAGGCCTATGTGGCGATGCCCGCCAGGACCCCGGCGCCCGGCCTGGTGGTCATCCAGGAGATCTTCGGCGTCAACAAGGTCATGCGCGACCTGACGGATTCCTTCGCCGCCCAGGGCTATGTGGCGATCTGCCCTGACATCTTCTGGCGCATCGAGCCCGGCGTCGACATTACCGACCAGACCGAGGCCGAGTGGCAGAAGGCCTTCGACCTGTTCGGCAAGTTCGACGTCGACAACGGCGTGCAGGACCTGATCGCCACCCTCGACCACGTCCGGGGAATGCCGGAATGCACCGGCAAGGCCGGCTCGGTCGGCTACTGTCTGGGCGGCAAGCTGGCCTACCTGATGGCGGCCCGCTCGGATTCCGACGCCAACGTCAGCTACTACGGCGTCGGGCTGGACGGGATGATCGACGAGGCCGGCGCCATCACGAAGCCGTATCTCAGCCACGTCGCCGAGAACGACGGCTTCGTGCCGCCCGAGGCCCAGGCCAAGTTCGTCCCGGTCCTGGAGCAGCACCCGAAGGCGACCGTCCATGTCTACGCGGGGCAGGACCACGCCTTCGCCCGGGTCGGCGGCAAGCATTACGACAAGGCCTCCGCCGACCTGGCGAACGGCCGCACCCGCGACTTCCTGGCCGCCAACCTGGGTTGATCGCTCCCGGCGCGGCACATATGTCCTGCCGCGCCGGGCCTTTCCGGCCCGGCCGTCCCACCCTAGGTTCGGCACGACGGCACCGTCAGAGTCCGTACGAAACATCGTCCACTGGGAGACTTGGACCATGGTCAAGGCCATCCGTTTCCATAAGCCCGGCGGCCCCGAGGTGATGCAGCTCGAGGATATCGAGCTGGCCGCCCCGGCCGCCGGCCAGATCCAGATCAGGCACACCGCGATCGGCCTGAACTACATCGACACCTATCACCGCAGCGGGCTGTACCCGCTGGCGCTGCCGCACGGCCTCGGCATGGAGGGCGCCGGCACGGTGGCCGCGGTCGGCGACGGGGTCAGAGACTTCGCGGTGGGCGACCGGGTCGCCTATGCCGCGCCGCCGCCGGGCTCGTATTCCGAGGCCCGCAACATCGAGGCGAGCAAGGTCGTGAAGGTGCCGGCCGGCGTCGACGACAAGACCGCCGCGGCGATGATGCTTAAGGGCATGACCGCGCAGTACCTGATCCGGCAGGTCTATAAGGTGCAGGCCGGCGACACGATCCTGATCCATGCTGCCGCCGGCGGCGTCGGCCTGATCGTGTGCCAGTGGGCCAAGGCCCTCGGCGCGACCGTGATCGGCACCGTCGGGTCGGACGCCAAGGCCGAGCTCGCCAAGGCCAATGGCTGCGACCACCCGATCGTCTACAGCCGCGACGACTTCGTCGAGAAGACCCTGGAGATCACCGGCGGCAAGAAGCTGCCCGTGGTCTACGACTCGATCGGCAAGGACACCTGGCCGAAGTCGCTCGACGTGCTGCGGCCGCGCGGCATGATGGTCAGCTTCGGCCAGTCCTCGGGGCCGATCCCGCCGGTCGACCTCGGGATCTTCGCGGCCAAGGGCTCGCTGCAGTTCACCCGGCCGACCCTGATGACCTTCACCGCCACCAAGGCGGGCCTCGACGAGATGGCGGCCGACCTGTTCGCCGCGGTCTCTTCCGGCAAGGTGAAGATCAACATCGAGCAGACCTATGCGCTCGCCGATATCGTCAAGGCGCACCAGGACCTGGAGGGCCGCAAGACCACCGGCTCGACGGTGATCCTGCCGTAGGAGACGTTTCGACCAGGGCGGAGCGGCGGGTGGGTCCCGGCGCTCCGCAGCAAGCTGCTACGGCCGGGATGAGGTTCGGTAAGGATGTGCTCGCCCTTGCTCCTCATCCCGGACGCTGCTTTGGCAGCGATCCGGGACCTACCGGGCGACGGCAGTCCCCACCCTAGGAATTCATGGCGTCGAAGAAATCTGAGTTGTTCTTCGAGTGCTTGAGCTTGTCGACCAGGAACTCCATGGCGTCGACCGTGCCCATCTGCATGAGGATTCGGCGCAGCACCCACATCTTCGAGAGCGTCGGCTTGTCGACCAGCAGCTCCTCCTTGCGGGTGCCGGAGCGGGTGATGTCGATCGCCGGGAAGGTCCGCTTGTCGGCCAGCTTGCGGTCCAGGATGATCTCCGAGTTACCGGTACCCTTGAACTCCTCGAAGATGACCTCGTCCATGCGCGAACCGGTATCGATCAGCGCGGTCGCGATGATGGTCAGCGAGCCGCCCTCCTCGATGTTCCGGGCGGCACCGAAGAACCGCTTCGGCCGCTGCAGGGCGTTGGCGTCGACACCGCCGGTCAGCACCTTGCCGGACGACGGCACCACGGTGTTGTAGGCGCGCGCCAGGCGGGTGATCGAGTCCAGCAGGATCACCACGTCGCGCTTGTGCTCGACCAGGCGCTTGGCCTTCTCGATGACCATCTCGGTGACCGCCACGTGGCGGGTCGCCGGCTCGTCGAAGGTCGAGGAGATCACCTCGCCCTTCACCGAGCGGTCCATGTCGGTCACTTCCTCCGGCCGCTCGTCGATCAGCAGCACGATCAGGTAGACCTCGGGATGGTTCTCGGCGATCGCGTGCGCGATGTTCTGCAGCATCACGGTCTTGCCGGTTCGCGGGGGCGCCACGATCAGCGCGCGCTGGCCCTTGCCGAGCGGCGAGATCAGGTCGATGACCCGGGTGGTGTATTCCTTGTTCTCGGGCTTGAACGGCAGCTCGAGCTTCAGCTTGCTGTCGGGATACAGCGGGGTCAGGTTGTCGAAGTTGATGCGGTGCCGGACGGCTTCCGGGTCCTCGAAGTTGATCGAGTTGACCTTCAGCAGCGCGAAATAGCGCTCGCCGTCCTTCGGGGCCCGGATCTCGCCTTCGACGGTATCGCCGGTCCGCAGGCCGAAACGCCGGACCTGGCTCGGCGACACGTAGATGTCGTCCGGACCCGGTAAGTAGTTGGACTCAGGCGATCGCAGAAAACCGAAGCCGTCGGGCAGCGTTTCCAGCACACCCTGACCATAGATCGGAACGTCGTTGTCGGCCAACTGCTTGAGGATCGCGAACATCATGTCCTGCTTTCGCAGGGTACTGGCGTTCTCGATCTCGAGTTCTTCGGCAAAGGCCAGAAGATCGGCGGGCGACTTGGATTTCAGTTCTTGGAGATTCATTGGATCCGAACTTATGGATTGGCGGAACGACTCGGCGCTTCGGTTCTGCCGGTCTCACCGGCCAGCGGCCAGTGTCGTGTCGGGGCGAGTTGTTCCGGAAGGAGTTGCCACCGCCTTGTGGCGGGTTTTCTAAACGCGTTACCGAAACCCGTTCACCTTGTCAATCACGGAGTTCTGTATACAAAGGCCGGGACTGTCCCCTGCCCGGGCCGATCAGAACGGCTTCAGGATCACCAGGAACACGATCCCGACCAGCAACAGCGTCGGGGCCTCGTTCCAGATCCGGTAGAACCTGGACGGCCGGACGTTCTCGTCGCGCTCGAACGCCTTGCGCCAGCGGCCGTACAGATGATGCACCACGGTCATCGCCGCCACCAGGGTCAGCTTGGCGTGCATCCAACCATCCGAAAGCCAGTCCGGCACCATCGCCAGCATGGCGATCCCGAACACCCAGGTGGCGATCATCGCCGGGTTCATGATGGCCCGCAGCAGCCGCCTCTCCATCACCTTGAAGGTCTCGGACTGCGGCGTGCCGGGTCCGGCCTCGGCGTGGTACACGAACAGCCGCGGCAGGTAGAACATGCCGGCCATCCAGGCGATCACGCTGATCACGTGCAGCGCCTTCACCACCGGATACCAGTCCATGCTTCCCTCCCCCTGGATGGACGGCCGGGCCGGTCAGCCGCGTACCCGCGCGACCAGAGCGGCCACGTGCTCCGGCGGCGTCTGCGGCACGATGCCGTGCCCGAGATTGAAGACGAAGGGCCCGCCGCCGAGCGCCTCGAGGATCCGGTCGGTCTCCGACTCCAGTGCCGGTCCGCCGGCGAGCAGGGCGATCGGATCGAGATTGCCCTGGACCGGGCGCTCGGCCTGCAATGCGCAGGCCATCGCCAGCGGAATGCTGGAATCCAGCGTCAGGGCCGTGACGCCCGTTGCCGAGCCGTAGCCCCGGGTCAACGCCCCCGCGCCCTTGGCGAACCCGATGATCGGTACGTCCGGATGCATCCCGCGCAACCGCCGCACGATCGCCGCGGTCGGCTGAACGACCCAGCGCTCGAACAGCGTCTCGGGCGCCGCCCCGGCCCAGCTGTCGAACAGCTTGACGGCCTGGGCGCCGGCCCGGATCTGCCGATCCAGATAGGCGATCGTGGCCTCGACGATCGTCTCCATCAAGGCGCCGAAACCGTCCGGATCCCGAAACGCCCAGAGCTTCAAGGCGGCAAAGTCGCGGCTGCTGCCGCCTTCGACCATGTAGGACGCCACCGTCCACGGCGACCCTGCGAAGCCGATCAGCGCCGTCTCCGGACCGAGTGCCGCCCGCACCCGGGCCACGGTGTCGTAGATCGGCCCCACCGCGCCGTGAAACGCGTCGGGATCGAAGCCAGGCACAGCCGCCCGGTCGCGGATCGGCTCGAGCACCGGGCCGCGGCCGGTCTCGAAGCGCAGCGGCTGGCCGAGCCCGTACGGAACCATCAGGATGTCGGCGAACAGGATCGCCGCATCGAACCCGTACCGCCGTATCGGTTGCAGGGTCACCTCGGCCGCCAGCTCGGGCGCCAGGCACAGGTCGACGAAACTGCCGGCCCTGGCCCGAACCTCGCGATACTCCGGCAGATAGCGTCCGGCCTGACGCATCAGCCAGATCGGAGGCGTGTCGAGGGTCTCGCCGGCGAGGGCACGCAGAAACGGGGATCGGGTCATCCGGTGGGGCTCCGTCGGTGATCCCTATCACTACCCTATTTATTTAGAAAATGAAGGGAGGTGGTAGTTGGCGGGTGGAAGTCCGGGGATTACCGGCAGTCCCGGGAATCGTCCACAGCCCGATCGGGTTCGACGACACCGGCGGATCGCGTCGCTGCCGGCGGTGGATGGTTCCCGGACTCCCGCAGGATCGGGGAATGGGCGCCCGGACTCGAAAACCGTGGATAACGGGGATGTTTCCCGTGAAACGGATTTCTCCCCGGCTTGCAGGCTACCCTGTCGGAGTCGTCCACCGGTGGGAATCCCGGCGGTTGCGCGACTGGCGGTTCGGCATATCTTCGAGCGATCGGACGCCGGTGGGGATAAGCTCCTGCCTGGCCCACACCCTGTCCCCAAGGCGCTGTGCATGATTTCTCCGCCGACCCTGCACATCCACCTGGTGTCCGACGCGACCGGCGAGACCAACCACCAGATCGCCAGGGCCTGCCTCGTCCAGTTCGACGGTGTCCGTGCCAAGGAGCACGTCTGGTCCCTGGTGCGGACCCGCAGCTATCTCGACAAGGTGATCGCCGGGCTGGAGGCGCATCCGGGACCGGTGCTGTTCACCCTGGTCGAGCCGGAGCTGCGGCGCCGGCTGGAGGAGGCGTGCCGGCGCCTCGAAGTGCCGTGCATCGCCATCCTCGACCCGGTGCTGTCGGCGCTCGGCAGTCACCTCGGCCTGAAGTCCCACGGCCGGCCGGGTCGCCAGCACGAGCTGGACGCCGCGTATTTCCGGCGGATCGAAGCGATGGACTACACCCTGGCGCATGACGACGGCCAGCACGTCCACGATCTCGAGGACGCCGACATCGTGGTGGTCGGCGTGTCGCGGACCTCGAAGACCCCGACCTCGCTGTACCTGGCCAACCGCGGCTACAAGACCGCCAACGTGCCGATCGTTCCGGGCATCGATCCGCCGGACGAGATCTTTCATCTGCGCAAGCCGCTGGTGGTGGCGTTCACCACCGATCCGACCCGTCTGATCCAGGTCCGCCGCAACCGCGTGCTGATGCTGAAGCAGCGCGAGGAGACCGACTACGTGGCGCTCGAGCAGGTCCGCCGAGAGGTGGCCGACGCGCGCCGCATGTTCGAGCGCAACGGGTGGCCGGTGATCGACGTCACCCGACGTTCGATCGAGGAGACCGCGGCGGCAGTCCTGCAGCACCTCGAGACCGGAGACAACGACAATGGATAACCCGCGGGTCGCGCTGCCCGGCCCGGCGGCCGAGACGGTGCCGGTCGTGCTGGCGTCGGGCAGCCGGTTCCGGGCCCAGATGCTGCGGGCGGCCGGCGTGCCGTTCAGCGTGGTGGTGGCCGGCGTCGACGAGGCCGCGGTCCGGGAATCCCTCGGTGCCGAAGGGGCGTCGACCGAGGACGTCGCGACGGCGCTGGCCGAGCTCAAGGCGATGGCGGTGTCGCGGCGGCATCCGGACGCCCTGGTGATCGGTTCCGACCAGATGCTCGACTGCAACGGCGTCTGGTTCGAGAAGCCGGCCGACCGCGACCATGCCCGGGCCACCCTGCAGGCGCTGGCCGGCCGCGACCACCGCCTGGTCACCAGCGTCGTGGTGGCGCGTGCCGGCTCGCGCATCTGGCACGCGTCGCAAACCGTCAGGATGCGGATGCGGCCGCTGAGCGAGGCCTTCATCGAGAGCTACCTCGACGCGGTCGGCGAGGATGTCCGGTCGTCGGTCGGCGCCTATCAGCTGGAAGGGCTCGGGGCCCAGCTGTTCACCGCCGTCGAGGGCGACTACTTCACGGTGCTCGGCCTGCCGCTGCTGCCGCTGCTCGACTTCCTGCGGGCCCACGGGGTGCTGGCCCGCTGATGAAGGTGCTCGGCCTCACCGGTTCCATCGGCATGGGCAAGTCGACGGCCGCCGGCATGCTGCGACGGCTGGGCCTGCCGGTGCACGATGCCGACGCGGCGGTGCACCGGTTGCTGGCCAAGGGCGGGGCGGCGGTGCCGGCGATCGACACGGCGTTCCCCGGGGTGGTCGAGGACGGGGCGGTCGACCGTGCTGCCCTCGGGGCCCGGGTGTTCGGCGATCCGGCGGCCCTGGCCCGGCTGGAGGCGATCGTGCACCCGCTGGTCAAGCACGAGACCGCGCGGTTCCTGGCCCGGTGCCGGCGGCGGCGGGTGCCGGTCGCGGTGCTGGACGTGCCGCTGCTGCTGGAAGGCGGCGGCCACCGGCACTGCGACCTGGTGGCGGTGGTGAGCGCGCCGGCCTGGCTGCAGCGTCAGCGCGTGATGGCCCGTCCCGGGATGACGGAGTCGCGGCTGGCGGCTATCCTGGCGAAACAGATGCCGGACGCCGAGAAGCGGCGGCGCGCCGACGTGGTGATCCCGACCGGGCTCGGCCGGGCGGTCACCATGCGGCGGCTCAAACGGCTGGTTCGGAAACTGCGACGGAACGAGGAACCGGAATGCGCGAGATCGTGCTCGACACGGAGACGACGGGCCTGGACCCCGAGACCGGCGACCGGATCGTCGAGATCGGCTGCCTCGAGCTGATCAACCACGTGCCGACCGGCCGTACCCTGCACCATTACATCAATCCCGAGCGCGACATGCCGCAGGCCGCGTTCGAGGTGCACGGCCTCTCGACCGAGTTCCTGTCCGGTTACCCGGTGTTCGCGGCGCTGGCCGACGAGATCGTGGAGTTCCTCGGCGACGCCGTGCTGGTGATCCACAACGCGGCGTTCGACATGAAGTTCATCAACAGCGAACTGCGGCGCCTCGGCCGGCCGGAGATCCCGATGAGCCAGGCCCTCGACACCGTGCAGCTGGCCCGCCGCAAGTACCCGGGCGCCCAGGTCAGCCTGGACGCGCTGTGCCGGCGGTTCGAGATCGACAACGGCCACCGCACCCTGCACGGAGCGTTGCTGGACGCCGACCTGCTGGCGGCGGTCTATCTCGAGCTGATCGGCGGCCGCCAGCCGGATCTGGCGCTGGCGACCGAAGCGGGTACGGACGGCGGGGCGGCCGGCAGCCGGACGGTCGAGCAGGCGGTCCGACCGTACCGCGAGCCGCGTCCGCACGCGCCGAGCGCGGAGGAACTCGCCGCCCACCGGGCGTTCCTCGAATCGCTCAAGGAACCGCTCTGGCTCGCGGCTCAGCCGGCCGGTTGACCCGAACCGTTGCCCGCGGGCCCCGGCGTCAGGCCTCCGGCGGCAGGATCAGGCCTTCGGAAGCCGGCGTGGCGCGGCCGCTGCTGGCGCCCTGCTCGGCGCTCTGCCGGTACATCGCGGCGAAGTCGACCGGCTGGATCAGCAGCGGCGGGAAACCGCCGTCGCGGGTAACGTCGGCGATGATCGCGCGGGCGAACGGGAACAGGATCCGCGGGCATTCGATCAGGAGCACCGGGTGCAGCGAGTCCTCGGGAACGCCCTGCAGGGTGAACAGCCCGCCATAGGACAGCTCGGCCAGGAACAGCTGGTTGCCGGCGCTGGTGCCCGACGCGGTGACCCGCAGCGTCACTTCGTAGATGTCATTGTCCGCCACCTTGGCGGCCTGGACGTCGACGTTCACCTCGATCCGCGGCTGTTCGCTCTGCGGCTGCAGGCTGGCCGGCGCCCGAGGGTTCTCGAACGACAGGTCCTTGACGTACTGCGCGTGGATCTGGATCGGCAGCGCGACGGCGGGCTGGGCCCCGGAGGTGTCGGACATGGCGCGAACGCTTCCCGTTGCTGGTGATGGCCGGTCGCCTAACACGGTTCCGGAGAGTGTACAACCGAGGCGTCCGGACCGGGCCGGATCTCGACCACCGTACCGTTGCCGACGGTCAGGCCGGTCAGCCCCCGGATGAACCCCCAGTGGCTGACGTAGACGGTCTCGCCCCAGTCGGTCGCGCGGTGCAGGCGGCTGGCGAAAACCCCGCAGCGGGCCGACAGCTGGGCCTCGGACTCGCCGTGCGCCGGCCACCAGCGCTCGCCGAGCCGGTCGAAGTCGAGATGCGGCCACAGGGTGCGCAGCGTGGAGGCCGGCGTGCCGATGTCGCAGGCGAACCAGCAGCGCTCCCGCACCAGCGCATCGACCTCGACCGGCAGGCCGAGGGCCTCGGCCAGGATCGCGGCGGTTTCCAGGGTCCGCCGGTACGGGCTGGCGACGATCCGGACCGGCCCGCGCGGGGCAAGCGCCGCGGCGGCCGAGCGAGCCTGCCGGCGCCCGAGCTCGGTCAGGGCCGGGTCCTCGATCCCGGGATCGATCCGGGTTTTCGCGAAATGGACGTTGAATTCGCTCTGGCCGTGGCGGACGAAGTACATCGCGTCAACTCCTGCGGTCGTCGCGGTCGATCCGCCGGGGATCCGGCCCAACCTGGGTATCCGGCCTGCCCGGGGTGTCCGGCGCCCCGGTCACGTCCTGGAAGTCGCCGTCGATGATCGGACCGCTTCCCGACCTTCCATCGCCGCGCCCGCCCCCGTGCCCGCCGCCACGCGTTCGCGACGTCCAGATGCGGGTCTCGCCGCGCGCCAGCGCCCAGGCGAGGCCGGTGCCGATCAGCAGGCGCCGGACCGGCGGAATGAACAGGACCAGGCCGATCGCGTCGGTCAGGAACCCGGGAATCAGCAGCATCAGCCCGGCGACCAGGAGACCGAGGCCGGACAGCAGCTCGCCGACCGGCGCCTCGCCGCGATCGAGATGCGCCTGCACGCGGGCCAGGGTGGCCATGCCCTGGACCCGGAACAGCAACATGCCGAGCCCAGCCGTCGCCAGGATCAGCGCGACCGTCGGCAAGGCCCCGATGTCCCGCCCGATCTCGATCATCAGCCAGATTTCGACGACCGGCAGGCCGAGCACGACCAGCAAAACCAGGAAGCCCATGCTTGCCCTTCCGAAGTGCAGGCCCTATCTAGACCGGACGCGTCCGGAGACCGCTCCGGCGTCGCGGTCGTGTACCGGGTGGGGTACGATCGCGGCGGCCACTCTAAACGTGGGGGCGCGGCCCGGTCCAGGCGCCGAGCCGCGATCACAATGGGAAACGGTGTGCCGTTCCTCGACATCATACTTCTCGCGCTGTTCGCCGGCTTCGTCATCTTCAAGCTGAGGAGCGTGCTGGGCCGGCGTACCGGCCATGAGCGGCGGCGCCCGGATCCGTTCTCGGAACCCGCGCAGAGCAACGACAACGGCAACGTGGTCCGGCTGCCGGAGCGCGCGGCCGAGGTCGCCGGCCCGCCCGACGACGACGCCGGGCCGGAAAACCCGATGGCCGCCGGCGTCATGCGCATCAAGCTGGCCGACGAGACCTTCGACGAGCGCGAATTCCTGCACGGCGCCAAGGCGGCGTTCGCCATGGTGGTCGAGGCCTATGCCAAGGGTGACGTCGACGCCCTGCGGCCGCTGCTGTCGCGCGAGCTGTACGGCGGCTTCGCCTCGGCGATCGAGGCCCGCGAGAAGGCCGGCGAGGTGCAGGAGACCACCATCGTCACCATCCGCTCCGCCGACATCGTCGAAGCGGCGCTGGAGAATCATTTCGCCAAGGTCACGGTCGAGTTCGTCACCGAGCAGGTCAAGGTGACCCGCAACGCCGCCGGCGACGCGATCGAGGGCGATCCCGACCGGATCGAGATCCTGACCGACATCTGGACGTTCGCGCGCGACATCCGGTCCCGCGATCCCAACTGGGAGCTGGTCGCGACCCGTGTTCCCGAGGACTGAGCCCAGGGGGTCGGGAAGGCGCGGCACGGCCGCCGCGGCGCTGCTGGCGGTCGCGCTGCTGCTGTCGGCCTGCGGCCGCGAACCGACCCCGGAGGCGGCCGAGCGGCTCATCGTCGAGCCCGCCTCGGTGGCCGATCTTCCGGGCTGGGAACAGGACGATCCGCGACCGGCGCTGGCCGCCTTCCGCCGCACCTGCGGCCCGATCCTGCGCGGCGACCAGAGCCGGGCGGTCGGGCCGGACGGGCGGTTCGGTACGAGAGCCGACTGGGCGCCGGTCTGCCGGGCCGGCGAGGCGGTGGACGCCAACGATCCCGATGCCGTGCGGCGGTTCTTCGCCGGCGCCTTCACGGTTTGGCGGGCCCGCGACGACAAGCCCGAGGACGACCTGTTCACCGGCTATTTCGAGCCCGAACTGGCAGGGTCCCTGCGCAAGGCCGCCGGCTATCCGGTGACCCTGTACAAACGGCCGCCGGACCTGATCGACGTCGATCTCGGCGCGTTCCGGGAATCCCTGAAGGGCGAGCGGATCGCCGGAAGAGTCGAGAATGGCCGGCTGGTGCCATATGCCGACCGGGCGGCGATCGAGGACGGCGGCATCGCCGGCAAAGCCGAGCCGCTGCTCTACCTCGCCGATCCGGTCGACGCCTTCTTTCTGCACATCCAGGGCTCCGGCCTGGTGATCCTGCCGGACGGCAGCCGCCTCAGGGTCGGCTACGACGGCACCAACGGCCACCCCTACTACGCGATCGGCCGCTGGCTGATCGCCGAGGGCGAGGTGCCGAAGGAGAAGATGTCGCTGCAGGCGATCCGCGACTGGCTGGCGGCCCACCCCGAACGGCGCCGCGAGCTCATGGACCGGAACCCGTCCTATGTGTTCTTCCGCCGCTTGACCGGCGACGGCCCGGTCGGGGCCGCCGGCGTGGCGCTGACCCCGGGCCGCAGCCTGGCGGTCGACCGCCGGCACCTGCCGCTCGGCGCGCCGCTGTGGGTCGACGTCGCCTACCCGACCGATGCCGGCCCGGCGCTGCGCCGCCTGATGATCGCCCAGGACACCGGCGGCGCGATCCGCGGCCCGGTGCGCGCCGACGTGTTCTGGGGTGCCGGGAAGCCGGCCGAGGCGCTGGCCGGCCCGATGGCGGCCAAGGGCCGCTACTGGCTGCTGCTGCCGAACGGGGTCGATCCGAACCGCAAGGGCTGACCGCTTGCCGGGCGCCACCACCCCGCTTGCCCGGCCACTCTGCTTGCCCGTCTGCCCGCAGCGTGCTAGCCGACGGTGTACTGAATTCAATCCGGAGCCCCGTCCATGCCCGGTAGCGGCCCGCGCGTCGGCCTGTTCGTCACCTGCCTCGTCGATCTGTACCGTCCGACCGTCGGGTTCGCCGCGGTCAAGCTGCTGGAGGATGCCGGCTGCACCGTCGAGGTGCCGGCGACCCAGACCTGCTGCGGCCAGCCG
Source organism: Thalassobaculum fulvum (assembly GCF_014652915.1). Taxonomy (GTDB): domain Bacteria; phylum Pseudomonadota; class Alphaproteobacteria; order Thalassobaculales; family Thalassobaculaceae; genus Thalassobaculum_A; species Thalassobaculum_A fulvum. The sequence goes on from NZ_BMZS01000001.1 coordinate 211,961, forward strand.
GCCTACAACTCCGGCGACATGGCCGACACCAGGGCGGTCGCCCGCGGCGTGATCGACGCCTTCGAGGGCTTCGACTACGTGGTGGCGCCGTCCGGTTCCTGCGCCGGCATGATCCACGAGCACTATCCGAAGCTGTTCGCCGACGAGCCGGAGACCGCCCAGCGGGCCCAGCACCTGGCCAAGCGCACCCACGAGCTGGTGTCGTTCCTGGTCGACGTGTTGAACGTCGAGCGGGTCGACGCCGCCTTCCCCGGCACCGTGACCTACCACGATTCCTGCTCGGGCCTGCGCGAGCTGCAGGTCAAGACCCAGCCGCGCCGCCTGCTCGGCACCGTCGAGGGGCTGAGCCTGACCGAACTGCCGAGCGCCGAGATCTGCTGCGGCTTCGGCGGTACCTTCTGCGTCAAGTACCCGGAGATCTCCGACAAGATGGTGACCGAGAAGGCCAGGGACGTGTCGGCGACCGGCGCCGGCACGCTGCTGGCCGGCGATCTCGGCTGCCTGCTGAACATGTCGGGCAAACTCTCCCGTCTCGGATCCGGAACGAAGGTCCGTCACGTCGCCGAGGTGCTGGCCGGCATGGCCGACGGCCCGGCGATCGGCGAGCCCGGTCGGGAGTGACGGCAATGCAGTCGACCAGCCGCTCGTTCAAGCAGAACGCCCATCACGCCCTGCAGGACGCGACGCTGCAGCGCGCCCTCGGCAACATCAAGACCGGCTTCCAGGAGAAACGCCGCCAGGTCATCGCCGCACTGCCGGAGTTCGAGGCGCTGCGCGACGCCGGACGCGACATCAAGAACCACACCCTGGCCAATCTCGACTTCTACCTCGAGCGCTTCGAGGAGCGGGTGACCGAGGCCGGCGGCGTGGTGCACTGGTGCCGGACCCCGGCCGAGGCGCGCCAGACCATCCTGGAGATCTGCCGGCGGCGCAACGCCCGGACGGTCACCAAGGGCAAGTCGATGATCGCCGAGGAAATCGGGCTCAACGAGTTCCTCGAGGCCAACGCCATCGAGCCGGTCGAGACCGACCTCGGCGAGTACATCATCCAGCTCCGCCACGAGCCGCCGAGCCACATCATCGCGCCGGCGATCCACGTGACCCGCGAGCAGATCGCCGACGACTTCCGCCGGCACCACAGCGACCTCGACCCGAACCGCCGGCTCGAGGAGCCGCGGGACTTCACCGACGAGGCCCGGGCCAAGCTGCGCGACCGCTACTTCCAGGCGGATGTCGGCATCACCGGCGCCAACTTCCTGATCGCCGAGACCGGCTCGACCGTGATCGTCACCAACGAGGGCAACGGGGACATGACCCAGCTCCTCGGCAAGGCCCATGTGGTGGTGGCGAGCCTGGAGAAGGTGGTTCCGACCCTGGACGACGCCGCCACCATCCTGCGGCTGCTGGCGCGCTCGGCGACCGGCCAGGAGATGTCGGTCTACACCACCTTCTCGACCGGGCCGCGGCGCCCCGGCGACCTGGACGGGCCCGAGGAGTTCCACGTCGTGCTGCTGGACAACGGCCGCTCGGCGATGCTGGGCACCGAGTTCCAGGAGATGCTGCGCTGCATCCGCTGCGCCGCCTGCATGAACCACTGCCCGGTCTACGCCGCGGTCGGCGGCCACGCCTATGGCTGGGTGTATCCGGGGCCGATGGGCGCGGTGCTGACGCCGTCGCTGATCGGCGTCGAGGAGGCCGGGCACCTGCCGAACGCCTCGACCTTCTGCGGGCGCTGCGAGAGCGTCTGCCCGATGCGGATCCCGCTGCCGAAGATGATGCGCCACTACCGGACCCGCGAGTACGAGCGCGGCCTGGCGCCCGGCACGGTGCGGGCCGGGCTGTCGTTGTGGTCGTTCCTGGCGACCCGGCCGTCGCTGTACCGTTTCGTCACCGGAATGGCGGCGTGGACCCTCGGTGCCCTCGGCCGCCGGGCCGGCCGCTTCAAGAGCCTGCCGATGGCCGGCGGCTGGACCGGGGTGCGCGACCTGCCGGCGCCGGAAGGCAGGACCTTCCACACCCTGTGGGCGGAACGGCAGGGGGCGGAACGCCGCGGCAGCGGGGGAACCGGGCGATGAGTTCGGCGCGCGACCAGATCCTCGGCTCGATCCGCAAGTCGCTCGGGCGCGGGGCGCTCGAAGGCGAGGACGCGGCCCGGCTGCACCGGCGCCTGGCGACCCCGTCCCGCAACCTGATCCCCGACCGGACCGCCGGGCTGGACCGCGACGGGCTGGCCCGCCAGCTGGTCGGCAAGCTCGGCGAGGCGGCCTGCTCGGTCGACGAGGTCGCGTCGATGGCGGAGGTTCCGGGCCGGATCGCGGCCTGGCTGCAGCGCGAGAACCTGCCGGCCCGGCTGGTCCAGGCCCCGGCCCTGGCCAACGGCCTCGACTGGTCGAAGGCGCCGACCATGGAGGTCAAGACCGGCACCGCCGACGGCTCCGAGGACACCAGCGTCACCCCGGTGTTCGCGGCGGTCGCCGAGACCGGCACGCTGATGCTGCTGTCCGACGCGCCGACCCCGACCGGGCTCAACTTCCTGCCGGAGAACCACGTCGCGGTGGTTCGGCGCAGCCAGGTGGTCGGCCCGCTGGAGGACGCCTGGTCGAAGCTGCGGGCGGCCCGTGCCGAGGCCGGGGCGGCGGCGGCCGGCGCCGGCATGCCGCGGACCGTCAACCTGATCACCGGCCCGTCGCGCACCGGCGACATCGAGCAGCGTATCCAGATGGGCGCACACGGCCCGCGCCGGCTGCACGTGATCGTCGTCGACGATTGAGCGTCGGGCGGCAGCGGGCATGACCCGGCGACGCCCCAGCCCGGACGAGCTCGAGCTGTTCGGCCGTGTCGTTTCGGATGCGGAACCGCTGAAGCTCCGGCGGCGCGGACGCCGGGTTGCGGCGGTCGAGGCCGAGCCCGAACCGGCCGCCGCCGAGACGCCGCCGCCGGCGAAGGCTTCCGCCCGCAAGCGCGGCCGGATCCCGGCCGATCCCCCGCCGCCGCCACCGTCGCCAGCCCCGACGGCGCCGCCGCCGGCCGCCCTCCAGGCCCACGCCCACGGCGCCGCACCCGGCATCGACCGGCGCAGCCAGCTGCGCCTGAAGCGCGGCCAGTTCCCGATCGAGGCGCGGATCGACCTGCACGGCCTCAGCCGCGAGCGCGCCCATGCCGGGCTGAACGCGTTTCTGGCCCGGCAGGCGGCGCTGGGGCGGCGCTGCGTGCTGGTGATCACCGGCAAGGGCCGTCCGGACCGGCAACGTCCGGACTGGCAGCGTCCGGACTGGCCGCGTTCGGACTGGGGCTCCGAGGAGCGCGAGATCGGGGTGATCCGCCGGGCCCTGCCGGGCTGGCTCGGCGACCATCCCAACAAGGACCGGGTGCTGGCGTACGCGCCGGCCCAGCCGCAGGACGGCGGCGCCGGCGCCTGGTACGTGCTGCTGCGCCGGCGCCGCGACGATCCCGGGCCGGAATGACCCCGCTCGGCGAGAAGCTGCGGGCCCTGCGCGCCGCCCGCGGCGTCACGCTCGGCGAGATGGCCGCCGCCCTCGGGGTCTCGGCCGCCTACCTGTCGGCGCTCGAGCACGGCAAGCGCGGGGTGCCGCGGGCGGTGTTCCTGGAACTGGTGAACGGCTACTTCAATCTCGGCTGGGACGAGGCCGAGGAACTGCGCCGGCTGGCCGAGATCTCCGATCCGCGGGTCGTGCTCGACACCGGCGGCCTCAGCCCGAAGGCGACCGAACTGGCCAATCGTCTCGCGGCGCGGATCCGGGACCTCGACGACTCCCGGCTCGACACCCTGCTGGCCGAGCTGGAGGAGCCGTGAGCGGCGCTCACAGCCCGAGCACGTCGCGCATGCTGTAGAGGCCCGGGGCGCGGCCGACCGCCCACTGCGCCGCGGTCACCGCGCCGTTCGCGAAGATGTGCCGGCCACCGGCCCTGTGCCCGAGCTCGATGCGCTCGCTCGGTCCGGCGAACACCACGGTGTGCTCGCCGATCACGTCGCCGCCGCGCATGGTCGCGAAACCGATCTGGCCGGCGACCCGCGGACCGGTGTGGCCCTCGCGGGACAGCACCGCGACGTCCTCGAACTGCCGGCCGCGGCCCTGGGCGGCGGCCCGGCCGAGCCCGACGGCGGTCCCGGACGGCGCGTCGACCTTGCGGTTGTGGTGCATCTCGACGATCTCGATGTCCCACGGATCGCCGAGCGTCGCCGCCACCCGCTCGACCAGGGCCAGCAGCAGGTTCACGCCGACGCTCATGTTCGGGGCGTAGACCACCGGGATCCGGGTGGCGATCGCCGCCAGCGCCGCTTCTTGGTCGGCCGACAGGCCGGTGGTGCCGGTGACGAACGGCGTGCCCGCGTCGGCGGCGTCGGCGGCATGGGCCAGGGTGGCGTCCGGCAGGGTGAAATCGATCGCCACGTCGGCGGCCAGCACCTCGGCGTTGCGGTCGGTGGTGGCCAGGCCGAGCGGCGGCAGGCCGGCGAGCGTGCCGGCATCGACCCCCAGATCGGCACTACCCGGCCTTACGCCGGCCGCGGCGAGGGCCGCGGTCCCGGCCTCGGCGACCGCCTTCACGATCATCCGGCCCATGCGTCCGTTCGCTCCGAACACGCCAATCCGCGTCGCCATGCCGCTGTCTCCCTTTCTGCGGGCGGCCGTCGCCCCGACCGATCCGACCACCGGATGCCCGATTGCCCAAGCGGCAGATACACGATATTAAGAATACGGATATTTTTCGTCCGATATAGCGATCAGATCGAGCGAGGTTCCGGCCATGGACGTGGGCACGCTCTGCCTCGGAGTCCTGAGCTTCGGCGACACCAGCGGCTACGGGATCCGCAAGGCCGTGGAGGACTGGTTCCGGCATTTCGGGCAGGCCAGCCTGGGCGCGATCTACCCGGCGCTGGCCAAGCTGACGGCCGGGGGCGCGATCGAGGTGATCGGGGCGCCGGACGCGCCGCTGGAGAAGCGGGTGTTCCGCATCACGCCGGCCGGCCGGCAGCGGCTGGCCGACGCGGCGGCCGCCTGCGACGGCAGCGAGACCGTGCGCTCGCCGTTCCTGGCCGGGATGTTCTTCGCCCACCTGCTGACCATGGACGACGTGCACCGGCTGGTCGACGAGCGGATCGCCGGCCTGCGCGGCGAGCAGCGCCGGCTGCGCGGCCTGCCGGCCGAGGCGATGACCGAGGGACAGCGCTTCACGATCCGCTATTCGCAGGCCGTCATTGCCGCCGCGATCAACTTCCTCGAGCATGAAGGCCGCGCCATCGTAACCGCGATCGAACGCGAAAACCTGTCGTCCAACCAATAGGTTACAGTGTCACTACCCGATGCGCTACCGGGCTTTCCGAGTAGCGACATGGCGATCTCAATCGCGCAGATCGTCCCACAGCTCCTTGACCTTGTCGAAGAAGCTGTGGCTCTGCGGGCTGGTGGTGTCGTCGCCGGCCTCGGCCTGGAATTCCTCCAGCAGCTCGCGTTGCCGCTTGGTCAGGTTCATCGGCGTCTCGACCGCAACCTCGACATACATGTCGCCGCGCGACGGGCTGCGCAGCACCGACATGCCCTTGCCCTTGAGGCGGAACTGCTTGCCGGACTGGGTGCCGGCCGGGACCGCCACCCGGGCCCGCGACCCCTCGATGGTCGGAACCTCGATCTGGCCGCCGAGCGCGGCGGTGACCATGGCCACCGGCACCCGGCAATGGATGTCCGGGCCCTCCCGGTGGAAGATCGGGTGCGGTTCGATCGACAGGAACAGGTAGAGGTCGCCCGGCGGCGCCCCGCGCATGCCGGCCTCGCCCTCACCGGCCAGCCGGATCCGGGTGCCGTCCTCGACGCCGGCCGGGATGTTCACCGACAGGGTCTTGTCCTTGCGCTGCCGGCCCGAGCCGGTGCAGGCCTTGCACGGATTCTCGATCACCTGGCCGACCCCGCCACAGGCCGGGCAGGTGCGTTCGATGGTGAAGAAGCCCTGCTGGGCGCGGACCTTGCCGGCGCCGTGGCAGGTCGGGCAGGGAATCGGCTTCGACCCCTTCTCGGCGCCGGTGCCGTCGCAGACCTCGCAGGATGCCGAGGTCGGGATGCGGATCTCGGTCTGGCGGCCGCGGAACGCGTCCTCCAGGCTGATCGTCATGTTGTAGCGCAGGTCGGAGCCACGGCCGGGACCGGCGCCGCGCCTCGCACCGCCCATGAACTCGCCGAACATCTCCTCGAAGATGTCGGCGAACCCGCCGGCGAATCCGGCACCGCCGGGGCGCGGGCCGCCGCCGTTCTCGAACGCGGCGTGGCCGAACCGGTCGTAGGCGGCCTTCTTGTCGTCGTCCTTGAGGACGTCGTAGGCCTCGTTGAGTTCCTTGAACTTGTGCTCGGCCTCGGCGTCGCCCGGATTGCGGTCCGGGTGGAACTGCATCGCCAGCTTGCGGTAGGCGCGTTTCAGCTCGTCCTTGGACGCGCCGCGCGAGACACCGAGGACGTCGTAGTAGTCACGCTTCGCCATGGGTCCGTCACCGTCCGGAAATACAACGCGCGAACCCCGCCCGTCCGACCGCGGGAAAGCGGGGACGGGCGGGGGCGGCCGTCATAACGGCGTTCTCCGGTATCACGCGGACTTGTTGCGGTCCTGGTCGTCGACTTCCTCGAAGTCGGCGTCCACCACGTCGTCGGCACCCTTGCTCTCGGCACCGCCGGCCTGCCCGGAGGGTCCGGCGTCGCCCTCGGCGGCACCCGCCTCCTGCTGCGCCTTGTACATCGCCTCGCCGAGCTTCATCGACGACTGCTGCAGGGCGTCGATCTTGGACCGGATGGCGGCGACGTCGTCGCCCTCGGCCGCCGCCTTGAGGGCGGCCACGTCGTTCTCGATCGCCTTGCGCTCGCTGTCGCCGACCTTGTCGCCGAACTCCGCGAGGGTCTTCTCGGTGGTGTGCAGGACGTTGTCGGCCTGGTTCTTCACCTCGACCAGCTCGCGCCGCTTCTTGTCCTCGGCGGCGTTGTCCTCGGCCTCGCGAACCATCCGCTCGATGTCGGCGTCGGACAGGCCGCCGGACGCCTGGATGCGGACCTGCTGCTCCTTGCCGGTCGCCTTGTCCTTGGCCGACACGTTGACGATGCCGTTGGCGTCGATGTCGAAGGTGACCTCGACCTGCGGCACGCCGCGCGGCGCCGGCGGGATGCCGACCAGGTCGAACTGGCCGAGCAGCTTGTTGTCGGCCGCCATCTCGCGCTCGCCCTGGAACACCCGGATGGTGACAGCGGTCTGGTTGTCCTCGGCGGTCGAGAACACCTGGCTCTTCTTGGTCGGGATCGTGGTGTTGCGGTCGATCAGGCGGGTGAACACGCCGCCCAGGGTTTCGATGCCGAGCGACAGCGGGGTCACGTCGAGCAGCAGGACGTCCTTGACCTCGCCCTTCAGCACGCCGGCCTGGATCGCGGCGCCGGCCGCGACCACCTCGTCCGGGTTGACGCCGCGGTGCGGCTCCTTGCCGAAGAAGGTCTTAACGGTCTCGAGGATCTTCGGCATGCGGGTCATGCCGCCGACCATGATGACCTCGTCGATCTCGCCGGCGGTGACCCCGGCATCCTTCAACGCGGCCTTGCAGGGACCCTCAGTGCGCTTCACCAGGTCGTCGACCAGCGCCTCCAGCTTGGAGCGGGTCAGCTTGATGTTCAGGTGCTTCGGGCCGGACTGGTCGGCGGTGATGAACGGCAGGTTGACCTCGGTCTGCATCGAGCTCGACAGCTCGATCTTGGCCTTCTCGGCGGCCTCCTTCAGGCGCTGCAGGGCCAGCCGGTCCTTGCGCAGGTCGATGCCGGCGTCCTTCTTGAACTCGTCGGCCAGGTAGTCGATGACGCGCTGGTCGAAGTCCTCGCCGCCGAGGAAGGTGTCGCCGTTGGTCGACTTCACCTCGAACACGCCGTCGCCGATCTCCAGCACCGACACGTCGAAGGTGCCGCCGCCGAGGTCGTACACCACGATGGTGCCGGACTGCTTCTTGTCGAGGCCGTAGGCCAGCGACGCCGCGGTCGGCTCGTTGATGATGCGCAGCACCTCGAGGCCGGCGATCTTGCCGGCGTCCTTGGTGGCCTGGCGCTGGGCGTCGTTGAAGTAGGCCGGGACGGTGATGACCGCCTGGGTCACCTTCTCGCCCAGATAGGCCTCGGCATCCTCCTTCAGCTTCTGGAGGATCATCGCGGAGATCTCGGCCGGGCTGTACTTGCGGCCGCCGACCTCGACCCAGGCGTCGCCGTTGTCGCCGGCGACCACGTTGTACGGCACCAGGTCGTTGAACTTCTTGGAGGCGGCGTCGTCGGACCGGCGGCCGATCAGGCGCTTGATCGCGAACAGCGTCTTTTCCGGATTGGTGACCGCCTGGCGCTTCGCGGACTGGCCGACCAGCCGCTCGTCGCCCTCGGTGAAGGCGACCATCGACGGCGTCGTGCGCGCGCCTTCGGCGTTCTCGATGATCTTCGGATTCGAACCGTCCATGACGGCGACGCACGAGTTCGTGGTGCCGAGGTCGATGCCGATAACCTTGCTCATGAACCTACCTCTCTCTTCGGCAGGCGGCGGAGGCCCCTAAGGCACCATCGGCCGCCCCCATCGGGTGATGACTGGAGCTAGCGGGTATATAGTTGCCGCCCGGACGCGTGCAAGCGGCATGGCACGGCGATTCGCCGCGCCGCAGGCCGGATCAGGCGGTGGTGTCGACCCGCGAGTGGTCGGCCGGGGCCGGGCCGCCCTTGGCGACGCCGACCATGGCGGCGCGCAGCAGCCGGTCGTGGATCACGTAGCCGGGCGCCAGCAGCTGGACCACGGTGCCGGCCGGCTTGCCGGTGTTCTCGACCTCGAACATCGCCTGGTGGAGGTTCGGGTCGAAGCGCTCGCCGAGCGGCTCGAGCTTCTTGATGCCGGCCTTCTCGAACGCGGTCAGGACCTCGCGCTCGGTCATCTCGACGCCGACGATCAGGTTCTTGACGGTGTCGTCGAGCGCCTCGCGGTCGCTCGGGGCGGCGTCGAGCGCGCGCCGCAGGTTGTCGACCGCGTTCAGCAGGTCCTTGGCGAGGTTGCCGGCGGCGTAGAGCCGGGTCTGCTCCTTCTCGCGCTCGGTCCGGCGGCGGACGTTCTCGGCCTCGGCGAGGGCGCGCAGGGCCTGGTCGCGCAGCTGGGCGACCTGGTCCTCGAGCTCGGCGATGCGGGCGTCGCGCGGATCCCCGCTGCCGGTGTCGATGGTGCCGTCGGCGTCGAGGCCGACGTCGAGCCCGGCGTCGTCGGCGATCGGCGACTCGCTCTGGTGATCGGGCTTGTTGGTCTCGTTCGACATGCTGACTGTTCCCCGGTCTGACTGATTCCCGGTGTACGACGCTTTAGTGCGTGGTCCGTCCTGATCCGCCGGTATGTAGGACGTGCGCGGCGCCAAGAAAAGCGTTCAGTCGAGCAGGCGCCCGATCAGCTTGGCGGTGTAGTCGACCATCGGGATGATCCGCGCGTAGTTCATCCGGGTCGGCCCGATCACCCCGATGGCGCCGACGATGGTGCGGCGCTGGTCGTGGTAGGGCGCGATGATCATCGAGCAGCCGGTGTGCCGGAACAGGGCGTTCTCGGCGCCGATGAAGATCTGCACGCCCTCGGCCTCGCCGGTCGAGTCGAGCAGCCGCAGGGTGCTCTCCTTTTCCTCCAAGGTCTCGAACAGGCTGCGGATCCGCTCCAGGTCCTCGAGTGCCGACACGTCGGTCAGCAGCTGCGCCTGGCCGCGCAGGATCAGCGCCGGCCCCTGCGGAACCTCGCCGCGGGTCGCCAGCCCGGCCTGCACGACCCGGCTGGTCAGCTCGTCGAGCTCGGCCTGGCGCTGGGCGATCTCGGTCTCGACCTGCCGGCGCAGGTCGCCGAGCAGCTGGCCCTTCAGGCGCGAGTTCAGGTAGTTGCTGGCCTCGGTCAGGGCCGAGGTCGGCAGGCCCGCCGGCAGCTCGACGATCCGGTTCTCGACCAGCCCGCCCTCGGTGACCATCACCACCAGGGCGCGCTGGTTGCCGAGCGGCACGAACTCGATGTGCTTGAGCGGCGCCTCCGACTTCGGCGAGGTCACCAGCCCGGCGCAGCGCGACAGCCCAGCCAGGGTCGACGACGCCTCCTCCAGCATCTCCGCGACCGTGCGGCCGGCGGCGGCGCACTTGCCGTCGATGTTGGCGCGCTCGTCGGCGCTGATGTCGCCGCCGATCTCCAGCAGGCCGTCGACGAACATTCGCAGCCCGGCGTCGGTAGGCAGCCGGCCGGCCGAGGTGTGCGGCGCGTACAGCAGGCCGGCTTCCTCGAGGTCGGCCATGACGTTGCGGATCGTCGCCGGCGACAGCACGATGCCGAGCCGGCGCGACAGGGTGCGCGACCCGACCGGTTCGCCGGTCTCGACATAGGCGTCGACGATGTGCCGGAAGATCTCGCGCGAGCGGTCGTTCAGCCGGCTGACGACGCCCGAGGTGCGGTCGTGGTTGCTGTTCGTCATGGCGCGGAGAATCTAGGTAGCGGCTCCGGACCGGTCAACGACCGGCGTGCCGAGGCAGGGGCGGGTGGACGATCCGCCAGGGCGGCGCTAGGTTCCGGCCGCCGCCCCGCTGCGAGCCGTCCCAGGAGTCCTGCATGACCCAGACCCCATCCGGCGCCTTTCACGGTCGCCCGTCCGGCCGAGCCGTCGACGCCCTGCGCGCGATCCGGCTGGAGCCGGGGTACGCGAAGCACGCCGAGGGCTCGTGCCTGGCGCGCTTCGGCGACACCCACGTGCTGTGCACCGCCACCATCGAGGACCGGGTGCCGCCGTGGCTGAAGGGCGGCGGCAAGGGCTGGGTGACCGCCGAATACGGCATGCTGCCGCGGTCCACCCACACCCGCACCGACCGCGAGGCGGCGCGCGGCAAGCAGTCCGGCCGGACCCAGGAGATCCAGCGCCTGATCGGGCGGTCGTTGCGCGCCGTTACCGATCTCGCGATCCTTGGCGAGCGGCAGATCCGGATCGACTGCGACGTCATCCAGGCCGACGGCGGCACCCGCACCGCGGCAATCACCGGGTCCTGGGTGGCGCTGCACCACGCGCTGGCCACCCTGGTCCGGTTCGGGGCGGTCAAGTCGATGCCGCTGACCGACCACGTCGCGGCGATCTCCTGCGGCCTGTACCGGGGCGAGCCGGTGCTCGACCTGGACTATGCCGAGGACTCCGACTGCCAGGCCGACGCCAACTTCGTGCTGACCGGCCGCGGCGGCATCGTCGAGATCCAGGCGACCGCCGAGACCGATCCGTTCGAGGAATCCGAGTTCGACGCCCTGCTGAAGCTGGCCCGCAAGGGCATCGGTGAGCTGACCGTCCTGCAGAAGGCAGCTGTCGAGTGACCGGCGTGCCGGCCCGCCAGCTCACCGGCCCGGCCCTGCTGGTGGCCTCCCACAACCCGGGCAAGGTGCGTGAGATCCGCGAGCTGCTGGAACCGTTCGGGCTGGAGATCGTGTCGGCCGGCGACCGCGGCCTGCCGGAGCCCGAGGAAACCGGCACCACGTTCGCCGCCAACGCCGAGCTGAAGGCGCTGGCGGCCGCCCGGGCGTCGGGGCTGCCGGCACTGTCCGACGATTCCGGGTTCTGCGTCGACGCGCTCGGCGGCGACCCCGGGGTCTACTCGGCGCGCTGGGCCGGGCCGTCCAAGGATTTCCGGGTCGCCATGGCGAAGGTGTGGGAGGCGGTGCAGGCCTCCGGCTCCGACGCCCGCGGCGCCCGCTTCGTGTGCGCGCTCACCCTGGCCTGGCCGGACGGCCACACCGAGACCGTCGAAGGCGAAGTGCACGGCCGGATCGTCTGGCCGCCGCGCGGCGACAAGGGCTTCGGCTACGACCCGATGTTCCTGCCCGACGGCCACGACCTTACCTTCGGCGAGGTCGATTCGGAATGGAAACATTCGGTCAGCCACCGGGCCGACGCCTTCGCCAAGCTGGTGGAACGGTGCTTCGATGGCGGCCGGACGCGCTGACCCGGTGTCCACCGACGCGCTTCCCGTCGACGAGCCGATCGGGGTCTACGTGCACTGGCCGTTCTGCCTGTCCAAGTGCCCGTACTGCGACTTCAACAGCCACGTCGCCGCGGCGGTCGACCACGACCGCTGGCGGGCCGCGCTGGTCCGCGACCTGGAAGGCCAGGCGGCGCGGATCGGCCGGCGCCGGGTCGAGAGCGTGTTCTTCGGCGGCGGCACGCCGTCGCTGATGGCGCCGGAGACGGTGGCGGCGGTACTCGCCGCCGTCGGACGGCTGTTCCGGCTGTCCAACGACCTCGAGGTCACGCTCGAGGCCAACCCGACCTCGGTCGAGGCCGGCAAGCTGGAGGCGTTCCGCGACGCCGGGGTCAACCGGGTGTCGCTCGGCGTGCAGGCCCTGGACGACGCGGTCCTGAAATTCCTGGGCCGGGCCCACTCGGCGGAAGAGGCGCTGGCGGCGGTGGCGACCGCGCGCGAGCGGTTCGAGCGGGTCAGCTTCGACCTGATCTACGCCCGCCCGGACCAGAGCCCGGAGTCCTGGCGCCGCGAGCTGACCGACGCCCTGCGGCACGCCGCCGGCCACCTGTCGCTCTACCAGCTCACCATCGAGCCGACCACGCCGTTCCATTCCCTGCACGCCCGCGGTGCGTTCCGGCTGCCGGACGAGGACGCCGCGGCGGCGCTCTGGGACGTCACCCAGGAGACCCTGGAGGCGGCCGGGCTGCCGGCCTACGAGGTCTCCAACCACGCCCGGCCGGGCCAGGAATGCCGGCACAACCTGGTGTACTGGAGCTATCGCGACTACCTCGGTGTCGGGCCCGGCGCCCACGGCCGGCTGACCGAGCGCGGGCGCAAGGTCGCGACCCGGGCGCACCGGGCCCCGGCGCTGTGGCTGGAGCGGGTCGAACGCGAGGGCCACGCGCTGGTCGACGACCGGCCGCTGGCTCGCGACGAGACGCTGGTCGAGGCGACGCTGACCGGGCTGCGGCTCGCCGGGGGGGTGCCGCGCGAACGCTGGCACGCCCTGTTCGGGACCGGCCCGGAAACCCTGTTCGAACCCGCAACGATCGAGCTGCTGACCGGCGGCGGGTTCCTCGAGCTCGACGCCGAGGGTCTGCGCGCCACCGCCGCCGGCCGGACCCGCCTCGACGCCGTGACCGACCGCCTGCTGCGCGGGGTGACGCCGGCGGGCTGATCCCGCGAAACCGGATTGCCGTTTGCCCCGCCGGGGCGGATAAGCCTCGGCACCGCTTGCAGGATCGAAGGGGGAGGGCGGATGGCATCGCGGCTGGCGGTCTACTGGCCGGGGGCGCGCATCGGCGTCGGCGCCAATCTGGTCGGCGTGCATGTGGCGAATGTCGGGCTGTTCCGGGCGCTCGCCCGGTATGGCGGGTTCGAGCGGCTCGACGTGCTGTCGCACGCGACCATGGACCCGGCCGAGTTGGCCGAGGATCTGCTGGCCGACGATCTGCCGGGCCGGGACTTGCCGGCCGGCGCCGCCGCGGCCGGCGCCCTGGTCCCGGGCAGCGCCCTCGACGTCCAGCGGCTGGCCGAGACCGGCGCGATGCTGCGCGGCAGCCCCGACCTCGTCGATCTCGCCTGGCTGCGCCGCCAGACCCTGGGCGACCGGGCCTACAGCCTGATCGGGACGATCCACACGATCGCGCCGCCCGGCGTGCGCGGCCAGATCGCCGGCGCCGCCGTCGGCCCGATCCAGCCCTGGGACGCCCTGATCTGCACCTCCCCGAGCGTGCGGAGCGCCATGGAGCGGATGTTCGAGGAGTGGGGCGCCTATATCGCTGAACGGTTCGGCGGGACCCGGTGGTCGCGGCCGCACCTGCCGCTGATCCCGCTCGGGGTCGACGGCGCGAGGCTGGCGGCGCTGGCCGACCGGCCGGCGGTGCGGGCGGCGGTCCGCGAGCGACTCGACGTGGCGCCCGACGACGTGCTGGTGCTGTGGGTCGGCCGGCTGTCGTTCTTCGAGAAGGCGTTCCCGCAGCCGATGTTCCGGGCGGTCCAGGAAGCCGCCCGGGCAGCCGGCGCGCGGGTCCACTTCGCGATGGCGGGCTGGTTCCCGGACCCGGTGAAGGACCGCCAGATGTACGAGCAGGCGGCGCGCGCCTACGCCCCGGCCGTGCCGGTGCACTTCCTCGACGGCAACGACCGCGCCGGCGTCGCAGAGCTGTGGGCGGCGGCGGACGTGTTCCTGTCGCTGGTCGACAACGTCCAGGAAACCTTCGGCATCGCCCCGGTCGAGGCGATGGCGGCCGGCCTGCCGGTGGTCGTGAGCGATTGGGACGGCTACCGCGCCACCGTCCGCGACGGTCAGGAGGGGTTCCTGGTCCCGACCCTGCTCGGGTCGGCCGGGCGGTTCGGCCGGACCCTGGCGATCCGGCACGGCCTGCAGATCGACTCCTACCAGAGCTATGCCGGGATGGTGGCGCAGTCGACCGCGGTTCACGTCGGCCGGGCGGCGGACGCCCTGGCGGCCCTGATCCGGTCGCCCGGACTGCGACGGCGGATGGGGCAGGCGGGCCGGGCCAGGGTTCGCGAGGCGTTCGACTGGCCGGTGGTCGCGGCCCAGGTCAACGCGCTGGTCGACGACCTGGCGGCGATCCGCGCCGCGGCGCCGGCGGTGCCGGGCGATCGCGTCCTCAACCCGGTGGCGGGCGACCCGTTCCGCGCGTTCGCCGGGTTCGCGACCGGCGTGCTGTCGTCCCGGACGCCGCTGGCGGTCCGCCCGGGTGTCGACCGGTCCGACCTGGAGCGCACGGCCGGGGTCGCACTCGACAACCTGTATCCGTTCTGGCGGGCCTCGCCCCAGGAGTGCGCCCGGATCCTCGACCTGGTCGCCGGCGGCCGGGTGCGCACGGTCGGCGAGCTGCTGGCCGAGTGCCCCGAGCCGCAACGCCACCGGTTCGAGCAGGCCGTGCTGTGGATGGCCAAGCTCGGCCTGCTCGACTGGCTGCCGGATACCGAGACGCAGCCGGCCCCGGACGGCTGACCGCTCAGTTCAGCAGCGGCTCGAAGCTGGTCGGGGCCGGGTCCTCGATGTCGATCCCGCGCGGGGTCAGGGTCAGGACCGCCAGGCCGCGCTGGTTGCTGCCGTCCGGCATCAGGCGGAACAGCCCGTCGACCCCGGCGAAGCCGCTCGGCTGGGTCAGCGACTGCCGGTCGAAGGCCGGGCCGCCGGGCTGGCGCGCCAGCACCGCGGCCAGCGACACCGCGTCGTAGGCGAGCGAGGCGAGGCCGGCGGGCGGGGCCCCGAACACCGAGCGGTAGCGCTGCTCGAACGCCCGGCGGGTCTGCGGCGACGGGGCGGCGAACCAGCCGCCGGCAAGCGCCGGCTCGCGGCCGAGCTCGGGGTCGTTCCAGAGCGTGCTGCCGAGATACCGGACCTTGGTGTTGTCGATGTCGTAATACGCCATCAGCGGCGCCAGGTTGCGGATCTCGGCACCGCCGTCCGGCACCAGCACGGCGTCGATGTAGGGCGTGCCCTCCTCGCTGGCGCCGACCCGGCGGGCGAAGCGCTCGACCAGCGGGCCGTTCTCGGTGCCGCGGCCGGTCGGGTAGCTGTCCGAGGCGACCACCGATCCGCCGGTCCGCACCACCGCGGCGTTCAGCGCCTGCAGCGCGGTCGAGCCGTAGGCGTTGGCCGGCACCAGGGCGCCGAAGCGCGACAGGCCGCGGGCGCCGGCGTACAGCACCACGCGCTCGACCTGCTGGCCCGGCAACAGCCCGAACACCCAAACCCCGTCGCCCGCCACCGATCGGTCGTTGGAGAACGCGAGCACCGGCACGCCGGCCGGTCGGGCGACCGGCGCGACCGCCGAGACGCCGGCGGCGAACAAGGGTCCGATGATCATCCGGGCGCCGCCGTCGATGGCCTTGCGGGCGGCCGCGGCGGCGCCGTCCGGGGTCGAGCCGGTGTCGTGCACCGACAGCGCGAACGCGTCGTCGGCGATCTCGAACAGCGCGAGCTCGGCGGCGTTGCGCATGGCCAGCCCGACGCCGGACGCGCGGCCGCTGAGCGGCACCAGCAGCGCGACCATCGGGGGGCCGGCGGGCCGCGCCGGACCGGTGTCCGGCAGGCTGCGGCCGAGCTCCAGCGACCCGGCGGGCGGCACCGGTTGCGGCGCCGGTGGCGGCGCCGAGACGACCGGCGGCGGGGCCGGCGGCTGGCTCGGCGGCACCGCTACGGTCTCGCCACCGGCACAGGCGGCGAGCCATAGTGCCAGCAGCGCGACCCCGGCGCCGGCGGCGGTGCGGCGCATGGACCGCGGGTGGAGCGACGGGACACGGAGCGGCGGATGGCCCATGGATCAGTTCCCCGGTGACGGACGCCGACGGTGACGGACGCTAATCGAGCCCGCCGGCCAAGTAAACGCGCACGCGGTGGCGGGAATGCGGCGGCGCCCGGCGACGACCGCGTGGCGCGCCGCCGGGCGGCCGAACGGCGCGGCCTGCGGGCCGAGGCCTGGGCGGCGGTCTGGCTGACGCTGAAGGGCTACCGGGTGCTGGCCCGGCGGGTCCGGACCCCGGCCGGCGAGGTCGACCTGGTGGTGCGGCGCGGCGGCGTCGTGGTCGCGGTCGAGGTCAAGGCGCGGCCGAGCCTGGCGGCGGCGGTCGACTCGGTGTCGGCACGCCAGCGGCTGCGGGTGGCGCGCGGGCTGGAGAGCTTCCTGGCGCGACGGCCCGACCTGGCCGGCCTCGACCGGCGGTTCGACCTGGTCGCGATGCTGCCCTGGCGGCCGCCGGTGCATCTCGTCGACGTCTGGCGTCCCGGCCGGTGACGGCGGGCGCCGAAACCCCTAGATAGGGAGAACCGCTCGCCGCTCTTCCGACCGGATCAGGAGACCTCGATGCCGCGCAGCACACCCTCGGCCCCGCTTCTCGCAGTGCTCGTTGCGATCGCCGTCGGCAGCGCCGGCTGCACGCCTCTCGGGGTCGCCGTCGGTGCCGGGGCGGCGGGTGCCACCGCCACCCAGACCGAGAAGGGCTTCGCCGCGGCGGTCGACGACACCCGCATCAAGGCCGAGCTCAACGGCCTGTTCTTCAGGACCGATGCCGACCTGTACCAGAGCGTCACCTTCAAGGTCGAGGAGGGCCGGGTGCTGCTGACCGGCGTCGTCCCGAAGCCGGACGACCGGGTGCAGGCGTCCAAGCTGGCCTGGTCGGTCGACGAGGTGCGCGAGGTGCTCAACGAGCTGAAGGTGTCGGACGAGACCAGCCTGACCGACAAGGGCCGTGACGTCACCATCGCCGCCAAGCTGCGGGCCCGCCTGCTGGTCGACGACAAGGTCTCGCTGATCAACTACTCGATCGATGTGGTCAACCAGACCGTCTACATCATGGGCGTGGCGCGCACCGAGGCCGAGCTGCAGCGCGTGCTCGGCACCGCCCGCGACATCGCCTACGTGCGCCAGGTGGTCGACTTCGTGCGGGTGGCGAAGCCCGGATGAGGGTCCGTCCGTGAGCCCCGAGACCGCGCGCGCCGCCCTCGACGCGGTGGCGGCGGCCGGCGACGCGCCGCTGGCGATCGCCGAGACCGCGCTGGCGCTGGCGGTGCTCGACCGCGCCGCCGCCGGGCTGCCGGCGCCGGAGACCCGGGCCTGCCTGGAGGCGCTCGACGCCACCGTCGCGGCGGTTGCCGAGGCCGAGTCCCGCGGCGTCGCGCCGGCCGCCGCCCTGGCCGCCGGGATCGCCGGCCGGCTCGGCTATACCGGCGATACCGAGACCTACGACGACCTCGCGAACGCCGACCTGATCCGCGTAGTCGAGCGCCGGCGCGGCCTGCCGGTGGCGCTCGGCATCCTGTACATCCACGCCGCCCGGGCCCGCGGCCACCGGGCGGCCGGGCTCAACGTGCCCTCGCACTTCCTGATCGGGGTCGAGGCAGGGGAGCGGTCCGGCGAGGCGCGCCAGTGGGCGCTCGACCCGTTCAACGGTGGCCAGCCGCTCGGCTCCGAGGCGCTGCGCGAGCTGCTGCGCCGGGTCGCCCCCGGGGCCGAGGCTTCGCCGGCCGCCCTGGCGCCGGTACCCGACCGGGCGGTTCTGTTGCGCTTGCAGAACAACATCAAGCTGCGGCGCCTGCAGGCCGGCGACACCGCCGGCGGCCTGGCGGTGCTGGACCGCATGCGGCGGATGGCTCCCGAGCTGCCGGATCTGGTTCACGAACAGGCCGCGGTTCTGGCGGCGACCGGGGCGCTGAAGGCGGCGAGCGGGGTGCTGCGCGAGTGGCTGGATGCCGGTCACGGCGATCCGGCGACCCGGCGGGCGCTGGAGGATCGGCTCGCCGGCATCGGTTCCCGGCTCAACTGACACAAGTTCCGCGCCGCCACCGTGCAAGCCTCTTGCGCCGCGGCCGGCCGCGATGGATGGTCGGCCAGCCTCACGCAACGATGGCCCCGGCTCGGGGCGAGCACAGTTCAGGGAGACCGCCCATGGCCCTCGAGGTCGCGATCCAGATGGATCCCATCGAGACCGTGTCGATCCACGGCGACAGCAGCTTCGCGCTGGCGCTGGAGGCGCAGAAGCGCGGGCACCGGCTGTACCACTACCTGCCGCGCCACCTGACCTTCAAGGACCGCCGGGTCACGGCGAAGGCGGCGCCGCTGGAGGTCCGGCGGGTCGAGGGCGACCACTTCACCCTGGGCGAGCGCTCGGCGGTCGACCTGTCGACCATGGACGTGGTGCTGCTGCGCCAGGACCCGCCGTTCGACATGAGCTACATCACCACGACCCACGTGCTGGAGCACATCCACCCGAAGACCCTGGTGGTGAACGATCCGGCCAGCGTCCGCAACGCCCCCGAGAAGCTGTTCGTGACGCATTTCGAGGGCCTGATGCCGCCGACGCTGATCGCCCACGACCCGGACGAGATCAGGGCGTTCCGCGACGAGCACAAGGACATCATCGTCAAGCCGCTGTTCGGCAACGGCGGCGCCGGCGTGTTCCACATCAAGCCGGACGACGAGAACCTGAACGCGCTGCTGGAGCTGTTCACCCAGTTCTACCGCGAGCCGGTGATCGTGCAGCGCTACCTGCCGGAGGTCCGGCAGGGCGACAAGCGGGTGATCCTGGTCGACGGCAAGGGCGTCGGCGCCATCAACCGGGTGCCGGCGGCCGGCGAGGCGCGCTCCAACATGCATGTCGGCGGCAAGGCCGTGAAATGCGAGATGACCCGGCGCGACCACGCGATCTGCGAGGCGATCGGCCCGGAGCTGAAGCGGCTCGGCCTGGTGTTCGTCGGCATCGACGTGATCGGCGACTACCTGACCGAGATCAACGTGACCTCGCCGACCGGCATCCAGGAGCTGTCGCGGTTCGACGGCATCGACGTGCCGGCCATGCTGTGGGACGCCATCGAGGCGAAGCTGTAGATCCTGCGGTGGAGCGGCGGGTGGGTTCCGGCTCTGTGCGACTGCGTCGCTTCGGCCGGAATGACGAAAAGAGAGGGTGGGCAACGATCCTTCGCGCCTCAGACACCCTCCATTGTCGTCATTCCGAACGGCCGCGCCAAGGCGCGGGCGATCCGGAAACCACCGGCATGCTGCCTCAGTCCGACGGTCCATGCCCGCGCCCCAGCAGCAGGGCGTAGCGGCGGGCTAGCCAGACCGTGCGCTCGAACAGCGCGGTGGCGGCGTACAGGGTGTCGTGCTGCTCGGCCGTCAGGCTGGTCTCGGCGGCGATCCGGCGGCGCAGCGCGTCCATGGTCTCCGAGCGGTCACCGCTGAGCGACAGCAGCATGGCCACGTCCTCGGCCGGTACCCCGCCGGCCTGTCCGGCCTCGTGGTCGAGCGCATCGGCCGCCGTGACCAGCAGGGCGTGCTGGCTCTCGACCAGGGCCTCCAGCAGGCCGTGCAGCCGGTCCCGGTCGGCCGAGCCCCGTACCGCTGGGCCGAGGCCGCGATAGGGTGCCGAGAGCTGGCGGTCGACGGTGTCGACCAGCTCGCCCAGCAGCTGGTTGCGCTTCTCGAGCTGCAGCACCGCCAGCATGAGCTCGCGCGAGGTGGTGGCGTCGAGCAGCTCGGTCAGGAACACCTCGCAGCGCGCCACCAGGTTGCGGCTGGCGTCGAGCAGGGCGCCGTAATCGGCCTCCGGCCCGACCGCGTCCGGCCTGACCGAGTCGAGCAGCAGCGGCAGGCGGGCGAAGATCCGGGCCTGCTCGCGCCGCACCAGCTCGATCGCCGATTCCGGGTCCTCGACCGCCTGGTCGTACAGGTAGCGCGGCCGCGACAGCCGCTCCTCCTCGCTCTCCGGCGCCGCCCGTGCGGCCAGCGCCAGGGCCGGGCGGGCGAGCGGCAGCATCGCCAGGGCGGCGACCAGCTGCAGCGCCAGGTACAGCAGCGCCACCGCCCGGTCGGGTGCCGCGGTCGCCGCCGCCCGCACGGCATCGCCGCCGGGAATCGCGAAGACAAGGTCGGCGAGGTAGAGCGGCAGCAGCAGGCCGACGCCGGCGATCTTGGCCATGACCTGGACCAGGGCGATCTGCCTCCCGCTGCCGGTCAGGTTGGCCGACAGCAGCCAGACGCTGAGGCCGGAGCCGACGCTGGCGCCGAACACCAGCAGCGCGGTCTGGTCGACGGTCAGCAGGCCGGCGGTGCTCAGGGTCACCGCCACCACCGACACTGTCGCCGAGCTCTGGGCCACCAGGGTCAGGCCGGCGCCGACCATGAAGGCCAGCGGCGGCCAGCCGGCCGCGAATGTCAGGATGTCGGCGACCGCCGGGATCGCCCGCAGGTGGCCGCCGCTCTCCTTGACCATCACGATGCCGAGGAACAGCAGCGCCACCCCGAGCGCCGAGCCGAGGGCGTGCCGCCAGCGCGGCGCCCGGTCGAGGTTCAGGAAGTAGCCGAGGCCGGTGGCGGCCAGCAGGTACATCACCAGCAGCCGCAGGTCGATCACCGCCAGCAGCACCAGCACCGAGGTCCCGACATTGGCCCACACCACCAGCGGTACCGCCCGGCGGGCGTTCAGCAGCCCGGCCGAGATCATGCTGACCACGATGAAGGTGATGGCGCTGCTGCTCTGGGTGACCGCGCCGGACAGGGTGCCGACCAGGGCCGCCGGCACCGGGTTGCCGGTGGCGCGGGCGATCAGCCGCCGGAACCAGCGGCCGCTCAGCTCCTTCAAATTGCCGCCGATCAGCCGGATGCCGATGAAGAACAGGCCGAGCCCGGCGGCGATGTCTCCGGCGATCTCCATGGCGGGGCCGGCGGTCAGCGCCGCCGCAGTGCCCTGAGGGCGAGCACCAGCGTCAGCAGCACCAGCGCGATGCCGGCGGCATGCACGCCGATCAGCACGTTGCGCTGGAGCGCCGTCATGGCCTCGACCTTGGCCTCGACCGCCTGCCGGCGGGCGGCGGCGAGCTCGCGGACCCGGGCGACCAGGGTGTCGAACGCCTCGGTCAGCGGCCGGTCCATGCCGCGCACCGAGCGGTCGGTCTCCCAGGCGGCATCCGGCCTGCCCGGGTCGAGGGCGTCGAGCGCCGCGGCGTAGCGGGTCTTCAGGTCGGCGTGCAGGGCCAGCACGGCGTCGACCGCATCGGTCGCCATGCCGAGTTCGGCGACCCGCTCGCGCACCTGGCCGAGCCGCTGCTCGACCAGCCCCTCCTGACCGTGGAAGGCGTCGCGGTAGCGCAGCAGGTCCTTCGGATCGTGGCCGCGCAGCAGCACGTTCTTCCATTCCTGGACCTGGGTCTTGAACGCCACCTGGGCTTCGCGCGCCAGGTCGGTGGTCTCGATCAGCCGCTCGGTGACCTTGGCGTAGGCCTCGGCCTCGCGCCGGATCCGGTCGAGCCCGTACAGCGCGATCACGTTGATCACCACCAGGACCAGCACCAGGGTGCCGGCCAGCTTCACCAGCTGCCGCCGGGCGGCCTGGCGGTCGCCGAAGCCGGTCTCGGTCGCCGCCATGCGCTTGTCCTCCCCGCCGCTTGCCTCTCCCGCCGGCGGGTATAGCACGGATCGCTGCCGCCGGGCGCTGCCGGAACGGTCAAGTCGTTGATGTGCAAAGCTTCGACGGCGGTCGAAGGGAGGGGCCGGGTCACTGGTCGGGCAGCAGCTCGATCAGCCAGGCACTGCCGCCGGCGATAGTCACCGGGAGCCCGGCGGCCCGGTCGAGCCGCAGCGCGTCGTGCCGGGCGAGGTCGAGCGGCGCGGTGACGTCGACGGCGGCCCGGCACGGGGTGTCCGCGAGTACGAAGGCGATGGCGGTGCCGGCATCGAGCGTCGCCGACCCGGCGATCCGCCGGACCCGGCTGCGGAACCGGCCGCGCCGGGTCATCACGTTCAGGTCGGTGATCGGCCCGTCCGGCAGGGTCGCCGACACCGCCGCGTCGGCCGGGAAGGCGAACGGCGCGGCCCCGCGCTCCAGCCGCACCGGCCCACCGGGCAGGCCGTGCAGCACCAGCCCGTTGCCCTGCAGGACGGCGAGCGTGCGGTCGACGCCGGGGAATGCCGAGAACGGCCCGTCGGCGGCCACGACCGCCATGCTGATCCGCCAGTCGAAATCGTCGAGACCGGCGCCGTCGGGCGCGACCGCGATCTCGGTCGTGGAGCCACCGCCGTTCTTCCACGGCATGGTGCGGTGGGCGGCGGCGCGGAGGATCTGCATGGTCGGTCGGCCCGGCGGTGGTTCAGGTACCCGCACGATAGCCCAGCGCCTCGGCGACGTGCACGCGGGAGACGCCGTCGGATCCGTCCAGGTCGGCCAGGGTGCGGGCGACCCGCAGCACCCGGTGGTAGCCGCGGGCCGACAGTTTCAGGCGCTCGGCGGCCAGCCGCAGCAGGTCGAGCCCGGCCGGGTCCGGCTCGGCGACGGCGGCCAGCACCTCGCCGTCGGCCTCGGCGTTGGTCAGGGTGGCGCCGGACCGGTCGAGCGCCCGGTAGCGGTCGGCCTGCAGCGCGCGGGCGCCGGCGACCCGGGCGGCGACCTCGGCCGAGCCCTCGGCCGGCGGCGGCAGCGCGAGGTCGGCGGCCGCGACCGCGGGCACCTGGACGGTCAGGTCGAAGCGGTCGAGCAGCGGGCCGGACAGCCGGCTCTGGTAGTCCTGGGCGCAGCGCGGCGCCCGCCCGCAGCTGCGCGACGGGTCGGCCAGATGGCCGCAGCGGCACGGGTTCATGGCGGCCACCAGCTGGAACCGCGCGGGGTAGGTGACGTGGTGGTTGGCGCGGGCGATCACCGCCTCGCCCGTTTCAATGGGTTGCCTGAGCGCGTCGAGCACCTGGCGCGGGAACTCGGCGAGCTCGTCCAGGAACAGCACGCCCCGGTGGGCCAGCGACACCTCGCCCGGCTTGG
This sequence comes from Thalassobaculum fulvum, assembly GCF_014652915.1. Classification (GTDB taxonomy): domain Bacteria; phylum Pseudomonadota; class Alphaproteobacteria; order Thalassobaculales; family Thalassobaculaceae; genus Thalassobaculum_A; species Thalassobaculum_A fulvum. The sequence continues at coordinate 235,252 of NZ_BMZS01000001.1, forward strand.
CCCGGGTGCCGCCGCCGATCAGCGCCGGCATCGAGGACGAGTGGTGCGGGCTGCGGAACGGCCGGGCGCGGTCGATCCGGCCGCCCTTCAGCTCGCCCGCCACCGAGCGGATCATCGAGGCCTCCAGCGCCTCGGCCGGGGTCAGGGCCGGCAGCAGGCCCGGCAGGCGGGCCGCCATCATCGACTTGCCGGCGCCGGGCGGGCCGACCATCAGGAGGTTGTGGCCGCCGGCCGCCGTCACCTCGAGCGCCCGCTTGGCGGTCTCCTGGCCCTTGATGTCGCGCAGGTCGGGGTAGCGCGGCTCGGGGCCGGCGCCGGCGCGCGGCGGCTCGGGCAGCACCTGGACGCCGCGCAGGTGGTTCAGCAGCGACAGCAGGTCGGGGGCGGCGATCACCTCCAGGTCGTCGGCCCAGCGCGCCTCCGGCCCGCAGGCCTCCGGGCAGATCAGGCCGCGGTGGCCGGCCGCCGCAGCGGCGATCGCCGCCGGCAGCACCCCGGCCACCGCGGTGATGCGGCCGTCCAGCGCCAGCTCGCCCATCGCCACCCGGCCGGCCAGGTCCTCCATCGACAGCGCCCCGAGCGCCTGCAGGATGGCGAGCGCGATCGCCAGGTCGAAATGGCTGCCTTCCTTCGGCAGGTCGGCCGGGGCCAGGTTGACGACGATCCGCTTCTGCGGGATCGCCAGGCCGAGGGCCGACAGGGCGGCGTGCACACGCTCCCGGCTCTCGCCGACCGCCTTGTCGGGCAGACCGACCACGTAGATGCCGGGCCAGCCGCCGCCGCCGACATGGACCTGGACGTCGACCGCGAGGGTCTCGATGCCGCGGAACGCGGCGGTGGCGACGCGGGCGGGCATGCGGCGGCTCCGTTCGGCTGATCCCGCCGCGGCTATGGGGCGGCCAGGGCAGTTTCCGCCCGGTCTGCCCGAGTTCCGCGATGAATCAAGGGATTGGCCGGCGATCCCGAAGTCGAATGCCGACCGGTTCGATTTCGAGAGGTATTACGGGCGGTTAGAGCGATTCCATAAGGTAATGTAGAACTTTAACGAAACACGCCCGAAGTTCGCGCTAAATTACAGCAAAATCGCAGGGAACCGCGACAACCCATTGAGAACCGGGAAGGGATCGCCGCCGGACCGCGAAGCGCGGGGTGCCGATCACTCCGCCGCGCTGGCCGCGGCACCGGCCGCCGACGAGGCGAGGCCGGTGGCGTCGGTCCAGGAGCACTCCACCATGTCGGCGCCGTTGAATCCGGCGTGGCTGAGGTCGGCGTGGTCGAATACCGTGCGGTGCAGCACCGCGCCGCCGAAGTCGACCTTGTCGGCCTTGACGCCGATCAGCGAGGCGCCGGTCAGGTCGGCCGGCCACTCGCGCTGGACCTCCAAGGTCGACGGCTTGAGGATCTGCATCGGTGTCAGCCGGGCATGGGTCAGGGTGGCGCCGTCCAGGCGGGCGGCTTTCAGGCGGGCGCCGCGCAGGTCGCTGCGCGACAGGTCGGCCCGCTCCAGGCTGGCCTCGGTCAGGTCGGCGAACCGCAGCGAGCATTGCCGCAGGTTGGCGCCGTCGAGCCTGGCACCGGCGAAGTCGGCGGCCGACAGGTCGGCCCCCGACAGGTCGATGCCCGACAGGTCGACACCCTTGAACGATGCGCGCGCGCCCTTCTTGCCGCCCGAACTGATCCAGGCGAAGTGGTCGATCACCTGCTGCTGGACCTCGGGGGCGGCCTTCTCGAGGCCCGTCGCGATCAGGCAGGCGGTCAGGTCGGCGCCCGACAGGTCGGCGCCGTCGAGGTTGCACGACCTGAGGTCGGAGCCGGTCAGGTCGGTGTCGGTCAGGACCGCGTCGGCGAAGTTCACGCCGCGCAGGTTCGAGCCGCGCAGGTCGCTGCCCTTGAACGAGGTCTTCGACAGGTCGGCGCGGCTGAGGTTGACGTCGCGCAGCACCGCCGACTGGAACTCGGCACCGGCGGCGACGATCGCCGACATGTTGGCGCCGGTCAGGTTGGTGCGCATGAACCTGGCGCTGGAGACGTCGGCCTTCGACAGGTTGGCGTTCTGCTCGATCGACCGGTTCATGTCGACGATCTTGGCGGGCCGCAGATCGGCGTCGGTCAGGTCGGCGGCCATCAGCTTGGCGCCCTTGAGGTTGGCGCCGCGCAGGTTGGCGTGCATCAGCTTGGCGCCGGCGAAGTCGGCCTTCTCCAGCTTGGCGGTCGAGAACTGCGCGCGCTCGAGGTTGCCGCCGGCGAAGTTGGAGCCGCGCAGGTCGGCGCCGGCAAACAGCGCATTGCGCAGGTCGGCCGCCGCCAGCATGGTGCCGCGCAGGGTCTTGTGGCGGAAATCCGCCTGCTGGCCGCCGGTGTACTGCTTCAGGTAGAGGCCGTGCTTGCGGACTGCCTCCGCCACGTCCCAGTCGAGATCCTGGCTCGGTCTCATCTCGTCCCCACCCGCGCGTTTTGCGCGTCCCGTGCCCAACCACGACATCTAGCGGTTAGGCAACCGGCGCCCACGATCCCTGGAGATCATGGGCATTTCATTAGGGAGTATGCAGACAAGGCGGCCGAAAAATCAAGGAAATCAAGGCTTTCCGGCATTTCCCTCAAATGCCGGAAGTCTCGGGACCGGGATCTGGCGGATCGCCTACTTGCCGGCCGGCTTGATCATCCGGCCGAGATCGGTGCCGGCGAACACGTGGACGTGGAGGTGCGGGACCTCCTGGCGGGCGTCGGCGCCGTTGTTCGCCAGGATCCGGTAGCCCGGCTCCTCGGCGCCCAGGTCGCGCGCCACCTTGCCGACGGCGCGCACGAAACCGACGATCTCGGCGTCGCTGGCCTTGGCCGAGAAATCGGCGAACGAGACGTACGCGCCCTTCGGGATCACCAGCACGTGGGTCGGGGTCTGCGGGTTGATGTCGTGGAAGGCGAGCGCGTGCTCGTCCTCATAGACCGTCTTGTTGGGGATCTCGCCGCGCAGGATCCGGGCGAAGATGTTGTTCGGATCGTAGGCCATGCCTCAGTTCCCTTTCCCTTGCGACTGCTACCCTTGGGTCTTGCGCGCCGCCTTCTCGGCGAGCCCGGAGGTGCCCTCGCGCCGCTCCAGCTCGGCCCAGACCGTCGCGGGCTCGACGCCGGCGGCCGCCCACAGCACGGTCAGGTGATACAGCAGGTCGGCGCTCTCGGCCGCCAGCTTGGCCGGATCGCCGCGCACCGCCTCGATCACCGTCTCGACCGCCTCTTCGCCCAGCTTCTGGGCGGCCTTCGCCGGGCCGGCGGCCAGCAGCTTGGCGGTGTAGCTGGTCGACGGGTCGGCGCCGCGGCGGGCCGCCACGGTGGCGGCCAGCCGGTCCAGGACGTGGCTGTCGCTCGCGCCCGCGTTGCTTCCGCCGGCCATCAGCGGTCTCCCCGAACCGGGACGCCGGCGGCGGCCAGGGCGGCCTTGGCCTCGGAGATCCGGAACGTACCGAAGTGGAAGATCGAGGCGGCCAGCACCGCGCTGGCGTGGCCGTCGCGCACGCCCTCGACCAGATGCTCCAGCGTGCCGACGCCGCCGGAGGCGATCACCGGCACCGGCACGGCGTCCGAGATCGCCCGGGTCAGCGGCAGGTCGAAGCCCTGCTTGGTGCCGTCCCGGTCCATCGAGGTCAGCAGGATCTCGCCGGCCCCATACTCGGCCATGCGCTGCGACCAGGCTATCGCGTCGATGCCGGTCGGCTCGCGGCCGCCATGGGTGAAGATCTCGAACCGGCCGGGTGCGGTCTGCTTGGCGTCGACCGCCACGGTGATGCACTGGCTGCCGAACTTGATCGCCGCCTCGCGCACGAATTCGGGGTTCTTCACCGCCGCGGTGTTGATCGACACCTTGTCGGCGCCGGCCAGCAGCAGCTTGCGGATGTCGTCGACCGTGCGCACCCCGCCGCCGACGGTCAGCGGCATGAAGCAGCGCGCGGCGGTGCGGGCGACCACGTCGAAGATCGTGGCCCGGTCCTCGTGGCTGGCGGTGATGTCCAGGAAGCACAGCTCGTCGGCGCCCTCGGCGTCGTACAGCGCCGCCTGCTCGACCGGGTCGCCGGCGTCCACCAGGTCGACGAAGTTGACGCCCTTGACCACCCGGCCGTCCTTGACGTCGAGGCAGGGGATCACCCGGATCTTCAGCATCAGGCGGCCTCCGCCAGAACCCGCGCCGCCTCGGCCGGGTCGACCCGGCCGTCGTACAGCGCCCGGCCGACGATGGCGCCGGCCACCCCGTCGCCGGCCAGCGTGGCGATCGCCTTGAGGTCGTCCAGGCTCGACACCCCGCCCGAGGCGATCACCGGGGTCGACAGCCGGCGCGCCAGGGCGCCGGTGGCGTCCAGGTTCGGACCCTGCAGGGCGCCGTCGCGGTCGATGTCGGTGAACACGATGGCGGCGACCCCGGCGTCCTCGAACTTCAGCGCCAGGTCGGTGGCGGTGATCTCGGCGGTCTCGGCCCAGCCCTCGACCGCGACCTTGCCGCCGCGGGCGTCGATGCCGACGGCGATCCGGCCCGGATGCGCCCGGCAGGCGGCGATCACCAGGTCGGGGTCGCGCAGCGCGACGGTGCCGAGCACCACCCGCGCCACCCCGGCCTCCAGCCAACGATCGATCCCGGCCCTGTCGCGGATGCCGCCGCCGAGCTGGACCGGGACGTCGACCGCGCCGAGGATCGCGCGCACCGCGTCGCCGTTGACCGGCCGGCCGGCGAACGCGCCGTCCAGGTCGACCACGTGGACCCAGGCGCAGCCGGCGTCGCGGAACGCCCGGGCCTGCGCCGCCGGGTCGTCGTTGTAGACCGTGGCGGCGTCCATCTCGCCGCGCAGCAGCCGCACGCACTGGCCGCCCTTCAGGTCGATCGCGGGATACAGGATCACGGCTGCTCCTCCGGCTTCGGGGCCGTCGCGACCGGGCGCAGCGGCAGAAGCTCCTTGTAGTAGAAGTAACCGCGCACGTAGCGGTCGCCGGCGAAGGCGTAGAACGGGTGCTCGCCGAACTTGACGTAGCCGAGGGTCTCGTACAGCCGGATCGCGGCGCGCTGGGTCTCGCGCACGTCCAGGTTCAGCACCCGGAACCCGGCGGCGCGCGCATGCTGTTCGGCGATCTCGATGAGCTGGCGCGCCAGGCCGTGGCCGCGCGACCACGGGGCCAGGAAGTTGGTGGTCAGGTTGCAGGCGAAGCCCTGGGCCTCGTTGTTGCGCGGCGGCTTCTGGATCTGGCAGGAGCCGGCGATCACGCCGTCCAGCCGGGCCACGAACAGCATCCGCTCGGGGATCAGCAGGACGCCCTTCCAGTAGGCCTCGAGGGTGTGGCGCGGCGGCGGCTTCAGCCAGCCGAACCCGCCGCCGTCGATGATCGCGGCCTCGGCGGCGTCGCACAGATCGTGCAGGTCGTTGCTGTTGAGCGCCTCGACCATTTCGACCGTCGGCACCGGCGGCGTCGGCAGCGGCAGGTCGCCGGTCAGGGCCGGGTGCTTGTTCGCCGGCTCGGCACTGGCGGTTTCCGGCGTGGCCTCCGACGGCGCGTTCTCGTTCCCGTCCTTCATGGCCTCCATCCGAGGAAGTTGGCGATCAGTCGCAATCCGGTGGCCTGGCTCTTCTCGGGGTGGAACTGCGTGCCGATCAGGTTGTCGCGTCCGACGATCGCGGTCACCGGCCCGCCGTAGTCGATGGTGGCGAGCCGCTGCGCCGGGTCGCGCAGGGTCATGGCGTAGGAGTGCACGAAGTAGGCGTGGTCGCCGTCGGCGATCCCGGCCAGCACCGGGTGTGCCCGGCCGGCCGGCTCCAGGCTCAGGTCGTTCCAGCCCATGTGCGGGATCTTGCGCGGCCGGCCGTCGGCCTCGGGGGCCGGCCGGACGATCTCGACGTCGCCGTCGATCCAGCCGAGGCCCTCGGAGGTGACGTGCTCGTAGCCGGCCGCCGCCATCAGCTGCATGCCGACGCAGATGCCGATGAACGGCACGCCGTCGCCGATCACCCGGGCGGCCAGCGCGTCGACCATGCCGTCGACCGCGAACAGGCCGCGCCGGCAGTCGGCGAACGCGCCGACGCCGGGCAGCACGATGCGGTCGGCGGTGCGCACGATTCCGGGGTCGTCGGTGACGACGATCCCGGTATGCGCGCCGGACTCGCGCGCCGCTCGCTCGAAGGCGTTGGCGGCCGACCTGAGGTTGCCGGAGCCGTAGTCGATGATCGCGGTGATGCCCATCGTGGTCGCCGTTCGGTCGTCCCGGACAGCGATCCGGGACCTGGGTCAGTGGGGCGCAGCTCAGTCGCTGCGGAGCGCCCCCTTGGTGGAGGGCACGGCGTCGGCCTTGCGGGGGTCGATCTCGACCGCCTCGCGCAGGGCGCGTGCCAGGCCCTTGTAGCAGGTTTCGACGATATGGTGGGTGTTCTCGCCCTTCAGGCTGTCGACGTGCAGGGTCGCGCCGGCGGCCTGGGCGAAGGCGCGGAACCACTCCTTGAACAGCTCGGTGTCCATGTCGCCGAGCTTCTGGGTCGGCATCGGCACGTCCCACGACAGGAACGGCCGGCCCGACAGGTCGATCGCCACCCGGGTCAGGGCCTCGTCCATCGGCAGCAGGCAGGCGCCGTAGCGGGTGATGCCCTTGCGCTCGCCGAGTGCCTTGGCGACCGCCGCGCCGACCACGTAGCCGCTGTCCTCGGTGGTGTGGTGGAAGTCGATGTGCAGGTCGCCCTCGGCGCGCAGTGTCAGGTCGATCAGCGAATGCCGTGACAGCTGCTCCAGCATGTGGTCCAGGAAGCCGATGCCGGTCTTCACGTCGTAGACGCCGGTGCCGTCCAGGTCGACGGTCCCGGAAATCCGGGTCTCGGCGGTGTTGCGCTCGACGGTCGCTGTTCGGGCCATGCCGGTCTCCTCGAGGAGTCGCCTCGGGCAGAGGACGGCGCGACGTTTACCAGCGACCGGCGCGGCAGGGAAGGGTTTGGGGAAAAGCACCCTGGCGGTTCGTTGTGGGTTCTTGAGGATCGCGGAACAGGGATGATATATCCATATGATACATATCACGCTTCATGAGCGGGAGACCGAGATGCCGACGGCGAAGGTATTCTGGTCCGGCCGGTCGCAGGCGGTACGGCTTCCCAAGGCCTTCCGCTTCGACACCGAGGAAGTCCGCATCCGACGGCACGGTGCGGCGGTCGTCCTCGAGCCGATCCCGGCCGATTGGGGCTGGCTCGACGCCCTGGCCGGACCGCTCGACGCCGACTTCCGTGAAGCCGCGGAAGAGCAGCCGGAGAGGCAGGAGCGACCGGAACTGGACGGGTTGTTCCGCTGATGCGCTACCTGCTCGACACCAACGCCGTGATCGCCCTGCTGAACGATCCGGCTGGACGGGTGTCGCAGCGGGCGCGGCAGCACACGCCGGCGGACATCGGCCTGCCGGCGATCGTCGCGCACGAGCTGTATTTCGGTGCGTTCCGGAGCCGGCGGCAGGAGCGCAACGTGGCGATCGTCGACGGCCTGCAGTTCGAAACCGTCGGCTTCGACCGGGAGGATGCCCGCCACGCCGGCGAGGTGCGGGCGGCGCTGGCGGCGGCCGGCACGCCGATCGGCGCCTACGACGTGCTGATCGCCGGGCAGGCGCGGTCGCGCGATCTCGTGCTCGTGACCCGCAACGCGCGCGAGTTCGACCGCGTAGCGGGGCTGCGGGTCGAGGACTGGGAGGCAGCCTGACGGCGGCGGCATACCCTCGCGCTTGATCCCCGGCGCCCGATCCTTACATTCCGCGGACGTTCACCCACCGACGGTTCGCCATGACCGACACTTCCGACTCCCGCTCCGCCGCGCCCTGGCACGGCACCACCATCCTGTCGGTGCGCAAGGACGGCCGCGTCGTGGTCGCCGGCGACGGCCAGGTCACCTTCGGCAACACCGTGATCAAGGCCGGCGCCCGCAAGGTGCGGCGGCTGGCCGGCGGCCAGGTGATCGCCGGGTTCGCCGGGGCGACGGCCGACGCCTTCACCCTGTTCGAGCGGCTGGAGGCCAAGCTGGAGCAGCATCCGGGCCAGCTCATGCGGGCCTGCGTCGAGCTCGCCAAGGACTGGCGCACCGACCGCTACCTGCGCCGGCTGGAGGCGATGATGGCGGTGGTCGACGCCGACGTGTCGCTGATCCTGTCCGGCACCGGCGACGTGCTGGAGCCCGAGGACGGGCTGATCGGCATCGGCTCCGGCGGTGCCTTCGCGCTGGCGGCCGCCCGGGCGCTGGCCGACCGGCCGGACATGGATGCCGAGGCGATCGCCCGCAAGGCCATGGGCATCGCCGCCGACATCTGCATCTACACCAACGACCGCGTCACCCTCGAAGCCCTGTAACTGGGGGAACCCCGATGACCGCCTTCTCCCCCCGCGAGATCGTCTCCGAGCTCGACCGGTTCATCGTCGGCCAGGCCGACGCCAAGCGCGCCGTCGCCATCGCGCTGCGCAACCGCTGGCGCCGCCAGCAGCTGCCGGAGGCGCTGCGCCAGGAGATCCTGCCGAAGAACATCCTGATGATCGGCCCGACCGGCGTCGGCAAGACCGAGATCGCACGCCGGCTGGCGCGGCTGGCCGAGGCGCCGTTCATCAAGGTCGAGGCCACCAAGTTCACCGAGGTCGGCTATGTCGGCCGGGACGTCGAGTCGATCGTCCGCGACCTGGTCGAGGCGGCGATCGGCATGACCCGCGAGCGCATGCGCCGCGAGGTCCACGCCAAGGCCGAGCTGGCCGCCGAGGAGCGCGTAGTCGACGCCCTGGTCGGCCAGAACGCCAGCGCCGACACCCGCCAGAAGTTCCGCAAGTTGCTGCGCGAGGGCGCGCTGGCCGAGCGCGAGATCGAAATCGAGGTCAGCGGCGGCGCCCCGCAGGGCATGCCGACCTTCGACATCCCCGGCATGCCGGGCGCCCAGATGGGCATGATCGACCTCGGCGACATGCTCGGCAAGGCGTTCGGCGGCCAGAAGCGCAAGCGCCGGATGACGGTGGCGAGCTCCTACGAGATCCTGGTCAAGGAGGAGGCCGACAACCTGCTGGACCAGGAGACGGTGACCCGCGCCGCCATCGAGTCGGTCGAGCAGAACGGCATCGTGTTCCTCGACGAGATCGACAAGATCGCCCGTACCGAGGAGCGCCGCGGCGGCGACGTCAGCCGCGAGGGCGTGCAGCGCGACCTGCTGCCGCTGATCGAAGGCACCACGGTCGCCACCAAGCATGGCCCGGTGAAGACCGACTTCGTGCTGTTCATCGCCTCCGGCGCCTTCCATTTGGCCAAGCCGTCCGACCTGCTGCCGGAGCTGCAGGGCCGGCTGCCGATCCGGGTCGAGCTGAATGCGCTGACCCGCGACGACTTCCGGCGCATCCTGACCGAGCCGGAGGCCAGCCTGGTGACCCAGTACAAGGCGCTGCTCGGCACCGAGGGCCTGACCCTGGTGTTCACCGAGGACGCCATCGACGCGCTCGCCGACATGGCGGTCGAGATCAACCGCAGCGTCGAGAACATCGGCGCCCGGCGGCTGCACACGGTGCTGGAGAAGCTGCTGGAGGAGATCAGCTTCACCGCCTCCGACCGCACCGGCGACACCGTCACGGTCGACGCCGAGCTGGTCCGCAGCCGGGTCGGCGAGCTGGCCAAGGACGCCGACCTCAGCCGGTTCATCCTGTAGGGCCGGGCGCTATCCGCCCGTCGCTTCGCGGGTTCCGGATCGACCGCGACGAGGGCGTCGCGTCCGCCCGGAATGACGACAATCGAACGGGAGGTTTCCCTCCCTGTCGTCATTCCGGAGCGGCCCGACGAAGGCGGGACGCATCCGGAACCCACCGGCTGCCCCGTCGCTCGATCAACCCGAAGGAGAGGCGGCGGCCCTCGAAGGGCTACCCCATCGCGGCGATGCTGCGGCGGAACCGGGCGGCGGCGAACGCGAAAAACAGCCCGGCGATGCCCAGGGTCGCGGCGAATTGCGGCCACACCGCCTCGAAGCCGGCGCCGCGGTACAGGATGGCCTGGGCGAACGCCACGTAGTGGGCCGACGGCACCGCCTGCATCAGGGTCTGCAGGGTCTCGGGCTGGCTCTCGATCGGGGTGTTGCCGCCCGACAGCATGTTCATCGGCAGCGCCACCAGGATGAACAGCAGCCCGAACTGCGGCATCGACCGCGCCAGGGTCGCCAGGAAAATTCCCAGGCTGGTCGAGAACAGCAGGTAGAGCGCGGTGCCGGCCAGGAACAGCGGCACCGAGCCGGCGACCTCGACCGCCAGCAGCCGCTCGATCACCACCCACAGGCTGACCGCCACCGCGATCAGGATCACCAGCCCGCTGGCCCAGACCTTGGCCAGCATGATCTGCATCGGGGTCAGCGGCATCACCAGCAGGTGCTCGATGGTGCCGTGCTCGCGCTCGCGGATGAACGCCGCCCCGGTCAGCACGATCGACAGCATGGTGACGTTCTGGATCAGCGTCATCACGCTGGTGAACCAGGCGGATTCCAGGTTCGGGTTGAAGTCGATGCGCACGGTCAGGTCGACCGGGGGGGCGCCGCCGTCGATGTTCAGGTAACCGGCGATCTCCTGGGCGACGATCCGGGTGATGTAGGCGCGGCCGATGCCGGCCTGCATCGAGGCGGTGGCGTCGATCTCCAGCAGCAGGCTCGGCCGGTTGCCGGCCAGCACGTCGGCCTCGAAGCGCGGCGGAAACACCAGAACGAAGGTGTAGCGGCCGCTGTCCATGCCCGCATCGATCTCGTCGAAGTCGATCAGCACCGGCGGCTTGAACTGCGGCGGCAGCAGCGCCTGGCGGATCCGGGTCGAGAGCTGCGAGCGGTCCTGGTCGACCACCGCGACCGACGCGTTCCGCAGGTCCTGGGGGACGCCGTTGGCGGCGGTGTAGATCGCCAGGCTGAACGCCCAGACGATCAGGCCGATCATCACCGGGTCGCGCCGCAGGCTGCGCAGTTCCTTGACCCCCAGGTGGAAGATCGCGCGCAGTCGCTGCATGGCCGCGCTCCGCGCTCAGCGATCCTGGCCGCGCAGCAGCAGCACCGCCGCGACCAGCAGGATCGGGAAGAACAGCGCCAGGGCCGCGAACTGCGGCAGCAGGTCGACGAACCCCAGGGCCTTGGTGAAGGTGCCGACGCTGATCTTCATGAAATAGGTGGCCGGGAACAGCGTCCCGATCACCTGGGCGCCGCCCTGCAGGGACGAGACCGGCTGCAGCAGGCCGGAGAACTGCACGGTCGGCACCGCGGTCAGGATCGCCGTCCCGAACAGCGCGGCGACCTGGGTGCGGGTGAAGGTCGACATCAGCAGCCCGATCCCGGTGGTCGCCAGCACGTAGATCAGGGCGCCGGCGACCAGGGTCGGGAAGCTGCCGCGCACCGGCACCCCGAACACCAGGGTGGCGATCGCCACCATCACCAGGAAGTTGACCATGGCGATCGCCACGTAGGGCAGCTGCTTGCCGAGCAGGAACTCCAGCCGGGTCACCGGGGTGACGTACAGGTTGGTGATCGACCCCATCTCCTTCTCCCGCACGACCCCGACCGCGGTCAGGATCGCCGGGATGAACACCAGCAGCAGCGCCAGGTTGGACGGCGCCATGGCGTTGATGCTGCGGAAGTCCTGGTTGTAGCGGAACCGAGCCTGGATCTCGGCGACGTCGACCGGCAGCCTGGCGCCGCTGGCGCGCCGGGCGAGGTCGTCCAGGTAGGTGACCTCCAGCCCCTGGACGTAGCCCCGGATGGTCTCGGCCCGGAACGGCATGCTGCCGTCGATCCACACCCCGATCTCGGGAATCCGGCCGCGCTGCAGGTCGCGCCCGAAGCCGGGCGGGATCTCGATGGCGAGCGCGAGGTCGCCGCGCATCAGCCGCCGGTCGATGTCGGCGTGGTCGGCCAGCGGCGGCTGCTCGACGAAGTAGCGCGAGCCGCGGAAGCCCTCGAGCACGGTCCGGCTCTCGGCGCTGCGGTCGCCGTCGAGCACCGCGTAGTTCAGGCGCTCGATGTCGTAGGAGATACCGTAACCGAACACCAGCATCAGGAAGGCGGTGCCGAGCAGCGAGAACGCCAGCCGAACCGGGTCGCGCATGACTTCCAGGGCCTCGCGCAGGCTGTAGGCGTAGAGCCGCCGCCAGGCACTGGTCCCGCTGTCGATCGACCGCACGGCATCGGCCGCCCCGGTCGCGGCAGGCGGCCCCGGGGCCGCCGGGGCGGGCTCGGGGCTGGCCTCGAGCAACCGGGCGATGAAGGCGTCCTCGAGGCTGTCGGCGCCGGCCGACCGGCGGATCGCCTCGGGGGTGTCGCAGGCGAGCACCCGGCCGTCGTGCATCAGCGCCACCCGGTCGCAGCGCGCCGCCTCGTTCATGAAGTGGGTGGACACGAAGATCGTCACCCCGCGCTCGCGCGACAGCGCGGCCAGCAGCCGCCAGAACCGGTCGCGGGCCAGCGGGTCGACGCCGGAGGTCGGCTCGTCGAGGATCAGGATCTCCGGCTCGTGGATCACCGCCACCGCCAGCGACAGCCGCTGGCGCACGCCGAGCGGCAGCTCGTCCGGCAGCTTGTCGAGCACGTCCCGCAGCCCGAAATGCTCGATCTCGGCGGCGGTCCGCTGCTCGCGGTGGCGGTCGTCGAGCCCGAACAGCCGGGCGTGCAGGTCGAGGTTCTGGGCGACCGTCAGTTCGCCGTACAGCGAGAAGCTCTGCGACATGTAGCCGACCCGCCGCCGGGTCTCGAGGCCGCCGGCCCCGGCCCCGCCGTTGCCGACCGGGCGGCCCAGCACGAAGGCCTCGCCCTCGGTCGCCGGCAGCAGGCCGGTCAGCATCTTCATGGTGGTGGTCTTGCCGCAGCCGTTCGAGCCGAGGAACCCGAAGATCTCGCCGCGCTCGATCTCGAACTCGACGTGGTCGACCGCGGTGAAGTCGCCGAATCGGCGGGTCAGGCCGCGCGCCACGATCACCGGCGTGGCGTGCGCCTCGGGCCGCGGCGGGATCACCAGCGGGACCGCGTCGCCGCGCTGGTCCTCCGGCAGCAGGGCGATGAAGGCGGCCTCCAGGCTGTCGGTCCCGGTGCGCGCCCGCAGCTCGGCCGGCGTACCGGTGGCCAGCACCGCCCCGTCGTGCACGGCGACCAGGTCGGCGAACCGCTCCGCCTCGTCCATGTACGCGGTTGAGGCCAGCACGGTCATGCCGGGCCGGCCGGCGCGCATACGGTCGATCAGCTCCCAGAACTGCCGGCGCGACAGCGGGTCGACGCCGGTGGTCGGCTCGTCGAGGATCAGCAGGTCCGGGTCGTGGATCAGCGCGCAGCACAGGCCGAGCTTCTGGCGCATGCCGCCCGACAGGTGGCCGGCCCGCCGATCGGGGTACGGGTCCAGGCCGGTGGCCGCCAGCAGGTCGGCGATCCTCGCTTCCCGCTCGGCCCGGGCGAGCCCGAACAGCCGGCCGAAGAACGCCAGGTTCTCGTGCACGCTGAGCTCGGCGTACAGGTTCCGGCCGAGCCCCTGTGGCATGTAGGCGATGCGCGGGCAGACCGCCCGGCGGTGGCGGTCGTCGGCCAGGTCGCCGCCCAGCACCTCGACCCGCCCTCGCTGGATGCGACGGGCCCCGGCGATCAACCCCAGCAGCGTCGACTTGCCGACGCCGTCCGGGCCGATGATCCCCACGGTGCCGCCGGCCGGCAGCTCGAGGTCGACGTCGCGCAGCGCGGTGACGGAGCCGTAGCGGTGGCCGACCCGGCGCAGGCGGACGGCCGGGGCGGTCATCGGTCGGCCGGCGGCAGCCGGACGGCAAGGTTCTCCGGCCATTCGGCATCCGGCGCCAGCAGGACGTAGGCGTCGCCCGGGAGCCCCGGCTTGACCCGCTCGGCGTACTGCCGCAGCAGCTCCGGGGCGATCCGGAGCTTGACCCGGAACATCAGCTTGTCGCGCTCGCTGCGGGTCTCGACCTCGCGCGGCGTGAACTGCGCGGTGTCGGCGACGAAGCCGACCCTGGCCGGGAACACGTACTCCGGCGCGGCATTCAGGACGATCCGCGCCTCCGAGCCGATCGCCAGCCGACCGGCCTCGAGGGTCGGCAGGAAGATCGTCATGGTCACGTCGGTCAGGTCGGCGATGGTCAGCACCCGGCCGCCGGCGGCCAGCACCTCGCCGGGCTCGGCCAGCCGGTACTGCACCCGGCCGGCGCGCGGCGCCCGCAGCACGGTGTCGTCGAGCTGCGCCTGGATCCGCTCGACCTCGGCCTGGTCGGCCTCCTCGGCGCGCTCGGCGGCGGCCTTGCGGGCCCGGGCGGCACGCAGACCGGCGGCCAGGCTGTCGCGCTCGGCGCGGCGCTGGTCGACGCGCTCCTGGGCGGTGTGGCCACTCGCCAGCAGCTCGGTCGCCCGCTCCAGTTCGCGCTCGGCGAACCGCAGCAGGCTGGTCTTCTCGACGATCTGCGCCTCGGCCTCGGCCTTGTCCTCGCCGGCCTGCGCCAACTCGGCCCTGGCCCGGGCCAGGCTGGCCTGCAGCTCGCGGGAATCCATCACCGCCACGATCTGCCGGGCCTCGACGGTATCGCCCTCCTGCACCCTGACCTCGACCACCCGGCCGGCGCTCTTCGAGGCGACGTGCACGATCTCCGCCTCGATCCGGCCGTTGCCGACGGCGATGTCCTCGGGCAGCCGCGACCGGCCGTCCCACCAGGCGTAGCCGCCGGCGGCCAGCAGGGCGACGACCGCCAGGACTGAAAGGATCGGCCGGATGGGAACCTTCATCGTCGCACTCGCTCTCGACGGGCCGTGATGCCGCACTGCAGCGGAGCGCGGACGATCCGCCGTAGCATCGGTCCGCGCATTGAGCGAGGTCAACGGCACCCGTCCGTCGAGACGCGGCAGCCCAGCCCGTACGCGGCAGCGGATCGCAGTCGTCAGTGCGGCTGGACGGCGGCCGGCGGCCGGCGCGCCTGGTCCAGGGCGCGGCGCAGGGCGCGGGCCAGGTCGAGCTTCTCGTCGGGGGTCAGGAAGCCGCCGATCTCCAGCCGCCGCCCGTGGGTGCGCAGCGTCAGCCGGCTGTCGCGGCGCGGCGGGTCGTCCATGTCGACCGCCAGCCAGTAGGGCTGCAGGGTGGCGCTTCGCCGGCGGCCGCGGGGGTCGACCTTGGTGATCTCCAGCGCCGCCGTCGTCAGCCGGACCGTTTCGTAGGCCCTGGCCGCCCGGTAGTTCAGCCGGAACGCCACATACACGATCAGGACGTCGAGCCCGAGGAAGCCGACCACCGGCCAGGCGCCGCTCAGGTAGAAGACCAGCCCGACGGTGAACGAGCAGGCGATCAGCACCGCCATCAGCACCAGGAACCCTGTCGGGCCCAGGCTGCGATGCGGATACACCACGACGTCGAGCAACGGCCGGGCATCGGCCGGCGCCGCGTCGGAGGAGGCGGGCGGCGAGAGGCTCATGGCGCAGATATGCGCCCTCCGGGGCCGCAGGTCAAAGCGGCTGGACATCGCCGGGCGCCTCGGCATCCTCTAGCGGCCCGACCGACAGCGAGAGCGCGCCATGGCCCGACGCATGACCAACGCCCAGGTGGAAGGCTTCTTCGCCGCCCTGGAGGCCGCCAACCCGGAGCCGGAGGGCGAGCTGGAGTACGTCAACCCGTTCACCCTGCTGGTCGCGGTGGTGCTGTCGGCGCAGGCGACCGACACCGGGGTGAACAAGGCCACGGCCAAGCTGTTCCCGATCGCCGACACGCCGCAGAAGATGCTGGCGCTCGGCGAGGACGGCGTGCGCGAGCACATCAAGACCATCGGCCTGTTCAACGCCAAGGCGAAGAACGTGGTCGCGCTGTGCGCCAGGCTGATCGCCGAGCACGGCGGCGAGGTGCCGCGCGACCGCGAGGCCCTGGAGGCGCTGCCGGGGGTCGGCCGCAAGACCGCCAACGTGGTGCTCAACACCGCCTTCGGCGAGCCGACGATCGCCGTCGATACCCATCTGTTCCGGGTCGCCAACAGAACCGGCATGGCGCCGGGCAAGACCCCGCTGGCGGTCGAGAAGGCGCTGCTGAAGCGGGTCCCGCCGCGCTTCCTGCGGCACGCCCACCACTGGCTGATCCTGCACGGGCGCTACATCTGCAAGGCGCGCAAGCCGGCATGCCCGCGCTGTGTGGCGCGGGCGTTCTGCAACTATCCGGACAAGACCGAGGAGCCGGCCTGAGAGAGGGCGGTCGCCCTCAGCTGGTGGCGGCCTCCTGCCGCTGGTTGACGATCAGGTCGCCGAGGCAGCTGCTGGGTTCCGCGACGGCGGCCAGCCGCAGGCCGCGGACCTCGTAGTGGACCAGCCGGAGGCCGGCGGTCGACTTGTACCAGAACAGGTCCATCACGCAGGCGCCGGCGTGGTACTGCCAGACCGTGGCGCCGCCCTCGCGCCGGACGTAGTCGGGCATCCCGATCAGCCGGGCGACCCCGTCAGGGTCGAGGCCGCGCAGCCGATCGGGGTTGCGTTCCGCCTCGCTCGGTGGCGCCGTCACCACGGCCGTGCCGGTCGACGCCGGCCGGACCGGGCCGGCGGCGGGCCGCGACGCGGCCTGCGGCCCAGGCGCCGGCGTGGTCACGCAGCCGGCCAGCACCAAGGCCGCCGCGGCGGCGGTCAACGCACCGAGCAGTCGGTTCATTCGGCCACCGTCGCCTTCGGTTCGCCGATCGCCTGGACGTCCTTGATCGGCTCGTCGAGCGGGCCGGTGTCGCCCTTGATCACGCCGCCGAGCTCGACCTCGAGCTGGCCGAACCGCACGGTCCCGACGATCCGGCCGGTGCTCTTCACGGTCAGCTTGTCGCGCGCCGTCAGGGTGCCCTCGAACAGGCCCGCGATGACCGCTTCCTCGATCTGCACCTTGCCGCGGAAGGTGCCGCTGTCGGTCACCTCCAGCATCTGGCTCTGCTCGAGGGTCGCCTCGACGGTGCCTTCGACCACCAGCACGTCGCAGGCCGTGATCTCGCCGGCCAGCGAGATGTCGCGGCCGACCAGCAGGCGCTTGCTCTCGACGTTGGCGCGCGGCGTCGGCTTGCGGACCGGGGTGCCGGCGATGTTGTCGACGGCGGCGCGGCGCGGGATCTCGGGAACGATGCCGCCGCTCGGCGGCTTGGACGTCGGCTGGGTCGACATGTCGGGGCCTTTCGTGGTTTCCGGCGTGGGCTTGTCGGGGCTCGAGTCGCTTCCGGTGGCGGCGTTGTCGGAAACCAGGGTCGGACCCTTGGCTTCCGCCGGACCGGCCTTCCAGCCACCCGCCAGTGATGCCTCATTTCGCGATGCGGACTCAATGGGTTTGCGGCGCCCGAACATATTTTAATCTCCTTTGGAAACCCGTCGCCCTAACCACCTGCCATATCGAGATTATCCTTGAACGGTGCTAAATCGCAACAGGTCAATGCGGCGTTGCACGAATTTCCCCGCCCGGGACGCCCCGGTGGCGCAGCCGTTCGAACTCGTGCAGGGCGAAGGCGGTGGCCAGGACCGGGGTCGCGAGATTGAGCACCGGAATCGTGGTCAAGACCGCGATCGCCACCCCGGCCGTGAACAGAGCGCCTTGATTCTGCTTGCGGAACGCCTTGACGCCGGAGCGGTCGTAGCGCCGCAGCGCGACCATCTCGGCGTATTCGCGGCCCAGCAGGTAGCCGTTCAGCCCGTAGAACAGCAGGAGATTGAGGCCGGGAAGCAGCAGGTAGAGCGGCAGGACCAGCAGGTTCAGGCCGATCGACACCGCCGCGAACTGCAGCGAATCGGCGAGAATCTCCCCGATCGTCTGGTGCCGGGCGGCCCCGAGGCCGGGATAGTGCCGGGCCTCGACGGCTTCGGCGACGCTGTCGGCGAACAGCCCGCTGATCACCTGCACCATGCCGGGGAAGAACAGGAAGGCCAGGACCACGGTGACGATCGCGCCGGTGACGCTGAGCGTGCCATCCAGCCAGTCGATGCCGGTCGCCTGCAGGGCGTCGATGCCGGCGCCGACCGCGATCGCCAGCGCCAGGATCAGCCCGAGCGTCGCGGCGACCGCGATCGCCAGCACGCCGCGCAGCCGGGGATCGCCGAGTTGGCCCAGCGTTCGCGCGATGGACTGGAACATCCAAACCTCCGATGGCTTCGGTCGGTGCGGAATAACCATGCCGCCCGCCCGGCCGCAAGGGCGCTCGCCGCGTGGCGCGCGCCCGAACGCGCCGATCCGCAGGCGGGCAGCGGGCGAAATCGACCGGCCGGCCGGGGGCCGGGTTCCCCTGCGCCGCTGGCGCCGCTAGATTGGCGCCGCCGCGGCCGGGCCATCGGCCCCCGGCCGGGCGATCCCCCGGGACCCTGGAGGAACTGAATGCCGAAGAGTCTGGATGTCGTCGCGATCGGCAATGCGATCGTCGACGTGATCGCCCGCATCGACGATGCGTTTCTCGAAACCCACGGCGTCGAGCGCGGCGCCATGACGCTGATCGACACCGCGCGCAGCGACGCGCTGTACGACGCCATGCCGCCGGGACTGGAGGTTTCCGGCGGCTCGGCCGGCAACACCGCCGCCGGGCTGGCGGCGCTGGGAGCCCGCACCGGCTACGTCGGCAAGGTCAGCGACGACACGCTGGGCAAGGTGTTCCGGCACGACATCACCGCCCAGGGCGTGCGCTTCGAGACCGCGCCGGCGGCCGACGGCCCGCCGACGGCGCGCTGCCTGGTACTGGTCACGCCGGACGCCCAGCGCTCGATGAACACCTATCTCGGCGCCTGCGTGAACCTGACGCCGGACGACATCGACCCGGCGATGATCGCCGACGCCCAGGTGGTCTACCTCGAGGGCTATCTGTGGGATCCGCCGCAGGCCAAGGAGGCGTTCCTGAAGGCGGCCAGGATCGCCCACGAGACCGGCGGCAAGGTCGCGCTCAGCCTGTCCGACCCGTTCTGCGTGGACCGCCACCGCAAGGAGTTCCAGGAGCTGGTGCGGCACCACGTCGACATCCTGTTCGCCAACGAGCACGAGATCGTCTCGCTGTTCGAGACCGACAGCTTCGACGAGGCCCTCCAGAAGGTGCGTTTCGAAGTCGAAACGGCGGCCCTGACCCGCAGCGAGAAGGGCTCGGTGGTGATGCACCGGGACGAGGTCCACGTGCTCGACGCCGAGAGGGCCGAGCGGGTTGTCGACAGCACCGGCGCCGGCGACCTGTACGCCGCCGGCTTCCTGTACGGCTACACCCAGGGCCGGGACGTCGCCAGCTGCGGGCGGCTCGGCGGGCTGTGCGCCGCCGAGGTGATCTCGCACTACGGCGCCCGCCCGGAGGCCGACCTGAAGGCGCTGGTGGCGAAGACGCTCGGCTGAGGCACCCGGCATGGTCAGCGAGAGCCGGGCGGGTGGGGCCAGGGCGGCGGCGATCCGCGACACCCTGACGCTGTACCTGCGGCGCCGGGTGCTGGTGGTGCTGCTGCTCGGCTTCTCGTCCGGCCTGCCGCTGCTGCTGTCGTTCTCGACGCTGAGCACCTGGATGCGCGAGGTCGGGGTCGACCTGACCTCGATCGGCCTGTTCTCGCTGGTCGGCCTGCCCTACACGGTGAAGTTCCTGTGGGCCCCGGCCATGGACCGGCTGGCGCTGCCGCCGCTGACCGGGCTGCTCGGCCGGCGGCGCGGCTGGATGCTGGCGACGCAGGTGATGCTGATCGCCACGCTGGTCGGGCTGGGCACCACCAACCCGATCGCCAGCCCGCTGATGATGGCGCTGTTCGGGGTGCTGGTGGCGTTCTTCTCGGCCAGCCAGGACATCGTGATCGACGCCTATCGCATCGAGAGCCTTGAGGAGACCGAGCAGGGCGCCGGAGCCGCCGCCTACGTGCTCGGCTACCGGGTCGGGATCCTGGCGGCCGGCGCCGGGGCGCTGCTGCTGGCCGACAGTTTCGGCTGGTTCCACGCCTATCTGGCGATGGCGGCGCTGATGCTGGTCGGGCTGGCGACCGTCCTGCTGAGCCCGGAGCCGCCGGCGCCGGCGCTGCCGGCGTTTGCCGGCGAAGGCTCCGCGGAGAAGGCGGCGGCGTGGTTCCGCGACGCGGTGGTGGCGCCGTTCGCCGAGTTCCTGGCCCGGCCCTGGGCGCTGCTGACCCTGCTGTTCATCCTGCTGTACAAGCTCGGCGACGCCTTCCTCGGCGCCATGACCAACCCGTTCTACATCGACGTCGGCTTCAGCAAGACCGAGATCGCCGAGGTCACCAAGGTGTTCGGCCTGTTCGCCCTGCTGGGCGGGCTGGTGGTCGGCGGCATCATGGTGCGGCGGCTCGGGCTGATGTGGGCGCTGCTGATCTGCGGCGTGCTGCAGGCCGCCTCCAACCTGGTGTTCGCGGCACAGGCCGCGGTCGGCCACGAGGTCTGGATGCTGGTGATCACCATCGGCGTCGAGAACGCCACCGGCGGGATGGGCACCGCGGCCTTCATCGCGTATCTGTCGCAGCTCACCAACGTCGCCTTCACCGCCACTCAGTACGCCCTGCTGAGCTCGTTCATGGCGTTCGGCCGCACCGTGCTGTCGTCGCCGTCCGGCTGGGTGGCCGAGCAGCTCGGCTGGGTGCCGTTCTTCGTTGCCTCGACGGCGATCGCGGTACCGGGGCTGGCCCTGCTGGTGGTGCTGATGCGGCTGTTCCCGCCTTCGCCCGTCGCGAAGAAGCCCGCGGAGGAACCGGCATGACCGACGTCGGGGACCGCCTGGAAGCCGTCGAGGCCGACATCACTACCCTGGCGGTCGACGCCATCGTCAACGCCGCCAACGAGCGGCTGCTCGGCGGTGGCGGGGTCGACGGCGCCATCCACCGGGCGGCCGGGCCGGAACTGCTGGCGGCCTGCCGGGCGCTCGGCGGCTGCCCGACCGGCGAGGCCCGGATCACCCCGGGCTTCCGGCTGCCGGCGCGGTTCGTGATCCACACCGTCGGCCCGGTCTGGCAGGGCGGCGGCCGCGGCGAGCCGGCGCTGCTGGCGGCGTGCTACCGCAACAGCCTGGCGCTTGCCGTCGAGCACAACGCCCGGACCGTGGCGTTCCCGGCGATCTCGACCGGCGTCTACGGCTACCCGCTGGAGGACGCGACGCGGATCGCCGTCGCCACCGTGGCCGAGGTGCTGGCCGGCGAGCCGCGGGTCCAGCGGGTGACGTTCTGCTGCTTCGGGGCCGCCGCGCTGGCCGCCTACGGGGCCGCGCTGGCGGCGCTCTGACCGGTCAGGCCAGCGCGCCGGCGGCGTCGAGGGCGTAGCCGGCCGAGCGGACGGTGCGGATCAGGTCGTCGTCCTGCTCGGCGTTCAGGGCCTTGCGCAGGCGGCGGATGTGCACGTCGACGGTGCGCGGCTCGACGTAGACGTCCGGGCCCCAGACCGTGTCCAGCAGCTGCTCGCGCGAGAACACCCGGCCCGGGTGCTCCAGGAAGTGGCGCAGCAGCCGGAACTCGGTCGGGCCGAGGTGGATGTCGCGGTCGCTGCGTTTCACCCGGTGCGAGGCGAGGTCCATCAGCAGGTCGCCGTAGCGCAGGGTCTCCTCGTCGGTCGACGGCCGGGCCCGGCGCAGCACCGCCCGCACCCGGGCGACCAGCTCGGACGGGCTGAACGGCTTGGTCACGTAGTCGTCGGCGCCGGAGTTCAGGCCGCGCACCCGGTCGCCCTCCTCGCCGCGCGCGGTCAGCATGATGATCGGCACGTTGCGGGAATCGGCGGCCCGGCGCAGGCGCCGGCAGACCTCGATGCCGGACAACAGCGGCAGCATCCAGTCCAGCAGGACCAGGTCGGGCTTGCGCTCGGCGGCCAGCAGCAGGGCCTCCTCGCCGTCGCTCGCCTCGATCACCCGGAACCCCTCGCGCTCCAGGTTGTAGCGCAGCAGGGTGACGATCGGGGCCTCGTCCTCGACGATCAGGATCAGCGGCTTCATGGTCATGCTCGACGGTGCCTCCTCAGATCGCCTCATCGGCCTCCGGCGGCTCGACGACCGCGTAGCTGGTGCGGTCGCTCTTCGGCCGCAGGCCCTCGAGCCGGGTGCCCTTCTCCTGGAAGTACACGGTCTCGGCGATGTTGGTGGCGTGGTCGCCGATCCGCTCGATGTTCTTGGCGACGAACAGCAGATGCGCGCAGGCCGTGATGTTGCGCGGATCCTCCATCATGTAGGTGAGGAGCTCGCGGAACAGGCTGTTGTACATCTGGTCGATTTCCTGGTCGCGGGTCCACGCCGCGACCGCCTTGTCGACGTTCGGTTCGGCGTAGGCGTCCAGGACGTCCTTGATGATGCCGTGGGTCAGCCGGCCCATCCGGACGATGCCGTTGACCGGACCGACCTCGGGCAGCTGGGCCAGCGCCGAGGCGCGCTTGGCGACGTTCTTGGCGTAGTCGCCCATGCGCTCCAGGTTGTGGGCGATCTTCAGGGCCGCCAGGATCGCCCGCAGGTCGAGCGCCACCGGCTGGCGCAGCGCCAGCATGCGGGTGGTCAGCGCCTCGATCTTGTCCTCCATGGCGTCGATCTCGGAATCGGCCTCCTGGCAGCGCTTCGCCATGACCTCGTCGCGCCGGCTGATGGCCATGATGGCGTTGGTCATCTGCTGCTCGACCATCCCGCCCATCTGGGCGATGGTCGCCCGCATCTCGTCCAGCTCCTCGTCGAACTGCTTGACGATGTGTTGGTCCGCCATGGTGCGTGTCCTCGCGTCGGGTCGCCGGGTCAGCCGAAACGGCCGGTGATGTAGCCCTGGGTCCGGCTGTCCCGGGGATTGGTGAATATCTGCTCGGTGTCGCCGACCTCGACCAGGTCGCCGAGGTGGAAGAACGCGGTGCGCTGCGACACCCGGGCGGCCTGCTGCATCGAGTGGGTGACGATGACGATCGTGAAGTTCTCGCGCAGCTCGTCGATCAGCTCCTCGATCTTGGCGGTCGCGATCGGGTCGAGCGCCGAGCACGGCTCGTCCATCAGGATGACCTCGGGATTGACCGCGATCGCGCGGGCGATGCACAGCCGCTGCTGCTGGCCGCCGGACAGGCCGGTGCCCGGCTGGTCGAGCCGGTCGTGCACCTCCTTGATCAGGCCGGCGCGCTCCAGGCTGTGGTGGACGATCGCGTCGAGCTCGCTCTTGCTGCGGGCGATGCCGTGGATGCGCGGGCCGTAGGCGACGTTGTCGTAGATCGACTTCGGGAACGGGTTCGGCTTCTGGAACACCATGCCGACCCGGGCGCGCAGCTGCACGACGTCGAGCGACGGGTCGTAGACGTCGGAACCGTCGAGGGTGATCGAGCCGGTCACCCGGCAGATGTCGATCACGTCGTTCATGCGGTTCAGGCAGCGCAGGAAGGTCGACTTGCCGCAGCCGGACGGGCCGATCAGCGCCGTCACCTCGTTCTCGTTGATGTCGAGGTCGACGTGCTTCAGGGCGTGTTTCTCGCCGTAGAACACGTTGACGTCGCGGGCGACGATCTTGACGGCCGCCGGCGCGGCCTGGGCGCCCGGTGCGACCGTGGACGCTCCGGTTGCCTCGGCTTTCGGGGCGCCTGCCGCCGGGGTGGCGACCTGGGTGGCGTCGGACATCGGGCTCTCCCTTACCAGCGGCGTTCGAAGCGCTTGCGCAGCAGCACGGCCAGCGCGTTCATCACGACCAGGAAGCCGAGCAGCACCAGGATGGCGGCCGAGGTGCGCTCGACGAAGGCGCGTTCCGGGCTGTCGGCCCAGAGGTAGATCTGCACCGGCAGGACGGTCGCCGGGTCGGTGAAGCCCTGCGGGATGTCGACGATGAACGCCACCATCCCGATCATCAGCAGCGGCGCGGTCTCGCCGAGCGCCTGGGCCATGCCGATGATGGTGCCGGTCAGGATCCCGGGCATCGCCAGCGGCAGCACGTGGTGGGTCACCACCTGCAGCGGCGAGGCGCCGAGCCCCAGCGCCGCCTCGCGGATCGACGGCGGCACCGCCTTCAGGGCCGAGCGGGCGGCGATGATGATGGTCGGCAGGGTCATCAGCGCCAGCACCAGGCCGCCGACCAGCGGCGCCGAGCGCGGCAGCCCGAAGAAGTTCAGGAACACCGCCAGGCCGAGCAGGCCGAACACGATCGACGGCACCGCCGCGAGGTTGTTGATGTTCACCTCGATGACGTCGGTCAGCCGGTTCTTCGGCGCGAACTCCTCGAGGTAGACCGCCGCCATCACCCCGATCGGAAACGACACCAGCAGGGTTACCGTCAGGGTCAGGATCGAGCCCATCAGGGCGCCGTAGATGCCGGCTTCCACCGGCTCGCGGCTGTCGCCGTGGGTGAACAGGTCGACGTTGAACCGGGCCTCGATGCGGCCGGCCTTGTCGAGGGTGTCGAACCAGCCGAGCTCGGTGTCGTTGATCCGGCGGTTGGCCTCCGGCACGTCGCGGCGGATATGGCCCTTGGCCAGGCTGTCGACGTCGTCGGACACCTTGATCCAGACCGACGCCCGCCGGCCCAGCAGCGAACGGTCGGCCAACACCATGTCGCGCAGCGCCAGGTCGGCGCCCGGCGAGACCAGGCCGTACAGCATGCGGCGCTGCTTGCGGTCGCCGGCGGCCTCCGGGAACTGCTCCTTGAGGGCGTCGCGCAGCGGCGTCAGGTAGTCGCTGCGGCGGATCTGTTCCTCGGTCGGGGCGCCGCCGTCGGGGTTCAGGGTCTGGACCGCCGGGAACGCGACCTCGATCTCCATGTAGGTCTGCCAGAACGCCGAGTAGCCCTTTTGGACGATGCTGCCGACCAGCAGCAGCAGCATCAGCCCGGCGAACGCGATGCCGGCCAGCCCGTACAGCCGGAACCGGCGCTCGGCGGCATAGCGGCGGGCCAGGTGGGGGCCGGTCAGGACCGGGCGCCGGATGGCCGCCGGATCGGGCGGGGTGGTGGCGGCGTCAGTCATACTTTTCCCGGTACTTTCTGACCACGCCGAGCGCGATCACGTTGAGGCCGAGGGTGATCACGAACAGCAGCAGGCCGAGGGCGAAGGCCGACAGGGTCTTGGCGCTGTCGAACTCCTGGTCGCCGACCAGCAGGGTGACGATCTGCACGGTCACCGTGGTGACCGCCTCCAGCGGGTTGATCGTGAGCCTGGCCGACAGCCCGGCCGCCATCACCACGATCATGGTCTCGCCGATCGCCCGGCTGACCGCCAGCAGCAGGGCGCCGACGATGCCCGGCAGGGCGGCCGGCACGATCACGCTGGTGATGGTCTCCGACTTGGTCGCGCCGAGCGCGTAGGAGCCGTCGCGCAGCGACTGCGGCACCGCGTTGATCACGTCGTCGGACAGCGACGACACGAACGGGATGATCATGATGCCCATGACCATGCCGGCGGCGAGGGCGCTCTCCGACGACACGTCCAGGCCGAACGCCTCGCCCCAGCCGCGGATGAACGGTGCGACCGTCAGGGCGGCGAAGAACCCGTACACCACGGTCGGGATGCCGGCGAGGATCTCCAGGACCGGCTTGGCGATCGCGCGGAACCGCGGGTCGGCGTACTCCGCCATGTAGATCGCCGACATCAGCCCGACCGGGGCGGCGACCAGCATGGCGATGAACGTGATCAGCATGGTGCCGGCGATCAGCGGGACCGCGCCGAACGCGCCGGACGACCCGACCTGGTCGGCCCGCAGCGCCGTCTGCGGGCTCCAGTTCAGGCCGAACAGGAAGTCCCAGACCGGCACCTTGGTGAAGAACCGCCAGCTCTCGAACAGCAGCGACAGCACGATGCCGGCGGTCGTCAGGATGGCGATCAGCGACGACAGGATCAGGATGACGTGGACGGTACGCTCGACCGCGTTGCGGGCGCGCAGCTGCGGCGCGATCCGCCGCCGCGCCAGCCACAGCCCGGCGGCCGCGACCGCCAGGCTGGCGATCGCCATCAGGACGGAACCGGTGGCATGCAGGCTCGCCAGGTGCTCGGCGGCGGCCTCGACGACCGGGTCGTCCTTGCGGCTGGCGATGTTGCCGAACGCGGTGTTCCGGATGTCGTTGAGCAGCAGGCCGACGCGCTCCGGCGGCAGGCCGTCGAGCGTGCCCTGCGGCAGGCCGGCTAGCACGACCGCCTCGACGATCCTGGGCTCGGCGATCAGCCAGGCGGCCAGCACCAGCAGCGCCGGCAAGGCCGCCCACAGGGCCACGTAGAGGCCGTAGTAGCTCGGCAGCGAGTGCAGCGGGGCGAGCCCCCGCGAGACCACCAGGGCGCGGGCCCGGCCCATGGCGTAGCCGACGACCGCCAGACCGACCAGGGCGAGGATCAGGATCGTGCTCTGCATGGGGGGTTCCCTTGCCGGGGCGCGCGTGGCGGGCGGCCGCCGGCGCTTCGGCCGGGCGGTCCCAGGGGGTCGGCGTGGTGTCGAAACGTCACGAACGAATGCTGGTACGGAGTGCGGGGCAAGGCGTCAAAGAAAACCGTCGGGCAGTCCGGCCGGCCGGGAAGGGACAAACCGGCGGCCGGGACAATTCCGGCCGCCGGTCGATCCGCCGGGGATCAGAGCACCAGCTTGGTGAGCGTGGCGCCCGCTTCCTCGTACTTCTTGCGCTCGGCCTCCGGCAGCGGGATCAGGCCCTTGTCGGTCAGGTAGCCCTCCTGGCCGTTCGCCTTGTCGGCGGTGAACTCGGCGATGTACTCCTTGATGCCCGGAATGACGCCGACATGGGCGTTCTTCACGTAGAAGAACAGCGAGCGCGACACCGGGTAGGAGCCGTCGGCGATCTTGTCGAAGGTCGGGTCGGCGCCCTCGACGGTCGAGCCCTGGATCTTGTCCGAGTTCTGGTCGAGGAACGAGAAGCCGAAGATGCCCAGCGCGTGCGGGTTGGCTTCGAGCTTCTGGACGATCAGGTTGTCGTTCTCGCCGGCCTCGATGAACTTGCCGTCCTCGCGCATCGAGCCGAAGACCTGCTTGAAGCGCTTCTTGTCCGACTTCTTCAGGTCCTTGACCACCGGCAGCTGCTCGGCGGCGTGCTCCATGACCAGCTCGACGAAGGCGTCGCGGGTGCCCGAGGTCGGCGGCGGGCCGAGCACCTCGATGTCCTCATCCGGCAGCGACTTGTCGATCTGCGACCACTTGGTGTACGGGTTCGCGACCAGCTTGCCGTCGACCGGCACTTCCTTGGCCAGCGCCAGGAAGATCTGCTCGCGGGTCAGGGTGTAGTGCGGCGCCTTCTTGGAATTGGCGAGCACGATGCCGTCGAAGCCGATCTTGATCTCGGTGATGCTCTCGACGCCGTTCTTGCCGCACAGCTCGACCTCGGACTTCTTGATCCGGCGCGACGAGTTGGTGATGTCCGGATGCTCGGTGCCGACGCCCTGGCAGAACAGCTTCAGGCCGCCGCCGGAGCCGGTCGACTCGATGACCGGGGTCTTGAAGCCGCTCGACTTGCCGAAGTTCTCGGCGACGACCGTGGCGAACGGGAACACGGTGGACGACCCGACGATGCGGATCTGATCGCGGGCCTCGGCCTGCGCGGCCATCGCGAACACGCCGAGCGCGGCGATCGCGGCCACCTTACCGAAAGAAGTCGTCATTGGGGTCCTCCAGTCTCTCGCTAGGGAGGTTCGGGTCAGCCACGGGTCCCCTGCAGGCCCCCCTGGCAGGCGGACAACTACCGGCCAGGCGACAAAGGATTTAAGACAGATCGATGAAAGTTTTATGACGGCACCGGAGAGCCGCGGATCCGGCCGGGACCGGTCAGGCGGCGGTCGCGCCGCTCGGCCATGATTCCGCCCCGGCCGCCGGGATGTAGACCGTGAACACGCTGCCCTCGCCGGGCGTCGACTGGATCGCCAGCGCCCCGCGGTGCCGGCTGACGATGTGCTTCACGATGGCCAGGCCCAGGCCGGTGCCGCCGAGCTCGCGCGAGCGGGCGGTGTCGACCCGGTAGAACCGTTCGGTCAGGCGCGGGATGTGCTCGGCCGGGATGCCGTCGCCGCGATCGCGGACCGAGATCGCCACGGCGGCGGCACCCGGGCCGCCGGGAAAGCTCGCCGGCAGCCGGTCGGCCGGTCGCGCCGACACCGTGATCTCGGTTCCCGGGCGGCCGTACTTGATGGCGTTGTCCAGCAGGTTCTGGGCGACCTGGGCCAGTTCGTCCTCGGCCCCGATCACCGCCGGCAGGGCCGGGTCGGCGTCCAGGCGCACGGCCATGTCCTTGCGCCGGGCTTCCAGGTCGAGGGTGGCCTTCACGCCCTCCAGCAGGGGACCCAGAGCCACCCGGTCCGACGGCGGCCTGTGCTCGTTGGTCTCGATCCGCGACAGCGACAGCAGGTCCTGGACCAGCCGGCTCATCCGGTTGCCCTGGGCTTTCATGATGTCCAGGAACCGGTCGCGCGCCTCGGCGTCGTCGCGGGCCGGGCCCTGCAGGGTCTCGATGAACCCCAGCAGGGTGGCGAGCGGGGTGCGCAGCTCGTGGCTGACGTTGGCGACGAAGTCGACGCGCATCTGCTCGGCGCGCCGGATCGACGACAGGTCGACGAACAGCATCAGGGCGGCGGCGCCGCCGGGCCCGCCCTTGTTCAGGGACTCGACGCGGACGTTGAACACCCGCTCCACCGGCGCCGCCAGGCCGATCTCGACGTCGCCGCCCGGGCCGCCGGCCAGCGCCCGGCGCACCGTCGCCAGGATCTCCGGGTGACGCAGCACGGTCGACAGGTCGCGGTCGACGATCTGCCGGCCGAGCTGGCGGCGGGCTTCGCGGTTGGCCTGCGAGACGCGGCCGCGCTCGTCGATCAGCAGCAGCGGGTCCGGGATCGAATCGATCACCAGGGCCCGGGCCTCGGACAGCGCCGTGGCCCGGGCCATCCAGTCGAGCGTGCGGCGATCGGCCCGCTCGAGCGCCAGGGCCAGGTCGGCGACCGGGCCGGCCTCGCCGACCGCATCGAGGGCGTCGCGGCCGTCGGACATGGCAGCGCGCAGGTCGTCGGCGGCGACCCGCTCGTCGAGTCGGCGCCGGACCACCGCCAGCGCGGCAAAGTGCCGGCGCACCAGCAGGAATACCCCGCCGGCCACCGCGGCCAGCGCGGCCAGCGCGTGCAACGGCGGCAAGGCGTCCAGCGCCGTCAGGACCAGCAGCGCGACCGCCGTCGGCAGGATCAGCATGATGGCGGCCCGCGCCGCCGCCACCCGCACCGTGGCGGCGGTACCGACCTCGCCGGCCGGCCCGGCGGCAGGCTCTTCGGGGTCGACCGGGCGGTCGTCGGTCATGGTCTCTCCACTCCGTGCCCGCCCGGCCGTCGATCCGCGGCGGCGGTCAGGCGATGGTCGCCTCGTGTGCCGCAATCGCCGCCGCGTTCACCAGATCGGACACCGTGGCGCCCATCTGGACGATCTGCGCCGGTTTCTCCAGCCCCATCAGGATCGGCCCGATCACCGAGCCGCCGCCGAAGCGCTGCAGCAGCTTGTAGGAGATGTTGGCCGAGTGCAGGGCCGGCATGACCAGCACGTTCGCCGGGCCGCTGAGGCGGCAGAACGGGTAGTGCTTGCGCACCTCCGGGTCGAGCGCCACGTCGGCCGACATCTCGCCGTCGTACTCGAAGTCCACGTCGCGCGAGTCGAGAACCTCGACCGCGTGCCGGATCCGCTCGGCCTTCTCGCGCAGCGGGTTGCCGAAGTTCGAGAACGACATCAGGGCGACCCGCGGCTCGTGGCCGAACGACCGGGCCTTGGCGGCCGCCTGGCAGGCGATGTCGGCGAGCTGTTCCGAGCTCGGCAGCTCGTGCACGTTGGTGTCGGCGATGAACACCGTGCGGCCCCGCACGATCACCATGGTGAGCGCCATCAGCAGCTCGTTCGGGCGCTCGTCGATGACCCGCGTGATGTCGTCGACCGCGACGCCGAAGGACCGGGTCAGCCCGGTGACCATGGCGTCGGCGTCGCCGGTCGCCACCATGCAGGCGGCGAACACGTTGCGGTCCTGGTTGACCATCCGCTGGCAGTCCCGTTGCAGCGCGCCCTTCCTCTGCAGCCGCTTGTACAGGAACTCGATGTACTTTTGATTGAAGCGGGACAGCCTCGCGTTGTGGATCTCGAGCTGGTCGGCACCGGCGATGCCCATCTCGGCGATGGTGTCGCGGATCCGCTCCTCGCGGCCGATCAGGATCGGCACGCCGTAGCCGCCGCCCTGGAAGGCGACCGCGGCCCGGATCGTCTTCTCCTCCTCGCCCTCGGCGAACACCACGCGCTTCGGCGTCTTGCGGATGGTGTCGAGGATCCGCTGCAGGCTGCCGGCGGTCGGGTCGAGCCGCGCGCTCAGGGCGGCGTGATACGCCTCCATGTCCTCGATCGGCCGGCGGGCGACGCCAGTCTCCATGGCCGCCCGGGCGACCGCCGACGACACGTGCACGATCAGGCGCGGGTCGAACGGGGCGGGGATGATGTACTCGCGGCCGTAATGCAGGCGCCGGCCGGAATAGGCGGCGTCGACCTCGTCCGGGACGTCCTGGCGGGCCAGCGCGGCCAGCGCCTGGGCGGCGGCGATCTTCATGGCCTCGTTGATCTCCGAGGCCCGCACGTCGAGCGCGCCGCGGAAGATGTACGGGAACCCGAGCACGTTGTTGACCTGGTTCGGGTAGTCCGACCGGCCGGTGGCGATGATCGCGTCCTCGCGGACCGCCTTGACCTCCTCCGGGGTGATCTCCGGGTCCGGGTTGGCCATCGCGAAGATGATCGGTTGCGGACCCATGGAGCGGACCATGTCCTGGGTCACCGCGCCCTTGGCCGACAGCCCGAAGAACACGTCGGCGCCGTCCAGCGCCTCGGCCAGGGTGCGGCGGTCGGTGACCACCGCGTGCGCCGACTTCCACTGGTTCATGCCCTGGGTGCGGCCCTGGTAGATCACCCCGCGGGTGTCGCACAGCATGACGTTGTCGTGCGGCATGCCCATGGCCTTGAGCAGCTCGACGCAGGCGATCGCCGCCGCCCCGGCGCCGTTGACCACCAGCCGGGTCTCCTTGATGTCGCGGCCGGTCAGGTGCAGGGCGTTGATCAGCCCGGCGGCGGCGATGATCGCGGTGCCGTGCTGGTCGTCGTGGAACACCGGGATGTCGAGCAGCTCCTTGAGCCGCTGCTCGATGATGAAGCACTCCGGCGCTTTGATGTCCTCGAGGTTGATGCCGCCGAAGCTGGGGCCCAGGAAGCGCACGCAGTTGACGAACTCGTCGACGTCCTTGGTGTCGACCTCCAGGTCGATCCCGTCGACGTCGGCGAAGCGCTTGAACAGCACCGCCTTGCCTTCCATCACCGGCTTGGAGGCCAGCGCCCCGATGTCGCCGAGCCCGAGCACGGCGGTGCCGTTGGAGATCACCGCCACCACGTTGCCGCGGCTGGTGTAGTCGTAGGCCGTCGCCGGGTTCTTCTCGATCTCCAGGCATGGCACCGCGACCCCCGGCGAGTAGGCGAGCGACAGCTCGCGCTGGGTGGTCAGCGGCTTGGTCGGGGTGATCTCGATCTTGCCCGGCCGTCCGGTCGAGTGGAACAGCAGCGCGTCCCGGGCCATGGTGTTCTTGTCGGTTTCCATCTCGCTCCTCGCGGACGCCCCTCCACTGCGAACCGCTTCGCAGCGAGCGGGGCGGCGTCTCCTCCCGGCGTCGTAACGCGCCTCTCGATTAACCGTAGCGGGCGGCCGGTTCCGCGAAAAGGGCGATCCGGCGCGATGGTGACCGTCCGTATCGGCATGGTAGGCTGCAGCGCCGCCCGGCAACCACGACCGGCGGTTCCCCAAGAGCAGACCTGACTGGCAGACGACGACCCGTGAGCGCGACCGCCCCCGAGACCGACTCCCGCGACGCCGGACCCGACTACGACGCCCTGCTGGACGGCGCCAGCCCGATGCTGGCGCAGTTCTTCCAGGTCAAGCGCGAGCATCCGGACTGCCTGCTGTTCTACCGGATGGGCGACTTCTACGAGCTGTTCTTCGACGACGCGGTGGCCGCCGCCCGGGCCCTCGACATCACGCTGACCAGGCGCGGCCAGCACCAGGGCGAGCCGATCCCGATGTGCGGGGTGCCGCACCATGCCGCCGAATCCTACCTCGCCCGGCTGATCCGCCAGGGCCACCGGGTGGCGGTGTGCGAGCAGACCGAGGACCCGGCCGAGGCCAAGAAGCGCGGCGGCAAGTCGGTGGTCCGGCGCGCCGTGGTGCGGATCGTCACCCCCGGCACCCTGACCGAGGACAGCCTGCTGGACGCCCGCCGCCACAACTACCTGGCGGCGCTGGCCGAGGCCGGCGGCGGCCTGGGGCTGGCCTGGGTCGACATGTCGACCGGCGACTTCCAGGCCCAGCCGGTCGACGGCCGCGGGCTGGAGGCGGCGCTGGCCCGGCTGGCCCCGGCCGAGCTGCTGGTGTCCGAGCGGCTCGACCAGGATCCGGCGGCCCGGGCCGCGCTCGGCGAGTGGCGGGCGGTGGCGTCGGTGTTGCCGGGCAGCCGGTTCGACAGCGAGAACGGCCGCCGTCGCCTGGAGGCGCTGTACGGGGTCGCGGCACTCGACGGCTTCGGGGCGTTCGGCCGGGCCGAGCTGGGGGCCGCCGGGGCGCTGGTCGACTACCTGGAGCTGACCCAGAAGGGCAGGCTGCCGCGACTGGCGGCGCTGCGGCGCTGGAGCCCGGGCGGGCTGATGGAGATCGACGCCGCCACCCGCCGCAACCTGGAGCTGACCCGGACCCTGGCCGGCGAGCGCCGCGGCAGCCTGCTGGCGGTGCTCGACCGCACCGTCACCGGGGCCGGCGCCCGGCTGCTGGCGGCCCGGCTGGCGGCGCCGCTCACCGATCCCGCCGCGATCGACCGCCGGCTCGACGCCGTGCAGTTCTTCGTGACGTCGTCGCGGGCCCGGAACGATCTCCGCGAGACCCTGCGGCGGATCCCCGACGTCGACCGGGCGCTGTCGCGGCTGGCGCTGGAGCGGGGCGGCCCGCGCGACCTCGCGGCGATCCGCGACGCGCTGCTGGAGGTGCCGGCGGTGCGGTCGGCGGTTGCCGGCACCGGGCCGCTGGAGCCGCCGCCGCCGGCCGTGGTCGAGGCGCTGGACGAGCTCGGCGGCCACGACGCGCTGGTCGGGACCCTCGGGCGGGCGCTGGCCGAGGAGCTGCCGCTGCTGGCCCGCGACGGCGGTTTCGTCGCCGCCGGCTACGAGCCCGAGCTCGACCGGCTGAAGGCGCTGCGCGACGAGAGCCGGCGGATGATCGCCGCCCTGCAGGCCCGCTACGCCGGCGACACCGGGATCGCCTCGCTGAAGGTCAAGCACAACAACGTGCTCGGCTATTTCGTCGAGGTCACCGCCACCCACGCCGACAAGCTGATGGGGCGCGACGGCTTTATCCACCGCCAGACCATGGCCAACGCGGTGCGCTTCACCACCGTCGAGCTCGGCGAGCTGGAGCGCGAGGTCTCGACCGCCGCCGACAAGGCGCTGGCGCTCGAGCAGGAGGTGTTCCGGGCGCTGGCCGCCCAGGTGCTGGAGCGGGCCGGGCCGATCGGGCTGGCGGCGGCGGCGCTGGCCCGGCTCGACGTGGCGGCCGCGCTGGCCGAGCTGGCGGCGGCGCGCGACTGGTGCCGGCCGGCGGTCGACGACGGGCTGGAATTCGAGGTGGTGGCCGGCCGCCACCCGGTGGTCGAGGCGACCCTGCCGGAAGGGCCGGGCGGGTTCGTCGCCAACGACTGCCGGCTCGGCCCGGACGACCGGGTCTGGCTCGTTACGGGTCCGAACATGGCCGGCAAGTCGACCTTCCTGCGGCAGAACGCGCTGATCGCGGTGCTGGCCCAGACCGGCAGCTACGTGCCGGCGGCGAGCGCGCGGATCGGCGTGGTCGACCGGTTGTTCAGCCGGGTCGGGGCCGCCGACGACCTGGCGCGCGGCCGCTCGACCTTCATGGTCGAGATGGTCGAGACCGCGGCGATCCTGAACCAGGCGGGGCCGCGGGCGCTGGTGATCCTGGACGAGATCGGCCGCGGCACCGCGACCTTCGACGGCCTGTCGATCGCCTGGGCGACGGTCGAGAGCCTGCACGAGAGCAACCGCTGCCGGGCGCTGTTCGCCACCCACTACCACGAGCTGACGGCGCTGGCCGAGCGGCTGGCGGCGCTGAGCTGCCACACCATGGCGGTCAAGGAGTGGAAGGGCGACGTGGTGTTCCTGCACGAGGTCGTTGCCGGGGCGGCCGACCGCTCCTATGGCATCCACGTCGCCAAGCTGGCCGGGCTGCCGGCGGCGGTGGTGGCGCGCGCCGAGGAGGTGCTGCACCGCCTGGAATCCGGCGAGCAGGGGGCGGCGCCGCGCGACCTGATGGAGGACCTGCCGCTGTTCTCGGCGGCCCGCCCGACCTCGATGACCGTGTCGGTCGCCGAGGCCGGCCCGAGCCCGGTCGAGGAGGCGCTCGCCGGCCTCAATCCCGACGAGCTGACCCCGCGCCAGGCGCTGGAGGCGCTGTACGCGCTGAAGGCCAGGCTGGCCGACGGGTGAAACGGCGCTGGACCTTTCATAGGCGGCGGTGACCCGCACCCGTGATAGGATCCGGCCATGGCCCGCGAGCCCGACAACCTCGTCCTGCAGTACCTCCGTCGCCTCGACAGGGGGCAGCAGGAGATGCGAGAGGACCTGATCGACCTGAAGCGCCGGATGTCCGGCGTCGAGGAGGGCATCGTCGCTCTGAGCCGACGGGTACTCAGCGTCGAGGAGGGGCTGGTCGGCGTGAACCGCCGTCTGGACCGTCTGGACGAACGCGTCGATCGTATCGAGCGACGCCTCGACCTCGCGGAGGCGTGACATGGCCGCCTCTCACGAGAGCCTCGTTCTGGAATATCTCCGCCGTCTCGACGCCAGCGTGCAGTTGCTGCGCGAGGATGTCGGCGATCTCAAACGACGGACGACCGGCGTGGAAGAGGGGATCGCTGGCGTGAACCGCCGGCTGGACCGGCTGGACGGCCGGGTCGAACGCATCGAGCGGCGGCTGGACCTCGCCGAGGCGTGAGCCGCATGCACCCAATGGAGGGAGAGAGGGGGTGTGCCGGGCCGTCCGCCGCCTACACCACGTTCTTTTCCTTCAGCGGCCGGCCCTCGATGATCCGTTCGATACCGAAACGGGTGAGGTCGATGCTCCGGTAGCCGCCATGGACGACCAGCTCCGTGACGGCGCGGCCGGCGGCCGGCGCCTGCTGCAGGCCGTGGCCCGAGAACCCGGTGGCGAACAGCAGGTTGGGGATCTCCGGGTGCCGGCCGATCACCGCGTTCTGGTCGAGCGCGTTGTAGTCGTACGGCCCGGCCCAGGCGCCGGTCAGCTTGATCGCCTCGAACGCCGGTATGCGTTGCGCCAGGGCCGGCCACACCGTGTCCTCGAACCAGCGCCAGTCGACCTCGATCGCCCAGCTCTCCGGGTCGTCCTCCTCGGGCGGCGAAATGCCGCAGATGTAGCCGGCGCCCTCGGGGCGGACCCAGGCCCCGCTCGGGTCGATGGTCAGCGGCAGGCGCGGCAGCGGCTCGCGGCAGTCGAACTGGTAGACCGTGCGGATGCGCGGCCCGACCGGCAGCGCGACCCCGGCCAGCCCGGCCACCGCGCCGGAATTGGCGCCGGCTGCGATCAATACCGTTCCGCATTCGATCCGATCGCCCGAGGCCAGCCGGACCGCCTCGACGCCGGCGGCGCCGCGCTCGATCGCCACCACCTCGTCGGTGCGGTACTCGGCGCCGAGCGACCGGGCCTTGCGCTTGAAGGACTGCAGCAGGGTGCTGGGGTCGAGCCAGCCCTCGCCGCGCTCGCCGAAGCTGCCGGCCGCCAGGCCCTCGGCGTTCAGCCAGGGGAAGCGGGTGGTGAGCGCATCCGGCTCCAGCCAGGCGATGGCGGCGCCGGCGCCGGTCTGCACGGCGTGGTTCTCGGCCAGCACCGCGCGGCCCTCCGGCGTCGACAGGAACAGGTAGCCGCCCTCGACGAAGCCGAGGTCGGGCGCTTCGCCGTCGACCGCCAGCAGCTCGCCGGCGCGGGCCACGAAGTCGCGGGCGAACAGGCCGATCTCGACGTTCTCGAGGATCGAGAACTGCTGGCGGATGCCGCCCGCCGACAGCGGCGTCGAGGCGCGGGCATAGGTCGGGTCGCGCTCGACCACCGCCACGCTGCCGCCGAATCCGGCCTCGGCGGCCAGGAAGTAGGCGGCTGCCGAGCCGACGGCCCCACCGCCGATGATCACCACGTCCGCCCGCTGCGTCGCCACCCGGATGCCCTCCGATCCTCGCTTGCCGGCGAGCCTCGGGGATTCGCGGGGCCGCCGCAAGCGGTTCGCGGGGGTCGGCGGCCGGGTGACGGCGGCGGGCGCTGGCCCTATGCTCGCGCGGATCGATTTGCCGGAGGATTCATGGTCGCCACCGAGTCGGTGTCGGAGATCGAGACCCTGAGAGATGCCGACGCCGGAGCCGCGGATGCCGGTCCTGGCGGCGAGCCGGGCGACGTCGCCGACCTCGTGGTGGTGCGCAAGCGCGTGCCGAACGCCCGGGCGATCTGCGACGCGGCGGCGCTGACCGCCGACATGGAGTCGATCGCGGCCGGCGAAGACGACGGCGTGCGACGGCGCGCGGCGGTCCTGGCACGCCTGAAGACCGCGCTGGCCGACGGCACCGCCGAGATCCGCCGGCGGTTCGAGGCCAGCAACGACGGCGCCGCCTGCGTGCGCCAGAACGCCTGGCTGATGGACCGGCTGATCGAGGCGGCGGCCCGGCTGGCCACCGAGCGCGAGTATCCGGCGACCAACCCGACCACGGCCGAACGCATCGCCATCGCGGCGGTCGGCGGCTACGGGCGCGGCGAGATGGCACCGCAGTCCGACGTCGACCTGCTGTTCCTGCGGCCCTACAAGCAGACCCCGCGCGGCGAGCAGATCGTCGAGTACCTGCTGTACCTGCTGTGGGACCTCGGCCTGAAGGTCGGGCACTCGACCCGGTCGTGCGACGAATGCATCCGCCAGGCCAAGGCCGACGCGACCATCCGCACCGCGCTGCTGGAATCGCGGTTCCTGTGGGGCGACGAGACCCTGTACGGGGAGCTGCGGCAGGCCTTCGACAAGGAGTTCGCGGCCGGCTCGCCGCTCGACTTCGTGGAGGCCAAGCTGCAGGAGTCCGACGAGCGCCACCAGCGGCTCGGCGATTCCCGTTACGTTGTCGAACCGAACGTCAAGGACGGCAAGGGCGGCCTGCGCGACCTGCACACCCTGTTCTGGATCGGCAAGTACGTCTACCGGGTCGACGACGTCACCCGGCTGGTCGACCGCGGCGTGCTGACCCTGGGCGAGGCAAGGCGCTTCGCCAAGGCCCAGAAGCTGCTGTGGACCATCCGCTGCTGGCTGCACTACCTGTCGGGCCGGGCCGAGGAGCGGCTGACCTTCGAGATGCAGCCGGTGATCGCCGAGCGGCTCGGCTATACCGACCACGCCGGCGCGGTCGCGGTCGAGCGGTTCATGAAGCACTACTACCTGACCGCCAAGGACGTCGGCGACCTGACCCGGATCTTCTGCGCCGCCATCGAGGCGCAGCACAAGCGGCGGCGCCCCTGGATCCGGCTGCCGAGGCTGCTGACCGAGGAGCGGTTCGGCGACTTCCGGATCGCCGCCGACCGCATCACCGTGGCCGACGACGAGGCGTTCGCCCGCGACCCGGTCAACATCGTCCGGATGTTCCACGAGGCGCAGGCCCGCAACGCCATGGTGCACCCGCACGCGCTGCGGCTGATCACCCAGAACCTGAACCGGATCGACGGCGAGCTGCGCAAGGACCCCGAGGCCAACCGGCTGTTCCTGGAGATCCTGTGCGGCACCAAGAACCCGGCCCCGATCCTGCGGCGGATGAGCGAGGCCCGGGTGCTCGGCAAGTTCGTGCCGGATTTCGGCCGGGTGGTCGCGCAGATGCAGTTCGACATGTACCACCTGTACACCGTCGACGAGCATACCCTGCAGTGCCTGTCGGTGCTGCACGACATCGAGGCCGGCGCCCTCAAGGAGGTGGCGCCGATCGCCACCGAGGTGGTGCACAAGGTGCTGTCGCGCCGGGCCCTGCACGTGGCGGTGTTCCTGCACGACATCGCCAAGGGCCGCGGCGGCGACCACTCGGTGCTGGGCGAGCGGGTGGCCCGGCGGCTGTGTCCGCGCTTCGGGATGAGCGAGGAGGAGACCGACACCGTCGCCTGGCTGGTGCGCTGGCACCTGCTGATGTCGAACACCGCCTTCAAGCGCGACGTCAACGACCCGAAGACGGTCGAGGACTTCGTGAAAATCGTGCAGTCGCCGGAACGGCTGCGGCTGCTGCTGGTGCTGACGGTCGCCGACATCCGCGGGGTCGGGCCGCATGTCTGGAACGGCTGGAAGGCCCAGCTGCTGCGCGACCTGTACTACCGGGCCCAGGAGGCGCTGTCGGGCGACTCCGCGCGGCGCGGCACCGCCGCCCGCATCGACGCCGCCAAGCGGCGGCTGGCCGACGCCCTGCCGGACTGGAGCGCCGACGAGGTCGAGGCGCACACCGCACTCGGCTATCCGGCCTACTGGCTGGCGTTCGATGCCGACACCCACGCCCGGCATGCCCGGCTGGTGCGCCAGGCGACCCGGGACGGCGCCCATCTGGCGGTCGAAACCCGGGTCGACGCGGACCGCGCGGTGACCGAGGTGACGGTCTACGCCACCGACCACCCGGGGCTGTTCTCGCGGATCGCCGGCGCCATGGCCGCCACCGGCGCCGACGTGGTCGACGCCCGGATCTTCACACTGTCCAACGGCATGGCGCTCGACACCTTCATGATCCAGGACGAGGGCGGCAAGGCGTTCGACCGGCCGGACCGGATCGCCAAGCTGGCCTCGGCGATCGAGCGGGCGCTCGGCGGCACGCTCAGGGTCGACCGGGCGCTGGCGGCCCGCAAGCCGACGCTCGGCCGCCGCACCCGGGCGCTCAGGGTGCCGCCGCGGGTGCTGATCGACAACAAGGCCAGCGTCACCCACACGGTGGTGGAGGTGAACGGCCGCGACGAGCCGGGGGTGCTGTGGCGGATGACCCGGGCGCTCGCCGGGGTCGGCGTGCAGATCCACTCGGCCTCGATCTCGACCTACGGCGAGCGGTTCGTCGACGTGTTCTACCTGAAGGACGTGTTCGGCCTGAAGATCGACAGCAAGAGCAAGCTCGAAGACATTCGCAAGGCGCTGATGAAGGCGCTCGGGGCCGAGGAGGAGCGCAAGACGGCGTGAGCCCGCCGCGGTTCCGCCGCGATCATGCGCTATCCGTGGATCTCCGAATCGCGTAGATCCTCCAGCCCATGTCCCTGACCCGCGCCATCGCCACCGTCGGCGGCTTCACCCTGGTCAGCCGGGTCACCGGCTTCGTGCGCGACATCCTGATCGCCGCCCTGCTCGGCGCCGGGCCGGTGGCCGACGCGTTCTTCGTGGCGTTCCAGCTGCCGAACTTCTTCCGCCGGCTGACCGGCGAGGGGGCGCTGACCGTCGCCTTCGTGCCGCTGTTCGCCGGCCGGCTGGAGACCGACGGCAGGGAGCGCGCGGTGGCGTTCGCGGCCGAGGTGCAGGCGGTGCTGGTGGCGGTGCTGCTGGCCTTCCTGCTGGCGGTCGAGATCCTGATGCCGTGGGTGATCCTGGTGCTGGCCCCCGGCTTCGCCGACGAGCCGGAACGCTACGGCCTGGCGGTCGAGCTGACCCGCATCACCTTCCCCTACCTGCCGCTGATCTCGCTGGTGGCGCTGTGGGGCGGAATCCTGAACAGCCTGGACCGGTTCTGGGCGATGGCGGCGGCGCCGATCCTGCTGAACCTGGTCCTGATCGCCGCGCTGGCCACCATGGCCAACGTGCTGGAGACCCCCGGCCACGCGCTGGCCTGGGGCGTGGCGGCGGCCGGGCTGGCGCAGGCGCTGTTCCTGGCCGAGGCGTGCCGGCGCGAGGGCGCCCTGCCGAGGTTCCGGCTGCCGCGGCTGACCCCGGAGGTCCGCCAGCTGCTGGTGCTGATGCTGCCGGCGGCACTCGGCGCCGGGGTGGTGCAGGTCAACGCCTTCATCGGCGTGCTGCTGGCCTCGCTGCTGCCGGCCGGCTCGGTGTCGTTCCTGTATTACGCCGACCGGGTGGTGCAGCTGCCGCTCGGCGTGGTCGGGGTGGCGATCGGCACCGCGCTCTTGCCGATGCTGTCGCGCCAGGTGCGCGGCGGCCACGACGCCGACGCCCGGGACACCCAGAACCGGGCGCTCGAGATGGCGTTGCTGCTGACCCTGCCGGCGGCGGCGGCGCTGGCGGTGATCGCGCTGCCGGTGACCTCGGTGCTGTTCGAGCGCGGCAAATTCGGGGCGGCGGACAGCCTGGCGACCGCCGCGGCGATGGCGGCCTATGCCGGCGGGCTGCCGGCCTTCGTGCTGATCAAGGTGTTCCAGCCCGGGTTCTTCGCGCGCCGCGACACCGCGACCCCGGTCAAGGTCGCGGCCTGCGCGGTGGCCGCCAATCTGGCGTTCAACGCCCTGCTGATGCCGACCCTGCAGCATGTCGGGATCGCGCTGTCGACCACGCTGTCGGCGTGGCTGAACGCCGGCCTGCTGGCCTGGCTGCTGATGCGCCGCGGGCACTTCCGGCCGGACGCCCGGCTGCGCCGGCGGGCGCTCCGGATCGCCGGGGCGGTGGCGGCGATGGCGGCGGCGGTGTGGGCGGCGGCCGCCGGCCTCGAGCCCTGGCTGACCGCCGGCAGCGTCCACGGCGTCGCGGCCCTGGCGGTGGTGATCGCCGTCGGTCTGGTGGTGTACGGCACGGCGGCGACCCTGCTCGGCGCCGCCCGCCCGGCCGAGCTGAAGTCGGCGCTGCGGCGGCGGGGCTAGGGCCCGATCCGATCGCATCGGATCGATGCGGCCGGTGAATCGGTCCCTCAATCCATAGGCTTACTGGATCTCCAACAAGAGGGCCGCGGCGTCGTCGGAGGTCTTGAAGCGGCCGAACCGGGCGTTCTCGGCGGCGTCGGCTTCGAACCCGCGCAGCCGGCCGACCAGGGCCGCCAGCCCGCCGTCCAGGGCGGCGCGGATCAGCCCGTCGTCGTCATACAGCCCGTACATGTCGACCAGCCGGTAGAAGCCGTCGGTGCACAGCAGCACCCGGGTGCCGGCGGCGGCGGGCTCGGTCCGGAGGTCGAGCCGGGCGGCGGCCGCCGGGTGCACACTCAGCACCGGATAGCCGTCCGGCCGGTTCATCATGGCGCGCTGGGCCCGCAGCACCGACGGGATTTCGGCGCCGGCGGCGATCAGGGCGCGGGCCTGGGCCTGCTCGTCCAGCCGCGGCGGCGCCTTCGCGACCGGCCTCGCCGGGCCGGCGGCCGGCAGCACGATCGCGGTGCAGTCCGGGAACGACGCGAAGACCATCCGTTTCGAGGCCGGATCGACGTGCAGGCGGGTCAGGGCGGCGCTCGGCATGTCGCCCGGTGGGATGCGGCCGGCCGGCGCGCCGGTATGCGCCTCGACCCGCTCGCGCAGGCCGTCGATCAGGGCCGCCACCACCGCCTCGGGCGCGCCCGCCGGCAGCGTCCGCAGCAGGTCGTGGGCGGCGTCGGCGAACCAGAACGCGTCGCTCGGCGCCTCCGGGAACAGCCGGGTGGCGCACATGTCGGTGGCGCCGTCGACGATCCAGGCGATGCCTTCGGCGGCGCGGTGGCCGACCCGGTCCTCGGAGTCCCGGCCCTTGCCGGGGTCGTTGGCGTGGTCGAGCACGCGCAGCATGATTCCGGTCTCCCTTGATTCCGGCGGCCCGGCCGGGGATAAACCCGGGCCCGTCCGGCGGTCCCGCCCCCGGCCGGATACCATGGCAACCACGCGCATCGCGAGCAAACGACGATGAGACGCATCTTCTCCGGCATCCAGCCCTCCGGAAACCTGACCCTCGGCAATTACCTGGGCGCGATCCGGAACTGGGCGCTCCTGCAGCGCGAGA
This sequence comes from Thalassobaculum fulvum, assembly GCF_014652915.1. Classification (GTDB taxonomy): domain Bacteria; phylum Pseudomonadota; class Alphaproteobacteria; order Thalassobaculales; family Thalassobaculaceae; genus Thalassobaculum_A; species Thalassobaculum_A fulvum. Next base: position 277,119 of record NZ_BMZS01000001.1, read on the forward strand.
AGAGCTACGAATGCATCTTCTGCGTGGTCGACCAGCACGCCATCACCGTGCCGCAGGACCCGGCGGAGCTGCGTCGGGCGACCCGCGAGGTGGCGGCCGGCATGATCGCCGGCGGCGTCGATCCGGACGACTGCATCCTGTTCAACCAGTCCTACGTGCCCGAGCACGCGATGCTGGCCTGGGTGTTCAACTGCGTGGCCCGAGTCGGCTGGCTCGGCCGCATGACCCAGTTCAAGGAGAAGGCCGGCAAGGACCGCGACAACGCCACGGTCGGGCTGTTCGTCTACCCGAACCTGATGGCCGCCGACATTCTGGCCTACAAGGGCACCCACGTGCCGGTCGGCGACGACCAGAAGCAGCACCTGGAGCTGACCCGCGACATCGCCCAGGCCTTCAACTCGATGTTCGGGGTCGATTTCTTCCCGCTGCCGGAGCCGCAGATCTTCGGCACCGCCACCCGGGTGATGAGCCTGCGCGACGGCACCAAGAAGATGAGCAAGTCGGATCCGTCCGACATGTCGCGCATCAACATGACCGACGACGCCGACGCCATCGCCCAGAAGATCCGCAAGGCCAAGACCGACCCGGAGCCGCTGCCGAGCGAGCTCGCCGGGCTGGACGAGCGGCCGGAGGCCCGCAACCTGGTCGGCATCTACGCGGCGCTGGCCGACCAGACGCCGGAGCAGGTGCTGGCCGAGTTCGGCGGCCGCGGCTTCGGCGACTTCAAGAAGGCCATGGCCGAGGTCTCGGTCTCGGTTCTGGCCCCGATCGGCGAAGAGATGCGCCGGCTGTCGAACGACCCGGCGACCATCGACGCGATCCTGCACAAGGGCGGCGAGCGGGCCCGCGAGCTGGCGAGCCCGATCGTCAAGGAAGTCTACGACATCGTTGGCTTCCTGCGGCCCTGAGGCGGTTCGGGCGCCGCGGATGCTGACCGGCAGGCGCGTTCTCTGGATCGTCGCCGAGGACTGGTTCTTCCGGCTGCACTACCTGGCGCTGGCCACGGCCCTGGTCGAAGCCGGGGCCGAGGTGCACCTGGCGGCCCGCTGCGGCCGGCGCGGGCCGGAGGCCGAGGCCGCGGTGACGGCCGCCGGGATCACCGTCCATCGGCTGCAGCGACTCGACCGCACCGGGCTGAACCCGCTCGCCGACCTGACCGCGGTCGGCGAGCTGACGGCGCTGTGCCGCGTGCTGCGGCCCGACCTGGTGCAGAGCGTGGCGATGAAGCCGGTGCTGTACGGCACCCTGGCGGCCGAGCGTGCCGGCGTGCCGGCGCGGTTCGCCTGGCTGCCCGGGCTCGGCCACGTGTTCACCGGCCGAAGCCTGAAGGCCCGGTTGCTGCGGCCGGCGGTCGCGCTGCTGCTGCGCCGGGTGCTGGGCCGACCGGCGGTGACCCCGATGGTGCTGAACGCCGACGACCGGGCCGCGGTGGCCCGGCTGGCCGGCCGGCCGCTCGACTCGGTGGCGGTGCTGCCCGGCACCGGCGTCGACCTGGATCGTTTCGTTGTCGAACCGGAGCCCGAGGGGCCGCCGGTCGCTGCCTTCGTCGGCCGCATGCTGGGCGAGAAGGGGCTGGACGAGCTCGCCGCGGCGGCCCGGCTGCTGCGCCGGCGCGGGGGCGCCGTGGCGATCCGGCTGGTCGGGGCGCCCGACCGCGAGAGCCCGACCGCGATCCCCGAGGAGCGGCTGCGGGCCTGGAGCGCCGAGGGTGCCCTGGAATGGACCGGCCCGACCGCCGACGTGCCCGGCGTGTGGCGGGCCGCCCATATCGCGGTGCTGCCGTCGCACCGCGAGGGCCTGGGCATGAGCGTGCTGGAGGCCGCGGCCTGCGGCCGGCCGGCGGTCGCGACCGACGTCCCCGGCTGCCGCGAGGCGGTCGAGCACGGCGTCACCGGCCTGCTGGTGCCGGCCCATGACCCGGTGGCGCTGGCCGATGCGCTGGCCGCCCTGGCGGCCGACCCGGCTCGGCGGCGGGCGATGGGGGCGGCGGCCCGGGCCAGGGTCGAGGACCGGTTCGGCCTGCCGGCGGTGCGCCGGGAGCTGGTGGCCTTGTATGCCAAGCGCCTCGGCTAGCCGGCGGTCCGGGTCGCCGGAGCGCGCATCACCGCGACATACAGGATCAGCGCCGTGGCCAGGAACGCCGGGGCGGTCGCCAGGGCGATCCCGACGACCCCCCAGACCGCCATGAAGCCGGCATTGAGCGCCACGGTCAGCACCAGGTTGGCCGCTGCCGCCCCGGCCAGCGCCCGGCCGAGCCCGAGCACCGCCGCCGCCCGCACCAGCACCACCGCGGCGGCGTAGGGCGGCAGCTGCACGGCGTAGGCGACCAGCACGTCGGACACCAGGGCGGTGTCGTCGGCCCCGAACGCGCCGCGCTGGTACAGCAGCCGCACCACCGGCTCGGCCAGGACCGCGGCGGCCGCGACCGCCGGCACCGACAGCGCGGCGACCGCGGCGACGTGCCGGCGCAGCCGGCGGCGCAGGGCGGCGAGGTCGCCGGAAGCCGCCTGGTCGGAATACGCCGGCAGGATCGCCACGCCGATCGCCAGGGTGGCGACGTGCAGGCCGGCCAGCACCAGCTTGGCGCCGTAGCCGATCGCCGAGGCCGAGCCGGGACCGAGCATGGCGGCCATCATCTGGTCGAGCACGCCGGCGCCGTACAGCAGCAGGTTGGCGAGCAGGATCGGCCCCCAGCGCCGCAGCAGCGGGGCCAGGTCGGGGGCGCCGGCGGCCGGTGAGAGGCGGCCGCCGAGCCGGCGCAGGGCGCCGCCGACCAGGGTGGCCTCGATCGCGGTGCCGAGGACAGCGCCCCAGGCCAGCGCGGCGACGCCCAGACTGTCGCGGGCGAGGAGCAGCAGCACCGCCATCACCAGCGGCGTGAAGGCCGGGGCGATCGCCGGCAGCGCGAACCGGCGCCGGGCGTTCAGCACGCCGCCCCAGGCGACCGCGGCGGCCCCGACCACCACGAACAGGGTCATGATCCACAGCAGGTCGGCGGTCAGCGCCAGGGTGTCCGGCGCCAGCGCCGGGGCCAGCCACGGCAGGTAGGCCGGGGCGGCGGCGGCCATGACCAGCGAGCCGGCCGCCACCACCAGCAGCATGCGCCCGAAGGCGGCGGCGAACAGCGAGTCGGCGGCGGCCTCGCCGGCGGCGCGGCGGCGCGCCAGGTAGGCCGGCACCAGGGCGATCTGGAACGAGCCGGCGATCAGGGCCAGCAGGAACACCGGCACCGCCAGGGCCAGGAAGAACGCGTCGACTTCGGGGCCGCGGCCGTACACCGCGGCGATCGCCGCCTCGCGCACGAACGCGGTCAGCTTGGCGACCACCGACAGCACGCCGATGGTCATGCCGGCGCGCGCCACTGCCCGGTCGTCGTGGGATCGGTCGTCGTGATCGCCGGCGTCGTCGGGCCGATTCGGGGCCGGGGTCTCGGCGCTCACGCCCGGCTCACAGCAGGTCGGACGGGGCGAACACCTCGACCGGGTGCGACAGGCCCTTGACCGGGTGGCGGCCCATCGGCGTCAGGGTCTCGCCGGCGGCCGCCGCGAAATCGGCCGACGCCAGCACCCGGACGCCGAGGCCGCGGGTCAGCCCCTCGATCCGGCTGGCCAGGTTGACCGCCGGTCCGATCACCGTGAAGTCCAGGCGCTCCAGGCCGCCGATGTTGCCGTAGCCGACCTCGCCGAGGTGCAGGGCGATGCCGAAGTCGACGGTCGGCTTGTCCTGGCGCAGACGGCGCCGGTTGAGCGCCCGCACCAGCTTGACGGTGTCGCGGGCGGCCGCCATGGCGGCGTGGCAGGCCGCACGGTCGGCGCCGGCCTGGTCCCGGACGTCGTCGGCCTCGGCCGGAAAGATCGCCAGCATGCCGTCGCCGAGGAACTTCAGGATCTCGCCGCCGCGCTCCTCGACCGCCTGGACCGAGGCCTCGAAGTAGCCGTTCAGCAGCTCGATCAGGTCCTCGCGCGGCAGCCGGTCCGACAGCACCGTGAAGTCCTTGATGTCGGAGTACCAGACGGCTGCCCGGATCGACGCGGTCTCGCCGCGCGCGATCGCCCCGGCCAGCACCCGGCGGCCGGTCTGGCGGCCGAGATACACCTCCAGCAGCTGCGAGGTGAGCTCGCGCCGCTCGATCACCTCGATGCGCAGCGCCAAGGCCGGCAGCAGCTCCCACAGCACCGTCAGCTCCTCGGTGCTGAAGCCGCCCGGCCGATCGGTCGCCCAGGTGATGAAGTTGATCATGCCGTCGGAGAACGCCAGCGGCATGGCGACGTAGTCGGTGGCCCCGAGCTCGCGCAGGTCGGCCAGCACCGGGAAGTCCAGGGTCTGCTCCGGCACGTCGAGCCGGCGGCGGATGGCGGCCGCTCCCTGGAAGATCAGTGGCAGCGGGCTGGCCTGGAACGCCGGGGTGTCCTCCATGCCGCGCAGCACCCGCACCGCCCGCGGGTCCGGCCGCTCGCGCATCCACACCACCGAGGTGCCGCTGGCCTGCGGGTGCAGGGTGCGAACGAAGCAGGTGATGCGCAGCAGCGGCATGCCGCGATCGCACAGCAGTGCTGCCAGATCGCGGATCAATGTGCGGGTCGAGGTGTGCTTGCTGGCCCCGGCCAGCAGCCAGCTGATCGGCGGGATCGAAGGATCCGGCCGCTCGCCGTCGTCTTCGCCGCCGTCGTGCATGATCCGCAGGTGGCTGGCGATGCTCGGATCGGTGCGCGGCATCAGCAGCGCGGCCGTCCGGTCGGCGCGGGGATCGCTTGACGTCACGGCCGGCGCTCCCAAGTATGCGGGCGAGTCCGGTGGTCGGCGCGGATGGGAGCGCGCCGCGATGTCGGAACCGCGTGGAGGACGAGCATGTTCATTCAGACCGAAGAGACGCCGAACCCGGCGACGCTGAAGTTCCTGCCGGGCCGGCAGGTTATGGCGACGGGCACGGCCGAGTTCAAGACGGAGGAGGAGACCCCGCGGTCGCCTCTGGCCCAGGCGCTCTTCCAGGTCGACGGGGTCACGGGCGTCTTCCTCGGCTACGATTTCATCAGCGTCAGCAAGCGCGACGACAAGGAATGGTACCTGATGAAGCCGGGCGTGCTCGGCGTCATCATGGAGCATTTCGTGGCCGGACGCCCGACCATCGTTGAGGATGCGGCGACGGCCGACGAAGTCGAGGTGTCCGGAGAGAACGCCGAGATCGTCGCGCAGATCCGCGAACTGCTCGACACCCGGGTCCGTCCGGCGGTCGCCATGGACGGCGGCGACATCGTGTTCCAGGGCTACGAGGACGGAGTCGTGACCCTGCACATGCAGGGCGCCTGCGCCGGCTGCCCGAGCTCGACGGCGACCCTGAAGATGGGGATCGAGAACATGCTGCGGCACTATATCCCGGAAGTCCGGGAAGTGCGCGCCGCCGGCATGTACTGAGCGGCCCCATACTGAACGCCCCGGCATCGGGTTTTCCTGAGGAACCGGCCCCCGGCGCGGCCGACTGAGGCAACTCGAAGGCGGCGGGAACCACCGTGTCACCACGGTGGTTGCCTACCGCTATGCCGATGAACCACTCAGAACCAGATATCCTCCCCGTCCCGACCGAGGCCCCTCCGCGCGCCTCGGCGCGGCGGGGTCATGCCGTCGTGATGGCGGTCGGGTTGCTGCTCCTGCCGCTGCTCGGGCTGGCGATGCTGCCGCCGGGATCGGACATCGGCGGCATCGTCGAGGCGGCCCGGGCGTCCCGCGCGCGCTCCGCCGTGCCGCACCACCCGGTGCACGTCGAGTCGGCGGACCGGCTCGACGCCCTGTTCGAGCGGCTCGGCTACGACCTGGACGCGGTCGCCGAGGGATCCGCGCCGGTGCCGCCGGTGGTCCTGGCGTCGCTGCCGCCCGATCTCGCGGAGGCGACGCCGGTGGATCGGCGCAAGGCGCTGTTCATCCGGGCGGCACTGCCGATCGTGATGGCCGCCAACGCGGCGGTCCTGGAGGAGCGGGCCGGGCTCCGGTCGCTGCTCGCCCGGGTCGAGGCCGGGCGGCGGATCCCGCGGGAGCTGCGGCATCGGTTCCGGCGCACTGCCGAACGCTACGGCCTCGCGGACCTGGAGGCGGAGCCCGCCGGCATCCGCCGGCTGCTGCGCCGGGTCGACGCGGTGCCGGTGTCGCTGGCCCTGGCGCAGGCGATCAGCGAGAGTGGCTGGGGCAGTTCCCGGTTCGCGCTGGCCGGCAATGCGCTGTTCGGCCAGTGGACCTGGGACGCGGCCGCCGGGATGGTTCCCGCCGCGCGGCCGGCGGGCGCGACGCACCGGGTCCGCGCCTTCCGGACCCTCGGCGATTCCGCCCGCGCTTATCTGCTGAACCTGAACACCCATCCGGCCTATGCCGCGCTCCGCGAGGCCCGGGCGGCGGCCCGGCGCGACCACGGCACCCTGCCGGCCGGCGAGGACCTGGCCCGCGCCCTGACCCGCTACAGCGAACGCGGCGACGCCTATGTCGCCGACATCGTCGCGCTGATCCGGCAGAACCGCCTGGCGCGGCTCGACGAAGCGACCCTGGCCGACGCCCGGCGCTATGCTACGGCTGCGGCCGACGCGACGATCGAAGGCTGACTCAGCGCGGGATGTAGAACTGCACGCCGTACCAGCGCCAGCGGCCGTCGGGGCCCGGCATGGTACAGTTGATGCGGGCCCGCCCGGCCGGGAACGGCTCGGCCAGCCGGACCTCGACCCGGCTGCCGAGCGCCTCGACCTTGGTGCGGCCCTGCCCGGAGGCGTAGCAGTCGATGCGGTCGACGTCCGGGATCGTCGGATCCACCGTGAAGCCGAAGGCCGGCGGGTTCTGCTGCAGGATCAGGTCGGCCGGCACCCGGTCCCGGACCGGCAGCGGCAGGGCGTTGGCGGTCAGCCGGAAGCGGTCGACGCCGCCGTAGGTCTCGTTGAGCGCGAAGCGCGGCAGGCCGTAGCGGTCGCTGCCGGCGTGGGCGACCCCCGATTGCTGGCCGAAGGCGGCGACGTAGCCGCGGCCGGCGACGATCCGCTGGATCGCCGAGCCGTACTCGCCGTAGGGGTAGGCGAACAGGGCCGGGCGCTCGCCGGTCTCGTCGGCGATCCGCTGGGCGGCGCGGTCGAGCTCGATCTTCACCTGCTCGAGCTCGATGTCGGGCAGGTGCGGGTGCGACGCGGTCTGGCTGCCGATGGTCACGCCGCCGGCCTTGAGCTCGCGGATCTGGTCCCAGCTCATGTAGCCGGGAACCCCGCGGTCGACCGAGTCGGTCGAGACGAACAGGGTGAACGGCAGGCCGGCCTTCTTCAGGCGCGGCCAGGCTTCGGCATAGACCGAGGCGTAGGCGTCGTCGATGGTGATGGCGATCGTGCGGTCGGGCAGCTCGGTGGCGCCGCGCATCCGCTCCAGCACCTCGGGCAGCGGCAGGACGGTGAAGCCGCCGGCGCGGATCTCCTCGAGGTGGGCCTCGAACTGGTCGAGCCGGATGTTCGTCGACGGCCACTCCGATTCGCCGAATCGATGGTACATGAACACCACCGCCCAGTCGGCCGCGTCGGCCGCCGGGACGGCTAGGGCGCTGGCGCCGAGCACGGCTGCGGCGGCGGCGAGGCGCAGGCGGAGGGACGAGCGGTTCATGGCTTTGGAGAGTACCCGATGGCCGGAGTGAAGCGAAGGCGCCGCGGTATCCGGCGACCCGGCCGGTGACCCGTCTGCTCGCCCTCGACTGCAGTGCCGGCGCCTGCTCGGTCGCGGTCAGCGACGCCGGCGGCGTGCTGGCGGCGGCCGGAACCGCCATGAACCGGGGTCACGCGGAGGCGCTGATGCCGATGGTCGAACGGGTCATGGCCGAGGCCGGGCTCGGCTGGGACCGGCTCGACGCGGTGGCGGCGACCGTCGGTCCCGGCAGCTTCACCGGCGTGCGAATCGGGCTGGCGGCGGCCCGCGGCATCGCGCTCGCGGCTGCCCTGCCGACCGTCCCGGTGACCACGCTCGAGGCGGTCGCCGAGGCGGCCGGAGCCGGGACGGCTCCCCTGCTGGTCGTGCTCGACACCAAGCGCAGCGACCTGTACGGCCAGTGGTTCGGGGCCGGCGGCGACGCGCTCGACGGACCGCGGGTCGCCACGGCCGCGGCGCTGCTGGCGGCGCGCCCGGCCGGCGCCGAGGGTTGTCGGCTGGCCGGCGACGCCGCGCCCGGCCTCCTGAAGGCTGCCGGCGACGCCGGTCTCGACCCGCGGCTGGTGGCCGGTTTCGGACCCGACGCGCGTGCCGTCGCCGCCGTGGCGCTGCGGCGGCTGGCGTCGGGCGGAGCGGCGCCGCTGACCCCGCTGTACCTGCGGGCGCCGGACGTCACGCCGCCGACGGCCGCGCGATGACGGGCCCCTCCGGCCCGGGCGCCGTTCGCATCCGGACGGCCACCGTCGACGACCACCCGGCGATCGCCGGGCTGCAGGCGGCTGCCTTCGCCGACCGCTGGTCGGTCGACGCGGTCCGCCGCATCGCCGCCCTGCACGGCGCGGTCGCATTGCTGGCCGAGCGCGCGGCCGACGCCGCGCCGCTCGGCTATCTGCTCGGACAGGTGGTGACCGACGAGGCCGAGGTGCACTCGCTGGCGGTCGCCGAGGCGGCGCGCCGGCAGGGCATCGGTCGCCGGCTGCTCGCGGCCTTCGAGACCATGGCGGCGGCCCTCGGGGCGGTCTCGGTGGTGCTGGAGGTGGCGGCCGACGATCCGGCCGCGACCGGGCTGTACGAATCCGCCGGCTACGCGGTGATCGCCCGTCGCCCGGGCTACTACCGGATCGGTCGTGCCCGGCCGGTCGACGCCGAGGTCCGGCGGCGGTCGCTTCGATGACCGTCGATCCGGCCGCTGGCGGCCGCTATCGGGTTGTCCGGGACGGCTCACGGTTGTACGGTCCGGGCTCCGTCGGGGCGAGAGTCCGGCCGGCCCCGACAGCGTCGACTTACCGCGACCGATGAGCGACGAGAGCGCCAGGATCCTGACCCGAGAGATCGGCTCCCCTTCCGACGGCGACCTGGGACTCGCCATATCCGGTTCCATGGAGGTCCGTCTCGCGGCCCGCGAGGCCGAGGTCGATGCCGCCCAGGCGCTGCGCTACCGCGTGTTCTACGAGGAGCGGGCGGCCAAGCCGATCGGCGACATGGCCGATCGCCGGCGCGACTTCGACGACTACGACGCGATCGCCGACCACCTGCTGGTGCTCGACCACGACCTCGGGACCGGGCCGCAGGCGGTGGTCGGCACCTACCGTCTGATCCGGCGCAGCCGGGCCGACGCGCATGGCGGCTTCTACACCGCCGGCGAGTACGACATCTCGAAGATCGTGGCGTTCCCCGGCGAGATCCTGGAGCTCGGGCGGTCCTGCGTCGACCAGCGCTACCGCAACCGCTCGACCATGCAGCTGTTGTGGAAGGGCATCGCCGCGTTCGTGTTCCGCTACGACATCACCCTGATGTTCGGCTGCGCCTCGCTGCCCGGAAACGACGTCGACGCGCTGGCCGACCAGCTCTCCTACCTCTACCACCACCACCTGGCGCCGGAGCGGCTGCGGGTGCGGGCACTGCCGGACCTGCACGTCGAGATGAACCGCAAGCCGGCGGGCCAGGTCGACGCCAAGGCGGCGCTGGCGGCGCTGCCGCCGCTGATCAAGGGCTATCTCCGGCTCGGCGGCTTCGTCGGCGACGGGGCGGTGATCGACCCGCAGTTCAACACCACCGACGTCTGCGTGATCGTCCAGACCGACGCGGTGACCGACAAGTACTACCGCCACTACGAGCGCGAGGCCCGGGACGGCCGCGGGCGCGGCGCCGAGGCGGCGGAGCCGTGAGCGCCCGGTCGATGGCCGGTCGGCTCGGCGGGCTCGGCTCGAGAGGGTTCGGCTCGAGAGGGCTCGGCCCGGGCGACGGAGTCCGGCGGCCGCCCCGGCCGGTGGTGGTCGACGAGGCCGAGGAGCGGCGCCTGCTGGACCTGGACGGCGGGCTGATCCGATCGCGGCCGCGCGGGGTGCTGCGGCTGACCGGCTACCTGCTGCTGACCCTGACGCTGCTGCCGGTCCAGATGGTGGCGGTCGCGCTCGGCCTGCGGCTGCGCGAGCAGCTGCCGGTGTTCTATCACCGCCTGTGCACCCGGCTGCTCGGCTTCCGCGTGGTGGTGCGCGGCCGCCGGCTCGAGGAGCGGCCGGTGCTGTACGTGTGTAACCACGTCTCCTACCTCGACATCATGGTGCTCGGCTCGATCGTCCCCGGGTGCTTCGTCGCCAAGTCCGAGGTCGCCGGCTGGCCCGGTTTCGGCCTGCTCGCCAAGCTGCAGCGCACGGTGTTCGTCGCGCGCCGCCGAACCGCGGTCCGCCACCACGGCGACGCCATCGCCGAGCGGCTGAAGAGCGGCGACAACCTGATCCTGTTCGCCGAGGGGACCAGCAGCGACGGCACAAGGGTGCTGCCGTTCAAGAGCGGGCTGCTGGCGGCGGCCGACCACGAGGTCGACGGCCGGCCCCTGAAGGTCCAGCCGCTGTCGATCGCCTACACCCGGCTGAACGGCATGCCGCTCGGCCGGAGCCTGCGCCCGTTCCTGGCCTGGTACGGCGACATGGAGCTGGCGCCGCACCTGTGGGAGGTGGTGGCGCTCGGCCGGGTCACGGTGGTCGTCGAGTTCCATGCCGCGACCTCGCTGGCGGAAGCCGGCTCGCGCAAGGACCTGGCGCGGACCTGCCGCGACCGGGTCGCCGACGGGGTCGCGCGGGCCAATGCCGGCCGCTGATTGCCGCCGTCATGCGAGTGTCGCTTGACAGCCGGCGTCCGAGTCGTAGGTTCGACCCAGGGATCGGTGCGTGCGGCGCACCGCAACGGATCGACGGCGATCGTGCCACGAGGGATCGAGACCGACTTGAAGTCGCTCGCATACGGTAGATCGGCCGCCGTGACTGCCGAAGGGCGTTAGGCGGCGACTTTGGCCAAGAAGCTCTTCGTCAAGACCTACGGCTGCCAGATGAACGTCTACGACTCCGCGCGCATGGCGGACGTCCTGGCGCCGCATGGCTATGAGCCGGGCGAGACCCCCGACGGGGCCGACCTGATCATCCTCAACACCTGCCATATCCGCGAGAAGGCGACCGAGAAGGTGTACTCCGAGCTCGGCCGGCTGCGCGCCCTGAAGGACGAGGCCGCCCGCCAGGGCCGGCGCGTGCTGATCGGGGTGGCCGGGTGCGTCGCCCAGGCCGAGGGCGAGGAGATCGCCCGGCGCGCGCCGGTCGTCGACCTGGTGTTCGGGCCGCAGACCTACCACCGGCTGCCGGAGCTGCTGACCCGCGCCCTGGACCGGGACGGGCCGGGCGGGGCACGGGTGGTCGACACCGACTTCCCGGCCGAGGCCAAGTTCGACCACCTGCCGGAGGAGAGCCGCGGCCAGGGTGCCGCTGCCTTCCTGTCGGTGCAGGAGGGCTGCGACAAGTTCTGCACGTTCTGCGTGGTGCCCTATACCCGCGGCGCCGAGTTCTCGCGGCCGGCCGCCGACGTGCTGGCCGAGGCGCGCCGGCTGGTGGCGGCGGGCGCGGTCGAGATCACCCTGCTCGGCCAGAACGTCAATGCCTACCACGGCGAGGCGCCGGCGGGCGGGGTCTGGGGCCTCGGCCGGCTGATCCGCGGGCTGGCGGAGATCGAGGGGCTGGAGCGGCTGCGCTACACCACCTCGCACCCGCGCGACGTCGACGACGAGCTGGTCGCAGCCCATCGCGACGTGCCGGCGCTGATGCCGTACCTGCACCTGCCGGTGCAGTCGGGCTCGGACCGGGTGCTGGCGGCGATGAACCGCAAGCACACGGGTGAGACCTATCGTCGCACCGTCGACCGGCTGCGCGCGGCCCGCCCCGACCTGGCGCTGAGCTCCGACTTCATCGTCGGGTTCCCGGGCGAGACCGATCTCGACTTCGCCGACACCCTGCGGCTGGTCCGCGAGATCGGCTACGCCCAGGCCTACACGTTCAAGTACAGCGCCCGGCCCGGCACGCCCGCCGCCGACATGGAGGACGCGGTGCCGGAAGCGGTCAAGGCCGAGCGGCTGGCCGCCCTGCAGCAGCTCATCGGCGCCCAGCAGACGGCGTTCAACCGCAGTGCCGCCGGCAGCGTCCAGCCGGTGCTGTTCGAGCGTCGCGGCGCGCGGGCCGGCCAGCTGGTCGGCCGCGGCCCGTGGATGCAGGCGGTGCATGCCGAGGCCCCGGACCGGCTGCTCGGCCGGATCGTGCCGGTCCGAATCCTGGACGGCCATGCCAACAGCCTGTCCGGCGCCGTGGTGACCACGGACGAGCCGGGCAACCCCGCGGACCGCGCGCCGGCGCCGGCCGCAACGGAAAGGGCCATCGCTTGAGCGCGGAACCCGCCTCGATCCAGCTCGAATTCCACGACCATTCCCTGCTGCCGCTGCTGTTCGGCGAGCACGACCGCAACCTGACACGCATCGAGCAGAAGCTGAACGTCTCGCTGGCGCCGTTCGGCAACACGCTCAGGATCTCCGGCGACGAGGCCTCGGCGCCGGCCGCCCAGAAGACCCTTGAGGCGCTGTACCGCCGGCTCGAGAAAACCCGCAACAAGGGCAGGGAGCCGTGGGCGCTCGAACTCGGCGACGTCGACGCGGCGATGGCCTGGGTGGCGGCCGGCGACGGCGGCGGCGACGTCAAGGGCTTCGCCGCCGGCGAGGCGGTGCTGGAGACCTGGAAGCGGCCGATCAACCCGCGCTCGCTGAACCAGCAGCTCTACGTGCGGGCGCTGCTCGAGCACGAACTGGTATTCGGGCTCGGCCCGGCCGGCACCGGCAAGACCTACCTGGCGGTGGCGGTCGCGGCGGCCATGCTGAAGGCCAAGCGGGTCGATCGCATCATCCTGTCGCGGCCGGCGGTCGAGGCCGGCGAGCGCCTGGGCTTCCTGCCGGGCGACATGAAGGAGAAGGTCGACCCGTATCTGCGGCCGCTGTACGACGCGCTGTACGACATGATGCCGGGCGAGCAGGTCGAGCGCCGGCTGGCCTCCGGCGAGATCGAGGTGGCGCCGCTCGCCTTCATGCGCGGCCGGACCTTGGCGAACGCCTTCGTGATCCTGGACGAGGCCCAGAACACCACCCCGACCCAGATGAAGATGTTCCTGACCCGCCTCGGCGAGAACTCGCGGATGGCGGTGACCGGGGACCTGTCCCAGGTCGACCTGCCGCTCGGCAACAAGTCCGGGCTGCGCGATGCGGTCGAGGCCCTTGATTCCGTCGAGGGCGTCGCCTTTATCGAATTCACTGCGGCGGACGTTGTGCGGCACCCGCTGGTGACGCGCATCGTGCACGCCTACAACCGGCGGGAGGGGACTCTCCTGCCCACCAAAGAATCCCGATGAACGACGACGATCCGAACGACGACGACCGACCTCGATCTAGCTCCGCGGCCGCGCCGGTCGACCTGACGGTCCGGGTGGACGACCCGGGCTGGCTGGCCCTGGCGAACGGTCCCGACGGGGCGGACGACCCCGAGGCGGCGGTCGAAACCGCGGTGGCGGCGACCCTGGCGGCCTTCGAGCCGGAGGCCGTGGAACTGTCGGTGGTGCTGTCCGACGACGCCACCGTCCGCGGCCTGAACCGCGACCACCGCGGCAAGGACTACGCGACCAACGTGCTGTCGTTCCCGCCGGCCTTCGTGCCGCCGGTGTTCGTCGAGCAGGGCGCGCCGCGGCCGCTCGGCGACGTCATTCTCGCGTTGGGCACCGTCCTGCGCGAGGCCGAGGAGCAGGGCAAGCCGGCGATCGACCATCTCCGGCACCTGGTGGTGCACGGGGTGCTGCACCTGTCGGGCTACGACCACGAAACCGAGGCCGAGGCCGAGGAGATGGAAGACCTCGAGCGCGCGGTGCTGGCCGGCCTCGGGGTTCCGGACCCGTATGCCGACCCCGACGACGCGAGGGCGGCATGAGCGACAACGGCAGTTCCGGCAGTTCCAGCAGTGCCGTCGGTCAGGACCGCGGCGCCCTGTCGGACGCCTGGCGCACCCTGCTGCGCGCGGTCGGGCTGGGGCGCAACGGCACCTCGGCGGTGCGCGCCTCGCTCGAGGAGCTGATCGAGGAGAACGAGGACGACTCGCCGATCGACCCGCACGAGGGCGCGATCATCCGCAACGTGCTCGGGCTGCGCGACATCACGGCCTACGACGTGATGGTGCCGCGGGCCGACATCGTGGCGGTCGAGCAGTCGCTGATGCTGTCGGAGGCGGCCAAGGTGATGGGCGACGCCGCGCATTCGCGGATGCCGATCTACCGCGGCACGCTCGACGACGTGATCGGCATGATCCACCTGAAGGACGTGGTGCGGCACCTCAACCGCGGCGAGGACGTGCCGGTCTCCGAGCTGGCGCGCGAGGTGACCTTCGTGGCGCCGTCGTCGCGCGCCCTCGACCTGCTGCAGGAAATGCGGATGACCCGCCGGCACCTCGCGCTGGTGGTCGACGAGTACGGCGGCATCGACGGGCTGATCACCATCGAGGACCTGGTCGAGGAGATCGTCGGCGAGATCAGCGACGAGCACGACGTCGACGAGGCGCCGAAGCTCGAGGAGAAGCCGGACGGCACGATCCTGGCCGACGCCCGCGCCACGGTGGAGGAGTTCGAGGCCCTGGTCGGGCCGGTTCTGACCGAGGACGAGCGCGAGGAGATCGATACCCTGGGCGGGCTGGTGTTCAGCCTGGCCGGCCGGGTCGCGACCCGCGGCGAGGTGATCCGGCATCCGGCCGGCCTCGACTTCGAGGTGGTCGCCGCCGATCCGCGGCGGCTGCGGACGCTGCGGGTGCGGCGGCGGCCGAACGCGGTGGACCGTGCCGCCGAGTGACGTCGCCTCGGGCCGGCGGCGCTCCGGGCTGGGTGCCGCCCTGGCCCGGCCATGGCTGCGGGCTCTTGCCGTCGCCGGTGCCGGTGCGGTGGCGGTGGCGGCGTTTCCGCCGGTCGGAGCGATCCCGGCGTTCTTCGGCGTGGCGGTGCTGGCCTGGGCGGTGCGGGTCGCGGAGACCGGCCGCGGTGCCGCACTCGCCGGCTGGCTGTGGGGTTTCGGGTTCCATGTCGCCGGGCTGTACTGGATCGCCAACGCGCTGCTGGTCGACGGCGCCCGCTACGGCTGGCTGATCCCGTTCGCGGTCGCCGGGCTGCCGGCGGTGTTGGCGCTGTTCACGGCGGTGGCGGCCTGGGCGGCCCGCCGGCTGGCCCGCGACGGCGTCGCCGGGTGGCTGGCGCTGGCCGCCGCCCTGGCGCTGGCGGAGTGGCTGCGCGGCCACCTGTTCACCGGTTTTCCCTGGAACCTGCCGGTCCACGTCTGGGAACCGCTGCCGGCGCTGCTGCAGCCGGCGGCGCTGGTCGGCGCCTACGGCGTGTCGCTGGTCACCCTGCTGGTCGCCGCGGTGCCGGCGCTGTGGCTCGACCCGGCGGCCGGCCGGCGCGCCCGGTGGTCGGCGGCGGCCGCCTGCGCGGCCCTGCTGGCCGGGCTGGGCAGCTGGGGCTGGGCGCGGATCCCGGCCGGGCCGGCGCCGGTGGTCGACGGCGCCGTCGTGCGTGTCGTGCAGGGCAACGTCGCGCAGCGCGACAAGTGGAACCCGACCCTGAAGCCGCGCCACGTGCTGCGCTACCTGTCGCTGAGCGCCGCCGGCGCGCCGCCGACGGTGCGGGCCGACGGGATCGCGCCGGGGGCGGCCCCGACCCTGGTGGTGTGGCCGGAGACCGCGGTGGCCTACCTGATCGGCCCGGACACCCCGCTGACCGGGCTGGCCGGCGCGGTTCCGCCGGGCGGCACCCTGCTGTTCGGGGCGCCGCGCGAGGACGCCGAGGGCCGGGTGTACAACAGCGTGCTGGCGATGGCGGCCGACGGCTCGACCCGCTGGTCGTACGACAAGGCGCATCTGGTGCCGTTCGGCGAGTACGTGCCGCTGCGCTCGGTGCTGCCGCTCGAGCCGATCGTCCAGGGCTCGCGCGATTTCACCCCCGGGCCGGGGCCGCAGACGCTGGCGCTGCCGGCGGCGCCGCCGGTGTCGCCGCTGGTCTGCTACGAGGCGATCTTCCCGGGCGCGGTCGCCGCCGCCGGCCGCCCCGGTTGGCTGCTCAACCTGACCAACGACGCCTGGTACGGGCGGTCGAGCGGGCCCTACCAGCATCTGGCCATCACCCGGCTGCGGGCGATCGAGGAGGGATTGCCGATCGTGCGCGCCGCCAACACCGGGATCTCGTTCGTCGCCGACCCGTACGGCCGCAGCCTGGCGATGCTCGGCCTGGGCGAGGCCGGCAGCCTGGACGCGCCGCTGCCGCGGGCCCTGCCGCCGACCCTGTATTCGCGGATCGGCGACCTCGGGTTCCTCCTGGCGGTCGGTCTGCTGATCGCCCTCGCCCGGATCGGGCGTGTAGGAGGCGGTGAATAACAGCGCGGAATTGTTTGATTTGTATGAAAATTAATCGCTCACTGGCGTTGACTGCATACAAGAGTATGGAATAATGCCGGCTCGGTTTGGTTAACAAAACACGAGGGCGGCATGGCGAGCGAACGGCCGGGTCGCAGGCGGGTCGGTCGTCCGCCCACAGCTGGCAATCCAAATCCCGTCGATGTGCATGTCGGCGCCCGTGTCCGGCTCCGGCGCACGTTGCTGGGCATGAGCCAGGAGCGCCTGGGCGAAGCGCTCGGGCTGACGTTCCAGCAAGTCCAGAAATACGAGCGCGGCGCCAACCGGATCGGAGCCAGCCGCCTGTTCGATCTGGCCCGTGCGCTCCAGGTGCCGGTCGGGTTCTTCTTCGACGACCTGCCGGAGGGGGTCGCCGAAGGCGAACCGCCGGCGGTGCCGGCCCAGGGCGACGATCCGATGCAGCGGCGCGAGACGATCGAACTGGTGCGCGCGTTCTACCGGATCCAGGACCCGGGCGCGCGCCGCCGGCTGTACGAGCTGACCCGCTCGATCGCCGACGCCATCGACGGCGGCGAACGGTGAGCCGGGGCGCTGGCAGGGGCGTGTCCCGGCTTCGGACTTGACCCCGAACGGCATTCGCGCAAAAACGCCGCGTTCCACGCCTGGGCCGGCCCGTCGCCGGCCCTCGTCGATTCCCGGGGCGCTGGGGGCTGCCGGGGACATCAGGTCTGCCGCGCGGAGGATCCTTTGAGCCAGACGAGTTACCTGTTTACCAGCGAATCGGTGTCGGAAGGCCATCCCGACAAGGTCTGCGACCGCATCTCCGACACGATCGTCGATCTGTTCCTGGCCGCCGATCCGGCCAGCCGCGTGGCGTGCGAAACCCTGGCCACCACCAACAAGATCATCCTCGCCGGCGAGGTCCGCGGTCCGTCCAGCGTGACCCACGAGCTGATGGAGGAGAAGGTCCGCCAGGCGGTCAAGGACATCGGCTACGAGCAGGACGGCTTCCACTGGCAGACCGCCGGCGTCGACATCCTGCTGCACGAGCAGTCGACCGACATCGCCATGGGCGTCGACGCCTCGGGCAACAAGGACGAGGGTGCCGGCGACCAGGGCATCATGTTCGGCTACGCCTGCACCGAGACCGACGCGCTGATGCCGGCGCCGATCCACTACAGCCACGAGATCCTGCGCCGCATGGCCGAGGCCCGGCACGCCGGCACGGTCAAGGGCCTCGGCCCCGACTCCAAGAGCCAGGTGACCCTGCGCTACGAGAACGGCAAACCGGTCAAGGCGACCTCGGTGGTGGTCTCGACCCAGCACGACGCCGACCTGTCCCAGGACCAGGTCCACGCGCTCGTTCTGCCGTTCATCCGCGAGACCCTGCCGG
The DNA here is from genome assembly GCF_014652915.1 of Thalassobaculum fulvum. Lineage (GTDB taxonomy): Bacteria > Pseudomonadota > Alphaproteobacteria > Thalassobaculales > Thalassobaculaceae > Thalassobaculum_A > Thalassobaculum_A fulvum. The sequence continues at coordinate 294,903 of NZ_BMZS01000001.1, forward strand.
CGGGCTGGGTCGACGACGACACCGTCTACTACATCAACCCGACCGGCCGGTTCGTGATCGGCGGTCCGGACGGCGATTGCGGCCTGACCGGGCGCAAGATCATCGTCGACACCTACGGCGGTGCGGCACCGCACGGCGGCGGCGCGTTCTCCGGCAAGGACCCGACCAAGGTCGACCGCTCGGCCGCCTACGCCGCGCGCTGGGTCGCCAAGAACGTCGTGGCCGCCGGCCTGGCCGACAAGTGCACCATCCAGGTGTCCTACGCGATCGGCGTGTCGCACCCGCTGTCGATCTTCGTCGAGACCTACGGTACCGGCCGGGTCGACGAGGCCAAGCTCTCCAAGGTGATCTCGGAGAACATCGACCTGTCGCCGCGCGGCATCCGCACCCGGCTGGCGCTCAGCAACCCGATCTACGCCCGCACCGCGGCCTACGGCCACTTCGGCCGGCAGCCGGACGACACCGGCGGGTTCACCTGGGAGAAGCTGGACCTGGTCGACGACCTGAAGTCGGCGCTCGCCTGAGCCCGCAGGCCGAGGGTCGCCCGGTAGCCGCATGCCCCAGCCGCGCATTCCCGGCCGGATTCCGGGCGACCAGCTGTTCTTCGGCCGTCGCAAGGGCCGGCCGCTGCGGGCCGGCATGCAGGTGCTGGTCGACGAGCGGTTGCCGCAGCTGGCGGTGCCGGCGGACTTCGCCGGCGACCCGCGCGGCTGGTTCGGCCGCCCTGTCAGGGCGGTGTGGCTGGAGATCGGCTTCGGCGGCGGCGAGCACCTGGCGTGGCAGGCGAAGAATCATCCCGACGTCGGGATCGTCGGCTGCGAGCCGTTCGTCAACGGCGTCGCCTCGCTGCTGCGCCACGTCGACAACGACGGCCTCGACAACGTCCGGATCCACGCCGACGACGCCCGCCCGCTGGTGGCGGCGCTGCCGGCCGGCTCGCTGGAGCGGATCTTCGTCCTGCACCCGGACCCCTGGCCGAAGCGCCGGCACCACTTCCGCCGGCTGATCCAGCACGCCTCGGTCGCCCGCTTCCACGAGCTGCTGGCGCCGGGCGGCGAGCTGCGGATCGCCACCGACGATCCCGGCTACCTGACCTGGATCCTGGGCCGGGTGACCGCGCATCCGGGGCTGCGCTGGACCGGCACCCGGCTCGCCGACTGGCGCACCCGCCCGGCCGACTGGCCGGAGACCCGCTACGAGAGCAAGGGCCGGGCCGAGGGCCGCCCGCCGGCCTACATGCGGTTCGTGAAGGTGTAGCCGGCGCCGCCGGCGACTCCCGCCCCTTGCGATTCCCGGCGGTCTCCGCTATATCCCAGTCTCCTTAATCGAATGTCGTGATCGGGGGTGGGCCAGCGGCCCACTTTTTTGTTGGCGGTGACCGCCCCCGGAGGGGATCGAGGGCGGCGTGTCGGAAGCGCACATCAGCGATATGGCGACCAGGCGGATCGCGGGCATCGTCGCGCCCACGGTCGAGGCCATGGGCTACGAACTGGTGCGCGTGATGATGACCGGCGGCCGGCGCCCGACCCTTCAGATCATGGCCGAACGGGCCGACGGCTCGGGAATGGGCGTCGACGACTGCGCCGAGATCAGCCGAACGATCTCCGCCGTGCTCGACGTCGAGGACCCGATCGCCGGCGAATACACGCTGGAAGTCAGCTCGCCGGGCATCGACCGGCCGCTGACCCGGCTCAAGGACTTCCGGCGCTACGCCGGATTCGAGGCCCGCGTCGACATGGCGGCGCCGATCGACGGCCGCAAGCGGTTCAGCGGCCGGCTGCGCGGCGTCGACGACGCGGACCGGGTGTTGGTGGAGACCGAGCCCGGCGTGCAGGAGGCCCTTCCGTTCGAGGGCATCGCGCGCGCCAAGCTGGTCCTGACCGACGAGCTGGTGGCGGCGAGCGCCCCGGCCGGCGGCGCGGACGGCGAATGACGGCGGCTCCTTAGGAGGACGACGAGGACGATGGATATCGCGACGCAACCGAAGCTGGAGCTGATCCAGGTCGCCGACGTGGTCGCCCGCGACAAGGGCATCGACCGCGAGGAGGTCCTGATCGCCATGGAGCAGGCGATCCAGAAGGCCGGGCGCTCGAAGTACGGCCCCGACCACGACATCCGGGCGACCATCGACCGGCGCACCGGCGAGATCTCGCTCAAGCGCTGCACCACCGTCGTCGAGGAGATCGAGGACGAGGTCTCGCAGATCACCCTCGACCAGGCCAAGAGGATCGACCCGGCCCTTGAGCTCGGCAGCGTGATCGAGGAGCCGCTGCCGCCGATCGACTTCGGCCGCATCGCCGCCCAGACCGCCAAGCAGGTGATCGTCCAGAAGGTCCGCGAGTTCGAGCGCCAGCGCCAGTTCGAGGAGTACAAGGATCGCGCCGGCGAGATCATCAACGGCGTCGTCAAGCGGGTCGAGTACGGCAACGTCACCGTCGAGATCCAGCGCGCCGAGGCGATCCTGCGGCGCGACCGGCTGCTGCCGCGCGAGACCTTCCGCCAGGGCGACCGGATCCGCGCCTACATCGAGGACGTGCGCTCCGAGCCGCGCGGCCCGCAGATCTTCCTGTCGCGCACTCACCCGGAATTCATGCGCCAGCTGTTCCGCCAGGAGGTGCCGGAGGTCTACGACGGCATCATCGAGATCAAGGCGGTGGCCCGCGACCCGGGCTCGCGCGCCAAGATCGCGGTGATCTCCTACGACAGCTCGATCGATCCGGTCGGCGCCTGCGTCGGCATGCGCGGTTCGCGCGTGCAGGCCGTGGTCGGCGAGCTGCAGGGCGAGAAGATCGACATCATCCCGTGGTCCGAGGACCCGGCGACCTTCGTGGTCAACGCGCTGGCGCCGGCCGAGGTGTCCAAGGTCGTGCTCGACGAGGACGCCGGCCGCATCGAGGTGGTGGTGCCGGACGAGCAGCTGTCGCTGGCGATCGGCCGGCGCGGCCAGAACGTCCGCCTGGCCTCGATGCTGACCGGCTGGGACATCGACATCCTGACCGAGCAGGAGGAGTCGGACCGCCGCAAGGAAGAGTTCCGGGTGCGCTCCGATACCTTCATCACCGCGCTCGACATCGACGACGTCATCGCCGGCCTGCTGGTCGCGGAGGGCTTCACGTCGGTCGAGGAGATCGCCTATGTCGACCTCGAGGACCTCGCCGACATCGAGGGCTTCGACGCCGACATCGCCGCCGAGCTGCAGAACCGGGCGCTCAACCACGTCGAGGCCGAGCGGGCCCGCCTGGAGGAGCGCCGCCGGGAGCTCGGCGTGACCGACGAGGTCGCCGAGATCGAGGGCATGACGCCGGCGATGCTGGTGGCGCTCGGCGAGAAGGGCGTGAAGACGCTCGACGACTTCGCCGACCTGGCGAGCGACGAGCTGCTGGAGATCGTGCCGGCCGACTCGCTCGACGAGGAGCAGGCCAGCGCCATGATCATGGCGGCCCGCGCCCACTGGTTCGACGACGAGGAGGCGCCGGCGGCGACCGGCGAGGAGGCGGAGCCTGAGCCGACGGCGTGAGGCAGCGGCGGCGGAAGCCGCGGAGTCCGAGCGGCGCTGCCTCGTCACCCGCGAGAGCGCGCCGCGGTCGGGCCTCGTGCGGTTCGTCGCCGGCCCGGACGGCAGCGTTGTCCCGGACGTCGACGAACGGCTGCCGGGACGCGGCTTCTGGGTGACCGCCGACCGGGCGGTGCTGCGGACGGCGGTCGCCAGGCGGCTGTTCGGCCGCGGCGCGAAACGGCCGGTGACCGCCGACGACGGCCTGGTCGAGCGGGTCGAGGCGCTGCTGGCGCGGCGCTGCGTGGAACTGCTGGCGCTGGCGCGCCGGTCGGGTGCGGCGGTTGCCGGCCTGGCCAAGGTGCGCCAGGCGCTGGAGGCGGGGCGGCCCGGCGTGCTGCTGGAGGCCTCGGACGGGGCCGAGGACGGCCGGGCCCGGCTGCGGGCGCTGGCGGGCGACCGCCCGGTGGTCGCGGTACTGACGGCGGCCGAACTGGCCGGCGCCTTCGGGCGCGAGCATACCGTCCACGGCTTCGTGGACAGCGGTGGCCCGGGGGGCGGTCTGGCCGACCGTCTGCGGCGGGAAGCCGACCGACTCGGGGGATTCCGCGTGATGACCCCGGGGCAGCGCTTGGAAAACCCGGCCGGTGCGTGTATTGAAGGCGCCGGCCCGTTGATGGATGGATGATTTGGGCGAAGACCAGATGTCGAGCACCAGTGACCAGGACCGCAAGAAGCTGAGCCTCTCCGGGGGCCGCAACAAGCTGTCCCTCGGCAAGTCCGTCGAGACGAGCCAGGTCAAGCAGAGCTTCTCGCACGGGCGCTCGAAGACCGTGCAGGTCGAGGTGCGCCGCCGGCGTACGCCGGCCCCCGGCCCTGCCGGCGGCAAGGGCGGGTCCGGCGCCGGTCGCGAGCTGACCGCCGAGGAGCGCGCGGCCCGTACGCGTGCTCTGCAGGAGGGCCTGAAGCACAGCGAGGCGACGGCCGCCGCCGAGGCTGCGGCGGCACCGGCCGCCGAGACCGCTGCCGCGGAGCCGGAGCCGGCCGCCATCGAGCCGGTCGCCGAGGAGACGCCGCCGGAGCCGGTCGATCGCCGTCAGGCCGAGCTCGACGAGCTCCGCAAGATCGCCGACGCCGAAGAGGAGCGGAAGGCCGCCGAGGCGGCGCGCCTGGCCGAGGAAGAGGCCGCGCGTCAGGCCAAGGCAGCTGCCGAGCGGGCGACCGCCCGGCTCGAGCGCCAGCCGTCGGCCCCGGCCGCCGCCACCCCGGCGCCGCGCGCCCCGGTGGTCGAGGCCGAGGACGACGATCGCCGCCGGCGCGGCCGCGGCGATGCGCCGAAGCGGCCGGCCCGTGGCCGGGCGGGCGCCGGCGACCAGCGCCGTCGTGGCGGCAAGCTGACCATCTCTGCCGCGCTCGACGACAGCGAGCGGACGCGGTCCCTGGCGTCGGTCCGGCGTGCCCGCGAGCGCGAGCGTCAGCGCCAGCACGACGACGAGGATGCCGTCAAGTTCTCCCGCGACGTGGTGGTGCCGGAGACGATCACCGTCCAGGAACTGGCCAACCGAATGGCCGAGCGGGCCGGCGACGTGGTCAAGTCGCTCATGAAGATGGGCATGATGGCCACCATCAATCAGACCATCGACGCCGACACTGCGGAGTTGGTGGTTCAGGAGTTCGGGCATCGGGTCCGGCGAGTAGCGGAGTCCGATGTGGAACTTGGAATGCGTGGCGAGGCCGACGACACGGCCGACCTGCTGCCGCGGTCGCCGGTGGTCACCGTCATGGGTCACGTCGACCACGGCAAGACCTCGCTGTTGGACGCGATCCGCAACGCCGACGTGGCGGCTGGTGAGGCCGGTGGCATCACCCAGCACATCGGCGCCTACCAGATCCAGATCCCGTCGGGCGACAAGATCACCTTCATCGACACCCCGGGCCACGAGGCGTTCACCGAGATGCGGGCGCGCGGCGCCAACGTCACGGACATCGTCATCCTGGTGGTGGCGGCCGACGACGGCATCATGGCGCAGACCGTGGAAGCGATCCGCCACGCCAAGGCGGCCAACGTCCCGGTCATCGTGGCCTGCAACAAGATCGACAAGCCGGACGCCGACCCGGCCCGGGTCCGCCAGGAGCTGCTGCAGCACGACATCGTGGTCGAGGAGATGGGCGGCGACGTCCAGGTCGTCGACGTGTCGGCCAAGACCAAGCAGGGCATCGACACCCTGCTCGAGGCCATCATGCTGCAGGCCGAGGTGCTGGAGCTGAAGGCCAACCCGAACCGGTCGGCCGAAGGCGTGGTGATCGAGGCCAAGGTCGAGCGCGGCCGCGGCAGCGTCGCCACCGTGCTGGTCCAGCGCGGCACCGTGAAGGTCGGCGACGTGTTCGTGGCCGGCGCCGAGTGGGGCCGGGTGCGCGCCCTGGTCGACGACCGCGGCGCCCAGGTCGACAGTGCCGGTCCGACGGTTCCGGTCGAGGTGCTCGGTCTGCAGGGCACGCCGACCGCCGGCGACGAGTTCGTGGTGGTCGAGAACGAGGGCCGGGCCCGCGAGATCGCCGACTACCGCCAGCGCGTGATCCGCGAGAAGCAGGCTACGGCCGGCGCCCGCGGCACCGTCGAGCAGATGCTGTCGGCGATCCAGGCCGGATCGGCCTCGGAGCTGCCGCTGGTCATCAAGACCGACGTGCACGGCTCCTACGAGGCGATCAAGGCGACCGTCGAGAAGCTCGAGACCACGGTGGTCAAGCCGCGCATCCTGCACGGTGCGGTCGGCGCGATCAGCGAGTCGGACATCAGCCTGGCCAAGGCGTCGAACGGCCTGATCATCGGCTTCAACGTCCGCGCCAACCCGCAGGCCCGCGAGATGGCGCGCCGCGAGGGGCTCGAGATCCGCTACTACTCGATCATCTACGACCTGATCGACGACATCAAAGCCCTGCTCACGGGCATGCTGGCGCCGGAGATCAAGGAAGAGTTCATCGGCTACGCCGAGATCCGCGAGGTGTTCAACATCACCAAGGTCGGCAAGGTCGCCGGCTGCATGGTGACCGACGGGATCATCAAGCGCGGCTGCAAGGTTCGCCTGCTGCGGGACGACGTGGTCATCCACGAGGGCACGCTGAAGACCCTGAAGCGCTTCAAGGACGAGGTCCGCGAGGTGCGCGAGGGCTACGAATGCGGCATGGCCTTCGAGAACTACGACGACATCCGCGTCGGCGACCGGATCGAGTGCTTCGAGCTCAAGGAAGTGGCTCGGACCCTCGAATCGGTGCGGCAGGAGGAGGCGGCCGGCTGAGGCCGTCCTCCATCGCCGGGACCAACGCCGGGGAACTGAAGTCATGACGGGACGGGAGACGGCTCCTGGCGAGCCGAGCCAGCGGCAGTTGCGCGTGGGCGAGGAAATCCGCCGCGTGCTGGCGCGGGTGCTGGAGCGCGGCGTCCTGCACGACCCGGCGCTGTACGACGCGCGGGTGACGATCTCCGAGGTCACGGTGTCGCCGGACCTGCGCAACGCCACGGTCTGGATCACCCCGCTCGGCGGCGGCGACGCCTCCGACCTGCTGGCGGCGCTCAAGCGCAACGCCGGCCGGCTCGGCGGCCTGCTGGCCCGCGACATCAAGCTGAAATACGCCCCGAAGCTCCGGTTCGAGCGCGACACCGCGTTCGACACCTCGACCCGGATCGACGCGCTGCTGCGCGACCCGGCGGTCCGCCGCGACGTCGAGGCGGCGGACGACGGCGAGGACGGGCACGACGTCGACGGGCACGATGGCGGGGAGCCGGAGGATCGGGATGGCCCGGCGTAAGCGCGGCCGGCCGGTCCACGGCTGGGTGATCGTCGACAAGCCGTCGGGCGTCAGCTCGGCGCAGGCGGTGGCGACCGTCCGGCGGGTGTTCGACGCCGCCAAGGCCGGGCATGCCGGGACCCTGGACCCGCTGGCGACCGGGGTGTTGCCGGTGGCGCTCGGCGAGGCGACCAAGACCGTCCCCTATGTGATGGACGCCACCAAGGACTACGACTTCACGATCCAGTGGGGCGAGGCCCGGTCGACCGACGACCGCGAGGGCGCGGTGACCGCGACTTCGGACGTGCGTCCCGACGAGCCGGCGATCCGCGAGGCGACCCGCCGGTTCCTGGGCGAGATCGAGCAGGTCCCGCCGATCTATTCCGCGGTCAAGGTCGACGGCGAGCGGGCCTACGACCTGGCGCGCTCCGGCGAGGAGGTCGACCTGGAGCCGCGCCAGATCGAGATCCTGGCGTTCGACCTGGCCGAGGTGATCGACGCCGACCGCGCCCGGTTCCGGGTGTCGTCGGGCAAGGGCGCCTACATGCGGGCGCTGGCCCGCGACCTGGCCGAGAGCCTCGGCACCGTCGGCCATATCGTGGCGCTGCGGCGGCTGCGGGTCGGTCCGTTCGCCGAGGCCGAGGCGATTTCGCTGGATTCGCTGGCCGAGCTGATGCATAACCCCGCGGCTTTCGAGCACCTCAGGCCGGTCGCGACCGCGCTGGACGGCATCCCGGCGCTGGCCCTGAGCGGCCCCGAGGCGAAGACGCTCCGCAACGGCCAGGGCGTTCCCGTGTTCCGAGCGATGGATCGGGATCGTTTTGGCCATCTTCGTGAAGGCGACCTCGTATATGCCCTGGAGGGCGATATGCCGGTCGCGATCGCGCGGATCGAAGGCGGCGCCATTCGCCCGGTGCGGGTGCTGAACCTCTGAACGAAGGAGAGAGGACGATGTCGATTACGCCCGAGCGCAAGGCCGAGCTGGTCAAGGAATACGGCACCAAGGAAGGCGACACCGGGTCGCCGGAGGTCCAGGTCGCGATCCTGACGGAGCGCATCGCCAACCTGACCGAGCACATGAAGGCCCACAAGCAGGACTTCCACTCGCGCCGCGGCCTGCTGATGCTGGTCGGCCAGCGCCGCCGCCTGCTCGACTACCTCAAGGGCAAGAGCGTGCAGCGCTACTCGACCCTGATCGAGCGTCTCAGCATCCGCCGCTGACCGCGGCGCCGCGCCGGTCGCGGCGCTCCGCAGTTTCGGACACGACCGAAGGGCCGATCCTCGCGATCGGCCCTTCTGCTGTGCGCATCCGGCGCCGCGAGGATTGACCCCAGGGGCGTTCCGTGGCATGGGACGGCTGCGCAAGAGAGAGATGAACCGAGGGACTACCGCAGCGACGCCATGACGAAGCAGGGCGTCTATTCCCCCTCCATCGTGGAGAAGCAGGCTCACCCGTCGGCCCAGCGCTGCCGACGGGTCGACGTGCTTGTGCCGCCGAGAGATTGAGCGGACCGACCGGACGGGGTTGCGTTTGGACCACGCGGTTCCAAGCGAAGGAACGTGAAATGTTCGAAGTTTACCGCAAGGAAGTCCAGTGGGGCGGGCGTACGCTCACCCTCGAGACCGGCAAGATGGCGCGCCAGGCCGACGGCGCGGTGGTGGCGCGCTACGGCGACACCGTGGTGCTGTGCACCGTCGTCGCGGCGAAGTCGCCGCGGCCCGGCATCGACTTCTTTCCGCTGTCCGTGCACTACCAGGAGAAGACCTTCGCCGCGGGCAAGATCCCGGGCGGCTTCTTCAAGCGCGAGGGCCGGCCGACCGAGAAGGAGGTCCTGACCTCCCGCCTGATCGACCGTCCGATCCGTCCGCTGTTCGTGAAGGGCTTCAAGAACGAGACCCAGGTCATCTGCACCGTGCTGGCGCACGACCTGGAGAACGACCCCGACATCGTCGCCATGGTCGGCAGCTCGGCCGCGCTGTGCATCTCCGGCGTGCCGTTCCTCGGCCCGATCGGCGGCTGCCGGGTCGGCTACAAGGACGGCGAGTACCTGCTGAACCCGTCCATGGATCAGGTCAAGGAGTCCGATCTCGACCTGGTCGTCGCCGGCACCCAGGAAGGCGTGCTGATGGTCGAGTCGATGGCCTCCGAGCTGTCCGAGGAAGTCATGCTCGGGGCCGTGAACTTCGGCCACGACGCGTTCCAGCCGATCATCCAGGCGATCATCGAGCTGGCCGAGGCCTGCGCCAAGGATCCGATGGAACTGCCGGCGGCGGCGGTCGACACCGACGCCCTGCGCGCCAAGCTCGAGGCCGCCTGCAAGGCCGATCTCGAGGCAGCCTACGACGAGCCGAACAAGACCGAGCGGCAGAACAAGGTCGGCGCCGCCAAGGAGAAGGCGATCGCGACCCTGGAGGACGCCGCCGAGATCGAGGCCGCCAAGGGCGTGCTGAAGGACCTCGAGAGCGACATCGTCCGCGGCCGCATCCTGGAGACCGGCCAGCGCATCGACGGCCGCGACACCAAGACCGTCCGGCCGATCGTGGCCGAGGTCGGCGTGCTGCCGCGCACCCACGGCTCGGCGCTGTTCACCCGCGGCGAGACCCAGGCGATCGTGGTCACCACGCTGGGCACTGGCCAGGACGAGCAGATCATCGACGCGCTCGAGGGCGAGTACCGCGAGCACTTCATGCTGCACTACAACTTCCCGCCGTACTCGGTGGGCGAGGCCGGCCGCATGGGCTCGCCGGGCCGTCGCGAGATCGGCCACGGCAAGCTGGCGTGGCGCGCCACCCGGCCGCTGATGCCGTCGAAGGACAGCTTCCCGTACACCGTCCGCGTGGTCTCCGAGATCACCGAGTCGAACGGCTCGTCCTCGATGGCCACGGTCTGCGGCACCTCGCTGTCGATGATGGACGCCGGCGTGCCGTTGCCGCGGCCGGTGGCGGGCATCGCCATGGGCCTGATCAAGGAGGGCGAGAAGTTCGCGGTGCTCTCCGACATCCTCGGTGACGAGGACCATCTCGGCGACATGGACTTCAAGGTGGCCGGCACCGACAAGGGCGTCACCGCGCTGCAGATGGACATCAAGATCACCTCGATCACCAGGGAGATCATGGAGGTCGCCCTCGGCCAGGCCAAGGACGGCCGGATGCACATCCTGGGCGAGATGGGCAAGGCCCTGACCAACGCCCGCGAGGGCGTGTCGGCGACCGCGCCGAAGATGACCATGATGAAGATCCCGGTCGACAAGATCCGCGACGTCATCGGCTCGGGCGGCAAGGTCATCCGCGAGATCTGCGACACCACCGGTGCGAAGATCGACATCGACGACGACGGCTCGGTCAAGATCGCGGCGGTCGAGCAGAGCGCCCTCGACGCCGCCTACAACTGGGTCAAGTCGATCGTGGCGGAGCCGGAGATCGGCGAGATCTACACCGGCAAGGTCGTCAAGATCCTGGAGTTCGGCTGCTTCGTGAACTTCCTCGGCCCGCGCGACGGCCTGGTGCACATCAGCCAGCTGGTCGCCGACCGCCGGCCCGAGAAGGTCGACGAGGTCGTCAAGGAAGGCCAGTCGGTGAAGGTCAAGGTCATCGGCTTCGACGACCGCGGCAAGGTCAAGCTGTCGATGAAGGTCGTCGACCAGGAGACCGGCGAGGACCTCGAGAAGAAGAAGGCCGCCGAGTAACGATCGGGCGGGCGACGGGGCGGAGGAACGTCATGTCATCGAGCAGCGCACCTTCCGGCTTCGTCGCCCCCCGCCTGATCGGCCATCGCGGCGCCGCCGCGCTGGCACCCGAGAACACCCTGGCTTCGATCCGGGCGGCCGCCGACAGCGGCGTGTCCTGGATCGAGGTCGATGCCAAGCTGGCCAAGGACGGCGTGCCGGTGCTGATGCACGACGACACGCTCGACCGCACCACCGCCGGCCAGGGCCCGGTGGCGGCCCGCACCTCGGGCGAGCTCGGCCGGCTGGACGCCGGCTCCTGGTTCGACCCGCGGTTCGCCGGCGAGACCGTGCCGACCCTGGCGCAGTGCCTGGCCGAATGCCGCCGCCTCGGCCTCGGTCTCGACCTCGAGATCAAGCCCGACAAGGGCGCCGAGGCGGTCACCGCCGCCGCCGTGCTGGGCGTCCTCGACGACGCCGGCTGGACCGCCGCCGACCCGATCTTCATGACCAGCTTCGCGGTCGCCTCGCTGCGGGTGGTGCGCGACTACGCCCCGACCTTCCACCGCGGCCTGCTGGTCTGGAAGTTCCCCGACGGCTGGCGGGACGCCGCCCGCGACCTGGGCGCGGTGGCGGTGATTTCCGACCAGCAATCGCTGAAGACCGCCGCCGACGTGGCCCGGATCGCCGACGGCGGCTGGATCCCGATGACCTACACGGTCAACCAGGCGGACCGCGCCGCCGAGCTGTACGGCTGGGGCGTCGCCGGCGTCGTCACCGACGACCCGCCGGCGCTCGCGGGGCTGTAGCCGGCCCGTACCGGCGACGCTATCAGGACGAGCCGGCGGCGGCTGGCCGGGTGCCCGCGGACCGGACCCGTGCGTTCTGCCCCTCCGCCGCGAGCTTCTCCTCGAGCGAGGCGACGTCTCCGATCACCCGCTCCGCCGGGAACGTCACCCGGACGGTTGTTCCCCGGCCGGGCTCGCTCTCGATGTCGAGGGTGCCGCCGTGCAGCTCGGCAAGCCGCTTGACGATCGGCAGCCCGAGTCCGGTGCCCTGCTGCGATCGCACCATCGGATCGACGTGCACCTGTTCGAACGGCTGCAGCACCCGAGGCAGGTCCTGCTCGGCGATGCCGCAGCCGGTGTCGCTCACGATCAGGCTGACGCCGCCGTCCGGCCGGCTCTCGAGAGCGACCGTTATCGTCCCGTTCGGCGTGAACTTGATCGCATTGGACAGGAGGTTGAAGACGATCTCCTTCACCCGGATCTCGTCGGCCCGGAGTATCGGCGAGGAATCCGGCTCGAGGAGCTGCAGCGTCGGCCCGTCCGGGCGCAGCAGCGGGCGGCTCTGGCGCACGCACTGGGCGGCGACCGCGAACAGGCTGATCGAGCGCTCGATCAGGACCATCCGCTCGGACTCGATCTTCGACAGGTCCAGGACGTCGTTGATGATCCGCAGAAGCTGCTGCCCCGACCCGTTGATGTCGGCGATGTACGCCTTGTACCGGTCGTCCCGGATGCCCTGGTAGGGGTCCTTCGCCATGAACTCGGAGAACCCGATGATCGCGTTGAGCGGGGTGCGCAGCTCGTGGCTCATCAGCGCGAGAAAGCGGGACTTCGCCAGGTTGGCCGCCTTGGCCTCGATCATCGACCGCTCCATGGCGGCCTGGGCGTCCTTGAGCCTGGTGATGTCCTCCTTGACCGCCAGGAAGTTGATGATCCGGCCGTCGCTGTCGAAGATCGGCGAGATCTTCGTGTCTTCCCAGAACAGCTCGCCGTTCTTCTTCTTGTTGAGGAACTCGCCGTGCCAGGGCCGGCCCGAGAGGATGGTGGACCACAGGTTGGCGTACTCCGCGGGCGAGGTGTGCCCCGACTTCGTCATGCGGGAGTTCTGGCCGAGCATCTCCTCCCGACGATAGCCGGTCAGCTCCGTGAACTGGGGGTTCACGTACTCGATCGAGCCCTTGGTATCGGTGATCACGACGCTGCTCGGGCTCTGTTCGACGGCCGAGAAGAAGCGGCGGACGGCGCGATCGCGCTCGACCTCGTCGCGCATGCGGAACCACAGGAAGACGTTGAACGCCAGGACCAGGACCGCCAGCGCGAGAATCACCGCGGCGACGAGATCCCGCGAGTCCCGCCACGTCGACAGCACGGTGTCCCGGTTCGCCGACAGTTCCAGGCGGAACGGGAAGCTCTGCAGCTGGAACGATGCCGACACCAGTTCGGACCCCGGCGGAGCGCGGTGCGCCGGCGCGCCGTCGTCGATCGCGGCCGGCCACCTGACCAGGACCTCGCCGGACCCGTCGAACAGCGTCGCCCGGTCGAACCCGCCGAGATCGTCGGCGACGATCAGGTCGACGATCTCGGTGGGCTCCACGAGTACCCGGGCAACGCCCAGGAACTCGCCGTCCGGGGCGGTGAGGGAGCGGCTGAAGGCCAGCCCGGAACGGCCGCCGGTGGCCGCCGGGTCGGGCCGCTCGATCACGATGGTCCGGTAGGCGTCCCGGTGGGCCGCGAAGAACGGCAGGTTCGCGGCGTCGAGCGCGGGGTCGCCGCCTCCGGTCGCGGCGACCGGCGCTCCCGACGCGTCGTACAGCGTGCCGCTGACGGTGCCGACCCGGCTGGTCCGGGTCGACCACAGCAGCCCGTCGAGGACGCGGTCGTCGGTGCGGTCCAGGCCACGCCGGTCGATCTCGTGGCCGATCGCCTCCAGGCTCGCGAGAATCTGGTCGAAGTGCACGTTCAGGGTCTGGCCGATCGAACGGGCCCGCGAGGCGAGGTCGAGGCCGGCGTATCGGAGGTCGGCCTGCCGCTCCTGGGCGAGGTTGAGCATCAGCAGCCCGGCCGCGACCGCCAACAGGATGTGCGAAAGCACGGCGGCCGTCAGGTAGGGCCGCCTGACGCTGGACCGTCCCGGCAGGGCCCAGCGCGGGGACGCGCGCGACCGTTCCACGTCAGCCGTCCCCCAGCGCCGCGGAGACACGGGCGACGAACGCCGGATCGATGCCGAGGCGGGCGGCGATGGCGTCCTGCCGGGCCATCAGCCTGCGGCGCTGCGCGGACAGGGTCTGCGGGTCGGGCGCGGTGATCGCCACGCCGTGCGCGGCCAGGGTCGCCAGCGCCTCGGACTGGGCGTGTGCCGCGATCTCGCGGGCTTCGCCGACCACGCTTTCCCAGGTCTCGACGATCGCCGCCCTGGTGGCTTCGGGCAGCCGCCGCCAGAACGCGTTCGAGATGATCGGGACGTACTGCGCGAAGTATTCCTGGTCCTGCAGGGTCGTGTTGACCCCGTGCTCCCACAGCCGGGCGCTCACGACGGTGGCGTTGCTCGTCAGGATGCCGTCGACCCGGCGCTTCCGCAGGGCCTCCGGCAGGTCCGGCCACGGGATCGTCATCGGGGTCGCGCCGAAGGCCTCGAGGCGCAGGGCGTTGGCGAGGCCGCCGGCAACGCGGATGCGTGCGCCGGCGACGTCGTCGTGCGCCGCGATCCGGGCGCCGACGCCGTACAGGTGCACGTAGCCGAGGTCGATCCAGCGTCCCGGCACGGTCACCCCCAGTCGCGAGCCGATCCGTCGGTTGATCTCCTGCCCGATCGGCCCGTCACGCAACCGGTAGTTCACCTCCGACGTCCGGCCAAAGAACATCGGCAGCAGGAACACGCTGACGCTCGGCTCGAACCGGTCGAACTGCCAGGTGCCCGGAACCGCCATCTCGACGTTGCCGCGGGACACCGCCTGGATGACTTCGCGGTCGCGATACAATGCAGCGTCGAACCGGTGCTCGACCGTCAGCCGCCCGGCGAGCCGGTCACGCAGGCGCTCGGCGAACCGGGCGACGACCCTGGTCTGGATGTGACCGGCCGAGTTCTCGGTGGAGATCCGCATCACCGGAACCGTCAGGCCGGCGGCGGCGACCGTCGCACCGGACAGCGACAGAGCCGCGGCGGCCAGCAGACACGCTGCCGCCAGCGTGCGGAAGGACCGGGCCGCACCCGCCGCCCGGGATCGCCGGCGCACCCCTGCCCTCGGGGCGGCGGCCTGCTCCCGGTGGTGGTCGGTGCGGCGAGGTCGTCGGGGCGAGCAGGGGATCACGGCCGCGTGTCATTTCGGAGAGTGGCTGGTCGCCGGACAGTCGACGACCGGGGCGCGGAATCAATTGATCTGGGTCAATATGCGAAGCCGGGATTTGAAATAAAATTCCATTGGTTGTGCGGGCCGGGCCGGCCAATAACGACAGGTGGCGCCCGGCTTTCCGAGGCCATGCCCGGCGCACCGGCCCGGTCGTCGTCACCACATCGTCTTCGCCGCCCGCTCCGGCCACTCGCGGTCGTAGCCGTCGCCCCCGACCCGGTTCTCGCTGAGGGTCGCCAGGATCTGCCCCGGGGTCGGCAGGGACGTGGGGTCGACGTGCCTCGCGGGGTCCCACAGACCGGCACGGATGATCGCCCGGGCACATTGGAAATAGACGGTCTCGACCGCGATCACGACCACCGATCGGGGTGGCCTGCCGTCGATCTCGAAGGCGGCGCACAGGGCCGGGTCGGTGTCCAGGTTGGCGCGGCCGTTGACCCGGACGGTGGTGCCGGAGCCGGGGATCAGGAACAGCAGGGCGACCCGCGGGTCGCGCACGATGTTGCGCAGTGAATCCACGCGGTTGTTGCCGCGCCGGTCGGGCATCATCAGCGTGCGCTCGTCGTGGACCCGCACGAAGCCGGCGAGGTCGCCGCGCGGCGAGCAGTCGAGGCCCTCGGGCCCGGCGGTCGCCAGCGCCACGAACGGCGAGGCCTCGATGAACGCCCGGTACTGCGGGACGATGCGGTCGATCTCCTTGGCGGTCGAGGCTTCGCCGGGGACGCCGTACAGCGCTTCGAGTTGTTCGACGGTGGTGATGACGGACATGACACGGACCTGTGCGGGGGCGGGTGGCGGAGATTGCCACAACCGCTCCGGGCGGGCGATAAGGCGGCCGGTCCCGGCGGCGATGCGCGACCCCGGGACGGGAGGTTTGGCCCCATGGCGCCCTGCACCCTGATCATCCCGTCGCTGGCGGCGCTGCCGTCCTACTGCGCGGCGCTTCGTCGCGGCTGGTCGCCGGACAACACCCGGTCGGTGGCGGGCGCCGAGGAACTGGCGCGGATCGAGCGCGACCCCGCGGGGTTCGTCGCCGCCCTCGACGACCCGGAGGGCCGGGGCGGGCCGATCACCCTGCCGGACGGCTCGGTGGTGCCGCGGCTGCCGGGGTTCCGGCGCTGGATCTGGGACGGCGAGGTCGCGGGATCGATCGGCTTTCGCTGGCAGCCCGGAACCGCCCGGCTGCCGGCCCACGTGCTCGGCCACATCGGCTATGCGGTGGTGCCGTGGAAGCGCAACCGCGGCTATGCGACGGCCGCCCTGCGCCTGCTGCTGGCGGCCCTGCGGGAGGCCGGGATGCCGTCGCGCGGCCTGAGCCATGTCGAGCTGACCGCCGATCCCGGCAATCCGGCCTCGCAGCGCGTCGTCACCGCCAACGGCGGGCGGCTGGTCGAGCGCTTCGTCAAGGACGCGGTCTATGGCGGCGGCGAGACGTTGCGATTCCGGATCGATCTGTGACGGTCCGGCGGGTCACTGCTCCGACGGCATGGTCGCGCCGTTCTGCGGGCGCGGGATCGCGACGGTGTGGAACCCGCCGTCGACGTGCATGACCTCGCCGGTGACGCCGGCCGACAGGTCCGACAGCAGGTACAGGCCGGTCCGCCCGACCTCTTCCAGGCTGGCGTTGCGCTTCAGCGGCGCCGCGCTCTCGGAGTACCGGAAGGTGTAGCGCGCATCGGCGATCGCCGAGCCGGCGAGCGTGCGCATCGGCCCGGCCGAGATCGCGTTGACCCGGATGCCGTCCGGGCCGAGGTCGGCGGCCAGGTAGCGGACGCTGGCCTCCAGCGCCGCCTTGGCGACGCCCATGACGTTGTAGTTCGGGGTCGTGCGCTCGGCGCCGAGATAGGTGAGGGTGATCAGGCTGCCGCCGGCGGTCATCAGCGGCGCCACGCGCTGCGCCAGCGCAGTGAACGAGTAGCAGGAGATGTCGAGGGTGTTCAGGAAGTTGGTCCGGCTGGTGTCGCAGTACCGGCCCTTGAGCTCGTTCTTGTCGGAATAGGCGACCGCGTGCACGGCGAAGTCGATGCGCTCCCAGCGCGCGGCGACCGCGGCGACCGCGGCGTCCAGGCTGGCCGGGTCGGCGACGTCGCACGGCATGACCAGGTCGGAGCCGACCGACGCCGCCAGCGGCTCGACCCGCTTGCGCATCGCGTCGTTCTGGTAGGTGAAGGCGAGCTCGGCGCCGTGCGCGGCGACCGCCGACGCGATTCCCCAGGCGATCGACTTCTCGTTGGCGACCCCGAGGATCAGGCCACGCCTGCCGGCCATGATCGGGCGGGGAACAGCGGTCTCGCTCATGGTCTTCCTTCGTCGGTCGGCCGGGCCAGCACCGTCGCGGGCCCTCTCGAAGTCGGCCCGCAGCGGGGCATGTCTCGCCTCAGGCGTCGAACCGGCGCATCGCCAGGACCGCGTTGGTGCCGCCGAAGCCGAAGCTGTTCGACAGCGCCATCCTGATCGGTTGGTCGAGCATGGTCTCGCGGACGATCGGCAGGCTCTCCGCCTCCGGTTCGATCGTCTCGATGTTGATCGACGGGGCGATGAAACTGCCGTTCATCATCAGCAGCGTGTAGATCGCCTCGTGGACCCCGGCCGCGCCCTGGCTGTGGCCGGTCATCGACTTGGTCGAACTGATGAAGGGGATCTTGTTCCGGGTCCGGAACACTTCCGCGATTCCCTCGAGCTCCGGCATGTCGCCGACCGGCGTGCTGGTGCCGTGGGTGTTGATGTAGTCGACCGGCTCGTCGACGTTCTCGAGCGCCATCCGCATGCACCGCACGCCGCCCTCGCCGGACGGGGCCACCATGTCGGCGCCGTCCGAGGTGGCGCCGTAGCCGACGACCTCGGCATAGATCTTGGCGCCGCGCGCACGGGCGTGCTCGAGTTCCTCGAGCACCACCACGCCGCCGCCGCCGGCGATCACGAAGCCGTCGCGCCCGACGTCATAGGGCCGCGAGGCCTTTTCCGGGGTGTCGTTGTACTTCGAGGACAGCGCGCCCATGGCGTCGAACAGCACCGACAGGGTCCAGTGCAGCTCCTCGCCGCCGCCGGCGAACACGATGTCCTGGCGGCCGTGCTGGATCAGCTCGGTGCCGTTGCCGATGCAGTGGGCGCTGGTCGAGCAGGCCGAGCTGATCGAGTAGCTCGGGCCCTTGATCTTGAAGATGGTCGACAGGTTCGCCGAGTTGGTCGACGACATCACCCGCGGCACCATGTACGGCCCGACCCGCTTCGGGCCCTTCTCGCGGGCGGTGTCGAACGCCAGCATCATGTTCTGGGTCGACGGCCCGCCGGAGCCCATGACCAGGCCGGTGCGCGGATGGCTGATCTCGCGCTCCTCGAGCCCGGAATCGGCGATCGCCTCCTGCATGGCGATGTAGTTGTAGGCCGCCCCGTCGCCCATGAAGCGCAGGAGCTTGCGGTCGATATGGTCGGCAAGCGTGAGCTTCAGCGAGCCGTGCACGTGGCTGCGGAAGCCCATCTCCCGGTATTCCTCGGCGAACACGATCCCGGAGCGGCCGGCCTTGAGCGAGGCCGTCACCTCTTCCTTGTTGTTGCCGATGCTGGAGACGATACCGATCCCGGTGATGACGACGCGGCGCAATGCGTCCTCCGTCAGGCCATGGCCGTCGCCGGATTGGCGAACAGGCCGACGCGAATGTCCTTGGCTTCGAAAACCCGCTCGCCGTCGCACTCGACCCAGCCGTCGGCGATGCCGAGGAACAGCTTGCGGCTGATGATCCGTTTCAGGTCGAGGTGGAACTTCAGAAGCTTGGCGGTGGGCAGCACCTGGCCGGTGAACTTCACCTCGCCGACCGACAGGGCGCGCCCCGAGCCGGGGCCGCCGAGCCAGCCGAGGGTGAAGCCGAGCAGCTGCCAGAGCGCGTCCATCCCGAGGCAGCCCGGCATCACCGGGTCGTCCTCGAAGTGGCACTGGAAGAACCAGAGGTCCGGCTTGATGTCGAACTCGGCCTCAACCTCGCCCTTGCCGTTGGCGCCGCCTTCCTCGGAGATGCGCGTGATGCGGTCGAACATCAGCATCGGGGGCAGCGGCAGCCGTGCGTTGCCCGGCCCGAACAGGCGCCCGTGCGCGCATTCGAGCAGGTCCTTGTAGGAGAAGCTGTTGCGCTTCCGAAAATCCAACTCAGATTTCCCCCTTGGTACCCGGCGTTCCGCGCCACTCCCGGTCGCGCGCCGCCTCTGGCCAACATTCACCTCACCGCTCCCGCCCTCTCGGGAGCGACGGTCCCTTGGCTCCGAGGTAACCGACCCGGCAGCCGACTTCAAGGGCGAAGCAAATCATATGCGCCGCCGACTTGCAAAGTCCCGCGCGCTTCGGGATTCCGCAGGCCGGCCCGTGCGTTGCCACAACAGCCGCTTCGTGATAGCCGTTCTCATCCTGCAACCCCTGCGGCCCGCCAGCGGGCCGGACCGCGTCCGACGGAACCGCCGATGCCTGTACGCCCGTACGCCGCCGCCCTCGACCGCCTGCGCGAAGCCGGGCTGCGCCCGACCCGCCAGCGGCTGGCGCTGGCCCGGCTGCTGTTCGACGGCGCCGACCGGCACGTGACCGCCGAGCAGCTGCACTCGGAGGCCGAGGGCGCCGGCGTGTCGGTGTCGCTGGCGACCGTCTACAACACCCTGCACCAGTTCACCGACGGCGGCCTGCTGCGCGAGGTCGTGGTCGAGGCCGGCCGTTCGTACTTCGACACCAACACCGGCGGCCACCACCACTTCTTCGACGCCGGCACCGGCATGCTGACCGACATCCCCGGCGACGAGATCGCGATCGGCGACCTGCCGGCGCCGCCGCCGGGCACCGAGATCGAGCGGGTCGACCTGGTGATCCGAATCCGCAGCCGGTAGGCGGCCCCCGGCCGGGTCGCCCGGCCCTGACGGCCACCCGCACTTTTCACGATGCACCCCCGCGGATCGGGACTACCATCCCGCTCAAGCCCGCGGCGACGGGCGCGTGAGGGAGGCTGCACCATGACCACGGGACCCGAAACCGGCTTCGGCGCCGACGATCCCACCATGGCCTACTGGCACTGGCACGGGGTCGCCACCCTGCTGCGCTGCCCGCACCGGCCGGACATGGCCGACACCGACATCGGCCTGATCGGCTTTCCCTACAGCGGCGGCAACGCCGTCGAGCGGATGCAGTACCTGGCGCCGCGCGCGATCCGCAACCGCTCGATGTCGTACCGTCGGATCCTGCGCAGCATGCGAACCGATCCGTTCGCCGGCGCCCGGATCAGCGACCTGGGCGACGTGCCGATGTCCGGCATCCTGAACCCCGACATCACGGCGGCCGACGCCGAGGCGTTCTACCGGCGGGTCGACGAGCGGGGGATCGTCCCGGTCACCGTCGGCGGCGACCATTCGGTGACCACGCCGGTGCTGCGCGGCATCGCCGGCCCGGGGTCGCGCCACGGCGGCCCGATCGGCATGATCCACTTCGACTCGCACTGCGACAGTTCGCCGCCGCTGTCCGGGACCGCCAACCACGCCGGTGCGGCGTTCCGGATCGGTGTCGAGGAGGGGTTGATCGATCCGGCGCGGACCGTGCAGATCGGCTTTCACGGTCCGGTCGCGGCACTGGACCAGGACGACTGGTCGCACGAGCACTTCCGGGTGATCACCCTGGAGGAGGTGCTCGCCAGCGGGATCGAGCGGGTGGCCGAGGAGGTGCGCGGCATCGTCGGGACCGGCCCGACATACGTCAGCCTGGACCTCGACGTGCTCGACATCGCCTATGCCCCGGCGGTCGCCGACCCGGAGGTGAACGGCCTGACCTCGCGCGAGCTGTTCGGCCTGCTCGACCGGCTTCGGGGCATCGACCTGTGCGGCGCCGACGTGGTCTGCTACTGCCCGCCGCTCGACGGGCCGGCGCAGATCACGGCCCTGACCGCCTGCGAGATCCTGCTGTACTTCGTCACGCTGGCCGGCGAAGCGGTCCAGGCCCGGCGTTGAGGCGGGCCGGACGGACCGGCTGCCTCCCCCGCCCGATCGATCGACGGAGCGACCTTCGCCGGTCGCGAGCCGCCGGCCGGGTGCGTCATTTCGCGCGCATTTTCGGGATGGGGCTCCCGGCCGTCGGCGCGTACCATGCTCTGGCGCGGAACCGGTGAATGCCTGCGTCCAGGCGGGCCGAACAATACCCGGCGGGTTGTACGCCGACGTTCAGCCGGTCCACGTTTTAGAACAATTCAAAACAGGTTGACCGTCCCTGTACGTGCTTTCTATAAAGCGCGCAGGCTCGTCGACGGGTGCCTGGATACCGCTTTCCAGACCCCGCCGGTCCGCGGGCCGGTCCGATTTCGCAATCGCCGAGTGGAGACGACTATGACCCAGCTCAAGGGCTCGAAGACCGAGGACAACCTGAAGGCCGCGTTCTCCGGTGAGTCGCAGGCCAACCGCCGCTACCTGTATTTCGCCCAGAAGGCCGACGTGGAGGGCTACAACGACGTCGCCGCGGTGTTCCGGTCGACCGCCGAGGGCGAGACCGGCCACGCCCACGGCCACCTGGAGTTCCTCGAGGAGGTCGGCGACCCGGCGACCGGCGAGCCGATCGGCGACACCGCGCTGAACCTGAAGGCGGCGATCGCCGGCGAGACCCACGAGTACACCGACATGTACCCGGGCATGGCGCGCACCGCGCGCGACGAGGGCTTCGACGAGATCGCCGACTGGTTCGAGACCCTTGCGAAGGCCGAGAAGAGCCACGCCGGCCGGTTCCAGAAGGCCCTGGACGCGCTCGACGCCTGACGACCGTGCGACGGCCCCGGCACGCGTTGCCGGGGCCGTCGTTCCTTCTCCGTAACGACCTGCGCCGCGAGGAGCCGCCGCGATGGCCGAAGGCAGCCTGGAAGCCCCGATCCGCCACCCGATCCCGTGGCAGGACCCCGACTTCTACGACGAGGCCAAGCTGGACGAGGAACTTCGGCGGATCTTCGACATCTGCCACGGCTGCCGGCGGTGCTTCAATCTGTGCGACAGCTTCCCGCGGCTGTTCGACCTGATCGACGAATCCGAGAGCGGCGAGCTCGACACCGTCTCCAGCACCGACTTCAAGCCGGTCGTGGACGCCTGCACGCTCTGCGACATGTGCTTCCTGACCAAGTGCCCGTACGTGCCGCCGCACGAGTTCAACCTCGACTTCCCGCACCTGATGCTGCGCTACCGGGCGGTCGAGCTGAAGAAGGGCGAGATCCCCTGGAGCGAGCGCCAGCTCACCGAGACCGACCGCAACGGCAGCCTGGCGCGCCCGGTCGCCGGGCTCTGCAACTGGGCCGCCGACAACAAGAACCGCCTGACCAGGCCGCTGATCGAGAAGGCCCTCGGCGTGCACCGCGACGCTGACCTGCCGAAGTACCACGCCCGCCCGCTGACCCTGCAGGCGAAGAGCGAGGTGCCCGAGGTCAACCGCGCCGCCCCGGCGTTCGGCCGCAAGGCGCTGCTCTACGCCACCTGCTTCTCGAACTACAACGACCCGGACATCGGCCTCGCCGCCCGCAAGGTGCTGGCCCACAACGGGGTCGACACCGAGGTGGTCTACCCGGCGTGCTGCGGCATGCCGCAGATGGAGCACGGCGACGTCGCCCGGGTCGCCGAGACCGCCCGCAAGGTCGCGGCCGAGCTCCGGCCCAGGGTCGACGAGGGCTGGACGGTGATCGGCCTGGTGCCGTCCTGCGTGCTGATGCTGAAGTTCGAGTGGCCGCTGCTGTGCCCGGACGACGACAACGTCAAGGCGCTGTCGGCGGCGACCCGCGACATCGACGAGTACGTCATCGACATCGCCCGCAACGAGGGCATGGCCGCGGGGCTGAAGCCGCTCGACGGCGGGGTCACCCTGCACATCGCCTGCCACGCCCGCGCCCAGAACATCGGCCAGAAGTCGACCGAGCTGCTGA
Organism: Thalassobaculum fulvum; assembly: GCF_014652915.1. Taxonomy (GTDB): domain Bacteria; phylum Pseudomonadota; class Alphaproteobacteria; order Thalassobaculales; family Thalassobaculaceae; genus Thalassobaculum_A; species Thalassobaculum_A fulvum. The sequence continues at coordinate 317,892 of NZ_BMZS01000001.1, forward strand.
AGCTGATCCCCGAGGCCGACCTCAAGGTGATCGAGCGCTGCTCGGGCCACGGCGGTTCCTGGGGGGTGATGAAGCAGAACTTCGAGGTCGCGCTGAAGGTCGGCAAGCCGGTCGCGCGGCAGGCCCGCCAGGCCGGCAAGGCCTATCTGGCGTCGGGCTGCCCGCTGGCCGCCGACCACATCCGCCAGGGCATGGAGCGGATCGACGGCGAGGCCGCGATCCCGGCCGAGACCCATCACCCGATCGAGCTGCTGGCCAAGGCCTACGGGCTCTGACCGGAACCGGAACGATCGACGCGCCCGGTCCTCCCGGCCGCGCCCACCAGAGCAGAGGAACGACCGTCATGGCGAAGGAGATCACCCGCGCCGACATCATGGACATGGCCGAGTACGCCAAGGTCCGGGCCGAGAAGCGGCGCGCCCTGGTCGACGTCAAGCGCAACCGCCGGGTGCCGCTCGGCCCGCACGCCACGTTCTACTTCGAGAACTACGAGACGATGTGGCAGCAGATCCACGAGATGCTGTTCATCGAGCGCGGCGGCGAGGCGCAGATCCCCGACGAGCTGGAGGCCTACAACCCGCTGATCCCGAACGGACGCGAGCTGGTCGCCACCCTGATGTTCGAGATCGACAACCCGGTGGTGCGCAAGAACGTGCTGTCCAAGCTCGGCGGCGTCGAGGAGACCGGCTTCATGCGGTTCGCCGGCCACGAGATCGTTGCGAAGGCGGAAGAGGACGTCGACCGCACGACGGCCGACGGCAAGGCCTCGTCGGTGCAGTTCCTGCACTTCAACTTCAGCGACGAGCAGGCCAAGGCGTTCGCGGCGCCCGGCACCGAGGTCGTGCTCGGCCTCAAGCACCCGGGCTACGCCCACATGACGATCCTGCCGGAGGCGGTCCGCGAAGCGCTGTCGAAGGACTTCGACTGACGCCAGCCGTCCTCATCCCGGACCGGGCCGCCGACGGCGGACCGGAGCCGGGACCTACGTGGCGGGTCCTGGGTCCCGGGTCACCGCTGCGCGGCGCCCGGGATGAGGCGCGTTTGGGCGGGTGCCCTTCGCTACTTCCCGGCCTCGTCGGCGCGCACGCCCCAGACGTGGCTGCGGTGGATCCAGCCGTCGAGCCCGGCGACCTCGATCTCGCACCAGTCCTTCCGGCAGCCGTCGAGCCAGCCGATCACCCCGGCTTCCAGCCGGGCCACCGCCGGCGCCGCGGTGTCCGGGGTGCGGCGCAGCAGGTGCTCGCCGCCGATCACCACCACGGTGCGCCGGCCGGACAGCATCGACTGGTGCACCCAGCCCTCGGTGCCGTCCGGGTCGCGGATCTTCCGCCAGGTGTCGAACTCGGCGATCACCTCGACCGGCAGGTTCGGGCGCTGGTACACCCAGTCGATCGGATACCGCACGCCGGGGCCGGCGCGGACGTTGACCTCCCTGGCCCGCAGGGTCACGTAGCGCGGGATCGGCAGCCCGGTCTCGGTGCCGACCGTGGCCGCCCGGGCCGGCCGCGGGGCGGCGCCGGCGAACGGGCCGGAGGCGGCCGCCAGGGCGAGGAGGGCGAGGAGCGCGGCGCGTCGCATCGGTGCGGTGGTCATCCCTGTCGTCAGAAGGCTTATACCGCTATCCATAGCGCCCGTTAAGCGGCGCGCCTACGATATACGGCCGACTGCACGGGGTGCGTGACAGCCGGTCGCGGCCCTGCTAACCGATGCCGGAACCGACGAACGTCGGCGTGGCCCCGGCGCTGACGACGGAATGCCGGGGGCCCGGGAGGAGTCCATGCCGCATAGCAAGCCGCTGGTCATCGTCACCCGCAAGCTCCCGGATCCGGTCGAAACCCGGATGATGGAGCTGTTCCAGACCCGGCTGAACCTGTGCGACGCGCCGATGTCCCAGGACCAGCTGGCGGCGGCGATGCGCGAGGCCGACGTGCTGGTGCCGACGGTCACCGACCGGATCGACGCGGCGCTGATCGAGCAGGCCGGCGAGCGGCTGAAGCTGATCGCCTCGTTCGGCACCGGGGTCGACCACATCGACCTGCGCGCCGCCAAGGCCCGGCACATCACCATCACCAACACGCCCGGGGTCCTGACCGAGGACACCGCCGACATGACCATGGCGCTGATCCTGGCGGTGCCGCGCCGGATCGTGGAGGGCAGCGCGCTGATCCGCACCGGCACCTGGACCGGCTGGTCGCCGACCGGGATGCTCGGCCACCGGATCCACGGCAAGCGGCTGGGGATCGTCGGCATGGGCCGGATCGGCACCGCGGTCGCCCGCCGGGCCCGCGGCTTCGGGCTGTCGGTGCACTACCACAACCGCCGGCGGGTGCACCCGGAACTGGAGGAGGAGCTGGAGGCGACCTACTGGGACAACCTGGACCAGATGGTCGGGCGCATGGACATCCTGTCGATCAACTGTCCGCACACCCCGGCGACCTACCACCTGATGAACCGCCGCCGGCTCGGCCTGATGCAGCCGCACGCCTATATCGTCAACACCGCGCGCGGCGAGGTGATCGACGAGTCGGCCCTGGTCGAGGTGCTGCGCGAGAAGCGGATCGCCGGCGCCGGGCTCGACGTCTACGAGCACGAGCCGCAGGTGAACCCGGAGCTGCTGGCCCTCGACAACGCGGTGCTGCTGCCGCACATGGGATCGGCCACGATCGAGGGCCGGCGGGACATGGGCGAGCGCGTGATCGTCAACATCCGGTCGTTCGCCGACGGGCACACCCCGCCGGACCGCGTCGTCGAGACCATGTTCTGAGCGGGCCGCCAGGTGGTGGAGCCAGGGCCGTGAGCGGGGCATTCCGCCGTCCGGAGCAGCTGCTCCCGGAAACCGCGCCGGCCGACCTGCGGCGGCTCGTCGGCTACTGGATCGCGCTGGCGGCCGGCCGGGCGATGCCGGCGTTCGCCGAATTCGACCCGGTCGCGGTGCCGTGGGCGCTGTCCCGGCTGTTCGTCGTGCAGGTCGTCGACGGCGGCGCCGACTTCGTCTACCGGCTGGCCGGCGAGCGCATCAACGAGCGTCACGGCGGCTCGGTGGCCGGCAGGAGCGTCGCCGGGCTGTTCCGGGCGGGCTCGGTCGCCGGCATACTGGACCGCTGGCGGCGCGTGGTCGGCGAGCCTGCGGCCTGCTACACCGAGAGCCGTCACCCGACCACCAACGGGCTGCTGTTGCACGGCCGGCGCGTGGTGATGCCGCTCGGGCCGGCCGATGGACCGGTCGACCATCTGATCGGCATGGCGGCGTTCGAGGCGCCGGTGCCCGGGCGTTCGTCGATCGCCGAGCCCGGCGTCGTCGATGTCCGCTGGGTCCCGCTGCGACCGACCGCCGGCGCCGGGCCGGGGCTGTTCGCCGGACCGGGGGGCTGACATGCTGCGCTCGCCCGACGATCTCGTGCCGCCCGGGGCGCCCGACGACCTCCGCCGGTTCGTCGCCTACTGGATCGACCGGGCGGCCGGCCGCCTGATGCCGGCCTTCGCCGATATCGACCCGGTCGACATCCGGTGGTCGCTGTCGCGGGTCTACGTCGTCAGGGTGGTCGACGGCGGGGCCGACTTCGTCTACCGGCTGGCCGGCGAAGCGATCAACCTGCGCTACCAGGGGTCGATCGCCGGCAAGCGGGTGAGCGACCTGCTGGAAGCCGGCTCGGCGGCCGAGGTGATCGGGCGCTGGCGGCGGGTGATCGAGACCCCGGCGGCGTATTTCGTCGACAGCGAGCACCCGACCAGCAGCGGCCTGCGGATCCGCGGCCTGCGCGTCGCGCTTCCGCTGGGCCCGGCCGGCGGCCCGGCCGACCACATCATCGGCCTGACCGTGTTCGAGGCGCGTTCCGAAGCCGGCGGCGCGGTGATCAGCGGCGCCGAGACCCACGACGTCCGCTGGGTCGAGCTGAGGGCGCCGGACGAGGCGTCGTAGGGCGCCCTACTCCTCGATGCCCATCAACGAGCGGGCGAAGGCCCGGGGCTCGAACGGGCGTAGATCGTCGGCGCCCTCGCCGACGCCGACCGCGTGCACCGGCAGGCCCTGGCTCTGGGCCAGCGCCACCACGATGCCGCCACGGGCCGAGCCGTCCAGCTTGGTGACGATCAGGCCGGTGACGTCGACCATCTCGCGGAACGCCTTGACCTGCTGGTGGGCGTTCTGGCCGACCGTGCCGTCGAGCACCAGAACGGTGGCGTGCGGGGCGTCCGGCTCCTGCTTCTTCAGCACCCGGATCACCTTGGCCAGCTCGTCCATCAGCGCCGCCTTGTTCTGCAGGCGGCCGGCGGTGTCGACCAGCAGCACGTCGGCGCCGCGGGCCCGGGCCTCGACCAGCGCGTCGTAGGCCAGGGCGGCGGCGTCGGAGCCGTGCGGTTTCTCGATCACCGGGCAGCCGGTGCGCTCGCCCCAGACCCGCAGCTGCTCGATGGCGGCGGCCCGGAAGGTGTCGCCGGCGGCCAGCACGACCTTCTTGCCGGCGCCGGTCCACTGCCGGGCCAGCTTGCCGATGGTGGTGGTCTTGCCGGAGCCGTTGACCCCGACCATCAGCACCACGAACGGCTTGTTCGGGACCTCGCGCGGCTCCAGCGGCACCGCCACCGGGGCCAGGATCTCGGCGATGTCGGCGGCGAAGGCGGCGCGCACCTCGTCGCCGGTGACCTCCTTGTCGAACTTCTCGCGCGCCAGGTTGGCGGTCAGCTTCGCCGCCGTCTCGACCCCGAGGTCGGCGGTGATCAGCAGATCCTCGAGTTCCTCGAGCGTGGCGGCGTCGAGCCGGCGCTTGACGAACAGCCCGGAAATGCCGTCGACCAGCCGGCGCGACGACTTCGACAGGCCCTCGCGCAGCCGGGCGAACCAGCCCTTCTTCTCGGGGGTGGTCGGCTCGGCGCTCATGCGGGGATCTCCGGCGTGACGGGCATTCAGGCGGCGGCGCGCAGCAGCGGACGGCCGATCAGGCGGCCGGCCTCGACGCCGAGGATGGTGACGGGAACCACGGCGCCGGGCTCCGCGGAATGGCCCGGTTCCAGGGCGATCGGCGCGAAGCTCTCGCCGCGGCCGGCGTCGTCGGCCTCGATCAGCACCCGGTCCCGCAGCCCGACCCGGCCGGCCAGCCAGGCGTCCAGGTTGGCGGCACCGATCGCCCGCAGCCGGGCGGCCCGGGCCTTGCGGATGTCGGCCGGGACCTGCGGCATGCGGGCCGCCGGGGTGCCGGGGCGCGGCGAGTACGGGAACACGTGCAGGTGCTGGATGCCGAGCCCGGCCAGCAGGGCGGCGGTGTTCTCGAACATCGCGTCGCTCTCGGTCGGGAAGCCGGCGATCACGTCGGCGCCGAAGGCGGTGTCGGGGCGCAGGGCGCAGACCTTCTCGACCAGCCGGACGACGTCGTCGCGCAGGTGCCGGCGCTTCATGCGCTTCAGCACCATGTCGTCGCCGGCTTGCAGCGACAGGTGCAGGTGCGGCATCAGCCGTTCCTCGTCGGCGATCAGCCGGAACAGATCGTCGTCGATCTCCACCGGGTCGACCGAGGACAGCCGCAGCCGCTCCAGCTCCGGCACCAGCGCCAGCAGCCGGCGGATCATCTGGCCGAGCGTAGGCCGGCCCGGCAGGTCGCCGCCGAACGAGGTGACGTCGACCCCGGTCAGCACCACCTCGCGGTAGCCGGCGGCCACCAGGGTGCGGACCTGCTCGACGATCGCGCCGATTGGCACCGAGCGGCTGTTGCCGCGGCCGAACGGGATGATGCAGAAGGTGCAGCGGTGGTCGCAGCCCTGCTGGACCTGCACGAAGGCGCGGGCCCGGCCGTCGAACTCCGAGACCAGGTGGGCCGCGGTCTCGCGCACCTGCATGATGTCGGTGACGTGGATGGCTGGAGCATCGACCTGAGCCCAGGTCTCGGCCCGCATCTTCTCCTCGTTGCCGATCACCCGGGCCACGCCCTCGATGGCGGCGTAGCGGGCCGGGTCGATCTGGGCGGCGCAGCCGGTCACCACGATCTCCGCACCCGGGTTCTCGCGGACCAGCCGGCGGATCGCCTGGCGGGCCTGGCGCTCGGCCTCGGCGGTGACGGCACAGGTGTTGACCACGATGGCGCCGGACTTGCCGGCGGCGTCCAGGTGCCCGCGGATCACCTCGGACTCGTAGGCGTTCAGCCGACAGCCGAAGGTCTCGACCCGGTTGGTGCCGGGCGCCTGCGCGGGCGAATCGTGGTCGGCGGCGGGGGTCATGGCCGGTAGATGCCCGCGCGGGGGCGGGAATGCAAGGGCCGTCAGCCGCGCAGGGCGATCTCGGCGAGCCGGCGTGCCGGGTCCCGGCCGTCGAGCCGGAACAGCTCGACGGTTTCCAGCCGGGCGTGGATTTCCGGCTCCTGGCCGTTCAGGTCGTCGGCCAGGGCCCGCGCCAGCTTGGCCTCGGCGATCCGGGCGAGCGTGACGTGCGGGATGTAGGGCAGGTCGAGCCGCAGGGCCTCGGCGAACGGGCCCGAATACAGCCGGTCGTGCAGCCGCACCAGGCTCGAGAAGCCCTCGTCCGGCACCAGGTACACGAAGCTGTCGCCGGACTCCGGGTCGGGTACCGCCAGCGCACAGCGGAACGCCAGGTCGAGCGGCGGGGTCTCGCCGGCGACCATCGCCAGGTGGCCGGTCGCGGTCGTCGTGTCGGTGGCGTCGGTCGGGAACACCAGGGTGACGTGCGGCCCGAGCCCGGGCGCCGCCAGCTCGGTGCCGTGGCGGTCGCGGAGCGCGGTGATCCAGGCGGCGTCGGCGGGTTTCAGCCGGGGACGACCCACCACCACCAGGCTCATGCCGCCACCGGGAATGTCAGCCGGCCAGCAGGTCGGGATCGAGCGTGCCGGCGAAGCTGGTCGCCACCGGCCCGGTCATCTCGACATGCCCGTCCTCGCGCCAGAAGATCTCCAGCGCCCCGCCGTCCAGCACCACGGTGGCGCGCCGCTCGGTGAGGCCGCGCCGGGCCGCCGCCACCAGGGTCGCGCAGGCGCCGGAGCCGCAGGCCTGGGTGATGCCGGCGCCGCGCTCCCACACCCGCATGCGCAGGCGGTCGGGCGCCAGCACGGTCGCGAACTCGATGTTGGCGCGTTCCGGGAACAGCGGGTTGTGCTCGATGCCCGGGCCGACGCCGGTCAGGTCCACCGCCTCGGCGTCCGGCACGAAGAACACGGCGTGCGGGTTGCCCATGTTGACCGAGGTCGCCGGGCCGAACGCCTCGGCCCCGGGGACGGTGAAGGAGAGGGTGTCGACGGCGGCAGCGAGCGGGATCTCGTCCCAGTTCAGCCGGGCCGGGCCCATGTCGACGGTGACCCGGCCGTCGCCGGCATCGGTGCAGATCAGCCGGCCGGCGACCGTCTCGAGGGCGATCTCGCGGCGGCCGGTCTCGCGCATCAGCAGCGACGCGACGCAGCGGGTGCCGTTGCCGCAGGCCTGGGCCTCGGAGCCATCGGGGTTGTGGATCGCCATGTAGGCGACGCCGCCGTTCCTCGGCGGCAGGATGGTCAGGAACTGGTCGTAGCCCACCCCGCGCCGCCGGTCGCCGACCGCACGGTACTGCGCCGGCGTCAGTGCCGCCGGCCGGGTCCGGCCGTCGACCACGACGAAGTCGTTGCCGAGGCCGTGCATCTTGGTGAAGGGCAAACCGCTCATGACGGCAGATATAGAGACGGTGTAGGCTTCCGCGCAACCACGCCGAATCGCTTTCCGCGAACAATCACATCCAAGGGAGAGGAGCACCGATGATCATCGGGCACGAGCGCCTGACCGACATCGTCACGCGCATGATCCAGGGCGCCGGCAGCGACCGGGCCGAGGCCGAGGCGGTCGCGGTGAACCTGGTCCAGGCCAACCTGATGGGCCACGACAGCCACGGCGTCGGGCTCGCGCCGCGCTACATGAAGCACGCCCGTGCCGGCACCATGAACCTGGGCGCCCGGCCGACCGTGGTGTCCGACAACGGCGTCTACCTGCTGCTCGACGGCAACATGGGCTATGGCCAGACGGTGTGCCGCGAGGCGACCGAGATGGCGATCGCCCGGGCCAAGGAGAAGGGCGCCGCGATCGTCGGCCTGCGCCGCACCCACCACATGGGCCGGATCGGCGCCTGGGGCGAGATGTGCGCCCGGGCCGGGCTGATCTCGATCCACTACGTCAACACCACCGGCCACCGGCCGTACGTGGCGCCGTGGGGCGGCTACGAGGCGCGCTACTCGACCAACCCGTACTGCACCGCGATCCCGGCGACCGACAAGAACCCGATGATCGTGCTCGACATGGCGACCTCGCGGGTCGCCCAGGGCAAGGTCCGGGTCGCCTACTACGCCGGCAAGAAGACCCCGTCCGACGCCCTGATCGGCCCGGACGGCGTGCCGACCGACGACCCGAAGGTGATCTTCGAGGAGCCGTACGGCGCGATGCTGAGCTTCGGCCAGCACAAGGGCTACGGCCTGGCGATGATCTGCGAGATCCTGGCGGCCGGCATCACCGGCGGCGGCACCGCCCGCGACGAGCTGATGGACCAGGAGACGATCTGCAACAACATGCTGATGATCGTCATCGATCCGGCGGGCTTCGGCGCCGACATCCCGTTCCGCGACGAGATCGACAGGCTGGTCGAGCACGTCTCGTCCTCGAAGCCGGCCCAGGGCTTCGACAAGGTCCGGTTCCCGGGCGATCCGGAGCGCGAGACCACGGCCGAGCGCACCGCCAACGGCATCTGGATCGACGACAACACCTGGGGCGAGATGCGTCGGGCCGGCCTCGAGGTCGGCATGAGCGAGGCCGACTTCGCCGGCTGAGTCGGGGCCGCCGTGCTTCCTGCAACCGCTGGTCGACGCCCCGGTCGAGGTGTAGACTCGACCGGGGCGATCAGCGGAGGGATCCTGGCATGGCCGAGGGTACGGAGGCGAAGGCCGGCGGGCTGGACGAGGCCGGCCGCCTGATGCGGTTCGAGGCGAACCGGAAGTCGGTGCTGGTGGCGTACCTGCTGTGGTTCTTCCTCGGCTATTTCGGTGTCCACCGGTTCTATCTCGGCCGCACGACCAGCGCGCTGGCGCTGCTCGGGCTCACGGTCGTCGGCGTCGTCCTGTCGGTGGTGGCGATCGGCGCGGTGATCCTGCTCGTCCCGGCGGTCTGGCTGCTGGTCGACCTGTTCCTGATCCCGGGCATGACCAGCGCGAAGAACAACGAGATCATCGCCGCCATCGAGCGCGCCTGACGGCGGCCCCAGTGCACCGGAGCCCGCAATGAGCGACGCACCGAGCGGACCGGGCGAGGCCGGCCGGATCATGCGCTTCGAGGCCGCCAGGAAATCGGTGCTGGTGGCCTATCTGCTGTGGTTCTTCCTGGGCTGGCTCGGCCTGCACCGGTTCTATCTCGGCTACATGCTCAGCGGCGTGCTGATGCTGGTGCTCTGGGTGGTCGGCACGGTCCTGTCGGTGGTGCTGATCGGCTACGTCATCCTGGTGGTGCCGGTGCTGTGGTGGGCGGTCGACGCCCTGCTGATCCCCGGCATGGCGCGGGCCAGCAACAACGAGATCATCGCCGAGATCGAGCGCGGCATGCGCTGACCGCGGCCGTCGGGGACGCCGGCCCGACCCGACGCTTGCGGCTGCGGGAGCCGGGGTGTTCCTGTAGCCTCGGTTGCGAACATCCCGGAGTCGAGGCATGCCGGTTCTCCGCAAGCTGCTGATCCTGCCCCCGGTGGTGCTGGGGGCGGCGGTGCTGGCCGCCGTGGTGGCGACGAAGAGCGGCCCGGAGCGGGGCGCCGCGGACGAGGCCGCCGCCCGGGTGCGGGTGCTGGACGTCGCCGCGACGCCGTTCGTGCCGCGGGTCACCGGCTACGGCTCGGTCGCGCCGGGCCGGAGCTGGTCGGCAGTCGCCCAGGTGTCCGGCCGGATCGCCAGGGTCGCGCCCGAGCTGGAGCGTGGCCGGCGGGTGCAGGCCGGCACCGAGCTCGTCAAGATCGCCGACGAGGACTACCAGCTGTCGGTCGGCAAGGCCGACGCCGCGATCAGCGCCGCCCAGGCCGGGCTGGACGAGCTCGACCTGGACAAGGCCAACCTCGAGACCAGCCTGGAAATCGAGAAGCGGGCGCTGGCGCTGGCCGAGCGCGACCTGCAGCGCCAGCGCGACCTGGCGAGGCGCGGCAATACCTCGCAGGCCTCGGTCGACCAGAGCGAGCTCGACGTGGTCCGCCAGCGCGCCTCCGTCCAGGACCTGGAGAACCAGCTCAAGCTGATGCCGACCAGGCGCCGCACCCAGGAACTGGCCAAGGCGGTCGACGAGGCCGACCTGGCGACCGCCCTGCTGAACCTCGATCGCACCTCGATCGAGGCGCCGTTCGACGGCCGGGTCGCCGAGGTCAGGGTCGAGGCGACCCAGTACGTCGGGGTCGGCGAGGTGCTGGCGACGATCGACGGGATCGACACCGCCGAGATCGACGTGCAGGTCCCGCAGGCCCGCATGAAGCCGTTCGCCGAGCTCGGCTTCGGCCGGGCCGATGCCGCCGGGGACCCGTTCGGCGGGCTCGCCGCCCTGGCCGAGCGGGTCGGGCTGACCGCCACCGTGCGGCTGCGCTTCGACGACCGCGACATCGAATGGCCGGGCCGGGTGGCGCGGATCAGCGACACGGTCGATCCGTCGACCCGGACCGTCGGCCTGATCGTGGTGGTCGACGAGCCCTATGCCAGCGCCCGCGCCGGCCAGCGGCCGCCGCTGATCAAGGACATGTTCGTCGAGGTCGAACTGCGCACCGACCCGGTGCCGGACGCCATCGTGGTGCCGCGCTCGGCGATCCGCGACGGCCGGGTGCCGGTGGTCGGGGCGGAGTCCCGGCTGGAGCACCGGGCGGTCTCGGCGCTTCGCACCTTCGGCGACCTGGTGGTGGTGGGCCAGGGCCTCGCGCCCGGCGACCTGGTGGTGCTCGACGACCTGTCGCCGGCGGTCGGCGGCCGGCTGCTGGCGCCGGTGCCGGATGCCGCGGCGGCCGAAAGCCTGCGCGGCCGGGCGGCCGGCCGGGCTCCCGGCGGTACCCGATGATCCGCTACTTCACCGGCCACCCGACGGCCGCCAACCTGCTGATGCTGGCCTTCATCGTGGCCGGGGTGGTGATCGCCCCGACGCTACGGCGCGAGACCTTCCCGCGCATCGACCCGAACGAGGTGCAGGCCCGGATCGCCTATCCGGGCGCGTCGCCGGCCGAGGTGTCGGACGCGGTCTGCCAGCGGGTCGAGGACGCGGTCGAGGCCGTCGACAACATGGCGGAGGTCCGCTGCGAGGCGCGCGAGGGGCTGGCGATCGCCACCCTCGAGATGACCGAGGGCGCGAACTTCGACCGCTTCTTCCTCGACATCAAGACCGAGATCGACGCGATCGACAGCTTCCCGGACGAGGTCGAGACCCCGGCGGTCAAGCAACTCGGCCTGACCGACTTCGTCGCCGCGGTCGCGATCACCGGGCCCGACCGGCTGCCCGACCTGAAGGCCTATGCAGAGGCGGTCAAGGCCCGGATGCTGCGCTGGGGCGGGATTCCCAACGTCGCGGTCACCGGGTTCTCCGACCACCAGATCCGCATCGAGGTGCGCGACGCGGTGGCCCGCGCGCTCGGCCTCAGCGTCTCCGACATCGCCGACCTGGTGGGCCGGCGCAACGTCGAGCTGCCGGCCGGCGACATCGAGAGCGCGGACCGGCTGGTGGCGGTGCGGTTCGACGACCAGCGCGCCTCGGTCGACGATCTCCGGGACCTGGTGGTGGTCGAGGGCGGGCGCGGCGGGCAGGTCCGGCTCGGCGACATCGCCACCGTCACCGACCGGTTCCAGGACGACGAGGTCCGCATCGAGTTCAACGGCCGGCCGGCGGCCCTGCTGGAGATCACCAAGACCTGGTCGGAGGACAGCCTGGACGTGATCGCCCGCCTGCAGGCGTTCCTGGAGGCCGAGCGTAGTCGGGCGCCGCCGGGCGTCACCCTGGCGCTGACCAGCGACCGGTCGTCGATCGTGCGCGACCGGCTGGTCATGCTGTACGAGAACGCCGCGCAGGGCATCGTGCTGGTGGCGGCCGCGATCTGGCTGTTCTTCGGGGTGCGCACCGCGTTCTGGATCTCGATGGGGCTGCCGGTGTCGTTCCTCGGCGGGCTCGCGGCGATGGCGGTGCTCGGCTACTCGATCAACATGCTGACCATGGTCGGGCTGCTGATCGTCATCGGCATCATCATGGACGACGCCATCGTGATCGCCGAGAACGTCGAGGCGAAGCGCCACGCGGGCCGCCCGGCCCTGCAGGCGGCGGTCGAGGGCACGATGCAGGTGCTGCCGGGCGTGGTGTCGTCGTTCATCACCACCGCGGCGGTGTTCGGCTACCTGGCGTTCCTCAGCGGCGACCTCGGCCAGCTGCTGTCGGTGGTGCCGGTGGTGATGCTGCTGGTGCTGGCGGTCTCGCTGGTCGAGGCGTTCCTGATCCTGCCCAACCACCTCGGCCACGACCGCGGGCCCGACCGCCCGGGCCGGGTCCGCCGCGCGGCCGAGCGCTGGCTGGAGCGGGTGCGCGACCGGGTCGTCGGGCCGACCGCCGAGCGCGCCGTGGCGCACCGCTACCTGACCGTCGGCATCGCCTTCGCGCTGTTCCTGGTGGCGGTCGCGATGCTGGCCGGCGGGGTGCTGAAGTTCCAGGCCTTCCCGGACCTCGACGGCGACACCCTGGAGGCCCGCATCACCCTGCCGCGCGGCAGCCGGCTCGCCGACACCGAGGCGATGGTCGCCCGGCTGGTCGACGCCGCCGGCCGGGTCGACGCGGCCCTGACCCCGGAGCAGCCGGACGGCCGGCCGCTGATCCGCCACGTGCTGGTCACCTACAACGAGAACGCCGACACCAACGACACCGGCGCCAACCTGGCGACCGTGTCGGTCGACCTGCTGTCGTCGGAGATCCGCAGCGTCGACAACGACGGCGTCGTCGACCGCTGGCGCCGGGAGGTCGGGCCGCTGCTCGACACTGTCCGGGTCACCTACGCCGAGCCGGCCCGCGGCCCGGCCGGCAAGGCCGTCGAGTTCCGGCTGGCCGGCGACGACCTGGCGGACCTCGACGCCGCGGCCGGCGAGCTGGAGGCGTGGCTGGCCGGCTACCGGGGCACCCGCGACCTGCTCGACGACCTCGACCCCGGCAAGCCGGAGATCGTGCTGACCCTGAAGGAGGGCGCCGGGCAGCTCGGCCTCGACGCCAGGACGGTCGCCCAGCAGCTGCGCGCGGCGTTCTTCGGCACCACGGCCGACGAGATCCAGGTCGGCGTCGAAGCCTACGAGATCGACGTCCGGCTGGCCGGCGCCGACCGCCGCAGCCTGGCCGACCTGGACGAGGCGGTGATCGCGACCGCCGACGGCAAGCTGGTGCCGCTGTCCGAGGTCGCGAACGCCCGCTGGGACCGCGGCTACGCCCGCATCATCCGGATCGACCGGCGGCCGACGGTGACCGTCCAGGGCGACGTCGACACCCGGGTCGCCAACGCCGCCGAGATCGTCAACGAGACCATGCAGGGCTTCGTGCCGGCTCTGCAGCAGCGCTATCCCGGGCTGTCGGTGTCGATCGAGGGCCAGGTCGCCAACGGCCGCACGACGGGCGCCTCGATGGCCAAGGCGCTGGTGCTCGGGCTGATCGGGATCTTCCTGGTGCTGAGCTTCCAGTTCCGCAGCTACGTCGAGCCCGTCGTGGTGATGAGCCTGATCCCGTTCACGCTGATCGGCGCCGTGTTCGGGCACCTGGCGCTCGGCATCGACTTCTCGCTCCCCAGCCTGCTCGGGCTGATCTCGCTGTCCGGCATCGTGGTCAACGACTCGATCCTGCTGGTGCACTTCATCAAGAACGAGCACGCGCCCGGGGACACCACGGTCGAGCAGGCCGGCCCGAAGGCGGCGAAGGCCCGGTTCCGGGCGATCCTGCTGACCTCGCTGACCACCGTCGCCGGCCTGCTGCCGCTGCTGTTCGAGACCAGCCTGCAGGCCCAGATCCTGATCCCGCTGGTGACCAGCATCGCCTTCGGGCTGACCGTCACCACCCTGCTGGTGCTGTTCGTGGTGCCGGCGTTCTACGCCATCCTCGACGATTTCGGCCTGACCTCGCTGGCGCGCGACCGCGAGTTCGCGGCCCGCCCGCCGACGCAGTCGGCCGCCGACGGTTCCTCGGGCGCGGCGGTCTGATGCGCTACGCAGATCCGCACCGGTTCAGGCAAATCAGAAAAGTTGATATCAACATATTATTACCGTATAGTCCGTTGCGGCCTGCCCGATCGCTGCCGCCGAGGAGCCCCCCCCATGACCGTCTCGCTCTACGCGCACCCGTTCTCGCTGTACTGCCAGAAGGTGCTGATCGCCCTGTATGAGACCGGTACCGAATTCACGTACCGGTTCCTCGGCGACGCCGATCCGACGGCGTCGGCCGAGCTGGCCGAGCTCTGGCCGATCAGGCGGTTCCCGGTCCTGGTCGACGGCGAGCGGACGATCCTGGAGTCCAGCGTCATCATCGAGCACGTGGATCTTCGGCATGGCGGACCGAAACGGCTGGTCCCGGCCGACCCGGAGGCCGCCCTGGAGGCGCGGATGCTGGACCGGGTGTTCGACAACTACGTCTCGTCGCCGGTCCAGGCGATCGTCTTCGACAGCATCCGGCCGGAGGACAGCAGGGACCCGTACGGGGTCCGGCAGGCGCGCGACCTGCTGGAGACCGCCTATGGCTGGCTCGATGCCCGGATGGCCGACCGCGAATGGGCGGCGGCTGGTCGGTTCGGCCTCGCCGACTGCGCGGCGGGCCCGGCGCTGTTCTACGCCGACTGGGTGCAGCCGATCGCCGATCGGTTCCCGGCCCTGCGTGCCTATCGGTCGCGGCTGTTGGCCCGGCCGTCCTTCGCCCGGGCCGTCGACGAGGCCCGCCCCTATCGGCACCTGTTCCCGCTCGGCGCGCCCGACCGGGACTGAGGATCCCCTCGCCTTGACCCTCCCGGCCTCGGCGCGTATATACCCGGTCTCTCGGCGAGACCCTGTCTGCTGAGACCTTCACGGGTTCCGTCCGTCCTCGAGGGTTCGAGCACGGGCGCGCTTCCGTTTGGGGAAATGGTTTGTCTGGAGTGACGGTGTGTTCGAGGGACTGAGCGAACGGCTGGGATCGGTCTTCGACCGGCTGCGCAAGCGCGGGGCGCTTAGCGAGGCCGACGTCGCGACCGCCATGCGCGAGGTGCGGGTCGCCCTGCTCGAGGCCGACGTCGCCCTGCCCGTGGTCAAGCAGTTCGTCGACAAGGTCCGCGAGCGGGCGGTCGGGCGCGAGGTGCTGCGCTCGGTCACGCCGGGCCAGATGGTCGTCAAGATCGTCCACGACGAGCTCGTGGACATGCTCGGCTCCGACAGCCAGTCGATCAGCCTGAATGCCCCGGCGCCGGTGCCGATCCTGATGGTCGGCCTGCAGGGCGGCGGCAAGACCACGACCACCGCCAAGATCGCCAGGCGCCTGAAGGACCGCGAGCGCAAGAAGGTGCTGATGGCGTCGCTCGACGTCACCCGCCCGGCGGCGCGCGAGCAGCTTCGCATCCTCGGCGAGCAGGTCGGGGTCGCGACCCTGCCGATCGTCCAGGGCGAGACCCCGGTGGCGATCGCCAAGCGGGCCATGACCGCCGGCAAGCTCCAGGGCTTCGACGTGGTCATGCTCGACACCGCCGGCCGCACCTCGATCGACGAGGGGCTGATGGCCGAGGCGCGGGCGGTCAGGGACGCGGTCAACCCGCACGAGGTGCTGCTGGTCGCCGACGCGCTGACCGGCCAGGACGCGGTCACCACGGCCACCAACTTCCACGAGCGGGTCGGGATCACCGGCATCGTGCTGACCCGGGTCGACGGCGACAGCCGCGGCGGCGCGGCGCTGTCGATGCGCGGCGTCACCGGCATGCCGATCAAGATGCTGGGCGTCGGCGAGAAGGTCGACGACCTCGAGGACTTCCACCCCGAGCGGCTGGCCGGCCGCATCCTCGGCATGGGCGACGTGGTCAGCCTGGTCGAGAAGGCGGCCGAGACGATCGACGCCGAGGAGGCGCAGAAGACCGCCGAGCGCATGATGCGCGGCACCTTCACCCTCGACGACATGGCGGCCCAGCTCAAGCAGGTGCGCCAGCTCGGCGGGCTCGGCGGCATCATGGGAATGCTCCCCGGCATCGGCAAGCTGAAGAAGCAGATGGCCGGCGCCAACATCGACGAGGGCATGCTGAAGCGCCAGGAGGCGATCATCTCGTCGATGACCCGCGCCGAGCGCCGCAACCCGAAGATCCTGAACGCCTCGCGCCGCAAGCGCATCGCCGCCGGCTCCGGCACCCAGGTCCAGGACGTCAACAAGGTGCTCAAGCAGCACCAGGACATGGCCCGGATGATGAAGCAGGTCGGCAAGATGGGCGGCAAGGGCGCGCTCGCCGGGCTGTTCGGCGGCGGCGGCGCGATGCCGGCTCCCCCGGCCGGCGGCGATGCCGGCGCTGCGGGTGGCGGGGCCGTGCCGCGGCTGCCCGGCGGTTTTCCCGGACTGGGCGGCGGCGGTGGACCGCGCCTGCCCGGCCTCGGCGGCCTGCCCCCCGGATTTCCCGGCAAGCGCAAGTAGGCGCGCCGGCGAACGCCTCTGAACCGAATTGATCAACGACACGACTGCAGAACACGAAAGGACCAGCCCATGTCGCTCCGCATCCGCCTCGCCCGTGGCGGCGCCAAGAAGCGCCCGTTCTACCGGATCGTCGTCGCCGAGGCGACCAGCCCGCGCGACGGCCGCTTCGTCGAGAAGGTCGGCACCTACAACCCGATGCTGCCGAAGGACCATGCCGACCGCATCGTCCTGAAGACCGAGCGCATCCAGCACTGGCTGAGCGTCGGCGCCCGGCCGACCGACCGGCTGCACAAGATGCTCGGCCAGGCCGGCCTGATGGAGCCGTTCAAGTACAACGAGCAGCCGAAGAAGTCCGCTCCGGGCAAGAAGCGCGCCGAGCGCGAGGCCGAGGCCGCGGCGAAGGCCGCCGAAGCCGCCGCCAAGGCGGCCGAGGCGCCGGCCGAGGGCTGATCCGGGTCGACGCGGCGCCTGACGGGAGTCGGCGGTGGCCGAGCGTGTCTGCCTCGGGGCGGTAACCGGTGCGCACGGCGTCCGCGGTCTGGTGAAGGTCAAGCCCTTCACCGAGAACCCGGACGACGTGGCGGCCTACGGCCCGGTCGAGGACGAGCGCGGCAGCCGCCGGTTCACCCTGGCGGTCGCCGGTCACCACAAGGAAACGGTGATCGTTCGGGTCGAGGGCATCGCCGACCGGGACGCCGCCGAGGCGCTGCGCGGCACCCGGCTGTACGTCGACCGCTCGGCGCTGCCGGAGCCGGAGGACGGCGAGTTCTACCACGCCGACCTGATCGGCCTGCGGGTGGTCACGGTCGGCGGCGAGGAACTGGGCCGGGTCACGGCGCTCTACGACTTCGGGGCCGGCGACCTGGTCGAGTTCGCCGGGGCCGACGGCAAGTCGCGGATGCTGCCGTTCACCGAGGCGGCGGTGCCGGAGGTCGACATCGCCGGCGGCCGCATCGTGGTGCAGCCGCCGGAAGGGCTGCTGGAGTGAGGGCGAATGACCGCCGCCGAGACGACGACCTGGCGCGCGACCGTGCTGACGCTGTTCCCGGACATGTTTCCGGGTCCGCTCGGGCTGTCGCTGGCCGGAAAGGCGCTGTCGGCCGGCATCTGGTCGCTGAAAGCGCTGGACATCCGGGAGTTCGCGCGCGATAAGCACCGCTCCGTCGACGACACCCCGTTCGGTGGCGGATCCGGTATGGTCATGCGGCCGGATGTCGTCGATGCGGCGCTCGCCTCGATCGAGGATCAGCCTGGACCGCGGATCTACCTCAGCCCGCGCGGCCGGCGGTTCGATCAGGCGCGGGCCAGGGCGCTGGCGGCGGAACCGGGGGCGGTGCTGCTGTGCGGGCGCTACGAGGGCCTGGACGAACGGGTGATCGTCGCCCGCGGCCTCGAGGAGCTGAGCCTCGGGGACTTCGTGCTCTCCGGCGGGGAGCCGGCGGCGATCGCGGTGATGGACGCGGTGGTCCGCCTGCTGCCGGGAGTGCTCGGCGCGGCGGAGACGCTCGCGGAGGAGAGTTTCGAGGAGGGGCTGCTGGAGTATCCCCTCTATACCCAGCCTCGGGAGTGGAACGGCATGGCCGTCCCCGAGGTGCTGACCAGCGGACACCACGCAAACGTCAGGGCGTGGCGGCGCGGGGAGGCGGAACGGATCACCCGGGAACGGCGCCCCGACCTGTGGGCGCTCTACCGGGCCAAGTGTGGACAGGCCGCCGGCGCGGCCGACGGTGAGGATACGGAGACCACGCCATGAACATCATCGAGCAGCTCGAGAGCGAGCAGGTCGCGGCCCTCTCGGCCGACAAGCAGATCCCGGTCTTCGGCCCGGGCGACACGGTGCGGGTCGACGTGAAGGTCGTCGAGGGCACGCGCGAGCGCATCCAGGCGTTCGAGGGCGTGTGCATCGCCCGCAGCAACGACGGCGTGAACTCCTCGTTCACGGTCCGCAAGATCTCCTACGGCGAGGGCGTGGAGCGCGTGTTCCCGCTGTACTCGCCGCGGATCGCCGGCATCGAGCTGATCCGGCGCGGCAAGGTGCGGCGCGCGAAGCTGTACTACCTGCGCGGCCGGACCGGCAAGTCGGCCCGTATCGCCGAGAAGACCACCGGCGCCGCCGGCAAGGCCGCGGCCGAGGATCGGGTCGCCGCCGCCGAGCAGCGGGCCGCCCGCCTGGCCGAGCAGGCCGAGCAGCGCGCCGCCCGGGCCGAGGCTCAGGCTGCCGAGGCTCAGGCCGCCGAGGCCCAGGCTGCCGAGGCCGGCACCGAGGCGTAAGCCTCCGCATCCGGTACGGGAATCCGCACCCCCGGACGGCGACGTCCGGGGGTGTTTGCGTTTTCAGCCGGCCCGGACGGTCCGCGAAGCGCCCGTCAGGCCCCGCAAAACCCCCTTGCGCGTTTCGTGGTTTGCGCCGGCGACGCAACTTTGTAATGTCCGGCCTCCGGAGAACACGAGGCCGGCGGCGCCCGCACGGGGTGCCGGACCGGTTCGCAGGAGGGAACACGCAGCCATGGCCAAGCCTCGCACCCTGTTCGACAAGATCTGGGAATCCCACCTGGTCGACGTCCAGGAGGACGGGACCTGCCTGATCTACATCGACCGGCACCTGGTGCACGAGGTCACCAGCCCGCAGGCCTTCGAGGGCCTTCGGCAGGCCGGCCGCAAGGTCCGCCGGCCCGAGAACACGCTGGCGGTCGCCGACCACAACGTGCCGACCACCGACCGCTCCAAGGGCATCGACGACGAGGAGAGCCGGATCCAGGTCGAGACCCTCGAGCACAACGTCAAGGATTTCGGCGTTCCGTACTTCCCGGTCATGGACGTCCGCCAGGGCATCGTCCACATCATCGGACCGGAGCAGGGCTTCACCCTGCCGGGCATGACCATCGTGTGCGGCGACAGCCACACCGCCACCCACGGCGCCTTCGGCTCGCTGGCCTTCGGCATCGGCACCTCCGAGGTCGAGCACGTGCTGGCGACCCAGACCCTGGTGCAGGCGCCGGCCAAGAACATGCGCATCACCGTCGACGGCGAGCTGCCGGCCGGGGTGACCTCGAAGGACGTGATCCTGGCGATCATCGGCGCGATCGGCACCGCCGGCGGCACCGGCCACGTGGTCGAGTATGCCGGCGAGGCGATCCGCGCCATGTCGATGGAAGCCCGCATGACGGTCTGCAACATGACCATCGAGGCGGGTGCGCGCGCCGGCATGATCGCGCCCGACGAGACCACCTTCGAGTACCTGAAGGGCCGGCCGATGGCGCCGAAGGGGGCCGCCTGGGACGCCGCCGTGGCGTACTGGAAGACCCTGCCGTCCGACCCCGGCGCCACCTACGACAAGGAGGTGGTGCTGAAGGCCGCCGACATCGTCCCGCAGGTCACCTGGGGCACCAGCCCGCAGGACGTGGTGCCGGTCACCGGCAAGACCCCGGACCCGGCGGCCGAGAGCGACCCCAACAAGAAGGCGGCGATCGAGCGGGCCCTGAAGTACATGGGCCTCGAGCCCAACACCCCGATCGCCGAGGTCAAGGTCGACAAGGTGTTCATCGGCTCGTGCACCAACGGCCGGATCGAGGACATCCGGGCGGCCGCGGCGGTCGCCAAGGGCCGCAAGGTCGCCGACGGCGTCCACGCCATGGTGGTGCCGGGCTCCGGCCTGGTGAAGGAGCAGGCCGAGGCCGAGGGCCTGGCCGACATCCTGACGGCGGCCGGCTTCGACTGGCGCGAGCCGGGCTGCTCGATGTGCCTGGCGATGAACGCCGACAAGCTGGAGCCGGGCGAACGCTGCGCCTCGACCTCGAACCGCAACTTCGAGGGCCGGCAGGGCCGTGGCGGCCGCACCCACCTGGTCAGCCCGGCGATGGCGGCGGCGGCGGCGGTCACCGGCCGGCTGTCGGACGTCCGCGAGCTGACGAACTGAACGACCGGGGACCGGGAGGAAACGATGGACAAGTTCAACCAGCTGCGCGGCACCGCCGCCCCGCTCGACATGATCAACGTCGACACCGACATGATCATCCCGAAGCAGTACCTGAAGACCATCAAGCGCACCGGCCTCGGCAAGAACCTGTTCGCCGAGATGCGCTACGACGACGACGGCAACGAGAAGCCGGACTTCGTCCTCAACAGGCCGCAGTACCGGGGCGCCCAGATCCTGGTGGCCGAGGACAATTTCGGCTGCGGCTCGAGCCGCGAGCACGCGCCCTGGGCGCTGCTCGACTTCGGCATCCGCTGCGTGATCAGCACCAGCTTCGCGGACATCTTCTACAACAACTGCTTCAAGAACGGCATCCTGCCGATCAAGGTGACCAGGCAGCAGCTGCGCGAGCTGATGGACGACGCCAACAAGGGCTCGAACGCGGTCCTGGAGATCGACCTGGAGAACCAGACGATCGGCCGCCCGAACGGCGAGAGCGTGTCGTTCGAGATCGACCCGCACCGCAAGCACTGCCTGCTGAACGGGCTCGACGACATCGGCCTGACCATGCAGCGCGAGAAGAGCATCTCGGACTTCGAGGAGCAGCGGAAGACGGCCCAGCCCTGGGCCTGATCCGCTTCTCCGTCGCCGCGCGCGGTCCCGCGTTGCGGTTTTCCCCGTTTGCCACGCCCCGGCGGTTCGGATAAGCAATCGCTCATCCAGGACCGCGATCGGGGGTAAAGGAGCGTCATGGCGTCCAACAAGAAACTGCTCGTGCTGCCGGGCGACGGCATCGGCCCGGAGGTGGTGCGCGAGACCCTGCGCGTCGTCGACTGGATGGCGAAGAAGCGCTCGGTGTCGTTCGACGTGCAGGAAGGCCTGGTCGGCGGCGCCGCCTACGACGCCTCCGGCACCCCGCTGACCGACGAGACCCTGGCCGATGCGGTCGACGCCGACGCCGTGCTGTTCGGCGCGGTCGGCGGCCCGAAATACGACGACCTGCCGTTCGAGAAGAAGCCCGAGCGCGGTCTGTTGCGCCTGCGCAAGGAAATGGACCTGTTCGCCAACCTGCGCCCGGCGATGGTGTTCGCCTCGATGGCCGACAACTCGTCGCTCAAGCGCGACCTGGTCGCCGGCCTCGACATCATGATCCTGCGCGAGCTGACCGGCGGCGTGTACTTCTGCGAGCCGCGCGGCATCGAGGACCTGCCGGGCGGCGGCAAGCGCGGCTTCGACACCCAGGCCTACTCGACGCCGGAGATCGAGCGCATCGGCCGGGTCGCCTTCGACCTCGCCCGCAAGCGCCGCAACAAGGTGACCTCGGTCGAGAAGGCCAACGTGATGATGTCCGGCGTGCTGTGGCGCCAGGTCATGACCGACCTGCACAAGCGCGAGGGCGAGGGCCTCGAATACGAGAACATGTACGCGGACAACTGCGCCATGCAGCTCGTCCGCAACCCGAAGCAGTTCGACGTGATCGTCACCGACAACCTGTTCGGCGACATCCTGTCGGACTGCGCGGCGATGCTGACCGGCTCGCTCGGCATGCTGCCCTCGGCCTCGCTGGGCGCCGAGGACCCGACGACCGGCCGCCGCCACGCCCTGTACGAGCCGGTGCACGGCTCGGCCCCGGACATCGCCGGCCGCGGCATCGCCAACCCGATCGCCGAGCTGCTGTCGTTCGCCATGCTGCTGCGCTACAGCTTCGACATGGGCGAGGACGCCGACCTGGTCGAGAAGGCGATCGACAACGTGCTGTCGTCCGGCCTGCGCACCGCCGACATCATGCAGGAAGGCAAGGCCAAGGTGTCGACCGGCGTGATGACCGACAGCATCCTCAAGGAGCTGGACAAGCTGGTCAGCGGCTGATCGGCCGGCCGGCGAACATCCGTCGCCCACCGCCCGTCGTTTCGTGGGTCCCGGCTCCGCCGCGCGTGTGGCGCGGCGGTCCGGGATGACGGCAGAAGAGGGGAGACGAGGGGGCGCGGCCCTTCCCCCGACGTCATCCCGGGCAACCCCGGACCCGATCCGGGGATGAACCGGGAGCCACCCGCCGCTACCCACGAATCGACCGTTTCCATCGCCGGCGATTTGGCGTATGAAGCGCGCCATGGTCGAGACGGCTTTCCGGTCCGGGATCCGCATGCACGCCGACGGAGCGACCGCTTCCGCCGTGCCCTCGCCCTGCCCGCGCGTCCGCGCGTTCGCCACCACCACCACGAAAGCCGGCAAGACCACCCTCTAGGGGTCGGGCCTCCTGCTGCGCGCGAGCGATCGGCGGTCGGGGGCCCGGGCGGACCCCGACGGGAACGATGCCGTGCGGTTTCGAGAGGAGTTTGAGGATATGGGCTACAAGGTTGCCGTCGTCGGAGCCACGGGTGCGGTGGGACGCGAGATGCTGACCACCCTTGCCGAACGCAACTTCCCCGCCGACGAGGTCGTGGCGCTGGCCTCCGGCCGCTCGGCCGGCGGCGAGGTCTCCTACGGCGAGGACCGGACGGTGGTCGTCCAGGACCTCTCGAAGTACGACTTCACCGGCACCGACATCGCGCTGTTCTCGGCCGGCGGCGACGTCAGCAAGGAGTACGCGCCGAAGGCCGGCAAGGCCGGCTGCGTGGTGATCGACAACTCCTCGGCGTTCCGGATGGACCCGGACGTGCCGCTGGTGGTGCCGGAGGTCAACCCGGACGCGCTCGCCCGCTACGGCAGGAAGAACATCATCGCCAACCCGAACTGCTCGACCGCGCAGATGGTGGTGGCGCTGAAGCCGCTGCACGACGCCTTCGGGATCAAGCGCGTCGTGGTCTCGACCTACCAGTCGGTCTCCGGCGCCGGCAAGGAGGGCATGGACGAGCTGTTCAACCAGACCCGCGCCGTCTACGTGAACGACCCGGTCGAGAAGGAGAAGTTCACCAAGCAGATCGCCTTCAACGTGATCCCGCACATCGACGTCTTCATGGACGACGGGTTCACCAAGGAGGAGTGGAAGATGACGGTCGAGACCAAGAAGATCCTCGACCCGGACATCGACGTGGTCGCCCAGTGCGTCCGCGTGCCGGTGTTCATCGGCCACTCGGAGGCGGTGTTCATCGAAACGAAGAAGCCAATCGACGAGAAGTCCGCGCGCGCCGCGATGGAGGGCTTCCCGGGCCTGGTGATCATCGACCACCGGGCCGACGAGGGCTATGTCAGCCCGGTCGAGTGCGCGGGCGAGGACCCGGTCTACGTCAGCCGCATCCGCAAGGACCCGACCGTGAAGAACGGCCTGGTGTTCTGGTGCGTGGCCGACAACCTGCGCAAGGGCGCGGCGCTCAACGCCGTGCAGATCGCCGAGGAGCTGGTCGCCCGGCACCTGAAGAAGGCGGCCTGAGGCAGGCCCGTCGTCGGTGGGCCGGTGGGTCCCGGATCTCGCTGCGCTCGTCCGGGATGAGGGTTGGAGGTAGCGAACCCGCCTCGGCCCTCATCCCGGCCGCAGCGGCGCAGCCGCGGAGGGCCGGGACCCACGACTGCGGCCCCGACTGCGGCCCTCAATCCGGCCGGTCGGCGTGGACGATGGCGTCGAGGTTGGGGATCAGCGCCAGGTCGACGGTACCGGCCGCCTCGGTGGCCGCCGTCGCCACGTCCAGGCCGGCGACGCATCGCCGCATCGCCCGGTACGGGTCGCGGCCGTCCAGGTAGTGCGCCAGGAACAGCCCGGCGAACAGGTCGCCGGTGCCGAAGAAACCGCGGCGCCGCCGCGGCGTGCGCACCACCCGCATGCCCTCGACCGTCACCATGACGATCGCCAGACGGTCCTCGCCGTCCGGGATGCCGGTGGCGACGACGATGTCGGGGCCCCATTCCAGCAGGGTCACGGCGGCGGCGTGGGCGTCCTCGACGCTCTCGACCCGGTGGCCGGACAGCCGCTGCAGCTCGAAGGCGTTCGGGGTGATGGCGGTGGCACGCGGCACCAGGCGCTCGCGGATCGCCTTCTCCACCCCGTCGCGCACGAACACCCGGCCGTGGTCGCCGATGATCGGGTCGCAGACGTAGACCAGCCCGGATTCGACCTCGCGGGCGGCGTCGACCGCATCGGCGATCGCCCAGCCGCTGCCGGCCTCGCCGAGATAGCCGGAATAGACGCCGTGGCAGTCGCGCCAGCCGGTCAACCGGCCGATCCCGTGCAGCAGGTCCCGGACCTCGTGGTCTGGGCGCACCGTGCCGGCGTGATGGCCGTGGCCCGGGTGGTTGGAGAACGCCACGGTGTCGACCCGCCAGGTGGTGTGGCCCAGCCGCTCCAGCGGCGGCACCGCGGCGGCGTTGCCCACGTGCCCGACGGCGACGTGCGATGAGACGGCGAGGATCGGCATGGCCGCGACTATAGCCGGCCCGGCGGCCGCTGCCACCGGGTTGTGCGGGGCCGGGACAGGGATCTTCCGGTCCGCTGCCCGGGAGGCTAGGGTGCCGCGCGTTCCGAGCCAGCAGCCCTGCCCGAGGAGTCCCGTGATGCCTGCCGACCCGCGCCCGCGCCGCTCCGCCCTGTACATGCCCGGCTCCAACCCGCGGGCGCTGGAGAAGGCCCGCGACCTGCCGTGCGACGTGATCATCATGGACCTGGAGGACGCGGTCGCGCCGGATGCCAAGGAGGCGGCCCGCGAGGCCGTGGCCGCCGCCCTGCTGACCGGTGGCTACGGCGGCCGCGAGCTGGTGCTCCGGGTCAACGGCCTCGATACCGCCTGGGGCTATGCCGACCTGGCGTTCGCCGCCGGCCAGCCGGTGCACGCGGTGCTGCTGCCCAAGGTCGAGAGCGCCGACGCGGTCCGCCGCGCCGACGCCGTGCTGACGGCGCACGGCGCCCCTGACGAGCTGGCGCTGTGGTGCATGATGGAGACCCCACGCGGCGTGCTGGCGGCGACCGGGATCGCTGGCGCCAGCCCGCGGGTCGCCGGCTTCGTCATGGGTACCTCGGACCTGGCCAAGGACCTGCACTGCCTGCACACCCCGGACCGGCTGCCGTTCGTCACCGCCCTCGGCCTCTGCCTGCTGGCGGCCCGGGCCCACGGGCTGGCGATCCTCGACGGCGTCTATCTGGACCTCGGCGACGACGAAGGTTTCGCCGCATCGTGCCGGCAGGGCGTCGAGTTCGGCTTCGACGGCAAGTCGCTGATCCACCCGAAGACCATCGCCACCGCCAACGCGGCGTTCGCGCCGAGCGAAGCGGCGATCGCCTGGGCGCGTCGGATCACCGCGGCGCACGCCGCGGCCGAGGCCGAAGGCAAGGGCGTGCTGCTGGTCGACGGCAAGCTGGTCGAGGCGCTGCACGTGGCCGAGGCGAAGCGGCTGGTGGCGCTGGCCGAACGCATCCAGGCCCTGCACGGCAGCGCGTGAGGCCGCCCCCGCCGGCCCGCGGGCCGGTGCCCGGAATTGACGATCTGGTAAGCATTTGTACTTAAAATCCGGATACTGAACGTGGACCGGCGGCTTCGGGCGCCGCGACGGGAGAGGCCGAGTGACCAAGTACAACGTGCAGCCCACGGGCCGGGAACGGACGTTCGGGCGCGACGAGATCATCGTCAGCAAGACCGACCTCAAGGGGCGCATCACCTACTGCAACGACGTGTTCCGCCGGATCGCCGGGTTCTCGGAAGCCGAGTTGCTGGGCCAGCCGCACAGCATTATCCGCCACCCGGACATGCCGCGCTGCGTGTTCAAGCTGCTGTGGGACACCATCGAGGCCAAGGGCGAGATCTTCGCCTACGTGAAGAACATGGCGCGCAACGGCGACCACTACTGGGTGCTGGCGCATGTGACGCCGAGCCTGGATCGCGACGGCAGGATCATCGGCTACCACTCCAATCGCCGGCTTCCGAACCCGGCGGCGGTCGCCGCGGTCGAGCGCCTGTATGCCGACCTCAAGGCGATCGAGGACAAGCCGGACAACCGGAAGGACGGCATGACCAACGCATTCGACCATCTCGTCGGCCTGCTGCAGAGCAAGGGAGTCAGCTATGACCAGTTCGTCCTTTCGCTCTAAGGCGGTGCCCTGTGTCCTGGCGGCGGGCGCTGCGTCCCTGGTCGCCGCGGCGCTTCCCTGGCTTCCGGTGCCGGTCGATACCGCCGTGCTGTCGGCGGCGGTCAGTGTCGCGGGCGGTCTGGCGGCCCTCACCGCGTTGGCGGCGTATCGCCTGATCACGGCGACCGAGGCCTGGATCGGGCGGACCGAAGAGGTCTGCGCGGCGGTCGCGGCCGGCGACTTCGAGCGCCGGCTGATCGGCGTGGAAGCCGCCGGCGCTCCGACCGGAATGCTGCTGCAGGTCAACCACCTGATCGACGTCACCGATGCCTTCGTGCGTGAGGCCGGGGCGGCCATGGAGGCGGTCTCGCACGGGGTCTACTACCGCCAGATCCGGCCCGAGGGGCTGGGCGGGCATTTCGCCTTCAGCGCCGGGCGGATCAACGCCGCGACCGATGCCATGGCCGCCAAGGTCTCGCACTTCTCGAGCCTGACCGATCAGTTCGAGCAGCGGGTCGCCGGGGTCGTCAACACCGTGGCGTCGGCGGCGGCGCAGATGCGCGGCACGGCGGGCCATCTGACCGAGCTCGCGGACACCACCACGGACCAGACCACCGCGGTCGCCGCCGCCACCGAGGAGGCCTCGGCCAACGTCCAGACCGTCGCCTCGGCCGCCGAGGAGCTGTCGGCGTCGATCCAGGAGATCACCCGGCAGGTCGCCGAGGCCGGCCGCACCACCACCGAGGCCAACGCCAAGGCCGAGGCTGCCAACGACCTGGTGCAGGCGCTGAACGAGGCGGCCGGGGAGATCGGCAGCGTGGTGACCCTGATCCAGGACATCGCCGAGCAGACCAACCTGCTGGCCCTGAACGCCACCATCGAGGCCGCGCGGGCCGGCGAGGCCGGCAAGGGGTTCGCGGTGGTCGCCGGCGAGGTCAAGAGCCTGGCCAACCAGACCGGCCAGGCGACCCAGCGCATCCAGGAGCAGGTCGAGCGGATCCGCGAGGCGACCGCCGAGGCGGTGACCGCGATCGGCCAGATCGTCACGGCGATCGCCGACGTCAGCGAGCGGTCGTCGGCGGTGGCTGCCGCCGTCGACCAGCAGGCCTCGACCACCACCGAGATCTCGCGCAACGTGCAGGAGGCGTCGATCGGCACCCAGGAGGTGGCGCGCAGCACCGGCATGGTCCGCGAGGCGGCGTCCGACACCGACAAGGCGGCCCGCGAGGTCGCCGAGGCGGCCGCCGATCTGGCCGCGCAGTCGGCGACCCTGCGCACCGAGGTGGCGAACTACCTCAAGGGTGCGCGAGCCGCTTGATCCAGAACTGCATCGGCTTGGCGGTCTCCCGGTCGTCGCCGATGTCCCTCCAGGGGAATGCCGCGACCACGCCGTCAAGGCGGTCGTAGCCGAAGCGCCGCCAGACCGGGTCGAGCGCGGTCGCGTCGGCCGGCCTTGCCGGGTGGTCGTCCGGCCGCACCACGCCGCAGAACACCAGCGCCTCGAACTCTCCGAGGGCGATCGCGTGGCCCTCCCGGCGCTCGAAGAACCGGCGGTACAGACCCTGGCCGCGATAGCGGCGGCGCAGGATCGTCTCGGCCCCGTAGTACAGCCGGTCGACGGCGTATCCGGCGGCTGCCAGCGGGGCGGTGAAGTCGGCGTGCTCGGTCGCCAGCGGCAGGCCGGTCGAGGCGCCGACCAGCGCGTCGCCGTCGAACGCGGCGACCAGCACGGCGCCGGCGGCGGCGGCGAACCGGGACAGGTACCAGGCCTCGTAGTCGCGGTCGCCGTCGTACAGGTACGGCCAGTCCCGGAACACCTCGATGCGGAGATCGGCGAGCGGGCCGAGCAGCCGGTCGAGGTCCGGACCCGGTGGGACCGTCTCCAGCCGCACGCTCACCCGCCGCCGCCCCCGGCCTTGGCCGCGACCTGGGCCGTCCAGTCCGCGAGATTGTAGTAGGTGGTGACCCGGGCGATCCGTCCGTCGCGGACCTCGAAGAAGGCGCCGGCCGGCAGCCGGTAGGTCTGACCTGCCGCCGGCGGAAGCCCGGCGTCGGTCGCCAGGTATTCGCCGCTGACGGTGAACTCGGCGGCGGCCCGCTGGCCGTCCGCCGAGGCCATGACCGTCATGGCGTCGAGCCGCTCCCGGTAGCACCGGGCCATGTGGGCGCAGAACTCCCGGAACCGGTCGATCCCGACCCGCCGGCCGCCCTGGTTGACGTCGTGCGCCACGTCGGGCGACAGGCACGCCGCCATGGCGTCGACGTCGCCGGCGTTGAAGGCGTCGTAGTAGCGGCGGATCAGGGCCTCGGTGGCCGTGCGCGGGTCCATGCGGTCCTCCGTCGGAAGCGTCGGTGGACGGCTACCGCGCCGACCACCGTCCGCGCAAGGCCCGGCGTCACTCGGTGGCGGTCTTCAGGTAGGCGATCACGTCCTCCCGCTCGTCCTCCTTCTTGAGGCCGGGGAACGCCATCTTGTTGCCCTTGATGAAGCCGCGCGGATCGGCCAGGTAGGCGTCCAGGGTCTTCTCGTCCCACACGCCGCCGTCGGCCCCGAACGCCAGCATCGCATCGGAGTACTTGAAGCCGTCGACGGTGCCGGCCTTGCGGTCGACGATGCCGGCCAGGCTCGGTCCGACCCGGTTCTTGCCGGCCTGCACGGTGTGGCAGGCGGCGCACTTGCGGAACACCTTCTTGCCGTCGGCCGGGTTGCCGTCGGCATGGGCGGCGCCGGCCGCCAGCAGGGCGGTCGCGAAAGCGGCGAGGACGAGGCTGGCGTGTCGGGAAGCGGTCATCGGGTTGTCCTTCGGATCGAAACGGGATCTCTCGGTCGAGACCCTATTCATGCCGGCTCGGCCGGGCGTTCGCAATGCGACGCTGGGTCTCAATAGCCGCGGGCCAGCAGCTTGTTCATCATGTGGGTGACGATCAGCGCGCGCGGCTCGACCGCCCGCCAGTCGTCGTGGCCGGCCAGGGCCTCGGCCTGCCAGGCCGACAGCTCCGCGGCGGCGTCGGCCAGGCTCATGACCCGGCGCAGCACCTTGTCGGCGAGCAGCTGGGCCTGCCAGTCGATGTCCGGGTGGATCGGCCGGGGAGCGCCGGTCCCTTCGGGTGGTGCCGTCGGTTCGCTCACGGTCGCAGGTCTGGCACGGTCGCAGGTCTGGCACGGTCGCTGCCTGGGCCTTCCTGGTAGCACGGACCGCCGGCGGTCGCGACCACGCCGTCCGGCAGCACTTCCGGGCGGATTTCGGCAGTGGCGTTCCCCGGTCGCCTTGGGTATTGTGCGGCGCCGTTGCGGGCGTAGTTCAATGGTAGAACAACAGCCTTCCAAGCTGTTTATGCCGGTTCGATTCCGGTCGCCCGCTCCACTTTCCCGACCCCGCTCCGCTTTCCCGAGATCGCCGTCATTCCTCCCCCGGCACCGTTCCCGGCGGCAGGCCGCTGCGCGGCCGGAGCAGGCCGGCGACCCGGAAACGCCAGAGCCGCAGCATCGTCGCCGGCGCATAGCACCACCGGATCTCCCGCACCGCCTTGGCCAGCCGGCCCGGCCGGACGACCCGAAGCTCGCCGAGCTCGCGGGCCAGCGGCCGGGCGCCGGCCGACCGAACCAGATCCATCGGCAGCCGCTCCGCCGGCAGCCCGAGCAGGCGAAGCGCGCCGAGGGCGGTCGCCCGCGCCGGCCCCAGGCCGGCGGCGGCGACGACGCGATCGACCGCCCGCCAGTCGATCCGCTCGCGCAGGGCCAGCCGGCCGAGGTCGACGAGGTGGCGCCAGGCGTATGGCGCGAACCGTTCCTTGGCGGCGTTCGACAGTGCGGCGAGGGCGGCATGGTGCGGGGCGAGGCGCGGCTCGCCGCCGGCCCCGAAGCCGGCTTCGAAACGGGCCTGGGCGAACACGTCCGCCACCGGCAGCGCCGCCGACAGCGGGAACGCGTCGAGGGCGGTGTGCAGGTCGACCGAGACCAGCCCGTCGCGCGACACCAGCGGGTGGAAGCTGACGTCGGAGGTCACCCCGAGCACGCCCTGCGGGCTGGGTTCGACCGTGAAGCCGAGCCGCGCGAGCGCGCCCGCCGCGGCCGGCGCGTCGGCGGGCCGGACCAGCAGGTCGAGATCGCCGAGAATGCGCAGCGACGGCGGGTCGTACAGCCGGGCCGCCTCATGGCCCTTGATCGCAAGGACCTCGATCCCGGCGGCCCGCAGGGCTGCGAGGGTCTCGACCTGGCGGGCCAGCTGCAGGCGCCGGAACGCGGCGTCCGCGGCCTCCGACGGATCCGGGGGAACCAGGTCGGCGACCGGCCAGCGGGCGAGGCCCGGGCCGAACACCGGGGTCAGCCGGGCGACCGCCTCGGCTGCGGCCCCGGGGGGCGGGTCGGCGTCCAGGCCGAGCGCCCGGCGCCAGTAGCCGGCGAAACGCCCGGTGGCGTCATCGGTCATCCGCCGGCACCACCATGCCGTCGGCGCCGAGCGCGTCGAGCGCGCCGTCGATGTCGGCCGCCAGCCGCTCCGGGGCGACATCCGGGAACGCGGCGGCGAACAGCGCCACCAGGTCGTCGCGCGCCGTCGGCTCGGCGAGCGCCCGCCACAGCGCGGCCGCGGTCGGGTTCAGCCGCAGGATCGCGTCACGGTCGCGCCGCACCAGGAAGGCCTCGCCCTCGAGCTCGGTGACAACCGCGTCGGGATGCCGGCGGTAGCGGGTCATCGCCGGCGGGCCGCGAGCAGGGCGGAGGCGGCGGTCGCCGAGTCCGGGGCGCTCAGCCGTTGGACCGGCACGCGGCGGACCAGGGCGGCGACCGCGTCCAGCAGCTCGGCGGCGCCGCCGGCGTGACGGCCGCACAGGGACAGCAGCGTCGCCACCGCCTCCGCCGGTCCGGGGTCGTCGAAGCGGGCGTCGTGTACCGCCGGGTCGCGGTGCAGCAGCAGGATGCCGGCGATCGGCGCGGCCCTGCCGGCGGGCCGGTCGACCGCCGGGTCCCAGGCCAGGACGTCGGCGCCGCCGCCGTGGCCGACGCGGGTCGCCCAAGCCAGCCGCCGGGCGGCCGGCGCGAAGTCGGTCGGCAGCGGCACCCGCACCTTGCGGGCCAGGCCGAGCGCCGTGATCGACGGCGGCACGGCGGCGGTGTCGACGATCAGCCGGTCGTCACCCAGCATCGGCACGCCGATTGCGGCCAGGTGCAGGGCGAGCGAACTCTTGCCGGCATGGCTCTCGCCGGCGAACGCCACGGCGCGATCGGCGATCAGGGCGGCGCCGGCGTTCAGGACGAAGCGGCCCGGTGTCGCCTCGGCGGCCTGCCCGATGGCGGCGGCCAGCACCCAGTTCGCGGCCTCCCAGGGGTCGTCGGCCCGGGTGTCGATCCCGGGACCGGCGACGCGGTAGCCGTCGCGGTCGGCCCGGACCTCGATTCCGGCGACGCCGATGCGCTGCGGCCAGCCCGGTGCGGCCAGGGCGAGCGAGCACAAGACCTCCGGCGGAACCGGCGCGCGCAGCGTGATCGGCGCGGCGGTATCGACCTTCTCGACGGCGGCGCTCAGCAATTCTTCGGGTTCTTGGCGCAGGACGGACCCTGCGCGCGGGCGCTGCGGTCGATCGCCAGCACTGTGGGCGCGAAATAGGCGACACCGACCGCCAGCCCCAGTCGCAGCATGGCGGCGCGCCGATCGGCGGATACCTCCGGAAGCCCGCCGTTCTCCGCGGGCCGGGGCAGGTCTGTCATCGCAGCTGACCTCGAAGTACAAGCAATGGCTAAAATGTACTCCGAATCCGGTCTATTGCAATCGGGACAGCGCCGCGTGCAACCGTGCGGTCCGGGGATTCAGCACTTCTTGGGGTTCTTGGCGCATGACGGACCCTGGGCACGGGCGCTGCGGTCGATCGTCAGCACGGTCGGTGCGAAGTACGCGGCCCCGGCCGCCAGCCCGAGCTTCAGCAGGGCCTTGCGCCGGTCGGTCGGTAGCTCCGGGCAGCAAGGTTCCCGGGCGGGCAGAGATTGCTCTGTCATCCCTGGTTCTCTCAGCGTGAAAGCGATATCTAAAATGTAATCGGAATTCCCTGTTATTCAATGGAACCAGCGACCGGTACCGGGCCATGCGGCATGCCACAGCGATGGTGATCGTCTCCGCCGGGGCGATGGTCGTGGAGATCGTGGCGGTGCGCATGCTGGCACCCCTGGTCGGCATGACGGTGTTCAGCTGGACGGCGGTGATCGCCACCGTCCTGGCGGGGTTGAGCGTCGGGCACTGGATCGGCGGCATGGTCGCCGACCGCGAGCGCCCGGAGCTGCCGCGCCGGCTGTTCCAGATGCTGGCCGCCACCGCGGCGCTCAGCGTCACGCCGGTCGTGCTGGTCGAACCGGCATACGCGGCAGCCGAGGCGGCCGGACTCGGCTGGATGCCGGCGACCGTCGCCGTCGCCGGGGTGTGCTTCGCGCTGCCGAGCCTGCTGGCCGGGGCGGTGACGCCGGTGCTGACCGCGGCGGCCGTGGCCGAGGCGCCGGCGCGGACCGGCGCGGTGATCGGCCGGATGTTCGCGCTCGGGGCCGGCGGCGCCATCCTCGGCACCGCGCTGGCCGGCTTCGTCCTGCTGCAATGGGTCGGCTCGATCGGCTCGCTGGTCGTCGTGGCGGTGGCCGAGGCACTGACCGCGGCGCTCTATCTCCGGGGGCTGCGGCGGCCGGTCGCCGGAGTCCTGGTGGTGGCCGCGGTCCTGGCCGGCTCCGGCCTGCCGCTGCTGGCCGCGCCCTACTGCCGGGTCGAGAGCCGGTACTACTGCCTGGACGAGGTCGACACCGCCGCCTGGGCCGGGTTCCCGAGCCGCGGCATGTTCATGGACGGCTGGATCCAGAGCGTCGAGCCGCGCGACGGCTCCGGCCGGCTGGCGATCGAGGCGCACGCCTTCCTGGACGCCTGGGCCCGGCACACGCACGCCCCGGACAGCGCCTGGAGCGCGTTCTTCATCGGCGGCGGCGGCTACTCGCTGCCGATGCGCTGGGTCGGGCGCTGGCCGGCCGTGCAGGCGACAGTCGCCGAGATCGACCCGGCTGTCACCGTGTTCGCCCGCGACATCGGCTTCCTGCGGCCGAGCGAGCGGATCCGGATCCGCGACGACGACGCCCGCGCGGTGCTGCGCCGCGACCCGGCCCGCTACGACCTGGTGTTCTCGGACGCCTTCTCCGGCCACACCATGCCGGCGCATCTGGTCACGGCCGAGTTCCATCGCCTGGTGCGCGACCGGCTGGAGCCGGACGGGGTGTACGCGATCAACGCCTACGACTGGGCCCGGGATCCGCAGTTCCTGGCGGCCCTGGTCCGGACCCTCGGGGAGGTGTTCCCGCACGTCGTCGTCTGGAACTCCGGGTCGGGCCCGATGCGTCCGCGCGGGCGGGCGCCGTACATCGTGCTGGCGTCGCCCGCACCGATCGACCCGGCGCCGGTGACCGAGCCGGGCGGCGACCGGCGGACCTGGACGGCGGTCGGAGCCCTGCCCGGGGTCGCGAACGCGGTGGTGCTCACCGACGACTACGCGCCGGTCGACCGCCTCACCCTGCGCTGATCCTGCGGCCGCAGCCGGCGGTCAGTCGAACAGCGCGTCGATGTCTTCCTGGCTGAGCCCCTGGCCGCCGAGGGCCGGGCCGTTCAGCAGCTCGTGCTCCTCGTGCTGGACCTCGTCCTCGCTGTCGGTGGGCAGCGGCAGGTCGCGGAACGCCTCCAGCCCCCAGATGTCGATCATCGCCAGGATCCGGCTCTCGATGAACCGCAGGGTCTTGACGACCTGGGTGACGCGCTGGCCGGTCAGGTCGTGGAACGAGCACGCCTCGATGATCTCGATCAGCCGCTCCGACGCGTGGTCGATCAGCGGCGAGACCTCGCCGTCGTCGACCGTCAGCGCGGTGATCTTCTTCAGGGTCTGCTCGATGTCGTCGACCGCCGCCATGATGTCGTTGGTCGAGCGCTCGGTGGTCGCGGTGATCGCCTCCAGCTGGTGCGAGGCGGTCTCCATCTGGTCGGTTTCGGCGTTCGGGTTCTTGATCGCTGCGATCTCGGCCTTGGCGCGGCCGATGCTGCGGACCATCAGCGCGATCTCGACGCGGACGTCGCGTTTCATGGCGTCCTCGTCGACGGTGTCGACGATCGCCGGCGGCTGGGACATCTGGGCGATGGCGTCACGCATCTCCGCCATCTCGGCGCGCAGGGCGCGCAGCTCCTCCAGGACCTCGCCGCTCGCGGGAGCCACGGCCGGTGCTGCCGGCGCCGGCGCGGAGAACGGCGTGCCGGCGCGCTGGGCGCGACGCTCGACCGAGAACAGCTTCATGGGCACGTGTGCCATTTGGGGCTCCCCACCCGTTGCCTATGCAGGGTGGCGGGATCGTGACCGGGATCGATTAAATTTGCGTTAAGCGCCTATGCGGGCAGTTACTTCTTCCCGGAGCCGGGTCGTATCGTTAGGACCTTGTTAATCGATTCCGGACATTCTTGCCGCGTCGCTCGCGACGACTCCAGAGGAACCGATGCCTGCCGCGTTGCCAGACGATCGTTCGAGGCCCGATCCCAGTACGCACTTCGTGTTCCAGCACCGCGTGTTCCAGCTGCCCGATGCCAGGTTCGAGGCATCCGGCCGGGAGCGCTCGCCGGTGCTGCACGTGCGGCTGGGGGACCTGGATGCGGTCATTCCGATCGACGACGTGGCGTCCGAGTTCGGCATCAAGCCGGATTCCTCGGACGGCCGGCTGCTGGTGCAGATCGCCCAGGGCCTGCGCTTCGTGAAGGACATCCGACCCGGCGACTCGATCCCGTCCGAGCTGCTGGACGGCACCGCCAGCTGGCGGGTCCAGGACCACCATCGCGAGATCGCGAAGAACCGCCTGATGGTCCAGGTCGCAACCTGGCTGGTCGGCCACGAGTCGGTGGTGGTGGATCTGCGCGAGCTGCGCAAGATGTCGGTCGACGCCGGCATGCAGGACCGGGTCCGCGACGGCGTGTCCAAGATCGCCGAGACCCTCGGGCTGGGCGGCGACCGCCGCGACGAGGTGCTCGACATGATCGACCGCTTCGCGCGCGAGCTGAGCTACATCGAGGCGCTGCGCGACCGCTACAACATCGCCGGCGGCATCGTCGAGAAGCTGGCCCAGGTCGAGCGGCTCTACCGCGACGACAAGCACTTCTACGAGGAGGTCCGCCGGGCCCGGATCCTGATCCGGCCGGCGGTCGACAGCTTCACCGGCCTGTTCGACCAGGTCGACGCCCAGACCAGCGAGATCGTGGCGATCCTGAAGAGCTACGACTCGATGGTGAAGTACGTGCGCGAGCTGCGCGACGAGCTGCACCAGCGGCTGGTGACGTGGGACGAGATCATTCCGGTCTGGAACATCGGGCTGACGCGCCGGCACGACGAGATCCGCGATGCGGTGCGTGCCACCTACCGCTTCGTCGCGTTCCACTTCCCTCAGACCAACGACTGGCTGTAGGCCGGTCGGCGGTGTCAGGCGCGCCGCGCCACCAGGAACAGCCGGCGGAACGGGAACAGCGTCCGGCCGTCGGGGCCGGGCGGATAGGCGGCCGCCACCCGCGCCCGGTAGGCGGCCTCGAAGCCCGAGCGGTGCGGCTCGTCGAGGGCGTCGAGGAACGGCCGCAGCCAGGTCCCCTTGGTCCATTCGGCGACCGGGTTGTCGCCCTCCAGGATCTGCAGGTACTCGGTCTCCCAGACGTCCAGCGCGGCGGCCTTCGGGGCCAGCCGGCGGACGTACTCGGCCGGCGGATCGACCGGCGGCGGCGCCAGCATCGGCAGGATCCGGTCGGCCCACGGCCCGTCGCGGGCGGCGTCGGCCACCGAGGTGTGCGACGGGGCGGTGAAGTTGCGCGGCATCTGGACCGCCAGCCAGCCGCCGGGCGCGACCTGGTCGAACAGCCGGGGGAACAGGGCGTCGTGGTCGCCGAGCCAGTGCAGCGCGGCGTTCGAGTACAGCACGTCGACCGGCAGGCTGGCGGTCCAGCGGGCCGCGTCGGCGGTCTCGAAGGCCAGTTCCGGGTGCTCGCCGCGGGCCCGTTCCAGCATGCTGGCGGACGGGTCGATGCCGGCGACCGCGGCGTTCGGCCAGCGTCGCGCCAGAACCGCCGTCACGTTGCCGGCGCCGCAGCCGAGGTCGACGACGCGGGCCGGCGAATCGGCGTCGACCCGGGCCAGCAGGTCGAGGGCCGGCCGCAGCCGGTGGTCGGCGAACTTCAGGTACTGCGCGGGATCCCAGGCCACGGGCATCTTCTCCGGTGTTCGCGGCGGCAAGACTCCGCGGTAGGATAATGGAACCTGCCGACGGTAGAAGGGTTTGCCGTCGGGCGGGAGAGGATGAACGGTACAGGTCATGACCGATCGGCGCGAGGACGCCAAGTCTCCGGGAACGACTGCGGCCAACCAGGGGATCTCCCGGGCGATCGCCGACCACGCGGCCGGTCACGAGTTCCCGCGCGACGACCGGCCCACCGCGATCCGCCTGCGCAAGCTGACGCAGCGCGAGGTCGACGACATGAGCCAGCGGCACCTGCTGTTCCAGCGCGGGCGCACCGGCGGCGCGCGGGCCAGCTTCGCCGGCTGCGATCTCGGCTATCTCGACTTCAAGGGCCAGGACCTGACCGGCGCCGACTTCTCGGGCGCCAGGCTGGCCCACGCCGACCTGCGCGAGGCCGTGCTGGTGGCCGCGAACCTGTTCGCCTGCGACCTGCGGCACGCCGATTTCCGCTCGGCCGACCTCAGCCGCGTCGACCTGCGCGGTGCCAGCCTGCGCGGCGCCAACCTGTCGGACGTCAAGATGGTCGAGGCCGACCTGCGCGACGGGGTGCTGCTGAAGCCGGACGAGCGCGGCAACCTGGTGGCGACCGGCTTCGAGACCACCGCCTCCGATGTCGCGACCGCCACGGCGCTGCGGGCCGACATGTCGAACGCCAAGATGTCGAACGCCTTCGTGGTGCAGACCGACCTGACCGACGCGGTGCTGCGCAACGTCCGGCTCTACCGCGCCGACCTCAGCCACGCCAACCTGACCGGCTCGAACCTGGAGGGCGCCGATCTCACCGAGGCCAATCTGACCGGCGCGATCCTGCACGGGGCGGTCCTGTACAACGCGGTGTTCTCCGGCACCACGCTGACCGACGCGGATCTCGCCGGTGCGGCGTTCTCGAACCTGGACCGGGAGTCGCTGCACCTGACCGGCGCCCGCCTGCCGAAGGTGCTCGACGCGCTCAGCCAGGAAATGCGCACCATGATGATCGCGCACGACGTCTGGATCCGGTCCTCCGGGCGCCAGGGCAAGCGGGCCGACCTGTCGCGGCGGGACGCCAGCGGACAGTCGCTCTCCGGGCTCAACCTGTCGGCCGCCAACATGGAGTTCGTCGTGCTGGTCGGCAGCGACCTGTCGCGCATGGACCTGCTGATGGCCGACATGTCGTTCGCCGACCTGCGCGATGCCGACCTCAGCTATTCCGACCTGCGCGGCGTCACCCTGCGGCGCGCCAACCTGACCGGCGCCAACCTGCTCGGGGCGCAGCTGTCGCCGATCAACATCATCGGCTCCAACGTCCAGCGTTGGGGCGCGCATCTCGAGCACGCCCGGCTGATCCGCGCCAAGCTGCGCGGTGTCGACATGTCGCACTCCCACCTGCAGCACGCCGACCTGACCGAGGCCGACCTGCGCGGTGCCGACCTGACCGGCGCCAACCTGCAGGACGCCGACCTGACCGATGCCGACCTGCGCGGCGCCAACCTGACCGACGCCGACCTGCGGGGCGCCATCGGGCACACCTCGTGACCGACCGGCCGGCGGACGGCGAGGTGGCCGACAGCGAGGTGGCCGGCGGCTCGGTTCCGGACGTCACCCGGCAGGTCACCCGCGGCGCCGCCCGCCTGCTCGAGGACCTGGGTTGCGCGGTGGTGACCGAGTTCGCGCTGGCCAACGGCCGGCGGGCCGACGTGGCGGCGCTCGCCGGCGACGGCCAGATCGCGCTGGTGGAGGTCAAGTCCGGGGTGCCGGATTTCCGGTCCGATGCGAAATGGCCGGAATACCTGGAGTTCTGCGACGCCTTCTATTTCGCCGTCGCCCCGGAGTTCCCGCGCGACCTGCTGCCGGACGGCGATGTCTGCGGCGTCATCGTCGCCGACGCGTGGGAGGCCGCGATCCTTCGGCCGGCGCCGCTGCGCAGGCTGTCGGCAGCGCGGCGGCGGGCGGTGACCGTCCGCCTGGCGCGGGTGGCGGCGCAGCGGCTGCGGGCGTTGACCGATCCCCGGCTTTAATGTTGCGTCTGCGAAGGTCGTCGTGATCGATTGAGGCCAGCGAACCCGTCTTGGCGAAACGATTAATTGTATACATTGCGTATTGATGCGATGCTGGCATCAATTCGTTGCCAACAAGGTCAGTACAACTGACCTGTCTTGAAGATCATATTGCAACTGCGAACGGCGACGGATGCCCCGCCGCCCACATCCCGCGGAGGCAAGAATGAACACCACCGACCTGACCAAGACCGCCATCATCTACGGCCTGGGCTTCGCGACCCTGGCGATCGTGGCCCTGAACGGCGCGCTGAAGTACGTCGCCGTCTGACGCCCCGCACCGGCCGGCGACGCGCCCCGGTGGGCCGAGCCCACCCGGCGCGCCGCCCGCGGCCGGGCCTGCCGCGGCCCCCGCTTCCGGCGCGGTCTACGCCGTGCCCTTGTTGGCCCGCTCGATCGACTTGGTCGTGCTGTGGCCGTCCCGGAACTCTGCCAGCATGACGCGGCCGCCATACGCCCGGACGATGTCGGCGCCGACCACGCGATCGATCGAGTAGTCGCCGCCCTTCACCAGGACGTCCGGCCTCAGCGCCTCGAGCAACGGCTCGGGCGTGTCCTCCGGGAAGATCACCACCAGATCCACCGCCGACAGGGACCCCAGGACCAGGGCGCGCGACGCGTCGTTCTGGATCGGCCGGCTGTCGCCCTTGAGGCGGCGCACCGAGGCGTCGCTGTTGATCGCCACGATCAGCCGGTCGCACTGCGCCTTGGCCTCGCGCAGCAGCGCGATGTGCCCGGGGTGCAGCAGGTCGAACACCCCGTTGGTGAAGCCGATCGACAGGCCCTGCTTGCGCCACGCCTCGACGTGGCTCAGCGCGTCCTCCAGGGTGACCGACTTGGCCTCGCCGGTCTCCAGTTCGCGGGCCCGGAACACGGCGGTCAGCTCGGTCGAGCTGGCGGTCGCCGTGCCGACCTTGCCGACCACGATGCCGGCGGCGGCGTTGGCCAGGCGCGCCGCGCTCTCGATGTCGATGCCGGCGGCCAGCGCCGCCGAGACCGTCGCGACCACCGTGTCGCCGGCGCCGGAGACGTCGTAGACCTCGCGGGCCGTGGCCGGCAGATGCAGCGGCGTGTCGAGCGAGCCGCGGCGCAGCAGGGTCATGCCGTCCTGGCTGCGGGTCACCAGCACGGCCTCGACGCCGGTCCGCTCGATCAGCGCGCTCGCCGCCGCCACCACCTCGGCATCGGTGCCGGCCGGCATGCCGGTCGCCTCGGTCAGTTCGCGACGGTTCGGGGTCACCAGGGTGGCGCCGGAATACCGGCCGTAGTCGGTGCCCTTGGGATCGATGATCACCGGTACCGCGCGCGGCCGCGCGGCGGCGATCAAGCGCCGCACGACCCGCTCGGTCAGCACGCCCTTGCCGTAGTCCGACAGCACCAGCGCCTGGGCGAGGCCGAGGTCGGCCTCGGCCCGGGCGATGATCTCCTCCTCGAGCGCCCCGCCGACCGCCTGCACCCGCTCGCGGTCGGCCCGCAGCATCTGCTGGCCGCCGGCGATGTAGCGGGTCTTGATGGTGGTCGGCCGGTCGTCCTCCTCGAGCAGGTGGCTCTCGATCTCGAAGTCGTCGCGCAGCAGGCCCTTGATCTCGCGCGCCGCCTCGTCGCGGCCGAGCAGGGCGACCAGGCAGACCGAGGCGGCCTGGGCACGCAGGTTGCGCACCACGTTGCCGACGCCGCCGAGCATCGCCTGCTCGCGGTCGATCCGCAGCACCGGCACCGGCGCCTCCGGCGAGATCCGCTCGACCGCGCCGTACACGAAGCGGTCCAGCATCAGGTCGCCGACCGCCAGCACGCGGACCTCGGCGAGCCGGCCGATGAGCTCGGCGAGATCGGAGTCCCCAGTCACGACCCCTCCGCGGCCGGCGCGGGCACGAGGCCGAGCTCGACCTCGACGGCACCGCACAGCATCTGGCCGAGCATGATGTGCATCTCCTGGATCCGGGCGGTGGTGGTCGACGGGACGATCAGCGTCAGGTCGCACACCTCGGCGAGCCGGCCGCCGGTGCCGCCGCCCAAGCCGACCGTCGCGATCCCCATGGCGCGGCACGTCCGCAGCCCCTCGATGACGTTCGCCGACCGGCCCGAGGTCGACAGCCCGATCGCCACGTCGCCGGCCCGGCCGAGCGCCTCGACCTGCCGCGAGAACACCCGCTCGAAGCCGAGGTCGTTGCCGATCGCCGTGATCACGCCGCCGTCGGTGGTCAGCCCGAGGGCCGGGATGGCGTCGCGGTCGAGCCGGTAGCGCACGGCGAACTCGGTGGCGATGTTGTGCGCGTCGGCGGCGCTGCCGCCGTTGCCGAACAGCAGGATCTTGCCGCCGGCCCGGACCGATCCGGCGACCAGGGCGACCAGGCGCGCGAACGGTTCGGCGAGCGCTTCCCGCGTCGCGGCGGTGACGGCGGCGTGCTCGGCGAACTCGGAGTCGAAGTATCGGTCGATGTCCATCGGGGGATCCGGACCGGTGAGGCGACGTGGCGTCCGTGTAGCGCCTGCGCGCGATCCTGCCAAGCGTCGCGCGCTACGCGGTGTCGTGGAGGGCCCGGTTTCTAAAATTTTAGCAAAACCACCGATTCGTTGTTTCCGAGCCGCCAGCTGTGGGATATACTTAAGTCGGGAAGAGTGGGGACCAAAATGGCCACCATCAGCGGCACAACTGCCGACGAGACCCTCTATGGGGGGTCGGGGAACGACACGCTGGACGGCGGCGCGGGCGCCGATGTCCTGTATGGCGGTGCCGGCAACGATCTGATCGACGGCAGCGCCGGCAACCTGTTCTCGTACAACGAGCCGAAGGGCAACGATACCCTCATCGGCGAGGCTGGCGACGACACCCTGCGCGGCGGCGGCGGCAACGACGTCTACGTCTTCGGGATCGGCGACGGCCACGACATCATCCGCGACTACTACACCATCCACCCGCAGAGCGGACTCGGCGGGGCGAACGACCCCGTTCCGACCGACGGCGGCGTCGATACCCTGCTCTTCGGTCCGGGAATCACGGTCAGCGACACCTGGTTCTCGCTCGAGGGCAACAGCCTCGTGGTCGGGCTGCGCGACGGCGCGACCGATCTGTTCGACCTGAACGACATCGTCCGCTGGGAGTCCGTGGACAACCCGTTCAACCGGTTCGAATCCATTGCGTTGGACGACGGCACCACGCTGACCTTCAACGAGGTCATGACCCGGCTCGAGGGGTCCGCCGGTGCCGACTCGATCACCTGGACCGCGTCGCCGGTCGGGATCCTCCTGGACGGCGGTAACGATACCCTGACCACCGGCGCCTTCGCCGACACGATCTCGGGCGGCGACGGCGACGACTCGCTGCGGTCCGGGGACGGCGACGACCTGGTCTACGCCGGTACCGGCGACGACTTCGTGCATGCATCGACCGGCGCGGACACGGTCTTCGGCGGCGACGGCAACGACACGCTCGACGGCGGGGCGGGTGGCGACCTCCTGCTGGGCGGCAACGGCGACGACGAGTTGCGCGGCGCCGGCGGCATGTACGGGACGATCAACGAGCAGCCTGGCGACGACACCCTGTCGGGCGGGCTCGGCAACGACCTGCTGCGCGGCGGCGGCGGCAACGACAACTACGTGTTCGCCCGCGGCGAGGGCCAGGACACGATCATCGACGAGTACTACAACCAGTATCAGAACCCCCTCGGGGGCCTCGATCCGGTGGTCCTGGAGAACGGCGGCGTCGACACCCTGCAGCTCGGCCCGGGCATCACGGCGGCCGACCTCTGGGTCAATCTGGTCGGCGACGACCTGGTCATCGGTCTGCGCGACGGCGTCAACGAGCTGGACGGCCTGTCCGACAGCATCACCGTCCGGAACTGGCGCAGCCTCGACCGCCGCCTCGAGAGCATCGAGTTCTCCGACGGCTCGAAGCTCAACGTCGCCGACATGATGGCCGGCCTGAGCGGGACCTCGGCCAACGACACCCTCAGCTTCGGCGAGACCGGGGTCGGCTTCGACGCCGGCGCCGGCGACGACAGCGTCAACACCGGCGTGCATGCCGACACGGTGTCCGGCGGGACCGGCAACGACACCATCCTCAGCAGCGACGGCAACGACCAGGTCTACGGCGGCGCCGGCGACGACTACGTGCATGCCGGGTCCGCGAACGACATCGTGCAGGGCGGGTCCGGCAACGACACCCTCGACGGCGGCGCCGGGGCCGACTTGCTGTCCGGCGGTGCCGGCGACGACCTGCTGCTCGGCAGCGGCGGCCAGAAGGGCCTGGCGATCAACGAGCCGCCGGGCAACGACACCCTGGTCGGTGGCGCCGGCGCCGACACCATGCTGGGCGGCGGCGGCAACGACCTGTACCGGTACTCGCTCGGCGACGGCACCGACTTCATCCGCGACGAGTACTGGAACCAGTACCTCAGCCCGCTCGGCAAGCTGTTCAGTCCGGTACTGAGCGACGGCGGCAACGACACCCTGCAGTTCGACGGCGGCCTGACGCTCGACGACGCCACCTTCTGGTTCGACGGCAACTCCCTGGAGATCGTGCTGCCGAACGGCGAGCAGCTGCCGTTCGAGGCGGTGGCCGACCGGGTCCGCCTCGACCAGTGGACCGACACGCTCCGCAAGATCGAGAACATCCAGTTCGGCGGCGTCACCGTCGATGCCAACTCCCTGTACGGGGTCGCGCGGTCGGTGACGGCCGGCGACGACTCGCTGAGCTGGTCGACGGCCGGCCTGCGGGTCGACGGCGGCGCCGGCAACGACAGCCTGACCGGCGGCGGTTACCGCGACTACATCCTGGGCGGTGCCGGCACCGACACCCTGAACGGCGGCGCCGGCGACGACACCCTGGCCGGCGGCGACGGGGCCGACGTGCTGCAGGGCGGCGACGGCAACGACGTGCTCGACGGCGGTGCCGGGGCCGATACCATCTACGGTGGCGCCGGCAGCGACCTGTTCGTGATCAAGGTCGAGAACGGTGCCGCGCCCGAGGCCTCGGGCGACGTGTTCGCCGACTTCGGCACCGGCGACGGGATCCGTCTGCAGGGCGCCGGGATCGACCCGTCGGCGGTCACCCTCACGCCGTCCCAGGACGGCACCAGCACCACCGTCGAGATCGACCTGAACGGTGACGGCTCGACCGACCTGACGTTCACGGTCGCGGGCTCGTTCAACGACGCCGACGTGGTCACCACGACCGCCGGCGGCGTGACCTATACCGACCTGCGCTTCGGCTCGGTCGAGAACCAGACCCTGACCGGCGGTGCCGGTGACGACACCCTGTCGGGCGGCGAGGGCAACGACGTGCTGTCCGGCGGTGCCGGCAATGACGTGCTGTCCGGCGCCGGCGGCAACGACAGCATCGCCGGCGGCGACGGCGACGATACCGGCAGCGGCGGCGAGGGCTCCGACACGCTGGGCGGCGGTGCCGGCAACGACAGCCTCGGCGGCGGCACTGGCAACGACACCCTGTCGGGCGGCGCCGGGACCGACACCCTGTCCGGCGGTGGCGGCAACGACTCGCTGTCCGGTGGCGACGGCAACGACAGCCTGGACGGCGGCGAGGGCGACGACACCCTGTCCGGCGGGGCCGGGTTCGACACCCTGCAGGGCGCCGGCGGCAACGACAGCCTGGACGGCGGCACCGGCGACGACACGCTGTCGGGCGGCGCCGGCACCGACACGCTGCAGGGCGGCAGCGGCAACGA
Source organism: Thalassobaculum fulvum (assembly GCF_014652915.1). Taxonomy (GTDB): domain Bacteria; phylum Pseudomonadota; class Alphaproteobacteria; order Thalassobaculales; family Thalassobaculaceae; genus Thalassobaculum_A; species Thalassobaculum_A fulvum. The sequence continues at coordinate 362,392 of NZ_BMZS01000001.1, forward strand.
CAGCCTGGACGGCGGCGAGGGCGACGACACCCTGTCCGGCGGCGCCGGGTTCGACACCCTGCAGGGCGCTGGCGGCAACGACAGCCTGGACGGCGGCACCGACGACGACACGCTGTCGGGCGGCGCCGGCACCGACACGCTGCAGGGCGGCAGCGGCAACGACAGCCTGGACGGCGGCGAGGGCGACGACACCCTGTCCGGCGGCGCCGGGTTCGACACCCTGCAGGGCTCGGGCGGCAACGACAGCCTGGACGGCGGCACCGACGACGACACCCTGTCCGGCGGGAGCGGCAGCGACACGCTGGTCGGCGGCGACGGCAACGACCAGGCCCAGGGCGGCAACGACGACGACACCCTGATCGGCGGCGCCGGGACCGACGCGCTGTCGGGCGGCGCCGGCAACGACCAGATCTCCGGCGGCGACGACGGCGACACCCTGGTCGGCGGCAGCGGCAGCGACACGGTCTCGGGCGGCGCCGGCGACGATCAGGCGTCGGGCGGCACCGAGGACGACAGCCTGGCCGGCGGAATCGGCAACGACACCCTGTCCGGCGGCGACGGCAACGACCTGCTGTCTGGCGGCGACGGCCTCGACTCGCTGAGCGGCGGGGCCGGCTTCGACACGCTGTACGGCGGTGCCGGCGAGGACTCGCTCGACGGCGGTACCGACGACGACGCCCTGTACGGCGAGGGCGATGCCGACACCCTGTCGGGCGGCAGCGGCAACGACACCCTGATCGGCGGCGGCGGCAACGACTCGCTCGACGGCGGCGACGGCCAGGATTCCGTGGTCGGCAGCGACGGCGACGACGTGATCATCGGCGGTGCCGGCGCCGACACCCTGGCCGGGGGCCTCGGCAACGACACCTTCGCGGCCGGCTCGGTGGCGGATATCGACGGCGACACCATCGAGGACTACGCCGCCGGCGACGTCGTCGAGGTCGGTGGCGTCGACGCGCAGGCCGCCTCGATCACCCTGACCCGCGCCGACGGCACCACCACGGTCACCGTCGACACCGACGGCGACGGGACCGGCGACGCCAGCTTCGACCTGACCGGCCTGTTCTCCGGCGCCTCGATCGAGCAGGCGGCCGACGGCGCCGCCCATTTCACCTTCGAATCGACGCTGGCGCTGTCGGTCGAGGCGATGGGCACCGCCGACCTGAACAACGACGGCAACCTCGAGCAGATCTGGAAGATCACCAACCCGAACGGCGAGTCCGTCGAAGTGGCGGTCGACCTGGTCGGCGCCAGCGACCCGCAGGAGACCACCCTGCTGGTCGCGCAGGGCGACACCTACCACTGGACCGAGGCCGACAGCGGCACCCTCGAGATCAGCTGGTCGATGGACGGCGGGTCCACCGTGGAGACTGCCAGCGCCACGTCGAGCGCCGATCCGGCGGCGCCGGGAGTGGTCGAGATCATCGGCCCGGTCGGCAGCACCACCGGCCCGACTGAGTTTGCGGACACGCTGACGGGGACGTCGGGGAACGACACGATCGACGCGCTGGCGGGCGACGACGTGGTGTTCGCCGGTTTCGGCGACGACGTTGTGACGGGCGGCCTGGGCAACGACGCGCTGTCGGGCAGTGCGGGCAACGACACGCTGAGCGGCTCGGCCGGCGACGACACGCTGTACGGCAGCCTTGACGACGACGCGCTGTCGGGCGGCGAGGGCAACGACCTGGCGCTGGGCGCCGAGGGCGACGACCTGCTGGTCGGCGGTGCCGGTGGCGACACGCTGGACGGCGGCGACGGCAACGACACCCTGTCGGGCGGCGACGGCAACGACGTGCTCGGCGGGGTGACCGGCGACGACGTTCTGGCGGGCGGCGCCGGCGACGACACGCTCGGCGGCTGGGCCGGCAACGACACGTTGGCGGGCGAGGGCGGGTCGGACGCGCTGACCGGCGGCGAGGGCAACGACGTCCTGGACGGCGGGGCGGACGCGGACTCGCTGTATGGCGGGTTCGGCGAGGACACGCTGAGCGGCGGCGCCGGCAACGACGTGCTGTCGGGCGGCGAGGGCGGCGACGTGGTCAGCGCCGGCGACGGCGACGACGTGGTGTACGGCGGCGGGGCTGCGGACACGCTGTACGGCGGTGCCGGGACCGACACCTACCAGGTGACCGAGTACCACCAGATCGACGGCGACGTTTACGCCGACTACACGGCCGGCGAGGCGATCCGGATCGAGGGGGTCGACGCCAACGTGGCGACGGTGACGTTGACCGAGGTCGACGGCAACACGGTGGTGGCGCTGGACGTGGATGGCGACGGGACGGCGGAGGTGTCGTTCCAGGTCGCCGGGACCTATGTCGGCGGCGCCGAGCTGACCGACGACGGCGGGGTGGCGCAGCTGGTGCTGAGCGACGTGCCGCCGGGGCCGACCGAGTTCGACGACACGGTGGTGGGCACGCCGGACGCCGACACGATCTCGGCGCTTGGCGGCAACGACCTGGTGTCGGGGCTGGCGGGCGACGACCTGGTCTCCGGCATGGCGGGCGACGACACGCTGTCGGGCGGCGACGGGGCGGACACGCTCGCTGGCGGGGCCGACAACGACGTGCTGCTGGGCGGCACCGGCGCCGACGTGCTGAGCGGCGGCGACGGGTCGGACGTGCTGGTCGGCGGTGCCGGCGACGACACGCTGCAGGGCGGTGCCGGCATCGACGTTCTGTCGGGCGGCCAGGGCAACGACGTTCTGAGCGGCGGCGCCGGCAACGACCTGCTGACCGGCGGGGCCGGGGCGGACACCCTGGCCGGCGGTGCCGGTAGCGACACCTTCATGGCGCTGAACGTCGGGGACCTGGACGGCGACGACTTCGCCGACTACGCGGACGGCGACGTCATCCGGATCGGCGGGTCGCTGGGCGCCAACGCGACCATCTCGACGTCGGTCGCGGGTGGCGTGACGACCGTCACGCTCGACTCCGACGGGGATGGTTCCGCAAACGCAACGTTCACGGTCGCCGGCAGCTTCCTCGGTGCCGAGTTGGTCGCCACGCCGGGCGGCGAGACCGAGATCGTGCTCAGCGAGACCGCGATTCCGACCGACAACGCCGATACGCTGACCGGTACCGCCGGCGACGACACCATCGGCGGCCAGGGCGGCGACGACGTCATCGGCGGCGGCGACGGCAACGACCTGCTGTCGGGCGGCGCCGGCAACGACAGCCTGTCCGGCGAGGGCGGCGACGACACCCTGGTCGGCGGCGACGGGGACGACGCGCTGTACGGCGGAAGCGGGAACGATACCCTGGTCGGCGGCACCGGCAGCGACAGCCTGTCCGGCGGTGACGGCAACGACGCGCTGTCCGGCGGTGACGGCAACGACGTGCTGTCGGGCGGTGCCGGCGCCGACGACCTGTCGGGCGGCAACGGCAACGACACCCTGTACGGCGGCCCGGGCGCCGATTCCCTCAGCGGGATGGCCGGCGACGACGTGCTGTCCGGCGGCGGCAGCGACGACCGCCTGGTCGGCGGCGCCGGGACCGACACCCTGCACGGCGGCGCCGGCAACGACACCTTCGCGGCCGGCTCGGTCGCCGATCTCGACGGCGACACCATCGAGGACTACGGCGACGGCGACGTCATCCGGATCGAGACCCCGCTGGGCGAGGGCGCGACGGTGTCGACCTCGGTCGCCGGCGGCGTGACCACGGTCACCATCGATTCCGACGGCGACGGCAATCCCGACGCGACCTTCACGGTCGCCGGCAGCTTCACCGCGGCGGCGCTGTCGACCGCCGGCGGCGTCACCGACCTGACCCTGGGCACCGCCCCGGTCGGCCCGACTGAGTTCGCGGACACGCTGACGGGGACGTCGGGGAACGACACGATCGACGCGCTGGCGGGCGACGACGTGGTGTTCGCCGGTTTCGGCGACGACGTTGTGACGGGCGGCCTGGGCAACGACGCGCTGTCGGGCAGTGCGGGCAACGACACGCTGAGCGGCTCGGCCGGCGACGACACGCTGTACGGCAGCCTTGACGACGACGCGCTGTCGGGCGGCGAGGGCAACGACCTGGCGCTGGGCGCCGAGGGCAACGACCTGCTGGTCGGCGGCGCCGGGGCGGACACGCTGGACGGCGGCGACGGCGACGACACCCTGTCGGGCGGCGACGGCAACGACGTTCTGGGCGGGGTGACCGGCGACGACGTTCTGGCGGGCGGCGCCGGCGACGACACGCTCGGCGGCTGGGCCGGCAACGACACGCTGGCGGGCGAGGGCGGGTCGGACGCGCTGACCGGCGGCGAGGGCAACGACGTCCTGGACGGCGGGGCGGACGCGGACTCGCTGTATGGCGGGTTCGGCGAGGACACGCTGAGCGGCGGCGCCGGCAACGACGTGCTGTCGGGCGGCGAGGGCGGCGACGTGGTCAGCGCCGGCGACGGCGACGACGTGGTGTACGGCGGCGGGGCTGCGGACACGCTGTACGGCGGTGCCGGGACCGACACCTACCAGGTGACCGAGTACCACCAGATCGACGGCGACGTTTACGCCGACTACACGGCCGGCGAGGCGATCCGGATCGAGGGGGTCGACGCCAACGTGGCGACGGTGACGTTGACCGAGGTCGACGGCAACACGGTGGTGGCGCTGGACGTGGATGGCGACGGGACGGCGGAGGTGTCGTTCCAGGTCGCCGGGACCTATGTCGGCGGCGCCGAGCTGACCGACGACGGCGGGGTGGCGCAGCTGGTGCTGAGCGACGTGCCGCCGGGGCCGACCGAGTTCGACGACACGGTGGTGGGCACGCCGGACGCCGACACGATCTCGGCGCTTGGCGGCAACGACCTGGTGTCGGGGCTGGCGGGCGACGACCTGGTCTCCGGCATGGCGGGCGACGACACGCTGTCGGGCGGCGACGGGGCGGACACGCTCGCTGGCGGGGCCGACAACGACGTGCTGCTGGGCGGCACCGGCGCCGACGTGCTGAGCGGCGGCGACGGGTCGGACCTGCTGTCGGGCGGCGCCGGGGCGGACACCCTGGCCGGCGGCGCCGGCAGCGACACCTTCCAGGCGGCGACGCTGGACGAGCTGAACGGCGACAGCCTGGCCGACTACACCGACGGCGACGTGATCCGGATCGGCGCGCCGCTGGGCGAGAGCGCCACGGTCGCGACCTCGGTCGCGGGCGGCTTGACCACGGTCACGGTCGACGCCGACGGGGACGGTAACGCCGACGCGACGTTCACCGTCGCGGGCAGCTTCCTGGGCGCCCAGCTCTCGACCGCGGGCGGCGCCACCGAGATCGTGCTCAGCGAGGCCGCGATCCCGACCGAGTTCGCCGATACGCTGCTCGGCACGCCGGACGCCGACACGATCGCGGCACTCGGCGGCGACGACCTGGTGTCGGCGCTGGCCGGCGACGACGTGGTCTCCGGCATGGCCGGCAACGACACCCTGTCCGGCGGTGCCGGGGCCGACACCCTGTCGGGCGGTGAGGGCAACGACGCGCTGTCGGGCGGGGCCGACGCCGACAGGCTGTACGGCGGTGCCGGCGATGACGCGGTGCTGGGCGGCGCCGGCAATGACGGCCTGTCCGGCGGCGACGGCAGCGACACCCTGTCGGGCGGCACCGGCGACGACACGGTGATCGGCGGCAGCGGCGCCGACCTGGTGGTCGGTGGCGACGGCAACGACTGGGCCTGGGGCGGCAAGGGCGACGACGTGGTTTCCGGCGGGGCCGGATCCGACACCCTGTCGGGCGGCGACGGCGCCGACAGCCTGTACGGCGGCGCCGACGACGACACCATCAGCGGGCTCAGCGGCAACGACCTGCTGTCCGGCGGCGCCGGCAACGACCTGCTGCGCGGCGGGGCCGGCGCGGACACCCTGGCCGGCGGCGACGGCGCCGACACCTTCCACGCCGCCAATCTCGGCGAGCTGGACGGCGACAGCATCGCCGACTACGCCGCCGGCGACGTGATCCGGATCGGCGCGCCGCTGGGCGAGAGCGCGGTCGTGGGCACCGCGGTCTCCGGCGGCGTGACCACCGTCACGGTCGACGCCGACGGGGATGGTTCCGCAGACGCAACGTTCACGGTGACCGGCAGCTTCCTGGGCGCCCAGTTGGTGTCGAGCGGCGGTGCCACCGAGATCGTGCTGAGCGAGAAGGCGATCCCGACCGAGTTCGCCGACACCCTGACCGGCACCGCGAACGACGACACCATCTCGGCGCTCGCCGGCGACGACCTGGTGTCGGCGCTGGCCGGCGACGATTTGGTCTCCGGCATGGCCGGCAGCGACACCCTGTCGGGCGGCGACGGGGCCGACACCTTAGCCGGCGGCGCCGACGACGATGCGCTGATCGGCGGCACCGGGGCGGACCAGCTGTCGGGCGGCGACGGCAACGACGCGCTCGCCGGCGGCGCCGATGCCGACCGGCTCTCCGGCGGGGCCGGCGACGATGCCCTGACCGGCGGGGCCGGCGCGGACACCCTGGTCGGCGGGGCCGGCAACGACACCTTCGAGGCAGCGACGGTCTCGGATCTCGACGGCGACAGCATCGCCGACTACGCCGCCGGCGACGTGATCCGGATTGGCGCGCCGCTGGGCGAGAGCGCGGTCGTGGGCACCGCGGTCTCCGGCGGCGTGACCACGGTCACGGTCGACGCCGACGGGGATGGAAACGCCGACGCAACGTTCACGGTGACCGGCAGCTTCCTGGGCGCCCAGTTGGTGTCGAGCGGCGGCGCCACCGAGATCGTGCTGAGCGAGAAGGCGATCCCGACCGAGTTCGCCGACACCCTGACCGGCACTGCGAACGACGACACCATCTCGGCGCTCGCCGGCGACGACCTGGTGTCGGCGCTGGCCGGCGACGACGTGGTCTCCGGCATGGCCGGCAGCGACACCCTGTCGGGCGGCGACGGGGCCGACACCCTGGCCGGCGGCGCCGACGACGATGCGCTGATCGGCGGCACCGGGGCGGACCTGCTGTCGGGCGGCGACGGCAACGACGCGCTCGCCGGCGGCGCCGACGCGGATACCCTGCGCGGCGGGGCCGGCACCGACACGCTGTCCGGCGGGGCCGGCAACGACCTGCTGTCCGGGGCGCTCGGCGCCGACTCGATCGACGGCGGCGCCGGCGACGACGCGCTGTTGGGCGGCGAGGATGCCGACAGCCTGCAGGGCGGTGCCGGCGACGACACCCTGTCCGGCGGCCTGGGCGCCGACGATCTCTCGGGCGGCGACGGCGCCGACGTCCTGTTCGGCGGCGAAGACGACGACGCGCTGGCCGGCGGCACCGGGGCGGACCTGCTGTCGGGCGGCAACGGCAGCGACACGCTCGCCGGCGGCGCCGATGCCGACCAGCTGTACGGCGGCGTCGGCAACGACGTCCTCAGTGGTGGTGCCGGGGCCGATACCCTGTCCGGCGGCGACGGTGCCGACGAGTTCCACGCGGCTTCGGTGGGCGACCTCGACGGCGACAGCATCGCCGATTATCAACAGGGCGAAACGATCAAGATCGGCGGCCTCGACGCCAACACCGCGACGGTGTCGGTGACGGCGGCCGGCGGCACCTCGACGGTGGCGATCGACGCCGACGGCGACGGCAACGCCGAGGCGACCTTCACGGTGGCCGGCACCTACGCCGCCGGCGACCTGACCGACGCCGGCGACGGCTCGGTCACGCTGACCCTCGACACGTCGCCGCCGCTGCAGCTGCTGGCCATGGGCACCGCCGACCTGGACGGCGACGGCGACCTCGAGCAGATCTGGAAGATCGTCAACCCGACCGACGGCGACGTCGACGCCACCGTCGACCTTCTGAACGCGACCGACAGCCAGGAAGGCCCGGTCACCGCGGTGCCGGGCGGCACCTATGTCTGGACCGAGGCCGACACCGGCACTCTGGAGGTGAGCTGGACCGGGCCGGACGGCGCGCGCAGCGTGACCGCGACCGCCAGTGCCGACCCGGCGGATCTGGCCGCCCTCGAGGCCGACGGCTTCGTCAACCCGTTCGCCCATCCGTTCGGCGCCACCGAGTTCGACGACACCCTGGTCGGCACCGGCGACGCCGACACCATCTCGGCGCTCGGCGGCGACGACCTGGTCTCGGCCAAGGCGGGCGACGACCTGGTCGACGGCATGACCGGCAACGACACCCTGTTCGGCCAGGACGGTGCCGACACGCTGATCGGCGGCGAGGGCGACGACTCCCTGCTCGGCCACAGCGGGGTCGACCAGCTGTCCGGTGGTGTCGGGAACGATACGTTGCGGGGCGGGAACGATGGCGACCTGCTGTCGGGCGGCGCCGGCGACGACTCGCTGCGCGGCGACCGCGGCGCCGATTCGCTGGTCGGCGGCGATGGCGACGACACCCTGGTCGGCGGCGGCGACTCCGACACCCTGTCGGGCGGTGCCGGCAGCGACAAACTGGTCGGCTCGGCCGCCGACGACGCGTTGTACGGCGGGGCCGGCGACGACACCCTGCAGGGCGGCGGCGGCGTCGACGTGCTGTCCGGCGGTGCCGGCAACGACTCGGTGCGGGGCGGCGGCCAGGACGACACCCTGTACGGCCAGAGCGGCGACGACACCCTGGTCGGCGCGACCGGTGCCGACCTGCTGCTCGGGGCCGAGGGCAACGACGTCCTGAACGGCGGCGCCGATGCCGACACCCTGTCCGGCGGCGACGGCAACGACACCCTGGTCGGCGGCGGCGGCACCGACCTGCTGTACGGCGGCGCCGGGGACGACTCGTTGCGTGGTCATAACGATGCTGACACGCTTTCCGGCGGCGCCGGCAACGACACCCTGCGCGGCGGCGGCGGCAACGACGTGCTGTCGGGTGGCGACGGCGCCGACGTGCTGCAGGGCGGCGCGGACGACGACACCCTGCTGGGCGGCACCGGCGGCGACACCCTGATCGGCGGCGGCGGCAACGACATCCTGTCGGGCGGCGCCGGCGACGACTCGGTGCGCGGCGGCAGCGGCGCCGACCTGATCGTCGGCGGCGACGGCAACGATACCCTGATCGGCATTGCCGGCGGCGACGCGCTGTACGGCGGCGCCGGTGACGACGTCCTGCGCGGCGGCCGCGACACCGACACCCTGTCCGGTGGCCTCGGCAACGACACCCTGGTCGGCGGCGGCGGCAACGACGTGCTGCGCGGCGCCGAGGGCGACGATTCGCTGGCCGGCGGCGCCGACGCCGATACCCTGTCGGGCGGGGTCGGCGACGACACCCTGGCCGGCAATGGCGGCGCCGACCTGCTCTCGGGCGGCCTCGGCAACGACGTGCTGAAGGGCGGCCAGGACGCCGACACCCTGCACGGCGGCGACGGCGACGACAGCCTGTACGGCTACGGCGGCGACGACACCCTGTCGGGCGGGCTCGGCAACGATTCGATCCGCGGCGGCAGCGGCGCCGACCTGATCGTCGGCGGCGACGGCAACGACACGGTCCACGGCATCGCCGGCAACGACACGGTGTACGGCGGCAGCGGCGACGACCTGCTGCGCGGCGGCCGCGACGACGACATCCTGTCGGGCGGGGTCGGCAACGACACCCTGGTCGGCGGCGGCGGCAACGACCTGCTCGACGGCGCCGATGGCGACGACTCGATCGTCGGCGGCCGCGACGGCGACCTGGCGCTCGGTGGGGCCGGCGACGACACCCTGCATGGCGGCGGCGGCAACGACACGCTGAGCGGCGGTGCCGGCAACGACCTGTTGCGCGGCGGCGGCGACAGCGACTCGCTGTATGGCGGCTCCGGCAACGACACCCTGCTCGGCCATGGCGGCGACGACGTGCTGTCGGGCGGCGACGGCGACGACTCGCTGCGCGGCGGCAGCGGCGCCGACCTGCTGGTGGGCGGCGACGGCAACGACACCCTGGTCGGCATCGCCGGCAACGACGCGCTGTCGGGCGGCGCCGGCGACGACCTGCTGCGCGGCGGCCGCGACGCCGACACCCTGTCGGGCGGCAGCGGCAACGACACCCTGATCGGCGGCGGCGGCAATGACGCGCTGTCCGGCGGCGACGGCGCGGACTCCCTGTTGGGCGCGGCCGACGCTGACACCCTGGTCGGCGGCGCCGGCGACGACGTGCTGCAGGGCCGCACCGGTGCCGACCGGCTGTCGGGCGGTGCCGGCAACGACACCCTGTCGGGCGGCGCCGGGGCCGACACCCTGGCCGGTGGCGACGGTGCCGACCGGTTCTCCGGCCGGCTGGCGCACCTCGACGGCGACCACATCGCCGACTACGGCGACGGCGACGCCATCCATGTCGACTCCCTGGGCAGCCGCGCCCAGGTGACGGTGACCACGGCGAACGGCCTGAGCACGGTCGCGATCGACAACAACGGCGACGGCATCGCCGACGCCACCCTGACGGTCGACGGCACCTACGACAGCGCCGAGATCGTCGCCGGCGACGGCCGGGCGGCCGACATCTTCCTGACCAACGCCGGCGCCGGCGTCGCGCGGACCGGCACGGCGGGCGACGACACCCTGTCCGGCGGCATCGGCGACGACACCCTGCTCGGCGGCGGCGGCAACGACGTGCTGTCGGGCGGCGCCGGCAACGACATCCTGTCCGGCGGTGCCGGGAACGACGCGCTGTACGGCGGTGCCGGCGACACGGTGGTCGGCGGCGACGGCGACGACACCCTGTACCTGGGCTCGCCGGAGGACCTCGACGGGGTCGACTTCGACGGCATCGAGCACCTGGTGATCGACGGCGTCACGGCGCCGGCGGCCGGCACCAACCTGCTGATCAACGGCGGCTTCGAGAGCACCGGCCCGCTGAATACCAACAGCGTGTGGACGATGTTCCAGTCGATCGAGGGCTGGACCGCCGAGGATCCCGATCCCGCGGTCGCCGGCACCCCGCCGATCGAGATCCAGCACGGCCGGATCAACGGCGCGCCGGAATCGCCGGACGGCTGGTCGTCGACCAACAACGTCATCGAGCTCGACTCCGGGCCCGAGGTGGGCGGCCAACCGGTCGGCAACAACAACGCGGTGGTCAGCCAGACCTTCACGGTGTTCGACGCCGACACCTACGCGCTGTCGTTCGACTTCACGGCCCGGGACTACGGCTCCGACCCCAGCGCGAGCAGCGGGTTCTCGATCCGGATCGATGGCGAAACGGTATACTCGAACCTCAGCCCCGAGGTCGGCTGGACCAGCGACTGGCTGACCCTGCAGCTCGGCGTCGGCACCCACACCATCTCGCTGGTCGGCGAGGGGACCGAGGACCGCCACGGGGCGCTGCTGGACAACATCGAGCTGGTTCAGGGCGACCAGCCGGCCCGCGAGCTGCTGACCGACCTGCAGTTCGGCGGCCCGACCAACCACGACGACACCATCACCGGGACCGCCGGCGCCGACGCCATCGACGCCCTGAACGGCGCCGACCTGGTCTATGGCGGCGGCGGTGACGACACGCTGTCCGGCAACAACGGCGACGACACGCTGCACGGCGAGGGCGGCGACGACCTGCTGGCCGGCAACAACGGCGACGACCGGCTCGACGGCGCCGACGGGGCGGACAGCCTGCTCGGCGGACGCGGCGACGACACCCTCGAGGGCGGCGACGGCGACGACCTGCTGAGCGGCGGGTCGGGCGACGACTCGCTGGCCGGCGGCGCCGGCAGCGACACCCTGTATGGCGGCCGGACCGACACCCTGTCCGGCGGCGCCGGCGACGACGCCATCTACTTCGACGGCGGCCGGCAAGATCACGACGACGACGACGACGACGACGACCACGACGACGACGACGGCGGCAGCGCGCGCATCGCCGGCGGCGAGGGCCAGGACACCCTGTATCTCGACGACATCGACGACCTGGACGGCCTCGACGTCTCCGGCATCGAAGTGCTGGTGGTCGACGGCGTCACCGCGCCGGCGGCCGGCGACAACCTGCTGATCAACGCCGACTTCGAGGACGTGTCCGGCTTCAACCACGGCAGCTGGGGCACCTTCACCCAGATCGCCGGCTGGAGTGCCGAGGACCTCGACGCCGGCACCCCGGGGATCGCGCCCATCGAGATCCAGCGCGGCGTGCAGGGCGGCGCACCGGCCCTTCCCGCGGGCTGGTCGTCGAGCAACCAGGTGCTGGAACTCGACAGCCACGCCGAGAAGGGCGGTGCGGGCGGCTACACCAACGCCAAGGTCAGCCAGTCCTTCACGGTCTTCACGGCCGGCACCCACGCCCTGTCCTTCGACTTCGCGGCCCGCGCGTTCCAGGGTCAGACCGCGGCGACCAGCCAGTTCTCTATCCAGATCGATGGCGAAACGGTCTACACCCAGACCGACGCCGCCCATGCCTGGCAGAGCGACTGGTTCACCCTCGAGCTCGGGGTCGGAACCCACACCATCTCGTTCCTGGGGGCCGACGCCGACGGCACCTCCGACAGCTACGGCGCGCTGATCGACAACATCCGACTGGTCAGCGGCGACCAGCCGGGCGGCGAGCTGCTGCCGGGGCCGCACGGCGGGCCGACCGAGTACGCCGATACCGTCACCGGCAGCGCCGGCGATGACAGCATCGCGGCCCTGGCCGGCGACGACGTGGTCGCGGGCCTCGCCGGCAACGACACCCTGTCCGGCGGTGCCGGAAACGACTTGTTGTCGGGCGGCGACGGCAACGACCTGCTGGTCGGCGGCGCCGGTGCCGACACCCTGCTCGGCGGCAACGGCATCGACACCATCACCGGCACCGTCGCCGACCTGAACGGCGACACCATCGCCGACCTCGGGCCGAGCGACGTGCTGGCGATCCAGGGGATCTCGGCCGCGGTCGCGCGGATCTCGGTGTCCGAGTCGGGCGGCGTCACCACGGTCTCGGTCGACGCCGACGGCGACGGCAACGCCGATGCGGTGTTCACGGTGAACGGCAGCTACAACGAGGCGACCCTGGTCGACGACGGCCTCGGCGGCGTCACGGTCCAGCTCGCCCTGGTGGTGCCGAACACCCCGACCGAGTTCGCCGACACCCTGGTCGGCACGGCGCTCGGCGACGTCATCGCGGCGCTCGGCGGCGACGACCTGGTGTCCGGCCTCGGCGGCGACGACCTGCTGTCCGGCGGCGCCGGCAACGACACCCTGTCGGGCGGCGACGGCCCCGACACCCTGGTCGGCGGCGCCGGCAACGACTTGCTGTCCGGCGGCTACGGCCCGGACGTGCTCTCCGGCGGCGACGGCGACGACACGGTCTACGCCGATACCATGGACGGCGCGCTTGCCGGCGGCTCCGGCAACGACGTGCTGGTGGTGGCCCAGGGCACCGACCTCGACGCGCTGAGCCACAGCGGCTTCGAGACCGCCTGGTTCGTCGACGGCAACGGGACCGTGGTCGAGACCCGCGACCTGACCGTGCAGCCGCTGCCGACCAGTGCGGTGATCGGCTTCGTCCACCCCGACGGCGTCGTGCAGGCCATGAAGTTCGAGGCCGGGGTGCCGATGGCCAGCGTCGACGTCACCGGGCTGGCCTCCGACTGGCAGTCCGCCGGCGCGGCCGACTTCGACGGCGACGGTGTCGACGACGTGCTGCTGCGCAACACCAGCACCGGCTCGATCGCGATCTGGGAGTTCGGCGAGACCGGCATCACCATGGGGGCGGTGCAGGGGATCACCACCGACTGGCAGGTCGGCGCGCTGGCCGACTTCGACGGCGACGGCAAGGCCGGCATCCTGTGGACCAACAGCACGCTCGACGCGATCGCGGTCTGGACCGACGCGACCGGCCGCGGGCCGGTGCAGTTCCTCGGCGAGGCCGGCTGGGCGGTCGCGGACACCGCCGACTTCAACGCCGACGGCGGGGCCGACCTGCTGCTGCGCAACGGCGACACCGGGGCGATCGCGCTGTGGAGCTTCGACGCCGCCGGCAACGCCACCCGCGGCGTCGTCCAGGGCATCGACAACAGCTGGCAGATCGAGAAGCTCGGCGATTTCGACGGCGACGGCGGCAGCGACATCCTGTGGCGCCAGACCGGGACCGGCAGCCTGGCGGTGTGGACCGGCAACGACCTCGGCGGCTCGACCCGGGGCGACGTCCACGGCCTGGACAGCGCCTGGACGGTTGCCGGCGTGGCCGATGTCGGCGGCGACGGCAAGGACGACCTGCTGCTGCGCAACGCCCAGGACGGCCAGTTCACGGTCTGGCAGATGGACGGCGGCACGCCGACCTACGGCCCGACCTTCGGCGGCATCTCGGCGGACTGGCAGGTCGCCGCGGTCGAGGACTTCAACGGCGACGGCAAGGCCGACGTGCTGTGGCGGAACAACGTCACCAACACCGCCTCGGTGTGGGAGATGAACGGCGCCGACACGCAGGCCCGCTACGACTTCGGCATGGAGGCCGACTGGGAGATCGTCAAGATCGGCCACCTGAACGGCGACGCGACCGAGGACATCCTCATGCGGGCGGCCGACGGCAGCTTCGTCAGCATCGCCATGGCCGACGGCGCGGTGCCCGAGGTCACGCTGATCGGCCAGCTGGATCCGGCCTGGACCACGCTGTAGCGGTCGTCGACAATACCGCCCTGAGCAATCGCTGACCGCGACGACCGGGAGCGCGCGTGCGAACCTACTGGTGGGCCAGCCCGGGCTGGGTATCGCTGCTGTTGATGGTGCCGATCTGCGTGATCGTCGCCGCCATGCCGCGCAGCACCTATCTCGAATTCGAGCAGGCCCGGCAGTTCTTCACCGGCGACCAGCTGCTGCTGGCGCTGGCCGGTCTGCTGGCGTTCTCGGCCGGCTGCGGCGTCGTCGGCTACGTCAGCCGCAGCGCGCAGCGCCAGCGGATCCGCAGTTCCCCGCCGTCACGGATTCTGCACTCGCACTACCGGCGGGCCATGCTGGTGATCGGTCTCATCGCGTTCTCCGGCAACTTCGCGCTGGTGCTGCCGGTGCTCGCCGATCCCGGCCTGGTGTTCGCGTTCCTGAGCGGCAAGGCATCGGTGTTCGCGCTCCTCAAGGAACGCACCCTGCAGGTGCCCGGCATCACCTCGGTAAGCAACCTCGCTGCCCTGTTCGCGGCGCTCTATGCGCTCAAGTCGAAGATCGCCGATCGCCCGCTCGACTGGTTCGACCATACCTTCGCCGCGATGGTGTTTCTGGCGGTGCTCATGCGGGCGGTCATCAACTCCGAGCGCCTGGCGATCATCGAGGTGGTCCTGCCGATCGGGATCGTCTGGTTCGGCACCGTCGGGCTGCGCTGGCGGGCCTGGCTGAGCCTGGCGCCGATCCTCGGCATCGTCGGCATCATCGCCCTGTTCGCGGCGACCGAGTATGTCCGGTCGTGGACCTACTACCGCTACTACTACGACAGCTACACCGACTTCGTGCTGTCGCGGATCTGGGGCTACTACCTGACCGCCCTGAACAACGGCGCCGGTTTGACCGCGCTGTATCCGCCGACCTTCGACGGCACCTACACGATGCACTGGTTCTACCGGTTCCCGCTGTTTCCGTGGGTCGAGGTCGAGGAGGCGACGTTCTGGGAGTACGCGTTCCGCTACGCGACCGAGGAGTTCAACAACACCTCCGGGGTGTTCGCGCCGATGCAGGATTTCGGATCGGTGTTCGGCATCCTGATGTGGTTCTTTCTCGGCGTGCTCAGCGGGCGGATCTACGACGGCTACACCCAGGGCAAGTTCCAGTACATGCTGCTGCACCCGACCTGGATGATCGGGGTCTACGAAATCCTGCGGCTGTTCTACTGGGGGTCGTCGAAGTACTTTCCGACCCTGATCTTCACGGTCGCCCTGATCGTGTTCATGGTGCGGCACCGCGCGGTGGCGACGGCGCCGATCACGGCCCGCAGCGCGCACCCGCTGGCCCCGGTGGCGGTGCGCGGCGGGCGAACGCGGACCTGACCCGCCGCGGCGCCCTCAGCGGGTGTCCCGGTCGGCCAGCCAGGCCCGGATACCCGAGCGGAGATCGGTTTCGAAACGATAGCCGTCGGCGACCAGGCGGGCCGGGTGGATATGGGTGCTGACCAGCAGCTTGCGGACCCGGTCGCGGTTGATGCCGGTACGCAGACCGAGTGCGGCGAGGACCTCCAGCCCGAAGGCCGCCGTCATCACCAGGCCGGTCGGCGCGGTCAGCCGCGGTACCGGCAGCCCGGCCTCTTCCGCCAGGGTCCGGGCGATGGTCTCGATGGTATAGGGCTCGGGGTAGGCGAAGTTGGCGCGGTACAGCGGCTCGTCGCGGGCCAGGCAGAACGCCATCACCCGGACCAGCTCCTTGACGTAGCCGCAGCCCTTGACGGTGTCGCGACGGCCGGGAAACACGAAGCCGCGCCGCCCGAGCTGGCGCAGCAGGCGGTCGAAGTTGCCGTGCTCGCCGCGGCCGAACACCACGGCCGGCCGCAGGACCACCAGGCGGCGGGATCCCGGCTCGGCCTCGAGCCAGCCCTCGTGGACCAGCTCGGCCAGCGCCTTCGAGCGGCCGTAGGCCGAGCTCGGCTGCAGCGCCGTGCTCTCGTCGCACGCCTCCTCCCGGGTGCCGTAGACCGAGATGCTGCTGGTGAACACGATCCGCGGGATGCCGCGCTGGGCCGCCAGTCGGCAGGCGTTCACCGCCCCCGCGACGTTCGTCTCGTAGTAGGCGTGGTCAGGGTGGCCGGGGGTGCGGTGCACCGCCGCCAGGTTGTACAGGGTCGCCACCAGCTCGGTCACCAGCCCGGCGATCGGCCGGCGTACGTCGCCGATGCGGTAGTCGACGCCGGCAACCGGGCGTTCGGGCGCGACCAGGTCGACCGAGATCAGCGGCCGTACGCCCCGGGCCGCGAGGTCGGCCAGCAGGTGGCTGCCGATGAATCCCGCCCCGCCGAGGACCAGCGCGCCCGACCGGTCGCTCACGACGCGGCCCCCATCGGCGCGGCCCCCATCGGCGCGGCCCCCTTCGGCGCGGCCCCCTTCGGCGCGACCGCGCGCGGCACCAGCACCAGGTCGGCGTCCTCGTCCGGGATGCCGTCCGGCCGCAGCCGGGAGTCGTGGCGGTCGGAATCGAACACGTCGTAGCCGAGCGCGTCGGCGAACGCCCGCAGCGCCGCGACGTCGGCGCCGAGCGACGGGTGGGTGTCGAGCAGGATCACCGGCCGGTGGCGGGCGATGCTCTCGCGCGCGCCCGCCAGCACCGCCGCCTCGGCGCCCTCCACGTCGATCTTGACCATGTCGATGCGCGGCAGGGCAAGGCTGTCCAGCCGGGCCACCGGGACCCGCACCACGTCGCGGTCGCGGTGTTCGAGCCCGCCGAGCAGCGAGTGCCAGCCGGTGACGTCGGAGCGGAACAGGTCGGCCTGGCCGTCGCGGTCGGACAGGGCGACCGCATGAACCGTTATCCAGTCGAAACGGTTGAGGGCGACGTTGTCGCGGATGATCCCGACATTGCCGGGTTCCGGCTCGAAGGCGTGCACCGCGCCGGTCGGGCCGACGATGCGGGCCGCGATCAGCGCGAAGTCGCCCTCGCTCGACCCGATGTCGACGAACACGTCGCCGGTCGACAGCCGGCGCTCGATCTCGGCGGTCTTGCGGAGCTCGTACAGCCCGAAGGCGCGCAGCAGGCTCATCGGGGCGTTGCCGACGTCGATCCGCATCCACACGCCGTTGGCGCGGAACCGCCTCGGCCGGCCGCCGAGCAGCGCCCGGGCCAGGGGATACAGCGCCGCGACAGTCCAGGCCTTGAGGATCGAAAGCATCGGCGTCGCTGTCACTGTAATTTGCGGCGAATTGCAACTGTATACCCGACGCACAGGGTCGGTGCTACGTTCGCCGTGATGATCGAGGATGCTGGACGGGCGGATCCGTCATGTTGAACGACATGGTTGCCGTGACTTTCATGAAAGTCGCGGGAACCGCTCTCTGGCTGCTCTACACGGTCTTGCTGGCCCGACTGCTGTCGGCCGACGAGTACGGGCTGGTGATGTACGCGGTGACGGTGCTGACGATCGCCGGTCCGCTCACCTGCTTCGGCCTGAACAGCGCGATGCTTCGCTACGGCTCGATCTATTGGCACCAGGGTCGGCCGGGGGCGTTGCTCGGCCTGCTGGGGGAGGCGCGCCGTACCATCGCCCTGGCATCGGTTCCGGCGGTCCTGCTGGTCGCGATGGTGTTCGAGGCGGCCCTGGGACTGGGCACCGGGGTGCCGTGGAGCGTCGTGGCGATCGTGGCGCTCGGACTGGCGCTGTACGGCACCATGGACCTGCACCGCGAGACCCTGCGGGCGCTCGACCGGGTGCTGGCGGGATTCCTGGGCTTCAACATCCTGCGGTCGCTGATCCCCGGGGTCACGGCGGCGGCGCTGGCGGCCGGCGGCTGGCTGTCGGTGGAATCCGCGCTCGCCGGGTTCGTCGGCGGGCTTGCGGTGATCGCCGCCATCGACTCCTGGCGGATCGGGCGGCTGGTCGGCGACGTGGTGCCGATCCGCCAGCGCGACGACCGGACGGACTGGTACCGGATCGCCCGCCCGATGGTGCTCGCCGAGGCGCTCGGCTACTGGATTGCGCGCGGCGACGTGGTGCTGGTCGGGGCGCTGCTGGACCTGCGGGCGGCGGCGATCTACCTGACGGCGCAGCGCCTGGCGGTGCTGGTCACCTTCGTGGTCGACGCGGTGCGCCTGACCCTGGAGCCGATGGTGGCCCGCCGGTACGCCGACCGGGACCACCGCGGCCTGCAGGACCTGATGGCGCGCGGCAGCCTGGTGTCGTTCGCGAGCGGCATGCCGATCGCCCTGGCGATCGCCGGCGGCGGCTGGCTGCTGCTCGGCCTGTACGGCCCGGAGTTCCAGTCGGGCTGGGCGGTCCTGGTCATCCTGACCTTGGGTCAGACGACGACGGTGCTGGCCGGTTCGGTCAGCGCGGTGCTGCGGATGACTGGGCTGGAGCGGCCGCTGACGGCGGTGCAGGCGGCCAGCGCGGTCGGGCTGTCGGCGACGGTGCCGGTGGGAATCCTGTTGGGCGGTGTCGAGGGCGCGGCGATCGGCGCCGCCCTGGTCACGGCCGGCAGCAACCTCGCCTATCTGGTGATCGCCCGGCGCCGGCTGCGGCTGCGCTGCGGGCCGGGCTCGGGCATGTTCGCGCCGGCCCTGGTCCGGTCGGTGGTCGAGGAGGCCCTGCAACGCGCCGCGCTGCTGCTGTGGAAGCCGCGGCCATGAGTGCGGCCCCGCCGACCGTGGCCCCGCCGACCGTGGCGCTGTCGATCGTGGTGCCGACCGTCGGCCGGGTCGAGGAGGTCGGCCGGCTGCTCGACTCGCTGCGGCCGCAGCTGACCGCCGCGGACGAGCTGGTCGTGGTCGACCAGAATCCGGACGACCGGCTCGGCCCGGTGCTGGCGGCGGCCGCCGACCTGCGGCCGGAGCGGGTGCGGGCCGCGGCGAAGGGCGCGTCGCATGCCCGCAATGTCGGGCTCGCCCACGCCCGTCGCGAGGCGATCTGGTTCCCCGACGACGACGGCTGGGCGACGCCGGGGCAGCTCGACGCGATCCGCCGTCGGATGGCCGAGGAACCGGCGGTCGACGTGATCGCCGGCCGGATCGTCGACGAGCACGGCCGCCCGTCCATGGGGCGCTGGCCCGACCGGCCGCTGGACGCGACCCGCGGCAATGTCTGGCGGGTCGGCGCCGAGGCGACCATGGTGTTCCGCCGCCGGTTCTTCGACCGGGTCGGCGGCTTCCGCGAGAGCATCGGCGTCGGCAGCGGCGCGCCGTGGGGCGCCGGCGAGGGCCAGGACCTGCTGCTGCGCGGGCTCGCACTGGGCTGCCGTGCCGGCTATCGCCCGGACATCGTGTTCGGCCACCCCAACAAGTTCGAGCGCGACGCGGCCGTGGTGCTGGCCAAGGGTGCGTCCTATGCCCGCGGCCTCGGCTACGTGATGGGGGTCAACGACTACACCCTGGCGGAGCTGGCGCCGCACGTCCTGAAGCCGCTGGCGGCGATGGTGGCGTTCGCCCTCGTCGGCCGGATCGGGCGTGCCCGCTACTATCTCGGCCAGCTGGTCAATCGCTGGAAGGGCTGGCGGGCGGGCCGACGATACCGAGGGTCGCCGCCAGGCGCTGCGCCGACGCCCGCCAGGTGAAGTGCCGGACCCGCTGGCGCCCGCGCTCGATCAGGCGGGCCCGCGCGCCCGGGTCGTTCGCCAGGCGGTCGATCGCGGCGGCCATGCCGGCGCAGTCGGTCGGATCGATCAGCCAGGCGGCGTGGTCGCAGACCTCCGGGATCGAGGCGCGGTTGCTGGCGATCACCGGGCAGTCGAGCGCCATCGCCTCCAGCGGCGGCAGGCCGAATCCTTCGTAGAAGGACGGGAACAGCAGGCAGAGCGCGCCGGCGTACAGCGCCGCCATGGCGGCGTCGTCGACCGCGCCCAGGAACCGCGCACGGTCGCCCGGGTCGGCCACCGGTCGCCCGTCCGGGGTGAACACCCGGGCATCGGTGGCGCCGACCACCGCCAGCCGGAGCCCGGGGTCGCCGACCCGCCGGATCGTCTCCAGGGCACCGGCGAGGTTCTTGTTCGGATGCAGCGAACCGAGGAACAGCACGTAGCGCCCGGGTTCGAGGCGGTACCGGGCCAGCGCGCCGGCGTCGGGCCGGATGCGGGCCATGTGCTCGGTGCCGGCCGGCAGCAGCGTGTAGCCGCGGCGGTTGGCGATGCCGTGCCGGGCCAGCCGCTCGGCGGAGAACGCGGAGACCGTGAACAGCGCCTCGGCCCGGCGCGCCAGCAGCGGCAGCATGGCCCGCATGGCGGCTCGGAACCGCCAGCCATAGGCGTCGGGCCGGTCGAACACCGAGGCGTCGTGGATCAGGATGGCGTTGCGGCGGTGCAGGAGCGGCGCGACGTTGCCGAAATTGATCAGCAGATGCCCGCTTGCCGCCCGCGGCAGGTCCCACTGCTCCCACGGATACCCGGACCAGCGGCCGACCTGCCGGACTTCGATGCGCTGCAGGGGGACCCGGTCGGTCTCGGCGCCCGGCGGCGCCAGGACGACGACCGGCGGTGCCGCCGGGCCGGCTCCGGCCAGCACACCGTCGAGCGCCCGCACCAGCTCGGCGGCGGCACGCTGCACGCCGGTCTGGCGCTGCGCCAGGAAGCGGCCGTTGACGAAGACCGGTTGGTGCGGGTCGGACACGGGATCCCCCTCCGGAGCGCAGCCGAAGGGCGAAGCCTAGAGCAGATCCCAGTCCGTCGGCATGTTGCCGATGTGGGTGAAGTCGGGGACGTCGCCGTCGTTGAACATGAACACCCCGATGTCGCCGGAGGGGGCCTGTGCCAGGATGCCCATGTCGCCGTCGCCGTTCAGCTCGCGGATCGCCAGGATCTCCAGGTTGCCGTCGAACCCGAAGTCGTAGCGCTGCTCCGGCGAGTCGCCGTTCATCTCCCACACCGACATGACGCCGGCCTGCTCGTTGCGCCACAGGATGTCGGCGTTGCCGTCGCCGTCGAAGTCGTCGACCGCGGCGATCGACCAGTCCGACGAGACGCCGTGCGCCATCCCGCGGACCGGCTCGTTGGTGCCGTCCATCTGCCAGACCGCCAGCAGGCCGTCGTTGGTGTTGCGCAGCAGCAGGTCGGCTTTGCCGTCGCCGCCGAAGTCGTCGACCGCCGCCACCTCCCAGTCGGTGCCGAGGCCCATGACGTTGCCGCGGGTCACCTCGCCGCCGCCCTCGGACGACCAGATCGCCAGCGAGCCGTCGTTCTGGTTGCGCCACAGGATGTCGGCGTCGCCGTCGCCGTCGAAGTCGGCGGTGGTGTTGAGCGCCCAGTCCGAGGAGATGCCGAGGACGTTGCCGCGGGTCGGCTCGTCGATGCCGTTCATCTCCCAGATGGCGATGTTGCCGGTCTCGGTGTTGCGCCACAGGATGTCCTGGCCGCCGCTGCCGAACTGGTCGACCGCGGCGATCTGCCAGGTGTTGTCGATCCCGAGCAGGTTGCCCTTGGCGAGGTCGTCCAGGCCGCCGGTGGTCCACACCGCGATGCTGCCGGTGCCCTCGTCGCGCCACAGGTAGTCGTCGGTGCCGTCGCCGTTGAAGTCCTCGAAGGCGGCCAGCCCGTACTTGCTCTCGATCGAATGGATGTTGCCGAGCTCGACCGGGCCGGTCCCGTCGGCCGACCAGACCGCGAAATCGCCGGTGTCGGTGTTCCGCCACATGTAGTCGTCGGTGCCGTCGCCGTCGACATCGCCCTTGCCGGCGAGCTGCCAGGCCGAGCCGAGGGCCTGCTCGTCGCCGAACTGGGCGGCCTCGGGGCCGTCGATCTGCATGGCCTGCACGGCGCCCGAGGAGGCCGAACGGAACAGGAAGGTCGGCCCGAACAGCTGCGGCGGCCCGGTCAGGTCCTGGGTGCTGACCACGTTGCCGGAGTCGTCGACGAACCAGGCGGTCTCGAACCCGGTGTGGCTCAGGCCGTCGAGGTCGGTGCCCTGGAGCACCACCAGGACGTCGTTGCCCTCGCCGCCGTCGATCGGGCCGTCGCCGACCGCCGCCCAGATGGTGTCGTCGCCGACGCCGCCGGACAGCGTGTCGACGCCGGCGCCGCCGGACAGCACGTCGTTGCCCGCGCCGCCGAGCAGCTGGTCGGTGCCGTCGCCGCCGGACAGCGTGTCGTTGCCGGCCCCACCCGACAGGGCGTCGGCATCGAGCCCGCCGCGCAGCAGGTCGTCGCCGTCGCCGCCCACCAGGGTGTCGTCGCCGGCCCCGCCGATCGCCAGGTCGTTGCCGTCCTGGCCGTACATCACGTCGCTGCCGAGCCCGCCCGACAGGCTGTCGTTGCCGAGGCCGCCGGACAGCGTGTCGTTGCCGGCCCCGCCGTCCACCGCGTCGTCTCCGGCCTTGGCCGAGACCAGGTCGTCGCCGCCGAGGGCGGCGATGCTGTCGGCGTCGGCGGTGCCGAGCAGGGTGTCGGCGCCGTCCGTCGGATCGTACGGGTTGACGAAGCCGGCGGCCCGCAGCGCGTCCAGGTCGGCGGCGTCGCCGGAGGCCTCGGCGCTGCCGGTGTCGACCGTGGTTCCGCCGTCCCACGACCAGCTGATCTGCAGCGTCCCGCTCTCGGCCTCGGTCCAGTGGTAGGTGGTGCCGCTGGCGGCCGTGACGGTCGCGTCCTGCGGATCGTCGACGCCCGCCAGGTCGAGCGTCACCTCGACGGACTCGCCGTTCGGGTTGGTGATCTTCCAGACCTGTTCGAGATTGCCGTCGTTGTTCAGGTCGACGGTGCCCATGGCCTCGACCGACAGGCCCTGCGGGGCGTGGAACACCAGCTCGGCCGAACCGACGACCGATCCCTCGTCCATGGTGTAGGAGGTGTACAGCCCGGTCAGGTCGAAGCTGGCGTCGGCATTGCCGTCGCCGTCCGAGTCGATCGAGACCGTCGTCGTGCCGTTGGCCCGGCTGAGGGTGACCGCGGCGGTCCCGCTATCCAGGTCGTCGACCTGGACCACGTCGCCGGCGGCGTAGTCGGCGATGGTGTCGCCGTCGAGGTCGGCCAGCGAGCCGGCCGCGAAGGTGTCGTTCCCGGCACCGCCGACCAGGGTGTCTGTCCCGGCGCCGCCGACCAGCACGTCCTCGCCGTCGCTGCCGACCACCGAATCCGCCCCGTCACCGCCGGACAGGGAGTCGTTGCCGCCACCGCCGATCAGCGTGTCGTCGCCGGACCCGCCGGACAGCGAGTCGGCGTCGGCACCGCCGGACAGCACGTCGTCGGCGTCGCCGCCGGACAGGGCATCCTGGCCGTCGCCGCCGTACAGGGTGTCGAGCCCGGCACCGCCGGACAGGGTATCGGCGTCGGCACCGCCGGACAGCAGGTCGTTGCCGTCGCCGCCGCTGAGCGCGTCGTTGCCGGCCCCGCCCGAGAGGACGTCGTCCTCGCTGCCGCCGCCGACGCTGTCGTCGCCGCCGCCGCCGGAGAGCGTGTCGGCACCGGCTCCACCGGAAACCGCGTCGGCGCCGTCGCCGCCGGCGACCTGATCGTTGCCGGCTCCGCCGGACAGCGCGTCCGACCCGGCGCCACCGGCCAGGGTATCGTCGCCGTCGCCGCCGGCCACCGAATCGTCGCCCTCGCCGCCCGACAGGGCGTCGCCGCCGTCGCCGCCGGCCAGCGCGTCGTCGCCGCCGCCGCCGACCAGGGTGTCGGTGCCCGAACCGCCGGACAAGGCGTCATTGCCGTCGCCGCCCGAGAGCGCGTCGTTGCCCTCGCCGCCGGCCACGGTGTCGTCGCCGCCGCCGCCGAGACCGGTGTCGTCGCCGGCCCCGCCGTCGATCGAGTCGTTGCCTTCGCCGCCGGCCATGGCGTCGTCGCCGGCCCCGCCGGACAGGGTGTCCGCCTCGGCCCCGCCGG
>NZ_BMZS01000001.1:386778-588156 GCF_014652915.1 Thalassobaculum fulvum
CATGGCGTCGTCGCCGGCCCCGCCGGACAGGGTGTCCGCCTCGGCCCCGCCGGACAGCGCGTCGTTGCCCTCGCCGCCCGAGAGCGCGTCGCTGCCGTCGCCGCCGGCCACGGTGTCGTCGCCGCCGCCGCCGAGGCCGGTGTCGTCGCCGGCCCCGCCGTCGACCGAGTCGTTGCCTTCGCCGCCGACCATGGCGTCGTCGCCGGCCCCGCCGGACAGGGTGTCCGCCTCGGCCCCGCCGGACAGCGCGTCGTTGCCCTCGCCGCCGACCAGGGTGTCGGTGCCCGCCCCGCCCGACAGAACGTCGTTGCCGCCGGCACCCGAGAGGATGTCGTTGCCTTCGCCACCCGTCAGGGTGTCGTCGCCGGCAGTGCCTTGCAGCGTGTCGTCCGGTGTGGCGTAGACGATGGTCTCGACATTGCGCACGTCGACGCCCTCGAGATCGGCCCGGCTGTTGACGTACAGCGTGTCGTTGCCGGCACCGCCCTCGATCACCGTATCGCCGGCACCGCCATAGATCACGTCGTCGCCCGCACCGGCGGACAGGCTGTCCGCGCCCTCGCCACCGGAGAGTGTGTCGTTGCCGGCGCCGCCGCTCAGCAGATCGGCCCCGGCGCCGCCGGAGATCGCATCGTCGCCTTCGCCGCCCGACAGGGCGTCGTTGCCGGCACCGCCGACCAGGGTGTCGTTGCCGATCCCGCCGGACAGGGTGTCCGCACCGGACGTTCCGACCAGCTGGTCGTCGTTGTCGGCGTACACGATGGTCTCGACGTTGCGCACGTCGACGCCGTCCAGCGCCGCCCGGTTCTCGGTATAGAGCGTGTCGTTGCCGGCACCGCCCTCGATCACCGCATCGCCGGCACCGCCGTAGATCACGTCGTCGCCCGCACCGGCGGACAGGGAGTCGGCACCCTCGCCACCGGAGAGTGTGTCGTTGCCGGCGCCGCCGCTCAGCAGATCGGCCCCCGCACCGGCCGAGATCTGGTCGTCGCCCTCGCCGCCGCTGAGCGCGTCGTTGCCGGCCCCACCGACCAGCGTGTCGTTGCCGATCCCGCCGGACAGGGTGTCCGCACCCGAGGTCCCGACCAGCTGGTCGTCGTTGTCGGCGTAGACGATGGTCTCGACGTTGCGCACGTCGACTCCGTCCAGCGCCGCGCGGTTCTCGGCATAGAGCGTGTCGTTGCCGGCCCCGCCCTCGATCACCGCGTCGCCGGCCCCGCCGTAGATCACGTCGTCGCCCGCACCGGCCGACAGGCTGTCCGCACCTTCGCCGCCCGACAGGGTGTCGTTGCCGGCACCGCCGCTCAGCAGGTCGGCCCCGGCGCCGCCGGAGATCTGGTCGTTGCCCTCGCCGCCGCTGAGCGCGTCGTTGCCGGCGCCGCCGACCAGCGTGTCGTTGCCGATCCCGCCGGACAGGGTGTCGTCGCCGGCAGTGCCCTGCAGCGCGTCGTCGTTGTCGGCGTACACGATGGTCTCGACGTTGCGCACGTCGACTCCGTCCAGCGCCGCCCGGTTCTCGGCATAGAGCGTGTCGTTGCCGGCGCCGC
Source organism: Thalassobaculum fulvum (assembly GCF_014652915.1). Classification (GTDB taxonomy): domain Bacteria; phylum Pseudomonadota; class Alphaproteobacteria; order Thalassobaculales; family Thalassobaculaceae; genus Thalassobaculum_A; species Thalassobaculum_A fulvum. Next base: position 388,326 of record NZ_BMZS01000001.1, read on the forward strand.
CCTCGATCACCGCGTCGCCGGCACCGCCGTAGATCACGTCGTCGCCCGCACCGGCCGACAGGCTGTCCGCACCCTCGCCGCCCGACAGGGTGTCGTTGCCGGCGCCCGCGCTGACCAGGTCGTCGCCCGCACCGGCCGAGATCTGGTCGTCGCCCTCGCCGCCGCTGAGCGCGTCGTTGCCGGCCCCACCGACCAGCGTGTCGTTGCCGATCCCGCCGGACAGGGTGTCGTCGCCGCCAGTGCCCTGCAGCGCGTCGTCGTTGTCGGCGTAGACGATGGTCTCGACGTTGCGCACGTCGACGCCGTCGAGGGCCGCGCGGTTCTCGGCATAGAGCGTGTCGTTGCCGGCACCGCCCTCGATCACCGCGTCGCCGGCCCCGCCGTAGATCACGTCGTCGCCCGCACCCGCGGACAGGCTGTCCGCACCTTCGCCGCCTGACAGCGTGTCGTTGCCGGCGCCCGCGCTGACCAGGTCGTCGCCCGCACCGGCCGAGATCTGGTCGTCGCCTTCGCCGCCGCTGAGCGCGTCGTTGCCGGCACCGCCGACCAGCGTGTCGTTGCCGATCCCGCCGGACAGGGTGTCGTCGCCGGCAGTGCCCTGCAGCGCGTCGTCGTTGTCGGCGTACACGATGGTCTCGACGTTGCGCACGTCGACTCCGTCCAGCGCCGCCCGGTTCTCGGCGTAGAGCGTGTCGTTGCCGGCCCCACCCTCGATCACCGCGTCGCCGGCACCGCCGTAGATCACGTCGTCGCCCGCACCGGCCGACAGGCTGTCCGCACCCTCGCCACCCGACAGGGTGTCGTTGCCGGCCCCGCCGCTCAGCAGGTCAGCCCCGGCGCCGCCGGAGATCTGGTCGTTGCCCTCGCCGCCGCTGAGCGCGTCGTTGCCGGCGCCGCCGACCAGCGTGTCGTTGCCGGCGCCGCCTTCGACAATGGCCTCGCCGGCCCCGCCATAGAGCGCATCGTTGCCGGCCCCGCCGGACAGCGTATCCGCGCCTTCGCCGCCGGAGAGCGTGTCGTTGCCGGCACCGCCCAGGACCAGGTCGTCCCCGATCCCGCCGGAAATCTGGTCGTCGCCCTCGCCACCGCTGAGCGCGTCGTTGCCTTCGCCGCCGGCCAGGGTGTCGTTGCCGCCGCCGCCGATGCCGATATCCGCGCCGGCCCCGCCCTGGACCATGTCGTCGCCGCCGCCGGCCGACAGGGTGTCGGATCCGTCGCCGCCGTACAGCACGTCGTTGCCGCCGGCCGCGAGCAGCGAGTCGTCGCCGTCGCCGCCGGACATGGTGTCGGACGCCCAGTCGCCGACCAGGGTGTCGTTGCCGGCGCCGCCGTCGAACAGGTCGGCGCCGCCGAAACCGGACGCCAGGTCGTCACCAGCGCCGCCGGACAGCGTGTCGTCGGCCCAGCCGCCCGACAGGGTGTCGTTGCCGTCGGCGCCGACCAGCGTGTCGTAGCCGCCGCGGCCGCGGATCAGGTCGTCGCCGTCGCCGCCCGAAAGGCTGTCGTCGCGCCAGTTGCCGACCAGGGTCTGGCCCTCTCCCGGGGCCGGGGCATCGCCGTACACGATGGTCTCGACGTTGCGCACGTCGACGCCGTCGAGGTCCGCGCGGCGCGCCACGTACAGCGTGTCGTCGCCGTCGCCGCCGTCGATCACGCGGTCGCCGGCCCCGCCGTACAGCAGGTCGTTGCCGTCGCCACCATAGAGGTAGTCGTTGCCTTCGCCACCGGAGAGGGTGTCGTCGCCGTCGCCGCCGACCAGCGTGTCGTGCCCGGCGCCGGCGTCGAGCATGTCGGCTTCGTCGTCGCCACGCAGGCTGTCGTTGCCGTCGCCGCCGTACAGCTGGTCGGTTCCGTCGCCGCCCGACAGCGTGTCGTTCGCGGCCCCGCCGACCAGCGTGTCGTTGCCGTCGCCGCCGATCAGCGCGTCGTTGGCGCCGCCGCCGCTCAATGCATCGTTGCCGTCCCCGCCGGAGAGCGCGTCGTTGCCGTCCCCGCCCTGCAGGAGGTCGTCGCCGTCGGCGCCGACCAGGGTGTCGTCCTCGGCGCCGCCCGACAGGCTGTCGGCGCCGTCGCCGCCGGACAGCCGATCGTTGCCGTCGCCGCCGGACAGCAGGTCGTTGCCGTCGCCACCGGACAGGGTATCGCCGGCCCCACCGCCCGACAGGGTGTCGTCGCCGGCCCCGCCGACCATGGAGTCGGATCCGCCGAGGCCCTCGATCAGGTCGTTGCCGGCGCCGCCGGACAGGGTCTCGCCGGCCCAGTTGCCCGACAGGGTGTCGTCGCCGGCTCCGCCGTAGAACTGGTCCTGGCCGCCGCGGCCGACCAGCCGGTCGTCGCCGTCGCCGCCGGACAGGGTGTCGTCGGCCCAGCCGCCCGACAGGGTGTCGTTGCCGCCGCCGCCGAGCAGGGCGTCGCTGCCGCCGCTGCCCTGGATCAGGTCGTTGCCGGCGCCGCCGGACAGGGTCTCGTTCTGCCAGTTGCCCGAGACGGTCTGGTCGCCGCCCTCGCGGGCCGCCGGCTGGTCGGTGTAGACGATGTGCTCGACGTTGCGGACCGTGATGTTCGCGAGGTCGTCCTCGGACCCGACGTACAGCGTGTCGTTGCCGTCGCCGCCGTCGATGTAGCTGTCGTCGGCGTCGGCATGGATGGCGTCGTCGCCTTCGCCGCCCGACAGCCGGTCGGCGCCTTCGCCGCCGTGGATCGTGTCGTCACCGTCGCCGCCCTTGACGGTGTCGGCGCCGTCACCGCCGGACAGCACGTCGTCGCCGTCGCGGCCGGACAGCACGTCGTTGGCGGCGCCGCCGTACGCCGTGTCGTCGCCGTCGCCGCCGCGCAGCAGGTCGTTGCCGTCGCCGCCCGACAGCACGTCGTCGCCGTCGTTGCCGAACAGGGTGTCGCGATCGGCGCCGCCGTGCAGCCGGTCGTCGTCGTCGCCGCCGTACAGCAGGTCCTTGCCGTCGCCGCCGGAGAGGGTGTCGTCGCCGTCGCCGCCGTAGAGACGGTCGTCGTGACCGCCCGCGGCGAGCACGTCATCGCCGTCGCGACCCGACAGGGTGTCCTTGCCCGCCGTTCCGACGAGCGTATCGTTCTGATCGGTCCCCACGATCGCGTCTTTCTTCTTCTTGCCCACGGCGACCCCCTTGTACCGTCAGCCGGATTCTCCGGCCGGCGTCCCCGTCGCGTCCGGTCCCGTGGTTGGGCACGCCGGGGCTCATTTCAGACGCTGGGAACCAAAGAAGAGCGGCTCGGCCGGTCGGCCTGCCAGCAGCTTCCAGGCGCTCCCCACAAACGCACTTTGGACTGCTGAGGTTAAGCTAGAGTTACTCGCCCAAAATTTCCATAAAATTTTACCTATATCGGTTGCGGCCGGTCGTCGCGGGCAGATCTCCGCCGGGCGGCGGCCGGTCGCAATCGCGCTACAGCAGGTCCCAGTCGGTCGGCAGCTGGCCGATCGCGGCAACCGTCGGCGCCGCGCCGTCGTTGAACATGAACGCCGCGAGATCGCCGTTCGACGCCCGGGCCAGGATGCCCTGCTGACCGTCCGCCGACAGGTCCCGGACCGCCAGGACGGTCAGGTCGCCGTCGAAGCCGAAGTCGTAGCGCTGGGCGGCGGCGTCGCCGTCCATCTCCCAAACCGACATGACGCCGGCCTGCTGGTTCCGCCACAGGATATCGGCCTTGCCGTCGCCGTTGAAGTCGTCGATCGCCTGGACCTGCCATCCCGCCGGCACCTCGAAGGTGCTGCCGCGGACCGGCTCGCCGGTGCCGTCCATCTGCCAGACCGCGACCTGGCCCAGGCTGTCGTTGCGCAGCAGCAGGTCGGCCTTGCCGTCGCCGCCGAAATCCGCCGTGCCGGCGACCTGCCAGTCGGTGCCGAGGCCCAGCACGTTGCCGCGGGCGACCGCGCCGCCGCCCTCGGACGTCCAGACCGCCAGCGAGCCGTCGTTCTGGTTGCGCCACAGCATGTCGGCCCGGCCGTCGGCGTCGAAGTCCGCGGTTTCGGCGAGCTGCCAGTCGTTGGCGATGCCGTGGACGGCGCCGCGGGTCGGCTCGCCGGTGCCGTTCATCTCCCAGATCGCGATCTCGCCGGTGCCGGCGTTGCGCCACAGGATGTCCTGGCCGCCGTTACCGAACTGGTCGACCGCGGCGATCTGCCAGGTGTTGTCGATGCCCAGCAGATCGCCCTTGGTGACGCTGTTGAGGCCGCTTGTGGTCCACACCGCGATGTTGCCGGTGTCGGCGTCGCGCCACAGGTAGTCGTCGGTGCCGTCGCCGTTGAAGTCGGCGAACGCCGCCAGGCCGTATCTCGGCTCGAGGCCGAACACGTCGCCGAGCTCGATCGGCCGGGTCTCGTCCAGCGACCACACCGCGAACGAGCCGTCGTTCTGGTTGCGCCAGACGAAGTCGTCCTGGCCGTCGCCGTTGACGTCGCCCTTGCCGGCCAGCTGCCAATCGGAGGTCAGCCCCTCGGAGTCGCCGAACCGAGCGGTCTCGGTGCCGTCGACCTGCATGGCCTGGACCAGGCCGCCGGAGCGGAACAGGAAGGTCGGGCCGTTCAAGTCGACCGGCGGGGTCAGGTCCCGGGTTTCGACGACCGTACCGGTGCCGTCCACGAACCAGGCGGTCTCGAAGCCGGACTGCGCCAGACCGTCCAGGTCGGTGCCCTGTGCGACCACCAGCACGTCGTTGCCGTCGCCGCCGTCCAGCGGCCCGTCGCCGGCCTCCGCCCACACGGTGTCGTCGCCGGTGCCGCCTGACAGCGTGTCGGTCCCGGCCCCGCCATACAGGACGTCGGCCCCGTTGCCGCCGACCAGCAGATCGTTGCCGCTCTCACCGAACAGCACGTCGCTGCCGTCGCCGCCCGACAGGACGTCGTTGCCGGCACCGCCCACCAGCGTGTCGTCGCCGGCGGTGCCGGTCAGGGTGAGGTGGACCGGACCGGTGAACACGATATGCTCGACGTTGCGGATCTCGATGCCCGTGAGGTCGGCCTCGGAGGCGATGTAGAGGGTATCGTTGCCGACGCCGCCGTCGATCAGCCGGTCGCCCGCGCCGCCATAGAGAACGTCGTCGCCGACACCGCCCAGCAGCGTGTCGCTGCCGTCGCCGCCATACAGCACGTCGTCGCCGGGGTCGCCGCGCAGGAAGTCGTCGCCGGCACCGCCGGACAAGGTGTCGTTCCCGGGGTTTCCATACAGCGAGTCGTCGCCGCCGCCGCCCTGCAGCAGGTCGTCAGCCGGACCGCTGCGCAGGACGTCGTTGCCGTCCGTGCCCAGCAGGGTGTCGTTGGCCGGAGTTCCCTTGGTCTTCGCCACAGCATCACCTCTCGGCATGTGCCGAACGTTGCATCGGGCCGCGCTACCGGCCCCATCCGGGACCGCCGGCGCACGACGATGTTTCGGAGCGCACTCGACTGGCTCGGGGCGTCGTCGGCGTCCCCCTCAGGACCGACACCCCGATCGGCGTTCATGCATTCAATTTTATCTTTATTGCATATAAGCTGGAGCCGCCGGTTTTCAACGTGATTCGGGGCGCCTGCGGCCGAATTGATCTGGCGCAAACCGCCCGGAATGGCGGCCTTCCGGCCGGTGGTGCTACGGTCGGGCGACGACCGGACGACGACCGGACGACGACTGGACGACGGGGGGGCGATGCGGGTCGCGATCATCCACTACTGGCTGGTGACCATGCGCGGCGGCGAGCGCGTACTCGAGGCCCTGCTCGACCTCTACCCGGACGCCGACGTCTTCACCCATGTCGCCGATCCGGCCGGGATCTCGCCGCGCATCGCCGCCCGCCTCAAGGGAACCACCTTCATCGGCCGGATCCCCGGTGCCCGTCGGCTGTACCAGAAGCTGCTGCCGCTGATGCCGCTGGCGCTGGAGCGTCTCGACCTCTCGGGCTACGACCTCGTGATCAGCAGCGAGGGCGGCCCGACCAAGGGGGTGTTGCCGCCGGCCGAGGCGCTGCACGTCTGCTACTGCCACAGCCCGATGCGCTATGCCTGGGTGATGCCGGAAGGTTATCTCCGCGAGCTGCCGGCCCCGGCCCGGCCGCTGGCCGCCTGGCTGCTGCACCGGCTGCGGATCTGGGACGTGAGCACGGTGCCGCGGGTCGACCGGTTCGTCGCCAACTCGGCGACCGTCGCCCGCCGGATCCGCCGGTTCTGGCGGCGCGACTCGGTGGTCGTGCACCCGCCGGTCGAGCTCGAGCGGTTCGCCGTCGACCCGGACGGCCCGGGCGAGGCCTATCTGTTCGCGAGCCAGCTGGTCGGCTACAAGCGGGCCGACGTCGCGGTCCGGGCGTTCGCCGGCAGCGGGCGCCAGCTGCTGGTGGTCGGCGAGGGCCCCGAGCTGGCGGCGCTGCGCCGCGAGGCCACGCCGAACGTGCGGTTCCTCGGCCGGGTCTCGGACGAGGAGCTGGCCCGCCTGTACGCCCGGTGCCGGGCGCTGGTGTTCTGCGCCGAGGAGGATTTCGGGATCGTGCCGCTGGAGGCGATGGCCAGCGGCCGCCCGGTCGTCGCGTTCGGCCGCGGCGGTGCCTGCGAGACCGTCGTCGACGGCGTCACCGGCCTGTTCTTCGATGCCCAGACCCCGGATTCGCTGCGGGCGGCGCTGGACCGCTTCGAGGCGATCGAGGCGAGGTTCGACCCGGCCGCCATCCGGCGCCACGCCGAGGGCTTCGGGCGCGAGCGGTTCGTGCGGGAGATGCGGGCACTGCTGGACGGCTGGCTGGCGGAGACCCGGTCGGAGCGGGGACCGGGTGCCGTGGCCCAGGATGGCCCGGCGGCTCAGTAGGCGTTGCGGTCGCCGAGCAGGATGGTGATGGTCTGGGCGATGATCCGCAGGTCGAACAGCAGCGACCAGTTCTCGATGTAGTGTAGGTCGTACTCCAGGCGCCGGCGCATCTTGTCCGGCGTGTCGGTCTCGCCGCGCAGGCCGTTGACCTGGGCCCAGCCGGTGATGCCGGGTTTGACCCGGTGGCGCCCCAGATAGCCGTCGATCAGTGCGGCGTAGTGGGTGTTGTGGGAGACCGCGTGCGGGCGAGGCCCGACCAGCGACATGTCGCCGCGCAGGACGTTCATGAGCTGCGGCAGCTCGTCCAGGCTGGTGCGCCGCAGGATCCGGCCGAGCGGCGTGATCCGGGGATCGTCGCGACGGGCCTGCGGCACCACCGCCCCGTCCTCGGCGGTGGTCATGGTGCGGAACTTGTACACCGCGAAGGTGTTGTTGTTGAAACCGAGCCGGTGCTGGCGGAACAGGATCGGTCGGCCCATCGCCAGCAGGATCGCCAGCGCGATCAGCCCCATCATCGGGGCGGCGAGGATCAGCAGCAGCGCGCCGAGGACGAGGTCCTCGACCCGCTTCACCACCGAGCTCCAGCCGGACAGCGGCACTTCGGAAAGCGCCAGGGCGGGGATCCCGGCCGGCCGGTCGAACCCGAGAACCGGCACCCCGCGCAGTGAAGACGGCAGCGCCAGGTGCACGGCGACCGCCTCCGACTTCAGCGGGTGGATCAGGGCCTCGAGGGTGCCGTTCGGTTCCTCCAGGGCGATCAGGACCTCGGAGACCTTGCCGGCCCGGATGGTCGCGATCAGCCGCTGCATCGCCGCCTCCGGATCGCGCCCGAGGTCGTGGGCCTCGATCAGCCGGGCCAGGCCGAACGGGTCGCGCAACACCGCCTGGGCGACGTCGTGCAGGGCCTGGCCGCGGCCGATCACGGCGACCCGGGGCCCCAGCCGGCCGGCATTGGCGAGCTGCCGCAGATAGCGCAGCGCCACCGCCCGCGCCAGCAGCAGCGCCAGCACCCCGAGCGTGAAGGTGGCGACGATCCAGGAGCGCGAGAACACCTCGGTGGTCTGCGTGAGGTTCAGGAAGGCGAGGAACACCGCGAACACCGCCATCCAGCCGACCAGGGCCTGGAAGACCCGCGGATCCAGCGGGTGGGTCTGGCTCACCCGGTAGGCGCCGAACAGCCGCAGCAGGGGGATCGCCGCGACCCCGAGCGCCAGCGAGCCGGCCGGGTACCAGCCGACCGGGCCCCAGGCCGGGTTGAGCAGGAAGTGGGCGAGCAGGCCGCAGGCCGCCAGCAGCGCCGCCTCGACGATCGAGAGCACGCCCATTGCGATCGAGAGGGTCTCCCTCACAGTCCGCGTCCCCCAACGCCTGCCCGGGTCCGGTTCAGGTCGATTCCTGGCGCCTGTCTTCCTGGGCGTAGTAGTAGTACTCGGTCCCGCTGTCGAAGGACTGGATCCGCACGTCGACCTTCGACAGCACGAGGCCGAGCACGTTCTCTCCGATCTCGTAGATGTCGCGCAGGCTCTGGATCACCATCTCGCGGTGGGTGCGCTCCCATTCGACCACGAACAGCACGCCGTCGACCCGCGGCGTGACGATCAGCGCGTCGCCGACGCTGGATACCGGCGCGGTGTCGACGATCACCAGATCGAACTGCCGGCGGGCGGTGCGCATCAGCGCCTCCATGGCGTCCGAGCCCAGCAGGTCGTCGGGGTTCGGCACCGAGTGGCCGCGCGACATGAAGTAGATTCCGGTGCCCGGGTCGAACTCGATGCCGTCGTCCGAGGCGACCGTGCCGGACAGGACCTCGGACAGGCCGACCACGTTGGACAGGCCGAACCGGGTATGCAGGGTCGGGTTCTGCATGTCGGCGTCGATCACCAGCACCCGCCGGCCGGCCTGGGCCGACAGGGTCGCCAGGCCCTCGACCACCGAGCTCTTGCCCTCGCCGGAGATCGTCGAGGTGACCAGCACCACCTGGCTGGCCTCGGTCTCCCCGAGGCTGAGGGTGATGGTGGTGCGCAGCCGCCGGATCGCCTGGGTGATCGACGATCCCGGCCGCTCGACCACGAGCCGGTGCATCGGCAGGGTGTGCTTGACGTCGGCGTTGAGCGGGATCTGGGCCAGCACCGGCAGGCCGGTGGCGAGCTCGAGCTGCTGCGGCGTCTTGAAGCCGCGGATCGCGAACTCGATGACCAGCACCAGGAAGCAGCCGATCACCATGGCGCCGAGCACCGAGGCCAGGACCGCGACGCCGCGGCGCGGCGAGACCGCGTTCTGCGGCGTGACGGCACGCGAGATGATCCGCGCCTCCGGGGCATTGGCCGACTCGTCCTGCACGTCGGTCGCCTTCAGCCGGCCGAGCACCAGCTCGTAGAGGTCGCGGCTCGCCTCCACCTCGCTCTCGAGCGAGCGCAGGGTGACCTCGGCGTCGGTCTGGTCCTCCAGCTTCTCCTGCAGGCGGCGGATCGCGGCGTTCAGGTTGATCTCGCGGACCCGGGCGATCTGCACCTCGTTGCGGAGGCTCTGGGCGATCCGCTCGACTTCCGCGCGGATCAGCCGGCGCAGGTCCTCCAGCTCCTGGCGGGCCTTGACCAGTTCGGGATAGCGGGGCTGGAACTGCGACTGCAGCTCGGCGATCCGGCGGCCCAGCAGCGCTTCCTGGGTCCGCAGCTGGGTGACGACCTGCGAGCGGAGCGCGGCGTCGAGGCTCTCCAGCCCGCCGTCGTCGCTGGCCAGCGCCCGGACCTGGCTGTAGCGCGCCTCGGTCTCGGCCCGCGCCGTCTCGGCGGCGATCAGCTGCTCGTTGAGGTGCGTGATCTGCTGCAGCAGCAGGGTCGCCCCGCCGGTCTCGACCAGCCCCTGGTCGCGCCGGAACTGCTCGAGCTTGCGCTCGGCGTCGATCACGCTCTGCCGCAGGCCGCTGACCCGGTCGGTCAGGAACAGCGAGGCGCGCCGCAACGCCTGTTCGCGGCGTTCGCGGATGTCGCGCAGGTAATTGTCGGCGACGCCGTTGGCGACCTGGCGGGCGGTCTCCGGGCTGGTCGAGCGGAACCGGATGGTGATGACGCGGGCGAACCGCGAGGCCTCGACCGTCAGCCTGTCCAGGAACTCGTCGGTGACCAGGGCCAGGGTGTCGGGGATCGGGCCGGGCTGGATCTCGCCCTGCCCCCCGGACGCGGCGTCGCCGCTTTCGACGAGCCAGCGGACGGCCGGTTCGAGGTAGACGGCGAACTCCTCGGGCAGTGTCCGCAGCCAGCGTTCGGCCCAGTGCAGACGGGCCTCGGCATCGAGCTCCCTGTTGAACTCCGGGTCGTCCATCAGGCCGAGCGCCTTGACGGTCCGGATCGCGATCTCGCGCGAGGCGATGTACTCGGCCTCGGTCTGTACCGTGTTGTTGTCGCCGGCGATCGCCGGCAGCACCGCCTCGATGCCGAGGACACGCTCGCGCTGCGCCTCGATCAGCAGGCGCGAGCTGGCCGAGTACTGCTTCGGCAGCGCGCTGACGTACAGGGCCGTCAGGATCGGGATGACGGTCAGCACCGCCAGCAGCAGCTTGGTGCGGCGCCGCAGGATGCTGATCAGCCACCAGACGTCGTAGGTCTCGGTGGTCATGAACACCGGTGCCGGGCCGCGCGCGCCGCCGGTCTCGGCGGTGTCCTGCTGGCGTCGCGGGAAGGCGGTGACGTTCGACATGCCGGGTTCCTAGAACAGCCGCCGGTCGACCTCGATCACGTCGCCCGGGAACACCCGGGTCCGGAGATCGACGCGGCGGCGGTCGTCCCGGTCGCCGAGTTCGCGCACGAGGTAGGCCGAGGACGTGTCGGCGCGCCGGTTGAAGCCGCCGGCGATCGCCACCGCCCGGCGGATGTCGATCTCGGGCTCGAACGGGTAGCTGCCGGGCCGGTTGACCTGGCCGAGGACATAGAACGGCCGGTACTTGGAGACCTCCACGTTGACCTTGGGGTCCTTGATGAAGTCGCGCGCCAGCCGTTCCGAAAGCGCCGTGCGCACCTCCGGCGCCGTGCGCCCGGCGATCCGCACCGAGCCGACCAGCGGCAGCTCGATGGTGCCGTCGTCGGCGACGTCGGCCTCGACGGTCATGTCCTTGATCTCGAGCACCGTCACCTTGACCCGGTCGCCGGCGCCGATGACGTAGGCGGCCAGCGGCGGTGTCGGCTCCTCGGGCGCCGGCGTGCTGCCGCAGGCCGTCAGGACGAGCGCCGCGGCCAGGGCTAGGACCGGCGACAGCAGTCCGCCGGCGCGGCGGCGCGGCGGCTCCGTCCGGTGCATCGGGTCAGCGGAACACGCCATTCACCACTCCCTGCCTGACGGTCCGGCCCTCCCGGTCGTCGGTGACGAAGTCGCGCAGGCAACACAGCTTCGCCCCGAAGCGGAGCGAGGCGACGGTCGCCTGGAACTCGTTGGCCGGGTCGTTCGAGGCCTGGTCCTCCCACCGGAGGCCGGCGCCAACGTAGGCGTACTCGTTTAACAAATAGCGAACGTCCAGCCCGGCCTTGAACAGGCGCTCGTCCTCGACGTCGCCGGAGTACCGGTAGTCGGTCCAGCGCAGCCTGGTGCCGAGGATCACGTTGTCGCGCGGCTCGTAGTCGAGGCCGAGGCCGATCTCGGTGGTGGCCACGCTGCTGGCGTTGGACAGGGTGGAGTCCTCGTTGGAGATCGACAGGTCGCCGGTGACCGTCATCAGGTCGGTGGCGTTCCACAGCGCCTTGGCGCCGACCAGGGCGGCGAACTCGGCGGCGGTGCCGGACTGGCTGTAGCTGCGCCGGGATACGCCGGCGAAACCGGAGACCTGGGAGACCGCGCCGCCCGAGTAGGTGGCCCCGACCGACAGGTCGAGACGGGTCGAGTCCGGGTTGCCGGCATCGTTCTGGCTGTAGTCGACGCGCTGCACGCCGGGCTGCACGAAGAACGACACCTCGCCGGCCTGGGCGAAGCCGATCCGGGCGTTGCCGACGCCGATCCAGCGGTCGAGCCCGCTGCGGTCGACCCCGTCGACGTCGTCGAACCGGTACCAGGTCGACTGCACGGTGCCGACGATCGGCTTGTCCGCCAGCGCCAGGGTCTGGAGCTGGGCCCCGAACTCGTAGGCCCGGTAGGTCTGGGTACCGAACGCCGGCCCGAGGTCGAGGTCGGACCCGCGCTCGATGTGGAAGCGCCCGGCCCCCGCGTTCAGGGCCAGGTCGGCGTCCTCGTCGATCTCGATCCGGCTGCGCAGGTTGAGCTGGAGGTCCTCGTAGGCGTCGCCGCTGGACGAGCCGTAGCGGCCGATCGCGGCCTGCCCGGTCAGGCTGGTCTGCTGCTTCTCGCCGTCGAGGTGCAGCGACAGTCCCGGACGGGCGACGGTGAACACGCTGGCGGTCTCGCCCGACGACACCCGGCGCACGTTGCTGTCGTGGCCGGTCTCGACCTCCATCCGGGTGAACGCGTAGACCGGCGAGCTGCCGGTGGTCCGGGCACCGCGGTCGACCGGGTCGAGCGACAGCCCGTAGCTCTCGTAGTCCAGGCGCGGGCGCTGCCCGACCGAGTCGCGCTCGGCGTCGGAAATCTGCGCGGACGCGGGCGCGACGGCCGCCAGCACGGCGGCGGCCCCGACCAGGACCGCGGCGAGGCGGGGCGCTACCCGGGCCCGCACGCCCGTGCGCCGGCACCCTTTCGCCTGATCTGGAACCGTCATACCGGAGACCGCCCGCCCACTAGCTGAGTTGCGACATTAATCTAGACGACTAAGAGTTTGACTAAAAGCCATTATTGAATGTTCAATGAGATGGTGGGGCAATCCGGAAGCGCTGAGCCTTTGAATTTCCTGGATTTTGCCTCGATTTGAAGCTAATTGCTAGCGCCTGTGGGGCTCGTTTACGCGTGCACGGCGCGGTGCTAGCGTAGATCAGGGCGCGAGAGGGGAGCGCCGTCACGCCGACATCGTCGCTTTGACGGACGGGAGATCCATGGCGATCAGTCAAGTGCAGAACCGGTCGCGGGGTCCGAGCCAGGAGTATCTCCTGCTCGACTACCTGCAGCGGCTCGGCCGCAACCTCGAAGGCCGGATGGCGGTGCACATCCATCTGTCGCGGCTGCGCCCGCAGAACCGCCAGGATCACCACATCCGGATCGCGGCCGCCACCTTCGAGGGCATGGTCAACAACTACGAGGGCCAGATCTTCGTGCTCTCGAACTCCGACCTGTTCTTCATCTGCAAGGACGCGGCGATCGAGGACATCGACGCGGCGATCATGAAGGTCCGCTACCTGTTCAGCGAGGACCCGCTGAGCCAGGGCGACGAGGAGGAGGACCTCGCGCGGTTCTGCACCTGGTACAACGTCGAGAGCCAGTTCGACGAGCTGCTGGACATCGTCAAGTCCATGCACCGCGAGCGCGAGCGCAAGGCCCGGCTGGCGGTCGCCAGCGAGAAGGGCGCGCAGCTCAACAAGGGCTCGCGCAAGGCGCTCGATCCCGAGCAGCTCGGCAAGCTCGAAAACTTCCTGCGCCGCGCCGACCTGTCGAACCTGATGCGCCGCCAGGCGGTCTGCGCCATCACCCCGGGCAGCCAGGCCCCGCAGCCGGTGTTCCGCGAGCTGTACATCTCGATCGCCGACCTTCAGCAGTCGGTGCTGCCGGAATTCGACCTGGCCTCGAACCTGTGGCTGTTCCAGCACCTGACCCAGACCCTCGACAGCCGCATGCTGTCGATGCTGGTGCGCAACGACGACAGCTCGATCGCCAGCTCGTTCAGCATCAACCTGAACGTCGGCACCATCCTGTCGCCGCCGTTCCTGAACTTCGACTCGTCGCTGAAGGCGATCGCCCGCGGCACCGTGGTCATCGAGCTGCAGAAGATCGACATCTTCGGCGACATGGGCGCCTACATGTTCGCCCGCGACTTCATGCGCGAGCGCGGCTACCGGATCTGCCTGGACGGGCTGAACCACCTGACCCTGCAGTTCATCGACCGCGAACGGCTCGGCCTCGACCTGCTGAAGCTGATCTGGACGCCGGACATGGCCGACGACCTGTCGGGGTCGCGGACCTCCGAGCTGAAGGAGCACATCGACCGCTGCGGGCGGGCGCGCATCATCCTGGCGCGCTGCGACTCCGACGAGGCGGTGCGGTTCGGCCAGTCGCTCGGCATCACGATGTACCAGGGCCGCTACATCGACAAGCTGCTGACCAGCGAGGGCCGGGTCGGCTGATCGGTCGGCGGGGCTTCGCGTACAGCGCAATCGCCCGTCGCTTCGTGGGTTCCGGACCGATCACGCGAGCGCGTGCCCGTCCGGAATGACGGCAGGTGAGGTCGGCCGCTGCGGGGAGATCAAACCCCATCGTCATTCCGGAGCGGCGCGCCGAAGGCGGGACGCATCCGGAACCTACGATGCGACGGGGTCGGAACGTCAGCCGCGCGGGGCGTGCTTGGCGAGGATCCGCTGCAGGGTGCGGCGGTGCATGCGCAGCCGGCGCGCGGTCTCCGACACGTTGCGGTCGCACTGCTCGTAGACCCGCTGGATGTGCTCCCAGCGGACCCGGTCGGCCGACATCGGGTTTTCCGGCGGCGGCGGCAGGGCGTCGGCGTGGTCCAGCAGGGCGGCGGTGATGGCGTCGGCGTCGGCCGGCTTCGGCAGGTAGTCGATGGCGCCGGCCTTCACGGCGGCGACCGCGGTCGCGATGTTGCCGTAGCCGGTCAGCATGACGATCCGGGCGTCCGGCCGGGCGTCGCGCAACGCGCCGACCACGTCGAGGCCGCTGCCGTCGGCGAGCCGCAGGTCGATGATGGCATAGGCCGGCGGCGTCCCGCGCGCGGCGGCCAGGCCCTCGCGCACGCTTTCCACGGCGGTGACCGCGAAGCCGCGGCGCTCCATGGCGCGCGACAGGCGGTTCCGCAACGGACCGTCGTCGTCGACGATCAGGAGGGTGGCGTCGGCACCCGCCGGCAGGGCGGCGGGCAGTGGGGCGGGAATGTGGTCGGCGGTCGGCATTGCCCTCATCAAATGTCGTGATTGCGGGTCGGGATCAAGTGTTTTGACCGATTCCAGGGTGGAACCTGACAAACGGGCGACAATATGGGCATCAGCGTGGCGGATCGAGGCGCAGCCCGTCCGGCCAGCGCACGTCGACCCGGGCGCCGCCGTCGGCGCGGTTGGCGAACCCGACCTCCGCCCCGGTGCGCTCCAGCAGGGTGCGGGCGATGAACAGCCCCAGCCCCATGTGTCCGTCGCGACCAGCCCGGGTCGACACGTACGGCTCGCCGAGCCGGGACAGCACCGACGGCGCGAAGCCCGGGCCGTCGTCCTCGACTTCCACCGACAGCGTGCCGTCGTCGCTCCAGCCGACCGTGATCTCGACCGTGGCGGAGGCGAACTGCACGGCGTTCTGGATGATCGAGCCGAGCCCGTGCAGGAGCTCGGGCGTCGGCCGCACCACCGGTGCGCGCGTCGCGACCGGCGCGCCGTCGGGGGCGTGCGCCTCGACGATCACCGCGACGCCGTCGCGCTGGTGCGGCTCGGCCGCCTGCTCCACCAGGGCGTCGAACGGCAGCTCCGCGAACGAGTCGTGCGGCTCCGGGTCGGAGCGCCGGGCCAGGCTGGCCAGGATGTCGCGGCAGCGCTGGCTCTCCGACAGCAGCAGCTGGGCATCCTCGGCGAGGTCGCTGCCGGGGGGGAGCTCGCGCGCCAGCTCGCGGGCGACCACCGCGATGGTGCCGAGCGGGCTGCCCAACTCGTGGGCGGCGGCGGCGGCGAGGGCGCCGACGGCGGCCAGCCGCTGCTGGCGGGCCAGCGCCTCCTGGGTGGCGGCCAGCGCCGCCGAGATCCGGCGCGCCTCCTCGGCCACCCACCAGGCATAGGCGGCGTTGAACACCAGGGCGACGACCAGCGCGACCCACAGGCCGCCGGTGTAGATCGCCGGCAGCTTGAAGCCCTGCTCGTCCAGCCACGGCAACGGCAGGTGGGCGAACGCCAGGGCGGTGGCGCAGGCCAGGGCCAGCGTGCAGAGATGAATGGTCGAGCGCCGGGTCAGGATCGTCGCCGACACCGTGACCGGGGCCAGCAGCAGCAGCGCGAACGGATTGCCGAGCCCGCCGGTGACGAACAGCAGGGCGGCCAGCTGCAGGATGTCGAACCCCAGATAGAACGCGGCCTCGCGTTCGTCCAGGCGGTCGCGTCCCGGGCGGCGGCGCAGCAGCGTGAGGTTGAGCGCCGCCGACACCGCGACGATGGCCAGCGCCAGGGCCAGCGGCAGCGGGAAGCCGAACCCGAAGTGCACCACCAGCAGGGTGGCGAGCTGGCCGCCGAGCGCCACCCAGCGGATGGCCGCCAGGGTGCGGGCGGTGACCGTGCTCGGGGCCGCGCGGTCCGGGGGTGCGCGGTCCGGGGGCTCGTCCGGGGCCTCGTGCTGGGGCTGGTGCTGGGGCTCGGCGGCGCTCATCGGGCGGCAGAATGGCGCGATCGCCGGCGGCGCGCCAGTGCCCCGGAACTCCGGTGTCGCTGAACTCCGGCGGTGACGCCGGCGGGCGGTTCGGCCTATGATCGACGGCGGTCTGCAAGGGGACGTCGCATGAACCGGATGCTGAAATACGCCGGCATGCTGGGCCTGTTCCTGTCGGCCGGTTGCGCCGGCGTGGTCGCCGAAGGGGCCAATATCGGCCGGGACAAGCTCATCGTGTCCAACAACATCGAGGCCGCCCGGTCGGGCGACGCCGAGGCCCAGTACCGGGTCGGCGACGCGCTGTGCTGCTCGATCGACGAGGGTCAGGGCTTCTACGACACGCCGGAGGCGGTCGCCTGGCTGTGCCGGGCGGCCGGCCAGGGCCACGGGCCGGCCGCCTACAAGCTCGGCGAGATCTACGCCGGAGACGTGGTGTCCGGGGTCCGGGTGCTGCGCCGGGTCGCGCAGAAGGTCGCCGGCAACAGCACCGATCGGGCGGTCGCCTACGGCTGGTTCCGGCGGGCCGAGGTGCTGGGGGTCGACGGCGCCCGCGATTCCGGCAGCGAGCTGTGGGCCGCGCTGGGCGCCGACGAGCGCCGCAAGGCCGAGGCCCTGGTCCTCGGCCGTTCGCCGCTGCCGTGCGCCTGGGACGAGGTGATCGGGCGGTCATGATCGCCGCCCGGTCTGTTCGGCGGCTGCCGTCCGGCGGCCACCGCAATCCATAGCTGCGCTCCGTGTCCGCATCTCGTACCGTGCCCGGCCTAAGTCGGTGAGGGGAGAAGCGTCTTGCGGCCGAGCCAGCTGACCTACGGATTGGACGACCGCCCGCCCCTGCAGGTGCTGGTGCTCAGCGGTCTGCAGCACGTGGCGGTGATCACGGTCATCGGCATGGTGTTTCCCCTGCTGGTTGCCGACCGGGCCGGCGTGGGGATCGAGGCCCGCCAGGCGATCCTCGGGGTGTCCATGCTGGCGCTCGGCATCGCCACCCTGCTGCAGTGCCTGCGTTGGGGGCCGTTGGGCTCGGGCTTCCTGGCCCCGGCGGTGTTCACCGCGGCCTATCTGCCGGCGTCGCTGAAGGCGGCGGAGCAGGGCGGCCTGCCGCTGGTGTTCGGCATGACGATCTTCGCCGGCCTGTGCGGCGTGCTGCTGTCGCGCGTCGTGCACCGGCTCCGGCCGTACCTGCCGGCCGAGATCGCCGGCCTGGCGGTGCTGGTGATCGGCATCATCCTCGGCACTCTCGGCTTCCGGCTGGTGTTCGGCAGCGACCCGGCGCTACCGTCCAACGACCCGCCGCTGCCGCGGGCGACGGTCGGACTGGTGGTGCTCGCCATCACGGCCGGACTGACGCTGTGGGGCAGCGGCTGGCTGCGCCAGTTCGCCGCCCTGCTGGGGTTCGTCGCCGGCTGCCTGACGGCGGCCGCGATCGGCACCCTGGTGATCCAGGCAGGCGCCGCCGCCGCCGACATCGTCGCGCTGCCGCGTCCGCTCGGCCTGGTTCCGACCTTCGACCCGGCCCTGGTCCCCGACTTCCTGGTGGCGGCCCTGGCCTGTGCGCTCAGGGCGATGGGCGACATCACGACCTGCCAGAAGATCAACGACCCGGCGTGGAAGCGCCAGGACATGCCGTCGGTGCAGCGCGGGCTGCTGTCCGACGGCCTCGGAACCGTGATCGCCGGACTGCTGGGAACCGTCGGGCTCAACACCTTCTCCGGCAGCATCGGCATCTCGCTCGCGACCGGCATCACGGCGCGGCGGGTGGCCTGGGCGATCGGCGGGTTCTTCCTGCTGCTGTCGCTGCTGCCGCCGGTCTGGCGCCTGCTGGCCGCGGTGCCGCTGGAGGTGGCGGGCGGGGTGCTGATGTTCTCCGCCTGCTTCATCATCGTCAGCGGCATCCAGGTGATCATGACCCGCATGCTGGACGCCCGGAAGACCATCCTGATCGGGCTGTCGCTGGTGCTTGGGCTGACCTACGACCTGTTCCCCGAGCTGTATGCCGCCATGCCGGCGACCATGCGCGGCATCTTCGGCTCCAACCTGGTGGTCGCGCTGGTGACCGCGATCCTGCTGAACCTGGTGTTCCGGATCGGCATCGCGCGGCGCGCCAGCCTGACGCTGTCGAGCCGCGGCGACCCCGACCTGCCTTACACGTTCATGGAGGAGCACGGCAGCGAATGGGGGGCCCGCCGCGATGTGGTGGCCAAGGTCACCGGCGCGCTCGTGGAGTTCCGCGAGCATGCCGACGAGCTGATGGCGCCGGGCACCGCGGCCAGCGTCGAGGTGCGCTACGACGAGTTCGCGATCGACGTGGAGTTCCGCTATCCCGGTGTCGCGCCGGCCCTTCCGGACGACCCCGAGCCGCGCCCCGAGCAGCTGTTCGACCTCGAACCGGACGAGGCCGCCACCCGCCTGCAGGTCCTGCTGCTGGCCCGCCTCGCCGATCGCGCCCGCTCCGAGCAGCAGGGCGGAGACGCCGTGCTCCGCCTGCATTTCGTGCATTGAAGGTCGGCCGTCGACCGGCTCACGTTCCGCGTTCCGCGGCCCCGCGGGTTCGGCTATCATCGAGGCCGGCTGCAGTGTCTGAGGAACGCGGGGGCGGTTCGCGCCACTCGGCCGATGTTGGTGCCGGGAAAGAACCGTCCATGGCAAAGTCGAGGTGGCCTGCGGTCGTGGGCCTGGTGGCCGTCGTGGCGTTGGTCGGCGGAACCTTCTGGCTGCGGCATTCCAGTCATCCGGTCGGCGAGGCCAAGGCCGCCACCGGCCCGAAACGTGCCGGCGTCGCGGTCGAGACCGCAGCCGCCGCGGTCGATACCGTGGTCGAGGACATCCGCGCCTTCGGCACCCTGGTGGCCAACGAATCCGTGGTGGTGTCGCCGGAGATCCCCGGGCGGGTCGCGCGGATCAACTTCCAGGAGGCCGAGCGGGTCGAGGCCGGGCAGGTCCTGGTCGAACTCGACGCCGAGATCCTGAAGGCCGAGCTGGCCCGGGCGCAGTCCGACCTGGCGCTCGCCAGGGCCAACTCCGAGCGCGCCTCGACGCTGGCCAGGCAGGGCACCGGGACCCTGCGGGCCCGCGACGAGGCGTCGGCCGCCTACCAGGCGGCGCAGGCCAACCTGGTGCTGGCCGAGGCCCGGCTGTCGAAGTCGGTGATCACCGCGCCGTTCGCCGGTGTCGTCGGGTTCCGGGCGATCAGCGTCGGCGCCTATGTCAGCCCCGGCGACCGGATCGTCGAGCTGGCCAGCATCGATCCCCTGAAGGTCGAGTTCCGGGTCTCGGAGGTGTTCCTGCCGCACCTGAAGGTCGGCTTGCCGGTCCGCATGACCGTCGACGCCCGGCCGGGCGAGAGCATCGACGGCGAGATCGTCGCGGTCGACCCGATCGTCGACGTGAACGGCCGGGCGGTGCGGCTGCGCGCCCATGTCCGCAACCCCGAGGGCCGGCTGCTGCCCGGCATGTTCGCGCGCATCCGGATCGTCGTCGAAGAGCGGCCGCAGGCCGTGCTGGTGCCCGAGGCGGCGGTGTTCCGCGCCGATGGGGGGCTGTTCGTGTACCGGGTCGACGGCGGCAAGGCGGTGCGCACCGCGGTCGCCATCGGCAGGCGCCTGCCGGGACGGGTCGAGGTGCTGGACGGGATCGACCGCGATACGGTGGTGGTGACCGCCGGCCACCAGCGGCTGCGCGACGGCAGCAAGGTGGTGGTGGTGTCGGGTCCCGGGGCTGCCGGGGCAGGCGACTCGTGAGATAGGCGGGCCGTGGCATGGGGCTGCTCGAGTTCTTCGTCCGGCGTCCGGTGTTCTCGACGGTGGTCAGCCTGCTGGTGCTGCTGATCGGCCTGGTGTCGCTGCTGCGCCTGACCGTGCGCGAGTACCCGAACATCGACGTGCCGGTGGTGTCGGTCACCACCGACTACCCGGGCGCCAGCGCGCAGATCATCGAGACCCAGGTGACCCAGATCCTGGAGGCCTCGATCGCCGGCATCGAGGGCATCGAGATCCTGGAATCGATCAGCCGCCCGGAGACCAGCCGGATCACCGTGCGGTTCCTGCTGAGCGCCGACGCCGACGTGGCGGCCAGCGACGTGCGCGACCGGGTCAGCCGGGTGCGCGGCCGGCTGCCGGCCGAGGTCGACGAACCGGTGATCGCCAAGGTCGAGGCCGACGCCCAGTCGATCATCTTCATCGCCTTCACCAGCGACCGGCACAGCCCGATCGAGATCTCCGACTACGCCGACCGCTACATCCGCGACCGGCTGCAGAACCTGTCCGGCGTCGCCGAGGTGCGGATCTTCGGCGAACGGCGCTATGCGATGCGGGTCTGGGTCGACCGCACCCGGCTGGCCGCCTACGACCTGACGGTGCAGGACCTGGAGGCGGCGCTGCGCCAGCAGAACGTCGAGCTGCCGTCCGGCCGGATCGAGAGCGTCGACCGCGAGTTCACGGTGCTGTCGCGCACCGGGCTGGTCACGCCGGCGGAGTTCCGGCGCATCGTGGTCAAGGACGCCGGCGGCTTCGCCGTGCGGCTCGGCGACCTCGCGAGGGTCGAACTCGGTCCCGAGGACGAGCGCCGCACCACCCGCTACAAGGGCGAGACCGCGGTGATCATGGGCATCGTCAAGCAGGCGGTCGCCAACCCGCTCGACGTGTCGGTGGCCCTGCGCCAGGTGATGCCGGACATCCGCCGGGACCTGCCGGCCGGCATGAACGCCGAGGTCGCCTACGACAAGTCGATCTTCATCGACCGCTCGATCGAGGCGGTGTTCGCCACCATCGCCGAGGCCGTGGTGCTGGTGGTGCTGGTGATCTACTTCTTCCTGCACACCGTCCGCGCCACCCTGATCCCGCTGGTCACCATCCCGGTGTCGCTGATCGGCGCCTGCGCCTTCATGTACGCGCTGGGATTCTCGATCAACACCCTGACCCTGCTGGCGATGGTGCTGGCGATCGGCCTGGTGGTCGACGACGCCATCGTGGTGCTGGAGAACATCCACCGGCACATCGAGAACGGCCTGAAACCGGTGCGCGCGGCGATCACCGGGATCAACGAGATCTCGGGCGCGGTGGTCGCCATGACCCTCACCCTGGCGGCGGTCTATGCGCCGGTGGCGTTCTCGCCGGGCCGCACCGGCAAGCTGTTCACCGAGTTCGCCCTGACCCTGGCCGGGGCGGTGCTGGTGTCGGGCCTGGTGGCGCTGACGCTCAGCCCGATGATGTGCGGCAAGCTGATGCGGGCGCACGAGAACCAGGGCCCGGTCGCCCGCTTCCTGGAACGCGGCGTCGAGGGGCTGAACCGCGGCTACCGGGTGGCCTTGCTCGGCACCCTGCGGGTGCGCTGGCTGATCGTCGCCCTGGTGCTCGCCGTGGCCGGCGGCTCCTGGTACCTGCTGGCCACCCTGAAGTCGGAGCTGGCGCCGATCGAGGACCGCGGCGTGCTGTTCGTCCAGGGCTCGGCGCCGGAGGGCTCGACCATCGACTTCACCAGCCGCTACGCACTGCAGGTCGAGCAGCTGCTGACCAAGGTCCCCGAGGTGCGGCACTACTTCGTGATCTCCGGCTCGCCCGAGGTCACCGACTTCATCTCGTTCTCGCAGCTCGAGCCGTGGGAGACCCGCGGCCGCACGCAGATGGCCATCGGCGCCGAGCTGCAGCCGAAGGTGCAGCGGGTCGCCGGCCTGCGCGCCTCGGTCAACAACCCGGGCTCGTTCGGGCAGAGCGCGCGGGCCCGGCCGATCGAGTTCCTGATCCTGACCGCCGAGCCCTACGAGCAGCTCGACGCCTATGTGAACACGTTCCTGGAGGCGGTGTCCGGGAACGAGAACCTGCTGAACCTGGAAAGCAACCTGAAGCTCAACACCCCGCAGATCGAGGTGGCGCTCGACCGCGACCGGATCGCCGACGCCGGCGCCGGGGTGCTGACCGTCGGGCGCACCCTGGAGACCCTGCTGGGCGGCCGCAAGGTCACCCGCTTCAACATGAACGGCGAGCAGTACGACGTCATCGTCCAGGTCGCCCCGACCGAACGGCGGACCCCGGCCGACCTGCAGGACATCTACGTGCGCGGCGCCGGCGGCGAGATGATCCAGCTCTCCAACCTGATGCGGGTCGAGGAGACGGTGTCGCCGAAGGCGCTGAACCGCTTCAACCAGCTGCGCGCCGCCAGGATCACCGGCAACCTGGCGCCCGGCTACACCCTCGGCGAGGCGCTCGACTACCTGGAGGTGACCGCCGAGCGGGTACTGCCGCAGAGCACGCGGACCGACTACGGCGGCATCAGCCGCGAGTTCAGGCAGACCGGCGCCAGCCTCGCCTTCATCTTCGTGCTGGCGCTCGGATTCATCTACCTGGTGCTGTCGGCGCAGTTCGAGAGCTTCGTCGACCCGTTCATCATCATGCTGACGGTGCCGCTGTCGATGGCCGGCGCGCTCGGCGCCATGCACCTCACGGGCGGCACCCTGAACATCTACAGCCAGATCGGCCTGATCACCCTGATCGGCCTGATCACCAAGCACGGCATCCTGATCGTGCAGTTCGCCAACAAGCTGCAGGACGACGGCATGGCGATGCGCGCGGCCGTGGTCGAGGCGGCGACCCTGCGGCTGCGGCCGATCCTGATGACCACCGGCGCCATGGTGTGCGGCGCGGTGCCGCTGGCGATCGCCCACGGTGCCGGCGGCGAGAGCCGGCAGGCGATCGGCTGGGTGATCGTCGGCGGCATGACCTTCGGCACCGTGCTGACGCTGTTCGTGGTGCCGACCGCCTACACCCTGTTCTCGCGCCGGCGCGCCGCGGTCCCGGCCGGCGGCCCGGCCCCGCATCCGGCGGAGTAGGACGGGTCGGGCTCAGGTGGCGTCCGGCCGCCCGCGTTCGGCCGGAAAGATCAGGCGGACGGTGGTGCCGGTGCCCGGGCGGCTGGCGATCTCGAAACGGCCGCCGTGCCGCTCGACCAGCCCTTTGGTGATCGCCAGGCCGAGGCCGGTGCCGCCGGCCGCCGAGACGGTCCGGTCGGCGCCGCCGTTGAACGGTGTGGCGACGTCCGCGAGCCGCTCCGGATCGATGCCGCGTCCGGTGTCGGTGACGCGCAGGGCGATCTCCCCGCCCGGCAGCCGCTCGGCCGCGATCTCGACACTGCCGCCCGGCGGGGTGTGCTTGATGGCGTTCGACAGCAGGTTCAGCAGCATCTGCCTGACCGATCGCTGGTCGGCGTACAGGCGGCGGGCCCCGGGACCGAGCCGGCACCGGCAGACCAGCCGGTTCTCCTCCATGATCCGGTGCAGCGTGCGGCAGCCCTGGGCGACCGTCTCCTCGAGGTCGATCTCGGTCTCGTGCAGGACCACCTTGCCCATCTCCAGGCGCGAGACGTCGAGGATGTCGTCGATGATGTCGCGCAGGTGGTTGCCGCTGTCCCGGATGTCGCGCGCGTACTCGACGTATTTCGGGTGGCCGGCCGGGCCGAGGTACTCGCCGCCGATCATCTCGGACAGGCCGATGATGGCGTTCAGCGGCGTGCGCAGCTCGTGGCTGACATTGGCGAGGAAGGTCGACTTGCTGTGGGTCGCGGCCAGTGCCGCCTCGCGCGCCTCGATCAGCGCGCGCTCGCGCTCCTCGCGGTGCGTGACGTCGCGGAAGAACCCGACCACCGTCAGGACGCCGGCGATCCGCGTCGGCTTCGCGGCGATTTCCACCGGTACGACCTTGCCGTCGTCGCGCTGAATGGTGGCGTCGGGAACCATGATGCGCTGCCGTTCTATGTGCTCCCGGAAGGTCCGGGTCAGCCGCTTGCGGTCGGCCGCCGGGTGCAGCTCGCTCTGGTGCCGGCCGAGCAGGTCGGCGGGGTCGCAGCCGAACAGCACGGCCGCCTGGGCGTTCACCTCGACGATCCGCCCGCTCTCGGCGTCGGCCAGCAGGATGGCGTCGGTGCAGGTCTCGAGGATCGCGCGGTGCTTCTGCTCGGACGACAGCAGCCGTGCCTCGCGGGCCCGCCGCTCGGTGACGTCGCGGACCAGCGCCAGCAGGATGTCGCCCTCGGCCGTGGTGATCCGGCTGATCGACGCCTCGGCGTCGAACACGCTGCCGTCCCGGCGTCGTCCCTCGATGCCGCGGCGTTCGCTCATCATCCGGCTGCGGGCCGGCGACGCCCGGAACGCGTCGACGTGCCGGCGATGGTCCATGCGCCGGCGTTCGGGAACCAGGATGTCGAGGTCGTGACCGAGGATCTCCGCTGGCGGGTATCCGAACATGCGTTCCGCGGCGGCGTTGACGAACACGATGCAGCCTTCGGCGTCGACCGCGACGGCCGCCTCCTCGAGGCCATTGAACAGGGTCAGGTCGGCTCCGAACTGCATGGACGGCTCGTGTGGCGAGGCCTGGCGGCGGCGAGGGGGCGCGGTCACGCGCGGCTCGCCGCGGTCAGGCGTCGTTGATCTGTCCGAAGAACCGCTCCAGGTCGCGCATCAGGTCGTCGGCCCGGCCGCTGACGTCGCCGGCGCTGCCGAGCACCGCGTCGGCGCCGAGGCTGACCTCGCGGGCGGCCTCGTTGATCCCGGCGATCCGGGTCGAGACCTCCTTCGTCCCGGTCGCCGCCTGCTGGACGTTGCGGGTGATCTCCGATGTCGCAGCACCCTGCTGCTCGACCGAGGCGGCGATCGCGGTGGCGATGTCGTTGATCTGCCGGATCGTTCCGGTGATCTCCCGGATGGCGTCGACCGCGAGGCCGGTCGCGGTCTGCATCTCGCCGACCTTGCCGGCGATCTCCTCGGTGGCGCGGGCGGTCTCGGTCGCCAGCGACTTGACCTCCGACGCGACGACCGCGAAGCCGCGGCCGGCCTCGCCGGCGCGCGCCGCCTCGATCGTCGCGTTCAGGGCCAGCAGGTTGGTCTGGCCGGCGATGGTGTTGATCAGGTTGACGACGTCGCCGATGCTCTGCGCGGATCCGGCCAGGCCTTCGATCTGGGCGTTGGTGTGTTCGGCGCTGCGGACCGCGTTGGCGGTGATGCTGCTCGACTCGCTGACCTGCCGGGAGATCTCGGTGATCGACGCGGACAGCTGCTCCGCCGCCGAGGCGACGCCCTGCACGTTGTTCGACGCCTGGTCCGCGGCCGACGCCGCCGTCGACGAGTCGTCCGACGTGCGCCGACAGATCTCCTTCATCGTCGTGGCGGTGTCCCGCATGGTGGTCGAGGCCGCGGAAACCTGGCTGAGCAGGGTCTGGCTGCTGGCGTCGAGCGCCGTGATCGCGGCGGCGATCCGGTCGTGCCGCCGCTGCCGCTCGGCCATCAGGGCTTCCTGGTAGACCGAGATCGCGAAGTCGACGTCGAGCAGCACCGCGGTGTTGACCGCGCGGACCATCGTGCGGTTCCGTTCCGAGGACCAGCGGCTCCGGCCCATGATCAGGTCGACGATCTCCTGGAGGACGAAGCCGTAGCCGCCGATGTACCAGCGCGGCTCCAGCCCGACCCGGCTGTGGGTCAGGCCGATGGCCCGCACGCTGTCGACGTAGCCCTGGTCGAAGCCGCTGGTGAACAGCCGCCGCCAGTGGTCGGCCTGGGCGGTCTTGAGCCGGGCCGTCTTGCCTCCGACCATGCCGGCGACCGCGGGGGTCCGCGAGACGTGGTCGTAGAAGCCGTCGAGGATCCGCGGCAGGGCGGGCTCGACCAGGAGCCACGCCTCCCGGAGGGCGCCGGCCACGGTTTCGTCGATGCGCAGGAAGCGGAGCCGTTCGGCGACGTCCGCGGAATCCGGATCGATTGTCGTGCTCATCGTCAACCCCCCCCAAGCTCAGTCAGGTCCGCGTCCGAGCCGGCGTGCCCGGGGATACCGTGGCCGCGTGCGCGGGTTCGCGTGGTTTCCACCTTCCCCAGGCGCTATTTATTCTTGGAATTGTTGTGGTAAATTGTTAACTATTGGTTAAAATCAGGTATTTTTGAAATCAACGATATATAAAATCCAATTTTTACCATGACGCGTTCGATTTTCGTTTTATCTTTACATCGTAAAGTCGATTCTGCTTCTCAGAAGTCCGCTTCTTCTCTGCCGTATTGAGGAAACAGTAAAGTGAATGAGCGTGAAGTGGAATTGAGAGTGGTCGACGTTGTGAAGTGTGAAAGGCACCGATCGTACAACGGTCGCCATGCCGGGCTTTACGCCGGGGTTTTCTTGGCGTTCATTAGAAGTGAGGAAGGAAATTCGGAAGCCCGATGACCTGGATGACGCGGCATAGCGCCGCCGGAGAGCCTCCGGTAGCGAGCTGGTTCCGCTCGGGCCGGAACGCCGGGGCGATGGCCGGAGCGGTGGTCGGGGCGGCCCGGCGGCGGCGATCGGGGCGGACGCCATGACTGGGGGTCGTGCCGGTTTTCTGCCCGACGATTGCGATCCGATGGTGCGGACGGTCGCCGAGTACTGGGCCGATCTGCCACCGACCCCGCTTGGAATTCCCCGGCGATCCGATTTCGATCCGGTGAGTCTGCCGCCGCGGGTGCTGCCGCATATCTGGATGGTCGACCTGGACCGTGAGCCCGACCGGTTCCGGTTCCGGCTGTGCGGATCGCACCTGGTGCGGGCGCTCGGCTTCGACCCCACCGGCCGGTATTACGACGAGGTGTTTCCCGACTTCGCCGCCACCGAGACCTTCGCCGCCCTGGCGCGCGTGCGGGACACCGCCGAAGGGTCGTGGCGGTCGGGCGACCCCAACCTGGTGTTCCCGAATCACGACATCCGGGTCCTGGAACGCGCGTTCCTGCCGCTCACCGGCGACGGCCGGCGGGTGGACATCGTGCTGGCCGTGTCGGTCTATCGGAGCCGTCCGCCGGCAAGCCGGTAGGGGCGGTCGAAGACCGAAGTCGCCGCGATCCGCATTGATCTAGATCAAGGACCTGTCGGATGAGCCCCCCGAGCGTGGTCGGCTTCGTGGGGGAGTGTGGTGGAGTACGGTGGCGGGTCATGCGCGCGACAGCGTCCCGGGCGGCGGGCTGCTTGGATACCTGACGGACGTCCTGGGGGCCGTTCCGGGCCGGGCGGCGGCGTTCTACACGCCTGACCTGGCACTCGGGACTCCGGGCGGCTTCTGGCAGTCGACGGGCGTTCCGGAGGAAGCCCTGCGCGACTACATGGAGCATTTCCGGGACCGCGACGTCTGGGCCCAGGCGGCGTCGCGCACGGGGACTCCGCCGACCGGTGCGCTGTTCGACACCGATCGCCTGGTCGAGGCCGGCGAACTGCGGCAAACCGCGTTCCACGGAGACTACCTGCAGCCCTACGACATCGCCCGCTGCCTGGTCGGGGTCGTCGACGACGGCCTCGGCAACCTGCTGCCCCGTATCCGGCTCACCGTGATCCGCGGACCCTCCGAGCCGGCGTTCTCGGCCGACGAGGCCGGCCGGCTGGCGCTGCTCACGCGGACCGCCAGGTCGTACGTCACGCTGGCCCGGACGCACGAGTCGGTGTCGCAGGCGGTGATGCTGCACCAGGCGACGGTCGATCTCCTGCGGATGCCGATCCTGCTGGTCGACGGCGAGCGGCGCATCGAGTTCGTCAACCGGTCGGCCCGCGAGCTGCTGGCCTCGTCCGGGCCGATCCTCCGCCGGGACGGACGGCTGCGGGCGCGCGACCCGGAAGCCGACCGCCAACTGGGCGAGGCCCTGCGCCGGATCGCGGCGGAACCCGGCGACGTGCGGGTCGTCAGGCTGGGGGCCGGACGACCCGGCGTCCGGGCACCGGCGCTGGTGGTCACCGCGGTCGCCGGCCAGGGCGGCGACGGCCCCGCGGGAATGATGATCCGGGTGCTGGAGCCGGAGCCGGTCGCCGCGGACCGGGAGCGGGTCCTGCGCCTGCTGCTCGACCTGACCCCGCCGGAAGCCCAGGTCGCCGTCGGGCTCGCCGAGGGGCTGTCGCACGAGGAGATCGCCCGGCGCCGCGGCGTCAAGGTCACGACCGTGCGGACCACGCTGCGGCGCCTGCAGGAAAAGCTGGGCATCCGCCGGAGCGGCCAGCTGGCCCGGTTCGTCCTGGAGCTCACCGCGACCGGCGGCCTGCGCCTTTGACCCGCCGCCTGTGACCCCCCGACTGTGACCCCCCGCCTGTGACCCCCCCGCCGGGTGATCCGCCCGCCGGCCGCCACCGTATTCCGACCGAAGCCTTTGCTGGGCGCTTTGGGACGGATGAACCGACATGAGCGTGACGAGCAGACGCAGTTTCGTGGGCGGGTTGGCCTGCTTCGGCGGCCTTTCGCTTGGCGGTGTGCGTCCGGCCGCTGCCGGCATCGAGCTGGTGGCCGCCTATCCCGAGATCCTGAAGTTCGCGGTCACCCGCGACGGGGCGCCGCTCGGCGTCGTGATGGAGCGCTTCGGCCATGACGGCGTCGGCGCCACCGCCGAGGTCTTCATCGACTTCAAGGTGACGTTCGCGGGCCTCGCGCTGTACCGCTACGAGCACCGGTCCCACGAACGCTGGCGCGACGGCCGGCTGTTCGCCCTCGACTCGGTGACCAACGACAACGGCACGGGCCAGGCGGTCAGCGCCCGGGCCCGGCGCGACGGCCTGCACGTGGAGGGGACCGACGGCCGGCTGGTGGCGCCGGCCGACGTCCTGCCTTCGAGCTACTGGCATCCGCGGTTCGTCGAGCAGAACCGCATGCTCGACAGCCAGCGCGGCCGTATCCTCGACTTCGAGATCGCCGAGGTCGGGCCGGAGACCGTGACCGCGCTCGGCCGGCCGGTCGACTGCACCCGTTACGCCATGCGCGGCGATATCGACCTGGACTTCTGGTACGACGCCCGCCGGGTCTGGCAGAAGATGAGCTTCACGATCAAGGGCAGCTTCATCGAGTACACGCGGGTGGCGCCGGGGCCGGCCGACCACGCCCGGTTCGGCGCACCGCTGCGCGACGGCCGCCGCGTTCCCGTCGCGTGACCGCCGCACCCGTCCTCCGCGTCGTCCTCGGCGACCAGTTGAGTCCGGGGATCGCCGCGCTCCGCGACGTCGACCCGGGGCGCGACGTGGTGCTGATGGCCGAGGTGGCGGAAGAGGCGACCCATGTCCGCCATCACCCGCAGAAGATCGTGCTGTTCCTGAGCGCGATGCGGCACTTCGCGGCCGAGCTCGAGCGGTCCGGCCTCCGGGTCGACTACGTCCGCCTGGACGACCCCGGCAACACCGGGACCCTGGGCGGCGAGGTGGCGCGGGCGGTCGCCCGCCACGGTGCCGGTTCTGTGGTCACGACCGAGGCCGGCGAGTGGCGGCTGGCGGCGGACATGCGCGGCTGGGAACGGGCGGCCGGCGTCCCGGTCGAGATCCGCGAGGACGACCGGTTCCTGTGCCCGCACGCCGCCTTCGCCGCCTGGGCCGAGGGCCGGAAGGCGTTCCGGATGGAGCATTTCTACCGGGTCATGCGGACCCGCACCGGCATCCTGATGGACGGCGACCGGCCGGCCGGCGGGCGCTGGAATTTCGACGCCGAGAACCGCCGCCGGCTGCCCGACGACGTCGAGCCGCCGGCGGTTCCGGCGGTCGAGCCCGATGCTGTCACGGGCGAGGTGATCGCCCTGGTACGGGAGCGATTCCCCGGCCACTTCGGCGATCTCGACGGCTTCGGCTATGCGGTTACCCGGGCCGACGCCGAGGCCCTGTGGGAGCGCTTCGTGGTCGAGCGGCTGCCGCGTTTCGGCGACTACCAGGACGCCATGGCGCGCGGCCGGCCGTTCCTGTTTCACGCCGTGGTCGCGCCCTACCTGAACCTCGGACTGCTGGACGCCCGGACCATGCTGGCGCGGGTCGAGCGGGCGTGGCGCGACGGTGCGGTGCCGCTGAACGCCGCCGAGGGGTTCGTGCGGCAGATCCTGGGCTGGCGGGAGTACGTGCGCGGGATCTACTGGCACCAGGGCCCGGGCTATGCCCGCCGCAACGCCTTCGGCGCCGACCGCGCGCTGCCGGGGTTCTTCTGGTCCGGCGACACCGACATGGCCTGCCTCGCCGAATGCATCGGCGACACCCGCCGGCACGCCTACGCCCACCACATCCAGCGGCTGATGGTGATCGGCAACTTCGCGCTGCTGATCGGCGCCGACCCGGACGCGGTGAACCGCTGGTACCTGGAGGTCTATGCCGACGCCGTCGAGTGGGTGCAGCTGCCGAACACCCACGGCATGGCGCTGCACGCCGACGGCGGGCTGCTCGGCTCCAAGCCCTATGCCGCCAGCGGCAGGTACATCCAGCGGATGTCCGACTACTGCGAGCGCTGCCGCTACCGGCCGGACGAGGCGGTCGGGCCGAAGGCCTGCCCGTTCAACGCGCTGTACTGGCGGTTCCTGGCCCGCAACCGCGACCGGCTGGCCGGCAACCCGCGGCTGGCAATGCCCTACCGGACCCTCGACCGGTTCGCCGCGGCGCGCCGGGACGCGCTGCTCGAGCAGGCCGAGCGGTTCCTCGAAACCCTGGACTGAGAGCACGGAGGCGACGATGCACGGCCGCATCGCCTGGATTACCGGCGCCAGCAGCGGCATCGGCGCCGCCCTGGCGCTCCGCATGGCGCGCGACGGCTGGACGGTCGCCGCCAGCGCGCGCGACGCCAAGGCGCTCGACCGGGTCGCGGCGGCGGCCGTCGGCGGCCGGATCGTCCCGGTGCCGCTGGACGTCACCGACCTCGCCGCCTGCCGGGCGGCGGTCGGGCGCGTCGAGGAGGAGATCGGGCCGGTCGTGACGGCGGTGCTGGCGGCCGGCACTCATATTCCGGTCGCGGCGGCGGCCTTCGACGCGGCCACGGTGCGCAAGCTGGTCGAGGTCAATCTGATGGGCGTGGTCAACGCGGTCGACGCGGTGCTGCCGTCGCTGATCGAGCGCCGCGCCGGCCGGCTCGCGATCGTCTCCAGCGTCGCCGGTTATCGCGGCCTGCCGACCGCCGCCGGCTACGGCGCCACCAAGGCCGGGCTGATCAACTTCGCTGAGTCCCTGAAGTTCGACCTGGACCGGCTCGGCATCGTGACCCAGGTGGTGTGCCCGGGCTTCGTGCGCACGCCGCTGACCGATCGCAACCCGTTCCCGATGCCGTTCCTGATGGAGGTCGAGGACGCAGCCGAGCGGCTGTACCGGGGCCTGCAGGGCAACGCCTTCGAGATCGCCTTCCCGTGGCGGTTCGCGCTGATCCTCAAGCTGCTGGGGCTGCTGCCGGATGCGCTGTACTTTGCCCTGATGCACCGTGCGACCGGCAAATGACCACCGCTGACGATCCCCGCCGCGCTACGCTCGACGCCTATTGCCGGGCGTTCGAGACCCTGGCGCCGGACCGGCTGGACACCCTGCGGGCGCTCTGCACCGACGACGTCCGGTTCGTCGACCCGTTCAACGACGTCGGTGGGATCGACCGGTTCGTGGCGATCTTCGCGCACATGTACCGGGCGATGGCCGAGCCGCGCTTCGAGGTGCTCGACCGGGCGCTCGGCGCGGGGGCCGGGTTCGTGCGCTGGCGGTTCACCGGCCGCCTCAAGGGCCGGGCGGTGGCGATCGAGGGGATGAGCGAAATCCGCTTCGACCCCGACACCGACCGGGTTCGCGAGCATGTCGATCACTGGGACGCGGCCGGCCAGGTGTATGCCCGGCTGCCGGTGGCCGGCCCGGCGGTCCGCGCCCTACGCCGCCTGTTTGCCGCCGGCGTCTGACTCGGTTTTGCCGATCTGCGCGGCCGGCTTGCGGAAGAACAGCGTCACCGTGCCGATCTCGATGCCGAACTTGGTGACCGAGGCGCGGTTGATCAGCACCTCGTCGTCCTGCAGGAACAGCCAGTCGTTGAACCGCACCTTGAGGTCGCCGCCGGCGATCTTCAGGACCACGTCGTAGGACCAGGTCAGCGCCTTGCCGACCGCCCGGCCCTCGGCGGTGCCGATCACGTCGTCGGCCCGGCCCCGGTAGCGGCCGTCGGCCAGCTTCTCGATCCGCCAGACCCGCCGGTCGGTCTCGCCGTCGGCATAGACGAAGTCCTCGACCATGGT
Organism: Thalassobaculum fulvum; assembly: GCF_014652915.1. GTDB lineage: Bacteria > Pseudomonadota > Alphaproteobacteria > Thalassobaculales > Thalassobaculaceae > Thalassobaculum_A > Thalassobaculum_A fulvum. The sequence goes on from NZ_BMZS01000001.1 coordinate 420,528, forward strand.
CAGCACCCGGCCGTCCCAGGTACCCTCGATGTCGACCTTGAACTCGCGGCGCAGATTGCCGAACCGGTCCTCGAAGATGCCCCAGGCCCGGGTCTCGCCGGCGAAGTACTCCTCCAGGACGAGCCGCGGCGTGGTCCCCTCGAAATCCTCGATCTTCATGGTCTGGCACGCTCCCAGCAGCGGCAGCAACAACAGCAGATACGCAAGGCGTCGGGGCATGGATCAGCCCTCCGTCGGCTCAGGGGTTTCGATCTGTCGGATCCGGTCCCGCAGCCCGGCCTGGGCGGCCGCGTCGAGCGGGAACCGCCACATCAGGGCGACCGCGACCAGCTTGAACGCCACCGGCGCCGCACCGTACAGCAGGGCCAGTACCGTCAGGGCGGTCGGCCCGTTGGCGGTCCCGCTGGCGGTGGCGTCGGCCCGGAAGCCGGCCAGGTCGAGCAGCGGGAAGGCGGCGCCGACCGCCAGCGCCAGGGCCAGCTTGGTGGCCATGCCCCAGAACGCGAAGTACAGCCCGGTGCGCCGGCCGCCGCCGGCGGCGGTGTCGACGTCGACCACGTCGGCCTGGATCGCGCCCGGCAGCACCAGGTCGGCGCCGAGGCACAGGCCGGACAGGACGCAGATCGCCAGGAATGCCGCGACGTCGCCGGGGCCGAGCAGCGGCGCCCAGGCGAACGCCGCGCAGTTCGCGAGCATCGCCCAGCACCAGGCCCGGTGCTTGCCGATCCGGCGGGCCAGCGCCAGCCAGGCCGGAACCCCGAGGACGCCGCACAGGAAGTAGGCGAACAGCAGCGGGCCCTGCATCGACGGAGCGGCCAGCACGTGCCCGACGAACAGCAGGAACAGGGTCGCCGGCAGGCCGTTGGCGACGCCGTTGACCAGGTAGGCGACGATCAGCCGGCGGAACGGCCGGTTCGCCGCCAGCAGGGCGCCGGCCTGCCGCCAGGGCACGGCCGTGGCGGTTCGGCCGGTCCGGTCCGGCACCGCCAGCACGGCCAGCGCGACCGCCACCGGCAGGCCGACCGCCAGCAGCGGCGCCAGCACCGCGAGAGCCGCCGCCGGTTCGGTCTCGCCGTCGATCCCGAGGGCGACCGGCAGCCCGGTCGCCAGCAGGGTGCCGAGCACCAGCGCCACCTCGCGGGCCGCGCTGATCCGCGACCGCTCGTGGTAGTCGTCCGACAGCTCGGCGCCCCAGGCGGAATGCGGCAGCGCCAGCATGGTCCAGCCGAGGTAGAGAGCGACGCTCCAGCCGGCGAGATAGCCGATCCCGGCGCCGTCGGCCGGCCGCAGCAGCATCCACGCCGCCGGCACCAGCAGCGGCAGTGCCGCCACCAGCCACGGTCGGCGGCGGCCGAACCGGCCACGGGTCCGGTCCGACAGCGTGCCGATCACCGGGTCGGTCGCCACGTCCCACAGCCGGGCCAGCAGCAGCACCGTCCCGACCGCCGTCAGCGACAGGCCGAGCTCGGCGTAGACCGTCGGCAGGAACACGTAGAGCGGCAGCCCGAGCGCCGCCGCCGGCAGCGCCGGCAGGCCGTACGCCATTAGCCGAAGCGGATGCAGGCGGTCGGCCGCGGCCTCAGTTCCGGGCATAGGCGATCTGGCAGACGTCGATCTGGCCGCCCCGGAACCCGCCCTCGCAGTACGCCAGGTAGTACTCCCACATCCGCCGGAACCGGTCGTCGAAGCCGAGCGGCTCGATCGCCGGCCACTCGGCCAGGAAACGCTCGCGCCATTCGGCCAGGGTGCGGGCGTAGTCGAGGCCGAACCGGTCCTCGCCGGCGACCCGGAGGCCGTGCGCGGCGCCCAGGTCGTGCAGGTGGCGGCGGGTCGGCAGCATGCCGCCGGGGAAGATGTAGCGCTGGATGAAGTCCGGGCTCGCCCGGTAGCCGGCGAACCGCTCCTCGGCGATGGTGATGACCTGCAGGGCGGCCCGGCCGCCACCGGCGAGGCGGTCGCGCAGCAGCCCGAAGAACCGGCTCCAGTAGCGCTCGCCGACCGCCTCGAACATCTCGATCGAGGCGATCCGGTCGAAGCTGCCCTCGACGTCGCGGTAGTCGCGGATCTCGAACGTTACCCGGTCGGCGAGGCCGGCCTTCGCGATCCGCTCGACCGCGTAGGCGTGCTGTTCGCGCGACAGGGTCACCCCCAGCACCTCGACGCCGTAGTCGCGGGCCGCCACCTCGGCGAAGCCGCCCCAGCCGCAGCCGATCTCCAGCACCCGCTGGCCCGGCCGCAGGTCGAGCATGTCGGCGAGCTGGCGGTACTTGGCCTCCTGGGCGGCCTCCAGGCTCTGCCCTGGATCCCGGAACCGGGCCGCCGAGTAGGTCATCGAGGGATCGAGCCAGCGCCGGTAGAACGCGTTTCCGAGATCGTAGTGGTAGGCGATGTTGCGCCGGCTGCCGCGCCGGGTGTTGGCGTTGAACCAGTGCCGGACCCGGCGCAGCAGGGTCTGCGCCAGCCCGCCGAGCGCGGTCCGGCCGAGGGCGTCCTGGTTGCGGACGTAGAGCTCGACCAGGGCCGCCGGATCCGGGCAGTCGACGGCGCCGTCCATGTAGGCCTCGGCGAACGCCAGGTCGCCGCCGAGCATGAAGCGCCGGACCGCACCCGGGTCGCGCAGGCGCAGGGTCGCCTCGGGACCTTCGAGCGGGCCCTCGAAGCGCGCCGCCCGGCCGTCCGCCAGCACCACCGTCAGGCGGCCGACCGCGATCCCCGACAGCAGCCGGAAGGCGGCCCGGGTCCAGCGGTCCAGCCCGTCCCAGCGCTGCGTCGATGCCTGGGGCTCCTGCGGTATCGGGTACTCGCCGCTGGATGTCGCGAGGATCGGTCTCATGGCATCTCCGGTCGGACGGTGGCTGGGGTGAGATCCCGGCCGAGCGACACCGGGTTCGCCGGCGGCTCGGGGCGGGAGTGGAACGGGGCGCCCTTCAGCCACAGCCTCAGGGCTTCCCAATGGATGCCGGCCATGACCTTGGCGGTGACCCAGGGATGGGTCGCCAGGCCGGCCAGCAGGCTCGTGTCGGTCAGCTCGCGGCGCGCGCCGGTCTGGGTCGCGACCAGCCGGTCGGCGCCGTCCGGCCCGACCAGCCGGATCAGCACCCGCAGACGCTCGCCGGGCTCGTCCAGGCGGAACCGGTAACCGCCCTCGAGCGGCAGGAACGGCGAGACGTGGAAGCGCTTGTCGACGCCCTGGATCAGCGGCGTGCCGGGCCGGTGGTCGGGGGCGGCCGGGATCACGTAGCCGTGCTGGTCGCCGAAGGTGTTCTTGACCTCGTACAGCACCCCGGCCAAGCGGCCGGCCGGGTCGTAGCCCCAGTAGATCGTCAGCGGGTTGAACACGTAGCCGAGCACCCGCGGGAAGCACAGCGCCTGGATGCGGCCGCCGGCGAGCGGCCGGCCGGCCCGGTCGAACGCCGCTTCGACCCAGGGCCGCAGGTCCGAGCCGTCGCGCGGGCCGTGGTCGCGGTTGCGGAACGAGAACAGGTTCGGGCGCTCGACCGAGAAGCTCGCCAGCCGGCGGTCCAGCAGCTCCAGCTCGTCCAGGTCGAGCAGCAGCGACACCACCCGGTAGCGGAACCGGTGGCGGTGCGCGCCGGGGCGGGCGTGCATCACGTGCCCGACATACAGGGCGGAGCGCAGCGGCCCATTGTCCAGCGGCCTGCCGTCCGGAAAGCCGGCCATCCGCTCAGTCCGCCGCATCGGCCAGGATCGGCGCGCCGGCCGCCGGGTCTTCGCTGAAGTCGGCCGGGGCGACGTCGCACGGCCAGGGCGGGGCGACGCCGAGGGCGGTGGCGACGGCGATGCCGGCCTTCAGCCCGTCCTCGTGGAAGCCCCAGCCGGCGTAGCTGCCGCAGAACCACAGCCGGCGCCGGCCCTGGATCGCCGGCAGGGCGCGCTGGGCGGCGATCGCCGCGGTGTCGAACACCGGGTGCTCGTAGGAGATCCGCGCGAACACCGCCGCCGGGTCCGGCTCGTGCAGCGGGTTCATGGTGACGAACAGCGGCCGGTCGGGGTCGAGGTTCTGCAGCCGGTTCATCCAGTAGGTCAGCGCCACCCGACGGTCGCCCGGCTCGTCCCGGTCGGCCTGGTAGTTCCAGGCCGCCCAGGCGGCGCGGCGCTTCGGCATCTGCGCCGGGTCGCGATGCAGGACCGCGACGTTCGGCTGGTAGCGGAACCGTCCCAGCACGCCGACCTCGTCGGCGGTCGGCTCGGCGATCAGCCGCAGCGCCTGGTCGCCATGGGTCGCCAGCACGACGTGGTCGTAGGTCGCGCTCTCGCCGTCGGCCCCGGTCACCGTCACGCCGGCCGGCCCCGGCGTCACCCGGACCACCGGCGTCGCCGAGCGGATCCGGCCCGGCAGGTCGTGGGCGATGCGGGCGACGTAGCGCCTGGAGCCGCCGGCCACGGTCCGCCACTGCGGCCGCTCGATCAGGTTGAGCAGCTGGTGGTTCTCGAAGAACTGCACGAAGGAGCGGGCCGGGAAGTCGAGCATGGTGGCGACCGGGCACGACCAGATCGCTGCCCCCATCGGCAGGATGTGGTCCTCGACGAAACCTTCGCCGTAGCCCTCGCGGGCCAGCCACTCGCCGAGGGTGGGGCCACCGGGGGTCGGTCCGGCATCCGGTTGCTCCAGAAGCGCGGCGGCACTGCGGAAGAACCGAACGGTGTCGCCGAGCATCCGCCAGTAGCGCGGGCTCAGCAGGTTGGCCGGCTGGGCGACCAGGCCGCGCAGCGAGCCCTCGTATTCCAGCCGGCCGCCGTCGACCGACACCCCGAAGCTCATGTCGCTGGCCTGGGTCTCGACCCCGAGATGCCGGAACAGCCGGACCAGGTTGGGGTAGGTGCGCTCGTTGTAGACGATGAAGCCGGTGTCGACGTCGACCGGCACGCCGTCGTAGTCGACGGTCACGGTGTTGGAGTGACCGCCGAGCCGCTCGTGCTTCTCGTACAGCGTCACCTGGTAGCGGCGGCTCAGCAGCCAGGCGGCGCTGAGGCCGGAGATCCCCGAACCGATCACGGCGATGCGCATGCGACCCCTCTCGTGCGATGTCCGGGATGTTTACGTACGCCGCCTGATTTCGGATCAGGGCCGGCAGGTGGGCGGGAGGCTGATCCGGGTCGACGCGTCGCCCCGCGGCCGCGCCGGAGGCGAGCGGCGAGCCGGTTGTTCCCCGGTCCGCTGCGTGCTAACCGAAGCCTCGAAGGCGACGGGCGGAGCGTGATGACGGCTCGACGACGAGCATGGCGGAGCGGGTGGCGAGCCTGGTTGGCGCTGGCGACCTGCTATCTGCTGGTCGTGCAGGCGATGGTCGCCGGGCTGTCGGTCACCGGCCATGCCGCAGCGGGCGGCGCGCTCGCCGCGGTCATCTGCACCCCCGACGGAGTCCGCGCGGCGCCCGGCGACGGCGGCGTTCCGGCTCGCTCGCAGCCCATGAGCTGCTGCCTGATCGGCTGCAGCGCGGCCGGCCCGACCGTCGCTCCGCCGCCGGCGACCGACGCCGTGTTGGCCGCCCCGAGCGCGGCCTCGTCCCGGCTGGAGATCGCGCCGCCCGGCGCGACGGTCCCCGGGCAGCGCTGGTCGCCGGGCAGCGCCCGGGCTCCTCCGGCAACCGCGTGAGGTTTCCCGTGCCCGCCCCCCGGGCCCGGCACGTCTCTCGCGTATCGTTGCACTCGGACCGCGGCCCTTCGGAGCGGCGCGCGGTCCCTCGGAAGGAGTCCGACATGACCTCCCTGTCCACTCTGCGGCGCGCCGCGCGCGCCTTCGCCGCCGCCCTCGCCCTGCTGGTCGTCGCCACCGGCACCGCCGGGGCGCACGACTTCAGGGTCGGCGACCTGACCCTCGATCATCCCTGGGCCCGCGCCACACCGCACGGCGCCAAGGTCGCCGGCGGGTTCGTCGCCATCGCCAACAAGGGCGCCGCCGACGACCGCCTGGTGTCGGCCACCGCCGAGATCGCCGACACCACCGAGATCCACAGCATGGCCATGAACAACGGGGTCATGACCATGCGGCCGCTGCCGGACGGGCTGATCCTGCCGGCCGGCGGCGAGGTCGCGCTGGAACCGGGCGGCTATCACCTGATGTTCATCGGCCTGAAGAAGATGCTGAAGCAGGGCGACAGCTTCACCGGCACCCTGACCTTCGAGAACGCCGGGACCGTCGAGGTGACCTTCACCGTCGAGGCGATCGGCGCCGGCGGCAAGAAGCACATGGGCGGCATGAAGCACAACTGACCGCGGAGATTCGGGGGCGGCGGGGTGCCGCCCCCGGCTACCGGCCAGGACTACCGTGACCGGCGGAACCAGACGCCGGAGCGCACCGCGAGGCCGAGGGTCGCGCCGTACACCACGAGCGCGGCGGCGGCGGCCGCGAACAGCCAGTCGAGCGAACCGGTCGCGGTCAGCGCCAGCCAGCCGCCGCCGGTGGCGATCGCCAGCCGCAGGAAGCCGATGCCGAGCGGCCACACGAGCTGGCCGGCGCCCTGCGACGCGAAGTACAGCACCAGCCCCAGCCCGAAGAAGCCGTAGACCGGGCCGACGCTGCGCAGATAGGCGCTGCCGGCCGCCAGCATGTCCGGCTCGGCGCTGAACAGCGACAGCCACGCCTCCGGCCAGACCGCCGCCGCCAGGCCGATGCTCTCGGTCATGACGAAGGCGATCGCCCCGGCGGTCAGCGCGATCCGCAGCGCCCGCGCGTCCCGGCCGGCCCCGACATTGGTCCCGACCAGCGCCACTACGGGCGCACCCAGGCCGAACACCAGCGGCACCAGCAGGTACTCCAGCCGGACCGCGGTGCCGAAGCCGGCGACCGCGGCGGTGCCGGCGGCCCCGGCTACCAGGGCGGTCAGCAGGGCGATGGTGACGTTGGTCTGCAGCGAGGTGACGGCCCCGACCGCGCCGACCCGCAGGATCGCCCGGAACAGCGGCCAGCGCGGCGCCACCCAGCGGAACCGGGCGAGGTTGCGGCCCGACAGGATGTACCAGCCGAGCACCGCGGTGCCGCCGGCGTAGAACAGCACCAGCGCCATCCCGCCGCCGGCGATGCCGAGCCCCGGCAGCGGGCCGAGCCCGAAGATCAGCACCGGCGACAGCGGCACCAGCAGCACCACGCCGGCGCAGATCACCAGCGCCGGCACCAGCATGTTGCCGGTGCCGCGGATCACGCTGGCCAGCCCGTTCAGCAGCCACAGCAGGGCGTTGCCGGCGAACACCACGTTGGCGTAGGTCACCGCGGCGTCGAGCGCCGCGCCCTCGCCGCCCAGCAGCGCGAAGATCGCCCGGCCCCACAGCAGGAAGGTCGCCGACACCGCCAGCCCGATGGCGAGGTTGACGATCACCGCGTGCAGCACCAGGGCGTCGGCCTCGTCCTGCCGGCCACCGCCGAGCGCCCGGGCGATCGCCGAGGAGATGCCGCCGCCCATGGCGCCGGCCGAGATCATCTGGGTCAGCATCAGCGGCGGGAACACCAGCGCCATGCCGGCCAGCGCGGCGGTGCCGAGATGCGACACCCACCAGGTCTCGATCAGCCCGGTGGCGGCCTGGGCCAGCATGATCAGGATGTTCGGCCAGGCCATGCGCAGCAGCAGCGGCAGGATCGGGTCGTGCAGCAGGCGGCGGGTGCGCTCGCTCATCGCCGACTGCAGCGGCGCGGCGGCGACTGCGGGATCGGGGCCGGCGTTCAAGCGGTGCCGTCCTGCGGCTGCCCGGCCGGTCGGCCGTAGACCGTGCGGAACACCGGGTCGCTCAACGGCCGGCCGGTCCGGCGGTCGACGACGATCGGTTCGGCGGTCTCGCCGGTCTCGGTGTCGACGATACGCACGCGCGGGCCGTCCGGCGCGAAGTGCCGGTTGCCCCAGGCCAGCAGGGTCTGCAGCACCGGGCGGAAGTCGCGGCCGCATTCGGTCGGGACGTACTCGTAGCGCGGCGGGCGATCGGAGTACCGGCGTTTCTCCAGCAGCCCGGCCGCGACCAGCGCCTTGAGCCGCCGCGACAGCATGTTCGGGGCGATCCCGAGGCCGGCCTGGAAGTCGTCGAACCGGGTCGTGCCGCGCAGCGCGTCGCGCAGGATCAGCATGCTCCACCACTCGCCGACCCGCTCCAGCGAGCGGGCGATCGGGCAGGCCATGGATCCGAACGAGGTGCGCTGCATGCGGTGAAGGTGGATCAGTCACTTTCATTATGCAAGTAACTAAGGTCGATCAGTCGTCGCGAGGAGCCTTCGGTCGCGGGGTGAACGTGGAACGGCGGTGATAGCGGGAGCCGAAACGACGCAGGGCCCGAAGCGTCGGCTTCGGGCCCTGCGGGAACTTGGTGGAGCCAGGGGGAATCGAACCCCCGACCTCTACAATGCCATTGTAGCGCTCTCCCAGCTGAGCTATGGCCCCGGAAACTGGGTGCCCCGGTCTCCCGGAGAGCCCGCTGTGTAGCGGGTCAGAACCGGGCGATCAAGGGGTTTGTGAAGGGGCTTGCTCCCCCACCGGCGAAGGATCAGCGATCCTCCTCCTCGGCCTCGATTTCCTCGTCCTCGATCGGCGCAAGGTCGTCTTCGTCGTCGTCGGCCAGGTCGACATCGTCGTCATCGTCGTCCACGTCGACATCCGGCAGCCGCTTGACGGGCTCGTCCGCCTCGTCCTCGTCGTCGCCGAGGTCATCCTCGTCGAGGGTGGCCTCCTCCTCGTCGAGTTCCTCTTCCTCCTCGTCGTCGACGTCCTCCGCATCCTCGACCTCGGCGGTCTCCTTGCGGGCCTTCGGCTTCGGGTCGTCGACCGGCAGCGGACGCGCGCGCCGGCTCTTCAGCACCGCCTCGGAATCGAAGGTCGTGCCGCAACTCGGGCACACGATCGGCGTGCGCAGGAAGTCGTAATAGCGAGCTCCGCACGACTGGCAGAGACGCTTGATGCCCCATTCCGGCTTTACCACGTCGTCGCTCCGAATTCTTCCGACGGCAGATCCGCCCGCAAAATCGCCCGGCGGGCGGCGTGGCGCGGGAATATCCACGTTCGGTAACCCATGTCAAAGGCTAATTTCTCTCGGGCCCCGGGAGCGGCCGGATGCCACAGATGCCGGCTGGGGGCGCCGGCTCGCCCACCGGGCCCGACCATGCTAAGACGCCGCGACTTCAGAACCGGCCGGCTGCCCCGGCCCCGGAGGAACCGATGCCGACACCGTTGCTGTCCCGCCGCGCCCGCCCGCTGACCGGCACGCTCCGGGTGCCCGGCGACAAGTCGATCTCGCATCGCTCGCTGATCTTCGGCGGCCTCGCGGTCGGCGAGACCACGATCGCCGGCCTCCTGGAGGGCGAGGACGTGCTGGCGACCGCCGCCGCGATGCAGGCGTTCGGCTGCGCGGTCGAGCGCGGGGCCGACGGGGTCTGGCGGGTGCACGGGCGCGGGGTCTCGGGGCTCGACGAGCCGGCCGACGTGATCGACTGCGGCAACGCCGGCACCGGTGCCCGGCTGCTGATGGGGGTCGCGGCGCAGCAGCCGATCACCACCTTCTTCACCGGCGACGGCTCGCTGCGGCGCCGGCCGATGGGCCGGGTGATGACCCCGCTGTCGCAGATGGGCGTCCAATTCGTGACCCGGGCCGGCGGGCGCCTGCCGGGTGCCGTGATCGGCCCCGAGGTGCTGGTTCCGATCGAGTACACCCTGCCGATGGCGTCGGCCCAGGTGAAGTCGGCGGTGCTGCTGGCCGGCCTCGGGGCGGCCGGCGAGACAACGGTGATCGAGCCGAAGCCGACCCGCGACCACACCGAGACTATGCTCCGGCATTTCGGCGCCGAGGTCCGGGTCGAGGCCCTCGACGGCGGCGGCCGCCGGGTCACCCTGGTCGGGCAGCCGGAGCTGACCGGCCGGCCGGTGGTGGTGCCGGCCGACCCGTCCTCGGCGGCGTTTCCGGCGGTGGCGGCGCTGCTGGTCGAGGGCTCCGAGGTCACCCTGCCGGGGGTCGGCACCAACCCGCTGCGGTTCGGGCTGTTCGAGACGCTCAAGGAGATGGGGGCCGACATCACGTTGGCGAACCCGCGCACCGAGGCCGGCGAGCCGGTCGCCGACCTGATCGTGCGGGCCGGCCGCCTGCAGGGCATCGAGGTGCCGGCGGATCGGGCGCCGTCGATGATCGACGAATACCCGATCCTGGCGGTCGCCGCGGCGATGGCCGAAGGCACCACCGTCATGCGCGGCCTCGAGGAACTGCGGGTCAAGGAGAGCGACCGGCTCGGCGCCATGGCCCGCGGCCTCGCCGACTGCGGCGTGCGGGTCGAGGTGGCGGGCGACGACCTGATCGTGCACGGCGGCGGCAACGGCGTGGCCGGCGGGGTCACCATCCCGGTCGACCTGGACCACCGGATCGCCATGGCGTTCCTGGTCCTGGGCATGGTGTCGGAGGAGGGCCTGGCGATCGACGATGCCGCGGCCATCGCGACGTCGTTCCCGGGCTTCGCGGATCTGATGAACGGCGCCGGGGCGGCGATCGCCCCGGGCCCGGAGGCGGCATGAAGGGGGCGGCATGAGGGGGGCGGCATGAGGGGAGGCGACGGTTTGATCATTGCCATCGACGGGCCGGCGGGCGCCGGCAAGGGAACCCTCGGGCGGGCGCTGGCCGCCCGGCTCGGCTTGCGCCACCTGGACACCGGCGGGCTGTACCGCGCCACCGCGCTGCAGGTGCTGCGGGCCGGCGAGGATCCCGCCGACCCGGTGGCCGCCGAGCGGGCGGCCCGCGGCCTGGACGCCGCCCTGCTCGACTCGCCCGACCTGCGCAGCGCCGAGGTCGGCAACGCCTCGTCGGTGGTGGCGGCGATCCCGGCGGTCCGGCAGGCCCTGCTGGACTTCCAGCGCGCGTTCGCGGCGACGCCACCGGGCGCGGTGCTCGACGGCCGCGACGTCGGCACCGTGGTGCTGCCGGACGCGCCGGTGAAGCTCTATATCGTGGCCTCGACCGACGAACGGGCGCGGCGTCGCCACGAAGAGTTGCTTGCGCGCGGCGAGGCCAGTATATACGAGCGCGTTCGCGCCGAGATCGAGGCGCGGGATGCACGTGACTCCGGACGGGCCGTGGCGCCGATGCGCAAGGCCGACGACGCGGTCGAGATCGATACCACCGATCTGACCCCCGAGCAGGTCCTCGAACGTGCCCTCGCGGTGATCGACGCCCGGACCTGAAGCAAAGCCGACCGCGGCATGGGGCCCGGCCGGCCCATCAACCACCAACCCGGCGGCCGCGGACTTCGGCCGACGCCCGGGACGGAGACCCGGGCCGCCCGAGACAGGATCGGGCCTTATCGATCCAGATCCGAGCCGCCGAGACGACGGACGCGCCCTGCGCGGCCGTCCTTACGCTTTGAGGAGAGTTCATGGCTAACGCAGCCGTTTCCGAAGACTTCGAGGCCCTGCTCGAGGAATCCTTCGGCCAGGTGCCGTCGATCGAGGGCAGTGTGGTCAAGGGTGTCATCGTCGGCATCGAGAACGATTTTGCCCTGATCGACGTCGGCCTGAAGTCCGAGGGCCGGGTGGCGCTCAAGGAGTTCACCTCCCCAGGCCAGAAGTCCGAGCTGAAGGCCGGCGACACCGTCGAGGTCTATGTCGAGCGCCTCGAGGACCGCAACGGCGAGGCGATGCTGAGCCGAGACAAGGCCCGCCGCGAGGAGGCCTGGGCGCAGCTCGAGAACGCCTTCAACGGCAACGAGCGCGTGACCGGCGTGATCTTCAGCCGGGTCAAGGGCGGCTTCACCGTCGACCTGTCGGGCGCGGTGGCGTTCCTGCCGGGCTCCCAGGTCGATATCCGGCCGGTGCGCGACATCGGCCCGCTGCTCGGCACCCCGCAGCCGTTCCAGATCCTCAAGATGGACCGCCGCCGCGGCAACATCGTGGTGTCGCGCCGCGCCGTCCTCGAGGAGAGCCGCGCCGAGGCCCGCTCGGAGCTGGTCGCCTCGCTGAAGGAGGGCATGATCCTCTCCGGCGTGGTCAAGAACATCACCGACTACGGTGCGTTCGTGGACCTGGGCGGCGTCGACGGCCTGCTGCACGTCACCGACATCGCGTGGCGCCGCATCAACCACCCGACCGAGGCCCTGCAGATCGGCCAGACCGTGAAGGTGCAGGTCATCCGCTTCAACCCGGAGACCCAGCGCATCTCGCTCGGCATGAAGCAGCTCGAGGCCGATCCGTGGGAGGGCGTGGAGCTCAAGTACCCGGTCGGCACCAAGTTCACCGGCCGCGTGACCAACATCACCGACTACGGCGCCTTCGTGGAGCTGGAGCCGGGGATCGAGGGCCTGGTGCACGTCTCCGAGATGAGCTGGACCAAGAAGAACGTCCATCCGGGCAAGATCGTCTCCACCTCCCAGGAGGTCGAGGTGATGATCCTGGACGTCGACCCGAACAAGCGCCGGATCTCGCTCGGTCTCAAGCAGTGCATGGGCAATCCGTGGGACGAGTTCGCGGAGAAGTTCCCGGCCGGCACCGAGATCGAGGGCGAGGTCAAGAACATCACCGAGTTCGGTCTGTTCGTCGGCCTGCCGGGCGAGATCGACGGCATGGTGCACCTGTCCGACATCGACTGGGAGACCCCGGGCGAGGAGGCGATCCAGACCTTCAAGAAGGGCGACATGGTCAAGACCAAGGTCTTGGACGTGGACACCGAGAAGGAGCGCATCTCGCTGGGCATCAAGCAGCTGACCAGCGATCCGTTCGCGGCCGGCGCCGCCGGCCTGAAGAAGGGCGGCGTGGTGACCTGCACGGTCACCCAGATCACCGATGGCGGCATCGAGGTCAGCCTGAGCGACGGCATGACCGGCTTCATCCGCAAGTCGGACCTGGCGCGCGACCGTCAGGACCAGCGGCCGGAGCGTTTCGCGGTCGGTGAGAAGGTCGACGCCAAGGTCACCAACATCGACAGCAAGAGCCGCAAGGTCACGCTCTCCATCAAGGCCCGCGAGGTTGCCGAGGAGAAGCAGGCGATGGCCGAGTACGGTTCCTCCGACAGCGGGGCCAGCCTGGGTGATATCCTGGGTGCCGCACTCCGCCAGAAGGAAGAGAAGGGCCGCCAGGGCGACTGATTCCAGTCGTTCCGGGAGTCCGGAGGGGCCGTCTGCCGCGAGGTGGGCGGCCCTTTCCGATTCCTTGCATGCCATGTTGTTCGAAAAACGGTTCTATTAGAGATACTTACGCTTGACGCATCCTCGCTTCGCTGGCAATGTCTGCTATGGGGCGGGTTCGTGCACCGACGACAGTGCGCCGGCCGCTTCGCGACTGGGAATCGCGGAGGTTCGCGATCATGACGAAGTCAGAATTGATCGCACGGCTGGCGGAAGCCAACCCGCACCTGTTTCAGCGGGACGTCGAGCGGATCGTGTCGACGATTTTCGACGAGATCTCCAACGCCCTGGCTCGCGGCGACCGCGTGGAACTGCGCGGCTTCGGCGCGTTCTCCGTCAAGCGTCGCGACGCCCGGGTCGGCCGCAACCCCCGCACCGGGGAGGCCGTGAAGGTGGAGTCGAAGTACGTCCCGTTCTTCAAGACCGGCAAGCTGCTGCGCGACAAGCTGAATACCTAGGCGTCGCGTCACCTGTTCCTTCCGTCCTCATCCCGGGCGGAGCGCCTGCGCGAGCGGGTGAGCCGAACCGGGACCTGTCGATTGCCCGCGACGGGGCATGCGACACCCGTGACCAGACCGGTCCCGGATCCGTACCGCTGTTCGCGGCCCGGTCCGGGATGAGGCGAGGGGGTATGGCTCCGGGACTACCGGCCCGCCGCCCCGCGCCCGGCCGCGTCGATCGCCTCGCGCACCATCCGCGCCGCCCAGCCGGCGCGCGCCCGCGGCAGCGACGCGAAGCCGATCAGCAGTCCGTTGCGGCGGGCGGCCTCCCGGTAGAAGCCCGACAGCGGCGCCGGCGACACGCCGCGCGCCCGCGCCGCCTCGACCACCGCCCGATCGCCCGGCCCGCCCTCCAGGTCGACCGTCAGGTTGATGCCGGTCTCCGGCCGCTCGACCCGGGCCCGCGGGCCGAGGGCGGCCTCCAGCGCGTCGGCGAGGGCGTCGCGGCGGTCGCGGTACAGGGTGCGCATCCGGCGCAGGTGCCCGGCCATGTGGCCGTCGTCCAGGAAGCGCGCCAGGATCACCTGGGCGTCCAGCGCCGGCTGCCGGTCGAAATGCCCGCGCAGCCGGACCAGCGGCTCGGCCAGCGGCGAGGGCGCGGCGACGAAGCCGATGCGCAGCGCCGGCGCCAGCGCCTTCGAGACGGTGCCGACGTAGAGCACGCGTCCGGCCCCGTCGAGCGCCTTCAAAGGCGGCACCGGCTTGCCGCCGTAGCGGAACTCGCCGTCGTAGTCGTCCTCCAGGACCCACGGCCCGCCGGCGCCGGTCCCGTCGTTGCCGACCGCGCCGGCCCAGTCGACCAGCGCGCGCCGCCGGGCCAGCGACAGGGTCACGCCGAGCGGGAAGTGATGGGTCGGGGTCACCGTCACCAGCCGGGCGTCGCCCGCCGCCCGCCGGGCCGCCGCCACGTCCAGCCCCTCGCCGTCGACCGGCACCGGCACCAGCCGGGCGCCGGTCGCCGCCATCGGCCCGCGCAGGCCGGGATAGCACGGCTCCTCCAGCACCACCGCGTCGCCCGGGTCGAGCAGGGCGCGCGCCACCAGGTCGATGGCCTGCTGGGCGCCGGAGGTGACGATGATCGCGTCGGGGTCGAGCGACAGGCCACGGAACGCGCCGAGATAGCGCGCCAGCGCCTGGCGCAGCACCGGATGCCCGGCCGGGTCGCCGTAGCCGAAGTCGGTGGCCGGGGTCTCGCGCCAGAACCGGCCGGCCAGCCGCGCCCACACCCGCCCCGGGAACGCGTCCAGGCCCGGCCGGCCGGGCTGCAGGGGTTCCGGGATCGCGCCGGAACCGGAGCCGGCGGTGCCGACCCGCTCGTCCAGCATGATCCGGGCGGCCCGGGCCAGCCGCACCGGCGGCCGCTCGACCGGCATCGCGCGGGCGGCCGGCGGGACCGTCGGCGTCAGGTCCGGCAGGTCGCGCGCCACCCGGGTGCCGCCGCCGCGCCGGCCCTCGACATAGCCCTCCGCCGCCAGCCGCTCGTAGGCCAGGCTGACGGTGTTGCGCGCCACCGCCATCTGCTCGGCCAGGCTGCGGGTCGAGGGCAGCCGCGCGCCGGGCCCGAGGCGGCCGTCGGCGATCGCCCGGCGGAAGAACGCGGCGATCTGCTCCTGCATCGGCGTGGTCTCGGCGCGGTCGACCTGGAACACGCTCCAGACCGGCAAGGCGTCCGCCATTCCTTGGCCCCATGTATGAGTCGACTTTGGCCCTCATGATACGACCAAATGGCGCGTAAGCGAACCGCCGTTCCATCCGCCGCCAACGGTGACAGCGATGTACATCCCGCCCGCCTTCCGGCTCGAAGACCGCGATGCGACCCTCGAGACCATGCGCGCCAACCCGTTCGCCCTGCTGGTGGTGGCGACCGCCCGTGGCGAACTCGAGATCACCCACCTGCCGGTGCTGCTGGACGCGGATGGAGACGACCTGACCCTGCGCGGCCACGTCTCCAGGGCCAATCCGACGGCCGGCCTGATCGCGGGATCGACCGCCGAGGCCCCGGTCAGGGCGACGCTGGTGTTCTCCGGTCCGAACGCCTACGTCTCGCCGGACTGGTACGAAGCGGAGAACCAGGTGCCGACCTGGAACTACGTCGCGGTGCACGCGTCCGGCCCGCTGCAGCCCGTCGCCGAGCCGGCCGAGGTCGAGCGCCTGCTGGCCGATCTGTCGGCGGTGCACGAGGCGGCGCTGGCGCCGAAGCAGCCCTGGACCCTGGGCAAGATGGCGCCGGGCCTGCTCGAGCGGATGATGAAGGGCATCGTCGCGTTCCGGCTGCCGGTCGAGCGCCTGGAGGCCAAGGCCAAGCTGTCGCAGAACAAGGGCGAGGCCGACCGCGGCGGCGTGGTCGCGGCGCTCGACGCGCTCGGCGGCCCGGACGCGGCGGCGACCGCGGCCTGGATGCGGCGGCTGGCCGGGTAGCCGGTCAGGTCCGGGCGGCCAGCGCTTCCTCGACCGCCGTCGCCACGGCGTCGGCCGCCAGCGCCGGCGCCATGTGGCCGAGTCCGGGCAGGCAGCACGCCCGCGCGGTCGGCAGGCGCTGCGCCAGCCGTTGTGCGAAGCGGGCGGCCAGCGCCATCGAGCGGTCGCCGTACAGCACCGTGGTCGGGGTCGTGACCGTCGGCCAGAAGCCGGCCGGCAGCGTGTAGTCGGCGACCGTCGCGGTCTCGACCGCCAGCCGCTCGGCGTCGGCCAGCAGCCGCTCGCGCAGCTTCGGCGGCAGGGCGCCCCAGCGGGCCTCGTTCCAGGCCTCGATGAAGGCGGCCAGCGCCGGCTCCGGGTCGCCGCGGTCGACGCCCTCGCGGATCCGCCGGATCATCCCGCGCTCCAGGGCGCCGAGCGCCCGGTCCTCGGGGTCGTCGCGGTCGAGCGAGGCGTGGACGATCGGCTCGAACAGCACCAGCGCCGCCAGGTCGTCGCGGCCGGCGGCCGCCAGCAGCGCCGTCAGTCCGCCCATGGAATGGCCGAACAGCAGGACCGGCCGGCCGCCGGACCGCAGCGCCCAGCGCGCCACCGCCAGATGCGCCTGCACCGGATGGTCGGCGCCGGCCACCCGGGTGCCGCCGTAGCCGTGCAGGGCGGGGGCCACGATCCGCCGGCCCGGGCGCAGCAGCCGCTCGGCCAGCGGCCCGAAGCCCCAGGGGCCGGCGGCCAGCGCGTGCAGCAGCACCACCAGGTCCTCGCCGTCGCCCCACTCCAGGGTCTCGACGGTGCCGAAGTCGGTCTCGTGCAGGGGCATCGGGGCTCCGGGAAGACTGCGCTGCGAGAACAGGGGCGCTCAGGCCACGATCACCGCCTCGCCCGGCGGCTCGGCGTACAGCGCCTCGACGTCGGCGGCCCGGCGCTCCAGGGCGCCGCGCTGGTTGATGTAGCCCTTGTCGGTGATCTCGCCGGACTCGACGTCCGGCGGCTCGGTCAGCAGCAGGGCCCGGGTAATCGCGGTGCTGGACGAGGGATAGGCGGCATTGTGCGCCGCCAGGCCCCTGCGGACGGTCTCGCGCACCGCCGGGTGGGCCAGCACCGTGGCCGGGTCGGTTTCCTTCGGCAGCCCGGCGATCCGGGCGCACTCCCCGAGGTTCGGGAAGACCAGGATGGCGATGCTGTTCCGGTCCTGACCGGCAACCACCACGTCCTGGGCGACCGGCGCGCAGGCGGCGATGGCGGCCAGCCTGAGGGTGCCGGCGGCGACCCAGGTGCCGGTCAGCAGCTTGAAGTCCTCGGCCAGCCGGCCGTCGAACACCAGGCCGGCCTCCGGCCGGTCCGGGTCGGTCATCCGGACCGCGTCGCCGCTCTTCCAGAACCCCTCCTCGTCGAACGCCTCGGCGGTGCGCTCCGGGTCGTTCAGGTAGCCGGGGGTTATGTGCGGCCCGCGCATGGCGACCGACAGCTTGCCGGTCTCCGGCCGCAGCAGCACTTCGGAGCCGGGCACCGGCACCCCGATCACCCCGGTGTGCTCGGTCGGGTGGTGGGCGCCGATCGCCAGCGGCGCGGTCTCGGTCGAGCCGTAGCCGGTGGTGACCGTCGGCCGCCGGCCGGTCGCCGCCAGCCCGAGCGCCTCCAGCCGCTCGCGCAGGCTCTGCGGCAGGCTGGCGCCGCCGTAGAACAGCAGGTCGAGCTCGGCGAAGAACCGGTCGCGCAGGTCGGCGTCGGCCTCCAGGTACGGCAGCAGCGCGTCGTAGCCGCGCGGCACGTTGAGGTACAGGGTCGGCGACACCGACCGCAGGTTCTCGACGGTCCGGCCGATGTCCGACGGCACCGGCCGGCCGGTGTCGATGTGCAGGGTGCCGCCGCGGGCCAGCGCCATGTTGAGGTTGTGGTTGCCGCCGAAGGTGTGGCTCCACGGCATCCAGTCGACCAGCACCGGCGGCCGGCGCGTCAGGAACGGCCAGATCTGCGCCAGCATCTGCTGGTTGGCGCACAGCATGCGGTGGGTGTTGATCACGCCCTTCGGCCCGCCGGTCGAGCCCGAGGTGAACAGCACCTTGGCGACGGTCTCCGGGCCGAGTCCGGCCAGCCGGGCGTCGACCGCCGCGGTCTCCGGCGTCTCGGCGAGCGCACCGACGGTTTCCGGGTCGAGCACCGGCACCTCGCCGTCGAGGCCGAGGGCGGCGATCGCCCGGCCGAAGCGCTCGGGATCGGCGGCATAGACCGCCCGCGGCCGCAATCGGCCGGCCACCGCCCTGAGCCGGGCGAACTCGCCGGCGCCGACGGCGTAGGCGGTCGACACCGGGCACACCGGCAGGCCGGCGTACAGCGCCGCGAACTGCACCACCGCGTGGTCGATGGCGTTGTCGGAGATCACCAGGACCGGGTCGCCGACCGCGAGCCCCAGGTCGATCAGCGCCTGGGCCAGGCCGCGGGCCCGGCGGCGCATCTCGCCGAAGCCGATGCCGCGCCAGCCGTCGCCGTCGCGCTCGGCCAGGAAGACGCGGTCCGGGTGCTCGGCGGCGCGTGCCTCGAGATGATGGCAGAGCGTCGGCGGAAAGGCGCCGAGCGGGGTGCGCGAACGGAGCAGGACGCTGCCGTCGGGCCGGTCCTCCCGCGCGATGTCGGGCGTCGCGAACAGGCCGTGCACCGGCCACCTCCCTGTCTCGGGGGGCCGGTCCCGGGACGATGCGGCATTGGCATGTCCCCCGGCAGGCCCCATTTTCCGGAAAGGCTAGCGGGCCGGTGCGGCGTTGTCCAAGCCGCCGCATTGCCCGGGGACGGGGCCGCCGATATGGTGCGCGGCGAGCGAGCGAGGCGAGGAGACAGAGCATGGCGCGACGCAACTGGGCGGTCCGGGCGGTGTCGTTCGTGGTCGTGTTCCCGATCACCGTGCTGGTGATCCTGTTCGCGGTCTCCAACCTGGACGCCGTGCCGATCAGGCTGTGGCCGGTTCCGGGCGAGATCGAGGTGTCGCTGTCGCTGGTGGTGCTGCCGGCGCTCGGGCTGGGGCTGCTGATCGGCGAGGTGATCGCCTGGGCCGGCGAACTCGGGCACAAGCGGCGCGCGGATCGGGCGGAGAGGCGCGCCGAGGACCTGGAGCGCGAGATCGCCGTCATGCGCATCCGCGAGGAGGAGATCCGGGCCCGCGCCGTGCCGGCGGAGCGCCGCCCGGCCCTGGTCGACCGGCGCCCCGGGAAGGCCGCATGACACGTTTTCCGATCCAGTCCAAGGCGCCGATCCGGCCGAAGGACCGCATCCTCGTCGGCATCGACACCCCGGACCGCGGCGTCGCCATCGGCCTCGCCGAGCGGCTCGGCGACTCGGTCGGCGGCATCAAGCTCGGCATGGAGTTCTTCAACGCCCAGGGCCCCGACGGCATCCGGGCGGTCGCCGGCACGACGCCGCTGTTCCTGGACCTGAAGTACCACGACATCCCGAACACCGTGGCCGGTGCGGTGCGCTCGGCGGTCGCGGCCTGCCGGCCGCTGATCCTGAACGTCCACGCCGCCGGCGGCGGCGCGATGATGCGGGCGGCGGTGGAGGCCAACCGCGAGACCGCCGAGTCGGTCGGGATCGCCCGGCCCAAGCTGATCGCGGTGACGGTGCTGACCAGCCTGGACGACGGCGACCTGGAGGCGGTCGGGCAGCGCGGCCCGGCGGCCGAGCAGGTGGTGCGGCTGGCGCGGCTGGCGCAGGATTCCGGCTGCGACGGCGTCGTGTGCTCGCCACTGGAGATCGCCGCGATCCGGGCGGCCTGCGGCCCGGACTTCCTGCTGGTGGTGCCCGGCATCCGGCCGGCCGGCAGCGGCGACGACGACCAGAAGCGGGTGATGACGCCCGGCCGGGCGGTCGCCGCCGGCGCCGACTACCTGGTGATCGGGCGGCCGATCACCCGGGCCGACGATCCGGCCGGGGCCGCCCGGGTGATCGCCCTGGATATCGCCGCGGAAACGATGGGATGACCGGCGTCCTGGTCAAGATCTGCGGCATCAACGACCCGGTCGCGGCCCGTGCCGCGGGCGAGGCCGGGGCCGACATGGTCGGCTTCGTGTTCTTCCCGAGGAGCCCGCGCGCGGTGACGCCGGAGCGGGCCGTCGAACTGGCGCGCGAGCTGCCGGCCGGGATCACCCGGGTGGCGCTGCTGGTCGACGCCGACGACGCGCTGGTCGACGCGGTGGCCGCGACCGGGGTGATCGACCTGCTGCAACTCCACGGCAAGGAGAGCCCGGAGCGGGTCGCCGAGATCAAGGCGCGCACCGGCCTGCCGGTGATGAAGGTGCTCAGCGTCGCCGACCGGGCCGACGTCGAGGCGGCGCAGGCCTATGACGGCGTCGCCGACCGCATCATGTTCGACGCCAGGCCGCCGAAGGACATGGCCGGCGCCCTGCCGGGCGGCAACGCGCTGTCGTTCGACTGGCACCTGCTGGAGGGGCTGGTCCTGGCGACGCCCTGGACCCTGGCCGGCGGGCTGAACGCCGGCAACGTCGCCGAGGCGATCCGCCTGACCGGGGTGCGCTCGGTCGACACCTCCTCGGGGGTCGAGGACCGGCCGGGGGTGAAGAGCCCGGACAAGATCCGCGGCTTCGTGGCGGCGGCGAAGGCGGGGTAGCGCCGGACCGCCGCCCCTCGCGCCGTGCGCCCCCTTGCACCGCCGGGCATGCGGCCTTAAGACCGGGGACGGACACAGACCGCGCGAAACGAGAGGGCGTTCCATGGCCGCCACGGCCCAACCCAACAGCCTGCGCGCCGGACCGGACGCCGACGGGCATTTCGGGATCTTCGGCGGACGCTACGTCGCCGAGACGCTGATGCCGCTGATCCTCAGCGTCGAGAAGGCGTACGAGGAGGCCAAGGCCGATCCGGAGTTCCAGCGCCAGATCGCTTACTACCACACCCACTACATCGGCCGGCCGAGCCCGCTGTACTTCGCCGAGCGCCTGACCGAGCACTTCGGCGGCGCCAAACTGTACTTCAAGCGCGACGAGCTGAACCACACCGGCGCCCACAAGATCAACAACGTCATGGGCCAGGCGCTGCTCGCCAAGCGCATGGGCAAGACCCGGATCATCGCCGAGACCGGCGCCGGCCAGCACGGCGTGGCGACCGCCACCGCCTGCGCGCTGTTCGGCATGGAGTGCGAGGTCTTCATGGGCGCCGAGGACGTCGAGCGCCAGAAGCCGAACGTCGACCGCATGCGCCTGCTCGGCGCCAAGGTGCACCCGGTGACCTCCGGCTCCGGCACCCTGAAGGACGCCATGAACGAGGCCCTGCGCTACTGGGTCTCCAAGGCCGAGACGCATTTCTACATCATCGGCACGGTCGCCGGCCCGCACCCGTACCCGGCGATGGTCCGCGACTTCCAGTCGATCATCGGCATCGAGGTGAAGCAGCAGATGATGGCGGCCGAGGGCCGGCTGCCGGACACCCTGGTCGCCTGCATCGGCGGCGGCTCCAACGCCATGGGGCTGTTCCACCCGTTCCTGGACGACACCGACGTCGAGATCATCGGCGTCGAGGCCGGCGGCCTCGGGCTGAACAGCGGCAAGCACGCGGCCTCGCTGAACGGCGGCCGGCCGGGCGTGCTGCACGGCAACCGCACCTACCTGCTGCAGGACGACGACGGCCAGATCACCGAGGCGCACTCGATCTCGGCCGGCCTCGACTATCCCGGCATCGGCCCCGAGCATTCCTGGCTGAACGACATCGGCCGGGTGAAGTACGTGGCCGCCAACGACGAGGACGCGCTGCGCGCCTTCGCCCTGTGCACCCGCAAGGAAGGCATCATCCCGGCGCTCGAGCCGAGCCACGCCCTGGCCCATGTCGGCACCTTCATCGGCGACCGCCCGAAGGACCAGATCGTGGTGATGAACCTGTGCGGCCGCGGCGACAAGGACATGGACGCGGTCATGCCGAAGCTCGAGAAGATGGGGCTGCTGTGAGCGACGCCAGGGGTAAGGCGGGGGTCTCCCGCATCGATGCGAAGTTCGCGGCGCTCAGGGCCGAGGGCCGCGGCGCGCTGGGGATATTCGTCAGCGCCGGCGACCCGGATTTCGAGACCGGCCTGGCGATCCTGAAGGGCCTGCCGGGCGCCGGCGCCGACATGATCGAGTTCGGCATGCCGTTCACCGACCCGATGGCCGACGGCCCGGCGATCCAGGAGTCGAGCCAGCGGGCCCTGAAGGCCGGCATGACCCTGACGGGCGTGCTGGAGATGGTGCGGGCGTTCCGGGCCGGCGACCAGGACACGCCGATGATCCTGATGGGGTACTACAACCCGATCTACAGCTACGGGGTCGACCGGTTCATCGAGGATGCGCTGGCCTCCGGCGTCGACGGGCTGATCGTGGTCGACCTGCCGCCGGAGGAGGACCGCGAGCTCTGCCTGCCGGCGCTGGCCAGGGGCCTCGGCTTCGTGCGGCTGGCGACCCCGACCACCGACGACGTGCGGCTGCCGGCGGTACTCAAGAACACCGCGGGCTTCGTGTACTACGTCTCGATCATGGGCATCACCGGCACCGCCGAGGTGCCGACCGACCTGGTGACCAAGGCGGTCGAGCGGCTGAAGCGGCACACCGACCTGCCGGTCTGCGTCGGCTTCGGCATCACCACCCCGGAGCAGGCGGCCGGCATCGCGCGCTGCGCCGACGGCGCCATCGTCGGAACGGCGGTGGTCAAGACCATCAAGGCCTCGCTCGACCACGAGGGCCGGGCGACCGAGGCGACGGTGTCCGATACCCTCGGCTTCGTGCGCGGCCTCGCCGACGGCGTGCGCGGCGCGCGGCGACCGGCACCGCACGCATGATCGGCGGGAGGCACACACCGTCGAATGCCCCCGTGGGTCCCGGCTCTCCGCGGCTCTGCCGCTGCGGCCGGGATGAGGGCTTCGGGGATGTTTCGCTCTTCCGTCCTCATCCCGGACCGACGCGCGGCCGGCGCGGCGGAGCCGGGACCCACGATGCGGGGACGGAGGTCCTGGGACGCTTGACGGGGGCACGCCCATGAACTGGATCACCAACACGGTCCTGCCGAAGATCCAGGCGCTGGTGCGCCGCGAGGTGCCGGACAACCTCTGGCACAAATGCGTCGCCTGCGGGCAGATGATCTTCCACCGCGACCTGGAGCAGAACCTGCACGTCTGCCCGGAATGCGGCCACCACCTGCGGATCGGGCCGGTCGAGCGGATGAAGATCCTGTTCGACGACGGCAAGTACGACACCATCGAGCTGCCGCGGCCGGCGGTCGACCCGCTGAAGTTCCGCGACAGCAAGCGCTACTCCGACCGGCTGCGCGAGGCCCAGGCCAAGACCGGGCGCGGCGACGCCATGGTGGTGGCGCACGGCACGGTCGGCGGGATCGTGACGGTCGCGGCGGTGTTCGACTTCGGCTTCATGGGCGGCTCCATGGGCACCGGCGTCGGCGACGCCCTGGTCCGCGCCGCCCGGCTGGCCGAGACCCAGGACGCCGCCCTGGTGGTGTTTCCGTCCTCGGGCGGGGCGCGAATGCAGGAAGGCATCCTGTCGCTCATGCAGATGCCGCGCACGGTCGCCGCGGTCGACCGCCTCAAGGAGAAGGGGCTGCCGTTCGTCGTGGTGCTGACCGACCCGACCACCGGCGGCGTCACCGCGTCGTTCGCGATGCTGGGCGACATCCACCTGGCCGAGCCGGGCTCGATCATCGGCTTCGCCGGCCAGCGGGTGATCCAGGAGACCATCCGCGAGCAGCTGCCCGACGGCTTCCAGAAGGCCGAGTACCTGCTGGAGCACGGCATGGTCGACGCCGTGGTGTCGCGCAAGGAGCTGAAGGCCACCCTGGCCCGCATCCTGCGGCTGCTGATGCGGCCCGGGCCGGTAGCGCAGATCGTGGCGATGCCGCAGCCGGACCTGGAGATCCCAGCCCGCGCCGAGGCCGGCAACCCGGAGGCCGCCCAAGCCGGGACGGGCAAGTCCGCGGGTGAAAGGGCCGGGACCGAGAAGGACGGGGCGTCCGGCAAGGACGGCGGGAAAGCGACGGAGCGCGTCGCGGATACGAAGGCGCCGCCCGACGACCCCCGCTAGGGTTCACATGCCGGGCCGGCGGCGTGCCGGCCCCTGACCGGAGGATCCTCCGATCGTCGCACCGCTTTCCGTCGCCCCCGAGACCATCCTCGAGCGCCTGCTGAGGCTGCACCCGAAGGCGATCGACCTGTCGCTCGGCCGGATGCAGGGCCTGCTGGACGCCCTCGGCAATCCGGAGCGCGCGCTGCCGCCGGTGATCCACGTCGCCGGGACCAACGGCAAGGGCTCGACCTGCGCCTATACCAGGGCGATCCTCGAGGCCGCCGGCCACCGGGTGCACGCCTACACCTCGCCGCATCTGGTGCGGTTCAACGAGCGTATCGTGCTGGCCGGCCGCGAGATCGACGACCCGTCGTTCGCCGAGATCCTGGAGGAGTGCGAGGCGGTCAACGCCGACGCCCCGATCACCCTGTTCGAGATCACCACGGCGGCCGCCCTGCTGGCGTTCGCCCGCACCCCGGCCGACGCGCTGGTGCTGGAGGTCGGCCTCGGCGGCCGGTTCGACGCCACCAACGTGGTCGGCCGGCCGGCCGCCGCCGCCATTGCGCCGGTGTCGATCGACCACCAGCAGTATCTCGGTGACACGCTGGAGCTGATCGCGTTCGAGAAGGCGGGCATCCTGAAGCCTGGCGTGCCGGGCGTGATCGGTATCCAGGACCCGCGGGCGCTCGCGGTGATCGAGGCGCGGGCCGCCGAGGTCGGCGCCCCGCTGACCCGCTGGGGCCGGGAGTTCTCGGCCCGGCTGGAGGGCGAGCGCCTGGTGTTCGAGATGGACGGGGTGCGCGAGACCCTGCCGCGGCCGGCGCTGCCGGGGGCGCACCAGATCGGCAACGCCGCACTGGCGCTGGCCGTCTGCCGGACGGTTGCCGCGGAGCTGGCCAACGCGCCGGTCGACCGGGCCCGCGGCCTGCTGAGCGCGACCTGGCCGGCGCGCCTGCAGCGGCTGACCCGCGGGCCGCTGCTCGCCCGGGTGCGGCCGGACTGGTCGCTGTGGCTCGACGGCGGCCACAACGAGGACGCCGGCCGGGCGATCGGCGAGCATGTCGCGGGCTGGCGGCGGGCCGACCCCGAGGCGCCGGTCCACCTGATCCTCGGCATGCTGAACACCAAGGATCCGCGCGGTTACCTGCGGCACTTCGCCGGGCTGGTCGACAGCGTCGCCACCGTGACGATCCCGGGCGAGCAGGCGTCGCTCAGCGCCGAGGACGCGGCGGCCGCGGCCCGCGACGCCGGGGTTCCCGCCACCACGGCGGCCAGCGTGGCCGAGGCGGTGGCCCGGGCCGGCGCGGACCCGCGGCCCGGCGGCCGGGTGCTGATCGCCGGCTCGCTGTACCTCGCCGGCAAGGTGCTCGCCGACCACGGGTGACCGGCGCGGCTGCGCCGGGCCAATCCGTCCGGAACGGCGAGAAGGGAGGGGAGAGCGCCGGCCGCTTGCTGCCCCTCTGCCGTCATTCCGGACAGGCACGCCAGGGGCAGGACTGGCCTGGAATTCCTATCGTGACGGGCGCCCAAAAACAAAACGGCCTCGCCGAAGCGAGGCCGTAAGCGTCGCACACACGCTTATGGGTATCAGATCGACGACTCGATCCAGGCCTTGAGATCGCCCTTCGGGAGTGCGCCGATCTTCATGGCGGCCACTTGGCCGTCCTTGAACAGCATCAGGGTCGGAATGCCCCGGACCCCGTAGGCGGCGGGGGTCTTGGGGTTGTCGTCGATGTTGACCTTGGCGACCGTGACCTTGTCGCCGAGCTCGCTCGAGATCTCCTCCAACGCGGGGGCGATCATCTTGCAGGGCCCGCACCATTCTGCCCAGAAGTCCACGACCACGGGCTTGTCTGACTTCAGCACGTCGTCGTCGAAGGAGCCGTCGGATACCGGGACCGTCGCCATCGAGTCATCCTCTCCAAGAATGCGTTCCGGCAGAATCTAGGAACGCGCGGTTGGGGGGTCAAGCATCGCCGCACGGCGGCGCGGAAGTCGGCGGCTGCCCAGGCGATCGCACCGGGGGGTCAGGGCAGCTCCATCAGGCGGGGACCGTCGGTCCACACCAGTGCGCACCGTATCCGTCGGTCTGGATAAAGGTCGGCGAGCAGGGTCCGGTAGGTGCGCATCTGGCGCCGGTATGCTTCCGGAACGGCATCGACGCTCGCCGGTGCCGGCCGGTTGGTCTTGAAGTCGACCACCAGGACGGCGTCGCCGGTGATCACCAGCCGGTCGATTCGCCCGGACACCACCTCCGGCCCGTCCGGACCGGGGACCACGCCGACCACAGGGACCTCGGCGCGCGAGCCGGGGGCGAACGCCGCCGCGAACGCCGGGTCGTCGAGCACCGCCAGCGCCTCGGCGAGCCAGGCCTCGGCGGTCTCCGGTTCGAGGCCGTGCATCGGGCGCGCCAGGAACCGGCGGCCGGCCTCGGCGCGCTGCCCCGGGGCGAGGTCCGGCAGGGTCTGCAGCAGCCGGTGCAGGATCAGGCCACGCTTGAAGCGACGGCCGTCGTCGGCGTCGAGCGGCGAGCGCACCGGCGGTTCCTCGCCGGCCGGCCGCGACGGGGCGAGCGGCCGCGGCGGGCTCGGCTCGGGGACCGACGGCGGCCGGAACGCCCAGTCGGGCGGCGGCGGGACCGCGGCCACCGTGTCGGCGGCCGGCGGCCGGACATCGGCGGCCTGGGCGGTCTCGATCACCAGGGTCGGGGCGGCCTCCGGGTCGACGGGGTCGGGCACCGGTACGGCGATCGGCTCCAGCCCGCGCCGGATCAGCTCGTACCAGTTGCCGGCGGTGGCTTTCCGGCGGCCGTTCCAGCCGCACACCACCAGCCGGTCCTCGGCCCGGGTCATGGCGACGTACAGCAGCCGCCGGTATTCCTGGTCCTGGCGTCGGCGGGCCTCGGCGCGGGCGGCCGCGGACACCCGGTCGGCTTCTTCCGCCGACGTGGTCCACAGCGGGATCTCGGCGCCGCCGGCGTCGGCGTGCCAGAGCCACCGGTCCTGCAGCTGTGGCACCCGCAGCGTGTCCGGCAGGATCACGATCGGCGCCTGCAGGCCCTTGGCGCCGTGCACGGTCATCACCCGCACGCTGCCGCCGGCGCCCTCCAGCTCGCGCTTCACCTCGAAGTCGCCGGCCGCCAGCCAGTGCAGGAAACCCTGCAGCGACGGCGTGCTCTCGCGCTCGTAGGCCAGCGCCTGGGCCATGAACTCGTCGATCGCGTCCTCGGCCTCGTGGCCGAGGCGCCGCACCAGCCGCTCGCGCCCGCCGCGCGCCAGGATGCGCTGGAAGAAGTCGTGCGGCGGCACCCGGTCGGCCAGGCCCAGCCACTCGCCGAACCGGCGGTCGGCCTCCAGGAAGACGCCGCCCTCGGCCGAGCGCCGGCGCAGCTCGCGCCAGACCCGCGGCTGCTCGCGGCCCTGGCAGAGGTCGTAGAGCTGGTCCTCGGTCAGTCCGACCAGCGGCCCCTTCAGCACCCCGGCCAGCGTCAGGTCGTCCTCCGGCAGCAGCACGGCGCGGCCGAGCGCCACCAGGTCCCTGACCGCCATCTGGTCGGTCAGCACCAGCCGGTCGACGCCGGCGACCGGCACCCGGGCCCGCTTCAGGGCGGCCACCAGCTCGTGCACGAACGGCCCGCGGCGCTGCACCAGCACCATGACGTCGCCGGCCCCGACCGGCCTTCCCTTCGACGGCAGCGGCGTGCGGTCGTCCAGCCAGCCGCGGATCCGGTCGGCGATGCCCTGGGCCAGCCGGGCCCGCGGCTCGTCGGCGGAGCGCCTCTCGACCGGCGGCGCCCAGGGCGCGCTGCCCTCCGGCTCGACCGGGTCGACCAGCGGCCAGATCTCGACCCGCCCGGCGTGGCCGGTGCGCACCGCGTTGTGGACGATCGGCACCGACCCGCCGTCGGCCTCGATCTCGGCGACCCCGTCCTGCGCCTCGGGCAGGGCGAACACCGCGTCGACCGCCTGCAGCACCGCGTCGGTCGAGCGGAACGACTGCTCCAGCGGCACCCGGCGGAACAGCTTGCCGGCGTCGGCCACCCGGGTGGCGAAGTGGCTGCGGGCGGCGCCGAAGCCGGCCGGGTCGGCGCCCTGGAAGCTGTAGATCGACTGCTTGACGTCGCCGACCGCGAAGATCGTGCGCTCGACCGGCGGGTGCCGGCCCCCGGAGTGGCGAGACTCGTGAGCCCCCGATCCGGCGAAGAACTCCTCGGCCAGGGCGCGCACGATGTCCCACTGCGCCGGGCTGGTGTCCTGGGCCTCGTCGATCAGGATGTGGTCGAGACCGCCGTCGAGCTTGAACAGCACCCAGGCCGCCACGCCCGGCCGCTGCAGCAGGCTGCGGGCGCGTTCCACCAGGTCCTCGTAGTCGAGCTCGGCGCGCCGGGCCTTGGCGGCCTCGTAGGCCTCGATCACGGCGGTCGCGAGGGTCAGCAGCGCCACCGTCCGCTCGGCGGTGGCGCACGCCTTCCGCATTTCCTCGACGGCGACCAGCCGCTCGGCCTCAGCCAGCAGGGTGTCGGCGGCGGCCGCGTCGAAATCCAGGGTGCCCTTGGTCGCTTGTCGGGCCAGCGGCGTACCGTCCTGTTTGAGGAACTGGTCGCGGTACTCGTCCCAGCGGTTGGCCCGCTGCTCCGCGTCCTGCAGCGACAGCCAGTCGGCAATCACCGGAGCGCGCCGCACGTCGGTCTTCGCACCATGCGTCAGCGCTTCGGCGGCGCGGCGCAACGCCGGGGCGTCGAACGCCCGGGACGCGCAGGCCGCGAGCAGCAATTCGCGATCGCCGGTGCCGGGTGCGATGCCGAGCCGGCGGTGGATCGCCGCCGCCAGGCCGTCGGGCCCGCCGGCCGCGCCGAGCGCGGCACGCAGCCGGGTGCGGGCGGCGAGCACGGCGCGCATCAGTTCGCGGAACTGGTCCTGGTTGGCCTTTCCGGTGATCACGCCGAGAGCGTCGGCCAGCTTGGACTCCTCGGCCGTGCGGGCGCGCGCCAGCACATGCGCCTCGGCGTCGGCCAGCAGCCCGGCGCTGGCCCGGTCGTCGGCCAGCCGGAAATGCGGCGGCACCCCGGCCTCCAGCGGGAACCGGCCGAGCAGCGACTGGGCGAAGGCGTGGATGGTCTGGATCTTCAGCCCGCCCGGGGCGTCCAGCACCTCGGCGAACAGCCGCCGGGCCTTGGCCAGCCGGCGGCGGCTGGGCGTGGTGCCGGACAGGGCGGCGAGGTCGTCGACCAGCTCCGGCTCGGGCACCACCGTCCACTCGGCCAGCCGGCCCTGCAGGCGGGTCGCCATCTCGGCCGCCGCCGCCTTGGTGTAGGTCAGGCACAGCAGCCGCTCCGGCGAGGCGCCGTCGAGCAGCAGGTTCAGCAGCCGGTCGGTCAGCACCTTGGTCTTGCCGGACCCGGCCGACGCCGCCACCCATGCCGAGGCGGCCGGGTCGGCGGCGGCGCGCTGCCGCTCGCTGGCCAGCGCGATGACGGTGGCGTCGGTCATGACGACGGCTCCCGGCGAAGGAGCGGCGGGTGGGTCCCGGCTCTTCGCGGCTGCGCCGCTTCGGCCGGGATGACGTCAGAAGAAATAACCGACGTCATCCCGGTCCGGGGTGCCGCAGGCGGACCGGAACCGGGACCTACGGATCGACGGGGGTGTGGGAGGTGCGCCGTCATCGCCTCACTCCTCCTCGCCGGCGGCCCACTCGCCGATCCGGGCGAGGTGCTCGTAGTCGTTGAAGCGCGGCTTGCGGGCGGCGTCGGGAACCGAGTGGTAGGGGGTCGCCGGGTCGTCGAAGGTGGCGATCAGGTCGCGCAGCCCGGCCTCGGCTTCGGCCACCAGCTCGGCGATGCCGTCGGCCACCTCGTCGATCGTGCCGGGCGGGTCGCCGCCGCCGACCCGCCAGTAGGCCAGCGACGAGGTCTCGCCGGCAGGTAGCCCGGGGAACCCGCCGTGCGCCAGCATCAGCGCCTCCAGCGGCAGCTGCGGGGCGGCGCCGTTCTTCAGCTCGGTGCGGGTCGGCCGGCCGCCGGTCTTGTAGTCGACGATGGCGTAGCTGCCGTCGGCCAGGCGGTCGATGCGGTCGGCGATGCCGGTCACCGTGAACGGCCCGGCCGGGCCGTCGACCGTCAGCTCGCCGCGCTGCTCGGTGGCGGTCGCCGACAGCGAGCGGCGGCGGTCGCGCTCGACCTCGACGAACCAGGCGGCGACCCGCTCGAAGCGCGGCCACCAGAACGCCCGCACCCCGGGCCGGTCCATGTGCCCGGCGAAGGTCTGCCGGCCGATCTCGAGAAGGCGTTGCAGCGGGTCGGGCGGCAGGTCGCGCGGGTGCTCGCGCACGAAGATGTCGAGCGCCCGGTGGATGGTGTCGCCGCGCTCGGCGGCGCTCGGGTCGGTGTCCAGGTCGTCGAGCGCGCGCAGCTTCAGGATCTGCGAGGCGTAGATCGAGTACGGGTCGCGCAGCCAGGTCTCGATCCGGGTCACCGACAGCCGGCGCGGCCGCACCGCGACCGGCGGGCGGGGCAGCGGCGGGGCGCCGGGCACGACCGCGTCCGGCCGGTCGAGCTCGGCATGCCAAGCCGCCGGCACCGGGTCGGCGGCGAACCGGTCGGCGGCGCCGAGCGCGCGCGCCACCGTGTCGAGCCGCAGCAGCCAGCGCGACGGCACCGTCGGCGTGCCCTCGACCCGGATCGAGCGGGTCAGCACCGCCTCCGGCGCGCCGAGCGCCATGGTCACGTCGTGGGCGGCCAGGCCGATCCGCCGCTCCGGCGCCGGCAGCCCGAAATCGCGCCGCATCGGCCGGCTCATCCACGGGTCGGGCGGCGGGTCGGCCGGCCAGCTGCCCTCGTTCAGCCCGCCCAGGATGACCCGGTCGAAGCGCTGCAGCCGGGCCTCCAGGGCGCCGAGGATGTGCAGCCGCGGGTGGGCGCCCCAGCGCGGCCGCACCGCCCGGCCTTCCAGCAGCGCCTCGAACAGCCCGGGCCAGGTCCGGCCGGGAATCCCGCCCAGCACCGCCAGGGCGTCGCGCATCTCGTCGAACAGCCGGGCCAGCGCCTCGCCGGAATCGCCGCGCCACAGCCGGTCGGCGCCGCTCTCGTCGGCGGTGGCGGCCAGCGCCTCGGCGGCCCGGGCGTGGGCGGCGGCGATCTCCACGGCCGGCACCTCGGCGGCGGCCATCAGGGCCGGCAGGTCGCCGAGCCGGGCCGCCAGGTCGTCGAGCCAGGCCAGCAGGCCGGCGCGTTCCTCGGCGAGCTTGTCGTCGAGACCGGCGACCGCGGCGCGCAGCCCGTCGATGCCGGGCCCCGGGCGCGGGCCGCGCAGCACCCGGCGCTCCAGCCGCCGGACCAGCCGGCGGAACGTGTCGGGGCCCTGCCCGCCGGCGGCCAGCGGATGCTTCAGGGCGGCCAGCAGCGGCACCGGGGCGGCCTGCTCGGCGGCGAGGTCGGCGACCAGCCGCAGGAACGCCGCCGGGACACTCTCGGCCAGCGGCCGGCCGGCGGAATCGTTGACCGGGACGTCCCAGCGCTCGAGCTCGCTGGCGACCCGGCGGGCCAGGTCGCGGTCCGGGGTCACCAGGGCGGCGGTCCGGCCCGGGGTCTCCAGCACCTCGCGCATCAGCACGGCGATGGCGCCGGCCTCCTCGCGCGGGCCGGGCGCGTCGATCCGGCGGATGCCGTCGAAGCAGCCGGCGTCGAGCTGGGCCGGGTCGGTCGCCAGGGTCCGCCAGGCCTCGGTGGTGGCGGCCGGCCGCATCGCCTCGCGCACCATCGCCGCCCGCCCGGCCGAGGCAGGCGCGAATCCGCCGGCCCCGGGCCAGTCGGCGACCTCCGCCCGGCCGATGCCGAGGCCGCCCAGCAGCCGGTGCATGCCGTGCTGCGGGTGCGCCGGGTCGGCCCCGATCGCCGCCCAGGCGTCGTCGTCGGCGGCGAGGTCGAGGCCGGGCAGCACCAAAGCGCCGCGCGGCAGGCCGAGGACCGCCCGCATCAGCCCGGCGGTCGCGGGCACCGAGCCGGTGGAGCCGGCGATCACCACCGGGTCGGCCGGCGGGTTGGCGTCCCAGGCGGCGGCCCGGGCCCGCATCAGCGCGTCGCGCCGGGTCACCGGGTCGACGGCGTCCTGCTCGGCCAGCCACTGCGGCCAGGTCTCGGTGACGATCTCCAGGAACCGCAGGGTCAGGCCCCAGTGCTCGGCGTAGTCGGCCGGCACGATGTCGGCCAGCCGCCCGAAGTCGAGGCCCTCGGCCTGGACCTGGTCGATCAGCCGGGCGAGGGCGGCAGCCAAGCGGGCGGCCTGCTCGGGCGAGCGCGGCGCGGCGACCCCGTCGGCCTCCAGCCGGTCGGCATAGGCCAGCACCAGCCGGGCCAGCAGCAGCTGGCGGCGCAGCGCCGGGATCGCCGGCGGCAGGTCGAGGGCGGCGGCGATCCCGGCGTCGTCGCCGTGGGCGAGGTCGAGTTCCTGGTCGTCGACGTCGGCCAGCGCCTGCAGGGTCGGCAGCAGCATCGGCCGGCCGTCGCCGAGCCGCAGGAACGCCTCGGCCGCCGAGCGGGCGGCGCGCTGGGTCGGCAGCAGCACGGTGGCGCGCGACAGCACCAGCGGGTCGCGGCCAGCGGCCTCCCACAGTCCGGCGGCCAGGGCGTCGAGGAACGGGACGCCGACCGGGATGGTGTAGACGCGCCCGCCGTCCATCGGTTCCTCAGATGAACGGTGTGTCCGGCACGTGCCCCTGGGCGAAGCGGCGGTTCGCCTCGTCGAGGTCGGCCGGCGTGGAGATGTGGTACCAGAGGCCGTCGTGCACCGCGCCGAACAGGCGCCCGGCCTCCTCGGCGCGGTCGTAGACGACGTTCATCGAGAACGCGCCCTCGGGCGCAGCTGCCAGGGCGCGCGGGTGGATGATCGACACCCCCATGTAGGCGTAGGGCGCGACCCGGCTCTCCGGCCGGCGGGTCAGGCGGCCGTCCGGGTCCATGACGTAGTCGCCCAGGCCGTGCCAGCCGAGCACCCGGGCGAACGGGTACAGCAGCAGCAGCACGTCCATGGCCTCGTCGTTCCAGATTTCGGCGAACCGGTGCAGGGCGTCGCGCAGCCCGTCCAGCCAGACGCTGTCGCCGTTGATCACGAAGAACGGCTCCTCGCCGAGCAGCGGCAGCGCGTTGACGACGCTGCCGCCGGTCTCCAGCGGCTCGGGCTCCCGGATCAGGGTGACCGCCGGGGAGTCGCGGCCGGCCAGATGCGCCTCGAACCGCTCGGCCAGGTGGTGGGCGTTGACCACCGCGTGGGTCACCCCGGCGACGGCCAGCCGGTCGAGGATTCGGTCGAGGATCGGCCGGCCGCCGACCTCGATCAGCGGCTTCGGGCAGCTGTCGGTCAGCGGCGCCAGCCGGGTGCCGCGGCCGGCGGCCAGCACCATCGCGGTCTCCGGGACCCAGGGGGATCGCTTCTTCAGGCCGGGAAGGAGCATGGCGTTCTCGGAGTGTTGGCGAGGATCGGCCGGATCGGGGTCACCGGTCGACGGCCTTCGGGCGGCGGACTTCCGGCCCCGGCTGGATGCGGGCTTCGGCCGGCACGGTGGCGTCGAGCCAGGCCCGCACCGCGTCCAGGCCGGCCAGGATAAGGTCGCGCTCGACGTGCCGCCAGATCCGCGGGATGTGGTGCAGGTAGCGCGGGTTGTCGTACAGCGCCGACTGGCGTCCGAAGATTCCGAACACCTTGAGGCCGCGCTGGGCGCCGAGTCCGTAGTAGCTGCGGTCGAAGGCGACCGGATCGGCCGGCCGCAGGGCGGCGCGGTAGCGGTCGAGCATGGCGTCCTCGAGCCCGTCGGCGAGGTCGCGCCGGGAATCCTGGAGCAGCGAGACCAGGTCGTAGGAGGCCGGGCCGGCGACCGCGTCCTGGAAGTCGAGCAGGCCGCACGCCGCGATGCCGGGGCGGGCCGGCAGCACCATCAGGTTGTCGACGTGGAAGTCGCGCAGCACCAGCGTCTCCCGGGCCCCGCGCAGCACCGGCATGGCGTCCCGCCACGCCGCGACGTAGCCGGCGCGCTCGGCGTCGTCGAGCTCGCGCCCCAGCACCAGCGGGAAGTACCAGTCGAGCGGCAGCGCCGCCTCGGCGATCAGCTTGCCGTCGTCGTAGGGCGGCACGTCGTAGCCGATGGTCGGCGACCGCCGGTGCAGGTCGACCAGCAGGTCGGTGGCGGTGGCGTACAGCACCGTCTCGTCGACCCCGGCGGCCAGCGCCCGGCTGTAGGTGGTGTCGCCGAGATCCTCGAGCAGCAGGAAGCCCTGCTCCTCGTCCGCCGCCAGGATCCGCGGCGCGCTGTAGCCGTAGCGGTGAAGCTGCCCGGCCACCGCCAGGAACGGCCGCACGTCCTCGCCCTTGTCGGGCGGCGCGTCCATCAGCACGGCGCGCTCGCCGTCGCGGGTCAGCCGGTCGTAGGACCGGAACGAGGCGTCGCGGGCGAGCGGCCGGCGCTCGGCGTCGCCCCAGCCGTTCGCCCGAAGGAAACCGACCAGCCGGTCCTGCCGGTCGCTGCCGGTATCGGGTCCGCCGGTCGCGGCTGCGATGGTCACGTGCGTTCCTCGACTCCGTTCGTCCAACCGGCCGCCAGGCTGCGCAGCCGGTCGGTCCAGGTCCCGAACCCGACGAGGGTGGCTCGACGGGCGTCCGGGGCTTGTTGACACATTTCGAGCGCGAGTTCGAGACGGTCGACGGGAATCCAGGGCCCGAGCCGATCCGGCCACTCGACCAGCAGCACGGCCTCGGCCAGGCCTTGCTCGATTCCCAGCTCCGGCAGCTCGTCCGGATCGCCGAGGCGGTACAGGTCGCAGTGCCAGACCGGGCCGCGCTGTCCGTCGTAGGGCTGGACCAGGGTGAAGGTCGGGCTCGGGACTTCGGCCGCCGGGTCGCCGACCCAGGCGCGCACGAACGCCCGGGCGAACGCCGACTTGCCGGCCCCGAGCGGCCCGGTCAGCAGCACCGCCTCGCCCGGCCGGGCGAGCCCGGCGACCGCCGCGGCCAGCCGCTCCGTGGCGGCCAGGTCGGGCAGCTCCAGGACGGCGCGTTCGGGCGGCCTGGGTTCGGGCGGCCCGGGTTCGGGCGGCTTGGGATCGGACGGCATGCGGGCGGGCACGGTCGGGGCCGCTCAGGCGCCGGCGGCCGGTCGGCGGGCGGTGCGCGGGATCCGGCAGACCACTTCGGTGCCGTGACCCGGCTCGGACACCAGGTTCACGGTGCCGTTGTGCAGCTCGATCAGCGACTTGACCAGGGCCAGGCCGAGCCCGGCGCCGGCGTCGCGGCCGGCGCGCTCGAACCGGTCGAACACCCGGCTCTGGTCCTCGTGGGCGATCCCGACGCCGGTGTCGGTCACCCGGAACAGCACGGCGTCGCCGTCGTCCTCGACCGAAACCTGCACGCGGCCGCCGTCCGGCGTGAAGGCGAAGGCGTTGGACACCAGGTTGTAGAGCGCCTGGGTGAGCCGGCGCTCGTCGACGACGATCGGCGCGATCCCGTCGCCGGTCCGGACCGTGAAGTCGATGCGGCGCGCCCGCGCCCGCTCGCGGCCGAGGTGCTCGACCGCGTCGGCCAGCCGGGCCGGGTCGACGTCGGCCCGGTCGAGCTCCAGATAGCCGGCCTCGATCGAGGCGAGGTCGAGGATGTCGTTGACCAGTCGCACCAGCCGGTTCGAGGACTGCAGGATGGCGCGGGCGTACTCCTTCTGCCGGTCGTTCATCGGCCCGGCGTATTCCTGCTCGAGGATCTCGGAGAACCCGATGATGGCGTTCAGCGGCGTGCGCAGCTCGTAGGACACGTTGGCCAGGAACTCGCTCTTCAGCCGGTCGGCCATCTCCAGGGCCTCGGTGCGCTCCTGCAGGGCGTGCTGGACCGCGAGCGTGTCGGTCACGTCGCGGAAGTTCAGCAGCATCGCCCCGTCCGGCAGCGGCACCAGGCCGTAGTCGAGCACCCGGCCGTCGCTCTTCTCGATGCGGCCCGACCGCGGCTCGCGCTCGGCCAGGCGCGCCACCCATTCGGCCTTCACGGTCTCCCAGCGGTCCTGCTCGGAGAACCGAGGCCGCATCGCCTCCAGCACCAGGGCCACGTGCGGCTCGTCGTCGCCGAACCCGGCCGGCAGGCCCCACTGGTTGCGGAAGGTCGGGTTGATCAGCTTCAGCCGGCCGTCGGCACCGAACGCGGCGATGCCTTCGTACAGGTTGTCCAGGGTCTCCTGCTGCACGGCCGTCAGGGTGTTGTAGGAGCGCTCCAGCGACAGCCGGTCGGTGACGTCCTCGAACACCATCAGCAGGCCGCCGAACGGGTGCGGGGTGACCGCCATGCGCACGGTGGTGTCGTCGGGCAGGAACAGCAGCTCCTCGTGGCTGCCGATCAGGGTCGTGAACAGGCGGTTGAAGTCGTCGCGCCAGGCCCGGAAGTCGGACTGCTCGGGCAGCCGGCGGTTCTCGCGGGCGCGCTCGAGCACTTCGGTCAGGGTCGGGTCGCGCTCCAGCAGCTCGGCATCGACCCCCCACAGCCGGCCGAAGGCGGTGTTGGCGAAGATCAGCCGCTTGTCCGGGCCGAACACCGCGACGGCGGTGTGCAGGGTCTCCAGCACCTCGGCGTGGGCGTCGACGTGGCGCGCCAGCTCCGACTGCAGCTGCTCAAGCGTGGTCAGGTCGCGGGCGGTGCCGACGGTGCCGTCGGGCAGGCCGCCCTCGCCGCCGGCGGTCGGGGCCTCGGTGAGGTCGACCAGCCGGCGATCGCCGTGGACCACCATGTTGCGGCTCTCGCTCTGGGCCCGGCCCAGCTTGACCGCCCGCTCGGCCAGGGAGGTGGCCTTCTCGAGCTCCGGGAGCAGCGGCCCGGCGCCGGCGTTACCGTGCCGCAGGGTGCCGTCGCGGTCGCGGCGCCAGACCGGCACGGCGATCGCGTCGATGAGCGCCCGCTCGTGCGCGGCCAGCCGCTCGGGCAGGGCGGCCTCGGCGGCCCGGGCGGCCTCGCGGGCCGCGGCGAGGTCGCGCTGCACGGTTGCGGTGCGTTTGATCTGCAGCGCGTACAGGGCCGCCAGGACCAGGGTGAAGCCGCCGAGCGCCAGCACGGTGATCAGGTCGCTGCCGGCCGGCACCGCATCGAGGTTGCCTTGGGCACGTAACGGAAACGGGACGACAGCGGTCGCCCCGGCGAGAATCGATGCGTATCTGAAAGACCGTTCCACCGGGCGAGCCTACGCGGGCGGAACGGTGGGCGACAAGGTTCTGGAACGACGCGGCCGGCGCGGCGCCTCCGGGCCCGGCTCGGGTTCCGGGGCCGGAGGCGTCCGACGGCGCGTCTTTCCGTTCTGTCGGCCCGTTCGGCCGGCCCGCTCAGTCGGCCGCGTCGCGGTCGAGGGCGGCGGCCAGGTCGGCCGCCTTGTCGGTGCTCTCCCAGGTCAGCTCCGGCTCCGACCGGCCGAAATGGCCGTTGCTGGCGGTCTGCCGGTAGATCGGGCGCAGCAGGTCGAGCATCTGGACGATGCCCTTTGGCCGCAGGTCGAAGTGCTCGCGGATCAGCTGCTCGATGCGGCGCTCCGGCACCCGGGCGGTGCCCTGGGTGTTAACGTGCACGCTGGTCGGCTCGGCGACGCCGATCGCGTAGCTGACCTGCACCTCGCAGATGTCGGCGAGCCCGGCGGCGACCACGTTCTTGGCGACGTAGCGCGCGGCGTAGGCGGCCGAGCGGTCGACCTTCGACGGATCCTTGCCCGAGAACGCGCCGCCGCCGTGCCGGCCGATGCCGCCATAGGTGTCGACGATGATCTTGCGCCCGGTCAGGCCACAGTCGCCGTGCGGGCCGCCGACCACGAAGCGGCCGGTCGGGTTGATCAGGTAGCGGGTCTCGTTGGAGATCATCGCGGCCGGGATCACCGGCTTGACGATCTCCTCGATGACCGCGTCCTTGAGGGTCTTGTGGTCGACGTCCTCGGCGTGCTGGGTCGAGACCACGACCGTATCGATCGCCGCCGGCTTGTCGTCGACGTAGCGCACCGAGACCTGGGCCTTGGCGTCGGGACGCAGCCACGGCAGGACCCCGGACCGGCGGATCTCGTTCTGCTGCCGGGTCAGCCGGTGCGCCAGCATGATCGGCATCGGCATCAGTTCCTCGGTCTCGCGGCAGGCGAACCCGAACATCAGGCCCTGGTCGCCGGCGCCCTGGTCGAGGTCGAGGCCGCTGCCCTCGTTCACGCCCATGGCGATGTCGGGGGACTGCTTGTCGAGCGCCACCAGCACGGCGGCGCTGGCGCCGTCGAAGCCGAGCCGGCTGTCGTCGTAGCCGATGTCCAGGACCACGTCGCGGGCGATCTGGGTGTAGTCGACCTGGGCCGAAGTGGTGATCTCGCCGGCCAGCATGATAAGGCCGGTGTTGACCAGGGTCTCGCAGGCGACCCGGCTGTTCCGGTCCTGTGCCAGCAGGGCATCGAGCACGGCGTCGGAGATCTGGTCGGCGATCTTGTCCGGGTGGCCGGGGCCGACCGATTCAGAGGTGAGGATGTAGGCGTTGCTCATGGGGCGCTCCATTCGGAGGATTTTTGGGGGCAGGGGCGAGCGGCCGTGGCGTGGGTCCCGGATCCGTCTCGCCTTTGGCGCGCCGGTCCGGGATGAGGTCCGTGAGAACATGTCCACCTCCTCCTCATCCCGACCGCCGCGAAGCGGTGAGCCGGGACCCAGCGGACGGTGGCGACGGGCCGGCCGGTAGCGGTCGGCTTGCTCAGTTCGCGCGGCCGACGAAGTATTCCCAGCCGATCTTGCCGGCGTCGGCGGCGTCGACCCAGAACTGCAGGGCTGCCGAGGTCCGGTCGACCGCCTCCTTGCCGATGCGGTCCTCGAACCACTCGCGGCGCAGCTCGAGCTGGTCGCGCACCCAGGCGTAGGTCGGGGCGACGTGCTCCGACCAGTTCTCGTGGGTGTCGATGGTGAAGCCGGCCGCCTCGAGGGCCGACAGGTACGCGCCGGTGTCCCACATGTCCGGCGACTTGACGCGCTCGTAGATGCGCTCGCGGTCGGCGTCGGGCGTGCCGTCGCGCACCAGCAGGTCGGTGAACACGATGGCGCCGCCGGGCTTCAGCACGCGGCTGGCCTCGGTCAGCACCGTCGCCTTGTCGGCGGCGTGCAGGAAGGCCTCCTGGCTCCAGTAGTAGTCGAACGCTTCGGCCTCGAACGGCAGGTCGTGGAAGTCGGCGAACTCGAACCGGACCTTGTCGTCGAGCCCCTGCTCGGCGGTCAGCTCGCGGCCCCATTCAAGCTCGCGCTCGGAGATGTTCGAGGCCACGACCTCGCAGCCGTAGCGGCGCGCCAGGAAGCGGGCCAGCGCCCCGTAGCCGCTGCCGACGTCGAGCACGGTGTCGTCGCGCCCGAGCTCGACGCCCTCGGCCATGCGCTCGTTCGAGCGCTTCATGGCCTCGCGCAGCGATTCGTCATCGTGCTCGAAATAGCCGATGTGGATGTTCTCGCCCCAGATGTGGCGATAGATCTGGTCGGCCGGGCCGTCGTAGTAGCTCTTGGTCTGGGCGACGATTTCGGTCACCGCCGCCCGGTCCTTGGCGTGAAGATTCATGATCTCCTCCCGGATGGTTGGGCTGGCGTTCAGTGACGCGGCTTCACGGCGATCTGCTGGAAGAAGTCGACCTCGTCGGACTCGAAGCTGGTCTCGAAATCGCCGTAGGTCGTGATGTTGGTGAAGCCGGCGTCGTCGAACAGCCGCTGCACGTAGTGCCGGCGCAGCGGGAACAGCGACAGGTGGTACTTCTTGCCGTCGGGGTAGGAGTACTCGAACTTCACCAGGTCGTCGCGGATCTCGGCCGGCCGGGCGTCGACACCGTCGCCGACGTAGTAGTAGCGGTGCTTCGAGCTGTAGCCGTGGTCGAGGATCTTGTCGTAGTTGCGATGATCCAGGATCAGCAGGCCGCCCGGGCGCAGCACCGTCCGCATCGACTCCAGCGCCTGGCGGCGGGCGTCCTCCTCGAACAGGTGCGAGAAGGCGTTGCCGAGGCAGACCAGGGCGTCGAACCGGTTGGCGCCGAACGCCTTGTGCAGTTCGCGCCAGTCCACGACCCGGGTGTCGGCGAGCTCGACGTCCATGTCGTCGGCGTTCTGCTCGGTCTGGCGGATCATGGTCTCGGCGCCGTCGGACGCGGTCACCTCGAACCCGTCATGCGCCAGCCGGATGGCGTGGAAGCCGGTGCCGGCGGCGATGTCGGCGACCGTCTTGCAGCCGTTGCGGCGCAGCAACCGCTCGAAGAACCCGTTCTCGCCCTCGGCGCGGCTGTCCCAGCCGATCAGGTCGTCCCAGCGGGAGACGAATTCCCGGGTGTACTCGCGCTTGTAGATGTCGTTCTGCATGCCGGCTTCTCCATGGTCTCGCGTCACGCGCCGCCGCGCCGCGGAAGCCGCGGGTCGGCGATTGCACAGCTGTTGCGGTCGCGAATGCTTCGACATTCACGGTAAGGAACGACCCGAGAATTTTTGATTCCCGTTCTCGGACCGTCGATGTCTGATTGCAGCTCTGATTCAACTGATTGAGATCGGAAATGCAACCCCTGTTTCGGCATTTTTTGCTGTGGGTTGTGGGTGGTGTTTAGTAAGCAATTGAAATTATTAAAATAATAAGATTATCAGGCGAACCCGGACGCGAGCGGGAACAACGCGACCGGTCGATCCGAAGACAAAAAAGATCTCAAATCCGTCCTGGTGTATCGGGTTTTCGACACCGTCGTGTCGGTCGGGGCGAAACACCGCGGCGTGGTTGACTGTGAATCGAGATCACGTTCTGCAGTATTATCAAATAATGGAGGGGGCGATCGTTCTGGTCGGTATCCCGCTGTCCAGTCGAGAGAAGTCGAGTGGCGGGACGTGGCGGTCCGTTCGCCACTCGGCTGGGGACGGGCCCGAACGAAAGAGCCCCGGTCCGCGCGGGCGGACCGGGGCCGAGGTGGGAGGGATCGATCCGAAGGCCCGACCGCGACCTTCGCTAGTGGCGGCCGTGACCGCCCTTGGCCAGGCCGTCCCGGCCGTCCGGCAGCACGATCTCGATCTCCTGCATCATGCCCTGGTCCTCGTGGTCGAGAATGTGACAGTGCAGGACGAACTTGCCGATGTAGCGCTGGTAGCGGGTGCGCACGATCGCCCGGTAGAACCTGGTCTTGATCCCGTCGGGGCCGGCGTCGGTACCCTGCTTCACGAACAGGGTGTCCTTCCACAGCCCCCGCATGCCGGCGAACTGGGTGTCGCCGTCGGCCGGGTCGACGGCGCCCGGGTCGGTCAGGTCCCTGCCGTCGGGCCCGAGGACCGCCACGACCTGGAACGGGTTGACGTGGATGTGGAACGGGTGGGCGGCGACGTTCGATGTCAGGGTCCACTCGTTTTTGCCGGCGAGCTCGAGATAGCGGTTCACGACGCCCGGCTGGAACGGTTGGCCGACCACGCCGATCCTGTTGGAGACCGAGAAGCCGTTGCCGCCGATGTCGAACATCAGCTCCTGGGTGCCGAACCCGCCCGCCGGCTCGTCCAGCAGGGTCCGGTGCGGCTCGAAGCTGGTGAGCCGGAGGCCGTCGGCCAGTTCGTCCATGACCTTGCCCCGCACCGGCTGCGGATACCGGCCGGCGGCGGCGATCAGCCTGGCCTGGGCCGCCGCGTCGGTCCCGGCCAGGGCCAGGACGGCGGTACAGGCGACGGCTGACATCCGGACGAAATTCATGACGATCCCCCCTCGGTGCGCCGGTCTGCGCGACGGCCGCGCCGGTACCCCGGAAGGTAAATCGAAATTGGTAGATTTACAATCTATGTGCGAAACGCGAATCGCCTTTCGGCAATGCAAAAGGGGCGCCCGACGGGCGCCCCCTTCCGACCCGGCCGCGGTGCGGCCGCGCGGGTCGCGGTGTCAGTAGCGATAGGCCTCGGACTTGAACGGGCCCTGCGGCGTGACGCCGATGTAGGACGCCTGCTCCTCCGAGAGCTTCGAGAGGTTGGCGTTGATCTTCTTCAGGTGCAGCTCGGCGACCCGCTCGTCGAGCTTCTTCGGCAGCACGTAGACCTTCTTCTCGTAGTTGGCGTGGTTCTTCCAGAGCTCGATCTGGGCCAGCACCTGGTTCGAGAACGACGCGCTCATCACGAAGCTCGGGTGGCCGGTGGCGCAGCCGAGGTTGACCAGCCGGCCCTCGGCCAGCACCAGCAGGCGCTTGCCGTCCGGGAACACGACCTCGTCGACCTGCGGCTTGACGTTCTCCCACTTGAAGTTCCGCAGGGCGCCGATCTGGATCTCGTTGTCGAAGTGACCGATGTTGCAGACGATCGCCCGGTCCTTCATGGCGCGCATGTGGTCGATGGTGATGACGTCGCGGTTGCCGGTGGCGGTCACGAAGATGTCGGCGACCGGGGCGGCCTCCTCCATCGTGACCACCTGGTAGCCCTCCATCGCCGCCTGCAGCGCGCAGATCGGGTCGACCTCGGTCACGATCACCCGGGCGCCGGCGTTGCGCAGGCCCTGGGCCGAGCCCTTGCCGACGTCGCCGTAGCCGGCCACGACCGCGACCTTGCCGGCGAACATCACGTCGGTCGCCCGGCGGATGCCGTCGGCCAGGCTCTCGCGGCAACCGTACAGGTTGTCGAACTTCGACTTGGTGACGCTGTCGTTCACGTTGATGGCCGGGACCGCCAGGGTGCCCTTCTTGGCCATCTCATAGAGCCGGTGCACGCCGGTCGTGGTCTCCTCGGAGACGCCGCGCACGTCCTTCATCAGCTCCGGGAACTTCTCGTGCATCATCAGCGTCAGGTCGCCGCCGTCGTCCAGCAGCATGTTCGGGCGCCAGCCGTCCTTGCCGACGATGGTCTGCTCGATGCACCACTCGTACTCCTCCTCGGTCTCGCCCTTCCAGGCGAACACCGGGATGCCGGCGGCGGCGATCGCCGCGGCGGCGTGGTCCTGGGTCGAGAAGATGTTGCAGGACGACCAGCGGATCTCGGCCCCGAGCTTCACCAGTGTCTCGATCAGCACGGCGGTCTGGATGGTCATGTGCAGGCAGCCGGTGATCCGCGCGCCCTTCAGCGGCTGCGACGGGCCGTACTCCTCGCGGATCGCCATCAGGCCGGGCATTTCGGTCTCGGCGATCGCGATCTCGCGGCGGCCCCAGTCGGCCAGCTTGATGTCGGCGACTTTGTAGTCGGTGAACTCGGCCATGAACGGCTCCTTGTGCGGGTAGGGTCGACGGGCAGCCGGAGGCCACCCGAATCCGGCACGGATTTGGTCGGGGTCCGTTTCGGATGTGGCTCGGGGGCTGGCGTATACCAAGACGGGCGCCCTTCGGCAAGGCGACCCGGCGGAACCCCCTGGCGGGGCGGGCGGCTCGATCCGCCCGGAAGGCCCGCGAATCCGCCGATTCGCGCGTTCCTCCCGCGCCCCGGCCGGGTCCGGGCCTTGCGGCGGTCGACGGGCGCGCAGGGGCGGTCGACAGTCAGATCGGGGTGGACATCGGCGCCGGCAATGTCGTCACATCGACGCCCCTCTCCGACGCCGCCGCCGACATTGGCGCCGAGGTCGGCGAGGAGGTCTACGTGGTCGTCAAGGCCTCCCGGGCGATGCTCGCCATCGACCTGGCATCCGGCCGCGGCGGCGTCCCTGAGGAGATCCCATGCCGCGCCTCGCCGTCGCCCGCTTCTCGCACGAGGGCAACTCGTTCTCGCCGGTCCTGACCAGCCTGGACGAATTCGCCCGCGAATGGTACCGCGGCCAGGAGGCCGAGGCAGTCTACCGCGGCACCGCGACCGAGGGCGGCGGCGCCGTCGCCTTCCTCGACGCGCACCCGGAATGGCAGGGCAGCTACCTGCGCATGACCGGCGCGACCCCGGCCGGGCCGGTCACCCGCGAGGCCTACGAGGCGATCGTCGGCGAGATCGTCGCCGATTTGCGCGACGGCGCCCCGAACGGCGAGCGCTGGGACGCGGTGTTCCTGTCGCTGCACGGCGCCATGCTGGTCGAGGGCATGGACTTCGCCGACTACGAGACCATCCGGCGGGTGCGCGAGGCGATCGGCCCGGACATGCCGTTCGGGGTCAGCTTCGACCTGCACGCCAACCTCGACCCGCGGATCGCCGGCCTGGTCACCGCTGCCGCCGGCTTCAAGGAGCACCCGCACATCGACATGGCGGAGACCGCCGAAAGGGTGCTCGCCATGCTCGACCGCGCGGTGAAGGGCGAGATCCGGCCGGTCGGGCACATCGCCAAGCTCGACGCGATCCTGCCGAGCATCAACATGCGCACCGCCGAGGGACCGATGGCCGAGCTGGAGGCGTACGCCCGCGGGCTGGAGTTCGACCCACGGATCCTCGACGCCACGCCGTTCGGCGGGTTCTCGTACGGCGACACCGCCGTGGCCGGGGCCGGCGCCATGGTGTTCGCCGACGGTGACGCCGACCTGGCGCGCCGGGCGGCCGA
Source organism: Thalassobaculum fulvum (assembly GCF_014652915.1). Classification (GTDB taxonomy): domain Bacteria; phylum Pseudomonadota; class Alphaproteobacteria; order Thalassobaculales; family Thalassobaculaceae; genus Thalassobaculum_A; species Thalassobaculum_A fulvum. The sequence continues at coordinate 465,013 of NZ_BMZS01000001.1, forward strand.
GAGCGTGGTCGCCGAGATGCGGCGCCGGCTCGACCGGTTCTACATCGCGCTGCCGACCGCCGAGGAGGGCATCGCCGAGGCGCTGCGCTGCGACCGGCACCCAGTGGCCGTCGTCGATGCCGGCGACAACCCGCTGTCCGGCGGGATCGCCGATACGCCGGAGATGCTGCGCGCCCTGCTGGCCGCCGATCCGCAGGTGCCGGTGGTGTTCGCGTTCATCGCCGACCCGGGGGTGGTGGAACGCTGCCGGGCGGCCGGCGTCGGCGGCGCGGTCGACGGCGTTCTCGGCGGCCGGATCAGCCCGGACTTCGGCGATCCGGTGCCGTTCGCCGGGACGGTGCTGCGGCTGACCGACGGCAACTTCGTGAATTCCGGCCCGATGATGCACGGGCTGCCGAACTCGCTCGGGCCGACGGCGGTGATCGGCGTCGGCAACGTGAGCATCGTCGTCACCAGCGTCTGCGGCTCGGCCAACGACCCGGCGTTCTTCGCGCTGCACGGCATCGATCCCGCCGAGGTCGCGGTGCTGTGCGTCAAGGCCAAGAACCATTTCCGGGCGGCCTTCACCGCGATCTGCCCGGTGATGATCGACATCGACGCCCCCGGCCCGGCGGCGCTGGAGATTCCCCGCTTCCCGTTCCGCCGGGCGCCGAGGACGCTCTACCCGCTGCGGGGCGGCTGAGTCCGGGCTCCCGGGCCGATTGCGGGCTACGCGACCGCCAGGGCGGCCGCGGTCTCCAGCGACACGGGCTCGTCGGAGAGCAGGGCCGATGTCGCCTCGTCCTCCCAGCGCAAGGCATCCAGGCTGACCGGCCGGCTGGCCTGCAGCCGATGCTCCAGGACGAAGCGGGCCAGCAGCAGCCGGCTGGCGTCGCCGCCGTCGGCGCCGAGACGGACACCTTCCGCGGCCAGCAGGGCCGCGGTCATGGCGTGGTAGAGCTGGCCGGCCGCGAGCCGGCAGAACCGCTCGTTCTCCGGCGCCGACGCCACCTCCTCGGCGAACCGGACGGCGTCCGCGATGCCGTGCCGGAGGCGGGTCCGGAACTGCCCCGGCAGCCCGCCGGCATCGCCCAGCCGCTCCTCCAGGTCGTCGCGCAGGGCCCGGTGCGCGCCGTTCTTGGCGACCGCCCGCTGGACCGCGTCGAGGGCGTTGATGTTGCTGGTGCCCTCCCAGATCAGGCCGAGATGGGCGTCGCGCACCAGCCGGGCGTTCGGCCAGTCCTCGATGTAGCCGTTGCCGCCGCGCGCCTCCATCGCGCCGGTCGCGACCGTGACGTTGTCCCGGCAGGCCCGGTACTTGGCGATCGGCGTCACCATGCGCAGCACGGCCTGGGCCGATTCGTCGTCCGACGCGCTCATGGCGGCGGCATACATCATGGTCGACAGCGCCTGCTCGGTCGGGACCATCAGCTTCATGAGCTGGCGGCGCATCAGCGGGTGGTCGATCACGGCGCGGCCGAACGCGTTGCGGTGGCGGCTGGCCTGCAGCGCCTCGTTCAGGCAGCGCCGCATCATCCCGGCGGCGCGGGTCAGGTGCGAGACCCGGCTCGAGTTGACCATCACCAGCATCTGCTTGAGACCGCGGTCGAGCTCGCCGAGCTGGTAGGCGACCGCGCCCTCGAAGACGATCTCGCCGCTGGCCATCGAGCGGCTGCCGAGCTTGTCCTTGAGCCGGACGATCCGGTAGCCGTTGCGCGACCCGTCGTCGAGGGTCTTGGGCAGCAGGAACAGCCCGAGGCCCCGGCTGCCGGCCGGTGCGCCCTCGGGCCTGGCCAGCAGTACCGCCAGCTCGGCATCGACGTTCGAGCAGAACCACTTCTCGCCCCACAGCCGCCAGTGGTCGCCGTCGCGCACCGCGACCAGCTCGTTGGCGCCGACGTCGGAACCGCCGGCCTTCTCGGTCATGAACTGCGCGCAGCGCTGCAGCCGGTCGAGATCCTGGGTCCACATCGCGTCGAGGTACTTGGCCCGCAGTTCCTCGCTGCCGAACAGGTCGACCAGGGTCGACGAGCTGTCGGTCAGGTTGACCGGGCACAGCAGCCCGAACTCGGCCTGCGCGAACAGGTAGTGGAAGACGTACTTGGCGAGCGGCGGCATCGCTGCCGGCCAGCCGAGCACGCCGGCCCGGTGCGACATGGCGTGCATCCCGAACCGGCCGTAGGCGATCTCCTCCATGGCCCGGTAGGCCGGATGGACCTCGATCCACTCCTCATCGCGGCCGAACCGGTCGCGCTGGTGCAGGACCGGCTGGTGGCGCTCCGCGAGGTCCGCCAGTTCGCCCAGCCGGCCGCCGGCGAGCCCGCCGAGCTCGTCGAGATGCGGTTCCAGATGCGCCAGCAGCGGCGCGTCCATGTACAGCGACAGCAGCCCGCGCAGGCCGCGGTCGACCCGGAAATAGTTGAGCCCGCGGGTGGTCGGCGCCACGGCGGCCGACCGGGCCGCCGCCGCCGCGCGGCCGACCAGGGCCGGCCGGCGGCTGTCCTGCGTCGCTTCGGTCCCGTGGGCGATCGCGCTGGCGTGGTTCATGGTCGTCTCACTCCCGTCGATGGGCACGTCATCCGGTCCGGCGATCTGCGCCACCCGGTCTGCGTGCGATGTGTTCGTTGACGCAACGGTAGGATTGCCGTGTGGGCCGGACAAACGACTTGTTCGTTCAATGAATTGAGTCAAACTCAAAGCATGTCCGGGCGACGTCTCCCTCCGCTGCATGCCATCCGCGCCTTCGAGGCGGCGGCCCGCCATCGCTCGATGACCCATGCGGCCGACGAGCTGTCGGTGACGCCGGGCGCGGTCAGCCGTCACATCCGTGGGCTGGAGGAGCGGCTGGAGCGGACGCTGTTCGTCCGGCACGCGACCGGGTTGACGCTGACCGCCGCCGGCGAGGCACTCGCCGAGGCGGCGCGCGACGGGCTCGACCGCATCGCCGACGCCGTCAGCGGCATCCGCCATCGCCGGTTCCGGCGGTTGACGGTCGGGGTGTACGGCTTCTTCGCCTCGCGCGTGCTGCTGCCGCTGTGGTCCGACCTGGTGGCGGCGCATCCCGACCTGGCGGTCGACCTGCACACCAGCCTGGACCCGCTCGACCTGCTGCCGGGACGCTACGACGCGGTGGTCGCCGTGTCGGACACCGCGCCGCGCACCGGGCTGGTGAAGCATCCGCTGTTGCCGATCGCGACGGTGCCGGTGTGCGCGCCCGGCTGGCTGGAGAACGGGCCGCCGGACTTCGCCGCGGTGCCGCTGCTGCACGCCCGCCCGCGGCCCGAGGACTGGCGGCGCTGGCTCGACGAGGCCGGGCTCAAGCACGTCGGGATCCCGGGCGGCAGCTCGTTCGAGAGCATCGGCCTCGCGATCGACGCCGCCGCCGCCGGCCTCGGCTTCGCCATGGCGATCGAGGCGCTGCTGGCGCCCGACCTGGCGCGCGGGACGATCGCAGTGGCGCACCCGGCGGTCCGGCGGACCCGGCGGCATTTCGTCCTGCATTACGAGACCCGGCTGGCCGGCGACCCGGCCCTGGCGACCCTGGCGGACTGGCTGCGCGACCGGGTCGCCGGGCGGGCGGGCTTTCGGGCCGACGCGCCGGGCTAGGCGCTGCCGGCGCCCGCGGGTCGGGCCAGCGACGGCACGCAGACCCGGCGGCCGGAGCCGAGGGTCTCGACCCGTACCTCGACGCCGTACACCGCGCTCAACGCCGCTTCCGTCAGTACGGTGTCCGGCGGGCCGATCTCGCGAATGCGGCCGTCCTGTAGCAGCGCCACCCGGTCGCCGACCGCGAAGGCGTGGTCGGGATCGTGGGTCGACAGCACGATGCCGAGGCCGCGGTCGGCGAGCCGGCGGATCTCCGACAGCACCAGGGCCTGGTTGCCGAAGTCCAGGCTGGCGGTTGGCTCGTCCATGACCAGCAGCGGCGCTTCCTGGGCCAAGGCCCGGGCCACCAGCACCAGCTGCCGCTGGCCGCCGGACAGGTCGGTGTAGGGCGATGCGGCGCGGTCGGCGAGCCCGACCGAGGCCAGGGCCTCGGCCGCGGCCGCGTGGTCGGCCCTGCCCGGCTGGGCGAACGGGCCGAGCCGGGCGGTCCGGCCCATCAGCACCACCTCGTGGGCGGTGAACGGGAACACCGGGGCATGGGCCTGCGGCACGTAGGCGGCGCGCCGGCCGATCTCGCCGCGCGGCAGCCGGTCCAGCGGATCGCCAGCCAGGCGCACGGTGCCGCCATGGGCCGGCAGCAGGCCGAGCAGGGTGCGGAACAGGGTGGTCTTGCCGGAGCCGTTCGGGCCGAGCAGGCACAGCACCTCGCCGGCGGCGACCGCCAGGTCGATGTCGCGCCCGACCTCGCAGCCCGGATAGCCGGTCGCCAGCCCCTCCGCCTCGACCAGGGCGCTCACGACCAGCTGCGCCTTCCGCGCGCCAGCAGCCACAGGAAGAACGGCGCGCCGATGGCCGCGGTCAGGATGCCGAGCGGCACCTCGGCGGTGCCGATGGTCCGCGCGAGGGTGTCCACGACCAGCATGTACAGCGCGCCCAGCAGTACGGCGACCGGCAGCAGCCGGCCGAAGCCCGGTCCGACCAGCATGCGGGCGACGTGCGGGATCACCAGCCCGACCCAGCCGACCACCCCGGCGATCGCCACCACGCTGGCGGTGATCAGGGTGGCGCACAGGATCACCCCGGCGCGCAGCCGCCGGACCTCGACCCCGAGCGCCCGCGCCTCGTCGTCGCCGAGCGCCAGCACGTTGATCCGCCAGCGCAGCAGCACCAGCGGCAGCAGCCCGAGCACGACCGCCGGCAGCGCCGGGGCGAGGTCGTCCGTGCGGATCGAGGCCAGGCTGCCGAGCAGCCAGAAGGTGATCGCCGGCAGCTGGTCGTAGGGATCCGCCAGCACCTTCAGCAGCGACGTGGCAGCACCCGCCAGCGCCCCGACCACGACGCCGGCCAGCACCAGCACCAGCACCGGGTCGCGGCCGCGCACCGCCGCGGCAACGCCGGCGACCAGGGCGACGCAGGCGAGGCCGCCGGCGAACGCCATGCCCTGGATCGCCGCCACCGGTAGCGACAGGAAGATCCCGAGCACCGCGCCCAGCCCGGCGCCGGCCGACACGCCGAGGATGTCGGGCGACACCAGCGGGTTGCGGAACAGGGTCTGGTAGCAGGTGCCGGCGGCCGCCAGCGCGCCGCCGACCAGCAGCGCCGCGCCGATCCGCGGCAGCCGGATCGCGAACACCACGGTGTCGACGGTGTCTCCGCGCGCCGGCACGCCGGTGACGCGGTCGGTGACGACGCCGAGCACCTGGCCGAGGGTCATCGGGTAGGGCCCGATCAGCACGGCGATCGGGATCGCGACCGCCAGCAGCACCGCCAGGACGGCGACCGCGCCGGGCGAGGCGAAGGCCGGCCGGCTCAGGGCGCCCGCCCGTCGGCCCATTCGATCAGCCGGTCCAGCTCCGGCCCGCCGAGGTCGACATGGTAGTACAGGCGGTAGAAGTCGCGGGTCTCGGCCCTGAGGTCGGCCGGGAATCGGTCCGGGTAGAACAGCCCGGCCAGCCACTTCAGCCCCATCATCCGGTTCAGCGACGGCGGCCGGTCGATCCAGCCGAACGGCGCGGTCGGCGACAGGTAGACCCGGCCGCGCTTCACCGCGGCAATGCCGGCCCACAGCGGGTCGCGCCGGACGGCCCGGTAGAAGTTGCGGTCCCAGGTCACGATGGTGTCGGGGTCGGCGACGATCACCTGCTCGATCGAGGCCTGCACCAGCCCGCGCCGCCCGTCGCCCGGGTCGGCGACGTTGCGGCCGCCGGCCCGCTCGATGATCTCGGTGTTGATCGAGCCCTTGAGCCCGGTCTCCAGCCCGTCGGGGCCGCGGGCCAGATAGACCCTCGGCCGCTGCGCTTCCGGAACTTCGGCGAGCGCCCTGTCGAGACCGACGAAGGTTGCCTCGACGTCGCGCGCCAGGGTCTCGCCGCGGTCCGCCACGCCGAGCGCGGCGCCCATGGCCCGCAATGACGCGGCGGTGTTTTCGAATCGGCCGTCGAACAGCAGGTAGGGGATGCCCGTCTGTTCCTGCACCCGGTCGGCCAGGGAGACGTAGGTGTCGCGCACCGAGCCGAAGTCGACGATCAGGTCGGGCTTGAGGCGCAGCACCAGCTCCAGGTTGGCGTCGCCGCCGCGCCCGGTCAGGCGTCCGGTCTCCGGCAGGTCGCGGTACGGCTCGGCGACGTAGGGCCGCTCCTCATTCCGAAGCGCCCGCGGCCAGCCGAGCAGCGCGTCGGGCTTCAGCACGTAGACCAGCACCGAGGCGGGCGGGCCGGCGGCGAACACTCGGGTCACGGTGTCCGGCACCTCGACCCGGCGACCGGCGGAGTCGGTGACGGTGCGGGCGGCGGCGGGCAGCGCCGCCAGCAGCAGCGCCAGGAACAGCAGGAGCGGCCGAGCCATGGGTTCCGTCCGTCAGTCGTCCGTCACGAAGCCGTGGGCGTCGAGCACCGCCCGGCCCTCGGGCGCCAGTATAGCGAGCGCCAGCGGCCGGACCGAGCGCGGGGCGTCGCGCCGGACCGCAAGGGCATAGGATGCAGCCACCGACAGGGTCGGCGGCGGCTCGACGATCCCGAGCGCCGGATTGTCCGCCACCGCCTGCAGGGCGTTGGTGCGGTAGGTCAAGAACAGCTCGGCCTGCCCGCTGTCGACCAGCCAGGCGTAGACATGGCGGCCCGGCGGCGGCGCCGGCGGTACTTTGCCGCCGGTCAGCACCCGGGCCTTCGCCACCAGGGCGGCCCGTGCGCCCGGGCGAACCGTCTCGGCGGCGGCAAACAGCTTCCAGGCATAGTCGCCGGACGGGTCGGCGCCCGGTGTCGAGGTGCCGACGGTGACAGCGGGATCGAGCAGGCGATCGAGCAGGTCGGTGGGGCCGACGTTCAGGCCGGGACGGACAAGGGCGCACAGGGCGTTGCTGGCGAACCGGGCGACCGCGCCGGCCCAGCCCGCCCTCGCCAGCGCCACCGGGTGGCCGAGATCGGCCGACAGGAACAGGTCGCAGGGCTCGCCGGCGGCGATCCGGCGGCGCAGCAGGCCGGACGGGCCGAACACGGTCGCGACGTCGTGACCGAGCTTGGCCGTCAGGTCGGCGACGGCGCCGGCCAGGCTGCCGGCGGCCCACAGTGCCGGACGGCCGGCGCCGGTCATCGCCCGACCGGCTTGGCCAGGTCCATCGAGGTCGGCTCGCTGAACCCGGGATGCGCCGTGCGGCCGGTCTCGACGAAGCCGAGCCCCTGGAACATCCGGATGTTGTCGGTCAGCGCCAGGCGCACCCCGATGGAGATCCGGTCGGCGCCGGCCTCGGCCGCGAACCGCTCGACCGCCGCGACCAGGGCGGCGCCGACGCCGCGTCCCTGGCACTCGGGCCGGACCGCCAGCCGGCCGAGATACATGGCGTCGCCCTTGCGGTCGGCGCAGACCGCCCCGATCGCCCGGCCGTCGGAATCCTCGGCCAGGAACACCGCCCCGTCCGCGAGCCGGCGCCCGATACTGTCGACGGTCTCCTTCAGGGCGGCAGACGGCGGCACCAGGTTGCCCTCGTAATGCCCGAACACCTCGTGGATGACCGCCAGCGCTTCCGGCAGCCGCTCCGGCCCGTCCAGCCGGACGACCCGGAACGCCGGCTCGCTCACACCGCGCCCCGCAGTCGGTCGCCGACCTCACCCATGCGCTCGGCCTCCAGGTTGGCGAAGGCGAGCCTGAGGTAGTCGTCCTGGCCGGGGCCGAACACCGTGCCAGGCAGCGCCAGCACCCCGTGCTCCTGGGCCAGTCGTTTGGCCACCGCCGCCGCGGTCTCGCCGACGAACGGGTGGCGCAGATAGGCGAAGTAGGCGCCGGTCGACACCAGTTCGAAGCCGAGGTTGCCGCTCGCGAACACCTCCAGCAGGGCCTCGCGCCGGCCGGCCATCATGGCGCGCTTGCCGTCGGCCCACGGCAGCAGGTGCTGCAGGGCATAGAGGGCGCCGTCCTGGGCGATCCGCGAGGTGCAGATCGAGATCGTGTCCATCAGCTTGGCGACCTGCTCGACGAACTTGGCGCCGGCGACGATCGAGCCGACCCGGTAGCCGGTCAGGCTGAACGCCTTCGAGAAACTGTAGAGCTGGATCACCGTGTCGCCCCAGGCCGGGTCGCGGAACAGGTCGTGGCGCGGTTCGCCCGGATCCAGGAAGTCCTTGTAGGTCTCGTCCAGCACCAGGGCGATGGAGTACTCGGCGCACAGGTCGCGGAACTGCGCCAGCACCGCCGGCGGGATCACCGCGCCGGTCGGGTTGTTCGGGGTGACCAGCACCAGCGCCTTGGTGTTCGGCCCGATCAGCCTGGCGGCGTCGGCCGGGTCCGGCACGCCGCCGCGGTCCGGGCGGAACGGCAGGTGCACGGCGGTGACGCCGAGCGCGTCCAGCCACATCTGATGATTGAAGTAGTAGGGCAGCGGCAGGATCACCTCGTCGCCGCGCCGGGCCAGCGCCATCAGCGCCAGGCTGTAGGCCTGGTTGCAGCCGGCGGTGACCAGCACGTTTTCGGCGCCGATCGTTCCGCCGTAGACGCCCGCCATGTGCCCGGCCAGTGCGGTGCGCAGCGGCGCGATGCCGGTGATCGCGGTGTACTGCGCGGTCTCGAACAGCTTCACCCGCTCGGCCAGGTGCTCGCGCAGCGCCTCGGCCGGCGGATAGCTCGGCACCGCCTGGCACAGGTCGAGCAGCGGCCGGTGCGCGGGCCAGGTCCGCCCGGCGACCCAGCCCTTGGCCTCGGCGATCGGCGGCTCGACGACGGAGACGACGTCGGGATTGGCGGCATAGCTCATGGCGGAGACCGGCTGGAGGAACGACCGGCGGAGAGTACGGCGGGCGCTGGTGACGGGCACCAAATTTCTGCCGCCCGTCGGTTCGTGGGTCCCGGAGCCGCCCGCTGCCGCGGACTCTCCGGGATGACGAGTATTTGTGAAGGCTACCCCCGTATCGTCATCCCGGAGGGGCTGCGCGAGCAGCCGGCTCCGGGACCCATGAAGCGACGGGCCGCCTTAGCGCACCCCCTCGGCCTCCAGCCAGCCGAGCAGCCGGTCCACGTCGGCGGTGTCGTTGAACAGGTGCAGCGAGCAGCGCACCCGGCCCTGGCCGTCCCACAGGTGGATGCGGGCGGCGGCGGCGCGGGCGACGATGGCGGCGTTGTCGGGGTGGGCGAAGGCGACGTTGCCGGCGCGCTCCGCCGCCGGCTGCGGGGTGATCATCTCCAGCCCGCGCGCCGCCAGGCCGTCATGCAGCCGGGTCGCCAGCCCTTCGACATGGGCGGCGATCGCCGGGATGCCGTAGCCGGCCAAGTAGTCGAGCGAGGCCTTCAGCAGGTAGACGTCCAGGTGGTTGGAGTTGCCGGCCTGGGCGCGCCGGGCGTCCGGGTGCGGCAGGTAGGCCGAGTGGTCCGCGGTGTCGGTGCCCGAGCACCAGCCGACCGCCAGCGGCTCGAAGTCCGGCCGGCGTGCCCGGTTCCAGGCCAGCACGCCCATCTGGGTGGCGCACAGGTACTTGTAGCAGCTCGACACCGTGACGTCGGCGAGGCGTCCGTCGACCGGCACCACCCCGAGGGCGTGGCTGGCGTCGACGATCAGCATGGTGCCCTGGGGCAGCCCGGCCGCCAGCGCCGCGACGTCGACCCGCTGGCCGGTCAGCGAGGTGACCTGGCTGACGTAGACCGCCCGGGTGCGGGCGTCACAGGCCGCGAGCAGGTCCGCCGGCTCGATCCGCCAGCCGCGCCCCGGCACGATCCGCGGCTCGACGCCGAGCTGGCCGAGCCGCAGCATCGAATGCCGGCCGGAGGCGTAGTCGAGCGCCGACACCACCACGTTGTCGCCGGGGCGCCAGTCGATCGCCGACAGCGCCCGGGCGATGCCCTCGGAGGCGCTGCCGATCAGGGCGTGGTCGGCGGCCGGCAGCCCGGTCAGCGCCGCCAGCCGCTCCTTGGCCTGCATCCCGACCTGCCAGTGCCGCTGGTAGCCGGCGGCGCCGTCGGCCTTGTCGGCGGCATAGGCCTCGAAGGCGGCGCGGTGCGCCGTCAGCAGCGGCGGCTGGCCGCCGGTGGCGAGGTGGGTGCGGCCGTCTTGCAGGCCGATGAAGTCGGATTTCGGTGCGAGCATGGGGCGCGTGGGGTCAGGGGACGGGAACCGCCATCCTGCCCGAGATTGCGGGGGAGGGGAGACCGATCTTTTGCTTCGGCGCCCGTCGCGTCGTGGGTCCCGGCTCGTCGCTGCGCGCCGTCCGGGATGAGGGCCAATCACCAGGCCTCATCCCGGCCGCAGCGGCGGAGCCGCGGAGAGCCGGGACCCACGACGCGACGGGCGCCCGTCAACGCGCGGCCAACTCGGTCATTGTCAATTTCGTCCAGCGAAACGACACTTCACCCAAAATCGACGTGACTCGAGGGAGGCAATCCATGGATGGAAGCGACGCGCAATCGGTGCTGCTGCGCCGGGAAGGGGCGGTGGCGGTCGTCACCCTGAACGAGCCGGCGTCGCTGAACGCGCTGTCGGCCGGCATCAAGGCCGGCATCGAGACGATCGTGCCGGAACTGGTCGCCGACCCCGAGGTCCGGGCCATCGTACTGACCGGCGCCGGCCGGGCGTTCTGCGCCGGCGGCGACATCCGGGCGTTCGACCAGCGCGACACCACGGCGATGCGGCTGCGCATGCAGCGCACCTACCGCTGGCTGATCCCGCTGATGACCGCCGACAAGCCGATCGTCACCGCAGTCAACGGCGTCGCCGCCGGCGCCGGGTTCTCGCTGGCGCTGGCCGGCGACATCGTCTGCGCCTCGACCGAGGCCCGCTTCAAGCCGGGTTTCCCGGGCATCGGCGCGGTGCCCGACCTGTCGCTCGCCTGGACCCTGCCGCGCGCGGTCGGGATGGTGCGGGCCAAGGACATCCTGCTGTTCAACCGCGAGGTCCAGGCCATGCAGGCCCACGACATCGGAATGGTCGCCCATCTCGCCGACCCGGACTCGCTGATGGACACCGCGCTGTCGCTGGCGGCCAAGCTGGCCGAGGGGCCGAGCCTGGCGTTCGGCCTGACCAAGCAGCTGCTGCAGCGGGCCTACGAGCTGCCGCTGGAAGGCTTCCTGGAGCTGGAGGCGATGGCCCAGACCACGGCGTTCGGCAGCGCCGACTTCGCCGAGGGCGTGCAGTCCTTCCGCGACAAGCGCAAGCCGGCCTTCAAGGGCGGCTGAGCGGCGCGTTTGGGTCCCGGATCTCCGCGGCGATGCCGCTGCGTCCGGGATGAGGCAGGAACGGAAAGCACATCCCGCTTCCCTCATCCCGGACGGGCGCGCCGCAGGCGGGGCCGATCCGGGACCCATCCCGAGCCCCGTCAGGAATGACGGCAACTGGGGGATAGGCGGCGCGACGCTTCCCCTACTATCGTCATCCCGGACGGGTGCGCCGCAGGCGGAACCGATCCGGGACCCACCCGCCGCCGCGACCGCCCGATGCCGCTTCCCACCACCGAGACTCGCATGACTGCACCCGCCCCACTGATCCGCGCGCCCGGGTTCGCCGGCGAGGAGCTCGTCGACTTCGGCGCTCGGATCGCCGCCAACGCCGTCGCCTTCCCGGACAAGCCCGCCGTCGTCGACGAGGACCGCACGCTCACCTGGCGCGAATTCGGCGCCCTGGTGGCGCGGATCGCCGGCCGGCTGGCGGCGGCCGGGGTCGGGCGCGGCGACAACGTGGCCAGCCTGGCGGAGAACTCGGCCGCTCACGTCGCCCTCTATGCCGCGGTGCTGAGCGCCGGCGCCTGCATGGTGCCGCTGCCGTTCAGCGCCACGCCCGACGCGCTGCGCCGGATGCGCGACGACAGCGGGGCGCGGCTGCTGTTCGCCTCGCCCGGAAGGCTGGAGACCGCGAACGGCCTCGGCGCGGAACAGGTGGTCGACCTCGCCGCGATCGAGGAGTGGAGCAAGGACGCCGTCCCGCTGGCCCCGGCGGCGGTGCGGCCCGAGGACCCGTTCAACATCATCTACTCCAGCGGCACCACCGGAACGCCCAAGGGCATCGTCCACCAGCACTTCTTCCGCTCGCGCCAGATCCGCCGGTTCGCCACCCTCGGCATCGGGCCGGACTCCACGATCCTGGTCTCGACCCCGCTGTACTCGAACACCACCCTGGTGGTGCTGCTGCCGACGCTCGCCTGGGGCGGCACCGTGGTCACGATGGGGCGCTTCGACACCAAGAAGTTCCTGGCGCTCAGCCAGCGGCACCGGGTGACCGAGGCGATGCTGGTGCCGGTGCAGTACATGCGGCTGATGGACGAGCCCGAGTTCGACCGCTTCGACCTGTCGTCCTACCGCTGCAAGTTCTCGACCTCCGCACCGCTGCCGGGCCCGCTGATCGAGCGGGTGATGGCGCGCTGGCCGGGCAACCTGCTCGAGGTCTACGGCATGACCGAGGGCGGCATCTCGACCCTGCTCGACTGCGCGGCGCACCCGACCAAGTGGGACACCGCCGGCCTGCCCTCGGCGGGTGCGGACGTGCGGATCATCGACGAGCACGGCAACCAGCTTCCGCCGGGCGCGTTCGGCGAGATCGTCGGGCGCTCGGGCGCGATGATGCAGGGCTACTTCAACGCGCCGGACAAGACCGCCGAGATGGTCTGGCGCAGCCCGGAGGGCGACGATTTCATCCGCTCCGGCGACATGGGGCGGTTCGACGAGGACGGCTTCCTGCAGCTGCTCGACCGCAAGAAGGACATGATCATCTCCGGCGGCTTCAACATCTACGCCGCCGACCTCGAGGCGGTGCTGCGCCGCCACCCCGACGTCGCCGACGTGGCGGTGATCGCGATCCCGAGCCGGGAGTGGGGCGAGACCCCGCTCGGCCTCGTCGTGCCGAAGCCGGGGGCGGCGGCCGACGCGCAAGCGATCCGGGACTGGGCGAACGGGCAACTCGGCAAGACCCAGCGGCTGTCGGCGGTCGAGCTGCGCGACGATCTGCCGAGGAGCGAGATCGGGAAGATCCTCAAGCGGGAGCTGCGGGCGGTATATTGGGGGTAGGGGGCGAGACCGGCGGCACCCCCGGCCGGAACCGACCCCCTCTCGTCATTCCGGAGCCGCGGAGCGGACTCCGGGATCCATCCGTCAAACCGACCCGCGGACGCCCATGCTGCCCGATGGATCCCGGGGTCGCCCGCTACGCGGCCGCACCGGGATGACGGAAGAGAGAAGGTACCAATGACCGCTCCCCCACCCATAGCGGTCTACGGCGCACGGCAGCCGCTCACACCAACCGGCCCGCCCGCGCCAAGCAAGAAGGGCGGCCGCCTCCCGGCAACCGCCCCCTCGCATTTCCTTCAGCCCGAGCTCAGTCGATCGCGACCGGCGCGCCCATCGAGCCCGTCGCACCGGCGATCGGGGCCGGCGAGTACATGTACAGGAAGGTGTAGACCTTGTCGGCCGCCAGGCCGTCCAGGTTCATGTTCTCCTGGTTGACGATGCCGTGCCGGGCCAGCATGTGCTGGTGCACGCAGAACGCGCAGGCCGGATCCGGGTTCGGCACCACCTCGGTCGCCCAGGTGTCGCTGCCGAACACGCCGGCCTGCACCTCGTCCGACAGCCAGCGCGCGACCTCGGCGCCGATGCCGGGCTCGCCGCCGTTGTACTTCTCGTTGTCGGTGATCCAGTACTTGCCCCAGCCGGTGCGGAACATTACGCCGTCGCCGGGCATGAACTTGAAGCCCTCCATGCCCTGCTTCTTCAGGGCGCCGCGCACGTCGTCCATGGTGATCTCCTGGCCGGCCTCCATGGCCTCGACGCCCTTGTAGCCGGCGACGTCGACCAGGATGCCGCGGGCGACGATCGGGTGCAGCTTCTCGGTGCCGAGCTTCATCAGGCCGTTGGCCGAGGCCACCTCGGACTCGGTGAAGCCGTTGTAGTAGCGCATGTTGTCCTTGTCGCCGGGGCCGCCGATCACCACCCCGATGTGGCCGAGCCCGTCGAACTGGGTGCCGACCTGGCCGACCTCGGTCGCCAGGAACTCGTCGTGCCAGATCACCCGGTTGGAGCCGTACGGCCCGCCGGTCGGGGCGCCGGGGATGCGGAGCGTGAACTTGCGGGTGCCGAACAGCGGCATGTCGGCGGTGTACGGCCGGCCGAGCGAGTAGACCTTGCCCTTGTCGGCCTCGGCGACGGCGCGCGCCACCACGTCCGGCTTGGTGTACCAGTTGGTCGAGCCGGCCTCGTCGCCTTCGCCCCACAGCTTGTTCGGCCACCACTTCTCGCCGATCGGGGTCTCGGCCTTGCCGATCACCCACGGCTTGCCCTCGCAGCCGCTGTAGTCGTCGGCGTCGCAGGCGGCGAAGGCCGCCCCGGGGGCCATGGTCATCGTGGCCAGGGTCATCGCGGCCAGGGTCATGGCGGTGCCGACGGCACCGGCCAGGCAGGTTCGTGCGATCGTGCGCATTGTCGGGTTCCTCCCAGCTTCGTTCTTGCCGGCGACGGTAGTGGAGTCGCGCCGCCGCGGTTGATCGGCCGGGATGTCCCGGCCGAATGCCGGTATTGGTTGCGAGCCTAGACAGCGCCGGGTCCGGCGGCAAACTCAAAGAGTCCGGGCGGCAATGTTCGCGCGGGTGAACGACAAGCGCGACGGTTGAACCGGCTCCGTCGTCCGCACGCCCGTTCAGATGCGGTAGATGTCGTGACGGGTCGGCGGCACCGCGGTGAAGCCCTTCGGCGACTTGCTGGCCAGGGTCTGGTAGATCCGCGCCGAGCCGCGCTGGAACGCGAACGAGCAGCCGGCCAGGTAGGCCGCCCAGATCCGGGTGGTCTCGGGGCCGACCAGGGCTTCCGCCGCTTCCCGGTTCTCGTACAGCCGGCGGTGCCATTCGCGCGTCGTCTTCTGGTAGTGCTGGCGCAGCGCCTCGACGTCCTGCACCTCGAACCCGGCGATCTCCATCTCGGCGATCGTGTGGCCGATGTCGTCGAGCTCGCCGCCCGGGAAGATGTACTTCTGCAGCGCGCGCTGCTCGGGCCGGCCGGCGAACCGCCGGCGCCGGCGCTTGGCGCCGCGCGAGATCGCGTGGTTCATGAACAGCCCGCCCGGCTTCAGCAGGCGCTGCACGGTCCGGAAGTACTCGGGGATGGCGGCGAGGCCGATGTGCTCGTACATGCCGACCGACGCGATCTTGTCGAACCCGCCCTCTGCGGTACTGGCCAGCTCCCGATAGTCCTTGAGGTGCAGGGTCACCCGGTCGGCGATGCCGAGCCGCTCGACCTTGGCCTGCGCGAACGCCAGCTGCTCCGCGGACAGGGTGACGCCGTGGCCGACCACGCCGTAACTGCGGACCGCGTGGCACAGCAGCCCGCCCCAGCCGCAGCCGATGTCCAGCAGGGTCTCGCCCGGCTTGAGCCGGAGCTTGCGGCAGATCAGGTCGAGCTTGTTGAGCTGCGCCTCCTCGAGCGTCGCGTCCCAGTGCGGGAAGTGGGCGCAGGAGTACTGCATTTCCGGATCCAGGAAGAGCCGGTAGAAGTCGTTGCCGACGTCGTAGTGGAACCGGATGAACCGCCTGTTGTCGCCGCCCTTGCGGCCGCGGCCCTCGGAATCGGCGCCGAAGTCGCGGGTGCGGTCGGGGTCGTCGCCGCGGCCGAAGAAGAACGGCAGCAGCCCGCGGATCAGCGCGCCCTTGGCGATCCGGCGGAACCTGCGGCGATAGGAGCGGTCGAGCATCAGCGGCTCGGCGAAGTCGATCAGCGAGCCGCCCTCGACCGCGATGTCGCCCTTGGCGTAGTGCCGGATCAGCCGGTCGAGGCTTGGCCGGTGCAGCAGCGAGGAGATGACGCCGGGCGACGCGATCCGCAGCGCCAGGCCGGCGACCGGGTCGGTGCCGAGCGGTTCCAGCGTGCCGTCCCACAGCCGCAGCGAGAAATGCGCGTCGACCGTCTCGCGGATCAGCGCCGCCAGCCGGAGCGCGGCACGCCGTTTCGCTTCGTCGCTCACCAGCGGGTCCTTCGGTCGAACAGCTCGCCCGAACTACCTACCCAAACGCGAGCGGTTTGTCGTGGGCTACGGTCCGCCGATGACGCCGGCCGCCTTCAACTCGGCGACCCGACTGGCCTCGACGCCCCAGTCGGCGAGCGCCGCATCCGTGCCCGCACCCGCCGGTTCCGGCGGCGTCGGCGTGTCGGGAACGGTGCGGCCGAAGCGCGGGGCCGGGGCCGGCTGGGTGACCCCGTCGATCTCCACGAAGGTGCCGCGCGCCCGGTTGTGCGGATGCTCCGGGGCCTCGGCCATGGTCAGCACCGGTGCGACGCAGGCGTCGGTGCCCTCCAGGATCGCGCACCACGCGTCGCAGTCCTTGGTGGCGATGCGCTCGGCGATGCGCTGCT
Source organism: Thalassobaculum fulvum (assembly GCF_014652915.1). Lineage (GTDB taxonomy): Bacteria > Pseudomonadota > Alphaproteobacteria > Thalassobaculales > Thalassobaculaceae > Thalassobaculum_A > Thalassobaculum_A fulvum. The sequence continues at coordinate 481,396 of NZ_BMZS01000001.1, forward strand.
TGAGGGCGGGCCAGTCGGCCGGGTCGTCGCCGAATGGTGGGGGGCCGGAGGGAGCGTCACCTCCGAGCCCGATCAGCCGGAAGAACTCGGCCCGAAACCGCTTTTCGATCGGCGCCACCGACAGCCAGCGGCCGTCGGCGCAGCGGTAGACCTCGTAGTAGGCGGCCCCGGAATCCAGGATGTTGGCGCCGCGCCGGTCGCTCCAGATGCCGGCCGCCGCCATGCCGTAGAACGACGCCATCAGCGAGGCGGCGCCGTCGATCATCGCCGCGTCCACCACCTGGCCCTGGCCGGAGCCCCTGGCCTCCAGCAGCGCGCAGACCACGCCGAAGGCTAGGTACAAGGCACCGCCGCCGTAGTCGCCGACCAGGTTCAGCGGCGGGGTCGGCGGCCCGCCCTCGCGGCCGACCGCGTGCAGGGCGCCGGTCAGCGCGATGTAGTTGAGGTCGTGGCCGGCCGCCTTGGCGAGCGGCCCGTCTTGGCCCCAGCCGGTCATCCGCCCGTAGACCAGCCGCGGGTTCCGCGCCAGGCAGATTTCGGGGCCGAGGCCGAGCCGCTCCATGGTGCCGGGGCGGAAGCCCTCGATCAGCGCGTCGGCCCGGCCCGCCAGCTCGAGCACCAGGGCGATGCCCTCGGGGTTCTTCAGGTCGACCGCCGCCGAGCGGCGCCCGCGGTTGGTCACCTTGAAGCGGTCGGGCATGCCGATCCCGAGGTCGCCGGCCGCCTCGATCCGGTCGAGCCGCAGCACGGTGGCGCCGAGGTCGGCCAGCAGCATGGCAGCCATCGGCCCGGGGCCGATGCCGGCGAACTCCAGGATGCGAATTCCGGCGAGCGGTCCCATGGTGCGTCTCCTCGACAGTCGGTTTTCAGCGTCGGTCGGACTTCAGCAGCGGATGCGCCGCCCGTTCCAGCTCCTCGCGGAATGCCGGGTCGGCGATCGCGATCATCCGCCGCGCCCGCTCGGCGAGCGTTTGGCCCTTCAACTCGGCCACACCCCATTCGGTCACCACCAGGTCGGCGTCGCTGCGCAGGCTGGTGACCGGCCGGCCGTCCAGGCCGGCGACGATCCGGCTGACCGTGCCGTCGCGGGCGGTCGCGGGCAGGGCGATGATCGAGCGGCCGCCGGGCGCGAGGTTGCCGGCGCGCACGAAGTCGACCTGGCCGCCGACCGCCCCGACATAGTGCGAGCCGGCTACCTCGGCGTTGACCTGGCCGGACAGGTCGACCTCGACCGCCGAGTTGATGGCGGTGAAGCCGGGCAGCCGGGCCATCACCTCGACCCCGTGGCTGATCTCGGTCGGCACCAGCCGGAACGCCGGGTTGCGGTCGGCGAAGGCGAGTAGCCGCGCGGTGCCGAACAGCGAGCCGGCGACCGAGACGCCGGCGTCGAACGGCTTGCGGGCGTTGGTGACGGCGCCGGCCTCGATCAGGTCGGCCATGCGGTCGCCGATCATCCCGGAATGCACGCCGAGCCCGCGGTGCCCGGACAAGGCGCCCAGGATGGCGTCCGGGATGGCGCCGATCCCGGTCTGGATCACCGCGCCGTCGGGAATCCGCTCGGCCACCAGCCGGCCGATCCGTTCCTCGACCGGGCCGATGCGGGCCGGCGGCAGCTCGGCCGGGGCACGAGAGGTCTCGACCGTCAGGTCGATCCGCAGGTCGGGCGGCAGCTCGCCGCCGTGGCACCACGGCGCCCGGTCGTCGATCCCGCCGATCACCAGCCGGGCCCGCCGGGCGGCGGCCAGCGAGTAGTCGCGGTTGCCGGCGATCGCGAGGCGGTCGCCGTTGCGGGCGAGCTGCAGCAGCACCACGTCGGCCGCCAGGGTGCCGTCGGCGAACAGCCCCGGCAGCTGGCTGTACTGGGCCGGCACCACGTCCAGTCGCCCGGCCCGCGCCAGCCGGCCGGCGCCGCCGAGCGCACCGTAGCCGGCGAACGCGATGCCGGTGGTCGCCTCGGGCTCGAAGCTGCGCGAGAACACCGCGCCCAGGAACACGGTGATTGGGCCGACCGCCGGAGTCCGATCCGTGGTGGCCTGCCGGACCAGCGCCTCGGCCAGCGCCGTCGGCTCGCCGCAGCCCTGGCCGACGACCACCGTGTCGCCGGGCCGGATCAGCCCGCTGAAGTCGATCGCATCGGCGGCTGCCGTCGCCATTCCCGCCTCACATCCTGGTCCGCTTGGTGCTATAAGAAAACTCCGCTCGCCGCGGCGAGTGCTTCATCTGTTGAAATGCCGTTTCAGCGTGTGGTATGGTGCCCCCTTCGATTCGGCGGGAGGGAACCATGCCGTCATTCAAGCCGGTCATCGCACTGTCCCGTGGCCTCGACGTGCTGCGCGTCGTCAACCAGGCGCGGCAGGCGACGGTCGGCAGCATCCACAAGGCGACCGGCCTCGACAAGGCGACCATCGTGCGCATGCTCGAGACCCTCGAGCACGAGGGCTACGTCATGCGCGACCCGGAGCGCACCGCCTACGTGCCGACCGGCCGGACCCTGCTGCTCAGCCAGGGCTACAACCAGCATCTCTGGGTCGGCAGCGTGGCCGACCCGATCCTGCAGGAGGTCCGCGACCAGGTCGGCTGGCCGGTCGACATCGCGCTGTTCGACCGCGACGCCATGATCATCTCGCAGACCGCGCAGGAGCGCGGCTCGGTGCTGTTCGTGCGCCGCCGCCCGGGCTTCCGGATCCCGGTCCTGACGACCTCGCTCGGGCGCGCCTACCTGGCGTTCTGCGACGACGCGGAGCGCGCCGCGATCGTCGCCCGACTGGCCGAAATGCCGGGGCCGGCCACCGACCTGGCGCGCGAGCCGGCGAAGCTGGAGCGGCTGCTGGCCGAGGTGCGCGAGCGCGGCTACGCGATCACCGACCCGAGCTACAGCCACGAGATGTTCGACGACAAGGTCTGGGCGATCGGCGTGCCGGTGCGCACCGGCGCCAGGGTGTTCGCGGCGATCAACGTCATGCTGCTGCACAGCGCGGTCTCCGAGGCCGACGGGGTGCGGCAGTTCCTGGGGCCGCTGCAGCGCACCGCCGACCGCATCGCCGCCGAGCTGACCGAGCGGACGGAGCGCCGGAGGGCTTAGGCCGCCGCGCCCGTCACGCAGTGTCCGATAGGTCCCGGCTCTCCGCGGCTGCGCCGCTACGGCCGGGATGAGGGGGTGGGGGAGTTTCGCATGGACCCTCATCCCGGACGCCGCCGCGTTGGCGGAGGCGAGCCGGGACCTAGCCGCTCCGGTCATTCCCCGATTACCGCCAGCCCGTTGTTCAGCACCACGGTGTCGCGCTCGAGCACGCGGCAGCGGAACGACACCGTCGCGCCGTCGAGCCACATCTCGGTGCGGATGGTCTCGCCCGGATAGACCGGCGCCGAGAACCGCACGTCGAGCCGCTTCAGCCGGGCCGGGTCGTCGCCGCAGCAGGCCCGCAGGATCGCCCGCCCGGCGACCCCGTAGGTGGCGAGGCCGTGCAGGATCGGCCGCGGGAAGCCGACCGCCTGGGCGATCTTCGGGTCGGCGTGCAGCGGGTTGTAGTCGCCGGACAGCCGGTAGATCAGCGCCGCCTGCGGCAGGGTCGGCAGGTCGAGCACCAGCTCCGGGTCGCCGTTCGGCATCTCGTGCGGCGCCGGGGCCGGGCCGGTCGGCCCGCCGAAGCCGCCCTCGCCGCGCATGAACGTCGTCGAGGTGACGGTGCACAGCAGCGCGCCGCTCGCCTTGTCGACGACGTCGCGCTCCGAGTACATCAGCGCGCCCTTGCCCGCGCCCTTGTCGATGATCTCGGTGACCCGGCTGCGGCCGATCACCGTGCCGGCCGCCGGCAGCGGCCGGTGCAGGACCAGCCCCTGCTCGCCGTGCAGCACCTTGCGCCAGTCGACCCCGGTCTCCGGGGCCTTCAGCCAGAACCCGGGATGGCCGAGCACCACCGCCATGGTCGGCAGGGCCTGCAGCCCGTCCTCGTAGACGTGGCGCAGGTCGCGCTCGTCCAGCGGGTCGTGGCCGCAGCCCACCCCGAGGGCGTACAGCATGGTGTCGCGCTCGGTGTAGCTGTGCTCGAGGTCCGGGAACGGCCAGTTCCTGAGCTTGTCGTAGTCGATCGGCATGCGGTGGGCTCCCTTGTGAGGGTCGGAGCGGCGGGTGGGTTCCGGCTCGGCCGCGCCGAGGGCGGCGCAGCCGTCCGGAATGACGACATGGGAAGTGGAACCACAAGGTGGCCCTCCCCCTCTTCGCCGTCATTCCGGACCGGGCCGCCGAAAGGCGAACGGAGCCGGAACCCACGGAGCGACGGGCGTTGTCAGGTCCTTCACAGGCTCCGCGCGATGATCTCCTTCATGATCTCGGTGGTGCCGCCGTAGATCCGGTGGACCCGGGCGTCGGCGTAGGCGCGGGCGATCGGGAACTCGGTCATGTAGCCGTAACCGCCGTGCAGCTGCAGGCAGGTGTCGACCACCTTGCCCATCAGCTCGCTCAGCCACCACTTGGCCATCGCCGCCGTCGGCACGTCGAGCTCGCCCTTCAGGTGCCGGGCCAGGCAGTCGTTCAGGAACACCCGGGCGACGGTCGCCTCGGTCTTGACCTCGGCCAGCCTGAATCGGGTGTTCTGGAAGTCGGCGATGGCCCGGCCGAACGCCTGGCGCTGCCGGGTGTAGTCGAGGGTCCACTGCAGCGCCGCCTCGATCACCGTGACCGCGCTGATGGCGATCAGCAGCCGCTCCTGCGGCAGTTCCTGCATCAGGTAGCGGAAGCCCTGGTTCTCTTCGCCCAGCAGGTTGGTGATCGGCACCCGCACCTCGTCGAAGAACAGCTCCGAGGTGTCCTGGGCCTTCAGGCCGATCTTCTCGAGGTTGCGCCCGCGGCTGAACCCGGCGCGGTCGGCCTCGACCAGGATCAGGCTGGTGCCCTTGGCGCCGGCCGACGGGTCGGTCTTGCAGACCACGACGATCAGGTCGGCGAGCTGGCCGTTGGTGATGAAGGTCTTCTGGCCGTTGATGACGTAGTGGTTGCCGTCGCGCACGGCGGTGGTGCGCACGCCCTGCAGGTCGCTGCCGGTGCCGGGCTCGGTCATGGCGATGGCGGTCACCACCTCGCCGCACGCCATGCGCGGCAGCCACTCCCGTTTCAGGTCCTCGGAGCCGTAGTGCAGGATGTACGGCGCCACGATGTCGGAGTGCAGGCGGAAGCCCGGCCCCGAGTACACGTGGCGCATCATCTCCTCGATCATCACCACCGAGGTCAGGAAGTCGGCGCCGCCGCCGCCGTACTCCTCGGGAATGTTGGTCAGCAGCAGCCCGGCCTCGCCGGCCTTGTGCCAGACCTCGCGGTCGACCACCCCCTGCTGCTCCCAGCGGGCGTGGTGCGGCGCCACCTCGGCCTCGACGAAGCGCCGCGCGGTCTCGCGGAACAGCGCGTGCTCCTCCCGGAACAGCGGCTCGGTCATCGCAGGTCCTCCCAGGTGGGGCGGGGCTGTCGGCAGCCCTTCTTTCGGGAATCCTAGCGGGATGTTTCGGCGAATGAAATCTCGTTTCGAATCGCAGCTGGTGTTTTCGGATCGCCACGACACTCTTTCGCCGCAGCCGTTCTATCGGCGGCTCCCGGTGCCCGATATGGTCTGTTCGACCACGCCCGCTTGCAGGAGCCGATCCCGTGAAGATCTCGATCCTCGACCAGTCCGTCGCCGCCGCCGGCCGGCCGCAGGGCCAGGCGATCCGTGACACCCTGGCGCTGGCCCAGATGTGCGACCGGCTCGGCTACCACCGGTTCTGGGTGTCCGAACACCACAGCCACCCGACCATCGTCGGCTCGGCGCCGGAGATCCTGATCGCCGCGATCGCCACCCACACCACCGGCATCCGGGTCGGCAGCGCCGGGGTCATGCTGCCGCACTACGCCCCGCTGAAGGTGGCCGAGCAGTTCCGGGTGCTGGACGCGCTGGCGCCGGGCCGGATCGACCTCGGCCTCGGCCGCGCTCCCGGCTCGGACGGCCGCACGGCGTTCGCCCTGAACCCGCTGGCCAACGAGCGTCCGGCGCAGTTCCCGAACGACGTCGCCGACCTGATGGCGTGGGTGCACGGCGAGCCGCTGGCCGAGGGTCATCCGTTCCGCGTCGTCGAGGCGATGCCCAAGGGCGACACCGCGCCGGAGATCTGGATGCTCGGCAGTTCGAGCTACGGCGCCCAGGTCGGGGCGCATTTCGGCCTGCCCTACAGCTTCGCCTGGTTCTTCACCGACGGCCGCGGCGGCCCGGAGGCGCTCGACCTCTATCGCACCCACTACAAGCCGAGCGCGCGGCACCCCAAGCCGAACGCCGGCATCTGCGTATGGGCGCTGGCCGCCGAGACCGAGGAGGAGGCGCAGTACCACTTCAGTTCGCGCGCCCACTGGCAGCTTTATCGCGACCGCGGCGTCTACCTGCCGCTCGACCCGCCCGAGCACGCGCTCGGCCAGGAGTACGGGCCGGCCGAGACCGCCCGGATCGAGGAGCTGCGGCGCACCGCCCTGGTCGGCACCGCGCCGGACGTGGCGGCCCGGATCCGCGAGCTGGCGGACCGGCTGGCGATCGACGAGGTGGCGATCGTGACCTGGGCGCACGACGAGCGCGCCCGCCACACCAGCTACACCCTGCTGGCCCGGGAGTTCGGGCTGGCGCCAAGACAGGCCGCGTAGCCGACCGGCCCGGTTTCCAGGAGCCCGCCCGTCGATGGCCGCCGCAGTTGTCTCCCCCGCAAGGCTGGTCGCCATCGTCTGCGCGGCGCAGATCTTCGCGCAGATCGGCGCCTACGCCTGGCCGGCGCTGGTCCCGGGGCGGATCGCGGACTGGGGCATCGACAACGCCGATGCCGGCTGGATCACCGGACTGTTCTACCTCGCCTATGCGGTCGCGGTGCCGGTGCTGGTGACCCTGACCGACCGGATCGACCCCAAGCGCATCTACCTGTTCGGCGTGGCGGTCACGATCGTCGGCCATGTCTGCTTCGCGACCGTCGCCGACGGCTTCTGGACGGCCGCCTTCGCCCGGGTGCTGGCCGGAATCGGCTGGGCCGGGACCTACATGACCGGGCTGAAGCTGCTGGCCGACCGGGTCGACGCCCGGCTGATGTCGCGGGCGGTCGCCGGGCACGCGCTCAGCATCGGCCTCTCGGGTGCGGCCTCGTTCGCGGTCGCCGGGATCTTCGAGGACCTGCTGGGCTGGCGCAGCGTGTTCTGGGTGGCGGCCGGGTGCGCTACGGCGGCCTGGCTGACGGTGGCGATCGCCGCCCCGGCGCAGGGGCCGCGCGGCGAGCCGGCGAGCGGCCGGCTGTTCGACTTCGGCCCGGTGCTGCGCAACCGCTCGGCCATGGCCTACGCGCTGGCCTACTGCGTCCACACCTGGGAGATGAACACCCTGCGCGGCTGGGGCGTGGCGTTCCTGGTCTGGGTCGCCGCCTCCACCGGCCAGGAGCCGTGGCTGCCGGCGACCGCGGTCGTTACCCTGGTCGGCCTCGCCGGGACCTGGGCCAGCGTCGCCGGCAACGAGGTGTCGATCCGGCTCGGCCGCCAGCGCCTGGTGCGCCTGGCGATGCTCGGCTCGGCGCTGCTGGCCGCGGTGATCGGCTTCCTGGGGCCGTTCTCCTATGCCCTGGCGGTGGCGCTGATCCTGCTCTACGGCGTGGTGATCTGGCTCGACTCGTCGTCGCTGACCGCCGGGGCCGCCGGCAGCGCCGAGCCCGGCCGGCGCGGCGCCACCCTGGCGGTGCACTCGATGCTGGGCTACGCCGGCGGCTTCGTCGGGCCGCTGGTGATGGGCGTGGTGCTCGACCTCTCGGGCGGCATGTCGACGCTCGGCTGGGGCTTCGCCTTCCTGCACCTGACGGTGGCCATGCTGGCCGGCCGGGTGGCGTTCGTGGTGTTGCGCCCGCAGACGCTGGCCGGAGACCGCGCCGGCGACTGAGTTGCCGTCCGATTTCGTCGAATGAAACGGCGTTTCGGCTGATTGACGGGGCCTGCCCCGGGTGCAAAGCTGCGCTGCCGCCAGAAGCACGCCTGACAAGCAAGCAAGACAAGCAAGACGCATCCGGGAGAGAAACCAATGAAGGCACTCGACGGAAAAGTCGTGATCGTCACAGGCGCCGGCCGCGGAATCGGCCGGGAGATCGCCCTGCTGGCGGCTGCCGAAGGCGCCAAGGTGGTGGTGAACGACCTGGGCGGGGCCGCCGACGGCTCCGGCTCCAGCGCCGCGCCGGCCGAGGAAGTGGTCGAGGAGATCCGCAAGGCCGGCGGCACCGCCGTCGCCAACTTCGACAGCGTCGCCGACCCGCTGGCCGCCGCCAACATCGTCGAGACCGCGGTGACGAATTTCGGCCAGCTCGACGGCGTGGTGAACAACGCCGGCATCCTGCGCGACGCGATCTTCCACAAGATGAGCGTGGCCGACTTCGAGACCGTCATCAAAGTCCACCTGATGGGCAGCTTCTACGTCAGCCACGCTGCCGCCCGGATCTTCCGCGAGCAGGAGAGCGGCTCGTTCGTCCACTTCACCTCGACCTCGGGACTGGTCGGCAATTTCGGGCAGGCCAACTACGCGGCCGCCAAGATGGGCATCGTCGGGCTGTCGAAGTCGATCGCGCTCGACATGGCGCGCTTCCACGTCCGCTCGAACTGCGTGTCGCCGTTCGCCTGGAGCCGGCTGATCGGCACCATCCCGACCCAGACCGAGGCCGAGAAGGCGCGGGTCGCCCGGATCCAGGCCATGGGGCCGGAGAAGATCGCCCCGCTCAGCGCGTTCCTGCTGGGCGACGCCGCCAGCGACGTGACCGGCCAGATCTTCGCGGTGCGGATGAACGAGATCTACCTGATGGGCCAGTCGCGCCCGATCCGCTCGGTGCACCGCTCGGACGGCTGGACCTGCGAGAGCATCGGCGAGCACGCGATCCCGGCGCTGAAGTCGTCGTTCTACCCGCTCGACCGGTCCGGCGACATCTTCACCTGGGACCCGATCTGAGATGGCAGCCCTGCGCCCGTCGCCCCGTGGGTTCCGGCTCGGCCGGGCCGAGGGCGGCGCACCCGTCCGGAATGACGTCAGGGAGGGGGAGCGAGGTGTTGCCAGCCCCCTCTTGTTCGTCATTCCGGACCGGACCGCCGGAGGCGAAACGGAGCCGGAACCCATGGAGCGACGGGCACCTCGTTCACTCGGCATGCACTTGATTTCTGAGGGTGTGACATGACCACCGGCATTCTCGCCTACGGCGCCTACATCCCGCGTCTCAGGCTGCAGCGGAAGGCGATCGCCGAGGCCAACGGCTGGCTGAACCCGGCCCTGAAGGGGCTGGCGCGCGGCGAGCGGGCGATCTGCAACTGGGACGAGGACCCGGTCACCATGGCGGTCGAGGCGGCGCGCGACGCCCTCGTCGGCCGCGACCGCGGCGGCGTCCGCGACCTGCGCTTCGCCTCGACGACCTTCCCGTTCCTCGACCGGCTGAACGCCGGCGTGGTCGCCGAGGCGCTGCGGCTGTCCGAGGAGATCGCCGCCAGCGACGTCGGCGCCACCCAGCGTGCCGCCACCTCGGCGCTCGCCTCGGCCCTGAAGGGCGGGGCGGAGACCCTGGTGGTGGCCGCCGAGAAGCGCGAGGCCCGGGCCGCCAGCCCGCTCGAGATGGCGTCCGGCGACGGTGCCGCGGCGGTGGTGATCGGTGATGGTGAGCCGCTTGCGGTGCTCAAGGGCAGCGCCACCCGGACCGTCGACTTCGTCGACCACTACCGGACCGCCGATTCGGTCTACGACTACCAGTGGGAGGAGCGCTGGATCCGCGACGCCGGCTACATGCCGACGGTGCCGCCGCTGATCGGCCGCTGCCTGGCCGAGGCCGGGGTGGCCGCCGGCGACGTCACCCACTTCTGCATGCCGGCGACCCTGCCGCGGGTGGCCGGGATGGTCGCCAAGGCGGCCGGCATCGCCGAGGGCGCGGTGCGCGACAACCTCGCCGCGGTGTGCGGCGACACCGGGGCGGCGCACCCGCTGGTCATGCTGGTGGCGGCGCTCGAGGACGCCGCGCCGGGCGACCGCATCCTGGTGGTCGGCTTCGGCCAGGGCGCCGACGCGCTGCTGTTCGAGGTGACGCCGGCAATCGTGAAACGCCCGGGCAACCTCGGCGTTAAGGGCCATCTGGCCCGCCGCCGCGAGGAGACCGGCTACGCCAAGTTCCTGGCGTTCAACGACACCGTCGAGATCGAGCGCGGCATGCGGGCCGAGGCCGACAAGCTGACCCCGCTGTCGGCGATGTGGCGCAACCGCGAGGCGGTGACCGGCTTCGTCGGCGGCCACTGCCGGCAGTGCGGCACCCTGCAGTTCCCGCGCAGCCGGGTGTGCGTGAACCCGAACTGCAACGCCGTCGACAGCCAGGACCCGCACCCGTTCGCCGAGAAGCGGGCCAGGATCAACTCGTACACGGCAGACCGGCTGACCTACTCGCCGGACCCGCCGGCCTGCTACGGCATGATCCAGTTCGACGACGGCGGCCGCTGGATGATGGACTTCACCGACATCGACGCCGACGAGCTGGCGGTCGGCCAGCCGATGCGGATGATGTTCCGGATCAAGGACATCGACGCCCAACGCGGCTTCCGCCGGTATTTCTGGAAGGCCGCCCCGGCAACAGGAAGCGCCGCGTAGGCGCCAGAGGGAGGATCGGATATGCCCCAGGGAATCCGCGACAAGGTCGCCATCCTCGGCATGGGCTGCTCCAAGTTCGGCGAGCGCTGGGACATGGACGCCGAGGACCTGATGGTCGAGGCCTATACCGAGGCGCTCGGCGACGCCGGCATCGAGACCAGGCAGATCGACGCCGCCTGGCTCGGCACCGCCATCGAGGAGCAGCACGTCGGCAAGTCGGGCGTGCCGCTGGCGGTGGCGCTGCGCCTGCCGTACATCCCGGTGACCCGGGTCGAGAACTACTGCGCCAGCGGCACCGAGGCGTTCCGCGGCGCGGTCTACGCGGTCGCTTCGGGCGCCGCCGACATCGCGCTGGCGCTCGGCGTCGAGAAGCTCAAGGACACCGGCTACGGCGGCCTGCCGCAGCGCGGCCGCGGCACCCTCAACAACATGACCTGGCCGAACCTGTCGGCCCCGGGCTCGTTCGCCCAGCTCGCCGCCGCCTACCGGGCCAAGCACGGCTCGGCGCCGGAGGATTTGAAGCGGGCGATGGCGCACATCTCGGTGAAGAGCCACGACAACGGCTCGCGCAACCCGAAGGCGCACCTGCGCAACCGCATCACCATCGACACCGTGCTGAACGCCCCGACCGTGGCCGAGCCGCTCGGCCTGTACGACTGCTGCGGGGTCAGCGACGGTGCGGCCTGCGCCATCGTCACCACGCCGGACATCGCCCGCGGCCTCGGCAAGCGCGACCTGATCTCGGTGAAGGCGCTGCAGCTCTCGGTGTCGAACGGCCAGGAGGCCCAGCACAACGCCTGGGACGGCAGCTACTTCGCGACCACCCGGATCGCCTCGACCCGGGCCTACCAGGAGGCCGGCATCGACAGGCCGCGCGAGCAGGTGAACCTGATGGAGGTGCACGACTGCTTCTCGGTGACCGAGCTGGTGACCATGGAGGACCTGCACATCTCGCCGGAAGGCCGGGCGATCAACGACGTGCTCGACGGCTTCTTCGACGCCGACGGCACCGTGCCGTGCCAGATCGACGGCGGCCTGAAATGCTTCGGCCACCCGATCGGGGCGTCGGGCCTGCGCATGATCTACGAGATGTACCTGCAGATGCAGGGCAAGGCCGGCGAGCGCCAGCGCAAGGAACTGCCGCGCATCGGCCTGACCCACAACCTCGGCGGCTTCCCGCACCAGAACGTCTGCTCGATCTCGATCATCGGCCACCACGGGGCGTAGGCTCGACGGGGCGACGCCCGTCGCTCCGTGGGTCCCGGATCGGCCCCGCCTTCGGCGTGTCCGTCCGGGATGACGTCAGGTAGGGAAGAGCGTTCTCCTTTCTGACGTCATCCCGGGCGTCGCGCAGCGGCGACCCGGGACCCACCCGCAGCCTCACAATCAAGAACCAGGGAGAACACGCACATGGGCAAGCTCGACGGCAAGGTCGCGATCGTCACCGGGGCCGGCGGCGGGATCGGCATGGCGGCGGCGAGGCTGTTCGCGGCCGAGGGCGCGAAGCTGATGCTGGTCGACCTGGACGGCGACCGGCTGGCCGCGCTGGCCCGCTCGGTCGGCGAGGACAGGGCCGACTGGACGGCCGCCGACGTGACCGACGCCGAGCAGGTGAAGGCCTACGTCGCCCGGACCGTCGAGCGGTTCGGCGGGGTCGACGTGTCGCTGCTGAACGCCGGCATCGAGGGCAAGGTGGCACCCCTGACCGAGCAGAGCGACGACGACTTCGACAAGGTGATCGCGGTCAACGTCCGCGGCGTGTGGCTCGGCCTGAAGTACACCCTGCCGGCGATGGCGAAGCGCGGCGGCGGCTCGATCGTGATCACCGCCTCGACCGCCGGCATCCGGGCGGTGCCGGGCATCGCGCCCTACATCTGCAGCAAGCACGCGGTAATCGGGCTGATGCGGTCGGGGGCGATGGAGGGGGCGAAGGACAAGGTCCGGGTCAACTCCGTGAACCCGTCGCCGATCGAGACCGACATGATCCACCGGCTCGAGGACGCCTACAACCCGAACCGCGGCAACCGCCAGCCGATGGCCGAGGCTACGCCGCTCAGGCGCTACGGCCAGCCCGAGGAGGTGGCCCGGCTGATGCTGTTCCTGGCGTCCGACGACGCCTCGTTCTGTACCGGCGGCGTCTACATGGTCGACGGCGGGGTCTCGGCCGGCCGGGCTTAGGCTGCCTCCGCGGCGTCCGGCCCGAAGAACTCCATCACGCCCAGGATCTTCTGCGCCCGGCCGTGCTCGACGCCGACCGGCAGCAGCAGGCGGCCGTAGAACTTGCGGTCGTCCAGGGTCGCGACCTCGAGGCTGTTGCGCACGAACACGCCGGCGAGGCCTTCGGCACAGCGCCGGTGCTCGTCCAGAGTCTCGTCGAGCGCCGGTCCCCGCATCAGCTCGCGGAGCGTGCGGCCTTTCAGGCCGTGGCCGTAGCACTCGTTCACGCCCTCGCCGACCAGTCGGAACCGGAAATCGTCCGCGAGCACGCCGTCCCCGAGCACGTCCAGCACGACCAGCTTGGGCAGCAGGTCCGGCATGTCGAGCGGCTCGACGTCGCTCCAGTCCGGCGCCGGCCGGCCGGCGGCCCAGCCGCGCCACAGTTCCAGCAGTCGCCCGGCCCGCGGGCACGCCGTGACCGCCGCAGGCGGCTCGGCGGGGTCGAAGACCACGAGGCGTTCGGGGCGGAACGCGGTCTGGGGCCGGCGAAGCGGGCCTGACATCGGGCTCTCGGCAGGTGGCAGCGGATTGTGCGTTGCAACATGCCAGACCCGGGTTAACGGGCGGTTACGCCGCTGGCGTCGCTAGGCGACCTTGGCGTACACCGTCTCCGGGCTGAGGCCGGCGGCGTCCATGGCGCGGGCGATCTTGGCGATCTCGGCCTCCGACAGCTTCATCAGCGGCGGCCGGACATGGGCCGCCTTCATGCGCCCGAGATACACCAGCGCCTCCTTCATGCGGTTGTGCATGTCGAGGAACGGCGGGTCGTAGAACGCCCCGGTGGTCGGGTAGATGCGGTCGGCGACGGCGCGCGCGGCCTCCAGGTCGCCGGCCTGCACGGCCCGGAACAGGGCGACCTGCAGGGCGGCGATCACGCTGCCGGCGCCCGACAGCAGGCCGTCGCAGCCGAGCACCAGCGACGACAGCAGCCAGGACGAGTGGGTCGACAGCACCGAGATCCGGCGCGGCAGGGCGTGCAGCTCGCGGACCTGGCGCTCGTGCTGCTTGGTGTCGTTGCACCAGTCCTTGATGGCGACGACGGTGTCGATCTCCTGGCAGATCCGCAGCAGGGTCTCGACCGGATAGCCGAGGCCGGAGGCCAGCGGATACTGGAACACGATGATCGGCAGGTCGGTCGCCTCGCGGATCGTGCGGAAATGGCCGAGCGCCATTTCCGGACGCATCGCACCGCCGGAGGCGAAGGTGCCGGACGGGAACACCAGCAGCGCGCCGGCACCTTGACGCTCGGCCCGGCGGGCGATGTCGGCGGCCAGGTGCGAGCCGTCGGAATACACCCCGTGCACCACCGGCAGGCGGTCGCCGACCTCGTCCATGGTGATCTCCATCACCCGTTCCTGCTCGGCGATGGTGCAGGTCGCGACCTCGCTGGCATGGGCGTTGACGGTGACCGCGGTGATGCCCTCGACCGAGCCGACGTCGCGCAGATGGCCGCGGAAGCCGGGCTCGTCGATCGACATGTCGGCGTTGAACGGCAGCAGGCAGGCGGGGATCACCCCCTTGGGCTGGAACGGCAGCTTCACGGCGTCCTCCCACGGACGATTGTCGGTTGGGAGGAGTGTAGGGCCGGGACGCCCGCCGGTGGAAGTCGCCCGTCGAGCGTCGCCGGCTACCCGCTCAGCGCCGCGATGTCGGGCAACGGGCGGGCGCGGGCCGGCAGGGTCTGCAGGTGGCGCTCCAGGGCGGCGGCGACCGCCAGCAGCCGGTGGTCGCTCCAGTGCCGGCCGCAGACCTGCAGGCCGAACGGCGTGCCGGTCTCGTCGAGGCCGCACGGGATGGTGATCACCGGGTGGTCGGTCAGGGTCAGGCCGTAGGCCAGGCCGAGCCAGTGGAAGTAGCTGCGCAGCTCCTCGCCGTTGATGTGGGTCGGGTAGAGCTGCTCGACCGGGAACGGCGGGACCGCCGCGGTCGGCGCCAGCAGGATGTCGTAGTCCTGCATGTACGCCAGGAACGCCCGGTACAGCTTCGTGTGCGCCGCCTGGGCGTGGGCCGCATCGGCGAACGAGTAGCCGGCCGCCTGCTCCATGTTGGCGATCAGGTTCGGGCCGAGGTCGGCGCGCCGGTCGCGGTAGTGCGCCTCGTGGCCGATGAAGAACGACATCGCCCGCAGCACCTCGAAGGTCTCGTCGGCGCCCTGCAGCGGCGGCGCCTTGTCCTCGACGCTGGCGAAGCAGCCGCCGATCTCGGCGATCGCCGCCGCGAAGGTCCGGCGGATGCTGTCGTCGACCGGCGCGAAGCCGAGGTCGGCGGACACCGCGACCCGCAGGCCGCTCAGGTCGACCTCCGGCAGGCTGGCGAACGCCGCGGCGTCGACCGGCCGGGACAGCGGGTCGACCGGGTCGGGGCCGGCGATGGTCGAGAGCATGAACGCGGTGTCGGCGACGTTGCGGCCCATCGGCCCCTGCACCGAGATCGAGGTGTAGCCGACCCCGCGCCGCGACATCGGCACCAGGCCGGGGCTCGGGCGCATGCCGACGACGCCGCAGTACGCGGCCGGGGTGCGCAGCGAGCCGCCGGTGTCGGAGCCGGTCGCCAGCGGCACCATGTCGGTCGCCAGCGCCACCGCCGAGCCGCCGGACGAGCCGCCGCAGATCCGCGCCGGGTCGAACGGGTTGCCGGTCGCGCCGAACACCGGGTTCTTGGAGTTGGCGCCGGCCCCGAACTCCGGGACGTTGGTCTTGCCGACGGCGATGGCGCCGGCCCTGCGCACGGCGGCGACGATCCGCTCGTCCTCGGCCGGCACGTTGTCGGCGTAGATCGGCGAGCCGAACGTAGTGCGCACGCCGCCCGAGACCATGGTCTCCTTGATGCCGATCGGCAGGCCGTGCAGGGGGCCGAGCGGCTCGCCGGCCATCACCGCGCGCTCGGCCTCCCGGGCCTCCTGCTCGGCGCGCTCCCAGCAGAACGTGACGAAGGCGTTCAGGCGCGGGTTCACCCGCTCGATCCGCTGCCGGCAGGATGCCAGCAGCTCGACCGGCGAGACCTCGCGCGCGCCGATCATCCGGCGCAGGGTCACCGCACTCAGTTCACACAGTTCGGTCATCGGACTTCCTTCAAGGAGACGGCTTGCGCCTATGCGGCCGTGGCCTGCTCGGGGTCGTGCAGGTGGCATTCGACCATGCTGCCGCCGGCCGCCAGCGGCCGCGGCGCCAGTTGCCGGCAGACCGGCATGGCGTGCGGGCAGCGCGGGTGGAAGGTGCAGCCGGACGGCGGGTCGATCGGGTTCGGGAAGGTGGCGCCGAGCTGGGCGTCCGGCACCCCGAGCCCGGGCTCCGGGGTCAGCACCGAGTCCAGCAGCGCCCGCGTGTAGGGATGGCGCGGGGCGGCGAACAGGGTCTCGCTGTCGGCCTGCTCGATGATCCGGCCAAGATACATGACCGCGACCCGGGTGGCGATGTGCTGGACCACCGCCAGGTTGTGGCTGATCAGCACGTAGGTCAGCCCGAGCTCCTTCTGCAGGTCGAGCAGCAGGTTGAGTATCTGCGACTGCACCGAGACGTCGAGCGCCGAGGTCGGCTCGTCGCAGATCACCACCTCCGGGCGCATCACCAGGGCGCGGGCGATCGCCACGCGCTGGCGCTGGCCGCCCGAGAGCTGGTTCGGGTAGCCGTCATAGGCGCGCTGCGGCAGGCCGCACAGGTCCATCATCTCCTTGACCTGACGCTCCCAGTCGGCCGGGCCGCCGACGCCGTGCACGCGCAGCGGCAGCGAGATGATCGAGGAGATCGACTTGCGCGGGTTGAGCGACGAGTAGGGGTCCTGGAAGATCGGCTGGATGCGGCGCGCCACCGCCTTGCGGTCGAGCCCGTCGAGCGGCTCGCCGTCGATCAGGATGCGCCCGCCGGTCGGCTTCTGGATGCCGAGCAGCATCTTCGCCAGGGTCGACTTGCCGCAGCCGGACTCGCCGACCAGCCCCAGCACCTCCCCCTTGTTGACCGAGATCGACACGCCGTTCACCGCCTTCAGCGGACGCTTCGGCTGGAAGATGCCCTGGCGGACCTGGAAGGTGCAGGCGAGGTCCTCGGTGGCGATGGTGGGGGCGGGGGTGGTGGCGGGCATCAGGCCGGCTCCATCTGCGGCACGGCGCCGGGTTCGAGGACACAGCGGACCATCCGGCCGGGGCCGAGGTCGCGCGCCGGCGGTTCGGACCGGCAGGCGTCGGCGGCGTGCGGGCAGCGGTTGGCGAACGCGCAGCCGGCGATCTCGCCGATCAGCGACGGCACGACGCCGGGGATCGAGCCCAGGTGCTCGCCGCGCTTCGTGCGCCCGGGGATCGGGATGCACTGCAGCAGTCCCTTGGTGTAGGGGTGCGACGGGGCGGCGAACACCTCGGCCGCGGTCCCGGTCTCGACGATCTCGCCGGCATACATCACCGCCACCCGGTCGGCCATCCGGGCGACCACGCCGAGGTCGTGGGTGATCAGGATGATGGCCATGTGGAACTCGCGCTGCAGGTCGCGCAGCAGGTGCAGGATCTGGGCCTGGATGGTGACGTCGAGCGCGGTGGTCGGTTCGTCGCAGATCAGCAGGTCCGGGCCGCACATCAGCGCCATGGCGATCATCACGCGCTGGCGCAGGCCGCCGGAAAGCTGGTGCGGGTACTGCTGCAGGCGGCTGGCGGCGGCGGTGATGCCGACCTTCTCCAGCAGGTGGATGGCGCGCTCCCGGGCCTCGGCCCGGCTGACCGGGCGGTGCCGGCGCAGCGCCTCCTCGAGCTGGTTGCCGATGGTGTAGGCCGGGTTCAGCGAGGTCATCGGCTCCTGGAAGATCATCGCCATGCTCTCGCCGCGCACGTCCGACATCTGCCGCTCGCTGAGCGCCGTCAGGTCGACCCCGTTCAGGGTCAGGCGGTCGGCGCCGCGCACCGCCTTCGCCGGCAGCAGCCCCATGAGCGCCAGCGAGGTCAGCGACTTGCCGCAGCCGGACTCGCCGACGATGCAGAGGGTCTCGCCCTGGTTCACCCGGAACGAGATCCCGCGCACCGCGCGCAGGGTGCCGGCGGCGAGCGGGATCGAGACGGTCAGGTTCTCGACGTCGAGCGAGAACCCCGCGGGTTCTGTCATGATGCGGTCCTACCCACGGTTCTCGGGAGCGGTGACGTCGCGGACGCCGTCACCGAGGAGGTTCACCGCCAGCAGCAGGGTGAACAGCGCAACGCCGGGAATCGCGATCAGCCAGGGGTCGAACAGGATGTAGTTGCGGCCCTCGGCGATCATCAGCCCCCAGGACGGCAGCGGCGGCTGCACGCCGAGGCCGAGGAAGCTGAGCGCCGCCTCCAGCAGCACCGCGTGCGCGAATTCCAGGGTCGCCACCACGATCAGCTGGTTCATCACGTTCGGCAGGATCTCGCTGACCAGGATGTGCCAGGTCGAGCAGCCGACGGTCTGGGCCGCCGCCACGAAGTCGAGCGACCGGACCTGCAGGGTCGCGGCCCGCATCACCACGGCGTAGCGGTCCCACAGCAGCAGGCCGAGCACCAGGATCACCACTTCCAGCGAGCCGCCGATCACCGCGACCACGGCGAGGCTGACCAGGATCACCGGCAGCGACAGCCGGCAGGTGATCAGGAAGGTGACCACCAGGTCGACGCGCCCGCCGAAATACCCGGCGGCGACGCCCATGGCGGTGCCGATCAGCCCGGACAGGGCCGCCGCGAAGAACCCGATCATCAGCGAAATCTGCGAGCCGTAGATCAGCCGGCTGAGGTAGTCGCGGCCGACCTGGTCGGTGCCCAGGATGTGCTCCCAGGTCCCGCGCTCGTACCAGACCGGCGGCTTGATGCGGGCGCTCAGGATCTGCTCGTACGGGTCGTGCGGTGCGATCAGCGGGGCGAGGACCGCCATCAGGATGATGACGCCCAGGATCGAGCCGCCGACCACGATGCCGCGGTGCCCGAACAGCCGGCGCCGCAGCCGCTGCCCCGGGGTCGGGCCGACGATCTCCTGGGCCGTCGGCAGGCCGTTGCTGACGACGCTCATCTCAACCCACCCGGATGCGCGGGTCGAGCCACGCATTCAGCAGATCGGCGAGGAAGGTCAGCACGATGTACAGCAGCGAGAACAGCAGCAGGATCGCCTGCACCGTCGGGAAGTCCGAGCGCGAGATCGATTCCCAGGCCAGGAAGCCGGCGCCGTGCAGGGCGAACACGGTCTCGATGATCACCGAGCCGCCGAGCATGAAGCCGAACTGCACGGCGGCCAGGCTGACCACCGGGATGATGGCGTTGCGCAGCGCGTGCTTGAACAGCACGGTCCAGGGTCTCAGCCCCTTGGCCCGGGCGGTGCGGATGTAGTCCGACGACAGCACGTCGAGCATGCCGGTGCGGGTCAGCCGCATGAAGGCCGGCGTGGCGTAGTAGCCGAGCACGATGGTGGGCAGCACGAAGTGCCGCCAGGTGTCCGAGCCCGAGGCCGGCAGAACCGGCCAGGTGAAGGCGAACAGCACGATCAGCATCAGGGCGAACCAGAAGCTCGGCATGGCCTGGCCGACCACCGCCATGAACAGGGCGGTCCGGTCGATCAGGCTGTTCGGGAACATCGCCGCCAGCACGCCGAGCGGGATCGACAGGACGATGGCGAAGGTCATCGCGCTGACCCCGAGCGTCATGGTGGTCGGCAGCCGCTCGAGGATCAGCTCCCAGACCGGCAGGCGGAAGTACAGCGAGTTGCCGAACTCGCCCTGGGCGGCATTGCCGAGCCAGGACAGGTACTGCACCCAGACCGGGCGATCGAACCCGTAGGCCTGGCGGATCTTCTCGATGTCGTCGCTGGTGGCGCTCTCGCCGGCCAGCGCCGTCGCCGGGTCGCCGCTCAGGTACAGCAGGCTGAAGACGAGCATCGAGATCGTCAGCGCCACCAGGATGGCGAGGACGATCCGCTTGGCTGTGTAGACGAGCATCCGGGGGCGCCTTGCAAGTAGGGCGGCCACCGCCCGGTCGGACGGTGGCCGCTGCTGTCGGGCTGGCTTACTGCCAGGAGGCCGTGAAGAACCGCGGGATCTCGTCCGCGGTCGGCGTCCAGTCCAGGTCCTTGGTCATGGCGTAGTTGGTCGGGTAGGTGAACAGCGGCAGCCAGTAGGCCTGGTCAGCGATCTTGCTCAGGGCCTTGGCGTAGGCGGTCTTGCGGACCTGCTCGTCCATGGTGGACGCACCTTCGGCCAGCCACTTCTGCACGTCGGCGTCCATCGAGGTGTCGTCCGGGCCGCCGCCGAAGAACACGGTGGTGATGGCGTCGACGTCGGGCACCGAGCCGGAACCCCAGGTCATGAAGGCGAACGGCACCTTGCTGCTGCGGATCGCGTCGCGGGTGGCCGCGTACTTGCCGAAGTGCAGGTCGGTGCGGATCCCGATCGCCGACAGGTAGCCGATCATCGGCTCCAGGTAGTTGCGATCGCGATAGGCGTAGATGTCGGTCTTGAACCCGTCCGGATAGCCGGCCTTGGCCAGCAGTTCCTTGGCTTTCTTCGGGTCGTAGTCGTACTTGGCGACGTCCTGGGTGCAGCCGAACTGCTCCGGATAGCAGGCCGAATGCACGACCGTCGAGCCGCCGCGCACGATGTTGTCGGCGATCGCCTGGCGGTCGATCGCGTGGGCGACCGCCTGCCGCACCTCGAGCTTCTGGAACGGGTTCTCACCCGAGCGGCCGGCGGCGTCGAAGGTCAGGTAGCCGATCCGCATGGTCGAGGCCGGCTTGACGGTGATGTTCGGCAGGGTCTCCAGCTTCTCGGCCTGGTCGGCCGGAACCTTGAAGATCCAGTCGAGGTTGCCCGACGCCAGCTCGACGATCTGGGTGTTCACGTCCGGGATGGTGCGCTGGACGATCTTGCCGATCTTGGGCTGCCCCTTCGGGCTGCCCTTGAAGTAGTCGGCGTTCTTCTCGAACACGATGCGCTTGCCGGGCTCGACCTCCGTCACCTTGTACGGGCCGGTGCCGATCGGCTTCACGCCCATCCCCTCGGGGCCGACCTTGTCGTAGTAGGCCATCGGGTAGATCGGGATGTCGGCGGACAGGTACAGCAGCGCCAGCGGCGTGGTGTCCTTGGCATAGATCCGGACCGAGTTCGGGCCGGTCTTCTCGGCGCGGTCGATCCAGGCGACCGGCTGGTTCTGCATCTTCCCGGTGTCGGGCTTGGTCAGGAACTGGATGGTCCCGACCACGTCGTCGGCGGTCAGCGTGGTGCCGTCGTGGAACTTCACGCCCTCGCGGATCTCGAACTCGAAGGTCCGGTCGTCGACGATCTTGTAGGACTTGGCCAGCAGGCCCTTGAACTCGCCGCTCTTGGGGTCGAGCCACAGCAGGCAGTCCCAGACGTGCCGGTTGATGATGATGCCTTCGCGCGAGTTCTGGAAATAGTAGTCCAGGGTCGGCTGCTCGCGCTCCCAGGCGATGTTCAAGGTGTCGTTCGCCTTGCTGGCGAACGCGCTGGTCGGGGCCAGTGTCGAGGCGCCGGCGGCGCTCACAGCTGCCAGCAACGCCAGACCCATCCAGCCCCTACGCCAATTCCTGATGCTGTCCATCTTGAAGGATCTCCCTGATCTTCTTGTTTCACCGACCTCGGATCCGGCGGATTCCCGTCGCTCTCCCTGACCCGAACACACGATAGCGTGCCCCATCGACCGCTCGATAGTCGGAAGTGCGGCGCGCACCGCAGTTTCCGGACCACGGCCATATCCGCACCGTGTTGTGCGCCCCAATCGACCGATTCTTCATGCCATACCTGCCGCGCAAGCGCGGCAGGGTAACCGTCAGGCACCTGTCGACGCTATCAGCCGACCGATTCCGCAACAAATTACATTTCACGCCGCATCCATAACCGCCAAGTCATACTCACCTGGACGATCCTCAACCGTGAACACCTACCCTTTGAGCAGATCCCGGGCCGCCTGGACCAGGCAGGCCCTGAACAGGGTGACGGTTTCGTCCGCCTCGTTCGACAGCCAGAAGCACCTGACTTCCGACAGGATGCCGTCCAGGCGCAGCGGCAGGATCGACAGCTCGCCGCGCGACGAGTGATAGCGGGCCAGGCCTTCGGGGAACAGCGCCAGATAGGGCATGAGGCGCATCAGGCTGAGGCTCAGGAGGATCGACGCCGCCTCGACCTGGCCGGCGCGCGGCCGGAGCCCGCGCTCGGCCAGGAAGGCATCCATCGCGTCGCTGGCGACCGACCCGGCGGTGGTCCGCAGCCACGGCCATTCCAGCGCGGCCTCCCAGGTGACGGCGTTCTGCCGCGCGAGGGGATGGCTGGAGCCGGCCACGACGAACAGCGGGTCGACGCCGAGCGACAGCTGCTCCACTCCATCGATGGGGGCCGGCCGCCAAACCCGGGTCAGCATCATGTCGATCTCGCCGCCCAACAGCATCGGCAGCATCTGGTAGAAATGCCCTTCGGAAACCGTCACGACGGCCGAGGGTGCCGCCTGCACCATCAGCCGTATCGCTTCCGGCAGGATGGTCGGCATCAGGCTCGACGCGACGCCTATCCTGACCTGCCCACCGAGACCCTTGCGCAGCGCTTCGATGTCGAATTCCGTGCGCTGCATGCGGTTCAGCACGTCCTTGGCGTGACGCACGAGCAGGGCCCCGACCGGGGTGAAGCCGACGGTCTTGCCCTGGCGGAGGACGATCGCGCTGCCGAGTTCACGCTCCAGATCGGCTATCTGCTTGGAGATCGCCGGCTGGGTGACGTTGAACGCCCTGGCGACCTTGGTGATCTGGCCCATCTGGTCCAGAGCCGCGAGAATCCGCAGGTGACGGATCTTCAGCACGTCGCGGAAGAACCGGCTGTTCAGGCTGTCCGGATACCCCTTCAGCTGTTCGTTGCTCACGCCCGAGTTTCCGCCCCCTGCCAAACGCCGCCTGCCAAAGCGTCAGCGTAGGACGTGGCGAGATCTATTCAAGCGCGAGACCGGTTCCCTGCTCCGGCATCCGACATCCCGGGACCGCCGCGGATCCCGATGCGTCTCCCGCCTTGCCGTGACGCCCCCGGGGCGCACCGAGTGCGGCCGGGCCGTTCAGTTCAGCGGTTCGAGGTACAGGTAGATGTCGTGGCCGATCTCGATCGGCGCCTGCTCGGCGACGTCCGCGAAGCCGTAGCGCGACAGGAAGCCGGCGTGGCCCTCCTTCCCGAACGCGGCGGCGCTGCCCCAGGGCTCCGCCAGCGGGTGGATGGTCTTGTCCGCCTCGCCGATCCGGACCTCCTTGATCCGGTAGCCGGCCTGGGTCAGCGCGCTCTCCGCGTACTGATAGGAATGGGTGTGGGACAGCAACTCCTCCACGCTGCGCCCGGGGTACTGCCGGCTCAGCCATTCGATCTGCAGCGCGGTCTTCTGATTGAGGACGCCGTCGAGCTTGCAGAGCACCAGCGACGGATCGCCGAACCCGATCCCGAGCTGCTGGAAGACCCGCAGGTTCAGGTAGACCGAAAGCGGCGTGCCCTTGCCCGGGATCATCGGGTTGCGCGCCGTCGCCAGCATCGACGGCAGGTCCTCCGACACCCGGGCCAGGTCCATGGTCAATCCCTTGCTGCCGCCCGCCAGCCCGTCCAGCAGCTCGACACCGGAGTGGGCGAAACGCCTCAACTCGTCGATCGAGCTCAAAGTCCGAACCAATTGGCCGACGTCCCGGCCGCCGTCGTAGATACTGATGCTCGCCTGTTTTCCTTCTCCGAAAGCGTGCACGGCATCCTTGAATTCGAGGCCGGGCGGCGGGTTCGCCAGGTCGCCGGCCTCGTCCCAGACGCCCGGGACCGGCTTGCGGATGCGCGCCTTCGCCCGCTTGACCGCCGCCTGCAGCTCGGCGGCCGACCGGAACGGCTCGCCGCGCAGCACCTCCAGGGCGAAATCGTCGGCGATGACCTGCTTCAGGTAGCCGGGCGATTCCTTCAGCAGACGATGGAAGGTCGGCCGGTGCGCGACCTCGAAGGCGCGGCGGTATTCCTGCAGGGTCAGGGCATCGAGCCAGGGCGGGTGGCGGCGCACCAGCTCGACGAAGCGCTGGGCGGCCTGGGCGGCGACCGCGGCCTCGAACTTCAGCGCGTCCTTGCCGGCCAGGGTCGCCTCGACCAGGGAATAGCTCATGTATTCGAGCAGCAGCTGCCGCTCCTCCAGGGTCATCTTCTGGAGGTCGTACCAGAGGCCGTCGAAGGCCTCCGGCGCCGGCATCGTCAGCACCGACCGCTCGGCCCCGCTGACCACCCGGTTGATGCCGCTGTGGGCGAAGCCCTGGCCGGTCAGCGCAGCCTTGAGCCGGCGCTTGGTCCGATAGATCCGGACCGCCTCGGACAGGCCGTAGCGCTCGCCCTCCTCGAAGGCGTCGGCGGCGATCCGGCGGGCCTCCCGGTCGAGCCGGACCGGGTCGACGGTCGACGGGTCGAACAGCAGGTCGCTCTTCTCGCGCATGCGGGCCAGGGCCTTGCGCCGGCGTCTCCATTCGTCGGCGACGGGGGCGTCGCGATTGGCCCGGATCTTCTTGCTCAGCTCGCGGATCTCGGCGTCGATCGCCTTGGCGTTGTCGGCCCCGAAGCTGCGGCTCTCGAAGTCTTTGGCGAGCTCCGCCAGGGTCTCGCGCTTGATCCGCTCGAGCACCGACTCCTCGACGTCGCGCGCCGCCCTGGCGGCCCGCTCGGCGATCGCCCGCTCGCTGAGCCCGGCCGTGTCGAGGACCTGCTCGAACAGCGCGCGGCCGCGCTCCAGCGCCCGCAGCTCGCTCAGCCGCGGCAGCTCGGAGAAGCCGCCGGTCGCGAAGCCTCGGACGTTGTGCCGCCAGTTGACCCGGAAGTCCCGGATATCGTTGGCGACCCGCCGGGTATCGTGCAGGTAGCGCGCGCCCTTTACCGCGTCGCCGACCGCACCCATGGCGCCACCGAAGGCGAACAGCAGGTCGATCTCGACGTCGGCCTGCTCGAGGCGGGCCTTCTCGCGGGCGTTGTGGTATCGGGTGAAGCCGAGAACGGCGGCCGACTTGCGGGCGAACTCGACCTCGGCGGCGTTGGCCGCCGGCACCGTGAGGTAGCGGTAGGTCGAGTACCCGAACTCGCCGAAGTCCATGACCAGCGACCCGGCCGCCATGAACTCGGGCAGCACGAACACCTGCGGCGCCGTTCCACCCAGGATCCACGCACCGCCCGCCGCCGTGGCGTGCAGCGCCGCCGGCACCACGAAGAACGCCGCCGCCTCGATCATCAGCACCGAGTTGTCCTGGGACGACAGCCGGGCGTCCGACGCGACGGCGTCGGCCAGCAGCGACAGCCCGTCGACCCAGGCCCGCCCGACCCGGTCGGGAACCCAGGGCCCGTCGCCGCCGGCGCGCCACAGCAGGCGCGGCCGGGCCTGGGCGGCGATCGCCTGGAAGCCGCGGCCGGTCAGGTCCACCAGGTCCTGAAGGTTGCAGTCGTCGACCGCAAATGCCTCGGTCCGGGCCTCCCCCAGCTCGCGCAGATAGGTGGTGACGGCCCGGACCGTGACGTCGCGCTGCCAGTCCCGCGCCGCCCGACCGGTCAGTCCGGTGCGGGCCTCGATCTCCTCGGCGCTGCCGAAGCTGTCCATGAACTGCAGCGCCGTGCCCGACGGCGCGGCGATCGGGACCGTCAGCAGCGGCGGCTGGCGCGGGCTGTCGCGGTTCAGCAGATCGACATAGGGTCGGATGGTCGAGCGCAGCCCCTCCGGGGTCTGCAGCGCCGCCCGCATGCCCCTGACGTGGCGGTCGATGGTGTCGGCGAAGGTGTCGCGCATCAGCAGCATCGCGGCGTGATCGCCCAGCTTCACGTCGGTCTTGCGCTGCCAGTCGACGTTCGAGACGAAGGCGGCGTTGGCGATGTAGCGGGTGAAGCTGTCGACCGTCCGGACGCTGTCCTTCCACGGATCCTCGACCGCGATGTCGTGGCATCGGGCCGCCGCCTCCATCGCCGCCGGCCAGGTCAGCAGCTTCCAGTGGTTGTCGATGCCGTTGTTGGACGGCGCCCGCTCGACCGTCGTGGTCGCGAAGGTCGAGGTGGTGCGCAGCGGCCACATCCGGCGCGGAAGGAGTTCGCTCTCGATGTTGATCTGCGCGGTCAGCGCCTGCCCGACCTCGACCGGCCGGTCGGCCAGCAGCGCGTCGGCGGGCAGCCCCGCCAGGCCGGTGCCGCCGTCGCCGGCGCGGATCAGCGCGATCGGCGGGGTCAGATAGACCCTGGGGTCGTCCTCCGAGCGGTAGGCGACCAGCTCGCGCCGGTCGTCGGAGCCGCCCTGTGCGCCGAAGGTCGCGAACTTGCCGTCGATCCCGACGAACAGCGGGATGCGGTCGTAGGGCAGCTCGCGCGCCGCATGGATGCGCACGCGCACCGCCTCGGGCAGGTAGGCGGGCACCGCCGGCTCGTACAGCGCCGGCTTGGAGACCAGCTCGACGGCGAACTTCCGCTTCGGCGGCTTGGCGTCGGCGGCGACGCCCTGGCCCGGCGCCGCCGGCAGCGGGGCAGGCCCGGTGATCTCGACCACGTCCTCCTCGACCACCGCCTCGGCGGTCTGGCGCACGAAGTCGATGGTGGCCGTGTAGTCCTGGAACTGCAGGAGCCAGGAGGCCTCGGCGCCGTTCAGCGTGAAATGGCTCAGCCCGGGCGTGACGTCGCGGGCGAGCGTCGCCTCGATCTGGAAGGCGACCAGCCGCCTGTCGTCGTAGTCCTGGCGGAGCGCCGCGTAGCCGGCCCCGTCGAGCTGCCGTTCGAGCCGGGCCCAGCCCTTCTCCAGCACCCGGTCGTCCGGCTCCCGGACCGTGTAGCTGATCTGCTCGTCTGCGGTCCCGACGGTGACCGGCTCGCGGCCCTGGATCGGCAGGTCGTAGCCGAGCACCAGCAGCTCCCGGTAGTTGCGCCCGATCCCGTCGGGGTGGGCGTAGACCCGGCTGCCGAGCTGGTCCTCGACCGGCACCGCGTACAGGATGCGCGGCTGCGGCCGGCTCCAGAGCTCCGGCCCGCTCTGGATGCCGAGGCCGCTGCCGTCGCCGGCGTACTCGAAGAACCGTGTCCGGCCGCCGCCGTCGGCGTCGCGCCCGGTCCGCGGATCGGCCTTGTACGACCACTCGCCGGTCATGCTGCCGCGGGCGACCTGCAGATCGATGCGCACGGTGTCGCGGTCGGCCTCGGACGGCGTCGCGAACTCGAACTTTTCGGTGGAGTCGCCGAGCGAGACCGTCACGGTCTGCGAGCCGGCGACGGTCTCGCCGATGTCGTAGGCCCGGCCCTCGCCGCCCGGCCAGGTCCCGGCCAGGGTCATGCGCAGCCGGCCGCCGTCGAACGAGAACTCGCGGCTCTCGAACTCGTAGGGCTTGCGGGTGACCGGATGGGTCAGGACGACCGTTGCCTTGGTCTCCGCCTCGTCGACGAAGGCGTAGCCGGTCACCGGGCCGAGCATCCGGTCGCTGTAGAACACGTTCCAGCGCCCGGCGATCCCGGCATCGTCGGTGGTCGTCTGCTGGGCGGCGGCGGTCCCGCCCGGCAGCGCCAAGGCGAGCAGGGCGGCCGCCAGCAGCAGGCGGACGGCGCGCAGCATTCGGGTTCCCGCCGCCATCACTCGATCCCCCGGTCGGTGACCAGGAACAGCCGGGTGCTGCGGTACACGGTGGGGCGGTCGGTGCGCCGGAACGTCACCGCCAGCCCGCCGACCGTCCCGGCGTACTCGTCGGGCTTCGGGCGCTCGTCGAACTCGGCCTCGATGTAGTACGGGTGGCCGAGGAACCGCCGGGCCGGCTCGGCGTAGCTGTCGTCATCCTCGTCGATCAGCCGGAACAGGTCGTCGAGGTACTCGGTCTCGCGGTCGTTGCGGCTGGTCCAGGCCACGAAGCGCAGGGTCGGCGTCACGTCCGGCTTCGCCATCGGCACCTCCGGCGGCGGCGCCTCGCCGGGCTCGAGCATGCGGATCTCGCAGCGCCGCAGCACGATCCCGCCGACGCTGCCCAACTGCT
Source organism: Thalassobaculum fulvum (assembly GCF_014652915.1). Taxonomy (GTDB): domain Bacteria; phylum Pseudomonadota; class Alphaproteobacteria; order Thalassobaculales; family Thalassobaculaceae; genus Thalassobaculum_A; species Thalassobaculum_A fulvum. The sequence goes on from NZ_BMZS01000001.1 coordinate 509,201, forward strand.
CCAGCGAGGTCGCCGGCTCCGCCACTCCCTTGCCGTCCAGCTCGCCTTTGACGTGGTAGCCGGTCGCCCAGTCGATCTCCTGGCCCGGCTCGACCCCCTCGATCATCTCGGCGCCGAGGAAGGCTGGGTTGGCGAACACCGACGCCTGCAGCACCGGCACCCCCCAGTCGAGGCGGTTGACCGAGTCGTCGAGCGACCGCCAGCACGCCAGCGGCCCGTCGAGCCGGCGCACCAGGCCGAGGTGGTCGGCCAGCCATTCATCGGCCAGGGGCTTGTCGACCTTCCATCCGGCCGTCGTGCCGAACCGGCTTCTGAGCTGGTCCCGGGTGATCGACTGGTGGGCCTCCCGCAACGCGTCGATCACCGGGTTCTGGAGCCGACCATACTCCTGCTTGATACCGGCCAGCCGGCCGAGCACGCGGGCGACGAAGCGCGGGTACTCCCCGGACAGGACCTCCTCGTACTGCTCCCACCGCACGCGCGCCTCGGTCACGTACTCGGTCAGCGCCACCAGCAGGTCCCGCATCCCTGCGCTCAGCACCCAGTAGCCGTCGGCGTCCTGCGTCGCGGCGAGCGGCCAGTCCTCGGGGTCTCGGGTATAGCGTTCGTCGGGCCGGTCGACGTAGCCGGTCAGGAAGATCGAGCCCTCGTAGTCCTCGTACGGCCCGAACGTCTCGATGATCTCGTCGGTCAGGAACTCGTGGCGGTCGTAGAACAGGCCCAGGGCCCGCATCCGTCCGGGCAGGGTTCCGAACACGTCCCGCGTCGCGGGGTCGGAATCGTCGTGCGTCAGCAGGTAGGATTCCTGCGCGAACCAGTCCACGACCGGGATCAGGTCGCGCCGCCAGAGATCCTGGTCGCGCTCGTAGCAGCGCCGGAACCCGTCCGCATCCTTCAGCATCGTGCCCTTGCAGGCCCGCCGCGGGGTCTCTCCGGGCGGGACCCAGAAGCTCTCCACGAACTTGTCGCCGATGATCGAGTAGTCGAACGCCTCCGACGACATGTCCATCCGAACCTGCCGGAACCGCCGGTCGGCGGCTTCCCGGTCGAACCCCCACTGCAGCAGGGCGGCCAGACCGTCATGGTCGGTCAGGCGGGCCTGGTAGCGGTCCCGACGGGTCCGGATCTCGTCCCGGAAATCCGCCACCAGCCGCAGGAAGGCACGCACCGCCTCCCGGTCTTCGGGCACCAGGTTGGTGATCGACATCCGCCGCGGCATCACGAAGCTGGGTGTGGCGGCGCTGGGTGTGGCGGCGGCCGAGCCGCCCGGCAGCAGGGTGCCGGAGCCGCTCTGGGCGTGCGAAGCCGCTGCCGACAGCAGCCCGAGGGCAATAACGCCGGCAACGAGGGTGAATCTTCGCGAGTAGCCGAGTGGACGTGGGAAGTTGATCGCCACGGCTCCTGCCCCCCGAACAGTCTGCCTGTTGTCGGGTTCCAGCGTTACTGAATATGATGGGCAAGACAACCCTGCCGGGCTCCGGTCGAGACCTGCGGGACCGTGAAACTCCATGGCGTACCGGGTGGGCGCCGATTGCGGAATCGAGCGGGGGGGCCACGAAACCATGACGTTTATTAGAAGCTTGGCGTTTGCGTTCGCCGTCCTCGCCGCGGGTGCCGTCGGCGCCGCCGAGCAAGCGGCCCCGGCCGGCCGGGTCATGATGGTGCTGGACGCCTCCGGCAGCATGTGGGGCCAGATCGACGGCGTGAACAAGATCGTGATCGCCCGCACCGTGGTCCGCGACCTGCTGAAGGACTGGGACCCGGACGTCGAACTCGGACTGATGGCCTACGGTCACCGCCGCAAGGGCGACTGCCGCGACATCGAGCTGCTGCACACGCCGTCGCGCGAGGCCCCGGGCCGGATCGCGGCGACCGTCGACAAGCTGAACCCGAAGGGCAAGACGCCGCTCTCGGAATCGGTCCGGCAGGCGGCCGAGGCGCTGCGCTACACGGAGGAACCGGCCTCGATCGTCCTGGTGACCGACGGCAGGGAGACCTGCAACGTCGACCCGTGCGCCCTCGCCGCCGAGCTGGAGCGTGCCGGCGTAGACCTGACGGTGCACGTGGTCGGTTTCGACATCCGCGAGAAGGACCGCGCCGGGATCGCCTGCATGGCCGAGAACACCGGCGGCGTCTACCGCGACGCCGCCGACGCCGCCTCGCTGAAGCAGGCGCTCGGCGAGGTCGTCGAGAAGGCGGCGGCGGCCAAGCGCGACCGGCTGGTGGCGCTGATGGTCGAGGGGGCCGACCCCTGGAACAACGTCGACCTGTTCTGGCAGGTGTTCGCCGCCGACGATGCCGGCCAGCCGACCGGCGCGGCGCTGATGAAGACCACGACGGCCTCGCCCTGGCTCGAGCTGCCGCCGGGGCGCTACGTCGTCGAGGCCAAGGTCAGCGCGGCCAGCGCCCGCGCGCCGATCGAGATCGTCGAGGGCGAGAGCCGCAGCCACGCCATCGTCATGAACGCCGCCACCGTCGATGCCGACTACGTCATCGCCTCGGGGCAGGCGCCGGGCAAGGAGGACGTCCGGTGGCTCGCCCATCGCGGGCTGGACGACGGCACGGTGTCGCCACCGCTCGACAGCACCACCGACGAGACCGTGCGGTTCCATTTCAACGCCGGCAAGGCCCGCGTCGCGCTCGAGCAGGACTATCTGTCGGCCCACGAGGACCTGACCCTGGCGGCCGGCGAGGAGCGCAAGGTCACTGTCAACATGCGGGTCGGCGAGCTGATCCTGGAGCCGCGCCTGACCGCCGACGGGGCGGTGCTCGGCGAGGACGTCACCTGGGTGCTGTACCCCGGTGACGAGGCGGCGGGCCGGCCGCTCAAGACCATCGTGTGGGGCGGCCCCAGGCCGTTCCGCGCCCCCGCCGGGATGCACGCCGTCGGCTTCCGGGTCGGCCAGACCCTGCAAGGCGTCAAACCTCTCGAGTTCGTCGAGGGAGAATCGACGTCCCTGCCGTTCGTGCTCGACGCCGGCTACGCCGCGTTCACCTTCACCGGCGAGGCCTCGCCCAGCAGCTCTCTGATCGGGTTCCGGAAGCACGCGGCCGACGGCAGCAAGGTGCCGCTGGCCACCATGGACGTCAGCGGCGCCCGCAGGCCGCTGCCGTTCGCCGCCGGCGACTACTCGATCGCCGCCACCGGCGCCAAGGGCCGGGTCGAGGTGCCGTTCACGGTCACCGCCGGCGGAACGACCGAGGTGACCGTGGCGTACCCGGAGTAGCGCCGGGTCCCGGGCCGCGCCGGTCAGATCCGCCGCCCCGCCTCCTGCCAGTACGGGTCGCGCAGGCGGCGCTTGAAGATCTTGCCGCTGTCCTCGCGTGGCAGGCCGGTGCGGATCTCGATGCGCTTCGGCACCTTGTAGCCGGCGAGGTGCGGCAGCATCGCCCGGCGCAGGTCGTCCGGGTCCAGGGTGATGCCCGGCTGCGGCTCGACCACCGCCATCAGGGCCTCGCCGAACTCCGGATCCGGGACACCGAACACCGCGCAGTCGTGCACGCCCGGCAGGCCGTGCAGCACCGCCTCGATCTCGGCCGGGTAGATGTTGACGCCGCCGGAGATCACCATGTCGCGCTTGCGGTCGCACAGGTATACGTAGCCGTCCGGCGCGCGCCAGCCGATGTCGCCGCAGGTGACGAACCCGTCGCGCTCGACCGAGCGGCGCTTGTCCGGGTCGTTCTGGTAGGTGAAGTCCGGGTAGCCGTCGATCCGCGAGTAGATCTCGCCCGGCTCGCCCTCCGGCACCTCGCGGTCGTCGTCGTCCAGGAACCGCAGCTCGCAGCCGGGCGAGGCACGGCCGACGGTGCCGGGCCGGGCGATCGCCTCGGCGCTGGTGCAGTAGGTGACCGGCCCGGTCTCGGTGCCGCCGTAGAACTCGTTGATGACCGGTCCCCACCACTCGATCATCGCGGTCTTCACGTCCGCCGGGCACGGCGCGGCGGCGTGGCAGACGTGGCGGATCGACGACACGTCGTAGCGCCGGCGGACTTCCTCGGGCAGCTTCAGCAGCCGGATCAGCATGGTCGGCACCATGAAGGCGGTGTCGATGCGGTGCTCTTCGACCAGCTTCAGGAACGCTTCCGGCTCGAAGCGCGGCATCATCACCACCAGCTCACCGATGCGCCCGCCGTTGACGCCGTAGCTGTTCGGCGCCGAGTGGTACAGCGGCCCCGGCAGGATCATGCGCATGCCGGGCCTGAGCCCGTACACCAGGGCGCGCAGCTTGCCGGTCGCCGCCGCCTCGTACGGCGTCGGCGCCTTGCGGCGCACGCCCTTCGGATAGCCGGTAGTGCCGGAGGTGTAGATCATGCTCTGGGGTGCCGGCACGGGCGGGCCGTCATACGGCGTGCAGCCGGCCAGCCAGTCCTCGATCGCGACGGCGCCGGGAACCGCCGGCGCGGTGTCCGGCAGGCCGTAGGCCGCGCGCACCTCCGGCGGGCTCGGCACCGCGACCACCGCCGGTCCCGGCGGCACCGCGTCGCCCAGGACTGCGTCGCCCAGGGTGGCCAGCAGGTCGTCGTGCGCGAACACCGCCTTGGCGCCGCAGTCGCGCAGCACGTAGGCGATCTCCTCCGGCTTGAAGTGCCAGTTGACCGGCACCGCGTAGGCGCCCAGCAGCATGGTCCCGTAGGTCGCTTCCAGGAACGCCGGGTCGTTGCGCATCAGGATGGCGACGCAGTCGCCCGGCCCGACCCCGAGGGCCTGCAGCCCGCCGGCGATCCGGCGGGCGCGCTCGGCCACCTCGGCCCCGGCGATGCGGCGGTCGCCGCTGACGAAATCGGCTGCGATCGTGGACACGGCGTTCGCTCCCTTGCGTCAGTCGACCGCCCGCGCCCGGTCTTCCCGGAACGGACGCCGAAGCTCGGACTGGAGGATCTTGCTGGCCTGCGACAGCGGCAGGGCGTCCTGGAACTCGACCCTGCGCGGACGCCTGGAGCCGGCCTCGAGCAAGACGACCGCGTGCATCGCCTCGCCCCACAGCGGGTCCGGGATGCCGATGACCGCCGCCTGCTTCACTGCCGCCCGCCTTCCGGCCAGGCGGCATACGCGGTGCCGGGCCAGGGTCGGCCGCATCATCGGCGGATCCCTGCCGAGCCTTCGGGCAAACCGTCCCTGGGCAAGCCATTGCCGGGCATACCGTTTCCTTCCCTGCTCGGGCCGACTTGCCGCGGCCCTTCGCGCGCCGAAATTTCGCATACTGAAATGGCGCTTCGCAAGAGAAGGCTTTGCGGGTCGCGGGCCACAATAAATTTGACCAAACGATCAGATTCGGTGCTGAAATAGATCCAGGCACGGTTAACGGGCAGGAGGGTCGGATGCCGCAGGGACGTCTCGAGGCAGGGGTGGCGGCCGGCCGGCTGGCGCCCGAGGAGTACGCCAGCAACTTCGCCGACCTGCACCCGCCGCTCGACGGGCACGAGGCGCGGGTGGCGGCCGACCGCTGCTACTTCTGCTACGACGCGCCGTGCGTGACGGCCTGTCCGACCGGCATCGACATCCCGCTGTTCATCCGGCAGATCGCCACCGGCAACACGCTCGGCTCGGCCAGGACGATCTTCGACCAGAACATCCTCGGCGGCATGTGCGCCCGGGTCTGTCCGACCGAGACCCTGTGCGAGCAGGCCTGCGTGCGCGAGACCGCCGAGGGCAAGCCGGTCGAGATCGGGCGGTTGCAGCGCTTCGCGACCGACGCAGCGATGGCCGCCGGCAAGCAGTTCTATGCCCGTGCCGAGCGTAGCGGGAAGCTCGTGGCGGTCGTCGGCGCCGGCCCGGCCGGCCTCGCCTGCGCGCACCGGCTGGCCATGCACGGCCATGAGGTCACGGTGTTCGACGCCCGCCCGAAGGCCGGCGGCCTCAACGAGTACGGCATCGCCGCCTACAAGACCGTCGACGGCTTCGCCCAGGCCGAGGTCGACTACGTGACCGCGATCGGCGGCATCAACATCGAATACGGCAAGGCTCTCGGGACCGACATCGACCTGGCCGGGCTCTGTGCCAGCTACGACGCGGTGTTCCTCGGCATGGGGCTCGGCGGGGTCAACGCGCTGGGCGCCGAGGGCGACGACGCGGCCGGCGTGGCCGACGCGGTCGACTGGATCGCCGGGCTGCGCCAGGCCGCCGACCTCGCGAGCGTGCCGGTCGGCCGCCGGGTGGTGGTGATCGGCGGCGGCATGACCGCGATCGACGCGGCGGTCCAGGCCAAGCTGCTCGGCGCCGAGGAGGTGACGATCTGCTACCGGCGCGGCCAGGAGAACATGAACGCGTCCGGCTTCGAGCAGGATCTCGCCGCCTCCAAGGGCGTGACCATCCGGCACTGGCTGCAGCCGAAGCGGGTGCTGGCCGAGGGCGGCAGGGTTACCGGCATCGAGCTCGAGTACACCGCGATGCGGGACGGCAGGCTGGCCGGCACCGGCGAGACCCTGACATTGGCCGCCGACCAGGTGTTCCGGGCGATCGGCCAGAGTTTCGTGGCCGACCCGCTGGCCGGCGCGGTCGCGCTGGAGAAGGGGCGGATCAAGGTCGACGCCGAGGGCCGGACCTCGATGCCCAAGGTCTGGGCCGGCGGCGACTGCGTGGCCGGCGGCGACGACCTGACGGTCTCGGCGGTCGCCGCGGGGCGCGACGCCGCCGAGAGCATCCATCGTGCGTTGAGCTGAGGGAGACGGACATGGCCGACATTCGCAGCGACTTCGTCGGGATCAAGTCGCCCAACCCGTTCTGGCTGGCCTCGGCGCCGCCGACCGACAAGGAGTACAACGTCGTCCGCGCCTTCAAGGCCGGCTGGGGCGGCGTGGTCTGGAAGACCCTCGGGCTCGATCCGCACATCGTCAACGTCAACGGCCCGCGCTACGGCGCGGTGTGGGGCGCCGATCGCCGGCTGCTGGGGCTCAACAACATCGAGCTGATCACCGACCGGCCGCTGCAGGTGAACCTGGACGAGATCAAGCGGGTCAAGCGCGACTGGCCGGACCGGGCCGTCGTGGTGTCGCTGATGGTGCCGTGCGAGGAGGCCTGCTGGGCCGACATCATGAAGCAGGTCGAGGACACCGGCGCCGACGGCGTCGAGCTGAACTTCGGCTGCCCGCACGGCATGTCGGAGCGCGGCATGGGCTCGGCGGTCGGCCAGGTGCCGGAGTACATCGAGATGGTCACCCGCTGGGTGAAGGCGTCGAGCCGGATGCCGGTGATCGTCAAGCTGACCCCGAACATCACCGACATCCGCTATCCGGCGCGGGCTGCCAAGCAGGGTGGGGCCGACGCGGTGTCGCTGATCAACACCGTCAGTTCGATCACCTCGGTCGACCTCGACAGCTTCTCGCCGGAGCCGTCGATCGACGGCAAGGGCAGTCACGGCGGCTACTGCGGCCCGGCGGTCAAGCCGATCGCCCTGAACATGGTAGCCGACATCGCCCGCGACCCGGAGACAAGGGGCCTGCCGATCTCCGGCATCGGCGGCGTCACCACCTGGCGCGACGCCGCCGAGTTCATGGCGCTCGGCGCCGGCAACGTGCAGGTCTGCACCGCCGCCATGACCTACGGGTTCAAGATCGTCGAGGAGATGATCGCCGGCCTGGAGAACTGGATGGACGAGAAGGGCCACGCCGACCTGGCCTCGTTCACCGGGCGGGCGGTGCCGAACGTCACCGACTGGCAGTTCCTGAACCTGAACTACGTCAGCAAGGCGCGGATCGACCAGGATTCCTGCATCAAGTGCGGCCGCTGCCACATCGCCTGCGAGGACACCTCGCACCAGGCGATCACCAGCACGGTCGACGGCGTGCGCCGGTTCGAGGTAATCGAGGAGGAGTGCGTCGGCTGCAATCTGTGCGTCAACGTCTGCCCGGTCGACGGCTGCATCACCATGGTGCCGCTGGCCGCCGGCGAGGTCGACAAGCGGACCGGGCGCACGGTCAGCGCGGAGTACGCCAACTGGACCACGCACCCCAACAATCCGTCGGCCGCCGCCGCGGAGTAGCGTCGAAGCGTGGGTCCCGGGTCGGGCTGCGCCCGCCCGGGATGAGGTTTTGAGGAAAGTGTCAGTGAGCCCTCATCCCGGCCGTCGCGGCAGCGCCGCGGAGAGCCGGGACCCATCGACGGACTCCCCGCGGCGCGAAGCCCTGCGCGGGCATGCGGCGATGCTGCTGTTCGCGACCCTGATCAGCGGCTCGTTCAGCCTCGGCGGCATGGCCGCACCCTTCATCGACCCGGGGGCGCTGACCGCGGCCCGGTTCGCGATCGCCGCGCTGGTGCTGGGCGCGCTCGCGGTTGCGACCGGGGCGCTGCGCCGCCACGACCTTGCCGCTCCCTGGCGCTACCCGGTGGTCGGCGGGCTGCTGGCGGCGTACTTCGTGCTGATGTTCGAGGGGCTGCGGCTGGCCACGCCGGTCAGCATGGCGGCGGTGTTCACCATGACGCCGCTGATGACCGCCGGCCTCGCCCGGGTGATCGTCGGCCAGCGTGCGAGCGCCCCGGTGATGGCGGCGCTGCTGCTGGCGGCGGTCGGCGCGCTGTGGGTGATCTTCCGGGCCGACCTGGACCGGCTGCTGGCCGTCGACATCGGGCCGGGCGAGGCGCTGTTCCTGGTCGGCTGCTTCTGCCACGCTCTGTTCATTCCGCTGGTGCGGCGGTTCTCGCGCGGCGAGACCGGGGTCGCCTTCACGTTCTGGACGGTGGTGGCGGCGTCGCTGATGACCGGCGTCTGGGCCGCGCCGGCGCTGGTCGGGACGGCGTGGCCGGCGCTGCCGGCGATCGTCTGGATCACGCTGTTCTACCTGGCGATCGGCACCTCGGCGGTCACCCTGTTCCTGATGCGCTACGCCGCGCTGCGGCTGCCGTCGGCCAAGGTCATGGCCTACGGCTACCTGATCCCCAGCCTGGTGGCGGTCGAGGAGGGGCTGCTCGGCCACGGCTGGATCGCCGCCCCGGTGCTGCCGGGGGTGGCGGCGACGGTGGCGGCGCTGGTCTGGCTGGTGGCGTTGAGGGACCGGTGAGGGTGCCGTCGATCCGCCCGTCGCTGCGTGGGTTCCGGCTCGGCCGCGCCGACGCGCGCCCGTCCGGAATGACGAAAGAGAGTGGAGGCGCGTCTCCCCTTCCTGCCGTCATTCCGGACAGTACCACCGCAGGCGGGACTGAGCCGGAACCCACCCGGCGACGGACACGACCGGTAGGGTACCGTCGATGACTGCGAATCCTCCGGCCCGCGACGAGGCCGCCCTGCGGGCCCTGGCCGTCCGGGTTCGGGCGCTGCTGGCCGACGCCTGTCCCGGCTGGACCGGCGATCTGGTGGCGGTCGGCCAGGGTTTCGAGGCGGCGGTGTTCCGCACCGACCTGCCGCCGTTCGGGACGGTCGCCGTGAAGGCCCCCTGGCGGCGGTTCCCGGGCGGCAGCTACGGCGCCGGGGTCGACTGCCGGGCGCTGCTGCGCCAGGAGCGCGCGCTGGCGGCCTGGGCGGCGGCCAACGGCCTGCCGGCCGCCGCGCCCCATGCCCTGCACGAGACCGATGCCCAGGACCTGCTGGTCTCGGCCTATGTCGAGGGCGACGAGGTTCCGCCCGACCCGGCCGGGCTCGGCGCCCTGCTGCGCCGCCTGCACGACGCCCCGCCGCCGGAACTGGCTCCGGTGGTGCACGGCCCGTCCGGCGATTTCCGGACGGCGATCGCCGCCCGCATCCTGGAGCGCCTGGACCGGGTCGAGGCCCTGATCGGCGAGTCGTTGGTCGGCGACCGGGACTGGGTCGATGCCGAGGCCCTGCGCGCGGCCCTGCCGGACGGCCGCCGCGCCCTGCTGCACATGGACTTCCGGCCGGCCAATCTACGCTGTCGCGGCGGCCGGATCCGGGCGGTGCTGGATTGGTCGAATGCCGCGCTCGCCGACCCGGCCTTCGAGCTGGCGCGCATGCACGAGGCCGGCACCCTGACCGAGGCGGTGCTGGCGGGCTACGGCGACCGCGACTGGTCGTCGCGCGTGGCGCCGGCGGCACGCGCGGCCTGCCACCTGGATGCCGCGTTGATGTTCGCGATCGTGTTCCGGATCGGCGAGCCGGACCCGGCCCGGGCCGCCGCCGCCACCGCCCGCGCCCGGGGGTTGCTGCTGGACCTGCGCGACGCCCTCGGTGAGCAAGGTTCGCCTTGACCGGCAGGGGCGCGCCGCTAAGGTTGTCCAATCGGTCAAGTTCTGGGCGCGCCGTCGGGGAAAGCAGCCCTTCAAAGCGGCCTTGAGCGCGGACCGGGCAGGGGGATAGCGTGGCACCCGCGGGCGGACTTCGAGCCCGCGACCACCTTTTTGGGAATCGGGAGCAGGGGAATGGCAGCACCCGCCGCGAATTTGAGGATCAACGGCGACCGCCTTTGGGACTCGCTGATGGAGATGGCGAAGATCGGCCCGGGCATTGCCGGCGGCAACAACCGCCAGACCCTGACCGACGAGGACGCCGCCGGCCGGGCGCTGTTCCAGCGCTGGTGCGAGGACGCCGGCATGACCATGGGCGTCGACAAGATGGGCAGCATGTTCTTCCGGCGCGAGGGCACCGACCCCGACGCCCTGCCGGTCTATGTCGGCAGCCACCTGGACACCCAGCCGACCGGCGGCAAGTACGACGGCATCCTGGGCGTGCTCGGCGGGCTGGAGGTCGTGCGTACCCTCAACGACCTCGGCATCAAGACCAGGCGCCCGATCGTGGTGGTCAACTGGACCAACGAGGAGGGCACCCGCTTCGCACCGCCGATGGTGGCGTCCGGCGTGTTCGCCGGGGTCCACGAGCTCGACTGGGCCTATGCCATCAAGGACGCCGCCGGCAAGACCATGGGCGACGAGCTGAAGCGCATCGGCTGGCTCGGCGACGAGGAGGTCGGCGCCCGCAAGATGCACGCCATGTTCGAGCTGCACATCGAGCAGGGCCCGATCCTGGAGGCCGAGGGCAAGGACATCGGCGTGGTCACCCACGGCCAGGGCCTGAAGTGGATCCAGATCACCCTGACCGGCAAGGAGAGCCACACCGGCTCGACCCCGATGCCGATGCGGGTCAACGCCGGCCTCGGCATGGCCCGGATCACCCAGCTGGTCGACGAGATCGCCTGGAGCAACCAGCCCAAGGCGGTCGGCGCCATCGGCCACGTCGAGGTCTACCCGAACTCGCGCAACATCATCCCCGGCCGCACGGTGTTCACCGTCGACTTCCGCTCGCCCGACAAGGCGATCCTGGACGACATGGACGCCAGGCTGCGCGAGGGTGCGAAGAAGATCGCCGCGGAGATCGGCCTCGGCATCGAGATCGAGCAGATCGGCCACTTCGACCCGGTGACGTTCGACGAGAAATGCGTGACCACCGTGCGCAACGCGGCGGAGCGGCTCGGCTACTCGCACCAGAACATCATCTCGGGCGCCGGCCACGACGCCTGCTGGATCAACCGGGTCGCCCCGACGGCGATGATCATGTGCCCGTGCGTCGACGGTCTGTCGCACAACGAGGCCGAGGAGATCTCGCCGGAATGGGCGAAGGCGGGGGCCGACGTGCTGTTCCACGCGGTGGTCGAGACCGCCGAGATCGTTTCCTGATCCTTCGGGGCCCCCGCTCCGGCGGGGGCACCCTCGGGACGACAGGGGAAGGCAGAGGCTTCGAAGAGAAACCGTTGCCGTGGGATGCCCGCAGAGGCGCGCACGGCCGAGAACGGCAGAGGAGGCAGGGATGAGCAGCAAGGTCATCAAGGGCGGCACCGTCGTCACCGCCGACCGCACCTACAAGGCCGACGTGCTGGTCGAGGGCGGAAAGATCACCGCGATCGGTCCGAACCTGACCGGCGACCAGGTGCTGGACGCCGAGGGCTGCTACGTCATGCCGGGCGGCATCGACCCGCACACCCACATGGAAATGCCCTTCATGGGCACCTACTCCGCCGACGACTTCGAGTCCGGGACCCGCGCCGGCCTGTCGGGCGGCACCACCATGGTGGTCGACTTCTGCCTGCCGTCGCCGGGCCAGTCGCTGCTCGAGGCCATGCAGGCCTGGGACAACAAGTCCTCCAAGGCGTGCGCCGACTACTCGTTCCACATGGCCATCACCTGGTGGAGCGAGCAGGTCTGGAAGGAGATGGCGACCGTGGTCGACCGCGGCATCACCACCTTCAAGCACTTCATGGCCTACAAGGGCGCGCTGATGATCGACGACGACGAGATGTACTCGTCGTTCCAGCGCTGTGCCGATCTCGGCGCCATGCCGCTGGTGCATGCCGAGAACGGCGACGTGGTCGCCCAGCTGCAGGCCAAGCTGATGGCCGAGGGCAACAACGGCCCGGAGGCGCACGCCTACTCGCGCCCCCCCGAGGTCGAGGGCGAGGCCGCCAACCGGGCGATCATGATCGCCGACATGGCCGGGGTGCCGCTGTACATCGTCCACGTGTCCTGCGAGCAGGCCCACGAGGCGATACGCCGGGCCCGCCAGAAGGGCATCCGGGTGTTCGGCGAGCCGCTGATCCAGCACCTGGTGCTGGACGAGAGCGAGTACGCCCACCCCGACTGGGACCACGCGGCGCGCCGGGTGATGTCGCCGCCGTTCCGCAGCAAGCTGCACCAGGACGGGCTGTGGGCCGGGCTGGCCGCCGGCAGCCTGCAGGTGGTGGCGACCGACCACTGCGCCTTCACCACCGAGCAGAAGCGCTACGGCGTCGGCGACTTCACCAAGATCCCGAACGGCACCGGCGGGCTCGAGGACCGGCTGCCGGTGCTGTGGACCCGCGGGGTCAACACCGGCCGGCTGACCATGAACGAGTTCGTGGCGGTGACCTCGACCAACATCGCCAAGATCCTGAACATGTACCCGCGCAAGGGCGCGATCCTGGAAGGCGCCGACGCCGACATCGTGGTGTGGGACCCGAAGCGCTCGAAGACGATCTCGCACAAGACCCAGCAGTCGGTGATCGACTACAACGTGTTCGAGGGCATCGAGGTGACCGGCCTGCCGCGCTTCACCCTGACCCGCGGCGAGGTGGCGGTCGAGGAGTCGACGGTCAAGGCCCGTCCGGGCCACGGCGAGTTCGTCAAGCGCGAGGCCAACCCGGCGCCGAACCGGGCCTACTCGACCTGGAAGGAGATCACCGCGCCGCGCAAGGTGATCCGCGACCCGGCGAACATGCCGGCCGGCGTCTGACGGCCGGATCGGGGCAAGTAAGGTCGGGGTGGGGATGCCGGGGTGGGGATGAGCGAGCCGATCGTCGAGGCCCGGGGCCTCGGGCTGACCTTCGAGACCAATGACGGGCCGGTGCACGCGCTGTCGAACGTCGACCTGACGGTCGGCAAGGGCGACTTCGTGTCGTTCATCGGTCCGTCGGGCTGCGGCAAGACCACCTTCCTGCGGATCATCGCCGATCTGGAGAAGCCGACCGCCGGCTCGATCCGGGTCAACGGCGTCAGCCCGGAGGAGGCCCGCAAGGCGCGGGCCTACGGCTACGTGTTCCAGGCCGCCGCCCTGTATCCCTGGCGGACCATCGAGAAGAACGTGGCACTCCCGCTGGAGATCTCCGGCTACTCCAGGGAGGAGCAGCGCGAGCGGGTGGCCCGTACCCTGGCGCTGGTGAACCTGACCGGCTTCGAGAAAAAGTTTCCGTGGCAGCTCTCGGGCGGCATGCAGCAGCGCGCCTCGATCGCCCGGGCGTTGGCGTTCGACGCCGACCTGCTGCTGATGGACGAGCCGTTCGGCGCACTCGACGAGATCGTCCGCGACCACCTGAACGAGCAGCTGCTGGAGCTGTGGGCGCGGACGAACAAGACCATCTGCTTCGTCACCCACTCGATTCCCGAAGCGGTGTACCTGTCGACTCGGATCGTGGTGATGTCGCCGCGGCCCGGCCGGGTCACCGACGTGGTCGAGAGCACCCTGCCGCGCGAGCGCCCGCTCGACATCCGCGAAAGCCCGGAGTTCCTGGAGATCGCCCATCGTGTCCGCGAGGGCCTGCGGGCCGGGCATTCCTACGAGGACTGAGGGGGCGGGGTCTTCGTCGGCCTCCCCATCTGACGTCATCCCGGAGCGGTCCTCCGACGGCGGAACGCATCCGGGACCCATGACGCGACGGGCAATGGCGGCGTCAGGCCTTGAGGCGGCGTGTGGGTCCCGGATCAGCCGCGCGGTTGCGCGCCTGTCCGGGATGGCGTCGGGAGATGGGATACGCGGGAGGGCCGGAACTGCGCGACCGGCGCCCTACCCCTGCTTCGGCCGGTGCGCGGCCAGGAATGCCGCGGTCGCGGTCCGGGCGATGTAGTCGATGTCGTCGGCGGTCCAGGGTGCGCTGCCGGTGAACAGCATCGGCAGGAAGGTCGGCCCGGCCACCATGCCCTGGAACATGCCGGCCGCCAGCCGCGGATCCGGCACCGACAGCACGCCGGCGGCGTCCTGGGCCCGCAGGTACTCGGTGATCTTGGCGGTCATGTTGCCGGGGCCGAGCGCCCAGAACCGCTGACCCATCTCCGGGAAGGCGGCGGACTCGCCGGCGATGGTCCGCATCACCGACTGCATGCGGGGATCCATCACCTTGGCCAGCACGAACTTGGCCGACGCGCACAGGTACCGCTCGGGCGGCGACGCCGGGTCGATGGTCTCCTGCGGGGTCAGCCCGAAGTGCTGGCACATCGCCTCCATGATCTCGACGAACAGCATCTCCTTGCTGCGGAAGTGGCTGTAGACCGTGCGCTTGGACACCCCGGCCTCGGCCGCGATGGCATCCATCGAGGTCTCCTCGTAGCCGTGCTCCAGAAACAGCCGGCGGGCGGCGTCGATGATCTGGATCTCCTTCGGCGACAGTGGGCGGTCGACGGGAATCGCGGGGGTGGATAGCGGCGCGGTCGCAGTTGCCATGGGCCTCTTGACTCGGTCGGGTACACTCACCAGTTTACGGAAACTACACCGTGTAGTTTACACGACCCGCTTCCGTCGGGGGCGGAAATCATAGCACGGGCGAACCGAAGCGCAGGAGCGGGGCATGTCGCAGGGAACGGGGTGGCTGGATCGGCACGTCACCGGCTACGCGGAATGGCTGATCCGGTGGCGCTGGGCGGTCGTGGCGGTATCGCTGGTGATTGCGCTTGCAGCCGCCGCTGGTGGACAGTTCCTCGGCTTCTCCACCAACTACCGGGTGTTCTTCAGCCCGCAGAATCCGCAGCTGCAGGCCTTCGAGTCGCTGCAGCGGATCTACGTCCGCGAGGACAACATCTCGATCGTCATCCGGCCGCACCAGGGCAACGTCTTCCAGCCCGGCCTGCTGCGCGACGTCCGGGCGCTGACCGAGGACGCCTGGAAGGTCCCGTACGCCACCCGGGTCGACAGCCTCACCAACTTCCAGAACAGCACCGCCGAGGGCGACGACCTGGCGGTCCGTGACCTGGTGCCGGCCGACAGTCCGCTCGACGCCGCCGACCTGGTCCGGATCCGCGAGGCGGCGCTGGCCGAGCCGCTGATCCGCGACCGGTTGATCGCGCCGGACGCCCGCACCCTGTCGGTCAACATCACGGTCACCCTGCCGCTGAAGTCCGAGACCGAGGTCCCGGAGTCGATGGCCTACGCCCGCCGGCTGGTCGACGGCTTCCGCCAGGCCCATCCCGAGGTGCGGGTGGCGCTGACCGGCTCGGTGGCGCTGAACCACGCGTTCTCGGAATCCGCCGAGCACGACATCGCCACCCTGGTGCCGCTGATGTACGGCGTGCTGCTGCTGGTCATGGGGGTGCTGCTGCGCTCGATCGCCGGCACCGTCGCGACCCTGCTGGTGATCGGCCTGTCGGCGGCCAGCGCCATGGGACTGGCCGGCTGGCTCGGCATCCTGCTCACACCGCCCTCGGTGACCGCCCCGACCATTATCCTGACCCTGGCGATCGCCGACTCGATCCACATCCTGATCACCATGCTGCAGAACATGCGGCGCGGCGCCGACAAGCGGACCGCCCTGGTCGAGAGCCTGCGGATCAACTTCGAGCCGGTGTTCCTGACCAGCCTGACCACCTTCATCGGCTTCCTCAGCCTGAACTTCTCCGATGCCCCGCCGTTCCGTGACCTCGGCAACATCACCGCGATCGGCGTGGCGGCGGCGTGGATCTACTCGATCGGCTTCCTGCCGGCCCTGATGGCGATCCTGCCGGTGCGGGTGAAGCAGCGGCCGATCGGCTATGCCGGCGCCATGGACCGGCTGGCCGACTTCGTGGTCGGCCGGCGCCGGGCGGTGCTGGCGGTCATGGTGGCGGTGGTCGCCGTGCTGGTGGCGCTGGTGCCGCGGATCGAGCTGAACGACCAGTTCGTCAACTACTTCGACCGCTCGATCCCGTTCCGCCAGGACACCGACTTCGCGATGGAGCACCTGTCGGGGATCTACCAGGCGCAGTGGTCGCTGCCGGCCCCGGGACCGGGCGGCATCAGCGACCCGGACTACCTGGCCCGGGTCGAGGACTTCGCCGACTGGCTGCGGGCCCACGACATCGTGGTGCACGTCCAGACCATCACCGACATCTTCAGCCGCCTGAACAAGAACATGCACGGCGACGACCCGGCCTGGTACCGGCTGCCGCAGGAGCGGGACCTGGCGGCCCAGTACCTGCTGCTGTTCGAGATGTCGCTGCCCTACGGCCTCGACCTGAACAACCAGATCAACGTCGACAAGTCGGCGACCAGGATCGTCGCCACCCTGGAGAACATCACGACCAACGAGCTGCGGTCGCTCGACGACGCGGCCGCCGTCTGGCTGAGCGAGAACCTGCCGTCGGCCGCCGGCACCACGGCGTCGGGCCCGTTCGTGATGTTCGCCTACATCGCCAAGCGCAACATCGAGGGCATGCTGACCGGTACCTTCGCCGCGTTCGTGCTGATCTCGCTGACCCTGATGGCGGCGCTGCGCAGCGTCCGGCTCGGGCTGATCAGCCTGGTGCCGAACCTGGTGCCGGCGTTCATGGCGTTCGGGGTGTGGTCGGTGCTGGTCGGCCAGATCGGCCTCGCCTCCTCGGTGGTCACGGCGACCAGCCTCGGCATCATCGTCGACGCCACCGTGCACTTCCTGTCGAAGTACCAGCGGGCCCGGCGCACCAGCGGCGCCAGTGCGGAGCAGGCGGTGCGCTACGCGTTCTCGACCGTCGGCACCGCGCTGTGGGTGACCACGGCCGTGCTGATCGCCGGTTTCGCGGTGCTGTCGCTGTCGACCTTCGAGATCAACGCCTCGCTCGGCCAGCTGACGGCGCTGACCCTGTTCATGGGCATCGTCGCCGACTTCCTGCTGCTGCCGACCCTGCTGCTCCTGCTCGCCGGCAGAGGCGGCCGGGACAGCGAATCCACCCTGCCGACCGTCCAACAAGCCGCGGAGTGACCGCCATGAACAACCTCACCACCGCCGCCATCGCCGGCATCATCCTGTGCTTCTCGGCGATCCCCACGGCCGCCGAGACCCCGGAGGAGAAGGGCCGCTGGATCGCCGAGCAGACCGACCGGCGCGATCTCGGCTGGGGCGACAGCGAGGTTCACCTCACCATGACCCTGCGCAACCGCGAGGGCCAGTCGAGCATCCGCAAGCTCAGCATCGCCTCGCTCGAGGTCGACGAACCGAAGCTCGGCGACCGCAGCCTGACGCTGTTCGACGAGCCGCGCGACATCGAGGGCACCGCCTTCCTGTCGCACACCCGGATCCTGGACCCCGACGACCAGTGGCTGTACCTGCCGGCGCTCAAGCGGGTGAAGCGGATCTCCTCGCAGAACAAGTCCGGGCCGTTCGTCGGCTCCGAGTTCGCCTACGAGGACCTGGTGAGCCAGGAGGTCGAGCGCTACACCTACAAGTACCTGCGCGACGAGCCGTGCGGCGACCGCACCTGCTTCGTGTCCGAGCGCTTCCCGGTGTACGAGCACTCCGGCTACACCCGGCAGGTGACCTGGGTCGACCACACCGACTTCCAGCCCCGCAAGGTCGAGTACTACGACCGCAAGGGCGATTTGCTGAAGGTGCTCGAGCTGGTCGAGTACCGGCAATACCTCGGCAAGTACTGGCGGGCGCACCGGCTGGAGATGGTGAACCACCAGACCGGCAAGTCGACCACGCTGGCGTTCTCCGACTACAGCTTCAAGCTCGGCCTGAACGACGGCGACTTCCGCAAGAGCCGCCTCGAACGTCTGCGCTGAGCGGGCCGTTTCCCTGCCATCGCGATTGGGTCCCGGCTCTGCGCCCGGAGCAAGTCCGGGCTCCGGCCGGGATGAGGACAAGGGGTGTCTGCCCTCAAATCCTCATCCCGGCCGCAGCGGCGAAGCCGCGGAGAGCCGGGACCCTGGCCGAACCGCCGACCCCTGATTCCGGAATGGTCTCGACATGTGTGACGACCGATACCCCCGGCGGCCGCGCCCTGGAGTGGCGGGCCGGATTTCGCCGGCCGCAGCGATGCTCGCCGCCCTGGGCATGTCCGTGCCGGCGCCGGCCGCCGAGTGGGAGCTCTCCGGCTCGGTGCAGCTCGAGACGCGGGTGTTCCCGAGCGAGCCGGCGTTCGCCGGGCAGAAGGACGCCACCGTCTCGCCGTCGGTGGCGGTCGAGCCGGAGCTGGTCGTCGACACCGGGTCCGGCGCCGACCGGTTCACGTTGAAGCCGTTCCTGCGGCTCGACGCCGACGACGAGAACCGCAGCCACGGCGACCTGCGGGAGGCCAACTGGCTGCATTTCGGCGACGGCTACGACCTGGTGGTCGGGCTCGACAAGGTGTTCTGGGGGGTCGCGGAGTCCCGCCACCTGGTCGACATCGTCAACCAGAGCGACCTGGTCGAGGACATCGACCAGGAGGACAAGCTGGGTCAGCCGATGGTGCAGCTGCAGGTCGGCACCGAGTGGGGCGTGCTGCGCGGCTTCTTCATGCCGGTGTTCCGCGAGCGCACCTTCCCGGACGACGACGCCCGGTTCCGCGGCGCCCTGCCGATCGCCGACACCGCCGCCTACCAGTCGGGCGCCGAGGCGTTCCACCCGGACCTGGCGCTGCGCTGGACCGACACTTTCGGCGGGTTCGACGTCGGGGTCTCGTACTTCCGCGGCACCAGCCGCGAGCCCCGGCTGGTGCCGACGGCCCGCAACGGGCGCACCGAGCTGGTGCCGACCTACGACCTGATCGACCAGGCCGGGGTCGACGTGCAGTACACGACCGGCGCCTGGCTGTGGAAGTTCGAGGGCATCGCCCGGGCCGGCCAGGGCGACGCCTTCCTGGCCAGCGTCGCCGGCTTCGAATACACGCTGTACCAGGTCGCCGAGAGCGACGCCGACCTCGGGCTGCTGCTGGAACATCTGTACGACGGTCGCGAGGAGGACGGCTCGGCGCCGCTGACGCCGTTCCAGAACGATGTGTTCGTCGGTGCCCGCGTCACCCTGAACGACGAGGACGACACCACCTTCCTTGCCGGCGCCGTCACCGACGTCGAGGACCGCTCGGTGTCGCTGTCGCTGGAGGCCAGCCGGCGGATCGGCAATGACCTGAAGGTCGAGCTGGAGGCCCGGCTGTTCCCCGACGTGGCACCCGACAACGTGCTGTACGGCATCCGCCGGGACAACGTGGTGACGCTCCGGCTCAGCCGGTTCTTCTGAGGGTCGTCACGCCGGAAGCCCGGCCTTGCGGAAGCCGTCGACGAAATGCGCGAGGGTCGCGGCGTCGCGGAACGGCTCGGTCTCGGCCCATCGGCGGGTCGAGAAATGCGGGTTGCCGACCAGGAACAGCTCGGCCTCCGTGCGCGCCTCGTCGAGCCGGCCCAGTTGCGCAAGGCTGGCCGCAAGGAAGCGGCGGGAACTCGTACGCCAGGTCTCCTCCCGGCGCAGGATCGCGACCGCGGCTTCGTAGTCGCCGGCCGCGTAGTGCGCCTGGCCGAGCGTCAGATGATACCAGCTCGGTGGGAACGGGTTCAGCCGGAACGCCCGGCGGATGTGCTCGAGGCCTTCCTCCACGCGCCCGGCCAGGACGGCGATGTCGGACAGCGTCGCCCAGGTGTCGGCCTCGTTCGGGTCGAGCTCGATCGCCCTGGCGAACTCCGCATCCGCCTCGGCGAAGCGGCGCTCGTAGGCCAGCAGGTTGGCCAGCACCCAGCGGCAGCCGGCGTCGTTGGGATCGATCGCGACGGCCTTCCGTGCCAGCTCCAGGGCGACGCCGCGGTTGGCTTCCATGGGCTCGCCCCAGTGCACCCAGCCGTTCCAGTGATTCATCGCGAGCCAGCGGTAGGCCTCGGCGTATCCGGAATCGAGCGAGATCGCCCGGGTGAGCATGAGGTGCACTTCCCGCGCCGTCTGCGGGGAGTCGTCGATCAGCCGGCGCGCCCGGACGCAGAGATCGTAGGCTTCCAGGCTGCTGGGTCGGTTGCGGGGCGGCGGCGCGCGCAGGCGGCCGAGCAGCGCCTCGACGATCCTGCCGGTGACCTCGTCCTGAACCGCGAAGATGTCTGCCACGCCGCGGTCGAAGCGTTCCGCCCACAGCTGGCCGCCGCTCGTCGTGTCGACCAGCCGGGCGTTGATCCGCACCTGCCCGGCGGCGCGCCTGGCGCTTCCCTGCAGCAGGTACCGCACGCCGAGGTCGCGGGCGATGTCGCGCAGGTCCATCGTCCTGCCCTTGTAGGCGAAGGCCGAGTTGCGGGCGATGACGAACAGGCCGGGGATCCTGGACAGGTCGGTGATCAGGTCCTCGGTCAGCCCGTCGGCGAAGCAGTCCTGTGCGCGGTCGTTGCCGAGTGTGGCAAAGGGCAGTACGGCGATCGACGGCAGATCGGCCAGCCGCAGCGGGGTTCGCGGCAGCGGCTCGACCGCCCGGGCGAACCGGTAGCCGACGCGCGGGACCGTGGCGATCCACGGACCGCCGTCGACGGCCGGGCCGAGCAGCTTGCGCAGCTGCGCGACCTGGACGGTGAGGTTGCCTTCCTCGACGGCCCTGCCCGGCCACGCCGCGTCCATCAGCTCGGCCTTGCTCAGGATCTCGCCGGGCCGCCCGGCGAGGGCCGCAAGCAGTTTCAGCCCGCGGTCGCCGACCGGAACCGGGACATCGTCCCGAAGGAGCGTTCCCGCATCGGGGTCGAGCACGAACGGCCCAAAGGCAAGACGCGATCCTGTCATACGGCGTCTCCATAAGCCGTTTGGAAGAATTTGAGAACGATTTGGCGGCCCTTAAGGACCGCGCCGTTCGTCGCCGGCAGTCTCGATCGTCCTTTCCGATCGAGGGAGCCGGACCGCGGGTCCGGGCAGAAATGGCCGTGAACAATACTTCCCCCTTGGGATCGCGCCCGCATCGGGCGCCCCGATCCGCCGGCCTGGCGCGCCTGCGCAGCCTGCTCGCGACCTGGCGCGAGCGGACCCGCCTGCGCCGCGCCCTCCGGCGGATGCTGACCGGCGCGCCCCATCTGATCGACGACATCGGCCTGACCAGACCGCAGGCAGAGGCGGAGGCTGCCAAGCGGTTCTGGCAGGCTTGAGGCGACGGCGACACCGCCGGTCCGCGCACCGCTGTGCGCCTCTCGCGGGTTCATGACGCGGATTTAACGCCGCGCCGTGCGGTTTCGCGCTATGGGATTGCCGCGAGACAGCGTCCGAGGCATCCGCCCATGTACAAGTCGTTCTTCCCCAACCCGAAGCCGTTCTTCACCTCCGTGGTGCTGTGGACCGCCGTCGCGGTGGCGGTCTGGTACGGGGCCGGCGAGGAGATCGGCGCCTGGCTCGGCTTCCCGCCGGCGTCGCCGGACACCCCGCCGCCGCTCGGCCTCGGGCATTTCACGACCCCGCAGTTCGTCTGGTTCTACCTGTACTACGTCGCGGTCGTCGGCCTGTTCGCCGGATTCTGGTTCACGGTCTCGCCGCACCGCTGGCAGCTCTGGTCGATCCTCGGCTCCGCGGTGATCATCTTCTCGACCTATTTCAGCGTGCAGGTCTCGGTCGCGATCAACAACTGGCGCCGGCCGTTCTTCGACGCCGTCCAGAACGCGCTGTCGGGGAACTCGACCACCACCGTCGACGATCTCTACGCGCTGATCCTGGTGTTCGCGCAGATCGCCTTCCTGTGGGTGGCGGTCTACGTGGCGACCCGGTTCTTCGTCAGCCACTTCGTGTTCCGCTGGCGCACCGCGATGAACCACTACTACATGTCGCGCTGGCCGGAGGTACGGACCATCGAGGGGGCGGCCCAGCGCGTGCAGGAGGACACCATGCGGTTCGCCACCATCATGGAGGACCTCGGGGTCTCGGTGGTCGACTCGGTGATGACCCTGTTCGCGTTCCTGCCGGTGCTGTTCGAGCTGTCGAGCCACGTCGTCGAGCTGCCGTTCGTCGGCACGATCCCGGCGCCGCTGTTCAACGCGGCGATCTTCTGGTCGCTGTTCGGCACGGTGCTGCTCGGGGTCGCCGGCATCAAGCTGCCCGGGCTCAACTTCCGCAACCAGCGGGTCGAGGCGGCCTACCGCAAGGAGCTGGTGTACGGCGAGGACGATGCCGGCCGGGCCCAGCCGATGACCGTGGCCGACCTGTTCGACCACGTCCGGGTCAACTACTTCCGGCTGTACTTCCACTATGCCTATTTCAACGTGTTCCGCGGCATGTACCTGCAGGCCGACAATATCTTCGCCTACCTGATCCTGATCCCGACGATCGCCGCCGGGAAGATCACCTTCGGCCTGCTCCAGCAGATCCTGACCGCGTTCAGCCAGGTGTCCAACTCGTTCCAGTACCTGGTCAACTCGTGGACCACGATCATCGAGCTGCTGTCGATCCAGAAGCGCCTCGCCGCCTTCGAGGCCGCCTTCGAGGGACGCGAACTCGCCGCCATCGACCGGGAGTACCTGCCCGGCCGAGCCGCCGCGGGCGACTGATCCGGCCATGTGGCGGTCGCCCGGCACCCGGGTTTTCTGACCGGAAGGTCAGCATTGCGGCTTCCCGGTGCAACGCAGCGTGGTTATGCTCCCGCAATTGGAGGAGTGACGGTCGCTCGTGCCCGGCGCTCCGTGGATCCCGGAGCCGCCCCGGACCAGGTCCGGGTCCCTCCGGGATGACGAATTAACGGGGGATGCCGCTTTGGCCTTCAGCCTTCCTCTTTCGTCATTCCGGAGACGCGCAGCGGGCTCCGGAAACCACCGGCCGCTGCATTCGACCGGGTCGGCATGACGGGGATGTGGCGATGACGAGCGAAGGCACGCGATGATCCGGCGGCTGACCGACCGCCTCAGGCAGGGGCAGACGGTTCCGATCCTGGTCGTGCTCGCGGCCCTGGTGGCGCTCTGGTACGGCTTCGCGGTCTACCTGAACGCGCCCTGGCAGCTCGACGTGTACGCCAAGGCGAACAAGGCCGACTGGATGGTCTCCGACCTGGTCGCCGACACCCTGAACCAGGACCGCCCGGTGCTGCCGGCCGCCCACCAGGTGTTCGAGGAGATCTGGAAGACCACGGTCGAGAAGCCGGTCACCTCCAAGCGCAGCCTGGTCTACCACGCCTGGGTCACGCTCTCGGCGACCCTGCTCGGCTTCGTCATCGGCACCGGCCTCGGGGTCGTGCTGGCGGTGCTGATCCTGCACAACCGGGCGGTCGACCGCTCGCTGATGCCCTGGGTGGTGGCCAGCCAGACCATCCCGATCCTGGCGATCGCCCCGATGATCATCGTGGTGCTGAACGCCATCGGGCTGTCTGGCCTGCTGCCGAAGGCGCTGATCTCGGCCTATCTCAGCTTCTTCCCGGTGGTGGTCGGCATGGTGAAGGGGCTGCGCAGCCCCGAGGTCCAGCACCTCGACCTGATGCACACCTACAACGCCAGCGCCTGGCAGACCTTCTGGAAGCTGCGCTGGCCGAGCGCGGTACCCTACCTGTTCACCTCGATGAAGGTGGCGGTGGCGATCAGCCTGGTCGGCGCCATCGTCGGCGAGCTGCCGACCGGCGCGGTCGCCGGGCTCGGTGCCCGGCTGCTTGCCGGCTCGTACTACGGCCAGACCGTGCAGATCTGGTCGGCGCTGTTCGCGGCGGCGGCGCTGGCGGCGGTGCTGGTGATGCTGGTCGGGCTCGCCGACCGGCTAGTGTCCAGGGCCATGGGGGCGCGGCCCACGGGGGCGGGGCGATGACCAGGGTGCAGACCGCCCTGGCGATTGTCCTCGGGGCCGGCTCGTTGCTCGGGCTGGTGCTGCCGGTGTCGACCGGCGAGGCGAGCCTGCCCGACGTTCCGGCGGTCGCGGCCTTCGCGGTGCTCGGCGTGCTGTCGCTGTCCCGGTTCGGGGCGGCCCGGTTCCGCTTCGCCCTGCCGTACTGGGTCGACGGCGGGCTGTCGGTGCTGGGTGCGGTTTCGCTGCTGGCGGCGCTGCCGGAGATCGGCCGGGCCGGGGCCGGCTACTGGCTGTTGCTGGTGGCGGCCTGGGCGGCGGCCTGGCTGTTCGTCGAGCGGATGATCGCGGCCGAACCGGCGCGCGGCGGCGGCCGGCTGCGGCGGCTGCTGGTGCCAGTGTATTTCGGGGTGTGGATCCTGGTGCTGTGGGAGGCGGTGGTGCGCGGCGCCGGGGTGCCGTCGGTGCTGCTGCCGCCGCCCTCGGCGGTCGGGGTGCGGCTGGCGGCGTCGACCGGGATCCTGTGGGCCGACTTCCAGCAGACCTTCCTGAAGGCGGTGCTGATCGGCTACGCGCTCGGCTGCGGCTCGGCCTTCCTGGCCGCCATCGCCATCGACCGCAGCCCGTTCCTGCAGCGCGGGCTGCTGCCGCTCGGCAACTTCGTGTCGGCCCTGCCGATCATCGGCGTCGCCCCGATCCTGGTGATGTGGTTCGGCTTCGACTGGCCGTCCAAGGCGGCGGTCGTGGTGGTCATGACGTTCTTCCCGATGCTGGTGAACACGGTCGCCGGCCTGGCCGCGGCCGGGGCGATGGAGCGCGACTTGATGCGCACCTACGCCGCCGGCTACTGGCAGACCCTGCTCAAGCTGCGGCTGCCGGCCGCCGCACCCTTCATCTTCAACGCGCTCAAGATCAACTCCACGCTCGCCCTGATCGGTGCCATCGTGGCGGAGTTCTTCGGTACCCCGATCGTCGGCATGGGCTTCCGGATCTCCACCGAGGTCGGGCGCATGAACATCGACATGGTCTGGGCCGAGATCGCGGTCGCCGCGGTCGCCGGCTCGACCTTCTACAGCGTCGTCACCCTGGTCGAGCGGGCGGCGACGTTCTGGCATCCCTCGGTCCGCAGCGGGTAGTCCGCCGCGGGGCGAGGGGCAAAAACAAGGAGAGACAGGGAAATGAACAGGCTTCTGACGTCGATGATGGCCGGCGCGATGGCGCTGGCGGCGAGCCAGGCGCTGGCCGCCGACAAGGTGACCCTGCAGCTGAAATGGGTCACCCAGGCCCAGTTCGCCGGCTACTACGTGGCCAAGGACAAGGGCTTCTACGAAGCCGAGAACCTGGACGTCGAGATCAAGCCGGGCGGCCCGGACATCGCGCCTGCGCAGGTGCTGGCCGGCGGCGGCGCCGACGTGATCATCGACTGGATGCCGTCGGCGCTCGCGACCCGCGAGAAGGGCGTGGCGGTGGTCAACATCGCGCAGCCGTTCAAGTCCTCGGGCATGATGCTGACCTGCCGCAAGGAGACCGGCATCAAGTCGCCGAAGGACTTCCCGGGCCGGACCCTCGGCGTGTGGTTCTACGGCAACGAGTATCCGTTCCTGTCGTGGATGAGCCACCTCGGCATCCCGACCGACGGCGGCGCCAAGGGCGTGACCGTGCTGAAGCAGGGCTTCAACGTCGACCCGCTGCTGCAGAAGCAGGCCGACTGCATCTCGACCATGACCTATAACGAGTACTGGCAGGTCATCGACGCCGGCATCGCGGCCGACGACCTGGTGGTGTTCAAGTACCAGGACCAGGGCGTGGCGACCCTCGAGGACGGCATCTACGTGCTCGAGGACAAGCTGAAGGACGCCGCTTTCGCCGACAGGATGGTGCGGTTCGTGCGCGCCTCGATGAAGGGCTGGAAGTGGGCCGAGGAGAACCCGGACGCGGCCGCCGAGATCGTGCTCGACAACGACGCCACTGGCGCCCAGACCGAGAAGCACCAGAAGCGGATGATGGGCGAGATCGCCAAGCTGACCGCCGGCTCCAACGGCGCGCTCGACCCGGCCGACTACGAGCGCACGGTCAAGACCCTGCTGGAGGGCGGCTCCGACCCGGTGATCACCAAGAAGCCGGAAGGGGCCTGGACCCACGCGATCACCGACAAGGCGCTCAAGTAAGCCCTGCGGTCCGCCGTCGCACGGGGAAGGGGCGGG
The DNA here is from genome assembly GCF_014652915.1 of Thalassobaculum fulvum. Classification (GTDB taxonomy): domain Bacteria; phylum Pseudomonadota; class Alphaproteobacteria; order Thalassobaculales; family Thalassobaculaceae; genus Thalassobaculum_A; species Thalassobaculum_A fulvum. The sequence continues at coordinate 535,435 of NZ_BMZS01000001.1, forward strand.
CGACCGCCCCTTTCTTCGTCTGGGGAGGGTTCGGGAAGCTCGTCGGGGTCCCGGCTCCCCCCGGAGCAAGTCCGGGGTCGGCCGGGATGAGGGCTCGAGACAAGATCCTCATCCCGGCCGTAGCGGCTTGCCGCGGAGAGCCGGGACCCCGACGGGCTTTGCGCGACGGGGCGTCGCCCTATCTTTTCTCGAATGCGCCGCCCGCCCATCCCGCTCCTGCCCATCCCGCTCCTGCTCGTCCTGCTGCTGCCGGTCCTGCTGTCCGGCTGCTACCTGTCGCGCTCGGCCGATCTGCCGGACGAGCTGGGCCGGACCTGGCGCGGCGCCACCGTGGCGGTGCCGTTCTCGGCGGTCGACCCGGCGCTGGCCGACGTGACCGGCCGGATGGCCGAGGTCGAGGACCGGCTGCGGGCGGCGCGGCCGGCCGGGCGGCTGCCGCTGGTGGTGTTCCTGCACGGCTGCAACGGGCTGCATCCGGGCTACCGGGTCGACCTCGGCTTCCTGCGGGCCCAGGGCTATGCGGTGGTGGCGCCCGACAGCTTCGCGCGCGACTACAAGCCGCGAAGCTGCGACCGGCACAGCAAGACCGGCGGCTTCCACCCGGGGGTGATCGGCTTCCGGCTGGCCGAGACCGCCCATGCGCTGGAACGGGTGCGGGCGTTCCCCTGGGTCGACCCGGACCGCATCGTGCTGATGGGGCAGAGCGAGGGCGGCATCACCACCGCCAACTGGGAGGGCGACGGCCTCGCCGGGCGGGTGATCCTGGGCTGGACCTGCCAGATCCCGTGGCCGCCGCTGTGGGGCCTGCGCGGCGACCGTTCGACGCCGGTGCTGTCGGTGGTCAGCCGCGACGACCCGTGGTTCGCGCCGTGGTACGTCGCCGGCGACTGCGGCACCGACATGGACGGGTTCGCCGACGCCCGCTCGGTGGTGCTGGACGGCTCGACCCACCATGTGCTGCGGCTGCCCGAGGCGCAGCGCGCGGTCGCCGAGTTCCTGGCCCGGGTCGCGCCTACCCGGGTCGCGCCCGCCCTGGCCAGGCCCGGACCGCCCGTCGGGGTCCCGGCTCTTCGCGGCAAGCCGCTGCGGCCGGGATGAGGGCCATATCTCAAGCCCTCATCCCGGCCGAGCCCCGGACCTGCTCCGGGGCGAGAGCCGGGACCCCGAAGCCGTAGCGGCCTCAGACCACGCCGAGCTTCAGCTCGCCGACGCCCTCGACGAAGCCGTGCAGCTGGTCGCCGCGCTTGACCGGGCCGACGCCGGACGGGGTGCCCGACATGATCAGGTCGCCGGCCTTGAGCTCGAACAGCTCGGACAGGAACGCGATCATCTCCGGCACCTTCCAGATCAGCTGGTTCAGGTCGCCTTCCTGTTTGGTCTCGCCGTTGATCTTCAGCCAGACCGCGCCCTGGCTCGGGTGGCCGATCTCGCTCGCCGGGACCAGCGCGGTGCACGGGGCCGAGTGCTCGAACGCCTTGCCGACCTCCCACGGACGGCCGAGGTCCTTGGCCTTGCCCTGCAGGTCGCGGCGGGTCATGTCGAGGCCGACGGCGTAGCCGTAGACGTGCTCCATCGCGCTCTCGACCGGGATGTTCTTGCCCCCGCTCTTCAGCGCCACCACCATCTCGATCTCGTGGTGCACGTCGCTGCTCATCGGCGGGTACGGGAAGTCCTGGCCGACCAGCAGGTTGTCCGGGTTCTTCTGGAAGAAGAACGGCGGCTCCTTGTTCGGGTCGTGGCCCATCTCGATGGCGTGGGCGGCGTAGTTGCGCCCGACGCAGTAGATCCGGTGCACCGGGAACAGGTCGTCGCTGCCGCGCACCGGCAGGGCCGCCACCGGCGGCGGGGTGATCACATAGGACATGGCGGGTTTCGTTCTTGTCTGGAGTTGCGGGCTTGGATGGTCTTGCGGGCGGCACCTTACCGCGGCGCGCGGCCGGAGGGCAGTGCAAGGTTGCCGTGCTAGGTCACAGGGGTCGACCGGCCGGCGATCTCCACCAGGGCGTCGATCATCGGGTCGATGACCGCGGTGTCGCGGTCGGCCGGGTACACCAGCCAGGCCGGCAGCACGAACTCCGGCGCGTCCGCCGCCAGGCGCAGCCGGCCGTCGGCCACCAGCGGCGCCACGGTGCGCCACGGGAAGTAGCCGGAGCCGCCGCACGCCAGGATGTGCCGGAGCCCGAGCCAGCCGACGTTCACCGACAGCGCCGGCCCCTCCATGTCCGGATAGCGGGCGCTGTGCTGGGCATAGAACTCGGGGCCCCAGTCGACGTAGACGTAGTCGCGGCCCGGGCCGGTGTCTTCGCCGCTGCCGTCGGTGCTGCCGTCGGCGGTCTCGACCCGCACCAGCCGCTCGTCGACCAGCGGCCGCAGCTCCAGGTTCGGGCGGCGCTGCGGCGTGTACATGACGGCGAGGTCGATCCGGCCGTCGATCAGCCCCTGCATCAGGTCCGGCTCGAAGCCGATCTCGGCCCGGATCGAGACGTCCGGCAGGTCGCGGCGCAGCCCCGCCAGCCAGGCCATGAGCAGCCCGTCCCACAGGCCGATGCGGCCGCCCAGCACCACGCTGGCGCGCGAGCCGCGCGGCAGCCCGACGTCGTGGCGGGCCTGCTCGACGGTGCGGACCAGCATGGCGGCGTGCCGCTGGAACCGGCGGCCGGCGTCGGTCAGCACCGCACCCGCCTTGTTCCGGTTGAACAGCGGCGAGCCGAGGATCTGCTCGAGCGACCGGATCCGCGTGCTGACGGTCGACTGGGTGACGTGCAGGCGCTCGGCGGCGGCGACGAAGCTGCCGGCCGACGCCACGGCCAGGAAGGTGCGGGCCAGCTCGGTGTCCATGGCATCGCCCATATATCGAACAGGTCGATATTATAAGTGAATATCTTTCGTTATGCGAATGCGAAGTCCGGTCGCATAGTGTCCCTCGACAGTTCCGATGCGGCAGCCCAGGGGGGCGCCGCGGGAGGCAGCCATGCGAGTCGACGTTCCGCCTGCCGAGGTCATCCGCGAGTCGTTCTGGACCGGCGGCGCGCTCGACCGGCGCGGCACCGGCCTGCAGCGTCTGGCCGACTGCATCGGCCGGGTTCGGCCGCTGATCGCCCGGACCGGGCGCGACTACGACGACCGCTGCCTGATGTGGGCGCTGACCGCGATCGCCATGCACCTGGCCGTGGAGTCCGGGGCGACCGGCCCGCTGGCCGCGATGTTCCGCAGCAACGCCCGGCTGCTCGACCTGGCCGGCCAGGCGGGAGACCGGCCGTATGCGGGGCCGGATGCCTGACGCCAGGGTGCCCGATGCCAGGGAGGATAGGATGGATCTCGCCTCGCCGCCGTGCTTCGCCCACGAGCTGACCGAGACGCCGGACGGCTTCGTCGCGACGGACCCGGAGGCCGCCCGCGACGTGCGGCGCTGGCGCAAGGCCGAACGGCAGCGCCTGGTCGCGCTGCGGCGCGCCCTGCCGGCGGCCGAGCGGCGGCGGGTGGCGGCGGCGGTGGCGGTCGAGCTGGACCGGATCGTCGCGGCGGTCGGCGCCGCGGTGATCGGGGTGTACTGGCCGATGCGCGGGGAACTCGACCTGACGGGCTGGATGCGGCGCCTGGACGGACAGGGCAGGCGGGTCGCGCTGCCGGTGGTCGAGCGGGCGGCCCGGCCGCTGGCGTTCCGGGGCTGGTGGCCGGGCTGCCCGATGCTGCGCGGGGTCTGGGACATCCCGGTGCCGGCCGACGGCCCGCCGCTGGTGCCCGACCTGCTGGTGGTGCCGCTGGTCGGCGTCGACGACGACTGCTACCGCCTGGGAAACGGCGGCGGCTATTACGACCGGACCCTGGCGGCCGCCTCGCCCCGGCCGATGGCGGTCGGCGTCGGCCATCCCGCCGCCGGCATCCCGACGATCTACCCGCAGCCGCACGACATCCCGATGGACGCGGTGGTGACCGGCGAGGGCCGGGTGCGGTTCCGGGGGACCGGGGCATGAGCCCGGAGGACCTGCCCGCCGGCGTTCCCGAGGGCCTGCTGCAGGCGCTGCCGGACGCGGTGGTGGTGTCCGACGCCGACGGCCGGATCCGGTTCTGGAACCCGGCGGCCGAGCGGGTGTTCGGCTTCGCCGCCGCCGAGGCGCTGGGCGCGAGCCTGGACCTCATCATCCCGGAGCGGCTGCGCGCCCGGCACTGGGCCGGCTATGCCGAGGTCATGGCGAGCGGGCACAGCCGCTACGGCGCCGGCGACCTGCTCTCGGTGCCGGCGCTCCGCAAGGACGGCGCGCGGATCTCGGTGCAGTTCTCGGTCGCCCTGCTGCGCGACGCCGACGGACGGCCGTGCGGCGTCGCCGCCGTCATGCGCGACGTGACCGCCGAGTTCGAGAAGCGCCGCGCGCTCGAGCGCGAGGTCGCCGAGCTGCGGGCCGAGCTGCGAGAGGCCGCCGACGGCCCGCGCGCCGCCCTGGGGTGCCCCGGGCACTGGCAGCGCCGGTTCGGGCCGCCCGGCGGCAGCCGCACGCCCGGCCCGGCCTGGCTGCCGCGGGCCGAATAGCGGGGCGGGCAGCGGGAGCCGGCTCAGCCGGGCAGGCCGCGCTCGAACAGCATGCCGAACTCGGGCTGCGGGTCGTCGATGCCGGCCAGCCGCAGGCAGTGCCAGGCCATCGCCAGGTTGCTCGACAGCAGCGGCTTGCCGGTGACGGCCTCGACCTCGCGGGCGATCGGCGCCACCTCCAGGCTGGTGCACGACACGAACACCCCGTCGACGCCCGGTGCCCGGGCGGCGGCGATCGCGGCGTCGCGGATCGATTCCCTGGAGATCCGGGCGGCCTCGCGGTCGTCGGTGCGCATGAAGGTGCCCATCGCCGCCACCCCGACGCCGCGGCCCTCGAAGTACCTGCGCAGGTTGGCGTTGATGTCCGGGCTGTACGGGGTCAGCACGGCGATCCGGCGCATGCCGAGCGTGCGGAACGCCGCCAGCGCGGCGGTGACCGGGTTGGTGTACTTCGCTTCCGGCCGGACCTTGCGCAGCTCCTCGAACACGCCCTCCTCGCCGATCACCATCGAGGCCGAGGTGCAGCCGAACGCGACCACGCTGAGCGGGATGCTCGGCAGGATCAGGTCGGCGGTCGGCGCCAGGTGCGCCTTCATGGCGTACAGGTTCTCGGGCGTGACCTCGTTGGCCATCGGGATCCGGGCCCCGAAGAACGCCACGCCGGGCTGCCGGATGATGGCGCGGAACTCGTGCTCGACGGTCTGGTCGGTGGCCAGCACCACCAGCCCGATGGCGGCCCGGCTGTAGATCCCCGGCGACAGGGTCGAGGGCAGCACGCCGAGGTCGATGCAATCGGAGCGGGCGGTTTCGGCGGCGAGGGCGGTGCTCATGGCGGGCCTCCCGGGTGGATCGAAGCGGGAAGCTTACGCGCGGGGGATGGGGCGGGCCACTGGTTTGGTCGGGGCTGATGCTGCCAGTCCAGACGGCCAGAATGCGCCTGAGTGATTGCTCCGATCTAACGAAGTTCACTAAACGGAATCTGTCCCAACTTTTCGTCTGGAGATCGGCGAGGAAATGCGGTAAAGCCCGGCCGTTTCACGTTTCTTCGTGTCGAATCATAATAAACTGACATTATGCCAGACATTAACATTTGAAATCCGAAATGTTGTTCGTCACTATTGAATTTAAAATACAAGTAATTCGCGCTATCATTCTTGTTCTTTCTGGGGCGCTTTTTGAATATTGCCCACTGTGATAGGTCGCTGATTAATCCGATTAGGTCGTCAAATTTGGACAGAGACGCATAGCAGTCTTCCGTTTTTTCAAATATCCACTTCTCTGTCGGGATGGAGGTTTTCTCGATCTCGCAAGATGTTGCGACCAGAGCGAGGAACGGTCCCCGCACGCGCTCATTGCCTTTCTTGTCCGACCGACATATTTCCGAAGCATCTCTAAGCGCAGCACACTCCGTGCTGATATCGGCATCTCGGAGCGTCTTCTTCACGGAAATGATCGCGACGACGCCCTCCGGCGGAACGATGACGCTGTCCCCAAATCTTTGGAACACCGGGAATGTTCCAGTATCATATACGATGATATCAAGTTGGGTGGAGTGCCGGTCTTCGTCACCTGATCGAGACCGGTTACTCAAATCCGTCTTTACAGCTGGGCGCAAGATGAAACCAGTTAAGACCTCAAGGTCTTTGGGGAGGTACTTGCGTAGGTACGTTCGTACGAGGTCTTCGACGTAACGTCCATCTTCGCCACGGTGTGCTGCTCCTCGCGTTCTTGCGTTTGGGAGCAGTATCTCAAACTGCCGGTGCGCTGCGAGCAGCGCGCTGACCTCGTGGCTCCAGTAGTCCCTTAGTCGCTCACCGTCCATGGGTCCATATTACTCCAATGCTCGCGATGACGTTTAGGTTGAATGCAGTCTCGATAGTCCCGTTGTGACGAAGATCAGTAGACCGCACGCAGAAGTTTCCATTGTCATCCAGTTTCGGTGAAAAACTCAGAATGCGTACCTGCGGATACGTTTGCTCCGCTGGTTGATCGGGACCGCATCCTTCAATGACCGCTCCAGGTCAACCTTACCACACCCACCTCCCACCATTCCCCACCCCCTACACCGTCATCCCGTCGAGCGGGATCGCCGGCGTGCGGCCGGCGATCAGGTCGGCGGTGATGCGGGCCGAGGCGTGCGACATGGTCCAGCCCATGTGGCCGTGGCCGCCGTTGATCCAGAGGTTGCGGTACTTGCGCCGGCCGAAGCGCGGCGTGCCCTCCGGGGTCATCGGCCGCAGGCCGGCCCAGCCCTCGGCGCGCTGGTAGTCGGCGCCGTCCGGGTACAGCTCGCGGATCACGCCCAGCATGAAGCTGAAGTCCTGCGGCTTGTGGCTGGTGTCGTAGCCGGCGAACTCGGCGGTCGCGGTCACCCGCACCCGGTCGCCGAACCGCGAGATCGCGACCAGGTTGTCCTCGTCGACCGAGCCGACGGTCGGGCCGGCGCCGTGGTTGCCGACCGGGATGGTCAGCGAGTAGCCCTTGATCGGGTAGACCGCCAGCGGGATGCCGAGCCGGCGGGCGTGGATCGGGCTGTGGTTGCCGAGCGCCAGCACATAGGCGTCGGCGGTCAGCCGCCCGGCCGAGGTCTCGACCCCGGAAATGCCGTCGCCGTCGGCGTCGATCCGGACGATCTCGGTGCCGAGGTGGAACTCCGCGCCCATCCCCCGGCACACTTCCGCGAGGGCCTTGGTGAACTTGCCGCAGTCGCCGGTCTCGTCGGTCGGGCAGTAGATGCCGCCGGCGATCTTCTCACGGGCGGCCGCGAGCGACGGCTCCAGCTTCATCACGCCGTCGCGGTCCAGCACCTCGGTCTCCTGGCCGTCGTCGGACAGGATCCGCATGTGCTCGACCCCGGCCGCCAGCCGCTCCTCCGAGCGGTAGAAGTACAGGATGCCGCGGGTGTTGCGGTCGTAGTCGATGGCGGCGTCGGCGAGCGTCTCGTGCAGCACCGCCTGCGAGTACAGGCAGAGCCGGTGCTTGCGCAGGGTGTTCACGCGCGCCCGCTCGGCCGTGCACTGGGCCAGGAACTTGAGCGACCACGACCACAGGCGCGGGTCGGCCGAGGGCCGGAAGCGCAGCGCCTGGTCCTTCAGGAACAGCGACTTCAGCAGGATCATCGGGGCGCGCGGCGACGACCACACGAAGGAATGGCCGGGCGCGATCATCCCGGCATTGCCCCAGCTGGTCTCGTCGCCGACCGCGGCGTTGCGCTCGACCAGCGCCACCTCGTGGCCGTCCTTCAGAAGCTGATAGGCCGTGGTGACCCCGACCACGCCGCCGCCCAGAACCAGGATCCGCATATTCTCCCCTCCTCCTACCGGGGCGAGCGTAGACCCGGAGCGGCGGCGGACGGAAGAGGCCGGCGGCGGTTCAGGCCCCCGGGGTCTTGGCGCGGATGTCGTCGATCAGCAGCGCCCGCAGCTCGGCGGTGACTTCCGGGGTCGTGCCGAACCAGTGTCGGAAGCCGTCGACCGCCTGGTGCAGCAGCATGCCGAGCCCGTCGACGGTGCGGTGCCCCCTGGCCCTGGCGGCCTTCAGCAGGCCGGTCTCCAGCGGCACGTAGACCACGTCGTGGACCACGGCGCCCGGCTTCAGCGGCGCCAGGTCGATCTCCAGCGGCGGCTTGCCGAGCATGCCGAGCGAGGTGGTGTTGACCAGCAGGTCGGCCTCCGCCAGCAGGCCGGGCAGGGCGTCCATGCCGTGCCCGCTCATGCCGCCGAAGTGCCGGGCGATGTCCTCGGCCCTCTCCGCGGTGCGATTGCACAGCGCGACCGACAGCCCGCGCTGCCTGAGCCCGTAGGCGGCGGCCCGAGCGGCGCCGCCGGCCCCCAGGATCACCGCCCGGCCGCCGGCGCGGTCCCAGCCGGGCGCCAGCTCGTCCAGGTTGCCGAGGAAGCCGGTGCAGTCGGTGTTGCCGCCGACCAGCGCGCCGTCCTGCCACCAGATGGTGTTGACCGCGCCGAGCGCGGCCGCGGCCTCGTCGATCCGGTCGAGATACTCGATGACCGCGAGCTTGTGCGGCACCGTCACGTTGCCGCCGACCCAGCCGGCCTCCCGGAAGTTCGCGAAGAACCCCGCGAGATCCTCCGGGGCGACGTCGATCGGCTGGTAGCTGCCGGCGATCCGGTAGCGCTCCAGCCAGTAGCCGTGCAGCATCGGCGAACGCGAATGGGCGATCGGATGGCCCATCACGAAGGCACGCCCGGCGGTCATGACCCCTCCCTGCAGATCGCTCGGCCGTCCCGTGCCGGGGCGTCAGTTGCCGATCGGCGACAGCAGGTCCGGGTTCACCACGAGATTGCGCACGCCGTGGGCGTAGCGCTCGTCGAACGGGTTGTCGGCCAGCCAGCGGCCGACCGAGGCGATGTCGATCTTGACCACCTTGGGCCGCACGCTCCAGGTGACCTGGAAGGGCGAGCCCTTCTCGTTGTAGCCCGGGCCGGTGGTGGAGCCGGCATAGATCACCGGGGTGCCCAGGTCGGCCGGCAGGTTCGGGACCTGGTTGCGGCCGTCGATCGTCTCGATCTTCGCCATCGTGGTGAAATCCGCGGCCTTCGGGTCGTTGACCAGAACCCCGACCACGGTCTCGACCCGCAGCTGCGGGTTGCCGATGGCGTCGCTCAGGCAGGTGCCGAGGCTGTTGCCCAGCGTTGCCTGCGCGGTGGAGTGCACGAAGTGGATCTCGATCGTGTCGCCGGGCACCAGCTCGCCGTGACCGGTCGCGCCGACCTTGCCGTCGAACGGGGCCAGCTCGGCCTCGGTCAGCTTGCCGTCGTACCGGTAGCCGGTGCCGTAGCCCTTGCCGTCGCCGTTGCCGGCATAGGTGGTGAACTCGCCGCCCTTGTGCTCGGCGCTTTCATGGAAGTGGATGTCGCAGAGCGCCATCTCGGTCGCCTCGGGCGAGGTCGAGAAGACGCGGGCGTTGCTGCCGGCGGTCGCAGCGAGGTCGCGCGGCGCCTGCGGGCCGAAACCGGCGCCGGCGGTCGCCGCGGCCAGTGCCGCGCGCTGGGCGGCGATGACGGCGTCCGGCACGGCCGGCCGGCCGTCCGAGGCCGCCGCGGCGGGAGAGGCGAGCGCGGCCGAAGCCAGCGCGAGCGCCAGCCAGGAAATCGATCTGCTCATTTGGCGATCCTCACCGGTTTACCATCTTGCCTGACCGGTAGATTGCCCGAACTGGCAGGCCGATCAAGCGCCGTGGCCATGGCCGGCGTGTCGGTTCCGTCAGTCCTGTGGCTTGCGCTCCGCCTCCGAACCCGCATGATGGCGGCAACCGTCCGGCGACCGTGCCCGGGTGTGGCGCTCGACCGGCTGACGAACGGGGACCCCGCGCGGGCTTCCCGCCATCGAGGGAGCGCCACAGCATGACCGAGCGGACAGCGGCCGAACATGCCTCAGCCGAGCACGTGCCCGTCGAGCATGTGGAGGTGCTGATCGTCGGCGCCGGGATCTCCGGGGTCGGCGCCGCCTGGTACCTGCGCCGCGACTGCCCGGACACCGGCTTCGTCATCCTCGACGCCGAGGACAGCTTCGGCGGCACCTGGTGGACCCACCGGTTCCCCGGCATCCGCTCGGACAGCGACCTGCACACCTTCGGCTACAGCTTCAAGCCGTGGATCGGCCCGCCGATCGCGACCGCCGAGGAAATCCTCAAGTACATGGGCGAGGTGATCGAGGAGAACGACATCGCCCCGCACATCCGCTACCGCCACAAGGTCCTGAAGGCCGACTGGTCCCACGCGGACAGCCTGTGGCACGTAGAGGCCGCCATTCTCGACGCCGACGGGGCCGATACCGGCGAGACCGTGCGGTTCACCGCGAACTTCCTGTACATGTGCCAGGGCTACTACCGGCACCGCCAGGGCTATACCCCCGAGTGGGAGGGCATGGCCGACTTCAGGGGCCCGATCGTCCACACCGAGGAATGGCCGGAGGACCTGGACTACGCCGGCAGGAAGGTGGTGGTGATCGGCTCGGGCGCGACCGCGGCGACGGTGGTGCCGGCGATGGCGCAGACCGCGGCGCACGTCACCATGCTGCAGCGCTCGCCGACCTTCTTCCGGACCGGCCGCAACGCCATCGAGATCGCCGAGGAGCTGCGCAAGCTGCACGTCGACGAGGCCTGGGTGCACGAGATCACCCGCCGCAAGATCCTGTACGAGCAGGACGCCTTCACCCGGATGTGCTTCGAGAAGCCCGAGGTCGTGAAGCGCGAGCTGATCGGCAACATCCGCAACCTGCTCGGGCCCGACTACGACGTCGACACCCACTTCACCCCGTCCTACCGGCCGTGGCGGCAGCGCATCGCCTTCGTGCCCGACGCCGACCTGTTCAAGGGCATCGCCGAGGGCAGGGCCTCGGTCGTCACCGACGAGATCGTCCGGTTCACCGAGAACGGCATCCTGCTGAAGTCCGGCACCGAGCTGGAGGCCGACGTCATCGTGACGGCGACCGGCTTCAACATGTGCATGATGGGCGACATCGCGTTCACCATCGACGGCCGCAAGCTCGACTTCAGCCGGACCGTCAACTACCGCGGCATGATGTTCACCGGGGTGCCGAACCTGGCCTGGGTGTTCGGCTACTTCCGGGCGTCCTGGACGCTCCGGGCCGAGCTGGTGGCGGCGTTCGTGTGCCGGCTGCTCAACCACCTGAAGGCGACCGGGGCGAAGAGCGTCGAGCCGGCGCTCCGGCCGTCCGAGCGGGACATGGAGCTGCTGCCCTGGATCGACGAGGAGAACTTCAACCCCAACTACCTGCTGCGGGCGATGGACATGCTGCCGAAGCGCGGCACCACGCGGGAGTGGCAGCACACCCAGGACCACTGGCGCGAGGCCGAGGAGTTCCCGGCCATCGACCTGGAGGACGAGGTCTTCGTCTACCGCTGGGGCGCGCGCTCGAACGTGGCGGCGGAGTAGCGCCGGTCCCAGGGGAGCGCCCCGAGCACGCGCGGCCTCGTACCGGGGGAACGTCATGGACACTGAGGAATTCCGTCGCCACGGCCATGCGCTGATCGACTGGCTGGCCGACTATCGCGAGACCCTGGCGGCGCGGCCGGTGCAGCCGCCGACCCGGCCCGGCGACGTCCGCGCCATGCTGCCGGCGGCGCCGCCGGAGCACGCCGAGCCGTTCGAGGCCTGCATCGCCGACCTGGACACGGTGGTGGCGCCGAACCTGACCCATTGGCAGCACCCCCGGTTCTTCGGGTACTTCCCGGCCAACGCGCTGCTCGCCGGGGTGCTCGGCGACCTGGTCAGCACCGGTCTCGGCACCATCGGCCTGTCCTGGCAGTCGGGGCCGGCGCTCACCGAGGTCGAGGAGGTGGTCACCGACTGGGTCCGCCAGATGGTCGGGCTGTCGGCCGGCTGGGTCGGGGTGATCAGCGACACCGCGTCGACCAGCACGCTGGTCGCCCTGATCTCGGCGCGCGAACGGACGACCGGCTACGCGCTCGCCCGCGGCGGCCTGCAGGCCGAGCCGGCGCCGCTGGTGGTCTACGCCTCGGCCGGCAGCCATTCCTGCGTGGCCAAGGGCGCGCTGCTCGCCGGTATCGGGCGCGAGCACGTCCGCACCGTGCCGCTCGACGCCGGGCAGGGCATGGTGCCGGCGGCGCTCGACGCGATGATCGAGGCCGACCTGGCGGCCGGCCTGCGGCCCTGCGCGGTCGCCGCCTGCGTCGGTGGCACCGCGACCGCCTCGCTCGACCCGATCGGCCCGGCCGCCGAGGTCGCCCGCAAGCACGGCCTGTGGCTGCACGTCGACGCCGCGATGGCCGGCTCGGCGATGATCCTGCCGGAGTGCCGCTGGATGTGGGACGGCATCGAGGGCGCCGACAGCATCGTCATCAACGCCCACAAATGGCTCGGCGCGCCGTTCGACTGCACCCTCTACTACGTGCGCGACGAGCAGCACCTGCAGCGGGTGATGTCGACCAACCCGAGCTTCCTGCAGTCGGCGGTCGACGGCCAGGTCCGCAACCTGCGCGACACCGGCATCCCGCTCGGCCGGCGGTTCCGGGCGCTGAAGCTGTGGTTCCTGATCCGCGAGCAGGGCGTCGCCGGGCTGCAGGCGCGGCTGCGGCGCGACATCGAGAACGCGCGGGCCCTGGCGGCAATGGTCGAGGCGACGCCGGGCTGGACGGTGGAGGCCCCGGTGCACCTGCAGACGGTCTGCATCCGCCACCAGCCGGACGGTCTCGCGGGCGACGCGCTCGACGCCTACACCCGCGCCTGGGCCGAGGCGGTCAACCGCTCGGGCGAGGCCTACCTGACGCCGGCGACCCTGGACGGCCGCTGGATGGTGCGGGTCTCGGTCGGCGCGCCGGAGACCGGGCGCGCGGACGTCGAGGCGGTGTGGGCGTGCATCCGCCGGCACGCGGCGGCGACCCTGGAGGCGCTGTCGCTGTAAGGGCGGTCGGCCCGTCAGTCGCGGATCACCGGCAGGCGCGGATCTCCGGCAAGGTCACGCTCGACGACGGCATCGGGGTCGGCGCGGCGGTCATTCGTGCCCGTCGCCGGCGCCCGGTCACAACGCCGTCGGCGCCGCCACCCCGAGCCTGTCGGCCCAGCCCTGCAGCCCGTCGACGATGCCGGGGTACAGCTCGACCCCGTTCTCCAGCGCCGCCCGCTTGCGGGCCAGCGCGCCGTCGCCGGGCAGCCGGACCTTGCCGACGCCGGGGCGCGGCGGGTTGCTGCGGCAGGCCTCGGCCAGCCAGTCGGTCTGGCGGGCGAACGCGTCGACCCCGGAGAACGCCGCCGGGTCCCAGACCTGTACGAACACCCCGGCGCCCCAGCCCTCCGGCGGATCGGCGCGGCCGTGGCCGGCCAGCGCCTGGGTCAGCGCCTCGACGGTCAGCGCCAGGCCGTAGCCCTTGTGGCCGTGGTCGATCCCGCCGACCGGCAGGATGGTGCCCGGCGGGTCGGTGAACAGCACCGCCGGGTCGGTCGACGGGTTGCCGGCGGCGTCGATCACCCATTCGTGGTCGAGCCTGCGGCCCTCCTTGTGCAGCCGGCCGGTCAGCCCGTTGGTGGTGATCGAGGCCGAGATGTCGACCAGGATCGGGTCGCCCGAGGTCGGGATGCCGACGGCGATCGGGTCGGGCGTGTAGACCGCGCGGGTGCCGCCGAACGGCGCCACGCTGGCGACCGACGGGTCGGAGCTGGCGATCTGAACCATCATGCCGTGGCGGGTGGCGCGTTCGAGGAACGCTGCCAGGCAGGCGATGTGGTGGGCACGCCGGATCGACACGGTGCAGGTGCCGTACTGCCGGGCCCGCTCGACCGCCAGCTCGACGGCGGTGGCGGTCAGCCAGACGCCCGACAGCCGGCGGCCGTCCCAGCTCACGACAGGGCCGCGGTCGGCCAGGGCCTCGGGCCGGCCGCTGCCGGCCATGCTGCCGTCGGCCAGCGCGCCGAGGTAGGGCGGCACCAGCTGCAGGCCGTGGGTGGTGTGGCCCATCAGGTCGGCCTCGACCATCAGCGGCGCCACGATGGCGGCCTTGTCGGCGTCCAGCCCGGCGGCGGTGAACAGCGCCTCGGCATAGGCGATCAGGTCGTCGGCGGCGTAGCGGTCGGTCATCGTCGTCCTCTCCTGCGGTCCGGCGCCGGACCTTAGCGGCTCATGACAAGCTCTGCCACCGGCTGCTAGACAGTCGTCGTACCAATCGCGGAGGACGGGATGGACAGGCAGCCGCGGCTGCGCGACCGCGGGGTGACGATCGGCGCGCTGCCGGCCGGCTCCGCCAACGCCATCACCGACGTCGCCGGCGTCACCGTCGGCCACGTCACCCTGTCGGACGGCAAGGTGCAGACCGGCGTCACCGCGGTCCGCCCGCACCCCGGCCATGCGTTCCGCGACAAGCTGCCGGCGGCGGTCCATGTGGTGAACGGCTTCGGCAAGAGCGTCGGGCTGATGCAGCTGGCCGAGCTCGGCACCCTGGAGACCCCGGTGGTGCTGACCAACACCCTGTCTGTCGGCACCGCCGCGACCGCGCTGGTCCGGCACATGCTGGATGCGACGCCGGAGATCGGCCACAGCACCGGCACCGTCAATCCGGTGGTCATGGAGTGCAACGACGGCGCCTGGCTGAACGACATCCGCGGCCTGCACGTCACCGAGGCGCACGTGCTGGCTGCCCTGGAGCGGACCGAAACGGCGGTCGCGGAAGGCAATGTCGGGGCCGGCACCGGCATGAGCTGCTACGGCCTGGCCGGCGGCATCGGGACATCCTCGCGGATCGTCGCGCGTGGGCCGCGCAGCTACACCGTCGGGGCGCTGACGCTGTGCAACATGGGGCGGATGGAGGACCTGCGGGTCGACGGCCGGCCGGTCGGCCGGCTGGTCGCCGGGCGGATCGCCGCCGAGAAGGCGGAGAGACAGGCCGGCGAGCAAGGGGGCCGCGAACAGGGCTCGATCATCGTGCTGCTGGCCACCGACGCGCCGCTCGACGCCCGCCAGCTGCGCCGGCTGGCGGTGCGCGGCGGCGCCGGGATCGGCCGCACCGGCACCCATTTCGGCTCCGGCAGCGGCGATGTGGTGCTGGCCTTCGCGACCGCCGAGACCGTGCCGCACGCCATGGCTGAGGACCCGGAGACCGTGCGCCGGTCGCTGCACGAGGACGCCATGGACCCGCTGTTCCGGGCCGCCATCGAGGCCACCGAGGAGGCGATCCTGAACGCCCTGCTGGCGGCCCGCCCGACCCGCGGCAAGCAGGGCCGCAAGCGCCGCTCGCTGGCCGAGTTCACGGATCTGGTGCGGGGGTAGATCCGTCGTCTGGTGGGTCCCGGCTCTCCGCGGCGCTGCCGCTCCGGCCGGGATGAGGTTTTCATATCGTCCTCATCCCGGGCGACCCTCGACTTGATCGAGGGGAGACCCGGGACCTACCGGTCGCGCCGCTCGCCCGCTACCCCAGGGCGTACAGCGTCACCGGTTCGCTCATGCCGCGGATCGGGTGCGGGCCGAGCGAGCGCAGGCGCGGGTCGCCGCTGGCCGCCGCGAACGCCTCGGAGGCCAGCAGCTTGCGGCCGAGCGGGCGGCACAGCGCCTCGATGCGGGTCGCCACGTTGACCGCCGGGCCGATCACCGTGAACGCCTGCCGGCCGCCGGCGCCGACATTGCCGTAGCGCACCGTGCCGACGTGCAGCGCCGCCTCCAGCGGCAGCGCCGGCAGCCCCTCTCCGGCGAGCGACGGCGCCAGGGCCGCCACCCGCTCGATGGCGGCGTGGGGGGGGGCCAGGGCGGTGGCGCAGGCGGCCGCCGGGTCGCTCCCGAGCTCGAACGCGGCCAGGTAGCCGTCGCCGAGGAACGCCAGGATCTCGCCGCCATGGGCCGCCACCGGCGGCACCATCGCGTCCATGTGGCGGTCCAGCAGGTCGACCAGCCGTTCGCCGGGGACGGCGTCGCTGGCGGCGGTGAAGCCGGCCAGGTCGGCGACCAGGATGACCGCGTCCATCGCCTCGGTCTGGCCCGGCTGCACCGAGCCTTCCAGGATCTGCGCGCCCGAGCGCGGGCCGACATAGGCCTCCAGCAGGTTGTGGGCGATCGACCGCTCGAGCCCGGGCAGGATGGCGGCGGCGGCGCGCGGCCCGACCTCGTCGAGGATCGCGATGTCGGACTCCCGGAAGCCCTCCGGGTGGCGCGACAGCCAGCGCACGATCAGCCCCTCGCGCCGCGCCGTCGGGTCGCCGCCGAACACCACCAGCTGCGCCAGGTAGTCGGTGAAGCCTTCGGCCGCCATCTCGTCGAAGACGTCGTAGTCGTTGCGCTCCGCGGGGTCGGCCAGCCGGCGGCGCATGCGGGTGGTGCCGGTGTCGATCATGTGCCGCAGCGGGCTGCGCAGCCAGGCGTCGTTGCGGCTGTCGCTGTGCCGGAACACCCCGGTCTCGATGCCGGCGACCGAGGACCAGGACACGCCGATGGCGTCGATCGCCGGATGCAGGGTACGGGCCGCCAGCCGGATCACGTCGACCCGCGCCCGCGCCTCGCAGAGCGCCGCGGCGACCCGTTCGACCACCTCGTCGGCCGGCGCGCGCCGCAGCCCGAGCCGCACCAGGTCGGAATCGAGCGCCCGGATCACCGGGGCGGCGGGGTCGAGGTCGGCCATGCGATGCTCCGGTGTCTGGGCTCCGGTGTCCGGGTCAGGTCCCCATCTGGGGTGGCCGGGCCGGCTTTCAAAGCCCGGAACCCGCTGCTACACCGACACCATGCGCTCTCCGCTCGCCTCCGTCATCGCCGGACTGCCGGCCCTGCACGCGACACCGGTCGGTGCCGCCTGGCGGCACGCCGACGGCCGGGTCGAGCGCCCGGCCCCCGGCCGGGCGGCGGTCTGGGCGCACGACGACCCGCCGGTGGTCTGCCACGCCCGGTCGGTGGCGCGGCGGCTCGGCGTCGAGACCATCGACGCGATGGACGTGCTGGAGCTGTTCGCCTTCGTTCGCCCGGCGACGTTCTGCCTGCCGACCCCGCGCGGCCTGGCCGAGGCGCTCGGCGTGCCGGTTCCGCGCGGCCTGGACGACGCCCCCGACGCCCTTCTTCGGGTCGCCGACGCGTTGCTGGCCGAGCTGCCGGAGCGCGAGGCGCTGGGGCGCCGCGACCCCTGGGCCCGCCGGATCGCCCGGATCATGCACGATGGCGGCTGGCGCTGGGGGCGGCTGGTGCTGCGGGCGCTCGGCGAGCCCGAGCCCGGCCCGCCGGCGCCGATCCGCCCGTCCGGCATGGAGGTCTGGCGCGACCTCGCCGAGTGGTCGGAGCACGCCCCGCCGCCGCCGGCCGGCCACGAGCCGGTGGCCGAGGACGAGGCCCGGCGTCGTCTTGCCGAGGCGCTCGGCAACGGCGCCGAGGCCCGGCCATCGCAGGCCGACTACGCCGCCGCGGTCGCCGCCGCGTTCCGGCCGCGCCAGCACGAGGACGAGCCGAACGTGGTGCTGGCCGAGGCCGGCACCGGCGTCGGCAAGACCCTCGGCTACCTCGCCCCGGCCTCGGTGTGGGCCGAGAAGAACGAGGGCGCGGTGTGGATCTCGACCTACACCCGCAACCTGCAGCACCAGATCGACGGCGAGCTCGACCGGCTGTACCCGGACCCGGTGGCGAAGTCCCTCAAGGTCGTGGTCCGCAAGGGCCGCGAGAACTACCTGTGCCTGCTGAACCTGGAGGAGGCGAGCCGCACCCTGCCGATGCAGCCGCAGCACGCCACCGCTCTCGGCCTGATGGCGCGCTGGGCGCGGGCGACCCGCGACGGCGACCTGCAGGGCGGCGACTTCCCGGCCTGGCTGTCCGACCTGCTGGGGCGCGGCCGCACCCTCGGCCTCGCCGACCGCCGCGGCGAGTGCGTCTATGCCGCCTGCCCGCACTATCACAAGTGCTTCATCGAGCGCTCGGTTCGCCGCGCCCGGCGGGCCCGCGTCGTGGTGGCGAACCACGCCCTGGTGATGATCCAGGCGGCGCTGGGCGGGGTCGACGACGGCAACGTGCCGACCCGCTACGTGTTCGACGAGGGCCACCACGTGTTCGACGCCGCCGACGGCGCGTTCTCGGCCAACCTGTCGGCCCAGGAGACGGTCGAGCTCAGGCGCTGGCTGCTCGGGGTCGAGGGCCGGCGGTCGGGGCGGGCGCGCGGCCTGCGCCGGCGGGTCGAGGAGCTGGTGGCCGACCGGCCGCAGGCGCTCGAGCTGGTCGACGCCATCGAGGAGGCGGCCCGCGCCCTGCCGGGCGACGGCTGGACCAACCGGATCGCCGACGAGCAGCCGAAGGGCGCGGCCGAGGCGTTCCTGGTGCTGGTGCGCCGGCAGGTCTACGCCCGGGTCGCCGACCCGAAGAGCCCGTACGGCCTGGAATGCGACGCCAAGCCGCCGGTCGAGGGGCTGATCGAGGCGGCCGAGGACCTGGACCGGGCGCTGAAGCGGCTGGTCGAGCCGATGCTGGCATTGCGCGGCGAGCTGCTGGCCAGGCTCGACGCCGAGGCCGACGAACTGGACAGCGCGAACCGGCTGCGGATCGAGGCGGTCGCCCGCTCGCTGACCCGGCGCGGCGAGGCGATGGTCGGTGGCTGGCGTTCCATGTTGCGCAGCCTGAGCGACGACACCCCGGAGGAGTACGTCGACTGGATGGCGATCGACCGGGTCGAGGGCCGCGACCTCGACGTCGGCCTGCACCGCCACTGGATCGACCCGACGATCCCGTTCGCCGCCACCGTCGGCAAGGCGGCGCACGGGCTGGTGGTGACCTCGGCGACCCTGCGCGACGGCTCCGGCGACGACGCCGCCGACTGGGCGGCGGCCGAGACCCGCAGCGGTGCCAGCCATCTGCCGGTGCCGGCGCTCCGCTCGGTCGTGGCCTCGCCCTTCGACTACCCGGCACATACCCGGGTGTTCATCGTCAACGACGTGCGCAAGGACGACCTGGACCAGGTGGCGGCCGCCTACCGGTCGCTGTTCCTGGCCGCCGGCGGCGGCGCGCTCGGCCTGTTCACCGCGATCAGCCGGCTGCGCGCCGTGCACCAGCGGATCGCCGGCGCGCTCGACGAGGCCGGCCTGCCGCTCTATGCCCAGCATGTGGACGGCATGAACCTGAGCACCCTGATCGACATCTTCCGGGCCGAGGAGGAGGCCTGCCTGCTCGGCACCGACGCGGTGCGCGACGGCGTCGACGTGCCGGGGCGCTCGCTGCGGCTGATCGTGTTCGACCGGGTGCCGTGGCCGCGCCCGGACATCCTGTATCGGGCCCGCCGCGCGGCGTTCGGCGGCAACGCCTACACCGACATGCTGACCCGGCTGCGGCTGAAGCAGGCGTTCGGGCGGCTGGTCCGCCGGGCCGACGACCAGGGGGTGTTCGTACTGCTCGATCCGATGATGCCGAGCCGGCTGCTCGGCGCCTTCCCGGACGGGGTGGAGGTCAGGCGCTGCGGCCTGGCCGAGGCGGTCGCCGAGACCGGAACGTTCCTGGCGGGAGGTGGCCGTGGCTGACGGCCGTCGCATCCGGCCGGCGCGGGTCGAGGAGGCCGACGCGCTGACCGCGCTGGCGCGCCGCTCGAAGGCGCACTGGCCCTACGACGAGGCCATGATGGCGGTGTTCAACCGGACCATCGCGATCACCCGCGACGCCATCGCCGCCCATGTCGTGCTGGTGCACGAGACCGGCGACGCGGTCGACGGCGTCGGCGTGCTGATCCCCGGAGGCGACGACGCCGAGCTCGACCATCTGTGGGTCGATCCGCCGGCGATCGGCCGGGGCGTCGGCCGGCGGCTGTTCGAGGCGTTGGCCGAGGCGGCGCGCCGGCGCGGGGCGCGGCGGATCGTGCTGAACGCCGACCCGCATGCCGAGGGCTTCTACCTGCGGCTGGGCGCGGTGCGGATCGGCGGCCACCCGGTGGCCGAGATCCCGGGGCGGGTGCTGCCGCGGCTGGCCATGACTCTCTGAACGGCTCTCAAGCCCTGAGGACGAACCGGGTCCACACCGCGACCGAGAACAGCAGCACCGCACCGGCCTGGTGCAGCGCGCCGAGCCAGACCGGCACCACCAGCAGCAGGGTGGCGATGCCGAGGCCGACCTGCACCGCGACGATCGCCGCCAGCAGCCGCAGCGGCAGCCGGGCGCCGGCCGGCGCGGTGCGGACCGCCCGGTGCACGAAGCCGAGGGTGACCAGGGCGGTGGCGACCGCCAGCCAGCGGTGGTTGAACTGCACCGCCGGCACCCATTCGAACAGGCTGGCGATGCCGAGCTCGCTCTGCCAGTAGCCGTCCGGCACGAACGACCCGTCCATCAGCGGGAAGGTGTTGTAGGCGTAGCCGGCGTCGGTGCCGGCGACGAAGGCGCCGGCCAGCACGGTCAGCGACACCAGGGCCAGCACCAGGGTGGCGCCGCGCCGCAGGCCAGGCTCGGCGCCGGCCGGGCGCGGGTCGAGCAGGTCGAGGGCGGTCCACAGCAGCACGCCCAGGATCAGGAACGCCATGGACAGGTGGGTGGTCAGCCGGTACGGGCTGACCGACGGCTCGTCGGCCAGGCCGGAGGTCACCATCCACCAGCCGATGCCGCCCTGGACGGCGCCGAGCAGGAACAGCGCGGCGAGCCGCGGCGCCATGGCGCGCTCCAGCCGCCCGGTCAGCAGGAACGCCAGGAACGGCAGCGCGAACACCACGCCGATCAGCCGGCCCCACACCCGGTGCAGGTACTCCCAGAAGAAGATCGTCTTGAAGTCGGCGAGCGTCATCCAGGCGTTGTGCAGCCGGAACTCGGGGGTCTGCCGGTACAGCCCGAACACCCGCTCCCACTCGGCCTCGCCCAGCGGCGGGATCCAGCCCATCAGCGGCCGCCACTCGACCATCGACAGGCCGCTCTCGGTGAGCCGGGTGATGCCGCCGATCACCACCATGGCGGCGACCATGCCGGCGGTGGCGAGCAGCCAGGCGGCGACCCACGGCCGCGCCCGCGCCGCCCGGTCGGTGCCGCGGCCGGTCCCGCGGGCGGGGGAGGAGACGGTTGCTGTCATGACAGCGCTAGATGGCGCACCCGGCCGCCCCGGTCAATCGAGCCGGATGTCGCGGCACTGCGGCGGATCGTCCCCCGTGGCGAGGGCGGAGCGATGGGCAGGTCCCGGCTCTGCGCTGTGCTTCCGCCGGGATGACGGCAGAGATGAGCGGTCGCTCGCCGCCTCTCTCGTCGTCATCCCGGGCGGGCGGAGCGCGACCCGGGACCCACTCGCACGCACGCTTGCATCCGTGCTTGCATCCGATGCCGGCTTTGACTAGGTTCCCGGCCTCGATCACGAGCCTGTGGAGAGGTGCCGGAGTGGTCGATCGGGACGGTCTCGAAAACCGTTGTGCGTGTAAGCGTACCGTGGGTTCGAATCCCACCCTCTCCGCCATTCCCTCCTAAGCTGTTGTCGATTCAAAATCTCTTGCCGTGACGGTGGGTTAGCGGTCACATGCCCGGTAACAAATCCGGTAACATCGACCGTCGACCCCATGGCGAAGCACCCTGGACTACACCTGAAGGGACTTACTTGGTTCCTCCATCGGCGCTGGCCGGGTGATGTCGCGCACCACTACGATACGACCTTCGTCAGTGAGAGCCTCCGGACGCGCGACTTCGATGAGGCCGTGAGGCGGTATCACCGCCGGATGGCCGAACTCGAACAGGAATGGGTCGACCTGCGATCCTGGACGCCGCAGAAGCTCGCCAACGCTCGCGAGATCATCCGTGCCGGCAAGCTGTGGGGCTGGGGGCAGGCAATCACGCTTCAGGCGGAGCACCAGGATCGAAAGGTTCCTGCCTGCGAGATCGACGCGATGCCGGTCTGGCTGATCAAGCTGGTGGCCGAGCGTGACACGTTTCTGCCCGACAGCCCGGCGACAGGCACCAAGCTGAAATCGGAGTACCCGGACTGGGAGCAGCGCGAGCACTGTCGGCTCGCGCTGCGGAACCTAGTCCGCAATGACGGTACCGAGTACGTCGAGTGGCTGCAGCGGAGGTCAGCCGAACTGGAGGCCGATGGTGTGTCGGCAACGCCCCTGCCAATGCAGTCCGATCGGTTCGACGCACTGGTGAAGGGGAATACCAAGCGCGTGTCCGCCACCACCGGTCAGCGCACGCTGTCGACCGTCCTTGATGACTGGCGTCAGGCGCGACAACCCACCGACAAGACCTACGACCTGTACAAGGCCAAGGTCAGGCGCTTCACGGAGGTCCATGGTGAGATCCCGTTGGAGCAGGTCACCAGGGCGGCTGTGTCGGCGTTCACGGACGTGCTGAAGCAAATGCCGCTGCACATGTCGAACAAGGAACGGACGAAGCCGCTACCGGAAATCGTCGAAGCAACACGGGATGCACCGGGTCCGAGAGTATCGGCTTCGGCGATCCGGCAACACGTCGAGTGCATCCGCATGCTGGTCAACTACGCCATCGACCAGGGCTGGCTGGAGAGTGACCCGTTGGCCGGATTGAAGATGAAGGGCCAACCCAAGAAGAGTGATCGGCTACCCTTCGACCAGGATCATCTCCAGCGCATCGTCGCGCACATAAGCAAGTTCGACGACCACCGCTTCTGGCTTCCGATTCTCGCCGCCTACACGGGCGCACGTCTCAATGAACTTGGCCAGCTGCTGGTGAGCGACGTGCGGCAGACAGGTGATGTTCGGTACATCTCGATCAACGTCCATGACGGCAAGCGCACGAAGAACGCCGGCTCGATCCGGGATGTCCCGCTGCATCGAGATGTCCTGGGGGCCGGGTTTATCGAGTATGTCGAGACCGTGAAGGACGGGCCGTTGTTCCCTGGTCTGCAACCGGACAAGCATGGCACCGTCACCGGCAACTACACCAAGCAGTTCGGCCGCATGCTGCGGAGCGAGATCGGCATCACCGACAAACGTCTCGTGTTCCACTCGTTCCGGCATCGGTTCAAGGATGCCTGCCTTGAGGCAGAGATTCCTGAGGGCGCCATCCAGAAGATGATGGGGCACCATGATCGCTCGACGTCCGGTTTGTACGGCGCAGGGTACGGCATCGCATCCCTGCACTCTTACATCGAACGGATCGACATGAGCCTTCAGCTGGAGCGCAGGGCCTACCGCTGAGGGGCAGCCTGCCGTCCCGCCGCTTAGGCGGGAACGGCGGCTTGATGGGCCGGTGGCTGACGGGTCATGATTCCCGGTGCCGACCAATAGGATCGGTCGGCATGCGGTCGCCCACCAGGGCGAGCAAACACATCAGTTCGACGGAGGCTAAGTTTGCTCGAGTTAATCGCACGCGTTGTTCACGTTCTGATCAGCCTGCTGTGACCAGCATCGAACTGACCCCGCTGGTGCCGGACGCCATGGAGCGGATCGAGACGATGGTCGGGCTTTACGAGTCCGGCAGCGTCAGCTTCGGCCAGCTGTGCAACGTCGCCGTTGAGGGTTTCGGCACCAAGTCGGAGGCGGCGACAGCGTTGACCTTAGCGATGATGAGCGTCCGGTCCTGGCAGACCGGCGACGCTGACCTACGGGATGCGCGCGAACGCCCTGGTCGGGCCATAACACCAGGGTTTGAGGCGGAGCTTTATCAGGCGATCTGTCGTCGTCTCGGCACCAACGGGTGACGGCGAACCCGGCGCTGGCCGTTCCTTATCCGAACCCGTCGGACTGCGCCCAGCCGCCCTCCAGGGCGGCAGGGCGCTCAGGACTCGCTGGAGACTCACTGGTGGCCAAGTCACGGGCGTCCGGTACCACGCTGGCCGACGAACCTTCTTGGCCGTCTGCGGGCTTCTGAGGTGGCTGGAGGGCTGCCGGCAGGGTTGCTGGGCCAGTGCCGCTGCCGCCCTGGTGTGCTGAGTGGGTCGACCTGATGCCGAGTACCAGGATGGTGGCGATGCCACCCTGGTGCCCGACGCCACCAAGCCAGATGTCCAGCACAAAGGCGGCGCAGGCCGACCTCCGGGCTGCGCCGTTGTCCAGAGATCGTCGTGTCCGAGCGGGTACGACACCAGGGGGCAACCGTAACTCGCCGTTCTCACCCGAACAGATCCTCCCGTGCTCTGCGCCGCTCTTCGTCGAGATCAAGGTCTGCCCGACAGAGCGCGCTCCCTGGCGGGCGCGCTCTGTCGTCTGACTTCATCTGGTTAAATCCTGGATCTACTTCCGGGCCGGATTCCGACCCTGGTCTTGAGCCGGAATCCGGCCTTAGGCGGTCGGAGGCAAGGGTCGGATTCCGGCCTTTGGCCATCGACTGGAGCATGTCGACCACTGGGGTCAGGTCGTAGCGGTCACTCGTGCGGTTGCCGTTGTCGCGCCGATGACGACGTTCGCGACGGATCAGTCCTTTATGCTCCAGATCGCGCAACGCCTCCTTAACCGTCGTCTTGCTCGCGACAGTGTCAGCGGCGATGGTGTCCTGCCCAGGAAACGGGTTTCCTGCGCCATGAAACCAGTAGCTGAGCAGGTCGATCAGGATCAGCGTCTGGATCGGACGAAGCCCGGCATGCTTCGCCAGATCGCGCAACAGGAGCGGCACCTGAACGAAGCCGTGTCTGGCGACCTCAGGGCCGAACCGCTCCCGGAAGTTGGCGTCGCTGTCGGACTCCCTCTGTGCCGCCTTGGTGCCCGGCATCTCAATGAGGTGGTCCTGTGTGCCGAGTGGGCCGGAGTCGATCCCGGCCAACTGCGACAAGTCGGGCAGCTCTCCGCCCTGAAGGCGGAGAGCCATGTCTTGACCGAGCATCAGGCGGAACCTCCATCGACCCGTTCGTAGAGGTGCAGCCAAGTCTTGCGGTAGTTGATGGCCTTGATAGCCGTAGCGCTGCATCCGAAACGCTCTGCGAATTCTCGAAGCCGGGAGAACGGCAAAGGGCCTGCGTTCGCTACAACAGCCTTCACCACTTCGAGCGCCTGTGCTTCCGACAGCTTCGCCCCAGGATGCCGTTGACCTCTCGGTGTGCGGCCATGTCGGATCGTGTCCTGGCAATTTCCAGCTTGGCTGTCCCACCGGAGGTTGCTCAACGCATCGTTCGTCGGATCGCCATCAGCGTGGCAGGCGCTCGTTCGACCGCCCGGCGGCGCGCCGACAAATGTGGATAGTACGATCCGGTACCGGTAGGTCACGACCCGCTCGGCGTTGATCTGGCGTTCGATCTGGACTCGCTTCAGTATCTTGTTGAAATTTCCAACATCCCGACCGTACCCACCTCTGTAACGCCGATCGCATGCGATAACCCGGCCCTGACTCGACACGTATAGCGGCGACAGGTCGAGCATGGAGCCGTTGTGCCATACCTTCGCCGGTCTCCAGAGTTCCTCCAGGGCCCGTCGTGCCTGCTTCTCACGGAAGAGCCGAGCCTGCCGTTCTCCTGGGGACTCGCTGCTGCGGTCAGGGGGGACGTTCTGGTTGGCGGGCCAACCCTCAGGCCGATCACCAGTATGAATCGACCGCAGCACCGCCAACCGGAACTGCCGGTGTTCCTCCGTCTCGGGTGGAACCGGACGGTCGAACCATGCGACGATATCGAAGTCCGGCGATGATGGATCGAGCATGTCGTTGGTCGAAGGGGACGTTCTTACCGTCCCCTTCGCCGTTTCTGGAGCGTCGGTCATGCCGATGCCTCCCGGTCCTGGGGCAGACGAACCGGAAACTCGGTCGCCTTGACGTGCTCCGTCAGGATCGCCCCAGCCAGACTGGCCAGGGACCGCTGTTCGAGAGCAGCTTGTAGGCGTAGCAGGAACAGCGTCTCATCGGAGACCGCTGCAGAGAAGTACTTCGGCATCGGTAAACCTCATTGCTGTTGGTGCCGGGCGATGCCGGCTATGAGGCTTAGGATCTCAAATGCTCTGAGGCTTTTCGTCCCGGGTCGCCGCAAATTTTGTGTGCGCTCGCGATGGGGCATCCGTCGACCTGCTGTGCGAGCCGTGGAATGAGAACAAAATAAGAACATAATTCTTGCGGATAACCTCCGATCTGTACGTCTTTCCAATGCGTTAAGGATAGTTCAGAGGGGCGGGACGAACAGTCGCCTCTCCGCCTTCGTAGCTACAGCCAAACCCGGTCACACGAACAGGAAGGTATCCGCCTGCGCCGCCCGGTCTCGAACCAGCAGGGCGCCGTCCGGGCCATCCATCGCGACGATGTCTGCCACCGCATCGGCGTCGCTGCGGAGTGCCGACGCCAGCCGGTCGAGCACCACCCAAGCATCCCCACCGCTGACGCGCCGCAGGGCCACCGCTTCAGCCGCCAATGCCATCAGCGCATCCTTCGTATCAACCATCATGCCCGGCTTCCTTGTCCTGGTGGATCGATGTGATGCGTTCGATCCTGGCCGAAGGGTGCGGGCAAGTCATGGCTGTAAAGGGTTGCGTCACCGGCAACATTGGTTGGGCTCAATGTTGCGAAAATTGAAAAAAATTGGTGCGGGCCTTGGGTAGGAGGAGATGTGGGACTCCCGGCGGCGAAGGTTGGGGGTATACCCCCAACCTCCGTTCGAATGGAGATCAATCTCGCAACCTATTTGGCCCCCGCAGCCAAACCTTCGATCAAATCCCGCACAGCCGAAGCGGCGTCTGCGAGTGATTCTCCTTGCTCCCTCCCGCCTTCAAAATACGGTTTTGTAGATGCAAATAATCCAAGTGACTCCGCTAATCTCTTGACGATCTCGTACATGTCGGGCAGTTCATCTTTGTGACTTTCTAAGAAAGCCAGTCCCTTCAACACGGTTCCTCTATTGTCTCCTGTGGAAGTTGGCCTGTAAGAATCTGGGATTGTTTTCAGCAATGAACTGGCCTGATCGCGAGTATTCTGCAGATAAGCCAGTTTCCTATTTGCATCGGCGAGTTGATTCTCGAGTTCAACATAATGAACTGACAAAACGACCATGATCATCACTACTGCCGACGTATATGCAACGTGAATAAATCGAGATTTCCAGCTCGGTTGGGCAATTAATAGAGACAAAACTGAAGCGAGTGATCCGACAACGGTAATAGTAAATGTGCCGGGAACCGAACTAATTATCGCTTCCATCGCTTATCCCCAGTGGTTCAAAATGTCTGCAATCGCCGGTCACCTGCACGATGATCGTTCATCCTCCTACGGCCGGCAACGGCGTGCAAAGCGCTTTTCCCATTGGTCGTCACATTGCTATTGCGCGTTGACACCTGGGTGCCGTCAGTTCACGTTGTGACGACGTGACAACTTCGCCAGCGGAGCCAACGATGGCCGTGTACGGATACGTCCGGGTCAGCACCATGGAGCAGGCCAACCAAGGCCAGAGCTTGGAGACCCAGCGAGCGAAGGTCGCCCTCCAGGCCAGGATGATGGACGCCAGTATTGACCGGGTGTTCTCAGACAGGGGCGTTTCCGGTAGCAGGCCGCTTGAGGAGCGGCCTGCCGGCAAGGCGCTCCTGGAGGCTGTAAGGGCGGGCGACAGCGTGATTGCCACCAAGCTCGACCGGATGTTTCGCTCGGCTGGTGACGCGCTCTCGACCCTCCAGGCGTTCAAGGCGAATGGCGTGAAGCTGTACCTGCTCGACCTGGGGGGAGACGACTGCACCAGCAACGGCATTAGCGGACTGGTGTTCACGATCATGAGCGCCGTCGCACAGTTCGAGCGAGAGAGGACGGCGGAGCGGATCGCCGACGTGAAAGCGTCCCAGAAGGCTAAGGGACGCTTCCTGGGCGGACAAAGGGCGCCATTTGGTTACCGAGTTGGTGCGGACGGAGGTCTCATCGAGAATCTCGACGAACAGGAGACGGCCTATCGAATGCAACAACTCCGATCTCAAGGCGTGTCTCTTCGAGGGATCGCAGCCTTGCTAGAGAAGGAGACAGGGCAAGCTATTCACCCGCAAAGTGTGAAAAGAATTTTAAACAGCTCTTACATATATAGTAAAACATCATCACGGCCTATAGAATGACATATTTTACCTTACGCAAAACGCAGAAGATCATGAGCTTTTTCTAACGATTCGCAATTCGAACATTTTACGCTCACCGGCGGGAGTAAGGCTCCAGAACAGCGCCATTCCGCCCTTAACGGTTTCGGCATATTTCGTGGTCACAAGTCCGAGTGATTTTAATTGAATTGAAATGGTTTCAAAAATCTGAGGATCAATTCTAAATGAATATCCTCCAGGATAAACGCGCTTCTTTACAGCTAACTCCAGGTCCTTTTTAACTGAATCGTGAGATGGATACTGAAGGAGCCCCGGAGATATCATATAAAAAATATCACTCCAGGTAAATTCATGAGACCAATTTCTCTCGTGTTCATTTGTGTTTCTTAGCACTCTGCCGCTTATTGTAAATTTGTCCTCAAGGTCCGCGATGTCGTCGAATGAAAATTTAATGGGAGTGGTTTTCTTTATATCATTCCGAAGTTTTTCATTTTCTTCCCTAAGTTTATTTACTTGTTCGAGAAGCTCACGGCTTCCCGCATGGCTAGCTCTAATCCAGCCGACCGCTGGATTCATTTTCATCGCCATGTGCAAGCTTAGTGAGACTAATCCGGGTAGTTCTTTGCTGTCCGACCACATCTTAACCAACCGACCTTCGCACACCTTCTTTCGAAATGCTGAAAGACGTTGTCTCGCGTCTTCGTCTTTATCTGTTTTCGCTACAACAATTTCGTCAACATTTGCATGCACAAATCCCAGAACGTCCAGTCCTATAGATTTGGCATAGTCGTACTCCTTTTCTGTGTAGCTAATTCCATCCGCCCCGGTGGATCCATATCTTCCGCCAATAATTAATACATAATAGTCGCAGTCATCGATGATCTTTTTGATAAATTCGAACTGTTCTTCATTTGACGCAGGAAACATCTCCATTCCGGCGGGTATGCAGTCCATAGACATCAACGTGTGAATGACCTCACGTCGTTCATCTCGCAGGTCTGCAAAAGTTGAGCTCACAAAGACTTGGTACCGTTTGTCCACTTCTAATCACCTCCGTACATGAACACGCTATGGTTACGGATTCGATGGGCCGGATGCAAGGCGCAAGCAAGAAGTGGAAATATCAGACGCAGTGCTCGGGCATGGGGCTGCACCAAGGCCATTCCAGCCTTCGGTGGACAGGATCGACGCGACGTTCGGCTACACAAAGGACAACTGCCGTCTCGTCTGTTGGGCCGTCAACTGCTTCTGCGGAACCTGGGGGTTGGGGATCGCCACCAAGATCGCGCACGGGATCGTGTCGACGCAGCTCTACAAAACTGGTAACAAAGGTGGTAACGCGCGGACAAGATGATGCCTCTATCTATTTGATTTTGCTGAGCGGTTTGACGATGCGGTCGAATCCCACCCTCTCCGCCATTTCCCCGTCTGCCACCATCCATCGCAGTCCAGCGGGTCGGCCGAAGCCGGCCGCGTCGATAGCTCGCGGGGGCAGGCCGGCCACGGCGCGGGACCCGGTCGCTCTGCCCTGAACGATTCCGGGGGACCTTCCCGAATCCCCCGCCGGGTGTGGACAGACGCGGCGCGTTCGCATAACCGGGTGTCCTCGAGGCCTGGAGCAACCCGGTCGACACACGCTGAGCGCAACAGGGAAAACACGTCGATCATGCTGATCCTGGGCCTGACCGTGGCGCACGACGCCGGTGTCGCGCTGGTCGACGACGGCCGCGTCGTCGGGCTGGTGCAACGGGAACGCTGGGACCGCCGCAAGCGCTCGGCCCTGGTCACGCCGGACTTCCTGGAGGTCGCGCTCGGCCGGCTGGGGGTCGGCTGGAACCAGGTCGACGTGGTCGCGATCTCGGCCTGCCAGGCGTGGCCGTTCCTGTTCACCGACCCGGCCCGGTTCCGCTTCAAGGTGACCGGGTCGTTCGCCGACGGCCTGAAGGTCCCGGCCGAGACCGCCGGCATCGCCGCCCGGAGCATGCCGGCGCTCGAACGGCACCGCGAGGCGACCAGGCTGCGCGTCCAGGAGATCGCGCGCGGCATGTACGGCGAGTACCTGTCGGACGATCCGTCCGGCCTGGCGTTCGACCGGAACGCCGAGATCTGCGTCGAGTGGCCGTACTACTCGACGTTCTGGACCCGCAAGATCTTCGGCGGGGCGGCGCCCGCGCAGGCGATCGCCGACAGCGTCCGCAACAGCCGGCCCGGGCTCGGCTACATGGGCGCCACGGCCACGTTCGACGGCGTCGAGAAGCCGGCCGTCATCGTGCCGCACCACCTGGCGCACGCCGCCTACGCCTTCTACCAGAGCGGCGAGGACCGGGCCGCCGTCGCCACCCTGGACAACGGCGACGTCGCGTCGCCGACCGGCGGCTATCCCGGCGGGATCCTGGCGGAAGGGCAGGGGCTGCGGCTGCGCGTCCTCGACTTCCGGTTCGCCTTCGAGGGGCACTTCTACCAGCGCATGGCCGAGCATATCGGCCTCGGCCACGGCGGCGGTGCCGGCAAGCTCATGGGGCTCGCGCCCTATGGCGAGCCGGCCTATTTCGACGACGGCCTCGTCGGCAACGCCCTGGAGGTGTTCGGCGAGCACTACTGCCGCGGCGGCAAGGACCACCGCAACCACGTCATCGCCCGGGTCCTGGCCGCCGCCGAGAGCGCCGCCGCGGCCGACGACCGGCTGGCCGGCCTGGTCGACGGCATCGACCCGTCGGGCTTCGGGGCCGGCGACGTGACGGTCCAGAAGACCCGGCTGGCCGCGACCGCGCAGAAGCTGATGGAGGAGAGCAGCCTCGCGGCGCTCCGGTCGATGCACGCCGGCTACGCGCAGGCCGGCACCCCGCCGGCCGCGGTGGTGCTCGGCGGCGGCGTCGCCCTGAACTGCCCGGCCAACACCCGGATGGCGCTCGAGGGACCGTTCGGGCGGGTTCGGGTGCCGCCGGCGGTCGACGACAGCGGGCTGCCGCTCGGGGCCGCCCAGGCGGTCGCCCACGACCTGTTCGGGTTGCCGCGCCCGGCGGTCGACCCTGACTCCGCCGACGCGGCCTATCTCGGGGGCGAGTACGCGGCGGCGGCGGTCGACCGGGCGATCCGTGACGCCGGCGACGCGGTCCGGGTGGTCCCGACCGACGACCCGGCGCGGGACGCGGCGGCCGCCCTGGCCGCCGACCAGGTGGTCGCGTGGTTCGAGGGCCGCAGCGAGGTCGGCCCGCGGGCGCTGGGGCACCGGTCGATCCTGGCGGACCCGCGCCGGGCGGAGAACTGGCGCCGGGTTAACCGCCTGAAGAAGCGCGAGGAGTGGCGGCCGTTCGCGCCGGCGGTGCTGAAGGAGAAGGCGGCCGCGTGGTTCGACGGCCCGCTGCCGTCGGCGCACATGCTGTTCACCGCCCGGGTGAAGGGCCGCGAGTTGCCGGCGATCACCCACGTCGACGGGTCGGCGCGGGTGCAGACCGTCGGGACCGACTGCGGCGGCTTCCGGAAGGTCCTGGAAGCGTTCGACGCGGCGACCGGCGTGCCGGTGGTGATGAACACTTCGTTCAACGGTCCCGGCGAGCCGATCGTCGAGACGCCGGAGGAGGCGGTCGGCTTCCTGCTGTCCAGCGAGATCGACGCGGTCTACGTCGAGGGCCGGAAGCTCGTCAGGTCCGAGTAGAGGCGCACCCGCAGCGTCGACAAAGGAGCATGGGATGGGGCGGCAGGCGGTGATCCTGGCGGGCGGCAGGGGGCGGCGGCTCGGCGCGTTGACCGACCGGGTCCCGAAGCCGCTGCTGCCGGTCGACGGCCGGCCGTTCGTCGAGCATCTCGTCCGGCAGCTCGCGCGCCACGGCTTCGACGACGTCGTGCTGCTGGAAGGCTACCGCGCCGGCCAGATCCGCGAGGCGCTGGGCGACGGGGCCGCGCTGGGCGTCCGGCTGACCCATGTGGTCGAGGACCGGCCGCTGGGCACCGGCGGCGCGCTGGTGGCGGCCGCGCCGGCGCTCGCCGAGCGGTTCCTGCTGGTCAACGGCGATACCTACTTCGACTTCGACCTGCGGGCGTTCGTCGAGGCGGCGACGCCCGAGCCCTGGCTGATCAGGCTGGCGCTGTGCTGGGTTCCGGACACCGCCCGGTTCGGCGCCGTGGAGTGCGTCGGGCCGAAGGTCAGCCGGTTCGCCGAGAAGGCCGACAGCACCGGCCCGGGATGGATCAACGCCGGCTACTACTGGGCCTGCCGGGCGGTGATCGACGAAATCCCCGCGCCACCGGCATCGCTCGAGCACGACGTCCTGCCGGGGCTGGCCGCCCGCGGCCTGGTGGGCGGCCTGGCGTTCGTCGGCAGCTTCGTCGACATCGGAACGCCGCAGGGCCTGGCCGAGGCGGAGGGCACCCTGGTGGGGCTCTGAGCCGAGCTTCAGAACGAGACCTGGTCGTCGGGGTCGTACACGACCACCGTGCTGCCGTGATAGTCGATGTCGAAGTCGACCTTGATGAACCCCTCCAACGCCTGCTCGACCGCCGGCCGGCGCTCGGGCTCGACGAACAGCAGCATGAAGCCGCCGCCGCCGGCACCCAGCAGCTTGCCGCCGCGGGCGCCGGCGTCCCTGGCGCGCCGGTAGATCTCGTCGACGAACGGCGGGGACACCGAGCCGGCGAGCGAGCGCTTGAGCATCCAGGACTCGTGCAGCAGATCGCCCAGATCGTCGATCGGTCCGCTTCCGCCGATGATCGCCAAGGCCTCGTCGACCATCCCGGTCATCCGGGTGATCTGCCGTTCCGAGCGCGGCAGGTTGTCGATCTGCTCCTGGGCGATCGTCGCCGCCACCCGGCGGACGTTGGTGAAGCACAGCAGCAACCGGCTCAGCAGCTCGGCCTTGCGCGCCTTCGGGACGATCACCGGATCGACCCCGATCTCGTCGTGCCGCCCGAACCGAATGCGGTTGAAGCCGCCGAAGGCCGCCCAGGTCTGGTCCTGGCTGCCGACCGCTTCGCCGACCACCTCCTGCTCGATGCGGATCGCCTCGTGCGCCAGCTGCTGGTGCGACAGCATCCGGCCCCGGTAGGCGTAGATCGCCTTCAGGAGGCCGACGGTGAACGCCGAGCTCGACCCCAGTCCCGACCGTGCCGGCAGGTCGCCGTCATGGTGGATCTCCAGCCCCTCGGTGATGCCGCATTCCGACAGCACCGCCCGGACCGACGGGTGCTGGATGTCCTCGATGCGGCGCACGTTCTCGATCACCGAATAGATGATCCGGTGCTTGTGCTCGAAGAACGGCGGCAGCCGCCGGAGGCTGATGTAGCAGTATTTGTTGATCGCGAAGCCAACGACCGCACCGCCGTGCTTGCGGTACCAGGCGGGGTAGTCGGAGCCGCCACCGAACAGCGAGACGCGGAACGGGGTCCGGGTGATGATCATCTACGGCAGCCCTCCTGGTCGCACGCCGTTCGATCCGTCGGACCACGGGCGCCGCACGGATGTGGTCGGGGCGCCTCGGGCAACGCCGACCTCTCCCCGTTCGAGACTACAGGGCTGCCATCAGGCCCGGAATACCGTATCGACCACAGGTCGCGGGCGTGGCCCTGGGATTGCTCGGCGATCGCTGGGCGCTTGTGAGCGACCCGCCGGGCTGCCACCGTATCGGCCTCGCCTTGCCCACGCGTCTCTCCGCTTCCCCGGCCCTGCCGAACCCGTCTCCGTCGTCCGCACCGAGCGGAGCGCCGGCGCCCCATCACACCCCGAACGGAAGGAACCCCGTCATGTCCGACATCACCAAGGCCGCGGTCGACAAAGGCATCGCCAGCTTCATGGCGACCTACGGCCGGGTCCCGCCGAGCTACGAGGTGCTGATCGAGCACGCCCCGGAGGTGTTCGCCGGCTACGGCCTGATGCGCGACTTCGTGATGCGGACGCCGGAGAACGGCGGCGCGCTCGATCTCAAGACCAAGGAGCTGATCTTCGCCCTGCTGGACGCGGTGATCGGCCAGAAGAGCGGCGCCATCGCCCACGCCAAGGAAGCCATGAAGCACGGGCTGACCATGGAGGAGCTGACCGAGGGCCTGATGCAGGTGCTGATCGTCGGCGGCATCCCGACCTGGAACGCGGTCGGCGTCGAGGTGATCGCCGCCTGCAAGGCGGAGCGGTGACCGGCCGCCGCCGCGTCCCCAAGGCCCGGCTCAGGCGCCGAGCCGCATGATGGCGAGGGCGACGGTCTTGGCGCGCGGCACCATGGTGTCGAGCCGCATGTACTCCTCCGGGGTGTGCGCCCGGCCGCCGACCGGGCCGGTGCCGCACACCGTCGGCGCGCCGACCTGGGCGGTGAAGCCGGAGTCGGCAGAGCCGCCGGTGAACTCGCCGCCGATCGTCAGTCCGACATCGGCGCCGGCCCTGGTGTAGACGTCGAAGATCTCCTTGCTCTCCGGCGACTGGGTCAGCGGCAGGAAGCCGCGGCTCTCGACGATCTCGGTCGAGGTGCCGGGGACGTAGGCGGTCTCCAGGATCTCGGTGATCCGCTGCCAGGCGGCGTCGCGCGCCGCCATGGTCTTGAAGCGGACGTCGACCTCGGCCTCGGCGTGCGGCGCCACCATGTTGACGGCGTTGCCGCCGCTGACGATGCCGACGTTCACGGTGGTGCCGACCTCGTAGTCCGTGAGCTTGTGCAGCTCGGTGATCTTGGCCGCCAGCTCGCCGATGGCGCTGATGCCCTTCTCGTGCTGGCCGCCGGAATGCGCCGGCACGCCGGTGATCCGGAACTTGAAGAAGCTGGCGCCCTTGCGGCCGATCACGGCGTTGCCGCTCTCGCGTCCGGGCTCGGCGTTGAACACCACGCGGGCGGTCCGCGCCTCGTTCTCGATCACCGGGCGCGACGACGGCGAGGCGATCTCCTCGTCCGAGGTGTACAGCCCCATCAGCGGGTAGGGGGCGCCGCCGAAGCGCTTGAACGCCGCCAGCACGAAGGCGTTCATCACCAGCCCGGCCTTCATGTCGGCGACGCCGGGACCGTAGGCGATGTCGCCGTCCACGGTGAATGGCCGGCGCGCCGCCTCGCCGTCCGGGAACACGGTGTCGCGGTGGCCCATCAGCAGCACCGGCCGGTTGCCCTGGCCGCCCGAGACGTGGGCGCGGATGCAGTCGCCGAACTCGCCGTGCGGCACCCGGTCGGTCGGGATGCCCTCGGCCTCGAACCATTCCTCGATGGCCCGCCCGACCGCGTCGACCCCGGCCTTGTTGTAGGACCCGGAATCGATGTTCACGAGCGTCTCGAGCAGGGCGGTCATGGCCGGGCGCTGCTGGTCGAGCCAGCCGAGGATGGCGGCCTGCTGTTCGGGGGTGGCGGAGGGCACGGTCCTGGTTCTCCGGGGGTTACGGGGCGGGGTGGCCAGGGTGGCCTCGCCGCCGTCCGGTTGCAATCCGGTTGTCCACGTACGCCGTCGGGCGCGGAACTTTCCGCTCGGCCTTGCCGTTGCCGTGATTCGTGCCAGATAGGGGGCGCAGATGGCGGGCGTCGTCGCCGCGCGCCCGATCTGCTACACTACGGTCCGGCGCCGCTGCACGCCGCTTCACCCCCGTACCACGAGGCCGTATCCGTGAACGCCGTTCGCCCCCGCCAAGGCGCGAAGGAAATCTTCAAGTACAGGAAGTACTGGGCGCAGCGCTTCGGCACCGCCCCGTTCCTGCCGATGAGCCGCGCCGAGATGGACGCGCTCGGCTGGGACAGCTGCGACGTGATCCTGGTGACCGGCGACGCCTATGTCGACCATCCGAGCTTCGGCATGGCGGTGATCGGCCGCACGCTCGAGGCCCACGGCTTCCGGGTCGGCATCATCGCGCAGCCGGACTGGACCAGCGCCGACGCGTTCGCCGCACTCGGCAGGCCGAACCTGTATTTCGGCGTGACGGCCGGCAACATGGACAGCCTGGTCAACAACTATACCGCCGACAAGCGGATCCGGACCGACGACAACTACACGCCCGACGCCGCCCCGGGCAAGCGGCCGGACCGGGCGGTCCTGGTGTACTCCCAGCGCTGCCGCGAGGCGTTCCCCGACGTGCCGATCGTGATCGGCGGCATCGAGGCCTCGCTGCGCCGGATCGCCCATTACGACCACTGGAGCGAGAAGGTCCGCCGCTCGGTCCTGATCGACAGCAAGGCCGACGTGCTGCTGTACGGCAACGCCGAGCGCGCGGTGATCGAGGTCACCCACCGGATCGCCCAAGGCGACAACCCGCGCGAGCTGTTCGACGTGCGCGGCCTGACCCTGGTCCGCAACGCCGCCGCCCCGGATTACCGCGAGGTCGACATGACCTCGATCGACGACGCGCCGGAGCGGGCGGCCCGCGACGACGACAGCCAAGTCATCCGGCTGCCGTCCTACGAGACCGTGCGCGACGACCCGGAGGTCTACGCCCAGGCCTCGCGGATCCTGCATCTCGAGAGCAACCCCGGGAACGCCCGGCCGCTGGTGCAGCGCCACGGCGACCGCGACGTCTGGGTGACGCCGCCGCCGATCCCGCTGTCGACCAAGGAGATGGACTGGGTCTTCGATCATCCCTACGCCCGCGCGCCGCACCCGTCCTACGGTGACGCCCGGATCCCGGCGTGGGAGATGATCCGGTTCTCGGTGAACATCATGCGCGGCTGCTTCGGCGGCTGCACCTTCTGCTCGATCACCGAGCACGAGGGCCGGATCATCCAGAGCCGCAGCCAGGACTCGATCCTGCGCGAGATCGAGGACATGCGCGACAAGGTGCCGGGCTTCACCGGCCAGGTCTCCGACCTCGGCGGGCCGACCGCCAACATGTACCGCATGGCCTGCAAGGACCCGGAGATCGAGAAGTCCTGCCGGCGGCTGTCCTGCGTCTACCCGACGATCTGCAAGAACCTGAACACCGACCACAAGCCGCTGATCGACCTGTACCGCGCGGCCCGCGGCACCGAGGGGGTGAAGAAGGTCTCGATCGGCTCCGGCCTGCGCTACGACCTGGCGGTGACCAGCCCGGAATACGTCGAGGAGCTGGTGACCCACCACGTCGGCGGCTACCTGAAGATCGCGCCGGAGCATACCGAGGAGGGCCCGCTCTCCAAGATGATGAAGCCGGGCATCGGCTCCTACGACCGCTTCAAGCAGATGTTCGACGCGGCGGCCGCCAAGGCCGGCAAGAAGTACTTCCTGATCCCGTACTTCATCGCCGCCCATCCCGGCTGCACCGACGAGGACATGATGAACCTCGCGCTGTGGCTGAAGAAGAACGGCTACCGGGCCGACCAGGTGCAGACCTTCACGCCGACCCCGATGGCGATGGCGACAGCGATGTACTACTCGGGTCGCAACCCGCTGCGCCCGGTGCGCCGGTCGGGCAGCGAGCGGGTCGAGACCGCCAAGGGCCTGCGCCAGCGCCGGCTGCACAAGGCGTTCCTGCGCTACCACGACCCCGAGAACTGGCCGCTGCTGCGCGAGGCCCTGAAGGCGATGGGCCGCGAGGACCTGATCGGCAACGGCAAGCACCACCTGATCCCGCGCTGGCAGCCGGCCGGCACCGGCAAGGCCGGCGGCGAGGGCCGGCGCAAGGCCGGTCCCGCCAAGGGGAGCCCTCAGGGACGCCCGGCCGGCTGGAAGATGCCGCACCGTCCGGCCGAGCTGGAGCGCGAGGCCGGCGGCCGTCCCGGCGGCAAGCGCGGGGCGCAGGGCGCGCGCCGGGGGCGGGCGGCGCGGTAGCACCGCGACGACGGATCGATCGGCAGTCGCGACGGTCGGGCACGAGACTGCTGCCTGTCCAGGGAGCCGGCGCGAAATTGTCGCCGGGGTGGCCGGGGGCTAACCTGACGGCTCCCGCCCGCACCTCCCGAGGCCCCCGATGAAGACCCTGCGCGTCAACGACACCGACATGGCCTATCTCGACATCGGGGCCGGCAAGCCGCTGGTGTGCGTGCACGGCTCGCTCAACGACTTCCGGGCCTGGATGGCGGTGCTGAAGCCGCTGTCGGCCGGCCGCCGGCTGATCGTGCCGAGCCTGCGCCACTTCTTCCCGGAGCACTGGGACGGCCAGGGCGGCAAGTTCACCATGGCCCAGCACATCGCCGACACCATCGCCTTCATCGAGGGGCTCGGCGTCGGCCAGGTCGACCTGATCGGGCATTCCCGCGGCGGCCACCTGGCGTTCCGGCTGGCGCTGCAGCGCCCCGACCTGGTCGACCGGCTGGTGCTGGCCGAGCCGGGCGGCCAGCTCGACGAGTCGCTGGCGCCGGAGAGTGCGGCCGCCGCGCCGCCGGCCGCCGCCCTCAAGGGCTTCGTGGCCGAGGCGGCCGGGAAGATAGCGGCCGGCGACCTCGACGGCGGGCTGCGCGCCTTCATCGACGGCGTCAACGGCCCGGGCTCGTGGGACGCCCTGCCGGCCGCCGACCGGCAGATGCGCGAGGACAACGCCTACACCCTGGTGGCGCAGGTCAACGAGGGCCGCCAGCCCTACACCCGGGCCGAGGCCGAGGCGCTGGCGGTGCCGACCCTGTTCGTCGGCGGCGCCGACACCCCGGGCATCCTGCCGGTGATCCTGCGGGCCCTGGCGGCGCACGTGAAGGGCGCGCGGACCGTGATCCTGCCGAACGCCGGCCACAGCATGTTCCGCCAGCAGCCGGCGGCCTTCGCGAAGGCGGTGCTGGAGTTCCTGGCGGACTGAAATGCTTCCGCGGCATCTGGAGTACCCCGCCCGGGGCCGCTAGCATCCCGGCCGAGCGGCGCCACGGCCGCCACGGAGTCGGATGGGAGAACTCACATGGAACTCAGGGGCGCGGTCGCGCTGGTGACCGGCGGGAACGGCGGGCTCGGGCAGCGGATCTGCCACGCGCTGGCGGCCGAGGGCGTCAACATCGCCGTCATGTACGCCCGCAGCCGCGAGCAGGCCGAGGGCGTGGCCGCCGAGCTGGCCGGGCGCCACCAGGTACAGGCCCGCGCCTTCGCCTGCGACATCACCGACCGCGCCCAGGTCGAGCGCCTGGTCGCCGACGTCACCGGGCAGTTCGGCCGGCTCGACATCCTGGTGAACGACGCCGCCTACAACAAGGCGATCCCGTTCCAGGACCTGGACGGCCTGACCGAGGAGGAATGGGACAGGATCCTGGCGGTCAACCTGACCGGGCCGATGCGGCTGATCAAGGCGGTGGCGCCGGTGATGAAGGCCCAGGGCGGGGGCCGCATCGTCAACATCGCCTCGGTCGCCGGCCTCGGCCCGAGCGGCTCGTCGATCGCCTATGCGGTGTCGAAGGCCGGGTTGATCCATCTGACCAAGTGCATGGCGGTGGCGCTGGCGCCGGAGACCCTGGTGAACTGCGTGGCGCCGGGCATGCTGGAAGGCACCCGGGCGACCGCCAATTTGCGCCAGGAGCAGATCGAGCGGGCGAATTCCGGGGCGCTGCTGAAGAAGGCCGCCGACAAGGATGACTGCGCCGACATGGTGGTCACCATGTGCCGGACCGACACCATGACGGGGCAGACGACGGTGATCGACGCGGGAAGGCTGTTCCACTGACGGGGCGGATTCCGGGGCCTTCTGCGCGGCTCCGGAACGGGTGAACTTCCCGGTGGCCGGCGCGGGCGGACGCGATATGATCGCCCCGTCCCTTCCGACCGCGCCGCCCGTCCGGGCCGTTCCCCGCGCGATCTCCCGCCGATCCTCACGACCCCGGGGTGCCGTCATGACCGACCAGACCGAAGACCTGAGCAGCACCGCCGGCGAGGAACGCATCCGCAAGATGCAGTCGGCCGGCATGCCGCCGGTCGCCCCGGCGGTGCCGCGCGACCGCGGCGACGGGCCGTTCGGCCGGCTGATCCTGCGCGGCGCCACCATCATCGACGGCACCGGCGCGCCGCCGATCAGCCCGATGGACATCGTCGTCGAGAACGGCCGGATCGCCGCGATCGAGAAGGTCGGCCTGCCCGGCAGGCTGGTGCCGGACGCCCGCCGCCCGGCCGCCGGCGACCGCGAGATCGACTGCCGCGGCAAATACGTCACGCCCGGCTTCGTCGACTGCCACGCCCATATCGGCATTCCCTATCACGCGCTGTCCGGGCCGATGGCCCCGGCCGACTACGTCTACAAGCTGTGGCTGGCGCACGGCGTCACCACGGTGCGCGAGATGGGCTGCTTCAACGGCCTCGGCTGGACCCTCGACCAGAAGGCCAGGGCCGAGGCCGGCGAGATCGCGGCCCCGCGGATCCTGGCCTATCCGTACTTCCCGGCCGTCAACGACATGCTGAAGACCATCCACACCCCGGCCCAGGCGCGGGAGTGGCTGCGGGCGGTCAAGGCGCGCGGCGCCGACGGCATCAAGTTCTTCGGGGCGCCGCCGGCGATCATGCAGGCGGCGCTCGACGAGTGCCGCCATCTCGGCCTGCGCTCGGGCTGCCACCACGCCCAGCAGGCGGTGACCCGGATGAACACGCTGACCACCGCGCGCTGGGGCCTGACCAGCCAGGAGCACTACTACGGCCTCGGCGAGTCGCTGTTCGAGAGCCGGGTGATCCAGGACTACACGCCGGACTACGACTACGGGAACGAGTACTTCCGGTTCTCGTTCGCCGGCCAGACCTTCCGGCAGGCGGCACAGCCGGGCAGTGCGAAGTGGAACGAGGTGATGGACGAGTTCCTGGAGCTCGGCTTCAGCTTCGTGCCGACCTTCTCGATCTACGACGCCAACCGCGACCTGATGCGCACCCGCCGGGCCGACTGGCACCCGGACTACACCTATGCCGGCCTGTGGAACTTCTACCAGCCCGACGGCGGCGGCCACGGCAGCTACTGGCACCGCTGGTCGACCGGCAACGAGGTCGAGTGGAAGCAGAACTACCGGCTGTGGATGCAGTTCATCAACGAGTTCAAGAACCGCGGCGGCCGGGTCTGCACCGGCTCGGATTCCGGCTTCATCTTCCAGACCTTCGGGTTCGGCTACATCCGCGAGCTCGAGCTGCTGCAGGAGGCCGGGTTCACCCCGCTCGAGGTCCTGCGGGCCGCCACCAGCCAGGGTGCCGACCTGCTCGACATCGCCGACGAGACCGGCACCATCGAGGTCGGCAAGGCGGCCGACCTGCTGGTGCACGACCAGAACCCGCTGGCCGACTTCAAGCTGCTGTACGCTACCGGCGCGATGCGGCTGAACCAGGACAGCAACACGGTCGAGTGGCCGCGGGCGCTGCGCCAGACCATCAAGGGCGGCGTGGTCTACGAGGTCGACGAACTGCTGGCCGACGTGCGCGAGATGGTCGCCGCCAGCCGCCGCGCCTCGCCCGAGCTGCCGCGGCCGTAACCGCACCCGGCGCGTGGCGACCGACTTCCACATCCTCTGCGGCTTCCTGGGCAGCG
This sequence comes from Thalassobaculum fulvum, assembly GCF_014652915.1. Lineage (GTDB taxonomy): Bacteria > Pseudomonadota > Alphaproteobacteria > Thalassobaculales > Thalassobaculaceae > Thalassobaculum_A > Thalassobaculum_A fulvum. The sequence goes on from NZ_BMZS01000001.1 coordinate 576,641, forward strand.
GCAAGACCACCCTGCTGCTCGACCTGCTCGGCACGCCGGAAGGGGCCGACACCGCGGTACTGGTGAACGACGTCGGGGCGATCAACGTGGATGGCGCCGTGGTGGCGTCGTCCGGCGACACCCAGGTCGCGATGCTGTCGAACGGCTGCGTGTGCTGTTCCGTCGGCAACGACCTGGTGGCCACCGTCGACGACCTGGTCTACGGCCGGATCGATGCCGGCCTGCCGCCGTTCCGCCGGATGGTCCTGGAGTGCAGCGGCCTGTCGCGGCCGAGCCCGATCGTCCGCTCGCTGGCCGATCTCGGCGCCCACGACTTCCGGGTGCGGGTGCTGTCGACCTTCGACGCCGGCCAGGGGACGGAGCATGCCGCCAGCTTCGAGGAGGCGGCGGCGCAGCTGGCGGCCGCCCAGGCGATCGTGCTGACCAGGCTCGACCTGGACGGGGCGCCGGACGCCGCGGCCTCGGCGGCGGCGGCGCGGGCGGTCAATCCGCTGGCCCGGATCGTCGCCGAGCCGGACCGGCCGGCGCGCGCGCTGGCGGCGTTCGACGGGCAGGGGTTGACTGCGGCGGCGGTCGCCGACCCGGCTGCGGCTGTCGGCGGCCTGCGTGCCATGCGGCATCCGCGGATCGGCGTGTTCCTGGCAACGTTGCCGGCCGGCTGCGACTGGGGGACCGTCGCCCACTGGATCGAGGACCTGGCGGCGCGCTGCGGCGACCGGCTGCTGCGGGTCAAGGGCGCGGTGGCGGTCGCCGGGGTCGACGGCCCGCTGCTGATCCAGGGGGTCGGCACCATCTTCGGCCCGCCGATGCGGTTGCGGCCGGGCACCGGCGGCGAGCCGGGCAGGCTGGTGATCATCGCCCGCGACCTGTCGCGCGCCGAACTGGCCGAGGTTTGCGAGCCGTACGGGGCGACGGTCGTCGAAACCTGACGCGGCGGCCTGCCCGGCTAGCGTTTCTCGATCTCGACGACGGTCTCGGAGTCGACGCCGCTGCGGAAGCCGGACAGCGTGCGCAGGATCCGCGCATCGTGCCGGCGGGCCAGGTCGGCGAGCTCGTCCGGCGTCACCGCGGCGTACTGCAGGACCAGCCGCTCGTCGCGGGTGACCCGGCCGTCCCGGAGTGTCCGGTAGCGCAGCCGGATCGAGCGGACCCCGCGCGCCGGGTCGAAGGTCATGGCCTCGACGTCCTGGCACAGCCTGAGCGGGCCGTCCGGCTGCAGCGCCGCCTCGTACGACAGCCCGGCGAGTTCCGCCTCGGGGACCGGCCGGGTCAGCAGGTCGTGGCGGGGAACGTGGATCACCAGCCGGCCGCCGGGGCGCAGGTGCCCGAGCAGCCGGGCGAAACCGGCGGCGCGGTCGGCGGCGGACAGGACGTGGGCGAAGCCGTAGTAGGCGACGATGACCCGGTCGAACCGGTCGGGCAGCCGGAAGCTCTCCAGGCGGTCCCGGCCGACGGCGATCGGGCCGGCCGCCGGCCGGCGCACCAGCTCGGCCCGCAGGCCGGCCACGAAGAAAGGCGAACTGTCGAAGGCGACGATCCGGCGGTCCGGGCGGGCCAGATACTTCGCCACCCGCCCGGTCCCGCAGGCGGCGTCGAGGATGCGCGACCCGGCATCGCCGCAGAACGCGTCGTAGAACGCCAGGTCGCCGTCGATGCTGGGCGCGGCGAACAGCCGGTCGTACAGCGACGTCGCAATGCTCTCGCGGGCGTAGAACGCCGTTCCGTCGTCCTGCGTCACGTGGCCGCTCCCGGTTCGGGCATGCCGGAGTGTCGCCGAAGGCGGCCCGGCAGCGCCAGCCCGATAGCGCCAGCCCGATGGTGCGAGATCGCGCCGCGACGCCCCGGCGAAGCCCCGGTGGCGGCCGGGCGAGGGGCGGTGTGTGAAGATTGGCCGTTTTCTTGCCGCGTGGCTGTGTCATAAGGCCCGCCACGCCCTCCACCGCAAGCCGAGGTCAGCGCGATGACCGCTTTCGAACACGCCCACCCGGCCCTGGCCGGCGCGCTGGCCAGCCAGGGCTACGCCACCCCGACCGAGGTGCAGGCCGCCGTGCTGGCGCCCGAACTGGCGGCGGCCGATCTGCTGGTGTCGGCGCAGACCGGCTCCGGCAAGACCGTGGCCTTCGGGCTCGCCGTCGCGTCGACGCTGCTGGACTGCGCCGACCGGTTCGCCGACCGGCATGCCGAGCCGCTGGCCCTGGTGGTGGCGCCGACCCGCGAGCTGGCGCTGCAGGTCCGCCGCGAACTCGACTGGCTGTACGCCCCGGCCGGCGCCCGCACCGCATCCTGCGTCGGCGGCATGGACATGCGGCGCGAGCGCGACGCCCTGTCGGCCGGTGCGCACATCGTGGTCGGCACGCCCGGCCGGCTGCGCGACCACATCGAGCGCGGTTCGCTCGATCTCGCCCGGGTGCGCGCCGTGGTGCTGGACGAGGCCGACGAGATGCTCGACCTCGGCTTCCGCGAGGACCTGGAGTACATCCTCGACGCCGCCCCGACCGAGCGCCGGACCCTGATGTTCTCGGCCACCGTGTCGGCGCCGATCGCCGAGCTCGCCAAGCGCTACCAGCGCGACGCCGTGCGGGTGGCCGCAACCGGCGAGCGGGCGCCGCACCACGACATCGAGTACCGTGCCCACCTGGTCGCCCCGACCGACCGCGACAACGCCATCGTCAACACCCTGCTGTTCCACGACGCCCGCAGCGCCATGGTGTTCTGCGGCACCCGGATCGCCGTCCAGCACCTGTGCGCCCGGCTGACCAACCGCGGGTTCGCGGTGGTGGCCCTGTCCGGCGAGCTCAGCCAGAACGAACGCAGCCACGCCCTGCAGGCGATGCGCGACGGTCGTGCCCGGGTATGCGTCGCGACCGACGTGGCGGCCCGCGGCATCGACCTGCCGACCCTCGACCTGGTGATCCACGCCGACATCCCGAACAACCCGGAGACCCTGCTGCACCGCAGCGGCCGGACCGGCCGGGCCGGCCGCAAGGGGGTGAGCGTGCTGGTGGTGCCGCACCCGCGCCGCCACGCCGTCCGCCGCCTGCTGCAGGCGGCCAACGTGCGGGCGTCCTGGACGCCGCCGCCGGGTGCGGCGGCGATCGCCGAGCGCGACCGCGAGCGCATGCTGAAGGACGAGAGCCTGGCTGCCGAGCCGACGGCCGAGGAGCTGGCGCTGGCCGGGGAGCTGCTGGCGGCGCATGGGGCCGAGCGGGTGGCGGCCGCCTATCTCCGCCTGCACCAGGCCAGCCGCCCGGCCCCCGAGGAGCTGCTCGACGGCGGGCCGGCGGAACCGGACGAGCCGCGCAAGGGCCGCGAGGACTTCGCCGGCTCGGCCTGGTTCACGGTCTCGGTCGGCCACCGGGACAAGGCCGAGGCGCGCTGGCTGCTGCCGCTGATCTGCCGGGCCGGCCACGTGACCAAGAACGAGGTCGGCGCGATCCGCATCCTGCACAACGAGACCCAGGTCGAGATCGCCGCCGCGGCGGCCGAGCGGTTCGCCGCCTCGATCGCCCAGTGGGAGGGCGAGGCCGGCGGCACCCGCGACGACGGCGTGACCATCCGTCGCCTGGAAGGCGAGCCGGCGGCCCCGAGCCGCGGCCCGCGCCCCGCAGGCGCGGGGAGAGGCCCTGGCGGCGGCAAGGGCTGGAAGCCCGGCGCCGCGGGCCGCAAGGCGGCCGCCGCCCGGCGCGAGGGTCATCGGGGTGAGGGGCACCGGGGCGAAGGCCACCGGGGCGAGGGCCATCGGGGAGACGGCGGGCGGCGCGAGGGTGGGCGCGGCGACGGAGGGCGGCCCGGCCGGCCGCGCAAGCCCCGGCCGGCATGAGGCGATGCTCTCGTACCAGCACGGCTACCACGCCGGGAATCTGGCGGACCTGCACAAGCACGCCGCGCTCGCCGTGCTTCTGGCTGCGTTGACGGTCAAGGACAAGCCGCTCAGCTACCTGGAGAGCCACGCCGGGCGCGGGCTGTACGACCTCGCGGCACCCGAGGCCGCCAAGACCGGCGAGGCGGCCGAGGGCGTCGAGGAGGCGCTCGCCCGCCGGGCCCTGCTCGACGATCATCCCTGGGTCCGTGCGGTCGAGGCGACCCGTGCGCGGCACGGCCCGACGGCCTATCCCGGCTCGCCGGCGATCGCCCGGGCGCTGCTGCGGCCGGCCGACCGGCTGCATCTGATGGAGCTGCACCCGCAGGAGCACGCGGCGTTGCGCGCCGCCCTGCATGGCCCGGGCGTGCATATCCACCGGCGCGACGGCCACGAGGGGCTGCCGGCGCTGGTGCCGCCCACCCCGCGCCGCGGCCTGGCGCTGATCGACCCGAGCTACGAGGTCAAGGACGAGTACGCCCGGGCCGCCCGGCTGCTGCTGGACGTGCACCGCCGGTGGCCGGAGGGCGTGATCCTGCTGTGGTACCCGGTGCTGGACGCCGGCATGCACGGCGAGCTGCTGCGGACGCTCGAGGCGGCCGGCGTGGCGAAACCGTGGACCGAGGAGGTGCGGTTCGCCGGCAGCCGGCTGCGCATGCGCGGCTCCGGGCTGGTCTGCGTGAACACCCCGTACGGTGCCGAGGCGGCGCTGCGGGCCGGCTCGACGGCGCTGTTCGGGTAGGGCGGGGCGGCGGGTGGGTCCCGGATCGCCCTTCGGGCGTCCGGGATGAGGATCAAAAAAATGCTCCCAACCACCCTCATCCCGGCCGCAGCGACGACGTCGCGGAGAGCCGGGACCCACGAAGCGACGGACGCCCCCTACTTCACCGAGGAGAACGCGGTCGGCTGCAGGAACAGGTTGGTGATCGACGCGACGATGGCGCCGTCCTTCTCGGTCTCGGCGCGCTTGGCCAGCCACTCCGGGTCGCTGCCGAAGGCTGTCCACTTCTGCTCGCGCTCGGCCATCGAGTCCCACTCCAGCAGGTAGTACAGGTCCTGGTTGGAGTCGCCGACCAGCACGGTCCAGAACCCGGCCTGGCGGATGCCGTGCTTCTCCCAGAGCTTCAGGGTGATGGTCTCGAACCGGTTCAGCAGGGCCGGCAGCCGGCCGGGCACGCAGTGATAGACCCGCAGTTCGTGGATCATGGAACGCTCGCTCCCTCGTCGATCGGATTGCCGGGGCCGCGACCCGGGCCCCGTTCGCGAGCGTGCCCCCGCGCGGCCGGCGGGTCCAGAGGTTCCCGGAGCCGAGCCGCGGCTCAGCCCGCGAGCAGCGCCCGGTCGCGTTCGACCGCGGCGATCAGCCAGTCGGCGACCGCCGCGATCCGGCGGACCTGGCGCAGGTCCGGATGGCTCAGCAGCCAGATCTCGCGCCGGCAGACCGGATCGGGGCCGGTGACGCGCCGCAGCTCCGGGACCGCGTCGGCCATGAAGCAGGGCAGCACCGCCGCGCCGGCGCCGTGGCGGGCCAGCGCCAGCAGGGTCGGCACGTCGGAGGCGGTGGCGACGACCCGGGCCGGGCGCACGCCGTCGTCCAGCCAGCGCTGTTCCGGCAGCTCGCCGAACGCCTCGTCGTAGGCGACCCAGGGCAGTGACGGCAGCGGTCCGCCGAGGTCCAGCGAGCGCGAGGCGTAGCCGGCGTATCCGACCAGGCCGATCCGCCGGGCCCGCAAGTTGCCGGCGCTCGGGCGCGAGTAGCGCACCGCCAGATCGGCCTCGCGGCGGCCGAGGTGCAGGTTCTCCGACGCCCCGACCAGCTCGACGGTGATCGCCGGGTGGCCGGCGGCGAACTCGGCGAGCCGCGGCGCCAGATAGCCGGTCACGAAGCTCGGCAGCGAGGTCAGCCGGACCGCACCGGCCGGCGCGGTGTCGGCGTCCTGCGCCCCGGCCAGGACGCCCCGGGCGGCGTCCTCCATGATGGTCGCCTGGTCCAGTGCCGCCCGGCCGATTTCGGTCGGGACCATCCGCCCGTCGATCCGGTCGAACAGCCGGGCGCCGAGCTGGCGCTCCAGCCGGTCCAGGCGGCGGGCGGCCGTGGTCTGGTTGATGCCGAGCGCCCGGGCGGCGGCGGACAGGGTGCCGCCGCGGCGGACGGCGAGGGCGGTGCGCAGGTCGTCCCAGTTCATCGATCGTTCCAGTTCATCTCTGCGATTTTGCAGGCAATGCCGGCGAAATCAACGATGGTCTCTGCGGACGTGCGGATCGATCCTGCGGCGTGACACCCTGCGACGGAGACCATCAATGACCGCCCCCAAGACCCTGCTGGCGATGGCCGGCGCCGACACCGCGCCGAGCGCGCTCGACGAATCGACCCTGGTGCTGATCGACTGCCAGAACGAGTACGTCACCGGCATGCTGCCGCTGGTCGGCGTCGAGGCAGCCATGGACGAGGTTGCGCGGCTGCTGGCGCGGGCCCGCGCCGCCGGCACGCCGATCGTCCACATCGCCCATGCCGGCCGGGCCGGCGGCGCCTTCGACCGCGACGCCGCGGGCGGGCAGATCCACGCCAAGGCGGCCCCGGCCGACGGCGAGCCGGTGGTCACCAAGGGCCTGCCGAACTCGTTCGCCGGCACGACCCTGCAGGCCGAGCTCGAGCGGATCGGCCGCAAGAAGCTGATCCTGGCCGGCTTCCAGACCCACATGTGCGTCAGCGCGACCGCGCGGGCGGCCCTCGACCTCGGCTACCGGTCGACCGTGGTGGCGTCGGCGGCGGCGACCCGCGACCTGCCGGGCATCGCCGGCGGCGTGGTGCCGGCGCAGGCGTTGCACGACGCCGAGCTGGCGGCCCTGGCCGACCGGTTCGCGATGGTGGCGCCGACCGTCGACGACGTGCCGGACCGGGCGCCGGCCGGCTGAGCGCCTACTTCTTTTCGTAGAAGGTGACGCAGGCCGGCTGGCTGCTGCGCAGCACCGCCGACTGCTCGAAGCGGGCGATGTAGGCGTCGGCCACCCGGCGCAGGGCGTCCTCGGCGGCCGGTCCCGGCGGGTGGACCACCACGAACGCCACCGACCGCTCGTCGACCGGCTTGCCGGTCGCGCCGTCGCGCCAGTGGCCGCGGGCGTCGAACAGCGTGAAGCCGTCGGGGAACTGCCCGACCAGGGTGTCGTCGACGAACGCCTGCAGTTGGGCGTCGGTCACCTCGCCGCCATCCTTCAGGCCGCGGCCGAGATACAGCGTGCTCTCGGTCCAGGCCTGGCCGGCGCACTCCTGCGCCAGGGCCGGGACCGGCAGCAGCAGCAGGGCCGCGAAGATCAGATGGATGCGCATGGCGGGCTCCCGACGGTTCGCTGCAGTATCCCGGACCCGGCGGCGGCGGTCACGCGCCGGGATTGCTGCAACCGCGTGACAAGCGTTGACCATCCAGTCAGGATAGCGGCGGCCATCGAAACAGGGGGCTCCCGGCGTCGCACCGCGGCGACCGGACCAACGACAAGAAGACGCGGATTCCGGACGCCACGCCGTCCGGGAAATCGGGACGGAAACGCCGGGCACAACGAATGCCGGGTACCGGGCAGGAACGACGATCGCGCAACAGGAGGCTTTCATGCGGGACTGGGGGATGATGACGCGGCGCCGCGCGGCGGTGCGCATGGGTGCGGTGGTTCTGGGGGCGGCCGTGCTGGCGACCGGCATGGTGTCGCCGTCGGCGGCCGAGAAGATCAAGGTGGCGGGCATCTACACCCAGCCGATCCAGCAGAAGTGGGACGCCCGCCTGCACCAGGCGCTCGACAAGGCCGCCAAGGCCGGCGAGATCGAGTACGTGTTCGCCGAGAAGGTCGCCAACACCGACTACGTCCGGGTGCTGCGCGAGTACGCCGACAGCGGCGTGAAGCTGATCGTCGGTGAGGCCTTCGGCATCAGCCGCGAGGCCCGCAAGGTCGCCGACGACTACCCGAACGTGGCGTTCCTGATGGGCGACCCGTTCAAGCCGCACGGCACCAACTTCGCGGTGTTCGACAACTACATCCACGAGCCCTGCTACCTGATGGGCATGATCGCCGGGTCGATGACCAAGACCGACAAGATCGGCATGGTCGGCGGTTATCCGATCGGCGAGGTCAACCGGCTGTTCCACGCCTTCATGGCGGGCGCGAAGGCGGTCAACCCGAAGGTCGAGTTCAAGGTCAACTTCATCGGCTCCTGGTACGACCCGCCGAAGGCCAAGGAGGCGGCGTTCGCCCAGGTCGAGGCCGGGGTCGACGTGCTGTACGCCGAGCGCGCCGGCGTGGTCGCCGCGGCCCGCGAGAAGGGCATCATCGCGTTCGGCAACGTCAACGACATGAACAAGGAGGAGAACGGCAAGGACGTGGTCGTCACCTCCGCGCTGTGGGACATGACCAACGCGATCAACCACGCCATCGCCCTCACCAAGGCCGGCAAGTTCGCCGCCGAGGACTACAAGGAGTGGACGATGATGGCGAAGGGCGGGGCCAGCCTGGCGCCGTTCTACGAGTTCGAGGACAGGATCCCGGCCGAGGTGAAGGCCAAGGTGAAGGCGCTGGAGGCCGACATCCTTGCCGGCAAGTTCACCGTCGAGATCAACGACAACGAGCCGAAGTCGACCTTCTGAGGTCGGGTGGCAGGGGGCCCGTCGCTTCGTGGGTTCCGGCTCCGTTCCGCCTCCGGCGGTCCGGTCCGGAATGACGGAAGTAGAGGGCCGGCCACCCACCCGTCGTCATTCCGGACCGGACCCCGGACTTGTTCCGGGGGACGGATCCGGAACCCACCCGGCGACGGGCGGCAGGGGACCTTCGACATGACGCTCGAAATCCGCGGGGTCACCAAGCGGTTCGGGGCGCTGGTCGCGAACGACGCGATCTCGCTGTCGGTGGCCGAGGGCGAGGTGCTGGCGCTGCTCGGCGAGAACGGCGCCGGCAAGACCACGCTGATGAACATCCTGTTCGGCCACTACACCGCCGACGCCGGCGAGGTGCTGGTCGACGGCACCGCGTTGCCGCCGGGCGACACCCGGGCGGCGATCGCGGCCGGGGTCGGCATGGTGCACCAGCACTTCGCGCTGGCCGACAACATGACGGTGCTGGAGAACATCACGCTCGGCACCGAGAGCCTGTGGTCCTGGCGCTCCGACGCGGCCGCCGCCCGCCGCCGGATCCGCGAGATGGCCGACGCCTACGGGCTGGCGGTCGACCCCGACCGGCGGGTCGACGAGCTGTCGATCGGCGAGAAGCAGCGGGTCGAGATCCTGAAGGCGCTGTACCGCCACGCCCGCATCCTGATCCTGGACGAACCGACCTCGGTGCTGACCCCGCAGGAGGCCGACCGGCTGTTCGAGACCCTGCGCGCGATGACCGCCGAGGGGCTGTCGGTGATCTTCATCTCGCACAAGCTGCACGAGATCCTGGCGATCAGCGACCGGGTGACGGTGCTGCGCCGGGGTGCGGTGGTCGGCACCGTCGCGACCGCCGAGGCCGACCGCGAGTCGCTGGCCGAGATGATGGTCGGCCACAAGGTCGCCCGGCCGCGGGTCGAGCACCTGGAGCCCGGAAGCCCGGTGGTCGAGCTGGCCGGGGTCACAGTGTCCGGCGCCGGTGGGGCGCGGCTGCTGGACGGCGTGACCCTGACGGTGCGCGAGCGCGAGATCGTCGGCCTCGCCGGGGTCGCCGGCAACGGCCAGTCGGCGCTCGCCGCCCTGCTCAGCGGCACCCTGGCGCCGGCGGCCGGCGATGTCCGGATCGACGGCGAGACGGTCGCGCGGTTCTCGGCCCGCGACTTCATCGCCCGGCGGGTCGGGCGGATCCCCGAGGATCGCCACGCCACCGGCGTGGTCGGCGACATGGCGGTCTGGGAGAACCTGATCGCCGAGCAGCTGCGCGAGCCGCCGTTCTGGCGCTGGGGCCGGATCATCGACTTCGCCGCCTGCAGGGCCTATGCGCGCCGGCTGGTCGAGCAGTTCGACATCCGCGGCGCCGGCATCGACGGCACCACGCGGCTGCTGTCCGGCGGCAACATGCAGAAGCTGATCCTGGCCCGCACCCTCGACCGGTCGCCGCGCTTCATCCTGGCCAGCCAGCCGATCCGCGGCCTGGACGAGGGCGCCATCGCCGCCGTCCACCAGCGCCTGCTGGACGCCAAGCGCGAGGGCGCGGCGGTGCTGGTGATCTCCGAGGACCTGGACGAGATCTTGGGCATCGCCGACCGCGTGGTGGTGATCCACGGCGGGCGGGTCAGCGCGCCGCTCGACGTCGGGGCGGTCGACGCCCGTCGGCTCGGGCTGATGATGGCCGGCGATCTGGCGCACGGGGAGGGGGCGGCGGCATGACCCTGGAACCGCGCGAGCATGCGCCGCTCTGGCTGGTGGTGCTGGCCCCGGTGGCGGCGGTCGCCGCCTCGCTGGTGCTGTGCTCGGTCCTGATCCTGTGGACCGGCCAGCCGGTGCTGAACGCCTACCGGCTGCTGCTGGGCGGCGCCTTCGGCTCGAGCTTCGGGATCGCCGAGACCCTGACCCGGGCGACCCCGCTGATCCTGACCGGGCTGGCCGCCGCCGTGGCGTTCCGGGCGAAGTTCTGGAACATCGGGGCCGAGGGCCAGCTGTATTGCGGGGCGCTGGCCGCCACCTGGCTCGGCACCGGCATGGTCAGCCTGCCGCCGGTGCTGATGATCCCGCTGCTGTTCGCGGCCGGCGCGGTCGCCGGCGGCGTCGCGCTGCTGGTGCCGGTGTTCCTGAAGACCCGGCTCAAGGTCGACGAGGTGGTGACCACGCTGCTGCTGAACTTCGTGATCCTGCTGCTGGTGAACTTCCTGCTGGAAGGCCCCTGGAAGGACCCGATGTCGCTCGGCTGGCCGCAGGCGGCACCGATCGTCGACGAGGGCGTGCTGCCGGTGCTGCTGGCCAAGTCGCGGCTGCACATGGGCCTGCTGGTCGGGCTGGCGGCGGCGCTGCTGGTGTGGGCGGCGATGCGCTGGAGCGTGTGGGGCTACGAGATCCGGGCGGTTGGCCTGAACCCGCAGGCCGCGACCTTCGCCGGCATTTCGGTGAACCTGACCATGCTGCGGGTGGCGATGATCAGCGGCGGGCTGGCCGGCATGGCCGGGGTCGGCGAGGTCGCCGGGCTGAAGGGTTACCTCACCCTCGACCTGTCGCCGGGCTTCGGCTACGCCGGCATCGCGGTCGCCATGCTGGCCGCCCTGCACCCGATCGGCGTGATCCTGAGCGCGGTGTTCCTGGCCGGCATCTACGTCGGCGCCGATTCCATGAGCCGGGCGGTCAACATCCCGACCTACATCGCCGACGTGCTGGTGGCGTCCTCGGTGCTGGCGGTGCTGGTCAGCCTGATGTTCGTGCGCTTCCGGGTGCGGTGGCGATAGATGCGCGGGCATTGGGGCAGCTTGTGGGTTCCGGATCGGTCGCGCGTGTGCGCGCCCGTCCGGAATGACGAAGAGGAAGGGGGTTCGGGCATTCCCACTCTTCGTCCGCGGTTCCGGGTGAGGTGGCGATGAGGCGGCGGGGGATGCATCGGAGCGGCGGGTGGGTCCCGGATCGGTCGCGCTGGCGCGAGACCGTCCGGAATGACGAAGAGGAAGGGGGTTCGGGCATTCCCACTCTTCGTCCGCGGTTCCGGGTGAGGTGGCGATGAG
>NZ_BMZS01000001.1:588251-687776 GCF_014652915.1 Thalassobaculum fulvum
GAGGCGGCGGGGGATGCATCGGAGCGGCGGGTGGGTCCCGGATCGGTCGCGCTGGCGCGAGACCGTCCGGAATGACGAAGAAGAAGGGGATTTGGACCTTCCCACTTTTCGTCATTCCGGACCGGATCGCCGCAGGCGGAACGGATCCGGAACCCACGCAGCGACGGGTGCGAGGAGGGCTGCCAGGTGGACCTGATCGAGGTGTTCCTCACCGCCGGGTTCTGGGCGGCGATGATTCGGATCGCCTGCCCGCTGATCCTCGGCACGCTGGGCGAGCTGATCTGCGAGCGCGCAGGGGTGCTGAACCTCGGCATCGAGGGCATCATGACCGCCGGCGCCATGGCCGGCTGGATGTGGGTCTACCAGGGCGGCGATCTGTGGGGCGGGGTGCTGTTCGCGGCGTTCGTCGGCGCGGCCTTCGGGCTGATGCACTCGGGCTTCACGGTCTATCTCGGGCTGTCGCAGCACGTCGCCGGCATCGGGCTGACCATGTTCGCCTCGGCGCTCAGCTTCTTCACCTTCCGGATGCTGCTGCCGTCCAGCACCACGCCGCCGAAGATCCAGCCGTTCCAGCAGATCAAGGTGCCGGGGCTGAGCGACCTGCCGTTCGTCGGCGACGCGTTCCTGAACCACACGCCGCTGACCTATGCCACCTTCCTGGCGGTGCCGGCGGTGATCTGGGTGCTGTACCGCACGCCGGTCGGCCTGGCGGTGCGGATGGCGGGCGAGAACCCGGTGGCGGTCGAGGCCCAGGGCATCGACGTGCTGGCGGTGCGCTGCGGGGCGGTGATGGCCGGCTCGGCGCTGATGGCGGTCGGCGGCGCCTACCTGACCATGTCGGCGTTCGACGCCTTCTATTTCGGCATGGTCAACGGCCGGGGGTGGATCTGCGTCGCCCTGGTGATCTTCGCGTCGTGGCGGCCCGGCAAGGCGCTGCTCGGCGCCCTGCTGTTCGCCGGGCTCGACGCCCTGCAGGTCCGGGCCCAGCAGTTCGCCGGCGGCGCCATCCCCTACCAGTTCTTCCTGATGCTGCCCTACCTGCTCAGCATCGCCGCCATGGTGGTGATGGCCCGCAAGGCGCGCTATCCCAAGGCCCTGCTGGTGCCGTACCGCCGCGGCGAGCGGCACTGACGATCGTTCCGGGAGGTCAACCATGCTCGACCTGATCCTGCGCCGCGCCGTCCTGCCGTCCGGCGGCGAGCCGGTCGACATCGGCGTGAAGGATGGTCGGATCGCCGAGCTGCGGCCGAACCTTCAGGCGTCGGCGGCCGAGGAGATCGACGCCGAGGGTCGGCTGGTCACCGCGCCGTTCGTCGACTCGCACTTCCACATGGACTCGACCCTCAGCTATGGCCTGCCGCGGGTCAACGAATCCGGCACCCTGCTGGAGGGCATTGCGCTCTGGGGCGAGCTGAAGCCGGAGCTGACCGCCGAGTCCGTGAAGCAACGGGCCCGGCGGCTGTGCCGCTGGTCGATCGCCCGCGGGACCCTGGCGATCCGCAGCCATGTCGACACCTCCGACCCCAGCCTGCTGGCGGTACAGGCGCTGCTGGAGGTGCGCGACGAGATGAAGCCGTGGATCGACGTGCAGCTCGTGGCGTTTCCGCAGGACGGGGTCCTGCGGACGCCGGGCGGGCGCGAGAGCCTGGAACGGGCGCTCGACCTCGGGGTCGACGTGGTCGGCGGCATCCCGCATTTCGAGCGCACCATGGCCGACGGCGCGGAGTCGGTGCGGCTGCTGTGCGAGATCGCGGCCGAGCGCGGCCTGCGGGTCGACATGCATTGCGACGAGAGCGACGACCCGCTGTCGCGCCATGTCGAGAGCCTGGCCTATCAGACCCGGCGGCTCGGCCTGCACGGCCGGGTCGCAGGCTCGCACCTGACCTCCATGCACTCCATGGACAACTACTACGTCTCCAAGCTGATCCCGCTGATCGCCGAGGCCGGGCTGCACGCCATCCCGAACCCGCTGATCAACATCACCCTGCAGGGCCGCCACGACACCTATCCGAAGCGCCGCGGCATGACCCGGGTGAAGGAGCTGATGGCCGCCGGGGTGAACGTCGCCTTCGGCCACGACTGCGTCATGGACCCGTGGTACCCGCTCGGCAGCCACGACATGCTGGAGGTCGCGAGCATGGGCCTGCACGTCGGGCAGATGACCGGACGCGCGGAAATGCTGGCCTGTTTCGATGCCGTCACGGTCAACGGGGCGAAGGCGCTGGGGCTCGACGGCTACGGGCTGGCGCCCGGTTGCCGGGCCGACATGGTGCTGCTGCAGTGCCGCAGCCCGATCGAGGCGCTGCGCCTGCGCCCGGTCCGGCTCGCGGTGATCCGCGCCGGCAAGGTGATCGCCCGCACGGCGGCGGCCGATCCGGTGCTGACCTTGGGCGGGGCCGAGGAGACGGTCAGCCTGGACTTCTGAGGTCGGTGGCCCCGGGGCTCGTCGCTCCGTGGGTCCCGGCTCTCCGCGGCTGCGCCGCTGCGGCCGGGATGAGGGGGGATGAAAGTCTTCCGACGCCCTCATCCCGGACGGCCGCGCCTGCGCGGGCGAGCCGGGACCCATGAGCCGACGGCTGCTCCGCTCCGGTCCTCACGCCGCTCCGGCCCGCCATTCGGACAGCGGAATGAAGCTCGGCACCTTGCGCGGCGCCTCCGGCAGCATCGCGATGAACTCCAGGGAATGGCCGTCCGGGTCGTCGAAGTAGACGCTGGCGGCCGGCATCCAGCTCAGTACCACCGGCTCGTCGATCGGCTCCTGGCCGTTCTTGGTCGGCGTCAGCCCGGCGGCCTTGAGGACGTCGACCGACCGCTCGACGTCCTCCAGCGCCACGTTGAAGGCGATGTGCAGCCGCATCGACATCGGCGCCGTGCCGACGCCCCACAGCCCCAGCATCGCGGTGTCGGGCTTCGGCACCCAGAAGAACGCGACGTTGCGGTCCTTCACGACATGGGCCAGCGGCAGTCCGAGGACGTCGCGGTAGAAGGCGATCGAGCGGTCCAGGTCGCGGACCGTGAGGTGGGCCTCGTACAGGCCCCTGATGGGGACGATCATGACAGTCACCTATTTTACAAGATAAATCTTGTAAAATAGGTGACTGTCGAGCTCCGACAAGAGAGTTCCGGTGCGATAGGTGGATTCCGGAGTCCGTTACGCGGCTCCGGAATGACGAAGGAGGGGGAGGGGCGGACGTTCACCCCAATCCGTCATCCCGGTGCGTTCGCGAAGCGGGCGACTCCGGGATCCATGGTGCCGCCCGTGCCCCTCTCTGCCCCGGTCCCCCTCAAGCCAGCGGGATCTTCGTCTCCCGGCCGCCGTCCTCGGCCGAGACGTAGCCGGCGTAGATCGTGGCGATGGTGTCGGCGGCGAGGCCGCTGTCGCTCTCGGCCGGCTCGCCATGGGCGACGGTGCGGTAGAACGCCTCGATCTCCTGCGGGAAGCCGTTGGTGTGGTCCTCGTCCGGGACTGCGGGCGCCCAGCCCTGCTTGGTGCCGAGCTTCTCGACCAGGTAGACGTCCGCGAACGCCGCCTCGTCGGGGTTGTAGGTCCGCATGGTGTCGTTCGGGTTGATGTTGCAGACGGCGCGGTGGTTGTTGGCCATCACCTCGAGCCGGTTCTTGATGCCGCCCATCACGATCTCCGAGGCGAACACGGTGGCCAGCGTGCCGTCCTCGAAGGTGACGTGCAGCATCGCCGCGTCCTCGATGTCGTTGTAGTCGGTGCGCAGGTGCCCGGCGTCGCGGTAGCCGGGCAGGCGGGTCAGTTCGTGGATGCGGGCGCTGACCGTGGCCGGGCGGATCGGCCTGCCGTCGCGCGCCCTGCCCTCGACCCGCTTCAGGTACAGCAGCGCGCTCAGCGGGTGGCAGCCCTTGCCGACCGCCGAGCCGCCGCCGGCGAACTTCCAGTGGCCGTAGGCCGGCGAGTGCGAGCCCGAATGCCCCTGCTCGCCGTGCATCCACAGGATCTGCGCGCCGGTCTTCTCGATCACCTCGCGCTCCTTCTGGACCGCCGGCATGTACACCCAGTTCTCGGCGTACAGCACGTCGGCATTCGACTCCGCCTCGGCGTCCAGGATCCGCTTCACGCTGGCCATGGCGGCATCGAGCGCCGCTTGCTTCGGCCAGGTCCGGCCGTCGAAGCCGTCGCTGCCGTCGCCGAAGAAGCCGGTGAACGGCTTCTCGACGATCGGGTAGACCCCGCGCCGCAGCGCCGCGATCGCCATCGCCTCGTGGGTCACCGGCGGGGTGCAGACGTGCACCACGTCGACCTGGTCGAGCAGGGCGTCGAGGTCGTCGAACACCGCGATGCCGCGCGGCCCGGCGAACGCCTCGGCGCTGTCGCGGCTGCGGGAATGCACGCCGATCACCTCCGGCGAGGCTCCGTACACCCGCTCGACCGCCGCGTAGTGGAACGAAGCGGCGAACCGCGACCCGACGATGCCCGCTCTGACCCGCGTCTTCTGGCGCATTCGACTTCCCCCCGATTGCTGGGCTTTTCCGGAGCCTCGCCCGCCCAGCCCGGCGGGGCAAGTCGCGGAGCGGCGGGTGGGTTCCGGAGCCGGGTGCTGACGCACCCTCTCCGGAATGACAAAATGGGTGGGTGCCCGCCCCCCTCCTGTCGTCATCCCGGAGAGTCCCGGCCTCATGCCGGGACGGCTCCGGGACCCACGAAGCGACGGACACTCAGGAAGTGCGGACAGCGGGCAACGGTTACGGGATCAGCACCTCGCCCTGCATCAGCCGGCGGGCGGTGCGGAACACCAGCGCGCTCTTCGCCTCGCCGTCCTCGACCTCGGCGCCGACCGACAGCACGCCCGACGGGTTCGCCACCCGAACCTCGTCGCCGCCGGAAGCGCGGGCGAGCGCGTGGGCGACGGTGCCCGGCAGCCGGGCCGCCACCCCCAGGCACATCGCCCCGGTCAGCGGCACCGCCCGGTGGGCGCGCTCCATCGAGATCATGCGGACCGCGATGTCCTGGGCGACGGCGCCGACCGTCTGGCCGTCGAGCGTCGTGTAGCCCGCCGGGGCCGCCAGCATCGCGACCTTGGGCACCGACAGCGGCGCGTCGTCGGGTCGGGCCGCCATGCCCATGGCGACCGCGGCCCGCCGGCGGATCCAGTCGAGGGCGGCCATGACCTGCGGGCGGGCCTCGATGGCGTCCGGCAGCTCGGCGCCGGTCAGCCCGAGATTCCCGGCCGCCACGAACACGATCGGGTTGGCGGCGTCGACCATGCTGACGGGTACCGGGCCGAAGCCGGGCACGTCGAGCACGTCGCGCGGCTTGCCGGTCGGCAGCAGCCGGCCGGTGCCGGCGCCGCCGGGATCCAGGAAGTCGAGCCGGATGCGCGCGCCGGTGCCGGCGACCCCGGCGATCGCGAAGTCGCCGGTCACCACCGCCTTGCCGCCGGCGACCGGGAACCGGGCGTGGATCACCTTGGACGTATTCACCTGGTGGATCCGGACCAGGGCCTCGCCGTCGCCGGCCGCGACCAGGCCCTCGTCGACCGCGAACGGGCCGACCGCCGAGGACAGGTTGCCGCAGTTGCTGGCCCAGTCGACCACCGGCCGGTCCACCGAGACCTGGGCGAAGGTGTAGTCGACGTCGCAGTCCGGCCGGGTCGGCGGGCCGATGATCACCGCCTTGGACAGCGACGAGATGCCGCCGCCCATGCCGTCGAGCTGGCGGCCGTAGGGATCCGGGCTGCCGATCACCGACAGCAGGATCGGATCGAGGACGGACCGGTCGGCCGGCAGGTCGCGGGCGTGGAAGAACACGCCCTTGCTGGAGCCGCCGCGCATGAACACGGCCGGGATCGCGCGCTGGCTCATGGCGTCAGGCCTTTCCCGCGAAGAAGCGGCGGATCTCGGCGGCGGCCAGGTCCGGCTCCTCGACGTGCACGAAGTGGCCGGAGCCCTCGGCGAAGCCGATCTCGACGTCCGAGAAATACTCCGGCAGCACGTCGGCCCATTCAGAGCGCAGCACCGGGTCGTGCCGGCCCCACAGCACCCGGGACGGCACCTCGATCACCGGCGGCTTCGGCGCGGTGCCGGCCATGGTGGCCAGCCGGCCGGCATTGGCCGAGACGTACCAGTTGAAGCCGCCCTGCAGGTTGCCGGGCCGCAGGAAGTTGTCGACCCAACGCTCCAGCACGTCGTCGAACGCGTCCTTGCGGTGGCACCAGTGCTTCAGGAAGTGGCCGATATAGGCCCGGCAGCTGTCGCGGCTGGCCCCGACGAGGTCGGCGGCGAACGGCATCTGGTGGAAGGTCTGGTACCAGATCTCGTTGATGTGGCCGGGCGCGCGCCAGCGCTGGCCGACCCCGTGGGTCGGGCAGTTGAAGAAGAACAGCCCGGCGGCGCGCTCCGGGTAGCGCACGCCGATCCGCTGCAGCACGTAGGCGGCGACGTCGTGGCCGACGAAGCCGGCGCGCTCCAGCCCGATGGCGTCCATCAGCGCGACGATGTCGTCGGCCAGGACATCGGCACCGGCCCGGTCCGACCGCCCGGCATCCGGGTTGCCGCTCTGGCCGAAGCCGCGGAAGTCGGGGGCCAGCAGCCGGAACCCGTCGGACAGCCGCTCGATCACCGGCTCCCAGGTCGCCCAGAACTCCGGCCAGCCGTGCAGCAGCAGCAGCGGCGGCCCGTCGCCGGCCTCGGCCAGGTGCATGGGAAAGCCGTTGATCTTGTGGAACGAGTGGCGGATGCCGGTCACGCGGTTCTCCTTGCGGCCAAGGCGTGGCTACAGCCAGCCGATGCGGCGGAACACCAGATACGGGAGGACGGCCGAGGTGGCCATCAGCGACAGGGCGAAGGGATAGCCCCAGGGCCAGTCCAGTTCCGGCATGAAGTGGAAGTTCATGCCGTAGATCGAGGCGATCACCGTCGGCGGCAGGAACACCAGGGTGGCGATCGAGACGATCTTGATGATGGTGTTCTGCTCGTTGCTGATCATGCCGAGGGTGGCGTCGAGCAGGAAGGTCACCCGGTCGGCCAGGAAATGCGCGTGGTCGGTCAGCGAGGTGACGTCGCGGCCGAGGGTCTTGATCCGGCCGCGCACCTCCTTGCCGGTCCTGCCGCCCAGCGTGGCCTGGCCGAGATAGGTGGCGAGCCGGCCGATGCTCAGCAGGCTCTCCTGGATCTTGGCGTTCAATTCGCCCTTGCGACCGATCTCGCGCAGCACGTCCTGGTACTCGATCTCGCTCTGGCGGCGGGCGGCCCGCGGCAGGAACACCTTCACCGACAGGGCGTCCATTTCCACCGACAGCCGCTCCAGGGTGTCGGCGGCGCGGTCGATCACGGCGTCCAGCAGGCCGGTCAGGACGCCGGCGGCGTCCTCGTCGGCGCCGGGTTTCTGGCAGCGCGCGGCGAACAGCTCGAAGGAGCGCGGCTCGCTGTAGCGGATGGTGACCAGCCGGTCGGGCGTCAGCACGAAGGTGATTGGACGGGCGACCGGTTCCTCGGTGTCGGTCCTCGAGAGCACCGTCGCCGTCATGAACAGGCTGCCGTTGTCCTGGTAGAGCCGGCTCGAGGCCTCGATCTCCTGCATCTCCGCATGGGTCGGGACGTCGATGCCGATCGCCTGCTCGACCAGCGTCTCCTCGTCCGGGGTCGGGCGGAGCATGTCGATCCAGACCGCGCCGGCCGGGATCCCGGTGGCGCCCGCGATCCGGTTCAGGCGTCGGTCCTGTCTCACGTAGACGTCCAGCATGCCCCGCTCCTGGATCCGGCCGCCATCTCAGAGGCTTTCGTCGGTCGGGCGGTAGAGATAGCCGCCGCCGGCGCGCTCGATCCGGGCGAAGCCGGGAAACGGCACATGGGCGCCGGTGACCCGGATGCCGTCGGTCGCGACTTCGTCCAGGATCCGCCGGCGGGTCGCGACGGCGGTCTCCGGGTCGACGTCGAACACGAAATACCAGTCGGGCCGGGCCATCTGCAGCGCCGGCAGGTGCACGACGTCGCCCCAGATCAGCAGCGGGTCGGACCCGTCGATGCGGTAGCCGACATGCCCCGGGGTGTGGCCCGGCAGCGCGACCATGGTGATCCCCGGCACCACTTCCGCGCCGGGATTGGCGATCGTGGTCCGCCCGCTGTGGGTCGCGAAGCCCTTGCGGGCCATGTCGAGCTGGCCGCGCTGCAGCTCGCTGAGCTGCTCGGGCGCGTCCCAGAACGCCCGTTCCGCCTCCGAGACGATCATCTCGGCGTTCGGGAACACGCTGCGGTCGCCGTCGTACAGGCCGGCCACGTGGTCGCCGTGCATGTGCGTCATCAGCACGGCGTCGACGTCCTCCGGCCGCAGTCCGGCGGCGGCCATCGCCTGCAGCAGGTGGCCCAGGCCCGGGCCGCGGATGGTGCCGTTGCCGGAGTCGACGAGGTACAGCCGGTCCGGCCCGACGACCGCGAAGGCGTTGACCGACACCGCGAGGTCGCGGGCGTCGACCCCGCGCGGGGCGGCCACCGGCAACGCGTCGTCCAGCGCGACGCCAGGCAGCCGGGACAGGTCGAAGTCGACATGCCCGTCGCACAGCGCGACGACGCGGTAGCCGCCGGCGTCGGTCGCCACCGACCGGCCGGCGGATCGCCTTATGCCGGCGGTGACCGGTGCCTCGGTGGTGCTGTCGCTCTGCATCGCATGCCTCCCGGGTTTCGCGACGCTAGCTCAGCAGGCCGTGCGCCGCGTGCCAATCCCGAAGCGACAGATCGGGATAGCCCGGGTGGACGACGTCGCCGTCGCGGATGTCGGCGCGCACCCAGTCCGGCTTGTCGGCCAGCATCATGTGGACCACGTGCGGCGGTGTGGGCAGCGGCGTGTCGATGGCGCTGGCGAACGGGTGCACCAGTTCCGGCCAGGTCGGGTCCCACACCCACAGCGCCGATCCGCAGTGTCGGCAGAACCGCCGCTCGGCCGAACTCGGCCGGCCGTCGATCGTCGCGCTGAAGACACCGACGTGCTCCTCGCCGGTGACCGTCAGGCTGCCGGCGTGGGCGCCGAGGTTGATCGCGAAGCCGCCGCCACCGTCGGTCTTGCGGCAGATCGAGCAGTAGCACCGCAGGTACGGTACCGGCGCGTAGGCGTCGCAGCCGAACGTCACCGCGCCGCAGCGGCATGATCCTTCGAGGTGCACGGCCTGTCCTCCTGCAGTTTGCCGGCCTCATCCCGTTTGCCGGCCTCATCCAGTTCGCCGGGCGGCCCGTAGTGAACCATATCCCCGCCTCGAGGTTCTCATTCCCACCGGGCAATGCTACCAGCAGTGTGGCCCGATCATCGTCACCGGAGATCCAGGTTTCATGACCGCCGCGACGCCCCTGCGCTTCCTCTGCCTCGCCGTCCTCTGTCTCGGCCTGCTGGCGGCCGCCCCGGCCGCCGCGCAGCTGCCGGGGCTGCCGGCCGCCAGCGGCGGCGAAGCCAAGACCGCCGGCGATCTCGAGCAGCTGGTCAAGACCCTGGAGGATCCGCAGCGCCGCGATCAGCTGGTCCAGGACCTGAAGACCATCCTGGAGGCACAGCGGAAGGCCCGCGAGGCCGAGAAGGCAGCCAGCGTCAGCGCCCACCTGGGCGATGCGGTGGCCAACCACACGGAGCGGGTCGGTGCGGTATTCCAGCGCTTCGTCGACTGGCTGGGCACCTTCGACCAGATCCCCGGCTGGATCGCCAAGCAGGTCGAGGACCCGCGGCGCCGGGCGTTCTGGACCGAGGTCGGCACGGTGGTCGGGCTGACCCTGCTGGCGGTCGTCGTGGCGCGATGGATCGTCGGGCTGGCCCTGCGGCGGCCGATCCGGCAGCTTCGCAACTCCGACCCGTCGAGCGTGCAGAGCCGGGTGTTCCTGGCGATCGCCCTGTCCCTGGTCGAGGCCTTCATCGTCGCGGCCACCATCGCGTCCGGCTACGCCATGCTGGTGGTGCTGAACGGCCGGCAGGCGATCGAGGACGGCGCCCTGGTGCTGGTCATCGCCTGGGCGATCCAGACCGGCGTCGGGGTCGCCGCCCGGTTCGTGCTGGCGCCCTACGCCGATCACCTGCGGCTGCTGCCGCTGAAGTCCGAGACCGCCGCCTACCTGTATGTCTGGGCGATGCGGCTGACCACCGTGGTCGCGATCGGTTTCGTCGGGTCGCGGCTGGCGGTGCCGTTCGGAGCCGGCGAGGTCGGGGCGCGCGGCATCGAGACCGCCGCGGCGCTGGTGTTCGCGATCCTGGTGGTGGTGCTGATCCTGCAGAGCCGCGACGACTTCGCGACGGTGATCCGCGGGCCGCGGGGCCAGCAGATGGGCAGCCGGGTGCGCCGCCGGCTGGCCGATATCTGGCACGTCCTGGCGATGCTCTACGTGCTGGTGGCGTTCGGCATCTTCGTGTCCGGCGAGCAGGACGGCTTCGTGTTCCTGGTCCGGGCGACCCTGGTCACGCTGGCCGCGTTCTTCGCGGCTTTTCTGCTGGCCCGCGCCGCCCACCGGCTGATCGAGCGGCTGTTCCGGATCGACGACGACCTGAACCGCCGGTTCCCGGGGCTGCGGCAGCGGGCCGGGGTGTACCGGCCGATCCTGACGCGGACGGTCGACGTCATCCTGCTGATACTCGCGATCGGCGTCACCCTCGGCGCGTGGGGGCTCGACCTCTACACGGCACTCGGCCCGACGGCGCGCGGACGGCTGCTGCAGAGCGCCGTGGTGATCGCCGTGGTGGTGGTCGTCGGGGTCGGCATCTGGGAGTTCGCCAGCGGCGCGATCCAGCGCTCGCTGTCCAGCACCTATCCGGACGGCACGCCGCGGCAGCCGAGCGGACGCGCCAAGACCCTGCTGCCGCTGCTGCGGCGGGTGATCTCGATCGCGCTGTTCACCTTCGTCGGGCTGATCGTGCTGTCGGAGATCGGGGTCGACACCGCGCCGCTGCTGGCCGGTGCCGGTGTCGTCGGTCTGGCCATCGGCTTCGGCTCCCAGGCGCTGGTCCGCGACATCATCACCGGCCTGTTCATCCTGATCGAGGACACCATCTCGGTCGGCGACGTGGTCACCGCCGGCGGCCACACCGGCGTGGTCGAGGACATCTCGATCCGGACCCTGCGGCTGCGCGACGTCGAGGGCTCGGTGCACACCGTGCCGTTCGGCGACGTGACCAGCGTCGTCAACATGACCAAGGACTTCTCCTACGCCCTGCTGGACGTCGGGGTGGCGTACCGCGAGGACACCGACCATGTGAGCCGGCTGATCCAGGAGGTCGCGGAGGAGCTGCGCCAGGACGCCGAGCACGGCGAGAAGATCCTGGAGCCGGTGGAGATCTTCGGGGTGCAGGAGCTGGCCGACAGCGCGGTGATCATCCGGGCGCGCCTGAAGACCAAGCCGGTCCTGCAGTGGGGCGTGAAGCGCGAGATGCTGCGCCGCCTGAAGAAGCGCTTCGACGCCGAGGGCATCGAGATCCCGTTCCCGCACCAGACCCTGTACTTCGGCGTCGACAAGGACGGCACTGCGCCGCCGGGCCGGATCCTGCTGGAGGCCGAGAAGGCGGCGGCGGCGCTGCAGCGCCCGGCGCCGGTGGTCGAGCACGAGCCGGTTCAGACCGTCTCGGCCGAGGAGAAGGATGCCGCCCGCGCCGAGCAGAGTGCTGCCGAGCAGACCGCGAAGGACGAGGAGAAGAAGCGCGACGGCTGACGGTGCGGGGGGGGGGGTCGCGGGGGGTCGCGGGCGCCCGCGCCGGCCGAGCCGCCGGCCCGGCCGGGGGCGACCGGCGCGATCCGGCACGACGGCCGTCGCGTTCCGGAAGGTCGCCAAGCCGGCGCGATCCGCCTAGGATCCGCCTCCCGATTCCAGGAGGAGACCGCCATGCCGATCGCCCAGCCGTCCGTCAGCCTCGACGAGGCCCGCACCATCATCGCCGCCGCCTTCGCCAAGGCGGCCGAGCTCGGCCTCAAGCCGCTCGGCGTCGCGGTGCTCGACGCCGCCGGGCATCTGAAGGCGTTCGAGCGCCAGGACGGCGCCAGCCCGATGCGCATGGAGATCGCGGTCGGCAAGGCCAACGGCGCGATCGCGCTGGGCATCGGCTCGCGGGCGATCTTCAAGCGGGCGCAGGAGCAGGCCTACTTCGTCAACGCCGTCAACACCCTGGCCCGCGGGTCGCTGGTGCCGGTGCCGGGCGGCGTGCTGATCCGCGACGGGGACGGCGCGATCGTCGGCGCGGTCGGCATCAGCGGCGACACCTCCGACCAGGACGAGGCGGCGGCGATCGCCGGCATCGCGGCGGCCGGGCTGGTCGCCGACCCGGGCTGACCGGGCGGCGGTCGGCGTCCGCCGGTCAGTCCTCCGGCGTGTTCAGGTACCGGGTCAGCGACGGGATCATGTCGGGGGTACGGCCGTCCGCGGTGCAGGCCACCAGGCCCCGTTGGGCGCCGGACCCGCTCGCAGCAGGGGCCCGGGGCGATATCGTGGCCGGGGTCGGGTTGGGACATGAGAAAGAGAGTTCCAGTCCAACCACGAGATCCGTTCCGGCAGATCGAGCCGGTCGAACTCGGCGGGCTGCATCGATAGGATGTATTCCAGCCGCCGGGACCGGCTGCCGGCTCGGCCTGCCGACCGGGTGCAGGCGCCGGCGGTTTGCGCGGAGGGGTACCGCATGCGGGAAGTCGAGCCGCTGAACGAGAGGGATCTCGCCGAGGAGCGGCGTCGCTACCGGCGGCATGCCGGTATTCCTGCGGTCGTCGAGGTCGCCGGGGCGGTCTGGACCCTGGTCGACGTCTCCCTCGGCGGCTTCGGCGCCCGGACCACCGAGCTCCTGCCGCGGGAGGGCGAGACGATCACCGGGCAGATCGTCGGGACCGAGCGCGGCGAGGCGTTCCGGATCGGGTTCGAGGGGCGGGTGGTTCGCGTCGATCCCGGCAACCGCCTCGTGGGCGTCGAGTTCGGCGATCTGCCGAACGCCGCGCTCGACCGGCTGATACATGTCCTGGCCGTACTCGAGCAGGAGTGGCGCGCGCGCATCGAGCGCCTGGACCGCGAGCAGCGCATGGCGGAGCTGCGGCGGTACCTCGTGCGTGCCGCCGGCGCGCTCGCGCTGGTGACCGGGGTGATCCTGGTCCTTGCGCTGGTCTGGCTGTCGTGACGCGCTGCCGGTTCAGGCCTTGTCGAGAGAGTAGCCGTCGTCCCGGAACAGGGTCAGGCAGGCGTCCGCGATCGCCGGGTCGTAGAGCGTGCCGCGGCCGCGCTCGATCTCGGACAGCGCGGACTCGACCCCGAGACCGGGACGGTACGGCCGGTGCGAGGTGATGGCGTCGACCACGTCGGCGACCCCGATCACCTTGGCCTCGTCGATGATCCGGCCCTCCCGCAGTCCCTGCGGATAGCCGCTGCCGTCGAGCCGCTCGTGATGCTGCAAGACCATTTCCTTGATCGGCCAGGGGAACGTCGTCCTCTCCAGGATCTCGTAGCCGACCTGCGTGTGCGACTTGATGATGGCGAGTTCCGCGTCGGACAGCTTGCCTGGCCGGTTCAGGATCTCCGACGGAACCGCGACCTTGCCGATGTCGTGGATCATGGCGCCGAGCCGCAGGCCTTGCAGCTTGAAGGCGTCCCAGCCGAGCTTCCTGCCGATCGCCTCGGACAGGGCGGCGACGCTCGCCTGATGCCCGGCGGTATAGGGGTCGCGCTTCTCGATGGTCGCCGCGATGGCCGTCACCGCGCCGAGGGCGGCGTTCTCCAGTTCCGAATGGAGACGGGCGCGCTCGGCCTGCAGCCGGAGTGCCCGCACCGCGAGGCCGACGTTCTGGGCGAACTCCTGGATCAGCCCGATCTCTTCCGCGTCGAACACGGCGGGGATCGAGCTGTAGAGGTTCAGGGCGGCCAGTACCTGGCCGTCCGCCATGATCGGGGCTGCCACGGACGAGAACAGCGAGTGGTTCTCGGCGTGCTCGAGCCAGGGCTCGAAACTCTCATCGCGCTGCAGCTCGTGGGCGACCTCGATCTCGCCTGACCGGATCGCGCGGCCGGTCGGCCCGCGCCCGAGGTCGTCGTCCGACCAGTGGACCACGATACCGTCCAGATACGACGACTGGGTCCCGGCCCGGGCGACCGGGCGCACCAGCTTGTCCGGCCCGTCCTCCGGCACCCCGATCCAGGCCAGCGCATACCCGCGGGCCTCGACCAGGGTGGCCACCGTGCGCTCGAATACCTCGGCTTCGCTGCGGGCCGCGAGGATGTCGGCGTGGCAGCGCAGTAACGCTTCGCGGACCGACGCCAGGTGGTCGGCGCGCAGCTCCGCCTGCTTGCGGTCGGTGATGTCCATATGCGTTCCGGACATCCGGAGCGGCGATCCGTCCGGTGCCCACTCCACGACCTTGCCGCGGTCGAGGACCCAGATCCATCGGCCGTCCTTGTGGCGCATGCGCGCCTCGCACTCGTAGAAGTCGCGCTTGC
This sequence comes from Thalassobaculum fulvum, assembly GCF_014652915.1. Classification (GTDB taxonomy): domain Bacteria; phylum Pseudomonadota; class Alphaproteobacteria; order Thalassobaculales; family Thalassobaculaceae; genus Thalassobaculum_A; species Thalassobaculum_A fulvum. The sequence continues at coordinate 602,643 of NZ_BMZS01000001.1, forward strand.
CGGCGAACACCTCCTCGAGGATCGCGCCGGAGACCGTCAGGTCGTCCGGGTGGGCGAGACGCTCCCAGGTGTCGATGGAAACCGGCTCGAGTTCGGCAAGCGTGTAGCCGACGATCTCAGCCCAGCGGTCGTTGAAGACGGTCTGTCCGGTCTGGACGTTCCATTCCCAGGTGCCGACGTCGGTGCCCCAGACCACCTCCCGCAGGCGCTCGCGTTCCTGCAGGACCTGCCTCTCGGTGGACCGCAGCGCCGTCACGTCGAGGATGCTGACGGCGACGTGCCGCGCCTGTTCTTCGGTCCGGGGCAGGGGGACGACGACGAAGGCGGCCAGCTCCGTCCCGTCCTCGGCCCGGAACATCGCTTCCTGCTCCGTTCGACTGGCGCCGTCCCAGATCGCGCAGAGCTCGTTGATGAAGGCTTCGCGGGCGCCCGGTCCGAAGAATGCATCGATCCGGGTCTTTCGGTCGTCGTCGGACTGGAAACGGAACAGCCGTACCGCTGCCGGATTGCACCGCAGGACCTTGACCTCGGCGGCGAGGTCGTCGACCAGCGCGGGGTACTGCGCCAGATGCGCGCGCAGGTCCTCGACACCGGACTCGCGCAGCCGGCGCATGGCGCGATAGACGCCGGAGATGTCCTCTTCGAGCAGGGCGGTCGCGGTCGTGTCGAACAGGTTCTGCAGGCGCTCGTGGCTGTCGCGGAGGATGCTGTCGAAGTGCTTGGTCCGCTCGATCTCGCGCAGCATGAGGCCCATGAGGACAGTGCCGAGGGTGAGGGTTCCGACGTAGGCCAAGGCGGGGCCCTTCAGTACATCCTCGACGTAATCGAGCGGCAGGAGGGCGAACCAGAGAACCGCAGCGGTGTGAACGGCCAGTCCGAGGGCCAGCAAGGGCAGGACGTCGAGCGCGAGCAGGTCGCGGACGTACCGGTGCCGCAGAAGAAGCCCGGCGGCACTCGCGGTTGCGATGACCAGCACACCGACCGTGGCACCCGCACCGCCGAGGTGGAACCGGTAGGCGGCGGCGATCGTCGCCGAGATCGCTGCGACGACGGGGCCGCCGAACAGAGCGCCGACCGACAGTATGACCGTTCTCGCGTCGAATATAATTCCCTCCCAGACGGCCATGGTGGCCGCCATCGAGAGAACGGCGGCGCCTCCGAAAAGCAGCCCCGACGCGATGGTGGCTCTCGAGCTGAGTGAACGGTTCGCGATCACACGGTCCAGAAAGACCACCGCCACGATCAGTCCGGTGTTGTGTGCGAACTCCATGAAGTACGTGTTCGCCATGCCGTTCAGGGCCATGTCGCTTCCGGAAAGAGACGAGCTGGTGCTCGATATGAATACAATCGCATTCAGCGAGTTAACGTCATTGGTTGTATCCTAAGAAACAGCTTGGAATACCGCCGGTCAATTGGGCAAGATTTGTTGTGCTTTTTTGCTAAAGGCCGCCAGGTGTGCTGGTCGGGCGTGAATATTGCGCCTTTGAAGCTGTGCCGTCGTGGCGAAGGCCAGGAAGCGAGCGGTGCCAGGCGATGGATGACGCTGGCAGCCAGACAACCTTCGAAAGGGACTTCGAGCGTCTGCTGAGAGCGCAGACGCCGCTGATCCACGTCAATACCTTCGAGGAAGATCGCGTCGTCGCGACGCTTCTCAGGACCGCCAAGCGGATCGGCCGGCACGTGCTGATGTGGAGCACCGCCAAGGGCGTGTTCAACCCCAATGTCGAGGCCGGCGAAAAGGGGCATGCCCTGCCGCTGGCCGACCTGGCCGCCGCCCTGCAGGCATTCGAGCAGACGATGGAGAACAGGCATGCCCAGAAGGACGGCATGCTCTTCGTCCTGTTCGACCCGTATCCGTACCTGTCCGACCGGGCCAGCAACAACCCGGTCTATCGACGGCGCCTGCGCGAGTTCGTCGGCCAGATCAGGACGGAGGGCTGGCCGGCAAGCTGCGTGATCGTGGCGCCCAGCCTGAACGTGCCGTACGAACTGGAGCACGACGTCACCGTTATCGACTACCCGTAGCCGACACGCCAGGAGGTGCGGGCCTATGTCGCCCGTTTCATCGACGGGGCTGCGCGGTCGGGGGCGGTCGCCGTCCCCGACGACCCTGAAGCGCTCATCGATCAGCTGGCCGACGCCGCGGTCGGGTTGAGCCAGCGCGAGCTGGAGAACGCCATCGCCTACGCGACCGTCGACGATCTGGCGATCGACGAGTCCGACGTGCAGCAGATATTCCGTCAGAAGCGGCAGGCCATTCGGAAGTCCGGCCTGCTCGAGTTCGTCGACACCGGCGGCCTGTCGCTCGACGACGTCGGCGGTCTGGCGCGGCTGAAAGGCTGGCTGCACCGTCGACGCCACGCGCTGGGCCGGGCGGGGGCCGGCTTCGGGCTGGCGGTCCCGAAGGGCGTGCTTCTTACCGGCGTCCCGGGGTGCGGCAAGTCATGGTCGGCGCGCTGCGTAGCCGCGGCATGGGGGCTTCCGCTGGTTCGCCTCGACATGGGGCGGATCTTCGATTCGCTGGTCGGCGCCTCGGAAGCGCATATGCGGAACGCGATCGCGGTATCGGAGGCGGTATCGCCCTGCATCCTGTGGATCGACGAAATCGAGAAGGGGCTGTCCCGGCCCGGCCAGCAGGTCGGCGATTCCGGCGTGTCCCTGCGGGTTCTGGGCACCTTCCTGACCTGGCTGCAGGAGAAGACCAGCCCGGTGTTCGTCGTCGCCACCGCCAACGACATCCTGCATCTCCCGCCGGAGATCGTCCGGAAGGGCCGGTTCGACGCAGTCTTCTTCGTCGACCTGCCCGACGAGGACGAACGCCGTGCGATCCTGGATATCCACCTGAAGCGCGTGGACCGGGCGGACGATCCGCTCGATCTCGACGCCCTGGTGGAACTGTCCGGATCGTCGGACGGCCTCGACCGAGGCGGGATGACGGGCGCGGAGATCGCCGCCTGGGTCGACGATGCCATGCTGTACGCCTTCGAACGGTCGCTCGACGGGGAGGCTCCCGACCTGTCGCACGAGGACTTCGTGCGGGCCCTGGACGAGATGCCGATACTGGCGAAGATCCGCGACAAGGACATCGCAGCGCTGCGCGGCTGGGCGACCGCGCATGCGCAACCCGCCTCGTAGGCGGCCGCCCGGCGTTGGGTCCGGGCCCGGTGCGCTACGCCGATCGGATTGCGATGTTCGCCGCCGACCAGGCCCCCGGCCAGACCTCCGAGCCGGAATCGCGCAGCGCCCGGATCGCGCCGACCGGGATGTCCCTGGCCAGCAGGAACGGGCCGTCGCCCCAATGCTCCTCGACCGCCGGCGTCTCGGAGTGCACGCCGGTGTAGCCGAGCGACTTCTCGCACGGCAGATAGACCGCGTTGCCCGACACGTTGGTCGGGTTCCACGTCGTGCCGGGGGTGGCGCCGACCACGCCGGTGACCGCGACCGCGCACATCAGTTCCACCGCCCGGGCCTTGGCACAGCCGAACACCCGGGCGTAGCCCGACCGTCGCAGGGTCATCGACGGCACCAGCAGCAGGTCGGGCCGGTGCGGCGCCAGCAGCGAGGACAGCGCCGGCATCTCGACGTCCAGGCAGACCAGGGTGGCGACGGTCAGGCCGTCCCACTCGACGATCTGCACGCTGTCGCCGGGCTCCAGCAGCCAGGTGTTCGGGTCCTGCTCGTCCGGGGTCAGGCACAGCTTGTCCTGGTGGATCGCCCTTCCGTCCGGCAGCAGCAGCCAGGCCCGGTTGCGCTGCCGGCCGTCGACGGTCCACGGCATGGTGCCGGCCAGCAGCCCGATGCCGTGCTTCGCCGGCAGCGGCTTCAGGCGTTCCAGCGCCTCCGGCGCCTGGTCGGCCAGCCAGCGGATCTCGCGGTCGGTGGTCAGGCCCTCGGGCTTGAAGGCGAGCCACTGCTCGGCGGCGTATTCCGGCATCACCAGCAGCCGGGCGCCGGCCGCCGCGGCCTCGGCCATCTTGGCGTCGACCCGAGCGGCCCAGGCGTCGAGCCCGTTCAGCGGCCGGCCCAGGTTGACGGCCCACAGGGCGAGGTCGACGGTTTCGGGTGCGGGCATGGGCTCGTGAACTCCGCGTCGATGCGAGGTCCCGGCTCTCCGCGGCTGCGCCGCTGCGGCCGGGATGAGGTCGGAACAGAGCCGCGACGAGCCCACACACCCTCATCCCGGACGCCGGGAACCGGCGATCCGGGACCTACCCTAGCACGGCCTCGGCCTCAGAACGTGGTCGAGTTGTGGGCCTTCTTGTACTCGGCGACGTGCTGGATCGCGGCGGTGACGCCGCCCGGGGCGTGCGGCACGTCGAGGTAGTTCAGGGTCGCCTCGACCGCGCCCAGGCAGGCGTACAGCATCGGCGCGTTCATGTCGCCCATGTGGCCGATCCGGAACGCCTTGCCGCCGAACACGCCGAGGCCGCCGCCGATGCCGGCCAGCATCTCGTCGCGCGCCACCTCGCGGATCCGGTCGCCGTCGACCCCGTCGGCGGTGCGGATCGTGGTGACGCCCGCCGACCGCTCGGCCGGGACCAGGGCGTTGATCTCCAGGGCGCCGGCCTGGGCCCAGACGTCGATCGCCTTCCAGGTCGCTTCGGCGAGCACCCGATGGCGCTCGAACACCCGCTCCAGGCCTTCCTCGAACAGCGCGGCCAGGCCCTCGCGCAGGCCGAAGATCATCAGCTGCGGGGCGGTGCCGCAGAACGCCCGGTAGCCGGCGGCGCCCATGCGCGGGGTCCAGTCCCAGTAGCGCCGCTCGCGGGCGGTCGCCCTGTGGGCGGCGATCGCCTTCTCGTTGGCGGCGACGAAGCCGAGGCCGGGGGCCATCATCAGGCCCTTCTGAGAGGCCGCGATGGTGACGTCGACGCCCCAGTCGTCCATCCGGAACTCGGTGGTGCCGAGCGACGCGATGGTGTCGACCACCAGCAGCGCCGGGTGGCCGGCGCGGTCCATCGCCTCACGCACCGCCTTGACGTCGGTGGTGGTGCCGGTCGCGGTGTCGGTGTGCACCACCAGCACCGCCTTGATCCTGCGCTCGGTGTCGTCGGCCAGCGCCTGGCCGATGGTCTCCGGGTCGTGGGCCCGGCGCCAGTCGCCGGGGAGGCTCTGGATCTGCACGCCGAGCGCCTCGGCCATGTTCGACCAGCTCGACGAGAAGTGCCCGGTCTCCGGCACCAGCACCAGGTCGCCCGGGTTCAGGATGTTGACCAGGGCCGCCTCCCAGGCGCCGTGGCCGTTCGAGATGTAGTTGAACACCTCGCCGTCGGTCCGGAACACCCGCTTCAGGCCGATGAAGCTCTCGGCGGCGGCGTCCAGGAATTCCGGATCGTTCAGGTCCATGGTGTCGCGGTGCATGGCGTTCAGCACGCGCGGCGGCACGTTGGTCGGGCCGGGGGTGTTCAGGAACTTGCGCCCGCGCTTGAGCGGGCGGTTGCTGTGACCGATCGAATCGGGCGCCATCGGCGGCTCCATGGGGTGACACGTGAGACGGGGGGACCCGGGCCGGTGCCGCGGACGGCGGTCCGGCGCACGGGGCGACGGCCGGTCCAGCCCGCCTCGTCGCGGGCTCGACCCACCGTCGCGGACCGGAACATAGTGCAGAACGCGCCGCCCGTCAGCGTCAGGATTGCAGGGCGTCGCCTGCGACCGGAGTCGGGGCTAGATTGGGGACCCGCGGCGAGAGAGACGGCGATGATCGACACCGTGACGTTCGAGCCGGCCGGGCGGCGATTCGTGAACCTTCCCCGGGACACCCCGCCGGCCCGCTTCGGGCCGCTGGCCGGCTTCGTCGAGATCTGGGGCTCGAAGCGCCGGGGCGACCGCCTCCCGGCCTGGAGTTCGTTCGACTTCTACGACTTCGTGGGCTGGCACGGCCTGATCTATGTCGACCAGATCGTTTCGGTCGACCCGTACGAGGCGCGCTGCCGGCTGTGGGGCACGCGCCTGGTCGAGCTGCTCGGGCACGACGAGACCGGTGAGCTGTTCAGCGAGTCGCCGGCGGCGGGAGAGCCCGGGCTGCGGGAATCGAACGAGCGCATCGCGCGCAACGGCGAGATCGGGATCACGCTCGGCCGCGCCCGCAGCTACAACCGCGAGACCCCGTTCACGGTGGTCAAGCTGCCCTGCGCCGAGGACGGCGTCACCGTCGACCGCATCGTCGGCTGCAGCCAGCCGGATTTCCTGCTCGAGGTCTAGCCGGCCGGGACCTGCTGGGTGATGCAGTGGATGTTGCCGCCGCCGAGCAGGATCTCGCGGGCCGGCACCCCGACGATCTCGCGTTCCGGCACGGCGTCGGCGACGATCCGCAGCGCCGCCTCGTCGGTGCGCGGGTCGAGCAGCGGCACGATCGCCCGGCCGTTCGCCAGGTAGAAGTTGGCGTAGGAGGCGGCCAGGCGGTCGCCGGCGCGCCGCGGCTTCGCACCAGGTGCCGGAACCAGGCCCGCCGCCTCTTCCTCGGTCATGTACAGCGGCCCCGGCATCGGCAGCAGCCGCACCTCGAAACGGTCGCCCGCGGCCGCCCGGAGCGCCTCGCGGGCGGCCCGCGACCGGGCGGACTGCGGGTCTTCGGCGTCCTCCGGCCAGGTCAGCAGGACCAGCCCCGGGGCCGGCACGTGCAGCAGGTTGTCGACATGGCCCGTTGTCTCGTCCTCGACCACGCCGTGCGGCAGCCACACGACCGTTTCGGACCCGGTATAGTCCTTCAGCAGCGCTTCCGCCCGCTCGCGCCCGAGCCCGGCGTTGCGGCCGGCGCTCAGGACGCATTCCGCGGTGACGAACAGGGTGCCGGCGCCGTCGCTGTGCAGCCCGCCGCCTTCCTGGATCAGCGGGCAGCGATAACGGGCCAGGCCTTCGGCCCCGGCGACCGCGGCGGCGACCCGGTCGTCGGCCGTCCAGTCGCGGTACAGGCCGTGGACCGTCCCGCCCCAGGCGTTGAAGGTCCAGTCGACCGCCCGGCGCTCGCCGCCCGGCCCGACCACCACCGTGGGGCCGACGTCGCGCATCCAGGCGTCGTCGGAGTCGAGGGCGACCACCCGTACATCGGCGGGCAGGATCGCCCGGGCCCGGTCCAGCCGGTCGGCCCGGGCCCCGACGGTGACCGGCTCGACGGCGGCGATCGCCGCGGCGACGGCCGCGAACGCCGCCTCGGCCGGGCCGGCGTCGTCGCGCCAGGTGTCCGGGCGGCAGGGCCACAGCATCCAGGTCCCGGCATGCGGCTCGAACTCGCCGGGCATCCGGAAACCGTCGGCGGCCGGCGTGGTCGTCAGGGGCGGCGTCAGCTCGACCGGTGTCACCGGCCCCAGTCCACCCGTTCCGGGAACCGGCGCATCAGCACCGCGTTGATCCGGGCCTCCAGCCGCTTGGCCGGCACCGGCTTGACCAGGAAGCCGTCGACCGCCAGCCGCTTGGCCTCCATGACGCCCGGCGACCCGGCCTCGCCGGCCAGCAGCAGCACCGGGACGTTCGGCGGCAGGGTCGTCGAGTCGGCGCGGATGCGGAACAGCAGCTCCAGCCCGTCGGTGCCGTCCGGACCCTCGAGCTGCTTGTCGCAGATCACCAGCGCCGGCTCCAGCTCGGCCGCCTGGGCCAGGGCCTCGGCGGCGGTCGCCGCCTCGCGCGGCTGCGGCAGGCCGAGTTCGACCAGGGTGCGGACCAGGGCGGCGCGGCTGTCGTGATCCGGTTCGACCACCAGCACGAGCAGGCCGGCATAGTCGAACCGGGCGAACAGGCCGTCCATCACCCGGGTCAGCTTTCTGGGCGTCGTCAGGCTCATGCGCTGCAGTGTCCTTCTTGACCGGTCGCGTGTCCCTGCCATCCTTGCGGCCGGCGGCAAACTGTCGAAAAGTCTAGTGCACTCGCGTGCTGGTCGAAAGCGACGCCAACTAGGGGAAACTGCGTATGTCCGACATGGTCGCGTCCGAGGACGAGCTGCGCTCGCTTTACGGGACGCCGAGCAAGCTGGCGGTCGCCAAGCAGATCGACCGGCTCGACGTCCACGCGCGACGGTTCATCGAGCTTTCGCCGTTCCTGGTGATTTCCAGCCAGGGGGCCGACGGCCTTGGCGACGTATCGCCGAAGGGCGACGCGCCGGGCTTCGTTCAGGTGCTCGACGACCGCACCCTGCTGATCCCGGACCGGCCGGGCAACAACCGGCTCGACACCCTGTCGAACCTGACGGCCAACGACGGCGTCGGCCTGCTGTTCATGGTGCCTGGGGTGTGCGAGACGCTGCGGGTGAACGGCCGGGCGCGGATCGTCGCCGACGGCGAGCTGCTGGCCCCGACGGCGGTCCGCGGCCGGCTGCCGACCGCCGGCATCCTGGTGGCGGTCGAGGAGGTCTACCTGCACTGCGCCAAGGCGCTGGTCCGCTCCAAGCTCTGGGAGGACGACCACCGGGTCGACCGGCGGACGCTGCCGAGCCTGGCCCAGATCATCTCCGACCAGGTCGGCGGCGGCTTCGACGTCGCCGAGGCCGATGCACGGGTCGAGGACTCGCTGAAGAACCGGTTGTACTGAGCGGCTATCGCCGGCGCCGCCGGGTCGTCCGGTGCGGGCTGACGAACTCCGGGGGCTTGCCGGCGATCCAGCGCAGGAAGGTCGCGATCTCGGGATGTCCGCGCAGCGCTTCCGGCGTGGCGTAGGCGCGGGCGATCTCGCGCTCGCCCAGGACCGCGTGGATCTTGCGGTGGCAAACGGTGTGCATGGGGGCCGCCTCGCGCCCGCCCTCGCGGCGCGGAACCCAGTGGTGCCGGTCGACGCTCGGCCCGGCCAGCATCGGCCGGCCGCACAGCGGGCAGGGGCCGAGATCGCGGTCGGAATCGTCGCCGGCCATCCCGGGCGCCTCAGCCGGCCTCGATCTCGGCGAGGCCGAGGCGCAGCCGGGCGTCGCGGGCGATCCGGTCGGCGACTGCAGGGTCGCGGGTGTAGCCGGCCAGCACCCGGTCGACGATCCGCCCGCCCTGGAAGTGCCGCAGCAGGGCGAAGTCCCAGCCCGGGGTCAGCACGGTCGCGTCGGCGAAGTCGATCAGCCCGGTCAGGGCACCACCGGCATGCCGGACGTTGGCGCCGTTGAGGTCGCCGTGGACGACGGCCGGCGGGGCTGCAGCGGCCTGCCGGATCGCCGGCTCCAGCCGCTGCAGCCGCGGTACTAGGTCGGGGGCCGCCGCGGCCAGCGGATGGCCGGCCAGCGGCAGGTCGTCGAACGGCCATGGCCGCTCGAAGCGGTCAGCGGCGGCGGCACCCGGGTCGTCGAGCCGGCCCGCCACGCCGTCGCCCTCGACCCGCAGGCGCCCGTGGCCACGGACCGGCAGCGCGTGCAGCATCGCCAGCAGGACGCCCAATTCGTGCCAGACCGCATCGGCGGTCGCGGCGTCGGCGCGTTCGCCGTCGATCCAGCGGTCGACGACCCAGGCCGGCCGGTGGTCGGCGACCGCAAGGTCCGGTCGCGCGCGTCGGTCGAACATCGGCGCCGCCACCCGCGCGCCGGCGGCGGCCAGGACCCGGCGCAGCGCCGTCTCGGCGTCGAAATCGGCCGGCTTTCCCGGGCGCGGGGCGGCGATCCGCACGGCGATCGGCCCGCAGGCGGTGTCGGCCCGCCAGACCTCGCTGGTCGACGCCTTGGCGACGAAGTCGAGCCGGCGCACCGGGAGCCCAAGTTCGGCCAGCAGCGCCGCGATCGCGTCGTCGTCGACCGTCGTTGCCGGCCGGGGCCGGCCGGGGCTCGCGCTCGGATCGGGTGACACGGCGGCGGTTACTCCCTATGTCTCGCTGGTACCGAACCCGAGGAGAATGCCATGACCCGCCCCGCCGTCGACTGGGACGACGACTATTCCGCTCCGCGGCGGCGGCTGCTGCCGGGCAAGGGGGCGCTGCGCTGGAGCGGGTGGAGCCTGGTCGCGCTGCTGGTCATGGCGGTGCTGTACTACCTGGTCGGCGGGTTCGTCATGAACGTCATCGACGACGATCCGGCGTTCCGGCCCGCCGAGGCCAAGCCGGGCGCCAGCCGGGCGGTGGCGGCGGCGGCGGCGCTGATCGACCGCGAGGTGAACCAGCATTTCTGGGTCGCCAACGACCCGTTCTTCTATCCCTCGTCGTGGCTCGACAACACCCCGAACTACCAGCAGGGCATCGTCTACGCGCTGTCGCGCTTCGCCATCGAGATGACCGACCAGATCGGCCGCACCCGGGGCTCCTCGGAGGCCGACCGGGACCTCGACAAGGCGGCCGGGCTGCTCAAGTACCCGGGCGACGTGTGGATCTACAACATCTCGACCTCGCTGCTGCCGACCGCGTCGTCGGAGGCGCAGTACCGGTCGGCCCGTCGGGCCCTGCTCGCCTACAACGACCGTCTGGCGGCCGGCGACGCGGTGTTCGAGCGCCGCGCCGACAACCTGCTCGCCACCATCGACCGGATCGCCGCCGACCTCGGCTCGGCCTCGGCGACCATCGACCAGCATCTGGCCCAGCCGCGGCCGCTGCTGGTCGACACCCGGGTCGACGACGTCTTCTACGGCGTCAAGGGCCGGCTCTACGGCTACTTCATCCTGCTGCGCGAGATGGGCGACGACTTCGAGCCGGTGCTGAAGGAGAAGCAGCTCGACCAGGTCTGGGCGCAGATGCTCGACTCGCTCCGCCAGGCGGCGGTGCTCGACCCGCTGGTGGTGATGAACGGCGACCCGGACGGCTCGCTGTTGCCCAACCACCTGGCGGTCCAGGGCTTCTACCTGCTGCGGGCCAGGACCCAGCTGCGCGAGATCGGCAGCGTCCTGCTGCGCTGAGCGGTCAGGCGGAATCCGACGGCGGCGTCACCAATCCGGCGAACCGGGCCCGGTCGACGGTGTCCTGGGTCTGCCGGTATAGCGCCGCGGCCGCCGCGATGGACCGGGTGCCGGCGGACGGCGCGCCGGTGCCGATGCCGTCATCGGCCGCGAGCTCCTGGCCGATCGCCTGCGCCAGGAAGGTGGACGACGGTCTTGGCCGCGGCCGGTCGTCCCGCAGGTCCTCGTAGCCCGCCGTGCCGTCCCGGCGGCGGTAGCCGGTACTGCCGAAATCCGCGGTCTCCGGGGCGGCGGGGCTGCCCGGCCGCGGCGGTTGCGGCCGGTTGTCGGCGTCGACCCGCGGCGGCGGTGGGACCCGGCGGGGATCGCCGGCCGGGTCCGCGCGGTCGCGCGGCGACTGGCCGGGCTCGACGATCGGCGCACGCGCCTCGCCGCCGGCCTGCCGGGCGGCGGCCGGATCGAGGGCGAGCAGGCCCGTCGCCGGGGCCTGGGATTGGAGCGGCGTGATCATTGAAACCCGCGCCCGTCGTTCGACGACGGGTCAGGTTCGCACGGCTCCGGTTGAGATCGGGTTAACCGGCGGTCAGCCCTTGTCCTTGTCTTCGCCGAGCCGGTCGAGCTGGTGGCGAAGCTGCTCGACCTGCGCCTGCAGGGTGCGGACCGCGGCGGCCGTCTGGTCGGCGGCACTCGCACCGCCGGTTCCCTGGGCCGCCCCGGAGGCCGGCCCGGACGAGGGTTGCGACGGGGCCGTCGGCTTGTTTTCGCCGCCCGCCATCGGCGGCGTGAACATCTTCATCGCCTGCTCGAACATGGCGAGGTTCTTCTTCGTCATGTCCTCGAACTGGGTGAACGGGAACAGGCCGCCGAACGCTTCCTGCATGTAGCTGCGCATCCGCTCCTGGTTGTCGGCGAAGGTCGACATCGCCGTCTCCAGGTAGCGCGGCACCACCATCTGCAGGTTGTCGCCGTAGAACCCGATGAGCTGGCGCAGGAAGCTGATCGGGAGGAGGTTCTGGCCCTTCGCCTCCTCCTCGACGATGATCTGGGTCAGCACCGCCCGGGTGATGTCCTCGCCGGTCTTGGCGTCGTACACCACGAAGTCGACGTCGTCCTTCACCATCTGGCAGAGATGGTCGAGCGTGACGTAGCTGCTGGTCGCCGTGTTGTAGAGCCGCCGGTTGGCGTACTTCTTGATCGTGACGATGTTCTCGTCGCCCTCGGTCTTGCCGTTCTGGGCGCGGGTGGCCCTCGTCTTTTCCGCCATGACCTTGTCCGTTGCTCCCCTCTGAATGTGCCCGATTCGGCACGTCAGGTGTCACGGTGCCAGCGACCCGTTCCCGGACCGCTTCGAAGACTGCGCGTTTGCCTGCTGCTTTGCAACGGCAAAGGTATACAATCCTTGGAAACTCAGGGACTCCCGGTCTTCCGCGACGCGAAAGGTTGGATCAACCGGCCGGTCGGTCGTTCCGCGTCCAGTCCCAGAAACTCCGGTCCGACGCGAAGTACAGCGGCGTCCGCGCCCGGCGCAGCGCCTCCTTGACCTCGGGGTTCTGCACCGACCGGGGCGTGACGCGGTAATGCACCAGCCGACCCTCCGCCGTCAGGCCGAGGGTCCAGAGGTGCGCGAAGTGCCGGGCCAGCAGGTTCAGCGTCGAGCCGTACAGGTAGGTGTCGAAGTTGAACATCTCGAGCTGCACGATGTCCGGCTTCCGGTCGCGCAGCGTCCGCTCGGCGCCACGCAGGACCTCGAGCTCCGCGCCCTCGACGTCGATCTTCCAGAAGGCGGCGCGCGGCAGCTCGAGCTCGTCCAGGGTGCGGGTCTCGACCTCCACGACCTCGACTTCGCCGCCGCGCCGCTCCTGGTACAGGCGCGAGAACTTCGGCGACAGGGTCGACGCCGCGGAGTTCTTCTCCGGCACCCGCAGTTCGGCGGTGCCGCTGCTGTCGGAAAGCGCGAACGGCAGCAGGTGGAAGGCCGGGTGGTTGCGGACCCGGTCCGGGACCAGCGCCCGGTTCGCCGGCAGCGGCTCGAACGAGTAGACGGCCGCGGCCCCGCGCTCCAGGTACATGGCGGCGGTTCCGCCACGATCTGCGCCGATGTCGTACACGACGTCGCCGGGCCGGACGAACCAGCCGGCGCTCCGGGAGTCGAACGAATACGGGTCGGACATGCGGACGGCCGGGGTGAGCTGCAACCGTGTCGACCTAGACGATCGGCCGGCCGCCGGCAATCGCTATCGCCCGGCCGTCTCCGGCGGACACCGGGCGGGCCCTTCCGACTCGCGAAAATCGTCATAAAAACATCGTTGAATCAGTGCCTTGACGGCCGCTTCGAAATCCATGACATACTCCGCCGCCATGACCCGCAGCCCCGACCCGCACGAGCTGGCCCGCCGTTTCCTGGACCTGTGGCAGGACCAGGTCCAGGCCATGGCGACCGACCCCGAGGTGGCCGACAGCGTGCGGCGCTGGACCGCGCTGTGGGGAAACGCCATGCGCGCGGGGATGGCGCCGGGGACGGCACCGGCGGCGGCGCCGGACGCCGGCGGCGGCGACGGGCTGCAACCGGGGTACCGGCCGGGCGGTGCGCGGGCCTATGATGGCGCGGACAGCGAGGAACGGGGCGAGCATGGCCGGGCGGGACAGCAGCGCCGCGGGGACACGGGCGAGCGGCGACCCACGGCGGCCGGGTCCGCGGCCGCTGCCGCTGTACCTGAGCACGGCGCTGACGACCTGGCTGTCGTCCTACGCGAGCTCCGCCGCCTGGAAGAGCGGATCGCTCGACTGGAAGACCGCCTCGGCGGAGGCGGCGACCAGCCTGCGGCACCAGCTCGAGGCTCTCGAGGCGGCGCGGGCGGCCGCAAAGGCCGATCCGGAGGCTGACCCTTCGGCGCCGGCCTCGTTCGAGGAGGCGCTCGACGAGGAGATCCGCCACCGGCTCGGCCGGTTCCTCGACGGCATCCAGGCCTATCGCGAGCACCCGTACCGCCGGCCGGCGCAGGACCCGCCGGTGTGCTGGAAGGAGGGCACCACCCTGCTGCTCGACTACGGCGCGGTGCCGGAGGCGGCGCGGCCGATGGGCGGGGTGCCGATCCTGGTGATCCCGTCGCTGGTCAACCGAGGCTACGTCCTCGACCTGGCGCCGCGGCGCTCGCTGATGCGGGCGCTGGCCGCCGCCGGGTTCCGGCCGTTCCTGGTGGAGTGGGGGTTCCCCGGCGAGACCGAGCGCCGCTTCACCCTGACCGACTACGTCGCCGGCCGGCTCGAGGGCGCGCTGGAGGCGGTGCTGACGATCGCCGGCCGGCGGCCGCCGGTGCTCGGTTACTGCATGGGCGGCCTGCTGGCGCTGGCGCTGGTCCAGCGCCGGCCACGCGATACCGCCGGCATGGCGCTGCTGGCGACCCCGTGGGACTTCTCCGCCGACGCCTCGCCGGTCGCCGCATCGCTGCCTCTGGCGGAACCGTGGCTGAGCGCTATGATCGAGGCTGCCGGTTGGCTTCCCACCGACCTGATCCAGTCCCTGTTCTTCTCCCTCGACCCGATGCTGGTCATCCGCAAGTTCCTGCGCTTCGCCGAACTCGACCCCGACAGCCCCGAAGCCGCCGAGTTCGTGGCGCTGGAGGATTGGCTGAACGACGGCGTGCCGCTGGCCGCCCCGGTCGCCCGCGAGGCGCTGTTCGACTGGTACGGCCGCAACACCCCGATGACCGGCGACTGGCGGGTCGCCGGCCGGCCGGTGGTACCGGAGCAGGTCGAGGCCCCGGCCCTGGTGATGGTGCCGGCGCGCGACCGCATCGTGCCGCCGGCCTCGGCCCGGGCGCTGGCCGAGCGGCTGCCGAACGCCACCCGTGCCGACCTGGCGCTGGGGCATATCGGCATGGTGGTCGGCTCCAGCGCGCCGAAACGGGCCTGGAGCACCCTGATCGACTGGATAGGCGAGACGACGTAACCGAGACAGCGGAGACCGCACGGGCATGACCGAAATCGACAAGCCGCAGGGCGAGGAAACCATCGAGGACCTGCGCGAGGCCTGCCAGACCCTGCACGAGGTCGTCGACCGGGCCTGCAGCCGGCTCGACCGCAACGTCTGGGACTACCTGCGGGGCGGCACCGAGAGCGAGACCACCGTGCGCCGCAACCGCCTGGCGTTCGACCGCTGGGCGTTCCGGCCGCGGGTGCTGGAGGACATGCGGGAGATTGACTGCGGCGGGGCGTTCCTCGGCCACAAGCTGCGCCTGCCGGTGCTGCTGTGCCCGATCGGTTCGCTCGAGAGCTTCCACCCCGACGGTCCGCGCGCGGCGATGCAGGCGGCCGCCGAGTTCGGGGTGTCGCTGTTCCTGTCCTCGGTCGGCACCTTCCCGCTGGAGTCGATCGCCGAGATCCCGGCCGGCAACGGCATGAAGGTGTTCTGCCTGTACAAGCGCGGCGACGATTCCTGGCTCGACGGCGTGGTGGCCCGGGCCATCGACCACGGCTACGACGCCTTCGCCATCACCGTCGACAGTGCCTGGTACAGCCGGCGCGAGCGCGACATCGCCAACCGCTTCATCAAGCCGTGGCGGCAGGTGCCCGGCATGGAGTTCCAGAAGGCCCTGAACTGGCGCGACATCGAGCGCTTCAAGAAGACCTACGACATCCCGCTGATCCTCAAGGGCATCGCCACCGCCGAGGACGCCCGGCTGGCGATCGAGGTCGGCGCCGAGGCGGTGTACGTCTCGAACCACGGTGGCCGCCAGCTCGACCACGGGCTCGGCTCGCTCGACGTGCTGCCGGAGGTGGTCGACGCGGTGCGCGGCCGGGCGACGGTGGTGGTCGACGGCGGCATCACCCGCGGCAGCGACATCGCCAAGGCGCGGGCGCTGGGCGCCGACATGGTCGGGATCGGGCGGCTGTTGTGCTGCGGGCTTGCGGCCGGCGGCGCCGCCGGCGTGGTCCGGGTGCTGGAGTTGCTGGAGGAGGAGGCCCGGATCGACCTCGGCCTGCTCGGCGTCGGCAGCTTCGCGGAGCTCGACGGCCGCTACCTGGCGCGCGCCGAGCCGGTGATGGAGCCGAGCCTGTTCAGCCAGTACCCGCTGCTCGGCGAGGCGGCCCGGACCTGACGCCGGCGGATCCGGCTCGGGGCCAGGTCATCATCTCCCGGCGTTCCGCCGTTAACCAGCCCGGGACAGCGTGGCCGCCGGTTGTGGGATGCCCGGGCGCGGCCTATGTTGGGCTCGAGGGGCCGGGTTCCGGAGCCGTTCCGGCCGGTGGGCCCGCCATAGGCGACGTCGCGGACGTCCGATTCGAGAAGGGGAGACTGCCATGACCGAGGTCGTCATCGCCGGTGCCGCCCGCACGCCGGTAGGCGCTTTCAACGGCGCGTTCGGCTCCGTGCCGGCGAGCCAGCTCGGCGAGGTCGCGATCCGCGCGGCGCTGGCGCGCGCCAAGACCGAGGCCGCCGAGGTCGACGAGGTGGTGCTGGGCCAGGTCCTGACCGCCGCCCAGGGCCAGAACCCGGCCCGCCAGGCCGCGATCGCCGCCGGCATCCCGGTCGAGCGGACCGCCTACGGCATCAACCAGGTCTGCGGCTCCGGCCTGCGCTCGGTGGCGCTCGGCCACCAGGCGATCTCGCTCGGCGACGCCGACGTCATGGTGTGCGGCGGTCAGGAGAGCATGAGCCTGTCGACCCACGCCCAGCACCTGCGCGGCGGCCAGCGGATGGGCGACCTGCAGTTCATCGACACCATGATCAAGGACGGGCTGTGGGACGCCTTCAACGGCTACCACATGGGCAACACCGCCGAGAACGTCGCCCAGAAGTTCCAGATCACCCGCGAGGACCAGGACGCGTTCGCGCTGGCCTCGCAGCAGAAGGCCGCCGCCGCCCAGGCGGCCGGCAGGTTCAAGGACGAGATCGCGCCGGTCACCGTCAAGTCCCGCCGGGGCGACACGGTGGTCGAGGCCGACGAGTACCTGAAGCCCGACACCACGTTGGAGGCGCTCGCCAAGCTGCGGCCGGCGTTCGTGCGCGACGGCGGCACGGTGACCGCCGGCAACGCGTCGGGCATCAACGACGGCGCCGCCGCCCTGGTGCTGATGAGCGCCGAGAACGCCGCCAAGCGCGGCGTGACCCCGCTCGCCCGCATCGCCTCCTGGGCGACCGCCGGCGTCGACCCGACCATCATGGGCACCGGGCCGATCCCGGCCAGCCGCAGGGCGCTCGAGAAGGCCGGCTGGTCGATCGACGACCTCGATCTGATCGAGGCCAACGAGGCGTTCGCCGCCCAGGCCTGCGCCGTCAACAAGGACCTCGGCTGGGATCCGGCCAAGGTCAACGTCAACGGCGGCGCCATCGCCATCGGCCACCCGATCGGTGCGTCCGGCGCCCGGGTGCTGATCACCCTGCTGTTCGAGATGCAGCGGCGCGACGCCAGGAAGGGCCTGGCGACGCTGTGCATCGGCGGCGGCATGGGTGTCGCGATGTGTGTCGAGCGCGGCTGACGCCGGCCCGCGAATTGGTCATATGATTGGGAAGTCCGCCCCCGCCAGAGGGGCGGCTTCCGGGGGAAGGCATCACAGCGAGGGAGTGACGACCGATGGCACGCGTGGCACTGGTGACGGGCGGGACCCGGGGAATCGGCGAGGCGATCTCTGTCGCCCTGAAGGACGCCGGCTGCAAGGTCGCGGCCAACTATGCCGGCAATGACGAGCGCGCGCGGGAGTTCACGGCGCGCACCGGCATCCCGGCCTTCAAGTGGGACGTGTCGGACTTCGCGGCCTGCCAGGCCGGCGTCGCCCAGGTCGAGGCCGAGGTCGGGCCGATCGACATCCTGGTCAACAACGCCGGCATCACCCGCGACGGCACCATCCACAAGATGGACCACGACATGTGGCAGGCGGTGATCGACACCAACCTCGGCTCCTGCTTCAACATGTGCCGCTGCACCATCGAGGGCATGCGCGCGCGCAAGTTCGGCCGGGTCGTGAACATCGGCTCGATCAACGGCCAGGCCGGCCAGTACGGCCAGGTCAACTACGCCGCCGCCAAGTCCGGCATCCACGGCTTCACCAAGGCGCTGGCCCAGGAGGGTGCGCGCTCGAACATCACCGTGAATGCCATCGCGCCGGGCTACATCGACACCGACATGGTGGCGGCGGTGCCGGCCGACGTGCTGGAGAAGATCAAGGCCCGCATCCCGGTCGGCCGGCTCGGTCACGCCTCGGAGATCGCCCGCGGCGTGGTGTTCCTGACCGCCGACGACGCCGGCTTCATCACCGGCTCGACGCTGAGCATCAACGGCGGTCAGCACATGTACTGACCCTTCGCGGCCCCCGCGTTCGCAGGGGCGCCTCGGGACGAGAGACCAGAGGGGCGGTGGCCGGGCGGCTGCCGCCCCTTTCTTTCTGTCGCCCTGAGCTGCGATCCCGGCGCTCGCCGGGGGCGCCGCGAAGGTCCGGCCGGACAGGGACCCTAGTGTCCGACCGTGAAGTCGTTCTTCCCGCACAGATCCCGGCCGCGCATCAGCCACAGCGCCCGGCCGGCGAAGTCGACCTGGTTGCCGCCGCGCTGCTGGAGCTGGGCGCCGTACTCGCGGTCGAAGTGGGAGCTGGTCGGC
Organism: Thalassobaculum fulvum; assembly: GCF_014652915.1. Lineage (GTDB taxonomy): Bacteria > Pseudomonadota > Alphaproteobacteria > Thalassobaculales > Thalassobaculaceae > Thalassobaculum_A > Thalassobaculum_A fulvum. The sequence continues at coordinate 621,019 of NZ_BMZS01000001.1, forward strand.
ATGTAGCGGCAGACATAGCCGGCGCGGCGTTTGGTCGAGCGGTTCGGCTCCGAGCCGTGCACCAGGTAGACGTCGTGCAGCGACAGCTGGCCCGCCTCCAGCACGATGTCGACCGCCTCGGCCTCGTCGTACTCGTCGGCGTTCAGCTCCTGGTTCAGCACCAGGTCGGGGCTGTCCTTCTGGGTGTGGGCGCGCAGCCGGTTGCCCTTGTGGCTGCCGGGAATCACCCTGAGGCAGCCGTTCTCCGGCGTGGCGTCGTCGAGCGCGATCCAGGCCGAGCAGGTGGCCAGCGGCCGGATCGGCCAGTACTCGCCGTCCTGGTGCCACGGCACCCGCTTGCCGGTACCGGCCGGCTTGCCGAACACGGTGGTGCCCCACAGCAGGAAATCCGGGCCGATCACCTGGCCGACCATGTCCAGCACCTCCGGGATGCGGGCGTAGTCGAGCCACGCGTTGGAGCCCTGCAGGCCCTGGGTGCCGCCCTTGACGATGTGCGGGCAGAACATCGAGTCGCGGCTGACGCCGGCATTGGCGGTCAGCAGCGCGTCGAGGTCGTCGCGCATGCGCTGCAGCAGCTCGGCCGGCAGCCGCCAGCGCGGCACCACGTAGCCGCGCTCGTGGTAGTGCTCGATCTCTTCGGGGCTCAGCAGATGGCTCTGGCGCGACGGCGCGTTCATGGTGTCCTCCCGGGGGTGCCTTCGACGGGCTTTTCCGGGATGCTAGAGCCGTTCCCCGAGCGCGTGAAGCACCGCCTCCAGCCGGCGGTCGCGCAGGCCGAGCTCGTGGATGTGCCGGACCACCGAGACCAGGTAGTCGCGGTTGGCGCCGGACCGGCCGTGGGCGGCGGCGACGATGGCGGCCTGCTGCTCGACCGTCAGGTGGCCGGCATAGTCCGGATCGGCGCGGTCGATCACGTAGGTGACCGAGCGCACGGTCCGGGGCTGCGGCCCGTCGAGGATCACCGGCAGCTCGGCCCGGCGGTACACCGGGTAGTGCGCGGTCTCGCGCTCGTGCAGGTAGGCGAGGGTCCCGTCGACCGCCTCGCCCGGCACCCGGTAGGCGATGCCGCGGCACGAGCCGCCGCGGTCCAGCCCCATGACCAGGCCCGGCCGCGCGGCGTCGCCGCGATGGTGGCGCGACACCACGCACAGCCGCCGGTGCCGGCCGAGCAGCCGGGCCGCCGCGCGCTCCACGAACGGGAAGCCGGGGTTCCACATCAGCGAGCCGTAGCCGAACACCCAGATCCCGTCGCCGTCCCGCTTCGAACCCGCCTCTTTCATCCGTCGCCCCGCGCGCCTATGTTTCGGCCTTCCCGACAACCGGCCGGACCGGATACGCAATGTCGCCGCCTGACACAACCCGGCCTGCAGGTTTCCAGGACCGCCGGCACCTGCGCCGCCGCCGCCTGGTCGTCGCCGGTGCCGGCCTGGCGGCGCTGCTGGCGGCCGGCTGGACGATCGCCTGGCAGCTGGTTGCGCTGCGGGTCGAGGCGGCGGTCACCGGCTGGATCGACCAGCGGCGGGCGCTCGGCGACCGGATCGAGCACGGGCCGCCGGCGCTCGGCGGCTTCCCGTTCACCGTCGACGTCACCATGCGCCAGGTGCACTGGACGCGCGAGGACGGCCCGACCCTGCTGGCCGCGGCGGCGCCCGAGCTGGTCGCCAGCACGCCGGTCTGGGACCCGTTCCGGGTGGCGGTGCGCCCGGTCGGCGGCGGCCGGGCCAGCGCGGCCGGTTCCTGGGGCTCGGTGACCGCCGACGCCGACGAGGCGCTGGCGGTCGTGACCCTCGGCCGGCGGGCGCCCGACCGGGTCGACGTCACCCTGCGGAACATCGAGCTGACCGGCCCCGGCGGTGTGGTGTGGGCGCATGTCGCGGCGTTCGACGCGGTCGTCGACCCGACCCCCGAGGCGGAGTCCGGTGCCATCGCCGCGGTGCCGGCGACCCTCGACGTGTCGGGCACCGCGACCGGCATACGGCCGGCGGGCGCCGAGGCGCTGCCGTTCGAGGGGCCGGCTGCGGTGAGCTGGCGGGCCGCTCTGCGCGGCGACGTCGATCCGGCCGCCGGGCTGCCCGGCCTGGCCATGTGGCGCGACGCCGGCGGGGTGATCGACGTGCAGTACCTGTCGGTGTCCTGGCCGCCGATCGATCTGGTCGGCGACGGCACGGTGGCGCTCGACGCCGCCATGCGGCCGGAAGGGGCGGGCGTGGCCGAGGTCCAGGGCATCGGCGAGGCGCTCGACCGGCTGGTCGCCAAGGGCCGCATGAAGCCGGCCGACGCCGCGCTGCTGAAGCTGGCGGCGATCGCCGCCGGCGAGCCGGCGGCCGACGGCCGGGGTCAGCGGGTGAAGGCGCCGGTCACGGTCCAGGACGGCACCGTCCGGGTCGGCCGCATCCCGGTCGCCAAGGTCCGCTCGATCGCGGAATAGGGCGTGGGGGCGGGCGTCGGTTCGAGGTCCCGGCTCTCCGCGGCGTCGCCGCTGCGGCCGGGATGAGGGAACAGGAAGCCATCCACCGCTCCTCATCCCGGACGAGCGAAGCGAGATCCGGGACCTACGCCGTCACTTCCCGTTGCCGTTGCCGCTGGTGCCGTACGGGAAGGGGCGGGCCTGGTTGGCCTCGATGACGCCGCGGCGGATCTCGCGGGTCTTGGTGAACAGCTCCTGCAGCTTGTCGCCCTCGCCCCAGCGGATGGCGCGCTGCAGGTAGCTGAGGTCCTCGCTGAAGCGCTGCAGCATCTCCAGCACCGCCTCGCGGTTGTTCAGGAAGATATCGCGCCACATGATCGGGTTGGAGCCGGCGATCCGGGTGAAGTCGCGGAAGCCGCCGGCCGAGAACCGGATGACGTCGCGCTGCTCCTGCTCCTCCAGGTCGAAGGCGGTGCCGACGATGGTGTAGGCGATCAGGTGCGGCAGGTGCGAGGTCACCGCCAGCACCTTGTCGTGGTAGGCGGCGGGCAGCTCCTCGACCAGCGCGCCGCAGCGCGTCCACAGGGTCTCCAGCCGGGCCAGCGGCTCCGGAGCGGTGCCCTCCAGCGGCGTCAGGATCCAGAACCGGCCCTCGAACAGCGCCCCGGAGCCGGCGTCGGGCCCGGACTTCTCGGTGCCGGCGATCGGGTGGCCGGGGATGAAGTGGACGCCGTCCGGAACGTGCGGCTGCACCGCCGAGATCACCGCCTGCTTGACCGAGCCGACGTCGGTCAGGACCGCGCCCGGCTTGAGGTGCGGCGCGATGCCCTCGGCGATCGCGCCGTAGGTGCCGATCGGGGTGCAGATGACCACCAGGTCGGCGTCCTTGACGGCTTCGGCCGGGCTCTCGTCGTAGCTGTCGCCGAGGCCGAGCTCGGCGGCCCGCGCCAGGGCCCGGTCGGAGAAGTCGGCGACGGCGATGGTGCCGACCAGCCCGCGCTCGCGCACCGCCCGGGCGATCGACGAGCCGAGGTTGCCGATGCCGATCAGCGCCATGCGCTCGAAGACGATTCCGTCGGTCATGCGTTGGCCCCGTTCAGGAAGTCGCGGACGGCGTCGACCACGAGGCGGTTCTCGTCCTCGCGGCCGACCGACAGCCGTATGTACTCCGGCGCGCCGTAGCCGGCCATCTCGCGGACCAGGATGCCGCGCCCGGCGAGGAACGGCCGGACCGCGTCGGCGTTACGGCCGGGCTCGGCCGGGAACCGCAGCATCATGAAGTTGGCGGCGGTCGGCAGCGGCTCCAGGCCGAGCGCGCGGAACCGCTCCTGCAGCCACGGCATCCAGCGGGCGTTGTGGGCGACCGTGGCGTCCTGGAACGCCCGGTCCTCGACCGCGGCGAGACCGGCCGCCAGCGACGGCGCGTTGACCCCGTAGGGCGGACGCACCGAGTACAGGGTGTCGGCCACCGGCTGCGGGCAGTACGCCCAGCCGAGCCGCAGCCCGGCCATGCCGAAGGCCTTGGAGAAGGTCCGCAGCATGACCGTGTTGTCGGTCGCCTCGACCAGCTCGATCCCGGCGGTGTAGTCGTCGCGCTGCACGTATTCGGCATAGGCGGCGTCGACCACCAGCAGCACCCGGTCGGGCAGGCCCTCGCGCAGGCGCCGGACCTCGCCCGCCGGCAGGCAGGTGCCGGTCGGGTTGTTCGGGTTCGCCAGGAACACCAGCTTGGTGCGCGGCGTGACCCGCTCCAGGATCGCGTCGACGCTGGCGGTGAAGCCGTCGTCCGGCGCCGAGACCGGCACGCCGCCGGCGATCCGCGCCGCCATCGGGAACAGCAGGAAGCCGTACTGGGTGTGGATGACCTCCTCGCCGGGCTCGACATAGGCCAGGCACAGGAACTGGATCAGCTCGTCGGAGCCGCAGCCGAGCAGGACCCGCTCGGGGTCGATGCCGTGCTTGCGGCCGAGTGCCCTGGCCAGGCCGGAGGCGTCGACGCCGGGGTAGCGGTCCATCCGCTCGGCGACCGACCGCATGGCTTCCATCGCGCGCGGCGACGGCCCGAGCGCGCCCTCGTTCAGGTGCAGCCGCACGATGCGCCCCGCGCTCGCAGCATCGGGCAAAGTGGGTTCGGGCAGGGCGGGTTTGCGGGCCGCCAGGCCGGCAATGGACGCTTTGGGAGCGACGCTGGGCATCGAACTCTCCTGGAGGCAGGCGTGAAGGTCAGTAGCTGTGGGTACGGGCGTAGGCGCCGATCATGATCGCACCGGCGGGCAGATCGCCGGCATCCGGCCAGCCGTCGACCGCCAGCAGCGACAGGGCCGCGCCGTCGGCGCCGGTCGCCCGATCGACGGCCTCGGGCAGGTCGCCGGGCACCGCCCACAGGGTCACGTCGTCGCCGGACGGGTCCGGGGCCTGGCAGGCCACGCCGACCCCGGCGACCGCGCCCGGTCCCAGGTCCCCGAAAAGCGGAAGCCGCGCAACGATGCGCGGCTTCGCCGGGGAGTCCACGAGCAGGGTCGGCCACCAGCGCCACGCCGTCAGCTCCGGCGTCGGCAGCACCGCCAGGGTCGCCCGGCCCTCGGCGACGGCGGCCAGCGCCGCGGCCGGCCCGGTCACGGTCTCGACCCGGGTCGACACGCCGCCGCGGTCGTGCGCGAGGTCGACCAGCGCCTCGGCGCCGGCGGGCGCCCACACCACGGTGACCGGCTCGACCTGGCGGGCCAGGTTGGCGGCCAGGATCTCCCGCCACACCCGCTCCATCACCGGGACCGGCAGGTCCGAGCCGCCGAGCCGGGCGGCCAGCCGGCGCAGGATCTGGGCCTCGCGCCCGGGGCGCAGGAACGGACCGGAGGCGTCGCCCTTGGCGGCGGCGACCCGCCGGCCGATCGCGATGCGGCGCTCGAGCAGCGTCAGCAGGGCGTCGTCGATCTCGTCGATCTCGGCGCGCAGCTGGGCCAGGGAAGGTGAGGCGTCGGCCATGGGCGTTGGGTCGTCTCGACACCGGAAGGGACCAGGACACTTATCGGGAGCCGTCCCGGAAGGCAAGGATGACCGCATCCTCGGTTGACTTCCGCGCGGTGCCATAGGACAGGGGGCGCAGGCCGAAGACCGGCACGGGGCCGAGGGAATGGGCGGAACCACAACGACCGATACCGCGGAACGCGCGACCGCGACGGGCGACGAGCCCTACCGGATCGCCCGCGGGCTGGCCGGGATGCCGTTCCCCGACGCCGCGCACAACCTCCAGCGGGCGCTGGCAGTGGTGCCGGGCGACGTCGATCTGAACGCGCTGCGGCTGTGGCTGGCGCTGCGGCGCCACCGCGCCGGGCCGGCCACGATCCGCGCGGTCAACCGGATGCTGGCCTGCGTGCCGCTGCTCGACCGCCCGCTGACCGCCGGCAACGCCTTCGGGGTCTGCGTCGAGGCGCGCGGGGCCGGGCTGCAGGAGACCGATCCGCGCCGCTACTTCCACTACGCCACGCTCGCGCATGCCGCCGGCCTGGCGGCGTTCCACCAACGCTTCGGCGGGGCGCTCGCCGTCGAGCACCGCGGCCGGCAGTACCTGCTGCAGGCCGGCGACCGACGCGTGATCTTCAATGTCGAGGGACCCCGGCTCGGCCTGCATTTCGATTTCTTCTTCGTGCACGAGCCGGGGATGTGGGACTGGTTCGCCGGGTTCACGCCGGACGACGTGCTGCTCGACGTCGGCGCCAATGTCGGGATCTACAGCGTCGCCGCGGCCGGCCTGCGGGGCTGCCGAGTGGTGGGGCTGGAGCCGTTTCCGGTGAACGTCGCCGCCGCCCGGGCCAACGTCGCGGCGAACCGCCTCGAGGCCCTGGTGACGATCCTGCCGGTGGCGGCCGCCGCCCGCTCGGCGCACGGCCGGCTCAGCCACGACGAGGCGGTCCCGGGGGTCGCCGCGCAGGCGTTCCACGCGGTCGACGAGGCGCTGCCGGACGGCAAGTCCGGGCTGTCCGTGGCGGGCGCTGCCATCGACGACCTGGTGGCGAGCGGTACGATCCCGTTCCCGACCCGCATCAAGATCGACGTCGACGGCGGCGAAGGCGCGGTCGTCGCCGGCATGCAGGCGACGCTCGCCGACCCGCGCCTCGACAGCGTGCGCCTGGAGATCCGCTGGTGGGAGCCGGGCAAGCAGGCGGTGGTCGACGGGCTCCGGCGCCACGGCTTCGAACCGCAGGTCGCCGACGACCCGAAGAACCTGCTGTTCCGGCGCCGGCCCGCCGCAGCCGCAAGGTGACCGTCGCGTGTCCGCCGTGAGCCGCGACGTCGCCGCCGAGGTCCTTGCCGATCCGGCCGGACCGGCCGGCATCGACCGGGTGATCCGCGGCCTGACGGATCCGCAGCGGGTCTTCGCCTGGATACGCCGGTACTGTTGCGTGTCGGACGATCCGGACGCGGTGTCCCTGCGCCGGGCGATCCGGGCGGCCGACGCGGTCACCATCGACGGCTTGGCGCGCTGGGCCAATTCGTCGTCCCCGGACCGGCGTTTCCCGTGGTCGCTGGTCGGCGCCATGCTGTGCGTCGCCAGGGTCGGCTTGGTCGAACGGATGTCGGAGAAGCCGCTGCGGTTCCGGCAGATGGGCGACATCTTCTCGCGGCTGCTCTGCGCGCTGTCGCAGGACCCGATCGCCGGGTCGGCACGCGAGGCCAACATCATCGCCCACATGCAGCGGACGACGGCCGGGGTCCTCCTGGATGCCGGGTTCGTGCCGGAGCACGACACCCTGGCCGGCAAGGCGGCCCGGTTCAGCCTTCGGGTCCGGCGGATGGCGTCCGACGGCGAGTACCGGTGCTTCGATCGCAACTGGGTGACGGCGATCGGGCACATCGTCCTGCTGGCGCACGCCCTGGTCGGGCAGAAGCTGGGCCTGGTCGACGGGCGTTCGATCGCGGTCGCCAAGGAGACGGTGGCGAACGGCTATCTGTTCAACCTCGTGGCCGCGGCGACCGGGACCGTGCGGTTCTTCGAAGGCGACGACGTGTTCCGCGAGACCCATGGCAGCGGCGCCGTGGAACTGGTCGAAGGCGGGTTTCTCGACTGGTTCGAGGTCTGCGAGGCGGTCTCGCGCGCGGCTGACCCGGTCCGCGGAGCCGTGCTGCAGGTGCCCGAGCACGACCGGCGGGAGCTTGCGGCGTTCCTGGAGGCGCTCGGTAACCGCCCGGGTCGCGGGCTCGTCACCGTCCATTACCGGGAAAGCGGCTACCGGCCGAGCCGGCGCCACCAGCCGCGCAACGCCGACATCCGGGTCGCCCTGCCGGCCCTGCAGCGGCTGGCTGAGACGGGATACACCGTGGTCCGGCTCGGCGACCCGTCGATGACGCGGTTGCCGGACATTCCGGGGATCGTCGACTACGCCCATTCGCCGGCGAAATCCGACCGGCTCGACGTGCTGCTGGCGGCCGGCGCCGATTTCCATATCGGTTCCAGTTCGGGAATGTCGCTGGTGCCGCTGCTGTTCGGTACCCCCTGCCTGTTCCTCGACTGGTACCCGACCACCCTGCTGCCGTGGGGGCCGCGCACCTGGACGGTGCTGAAGACCCTGCGCGAGGCCGCGACCGGCGAGCGGGTGACCGATCCGGAGCTGATCCATTCGGTCGGCAAGGTTCCGGACACCGGCACCCTGGCCGAGCTCGGCTACGGGCTGGACGATCTCACCGCCGCCGAGACCGACGCCGCGCTCGACGCCTACATGGCGTTTCTCGACGGCCGGCCGAGGCCGGGCGACTGCGCAGGCGCCCACCCATCGGCGACCGCGCCGGTGTTCCGGTTCGGCCCCGGCGGGACCCTGGTCGAGGTGCCGCCGCGGCGGCGTTCCGGGGCGAAGGGAGCGGCCGGGCTTCCTTGACAGGCGGCGGCCGGCGCCCTAAGGCCGTTGTATCCCTCCCGCGACCGACCCATCTTTGCCGCCATGACAACGGCCACCCGCCTGTCGACCATCACCAGTGCCGAGGAGCTGGCGCGCCTGCGGGCGACGCTGCCGGGCCACCGCTTCGTGATTCCGGCCGACGACCCGCTGCCGCTGGACTGCGGCGTGTCGCTCGGCCCGGTCACCGTGGCCTACCAGACCTATGGGACCCTGAACGCCGAGCGCAGCAACGCCGTGCTGGTGTGCCACGCGCTGACCGGCGACCAGTACTGCGCCGAGGATCACCCGATCACCGGCAAGCCGGGTTGGTGGCTGACGGTGATCGGGCCCGGGAAGGCGATCGACACCGACCGCTACTTCGTGATCTGCGCCAACGTGATCGGCGGCTGCATGGGCTCGACCGGGCCGAGCGACCCGGATCCGGCGACCGGCAGGCCCTACGGCCTCGACTTCCCGGTGATCACCATCGCCGACATGGTGCGTTCCCAGGTCCGGCTGATCGACCATCTGGGCATCGACCGGCTGTTCGCCGTGATCGGCGGCTCGATGGGCGCCATGCAGGTGCTGCAATGGGCGGTCGACTACCCGGACCGGGTGTTCGCCGCGGTGCCGATCGCCGGCGCCGCCTACCACACCGCCCAGAACATCGCGTTCCACGAGGTCGGGCGGCAGGCGATCCTGGCCGACCCGGACTGGTGCGGCGGCCGCTATCTGGAACACGACATCAGCCCGCGGCGCGGCCTGTCGGTGGCTCGCATGACCGCGCACGTCACCTACCTGTCGGAGACCGCGCTGCACCGCAAGTTCGGACGCAACCTGCAGAACCGCAAGGAGCTGTCGTTCGGCTTCGACGCCGACTTCCAGGTCGAGTCGTACCTGCGCCACCAGGGCAGCACCTTCGTCGACCGGTTCGACGCCAACGCCTACCTCTACATCACCCGGGCGATGGACTACTTCGACCTGGCGGCCGAGCACGGCGGCGTGCTCGGCAAGGCGTTCGAGGGCACGCGGGTCCGGTTCTGCCTGATCTCGTTCACCTCGGACTGGCTGTTCCCGACCGCCGAGAGCCGCAAGATCGTCCACGCCCTGAACGCGGTCGCGGCCAATGTCAGCTTCGTGGAGATCGAGAGCGACAAGGGGCACGACGCCTTCCTGCTGGACGAGCCGGAGTTCTTCCGGGTGCTCGACGGCTTCCTGAAGGGCTGCGCCGAGCATGCCGGCCTGGCGGAGGCGGGCTCGTGAACGTCCAGCGGCCGGCCCCGACCGCGACGCCGCCGATCCGCCCCGACCTGCGGCATGTCGCCGAAATGGTGACGCCCGGGGCGCGGGTGCTGGACATCGGCTGCGGCGACGGCGCGCTGCTCAAGCTGCTGGCCGACGAGAAGGGGGTCGACGGCCGCGGCATCGAGATCAAGCAGGAGGGCGTGAACGCCTGCGTCGCCAACGGCCTGTCGGTGATCCAGGGCGACGCCGACCTCGACCTCGCCTACTACCCGGACCGCAGCTTCGACTTCGCGGTGCTGTCGCTGACCCTGCAGGCCACCCGCGATCCGCGGCAGGTGCTGCTCGACCTGGTGCGGATCGGTCGCCGGGCGATCGTCAGCTTCCCGAATTTCGGGCACTGGCGGGTGCGCTGGAGCCTGCTGGTCGGCGGCCGCATGCCGACCACGGCGACCCTGCCGGACGCCTGGTGGTCGACCCAGAACATCCACCTGTGCACGATCGACGACTTCGTCGACCTCGCCGACCGGCTCGGGATCACGGTCGAGCGGAAGCTGGCCCTGGATTCCCACGGCCAGCCGATCAAGCTGTCGGCCTTCGCCAACTGCATGGGCGAGACCGGGGTGTTCCTGCTGCGAAAGGGCTGAGGCGCTGCCGCAGCCGTTGCCATCCTGGATGTCGGGCCTCCGTGCCCACACCCGCGACGGCCGCTGCGCCGGCGCGGGTGTGGGCAACTCGGCCGACCGCTCAGGCCGCCTTGACGTCGGCGAGGAAACGCTCGACCAGGGAGCGCAGCCCCTCGGCCTGCTGCGACAGCTCCGAGGACGAGGCCAGCACCTGCGATGCGGCCGCTCCGGTCTCCGAGGCCGCCTCGTTCACGCCGGAGATGTTGCGGGTGACGTCGGTGGTGCCGGTCGCGGCCTGCTGCACGTTCCGGGCGATCTCGGCGGTCGCCGCCGTCTGCTGCTCCACCGCCGAGGCGATCATCGTCGAGATCTGGTTGACCTCCTCGATGACCCGGGCGATCGATTCGATGGATGCGACCGAGTCGGTGCTCGCCGTCTGGATCGACGCGATCTGGCCGGCGATCTCCTCGGTGGCCTTGGCGGTCTGGCTGGCCAGGCTCTTGACCTCGGACGCCACCACCGCGAACCCCTTGCCGGCTTCACCGGCTCGGGCGGCCTCGATCGTGGCGTTCAGGGCCAGCAGGTTGGTCTGCTCGGCGATGTCCTGGATCAGGGTGATGACCATGCCGATCTGCTGGGCGGCGCTCGCCAGGCCCTGCACCCGTGCGTTGGCCTGGTCGGCTTCGTCCTTGGCCCGGTTGGCGACCGCGGTCGACTGCCGGACCTGGCTGCCGATCTCGGCGATCGAGCTCGACAGCTCCTCGGAGGCGGAGGCGACGGTCTGGACGTTCGAGCCGGCCTCCTCGGCGGCGGTCGACACGGCGAGCGCCTGCTGGCTGGTCTGCTCGGCGGTCGCGGTCATCGAGGCGGCCGTGCTCTGCAACTCGGTCGAGGCCGAGGCGACGGTCTTCAACACCGTCGAGACCGCGGAGTCGAAGCCGGCGGTCAGGGCGTCGAGGCGTGCGGTGCGCTCCTCCTTCTCCCGGGCGGCCCGCCGCTCCTCCTCGCGGGTCGCATGCAGCTTGGCCTGCATGTCCTCCAGGTGCTCGAGGGCCTGGCCGAGCTCGTCCCGCCGCTCGATCCCGATGCGGTTGTCGTAGTTGCCCTTGGCGATCTCCCCCATGACCTCGATGAGATGCCCCAGCGGCCGCATCACGGCCCGGATCGTGCTTCGGCCGGCGAAGACACCGAGCGCGATGAACAACGACAGCAGGCCGACGGCACCGGCAAACGCCGTCGTAAAGGTCGTTTCGGCGGCGGCATATTCGCTGGCGGCAACCTCGATCTGCAGCGCCATCAGCTGCTCGGCCTCGGCCTTGGCGGTGGCGTAGAGGGGCAGGAGGGTGCTGGTGGTGAAGCTGTCGAGGGCTGCGAAATCGGCCTTCGCGACCAGCGCCAGCGCCGGCTTCAGGCCCTGTTCCACGAACGCCTTGCGATCGGCCGCGTAGCTCTCGGCGATCTTCGCTTCCTCGGGCGTCAGGTAGGTGGCCATGAACTGGCGCCAGATCGTCGTGATCGACGCGATGTTCTCCTCGACGCGCCCGGTCACCGAGCCGGCACCGGCGGTGCGTCCGGCTTTCGCCTCGGATGCGGCGCCGTAGAGGGCGAGGACGTTGTCGGCCATGCGATCGTTGATCTCGGCGATCTGCCCGAGGGGGATCGTCCGGTCCTGGTAGACCGTCTGCAGCCGGCCGCGGGAATCGTAGGCCGTCAGCAGTCCGACGGTGCCTACGACGACGAGTCCGAGCGACAGGACCGCCGCCAGGCTGACGAGCCGGGCTCTGATCGTGCCGCTCAACAACAGCGTCACTCGGTTCATGCCTGTTACCCTCCACTTTGCACGATGGACGAAGCCGCAGAAATGCGTACGGCGGTCGCTGCAACTCCCGGTGCAGGCGATGCGCGCAAATGGACGGTAAACGTTTACCCGCTAAGAAGGGCTTACGCGTTCTGGTTAATACGGCTGTATGTCGAGCCGGGGCATCCGGAGCCTGGACCGGCAGCGCCGCGGTGGGCCGGCGACACGGTTCGCCGCATGGTCGCCGACCAGGGTGGTGGCGGCGTTCACCCCGATCCGGTGAGGGTCGGGGTGGGGCAGCAGCCGGCCCTCGACGCCCAAAGCCGGCCGCTCGAACCAGCGGCCTTCGCCGACAGCACGGGCGAGACCGAGGTGTTCCTGGTGTGCAAGGAATGAGTTACCCGTCCGAGATCGGAGCGGGCGATGGGTTCCGGATGCGCCGCGCTGGCGCGCGTCTCTCCGGAATGACGGAGGGGAGAACGACGCCTCACCCTTCTGTCGTCATTCCGGACGGGTGCGCCACGAGGGCGCGCCCGAGCCGGAACCCACCAAGCGACGGCCGCCTCAGCCGGCCAGCCCCGGCATCGTGAAGCCGTACGCCTCCAGCTCGGCGCCCAGCTTCGCCACCGTCGCCTCGTCGAGCTCGACCAGCGGCGGCCGCACCCGACGCCAGTCCATGTCGCCCGAGTAGTGCGCGATGGTGGCCTTCAGGGCCGAGATCATCACGTACTGGCCGACCTTGTTGCGCAGCGCCGTCAGGTCTGCCTGGCGCTGCTCGGCGTTCGGCGCCTGCCAGGTCTTGTAGAACTCGACGATGCCGTGGGCGTTGACGTTGCAGGTCGCCGAGATGCAGCCGGCACCGCCGGCCTGCATGGTCTTCAGCAGCACGGTCTCGTTGCCGGCGAACACGCCCCAGCCCGGGAACCGCTCGATCATCGCCCGGGTGTTGTCCCAGTCGCCGGAGCTGTCCTTGATGCCGGCGACGATGCCCGGGAAATCGGTGATCAGCCGCTCGATCAGGTCGAGGCTGAAGCCGACCTGGGCGACCGGCGGGATGTGGTAGAGGTAGACCCGCAGGCGGTCGTCGCCGACCCGGTCGATGACCTCGGCGATCGAACGGTAGATGCCCTCGTCGCTGACTCCCTTGTAGTAGAACGGCGGCAGCATCAGCACGCCGCCGCAGCCGCGCTCGGTCATGTGGCGCGACAGCTTCACCGTGTCGGGCAGGGCGCAGCAGCCGGTGCCGGGCATCATGCGGGCCGGGTCGATGCCGGCGTCGACCAGCCGGTCGACCAGGTCGATCTTCTCCTCGACCGACAGCGAGTTGCCCTCGCTGTTGGTGCCGAAGATGGCGAGGCCGCAATCGTGCGACAGCAGCCAGCGGCAGTGTCGGATCAGCTTGTCGGCGTCCGGGCGCAGATCGGCGTCGAACGGCGTCACCACCGGCGAAAGCACGCCGCGCATCGGCGTCTGGTCGGTCATTCTCGGTCTCCTCGTTGCGGTGCGGGGCCGGTCGAGCCGCGCACGATCAGGCTGGTTGCCACTTCCGTGACCGTCGCGACCGTCTGTCCATCCAGCCGGTCGATCAGGTATTCGGCGCTGCGGCGGCCGATCTCCTCGGCCGGCACGCGGATGGTGGTGAGCGGCGGGTCGAGATCGGCCGCGAACTCCAGGTCGTCGATGCCGGCGATCGACAGCTCGTCGGGCACCCGGATGCCGCGCTTGCGGGCCTCCAGCATGGCGCCGAACGCCAGCAGGTCGTTGCCGCAGATCACCGCCGTCGGGCGCGGTTCGCTGGCCAGCAGCGCACGCAGGCCGATCTGGCCTTCGGCGATCCGGTACGGCCGTTCGATCAGCTGCTCGCGCGGCAGGTCCAGGCCGCGGGCCGCCAGCGCCTCGGTGATGCCGGCGACCCGCTCGGCGGCCCGGTCGTTGCCGCGGGTGACGCCGGCGACCACGCCGATCTGGCGATGCCCGAGGTCCAGCAGGTAGTCGGCCAGCTGCCGGCCGACCGCCCGGTTGTCGAAGCCGACGCACGCCACGTCGGGCCGCAGCGTCCAGGTCTGCACCAGCGGCACCCCGCGGGCCGCGCACAGCTGCTCGATCTCCGGGTCGTGGGCGCCGCCGACCACCATCACCCCTTCGACGCCGCGGGCCAGCAGCGCGCGGACCTGAGTGCTCTCGTTCGAGCGGTCGTAGCCGGAGCTCGCCAGCAGCAGCGTGTAGCCGGCCTGGCGCAGCCGGCTCTGCAGGGCTTCGACGGCGATCGCGAAGGTCGCGTTCTCGAGGGTCGGGACCACCGCCCCGATGGTCTCCGAGCGGCTGCGCACCAGGGCGCGGGCGGCGGCGTTCGGGGTGTAGCCGAGCTCGTCGATCGCCTGCGCGACCAGGCGGCGGACCCGGTCGGCGACCGGGCCGCTGTCGTTCAGGACCCGGCTGACCGTCGCGATCGAGACCCCGGCATGCCGGGCGACGTCGCGCGCCGACACCCGGTCCGGCCCGGCAGGGCGACGGCGGGCGCGGCGGCGCGGGGCCGGGGTGTCTGCATCCATCCTGCGAGAGCCCAACGGTCGACGGCGACGCTGCCTCGCCCCGACCGGCCGCGGCGCGGGACGACCACGCCGGCGGCCGCCGGGCCGGGCAGCTCGGTAAACGCTTACATAGCCGGGCCGTACCGAGTCAATGCGAGCCGGCGACGGCCGGCAGGGTTCCTGCCGGGCCTGCGAACTCAGGCGATCTGGTTGCCGGTCGCCAGCACCCGGGTCTTGACCAGCGGGCCGGCGAACTTGCCGAACTCGGCCATGAAGTCGGCGGCCTTGTGCTCCTCGAACGCGGCGGCGTCCTTGTAGACCTCCCAGAGGTGGAAGGAGGCGGGGTTGTCGTGGTCGCGGCTGACCGAGAAGCCGAGGCAGCCTTCCTGGGTCAGGCTGTTCCTGGCGTGCTGCTTGATCCGTTCGGCGAAGCTGTCGGCATCCTTGGCGTCGACCACCAGGTTCACGGCGACGATGTACATTCCTTGTTCCTCCCTCGGTTCTCGGTCCCGGCTTCGCGGTCGATCCTCACGCGCGTCCGTCGCGGTTGGCCGGCACCGGCATCGCCGGCTTGCCGGACGGCAGCAGCGCCCGGGCCCGGGCCAGCACCCGCTTGCGGTCGCGGCGGACGGCGTAGACCTCCTTCTGAGCCTCGATCATGACGACCCCGGCGAAGCCGGTAAACCACCGCTGGCCGACCTGTTCCAGCGCCGGCGCGGAACGGATCACCAGGGCCGAGGTGTAGGGCGGGGCGTACAGCGCATGCACCGTCCGGGTCGGGGTGAAGCGGCCCTCGCGCAGCACCCGGGACAGCTGCGAGACGGTGTAGGGCTGGCCGTGGCCGAACGGCGTGTGGTCGAACCGCGCCCACAGCCCGCGGCGGTTCGGGGCGACCACCATCAGCCGCCCGTTGCCGGCCAGCACCCGCCAGGCCTCCGCCATCATGGCGGCCCGCTGCTCGGTGTTCTCCAGCGCGTGCACCATCAGCAGGCGGTCGACCGAGGAATCCTCCAGCGGCAGCTCGGCCTCGTCGACCAGGACCGCCGCGTTCGGCCCCTCGGGCGGCCAGTGCAGCACCCCCTGCTGGGCCGGCATGGCGGCGATCACCCGCTCGGCCTCGCCGCGGTACGGCCGCAGGTACGGCACCGCGTAGCCGAGCCCGAGCAGCGACTGGCCGCGCAGGTTCGGCCACAGCTCGCGCACCCGGCGCCGGACCATTCGCCGGACCAGCAGGCCGAGATGGCCCGCGTAGAAGTCGCGCAGTTCGACCACGTCGAGAAACATGGCGCGGAGGGTAACCGCGGCGGCGGCATGCCGGAAGCGGCTTGGCTGCCGGCGGGTCCCGGCTCGCCGCTTCGCGTCGTCCGGGATGAGGGGAGTGGGGCCCCTCCCGACCTCATCCCGGACGCAGCGGCAGCGCCGTGGAGATCCGGGAGCCACGACGCGACGGGCGCCGGCCGGCTACCCCACCCGGTACTCCTTGATCACCGCCGGGTCCGGATCCAGGCCGAGACCCGGGCCGTCGGGCACCTGGAAGGCGCCGTTCACCGGGTTGATCCACTCGCCGTACAGGCTGGCCGCCGGGTCGATGTAGAAGCGCTCGACCAGCCCGGGGTTCGGCATCGCCGCCGCCAGCTGCAGGGTCGCCAGGAAGCCCGGGCCGAAATACGGCGAGTGCGGCATGACCTGCACGCCGGCGGCCTCGGACAGCGCCGCCACCTTGCGGAACTCGGTGATGCCGCCGACCTTGGTGACGCTCGGCTGGGCGTAGTCGATGGCGCCGGCGGCGATCGCCTGGGCGAACTGGAACGAGGTGCACCAGTTCTCGCCGGCCGCGATCGGCACCCCGGTCTCGCCGCGGATGCGGGCCAGCGACGCGAAGTCCTCGGGCGGGAAGATCGGCTCCTCCAGCCAGTGCAGGTCGAACTTGTCGAGCGCCAGCGCCATGCGGGCGGCCTGCTCCGGTGTCCACGGGCAGTTGACGTCGACCATGATCGGGATGTCGTCGCCGGCGGCGTCGCGCGCCGCCCCGACCTCCTCCTCGGCGATCTCGTGCAGCTTGATGTAGCGGTAGCCTTCCTCCAGCGACCGCTTCACGTCGCGCACCACCGCCTCCTTGTCACGCAGGATGAACAGCGACGAGTAGGCCGGCAGCGATCGGTCGGCGCTGCCGCCGAGCAGCCGGGCCAGCGGCATGCCGGCGGCCTTGCCGGCGATGTCCCACAGCGCGATGTCGAGGCCGGACAGCGCGAACAGCGTGATGCCGTAGCGGCCGAACAGGTGGAACTTCTGCTGCAGCCGGTGGCTGAGCCCGGCGATGTCGCGGGCGTCCTCGCCCAGCACCGCCGGCTTCACCATGTGCTCGACCGCCGCCGCGACCGCTTCCCGGCAGTGGTAGGCGAAGGCGTCGCCCCAGCCGGTGATTCCGGTGTCGGTGGTCACCTTGACCAGGCAGAAGTCGAGCGCCGGCCAGCCGCCGGCGGTGACGTCGCGGGTGGCACCCCCGTGGTTGAACGGCATGCGCAGCGGCACCGCTTCGACGTGGGCGATCTTCATGGTCGTCTCTCCCGGGTGTTCGACGCTTCGATGGTAGGCCGCCTGATGGTAGGTGGATTGGACCGCCGGTTTGCCGGCCGGTCCGTGGATGGACTGTTGCCGGTTCGCGATCCCGGCCTCGGTGGCAGGCCCCTGATCTTAATGCTACCGTGCCGCCCGCTGTCGACCCCGCCCGGCGACGACCTCGGGCGGCGGCAGTCCCGCACCGACCCTCACGTCACCAGGAGGCCCCGATGGCAGCCCTCGAAATCGTGCTCGTCCCGGCCCTGTCGGACAACTACGTCTACCTGCTCCACGATGCCGGCACCGGTGCCACCGCGGTGGTCGACCCGGCTGAGGCGGAGCCGGTGGAGGCGGCGCTGGCGGCCCGCGGCTGGACCCTGACGCAGATCGTCAACACCCACCACCACCACGACCATATCGGCGGCAACGAGGCGCTGAAGGCGAAGTACGGCGTGCCGGTGGTCGGGCCGCGCGCCGAGACCGCGCGCATCCCGGACATGGACAAGACGGTCGGCGACGGCGACACGGTCGAGGTCGCGGGTCACAAGGCGACGGTCTACGAGACGCCGGGCCACACCACCGGCCACATCGCCTTCCACATCCCGGATTCCGATGCGCTGTTCTGCGGCGACACGCTGTTCGCGCTCGGCTGCGGGCGGATGTTCGAGGGCACGCCGGCGCAGTTCTGGCAGTCGCTGTCCACCCTGCGGGCGCTACCACCGCAGACCCGGATCTACTGCGGCCACGAGTACACCCAGTCGAACGCCCGGTTCGCCCTGTCGGTCGACGGCGGCAACGCCAAGCTCAAGGCCCGGGCCGCCGAGATCGATCGCAAGCGGGCGGCCGGTGAGCCGACGGTGCCGTCGACCCTGGCCGACGAGCTCGACACCAACCCGTTCCTGCGGGCCGACGACCCGGCGATGGCGGCGGCGGTCGGCAAGGCCGGTGCCGCGCCGGTCGAGGTGTTCGCCGAGATCCGCCGGCGCAAGGATTCGTTCTGAGTTCACCGCGTTCCGGCGCCATCGCGGCGCCGTCTGGAGGAAACCACCGATGAAGCTCTACCACTCCCCGGCCTCGCCCTACGTCCGCAAGGTGATGGTCGTCGCGCAGGAGACTGGCGTGCTCGACAAGATCGAGATCGCGACCATCGCCACCACGCCGATGCAGCCGGATCCCGGCGTCGCCGCCGCCAACCCGGTCCGCAAGATCCCGGCGCTGGTCGCCGACGACGGCATGACCCTGTTCGACTCGCCGGTGATCTGCGAGTACCTGGACAGCCTGCACGGCGGGCCGAAGATGTTCCCGGACGGCAAGGCCCGCTGGCAGGCGCTGCGCCTGCAGGCGGCGGCCGACGGCATGCTCGATGCCGCCCTGCTGGTGGTCTACGAGAGCCGCTTCCGCGACGAGGCGATGCGCAACAAGGCCTGGACCGACGCCCAGCTGTCGAAGATCTTCGGCGCCCTCGACGCGCTCGAGGCCGAGGCCGACAGCTTCGGCGACCGGGTCGACATCGGCACCATCACGGTCGGCTGCGCGCTCGGCTACGTCGACTTCCGGCTCGGCCACCTGAACTGGCGCGACGGCCGGCCGAAGCTGGCGGCCTGGTACGAGAAGTTCTCGGCCCGGCCGTCCATGCAGGCGACCGTACCGCCGGCGGCATGAGCGGGGACGACAGGGTCAAGGCGCTGGTGGCCGGTCTCGGCCTCCAGCCCCACCCCGAGGGCGGCTGGTTCAAGGAGACCTTCCGCGAGCGGCCGGCCGACGGTGGCCGGGGGGCGATGACCCAGATCTTCTACCTGCTCGGGGCCGGGCAGGTCTCGGCCTGGCACCGGGTCACCGACGCCGTCGAGGTCTGGCACCACTACGACGGCGGGCCGCTGCTGCTGTCGGTGACCGACCCGGACGGCCGCGGGCTGGTGGAGCATCGCATGGGGCCGGACGTGCTGGCCGGCGAGAAGCCGCACGTGGTGGTGCCGGCCGGCTGGTGGCAGAGCGCCCGGCCGATCGGCACCGCCCCGCAGAGCGACTGGGCGTTGTGCGGCTGCACGGTCGCCCCGGCCTTCGAGTTCGCCGGCTTCGAGATGGCCCCGGAGGGTTGGCAGCCGAAGGGTTGACCCTCAGAACCGAACGATCCGCACGATCCCGGCATGGGCCAGCCAGAACGCCGCGCGCAGGGCGGCGCGCTGGTCGTCGATGCGGCCCTGCGGCGGGTCGAGAGCGACGACGATGCTGCCGCGCTGCGCCAGTTGCGCCAGCACCGCCTGGGCGGTGCCGGGCAGCCGCGGGTCGATGACCGCCTTCGGCAGGCTCGCGATCCGCGCCAGCTCGGCCATGGCGTCGAGGCCCTCTACCGGCTCGATCCGCAGGCCGCTGCCGCCGCCCGGCGTGGCGAACCCTGCGAAGGCGTCGAACGGGTCGGGGGCGATGCTGGGGGTGCCGCCGGCCGGCGGCCCGGCCGCGGCCCGGCGCTCCGCCAGCTCGGCCCACAGCGCCTCGTAGGCCCGGATCACCACCGGCCAGGCGAAGCTCGCCCGCGCGCGCGCCCGGCCGGCCTCGCCCATGCGGTGCCGCAGCTGGGGATCGTCGGCCAGCCGGGCGATCGCCTCGGCGGCGGCCTCGGTGTCGACCGCCACGGCCTCGGAGGTCAGGGCGTGGAACACCGAGTCGTCGTCGATCCCGAGCAGCCGGCGCCACGCCAGGTCGGCGCCGATGCCGGCCGGCGGCAGGGCGGTCGGCACCCGGAACCCGGTCTCGTCGTCGACCACGGTGTCGCGGTAGCCGTCCCAGTCGGTCACCACGCAGGGCAGGCCGGCGGCCATCGCCTCGACCGGGGTCAGGCCGAAGCTCTCCTGCAAATTGTCGGACAGCGACAGGAACACGTCCGAGCCCGAGAGCACCGCGCGCTTGACCGCCGGCGGCCGGGCGTCGACCGCGATCACGCGCACATCGGGCGCCAGGGCCGCGGCCGTCGCCTCGAAGGCCCGCCGGGTATCCTCGTCGTGGTACCAGCCGGCCAGCACCGCGACGATCTGCCGGTCGGTCCGCGCCGCCGCCCGGCCGAGCGCCCGGAACATCGGCAGCGGGTGCGCCTTGGCGTGCGCCGACAGCCGGCCGAGATACAGCACCGCCACCGCGTCGTCGGCCAGCCTGTGCTCGGCCCGGAACGCCATCCGGTCGGCCTCATCGGTCTCCGGCAGGTCGATGCCGAGCGGGATCACCGGAAGCTGCAGGGGCACGTCCATGGCCGGCCCGCCGGTACGCTCGGCCAGATGCGCGGCATGGCGCTCCAGCACCCCGGTGACCAGGTCGCGGATCGACCGCGAGGCGCAGATCAGCGCGTCCCACGGCCGGGTCGGCGCCACCAGCAGCTCGCGCACCGCCTCCAGCGCCCGCGCCGTCGACATGGTGTGGGTGACGCCGGTCAGCGACCAGGCGGAGTCCCCCACGACGCGCCGGCGCCAGGCGAACGGGCCCAGCACCGGTCCCGGCACGAACAGCGCGCCGGGCTCGGCCAGCCGCCGGGTCTCCAGCCGGTGCACGATCTCGACCGGGCGCGCGCTCGGGAACCGGCTGCGGAACGCCTCGACGGTGGTGCTCTCGTCGGTCGGGTGCAGCCACAGCTTCCCGTCGGCGCCGTGGTCGAGATAGGCGCGCAGGAATCCGGCGCTGGCGGTGGCGAGGCCGGTCAGCCGCTCCTTGCCGGCGTCGAAGCCGCGGCTGTCGTAGAGGATGGCGGCCCGGCTCATGGCATGCTCCTCATGACACTCTCCGCCTCGGCAGGATCAGGTCGCGGGCCGCCAGCACCGCGCCGCCGACGATCAGCAGGCAGGCCCCGACCACCACCGCGGTCAGCGGTGCGGTCCCGGCGGCGATCAGCACCAGGGTCGACAGCAGCGGGGCCGCGTAGGCGGCGGCGCCGAGCACCTGGATGTCGCCGCGCTTCATGCCGATGTCCCAGGTGAAGAACGCGCCGCCGACCGGGCCGAGGCCGAGCGCCAGCACCGCCAGCCATTCGACCGTGTCCTGCGGCCATACCGTGGTCTCGAATGCCAAGTGGCACGGCACGGCCAGCAGGGCGGTGGCGCCGCAGAACCCGCCGACCGCGTCGGTCGGCACCTTGCCGAGCCGGCGCGAGGCGACCGAGTAGCTCGACCAGATCAGCGCGCAGGCCATCGCCGCCCCGTAGCCGAGGCCGTAGCGCGGATCGAAGGCGAGGCTCTGGCCCTTTGTGACCAGCAGGCCGGCACCGGCGAGCCCGAGCACCGCCCCGGCCAGATGGAACCAGCGCAGCCGCTCGCCCGGCAGCAGGGCCGAGAACACCACGATCAGCAGCGGCCACAGATAGGCGATCAGGCTGGCGTCGACCGCCGGCGCGTTGCGCAGCGCCAGGAAGTAGAAGAAGTGGTAGCCGAACAGCCCGCCGACCCCGGTCGCCCAGACCGTCCAGGGCTGGCGCAGGTGGCTGTGCGGACCGGTGCCGCGGGCCAGCGAGGCGGCGACGCCGATGACGGTCGCGATCGCGAAGGTCATGGCGAGCAGCTGGAACGGCGGCACCGCGCCGGACTGGGTCGTGAGCAGGGCCAGCAGCGCCCACATCAGCACGGCGGTGAAGCCGATCAGGGTGGCGCGCCGGCGGGCGGTGGACGTATGCGCCGAAGAGTCGTTCAGGGCGGTTGCGGTCATCGCGAAGGCTCCCGAGGGGACCGCCCACGACCTCTCGGTCCGACGGGCGGTCGGCGGACAGAGATCGGTTGGGAGCCTCCGGACCCGCGCGGGAACCCCGCGCACCGACTGACGGCCTGCGGCGGCGCGGAGGACTCGGGCGCGGCGCGGATTGCGTGTAGCGCGGGACGGCGGGCGGGGCAAGTGGGCGG
The DNA here is from genome assembly GCF_014652915.1 of Thalassobaculum fulvum. Taxonomy (GTDB): domain Bacteria; phylum Pseudomonadota; class Alphaproteobacteria; order Thalassobaculales; family Thalassobaculaceae; genus Thalassobaculum_A; species Thalassobaculum_A fulvum. The sequence goes on from NZ_BMZS01000001.1 coordinate 642,926, forward strand.
GCGGGGCAAGTGGGTGGCTCGGTCGCAAGTGGCGTGTTACACGCCGGAATGCTTCGGCTTGCGTGGTTATCATGCTGGCGGGCGACTAGTACCAACATGGATTTGGTGATTTGGAGTTCGTCGAATCTTTGATTGTTGCCGGAATGCTTGCGTCCGCGGCGGTGTCGTTGATGGTTGGAGTTCGACCGCTAGCACGGGATCGTTCAGCCAAAACGGCGATATGGAAAAGGTCGATTGCTGCGACCGTGTTCTTCTGGGTGACATATGCCGTCGCGTTTTCGGACAATCTGCGGATGGCGCTGGTCATACTCGGAATTGTCGGGGTTATGTCGATCGTCTGGATCTTGGAATACTGGTGGCAATTCAGGGACTGATGCCCCTCACCCTTCCCGCGGCGCCCGGGTGATCAGGTTGCGGCGCTCGAAGGTGATCGACTTGATCAGCGCGTAGACCGGCTTGCCGACCTCGAGGCCGAGCTCGGCGACCGAGGCGCGGGTGACGCGCGAGCGGATGCGGGCACCGCCGATGTCGACCAGGGTCTCGGCGAACGCGGTGTCCGGCTCCTCGACGATCTCGGCCACGGTTCCCGAGAGGATGTTGCGGATGCTGATGCCGGTCGGCCGCTCGGTGGCGAGCGAGACGTCGCGGGCCCGGATGCGCAGGCGGATGTCGCTGCCGGGCGCGGCGTCGGTCATCGGCATCACCAGTTCCTGGCCGGCGTGCTCCAGGTGGGTCAGGTAGAATTCGGCGTCGTGCCGGACCACGCGCACGGTCAGCACCACGCCGGCCTCGAACCGGCCCATCGCCGGGTGCAGGTCGAGGCGCTCCAGGATCGCCGCCACCGGGCCCTCGGTCACCACCCGGCCCCTGGCCAGCACGACGATGCGGTCGGCCAGCCGCGCGACCTCGGAGATGTCGTGGCTGACGTAGATGATCGGGATCGCCAGGCTGTCGTGCAGGGCCTCCAGGTAGGGCAGGATCTCGTCCTTGGTCGAGCGGTCGAGGGCCGACAGCGGCTCGTCCATCAGCAGCAGCCGCGGTCGCGACAGCAGGGCCCGGCCGACCGCCACGCGTTGGCGCTCGCCGCCCGACAGCGCCGCCGGCGCCCGGTCCAGCAGCGCCCCGATGCCGAGCAGCTCGACCACCTGGCCGAAGTCGAGCGCCGCCCCGCCGTCGCCGTCGCGGGCCCGGCGAGCGCCGTAGGTCAGGTTGCGGCGGACCGACAGGTGGTCGAACAGGCTGGCTTCCTGGAACACGTAGCCGACCGGCCGTCGATGCGGCTGCAGGAACACCCCGCGGCCGCAGTCCTGCCAGGTCTCGGCGCCGAGCGCGAGCCGGCCCGGCAGCCGCTGCAGCCCGGCCATGCAGCGCAGGATCGTGGTCTTGCCGCAGCCGGACGGGCCGAACAGCGCGGTGATGCCGCGCATCGGCACCTGGAATCCGACGTCGAGCTGGAACTGACCGAGCCGGCCGGTGAAGGCGGCGTCGATGGTGGCGCCGTCGGGTGCGTCGGGCGGGGTCATCGCAGCCCGTCGCTCCGTGGGTCCCGGATCGCGCGCGGCGCGTCCGGGATGACGACAGGGGTGGGGACCGCGGCGGGCGCACCTCTCTTCAGGACGTCATCCCGGACGGACGCGCGACGGCGCGGCCGAGCCGGGACCCACCCGCCGCTTCGACGGATGCCGCAGGGGCACGTCCCGCTCACGGCCGCGGCCGCCCGATGCGCTTCTCGAGCAGCATCATCGCTAGGATCACGGTGAACGCGAACACCAGCATGCCGGCGGCCAGGACGTGCGCCTGGGTCCATTGCAGGGTCTCGACGTAGTCGTAGATCGCCACCGACAGCACCTTGGTCTCGCCCGGGATGTTGCCGCCGATCATCAGCACCACGCCGAACTCGCCGACGGTGTGGGCGAAGCCGAGCACCGCGCCGGTCACGAAGCCGGGCCGGGCCAGCGGCACCGCCACCGTCCAGAACGCATCCCAGGGCGAGGCCCGCAGGGTGGCGGCGACCTCCAGCGGGCGGTCGCCGACGGCGGCGAAGGCGTTGCGGATCGGTTGCACCACGAACGGCATGGAGTACAGGACCGAGCCGATCACCAGCCCCTCGAAGGTGAAGGCCAGCGAGCGGCCGCCGAACAGCGGGGCGATCCAGCCGCCCGGCCCGTCCGGCCCCAGCATCAGCAGCAGGTAGAAGCCGAGCACGGTCGGCGGCAAGACCAGCGGCAACGCCACCACGGCCGCCACCGCCTCCTTCCAGGGCGCCCGCGAGCGGGCCAGCCACCAGGCGATCGGGGTGCCGACCGCCAGCAGCACCACGGTGGTGACGCCCGCGAGCTCGAGGGTCAGCCGTACCGGCGGCCAGATTTCCGCGAGGTCGATCATGGCGTCGGGCCGAAGCCAATCCCCCTGAAATGCAGTCTCACGCCCTGAGGTCAGTCGGCGGCACCGTAACCGTATTTCTCCTTCACCGCACGCGCCTCGGGGCCCTGCAGGAAGCGCAGGAACCCGGCCGCCGCCGGGTTGTCGCGGCCGGCGTTCAGCAGCACCGCGTCCTGGGCGATCGGGGCGTACAGCCTGAACGGGACGACCCAGCGCGAGCCGCGGTGGTGGCCGATCACCTGCGACAGCGCGACGAAGCCGAGATCGGCGCTGCCGCTGTCCACGAACTGGTAGGTCTGGGCGATGCTGTTGCCCCGCACCAGCCGGGACTCCAGGGCGCCGTAAACGCCGAGCGCCTGCATTGCCTCGACGGCGGCGGCGCCGTACGGCGCGGTCGCCGGGTTGGCGATCGCCAGCTTGCCCGACCCGCCCTGGCGCAGCGCCGTCTCGCCGGTGACCCGGCCGGGGTCGCGGCTGTACAGCACGATCCGGCCGGTCGCGTAGGTGACCAGCGAATCCGGTTCGGCCAGGCCTTCCTCGACCGCCCGGCGCGGCCGCTCGCGGTCGGCGGCCAGAAACACCTCGAACGGGGCGCCCTGGTCGATCTGGGTGTAGAGCTGTCCGGTCGAGCCGAAGCTGAGAACCGCCCTGTCGCCGGACGCGGCCTCGTACAGGGCGGCAATCTCCTTGGCCGCCGCCGTGAAGTTCGCCGCCACCGCCACATGCACCTCGCCGGCCCGCGCCGCGGCCGGGACGAGCAGCACCGCGGCCGCCAGAACGAACAGGGCGGCGGTTCTGCGCCACCGGCGGGAGCACGGGGTGATGCGGGGCATCGGACGCTCCAAGCGTTATCCATGGTCGAATATAACGCTATCGTCGCCGATCGGCGCGGCGGCCCGCAAGCGCTATCTCTTCCGGTGCATAACGCTGGTCCGGCAGCTCCGGGCGCCGTCAGTCGTCCGGCAGCAGCCCTTCGTTCCGGAAGCTCGCGCCCGGCGGCGCCGATTGCGCGACCGACCCGAAGTAGAGCACGCCGATGGTCAGGTCGGCAGCGGCGCCGTCGCGCGACAGCGGGCAGTGGACGCTGTCGTAGGTGCGCCAGGTCTTGTCGGCCACCCAGACCACATGGCCGGACCGGAACACCGGGCGGCCGTCGATCACCGGCTGGCGGAACGTCTCCTCGATCCGGCGGCGGGCGTCGCCCTCGCCGTACTCGCACTCGGAGACCAGCCGGCCGCTGTAGTCGCGGTCCAGGAACTGGGTGATGGTGGTTCCGATCATCCGGTAGCGGAAATCGCGGCCGCCGTCGATCACGTCCATGATCAGGACATGGCCGAACCACGGCGCGAGCTCCTCGAACGGAAAGTCCTCGCGGAGCGGCAGCGGCCGGCTGCCGCGCTTCGCCTCCCACAACCCGGCGAACCGGCGCACCAGGGGGTGGCGGCTGTCGGGCACGATATCGTTGACCGGCGGCTCCGAGGCCATCAGCGGCTGGCGGATGATCGCCTCCATCTCTCCGACACGGCCAACACGCGACCCGGCGGCCGGGCCGTCGTCGGCCACCTTGCGGGCAATTTCGTCGATCGGCGGTTAAAGCCCGGTTAGCGCGACGCGACGGTGGCGCGGTCGGGCCTCAGCCGCACTTCGAATAGCCGCAGGCGGTGCAGACTGCGCAGCCTTCCTGGTGCACCAGGGCGACCGACCCGCAGCTCGGGCACTGGCCGGGCGCCGGGCCGAGATTGACCACCTCGCGGGTCGCGACCGGGGCCTTGTCGCCGGCCACGCCCTCGCGCCGCTTGAGGAAGCCGATCTGGATCATGTGGGTCTCGATGACCTCGCCGATCGCCGCCAGCAGCGAGGGCACGTACTTGCCCTTCAGCCACTGGCCGCCGCGCGGGTCGAACACCGCCTTCAGCTCGTCGACCACGAACGACACGTCGCCGCCGCGCCGGAACACCGCGCTGATCATCCGGGTCAGCGCCACGGTCCAGGCGAAGTGCTCCATGTTCTTGGAGTTGATGAACACCTCGAACGGCCGGCGCCGGCCGTCCTGGACGATGTCGTTCACGGTGATGTAGATCGCGTGGTCGCTGTCGGCCCACTTGATCTTGTAGGTCTCGCCCGGCAGCGCGGCCGGCCGGTCGAGCGGCTGGGTGAGGTGCACCACGGCCCGGCCGTCGGCCAGGATCGCGGCGGTCCCGACGGCGCCGTCCGCGGGGGGCTCGGCGGCCGGCACGGCCTGCTCCGGCTCCTCGCGCCGGGTCGCGAGCACCGCCCCGGTCACGTCGTTCGGCCGGTAGGTGGTGCAGCCCTTGCAGCCGGACTGGTAGGCCAGCCGGTAGACGTCCTTGAACGCCTCGAAGGGGATGTCCTCGGGGCAGTTGATGGTCTTCGAGATCGAGCTGTCGATGTATTTCTGGACCGCCGCCTGCATCACCACGTGGTCGCCCGGCGTCAGGCTCTGGGCGTTGACGAAAGCCTCGGTCAGCGGGGCGTCCGGGCCCTTCAGCTCGCGGTACAGGCGGTAGGCGAGGTCGCTCACCTCCTCGGTCCGGCGCGAGCCGTCCGGCATCAGCACGGTGCGGTCGTAGGTGAAGCTGAACACAGGCTCCAGCCCGGAGGAGACGTTGTCGGCGAACAGCGAGATCGTGCCGGTCGGGGCGATCGAGGTGACCAGGGCGTTGCGGATGCCGTGCTCGGCGATGCCGGCGCGCAGGTCGTCGTCGAGCTCGCCGACCGTCTCGCCGGCCAGGTACGGTTCGGCCTCGAACAGCGGGAACGCGCCCTTCTCGCGCGCCAGGTCGATCGACGCGCGGTAGGCATGGCGCCGCAGCAGCGCCATCCAGCGCTCGGTCGCCGCCACCGCCTCCGGCGAGCCGTAGCGCAGGCCGCAGAAGATCAGCGCGTCGGCCAGGCCGGTGACGCCGAGGCCGATGCGCCGCTTGGCCTTGGCCTCCCGGGCCTGGACGGCCAGCGGGAAGCGCGACACGTCGACCACGTTGTCCATCATGCGGACCGCGACCGGCACCACCTCGGCCAGCGCCGCCTCGTCGAGCGCGGCGTCCGGCTCGAACGGGTGCTTCACCAGGGTCGCCAGATTGATCGAGCCGAGCAGGCAGGCGCCGTAGGGCGGCAGCGGCTGCTCGCCACAGTTGTGGACCGCCAGGCCGTTGGCGTCGAACGCGTTCGGACCCGGCACCGTGACGTCGTATACGGTTTCCTCGCCGTCTGGCTTGACCGCCGCGACCCGGACCACGAAGCGCTCCCTGTTCACGGCGCGCCGGTAGGCGCCGAGCCGTGCGGCGAGTGCAGCGGCCTTCTCGCTGTCCGCGAAGCCGATACGCTCGGCAAAGCGCATGACGTTGCTGCCGGTGACGATCAGCTCGTGCTGCGCCCGGTGCTTGTAGTCCGCCGACCCCCCGCGACCGTCCGGCATTGCACGGCTGCCGGCCGTGCGCCGGAACGCGTAGATGCGGCCGACGATGCCGAGCCGCATCAGCATCCGTTGCGCTGCCCGGAGGTCCTCGAGAGAGGATTGCGCGAGCCGGACACTGACGCCCTTGGTCTGATCGCCCTGCACGCTGCCGTCGGCGTCGAACAGGCCGCGCAGGAATCCGCGGTGGAAGTCCGAGGAGCTGCGCTCCACCGGCGGCGCGACGGCCTTGGCGCCGGGCCTCATTCCGAAACGCTCGGCAACTCGCTTGAGGGCTGCGGTCGACAGCCGTCGCTCGCCGCGATCGGCAACCGGCATCCAGCCGGCGAAATCATTGCGGTGCCCCAGGCCGCGGACCGCCCTCTCTGCCTCGACCATGATCGCCAGCACGCCGGGGCGCTCGACGGTACCGTTGACGACCGCCCGGCCGGGCCACGCGCAAAGCACCGCCTTGTCGCTCTTCAGCGTCCCGTCGCCGAGCAGCAACCCGAGCAGGTAGCCTTCGTCGAAGGTTCCGGCCCCGCTCCACGCGACCGCGTCGCCGTGGTCGTGCACCAGGATCTCGTCGCCCTCGCACAGGTCGCCGGCTGCCGTCCACTCGCTCTCGATCCGCCAGCGGGTCCGAACGGCAACTCGCCGGACCCGGTGATCGGCGGTCAGCCGCAACGACGGCCCCTCGACGGTGTCGAGGCGGAAGACCGGCTTCGTCCCGGTCGCGAAGAAGCCCTGCGGCCCGCTCCTGTGCGGCTTGCCGTCGACCAGGGCGGTAAACGGCCGCCCGATCAGGTCCCGAACCAGCGCAGGTCCATCGGCCGTGTGCACCCAGGTGTCGGCGGTGACGCACGGGTTGGTGGCCGCGATGGTCTCGCAGTAGTGCAGGTTGTTGCGCCGGTTGATGCGGTCGATGAAGATCACGCCGGGCTCGGCCACGTCGTAGGTCGCGGCCATGATGCGGTCCCACAGCGCCCGCGCCTTCACGGTCCGGAACACCGTGCCCTCGAAGGCCAGGTCCCAGTCGGAATCGGCCTCGACCGCCGCCATGAACGGGTCGGTCACCAGGACCGACAGGTTGAACATCCGCAGCCGCGTCGGGTCGCGCTTGGCGTCGACGAACTCCTCGATGTCCGGGTGGTCGCAGCGCAGGGTCGCCATCATCGCGCCGCGCCGCGAGCCGGCGCTCATGATGGTGCGGCACATGGCGTCCCAGACGTCCATGAACGACAGCGGGCCGGAGGCGTCGGCGCCGACGCCCTTCACCGGCGCGCCGCGCGGCCGCACGGTCGAGAAGTCGTAGCCGATGCCGCCGCCCTGCTGCATGGTCAGGGCGGCCTCCTTCAGGGAGTCGAAGATCCCCTCCATGGAGTCGGGGATGGTGCCCATGACGAAGCAGTTGAACAGGGTCACCGAGCGGCCGGTGCCGGCGCCGGCGAGGATCCGGCCGGCCGGCAGGAACCGGTAGCCCTCCATCGCCTCGTAGAAGCGCGCGGCCCAGCGCTCGCGCTGCTCCGGTGCCTCGGCCTCGGCGAGCGCATCGGCGACCCGCCGCCAGGTGTCCTCCGGCGTCGCCTCGGCCGGCTGGCCGTCGACCCGCAGCCGGTACTTCATGTCCCAGATCTGTCGACTGATCGGCGCCGGATCCTGCATCTCACACCTTCGGGATCAGAGGCGGCCTTATAAGATAGGTGCCCGCGACCGGGTGAGCAATTTATTCGTTCCTATTCCGTTCTCGCGTCGCCGATTCTCGGCGAGGCGACCAGTTCGGCCAATGCGATCCTGACCCGGGCGAAGACGTATTTCGTCCACTCGCCGGCGATCAGGCCGAAGGTTCCGGGCCAGCGCCACCAGGCGTTCACCCGGACGTCGGCCGGCACCACCGGGAAGGGCACCAGCGCGATCTCCGGCAGCGCGTGCTCGAACTCGATCCAGGCGCGCGGCATGTGGTAGTTCGAGGTCACCAGCACCAGCGACTTGCGGCCGGTGGCGCGTGCCCAAAGTGCGGTCTCGCGGGCGTTGCCCAGGGTGTCGGAGGCGCCGTAGCCGAGCACGATGCAGCAGTCGATGGTGGCCTGGTCGAGACTGGCGCCGACGCCCGGAACCAGATCCCGGACCCGGGCCGGATCGACCCGGTGGTCGACGCCCGAGACGAACAGCACCGGCGCCGTCCCGGCGGTCAGCAGCTCGACGCCGGCCTCCATCCGCTTGCTGCCGCCGGTCAGCACGACGATCGCGTCGGCCTGCGTCGTCGGCGGTGTGCTGTGCATCGGGATGCGGTTGGCGTAGCGCACCAGCCCGACGCTCCAGGCGACCGCCAGCGACAGCACGACCACCAGCACCGCCAGGCGGATGCCGGAGCGCGGCCGCCGGGGTTCGCGACGGAAGCGGTAGCGCCGGCGTGCCATGGCTCAGGGCAGGCGGGCGAGCGCGACCAGGACGGACGCCCGCGCGGTGACGGTTGCGATCAGGGCGGCGCCGACCGGCAGGGCGACCAGGGCGATCCAGTCGCGCAGGCCGAACTCGATCGACGACAGCAGCGACGCCAGCCCGGCCGGCCCGGTGCCGGATGCCGCCCGGGCGGCGGTCCACTGCAGCGCGGCCAGGGTGGCGGCCGCGAGCACGGCGCCGATCACCGCACCGACCAGGGCCAGCCGGCCGGTGTGGCGCTGGAACTGGGCCGCGATGAACCGGTCGGGGGCGCCGATCAGGTGCAGGATCTCGATCTCGTCGCGGTGCACGCCGAGCCCGGTCCTCACCGCGAACACCACGGCGAGCACCGCCGCCAGCGACACCAGGACGATGACCACCAGGCCGGTGGCGGCGATCGAGCGGCCGATCGCCTGGGCCTCGGCCAGCCAGCGCGCGTGGTCGTCCAGCGTGGTCCCGGGCGCGGCGTTCTCCAGCCGCTCGGCGAGCGCGTCGCGGTCGAGCGGCTGGCCCGGCGAGAGCCGCACGTCGACCAGGATCGGCATCGGCAGCGTGCCGACCAGTTCGGGGCCGAGCCACGGCTCCAGCAGGGCGGCGGCGTCGGCGCCGCTCAGCGGCCGGGCGTCGGCGATGCCGGGGGTCACCCGCAGCAGCCTGAGCACGGCGTCGCGGCGCTCGCCCGCGGTCTCGCGCGAGGCCTCGGCCTGGGCGCCGACCACCGGGGGGATCTGCACGGTCATGGTCCCGCTCAGCCGCCGGTCCCAGTCCTCGACGAAGCCCAGCGCCGTCAGCCCGCCGATCGCGGCCAGCACGGCGAGGTACACCAGCACCGCCAGCAGCCCCGGCAGGAAGCGGGTTGACGGGTCGCGCCCCAGCGCCAAGTCGTTGCGTCCCCACATGGCCGGCCCCGCCCCGCTCAGCCCGGCCGCGCCGCGGCGCCGGCCGGCGCCGAAACGGTGGCGCCGCGCACCGTCGCACGGGTCAGGCGGGCGCCTTCGAGGTGCAGGCGCGGATGGTCGAACCGCCGGACCAGCGACTCGTTGTGGGTGGCGATCAGCACGGTGGTGCCCATCTTGTTCAGCTCCTCGAACAGGTAGAGGAGCCGGATCGCGATCCGGTCGTCGACGTTGCCGGTCGGCTCGTCGGCCAGCAGCAGGCTCGGCCGGCCGATCACCGCCCGGGCGATGGCGATGCGCTGCTGCTGGCCGCCGGACAGGGTCGCCGGCAGGGCGTCGAGATGGCCGCTGAGGCCGACCCAGGCGAGCAGCTCGGGCACGTGCTCGCGGATCAGCGCCTCGCGGGTGCCGGCGATCCTGAGCGGCAGCGCCACGTTGTCGAGCGCCGAGAGATGCGGGATCAGCCTGAAGTCCTGGAACACCACGCCGACCCGCCGGCGCATCGCCGGACGTTCCGAGCGCCGGATCTTCGAGATGTCGCGATCGAACAGGTGGACCCGGCCGGATACCGGCCTGGCTCCCAGGTACATCAGGCGCAGCAGCGTCGACTTGCCGGCGCCGCTGCCGCCGGTCAGGAAGTGGAAGCTGCCAGGCTCGAGCTCGAACGACACGTCGCGCAGGATGACGGGCCCGCCGTCGTAGCGCATGAACACGTTCTCGAAGCGGACCACCTGGCTCCTCGCCCCTTGCGGCTTCGGGCGCCGGCCGGCGCCGATTTCCCTTAGGCAGGCCGCATCCTGGACGAATGCGGTGGCGAAAGAAAGACGGCGGCCGCTCGGAAATCGGGCCTCGGCAGAACCGACGCGACGCGGCCATGGCGGTGCAGGGCGCCCGCGCTATACTCCGCGCCGCGGATCGGTCGACGAGGCGGCGAATGCGGGTCACCTGCCCGGAATGCGAATCGAAGTTCAAGGTGCCGGATTCGGCGATCGGGACGACCGGCCGGAAGCTGCGTTGCAGCAAGTGCGGGCACCAGTGGTTCCAGGAGCCGGTGGCCGACGCGCCGCCGGCCAAGGCGAAGCCGAAGTCCAAGCCGAAACCCAAGCCCAAGGCCAGGCCGAAGCCGCCGCCGGAGCCCGAGGAGGCCTTCGAGGAGACGCCGCCGGCGGACGATTTCGAGGACGAGGGCGGGCTGCGGGCGGACGAGGACACCGCCGGCATGGAGCCGCCGCCGCTCGGCGGGGTCTCGCGGTTCCGGGGGCCGCGGCCGCCGGAGCGGCCGAAGCTCAGGCTGCCGATCCCGCTGCTGGTGCTGGCGGCGGCGACCGTGGCGATTCCGGCCGTGCTGTTCGCCGGGCGCGACGCCTTCGTCGAGATCTGGCCGGCGAGCGCGCTCCTGTACGACACCGTCGGCCTGCACGTGCCGGTCCCGGGCGAGGGCCTGGTCCTGCAGAACGTCTATGTCCAGCGCCGCCAGGAAGGGGCGGTGACGCTGCTGGTGGTGGCCGGCGAGATCCACAACCCGACCGAGGGACTGCGCAGCCTGCCGGCGCTGCGCGGCACCGTGCTCGACGCGCACGGCACGGAGCTGCAGTCCTGGCTGTTCACCGCCGAGGCCCCGCAGCTGCTGCCCGGCGACACCGGCCGCTTCCAGTCCGAGCTGGCGGCGGCGTCGGACGCCGCGGCCAGGGTGCACGTGACCTTCACCAACGACCGTCCGGAGGGCGGGATCGGTTACTGAGGCCGGGGTGTCGGCCGAGCGTTCGCCGCCTCGCGGGTCCCGGAGCCGTTCCGCCTGCGGCGTCCGGTCCGGGATGACGTCAGGGAGTGGGAACGTCGCTTTCCCTCCCTGACGTCATCCCGGCCGTAGCGGCACCGCCGCGGAGAGCCGGGACCCACGGCGCGACGAGGCTTCAGAACCGCTTCAGCAGGCGCTCGATGTAGTCGAGTTCGAGTTCCGGGCGGCTGCGGTCGCCGGAGCGCTTGCGCAGCTCGTCGAAAATCCGCCGGGCGCGCTGCAGGTCGCTCTCGGCCGGAACCTCGACGCCGCTCTCGTCGACCGCGTAGCCCTGGTTCGGGCGGTCGCGCAGCGGGTCCTGGCGGCGGTCGCCCTCGGACTGGCCCTGGGCGTTCGGGTCGGGGGCCGCGCCGCCGTTCGCCTGCTGGTTCTGCCGCATCGCCTCGGACAGCGCCTGGGCGCCGTCCTGCAGGCGTTCGACCGCGTCGCCCTGCGGGCCGACCGCCTCGCCCGGCTGGGCCCGGCCGAGGGCGTCGGTGGCGTCCTTCATGGCGCGCTCGGCCTCGCCGAACGGCTGCGGGATCTGGCCGAGGCCTTCGCCCAGCTTGCGCATGAACTCGCCGAGCTGGCGGCGCAGCTGCTCCTGCATGCGGGCCAGCGCCTCCGGCGTGGCGTCGTTGCCGGTGCCGGGCTGGCCGCGCCGGCCGCCGCGGTCGGCGTCGCGCGGCTGGCCGTCACCCATTTGGCCCTGCTCGCCCGGCCGCTGGCCGGGGCGCATGCCGCGGCCGTCGCGCGGCTGGCCGGGCATCTGCCCCATCTGGCCCATGTCGCGGCCGTCGCGCGGCGAGCCTTCCTGGTGCTGCTTGTAGGTCTGGTCCATCAGCTGCTGCTGGCGCTCGGCGAGCTCCTGCAGCTGGCGCATCATCTCCTGCGCCGCCAGCTGCTCCGGCGACATCATCTGCGGCCGGCCGGCCCGCAGGTTCTCCATCATCTCGCGCAGCTGCGACAGCAGCTGGCGGGCGGCGTCCTTGGCACCCGCCTTCATCATCTCGCGGGCCCGCTCGAGCATGTCCATCAGGTCCTGGCGCTCGACCATCTGGCTCGGGTCGATCTCCTGTGCCTGCTGCTGGTCGCCGTTCTGCAGCTGCTGCTGCATCTGCTCCATCATCGCCTGCAGGTACTTGTCGATCGCCTGCTTCAGCTCGTCCATCAGGCGCTCGAGTTCCTGCTGGTCCGGGTTGTCCTGGGCCAACAGGTCCATCAGCCGGCGCTCGAGCTCGCGCAGCTCGCGCTCGGCCAGCGACATCTCGCCGTCCTCGACCCGGAGCGCGATGTCCCAGAGCAGCGACTGCACCTCGGCGATCATCGCCGGCGCGAGGTCGTTCATGACCAGCCGGCCGGCGGCCAGCCGCAGGCCGAGGAAGGTGACCACGTCGTCGAAGTAGTGCTGCGGCCGGGCCGCCAGCGACATCAGCACCTCGGCGATGTCGGTCTTCTCCCGCGGCTCGGTGATCAGGCGCTTGCGCTGCTGGATGATCGCCCGGGCGACCGGGTGGTTGAACAGGCGTTCCGGCAGGATCAGCTTGACCGGCTCGCTGTGGCCCTCCTGGCCGGCCTCGTCGCGGGCCACCAGCGTCATCTCCACCGGCTGGCCCGCCCAGGGATGCGGCGTCAGGTCGTGGAAGTCCTTGGCGTCGGCCGCCTCGAGCCCGTTGCCGGGCAGCGCCATCGCCAGCACGACCGGGTCCTCGGCGGTCGGCTCGCCGGTCGACTCGAGGCGCCGGATGCGGGCCTCGACGCCGGCCAGGCCGTAGTCGTCGCTGGCGTTGTAGTGGACCATCAGGGCGGCACGCTCGGTCGGCTGCGGTGGCTCGGCGAAGCTCACGGTCGGCTTCAGGTCCGGCAGCACGTTGATGGTCCAGGCGGCCAGCTCGTCGCCGGCCTGGCGGATCGCCAGCGCGGTGCCTTCGGTGATCGCGGTCTCGATCTGGTAGGCCTTCTCGGCGACCCGCTCGAACGGCCGGGCGGTCTCGCCGCCCCTGGTCGCCAGCGCCAGGTTCGGCACGGCGTCGCCGCCGTTGACCCGGGCCAGCAGGGTCGCGCCGGTCGGCACCGCCAGCCGTCTCGGCACACTGTCGGCCGCCGCCGCAGCCACCGGCCCGTCGGCCTGGCCGGCGCGGGCCAGCAGCATCGGCGGCCGGCCGGTATAGGCCGGCGGGTTGATCCAGACGTCGAGGGTCGGGGGCGGGGTCTCGGCGAGCGGGCTCAGGGTCGGCTGGAACGCCTCGGCCAGGCGGCCGAACGGATCGGTCGCGGCGACCGCCAGCCCGGCCACCAGGACGAGACCGACGACGGTGCGGGCCCCGAACGGGTCGAGGCGCGCCATCGCCGGCTCCGGCGCCCGTACCCGCAGGTCCGACAGGCGGTCGGATTGGCGCCGGCGATGGGCCTCCCACAGCGCCTGCGCCATCGGGTCCTGGCCGGCGGCCAGCCGGTCGCCCAGGCTGGACACCGGGCGGTGCGCCAGCTCGCTGTCGCGCTCCAGCCGACGGGCCGCGTCGGCATCGGCGGCCGGCTGGTACGGCGGCCGCCCGCCACGCCACGATCCCGCGGCGGGCGGTCCACAGGATGGCGACCGCGAAGCCGGCCAGCAGGGCCAGGTGGCCCCAGCCGCCGGTCGCCTCGCCGATGGCCGAGGGGGCGCCCAGCAGCGCCAGTCCGAGGAATGCCGCGATCAGGGTCAGCGGGACCCAGACCGACGGCCACAGCCGCTCCCAGGCGACGACCGCGCGCGCGAGTGCCAGCTTGCGGGCAACGCGGTTGGAGGGGCGGGGCGGCGTCCGGTCGGACGGGACCTCGGTGGGGCGCACGGCAGCACTCCGCAAACGGCGGTGGGCGACCGAACACCGCCGGGTCAGCCCCCTTTCACGGCTGCGTCGAGCGGTCGCGACTGCCTACAGTGTCGGGTGCCGCCCGGCCACGGTCAAGGGCCGGGCGGGCCGCCCATCGGCCGTCCGGCGGTGCCCGGTGCCCCGCTACCGCGCCTTCCGGTCAGCGTCCGATCCAGTCCGGCACCCGGTCCAGGCCGATCAGCGCCTCGACCGGCTGGCGCGGCCGGATCACCGCCCAGCGGTCGCCGTCGACCAGCACTTCCGGCGCCAGCGGCCGGGCGTTGTAGGTCGAGGACATCACCGCCCCGTAGGCGCCGGCGTCGCGCACCGCCAGCAGCTCGCCGGCCTCGACCGCCGGCAGCGGCCGGTCCTTGGCCAGGTAGTCGCCGGACTCGCAGATCGGCCCGACCACGTCGGCCGGCCCGGCATCCGGCCGGTCGCAACCGGTCACCGGCTGGATCCGGTGATAGCCGTCGTAAAGGGTCGGGCGGATCAGGTCGTTCATGGCGGCGTCGACCACCACGTGCCGCTTGGTGACGCCCTGCTTGACCAGGATCACCCGGGCCAGCAGCACGCCGGCGGCGCCGACCAGCCAGCGCCCGGGCTCGACCGCCAGCTCCAGTCCGAGGTCGCCGAGTTCTTCCCGGATTATCGCGGCCAGTGCCTGCGGGTCCGGTCCTTCCTGGCCGTGGTAGCCGATGCCGAGCCCGCCGCCGAGGTCGAGCTGGGTCAGGCCGTAGCCTTCGGCGCGCAGGGCCAGGGCCATCTCGCGCAGCCGGACATAGGTCTGGCGGTACGGTTCCAGGTCGAGCAGCTGCGAGCCGATATGGGCCGACAGGGCGACCGCCTCGACCCCGTCCAGCTCGGCGGCGCGGGCGAAGAACACCGGTGCCCGCTCGATCGGCACGCCGAACTTGTTCTCGGCCTTGCCGGTGGTGATCTTGGCGTGGGTCTTGGCGTCGACGTCAGGGTTCACCCGAAGGCCGACCCGCGCGGTCGCGCCCTTGGAGCGCGCGACCTCGGCCAGCATCTCCAGTTCCGGCTCGGACTCGATGTTGAACAGGTGGATGCCGGCGTCGAGCGCGGCCGCCATCTCCTCGCGGGTCTTGCCGACCCCGGCGAACACGATCCGGTCGGCCGGCACGCCGGCGGCGAGCGCCCGCGCCAGCTCGCCGCCCGACACCACGTCGGCGCCGGCGCCCATCTCGCGCAGCAGCGAGATCACCGCCTGGTTGCTGTTGGCCTTGACCGCGTAGTGGATCGCGGCACCGACCGGCGCCAGGGCGTCGGAGAGTGCACGGTAGCGCGCCCGGATGGCGCCGGCGGAGTACACGAACACCGGCGTGCCGACCTGCTCGGCGATGGTCGTGAGCGGCACGTTCTCGACGGCGAGTGCCCCGTCGCGGATCTCGAAGCCCTGCATGCTGGTCCCCGTCGGTGAGGGTTGGGCGGTTGGTCGGCGGGATTAGTTGGCGGGATAGGAGCGCGGATAGGTCGACGGCTTGCCGGCCGGCGGCTCCAGCTGTCCGCGTTTCCCGCAGCCGATCGGGCCGGCCAGCGCCAGCGCCGCCAGCACCGCGGTCATCACCAGTACCCGGGTCACGACCCGCCCCCGTCCAGGAACCGCCGGCGGGCCTCGGCGACCTGCTCGCGGACCCGCTCCGGCGCGGTGCCGCCGTAGCTGGTGCGGGCGTTCACCGAGGCCTCGACCGAGACCACCTGGTAGATCCGCTCGTCGAGCGCCGGGTGTGCCGCCTGCATGACGTCGAGCGGCAGGTCGGCGAGGCCGCAGCCGCGGGTCTCGGCCTCCTTGACCAGCCGGCCGGCGACGTGGTGGGCGTCGCGGAACGGCAGGCCGGCCTCGCGCACCAGCCAGTCGGCGAGGTCGGTCGCGGTCGGGAAGCCGGCCTCGACGGCGCGCCGCATGGCCGCCGGATTGGCCTCCATGTCGGCGATCATGCCGGTCATGGCGGCGATGCAGAGGCCGAGGGTGTCGATCGCGTCGAACACCGGCTCCTTGTCCTCCTGCATGTCCTTGCTGTAGGCCAGCGGCAGGCCCTTCATGACCAGCGACAGCGCGGTGAAGGCGCCCAGCACCCGGCCGGCCTTGCCGCGCACCAGCTCGGCGGCGTCGGGGTTGCGCTTCTGCGGCATGATCGAGCTGCCGCTCGAGAACCCGTCGGACAGCCGGACGAACCGGAACTGCGCGGTGGTCCACAGCACCAGCTCCTCGGCGAGCCGCGACATGTGGACGGCGCAGATGCCGGCGGCGGCGATCAGCTCCATCGCGTAGTCGCGGTCCGACACCGAGTCCAGCGAGTTCGCCGTCGGCCGGTCGAAGCCGAGGGCCGAGGCGGTGCGGAAGCGGTCGATCGGGTACGGCGTGCCGGCCAGCGCCGCCGAGCCGAGCGGGCTCTCGTTGAGGCGGCGGCGGCAGTCGGCGAGGCGGCCGCGGTCGCGCCCGAACATCTCGACATAGGCCAGCATGTGGTGGCCGAAGGTGATCGGCTGCGCCACCTGCAGGTGGGTGAAGCCGGGCATCACGGCGTCGGCGTGCCGCTCGGCCTGGTCGATCAGCGCGGCCTGCAGCGCCTTCAGTTCGACCTCCAGGTCGTCGATGGCGCCGCGGCACCACAGCTTCATGTCGAGCGCGACCTGGTCGTTGCGCGAGCGGGCGGTGTGCAGCCGGCCGGCCGGCTCGCCGACGACCTCGCGCAGGCGCGACTCCACGTTCATGTGGATGTCCTCGAGCGCGCGCGAGAATTTGAACCGCCCGGACTCGATTTCGCCCCAAATCTCATCTAGACCCTTGGCGATGGCGGCGCCGTCCGCGGCCGAGACGATGCCCTGGGCCACCAGCATCTCGGCATGCGCCTTCGAGCCCTGGATGTCCTCCCGCCAGAATCGTCGGTCGAAGTCGATGGACGGGTTGATGCGCTCCATCACCTCAGCGGGACCGGACGCGAAGCGCCCGCCCCAGAGTTCGTTCGTCCGGCTTTCGGGTTGGCTAGCGGCGGGAGATTGATCGGTCATGACGGGTTCCGGTTGGCGCATCGCTCGATCCCCGTGGCGCCTCGGCCTGACGGCCGCGCTGGTCGCCGCGGTGCTCGCGGGCGCGGTGGTGGCCGTGGGAGCGGCCGGCGGCCCGCCGCCCCTGACCGGGGGCTATGGCGCCTACGAACCGCTCGCCGAGCCGAAACCCGCCCCGAGCACCGCTTTCCTAGACCCGGACGGCCGGCCCATCAAGCTCGACGCGTACCGCGGCCGGCTGGTTCTGCTGAATCTCTGGGCCACCTGGTGCGCGCCCTGCGTCAAGGAACTGCCGTCGCTCGATCGCCTGCAGGCCGCGCTCGGCGGCGAGCGGTTCCAGGTGCTGCTGGTCTCGGTCGATCGCAAGGGGCTCGACGTGGCCGCCCCGTTCCTGGAGCGCCTCGGCATCGCGACCCTGCGCACCGCCGCCGATCCGAAGTCCGAGCTGGCGCGGGCGTTCGGAACCTCGGGGCTGCCGACCTCGGTGCTGATCGACGCCGAGGGCCGGGTCGTCGGCCGTATGCTCGGCGATGCCGAATGGGACTCGCCCGAGGCCAAGGCCCTGATCCTGCACTATCTCGACAAACCGGAGGCGACGTGATGGGGGCGCTCGGCCGACTGGGGCGCATGCTGGCGCTGGGGGGCGCGCTCGGGGGCGCGGTGGCGGCCTCGGCCGGGGCGGCGAGCGCGCAGGAGACGGAGCTGACCTTCTTCCGGATCGCGACCGGCGGGGTCAACGGCACCTATTACCCGATCGGGGCGATCATCGGGAACGCGATCTCGAATCCGGCGGGGTCTCGGCCGTGCGGCCAGGGCGGCAGCTGCGGCGTGCCGAACCTGATCGCCGCGGCGGTCTCGTCGCACGGTTCGGTCGCCAACGTCGAGGCGATCCAGAACGGCGGGATCGAGTCCGGGTTCGCGCAGGCCGACGTGGTGCACGACGCCTACTACGGGTCGCGGACCTTCGCCGGGCGGCCGCCGATGGACAAGCTCCGCGTCATCGCCAACCTGTATGCCGAGCGCATGCAGATCGTGGTCCGCCGCGGCGCCGGGGTGACCGGCGTCGGGGACCTGGCCGGCAAGCGGGTGTCGCTGGACGAGCCCGGGTCCGGGACCCTGCTGATGGCCCGCATGGTGCTGGAGGCGTACGGCGTCGCGGAGACCGACGTGGTCGCCGAGTATCTCAAGCCGGGGCCGGCGGCGTCGCTGATCCAGCGCGACGAGCTCGACGCCTTCGTCCTGGTCGCCGGCGTACCGACCAACGTGGTGGCCGACCTCGCGGCCCCCGGCATCGTCGACCTGCTGCCGATCGAAGGCCCGCCGGTCGAGGCGATCCTGGCCAAGCACCCGTTCCTGTCGCGCTCGCCGATCCCGGCCGACACCTACTGGCCGGGCGCGCCGGAGATCCCGAGCATCGGGGTCGGTGCGCAGTGGGTGGTGTCGGCGGACGCCCCCGAGGAGCAGGTCTACGCCATCTGCAGAGCGCTGTGGAACGATGCCACCCGCGTGCTGCTGGACGGCGGCCACCCCGCCGGCCGGCAGATCCGGCTGGAGAACGCCCTGGACGGCGTGGACGTCCCGCTGCACCCGGGCGCCGCCCGCTGCTACCGGGAACTCGGCCTCGAAATCGCGGCGCAGTGACGGCCTGTCGGCCGGCCCGGTTCGCGCCCTTCCCGGGGGGTGTCCCCCGGCCGGAGCGTCGGCCGGCCGGGGGGACAGCCGACGCGGTGTCAGGAGTTCCGCGGCGACGGGTCCGGCGCCGAGCCCGCTCAGTGCATGGTGCCACCGGCCAGCTTCAGCGCGTAGCCCTGGATCTGGCGGCGAACCGTCGAGTCCAGGTCGTCGAAGGAAGCCTGGGCCATCAACATGTCCATCGGGCTTCCGCTGTGAATCGCTCTCGACAGGGCGGTCGCGATCTTGGTCTCGTCGCCGACGATGTCGGCAACCGATTGAGTCAGCAAGGCGAGCGCCTTGTCCGTAACCATTCTGGTCATCATGATTCCCTCGTTCTGAAGGAGTTCTAGGCGAGTCTGGAGATACAAAAAACTTTATCTAAAATCAAGAATAAATCCCGATAACCCGAGCTCGTCGCCCAACCCTCTGAGACTCAGGAGAGAATCCGTGCACGATCCGATTGGTGGCCATCCGACCCGCGGCGAACAGCTCGACGTGCTCGTCGAGATCGTGACCGACCTGGCCGAGCCGGGCGACACGGTCCTTGATCTCGGCTGCGGCACCGGCTACCTGGAGCACCTGCTGCTGGCGCGCCGCCACGACCTCAAGCTGATCGGCGTCGATCGCAAGGGTGCCTCGCTCGATGAGGGGCGGGCGCGGTTCAGCGAGCGGGTGGCCTTCGTGGAGGGAGACCTCGGCGACCCGGAGGCGATCCGGCTGCCGTTCGACAGGGCCCGGTTCGTGGTCAGCGCGCTGACCTTCCACGACCTCGCTGACGAGCGGAAGCAGGCGGTCCTGGCCTGGGCCCGGCAGCGGCTGGCGCCGGACGGCATGATCCTGCTGTACGACCGGATCCGGCTGACCGAACCGGCCCTGTTCCCGGCCCAGCAGGCGATCTGGCGACGGATCGAGCGGGTGCACGGCGCGGCGATGCGCACCGCCGACGGCTTCGCGGCCTACGAGTCGGATCTGTCGGAGACCAACCGGCCGGCGCGGCTCGACGACTACCGGGCGTGGTTCGAGGCGCTCGGCATGGCGTCGCAGGTCCTGCACCTGCACGGCAACGTCGCGCTGATCGGCGCGGCTCCCCGCTGACGGGGCGGCCGCGCCGTCGGTCGCTTCAGTCGAAGGTGGCGGTCGAGGTGTCGGTCTTGCGGTCGTACATGATGGTGATCCGCGACACCGAGCACAGGTCGATCTCCTCCCAGTACGACTCGGAGTCGTCGTCCTGGTAGACCACCTTGAGGTCCCACAGGCAGGACTTGGCGGCCCGGCGGAAGCTGATATGCACCGAGTCGCCGTTCTCCATCACGTCCCGGCCGAGGATGTCCTCCTCCCAGTCGTCGGACTTGGTCGGCGAGACGTAGACCTCGCTGAGCGCGTAACCGGTCTTGTTGACCAGGGTGAAGTCCTGCTTGGCCTGCTGGGCCCAGGCCGCCGGCGACAGGGCGAGGCTCGCCGCCACCGCCACCGAGCCGAGCCAGATGCGCCTATTCATTCCCGCCTCCCAAGAAAATGCACCGCCTCTGCGCACCGAGTCCTTGAACTCGACAGGCTTCGGTCACGACGTCCAGCGATCGACAAAGTCACGCTGGGGCATTTTTCTTGGATTGGCAAACGGGATTTGCCGGACGGCACAGGGCCCGACCCGGCGCCCGATTCAGCGCGTCGGGACCGGGGTGTCGCCGCCGTAGTCGTAGAAGCCGCGCTTGGTCTTGCGGCCGAGCCAGCCGGCCTCGACGTACTTCACCAGCAGCGGGCACGGCCGGTACTTGCTGTCGGCGAGGCCGTCGTACAGCACGTGCATGATCGCCAGGCAGGTGTCGAGGCCGATGAAGTCCGCCAGCTCCAGCGGCCCCATCGGGTGGTTGGCGCCGAGCTTCATCGCGGTGTCGATCGATTCCACGGAGCCCACGCCCTCGTACAGGGTGTAGACCGCCTCGTTGATCATCGGCAGCAGGATGCGGTTGACGATGAACGCCGGAAAGTCCTCGGCCACCGAGACGGTCTTGCCGAGCCGCTCGGCCAGTTCCTTGACCGCCTCGAAGGTCGCCTGCTCGGTCTGGATGCCGCGGATCAGCTCGACCAGCTGCATCACCGGCACCGGGTTCATGAAGTGCATGCCGACGAACCGGCCGGGGCGGTCGGTGGCGGCGGCGAGGCGGGTGATCGAGATCGACGAGGTGTTGGTGGCGACTAGCGCCTCGGCGCTCAGGTGCGGGACCAGCTGCTTGAAGATCTCCCGCTTGACCTCCTCGTTCTCGGTCGCGGCCTCGATCACCAGGTCGCAGTCGCCGAGTGCCGCGTAGTCGGTGCCGGTGGTGATCCGGCCGAGTGCGGCCTGCATGTCGGCGTCGGCCAGCTTGCCGCGCGCGACCTGCCGGCCGAGGTTGCGCTCGACCAGCGCGACGGCGCGGGACAGCACGTCCTCGGCCAGGTCGACCATTCGGACGTCCAGCCCGGCGACCGCGCAGACATGGGCGATCCCGCTGCCCATCTGGCCGGCTCCGATCACGCCGATGCGCCGCATTTGCTCCTCCTGTCCGGGCGCGGGAGAGCCTGCTCCCCGCGCCCGTCCGGCCGGAAACGCCAGGCCTAGTCGAGGGCCTGGCTGAGCTCCGGCACCGCCTTGAAGAGATCCGCCACCAGGCCGTAGTCGGCGACCTGGAAGATCGGCGCCTCCTCGTCCTTGTTGATGGCGACGATCACCTTGCTGTCCTTCATGCCGGCCAGGTGCTGGATCGCCCCCGAGATGCCGACCGCGATGTACAGATCCGGCGCCACCACCTTGCCGGTCTGGCCGACCTGGTACTCGTTCGGCACGAAGCCGGCGTCGACCGCGGCGCGCGAGGCGCCGACGGCGGCGTTCAGCTTGTCGGCGACTTCCTCCAGCATCTTGAAGTTCTCGCCGTTCTGCATGCCGCGGCCGCCGGAGATCACGATGCGGGCGCTGGTCAGCTCGGGCCGGTCCGACTTCGACAGCGACTGGCCGACGAAGCTCGACAGCCCGGCGTCGCCCGCCGCACCGGCGTCCTCGATGCTGGCGGAGCCGCCCTCGGCGGCGACCGGCTCGAAGTTGGTGCCGCGCACGGTGACCACCTTGATGGCGTCCGACGACTTCACGGTCGCCAGCGCGTTGCCGGCGTAGATCGGCCGCACGAAGGTCTCGGCGTCGACCACCTCGATGATGTCGGAGACCTGCGCGACGTCGAGCAGGGCGGCGGCCCGCGGCATGATGTTCTTGCCGACGGTGGTCGCCGCCGCCACCACGTGGCTGTGATCCTTGGCCAGCTCGGCGATCAGCGGGGCCAGGTTCTCGGCCAGGGTGTGCTCGTACTCGGCGGAGTCGACCTTCACGACCTTCGAGACGCCGGCGACCTTGGCCGCGGCCTCGGCCGCAGCACCGCAGTCCTTGCCGGCGACCAGCAGGACCACCTGGTCGCTCATCTGGGCGGCGGCGGCGACGGCGTTCAGGGTCGCCGGCCGCAGGGCGCCGTTCTCATGCTCGGCGAAGACAAGCGCGCTCATCTCAGATCACCTTCGCTTCGTTCTTCAGCTTCGACACCAGCTCGGCCACGTCGGCGACCTTGACGCCGCCCTGGCGCTTCGGCGGCTCGGTCACCTTGAGGGTGGCGAGGCGCGGCGCCGGGTCGACGCCCAGCTCGGCCGGGGTCGACTGGTCGATCGGCTTCTTCTTCGCCTTCATGATGTTCGGCAGCGACGCGTAGCGCGGCTCGTTCAGGCGCAGGTCGGTGGTGACGATCGCCGGGGTCTTGACCTTGACGGTCTCGAGCCCGCCGTCGACCTCGCGGGTCACGGTCAGCTCGCCGTCGCCGATCTCGACCTTGGAGGCGAAGGTCGCCTGGCTCCAGCCGAGCAGGGCCGACAGCATCTGGCCGGTCTGGTTGCAGTCGTCGTCGATCGCCTGCTTGCCCAGGATCACGATGCCGGGCTGCTCCTTCTCGACCAGCGCCTTCAGCATCTTGGCGACCGCCAGCGGCTCGACCTCGCCGTCGTGCAGCACGTGGATGCCGCGGTCGGCGCCCATGGCCAGCGCGGTGCGGATGGTCTCCTGCGCCTGGGCCGGGCCGACCGAGACCGCCACGACTTCCGCGGCCTTGCCGGCCTCCTTCATGCGGATCGCCTCTTCGACGGCGATCTCGTCGAAGGGGTTCATCGACATCTTGACGTTCGCGAGCTCGACACCGGTCTGATCCGCCTTCACGCGGACCTTGACGTTGTAGTCGATCACCCGCTTGACGGGGACGAGTACCTTCATGGGTTCCCTCGATCGTGTACGGGGGGTTCGGCCGATCACCGCCGGGCGACCCCGCTCTTTAGAAAGCGCCCCCAAGCGTGTCAAGGTGACGCGGCGGAAGTTTTTGTGCAGCGCGGCGACGCGCCGGGGGACGGCGGTCGGTCACCGGCTGCCTCCCGGCACCCACAGGACGTCGCCGCCGCCGCGGTCGTTGACCCAGCGCGCCAGCACGAACAGGTGGTCGGACAGCCGGTTCACGTAGCGCACCGCCTCGGGGTTGACCGGCTCGCTCTCGGCCAGCGCGGTGATCTCGCGCTCGGCCCGGCGGACCACGGTGCGCGCCAGGTGCAGCTGCGCCGCGGTCGGCCTGCCGCCCGGCAGGATGAAGGAGTCGAGCGGCGCCAGCTCGGCGTTCAGCGCGTCGATCTCGGCCTCCAGCCGGGCGACCTGCCCGGCGACGATGCGCAGCGGCGGGTACTTGGGGCTCTCCTGCTCGGGCGTGCACAGATCGGCGCCGAGGTCGAACAGGTCGTTCTGGATGCGGGCCAGCATGGCGTCGGTCGCGTCGCCGCCGTCGGCCGCCGCGGTCAGCCGGGCCACGCCGATCACGGCATTGGCCTCGTCGACGGTGCCGTAGGCGGCCGGGCGCGCCGAGTGCTTGGCGACCCGCGTGCCGTCGCCGAGCGAGGTCAGGCCCTGATCGCCGCCGCGCGTGTAGATGCGGGTCAGTCGGACCATGGAGCGCTTCAGCCCTTGGTCAGCGACAGCAGCAGTGCGAACACCAGCAGGGCGATGGCCTGGAAGATGACGCGGTAGCGCATCATCCTGTTCGACCACTTGGCGTTGAAGTCGCCGCCGCGGGCCATCGCGACGATGCCCCACACCAGGGCGCCCACGGTCGCGGCCATGGCGAGGAACAGGAAGACGGTGAAGATCGTGTTCATGGCTTAGAGATATAGACCCGCGGCCGGTGCCGGCGATACCGAAACCGACCGAACGGCGTGGCGGATCGTCGCGCGCGGGACAGCCGCCGGCGGGTCACCGGGTCCGCCGGCCGACCAGCAGCAGCGACAGCAGCTTCTCCTGGGCGTCGCGCGGCTCGCGCAGGTCCGCCACCGTCAGCCCGGCGTCGCGGACCAGGGCGACCCAGCCCTCGAGGGTGCGGAAGTACCACGGCACCGGCACCCAGGCCTCGCCCTCGGTCGCGATGTCGGCGAAGTTCTCGATGCGCCAGCCGTGCCTGTAGTCGTCGGCGGCGCTCGACCACGGATGCAGGGTCTGCACGATCAGGGCGCCGCCCAGGGTCAGGCGCGAGGCGGCGGCGGCCAGCAGCTCGTGGGCGAGGTCGTCGAACAGCGCGAAGTTGACCACCACCGCGTCGTACGACCCGCCGACCGCTTCCGGGGCCGCAACGAAGTCGGCATAGGTCATGTGGCGGTAGTCGCCGCCCGGATGGGCCCGACGGGCCGCCCCGATCAGGGCGGGCGAGCCGTCGATGCCGGTGACCTGGCAGCCGACCTCCGAGCTGAGCCGACGCACCAGCCAGCCTTCGCCGCAGCCGAGGTCCAGCACGCGGCCGCCGCCGTGCCGGGAGATCGACGTCAGGATCGCCGTATCGGTCTGCCGGCGGCTCGGGATGCGGCCCTCGCTGATCGCCCGCGCCCAGAGCGCGGCGTTCGCCTCCCACAACTCGGCCAGTCGGTGCGCGGTCTGCGTGTCGGCTTCGGTTCGCTTCGACATCGGTTCCACTCCGGATCCGCCGAAGGGGCTGCGATCAGTTCCGGCCCGGGGTCAGCAGGCCACGGGCGATGACGCCGGCCTGGATCTCGCCGGCTCCCTCGAAGATGTTGAGAATCCGGGCGTCGCACAAGACCCGGCTGATCGGATACTCGAGCGCGAAGCCGTTGCCGCCGTGGATCTGCAGGGCGTCGTCGGCCGCCGCCCAGGCGACCCGTGCCGCCAGCAGCTTGGCCATTCCGGCTTCGATGTCGCAGCGCCGGTCGCTGTCCTTCTCGCGCGCCGCGTACAGGGTCAGCGCGCGCGCCGCCGCCAGCTCCGCCGCCATCCGCGCCAGCTTGGCGGCGACCCGCGGGAAATGCCGGATCGCCTGGCCGAACTGGATCCGTTCGGCTGCGTAACGAAGGCCCAGCTCGAGGGCGTTGCGGCCGACGCCCAGGGCCCGCGCGGCGGTCTGGATGCGGGCGCTCTCGAAGGTCGCCATGAGCTGCTTGAAGCCCTGCCCCTCGACCCCGCCGAGCAGTGACGAGGCCGGAACGGCGAACCCGTCGAAGCCGATCTCGTATTCCTTCATGCCGCGATAGCCGAGCACGCGGATCTCGCCGCCGGTCATGCCGGCCGCCGGGAACGGATCGGCGTCGGTACCGCGCGGCTTCTCGGCCAGCAGCATCGACAGGCCCCGGTACCCGGGCTCGGCCGGGTCGGTCCGCACCAGCAACGTCATCAGGTCGGTGCGGGCGGCGTGGGTGATCCAGGTCTTGTTGCCGTGCACCCGGTAGCCGTCGCCGTCGCGCACGGCGCGGGTGCGCAGGCGGGCCAGGTCGGAGCCGGTGTTCGGCTCGGTGAACACCGCGGTCGGCAGGATCTCGCCGGAGGCGATGCGCGGCAGCCAGTGCGCCTTCTGCGCGTCGGTGCCGCCGAGCCGGATCAGTTCGGCGGCGATCTCCGAGCGGGTGCCGAGCGAGCCGACGCCGATATAGGCGCGGCTGAGGGTCTCGGAGACCACCACCAGCGCCTCCTTGCCCATGCCGAGCCCGCCGAACTCCTCCGGCACGGTCAGCCCGAAAGTGCCGAGCTCGGCCATCGCCTCGACCACCTCGATCGGGATCAGCCGGTCCTCGAGGTGCCAGTCGTGGGCGAACGGCTCGACCCGCTCGCCGCCGAACCGGGCGAACTGTTCGCGCACCATGCCGAGGGTCTCGTCCAGGCCGTGGTCGCCGAGTCCGTCCGGGTCGCCGCTCTCGAGACCGTCGTGCAGCAGGGCGGCGAGCGCCACCCGGGCGGCCTGGCCGTTGCCCTCGCGCATCAGCCGCCGGCAGGCGTCGGAACCGAGCGGCGCCAGATCCGCCGGCTCCAGACCGAGATCGTGCGGCCGCACGATCTCGGTCTGGGCCATCGGGATGCCGCCGGCGATCTGCCCCAGATACTCGCCGAACGCGACCCCCAGCAATGCCGCCTCGACGTCGCCGAACCGTCCGGTCTCCACCAGCCGGTCCGCCCAGGCCAGGGTCTGGCGCAGCGCTTCGACGGTGGTGGCGAGCCAGGCGAAGCCGTGCGCCATGGTCTGCTCGGCCTCCAGCGCGGCACCGTCCAGGCGGCCGCCCGGCGCCAAGCGCGCCGCGACGCTGCGGCGGGCGGCCTCCAGCACGGAGTCGGCGGCCGGCAGGGCGGCACGGGCCAGGGTGCGGGTGTCCAGGGTGCGGGTGTCCAGGGTGCGGGTGTCCAGGGTACGGGTATCGGGGGCGCGGGTGTCCGGGTCCGCCGGGTTGGCGGCCGCGGCGGTGGAGGTATCGGTCATCGGCGGGCTCCGAGCTGAGACTGCATCACCTTGGCGCGGAATTCGCGGCCGGTCCAGGTTGCGCTGCAACACGATCGGTTCGGAAGCGACGCGGTTCTGATGCACAAATGCAGTTTCATTCCGTAATCTATTGAAAAATATGAAAACCAATATTCGGGATTTGATGAAAGCTTGTGTGAAGCACGGGTTTCATATGCGTTTACAGGCTGTTCGGCGCAGGAATTAACCAAAAAATTTAGGGAACAGTTAGGATCTTGGTGACGGAGCGGAACGGACTCGGAAAACCGTAACTCCGAACGCGGTTGCGCGGAAGTGCCGGGCGGAGTACCGTGTGCCTCGACGGCCAGATATGGCGGTTTTTCGCGCCTCAGCCTCTACAAGTGGTAGGACCATGCCCGACGCCTCCGCTCCCGCCGGCACCCGCGGGGCCTCCTATATCGTCCCCTGCTCGTCGCGGTTCCGCGATCGGGTGGCCGATCTGGCGGCCCGGCGCGGCGCCAGCGCGGCCGATCTCGCGCGTGCGGTACTGCTGCTGGTCGGGCCGGACCAGCTGGCGCGGGTTCCGGACCCCGGCGAGCCGGATCCGGCCGACCGCGAGGCGATCGAGCTGCGGTCGGGGGCGTCCCGGGGCCGGGTGCTGAAGCGCAAGCCGCGGATCCAGATGCGACTTCCGGCGGGTTACCGCGATTCCGACCTGCGCCGGGCGCTGGCGCTGGCGCTGCAGATGGCGGAGGGCGAAGCGCAGCTCGCCCTGGTGACGGCGTCCGATCGCCGGGCCGAGGCGGCGGTCGAGAAGGCCCGCGACGGCCTGGCGGAGGAGAACGCCACGCTCCGCCAGCTGGTCTCCGACCTCGCCACCCCGGTGCTCGAGCGCGGCATCACCGGCCGCTCCGACGCGCTGTTCGTGCTCGGATTCCCGCCGACCGCGGTGCCGGATCCGACGACCGTCAAGCGCCGGTGGCGGCGGCTGGCGATGATCTACCACCCGGACTCCGCGTTCGGCGACCACGAGCGCATGAGCCAGCTCAACCTGGCCCTGTCGCGGCTGCTGGGGTGACGATGCCGGTTGACCGGGTCTCCCGCCGCGCGTAATTATCTTGCCCATGAATTCGGATCTCCAGCTGCGGGCGTCGCTCCGCATCGGTCGGCGAATTAGCCGCCCGGTCCTCGTAGAGGGCCGGGACCGTGCTGTTCGTCCGTCCGACATCGTTGGAGATTCCCCATGCTTTCCGAGCGTCTGAACCGCTCCACCGCCCGTTCCCCTTCCGCCGAGCCGCTGCCGCGCGTCGCCTGCTTCTCGATCCAGGCGGGCGCCGATCCGTCGGTCATGCCGCGGGTCCTCGAACTGTTCGCCAAGCGCGGCATGATCCCGCAGCGCTGGCACAGCGATCTGGGCGGCCGCCGCCGTGACGAGCTGACGATCGACCTGCAGGTCGACGGCCTCGACCGCGCCAAGGCCGAGCTGATCGCCCACGCGATCCGCCAGATGGTCACCGTGACCAGCGTGCTGACCAGCGAGAAGAGCTACGCCTGAGGCGTGACGGCCGTTTCCCCATTTTCCTCATCCCGGCCGCCGCGCAGCGGTGAGCCGGGACCCATGCTGCGGCCGATGGATGGGTCCCGGATCGCCCCCGGCTCAGAGCCGGGGTCGTCCGGGATGAGGGGCAGGGGCTCCGGGGGCGTCCGGGATGAGGGGCAGGGGCTGGGGTGCGGCCCGGGACGACGGCGGGCAGGGTTGCGGCGGGGACGCCGCCGGGGCATAGACGCTGCATGGCCTTTCTCGACCACGTCCGCGCCTGCAACGCGTTCTCGCTCGCCGACTTCGTGCCGTTCCATGTCGGGCCGGCCAAGGTCGGCTGGATCCGCCGGCCGCTCAGCCTGGAGCTGATGCGGTTCGGCTCGCTGTTCCACGTGTTCGAGGATCTCGTCCACCTGGAGCCGAACCTGACCACGCCCGGGGACCGGACCAGGGCGGTCGCCGACGCGCTGGCCGCGCTGGCGGAGGACGGCGTGATCAGCCGGCTGCGCGGCGAGGCCTATCCGGTGATCGAGCGCCTGGGAGCGGAGCCGCTGTTCGAGATCGACCGCGGCGTGGCGACCGAGTTCGGCATCGTCAACCGCGGCTTCCACCTGAACGGGCTGGTCGGCGACGGTGCCGAAACCCGGATGTGGGTGGCACGCCGGGCGCTGACCAAGAGCACCTATCCCGGCCGGCTGGACAACATGGTCGCCGGCGGCCACCCGGCCGGCCTGTCGGCGCGCGAGAACCTGCTGAAGGAATGCGCCGAGGAGGCCGGCATTCCCGAGACCCTGGCGGCCCGCGCCCGGCCGGTGTCGATGGTCAGCTACACCATGGAGGTGCCGCAGGGGCTGCGCCGGCACGCCTTCTGGTCCTACGACCTGCAGGTGCCCGAGGACTTCACGCCGGTGCCGGTCGACGGCGAGGTCCACGAGTTCCGGCTGATGCCGGTCGACGAGGTGGCGCGGATCGTCGAGACCTCGGACGAGTTCAAGTACAACTGCAACCTGGTGGTCATCGACTGGCTGATGCGCACCGGCCGGATCGACGCCGAGCACCCGGACTTCCACGCGCTCTCGGTCGGGCTGCACCAGCCCTGGCCCTGACGGCGGCGAGAGGCGTCAGCGCTCGGTGCCGGCGACCGCGACCAGCGGACAGTCCGGCAGGACGTTCGACAACGTCCGGGCGACGCCGATCTGCATGTGGGCGGACATCACGTGGGTCAGGTCGCCGCCGTCCGACATCGGCAGGTCGAGCGCCACCACCTTGACGTGCTCGCGTCCGTGCAGCGTGAGATACCCCGAGGCGATGCCGAGGAACGGATCGTCGTCCATGGCCTGGAAATAGCGCCGCTCGATCTGCCAGGCCTCCGGGCTGGAGGACAGTTCGCCGAGGGTCCGGCCGGTGTAGTCGACCCGCCACCAGTCGCGGAGCTGCGTGCCCCAGAGGGTGAAGCGGAGATCGAACGGGTCGCGCTCGATCCGGGCGATGAATACCCGGCCGAGCCAGGACGCGAAGTCCTCGATATCGAAATCCGCGCGGGCCGGCAGCCGGCGTCCGCCGCGCCGGTCCTGCCAGAGCCCGACGAGATCCTCGAACGGCCCCAGCCGCCAGGGCGCGGTGTCCAAGGGACACCTCGCGTAGTGCCAGTCGGTCGAGGTTGCGGCGTCCTTGCCCATCGGCCCCCTTCAGGCAGACGGTGTCCGGTGGTCACGCAGCGCCTATCCTCGGCCACCGGGGGGCGGAGCGCAACGCCAACCGCCCATCCGGACCGGGGCCCGGGCTCAGCCGCGCAGCGTGCCGCCGGTGTGCTTGCCGACCGCCTCGACGATCTTCCTGGCCACCGCCTCGATCTGCTCGTCGGTCAGGGTCGCCGTGCGCGGCTGCAGGGTGACCTCGATCGCGATCGACTTGGAGTCCTCCGGCAGGCCCTTGCCCCGGTACTCGTCGAACACCCGCACCCCGTCGATCAGTGCCTTGTCGGCGCCGGCGGCGGCCCGCGCCACCTTGTCGGCCGGGACGTCCTCGGCGACCACGAAGGCGAAATCGCGGACCAGCGCCTGGAACGGGATGCGCTCCAGCAGCGGCTTCTGCGGGCCCTTGCGCTTCGGCATCGGCACCACGTCCAGCAGCACCTCGAAGGCGACCGCCGGGCCGCGCAGGTCGAAGGCCTCGAGGATCCGCGGGTGCAGCTCGCCGAACCGGGCCAGCACCTTCGGGCCGAGCCGCAGGCAGCCGGAGCGGCCCGGGTGGTACCAGGACGGCGCGTCGGTGGTGACCTGCAGGTTGGCGGTCGGGGCCTCCAGGGCCTCCAGCAGCTCGACCGCGTCGGCCTTGGCGTCGAACACGTCGACCGCCCGGTCGGCCTTGCGGACGTCGCGCGGGCCGGTGCGGCCGTGGCGCAGGCCGGCGGCGACCCAGGCCTGGTCCTCCGGGCGGTCGCCGGCATATTCCGGGCCGACCTCGAACAGCGCCAGGTCGGGATAGCCCTGGTTGGCGTTGCGGGCCGCGGCGGCCAGCAGGTTCGGCAGGATCGCCGGCCGCATCACGTCCAGGTCGGCGCTGATCGGGTTGACCAGGGTGCGCTCCGCCCCGACGCCGCCGAACAGCGCGGCGTGCTTCGCCGGCAGGAACGAGAAGGTCACCGCCTCGATCAGGCCGCGGCCGGCCAGCGCCCGCTTGGCGAGCCGGCGCCGGTTCTGCTCGGGGGTCAGTGCCGGGTGCGGGACGCTGCCGTCGCGCTCCAGCGACACCGGCCGGATCTCGTCGTAGCCGAACACCCGGACCACTTCCTCGACCAGGTCGGCCTCGCCGTCGATGTCGCCGCGCCAGGGCGGCGGGGTGACGGAAGTGGCCTCCCCGGCGCCCGACACCTCGAAGCCGAGCACGCCGAGAATCCGCCTCGCCTCGTCCTCCGGCACCTCGACGCCGCACAGCCCGGCGATCCGCGAGTGGCGCAGCGGGATCTGCCGGCGCCAGTCCGGCTCGGTGCCGGCGACCACCAGCTCGCTGGCCTCGCCGCCGCAGATCTCCTGCACCAGCCGGGTCGCGACCTCGGCGCCCCAGAACGGCGAGGTCTGGTCGAGCCCGCGCTCGAACCGGTAGCGGGCGTCGGACTGCAGGCCGAGCTTGCGCCCGGTGGCGGCGACCGAGGTCGGGTCGAAGATCGCGACCTCGAGGAACATGTCGGTGGTCTCGTCGGACACGCCCGAGCGCTCGCCGCCCATGACGCCGGCCAGATCGTCCGGGCCGTGGTCGTCGCCGATGACCAGCATGTCCTCGTCGAACGCGTACTCGCGACCGTTCAGCGCCAGGTACTTCTCGCCGGGCCGGGCCAGCCGGATCACCAGGTCGCCGGTCACCTTGGCCGGGTCGTAGGCGTGCAGCGGCCGGCCGAGGTCGAGCATCACGTAGTTGGTGATGTCGACCAGCGCCGAGATCGGCCGCAGCCCGACGGCCCGCAGCCGGTCCTGCATCCATTTCGGGCTCGGACCGTTCCTGACGCCGCGGAAGTAGCGGCCCGCAACGATCGGCGCGAGGTGCTCGCGGCCGGAGGGCAGGTCGATCCGCCACTTCAGCGGGCTCTGGAACGTCCCCGCGACCGGCGAGGTGTCGAGCGGCTTCAGGGTGCCGACGCCGGCGGCCGCCAGGTCGCGGGCGATGCCGCGCACGCCGAGGCAGTCGCCGCGGTTCGGGGTGATCGCGACGTCGATCACCGGATCGTCCAGCCCGGCCCATTCGGCCCAGTTCGCGCCGGTCGGGGCGTCGGCCGGAAGGTCGATGATGCCCTCGTGGTCGTCCGACAGCCCGAGCTCGCGCTCGGACAGCAGCATGCCGTTGGATTCCTCGCCGCGGATCACACCCTTCTTCAGGTCGATTCCGGTGCCGGGAATGTGGGTGCCGGACGGCGCGAACACGCCCTTCATGCCGGTGCGGGCGTTCGGGGCGCCGCACACCACCTGCACGACCCCGTCGCCGGCGTCGACCTTGCAGACCCGCAGCCGGTCGGCGTTCGGGTGCTGCACCGCCTCGACAACATGGGCGATGCGGAACGGCTTGAACGCCGCCGCGCGGTCCTCGACGCCCTCCAGCTCGAGTCCGAGCATGGTCAGCCGGTCGGTGATCTCGGTCAGCGACGCGTCGGTGTCGAGATGGGCCTTCAGCCAGCTCAAGGTGAACTTCATGGCTCAGAGCCCTCCCGCGATGGTCGGCTGGGCGATCGGCACGAAGCCGTAGTGGCGCAGCCAGCGCAGGTCGCTGTCGTAGAACGGCCTGAGGTCCGGGATGCCGTATTTCAGCATGGCGATGCGCTCGATCCCCATGCCGAAGGCGAAGCCCTGGTACTCGGACGGGTCGATGCCGGCGTTCGCCAGCACCCGCGGGTTGACCATGCCGGAGCCGAGGATCTCCAGCCAGTCGCCGTAGTTGCCGATCTTCAGCTCGCCGCCCCTGCGCGAGCAGCCGATGTCGACCTCGGCCGACGGCTCGGTGAACGGGAAGTAGGACGGCCGGAACCGCACCGGCAGGTCGTCGATCCCGAAGAACGCCCGGCAGAAGTCGATCAGGCAGCCCTTGAGGTGGCCCATATGGGTCTTCTTGTCGACCACCAGTCCCTCGACCTGATGGAACATCGGCGAGTGCGTGGCGTCGTGGTCGGAGCGGAAGGTGCGGCCCGGCACGATGATGCGGATCGGCGGCGGCGATTTCTCCATCGCCCGGATCTGCACCGGCGAGGTGTGGGTACGCAGCACCTTGCGGCGGCCCTCGGCGTCCGGCTGCAGGTAGAAGGTGTCGTGCTCCTGCCGCGCCGGATGGTCCTCGGGGATGTTGAGGGCCGTGAAGTTGTAGTAGTCGCTCTCGATGTCCGGGCCCTCGGCCACCGTGAAGCCCATCTGGCAGAAGATCGCCGTCAGCTCGTCGATGGTCTGGGTGATCGGGTGGATGCGGCCGTGCGGCTCCGGGCGGGGCGGCAGCGAGACGTCGATGCGCTCGCGCCCCAGGCGGGCGTCCAGGGCGGCATCGGCCAGCGCCGCGCGGCGCGTCTCGATCGCCGCGGTGACCGCGTCCTTGACGGCATTCAGCGCCTGGCCGGCGGCCCGCCGGGCGTCCGGGTCGAGCCCGCCCAGGGTCTTCATGCGCTCGGTGATCCGGCCCTTCTTGCCGAGGGTGCCGATGCGCACCTGCTCCAGCGCTTCCAGGTCGCCGGCCTGCTCCACCTCGGCCAGCAGCTCGGCGCGCAACGCGTCCACGTTATCCATGCCGTCCCCGAATGTCGGACATCCTCTGTCGAGGGCGCCGTTTTAGCGGGTCGCGCGCGTCAAGGCGAGTGCTGGATGGACGCGGACGGGATCGCGGCGGTCGCGCGGTCGGCGCCGGACAGGCCGAGGGCGGCATGCAGCGCCCGCGGATCGCACGCGCTGAGGCCGATCTTGCCGTTCTGGTTGGCGGCCGGGGCGGCCTTCGGCGGCTGCAGCCGGGCATTCTCGAAGTCGCAGTCGACGATTTCGGCGGACTTGAAGCTGACGTTCTGCAGGTCGGCGCCCCGGAACGAGCAGCCGGTGATCCGGGCCCGCCGGAACCGGGCGCCGCCGAGCCGGGCCGGCCATTCGGCGCGGACCGTACCGCCGTCGTCGCCGACGATCTGGATCGGCTCGAAGCGGGTGTCGGCGATCTGCGCCCGGTCGAACACCGCCAGGCCGAGATCGGCGCCGTCGAAACAGGCGGCCCGGATGGTGGCGCCGTCCAGGTGGGCGCCGCGCAGCCGAGCCAGCCGGAACCGGGCCCGGTCGAGGCGGGCGCCGCGGAGATCCGCGCCGGTCAGGTCGGCACCGCTGAGTTCAACGCCGGTCAGGTCCTGGTCGCGCAGGTCATGGTCCTGGAGCTCGGCCCGGGCGCCCCGGCGGCCGTCGGTATCGAGCCACAGCCGGTGCGCACGGATGACCTTCCGGAGGTCCGGCGACAGGGTGCCTTCGCCGTCCGCCCGCCGCCCGCGCTTCATGCCTGCCCCCCGACGCTGCCATACCAGCGCCGTGACCCTACGCCCGGTTCGTTAAGCCCCGGTGTAAGGTCGTCGTGAAGATCCGGTAAACGTGCCCGGTGCGGCGGTCAGCCGATGAACTTCGGCATGATCAGGCGGGGCAGCGCCAGGATCGCCTCGGGGAACAGGATGACGAACAGCAGCACGCCCAGCATCGGCAGCAGGATGATCCCGACGTCCTTCAGCGCGTGTACCAGCTTGATCTGGCCGATCGAGCTGGCGATCAGCAGGCACAGCCCGTAGGGCGGCGTCACCAGCCCGAAGGCGAGCGAGACGACGCCGATGATCGCGAAGTGGATCGGGTGCATGCCGGCCGCCTGGGCCACCGGGAACAGCACGGTGCCGAGGATGATGATCGCCGGGATCGCGTCGATGAACATGCCGACGATCAGGAACGAGGCGGCGACCAGCAGGCCGGTCTCGACCGGGCCGCTGCCCCAGGCCGCCATCACCGTCACCAGCGCCTTCGGGATCTGGAAGAACGCCAGGATCCAGCCGAAGGCCGACGCGGTGCCGATGCAGAACAACGAGATGGCGGCGAACCGGGCGCTGTCGTACAGCACCTTCGGCAGGGTCCGGAAGGTCACGGTCCGGTACACGAACAGGCCGATCGCCAGGGCGTACAGCACCGCCACCACCGACGCCTCGGTCGGGGTGAAGAACCCGCCGACGATACCGCCGACGATGATCAGCGGGGTCATCAGCGGCAGTACCGCGCTGCCGATCGCGCGCCCGACCTCGGGCATGGTCGAGCGGGCGTACACCGGATAGCCGCGGCGGATCGCGTAGATGTAGACCAGCCCCATCATCGAGCCGGCGATCAGGATGCCGGGTAGCACGCCGGCCAGGAACAGGCCGCCGATCGACACCGACATCAGCCCGCCCCACACCACCATCAGGATGCTCGGCGGGATGATCACGCCCATGACCGACGAGCAGGCGGTGATGGCGACCGAGAAGCTGGAATCGTAGCCCTGCTTCTTCATCTGCGGGATCAGCAGCGAGCCGATGCCGGCGGCGTCGGCGGTCGACGAGCCGGAGATGCCGGCGAACAGCATCGAGACCACCACGTTGATGTGCCCGAGCCCGCCCGGCAGATGGCCGACCAGCGCCTTCGACAGGTCGATCAGTCGCTGGGTGATGCCGGCCGAGTTCATCAGGTTGGCGGCCAGCAGGAAGAACGGCACCGCCAGCAGCACGAACGAGTTGTAGGAGACGAACATCTGGTCGAACAGCAAGGTCGGCGACAGCCGGTCCGACAGGAAGAACACCGGCACGCAGGCCAGCCCGAGCGCGAACGCCACCGGCACCCGCAGGATCACCAGGACGCCGAACGTCCCGAACAGGATGGCGGCGACCTCACCCGGCGACATCGGTATCCTCCTGCGCGCCGCCGCCACGGATCTTGCGGATGTCGGTCGCCAGCTTTTCGATCAGGAACAGGGTCCACACCACGCCGGCCAGCGGCCAGGCGGCGTAGATCGCGATCATCGGCAGGTCGGCGATCTCCGACGACTGCAGCAGGCCCTCGTCGGCGAACTGCTTGCCGTACCAGATGAAGCACAGCGCCAGCGCGAACATGATCAGGTGGACCACCAGCCGGGCCCAGCCCTCGCCGGCGGCGGTCCGCGGGTGCGGCAGCACGTCGACGTCGAAATGGCTGTCGTCGCGCACCGCGATCATCGCGCCCAGCATGATGATCCAAACGAAGCAGAACCGCGCGACCTCCTCGGTCCAGATGTAGCGCGGCACGAAGTCGATGTAGCGGGCCAGGATCTGCAGCGTCACCGGCACGATCAGCAGCGCGATCAGCGCGGTGATCGCGATCCGCAGGGCGCGGTCGATGTGGTCGAGAACTCGGGTCATGGAGAAGCGGACGCTCGGGGTTCGAGAATGGCGGGAGGCATGCGCCCCCTTTTGTCGTCATCCCGGAGCGCGCCGCCACCGGCGGCACGCATCCGGGACCCACCCGTCGCCCCGTGGATCCCGGATCGGCTCCCCTGGGGAAGCCGTCCGGGATGACGGCTGTCTGGGCGGATGTTGCCGGCGACGCGGCGGTCGTCCGCCGTCACTGGATGCTGTTGATCTTCTCCAGCGTCTCGGTGGCCCCGAGCTCCTCGGCGTAGGCCTTCTTCACCGGCTCGGCCAGCTCCAGAAGCTTGCCGCGCTCGGTGAACTTGTGGGTCTTCAGCTTGCCCTCGCTCTCCATCTTGGCGAGCTTGGCGGCGTCCTGCGACGACTCGATGTCGCGGCCGTGCTTCCCGGCTTCCTTGCCGGACTTCATGATGCAGTCCTGCAGGTCGGCGGGCAGGCGGCGGAAGGTCTTGCCGCTGAAGCCGATCGGCCGG
Source organism: Thalassobaculum fulvum (assembly GCF_014652915.1). Classification (GTDB taxonomy): domain Bacteria; phylum Pseudomonadota; class Alphaproteobacteria; order Thalassobaculales; family Thalassobaculaceae; genus Thalassobaculum_A; species Thalassobaculum_A fulvum. Next base: position 679,088 of record NZ_BMZS01000001.1, read on the forward strand.
ACCGTGATGGCGTGCTGGGTCAGCGAGATCTCCGGACCGACCTCGTAGAACTTCATCTGCTCGATGCCGGCCGCCTCGTTCTCGGCGGCGTCGATCACGCCGGTCTGGATGGCGTTGTAGACCTCGGAGTAGGCGATCACCGTCGGGGCGGCCTCGACCGCCTGGAAGATCCGGGTCTGGATCGGCGCGCCCATGACGCGCATCGGCAGGCCCTTCAGCTCTTCCATGTTGGTGATCGGGCGCTTGACGATCAGGTTGCGGGTGCCGCCGCCGGCGTAGCCGATCAGGATCACGTCGGCGCGCTTCTTCACGTCCTCGGCGATCGGCGCCAGACCGTCCTGCTCGAGCACCTTGTTCCAGTGGTCGAGGTCGCGGAACAGGAACGGCATGTCCATCAGCGGCGCCATCTTCGAGTAGGTCGACATGTGCGACGGCGAGACGATCGCGTAGTCGACCGACACACCCTTGCTCATGAAGTTGAAGTAGTCCTTCTCGAGGCCGAGCTCGCTGTTCCGGTGCAGGACGAACTTGATCGGCTTGCCGTAGCAGGCCTTGGTCAGCTCCTCGAACTTCAGCAGCGCCTTGTTGAAGGCGTGGTTGTCGTCGAACTGCACGGCACCGTGCAGCTCGATCTCCTCGGCTGCGGCGGGAACCGTGGCGGCGGCGAGAAGGCCGGCGGCGACCAGCGCGCCGGCGAGGCGGATGCGGTGCGTCATGTTTCTCTCCCTTGGCGACGAAAGGCCGTGTCCGCCGATCTCGATCCGGCCGGCGGTTGTGCCGGCGGGGAGCCGGCGGGGGTAGCGTAAACGTTTACAATGTCAGCTGGCAATACGATGACATGGCGGATTCGACCCGGGTTTCGCGATGCTCCGGGCACGACACCGAGCGTCGCTTACGGTTTGGCATATTGCAGCGCAGCATGAATAATATCCGAATGACCTAAATAATTGACATTTTAAAGAAAATTGGGGGTTTCGATGCGGGCTACGGGTTTGCGGGTCGGCGGCCGGATCGCCGGTGGCTTCGCGGTGGTGCTGCTGGGGCTGCTCGTCATCGGCGGCCTGGCGTTCTGGGCGTCGCAGTCGCTGTTCTCGATGACCGAGAAGCTCTACCGGCACTCGCTGGCGGTGACCAATGCCGCCCTCGAGGCGAACGGCGAGATCCTGGACATGCGGCGCGCCATGGCGGCGGTCCTCGAGGTGCGGCGGGACAAGGCGCTGCTGGAACGGCTGGCCGCGGAACTGGCGGAGGGCGAGGAGCGGGCGTTCGACGCGATGGCGGTGGTCGAGGAGCGGTTCCTCGGCGACCCGGCCCTGGTCGTCGAGGCCCGCGAGGCGTTCGCCGCCTGGGCGCCGGTCCGGGCGGAGGTGATCGAACTGGTCGGCGCCGGCAAGCGGCTCGCCGCCGATACCCTGACGCGCGAGCGGGGCGACCCGCTGATCGCCCGGATCGACCAGGCGATGACCGGGCTGATCGGGATCACCCGGGCGCAGGCGGCCGACTACATGGCGAACTCGACGCGGGTGTCGGCCGGGCTCACCCGGTGGCTGGCCGTCGGCCTCGGCGCGGCCATCCTGCTCGGGCTGGCGGCGGCCGCCCTGGCGACCCGCAGCGTCACCCGGCCGCTGGCGGCGCTGACCGTGGCGATGCGCCGGCTCGCCGACGGCGACCTCGAGACCGCGGTGCCGGCGACCGGCAGCGGCGACGAGGTCGGCGAGATGGCGCGGGCGGTCGAGGTGTTCAAGACCAATGCGGTCGAGAACGCCCGGCTGCGCGAGGAGCAGGAGGCGATCGAGCGGCGGGCCGAGCAGGGCCAGCGCGAGGCCATGGCCGGCCTCGCCAACGAGATCGAGCGGATGATCTCGACGGTCGCCCATCGGGTGGCCGGGTCGGCCGAGGAGATGCGGCGCGACGCCGAGGCGCTGCAGCAGGCCGCCGGCGATGCCGGCGCGCAGGCCCGGGCGGCCGGCGACAATGCGCAGCAGGCCTCGGCCGACGTGCAGAGCGTCTCGGCCGCGCTCGAGCAGCTGACGGCCTCGATCCAGGAGGTCACCGGCCAGATCGCGCAGTCGGCGGCGATGTCCGGCTCGGCGGTCCGGCAGGCCGAGGCGACGACCGGCACGGTCGGCCAGCTCAGCGACGCGGCCGAGCAGATCGGCGCGGTCGTGGCGCTGATCCAGGACATCGCCGAGCAGACCAACCTGCTGGCGCTGAACGCCACCATCGAGGCGGCCCGGGCCGGCGAGGCCGGCAAGGGCTTCGCGGTGGTCGCGTCCGAGGTGAAGACCCTGGCCACCCAGACCGCCAAGGCGACCGTCGACATCTCCGAGCAGATCGGCCGGATGCAGGAGGTGACGCGCGCGACGTCGGAATCCATGGCTGAGATCGGGCGCATCATCGGCGAGATCAACGAGCGCATCTCCTCGGTGGCGGTCGCCGCCGAGGAGCAGTCCGCGACCACCGCCGACATCAGCCGCACCATCCAGGACAGCGCCCAGCGGACCGGCCGGATGTCCGAGGGCCTCGGGACCGTCGGGTCGACCATCGACCAGGCGACGGCGGTGGCCGGGACGGTGGCGACGACCGCCGGCACCTTCGTCGGCGACGCCCAGCAGCTGCGCACCGCGGTCGCTGGCTTCGTGGAGAAGCTGCGGGCGGTGTAATGGTTTGCCGTCGGGCCGCCAGGATTGCGGCCGGGATTGGGGCCGGCGCCCCGGTTCGGCATGATGACGGCGACGGAAGGCATGGCGACCGGGGGTAGGGGCATGGCCGCGCTGCAGACCGAGACCGCAGACGCGGCTCGTGCAGACACGCTTCGCTTCGAGCCGGACGAGGCACCGCCGCCGGCGCTGGCGGCGGCGCTGGGGTTCCAGACCGTGGCGCTGATCCTGGCCGGCGTGGTGCTGACCCCGCTGATCGTGCTGCGCGCCGCCGGCCTGGGCGACGCCGATTCGACCTGGGTGGTGTTCTCGGCCATGGCGATCAGCGGCCTGGTCACGGTGGTGCAGGCTATGCGGGTCGGGGTGCTGGGTTCCGGCCACATCCTGTTCATGGGGACGTCCGGCGCGTTCATCGCGGTCGGCATCGCGGCGGTCGAGGACGGCGGGCTGGCGCTGCTCGGCACCCTGGTGGTCGCGTCCTCGCTGGTTCAGTTCCTGCTGGCCTATCGGCTGGCCGCGCTGCGCCGGATCATCACCCCGGCGGTCGGCGGCACGGTGGTCATGCTGATCGCGGTGACGGTCATGCCGATCGCCTTCGGGATGATCTCGCGACCGCCGCCGGATCCCTCGGCACCGGCGGCGGCCGGGCCGGTCACCGCCGCCGCGACCCTGGGGGCGATCGTGCTGCTGGCGCTGTTCGGCAGCGCCCGGCTGCGGCTTTGGGCGCCGCTGATCGGCATCGCCATCGGCGTCGCGGTCGCCGCCGGCTTCGGGATCGTGGCGACCGACCGGCTGGCCGAGGCCGCCTGGATCGGCCTGCCGACCGGCGACTGGCCGGGGCTCGACCTGCGGTTCGGGACCGGCTTCTGGCTGCTGCTGCTGCCGTTCGTGCTGGTCACCGTGATCGGTGCGGTCGAGACCTACGGCGACGCCATCGCCGTGCAGCGGGTGTCGTGGCGGCGCCGGCGGCCGATCGACTTCCGGGTCGTGCAGGGCGCGGTCTATGCCGACGGGCTCGGCAACCTGCTGTCGGGCCTCGCCGGGACCCTGCCGAACACCACCTACTCGACCAGCATCGCGGTGATCGACATCACCGGCGTGGCGGCGCGCCGGGTCGGGGTCTGGGGCGGCGGCATCCTGTTCGTGCTGGCGTTCTCGCCGAAGCTGGCGGCGGCCCTGCTGTCGGTGCCGGACGCGGTGGCCGGCGCCTACATCGTGGTGCTGCTGACCCTGCTGTTCATCCACGGCGTCAAGCTGGTGGCCGAGGCCGGGCTGACCTACGAGACCGGTCTGGCGGTCGGGCTGTCGTTCTGGCTCGGGATCGGCTTCCAGGACCAGGCGCTGTTCCACGACCAGCTGCCGCAGTGGCTGCGCGCCATCGTCGACAACGGCATGACCTCGGGCGGCCTCTGCGCGATCGTGCTGACGACGCTGATCGGGCTGCGCAGCCGGGCGCGCGGCGGCGTGACGGCCGAACTGGGGCCGGCGGCGGTTCCGAAGGTGCATGCCTACCTGCAGGAGTTCTCGACCCGGCTGGGCTGGGACCGGCCGGCGGTCGAGCGGCTGCTGCTGGCGGCCGAGGAGGCGTTGATCTACCTGATCGACCGGGACGCCGCCGACGACTCCCAAGGGGCGCGCAAGGTGCGCGTCGTGGCGCGGGCGGTCGACGGGGTCGCCGAGCTCGACATCGCGTCGGCCCCGCTGGACGGCCCGCATATCGACGACGCCATGGCGCAGCTGCACGACGATGGCGCGTTCGTGCCCGACGAGGCGTCGCTGCGCCTGCTGCGCCATCTCTGCCGGTCGGTCGAGCACGAGCAGTACCGGTCCAGCGACCACCTGACGCTGCGGGTGGCGAGCGAGACACTGTAGCGGGTGCCGGAACGCGAAACGGCCGGTCTCGCGACCGGCCGTCCCCGTCTGCTCGTCGATGTCTTCGGGCGTCAGGCCGGCAGGGCCGCCTTCGCCTGGTCGACGATCTGCTTGAAAGCCTCCGGCTCGCGGATCGCCAGGTCCGAGAGGACCTTGCGGTCGAGATCGATGCCGGCCAGCTTCAGGCCGTTCATGAACACGGAGTAGGTCATGCCGTACTGCCGCACGCCGGCGTTGATGCGCTGGATCCAGAGACCGCGGAAGTCGCGCTTCTTGGCCCGGCGATCCCGGTAGGCGTACTGCTGCGCCTTCTCGACCGCCTGGACGGCGACCCGGAAGACGTTCTTGCGGCGGCCGTAGTAGCCGGCGGCCTTGTCGATGACCTTCTTATGCTTGGCGTGGGCGGTCGTACCGCGCTTCACACGTGCCATTGCTCAGCCTCCCTCAGCCGCCGTACGGCATGAACTGCTTGACGATGTTCGCATCGGCCTCGGACAGGATCATGGTCCCGCGGGCCTTGCGCTTCATCTTCTGGGTCTTGGCGCTGAGCTGGTGGCGCTTGTAGCCCACGTTGGCGCGGACCTTGCCCGTGCCGGTGAGCCGGAAGCGCTTCTTCACGCTGCTCTTGGTCTTCATCTTGGGCATTTCGTCGCTCCTGGGTTGTCGTGATCGACAGTGCACCGGCCGGGCAGCCCTTTTGGCCCGGACGCGGCGCTCCTTCCCGGACCCGCTGGTCCGAGAGGAAGGCGGGGATATACAGCCAGCGGAGGGGTGGCGCAAGCGAATCCCTGGCGGCTTGCCGAGCGCCGCCGCCGCGGCCTAGGCTCGCCGCACCGAGCCCGGCGTTCGACCGGGGCGCCACATCCGGGGGGCCGAGCCGATGACCACCGACACACCCGCCAGCGCCGGCTGGCGCCCGCATCCGCGCTATCCCGACCCGCTGATCGAGAGCCTCGACCCGCGGTTCGACCAGTACCGGATCTTCAGCGCGGCGGTCGAGCGGCTGCACACCGGCTGCCGCTGGTCGGAGGGTCCGGTGTGGTTCGGCGACGGCCGCTACCTGCTGTGGAGCGACATCCCGAACAACCGGATGCTGAAGTGGGAGGAGGAGACCGGCGCGGTCAGCGTCTACCGGCACTCCACCGACTTCCCGAACGGCAACACCCGCGACCGCCAGGGCCGGCTGGTCACCTGCGAGCACGGCGGCCGTCGGGTCACCCGCACCGAGTACGACGGCTCGATCACCGTGCTGATGGACAACTGGCAGGGCAGGCGGCTGAACTCGCCGAACGACGTGGTGGTCAAGTCGGACGGCTCGGTCTGGTTCACCGACCCGTATTTCGGCCTGCTCGGTAACTACGAGGGCAACAAGGCGGAGTCGGAGACGCCGGCGGCGGTGTACCGGATCGACGGCGAGACCGGCGAGGCGACCCTGCTCGCCGACGACGTGCTGGGGCCGAACGGGCTGTGCTTCTCGCCGGACGAGAGCGTGCTCTACCTGGTCGAGTCGCGCGGCCAGCCCTACCGCAAGATCCTGGCCTACGACGTCGTCGACGGCGGTCGGGCCATCGCCAACAAGCGGGTGCTGATCGACGCCGGCCCGGGCGGCACGCCGGACGGCATGCGCTGCGACGTCGACGGCAATCTCTGGTGCGGCTGGGGGATGGGCAGCGAGGAGCTGGACGGGGTGATGGTGTTTGCGCCCGACGGCACCCCGATCGGCCGGATCCGGCTGCCGGAACGCTGCGCCAACGTCTGCTTCGGCGGAGCCAAGCGCAACCGCCTGTTCATGGCCGCCAGCCAGTCGCTGTACGCGGTCTACGTCAACACGCAGGGCGTGGCGGGCGGCTGACCGTCGGGCGAGGCAGGCGACCGGCCGCGCACAGCTTGGCCAGGCCGGCCGCGGTCGCCTCGACCACCGGGCCGCTGCCGTGCCGAGCGATCCGGCGGACCAGCCCGCGGTCGACCGCGTCCTCCCACACCGGCAGGCGCGGGCACGAGGTACGCCAGGCGTCCATCACCTCGGCATAGGGCCGTGGCCGCTCGGCCACCCAGGCCACCAGGTCGAGGATCAACGGTTCGTGGGTCTCGGTCATCGCGGGTCTCCTTCCCAGCCTGCGGCGGAAGCACTCAATCTTACCTCATCCCGGGCAAGCGCAGCGCGACCCGGGACCCAGTGGCGCCCTTTGGGTCCCGGCTCTCCGCGGCGCTGCCGCTACGGCCGGGATGAAGGTGTTTGGCGGTCACCCCGTCGCCAGCAGCCAGCTGCCCTGGATCACGTAGAAGCCGCTCACCGCGGTGATGAGGTGACCGGCCCAGCGCCGGTAGGTGGTGTCGCTCATCGCCTCCAGCACCTTCTTCGACAGCAGGGTGCCGAGCATCGCCGAGGCGATCGCCAGCCCGGCCAGGGTCGGGTCGACGGTGCCGACCTGGTCGATCAGGGCGCCGAAGTACAGCAGCTTGATGCCGTGCCCGAAGATCTGGCAGGTGCTCTTGGTGGCGATGATCTGCCGGCGCTCCAGGGTGCCGCCCAGGAAGTACTGGTCGAGCAGCGGGCCGGCCACGCCGGTCAGCAGCAGCAGGCTCATGCAGGTGACGCCGATGGTCACGCCGTGCGGGAAGCTGTGCGGCGTCAGGCGCCGGCCCTCCGGGATCAGCCGCGCCAGGAACGGGGTCACGCCGAGGAACAGCAGCGCCAGCGGCTTGCTCGGCACGAACAGCCAGATCGTCCAGACTGCCAGCGCGATGGCGCAGCCGACGAGGTAGGCGGCGACCGGCCGCCAGCGCACGTGCCGCCACCACAGCATCGCCCGCCAGGCGTTCGAGGCGATCTGGGTGACCGCGTGCAGCGCCATCGCGGTCTGCACCGGCAGCACGGTCAGCAGCACGCCGATCAGCACCATCCCGCCGGCCATGCCGAACACGCCGGACAGGAAGGACGTCCCGACCATGACGGCACAGATGCCCGCGATCAGCAGTGGCGACACGTTGGCTCTCCTCGATGTTCCGCTTTCTTCTGCGCCTGTTGAGGGGTGCTGGCAAACCGAGATATGTTCGCCTCGGCATCAGTTTTCCTGAGGGTGACATGCGCCGGTTGCCGTTCCTGAACGGGGTGCGGGCGTTCGAGGCGGCGGCCCGGGCCGGCAGCTTCGCGGGCGCGGCGGCGGAACTGCACGTCTCGCCGGCGGCTGTCAGCCGCATGGTGAAGCTGCTGGAGGAGCGGCTCGGCCTCGCCCTGTTCGAGCGCGGCGCCAACCGGCTGAGCCTGACGCCGGCCGGCCGGACCTATCAGGCCGGGCTGACCCGGATCCTCGACGAACTGGCGCTGCTGACCGACCAGGTGACCGCCACCGGCCGGCGCCGGGTGCTGACCGTCGGCGTCGGGCCGACCTTCGCGATCCGCTGGCTGATCCCGCGGCTGGCCGACTTCCGCCGGCACGCGCCCGAGGTCGACGTGCGGATCACCACCGGCGGTGCGGCGGTACCGTTCGACCCGGACTGGAGCTGCGGCATCGCGCTCGGCGACGGAAACTGGCCGGGGCTGACCGCCGAGCCGCTGTTCGCCGCCGACCTGCTGCCGGTCTGCCGCCCGGAGACCGCCCGTTCGCTGTCGCGGCCGGCCGACCTGGACGCCGGGACGCTGCTGCGGGTGGCGCATGCGCCGGAGGACTGGCCGCGCTGGCTGCAGGCCGCCGGGCTGGCGGGCACCGCGGCCGCCGGGCCGGTGTTCGAGGTCTACGGCCAGGCCCTGCAGGCGGCGGTCGACGGGGTCGGCGTGGCCATGGGCATCCGGCCCTATGTCGACGACGACCTGGCGGCCGGCCGGCTGGTGGCGCCGTTCGACCTGACGGTGTCGAAAGGCAAGGGCTGGTACCTCGTGTACCGCCCGGCTCGCGCCGCCGAGCCGGCCTTCGTGGCGTTCCGCGACTGGATGCTGGGGCGGTAGGGAAGCCGAGGGCTGCCCGTCGCGTCATGGGTTCCGGCTCGGCCGCGCCGGGGCGGCGCGTCCGTCCGGAATGACGAGAGAAGAAAGTAGGCGGTCCGCTCTCTCAATACGTCGTCATTCCGGGCAAGCGTAGCGCGACCCGGCAACTGTGTTGTCGACGATCATGCGGCCTGGAATTCGGTGTCGTCACGGACCATCGCGTTGAGGGTGA
>NZ_BMZS01000002.1:0-44490 GCF_014652915.1 Thalassobaculum fulvum
GCGGCCTGCTCCTCGCCCAGCGACATCAGCAGGATGGCGGCCTTCTCCGGGCCGGTGATGCTGCGGTAGTCCTCGCGAACGCGCATGCCCATGGCGCGGACCCTCGATCGTCGGGTTGGAGTACGGGTGCTTGAACCGTGAATATAGCCGAATCCGGCCGATTCTCACAGGGGTTGCGTCGCGGCCGCCGGGGCGGTGTGCCGGCCGCGGGCACCGCCTCCTGCCGCCGACCCGGCGCCCCTTGTCCGGCCGCCGGTCGCCGGTATGATGCCCGGCGCGTCTGAACGGGGGATCCCATCGTGCGTCGTCTGCTGCTCGGGCTTGCCGCCCTGCTCGCCGCCACGCTTCCGGCCGCCGCCGAGGAGCCGTCCTTCATCAGCCTCGGGGTCGGCTACTACGACCTGTTCGACGACCAGTCGGCTGGCGAGGCGCGCCTGGAATACCGGTTCTCGGAAGCGAACAAGCTGCTGTTCTTCACCCCGTTCGTCGGCGTGACCGCGACCACCGACGGCGGCACCTACGGTTATGGCGGGATCGGGGTCGACGTGTTCTTCGGCCGCCGCTGGGTCGCGACCCCGAACTTCGCGGTCGGTCTCTACGGCAACGGCGACGGCAAGGACCTGGGCCACGCCATCGAGTTCCGGTCCGGGCTCGAGGTCGCCTACCGGTTCGACGACTACTCGCGGCTCGGGCTGTCGTTCACCCACATCTCGAACGCCGGGCTGGACGAGCGCAATCCGGGCGTCGAATCCCTGGTCCTGGTGTACTCGATGCCGTTCGACCGGCTGTTCGGCGACTGATCCACACTGGACGCCGGCGTCCCGACCGCCTACCTCGGCGCGATGCGCCGCCTTCCGTTCGCCACCGTCGCCCTGACCCTCGTGCTGGTCGCCGTGTTCGCCTGGCAGGCCGGGCTCGACGCCTACCACGACATGCAGGCGATCCTCGCGCTCGGCGTCGTGCCGGCCCATCTGTGGGGGTTGAGCACACCGCCGCCGCAGATCGACCTGGTGCCGCCGGCCGCCACCCTGGTCACCGCCCAGCTCCTGCACGGCGGCTTCGGGCACCTGCTCGGCAACGTCGTCGCCCTGCTGTTCGTCGGGCCGCCGCTGGAGGCCCGGGTCGGGGCCTTGCGGCTGGCCGCGATCTTCGCCGTCGCCGGCGCGATCGGCCTCGCCGTCGAGGCCGCGACGACGCCGGGCTCGAGCGTCCCGATCCTCGGGGCCAGCGCCTCGGTCGCCGGCCTGATCGGCGCGGTCGCCCGGCGCGACCCGCACGGCCGGGTCCGCCTCACGGTTCCGCGCCGCGGCTTCCGGCTGCGCCGGCTGGAGGTTCCGATCCTGCCGCTGGTCGCGGTCTGGCTGGTGGTCCAGGTCGCCGGCATCGCGTTCGAGCAGGGCGAGCCGGTCGCCTTCCTGGCGCACGCCGCGGGGTTCGTCGTCGGCGCGCTGCTCGCCGGCAGCGACCGGCGCGGGCCGAACGTGGTGGAGCTGCAGGAACGTCGTCGGGACCGGGACGGCTGAGCGCGCCGCGCCGTCACATGGTGGTCGACGGGGCGGACCGCTCGAGGCGGATCAGCCGGTCGAGGCCGGGCGCCATTTCCGCCAGGATGAAATCGGCGCGCTTCTGCGGGCTGCCGGCGTGGTTCGGGAACTTCTGCTCCCACGAGTTCAGCTTGACGGTCAGGCCGCACAGCACGCCGCCGATGGTCTCGTGGTGGGCGATGATCAGGCGGTGCAGGGCCTGGAAGCTGTCCATCGAGATGTTCTCCCAGAAGGTCTGGGAGTTCCGGTCGAACGACTCGAACCGGCCGGTCACCGAGCTCAGCACCTCGTTCAGCCCGTCGTTGACGAAGGTGCACTTGTCCATGAGCTGCCGGTTCTCGCGCAGCATCGTGGTCTTCACTTCGTCCATCCACTCGGTGAACTGGTCGAACTTCGGCACGATCTCGTCCAGGCAGCGCCGGAAGTACGACAGCGACAGGTAGATGTCGCCGTACTTCTCCAGGAAGTCCGGGATGTCGGCGATGGTGATGCCCATCATCTGGGCGATCTTCTTCATGTTCTTCAACGCGACCTCGCGGTCGATGTTGGTGAACATGTGGATGATCTGGCCGGAGTTCTGGATGTTGTCGTTGGTGGCGCCGAACACGTTCACCACCAGCGGCCGGGTGAACGACTTCATGTACTCGGTCAGCTTCTCCTCCATCGTCCCGGAGAGCTGGAGGTCGCCGGCGGACCGCACGTCGATCTTGAGGTCGCGCAGCGAATTGCGCAGCGAGAAAACGTCGAAGCTGTTGAGGTCGCCCAGCCGGTGCAGGACCTCGAGGTCGGCCTCGACGTCCTCCGGGTCGGCCTGGATGAAGTCGGGCAGCGACTTGATCTGGATCAGCCCGACGCCGGCGTCGCGGAACAGCTCGATCTCGGATTCCAGACGCGAGGTCTTGATCATGCGGGCCCGGCTCAACGCCGCCAGGCGCAACGGCACGATCTTCAGCGGCAGGGTGTGCAGGGAATCACGATCGACCGGATCGAGGTCGTCCTGCTTCTGCTGCTGCGACTCGGCGGTCACGGTCGTCATCTCGGTCCCATTAGCTCCCGTCGCCCCTCTCCGACCACCAGCGTTCTTATCACCCGCCAAGGGTTAACGGAGGATGAATCGACGCACGTCGCACGAGAGGACTTGACCTTCCAGTCACTGGAAGCCCGATATCCGCGGCGAACCATGGAGAGTCCGATGTCCGCAGTCCATGCCGAGCCACTCGCGCGCGCCCACACGACCCCCACCACCTCGATCCGGCTGCCGGTCCAGGGCATGCGTTGCGCCGGCTGCGCCGGCCGGCTGGACCGGGCGCTCGGCGCCGCCGAAGGCGTCGTCGCGGCGAGCGTCAACCTCGCCAGCGAGAGTGCGGAGATCGCCTACGATCCGGCCCGCACCGACCCGGCGGCACTCGCCGGGGTTGTGTCCGCGACCGGGTTCAAGGTGCCGACGACCGACCTCGTCCTCGACGTCGAAGGCATGACCTGCGCCGGCTGCGCCCGCCGTGTGTCGGCCGCCCTCAAGGCCGTCCCGGGCGTGATCGACGCGGATGTGAATCCCGCGACCGACACCGCCAGCCTCAGACTGGCGGCACCGGTCGGGGTCGACGCCCTGGTGGCGGCGGTCGCCGGTGCCGGCTATCGGGCCGCGGTCCGGGGCGGCGCGGCCGAGGCCGAGCCGGAGGACGGCGCCCGTTTCGACCTCGAAGACGCAATCCTGGCCGGCGCGATCGCGCTCACCCTGCCGTTCGTCCTGCAGATGGCGGCGATGGCCCTCGGCCTCGGCTGGCACCTGCCGGCCTGGCTGCAGCTCGCGCTCGCCACGCCGGTCCAGGTGATCGCCGGCGCCCGGTTCTACGCGGGCTCGGTCAAGGCGCTGCGGGCCGGGGCCGCCGACATGGACGTGCTGGTGGCGCTCGGAACGACCGCCGCCTTCGGATACTCGCTGTACGTGATGGCGACCGGTTCCGGCCACCTGTACTTCGAGGCGTCGGCCGCGGTCATCACCCTGGTCGTGCTCGGCAAGCGGCTGGAGGCCCGCGCCAAGCGCGGCACCACCAGGGCGGTCCGCGCCCTGATGGCCTTGCGGCCCGAGACCGCGCGGATCGAGCGCGACGGCGACGCGGTCGAGCGGCCGGTCGCCGAGGTCCGGGTCGGCGACGTGGTGCGCGTGCGGCCGGGCGAGCGGGTGCCGGTCGACGGCACGGTGGTCGAGGGCGACAGCGCGGTCGACGAGTCCCTGGTCACCGGCGAGAGCGTGCCGGTCGATCGGTCGGTCGGCGACCCGGTGATCGCCGGCTCGATCAACGGCACCGGCCACCTGCGGGTCCGGGCCACCGCGATCGGCGCCGACACCACCCTGGCGCGGATCGCCCGGCTGGTCGAGCAGGCGCAGGCCGGCAAGGCGCCGATCCAGCGCCTCGTCGACCGGGTCGCGGCGGTGTTCGTGCCGGCGGTGCTGGTGCTGGCGGCCGTCACCCTCGGCGGCTGGCTCGCCACCGGCGCCACCTTGGAGACAGCGCTGATCGCGGCGGTGTCGGTGCTGGTGATCGCCTGCCCGTGTGCCCTCGGCCTCGCCACCCCGGCGGCTATCGTCGCCGGGACCGGGACGGCGGCGCGGGCCGGCGTGCTGGTCAAGGACGTGGCGGCCCTGGAGCGCTCGCACGCCGTCGACGTGGTGATTTTCGACAAGACCGGCACCCTAACGGCAGGCCGCCCGAAGGTGGTCGCGGTGGAGCCGACCGCGGACGGCTGGGAGGCCGACGCCGTGCTGCGGATCGCCGCCGCCGCCCAGGCCCTCAGCGAGCACCCGATCGCCGCCGCCATGGTCGAGGCGGCGCGCGATCGCGGCCTGGTCCTGCCGGCCGCCGCCGACTTCGCGAGCCGGACCGGTGCCGGGCTGACCGCCACGGTGGACGGCGCCCGCGTGGTCGTCGGCAACGCCGCGCTGATGGCGGCCGAGGGCATCGCCGACGGCGCCGGGGATCGGGTCGCGACGCTGGAGGCAGCGGGCCGCACCACGGTGCGGGTCGCGGTCGACGGCCGGACCGTCGGGCTGGTCGCGGTCGCCGACACGGTGCGGCCGGGGGCGGCCGAGGCGGTCGCCCGCCTGCGCCGCCGCGGTATCGAGACCCTGCTGCTGTCGGGCGATGCCCGGACGGTGGCCGAGGCGGTCGGCCGAGAGGTCGGCGTCGACCGGGTGCTGGCCCCGGTCCGCCCCGAGGACAAGGCCGCCGAGGTGGAGCGGCTGCGGGCCGCCGGCAAGGTCGTCGCCATGGTCGGCGACGGCATCAACGACGCGCCGGCGCTGGCGGCCGCCGACCTGGGCATCGCCATGGGCTCCGGCACCGACGTGGCGCTGGCGACCGCCGGGGTCGCCCTGCTGCACGCCGACCCGCGGCTGGTGCCGGCCGCCCTGGCGGTCGCGACCCGGACCCGGGCGAAGATTCGCCAGAACCTGTTCTGGGCGTTCGTCTACAATGTCGTCGGCCTGCCGCTGGCCGCGTTCGGCCTGCTGTCGCCGGCGATCGCCGGGGCCGCGATGGCGCTGAGCTCGGTGTGCGTCGTGACCAACGCCCTCACCCTTACCCGCTGGAAGCCCGATGCCTGATACCCTTCACGACGCCGGGGCGGTGACCGTCGGCGAGGCCGCCGATGCGGTCGGCCTGCCGGCCAAGACCCTGCGGTACTATGAGGAGATCGGGCTGGTGGTGCCGGACCGCCGCGGCAACGGCTACCGTGCCTACCGGCCGGGCGAGGTGCACCGGCTCCGCTTCCTGAAACGGGCCCGCTCGCTCGGGTTCTCGATCGACGACTGCCGGGTCCTGCTGTCGCTGTACGGCGATCCGGGGCGGACGAGCAGCGAGGTCAAGGCGATCGCCCAGCAGCACCGCGAGGCGATCGAGCACAAGGTCGCCGAGCTGCTCAGCCTGCGCGACGAACTCGACCGGCTGATCGACGCCTGCCACGGCGATCACCGGCCGGACTGCCCGATCCTCGACAATCTGGCCGGCGGCCGGTGAGGCTTGAAACGCGCATTCATTAGTTTGCGTTGCCTCATGAATTGAAGAACACTGGGCGTCGGAAACGCTCAGTCATGAACGAACTATCACCAAAACCGGGGGAGACCGCGCCCGCAGGCGAAAAGGGCGCACCGGGGATCGTGCGCCACCGGCGGCGGACGACCGCGTTCTGGGTGCGCCTGTCGCTGTTCCTGCTGGTGCTGGGCCTGATGGCGGCGGTGGGAACGTACTGGGGCCATTCCGCCATCCGCTACGTCCACGAGACCGACGCCCGGATCAAGGCCGACCTGATCGCGGTGGCGAGCGAGGTGTCCGGGCGGGTGGTCGAGCGCCCGGTCGACGACGGCGACCGGGTCGCCCGGGGACAGGTCCTGCTGCGTCTCGATTCCCGCGAGGCCGCGCTGCGGCTGGAGGAAGCCGACGCCGCGCAATCGACCTTGCTGGCCGGGATCGGCCGGCTGGACGCCGAGGTCGCGATGATCCGCGAGCGGGCCGAGAGTCGCATCGCCCGCGCCCGGGCCGGCCTGGAGGAGATGACCGCCGGCCGCGAGCTGTACGAGCACGAGCTCAACTTCGCCAAGGCCGACTACGAGCGCGCCCGCTCGCTGGCCGCGTCCGGCGCGATCTCCTCGGCCCGGCTCGACCGCGCCCACACCGACTACCTGCGGGCCCGCCAGGAGCTGTCGCGCGCCGAGGCCGAGATCGCCAGCGCCCGGGCCGGCCTCGACGAGGCCCGGTCGGAGCTGGCCGAGGTGTCGGTGAAGCAGGCCGAACGGGCCCGGCTGGAGGCCGAGCTGGCCGAGGTCGCCGCGCGGCGCGAGCGGCTGCGGGTCGAGCTCGAGCAGCACACCATCGTCAGCCCGATCGACGGCGTGATCGGCCGCACCTTTGCATCGCCCGGCGAGCGCGTCGAGGAAGGCCAGCGCCTGATGTCGATGCACGACCCGGCGGCGATCTGGGTCGAGGCCAACGTGCGCGAGACCGAGGTCGGCCGCATCACCGCCGGCCAGTCCGTTGCGATCACCGTCGACGCCTACCCGGGCGAACGGTTCGTCGGCACGGTCGCGCGCGTCGGGCAGGCCGCGAACAGCCAGTACGCGCTGCTGCCGCGGCTCAACGAGTCCGGTACCTTCACCAAGGTCACCCAGCGTCTCGAGGTCCGGATCGCGGTCGAGCAGCACGAGGGACGGCTGCGGCCGGGCATGATGGTCGAGGTGTCGATCGACGCGCCGAACGACCGCCTGTGGCCGTTCTGAGAGCGTGAGCACCGTCGCCGACGCCCTGCCCGGCCCGCGACCGGTCCCGCCGCCGGCGATCAGCAAGCTCGGCGTCACCATCACCACGATGATCGCCATGATCTCGATGATCATGTCCTCGACCATGGTGAACGTGGCGATCCCCGACATCATGGGGGCGTTCGGCATCGGCCAGGACCAGGCGCACTGGATGGCGACCGGGTTCCTGTCGGCGATGACGGTGTCGATGCTGCTGAACGCCTGGCTGGTCGGCCGGTTCGGGCCGCGGGCGTCGTTCCTGGGCGCGGTCGCGATCTTCATGATCGCGGGGGTGATCGGCCAGACCGCCCCGACCTATGGCGGGCTGGTGCTGGCCCGGGTCGCCCAGGGGGTGTGCGCCGGCATCATCCAGCCGCTGGCCATGAGCACGGTGTTCCTCGCCTACCCGCCGGAAGAGCGCGGCCGGGCGATGGGCTGGTTCGGCATGGGCATCGTGCTCGGCCCGACCATCGGCCCGACGCTGGGCGGCATCATCGTCGATACCGTCGCCTGGCGCTGGGTGTTCACGGCACCGGTGCCGATCATGGCGGTGTCCGCGGCTCTCGCCCTGGTCTACCTGCCGGGCCGCGACCCGTCGGCCCGGCGCCCCGGCTTGAACATCGTCAGCTTCGTGCTGATCACGCTGGCCATCGGGCTGTTCCTGAACGGCATCACCGAAGGCCAGCGCAACGGCTGGGACGCGCACCGCAGCTTCCTGATGCTGTTCGGCTCGGCGCTGTGCTTCGCGTGCTTCCTGTACCGGGAGTCCAGCCACCCGGCGCCGCTGATCCAGCTCCGGCTGTTCTCGGTCTGGCAGTACACCGCCTCGGCGATCGTCGCCTTCGTGTTCGGTGCCGGCATGTTCGGCACGCTGTTCCTGATCCCGGTGATGGTCCAGACCGTGCAGGGCTTCACCGCCACCAAGGCCGGGCTGATGCTGCTGCCCGGCGGCATGGTCGCCATGGCGGTGTTCCCGATCGCCGGCCGGCTGTCGCAGGCGGTCGCCCCGATCTGGCCGATTTCGATCGGGCTGATCGTGTTCGCGCTCTCCTGCGTGTGGCTGCGCGACGCCGGGATCGCCACCGGGTTCTGGACCCTGGCCTTCCTGGTGGCGTTCGGACGGATCGGGCTCGGCCTGGTGATCCCGTCGCTGAACCTGGGCGCGATGTCGTCGGTGCCGCGCGACCTGGTGCCGTCGGCCGCCGGCACCCTGAACTTCATCCGGATGACCGGCGCCGCCATCGGGGTGAACGCGCTGGCCATCATCATCGACGGCCGGATCGCGTCGCACCTGCAGGCGCTGAGCGCGACCCAGACCCCCGGCAACGTGCCGCTGTCGGAACTGCTGGCGATGCTGTCGGACCGGCTGGCCCGGATCGGCGTGCCGGCGAGCGACCGCCACGGCGCCGCCATGACCTATGTCGGGCAACTGCTCGACATGAAAGCGCACGAGCTGGCGTTCCACGACGGCTTCGCGGTGCTGGCCGCCGCCTTCACGGTCGGCCTGGTGACGACCGTGCTGCTGATGCGGCGGCGCGGCGGCCGGCCCTGAGGCTCGGACGCCGCGCTGAGCGCCTTACCCGGGCTGGCCGCAATAGGCCTCGATCCGGTAGCCGTCCGGGTCGACCACGAAGGCCGCGTAGTAGTTGGCGCCGTAGTCCGCCCGCAGCCCCGGGGCCCCGTTGTCGCGCCCGCCGGCGGCCAGCGCCGCGGCGTGGAACGCGTCGACCGCCGCCCGGTCGTCGGCGGCGAAGCAGAAGTGCAGGCCGGACGCGTCGTCCGCCGGCACCGGCCGCTCGCTCCTGGAGATCCAGAACCCGACCCCGCCCCGGCCGTAGCCGAGCGAGTCGGCGCCGTCGCTGAGCCGGTCGTAGCCGAGCGGCGCGAAGGCGGCGTCGTAGAACCGCCGCGTGGCGGCGATGTCGCGAACCCCGATGGAGACGTGGTCGAGCATGGCTTCCTCCCTGGCGGCGGCTCGTTCCGGAGCCGTCCGCAAATGACTAACTTTCATGATGGTTACATCATCAAATCCCGCGATCCTTGTCAACCGGTATGACGGTTAGTATTGTCGGCGGATGAGTCTCCCACCGCCGCTTGCGCCGCCGGGAATCGTGGTCCCGGCCCCGCGCGATGATCTCTGCCTCGACTTCGCGAACACCCGCTACTGGCGCGGCAGCGACCCCGCCACCGAGACCCTGAACGCCCCGGCCGACCTGATCGACTGGGCGGCGTCGGCGGGTGCCGACCCGATGCTGACCGCGGCCCTGCGACGGCGCTGGGAGGAGGATCCGGAGGGTGCCGTCCGGGCGTTCGAGCGCACGGTCCGGGAGCGCGAGGCGATCTACGGCGTGTTCGCCGCGCTGGCGGCCGGCGGCGGCCCGGCGGAAGACGATCTGGAAGCCCTGAACGTCGCCCTGGCCCGGGCCCCGGCACGCGGCCGGCTGGCCGCCCGCGACGGACGCTTCGCCTGGCAAATCGCCGCGCCGCTGGCGCTCGAGACCATCCTGGCGCCGATCTTCTGGTCGGCCGGCGACCTGCTGACCGGGACCCGGCTCGGCCGCGTCCGGCAATGCGCGAATCCGCAGTGCCGCTGGCTGTTCCTGGACGACAGCAAGAGCGCCAACCGGCGCTGGTGCGCGATGAGCCAGTGCGGCAACCGCGCCAAGGCGCACCGCCACTACATGCGGCGCAAGCAGCAGGCCGAGGACCGGAACGAGCAGACGGCGACCGATCCGCTATGACGTGTCGCGAAGCGCCGCCGACAGCAGGCCGAACGCCGATCCGACGGATCGAAGATCGACCGTGACGGTCTGCCGGTCCCGGACCGGCTGGCGCAGTGCCCCCCGGTTGGGCGGCGACACGACCAGGACCGCCGCGTCATGCAGCCGCCGGACGGCCGTGCGGGAAAGCCCCAATCGGCTCGCCAGCAGGCGATCCAGGCGTATCCGGCATGGCTGCGGAACGGCGATCGACACCACCAGGGTTCGCGGCTCGCCGTCGCCCTGGCCCAGAAGCCGCGCTTCCACCGCCGCCTCGCCGCGTTCCTCGACCCGGTCCGAGTAGCGCCGGAGCCGGGCCACGTCGAACGCATGACGCTCGACCAGCCTGCCGCAGTTCTCCGACAGCGCGCGGAGTTCGGCCGGCTCGACCGCCGTCACCGGGGTACGCTCCAGGATCGGACAGTTCCAGGTCTGGTCGCACCGGGCACACCGGTAGATCAGCCAGGCGTCGATGCGCTTGCCGCACGCATTGACGCGGAACCTTCCGCTGCAGACGAACGGGGTCCTTGCATCGCAACGACTGCAGTTCTGCCAGATCCGGGGGGGTTCCATAGATTTCACGGTCCATCGTACGTGGACGACATCTTGCATACCGATGACAGCCTTCTCGTCGAGAAGCGCTGCGCAGCCGTATGCTGGGAACAGGCCCGGACGGGTCCGGGCGGATGGTCAGGCAGTGTCTGGGGCGCCCGGTGGGCGGATCACGAGTTCCGCAGGAGCAGGGCGGCGGGTAGCCGACGCGCGCCCGGGGCTGGGGGGGGGAATCGTGACCCACTTGCCTTCCCGATCCCAGCCGACCGCTACGCGCACAAACATCCCCGGCGGGCGCAGGATCGGAGACCTGCCCCGGCCGAGGAACGGCATCGAACTGAGATCGGTCAACGCGTTGGCAAGACGACCCTCGTCAGCGGCGGAACCTTCAGGCCGTTCCGTCAATAGCGGCGCACTTCATCCGGAGCAAGCGCTCGAAGCCTCCAACCGGCTGCGCGCCCGACGGTCATATGGCGGTCATGACGGGCTCGCTGCCGGGGCTCGGCATGCGATGGATAGGATCGAGCCCGGAAGCGGGCTCCGGCTGTTAGACCCTACGCCGGAACCGGCAGCGGCCCCGGCTCCTTGATCTCCTTCAGCACGAAGCTGGTGTGCATCGCCTTGATGCCGGGCAGCCGGCGGATCACGGTCATGGCGAAGTCGGCGTAGGTGTCGAGGTCGGGCGCCACCACCTGCAGCAGGAAGTCGGCCTCGCCGGAGACGCTGTAGCAGGCGATCACCTCCGGCAGCCGGGCGACCTGCTCCTCGAAGCGCACGGCGTCGGCGTCGGAATGGCTGTCGATCTGCACGCTGATGAAAGCGAGCACGCCGAGTCCGAGCTTGCGGCGGTCGAGCTCGGCCCGGTAGCCCTTGATGACCCCCGCCGACTCGAGCTGCCGGACCCGCCGCCAGCACGGCGAGGTCGACATGGCGACGCGCTCGGCCAGTTCGACGTTGGTCAGGCGGCCGTCTGCCTGCAGGGCTTCGAGGATGCGGCGGTCGGCGGCGTCGGTCATTGCGGCAGGATCTTCCCTGTAATCGATCAAACTGATGACATTCTACCTCCTGAAACCCGATTCCGGGAGAGTTCGAAACGACATTCCCGGCCGCGCGGGACATCGTGACCGCCCCGACAGATGGAGCAGACGATGTCCGCACTCGCCGAAGTTCCCGCCACGCAGCCCGCCCCCGACATCAGGGTCGCCGTCATCGTCGACCCGACGCTGGCGCTCGGCCAGATCACCAACACCGTCGCCGTGGTCGGGGTCGGCATCGGTGCCGCCGACGCCTCGCTCGGGGCGGTGCCGCTGACCGACAGCCGGGGCCGCACGGTCGCCAGCAGCTCGAACCGGCCGATCCCGATCCTGCAGGCCGACGGCCCGGCGATGGCCGCCCTGCTGGCCCGTGCCCTGCCGGCCCCGGAAGGTGCCACGGTGGTGGCATTCCTGCGCTACGGCCGCAGCCTGCACGTGTTCGAGGAGTACCGCCGGCAGTTCCCGGACCGCGACCTGCTGGCCGAGCCGGTCGACGGCATCGGCCTGGCCGGGCCGGCGCGCTGGGTGCGGTCGCTGACCGGCTCGCTCAAGCTGCTGCGGTAGGGCGCGTCAGCTACCGCCGGCGCGGACCGCCTCGATATAGGCCGCCAGCCCGGCCCGGATGTCGTAGCGCGGGGTGTAGCCGAACGCGGCGTGTGCCCGCGCGACGTTCAGTGCACCCTTGCGGACGGCAGGCACCGACGCCCCCGGCAGGCTGTGCTCGAACTCGCCGTCGCCGGCCGAGATGTCGGCCCCCGGCACCAGCTCGCGGATGATCCCGACGATCTCCGCCAGGGTCGGCGCCTTCCCGCTGCCGAGGTTGTAGGCGTCGTGGGGGTGGTTCGCGCAGTCGAGGGCGCCGAGCACGCCGGCAACCAGGTCGTCGATGTAGGTGTGGTCGACCTTCATCGCCGCACCCCAGGGCAGGTGGAACGGCCGGCCGGCGACCGCGGCGTCGACGAAGGTCTTGGGCACCCGCGGCCGCGGCAGGCCGGGGCCGTACACCCAGCAGGTCCGCAGGTGGACGACCTCCAGCCCGTACAGGGTCGCGAAGGTGCGTCCCAGGTGCTCGACCGCCAGCTTGGAGATGCCATAGGCCAGCACCGGGTTCTGCGGGTGGGTCTCGTCGATGCACTCGGCCTGGAACGCGCCGTAGGTCTCCTCCGAGCTGATGTGCACGACCCGGCGCACCCCGAACAGCCGGGCCGCCTCGAACAGGGTGAGCGAGCCGCCGACGTTGACGTCGAAGGTGCGGTGCGGCGACAGCACCGAGGCCGGCACCCCGACGATCGCCGCGCAGTGCACGATCGTGTCCGGCGGGTCGCGGCGCATCAGCTCGGCCAGCGCCGCCCACTCGGTGATCTCGCAGACATACGCCGTGACCCCGGCATGAGCCTCGGCCAGCCGGGCCAGCGCCGGCCCGACCGCCACGTCGATCCCGGTCACCCGGTCGCCGCGCGCCGCCAGCGCCGCCGTCACCGCCGCACCGATGAACCCGGCCGCCCCGGTCACCAGGACATGCGCCATGGGTTTGTCTCCCCCGCTTGTCGCCCGGTCCGAAGGCGACCGAGGCTCACGGGGCATTATGCGGATGCGATCGGGGCCCCACGCAACCGTCCGGCGCGGCACTACGGAGGTGCCGAGAGGCGGAGGGCGGCCGAAAGGGTGCCGCCTCAGTCGAGCCCGCTCTACGTGTCTGGATGTCGCCGCTTGTGGAGGTAGGCGAAGAGCCGGCCGAGCTGTCGCATCTGATCGTACGCACCAATCTCCTCGGCAACACCGTACGCGTCCGCAGCGAGATCCAGCGCCGCCACCGGCTTCCAGCAGCGAGCGTAGCCCAAGGCGAGCTTTCGCATGGCCCTGACCTGGAAACCGGACGGCGGACCGAGCTGCAGCAGCTCCAGGCCCTTCTCCATCTTCTCCAGACCGCGTTTCGGCTGCCCCGCCCTGAGCATGGCATAGCCGAATTCACTCAGGGCCTCGCCATAGGCGGGTCCGCCCTGCTCCCGGCGAGCGTCGGCGACTGCTCTAAAGTCGTTCAGGGCAGCGTCCGTCCGCCCCAACTGAAGCAAGATGCTGCCCCGGATGGCGAACTGGTTCCCCGCCGCGTCAGGCGCCTCGCCGACCGCCAGCTCGATGTGCTCCAAGGCCAAGCCGAGGAGCCGGTCCGCATGCCCTGCCAGCTTCGCGATCGAGTAGTACTCGCTTGCCAGCGAGCCATGGGGGAGGCCTGACCGTTGTGCACCCGTTACGATTGAGCTCATGCGAAGATCCGTCAATGATCCGAGAGCGGCAAGGCAGCTCATTGGAAAATGGCTGTGGAGCCCGTACCAGGCCCCGTTGCTGATCCAGGTCCGGAATGCGCGATCCCACAGAGGTACCGCATCCCGGCAGGTCGGGTCATCGAACGGGGCCCCCATGAGCGCCCGGATCGCGAACCAGACCAATGTGAGCCGGAGTTGGTGGGCCGGCTCGGCGCTCGCCCGGTCCAGGAGTGCTTCCACCTTACCGAGATCCGGCCGGCCCACCGCCGGATCGGACAATGTCTCGAGAAACCGGAGCGGCGGCGGAGAGGAGATCGGATCATAGGGGCGATGCCGAAGCGAGACCTGGGTGTCGACCAACCGCTCGAGGCGGGGCGGCACCAGGAGACGACGCAACCAGCGCGGCCGCTGATAGTGCTCTGCCAACCGATCCAGACGCCTCAGGATCTCGTCCTCGGAACGAGGCGTCAGATCCATGTTCGGGAACGACGGCTCGAGCACCTTCAGAAGGCCGGCCAGCCGGCCCTCCGGCTCATAGCCATCGAGGAGAAAGATGAAGGAGGGCTTGCCGAGAAGGGCGGCTTCGAAGAGCTCCGCTTCGAAGAACGAGGTCGGTACCTCGCCGGCACCCTCCACGCTGATCCGCGAGCCGTGCCGAGAGGTCATGACCGCAACGAAGCACTCGGCCTGGCGGACTCCCTCGAGGCAAAGCGCCGTCTTCTCGAGGTCCCCCAAGGGTGAGTCGGCCTGAAACGCCGCGAAGTCCTCGGCCATCCAGATCAACTGGCGGGCCTCCGTACTCAATTTGCTCTTGCCGATCGTCGCTTGAATCCTGTCGCGGAGACGCAGCCGAATCCCGGTCGGATCGGTGAAGCAGGATGACAGGAAGATCGGTCTGCTCGCTGTCATGTCGCCAGTCGAGGCATATCCGACAACCCTCGAGCAAAGACGGCCTCGCTCTTGTATTTTCCCTCTAAGGGTTGTGTCGGACAAGAGCAGTGCTGTCGGCACCCGCTTCTCGGGGATCCGCGCAGATCGGCGGCTCTGCAACCAGGCACGCACAACCAATCGCCGGCGAGAGCGACTCCCCGTCGAACGACGCGCCACCGACTTCGGCAATGGAGAGCTGGCGTCCCCGGCAGGATTCGAACCTGCGACCCCCAGATTAGGAATCTGGTGCTCTATCCTGCTGAGCTACGAGGACGTCGCTGCCTGTTTAGCGCAATCCGGCCGGTTTCGCCACCGTCCGCCGCCTCGCCCGGCGCCTCCCCCACGACCCATCCGCCTCACGCCAGCAGCGCCTTGTTGGCGGCCAGCCAGGCCCGCTCCTCGGGGCTGAGCGGCGGCACGTGGTAGCGGCGGCGCAGCTCGTCGAGCGGCAGGTCGACCACGGTCCACAGATCCCAGCCGTCCAGCAGGTCGACGCTGGTCGCCATGCCGCGGGCGACGGCGCGGAAGAACGCGTCCGGGCGCAGCTCGTCGGTCAGGCACGGCCCCGGCATCACCTGGATGCCGGCCTGGAACTGCAGCAGGGTCAGCAGCAGCAGGTCCATGCACAGCACCTCGGTGTTGCCGCCGCTGAACGCGGCGTTCAGCATCTCGCCCTGCAGGCTGGTCTCGTACTCGCTGATGACGTGGTAGGCCTCGTGCTTCGACCAGCCCTCGGGGAAGCTCTTCGGCTCGCCCGGGATCGGGAAGCCGCGGTCCTTGTAGAACCGCCAGATCCCGTAGCCGAAGGAATCGTGCGGCCGCCCGCCCAGGCCCTCGTAGCGCGCCAGCAGGCTGCGGTCGGTCAGGAAGCCGTACAGCCCGGGGATCGCCGGCATGCCGATCCGCAGCATGTCGAGCCAGTCGCGCAGCCGGGCCTTGCCGGTCGGCGACCAGTAGTGCGCCACCGACCGCATCATCAGCCCGAAGGCCAGGCGCCGGTACTGCCCCTTCACCGCCTGCCGCAGGATCGCCAGCCCCTGGTCCTCGACGCCGAGCCGCTCGGCCGCGTCCTCGACGACCCGGACCTTGGCCGGCATCACCCGCTTGTCGATCACCGGCAGCATGGCGAGGATCCGCACGGTCTGGCACCGCATGACCGGGTCGTCGAGCACCGTCGCCAGGTCGGCCGGCAGCGCCCGGCCGGCCGGCTCGATCGGCGGGTCGCGGTGCAGCAGGTGGCGCTGGATCGCCGCGATGCTGTCGCGCTCGACCGGCAGCAGCTCGATGCCGCCCTCGGCGGTGGCGACGGCGTGCATGGCCTGCACGATCGCCGCGGTCTGCCGGTCGTCGGGGTGAATGATCCGCATGCCGCCGTCCCCCAATCAGCCCGCTCAGGCCAGCAGTGCCTTCGCGGTCGCCAGCGTCGCGGTCTCCTCGGCCGACAGCGCCGGCAGGCCGTAGCGCGCGCGCAGTGCCCCGAGATCCTGGTCGGCGACGTCCCACAGGGTCCAGCCGTCCAGCAGGTCGACCCGCATCGCCGCCCCGCGCGCCATGGCCCGGAAGAACTCGTCCGGCTTCAACTGCCCCGAGGCGGTCGGCCCCGGCACGAAGGTCTTGCCGGCGTGCAGCTGCACCAGGGCCGGCAGCACCAGGTCCAGGCACAGCTCCTCGGTGTTGCCGGCGATGAACGCCGCCAGCAGCAGCTCGCCCTGCAGGGTGATGCCGTAGCTGCTGATCACGTGATAGACCTCGTGGCGCGCCCAGCCCTCGGGAATGCTCTTGGGCTCGCCCGGCACCGGGAACCCGTTGCGGGCGTAGTAGCGATGCACTTCGTGACCGAGCGTACCGTCCGGCAGCGCCGCCAGCGCCCGGTAGCGGGCCAGCACCGCGTCGAGCCCGAGATACGACCGCAGCCCCGGGAACCAGGGCATCGCCGTCCACAGCATGCTGACCCAGTCCTGCAGCCGGGCCTTGCCGGTCGGCGACCAGTAATGGGCGACGATCCGCTTCATCAGCCCGAGGCCGTTGCGCCTGTACTGGCCGCGGGCGACCCGGCCCAGCACCAGCAGGCCGAACTCGTCGACGCCGAGCCGCCGGGCCGCCTCCTCGACCACCGCCACCTTCTCGGGCAGCACCGCTCCGTCGACCGTCGCCAGGATGGCGAGCTGGCGCACCGTCTGGCGGCGCAGGACCGGGCCGGGCAAGCGCTCGGCCAGGTCGTCCGGCAGCGGTCCGCCGGCCCCCTCGCCGACCCCGCGGATCGGCGGATCCTGCATCAGCATGTGGCGCTGCAGGGCCTCGACGCACTCGACCTCGATGGGCGCGGGCTGCATCCGGCCGCCGGCCGACACCACCGCCCAGGCGGCGGCGACGACCGCCGCCCGCTGGTCCGGCGTCAGGTCCAGCAGCTTCATGCCGTCCCGCCCAGCCTGCGCAGCGCCGCCTCGGCGTCGGCCCGGATCGCCCGGTCGAGCAGCGGGTCGCCGAGCCGCCTGGTGAGGATCCGGCCGTACACCGCCTGCTGGGCGCACGGGCTGCGCGGCGACGGCAGGAAGAAGTGCGCGAAGTCGTCGCCGCGCTCGAGCACGAACTGCATCAGCGAATGGTCGTCCTCGTCGCCGGGCGCGCCCTTGCTGGTGACCAGCCGCACCGAAACGTCGTCCGGCACGGCGATCCCGAGTTCGCGCAGCGCCGGCTTCGGCTCGCTCAGCAACCGACGCTTGAACGCGGCATCGTCCCACACGATGGCGGTCGAGATCGCGGCGCCGTCGTCCTGTGTCTGTACCGCCATCGCTCTACGCCGCCGCCGGCTCTAGCGGACCGGCATCGAGCGGGCCGGGCGCGAACGGGCCGGGCGTGGCGTCGGCCGGCGTGGAGTGGCCGGACCCGGTCAGCAGCCCGTTGTAGCCGCCGACCTTCCGGCGCTCGGGCTCGGAAATCGGCGGCAGGTTGTAGCGGGCCCGCAGCTCGGCCATGTCGACCTCCGCCACCGCCCAGAAATCCCAGCCGTGCACCAGGTCGACCTGGACCCGGGCGCCGCGCGCCATCGCCCGGAAATAGTCCTCGGGGTCGAGCAGGCCCTCGGAGATCACGCCGCCGACGATCTGCCGGCCGGCCTGATACGACAGCAGGCCGAACAGGATCTGGTCCATGCAGGTCTCCTCCTGGGTGCCGCCGACGAAGGCGGTCAGGAGCAGTTCGGCCTCCAGCGCCACCCCGTACTCGGACAGCACGTGGTAGACCTCGTGCATGATCCACGGGACGCTCTTCGGGGCACCCGGCAGGGCGATCTCGTGATCGGCGTAGAATCGGTACAGGGTGTGCCCGAAGCTGCCTTCCGGCAGCGTCGCCAGGCCCTGGTAGCGGGCCAGCATCTCGCGGTTCTTGCGGGCGGTCCCGGCGCCGTGCAGCTGCGGCAGCATCCACCACACGAACCGCAGCCAGTCGCGCAGCCCGGCCTTGCCCGACGGCGACCACCAGTCGACAAAGGTCTTCATCAAGGTCAGCGCGATCCGCTTGTTCTGGCCGCGGGCGGCGCGGCGCAGGATGCCGAGGCCGCGGTCCTCGATGCCGAGTTGGCGGGCCGCCTCCTCGACAACCGCGACCTTCTCCGGGCGCACCCGGCGGTCGATCACCGCCAGCATCATCATGAGTCGGACGGTCATCCGCCGGATGTCGGGGGCATCCAGCACCGCCGCCAGGCTGGCCGGCAGCGGACCGGCGGTCCCGGCCGCCGGGCTCTCCTGACCCAGCAGGTGGCGCTGGATGGCATCGATGCTGCGAACCTCGACCGATATCGGGGCGATCCGTCCCTCGGCCGACGCCACCGCGTACAGGGCCTGGACGACCGCCGCCAGCTGGGCCGGGCTCGGGTGGACGAGCTTCATGATCCGTGCCGATCCGAGTCTGCCATCGGACGCTTCCTGCGGTCCGCAAAGGGCGCGTTTGCAGCCCTGCGACGGTAGCATTCGGCCGCCGAACCCGTCGAGGTTGAATTTCCCGGCGGAATCGACAGGCGTGCCCGGGATCAGGCGGCGAACGCCCGCAGCTCGACCGCGTCGCCCTCGGCCAGCACCAGCCCTCCGTTCGGCACCTCCTCCCAGGGCTCGGCGCCGTCCGCCTCCAGCGGCTCCGACACGATGATCGTGTGATCGCCGGAGCGCGCCCAGTACAGGCTCGGCGGCTGATCGTCGCTGGCGTAGCGCACCGCCGCGATCCGCCGCCCGTCGGTCAGGGCGGCGGTCAGCCGCAGCGGCTCGCTGGCGCCGGCCGCCGCCATCGCGTCCAGCACCCGGCGCGTGGTCCGGGCCAGAGCCTCGCCGATCCCGGCGCCCTCGCCCAGCCCGTCGGCGAACAGCAGCAGGAAGAACAGCTCGCTGTCGGTCGTGCCCTCGCGCAGACCGTAGCGGGAATCCTCGATGTCCAGCTCGAGCCGCCGGCGCACCCGGTCGTAGTTGCCGATCTTGCCGTTGTGCATGAACAGCCAGCGGCCGACCACGAACGGGTGGCAGTTGGCGCGGGTGGTGGCGGTGCCGGTCGAGGCCCGGACATGCGCGAAGAACAGCGGCGACCGGATCTGGTGGCACAGCGAGCGCAGGTTGCGGTCGTTCCAGGCCGGCAGGGTCTCGCGGTAGACGCCCGGTACGTCGCGGTCGCCGTACCAGCCGAGGCCGAAGCCGTCGCCGTTGGTGGGAACCGTGCCGCGCTGGGCACTCAGCGACTGGCGGACCAGCGAGTTCGCCGGCTCCGTCACCAGGGTCTCGAGATAGCGGGGGGCACCGAGGTAGGCGAGCCAGCGGCACATGCGGTCCTCACTGACGGTCGACGGCGGGGTGCCATGATACCAGAACCCGCCGTTCCGCAGCGCGCCGTCATGCGGCTTCGGGCAGCGCCCCCGGCAAGGCCCGGAACCCGACCAGGCGCTCCGACTCCTCGTCCCAGAGCGCGAGCCGGAGGCAGCGCAGACTGCCCCGCAGGGTCAGCCGGCTGACATCCTTCATCTCCGGATGGTCGCGCAGGCACTCCGCCAGGCGGTAGTTCGGGATCCGGCTCGACAGATGGTGGATGTGGTGGATGCCGATGTCCGCGGTCAGCCAGCGCAGCGGCTGCGGCAGGTCGTAGTAGGAGCTGCCGTGCACCGCGGCCTCGTGGAAGTCCCACGCGGCGTCGGACCGCCAGTACGTCGTCTCGAACTGGTGCTGCACGTAGAACAGCCAGACCCCGGCAGCCGCCGACAGCAGGACGATCGGGACATGGACCATCGCCACCTCGGCGAACCCGATCCACAGCCCCATGCCGACCGCCAGGGCCGCGATCGCGCCGTTGGTGGCGAGCACGCCGGGGATCATGTCGCGGTGCCGGCTCAGCAGGTCCAGCGGCAGGCGATACTTCAGCACGAAGACGTAGAGCGGGCCGACCACCAGCAGCACCGCCGGATGGCGATAGATCCGGTAGGCCAGCCGCCGCCATTTCGGCAGCGCGAGGTACTCGCGCACCGTCAGCACGGACACGTCGCCGATGCCCCGCTTCTCGAGGTTGCCGGAGGTGGCGTGGTGGATGTTGTGGGCGGTGCGCCAGTACCCGTGCGGGGTCAGCGTCAGCACCCCGATGGCGCTCCCCAGCAGGTCGTTGAGGCGCGCCGACCGGAAGAACGACCGGTGGCCGCAATCGTGCTGGATCATGAACAGTCGCATCAGGAACGCCGCGGCGACCGGCGCCAGCAGGAGCGTCGCCCAATAGGCCTGCCCGACCGTGAGGCTCATCGCCGCCCACAGCGCCGCGAACGGCACCACCGTCGTCAGCAGCTGCACGACGCTGCGGCGCAGGCTCGGCTCGCCGTAGGCGGCAGCGATCCGCCGCCAGCGCAGGGCGCGGTCGCGGGTCGTCTCGACCCCGCCCGTCGCGGGCACGGTCTCGACGCATGAACGGTGGTTGGTAATCGAGAGATCCCCGTCGTCGGAAACAACCGGCCCCCTTGGTGCCACCGGATCGCGGCAACACCGAGGCAGCCCGCTGCCATACCCCGGCACTTGGGGTTTGCCAAGTGCCGGAGTATGGCGGATCATTTCCACAACGGCCCACCGATCGGGGTCTTAGCGTGATCGGGCCGTCCCGCGTCGACGACGCTCCCGGCGTCCTGGACACCGCAGACCCCCGGACAGCCCATGGACCAGGACGACGACGGTCGCCGTCGGCACCGTGGCGGCCCGCCCATACAGATGGACGGGAGAAGCGCCATGTTGGTTTCCGACATCCTCAAGTCCAAAGGCAACAGCGTGGTCTCGGCGCCGCCGTCGATGCCGGTCGCCGATGCCGCGCGCCTTCTGGCCGACAAGCGCATCGGGTCGATCCTGATCCTCGACGGCGGGAAGGTCGCCGGGATCCTGTCCGAGCGCGACATCGTCCGCACGCTCGCCAGCGAGGGACCGTCCTGCCTGAACGGCCCGGTATCGCGGCTGATGACCGCCAAGGTCGTCACCTGCTCGCCGTCGCAGACCATCGCGGACGTCATGGAGATGATGACGACCGGCCGGTTCCGGCACGTTCCGGTGCTCGACGACGGCGAGGTCGCCGGCATGATCTCGATCGGCGACGTGGTCAAGTGGCGGCTGGAGGAGGCGCAGGAAGAGGTCCGGCAGATGCAGGCCTACGTCGCCGGCGGGTAGCGGCCGGGGACTGGGGCCCATAGCAACGGGTGGGTTCCGGATCGACCGCAGGGCGGCCGTCCGGAATGACGAAAATGAGGGGTGCCGGGCCCCTGCCTTCTTCTTCGTCATTCCGGCCGAAGCGACATCGTCGCGCAGAGCCGGAACCCACCGGCCGCTCCGCCCTTCGTGAAGGAGCCGTCCCTCAGAGCGCTCGCACGGCGTCGCGCATGCGCACCAGGGCCTCGTCGAGCAGCGAGCGCGGGCAGGCGATGTTGATGCGCTCGAAGCCGGCGCCCTCGGGGCCGAAGATGTAGCCCTCGTCGTAGTAGATCTTCGCCTTGTTCAGCATCAGGTCCTCGAGCGCGTCCTGGTCGAGGCCGAGGCTGCGGCAGTCGAACCACAGCAGGTAGGTGCCCTCGGGCTGGATCACCTTGAACTCCGGCAGCTCGTCCGAGAAGAACTCGGTCATCCGCCGGGCGTTGCCGGCGACGTACTGCATCACCGCGTCCAGCCACGGCTCGCCCTCACGGTACGCGGCCTCGGTGGCGACGATGCCGAACGGGCTCATCCCCGGCAGGCTCTGGACCGCCATCGCCTTCTGGAAGCGCTCGCGGATGTCCTTGTTCGGGATGACGATGTTGGAGGTGTGCAGGCCGGCCAGGTTGAAGGTCTTGGACGGCGCGGTGCACACGATGGTGTTGTCGGCGGCGACCTCGCCCAGGGTGGCGAACGGCGTGAACTTCACCCCCGGGTGCATCAGGTCGCCGTGGATCTCGTCGGCCACCACCAGCACGCCGTGGCGGGCGCATATCTCGGCCACCGCCTTCAGATCCTCGGGGCTCCAGACCTTGCCGACCGGGTTGTGCGGCGAGCACATGATGAACAGCTTGGCCTTCGGGTCGGCGGCCTTGCGCTCCAGATCCTCCAGGTCCATGCGGTAGGTGCCGTTCTCGTACACCAGCCCGTTCGACACGATCTCGGCGCCGTTGTTGTTGGTCACCCGGAAGAACGGGTAGTAGACCGGCCGCTGGACGATGACCTTGTCGCCCGGCTGGGTGAAGCCGCGCACCACCACGTTCAGGGTCGGCACCACGCCCGGGGCGGTGACGATCCAGTCCGGCTCGACGTTCCAGCCCTGGCGCCGGGCGAACCAACCGGCGACCGCCTCCAGGTAGCTTTCGGTCTTGTTGGAATAGCCGAAGATGCCGTGCTCGACCCGCTCGTGCAGCGCCCTGATCACCGGCTCCGGGCAGCGGAAGTCCATGTCGGCGACCCACATCGCCAGGGTCCGGTCGGCGCCGTGGCGGCGGCTCGGCTTGTCCCAGTGCTGCGGGGTGCCGCCGTGGTTGTGGTACTCCCACTTGACCGAGTTGGTGCCTTCCCGATCGATCTCGGTGTCGAAGTCGAAGTCCATGGTGCGCTGCCTGTGGGTTGGTATTCCTGGAGGGACGGAATCTGTACCGCGCCCCAGCGGGTCGGCCAAGACCTAGCGACCGGCGGTCGCACACACCCACAGCACGGTGTCGATCCACCAGCCTTCCAGCCGGTCCTCGCTCAGCCCCCAGCGGCGCTTGGTGTCGCGCCAGCGCTCGACATAGGCGCAGCGATAGCCCCAGGCCGGCGGCAGCCAGGACAGCGGGTCGCCGTCCGCCTTCGAGCGGTTGGCCGAGCGGTCGACCGCGATCAGCGTGTCGGGATGCGACAGGTCGTTGGCGTAGGCGGTCCGACGCGCCCGGTCCCAGCGGTCGGCGCCGGAGCGGTGCGCTTCGCCGAGCGGCACCCGGTGGTCGACGTCGAGGTCGCGCGGGTCGGTGAAGGTCCGGTCGGTGTACGGGTCGTACCAGCGCCCGGCCACCACCTCGCAGCCGTCGGCCGACAGCCTCGGCGGCGCCAGGCTCTCCTGGATCAGCACCTCGGTGCGGGTGTCCCGGCAGTCGCCGTCGGCGTCGATCCAGTGCGGCCAGTCGGCCCGGTCGAACGGCCGGGCCACCGGGTACAGCCACTCCGACTGCCGCAGCTCGCCGACGCCGGCGACCGCGATCGCGACCAGCGCGACGATCCGCACGATCCAGCCGGCGCGGCCGCGCAGCAGGGCGGCCCGCGCCCAGTTCGCTCGGCGCCGGCTCGACTGCCCGGAACGCCCCCGGCGCGCCATCAGTTGAACGCCGGCGGCGGGTACAGGATCAGCAGCCCGGTGATGGTCAGCATCGCCAGCCCGGTCGACACCAGGATCGCCGCCGATGCGGCGGTCACCTGGACCCCGTAGTGCTGGGCGAACACGTACACGTTGGCTCCGACCGGGCAGGCCGCGAACAGCACCGCCGAGTGCACCCAGATCGGATCGACCGGCACCAGCAGCGTCAGGGTCAGGAACACCAGCGCCGGGTGCACCGCGAGCTTGAGGATCACCATCGCCGAAGCGCTGCCGACGCTGCCGCGCACCCGCCGGTAGGCGAGCGTGGCGCCGAGCGCGAACAGCGCCGCCGGCGGCCCGGCCTGGCCGAGGAAGCCGAAGGTCTTGGACACCAGCGACGGCACCGGCAGCCCGGCGATCCCCCACAGGATGCCGATCAGCGTCGCCATGATGATCGGGTTGCGCAGGATCGCGAGGCCCGACGTCTTCGCCGCCGCCAGCCCTGAGGCGGCCCCCTCGCCGTCGCGCGCCCGCGCCACCTCCAGCATGGTGGTGATCGCGCTGAACGCCACCACGTCGAGGGTGAACAGCATCAGCGCCGGCACCGCCCCCTGCTCGCCGTGCAGGCCGATCAGCAGAGGCAGGGCGATCAGCACGCCGTTCGAGAACGACGAGCCGAAGCCCTGCATGACCATGGCCGCGAACGCCTGCCGGAACAGCAGCCCGCCGATGATGGCGCCGGTCAGGAACACGATCAGCTCGGCCCAGAAATAGCCGAGCAGGAATCGGCCCTGGCCGAGCGAGGTGACGTCGGTCGACGCCATCAGCCGGAACAGCATCGGCGGCATGGCGAAGGTGAACACGAACCGGTTCAGCCCGCGCACCGCGTCCTCCGCCAGCATGCGCGTCCGCCCGGCCAGGAAGCCGGCGAAGATCACGGCGAACAGGGGAACGACGGCGTCGAGGATCGTGGCCAAGCGCGGCCTCCGGATGGGAGGCCGACTTCTAGCGGGCGAAGGCGCGGGGCGTCAACGCGGGGGCGTCCTTCCTCCCCGCCATTCCGATTGCGCCCCGCGCGGTTTCGCTGTAATCGCGCCGCCACTTGCGGCCGTGGCGGGCCTTCGATGGCGGACCTTGGATGATCGGGGTTTTCGACTCGGGACATGGCGGGCTGACCGTGCTGGCGGCCCTCACCCGGCGCTTTCCCGGGCTCCGCTTCAGCTATCTCGGCGACCACGGCAACGCCCCGTACGGCGCGCATTCCGGGCCGGCGGTGCTGGACCTGACCCGGGCCGGGATCGAGCGGCTGTTCCAGGAAGGCTGCCGGCTGGTGATCGTCGCCTGCAACTCGGCCACCGCGATCGCGCTGCGCGGCATCCAGCAGGACTGGCTGCCCCGGCACTATCCCGAGCGCCGCGCCCTCGGGGTGATCGTGCCGGTGGTCGAGGCCCTCACCGGGGTGCCGTGGGCCCATGACAGCTCCTGGGCCGTACATCCGCGGCCGGCCGCGACGGTCGGCGTGTTCGGCACCGTGCACACGGTGCGCAGCCTGGTCTACCCGATCGAGATCGCCAAGCGGGCCCCGGCGATCACCGTCGTGCAGCAGGAGTGCCCGGGGCTGGCCGGCGCCATCGAGGACGGCGCCCCCGAGGCCGAGCTGGCGGCGCTGGTCGCGGACTACGTCGACGCGCTGCTGGCGCAGGTCGACGGTGCGCCGATCGACCACGTGGTGCTGGGCTGCACCCACTACCCGCTGGTCGGCCCGCTGTTCGCCCGCTTCCTGCCGCCCGGCGTCGAGGTGATGTCGCAGCCGGTCCTGGTTACAGCGGCGACCCGGAGCTACCTGCTGCGCCGCCCGGAATACGCCGGCGGCGGCCGGCGGCCGGCCGGCGAGCCGCAGTGCCGGTTCCTCACCACCGGCGACCCGGAGCAGGTCAGCCGGATCGCCCGCCGGTTCCTCGGCCGCGGCATCGCCTTCGAGGCGGCCTGACGGTCTCAGCCGGGCCCTTCCTGCAGCCGCGTGATCTCCACCAGCGTCGACGGCATGGCGCTGCTCCGCAGGAGCGCCGCCAGCGCCGGTCCCGGCCGCACCGGCCGGTCGGCCACCGACGCGGCGGCCGCGGTCGCCAGCGCCGCCATCTCGACCGCCGGCTCGGCCGCCGGCTCGGTGGGGGCCGTCAGGTCCGGGCCGCCGGTCCAGTCGCCGACCCAGTCGATGGTCCGCACGCCGTTCACGTCGGCCCACAGCTCCACCAGGTCGTCGATCCAGCCGTGCAGGTACCAGAAGTGCGGGTTGAGATGGCTCGAATAGGTGTCGCCGAGGTAGTCGTGGTCGAGCCCGTCCCAGATCGGGTCCCCGCTCGCCGGGTCGCCGAGATCGAGCGGCGGCCGGTATCCCTTCGGCTCGGCGGCCCAGCGCATGTGCATGGCGTTGTGGATGGTGAACTCGGCCAGGTTGCCGAGCGCGCCGAGCGACAGCCGCCGCAGGTTGGCCGGGTCGGTCAGGAACCGCTCGCGCACCCGCATGGTCCGCTCGTAGTAGGCGTCGGCCTTGATGAATTGCAGGAACCGGGTGGTCGCCGCGTTGTCCTGCGGCGATGCGGCGGGATCGGCGTAGGCCCAGGCCGGCGGCACCGGGAAGTCGGAGTCGCCGGGCTCCGGGATCGACGGCCAGCGGGTGATCGGCGGCTCGCCGGCGGCGGCCAGAGCCCGGTCGGTCATCGCGATCATCTGCCGGTGCATGTACAGGAAGTCCTCGCCGGCGCGGTTGTCGAACTGAAGGCTTCCGTTCGCGTCCATCGGCTCCCGGCCACCGGGCAGAGCCCACCCAAGCTCCCGCAGCAGCTGCCGTCCCTGCTCCGGAAACCGCGGGTTGCCCCAGACCGCGCGGACGTAGTGCCAGAGCTCGTGCCGCAGCCGCATCGACTTCGATGCCTGCATGCGCCGCACGGATTCCGGAAACACTCTCGGTGCCATGCTTCCCTCCTCGATGAAGCCACGGGGGCCGGTCACCGCGATCGTACGGCGGCCGGCCCGAAGACGATTCAGAAGGATTGTCGTAGCCCCGATCCGCGGTCGGGAAATCCCCCATACGGGGGACTCCGGCGAACCGCCCGACCGGAAGTGCCCTCTCGTCCGGGGTGCCATCGTCCCGGCAGACCGCTAGACTCTCCCGATGCGCTCGTCGTCACGCCGGACCGTCCTGCTCGCCCTCGGCGCCGCGCCGCTGGCAGCCTGCGCCGCCGCCGACACCACCGCGTGGTCCGCGCACAGCCGCGGATCGGCCGCCACCGTCGACCATCGGGCCTGGCAGCTGTTCCTCGACGGCCACAGCTTCCAGGGCGCCGACGGGGTGACCCGGGTCGCCTATGCCGAGGTGCCGGTGACCGATCGCGAGCTGCTGGAGCAATACGTCGCCGGTCTGCAACGGGTGGCGGTCGCGCGGCTCGACCGGGCCGAGCAGCTGGCATTCTGGCTCAACCTGCACAACGCCCTGACGGTGCGCGTGGTGCTAACCCACCTGATCGCCCGCAGCCCGGACGACATCGACCTGGGCGGCCCGTTCGCCGGCGGGCCGTGGACCGCGACCCTGGCCGAGGTCGCCGGCCGGCCGGTGTCGCTGCAGGCGATCAGGACCGAAGCGCTGCGGCCGGTGTTCCGCGACCCGCGCTGGCACTACGGGCTGTGCGACGCCACGCTCGGTGGCCCGTCGCTGCCGCGCACGGCGTTCCACGGCGCCACCGTCGACCGGGCCCTGGAGGATGCGGCGATCGCCTACGTCAACCACCCGCGCGCCATCCGGATCGAGGCCGACGCCCTGGTGCTCAACGGGTTCTGGCGACGCTACCGCGGGGATTTCGGCGGCACCGACGCGGCCGTGCTCGACCACATCGCGTCCTACGCGGACCGCGAGCTGCGGGCCGAGCTGCACCCGGGCCGGCCAATCCGCTGGATCGACGACCGCCGGCTGAACGAGTGGCCGGGAACGTAGGGACGGACGCTCGTCACAGCATAGGTCCCGGCTCTCCGGCCGGGATGAGGTTCCAACATCGCCCTCATCCTGGAGCGGCACGCCGAAAGCGGGACGCATCCGGGACCCAAGGGACGACGGGCGTCACCCCCCGCGCCGGATCTCCTCGACGAAGCGCTCGATCTCGGCCTCGCTGTTCAGGTAGTGCACGCTGGCGCGCACCACCGACTCCAGGCCGCGGCGGTCGAAGCCGACCCGGCTGCCGCTGCCGGACGAGGCGCTGATGTTGATGCCCTTGGCGATGCAGCGATCGCGGATGTCGACCGGCTTCTCGCCGTCCTTGGTGAAGGTGACGATGCCGCAACGCTCGACCCCGAGGTCGGTGACGGTCACGCCCGGGATCGCCGCCAGCTCGGCGCGCAGCCCGTCGGCCAGCGCCGTCACCCGCTCGCGGATCGCTTCCAGGCCCCATTCCAGAGCGTAGTCGATGGCCCGGCCGAGCGCCGCCTTGCCGGCGAAATAGCACTCCCAGTTCTCGAACCGGCGGGCGTCGGCGCGCATCCGGTACTCGGTCTCCGACAGCAGGGTGGCGGCGTGCTGGTCGAGCAGCGGCGGGTCGATGTCCCGTCCCTCGATCCAGTCCTTTCGGACGTACAGCAGGCCGGTGCCGCGCGGCCCGCGCAGGTACTTGCGCCCGGTCGCCGACAGGAAGTCGCAGCCGATCCTCTCGACGTCGACCGGCATCTGCCCGACCGACTGGCAGGCGTCCAGCAGGTAGGGAATGCCGTGCCGGCGGGCGACCGCGCCGACCGCCTCGGCCGGATTCACCAGGCCGCCGCCGGTCGGGATGTGGCTGATCGAGATCAGCTTCGTCCGGTCGTCGATCATGCCCTCGAGCGCCGCCACGTCGAGCTGGCCGTGCGCGTCGCTCGGCACGACCGCCACCTCGCAACCGTCGCGCCTGGCCCGGTGCAGATAGGCGATCATGTTCGAGCCGTACTCGCACTCGGCGGTCAGGATGCGGTCGCCGGGGCCGAGGTCGAGGGCGTAGAACGCCATGTCCCAGGCCCGCGTCGCGTTCTCCACGAAGGCCACCTCGTCGCGGTGGCAGTTCAGCAGCCTCGCCGAGGCGTCGTAGAAGTTCTCCAGCCGGTCATGGTGCCGGCGGGCGGTCTCGTAGCCGCCGGTCGTCTCCTCCTCGCGCAGCCAGTCGACCACGGCGTCGGCGACCGGCGCCGGCATCAGCGAGGCGCCGGCGTGGTTCAGGTGGGCGACGGTGGCGCAACCGCGGGTTTCGGCGCGGGCGCGGGCGAGATCGATGGGCATCGGGAACTCCGGTCGAAGAAGCGGGCCCCGGACGCTAGCCCCCGCAGCAACCGATGTCAGCCCTCGTCACCGGCCAGCCGGTCCAGCGCCCGGCGGTCCTTCTTGGTCGGGCGGCCGGCGCCGCGCTCGCGGCTCGGTGCCTCGGGCTCGAACATCGCCGGGTCGGACGGCTCGGGGCGCCGCTCCGGGACCGGTGCGAGGTCCTCGTACAGGCCCTGGGCTTCGGGTGCGGGGCCGCGCCGCACCGCCAGCGCCAGCACCTTGACGACCCGCACGTGCGGGCCCTGCGGGAAGGTCAGAACGTCGCCGACCTTCACCTTCTGGTGCGCCTTGCCGACCACCGTGCCCGACAGCCGCAGCCGGCCGGCCGCCAGCAGCGCGTTGGCGAGGCTGCGCGACTTGAAGAACCGGGCGCACCACAGCCACTTGTCGAGCCGCTGGCTCTGCGGGTCGTCGCCGGTCATCGCCCGGAATTGCCGAACCGCAGCTTGGCCAGTACCGCGAAGGGCGAGTTCGGATCGTAGGTCGGCTGGCGCGGCGGCTGGGCGGCGCCCGTCGGCTTCGGCCCGCCCTTGCGCCGACGCGGCCGTTGCCGCTGGCGTTCCGGCTTGGCGTCGCCGTCGGGCGGTCCTGCGGGTGGGTGGGCCACGGCCGGCTCCCCGGCGGCCGCTTCGCCCGGCACCGGTACGGGCTCTGCCGTCGGCTCGGCGGCAGCGGCCGGCGCCGCCGGCCGCGGCGCGGCCGCGGTCTCGCCCTTCGGCCGCCGACGCCGGCGGCGGCGTTCCGACTGTTCCGGCTTCGGCTTCGGGCGGTTGCGCCGTCGTTCGAAGCGCGGGGTGCCGTCCTCGGCGGCCGCAGCCGGCCGGCAGCCGAGGTCCAGCAGCATGCGCCCGAAGGTCTCGGCGTCGACCCCGGCCAGCGACAGCATCTCCGGGGTGATCGCGAACGGCCCCTCCCGGCCGGCCCGGCGCACCAGCGCGGCCAGCCGCTCGACCATGTCGACCCGAACCGCCCGGCCGCCGAGCCGGGCATAGCCGAGCGCCGCGTCGTAGGCCGCCGGCGTCGCCTCGGCGCGCACGACCTGCACCCGGCCTTCCGGCGGCGGTCCCTCCTCCGGATACCGGCCGCTGGCCGCCGACCACAGCAGCGAACGCAGCCGCACCGCCCGCGGCTTCAGCAGTTCCGGCACGTACAGCGATTCGGTGCCGAGCCGGATGCCGACCCGGGCCAGGGTCTTTCGGCCGTCGTCGTCGAGATCCTTCACCAGCGTCTCGACCGCCGGCGCCGATGCGCCGCCCAGCCCTTCGAGCACCTGGAAGGCGATCCCCCGGGCCGGGCCGTCCAGGTCGGCGCGCTGCAGCTGGACCAGGCGCGGCGCCACCGCTTCCTGGTGGCTCTCGAACCAGGCGCGCGCCCGTGCCAGCAGCCGGTCCCGCAGGGGCGGCTCGAGCAGCTCGTTGCGCGAGATCCGGATCTCCGGGCGCCAGACCGCGTCGCCGGCCACCAGGCGGGCGAAGGCCGAACCCTCCCACAGGAACCGGCCGCGGTCGTCGAGCGCGATGGCCGCGTCGTCGCACGCCTCGATGCGCGCGACCCGGCGGGCGATCTCGGCCGGCAGCACCCGCCGCGCGGTCGCCAGCACCGCCTTGGCGTCGGCCGCGTCGGTCGCCTCCGGCACGAAGCTGAGGCCTTCCAGGTGGCCGACCCGGTGGCCTTCGACCAGGACCGTGCCGTCGGCGGCGACGGCGGCGATCAGGTCGGCGTCCTCGTCCTTCAGGCGGCGCGACAGGGTGGCGGCGCGGCGGTCGACGAAACGCTGGGTCAACCGGTCGTGCAGGGCGTCGGACAGCCGGTCCTCGATGGCGCGGGCCCGCGCCTGCCGGTCGACCGGGTCGTCGATCCAGTCGGCCCGGTTGGTGATGTATGTCCAGGTGCGGACGTGGGCGATGCGGGCGGCGAGGGTGTCGATATCGCCGTCGGTACGGTCGAACCGCCCCATCTGCTCGTCGACCCAGGCCGAGGGCAGCCGCTCCGAGCCCTCGGTCAGGTGCGCGAACACCTGGGCCAGCAGTCGGGCATGGGCCTCCGACATGGTCTTCTGGAAGTCCGGGATCTGGCAGACATCCCACAGCAGCCGCACCCGGGCCGGCGCGGTGGTCCGGTCCATCACCTCGGGCATGCGGGCCAGCGCGTCCAGCGCCCGCTGGTCGTCGGCGTCGCGCTTGCGGATCAGGAAGTCCTGCGGTGCGCGCTCCTCCAGGGTCCGCTTGAGGTCGCGCACCGTGGCGAACGACAGCGCGGAGTTGCGCCAGTGCAGCTGGCGGACCGGCTCGAACCGGTGCTCCTCGATCGCCGCCACCACCTCGTCGGCGAACGGCCGGCAGTCCATGGTCACGCCGAAGGTGCCGTCGTTCATGTGCCGGCCGGCGCGGCCGGCGATCTGCGCCAACTCGGGCGGCGTCAGCTTGCGCGGCACCCGGCCGTCGAACTTGGAGTCCTCGGCGAACGCCACGTGGTCGACGTCCATGTTCAGGCCCATGCCGATGGCGTCGGTCGCCACCAGGTAGTCGACCTCTCCCTCCTGGAACAGCCGGACCTGGGCGTTGCGGGTGCGCGGGCTGAGCGCGCCCATCACCACGGCGGCACCGCCGCGCTGGCGGCGGATGACCTCGGCCAGCGCGTACACGTCGGCCGCC
The DNA here is from genome assembly GCF_014652915.1 of Thalassobaculum fulvum. Lineage (GTDB taxonomy): Bacteria > Pseudomonadota > Alphaproteobacteria > Thalassobaculales > Thalassobaculaceae > Thalassobaculum_A > Thalassobaculum_A fulvum. The sequence continues at coordinate 31,147 of NZ_BMZS01000002.1, forward strand.
GAGAACGCGACCACGGCACTACGCCGGGGCAGCCGGGTGATCTTGCAGGGCCCGACATATTCGAGCCTGGAGAGCCGCGGCCGGGTCTCGACCCTGGCCTCCGGAACCAGCCGCTGCAGCAGCGGCCGGATGGTGTCGGCGCCGAGGAACATGGTCTCCTCGGCACCGCGCGCGTGCAGCAGCCGGTCGGTGAAGACGTGGCCACGCTCCGGGTCGCCGGCCAGCTGGATCTCGTCGACCGCCAGGAACGCCACCTCGCGGTCCAGCGGCATCGACTCGACCGTGCAGATGAAATACCGGGCCTCCGGCGGGACGATCTTCTCCTCGCCGGTGATCAGGGCGACGGCACGCGGTCCCTTGGCCGCCACGACGCGGTCGTAGTTCTCGCGCGCCAGCAGGCGCAGCGGGAAACCGATCATACCGCTCTCGTGACCCAGCAGCCGCTCGATCGCGAGATGGGTCTTGCCGGTGTTGGTCGGGCCGAGGACGGCGGTGACCAGGGAGGGGAGCTCGGCGTGGACCATCGCCGCCAGGATTCCGGGTCGCAGCGGCGCTGGCAAGGGCTTGTCGGCAACGGTCTCCCCGGGCATATCTCAGGGTCGGCCGGACGGCCTCCGAAAATCCCGGGTCGCGGGTTCAGCCGCCCGCCCCGACCCCGCGGTTTTCCGCCGTCCCGCCCGCATCCGACCGGCGAACGTGCTCGCGGAGGTCGAGGGTCGACCGGTTCACCGCCTCGAGCCAGGGCCGCGCCGGGTGATCGGCGTCGACGTCCGACATCGCGAGATAGAGATGCGCCAGCATGCTGCCGACGGCGTTGTTGACGTCGTGCAGCAGGCTGCCGCTCAGCCGTACATCGGGCGAGCCGTCCCGCGCGATCAGAACGGTCCGGTCGGCGGCCACGCACGCACGCCCGATCTCGAGGATCCTATCGCCGGCGAGGCGCACCACCCGCCGCCCGTGGCCGCCGTCGGGCTGGGCATCGAGCAGGGCGCTCCAGCCGGCCGCGACCGCGGTCGCGTCGGCCGGCGCGAGCCGGGACCCCGCCTGCACGATCGCCGCCGGCCATTCGAGCCCGCCGATCCCGCCGGCGATGCCGTGCAGGTCGAGAAAGCGCGGATCGGCGTCGAGCAGCCGGCCGGTCCCGTCGCTCGACGCGATGCCGACCCCAAGCAGGTCGAGCGCCGTCGACCGGACATCCGCTCCGACGGTGGCACTGACACGGGAAAGAGGTCCGGATTGCATGGCCTGCTTCACCAGGTCGTCGGGATTGCGTCGAGCAGCCGTTGTTGCAGCCGCGGGTCGTCGGCCAGCCGACCGGTGAACGCCTGGGTGCGAAGCCTGGGCGCGCGCTTGTTGACTCCGCGCAGGGTCATGCAGCCGTGCTCGGCGTCGACCACGACGCCGACCCCGCTCGGTGCCAGCCCGGCCTCGATGCAGCCGGCGATCTGGGCGGTCATCCGCTCCTGTATCTGCAGCCGGCGCGCATAGGCGTCGACGACCCGGGCGAGCTTGCTGATTCCGACGACGGCCTTGGACGGCAGATACGCGATGTGGGCGCGGCCGACGATCGGTGCCAGGTGATGCTCGCAGTGCGACACGAAGTCGATGTCGGTCAGGATGACCAGGTCCCGATACCCTGAGACCTCGTCGAAGGTCTTGCGCAGCAGGGCGACCGGGTCCTGTGCATAGCCGGCGCAGTACTCCGCGAAGGCCCGCACCACCCTGGCCGGCGTATCCCGCAGTCCGTCGCGGCCGGGATCCTCGCCGATCGCCGCGAGCAGCGCCCGGATGCCGTCTTCCGCCGCCCGGAAGCGCGGATCGTCGACGGCCCCGTCGTCGAGCGTCGAAGGCAGGCGACCGGAGAGCTTCGGCAGGTCGGTGTCGTTCATGCGTCGCCTCGCCTCGGTTCCTGGGGGCCGGTCGACCCCCGGTCGGTCATCGCATGCACGGCTCGTGCTCCTCAGCGCCCGACGTGGCCGGAAACAGCGAGTCGATCAGCTTCAGCAGATCCGGCGGCGTGAACGGCTTCTTGAGAACCGCATCGGCGCCCAGCAGCGGCGCCCGGTCGAGGAACCCGGAGAGCTCGCCGCTCGCGCCGGAGATCATGACGAACTTCGCCCGCGAATTGCCGCCCCTGACGGTGCGCAGGACCTCGAAACCCTCGGCGTCGGGCATCAGCATGTCGCAAATGACCAGGTCCGGCAGCCAGTCCCCGAGGGTGCGGCGGGTGGCGAGCCCGTTCGCATCGTCCCGGACCTCGTGGCCGGCGCGCTCGAGAACCTCCCGAAGGGCCCGTCGCAACGCGGCGTCGTCGTCGACCAGATAGATCCTCAACGTCCCCTCCCCGCGGCCCGATCGCTTCCCGCCCGTACGGGCGCGCGGAAACGTCAACCAGCCACTCCGATCCTCGCCTTGCCGGGTTCGCGCAACCGCTGTCCCGGCCCCGATACCTTCGGGCACTCGACAGCGGGGGAGGACACGGCGACCGCGATCGCGAAGCGGTTCCTCGGCATTCTACGTCAGCGGCGCGCGGATCGTTTCCCCCGCTGCGAGCCTACCTGCACCTTAGCCTTTCTCGGTAAATGATATGTAAACGGCACAAATTCCATCGAACTCATCGACTTGACACTGACCTCCGGGCAAAGCCGACGGTCACGCCCGCGATGCCCGCGCCGGACCCGCCTCGGGGGTGCCGGACTCCGGCTGCGAAAGCGTCGTGCGCACGGCCGTCGCCAGTTCCTCGGGAAACACCGGCTTCCCGATCACGCCCGCCAGACCGATCGTCGCGAGCCGCTCCGAATCCTCGTTGGACACGTATCCGCTGAGCATCAGGATGGGGACCTCGGCCCGCAGTTCCCGCAGTTCCCTTACGAGTTCCTCGCCGCTCAGCTTCGGCATCGAGCGGTCGGTGATCACCAGGTCCCAGGCCGTGGGATCGTCGCGGAACACCGCGAGCGCCTGCTGGGGCTCGTTGTGCGCCTCGACCGTGTAGCCGAGGCGCATCAGGATCTCCTTGGTGGCCGCCAGCAGAACGCGATCGTCGTCGACCAGCAGAATGCGCTCCTGCCCCTGCAGCGCGGCCGGCTGCCTCACCACCGCCTGCATGACCGGCACCGACGCCTCGATGGCCGGAAGATAGACGTCGACCCTGGTGCCGACGCCGGGAAGGCTCTCGATCTCGATGCAGCCCTCGTGATTGCGGACGATGCCCTGCACCGCGGCCAGGCCGAGCCCGGTCCCCTCGCCGACCTCCTTGGTGGTGTAGAACGGCTCGAAGATCCGCGGCATGACGTCCTCCGGGATGCCGCTGCCGGTATCGATGACCGTCACCCGGGCATAGGCACCCCGCTGCAGGTCTCCCGACCGGCCGCGGCTCGGCTGACCGACGCGCCCCAGACGCTCGCCGCCGGCATCGCCGCGCTCGGCGTCCGGATCCTCCACGTCGACCCGCTGGACCGATACGGAGATCCGGCCGTCGCGCTCGCCGATCGCCTGGGCGGCATTGACGCAAACGTTCAGCAGGATCTGGTGGATCTGGGTCGCGTCGCCCGAGACGTAGCAGGGCGTGATCGCCTCCTCCTTGAGCCCCACATTGTTCGGCAACAGGGGCCGCAGGGTCTGCAGGCTCTCCCGTATCGTCGCGGCGAGGTCGAGCGGCTTGCGCCGCGACTCGGCGTTCCGGCTGAAGGTCAGGATCTGGCGCACGAGATCGCGCGCCCGGGTTCCCGAGTCCAGGATCTGCTGCAGACGCTGACGCGCGTCCGGGTCGGACCGGGTGTCGGCCATGAGTAACGCGCAGTTGCTGACGATGCCGCCGATGATGTTGTTGAAGTCGTGCGCGATGCCACCGGCCAGCGTACCGAGGGCCTGGGTCTTCTGCGCGGCGTGGTACATCTCGGTCAGGCGCGCCCGCTCGGCCTCGGAGTCGATGCGGTCGGTGATGTCCTCGTACGTCTTCACGATTCCGCCGGTCGGCAGGGCCGAGGCGATGGTCTCGATCACCCGGCCATCCTGCAGCCGGCGCTGCTGGCGGAGGCTGCCGGTCCGGGTCTGCATCAGGCGTTCGATCGCCCCGAGCTGCGACCTGACCAGGGTGTCGGCGGCACCGGCTCCGAGATCACCGCGCCGGGCGGCGTACTCGACGAACTCGCGGTAGGGGATCGCCGTGTGCGCCAGCGTCTCCGGGTAGTGGTTGATCGTCAGGAACTGGTTGTTGAACAGCACCAGGTTGGTGTCGGCATCGAACACCGCGATGCCCTGCTTCATGTTGTCCAGGGTGGTCTGGAGCAGTCGCGTCTTCTGCTCGACCAGGTGCTCGCGCTCCTTCAGCTCGGTGATGTCGGTGTGCACGCCGACCAGCCGGCCGTCGATGGTCCGGCGCTCGCTGATCTTCAGCCAGTGCCCGTCGGACAGACGGCTCTCGAAGGTGGTCTCCGCGGTCTTGCGCCGGGTCTCGAGGATCGACTCGATCCACGCCTCGACGTCGCCGCCCGGGACCTTCACGCCGCCGTTGCGGACCGCCGCCCGCAGCAGGTCGGAGAACGAGACGCCGACCGCGAGGTCGTCCGCCTGCATCGGGTGGAGGTCGACGTAGCGCTTGTTGAACAGCGCCACGCGGTCCTCCTGGTCGTAGACGATGAACCCCTCGGAGATGCTGTTGATCGCCAGTTCGAGCTCGTTGCGCGCGGTGATCGCCTGGGTCGCCGCGACGTCCTTCGCCACGATCGCCTGGTTGGTCTTCACGATCTGCCGGAACAGCAGGACGAAGATGACCAGGCCGACCACCACGGTCAGGGCGAACAGCCCGAGCAGCTGGACGTAGAGCTCGTTGTGGCGTGCCCGCGCACGCCCGACCTCGTTCGACTCGTACAGCAGCGCCCGTCTCACCAGGTCGTGGACCGGCCCCCGCAGCTCGTCGAGACGGAGGTTGATGGCGTCGAGCTCAGCCGGGTCGAGCTCGGTCAGGCGCTGCATCTGCGGCTCGAGGTCCTCCAGCACCTTGATGAGCGCCTTGGCGGACGACACCACCCCCTCGATCGACCGGAGCTCGGCGGTCTGCGATCCCGCCAGGAGTGGCGGCAGGCGGCTCCAGAAGATCTCGAAGCGCTGGTTCGCCTCCTTCGCGGTCTCCGGCCCGGGCGCCAGCTCGAAGTCCTTGAGCGACTCCGTGAACCGCAGCAGCTCGATCTCGGTCTGGGCCAGGAACCAGACCGAGATCCGGCTTTCCTTCTCGATGATCTCCCGCTGCTGGATCAGGCCCTGGAAGATGAAGAAGACGCCCACCAGGAACGAGACGAATCCGACGAACAGGATCCCGTAGCGCGGGATCAGCCATCCGAGGTTCCGCCAACTCTTCATCTCGCGGGGCGCTCCTTGTGGACGGCCCCGGCAGCCGGGGCTCGCATGGGCCTACTTGAACCGGATTTCCTTGACCTGCCAGACCCACTTCGCCTGGGTTTCCTTGGTCTTGAGCTCCGGGTACCCGTCCTGCGGATAGACGATCCACAGCGGACCCTTGTCGCGGATCTTCAGCAACTCGCCGTTCATCCGGTAAGCCAGGATCACCGGGTACTTCGCGAAGTCGGACACCGGGATCTCGACCTTGTAGTCGTTGAGCGCGATGGTCACGGCGACCTTGCCGGTGGCGCCGACCCGCTCGATCAGCTTGCTGAGCAGGACGCCCTCGAAGGCCGGCGTCCCTTCGGTCCAGGCGGTCGAGGTGACGATCCTGGTCACCCCCATGCCTTCGAGCATCGCCAGGTCGAAGGCCGCCTTGTCACCGTCGTTGTGGTTGGCGATCGCGCCGGTGACCTCCAGCATGACCGAACCCGCCGGCTTCGGCAGCGTGTCCGCGGCGGCCGCCCCGGCGAACAGGAACAGCATCGCCAGCACACGGGCGCCAAGGGCGAATGGTGAAAGGGACTTCGGCATTCCGGTCTCCTGTCTGACGTGGCGGAAATGGGAGTGCGGGTCGCGGCCCCGCTAGTCCCGGCTCCTCTGGTTCGGTTCGGGCGTTGCCAGATAGACGATCGTCGCCGCCACCATCAGCAGGCCGAGGACGGCGAAGAACCCGGCATAGCCGGACGAAGGCGACCCGATCAGGTCGTGCACGGCTTCGACGACCGTACCGCTGCCGATCTGCAGCACGGCCGTGCCGCCCATCAGCACGCCGTTGAGCGCCGTGGTGCCCCGGCCCTTCAGGTCGGATGGGATCAGGGCCACGCCGTGCCCCATCAGCACAACGCTGAACGCGCCGACGAAGCAGGTCGCGACCAGCAACGGCAGGGTGACGTACAGCGAGGCGTCGCAGAACAACGCCATCAGCAGCATGAGCGCCGCCGACCCGATGCCGCCGCCGATCACGACCGGACGGAACGCCCCGACCCGGCGCTGGATCGGGCCGTAGGCGAGCGTGCCGGCAATGAACGCGACCGCGAGAACCGACAGCACGTTGCCGCGATCCAGGCCGTCGACCTCGTGGACATCATGCAGGAACGGCCCGCCCCAGAGCCCGATGATCGTGATGATCGAGGAGTAGCCGAGCGCGATCAGCGGCAGGATCCGCAGCAGTCCCGGAACCCGGACGACCTCAGCCACCCCCCGGATCGACGCGGTCAGCGACTCCGAACGGGCCGCCGTCCGCTGACGCCCGGGTGGCTCGTCGCGCACCAGCCAGAAGAACCCGGCCGCCACGACCGCGGTGACGATGGCCAGCACGACGAAGGTCGCACGCCAGCCGATCATCTCGGTTGCGGCCGACAGCGGCGAGGTCGCCAGCAGGCTGCCCAGATTGGCCGAGGCGAACAGGATGGTCATCGACCGCGTGAAGTCCATCGGGTCGAGCCAGCGCGCCAGCACCACCAGCGAACCGACCATGCCGCCGGCGAACCCGAGGCCGATCAGGAAGCGGCCGGCGACCAGAAGCCCCAGGGAGTGGGCGACGGCGAACAGCCCGGACCCGATGACGGCGAAGATCAGCATGGCCGAGACCACGCGGCGCGGCCCGTAGCGGTCGAACAGCACCCCGATGGGGACCTGCAGCAGGGCGAAGACGACGAAGAACGCACCCGACGACAGGCCGATCGCCTGGGCGTCGAAATGCAGCTCGGCCATCATCTCCGGCGCGATGACACCGTTCGACGACCGGAAGAACTGGCTGAGCACGGCGAGCACGATCATCGCTGCAAGCATGACGTTGACCTTCACCGCCACAGCCGCCTGCCACGCGCTACCGTTCAAGGCCGTTTCGTCGACGAGCAATGCCCGGCGCCCCAGAGTGCCGCCGATACCGCCGACTACGCCGCGTTGAGTCATCCCGAACCACCCAGAAAGTCCCCGTCCGGTCGTAGGCGTCGAGTGAAACGGAAACAGATTAACAAAGCCTGAAAATCGATGAATCGGACCGGCACGGCCCCGTCAGCCCGCCCTTGCGATCTCCGGCTCTCCGTCGCATATCTCCGGCGCGCTCTCCGCGACCCATCAACAGAGAAGAAAACGGACGCTTCGCGATGACCGCCAGTTCACAATCCGTTGAGACCCGTACCTTCCAGGCCGAGGTCTCCAAGCTCCTGAAGATCGTTGCAAACGCGCTGTACAGCGAGCGCGAGGTGTTCCTGCGCGAGCTGATCTCCAATGCGGCGGATGCCTGCGACAAGCTGCGCTTCCTCGCCTTGTCGAAGCCCGAGCTGACCGTGGGCGACCCGTCCTTCGCGATCCGGCTCGCCGTCGACAAGGACGCCGGGACCCTGACCGTCGCCGACAACGGGGTCGGCATGACCGAGGCCGAGCTGCACGACAACCTCGGCACCATCGCGCGGTCCGGCACCGCCGCCTTCGTCGAGGAGCTGAGTGGCGATTCCAAGAGGGACGTCGGCCTGATCGGGCAGTTCGGCGTCGGCTTCTATTCGGCCTTCATGGTCGCCGACAAGGTCGAGGTGCTGACCCGCAAGGCCGGCGAGGACCAGGCGTGGCTGTGGACCTCCGACGGGATCGGCGAGTACTCCGTCGAGCCGGCCGAGAAGGCGGGCCGCGGCACCGTCATCACCCTGCACCTGAAGGACGACGCCGGCGAGTTCCTCGAGAAGAGCCGGCTGCAGCAGGTGGTCCGCACCTACTCCGACCACATTCCGTTCCCGGTGACCTTCGTCGAGGCCGACGCCGAGGGCGAGACCCTCAACAAGGCCTCGGCCCTGTGGACTCGCTCGAAGTCCGAGATCTCCGAGGACGACTACAAGGAGTTCTACCGGCACGCCGGCCACGCCGCCGACGAACCGTGGCTGACCGTGCACTGGAAGGCCGAGGGCCGCATCGAATACCACGCCCTACTGTTCGTGCCGTCGCAGCGCCCGTTCGACCTGTTCCATCCGGAGCGCCGGCACCACGTGAAGCTTTACGTGAAGCGGGTGTTCATCACCGACGACGCCGAGGGCCTGGTGCCGTCCTGGCTGCGGTTCGTGAAGGGCGTGATCGACTGCGAGGACCTGCCGCTGAACGTCAGCCGCGAGATGCTGCAGCGGAACCCGGTGGTCGCCAGCGTCAGCCAGGCGGTCACCAAGCGCATCCTGGGCGAGCTGAAGAAGAAGGCGGAGAGCGACGCCGACGCCTATGCCGAGTTCTGGAAGAGCTTCGGCGCGGTGCTGAAGGAGGGCTTGTACGGCGACGGGCTGGAACACCGCGAGGCGCTGCTGTCGCTGGTTCGCTTCCGGTCGAGCGCCCGGGACGGTCTGGTCAGCCTGGCCGACTATGTCGCGCGCATGAAGGACGGCCAGGAGGCGATCTACTACATCGCCGCCGAGAGCGAGCAGGCCGCCGCCGCCTCGCCGCAGCTCGAGGGCTTCCAGAAGAAGGGGGTCGAGGTCCTGTACATGACCGACCCGATCGACGAATTCTGGGTGCAGATGCTGTTCGAGGGCTATGACGGCAAGCCGCTCAAGTCGATCACCCGCGGCGGCGCCGACCTGAAGTCGATCAAGGCGGACCAGGCGGACGGCGAGCCGGACGACGCCTCGAAGGACGAGCCCGGGGCCGACCAGGGAGCGGTTGCCGCCCTGGTGGCGAGCGTCAAGCTGGCCCTCGGCGACGCGGTGAAGGACGTCCGCACCACCGACCGGCTGGCCGACAGCCCGGTCTGCCTGATCGCCGACGAAGGCGACATGGACATGAACCTGGAGCGCATGCTGCGCCAGCACAAGCAGCTCGACGAGGCCGCGAAGCGGGTGCTGGAAGTGAACCCCGACCACCCGCTGATCCGGTCGCTCGCCGAACGGGTCAAGGCCGGGGCCCCGGGCCCGGCGATCGACGATGCCGCGCACCTGCTGCTGGATCAGGCGCGGATCCTGGAGGGCGAGCCGGTGCCCGACGCCAAGGCGTTCACCCGCCGGCTGTCGACGGTCATGGTCAAGGGCCTGTGACCCGGCCGGTTGCACCGCAGGACGGGTGTAACGCACCGCAACAGACGCTAGGATGGCGGCGTCCAGGGCAACCCGGACGTCGCTTCCACCCTCCTGCAATGCGGTCGACGCTCTGCCGATGGCGCTCCTGAATACCTTCCTGCTGCTGGTCCAGGCCCTGGTCTATTTCGGGGTGATGGCCGCGCTGTTCCGTTACCGCAACCGGTTCGGCCTGGGGGCCTTCCTGTGCGCGCTCGGCGTGATGCACTTCCTCGAGACCTATCTCGCGAGCGTGTTCTACATCGAGCTGCCCTTCGGAATCATATCGCCCGGCTCGACCGTACTGTTCTCCGGCAAACTGGCGATCATCCTGATGATGTACATCCGCGAAGACGCCGCGGTGGTACGCCAGCCGATCTACGGGCTGCTCATCGGCAACTTCCTGATGGTCGGCCTGGTGATGGTGCTGCGGAACCACGAGGTGGTGTCGGCGGTGCCGGGCCGGCTGCCGGACTTCAAGTTCGTCGACGAGATGGGCTGGCTGATGGTGTGGGGAACCACCCTGCTGTTCATCGACTCGATCGCCATCATCCTGCTGTACGAGCGGCTCGGCACCTGGCTGCGGCGCTGGCCGATCACCCGCAGCTTCCTGGCGCTCGCCGCCATCCTGAGCTTCGACCAGGCCGGCTTCTTCCTGGCGCTTCACCACGTGTCCGACGCCCCCTGGTTCGTGATGTTCGGCGGCTGGTGCGCGAAGATGGGCGCGGCGCTGATCTACAGCCTGCTGGTCGGCGCCTATCTCAAGTGGTTCGAGACCCGCGCCGGCCCGGCACCGGTGCCGCTGCGGATCTCGGACGTGTTCCAGACCCTGACCTACCGCGAGCGCTACGAGGACCTGCTGGAGAAGTCCGGCCGCGACGCCTTGACCGGCGCCTACGACCGCGGCCGCCTGGAGGCCGCCGGCGCCACCATCGTGGACACCGCGCTGCAGTCCGGGCGGCCGGTCAGCCTGCTGATCGTCGACCTCGACGGGTTCAAGGGGGTCAACGACCAGTACGGCCACGCCCAGGGCGACGAGATGCTGCGGCGGATCGGCGCGGCGTTCGCCGGGTCGCTGCGCAAGCAGGACCGCCTGTTCCGCTACGGCGGCGACGAGTTCGTGATCCTCAGCGACGGGCTCTCGCACACCGCCGCGATGTCCCTGGGAGAGCGCCTGCGCTATGCGGTGGTCGCAGCCACGGCCGATCAGCCGGGCGGCCCGGTCACCATCAGCGTCGGCGCCGCGACCTGCCCGCAGGACGCGCTGGATGTCGACCACCTGTTCGACGTCGCCGACGACCGGCTGTACGTCGCCAAGCATGCCGGCCGCGACCGCGTGGTCGGCAGCAGCGACCGCGTAGAGGGCCCGCTACCGGCCGGCACGTAGCGCCATGGCGAACCACACCGCCCGCGGCAGGCCGTTGACGCGTTCGTCCAGTTCCAGGAAACCGCAGGCCCGGTAGAACCCGATCGCCCGGGAATTGGCGGCACTCACCCCCAGGTGCACCCCGGATGAGCCGCGCGCCCGTACCATGCCCAGCCACCGCTGGATCAGCCGGCGCCCGAGCCCCCGCCCCTGCAGCCGCGGCAGCAGGTTGATGTGCAGGTGCGACGGGTAGGGGCCGACCAGCCAGTCGGGCATCCGCGGCGGATGGTGGATGCGGTGGCAGCGCTGCTGATCGGCCGTCCAGCGGTCGGCCGGTGTATCGATCGGACTCGGATATTCGGCCCGCAGCGCCGGCCACCACTCGGCTTCCTCGCGGTCCTCGAAGGCGCGGGTGTCGAGCGCCCCGACGATGTAGCCGCCGACCCCCTCGCCGTCCTCGGCGACCAGCACGAGTTCCGGGTGCAGCGTCGCATAGGGCCCGACATACACGTGGCCGATCAGGCGCGGGTCCCGGTACAGGCCGCTCGCGTCGCCGCCGGCGTCGCCGGTCGCCAGCGACACCGCGTACAGCGCCTCCAGATCGTCCGGCCGATAGCCGCGGATGCCGGCGTCGCCGGTCACCCGGCCGCCCGCAGTGCCGCCTCGAGCTCGGCCAGCGCCGCCTCGGCGAACGCCCACATGTTGGCTTCGCGGTCGGCCGAGCCGGTCTCCAGGGTGAACCGGCGCGCGACCGGGCCGGCGACCGCCACGCAGGTGTGGCCGGCGGCGTCGCCGTAGCGGTTGCCGGTCGGGCCGGCCGCCCCGGTCTCCGCCAGCCCCCAGGTGGTCTCCAGCTTGCCGCGGATCGCCTCGGCCGCGATCGCGGCATAGGGCTCGGACGCCGAGCGGATGCCCGGGTGGTCGCGCAGGCGCACCCCGAGCAGCGCCTTGCGGGCCGGGTGGGTGTAGATCACGCCGCCCCCCATGAAGTAGGCCGACGCCCCCGGCACCGCCAGCAGCGCCGCCGACACCAGCCCGCCGGTCGACGATTCCGATACCGCCACGGTCTCGCCGCGCGCCTTCAGCAGCGCCCCGACGGTCTCGCCCAGGCTCGTCAGCGACCGCATTCTCGTCCTCCGGTTGCCGCCCGCCCGGTTTGCGCCCCGGGCCCATCCTGCGATACTACCCGGCTCCCGCCGGGCCTGCGAACAATCGAGCGGACGACGACCATGAGCAAGGCGTTCACCAAGGAGACCGATGCCGAGATCGAGGAGGTCGAGGACGACACCCCCTCGCCTCAACCCACCGGCACCAAGAACTACATCACGCCGCGCGGCTTCCGGGCGCTGCAGGACGAGCTGCGGCAGCTGCGCCGGGTCGAGCGCCCGAAGGTGGTCGAGACCGTCGCTTGGGCGGCCGGCAACGGCGACCGCTCGGAGAACGGCGACTACATCTACGGCAAGAAGCGGCTGCGCGAGATCGACAAGCGGATCCGGTTCCTGCTGAAGCGGCTGGAGATCGCCGAGGTGGTCGAGCCGTCGCAGCAGAAGAACCGGAGCCAGGTGTTCTTCGGCGCGACCGTGACCTATGCCGACGAGGACGACATCGAGCGCACGGTGCGGATCGTCGGCATCGACGAGGCGGACACCGCGCGCGGCGAGGTGAGCTGGATCTCGCCGGTCGCCCGCGCCCTGCTGAAGGCGCGCGAGGGCGACGTCGTCGAGCTGCGCACGCCGGCCGGCCCGCAGAGCATCGAGGTCGTCGCCATCGACTACGAGGACGGGTAGGAGTGGGGGTGGAGCCCGCCAGATCTGGTGTTTGTACGCATTGGCCGAGACCCTGAACAGGCGCATACTCCAGGTGTCACGGCGATGGAGGCCGCCATGGTCGCCCGCGAACTGAGACCGAAGCCCGGGACCGCCACCCCCGCGACCGGAACCGCGGCGGAGCCCGAGGAGCGCATCGACGATCCGCTCGATCCGCTGGAGAACGTCCCGACCGAACTCGACGAGTTCACCCACGCCGAGTTCATCGCGGTCTACAATGACGCGTCCGCCAACATCCGCTTCGCCAAGGAGCAGCAGTGGCGCACCGTGCTGTACTTCACGATCGGGGCGATCGCCGTCACCACCTACGGCGAGATGTCCGACTGGGCGGACTCGAAGCTGACCTTCTACCTGCTGGTGATCGTCTGGCTGTTCAGCCTGACCTCGGTCGGCATCCTGCTCAGCCTGCAGTGGTGGCAGGGGGCCGAGCAGGAGAAGATCGCCTACCTGACGGCGAAGTGGTCGAGCTTCACCACCGCCGCGCGACGCCGGAAGTCGAAGACCGTCAGCGACCTGCAGCGCTACGGCATGCTGGCGTCGATGGTGCTGTACCTGGAGTTGTCGACGATCGCGGTCACCCGGGTGTTCTGGCCGTATCTGTAAGGCACCTCAGGCGCCGATCCAGTCGGCGGCTGCCTGGGCCATCCGGCCCTCGGCGATGCCGGCGCGCAGGAAGTGGTCGAGCGGATTGACGCCGGCCGCCGCGACGTCCGGGTTCAGGGCC
>NZ_BMZS01000002.1:44589-655710 GCF_014652915.1 Thalassobaculum fulvum
TCGGTATAGACGTAGCGGTCGTCGGCCGTCTGCTCGCCGCCGTACAGCGACAAGGTCCAGCTCTCCAGGGTGCCGGTGGTGCCGGCCTCGGTGTCGGCCACCCGCAGCGTCCAGTCGCCGAGCGAGCTCTCGCCGTACACCTGGGTGGTCATCAGCGACGTCGAGTCGCCGCTGTTCAGAAACGTCCCCATCTCGAAGACGTCGTCCGGCACGGCACCCCGGGGATCAAGCACGTTCAGAACGTTGTAGTCGGGGTTGTAGACGAGGTAGCTGGTGGTGCCCCGGGGCGAAACCAGCTCGATCCGCAGGTCGCCGATATCGCCATGCGGGAGCGTGACCTGCACCACCGCCGACTCGACCCGGATGTCCTGGGTGACGGTCACGGTCTGGCCGAGGCCGGCCGGATCGCCGTCCGGGATCGCCTGCGGCGAGTCCACCGTGCTGTCCAGCACCGTCAGGTTGGCGGTGGTGTGAGCCTCGGCGTTCCAGGTCTCCGCCAGCCGGGTCGCCGCCCGCGCGTCGACCTGGCCGAGGCCGAAGTCGTGACTGACCGTCAGCCCGCCGCCGTTCCAGTCGACCGCCCCGTTGGTGACCGTCGTCCAGGGATAGCGGGTGATCTGATCGGCTGCGGATTCTGCAGCCGCGGCTCGTTCCGGATCGGAGTCGTCCGGGATGGTCGCGGAGCCGAAGATGACCCGGTAGACATCGCTCTCGGTTAGCGGCGCCCCACCGGTATCGTAAGCCGAGTAGCCCAAGATCTCGGCGACGTCGCGATAGCCCAGACCGGGATTCGCCTGGAGAACCAGGGCGGCCACCCCGGAGACGATGGGCGCCGAGAACGAGGTGCCGAGCGTAAGGTCGAACGCCGGTACCTGCATGCCGTCGTTGCCGATGACTTGATCGCCCGGCGCCGTGACGAAGACGTTCGCCCCCGGCGATGAGAACACCGCGATCCGGCCATCGTCGTCGGTCGCCGCGACGTTGATCTGGTACGGCGAGTTCTGCTGTTCGCCGTAGGTCGACAGCATGAGTTCCGTGCGCGAGTTGCCGGCACAGAAGACGTTGACCGTGCCGAGTCCATCCCGACCATCCGTTGCCAGAAGCTCCATGGCGGATGGGACTCCCGGCGTCTCGTCAAAGGAGTAGGAATAGAAGCTGTTGTTCGAGACGTCGAAGTCGCCGGCCGCGGAGAGCGCGCCCACGATCGCATCGGCGTCGAACAGGCCGTTGGTCTCGGACGCCACGCGATAGCCGGTGAACGTCGCATCGTAGGCGACACCCACGACGCCTGCGCCGTTCAACGGCGCCGCGACGAAACCGGCGACCTGGGTCCCGTGGGAGTAGACGCCGGAAGCTGCGACAGCATCGTCGGCTCCCGTCACGAAGTTCCGGTCGACGGATGTATCGTAGTTGGCGGCCAAGTCCGGGTGGTCGTAGAACACCCCGTCGTCGATGACGACGACCCGGACGCCGACGCCGGTGTAGTCGGTCCAGGCGCCGTCGACCCGGACGTCCATGCCGGCGGTGCCGCCGGACTGCCCGGTGTTCTTCAGGTACCATTGCTGGTCGAACAGCGGCTCGACGACGGCCAGCGACATCGCGCCTCTCCCCCTGGCCTTGCCTCAGGCGCCGACCCAGTCGGCGGCTGCCTGGGCCATTCGGCCCTCGGCGATGCCGGCGCGCAGGAAGTGGTCGAGCGGATTGACGCCGGCCGCCGCGACGTCCGGGTTCAGGGCCAGATAGAGATCGGTGTCGAAGAACGCCGACGGGTCGCGGCCCTCCTGCCAGCCGAACTCCGCGTAATGCTGCAGCGGGTTGACCCCGGAGGCGGCCACGTCCGGGTTGTCGGCGAGGTAGCCGGCGCTGTCGAAGAACGCGTTGGCCGCCCGGCCCTCGTCGGCCCCGAAGGCCAGATAGTGAGCGTAGGCGGTGTCGACGGTGTAGCCGGCCGCCGCCAGGTCCGGGCTCATCGCCAGATACAGTGCCGCATCGAAGCCGATGTCCGACAACTCCGAAGGCACCGCGACCGCGGTGTAGCCGTCGTCGAACCCCAGCACCTCGACGTTCTCGAGGGTGTCGCTGCCGTCGGCACCGGTCAGCAAGACGGTGCCATCGGCGTTCGCGGTGAGCACATAGCCTCCGCTGTCGCCGGAAAAGATGGCGACGTCGAGCGCCCGGCCGCCGTCGATGGTGTCGTCGCCGGCAGCGCCCGAGAGCCGGTCGTCGCCGCGCCCGCCGATCAGGTGGTTGGCCGCCGCCGAGCCGGTCAGGGTGTCGTTGCCGTCGCCGGTGTACAGGTTCTCGATAGCCGTGCCGTCGGCGATCGCGACCGCCGCGCCGTCGATGGTTCCGCCGGCCGTCAGGTCGATGGCGACGTCGCCGGAGACCGCCGACGCGTTCAGGGTGTCGATGCCACCGTCGGTGTCGGTCAGCACCGCCCGGGAGGTCTCGTCGGCCGACAGCTCGCCGTACTGGTCGGTATAGACGTAGCGGTCGTCGGCCGTCTGCTCGCCGCCGTACAGCGACAAGGTCCAGCTCTCCAGGGTGCCGGTCGTGCCGGTCGCGGTGTCGGCCACCCGCAGCGTCCAGTCGCCGAGCGAGCTCTCGCCGTACACCTGGGTGGTCATCAGGTCGGCGGTGTCGCCGCTCGCCAGGAACGTGCCGTTTGCCAGTAACTCGTCGGGCAGCGGTCCGCGCCCCAGGATCCCGTAGATGTCGTAGTCGGGGTTGTAGACGAGGTAGCTGGTGGTGCCCCGGGGCGAAACCAGCTCGATCCGCAGGTCGCCGATGTCGCCATGCGGGAGCGTGACCTGCACCACCGCCGACTCGACCCGGATGTCCTGGGTGACGGTCACGGTCTGGCCGATGCCGGCCGGATCGCCGTCCGGGATCGCCTGCGGCGAGTCCACCGTGCTGTCCAGCACCGTCAGGTTGGCGGCGGTGTGGGCGTCGGCATTCCAGGTCTCCGCCAGCCGGGTCGCCGCCCGGGCGTCGACCTGGCCGAGGCCGAAATCGTGGCTGACCGTCAGGCCGCCGCCGTTCCAGTCGACCGCCCCGTTGGTGACCGTCGTCCAGGGATAGCTGGTCACGAGGTCCGCAGCCCGCTCGAAGGCGTCGGTCACTTCATCGGAGAAATCGTCGGGGATCGTGCTGGAGCCGAAGGCATCCTGGTAGATGTCCTCGGCCGTGAGCGGCGCGCCGCCGGTATCGTAGGCTGAGTACCCGAGGATCTCGAAGACGTCCCGGTAGCCGAGTTCCGGATTTGCTTCCAGCACCAGGGCGGAGACGCCCGAGACGATCGGCGCCGAGAACGACGTGCCCTTGGTCAGGTCGTACCCGAAGCTGTCGAGGCCGTCGAGGCCGAGCACCCCGGTTCCAGGTGCCGCCAGGAAGACGTTGGCCCCGGGCGTGGAGAAGGCCGCGATCCGGCCGTCGTCGTCGGTCGCGGCAACGTTCATCTGATAGGGCGAATTCTGCAGGCCGCCGTATGTCGACAGGATGGTCTCGTAGCGCTCGTTGCCGGCCGCAAAGACGTGCACGGTTCCGAGCCCGTCCCGCCCGAAGGTCGCCGTGTCCTCGGCCCCGGCGAGAAGCACCGCGTCCTGCGAGAATATCTCGTTGCCGTAGCTGTTGTTGCTGATGTCGAAAGCGCCTGTGGCAGGAAAGCCCTCGTCGAGCCCGATGAAGTCCCCTCCGTCGTCGGTCACCCGATACGCCGTGAACGTCGCGTCGAACGCGACGCCGACGATCCCGGCGGTGTCCTGCGTCGATGCGATGAACCCGGCGACCTGGGTCCCGTGCGAGTATTCGCCGGCCACCGCCATGCCGTCGTCGACGTTCGTCACGAAGTTGTAGTCGACGCTCGCATCGTAGTTCCCGGCGAGATCTTGGTGCTGGTGGAACGCCCCGTCGTCGACCACGACGACCCGGACCCCGTCGCCGGTATAATCCGTCCAGGCGCCGTCGACCCGGATGTCCATCCCGGCGGTTCCGCCCGACTGGCCGGTGTTGCGCAGGTACCACTGATCGCCGAACAGCGGATCGCTTGGCGTGAAGGTCACGGCCCCTCTCCCCGTCACAGGTCGCTCCCGGGAACATACCTATGCGACGCCCGGCCCGGGTCAACGGCGGCGGCGGAGTTTGAGACGGACGGGCGAAACTTTGAGACGGACGGTGCACCGCGACGCTGCGGACTCCCGCTGCCGGCCGTCCTGGGCGAGTATCCCGCTGCCAGACCGACCGCACAGGAACCCGGCCATGACCGACGCGCTTCAAGCCGCACTAGCCGACGCGGCAAGCCTCCTGTCGCAGGGCCACCGGGCCGAGGCGGAGCGGGCCTATGCCGCGATCCTCGCCGGCGCACCGGGCACGCCGGCCGCCCTCGCCCAGCTCGGGGTGCTGGCCCTGCAGCGGGGGGACGCCAGCCGGGCCGCGGAGCTGCTGGCGCAGGCGGCCGCGAAGATGCCGTGGGTCGCCGCCCTGCACGCCAATCTCGGCACCGCCCGGCGTCGCCTGGAGCACCATGCCGACGCCGTCGAACCGCTGCGGCGGGCGGCCCTGCTGGCGCCCGGCGCCGGGCCCTACGCCGCCCTGGGTCTCGCCGCCAGCCAGGCCGGCAGACGTCGCCTCGCGACCGCCGCCCTGCGGATCGCCACCGCCCTGGCGCCGGTCGATCCGGACCTCTGGTACAATCTGGGGGTCGTGCTGATGGAGGACGGCCGGCTGGCCGACGCGGCCGCCGCCTACCGCCGGCACGGCCGTCTGCTGCGCGGCCGGCCAGCCAACCAGGATGGACGGGCTGGCACCGACCCGCTGCCCGCCCTGCCGACCGAGCCGGTGCGGCCGATCTCGCGCCTGACCTGCAAGCACCGGCTGGAGCACGACCGCGACCAGCTGCGCTGGCTGCGCGACCGCAGCCTGCTGCCCGACGACCTCGCCGGCGAGCCGGAGGCCTATCAGGCGGTGCTCGACGGGCTGAGCGACGACGAACGCGCGGCGATCAGCTTCACCCTGCCGGAGGACCGGTTCGCGCCGATCGCCCGCAGCTACGGCCGGTTCGTCCGGCTGGAGCCGTCGAACTGGGGCGACCGGCCGGCACTGTCGGACGCGGTCGACTGGCCGGCGATGGAGGAAGCGTTCCTGGCCGGCGATCCGCGTGCGGTGACCGTCGACGGCGTGCTGACCGACGCGGCGCTGGCGGCGCTCCGCCGGGTCTGCCGCGCCTCCACCTTCTGGCACCAGATCAAGGGCGCCGGCTATCTCGGGGCGTATTTCCGGGAGGGCTTCAACGACCCGCTGGTCGTGCGCATCGCCGAGGAGCTGCGGGCCCGCCTGCCCCGGGTGCTGGGCGGCCTGCCGGCGCGGGTGATCTGGGCCTACAGCTACGACCAGGGCATGGTCGGCATCAACCCGCACGCCGACTTCGCGGCCGTGAACATGAATTTCTGGATCACCGTGGACGAGGCCAACCTGGACCCGGAGACCGGCGGCCTGCTGGTGTACCGCAAGGCGGCCCCGCCGGAATGGGACTTCCGGACCTACAACACGACCTCGGCCGACTTCATCTACGACTATCTCGGCGAACGCCGTACCGACGTGATCCGGGTGCCGCACCGCGCCAACCGGGCGCTGCTGTTCGACAGCCGGCTGATCCACGAGACCGACGTGTTCCGGTTCAAGCCGGGGTTCGAGAACCGCCGGATCAACATCACCATGCTGTTCGGCGAGGGCGGGAAGTAGCCGCCCGCCCCGTCAGCCGTCGGCCAGCAGCCGGGTGCCCTGCCAGGCGCCTTCGCGCACCATGTCCGCCGTCTCCGCCAGCAGCGTGTCGGCGAAGATCCGCACGGCGTTGGTGGCCGGCCGGACCAGAGAGCGGGTCAGCACCAGCTTGCGGGTCGGCGTCGGGCCCTCGATCGGGGCGGTGCGCAACGAGCCCGCCTTCCGCTCCGCGTCGACCGCGGCCAGCGGCAGGACGGTGTGGCCGAGCCCGCGCGCGACGAGGTCCTTGAGGGTTTGCAGCGAGTCCGCCTCGACCGTCACTCGCAGGCCTATGCCGAGGTCCGCCGCCTGGCGTTCCAGCAGGGTCCGCAGCCCGTGCCGCGGCCCCGGCAGGATCATCGGCAGCCCGGCCAGGGCGGCGAAGGGCGTCGCCCGGTCCGGGCCGAGGCCCGAGGCGCGCGAGCCGATCAGGAACAGGGTCTCCTCGATCAGCGGCTCGGAGCGGACATGGCGGGTCGCCCCGGTCTCGTACATCACCGCGAGGTCGAGATCGCCCCGCTGCAGCATGTCGAGGAGATAGCCGCTGAAGGCAGGCACGACGCGCACCGTCACCTCCGGATAGTCGCGCAGGAACCGCTCGACCAGACGCCCGGCGATCACCTCGCCGGCGGTCGGCGGCACGCCCAGGCTGACGGTGCCCTTGACCGCCCCGCGCTCGGCCGAGACCTCGGCGCGGGTGTCCTCGACCAGCCGCAGGATCGCGGTGGCCCGCTCGGCGAGGATCTGGCCGGCGGCGGTCGGCACCATGCCGCGGCCGTGGCGCGCGAACAGCCGGACCCCGAGCTCGTCCTCCAGCAGGCGGATCTGCCGGCCGAGCGCCGGCTGGGCGACGTGCAGCCGGTCGGCCGCCCGGCTGAGGCTGCCGAGCTCCGCGACCTGCAGGAATGTCCTGAGCTGCCGGAGATCCATGAGCTAGATAATAACGGCATATCTGAATAAGAAATATGCTTCTCGTGTTTCTCTCGACCGCCCGGTAAGCCGGACCCCGCCGCAGTTCGGACCATGTGGAGGCGAGATGACCGCGATGCCGGCCGTGCAGGCCCCGTCATGGCAGGACGAGATCCTGCCGACCCTCAAGAGCTTCGACGTGAAGCACGTGGTCTACGTGCCCGACGCCGGGCACGCCGCCGCGATCCGCGGCGCCGAACAGGACAACGACATCGTGTCGGTCGCCCTGACCACCGAGGAGGAAGGCATCGGCTACCTCGCCGGCGCCTGGCTCGGCGGTGAGCGCGGGGCGCTGCTGATGCAGTCGAGCGGGGTCGGCAACTGCCTGAACACCCTGGCGCTGCAGACCATGACCCGGTTCCCGCTGCTGATGCTGGTGACCATGCGGGGCGACTGGGCCGAGTTCAATCCCTGGCAGAACCTGATGGGCCAGGCCACCGAGGCGGCGCTGAAGCTGATGGGGGTGCGGACCTGGCGGGCCGACCACCCGGCCGACATCCGGCGCCTGGTGCACGGCGCCGCGACCATGGCGTTCAACGGCGGCGAGGCCTGCGCCGTGCTGCTCGGCCAGAGCCTGATCGGCGAAAAGAAGTGGGTGAAGTGAGATGAACGCTGCTCTCGACCGCCGCACCGTCGCGGCGACGCTCCTCCAGGATCGCGGCGACCTGCTGGTCGTCACCGGGCTCGGCTCGGCCAGCTACGACGCCTTCGCGGCCGGCGACCACGACGGCAATTACTACCTCTGGGCCGCCATGGGCAGTGCCGCGACGGTCGGCTTCGGCCTCGCCATGACCCGGCGCGAACGCCCGGTCCTGGTGCTGACCGGCGACGGCGAGATGCTGATGGGCCTGGGTGCGCTGGCGTCGATCGGCCAGAAGCTGCCGCCGAACCTGACCATCGCCGTGCTCGACAACGGCCACTACGGCGAGACCGGCATGCAGGCCAGCCACACCGGCCGCGGCATCGAGCTGTCCCGGTTCGCGGCCGCCGCCAACTTCCCGTGGACCGGCGTGGTGACCGACATGGACGGCGTGGCGGCACTGCGCGAGCGCATCCACGCGAGGAGCGGCACCACGTTCGCCAGCATCAAGATCGCGGCCGACGAGCTGCCGCGCGTCCTGCCGCCGCGCGACGGCGTGCACGTGAAGAACCGCTTCCGGGCCGCCCTCGGCCTGGCGACGATCTGACCGCCCACGGAGGAACCGATGACCGCTGCCGACCAATACGGCGAGATCCGCGAGGCCGTCCGGGCGCTGTGTGCCGAGTTCCCCCCGGAGTACCACCGCGGGGTCGACGAGAAGCGCGGCTATCCCGAGGCGTTCGTCGACGCGCTGACCAAGGCCGGCTGGTTGGCCGCGCTGATCCCCGAGGAATACGGCGGCTCCGGCCTGGGGCTGGCCGAGGCCTCGGTGATCATGGAGGAGATCAACCGCTCGGGCGGCAACTCCGGCGCCTGCCACGGCCAGATGTACAACATGGGCACCCTGCTGCGGCACGGCTCGGAGACGCAGAAGCGGCTGTACCTGCCGAAGATCGCCAGCGGCGAGCTGCGCCTGCAGTCGATGGGGGTGACCGAGCCGACCACCGGCACCGACACCACCAAGATCAAGACCAAGGCCGAGCGCAAGGGCGACCGCTACGTGGTCAACGGCCAGAAGGTCTGGATCTCGCGGGTCCAGCACTCCGACCTGATGATCCTGCTGGCCCGCACCACCCCGCTCGCCGAGGTCAAGCGCAAGTCCGAGGGCATGTCGATCTTCATCGTCGACCTGCGCGAGGCGATCGGCAGCGGCATGACCGTCCGGCCGATCCCGAACATGGTCAACCACGAGACCAACGAGCTGTTCTTCGACAACCTGGAGATCCCGGCGGAGAACCTGATCGGCGAAGAAGGCCAGGGCTTCCGCTACATCCTCGACGGGCTGAACGCCGAGCGCACCCTGATCGCCGCCGAGTGCATCGGCGACGGTTACTGGTTCGTCGACAAGGTCACCGCCTACGCCAAGGAGCGGACCGTGTTCGGCCGGCCGATCGGCCAGAACCAGGGGGTGCAGTTCCCGATCGCCGAGAGCTTCATCGAGATCGAGGCCGCCAACCTGATGCGCTTCGAGGCCTGCCGGCTGTTCGACGCCCACCAGCCCTGCGGCGCCCAGGCCAACATGGCCAAGTACCTGGCCGCCAAGGCGTCCTGGGAGGCGGCCAACGCCTGCATCCAGTTCCACGGCGGCTTCGGCTTCGCCAGCGAGTACGACGTCGAGCGCAAGTTCCGCGAGACCCGGCTCTACCAGGTGGCGCCGATCTCGACCAATCTCATCCTCAGCTACGTCGCCGAGCACGTGCTCGGCCTGCCGAGGTCGTTCTAATGCCGCAAGCTGCGCGCCTGCCCCTGGAAGGCCTGACCGTCATCGCGCTCGAGCAGGCGGTGGCCGCCCCATTCTGCACCGCGCGGCTGGCCGACGCCGGCGCCCGGGTGATCAAGATCGAGCGGCCGGAGGGCGACTTCGCGCGCGGCTACGACGACGTCGCAAAGGGCCAGAGCAGCTATTTCGTGTGGCTGAACCGCGGCAAGGAGTCGATCGTCCTCGACCTCGCCTCGACCGACGGCAAGCGGGTGCTGGGGGAGCTGCTGGGCCAGGCCGACGTGCTGGTCCAGAACCTCAAGCCCGGCGCCATCGAGCGCCTGGGCTTCCCGATCCCGGATCTCCGCCGCAGCAACCCGCGGCTGGTGGTGTGCTCGATCACCGGCTACGGCGACAGCGGCCCGCTCGCCCAGCGCAAGGCCTACGACCTGCTGATCCAGGCGGAATCGGGGCTGTGCTCGATCACCGGCGGCCCGTCGGAGCCGTCGCGGGTCGGGCTCTCGGTGGTCGACATCGCGACCGGCGCCACCGCCCACGCCGCCATCCTGGAGGCGCTGATCGCCCGCTCGATCGGTGGCGAGGGTGCGGACATCCGGATCTCGATGTTCGACGTGATGGCCGACTGGCTGACCGTGCCGCTGCTCAACCACGAAGGCGGCAAGTCGCCGCGCCGGGTCGGCCTCGCCCACCCGTCGATCGCGCCCTACGGCGCGTTCCCGACCCGGGACGGCGGCGCCATCCTGATCTCGATCCAGAGCGAGCGGGAGTGGGCGAGCCTGTGCCGCCAGGTGCTGGCCCGTGAGGACGCGGTCACCGACGAGCGGTTCGCCACCAACGTCGCGCGGGTCCGCAACCGGCCGGAGACCGACGCCATGGTCGGCGCGGTGTTCGCGGCGCACGACACCGCGGAGCTGGAGCGGCTGCTGGACCGCGCCGACATCGCGTTCGCCAAGGTCAACGACATGGCCGCCCTGTCGGACCATCCGCACCTGCGCCGGATCACCGTCGACACCCCGGCCGGCCCGGTCTCCTACCCGGCCCCGGCGCCGATCGTCGTCGATGCCCCGCGCCAGTACGGCCCGGTGCCCGCGGTCGGCGAGCACCGGACACTGTCGAAGGCCTAGGGTCAAGACGCATTGGTTGATCCGGACCGTGTCAGTTGCAGCAATCGAACCTGCCCCGTTGAAGTCGACGACGACCGGGCCAACTCCCGCCGCACAAGGGTCCATCCCGGCGGGGGCGGGGAAGCCGCGGGACCGAGCGCCCGATCGCTGTAGTCCGTCTTGTTCTGGGGCTCACCGGAGGCCCGGCCCGATGACGTGCCCAGGCGTGAAGCGTTCATCTTGTCCGGCGCATTGACGGCGAGACAGAGCGGCCGTCCCCTTGGGCGGGTGCGACGAATGAAATCGCCGCACAGCCGTGACGACGTGCCCGCTTGGAGACGAACGGCACGGCGCCACCGCCTGCCGTGGTGACAGAGCCCGGAAGCTCCGGCCCCAGGTGATCCAAAGACGGCTCTCGGCTCCGGCAGGCCGAGGCTCTCATTATCCTTGAGGGACTAATGGAGGGCAGGTCACTCTCAATGCTTGATGGTCGGGAGGGGGGAAATGAGCAAGCCTGTGGTGCTGTTCGGCACCGGCGACATCGCCGAGTTGGCCTGGTTCTGCCTGACGCAGGACGCGGGCCGCCGGGTTGCCGGCTTCACGGTGGACAAAGCCTATCTAGAGAAGTCCGAGTTCCACGGGCTGCCGGTCGTTCCGTTCGAGGATATCCAGGAACGGTTCCCGCCCGAGGAACACGAGATGCTGATCGCAGTCGGCATGGCGGACGTCAACCGCTTGAGGGCCCGGAAATGCAGCGAGGCGACGGAGAAGGGCTATTCGCTCACGTCCTACGTCAGTTCGCATGCGACGACCTTTCCGGGTTTCTCCTGCGGCCCGAATTGCTTCATTGGCAGCGGCAATACGATCCAGCCGTTCGCCCGCCTCGGGGCCAACGTGATGCTGGTCGCGAACACCTACATCGGCCATCACGTCGTGATCGAGGACGACTGCCTGCTGGGCGCCGGCGCCGTGGTCGCCGGCCAGAGTTCGGTCGGCCGCGGGACCTTCATCGGCGCAAACGCGACGATACGGGACCACGTCCGGATTGGCCGACACTGCATAGTCGGCGCGGGTTGCCTGTTGCTGAACGACGCGCCGGATTTCTCGGTATTCAGGGGACCGGCCGCCGAACCTGCGGCGGTGTCGAGCCGCGATCTGTGGCGTCTTTGAGACAGGCTGGTCCCGATCGCGACGTCGAGCGCTTTGCCCTGTGATGACCCTGTCGGACTTTCCTTTCCAAGTGGCAAGACTGCTTTCGCATGACCCGGACCCGGAAACCGGAGAGACGGTCGAAAGCGCTGTCCGCCGATTGTGCGCCACCCGGTCGATGCCGGCGATCCTGGAGGGTGTGAAGGCCATCGCCGAAGGTCGAGGACCGAACCGGGGCCGGACGGCAAGGATGATCGTCGTCACTCTCCTGTCGGCAGGCAACGGTTCCCCGTCCTGCCGCCGGCTTGGCCTGTTCCTGCTGCTCGTCGGCCTCATGGATGGGCACCAGGGCAGAGACTCGTTTTTCAGTCGATTTCTTTCTTGCTACTCAAGATCCGAGAACGATTCCGTCAGTAAGTGTATTGGCCCTTTAGCCTTGTCGTCCTCGATTATTTTGCGGCTGGTGGTCGATTCGAGCTTGCTGGCCCGGCTCAGCCCCGCGCTGGCGTCGATGTTGATATTGTTCTTCAACTTGTCCGAAGGTGCGATGAGCTGTTCGGTCAAGCTTGGAAATCTGCGGGGCGGCGACCGGTCCCTGCCGCCGGACATATCATGGCCGCTGGCCCTGCGGATGGGGCTGTTCATGTTGCAGCGCCTGAATCCCTTCCATCGAGACAACCCCGAAGTCCCCCTCGCCGTCATCACCTGCGCGCTGAGCGAGGGCTACCGTGACCGATGGGGAGGAATCGAGCACCGGTCCCTGGTCGCCCGCGCGAGTGCCGCATCCGAGCGATTGGCCGCGGCGGTCGTTCTGATGGCTTGTGAGGAGGATCCCGCCAGGGCTCGTCTCGTGGCCCCGCCGGTCCAGGTCCGATTTGTCCGGCCCGCTCCCGCCACCGAGACGGTCCTGGAAAGCGACGGCTCCGAGTTCGTCGGCTACCGGCGCGATCCACGCAGCCGCGAGGTCACCGGCATCGAGCGTGAGCGGCCGAGGGAGGTTCCGCGCCATCCCCGCCATCGCTGTCGCTTCCGGTGGAACAACGAACCGGTCGTGCGGGCCCGGTTCGCCAACGCCACCGTCACTCCCACCGGTCTGGTCTTGTTCGGAGATGATGCACTTCTCGAGTACGAGTTCGCCAACCAGGTGAACCGGTCCGGATACGCGATCGACCCCTTCCAGTTGCACCACCATAGCGAGGTGCTGTCGTCGACGGACCATGCCGCGGCCCTGAGAACGTTCGAGTCCCGGCATGTCGACTCGGCGGTTCTTCTTTCGGGCCTCGGCAACCTTCACAATTTTGGCCACTTTATCATCAATGGAATTTTCCGACTGTCCGTTTACGATAAAAAACACTTTCAAGAATCGAAGATTATTTTACCAACCGTAAAGTATCAATTTCAGGAAGAAATATTGAACTACTGTGGGTACCCGTCGTCATCTCTCGTCTTCACGGAGAATCGGGTCGGCGTGTCCGTCGGCCGACTCGATGTGTTCGAAGAAGCGCCGCATGGGCTGGTGGCCGCCAATCTCGCCGAAGCGTTCCGCGCCGAGCTTCCGAGACCACGCAGATGCGAGGGGCCGCGGCGCATCTACGTGGCCCGACCGCATACCGCGGCCCGGCCCCTGACCAATGAGGCCGCGATCGTCGAGCGACTGGCCGCCCAGGATTTTCAGATACTCCGCCCGGAGGAACTGCCGTTCCACGAGCAGGTTTCCGCTTTCGAAACCGCAGACGTCATCGTCGCGCCGCACGGCAGTGCGCTCTTCAATCTGTGGTTCTGTTTCGGCCAGAAGCGGATCGTGGAGATCCGGACCAAGGTCGCGACGCCCGCCGCACGATACGCTCTGCTTGGCCATCAGGTGATGCAGGTGCCGTCGCGCGTAGTGGAGGCCCACGACGGCGCGGATGGCACCTCCTACGAGGCCGATCTGACGTCGCTCTTCCAAGCCGTCGAGTGGGCCCTGGATTCTTAGTGCCGGCATATGATGGCAGGCCACGCCCATGATACGGCCAGATCGCTACGGGGCCTCCCGATCCATCACAGGCCGGGACCAAGCCCCTACACCGCGTCCTTCTCGTTGCCGTAGGGGGCGATGTCGCGGGCGTCGAACATCAGACGGATCAGCGCCGGCCCCTCGTGCGCCAGCGCGGCGGCGAAGGCCGGCCGCCACTCGTCCATGCTGCGAACCGTCCAGGCGGCGGCGCCGTAGCCGCGGGCGATCAGCTCGAAGTCCGGGCTGCCCATGCGGGTGGCAAAAGAGGACTCGTCGCCGTAGCGGTCGAGCTGGCCCTTCAGGATCGAGCCGTGCACCTCGTTGTCGCACAGCACGACCTTGATCGGCACGCCCTCGCGCACCGCCGTCGACAGCTCCTGGCCGTTCATCATGAATCCGCCGTCGCCGACGAACGCCACCACCGGGCGGCCGTCGTTGGTCGCCAGCGCCGCGCCGATCGCCCCCGGCACCCCGCAGCCCATGGCCCCGCTGGGCGAGCCGCCCTGGGTCTGCGGCCGGGTGAAGCGCAGGTAGCGGTGGAACCAGCGCGCGAAGCTGCCGCCGTCGGTGACCAGCACCGCGTCGTCGGGCAGGGTCTCGCGGATCGCCGCGGCGATCTTCGACAGGTCCATCTCGCCGTGGATGTTGACATTGCCGGGGGTCGAGAACGCCAGGTAATGAGCATGCAGCCCGTCGCGCCACGCCAGCCGGTCGGCAGGCGCCGCCGGCAGCCGCGCGGTGATCGCCTCCAGGGTGGGCGCCACGTCGGCCTGCACCGGGACCGCGGCACCGAAGCGGGCCAGCACCACCGCGTCGGGATGCACATGCGCCAGCCGCTTGCCCTTCACCATCGCCTCCTCGCGGCTGGTGATGCCGTCGAGCCGGCTCCCAAGCACCACCAGCAGGTCGGATGCGGCGACCGCCTCGGCCTGGTACGGGACCGGGTTGATCTCCAGGTGCCCGGCATAGGCCGGCAGCTCGTTGTCGATCACGTCCTGGCAGCGATAGGCCGCCAGCACCGGCGCGCCGAGGGCCGCGGCGAACGCGGCCAGAGGCTCGCGCGCCTCCGGGCGGCGGGCCAGCTCACCGGCCACGATCACCGGCCGCTTCGCCTCGCCGAGGGCGGCGACCAGGGCGTCGAGCGACGCGGCGTCGGCGACCACCGCCGGCCGCACCACCGGCCCGAGCTCGGCCGGGACCGGCACCTCGCCGTCGCCGAAGTCGCGCGGCATGGTGACGACGACCGGGCCCGGCCGGCCCTCGACCGCGATCTCGACCGCACGCCGGGCCAGCGCCGGCAAATCGGCCGGCGACGACGGCTCCAGCACCGCCTTGGTCATCGAGCCGAACGCGGCGGTGGCGTCGATCTCCTGGAACGCCTCGCGGCCGCGGGCGTAGGAGCGGATCTGTCCGATGAACAGCACCAGCGGCACCGAGTCCTGCTGGGCCGCGTGCAGGCCGATCGAGGCGTTGGTCGCCCCCGGGCCGCGGCTGACGAACACCGCCGCCGGCCTGCCGGTCAGCACGCCGTAGCCGTGCGCCGCGAACGCGCCGCCGGCCTCGTGGCGGACCGACACCAGGCGGATGCGGTTGCGCTGGTGGCGCAGCGCCTCGACCACCGGCAGGAAGCTCTCGCCCGGAACCGTGAAGGCCGTATCCACGCCGGCATCGACCAGCGCCTCGACCAGGGCTGCGCCTGCTTCCATGCTCGAACTCTCCTGTGGTGACCGAACGGTCGGGTCGTCTCGGGGATGCGTCGTCTCGGGGATGCGCCGGAGGACTCCGGCGAAAGGCAGGAACCGCAGGGCCGCGACGGCCCTCCGGACGGGTTTTCTACGCCGTCCCGGCGCGCGGGTCGATGGGCAGCAGCTTGGAGAACCCGGTCAGTTCCTCCAGCAGCGCCGCTGCGGCCAGCAGGCCGGCCTCGTCGTGCGGCTTGCCGACGATCTGCAGGCCGACCGGGCGGCCGTCCTCGGTGAAGCCGGCCGGGATGCTGATTGCCGGGCAGGCGCTCAGGGTGATCGACGAGGTGGTAATCGAGGCGGCGATGTAGTTGTCGAACTTCACGCCGTCGACCTCGTCGATGTGGGTCTTGTTGACGTCGTAGGGCGGCACCACGCTGGTCGGCAGCAGCAGCAGGTCGTAGGTGTCGAAGAACGCCACCAGGCGGCGATAGAAGGCGGCGCGCTCGCGCTCGGCCCAGGCCACCTGCTCCGGGGTCTGCTTCAACCCCTTCTCGGTGTTCCAGATGATGTCCGGCTTGATCATGGGACGGTGGGTCTTCAGCCGCTCGCCGTGGGTGACCACGAAGATCATGGCACGCAGGATCTGGAAGGCCTCGCCGATGTCGCCGACCTCCGGGCAGGCCGCCTCGACGGTCACGCCGGCGCCCTCGAGCTTGCGGACCGTCGCCTCGCAGACCGCCCGCACCACCTTGGAGACCGGCGCCGATCCGCCGAGGTCGGGCGTCCAGGCCACCCGCTTCGGCCACCACGCCTTGTTCTCGGCGAGCGCGGCGTCGACGGTGTCGGCATAGCCGCGGGCCGGGGCCAGGCGGGTCAGCGGATCGTGCGGGCACAGGCCGGCCATGGTGTCGAGGAACAGCGCGATGTCCGGCACGTTGCGCGCCATCGGCCCCTCGACCGAACTCGGGCTGAACAGGTTGTTGGCGGTGCCGCGGGTGACCCGGCCGGGGCTCGGGCGCAGGCCGACCGTCGAGGTGAAGGACGCCGGGCCGCGCAGCGAGCCGCCGTGGTCGGAGCCGTGCGCCAGCCAGACCTCTCCGGCCGCCAGCGCCGCCGCCCCGCCGCCGGTCGACCCGGCCGGCGTCAGCGCGGTGTTCCAGGGATTGCGGGTCTTGCCGAATACCTCGTTGTAGGTGTTGCCGCCGGCCCCGAACTCCGGGGTGTTGGACTTGGCGATCACCACCCCGCCGCGGGCCTCGATCCGCTTGACCAGCGGGTGCGAGGCGGTCGGCACGTGGTCGGCGTGGATCGGCGAGCCGTAGGTGGTGCGCACGTCCTCGACGTCCATCAGGTCCTTGATGGCGACCGGCAGCCCGGCCAGCCAGCCCCGCCCGCCATCCGGCCGGGTCGTCGGCAGTTTCCTCGCGAACTCGCGGGCCCGGTCGAGGCACAGGGTCGGCAGCGCGTTGATCGCCGGCTCGACCGCCTCGATCCGCGCGGCCGCGGCGTCGATCAGCTCCAGCGGCGACACCTCGCCCGCTTCCAGCAGCCTTACCGCCTCGCGGGCCGTCAGCCGCACCAGTTCGTCGCCGCTCGCCATGCCGTCCTCCCTCCAGGTTGCGGGGAACTGAAGCAAGGCGGCGGCAGGCGGTCAATCGCGGTCGCGGGCCGGGCTGTTCAGAACAGCGTCTCCGCCTGCATTCCCATGGCGCCCAGGATGACGGCCGGGAACAGCACCAGGTACAGCACCGCGAAACTCCAGTAGGCGACCGGCTGGGTCGCCCGGCTCAACCGGCCATGCGGGACGATCAGCCAACCGCTCCGCAGGCCCTGGTCCAGCAGGTCGATGCAGCCGGCCATCAGCAGGTAGAGCAGCAGGTAGCGGATCGGCTCGAAGCCGAAGCCGTTGACCAGCACGTCCGTGACCACGAGGCCGAGCCCGACGACGAAGACCCCGATCGCGACCGCCGATCCGATGCGCATCCCGCCCTCCGCCCCTGCCTGCGTGGTGCCGGGCCCGAAGATACGCTAGCCTCCGTTGTCCGGCGAAGAACTCGCGGGAGGGTGCCCATGCTGGCAGGCTTGATCCACGAGACTCCCCTGCGGGAGCTCTACCGCGTCTGGTGGGCTCGCAGCGGCGAGGGACGGCGTTTGCCGGACCGCGGTGAGATGGACATGCTCGATCTGCCGGCGGAAGCCCTGCCGCATGCCTTCATCTACGAGCACGAAGTCGACGGACGGTTCCGTTGCCGACTGGCCGGCACGTGTTTCGTCGAGGAACTGGGCTACGAGCCGACAGGGCAGTACCTCGAGGGCATGCTCGACCCGGTGCTCGGCCGCAGTCGCGTCGCGCTGTACCAGGAATGCGTCGGCGTCCCGCGCGCCATCTACTACCGGGCGCGGCTGACCCCGATCGGGCACGAGCACAGGGAAAGCGGGCGCCTGCTCCTGCCGGTGGCAGGCCCCGACGGGTGTGTCCGCTTCGTCTTCGGGGGCATGATGGTTCTCCGCCTGGCGACCGCGAGCTCGGCCCACGCCGATGCCGACGGCATGATCGAAGTGCACCGGGGACCGCCGGTCGGCGACGGTGCCAAGCTGAGCTGCGGGTAACCGGAATGGCCGGACCGATGAGCCTGCGGATCGCCGCGCTTCTTTTTCTGGCCATGACCGCGGTGGCCCGGGCCGATCCCTGCGGGCCGCAGCTGATCGTCGACTTCGTCGAGGACGTCTCGGACCATTTCATCCTGATGAACGCCAGCGAGCCCGGCTGGACCGTGCGGCGGGTCGAGATCGACCTGCGCGCCAGCGCCGGCCGGCTGATCTTCGACGTGTCCGAGAGCGGCGCCGGGGTCAGCAGCTGGCGGCCCTATGCCCAGGCCGGCGGCACCGCGGTCGCCGTCGGGCACACCGAGGTGACCGACGGCGACAGCCTGCTGACCGTCGCCTTCGCCCGCTTCGACCCCGGCGAGCGCTTCCTGTTCACCATCGACCTGGACGACACCCTGCCCGAAGGCACCCAGACCTGGGTCGACGGCGCCGAGATCGCCGGCGGCCGGGTCAACGCGGTGTTCGCCGGCCCCGACGGAAGCGAGGTCGAGCGCTCGGCCCCGTTCGAGCCCGACAGCCGGGCGGATACCGGACGGGGCGAGAGTTGTCTGGTGTCGTAGGCGGCTGGTGGATCCCGGAGCCCGCTGCGCGTCTCCGGGATGACGACAGCGAGAAGAGTCCACCGACCTCGCCTAACCATCACCCGTCATCCCGGAGAGCCCCGGACCCGATCCGGGGCGGCTCCGGGACCCACCAAGCGACGGGCGACCCTCAAGCCACCCGGTCGCCCTTCTTCACCTGCACCGTGCGGTTGTCGACCGCCGGCAGCATCTTCGCCGGATCGCGGGTGACGACCACGTCGAGCAGGGTCGGGCGGCCCTTCTCGGCCATCGCCGCCTGCAGCGCCGGCCCGAGCTCCTCCGGGCGCTCGACCCGGATGCCCTTGCAGCCGAAGGCCTCAACCACGGTCGCGTAGTTGGTCTCGGCGAGGTCGGAGGACTGGTAGGCGCCCTCGCCGTACATCAGGTGCTGCAGGGCCTTCACGTAGCCGGAAGCGGCGTTGTTGACGACGATCACGGTGAAGGCGAGGCCGAGCCGCCGGGCGGTCTCGAGCTCGCCCATCACCATGTTGAAGCCGCCGTCGCCGGTCAGCGCCACCACCGGGCCGAGCTTGTCGTGGGCCGCGCCCAGCGCCGCGCCGATGCCGCCCGGCACGCCGTAGCCGATCGAGGCGAAGCCGCGGTCCGGCACGAAGCCGCGGCCCGGCTGCTTGGTGTCGTACAGCAGCCCGCCCCAATGCGCCGCGAAGCCGCCGTCGGCCACCAGGGTGGCGTCGGCCGGCAGGTTCAGGTTCAGCTCGTGCATCAGCCGCGCCATGTTGATCGGCCGCTCCTCGGAGGTCAGGCGCGCGTCGACGTCCTGGCGCCACGCCGCCATCCGCTTCGGCACGTCGCCGGCCCAGCCGGCCAGCTTCTCCTTCATGCCGCTGCCGGCGAGTGCGGCGCGCATCTCGTCGAGGGTCGCGCGGGCGTCGCCCCACAGGCTGAGCGCCGGGGTCAGGGTGCGGCCCATCTCCTCGGCGACGATGTCCAGGTGGATCACCGTCTTGCCCTTGGGCGGCACGGTGTAGCGCTTGGTGGCGATCTCGCCGAGCTTGCAGCCGACCACGAACAGCAGGTCGGATTCCTCGATCAGCTTGTTGGCGATCCGGTCGTAGCGGCCGAACAGGCCGGCCGACAGCGGGCTGGTGCAGGCGACCGCGCCCTTGCCGCTCATGGTGTGGGCGACCGGGATGTTGGTCGCCTCGGCGAATGCCGTCACCGCCTCGGCGGCACGGCTGATGTGGATGCCGCCGCCGCACAGCATCAGCGGCCGCTCCGCCGCCTTCAGCATGTCGACCGCGGTGTCGAGGGCGGTGGCGTCCGGCCGGACCCGCAGCGAGGGGGCCGCGCGGTGGATCGGGTCGACGACGAACTCCTCCTCGTCGAATGGATAGGTGGCGTGGCAGACGTCCTCGGGCACGTCCAGCACCACCGGCCCCGGCCGGCCGGAGGTGGCGACCGCGAAGGCCCGGCGCACCAGCTCGGGGATGCGCTCGATGTACTCGACCCGGATCACTTCCTTGACCGCCGGCCGCAGGATGTCGAGCTGCCGGCTCTCCTGGGTCATGTTCTTCCAGGAGTGCAGGCGGTGGGTGTCGCCGACGATTGCCACCACCGGCACCCCGGCGTTCAGGCTCTCGACCAGCGCGGTCACCAGGTTGGTGGCGCCCGGGCCCAGGGTGGCGTCGCACAGCCCGACCCGGCCGGTCACCTTGGCGTAGGCGTCGGCGGCGAAGGCGCCGCAGCGCTCGTCGTTGATCAGGTAGTGCTTCAGCCCCATGCGGCGGGCGGCGTCGTAGAACGGCAGCAGCTGGAAGCCACCCATGCCGAACATCGGCCCGCCCTCGAAGGCCTGCAGCATCCGGGCGAGCGCCTCGCCCCCGGTCATCTCGTTGGTCGGCATGGAAGTCCTCTCATGTCCTTCGTTCGGCGGCGGGAGCCTGCCGTTGTATCCCAGTTCCTCATCCCGGACGGCCGTCGGCCGATCCGGGACCTACCTGTCGCCTTCCCCTCCCCATGGGTCCCGGCTCGCCTGGCGGCGTCCGGGATGAGGGTGGAGGGGTGAACGGCCGGCGCTAGCTCTCCGAAACCACCGCCCGCGCCGCCTCGGCGATCTTCTCGGGGGTGACGCGCAGCATGTCCTCGAGCGGCGGCGCGTAGGCGATCGGCACGCGCGGCGATCCGAGGCGCTTCACCGGCGCCTTCAGGTCCTTGAAGCAGTGCTCGGCCACGGTGGCCGCCACCTCGGCGCCGAAGCCGCCGACCTGCACCGCCTCGTGGGCGACCATCAGCCGGCCGGTCTTCGCGACGCTGGCGAACACCGCCTCCCTGTCCCACGGCCAGAGCGTGCGCAGGTCGATCACCTCGGCCTCGATGCCCTCGCCGGCCAGGGTCTCGGCCGCCTTGGTGGCGGCGTGCACGGTCGCCGACCACGACACGATGGTCAGGTCGCGGCCTTCGCGCGCGGTGCGGGCGACCCCGAACGGGACGGTCACGTCGCCGTCCGGCACCTCGCCTTCCAGCGCCCACATGTTCTTGTGCTCGAAGTACACGACCGGGTCGTCGGAGCGGATCGCCGCCTTCAGCAGCCCCTTGTTGTCGGCCGGGGTCGACGGGCAGACCACCACCAGGCCGGGGATGTGGGTGTACCAGCCCTCGAGCGACTGCGAGTGCTGGGCGGCCGAGGAGCGCCACATGCCCATCGGCTCGCGCACCACCAGCGGCACTCGTGCCTGGCCGCCGAACATGAACCGCGCCTTGGCGGCCTGGTTGATCAGCTCGTCGACCGCGCACAGCGCGAAGTCGGCGAACCGCATCTCGACCACCGGCCGGGTGCCGGTCATCGCCGCCCCGACCGCGGCCCCCAGGATCGCCGCCTCGGAGATCGGCGCGTCGGAGATCCGCAAGGGGCCGAACTCCTCGACCAGTCCCTTGTACTGGCCGAACACGCCGCCGCGCCCGAGGTCCTCGCCGACCGCCCAGACCAGCGGGTCGCGCCGCATCTCTTCCGCCAGGGCCTGCTTGCCGGCCTCGCCGTAGGTCATCGTCGCCATCAGAACGCTCCCTGGCGCGGGTCGCCCGCGTCCTGCACGTCTTCGTATCCGCGCGACAGCGGCGGCCAGGGCGCCGCCTTGGCGTCGGCGTAGACCGCGTCCATCTCCTCCCTGGCGTCGCGCTCGTGGCCGGCCAGCACCGCGCCCTTCACGCCGGCATCGGCGAGCACCTGGGCGAGGCGCGCGATCGGTTCGTGCCGCCAGGCCTCGTCGACCTCGTCCTTCGGGCGATACGGGGCGGCGTCGGCGGCGGTGTGGCCGGTCAGCCGGTAGGTCTT
Organism: Thalassobaculum fulvum; assembly: GCF_014652915.1. Taxonomy (GTDB): domain Bacteria; phylum Pseudomonadota; class Alphaproteobacteria; order Thalassobaculales; family Thalassobaculaceae; genus Thalassobaculum_A; species Thalassobaculum_A fulvum. The sequence continues at coordinate 66,089 of NZ_BMZS01000002.1, forward strand.
GGCGACGATGAAACGTGGACCGCCGCCGGCACGGATCGCCGCCACCGCCTCGCGCGCCGCCTCGTCGACCGCCATCACGTCGTTGCCGTCGACCTCGACCGCCGGCACGCCGAGCGCTTCGGCCCGGGCCGCCGGCCCCGGCCCGCCGGTCATGGCGGCGGTCCGCGTGGTCGAGGCGAAGCCGTTGTCCTCGCACACGAACAGCGCCGGCAGCTCGAACACCTTGGCCCAGTTCAGGCCCTCCAGGAACGGGCCGCGGTTGATCGCACCGTCGCCGAAGATCGAGCAGGCGACGCGGTTCTCGCCGCGCAGCCTGATGGCGTGGGCGGCGCCGGCGGTGATGTGGATGTTGGCGGCGACCACGCCGTTGGCGCCCAGCATGCCGACCTCGAAGTCGGCGATGTGCATGGAGCCGCCCTTGCCGTGGCTGGTGCCGCCCTCGCGCCCCAGCAGCTCGCGCATCATCGCCGTGGCGTCGGCACCCTTGGCCAGGGTGTGACCGTGGCCGCGGTGGGTCGAGGACAGGATGTCATCGCGGTTCAGGTTGCAGCACACGCCGACGGCGATCGCCTCCTGCCCGATCGACGGGTGGATGGCGCCCAGGACCAGCTTCTCGGTGTTGGCCTGGAGCGCCGCCTCCTCGAAGGCGCGTATCCGCCACATCAGGCGGTGGTGCGACAGCAGACGGTCGATATCGAGATTGCGCGGCACTTGGGTCGCGGGCACGGGCATTCCTCCCTCACCCGCGCTTGAATTCGTATGATCTTGTATGCGGGCGAACGAAGTCTAGGAAGCGCCGCGACGGGGGGTCAAGCGGTGGCGCACCGCCCCGGCGATCCTCTGCATGACCTCGGCCCAGTCGCCCTCAGTCCGTTGCCGGAACAGCCGCATGGTCGGGTACCAGGGGCTGTCCTCGCGGTCGAGCAGCCAGCGGAAGTCGGGGATTCTGCGCAGCGCCACCCAGGTCGGCCGGCCGAGCGCCCCGGCGAGGTGCGCAAGCGCGGTGTCGGACGAGACCACGAGGTCGACGGCCTCGGCCACCGCCGCCGGGTCGACGAACGAGTCCGGACCACTGTCGTAGTCGTCGCCGAGGGTCTCGACCGTCATGCCGGCCGGCAATCGCGCCAGCTGCTCGGTACCGTGGCGCGCCTGCAGGGCGATCAGCCGGACGCCGGGAACCGCCGCCAGCGGCGCGAACGCGGCAAGCGGGATCGATCGGCCGCGATCCACCGGATTGTCGGGGTTGCCCTGCCAGCACAGCGCGATCCGGAAACCGCGCTCGCCGATCCGGGCACGCCAGTGCGCGACCCGCTCGGGTTCCGGCACGAGGTAGGGGATGTCGGCGGGAACGGTCGCGAGCGACGTCCCCAGCATGGCTGGAATGCGTGACAGCGGGGTCTGGAAGTCCACCGGTCGGTCGGGGCGGGACGCCCGGACCTCGACGGTCGGCAGCGCCGCCGCGAACAGCCGGACCATGTAGGCCGGCGCCATCAGGACTACCGCCGCCCGGTCGAACGGGGGACGGCGCAGAAACCGGAGGTACTGGATCATGTCGCCGCGACCCTCGTCGCCGACCACCAGCAGCCGCCGGCCGGCGAGCGGTTCGCCGGCCCAGAGCGGAATGCCGGACACCGCCTGCAGCGGCGGCTGGTCAGGCATCGACCAGCGGGCCTCGCGCTCGCGCCAGCCCTCGGGCATCTCGCCCTGCAGCAGCCTGAGGTAACCGCGGGCATGGACCGGCGCCGGATCGCCCGGACGCCGCCGCACCGCGTCGTCGAACGCAGCCCGGGCCTCCTGGAGCCGTCCCAGCCGGTGCAGCGCCAGGCCGCGGTTGAGCCCGGCCTGATCGTCGCCCGGTGTCCCGGCCAGAACCGCGTCGGCGGCGTCCAGCGCCTCGCCGGGACGGTCGAGGTCCAGCAGGACGGCGGCCATCGCGTTGTGCGCCGCCGCACTCCCCGGCTCGACCTGCACCGCCCGCCGGGCGGCGGCGAGCGCGGGTTCGAGGCGGTTGAGGCGCCGCAGGGCCACCGCGGCGTTGCCGTAGGCGCGGCCGAAACCCGGATCGAGCACCGCCGACCGCCGGAACGCGGGCAACGCCGCGGCCGGTCGGCGCCGGCCCAGTTCGAGCGCTCCCAGAAGGAGCTGCCCGGCCGGGTGGCCGAGCGCCTTTCCGGCGTCTGCCGACAACGCCGACAGGGCCGCATCGGCCCGCCCGTCCTGATACAGACGGTAGGCGGCGGCGACGGCGGGCGGAACGGGCGCGGAACGGATCATTCGGCCGATCGAAGGGTGGCGGTCGCCCGTGATGCCACAGCCGGGCGGTGACGTTAAGGCCGAGGCTTGCCCCGCGCGGCGCGACGCGCTTGAGTCGCAGCGGGGCACGACGCCGACGACCGGAGACCGAAGATGCCGCCGACCCGCCTGCTTGCCGCCTTCGCCCTTCTCGCCGGCCTGCTCGCCGGCTGCGGCTCGAACCGCGCCGAGCTCGCCCGCCTGGCCCCGTACGGCGCCGAGCCGCGCCAGCCCTGCGGCGAGACCACGCGCGGCATCTCGCTCCGCGACATCGGCGACGAGGTCGAGGACTGGAACATCGAGGACGCCCGCGACGAACTCGGCCCGCCGCTCATCGTCAAGGACGAGGGCGGGATCAGGCGGGCCGGCTGGTACGACATCACCATCGGCCAGCAGACCTGCGGCACCCTGCTGTCGATCATGGAGCGCGGCGACCAGCGGATCGTCGTCGTCCAGGACCTCAAGCCGCACCAGATCTGGCAGGTGCTCGACGGCCGGTTCCCGGAGTAGGGCCCGGTGATCCGGCCGCCGGGTCCCGGGTCGCGCTGCGCTTGCCCGGGATGAGGCTCGAAAGGTGACATCCCTCATCCCGGACGCCGCCTTGTGGCGATCCGGGACCCACGGAGCGACGGACAACCGCCCAATTTCCTCGACAATCCGGCGCATGGCCTGTATCACGCGCGCGCTTTTCCGGATTTCGTGGAGGACGGCGATGCGCACGCACGCCATGGAGCGCAACGCGCTGGTCGCGGGTGCGGCCGCCATGGGCCTGGTGGTCCTGGTGTCGAACATCACGGTCGGCTACCCGATCAACGACTGGCTGACCTGGGGCGCCTTCGCCTACCCGCTGACCTTCCTGGTCACCGACCTGACCAACCGCATCCTGGGTGCCGCCTCGGCCCGCCGCGTCGTCTATGTCGGCTTCGCGGTCGGCGTGCTGCTGTCGGTGATCTTCGCCAGCCCGCGCATCGGCATCGCCTCGGGCGCGGCGTTCCTGGTCGCCCAGCTGCTCGACATCTGGATCTTCGACCGGCTGCGCCGGCAGGCCTGGTGGAAGGCGCCGGCGGTGTCGTCGCTGATCGCTTCGGCCCTCGACACCGCGGTGTTCTTCACCGCCGCCTTCGCCTTGACCGGTGAACCCTGGGTCACCTGGGCGCTCGGCGACTACGCTGCCAAGCTGGCGATGGCCGCGGTGCTGCTGGCGCCGTTCCGCGCCGTGCTGTCGGCCCTGCCGGCCGAATGGCGGCAGCCGGAGAGCAGTCGCGCCTGATGCGCGTCGACTTGTTCGACTACCACCTGCCGGAGGAGCGCATCGCCCGGTTCCCGGCGCGGCCGCGCGACAGCGCCCGGCTGCTGGACCTGACCGGCGACGGGCTGGCCGACCGGACAGTCGCCGACCTGCCGGACCTGTTGCGGCCGGGCGATCTGCTGCTCGCCAACGACACACGGGTGATCCCGGCCCGGCTGACCGGCCGGCGCGGCGAGGCCCGCGTCGAGGTGACCCTGCACAAGCGCGAGGGCGAACAGGTCTGGCGGGCCTTCGCCCGGCCGGCCAAGAAGCTGCGCCCCGGCGACCGCATCGTGTTCGCCGATGACCTGGCCGCGGACGTCGACGCCAAGGGCGAAGGCGGCGAGGTGACACTGCACTTCGACCGGGCCGGCCCCGACCTGATGGCCGCGTTGGAAGCGCACGGCAGCATGCCGCTGCCGCCCTACATCAAGCGCGGCACCGACGAGGCCGAGGACGACGCCCACGACTACCAGACCGTGTTCGCGGCCCGCGACGGCGCGGTCGCCGCCCCGACCGCCGGCCTGCACTTCACGCCCGATCTGCTGGACCGGATCGCCGCCCGCGGCGTGCGCCGCGCGCTGGTCACGCTGCATGTCGGCGCCGGCACCTTCCTGCCGGTCAAGGTCGAGGACACCGATGACCACGTGATGCACAGCGAGTGGGGGGAAATCTCGGCCGAAACCGCCGCCGCGATCGCCGAGACCCGCGCCGCCGGCGGCCGGATCGTCGCGACCGGCACCACCACCCTGCGCATCCTCGAGGCAGCCGCGCGCGACGACGGCACGGTGCCGGCCTGGTCGGGCGAGACCTCGCTGTTCATCACACCCTGCTACCGGTTCAAGGCGGTCGACGTGCTGCTGACCAACTTCCACCTGCCGCGCTCGACCCTGCTGATGCTGGTCTCCGCCTTCGCCGGGCGCGAGCGCATCCTGGCGGCCTACGACCACGCCATCCGGAGCGGCTACCGGTTCTTCTCGTACGGCGACGCCTGCCTACTGGCCCGGGAGAAACCATGACCATCGGCTTCGAGCTGCTCGCGACCGACGGCGCCGCCCGGCGCGGCCGCATCGCGCTGGCGCACGGCACCGTCGAGACCCCGGCCTTCATGCCGGTCGGCACGGCGGCGACGGTGAAGGCGATGCGCCCGGAATCGGTCGCCGAGACCGGCGCCGAGATCCTGCTCGGCAACACCTATCACCTGATGCTGCGGCCGACCGCCGAGCGCATCGCCGAGCTCGGCGGGCTGCACAGGTTCATGAACTGGCCGAAGCCGATCCTGACGGATTCCGGCGGGTTCCAGGTGATGTCGCTGGCCGGCCGCCGGAAGATCGACGCCGAGGGCGTGACCTTCCAGAGCCACATCGACGGCAGCCGGCACCGGCTCACGCCGGCCCGATCGATCGAGATCCAGCACCTGCTGGGATCCGACGTCACCATGGCGTTCGACGAATGCACGCCGTTCCCGGCCGACCACCGGACCGCCGCCGAGAGCATGCGGCTGTCGATGCGCTGGGCCGCGGACTCGCGCGCCGCGTTCCGGGACCGGCCCGGCTACGCCCTCTTCGGCATCGTGCAGGGCAGCGTCTACGACGACCTGCGCCGGGAGTCGGCGGCGGCGCTGACCGGGATCGGCTTCGACGGCTATGCGATCGGCGGACTGGCGGTCGGCGAAGGCCAGGCCGAGATGCTCCGGGTGCTCGACGTGACGGCGCCGCTGCTGCCGGGCGACCGGCCGCGCTACCTGATGGGTGTGGGCAAGCCGGCCGACCTGGTGGGCGCGGTGCGCCGCGGCGTCGACATGTTCGACTGCGTGCTGCCGACCCGGTCGGGGCGCACCGGCCAGGCGCTGACCCGGCGTGGCCCGGTCAACGTCCGCAACGCCCGGCACGCCGCCGATCCGCGCCCGCTCGACCCGGAATGCGGCTGCCCGGCCTGCACCGGCTACAGCCGGGCCTACCTGCATCACCTGTCCAAGGCCGAGGAGATCCTCGGGCCGATGCTGCTGACCTGGCACAATCTGCACTACTATCAAGAACTGATGGCGGGGCTGCGGGAGGCGATCGCCAAGGGCGAGCTGGACGCGTTCGCCGCCCGGTTCGAGGCGGAACAGGCGGCCGGCGACCTGCCGCCGCTGTAGCGGAATCTCCGGATTGGCGGGCTGCCTCCGGTACCGCAGGATTTCATCGTGGCGCGTGCCGGATGGAGGATCGATGTCGGAGAGCCCCGGAGTGGACGGCAAGTTCCGGTTGACCCGGACCTACCGCCTGCTCGTCCGCGGGACCAACATCAATGCGACGTCGCTGCTGGCCACCGACTACCTGAACCACTTCAACGAGGTGGTGATGATCCTCGAGATGGTCCCGGACATGCCGGAGATCATCGAAGAGGCGCTGGAGTGGAAACCCGCATCCTACGTCGAGCACTTCGCCGCCAGCGTGTTCTCGGACAAGGAGCTGGCGATCTGGGCCTACAAGAACGCGCCGAAGGAATACATCGACTCGTTCGAGGAACTGGTCGCCGCGCTCGACAGCCTGATCCAGCGGGCGATCACGGAGCTGAGCCAGCTCGTCGAAACCGCCGGCGAGGACGAGCTCCGCGCCAAGGTCGGGGAGCACATGAAGGGCATCCGGGAATTGCAGGAGCGGATCGGCGGCGTGATCAACGGCACGGTCTTCCGCCTCGACCAGAAGCAGATCGACCTGCTGTTCTCGCCGTGACCGCCGAACTCGCAGACCGCATCAGGGCCGAGGCCCGGGCCCTGGGCTTCGATGCCGTCGGCATCGCGCCGGCCGCCGTCGGCGCGCGCGAGCAGGCGCGGCTGGGCGCCTTCGTGGCGGCCGGCGAGTTCGGCGAGATGGCCTGGATGGCCGAGACCCTGGAGCGCCGCCGCGACCCCCGGGTGCTGTGGCCCGAAGCCCGCAGCGTGATCGTGTGCTCCGCCAACTACGGGCCGGACCACGACCCGCTCGGCGACCTGGCGCACCGCGACCGCGGCGCGATCGCGGTATACGCCCGCAACAAGGACTATCACGACCTGCTGAAGAAGCGCCTGAAGCGGCTGGCCCGGTGGATGCACCAGGACCTCGACGCCGGGGTGAAGGTGTTCGTCGACACGGCGCCGGTGCTGGAGAAGCCGCTGGCGGCGCGCGCCGGGATCGGCTGGCAGGGCAAGCACACCAACCTGGTCAGCCGCGAGTTCGGCTCCTGGCTGTTCCTCGGCGAGGTGTTCACCACCCTGGACCTGACGGCCGACACGCCGGAGGTCGACCACTGCGGCTCCTGCCGGCGCTGCCTCGACGTCTGCCCGACCGCCGCGTTTCCGACCCCGTACACCCTCGATGCCCGGCGCTGCATCAGCTACCTGACCATCGAGCACACGGGCCCGATCCCGGCCGAGTTCCGCGAGCCGATCGGCAACCGCATCTACGGCTGCGATGACTGCCTGGCGGTCTGTCCGTGGAACAAGTTCGCCGCCGCGACCCGGGAGGCGGCGTTCGTCGCCCGCGACGACCTCACCCTGCCGCTGCTGGCCGAGCTGGCGTCGCTCGACGACGCGGCGTTCCGGACCCGGTTCGCCGGCTCGCCGATCAAGCGCACCGGACGCGACCGGTTCGTGCGCAACGTCCTGATCGCGCTCGGCAACTCCGAAGGCAGTTCGGCCGTTCCGGTCGTGCAACGGCTGCTGGGCGACACGAGCCCGCTGGTGCGCGGCATGGCGGTCTGGGCGCTGGCCCGGTTGGCGCCTGATGCCTTGCGCCGGCAGGCCCACCTCGCCGATACAGAGCACGACGACCACGTCCGCGCCGAGTGGCGGGCAGCACTGGCCGCCCCCGTGGGAGACGACCGATGACCGACGAGACCATCTACCGCAGTCTGACCCAGCTCGGCGGCGACACCCGCCTGCCGGCGTCGCCCGAGGAAGCGGTGCTGGAGAAGGTGCCGAACCCGCATCCCGGCACCGACTATCTGGTGCGGTTCACCGCCCCGGAGTTCACCTCGCTGTGCCCGGTGACCGGCCAGCCGGACTTCGCGTTCCTGATGATCGACTACGTCCCGGCCGACTGGCTGGTCGAGAGCAAGTCGCTGAAGCTCTACCTCGGCTCGTTCCGCAACCACGGCGCCTTCCACGAGGGCTGCACGGTGGCGATCGCCAAGAAGCTTGAGGAACTGCTGGACCCGAAATGGCTGCGGATCGGCGGCTATTGGTACCCGCGCGGCGGCATGCCGATCGACGTATTCTACCAATCCGGCGAGCCGCCGAAGGGCCTGTGGATCCCGCCGCAGGACGTACCGATCTACCGCGGGCGGCCGTAACGCCGCGGATCACCCGCCGGTGATGCTCCAGCGGCCCCGCACCATCTGCGCGTTGACGGTCAGGCTCTGAAACCGGATCTTCGGCGTGAATGCGCTGCCGCCGCCGGCGATCACCCTGATCGAGTCGAAGAAGGTTTCGGACCGAAAACGCTCCTGCTCGTCCCAATAGGAAAGCTGCCCCAGGATGGGCCCGGGCAGGTCGGCAATCGAGTCCGCCTCGACCTGGATGACGAAGGGCTGCGAGCCGCCGAGGATCGACGATACCCGCGGCGCCTCGGGTCCGAACTTGAAGGGCCAGGCAATGACGTCAAACCAGCCGGACGACATGGCGTTCTCCCGGCTTTGCTGTGTAGCCCGCAGCATGCTGTTTCTGGCGACGACCGCGTGTGCGCTGCCGGCCTGGGGCTGGAGCGATCCCTGCGAACCGAAGGAAGTCCGGCTCCTGTGCGGCAAGGAGCCGATCAACACGGCGGTCTGCGAGGCGCTGCAGGCCGACCCGGGCGGGCCGCAGGCCGTCGACAAGCTCCGCGCCGCGGCAGTGTCGGCCCGTGCCGAGTTCGCGCTGGGCACGCGTCTCGACGCCAGCCGGCTGGTCGCCTGCCGGCTGATCGAGCTGGCGGCGCCGGCCGACGCCGCCGACGTCCTGCGGGCTTCGCTGGATGCCGTCCTGGCAACCGTCGCCAGAACCGAGCGCGACGAGGGCATCCTGAGCGCCGTGGTGGACACCGCTTTGCTTCAGGCGAAAGCCGGTTTCGATCTCGATTTCGGCTGGACTCTTTCCGAGTTCGAGCGCGTGGCCGCCGCCTACGGCGAGCCCGAGAACTTGGTGCTGGCCCGCGGGCTGTTCGGCAAGGGCCTGGCGGCCCTCGGCCGCGACGACCTTGCGCGCGACCAGTTCCAGCGAGCCCTACCGGTCGCTCTCGCCCTGCCGGAGCGCGACGGCGACCGCGGCCCCCGGCTCGGCAACCTGCAGACCCTGGTGCAGATGGAGGCCGAGGCCGGCCTGTGGGACCTCGCGACCGCAGCCCTTCCGCCCCTGCTCGCCGCAGCGGCCGTGATCGACGACCTGCCTGCCACCGATCGCGAGCGGCAGGGCATGCACCGCTCGATCGCGGCGCTGCGCGACGCAGTCGAGCGCCGCGAGTGGCCGCCCCGCTGATCGCCCATCGCTCTGGACCGCTCCGCCCGCGCCCGTCAGGATGCTCGAAACCTCGGGCGGCCGTCCGGACCGCCCGTCTCGACGGAGGAAGCGATGGGCGACTTGGCGGCGGGCGTGGTCGCGGCCGACACGGTGACGCGGCCGACCGAGGCCTGGACGGGCGCGGTCCTGGTGGCCGGCTCGCACGGCGGGGTCTATGCCGCCTACTGCGCGGTCAAGGCCGGGGTGCGCGGGGTGATCCTGAACGACGCCGGGCGCGGCAAGGACGATGCCGGAATCGGCGGCGGCGCGTACTGCGACGGGCTCGGCATCCCCTACGCGGCGATCGACACCATGTCGGCCCGCATCGGCAACGGCGACGACATGATCGCCCGCGGGATCATCTCGGTCGCGAACCGGGCCGCCCAGGTGCTCGGCGTCCGCGCCGGCATGCCGTGCGCCGAGGCCGCCGCCGCGATGACCCGGGCGACGCTGTCCGACAAGCCGGTCCCGGCCTACGAGGAGGCCCGGGCCGAGCTGCCCGCGGGCCCGAGCGGCCGGCGCATCGTACTGGTCGACTCGATCTCGCTGGTCGGCCCGTCCGACGTCGGCCAGGTCGTGGTCTCCGGCTCGCACGGCGGCATCCTCGGCAACGAGAAGGCGGCGGCCATGAAGATCGACGGCTACGCGGCGTTCTTCAACGACGCCGGTGGCGGCGCCGAAGACGGCGGGTTCTCGCGCCTGCCGGCCCTGGACGAGCGCGGCATCGCCGCCGGCACGGTCGCCGCCATGAGCGCTCGGATCGGCGACGCCCGGTCGAGCTACGAGGACGGCGTGCTGAGCCGGGTGAACGACACCGCGCGCCGGCTCGGCGGGACCGAAGGCATGGCGCTCAAGACGTTCTGCCAGATGCTGATCGCGTGAGGAGGACAGGATGAAGCTCGCAACCTTCACCGAGGGCGGCCGGACCCGCATCGGCGTGGTCGAGGACGCCCGGATCGCCGACGTGACGGCCGCCGATCCCTCGCTGCCGGCCGACATGACCGCCTTCCTGAAGCTCGGGACAGCCGGCCGCGCGGCCCTGGAGCGGGCGCTGACTTCGGCCCCGCGCCGGCCGCTGGCCGAGGTCCGGCTGGAGGCGCCGGTACCGCATCCCGGCAAGTTCCTGGCGGTCGGCCTGAACTTCGCCGACCACATCAAGGAGCTCGGCGCAGCGACACCGCGGTTCCCGTCGACCTTCGCCAAGATGGAGAGCTGCATCGCCGGCCCGTACGACCCGGTGCACCGGCCGCGCGTCTCCGACAGCCTCGACTACGAGGGCGAGCTCGGCCTGGTGATCGGCAGGCGCTGCCGCCATGTCCCGAGGGAGCGGGCGCTGGAGGTGGTGGCCGGCTACGTCGTGGTGAACGACCTGACGGTCCGCGAGTGGGTCGAGCTGACGCCGCAGGTGGTGATCCCCAAGAGCTTCGACACCCACGGCCCGTTCGGCCCCTGGCTCACCACCGCCGACGAGGTCCCGGACCCGCAGGCCCTGGCGATCAGGACCTCGGTGAACGGCGAGATCCGTCAGAACTCCTCGACCGCCGAGATGATCTTCGGCTGCGCCGACCTGATCGCGCTGCTGAGCCAGGGCCTGACCCTGGAGCCCGGCGACGTGATCACCACCGGCACCCCGCCGGGCGTCGGCGAAGGCTTCACGCCCAAGCGCTACCTGCGGCCGGGCGACGTGGTGCGGGTCGAGATCGACGGCCTCGGCCACATCGAGAACCGCGTCGTCGCCGAGCCCGACGACACCGCCTTCATCGACGGCTGACGCCACCCACCACCCTTCCACGGGAGACGACCATGGGACTGCTCGGGACCGGCATGCTGATCACCTTCACCGAGGTGGCGCCCGAGGACGAGCTGGACTTCAACGAGTGGTACAACCGCGAGCACATCGACGAGCGGGTGTTCATGCCCGGCTTCAAGCGCGCCCGCCGCTACGTCGCCGCCGATTCCGCCACCCGGGTGAAGTACTTCGCGACCTACGAGACCGACACTGTGCGCGACCTGTGCGCCCCGGCGTACATGAAGCTGCTGGGCGACCAGTCGGACTGGTCGAAGCGGGTGATGGCCCGGTTCACGCATTTCGACCGACTGACCCTGACCTGCACCGTCGACCTCGCCCACGGCATCTCCGGCGCCGCCGGCCTGGCCCGGTTCTTCCCGCCGGAGGAGTGCAAGCAGGACCTGCGGGCCGCCATGCGCGACGAGATCCTGCCGCAGCTGGCCGGCCGGCCGGGCATGCACGGCGCCTCGCTGCTGGAGAACGACCTGGCGGTGGTGGCGGAGGGACTGAAGGCACAGGGCAAGGACGTGCCGGCCGACATGCGGCAGGAATGGGTGGTGATCCTGGACGGCAGCAGCCCGTCGATCGTCGGGGCCGCCCTCGACGCCGGTTTCGGCGACGACCGGCTGGACGGCCACGGCGTGCCCTCCTCGGCGATCGACCTCGGGCGCTACGCGCTGGTGTTCGGCAATCACCGCTGAGCGGGCGGGGGTGTCGACGGGCCGGCGAGGCGTGTCAGCGCGGCGTCACGCACCGCCACCACGACGTCGAACACCGGCGCGATGACCGCCCCGATCACGGCGGCGACCTCGGCCGGCATCGGCACCTCCGGGACCGACGCGTTCCACACCCAGGCCACCAGCACGCCGGAGCCGACCGACGCGCCGGTCACCGACAGGCGTGGCGCGACCGCCGTCATGGCCGGTCCTCCGGGCACCGGACGACCGCGACGCCGCCGGTGAGTTCGGCCCGGACCGCCCGCTTGGCCTCGGCGGTCGTCTGGGTGCAGTATGTCTCGCTGGCGGCAGCCAGGGCCGCCTGGGCGCCGAGCACGACGGCGGCCGCCGGCACGCCGGCGCAGGCGCCGAGCAGGAGCAGGCAGGACACGGCGACGGCACAGGCCGCCGCCCGAAGCGGGCGGGTCATGGGATCCTCCGGGGTTCCAGGGAACGGTACGGCTAGAGTCGCGGCAGGTTGAGCAGGGCCACGAGACCACCGAGGACCGACAGCGCGATGGTGCAGAGCACGCCGAGAATGAACGCCTCGACCCGCCCGACCCGGCGCTCGAGTTCGGCAACGCGATGACGGATCAGGGCACGGTCGGCGCTGCTGTCGGGGCGTGCCGCAGGGACGGGGATGGCGAAGTCCTTCATGGTGGGCTACTCCGGACCAAGGCCTTGGCTTCGCTGACGACACTAAATGGACAATAAATTTTCCAACTTAGATTGAGCAAAACGATTTCGAATACCAGGACCCGGCAAATTAAATCGCTCTTGTCGAGATGAGTACAGTAAATCATGAAGAGAACCCAAGAAATGAAACATATGAAAAAAACGATTATACACCTCGGAGCACATAAAACTGGAACAACTTTGATTCAAAACTGGATGGCGCAGAACAGTGCGACTCTCTCAAAAAATGGAATAGGTGTAAGTAGAAATATTGATTTGGCAGGTGGCGACTTCGAACAATTCTGTTTTGAACTTTCTAAGCCCAGAAATCGTACAATCTCGATTGATGCCGCGAGAACTGACATCAGACGAGTCCGGAACAATATTGGATGTCCTGATTCTCACATCATATCAAAAGAAAATATACTAGGGGAAGCAGGGCGGCTATACATTAATTCAGACAATACTCTTTTTCACCTCAATAAAATATTTAACTACGATAATACAATGGTTATATTCTACATACGACGGATTGATGAATTCATAGAAAGTCATGTGTTGCAGCAATACGCTCATGGTAATGAAATACCAATTGAGGATGTTTTAGAGAGCATTGGAAACAGAACTTGGGCAGATGTTGTTGAGTCCATAGAACGACATTTCCATGGACGATTTTGTCTAGAATTCTATGAAAGAATAAAACATGGCATTGCGCCGTTTCTTAAGAGGTTCTGCGGCGCATGCAACATCGAACCTGACATAGTAGAGAATACAGAAATCCCAACGGTCGAGGACCAGAATCGGAGCATATCAGATACGGGAATTACTATTCTGAAGAGGATCTGGACACACACCGATGTGCCCAATAGACCTGCGGTTTTTAAAGAGATTCAGAAGATTCATCATACAGGCGTCGAGAATCGACCCACACTACTAAACGCAGAACAACGGAATACAATACTTACGAGACATAAAGAGTCTCACGATTTTCTTGTCAAAAATTATGCCAATGATGATGATTTTATCATAAATAAATATAAAATATAGCCTACAGTCACACGATATTGAACCCCCATCCGGATCCAAAACCGACAGGAACCTCGTATGAGAACGGAGCATTGCCAAAATTCCCAAACAGACAATCCCCAGTCACCTTTAACGTAGAGCGAATGCTCCAGTCTGTTGCTATGGGAGCGACAACCCCTTCAAAGGATGGATTTACACCTGACGCGGGGTCGCCCGCACCGAACCACACACCATTGAGGCCAAACCAAATATTTGCTTTTGCTAAACCACCTTCAACATACGCGTGAATTGCCAGCTGTACAATATCTCCAGCTGTCGCTATACTACCGAAAACAGATTCAACTCCTGCATTTTCCTTGTATCCATCCAACCGCCAAGCGTAGGCATACGCCATATCACCCAACTCGCCAGTAACGGCTTGGTCGGTGTCCGCAAATCCGATAGCCACACCCGACGCCGACCCCACAATACTGGTCACGCCAATTTCAATGTATCGTTTCCCGTTGTCAAAACTGCCGCCGGGGGTCGCAGACGTCCCGTATGCCGTTCCCGCCGTCGGTCCTGTGACTTCGGCAGTCAGATTTCCATTGGACAGCGCGATGTTTGCGTCGGTCCCTGCCGGGTTCCACGTCGCATAAACCGGCGCCGGCAACTGGATGGTGTTCGCGCGCGGGTGGCCCAGGAAGCTCGGCATGGTCAGATCTCCTCGGGAGTGTAGTCCTGCAGCACGATCCGGTCGGGATCGCACTGGATCATCAGGTCGACGGTCTGCCCGGCCGCCAGCGCCGGCCAATCGATCGGCACGCCCTGCCAGAGCACGGCCCCGGCGCGGGTGGCGCCGAGATGCTGAAAGCCCTGGTAGGAAGCCCCGGTCCCCAGCGTGCCGCCGCCGAACAGCACCGACTCGCCGGCAGCGGGGAAGGCCTCGTCGCCGGCCGCGTCGAGCAGGTTGACGGAGATCGTGAGGTCGACGCCGGCAACCGCGACGTCGACCGCGATCCAGGCCAGGTACCAGTCCGCCTCGACCCTTCGCAGCCCGTTCGCGAGAACCGTCCCGGCGTTGAGGTCGGCGGTCGAGAGAACCGTTCCGGCTGCCAGGTCGAGATCCATGGAACCGCCGTGCGCGTAGGTGTCCACGACCAGGCGGAACCGCGCGCGGTGACCGGTACCGGCCTTGAACAGGGTCGACGCCACGTAGTCGTAGGGGGCGACCGCCGCCGGCGGGCGGCGGGCCGAGAGATAGTGCGTGGTGCTCCCCGACCCGCTCGCCGTCAGCGTCCAGCCGGCCCCGGCCGGGCTCGTCACGTCCCGGACCGCCGTCACCCCGCCGGAAGACCAGCCGGTGTCGAGCAGGGCGATCGACAGCTCGTTGCCGTTGGTCAGGCGCGAGGCCGGCAGGACCGTCACGTTCCAGCCGCCGGCACCGCCGATCGTGGCGCGGATCCTGTGCGCATGCTCGTGCCCCGGGGTGTCGGCGCCGGCGACCAGGAAGGTGGTGTCGCCGACCACGGTGCAGACCAGGGTCGTGGGGTCGGAGGCCCGGACGATCACCTCGCCCGAGACCTCGCCGAGATAGCCGACCTTCGACTGGCCGGCCGTCGCGAAGCTGGCGACCCCGCCGACGGTCAGGTCGCCCGCGAAGCTGCCGGCCGCGGCGCCGAGGATCGACCGGCCGTCGGCGTCGAGATCGGCGCCCAGCGCCGGCGCCGGATCGAGGACGAGGCTGGTGCCGCCGCTCGGCCGGGTGACGACCCAGTCGGCCGCCGCGGCACCGGCGGCGAACAGCACGTCGAGGCTGAGCGCGGTCCCGGTGAAGCCGGCGACCGCGGCGACCATCACCCGGGACGGATCGGCGGCGCTGGCCACCCGGACCAGCATGCCGGGCGACAGCCCGACCGCGGCGGCGTCCTGGTGGGTGGTCAGCACCGCCGGGCCGACCGCCGGGGTCAGCATGGTCGCCGAGGTCGCGGCGAGGCCCTTCAGGAACGCCGCCTCGCGCGCGAAGGCGGCGAGGATCGCCGGAAAGCCGGTCTCCTCGTCGGCATAGGCGATGCCGGCGACGTTGGCGTCGGTGAAGGTCTCACCGGCGAGCGTCACGCTCCAGGACATGGATCGGGCCTCCGTGGCGGCTGGGATGGTGGGCGGTCAGAGCAGTTCGTCGACCGTGAAGGTCTTGGCGAAACGCCCGGGCGTCGGGTTGGCGATCGGGGCGGTCTCGGCCAGGACGCCGTAGACCGTGTGACGGTGGCGGTGCTGGAGGTCGTCCGGGTCGACCATCACCATCAGGTCGCCGCCGACGCCCTTCAGGCGCTCGAGCTCGTAGGCTTGGCCGAACACCTCGTCGCGCTCCAGATAGTCGAAGGCGAACCGCAGGCGGCGGAACTTCGGCTGCACGTCGACATAGCTCTGGCCGCCGCGCGAGCGCACGGTCCGGCTGTCGTCGACCTGCTCGATCGACCAGCCGTACTGCAGATTCACGCGCGGCTGCCAGGCCGGGCCGGCGACCAGCCGTCCGGCCTGCAGATAGCCGTCGGGGTGCCCGGGATCGGCGAGCTCCAGGCGCAGGTAGCGGGCGATCGCCGGCACCGGCAGAACGTGGATCGCGGCGATTCCGTAGGTCGCCGCCTCCTCGGCCGACAACCGGCCGCCCCAGTGGAACTCGCCCCACACCCCGACGCCGAACGGGGTCACCGCCGGCCAGATCGCGGTCCAGCCGGAATCGTGGATCGGCTCCGCGAACGCCGGGTCTGCCGCCAGCCGCAGGCGCCAGCGGCCGGCCTGGGTCAGGTTGTGACGGACCAGCGCCACGAACCGCACCGGCCGGGCGCCGCCGAAGTCCAGGTCGGCGACGGTGTCGTCGGGCGTCGACGTCAGGGTCCTGGCCACCCGGCTCGGCTGCCGGTCGGCGAGATTGGCCGCCGGCAGCTCGGCGGTCCAGGCGCCGCCCGAGAAGACCGCTTGGTCGGCGTGGTTCCGGTAGGCGATCAGCAAGGTGCCCATGCGCGCGTCATCCCCACAGGTCCAGGGTCACTTCGTTCACCGCCGCGTCCTCGACCATGCCGACCACCAGCAGGTTGCGGCCGGCAGCCAGGCCGTAGCGCGGGTAGCGGATGCGGACCGTGCGGCCGAGGTCGAGCGCGAAGGGCTGGGTCTTCAGCTTCAGGCGGAAGGCGTCGCGGTCGGCCCCGAACAGCGCCAGCCGGCGGGCCGCCTCGGCCGCGGCGTCGGCCGCCAAGGCCAGCGCGGTGTCGCGTACCGCCTCCTCGGCGAGCAGGTGCCGGACCCTGATCGCCGGATCCTCGGCGCTGGCGTAGCGCAGGCTCTCGGCCAGGTCGGCGCGGGTCTCGTCGCCGACCGCCCCGGCCACCGCGTCGGAATCCAGGGTCCGCCAGTAGCGGGCGAAGCCGAGCTTCTGCCGCCACACCGGGCGGGCCACCGCTACGCGTTCGATCTCCAGGATCTGCACGGCGTCGAACTCAGCGTGGGCGCTCGCAGCCGGCGCCGACACCCGGCCGACCGTGAGCCGACCGGCACGGTCGAAGCCGTAGTGCCCGCCGACCGCGTCGACCAGCGCGTCCAGCAGCTCGACCAGCGGGGTCTCGTCGGCGACGAACAGGCCGACCGGGGCCGGCGCCGCCGCGTCGAGGGCGGCGAAGGCGGCGGTGTCGAGGCCGGCCGGGTCGGCGAACCCGGCGCGGGCCGTCGCGATCCGCCGGACCAGCGCGGCGGCGGTCTCGACATAGCCGCCGGCGGCGTCGCCGCGCACGTCGGCTGTCACCGTCCCCGCCGGCGAGGCCCCGAGGGTGAAGCAGCCGGTCGCCGGATCGCTGGCGAACTGCCCGGCCGCCGGCGGGCCGGCGACCTTGGTCAGCGCCAGGCCACGGTCGTACACCGCGTCGACGTCGGCAATCGGCCCGTCGTGGACCTGGTATAGCAGGGCAGCCGGGTCGACCAGCACCGCCGGCACCCGCAGCACCCGGCCGAAGCTCAGCGGTCGCGGCCGGCCGGTCAGACCCTCGCGGCCCTCGCTGCCGCCGGTTCCGGCATAGCTGGCGCGCGCCACCTCGGCCTCGAACCGGGCCTGCAGGTCGCGCAGCCGCAGGGTCAGAAGCAGGTCGTCGAACTCGACCTGCTCGGCGGTACCGTCGAACACCAGCCCGTAGTCGGCGAGCCCGAAGCCGTCGCCGCCGAGCCAGACACGGACCCGCCGGCCGTCCCAGGCCAGGGCCGCCAGCCCGTCGAGCCCGCCGTCGGCGTTGTTGAGGGTGAGCGCCCCGAACCCCGGCACCGACCGGCCCTCCAGCCGGCCGCCCGAGAACAGCTGGCGCTCGAAGTTCAGGGCCGTCACCAGCCGCGGCTCGTACCAGGCGTTCGGCGGATCGTCGCCCGGCCGGGTCACGAAGCCCTGGTCGCTGAACCGCAAGGTCCGCGTCGCCCCGGTCGCCGGGTCGAACGGCTCGACCACCACCAGATAGCGCCGGCCGGCATACGGATCGGTCAGCAGGTCGTCGAACCGGCTCATGCGATGCTCCTGTATCCGGCCAATGTCTCAACTGCGGCGCGGCGGCCGGGTCCCGGCTCCGCCGCGCTACTCCCGCGCCGGTCCGGGATGAGGTCAGAGAGAAACGCGCTTCCCAACTCTCCTCATCCCGGCCGGAGCGGCACGGCCGCGGAGAGCCGGGACCCATGGGGCGAAGAGAACTCACGCCGCCCGGCCGGCCGCCAGGCGCTCCAGCGACCGGCGCAGGGTCGCGTTCTCGCTGCGCAGGCCGGCAAGGTCGGCCCGCAGCCGTCGGGTCTCCGCCACCAGGGTCTCGATGCCGGCGGTGCGGCGGGCGGCCCCGGGGTCGGCTTCCGCCGTCCCCCGGTCGTTCGCCGGCGCCGTCACGGTCACCGGGATCGAGCGGCCGTCCGGCAGCGGCACGAACGCCTCGGGCATCCGGCCCTCGCCGAACAGGGCGAGCTGCGGCCGATGCGCGATGCCGCCGGACGCATAGCGGTGCAGCTCCAGCGGCCCGCCGGCGGTCATCACCCCGCCGTCGGCGAAGTTGATGGCCGAGGCGATGGCGTCGACCAGGGCGTTGATGTCCGGCGCCAGGCCGGCCCGGAACGCGCTGAACCCACCGCTGCCGAAGTCGCCGGCATAGCCGGTCAGGCGGGCGATGATGCGGTTGCGGGTCGGCTTGTATCCGAAATCGGCGTTCGGATTCGGCAGGTCTCCGGTTTCTCCGGTCAGGGCCCGGCGCAGCTCCTTCAGCTCCTCGAGCTGGGCCTCGGCGACCTGGAGCTGGCGGTCGGCGACGTCGCCGGTGTCGCGCAGCGCGCTGTCGACCTGCCGGAACACCCGGGCGTAGTCCTCGTTGCTGGCGTAGAAGTCGCGCGCCAGCTTGAGATACGCCTCGCTGGCGTCCGGCAGCTCGGCCTGGGCCTGCTGGTCGCCGGCCAGGGACCGTGACGCCAGGTCCTCGAACCGCAGTCGTGCCTGCTCCAGCTGCTCGGCCGGCGACAGGATCGACAGCGAGGCGTCGAGCGCCAGCCGCCGCCTGGTGTCGGCGATCGCCTCGACCACGGCCTCGGCGCTGCGCTTCACCTCCTCCTGCTCGCGGACCTGCTCGTCCAGCTCCTTGGTGGCGAGCCGGGTGACGTCGGCCAGCGTCACCTGGGCGGCAATGTTGTCGTTGGCCGCCGAGGTCTGCAGGTCGATGGCGCGGCTCAGGGCATCGCTGACGATCGCGTTGTCGGCGAACTCGGTGCCCAGCGCCTGCAGCGCCGCCACCGAGACGGTCCCGGCCGAGACCAGGGTCTCGACCTGCCGCCCCAGCAGCTGGTCCAGGCCGGAGACGTCGGCGCCGAGCGCCTCGCCCTCGGCCCGCCTGGTGTCGTAGGCGTCGACCAGGGCACCGACCTGGTCGACCACGCCGAGCCCCTGGGCACCGCGCAGGTCGCGGGCCAGGTCGTCCTCGTAGGCCTGACGCAGCCGGTCGCGGGCGGCGTCCTTGCCCTGCTCGATCAGCTCGGCCGCCTCCTCGGCCGAGTAGCCGGCCTCGCGCAGCGCCTCGCTGAGCCCGTCGAGCCGGGCCTCGGCCTCGGCGAGCTGAAGGGCGTAGCCGGTCAGCGGCTTGGTGTCGGAGACCGCATCCCCGAGGCCGAGCAGCGCCCGGACGTAGTGCTCGACGGCGGCACGGGCGGCGTCCAGCCGCTCGGCGGCCGCCGCGTCGTCGTCGACGGTGATCTGGTCGGCCGGCCCGGGCCCGGTCGTCGTCGCCGGCTCCTCGTAGCCGACCACCGAACCCTCGTCGGTGATCGGCCG
Source organism: Thalassobaculum fulvum (assembly GCF_014652915.1). Lineage (GTDB taxonomy): Bacteria > Pseudomonadota > Alphaproteobacteria > Thalassobaculales > Thalassobaculaceae > Thalassobaculum_A > Thalassobaculum_A fulvum. Next base: position 85,682 of record NZ_BMZS01000002.1, read on the forward strand.
GCGATAACCCGGGTCGTCGAGCGGAACGCGGCGGCCCTCGTCGTAGGTGAACGCCGGGTCCGCCGGCTCAGCGGCCGCGGCGTCGCCGAATTCCGGGTCGACCGCATCGTTCAGCGGCGCGAACAGCCGGGTCGCGCGGTCCAGGAACGCCCGGATGGTCTCGGCGTCCCGCGCTCCCTGCTCCTCCGCCTTGTCGCGCAGGTCCAGGCGCTGCAGCGCCGCCGGGTCGCCGGCGGCATTCAGGCGTTCCACGGTCCGGCCGAAATCGCGCAGGAACGCGATGTCGGCGAGGCCCTCGTCGAGGCCGGTGAAGTCGGCCGCGGTCGCCCGGCGCAGGCCGACCGTCAGGGTGGTGGCGTCGTACGCGTCGACGCCCCGGGCGGCCCCGGTCTCGAAGGCCCGCAGCAGGCCGGTCTGGACCGCCCGCAGGACCGCCTCCTCGGGGTCCTCGATGCCGGAGAACACCGCACCGGTCTGGAAGTCGGCGCCGCGGGTCGCGTCGATTCCGGCGAAGAAGCCCTTCGGCAGGATCGACTTGCGGCCGCTGGAGTAGCCGATGGCGGTCAGGTCGGCGAGGTCGGACACGGTCGCGCCCAGGCGGTCGAACACGTCCTGCAGAGTCGTGACGACCCGGTCGCCGAGCCGGGCGATCTGGTCCAGCGGAGCGTCGTCGAGCGCGAACGGGTCGCTGGCCACGCTGCCGCCCGACACGCCGATGCCGGCCTTGGCGAACGGATAGTCCTTGTCCTCGAAGAAGCTCGCGACCAGCGGCAGGGCGGCCGCGATCACGTTCGCCCCCGGGATCGGCAGCAGCGGCGCGATGGCGCCGGCGGCCGATCCGAGCAGGCCGACGAGCCCGCCACCGCCACCGAACAGCGAACCCAGCAGACCGCCGACGCCGCCGCCCGACCCACCGAGCAGCGGCCCCAGCAGTCCGACCACCTGGCCGAGCAGCCCGCCGACCGATCCGCCGCCGCCGCCGAACACCTTGGCGATCGCCTGCAGGATCGGCGAGAAGTCGAAACCGGTCAGCCGGCCGAGCAGGTCGGCGATCAGCGGGCTCAGGGTCCGGAACAGCTCGTCGAAGCGCAGCTTGCCGTCCTTCACGACCCGCTCGAACAGCGCCCGGAAGGTATCGGCCAGCTTGCCGCCGAAGCCCTCCCAGACGTCCCGGGCCTTGTCCGCCGCCTTCTCCTGCTCGTCGGCGGCGGCACCGATCAGGTCGCCCTGCTCGCGGTAGACCTGGTTGCTGTCGCCGATCAGTTTCAGGCGCTGGCGCTCCAGCTCGACGGCGTCGTCGAGCAGGCCGGTGCCGGTGTTCTGCGCGGCCGAGTTCGCACCGGTTCCGGCCACCAGCCGGCGGAACGCCCCCTCGGCGGCCGCCACCGCCTCGACCAGCCGGTCGAAGCCGGCCACGGCCGAGTTCAGCGTCGTCGCGGTCAACGTAATGTCCATGACGGCTCTCCGAAGGTTGGGGGTGGCGAGTGTGTGGGTCCCGGGTCGCGCTTCACGCGCCCGGGATGAGGACGGGAGTGGACGATCGCTCAACGAGTCCTCATCCCGGACGGAGCGGCAACGCCGCGGAGATCCGGGACCCACGCAGCGGCTGACGCCGCCTACACCTCCCGCCGCCGCTCGGCGGCGCGGGCCAGGACGGCGTCGTCCATGGCGCGGATCAGGCGCACGAACTCCTCGACGTCGGGGACGTCGAACAGCCCGCAATAGGCCCTGATCTCGGCCAGCGGGATGGCGGCCAGCGCCATACCGGCAGGCCCGGCGACGATCGGGCGGACCGCCGACAGCAGCGCGAAGGCCTGCAGTACCGGCTGCAGGTCCTCGAACGGCTCAGGCCGGTCGCGCAGCGCCGCCGGCTCGACCCCGGTGGTCTCGGCCAGCGTGGTCAGGAACTCGACGCGCCCGCCCCAGTCGTGCTGCCAGCGGACGACGTCGCGGAGTTTTTTTCCGCGTCCTCGAGCGCGCGCTCGCGATACGTCTCCTGGTCGCTCGCCAGCTCGACCACCAGGTCGCGGAAGTCCTTGTAGGCCGGGTCGGCCAGGATCGCCGCCGCCGCCTCGGGGCTGTAGGCGACGACCCCGCCGGCGCGCTCCAGCCCCTGCCAGTCGAGCAGCACGGTCTCGGCCAGCACCTCGGCGGTGATGCGATCGGTCACCTGGTCGTCCAGGGTGCCGGACCGCAGCGCCCGGCGGTACGGCTTCAGCCGCCGCGCCATGGTCTCGCGATACCGGCGGTTGCCGATGCGGGCGATCTTCAGCCGGCAGCCGGACGCGGCGTCGACGGTGGTCCACACGCCCTCGTCCTCGAGCGCGGTGTCGGCCTTGAAGCGGTTCAGGTCCATGGGGTCTCTCGCGGATCAGAGAAGGGTCAGGCGGCGAAGCGGTCGATCTGCAGGGTGCAGTCGGTGTCCGGGTCGCGCAGGGCCTGCAGGTCGAAATCGGCCAGCACGTCCTGGTCGTTGCCGCCGGCGACCACGGTGCCGCGCGTCAGCTTCACCCGCGGCAGGGTGACGACGTAGCCGTTGCCGGCGCTGTCGGTGACCCGGAACGACAGGCTGGTCGGGGTGCCCGCCAGGTACTTGGCGTACAGCGCACCGTCGGCGAAGTAGACCGAGACCCGGCCGGTCACCGTGCAGCGCCCGGAGCCGACGTCGACATTGCCGAGCGAGCCGACCGCCTGGATCCCGCGCAGCCCGTTGTCCAGCCGGATCGACAGCTCGCGCAGCGCGGCCTCCGGCAGCTTCACGCCGTTCTCGCGGACCTCGCCGACATGGCCGACCGCGTTCATCACCGGGTTGGTCGGGGCGTCCTCCGGGGTGCCGGTGCCGACGCTCGACGTGCCGATGGTCGCCGCCTTGCCGGTGAATGCGACCGAGCCGGTGATCACGGCGCCGGTACGGATGTCGAGCCCGAGCGAGCCCGGCACCATGCCCGTGAAGGCGATCATCTGGCCGATGTCGGTGAACTGCTTCTCGAGCGTGAACGAGGTCTCGATCACGCCGTTGCGCAGCAGGGTGCCGGCGACCGCGACGGTCAGGCCGGCGGCGGCCTCGTCCTGCACCGGTGCCGGCGAGACGCCCAGCGCGTTGGCTGCCACCGAAGTCACCCGGTAGTAGCCGTTATTGGCCCCCCCGGAAGCCGCGAAGCCGCCGACCCGCACCCACTGCCCGACCACGATGCCGGCCGCTGCGAAGTCGGTGGTGGTGCTGGTGAACGAAGCACCGGCATTGGAGGCGGCGATGTCGTCGGCGACCGAGATCGCGACCGGCGTACCCCAGGCCGAGAACAGCGCCGCCGCCAGCAGCGCGTCGTGGGCGCCGTAGCTCAGCTCGACCTCGACGCTGCCCGACGCCTCGGCACCGGTCTGGATCAGGTCGGCGATCTGCCGGTCGGCCCGGACCTCGCGGCTGGTGGTGTTCTGGATCTGGAAGCCCAGGCTCTCGGAGGTGAAGCGCATCTGGGTCAGCGCCGCCGCCGGGGTCGCGCCCCAGGTCGATTCGGCGAGGTAGTAGAGCTGGGCGCGGCTGGAATCGGCCATCTCGGGGTGCTCCTCGGGGTGATGTGGTTCGGTCGTCGTTCGGATCGGGAATGCCGGGCCTTCCCCCTTGCCCTCATCCCGGAGCGAGCCGCCGCAGGCGGGACGCATCCGGGACCCGCGGATGGGTCCCGGCTCTCCGCGGCTTCGCCGCTGGGGCCGGGATGAGGCTGTTTGGGCGGGCGGCCCTACCGCCTCACGTGCAGGCGGTACAGGGCGGGCCGGTCGCCGGCCCAGGTGGTGGTGACGGTGACCACCCGGTGCACGGTGCCACCGATCAGCAGCGCGTCACCGGGGACGGGTTCCAAGGCCAGCGGCTCGGCGGCCAGGGTGACGATGCGGTCGCCGCGCCGGACCAGCCCGTCGGGATGCCCGGTCTCGACCTCCTCGATCACGCCGGTCACCGCGGTGTCGGTCTCGGCCGCGGTCACGGCGCCGGTCGCCGGGTCGTAGGCCGGCGGGCCGGCGCGCCGCCAGGTCATGGCGGTGCCGGCGCGCGCGACCAGCCGGGCAGCCAGCGGGCGCAGGGTCTCGTCGAGGCGGCTCATGCCCGCCTCACCGGCATCGGATCGCTCCGGGTCAGGCCGCGCAGCAGCGCCTCGACCGCCGGGAACGAACGGCCGGGCGGCGCGTCGGCGGCATAGCTGACCGCGACCGGGCCGACCTGCTCGGACAGCACCCGGCCGCCGCGCTCGACCGGCGGCGCCAGATCCTCGGTCAGGGCGATCAGCGCCAGCTCGGCGCAGGCCGCCTTGACCCGGTCGGGGATACCGTCGAGCGCCCGGCCCTCGGCGTCGCGGGCGCCGGTGCGCGGCCAGGCCAGCGGCTGGGCCGGATCGACCAGCCGGCCGACCCAGCGATGGTTTCCTTCGAGATACGCCGTGGCCTTCAGCAGGGCGGCGTCGCGCGCCGCCTCGGTCGCCGCCGCCCAGGCGGTGACGGCGCGGGCTGCGAAATAGGCGTCGGCCTCGGCCCGGTCGGCATAGGCGTCGATCCCGGCGGTGACGGTCATGGCCGGCTCCTGCGGTGCTTGCGGCGACGGCGACGGGGCGACGACGGCGTAGATGGCGGCGGCGCCGGCGCGGCTTCTTCGTCGGGCGGTTCGGGGCCGGCCGGATCCGGGGGGCCGCCCTCGCTCTTCAGCCCGGGCGGGTCGATGAAGCCGCCCTGGCCGAGCAGCCGCCAGTCGGCATAGCGCCCGTCCCGGCCGGCCAGGTAGTCGCGCAGGTCGACGACCACCGGCTGGCCGGTACGGGCATGCTCCAGCACCACGGTCGGCAGGGTGTCGGCCGGTACGTGTCTCGGATCGTCGGGCATGACGGGTCCTCGCGGGGTGGCTGGCGAGAGCGGGGTTTTGCTCCCTCCCCACCTCATCCCGGAGCGAGCCGCCGCAGGCGGAGCGCATTCGGGCCCCACGCGCGGCCCCTTGGGAGGGACGGATGGGTCCCGGCTCGACGCTTGCGCGCCGGCCGGGATGAGGGTGGGAAGGACGGTCGGAAGCGCCGGCGGTCAGCCGGCGATGCGCACGGCCAGCTCCGGCCGCACCAGCTTGACGCCCCACAGGACGTCGAACTCCCAGACCGTCTGCTTGTACTGGCGGCTGACCTCGAGCCGCAGCGACAGCCCGGTCTGGGCGTCGGTCATCGCCAGGATACGGTTGCCGAGCGCCAGGTCGGCCATCCCGGCCGACAGCGGGCGCATGGCCAGCGCGAAGGCGTCGCGATGGAACGCCAGGTTGACCACGTGGCTGGCGCGCACGGTCACCGCCGCCGCGTCGGCCACGTCGGCCCGGAGTGCCGGGGCGATCGCCACCGCCACACCGCCGACCGTCAGGCTGGTCCCCGCCATCACCACATAGGTCTGGGCGTGCCCGGCGAACGAGATCACGTCGCCGGCCACCAGGGTCGGGGTGCCGGTGTCGGTCTTGAGCTGCACGCTGGCAGCACCGGCCGACGACGCGGCGGCCGTCGTCACCGTGTAACTGCCGCCGTCGGAGGCAGTGCCTGCGACGTGGGTCGGCACGCCGTCGTCGGCCACCCAGTCGATGCCGAACTTGCGGCCGATCTCGCCCTCGATCTTCACCCCGGCTGAGCCGACCTTCTCGGCGTCGGAGAACTGCGGCAGGGCGAGCGCGTTGGCCTCGGCGTCGAAGTCGAGCACGCCACGCCGGTCGGAGCGCGGGGCGAGCTGCTTGTTCAGCAGCTTGCGGGCGGCGGTGGCATCGGAGACGTCGCCGGCGAACGGCGTGCTGCCGGCGGTGCCGACGAAGCCGTAGACGCCGGCGTACTCGGCATGCACCGAGGCGTTGACGGCGTTGGCCAGCGCCCGCACCGCCTCCGACATCTGCATCGGCACGAAGCTTTCCTCGGCGTCGATCTCCAGCACCTCGCGGTCGGTCAGGTGGAAGCCCGCCTTCTTCCAGTGGTTCAGCGGGATCTGCACGACCGTCGGCGCGGTGTCGGCCGGCACCGGGGCGGTGTTCGACGGGTTGACGTCGGTCGCCGCCACCGCGCTCGGCAGCGGCACGTCGATGGTGTCGCCCTTGCGGGCGGCGTCGTTGGAATAGTCGGCGTTGACGAGCCGCGGCATCACCGCCTGCTCGCGCAGGGCCAAGAGGCCACGCGCCAGGATCTTCGGCATCACGGCCGAGAGGCTGTTCGCCATGGCGAACTCCTTTCAGGGATCTGGATTGTCGGGGTCGGGTGAAGGCGCGCGCGGCATCCCGCCCCGGCGCATGCAGAGGCCCGGCGTCCCGCCGGGGGGGGGATCTGTCAGAGATTTCGCGGTCGCGTCAGTCGACCCGCTCAGCCCCGAAGATAGCTGTCCGAAGGACGGCCCGATCGTCGTCCAGGACGCGCCGTACGCCTTCCTGAAGCCGGAACGTCAACGCCTGATCCTCAGCGATGGTGCACGTATCCTCGAAGCGTGAATCGGCGAGCCCCGTCGCGATCACGGTCTGTAGAGCGGGCATCCGCTCCCAAGCGACATCGACCGCCTCGTACGACGGCAGATAGAGAGTGAACCAGGTCTTGCGACGGTAAACCTGCCCGCCGGCCGATCGCACCGTCGCGATGATCGAGGGCAGAGCGATTTCGTGGATGGCGCCCTGGATCTTTGGGTCAGGCAGTATGGGCACCTGCTTCGATCGTATCTCGGCAATGCCCCTGTCGCGGCACTCGCGTGCTTCGTCCATCGCGCTGTGGGCAACCAAAGCGGGAGCCGTCGCTGCCAGCACCATCAGGCACGCGAAGAGCTTACACACCGTGAAGCTCGTGCCAGCACTCGGCTCCGTGGGAGTCGACCCGGCAGATCGACCAGTACCCAGGTTTCTCTGGCGCATGGATCGCAGGTTTGTCCTTGTAGAAAGCCTTCGCCGTTCCGTTCAGGACCTTGCAGACGACGGTTCCACCGTCCTTGCGGCACCTGACATCCTCGCCGAAGCCGTGAACGCTTCCGTATTCGTTCGCCTTATCGTCCATCGTCAGTTGACCGGACATTGTTCTCATCCCTTCTGCAGACGAAACAGCCCGTCATCATTCCGCGTCACCTCGCCTCGATCCAGACGTCGTAGACCCGGCTGACGGTGCCGCGCGGGGCGGCCCGGCGCACGGTGTCCTCGATCAGCCGCGCCAGCCGCTCGCGTTCCTGCGCGCCGCCGTTCGGGTCGTAGCGGGCCCGCTCCAGCGCGCGCTCGACCGCGTCCATCACGTCGTGCTGCCGGTCCATGAACTTGCGGCCCGAGGCGGCGACCGGGAACTGCACACGGAACCCGGCGCGCAGGCTCGACCAGCCGAGCCTGGCCGGGTCGCCACGAAGGGTGCGGGTCGCCAGCGCCATGAAGGCCTCGGCCCGCACCGGACCGGCGGCCAGGCCGAAAGCCGCGGAGCCGAGGAGAACGAGGAACAGCCGCCGTCGCATGGGTCACCTCCCTGGGATCATCGCCCTGTCGGCACCACTATGAACGACCGTGGGGCGATTTTCCGGCGCCGGCTACGCCACCCGCACCCGCCCCGCCGCGATATCGGCGACGTGGCGGGCGATGGCGCGCGGGTCGTCGGCGGAGATGGTGAGCGGCCCGGGTTCGCCGCGGCCGGCGGTCGGGGCGCCGCTGCCGCCCTTGCCGGAGCCGTCGAACGCGCGGCCGTAGACCGGGTCGGCACGCAGGCCCTCCACCAGGTCGGCGACCGTGAGATAGGCGCCGTCCTCGACCTCTCGGCGTTGCGGCTTCCCGGCTTCGTCGAGCACCCGCACCGCCAGCCCGCCGGCGCCGTCCTCGGCGACGCTCAGGCGATCGCGCAGCATCGGCAGCAGCAGCTCCGGCACCCCGCGCGCCGCCTGCAGGGCCGCCCGCGCCTCGGCGTCGACCAGCCGGGCCTCCAGGGCGGCCTGGCGGGGATCGGGAGCGGCGGCAGGCTCCGGCTCGGGCTCGGGCTCGGAAGTATCGTCCGGGACCGCCTCGGCGTCCCCGGCGCCGGCCTCGTCGCGGGCCGCCAGTTCGGCCTTCAGCGCCTTGCGGGCGGCGCGCTCCTTCTCGAGCGCCGACTTCAGGCCGGCGACGTCCTCGACGCCGTCGGCGTCCAGCCGGAAGCGGCCGTCCTCGGTGGCGACGTAATGCTCTCGCACGGCCTCGGGCAGGTCCTCGAGCCGGTCGATGGTGGCGGGCAGGGTCATGACAGGGCTCCGGTCGTGGTGTTTGTGTCAGGCCGCGGCCAACACCCCGCGGCGGCGGATCTCGGCAAGGAAGGTCGGGCGGTCGATCTCGCCGGCCAGCCGGGCCTTCAGCAGCAGGTCGATCTCCTCGGCCTCGCGGGCGTCGAGCCCGGTGTCGGGATCGAGGGTGACGCGGCCGGCGGCCTCCGGGGCCAGGTCCATCCAGCGGGCGCACAGGGCCAGCGCCGCGGTCAGCCCCTCCTCGACCGCCCGCACCAGGGCGGCCAGCGCGGAATCGGCCCGGGCCGCGTCGATCGCCCGCTCGGTCGCGGTGATGCCGCCGGAGCGGCGCACCATCAGGTCGAGCCCCATGACCGCCATGCGGTCCTCCAGGTCGGCGAGGTCCTGGCGGCCGGCCTCGATCGCCGCCCCGCCGTGCTCGACGTATTTCAGGTCGGCGCCGTCGCCGTCGCCGAGGATCAGCCGGTTCGGGCCGATCTCGATGCCGTCCTCGCCGACCTTCAGGTTGCGGCCGAACAGGATCGGCACCCGGGCGACATGCAGGATGTGGCGCTGGTCCGACGACGACTGCCAGTGCGCCAGGTTCAGCCAGGCCAGATCGAGCAGCGGCGGCCGGGCGGTCAGGAAGCCGGTGCGCTCGGCGTAGACGGTGACCAGCGGCACCGCGTCCAGGCTGGTCTCGCCGCCGGCATGGCGACGCCACGGCCGGTCCTTCAGGGCCTCCGAGCGGCGCCACAGCGACCAGCGCCCGGGCTCCAGCACCCGGATCTGCTCGACCGCGCGCTCGCCCCAGGCGCCGTCGCGCTCGAGCACGGTCTCGCGGATCCGCACCCGGTCGAGCCGGCCGTCCGGGCCGGCGCGCCAGCCGATCAGGTCGGGTGCCGGGACGTGCACCAGATAGGGCCGGGCGCCGCGGGCCCGCTCGTCGGCCAGGGTCTCGCCGGCGCCGCCGCCGGCCGGGTAGTCGACCAGGATGTGGGTCAGCCCGTCGGTCAGGGCGGCACGCAGCACGTCGCGGGCCAGCCCGGTCAGGTCGCGGCCACCGAGGTCGAGGTCGCGGGTCATCGCCCGCATCCGCGGGTCGGCGTCGTCCGACAGGGTCGCGGGCTTGCCGAACGGCTTGCCCGACAGGGTCTGCACCGCCCGCCCAAGGCCGTTGAACAGCACGGTGCGGGCCAGCCGGATGCGGTAGGCCGCCAGGCTCTCGCCCGGCTCACGCGGCAGCCGGCGCTCGCCAGCCTCGCGCATCGCGCGGGTGCCGCCCAGCAGGTCGCGGATCAGCTCCCAGTCCGGCGCCCGCGCCGCCCAGGCGGCGTTCGGGGTGGCGACGTCGGCGCCCCCTGCGATTCCGATGGACGCGTCGGGCATGGCGATCTCCGTTGCAGATTGCTGGCGTCAGCCCGCGTCCCGCCGGATCGGCAGGGTGACGACGGCGCGGATACCGTCGGGGTGGCGGCCGTCGAGCTCGATCGACGGCGTGCCGAAGGACCGGGAGCCGAAACCGCAGTCGCGGATCAGCGCGGCCACCCGCTCGGCGAGGCCCAGTGCCGACGCCGCACCGGCCCCGCGCGGCGCGTGGCAGGCGATGACGATACGGTCCGGTGCGGCGGTCGCGTGCAGCCGGCAGCGATCGGCTGACGGACCGGCGGTCCGGCCGAAGGCATCCGGCCGTTCGACCGCCCGGAGCAAGCTCGCCCATGGCGTGGTGCGCAGCATCGTCGCGTCTCCGGCAGGCGTCTCCGGCAGGCGATGAATCGGGCTGGGCAAACCGAACGCGGTAACGGATCGGGGAAGCGTACCGGCCGGACGGCGCGCTAGAACCACATGAGAGCGGTCGTCAGCGACAGCGCGACAGCCACCAGGAAGCTCCAGACGGCGGCATGAATCGACATCCTGAGCACGGCTCTCAGCTTGGCCGAGTCGACGACCAGCGATACCGCGTAGCCGGCGGTGATGTTCAGACAGAAGACGAAGAAGGCCATGACGGCGAGCAGGGACATCGCGATCCACGCGCGCTCGACTTCCCCCATCTCTCCCGAGCTCCCCAGGAGCAGGGCGAACTGCACCGGAAACAGCACGAACAGCGCGAGCGGCACGTACGCAAGCAGGTCGAGGACCAAGACGAGAACGATGACCGTGTCCGCCGATCGGCCGAACGAGGACGGTTCGACCCCGAAGATCCGATCAGCCTGGCCGGTCATCCACCGTCTCCGGACGTCAATAGATGAAGATCGCAACACACACGACCGACGCCAGAAGGGCCAGGAACACCCAGACCAGGGCATGAATCAGCCATCGCAGCAGCACCCTCATCACCGGGGAGTTCACGACCATCAGGCAGAGGAACGCCATGCAGACGTTCGACATCACGATCGTCAGCGTGAGCATCGACACTTGGATCGACAGCAGGATCGCGTCGCCGAAACCCCACGGGCGGCTGTCACCCTCGAAGATCCTGGAAGTCAGGAACGGGACGAAATACGTGGTGGCGAAAAGCGTCAGGATCCCGAAATCGACGGCGGCAAAGGCGGCCGCGAGGACCAGGAGCCAGCGCCGTGACGCCGGCTCCGCCGCGAACACACCGTCGAGCGGCCGCCTCATCGCGTGTTCAGCCTCGACCTGGCTCGGCGCAACGCGTCCAGGAGCACGCCGCGCGGGGGCGGAAACCGATGCTCGTCCCACAACGCGAAGCCCAACCGGATGGCGGCCTGGTCCTTGGGGTCGTCCCACCACGCGTCGGTATCGCGGATCGCCTGCCAGATCGCACCGGCAATCAGCTCGAACTCGGTGAAGCCTGCGGCCTTTCCGATGTAGCCGTAGTGCAGGTTGCCCCACAGGTCGCTGCCGTAGTCGAAGCCCTCCGCCGGGTCGCGGACCCAGCGCGGGAACTCGCGCTTGATGTCCCAGGGGCGGCCGGCTCCGACCAGGGCGATGAACCTCGAATAGGCCTCCGAGCGGTCGGAGGCGATCGCGGTCAACGACTTCAACTGCGCGAACTTCGGCGACTGGTAGTTCCGCCTCACAGTCCGCAGCAGCTGTTCCGCCGCCCGTTCCAACGGGCTCGGCGCACCGTTCCGACCGGCCGGTCGACCGGCCCCGACGTGCCGGCGCCGCAGATAGTGCAGGGCACGGGCGGTCTCCGGGTCGTCGGCCGCGACGATGTCGATCAGGTAGGTCAGCTCACCCTGGTCGACCGGCGCCGGCCGGTTTGCCCGTGCGATCAGCCCCAGGGCCGCCAGCACTGCCCGCCGGTCGCCGCGGATCGACGCCGGGTCGATACCGAAGCGCGACAGCAGCGCCCCGTCCAGGTCCGGGCCGCGCAGGCTCGGCAGGCCGTTCCGGGGCCGGTAGCCGCCACTGCCCGTCGCCTCCACCGCAGCCTGCGCGGTCATCACCCGGTCGACCTCACGCCACAGCGCCGCCGGGACGCCGCGCGGACGGCCATTCACCGAGCTCGGCCGACCGTGGTCGTCGAGCACCGACAGCCCGACCGGATGGAACGTCATCGCCACCCGGTCCCCGTCCAGCGCCGTCGAGCCGAGAACGAGGCCGACGCCGGGACCTGCGGCCACCCTCTCCACCGCCCGCGCCAGGTCCGGCCGCAGCCACGCGGCAATCGTTCGATCCCACGCCGTGCCCCCCCGCCGCAGCCGGCCGCCGGTCTCCCCAGCCACCGCCTCGGGGTTCTTCGTGGCATACAACATCAGCGGGTTGCCGGAGACCACGCGCAGTTCCCCCAAGCGTCTCGGAAACAGCGAGAGCAGCAAGTTCCACGTCGCCAGCCCGGGCCGCACGACGCCTGCCTCGACCGATCCGCCGGCGACCGCCGCCGGCAACCGGCGTCGCTGAAACGCCTCGATGGCCGCCGACAGCTCGGCGCCCGGCCGGCCGTCGATCCGGCGGTCCCAGAAAGCCCTGCCGTCCGGTCCCTTGGTGTTCGCCAGCAGTGCCTGCACGATCGCCACGTCCTCCGTCCGGCCGGAGCGGCCGACCTCGCCCGTCAGGGTTGTCGTCATCGCCCAGCCTCGCAACGGAGTAAGGAAGGCCGAGGGCCGGATTCCGGCGCCCCGGCGGCAGCTCAGCGCAGATCGTCGTGGCGGAACGGCACGGTGACGGCGACCCGGTAGGCCTGGCCGGACTGCCGCGCCGGCTCCGGTGCGCCCGCCAGGAAGATCAGCTCCGAGACCGGCCAGCCGGCGAACAGGTCGAGCGCCTGGTCCGCCAGGTCGTGCGCCGCCCGGCTGCCGCTGCCGGCCGGCACGCTGATCTCCAGGCTCACATGGCCGTGGCAGCGGTGGCGTCGCGGCGGCCCGCCGATCGACGCCAGCTCGGCCCCGTCGCTCACCACCGCCAGCCGCACCCAGGGGGAGTCGTCGGCCGGCGGCTCGAACGCCACGTTCTCGAAGGCCACCGGGGTGGCGACCCACAGCGCGGCGAACCGCGTTTCGATCTCGGCGCGGGCCTCGGCGTGACGCATGACTGTCTCCGAATGCGGTCGAAGGACTGGGCCCGGGGTGGGCGCCGGGCCCTACACCAGGAACTCCCGGCTGGTCGCCGGCGGTCGGTCGAATGCCAGGTCGGTCAGCGCCCACACCAGCGCGTCGAGCCGGTCGGGCGAAGCTTCGCCCGGCGCACCGGTGTAGCCGGCCATCTGGTCCTCCAGCGCCGGGAACGCACCGTCGTGCGACACCCGTCCCTGCTCGTACAGCGCCGCCACCGGCTCGGCCCTGAGGCGCTTGCCGCGGGTCGCCCGGACCGAGCGGACCGGCAGCGACGGGTCGACGGTCCGCAGGGTCGCAGCGACCAGGTCGCCGCCCTGGTTGACCTCGCAGACCACCGCGTCGGCGCGGTGCCGGTGGAAGGCTTCCGCCGCCCGGCGCGCCCACAGGTCGGGCGACAGCCGGCCGGAGAGGTCCTCCAGCACGCGGAACCGGCCGTCGGCGTCGACCGCCGCGACCACGATCCCGGTCTCGGCGCTGTCGGTCCCGGCCGTCACCGCCGGGTCGACCGCGACCACCACCCGAGCCAGGTCCGCGGCCGACATCGGTCGGGTGCGCGCCGCCTCGATCAGGGCACGGCTCCACAGCGCCCCCGGCACCTCCATGAGCAGTTCGCCGTCGATCTCCTGCCGGCCGAGCCGGGTGCCGGCATAGCGCGCCAGGATCTGGTCGAGAAAGGCCGGCGCCAGGTTGGCGGCGTTCTCGCGGGTGCCGCCGCCGGTCACGACGGTGCCCGGGTCGGCGATCAGCCGCGCCAGCCAGGCCCGCGGTCGCGGCGTGGTGGTGGCGACGCAGCGCGGGTCGGCGCCGAGCCGGAGCCCCAGCATCAAATTGTCCCAGGCCGCCTCGTAGCGCCACTTGGCGACCTCGTCGGCCCAGGCCGCGTCGAACTGCGGGCCGCGCAACTGGTCCGGGTCGTCGGCCGAGAAGCTGGTGGCGACCGCACCGTTCGGCCAGGTGACCCGGCGCTTCGACGGCTCGTAGCGCGGCCGCGCCCGGGGCGGGCAGCAGGCCAGCAGCCCGCTCTCGCCCTCGATCATGACGTCGCGGGCGTCGGCCGCGGTCTCGGCCACCAGGGCGATCCGACGGGCACGGCCGGCCTCGGCGAGCGAGCGCACCCACTCGGCCCCGGTCCGGGTCTTGCCGAAGCCGCGGCCGGCCAGGATCAGCCAGACCCGCCAGCCGCCGGCGGGCGGCAGCTGCTTGGGCCGGGCCCAGAATTCCCAATCCCAAAGCAGCGCTGCCGCCTCGCGGTCGGACAGCTCATTCAGGATCCGCTTCCGGCTCGCCGGGCTCAGGCTCGTCATCCAGGCGCGCAAGGCGGGCCGCGAGGGTGTCGCGGGCGGCGGCGAGGTCGTCTTCGAGGTCGGCATCGGCATCCGATCCGCCGGCCGGCCGGTCGCGATAGCGCTCCGGCCGGTGGGCGCGCAGGAGGAACATGAGCAGGGTGTCGGAATACTTGCGGACGGTGCCGGCGACCCGGCCCTGGTGAAAATGCGGGGTCTCGACGCCGTCCAGCGCGCGGCGGCGGGCCTCGGCGTCGAGAGCGTCGATCGCGGTCTCCAGCGCGTCCGTCCACTCGGCCGCGAAGTCCGGGTCGGCGACCTTGAGCTGGTAGGCCCGCGACCGCGAGGCCTTCGCCGCCCGGGCCGCCGCCGACACGTTGCCGGTATCGGCGAGCGCCTTCAGGAACGCCGCCCGCCGGCGCGACGTCCAGCGTTGCACGGCCATGCGAACCTCCTCGGCGATCGGCGACGCGGTCGGGGAACGAAACGGCGCTCGCCGACAGCGCGACGCGCCGCCGGAGCGGGCCGGCGGCGCGTCGAGTTTCGGAAGCGGGGGAACCGGTCGGGGCGGCGGGCCATCCCGCATCACCCCGACGGTAGGACATCTTCTAGTCGATCTTATAAATCCTGTAAAGCGGTTTTTTCATATTTTTGCTCGTTTTTTTACGATGAAACCAGCTGCCGCAGGATCTGGCCGTGGCCGCGGGCGACGATCTTGCGCAGGGTGACGTGACTGCGGCCGTCCAGGTCCTCGAGCCGGCGCCACGGCACCCGGCAGGCGCGTGCCCAGACCAGCCGGCGGGCTTCGTCGTCGCAGGCCAGCAGCCACGTCAGCGCCCGGTCCATCCGGTCTATGGCCGCCGGCGTCGGCGCCGCCGGCCGGGCCCGTCCGTCGGCCGACGGCCCGAGCAGACCGGCGCTGTCGCGCACCACGTCGGGCCAGGACGTCAGGCGCGGCCGCCGCAGCCCCGCCGGCAATCGGCGCAGGGTCTCGGCCGCCTCCTCGAGCGACGCCCGCAGCCCGGCCTCGTCGGCGACGGCGCTGACCGACCCGCTCATCGCCGGTTCTCCTTCGGCCGCCCCTCCTTCGGCCGGACCCCGGGATACGGAATCGGCGGGCATCCGCGCGCCGTCAGCGCGCGGTTCGCCTCGGCCACCAGCCGTGCCAGCGGCACCCGCCGACCGTCCAGCGCCAGCCCGTCGCGACCCAGCGGCCAGGCCCGCGACCCCAGCGCCACCAGGGCCCTGACGATCGGCCGGGAGAACCCTGACCGCTCGCCGGACCGCCCGTCGGGCCCCGCGGCCCGCGGTGGCGGCGCCGTATCCGCCGACGGCTGCGGGCCGCGCCGCTCGACCGGGGGAATCGGCGAAGTCCGGCGGCGCCGCACCACCACGGTGGTGACGCGCCCGCCAGGGCGCACCAGGGTTCGAACCTGCAATCCGGGAGCGAGCGGCATGACCTTCTCCTTGTGCCTGGACCGGCTTGTGCCTGGACCGACGCACCTCCGCCATCCAGCGTTGTGCACCGGCATCGGAACTCCCGGGACCGTACGACGATCATCTTTATCCGTAAATAGGAATTTTATTTGTATACTTTTCCTGGCAATCGGAATAAGATCGCGCCATGAAGCTCGATCCGATCCGCCGCCGGCTGTTGGAGTTGGTCGCGCATCGCGACCCGCCGACCGACCTGAAGAAGGCCTCGCTGGCCTGCGGCAAGAACCACGCCTACCTGCACCAGTTCGTGCATCGCGGCACGCCGCGGCGGCTGCCGGAGGATGTGCGCTGGGCGCTCGCCGCCCATCTCGGGGTCGACGAATCGGTCCTGCGCGACGGCACCCCGCCGCCCCCGCAGCCGAGCGGCGCGCGCCAGGTCGAGGCGGTCACCACCCGCCGACCCCGGGTCTATTCGCGGATCCTGGACCCGGACCACGAGCCCGGCGTGGTGGCGGTGCCGGAGGTGCGGGTGACGGCGGCCGCCGGCGGCGGCGCCGTGGCCGAGTACGAGGCGCTGGGCGATTCCTGGTACTTCCCGGTCGACTGGCTGCGGCACGAGCTGCGGGCCCGCGCCGCCGACCTGAAGATCATCTCGATCGACGGCGACTCCATGGAGCCGGTGCTGGCCGCCGGCGACAAGGTCTTGATCGACACCTCGCGCACTGCCCCGTCGCCGCCCGGCATCTTCGTGCTGCACGACGGCCTCGGCCTGGTCGCCAAGCAGGTCGAGTACGTGCCGAACACCGACCCGCCGACGCTGCTGATCAAGAGCGCCAACCCGCGCTACCAGGACTACGAGCGCACGGTCGACGAGGTCACGATCGCCGGCCGCGTCATCTGGTTCGCCCGGCGGCTGTAGTCCGGGCCGCCCGCCCGCGGGTCAGGCGAGGCTCATCTCGGTGACCGGCCCGACGTAGTCCGACAGCTCCGCGAGCGCCCGGCCGGCGAGATAGTCGAATCCCGCCTTCCGGCAGCGCGTCGCCTGCACCGGGGTATCCACGTCGAGCACATAGGCCTGCAGCCCCAGCTTGTGGGCCATCGAGCAGAACCGGCCGAGGAGCGTCGGGTTCGCCATGTCTCCGGCATCCCTGGCCGACAGCGCGATTCCGGCCCCGAACGCCCCGGCGTTCTTGATCACGGACAGCGACTGCTGCGCCGAGGTGACATTCACGAACACGGCCCGGGCCACCCGCTTGAGCGGGCTTACGATCTCGGCCAGCCGCCCCTCGGGGACGCCCGGCGGGCAGCGCCTGACATCCATGACCAGGTAGTTGCGCAGGTCCGACGGGATCCGCTGCAGCGCCTCGAGATACTCGCTCGCCGACGCCCGGCTCGTCATGGTCTCGAACGACACGGGGACCGCCACCACCGCGACCCGTTTGCGTACGGCCATGTCGACCAGCCCGTGCCGGGCCCGCATCAGCGTCATCTGGTCCAGCGCGACCACCTGATCGCCGGACGCATCCCGCGGCAGCACCCCGTAGCCGCTGAGGATATCGCGGGTCGCGCTGTAGCGGACGGCGCGGCATTCGAAGATCGAGAACACGCCCCGTTTGGCATAGAGGAGCGGCTGGAACGCGAATTCCAGATCGTCGAGGCGGAAGCCGAAGCGGGCCTCCAGATCGTCGACCGAGACCGTTGCGTCGGCGCCGATTTCAGCGACCGGGGCGCGGTCGATCCGGTGCCGATTCGACGGCCGTTCCCGCCCATCCCGGACGGCCACCGCCGCCTCGTCGCCGGCCGCCTGGGTTCCCGCTGCCGACGGGACGCCGGCCGACGCCATGGCCAGCAGATCGCCGAGCACACCCTTCGTGACGCTCCCGGAATCCAGGTCGATAGCCTGGGTTTCCACGGCGAGGTCGGCCAACGCCTCGTCGCCGATGAAGCGCCGCAGGATCTCGGCCTTGATGGCAGCGGCGCGCAGCATCGCCTCGTCCCTGCCGAGGCGGGTGAACAGGACCACGAAGTTGGCCTCGCCGACCGGCAGGACGATGTCGGCGACCGGATCGGTGAACTGGCGGAGGATCGTGCGCGACGTCGCGACGATCCGCTCGCGATGGTGCTCCCACATTTCCGGATACCTGGCCTTGACCTCTTCCAGGCCGACGAAGGTCATCAGGTTTCCGTTCAGGGACGACTTGACCGACAGAGCGTCGCGGAGCCTTCGCTTGTCGCTATCCGACAGATCCATTATGCGTCTCTCCTTAAACCTTCGCGAGAATCGCACATCCCAATTGAAATTCCGTTAAACGGCGTCGCCGGGACCCAGAAATTCCGGGAGCCGCAGACACGGTACCGCCGGCCGGAAGCCGCCGGAGGGCCGCAGGCGCTCGACCGCTACGCCGATTGCATCCCGGTCACCGGCCCGACGTAGTCCGAAAGCTCCGCCAGCGCGCGGCCCGCCATGTAGTCCATGCCGGCTTCCCGACAGCTCGCCACCTGCTGCTGCGTGTCGACGTCGAGGGCATAGGTCTGCAGGCGCAGTTTGCGGGCCGAGGCGGCGAAACGGCCAAGAAACCCGGGACTGCCCAGATCACGGCCGGCCCGTGACGGCATGTTGAGCCCGGCTCCGAACGCACCGGCGCCCTTCAGGGTCGCGAGCGACTGCTGCGCCGAACTGACGCGAACGAAGACGGCCCGGGTCAACTGCTTGATCGGGCTGATGATCTCAGCCAGCCGGCCCTCCGGAACGCCGACCGGCGCCCGGCAAATGTCGACGACCAGATAGTTCCGCAGGTCCGACGGGATCTTTCGCAGCAGATCGAGGAATTCGGTCGCCGTTGCGCGCGTGCTCATGGTCTCGAACGAGACCGGCGTCGCGACCACGGCGATGCGCTTGCGGAACGCCATGTCGACGAGGCCGTGGCGCGCCCGCATCAGCGTCATCTTGTCGACGGCGGTGATCTGGCCCGGGGTGCAGTCCCGCGGCAGGACATCGTACCCCGAGAGAATCGCACCGGTGGCGTCGTAGCGGACGGCACGGCACTCGAAGATCGAGAACACGCCCCGCCGCGCATAGAGATGCGGTTGAAACGCGAACTCCAGCGAGTCCAGGTCGAAACCGAAGGTCTGTTCGATCTCGTCGATCGGCATCGACCAATCCGCACCGATCTCTTCGATCGACGCACGGTAAGCCCGTTGCCGTTGACGCGACCGCGCCGGCGCCGGCGCCGCGGCTGCCGGCTGCGCCCGGCCGGCCCCGGCGCCGTTCAGCAGATCGCGCAGTACGCCGGTAGTTTCGTCGCCGGAATCGATGTCGAGCGCATCGGTGCGGATATCGAGATGCTCGAGCGACTCGTCCCCGACGAAGCGTCGCAGGATCTCGGCCTTGATGATTCCGGCCCGAAGCATCGCCTCGGTCTTGTCGAGGCGCGTGAACAACACGGCGAACTTCTCGTCGCCGATCGGCAGCACGATGTCGGTGCGCGGGTCGGTGAACTGACGAAGTATCGCCCGGGATGTCTCGGTGATTCGTTCGCGCTGCCGCTCCCATAACTCGGGAAATCGTTCACGCACCTCGTCCAACCCGATGAAAGTCATCAGGTTGCCGTGCAGCGGCGTCCTGCTCGACAACGCGTCGCGAAGCTTCCGCTTATCTGCATCGCAAAATTCCATTAAATTGATCCTTTCCTTCCGGCTCCGACCGTAGAGCGGTGCAGTGACAGTATTCTGCCAGTACGAAGACGGATGGATATTGTTCCAGATCAAGTCCTGGAGACCCTTGACCAAATCATAGGTATACGAACAAGATTGCACGGATTGCCGGGCGATGGCCCGGCGCCTGCGGCGGGAACACCATGAACGGAACCACGGCCGGCCGGCTCGTCGGAGTCGACGTCGGCGGCACCTTCACCGACCTGGTCTGCCTGGACCCGTCCGCGCCCGGCGGCATCCGGCTGGCCAAGGTGCCGACCACCGTCGCCAACCAAGCCGACGGGGTGCTGGCGGCGCTGGCCGCCGCCGGGGTCGAGGCGGGTCAAGTCGAGCAGATCGTCCACGGCACGACGACCACCACCAACGCCCTGTTGGAGCGCAAGGTCGCCCGCACCGGGCTGATCACTACGCGCGGGTTCCGCGACGTGCTGGAGCTCGGCCGCCGAACCCGCCCGACCTCCTACGGCCTGACCGGCAGGTTCGAGCCGCTGATCCCGCGCGAGCTGCGCCTCGAGGTCGCCGAGCGGGTCGACGCCGACGGCGAGGTGCTGGTGCCGCTCGACGAGGCCGGGGTGCTGGCCGCGGTCGAGGCACTCAGGACGCTGGGCTGCGAGTCGGTGGTCGTGCACTTCCTGCACAGCTACGCCAACCGGGCGCACGAGCGCCGGGCAGTCGAGCTGGTCCGGCAGGCCTGGCCGGAGGCCGCGGTCACCGCTGGCTCCGAGATCCTGTCGGAGTTCCGCGAGTACGAGCGCGGCACCACGGCCGCCGTCAACGCCGCCGTGCAGCCGGTGCTGCGCCGCTATCTCGACCGGCTGGCCGGCGGGCTGGCGCAGCAGGGCTATGCCCGTGAGCTGCTGGTGATGCAGGGCAACGGCGGCACCGTCGCCGCCGGCCTGGCCGCCGACCAGGCGGTGAACACCGTGATGTCCGGCCCGGCCTCCGGGGTGATCGCCGCGGCCTACACCGCCACCGCCGCCGGCTTCCCGAACGCCATCACCTACGACATGGGCGGCACCAGCTCCGACGTCGGGCTGATCCTCGACGGGCTGCCGCGGATCCACGCCGAGCTCGACCTGGAATATGGCATGCCGATCCACGTGCCGATGGTCGACGTCCACACCATCGGCGCCGGCGGCGGCTCGATCGCCCGGATCGACGAGGCCGGGCTGCTGCGCGTCGGGCCGGAAAGCGCCGGCGCCACCCCGGGGCCGATCTGCTACGGCCGCGGCGGCACCGAGCCGACCATCACCGACGCCAACCTGGTGCTCGGCCGGCTCGACCCGGACAAGCTGCTGGCGGTCGACCACCCGGTCACGGTCGACGACGTCGCCGCCGTCATCCAGGCCCGCATCGGCGACCCGCTGGGGTTGAGCGCCGAGCAGGCGGCCGCCGCCATCCTGCAGATCGCCAACGACAAGATGGCCGGCGCGGTGCGGATGGTGTCGCTGGCCCGCGGCCACGACCCGCGCGACTTCGCGCTGTTCGCCTTCGGGGGCGCCGGCCCGCTGCACGCCACGGCCCTCGCCCGCGAGCTGGCGATCCCGCACGTGGTGCTCCCGGCCCGCCCCGGCATCACCAACGCCATCGGCTGCGTGGTCGCCGACCTCAGGCACGACTACGTCAACACCCTGAACACCCCGCTCAGCACGCTCGACATCGCCGACGTGCACCGGCTGTTCCGCGAGCAGGAGGCCGCCGGGCGGGCCACCATCGAGGCCGAAGCGGTCGAGGTCGAACGGATCGAGGCGCGCCGCTCGGTCGACATGCAGTTCCAGGGCCAGAGCCACATCCTGTCGGTGGCGCTGGAGCACGGCGAGCCGAGCCTGGAATCGCTGGAACAGCGATTCGCTGCCGCCTACTGGGAGCGGTTCGCGGTCGAGCTGCCTGAGATCCGGCCGGTGCTGGTAAACCTGCACACCGCCGTGCTCGGCAAGCGCCGGCCGGTGCCGCTGGCGGCGCTGGCCGGCTCCGACGAGCGCCAGGCGACGGCCGAGGCGGCGATCATCGGCCGCCGATCGGTCTGGTTCGAGGGCACCGGCCGCGTCGACACCCCGGTGTACCGCCGCGAGCGGCTGCCCGAGGAGGCGGCGTTCGCCGGCCCGGCGATCGTCGCCCAGTTCGACGCGACGACGGTGATCGAACCCGGCCAGTCGGCGCGGCTGGACCGCGACGGAAACCTGCTGGTGACCGTGCGCGTGGGAGAGGTCCGATGAGGCCGGCCCCCCGCCCTCTCCCTCATCCCGGCCGCAGCGGCGAAGCCGCGGAGAGCCGGGACCCGTACGCCACTCCCCGCCGCATGGGTCCCGGATGCGTTCCGCCTGCGGCGCCCCGCTCCGGGATGAGGATGTGGGTGGCCGCCATTGCCAGCACGGGAGCAGCCGCATGAGCACGTCCCTCGACCCGGTCACCCTGGCCGTCATCCAGAACGGCCTGCAGCAGGTCTGCGCCGAGATGGACGTGGCGTTCTCGCGCTCCGCCTTCTCGCCGGTGATCAGCGAGACCTACGACCGCTCCGACGGCATCTACCACCGCGACGGCGGCGCCCTGATCGCCCAGGGCGAGGACGGGCTGCCGGTGTTCGTCGGCACCATGCAGGACTGCACCGCCGCGGTGATCGAGCGCGCGAAAAAGGTCGAGCCGGGCGACGTGTTCATCGTCAACGACCCGTATCTCGGCGGCACCCACCTGATGGACGTGAAGTTCGTCAAGCCGTTCTTCTACAAGGGCGAGCTGTTCTGCTGGCTGGCCAACACCGGGCACTGGCCGGACATCGGCGGCGCCGTGCCGGGCGGGTTCTCGGCGAGCGCCACCGAGAGCGAGCAGGAAGGCCTGCGGCTGCCGCCGGTGAAGCTGTACAAGGCCGGCGTGCTGGACGACGAAATCCTCTCGATAATTCTCTCCAACATCCGGATCGCCGACCAGCGGATCGGCGACATCAAGGCCCAGGCCGCGGCGCTGACGGTCGGCGAGCGGCGGCTGACCGGCATGCTGGAGCGCTACGGCCGCGACACCGTCGACGACGCGATCGCCGAGCTGCGCCGCCGTGCCGCCCAGCAGATGCGCGCCAAGATCGCGGCGATCCCGGACGGCAGCTACGACAGTGAGGCCGTAGTCGACAGCGACGGCGTGGTCGACGCGCCGCTGTTCATCCGGCTGACCATGACCAAGCAGGGCGAGGAGCTGTACTTCGACTTCTCGCGCTCCTCGCCGCCCTGCGAGGGGCCGATGAACTCGGTGATCGCCACCACGCGCTCGTCGGTCTACCTGGCGATCAAGCACATCTTCCCGGACATCCCGATCAACGCCGGCACCTTCGAGCCGCTGCACGTCGCCGACCCGGACGGCACCTTCCTGTACGCCAGGTACCCGCGCCCGGTGTCGGGCTGCGCCGCCGAGGTCAGCCAGCGGATCGCCGAGGCGGTGTTCGCCGCCATGACCAAGGCGGTGCCCGACCTGCTGTTCGCCGCCCCGGCCGGGACCAGCGGCAACTTCTCGCTCGGCGGACTCGACCCGAAGACCGGCCGCGGCTTCGTCTGCTACCTGATCTCCGGCGGCGGCTACGGCGGGCATATGGGCGGCGACGGCCTCAGCAACGGCTGCTCGACCATCGGCATCTCCAAGACCACGCCGATCGAGGTGGTCGAGCAGCGCTACCCGATCCTGTACGAGGAGTATGCGCTGCGCGAGGGCTCCGGCGGTGCCGGCAAGAGCCGCGGCGGCTTCGGCGTGCGCTACAAGGTGCGGCTGCGGCGCGGCAAGGCGCGCGCCTCGTTCGTCATGGACCACGGAAGGGTCGGCCCGCAGGGCGCGCTGGGCGGCGGCGACGGCGCGCCGAACACCGTGCTGGTGGAGCGCGGCGGCGAGACCTACACGCCGCTCCACCTGTCCAAGGAGCAGGGCATCGCGATCGCCGAGGGCGACGCCATCACCGTCGAGACCCCGGGCGGAGGCGGCTATGGCGACCCGCGGCGGCGCGACCCCGAGCGGTGCGCCCGCGACTTCCGCCGCAGCTACTA
The DNA here is from genome assembly GCF_014652915.1 of Thalassobaculum fulvum. Lineage (GTDB taxonomy): Bacteria > Pseudomonadota > Alphaproteobacteria > Thalassobaculales > Thalassobaculaceae > Thalassobaculum_A > Thalassobaculum_A fulvum. The sequence continues at coordinate 108,857 of NZ_BMZS01000002.1, forward strand.
CACCGCCGACCAGATCCGCGAGCGCTGGGGCGTGGTGCTGGCGGAGGACGGTTCGGTCGACCGGGCGGCGACCCAGGCCGAGCGGTCCTGAAACCCGCACGGCACAGCGGAACGGGCCTCGCCCGACGCGAGACCCGCTCCATCCCGGGTGCACCGGCCGTCAGAGGTCCTCGACCGGGACGGACCGGATCTCCGGCCACTTCGCGAAGGCCCCGGCGATCACGGCGTCCTTGTTCTCGAGATACTTCGCGAAGATCGCGGCGTTCACGAACAGATACAGCTTGCCGTCGACGATGTCGGCGTAGCGGACGTCCCCGTCGAGCTTCTTGCCGACGTAGACCCCGTAGGCACAGAACCCGCCGAACTGCGGAAGATGGGCCTCCGGGTCGGCCTTGAAGCGCGCCTGCGCTTCGGCCGAGGCGAAGTAGTAGTCCACGCCGTCATGGGCGACGGTGTAGACCGCGTCGCCGGCCCGCGGCGCCTCGCCGCCGAATACCGAGACCGGATCGATTCCGTGCAGCCCGAGGGGATTGCCCGTGAGGGTGAGGCCGTTGACGACGTTGTACTCGTCCGCGGCGGAGGCCGGCGAAGCGGCGGTGAGGATGACCGCGCAGATCACGGCGGCGACGGTCGAGCTGGATTTCATGGGAATGATCCTTTCGCTTTCGGTATCTCGGGGGATGGCGGAAGCCGGATGCGGCGTCAGGCGGCGGAGCGGGCGATCCGTTCGACCGCCTCGTCGGTCCACCAGACGGCGTTGGCGACCATCCGGAAGTTGATGATGGCGGCGAGATAGCCGTCGCCCTCGGGAACCTTCGCGCCGGCGGTCGCGTCGCGCACCACGGCGACCTCGAAACCGAGCTCGAGCAGCTCGTACAGATGCGCCTGCGTGCAGAGGTTCGCCGACATGCCGGCCAGGATCACCTTGTCGATCCCGCGCTTGCGAAGCTGCAGGTTGAGGTCGTTCTGCGCGGGTCCGTAGATCTTGTGCGGCGAGCAGACGATCGTCTCGCCGTCCGCGATGTACTTCTTGTACTGCGGCATCCAGTCGGCGCCGGAGCCCTCGAAGTTCTCGAGGTCGAGCGGGCCGAGCCGGTCGAACATGCCGATCGCGTGCATGGTCTTCTCCAGCGTGCCCTCGAACCGCCACTTGTGATCGTGCGGGTAGTAGTAATGGGGCGAGATGAACACCGGCATGCCGGCGGCCTTCGCCGCGACGAACAGCCGTTCGATGTTGTCGACGGTGCCCTGCTCGGTGACGCTCTCGCCGACGACGCCCCAGGTCACCCCGTCCTTCGAGAGGAAGTCGATCTGGGGATCGGTCACGACGAGCGCGGTGCGCCCGGTCTCGATCGACATGTCGACCTGCGGCAGACCCGGCTTGTCGGGATCGGCGTAGAGCGAGCGCGCCTCTTCGGTGGCGGCTGCGGCGGTTGCGGCCGCGGCGGTGCCGGCCGCCGCAACGGCGATTCCGGCGGCGGTCCCGGCCATCAGGCGACGGCGGGCCAGGTCGACCTTCTCGTGGGTAACGCCGCACCCGCAGTCGTGATCGTGATCGTGGTTGGTGTCCATGTCGGAGCTCCTTTGCTCGGGATCGGGTCGCACGGGTCCTTCCGCGGAAATCGTCGCGCGGCGGGACAACGGGCGGCCGGTTTCGGGAAGTGGTCGGAAAGCGGTCTCGGGGGGCTTCGTGTCCCCTAGAGACCCAGCGCCGACAGGCCGGGATGATCCTCGGGACGCGGCCCGAGCGGCCAGCGGAACAGCCGTTCGACCTCGGCGATGGGCAGATCGTTGATCGAGGCGATCCGTCGGCGCATCAGGCCGTCGGCGGCGAACTCCCAGTTCTCGTTGCCATAGGCGCGGAACCAGGAACCGCGGTCGTCGCGGTACTCGTAGGCGAAGCGCACCGCGATCCTGTCGCTGCCAAACGCCCAGAGTTCCTTGATCAGCCGATAGTCGAGCTCGAGGGCCCACTTGCGGGTGAGGAAGGCGACGATCCGGTCGCGGCCTTCGAAGATCTCGGCGCGGTTCCGCCACCGGCTGTCGGCCGTGTAGGCGAGCGCGACCTGCTCCGGCGACCGGCCGTTCCAGGCGTCCTCGGCCATACGGACCTTGGCCGCGGCGGTATCCGCGTCGAACGGAGGGAGAGGGGGACGACTCATGGGAAGTCTCCTGACGGAGGGGCGGAGCGCCGCGACGGGACCACGGACGGGCCGCCGGCGGCGCTCCCTGAAGGTCAGGCGGCCCTGGCGCTGACGACCGGGAAGTCGATCGGCGTGCCGAGCGCCTCGTTGAGGTAGTTGGTGAGCGTGTTGAGCGCGACGTGCGCCACGATCTCGACGATCTCCGCCTCGCTGTAGCCGGCCATCCGGACCGCCGACACGTCGGCGTCGGTCACCTGCCCGCGGTCGCGGACCAGCTTGACGGCGAACCGGACCGCCGCGTCCGCCTGCGGGTCGTTCGACGCGCCGCGCCGGTTCGCCGCGATCTCCGCGTCGTCGAGCTTCGCGAGGTTCTTGCCCAGGTAGGTGTGGGCCGACAGGCAGTAGTCGCAGCCGTTGAACTGGGCGACGGCCAGCGCGATCCGCTCGCGGGTCTGGGGCTTGAGGCTGCCCTTCGCCAGGGCGCCGTTGAGGCCGAGATAGCCTTCCAGGGCAGCCGGGCTGTTGGCGGCGATGCGAAACAGGTTCGGAACGCTGCCGAGCATCTTCCTGACGCCCTCGAGCAGCGGTTGGGCGGCGGCCGGGGCGGCCTCGATGGAGTCGGGGAGCTGAATGCGGGTCATGGGGAGCCTCCTTGTCGGTCGGGTCACGACGCACCATCGCGTCGCATCGATATATACAGACCGGTCTGTCTATTTGTCAACCCCGACATCCTAACCACCGACACATCGTGCCCGCTGCGATCCTTGCAACCGGCTTCAGCAGATGCAAAATATAGACAGAACAGTCTGATCGCAGGAGCCGTACCTTGCAGTCCCGCCGTGACGAACTCGTCGATACCGCCCTGCGGCTCTTCTATACCCAGGGCTTCAACGCGACCGGCATCGACAAGATCCTGTCGGAGGCCGGCGTCGCGAAGATGACGCTGTACAAGCACTTCCGCTCGAAGGACGAACTGATCCTCGCCGTCCTGCACCGTCGCGACGAGCAGTTCCGAAACTGGCTGATGGGCGAGATGGAGAGGGCCTCGGCGAACCCGCGCGAGCGCCTCCTGGCGATGTTCGATGCGATCGAGGACTGGTTCCAGGGGCGCGCCTTCAAGGGGCTCGGGTTCTCCGGGTGCGCCTTCATCAATGCCGCGGGCGAGTTCGGGGACCAGAACCACCCCGCCCACCGGACCGCCGCCGAGCACAAGCGGCGCATCGTGGAGTACCTCGAGCGGCTCTGCGCCCAAGCCGGCGCCCGCGATCCCAGGGATCTCGCGGAGCAGTTGGCGCTGCTCAAGGAAGGCGCGATCGTCACGGCGCACGTACGCGGGATGCCCGAGTCGGCCGGGATCGCCAAGCGAATGGCCGTGGGCGCGATCGACGCGGCGCTGCGCGACGACTGATCGCCGCGGGCCGCATCCGCCCGACCGCTCGCCCGCCCCGGGCGGAAACGGCGACGTGCGGCGATCGACCGGCGGCGGTCCGGCGATGCAGGCCCGCGCGTTCACGATTGTTTAAGTAAAATCCGCTGTTAATTTGCGAACCGGGTCGGGGCTGTCGAGGGGGGCGGGCCACCCGGCCATATCCTAGTCGCTCACGACCCATGCGCCCGGGGACAGGCAGATGCTGGACAGCACCTACCGCTCGTTCTTCGAGAACGCCAACATCGGGCTCTACCGCGTCACGCCCGAGGGCCGGGTGATTCGGGCCAACCCGACCCTGGTCGAACTGAACGGCTACGCCGGCGAAGCCGAGATGCTGAAGGACCTCTCGGAGAACGGCAACAGCTGGTACGTCGACCCCGCGCGCCGGGAGGAGTTCTACCGCCGGATCACCGAGGACGGCCGGATCGAGAACTTCGTCTCCGAGGTCCGCCGAATGACCACCGGCGACCGGATCTGGATCTCCGAGAACGCCTGGTCGGTGCGCGACGCCGCCGGGCGGATCATCTATTTCGAGGGCACGGTCCAGGACGTCACCGACCGGGTGAACGCCGACCGGCAGCTGGCCCGCGCCCGGCTGGCGGCCGAGGCGGCGTCGCAGGCCAAGAGCACCTTCCTGGCGGTGATGAGTCACGAGCTGCGGTCGCCGCTGAACGCGATCATCGGGTTCGCCGAGATCATCGCCGGCCGGCTGCTGGGTCCGCACGACGAGCGCTACTTCGAGTACGCCGAGGACATCCGGGTCAGCGGCACCCACCTGCTCGGCCTGATCGGCGATATTCTCGACCTGTCGAAGATCGGCGCCGGCAAGATGCATCTCGACGAGCGGCTGGTCGACCTGCATGCGGTCGCCGAGCGGACCGCCCGGCTGTTCGCCGCCAACCTCAGCAAGGCCGAGGTCACCCTCGAGCTGGCGTTGCCGCGCGACTTCCCGGCGCTGCGGGCGGACCAGCTTCGGCTCGGCCAGATCCTGATCAACCTGGTGTCCAACGCCATCAAGTTCACGCCGCCCGGCGGCACCGTCACGATCGCCGCCGAGGCGCTGCCGGAGGAGGTGGTCGTCCGGGTCGCCGACACCGGCGTCGGCATGACCGAGGCCGAGGCGGTCCGCGCCCTTGAGCCGTTCGTGCAGATCGACAACGGCTTCGACCGCAACCGCGGCGGCACCGGGCTCGGCCTGTCGATCTGCCGCGAGCTGGCGGCCCTGCACGGCGGCAGCCTGACCATCGACAGCGCCAAGGGCGCCGGCACCACCGTGACGCTGCACCTGCCGTCCGAGCGGGCCGTCGCCGCCCCGACCACCCCCGGCTGAGCCCCTCTCCTGCAACCGGCCGGCCCTCGCGGCGTTGTCGTCGCAACGGACACGGAACAGGAGACCCCGTCATGATCCGACTTCATCGGCCCCTCGGACTCGCCGTCGCCGGCCTGCTCGCCGCCACCGCCGTCGCCCAGGCCGCCGGTGCGACCGCTCCGACCGCGGCCGAGCAGAGCTACCGCGCAGACCACGAAGGGGTGTACGCGGCGGTCGAGTGCCGGGGCGCGGTGTTCACGCCGGCCGACTACCGGCTCCTGGAATCGCGGATCGCCGCGCGCGCCGGGGCGGCGATGCATGCCGGCCGGCAGCTCGAGATGATCGAGGCCGGCAAGGCCCGGATCGACCGGGCGATGAGCCACGCCGGCTGCGGCGCCGACGAGGTCGAGGCCGCGCTGATACGGTTCGACACCCTGCGTGGCGTCCAGACCGGCAAGGCGCCGAAGCAGTAACCCCGACCCGGGCGGCCCGGCGGCGACCGGGCCGCCCGCAACCCGTCAGTGCGCCACCACCGTCGCGGTCTCCCCGCACGCCGAGTCCGCGCCGTCGAACTCGAACTCGAGCGTCGTGTGGGCGATCCCGAAGCGCTCGCCCAGCACCTGCTTGACCGCGCGCTTGATGATCTCCATGCGGTCGGCGTCGGCACGCTCGATCACCACATGGGCCTCGAAATAGGCGCTGCGCTCGTCGAGCTGCCAGACGTGCAGGTGATGGACCCCGACCACGCCGTCGACGCCGGCGACCGCGGCGCCGAGCGTTTCCAGGTCCTGGTCCAGCGGCACGCCGGCCATCAGGATGCGGATGCAGCTCCTGATCTCCAGCAGCCCGTGCCACAGGATGTAGCCGGCGATCAGCAGGGTCGCGGCCGGGTCGACCCAGCTCCAGCCGAACCAGATCACCAGCGCGCCGGCGGCGATCACCACGACCGAGCCGAGCGCGTCCGCGACGTTGTGCAGGAAGGCGGCGCGCACGTTCAGGCTGTTCTTCGATTCCGCATAGGTCAACGCGGCGGTCACCAGGTCGACCGCCAGCGCAATCGCGGCGACGATCACCACGATCCAGCCGGCGACCGGCTCCGGCGCGAAGAACCGGAACACCGCCTCGTAGACCAGGTACACGCCGATCACGATCAGCGTGGTCAGGTTGATCAGCGCGGCGATGATCTCGGCCCGCCGGTAGCCGTAGGTCATGCGCGCGTCGGCCCCGCGCCGCGCCACCCGGCGGGCGAACAGTGCGATCGCCAGCGAGGCGGCGTCGCTGAGGTTGTGGATCGCGTCGGCGACCAGCGCCAGGCTGCCTGAGACCAGCCCGCCGGCGATCTGCGCGACCGTCAGCACCAGGTTGACCGCCACCGCCCAGGCGAGGCGCCCGTCGCCCATCGACGCGGTGTCGTGGTGATGGTGGCCATGCCCGTGGCCACTGTGAGCGTGGTCGTGGCCATGGTGATGATCGTGCGGCATCGGGCGGCTCCGCCGGGGGCGTCGGCCCACCTGACCGCAGCCCCCTCAGCGCCGCAAGGGCACGCGCAACGTGATAGTGTTGCCCCTCACCCGCCCCAGGTGCGTTCCAGCACGTTCACCCAGTTCTCCCAGCAGATCTTGCGGACCAGCGTCTCGCCGTAGCCGGCTTGGCGCATGGCGGCGACCAGGTTCGGCAGGCCGGCGGCGTCCTTGATCTCGGCCGGGATGGTGGCGCCGTCGAAGTCGGAGCCGAGGCCGACGCCGTCCTCGCCCAGCTTCTCCAGCAGGTGGTCCATGTGCCGCAGCACCACGTCGAGGCCGGTGTCGGCGCTCATCTGGCCGTCGGGGCGAAGGAACGAGGTGGCGTAGTTGATGCCGACCAGGCCGCCGCTCTCGCGGATCCGGGCGAGCTGGTCGTCGGTCAGGTTGCGCGTCGTCGGGCAGATCGAATGGGCGTTGGAGTGCGAGGCGACCAGCGGCGCGTCGCTGAGTTCCGCCAGGTCCCAGAAGCCCTTCTCGTTGAGGTGCGACAGGTCGAGCATCACGCCGAGCCGGTTGCACTCGCGCACCAGCGCCTTGCCGGCGTCGGTCAGCCCGTCGCCGGTGTCGGGCGAGCCCGGGAACCGGAACGGCACGCCGTGGCCGTAGGCGGTCGGCCGGCTCCACACCGGGCCGAGCGAGCGCAGCCCGGCCTGGACCATCACCTCGAGCGACCGGAAGTCGGTGTCGATCGCCTCCGCACCCTCGAAGTGCAGCACGGTCGCCAGCACGCCCCTGGCCATGCAGTCGCGGATCTCGGCGGCGGTCCGGCACACCTTCACGCGGCCGCCGGACGCCTTCTCGATCCGGAACAGGATGCCGGCCATGGCGAGCGCCACCGGCTGCGCCTCGCCGAGCGACAGCGGCGCGGGCAGCGGCAGGTCGTAGCTCTCGCCCGACATCGCCTCGCGGCGCCCGGCCCTGGCGCCGGCCGGGTCCGGGTCCGGCGACGGCACGAACACCGCGAACAGCCCGCCGGCAAAGCCGCCGGCCTGCATGCGCGGCAGGTCGAGATGGCCTTCGCCGTCGCCGTCGAGGAACTGCTGCTCGACCCCCTGTGCGCCCTTCCGGAACAGGCGCAGCAGGACGTCGTTGTGGCCGTCGAAGACGGGCATGGCGGAGGTGTCGGGCATGATGGACTCGCGATGAGGGAGCCGGAGAACCCCGGCGAGCGATCAGGCTAGCAGAATTGCCGGCACACTCTACCCGATGAACTTCCAGTAGGTGTCCTTCTTGACGACCATGCCGTCGCGGAACTCCCACAGGTCGCAGCCGAGGTACTCGAACGGCTGGCCGCCGGCCGGGGTGCCGCGCACCACCCATTCGGAAAGCGCCTTGGTGTCGTCGCAGATCCAGTGCCGCATCTCCTCCCAGCGCATGTCCGGGATCTCGGCGTAGCGGCCGCGCAACACCTGGGCGATCTCGGCCTTGCCGACGCAGCGCCGGCCTTCCGGCGCGTTCGGCCCGCGCGCCATCAGCCAGACGCAGTCGTCGGCGAAGTGCGACAGGATCCCGTCGACGTCGTGCCGGTTGAAGCCGTCCTGGATCTCGTCGAGCAGCGCAATGGTGATGGGGCGCGACATGGGCCGGGTCTCCGAGCGATGGTTGACCCGGCCATGCTAGCGCCTGGACTGCGGCAGATGGAACTGCCCTGGCAGGACCTCAGGTCGGCAGCCCGCTCTCGGCCTGGCGGTCGAGATGGGCGACCAGGTCGGCCGGCAGGCTGAGCCGGTGCGCCAGCGCCTCCAGGTAGGCGCGCTCGGCCGGGTGGTCCGGATCGATCGCCAGCCGCGACACCAGGTACAGCTCAGCCGCCTGCTCGGGCGACTGCGCGGCCGACGCGATCGCTCCCAGGTCGACCGGCTTCGCCAGCAGGTCGAACACGAAACCCTTGGCCGCCGCGTCCAGACCCATGCGGTCGACCGACTCGAACAGCCGGGCCTGCTCGTCGGCATCGACGTGACCGTCGGCCTTGGCGGCCCCGACCATCGCCCGGATCAGCGCGAGCTGGAACGGCTGGCCGTCGGCGGCCGGCGCCGCCTCGGGCAGGAATCGCGGCTCGGCCCGGGCAACGTCCTCGGCCGTCGCGACCGGCGCGTCGGCCGCGCTCCGGCCGGCCTGCCAGTTCGTGTAGGCCCGGTAGGCCAGCGCGCCGAGCGCCGCCGCCCCGCCGTAGGCGGCCGCGCCGCCGGCCATCTTGCGGACCTTCTTGCTGCCGAGCAGCAGCGCGATCAGGCCTCCGGCCGCCGCGCCGCCGGCCAGGCCGCCGAGGCCGCCCATCGCGTCGGCCTGCCGGCGTGCCGCATCGGTTGCGCGGCCCATGGCGGCCTTGGCGTCGCCGCCGAGGAACTGATCGAGCAGCTTGGTCGGGTCCATCTCGTCTCCGGTATCGGGTTGATCAGCCGTACAGGTAGGGAACGCCCACTACGGATCAACGGCCGGAGACGCCAGGTCGCACCCCCGTCCGCCGGGCGGGACGAACGCCCGGCTTGCAGTTAACCTGCGGCCACGATCGAACGATGGAGCCCTGCATATGAAAGTCACCCTGCTCGGCACCGGCTGCCCGCAGTGCCACACCAAACGCTACGGCCCGGCCAGCCTGGTCCGCCACGGCGAGGTCTCGGTGCTGATCGACTGCGGCTCCGGCGTCACCCAGCGGCTGGTCGGTGCCGGCTGCCCGGGCGGGCGGCTGGACGCGGTGCTGCTGACCCACCTGCATTCCGACCACCTGGTCGACCTGTACCAGCTGATCGTCTCGGGCTGGCACCAGAACCGCACGGTGCCGCAGCGGATCTACGGGCCGAAAGGCACCCGTGCCTACGTCGAGGGGCTGCTGGCGCTGTGGCGCGAGGAGCGCGAGCTGCGGATGGCGCACGAGCGGCGCCCGAACCTGGCCGGCTTCACCGCCGAGGTGGTCGAGTACGGCGAAGGCCCGGTGGTCGAGCTGCCGGGGCTGTTCGTCGACGCGGTCAAGGTCGAGCACGAGCCGATCAAGGAGGCCTACGGCTTCGTGTTCCGGGCCGACGACGGCACGGTGGCGGCGTTCAGCGGCGACACCCGCTACTGCGAGGCGCTGATCGAGGCGGCGCGCGGCGCCGACGTGCTGGTGCACGAGTGTTTCATCCACGGCCTGATGAAGCCGGTGCCGGGCGTGCGCACCCAGGAGGGCATCGACGCCGTCGCCTCCTATCACACCCTGTCGGCCGAGGTCGGCAAGGTGGCCAGCGAGGCCGGGGTCGGGTTCCTGATGCTGAACCACTTCGTGCCGGCCGAGTTCGACCGCGAGGCCCTGGCCGCCGAGGTGGCGCAGGACTTCGCCGGGCCGTTCGCGATCGGCGAGGACCTGATGAGCTACGACGTGCCGACCCGCACGCTCACCCACGGCGACGCCCACTGGCGGCTGGGCTCCTGACGGCGGGAGGCGGGTAGGTCCCGGCTCTGCGCGGCAAGCCGCTCCGGCCGGGATGAGGGTTGAAGCAAGGCCCTCCTCATTGCCTCATCCCGGCCGCAGGGGCGCAGCCCCGGAGAGCCGGGACCCACGGCGCGACCGGCACGCCGCCCTTGGCGGAACGCCGTGGATTTGGCACATAGGCGCCGCACTGCAACGAAGGAACCTCGGATGAGCGACACGACCACGGATGCGGCGGCCGGCCAGGACTTCATCCGCGACATCATCCGCGCCGACATCGCCGCCGGGAAGTGCACCGCCCCGGTGACCCGGTTCCCGCCGGAGCCGAACGGCTACCTGCACATCGGCCACGCCAAGTCGATCTGCCTGAACTTCGGCGTCGCCGAGGAGTTCGGCGGCCGCTGCCACCTGCGGTTCGACGACACCAACCCGGTGAAGGAGGAGCAGGAGTTCATCGACGCCATCCAGCGCGACGTGCGCTGGCTGGGCTTCGACTGGGGCGGCCACCTGTACCACGCGTCCGACTACTTCGAGACGCTGTACGAGTGGGCCGAGCACCTGATCAAGGCCGGCAAGGCCTATGTCGACGACCAGTCGCCGGAGGAGATGCGCAAGAGCCGCGGCACCCTGACCGAGGCCGGCACCCCGAGCCCGTACCGCGACCGCAGCGTCGAGGAGAACCTGGACCTGTTCCGCCGCATGCGGGCCGGCGAGTTCCCGAACGGCGCCCGCGTCCTGCGCGCGAAGATCGACATGGCGTCGGGCAACATGAACATGCGCGACCCGACCCTTTACCGGATCCTGCACGCCACGCACCCGCGCACCGGCGACGCCTGGTGCCTGTACCCGACCTACGACTACGCGCACGGCCAGTCCGACGCGATCGAGGGCATTACGCACTCGCTGTGCACGCTGGAGTTCGAGGATCACCGGCCGCTGTACGAGTGGCTGATCGAGAACCTGCCGGTTCCCTCGAAGCCGCGGCAGTACGAGTTCGCCCGCCTGAACCTGTCCTACACGGTGCTGTCGAAGCGGGTGCTGACCACCCTGGTGCGCGACGGCCACGTCAGCGGCTGGGACGACCCGCGCATGCCGACCCTGGCCGGCCTGCAGCGCCGCGGCGTGCCGGCGGAGGCGCTGAAGGACTTCATCAAGCGCATCGGCATGGCGCGCGCCAACAGCCTGGTCGACTTCGGGATGTTCGAGTTCTCGATCCGCGACTTCCTGAACAAGGCGGCGCCGCGCCGGATGGCAGTGCTGCGCCCCCTGAAGGTGGTGATCGAGAACTGGCCGGAAGGCGAATTCGAAGAGCTGCCGGCGGTCAACAACCCGGAGGACCCGGAAGCCGGCACCCGCACGATCCGGTTCGGCCGCGAGCTGTGGGTCGAGCAGGACGACTTCATGGAAGAGGCGCCGAAGAAGTTCTACCGCCTGACCCCGGGCCAGGAGGTGCGGCTGCGCTACGGCTACTTCGTGACCTGCACAGGCGTGGTGAAGAACGAGGCCGGCGAGGTGGTCGAGCTGCGCTGCACCTACGACCCGGCGACCCGCGGCGGCGACTCGCCGGACGGCCGCAAGGTGCGCGGCACCCTGCACTGGCTGTGCGCCGCCGACGCCGTGCCGGCCGAGGTGCGGCTGTACGACCACCTGTTCGCCAACCCGACCCCGGGCTCGGAGAGCGACGGCGACATCTTCGCCGACCTGAACCCGAAGTCCCTGGAGGTGGTCGAGGCCCTGGTCGAGCCGGCGCTGGCCGCCGGCAACGACCCGGCGCCGGTGCAGTTCGAGCGGCTCGGTTACTTCTGCCGCGACCGCGACTCCACGCCGGGCAAGCCGGTGTTCAACCGCACCGTCGGCCTGCGCGACACCTGGGCGAAGATCCAGCAGAAGGGGTAGGCCCCGGCGCCCCGCTTGATCCCGGCCGGCCGGACGCTTGCGCCGGATCAATTCCTCACGCAGGTCCCTGGGCGATACTCCGGACACACCGGCACCAGATCCGGAGATTCGCCATGCGGGCGCTCGTCGTCTGTTATTCGCTCACCGGCACCACGCGCCGGGTCGCCCGGGCGCTGGCATCAGAGCTCGGCGCCGAGCTGGAGGAAATCCGCTGCCCGCGCTACCGGCCCGGATTGCTCGGGGCCTTGCGCGCCGGGCATGACAGTTGGAGAGGCCTGATCCCGGAGATCGAGCCGCCGGCGAACGACCCGGCGCAGTACGAGCTCGTGGCGGTCGGCGGCCCGGTCTGGGCCTGGAACGCCTGCACCCCGGTGCGGGCCTACCTGACGCGCACCGCGGCCCGGCTGCCGGCCGTCGCGTTCTTCGCGACCGCCGGCGGCGCCGGGTTCGAGCGGGCGTTCGCGACGATGGCGGCGCTTGCCGGCAGGCAGCCGGCGGCGACCCTGGCGCTGACCGCCGAGCACTTCAAGGAGGGCAAGGACCCGGCCGCCATCGCCGCCTTCGCGGCGGAGCTTCGCCGCGGCCGCCCCGCCTGAGGCCAAGCTCACGCAATCGTGGCGTCGAACCCGCTGGCGACCCGATGGGCCGCATCGTACCGTCGCGCCCTCGCCATCAGGGGGACCGCCGTGAAGACCATCGACTACTACTACTCGACCCGCTCCAACTTCACCTATCTGGGAGCCGCCCGGCTGAACGCGATGGCGAAGGCGCACGGGCGGCGGATCGTGCACCGGCCGATCCTGCTGTCGGTGACGATGCCGGCGATCGGCGGCCTGCCGTTCGGCGAGCGACCGACCATGCTGCGGAACTACTCGATGCGCGACGCGCTGCGCTGGGCCGACCACCTGGGCGTCCCGCTGCTGCGCGAGCCGGTGCACCACATGGGCCCGGTCGAGCTGCCGTCGGGCATCGTGATCGCCGGCCAGCGCGCGGTGGCGCGCGGCGAGCCGGGCGACGTCGACGCGCTCAGCCTGGCGGTGCTGCAGGCGCTGTGGCGCGACGACCGCGACATCGCCGACCGCACGGTGGTCGCCGAGCTCTGCGGGTCGGCCGGCTTCGCCGACGCCGAGGCACTGATGGACGAGGCGCTGAGCGCCGGCGTGCAGGCCGAGCTGCAGCGCAACTGCCAGGAGGCGATCGTGCGCGGCGTGATCGGCGCACCGACCTACTTCGTCGACGACGAGCCGTTCTACGGCCAGGACCGTCTGGACTTCGTCGAGCGGGCGCTGGCCGGCGGCTGAGGCGCCCGAACAGGACGCGTCAGGGCGGCCGCGTCAGGCGACCCGGACCCGCGACACGAACTCGCCGACCTGGCGCCGCAGGCTGCTGGCGGATTCGGCGAGTTCGCGGGCGGCGGACAGCACCTGCGACGCCGCCGAGCCGCCTTCCGCCGCGGCCTGGCTGACCTGGGCGATGGCACCGCTCACCTCGTTGGTGCCGGCCGAGGCCTGCTGGACGTTGCGGGCGATCTCCTGGGTGGCCGAGCCCTGTTCCTCGACCGCCGAGGCGATGGCCGCGGCGATGTCGCGGCTCTCGCCGATCACCCGGGCGATCCCCTCGATGGCGCTGGCGGTCCGGCGGGTGACGTCCTGGACCTCCCCGACCTGGGCGGTGATGCCTTCGGTGGCGCGGGCCGTCTGGGTCGCCAGGTTCTTCACTTCCTCGGCCACGACCGCGAAGCCCTTGCCCGCTTCGCCGGCACGGGCGGCCTCGATGGTGGCGTTCAGCGCCAGCAGGTTGGTCCGCTCGGCGATGTCCTGGATCAGCTCGACCACCTCGCCGATCTTCTGCGAGGTGACCACCAGCCCTTCCGCGGTGACCCGGGTGCGCTCGGCGTCGTCCACGGCCCGCGACGAGATCGTCGAGGACTGGGCGACCTGCTGGCCGATCTCGCGGACCGACGCCGCCAGCTCCTCGCAGGCGGTGGCCACGGTCTCGACGTTGGCGCTCGCCTCGTCGGCGGCCGCCGCCACCGTGCCGGCCTGGCTGTTGGTCTCCTCCAGGCTGGAGTTCAGGGTCTGGGCTGCCGCCTCCAGCTCGGTCGCGGCCGACGACACCGCCTCGACGATCGCCCCGACACTCTCCTCGAACCGGTCGGCCAGCGCGTTCATCGCCCGGGCCTGCTCCGCCGCCGCCCGGCGTTCGGCCTCGGCGGCGTCCTCCTCCAACTGCCGGGTGCGGATCATGCTGTCCTTGAACACCTGCATGGCGCCGGCGATCGCCCCGATCTCGTCGCGGCGGCCCACGCCGAAGACCTCGGCCGCGAGGTTGCCGGTCGCCAGCTCCTTCAGCGCCGACACCACGCGCCGGATCGGCTCGACGATGCCATAGCGGGCGATCGCCATGCCCAGCGCGGTTCCCAGCACCAGCCCGGCGGCCGACACCGCGATCATGATCGCGCGGATCCGCTCGTAGGTCTCGTCGGCCCGGGCCGCCTCGGCATGCGCTCGGGCCTCGGCCAGCGCCACGTATTCCCGGATCGTGCTGTTGAGGTTCTGCGCCGCCCCCTGGTTGGCGCGGACCGCCTCGACGATGCGGTGCTGCGTCTCGCTGATCTCGACCGACGCTCCGGCGCCGGCGACGATCTTCAGCATCGCCTCGACGCCGCGCCGATAGCCGGCGAACCCGGCCTCGACCCGCTCCAGCACCGCCAGCAGCTCCGTCTCGGTGGCGGCGGTCAGCGCGCGCGCGCTCGCCAGCCTCGCCTCGAGCTCGGCCTTCTCCTGTGCGATCACAGACTGCATTTCGGCGATCCGGTCCGGGCTGGGCTCGGCCGCGATGATGTACTCCGAGCGGTTCAGGGTGGTGACGAGCTGGCTGAGCCGGAGCCCCTCGACCGCCTCCTCGGCGGAATGCTCCACCTCGGCGGCGATTTCGTCGAGCGTGTGCAGGGCCGAGATCCCGACCCCCGCGACCGCCAGCACCGCAGCGCCGAGGACCGCGATGATGGAGAAGATCTTCGCCGAAATCGGGATGTTCACCAATGACATGGCAGCCCTCAACCTCTTGGCCATTCGCATACCGATCACCGGGTCAGAGTCGGCCTCCCCATCCCGTCCGGTCATCCTGCATTCAGGGCACGAGTGATGAAAAATGAGTAAAGAACTTCTTGCCTGGCAACGGTCGAATACGACCGTATTCATTCGCGATTACTCTATGCGGGCCAGCCACCGGACCGCGGGGTTGCCGCGCCGCCCGGCCGAGCTACCTCGGTCACGGGAGCCATCGAGACGGAGACGCCGCGTGACCGCCCGCCTGAGCCGCCTGCTGATCCTGCTGTCCGCCCTGCTGACCGCCACCCCTGCGACCGCCTCCCCGGAAGCCTGGGCGGCCCTGCGCCAGCCCGGCACCGTGGCGGTGATGCGCCACGCCCTGGCTCCCGGCTTCGGCGACCCGGCAGGCTTCACCCTCGGCGACTGCGCGACCCAGCGCGACCTGGACGCGCGCGGCCGGGCCCAGGCCCGGGCCGTCGGCGACGCCTTCCGGGCCGCCGGCATCGAGGTCGACCGGATCCTGACCAGCCGCTGGTGCCGGTGCCGGCACACGGCCGAGGAAACCGCACTGGCTCCGGTCGAGGAATTCGCGGCGCTCGACTCGTTCTTCGCCGACCGCAGCACCGCCGACGCCCAGACCGAGGCGGTGCGCCGGCGCCTCGCCGGGGCGGATCCGGCGGAGAAGCTGCTGCTGGTCACCCACCAGGTCAACATTGCGGCCCTCACCGGCCGCTCGACCCGGTCCGGCGAGGTGCTGGTGATCCGGGTCGCCCAGGACGGCGGCGTGCAGACGCTCGGCTCGATCGCGATCCCGGTGCCCTGAAATCGACGTCCGAACGCGGGCGTTTCCGGTGGCGCCGTCGCCCCCGGCTGGCCTAGCCTTCGCCCTGCAACGACGAGGGCCGGAGCATGAGCAAGGGCAGGCAACTGAAGGACCGGATCGCCGAGCGCGGGCTGGTGCAGGTGATGGCCGGGCACAGCCCGCTGTCGGCGAGGCTGGCGGCCGAGGCCGGGTTCGACGGCATCTGGGCGAGCGGCTTCGAGCTGTCGGCGCTGCACGGCCTGCCGGACGTCAGCCTGGTCACCATGACCCAGCACCTGGAGACCATGCGGGCGATGGTCGAGGCGTCGGGCCTGCCGGTGGTGGCCGACATCGACACCGGCTTCGGCAACGCCATCAACGTAATCCACGCGATCGAGCAGTACGAGCGCGCCGGCGCCGCCGCGGTGGTGATCGAGGACAAGTCGTTCCCCAAGGTCACCAGCCTGATCGCCGGCGGCCGCCAGGACCTGCTGCGGGTCGAGGAGTTCCAGGGCAAGATCGAGGCCGCCTGCGCGACCCGCAGGGACCCGGACTTCCTGGTGATCGCCCGCTGCGAGGCGCTGATCGCCGGGCTCGGCGAGGCCGAGGCGCTGGCCCGCTCGGCGGCCTACGAGGAAGCCGGCGCCGACATGATCCTGATCCACTCCAAGCAGAAGACCCCGGACGAGGTCGAGAGCTACGTGCGGGCGTGGCGGGGAAAGGTGCCGATCGTGGTGGTGCCGACCGCCTACCCGGAGTTCACGGTGGAGCGCATGAAGGCGCTCGGCAAGATCGCCGTCGCGATCTGGGGCAACCACGCGATCCGCGCCGCGGTGACGGCGATGCAGCGGGTGTTCCGGCAGATCCTCGACGAGGGCGGCATCCGGGGCGCCGACCGCGACATCGTCAGCGTCGAGGAGATCTTCCGCCTGCAGGGCATGGACCGGGTCAAACAGGACGAGAAGCGGTTCCTGCGGTAGCGGGGAGCGCCAGCACGTGGCAGACCGTGCCAGTGGTCAACACATATTCCGGTGACAGTTATTCCGGTGACAGTGCACTCAATTCCTGCCACGAGATAAGTGCACTGTCACCGGAACTGCTGTCACTGGAACCGCGAGATAAGTGCACTGTCACCGGAACTACTGTCACCGGAACTATGTCACCGGAACTACCGGAACCGCCACCGGAACTTCCGCTTCGCCTCGGACACTTCAAGGCGATAGGGAAAGGACGGGCCCAACCGCCGCGCCGCCCGGCGTCAGCCTCGTCCCCTCCTGCCGCCGCGCCGCCGGCGCCCCTCGCCGCCTTCGTCTCCGCCCTCGCCCGGCGCCGGCCGCTCCGGCAGCGCCACCTCGGCCGCCAGGTTCGGGTATGGCGCGGTGGCGTGCGGGATCGCCATGGCGCCGACGAAGTGCTCCTGGAAGCGCGGCTCGACCGCGGTCTCGATCTTCTCGACCCGGCGCACCACGGTCTCGATCTCGCGCCGCGCCTCGGCGTTCAGCAGGGCGATGCGGGCGCCGGTGCCGGCGGCGTTGCCGACCGACCACACCCGGTCGAGCCGGCAGTCCGGGATCATCCCCAGCACCATCGCGTACTTGGTGTCGATGTGGCTGCCGAAGGCGCCGGCCAGGATGACCCGCTCGACCGTCTCGACCCCCATCTTGTCCATCAGCAGCCGGGCGCCGGCGTACAGCGCCGCCTTGGCGAGCTGGATGGCGCGCACGTCGTTCTGCACGATCGAGACCTCCGGCGTCAGCCGGTAGGCGAAGGTCCGGCCGTCCGCCTCGATGCGCGGGCTGCGGGCCGCCGCCGCGCCGTCGATGATGCCGTCGTGGCGCAGGATGCCGGCGAGGTACATCTCGGCCAGCACCTCGATGATGCCGGAGCCGCAGATCCCGGTGATGCCGGTGCGCCGGGTCTCCTCGTCGAAGCCGTCCTGGTCCGACCACAGTTCCGAGCCGATCACCTTGAAGCGCGGCTCCAGCGTCAGCGGGTCGATCCGCACCCGCTCGATGGCGCCGGGGGCGGCGCGCTGGCCGGAGGAGATCTGCGCCCCCTCGAAGGCCGGGCCGGTCGGCGACGAGGCGGCCAGCAGCCGGTGCCGGTTGCCGAGCACGATCTCGGCGTTGGTGCCGACGTCGACGATCAGCGTCATCGCGTCCTGGCCGTGCGGCGCCTCCGAGAGGATCACCGCCGCGGTGTCGGCGCCGACGTGCCCCGCGATGCACGGCAGGCCGTAGACCCGGGCGTTCGGGTGCAGAGCGAGACTCAGCTCCTCGGCCCGCAGGTTCACGGCGGTGTCGATCGCCAGCGCGAACGGGGCGCCGCCGAGTTCCACCGGGTCGATGCCGAGCATCAGGTGGTGCATGATCGGGTTGCCGACGAACACCAGGTCGACGATGTCCTCGCGGACGATCCCGGCCTCCTCGGCCACCTGGCCGGCCAGGTAATTCACCGACTCGCGGACCACCCGGGTCAGCTCGACCTCGCCGCCCGGGTTCATCATCACGTAGCTGACCCGGCTCATCAGATCCTCGCCGTAGCGGATCTGCGGGTTCATCACCCCGCCGGAAGCCACCACCTCGCCGGTGCCGAGCTCGCACAGATGCGCCGACATGGTGGTCGAGCCGATGTCGACCGCCAGGCCGTAGACCTTCTCGCGGAAGCCCGGCCACACCGCCACCACGCGCCGGCCCTCGCGCAGGCACACCGTGACCTTCCAGTCGCCCTGGCGCAGCGCCTTCTGCAGCCCGACCAGCACCGGCAGGTCGCAGCTCACGTCGGCGGCGATGCCCCAGTCCGGCCACTGCTCGCGCAGGCTCTCGCACAGCCGCCGGAAGTCGCCGGACGGGTCGTGCATGTCGGGCTCGCGCACCTCGACGTAGTGCAGCTTGTGGATCGGCTTGATGTCGATGACGCGCGCCTCGGCGCGCTTGCGCACGATCTGCCGGTGGACCTGGCTGGTCTCCGGCACATCGATGACCACGTCGCCCAGCAGCTTGGCCGAGCACGACAGCCGCCGGCCGGCCGCCAGCCCGCGCTTCTCGGCGTAGCGCAGCTCCTGCCTGGCCGGCTCGGTCAGGTTGCCGGCGCGGGAGTCGACCTGGAACTTCGGGAAATGCCCGACCGCGACGTCGACCTGGCAGCGCCCGCAGATGCCGCGGCCGCCGCACACCGAGTCGATGTCGACCCCGAGCTTGCGGGCCGCCTCCAGCACCGGGGTGCCGACCCGGAACCGGCCACGCCGCCCCGACGGGGTGAAGACGACGAAAGCCTCCCCGTCACCGGCCGCCTGCTGGGGGGCCGGGTCTCCCTGCGGTGTCCGCGCGACGCTCGATTCCGTCATCCGGTGATCGCGGTCTCCACGCCTCGACTACTCCTCCACGTTCCAGCCCCGGCTCGGAGCGACTGGTGGGTTCCGGATCGCGCCTGGCGCGTCCGGAACGACGAAAGGAAAGGAGCTACTTGTCCGGCCCCCTTATCCCTTCCGTCATTCCGGAGCCGCGCAGCGGCATCCGGAACCCACCGGCCGGTCCAACGCCGGTGCACTCCCAACTCACACCGCCCGCTGGCGCCGCCGCTCGCGGCCGCCGCGCGCGCCGAGCTGCTCGGCGCCCTCCGGCAACGGCTCGCGGTACTTGCGGATCCAGCGCCGGCACTCCGGGTCGTTCCCCATCATTACGTTGGCGCCCATGATCGCCTGCATCTCCTCGTCGCGCAGCGGGTTCATGATCGCCGAGGTCATGCCGGACGCGATCGCCATGGTCAGGAACGCCGCGTTCAGCCCGTGCCGGTTCGGCAGGCCGAACGAGATGTTGGAGGCGCCGCAGGTGGTGTTGACGCCGAGTTCCTCGCGCAGCCGGCGGATCAGCCGCATCGCCGAGATCCCGGCCAGGTTCAGGGCGCCGACCGGCATCACCAGCGGGTCGACCACCACGTCGGCGGCCGGGATGCCGTAGTCGGCGGCGCGCTGGACGATCTTCCTGGCGACCTCGAAGCGGACGTCCGGGTCCTCGGAGATGCCGGTCTCGTCGTTGGAGATCGCCACCACGGCCGCGCCGTACTTCTTGACCAGCGGCAGCACGACCTCGAGGCGCTCTTCCTCGCCGGTGACCGAGTTGACCAGCGCCTTGCCCCTGTAGACCGCGAGCCCGGCCTCCAGCGCCGCCACGATCGAGCTGTCGATCGACAGCGGCACGTCGGTCAGCGACTGCACCAGCTTGATCGACTCCGCCAGGATCGCCGGCTCGTCGGCCATCGGGATGCCGGCGTTGACGTCCAGCATGGTGGCGCCGGCGGCGACCTGGGCCAGCGCGTCGGCCTCGACCCGGCTGTAGTCGCCGGCCGCCATCTCGGCCGCCAGCAGCTTGCGCCCGGTCGGGTTGATGCGCTCGCCGATGACGCAGAACGGCCGCTCGAAGCCGATCACGACTTCCTTGGTGGCGGAGCTGACGACGGTGTCGACCATGGGGTTCTCCGGAACGCGGGCTTGCTGGTGTCGATGGAGGTCAGGAGGCGGCGCGCAGCGTCGCCTGCTCGCCGATAACGAGGCCGGTGCCGCGCTCATCGAAGGCGAACCGGCCGGCGGCCACGGCGTTCGCCCACTCGGCGGTCTTGGCGAGGCCGCCGAACGGGTAGAAGTGCAGCTTCTCGATGCCGCACTCCGGGTCCAACGCCTTGCAGGCGGCGAGCTCGACGACCAGCCGGTCGGGGGCCTGCACCAGCATCAGCTTGGCGATGTTGCGGGCCTGGCGGGTCAGCACCCGGATCGACGGGCCGACGCCGGACGACTGGGCGAACTTGAGCAGGGTCTTCAGGGTCGCCAGGCCGGGCACACCGAGGTGGATCGGCAGCCGGTTGCCCCAGCCGCGGATCCTGCGGTCCCAGGCGGCGATGGCGGCGGCGTCGAAACAGAACTGGGTCTCGATGTACATGTCGAGCCCGTGCTCGGCGGCGTAGCGGTTCTTCCACAGCAGCGCGTCCCGGAGCGCCGGCTCCGCGATGTCGGGGGTGCCCTCGGGGTGCCCGGCGACGCCGATCCGGGTGATGCCGCGGGCCTGGAAAAGCCCGGTCGCCAGCAGGTCCATGGACGACGCGAAGGCGCCGACCGGCTTGTCGACGCCGCCGGCGATCACCAGCGCCTGGGTGACGCCGGCCTCGTCTCCGAGGCGGCCGAGATAGCGGTCGAGCGTCGCCCGGTCGGCCAGCGAGCGCGCCGCCACGTGCGGCACCGGCTCGAAGCCCTCGGCCCGCAGCCGGCGGGCGACCGCGACGGTATCGGCGGGATCGGAGCCCGGCAGGAACGTCACGTTGACGGTGGTGCCGGCCGCCAGATGGTCGGCGAAGCTCGCGACCTTGGCCGCCGAGGTCGGCGTGGTCTCTACCGAGAAGTCGCGCATCAGGGCGACGACATCGGCAGCGGAGGCACGGGGGGATACGGCAAACTGGCTCATCGGCGACACGACCTCCACCACACGACCAACCCGAACGTGCCGACACTTATCGGCGATTTCCGGCGCGGTGATGGTGTCGCGGCGCCGCCGAACGCCTCAAATCCGACACGCATTCGTTCCGCCGATTCCGATTGTCTCGACACCGACTTCCAGGCATGTGACGGCGACATCACCTTCGGAACCCCCTGGGGAGAGCCAGTCGATGACCGAGCGCAGCCGCACCGTCACCTGGACCGATCCGGCCGAGCTGGCCGCCGCCGTGCGCGAGCTGTCGGGCCCGGAACTGTTCGCCAAGCTGATCGCCGGCGAGCTGCCGATGCCGACCATCGGCAAGACCGTCGGCTTCCGGCTGGTCGAGGCCGGCGACGGCCGCGCGGTGTTCGAGGGCGAGTGGGGCGAGCACCTGCTGAACCCGGCCGGCGGCCTGCACGGCGGCTGGTACGGCCTGGTGCTGGACTCGGCGATGGGCTGCGCGGTGCACTCGGCGCTGCCGGCCGGCACCGGCTACACCACGCTGGAGTACAAGGTGAACATCACCCGGGCGGTCACCGAGAAGACCGGCAAGCTGCGGATCGAAGGCTGGGTGGTGCACCAGGGCCGCCGCACCGCGACCGCCGAGGCGCGGGTCGTCGACGCCGCCGGCAAGGTCTACGCCCACGGCTCCGAGACCTGCCTGATCCTGGGGTAGTCGCGCGCGCGGCCGACGGTCACCCCGTCCTTAAGAAAGAGAGCCGCGATTCCGGCACGTTGACCAAGAACTTCCTGGGTTCGGCACCCTGGCTCTGGCGGCATTTCGAATGAAATTGCATCAATTTTCCTGGATTTCTGCGAATTAACGATATATAAATTCAAAAGTTCCGACGCACCGTAAGCTCAATTCTCGGCGCGCCAAAACTGTCAACTTATGGCAGATCGGACTGTCGACGGCATTGAATTTTTGCAGATCGGCAGTTTGTCCTGCGGAAGGATCCGTAAATGTCTATGGCGGCGCGCAGTTCGGGCGCCGCGGAGTCGTCCGACCGGTCGGCACCGCACAATCTCGACAACGACGCGCTGATGGACAGGCTCGTGGAAGTGCAGTCGCGCGCCCGCGCGCTGATGCGTGAACACAAGATCGCCAGCGCGAACATCAGCATCATGGCCTGGCAGGCCGAGCAGGCCATCGCCGACACGGCGGTACGTGCCGAGTTCTTGCGGCTCCTGATCGACCTGCACGAATTCGGGCGACGAGCCCGGCAGCGCGGGCTGCTCGTCGCGCCGCGGGACCGGTCCGCCAAGGGGAAAGCGCCGGATACCGACCAGCCGCCGGCGGACGCTCCGATTGTCGGCGATCGCGGAACCCGGATGTTCGCCTCCGACGAGGAGGGCGCGGACGGCGTCTCGACCGACGCCAGCCGGGCGCTCTTCGATTACCTCGACCGCTAACAACCAGCCGCCGCAACCGCCTCGCGGCAAGGACGACAATGCAACAGCACAAGTTCAAGGTCGGCCAGATGGTCAGCTATTTCGGCCAGGGCACCCTCAAGGCGGCGCGCGGCGAGTACACCGTCATCGCGCGTCTCCCGGCCGACAACCGCGGCCCGCAATACCGCATCAAGAGCAAGCAGGAGCCGCACGAGCGGCTCGTCTCGGAGCCCGACCTGTCGTTGGCTTGAGGTTGCCGGCCCGATCGGCACACACCAAATCAAAATAAACTTGCGAATAACGCTCCGAATCACCACTTAGAATACTTGATTTTCTGCAACCACTTGAATTGGTGATCAGATGTCGTTCAAGAACTTCTCGTCAAATCTTAATACCGAAAAGAAAACCGCGGCGAACGACGGGCCGAAGGCGATGCCGGTCCACGACCGACCGACCGCCCCGGCCGCCAAGACGCCGACCGAGGCGCAAGTGCCCGACAACAAAGGCTAGATCGTACGCGTGTGGCGCGGCGGGCCGGATGGTCCGTCGTACCCACACGCCCTGTGCAGGAGGGCATGACATCCCGCTCAGTTTCCCGAACGGCTCACGCAGCTACGATCCGACGCGACGGCGCGTGCGGTTCTGGGGATACGACAGCGCTCTCGAGATCACGTTCTTCGTCGAGGTCGATGCGTTGATGCCCGTCGACCCGCAGTCCGAAGCCGATCCGGAATCGGCGCATGCCGAGGCCATAGCGCTTCAGGCGTTCGACGAGGGGGTGGCCCGGATACGCGAAGTGGCGGCAGCGGTTCACGCCCGCCGCCCCGCCTACAGCCATCACCTGACCCTGTCGGACTTCTGACACCCGATTCCCCGGAAGCGCGTTCCGGACACGCTTCTGCCCCGACCTGCACCGCGCGACAGCGGAAACCGATCCGAAGGGAGAGCCGATGACCCTGTCATGGAGAGACGACGGCGTGACCGAGCAGGAGGTGGCTGCCCCGCCGAAGCAGCGTCAGTGCCTGCGGTGCCGGACCTTGTTCGAGAGCGCATGGTCGGGCGAACGCATCTGCACACGCTGCAAGGGCTCGCACGCCTGGCGCCAGGGCACCCCGGTCCGATCGCATCCGGCTTCAGGCAACAGTCGCTGAACCACGGCGCGGCCCGGAACAGGCATATCGACTCCCAGCCGGGGACCGACGGCCGAGGGCGTCCGCGCTAGGCATGCCGTTGCGCAGCCGCCTCCCGGAACGTGACCATACGGGCCCGCTTCTCGTCCCATAGACTGAGCCGGAGCGCCCGCAGGCCGTCCCGGAACGAAAGCCTCGGCACCACGTCGCAGCGATCCTCGATCCGCTCGTGGCAGGCCTGCAGCCGGTAGTTCGGCACGCGGGGATTGAGGTGATGAACGTGGTGGAAGCCGATGTTGCCGGTGAACCACTGCAGGATCTTCGGCAGCCTCAGATAGGTCGAGCTGCGCAGCGCCGCCGAGGTCGCGTCCCAGGCCTCGTGGCGGGCCCAGACCGTCCGGTCGCCGCGGTGCTGCACCGAGAACAGCCAGACCCCGGCGATCGCCGCGAGGACGGTGATCGGCACCTGGACCGCAGCCAGCCGCCCGAATCCCAGCAACATGCCGAGCCCCCCGATCGCTGTCGCCAGCGCAAGGGTCGTCGCATGGACCATGAGCCGCTCGCGCCGCCAGGACCGCGGCATGTCGAACGGGAGGCGGTACAGTAGGATGAACACCAGCGGGGGTAGCAGCACGTTGGCGACCAGCGGATGCCGCGTAAACCGGTACCAGCGGCGCGTCCATGGTCCGAGGCTGGTGTACTCGGCGACGGTCAGGCAGGACGAGTAGATGTCGGCCCCGCTCTGCCGGCGGTCGAGGTCGTTCCAGACGCCGTGGTGACCGGCGTGCTGGCGGCGCCACGACGGGTACGGGGTGAGCGTCAGCAGGCTGCACGCCGTCCCGACCAGATCGTTCGCCCGCCGGGACCGGAAGAACGCGTGGTGCCCACAGTCGTGCTGGATGATGAAGATGCGAACCAGGAAACCGGCGGCCAGCGGTGCCAGCACCAGGGCCAGCCAGAACGACGAACCGCTCAGCACGTACATCGCCGCCCACACGGCGACAAAGCCGCCGAACGACGAGCCGAGCTGAGACAGGCTGTCGCCCAGAACCGGCGCCTGGAACCGCGCCACCTCCCGCCGCAGCTCGGTTCGAGCGGCGTCGGCCGTCGATGGGTTGCCGGAAATCACCGGCCCCTCGCTACGGCTTCTTCTTCGCCGCCGTCGGCATCGGCTTGTCCCGGCTGGGCAGGAAGGTCGTCGCCGCCGCAGCGGGCTGCTTGACCGCCTTCGGCTTGCGCACCTCGCGGTTGCCGCGTTTCTGGCCCTTGGCCATGTCCATTCTCCTGGAAGACGCTTCGATCAAGACGATCCAGACTGTCGGTTCAGTCCATGACCCGCAGGGTATCGACCGCCATCTTGCCGGTCTTGCGATCGGCCATCACTTCGAAGCTGACCTTCTGGCCCTCGACCAGGGTACCGAGACCGGCGCGCTCGACGGCGCTGATGTGCACGAAGGCATCGCTGCCGCCGCCATCGGGCTCGATGAACCCGAAGCCCTTCTGTGCATTGAACCATTTGACGGTTCCGGTAGCCATGGGAGTTCCCCTAAGACACAAGAATTTGCTGTCCGCGTTGCCGCGAACTGTCGACGTTGCATTTTCCAGGTTAGAATACTGCGACGTGGCGCCACTGCAAATTCTTGCGCCGGCCCATATAATCCGACCGTCTATCGACCTGCCTTAAATGGATCATTACCGTGGTCGACACAAGACAATCATGATTTTTATTTTTCGATCGGTTCGAAGAAGCCCACAAGAGGGCAGACTTTCACCGCTGAAGGCCGGGGCCGGCTGGCTCGTCGAACCATCGGGTCGGGGAGGCGAACATCCGCCTGGTCCGAGCCGGTGCCGGACTTCCCGATGAGCTGCGCCGACGAGCCCGGCCTTGTCCTCGAGCCGGACGCCCTCACATGTCACGCATGTCATGTCAGCGTACCACGACAACCGGAACGCTCACCGGATCGGAGCGACACGTCTGATGGTCGACACCTCCCAGACGGCGACCGACGGCGCCGGCAAGCACCCGAAAGACTACGACGACGAAGAACTGAAGGCCCTGCTCTCCGGTGCCCAGGCTCGTGCTCGCCGCTTGATGGACCAGCACGGCATCGCCAGCGGCCACATCCTGGCGATGTCCCGGCTGGCCGAACGCGCGATCGACGACGGTGCCGAGCGGGCCGGGTTCCTGAAGGCGCTGATCGAGCTGCAGGAGTTCGGCAGCGAGGCCAAGCGCCGCGGGCTGCTGCGCCGGGCCGGACGCCCGGGGGCGACGACCGCCACACCGGCCCCGAAGGCCGCGGACGAGCCGGCGCAGCGCCGCGAGACCGGCCTGTTCGAGAGCGACGAGGCCGCCGGCGACGAGGTCGACGACGACGCCGCCCGTGCCTTCTTCGACCGGCTCGACGACTGAGAGCGGCCCGGCGACCGGCAAAGGTTCAGCGCGCCGTCCAGCCGCCGTCGACCAGCAGGGAGTGGCCGGTGACGTAGGCCGAGGCCGGGCTGGCCAGGAAGATCAGCGCCCCGGCCAGGTCGTTCGGCACGCCGGTGCGCCCGAGCGGGGTCAGTTCGTCGAACCGCTCGATCAGCGCCGGCTCGGCGAACAGTGGCGCGGTCAGGGCGGTGCGCAGGAAGGTCGGGGCGATGTCGTTGGCGCGGATGCCACGGCCGCCCCACTCGACCGCCATCGCCCGGGTCATGTTGACCACCGCGCCCTTGGTGGCGTGGTACGACAGGTTCGGATAGAAGCCGCCGCCGACGTGGCCCCACATCGACGAGATGTTGACGATCGAGCCCTCGCCCATCTCCAGCATCTGCTTGGCGGCCTCGCGGGCGCACAGGAACACCCCGGTCATGTTGACCGCGACCACCTGGTTCCAGGTCGCGAGGTCCAGTTCCTCGGTGCGGCTGCGCCTGGCGATGCCGGCGTTGTTGATCAGCACCCCGACCGGGCCGAGATCGGCCTTCGCCGCCTCGAACGCCGCGACCACCGAGGCCTCGTCGGCGACGTCGAGCCGGTAGGCCCTGGCCTCCAGCCCCTCGCCGCGGATCGTCGCGGCGGTCGCCTCGGCGGTCTCGGCGTCGACGTCGGTCGCCGCCACCCTGGCGCCGGCGCGCGCCAGCACCTTGGCGGCCAGCGCCCCGATGCCGCCGCCGGCCCCGGTCACCAGCGCGGTCTTGCCGTCGAGCCGGAACAGGGTGGACGGGTCGGCGACGTCGTCGACGGATGGGTGCTGCGGCATGGTGGGTCCTCCCGGATGGCGTTGTCGTTGCGGCAAGCCTAGACCGCACCGGCGGGCGCCGGAAGCTGCCCCACCGGAAGGGCACCGCTTGGCCCCATCGGCCGGCCCGGCCGCGTTGGCATTCCGGTCCGGCCGGTCTAAGGTCCAGCCATTCCACATTCCCGACACACCGGAGTCCTTGGCATGAAGGCCGTTACCTACGTCGATGACGGAACCTGGCACGACGGCAACCCGATGGTGCTTGGGCCGATGAGCCAGTCCACCTGGCTCGGCTCGCTGATCTTCGACGGTGCCCGCGCGTTCGAGGGCGTGATCCCCGACATCGACCTGCACTGCGCCCGGGCCTGCGCCTCGGCCCGCAAGATGATGCTGGAGCCGAAGATCCGGCCGGAGGAGATGGTCGAGATCGTCAAGGACGCGGTGTCGCGCTTCGACGGCAGCACCGCGCTCTACATCAAGCCGATGTTCTGGGCCGATTCCGGCTGGATCTACCCGGACCCGGATTCCACCCGGTTCCTGCTGAACGTGTTCGAGAGCCCGCTGCCGGGCGACGCCGGCTTCACCGCCTGCGTGTCGACCAAGCGCCGGCCCGCCCCCGACCAGGCGCCGACCGACGCCAAGGCCGCCTGCCTGTACGCCAACGCCGGCCGGGCGCTGAAGGAGGCCGTCGACAAGGGCTTCAACAACGCCGTGGTGCTCGACCCGATCGGCAACGTCGCCGAGTTCGCGACCGCCAACCTGGTGTTCGCCAAGGACGGCGAGGTCCACACCCCGATCCCGAACGGCACCTTCCTGAACGGCATCACCCGCCAGCGGATCCTCGGGCTGCTGGCCAAGGCCGGCTACAAGGTGCACGAGCGCACGGTGACGGTCGCTGACCTGAAGGAGGCGGACGAGATCTTCTCGACCGGCAACCACGGCAAGGTGCAGCCGCTGACCAAGTTCGAGGACCAGGATCTGCAGCCGGGCCCGGTCGCAGCCAAGGCCAAGGAGCTGTACTGGGCGTTCGCCCACGGCGACGCCTGACCCTTCGCGGGGCGCACGTCGCTTCGTGGGTTCCGGCTCCGGTCCGCCGATGGCGGTCCGGTCCGGAATGACGACAGGAAGAGGGTCCACACACCGATCCACCCTCCTGTCGTCATTCCGGACGACCGCGCCGCCCTCGGCGCGGTCGAGCCGGAACCCACCGGCCGCGCCCGATCTTCCGTGCGCACTCTCCGCCACAAGGCGGATGACGACGGAGCGCAACATGACCTTCTCGATCGCCGGGCACTGTCCCCGGACCGGGCAGTTCGGGGTGGCGCTGGCCACCTCGTCGATCGGCGCCGGCGGGCGCTGCCCGCACCTGCGGCCCGGCGTCGGCGCGATCCTCACACAGGCCCGCACCGATCCGCGACTCGGGCCGCTCGGCCTCGACCTGCTGGCGGCTGGGCGCAGCGCCCGGCAGACCATCGACGGCCTGGTGGCATCGACACCGGAGGCGAGCTGGCGGCAGGTCGCGGCGATCACCGCCGCCGGCGACGTCGCCCACTGGACCGGCAGCGACGTGGCCCCGCCGGCCGATGGCATGGCGCTCGACGGTGCGGTGGTGATCGGCAACTGGGTGAAGAGCGAGGCCGTGGTCGCGGCGATCGCCGCCGGCTTCGAGACCGATCCGCCGGCCGAGCTGGCCGACCGGCTGATCCAGGCGCTGGAGGCCGGCGAGGCCGAGGGCGGCGAGCTCGACCCGCTGCAGTCGGCGGCGGTGCTGGTGTGCGCGCCGGGCTGGAGCTTCCCGGTCGTCGACCTGCGGGTCGACCTGTCGGCCCGGCCGATCGCCGACCTGCGCACCGCCTGGGAGCGCTGGCAGCCGGTCATGGACGGCTACCTGCAGCGCGCGGTGGATCCGGCCGGGGCGCCCTCGACCGAGGCGCTGGAAGGCCACGCCGAGGCCTGACGGCGCACTGCCGTTCCCGGTCGCCGTTCCCTGTCGGGTGCCGCGCCACCACATGACAGGGGTCGCCCGGAGGGAGCCATGACCGACCGCCGCCTCACCCCGCCGTTCGCCGTACTGGGCCTCGCCCTGTTGCTGGCCGGCTGCGCCGGGATCGGCCAGCTGCAGCAGGCGCGCGCCATGCCGCCGCAGGTGATCGCCCGGCAGAACGACGAGTTCGTGTGCCAGCGGCTGCGCGGCTTCGGCTACGCCGCCGACGTGCCGGTGACCTGGCTGCGCGAGGCCCAGCGCCGCAACCTGCAGAGCTGCATCGACCAGGGCATGGCGCAGCGCCGCAGCGACGACGCCAACCGCGCCCGCTTCGGCTGCGACCGGTTCTCGGCGTTCCCGTGGGGGCGCTGCTGGTAAAGGGGGGCGTGCCTGTCGCGTCGTGGGTCCCGGCTCTACGCGGCTCCGCCGCTGCGGCCGGGATGAGGGGGTGAAGGCAAACGCCTATGGCTTCCCTCATCCCGGACCGGCGGGCCGCAGGCGCGGCGGATCCGGGACCCATGCCGAGTGGGCGGCTACGCCGCCAGGTCCTCGCCCTTAAGCGCCCGGTCGATCAGCGTCGCGGTCTCGGCGATGCCGTACAGCGCCACGAACGAGCCGAAGCGCGGGCCCTGGGACTGCCCGAGCAGGACCTCGTACAGCGCCTTGAACCAGTCGCGCAGGTTCTCGAACGGGTGCCGTTTGCCGATCTCGTAGACCTCGGTCTGCAGGTCCTCGGCCGAGGTCCCGGCGGCGGTGTTCTGCAGCGCCGACTTCAGCTCCTCCAGCGCGGCGCGCTCGACCTCGGTCGGCGCCCGGTAGGTCTTAGCCGGCCGCACGAAGTCCTGGTAGTAGCGCACCGCGTAGCCGACCAGCCGGTCGAGCAGCGGGTTGGCCTCCGGGCTGGCGCCCGGCGCGTAGCGGGTCACGTAGCCCCAGATCACCGCCTTGTCCTCGGCGTGGCACACGCTCGCCAGGTTCAGCAGCAGGCCGAACGACAGCCCCGATGACTCGGCCGCCGGCGGAGCGCCCTCGTGGATGTGCCAAGCCGGGTTCTCCAGCCGCTGGGCCGGCTCTTCGTCCTGCACCTTGGCCAGGAACGTCAGGTAGTCGTCGACCGCCTTCGGGATCTGGTCGAAGTACAGGCGCTTGGCCCGGCGCGGCTGCTGGTACATGAACAGCGCCAGGCTCTCCGGCGGGCCGTAGGCCAGCCACTCCTCGACCGACAGGCCGTTGCCCTTGGACTTGGAGATCTTCTGGCCCTGCTCGTCCAGGAACAGCTCGTAGTTGAAGCCTTCGGGCGGCCGGCCGCCGAGGATGGTCTCGATCCGGCTGGACAGCTTGACCGAGTCGATCAGGTCCTTGCCCGACATCTCGTAGTCGACGTCGAGCGCGGTCCAGCGCATCGCCCAGTCGCACTTCCACTGCAGTTTGCAGGCGCCGCCGGTGACCGGGACGGTGACCAGGTCGCCGGTCTCCGGGTCGTCGTAGGAGACCGTGCCGGCCGCGACGTCGCGCTCGACGATCGGCACCTGCAGCACCACGCCGGTGCGCGGGCAGACCGGCAGGAACGGCGAGTAGGTGGCCTGGCGCTCGGCCCCCAGGGTCGGCAGCACCACCTTGATGACCGCGTCGTAGTGCCTGAGCACGCTCAGCAGGGCGGCGTCGAACTCGCCGCTCTTGTAGCAGGCGGTGGCGCTCTTGAACTCGTACTCGAAGCCGAAGCTGTCGAGGAACGCCTGCAGGCGGGCGTTGTTGTGGGCGCCGAAGCTCTCATGGGTCCCGAACGGGTCCGGCACCTGCGTGAGCGGCTTGCCGAGATGCGGGCGGATCAGCTCCTTGTTGGGGATGTTGTCCGGCACCTTGCGCAGGCCGTCCATGTCGTCGGAGAACGCGAACAGCCGGGTCGGCACGTCCGAGAGCTGCTCGAAGGCGCGCCGCACCATGGTGGTGCGCACCACCTCGCCGAACGTGCCGATGTGCGGCAGGCCGGACGGGCCGTAGCCGGTCTCCAGCAGCACGTAGCCCTTGTCCGGCGCCTTGCCGCCGATCCGCTCGACCAGTTTGCGCGCCTCCTCGAACGGCCAGGCGCGGGCGTTCTCGGCGAGCGGTCGGAGCGAAGTGGCGGACATGTCTGCCTCCAGGGTGAACGGGAGGACGAGGGTTAGTGCGCGAAGGCCGCGGCGTCAACGATTCGGGGGTGGCGGCCGCCGCCCTTGACTCGGGTCGGCAGGGCCTCGATAGAACATCCAATATTCCGGGGAACGGGAGGCGTTATGCTGTTCGGTGGACGAAACGACGAGGACGACACCGTCGTCGCCGTTCTCGCCTCCGCCATCCGCCGGGACATCGCGTTCGGCGTCCTGCGGCCCGACCAGAAGCTGAAGATCGAGGGCTTGCGCCAGCGTTACGGCGGCTCCAACCATTCCATGCGCGAGACCCTGCGGGTGCTGGCCGCCGAAGGCATGGTCGAGGCCACCAGCCAGCGCGGCTTCCGCGTCGCCTCGGCGACCGAGGACGACCTGCGCGACATCCTGCTGATGCGGCTGCAGGTCGAGCGGCTCGGCCTGGCCCGCTCGCTGGAGCGCGGTGGCGTCGCCTGGGAATCCCGCGTGGTCGCCGCGCTGCACGCGGTCGGCCGGGCCGATGCGGCGGTCCAGGCCAGCCCGGACGACGTGACCGCGCTGCAATGGGACGAGGCCTGCCGGGACCTCGCGCTGGCGCTGACCGAGGCCGGCGACTCGCCGCGGCTGACCGGGCTGACCGGCCAGTTCTACAACCAGTCGCGCCGGTTCAGACTGGCCCTGCTGCGCGAGGGCCGGATCGACTTCGCCGCGCGCACGGCCCGCCGCGAGGCGCTGCGCGACGCCATCCTGAAGCGCGACGCGCCGCGCGCCCTGGCCTGCCTGGAGGCGGAGATATCCGCCGATCTCGGCGCGTGAGACAAGACCGCAACCAAGACCACAGAGGGAGGAGACGATGATCCAACTGAACAGACGCCGGGCGCTCGGGCTGATCGGCGCCGCCGCGGCGACCGGGCTGGCCGCCCCGGCGGTTGCCCAGAACCGCAAGATCGTGGTCGGCGCGCTGCGTTTCACCAGCCATGCCGGCAGCTTCGTCGCACTCGAGCGCGGCTACTTCGCCGAGGCCGGCCTCGACGTCGAGCTGAAGTTCTTCCAGGCGGCCCAGCCGATGGCCGTGGCGATCGCCAGCGGCGACGTCGACTATGCGGTCACCGCGATCTCCGGCGGCCTGGTGTCGCTTGCCGACAAGGGCGCGATCAAGGTGATCGGCGGCGCGCTGTCGGAGGAACCCGGCATCGACGGCCAGAAGATCCTGGCCTCGGACGCCGCCTTCAAGGCCGGGCTGACGTCGGCGAAGCAGCTCGGCGGCCGGACCTTCGGCATGACCTCGGCCGGCTCCTCGTTCCACTACATGGGCTCCAAGGTCGCCGCCGCCGAGGGCGTGCAGATGTCGTTCAAGCCGCTGCAGAAGGTCGGCGCCATCATCGGCGCGCTGAAGTCCGGCCAGATCGACGCCTGGGTCATCGTGCCGCACATCGCCAAGCCGCTGGCCGGCTCCGGCGCGGTGCACGTCATCGGCAACATCTCCGACTACCTGCCGCGCTACCAGGTGACGACGGTGTTCACCTCGGCGAAGAACGCCGCCGGCGAGCGCGACAAGACCAAGGGGTTCCTCGCCGCCTTCGGCAAGGGCGTGCACGACTACAACGCCGCGATGATCGACAAGGCCGGCGGCGAGGCCGGCGTGAACGCCATGGTCGACCTGATCCACAAATACGTCTACGAGGACCAGCCGCGCGAGAAGGCCGCCCCCTCGATCATCAACGGCACGATGCGGCTGAACGAGAACGCCGCCCTGAACGTCGCCTCGGTCCGCGACCAGCTGGAGTGGTTCCAGGCCGAGGGCCTGGTCGACGCCAAGATCACCCTCGATACCCTGCTCGACACCAGCTACGTCGAGACCTTCGAGGCCTGAGCCCAGCCCCGGAGGCGGCGCCCGCAACCGCGGCGCCGCCCCCCGGGCGCGTGCCGGAGAAGGGCCCGCCATGGACATCCGTCTCGACGCCATCAGCCATGCCTACGGCGGCACCGAGGTGCTGCGCGACATCTCGCTCGAGGTCCCGACCGGCCGGATCGTCTGCCTGGTCGGGCCGTCGGGCTGCGGCAAGTCCACGCTGCTGCGGTTCATCGGCGGGCTGGAGCGCCCGTCGGCGGGCCGCGTCCTGCAGCTCGGCTCGCCGCCGGAAGGCTGCCTGAACCCGCTGACCTACGTGTTCCAGGACTTCGCGCTGCTGCCGTGGCGGACCGTGCGCGGCAACGTCTCGCTGGTGCTGGAGGACCACGGCATCCGCGGGGCGCGGGCCGACGCGATCATCGCCGACGTGCTGGCCCGCACCCGGCTGACGGATTTCGGCCGGGCGTTGCCCAAGCAGCTGTCCGGCGGCATGAAGCAGCGGGTCGCGATCGCCCGCGCGCTGGCGGTGAACCCGGCGGTCATGCTGATGGACGAGCCGCTGTCGGCACTCGACGCCCAGACCCGCGAGCTGCTGATGGACGACCTGGTCGGGCTGTGGGCGCGGCAGCCGTTCACCGCGGTGTACGTCACCCACAACCTGGCCGAGGCGGTCCGGCTGGGGCACCGCATCGCGGTGCTGTCGCGCCGCCCCGGCCGGATCCGCGAGGTGGTCGAGATCGACAAGCCGCTGGCCGAGCGCGGCTATGCCGACCCCGAGCTGGAGGCCGCCCGGCAGCACCTGTGGACCCTGATGCGCGAGGAGGCCCGCGCCGCCGACGAGGAGTTGATCGATGTCTGAAGCGACGGCCCCGGGCCAGGCGCCGGTCGAGGTCCGCTTCCGCGGCGGCGGGTTCGCGCCGAAGGCCAACCGCTGGGCCGGGGCGGTGGTATTCGCCCTGGCGATCGCGTTCGTCGAGTGGGGCACGCGCGCCGGCTGGATCTCGGCCCTGACCCTGCCGCGGCCGTCCGACGTGCTGGGCGTGTTCGTCGAGCTCTGGCAGAGCGGGCTGTTGTTCAAGCACCTGGCGCCGTCGCTGTCGCGGCTGGTGGTCGGCGCCGCCATCGGCGCCAGCTTCGGGGTCACGCTCGGCATCCTGATCGGGCTGTTCTCGCATGTCCGGGCCGCCCTGGTGCCGGTGGTCGCGGCGATCTTCCCGATCCCGAAGATCGCGCTCCTGCCGCTGTTCGTGATCTGGTTCGGGATCGACGAGGGCTCGAAATACGCTCTGATCGCGTTCGGCACCTTCACGCCGACCGTGGTGGCGACCTACGGCGCGGTCGACAACGTCGACCGGTCGCTGATCCGCATGGGCCAGAGCTTCGGGCTGTCGTGGCGGTCGATCGTACTGAAGATCGTGCTGCCCGGCGCCATGCCGGGGATCCTGTCCGGGCTGCGCATCAGCCTCGCCATCGCCATCATCCTGCTGGTCGCCGCCGAGATGCTGGGCGCCGAGTACGGGATCGGCGCCTACATCCTGGAGGCCGGGGCGCTGTACGACCTGGAGCGGCTGTTCGCCGGGGTGGTGATCCTGTCGCTGCTGGGCGTGGTCGTCAGCTCGGCGATCGGCCAGATCGAGAAGCGCCTGCTGGGCTGGCGGTCGTAGGGGCGCCGGCGCGGGGCCGGAACCGGGCGGGAGCGGATCCGTGTAGCGGTTGTCCGCCCAAGGGAGCGCGAGCCAGTGGCCCGAGCCGCGGGTGACTACGCAGCCTGCCAGTGATAGCCCGATGTCTGGTATCCCTTGACCGGCTCGCCGAAGATCTTCGTCACGGCCATCCCGGCCTCGATTGCCGCGCCGAGGCAGACGTGCAGCGGCAGCAGATGTTCCTCGCGCGGGTGGCAGAACCGTGCGCCCGGCGCCGTTTCCCAGGCCGCGAGCCGCTCGGCACGCTGGTCGGCGCGCAGGCCCTCGCCGCACACCGCCTCGTCGATCCAGTCATGGAAGGACTTGGCCAGGGCGTAACCGGCTTCGCGGTCGACGCGTGAGCGGCCGATCAGGGCCTGGATGTTGTGGAAGCTGAAGCCGGAGCCGATCAGGGTAATGTCCTGGTCGAGCAGTGCGGCGAGGCCCCTCCCGACCGCCAGATGCCGTTCCGCATCCAGCGAGGACATCAGGGACATCTGAAGGATCGGGATGTCGGCTTCCGGCCGCATCAGCATCATCGGGACGAAGGTGCCGTGATCGAAACCCCGCTCGGGATCGAGCTGCGCGCCGATCCCCTGGGCGGCCAGCGCCGATACGACAGGCTCGACGAGGTCCGGTGCGCCGGGCGCCGGGTAGCCGTAGCGGTAGGACTCCTCGGGGAAACCGTAGTAGTCGAACAGCATGCCGGGGTGTGGGCTTGTCGCCAGGCGAGGCTGCTCCGCCTCCCAATGCGCCGTTACCAGGATGATGGCCTTGCTGCCGTCGAGCCTCGGCTGCAGGGCGCGAAGCATCGACGCCAAGCGCGCATAGCCGGGGTCACCGAGCAGCGGCAGAGGTCCTCCGCCATGAGGAATGAAGAAGACCTGTGCCATCGGCCGTCCCTCCGTTGCCGGTAACCGTCGCCATGCTACTGCGGATAGAGGCCCCGTACCCGCCCGAACAGGCGGGTCAGGCCGAGCAAGGCGTCGACGTTGGGCGTGTCGACGCCGACCCGCCGGCCGATCTCCGACACCACGGCAACGATCGAGTCCAGCTCCAGCGGGCGGCCGGCCTCGGCGTCCTGCAGCATCGAGGTCTTGAAAGCGCCGAGTTTGCGGGTCACTTCGTGGCGGTCTTCCGGGCTCTGGTCGATCACGCAGCCGATCCGCTCGCCGATCGCCGAGGCCTCGCGCATCGCCGCCGAACAGAACGCCCGGACCAGCGGGTCGTCCAGGATGCGGTCGGCGGTCGCCCCGGTGACCGCCGACACCGGGTTCATGGTCAGGTTGCCCCACAGCTTGTACCAGATCTCGCGGCGGATGCTGCCGGACACGGTGACGTCGAAGCCGGCCTCCGTGAGTAGGGCGGAGACCGTTGCCAGCCGGTCCGAGGCGGACCCGTCCGGCTCGCCCACGATCAGACCGTTGCCCATCCGGTGCTCCACCAGGCCGGGCTCGGTGACAGCCGCGGCGGCGTGCACGACGCAGCCGAGCACGTGGTGTGCCGGGATGGCCGCGGCGATGGCGCCGTCAGGGTCGACGCTCTCCAGAGGCGGGCCGTCAAGCGCCTGAACACCGTCTCCGAACCACCAGGGAAGGCCGTTCATCGCCGGCAGCACGACGGTGTCGGGACCGATCAGAGGCGTGATGGTCCCGGCCACCGCCGGCATGGCCGGTCCCTTGACGGCGATGATCACCAAGTCCTGCGCCCCGAGCTTGGCCGGATCGTCCGACGCGATCGCCGGGCCGCCGACCATCCCACCGCTTTGCCGCAGCCGCCAGCCGTGGGTGGACAGGGCCTGAAGGGTGTCCCCCCGCGCCACGGCGCCGACCGAGACCTGTCCGGTCGCGGCCAGCCGGGCGCCGATGAACCCGCCGATGGCCCCGGCGCCGACGATGCAGACCGTCTTCACGACCGCTGCCTCGCCTTGCGCAGATTGTCCTTGAAGCGCT
Organism: Thalassobaculum fulvum; assembly: GCF_014652915.1. Taxonomy (GTDB): domain Bacteria; phylum Pseudomonadota; class Alphaproteobacteria; order Thalassobaculales; family Thalassobaculaceae; genus Thalassobaculum_A; species Thalassobaculum_A fulvum. The sequence continues at coordinate 145,217 of NZ_BMZS01000002.1, forward strand.
CCGGCACGCGCTCGTCGAAGCCCAGCGCGACCCGTCGCACCTCGTCGCTGTCGGTCGGCGGCGCGCCGACGCCGAGTGCACTCGCCCTTGGTGCCGGGATGGCGGTCACCGTGCCTTCGACCCGCCCGATACCGGTGATCTCGCAGGCGACCACGTCGCCGGCGTCGACCGAGCGCGAGTGGCAGGGCGTGCCCATCAGGATCACGTCACCGGCGACCAGGGTGATGTGGCGCGCGAGGTCGGCAATCACGTAGTGCGGCCCCCAGATCGTCTCCTCGCCGATATGCGCCTCCTGCACGACCTGCCCGTTCACCGTCGTGCGCAGCGTCTCCTCGAGCAGGTTCACGCCGCGCACGATGCCGGGGCCGATCGGCAGCAGGGTGTCGGCCCCCTTTACCCGCAGCATGCTGCCCTGGTCGGTGTCCCGGAAGTTCTGCAGGCCCATGTCGAGGGCCGGGCAGAAGCCCGCCATGCAGTCCCAGGCCTCGTCCGGCGTGACGTTGCGACAGGTCCGACCGATCACGACCGCATACTCGCCCTCGTAGTTCAGGTAGCTGCAGTCGGCCGGCTTCAGGATCTGGCCGCGATGGCCGTTGAGCGAGCTCGGCGGCTTGGTGAAATAGGTCGGCGTCTCGGTCGGCTTCGGCCGGTTGCGGGTCTCCATGCTGCGCGAGCTATAGGAGATGTGCACCGCGATGATCTTGCTCGGGCTGACCGGCGGCAGGTAGCAGGCGGTCTCGGCATCGATCACACGGCCGTCGTCGAGCTGAAGTTTGCCCACGTCGGCACCGGTCTCGATCACCGTGCCCCAGAAGGCGCTGCCACCGATCAGCAAGCGGCGCCGCTCGACGCGGGGGCCCCGCAGAACGGCGGGCAACTCTCCGATCGGAAATTCGAACGTCATCACCCGGCCCTCACGCGTCGAACCAGACATGGATGTTCCCGGTGCCGCGGGCGTTCTCGTAAGCCGACAGCGGCTCCCCCTTGGCACGGCATTCGGCCCCGCCCATCGCCCCCAGCATCTGCAGGTAGTGGGCGCCGAAGGCTTCCCAGTGCGCCTTGCGGAAATCGCTGTCCCAATCCTCCAGGATCCGGTCGTGACGCCCGTCCTGCATCAGCGCGATCGCCTTCTTGTCGCTGGCCAGGTTCTCCGGCGACGACAGGTTGCTCTCGTGGAAGATCCGCGGGTGGTTCGGCTTCCAGTCGATGTCGACGAAGCGGTGGCTGAGCGCGCCCGACGCCAACAGCACGACGTTCAGGTCGCTGCGCCGGATCGCCTCGCCGATCACCGCACCGGACTGCAGGAAGTGCTCGGGCCGGCAGTTCTGACAGGAGCTGGCGGAAACGACGGGGGTATCGCTGAGCTCGAAACGGAGATGCTTGATCAGGTTGAGGGTCGCGTACTGGCGCTCCAGGCCGGAGTGGGCGATCGCGCGGTTGTAGCCGCCCATTTCCTTCGACACCGCCTCGATGTCGAGGGCGAACGCGGGGTGGCCCCGGTAGTTGTACGGAACGCCGTACAGGTACCAAGGCATCTCGTCGGAGGTGTAGACCCCCTCGTAATGGGCGCCCCCGTCGACCAGGTGGTAGCCGGTGGTGAACCAATGGGAGTCGAAAATCACGACGACGTCGGGCTTGACCGCCTCGATCTTGTGGCGGAGCCGCTCGTAGCCTGCGATCAGGTCGGAGTCCTGGCCCGCTCCCATCATGCGTCGGAAGTCCTCGCACTGCATGAGGCCGGGGTGGTGGGACACGATGGCCGAACCAACGATCTTTCCCATGACATGTCTCCTTATCGCTGACTGAAACTGGCGCGGAACGGCTTCTTCGGCAGCACCACGTCCTTCACGTCGCAGAAGAACTCGAAGCTCCAGTCGCCGCCTTCGCGCCCGATGCCGGACCTCTTGCAGCCGCCGAACGGGGCCGCCAGGTCGCGAATGCCGAAGGAGTTGACCCAGATGAAGCCGGTGCGAACCCGATCGGCCACCGCCGCCGCGCGCTCGGTCGCGCCGTAGCACACGCCGCCGAGGCCGTAGTCGACGTCGTTGGACAGTGCGACCGCCTCGTCGTCCGAGGCGAAGGTCTGCAGGGTCAGGACCGGGCCGAAGACCTCGTTCTGCACGATCTCGGAATCCTGCCGCACGTTCGTGAGCATGGTCGGCCGGTAGTACAACCCGCCCGCCGGGTGCGTCTCCCCACCCCACAGCACCTCGGCCCCGCCGGCCACGGCGCGCTCGACGAAGCCCTTGACCCGCTCGAGTTGGCGCGGGTGGATGATCGGTCCGACCTCGGTCGTCTCCTCGCGCGGGTCGCCGACGCGCAGATTCTCGACATAGCCGCGCATGCGCTCGACGAAGGCGTCGGCGATGGCCTCGTGTACCAGGAAGCGGGTGCCAGCCAGGCAGACCTGCGTGGCGTTGCGGTACATCAGCGCGCCAGTCGCCGCGGCCCCGTCGAGGTCGGCATCCTCCAGCACGATGAACGGCGACTTGCCACCGAGCTCGAAGCTGCACGGCACCAGGTTGGCGCCGGCGGCCTGGGCGATCCACTTGGCGGTCGGCACCGAGCCGGTGAAGGAGATCCGTGCCAGCCGCGGGTCGGACACCAGGGCGGCACCGGTGTTCGCCCCCGTGCCCTGCACGATGTTGAACACTCCGGCGGGCAGGCCGGCGGCATGCGCCGCGTCGGCCAGCAGCGAGCAGGTCAGCGGCGCCCACTCCGGCGGCTTGACGACCACGGTGTTGCCGGCGGCCAGCGCCGGGCCGAGCTTCCAGGTCGTCAGCATCAGCGGCGCGTTCCACGGCGTGATGATCGCCGCCACCCCGGCGGGATCGTGGCGCACCCGGTGGGTCGCCTGCGCTGTCTCGATGACCCGGTCCTGCAGGGACAGCGCGTGGTCGGCGAAGAAGGTCAGGTTCTGCATTGCCCGCGGCACCACCCCGTGGCGCATGCGCGAAAGCAGGACGCCGGCGTCGGTCGACTCGACCAGGCAGAACGCGTCGGCACGCGCCCCGATCTCCTCGGCGAAGCGATGGAGATGGTCGCGCCGCGCCTCGGCGGGCAGCGCCGCCCAGGCCGGGAACGCCGCTTGCGCCGCGGCGATCGCCGCATTCACGTGCTCCGGCGTGCCCTCGGCGACCCGGCCGAGCGTCGACCGGTCGATCGGCGAGAACAGGTCGAAGCCGGTCGGGGACGGGACCCGCCGCCTATCGATGTAGTGGTCGGGCGAGACGGCGATGCCCGCGATGTGGAGCGCGTCTGTCATCGTGGTTTCCTTCACGCGAACAGCTTTCCGGGGTTCATGAGGCCGAGCGGATCCAGGGCGTCCTTGACCGTCCGCATCAGCCGCAGCTCGACCGGCGACTTGTAGCGGGCGGCCTCGGCACGCCGCAGGACGCCCAGGCCGTGCTCCGCCGACACCGAGCCGCCGAAGCGGGCCACCGCGTCGTGCACCAGGCGGTTGATCGGCGCCTCGAGCGCACGGAACGCCTCGGCATGCTCGGGGCCGCAGCGGTCGGCAGCGGGCAGCAGGTTGTAGTGCAGGTTGCCGTCGCCGAGATGCCCGAGAACGGCCAGCCGGACTCCGGGATATCCGGAAGCGATCGCCTCGCCCGTGCCGATGGCGAACTCCGGGATCGCGGAGATCGGCAGCGATATGTCGTGCTTGATCGTCGGACCTTCGTGGGCCTGTGCCTCCGAGGTGTTCTCGCGCAGCGCCCAGAGGTCCTTAACCTGCCCGAGCGACTGCGCGGCAGTCGCGTCGGTGACCCAGCCGCGTTCCAGCGCCGCCTCCAGCAGGTCCATGAGGCTCTGCGAGGCCTGGCCCTCGGCGCGGCTGCTGGACACGCCGATCAGCACGTACCAAGGCGAGGGCTCCGCCAGGGGGCGGCGCAGGGCGGGCATGTGCTTGAGCACCAGGCCCAGGCATTCCTCGCTGAGCAGCTCGAAGGCGGTCAACTCCGCGTTCAGCCGCTGCTGGCCGAGCTCCAGCACCCTGACAGCCGCCTCCAAGTCGGGCACAGCTATGAAGGCGGCGGTCTCCACGGCCGGAAGCGGATGCAGTTTCAGGACCGCCGCGGTTATGACTCCCAGCGTTCCCTCCGAGCCGATGTAGAGATCGCGGAGGTCGTAGCCGGTGTTGTCCTTGCGCAGTCCCCGCAGCCCGTCCCAGACCTCGCCGGAGGGCGTGACCGCCTCCAGGCCGAGACAGAGCTCGCGGGCGTTGCCGTAGCGAAGCACCCGCACCCCGCCGGCGTTCGTCGCGAGATTGCCGCCGATCGTGCAGGTGCCTTCCGCCGCCAGGCTCAACGGGAACAGTCGCCCGGCGGCGCGTGCCGCCTCCTGCACCTGCTGCAGAGTGCAGCCGGCCTCCACGGTGATCGTGTTGTTGACCGGATCGACGGCGCGGATGCGCGACAGCCGCGTCAGCGACAGCACGATGGCGCGTCCGCTGCCATCCGGCACCGAGCCGCCCGAGAGCCCGGTGTTTCCGCCCTGCGGAACCACGGGAACCCGGTTGCGGTTGCACCAGGACAGCACGGCGGCGACGTCCAGCGTGGTGTCGGGCTGGGCGACCGCGAGCGCCCGTCCGCGCCAGCGCCGGCGCCAGTCCACCAGGAACGGCTCCATCTCGTCTTCGCCGGTCAGAAGGCGTCCGGAGAACGCCGCGCGCAGGTCCTCGAGCGAAGGTTTGTCCGCTGGCGGCGCGACGAAGGACGCCGCGAGGGCGGCCGTCGAGCGGGCGAGCAGGGTCGTGTCGACGCCGACCGCCACGAAGCGCGCGCCGAGTTGCAGGTAGTGCCGCGCCAGGACGGGGTCGGTCGCCAGGATGCCCGGCGCCTTGCCGGCCTTCAGGATCGCGGCGATGGCGGCGTCGATCGCCGACCTGACCTCCGGCGCGTCGGGCCGGCCGAGATGGCCCATCGATGCCGCCAGATCGGCCGGGCCGATGAACACGCCGTCGACGCCGTCGACCGCCGCTATGGCCTCGAGCTGCGCCAGCCCCGTCTCGGACTCGACCTGCACCAGGAGGCAGACCCGGTCGTCGGCCTCGCGCAGATACCCCGGGAAGCGCGTCCAGCGCGACGAGCGCGCGACCCCGCTGCCCACCCCTCGGGTGCCCGCGGGCGGGTAGCGCATGGCGCGCGCCAGTGTGTGCGCCTGTTCCGCTGTCTCCACCATCGGCACCAGCAGCGTCGCGGCACCCAGATCGAGCACCTGCTTGATCAGCGCCGGATCGCCGTGCGGCAGGCGCACGACGGGATGCACCGGGTACGGCGCCACCGCCTGCAAGGCGGCGAGGATGCTCCGCAGGTCGTTCGGCGCGTGCTCGCCGTCGATCAACAGCCAGTCGAAACCGCTGCCGGCACACAGCTCGGCGGCGTAGGCGTCGGCCAGGGCGAGCCACAGCCCGATCCGTGTCTCGCCGCGCGCGAGCGCCTGCTTGAAGCCGTTGTCGGGCGTACGCATGGGCTCAGACCATCTTCAGGACGATCGAGCCGAGCGGGCCGTAATCGGCGTGGAACACGTCGCCCCGGCTCATGGCGACCGGGCGGGTGAAGGAGCCGGCCAGCACGACCTCGCCGTCCTCCAGCCCTTCGTCGTGCGGCGCGAGCTTGCCGGCCAGCCACGCCACGCCGTTGGCCGGATGGTTCAGCACCGCGGCAGCCAGCCCGGATTCCTCGATCACGCCGTTGCGGTACAGCAGGGCACCGCACCAGCGCAGATCCACCGCGTCCGCTTTCACCGGCCGACCGCCCAGCACCACACCGGCGTTGGCGGCGTTGTCGGCAATCGTATCGAGCACCTTGCGGGGCGCACCGGTGGTCCGGTCGAGCTGCTCGATGCGCGCGTCGATGATCTCCAGCGCCGGCACCACGTAGTCGGTCGCAGCCAGCACGTCGAAGATCGTGACGTCCGGCCCGGCCAGGCGGCGACCGAGGATGAAGGCCAGCTCGACCTCCACCCGCGGCTTGATGAAACGTGCCGTCGGGATGTCTCCGCCGTCGCGGAAGAACATGTCGTCGAGCAGGCAGCCATAGTCAGGCTCGTCGATCTGCGAGGACACCTGCATCGCCCGCGAGGTCAGGCCGATCTTGTGGCCCTTCACCTGTCGACCCTCGGACAGCTTCACCTCGACCCAGGCCCGCTGGATGGCGTAGCTGTCGTCCATCGTCATGTCCGGGTGACGCTTCGAGAAATGCTCGACCTGTTCGCCGGACTGTTCAGACCGGTGCAGTTCCAGCGCCAGGGCACGAATGGTCGTTGCGTCCAGGTGGCACGCCATACTTGGGCTTCCTCGCTTGTCATCCTGACCGGATCTTCATGGAAGGCCGCCGGGGCCGGGATCCGCTTGGCGATAACTGTCCACAGGAGGGCGGTTGCACACAAACGATGAATATTGGGCTACTATGAAGAAGACCTAACAAATCGACCGATCGGATGCCGCTCTCCCGCTTCACGCTTCGCCAGTTCGAGGCGTTCGTCACCGTCGCCGAGACGCTGAGCTTCACCGAGGCCGGCAACCGCATGGGCCTGACGCCGTCGGCGGTCAGCCAGCTGGTGGTCGAGCTGGAGAATTCCCTGGGCCTGCGGCTGTTCGACCGCAGCACGCGCAAGGTCGAGCTCTCGGGCCCGGGCCGGGAGCTGCTGAGCTCGGCGGAAGCGGTGCTGAGATACGCGGGCTTGGCGGAGATCGCCGCCGAGGATCTGCGCAATCAAGCCGCCGGCATGATCCGCGTCGCCGCCCCCCAGGTGATCGCCGGGATGATGCTGCCGAGGATCATCGAGCCCTACGCCAAGAGGCACCCGAAGGTGGTCGTCGCGATCCGCGACGCCGCCGTCGAGCGCCTGGTGGACGTGGTGGCGACCGGCGAGGTCGATCTGTCGATCGGCCCGGACCGCCCGCATGGCGACGACGTCGAGCGGCTGCCACTGTTCGACAGCCCCTGGGTTCTGTGGTGCGCGCCCGAACACGGGCTTGCCGGCAAGCCAGTCGTCGAGTGGGAGGACCTGCGCGGCCTGCCGATGGTCGCCGCCGGCCGTGACCACGAGCGCAGTGTCGCCCGCATGCGGAGCAATTTGCCGGAGGAGGAGCGCATCACACCGTCCCAGGTAGTGGATCACATCTCGACGGCCCTCGGCATCGCTGCCGTCGGGCCGGCGGTGACGCTGTCGCCGGCCTATGTGGGCATCCTGGCGCGGCGGCTCGGGCTGGTGATGAAGCGCATCGTGGAGCCGGAATCGATCCGGCAGGTCTGCCTCTACCGGTCGACGCGGCGTGCTCTCTCGCCTGCTGCGGAGGGGTTCGCCAAACATCTGACCGACTGGATCGAGGCGAACGTCGGAGAATTCGACTCGGCTTGATCGGTGTGCCCGATGCTTGCCCCCTGACCGTCGGGTGGCCGGTCAGAGGAGGCTACGGACGGCCGCGCCGCTCCGCCCCCTACTCCGCAGCGCCGACCTTCGGCACGTAGGGCTTGCTGGTGAAGTGCTCGGCGTTTCCGGCGTCGGCGAACTTCAGCCCGGCCGCCTTGAGCGCGCCGTCGGGCACCCGCTCCAGCGGCACGTAGTAGCGGTCGTCGTCCTTGGTGATGGTGTCGTTGTCGACCCGGTTGTAGCAGACGATCAGGGTCCAGCGCCGGCGGTCCGAGCGGTTCTGGTCGGAGCGGTGGAACAGGTTGCAGTGGAAGATCACCACGTCGCCGGGGTCGAGCTCGGCGTACACCCGTTCCAGCCGCTGCTCGGCGGCGGCCACGCGGGCCGGGTCGATGCCGTTCTGCTCCGGCGTGATCTGCACGTGCTCGACCCGCCCGAGATGGTGCGAGCCCTTGAGGAACTGCAGGCAGCCATTGCCGCGGTCGGTGCGGTCGAGCGCGATCATGCAGCTCAGCAGCCGCGGGTACAGGCAGCCGTTGTAGTACCAGTAACCGTAGTCCTGGTGCCATTCCCAGGCGCCGCCGCCGCCGGCGTCCTTGGCCGTCAGCTTCGACTGGAAATGATAGACCGGCCCGCCCAGCAGGGCTTCGGCGGCGTCGACCATGCGGTCCGAGCGCGCCGCCAGGCCGTAGACGCTGTCGCCGGCGCGGTTCCACAGCGCGATCCTGGTGCCGCCGCCCTCGCCGTCGGCGCGCACCAGCATGTGGTCGCGGACCGACGGATCCTCCTCCATGGCGCGGCGCAGCAGGTCGACCTCCTCGGCGTCGAACAGGCCGCGCAGCACGATGTAGCCGTCGCGCTCGAAGGCGGCGACCTGCTCGGGGGTCAGGGCGGTGCTCATGCGATGGTTCCTCCGGTCGATGCTCTTCTTTGCGGCGGTGGGCCCGCCGATCATTGTGGGTATTTCAGACCCTCGGCGGTTGCGAGTCCAGGGTGGCCCTCACCGCACTGCGCTATAGTGAGCCAAGTCCTCTGCAACCCCTGGAGCATCAGGCGTGACGATCCCGACCATCCGAAACCTCATCAACGCATTGATGCGGCGCCTGTGCCTTCGGGCCAGCTCAGCATCCGAGTCCCGCAACCTCGGCCGGTCGATCCATGCGCGCTTCGCTGCACTCGGCGGCGTCGAACTGGAGCTGCCGGCCCGTCGGACCGGACGCGGACTCTGATACCCAACCAGCACGCAGCGGGAACCGGCATGGCAGACGGGACGGCACGGGTGTTCGTCTACGGCACCCTGATGAGGGGGGCGCGCAACGCCGCCCTGCTGGACGGCGCCGTCCTGGTGGCGGCCGACGCGACCACCGCCGAGGCCCGGTTCGTCATGCGGCAGTTCGCCTCGTCCTCCAGCCCGGGCAAGCAGACCCCAGGCGTGCTGGCCGGCGGCGGCGGGTTCGTACGCGGCGAGATCTACGCGGTCGACGAAGCCGGCCTCGCCGCCCTCGACCGGCTCGAGCAGAACGGCGCGCGCTACCGCCGCGAATGGGCGGCGATGAGCGACGGCGGCCACGCCTGGATCTACCTGCTGATCGCGCCCGACCCGCCGTCGGAGCGCCAGGACCGGATCGGCCACGACCCGGCGACCGGCACGTTCTGGTGGGAACGGGCGGAGCCGGCAACCGACTGACGGCTGGCGCGGGCGCCGCGAGGCGATAGTCTCGTCGCCCGCCATTGCCGAACCCCGGGAGGACCCCATGCCGTTCGCCGTCGACCGGATCGACCACGTGGTCATCAACTGCCGCGACCTGGAGACCACGGTCGCCTGGTATCAGAAGGTGCTCGGCATGCGCCGCGAGGAGTTCGACTACCAGGGCCACACCCACACGGCACTGCGGTTCGGCGACCAGAAGTTCAACGTCCGGCCGACCGGCACCGCGCACTGGTGGAGCGTGCAGAACGACGCGCCCGGCGCCCTCGACCTGTGCTTCGTCACCCGTTCGCCGGTCGAGGAGACGATGGCGCACCTGGCCGCCTGCGGGGTCGAGATCGCCAACGGCCCGGTGGCGCAGACCGGTGCCCTCGGGGCTATGACCTCGGTGTACTTCTACGACCCCGACCGCAACCTGATCGAGGTCGCGGTGTATTCGTAGCTCTCGCCGAAAACTAGCGTATCCTGCCCTGCGCACTCTGGCAGGGAGCACGGGCGGACCCATGACCGAGACCACGCTGCTCCGGGGCGCCGTCCTGCTGGCGGAAGACGATCCGCACCAGCGCGAGATCCTCACCCGGCTCGCCCGGCCGCTCACCTCCGGCGACCTGCTCGTGGCCGAGCACGGCGCCGACGCGCTGTCCAAGCTGGACGGCCGCAGCGAGCTCGACCTGCTGATCACCGACCTGCAGATGCCGGTGATGGACGGCGTCGCCCTGCTCCGCCACGTCGCCGAGCGCGGGCTGTCGCCGATGGTCGTGCTGGTCAGCGCCGAGCACTCGTCGATCCTGACGGCGGCCGAGCGGGTGGCCCGGGCCTATGGCATGCGCCTGCTCGGCAGCGTGGCGAAACCGGTGACCCGGGCCGCCCTGCATGCCCTGGTGGCGGGCGCGGCACCGGTTCCCCCGGTCCGCATTCCGGGGCCGTCGGTCGTCGCTTTGTCCGCTGCGGAAATCCGCTCCTGGATCGGGCAGGGTCACCTGTCGATCGACCTGCAGCCCAAGCTCGAGCTGGCGAGCGGGACGGTCGGCGGCGCCGAGGCGCTGGCCCGGCTGTTCTCGCCGGTCGCCGGGCTGCGGATCCCGCCCGGGCGGTTCGTTCCGGTGATCGAGAGCGACCGGATGCTGACCGCCGACTTCACCCTCGCCGTCACCCGCACCGTCGCGGGCGCCCTGGCGGCCTGGCCGGTCGGGACGCCGCCGCCGACTCTGTCGATCAACCTGCCCGGCAGCTCGCTCGCCGACCCCGCCCTTGCCGACCGGCTGGCCGAAGCCCTCGATCACGCCGGCATCGAACCGGCCCGGATCGTCTGGGAGGTCACCGAGACCGCGGCGCTGGAGAGCATGGGGGCAGCCATCGAGATCCTGACCCGGCTGCGCCTCAAGGGCTCGGGACTGTCGATCGACGACTACGGGACCGGGCACTCCTCGCTCGGCCGGCTGGCCGCCATCCCGTTCACCGAGGTCAAGCTTGACCGCGCCTTCGTCCATGGCTGCGCCGCCGACCGCTCGGCCCGAACGATCATCGCCTCGACCGTCCAGCTCGCCCACGACCTCGGCATGAAATGCGTGGCCGAGGGTGCGGAAACCGATGACGAGGTCGACGTGCTGCGTGACCTCGGCTGCGACGCCGTGCAGGGCTACGCCGTCGCCCGTCCGATGCCGGTCGACGCGTTCGCCGCCTGGTGCCTGGCGCGATAGCGCAGCTACTTCTTCTCCTTCTGCTCGACCGGGCCGCCGGCGCCGACCCAGCCCTTGAAGCCGTCGACGACGTGGGCGACCTTCGGCAGGCCCATGTCCTGGGCCGCCAGGGTCGACAGCGCCGAGCGCCAACCGCTCTGGCAGTAGAACACGAAGGTCTTGTCGGCCTGGAACTGCGGCTTGGCGTACGGGCTCTCCGGGTCGATCCAAAACTCCAGCATGCCGCGCGGGCAGTGGAACGCGCCGGGGATCATGCCCTCGCGCTGCAGCTCGCGGACGTCGCGCAGATCGACGAACTGCACGTCGTCGCGCCCCAGCAGGTCCCGGGCCTCGGCCGCCGGGATCGAGCGGACCCTCGTGTTGGCCTCGGCCACCATGTCCTTCACGCGCTTCATGGGGGCGGTCTCCTCATTGCCGGCGCCCCATCCTGCCAAGCCGCCGCCCGGGGACCAAGGGGAACCGGACAGGCCAGGTGCCGTTCGGCGGACCCGGACCTCCCGGCGATCCGGCCGGCCCGGACCAAGAAGCGAAAATTTAACTGTTTTTTGAATCTTGAACGACCAGACTCCGGGTCTAGGTCTTGGTCGAATCCGTGACTGAGGAACCATCCCCCATGGTCGCCGCCCGCGAATCGACGAGCTCCCCGGCGCCTGTCAGTCCGACCGGACGCCATGCCGGCGACGGGAGCAATATGTTCCGGCTCGACCTGGAACCCGGTCAGTCGGCCGCCGTGCCCCGGTTCCGGTCGCTGTCCGAAATCGGGTCCGAGAAGCTTCACCGCATCCATGCCTACTGGCTGGGCCAGTGCGACGGCGACCGGCTGCCGCGGCGCGCGCAGATGGAGATCGACCGGCTCGGCTACATCCTGCCCAACCTGAACCTGGTCGACGTCCATCACGATCCGCTCGACTTCCGGTTCCGGGTGCACAGCGTGAAGGGGGCGGATTACGTGGACGCCGACCTGACCGGCAGGTCGGTCAGGGACTATCCCGACCCGCAGTACGCCACCTTCGTCTGGGCTGTATTCCAGGCGGTGGTGGAATCGCGGGAGGCGAAAATGGTCTCGGAGCGGCTGTTCATGACCGATTCGCGGATCTTCCGCTGGGAGGGCGTCGTGATGCCGCTCGCGGAAGCCTCCGGCCGGATCGACAAGCTCATGGTCGCCTTCGAACTGTTCGAGAACGACCCGGACACGTAGGGTCGCACGACGCCGGACGGCGCCACCCGGCCCGCGCCGGCGGTCAGTCTCGAAGGGTCCAGTCGGCACAGCGCCGCGCCGTCGGGAACCGGTCCTCGAGGCCGAGCTCGGCGATCCGCGCAATCGAGGCCTCGAACAGGGCGCGCGACACCGGCACCGTGTCGGGCTCGAGCGCGACCCGGCGCAGGATCTCCTCCTGGTCGCCATAGGCCGCCAGCAGCTCGCGCAACGCCCCTACGGCCTCGTCGGCCTTGTCGACCCGCAGGTCGCAGCGGTCGATGCCGTGCGGCGAGGTCACCCTGAGCGCGGCCGAGTGCAGCGGCTCCAGGATCTCGCCGCCGGCGTCGCGGCCGGCCTCCAGCGCCCGCAGCAAACGCTCCTCCAGGGCCTCGCCGGAAGTCGCCTCGAAGGCCGCGACCATGGTGTCGGTGATCCGCTCGTTGGCCAGGATGTTGCCGATGGCGACGCAGCCGTCCCCGACCGTGTCGGTGTAGATCGAGTACATGCGGTTGCCGTGGTGCACGGCGGCATGGCCGGCGCCGTCGAGGGCGGCGAGCTGGCGCCACTCGATCCCCGGCTCGCCGGCGGTGACCCGGGCGATCGCCTCGTCGGCCGAGGCGCCGTCGGCCAGCAGCGCGATGCCGCGGTCGCCGAGCCGGGCGTCGGTGCGGTGCTGGCTGAGGAACGCGCCCTTGCCGTGCAGCACTCGCAGGCAGCGGTTGCCGACCGCCAGCGACGAGGTGCCGATGGCGCCGCCATACGCCCCGGTCTCCGGGCAACGGGCGATGATCGAGAAGGTCATGGGGACTCCGGGGGAAAGTCAGGTGTCGCCGGCAGCATGCCGCCGGAGCGCGGCGGCGTCAGCCCCGGTCGGCGGGTAACGGCGGACGATGGAGCGGCGGGTGGGTTCCGGCTCCGTCCTGCCTCCGGCGGTCCGGTCCGGAATGACGACAGGAAGAGGGGGCCGTCGAGGTCCTGTTCTTCATTGTCGTCATTCCGGACGGACGCGCCGCCCTCGGCGCGGGCGAGCCGGAACCCACCCGCGCAACGGGCACCCTCACCCGACCGGCGTCAGTTTCGTCACCGTCTCCGGGGCCAGCTCGGCCAGGTAGACCGCGCCGTCCGGGCCGACCGCCAGGCCGTGGGCGCCGTTGATGGCGGCGCGGCCGCGGCCGGCGATGGTCCCGTCGAGGTTCAGGGCATGGATGCGCGGGACCTGGTCGGACACCAGCACAAGGCCGCGGTCGTCGACCGTCACGTCCATCGGGTTCTGGAAGCCGCGCCAGATGTCGAGCAGCCGGCCCGTGCGGTCGAACACCTGGACCCGGCCGTTCTCGCGGTCGGCGACCAGCACCCGGTCGCGGCCGTCGACGGTCACCGCATGCGGGGTCATGAACCGGCCCGGCACGCTGCCGAGCCCGCCCCAGGACCCGAGATGCCGGCCGTCGGCGGCGAACCGGTGCACCCTTGTGTTGCCGTAGCCGTCGGTCACGTAGATCTCGCCGTCGGGCGCCACCGCCAGGTCGGTCGGGCTGTTGAACGGCGCCTCGAAGGCCGGGACGTGGCGACGGCCGAGGGTGAACAGGATGCCGCCGGCGAGATCGCAGCAGACGATCTCGTGGGCGTCGCGGTCGACCACGAACAGCCGCTCGGACCCGTCGGGCCGGCGGTCCAGGTGGATGCCGTGGCCGTCGGCGATCCGCCCCTCCAGCAGCCCGCCCGCGAAACTGCCGTCCGGCCCGAACACCAGCACCGGCGGGTCCTTGCGCTGCAGCACGAACACCCGCCCGTCGGCCGCCGCCGCCAAGTGGCTGACCATGCCGAAGCCCATGCCGGCGGGCAGCCGGGCCCAGCCGCGCTCGATCCGGTAGCGCCGGTCGCCCAGGTCGGTCACGATCCCCTCGTTCGCAAGCATCCCTCGCCCTCCCATTGCCGGCATCCGTCGCACCACTATGCCAGCCTGCCGGCGCCTGCATCCATCCCGACCGAGGAACCCCGCATGGCCCGTGTCCCCTATCTGTCGCCCGAGGATCTCGCCGAGGCCGACCGCGACCTGCTGAAGCGGCCGATCACCCTGCACCGGGCGCTGGTCAACAGCCCCGGCATGACCCGGGCGTTCCTCGGGCTCGGCCAGCACATCCGCTATGGCAGCCGGCTCGATCCGCGGCTGCGCGAGCTGGCGATCATTCAGGTCGGCTACCTCACGCGCAGCGACTACGAGTACTCGCACCACACCAGGCTCGGCCTGCAGCAGTTCGGCGTGACCGAGGACGACATCCGGGCGATCTCGCGCGAGACCGACGGCGAGGCCGGCGACGGCGGGTTCCCGGAGCTGGAGACCGCGGTGCTGAAGGCCGCCCGCGAGATGGTCACCGACCTCGGCGTGTCCGACGCGACCTACGCCACCCTGGAGCGTCACCTGGACCGCGAGGTGGTCGTCGACCTGATCGTCACCATCGGCTTCTATTGCGGCGTCGTGCGGATCCTCGCCAGCCTGCGGATCGACGTCGAGGACGACTACGCGCCCTACCTCGAACGCTTCCCGTTCCCCGAGCGCGCCTGACCGGCCGGGCACACCGGCGGGCGGTGGACAGTCGCGCCGGATCGGGTAAGGGTCCGGGATGATCCCCGAGCGCCTCGACCGTCACCTGGCCTTCCTGCTGACCGCCGACCGGCTGAAGCAGGTGGTGCGCAAGAACCGCCTGCACGACGGCAGCCGCAACGAGAACAGCGCCGAGCACAGCTGGCACCTCACCCTGATGGCGCTGACCCTGGCCGAGCACGCGCCGCCCGGTACCGACACCGCGCGCGTCGTCGAGATGCTGATCGTGCACGACGTGGTCGAGATCGAGGCCGGCGACCACTGGGTGCTGGACGGCAACGCTGCCGCGGTCGCCGCCAAGGAGGCAGCCGCCGCCGAGCGGCTGTTCGGGCTGCTGCCGGCCGACCAGCGCGACCGGTTTCACGCGCTGTGGACCGAGTACGAGGCGCGCGCGACCGAGGAGGCCCGGTTCGCCCGGGCGCTGGACAGCCTGCACCCGATGCTGCTGGTCTGGGGACCCGGCGGCTCCGACGAGGTGCACGCGCCGGTGACCGCCGGCTTCATGCGCGACTACAAGCGCGCCGCCCTCGAGCCCTACCCGGCGCTGTGGGCGCTGGCGGAGCGCCTGCTTGACGACGCGGTCCGGCGCGGCGCTTTGGAGCCCTGAGACCGCTTCGCTATCTTTTCGCGAAATTTGGGATAGGCTTCCAAAGCCGAAGGTCGAGGCGACGCCCGTCGGCCGGCGGCGACCGCTCGACGCGAACCGAGCGCCCGCGCCCGTCAATCCCGGGAGGCGATCCGATGCCGGACACCGACAGCGAGTTCAAGGGACAGGCCCTGCCCCTCAAGGACAGCGACTTCGAGCGGGCGGCCGCCCGGCTCGGCTGCGAGGTCGCCGCTATCCGGGCGGTCGCCGAGGTCGAGTCCGGCGGCCGGTCCGGCTTCCTGCCCGACAAGCGGCCGAAGATCCTGTTCGAGTCGCGCTGGTTCCACAAGCTGACCGGCGGCCGCTACGATGCCAGCCATGGCGGGATCTCGACGCCGACCTGGGTGCGCAACTACAGGGGCGGTGCCGCCGAGTACCAGCGGCTGAACGAGGCGATAGCGCTCGACCGCGAGGCCGCCCTGAAGTCGACCAGCTGGGGCATGTTCCAGATCCTCGGGGTCAACTTCGCCGTCGCCGGGTTCGGCGACGTCCAGGCCTATGTGACGGCGCAGCTGGTCTCCGAGGGCGCCCACCTCGACGCCTTCGCCGGCTTCGTCACCGCCAACCGGCTCGACGACGAACTGCGCGACCGCCGCTGGAGCGACTTCGCCCGTGGCTACAACGGCCCCGGCTACCGGCAGAACCGCTACGACGAGAAGATGGCCGACGCCTACGCCCGCTACAGCGGCGGCGCGATCGCCCCGACCACGCTCGACGTCCAGCGCGCGCTGAACGCCCGCGGCGCCAACCTGGACACCGACGGCAAGACCGGACCGCTGACCCGGGCGGCGATCCGGGAGTTCCAGCGCGATGCCGGGCTGCCGATCACCGGCGTCGCCGATCCCGCCACCCTGGCGGCACTCGGCCTGTCGCACGATCACGACCCGGTCGCGACCTCGGCCCGCCTGAACGACGTGTGATGCGCAATCGCCGGGCGGTCAGTATCCGGCCGCCCGGTCGACCACCTCCTTCAGCGGCTCGCCGTCGAGGAACCGGCGCAGGTTCTCGACGAATAGCCGGGCGACGAT
This sequence comes from Thalassobaculum fulvum, assembly GCF_014652915.1. Taxonomy (GTDB): domain Bacteria; phylum Pseudomonadota; class Alphaproteobacteria; order Thalassobaculales; family Thalassobaculaceae; genus Thalassobaculum_A; species Thalassobaculum_A fulvum. The sequence continues at coordinate 161,476 of NZ_BMZS01000002.1, forward strand.
GCGGTCGCGCTGCGGGTGCGGTCCGCCGATATGCGGCAGCACCAGGATGCCCTCGGTGCCCCAGAACGGGTGATCCTCGGGCAGCGGCTCCTGGCGGAACACGTCGAGCACGGCGCCGGCGATGGTCCCGGCCCTGACCGCCGCGATCAGGTCGTCGTCCCTGATCAGGTGGCCGCGGCCGAAGTTCAGCAGCCAGGCGGTCGGCTTCATCTTCGCCAGCCGCTCGGCATCCATGATGTTGTCGGTCTCGGGCGTGGCGGGCAGCAGCAGCAGCACGAAGTCGGACTGCGCCAGCACTTCGTCGGTCCGCTCCGGCGGCAGCACCGCCTCGACGTGCTCCATCGGCTCCGGCCGGCGCCGGGTACCGATCACCCGCATGCCCAGCGCGCCGGCAATCCGCGCGACCTCCTGGCCGATGGCGCCGAGACCGAGGATGCCGAGGGTCTTGCCGTTGATCGGCTGGGCGACCGTCGACACCCACTTGCCCTGCTTCTGGTTGGCCGCCGCCGCCGCGTACGGCTTCGCCACGTACAGCAGACCGGCGACGATGTTCTCCGGCATCGACTCCCTGTGGGTGCCGCGCGCGCAGGTCAGCGTGACCCCGGCCGGCAGGTCCGGCACCGCCAGCCAGCCCTCGACCCCGGCGGTCATCGACTGGATCCAGCGCAGCTTCGGCATCGCCGACAGCACCCCGGCCGGCGCCCCGACCGCCATCAGCGCCTCGGTGCGGGCGAGCTGCTCGGGGGACGGCCGGTCCTTGCGCGCCAAGGTGTCGATGACGACCCGTCCGGACAGGCCGGCGGCCCCGGCCGCCTCGACATAGGCCTCGGGCTTGTCGGTCCAGAGCAGGATATGGGCGGGTTCGGTCACGGCGTCGGCTCCTCCAGGTGGAACCCGAACGCTAGCGATGCCGGCCCGTCACAGCCAGTGGCCGGTGCACTCCGAGACCGTTTCCGCCGGGGCAACGCCGGGTTAAGGCGCGGACTCGCCGATCCAGGCGATAGCGTCGTCGCGGTTGTCGAAGAAGCGGTAGACCCTCGGCGACCCCTGCAGTTCGTTGACGGCCTCGTAGAGCCTGAGGAGCGTCCGTTCGACGTTGGTCTGCACGACGATCGCCGTACGGCCGTCGGCCCGCCGGTAGTGGGAAACGCGTTGGCCCGCTTCGGCAATCCTGACGATTCCGTCCTTGGCAAGCACGCTCAGATCGGCCTCGCCGAGGTCCCAGAGCGAGTTGTCGGTCCGGTGTTCGGGGAAGTGCTCCAGGATGACCCGGACCAACTCGTCGGCCCGGACGTCGCCAACCACCGTGAAGATCGAGAGGCTCAGTTCCTCGACTACTTCGACGGCGATCGGTTCGGTCAAACCCGCCTCCCGGTCTCCTGACTGCAGACGTCGACGTCCGGCCGCGGGTCACGCCGGATCGACGTGGTCGCGCCCCTTCCACGTGAACTGCGGTCGGGTGCCCCGGTCGTCAACCCCCGGCACGGAACTTCAGGGCCAGTCGCCGATCGAGCCGACCTGCGGCACCACAGGCCCCGACCGGCGTCAGACGCTCTCCACCTCGCCGCCGGCGTCGACCCAGCCCTTGAAGCCGCCGAGGTTGCGGACGTTCTCGTAGCCCATCTCCTTCAGCACCTTGCCGACCAGCGCCGAGCGGCCGCCGGAGGCGCAGTAGGCGACCACCGTCTTGGCGCGGTCGAACGAGGCGTCGTGCAGCGGCGAGGCCGGATCGGCGCGGAACTCCACGAGGCCGCGCGGGATCGACAGCGCGCCCGGCACCTTGCCCGAGGCCGCGACCTCGGCCGGCTCGCGCACGTCCAGGAACAGCACGTCGGGCCGGCCGACCAGCGCCTTGGCCTCCTCGGGGCTGATCCGCGGCACCGCGGCCTCGGCGTCGGCGAGCATCTGCTGGACGGTCTTCATCGGGGCATCTCCCTTGGAAACGGTTGCCGGGGAGAGTGCCGCCGAGCCGGCGGTCATGGCAAGGCGTTCGGGCCGCCAGCCATGCGGGGTTGCCCGACGGCGGCGCGGGCGGTAGACCCTGGGCCGTTGGGGAGTAGCTTCCGGCCAACCGGCCGGGACCGCGTCAACACACTCGCACCGTCAGGTGCGTGGCGCGGTCAGCGGACCACCATCCGCCTAGCAAGACCATCGCACTCCGGCGGTTCGGGCTCGCCGGAAGGCATGGTCTCACGCCCGGTGGATCGTCGGATGACTCCCACCTCGATCGCCGTCCTGTCGCTCAGCATGTCGGCCGACGCCTTCGCCGCCGCCGTCGGACGGGGTGCGGCCCATCGGCCGAGCCTGTTCGGCGCCATGCGCACCGGCTTGGTATTCGGCGCGATCGAGGCCGTCACGCCGCTGCTCGGCTGGTCGCTCGGACTCGCCGCCTCCGGCTTCGTGGCCGCGGTCGATCACTGGATCGCGTTCGGGCTGCTCGGCCTGGTCGGCCTGCGCATGGCGTTCGACGGGTCGCGGCGCCTGTCGGCCGCGCCGTCCGACCGGCAGCCGGCGGTCCGGCGCGGGCTGCTGCCGCTGCTGGCGACTGCGGTGGGCACCAGTATCGACGCCGCCGCGGTCGGCGTGTCGCTCGCCCTGCTGCAGGCCGACATCCTGGCGATCGCGGCCGCCATCGGACTGGCGACCTTCGCGATGGCGTCGCTCGGGATGATGGTCGGTCGCGCGGTCGGCGCCCGGCTCGGCAACGTCGCCGAGATCGCCGGGGGCCTCGGCCTGGTGGCGCTCGGCTCCGCGATCCTGCTCGACCACACCGGGATGCTCGGCTGAGCGGTCGCGGCGGTCAGGCGGCCTCCCGCACCCACGCCTCCAGCGCGTCGATCGGTTTCAGGTCGGGCGCCAGCCACGCCCGCCGGGCCTCGGTCGACAGCAGCCGCTCCTTGCTCCAGAAGTCGAACGCGATCGCCTTGGAGCCGAGCGCGTCGTTCAGCAGGCCGTGCACCTGGTCGAGCAGCGGCATCGACGCCGGCACCTGCGCGAGATAGCGCGCGATGCTTCGTACGTAGAACGCGGTGATGGTCTCGTGATAGCCGCGGGTGTCGGAGTTCGGCACCCCGCAGGCCTCGTTGTAGCGCGAGATGTCGTTCCGCAGCCGCTCGAGCGCTTCCTCGGCACCGTAGGTCGCAACGTAGTGGTGGCCGATCGTGAGGTGCGCGAAATGATCCCACTCGGGCTTCGGCAGGGTGCGGGCCCGAAACGCCGCGACCCGGGCGAGGATCGCGTCGGGGCCGTCGTAGACCTTGCCCGGCTTGTTCCAGGAATGCGGACTGTCCATCGCCATGCAGCGTCTCTCCTTACACGAAACCCAGGCCGCGGGCGATCGCCGCCAGCCCGAAGCCGGCGACCACCAGGCCGGCGATCCGGTTGATCCACAGGATGCGGGTCTCGCCGAGGCGGCCGCGCAGGACCCCGGCGACCCCGCCGGCCAGCACCAGCCACCATCCGGCCGACCCCAGGAACACGCCGGCCACCAGCGCGCCGGCCCGGCCCCAGGCCGCCCCGCCGGCGCCGATCCCGACGCCCAGGCCGCCGACCAGGGCGGCGAAGGTCAGCACGGTCTGCGGGTTGCCGGCGGTCAGCACCGCGGTCTGCGCGAACGCCGCCAGCGGGCGCCTGGCCCGGCCGGCGGTCGCCGCCGCGGTCGCCGGCCGGGACCGCCAGGATGCCAGGCCGAGCCACAGCAGCAGCCCGCCGCCGACCAGCGCCAGCGGCCCCTGCCAGGCCAGCAGGAAGGCCGACACCGCGGTCAGCCCGAATGCCGCGATGGCGCCGTAGCCGGCGTCGGCGGCCGCCGCCCCCAGCCCGGTAGCGAAGCCGACGGCGAACCCGTCCTCCAGGCTGCGGCGGATACACAGCAGGCCGATCGGCCCGACCGGCATGGCCAGCGCCAGCCCGAAGGCGAGCCCGGTCAGGAACTCCGATGTCCCGAGTTCGGGCGCCATCGGTCAGCCCCGTCCCTCGGGCCCGGGTACCGGCAGCGCCGCCGTCTCCTTGGCGCTCGACAGCGCGATGAAGGTCAGGCTGCGGGCCACCCCGGGGATCGCCTTGATGCGGTCGCTGACCAGCCGCTCCAGCGCCTTGGTGCCGGCGACCCGGACCTTGAGCAGGTACGACCACTCGCCGGTCACGTGGTGCAGTTCGAGCACCTCCGGCAGGGCGGAAGCCGCCGCGATGAAGCCGGCGTTGTGCTCGGTGCGGTCGACCAGCACGAACAGGAACGCCAGCAGGTCCAGGCCGACCGTCTCCGGGTCGACCCGGGCGCCCCAGCCGGTGATCACCCCGCGCTCCTGCAGCCGGCGCAGCCGCTCGTTGGCGGCCGACACCGACAGGCCGGTGGCCTCGGCGAGGGCGGCATTCGTCACCCGACCGTCGATCTGCACGATATCGATAATTTTCCGGTCAACATCATCCATAACAGGATAATTACTCGAACTTATACCGATGATCAATATGATCTCCAGAATCTCGACCAGACGGCCCGATCTTCCGCCGACCCCGGTGCGCGACTGTCGGGCTTCCGCTATGATTGCGGTCGCCTTCGCGCCGTGGAGAGGGAGAGATCGGCGCCATGGACCGGTCGACCGGCAACCGATTCACCCTGGACCTGTGCGAGGTCGGCGGCGCGCTCGGCGATCTCGGCACGCTGCTGCCTCTGATGCTCGGCGTGATTGCGGTGGCCGGTCTGGCACCGACACCGGTCCTGCTCGGCTTCGCCGCGTTCTATGTCGCGACCGCCCTGGTCTACCGGCTGCCGATTCCGGTGCAGCCGATGAAGGCGGTGGCCGCCGTCCTGCTGACCACCCAGGTGTCCGGCGCCGGGCTGGTCGCCGCAGGCGTGACCATCGGCGCCGTGATGCTGCTGCTCGGGGTTACCGGCTGGATCGACCGCGTGGCCCGGGCGGTGCCGCAATCGGTGCTGGCCGGGCTGCAGCTCGGCCTCGGCCTGGCGCTCGCCCTGGTCGCCGTCGAGCTGCTGGGGACCGCGCCGGTCGCCGGTGCCGTGATCCTCGGCCTGCTGCTCGCCCTGCTGCTCGTTCCCCGCTACCCGGCGGCGCTGATCGCGCTCCTCGCCGCGGTCCTGCTGGCCCAGGCGGTCGAGATTCCGGGCGTCGGGTTCTCCGGCGACCCGGCCGCCGGCTTCGCCCTGCCGGCGCTGCCGACCCTGGCGGAGCTGCGGCAGTCGGTCACGCAGCTGGTGCTGCCGCAGCTGTCGCTGACCCTGACCAACGCGGTGCTGATCACCGCCCTGCTGGCCGGCGACTACTACGGGTCCAGGGCCACCCACGTGACCCCGGCCCGGCTGTCGGTGACCACCGGCCTCGCCAACCTGCTGCTGGCGCCGTTCGGGGCGCTGCCGATGTGCCACGGCGCCGGCGGGCTGGCCGCCCACCACCGGTTCGGCGCCCGCAGCGGTACCGCACCGCTGCTGCTCGGCCTCGCCCTGGCAGCCCTGGCGCTGGCGCCGGGCCGGCTCGGGATCGAGCTGCTGGCGGCGGTTCCGGCCGCCGGCCTCGGCGCCCTGTTGCTGGTGGCGGCCGGCGAGCTGGCGCTCAGCAGGCGGCTGTTCGACGGCAAGCCGTCCTGCCTGCCGGTGATCGCCGCGACCGCCGCGGTCACGCTCTGGGCCGATCCGTTCTGGGGGCTGCTGGCCGGCTGCGGAGCCGAGCTGGTGCGGGTCGCCGTGGTGCGCCGGCTGTTGCGGCGCGACGCCCGCAGCCGCTGAGGGCTACCCCGGGTAGGTTCCCGCGACCCGCGCCTTCGCGACCAGCAGGGCCGACACAACGTCCAGGGTCGGTGTCGGCAGGCCGGCGGCACGGGCGAAGTCCTGGACCGACCGCACGATCCCGTCGATCTCCATCGGCCGCCCGAGGTCCCAGTCCTGCAGCATCGAGGAGCGGTGCTCGGACCGGCGCTGCGGGTCGCGGTTGCCGGCCTCGTCCAACGGCACCTCGATGCCGTGGGAGCGCGCCACCGCCCGGGCCTCGCGCATCATCGCCAGGGTGATCTCCAGGGTCTCGGGATCCTCGGCCAGGCCGCGCTCGCTCAAGCCCGTCAGCACGCCAAGCGGCGAGCGCGAGATGTTGACCAGCAGCTTGGCCCAGAGTGCGGCGCGGATGTCGTCGGCGATCGGCGCCTTCACGCCCGACGCCTCGACCACCGCCGCCAGCCGCTCGACCCGCCCGGACCGCGCGCCGGACGGCTCGCCCAGGGTCAGCGCCCCGGGCCGCGGCGCGACGTGCCGCACGAATCCGGGCTCGACGACCTGGCTCGGGCAGTCGACCACGCAGCCGATCGCCCGCTCCGGCCCGATCCCGCGCCAGATCGCGCCGTCCGGGTCGAGCCGGGCGATGGTCCGGCTCTCGACGCCGGCGCGGCCGTGGTCGTACCACCAGGGAATGCCGTTCATCGCACACACCACCGGGGTGTCCGGCCCCAGCATCGGCGCGATCGCCGCCGCGATCGCCGGCAGGGCCGGCGCCTTGGCGGTCACCACCACGGCGTCGACCGGCCCGAGTTCGGCCGCCTTGTCGGACGCCGGGACGCTGACGGTCCAGCGCTCGCCCCGGCTCTCCACCGTCAGGCCACGGTCGCGCAGCGCCGCCAGATGCGGCCCGCGGGCCAGCAGGGCCACCTCGGTCCCGGCCCGCGCCAGATGCCCCGCCAGGAAGCCGCCGACCGCTCCCGCGCCCACGATGCCGATGCGCATGCCCTGCTCCGCCCTTCCGTTTACGCCGCGTCCGGACCGGTATAGCGTCACCGGCATCGTTCTGCCCATGCCCTGCTTTCGGACCTGACCGATGACCTTCTCGCTGCTCGGTCGATGCGCGACCACCGGCGCCTTCGGAATGGTGGTCAGCTCGTCGTCGACCGCCGTCGCCGCCCGCTGTGCCTATGCCCGGGCCGGGGTCGGAGCGGTCGCCAGCCAGAACATCACCGACCCGCGGCTCGGCCCGCAGGGGCTCGACCTGCTGGCCGCCGGGCTGTCGGCGCCGGAAGCCCTCGACCGGCTGGTCGCCGCGGCGCCGCACGCCGAATACCGCCAGCTCGCCGTGCTCGACCGCGAAGGCCGGAGCGCCGTGCACAGCGGCGCCAGGACCCTCGGCGTGCACGCCGCCGAGCGCGGCGGCGGGTGCGTGGCGGCCGGCAACCTGCTGGCCGACGCCGGGGTGCCGGCGGCGATGGTGGCGGCGTTCGAGGGCAGTGTCGGCGAGCCGCTCGGCAACCGCCTGCTGGCGGCGCTGCGGGCCGGGCTGTCGGCCGGCGGCGAGGCCGGGCCGGTGCACTCCGCCGGGCTGCTCATGGTCAAGTCGGCCCCGTGGCCGGTCGCCGACCTGCGGGTCGACTGGGCGCACGACCCGATCGGTGATCTGGAAGACCTCTGGGGGCGCTGGGCGCCGGAGATGGACGCCTATGTGACCCGCGCGCTCGATCCGGCAACGGCACCGGCCTACGGGGTGCCGGGCGACCCATGACCACCTCGGCGGCGGTCGGGCCGGCACGATCGACCTCTCTCGCGCTGCTCGTGATCGCCGAGGTGGCGGCGATGACCCTCTGGTTTTCGGCCACCGCCGTGGTCCCGGCCATGCGCGCCGAAGCCGACATTCCGGCCGCGCTGGCGTCCTGGTTCACCGGCGGCGTGCAGATCGGCTTCGTGATCGGCACCCTGGCGAGTGCGCTGCTCGGGCTCGCCGACCGGCTCGACGGCCGCCGCCTGTTCTGTGCCAGCGCCCTCGCCGCGTCGGCCGCCAACCTGGCGATCCTGGCGTTGCCGCCGGATTCATGGGCGATCGTCGGCCTGCGCATGATCACCGGGATCTGCATGGCGGGGATCTACCCGGTCGGCATGCGGCTCGCCGCCGGCTGGGCGCGTGGCGACATGGGGCTGCTGGTGGGGCTGCTGGTCGGCGCGCTCACCTTGGGCTCGGCCAGCCCGCACCTGTTCCTGGCGCTCGGCGGCCTCGACTGGCGGCTGACGCTGATGGCGGGCTCGGTCGCCGCGGCCGCGGGCGGGCTGCTGATCCTCGGCGTTCGCGAAGGCCCGGCGACCCGGCGCGCCACCCGGTTCGAGCCGGGGCATGCCCTGCGGTACTGGACCGACCGGCCGGTGCGCTACGCCAATTTCGGATACCTCGGTCACATGTGGGAGCTGTACGCGATGTGGGCGTGGCTCGGGGTGTTCCTGGCCCGCGCCTACGCCCCGAGCGCCGGTGCCGATGCCGGCCTGTACGCCGCGCTGGTGACGTTCGCGGCAATCGCCGTCGGCGGGCTCGGGGCGATCATCGCCGGGTTCGCGGCCGACCGGGTCGGGCGCACCTTGGTCACCAGCGCCTGCATGGCGGTCAGCGGAGCCTGCGCCCTGCTGGTCGGCACCGTGTTCCACGGCGCCCCGGTGCTGCTGACCGTCGTGGTGCTGGTGTGGGGCCTGACGGTCGTCGCCGACTCCGCCCAGTTCTCGGCCGGAGTCGCCGAGCTGTCGGCGCCGGAGACCATCGGCACCATGCTGACCCTGCAGACCTCGGTCGGCTTCCTGCTGACGCTGGCGACCATCAACCTGGTGCCGTGGGCGGCCGAGACGGTCGGCTGGCGCTGGGCGTTCGCACCGCTGGCGCTGGGGCCGGCGTTCGGGGTGTGGGCCATGCTGCGGCTGCGCGGCATGCCGGAGGCGCAGCGGCTGGCCGGCGGGCGCCGTTGACAGGATCGTTTGATCCGGCTTGTATGTTGATATCAACATTACTAAGTGCCGACCGACGGAGAGGATTTCCGATGCCCCGGATCACGCCGTTTCTCTGGTTCGACGGACAGGCCGAGGACGCCATGAACTTCTACCTGGGGATCTTCCCGAACTCGAGGACGCTCGAGGTCACCCGCTGCGGCGAGGCCGGGCCCGGACCCGAGGGCAGCGTCCTGGTCGCCTCGTTCGAGCTCGACGGCCAGCGCTTCAACGCGCTGAACGGCGGCCCGCAGTTCCGGTTCACCGAGGCGGTGTCGTTCGTGATCGACTGCGCCGACCAGGCCGAGGTCGACCACTACTGGGACCGCCTTTCCGACGGCGGCACGCCGCAACAGTGCGGCTGGCTGAAGGATCGCTTCGGGGTGTCGTGGCAGGTGGTCCCGACGGTGCTGCCGGACCTGCTCGGGGACCCGGATCCCGCGCGGGCGGGTCGGGCGATGCAGGCAATGCTGCAGATGACCAGGCTCGATATCGCGGCGCTTCGGGCGGCGGCCGACGGCTGACCGCCCGGCACTCACCGGCGCGAGCGCAATTGACAATCGTTCGCAGCATGCGCAGGTTAGTCCGGTCCGCAGCCTGGGGTCCCGGCATGTATGTCTGCCTCTGCAACGCCTTCACCGACCGCGACGTGAACCGCGCCATCGATGCCGGCGCCCATACCGTCGGCCAGGTCTACAAGCGGCTCGACGCGGTGCCCCAGTGCGGCAAGTGCAAGGACACCATCCGCGAGATGCTGACGGATCGGCACGCCATGCAGTCCCCGGCCGAGGCGGCCCAGCCCTTCGGCATGCCGGCGGAACCCGCGGCGGCCTGACCGACAACAGAAAATGCACTTGCATATTTTTGGCGCCACCCCATCTGCCTCCATATCAATGCAATTACATTCACATGGAGACGCATGATGCCCGGACCCGACACCCCGTACACCCTGATCAGCCATGCGCTCTGCCCCTACGTGCAGCGCGCGGTCATCACCCTCGCCGAAAAGCGGGTGCCGTTCCGCCGGATCGACATCGACCTGGCGGACAAGCCGGACTGGTTCCGGGCGATCTCGCCGCTCGGCCGGGTGCCGGTGCTGCGGATCGGCGACGACACCGCCCTGTTCGAGTCCGCGGTCATCGTCGAGTACCTGGAGGAGGTCACCGACCGCCCGATGCACCCCGCCGCCCCGCTGGAGCGCGCCCGCCACCGGGCCTGGATCGAGATGGCGTCGGCCACCCTAGACGCGATCGCCGGGTTCTACGCCGCTCCCGACGCCGAGGCCTTCGAGACCAAGAGGCGGGCGCTCGCCGACCGGCTGGCGCGCCTGGAAGCCGGACTCGAGGCGCAGCCGTACTTCTCGGGCGAGGCGTTTCGCCTGGTCGACGCCGCCTGGGCGCCGGTGTTCCGCTACCTCGACACCTTCGAGACGATCGGCGAGTTCGGCCTGCTCGACCACTGCCCACGGGTGGCGGCCTACCGGTCGGCCCTGGCCGCCCGCCCGTCGGTCCGGGACGCGGTCGCCCCCGACTACCCGCAGCGCCTGGCGGGCTTCCTGCGGCGCCGCGGCTCGCACCTGTCGAGCCTGATGCCGGAGCTTCAGCCGGTGGCGGGCGCCGCCTGATCGAGCCAGCCGTTCAGCAGGGCGGCCAGGACCCCGGGCTGCTCGAGCGGGATCATGTGGCCGCAGCCGGCGACGATCTCGTAGCGGGCCCCCGGGATCCCGGCCGCCAGCCGATCGGTCTCGTCGCGCGGCCGCAACTCGTCGGCCTCCGCCGCCACCACCAGGGTCGGGCAGCGGATCTCCGGCAGCCGGCCGTAGCCGTCGACCCGCTCGGCCGCCAGCTGCCGCAGCAGCACCTGCTTGCCGAGCCGTGTCCCCATGGCGAGCATGCGCTCGACCAGGACGGCGTCGTCCCGGCGCGACGGATGCAGGGCCCGGCGCAGGTCGCTGCGCGACAGGCCGCGGAACGGTGCCGCCGCGATCCGGGCCCGCCGCTGGCGGTTGCGCTCGGCCCGCTCCGGCGTGGTGCCGAGCGCCGAGGTGGCGATCAGCGCCAGCGCCTCGACCCGCTCCGGCGCGGTCAGCGCGATCTGGCGCGCCACGAACCCGCCCATCGAGAAGCCGACCGCCACGAACCGCTCCGGCGCCTCCTCCAGCACCCGCGCCGCCATCGCCTCGATCGAGGAATCGCTGAACAGGTCGGCGTGCAGCACCCGCCAGCCGGGCCGCAGCAGCGGCACCAGGTCGGTCCACAGGTCGGCGTCGCACATGAATCCCGGCAGCAGGATCAAGGTCTTGTCGGTCGAATCCGGATGACCAGGCAATGCTCCACCCCGTCTGCTAGTGCGAGTGACTATCAGTTAAGTCATTAATTTCACGGAGATATTCTCTCCTAGGCCGGTTTGGCGTATGATCCGGTCAATGCCATCGTGGAGGACGGTTCCGATGAAGGGCGACAAGAAGGTCATCGAGCACCTCAATCGCATCCTCAAGAACGAGCTGACGGCGATCAACCAGTACTTCCTGCATTCCAGAATGCTGGCGGACTGGGGCGTGTCGAAGCTCGCCAAGCACGAATACGACGAGTCGATCGAGGAGATGCGGCACGCCGACTGGCTGATCAAGCGCATCCTGTTCCTCGAGGGGCTGCCGAACCTGCAGGAGCTGGACAAGCTGCGGATCGGCGAGTCCGTGAAGGAGGTCCTCGAATGCGACCTCAAGCTCGAGATGAAGGCGATCCCCGATCTGAAGGCGGCGATCGCCCATGCCGAAAGCGTGCAGGACTACGTCTCGCGCGACCTGTTCCGGAAGATCCTCGACGACGAGGAGGGGCACGTCGACTACCTGGAGACCCAGCTCGACCTGATCGGCCGCATCGGCATCGAGCACTTCACGCACCTGCAGACCGAAGCCAACGAGACCGGCGACTGACGAAAGCGCCGACCGGGCGCGGGGGGCCGGGCGCAGCGGGGAGCCGGGCGCAACCGGCGGCCGGCTCAGGCCGCCATCCGCCGGACCGCCGTCACCACCGCCTCGACGCCGGCGGCCGGATCGCCGAGGTCGACGGCGGCGGCTGCCGCCTCGGCCCTGGCCGCCCGCTCCCGGTCATCGACCAGCACCCGGATCGCGTTGACCAGGGACTGCACGTCGGTGCGGTCGGTCGGCACCACCACGGCCGCGCCGGTCGCCTCGATGGCGCGGGCGGTCACCAGGTGCTCCAGGTTCCAGGGCAGGATCAGCTGCGGGGTGCCGGCCATCAGCGCGGCGACCGCGGTCGACAGCCCGGCATGGTCGATCACCAGCCGCGACGACGGCATCACGGTCGCGAAGTCCTGCGGCTCGCCGTGCAGTGTGACCCCGGGCCGGGCGAATTGCGGCCGCGCCTGGGCCGGCAGCTCGCCGACGAAGGCCTCGCCCGCCACCTTCGCGGCCGCCAAGGCGTCGAGCGCCAGCTTCACGTGGGCGTGCCCGGCCGGCAGGTACAGGAACACCCCGCCCTCGCGGCGCTCCTCCCACGGCCGCGGCCGGATCCCGCGCGGCATGTTGAACGGCGCCAGGGTCGGCGCAGTCCGGAACCGGGCATAGGGATCGACCAGCGGCAGCGAGAACACGAAGGTCCGGTCGCCGCTGAACGCGTCCGCCAGATGGTCGATCGGCGCCCAGCCGCGCGCCCGCAGCGCCCCGTTGGCGGCGTCCAACAGTTCGGCCTCGTGATCGAGGCTGAACCGCTCAAGGCTGTCCTGCCACGGCCGGATCGGCGGCATCGGCCGGCCCGGCGGCGGGATGGTGTAGCCGTTGCCGACCACCACCGACGGCACCCGGCCGCGGGCCGCCAGGTTCAGGGTCGGCGAGAAATCCCCGACCACCACGTCCGGCCGGACCGTCTCGATGATCCCCTCCCAGGCGGTCAGCCGGCGGGCCAGCCCGCCCTGGTGGCCGTAGCCGATGATCCGCAGCACGTCGGCGAAGCTGTGGGTCGGGATCTTGCGGACCGCCGGGTCGCTCGGAATGTTCCAGCGCGGCGCCTGCAGCAGCCGGTAGCCGGGACGCGGCCGGGCCGTCGCCGGGTCCAGGAACGGCCCCGCCCGGTCGACGTCCTGCAGCGCCAGCACGACCTCGGCGCCCTCGGCCACCAGCCGGTCGCCGATCGGCCGGAACCGCGTCAGGTGGCCGAGCCCGGCCCCGAATTCCCATCCGAACAGGACCCGCATCCTGCTCCCACCCACCCTGACCCCACCCACCCTGGCCTCACCCACGCCGTTCGATCCGGTTCACGCCACGCTCCGGCACCTTGACTGCGCCTCGTGCTTAGCGCACCGGCCCGCCCGCGTCACGCGCCGGCCGCATGCGGGTCATACCGCGAGGCCCGTTGACCGGGGACCGGTTCCGAACAACAACCAGGGGCCCCGCCGGCCGGCCCGCGCCTGGCCGCCCGACCTCTCAGGAGCCCGTCTTGCCGCTGCTGACCGCCGACGATCCCTCCCCCGTACGGATCGAGAACCCGAACGGACGCGCGCCGATCCTGTTCGTCTCCGACCACGATGCCAACGCGGTGCCGGCCGTGCTGAACCGTCTCGGCCTGCCGGACGACGAGCTGGGGCGCCACATCGGCTACGACCCGGGCGTGGCCCGGATCGCGCGCCGGCTGGCCGAGCGCTTCGACGCGCCGCTGATCGCGTCGGGGTACTCTCGGCTGGTGGTCGACTGCAACCGGGTGCCGTACACCCCCGGCTCGATCCCGCCGGTCTCCGACGGCACCGAGGTGCCGGGCAACCGTGACCTGGACGACGCCACGCGGCGCGAGCGCTACGCCGCGCTGTTCGAGCCGTACCACGCCGCGATCGCCGCCCATCTCGACCGGGCGATCGCCGCCTGCACGCCGCCGCTGTTCGTCGCCCTGCACAGCTTCACGCCGTTCCTGCGGGTCGGCGGCAGCGCCCGGCCCTGGCACATCGGCTTCCTGTGGGGTGCCGACGACCGCGCCACGGCGCCGATGATCGAGCTGTTCCGGCACCGCAACCCGGACGCCATGGTCGGCGCCAACCAACCCTATTCCGGCGCTACCCCCGGCGGCTACACCGTGCCGGTCCACGCCGAGGGCCGCGGGCTGCACAACCTGACCCTGGAGTTCCGCCAGGACCTGGTCTCCGACCCGGCGGGCGGCGACGCCTGGGCCGACCGCTTCGGCGACGCCCTGGCCGAGTTGCTGGAGCGCGGGCTGCCCGCTTAGGGGTGGCGGAGCCGGCCTGGACCACCGATATTTGCCCCCAGAAACGACGACCGCTTGGGAGAGCCGCCATGGCCGCCGACGAGAACCTCGACCCGCAGACCCGCACCGAGCTGGAGGCCGCCGCGTTCCGCACGCTGGTCGCGCATCTGCGCGAGCGCACCGACGTCCAGAACATCGACCTGATGAACCTCGCCGGGTTCTGCCGGAACTGCCTGTCGAAGTGGTACCGCGCCGCCGCCGAGGAGAAGGGCCTCGACATCGACTACGAGCAGGCCCGCGAGATCGTCTACGGCATGCCGTACGGCGAGTGGAAGGACAAGTACCAGAAAGAGGCCAGCGCCGAGCAGAAGGCCAAGTTCGCGGTGTCCCACCCGGGGCACTGAAGCCGGCCATGACACCGGGGTCGCCGGGCGACGGCACGGGCCACACCTTCACCGACCCGCGTCTCCGCGAGATCGCCGACGCGGTCAGCGCCGTCGGCATCCCGGTGCGCCGCGGCGCGGTGCCGGACGACCTGCTGCTGCCCGGGGTGCTGATCGACCGCGGGACGCTGTTGGTCGACGAGGCGAGGCTGCTGTTCCCGGGCGACGTCCTGCACGAGGCCGGGCACGTCGCGGTACTGCCGCCGTCGGAGCGCGAACGGACCGTGGGCCTGCTCCCGGCCGACGGCGGCCAGGAGATGGCGGCGCTCGCCTGGTCCTACGCGGCGGCGGTGGCGTTCTCGCTGCCGCTCGACGTGGTGTTCCACGACAAGTTCAAGGCCGGGGGGCGATGGCTCCGGGAGAGCTTCACGGCGGGCGTGCCGTTCGGCGTGCCGCTGCTGCAGTGGTGGGAGATGACCCGGCTACCGGACGCGCCGCCGGCGTTCGACCATCTAACCCCGTTCCCGGCCATGACCAGATGGCTGCGCGACCACGAGCCCGCCGCTGCCCCACCCGGCTGACGACGGCCTGCCCCCCATCAGCGCGGCGCCGGCAGAGGCTCCGTCCAGTCCGAGCGATCGTGCGGCGGCGGACCGGCGTCGCCGAAATACTCCTCGGCCGCCAGGATCCGCCCGCCCATCACCCGGTAGAACCCGACGGCGTACAACGCCGTGTCGCCGTCGCAGATCCTGACCCGGGCGACCGCCCCTTCGGCGGTGGCGTCGACCGCCAGCACCGTGCAGCGCCACACCCCGGGATAGGTCCGGTTCAGCCCGACATAGGCCGCGGGGCTAGGGATCCGCTCGCCGGTCTGCGGCCACACCGCCTGGAAGCCGCCATCCAGCAGGCGCTGGATGCCCGCCCAGTCGCGGGCGTTCATCCGCTCCCACAGGGCGCGGACCGGATCGGTCGGGTCGGAGATCATGGTCGCCAGCATGGGTTCGATGTTCTTTTTTTGTTCTTATCCTGTCAAGCCCCGTTTGCGGCTTGAACGCCCCCGCGCGGGCGGCTAGGTTCCGGCCCCTGTTCAAGCGGCCGAATCGAGGATGACATGGTGGACGTGGGCGGCATCGCGGGCGATCAGCTCCGCTCCTACATCGAGCGGATCGAGCGCCTGGAAGAGGAAAAGGCGGCGCTGTCCGCCGACATCCGCGACGTGTTCGCCGAGGCCAAGGGCAACGGCTTCGACGTCAAGATCATGCGCCAGGTCATCAAGCTCCGGAAGATGGACAAGGACGACCGGGACGAGCTGGAGACCGTGCTCGACCTGTACAAGCGCGCGCTCGGCATGGAGTGACACCGGCCGATGGGTCCCGGATCGGCCGCGCTCGCGCGACCGTCCGGGATGAGGTCGAGGGAATTCGACAACCATGCCCTGATCCCGGCCGGAGCGGCGAAGCCGCGAAGAGCCGGAACCCACCCCTTGCGCTGACTACTCCGCCGCGGTCTTCGCCGCCTCGGGATTCCTGAGCCGGCCGAGCAGGGTCGCCTTCTCCGCCTCGGCCCGTGCCACATGGCGTTCCTTGACGTGGCCGAAGCCGCGGATGTGCTCCGGCACGCTGGCCAGCTCGACGGCGACGGCGTGGGTCTCCGGCGTCAGCCGCGCGACGATCTCGTCGACGGTCGCGAAGTACTCGTCGCGCAGCCGGCGCTCCATCTTCCGCTCCTCGCCGCGGCCGAACAGGTCGAGCGGCCCGCCGCGCAGCCCCTTCAGCGATGCCAGCACCCGGAACGCCGGCATCATCCAGGCCCCGTAGATCGCCTTCTTCAGATGGCCGGTCTGCGGGTCGCGCTGCGCGAAGCTCGGCGGGGCGAGATGGAAGCGCAGCTTGAAGTCGCCCTCGAACTGCTCGCGCAGCTTCCGCTGGAACGAGCCGTCGGTGTACAGCCGCGCGACCTCGTACTCGTCCTTGATCGCCATCAGCTTGTAGGCGTAGCGCGCCACCGCCCTGGCGAGGTCGTCGCGGCCCGGCGTCGCCTTGCCCTCGGCCGCCGCCACCTTGTCGACCAGCGCCTTGTAGCGCGCCGCGTAGGCGGCGTCCTGGTAGGCGGTCAGGCCGTCGACGCGGATCTTCACGATCTCGTCGAGCGTCTCCGCGAAGGTCGAGCGCAGCGACTTTGCCGCCGGCTTCGGCTCGATCAGCCGCTCCACCGCCTCGCGGTCGTGGGCGGTGCGCCGGCCCCACAGGAAGGCCTGCTGGTTGAACTTGACGGCCACGCCGTTCAGCTCGATCGCCCGGTCGATCGCCTCGCGCCCGATCGGCACCAGGCCGAGCTGCCACGCGTAGCCGAGCATGAACAGGTTGGCGGCGATCGAGTCGCCGAGCAGCTTGCTGGCGATCCGGTAGGCGTCGACGAACTCGGTCGAGTTGTCGCCGGCGGCGCCGCGCAGGATCGACTGCATGCTGTCGGACGGGAACACCATGTCGGGGTTCTGGGTGAACCGGCCGGTCATGGTCTCGTGGGTGTTGACCACGGCCCGGGTCTTGTCGCGGCTGATCGCCTCCAGCCCGTCCTTCGAGGTCGCCGTGGCGATGTCGCAGGCCAGCAGCAGGTCGGTCGCCCCGGAGGCGATGCGCGGCGCGTGCAGGGCGTCGGGCGAAGCCCCGATCTTGACGTGGCTCAGCACGGCGCCGCCCTTCTGGGCGAGGCCGATCATGTCGAGCGTGGTGGCGCCCTTGCCTTCAAGATGCGCGGCCATGCCGAGCAGCGCGCCGATCGTAACCACGCCGGTGCCGCCGATGCCGGTGACCAGGATGGCGTATGGCTCGTCCAGCGACGGCAGGGTCGGCTCGGGCAGCACCTCGAACACGTCGGGTGCGCCCGCGGCCGCCGGCTTCGGCGCCGCCGAGGCGGTCTTGCGGACCTTGCCGCCGATCACGTCGACAAAGCTCGGGCAGAACCCCTTCACGCAGGAGAAGTCCTTGTTGCAGCTCGACTGGTCGATCGCCCGCTTGCGGCCGAACTCGGTCTCCAGCGGCAGCACCGACACGCAGTTCGACTGCAGGCCGCAGTCGCCGCAGCCCTCGCACACCGCCTCGTTGATGAACACCCGGCGGTTCGGGTCCTCCATGGTGCCGCGCTTGCGGCGCCGGCGCTTCTCGGCCGCACAGGTCTGGTCGTAGATCAGCACGGTGACGCCGGGAGTCTCGCGCAGCTCGCGCTGGACCTCGTCCAGGTCGTCACGGTGGTGGATGCGGGTGCCGGCCGGCCAGATGTCGTCGGACGGGTACTTGTCCGGGTCGTCGGTGACCACGTCGAGCCGGGCGACGCCCTCGGCCGCGACCTGGCGGGCGATCATCCAGGGGGTGAGCGAATTGTCCGACGGCTGGCCGCCGGTCATGGCGACCGCGTCGTTGAACAGGATCTTGTAGGTGATGTTGGCCTTGGAGGCGACCGCCATCCGGATCGCCATGCTGCCCGAGTGATTGTAGGTGCCGTCGCCGAGGTTGGCGAACACGTGCGGGGTCTCGGTGAACGGCGCCTGGCCGATCCACGAGGTGCCCTCGCCGCCCATCTGGGTGAAGGTCTCGGTCTTCCGCTCGGGCATCCAGGCCGCCATGAAGTGGCAGCCGATGCCGGCGACCGCGCGGCTGCCCTCGGGCACCCGGGTCGAGGTGTTGTGCGGGCAGCCCGAGCAGAAATACGGGGTGCGCTGGAACTCGCTCGGCTGCTTCTCGGCGCCGGCCTCGATGCGCTGCCGGATCAGGGCGCGACGGGCCTTCACGCGCTCGACGTCGGCGAACGCCAGAACCCGATCGGCGATCGCCAGCGCCACTTCGTTGGCGTGCAGCTCGCCGTTGATCCGGAACAGCTTGCGGCCGTCGGCGTCTTCCTTGCCCTCGACCACCGGCCGCCGGTCGCCCGGCAGGTCGTACAGGATGTCCTTGAGCTGCCACTCGATCAGCGAGCGCTTCTCCTCGACCACCAGCACCCGCTCGGCGCCGGCACAGGCCTCGCGCGCGCCCTCGCGCTCCAGCGGCCACGGCATGCCGACCTTGTAGACCCGGATCCCAAGGTCACGGGCCAGCTCGGCGTCGATGCCGAGGTCGTCGAGGGCCTGGCGGACGTCGAGGTAGGACTTGCCGGTGGTGACGATCACCAGCCGCGGCTTCGGGCTGTCGATCACCACCCTGTCGATAGCGTTGGCGCGCGCGAAGGCGGCGACCGCCGGCATCTTCCAGTCGTGCAGCCGCTCTTCCTGCTCGAGCCAGGGGTCCGGCCAGCGGATGTGCAGGCCGCCCGGCGGCATGGCGAACTCGGGCGTGACGATCTTCAGGGCCTGGACGTCGGTCTCGACCGAGGCCGAGCTGTCCATGATCTCGGCGGTGGTCTTGAAGCCGACCCACACCCCGGCGAACCGGCCCATGGCGAAGCCGAGCAACCCGAAGTCGAGGGTGTCCTGCACGCCGGCCGGGTTCAGCACCGGGATCGAGGCGTCGACGAAGGCGAAGTCGCTCTGGTGCGGCACGGTCGAGGACTTGGCGACGTGGTCGTCGCCGGCGATCGCCAGCACGCCGCCCCAGGGCGAGGTGCCCGCGAAGTTGGCGTGCTTGAACACGTCGCCCGAGCGGTCGACGCCCGGCCCCTTGCCGTACCAGATGCCGAACACGCCGTCGTGGGTGGCGCCGTCGAACAGGTTCGACTGCTGGCTGCCCCAGACCGCGGTGGCGGCCAGCTCCTCGTTCACGCCGGGCTGGAAGTGCACGTGGTGCTGCTTCAGCAGCTTGCCGGCCCGCCACAGCTGCTGGTCGTAGGTGCCGACCGGCGAGCCGCGGTACCCGGAGATGAAGCAGCCGGTGTTCTTACCGGCAGCCAGGTCGCGGCGCCGCTGGATCAGCGGCAGCCGGACCAGCGCCTGCACGCCGGTCAGATAGATCCGTCCCCGGTCGAGGGTATACTTGTCGTCGAGTGTGACCTCGGCCAACGCCATCGCTTCTGCCTCCCGGCCCCTGCTTCTCGCCACGACTAACGTGGGGTCGGGGGCGCTGGAAATAAGGTAAGTCTTCCTGACCTATTCGGCAATCGCCTGCAAGCCATAGAGCACGACGCCGCGGCGGCGGCGCACCGCCACGGGCCGACTCGCCGACTCTATAGCATGGCAATCGCCGGGAAACCGGACCCGCACCCAAAACAGCATTCGTGCCGAAGCACGACCGTCGACGACGGCGTCTGGCGCTGCCGGACTTGCCAATACCTCATTGATAGTTGATATCAACTTATGCACGGCAACCGGAGCAGCACCTCATGACCGTCGACATCCGCACGGAGAAACCCTCCGACCGCGAGCTGGTCCTCGCCTGCACCTTCGACGCGCCGCCGGAGATGGTCTACCGGGCCTGGACCGAGCCGGCTCTGCTCAAGCGCTGGTTCGCGCCCCGCCCCTACGAGACGCCGGTCGCCGAGCTCGACGTGCGAGCGGGCGGCGCCAGCCGGATCGTCATGCGCGGCCCCGACGGCCAGGAGTATCCGTGCCCCGGCGTGTACCTCGAGGTGGTCGAGAACCGGCGGCTGATCATGACGGATGCCTACACCGCCGCCTGGGAACCGGCCGCCAAGCCGTTCATGACCACGATCCTGAGCTTCGAGAAGGACGGCGGCCGCACCCGCTACACCGCCCGGGTCCTGCACTGGTCCGCCGAGGACTGCGACGCGCACGAGCGGATGGGCTTTCACGAAGGCTGGAGCCAGGCGGCCCGGCAGCTGGCCGAGGTCGTCGCGACCCTTTGATTCCGCTCCCCGTCTCGACGCGGCCCGGCGCTGCGGTTATGCATTCCGGGCTCGTCGGGCGGGCCCGCCGGGCGGATGCAACGGGATAGAGGGTCGTCTGGATGACCGTTCTGGTGACCGGGGTTGCCGGCTTCATCGGCATGCACGTGGCGAAGGCGCTGCTGGACCGCGGCGACCGCGTCGTCGGCATCGACAACCTCAACGCCTACTACGATCCCGCGCTCAAGCAGGCCCGGCTCGCCGAGTTGCAGGGCCGCAACGGCTTCACCTTCGACGCCGTCGACTTCTCCGACCGCGAGGCCATGGCGGCCTACGACGACGCCCATCCCGAGATCGACCGGATCGTCCACCTCGGCGCCCAGGCCGGCGTGCGCTACTCGATCGAGCAGCCCTTCGAGTACCTGCAGGCCAACCTCATGGGCCACCTGGTCATGATGGAGATGGCGCGCAGCCGCATGGACCGGTCTCCGGGCGACGGGGGCCTCAAGCACTTCGTGTACGCCAGCTCGTCCTCGGTCTACGGCGCCAACCGCGAGGTGCCGTTCTCGGTCGAGGACAGGGCCGACCGGCCGATGTCGTTCTACGGGGCGACCAAGAAGGCCAACGAGGTGATGAGCTACAGCTACGCCAGCCTGTACGGCATCCCGAGCACCGGCCTGCGGTTCTTCACGGTGTACGGGCCGTGGGGCCGACCGGACATGTCGCCCTGGCTGTTCGCCGACCGGATCCTGCGCGGACGGCCGATCGACGTGTTCAACAACGGCCAGATGCGCCGCGACTTCACCTATATCGACGACATCGTCGCCGGCGTGATCGCCGCCCTGGACCGGCCGCCGGCCGCCTCCGGGACCGACGCGCCGGCCGCCGTCTACAACCTCGGCAACCACCGGCCGGTGGCCCTGCTCGACTACATCCGGGTGATCGAGTCGGCCTGCGGGAAACCGGCCGAGCTGGTGATGAAGCCGATGCAGCCCGGCGACGTGCTGGAGACCTACGCCGACATCGAGGCCAGCCGCCGCGACCTCGGCTACGAGCCGGCCACGCCGATCGAGGTCGGCATTCCGCGATTCGTCGACTGGTTCCGGCGCTACCACGGGCTTTAGGGCCCGCCCCGGCTGCGCCACCGTCGCGACTCGCCGCGGTCGTCATCGCGGATATATGATGCCGCCCGCAACGACGGACGGCCGTCTCCAGAACGGAACCTCGCCATGCCGGACCAGCTTCGTCACATAACCACCCTGGTCGCCGCGATCCTGGTCGCCGTCGGCCTCGCCGCCGCCGGCAAGTTCGTCGGCGACGGGTTCCGTATGGGACGCGCCGCCGACCGCTACGTGACCGTGAAGGGCCTGGCCGAGCGCACCGTGACCGCCGACCTGGCGGTCTGGCCGATCCGCGTCACCGCCACCGGCAACGACCTGGGCGCGGTGCAGTCCAAGGTCGACCAGTCGGTCGACTCGCTGACCGTGTTCCTGGTCGGCGAGGGCTTGCCCAAGGAGGCGCTGGAGCGCGGCCGGGTCGAGGTCAACGACCTGATGGCCAGCCCGTACCGCCCCGAGGGCGCCGACAAGGCCCGCTACATCATCGCCCAGACCGTCACCGTGCGGACCGCCGAGGTCGACAAGGTGCGGACAGCCAGCGCCCGCACCGGCGAGCTGGTGAAGCTCGGCGTGGTGTTCGGCGACACCGGCGGCCCGGTCTACGCCTTCACCGGGCTGAACGAGATCAAGCCGGAGATGATCGCCGAGGCCACCAAGGCGGCGCGCGCCGGCGCCGAGCAGTTCGCCGCCGACAGCGGCAGCAGCGTCGGCGCGATCCGGCAGGCGAACCAGGGCGTGTTCACCATCGGCGGTCGCGAGGGCGTCGGCGCCGCGCTCGCCGACGGCGAGGTCGAGAAGCGGGTGCGCGTGGTCTCGACCATCGAGTTCTTCCTGGTCGAGTAGCCCCGGCCGATGGCCGATACCCTGATCGCCGACCTGTGCGCCGTCCTGGGCGACGACGGGGTGCTGACCGAACCGGGCGACCGTGCCGGCTACGAGACCGACCTGCTGAAGACCCGCACCGGCCGGGCGCTCGCGGTGCTGCGGCCGCGCTCGACCGGGCAGGTGTCGGCGGCCGTCCGGTTGTGTGCCGCCGCGGGCGTCGCGGTCGTACCCCAGGGCGGCAATACCGGCTTCTGCGGCGGCGCCACCCCGCCGCCCGACGGCTCGGCCGTGGTGCTGTCGACCGAACGCCTGACCCGGATCCGCCACCTCGACCCGCTCGGCGGCCACATGACCGTCGAGGCCGGCGTGACCCTGGCCGACGCCCGCGCCGAGGCGGAGCGGCACGGCCGGCTGCTGGCCCTGCACCACGGCGGGCTGTCGTCGCGGATTGGCGGCAACGTCGCCACCAACGCCGGCGGCAACAACGTGCTGCACTACGGCATGGCCCGCGGCCTGGTACTGGGTCTCGAGGTGGTGCTGGCCGACGGCCGGGTCTGGGACGGCCTGCGGGCGTTGGCCAAGGACAACGCCGGCACCGACCTCAAGCAACTGTTCATCGGCACCGAGGGCACCCTCGGGATCGTCACCGCCGCGGTGCTGAAGCTGCACCCGCTACCGCAGGCGGTGGCGACCGCGCTGGTGGCGGTGCCCGACCCGGACGCCGCCCTCGCCGTGCTGGCCCGGCTGCAGCGGGAGGTCGGCGAGGCGGTGTCGGCGGCCGAGCTGATCCCACGCGCCGGGCTCGACCTGCATTTCGCCCGGAGCGGAGGCCGGAGCGGCGCCCGCGAACCGTTCGACCGGCCGCACGACTGGCAGGTGCTGGTCGAGCTGGCGAGCGGAAGCCGGTTCTTCGACGTCGCCGGCGCCCTGGAAGCCGCCGTCGGCGCCGCCCTGGAGGCCAGCGAGGCCGACGACGCCGTGATCGCCGCCTCCGAGGCGCAGCGTGCCGGCCTGTGGGCGCTGCGCGAGGGGCTGGCGGTCGCGCAGGTCGAAACGCCCGGCAACCTGAAGAACGACACCTCGGTGCCGGTGGCGGCGA
Organism: Thalassobaculum fulvum; assembly: GCF_014652915.1. Taxonomy (GTDB): domain Bacteria; phylum Pseudomonadota; class Alphaproteobacteria; order Thalassobaculales; family Thalassobaculaceae; genus Thalassobaculum_A; species Thalassobaculum_A fulvum. The sequence continues at coordinate 184,611 of NZ_BMZS01000002.1, forward strand.
TCCCCGCCTTCATCCGGGACGCCAGCGTGACATCGGCGGCGATCGTTCCGGGCTGCGTACCGATCCCGTTCGGCCATCTCGGCGACGGCAACATCCACTTCAACCTGAACCCGCCGCCCGACGGCGACCCGCAGGCCTTCACAGCGCGCTGGCCGGAGCTGATCGCGGCGATCGAGGACGTGGCGACCCGGCTCGGCGGCTCGATCGCCGCCGAGCATGGCCTCGGCCGCAGCAAGGTCGCCGCCGCCCGCCGGCTCAAGCCGGCGCTCGACCTGGAGCTGATGCGGCGCCTGAAGCACGCCCTCGACCCGGACGGCGTGCTGAACCCGGGGGTGATGCTGTAGGCCGGCTCTGCGCCGCTGAACCGACTGGACACTGCCCGCGCAGTGTGACACGCCGTCGCCATTCGCATTTCCGGCCCCCTGGTCCGGGGGCCTTCGCGCCCCTATGTCACCGCGCATGAGCGACATGGACACCGAACGCAATTCCCTCGGCGGCCGGATGCGCCGCTACGCCCGGGTCGGCAGCGCCGTCGGCGGTCTCGCCGCGCGGGTCGCCGGCGAACGCTATCTCGGCTGGAGCCTGGACAAGGGCGCCCACGCCTCGGAGCTGCGCACCGCGCTGGGCGGCCTCAAGGGGCCGCTGATGAAGGTCGCGCAGATCCTGTCGACCGTGCCGGACGCCCTGCCCAAGGAGTACGTGCAGGAGCTCAGCCACCTGCAGTCGAACGCGCCGGCCATGGGCTGGCCGTTCGTCAAGCGGCGGATGACCACCGAGCTCGGCCCGGGCTGGCAGGAGAAGTTCGCCAGCTTCGAGCACACCGCCGCCTCGGCGGCCTCGCTCGGCCAGGTACACCGCGCCACCCTGCACGACGGCCGCCAGGTCGCCGCCAAGCTGCAGTACCCGGACATGTCGTCGGCGGTCGAGGCCGACCTGCGCCAGCTCGACTGGATCTTCTCGATCTACCGCCGCTACGACAAGGCGATCGACACCAGCCAGATCCACACCGAGCTGTCGGCCCGGCTGCGCGAGGAACTGGACTACGCCCGCGAGGCCCGGCACATGGCGCTGTATCGGCGCATGCTGGCCGACGAGCCCGGCGTGTTCGTGCCCGAGGTGATCGAGGAGCTGTCGACCGACCGGCTGCTGACCATGACCTGGCTGGACGGCACCCCGCTGATGCGGTTCCTGGAGGGCGAGCCGCCGCTGGAGCTGCGCAACGCGTTCGCGCTGACCATGTTCCGGGCCTGGTACGTGCCGTTCTACTTCTACGGCGTGATCCACGGCGACCCGCACCTCGGCAACTACACGGTGCGCGACGACGGCTCGGTCAACCTGCTGGACTTCGGCTGCATCCGGATCTTCCCGAAGACTTTCGTGAAGGGCGTGATCGACCTGTACAAGGCGCTGCGCGACGACGACGAGGAACTGGCGGTCCACGCCTACCAGAGCTGGGGCTTCCACGACCTCGACCGCGAGACCATCGACGTCCTGAACATGTGGGCGCGGTTCCTGTACGGCCCGCTGCTGGAGGATCGCACCCGCAGGATCAACGAGACCGGCACCGGCCTGTACGGCCGCGAGATCGCCGAGCAGGTGCATGCCGAACTGCGGCGCCTGAACGGTGTGAGGCCGCCGCGCGAGTTCGTGCTGGTCGACCGCGCCGCGCTCGGCCTCGGCTCGGTGTTCATGCACCTCAAGGCCGAGGTCAACTGGCACCGGCTGTTCCACGAGCTGATCGAGGGCTTCGACGCCGACGCCATGGAGGGCCGGCAGTCCGAGGTGCTGGCGGCCGAGGGGCTGGAACGCCCGGATTGAACCGGTCGGCGACCCTCCCTCCCCTCCCCCTCTTTGCCGTCATTCCGGACGCCCGCGCGGCAGCGCGGGTGAGCCGGAACCCACGCGGCGACCGGCGCCGGCGGCGGCGACGCCGAAGCAGCGGGTGGGTTCCGGCTCTTCGCGACATCGTCGCTACGGCCGGAATGACGACAAGGGGGGATGGAGCACCCGACGGCACCGGCGAGCGCCCAGTTCGGCTGACGCTGCGGCATCTTGCGGGGCCGATTTCCCGCCCCTAGCCTCCGTCGAAAATCGAGGGAGGACACCGATGAGCGAACCGACGACCCTGACCGTCGAGGACGGTCTCGCCCGCCTGACCCTGAACCGGCCGGACGCCTACAACACCCTCAACCGCGAGCTCGCCAGGAGCCTGATGGAGGCGGCGGTGCGCTGCGCCCATGGCGGTGACGTGCGGGCGGTGCTGCTGACCGCGGCCGGCGCCAATTTCTGCGGCGGCGGCGACCTGAAGTCGTTCCACGCCCAGGGCGACGGCATCGACGGCCATGTCCGCGAGGTCACCTACTACCTGCACGCCGCCTGCTCGGCGTTCGCACGCATGGACGCGCCGCTGGTGATCGCAGTGCAGGGGGCCGCCGCCGGCGCCGGGCTGTCGCTCGCCCTGCTCGGCGACCTGGTGTACGCCGGCGAGAGCGCGTTCTTCACCATGGCCTACACCGCGGCGGGACTGTCGCCGGACGGCGGCTCGACCTTCATGCTGCCGCGCGTGGTCGGCCTGCGCCGGGCCCAGGAGCTGACCCTGACCAACCGCCGCCTGACCGCCGCCGAGGCGGTCGACTGGGGAATCGTGACGGCGGTCGTGCCGGACGACAGCCTGCAGCTCCACGCCGCCGAGGTGGCCCGAAAGCTCGCCCATGGCCCGAGCCGGGCGTTCGGCCGCGCCAAGCGGCTGCTGGTCGACAGCTTCGACACCAGCTTCGAGAGCCAGATGGAGCTTGAAGGCCGCTACATCGCCGCCTCCGCCATCGAGCCCGACGGCCGCGCCGGGGTCGACGCCTTCGTCAACAAGCGCAAGCCGACGTTCACGGGGCGGGCGTAGCGGAAGATGCTTCCCATTACCTCATCCCGGGCAAGCGAAGCGCGCCCCGGGACCCAGGGCCGTCCACACGCGAGGCCGGGTCCCGGCTCTGCGCTGCGCTCCGGCCGGGATGAGGGATGATGGCCGGACGCCCCTCAGTCCAGCGCCATCACCTCGCACTTCAGGTAGGCGCTCTCCGGTAGCTGCGGGTGGATCGGGTGGTCCGGCCCGGCGCCGGCCCGGCGCAGGATGCGGGCGGTCCGGCCGGACTCGCCGACGCCGCGGGCGGTCTGCTGGGCGAACGAGGCCGGATCCATGTGGAACGAGCACGACGCCAGCAGCAGCACGCCGTCCGGCGCCGTCACCTGGGCCGCCAGCCGGGCCAGCTTGCGGTAGGCCCTGGCGGCGCCGCCGACGTCCTTCTTCGACTTGGCGAAGGCCGGCGGGTCGCAGACCACCACGTCGTAGCTCTCGCCGGTCTTGATCAGGTGCTCGAGTGCGGCGAAGGCGTCGGCCTTGCGCGTGGTCACCCGGTCGGCGACGCCGCTCAGCTCGGCCGCCCGCGCCGCGATCTGCAGGGCCGGCGCGGCCCGGTCGACCAGGTCGACCCGGGCGGCGCCGGCGACCGCGCACTGCACGCCGAATCCGCCGGTGTGGCAGTACAGGTCGAGCACCCGGGCGCCGGCCGCCAGCCTGGCGACGAACGCCCGGTTGTCGCGATGATCGAAGAACCAGCCGGTCTTCTGGCCGCCCAGCGGATCGAGCGGGAACAGCGCCCCGCCCTCGGCCACCGTCGGGCTGGCCGGCACCGTGCCGGCGGCCAGCCGCACCTCGCTCGGCAAGCCCTCCAGGCCGCGCACCGAGGTGTCGTTGCGCAGCACCACGGCCGCCGGGTCCAGCACCTGGCCGAGCGCCTCCAGCAGCGCCGGCTCCAGCCGCTCCATGCCGGCGGTGTTGGCCTGCGCCACCACCACGTCGCCGAAGCGGTCGACCACCAGCCCCGGCAGGCCGTCGGCCTCGGCGTGGACCAGGCGGTAGTACGGGGCGTCGAACAGCCGCTCGCGCCAGCCGAGCGCGGTGGCCAGCCGTTCCGCCAGGAAGCCGGCGTCGATCGTCCGGTCGGCGTCGTCGTCCAGGCGCCGCAGGGCGATCAGGCTGTGCGGGTTGAAGTAGGCGCAGCACAGCGGCTCGCCCCCCTTGCCGCCACCTTCGGCCTCGACCCGCACGATGGTGCCGGGTGCGATCGCCTTGGCCTCGGCGGTCATCGCCACTTCGTTGGAGAACACCCAGGGGTGGCCGCGGCGCAGGCGGGCGTCGGCGCCGCGCTGCAGGCGGATGGTCGGGCGGGCATCGGTCATGGCGGGCTCTCCGGTCGTTCGGCGGCGGGTTATGCCACGACCGGCGGGCGCTGTCGCGGGCGCGCGGAACCGCTATGATCGGACCATGATCAAACTAGTGATTCGGCGTTTCCTCCCCGTCCTGCTGATCGCCTCCGCAGTCGCCGGTTGCGCCCAGCCGCCGCCGGTGATCCCGCAGACCACCATCAACGCCGACCAGAACGAGGTTCGCTGCCGCGCCGTCGGCAAGACCGCGCGCCGGGACGCCCGGCCGGTGCCGTACTCGATCGAGACCCTGGCACTCGGCCTGCCGGTGGTGGTGACCTGCGAACGCGAGGGCTTCCAGCCGAGCACCGAGACCATCGAGCCGCTGCCGAAGCCGCCGCTCGCCACCGCCCTGGTCCGCGGCGCCCGGCTGGCACCGATGGCCGACACCGTGCCGCCGCCGCTGGTGCCGGCCGACAGCCCGGTGCCGGCGGGGATCACGGTGCCGATGCGGCCGCTGCTGTTCACCAGCCCGGGCGCCCGCGACCGCTACTTCGGGAGGCTGCGGCAGCAGCGGGAGGAGCGCTGGCAGGCGTTCGCCGTTCGGCTCGACACCGAGTGCGGACCGTACTTCGTGCCGCCGCTCGGCACCGCGAAGCCCGATGCCGATGCCTGCCGGGCCGCCCGCGAGGTTCTCGCCCAGCAGCGCGCCGACGATCTGCGTCGCCTGGAGGTCGAGCGTCGGCGGGCGACCTTCCAGTAGCTGCGCGCCCCCGCGACAGCGTGCCGGCTTGCGCCGCCGGCCGTCAGGCGGCATGGTTCCGCCAAACCCTGCGGGAGGCGAGGGAGCCCATGAGGATCGGCATCGTAAAAGAGCGTCACCCCGGCGAACGGCGGGTGGCGGCGTCCTCCGATACCGTCAAGCGCTACGTCGGCATGGGGCTGGAGGTCCGGATCGAGACCGGCGCCGGTGTCGCGGCGGCAGTGACCGACGCGGCCTACGAGGCCGCCGGCGCCAGCATCGTGAAGACCGCCAAGGAGGCGCTGGCCGACGCCGACGTCGTTCTCAAGGTCCGCAAGCCGTCGACCGACGAGATCCCGCTGCTGAAGAAGGGTGCGGTCGTGGTCGCCCTGATGGAGCCGTACCGCGACCGGGCGCTGCTGGAAGCGCTGGCGGCCCGGGGCGTGACCGCGTTCTCGCTGGAGATGGTGCCGCGCATCACGCGGGCGCAGTCGATGGACGTGCTGTCCTCGCAGTCGAACCTGGCCGGCTATCGCGCGGTGCTGGACGCCGCCGCCGAGTTCGGGCGCGCCTTCCCGATGATGATGACCGCCGCCGGCACCGTGCCGCCGGCCCGCTGCCTGGTGATGGGCGCCGGCGTCGCCGGCCTGCAGGCGATCGCGACCGCCCGCCGGCTCGGCGCGGTGGTGTCGGCGACCGACGTGCGGCCGGCCGCCAAGGAGCAGGTCGAGAGCCTGGGCGGCACCTTCGTCGCGGTCGAGGACGAGGAGTTCAAACAGGCCGAGACCGCCGGCGGCTACGCCAAGGAGATGAGCGACGCCTACAAGAAGAAGCAGGCCGAGCTGATCGCCGAGACCATCAAGAAGCAGGACATCGTCATCACCACCGCCCTGATCCCGGGCCGACCGGCGCCGGTGCTGGTCAGCGAGGACATGGTGAAGACCATGAAGCCGGGCTCGGTGATCGTCGACCTGGCGGTCGAGCAGGGCGGCAACTGCCCGCTGTCGAAGCCCGGCGAGGTGGTCGAGGCGTACGGCGTGAAGATCGTCGGCCACACCAACGTGCCGAGCCGGATCGCGGTCGACGCCAGCGCGCTGTACGCGAAGAACCTGCTGAACTTCCTGACGCCGCTGGTCGACGCCGAGAGCAAGTCGCTGAAGATCGACGAGAGCGACGAGATCATCAAGGCGTCGATGATCGCCAAGGACGGCAAGGTGGTCAGCGAAGCGGTGCTGAAGCTGCCGCTCGAGGAAGCGCCGAAAGCCGCGGCACCGAAGGCCGCCGCTCCGAAAGCGGCGGCGGCGCCGAAGCCCAAAGCCGCGGCCAAACCCAAGGCTGCGGCCAAGCCCAAGGCGGCCCCCAAGCCGAAGAAGGCCGATAGCGGCGAGACCACGGGCAGCGGGGCCGACGGCTCCGGCTCCGAGTCCTGAGGGAGGCGACGATGGCGGAGACTTCGCTTACCGAACAGCTGCGCGCGCTCGCCGAGCAGGCCCAGGCGCTGGCGGCCAAAGCCACCGAGGCGGCGGCGAGCGCCGGCCAGCAGGCCGTCGCGGCGGTTCCGGCCGCACCCGGCCATGACGGCGGCCAGTTCGACCCGGCGGTGGTCGGCCTCACGGTGTTCGTGCTGGCGTGTTTCGTCGGCTACTACGTGGTCTGGCGGGTGACCCCGGCGCTGCACTCGCCGCTGATGGCGGTCACCAACGCGATCTCGTCGGTGATCATCGTCGGCGCGCTGATCGCCGCCGGCCCGGCCCAGATGGACTTCTCGTCGATCATGGGTTTCTTCGCGGTGATCCTGGCGAGCGTCAATATCTTCGGCGGCTTCCTGGTGACCCAGCGAATGCTGTCGATGTTCCGGAAGAAGAAGTGAGTCGGGAGAGCATGTGATGAGCGGCACGATCTCGGCCCTTCTCTACCTCGTCTCCAGCGTCTGCTTCATCATGGCGCTGCGCGGACTGTCGTCGCCGGAGACGGCGCGCCAGGGCAACCTGTTCGGCATGGTCGGCATGGTGATCGCCATCGGCACCACGCTGGCGCTGCCCTCGGTGCTGTCCTACGAGACCATCATCCTCGGCATCGTGATCGGCGGCGCCATCGGCGCGGTGATCGCCCGGCGCATCCAGATGACGGCGCTGCCGCAGCTGGTCGCGGCGTTCCACAGCCTCGTCGGCCTCGCCGCCTGCTTCGTGGCGGTGGCGGCGTTCTACCGTCCGGAGGCCTACGGCATCGGCCAGACCGGGGCGATCGCCACGAGCTCGCTGGTCGAGATGTCGCTCGGCCTCGCCATCGGCGCGATCACCTTCACGGGCTCGATCATCGCGTTCGGCAAGCTGCAGGGCCTGGTCACCGGCAGGCCGCTGGTGTTCACCGGGCAGCATCCGCTGAACGCCGCCCTCGGCATCGCCGTGTTCGTCCTGATCGGCTGGCTGATCGCCGACCAGAACCCGACGGCGTTCTGGCTGATCTTCGCGGTGTCGCTGGCCCTCGGCTTCCTGCTGATCCTGCCGATCGGCGGCGCCGACATGCCGGTCGTGGTGTCGATGCTGAACTCCTACTCGGGCTGGGCCGCCTGCGGCATCGGCTTCACCCTGGAGAACAGCCTGCTGATCGTCACCGGCGCGCTGGTCGGCTCGTCCGGCGCCATCCTCAGCTACATCATGTGCAAGGGGATGAACCGGTCGTTCTTCAACGTCATCCTCGGCGGCTTCGGCGGCGAGACCGCGGCGGCCGCCGGCGGCCCCGGCGGCGACCGCAACGTGAAGGCGGGCAGCGCCGAGGATGCGGCGTTCATCATGGACAACGCCGCCTCGGTGATCATCGTGCCGGGCTACGGCATGGCGGTCGCCCAGGCCCAGCATGCGCTGCGTGAGATGGCCGACCTGCTGAAGAGCAACGGCGTCCAGGTGCGCTACGCCATCCACCCGGTGGCCGGCCGGATGCCCGGGCACATGAACGTGCTGCTGGCCGAGGCCAACGTGCCGTACGACGAGGTGCTGGAACTGGAGGAGATCAACCGCGACTTCGCGCAGACCGACGTCGCCTTCGTGATCGGCGCCAACGACGTGACCAACCCGGCCGCCAAGACCGATCCGACCAGCCCGATCTACGGCATGCCGATCCTTGACGTCGAGCGGGCCAAGACCGTGCTGTTCGTGAAGCGGTCGATGGCCTCGGGCTACGCCGGCGTGGAGAACGAGCTGTTCTTCCGCGACAACACCATGATGCTGTTCGGCGACGCCAAGAAAATGTGCGAGGAGATCCTCAAGTCGCTCGAGTGAGGGGGCCGGCCTGGAAAGCGCGCTAGCCGAACGGGAGCGTCTCGTCGCGATCTGGCGGCGCCTGAGGAAGGGACGCGAGCTTCCGACCTGGGAGGATTTCGACCCGACCGAGGTCAAGAGCCTGCTGCCGTACATCGTGGTGGTCGAGCTGGTCGGCGAGCCGGTCCGCTATCGCGTGCGGCTGTACGGCACGGCGATCGCGGCCCTGCGCGGCGACGACCTGACCGGGCGCTACCTGGACGAGCCCGGCGCCCTGCCGCCGGGTCTCTGGCCGCAGTTCAAGGCCACCTACGACGAGGCGACGACCGCCCGCGAGCCGGTGGCGCGCGACGTCACCTATCGACGCCTCTCGGACCAGACGCGGGAGTGGCAGCACTGCCGGGTCATCCTGCCGTTCGCACGGGGCGACGGTACCGACGTCGCGATCCTGATGGTCGCCATCATTCCGGCCGGCGAGACCGACGGACGGCCCGAGGCGGAGGCCGGGAACTGAGCGGCGGCAACCCGACGGCAGGGCAAGGATGCGACGACGCGACTTCCTGACGGCCACCCTCGGCGTTCTCGCCGGATGCGCCCGACCGCCCGAGCCGCCGCCGCCCCCGGCACCGCCCGCGACCCCGGCCGTGCTGCCGCCACCGCCGGCCAGGCCGGTGGTGCCGATCCGCGCCGACTACATCGTCGTGCGCAAGGCCGCCCACGAGATGACGCTGTACAAGGACGGCCAGGCGGTGAAGACCTACCGGGTCGCACTCGGCACCGGCGGCCTCGAGCCGAAGCGGCAGGCCGGCGACAACCGGGTGCCGGAAGGGCTGTACCGGATCGTCGGGCGCAACCCGAACAGCGAGTTCCACCGCTCCCTCGCCATCAGCTATCCCGAGCCGCGTGACATCGCCGCCGCCCGCGCCCGCGGCGTCGCGCCCGGCGGCGGGATCATGATCCACGGCATCCGCAACGGCCTCGGCTGGCTCGGGCCGCTGCACCTGCGCGACGACTGGACCGCCGGCTGCATCGCGGTGACCGACGAGGAGATCGAGGAGATCTGGAACGCGGTGCCCGACGGCACGCCGATCCGGATCCTGCCGTAGCGGGCCCTATTCCACCCGGATGCGCGCCGCCAGCTCGTGCAGGGCCGGCAGCCCCGGTTCCTTGCGCGGCCAGGTCAGGCCGACGCCGTCGTCGGCGTGGCGCGGCAGCACGTGCAGGTGGACGTGCGGCACGGTCTGCCAGCCGGCCGGCCGGTTGGCCTGCAGGATGGTGATGCCGGCCGGCGCGAACGCCGCCTCGACCGCGCGCGCCACCCTGGCGGCGGTCCGGAACAGCGCCGCCGCCTGGTCGTCGGTCAGGTCGAGGATGGTGGCGCAGGGATGGGTGGTGGCGACGATCACGTGGCCGGGGTTGACCTGCCCGGCGTCCATGAAGGCGATGGTGTCGGCGTCCTCGTAAACCCTCGCGCACGGGATCTCGCCGCGCAGGATCCGGGCGAACACGTTGCCGTCGTCGTAGGCCATGACTCCCTCCCCCGCGGTGCCCGTCGCCGGACTTCCCGTCACCCTACTCCGGCGCCATCCCCTTGGCAGTCAGTTCCTCGACCGCCCGCTCGTTCTTGGCCAGGCCCTCCAGCCCCATGCCGCGCAGCACGTGCGGCGCCTTGGTGAACTGGATGTTGTCGTAGCCGACGATCTCGATCCGGTTGCCCCAGGGATCGAGGAAGTCGAGAAACCGGCCCGGCAGCAGCTCGACGCCGGCCGCGATCAGCGCCTGCCGGACCGCCTCCTTGTCGGTCACCACCAGGCCGAAATGCCGGCCCTCGTCGGCCGGCTGGGTCCGGCCCTTCTGCAGGGCCAGGAACTGGTCGCCGAGGTCGATGAAGGCCGAGGTCTCGCCCCTGCTGCGCAGCTCGAAGCGGAACAGCCTGCCGTAGAACTCGAGCGCCGCATCGATGTCGCCAACCTCCAGGGCGACGTGGTTGAACCCGACGGCGCGGGCCTTCGGAGTCTCGGTCATGGGTTCCTCCCTGGTCTCGCCGGCGCTTCGGCGCCATCGGGGTCATATGCGGACGCGCGACTTTAATACAAGTCTATACTTGTGTTAACCTGGCCTTCCGCCGGTAGTGCGCCCGCCCCTTCGCGCGGTTGCCGCAACCCTGCATCGAGCACCAGCGCCGCCGCGCGCCCCGGCTCTCGTCCAGGAACAGCCAGCCGCAGCCCTCGCCGGCGCACATCCGGACGCGTGCGCGCCGGTCCGGATCGGTCAGCAGCTCGGCCGCCGAGCGCGCGATGGCGCCGAGCAGCGCGTCGGTTCCCCCATCCGTCCCGTCCGCCCAGACCACCTCGTCGCCGGAGACCCGCAGCCGCCGGCCCGCCGGCGCCCGCTCCAGGGCCCGGTTGATCTCCGCGACCGCGTCGCCGGGGACCGTCTCTGCCTTCGCTTTCGCCCGGAACACCGCCCACACCGCGTCGCGCAGCCGGCAGGCTCGGTGCAGGTCGGCAGCGGCGGGGTCGACATCGCCGGCGCCGGCGATCCGTGCCCAGGCCGCAAGGCACTCGGCGTCGGCCAGCAGCTCGACGCGACGCTCGGAGTCGTGCCAATCGACCGTGTTCGCGAAATCGAGGCACAGCACGCCGCCGATCGGCCGGTAGTTCGCTCGCAGGATATCGCTCGGGGTCATGCCGCCACCATAGGCGCGGCTCATGCATGACGCCAGGATATTTGACTGTTTAACCGGTTAAACGGTTTGACACGAGAGAACCCCGGAACTACCGTCCGCCGATGACCGACCTTCCCGCCGAACCGGCGCCCAGCCGGCCCGTCGTCTTCACCCGCGACGGCTTCGCCCGCGGCTTCCGCATGGCGACGCCGCTGGCGTTGAGCGGCGTGCTGTTCAGCATCGCGTTCGGCGTGCTGGCGCGGGAGGCCGGGCTGAGCCTCGGCGAGACCGTCCTGATGAGCGCCACGGTGTTCGCCGGCGCCTCACAGATGGCCGCCCTCGACCTGTGGTCGGCGCTACCGCCGATCCTTGTGCTGGCGCTCGCCACCTTCGCCATCAACGTCCGCCACGTGGTGATGGGCGCCGCCCTGCGCCCGTGGTTCTCGAAGCTGCCGTCGTCGACCGCGCACCTGTCGCTGTGGTTCATGACCGACGCCAACTGGGCGATGGCCATGGCCGAGCACCGCCGGGGCGAGCGCGACGCCGCCATCCTGATCGGCTCCGGCATCGTCATGTGGTTCGGCTGGGTCTCAGGCAGCGCGATCGGCCATCTGGTCGGGGCGGCGCTGGGCGACCCGCGGGTCTATGGCGTCGACGTCGTGCTGCCGGCGTTCTTCGCGCTGATGCTGACCCCGCTGTGGCCGGGCCGGACCCGGGCCTGGCCGTGGGCGATCGCCGCCGGGGTCGCGGTGGCCGCGCACATGGTGCTGCCGGGCTACTGGCACGTCATCGTCGGCGGCCTCGCCGGCAGCCTAGCCGCCGCCTGGGCCGAGCGGAGGACGGCATGAGCCCGGAGATCCAGACGGTGGCCGCGATCCTGGTCATGGCGGCCGTCACCTACCTGACCCGGGTCGGCGGCTTCTGGCTGATGATCCTGGTGCCGGAGGGCGGGTTCGTGCGGCGCTGGCTGCACCACCTGCCGGGGGCCGTGGTGATCGCCATCCTAGCGCCGATGGCGCTGGAAGGCGGCTGGGGCGCGCCGGTGGCGATCGCCGCCGCCGTGGCCATGGCGATGCTGCGGCTCTCCGCCCTGATCGCCACCTTCGGCGCGGTGGCGCTGGTAGCGGTGTTGCGCCAGCTGATCTGACGCTACAAGTCTCCGGGCAGCGCGAACCGGAGGAACCAATGGCCGCCGACGAGATCGACTACACCATCGAAGGCGACTTCTCGCCGATGCTGACCGTCACCCTGGATCCGGGCGAGGCAGTCCAGGCCGAGGCCGGCACCATGGTGATGATGGAGCCGGACATCGAGATGTCGACCGAGATGCCCGGCGGCTTCTTCGGCTCGATCCTGCGCAAGGTGTCGGGCGAGACCTTCTTCATGACGTTCTTCACCAACACCGGCCGGACCCGGCGCGCGGTCTCGTTCGCCTCGCCGATGCCCGGCCAGATCCGCGCCCTCGACCTGGCCGCCGAGGGCGGCGGGTTCTACTGCCAGCGCCGCTCCTACCTGGCCAGCGCCAAGGGCATCGGCATCAGCATCGCGCTGACCAGGCGCCTGACCTCGGGCCTGTTCGGCGGCGAAGGCCTGATCCTGCAGAAGCTGGAGGGCGACGGCTGGGCGTTCCTGGCGGCCGGCGGCACCCTGGTCGAGCGCACGCTCGGCAAGGGCGAGCGGATCACGGTCTCGACCGGCTCGCTGGTCGGCTTCTCGACGACCTGCGACTACGACATCTCGATGCAGCGCGGCATCAAGAACCTGCTGTTCGGCGGCGAGGGCCTGTTCGTCACCCACGTCACCGGGCCGGGCAAGGTGGTGGTGCAGACCCAGCCGATCGCCGACCTGGCGCTCGCCCTGCACGCCCTGGTCCCGAAGGAGAGCCACGCCGACTGAGCGGCTTCGACGGGGGCAGCGCCATGCAGTACGCGATCACCGTTCTGGCCGGGCTCGGCCTGATCTACGCCGGACTCAGGCTGCTCGCCTACAGCTATCGCCGGCTGGCCAGCCGGCGCCTCGACGCCGTGGTCAGAAGCGGCATCGGCGGCACCCTCACCCCCTGGCTGGCCGGCCTCGCGGTCGGGGCGGTCGCCCGCAACGCCGGCACCATCACCCTGACCGCCGGCGGCCTGCTGTCGACCGAGGGCGCACGCCCGTCGCGGGTGCTGGCGCTGCTGTGCGGTGCCGCGGTCGGAACGGCGTTCCTGGTGTTCCTGGTCCCCATCGCCCCCTACACGATGGGGATCGGCGTCCTGACCGTCGCCGCCATCCTGTTCCTGCTCGACATCCGGCACGCGGACCAGGCCCAGTTCGCCGGCGAGGCGGTCCTGGCCACCATCATCCTGTTCATCGGGCTGGTGACGGCGCGGTTCGGCGGCGAGGCCCTGGCTGCCGCTCCGGGCGCCAGCGACTGGCTCGCCATCCTCGCCACACCGCCGGCCGCCCTGCTCATCGGCGCCGTTCTCGGCGGGCTGACCGTGTCCGCCTGGCACGCGGCGATCCTGGTGATCGCCGTCGTCGAGCCCGGCGTGCTGGCCCCGGCGGCTGCTGCCCTCGCCCTGGCCGGCGCCCTCGCCGGCTCGACGCTCGCCGAGCTGGTCCTGCTCCGCCGGCTCGGCGGCACGGTCCGGCAGCTCGTCAACGCCCAGATCGTCCCGAGGCTCGCCGCCGCCGTGGTCGCAGTCGCCGGGCTGCTGGCGTCTGTCGGTGACGCAACCGCACTCGCGGAGGCAGTCGGCAGTCTGTTGCACCCAACCGACGCCTTCGGCCTGGCCGTCCTATACCTCGCACTGCAGGTACTTACCGGGGTCTGCCTCTGGATCTGGATCGGGCCGCGGCTCACCGCGCTGGTCAGGCACCGGCCGGACGGCGACGAGGCACTGGCGGCGCCGCGCTACCTGTTCGACGCCGACGCGGTCGACCCGGAGACCGCCCTCGACCTGATCCGGCGCGAGCAGGACCGGATCGTCCCGCATCTCGCCCTGGTCGTGGAGTCGGCGCTGCCGGAGAACCGCGGGACCGCGACCGGGCGGGCCGAAGCGACGACCCGGGGCATCGCCGCCCTCGGGCAGGCGATCGACCGGTTCGCGACCGACCTGATCGACCGCAGCCACGAGCGCCGGCCGGTGGCCCGGGCGACCCGGGCAATGATCCGGACCAACGCGCTGATGGAGCTGAACGCCGCGCTGTCGGAGTTCGCCGTGCTGGCCCACGTGGCCGCGACCTCTCCGGCGATCGCCCCGATCGTCGACGCCATGTCGGAGAGCCTGCACGCGCTGGTCACCGCGGTCGGCGAGGCGCTAGGCGACGACCGCTCCGGCGACGACCTCGCCCTGGCGCGCGCCCTCACCGACGACCGGTCGGGCATCCTGCGGCGGCTGCGCGAGAAGGTGGGGCGATCCGACGACCTGATCGAGACCGAGGACCTGGGCTTCGTCTACCAGATGACCGGCGTGCTGGAACGCTGCGTCTGGCTGCTGCGCCATCTGGTCGACGACGAGGCGGCCACGCCCGGTGTGCCGGCCCGTCCCTCGGCCTAGCCGCGGTCGCCGTCGGCCCGCAGGAACCGGCCGGCGATGCTGGCCTCCATCCGCACCATGTAGTCCCGCGCCGCCACCATGTGCTCGGCCATGATCTCGCGGGCCGCCGCCGCGTCGCCCGACTTCAGCACCCGCATCAGCCGGATCTGGTAGTGCAGCGCGGTGTCGCGCAGCGTCGGGTGCGGGGCGTCGTAGATCCGCCGGCACACCACCATCTCGCGTAGCAGGGTCTGCAGGAAGCCGCAGAACAGCCCGAGCACCGGGTTCGGGCACAGCTCGGCCAGGACGCTGTGGAAGTCGAGCTCGGCCATGCGCTGGGCGTACTCCTCCTCGCCGGTGCCCGGCGGTGCGTCGTAGACCCGCATGGTCCGCTCGAGCCGGGCAAAGTCGGCCTCGGAGAGCTGGCCGGCGACCGACGCCGCCAGTTCCGGTTCAAGTTCGCAGCGCACGTCGTAGATGTCGGTGATCGACGGCGTGCGGAACAGGAAGTAGTTGGACAGCAGCGCCATCGCCCGTTGCGGGCCGATCTCGGTCAGGAACACCCCGCCGCCGGGCCCGGTGCGGGTGCGGATCAGGCCCTGCGAGCGCAGTGCGCTCAGCGCCTCGCGGATCGAGCCCTTGGACGCCCGGAACCGCTCCATCAGCTCGCGCTCGGCCGGCAGCCGCTCGCCGGGCCGCAGGCCGCGCTCGTAGATCATGTCCTTGATCTGCTCGCTGATGGTCTCGCGCCGGCGCTGCCGGGACGCCATCAGCGGCTTCGGAGCCGCCTCGTCAGCCATGGTCGCCCAAATCCGCTCCAGCCGGGGCCGTTGCATCCAGCGGGTGCCAGCAGGCGGCGAGGCTCCCGCCGTTCGGCTCCAGCGGCGGGCGGCGGTCGCGGCAGGTGGCGTCGGCGCGCGGGCAACGCGAGGCGAAGGCGCAGCCGGCCGGGGGGTTCAGCGGGTCCGGCAGCTCGGCCGGCTCGGCCTCGGCCTCGATCCGACGGCCACCCGGCGTCGGTGCCGAGCGCATGAGCAGCGCGGTGTACGGGTGGCGCGGCCGGGCGAACAGCTCGCGCGCCGTGCCGAGTTCGACGATCCGCCCGAAATACATCACCGCCACCCGGTCGCATACGCTTTCGATGACGCTCAGATCGTGGCTGATGAAGACGTAGGTCAAGCCGAATTCGCGCTTCAGGCGGTCGAGCAGGTTCAGGACCTGGGCCTGGACCGACACGTCGAGGGCCGAGACCGGCTCGTCGAGCACGATCACCCGGGCGTCGGCGGCCAGCGCCCGGGCGATCCCGATGCGCTGGGCCTGACCGCCGGAGAACTCGTGCGGATAGCGGTCGAGGAACTCCTCGCGCAGGCTGACCGCCGCCATCAGCTCGGCGAGCCGCTGCCGGCGCGCCGCCGCGTCGAGCCCGAGCAGCCGGCGCATCGGCGCCTCCAGCGTCTGGCGGATGGTCTTGCGCGGGTTCAGCGACGCCACCGGGTCCTGGAACACGTACTGTACCCGGCGGGCCAGCGCCCTGCGGTCGCCGCGCGCCGGTTCGGCGGTATCCTGGCCGCCGATGCTTATGGTGCCCTCGGTCGGCCGGTCCAGCCCGACCAGCATGCGCGCCAGGGTCGACTTGCCGCAGCCGGATTCGCCGACCACTCCCAGGGTCTCGCCCTCGCGGACCGCCAGGTCGGCGCCCTGCACCGCGTGCACCGCCGGCCGGCGCCGGCCGAGCAGGGTGCGGCCGCCACCGAAGGTGCGGGTCAGGCCCTCGGCCTCCAGCGCCCAGCTCACGCCTCGCCCCACAGCGGCTTGACGCAGCGGGCGGCGCGGTCGCCGGACAGCGGGTCGCCGGACAGCGGGTCGCCGGACAGGTTGTCGAGGGAGATGTCACCATCCCGGCAGCGCGCCTCGGCGAACGGGCAGCGCTCGGCGAAGGCACAGCCCTCGGGCAGCCGGTCGACCGCCGGCGGCAGCCCCTCGATGGCGTCCAGCCGCCGCTCCGGCTGGCCGAGCACCGGCACGCAGTCGATCAGCTTCGCCGTGTAGGGATGGGCCGGCGCGGCCAGGACCTCGGCGGTCGGGCCGATCTCGACGATCCGGCCGGCGTACATCACCGCCACCCGGTCGCACAGCTCCGACACCACGCCGAAATCGTGGGTGATGAACAGGACGGCCGAGCCGCGTTCCTCGGACAGGCTGCGCAGCAGCTTCAGGACCTGGGCCTGCACGGTGACGTCGAGCGCCGTCGTCGGCTCGTCGGCGACGATCAGCTCCGGGTCGTTGGCCAGCGCCATGGCAATGCAGACCCGCTGGCGCATGCCGCCCGACAGCTCGTGCGGATAGGCGTCGAACCGGGCTGCGGCCGAGGGGATCTGCACCCGCTCCAGCAGCTCGATGGCCCTGGCCCGGGCCGCGCGGGCCGAAAGCGGCTGGTGCGCCCGCACCGCCTCCATCACCTGGTCACCGACGGTGAACAGCGGGTGCAGGGTGGTCAGGGGGTCCTGGAACACATAGGCCACCCGGCCGCCGCGCAGCCGGCGCAGCGCCTCGTCCGAGGCAGCCAGCTGGTCGTCGCCGCCGATGGTCACGCGGCCGCCGGTGATGGTGCCCGGCGGCGTCGGCACCAGGCGCAGCAGCGACAGCGCGGTGACCGACTTGCCGGAGCCGGACTCGCCGACCAGCCCGACCCGCTCGCCCGGCGCCAGCGTCAGGTCGACCCCGCCGACCGCCTTGTAGACCCGGTCGCCGGTGCGGAACTCGGTGCGCAGGCCGTCGACCGCCAGCACCGGGCCCGGCGCCGGGGCGTCCGGGATCGTATCGCGCCGCACCGCGGTGGCCGCCCCCGGGGCCGCCAGGGCGCCGGACTTCAGGCGCGGGTCGAGCACGTCGCGGATACCGTCGCCGACCAGATTGATGCTCATCACCAGGGCGAAGATCATCAGCCCAGGGATCACCGAGACATGCGGTGCGGTGAACAGCAGCTTGCGGCCCTCGCCGAGCATCGAGCCGAGATCGGCCTGCGGCGGCTGGGCGCCGAGGCCGAGGAACGACAGCCCGGCGGTCTCCAGGATCATCCAGCCGACGGTGGTCGACATGGTCACCACGATGGTCGGCAGCACGTTCGGCAGCACCTCGCCGAACAGCACCGCAGGATGCGACGCGCCGGACAGCCGGGCGGCGTCGACGAACTCGCGGCGCGCGAGACCGAGGGTGATGCCGCGGATGTTGCGGGCGAAGAACGGCACGTTGACGATCGCGATGGCGTACAGCGCATTCAGCAGGCCGGGCCCGAGCACCGCGACGATCCCGAGCGCCAGCAGGATGTAGGGGAACGCCATCACCAGGTCGATCCCGCGCATCAGCACGCTGTCCGTCGCGCCGCCGGCATAGCCGGCCACCAGCCCGATCAGCGAGCCGGCGAGCGCGGCGATCGCGGTCGCCGACAGCCCGACCAGGATCGACACCCGGGTCCCCCACAGCAGCCGCGAGAGGATGTCGCGGCCCAGATGGTCGGTGCCGAGCAGGGCGCCTTCCGCGCCGGGCCGCAGCAGGCGCTGGGCCGGGTCGGTGACGTCGGGGTCGGGCAGCGGCAGCAGCGGCGTCAGCACCGCCAGCGCGGCGATCGCCACCAGGACCGCCAGGCCGAGCGCCGACAGCCGGTTCGCGACCAGCAGCCGGAACGGCGACGGCCGGCCGCTCGCCGCCGCTGCGGACCGCCGGCCGAGGGCGAGCGACACCATCAGCGCAGCCTCGGGTCGACCAGCGTCTGGGCGACGTCGGCCAGCAGATTGAACAGCACGTAGCTGGCCGCCACCACCAGCACCCCGCCCTGCACCAGCAGCAGGTCGCGGGTGGCGATGGCGTTGACCAGCATCCGGCCGATGCCCGGCCACTGGAACACGGTCTCGATGTAGACGGCACCGCCGAGCACGAAGCCGGCCTGGATGCCGATGACCGGGATCACCGCCACCAGGGCGGCCTTGAACGCGTGCCAGTAGACGACGCGGCGCTCCGACAGGCCCTTGGCGCGGGCGGTGCGGATATAGTCCTGGCGCAGCACCTCCAGCATCGCCGCCCGGGTCAGCCGGGCGATCACCGCGGTCGCCACCACCGCGAGGGTGACCGCCGGCATGGCCAGGTGGGCCAGCAGGTCGGGCAGGTCGCCGCCGCCGTAGATCGCGAACATCCCGGACGCCGGCAGCCAGCGCAGCTGCACGGCGAACAGCATGATCAGCAGCAGGCCGAGCCAGAACGACGGGGTCGAGATGCCGACCAGCACCAGGAAGGTGACGACCCGGTCGGTCCAGCCGAACTGCCGGACCGCCGCGGCGATCCCGGCGATCAGCCCGAGCACCGCGCACAGCAGCAGCGCGCTGCCGGCCAGCACCAGGGTGGCGCCGAACCGCTCGAACACCTCGTCGGCGACCGGCCGGTTCAGGGCGTAGCTGCGTCCCAGGTCGCCCTGCAGCAGGTTGCCGAGCCAGGTGAAGTACTGCTGCACCAGCGGCTGGTCGAGGCCGAGCTGGCGGTTCAGCCGGGCGATGTTCTCCGGCGTGGCGTAGCTGCCGAGGATCGCGGTCGCCGGGTCGCCCGGGATCATCGCCATCATCGCGAACACGATGACCGACAGCCCGAACAGGATCGGGACGGCGACGACCAGGCGCTTGCCGATGTAGCTCCACATGCGGCGGCTATCCTAACGTCACGGCGCGCGGCGGCGGGTAGGTTCCGGCTCGATCCGGCCCGCCTGCGCGACCCGTCTCGTCCGGAATGACGGAATAGAAGGATACGCCGTCCGGCAACTCCCTCCTGTCGTCATTCCGGAGTGGCCCCTCGACTTGCTCGAGGGGCCACATCCGGAACCCACGAAGCGACGGGCGCATTGCCGTCATCGGCAGCCCCGCTCAGCCCTTCTCGACGCCGTGCAGCAGCAGGAAGAACGACGGCTGCAGCTCGAAGCCCTGGACCCGGGCGCTGGTCACCGCGTTCTGCTTCCAGTTGGCGATGAACGCCCAGGGCGCGTCGTCGTGCACGATCTCCTGCATCTGCCGGTACAGCGCGGCACGCTTGTCCTGGTCGGTCTCGCGCCGGGCCTGCTCCAGCAGCTCGTCGACCTTCGGGTTGGAGTAGTAGCCCGAGTTGAAGCCGCCCTTGTCCGGGAACGCGTCGGTGCGCAGGGCGAGATACGGCAGGGTGTCCGGATCGTTGGTCATCCACGCCATCTCGGCCATGTCGGCCTTGCCCTCGAGGCCGGGGTTCACCTTGCCGAGGAAGGTGTTCCACTCGTAGGTCTCGATCTTCACGTCCAGGCCGACCGCGGCGAGATCGGCCTGGATCGCCGAGCCCATGGCGACCGGGTCGAGCATGCCGGAGCCGCCCTCGGTGACGTAGAAGGTCAGGTCCGCGCCCTCGGCGCCGGCCGCCTTCAGCAGCGACTTCGCCTTGTCCGGGTCGTAGGGATAGGGCTGCAGCGTCTGGTCGTAGGCCCAGGCGAAGGCCGGCGGGGTCGGGCCGGCGGCGACCTCGGCGGTGCCCTGCAGCACGTTGTCGACCAGCGCCTTCTTGTCGATCGCGTAGTTGACCGCCTGCCGGACCCGCTTGTCGGCCATCGGACCTTCCTTGGCGTTCAGGATCAAGAACCACAGATGCGGGCCGGCCTGCTCGCTGACCGTGAAGCCGGGATCCTGGTCGAAGGTCGCGAGGTTGTCCGGCGGCACCTCGACCATCATGTCGATCCCGCCGGACAGCATTTCGGCGACCCGGGTGTTGGCGTCGGTGATCGGCCGGAACACCACGGCCTGCAGGTCCGGCGCGCCGTCCCAGTAGTCCGGGTTGGCCTCGACCACGACCTTGGCGTTCGACTCCCACTCGACGAACCGGAACGGCCCGGTGCCGACCGGATGACGACCGAAGTCCTTGCCGTGCTTTTTCACCGCCGCCGGCGAGACGATCAGCCCGGTCGGGTAGGCCAGGTTGGACAGGAACGGCGCGTACGGCTCCTTCAGGTTGAACACCACCGTCCTCGGATCCGGCGCCGCGACCGTGTCGACCGCGCTGAAGAAGAAGCTGAGCGGGAACGGTCCGGTGTCGTGATACGGGTTGTTCTCGTCCAGCATGCGGTCGAAGTTGAACTTGACCGCCGCCGCGTCGAGCGGCGTGCCGTCGTGGAACGTCACCCCGTCGCGCAGGCTGAAGGTGTAGACCTTGCCGTCGTCGCTGATCGTCCAGCCGGTCGCCAGGGCCGGCTCGACCGCCAGGGTGCCGGACTTGTAGCGCACCAGCCCGTCATAGACGTTCATCAGGATCCGGAAGTCGTTGACCGCGGTGACGGCGTGCGGGTCCAGCGACTTCGGCTCGGCGATCTGGGCGACGACCAGCACGCCCGGGGGCGTCTGCGCCGCGACCGGCCCGGCGAAGCCGCCGAGCGCTGCGAGGGTGACCGCCGCGGCGGCGATCCGGCGGAAGGTGGTGAGCATCGGCAATCCTCCTGTCGAGACCCGGCCCGGTTGGACTTTGGTTAATTATTCATGATAAATTCCAATTGGTCAAAAATTGATCGTGATCAATGAATCCGGAAGGAACCGTCCGCCGCGACGGTTGGGCTTGATGACTGAATCCAGGGCGAAAACCGCCACCGCCTCCCTCGCGATCGATGCCGGACGCCTGCGCGCCGACATCGATGCGGTCAACGCGATCGGCCGGATCGACGGCATGCCGGGCATCAACCGGATCAGCTTCTCCGACGCCGACATGGCGGGCCGGCGCTGGCTGCTCGGCCGCATCGAGGAGGCCGGCCTGGCCCCCCGGATGGACGCCGTCGGCAACGTGTTCGGGCGCTGGGAGGCGGGTGCCGGCCCGGCGCTGCTGGCCGGCTCGCACCTCGACACCGTCCCGCACGGCGGCCCGCTCGACGGCACCCTCGGGGTCTGCGCCGCGCTGGAGGCGGTGCGGGCGATGCGCGACGCCGGGCTGCGGCCGGTCCGCCCGGTCGAGGTGGTCGCCACCGCCGACGAGGAGGGCCGGTTCGGCGGCATGCTCGGCAGCCAGGCGATCTGCGGCGAGGTCGGGCCGGACTGGATCGCCGCGGCGGTCGACGACGGCGGCGTCCGGCTCGTCGACGCGATGCGCGCCCAGGGCCTCGATCCGGCCGCTGCCGCGTCAGCCGACCGGCGGCGGGAGATCGCCGCCTTCCTGGAGCTGCATGTCGAGCAGGGCCCGGTACTCGAGGCCTCCGGCGACCGGATCGGCGTGGTCGACGCGGTGTCCGGGGTGTTCAACTGGACAGTCACGCTGAACGGCGAGGCCAACCACTCCGGGACCACGCCGATGGACCTGCGCCGCGACGCCTTCCGCGGGATGGCGGGGTTCGGGGCGGCGATCGACGGCATCCTGGCGCGCCACGGCGGCCCGGACACCCGGCTGACCGTCGGCAAGGTCGCGCTGAGCCCGAACTTTCCGCACAGCATCGCCGGCCGGGCGGTGTTCTCGCTGATCGGCCGCGACGTCGACGAGGCGGTGATGCGCGCGGTGGCGGACGCCTGCCGGGCCGAGATCGAACGGGCCGCCGCCGCCCACGGCCTCGGCGTCGCGATCGCGGAGCAGAGCTGGCTGCCGCCGACCGCCATGGACCCGGCTATCGCCGGTCGGCTGGCGACAATCGCCGGCGCCGCCCGGACCATGCCGTCCGGTGCCGGTCACGACGCCCAGACCTTCGCCCGCCACCTGCCGGCCGGCCTGATCTTCGTCCCGTCGCGAGGCGGCGTCAGCCATTCCCCCGACGAGTGGACCGACTGGGCGGAGGTCGAGCACGGCGCGACCGTGCTGGCCCGCGCCGTCGCCGCCGCCGCATCGGAGCCCGCCGTCACCGGCTAGGGTTCGGCGCGCCGCAGGCAACGCAGCTCGTCGGCAAGCCGGTCGAACACCAGGCGGACGCGCCGGCTGGTGTTCAGTTCCCGGTGCGCCACCAGCCAGACCTCGTACCCGAACGGTGGCAGCCACGGAGCCGCCCGGCGCACCAGCGGCTCGGCGTCGCCGATCCGCGATACCATGACCCCGATGCCGGCCCCGTGCTTGACCAGTTCCCACTGGACCAGCTGGGTCCCGCACAGCACCGGGAAGTTGCGCGCCGACAGCGTCAGCCCCAGGGCGTTGAGGCCGTCCAGGAACGGCTCGTTCTCCTCGAACCCGACGAACTCCGCCCGCGACAGCGCCTCCGGGGTGGCCAGTTCGCCGACGCGGTCGAGGTATCGATGCGCGGCGAAGAGTTCCGCGGTCTCGTTGCCCAGTTTCCGGGCGATCAGGTCGGGATCGGTCGGCCGGGCGGTCCGGATGGCGATGTCGGCCTCGCGGCGCCGCAGGTCGCGCAGGCTGTTGGTCGCGACGAGTTCGACCTCGATCGCCGGCTCGGTGAGGCGCAGCCGGGCGACGATCGCCGGCAGGATGAACGCCGACATGACCTCGGTGGCGGTGATCCGGACGGTCCCGGCGATCGCCTGGGACTGGCCGGATGCCGTCAGCGACACCCGGCCGGCGGCGTCGCCCATCGCCCGGACGTGCTCGACCAGTTCCAGGCCGTTGCGGGTCAGGGTCAGGCCGCGGCCGACCCGCTCGAACAGCACGACCCCGAGTTCCTCCTCCAGGGCGGCGACCTGCCGTCCCAGCGTCGGCTGCGCCATGCCGAGCGCGCGCGCGGCGGCGGAGAGCGAACCCTCCTCGGCCGTGACCAGGAACGCCCGGGCCCGGTTCCAGTCGAACTTCACGGAACGCCAATCCATGCATAAATGCATAATGGATCAGCCGATCCGGTCAATTTCTATTCGCTCGCCGTGGGATTACGACGCCGCAGACCGAACCGCCGACCTACCGGGATCGTCGCACCATGACCGCCCTCGACGCCGAGAACGCCGCCACGCCACGCTCCGCCCGGTTCTGGGACCGGATCGCCGACCGCTATGCCCGGATGCCGGTCGCCGACGACGCCGCCTACCAGCGCAAGCTGGACATCACCCGCCAGTACCTGCGCCCGCACATGGCGGTCCTGGAGTTCGGCTGCGGCACGGGATCCACCGCCCTCGCCCATGCGCCGTATGTCCGCAGCATCCTGGCGACCGACATCTCCGCCCGCATGCTCGAGATCGCCCGGGCCAAGGCCGAGGCCCGGCGGATCGGCAACGTCACGTTCCGGCGCACCGGCATCGACGACCTCGAAGCCGCGCCGGAGAGCTTCGATGCGATCCTCGGCATGAGCATCCTGCACCTGCTGGACGACCGGGACGCGGTCATCGCCAAGGTCCACCGGCTGCTCAAGCCCGGCGGCTGCTTCGTCTCCAGCACCGCCTGCCTCGGCGACTTCATGCGGTGGTTCGGGCTGGTGGCACCGGTCGGCCGGGCCCTCGGGCTGCTGCCCCGGGTGACCGTGTTCACCGAACGGGACCTGGTGGCCGGGCTGACGGCCCAAGGCTTCCGGATCGCCGAGCACTGGCGGCCGTCGCGCAAGCAGGCGGTGTTCGTCGTCGCCACCAAGCCAGCGTAGGCAAACGGGCGGATTTCGTCCCTGTCCCGATCAGGCGGATCTCCGTCGCACGGTCCGGTTGCCGACCGGATCAATCTTCGGGAGTCACCGCATCGAACAGCTCCGCCACTTGCGCGGCATCGGCCCCGATGACCTCGGCGACCATCGCGGTCAGGGCTTCTCGTCGCGGCGCATCGGCCCGGGCGAGACGGATACAGCTTCGTACGACGATCCCTGCGCTGTGCTCATCATCGAACCGCATGTAAATTGCCAATGCCTTCCGGAAGGCTTCCTCGGCCGAACCAAAGTCGCGACGCTCCACCGCTACTGTGCCGAGCTGGTGATAGGTTGCCGCCGCCGAATGCTGATTGTCGAAGCGGAGCTTGATCTCCAGTGCCTTGCGGTAGGCTTCCTCGGCCGCGGCAAAGTCGGAACGCTCCTCCGCTACTGTGCCGAGTTGGTGATAGGTCAACGCCGCTGAGTGCTGATCGTCGAACCGAAGCTTGATCTCCAACGCCTTAAGGTAGGCCTCCTCGGCCGCAGCAAAGTCGGAACGCTCCTGCGCTACAATGCCGAGTTGGTGGTAGGTCGACGCTGCGGAGTGCTGATCGTCGAAGCCGAGCTTGATCTCCAACGCCTTGTGGTAGGCCTCCTCGGCCGCAGCAAAGTCACGACGCTCCTGCGCCACGGTGCCGAGCTGGTGGTAGATCGTGGCAGCTGAATGATAATCACCATAGCGGAGTTTGATCTCCAACGCCTTGCGGTAGGACTCCTCGGCGACGGCAACATTGCGTTGCGCCTGGCTCACGGTGCCGAGCTGGTGATAGGTGTCCGCTGCCTCAAATTCGTCATCGAAGTGGAGATAGATCTCTAACGCCTTGCGGTAAGCTTCCTCGGCCGTTACGAAGTCGCGGCGCACCTGCGCCACGATGCCGAGTTGGTGGTAGGTCGATGCCGCTGAATGTTGATCGTCGAAGCGAAGCTTGATCTCCAACGCCTTGCGGTAGGCCTCCTCGGCCGCGGCAAAGTCGCGACGCAGCTGCGCCACGTTGCCAAGCTGGTGGTAGGTCGACGCCGCTGAGTGTTGATCGTCGAAGCGAAGCTTGATCTCCAACGCCTTGCCGTAGGCCTCCTCGGCCGCAGCAAAGTCACGACGCTCCTGCGCCACTCTACCGAGTTGATGATAGGTGCCCGCTGCCTTGTTCTCTTCACCGATGCGAACGTAGATCTCCAATGCCTTGCGGCAGGCTTCCTCGGCTGCGGCATAGTCGCGACGCTCCAACGCGACGACGCCAAGCTGATGAAGGATACCAGCGCTGCCAGCCGGAAACTGCGCCTTGGCCTCCTCGCTCAGTCCTTCGAACATTTCCAACGCCTTGGCGTAGGCGCTGCCGGCTTCGTCGAGTTGCTTCATGTTCAGGAGGTACTTGGCGGCATCGTCGATCACGCCAACCGTCTCAAGCCGCAGGCGGTCGTTCAGCGCTACCTCCGGGTAGGTCTCGAGCGCAGCCATCACCTTGCGTGCCATGGCGGCACCCGCTCGGTGGTTCTGCGCGCGATCGTAGTACAAGGAGAGTGGAGCGTAAGAACCCAGTATCTGCTCATGGTCGGCGAGCGCGCCCTCGAGCGCCGCAACAAAGGTCTCGTGCTCCACCGACAGAAGCAACTCTCCGATTGCTCGCTGCGCTGGCTCCTTTGAGCGGGCCAGTGACATCACCGCTCCACCAACGCCCTCGACGAAACGCCTGAACGCACGGCCGATGGCAGCGCGGGTAGCTCCACGCCCGGCTGCCGCAAGGCGGCGCTCCAGGAACCATGGCAGCACCGGCTGCACGCTGCAGTATCCGGCGCCCGCTGCCCGCGGATCGGGATGTGGCTGGAGCAGGCCCCAACTCCTAGCTTGAGCGAGCATGTCTTCCCACCGGTCGACCGGAAGGTCCGCCAGCTCCGGCTCCTTCACGAGTTCCTCGACGTACTGCTTCAGCATCGGAACCATGATCGCCGCCTTGAAAGGCACCAGGCATTCCAGCAGCCGTTGCGCGTCCGGCGACAGATTGGCGTGGGAGTACTCCACGCAGGCCAGGATGCTCTCGGTCCGGCGGGCGTCGTCCTTGTCCAGGTCGGCAGCGCCGGTCGACAAGCCGGCCAGGATCTCGTCGGGGCTCTGCCGGGCGAGATTCGGGAGCACGACCTCCATGGCCAGCGGATGCCCCGCCAGGAGCCGCATCAGCCGCTTCATCGAGTCCGATCGCATGTCCGGTGCGATCCCGGCCCGTGCGAAGATCCGCGCCGCCAGTTCCGAGGCCGCCTCGGCATCGAGCCCGCGCAACAGATAGGTCGCCCCGTCGATCACCTCCGCGTCCAGCCACGGAACGTCACCGCGACCGCCCAGCAACACCAGGCTCTCCCCACCGACAAGCTTCGCCAGGAAGCCGCGGATCTCCTCGCGCCGCGGCTCCGGCAGCTCGTTGCGGATGGCGAACGCCTCGCCGACCACCGATTCCAGATTGTCGAGGATCAGCAGCCGTCGCTTGGCCCGCAGGGCCCGGGTGATCTTCTCCTGCTGGGCCGCCAGCGACAGGGTCGCGAAGGCGGCCAGATCCGCGCCCTGGAGAAGCGACCCGGCCAGCGAGGCGAGAATCTGCTCCAGGGTCCACGCCCGGTCGTCATAGCCGAAATAGTGCGCCGCCTCGATCCACCCGGTCCGCTCCCACCAGCTCGCCAGATGGCGCAGCAGCGTCGTCTTGCCGGTGCCGCCGCCGCCCTGGATCAGCAGGACGTTGTGCGCGATCAGCCGGCGCTCGACCGCCAGGACGTCCAGGTCGCGGCCAAGAAACGCCCCGGTCGCCGTCCGCTGCTCGGCCGGGCGGCGGCTCTGTCGCTCCAGCCAGGCGGCCTCCTCGTCCGGATACATCCGCCGCGGCGTGAGCTTCACTTGGTCCCGCTGATAGAGCACCGGCAGGATCCAGTCCTGGAGCTCGATCTCCGCGTCGAAATACGCCCTTCGCTTCCGGTCGTTGGCGAGTTCCAGCCGCGCCCGCCGCACCGCCTCGCCGGTCGGGGCGCCGGAGAACAGGGCGGCGTACAGCACCGGCATCATCTTCGCCGCGGCACTGACCGTGACCGAGTACCCCATGGCAAGCACGGTGCCGGCGCCGGCGTCGAGCAGGCGGGCGCCCAGGCTGGTCTCGCGCTCGTCCCCGACCTGCTTGCCCGACTGGCAGGCATTGAGGATCGCGATCGGCACGCGATGCCGGGCCAGCAGCTTGGCGACCTCGTCGGCCGACGCCAGGTCGCAGGTCGGATCGCCCTTGCGCTTCGGCGGCGTCTCCGGCTCGAACAGCAGGAACCCTTCGACCCCGTCGAACGCCTTCAAAGGATCGCGGCCATAGCGCATGGTCAGCCCGTCGCCGGCGACACCGTCGGCGGACAGCACCTGTCCCGCCTGCTCGTGGCTCAGCACCGCGCCGTGCAGGTCGAAGTGCACCACGTGGTAAGGCGTGTCGCGCCGGGCCTCCAACTGCCGCGCCAGGGCGGCATAGGTTCCCGGACGCAGCAGGTCGACCTGCACCGGCGTCTCGATGTTCGACAGCGCGTCCAGCAGCGGGCGCGATATGGTGCGATAGCCCACGTCGTTGGCTCCGCCCGGCCGGGCGGTAACCACGAGAACCCGGACCGTCGTGGCGTCCCGGTCGTACTGGGCCGCCTCGATTCCGGCCCGCCGGGAGGCCCGCGACAACGACACCTCGGTCGCCAGATCGAGCCCACGATCAGGATCGCGCAGCGACTCCCAATGCAGTCGTTGGAAGCCATGGCTGCCCTGGATCACGATCTGCCGATCACCCGCCGGCTGCGAGCGCCAGCGCTCGTACGCCGCCTGCACCGGGCGGGACGCGAACACGGCTCCGAACAGCGCCTCGCCGTACTCGGTAACGCTGGCCGCCGCCGCGTCGGCGCGCGCGCCGTCGAGCATCGGAAAGCGCAGCCACTGCTCGAAATACCATTCGAGGACCGACTCTCGGTCCACATCGCCCGCGTCGAACGGGTCGGAGAGCGAGAACGGCCCGAAGGTCGCGCCATCGATCTCGACGTCGACCGACCAAGCGTCGTCGGAGTACTCGCGCTCCCGGATCAGCAGTACCACGCGCCCCTCCCCTTAACGAGACGGCGTTCCGAATCGTCCTATACAGTTATTGAAGGATAAATTTGATTCAACCTACAACCCTAATGGGTGCGCGCGAACGGACACGTCCGCGGAGGTCGCAGTCGGACTCGAATGTGGGTACTGCTTGAGTGAAGGTGCGGCGTTCCGGACGGCGCGTCCTACCCTCGTTCGTCCTCGGGCAACAGGATCGGCTCGCCGTGCGGGGACCGCTCGGCGGCCCGGGCCCAGGCTTCCTTGCGCGAGAGCAGGCGGTCGGCCGACAGGTCGGTCTTGGCGACCACCAGCCCCTCCAGCGCCTTCAGCCAGTGCTGATAGTAGGTGTCGCCGAGGTCCGGATCACCGGCGGCCTGGGCGCGGTCGATCTCCGCCGACAGCGCCGCCGCCCATTCCGGCCAGGTGAACAGCCCGCCCTCGTGCAGCTTCACGGTCATGGCGAAGGCCTGGGCCTCCCACGGCTCCCGGAACACCGGGCCGTCCTTGTCGACCGGGATGCGCGGCAGCGCGTCGAGCGGGACCGCGGCCGCCTGTTGCTGCGCGCTCATGCCGGCTCCAGATACGGTTCCCAGAGGTCGAGGTGGACGTCGCCGGGCTGCGCCTGGATGCCCCAGAGATCCTTGGAGTCGAAGGCGACGTTGTACAGGTGGTCGGCGACGCCGCGCTCGCCCCGCGCCGAGGCGTCGGCGAACACGTGGCCGCCGTGGTACAGCACCACCGTGCCGACCCGGCCCCGGACATAGCGCGGCGCCCTGGTGTGGGTCGGCGGGTGGTCGTTGCGCACCCGCACCCGGTCGCCGACGGCGAAGCCGGGCGGGTGGTCGACCGGGCGGGTGTAGGGCGAGCCCTGCTGCAGCGCCTTGTAGACCCGCTCGGCCGGCAGCGCCTGGACGTCGTTCGGCTTCGGGCCGGCGGCCTTGCCGGTGCGTAGCTCCTCCTCGGTCACCAGCCCCTTCTCGACCAGCAGGGTCTCGAGCCCATGCAGCCACTGCTCGTAGTAGGTGTTGGCGAGGTACTGGGCCGGCGGCTGGCGCTCGCGGCTGTAGCGGCCCTCGTCGATGCTCCACTTGCCGAGGCCGCCGCAGGCCAAGGTCAGCGCGAACGCCCGGCGCTCCCACTCGCCGTGGAAGTACTCGTCCTCGGGCTCGTCCTGCACCGGCCCGAAGCCGTGCATCCCGCCCATGTCGTGCGCGCCGTTCATTCAGCCGCCTCCCGCGCCGGCCTGGCCGGATAGCTGACGGTCTCGACGCCGATCATGGAGTTGCGGGTGACCAGGTCGGCCAGCTCGTCCTCGGACAGGGTCTCGGTCCCCGCCGGGCGCTGCGGCAGCACCAGGTAGCGGACCTCGGCGGTCGAGTCCCAGACCTTGATCTCGACGTCGTCGGGCAGGACCGTACCGAAATCGGCCAGCACCCCGCGCGGGTCGATGACCGCCCGCGAGCGGTAGGGCGACGACTTGTACCAGACCGGCGGCAGCCCCAGGACCGGCCACGGGTAGCAGGAGCACAGCGTGCAGACGACCAGGTTGTGGACCTTGTCGGTGTTCTCGACCACGACCATGTGCTCGCCCTGGCGGCCCTCGAAGCCGAACGACTTGATGGCGGCCGAGGCATCCTTGCGCAGCCAGTCCAGGAACGCCGGATCGGTCCAGGCGCGCGCCACCACCCGGGCGCCGTTGCGCGGGCCGACCTTGGTCTCGTAGATGTCGATGAACTCGTCGAGGGCGGCCGGATCGACCAGCCCCTTCTCCACCAGCAGCGATTCGAGCGCTCGCACGCGGAGCTGAAGCTCGCTCAGCCGCGGGTGCTCGTGATCGTGATCGTGGTGGTCGTGGCCGTGATCGTGGGACCCGGACATGCCGTCCTCCCTGGAGGTCGCCGTTGCAGTTTGCGACCGATCCTAGGGCGGGTCCGCGCGGCGGGCAACGCCGCCGACGGTCAAATGTCGGCTGGATCCGGACACGCAAAAAGCCGCCCGGGCGGGCGGCTCCGCGTGGTGTCCCCGGGGCCGGAGCCCCGCGGGCGCCGTGATCCTAGTAGCCTTCGCGCTCCATGCGCTTCCGCATCAGCTTGCGATGCCGGCGAACCGCCTCGGCACGCTCACGCGCCTTCTTCTCCGAGGGCTTCTCGTAGTTGCGGCGCAGCTTCATCTCGCGGAAGACACCCTCGCGCTGCATCTTCTTCTTCAGCGCGCGCAGGGCCTGGTCGACGTTGTTGTCGCGAACGGTAACTTGCACGGACTTCCCACTCCTTTCGTTTCCGATCTCAGCACAGCAAACAACGGCCAAGGGAACCCCACTACCAGGAGCCCCAGGCCGCCGACGTTCGTTGACTATAGCCGAAACCGCGGCACCGCGCCAGCAGGCCACCAGAGGAGGTCTGGTTTACCCGAGGCGACGGGCGCGCTATATGCCCCATCATGACGCCGAAGTCCATAGTCCGCATGGGCGATCCCGTCCTGCGCCGTGTCGCCGAGCCGGTCGCCGATGCGACCGCCCCGGAAATCCGTGAGCTGATCGCCGACATGGAGGCCGCGCTGGCGGACGCCGGCGGGATCGGCCTTGCCGCACCGCAGATCGGCGTGCCGAGCCGGGTGCTGATCTTCAGGGTCCCGGACGCCCGCGCCACCGACCATCCCGACGACGGCCCCTGCCCGCTGACCGCGCTGGTCAACCCGGTGCTCGAGCCGCTGGGCGACGAAATCGCGCTGGGCTGGGAGGGCTGCCTGTCGATTCCCGGGCTGCGCGGCGAGGTGCCGCGCCACCTCCGGATGCGCGTCACCGCCACCACGCCGGACGGCCAGCCGTTCGAGGCGGTCGTCGGCGGCACCCGGGCGCGGGTGCTGCAGCACGAGGTCGACCACCTGGACGGCGTGCTCTACCTGGACCGCATGACCGACTTAACCCGCCTGGGCTTCACCGAGGAGATCCTCGAAGCCGAGGCCGAGCGCCGAC
Organism: Thalassobaculum fulvum; assembly: GCF_014652915.1. Taxonomy (GTDB): domain Bacteria; phylum Pseudomonadota; class Alphaproteobacteria; order Thalassobaculales; family Thalassobaculaceae; genus Thalassobaculum_A; species Thalassobaculum_A fulvum. The sequence continues at coordinate 215,619 of NZ_BMZS01000002.1, forward strand.
GCGAGGCCACCTCATGATTCGCACGCCGCAGATGGACGCGCTGCGCGACCGCATCCTGGATGCGGCCCTGCCGCACGTGATGTTCGACGGCTGGAGCCGCCGGACCCTGACCGAGGGCGCCCGGGCCGCCGGACTGGAGCCGGAGGACGTCGACATCGCGTTCCCGCGCGGGGTGCGCGGCGCGGTCGACCACTGGCTGCGGCGGGCCGACGACGCCATGGTGGCGGCCCTCGACGAGGCCGACCTCGAGTCGATGCGGATCCGCGACCGCGTCGCCTTCGCCGTCCGCACCCGCCTGGAGCAGGCCGAGCCGCACAAGGAGGCGGTCCGCCTGGGCCTCGGCTACCTGGCGCTGCCCGGCAACGCCCGGATCGCGGCCGGGAGCCTGTACCGCACCGTCGATTCGATCTGGTGGGCCTGCGGCGACCGCTCGACCGACTTCAACTTCTACAGCAAGCGCGGCCTGCTGGCGGCGGTCTACTCCTCGACCCTGCTGTACTGGCTCGACGACAGCTCGGACGGCCACGCCGACACCTGGGCGTTCCTGGACCGGCGGATCGCCGACGTCATGCGGATCCCGAAGATCAAGGGCCGGTGGCGCGAGCTGAGCGGCAAGCTGCCGAGCCCGCTGCGCTTCATGCGGGCCTATCGCTCGGCCAGGGGCGCAGCCGCCGGTTGACGTGCCCCATCTTGCGGCCGGGCCGGGCCTCGGCCTTGCCGTAGAGGTGCAGCTTGGCGGTCGGGTCGGCGATCAGCGCCGGCCAGTCGTTCACGTCGTCGCCGATCAGGTTCAGCATCTCGGTCTCGAACAGCGCGTCGACCGGCCCCAGCGGCAGGCCGACGACGGCCCGCACGAACTGCTCGAACTGCGAGGTGGCGCAGCCGTCCTGGGTCCAGTGGCCCGAGTTGTGCGGCCGCGGCGCGATCTCGTTGACCAGCACCTCGCCGTCCCCGGTGACGAAGAACTCGACCGCCAGCAGCCCGACCAGCTCCAGCGCCTCGGCCAGCGCCACGGCCGCCGCCTCGGCGGCCCGGGCGACCGCCGGATCGACCGGCGCCGGTGCCACGCTGCGCCGCAGGATGCCGTCGCGATGCTCGTTCATGGCGAGCGGGAACACCCGGCACCCGCCGTCCAGGCCGCGCGCGACGATCGCCGAGATCTCGCAGGTGAAGGCGATGCGGCGCTCCAGGATGGCGTCGTCGGAGCCCAGCTCCTCCCAGGCCGCGCGAAGCGATGTGTCCATGTCGACGGCGACCTGGCCCTTGCCGTCGTAGCCGAACCGGCAGGTCTTCAGGATCGCCGGCACACCGACCGCCGACAGCCCGTCGGCCAGCTCGTCGAGCGTCGTCACGCCCCAGAACGGCGCGGTCTCCAGCCCGCAGTGCCGGGCGAACCGCTTCTCCTCGACCCGGTGCTGCGCCACCTGCAGCGCCAGCGGCCCCGGCCGCACCGGAACGTCGCGCGCCAGCAGCTCGAGGGTCGAGACCGGCACGTTCTCGAATTCCAGGGTCACCACGTCGACGGCCGCCGCGAACGCCGACAGCGCCGCCGTGTCGTCCCAGCCGCCGACGGTGGTCGCCGCCGATACCTGCGAGGCCGGGCCGTCCGGAACCGGGTCGTAGATATGGCACCGGTAGCCGAGGTTGCCGGCGGCGAGCGCCGTCATCCGCCCGAGCTGGCCGCCGCCGAGAATGCCGATGGTCGAGCCGGGGGGCAGCGGTGCCATCACGAGTCCTCGTTCACCGGTTCCTGACCGACCGCCTCGGTCTGCCGCCGGCGCCAGTCGGCCAGCGCCGCCGCGACGGCCTCGTCCTGCAGGCCGACGATCGACGCCGCCATCAGCCCGGCGTTGATCGCGCCGGCCTTGCCGATGGCCAGCGTGCCGACCGGGATGCCGCCCGGCATCTGGACGATCGACAGCAGGCTGTCCATGCCGGACAGCGCCTTGCTCTCGACCGGCACGCCCAGCACCGGCAGCGTCGTCATCGACGCCGTCATGCCCGGCAGGTGCGCGGCCCCGCCGGCCCCGGCGATGATCACCTTGAGACCGCGGTCGCGGGCGGTCTCGGCGTACTCCATCATCCGCTTCGGGGTCCGGTGCGCCGACACGATACGGCACTCGTGGGCGACCCCGAGAGCGTCCAGCGTCTCCGAGGCGTGCCGCATGGTCGGCCAGTCGGACTGGCTGCCCATCACGATGCCCACTACCGGGCCGACCACCGGCGCCTGCGCTTGCTTGGTCATGTCTCCTCCGGCCGCTCGGCGGAAAGCGGCGGATTATAGGAACGCGGCATCCTGGTGCAAGCACGCAAGAATCACGTCCAGTGGCCGGGCTGACAGTCCCTCGCCGACGCGATAGACTTTCCGATCAAGAAGCGGAACATCGCCGAAGATTGCGGGATGAAGGCCTATTCGCTCGACAACGTGTCTGCCCTGGTGGTGGACGACAACCGTTTCATGCGCACGATCATCGTGAACGTGCTGCGTGGGTTGTCGATTCATCACGTCGCCGAGGCCCGGGACGGCTACGAGGCGCTGGAGGAACTCCGCGCCACGCCGATCGACCTCATCGTGATGGACTGGGAGATGGAAGGCATGAACGGGATGCAGCTGCTGCAGACCGTCCGCAGCGGCAAACGCGGCGTCAACCCGCTGATCCCGGTGATCGTGGTCTCGGCCAACACCATCGCCCGCAACGTCATCCAGGCGCGCGACGCCGGCATGACCGAGTTCCTGGCCAAGCCGGTGTCGGCTGCCAGCCTGTACGCCCGCATCGTCTCGATCATCGAGAGTCCGCGGCGGTTCGTGCGGACCGGCTCGTATTTCGGACCGGACCGGCGGCGCCGGTTCGAGGCCGACTACGTCGGCCCGCGGCGGCGGACCGAGGACCAGCAACGCACCGGCAGCCTCGACGACCTGGATGCGGTCAAGCGCGCCTGAGCGACCGGGAGAGTGATCGGTGGCCAACGACAAGCCGAAGGTCGAGTTCATCGACAACCCGAACCCGCTGCGGACCAAGGTGAAGGTCAAGGGCGGCGATCCGTCGGACATGCTCGCCAAGGCCGAGGAGTCGGTGCAGAAGCTCGGCGGCGAGTTCGAGACGATCTTCAGCGACAACGTGACCGCCCTGGCCGCCGCCATGGCCGACGTCAGGCAGGGCGGCATGACCCGCGAGCGCGCGCTGATCGCCATGCGCCGGCTGCTGCACGACCTGCGCGGCCAGGCCGGCACCTTCGGCTACCCGCTAGTCAGCCACATCGGCGACAGCGCCTGCAAGTTCATCGACCTGTCCGAGGACTTCGGCCCGACCGAGACCGACGTGCTGGCCATGCACATCAACGCGCTGCAGGCCATCCGGCAGGCGAAGATCAAGGGCGACGGCGGCGCGGTCGGCCGCGAACTGATGGACGGCCTGCGCAAGGTCATCCTGAAGTACAACGCCGGGGCGGAGCTGGACTGAAGCGCGGGGACCGGCGCGCGCCGCGTCCCGGCCGGTTTCAGGCGATGATGTCGGGCAGCAGCCGGCTCTCGAGGCGCGAGATCTCGTCCTTCAGCATCAGCTTGCGTTTCTTCAGCCGCTGAAGCTGCAGCTGGTCGAAAGGGGCCTTCTCCAGCAGGCGGGCGATCACGTCGTCGAGGTCCCGGTGCTCGGTCTTCAGGTCCGACAGCCGGCGCTTCATTTCTTCCAGGTCTTGCACCACCACCCTCGATGCGCAGTCGGGCCGGATCGCCCCTCACCGGGACGGAAGGGTATCACGACGGACGCTCTCGAAAACGACCGTTTCGCCTTCCTGTCAACCCTTCCAGACCGCTTTCGCGGCGGTCAGCACCATGACCGGACCGTCCGGGAACTGGCGCCGCCCGCGCTCGCGGAATCCGGCGCGCTTGAAGGCGATGATGGCGGGCCAGTTGTCCGGGTGGGGCGCCGCCACCAGACGGTCGACTCCGGGCTCGGCGAACAGCCGCCGGGCCAGTTCCCGGATCGCCTCGCGACCGAGCTTGCGGTTCAGGGCCGCCGGCTCGCCGAGCAGGACTGCGACCGCCCGGGTCCCGGGTCCGACGCCGTCTTCCGCCTTCCAGCCGTCGCTGTCGCGGAGAGCGTCGCGGTCCTGGGCATAACCGACCGGCTGCCCGTCCAGCTCGACGAGCCAGGCGCGGGTGCCCGCGGGCAACGGCCCGCCGGCGCGCAGCGCCTCGAGCACCGGCACGGTCCAGTGCGCCTTCCACCAGCGCGCGACCAGCGGGCCCGCCAGCCAGCGCTCCAGCATCTCGGCACCGTCCGCCGGAAACGGCGTGAGTTCGATCGGCAAGGGCCATCTCCCGGCTGCAGCTGCATGCCGCCGGAGGATAGCCCGAGCCAGAGAAATGCCAACCGCGCCGAGCGGGTCAGCTGAACAGGAAGTCGGTCTCCGACAGCTCGGTCGACCGCACCCCGATCAGGGTGATCGAGTTGCCGCCGCCGAGGTCGATCAGGGCGTTGCCGCCGGCGTCCTCGGAGATCGCCGAGGCGAGCTGCGCGAAGCTGCCGATCCCGTTGCCGTTGGCATCCGCGGCGATATGCAGCCGGTCGCCGGACGTCCCGTCGAAGTCGGCGACCGAGTCGGCGCCGGAACCGTCGGCGAACGCGAACACGTCGGCCCCGCCATTGCCGGCGAGCACGTCGTTGCCGGCGCCGCCGGACAGGGTGTCGTCGCCGAGATTGCCGAACAGCACGTCGTCGCCGTCGCTGCCGAGCACCGCGTCGTTGCCCTGGCCGCCGAAGATGGTGTCGGCGCCGGCGCTGCCGCTCAGCCGGTCGTCGCCGAGGTTGCCGTACAGGATGTCGTCGTCCAGACCACCGTCGGCCACGTCGTCGGCCTGCCCGCCGTACAGCGTGTCGTCGCCGCCGTCGCCGGACAGGCAGTCGTCGTCCTGGTTGCCGTAGATCACGTCCAGGCCGTCGCCGCCTGACACCGTGTCGGCGCCGTCGGCCCCGCTGATGATGTCGTCGTCGGCGGCCCCGCTCAGGATGTCGTCACCGCTTTCGCCGCGGATGTTGTTGCCGCCGAAGCTGAAGTTCGAGGCGGTCAGCGACGAGGTCCCGACGCCGAGCAGGGTGACCGAGTTGCCGCCGCCGAGGTCGATGACCGCATTGCCGTCGGCGTCGTCGGCGGTGTTCTCCAGCAGGCTGGCGAAGTCGCTGATGCCGCTGCTGTGCGAGCTGGCGTGCACCCGGATCACGTCCTCGCCGCCGGTGAAGTCGGCGATCTGGTCGGCGCCGCGATCGGTGCGGACCACGAACAGGTCGGCGCCGTCGCCGCCGTAGATCAGGTCGTCGCCCTTGCCGCCGTCCAGGGTGTCGTTGCCGGCGCCGCCGGACAGGGTGTCGTCACCCTTCTCGCCGTCGATCGAGTCGGCGCCGCCGGTGCCGACCAGCGAGTCGTTGCCCTTGGTGCCTTCGATCTCGTTCTCGTCTTCGTCCTCGCCGCCGATCAGGGTGTCGTCGTCGTCAAGGTCGGAATCGTCGTCGAAATCGTCGCGGTGGCGGGATGACATGGCGAGGTACCTCCGGTGGGCAGGTCAGTACATTCGCCTTTTATGATGGAGGATCGGAATCCCGCCTAAATTAAAGTTCGCAATGAAAATTCCATAAAATACCTTGCATATGAAAAGTCCCAGATTTGGCGCGCGGTGGCGTCAGCGGAGAGGACCAGCCGGTCAATGGACGCTGGCGAGGTCCTTCTCGGCGTCCTCGACGTGCCGGCGGCCGGCAAGTTCGGGCGACAGCCGGTTCTCGATCCAGTCGACGATCCGGGTGACCGTGAACACGATGGTCAGGTAGATCGCGCCGGCCATGACGAACAGCTCGAGCGGCGCGTAGGTCTGGCTGATGATCTTCCGGGCGATGCCGGTGACCTCCAGCAGGGTGATGGTGCTGGCCAGCGAGGTCGACTTGATCATCAGGATGATCTCGTTGCCGTAGCCCGGCAGCGCCTGGCGGATGGCCTGCGGGAACACGACCCGCCGGAACCGCAGCCAGGCGCTCATGCCGCAGGCCTTGGCGGCCTCGACCTGGCCCCACGGCACCGCCTCGATGCCGCCGCGGATGATCTCCGAGGTGTAGGCGCCGGTGTTCAGGGTCAGCGCGATGATCGCGCACCAGTAGGCCTCGCGCAGCACCGGCCACAGGAAGCTCTGCTTGATCAGGTCGAACTGGCCGGTGCCGTAGTAGATCAGGAAGATCTGCACCAGCAGCGGAGTACCGCGGAACACGTAGACGTAGCCGCGCACGAACCATTCCAGCGGCCGGATGCCGGAGGTCCGCAGGACCGCCAGCAGGACCGCCAGGAAGAATCCCAGGAACAGCGACAGCCCGGCGAGCTGGAGCATCATCGGGATGCCCGACAGCAGGTCCGGGAAGTACTCGCCGAACAGCTCGAAGCGCATGGCTCAGGCCCTCCGCACGCCGCGGTTGGCCCACAGTTCCGCCAGCCCGAACACCCGGTTCGAACCGGCCGTGAGGCACAGGTACAGAACCGCCGCCGACAGGTAGAAGACGAACGGCTTCTGGGTCGACCCGGACGCGATCGAGGCCGAACGCATGATCTCCACCAGCCCGACGATCGAGATCAGCGAGGTGTCCTTGAGGGTGAGCTGCCAGACGTTGCCGAGTCCCGGCAGGGCGTAGCGTGCCACCTGCGGCACCATGATCCGGCGGAACAGCAGCCAGCCGCTCATGCCGCACGCCCGCGCCGCCTCGATCTGGCCGCGCGGCACCGCCAGCACCGCGCCGCGGATGACCTCGGTTGAATAGGCTCCCGACACCGTCCCGAGGGCGATCGCACCGATGGTGAAGGCATTGAGCTCGATGTAGCCGTCATAGCCGAACAGGCCACGGGCGATCGCCATGACCGCCTGGTTGCCGCCGAAGAACAGCAGGTAGATCACCAGCAGGTCGGGCACGCCGCGGATCACCGTGGTGTAGCCCTGCCCCAGCCAGCGGGCCGGCGGCAGCGACGACAGCTTGGCGGTCGCCCCGAGCGAGCCGATCGCGACCCCGAGCGCGAACGCCACGGTGGCGAGCACCAGGGTCCACAGCGCGCCGCGGACCATCTCGTCGCCCCAGCCGGCATCGCCCCAGGCCAGCAGGCTCATCCACTCGGACATGCGGGATCGGCCCCCCGTTCAAACGGAACGGGACCGGCCGGGGGCGGTTGCCCCGGCCAGTCCCGGCATGCTGAACGTCAGCTCACTTCGCCGAGGCGTCGAAGCCGAACCACTGCACGGCGAGCTTGGACAGCGAACCGTCGGCGATGGCCGCGTCGATCGCCTTGCTGAACATCTCGACCAGGGCCTTGTCGTCCTGCCGGATGCCGGCGCCGACACCGGCGCCGAACGGCCCGCCGGTCAGCTTCGGACCGACCATGAGCATGTCCTTGCCCTTGTCGGAGCTCAGCAGCGGCACCCAGTAGGACGCCGAGGCCAGGGCCGCGTCGACCCGGCCGGCCTGCAGGTCGAGGTCCAGGTTCTCCTGGGTGTCGTAGGTCTTGATGGTGACGTCGTTGGCCAAGTACTCGCGCAGGAAGTTCTCGTGGGTGGTCGAGATCTGCACACCGACGGTCTTGCCCTTGAACTCCTTGACCAGGGCGTCGATCGCGCCCTGCTCGGCGGCGTCGACCTCGTCGAGGTTGGCCCGCTCGAGCTCGGTCTTGAAGCCGGCCGACGGGCTCGACTTCACCACCACGAACACCGCCGGGGTCTGCGCGTAGGAGCGCGAGAAGGAGATCACCTTCTTGCGCTTCTCGGTGATCGACATGCCGGCCATGATCACGTCGTACTTGCCGGCCTCGAGCGCCGGGATGATTCCTTCCCAGGCCTGCTGCACGACCTCGCACTCGACCTCCATGCGCTTGCACAGGTCGGCGGCGAGATCGACCTCGAAGCCGACCAGCTTGCCGGAGCTGTCGGTGAAGTTCCACGGCGCGTAGGCGCCTTCGGTGGCGATCCGGACCTTCGAGCCCTTGCCCCAGTCCTTGGCCGAGGCGTCGGCCGCGATGCCGGCGACGGCGAGCGCCGCGACGGCGGCGAGAGTCGTAAGCGTCTTCTTCACGTGAAGTCCCTCCTGGTCTTTTTGCCCTCGCGGGCTTTCGACTGTCCCCGTCGGGCCGCGGTCGCCCTCCGACCGGCGGCCCCGTCGGACGACTACCCCGCGGCCGCGTGTTGAGAGGTCGCGAGGAATTGGCGGCAGCGTTCGGACTGCGGCGATCCGAACACCTGGGCCGGCGGTCCCTGCTCCTCGATCCGGCCCTGATGCAGGAACACGATCTCGCTCGACACCTCGCGGGCGAAGCGCATCTCGTGGGTCACGATGATCATGGTGCGGCCCTCGTCGGCGAGGTCCCGCATGACCTTCAGCACTTCCCCGACCAGTTCGGGGTCGAGCGCCGAGGTCGGCTCGTCGAACAGCATGACCTGCGGCTCCATCGCGAGCGCGCGCGCGATCGCGCAGCGCTGCTGCTGGCCGCCCGACAGGTGGGCCGGGTACTGGTTGCGCTTGTCGGCGATGCCGACCTTGTCGAGCAGCGCCTCGGCGCGCTCGACCGCCTCGCGCTTCGGCACGCCGAGTACATGGACCGGTGCCTCGATGACGTTCTCGAGCACCGTCATGTGGGTCCACAGGTTGAAGCTCTGGAACACCATGCCGAGCCGCGAGCGGATGCGGTCGACCTGGCGGCTGTCGGCCGGGCGCATACCGCCGCCGCGAACCGGCACCATGCCGATCAGCTCGCCGTCGACCCGGACCTCGCCGGCGTCGGGAATCTCCAGCAGGTTGATGCATCTCAGGAAGGTCGACTTGCCCGACCCGGAGGCGCCGATCATCGAGATCACGTCGCCCTGGCGGGCGGTCAGCGACACCCCCTTCAGGACCTCCAGGTTGCCGAAACGCTTGTGCAGGTCGGTCACGGCCAGCATGGGTCCGCCGGTAACGGCGGAGGCGTCAGGATCGGACGGGGCGACGACCATCGACGGTCCTGTGTCGGAGTGCGATGCAACAAAGCTGTAAAGCGGCAGCATAGCCGGCAACGCGCGGCCGGCAATGGATTTTTGCCGGATCGGATCGACGCCGATCCGGACCGGCACGAATGGCCGGCTACCGGATCACCGGCAGCTCGCGCGGCGCCCGTGCGGTCAGCAGTTCGGCCCGGTCGGCGGTGATCGCGACGTTCTCCTCGTGCACGATCATCCGGTCCGGCGCGTACGCCATTCCGGGCTCGATGGTCAGGACCATGCCCTCGCGGATCACCGTGCCGTCGCCCGGCCGGTTGGAGGGCGGCTCGGTCAGCTGCAGGCCGACGCCGTGGCCGAGCCGGCCGACGTTGTTGCCGACCGACCCGGCGGCCTCCAGCACCCTGGCCATCGCCTGCCAGACGTCGTCGGTGGTGGCGCCCGGCACGGCCGCTGCGATGCCGGCCTCGGTCGCGTCCCAGACCGCCTCGTGGGCCCGCCGGACCTCGTCCGACGCCCGGCCGATCGCGTAGTTGCGGTCGAAGTCGCAGAAATATCCGGCGAAGGTCGAGCCGGTGTCGAAGAACAGGATGTCGCCGTCCCGCAACTCCCGGTCGCCGGGCCCGCAGACGATCTGGGCGACCCCGCCGGGGCCGGAGATCGCCGGCAGGAACGGCGTAGCGTCGGCGCCGCGCTCGGCGATGTCGATGCGCAGGCGGCGGGCAGCCTCGCGCTCCGTCATGCCGATTTCGAGCTTCGGCGGCAGCGCCTCGTAGGCGTCGCTGGCGATCCGGCAGATGTGGCGGATGCAGGCGATCTCGGCGGGAGTCTTGACCATCCGTGCCTCCCAGATCGCCGGCGCGCCGTCGACCACCTCCAGGCCGCGCAGCCGCTCGCGCAGCGTCAGGAAATCCAGGACCGGCATGCGCAGGGTCATCTCCCGGCCGAGTTCGGCACCGACCCGGCCGAACCGGCGCGCCACCCCCGCGATCGCGGCGGCCAGCAGGGAGATCCCGTCGTCCTCCGGCACCGGCGCCGGCCAGGAGCGGATGTCGGCGACCCAGGTGCGCGCCATCTCCGGCACCCCGATGTCGGGAATGACGGCGATCGGCGCCCCGTCGAGCGGCACCACCACGAACCAGGGCCGGGTCGGGCTCTCCCAGAACTGGCTGTCGAAGCCGGTCACGTAGCGTACGTTCGGCGGCGTCGTCAGCAGCAGGGCGTCCAGCCGGTGCGCCCGCATGATGGCGTGCAGCCGGGCCAGCCGCCGCTCGAACTCGACCGCTGGGAAGTGACGCTCGGGCGGTTGCGGCGACGGCATGGTCGGGACCCTCCGGTGATCCGGGCAACCGTACCGATCCGGTCGGGTCGAGGCCAACCCCGAGAGCGCGCCGTCAGTTCGTCGGCAGCGCGTCCAGCCGCTTCTGCACCGCCGCCCGGATCGGCGAGTCGGCGGGCAGTTTCTCGACCAGCCGGCTCCACAGGTCCCGGGCCTCGGCATGGTCGCCGCGACGCATCGCCAGCAGGCCGCCGAAGAACAGTCCCTCGGCGTTGTCCGGCTCCAGCTCCCGCACCTGCGCGATTACGGTCGCGAAGGCCGGCGGGATGTCACGCTCCGAGGTGCCGGGCGGGAACAGGGCGTGGGCGTAGTCGAGCAGCACTTCGACGTCGTCGGGCGCGACCTCGGCCGCCCGGCGATAGGCCTCGATCGCCTCGTCGCGCTTGTTGAGCACCAGGTAGGACCGGCCGAGCCGCCGCCAGCCCTCGAGGTCGTCGGGGTTCGCCTCGAGCCGTGCCGCCAGGCCGGCGACCATGCCCTCGATCATCGCCAGCCGGTCCTCGGGCGCCATCTGCTGGGCGGCGGCCAGGTCCTCCGAACTCGGCCCGACCGGCGGCTGGGCCGGCCGGCCGCCGCGCACCTTGGCGCGCAGTGCCGCCAGGTCGGCGCCCGAGCGGCCGGCCACCTGCTCGATCCGGGTCGACAGCACCTGCCGCCACGGCGCGTCCGGCGGGGTGTCGGCTTCCAGCGCCAGCCACCAGTCCAGCGCCTCCTGGAGGTTGCCGGCCTGCTCGCTCGCCACCCCCATGTAGAAGCGGGACCGCGGCTCGCCGGGCATCTTCTCGAGGGCCTTCGCGAAGGCGTCCCTGGCCTCCTGCCCGACCACGCCGTCATTGGCGCGCACCAGCGCCTCGCCGAGCTGCGAGAAGGCCAGCGGGTCGCCGCTGCCGGCCACGGCGGCGTTCCGGAACGCCTCGACCGCCGCGTCGGTGTCGCCGAGCGTCATGCGGGTCCGCCCGAGCAGCAGCCAGCCCTCGACGTCGCCCGGCTGTTCGGCGAGACGGCGCTCCAGCTCGGTCGCCATCTCGCCCAGGCCGCGCCGGCTCTCGGCGACCTCGGCCATGCGCGCCCGCTCCGCCGACCGCGAGGCGAGCGGGGCGTCCGGCAGGTCCGGGCGGCCGTGCATCAGGTACAGGGCGACACTGCCGATCGGCACCGCCAGGATCACCAGCGCGGCGGCCGCCATGCGGCGCCGGCGGCCGGCCTCCTCGGGAACCGTCTCGCCGGTCCGGCCGCCGGCGTGCCGGTCGGCTTCGGCCAGCAGGCGACGCTCGATCTCCAGCCGCGCCGCCTCCGCCGACGCCGCGTCGAGCCGCCCCGCGGCGCGGTCGCGCTCGACCTCGGCCAACTGGTCGCGCAGCACCTCGAATCCGTGTTCCGCGCGGTCGGCAGCCGGCGCCGGCCGCCGGACCAGCGGCGCCAGCAGCGCCAGCACCGCCGCGAGCAGCAGCACCCCGATCACGATCCACAGCATCATCGGGGATCCTCGTTCGTCCCGGCAGCCTCGTCGGACAGCAACGCCTCGAGGCGCGACCGCTCCTCGGCCGACAGCGGCTCCGGCTCGGCCCGGCGCCGGGCCCGCAGCGCCGCGGCCGCGGCCACGCCGGCGGCGCCGACCGCGAGCAGCGCGAACGGCCCGTACCACAGCAGCCAGGTGCTGCGGGTCTTCGGCGGCTCCAGCAGCACGAACGGCCCGTAGCGGGCGGTCAGGTAGTCCAGCACCTGCTGGTCGGTGTCCCCGGCCAGCAGCCGCTCGCGCACCAGCTTGCGCAGGTCGCGCGCGAGATCGGCGTTGGAATCGTCGATCGACTGGTTCTGGCAGACCAGGCAGCGCACGCCGGCGCTCAGCTCGCGCGCCCGCTGTTCCAGGGCGGGGTCCCGGAGCATCTCGTCCGGCTGCACGGCACCCGCCGGCAGCGCGCCGAACAGCACCGCCGCGAGCGCCGCGGCACGGAGGACCCGCCTGCCCGTCATTTCGAGAGTTCCTCCAGCAGCGGCAGCAGCGTGCGGCGGGCCACGTCCTCGGTCACCGCGCCGACGTGCCGGTGGCGGATCCGGCCGGCGCCGTCGATCACGTAGGTCTCCGGCACGCCGTACACCCCGAACTCGATCGCGATCCGGCCGTCGCGGTCGACGCCGACACCGCGATACGGGTCGCCGAGCTGGGCCAGGAACTTGCGGGTCGCCGCCGGCTCGTCCTTGTAGGCGATGCCGTAGATCGGCACGCCCTCGGCGGAGAGCTGGACCAGCAGCGGGATTTCCTGCCGGCACGGTGCGCACCAGGACGCGAACACGTTGACCAGCACCGGCCGGCCCGACAGCTCGTCGGAATGCAGGCCCCCGGTGTCGGCGGCCAGTCCCGGCAGGTCGAACGCCGGCACCGGCTTGTCGAGCAGCACCGACGGCAGCGCCCGCGGGTCCCGACCCTCCAGGATCGGCCAGGCGAGCGCGCCGACCAGGGCGAGCACGACCGCCAGCGGCAGCAGGAACAGGAGGCGGCGCATGGGTTCAGGCTCTCAATCAGCGTCGCCGACGCCGGCATGGGCCGGCCGCCAGCTGGCCCGCCGGGGTCCCGGGGCGCCGACCCGCAGGCGGCGGTCGGCGAGCGAGACCAGGCCGCCCAGCACCATCAGCCCGCAGCCGCCCCACAGCCACATGACCAGCGACTTGACGTAGATCCGCACGGTCCACCGGCCGTCGCCCGCCGGCTCCCCGAGCACCGCGTACACGTCGGCATCGGGGCGCGAGCGGATCGCCGCCTCGGTGGTTCGCTGCCCCTCGACCGGATAGAACCGGCGCTCGGATTCCAGGCGGTCGCCGGACGGCAGCACGAAGACCCCGACCTCGGCCTCGTAGTTCGGGCCGTTGCGGTTGATCACGCCCTCGAAGGTCAGGGTGCGGTCGGCGATCTCGATGCGGTCGCCGGGGCCGGCGAACCGGACCACCTCGGACGAGAAGAAGGTCTCGCCGACCGCGCCCATGATGAACACCGCGACGCCGAGATGCGCGAGGCTCATCCCGTAGGCCGAGCGCGGCAGGCCGAGCGCCCGCGCTACCGACTGCCCGAGCGGGATGCGGAACAGCCGCACCCGTTCGGCCCATTCGGTGATCACCGAGACCGCCAGCCAGACCGCCAGGCCGAAGCCGATGGCGGCACCGACCGGCGCACCGCGCAGGTACAGCACGGACAGGCCGATGCCGACCGCGGCGAGCGCCGCCACCCACAGCCGGCCGAGCGCGCCGGCGAGATCGCCGCGCTTCCAGGCCAGCAGCGGGCCGACGCCGAGCGCCAGGATCATCGGCACCATGATCGGCACGAAGGTCGCCTCGAAGTACGGAGCGCCGACCGAAACCTTCTCGCCGGTCACGGTCTCCAGCGCCAGCGGGTACAGGGTGCCGATCAGCACCGTGGCGGCCGCCGTGCTCATCAGCAGGTTGTTGAGCACCAGCCCGCCCTCGCGGCTGATCGGCCGGAACATGCCGCCGCCTTCCATCGACGGTGCCCGCCAAGCGTACAGGATGAAGCTGGCACCGATCGCGACCGCCAGCAGCCCCAGGATGAACATGCCGCGCTCGGGGTCGACCGCGAAGGCGTGCACGCTGGTCAGCACGCCGGAACGCACCAGGAAGGTGCCGAGCAGCGAGAACGAGAACGCCACCAGCGCCAGCAGGACCGTCCAGCTCTTCAGCGCGCCGCGCTTCTCGACCACGATCGCCGAGTGCAGCAGCGCGGTGCCGGCCAGCCACGGCATGAAGCTGGCGTTCTCGACCGGGTCCCAGAACCACCAGCCGCCCCAGCCGAGCTCGTAGTAGGCCCAGCCGGAGCCGAGCGCGATACCGGCGGTCAGCATGGTCCAGGCGGCCAGCGCCCAGGGCCGTACCCAGCGCGCCCAGGCCGGATCGACCCGGCCCTCCAGCAGCGCCGCGACGGCGAACGAGAACGTCGTCGAGAACCCGACATAGCCGAGGTACAGCATCGGCGGATGCAGGGCCAGGCCGATGTCCTGCAGCAGCGGGTTCAGGCCGTTGCCGTCGATCGGCGCCGGCGACAGCCGCTCGAACGGGTTCGAGGTGAACAGGATGAACGCCAGGAACCCGACCCCGATCATCGCCTGCACCGCCAGGGTCCGGGCCCTGAGCCCGTCCGGCAGGTTGCCGCCGAACGCCGCCACCGCCGCCCCGAACAGCGCCAGGATCAGGACCCACAGCAGCATCGAGCCCTCGTGGTTCCCCCACACGCCAGACAGCTTGTAGATCAGCGGCTTGGCCGAGTGCGAGTTGCTGGCGACGTTGACCAGCGAGAAGTCGGAGACCAGGTAGGCGTGGGTCAGCGCCCCGAAGGCGATGGCGACGGCGCCGAACTGCACCAGCGCCGCCGGCCGCGCGAACCCGGTCAGCCCGGTGTCCCCGCGCGCGGCCCCCCACAGCGGGACGGTCGCCTGCAGCAGCGCCACCATCAGCGCCACCGTCAGCGCGACGTGCCCGAGTTCGGCGATCACGAGCCGGACCCCGGCATCGGCTTGCCCGGCTCCCAGTGACCCTGCTTCTTCAGGGCGTCGGCAACCTCGGGCGGCATGTAGTTCTCGTCGTGCTTGGCCAGCACCTCGTCAGCCTCGAAGGTGCCGCCGGCGAGCCGGCCCTGGGCGACCACGCCCTGGCCCTCGCGGAACAGGTCCGGCAGCACGCCGACATAGCGGATCGGCAGGGTGGTGTTGCCGTCGGTGACCAGGAAGCGGATCTCGCCGTCGCCGGGGCCGCGGGTGACCGAGCCCTCCTCGACCAGCCCGCCGACGCGCACCCGGCGGTCCGGGCCGATCTCCTTGGCCGCCAGGTCGGTCGGGCTGAAGAAGAACACCACGCTGTCCTGGAAGGCGGTGAGCACCAGGGCGACGGCGATGCCGAGGAACGCCAGCCCGCCGATCACCAGCGCCAGCCGGCGATTCTTGCGCGAGCGGTAGGGGCGGCGGCTCATGCCGGGTTCTCCCGGACCGCGTCGGCAGACCGACGGCGGGTGTCCAGGCCGGCCGCGCGCAACCGCTCGACCTCGGCCTCACCTCGGCGGGCGCTGATCCAGGCCCAGGCCACCAGCCCGGCCATCACCCCGAAAGCAACGGCGTAGGACGGCCAGACGAAGACCGCGTAGCCGCCCATCGCGAAGAATTCCGACAATGCCGGATCGCTCCTGTCAGTCCCTGTACCCGCCCGGTCTGAACGTAGGCGATGTGCCCCGATCCGCCAAGGCGCGATGCCGCTTCCGCGACACCGTCACGCATCCGGCAGGGACAGCCGGAGCTGGCGCAGGCGGCGTTCCGCGTACAGGGCGCGGATTCGCAGCAGCAGGGCGACCGCGAACACCGCGAAGTAGCCGCCGGCCATCACAAACAGCGGCGTCAGCATGGCCGGGTCGATGGTCGAGCCGCCCATCCGCAGCACGCTGGCCGGCTGGTGCAGGGTGTTCCACCAGTCGACCGAGAACTTGATGATCGGCAGGTTGACCACGCCGACCAGCGCCAGCACCGCGCCGGCCTTGCCGCCGCGCTCCGGGTCGTCGAACGCGTTGGTCAGCGCCATGTGGCCGAGATACAGGAAGAACAGCACCAGCACCGAGGTCAGGCGGGCGTCCCAGACCCACCAGGTGCCCCACATCGGCTGGCCCCACAGCGCCCCGGTGACCAGCGCGATCGCCGTGAACCCGGCGCCGACCGGCGACGCCGCCCGGGCCGCCAGGTCGGCCAGCGGATGCTTCCACACCAGGAACGCCGCGCTGGCCAGCGCCAGCGTGCTGTACCCGGCCAGCGCCACCCAGGCGGCCGGGACATGGACGTACATGATCCGCACGGTCTCACCCTGCTGGTAGTCGGCCGGCGAGTTGAGCAGGCCGAGCCAGAGCCCATAGCCGAGCAGGCCGACGGCCGCGACGCCGAGCCACGGGAGCAGCGCGTTGGCGAGCCGCAGGAAACGGGTCGGATTGGCGAAGCGATGCATGCCCTGGATATCCCCTACTCGACCGCCTGACGCAAGGCCGCTCCGGCCGCCAGCGGCGCCAGCGGCACGGCGCCCGCCAGCAGGGCCGCCAGCAGCAGCAGGTGCGGCCGGGTCTCCAGCCCGGCGCTGCCGGCTTCCACGGCCGCCACCCCGAAGATCAGCACCGGGATGGTCAGCGGCAGCACGATCAGCGCCACCAGCACCCCGGCCCGCCGGGCGCCGACCACCAGCGCCGCCCCGACGGTGCCGAGCAGGCTGACGGTCGGGGTGCCGAGCAGCAGGCCGGCCATCAGCGCCGGATAGGCGGCCGCCGGCAGGTCGAGGGTCACCGCCAGCAGCGGCGCCAGCAGCACCGTCGGCAGCCCGGTGGTCAACCAGTGCGCCACCGCCTTGGCCAGCGCCACCACCGCCAGCGGCAGGCCGGACAGCGCCAGCAGGTCGAGGCCGCCGTCGTCGGCGTCCTGCTGGAACAGCCGGTCGAACGACAGCATCGCCGCCAGCAGCGCGGTCACCCACAGCACGCCGGGGGCGATCCGGGCCAGCAGCGCCGGCGTCGGCCCGAGGCCGAGCGGGAATAGCGCCACCACCACCACGAAGAACGCCAGGGTCATGGCGACGTCGGCCCCTTGGCGTCGGGCCAGCCGCAGATCGCGGCCGATCAGGGCGAGAAAGCCGCTCAAGCCACCGCCTCCGGCAACCGGCCGGCGTCGGCATGCGCCGCCGGGTCGAGGTCGACGGCGTCGTCGCCGAGATCGAGGGCGGTATGGGTGGCGGCGATCACCATGCCGCCTTCAGCCCGGTGCGCGGCGATCGCGCGCTCCAGCGCGGCGACCGAGGCGGCGTCGAGCCCGACCGTCGGCTCGTCCAGCAGCCACAGCGACGCGCCGCTGGCCAGCACCCGGGCGAGCGCGGTGCGCCGGCGCTGCCCGGACGACAGCCAGCCGGCCGGCAGCTCCGCCAGCCGGGTCAGCGCCAGGGCATCCAGCGCATCGCCCAGCCGGTCGGTCGGTCGGCCGGCGACGCGGAGCGCCGCCTCGACGTTCTCGCGCGCGGTCAGGGCGGTCTTCAGGGCGTCGGCATGGCCGAGCCAGCCGACCCGGCCGGCGTGCGCCTCGCGGTCGTCGGTCACCGGCTCGCCGTTCCACAGCACCTCGCCCGTATCGGCCCGGCCGAGGCCGGCGACGATGCGCAGCAGCGTGGTCTTGCCGCCGCCGTTGCGGCCGGCCAGGCGCAGCGCGCCGCCGCTGGCCAGCGAGAACGACAGGTCGCGGAACACCGGGCGGCCGCCACGGCTGGCCGACAGGTTGCGGACGTCGAGCTGATCTGTACCGGTCATGGCGCCTCTATAGCGCCCATCTTCGCGCCGGGCCACGCACTGGAACGTTCCGTCAGGGAAAGAAAAGGAAGCGACGCCGCACTGCGGGGGGGGAGGGGGAGGTGTCGGCGCCGCTTCGCAGTCTTCAACGGGAGCATGTCCCGCTCGGTCAGCCGGTGTAGGTCCGTACTGACCTTGACGCTCATATGGGTGCGCCGGTGCCCGGTGTCGAGACCCCGCCGCAATGCGACATCGCGTCGCTCCGGGGCGGCACGGATCGTTGGCTCCCGGCCGCGGCTGGTCTACTGTTCGGCTCCTTTCGCGGCGCGTCCGCAGCCGCCCCCGAGCGACCCGACGGTCGCCCGATTCCACGGAGCACCCATGGCTACCCAGGAGATCACTCCCACGATGAGCGCCACCGACCCGATCCTCGTCGAGCGCCGGGGCGGCGTCGGCGTCGTCACCTTCAACAACCCGGCCCGCCACAACGCCATGTCGCTCGCCATGTGGCGCGACGCGGCCGCGGCGGTCGCCACCTTCGCCGACGACGACACGGTGCGCTGCGTGGTGCTGACCGGGGCCGGCAACAAGGCCTTCGTGGCAGGCGCCGACATCTCGAAGTTCGAGAACGAGCGCGCCTCGGTCGAGCACATCGAGGTCTACAACGAGGCGGTCTCCACTTATCACAAGACCGTGCAGGGCCTGATGAAGCCGACGATCGCGCGGATCGACGGCTACTGCATCGGCGGCGGCCTGGCGATCGCGCTCGACTGCGACATCCGGATCTGCTCCGAGGACGCGCGCTTCGCGGTGCCGGCGGCCAAGCTCGGCATCGGCTACGCCTTCGAGGGGGTGCGGCGTCTGTACGACATCGTCGGCCCGCAGTTCGTCGCCGAGATCTTCTACACTGCCCGCCAGTTCGACGCCGAGGAGGCGCGGATCATGGGGCTGGTGAACCGGGTGGTCCCGAAGGCCGAGCTGGACGACGCGATCTGGCCGCTGGCCGAGCGCATCGCCGGCAACGCCCCGCTGTCGATCGCGGCGGTCAAGCACAGCCTGATGGAGCTGGCCAAGCCGCAGAAGGACTGGGACCTGGAGGCGGTCAACCGGACCGTCGCCAAGTGCTTCGACAGCCAGGACTACAAGGAAGGCCGCACCGCCTTCATGGAGAAGCGCAAGCCGAACTTCACGGGGCAGTGAGGGCGCCGGACACCGAGGCGGCGGGTGGGTCCCGGAGCCGGTCGCTGACGCGCCCCCTCCGGGATGACGAGTAGAATAATTGCCGTCATCCCGGAGGGGCTGCGCTAGCAGCCGGCTCCGGGACCCATGATGCGACGGGCGCCGACGTCAGAACATCCGCCGTCCCTTGAGCGGCTGGCCAGTCGCCAGCGACACCAGGTGGGCGGCCATCAGCAGGGCCGCCACGACGGCGATCACCTGGATCGCCGTCCACGGCACCAGGGGCGGGTCGAAGGGGTCGCGCGGCCGCCGCTGCATGAACCAGGCAGCGCCGGCGAGGGCCACGGAGACGACGAGCAGGGCCAGGGTCAGTTCGAGGGACATCGATCGAAGGCCGGAACGAGGGAGACGCAGCGATGACCGAAGGTGCCGCGCTTGGCAAGCCGGGATACGACCCCGCGACCTACCGTCCGTTGACCTGGAGCGACCATGCCGAGGCGTTCCGGAGCGGCGCCGACCGCCCGAGCGACTATCTGGCGCGCTGTCTCGCGGTGATCGCCGCCCGCGAGCCGAAGGTGCGGGCCTGGGTGACCCTGAACGAGGTCGCGGCGATGCCGGCGGCCGAGGCGGCCGACAAGCGCTGGCGCGAGGGCAAGCCGCTGTCGCCGGTCGACGGCATGCCGGTCGGGGTCAAGGACCTGTACATGACCCGCGACCTGCCGACCCAGATGGGCAGCCCGCTCTACGCCGGCCGCACCACCGGCGAGGACTCCGCCTGCGTCCAGGCCCTGCGGCTGGCCGGCGCCCTGGTGCTCGGCAAGACCGTCACCACCGAGCTCGGCTTCTCGCATCCGGGGCCGACCACCAACCCGTTCGACCCGGCCCGCACGCCCGGCGGCTCGTCCTCCGGCTCGGCCGCAGCGGTCGGCGCCGGCATGGTGCCGGCGGCGATCGGCAGCCAGGTCGTCGGCTCGGTGATCCGGCCGGCCGGGTTCTGCGCCAACACCGCCATCAAGCCGACCCTCGGCGCCCTGCATCGTGGCGAGCGCCAGGGCCTCAGCCACAGCCATCTCGGCGTGCATGCCGGCGGCATCGAGGACATGTGGGCGGTGGCGTACGCGCTGGCCCGGTTCAGCGGCGGCGACCCCGGCTTCCCCGGCCTGTACGGCCCGGAGGCGGCACCACCGGCCGCCGCCCCGCGCTCGCTGATCGTGGTCGAGAGCGAGGGCTGGGCGCAGACCGACGACGCCACGCTCGGCGCCTTCGAGCGGCTGCTGGAGGCGGTCGCCGCCGCCGGGGTCACCCTGGTCCGCCGCACCGACCGCGCCGACGTCGAGGCGCTCGAGCGCGAGATCGCCGAGAGCCTGCTGCTGTGCCGCGATATCTGCGGCTGGGAACTGCGCTGGACGCTCCGCAACCTGGCCTACAAGGACGTCACCAAGCTGAGCGACAGCATGCGGACCCGGCTGGAGCTGGCCGAGGCCATGTCGATCGACGACTATCGGGCCGCACTGGCCAAGCGCGAGGCGATGCGCAGCCGGTTCCGGGCGGTCGCCGGCACCGCCGACGCCATGATCACCCTGTCCTCGGCCGGCCCGGCGCCGCTGATGGCGGGCAACTCGGGCGCCGGCGAGCCCGGCATCACCCACATGACGGGCCTGCCGGCCTACAACGCCTGGACCTCGGCGATCGGCTGCCCGGCGGTCACCGTGCCGATGCTTGCGGTCGGCGGCATGCCGGTCGGCGTCCAGATCGTCGGCCGCCACGACGAGGACTGGCGGATCGCCGGGTACGCGCGGTGGCTGAAGGAGAGCGTGGCGGCGGTCGCGGGGTGAGTGACTGACGCGGGTAGGTCCCGGATCGCCGCTTCGCGTCGTCCGGGATGAGGGCAGTTGGGAAGCCTCAGCAATCCCTCATCCCGGCCGCAGCGGCGAAGCCGCGGAGAGCCGGGACCCACCAAGTGTCAGGCGCGCCCCCTACTCGTAGCTGCGCAGGTCGGCGATCACCTTGCCGTCGTTCGGCAGCTCGCCTTTCGCCACCAGCCTGACCGCGCCGCGCAGCTTGGTGACCGAGGACAGGGTCGCGGTCACCGCCTCGGCCAGGCCCTCGGGCGATCCTGCGACCTCGCACAGCAGGGTCATGCTGTCGTTGCCCTTCTCGCCGGTCACCTCGAGCCGGGCCCGGGCGATCTCCGGGTGGCGTTTGGCGATCTCGGCGACCTGGCTCGGGTGCACGAACATGCCCTTGATCTTGGTGGTCTGGTCGGCCCGGCCCATCCAGCCTTTGATTCGCATGTTGGTGCGCCCGCACGGGCTGGTGCCGGCCATGACCGCCGACATGTCGCCGGTGCCGAAGCGGACCAGCGGATAGTCGGCGTTGAACACCGTGACCACCACCTCGCCGACCTCGCCGTCCGGCACCGGGTCGCCGGTACCCGGGCGCACGATCTCGACGACCGCGCCCTCGTCGACGATCAGGCCTTCCTTGGCCTCGGACTCGTAGGCGATCAACCCGACGTCGGCGGTGGCGTAGGCCTGCAGGACCGCCACCCCGTACTCTCCCAACTCGGCGCGCAGGCTCGGCGGCAGCGCCTCGCCGGAGACCAGGGCGTGGCGCAGCGACGAGACGTCGGCGCCCAGCTCCTTCGCCTTCTCCAGGATGATCCGCAGGAAGGACGGCGTGCCGACGTAGTTGCGCGGCTTCAGGGCGGCGATCGCCTGCACCTGCTGCTCGGTGTTGCCGACGCCGGCCGGGAACACCGGGCATCCCAGCGCGTGCGCGCCGCTCTCGCAGATCCGGCCAGCCGGGGTGAGGTGGTAGGCGAAGGTGTTGTGCACCAGCTCACCCTTGCGGAAGCCGGCGGCGAACAGCGCCCGGGCGAACCGGAAGCCGTCGGGGCCGTGGCCCTCGGGCTCGAAAATCGGGCCCGGCGACATGAACACCCGGGCCAGCTTCCCGGCCGGCGTGGCGTTCAGCCCGCCCAGCGGCGGCTCGGCCTGCTGCAGGTCGTGCAGGTCCGACTTGCGGATCACCGGCAGCTTGGCCAGCGCCGCCCGGTCGGTGACCATGGCCGGGTCGAATTCCGCCAGCGAGCGCGCGAAGTGCGCGGCGTTCGCCTTGGCGTGGGCGATCTGCTTCGGCAGGGCCGCGGCCAGCCAAGCGGCACGGGCGTCCGCGCTGCGGGTCTCGAGGTCGTCGTAATACTCGGCCATGACGGCCTCTCCTGTCATTTGGGCGGTGCGGCCCGTCGCTTCGTGGGCCCCGGCTCTCCACGGCTTCGCCGTTCCGGCCGGGATGAGGCGGGAGGAGAGCGTTGCAGCCTCGTCCCGGACGACGCGACGCGGCGATCCGGGACCTACTCGCCGGCGCGTCGGCTCAGCCGAGCCAGCGCTTGCGGCGGCGGTACTGCTTGACGTCGCGGAAGGACTTCCGGCCCTCGCCGCCGAGGCCGAGGTAGAACTCCTTCACGTCCTCGTTGTTCCGCAGCATGTCGGCGGACCCTTCCATCACCACCCGGCCGCTCTCCAGGATGTAGCCGTAGCGAGCGTATTTGAGGGCGATGTTGGTGTTCTGCTCGGCCAGCAGGATGGTCACGCCCTCGTTCTCGTTGATCGTCTTCACGATCTCGAAGATCTGCTCGACCAGCTGCGGCGCCAGGCCCATCGACGGCTCGTCCAGCAGGATCATCTTCGGCCGGCTCATCAGCGCCCGGCCGATGGCGCACATCTGCTGCTCGCCGCCCGAGGTGTAGCCGGCCTGGCTGGTACGCCGCTCGCGCAGGCGCGGGAAGTAGTTGTAGACCATCTCCAGATCGGCCTGGATGCCGGCCCGGTCGCCGCCGCGCGTGAACGCGCCGGTCAGCAGGTTCTCCTCGACCGTCAGGTGCTCGAAGCAGTGGCGGCCTTCCATCACCTGGATGCAGCCGCGCTTGACCAGGTCGTTCGGGCTCGACGCCTCGACGTTGGCGCCGTCGAATTCGATCGATCCCTTGGTGACCTCGCCGCGCTCGGTGCCGAGCAGGTTGGAGATCGCCTTGAGGGTCGTGGTCTTGCCGGCGCCGTTGGCGCCCAGCAGGGCGACGATGCCGCCTTGCGGCACCTCGAGCGACACGCCCCTCAACACCAGGATCACGTGGTCGTAGATGACCTCGATGTTGTTGACCCGCAGCAGCGGCGCGGCGGGAGCGGATGCTTCGGTGGCGGCGGTCATTCCCTGTTCCTCCCCGACATCCCCGCGCGGATCGCGGGCGACGTCGCAAAGCGTCTTGCGGAAACGCCGGGGCCGAAGCCCCGGCGTCCCGGGTTCAACTCAACCTGCCCAGCTTACGAGCAGCTGCGCGGGGTGATGTTGTTCTCCTTGGCGTACTGGGCCGCGTCCTGTTCGATCAGCGGACGGACCAGGGCGGTGTCGGCCGCAATCCAGTCGGACTTGATCTCCCAGGCCTTGCCGTTCCACTGCTGGATCAGGATGGCCGGGTTCTGGCCCTCGTGGTTGTCGCAGGTGACCTTGACCGGAGGCATCAGCCCGGTCAGGCCCAGCTTCGCGATCTTGGCGGCGTCCAGATCGAGGTTCTCGAGGCCGTACTGCATCTCCTCGCCGGTGATCGCCCGGTTGCCGAACTTGGCCTGAGCGACCTTGATCGCCTCGACCATGTAGGCGCCGGTGACCAGGCCGCGCGAGTACAGCACGCCGCCGATCTGGTCCTTGCTCCAGGTGCCCTTGCCCGCGTCATACAGGGCGTTGATGTCCTTGTAGACCGCGAAGTCGGTGCCGACACCGTTGAAGGTGGCGCCCTTGTAGCCCTTGGCCGCTTCGCCGACCGGCACGACGTCCGGCTCGGCCGCCGCCCACCAGTTTCCGATGAAGTGATCCATCGGGTACTTGACGTTGGACGCCTCGGTGATCGCCGTGGCGTTCATCGCGCCCCAGCCCCACATGATGACGTAGGCCGGCTTGGAGCGGCGGATCTGCAGCCAGATCGACTTCTGCTCGGTCATCGACGCCGGCGGCACCGGGTACTTGTCGTAGGTGAAGCCGTACTTCTCGGCCAGGATGTCGAGAGTCGGGATCGGCTCCTTGCCGTACGGGTGGTCGAGGTACACGAAGCCGAAGTTCTTGCCCTTCAGCTTGTCGAACCCGCCCTCCTGATCGGCGATGTACTTGAAGATCGCGGTCGCCTGGTTCCAGTAGGTCGACGGGAAGTTGAAGACGTACGGGAACACCCGGCCGTCGGCCGCCGAGGTCCGGCCGTAGCCGAGCGACAGGATCGGGATCTTGTCGGCAGTCGCCTTCTCGATCAGCGCGTAGGTGATGCCGGTCGACCACGGGTTGATGACGACGGCGCCGCCGTTCTGGTTCTTCACGCGGTCGTAGCACTCGACGCCGCGGTCGGTCTTGTAGCCGGTCTCGCACTCCTCGTAGAGGATCGGCACGCCGTTCACGCCGCCGTCGCGCATGTTGATCATCGCCAGGTAATCGGCGACGCCATGGGCGACCGGCGTACCGCTCGGGCCGTACGGACCCGTCTTGTAGACCAGGTTCGGGATGTAGATCTGGTCGGCCGCCGAAGCCGCGCCGGCCAGCCCCGCAAGGCCGATGGCGGCCCCCGCCAGGGCCAGGGTGAGACTGCGAATGCTCATGGTCCGATATCCTCCCTGTTCACAGAAGATCTGCCTTGTTCTTCACGCGCGGCAGCTTGATGCAAAGTTATCATGGCCCCCCGCCGCCGGGAACCGACGCCGTCCGCTCAGTACGGGAACGGCCACAGCCGGAGCTTCTCCTTCACGATCTGCCAGAGCCGGGCGAGCCCGTGCGGCTCGACGATCAGAAAGAAGACGATGAGCGCGCCGAACACCATGAACTCGATGTACGTGATCGTCTCGGTGGCGATCGGCAGGCCGAAGGTCGTCACCGCATTGTTCAGGCCGATCGGCAGCAGGAAGATGAAGAACGCCCCCAGGAACGAGCCGAGGATGCTGCCCAGCCCGCCGACGATCACCATGAACAGGACCATGAACGACCGGAAGATGTCGAAGGCCGATGCCTCGACGGTGTTGATGTAGCAGAACGACCAGAGCGCGCCCGCCACGCCGCAGTAGAACGAGCTGACCGCGAACGCCGACAGCTTGGTGTTCAGCGGCTTGATGCCGATAAGCTCGGCGGCGATGTCCATGTCGCGGATCGCCATCCAGGTCCGGCCGATGCGGCCGCGCACCAGGTTGGCGGCGACCAGCGCCAGCACGACCGCGAAGGTCAGCACGAATAGATAGCGGGCGGCCGGGCTGGCCTCGGCGCCGGTCACCAGGATGCCGAAGATCTCGCGCGGCGGCGCGGTCGGCACGCCGGCGATCGAGTAGTTCACGAACCACGGGATCTTCTGGAACAGCCACAGCAGGAAGAACTGCGCGGCCAGCGTCGTCACCGCCAGGTAGAACCCCTTGATGCGCAGGCTCGGCAGGCCGAAGGCCACCCCGATCGCCGCCGCGCACAGCCCGCCGAGGACGATCACGACAGGGATCGGCAACCAGGTGATGTTGCTGGCGAACTTGTAGGCCATGAACGCGCCAGCCGCCATGAAGGCGCCGGTGCCGAGGCTGACCTGGCCGCAATAGCCGGTCAGGATGTTCAGGCCCAGCGCCGCGATCGACAGGATCAGCGACGGCAGCAGGATCGAGCCCAGCCAGTACTGGTCGCCGACGAACGGCACCACCAGGTAGGCGGCCGCCACCACGCCGATGACGAACAGGCGGTCGAGCGGGATCCGGAACAGCGCCTGGTCGGAGGCGTAGCTCGTCTTGAAGATACCGGCTTCACGGTAAAACATCGCCGCCTCACACTCGCTCGATGATCCGCTCGCCGAACAGGCCCTGCGGACGGAACAACAGGAAGAACATCGCCAGCACGTAGGCGAACCACTCCTCGATGGCGCCGCCGAAGAACGGGCCGATGTAGATCTCGGCCAGCTTCTCGCCGGCACCGATGATCAACCCGCCGACGATCGCGCCGGGAACCGAGGTAAAGCCGCCGAGGATCAGCACCGGCAGCGCTTTCAGGGCGACGATCGACAGCGAGAACTGCACGCCCAGGCGAGAGCCCCAGATGATGCCGGCGACCAGCGCCACGAAGCCGGCGACCGACCACACGATCACCCAGATCTGGTTCAGCGGGATGCCGACCGACAGCGCCGCCTGGTGGTCGTCGGCGACGGCCCGCAGTGCCCGGCCGATCCGGGTGTAGTGGAAGAACAGGGCCAGCACGGTGACCAGCAGGCCGGCGATCACCGCCGCCGACAGGTCGAACTGCTGGATCATCATCGCGCCGTCGGGGCCGACGAACCACGCGTCATCCGGAATTCCGACGTTCAGGGGGTGCACGTCGCCGCCCCAGATGAACTCGCCGAAACCCTCCAGGAAGAACGACACGCCGATGGTCGCCATGAACAGGATGATCGGCTCCTGGTTGACCAGATGGCGCAGCACCAGCCGTTCCACAGTGAAGGCCCAGGCCACCATGATCGCGATGGCGATGAGCGCCGCCACCACCATCGGCAGCCCCATCTCCAGGAAGCCGACGAAGCACAGGGCGGCGAACAGCACCATGGTGCCCTGGGCGAAGTTGAACACGCCGGAGGCCTTGAAGATCAGCACGAAGCCGAGCGCGACCAGCGAGTACATGGTGCCGGCGAACATCCCGCTCAGCAGCACCTCGAAGAAGAACCAAAGTTCCGACATGGGGATCGCGTCTCCGCCGATCAGTCGTGGGAAACGCCGAGATAGGCGTCGATGACCTGCTGGTTGGCCCGAACCTCGTCCGGAGTGCCGTCGGCGATCTTCCGGCCGTAGTCGAGCACCACCACGTGGTCCGAGATGTCCATGACCACGCCCATGTCGTGCTCGATCAGCACGATGGTGGTGCCGAACTCCTCGTTCACCTCGAGGATGAAGCGCGACATGTCCTGCTTCTCCTCGACGTTCATGCCGGCCATCGGCTCGTCGAGCAGCAGGATCTCGGGCTCCATGGCGAGCGCACGGCCGAGCTCGACGCGCTTCTGCAGACCGTAAGGCAATCGTCCGACCGGGGTACGCCGGATCGCCTGGATCTCCAGGAAGTCGATCACGTGCTCGACGTACGCCCGGTTCTCCAGCTCCTCCTTCTGCGCCGGCCCCCAGTGCAGTGCTTGCCAGAAGAAGCCGCGCTTCATCTTCAGCACCCGCCCGGTCATCAGGTTGTCCAGGGTCGACATGCCCCGGAACAGCGCGATGTTCTGGAAGGTCCGGGCGATGCCGTTGGACGCCGCGAAATGCGGATCCATGGCCGGCATGGTGCGCCCCTTGAAGGTGATCGTGCCGACCTGCGGCTTGTAGAAGCCGTTGATGCAGTTGAGCATCGACGACTTGCCGGCGCCGTTCGGCCCGATGATCGCCATGATCTCGCCCCGGCGCACCTCGAAGCTGACGCCGTCGATCGCCTTCACCCCGCCGAAGCCGAGCCCGATGTTCTCGAGGGTCAGCACCGGCTCGCCGAAGGTGCGCTGCACCGCCCCCCCGACCTCGGGGGCATTCAAGGTTTCAGCTTCCGCCACGGATCAGCCCGCCTTCTTGAGTTCCGCGGCCGGCGCGCCGCCGACCTCCATGATGCGCATGTCCGCCTTGATCCGGCTCTTGCGGCCGTCCTCGAACGTCACCTCAGTGTCGAGCTGCGCGGTCTGCGCCCCGCTGTACAGCGCGTCGATCAGCTGGCCATAGCGCTCGGAGACCACGCCGCGACGGACCTTGCGGGTCCGGGTCAGCTCACCGTCGTCGGCGTCCAGCTCCTTGTAGAGCAGCAGGAACCGCTGGATCCGCTGCTTTTCGGGCAGGCTGGCGTTGACATGCGCGATCTCCCCGCGGATCAGCTCATAGACCCGCGGCTCGGCCGACAGGCCGGTATAGGACGTGAAGCCGATACGGTTCTTCTCGGCCCATTTCGACACGATCGAGAACCGCACGCAGATGATCGCGGTCAGGAACTCATACCCGGCCCCGAGGATCACCGCCTCGCCGACATAGGGCGAGAATTTGAGCTTGTTCTCGATGTACTGCGGCGAGAACCGCACCCCGGTCGAGGTCTCGGCAATGTCCTTCAGGCGGTCGATGACCACCAGGCGGCCCTTGGAGTCGAAGAAGCCGGCGTCGCCGGTGTGCATCCAGCCGTCCCGCAGGTCGGCCTTGGTGGCCTCCTCGTTCCGGAAGTAGCCGAGGAACATGTTGTCGTGACGGGTGACGATCTCGCCGACGCCTTCGACATCGGGATTGAGGATCTTCACCTCGCAGCCTTCGAACGGCGGGCCGACGGTATCGACGTCCAGCTCGCTGCCGGCCTGCAGGGTATAGGCCCCGAGCGTCTCGGTCTGGCCGTACAGCTGCTTGAGCGGCACGCCCATCGCCAGGAACAGCTTGAAGGTCTCCGGGCCCATCGCCGCACCGCCGGTGGCGGCCGACCGCACCCGGCTGAAACCGAGCCGGTCGCGCAGCGCGCTGAACAGCATGACGTCGGCGAGGCCGGACCGACGGCCCTGCTCGACCGCCTTCATGCCGAGCTTGATGCCCTTGTCGAAGATCCACTGGTTGATCGCCGAGGCGTCCATCATCCGGGCCCGCATGTCGGCGGCGATCTGTTCCCAGAGCCGCGGCGCCAGCAGCAGGAACGTCGGGCCGATCTCCCGAAGGTCCTGGAACATGGTGCCTTCGCTCTCCGGGAAGTTCACGGTCATCCGCGCCACCAGCCCGAATCCCAGGCAGTAGATCTGCTCCATGATCCACGGCAGCGGCAGCACCGACACGTACTCGTCGGTATGATCCTTCGGATCGGCCTTCAGGTAGGTGATGACGTGGCGGATGAAGCGGCCGTGCGGCAGCATGGCCAGCTTCGGGTTCGAGGTCGTCCCCGACGTCGTGCACAGGATCGCGACGTCGTCGCCGGAGGTCGCGTCGACCAGCCGGTCGAACGCCGCCGGGTCGGCCCGGTGCAGTTCCTCGCCGCGCTGTTCGAGGGCGGCCAGGCCTACGACCCGGGGGTCGGTCTCCGTCCGCATGCCGCGGGTCTCGGAATAGACGATCCGCTGCACCGAGGCGGCCTTGTCGCCGAGGCTGATGAGCTTGTCGACCTGCTCCTGGTCCTGGGCGAACACCACCTTGGCGTCGGCATAGCCGACCAGGTAGCCGACCTCTTCCTCGAGCGCGTCGCGGTACACGCCGAGCGTCATCGCGCCGGCCGCATGGGCCGCAATCTCGAAGGAGATCCAGTCGACGTCGTTGTCGCCGATCATGGCGACCACGTCGCCCGCCCCGACGCCCATTTCCTTCAGGCCGAGCGCGATCCGGCGGACCTTCGCGAGGTACTCGCCCCACGTCGTCTCGTGCCAGATGCCGTATTCCTTGAGACGCAGCGCGACCTCGCCGGGGTGCTCCTGCGCATTGTGCCGAAGCAGCTTCGGCAGGGTGTCGTAGACCGCCGGGTCAGGATACTTCATCGACCGCCGTTCCTCCGCTGTCCCAGTCGCACAGGGAGGAACGAGACATGCCGCCGCGCCCGCCGCGGTTCCGGCATCCCTCTAAGCGTCCCATCCCTGCTCGCCCTACCGCCCTGTCGCCGGCCGCGTTGACCGCGGCTCGACCGGACGGTCGTGAAATTCCATTTTACCCGACAGCCTCACCCGCCGGGAAGGGCTCTCGATTACGCGAATTCTCGCGCGCCCGCAAGCAATCCCCCGGATCTCCCGCCCGGCGGCGCCGGACCGATGACGGCCACCGGTACCCGTCCCCGCCTGCCGGCAACCGACACTTCTCCAGGTGCCCCGACACCCTTCGAACAGCCTCCGAATTCTTTGTCGCGGAAACGCTAGTTCATGATCATTGCAAAAGTTATTCTTGATTGTGACGAATTGTATCGCCACGAACCGACATTGTTACTTACCGGTTCTTGAACGACACGCTCGTGCGCGTGCTATAGTTCGCGCCCAGGAAACGGAAGACCCGTGGCGTCATGGCCGACGAGACACCGGCCGGGGTGCAGCTCAGGCTTCTGCAGGCCGCCCTCGACCACATCAACCAGGGGTTCACGGTGTTCGACGGCGACCTGCGTCTGGTCGCCTCGAACCGCTGGCTGTTCGAGCTGCTCGAGCTGCCGGAGCGCCTCAGCCGGCCCGGCACGCCGTTCGCCGAGTTCATGCGGTTCAACGCCGAGCGCGGCGAGTACGGCGACGGCGACATCGAGACCATGGTCGCCGAACGGGTCAGGCGGGCCGGCGCGTTCCGGCCGCACTACCTGGAGCGCAGGCGGCCGAGCGGCGAGGTCGTGGCCATCAAGGGCGAGCCGCTGCCGGGCGGCGGCTTCGTCACCACCTACACCGACATCACCGACCAGCGGCAGCGCGAGGAGGCGCTGGAACGCGCCGTCTCCGACCGGACCGCCAAGCTGCGCGAGAGCGAGCAGCGGCTGCGGCTGATCACCGACGCGATCCCGGCCCTGATCGCAAGGTTCGACGCCGAGCCCTGCTACACCTTCGCGAACCGCCGCTACGCCGCGTGGTTCGGGCTGACCGCCGAGAGCATCATCGGGCGCGCCGTCCCCGAGGTCATCGGCGACCGGCTGTACGGCGAGCTCGAGCCGCACCTGCGCCGGGCGCTCGCGGGCCACGAGGTGACCTACGAGTACCGGCGCACCGGGCCGGACGGCCGGCTCGCCGAGATGCGCAGCACCCTGCTGCCCGACATGGACGAGCACGGCGAGGTGCATGGCTGCTTCGTGCTCTCGCTCGACATCACCGAGCAGAAGCTGCGCGAGGCCGAGCTGCAGCAGGCCCAGAAGATGGAGGCGGTCGGCCAGCTGACCGGCGGGGTCGCCCACGACTTCAACAACCTGCTGACCATCGTGCTCGGCAACCTGAACGCCCTGCGCCGACTTGCGGCCGACCGGCCCGAACTGGCCGAGTTCGTGGACCCGGCGATCGACGCCGCCAACCGCGGGTCCAGCCTGGTCAACCGCCTGCTGGCCTTCGCCCGCGGCAGCACCGGCGAGCCGCGCCCGGTCGACGTCGCCGCCACCGTCGTCGACCTGTCGCGGCTGCTGCGGCGCTCGATGCCGAGCTCGGTCGAGGTGGTCACCCAGCTCACCGACGTGCCGCGCCCGGCGCGGGCCGACCGCAGCCAGCTCGAGAACGCCCTGCTCAACCTCGCGCTCAACGCCCGCGACGCCATGGGCGGGCGCGGCCGGATCCTGTTCACGATCGCCGAGACACCGGTCGACTCGGTCCGGGCGACGGTGCTCGGCGTGGCGCCCGGCGACTACGTCCGGATCGACGTCAAGGACACCGGCCCCGGCATGACCGAGGAGGTGCGCCGGCGCGCCTTCGAGCCGTTCTTCACCACCAAGGAGTTCGGCGCCGGCAACGGTCTCGGGCTCAGCACCGTCTACGGCTTCGCCCGGCGCTCGGCCGGCACGGTGACGATTGCCTCGCCGCCCGGCGAAGGTGCGTGCGTCACCCTCTACCTGCCATGCACCGAGCCGCAGGCGGAACCGGCCGGGGACGAGGACGACAGCGGCGAGCGCAACCAGGTCACCGGCACCGGCGAGCTGGTCCTGCTGGTCGAGGACGACACCGGCGTGCGGGCCGTGGTGCGGCGGCAGCTCAACGACCTCGGCTACCTCGTCCTGGAGGCCGAGGACGCCGGCGAGGCCTTGGACATGATCCGGTCGATCGGCGAGATCCGCTACCTGATCTCCGACATCGTCATGCCGGGCCAGATGAACGGGATCGCGCTCGCCAGGGAGGCCAAGACCCTGACGCCGGCGATCCGGGTCGGGCTGATCAGCGGCTATGCCGAAGGCCGGGAGACACAGGAGCTCGCGAGCTGCCCGTTCCCGGTGCTTGCCAAGCCGTTCGCCACCGAGGCCCTGGCCGGCCTCATGGGCCGCTCGGTGTGAGCGGTGCTCGCACATCCGGCGATCCCTCGGTCGGCGGCGCCCGTCGCCCCGTGGGTCCCGGAGCCGTCCGCTTGCGCGGACCCTCCGGGATGACGAAGAGTAGAGTTGGTGGCCCCGGGGGTCGGGCGCCTACCCATCTTCGTCGTCATTCCGGAGGGGGCGCATGAGCGCCCGGCTCCGGAACCCACCCGCCGCTCCGCCGCACGCCGCGGCGCCGCACGGTGCACAGCCATGACCAAGACCATCGCCATCGTCGAGGACGAGCGGCCGATCGCCGAGATGATCGCGCGCACCCTCGAGGAGCACGGCTTCAAGGTCGAGTGCTACGGGGCCGGCGAGCCGTTCCTGGCGGCCCTGCAGCGCAAGGCGCCGAGCCTGTGCGTGATGGACCTCGGGCTGCCCGACATGGACGGGATCGGCCTGCTGCAGCGGATCCGCGAGATCGCGCCGCTGCCGGTCATCATCCTGTCGGCCCGCCAGCACCCGTCCGACCGCATCGTCGGCCTGGAGCTCGGCGCCGACGACTTCGTGATCAAGCCGTTCGACCCGCGCGAGGTGGTGGCGAGGGTCCGCTCGGTGCTGCGCCGGGCCGAGGCCGGGCCGCGGTCGCCCGGGCGGGCGGTGGCGGTCGCGCACTTCGCCGGCTGGCGCTTCGACGCCGGTGCCCTGGCGCTGACCGCGCCGGACGGCAACCCGGTCGAGCTCGGGGCCGGCGAGGCCCGGCTGATGCAGACCTTCCTGGAAGCGCCGCAGCGCGTACTGTCGCGCGACTTCCTGCTGACCAAGGCCGGCAGCGAGGACAGCTTCGACCGCTCGATCGACGTCCGGGTGTCGCGGCTGCGCAAGAAGCTGCAGGGTGCCGGCGACGCCGACCGCAAGCCGCTGATCCGCACGGTCTACGGCGCCGGCTACCTGCTGACCTGCCCGGTCGTCTGGGAGGAAGCCTGAGCGAGCGGCCGTTCAGTCGCGCGGGCGGAACAGCGCCGTGACCCGGGGATTGAAGACCTCCTCGCCGAAGCTGCCGAGCATCGCCACCGTCATCCAGAGCTGGTCGACCCGCCCGTCGCCGAGCGTCAGCGGGGCGGTCAGCCGGAAGTAGCGGAGCATCCGGGCCTCCGATCCCTGCGTGCGGATCTCGTGCAGGATCGGCCGGCGCGCCGTCACCACCGCCCGGTATTGCCGGGTGATCAGCTCGGCGTATTCCGGCGGGTCGAGTTCGGATGTCAGCCGCCCGGTGGCGTCGTAGCCGAGCGCCGCCACCAGCGCCGATCCGAACAACCGGTATCGGAAGTCGCCGGTCGGCAGCACGTCGACGATGCCGATCTGGCCGACGGCGTCGGGTACCAGCTCCGGCGACACCGACCGGCGCAGCGGAATGCCGTCGACCTTGGGCGCCGCCTCCCAGGCGGCAAGAGCGGCCGCCAACCTCGGATGGGGCGCCATTGCCGGATCGTGCTCCAGCGATTCCAGCCGTACCGGCCCACGTGTTCCCTCTGAGCCAGCCCCCTGCGAAACGGTCCGGGCCATCGCTCCCTCCGTCGGTCGCAGCGACGTCCGCCCGCGACGGCCCGTCCCCGGACGAGTGTAGCGGAACCGCCGGGCCGTTGCAGCAACACCCCTCGCCGTCGGGGTTACCCCGACGTCGGCGGATCCAGGAGCGGCTCGACGACGGCCCGGGTCTCCTGGCTCGGGACCACCGGGACGATCTCGAAGGTCGTGCCGGTGCCGCGCCACCCCAGCACCCACTCCTGCAGCAGGCGGGCGTCGTCGCACCGCATGAGCTGGAAGCAGCGCCCGAAATTCGCCTCGATCCAGCTGTCGACGTATTCCAGCCCGTCCGGCAGCTGCCGCCCCCGGTCGCGCAGCCGCCGGTAGGCCGGCACCATGTCGTCGTCGCGGAACCGCTCGATGACCATGAACAGCATCGGCTCGTCCTCCGGTACCTCCATCCGCGCGCCGATCCTGGCACGAAACGGCATCGACAGCGCACGGCAGAGTTCCCATTTCGGGTGTGGGAAGCCGCCCGCGAACCGTCGCGCCGGTCGCTGCGGAACCTGCGACGATCGGCCCTGCCGCCTCTTCCGATTCGTCGGCCGGATGACTATAAGGGGCGCGCGCATTTCCCGAAGGAGCCGACCGGGCCGAGGCGCACCTCGGACGGCCGCGCAGTCAATCGATAGGAGACAGCCGTGACTGCTGGCCTGGACAGCTTCAAATCCAAGTCGACCCTCGACGTCGGCGGCAAGAAGTACACCTACTACAATCTCGGCGCCCTGGCCGCCGCGCACCCCGAGGTGGCGCGCCTGCCGTACTCGCTGAAGGTGCTGCTGGAGAACCTGCTGCGCTTCGAGGACGGCGTGACCGTGTCCAAGGAGGACGTGGCGGCGCTGGCCGACTGGGCGAAGCATCGCAAGTCGAACCGCGAGATCGCCTACCGCCCGGCCCGGGTCCTGATGCAGGACTTCACCGGCGTGCCGGCGGTGGTCGACCTGGCCGCCATGCGCGACGCCATGCAGACCCTCGGCGGCGACCCGACCAAGATCAACCCGTTGTCGCCGGTCGACCTGGTCATCGACCACTCGGTGATGGTCGACGAGTTCGGCGGCCCGGACAGCTTCAAGAAGAACGTCGCCCTGGAGTTCGAGCGCAACAAGGAGCGCTACGAGTTCCTGAAGTGGGGCCAGAAGGCGTTCGACAACTTCCGGGTCGTGCCGCCGGGCACCGGCATCTGCCACCAGGTCAACCTGGAGTACCTGGCGCAGACCGTGTGGACCAAGACCGAGAACGGCGAGACCGTCGCCTATCCGGATACCCTGGTCGGTACCGACAGCCACACCACCATGGTGAACGGCATGGCGGTGCTGGGCTGGGGTGTCGGCGGCATCGAGGCCGAGTCCTCGATGCTCGGCCAGCCGGTGTCGATGCTGATCCCCGAGGTCGTCGGCTTCAAGCTGACCGGCAGGCTGCCGGAGGGCGCCACCGCCACCGACCTGGTGCTGACGGTCACCCAGATGCTGCGCGCCAAGGGCGTGGTCGGCAAGTTCGTCGAGTTCTTCGGCCCCGGCCTCGACCACCTGCCGCTGGCCGACCGGGCGACCATCGCCAACATGGCGCCGGAATACGGCGCGACCTGCGGGTTCTTCCCGATCGACCAGGAGACCCTGAACTACCTGCGCTTCACCGGCCGCGACGAGGACCGGGTGAAGCTGGTCGAGGCCTACGCCAAGGCCCAGGGCATGTGGCGCGAGGAAGGCTCGGCCGATCCGGCGTTCACCGACACCCTCGAGCTCGACATGTCGACGGTGGTGCCGTCGCTGGCCGGCCCGAAGCGGCCGCAGGACCGGGTCCTGCTGACCGAAGCCAAGTCGGCCTTCGAGAGCGCCCTGAAGAAGACCCTCGGCGACGGCACCGGCAAGGTCCGCTCGGCCAAGGTCGAGGGCGCCGACTACGAGCTCAGCGACGGCGACGTGGTGATCGCCGCCATCACCAGCTGCACCAATACCTCGAACCCGAGCGTGCTGATCGCCGCCGGCCTGGTCGCCCAGAAGGCGCACGCCAAGGGCCTGACGGTGAAGCCCTGGGTCAAGACCTCGCTGGCCCCGGGCAGCCAGGTGGTGACCGACTACCTGGAGGCCGCCGGCCTGCAGGAGCACCTCGACGCGCTCGGCTTCAACCTGGTCGGCTACGGCTGCACCACCTGCATCGGCAACTCGGGCCCGCTGCCGGACCCGCTCGCCAACGCGGTCGAGGCCGGTGACCTGGCGGTCTGCTCGGTGCTGTCGGGCAACCGCAACTTCGAGGGCCGGGTGAACCCGCACGTCAAGGCGAACTGGCTGGCCTCGCCGCCGCTGGTGGTCGCCTACGCGATCGCCGGCTCGCTGCTGGTCGACCTGAACAACGACGCGCTCGGCACCGACCAGGACGGCAACCCGGTCTACCTGAAGGACATCTGGCCGACCAGCCACGAGGTCGAGCAGGTGCTCCGGACCAAGCTGACGCCGGAGATGTACCGCAGCCGCTACGCCAACGTGTTCCACGGCGGCGACGAGTGGCAGGCCGTGCAGGTCTCCGGCGGCCTGACCTACGAGTGGGATTCCGGGTCGACCTACGTGCAGAACCCGCCCTACTTCGTCGGCATGTCGAAGGAGCCGGGCGATTTCGCCGACATCAAGGGGGCCCGGGTCCTGGCCCTGCTCGGCGACTCGATCACCACCGACCACATCTCGCCGGCCGGCTCGATCAAGAAGGACGGCCCGGCGGGCGACTACCTGCTGGAGCGCCAGATCCGGCCGCTGGACTTCAACTCGTACGGGGCCCGGCGCGGCAACCACGAGATCATGATGCGCGGCACCTTCGCGAACATCCGGCTGCAGAACGAGATGACCCCGGGGGTGACCGGCGGCGTGACCAAATACGTCCCGACCGGCAAGCAGATGTCGATCTACGAGGCCGCCATGAAGTACCAGGACGAGGGCACCCCCCTCGTCGTGATCGGCGGCAAGGAGTACGGCACCGGCTCGTCGCGCGACTGGGCGGCCAAGGGCACCCGCCTGCTCGGCGCCAAGGCGGTCATCGCCGAGAGCTTCGAGCGCATCCACCGCTCGAACCTGGTCGGCATGGGCGTGCTGCCGCTGCAGTTCCCGGAGGGCACCGACCGCAAGTCGCTCGGCCTGACCGGCGAGGAGACCATCGACATCACCGGCATCGAGGGCGGCATCACCCCGCGCATGACGGTGCCGTGCACGATCCACTACGCCGACGGCTCGACCAAGCAGCTCGACCTGCTGTGCCGGATCGATACCGCCAACGAGGTCGACTACTACCGCCACGGCGGCATCCTGCACTACGTGCTGCGGAACCTGTCGTCGGCCGCATAGGCGCGACGACCGGACCGTCCGGAACGGCGACGGGCGCTCCCTCGGGAGCGCCCGTTTCGCGTTCTCCGGCCGCGATCCATCGACCTCGACCCACCGACTGCCGGCGATCCCGGCTGGACTTCGCCGGTTCGCGCTGCGACGCTCGACGTGCCGTTGCAGAAGCGGAGGGAGACCCCGATGACGGTCCGCGGTTGCCTGTCGCTGCTGGTCATGGTGCTCGCTCTCCTGGCGACGCACCCCGTGCAGGCGCAACAGCCCGCGCCCGCCGATCCGGCGACGGCCGCCACCGACGGCAGCCTGCCGGTCTGGGAGCGCACCCTCTACAAGACCCTGACCTACCAGGCGGTGGCCAACCTGTCGGACCTGGCGCTGTACGACGTGCTGCTGGGCGGCGCGGCGGTCGCCGGCGGCGGCTTCTTCGTCGCCAACGCGGCGTCGGCGGCGGCGCTGTACTACGGCTACGAGTACGCCTGGCAGATGGTCGGTCCGCCGCCCGGCGAGAAGACCCACGAAGACATCCTGCACAAGACCGTGCTGTACCGGGTGCTGAACTCGAGCCGCAACTTCACCCTCGGCCTGACCTTCGGCGGCAGCACCACGGCGGCGATCGCGTTCGTCGGCGCCAACTTCGTGACCGACACCATCATCTTCGTCGGCAACGAGTACGCCTGGGACCTGTTCCGGCCGCGCGCGCCCGGGCAGTAGCGCCTCACGTCAGCGCCTCACGTCCTCGTCACTGGCGGTGATCCGGGCCTGCGCCTAGCTTCGATTCATGGTTACCAGACGCGCCTTCACGGCTTCCGGACTCGCCGCCGGCCTCATGGCGGTCGCGGGTCCGGCCGCGGCCGTCGGCCCGCACCGGCGGCCGGTGGTGGTCGAGCTGTTCACCAGCCAGGGCTGCAGTTCCTGCCCGCCGGCCGACGCTTTCCTCGGCGAGCTGGCGAAGCGCGACGACGTCGTCGCCCTGGCGTTCCATGTCGACTACTGGGACTACATCGGCTGGAAGGATCCGTTCGGCGACCCGGCCTACACCCGGCGCCAGCGGGCCTATGCCGCCCGGCTTCGCCAGCGCACCATCTACACCCCGCAGATGGTGATCGACGGCGTGAGCCACGAGGTCGGCTCGCGCCGTGGCGCCGTCGAGTCCGCGATCCGCGAACGCCTGCAGCTCGGCCCGGCGGTGCGTCCGTCGATCCCGGTCGAGTTCGGCCGCCGCTCCGACGGCGCGGTCACCGTGTTCGTGCCCAAGGCCGCGGCCACCGGCTCCGCCGACCTGCTGCTGGCCGCCATCGACGCCAAGCACGTGACCGAGGTCCGCCGGGGCGAGAACTCGGGCCGGGTGCTGGCCGACTACAACGTAGTCCGCAGCGTCAGCCGGATCGGCCGCTGGACCGGCGGCGACCTGTCGGTGACGGTCGACGCCGACACCTGGCACCGCGGCGCCGACGCCCTGGTCGTCCTGCTGCAGGCCGAGGATCACGGCCCGATCTGGGGCGTCGCCAGGGTTCCGCTCTGACCGCGGGAAAACCCGCTCGACGTCACGGCGTCCAGGCGGGGGGATCGCTGGCCGGGAAGGACTCCCTGCCGGCTTCGTCGACCCTGTCGGGTTTCGTTCGCCCGCGTTTGCGCTCCGCTTCCGTGTGTTCAGACTCGCGATCGGTGGGATCGTCGACGTCACGCTTGCGCAGGGGCTTTTTCGGCTCGGTCATGGCTGTGCTCCGTCTGGTTGCGCGGAAATCCATGGTCCGTCACCGACTCAGATGGGCAGGCGGGCGCCTCGACGCCACCGATGACTGCGCCGATGGCAACTCCGGTCAGTCGCCGGCGGCACTTGGCCGGCCACCGTCCGGCAGGCCGAAGCGCTGGCGATGGCCGCTCGGCGTCAGGCCGGTGTACTTGCGGAACAGCCGGCGGAAGAACGCCACGTCCTCGTAGCCGACCCGGCGTGACACCGCCTCGACCGGCAGCCGCTCGCTCTCCAGCAGCTCGCGGGCCCGCGCGACCCGCAGGCGCTGGATGCACTCGATCACCGTCTCGCCGGTGGCCGCCCGGAACCGGCGGGCCAGGCTGCGCGGGCTCAGGCCCACCGAGGCGGCGAGGGCCTCGACCCCGGCCACCGCCTCGGGGCGGGCGGCGATCGCCCGCTGCACCCGCATGACCGCGTCGTCGCCATGGCCCGACGGGCCGAGCCAGCCGGCGTACTCGGACTGCGCGGCGCGCGGCAGGTCCAGCACCAGGGCGTTGGCCAGGTCGCGCGCCTCCTCGCGGCCGCAGAACCGCTCGACCAGATGCAGCGCCAGGTCGGAGGCGGCGTTGACGCCGCCGGCGGTGACGATCCGGTCGTCGTCGATCACCATCCGCGCCGGCCGCACGTCGGCGGCCGGGACCAAGCGCCGCAGATCGTCGGCATAGGCCCAGTGGGTGGTCGCCCGGCGCCCGTCCAGCAGCCCGGCCCGGCCGAGCTGGAACACCCCGGAGCAGACCGCCGCGATCACCGCCCCGCCGTCATAGGCCGCCCGCAGCCAGCCCGAGACGCCGGCATCGGCCGGCCCGACCGCGATCGCCTTGCCGGATATCCCGGACGACCCGACCAGCACCAGGTCCGGGACACCGAGGTCGGCCAGCGCCGCCTCGGCCTGGGCGGTCAGCCCGCCGACGCAGGCCACCAGCCCGCCGTCCGGCGACGCGATGGTGACCCGGAACCGCGGCCGGGTCGGCCGGCCCGCCAGCACCCGCGGCGCCACGCCGGCCAGCCGCAGGATCTCGGCCGGCCCGGCGACCGCCGACGCGAAGCCGCCGTCGCGGATCAGCAGGACGGCGCGGATCAACGGTGTCGCCATCTCGAGTCCCCGTCCGGATCACCCCTGAACTTTGGCGATCCTGCCGTCTGTCCCGATCGCCATGCAAGCAGGATGATTGCGCCATCGCATAACCGATGGAGGACCCGATGCCGCTGATCGACGTGTACCTGAGCGAGACCGTGCTGGACGCCGAAGGCCGGCAGGTGCTGGCCGACGAGCTGGCGCGGCTGGCGCGCCGGGCCGAGGGCTATGGCGACAGCCGGCTGGCGGCGTCGCTGACCTGGGTCTACCTGCACCCGATGCCGGAAACCGCCATCACCCGATCCGGTGCCGCCCCGGCGCGACCGCTGTGGCGGATCGAGATCGCCGCGCCGGTCGGCTCGCTGGCCGCCGACGCCAAGCCGGCGCTGGCGGCGGAACTGGCCCGGGCCTGCCTGGCCGCCGAGGGCACCGCCTGGGACGCGGCCGAGGCCCGCCGGGTCTGGGTGCTGTACCGCGACGTCGCCGAGGGCGACTGGATCGCCGGCACCACGGTGGCCAGGGTGGCGGCGATCAGGGACGCGGTCGCGCGCGAGCAGGCGGCGTAGTGCGGACGATCACCAAGGCAGCGAGTGGGTTCCGGATGCGTTCCGCCTCCGGCGGCCCGCTCCGGAATGACGGTAGAGGGAGAGACATCGGCTTCCCCATTTTCGTCATTCCGAACGGCCGCACAGCGGTCGATCCGGAACCCAGGGGATGACGGGAGGCCCCCCTCACGGCATCTGCGCCAGCGCCTTCGCGAAGAAGTCCGGCCCGCCGAAGTTCCCGGACTTCAACGCCAGCGCGATCGCCGGGTCGTCCAGGGTGACGGTGCCGGGCACGCCCGGGTCGATCTGGGCGCCGATGCGCAGGCCGGTGACGCCGAGCGCCGACACCACCGCGCCCGAGGTCTCGCCGCCGGCTACCACCAGCCGGCGAACGCCGTCCTGGTCGACCAGCGCCTTGGCGATCCGCGCCATCGCCCGTTCGACGATCTCGCCGGCCTCGGCCCGCCCGAGCCTGGCCTGCACCGCCTTGACGGTCTCCGGCGGCGCGCTGGCGTAGACCAGCACCGGGCCGTCGGCCAGCCGCTCGCGCACGAACGCCAGCGCCTCGGCCGCCACATCCTCGCCGTCGGCCAGCCGCAGCGGGTCGATGTTGTAGGACGGCCGGGTCTTCTGCCACTCGGCGATCTGCCCGAGGGTCGCCGCCGAGCAGGACCCGGCCAGCACCGCCGCCTTGCCCGCGATCGCCGGCACCGTCGCCGCGCCCTCGCCCGAGGTGCCGACCAGCCCGCGCCGCCGGTAGGCGTCCGGCAGGCCGATGGCGACGCCGGAACCGCCGGTGACCAGGGCCAGGTCGGCGACCGCCTCGCCGATCACGTGGAGCTGCTCGTCGCTGACCGCGTCGACCACCGCATGGCCGCAGCCCTCCTCGATCAGCGCGTCGATGCGCGCCAGCACCGCCTCCGCCCCGGCGGCGACGTCGCGGTACTGCACCAGCCCGACCTTGCGCGGCGTCTGCCGGCCGAGCACCGCCACCAGGTTGGAGTCGGTCATCGGGGTCAGCGGGTGGTGCCGCATCGAGCTGTCCGACAGCAGCACGTCGCCGACGAACAGGTGGCCCTTGAAGATCGTCCGACCGGTCTCCGGGAACGCCGGGCAGGCGATCGTGAAATGCGCGCCGAGCCGGTCCAGCAGGGCGTCGGCGACCGGCCCGATGTTGCCGTCGTCGGTGGAGTCGAAGGTCGAGCAGTACTTGAAGAAGAACCGCCGGCAGCCGGCCGCCTTCAGCCAGTCGAGCGCCGCCACCGACTCCCGCACCGCGTCCGCCGCCGGCGTGGTCCGCGACTTCAGCGCCACCACGACCGCGTCGACGTCGGGTACCGCCGCATCCGGTCCCGTTCCACCCGATGGCGGCACGCCGATCAGCTGCACGGTGCGCAGCCCGCCGCGGACCAGCATGTTGGCGAGGTCGGTGGCGCCGGTGAAGTCGTCGGCCACGCATCCGAGGATCGGCGGCATCGGGTTTCCTCTCTCGTTTTCTGTGCTCGGGCCTGTACCCTTGGAGCATGACGGACCCTTGGCGCGCGCCGGCCGGCGCGCGTATCGTCGGGTCAATCATAAAACCCCGAGGGTGGGACGCCATGCCGAAGTTCGCCGCGAACCTTTCGATGATGTTCAACGAGGTCGATTTCCTCGACCGCTTCGACGCCGCCGCCATGGCCGGGTTCAAGGGCGTGGAGTTCCTGTTCCCCTACGACTGGGACGCGGTCGAGCTGCGGGCCAAGCTGGAGGCGGCCGGCCTGAGCCAGGCGCTGTTCAACCTGTATCCCGGCGACTTCTCGAAGGGCGACCGCGGCTTCGGCGCGATGCCGGGCAAGGAGGCCGAGTTCGACGCCGCCCTCGACCAGGCGCTCGGCTATGCCGACACCCTCGGCAACGAGCTGCTGCACGTGATGAGCGGCATCGTGCCGGCCGGCGTCAGCCGCGAGGCCTGCACCGAGACCCTGATCGCCAACCTGAAGCGCGCCGCCCCGAAGGCCGCCGCCCGCGGCAAGACGCTGATCATCGAGCCGATCAACACCCGCGACATCCCCGGCTACTTCCTGAACACCCAGGACCAGGGCCGCGCCATCATCGAGGCGGTCGGCGCCGACAACGTCGGGCTGCAGTTCGACTTCTACCACGTGCAGATCGTCGAGGGCGACCTGGCCAAGAACTTCGAGAAGCACCTGGACATCATCCGGCACGTGCAGATCGCCGGCGTGCCGGAACGCCACGAGCCGAATGTCGGCGAGATCAACTACCCCTACCTGTTCGACCTGATGGACCGGCTCGGCTACGACGGCTGGGTCGGCTGCGAGTACCGCCCGAAGGCCGGCACGGTCGAGGGTCTCTCCTGGATGAAGGGCTACTGACGTGAAGATCGCTATTACCGGTGGCGCCGGCTTCCTCGGCGTCAAGCTCGCCCGTTCCCTGCTGGCCGACAACGCGCTCGGCATCGAGAACGTCGCCCTGGTCGACATGGTGGCACCGCCGGCCGACCTGGCCGAGGACAGCCGCGTGACCGCGGTGACCGGCGACGTCGCCGATGAGGACCTGCTGGCCGAGGCGATCCGCCCCGACACCGACTCGGTCTACCACCTGGCCGCGGTGGTCAGCGCCGGCGCCGAGGCCGACTTCGACCTCGGCATGCGGGTCAACCTGGACGCGACCCGCACCATCCTCGAGATCGCGCGGCGCCACGGCAACCGGCCGAAGCTGGTGTTCGCCAGCTCGTGCGCGGCCTATGGCGGCGAGCTGCCGGAGGTGGTCACCGACAACCAGCAGCTCACCCCTCAGAACTCCTACGGCGTGCAGAAGGCGATCGGCGAGCTGCTGATCAACGACTACAGCCGCAAGGGCTTCCTGGACGGAAGGGCGCTGCGCTACCCGACCGTGGTGGTGCGGCCCGGCAAGCCGAACAAGGCGGCCTCGACCTTCGCCAGCTCGATCATCCGCGAGCCGCTGCAGGGCCAGGAGGCGATCTGCCCGGTGGCGCCGGAGACCGAGATGTGGCTAGCCAGCCCGCGCACCATCGTCGCCAACACCCGCCGCGCCCACGACCTGCCGGCCGAGGCCTGGGGGCCGTGGCGCGCCGTCGCCCTGCCCGGCTTCACCACGACCGTCGGCGAGATGGTCCGGGCGCTGGAGGCGATCGCCGGCCCGGAGGTGGCGGCCCGCGTCAAGTGGCAGCGCGACCCGCTGATCGAGAAGATCGTGTACGGCTGGCCGGCGCGCTTCGAGACCGCCCGCGCCGACGCCATGGGCTTCCACCGCGACCCCGGCATGGAGCCGGTGATCAAGGCGTTCATCGAGGACGAGCTGAGCTGACGATCCGCTGCCAGGGGAGAGCACCGCCATGACCTACACCTGGAACGTGCCCGAGGACGACTTCAACGCGATCCGGCAGTGGTTCGCGGAATGGACCGTCAACGTCGCCGACGTCGACTTCGTGCCGGCCCGCGACCTGTTCGAGGACAACGTCGCCAGCTTCGGCACCCACATGGACGTGGTCGAGGGGCTGCAGGACCTGGAGAACGACCAGTGGCGGTCGGTCTGGCCGACCATCGAGGACTTCAGCTTCCTGCTGCCGACCCTGAAGGTCGCGGTGTCGCCGGACCGCCGGATGGCGCTGGGGATCATCACCTTCTCCTCGACCGGCATCACCGCCGACGGCCACCGCTTCCCGCGGCCGGGCCGGGCCACCGT
The DNA here is from genome assembly GCF_014652915.1 of Thalassobaculum fulvum. GTDB lineage: Bacteria > Pseudomonadota > Alphaproteobacteria > Thalassobaculales > Thalassobaculaceae > Thalassobaculum_A > Thalassobaculum_A fulvum. The sequence goes on from NZ_BMZS01000002.1 coordinate 259,335, forward strand.
CGCGTTCTCGCGGGCGCGCCGGAACGCCAGGTGGAAGGCGATCCACACCCACGTCTCGCTGAACCCCGGCACCCCGGCGCCGAGTCACGGCAAGCGGCCGGCCAAGTCCTGATCGGCAGTCATGGGACCCCGATGCGCATTCTCCTGACCGGCGGCGGCTTCCTCGGCGCCTGGATCGCCAGCCGCCTGACCCGCGGCAACGTCGAGGTCCGGGTGTTCGAGCGGCACCACGACCGCACGCTGGCCCGGACGATCGCCGGCGAGGCGGCCGACCGGCTCGACTGGCAGGTCGGCGATATCGTCGACACCGGCGCGGTCGCGGCTGCCGCCGAGGGCTGCGACGGCATCGTCCACCTCGCCGGCGTCCTGACCCCGGCCTGCCAGGACGACCCGCTGGCCGGCGCCCGCATCAACGTGCTCGGCACCCTCAACGTGTTCGAGGCGGCCCGCCGGCACGGCATCCGCCAGGTCGTGTACACCAGCAGCGGCGGGGTGTACGGGCCCGACGACCGCCCGGAGCCGTTCCCGACCACCCACTACGGCGCCTTCAAGCTGGCCAACGAGGGCAGCGCGCGGGCGTACTGGGAGGATGCCGGGATCGCCAGCATGGGGTTCCGGCCGTTCGTGGTCTACGGCCCCGGGCGCGCCAGCGGCCTGACCGCCGGCCCGACCCTGGCCTGCCGGGCAGCGGCGCGCGGCGAGCCCTACGTCATCCCGTTTACGGGCTCGGCCGGCATGGTCCATGTCGACGACGTCGCGGCGGCCTACGAGGCCGCTAGCCGGACCGAGCTGACCGGCGCCCACACCATGAACCTGACCGGCCGGGTGGCGACCATGGACGAGGTCGCCGCCGCAATCCGCCGGATCGTGCCGGGATCCGACATCCGGGCCGACGGCCCGGCCCTCCCGAGCGGCACGAGCGCCGCCAACGAGTGGGGCAACGGCGCGCTGCCGCTCGGCCGTGAGCGCACCCTGGACGAGGGCCTGGCCGAGACCGTGGCGTTCTATCGGCAGACGCGGGGCTGAGGCCGCGCCGCCCTACCCGGCGGCTCGCAGGCTCCACGGGAACGCCCGCTCGTCCTCGGCGATCAGCCAGGCACCGCCCAGGCTGGCCGGCAGGCCGAGGCCGACCAGGCCGGGGCCGGTGTCGACCACCGGGAATCCGCGGCCTTCCAGGAACGCCCGGGTCGCCGCCAGCCCGTCCGACAGCAGCCCGTACCCCATCACCCCCGGCACCGGCGGCACGGTCGCGCCGGGGAACAGGCGCTCGGCGCCGGCCGGCGTCGTCAGCACCACGCCGCCGCGCGCCAGCTCCAGCCGCACCATGTCCTCGTCGATCCGCTTCGGTGCCGCCTCGGTGAAGCGGGCGTAGCGGTCGGTCGCCTCGGCCAGGTCCTCGGGCAGGATCACCACGTCGCGCAGTGCCGTGATGCCGTTCTCGTGGGTCATCCAGCGCGGCTGCCAGACCAGGTCCTCGGTCAGGTGGGTGAGGATCTGCACCCGGCCTTCCGCCATCGAATCGGCAGGGGTGCGGCAGACCGTGAAGGCGGCCATGCCCTCGCCGCCGCCCTCCAGCGGTACCGCGCGCCGCAGGTTCACCGGGTCCTGGGTCTCGAACCCGGCGGCGTCCAGCCGGTCGCGGCGCGACAGCGCGTCGGCGTCGGTCATCGCGACAATGTGAACGCCGGTATAGCGGTCGAGCTGGCGCTGGGTGCGCGCCCCGGTTGGGTGCTGCGGGTCGACCACGCACAGCACCTCGATGTAGCCCTCGCGCAGCATCACGCAGCGGTTGGCGGTACCGCCCGGAACCGGCGGTTGCCCGGGCCCCGGCGTGGTCTGGTGCACGGTGTAGGGGGTTTGCACGAAGCCGAGACGCGTCAGGGCGCGGTGCGCCGCCTCCATGTCCGGAACGAAATGCCCGAGATGGTCGAGAAAGGTCTCCCCCGGTCCCGGAAGCTGCCGACTCGTCATGAATCCGCCCCAATCCGATGTTGGGCTTTTCGCCGTGGTCCCGATGTCTCATGATAGCGGGACGCGGACCCGGGGCGAAAGCGGGGATGCCTCTCCTCCCCGGGACCGGAAAGGAGGATGCCATGAACGAGTGTTTGCGTCGCTGCCGGTGCCGCAGCCCGCTCACGGCCCGTGCCGGCCGGGCAGATCTCGGAGATACGCTCGTCGTCGGCACCATGATGGCCGCGGCCATCGCCGCCTATGCCTGGCTGATCGAGGCGCTGTCCGTCTGATCGCCGGTCCGGAAAGGCGAATCCCGGCACGCCGGAGAAAGCCATGACCACCCTGCCGACCCTGCCGGAGCTCGGATCGCGAGCGCCGGAATTCGCGTTGCCCGACCTTCACGGCCGCACCGTCCGGCTGGACGACGTCCGCGGCGAGCACGGCACGCTGATCATGTTCATCTGCAACCATTGCCCGTATGTCCGGGCGATCGCCGACCGGATCGTCGAGGATTCGCGCGCCCTGCTGGCCGAGGGCATCGGGGTCGTCGCCATCATGTCGAACGACTACCGCGCCTACCCGGCCGACGCGCCGGACCGGATGCGGGCGTTCGCCGCCGAGCACCGCTTCCCGTTCCCGTACCTCCTCGACGAGACCCAGATGGTGGCACGGGCCTACGAGGCCGTCTGCACGCCGGACTTCTTCGGCTACGACGCCGACCTGGCGTTGCGCTATCGCGGCCGGCTCGACGCGTCGCGCACCACCCCGGTGCCGGATGCCCGGCGCGAGCTGCTGGAGGCGATGCGTCGGATCGCGGCCACCGGCGAGGGGCCGGAGGAGCAGGTGCCGTCGATGGGCTGCTCCATCAAGTGGCGGGCCGCCTGACCGCAGCCACCCGAAATCATCCGAACGCGTAGGCGTCCATGCGCAGCACCGCGAAAGTGGTGCTGTCGTGCATCCGCCGGCCGGCACCGCCGCCCCCCGCCCCCATGGCCGCGAACAGCGGCAGGAAATGCTCCTCGGTCGGATGGTTGCGGGCACCGTGCGGCGCGACCCGGCGGTAGTCCAGCAGGTCGCCCGTCCGGCCCTCGACGATCGCCGCCGCCGCCCAGTCGGCGAACTCCCGGACCCAATCCGGCGCCGGGGTCTCGATCTGCCGGAACGGCCGCGGTATCTCGTGGAGATTGTGGGTGAACGACCCGGAGCACAGGATCAGCACCCCGCGCTCGCGCAGCGGCGCCAGGGCCGCCCCCAGGCGGCGGTGATGCTCTGGCCCGGCGTCCGGGTCGACCGAGACCGCAACCACCGGGATGTCGGCTTCCGGGTACATCAGCATGAGCGGGACCCAGGCGCCGTGGTCGAGACCCCAGCCCTCGTCGGTCTCGGCGTCCAGCCCGGCCGCCCGGACCAGCCCGACGATCTCGTCGGCGAGCGCCGGATCGCCCGGGGCCGGGTACTGCATCTCGTAGAGCGCCGGCGGAAAGCCGCGGAAGTCGTGGATCGTCCGCGGCCACGCCGAGCGGTCGACGCGAACGCCGGTCGCCTCATAGTGGGCGCTCACCACCACGATCGCCGACGGCCGGCCGAGATCGCCACCGACCCGCGCCAGGAAGGCGCGGGCCGGGACGTCGTCGAGGATCAGGGTGGGGGCGCCGTGGCTGACGAACAGGGCCGGCATCGCGGTCATGGCTCTCCCTCCCGATCGGCTCAGCGGGCCCAGGCCGGCACGGCTTCCGGGGCCGGTAGCCGGACCGCCAGGGCGCCGGCGCCGAGCAGGGCCTGCACTACGAGCGTCATGGTCCAGAACACCGGGAACTCCCAGCCGCCGCCCTGGGCCGAGAACAGCCAGCCGTTGCCGGCGTGCTGCAGGGTCGCGCCGATCATCACCGGGATCAAGGCGACCGCCACCGGCCGGACGTAGGCTCCGATCAGCAGGGCGGCGCCGCCGCCGAGCTCGGCCAGGATCACAAGGTAGGCGAAGAAGCCCGGGTACCCGATCGACTCGAAGAACTGCACGGTGCCCGGAATGGTGAACACGAAGACCTTGAGCGCGCCGTGCGCCAGGAACGCCACCCCGAGGGTCAGGCGCAGCAGCAGGGCGGCATAGGGAACGGTCTTGTCGTCGGTCATGTCTCTGCCTCCACATCAGCGGCCCGCAACCAAGGGGGCCGATCGTCGAAGCTGAAGGTAGGAAGTCCGGCAATTGGGATAATGATAGGAATCTGAGAATTATTGTCTCATATTACGAGACAATGGATCGTCTCACCGTCCTGCAGACCTTCGTCGCCGTCGCCGAGACCGGCAGTTTCACCGAGGCGGCCGGCAGGCTCGGCCTGTCGCGGGCGATGACCAGCCGGCACGTCCAGGCGCTGGAGGACCGGCTCGGCGTGAAGCTGCTGCAGCGCACGACGCGGCGGGTCAGCACCACCCAGGCCGGGGCCGGCTATCTGGAGCGGGCCCGCCGGCTGCTGGCGGAGTTCGACGAAGCCGAGACCGAGGTGCGCGGCGAACGGGCGTCGCCGCGCGGCACCCTGCGGGTCAACGTGCCGGTCACCTTCGGGCGCCTGCACGTGGCGGCGGCCCTGCCGTCGTTCCTGGACCGCTACCCCGACCTGGCGGTCGAACTGACGGCCAACGACCGCGTGGTCGACCTGATCGAGGAAGGCTACGACGTCGCGGTCCGTATCGGCCGCCTGCCGGACTCCACCCTGGTCGCGCGCCGGATCGGCACCATTACCGTGCGTCTGGCGGCCAGCCCCGGTTACCTCGCCGCCCACGGGACCCCGAAAGAGCCGGAGGACCTCTCCCGGCACAACTGGCTCGGATACAGCTACTCGGCCGCCCTGGGATCGCCGCGCCTGGTGCACGATGACGGCCGCGAGGCCACCCCGCGGGTCGGCGGATCGCTGGTCGCCAACAACGGCGACATCATCGCGGAAGCCGCCGCCGGCGGTGCCGGCATCGTCCTGCAGCCGGACTTCATCCTGGCGCCCTACCTGGCCGACGGTCGGCTGGTCGCCGTGCTGCCCGGCTGGCACGGCCCCGAGCTGGGCATCCACGCCGTCCACCACCAGAGCCGCTACGTCGCCGCCAAGGTCCGCGCCTTCGTCGACCATCTGGAAGCCTGGTTCCGGTCGGGCGGCTGAGCGGCGGGTTGGTCCCGGCTCTCCGCGGCTGCGCCGCTGCGGCCGGGATGAGGAAGAGAAACCCGGAACACTTACCCCAAGGCCCTCATCCCGGACGCGCTCAGCACGATCCGGGACCCACCGGCCTCTGCGCTACCCTGCCGCTACGCCACCCATTCGCTGACCGGCGCGCGGGCCTCGTGCAGCGGCTGGCAGAGCACGTCGACCAGGGTCGGCCCGCCGTGCTCGAGCGCCTTCTTCAGGGTGCCGTCCAGCTCGGCCGGATCGGTCACGGTCCAGGCCTTCACGCCGAACGCCTCGGCGACCCTGGCGTGGTCGGTGCGGCTGAAGTCGACCGAATAGTAGCGCTGGCCGAAGCCGGTCTTCTGGCCGGCCTTGATCCAGCCGTACACCGCGTTCGACACCACGATCATGGTGATCGGCGCGCCCAGCCGGACGATGGTCTCGAGCTCGCCGGCGGTGAAGCCGAAGCTGCCGTCGCCCATGACGCTGACCACCTTGGCCGACGGCCGGCCGTACCAGGCGCCGGTCGCCGCCGCCATCGAGTAGCCGAGCGCGCCGTGTGCCCGGTTCGAGAAGAACCGCCGACCGGTCTGCTCCCAGTCGAGATAGGCGGAAAGATAGGGGCACGGCGTGCCCGGGTCGGCGACCACCACCGACTCCGCCGGCAGCACCCGCTGCAGCGACGCCACCAGCCGCTCCGGCCGGATCGGCATCTCGTCGCTCTCGGCCAGCTCGCGGAACGCCGCATACTTGCGGCGCCTGGCATCGGCGACCTTGGCGGCGGCGTCGGCGCCATCGCGCGTCACCCCCTTGGCGGCCAGCGTCGTCGCGAGCGCAGCCAGACCCAGCTTGGCGTCGCCGACCAGCGCGACCTCGGTCGGGTAGGTCGCGCCGATCACCTGCGGGTCGCTGTCGAGATGCACGACCCGGGTCTTGCCGGGCTCGGGGAACCGCCAGCGCTCGGTGGTGACCGAGCCGGCCCGGCAGCCCACGAAGAACACCAGGTCGGCCTGCATCAGGACCTCGCGGGTCTCGACCACGCCACCGTTGCTCCCCACCACGCCGAGCGCCAGCGGATGGCCGTCGCCGATCGCGCCCTGGCCGCTGATGGTGGTGGCGACCACTGCGCCGAGCGCTTCCGCCACCGCCCGCAGTTCGTCGAAGGCGCCGGCGATCACCGGTCCGCCGCCGACCACGATCACCGGGAACTTCGCCGAGGCCAGCGCGTCGGCCGCCGCCTCGACCGCCGCCGGATCCGGGGCGCTGCGCCGGGCCGGCCAGGTGCCGAGCGCCGGGTCGCCCCACACGTCGTCGGCGTCGACCGGGCCCTTCTGGACGTCGAACGGCAGGCCGATATGGGCCGCCCCCGGCCGGCCGGTGGTCATCGCCCGGAACGCCGCCCGCAGGGTGCGCGGCACGTCCTCGGCCCGGTCGAGCACGGTGTTCCACTTGGCCAGCGGCCGGAACAGCGCCTTCTGGTCGAGCTCGGTCAGCGCGTACTTGCCGCGCGAGCCGACCGCGATGTCGGTGGTGATGGCGAGAATCGGCACCGAGCTCTCGTTGGCCTCGACCACGCCCGGCAGGATGTAGGTGGCGCCGCCGCCCGACGGTCCCTCGCACACCCCGACCTTGCCGGACACCCGGGCGTAGCCGTCGGCCATGTAGGCGGCCGAGCGCTCGTCGCGGGTCAGCACGTGGCTGATGCCGCCACCGATCCGGTGCAGGGCATCGTAGAACGGCAGGCTGGTGTCGCCGCACAGGCCGAAGATGCGGTCGACGCCGTGCGCCTCCAGGGTCCGCACCACCGCCTCGGCCCCGCTCATCCGGTTGGCGCCCCCGCCCGAGGCTCCGTCACCAGCTGTCTGACTGCTCATCTGTCCTGCTCTCGACTCGTCGTACGACATGCAACGGCGCCGACGATACGCGAGCCGGAAGCAAAGACAAGGCGGCGGGAGGCCGCCGGCGCTCCAGGACGGAACGGCTCGACCGAGGGCAGCGAATCGGTTACGAGAGTATGCGAATCGGTTTTTAAGCAATTTTTCTAATTCATCGCCTGGGCTCAGCCATGCCGCGTCGCCTGCTCCTCGCCGCCGAGATCGTAAGGGACGTCGCCGCCAACGGGTCGGTCGACCTGGACAGCGATGCGCTGACCCGCCTCGCCGAGACCCTGGAGGGCGAGGCCCAGCGCCTGATGGCGCTCAACAATCTCAATCCGAACATCGATGCCGAGATGCAGCGGATTCTGCCGACCATCCGGCACCTGGCCGCGGTGTTCTGTCCGGAAGCGGTGTCGCCTCTGCGCGACTGACCCGGGCCGCGTCGCACACGCTGCGCCGCCACCTTTAATCAAATGTAAACGAAATTCACGACACCTTCGGCTGGCGAACTGGCCTGGGCGTTTCGTCGATCGGGCCACCGCATGGTCGTCGAAGGACACTCAAGCGAGGTCGTGTATGCCCGGACGCCTGCTGATGGCCGCCGAGATTCTGCTCGACGTCGCACGAACGGTGAACGCCGCCGACCGCCCGTTGCTCGAAGCTGCAGCGGCCGAACTGACCGAGCGGGCAACTGAAATCTGCGGGAAACGGGTCCTGCCGCACGGCGTGAAAACCGACGTCGAAGCCATGCGGTCGTCATTTTTCCGGCAATCGGACGGACTTGATAGACAAGCAAGCCAAACTACATCGTATCAGTGATCGACGGCCCGATTCCATCAGCGTTCTTAACCTGTTGACGCCCGTACAACCGCTCTGTCGGAGAGTTCGCTCATGCCCAGACGACTGCTTCTTGCAGCCGAGATCATCGCGGACGTGGTGCAGACCAGTTCGGAGCAGGAACGTACCCGTTTGCTGGCCGCGGCCGACAACCTGCGGTCGCTGGCGGACGAGATCGGCGAGCGTTCCGGCCTCGAGTTGAACTACAGCCCGCAGATGGAGCGGCTGCGTCCGGCGATTCGCCGCCTCGCGGCGGCCTTCGACCCCGAGATCGAGAGTGGCGCCGATCGGATGATCTGAGCGGGGCGACGTGAACGGGGGCAGGTGAAGCTTCCGATTGTCGTGGTCCTCTCCCGGCGACACACTGGTCCTCCTGCGAGGAGGTCCCCCATGAATGAAACCTACGACCGGCTGCGCGCCGTCGGCACCGCCACGGTGTCGATGCAGCTGCTGAAGCGCGGCATCCGCCACCATGCGGTCGCCGGGGTGAAGCCGCTGACGCCCGACCAGGGCTGCGTGGTCGGCCCGGCCTACACGCTCCGCTTCCTGCCGCTGCGCGAGGACCTGTCGGACCCGTCGGTGCTCGGCGCCCCCGGCTACGGCCCGCGGGTCGCCATCGAGGAGTGCCCGCCGGGCGCGATCCTGGCGGTCGAGGCGCGCGGCGTGGCGACCACCGGTACCCTCGGCGACATCCTGGCCGCCCGGCTGGCCAGGCGCGGGGTCGCCGCCGTGGTGGCCGACGGCGCGGTGCGCGACCGCAAGGGCGTGGCCGCCACCGGCCTGCCGATCTGGTGCCTGGGCACCGCCGCGCCGGCCTCGATCACCGAACTGTCCGGTGGCGCCGTGCAGGGCCCGATCGCCTGCGGCGACGTCACGATCTTCCCCGGCGACGTGCTGGTCTGCGATTCCGACGGCGTGGTGGTGGTGCCGGCCGGCATCGCCGAGGCGGTCACCGCCGACGCGGTCGAGCAGGACCGTTTCGAGCGCTGGGTGCAGGCCCGGGTCGAGGAGGGCCGCGCCACCATCGGCCTGTACCCGCCGAACCCCGAGACCAAGGCCGAGTACGAGGCCTGGAAGGCGTCCGGGAGCGAGACCCCGTGATCGATTCGGAAGCTTTGCTGCGCCGGATGTTCGACGCCGCCCTGGCGGCCGCCGACCCGAAGGTCTGCCTGCCGCCGTTCCTGGTACCGCTGGCCAAGGCGCCGTGCGCCGGCCGCACCGTGGTGATCGGCGCCGGCAAGGCCGCAGCGGCGATGGCGGCGGCGACCGAGGCGGTGTGGGCCGAGCACGCGCCGGACGCTCCGTTGGAAGGCCTGGTGGTCACCCGCTATGGCCACGGCTGCCCGACCGACCGCATCGAGGTCGTGGAGGCCGCCCACCCGGTGCCGGACGCCGCCGGGCGCGAAGCCGCCGGGCGGATTCTGGAGCTGGTGCGCGGGCTCGGGCCCGAGGACCGGGTGGTCGCGCTGATCTCCGGCGGCGGCTCGGCCCTGCTGGCGCTGCCGGCCGAGGGCGTGACCCTGGAGGACAAGCAGGACGTCAACCGCGCCCTGCTGAGGTCCGGCGCCTCGATCCACGAGATGAACGCCGTGCGCAAGCACTTGTCGGCGATCAAGGGCGGTAGGCTGGCCGCAGCCGCGGCGCCGGCGCGGGTGCACGCCTACCTGATCTCCGACGTGCCGGGCGACGACCCGGACGTGATCGCCTCCGGGCCAACGGTCCCTGATACGACCACCCTTTCCGATGCCCGCGCGGTGCTGGCCAAGTACGGGATCGAGCCGCCGGCGGCGGTGGCGAAGGCGCTGTCGGACCCGGCGTTCGAGACCCCGAAGGCCGGCGACAAGCTGTTCGGGCGGGTCGAGACCGTGATGGTCGCCCGCCCGCAGGCCTCGCTCGAGGCCGCCGCCGAGGTGGCGCGCGCGGCAGGCGCCACGCCGGTGATCCTGGGCGACGCCATCGAGGGCGAGGCCCGCGAGGTCGCCATGGTGATGGCCGGCATCGCGGCGCAAGTCGCCCGCCACGGCCAGCCGGCGGAGGCCCCGGCGGTGCTGCTGTCCGGCGGCGAGACCACGGTGACGGTGCGCGGCAGCGGGCGCGGCGGGCGCAACGCCGAGTTCCTGGCGGCGCTGGCGGTGGCGGTCGAGAAGCGCTGCGGCGACGTCGCCGACCGGATCGCCGCGGTCGCCGGCGACACCGACGGCATCGACGGCACCGAGGACAACGCCGGCGCCCTGTTCCTGCCCGGCGACCTGGCGCGGGCCCGGGCGACCGGCGTCGACCTGACGGCGCGGCTGGCGAACAACGACGGCTATGGCGCGTTCGAGGCCCTCGGCCGGCTGCTGGTCACCGGCCCGACCCTGACCAACGTCAACGACTTCCGCGCGGTGCTGGTGCTGCCGTGAGCCCGGCGGGCGAGCCGGGCGACTGGTGGGAAGAGCTGCGGGCGGCGGTCGAGCCGTTCGGGTTCCGGCTGAACGGCGGCTTCAACGACGAGGACGGCGGCACGGTGGCGATGATCGGTCACGCCGGCCCGCTGCTCTGGCAACGCTTCAGCGCCGAACAGCCGGACGGCCCGGATCCGCTCGACCGCTGGACCCGTTCGACCCTGGCCCCGGTCGCCGTCCGCTTCGGCGCCGCGCTCGTGCTGCCGAACGACGGCCCGCCCTACCGGCCGTTCCAGCGCTGGGCAATGCGCGCCGAGCCGGTGCATCCGACCCCGCTCGGCCTGCTGATCCATCCGCGATACGGCCTGTGGCACGCCCTGCGCGCGGCGATGCTCTTCGCCGACACGCGCGAGGTGCCGGAGCGCGCCGAGACGCCGTCGCCCTGCGACGCCTGTGCCGACCGCCCGTGCCTGACCGCCTGCCCGGTCGGCGCCTTCGACGGCACGACCTACGCCGCCGACCGCTGCGCCGCCCACGTCAGGAGCGCAGCCGGCCGCGACTGCCGCGAGTGCGGCTGTCTGGCCCGGCACGCGTGCCCGGTCGGGAAAGGGTGGGCGTGGGCCGACGAGCAGCAGTGGTTCCACATGGCGAGCTTCCTGGCAGGCCGGAGCTAGCGTCGGCCGGCCCTTCGCGGCCCGAACCGCCTCATCGCAACCCTCGCGTGCGTTCGCGTTCTTGGTTACAGTCGGCGCAGCCCAGGACACTTGACGTCGCGGCACAGTGTCAGCCGATGGAACAGAACATCGATGGCGGACCTCAGAGGCTGTTGGCTTGAAAATATCTACTATGCTGACTGCCCTTCTCCCGAAGACGGGCCGTCCCTTCTGACTAAGCTCGCCATTTTCCTGTGCGTTGTGGTTATATCAATAATTTTATTGTTTCTTCTTCATACGATTCAGAAACGAAAAGACCAACTCAGGGACGAAGCGTTGCAGCGTTATAAGAACAACGATCTAATGCGTCGGTTAATTATCATAACGAATTCTGAAAACCCGATCGCAGCGATCGCCGCAGTGGCTCTGCTGATATTCGTTTGGACGATCACGAAGTTCGGTCTTTTTTGAAGATGACTGCACGGGCCAGAGGTCCGCGGCTGCCCCTGCCCAAGTCAAGGAAATGGATCAGCGATCCCCGAGACGCCCCCGAACCCTTGAGCGTCGGAAATCGCACACCGCGGCCCGCCTGTTGCGCTACCGTCCCGGCCATCCGCACCGCATTCGGCCCGAGGGAGGGAATCCGGCCATGGTGAAGTCCGACATCGAGATCGCCCGCGAGGCAAAGATGAAGCCGATCATGGAGATCGGCGCCGGCCTCGGCATCCCGTCCGAGAGCCTGATGCCCTACGGGCACACCAAGGCCAAGATCGACCTCGGCTACATCGATTCGCTGAAGGACCGGCCGGACGGCAAGCTGATCCTGGTCACCGGCATCAACCCGACCGCCGCCGGCGAGGGCAAGACCACCACCACGGTCGGGCTCGGCGACGCGCTGAACCGGATCGGCAAGAAGGCGGCGATCTGCCTGCGCGAGCCGTCGCTCGGGCCGTGCTTCGGGGTCAAGGGCGGGGCGGCCGGCGGCGGCTATGCCCAGGTGGTGCCGATGGAGGACATCAACCTCCACTTCACCGGCGACTTCCACGCCATCGCCGCCGCCAACAACCTGCTGGCGGCGCTGATCGACAACCACGTCTACTGGGGCAACGCGGTCGGGCTCGACCCGCGGCGCATCACCTGGCGGCGAGCGCTCGACATGAACGACCGGGCGCTGCGGTCGATCGTCAACTCGCTGGGCGGGGTCGCCAACGGCTTCCCGCGCGAGGACGGCTTCGACATCGTGGTCGCCTCCGAGATCATGGCGATCCTCTGCCTGTCGACCGACCTCGACGACCTCAAGCGCCGGCTCGGCGCGATCGTCGTCGGCTACACCCGCGACCGCAAGCCGGTGCACGCCCGCGAGCTCGAGGCCGACGGCGCCATGACCGTGCTGCTCAAGGACGCGCTGTCGCCGAACCTGGTGCAGACCCTGGAGAACAACCCGGCGTTCATCCACGGCGGGCCGTTCGCCAACATCGCCCACGGCTGCAACTCGGTAATGGCGACCAAGGCCGCCCTCAAGCTCGCCGACTACGTGGTCACCGAGGCCGGCTTCGGCGCCGACCTGGGGGCCGAGAAGTTCTTCGACATCAAATGCCGCAAGGCCGGGCTGGCACCGGCCGCCGCGGTCGTGGTGGGCACCGTGCGGGCGCTGAAGATGCACGGCGGGGTCGCCAAGGAGGACCTCGGCACCGAGAACGTCGAGGCGGTTCGCCGCGGCGTGTCGAACATCGCCCGCCACGTCGAGAACACCCAGAAGTTCGGGGTGCCGGTGGCGGTCGCGCTGAACCGCTTCATCACCGACACCGACGCCGAGATCGCCGCGGTGCGCGAGGAGCTGGCCTCGCTCGGGGCCGACGCCATCGTGTGCAACCACTGGGCCGACGGCTCGGCCGGCACCGTCGACCTGGCCCACCACGTGGTCGAGCTGGCGGAGTCCAGGCGCGCCGCCTTCAAGCCGCTGTACGGCGACGAGGTCGGGCTGGAGGACAAGGTCCGCACCATCGCCCGCGAGATCTACCGGGCCGACGACATCGCGGTCGACGCCAAGACCCGCGCCCAGTTCAAGGAGATCGAGGCGCTCGGCGGGGCGAACTTCCCGGTCTGCATCGCCAAGACCCAGTACAGCTTCTCGACCGACCCGAACGCCAAGGGCGCGCCGACCGGCCACACCCTGCCGGTGCGCGAGGTCCGGCTGTCGAACGGCGCCGAGTTCGTGGTGGTGATCTGCGGCGAGATCATGACCATGCCGGGCCTGCCGCGGGTGCCGGCCGCCAACAAGATCACCCTGAACGCCCAGGGCCAGATCGAGGGGCTGTTCTAGCCTCGGGGCGCTGAGTGGGTTGGGGCGCTGAGTGGGTTCCGGCTCCGTCCCGCCACCGGCGGTCCGGTCCGGAATGACGACAGGAAGGAGGACGGACGCCGCTCTCCTCTCTCGTCGTCATTCCGGACGGCAGCGCCCAAGGCGCGGCCGATCCGGAACCCACCCGCGCGACCGGCGTCGAGGTCCCCCGGCAAACCGGTGCAGAAGCGCCACACCCGGCGTCGCACAGCACCTGTCCGTTAAGATATTTTCTTGCGCGGAACCGCGGCTTGCCCCATATACGAGGCCATCGAACGCGCTTGGGCGTTTCCGAGTCACGGCACGACCGCGAAGTTGGTTTTCTCCCAATCTGCAGTTTGATTTCCCCGCCGCAAAGGTGCGGCGGGTCGTTCCACGTTTGGGAGATGACCCCAATGGCTACCGGTACTGTTAAGTGGTTCAACGCGACCAAGGGCTACGGCTTCATCGAGCCGGAGGACGGTTCCTCTGACGTTTTCGTCCACATCTCGGCGGTCGAGCGCGCCGGCATGGGCGGGCTCAACGAGGGCCAGAAGGTTTCGTTCGAGGTCGAGCGCGGTCGCAACGGCAAGTACGCCGCGACCGATCTGCGCGCCGTCTGAGCGGACCGGGCTTGGTGATGCGTCCGGCCTGTCGCGTGACGGCCGGCCGGGCGCATCCCACCGTCAACCGCCGAGGAGCGAGTATTGGCCAAGGATGACATGATCGAATTCGAAGGCGTCGTCCGCGACGTCCTTCCCGACGGGCTCTATCGCGTCGAGCTCGACAATGGCCACGACATCATCGCCTACACCGCCGGCCGGATGAAGAAGTTCAAGATCCGGATCCTGGCGGGTGACCGCGTGACCGTCGAAATGACGCCCTACGACCTGACCAAGGGTCGTATCAATTTCCGACACAAGGACGAGCGCTCCGGGGGCCCCGGCCCCGGCGGACCGCGCCGCCAACCCCCGCGCAAGCGCCGTTGACGCACCGCGTCCGGCGCCTCGCGCGCATTCGAGGAACTACATGACCGTTCAAGACTTCCGCGGGCTCGGCCTCGCCGACGCCATTCTGCGGACCGCCGCCACGTGCGGCTTCGACACCCCGACGCCGATCCAGGTCGGCGCGATCCCGCCGCTGATGGCCGGCCGCGACCTGCTGGGCCTGGCCCAGACCGGCACCGGCAAGACCGCCGCCTTCACGCTTCCGATGCTGCACCGCCTGGCCGCCGAGGGCGCGCGCGACAAGCGCATCCCGAAGGCGCCGCGGGCGCTGATCCTGACCCCGACCCGCGAGCTGGCGGTGCAGATCGCCGGCACCGTGGAGACCTTCGGCCGGCCGCTCGGCCTGCGCCAGGCGCTGGTCCACGGCGGCGTCTCGGCCCGCCCGCAGGCGGTCGCCCTGCAGCGCGGCGTCGAGGTGCTGATCGCCACCCCGGGCCGGCTGCTCGACCTGATCGACCAGCGCGCCGTGTTCCTGGACCGGATCGAGTACTTCGTGCTCGACGAGGCCGACCGCATGCTCGACCTCGGCTTCGTGCGCGATGTCCGGCGGATCGCCGCCCTGGTTCCGGCCGAACGGCAGACCGCGCTGTTCTCGGCCACCATGCCGCCGTCGATCGAGGAACTCGCCGCCAGCCTGCTGCGCAAGCCGGAGCGGGTCGAGATCACCCCGACCACCACCCCGATCGAGCGGATCCGCCAGAGCGTGATGTTCGTCGACCGCCCGAACAAGCGGGCCCTGCTGGCCCGCCTGCTGGCGGCGCCGGAGGTGTCGCGGGCCATCGTGTTCGTGCGCACCAAGCACGGCGTCGACCGCGTGGTCGACTCGCTGCGCCGCGCCGGCCTGCAGGCCGAGGGGCTGCACGGCAACAAGAGCCAGGGCGCCCGCCAGACCGCGCTCGACGCGTTCAAGCGCGGCCGCCTGCCGATCCTGGTGGCGACCGACATCGCGGCCCGCGGCATCGACGTCCACGAGGTCAGCCACGTGGTCAACATGGACATGCCGGACGTGCCGGAGACCTATGTCCACCGCATCGGCCGCACGGCGCGTGCCGGCGCCGACGGCGTCGCCGTGTCGTTCTGCGAGACCGAGGAGATCGGCAACCTGATGGCGATCGAGTCGGCGACCCGCCGCAAGATCGAGGTCGACGCCGGCCACGAGTTCCACGACGGCGGCATCGAGGCCGAGTACCGCTCCGGCCGGCGCCCGCCGGTCGCCGCCTCGCAGCGCGCCCGCCGCACCAACGCCGGGAACGGCAATGGCGGTCGGCCGAAGCAGAACGGTCAGAAGCAGCGCCCGGGCCGCCCGCAGGGCCAGCAGCGCAGCGGCAACGACCGGTTGCGCCGCCGCGCCGCCGAGGCCCGCCCGTCAGCCTGACGGGCGGCCCCCGGGTCGCGGGATTTCCGGCACTACCACGGTTGCGGCCGGCCCGGCCTCGCAGGGTCAGACGCGGTCGTCCCGCTTGTCTTTGGCCACGTAGTTCCCGCGCTCGTCCTTGACCAGGTCCAGGACGCCGTCGCCTTCCTCGCGACGGTCGCGGGGGGTCGGATCGGTGCGAGACGACCGCTCGGCCTTGCGCGAGCGCGCGTCGTCAAGGCGGCCGATCAGCTTGAACCCGTACCAGACGGCGCCGAGGATGGCCACGAGCGCCAGGATCTTCGAAACACTGAACATACGTCCTCTTTTAACCCGCGAACGCGGCAACGCAAGGGCGACGCTCGCCGCCCGGCACTACCGGCACGACCCTGAAACCGGATTCCGGGTTCACAGCCCGAACCGCGACCACAGTGCCCGCTCCTCGACCGCGCCGATCAGGCCGTCGGCCAGGCCGGCCAGCGCGCCGTCGGCCGCCCCCGGCCCGTCGGCACCCGCCAGGCCGAGCCGGCGCGCCAGTCCCGGGCTGCGCGACAGTACCCGGAACCGGGTGCGCGCACCGTAGCGCTCGCGCAGGGTTCGACGCAGCTCGCCCTCGCCGTCGGCCAGCCCGAGCTCGACGCTGCGGGCCCCGGTCCAGAACTTGCCCTCCAGCAGCTCCGGCTCGTCCTCCGGCTTCAGCCGGTCGCCGCGCCGGCTGCGCACCCAGGCGATGAAGCGGGCGTGCATCTCCTGCTGGATCGCCGTCAGGTGCTCGACGTCCTCCGCCTGTTCCGGCCGGAACGGGTCGAGCAGCGACTTGCGGCTGCCGGCCGTGTGGACCCGCCGCTCGACCCCGAGGCGGGCAATCGCGTCCTGGAACCCGAAGCTGGCGCTGATCACGCCGATCGATCCGACGATCGAGGTCGGCGTCACCCGGATCTCGTCGGCGGCGCAGGCCAGCCAGTAGCCGCCGGACGCCGCCACGTCCTCGACGAAGGCGATCACCGGCTTGTCGTACTCGGCCGCCAGATCGCGGATCCGGCCGGCGATCAGCTCCGACTGCGCCGGCGAGCCGCCGGGCGAGTTCACCACCAGGGCGACGGCGGTCACCGACCGCGGCCGGAACGCCGCCTGCAGGAGCGGGCCGACCGCGTCGACCGAGAGGCCGCGGCGCAACGGGCCGAGGCTGCCGATGACGCCGCGCAGCGGGACGACCGACACGATGGGCGGCCGGCTGCGCACCCTGTCGAGGATGGGATCGTACCAGGACATTGTCGCTAGATAGGGCACCCGGCGCCTCGCCACAATGCGCGACGGGTTCCGATTCCCTGTGGTTAACGCGCCTGCCGAGACCGCCGGAACCGGCCGCATCCCGTGGATTCCGGCCCCTGCTCGACACCCGGCGGCGGCGCTCGCACACTCTGTGAATTGACCGGACGGTCGAGTCCGGTCCCATCGCGGGGGGTGCGCATGCTCGAATCCACCTTCAGGCTCTCCGAGCACGGGACGACGGTCCGGACCGAGGTGCTGGCCGGCATCACGACGTTCCTGACCATGGCCTACATCATGTTCGTGAACCCGTCGATCCTGGCGGCGACCGGCATGGACCAGGGCGCGGTGTTCGTCGCCACCTGCCTGGCGGCGGCGGTCGGCACGCTGATCATGGGCCTGTACGCCAACTACCCGATCGCGCTGGCGCCGGGCATGGGGCTGAACGCCTACTTCACCTACGGCGTCGTCATGGGCATGAACTACTCCTGGCAGGTCGCGCTCGGCGCGGTGTTCCTGTCGGGCGTGCTGTTCATCATCCTGTCGCTGCTGCCGGTCCGCGAATGGGTGGTGAACTCCATCCCGCGCTCGCTGAAGATCGCGATCTCGGCCGGCATCGGCCTGTTCCTGGCGATCATCGGCATGAAGAACGCCGGGATCGTGATCGACCACCCGGCCACCCTGGTCGGGCTCGGCGACATCTCGTCGGCGCCGGTGCTGCTGGCCGCCGCCGGCTTCCTGGCGATGGTGGTTCTCGACTACCTGCGGGTGCCGGGCGCGATCATCCTGTCGATCCTCGGCGTCACGCTGGTCGGCGTGATCATGGGCGTCAGCCCGCCGGGCGGCGTGATGTCGATGCCGCCGAGCCTGGCGCCGACCCTGATGCAGCTCGACATCGTGGGCGCCCTCAACGTCGGGCTGATCGCGGTGGTGTTCGCGTTCTTCTTCGTCGACCTGTTCGACACTGCCGGGACCCTGGTCGGCGTCGCCCACCGGGCCGGGCTGCTCGACGAGCAGGGCCGGCTGCCGCGGCTCAAGAAGGCGCTGATGGCCGACTCCGTCGCCACCGTCGTCGGCGCCGGCCTCGGCACCTCGACCACCACCAGCTACATCGAGAGCGCGGCCGGCATCCGGGCCGGCGGGCGGACCGGGCTGACCGCCTGCGTGGTCGCCCTGCTGTTCCTGCTCGGCCTGTTCTTCTCGCCGCTGGCCGGCACCATCCCGGCCTATGCCACGGCGCCGGCACTGGTCTACGTGGCCTGCCTGATGGCTCGCGGCCTGTCCGAGCTCGACTGGGAGGACCTGACCGAGTACGCGCCCGGCGTGATCGCGGCGATCTCGATGCCGCTGACCTTCTCGATCGCCAACGGCATCGGCTTCGGCTTCATCGCCTATGCGGTGGTGAAGGTGCTGACCGGCCAGGGCGCCAAGGTGTCGGCGGCGGTCTACGTGATCGCGGTCGCCTTCGTGGCGAAGTTCGTGCTGATCTCCTGATCGGCCTGCACGCCGGTGGCGTCACGCCACCGGGCCCTGTGCCCCGAGATCGAGGCCGGCGCCGCGCAACGCGGCGTCGGCCGTCTTCGTATAGCCGCCGTCCTCGGCGTGCAGGACCAGCCCGGCCGCCAGCCGCAGCGGCCCCCTCACCCCCTTGCGGGCGGTCACGACCACCCGCCGGGCGTCGCGCCCCGGCTTCGGCCACAGCGGGAACACCACCACCTCGCCGAAGCCGTGCTGCAGCGGTGCCAGCAGCTCGGCCAGCCGGTCGGCCCGGTGCACCACGGTCAGCCGTCCCTTGTGCCGCAGGCAGCGCCGCGCCCGCCCTATCCAGGTAGCGACGTCGACGCCGGCCTCGACCCCGGCGGCGGCACGCCCGGGGTGCGGCGACGGGTCGGCGCGGCCGGGCGGCAGGTAGGGCGGGTTGCTGACGACGTGGTCGAAGCCGCCTTCGCGCCAGTCCGGCGCCAGCGCCGCGACGTCGGCCTCGACCACCTCGACGCCGTCGGTCACGCCGTTGAGCGCGACATTGGCGCGCGCCAGCGCGGCCATCTCCGGGTCGCGCTCGACCGCGACCACGCGCAAGGCCGGCTCGCGCGCCAGCAGGCACAGGAACACCGCCCCGGCCCCGCATCCCAGGTCCAGCACCCGCTCGCCGGGCCGTGCCGGGACCGCGGCCGCCAGCAGGACCGGGTCGACCGCCGCCCGGTAGCCGTCGCGCGGCTGCCGCAACCGCACCCTGCCGCCGAGCAGCGCGTCCTCGGTGACCGCCTCGTCACTGACCGGGTCGTCAGCCGGCGTCGAGGCGCTCACCCGCCGCCTCCAGCACGCGGCGCGCCCGGTCGTGGTCGTCGCCGGTGACCATCAGGCGCCGGGGGATGGCCCCGGCGCTGCCCTCCAGGACGCTCATATGGCCGTCGAGAACCAGCGACTCGATGCCTTCGGCCCGGAGCAGCGCCTCCAGATATGACAGCCTTACCAGATCGTTGGTGCGGAGCAGCTCCCGCATGCGGCGTTGCGCCTCCGGGCTGGGTGTGACCGGTTGTTGACTTGACCGAGATTGGGGCCTTTCTATGCTCGCTTCCAGCCTCAGCAGCGTCAAGCGACGCAGGAGACGCCGTGCCCTCGATTGCCGCTCCGGCCAGCGCCGACCGCCAGACGTCCCAGCCAGGGGCCCGCCAACCCGGCGTGGAAGCCCTGCGGCGGCTCGTGGCCGCCGACATGGAGAAGGTCAACCGGGCGATCCTCGAGCACATGCAGAGCCCGGTCGCCCTGATTCCGCAGCTCGCCGGCCACATCGTGGCGTCCGGCGGCAAGCGGCTGCGGCCGATGCTGACCCTGGCGACCGCCGGGCTGTGCGGCTACACGGGGGAGCGCCACATCGGCCTGGCGGCCTGCGTCGAATTCATCCACACCGCCACCCTGCTCCACGACGACGTGGTCGACGAGAGCGACTTGCGGCGCGGCAAGGACACCGCCAACGCTGTCTGGGGCAACCAGGCCAGCGTGCTGGTCGGCGACTTCCTGTTCAGCCGGGCCTTCCAGCTCATGGTCGGCGACGGCTCGCTCAAGGTCCTGAAGATCCTGTCGGACGCCTCGGCGATCATCGCCGAGGGCGAGGTCCACCAGCTCGTCACCACCAACGACATCACCACGACCGAGGACGCCTATCTCGAGGTGATCCGCTGCAAGACCGCGCAGCTGTTCGCCGCCGCCGCCCAGATCGGGCCGGTGGTGGCCGAGCGGCCGCAGGACGAGGAACTGGCGCTCGAGGGCTTCGGCCGCGACCTCGGGGTCGCCTTTCAGCTGGTCGACGACGTGCTCGACTACGCCGCCGAGCAGGCGGCGCTCGGCAAGACGGTCGGCGACGACTTCCGCGAAGGCAAGGTGACCCTGCCGGTGATCCTGGCCTATCAGGCCGGCGACGAGGCCGAGCGGACGTTCTGGAAGCGCACGATCGAGGACCTCGACCAGCGCGACGGCGACCTCGCCGAGGCCCAGCGCCTGATGGTCGGGCACGGCACGCTGGAGGCCTCGCTCGACCGGGCCCGCGAGTACGCCGGTGCGGCCCGCGCCGCCCTCGCGCGCTTCCCGGCGAACCCGTACCGGGCCGCCCTGGAGGAACTCGTCGACTTCTGCGTCGAGCGCGCCTACTGATCCGTGGGCGTTGGCCCGGGGCCAGCCGTCAGTGGCTGCCCCAGCGCACGCGCGCCCAGGCGCGTTCGTGGACGTAGTACAAGCCCATCTTGGTCATCACCTCGAGCCCGGCGATCGACCCGGCCCAGGCGAAGCTGCCGGTGACGAAGAAGCTGATGATGAAGGTGTCTATGGTGGCGGTGACGCGCCAGCTCAGCGTCTTGGCGAGCGAATGGCGGCGCGAGGTCGCGACCCGCGATGTGCTGGACAAACTGGCCGTGCCTTCCGGTCCCGTCATGGGATGCTCCGTGCCTTGAACCAGGGCCCACGGAACGCATCCGTGGCGCTTTAGCAGTTGGTCTCGCGGCCGCAAGCTGCCCCTCAAATCCCGCGGGTCGTGTTTCGGGCGACCACCCCGTTCGGCGCACCATCGGCATTTCGGCCGCCGGGATCAAATCAAAAAATGCCGGCTCAGCCGCCGGCCAGCTCGACGACCTTGGCATGCAGCGCGGAATCGACCTGCACGCCGTCGACCGCGGTGACCTCGCGGTTGCGCCGGCGCCGGTCGCCCGGCAGGCGCACGCCTTCCTCGGCGGTGATACGACCGAACAGCAGCTCGGCATGGGCTGCGAAGTTCTCCGGGTCGCCGAACCGGGCCGGGTCGATCGCCAGCATCAGTTCGCCGCCCTTCGGCGGGCCGCCGTCGTGGTTGTCGACGGCCAGCGCCTCGAAGCTGAACCTGTCGCCGATCAGCGCGCCGACCAGCAGCTCGATCATCAAGGCGATCGAGGCGCCCTTGTAGCCGCCGAACGGCAGCTGGGCACCGCCGTCGAGGATGGCGTTCGGATCGGTGGTCTCGCGGCCCTCGGCGTCGATGCCGGTGCCGGGCGGCACCGCATGGCCCTCGCGGGCGGCGATCATGATCTCGCCGCGGGCCAGCGCCGAGGAGGCCTGGTCGAACACCAGCGGGGCGCGCCCCGGTCGCGGCCACGCGAACGCCATCGGGTTGGTGCCGTAGATCGGCGTGCGCCCGCCGGCCGCCACCACGTAGGGGAAGGCGGCGGTGAACGCGAAGGCGCACAGCCCCTGCTCGGCCAGCGCCTCGACCTCCGGCCACAGCGCCGCGAAATGGTGGATGTCGTTCAGCGCCAGCGCCGCGACCCCCTGGGACCGCGCCTTGGCGGCCAGCGGCGCCCGCCCGGCCTCCAGCGCCAGCGGCGCGAACCCGCCCTTGCCGTCGACCCGGACCACGCCGGGCGCCAAATCCTCGACGACCGGCTGCGCCCGGCCGTTCGCCTTGCCACTGCGCAGCGAGGCGACGTAGCCGGGCAGCCGGAACAGGCCGTGCGACAGGCAGATGTCGCGCTCGGCCGCGGTGATGGTGTCGGCGACGGCGCGCGCATTCTCGGCGTCGCAGCCGTTGGCGGCCAGGCAGCCGGCGGCGAGCGCGTGCACCTCGTCGAGGCTGAGACTGACGGTGGGGGCTGTCGCGGCCATGGGGCGGTCTCCCGGTACGGTGTCGGCGGCGACAGCTAACCAGAGGATGGCGGCGCCGGGAACCCGTGTCGCGCCGGTTTCGCGGCCTCGGCGACCGCCCCGCACCGGGTGCGGCATTTCGTTCTTCCGTCGATGCAATCCGAGCTTGATGCGCCTGCGACGACCCGCTATATCACGCCCTCGCATCCCGGCGGGCAGCCCATCGCCCGTATCGGTCGGGGAGTAGCTCAGCCTGGTAGAGCACTGTCTTCGGGAGGCAGGGGCCGGAGGTTCGAATCCTCTCTCCCCGACCAACACTTACGAAAACCACCGCTGAACACTCGCCCGAGCCCGGCCGACGCCACCGTCAGGCCGGATTTTCGCCGATCGTGAACGCCTCGAACTGCAGAGCGAGCAATTCCCGGCCGTCGACTACGGCGAACAGCGTGTCGGCCAAGCCGATCCAACGCCCCTCCGCCCCCCGCTCGGCGAACCGGGACCGGAGACGGGCATTCTGCTCGTCGAAGACCAGTTCGGCGCGGTCGCCCATCGTGTAGACGACCTCGTCCTCGTCATACGGGACATCGAACAGCAGATACCCCGGCTCCGCCCCGCCGGGAGGCGCCGCGAGCGCCTCCCGCTTCCAGAGTTGCGGGTTTGTGAAGGCGTAGATCTCGTCCAGCCTGAACCGATCCTCCGCCTGGTATCGGGAGAAACTGAGCTCCAGGTCCGCGACGTGCACCCGGTAGTGCCTCCGAGCCAGGCCGTACGAGTCCGTAAGCCGCTCGGACAGGTTCGCGGGCGTGGCGACACGCGCGGGCCAGAACAGCCTGCTCTCGAGATGCAGCCCTTCGACGAGGCCCGAGCGTGCGCTGGAAGGCTCCCGGCGCGGCGTGGAAATCGAGACGATCGGGGCGGACATGATCAACCCTTGTACGAGAAGTGCACGATCGTGTTGTCGGATTCGCGGATCAGAACTTCCAGTTCATAGCTCTTTCCGGCGCATCTCATCGGTATCCTATACATGGACAATCCAGGGACGTTCTGCGGATCCGGAGACCGTCGGCCGTGCCGGATCGCCAGCCTGAGGATATGGACCGGAACATGGCGGTCGGGGTTCCGCATGTGCTTGAGCGCCGCCCTGGAGAACCTCAACTGCGTCGTGGCCGACGATCGGAAGACGGCCCTCAGGGTCTGAAGCGCTTCCTGTCTCAGCAGACCGGCAGCGCCTTTGCCGACGGCCTGCGCGGACACCGTGCGCCCGAGGAGTTGGACGGCCTTCCGGACCGAGACCGCGACGACCCCGCCGATCGTGATGAGATCGATCGGGTCGATCGCGGGACTCTGCAGGCCGACTTCGTCGATCGACACCAGCGTGCCGTCCAGGTCGAAAACCCGCGTGATCCCTCGCCCGCTCGACCGAAAACCGATGACGGCCGCGACGTCCTCGTCGACGATCGGCACCGCGTCGGCCGGCACGGCGCCCGCCCGGACCTCGAAGACGCCTTGGTTCAGGTCCGGTTGAGGCCCGGCGTAGGGGAGACCTTCCTCGAAACCGGTGTACAGGCGCTCCGGACCGCCCTCGGCGACCGACTGCATCTTCCGGTCGATCTGCCGGACGGTCTGTCGATGCGGGCGCGGTTTGTTCGTCTCGAGCCGGGCTGACGTCCGCCCCGGTCAAAGATGCAGGCCGGACGACGCGAACAGGTAGAACAGCCCCGACAGCGTCAGCAGGCTGAGGGTGGTGGTCGCCAGGATGCCGGTCGAGGTGCGGGCCACGTAGATCTTGTAGCGCTGCACCAGCACGAACAGGTTGGCGCCGGTCGGCAGCGCCGCCATCAGGATGCAGATCACGAACAGTTGCGGCTGGTCGGCGAGCAGCCAGGCCGCGAACGCCCAGGCCGCGACCGGGTGGACCAGCAGCTTCAGGAACGTCATCGACGCCACCTCGGCGCGCCCCTCGCTGAGCGGCAGGCCGACCAGCGACAGCCCGATCGAGAACAGCGCGCACGGGCCGGCGGCCGCGCCGAGGATCGTGCCGTAGGTGACCAGCGGCGCCGGCAGCGACAGCCCGGCCAGGGCCCACAGGAAGCCGAGCACCGGCGCCACCAGGATCGGGCTGCTGGCGACCGAGACCGCGACCTTGCGCAGCGCCTTCGCACCGGAGCCGTCCTGCCGCCCGCTCTCGATCACCGCGGTCAGGATCGCGATGTTCAGGGCGGCGTTGATGATCGTCGCGATCACCACCGGCGGCAGCCAGGACTCGCCGAACGCCGTCAGCACCAGCGGAATGCCCATGTAACCGACATTGCCGTAGATCCCGACCGTGCCGTGAGTCGCCGCCTCGGCGAACGAGACCCGGAACAGGGTGCGGGCGACCGCGATGCCGATCGTCATGGTGGCGACCTGGCCCAACAGGTAGGCGGCGATGTACGGGCCGTTCAGCACCGTCGCGGTGTCGATCCGGGCCATCGCCAGGAACAGCAGGACCGGCAGCGCGAAGTAGAACACGAAGCCGTTGAGCGCCTCGCTGCTGGCCCGGCCCAGCAGGTTGCGCCAGCCCGCCAGGTAGCCGGTCAGGATCAGCCCGAAGACCGGCAGCACCACGTTGACGATCGAGTTCAAGGTCCGTTCCCCGCCGCGCCAGCACGAACAGGCCCCGCGTGCGGGACCCGCACACCGGAACCCGGTCGCACAATCAGAATTCAGAATTCGGAATGCAAATATTCCCGAACCGGCCCGGTGTCAACGCCTCGATAGCGGGCTTCCCGACCGGGGCACATCGACGCGGCAAATCGGGCTTGGCTCGCGCTGCGCGCCGCCCGACAATGCGCCAAAAGCAGGTATCGGGGGAGACACCGAGGTGGCCGACAAGGGGGCATCGCCCAGCAACGATCCGGTCGACGTTCTGATCATCGGCGCCGGCGCCTCGGGCGCGGCGATCGCCTGGAGCCTGACCGAGACCCGGATGCGCATCCTGTGCCTGGAGCAGGGCGACTGGATGTCGTCGTCGCACTACCCGACGACCCGCAACAACTGGGAGGCCCAGCAGTTCGGCGCCCACCACGTCGACCCGAACGTCCGAGCGCTCGACGTCGACTACCCGGTCAACGGCACCGATTCGCCGATCGACGTGCTGAACTTCAACGCCGTCGGCGGCAGCACCATCGCCTACGCCGCGCATTTCCCCCGCCTGCACCCGTCGGACTTCCGCGTAAAGACCCTGGACGGCGTCGCCGACGACTGGCCGGTCACCTACGACGACCTGGAGCCCTACTTCGTCCAGAACGACCGGATCATGGGGGTCTCCGGCCTGCCCGGCGACCCGATGTACCCGCCCAAGCAGCTGCCGCTGCCGCCGATCCCGATCGGCCTGGTCGGCGAGACCGTGGCACGCGGCTTCGACCGGCTCGGCTGGCACTGGTGGCCGTCGGACTCGGCGATCCTGTCGCAGCCCTACGAGGGCCGGGACAAGTGCCTGAACCTCAATCCCTGCATGACCGGCTGCTCGCAGGGTGCCAAGGGCAGCGTCGACATCACCTACTGGCCGGAGGCGTTGCGGGCCGGCGTCGAACTGCGCACGCGCTGCCGGGTGCGCGAGGTCACGGTGAACGACGACGGCATGGCGGACGGCGTCGTCTACTACGACGCCGACGGCCGGGAGTGCTTCCAGAAGGCCGAGGTCGTGATCATGGCCTGCAACGGCGTCGGCACCCCGCGCATCCTGCTGAACTCCAAATCGAAGCAGTTTCCCGACGGGCTGGCGAACCGCAGCGGGCTGGTCGGCAAGAATCTGATGTTCCACCCGGTCGCGGTCGCGACCGGCGTGTTCGAGGAGCGGCTGGACACCCACAAGGGGCCGCAAGGCTGCTGCATCCTGAGCAAGGAGTTCTACGAGACCGACCTCGAGCGCGGCTTCGTGCGCGGCTACAACATGCAGGTGACCCGTGGCGCCGCCGGACCGCTGGCGACCGCCATGAAGGGACTGGCGGGCGGCACCATCCCCTGGGGCCCCGGCCACCACGAGCAGTTCGACCGGTACTTCGACCACACGGTGCAGTGCCTGGCGGTCTGCGAGGACCTGCCCGAGGAGTGCAACCAGGTGACGCTCGACCCCGAGCTGAAGGACTCCAGCGGCATCCCGGCGCCGAAGGTCACCTACCGGCTCAGCGAGAACAGCAGGAAGATGCTGGCCCACGGCCTGGAGCGCGGCAAGGAGGTGATGCGGGCGGCCGGCGCGGTGGAGATCATCGAGACCCCTCTGCTGCGGGTCGGCGGCTGGCACCTGCTGGGCACCGCGCGGATGGGCGCTGACCCGGAACGCTCGGTGGTGAACGGTTGGGGCCGCAGCCACGACGTGAAGAACCTGTTCATCGTCGACGGCAGCATCTTCGTCACCGCCGGCGGCGTGAACCCGACCAGCACCATCCAGGCGCTGGCGCTGTACATCGGCGACAAGATCAAGGCGAACCTCGCCAACCTGTTCGACGACTGAGGGCGGACCGATGGAAAACGCGACGACCCCGGCCTTCACCGACGCACAGCTCCGGCGGCTGTCGGCCCTGCAGGACACCATCGTGCCGGCCAGCGAGGACGGCTCCATGCCGAGCGCCGGGGGTATCGACCTCCTGGCTTATCTGAGTACCCAAGCGCCCGGGTACCTGGCCGAGTTGGCCGGCATCCTCGACCGGTTCGACGATCCGTTTGCCGACCTCGCCCTGGGCGAGCGGGTCGAACTGGTCCGGGGCTTTTCGGAAAGCGACAGGCCGGCCTTCCGGAGCCTGGTGTTCCGGGTCTACGACGCCTACTACCAGGACGACCGGGTCCGGACCGCCATCGGCGCCCGCCCCGGCGCGCCGTTCCCGGGCGGCCATTCGATCCCGGCGGGGGACCTGTCGTCGCTCGAAGCCGTGAAGGTGCGCGGCAAGGGCTATCGTCGGTAGGCCTCTCCCCGCCGCCGCGCCGCATCGGTCGAGCTTGGCCCGGTGCCGGACCCGGCTTGCGGCAGTACTTGCGAGACTTCGACGAGACCCGCCCGCCAATTGGCATAGATCAAGGACAGGACCCAGCGAGAGCCGGGAAGCTCCGATCAGCCTCGATGGAGGGGAGCGATCATGGGCCTGTCTCTTACCCGACTGCTGGCACGGGGTAGCGTCGCCGTTTGTATTGCCGCTCTCTTGTCGACCGGCATCGCCGTCCCGGCCGTCGCCGAGACCGGTGTCACCGACTGCGACACGTACGCCTCGGATCCGGACGATCCGCACCGCAAGGCGCCCGGGGTTCCGATCACGAAGGTCGGCCTGGGCGCGGTCCTGTCCTGTGGCATCGCCGCCGGCATCCATTCCGACGAGCCGCGGCTCCGCTATCTGCTGGGCCGCAGCAACGCCGCCGTCGGCGCGGCCGCCGAAGCGATCAAGCAGTTCAAGATGGCGGCCGACGCCGGCTACCCGATGGCGCAGTTCCGCATCGGCCTGGCCCACCAGAAGGGCGTCGGCTTCGCCGTCGACCCTGCCGCCGCCCGGCAGTGGCACCGCAAGGCGGCCGATGGCGGCGTCCCGATCGCCCAGTTCCTGCTCGCCCGGATGTTCGAGCGGGGCGAGGGCGGCCCGGCCAGCACGGACCAGGCGCTGCACTACTACCGGCTGGCCGCCAAAGGCGGGATCGAGGAGGCCGAGGCGAAGGTCGCCGAACTCGGAACGGTCAAGGCCCCCCCGCCGGCCACCACGGCGCCGGCAACCACCCCGCCGGCGCAACCGTCAGCGCCGAAAGACATGGTGCTGGCGATCCAGACCATGCTCGGAACGCTCGGCTACGACGCCGGCACTCCCGACGGGCTGATGGGGCGGCGGACCCGGTCGGCGATCAGCCAGTTCCAGCGCGACCGCGGCCTGACCGTCGACGGCATTCCCGACGCCGAGCTGCAGGAAAAGCTGACCGCCGCCGTCGACGCGATGGCCGCGGCCAGGCCGAAACGGATTGCCGAGCCCGCCCCGCCGGCGCTGGCGAACTTCCGCCGCACCGGGAATGCGGCGATCTCCGGCCACAACGACCGCCACCTGACCGGCGTATCGCCCGAGGATTGCGCCAAGGCGTGCGTCGCCGAGACCGCGTTCGCGTGTCGGTCCTTCGACTACTACAAGGGCCAGAACCGCTGCGACCTGAGCGCCCGCTCGGCCGACCAGGTCGGCGGACTGGCCACGGGCGGCAGCTACGACGCCTACGACCACTATGCCCGCCCGGCACCGGCGATTGCGGCGGCACCCTCCCCTGCCGCACCCTCCCCTGCCGCACCGCCGCCGGCGGCGCCGATACCGGCGCCACCGCGGCCCGTCGCGGCACCCGCGCCGCCGGCGCCGCTGATCGTCGCCACCAGCCCCGGCTTCGTGCCGGACGAGGGGGTCGAAGTCCGGTTCGAGAACCTGCCCGCCAAGGGACAGGACTGGCTGGCAATCGCCGGCAAGGGCCAGACGCCGCAGCAGTATTTCGACCTGGTGATGCTCGCCGGCCGCCCGACCAGCGGCACCCACCGCTTCAAGCCGCTGCCGCCCGGCGACTACGAGGTCCGGCTCTACACCGACTGGCCGGCCGGCGGCTACGCCATCGTCGCCTCGGTGCCGGTGTCGGTCGTGGCACCCACCCCGCTGCCTGCCGCACCGCCGCCGGCCGCACCGCCGCCTGCCGCTCCGCCGCCTGCCGCTCCCCTGCCGGCCGCACCACTGCCTGCCGCTCCCCTGGCGGCGGCACCGGTCCCGCCGGCCGCCGTTACCGCCACCGTCGCCGGCGCGTGGACGGCCGAGGGTCCGGCCACGACCCTGAACCTCGATCAGGTGATGGACCTCGTCGAGGGCACCCTGGGCAATCCGGACGGCCGGTTCGAGGGCAGCTTCAGCGACGGCCAGCTGACCGGCCTGTGGGCAATACCGGACGGTACCGCCGGCGCGGCCTGCCAGGGCAGCCGGCTCGGCGCCACCCGCTGGGGCAAACTCGAGGCCGTGCTGTCGGCCGACGGCAATGTGCTCGACGGCCGCTGGGGAAGCTGCGACACCCCGCCGACTCGGCCGTTCAACGCCCGCCGGCGCGACGCACCGGCCAGGAGTTCCTCGGCGCCGGCGCGCGTGCCAACTCCCGCCCCGACCGCGGCCCCGGTTCCGGCACCGGAGCCCGCGGCAGCCGCCGTCCCGGAACCGTCTCCCGTCGTGTCCGGCATCCTCGACTGCGAGGCCCGCGACCTGAGCCAGGACGGGCTGTCATGCAAGAAGCTCAAGTCAGAGCAGATCTTCGCGGCGGGCCGGGACGGCCAGCACCGGATCGCCTGCGCTGCCGGGAAGTTCGCCGGGCTGTTGCCCGGCGGGCGGCTGCGTACCTGCGAACTCGCGGCGCCGACCACCCTGGTGCCGGAGGACATGGACGGCGCGACCGTCAGCTGCCCCGGCGGGATCGTGCAGTTCGACGAGCACGGCCTCGATCGGTGCGAGGGTCGGGACGACCCGGTGGTGTTCGCCGGCAACGGGCGCAGCTATGCCTGCGGCTACACCATCCTGTATCGCCAGCAGGACAAGGCCAGCGGCACCTGGCAGGTGAGCCTGATCGAGTGCAATGCCAACAGCGGCGGCGCGGTCGCCATGGCCAGCCCGCTCGGCGAGCTGCGATGCGGCAGCGCCTCGTTGCACGCCGACCTCGCGCCGCGCGGCTGTTCCCGGGCGGCCGCCGTCGCCTTCACCTGGGCCTACGACGGCGAGGCCTATGACTGTCCGCAGGGCAGCGCGTTCTCGTTCCTGCCCGACGGCAGCCTCAAGTCGATGCCCGACGGCTGCACCACCGACAATGCCGCCTTCAAGGCCCGGCTGGCCCAGGGCGGTTTGCCGGAGCCGGCGTGCAACATCTGGGCGCCGAACCGCTATGCCAAGGACGGCCCGCCCGGCCGACCGACCGTCATCAGCGCGCGATGCGAGGAGAAGGACATCGTCGACGAGCTCGTCCTGCGCCCGGGCCGGCCCGCCAGGGTGCTGTGCGAGAGCGGCTACAGGATGCGCGGCGACGGCACGGTGACCGACTGCACCCTGGCAGCCCCTGCGCGGATCCCGGTGCCCGACGCCGGCGGAACCCCGGCGAGCTGCCGGGACCGGCTGCAGATGACGGCCGACGGCACCGTGATGCGCTGCACCCTGGCCGAACCCTCGGCCGTCCAGGTGACGCTGCCGGGCGGCGGCGGCGGCGTGTGCGCCGGCGGCGAGCTGCTGCTGTTCCCGGACGGCACGCTGCGGCAGTGCGAGACCCTGGCCCAGCCCGTAGATGTGCAGACGGCGAGGGCACGGCTCACCTGCGGCAGCCTCAGCTACGGGACCCGCAACGGCGTGCCGAATCTGAGCCGGTGCGGTCTGGCCGCCAAGGGCGACGCCCGCGACGGCGACGGCAACCGGGTGTCCTGCGATCCGGCCGGCGGCAGCGCGACGGTCGCGCTCACCGGCGACGGCGGCATCGACGTCAAGCGTCACGCCAAGGGCGGCGACGGTCTTTGCAAGCCCGGTTCCTGACGCCGGGAGGGGCGGCACCATGAGGCGCGCGATATCGATCCTGGCCGTCGCGCTCGGCCTGCTGCCGGCGCTGGTGTCCGCCTTCGCCACCGCCGAGCCG
Organism: Thalassobaculum fulvum; assembly: GCF_014652915.1. Taxonomy (GTDB): domain Bacteria; phylum Pseudomonadota; class Alphaproteobacteria; order Thalassobaculales; family Thalassobaculaceae; genus Thalassobaculum_A; species Thalassobaculum_A fulvum. Next base: position 289,878 of record NZ_BMZS01000002.1, read on the forward strand.
GCACTCAGGCTCGACCGCGACCAGTTGCGGAGCCGGCTGGAGGACCAAGTCTACGACGAGATCGCCGGCGGCCTCGGGATGATCGAGACCAGGGCCAACGCGATCACCGCGCAATGGAAGTCGGACGCCAGGTACCTGGCGCTGTCGGCGGCGATTTCCGGCAACGAGAAGGCGCGCGCCACGTTCAAGGCGGTCTACAAGGACACCGGGGACACCAGGAGGGCGTTCTGGGCCGCGGTCGAGGCGGCCGGGGACGATTCGCCTTACCGGGCGCTGGTCAGGGACTTCGTCAACGGGGAGAGCCTGGCGGTCTACCGGGACCTGAAGGCGGTCTACGACCGCGGCGCCGGCCAGCTCGCCGAGCTGACCGAGAAAACCCGCGGGCTGGAGGCGATCACCGAGCGGGAATCCTACGTCAAGAAGGTCAAGGAATACGGGCTGAAGGGCCAGTGGCTCGACCGTTTCGAGGCGACCGAGGACCGCCTGCGCGGCATCCACGACTACCTCAAGAAGCCGGTCGGCACCGCCCTCGAGGTCGCCGGCACCATCCACAAGGGCCTGACCGGCACCGAGCTGGGCGACCGCGAAAGGGCGCTGTTCTCGCTGCTCGGCACCGCGGCCGGCAGCCTGCCGATCCTGGGCGATTTCGTTCAGGCCTATGCCGAGATGGCGAACGAGCTGCTGGCCGCGACGCTGCGCCTGCGGGTGGTGTTCTCGAAGTGGGACATGGGCTGCGTCGGCGCCTGGGCCCACGGCGTCACCAACAAGGCCAACCCGAAGAACGCCGCCTTCGGCTTCGGCGGCACCGCCTGCCCGTCCGGCACCATCAAGGAGCTGTATGTCGACTTCGAGAACGACGCCGTCCTGTATTTCTGGAACGGCACCGGGTGGGACAGGGCGCCGGCCGGCGTCGGCGGCGCCCCGGCGATCGACGACATCCTGGCGTTCCTGCGGCGCGTGAAGCTGTACCGCGACGCCACCGTCGTCGACGTACCGGCGGCGTTCAGGTTCTATGGACTGCCGGGCGGCTTCGCCGCGGCCCGGGGCCAGGCCGCCGAGACGTTCCGCGAGACCTTGCGGATCTGGGATCGCATCAAGGGGATCATGGTCTCGCTGGGGATGGCCCGGGCGCAGGCTGCCGCGATCCTGGAGCGCCGGACCGGCCGGCCGGGTTTCGACGCCGAGCTGAGGGGACGCCTGTCCACCGACCCCGACCTGCTGATCCATGACCACCTGGTCTCCCGCCTCGGCGACGGCGGCTCGGCCCGGCGCGACGACGAGACCCTCGAGGCCCTGAAGACGGTGCGCCCGAAGGCGGTGCTCGGCCGGTTCGAGCTGCCGGATGGCGTCGATCTCGGCGACGCCAGCCCGACCCTGGAGATCGCCGCCCCCCCGGAGGTCCTGGTGGCGTCGCAGACCGTCTCGGCCGCCGACGGCCAGTACGAGATCGTCCTGGTCGGCAGCCCCGACGCCCGCGTCGAGTACACGGTCGCCGTCGGCCCGTTCCGGTCTCAGACCCTGGCGGTCGACGACTGGTCGCACATCATCACCAAGCATCAGGCCCGGATCGAAGCCGGCCTGACCATCGCGTTCGAGGCGTTGGACCCGCAACCGGTCGGGACGCCGATCACGATCAGGGGCCGGATCGAGGCCCCCGCCGGCGCCGACGTCGGGCCCTACGCACTGTCCTGGTCGATCGACGACGCCCCGGCCGGCCGGCAGACGGTGGACGCGAACCGGTTCGAGATCCCGCTGACGTTCGACCGCAGCAAGGTCTACATGCTCGACGTCACCGCCACCGGCCAGCGGGGCATCGCCGGATCCGAGCGGCTGCGGGTGATCGTCCCCTTCAGGGTCGACGTCGAGCTGGCCGACAGCGCCGACGAGCAGGGCCGCCTGCTGGCGGTCGCATCGATCACCGGCGGCGACGGCGCCTATACGGTCCGGTGGACCACCGACACCGGCATCGACGTCACCCGCGAGGTCGGGCGCGACCGGTTCTTCGAGCGCCTGAACGTCGGCTCCGGCAGGAAGCTGCAGTGGCTGCAGCTCGACGTGTTCGACAAGGCGACCCGGATCGAGGTGCCGACCCGCATCGGCATCGACGACCGGACGCCGATGGCCCTGGCCCTGACCGCCGTGCCCGGCACCGTGAAGCCGGGCGGCAGCGCCACCGTCGAGGTCGCGATCACCGCCGGCAGCCCGCCCTTCGCCCTGACCCTCAGATCCGGGGGCCAGACGGTATCCGAGCAGACCGTCCAGGAGCAGCGCGCCCGGTTCCCGCTGACCTTCGAGCAGCCGGGCCTCTACGACCTCGCCGTCGTCGCCCGCGACAAGGGCGGCGTCACCGTCGAGGAGCAGGTGCGGATCACCGTGCAGGCCGCGCCGAAACCGGGTCGTACCGCCAGCGACGAGGTCGGGTCGCAGCGCGAGCGGGCGCCGCGCATCGACATCTCGGGCGCCACGGTGTTCCGCATGCAGCAGACCGGCGACGTCGTGGCCAACCTGTTCGGCGCCTACCACATCACCTGCAAGAAGATCCTGCCGGACGGGCGCTGCCAGATCGACGAGGAGAAGCGCACGCCGTTCACCGGCTGGCTGAAGAGCAAGGCCGGCGACCTGAGCGCAACCTACTACGACCACGGCAAGCGCGTTCGATCGGTGACGGTCCGGCGCGACGGCTCGGTCGAGGGCCTGACCGAATACGGTGACAGCGACCGGGACGCCGAGAACCCCGACGCCGGCAAGGTCCGCAAATCTTACTATGCCGGCGGCGGCCTTCAGGAGGAGCGCCGCTACCTGCATCTCGGCCCTGGGCAGAACTTCGTCGAGACCTGGCGGTATCGCGAGAGCGGCAGCCTGTACATGCACCGCTTCGAACCCTCGGTGCATGTCGGCGAGGAGGGCGTGAAGCTCGAATGGCTCGGCGTCGACGGCACCGCGATGGCCGCCGACGGCTATCCGCTGGCGCTATCGCCCGACGGCTGCTTCGCGAAGGCGACGAACGGCGAGCGCCTGGATTCCAGTGTCGAGCTGTACCGGTGCGGAACCGGCGACAACCGCGCCTGCGTGTGCGAGCCGTCCGAGAAGACCCGTGGCGTCACCTGCGACAAGGCCACCACGCTCCGGGTCTTCAACGGCGTGATGCAGCGCCTGAACAAGACGACCAAGCTGCCGATCCGCGAGAGCTACTTCGCCGGCGGAGTGCACTGCGGCGACCGCGTCTACAACCCGAGCAGCGGCGCCCTGCTGCGCGAGACCCCGTCGGCCGAGATCGAGAAGGCGCTGAAGCAGCGGGCGTCCCGCTAGAGCGACCGAGGTTCACGCCCCGCCGTCCAGCCCCAGCCGGTAGATCCGGTCGGCGGTTCCCAGGAACAGCGCCCGCCGGTCGTCGGCCGAATACCCCGCCGCCAGCCGCTTGAAGGCGTTCCACAGCACCCCGTAGCCGCAGCTGCCCTTGTCGACCGGGAAGTTGCTTTCGAACATCGCGCGCTCCGGGCCGAACAGCTCGATCGCGGTCTCGACATAGGGTTTCCAGGCGGCGGCCACGGTCTCGGAGTCCGGTGCCCGCTCGCCCTCGTGCAGGTCGAAGCCGAACAGCCGCATGCCGAGCCCGCCGAGCTTGACCGCCACGTTGGACCGCCGCGCCACCTCGCCGAGGGCCGTACGCCAGGCCGCGAACACCTCGTCGCGCCGTCCGGCATAGGGGCCGATCCCGATCGCCCCGCCGACATGGTTCAGCACGATCGCGGTGTCCGGAAACGCATCGGCCAGGTCGGCGCAGTCGGCGAGCTGGGTGTGGTACATCCAGGCGTCGAACGACAGGCCGAGCGGCGCCAGATGCGCGAAGCCGGCGCGGAAGGCCGCGCCCGCCAGAAGGCCCGGCGGGACGTTCAGCATCGAGCCGTGGGCCGTCGGGTCCGGATGATGGACGCTGCTGCAGCGCAGCCCCTTCAGCCGGCCGTGCCCGAGGTCGATCGCCCGCTCCAGCGCCGGCCGCACCCGGTCGCCGGCCGTCAGGTCCATGGTACCGACCACGCCCCGGCAGAGCGCCGTCGGCCGGCCCTCCGCCTTGGCCCGGTCGCCGACCGCGGCGGCGTACTCCACCTCGCCCAGCGGTCCCTCGACCGGGTCGCCGCCGTCGCGGTACCAGGCGTGGCATTCCTCGTAGACGGTGGCGACGATCCGGTGGCCGGAGCCGGCGATGTCGGCCAGCAGGTCCTCGGCGACGTAGCGCGAGTCGGGCCGGTGCCAGAGGTGGTGGTGCGGGTCGACGATCGGCAGGGCCGGCTCGAGCGGCTCCTCGACCCGGCTCGCGACCCAGTCCGGGCGCACGGGGATGTGGCGGCTGACCGTCAGGCTCATTCGGCTCCTCCCTCTCGGAAGGACAGAGTCGGCGGTGCGCTTCGGTCTGGCAACCGTATCAGAAGTTTCGGTGACAGTAAGTTTCGGTGACAGTGCACTTTATTGGTTTCGGTGACAGTGCACTTTATTGGAGGGGCGCGACTGACCGGCGAACGCGCTTAGATAAGTGCACTGTCACCGAGATACGCGCTTAGATAAGCGCACTGTCACCGAGATACCACTGTCACCGAGATACCACTGAGATACCGGTAGGGAAGAGAGGCGACGCGATCCCCTCCTCCGTCGTCATGCCGGACCGGAGGGCCGGCGGCGCGACGGAGCCGGAACCCACCGGCCGCTGCGGAGTCAGCCGGGCGTGCCCGCCCAGATCTCGTCGAGGGTCAGGGCGCGCGGCAGCAGGCCCTGCTCAAAGGCCCAGCGCGCCGCCAGGGTCACGGCCGGGTCGAGCGCGGCACGGCCGAGCGGCAGCGGCGCGCCGGCCTCGGTCAGGGCGCGGCCGAGCGCGGCGGCGAAGCCGGAGACCAGTTCCGGCCGGGTCTCCGCCAGCTCCCGCCGGGCCGCCACCAGGTGGTTGACCGGCACGAAGCCGTGCCGGGCCCGGAACCGCTCGCCGGCGGCGGCCGGGTCCGGGAACACCTGGCGCAGCGCCGGGTCGTTCGGCGGCTCGTTGCCGACGATGACGGCGTCGAGCGCGCCGCCGCGCAGCATCGCCAGCATGTCGGCGCCAGCCGCCGCCCGCTCGACCCAGGGCGGATCCGCATACTCCGCCACGTGCGCCCCCTCGAAGGTCGTCCAGCGGATGCTGTCGGCCGCCACCCCGAAATCCTCAGCCAGCACGCCACGCAGCCAGCCGCCCGTCGTCTGGCTGTAGGCGCGGACCCCGACCCGCCGGCCGCTCAGATCGGCCGGCCCGGCGATGCCCGCGTCGTCCGCCCGGCACCACAGCGACTGTTCCTGGAACCGGGCCGCGACCGCCACCGGCAGCAGCACCAGCGGCTTGCCGTAGGCCCGCGCCTGCAGGAAGGTGAACAGCGCCATCTCGCAGATGTCGAACGCCTGATCGCGGACCATCGGCGCGAACGCCCGGTGGATCGGCGCGACGTCGGCGAACTCGATCCGCGTATGGTCGAGGCTCGGCGGTACCGACTTGAAGGTGCGGGTCCAGGCCGTGGTGCCAAGCGCCGCGCTCAACGCGGTCAGGCGTTCGGAATTCGTCCTGTCGATCATCGTCGTCGCCCTCCACAGAATGGCGGAACCTACGACACCGCGACGCGACAGACGATCCTCCGCGACAGAAAACCAATAGCTCGCAGAACGGAATTGATCGGGCAGCGGAGATGCCACTACCGTCCGCACCCGGTGAGGTCCGTTCCGGACCGGAGGGGAGAGCATTCATGTCCGACACGTCGACGGCCGACGCGACATCGCTGCCGGCCTACGTGCAGTTGCACCGCGACGTCATTCTGAATGCCGACCTTTGGACCGAGACACCCCAGATCCTGACCGCGGACTATGCCTTCGAGGGCATCTCCGGCATTCCCGGGCTGTTGACGGTTGACGACCTGCACCTCGCGGTACAGGCCGGGGCGGGAGTCAACCTGGACTACGCCGCGGCGGACCCGACCGCGCCGCTGCGCAACCTCTCCTCGGCGGGATCGCCGCTCGGCATCGCGGTCGGGGGATTCGGCGGTCTGCCCGAGTTTCAGGACGCCATGCCGGTGGTGTTCAGCTGGCCGGTGCTGCCGAGCACGGTCGATCCGACGGACATCGCCATCACCCTCAACACCGGCGAGGTGATCACCCCCGAGGTGGCGGCCCTCAACCCCAACTACGACTACAACGAACGCCACGTCATCGTTTTCTTCGGCGATTTCGGCAACCGGCTGACCCCCGGCACAGAGGGCGCCCGCTACCCGGTCTCGGTCACCATCGTCGAGGACGACACGCCGCTCATGGCGGTCGGCCGGGACGGGCCCGTCTCGATCGTCGGCCTGACCGCCCAGAGCGGCCATCACTACGTCTCCGGGCCGCAACTGGTCGGCGCCCGGCTCACCGAGTTCACCTCGGCCGGCGACTTCTCGCCATCCGTCCTGTCGAACAACATGCCGAACGACGGTGCCTCGTATTACGGCGACGAGGCCACCTACCGACTGCGGCTTTACACGTCCGGCGGGTTCTCGCCCGACGGGGTCAGCGGGTTCCTGCCGACCGAGTTCGAGCGGATGTTCAAGCTCGAGGCGACGCATGCCGACGGCTCCACCGTCACCATCACGCAGGACGGTGTCGACTACGACCTCGGGGTCGGGAAGCTGCGGGTCATCGGTCTGGCGGAACTTGGTGAGGCCGTCGACGACGAGACGGCGATCAACCCGATCCAGTACCAGGAGGACCACGACAATTACCTCGACATCATCCTGACGGGCGATGCTGCCGCGATCGCAAGGCTGACGACCGTCGTGATGCCCGGCAGCTCCGAGGCCGGGTACACCGACGTCTACAACCCAGGCGGGCCGGGACGCACGCCGACCGACGGGGTCATCTACACCGCCCCGGCAGCAGCCCAGCGGTTCTCAATCGACGTCAGCCTGGACGATCTCGGTACGACGAGCTACGCCGCCCAGAACGTGGCCGACTACGATGCCGACGACGACCTGCCGGTGGTGTTCCGGCTCTACGACCCGGGCAACGGCACGCATCTGTACACGGCCAGCTCGAGCGAGGCCGAGGCTGCGCTGCGGACCGGCTACGTCGAGGAGGGGGTGCCGTTCTCCAACGAGGGGTCCGCACCCGGCCTGATCGGTGTGCACCGGTTCTTCTCGGCGAGCGCCTCCGACTACGTTCTGACCACCGACCCGGCGGAGATCGCGGCCCTGTCGCAGCCCGGCAGCGACTTCGCCTACGAAGGCGGAAGCTTCACCGGCCTCGCCGCACAGCAGCCGGGGACCGTGGCGATCCACCGGTTCTACTCCGAGCGCAGCACCGACCATCTCTACACCGCCGACTACGACGAAGGCACGACCGCCGAAGGCTACGTGTACGAGGGGGTCGCCTGGTACGCGATCGACCTTCGCCCGGCGGGAACCGACGTGGCGGCCGCGGATCAGGGGCAGTCCGGCTGGATGATCGTGTGACGACCGGCGGTCACAGCGTCATCGGGGGCAGCGGCACCGGCAGCATCCCGATGTCCGGCACGCCGGCCCCGATGTCGACGAACCGGTTCGCCTCGCCGACCTGGTTGTAGACCGGGTCGAGCTGCGGCAGCTTCAGCGCCACGTTCTCGACCGGCTGACGGATCGTGAACAACTGGCGCGGCGCATCGTCGGTGTCGGCGAACACCGGCAGGCAGACGTATTCCGAATAGACCGGCGGACCGATCGTGTAGCCGAACAGCACCCGGAAGCAGAGTCCGCACGGCCGCTCGGCCAGCGCCACGTTGATCCGCGAGCGGCGCGGCCAGTCCTCCGGCCGCGACAGGTTCTTCAGGCTGGTGCCGGTCAGCTCGCGCCCGCGACTCGCGTTGATCGACGAGCCGACCAGCCGGAACACCATGTCCTCGGCCGACCGGATCTCGAGCACGCTCAGCCAGTGCAGGTGGCGGGCGACATCGCCGAGCTCGATCTGGCCGCGCCGCGGCGCCACCGCGTCGCCGCGCCAGCGCATCCAGGCATCGAGGAAATCCCGGCAGGCCGGGGTCACCAGAACGTCCCGCAGCCGTTCGCCGCCGCCCTCGCCCGATCCGCCCGCCGGTGTCGCCATCGGCCGCAGCCCTGCACCGTTGCCATCCACCCGGGCCCGCCGGGCTCCCGTGAATGCTAGTGCGGGAGCACCGGTCCCGCCAAGCGGTCCCGCCCAGCGGTCCCGCCGCTGCCGCCCGGCGTCCGCGAGTGCGGACATCCGGCCTGACGAACCGGAGACGGCAATACCCCCCGGATTGGGGAGGCCGGCGGTTCTCTGGTATTGTAGATATCAGGAAACTCGAACAGACGGGTTGCCGACCGTGCCCAGTCAGTACCTCGACGACATCGACCCCGACAATCCCCCGCACGTCGCCGGAAGCGTCGGCGGCAACATCGTCGAGATCGCCGATCCCGGGCGCTGGTACCGCGCCCAGCACGACTTCAAGGCATGGTTCGACCGCCACGCGGTTGCCGGCTTCCTGCCGCCGGGCACGCCGATCGACCGGCTGGCCCGCCATCTCGGGCACGTCCACAAGCTGGAGGTCGGCCGCGATGGCGAGGATTTCCGCTACCGGATCTACGGCAACCTGATCGCGGCCGAGGCCAACATGCGGATGCAGGGGCGCTGGGTGTCGGAGCTGCCGGAACCGACGCGCGGCATCTTCCTCGCGCACTATCGGGCGCTGCTGGCCGCACCGCGGCTGTTCATCGGGGAGTTGCGGTATGTCGGCGATGCGATGAGCCACCCGGTCTGGTACCGGGCGGAGGCGCCGATCGGGATGCCGGAGACCGGCATGCTCGGCGTCATCGTCCTCACCCGGCCGACGGATCTCGACGAGGACCCGGAAACCGAGAGCCCGCCGCCCCGCGGGTGACCGCGGCGCGACGGGCCGACAGGGCTGATCTGCAGTGTTCAGGCGCCCGGGGCCTCGGGGGCCGGGCCGTCGGGGCGGCGGCCTCGCTGCTCCGCCATGAACTGGTCGAACTCGGCCTTGTCCTTGGCCCTGCGAAGCCGGTCGAGGAAGTCCACGAACTCCTTCTGCTCGTCCTCGAGGCGCTTGAGGGTCTCGGCACGGTACTCGTCGAACGCGCTGTTGCCCGTGCTCGCCCGCTTCTCGCCGTGCCACCACTGGCCCCGGCTACGCTTCCAGCATCCCATTCGTCCGCTCCAGATCAGATAGGCCAGAACCGCCAGACCGGCCGGCCAGAACACGATGAACCCGAACACCATCAAACCGATCCAGGCCGGCTTGCCGATGTCGTCCAGCTTCTCAACGATCGCCATGACCACACCATGTTAATGTTAGTAACATTCACATGGCCCGGCGCGTACCGCGGTTCAAGAACCGACGGACGAAAAATCGGACGGGCGGACCGCAGAGCGCGTCACCCCTTCGTCGCGCCCAGTCCCAGCCCCTTGAGATAGACCAGCACCCCGGCCTCGAGCAGCTCCTCGGGCGCCATCGGCAGCTTGCGGCGGCCGGCGTCGCCGCGGCCGAACAGCGAGGCGATGCCGTGCGCCATCGACCAGAGATGCAGGGCGACCATCATCGCCGGCGGCCGCGGCACCCCGGCGGGGGCATGGCTGCACAGCGCCTCGGCGGCCTTGCGGATCACCGCGAACGCCCGGTCGGCGGCCCTGCGCAGTTCGGGATCGGAATCCAGGTCGACCCCGGCCTCGAACATCGCCGAGTAGTGCGCCGGCTCGTCGCGCGCGAACGCCAGGTAGGCGCGGCCGGTGTTCTCGAAGGCGGCGAAGGTGTCGGGCCGGCCGTCGTTCCAGGCCGCGTCCAGGCGCTGCTCGAACAGCTCGAAGCCGCGGCGGGCGACGTCGGCGAGCAGCGCCTCGCGGTCGCGGAAGTGCCGGTAGGGGGCAGCCGAGCTGACCCCGGCCGAGCGCGCGGCGTCGGCGAAACTGAAGCCGGACGGACCCTTCTCGGCGATCAGCGCCAGCGCCGCCTCGATCAGCGCCTCGCGCAGGTTGCCGTGGTGGTAGCCGCGGCGCCGTCCGCCCGATCCGTCCTTCGACCAGCCCATGACTTCACTTATTCGCTGGGCAGTTCCCTCCGGTCAAACTCGAACTTTCGATGCGACCGACCATCTACGTTATGATCCAGCCGGCTCCCGCAAAGCTTGCATTCTCGCTGGTTTAGCCGATGATGCTTGGATTGGCAGTTTGTCCGTATTCGCCTGACAACAAGCAATAGGCTCAACCGTCAGAATGGGAACATAATGGCAACGCCGGTATCAGGCACTGGAAAAAAGCGCGTTTTTGCATTCGACCCTCAGACCGTCAGAGATCTTTTTGGTTCTCTTGACGCTGAACAGGAAAGCATCGAAAAATTCGAAGAGTATTTCGTAACAAATGGCTTCTACGAGGCCTTTTCAGCGGAGTTTCCGCTCCGCATAGCCGTTGGCAACAAGGGTAGCGGCAAGAGTGCAATGCTTCGCGCCCATCGCATTGAAAGACTTCAGAGCGATGAAATAATACCAGTTATCATGGATGCCTCTGATCTATACAATCGAACCGATTCCGTTTCCGATAACATGCTGAAGGCCGTTAGCGAATGGAAAAATGTATTTGCGCGTGAAGCAATGGCGCATCTTGTGACATCCAGCGCATCCGATATCACTGACAATCGAATATCTGAGCACTTAAGAAGCTTACCAGAGTTTTTATCATATGCATCGAAGTACATTTCAAGAAAATCACAAGGCGCATCAGATATATTTGTTAGAAATAATGTTAATTTATCGAAAGTGAAATCTATTGTTTTTTATTTAGACGACCTTGACAGAGGATGGGACGGCAGTCCGAAAGCACTTCACTACATAAATTCCATGCTGAATGCGTGCTTTGATATCAGCAGGCGGGAGAAGAATATCAAATTCAAAATTGCAATCAGATGGGATATGTGGGATATGCTATCTCGTAATAACTCTGATATTGATAAAATCAGAGAGAACACTATATTTCTTCGCTGGTCAATACATGATATTTATGTCGTGATTGCAAATCGAATTGCAAAATATTTTAATATTCAATTTGATTACCGTAAGTTTTTGAATTCTGATGCCTCACAAGAAGAAATTGCACGGATATATAATGCAGTAATCGTACCTAGATTTGACGGGTACGGAAAATGGGAAAACGCGCCCACTCGGCACGTTCTGCTTTCTATGGTAAGAAGCAGGCCGCGAGATCTCATTACTTTACTTACAATGGCAGCATCTGAAGCTCACGTAAAATCCAATAATATAATATCATCAACGAATTTGAACGATATATTCCCAAGATACTCTGAAGATAGGTTAAATGATCTTGGAGTTGAGTTTAGAACAAGACTTCATGGGCTTGAACACCTTCTAACATCATTCAAGCCAGCTAAATCTACCGGCAAAGCTACTGAGCATTTCCGCTATACAAATGATAAACTTATTACTCATATCAAAGATACCTTACGGATTCATGGAGCTAGAATTCGATTCTCTGATGAACGCGGCACGCCTGATTTTCGACGAATCATTGATTTCTTGTATAGAATTGACTTTCTCCAAGCTTGGTACAAGCAATCTGATGGAACAATTGAGCGCATCAATTTCCAAGAGCGCCAAACCGTCGTATCAGATGCAGTTGATTTCGGGTATTCTTGGGAGGTTCTGCCCGCATATCGCTGGGCTATTCAACCAACGAAAATACAAGATGTCCTCGCGTCGCTGGACTAAACAAAACCTTAAATCCATCTCGATAAATTATTAGTACGGGTTCTTGTCGGGGTTCTCGTACCACTGCCGGAACACCGCCCGGGCCTCGTCGCGCAGCAGGTTGACGGCCGGCAGCGCCCGCTCGCCGATCGGCAGCGCCACCTGCTCGTAGAACCAGGCGTCGTCGAACCCGATCTCGGCCGCGTCGGCGCGGGTGTTGGCGTAGACCATGCGGTCGATCCGGGCCCACAGGATCGCGGTCAGGCACATCGGACACGGCTCGCAACTGGTGTAGACCACCGCGCCGGACAGGTCGTGGGTGCCCAGCCGCGCGCAGGCCTCGCGGATCGCCACCATCTCGGCATGCGCGGTCGGGTCTTGGTCGGTGGTCACCCGGTTGACGCCCTCGCCGACGATCTCGCCGTCGCGCACCACCACGGCGCCGAACGGCCCGCCCTCGGCGGACACGGCGTTGCCGCGGCTCAGCTCGATGGCGCGGCGCAGGAAGGTTTCGTCCGTCATGACGGTCTCCGGTGCAATCGGGATACGAGTATGACGCGGCCGGCCGCCGCCGCGAAGCTTGCTGGCCGATCGGGCCGCCGTGTAGCGTGACGGTTCCGGGTGCGGCAAGGGCGGGAACGGCGAAATGGATGCGGTGGTCGTCGCTTGGGCCGAGATGACGGTGCGCTGGCTGCACGTCGTCGCCGGCATCGCCTGGATCGGCAGCTCGTTCTACTTCATCGCCCTCGACCTCAGCCTGCGCCGGCGCGACGGCCTGCCCGACGGCGTCCAGGGTGAGGCCTGGCAGGTCCACGGCGGCGGCTTCTACAACATGGTGAAGTACCTGGTGGCGCCGGCCCGCATGCCCGACGAGGTGACCTGGTTCAAGTGGGAGGCCTACACCACCTGGCTGAGCGGCTTCGCCCTGCTGGTGCTGGTCTACTACCTGGGCGCCGAGCTGTTCCTGGTCGACCGCACGGTGATGGCGCTCGATCCGAATGCCGCGATCGCGCTGAGCCTGGGCGCCCTGCTGGCCGGCTGGCTGATCTACGAGGCGCTGTGCCGCTCGCCGCTGGGCCGCAACGCCACCGCGCTGTCGCTGGTCGGCTACGTCTTCCTGGTGGCCGCCACCTGGGGCCTGACCCAGGTGTTCAGCGGCCGCGCCGCGTTCGTGCAGATCGGCGCGCTGATCGGCACCATGATGGTGGCCAACGTGTTCGTGGTGATCATCCCGAACCAGAAGAAGACGGTCGCCGCCCTGCTGGCCGGCGAGAAGCCGGACCCGGCGCTCGGCGCCCAGGCCAAGCAGCGCTCGGTGCACAACAACTACCTGACCCTGCCGGTCATCCTGCTGATGGTCAGCAACCACTACCCGCTGCTGTTCGCGACGAAATACAACTGGGTGATCGTCGCCGTCCTGCTGACGCTCGGCCCGGTCATCCGGCACTTCTTCAACGCCCGGCACGCCGGCAAGGGCAGCCCATGGTGGACCTGGGGCGTGGCGGCCGCCGGGCTGGCGCTGATCGGCTGGCTGTCGGCCGCCGGACCGCGCGACGAGGTGCTTGGCTCCGGCGCCTCGCCGGCCCCGGAATTCGCCGCGGTCGAGGAGATCGTGATCTCCCGCTGCAGCATGTGCCACGGCGACTACGCCGCCTGGGACGGCATCCCCGCGGCCCCGAAGGGCGTCAAGCTCGACACGCCCGAGCGCATCCGCGCCCATGCCCAGATGATCGGCCTGAACGCCGTCCGCTCGTCGGCCATGCCGCCCGGCAACGTCACCGACATCCGGCCCGAGGAGCGGGCCGTGCTGGCCGCCTGGCTGGCCGCCGGCGCGCCCGGCCCGGAGCAGCAGCGATGACCGACGCCATCACCCTCGACGACCTCAACCGCCTGGACGACGCCGGCTTCGTTTCAGCGCTCGGCGGGGTGTTCGAGCACGCACCCTGGGTGGTCGAGGCGGCCGCCTCCGGCCGGCCGTACGCCAGCCTCGCCGACCTCCACGCCGCGCTCTGCGCCGCCATCCGCGGGGCTCCGGTGGAGCGTCGCCTGGCGCTGGTGCGCGGCCACCCGGACCTGGCCGGCAAGGCCGCCCGGGCCGGCGACCTGACCGACGAATCCACCGCCGAGCAGGCCAGCGCCGGGCTCGACCGGCTGACCGACGCCGAGTTCCAGCGGTTCCACGAGCTGAACGCCGCCTACCACGCCAGGTTCGGGTTCCCGTTCATCGTCTGCGTGCGCCGGCACGGCAAGGAATCGATCCTGCGCCGGTTCGCCCGGCGACTGGACAACACCCCGGAGGCCGAGCTCGCCACCGCGCTCGAGGAGGTGCTGCGGATCGGCGCCCTGCGGCTCGACCAGAAGGTGACCGCCGCCGACCGGCTGCCGGTGGTGGGCCGGCTGTCGACCCATGTGCTCGACACCCATCGCGGCCGCCCGGCCGAGGGCGTGGCGGTCGAGCTGTTCGAGCTGTGGGGCGAGGAACGGCGCCCGGTGGCGCGCGGCATGACCAACGCCGACGGCCGCACCGACGCGCCGCTGATCGCCGGCCGGCCGCTGCCGATCGCCCGCTACGAGCTGCGCTTCGACCTCGCCGGCTACTTCGCCGGGCTGGAGGTGCCGCTGGCCGACCCGCCGTTCCTGGACGTGGTGCCGATCCGGTTCGCCATCGCCGAGCCCGAGGGCCACTACCACGTGCCGCTGCTGGCCACGCCCTGGGGCTACACGACCTACCGGGGGAGCTGAGCGGTATCGTCGCTTGACCTGCATCAATGGTTTCGGCCCGGCGGCGGCGCAGGGTTGCGCGAGCGACGATGCGAAGCCATCTCGGCAGGGAACAGTCGGACCGGATCGATGCAGGGCTGCGGCAGTCTGATACGTGTGGCGATGGCGTGCCTGCTGGTGCTGGCATCGCTGGTCTCCGCCCCCGCCCCGGGCTTCGCCGAAATCCATCCCGGCATGGCCGCGGCGTCGTGCGCGGAAGGCGGCGAGGGGACAACCTGCGTCGCCAGCATCGGCCGTGACCGCATGACCACCGACGACGGCGATTGCCGCGGCGATCCTGCCGGCGACCGCCATTGCTGTTCCCACCCCCAATGCCTGTCCGCCTACGGCGCCCCGCCGCCGCACGGCGCAGTCGTGTCGACCGGCCCCGGGACTCCGGCAAACCGGTCGTCGGCGGTGGACCGGCTCGTCGGCGCCGAGCCCGATCCCGGCATGCGTCCGCCGAAATCCGGCGCCTGACGCGGCCGGGGCGAGACCCTGCCCCGGCTTTCCGTCGATGCATCACCCGTTGACCCGGGCCGCCCGCCGTTCGGCGCTGAGCGCCCTCTGGAGAATGCCATGACCCGCTTCCTTCGCATGACACTTCCCGCCGTCGCGCTGCTGGCGGCAACCACCGTCGCCCAGGCCCAGACCCAGCAACCGGCGCACCATTCGGCCGGACAGGCCGGACAGGCCGGACCGGCCGCGACGACCGACCAACCGACCCCGCCGGCCGCCATGGGGGGCGGCATGATGGGTGGCGGCATGATGGGCGGCTCGATGGGCCCCGCCATGATGCAGCAGATGCATGGCGGCGCCGGCGGCATGCCGATGATGGCGATGATGCGCGGCGGCATGGGCCTGCCGTTCGAGCATGTGGAAGGGCGCATCGCCTTCCTGAAGGCCGAAATCGGCATCACCGAGGCCCAGCAACCGGCATGGGACGCCTTCGCGACCGCCCTGCGGGCGAACGCCGAGACCATGCGGGCCATGCACCAGAAGATGGCCGAGCGGATGCAGTCGGGCGTTAAGCCCTGGCCCGACCGGATCGCCGGAATGGCCGCCATGATGTCGGCCCGCGGCGACGCCCTGAAGACGGTCGAGCAGGCGGTCCGGCCGCTGTACGATGCCCTGTCGGAGGATCAGCGGGCCAAGGCCGATGCGCTGCTGTCCGGCCCCATGGGCATGATGTGACATACCGGCCGCGCGCCTTGGAGGTATCGATGACCATCAGAAGGTCCCTGCGCTCCGCCGCGGCCGGTCTCCTGGCCCTCGGTGCCGTCGCGTTCAGCGTGCCGCTCGTCGCGGCCATGCCGGCCGCGGCGCAGGAGGAGGTCGAGGTCTGGAAATCGCCCAGCTGCGGCTGCTGCGCCGGCTGGGTCCGGCACATGCAGTCCGCCGGCTTCTCGGTGAAGGTGCACGACGTCGACGACGTGCAGCCGATGAAGGAGATGGCCGGCGTGCCCGACCAGTACGCCTCGTGTCACACCGCCAGGGTCGGCGGCTACACGGTCGAGGGCCACGTGCCGGCGTCCGACGTCCGGCGCCTGCTCGCCGAGCGCCCGAAGGCGCGCGGCCTGTCGGTGCCCGGCATGCCGGCGGATGCGCCGGGCATGGACGGCCGGACCGGGGAACCCTACGCGGTCGTGCTGTTCGGCGCCGAAGGCGGCGACAAGGTGTACGCCCGGTACTGATCCGACCGCTCGTCGGGACCGCCCGCGGCGACCTCTCCGCGGGCGGTCACCGTCGCCGGCTCGACGCGATCGCCAGGAAGAAGCTGACCGCCGCCACCGCCAGCAGGCCGAGCAAGCCGATGCGCACGGCGTCGTAGCCGGCGACCGACCAGACCGCGGCGGCCAGGGTCGGCGCCATCGCGCTGGCGGTGATGAACGGCAACGCCAGCGCCCCGGAGATCGCGCCGAAGCCGTCGCGCCCCAGCACCGTCGCCGACACCACCGGACGGGTGATCGCGGTGACGCCGTAGCCGGCCCCCTCCAGGATCACGAACACCGCCAGCAGCACCGGCGAGGCCTCGGCCAGGATCAGCGCCACCACCCCGCCCGCCATCAGCGCGAACGACAGGCCGCACACCACGTTCATCGAGACCCGGCGCTCGACCGACATCATCAGCAGCCGGCCGACCACCTGCATCGGCCCGATGCCGGACGCCGCCAGCACCGCCACCCCCGGCGACACCCCGCGCTCGGCCAGCATTGGCAGCAGGTGGGTGATCAGGATGCCGTGGTTCAGCGCGATCATCGGGAACGCCGTCGCCAGCAGCCAGAACGCCGGCCGCCGCAGCGCCGCGTGCAGGGCGCCGGAGCCGGCCCGGGCGGGCCCGACCCGCAGGTCGGCGGTGCCGCGGTCGGCATCGCGCCCGCCGAGATGGAACAGCGGCGTCGCCACCACCAGCATCATCGCCGCGAACGCCAGCACCGCCGCCCGCCAGCCCCACGGCCCGGCGATCGCGTTGGCGCCGGCGAACGCCAGCGCGCTGGCGAAGCCGGTGACCAGGGTGATCAGGGTCAGCACCCGCCGGGCGTCGGCGCCCTGGGTCCGCACCAGGAAGGCCGAGCACGGCTCGTACAGGCAGGCCGCGGCGGCGACGCCGAGCACCGCCCACACCGCATAGAACTGCCAGACTTCGCGGACCTGCGAGAGCAGCGCGACCAGCACCGCCGCCGCCACGGTTCCCCAGGTCAGCAGCCGCACCCCGTGGCCGGCGTCGATCAGCCGGCCGGCGACCGGGGCGGACGCGGCGGAGATCAGCACCGCCAGGGTGAAGGCGCCGGCCAGCGTGGTCTTCGACCAGCCGAGATCGGCCTCCCAATGGGTCAGCAGGGCCGGGAACAGGTAGAGCGTGCCGGCCCACACCACGGTCTCGGCAATGGCCAGCGACCAGACGGCGCGGCGGCTGATCACGCGTTGTATCCGGTCACAAACCGCCCCCGGGCGTTGCTGCGCGCTGGGCGTCTATGGCCCCACCAGCCGAGATAAGCGCGTCCGCACGGCTGCGATCAAGAGGCAGTGCCGGCCGCGACCGGGAACTGGACCCTGTTCCGCGAGCCCCGCTTACCGCTCGAGCTGGCGATGCGCGATCCAGACGTCCCCGAGGCCCTTCCTGGTTTCGAACCCGAGCTTCTTGTTCCTGGCCGCGGCAGTGAAGAAGTCGTCGGTGCGGTCGCGGAGCGCGGTCGGGACTTCGGGAACGGCCTGATCGTTCTTCGGCAGACCGGATACCGATTCGACGTTCTTGAAGTAGTCGCCGAAGAGTCCCGACTGCCGGATCTCGATCTCCTTGCCATAGAACCGCGCCACATCCGCGATCATGACGTTGCTCGCCGCCGTCGAATAGGCAGCGTACTGCTTGGCCGCGGCAGCATTGCCCAGCCCCTGCTCGTAGGCCGCGAGATCTGCGGTGATTTCGGCGAAGTCCACGATGTCCTGTTCATCCGTCCGATCGCTGACATGGGCTGCGAGAGCGCTTGCCACAGCCACCGAGTTCGTCAATCCGGCGACGTCTATCGGCTGCAACGCGACGCTCTTCGCGACGATCCGGCGCAGCCGTGACTGCGCAAGTTCCGACAGATGCCGCAGGTGGGTGTAGACGATGCTGATCCGGGCCGGATCCACAGAGCATCCCCTGAGGCGCGCTTGCGGCTGGGCGGGCGTGACACTGTAGCTGTCGCGGCGAACCGGCGAGACCTGCACGAGCTTGGTCAGGACCGACGACGTGTCGCACGGGATCTCGCACCGCAGCACACCGTTCTCGTCGCCGATGTCGTCGCAGGCGGCTCCGTGCGGCGACACGGCCGAGAACTGCAGGTCGGTCATGATCGCCTCTGCACCGTCGGCCTCGATCTTGTGTCCGTTGAAGGTCAGGACGACCGATTCGGCGACCGCCACACCGCCCCGGCCGGCCAGACCGGCCGCAAGCAGTACACCGACCAGCCATCGAATGGTGCGTATTCGACAGGATGCCCGTGACATAGCCACCCCCGCTGGCAACATCATTGTGTGGTCGACCGCAGCCGGGTCGCAATCGCGGTCAGGATCAGAAAGACGGCGCAGAGCGCCGCAAACCTGGACCACGGCCCGAGCCTCGGCCAGAGATTGAAAACCGACGCCCGCTCGGCGCGGCAAACGACCGGGCTGACCCCACTTGCCTTCGCAAGCTGGATTGGCTCGTACAGAACGAAGACATCGAGGCGGTCACCGGCACCTGACTTGGCGACGTTCTTCTCGACCAGGACACTGAAGGCGTAGGAGAGGTTCTGGTTGAAGTCGGCGATCTTTACGACAACGTCGGAAAACGGGGCCGCTTCCTTGTTGGTTGAGGCTGGGTCCTTGCAGAGGTCGCCCGGGCAGGGCTGGCCGGACAGACCGTGAAACGCCAAGTTCTCGGCTTGGTAGTCGCGCTCGAAGACCACGCCGCGAAGCGCCTTCTGCGTGCCCGTCGAGAATCCCAGGTTCAACGTCTGCGGCGCGTTGCCGACGGCGATCAGCCTCACGGGCACGACCGTAGTGCCCGGATCCTTCCCGCGCTGCGGGGCATCCTTCTCGATGATCAGGCGACACTCGTCGAACCAGGCAGCGAAGATCGCCTTCAGCGACGTCTCGCTCAAGGCGACGAACGGAACGATCAGCGCCAGCACCGCCGTTGCGATAGGCTTTGACCACAGCTTCTTGACGGCCTCCCAACCGCCCGACGACCCCGGTTCCCGGGGCGGGTCAGCCGCGCCTTCGTCTTTGGGCGGAGCAACAGACATCTACCGACCCTCATCGACCTGATCGTTTCGGTGCAGATCGTCCTGATGACCAATCGAGCAACGGCGCAGAGTCACTCTGTCCAAGACAATCATTGCCGCTCGACTTCGACCCACTCTCGGAAGTCTTGCACCGCAGTCACTGCCGTCGCAACCTCTGATAGGCTAAGGCCCGGTCCACCGGCGGGCTGCCCGGACTTGTGCGGACACTTCGCCGTCGGCGAAATCCGTTTCGGTCCGACAGCATCCGGACGACCGCACTGGCGTATGATTGAGCACTGCAGACGCTCTTCTGCCCTCGCCTTGGGCACCGGATCGCGGCGGCGCTCGACGATCCGCCGCTTGGGCCGATGGCACAGGGCTTGCGGATCGGGCGGGCGCTTCGCCGGCGGACGGCGGCAACACGAGGGAGCAGGGACCATGCGGATGCATCGGATCGGCGCGGCGATGGCCGCATTTGCGACGTTTGCGGTATTCACCCTGGCCACGGCCGGAGCGGCGCTCGCCGACACGGCGGTCAAGTTCGCGCTGGACTGGAAGTTCGAGGGACCGTCGGCGCCCTACTTCGTCGCCATCGACAAGGGCTACTACAAGGCCGAGGGGCTGGACGTCACCGTCGACACCGGCCCGGGCTCGGTCGCCGGCATCGGCCGGGTGGCCGCCGGCACCTACCCGCTCGGCTTCTTCGACATCAACTCGCTGGTGAAGTTCCGCGACCAGAACCCGGACAAGGCGGTCAAGGCGGTGCTGATGGTCTACGACCGGCCGCCGTTCGCGATCGTGACGGTTGCCAGGACCGGCATCGCCAAGCCGAAGGACCTGGAGGGCCGCATCCTCGGCGCCCCGGCCCCCGACGGCGCCTACGCCCAGTGGAAGGCGTTCGTGAAGGAGAACGGCATCGACGCCGCCAAGGTGACCATCGAGAACGTCGGCTTCCCGGTGCGCGAGCCGATGCTGGCCAACGGCGACGTCGACGCCATCACCGGCTTCTCGTTCTCGTCCTACTTCAACCTGCAGCTCCGCGGCGTGAAGCCGGAGGACATCAAGGTCATGCTGATGGCCGACTACGGCCTGGTGCTGTACGGCAATGCCATCATGGTCAACCCGGAGTTCGCCGCCGCCAACCCGGAGGTCGTCGCCAGGTTCGTGCGCGCCACCATCAAGGGCATGCAGGACACGGTGAAGGACCCGGACAGCGCCATCGACTCGGTCATGAAGCGCAACGAGACCGCCGACCGGGCGACCGAGCTGGCCCGCCTGAAGATGGCGATCCGCGACAACATCGCCACGCCGTGGGTGATGGCCAACGGCTTCGGCGCCGTCGACCCGGCTAGGCTGGCCGCCTCGATCGACCAGATCGCGGTGACCTACGAGTTCACCAACCGCCCGAAGCCGGAGGACGTGTTCACCGCCGAATACCTGCCGGCGGCGGCCGACCGCATGCTGAAGTAGTGGCCGTGGCGATGGAGCGGCGGGTGGGTCCCGGATCGTCCCGCTTCGGCGGGCCGTCCGGGATGACGACAGGGGGTGGGGGAATTCCGCCCATCCTTCCGCATCTATCGTCGCCCTTTCTCCGCCGTCATCCCGGGCCGGTTCGCCGCAGGCGGAACGGACCCGGGACCCACGTCGCGACGGGCATCGGAGCCCCTGCATGAGCACCCCCTTCGTCGCCCTCGACGACGTCACCCTGACCTACCCCGGTCGATCCGGTGGGGGCGCATCGGGCGACGTGACGGCCCTGCAGGGTGCCAGCCTTTCGGTCGGGCGCGGCGAGTTCGCCGCCGTGGTCGGCCCGTCGGGCTGCGGCAAGTCGACCCTGATGAAGCTGGTCACCGGGCTGGTACGGCCGACCGCCGGCCGGGTCGCGGTCGACGGCGCCGCGGTCGGGGGGCCGGTGAAGATCGCCGGCATGGCGTTCCAGAACCCGAACCTGCTGCCGTGGCGCTCGGTGATCGACAACGTGCTGCTGCCGCTGGAGATCGTCGAACCGCACCGCCGCCGGTTCCGGGCCGAGAAGAAGCAGTACCGGCAGCGCGCCGAGGAGCTGCTGGCGACCGTCGGCCTCGGCGGCTTCGGCGACCGCTTCCCGTGGGAGCTGTCGGGCGGCATGCAGCAGCGCGCCTCGCTGTGCCGGGCGCTGATCCACGAGCCGGCGCTGCTGATGCTGGACGAGCCGTTCGCCGCCCTCGACGCCTTCACCCGCGAGGAGCTGTGGTGCGTGCTGCGCGACCTCTGGCAGCGCATCGGCTTCACGGTGATCCTGGTGACCCACGACCTGCGCGAGGCCGCGTTCCTGGCCGACACCATCCACGTGATGAGCGCCCGCCCCGGCCGGATCGTCACCACCCGCCGGGTCGAGTTCCCGCGCCCGCGCGACCTCGAGGTCTGCTTCGAGCCCGGCTTCGTCGACCTGGTGCACGAGCTGCGCGGCCGCATCGCCGATGTGAGGGCGGCATGACCGCGACCCTGGAACGCCTGGCGCCGGTCTGGTTCACCGTCGCCCTGTTCGCGGTCTGGGAGGCGACCTGCCGGCTGCTGGAGGTCGACCCGTTCATCCTGCCGGCACCGTCCGAGGTGTTCGGCGCCCTGGTGCAGTACTGGCGGCCGGTGCTGCGGCATTCGCTGGTGACGCTGTGGACCACCATGGCCGGCTTCGCTCTCGCGGTCGTCTTCGGCATCGCGCTGGGGCTGGTGGTCGGCTGGTCGCGCACGGTCTACCGCGGCATCTACCCGGTGATGGTCGGCTTCAACACCATCCCCAAGGTGGCGGTGGTGCCGGTGCTGGTGATCTGGTTCGGGATCGGCGAGGTCCCGGCGATCCTGACCGCGTTCCTGATCTCGTTCTTCCCGATCGTGGTCAACGTCGCCACCGGCCTCGCCACCATGGAGCCGGAGCTGGAGGACGTGCTGCGCGCGCTCGGCGCCCGCAAGCTCGACATCATGCTGAAGGTCGGGATCCCGCGGACCACGCCGTACCTGTTCGGCGCGCTGAAGGTGGCGATCACGCTGGCCTTCGTCGGCTCGGTGGTGTCCGAGACCATCGCCGCCAACGCCGGCATCGGCTTCCTGATGGCGCAGGCCGGCTCGAACTTCCAGATGCCGCTGGTGTTCGCCGGGCTGGTCGCGCTGGCGGTCGAGGGCATCGCCATGTACGGCGTGTTCGCGCTGGTCGAGCGCCGGATGACCCGCTGGGCATTCCGCTCGTCGGGCAGCGCCGCGGCGTAGTCGGCGGCGTCTGGCGCTTGCCCGCAACGCGTGTAAGCTGACCGGATGATCAAGGGAGCGGTCCGGTTCCGGCTGAACGGGCAGGAGGTCGCGGTGGAGCGCACCTCGCCCACCGCCACCGTGCTCGACTGGCTGCGCGAGACCCGCCACCTGACCGGCACCAAGGAGGGCTGCGCCGAGGGCGACTGCGGCGCCTGCACGATCGCGATCGCATCGGCGGGCGGCGGTTGGCGCGCCGTCAATTCCTGCCTGATGCTGCTGCCACAGCTCGACGGCTGCTCGGTAGTGACGGTCGAGGGGCTCGGCGGGCCGGACGGCACGCCGCACCCGGTGCAGACCGCGCTCGCCGAGTCCGACGCGACGCAGTGCGGGTTCTGTACGCCCGGCTTCGCCATGGCGATGTTCGCCTACGGCCAAGGGGGCGAGCCGGCCGACGACGGCCTGATCCACGAGGCGCTGGCCGGGAATCTCTGCCGCTGCACCGGCTACCGGCCGATCGTCGAGGCCTGTCGGATCATCGCCGTCGGCGCGCCGGTCGCGGCCGGCGATCCGATCCGGGCCGGCACCGCGTTCGGCGACGGCTCCCGCCGGTTCCTCGCACCCGACACCCTCGACGAGCTGACCGCGGTCGCGGCCGCCCACCCGGATGCCTGGATCCTCGGCGGCGGCACCGACCTCGGCATCGCCGTCACCAAGCGCCGCGCCCGGCCGGACGTGGTGATCTCGACCGCCCGGGTGCCGGAGTTGCGGCGGATCGAGACGACCGGCGACGCGCTGGTGCTCGGCGGCGCCGTCACCTACAGCGCGGCGCTGCCGCATCTCGACGCCGCCTTCCCGGCGTTCGGCGCGCTGGTGCGGCGGATCGGCTCGCGGCAGATCCGCAACCTCGGCACGATCGCCGGCAACCTGGCGAACGCCTCGCCGATCGGCGACACCCCGCCCTGCCTGATGGCGCTGGACGCCGCGGTCGAGCTGGTCTCGGCCGCGGGCCGGCGCACGGTGTCGGCCGACGGCTTCGTGACCGGTTACCGCCGGACCGTGCTGCGGCCCGGCGAGGTGATCGCGGCGATCCGCATCCCCCGCCTGGCAGCCGGGCAGCACTTCGTCGCCTACAAGCTGTCGAAGCGTTTCGACCAGGACATCTCGGCAGTGGTCGCCGCGTTCCGGCTGACGGTCGCGGACGGGGTGCTGACCGAGCTGCGGGCGTACTACGGCGGCATGGCCGCGACCACGGCGCGCGCGGCGGCGGTCGAGGCGGCGCTGGTCGGCCGGCCGTGGACGGTCTCCGCGCTCGCCGGCATCGAAGCGGCGGTGGCGCAGGACTTCAGCCCGATCGACGACCAGCGCGCGACCACGAAGTACCGGCTGGCGGCGGCCGCCAACCTGCTGCGCCGGCTGCAGATGGAGACGTGCGACGCGCCGGCCCCGGTCCGGCTGGAGGCGCTGTGATGTTGGGCACGAGGCAACGCCCGTCGCTTCGTGGGTTCCGGATCCGTCTCGCCTACGGCGATCCGGTCCGGAATGACGACAATGAAGGTCGGGAAGCGGGCAGCCTCTTCTTCTGTCGTCATTCCGGACGGGCGCGCCGCCCCGGCGCGGTCGATCCGGAACCCACGAAGCGACCGGCCTCTGTCACCGCGGAGGCCCCATGAACGCCCCCACCTCCCCGCGCCGCGGCGCGCACGCCTCGGTCCGGCACGACAGCGCCGCCGGGCACGTCAGCGGCCGGGCGGTGTATCTCGACGACATGCCGCTCCCCACCAACGCCCTGCACGCCGCCCTGGTGCTGAGCCCGCACGCCCACGCCCGGATCCGCGCGATCGACTTGGCCGCCGCGCTGGAAGTGCCCGGCGTGGTCGCCGCGGTCACCGCCGGCGACATCCCCGGCGTCAACGATATCGGCCCGATCCTGAAGGGCGAGCCGGCGCTGGCCGAGGGCGTCGCCGAGTACGCCGGCCACCCGGTCGCCGCGATCGCCGCCGAGACCCTGGAGGCGGCCCGCGAAGCCGCCGCCCTGGTCGCGGTCGACTGGGAGGAGCTGCCGGCGGTGCTGAGCGTCGAGGAGGCGCTGGCGGCGGAATCGTTCGTTGCCCCGCCGCAGGTGATGGCGCGCGGCAACCCGGAAGCCGCCCTCGGCCTCGCGCCGTTGCGGCTGTCGGGCGAGGTGCGCTGCGGCGGCCAGGATCATTTCTACCTGGAGGGCCAGATCGCCATCGCGGTGCCGGGCGAGGACCGCGACATGCAGGTCTATTCCTCGACCCAGCACCCGACCGAGGTGCAGCACGGCGTCGCCCACCTGCTGGGCCTGCCGTTCGCCCAGGTGACCGTCGAGGTGCGGCGCATGGGCGGCGCGTTCGGCGGCAAGGAGAGCCAGGCGACCATAATCGCCGGCATCGCCGCCCTGCTGGCCTGGAAGGCCGGACGGCCGGTCAAGCTGCGCCTGCCCCGCGACGACGACATGCTGGCCACCGGCAAGCGCCACCCGTTCCTGATCCGCTACGACGTCGGGCTGGACGCCGACGGCCGGCTGCTGGCCCTGGACCTCGTGCTGGCGGGCGACGCCGGCAACATCGCCGACCTGACGCCGGCCGTAGTCGCCCGCGCGCTCTGCCACTCCGACAACTGCTACTGGATCCCCGACATCCGGGTGACCGGCCTCGCCTGCAAGACCAACAAGGTCTCGAACACCGCGTTCCGCGGCTTCGGCGGGCCGCAGGGCATGTTCGCGATCGAGGCGATCCTCGACGACGTGGCGCGGCACCTGAAGCTGCCGCTCGACACCGTGCGGGCCCGCAACTTCTACGGCGTCGAGGCGAACAACGTCACGCCCTACGGCATGACGGTCGAGGACAACATCATCGAGCGCGTGACCGGCGAGCTGGCGCGCAGCGTCGACCTGCCCGGCTGGCGCGCCGCGGTCGACGCCTTCAACGCCAGCAGCCCGGTCGTGAAGAAGGGCCTGGCGACGGTGCCGGTGAAGTTCGGCATCTCGTTCAACCTGCCGACCCTGAACCAGGCCGGCGCCCTGGTGCACGTCTACACCGACGGCAGCGTGCACCTGAACCACGGCGGCACCGAGATGGGCCAGGGCCTGTTCGTGAAGGTCGCCCAGGTGGTGGCCGAGGCGTTCAAGATCGACGTCGACAGGGTCCGGGTGTCGGCCACCAGCACGGCCAAGGTGCCGAACACCTCGGCGACCGCGGCGTCGTCGGGGTCGGACCTGAACGGCATGGCGGCGCTGGCCGCCGCAGAGACCATCAGGGGCCGCATGGTCGAGGTGATGGCCGAGCGCTTCGGCGTGCCGGCCGGCGAGGTGACGTTCGACGACGGCCGGGTGTTCGCCCGCAACGAGAGCCTGTCGTTCGGCGAGCTGGCGCAGCTCTGCTGGAGCCGTCGGGTGTCGCTGTCGTCGACCGGCTTCTACCGCACCCCGAAGATCCACTGGGACGCCGCCACCTGCACCGGCCGGCCGTTCTTCTACTTCACCTACGGGGCGGCGGCGGCCGAGGTGGCGATCGACACCCTGACCGGCGAGCTCAGGGTGCTGCGCGCCGAGCTGCTGCAGGACTGCGGAAATTCGCTGAACCCGGCGATCGACCGCGGCCAGATCGAGGGCGCGTTCGTGCAGGGCATGGGCTGGCTGACCTCGGAGGAGCTGTGGTGGGACGACCGCGGCCGGCTCGGCACCCACGGCCCGTCGACCTACAAGATCCCCGGCTCGCGCGACGTGCCGCCGGTGTTCAACACCCGGCTGCTGGCGGACGCCCCGAACCGCGAGGCCACGGTGATGCGCTCCAAGGCGGTCGGCGAGCCGCCGCTGATGCTGGCGCTGTCGGTCTGGCTGGCGATCCGCGACGCGGTGGCGAGCGTCGGGCCGCCGGGCGCGAAGGTCGAGCTGGACGCCCCGGCGACGCCGACCCGGGTGCTGGCGGCGGTGGAGCGGGTCAGGGGTGGGGGATAGCGGGAGAGAAACCAAGCGACCGGAGTCGACCCATTGCCGCCGTCGGCGCTTCAGGATCGTGATGGCGGCTTTTGGCACAAAGAGGATATTGCCTGGGTCGAAATTCCCTTCGTGATTTCCTAGGCACGGCGTCAGTCAAGAATTCACACGTTATGATGCCGGTTGTCGGACCTGATTTCAGAAAGGCATCGAAGCATGCCCGATCACGACCTTCATAGTTTCATGGCGCAGATTACGAATGAGATGGGATCTGAATACGATCGTATCTACGCACGCGCTGCACAGGATCCCGGGACCGCAGGCGATGAAGGCGAGGAAAATTGGGCAAGACTTTTCAAGGAGTGGTTGCCGCCAGCCTATCACGTCGAGACCAAGGGCAGGCTGATCGGACACGACGGGCGGATGTCGCCGCAGATCGACGTCGTTGTGCTTAAGCCTGCGTACCCAAGAAAGCTCCTGGAGAAGAAGATCTGGTTGGCAGGCGGTGTGGCTGCAGCGTTTGAATGCAAGACCACTATCACCGCCGCGCACGTGACAGCGTCGATAATAAGATGCGCTGAATTCAAGGGGCTTTACGCCCCCCGAGAAGGGAGCCCGCGCGTTGAACTCCGATCACCGCTCATCTATGGACTTCTTGCGCATTCTCACAGTTGGAAGGGTGAAAAATCAAAACCCATCGAGAATATCCAAAGTGCTCTTGAGGCGACGGCGTCCAAAGTTGCGCATCCTCGGCTCGAGATGGATGTCCTATGTGTCGCTGATCTGGCGACTTGGTCCAAGATGTTGATATCGCGCTACGAGGCTGCTTGGAATCCAGACACCGAAGCAGAGTTGACTAAGGTGTTCGGTGCCGCATGTGGTCCAATGACGGCAATGAGCTGCAGTTCGCACGATTCAGCATCGCAAGATACCACCTTCCGTCCGGTTGGTGCCCTGCTCAACGACCTGACCCGCCAAATTGCATGGGCAGACCCGAACGTCCGTGACATTGCCGACTACTTCCGACTGGCGAATCTTGGAGGAAGCGGATCTGGCTCAATGCGACCATGGCCT
Organism: Thalassobaculum fulvum; assembly: GCF_014652915.1. Lineage (GTDB taxonomy): Bacteria > Pseudomonadota > Alphaproteobacteria > Thalassobaculales > Thalassobaculaceae > Thalassobaculum_A > Thalassobaculum_A fulvum. The sequence goes on from NZ_BMZS01000002.1 coordinate 317,390, forward strand.
CTCTCAACTTATTCTTCGACTGTCGCTCGGGAGATTGCGGCGGGCAGGCTCTCGAATGGAGTGCCATGGGATGAATGGTCAATCGGAGGACTGTGATCACCGTGACTGGTAGGATACAGGATTACCGTGGCGAAACTCGTCAAGCCGCTATGGTCTCAATTGCCGGCTGCGCTCCCTGACAAGCAAAGACCGCTTTGTGGCGCCTATCTGACATTGCCAGTTCGGTTCCCGAACGACCGCTTCCCACCCAAACCCGCCAACCCTGCTCCTTTCCAGAGCCTCCCCTACGCCCCCACCGGCGGCACATGGGCCCGAACCGCCGGCGCCTCGCCGGCGTATTTCTCGCACTCCACCACGGTGACCTGGCCGCAGCAGCCCTGGGCCAGGCGCGAGGTGCCGACGTCGCGGGTCAGGACGTTCGGGTTGCCGTGCACGCAGAACGCGCCGGCCTCGTCATCCACACCCTCGCCGCCGGGCGCCGGGTCGAACCAGGCGCCGGTCGGCAGGTGGACCACGCCCGGCATCACCGCGTCCGACAGCTCGGCCGCCGCCAGGCAGGCGCCGCGGGCGTTGAAGATCCGGATCACGTCGCCGGTCGCGATGCCGCGGGCCGCCGCGGTGTCCGGGTGCAGGCGCGCGACCTCGCGGCCGCCGACCTTGCGCGACTGGCTGTAGCCGCCGAAGTCGAGCTGGCTGTGCAGCCGGGTCGCCGGCTGGTTGGCGATCAGCCACAGCGGTGCCGCTTCGTCCGGCTGCTCGGTCGACGGCATCCACACCGGGTGGCCCGGACAGTCGTCGTAGCCGAAGCCGGCGATGGTCTCGGAGAAGATCTCGATCCGGCCGCTCGGCGTCGGCAGCGGGTTGGCCTCCGGGTCGGTGCGGAAGCCGCGCAGCATGCCGCCGTCGTCGGGCGCCTGCGGCAGCTCGATCGACTCGCGCTCCCAGAACGCCTCGAACGACGGCGCGTCGGCCCCGAGCTCGGCCAGCGCCCGGCGGGTCGGCTCGTACAGATGGGCCAGCCACTCCATCACCGTGCGGCCCTCGGTGAACGCCGCCCCGGCCTGCAGCCGCTCGGCCAGGTCGGAGAAGATCGCGTAGTCGTCGCGCGCCTCGCCGACCGCCGGCGCGACCCGCCGCATCGCGACCATCAGCGGGTCGGTGCCGGCAGCGCCGATGTCGTCGCGCTCCAGGGTCATGGTCGCCGGCAGCACGACGTCGGCGACGCGCGCCATCGGCGTCCAGGCCAGATCGTGCACCACGATGGTCTCCGGCCGGTCGAAGGCGCGGTGCAGGCGGGCCAGGTCCTGGTGGTGGTGGAACGGGTTGCCGCCGGCCCAGTACACCAGCCGGATGTCGGGATACTCGAGGCGGCGGCCGTTGTAGTCGAACGGCGCCCCAGGGTTCAGCAGCATGTCGGAGATGCGGGCGACCGGGATGAACGCCTCGACCGGGTTCCGGCCCTGCGACAGGGTCGGGGTCGGGACCGCGACGTTGCGCCGGCCGGTGTGGCCGAGGGTGCCGAGCGCGTAGTTGTAGCCGCCGCCCGGCAGGCCGATCTGGCCGACCATCGCCGCCAGCGCCGCCGCCGCCCACACCGGCTGCTCGCCGAACTCGGCACGCTGCAGGGAATGCGAGACCACGATCAGGCTGCGCCCGGCCACCAGGGCACGGGCGAGTTCGCGGATGGTGTCGGCCGGCACGGCGGAGATCGCCGCCGCCCAGTCCGCGTCCTTCGGCCGGCCGTCGGTCACGCCCCGCAGGTAGCGGGCGAACGGCTCGAAGCCGGTGGCGTAGCGGTCCAGGAACGCCCGGTCGTGCCGGTCCTCGGCAAGCAGGGTGTGGGCCATCGCCAGCATCACCGCCACGTCGGTGCCGGGGCGGAGCGGCAGCCACTCGGCGGCAGCCTCCTCCGGCAGGTCGTCGCGCTGCGGGCCGACGGTGACGAAACGGCAGCCGCGCCGGGCCGCCGCCAGCATGGCGCCGGGCTCGACGTGCCGGCTGATGCCGCCGCCGGCGATCATCGAGTTCTTCACCGCCATGCCGCCGAACGCCAGCACCAGGTCGGTGTGCTCGCGGATCTGGTCCCAGGTGACGTTGCGCCGCGACACGCCCTCGAACGAGCCCAGGATATGCGGCAGGATCACGCCCGAGGCGCCGGCGCTGTAGCTGTTGACCGAGCGGACGTAGCCGCCGCAGGCGACGTTCAGGAACCGGTGGATCTGGCTCTGGGCGTGGTGGAAGCGGCCGGCGCTCGACCAGCCGTAGGAGCCGCCGAAGATCGCCTGCGGCCCGAAGCCGTCGCGCACCCGCGCCAGCTCGCCTGCCAGCAGGTCGAGCACGGTGTCCCACTCGCACTCGACGAACGGATCGCCGATCCGCCGGCGCTGCGGACCCGGGCCGTTGTCCAGCCAGGCCTTGCGCACCATCGGCTTGCGGATCCGGGCCTGGTGGCGGAGCGCGCCGCGGAAGTTGCCGAGGATCGGCGACGGTGCCGGGTCGCCCGGATACGGCGTGATCTCGACGTCGCGGCCGTCCCAGTGCGCCGCGAACGTCCCCCAGTGGGCGCTGTGCAGCACGGAATCGGGGTGCGGCTTCGACTGGAACATGGGGTCACCGTGAGGATGTGGAGTGGTTTCGGCGGGCGGGACTCAAACCTGCGCGCGATCCCGGGCCGGCGCAACGCCGGGATGCCGGCCGCCGACAACATTCCGATCCCCTTGCGCCCGCATCTGTGGAATCCTTGCCGACTTGCCCGCCTTTCGCGCCATGCGCGCGGCCATTCCCCCATCGCTTGGAACCCGTCATGCAGAACGTCGAACCGATCCTGTCCCACATCGACAGCCACCGCTCCGACCTGGTCGAGCTGTCCGACCGCGTCTGGGGGATGCCCGAGACGCTGTATGCCGAGTACCGGTCCTGCGCCGAGCACACGGCGGTGCTGAAGGCCAAGGGCTTCAGGGTGTCCGAGGAGCTGGCCGGGATCCCGACGGCGGTGATGGGCGAGGCCGGCGAAGGCGGGCCGGTGATCGCGATCCTCGGCGAATACGACGCCCTGCCCGGCCTCAGCCAGGTCGCCAACATCGCCGAGCCGAAGGAGCTGGTCGCCGGCGGTGCCGGCCACGGCTGCGGCCACAACCTGCTGGGCTCGGCCGCCCTGCTGGCAGCCTGCGCGCTGAAGGACTGGCTGGAGCAGACCGGCACGCCGGGGCGGGTGCGCTACTACGGCTGCCCGGCCGAGGAGGGCGGCGCCGCCAAGGCGTTCATGGTGCGCGACGGGTGCTTCGACGACGTCGACGCCGCGATCTCCTGGCACCCGGGCGGCATGACCCAGGTGTTCGGCGCCCACAGCCTGGCCAACACCCGCATCGACTTCACCTTCACCGGCCGCACCAGCCATGCCGCCGCCTCGCCGCATCTCGGCCGCAGCGCGCTCGACGCGGTCGAGCTGATGAACGTCGGCGTGAACTACATGCGCGAGCACATGCCGAGCTCGGCCCGCATCCACTACGCCTACCTGGACGCCGGCGGCACCGCGCCGAACGTCGTCCAGGGCACCGCCAAGGTCCGCTACACGGTCCGCGCCACCGACCTGCCGGGCATGCTGGCGCTGGTCGAGCGGGTCAAGAAGATCGCCGAGGGCGCGGCCCTGATGACCGAGACCACGGTGAAGCCGCAGGTGATCTCGGCGGTCTCCAACCTGCTCGGCAACACCCCGCTGGAAGAGGCGATGGAGCAGGTCATGCAGGGGCTGGGCGGGGTCGAGTTCGACGACGCCGACCGGGAGTACGCCCGGCAGATCCAGGCCACCCTGACGCCCGAGGACATCGCCGCCAGCTACCATCGGGCCGGCATCGAGCCGCGCACCGGCGAGGCGCTGTGCGACTACGTGGTCCCGCGCGACCTCAAGGGCGGCGGCATGATGGGCTCGACCGACGTGGCCGACGTGTCGTGGGCGGTGCCGACCGTGCAGGCCCGGGTCGCGACCGTCGCCATCGGCACCCCCGGCCACACCTGGCAGATCACCGCCCAGGGCATGGCGCCGGCCGCCCACAAGGGCATGACCTTCGCCGCCCAGGTGATGGGGGCGACGGCGCGCATGCTGTTCACCGACGAGCTGCTGTTGGCGCGCGCCAAGAAGGACCACCGCGACCGGCTGGCGAAGCAGCCCTATGTCTGCCCGATCCCGGCCGAGGTGAACCCGCCCCTGCAGCCGCGCCCGGCCGCGGAGTAAGGGTTCGTCCGAAGACGGCGCGGCGGGTGGGTTCCGGAGCCATCCCGCCACAGGCGGTCCGGTCCGGAATGACGGAGGGTAAGGAGGAGATCCCTCTCCCCCTCTCGTCATTCCGGACGAACGCGCCGCTCCGGCGCGGTCGAGCCGGAACCCACGATAGCGGGAGCCGTCCCGACGCTCACCCCGGCGGACCGTCCAGCTCGATCAGCCGTTTCCCCTCGATCCGCCAGAACCGGTTGCCGACGTTCTCGACGAACCGGCGGTCGTGCGAGACCAGCAGGCAGGCCGCCTCGCGGGCGCACAGCTCGGCCTCCAGCGCCTCCTGGCCCTCGATGTCCAGGTGGTTGGTCGGCTCGTCGAGCATGTAGAAGTTCGGCCGCTGCAGGCGCAGCACCAGCATCGCCAGCCGGGCCCGCTGCCCGCCGGACAGGGCCGCCACCGGACGGACCTGCAGGTCGAGGCCGACGCCGGCGCCGGCCAGCAGGGACCGCGCCCGCTGGTCGCCGATCTCGAACCGGCCGGCGACCAGTTCGAACGGCGTACGGTCGCGGTCCAGCCGGGTCAGTTCCTGGTCGCAGATCCCCGGAACGATCGAGCCGGCGGCCCAGAAGCCCGGCGCCGGCATTCCTTCCACGGCCGACGCGACCGCCGCCAGCAGCCGCGACTTGCCGGCACCGTTGGCCCCCAGCACCACCACCCGGTCGCCGGGCGCGATCGCCAGCCGCCCGGTCCGGAACAACGGCCGCCCGTCCGGCGTGCCGACCTCCGCCCCGTCCAGCACCAGCAACGCCCGGACATGGGCGCCGCCGTCCGACAGCCGGACCGTACCGGCCGACAGCTCGCGGTGCGCCGGTTGCGCCGCCTCCTCGATCCGCTCGGCCCGGGCCTTGAGCTGCCGGGTCTTCACCTGCAGCAGGTCCGAGCCGGAGTTGATGCCGATGTTGTTCAGCTTGGCGGCCTGCCGGCGCAGCTTGGCCGCCTCCTGCAGGTCGGCGGCGTGCCGGCGCGCGGTCGCGGCGTCGGCTTTCGCCAGCGCCTGCCGGGCCGGCGAGAACGGCAGCGCGTAGAGCTGCGAGCCGCGCTCGCGCAGGAACAGGGTGCGGGTGGTGACCGCATCCAGGAAGGCGCGGTCGTGGCTGGCGACGATCAGCGCCATGTCGCCCGGCAGGCCGGCGATCCACGCCTCCAGCCCGGCGATCCGCTCCAGGTCGAGATGGTTGGTCGGCTCGTCCAGCAGCAGCAGGTCGGGCTCGGCGACCCGCGCCCGGGCGAGCTGCGCCATCCGCCGCCAGCCGCCGCTCAGCTCGGCGAGCGGCCGGTCGCGCAGGTCGTCGGGAACCGCCAGCTCGTCCAGGGTGACGTCGGCCCGCCACGCCTCCCAGTCGCGGGTGTCCGCGGGCAGCCCGTCGAGGGCGACCGCCCGCAGCGTCAGCGGCAGCAGCGCGTCAGGGTTGTCCTGGCGCACCAGCGCGGTCCGCAGCCCGCGTGCCCGCACGATCCGGCCGGCGCTCGGCTCGAGCCGGTCGGCGAGGCAGCGCAACAGGGTCGACTTGCCGCGCCCGTTGGCGGCGACCAGGCCGAGCCGGTCGCCCTTGGCGAGGGAGAAGGTGAGGTCCTGGAACAGCGGCGCACCCAGGGTGACGCCGAGGCCGGTGAGGCTGATCAGGGTCATGATGCCGTCTTTCGGGATCCGCCCGGAGCGAACTCCGGAAATGGCGCAGAGCGCCGACCAAGGGCGGACCAAGACGAAAGACGATGTCGCGCGTCAGTTCCCGGTCAGCCCTGCAAACGCGTTTGCAGGGCGGAAACGGGGCCGCGCTGTCGATAGCGCCAGATCAGCATCGCGCAGCCCTCCCCGAGTCAAAGTGGAACCGATCGCTGGTCGATAGCACGCGGAACGCGAGCCCGGCAAGCGCCGCTCACCGCGTCAGCTCGGCGTAGCGCCGGTGCAGCTCGCGCAGCTCGTCGGCGAACTCCGGCACCGGCCCCTCGACCGCCACGCCGGGCGCCACCTGCTGGATCGGCAGCGGACTGACCGGCGACGGCGGGGCCCCGATCTCCTGGCGCCAGCCGACCAGCTGTCTGGTCGAGCCGGCATAGACGATCCGCCCCAACCCGACGAAGCCATGGGCGGCCGCGCACATCGGGCAGTGCTCGCCCGAGGTGTAGACCGTCGCCCCGGCGCGCTCCGCCGGCGCCATGTTCCCGGCCGCCCAGCGCGCCAGCGCGAACTCCGGATGCCGGGTGCGGTCGCCGCCGGACACCCGGTTGCGGTCCTCCGCCAGCACCGTGCCGTCGCCCGCCACCAGCACCGATCCGAACGGGGCGTCACCGGCGTCCAGGGCCTCGCGCGCCAGCTCCAGGCAGCGCCGCAGGTGCTTACGGTCCGTGTCGTCCACCATGGCGTCCTCCTGTCAGGATCCGTCCGGGTCCGGCAGCCGGGCCTCGACGCCGGACAGGTGCTCGTAGGCCTTGATCACCGCGGTGCAGCCCTCCTCGCCGTGGCCGAGCGCCGAGGCCAGCGCGTAGGTCTGGTGCACCGACTCCGCCATGAAGCCCGGCAGGCCGGCCTCCTCCAGCCAGCGGGCGTAGTACTTCACGTCCTTCTGGGCGTTGGCCAGCGACATGTACGGCGCGAAGTCGCGGCGAAGGGTCTTCTCGCCGTACAGGTCCATCATCCCGGACTTGCCGCCGGCGGCCGAGATGATGCCGATCACCTTGGTCATGTCGAGCCCCTCGCGGGCCGCCAGGGCGAAGCCCTCGCAGAACGCCGCGACGTTGGCGAAGGCGATGAAGTTGTGGATCAGTTTGAGGCGGATGGCATGGCCGGACGGCCCGACATGGAACACGTTCTCGGCGTAACACTCGAACACCGGCCGCAGTTCGTCCAGCAGCGCCGCCTCGCCGCCGAACAGCACGTTGACGCAGCCCTGCTCGGCGTGGATCGGCGTGCGGGTCATCGGCGCCTCGGCGTAGCGCAGCCCGCGCTCGGCGCACAGGCGGTTCATGCGCTCGACGTGGCCGGGATTGACGGTGGTGTGGTCCAGCACGACCGCGCCGGCCGGCAGCAGGCCGGCGACACCATCCGGACCGAACAGGATCGCGTCGACCGCCTCGGCGGTGGTCACGCACAGCGCCAGGATCGGGGCCCCGTCGGCGGCCTCGCGAGCCGATGCCGCCGGCAGCGCGCCGAACCCGGCGGCACGCTCGACCTTCGCCGGATCCAGGTCGAAACACCGGACCGCCCGCCCCTTGGTCGCCAGGTTCCTGACCAGGCCACCGCCCATGCCGCCGAGGCCGATGAATCCGATCGTCATGCCGGGTCCCCTCCGTCGAGTCGGCACCCATTGTGGCGGGGTTCGGCAGAGCCGACAAACCGCATGCCGCGTCCTGCAAGATCCCGGGCCTGCCGCGGGCCGGCGCGTGATGTTTGTGCTACAGTTCGCCTCCAGACGGTAAGGCAGCTGGGCGGAACAATGGCGGACATCTTCGAACCGGTTTCCCGGCCACGGCGGCTGCCGGACGAGATCGCTTCCTCGATCCTGGAGGCGATCTCGCGCGGCGACCTGCAACCGGGCGACCGGCTGCCGACCGAGATGGACCTTTCGGACCAGTTCGGGGTTGCCCGCACGGTGGTCCGCGAGGCGATCTCGCTGCTGAAGTTCGACGGCGTGATCACGGCCCGCCAGGGCGTCGGCGCCTTCGTGTCGGACGCCTCGCGGCGGCGCTCGTTCCGGATCAGCCCGTCCTGCTTCGCCAAGCGTCAGCAGCTCGTGAAGCTCCTGGCGCTGCGCACCAGCGTGCAGGCCGACGCCGCCGCCAAGGCGGCCCTGCGCCGAACCGACGAACAACTGGCGGCGATGGCCGCCGCGCTCGAGCGGTTCGCCGGGGCCACCGGCAGCGGCATGGTGGCGGCCGAGGCCCGGGTCGACGCCGAGGCCGCGTTCTACCGCACCATCGCCGAGGCCTCGGACAACGAGTACTTCATCGAGTTCATCCAGATGATCGACGCCAAGCTGATGGAGAACCTGCGCTCGGTCGTCGTGAAGAACGCCATGGTCGCCGAGACCGGCGCCCAGGTTCGGGCCGAGCACGACGAGGTCTATGCCGCGATCCGCGACCGCGATGCCGAGGGGGCCCGCCTCGCCACCCGCCGCCACTATGAGCACGCGGCCAAGCGGCTGGCCGAACGCTCCGACATCGGGACCGCCTGAGCCGCAAGCGGCGCCCGGCATTCCGCCCCTCAGTTCCCCCGACGCAAGGTCGGCAGACCGATGCCGGCGGCGTCGAATCCGCCGTCGACCGCCAGGGTCTGACCGGTGATGAAGCTGGCCCGGTCGGAGCACAGGAAGAACACCGCCTCGGCGATCTCCTCCTCCAGGCCATAGCGGTTGAGCGGGATCGCATCGTGGTAGTCGGCCCGGATCGCCGGGGTATGCACCTGCTTGGCCATGGCGGTGTCGACCGGGCCCGGGGCGACCAGGTTGACGCGTACGCCGATCTCGCCGAGCTCGGTCGCCTGCTGCTTGGTGAGCTGCATCAGCGCCGCCTTCGAGGTGCCGTAGGCGACCCGCAGGGTGCTGGCGCGCAGGCCGGAGATCGAGCCGATGTTGACCACCGCCCCGCCGCCGGTCTCGGCCATGATCCGGGCGGTCGCCTGGACCATCAGGAACGGGCCGTTCAGGTTGACGGCGAGCACCCGCGACCATTCCTCGTAGCCGGTGTCGAGCAGCGGCTTGAACACCGCGATGCCGGCGTTGTTGACCACCGCGTCGATCCGCCCGAACCGCTCCACCGTGGCGGCGACGCCGGCCGCCACCTGGGCCGGCTCGGAGACGTCGCAGGTCAGCGCCAGCGTCCGGTCGGCGGGCAGGGTCGCCTGTGCCGTGGCGAGGGTCTCGGCGTCGATGTCCAGCAGCACGACGTTCCAGCCGTCCGCCTGGAACCGCTTGGCCGCCGCCAGCCCGATCCCGCGCGCGGCCCCCGTGACGATCGCCACCTTGGTGGTCATGGTCTTCCTCTCTCCGACATCCGTTCCGCCATACGCCTAAACAATGGAACGGGTCGACGGAAGGACTGTCTTCGTCGCGGTGCCTGCTAACGCCGGTCCGGCGGCACGTCGCGGATGCGCGCCGCGTGCGCCGCCACCTCCTCGACCGGGTACTTCAGGTGCACGCGCCTGTCGGAGGGCGGCTGGTTCGCCGTACACACCCCGGACCGCCACTGCCGGGCCGGCCGGATCGGCCGCGGCGCGAAGCCGCCGCCGCAGTTCGGACAGACGTTGTGCAGCCTGGTCTCGACGCAGTCGGCGCAGAACGTGCACTCGTAGGAGCAGATCATCGCGTCCACCGCATCGGGCGGCAGGTCCTTGTCGCAGTACTCGCAGTTCGGCCGAAGCTGCAGTGCCATGAGCATCCCCCCCCCTGTACCGTCAGACTGAGCCTTTGCGCTCGACCACCAGCACCCGCGCCTCGCCGACCGGGTGCGCCACGTGCTCGTCGCCGTCGGCCGCCACGAACAGGTCGGACGGCCCGAGGCGCGCGACCCGCTCGACGCCGTCCTCGCGCCAGTGCATGTCGACCGCGCCATCGAGCACCACGAACACTTCCGTGCCGTCGTTGACGTGCCAGCGATACGGCCGGTCGGTCCAGTGCAGCCGCACCGTGGCGCCGTCGACCTCGGCGAGGTCGCGCGCGCCCCAGGCACGCTCGGCGGTGAAGCTGCGGGCATCGGTGACGACGGTGGGCACGGCGGGGGTCCGGGCGGTGGCGATGCGAGCCAGCATCCAAGGCCGGGTCGGCCGGCACAATGCCAACCTGCCCGGCATATTCGGCCAAACCCCGACGACGCTTGCACAAGCGGCCACCGGTCCTTAGGGACTGCACGGACGCAATTCGGAGGCCGTGATGTCCGCAGTCTTGACCACCGGCCGTCTGCGCCTCGAGCCCTGCAGGACGCGGCACTTCGCCGATCTTAGGCTGGTGAACGGCGACCCGTCGGTGATGCGCTTCGTCGGCGGCCAGCCTCAGACCCCCGAAGAAACGGCCGCCTGGATCATGAGGGCCGAAGCACGCTGGCGGATCCACGGATACTCCTGGTGGGTCATCCGCCTCGCCGAGAGCGACGCGGTGATCGGCGCCAGCTGCCTCCAGCACATCGAGAACGACCCGGCACAGGAATTGGAGATCGGCTGGCGGTTGCTGTCGGCGCACTGGGGAATGGGATACGCGACGGAAGCGGCGGCAGCCATCGTCGACTACGCGTTCGGAACATTGAACGTCCCACGCCTGTTAGCGAACGCTGACCCCGCCAACAGCGCCTCGATCCGGGTGATGCAACGGCTCGGGATGCGCTCGCTCGGATTGAAGCGCCACTACGGCCAGGACTGCGCGACCTACGTGTTGTAGCGGGTATCGACGTAGACGGCCGAATCGCCACTCCAAGGCCCTTCAATCGGGAAGCTCGTCCCCTTCGCGCGGCGGCTCGCCGCCCTCGCGCGCCATGATCCGGGCGAACGCCTCGGGATCGGCCCGCTGGCGACGCTCCTGGAAGTACTGCGCCGTGTCGAGCGCCGACACCTTCTCGGCGACGGCCATCGCGACGAACTGGTTGAGGCTGGTTCCCTCCTGCTTCGCCAGACGCTCGACGGCTGCCTTCAACGACTTCGGCAGGCGCAACGGATACGTACTCGTCTCTTTCATCCCCGAACCCTCGCCAGCGCTTGCTTCGGCAGGACCGCATCGATGCCGAACCGGGCCGGCACATCTCGGAAGTGGCGCCGATTCAACGTCACCAGCAGTTCGGCTTGGCCGTTCACGGCAGCCTCCAGGACCATCTCATCCCCCGGATCGCGCAACTGCGGCCGCCAGATGAAATGCGTCTCCACCGGCTCGCCCAAGGCAATCAGACCGTCGACGAAGACGCCCACCTCGGCCTCGGTCAAGCCGGCGGCCATGCGATGCTCGAGGCGGCGGCAAGTGGCCTCGTACTCGAGGGCGAGCGCGACATTCATCACCAACGACAAACGACCTGCGCTTGCGATCCGCACCAACTCCGCCGAAGCGCCGCGCGGACTTCGCATGGCGGCGACAACGACGTCGGTATCGAGTACGATTCTCACATCACAGAGAATGTCACATCATATGTGATGTGACCACACTGAATTCAAGCGATACGAGGCTCTAAGCCCGCCCCCGCAGCCGCCCGACGATCCCCGTCGGGAAGAAGTAGACGCTGAGCACGAACAGGATGCCGAGCCACAGCAGCCAGCGGTCCGGGCTGACCAGCTCGTTCAGCAGGGGCACGCCGGCCGTGGTCTCGGCCGCCGAGGCCATCAGCACCTGCAGGTAGTTCTTGGCCAGCACGAACAGGGTGGCCCCGACCACGGCGCCGTAGATCGTGCCCATGCCGCCGATCACCACCATCAACAGGATGTCGATCATGATCGACAGGCTGAGCGTGGTGTCGGGGCCGGTGTACTTGGTCCACAGCGCCATCAGCACGCCGGCCAGGGCCGCCGCCCCGGCCGACAGACAGGTGGCGGCGGTGCGGTAGAACGCCGTGCGGTAGCCGATCGCCTCGGCCCGGAACTCGTTCTCGCGGATCGCCTGCAGCACCCGGCCGAACGGCGAGTTCACGACCCGCAGCAGGCCGAGCACCAGCACCAGGGCCGAACCGAAGATCAGGTAGTAGCTGACGATCCGGCCGTCGAGGCGGACGTCCATGACCTTGGCCGAGACCAGCTTTAAGGCCGGCGACAGCTCGCGCGGCACCCGGTAGGTCAGCCCGTCCTCGCCGCCGGTGAGGCCGGAGAGCTGCGAGGCCAGGATCAGGAAGGCGCTGGCGACCGCCAGGGTGACCATGGCGAAGAAGATCGCCTGGACCCGGAGCGCGAACAGCCCGATCACCAGGGCCAGCCCCATGGCCAGCACCAGCCCGGCGCCGGCGCCGAGCGCCACCGCGCCCCAGGACGCCGGGAACGCCTTGAGCGAAAGCGCCACGCCGTAGGCGCCGATGCCGAAGAACATGGTGTGGGCGAACGACACGATGCCGGTGTAGCCGAGCAGCAGGTCGTAGCTGGCGACCAGCACGATGAAGATGCAGATCGTCGCGGCCGTGTTCAGCGACCGGATGCCCGGGAACACGAACGGCGCCAACACCAGACCGAGCACGATCAGCAGCACCACCGCGGTCAGCGCCCGGCTGCGCGGGAAGTCCTCGGAAAGCAGGGTCCTCAGCATCGCCGTCACCCCTTGCCGGCCGGCAGCAGGCCGCGCGGCCGCCACATCAGGATGACCACCATCAGCAGGATGTTGGAGCCGAGCGCCACCTTGGGCGCCAGGAAGCCGGTGTAGTTGGCCATCAGCCCGACCAGCAGGGCGCCGATGAAGCAGCCCTCGACCGAGCCGAGGCCGCCGATGATCACCACGATGAACACCAGCACCAGGATGTTCAGGCCCATCTGCGCGGTGATGATCTCGTCGTACAGCCCCCACATCACGCCGCCGAGCCCCGCGAGGGCCGAGCCCGCGACGAACACCAGAACGAACAGCCGCCGCACCCGGTAGCCGAGCGCCTCGACCATCTCGCCGTTCTCGACCCCGGCGCGGATCAGCAGGCCGAGCCTGGTGTGCACCAGCGACCAGCGCAGGCCGATGAAGATCGCCGCCCCCAGCACCACCGCCAGCACCCGGTACTTCTCGACGATCACCCCCCCGGCCACCCAGGAGCCCTTCAGCATCTCCGGGCGCGGCAGCGGGATCTGGTTCGGCCCCCAGAACAGGTGGATCAGCTCCTCGGCGACGATCAGCCCGCCCATGGTCACCAGGATCTGCTTCAGGTGGGCGCCGTACACCGGCTTGATGATCACCCGCTCGAAGAACCAGCCGAGGCCGCCGGTCGCCAGCATCGCCGCGACGATCGCCAGCAGCACCGCGCCGAGGTTGAGGGCGAGGGAGTCGGCGCCGGTCCACCCGGTGAGCGCCAGCAGCACGGTGGCGCCGACGAAGGCGCCGATCGAGATGAAGGCGCCGTGCCCGAAGTTCAGGACGTCCATCAGCCCGAACACCAGGGTCAGGCCGGAGGCCATGATGAAGATCAGCATCCCCATGGCGAGGCCGGCCAGGGTCAGGGTGCCCCAGGTCGAGGCGTCGGCGATCAGGACCAGGCCCAGGACGGCCAACCCCGGCACGGTCCAGTACGGCGCCTGCGCCTTCAGCCGGTCGGCGAGCGGCGGCGACGGGATCGAGGCGTCCGATGTCTGGTCGGTCATTGGTGCGCTCCGAGGCTGAGGCCGAGCAGGCGGGCCTGCAGGGCCGGGTCGGCGGCGAGCTCGGCCATGCGGCCGGCGTGGACCACGCGGCCGTCGTCCATCACCGCTACCCCGTCGCCGAGCGCCTGCGCCATGCGGAAGTTCTGCTCGACCATCAGGATGGTGGTAGCGGTGCGCTTGAGCTCGCGCATCGCCTCGATCAGGGCGTCGACGATGGCCGGGGCCAGGCCCTTGGACGGCTCGTCGATCAGGATCAGCCGGCGTGGCTCGATCATGGCGCGGGCGATCGAGAGCATCTGCTTCTGGCCGCCCGACAGGTTGCCGGCCGGCAGTCCCCAGAACTTCTTCAGGGCCGGGAACAGCGAGAAGATCCACTCCAGCCGGCTCTCGTCCATGGCGCCGTCGCGGGCCGCCAGCAGCATGTTCTCGCGCACCGTCAGGGCGGCGAACACCCCCATGTTCTCCGGCACGTAGCCGACGCCGAGTCGGGCGATATCGGGGGTGGCGAGCGGCCTCAGGTCGGTGCCGGCGAGGCCGAGCTCGCCGGCCGAAGCCCGCCACATGCCCATGATGGTGCGCAAGGTGGTGGTCTTGCCGGCGCCGTTGCGGCCCAGCAGCATGGTCAGTTCGCCCTCGGGCACGACCAGGTCGACGCCCTGCAGGATGTGGTACTGGCCGATATGGGTGTGCACGCCCTCCAGGCGCAGCAGCTCAGCCATGGCCGTCCCCCGATGCCGAGGAGGTGCCGAGATAGGCCTGCTGCACCACGTCCGAGGCGATCACCGCCTCCGGCGCGCCGTCGGCGACCAGGGCGCCGTTGTGCAGCACGATGATGCGGTCGGCGAGCGAACGGACCACGTCCATCTTGTGCTCGACCAGCAGCACGGTCTTCGCGGTGTCGGCCTTGATCTGGTGGATCAGGTCGAGCACCACCGGCACCTCGTCGACGCTCATGCCGGCGGTCGGCTCGTCGAACATCAGCACCTCGCTCTCCAGCGCCAGCAGCACCGCGACCTCCAGCTTGCGCTGGTCGCCGTGCGGCAGTTCGGCGGCGACCGAGTCCATCTTGTCGAGCAGGCCGGTGCGCGCCAGGTGGTGCTCGGCCAGCTCGATCAGCTCGCGCCGCCGGGTGGCCAGCGACCAGATGTCGAGGCCGGTGTCGTGGCGGGCCTGCACGGCGATCCGCACGTTCTCCAGCACCGAGAGGTTCGGGAACAGGTTGGTCAGCTGGAACGCCCGGCCGATGCCGGCGCGGGTCCGGCGCGGCGCGGTCAGGCCGGTGATGTCCTGGCCGAACAGCACGACCTTTCCGGCGGTGCTGCGGAGCTGTCCGGAGATCAGGTTGAAGTAGGTGGTCTTGCCGGCGCCGTTCGGGCCGACGATCGCCGTCAGCGTGCCGCGGTCGAAGGCGCAGCTCACCCGGTCGACGGCGACGTGGCCGCCGAACCGGATGGTCAGCTCCTCGGTCCGCAGGACGGGCGGTTCGGTGGCGGTCATGCGACGGTCCCTGTTCTGGCGCGACGGAGCGGCGGGTGGGTCCCGGGTCACCCCCGGATCAAGTCCGGGACTGCCCGGGATGACGGCAGAAGAGAGGGTCTCCCCTACTCTCGACGTCATCCCGGCCGTAGCGCAGCGGAGAGCCGGGACCCACCCGCCGACGGGCGGTTCCCGGCGCTCTCGGCCTCACTTCCTGTTCCGCACCGGGATGTCCATGTCCTCGATCTTCAGCTCCCGGACCAGCTCGGGGATGCCCCAGGCGACGGCCGGGTCGACCTTGATCTTGAAGTGGTACATGGACTGCAGGGCCTGATGGTCCTCCTTGCGGAACTTCATGACGCCCTTCGGGGTCACGAACTCCATGCCCTCCATCGCCGCGATCAGGTCCTCGGTGTCGCCGGACGGCGCCTTCTTCAGGGCCTCGACCACCGCGATGCCGGCCGCCATGCCACCGGCGGTGAAGAAGTCCGGCGGCGCGCTGAAGCGCTTCTGGTGCTCGGCGACCAGCCAGTCGTTCACCGGGTTCTTCGGGATCTCGTAGTAGTAGTAGGTGGCACCCTCCATGCCCGGCAGCTCCTTGTAGGCCGCCATGGCCGCCAGGATGTTGCCGCCGGTGGCGAGCTCGACGCCCTGGCTGCCCGGATTCAGCGCGTTCAGCTTGCCGAGCGGGTTGCCCTTGCCGGCCCACACGACCCAGATGATCTTGCGCTTGCAGCCCTCGGCCTTGCCGAGTGCGTCGAACAGGCGCTGGGCCTGGGCGGTGAAGTCGGCGGTGTCGGTCGGGGCATACTCCTCGAACACCAGCCTGGCCTCGGTCTTGGCCAGCGCCTCCTTGAAGGCGGCGACGCCGTCGCGCCCGAAGGCGTAGTCCTGGGCCAGGGTGGCGACGCAGTTGCCGGCATCGCCGAGCGCGACCGCGTTCGAGATCGCGTCCTGCGAGGAGTTGCGGCTGGTCCGGAACACGAAGCGGTTCCAGGCCGAGCCGGTGATCGAGTCGGCGACCGCCGGCTCGACCAGCAGGACCTTTCCGTACTCCTGGGCGACCGGCAGCATGGCCAGCGCCACGCCCGACGACACCGGGCCGACTGCCAGGGTGACGTCGTCGTCGCCATAGGCCTCGGCCAGCAGGGTCTTGCCGAGGTCCGGCTTCAGCTGGGTGTCCTTCTCGATCACCTCGATCTTGCGGCCGTTGACCTCCATCGAGCCGCCGGTGGCGTACTCCAGGCCCATCATCAGCCCGACGTGGCTCTGCTTGGCGTAGGCCTCGAACGGGCCGGTCTTGCCGTAGACGTGGGCGATCTTGTAGGGGTCGGCCGCCAGGGCGGTCCCGCCCAGCAGGCCGAGCGCAACTGCCGCCGCGGCGGCGATGCCGATATGCCGTCTCATGCCGTGTCACTCCCTTGCTGCTTGTCGTTTGTCCGGTGCCCGACGTCCTTGACCAGGACCAGGGCACGGCCTTCGCACAGCACCTCGCCCGAGGCGTCGGTGCATGTCGTCGCCAGATCCACCAGGTGTTTCTCCGGCCGGATCCGGGTGATCTCGACGGTCGCGGTCACCGGCTCGCCGACCAGCACCGGCCGCAGGAACCGCATCTCCTGCTTCAGGTAGTTGGTGCCGAAGCCCGGCAGCTCGCGCCCGAGCAAGTAGGAGAACAGCCCGCCGACCAGCGGCTCGGGCACCAAACCGTCGACCACCACCTCGACCCCGGCGAGCGCGGTCAGCGCGGCGGTGTCGGCGGCCGTGTAGCTGCGGGTGATGCTGGCGCTGTCGCCGACCTTCATCGCGCGGCTCCGTTTCTCAGCCGGATGCGGGTGCGGCCGTCCAGGGTGACCGTGCCGTCGGCCTCCGCGACGACGCGGACCGCCAGGTCGAGGAGGTCGGACTCCGGCCGGTCCAGCTCGTCGACCTCCAGGCGCATCGGCTCGCCGGCATAGGTCGGGGCCGGGAACATCAGGTCCTGGGTCTCCTGCACCGCACTCGGAAAGTGCCGGCGGATCACGCCCCACAGCGCCGCATACAGCAGCATGCCGTGCGCGACCGTGCGGCCGAACCGGGTCTCGGCCGAGAACCGCGGATCGACGTGGATCGGGTTGTCGTCGCCGCTGACCGCGGCGAACCGGTCGAACTCGGCCTGGGTGAACACCCGGCTCTCGCGGATCGTCGTCACGACGCCACCCCCGCCTCGGTCGCTTGCTGCATTGCCTCGGCCCGCAGCACGTGCTTGCGGACCTTGCCGGCCGGGGTGCGCGGCAGGTCGTCGACCACCGCGATGGATTTCGGGACCTTGTAGCCGGCCAGCCGTTCGCGGCAGTACGCCCTGACCGCGGCCTCGTCGATCCGGCGGCCGGCGCGCGGGATCAGGTAGGCGCGGCCGACCTCGCCCCAGCGGCTGTCCGGCAGCCCGACCACCGCCGCCTCGAGGATGTCCGGGTGGCCGTGCAGGACCTGCTCGACCTCGACCGGGTACACGTTCTCGCCGCCGGAGATGTACATGTCCTTGATGCGGTCGACGATGGTGACGTAGCCGTCCTCGTCGGCCCGGGCGACGTCGCCGGTGTGCAGCCAGCCGTCGGGGTCCAGGGCCTCGGCGGTCGCGTCCGGGCGGTTCCAGTAGCCGGGGGTGACGTTGGCGCCGCGGATCAGCAGCTCGCCGGACTCGCCGGCCGGAACGTCTCGGCCGTCCGGGCCGACGATCCGGCTCTCGGTCATCAGCAGCGGCCGGCCGACGGCGCCGCGCTTGCCGACGGTCTCCTCGGGCCGCAGCAGGAACGTGGTCGGCCCGGTCTCGGTCATGCCGTAGCCCTGGCAGATCGTCACCCCGCGCGACGCGTACAGGTCGATCAGCGCATGCGGCAGCGGCGCCCCGCCGCTCGACCACGACCGGACCTTCGACAGATCCGCCGCGGCGAACCGTTCGTGCACGGCCAGCGCCTGGTAGATCGCCGGCACCGCCAGCAGCGCCGTCAGCTCGCCGGCCTCGATCAGGTCGAAGAACCGGTCGGCATCGAAGCCCGGCAGCACCTTGACCGAGCCGCCGGCGATCAGGGTCGGCAGGGTGTGCAGGTTGATGCCGGCGGTGTGGAACAACGGCAGGTAGTTCGGGGTGATGTCGTGCGCCGTCAGGTCGATGGCGCTCGCCAGGTTCACGAAATTGGCGTGCGCCATGCCGAAGGTCTGCATCACGGCCTTCGGCCGGCCGGTGGTGCCGGAGGTGTAGAGCATGTACCAGAGCCCGTCGGCCGGCCACACCGGGTCCCAGTCGTGGCGCTCCTCGGCGGCGTCGCGCAGCGCCTGGTAGCTGCCGGCGGCCGGCGCGTCGCCCTCGGCCAGCACCGGAACCAGCGGCAGGCCCGGCCGTGCGACGGCCAGCGCCTGCGCCAGGGCGGCGTTGCCGGCGTCGTGCAGCAGCATCCGGGGGCCGGAGTCGTCGAGCAGCGGCGCCAGCTCGCTGACGGTCTGGCGCCAGTTCAGCGGCACCAGCACGACCCGCGCCTTGCCGCAGGCGAACAGGATCTCGAAGAACGAGGCGGCGTTGTGGGTCAGGATCGCGATCCGGTCGCCGGCCGCCAGCCCGCGGTCGCGCAGCGCCGCCGCGAACCGGCAGGCCCGGGCGTCGAGCTCGCGGTAGGTCAGGCGGGTGCCGCCCACCACTTCGTGCAGCGCCATCTTGTCGGGGCTGAGGGCCGCCCGCTTGGCGGCGATGTCGACGATGCTGAACACGCCCGCCTCCCTATCCGGCCATCCGACGATCCAGGAACCGCGCCATGCCCTCGCGGACCTCGGGACGCGTCACCTCGGCCAGGAACGCCCGGCGCTCGCACTCCAGCCCGGCGGCGTAGGCGGCCCGCCGCCAGTCCGGCAGCAGCCGGCGCTTCGCGGCCCGGACACCGCACGCGACATGACCGTCCAGAGTGGCGAGCCATTCGGCGATCCGCACGTCGATCCGGTCGGCCGGCACGACCTCGGTGACCAGCCCGAGGGTCTGCGCTTCGGCGGCCCCGACATGCCGGTTCAGCAGCTGGATCTCGCGCGCCCGCTGCACGCCGATGCGGTCCGGCAGGATCGCGCTCCAGCCGCCGTCCGGCGCGAAGCCGACGCTGACGTAGTACGGCGCGAAGAACGCCTCCGGCACCGCCGCCACCAGGTCGGCCGCCAGCACCAGGCCGATCGATCCGCCGGTCACCGGCCCCTGCAGCCGCGCGATCACCGGCTGCGGCAGGTCCATGAGCGCCAGGATCGTCCGGTTCAGCAGGCCGACCAGGCCGGCCGCGTAGCCGTGCAGGTCGGTCGCCGGCTGGTCGTGGAAGCCGCGGACGTCGCCGCCGGTCGAGAAGCTGCGGCCCTCGGCCGCCAGCACCACCGCCCGGATGCCCTCGTCGCCGCGGACCGCGTCGAGATGCGCCAGCAGGCGGTCGAGCAGCTCCGGCACTAGGCTGTTGTGGCGCTCCGGGCGTGCCAGCGTCAGTCGGGCGACGCCGCCCTCGACCTCGAGCCGGACCAGTTCGCGTACCGGCGCCGTCATGGCCGACTCTCCTGCGGGCACAGGCCCCGCTCGATCATGTCGGTGATGCCGTCGACCAGCGGATCGATGTCGCGCTCCGGCTCCCAGATGCCGTAGCGCAGACCGGCGAACAGCGAGATCCCCATCAGCGCCCAGGACCGGCCCTCGGTCTCGCCGGCCCGCACCTCGCCGGTGGCGACCGCCCGGTCCAGCCCCTCCTGGTAGGCGTCGGCGAAGTCCATGAAATAGGCGCGGAACGCCTCTGGATCGACGAACTGGCACTCCATGACGATGCGGTACAGGTTGCCGTGCTCGCGCACGAACTCGATGAACGAGCGCAGGCCACGGCGCTCGACCTCGATCCGGCTGCCGGCGCCGGCCACCGCCTCGTGCAGGTAGGAGCGCAGGCGCAGCCCAAGGTCCTCGACCAGCGCGCCGAACAGCTGCTCCTTGCTTTCGAAGTAGATGTAGAAGGTGCCCTGCGCGACACCCGCGTTGCCGGTGATGCTGGCGACCGAGGCCTCGTGGAAGCCGCGCGCCCCGAACTCGAGCTCGGCCGCGTCCAGAATCTTCCGGAGCGTCCGTCTCCCGCGTGCCGTCTTCGGCGTCTTCTCCCCGAGTGCGCTCATTTTTTTCTTTTATGAGATATGAGTCAGGTGTCATGTTTATGCCGATCGCCTCGCCTGTCAATGGCGAATCACGAATCCGGGACTACACCATGCCGAGCTACGACCCGGGGGACGGCCACCGGCTGTACTACGAGGACCGCGGCGCGGGGCGGCCGCTCGTGCTGCTGCACGGCTGGGCCTGCCACGCCGGCTATTTCGCGCCCCAGGCGGAAGCGCTGGCGGCGCGGTTCCGCGTGGTCGTCCCGGACCTGCGGGGCCACCGGCACTCGCATCGGGCGGGCGACGCGCCGACCCTGGCGACCCTGGCCGACGACCTGCGCGGCCTGATCGCGGCGGCCGGCCTGGCGTCCCCGGTGCTGGTCGGCTGGTCGATGGGCGCGATGGTGGCGTTCGAGTACGCCCGCCGGTTCGGGACCGACGACCTCGGCGGCCTGGTCGTGGTCGACATGACCGCGCGGGTGGTGAACGACGCCGAGTGGCGGCTCGGCCTGCTGGGTGGCTACCGGGCCTCGCAGGCCGAGCGGGCGCCGGCGATCATCCGCCGCGATTGGCCGCGCTGGGTCGAGGCGTTCCTGCCGACGGTGCTGGCGGCCGGCGGCCCCGGGAACCCCGCCCTGCTGGACTGGATCGCCGGCGAGATGCAGGGCTGCGACCCGGACACCATGGCGGCGCTGTGGCGGGACCTGACGGCCGCCGACTATCGCCGCGACGTCGGCCGGATCGCGCTGCCGGCGCTGATCCTGCGCGGCGAGCGCAGCCAGCTCTACGGCCCGGACACCGCCGCGTGGCTGGCCGGTGCGATCGCGGGTGCCGAGATCGCCGTCGTCGCCGATGCCGGGCATGCCCCGCACCTGGAGCAGCCGGCAGCCTTCAACCGGGCGCTGGTCGCGTTCGTGGAGCGCATCGACCCGGCACCACCGGCCGAAATCGCGTCCGGGCGGTAGCCACCAACCCTCCTGAAGTGATGACGCGCCGGACAACCTGTCCTACCGTGGAACCGACGCAGTTCCCGCGCGTTCAGGACTCTGTCTTTTCCGCGGCACCTCGGCCGTTACCCGGCCTTGATCCGGCCGGATGCTGAAGGTCCACTTAGGAGGGGTAAGAAATGAAAACCATGATCGGCACGATCGCCCTGGGTCTTCTGGTTTCCGCCTGCGCCGGCGGGCGCGGCGCTGTTCCGGCCGCCGAGATCCAGTCGATGTCCGGCGACCAGATCGGCGTCGTCTACTACGACGGCGTGTCCGGCATGGGCGGTGCCACCAAGATCGCCCAGGAATACTGCGACAAGCGCAAGGCGATGGCCGGCGGCAAGACCGATGGCGGCATGGCGCCGGACAAGACGGTCGTCAACTTCACCTGCAAGTAAGCCGGCCACCGCAAGCAGATCGGATCGGGACCGACCCGAGACCGCACGCGCCGTGCGGCCCGCGCCGCCCGCCTGCCGGCGAGCGCGGGCGCTCGGCCGTCAGAGGATGCACACCATCATCGCCCGCGCCGGGGCCTCGCCGTCGTTCCTGACGGTGTGGGTGCCCTGGGCGGTCGCATAGCGCAGGGTCTCGCCCGGCCCGCCCGACTTCACGTCGCCGTTGGCGGTCACCGTCAGCGTGCCTTCCAGGACCGTCAGGTGCTCGACGGTCGCCGGACCGTGGGCCGCCGACACCAGTTCGCCGCCCGGCTCGGCCAGGAACTCGTACCACTGCACGCGCTCGACCGTCTCGATCGCGCCGAGGATGCGCAGGCGGCAGCGGCCGTCCTCGCTCTGGATCTCCGGCGTCGCATTGGCGGTCAGCACCTCGATCCCGGCCTCCTCGGCCCCACCCGCCCGGAACAGGCTCTCCGGCGAGCGCTCGAGCGCCGCGCAGATCCGCCAGACCGTGGCGATCGTCGGGTTGGTGCTGTCGCGCTCGATCTGCGAGAGGATCGACTTCGACACGCCCGACCGGCGCGCGAGCTCGTCGAGACTGAGGCCGGCATCCTTGCGCGCCCGCAATATCTCGGCGCCGAACTTCGGCGGTGTCACGGCCATTCCCGGTTCCTTGATCCGCTGCGACATCGATCCCCGACCTACCACAATCGCCGCCGAAGCGAGCGGCGTTCTTTTTGTCGATCCACGTTCTTTACAACGAACGTTCGTTCGCTATATGCTACTCTCAACATCGCACAGGGCTGGTCCCCCCCGACGGACCCGCGGCCATTTGATCGGGCAGCTTGCAGCCGCGTCACAAATTGCTAAAGCGCCACGGGGACCGCTCCGTGGGCTCGTGGACACGAACCGATGGAGTGCGCCTGTGCCCCTCACGTTCCTCTCCGCCGAGACTAGCACAGCCTTCCGGGCTGCCCGCCACTTCCGTCGGGGCCCCCGGTCGTGAACGGCTTCCCCGCCTTCCTGCGGCTGGCCGGCGAACCGGCCCTGGTGGTCGGCGGCGGCGAGGCCGCGGTCGCCAAGACCCGCCTGCTGCTGGCCGCCGGTGCCGCCGTCACGGTCGCGGCCACGGCGCCCGCGCCGGAACTGCTCGACTGGGCGCGGGCCGGCCGGTTGACGCTCGACCGCCGCCGCCCGGCCGCCGACCTCGTCGAGGGCCGCGCGGTGGTGATCGTCGCCGAGCCGGATGCCGACGGGGTCGCGGTGGCAGCCGCGGCCCGGGCCGCGCGCGTACCGGTCAACGTGGTCGACCGGCCGGCGCTCTCGACCTTCATCATGCCGGCGATCGTCGACCGCGACCCGGTGCTGATCGCCATCTCCACCGGCGGAAGCTCGCCGGCACTGGCCCGCCGGGTCCGGTCCTGGATCGAGACGCTGCTGCCGACCCGGCTCGGCGCACTCGCCCGGGCGCTCGACGCCGCCCGGCAGACCGTCAACGGCACGCTCGGTTCGGCCCCGGCCCGCCGCCGGTTCTGGGATTCGGTCCTGGACGGGCCGATCGCGACGCGTGTCCTGCGCGGCGACGAGGACGGATGCCCCCAGATCCTGTCCGCGCTCGCCGCGCGGGACCGCGGCCGGCCGGCCGGGGTCGTGCACATCGTCGGCGCCGGCCCCGGCGACCCCGAGCTGCTGACCCTGAAGGCGCTGCGCCTGCTGCAGCAGGCCGACGTGGTGATCCACGACCGCCCGGCCAGCGACGCGGTCGTCGACTGCGCCCGCCGCGACGCCACCCGGATCGCCGTCGGCGGGGACGCGAAGCCCTGGAGCCAGGCCGCGATCGACGCCCTGCTGCTGCATCGGGCCCGCGAGGGCCAGCGCGTCGTGCGACTGAGAAACGGCGACGCCACCGCCGACCACGAGGCCGCTCTCCTGCGGGTCAACGGTATCGAGGTCGAGATCGTCCCCGGCGTGGCCGCCGCCTCCGTCACCCCGGTCGGAAGCGCGCCACGCGCGCTTTCGGCCGCATCCTGAGAGAGACGTTCGATATGCCGAACACCGCCATCACCGCCAATCGCCTGGCAGACGGCTTCGTGATCTACCTGACCGCCGACGGCGGCTGGTCGGAGAGCCTCGCCGACGCCGCCGTCGCGACCTCGGACGACGAGCTCGAGGGGCTGCAGGCGGTCGCCGAACGCGCCGCCCGGGCCGGCACGGTGATCGCCCCCTACGCCTTCGACGTCGAGACCGACGCCGGCCGGCCGCTGCCGCGCGGCCGGCGCGAGATCCTGCGTACCCTCGGCCCGAGCGTGCGCACCGACCTCGGCTACCAGGCCGCCCGCAGCTGACCGGATCGACCGATGTACCGCTACGACGAGTTCGACCACACCTTCGTGACCCAGCGCGTGGCGCAGTTCCGCGAGCAGGTCGCGCGCCGGATCGCCGGCGAGCTGACCGAGGACGAGTTCAAGCCGCTCAGGCTGATGAACGGGCTGTACCTGCAGCTGCACGCCTACATGCTGCGGGTGGCGATCCCGTACGGGACGCTGTCGTCGCGCCAGCTCCGCCAGCTCGGCTATATCGCCCGGCGCTACGACCGCGGCTACGGCCACTTCACGACCCGCCAGAACATCCAGTTCAACTGGCCGACCCTGAAGGATGTCCCGGACATCCTGGCCGATCTGGCGGCCGTCGAGATGCATGCCATCCAGACCAGCGGCAACTGCATCCGCAACACCACGGCCGACGCCACCGCCGGGGTCGCGGCCGACGAGGTCGCGGACTCGCGGATCTACTGCGAGATCATCCGGCAGTGGTCGACCCTGCACCCGGAATTCTCGTTCCTGCCGCGCAAGTTCAAGATCGCGGTGACCGGCTCCGGCCGCGACCGCGCGGTGACCGCGGCCCACGACATCGGCCTGCGCCTGAAGCTTGACGCCGACGGCAATCCCGGCTTCGAGGTGCTGGTCGGCGGCGGCCAGGGCCGGACCCCGATCCTGGCGGTGACGATCCGCGAGTTCCTGCCCGAGCGGCACCTGCTGTCCTACCTCGAGGCGATCCTGCGCGTTTACAACCAGCTCGGCCGCCGCGACAACATCTACAAGGCACGCATCAAGATCCTGGTGCGCGAGACCGGACGGGACGAGTTCGCCCGGCTGGTCGAGGAGGAGTGGGCGCACATCCGCGACGGCGAGCTGCGGCTGCCGGACGGCGAGATCGAGCGGATCCAGGCCTACTTCGCGCCGCCGGCGTACCAGGCGCTCGACGATGCCTGCCCCGAGCTCGCCGTCCAGCGCGCCGGCAACCGCGCTTTCGACGCCTGGGTCGGCAGCAACGTCGAGGCCCACAAGCGGCCCGGCTACGCGGTCGTGACGATCTCGCTGAAGCCGCATGGCGGGATTCCCGGCGACGCCTCCGCCGAGCAGATGGAGGCGGTCGCCGACCTCGCGGACCGCTACGGCTTCGGCGAGATCCGCGTGACCTACAAGCAGAACCTGCTGCTGCCCGACATCCGCAAGGGCGACCTGTTCGCGCTCTGGCAAGGGCTGGTCGCGGCCGGACTGGCGACCGCCAACGCGCACCGGGTGACCGACATCATCGCCTGCCCCGGCCTCGACTACTGCAACCTGGCGAACGCCCGCGCGATCCCGGTCGCGCAGGCGATCAGCGAGCGGTTCGCCGACCCGGAGCGCGAGCGGGCGATCGGCAACGTCACCGTCAACATCTCCGGCTGCATCAACGCCTGCGCCCATCACCACGTCGCCAACATCGGCATCCTCGGCGTCGATAAGAAGGGTAAGGAGTTCTACCAGGTCACCCTCGGCGGGGCCGCCGACGAGAACGCCGCGATCGGCGACATCGTCGGCCCGGCCTTCGACGAGGACCGGATCGCCGACGCGGTCGAGACCGTCGTCGACGTCTACCTCGCCGAGCGCCGCGGCGCCGACGAGCCGTTCATCGACACCTACCGCCGCATCGGCCTCAAGCCGTTCAAGGAGAAGCTCTATGCCGCTCATTAAGAACGGAGCCCGGCTCCAGGACCCGTGGTTCGCCGTCGCCACCGAGGAAGAGCTCGACCGGTCCGGCCCGATGCTCGTCCCGCTCGCCCTCTGGCAGGAGCACCGCGACCGCCTCGTCGACCGGGTCGGGCCGATCGGCATCCGGCTGGCCAGCCACGAATCGCCGGCGGCGATCGCCGGGGACCTCGAGCGCTTCGACCTGGTGGCGCTGGAGTTCCCGAAGTTCACCGACGGCCGGGCGTTCTCCTATGCCCGCCTGCTGCGCGAGCGCCACGGCTTCACCGGCGAGATCCGGGCTGTCGGCCACGTGCTGCGCGACCAGATCGCGTTCCTGCTGCGCTGCGGCTTCGACGCCTTCGACCTGGACGAGCGGGCGGCCGCCGGCTGGCAGGCGGCGACCGGGGCGTTCAGCGCCTGGTACCAGCCGGCCGCCGATGCCGACGCCCCGATCCCGGCCCGCCGGCGCTATGCCGTGCCGGCCCGGGCCAGCGTGGCGGTGATCCGCTCGGAACCGGTACAGCCGCCCGCGCCCGAGCCGGCGGCCTGCGCCGCGAACTGGGCCTACTAGGGGCTCCACCGGACCAAACGGGGAAGACCGCCATGTATCGGGATCCGTCGAGCGAGTCGGGGGGCGAGTCGGCGAGCCACGGCCCGTCCTATGCCGACAGCTACGCCGCCGCCTGGGACCGCGCCTTCGGCCGGCTGGAGGGCGAGGGGCTGCTGGAGGCGATGATCACCCGGGTGTTCCCGGGCCGGATCGCCCTGGTCTCGTCGTTCGGGGCCGAGGCGGCGGTGCTGCTCGACATGGTGGCGCGCATCGACAGGACGGTGCCGGTGCTGTTCCTCGACACCGGCAAGCATTTCGACGCCACCCTGACCTATCGCGACATCCTGGCCCGGCGGTTCGGCTTCACCGACCTGCGCAACCTGCGGCCGGATGCCGACGACCTGCGGGAAGCCGACCCGGACGGCAGCCTGCACCGCCACGACCCGGATCTGTGCTGCCACCTCCGCAAGGTGGTGCCGCTGGAGCGCGCACTGGCCGGCTTCGACGCCTGGATCACCGGCCGCAAGCGGTTCCAGGGCGCCGACCGCTCGCGGCTGGCCCCGATCGAGGCGGTCGACGGCCGGGTCAAGGTGAACCCGCTGGCCGGCTGGACCGCACAGCAGGTCGAGGACGCGTTCCGCCGCCGCAACCTGCCGCGGCACCCGCTGTTCGACGACGGCTACGCCTCGATCGGCTGCGCCCCCTGCACCCGCCGGGTACTGGCCGGCGGGGACGCCCGCAGCGGCCGCTGGGCCGGGCTGGCCAAGACCGAGTGCGGGATCCACCGGGCGGCGGGGTGATCGGCCAACGCCCGTCGCGCCGTGGGTCCCCGATCCGTCCCGCCTGCGGCGATCCGGTCCGGGATGACGTCAGATAAGGGGCGGGGCGGAAGCGGCGCGGTCCCTGGAAGACCGGGTCGACACCCCATCTCCCGACGTCATCCCGGGCGCGACGCAGTCGCGACCCGGGACCCACCCGCCGCCTCGGCGCCCGGCCTCTCAGCCGTTGCGGTAGACGTAGCTGTAGCCGTTGATCGCCGGCACGCCGCCGAGATGGGCGTACAGCACCTTGGACCCGGCCGGGAAGAAGCCTTTGCGGACCAGGTCGATCAGGCCCTGCATGGATTTCCCCTCGTACACCGGGTCGGTCATCATGCCCTCGGTGCGGGCGCACAGCCGGATCGCCTCGTTGGTCTCGGCCGAGGGCACGCCGTAGACCGGGTAGGCGTACTCGGTCTTCAGCACGATGTCGTCGGCGGTCATCGCCCGGCCGAGGCCGACCAGGTCGGCGGTCTTCTGGGCGATGTCGAGGACCTGGGCGAAGGTCTGCTCCGGCGTGCACGAGGCGTCGATGCCGATCACCCTGTCGGCCCGCCCGTCCTTGGCGAACCCGACCGCCATGCCGGCATGGGTCGAGCCGGTGACGGTGCACACCACCACGTAGTCGAACCTGAAGCCGAGCTCGGCCTCCTGGGCCCGGACCTCCTCGGCGAAGCCGACATAGCCGAGGCCGCCGAGCGGGTGCACCGAGGCGCCGGCCGGGATCGGGTACGGCTTGCCGCCCTTGGCCTTCACGTCCTCCAGGGCGCGCTCCCAGCTCTCGCGGATGCCGATGTCGAAGCCCTCGTCGACCAGCTCGATCTGGGCTCCCATGACCCGGCTCATCAGGATGTTGCCGACCCGGTCGTAGACCGCGTCCTCGAACGGCACCCAGCTCTCCTGCACCAGCCGGCACTTCATCCCGAGCTTGGCCGCCACCGCCGCCACCTGGCGGGTGTGGTTGGACTGCACGCCGCCGATCGACACCAGGGTGTCGGCACCCGACTTGATGGCGTCCGGCACGATGTACTCGAGCTTGCGGACCTTGTTGCCGCCGAACGCCAGGCCGGAGTTGCAGTCGTCGCGCTTGGCGAACAGCTCGACGCCGCCGCCGAGATGGGCGGACAGCCGCGACAGCTTCTCGATCGGCGTCGGGCCGAAGGTCAGGGGATAGCGGTCGAATTTCTCCAGCATGGCCGTGGTCTCCGGGCGCGTGAACGACGGCCGGAGAATAGCCGCGGACGGCCGGAAGGTGCTTTCGAAGTTCAGACCGAAGTTTCTGCCTTGCCGGCTAGGTTCGATGAATCTTGAATGTATCTCTCACTGATCTGTCATTCCTCGGAACGATCTTTCATGGCCGACGAGCTGGACCGCACCGACCTCAAGATTCTCCGCCTGCTGCAGGCCGACGGCCGGCTGAGCAACGCCGAGATCGCCGCCCGGGTCGGTACCAGCCCGGCGACCTGCCACCGCCGCACCCAGCGGCTGTTCGCCGACGGCTACGTGAAGTCGGTGCGCGCCCAGATCGCCCCCGACAAGGTCGACCGCGCCGCCCTGGTGATCGTCGGCGTGGTGCTCGACCGCTCGACGCCGGAGAGCTTCGCGGCGTTCGAGGAGGCGGTCGCCCAGCTCGACTTCATCCTCGACTGCCATCTGGTGGCGGGGGATTTCGACTACTTCCTGAAGATCCGGGTGCGCGACATCGCCGACTTCAGCCGCCTGCACGGCGAGCGCCTGCTGGCGCTGCCCGGCGTGCGGCAGACCCGGACGTTCTTCGTCATGAAGGAAGTCACCGACAACGCCCCGCTGGCGTTCTGAGAAGGACGGCACGCCCGTCGCTTCGTGGGTTCCGGGTCGCGCTGCGCTTGCCCGGAATGACGACAAGGAGAGGTAACGGGCGTTTCCCCTTCCTGTCGTCATTCCGGACGGGCGCGCCGCTCCGGCGCGGCCGATCCGGGACCCACGAAGCGACCGGCACCTTCCGTCAGAACTCCAGCCCGTACGCCCCGGCCTTGAAGCCGCGCAGCTTCACCAGCGCCAGCACCGCGTCGATGGTCGGCGTCGGGACCTCGGTCAGGCGGCCGAGCTCCTGCACCGCTGCCACCAGGGCGTCGATCTCCATCGCCCGGCCGCGCTCCAGGTCCTGCAGCATCGAGGTCTTGTGGGCGCCGACCGCCTCGGCCCCGGCGATCCGCTTCTCGACGTCGATCGCGAACCTGACGCCGAGCGCCTCGCCGATCGCCTGGCCCTCCTGCATCATCTGGCGGATGACGTGCCGGGTCTCCGGGAACCGGCAGATCTCCTCCAGGGTCGCGGTGGTCAGCGCGCTGACCGGGTTGAGCGACAGGTTGCCCCACAGCTTGACCCAGATCTCGTCGCGGATGCGCGGGCGAACCGGCGCCTTGAAGCCGCCGGCCCGGAACGCCTCGGACAGCGCCGTCACCCGGTCGGTCTTCTCGCCCGACGGCTCGCCGAGGGTGAAGCGGTCGCCCTCGATCAGCCGGACCACGCCGGGCTCGTCGATCTCGGCCGCCGGATAGACCACGCAGCCGATCGCCCGCTCCGGCCCGATGGCCTCCCACTGCACGCCGCCGGGATCGACGGTCTCCAGACGGGTGCCGTCGAGCGGCCCGCCGACGCCGTGGAAGTACCACCACGGCACGCCGTTCACCGCGGTCACCACGGTGGTGGCGTCGTGGAACAGCGAGGTCATGCGTTTGGCCACCGCCGGCACCGAATGGGCCTTCAACGCCACCACCACGGAGTCCTGCGGCCCCAGCTCCTCGGGATTCTCCGAGGCTGCCAGCCGGACCGTGCGCTCGCCCTCGTCGGTCCGCAGGGTCAGGCCGCGTTCCTTGATCGCCGCCAAGTGCGGGCCGCGCGCCACCAGCGAGACCTCGACCCCGGCCTCGGCGAGACCGACCGCGAGATAGCCGCCGATCGCTCCCGCCCCGTAGATGCAGACCTTCATGACGCTTTCGCCCCGAGCCCGAGCTTCTCGGCCAGGCCGATGCGCTGCAGCTTGCCGGTGGCGCCCTTCGGGATCTCGTCGACCAGCAGCAGGGTGCGCGGCACCTTGAAGTCGGCGAGCCGGGCCGAGACGAACTGCTTCAGCTCGGCGTCGGTCGCCGACGCCCCGTCGCGCAGCACCACGGCGGCCCCGACCTCCTCGCCGAGCTTCGGGTGCGGCACCGCGAAGGTCACCGCCTGGGCGACCGCCGGGTGGTCCATCAGCACCTCGTCGACCTCGCGCGGGGCGATCTTCTCGCCGCCGCGGTTGATGATCTCCTTGATGCGGCCGGTGATCCGCAGGTAGCCGTCCGCATCCATGGTCCCCTGGTCGCCGGTACGGAACCAGCGCCCGCCCCGGCCATCGGGATCGGGCGCGAAGCCCTCGGCGTTGGCCTTCTCGTTGTTCTCGTAGCCGGCGGTCACGTTCGGGCCGCGGATGACGATCTCGCCCTCCGCGCCGGCCGGCTGGAACTTGCCGTCGAGGCCGAGGATCCGCACCTCCGGCCCGGCCGCGATCCCGACCGATCCCGGGTAGCGCGCCGCCGGCGGCAGCGGGTTCGAGGTCATCTGGTGCGACGCCTCGGTCATGCCGTAGCTCTCGATCACCGGGCAGCCGAAGGTCGCCTCAAGCTCGGTCATGACCTGCGGCGGCAGCGACGAGGACGACGAGCGGATGAACCGCAGCTTCATGGCCGCGACGGTCTCGGCGTTGCGACCGGCACGCCCGAGGATGGCCTGGTGCATGGTCGGCACCGCCGTGTACCAGGTCGGCTTCACCTCCTCGAACCAGCGGAACACCCGGAGCGCGTCGAAGCCCGGCGAGCAGTGCACCGAGGCGCCGGCCTGCATCGACGACAGCACCGCCGCGATCAGGCCGTGGATGTGGAACAGCGGCATGATGTTCAGGCAGCGGTCGGCCGGCGACAGCCGCAGGGTGGTCGCGATGTGACGGGCCGAGGCCGCGAGGTTGGAGCCGGCGAGCGGCACGATCTTCGGCCGCGAGGTGGTGCCGGAGGTGTGCAGCACCAGGGCGGTGTCGGACGGACCCGCCCGGCGAGCGGTTCCCGGCGCCCTGCCGCCGAGATCGAGCGCGAAGTCGCCGGCCGCCCCGCCCTCGTCCTCGATCAGCTCGACCACCGGCACGCCGTGCTTCGCGGCCACCGCCCGGGCCGGGGTCTCCATGCCCTGCAGCACCACCAGGATCCTGGCGCGCAGGTCGGAGATGTAGAAATCGAACTCGTCCTCGCGGTAGGCGGGGTTGAGCGGGGCGGCCGTGGCGTAGGCGGCGACCGCCAGGAAGCACGACGCCATCGCCGGCCCGTTCGGCAGCACGATCGCCACCCGGTCGCCCGGCGCCACCCCGAGGGCGGCGAGCGCCGCGCCGGTCCGGTCGACCAGCCCGCGCAGACCGTCATAGGTCAGATCCGGACGGCCGGGGGCGCCGATCGCGACGTCGCCGCCCGCGCCGTTCTCAAGCAGGTCGCGAATGGCGATCGGTGCCGTCTCGTTCATGGGTGGTTCTCCTCCGGGACCTTTTGGGGACCGTCCTCCCCGGCGTGCCGGCCAACGGACCGGCTTGGGGGGCGGATTTTGGCTGCGGCCATTCCACGGCCGATCCCGGGCAGGTGCAAGGGGGGAGTCGCGATCACATCGGGAGCGTGCCGTGATCGACCAGCGACAGCACCATCTCCATTCGCCCCTCGGCGTCGCACAGCGGCAGGCGGAGCGCCCGGTAGTTCCGCTGCACGCGGCCGCCCTCCAGCTTGAAGCCGACATGCACGAACTGCGGCAGCAGGTCGTCCGCCATCCGCGCGAGGTCGTCGTGCATCGACCGGGTGAACGCCGGCGGCGGCAGGTCGAGGAGCCTGGCCCCGGCCAGGTTCCGATTGACGATCGTGTCGGCCTGGGTGCCCGAGAGCCGGAACCGGAAGTCCAGCGGATCGAGCTCGACCTCGATCAGCATGAGGTTCGGCAGCAGATCGCGCGGCATGTCGACGGGATCGATGTCCGAGCGGCTCGGCGCGGGACGGTCGCCGCGCAGGCGGGACCAATAATGGAACAGGGGGCGGAAGAACGCGAAGTCGTCGTCTTCCGGCACGAGATCCAGCAGGACGCGGGACGCCTCAATCGCATCGCCGTGAAAGAACGGCAGGCCGGTCGCAGGCACTCTGACGGACTCCCAGAGCGGTGTCCTCCACCCCTCGACTGTCGTTCAAATGCCGCCTACCCGCAACCCTCGTGGATCGCGGCGGCCCGGCCGTCAGCGCTGGATCGCCCCGTGGTCCGCCAGAACCAGCACCATTTCCAGACGCCCGGCGGCGTCGCACAGCGGGAGGCGCAACACGCGGAACCGCCGCGTCTTGCCTTCCCGGTTGGTGAAGGTGTGCAGCACGAACTGCATGGTCAGGTCCTCGGCCATGCGCATCAGGTCGGCGTTGAGGATCTTGGCGAAGCTCTCGGGACGCAGATCGAGGACCCGCACCCCCTTGAGGCTCTGGCCGTGAATGGTGTCGGCCGCGGTTCCGGCGAGCCGGTAGCTGAATTCCAGGGGATCGCGCCGAACCTCGATCAGCACCACGTGCGGCAACAGCGCCGGCGGCAGGTCCAACGGATCGATGTCGCCCCGGGCCGGTGCGATCCGCCCCGCGCGCCGGGCGTCCCAGTACTGCAGCAGCGGGCGAAAGAACCCGAAGTCGTCCGAGTCCCGGGGAATCGTCAGAACCTCGCGGCCGATCGACGCGGTATCGAAGAGGTCGAAGTGCCTGGCCGGTCCAACCATGGTCGGCAATCCACATTCTGTTGATGGCCACCACCGTCCTGGTCGCTGCCGGATCCGTCCGATCGTTTTCGATGGACCGGTTCCGGCGGCGGTGCGCCGCTTTGCCGTACGCCTTGTATACGCGAACTCCCTTCGGGTTTACACAGACCTGAAATATGCATAGCCTATGCATATGTTGACCGCCAACAAGCTCGGAGCCCTCGGAGTCCTGATCGGCGACCTGACCCGCGACACGGTCGGCGAACTGTCGCCGACGGCGGCGGCGATCCTGCTCACCCTGCATCACCACGGCGACGCGACCGCGACGACCCTGGCCGCCATCGCCGGGATCTCGCAGCCGACCGCCGTCCGGGTGTGCGGCGGGCTGATCGATCGCGGCCTCGTCGTGCACGGCGAACGGGTCGGCAAGGCGGCACCGCTACGCCTGACCGAGGCCGGTACCGCGCGGACCCTGGCCCTGCAATCGGCTCGCCTCGCGGCGCTCGACCGCCTGCTGGCCCCCTTGAAGGATGCCGAGCGGGATCAGCTCGCGCGGC
This sequence comes from Thalassobaculum fulvum, assembly GCF_014652915.1. Lineage (GTDB taxonomy): Bacteria > Pseudomonadota > Alphaproteobacteria > Thalassobaculales > Thalassobaculaceae > Thalassobaculum_A > Thalassobaculum_A fulvum. Next base: position 350,590 of record NZ_BMZS01000002.1, read on the forward strand.
TGCTGGACGGCATGCTGGCGGGGGCCACGGCCTCGCGCCGGTTCGCCCGCACCACCTGCCGGTTGTGCGACCACGCCCTGTGCGACGGGCCCGCCTGCCCGGTCGGCACCCGCGCGGCGGCGATCGAACGGGCCGAACGGAACCGGGAGGGATGACCCGACCATGCTGATCGAGCACGCCGGCAGGCATCCCGTCATCGACCCGGGCGCCTGGGTGGCGCCCGACGCGACGGTCTGCGGCGACGTCACGATCGGCCCCGGGACCCGCGTCCTGCACGGCGCCCGGATCGTCGGCGAGGCCGGCGGCACGATCCGCATCGGGCGCGACGTCATCGTCATGGAGAACGCGGTGGTCCGGGCCGGACCCCGGCATCCCTGCACCGTCGGCGACCACTGCCTGATCGGCCCGAACGCGCACGTCACCGGTGCGACCGTCGAGGACGAGGTGTTCGTCGCCACCGGCGCGGCGGTGTTCCACGGCGCGCTGCTCGGCCGCGGCAGCGAGGTCCGGGTGCACGCGACCGTCCACCTGCGCACCCGCCTGGCCCCCGGCGCAGCCGTGCCGATCGGCTGGGTCGCGGTCGGCGATCCGGCCCGGATCCTGCCACCCGACCGGCACGACGAGATCTGGGCGGTCCAGCGGCCGCTGGACTTCCCGGCGTGGGTCTACGGCGTCGACCGGGACGGCCCGGCACCGATGCGCGAGATAACCCGGCGGCTGTCCGAGGCACTCGGACGGCATGCGGCGGACTCCGCCGCCTGACGCTATGCTGGCGGCAGACATTCCTGGAGGACCCGCCGTGCCAGCCAGAATCAAGCGCCTGATCGACCGATTCCCGCGCGCCCGCTTCCTGACCTGGGAGACCCCGGTCGAGGAGCTGCCGCGGCTCGGCGAACGGCTCGGCATCGCGCTGCGGGTGAAACGCGACGACCTCACCGGGATCGCCTTCGGCGGCAACAAGGTACGCAAGCTGGAGTTCTACCTCGGCGAGGCGCTGCGGCAGGGCGCCGACACCCTGCTGATCACCGGCGCGGTGCAGAGCAACTTCGTCCGGGTCATGACCGCCTGCGCCGCCAGGCTCGGCATGCAGTGCCATGTCCAGCTCGAGGAGCGGGTGCCCGGGCAGGACGCGCTGTACCACACCTCAGGCAACGTGCTGCTGGACGACCTGCTCGGCGCCAGCCGCCACGCCTACCCGACCGGCGAGGACGAGGCCGGCGCCGACCGGCGGGTCCAGGAAATCGCCGCCGACCTCGCGCGCCAGGGAAGGCGGCCCTACGTCGTCCCGCTCGCGCCCAGCCACCCGCCGCTCGGCTCGCTCGGCTACCTCGCCTGCGCGGCCGAACTGATGGACCAGGGGGTACTGGACGTCGACCAGGTCGTCCTCGGCTCCGGCAGCGGGCTGACCCACAGCGGGCTGCTGTTCGGCCTGCGGGCGCTCGGCTGGCAGGGCCGGGTCGTCGGCATCTGCGTGCGCCGGGCGGCAGCGCCCCAGGCCGAGCGCCTGGCCGGGCATTGCGAACGGCTGGCGACGCTGCTGCAGGTGCCTTCGCCGGTCGTCCGCTCCGACATCGAGGTGCATGACGACGTGCTGGCGCCGGGCTACGGCCAGCTGAACGAGGCCGTGGCCGAGGCGATCCGGCTGGCGGCCCGGCTGGAGGGGCTGCTGGTCGACCCGGTATACACCGCGCGGGCGCTGGCCGGGCTGATCGCCTGCGCCGGCGACGGCCGCATCGCGCCGGGCAGCCGGACGCTGTTCCTGCATACCGGCGGTCTGCCGGCGCTGTTCGCCTACGAGACGACCCTGCGCGAACGCGCCGTCGCCGGCTGATCCGGCGTCAGGGCACGCCGGCGCCGATGTCGATGAACTCGCGTTCGAACACGTGGAAGCTGTTGGCCTGGCCGAGATCCTTCCAGAGGTCCTGCGACGATCCGAGACGCGACCCGACGAACACCATCTGCATGCCCTCGCCGTCGTCGCGCCGGAACGGAAGCCCGACGGTCTCGACCGCGATCGGGCCGCCGGAGGAGTACCGGTTCTCGCCGAGAACGCGCATGCCGCAAGGATGCGAAGCCGGCACGATGAAACCCTGGTAGGCGGCCTCGCGCCGCTCCGGCACGACCAGGTCCAGATAGTCGCCGCCGGTCGGATCGAAGCCGAAGTTGCTCGCCATCTCCGTGCCCATCAGGCGGATCCGGACGATCCCCGGCTCCGTCAGGTCGCAGATCAGCATGCGCGGCAGCAGCCTCGGGACCGCCAGCGGGTCGAACGCCGACCGGACCGGGACGTGGCCGTCCCGCGGCAGCGACCACCAATGGTCGACCCATTCGCGGCTGGCAGTCGCGATATAGGACGCCGAGCCCGCTGCTGCGGCCCCGACCATCCGATCGATCGCCAAGGCGTTCATTCCCGAGACCCGAAATCTGTCGAACCGTGCGCTCCAGGCGCACCGCCGATAGTCGCCGATCGACCTTAAGTCCGGGTTAACGGCCGGCTCGAGGCTAGAATGCGCTCTGGAACAGGCCGCCGTCCAGCAGCAGGTTCTGACCGGTGATGTAGCCGGCCTGGGCGCTGCACAGGAACGCGGCCGCGTCGCCGAACTCCGCCGGATCGCCGGCCCGCCTCGCCGGCACCGTGGCGACCCGGGCGGCATGCATCTCGTCATGAGATACGCCCTGCGCCTTGGCCGTGGCGTCGATGCCGGCCCGGTAGCGGTCGGTATCGAAATATCCCGGCAGGATGTTGTTGATGGTGACGTTGGCGTGCGCCACCGAGCGCGAGACGCCGGCCAGGAACGCCGTCAGCCCGGCCCGGGCGCCGCTCGACAGGTCGAGACCGAACACCGGCATCTTCACCGACACCGAGGTGATGTTGACGATCCGCCCGAACCGGCGCTCGACCATGCCGTCGACCGAGCGCTGGATCAGCTCGATCGGGGTAACCATGTTGGCAGTCACGCCCTTCAGCATCGCCTCGCGGTCGATCTCGCGGAAATCCTTGAACGGCGGGCCGCCGGCGTTGGTGATCAGGATGTCGGGGTCCGGGCAGGCCGCGAACAGCGCGTCCTGGCCGTCCCTGGTGGTGACGTCGGCCGCCACCGGGATCACCTGCGCGCCGGTCTCCGCCGTCAATTCCTCGGCCCGCTCGGCCAACCGTGCGGCGTCGATCCCGTTCACGATCACGACACAGCCGGCCCGCGCCAGCGACGTCGCGATCGCCCGCCCGAGCCCGCGGCTCGAACCACACACGATGGCCTTCCGGCCGCTGATCCCGAGATCCATGCTTGCCTCCCTTGTGTTCTTCGCGGCGACTTTAGCGGCGCTCGCCGCTCCGCTCCACCCACGCCTGAAGCGCCGGCGCCAGTCCTTGCGACGGCTTGGCGGGCGGCCGGGCGAAGCTGCCCCGGGTCGCCGGGCGCGGCGCCAGGTCGACCAGCGCCTCGGCCAGCCGGACGGCGCAGGAGACGCCGTCGAGCACCGGCACCGGGATCTCGTGCGCGACCGTCCGCGCCAGTCCGGCGATCGGCCCGCCGCCCATGATCACCACCTCGGCGCCGTGCCGGTCGATGACCTCGTGACAGGCCTCGACCAGCCTGCGGCCGGTCTGCTGCTTGGCGGCGGTGATGTCCGACGGCGGCACGTCGAGCGGCCGCACCGCGACCAGCCGGCCGTCCAGCCCGTGCTCCTCGGCGCACTCGCGGTACCACACGCCGAGCCGCGGGGTCAGGCAGACGACGGCGTAGCGCCGGCCGAGCGTGTAGGCAGTCAGGAACGCCGCCTCGGAGATCCCGATCACCGGGATCTCCAGCATCTCCTTGGCGGCGAACACACCGGGGTCGCCGAAGGCCGCGACGACCGCGGCGTCGCAGCCGGGCGCCTGCTCGGCCAGGGCGTCGAGCACGGCATGCCCGGCGATCGCGGCCTCGACCCGGTTCTCGATGTACTGCGTGCCGAACCGCGCGGTCGCCGGCACGATCTCGGTATCGGCGGAGGCGACACGCCGGGCCTCCTCCACCATGGTGGCGGTGATCGCTTCGGTCACGTTCGGGTTCAGGACCAGGATGCGTCGCGTCATCGTGACCGCCGTTGCTGGGTGAAGTACCGAACCATACCCTGGAGCCTTGGCCGCGCGAGAGCGCAAGTATGCTTTGGTGCGGCCGACCCGTATTCCGTTCCGCCCGGGCCCGGGTTATTCAGGCGGCGAACCGCACCCGGCCCGCCCACTGTTGCCGAAGGAAGTGTCCGTGACCGACAGCCCGGACCGCGAGGTGACAACCCTGCCGCCGTCCGCCGATCCGCGGGCCGGCAGCCTCCTGGAGAAGTGGCGGGCGTGCTGCGTCGACGGCGCGCCGCCGGACCGCGAGACCCTCGACGTCTTCGACCTGCAGCCCTGGCTCGGGCACATCTGCGTGTACGAGACGGTCGACGATGGCGCCGACTTCCGGATCCGGCTGGAAGGCACGCGGGTCGGCCAGATCACGGGCGAGGACTGGACCGGGCGGCACGCCAGCGACGTCGACGCCCGGTTCGCGACCGACCTCGTCGGATGCATGCAGAAGACCGTCCGGACCGGCCGCGCCAGCCTGCACACCACGCGCATCTACCAGCGCAAGTTCCGCGACGCGGTCCGCCTGCTGCTGCCGATGCGCAGCCAGCGCGACGGCCCGGTCGACCAGATCTTCCTGGCGCTGTACCTCGACCCCGGGCCGCCGCCGTGACCGTTCGCCGGCCTCAGTCCCGGAACGGCACGCCCATGCGGTCGAGCTTGCGCATCCAGGCCGCCAGTTCGACCTGGCCGTAGCCGCCGAACCGGGTGCCGACCGGTTTCTGCGAGCGGGTCTTGTCGACGATCGCCGACGGGATCCGCAGCACCTCGGCCTGGCCGCCGGCCTGCGCCAGCACCTGGACCCGGCAGGCGCGCTCCAGGTTGTACATGTGGAAGAACGCCTCGGCGACGGTCTCGCCGACCGTGAGCGTGCCGTGGTTGCGCAGGATCATCGCCTTGCGGTCGCCCAGGTCGGCGATCAGCCGCGGCTTCTCGTCCTCGTCCAGCGCCAGCCCCTCGTAGTCGTGGTAGGCGATGCCGCCCGGCAGGAACATGGCGAACTGCGAGGCGTCCAGCAGCCCCTCGCGCTGGCACGAGACGGCGACCCCGGAGTCGGTGTGCAGGTGGATCACGCAGTGGGCGTTCGGCGCCATCTCGTGGATCGCACCGTGGATGATGAAGCCGGCGTAGTTGATCGGATGGCCGCTGTCCTCGAGGATGTTGCCCTCGAGGTCGATCTTCACGAGGTTGGAGGCGGTCACCTCCTCATACATCAGCCCGAACGGGTTGATCAGGAAGTGATGCTCGGGCCCCGGCACGCGCGCCGAGATGTGGGTGTAGATCAGGTCGTCCATCCCCAGCGTGCCGAAGATCCGGTAGACCGCCGCCAGTTCCTCGCGGATCGTCTGCTCTTCCGGCGAGCGGGTCTTCGGGCGCTTGGCGGCAGGCTGGGCGAGCGAGGTGACGGACATGACGGGCCTCCGGGTGTCGTGACGTGAGGCGATGCTAGGACGGTCCGGCCCGACCGTCCACGGCCTGCAGCATCACGTGCCGTCGTAGTCCGACAGGTCGGCGTCCTCGTCCGGCGGGAAGTCGACGTGCAGGTGGTTGCCGTCGGGATCGTGCAGGTTCACCTGCCGGATGTCGAAGTCCGGCAGCACCCGGCAGTAGTAGGCGACCTTGTGCGCCCGCAGGTGCGCCAGGAAGTCGCCGAGCCCGGTCGCGCTCAGCGCGAAGTGCTCGAGTCGCTGGTCGGGCCGGTAGTCGGGCGGCGAGTCGACGGTCTCGATCAGGTGCACCACCGCCTGGTCGCCGACATACAGCCAGGCGCCCGGAAAGTCGAAACCGGGCCGGGCGCCCAGCTTCATGCCCATCACCCGCTGGTAGAAGTCGATCATCCCCGGCAGATCCGAGGTCCGGACGTTGACGTGGTCGAGCTTCTGAACTGGCATCGCTATCCTCCCGCGCAGACCCATTCGCCAGCATAGCGTGGAAGCGGAAACGACGACCATGACCGACCGGTTGAGCAACACCGACCTGCGCCGCCTGTTCCTGGAGCGCCACGCACTCTCCGAGTCGCCGTCCGGGCCGCTGACCCGCGACGGCCTCGACGCCCTGATCGAGCGGCTCGGTTTCGTGCAGGTCGACACCATCTCGACCCTGGAGCAGGCGCACCACCACATCCTGTTCACCCGCGCCAACGGCTACCGCAAGCCGCAGCTCAAGCACCTGTTGGAGAAGCGGCGGTCGCTGTTCGAGCACTGGACCCACGACGCCTCGATCATCCCGACCCGCTTCTACCCCCACTGGAAGCACCGGTTCGCCCGGCGGGCCGCCCGCATCGCCGGGAGCCGCCACTGGGTCGAGCGGTTCAACGGCCGGCAGGACGAGGTGCTCGACGAGATCCGCCGCCGGGTCCGCGAGGACGGCCCGGTCGGGTCGCGCGACGTGACCGCCGACGACACCGAGGAGCGCGGGACATGGTGGGGCTGGACACCTTCGAAGGCGGCCCTCGAATACCTCTGGCACACCGGCGAGTTCGCGGTCACCGCCCGGCGCGGCTTCTCCAAGCTGTACGACCTGGCCGAGCGCGTGATCCCGGACGAGCACCGGGCACCGGAGCCGAGCCACGCGGAAACCGTCGACTGGACCTGCCGCGAGGCGATCGCCCGGCTCGGTGTCGCCAGCCATTCCGAGATCGCGGCGTTCTTCGAGGCCGTCACCCCGGACGAGGCCAAGGCCTGGTGCGCCGAGGCCGGCCCCGACGTGCTGCGCCGGATCGAGATCGAGCACGCCGACGGCTCGGTCCGCGAGGTGTGGGCCCGGCCGGACGTGCTCGACCTGGTGCGTGACGCCCCGGAGCCACAGGCCCGGGTCCGCTTCCTGTCGCCGTTCGACCCGATGATCCGCGACCGCGACCGGGCCCAGCGGTTCTTCGGCTTCGACTACCGGTTCGAGGCGTTCGTGCCGGCCGCCAAGCGGGTCTGGGGCTACTACGTGCTGCCGATCCTGGAACGCGACCGCCTGATCGGCCGCATCGAGCTGAAGGCGCACCGCGACCGAAGCGAGCTCGAGGTCCGGGGATTCTGGCTGGAGCCGGGGGTCCGGCCGGCCAGGGCGCGGATCGCCCGGATCGAGGCCGAGATCGAGCGCTGGCGCGGGTTCGCCGGGCTCGACAAGGTGACCTGGGGTTCCGCCGCGCCAGACCGGCAATAATTGCCTGGTTGCCGGCGGCTTAGCGGCAAATCATGCCCATTGATTGTAATAGATGAACATCACTAGCATCGTTGGTGGGAGCGGAGAGCGGGACGGTGGCAACAGCGGGGGATCCGCCATGGACATCGCCTTTTGGCTCGTCGGCAGCTGGTTCGTCGCCTCGCTTGTCGCCTCGCCGATGATCGGCCTGCTGGGCCGGGCCAACGACAGCCCGCCGGAGTGATGCCCATCGGCGGGAGATCGCGCTTCAGAGCAGCTTGAGAGCCGCCACGACGAAGTCGTTGGCCGGCGTCGCGACGCCGAGTTCCCGCCCCAGCCGCGACACCGCGCCCGAGAGCCAGGGCAGTTCCAGACGCCGCCCCTGCTCGAGATCCATCGCCATCGACGCCCGCATCTCGGCCGGCAGCGTGTCGACGAAGGCCATCCGCGCATCCACCGTGTCGTCCGGCAGGGCCACGCCCTTCGCCCGCCCGACCGCGAACGCCTCCTGCATGACCGCCCGCAGCAGTGCCCGGGTATCCGGGTCCTCGCGCACCGGGCCGATCGGCCGGCGGGTCAGCGCGGTCAGGGCGCTGAGACCGACCAGGAACACGAACTTCAGCCAGATCGCGGCGCCGATGTCGTCCGGCCGGGTGAAATCGATCCCGGCGGCCCGACAGGCGTCGGCCAGCCGGCCCAACCGGCCCGAGTCCGTCGGCTGCAGCTCGCCGGCCCGGATACGCTGGAACGGGCTGAACCGGGTGACGGTGCCGGGCGCGGTGATGGCGGCCGAGATCTCCGCGACGCCGCCGACGACGTGATCGCCGCCGAGGATGCGGGCCAGGGTCGGCTCAGAATCGACGCCGTTCTGCAGCGATACCACCGCGGTCTCGGGCCCGACCAGCGGCCGGCACGCCTCGGCCGCGGCCTCGGTGTCCCACAGCTTCACGGCGAACAGCACGAAGTCGACCGGCCCGATCTGCGCCGGTTCGTCGGTCGCCTGGACCTGGACCGTGAAGCCGCCGTCGGGCTGCTCGACCCGCAGGCCGGACCGCCGGATCGCCTCCAGGTGGGCGCCGCGGGCCAGGATCGCGGTCTCGAAGCCGGCCCGCGCCAGCCGACCGCCGAAGTACCCGCCGACGCCGCCGGCGCCGACGACCGCGAAGCTTGGCCGATCCGTCGTCATGCATACCCTCCGTCCCATTCGCGCACCGTCGCCGCCCCGTCCTTGTACAGCAAGGTGCTGAGGTACTTGATGCCTGAATCGCACAGCACTGTAACCACCGTCGCCTTCGGTCCGAGCCGCTTGGCGACCTCGAGCGCGGCGACCACGTTGGCGCCGGTCGAGGTGCCGGCGAACAGTCCCTCGGCGGCCGCCAACTTCCGGGCCATCGCCATCGCCTCCTCGGTCGACACCGTGGCGATCTCGGCGATCGGCTTCGGGTCCCACAGCGGCACCACGAAGCCGGCGCCGATCCCTTCGATCCGGTGCACCCCGCTCTTGCCGCCGGACAGTACCGCCGATTCCGCCGGCTCGACCGCGACCGTCAGGATGTCGGCCCGGTGCGCCCGCAGCGCCTCCGACACCCCGCGCGCCGAAGCCGCGGTGCCGGTGCTCTGCACGAAGGCGTCGACCCGGCCGCCGGTCTGCGCCCAGATCTCCTCGCCCATGCGGTGATAGGCAGCGAGTTGGTCGGCATTGTTGAGCTGGTCGGTCCAGAAACCGCCGGTCCGCTCGGTGATCCGGCGCGCCGCCTCGATCATGGTGCGGGTCAGCGTCGCATCCATTCCGCCGCCGGCGCTGCGCACCAGGGTGAGCTCGGCACCGAGGGCCGCCATGTGGTTGCGCTTCTCCACGCTGAACGCGTCCGAGGTGACGATGCTGAGCGGGCTGCCCTTGACCGCGCAGACCAGGGCCAGCGACACGCCGGTGCTGCCGCCGGTGTACTCGACCACCCGGCCGCCCGGCTGCAGCCGGCCGTCACGCTCGGCCGCCTCGATCATGGCCAGCGCCATGCGGTCCTTCATACTGCCGGTCGGGTTCTCGCTCTCCAGCTTGACCAGGATGCGGGCGCTGCCCTGGGGGACGAGGTCGTGCAGCTCGATCAGCGGGGTATCGCCGATGCGTTCGAGGATCGAGGAATGGATGCCGGACATGGCGATGGCCTGACGGTTGGACGGTGCGGGCTACGCTAGGTGGTTCGATTTCCATCCGACAGGGTGTAATTCTGCACCATGGCGGATCGTTTCTCATCCATCGACTGGGACGACCTGCGGGTCTTCCTGGCGGTACATCGGGCCGGGAGCCTGCGCGGAGCGGCCCGCGCCCTCGGCGTCAACCACGCCACCGTGACGCGGCGGCTTGCGGGGCTGGAGGACGGCCTGCACACCCGGCTGTTCGACCGCCGGCCGGAAGGCCTGGTCGCCTCGCAGACCGGCGAGGACCTGCTGGGTGCCGCCGAACGCGTCGAGTCCGAGCTGCTGGCGGTGCAGCGCCGGGTCGGCGGCCGCGACGACAGCCCGCGCGGGCTGGTCCGCCTGAGCGTCCCGCCCGCCATGCTGCGGTCGTTCCTGGCGGCCGAGCTGGTCGGCTTCGCCAAGGCACATCCGGGGATCGAGCTCGACGTCGACGCCTCGCACAGCTACTCCGACCTGGCGCGCCGCGAGGCCGACGTGGCGATCCGCATGGCCGACGAGGTGACCGACGACCTGGTCGGCCGGCGGGTGATCCGCTACCGCAAGGCGATCTACGCCGCCCCGGCCTATCTCGAGACCGCGCGCGACGGCCTCGATCCCGGGCGCCACGCCTGGATCGGCTGGGGCGAGGGCCTGCCCTCCCCGTCCTGGACCCGCGACACCCCGTTCCCCGACCTGCCGGTCCGGCATCGGCTGTTCTCGAACCTGCTGCAGATCGAGGCCTGCAAGGAGGGCCTCGGGCTGGCGCTGCTCCCGTGTTTCCTGGGCGAGGCCGAGCCGGACGTGGTCCGGGTGCCCGGCACCGGCACCCTGGACGGCAAGAGCATCTGGCTGCTGTACCACCGCGACCTGCGCCGCACCGCGCGGGTGCGCACGCTGATCGACCACCTGGTCCCGGCGATCCGGCGGCACCGCCGGATCATCGAAGGAACCGCCAGCGGACGGCCTGCGGCTACGGAATCTTAACCTTCCGACCGGGATCATTCCCGCATCGGGCACGCGCGGGAAAGGACCCCATGATGGACCTCGCTCTCTGGATCGCCGGCAGCTGGATCGCGATATCGGTCGGCGGCGGGATCATCGTCGCGGTCGCGGCCCTGGTCCGCGACCAGCACGACGCCATCCGGATGGCCCCGATTCCGGTGCGCGTCAGGCGACGGGGTCGCGGCTGACCACGCCGGTCAGGCAGCCGATCGCACCGGCAGCCTTGACCAGCTCCGAGCCGTCGACCGTCACGCATTCGATGCCGGCGGCCTCGTAGACCTTCTGCACCGACGGGTAGCCGGCCAGCATCAGGATCCTGCGCGGGCCGAGCGTGACCACGTTGAGCGCCCGGTTCAGCACGTTATCGTCCTCGTCCGGCAGCCAGACGATGTCGTGGCCGCGCTCCTGCAGCGCCCGCACGGCGGCGAACGGCGTGCGCCGCGGCCAGCAGATCGCCAGGTCCTCGTCGACGATCCGCAACATGCCCATGAAGTGCATGGTGCCGTAGGGGATGTCGACCGCCAGGGTCTCGATGCCGACCTCCTCCAGCACCGCGGCGATCTGCGACGCCGCCTCCTCGTTGGTGCGAAGCCCGAGGCCGATCATCACCGTCTCCGGGTCGACCCACATCAGGTCGGCGCCCTCGAACACCGCGTTGCCGGTCAGGGTCCGCAGGATCGGCACGCCCATGTCGGCGAGCCGGCGCGCCACCCAGCGCTCCTCCCCGGCCCGCACGGTCGAGGCCGGCCGCGCCAGGATCGCGCCCTCCGGCGTCATCACGAACAGGTCGGCGCAGAACATCTGGTTAGGGGTCGGCTGCCCGGACGGCTCGACGTACTCGACCGCCACGCCGGCGGCGCGATAGGCCTCGGCCATGGCGTCGTGCTGCTCGCCGGCCCGAGCGATGTCGAGCGGTGCGAGCATCTGCACCGAATCGGGATCGTCGAGGGCGGCCGCCAGCTCGCCGCCGGGGCGGTGCAGCAGTACCGAACGCAGCCGGCCGTACTCGCTGTCGATGCCGGACGCCGCCCACAGGTCGCCGATCTCCTGGCGATGGGTCCGGGTGCGTCCCTGCCAGCCGGCCCCGCCATAGGCCGAGGTGCCGAAGGTGCTGCCGCTGCTGCTCATGAAATGTCTCTCCGCCGGGTTGGGCCGGGAGGATCGGTCCCGGTTCCGGCGGCGTCAACCGGCGCCGTCAACCGGTGCATGCGCGGCCCCGGTCGCCCGCGTGCAGGACGGCCGCAAGCCTTCGCAGGAACCGGTCGCGACCCGGCGGCTCGCGCCCGTCCATGATCGCGTCGAGCGCGTGCACCACCCGGGCCTCGGAGGTGCCGGCGGTCTGCAGCTCCAGCAGCAGCGCGTGGACGTGCAGGCCGTTGTCGGGATCGAGGGCATCGCGGATCGCCGCCGGCGATCCCGGCAGGGTCCGGACCAGAGCCATCTCCAGCACCCGGTTCAGGTCGACCGGCCGCTCCAGGTGCCGGGCCGCCAGCATGGCCGCCAGGGCGATCCGCCAGGCGCGGTCGGACGCCGCCCCGGTCGGCCGCAGTGCCGCGAGAAACCCGCCCAGGGCCTCGGCCGGCCCGGTGTCGCTTCTCTGTCCGTGGTGTCTCGGCATGGCGCGGACGCTAGCGCCACGCCCGCCGGCGCGGCCACGCATAAGTTATTCCGGCCCGGAGACCCCGCTCAGGGGTGCTGTGGCTCGCCGTCGAACAGGCGGGTCAGGCCGGCTTCGGGCACGACCCCGTCCGGCAGGGTGGTGACCAGCCGGACCGGGCTGCCGTCGTTCAGGGTCAGCCGCTCCCACACGCAGTAGCCGGTCATCATGCGGATCGGGCCGGGCCGCTCCCGCCCGCGGATCCACAGCACTGCGCCGGTGGTGGCGTCGGCGAACCAGCCGATGTCGTCGAGCCGGCTCTCGGCCTCGCGGATCTCGTCGGTGGCGAACCGGAACAGGGGCTCGCCGTGCAGCTCGGACGCCGACACCGTCCACTCGACCTCGCGGGCGGGGGACGCGGCCAGCAGCCGGTGGGTCAGGTCGCAGACCAGGTGGACCGGCAGCGGCGAGGACACCACCAGCCGCTTCAGCCCGCTGTCGCGCGCCAGATCGGCAACCGGCGTGAGAATCGGGCCGAGCCGGCGCAGCTGCTCCGCCGACGGCTCGATCGCGCCGGCCTCCCAGCGCGACACCGTGGTCTGCGCGACCCCGGCCAGGTCGGCGACCGCCTGCTGCTTCCAGCGGCGCAGGGCCCGGGCGCGTCTGAGGAGCGGACCGATCTTCATGGCTTCGGCTTCCGTTCGCGGAACGCCCGCATGATACTACACATGCCTGCAGAACAGCGACCGCCAGCGCGGGGGAACTCATGCACCGGATCTATCGCGGCCTGGCCGGGCTGCTCGTCGGCCTGACGCTCGCCGCATGCGCCACCATGGAGCCTTCTGCGGCCGCACCGGACAGCGATGCGGCCGCCGCCGCCGCGCGCTTCGAGCGGTTGAAGGCCGAGCGCCCGGCCGAGCTGACCGCCTTCCTGCGCGCCATGCCGAAGGGCGGCGACCTGCACAACCACTTGGTCGGCACGATCTACGCCGAGAACTTCATCGCCTGGGCGGTCGCCGACGGGCGCTGCCTGATCGTCGCCACCCAGACCATCGCCCCGGCGCCCTGCGACGCCAAGGCCGGCCGGCCGGCGATGGCCGAGGCGATGAAGTCGGGCGACGCCTACAACCGGCTGATCGACGCGCTGTCGACCCGCAACTACGCGCTGCGCGAGGTCTCGGGCCACGACCAGTTCTTCGCGACCTTCGCGCGGTTCGACGCCGCCGCCGCCGGCCGCGAGGGCGACCAGCTGGCCGAGGCCATGGCGCGCGCCGCCGACCAGAACATCCCCTACCTCGAGCTGATGGATTCGACCGGCATGGGCGCGGCCCTCGGGCTCGGCGCCAGGGTCGGCTGGGACGACGACCTTTCCCGGCTGCGCCGGAAGCTGATCGATGCCGGCCTGCCGCAGATCGTCGCCCAGGCGCGGACCGGGTTCGACGCCATGGAGGCGCGGGCCCGCGAGATCCTGGACTGCGCCGGCGCCCGCCCGCCGGCTTGCGACGTGACGGTACGCTACCTGGCCCAGGTGATCCGGACGTTCCCGAAGGCGATGGTGTTCGCCGAGACCGCGCTGGCCTTCGCGCTGGTCGAGGCCGACCCGCGCATCGTCGGGCTGAACTTCGTCGCCCCGGAGGACGACCGGATCTCGCTCGGCGACTACAGCCTGCACATGCGGATGATCGCGGCGCTGGCCAAGGAGACGCCCGGCGTGCCGGTCGCCTTGCACGCCGGCGAGCTTACCATGGGTCTGGTGCCGCCGGAGGACCTGCGGTTCCACATCCGCGAGGCGGTCGAGGTGGCCGGCGCGAAGCGTATCGGCCACGGCATCGACATCCTGTACGAGGACCGGCCCTACGAGCTGCTGCGGCGGATGGCCAAGGACCGGGTCGCGGTCGAGATCAACCTGACCAGCAACGACGTGATCCTGGGCGTGGCCGGCGACGACCACCCGTTCGCGACCTACCGCGCCTACGGCGTGCCGCTGACCCTGTCGACCGACGACGAGGGGGTGTCGCGCATAGACCTGACCCACGAATACGTCCGGGCCGTGCGCACCTACGACCTGTCCTACGCCGACGTGAAGGCGCTGTCGCGCAACGCCCTGACCTATGCGTTCCTGGCCGGCATCAGCCTGTGGGCCGACCCGGATGCGGCACGGCCGCTCGGCGCCTGCGCCCGCGACCGGCTCGGCGACCCGACTCCGTCGGAGCCGTGCGCCGCGATCCTGGGGCGCAGCGAGAAGGCCGCCGCGCAATGGAAGCTGGAGGCGGCGTTCGCAGCCTTCGAGGCCGCGCAGACCAAGGTGGCGCCGTGACCCTCGCCCCGGTCTTCGCCGCCCCGCCGGCGGTCCTGCTGCATCTGGCGACCGTGCTGCCGGCGGCCGGCATCGGCGGCTGGCTGATCCTGGCCAGCCGCAAGGGCGCGCTGTGGCACCGGCGGATGGGCTATCTGTTCCTGGCGCTTATGACCGTCACGGCGCTCAGCACGGTGTTCGTCCGCGAGATCGACCCCGAGGGCGGCCTGAGCCCGATCCACCTGCTGATCCCGGTGACTTTGCTCAGCGTCGCCGGAGGCCTGATCGCCGCCCGCCGGCACGACGTGCGCCGGCACAAGCGGGTGATGCTTGCGCTCTACCTCGGCGCGCTGGTGCTGGCCGGCGCCTTCACGCTGATGCCGGGGCGGCTGCTGCACCGGGTGTTCTTCGGGTAGTGGCCTGCGCCCGTCGCACCGTGGGTTCCGGCTCTGTCTCGCCTTCGGCGATCCAGTCCGGAATGACGACATAGAGGGGTGAACTTTGTTCTGCCGTCATTCCGGAGCGGACCGCCCGCAGGCGGGACGCATCCGGAACCCACCGGCCGCCGCCGGCGCCCCCTTACAACCCGCCCAGCACCTCGTCGGTGTGCTCCCCGAGCTCCGGCGGCGGCAGCTGGACGGTACAGGGGGTGGCCGACAGCTTGACCGGGAAGCCGGTCATCCGGATCGGCGCCCGGCCCGGGCGCTGCGACTCGACCACCATCTCCTGGGCCAGGACCTGCGGGTCGGTGAACACCTCGTCGAGCGCCATCACCCGGCCGGCCGGGCAGCCGGCCTTGTTGATCGCCTCGATCCAGTGGTCGACCGGCCGGGTCCGCGTCACCGCGTTGATCCGGGCGTTCAGCGCCGGGCGGTTGGCCATGCGCCGGGCGTTGTCGGCGAAGTCGGGCTCGTTCAGCAGGTCCGACAGGCCGAGCACGCCGAGGAACCGCGCCACCATCACGTCGTGCGACGGAGCCACCGCGATCTCGCCGTCCTCCGCCTCGAACAGCCCGTAGGGAGCGACGATCGGGTGGTCGTTGCCGGTCCGCTTCGGGTTGCTGCCGGTCGCGAAATACTCGGCCGACAGGTACGCCATCATCGAGATCAGCCCGCCGGTCAGGCTCGACTCGACCTTCTGGCCGCGGCCGCTGCGGTGCCGGGCCTCCAGCGCCGAGGTCACGCCGAACGCGCAGTACAGCCCGGCGATCAGGTCGGATACCGGCGGCGCGGCCCGGCGCGGCGGCCCGTCCGGGTCGCCGTTGACCGCCATGAAGCCGCTCATCGCCTGGGCGATGAAGTCGAAGGCCGGCCGGTCGACATACGGCCCGGTCGAGCCGTAGCCGTTGACGCTGGCGGTGATGAGGCGGGGGTTGAGTTCCTCGAGGCGCCCGTCGTCGAAGCCCATCTTGGCCAGCACGCCGGGCCGGTAGTTCTCCACCAGCACGTCGGCCGAGGCGATCAGCCTGGCCAGCGCGTCCTTGCCCTCGTCGGTGTAGAGGTCGAGGACGACGGACTTCTTGTTGCGGTTGAACTGGGCGAAGTACCAGGAGAAGCCGTCGACGACGGCCCCCTGGCCGCGGACCGGGTCGCCGGTCGGCGGCTCCACCTTGATGACCTCCGCCCCCATGTCGGCGAGCAGCTGCGTGCAGAACGGACCCGCGAGGATCCGTGTCAGGTCGACGACCCGAATACCGGCAAGCGCACCCATTGAAATGCTTCCCCCGGCTCAGCCCGTAGCCGTCCGGACGGAGTCCATCGGATGCAGGTCGAGCCGCAGCCCCGCCTTCATCAGCTGGCCCGGCAGCTGGCGGCCGAGCACCGCCTCGGCGTCGCAGGCGACGTCGATCATCTTGCGGATGTCGATGCCGGTCTCGATGCCCATCTCGTCGAGCAGGTACAGCAGGTCCTCGGTGCATATGTTGCCGGTCGCCTTCGGCACGAACGGGCAGCCGCCAGTGCCGCCGAACGACGCCTCGTAGCGGTCGACGCCCTCGGCAAGGCCGGCCATCACGTTGGCCAGGCCGATGCCGCGGGTGTTGTGGAAGTGCAGCACCTGGCTCAGCTTCGGCGCCGCCGCGCGCACCGCCTGCACCCGCTCGCGCACCAGCGGCGGCGTGGCCATGCCGGTGGTGTCGCCGAAGCTCATGCCGACGAAGCCCATGTCCTGGTACGCCTTGGCGATCCGCACCACGTTCTCGACCGGGACGTTGCCCTCGAACGGGCAGCCGAACGAGGTGGCGATGGCGCCGTGCACCGGGATGCCGGCGTCGCCGGCGATCCTGGCGACCTCCTCGAATCCCTTCAGCGAGTCGTCGATCGTGCTGTTCAGGTTCTTCAGGTTGTGGCTCTCCGACGCCGAGACGAACACCACGATCTGGTCGACGCCGGACTCGGCGGCCCGGATGGCGCCGCGGGCGTTCGGCACCAGGGCCGCCAGCACCGTGTCCTTGGAACGCTTGACGCCCTTCATCACCTCGGCGGCGTCGGCCAGCTGCGGCACCGCCCGCGGCGACACGAACGAGGTCGCCTCGATCCGGCGCACGCCGGCGTCGATCAGCCGGTTGATCCAGTCGATCTTGCGCGCCGTCGGCACGAAGGTCGGGTCGGCCTGGATGCCGTCGCGCGGCCCGACCTCGGTCACCTCGACCGTGCCGACACTCGTGTAGGGTCGAACCTCTGTCATCGGAACGTCTCCTGTGGTCAGAAATGCCAGTGCGGCGGCTTTGCGCCAGCGACCGGCGAGCGGAAGGTAACCAGGCTGTCCCCGGCCAGGGAGCCGAGATAGGCGGTCTTCAGGTCGGGGCCGCCGAAGGTGATGCTGGCGACGTTCCGCAGCCGGCGGGCCGCACCCAGGTTCATATAGGTGCGGTCGAACGTCCCGTCGCGCCAGTGCGCCATCGCGGTCTCGACCTCGGCCGGGTCGCAGTCCTCGAGCACCACGCTCTGGCTGCCGTCCGGCGCCACCCGCACCACCCGGTTGCTCATCACGCTGGCGCACCAGATGCCGCCCTCGGCGTCGAACTCGAAGCCGTCGGGGAACACGCCGTCCAGGTAGTCGGCGACGGTCTCCCGCGGGCCGAGGCCGCGCTCCGTCAGCTTCCAGCGCGACACCCGCCGCGCCATGGTCTCGTTGGCGTACAGCCAGGTCCCCGAGGGGTCGACCTTGACCTCGTTGGCGTAGCCGAGGCCGTCGGCGACGATCCGGGCCGAGGCCGGATCGGCCGGGTCCGGCATGCGGATCACGAAGCCGTCGGCGACGTCGCGGTGGAACGCCCGGTCGCGCGGCGCCCGCCAGGTGCTGACCGAGATCCACAGCACGCCGTCCTCGGCCCGGTGCACGAAGTTGACCGACGGCAGCCGCAGTCCGTCGACCTCGGTCAGCACCGGCTCGCAGGCGCCGTCCGGAAGCAGCCGCCAGGCGCCGCCGCTCTCGCCGAGGTTGGCGATCAGGAACGAGCCGTCGGGCGCCATCGACCAGCCGTTCGGCATGAAGTCGCCCGGCATGCCGGCGCGCGCCAGCAACGGCTGCAGACTGCCGTCCGGCAGCAGCCTGGCCACCCCGCCGCCGCCTTCCGGCAGCGCGTGGCTGACCCAGATCGCGCCGGCGGCCGTGCACGCCACGCATTCCGGCCGCCGCAGGCCGGAACCGAGAAAGCCTAGGTCGTCGAAGCTCAGCATCGTCATCGGCGCGCACTGTATCGCCACGCCGGGCACCCGCAAAGACGAGCGCGCGCAAGGGAGCTTTGCGGGATCGCGTCGACAGACCGGGATCCGGCGAGCAATTCCGTTGCCTTGAGGCGTGCCTGCGGGCACGCTTTCGATTATCGGGCGTGCATCAGGGCCACCGGATCGGACTGGCTGCACAGGGGGAGCTATTCGATGACTCGCGTTCGCAAGGCGGCCGCCGTACTCGCCGTATCGGCGCTGGCGCTGTCCGGCTGCCAGACCACCGGCAACAACCAGACTTCGGGGGCCCTGCTCGGCGGGCTCGCCGGTGCCGCCGCCGGGGCACAGTTCGGCAGCGGCGAGGGCCGGCTGGTCGCGGTCGTGATCGGCGCGCTCGCCGGGGCGGTCGCCGGCGGCATGATCGGCCAGCAGCTCGACGAAGCCGACCGGCTGCGGGCCGAGGACGCCGCCCGCCAGGCCGCCAACGCCAGCCAGCCCGGTCCGGTGCACTGGAAGAGCGAGAAGAACCAGGAGGTGCACGGCTGGGCCGAGCCGGTCTCGCCGGCCAAGGTCGAGGACGGCGACCTCTGCAAGAACGTCAAGAGCGTCTACTACCTGAACGGCCAGGAGCAGGCCGAGACCAAGCGCTTCTGCCTGCAGGACGGCCGGTGGGTCGAAGCCTGACCCGGCCGCTCGCAGCGGCCGTCCTGTTGCTCGTGCCCCTGCTGCTCATACCGGGCGCGGCGCGGGCCCTGGACATCGACCGGGTCGTCACCGGCCAGGGCACGATCCTGGCGCTGTCCGGACCCTTCGTCGACGGCGACGCCAGCCGGGTGCTCGCCGCGCTTTCGCGCGAGCCGATCATGGAGGTTCAGCTGCACTCGCCCGGCGGCAGCATGAAGGCCGGGCTCGACGTCGGCATGACCCTGCGCGCCTCCCAGGTCGCGACCCGGGTCGCCGGCGGCCGGGAATGCGCCAGCGCCTGCTTCTATGCGTTCCTCGGCGGCGTGCTGCGCAGCGTCGACCCCTCGGGCCGGCTCGGCGTGCACATGCACTCGGCGGCCCGCAGCGACGCCTATGTCGGCAAGCTGCGCGAGATCCTGGGCGCGCGCCAGTTCTCGATCGACGACCGGATCCGGCTGATCGTGCTGCTGAACGAGCAGATGTCGGCGCGCGCCGCCGGCATGATCGCCGCCTACGTGGTGCGGATGGGCGTCGCCATCGAAGTGTTCGACCCGCTGTTCGCCACCCCGCATTTCGACATCCACTGGCTGACCGTGCAGGAGATGCGGCGGTTCAACGTGGTCAACGTGGTGGGATAGCGAGCGACCGCGCCCGGCAGGTCCCGGGTCTCCGCGGCGGCGCCGCTGCGCCCGGGATGAGGATCCTGCACGTAGCCCCTGACCTCATCCCGGACCGGCGTGCCGAAGGCGCGGCGGAGCCGGGACCCGTCCTCGGTCGGGGCGCACCGCCCCTTCATCCCTCCGGCAGCGGCGTGAACTCCCGCTCGTCGCCCGGCACGATATCGAACCGCCCTGCCTGCCAGTCGGCCTTGGCGGCCTCGATCCGGTCCTGCGACGACGACACGAAGTTCCACCAGATGAAGCGCGGCCCGTCCATCGGCTCGCCGCCCAGCACCAGCACCCTGGCGTGGCCGACCGCCTCGACCGTCACGCCGTCGCCCGGGTGCAGGACCAGCAGCCGGCCGGCCTCGAACCGGTCGTCGGCGATCGACACCGTGCCCTCGGCAACGTAGATCGCGCGCTCCTCGTGCTCGGCCGGGATCGGCAGCCAGGCGCCGGCCTCGAGGATGGCGTCGGCGTAGATCATCTCGGAATAGCTCGGCACCGGCGAGGTGGCCCCCCAGAGGGTGCCGGCGATCACCCGCACCCGCTTGCCCTCGCCCTCGATGGTCGGAAGCTCGTCCGAGCCCAGGTGCACGAAGCCGGGCGCGGTCTCCTCGTGCCGTTTCGGCAGGGCGACCCAGGCCTGGATGCCGAACATCGACGCGCCGTCCTCGCGCAGCGCCGGGTCGGTCCGCTCGGAGTGCACGATGCCGCGGCCGGCGGTCATCCAGTTGACCTCGCCCGGGCGGATCGGCTGGGCGGTACCGAGGCTGTCGCGGTGCATGATCTCGCCGTCGAACAGGTAGGTCAGGGTGGCCAGCCCGATATGCGGGTGCGGGCGGACGTCCAGCCCCTCGCCCGACGGGAACCTCGCCGGCCCCATCTGGTCCCAGAAGATGAACGGGCCGACCATCCGGCGCCGCGCCGAGGGCAGCGCCCGGCGCACCTCGAAACCGCCGAGGTCGCGGGTCCGGGGCACGATCACCGTGTCGATTCCGGGGGTGTCTGTCTGGTCGCTCATGATGTCCTCCCGCTGCCGGGCCGGGGCGAGACCGCCGCCGGGGCCGAGCCATGTGGGGGTTTGCCCTGCGGTGCAGGTCCGGCCGATACTGCGCGCGATTCAGGGAGGAGACCAGACATGACGCTGCGCACCATCGCCGAAGGCCTGCAGTTCCCCGAGGGTCCGATCGCCTTGCCGGACGGCTCGGTGCTGGTGGTCGAGATCGGGCGCCGCACGCTGACCCGCTGCTGGCCGGACGGCCGCAAGGAGATCGTGGCCGAGACCGGCGGCGGCCCGAACGGCGCGGCCATGGGGCCGGACGGCAAGGTCTACATCTGCAACAACGGCGGCTTCGAGTTCCACGTCGACCCGGAGACCGGCCACCACCGGACCATCGGCCAGGCCAAGGACTATTCCGGCGGCCGGATCGAGCGGGTCGACCTGAAGACCGGCACCGTCGAGGTGCTGTTCACCGAGTGCGGCGGCCACCCGCTGAAGGGGCCGAACGACCTGGTGTTCGATCGCACCGGCGGGCTGTGGTTCACCGACCTCGGCAAGATGCGCGAGCGCGACTCCGACCGCGGCGGCGTCTACTACTGCCGGCCCGACACCGGGCTGATCAAGGAGGCGATCTACCCGATGGTGATGCCGAACGGCATCGGCCTGTCGCCCGACGAGAAGACCTTGTACGTCGCCGAGACCGAGGGCGGCCGCCTCTGGGCCTACGAGATCACCGGCGAGGGCGAGGTCGCCAAGCTGCCGTTCCCGTCGCCGAATGGCGGCCGGCTGGTCGCCTGCGATGCCGGCTTCCGGCGCTTCGACAGCCTGGCGGTCGAGCGCGGCGGCGCGATCTGCGTCGCCACCCTGGGCACCGGCGGTGTCACGGTCGCCTCGCCGGCGACCGGCACCTTCGAGTTCCACCCGATGCCGGACTCCTACTGCACCAACATCGCGTTCGGCGGGCCGGGCCTGCGGACCGCGTTCATCACGCTGAGCATCACCGGCCGGCTGGTCGCCATGGAATGGCCCCGTCCCGGGCTGCCGCTGAACTTCCTGAACGAGGGCGCCAACGCCTGAGGCCGGGCCGCAGCCGACGGTGCACGGCACCCCGAGGCGGCGGGTATTGGGGGTCGCGACGGAAACATCGCACCCATCGCCCCGAGGTGCCGGCATCGTAGCGAAGGGCCACGAAGCCCCCTCGCCCCACCCCACTCACGCGCCGGCGGCGCCGCCGGTCAGCGGCCGCCGGCCAGCAGCAGCGGATAGGTCGCGCGCGAAATCGCCGGGAATGCGGTCTCGATCGTGGTGCCGTGCCGGTCGCGCAGCGTCCAGCGGCCGCCCTGCGCCGCCGAACCGACCGGTCCGGCCGACGCCGCGACGGCAACGCCGAGAACCGTCTCCAGATAGTCGAGGAAGCGCAGGCCGACCGCCCCCGATGCGACCGAGCTACCGTATAGCGCCACCACGGCGGAGTCGCCGAGCGCTTGCGAGATGTCGGCCAGGACGCCGCGGCGCATCGCCAGCGCCGGCAGGTCGACGCGGTCGCCCGCCAGCACCACCGCCCCCGGCTCGCCGCGACACAAGACGTGCAGGACAGCGATCGCCCGGCGGTTGACGAGCCGCTCGGCGATCTGCTCGAGCCCGCGGCCGCCGTCCGCCAGTCGGACGACGTCGATTCCCGGCCGCCGCCCGTCGACCAGCGTCGTCGACACCGGGACGCCGGGATCGACGATCAGGACCTCGCCGCCGAAGACCGGGCCGGCTCCCGGGCCCTGCCCCGCGGTCGCTCCGGCGCGCTCCAGCGTCAGCGAATCGCCGCGATCCCCGATGAACTCTTCCATCCCCTGCCTCCGTTCTGGAATGCGGGCGGGCCGCCGGTTTCTGTCCGGGCAGACCGTTTGTCGTTCACCCTCAAGGGATACCGCGAATTCTCCCGCTGCGATTGCGCCGGCGTCTCAAATTTGTTTCTTCGTCGTCTCAAAATACCGCTAGCCTGTCCGCGGGGACGATGCGGACGTTGCGGAGCAAAGCCATGGAGCTTGCACGGTTGCCGTCGGCATCGCTATTGCCCGGCCGGCTCTCGAACGAAGAACTGTTCTGGCACTGGCGGCGCAGCCTGGTGCCCTTCTTCGACTGCATTCCCGTGCGCGAGCACGGCACACCCTGGCAGCCGCTGGAGAGCCGGCAGTATCATCTCGGCGACTTCGTGTTCGTGGACGCCCGGTTTCCGGGGCAGCGGTTCGTCCGGGATGCCGACTGGAACCGCCGGCACGACGACGCCGACCACGTCCTGCTCCAGGTGTTCCTGGCCGGCCGCAACAGCGGCACCAACGGCGGCACCGGGTTCGTCCAGGAGCCCGACGGGGTCTATGCGGTCAATCTCGGCTACGAAACCGAGGCCGAGACCGCCGGCGCCGATACCCTCTCGCTGGTCCTGCCCCGCGACTGGCTCGCCGAGCACCTGCCGGCGCTGCGGGACGCCCGCGGCCCGGTGCTGCCGAAGGGCAGCATGGCGGCGCGCCTGTTCACCGACTTCGCGCTGTCGCTGCGACGAAGCCTGCCGCAGGCGACGATCGCCGATGCGCCGGTGGTCTCGAAATCCCTGGTCGGGCTCCTGGGCTCGCTGCTGGCCCACCAGGATCCGGTCGCCACGGATGCGCAGCGCGGTGCGATCCTGGCGCTGCGGCGGTACGTCGACGACCACCTCGGCGACCCGGACCTCGGCGCCGACCGGCTGTGCGAGCAGTTCCGGATGTCGCGCGCCACCCTGTTCCGGCTGTTCAGGGATCACGGCGGGGTACGGACCTACATCCAGCAGCGCCGGCTGATGGCCTGCTTCCGCGCGATCGGATCGCCCCGGCACGCCGGCCGCCGGATCTACGACATCGCCCTGGATTTCGGCTTCGCCAACCAGAGCCACCTCAGCACGCTGTTCCGCCGGCATTTCGGCATGTCGCCCAGCGAGGTGCGCGAGGCGGCCGGCCGCCGGCGGGCGGACGGCGTCGGCGCCGCCGCGCTCGCCGAAGCGAGCGGACTGCCGGACGTCGAGATCATGCGCCGCTGGGCGCTCGAGCTCGGCGGCTCCGACCAGCCCGTCGCGGGTGCGGCGGGACCGGGTCGCGGGCTGCCCGCCTGACCGGCACCCGGCCCGCCGCGTCGCCCCGGCGCGCCCCCCGGCGCGACCTCAGCCGGCCGCCGTCGCACCGCCGCCAGCGGCCGCAAGCAGACGGGCCTGCAGGACCGCGTAGCCGGCCACCGCCACCGCCATCAGATCGACCAGGACCGCACCGGTCCAGGTGAAGGCGCTCCACCCGAGGACCAGCAGCAGGGCGCTGCCCAGCACCCAGGACCAGTCCATCGCGCAGACCGCCCGCACCAGGCCCGGCCGGGCCGCCGGCCGGGCGGCGATCCAGAACACCAGACCGGCGAACGGCAACAGGGCGAGCCCGACGGCCCGGATCCAGTCGGCCCCGGCGAGTCCGCCATAAGGCCCCTGGCCGGTCAGGCAGAGTTCGGCCAGCGGACCGGCGGCCACCGCCATGGCGCCGCCGATCAGCAGCGAGGATCCGGCGTTCAGGCACAGCACCGCCCGCAGCATTTTCTCCGGGCGCAGGGCTTTCTCCGGGAGTAGGGCTTTCTCCGGGTGATCGAACATCGACATGATCGTCTCCTTGGCTTGTCGTATCCTGGCCGGACGATCACGCCGGAGGCCGGGCCGCCTCAATTACGCCGGGAGTAATCATGGTCAGCGCGCTCGACCTGCACGACGCGACCCAGCCGCCCGAGGATTTCGGGGTGCTGCTGCGCCGCTGGCGGCGCCGGCGCGGCACCAGCCAGCTCGACCTGGCGCTCGACGCCGGCACCTCGCAACGCCATGTCAGCTTCCTGGAGACCGGCCGGGCCCGGCCGAGCCGCTACATGGTGGTGGCGCTCGCCGGGGCGCTGGACGTGCCGCTGCGCGACCGCAACGCCCTGCTCGCCGCGGCCGGATTCTCGCCCGCCTTCCTGGCGCGTCAGGACAGTGATCCCGACCTCGCCGCCGTCGAGGCCGCGCTGAGCTTCATCCTGGACAAGCAGGAACCGTTCCCGGCGATCGTCGTCGACCGGGCCTGGCGCCTGCGGCGGGCGAACGCGGCGGCCGAGCGCATGCTGGCGTTCCTCGCCCCCGACGGGCTGCCTACCGCGACCGACGGCGCCATCGACCTGGCTGCCTGGATCTTCGACCCGGACGGCCTCGGCCCGTGGCTCCGCAACCGCGACGAGGTGCTGCCGCACATGGCCCGGCGGCTCGGCCCGGCGGCGCCGCACTGGGCGGCCGGCGGCGGCCGGTCCGCGGAGGGCGACGATCTCCCGCTGCCGCCGGTGCTGACGCTCGACGTCGCCAAGGACGGCGTCGCGGTCCGGCTGTTCTCCACGATCACGACGCTCGGCGAGCCGCAGGACCTCGCCCTGCACGACATCCGGATCGAGAGCTTCTTCCCGGCCGACGAGCCGTCGCGGGCCGTGCTGGAGGCGATGGCGGGCGGCTGAGACGGCCGCCGCCGCCGGGCTGCCGGCCCGAAAAGACGATCGGCCGCGGAGTTCCTCCGCGGCCGATCGGTCCGATGATTGGCGGTGGCGGGCCTCCCTCGGCGCCGTCAGAACGCCTTGTCGGTCTGCGGGCGGTACTTGTTCTTCGGCGAGAAGCCCGACCGGACGGCCTCGCGCGGCTCGCGCACCCAGACCTCGCGGTTCGGGTGCAGGCCGCCGCCGCGGGTCGCCGGCACCGCGGTGTGGCGGGCCCGGTGCAGCAGCCGGGTGTCGGCGATGCCGCAGTTCGGATGGATGCCGCCGTTGTCCGCCACCACCTTCGCCCAGGCCGCCTTGCGCTCGGCCAGGGTCGCCGGGTCGTTGAGCGCCGGGCAGTTCAGCTCGTTGGTGTTGAGGTCGACCACGATGTCGTCGCCGTTCTCGATGAACGCGATCGGACCACCGAGCGCCGCCTCCGGCCCGACATGGCCGATGACCAGGCCGACCGAGCCGCCGGAGAACCGGGCGTCGGTCATCAGCCCGACCACGATGCCGCGCTCTCGGCACAGCGTGGTGATGCGCGAGGTCGGGTCGAGCATCTCCGGCATGCCGGGCGCCCCGCTCGGCCCCTCGTAGCGCACGATGACCATGTCGTGGTTCTGGAAGCTCTCGGGCGTCTCGTCGAGCGCCTCGAGCAGGCCCTGCTCGCCCTCGAACACCCGCGCCTTGCCGACGAAGGTGTTGTTCTCGAGGCCGCCCTCGACGCCGGCGAGCTTGAGGATCGCCGAGAAGTCCGGCGACAGGTTGCCGCCGAGCACCCGCAGGCCGCCGGTCGGCTTGTACGGCTTCTCGACCGGATAGATCACCTTGCCGTCGACCGGCTTGGCCTCCAGCCGCGCGACCTGCTGGGCCAGCGTCTCGCCGGTGCAGGTCATGACGTCGCCGTTGAGCAGGCCGGCCTCGAGCAGTTCGCGGACGATCACCTGGACGCCGCCGACCGCGTCGATGTCGACCATCGAGTACTTGCCGTAGGGTCGGGCGTCGGTCAGCACCGGCACGACGTGCTGCGACAGGTGGTTGAACTCCTCCGGGGTCATGACCTCCTTCCAGAAGTCGCCGAAGCCGGCGGCGCGGGCGATCTCCGGGGCGTGCAGGGTGACGTTGGTCGAGCCGCCGATCGCCATCGCCACGATCACCGCGTTGCGGAGCGAGTCCCGCACCACGATGTCGCGCGGCTTCAGGTCGTTCGCGATCATCGCCGCGAGATGCTCGACCAGCAGGGCCGGAAACTCGTTGATCCGGCGCGGGTCGTCGGAGGCCGGCGCCACCATCTGCAGCGGCTGCATGCCGACGACGCCGATGAAGGTCTGCATGGTGTTGTAGGTGAACATGCCGCCGCAGCTGCCGATGCCGGGGCAGGCGTGGCAGGCGATGTGGTGCCGGAACTCGGGGTCCGGATTGCCGGCGACCTGGTAGGCGCTGACGATGTCCAGGGCCTCGCCGGTCTTCGGGTCGTGGCCCGGATGGATCGGGCCGTCCGACATGATGATGGCCGGCTGGTTGTGCTCGAGCAGCGCGGCCAGGGTGCCGACCGGCGGCTTGTCGCAGGCGACCACCGCGATCGTGCCGGCGAGGCCGGTCGCCTCCAGGTGCTCGCACAGGGCGTCGTGGGTGACCTCGCGGCCGATCAGCGAGTAGCGCATCTCGCGGGTGCCGTTGCGGATGCCGTCGGAGGTGGCGATGGTGTACTCCGGCTGGACCAGGCGCAGCCGGAGCTGTCCCTCGCCCTGGCCGATCCGGCTCTTCAGCGCCGCGTGGATCGCGTCGACCTTCGACAGCACGCCGAGATAGCACTGGCTGTCGCCCTTGGTGCCGACGACGCCGACCGACGGCTCGTGGATCAGGTCCGGATCGGTGCCGAGCTCGCGCGCAAGCCCGATGGTCTGCGCGGATCGGCCCGGATGGCGGTCGATGAGTACGGTTTTCGAGTTCTTCACGGGGGTTTCCTCAAGACGGCACGGATTTCTTGCTCTGCGGGCGGCGAGCGGTCGCCACGGGGGACAATGCTCAGCCGGCCCTGGCGGGTCCAGTGCCAATGTTAGTGCATCGGCCGTTTGTCGGCCAAGCTGGGGCCGGGCACCGCCCGTTCAGGCGGCGTCGTGCAGGATGATGCCCAGGGTATAGCGCTCGCCCGAGTGCAGGCGGCTCACCCCGTGGCGCATGGCGGTCCGGTAGATCCCGCGCGAGCCCTGCACCGGCCGGCGGTTGACCGGAAAGATCACCGCCTCGCCTTGCGTCAGGCCCACCACCTCGGCGCGCGACTGCATGCGCGGCCGCTGCTCGGTCAGCACGAACTCGCCGCCGATGAAGTCCCGGCCCGGCTCGCTCAGCAGGAACGCCGCCTGCAGCGGGAACACGTGCTCGCCGTACAGGTCCTGGTGCAGGCAGTTGTAGTCGCCGGGGCCGTAGCGGAGGATCAGCGGGGTCGGGCGGGTCTGGCCGGCGGCATGGCACTCGGCCAGCCAGTCGGCGAGCCGCCCGGGATAGCGCGCCGGCTCGCCCAGGCGCTCGGCCCAGGCGTTGGCCAGCGCCGCCAGCCGCGG
The DNA here is from genome assembly GCF_014652915.1 of Thalassobaculum fulvum. Classification (GTDB taxonomy): domain Bacteria; phylum Pseudomonadota; class Alphaproteobacteria; order Thalassobaculales; family Thalassobaculaceae; genus Thalassobaculum_A; species Thalassobaculum_A fulvum. Next base: position 378,029 of record NZ_BMZS01000002.1, read on the forward strand.
ATACAGCGCCTCGCGCAGCGCCGCCACCAGCGGCGGCAGGGGGTAGGCGAAGTACCGGTACTGGCCGCTGCCGAAGCCGTGACGGGCCATCACCACCGTGCTGCGGTAGCGCGCGTCGTCGGGATAGGCCGCGATCAGCGACCGGCATTCCTCGGCCGTCAGCACGGGCCCGGTGGCGGCGGCCCCCCAGCGGTCCATGTCGGCGCCCAGCCGGTCCCAGTCGAGGGCGGACACCCGGGCGGGAATGTCGGTCATGGCGGCTCCCTAGGCTCCAGACACGGGTCCGGACCGTAGCGAAGCCGGCCCGGCCACTCACTCCGGTTCTTGCGGCGGCAACACGGGGTCGGCGGCTCAGGTCCGGCGTCGGACCACCGTCACGCCGGCGCCCTCGGCGTCCGGGAAGATGTCGAGCTTCTCGACCGTCACCTCGGCGCGGCGCGCCTGCGGGTCGACTAGCGCCAGCTCGGCGATCCGGTCGGCCAGGGTCTCGACCAGCCTGATATGGCCGCCGGCGGCGAGCTGGCGGATACCCTTGGCCAGCCGCTCGTAGCAGTAGACCCGCCGGTAGTCCTCGCGGAACCCGCCCTCGGGCCGTGCGACCTCGACGGTGGTGTCGATCCGCACGCGCTGCGGGGCGTCGAGCTCGTGCGGGTGCACGCCGATCCGGAAATCGACGACCAGCCCGCGCAGCCGCACCACGTACAGCTCGTCGACGAACCCGCTGTCGACCGCCGCGGCGGTGCCGGCGGCGGCACTCGGACGGTCGTCCGCCGCGCCTCCGTAGGCGCGCCCTCCATCGTCTGGGGCCATGCCGGTCTCCTGCCTGATCGCGCGAGCCTAACCTAGGGATTGAGCGGCGCCGTCGCAAACCCGTCCTCGCCGGTCGCCCACGGAACGGCCCGACACCCATATCGACGCGGCACCTTGGCGGCGCCCCCGCCGCCGGTCTACGCTCCGCCGAATTTTGTATACACTCCCGGAGGAACCCCCATGGACAAGGCCATGTTCGAGGCCGGCCTGAAGAACCGGCGCGAGGTGCTTGGCGCCGAATACGTCGACAAGTCGATCCAGTCGGCGGACGACTTCAACATGCCGCTGCAGGAGCTGGTCACCGAGTACTGCTGGGGGGCCGTGTGGGGCCGCGAGGAGCTGCCGCGCAAGCAGCGCTCGATGCTGAACCTGGCGATGCTGGTGGCGCTCAACCGCCCGCACGAGCTGCGGCTGCACATCCGCGGCGCCATCAACAACGGCGTCACCAAGGAGGAAATGCGCGAGGTGTTCCTGCAGACCGCCATCTACTGCGGCGTGCCGGCGGCGATCGACGCCTTCCGCAACGCCCGCGAAGTGTTCAAGGAACTGGGTATCTGAGGGGAGAACGCCGCCATGGCGGACATGACCGTGGGCTGGATCGGCATCGGCAACATGGGGTGGCCGATGGCCCGCAACGCCAAGAAGGCCGGCATCGACATCGCCGTCTACGACGTCGACCAGGGCCGGATGGGCAAGTTCGCCGAGGAGTTCGACGCCAAGCGCGCGCCGACCCTGAAGGCGCTGGCCGAGATGTCGGACGTGATCGTGACCATCGTGCCAGACGGCAAGGTGGTCCGGCAGATCTGCCTCGGTGCCGACAAGCCGGGCGAAGGCGACCGGCTGGCCGACGGCTTCAGGCCCGGCGCCATCGTCGTCGACATGAGCTCGTCTGCCCCGACCGGCACCCGGGCGCTCGGCGACGAGCTGCACCGGCTGGGCGTCACCCTGATCGACGCGCCGGTGTCCGGCGGCACCGCCGGCGCCGACGCCGCCACCCTGTCGATCATGGTCGGCGGCACCGACGAGGCGGCGATCGCCAAGGTCATGCCGGTGTTCCAGGCGACCGGCAAGAACGTGTTCCGCTGCGGCACGCTAGGCTGCGGCCACGCCATGAAGTGCCTGAACAACTACCTGTCGGCGGTCGGTCTGACGGCGGCCAACGAGGCGCTGATCATCGGCCAGAAGTTCGGCCTCGACCCGTCCACCATGATCGACATCATCAACGTGTCGACCGGCCGCAACAACTCGACCGAGACCAAGTACCACCAGCGCGTCCTGAACCGGAAATACGGCTCCGGGTTCTCGGCGGCGCTGATGGCCAAGGACGTCGGCATCGCCGCCGGGCTGGCCGGCGACCAGGAGGCGTTCGCGCCGCTGCTGCACACCATGAACGAGATCTGGCAGCAGGCCTCGACGCAGCTTCCCAGCGTCGATCACGAGGTCACCATCGAGTACTACGAGCGGGCCAACGCGACCAAGCTGAAGCCCGGGAAGAAGGCGTGATGGCAAGCGGCTCGAACGTGCCCGGGCTGGCGTTCATCGGGTTCGGCGAGGCCGGGCCGCTGATCGCCAGGGGCCTGCTCGGCGCCGGTGCCAGCTCGGTGGCGGCGTACGACATCCTGGTCGACGACCCGCAGACCCGCGACGCCTGGATCGCCAAGGCCGAGGCGGTGCCGGCCAGGGCCTGCACCTCGTCCGCCGAGGCGCTCGGCGACGCCGACCTGATCCTGTCGACCGTGACCTCGGAGCGGGCGCTGGAGGCGGCCACCACCGCCGCCCCGCACCTGCGCGCGGGCCAGCTCTACCTCGACCTCAACTCGTGCTCGCCGGGCAAGAAGGTCAAGGCCTCGGCGGCGGTCGAGGCGGCCTCGGCGGCGCGCTACGTCGACGTCGCGGTGATGGACACGGTGCCGGGGCGCGGCCACAAGGTGCCGATGCTGCTGGCCGGCGCGGCGGCGCCGGAAGCGGCCGAGCGCCTGGCGGCGTTCGGCATGAACGTCGAGGTGGTGGGCGACAAGGTCGGCCAGGCCTCGACCATCAAGATGGCGCGCAGCGTGTTCATGAAGGGCCTCGAGGCGATCCTGTGCGAGAGCCTGGTGGCGGCCGACCGCGCCGGCGTCGCCGACCGGGTGCTGGCCTCGATCCAGGGCACCTTCCCGGACCTCGACTGGCGCAAGCTCGCGACCTACCACATGGGCCGCATGGCCCAGCACGGCCGGCGCCGCGCCATCGAGATGGACTCGGTCGCCGACACCTTGCGCGACCTCGGCATGGACCCGTTCACCGCGGTCGGCAGCGGCCGGCGCCAGATGTGGGTGGCCGAGCTCGGCCTGCGCGACCGCTTCGGACCGAAGGGGCCGGACACCCTGGAGGACTTCCTGGCGGCCGTCGCCGAGATGGATCAGCCGAACGACTGAGGCCCGCCGTAGCTGTCGACGTACAGCTTGTGGCTCACCAGGCCGGTGCCGGCGACCAGCCGGTGCAGCTGCAGCATCGGCGGCTCCATGACCAGGGCGAGCGGGGTGGCGCCTTCGGAGTCGTAGTGCACCTGGTGGGCCGCGCCGGGCATCACGTCGAGCACCGTCCCGGCGAACCGCACGGTGACCCCCCGGTGCAGGTGGCCGGCCAGGATACGCTCGACGTTCGGGGCAACGCGCACCACCTCGGCGAACCGCTCCGCGCCCTCCAGCAGCCGCAGCCGGTCCATGCCCGGCAGCCCGACCGCGACCGGCGGGTGGTGCATGACCACGACGGTCGGGGTGTCGCGGTCCTCGGCCAGCCGGACCGCCAGCCAGTCGAGCCGGTCGGCGCACAGCGCGCCGGACGACTTGCCCGGGTCGTGGGTGTCCAACACCAGCAGCCGCAGCGCCCCCAAATCCAGGGCGTACTGCACGAACTTCTGGTCCGGGCGCCAGTACTCGAGGTCCGGGAAGCAGGCCCGGAACGCCTCGCGGCCGTCGTGGTTGCCCAGCACCAGGTAGGCCGGGACCGCGAGCGGCTCCAGCAGCCGCTGCAGGTGCCGGTACTCCGCCTCCGACCCGCCGTCGATCAGGTCGCCGGTGATCAGCAGGAAATCGGGCCGCGGCGACAGCGCGTTGACGCGCACGACCGCCCGCTCCAGGAAGCCGGCGGTATCGACACGCCCGGACAGCGCCATCCCCGGTTCCCGGATGTGCAGGTCGGTGATCTGAGCGAACAGCATGGCAGAAGGTCCTGGATCGATGCCCCGGCGGGTCGGAGCGATGCCGCGATCCTAGCCGGAAACCGGTCGGCCCGCTTCTTCTCTGGACAAGATTTTTCTTGGGCTTACATCTACGCGGACTCGGGCCCCGACCCGGCCCCCCAGAGTCCGGGCCCCCAGTGACCGTGCCCGAGAGACACCGAGGGATTCACGAGAGGAGAGCGACCGATGGCATTCGAACTTCCCCCGCTGCCCTACGCGTACGACGCGCTGGCGCCGTACATGTCGGCCGAGACGCTGGAGTTCCACCACGACAAACACCACAACGCCTATGTCGTGAACGGCAACAACCTGCTGAAGGGCACCGGCCTCGAGGACAAGTCGCTCGAGGAGGTCGTCAAGGCGTCCTACAAGGACGAGAAGCTGACCGGCCTGTTCAACAACGCCGCCCAGCACTGGAACCACATCGAGTTCTGGCAGTGGATGAAGCCGAACGGCGGCGGCGCCATGCCGGGCGAGCTGGAGAAGCGGATCGTTTCCGACTTCGGTAGCGTCGACAAGTTCAAGGAGGACTTCGTCAACGCCGGCGTCACCCAGTTCGGCTCGGGCTGGTGCTGGCTGGCGGTCGGTGCCGACGGCAAGCTGAAGGTCACCAAGACGCCGAACGGCGTGAACCCGGTGGCGCTCGGCGAGACCGCCCTGCTCGGCTGCGACGTGTGGGAGCACTCCTACTACATCGACTACCGCAACCGCCGGCCGGACTACGTGAAGGCGTTCGTCGACAGCATGGTCAACTGGGAGCGCGTCGCCGAGCTCCTGGCGAAGGCTTCCTGACCGACGTCCTCTGACCGACGATGGGCGCGGCGCCGGCCGGGCGCCGCGCCCACTACCTTATAATCGTTCGAAGACCGTCGTATTTCGACGCCGTCTCAATTGGTTCTTGTTCGCCCTCCGGGTGGCGTGCAAGACTTTCGCTCCGGATATTCCGGACGGATTCGCGGCAATGGACTCCGAGATCGCATCGTTCTGGCTCACCCCGAAAGGAATCGGCCCGCGGTTGTCCGATGGCCAGGGCGCGGAGCGCACGATGTGGGCCACCGCGATCAACCTGATGGGGTGGGTCGACGTCGAGATCGGCGTCAAGGTCGCGGATGTCCACGTCGACCCCGAAGTGGTCGGCGACGAGGTTCTCGGCCTGCTTCCGGGCGCCCTGGAAAGCCGGGCGGCCGGCCGCCGGATCACCATCAACCTGGTACGCGCCGATACCCGGCCGGTCTCGGTCTGCTTCACCGACGTGAAGCCGGCGATCCGCTATCTCCAGGACTCGGTGCGCAGCCGCCGCGGCCCGAAGGGGCCGCCGACGATCGACGAGATCCTGCGGGGAACCGGCCTGTCCGGCGAGAGCGACGGCCACGCCCAGCCGCCCGCGCCGATCGCCGCCCCGCCCGAGACCGGTACGGCGCGTTCGATCAGCTCGATCGAGATGGCGATGATCTCGGCCGAGACGCTTGCCGCCCGCCTGCGGGCCGCCGAGTGGCTGGACGCCGACGGTCGCTATCGCCGCCGGCTCGGCGACGAGCTGCCGAACGACGCCCCCGACATGGTGCTGTTCGCCCTGCACTCGCTCGGCTGGGCCGCGATCGAGCGGTCCTGGCTGCATGCCGGCACCAGCCTGGACTCGATCGCGCCGACCCGGATCGTGGTCGATCCGCACAGCGTCGAGCCGGCGACCGTGGAACGCCTGACCGATCTGTGCGTCATCTGGTCGGAGAGCCTGGAGCCGGTCTCGCTGGCATGGTGGGACGGCGCCACCTGGCAGAACGAGTACGGGCGCGCCGAGCAGGTCGCCGACCGGATCCACCATCTGGTCACGGCCCGCCAGTACGCCCAGTTCCCGACCACGATCCAGTCGATCGCCATCGAGCCGGACCGGTTGCCGAACGATGTGGCGCCGCATCACCGGGAGCTGATCGACCGGGCGGTCCGCACATGGTGGGCGTTCGGCGGCAACGGCGACGAGGGGTCCGGCCTGATCGAGGCGCTCGAGCGCGAAGGCGCCCAGAGCGCCCGGGCCAAGCTGGTCGAGCTGGACCAGGACAACCAGTTCCGGATCGCCGCCTACGAGGCCGGCGACCTGCGCCTGTGGGACGAGATCACCCCGGCCCAGATGGGCGGCAAGCGGCTGGTCGACATGCCGGACCGGCGTCTCGCGCGGCGGGTCGAGCTGGACGTCCAGACCGCGGTCCGGCGCGGCGCGCCGCTGGTGCACCGCTGCCGCGGCGTGCTGATGACCCAGGGCGGACCGACGCCGTTCGACTGGGTCCGGCTCAGCCTGCCGCTGTACCGCCGCACCCATCCGACGCCACGGTCGGTGTTCACCATCTGCATGGTCTGACGGTCGTCGGCCGTTCCCAGCCCCGGCACCGAGGACAGGATGGCCGATCCCGAGTTCCGTCCGGCCGCGTTCCTCGACCGCGACGGCGTGCTCAACCGCGATGTCGGCTATGCCCATCGCAACGATCAGATCGAGTGGATCCCGGGGGCCGCGGCCGCGATCCGGCGGCTGAACGCCGCCGGTTACCTGGTATTCGTCGTCACCAACCAGTCCGGCGTCGCGCGCGGCCTTTACGGAACCGCCGATGTCGAGCGGCTGCACCGCTGGATGGCCGAGCGCCTGGCGGAGCAGGGCGCGCGCGTCGACGACTGGCGGTACTGCCCCTACCACCCGGATCATCGGCCGGACCGGTTCGCGGCATTCGCCGGCTGGCGAAAGCCGGCGCCCGGCATGCTGCTCGACCTGATGCGCCACTGGCCGGTCAAGGCCGACCGTTCCTTCCTGATCGGCGACCAGGAGACCGACATGCAGGCGGGCGCCCCCGCCGGCATCGCCGGCCACCGGTATGGCGGCGGCGACCTCGAAACGCTCGTGGCGCGCTTGATCGGCACCACCGGAGCCGGTATCTCGAACGGCGAGGAGATGGGGCGATGATGAAGCAGGTCGGATGGGTCACAGCCTTCGTTCTGGCTCTGGCGGCAGCGCCGGTGGCCCGGGCCCAGGTCAAGTCGGCGAACCCGGCGACGGCGTGGGTGTACGCCCCGAACGTCACGGTCAACGACCTGTGGCGCGGCGTCCGGGACGGCCAGGTCGAGGTGGTGTCGTCGGCTGCCGCCGACGATACGAAGGGCGGGCTGTCGCTGGTCACCGTGTTCCGGGGCCACGGCCAGATCTGGCGCTGCGTCGAACGGACCGACACCGGCATGGTCGAACGCAATTTCGCCTGCGCGCGGGTGCGATGAGCGCGCGTTCCGAACCGTCCCGGCCGTGAGCGACCGGTCCGTGGCCCGCAGCACCCGGATCGTCCCGGTGATCCTGTCCGGCGGCGCCGGCACCCGGTTGTGGCCGCTGTCGCGCGCCGACCATCCCAAGCAGTTCCTCGATCTGCTGGGTGGCGGCACCATGCTGCAGGCGACCGCCCGGCGGGTCTCCGATCCGACCCGGTTCGCCGACCCGATCGTCGTCGCCAACGTCGAGCACCGGTTCCTGGTCGCCGAGCAGATGCGCGAGGCCGGCATCCGGCCGCGCGCCATCGTGCTGGAACCGGAGGGCCGCAACTCGGCACCCGCGGCCGCCGTCGCCGCATTGCGCGCGACGGCCGACGACGGCGACGCCATGGTCCTGCTGCTCGCCGCCGATCACGCGATGGCGCGGCCGGCCGCCTTCGTCGAGGCCGTCGATCGCGCACGCGCCGCGGCCGACGCCGGCTGCATCGTGACCTTCGGCATCCGCCCCGACCGCCCGGAGACCGGCTACGGCTACGTGCTGACCGGCCGCGAGCACCCCGAAGCCCGGGGCGTGCACCGGGTCGACCGGTTCGTCGAGAAGCCCGATGCGGCGACCGCCTCTGCCTATCTGGCCGACGGCCGCTACCTGTGGAACTCCGGCAACTTCCTGGCCTCGGCGGCGGTGCTGTCGGCCGAGATCGCCCGCCTGGCACCAGCGGTCGAGGAAGCCGCCCGCGCCGCGCTGGCCGCCGCCACCCGCGATCTCGATTTCGAGCGCCTCGATCCCGCCGCCTTCGGCCGCGCACCGGCGATCTCGATCGACTACGCGATCATGGAGAAGACCGACCGGGCGGCGGTCGTGCCCTGCGATCCCGGTTGGAGCGACGTCGGTTCGTTCGCGTCTCTGCATGCGCTCGCCAGCCGCGACCCGGCCGGCAACGCCGTCGTCGGCGACGCGGTCACGCTCGACACCCACGACTGCCTGATCCGCAGCACCGGCCCGCTGGTGGCGACCCTGGGCGTGGCCGACCTGATGATCGTCGCCACCCCGGACGCCCTGCTGGTGGCCGACGCCCATCGGGCACAGGACGTGAAAGCGGTGGTCGACCGGCTGCGGGCGGAAGGCCGAAGCGAGGCCGACGGCCATCCCGAGGTGCATCGGCCCTGGGGCTCGTACCGGACGCTCGACCACGGCCCGGGCTTCCAGGTCAAGCAGATCCGGGTCAACCCGGGCGGCCGGCTGTCGCTGCAGAGCCACCGCCACCGCGCCGAGCACTGGGTGGTGATCGAGGGAACCGCCCGGGTCACCCGGGGACCGGCCCAGGACTCGCTCGAGACCGTCGACCTGCCGATCAACCGGTCGATCGACATACCGCTCGGATGGGTGCACCGGCTGGAGAATCCGACCGAGGAGCCGGTCGCGATCGTCGAGGTCCAGTCGGGCAGCTATCTCGGCGAGGACGACATCGAACGCTACGACGACGCCTACGGCCGCGGTTGACCGTCGCCCTGAACCGCATACAGGCGGCGCATCGGCCGCCGGCGGAAGCGGTAGACCGTCGCCGGCGGGAAGTTCGAGAAGGTCCGGCCGACCCGCGCCGACTTCAGCCCGAGCCGTTCGAGCACGGCGCGCGGGACCGGGCACCGTGCCCCGTAGGTGAACTGGTAGAACGAGCCGTCCCGACTCATGTGGGCGAAGCAGCCGTCGAGCACGCCCATGATCGCGCGAGTCGGCATCGACAGGAACGGCAGCCCGCTGACCACGGCCTTCACCGGCTCGCCGCCGAACAGCTCGGCCCGGCCCAGGTCGGTGGCGTCCATCGCCAGCACGCCGACTCCCGGAAAACGCTCCCGCAGCATCGCCGCGAACTTCGCCTCGCGCTCGACCAGCAGCAGCCGGTCCGGCGGCACGCCGCGGGCGAGCAGCGCCTTGGTGAACACGCCGGTGCCGGGACCGAGCTCGACGACCGGAGTCGTCTGCGGCGTGATCTCCGACGTGATCAGCGCGGCGAGCGCGCTGCTCGACGGGGTGATCGAACCGAGTCGGATGGGGTCGGCGATCCAGGCGCGCAGGAATTGAACGGCGTCGCTCATGGCCCTCGCTGGGCACCTCGAGATTGGTTCGGTGGAACGGTCGTTCCAAGAACACTATGACATAGCGATGACACGACCGGAAAAGAAGCCGTCAGTGTCGTCATCGCGTCGCTCGGTCGCGGCGGTCGGGTGCCGCTAGGGGACGCCGGCCGCGCCGGCGAGGCGACCGTCGAAATAGGCGATGGTGGCCTGCAGGCCGCGGCGCAGGCCGACCGTCGGCTGCCAGTCCAGAAGCCCGCGGGCGCGCGTGATGTCCGGACAACGCTGCATCGGGTCGTCCGCCGGCCGCGGCCGGAACTCGATCGGCGACCGCGAACCGGTCATCTCGCGAACCAGCTCGGCGAGCCCGATCACCGGGATCTCCTCGGGGTTGCCGACATTGATCGGTCCCGTCACCGACTCGTCGGTGTCCATCGCCCGTATCATCGCCTCGATGACGTCGTCGACGTAGCAGAACGAACGAGTCTGCGAGCCGTCGCCGTACACCGTGATCGGCGCGCCGGTCAGCGCCGCCACCACGAAGTTCGAGACCACGCGCCCGTCGTTCGGATGCATGCGCGGCCCGTAGGTGTTGAACAGGCGGAGCACCTTGATCGGCAGCCGGTGCTGGCGGTGATAGTCGAAGAACAGGGTCTCGGCGCAGCGCTTGCCCTCGTCGTAGCAGGCACGCGGGCCCAGCGGGTTGACGTTGCCCCAGTAGTCCTCGGTCTGCGGGTGCACCGTCGGGTCGCCGTACACCTCGCTGGTCGAGGCCTGCAGCACCCTGGCCTTCAGGCGCTTGGCCAGGCCCAGCATGTTGATGGCGCCGTGCACACTGGTCTTGGTGGTCTGCACCGGGTCGCGCTGGTAGTGGATCGGCGAGGCCGGGCAGGCGAGGTTGTAGATCTCGTCGACCTCGACGTAGAGCGGGAACGTCACGTCGTGCCGCAACAGCTCGAAGGTCGGCAGCCCCAGCAGGGCCGCCACGTTGTCCTTGGTGCCGGTGTAGAAGTTGTCGACGCACAGCACGTCGTCGCCGCGCGCCACCAGCCGTTCGCACAGATGCGAGCCCAGAAACCCGGCCCCGCCGGTCACCAGCACCCGCCGCCTGACACCCCGCATGGCCACCCCAGATCCGCCGGGCGGCACGTGACGCCCGAATCACCGCCGGATGCTATCACCCGGCGGCCCGGCGGGTCTTGTACACGACGAAGCCGGCGACCGCGTCCAGGAACGCATCGGTCTCGTCGACCCGGATCGAGTGGCTGCTGTGCTCGAACACCCGCAGGTCCGAGCCCGGGATCAGGCGGTGGATCTCCTCCGAGAAGTCCGGGTGGCAGATCCAGTCGTGCCGGCCGGCCAGGATCAGCGTCGGGGCAGTGATCCGCCCGAGTTCCGGGCGCAGGTCGAAGCTCTGCAGGAAGCCGCCCGGCGCGAACGCGCGGTTGATCGCGTCCGCCGACAGGATGCGGCGGTCCAGGCCGGCCCGGGCCGCCGCCGGGTCGTGCTTCAGCGAATACAGCGGCCCCATGACCTCGTAGTAGCGGCGCAGTTTGGCCTCGGTATCGAGCCGGCCGGCCCACAGATCGTCGCAGGCGGCGATCTGCTCGGGCGTGCCGCGCTCGGCCACGATCCGGCGGGCCCGGGCGTTGAAGCCGGCATGGGCGGCGGTGACCACCAGGATCAGGTGCGAGACCGAGTCCGGATAGCGGGCGGCGTGCGCCATCGCGACCATGCCGCCGTAGCTGGTGCCGATGCTGACGATCGGCCCGAGGCCGAGATGCAGGCGCAGCGCCTCCATGTCCTCGACGTTCTCGTCGAGGGTGTACTTCGAGACGTCGCCGCGGGCCGAGCGGCCCTGGCCGCGATGGTCGAAATAGACGACCTGCAGCCGGTCCGTCAGCCGGCCGAAGCTCTGCTTCAGGTCGCTGTGGTCGCTGCCCGGCCCGCCATGGATGACGAAGGCGGTCTGCTTCTCGCGCATCCGTGCGCCGTCCGGCACCAGCCCGGCCCCGTCGACGTCGAAGTAGATCTCGGTATCGCGAATCCGGGCGCGCATGGGCCTCTCCATCGGTGCTGACGTGCGAGGCTAGGAAGCGGCGTGGCCCCGTGCAACGCCGTTCGACAGCGAGCGGCCGCCATTGAGACCACAGAGAAGACCTGCCTCAGGTCTTGGACATCATGTCATCCTATACTTGCCTATAGGCACCTGAACCGAGAGCAGCGTAATCTTTACCGACCGTAAGTTCCCAATGACCGCAGCACGACAAGACCGGCGTCATGCAGCTCTCCGTGAACGGCGCACTCCATGAAATCAAGTCGAGCGCCGACACTCCGTTGCTTTGGGTCCTGCGCGACGAACTCGGGCTGACCGGAACGAAATACGGCTGCGGCAAGGGCATCTGCGGGGCCTGTACTGTCCATCTCGAAGGATCCGCGATCCCGGCCTGCACGGTGGCCGCAGCCGACGTGCAGGGACTGGCGATCGTCACGATCGAGGGCCTCGTCCCCGCGGGGCAGATCCACCCGGTACAACAGGCGTGGCTCGACGCCGGGGTGTCCCAGTGCGGCTACTGCCAGCCCGGCATGATCATGGCGGTCGCTGCCTTGCTGCGGGCGAACCCGAACCCGACGGACGCCGATCTGGCGAACAACATCGGCGTCCAGTGCCGCTGCGGAACCTACCCGCGCGTAATCCGGGCTCTTCGCACGATGGTCGGGCGATGACCCGGCCGATCGGCCGCCGCGCGATGCTGAGGGCCATCGGCGGCGGCGCCTGCCTCACCGTCGCATGCTCGCTCGCCTGGCCGCCACGCAAGGCCAGCGCCGCGCCCGGCGACCGGCTCAACGCGATGATCAGCGTCGCCGGCGACGGCACGGTGACCGTCAGCGCCCCGCCGACCGAGATGGGACAGGGGGTCCATACGCTGCTGGTCGGCCTGGTGGCCGAGGAGCTGGAGATCGACCCCGCCGACGCCCGGGTGCAGGCGGCGCCGGTCGCACCTGCGTTCGAGAACCGATACTACGGGACGATGGTGACCGGCGGCAGCACCAGCGCGATCGCGTGGTTCGAGCCGTTCCGCATCGCCGGCGCCGCCGCCCGGCACATGCTGGTCGCGGCCGCCGCCGAGCGATGGGGCATCGACCCGACCGGGTGCGAGGCGGCCGCGGGACGGATACGCAACCGCACCAGCGGCGACATCCTGCCCTATGGGGTGCTCGCAGCCGCCGCCTCCCGGCTGCAGCCGCCGACCGAGGTCGGGCTGAAGCCGCGGTCCGCCTGGCGCGTTCTAGGCCGTCCGATGCGGCGCCACGAGGGACCGCAGAAGCTGGCCGGGTCCGCCGTCTTCGGTATCGACCTGCAGGTCCCCGGCATGCTGGTCGGCACGATCCGGCACAGCCCGGTGATCGGCGGCAACTTGCGAAGCGTCGACCCGGGGCCGGCCGTCCGCCGGGTGCCGTCGGCCCAGGTGGTGCCGCTGGAGGACGCCGTCGCCGTCTTGGCCCCGTCGTTCTGGGAGGCCTCGCGCGCGCTGGAGGCCTTGCAGCCGGACTGGGATCCCGGCCCGAACGCCGGGCTGGATTCGGCAGCGATCGGCGCGAGCCTGGACGCGGCCCTCGGCCGCCGCGGTGCCCTTGTGGCCGAACACGGCGATGCCGCGCAGGCCGACGCCGAAATCCTGAAGCGGCTCGATCTCCGCTTCGAGGTCCCGTTGCTGGCGCACGCGCCCCTGGAACCGCTGAGCGCGACCGTCTCGATCGGCCCGGACGGCGTCGACGCCTGGGCGCCGACCCAGTCGCAGACCGCCGCGCGCGACGCGATCGCGGCGCGGCTGGGCGTGCCGCCGGCCGCGGTGCGCATCCACACCACCCTCGCCGGCGGCAGCTTCGGCCGCAATCTGCAGGTCGCCCACATGGTCGAGACGGCGCTGACCGCCAGGGCCGCCGGAAGGCCCGTCAAGCTGATCTGGTCGCGTGAGGAGGACCTGCGGCACGACTTCTACCGGCCGCCGGCGGCGACCGCGATCACCATCGGCCTCGACCGGGACGGCCGGCCGGTCAGCTGGCAGCAGCGGCTGGCCGTCCCCGATCTCCGCCGCGCGCCGGCCGAAATCCCGGCCGATCCGCCGGCCTCGGTCGATCCCACGGCGGTCGAGGGCGCCGCCCCGTTCCCCTACGACGTTTCCCACCATCGCCTCACCTGGCACGACGCCGGCATCCCGGTGCCGATGGGCTGGTGGCGCTCGGTCGGGCACAGCTACAACGCCTGGTTCGTCGAGCACGCCTTCGACATCGCCGCGCGGGCGTCCGGACGGGATCCGGTTGCGCTGCGGCTGGCGATGCTGGCGAACCGACCACGCCATGCCGCGGTCCTGCGGGCCGACCGGGACCTCTGGCCGCAACCGCCGGCCGCCGGCCGCTTCCGCGGCACCGCGCTGCACGCATCGTTCGGCAGCATCGTCGCCCAGTCGGTCGAGATCTCCATGCAGGGCGACCGGCCCGTGCTGCACCGCGCCACCTGCGCGATCGACTGCGGCATGGCCCTCGACCCGGACGCGACCCGCGCGCAGATGGAAGGCGGCATGATCTTCGGCCTGTCGGCCGCGCTGTACGGCGAGATCACGGTGCGAAACGGCCGGGTCCAGCAGCAGAACTTCGATCAGTACCGGCTCCTGTCCCTGCGCGACACCCCGGAGATCGACGTCACCATCGTCGACAGCGACGCCGACCTCGGCGGGGTCGGCGAGGCGGGCGTTCCGCCCATCGCCCCGGCGCTCTGCAACGCCATCCTCGCCGCGACCGGCCGCCCGACCTTCCGACTGCCGATCCACCGGCGAAACGGCTGACCCGAGGCAACCAATCGAGGACCACGGCCATGCGTAAGCTTCTCACTCTTGCCGCGACGGTCGCCATCGGCCTCTCGGCGCTCACCGTCCCGGCGGCAGCGGAAGAGACGGCCGCCGAACGCGGCTACCGGACACTGCTGACGGTGCCGATCGGGGTGCGGCTCATGACCGAGGCCGATTTCGACAGGATCTGGCAGGTCTGGCCGGAGCCTGCGCGCAGCCGGGCCGAGAAGGCCTCGCCGGGCGAGCGCCTGCAGATGACGCTGGCGCGCTACGGCTTCCAGCTGACCGCCGATCGCCCGGGGAACCTCCCGCAGCAGTTCACCGCGGACGACAAGGGCAACGTCTCGATCAACTGCCTCGCCTGTCACGGTGGCCCGGTCGAGGGCAAGGTGACGATCGGCCTCGGCAACTCGCTGATCAATCTGCGGACGTTCACCGACGACCTGGCGCGCTACCTCGCCGCAAACGGCCGGGAGCCGTCGCCGCCGCCCCCGAAGGCGCCGCCGTTCGCGGAAGAGCCGACCCGCGGGCTCAACAACGCCTGGGGGGCCGCCATCTCCTTCATGGCGATGCGCGACAGGGACCTGAACGTCACCGAGGCTCCGCAGTTCCCGGTGAAGGCCCCGGATGAACTGGACATCCCGGTCAAGACCCCGCCGTTCTGGCTCTCCAAGCGAAAGACCCGCTACTACTACGACGCCTTCATCGGCAAGACGCACCGCGACATCATGCAGTTCGTGTTCGAGTACAGCGTCACGCCGCAGCAGGTTGCGGAGATGGAGCCGTACTTCAAGGACATCTTCGCGTGGATCAACTCGGTGCAGCCGCCGAAATACCCCGGCGACATCGACCGGACGGCGGCCGACCGGGGCCGGCTCGTCTACCTCAAGAACTGCGCGTCGTGCCACGGCACCTACAGCGGCGAGGGCAGCTACCCCGAGCGCGTGATACCGCTCGACGAGATCGGCACGGACCCGGTCCGGGTCCACGACTTCCCGGTCGCCTTCAAGCGCCACCTGGCGGAAGGCTGGGTCGGCGACTACGGGGCGGTGGCGCTGTACCCCGAGACGGGCGGGTACGTCGCACCGCCGCTCGACGGCATCTGGGCGAACGCACCGTACCTCCACAACGGCTCGGTGCCGACGATGTGGGACCTGCTGACCCCCGACGCACGCCCTGCCGTCTGGTTGCGGACCGACAACGGCTACGACCACACGAAGATGGGCCTGGAGGTCACCCGGTTCACCGCCGTGCCGGACGGCGTGACGCCCGAGGACCGGAGGCTCTACTACCGGACCGCGCTGCGGGGCCTGAGCAACGCCGGTCACCGTTATCCGGCGACCGACCTTTCCGAACAGGAGAAGACGAACCTGATCGAGTACCTGAAGACGCTCTGACCCCGCCGGCCGGCACACCCGGTCCCCGGGCTGCAGCTCACGCCTTGCGCGACACGAACCAGACGTTCATCGGGTCGTGCGGCAGGACGTGACGCTCGACGCTCGCGAAGCCGGCGCCGCGCAGCATCGCCTCGGCGGTCTCCCAGCCCCACATGGTGCCGAGGCCGGCCCCGCCCTGGCCGAGCGAGATCGGCGTGCAGTGGACGCAGGAGATCGCGTACAGCAGCGAGGCCATCGGGAAGTCGAGGTTGTTCTCGAGCCGCGCCGAGCCGCCGATGTCCTGCATCAGATAGACGCCGCCCGGCCTCAGCGCCCCGTGCAGGCCGCGGATCAGGGCCTCCGGGTCCTTCTGGTCGTGGACCGCGTCGAAGCTGGTGACGAGGTCGAAGCGTTCGCGCTCGTCATAGCCGGTGAGGTCGCGCCGCTCGAACCGAATGTTCGCCAGCCCGTCGGCGCGGGCGGCGTCCCGGGCGAAGCCGATGGCGTCCGGGCACAGGTCGTAGCCGACGAACCGGCTCGCCGGGAACCGCGCCGCCATGGCGCGCAGCGCCTCACCCCGGCCGCAGCCGGCGTCGAGCACGTCGATGCCGGCCGCGAGCGCGTCGGTCACGCCGTCGGCCAGCGGCAGGACGAAATCGAACAACGGCGCCGCCACGGTCTGGCCGCTGTCCTCGGCCATGATCTGGTGGAAGCACGGGTAGTCGTCGTAGGCCATGCCCTCGCCGGTCTCGAAGCACGCCAGCACCCGGTCCTGTACCGCGCCCATGATGGCGACGTGCTGGCCGTACACCGCCAGGTTGCCGAGCGGCGCCCCGCGGGTCAGGCAGGCGGCATGCTCCGGCGGCAGGACGTAGCGGCGGCCGGCCGGGTCGTACTCGACGATCCGGGCGGTGACCATGACGGCCAGCCACTCCCGGACGTAGCGCTCGGCCAGACCGGCCCGGGCGGCGATCTCCCCGCTGGTCGCCGGCGCCATGCCGGCCAGGGTGTCGAACAGGCCGAGCCGGTGGCCGACCGACAGCATGAAGGCGACGGCACCGGAATCGATCGTGCCGCCGATCCGCTCGGCGAACGCCTCGGCGGCCCCCTGGTCGAACGGTGCGGATTTCATCATGACGGTCATTTCGGGGTCCTTTCGTCTGCAGGTTGCGAACCGCGGCGGAATACCGGCCCGACGCGGCCCCAGCGAGAGGCCGATTGGACAAAACCGGGGCATTCGTGCCATCTGACCCCATGAATCCGCCCGCCAACGACCCGCCCGCCGCCGACCCGCCCGCCACCGACCCGCCCGCCACTGGCGCCCCCGCCACTGGCGCCCCCGTCGCGGTCAGCCTGCTGGCGCTGCCGGAATCGACCCCGGCGGCGCTGTACGGACTGCTGGAGGTGTTCGCCGCGGTCGGCGTGGCGTGGCACCAGCTGACCGGCGAGGCGGCGCCGGTGCGCCGGATGGACGCCCGCATCGTCGCCCGCACGGCGGAGCCGTTCGCCAGCGCCCTCGGTCCGCCGATCGCCCCGTCCGGTGCCCTGCCCGACGGCCGGTCCGACGTCGTGCTGGTGACCGATCTGGCGG
Source organism: Thalassobaculum fulvum (assembly GCF_014652915.1). GTDB lineage: Bacteria > Pseudomonadota > Alphaproteobacteria > Thalassobaculales > Thalassobaculaceae > Thalassobaculum_A > Thalassobaculum_A fulvum. The sequence goes on from NZ_BMZS01000002.1 coordinate 395,192, forward strand.
TGCCGCTCGACGCCGCCCCGCACGAACGGTGGCCGATCGAGACGGCCTGGGTGCGCGAGCAGTACCGACGCGGCGCCACCGTCTGCTCGGTGTGCACCGGCTCGCTGTTCCTGGCCGAGGCCGGCCTGCTCGACGGTCGCGAGGCGACCACGCACTGGAGCGCCGCCGGCGTGTTCCAGCGGTACTACCCGGCGGTTCGGCTGCGGCCCGAGCGCATCCTGTGCGATGGCGACGCCGCGGGCCGGCTGCTGACCGGCGGCGGGGCGGCGGCCTGGGAGGACATGGCCCTGCTCCTGATCGCCCGGTTCTGCGGCGAGGCCGAGGCGGTGCGGATCGCCAAGGTGTTCCTGCTCGGCGACCGCAGCGACGGCCAGCTGCCGTTCGCCGGCCCGGAACGCGCCCGGCCGCACGAGGACGCGGTCGTCGCCGCCTGCCAGGCCTGGATCGCCGAGCACTATGCCGGCCCCAACCCGGTCGCCCGGATGGTCCGGCAGTCCGGGCTGGCCGAGCGCACCTTCAAGCGCCGGTTCAAGGCGGCGACCGGCCATGCCCCGGTCGACTACGTGCAGGCGCTGCGGGTCGAGGAGGCCAAGCAGATGCTGGAGACCACCGGCGAGCCGACCGATTCGGTGGCCGCCGCCGTCGGCTACGAGGATCCGGCGTTCTTCCGCCGGCTGTTCAGGCGCCGCACCGGCATGACTCCGGCCCGCTATCGCCAGCGCTTCCGGCCGATCGCCCGGCACCGGTCCTGACGCATTGCGCTCCGGCCCCGGCGGCCGGACTGTAGGGGGAACCGGGACCGCGGCCGCGGATCCTCCCGGCAAGCCATGATGAAGAGGGGAAGGAAGCCATGGGCGGACGGCTGAACGGCAAAATCGCGATCGTCACCGGGGCCGGCTCGGTCGGGCCGGGCTGGGGCAACGGCAAGGCGTCGGCCACGCTGTACGCCCGCGAGGGCGCCAAGGTGTTCCTGGTCGACAACCGGGCAGACGCGGTCGAGGAGACCCGCCGGATCATCGCCGGCGAAGGCGGCACCTGCGCGACCCATGTCTGCGACGTCACCAGATCCGACCAGGTCGCGGCCATGGTGGCGGCCTGCGTCGAGACGTTCGGCAGCCTCGACATCCTCCACAACAACGTCGGCGCGGCCAAGCCGGGCGGCCCGGTGACGCTGTCGGAGGAGGACTGGGACGCCCAGATGGACGTCAACCTGCGGCACGTGTTCCTGGCCGCCAAGCACGCGATCCCGGTGATGGAGAAGGCCGGCGGCGGCGCCATCGTCAACATCGGCTCGACCTCGGGCGTCACCTTCACCGGCCAGCAGCAGATCGCCTACCAGGTGGCGAAGGCGGCGATCGTGCGGTTCTCCCGCTCGGTGGCGCTGGAGTATGCGCCCAAGGGCATCCGCTGCAACACGGTGATCCCGGGCCAGATGCACACCCCGATGGTCGAGGCCTACCTGGCGGGCCAGCAGGCCGGCGGCAACGCCGAGGAGCTGATCGCCCGCCGCAATTCGCGGATTCCCATGGGCTTCATGGGCACCGGCTGGGACGTCGCCCACGCCTGCCTGTTCCTGGTCTCGGACGAGGCGCGCTACGTCACCGGCGCCGAGATCGTGGTCGACGGCGGCCTGACCCTGAAGTGCACGGACCGGTAGGAAGCGCGGGTCCGGCGACATCGCCAGGACCCGGAAATGGAGAGGCCCCGGAACCGCTTAGGTTCCGGGGCCTCAGAATGGCGCGCCCGAGAAGATTCGAACTCCTAACCTCCTGATCCGTAGTCAGGTGCTCTATCCAGTTGAGCTACGGGCGCGTCGTCCGGAGGAAGCGTCCCCCGAAGGCCGCGCAACCTACTCAAACCCGATTGGCTTGGCAAGGGCCGAAAGCCACGAATTCACGAACCAAAATAACTTGTTCTGATTCCTGGGTTTAAGTAGTATCGGGTGCACGATTCGCGGCCCTCTACGCAATCGGCGTGAAGTGGCGCGGGCTCGATCGGTCGGGCGCACGACGGTGGCGGGCAGTCGTAGCGCTATGGGGGTCTCCGGGGTGCCCACCCTGGACAAGGACAACAAGGGAAGACGCGGTGACCGTATCGTTCCACTCGTTGCGTCGCCTCGCCGCCATCGGCGTGGGCGTGCTGGCGCTAGGCGGCTGCTCAACCGATTCGCTCTGGCCGTCGCTGAGCGGAGAGCCGCCGGCGGCCCAGGGTTCCGGTGAGAAGATCGCGATCAAGCCGTCCCAGGGCGAACTTTCCGGCCAACCGCTGAATGCCCCGCCGCAGCTCGGCAACACGAACTTCAAGCTGACCCCGCCGCAGCCCGGCCAGCCGACCGGGACCTTCGTCGGGCAGAAGGTCGACCAGCTGCGCCAGGACCTGGTGCGCCTGCAGGATTCCGTGCGCGCGCAGAACACCTCGCTGCAGCAGCTGCGCGAGCAGACCGTCCAGAACGCGCTGAACTACCACTCGACCGTGGCCGGCATCGAATCGCGCCTGCAGGTCGGCACCACCCCCGGCAACCCGCAGCTGGTGGACGCCTGGGCCCGCGCCCAGCGCGAGCTGGAGATGGTCAACGCCGACATCGGCCAGATGAACGCGCTCGCCAACCGGGTCTCGGCCGACGCCGCGCTGTCGACCTACCTGCTGGAGTCGGTGCGCGCCGCCTACGGCCTGTCGGGCGCCGTCGAGGAGGACCATCGCCAGCTCGCGGTGCTCGAGGACGACACCAACCAGACCGTCGTGCTGGTCGACCGGCTGCTGACCGAACTCAGCGACGACATCCGCCGCCAGAGCGCCTATGTCGCGACCGAGCGGCAGGACCTGAACGCCATGGCCGTGGCGATCAAGCACGGCGAGCTGTTCGGAACCAGCCTGGCCAACCGCACCATCCCGCAGACCGGCGCCAGCTTCGCGCCGGCCCCGGCAGGCGCTCCGCGCGGCCTCGCGCTTCCCGGCGCCGCCGAGCGGCGGCCGCTGGTGGTGATCCGCTTCGACCGCCCGAACGTGCAGTACGAGCAGCCGCTGTACAGCGCCGTCAGCCGCGCGCTGGAGCGCCGGCCGGACGCGTTCTTCGACGTCGTCGCGGTCAGCCCGCAGTCGAGCAGCACCGGCCGTGCGGCACTCGACACCAACGCGGCCCGCCGCAACGCCCAGGGCGTGATGCGGGCGCTGACCGACATGGGCCTGCCGACCAGCCGGATCGCCCTGTCGGCCACCACCGCCGCCGACGCCCAGACCAACGAGGTCCGGATCTTCGTCCGCTGATCCGGTCCGGCTCGTCCGCCCCCGACGCCTGACGGCGGGGGCTGCGACGGTCGGGCGATGCGCCCGTCGTTGCCGAGCCGGCCCCCGCCGCGCTATAGGCCATTCACCGACAAGGGAGGTGAGCGATGGCGGAGGGCTCCGCGCCCGAAAAGGCGTTTCCGGTTTCCTGGGAGGAACTGCATCGGACCGGCAAGGCGCTGGCCTGGCGGCTGGTCGATGCCGGCCCGTTCGAGGGCATCATCGCCATCACCCGCGGCGGCCTGGTGCCGGCCGCGATCGTCGCCCGCGAGCTGGCGATCCGCGTGGTCGACACGGTGTGCGTGACCACCTACGGCACCAGCGGCGACGACAAGAAGCGCGGCGAGTTGAAGATCGTCAAGCCGCCGTCCCTGGAGGGCGACGGCGAGGGCTGGCTGATCGTCGACGACCTGGTGGACACCGGGGTCACCGCCCGCGCCGTACGGGCGCTGCTGCCGAAGGCGCACTTCGCGACGATCTACGCCAAGCCGGCCGGCCGACCGCTGGTCGACACCTTCGTGACCGAGGTCAGCCAGGACACCTGGATCTACTTCCCCTGGGACCTCGAACAGCGCCCGGTCGACCCGATCGCCGCAATGCGCCCGCGCCGCTGAGCGGCCCGTCGACAAGATTCAACCCTCGCCGTTCATAGGCCCCGGATCTCCGCGGCTGCGCCGCGACGTCCGGGATGAGGGTTTCGAGAATCTTTCTCCGTCCTCATCCCGGACGGCGCAGAGCGCGGAGCCGGGACCCGTTCGCCGCGGTCACGCCACCGACACGTTGTCGATCAGCCGCACCGTGCCGAGCCGGGCCGCCACCAGGATGCGGGCCGGCACCCCGGCCCGGGTCACCGGCTCCAGGGTCCGCGGATCGCGGATGTCCAGATAGTCGACCCCGGCGAATCCGGCCTCCAGGATCCGCTCGCGTCCCCAGGCGATCTCGGCCTCCGGGGCGCTGGCGCCGTCGGCCAGCCGGGCGGCCATCCGCGCCATGGTACGGTGCAGGGCCGGGGCCACGGCCCGGTCCTCCGGCGACAGGTGGACATTGCGCGAGGACAGCGCCAGGCCGTCGGCCTCGCGCACGGTCGGAACCGGCACCACCTCCACGCCGAGGTCCAGGTCGAGCGCCATTCGGCTGACCACCAGCAGCTGCTGGAAGTCCTTCTCCCCGAAATAGGCGCGATGCGGCCGGACCAGCGCGAACAGCTTGGCGACCACCGTGGCGACGCCGTCGAAGAAACCGGGACGATGCGCGCCTTCCATCGGCTGGCCGAGCGGGCCGGCCTTCACCGTGGTCTCGAAGCCCGGCGGGTACACCACGTCCGGCGCCGGCACCCAGGCGAGGTCGGCGCCCTCCTCGGTCAACGCCTCCAAATCGGCATTCTCGGTCCGCGGGTAGGTGGCGAAGTCCTCGGTCGGCGCAAACTGCCGCGGGTTGACGAAGATCGACACCACGACGCGGTCGGCCCCGGCCCTGGCGGACCGGACCAGGGTCCGATGCCCTTCGTGCAGCGCCCCCATGGTCGGCACCAGGGCGACCGTCTCGCCGGCGGCCCGCCACGCCTCGACCCGACGGCGCACCGCCTCGGGCACACGCGCCACCTCGATCCCGAGGCCGGGAATACCGCTACCGATGCTCATTGGGATCTCCGGATCCACGGGTGGACCAGCGCTCATGGGGCGCTCCGACGACGGCTGCGGGGGCGGGCTCAGGCGCCCTCGGCACACTCCTCGAGGGCCAGCCGGTCGCGGAGCACGACACGCCCCTGCGGCTGCAGCGAGATGACGCCGGTGGTCTTGAACTGGGTGATGGTCCGGCTGACGGTCTCGGTGGTCAGGCCGAGATAGTCGGCGATGTCGGAGCGTCCCATCGGCAGCGAGACCGGGTCGGGCGGCAGGTGCCTCGCCTCCTGCCGGCGGCTGAGCTGGAGCAGGAACGACGCCAACTTCTCGGCCGCGGTCTTGCGGCCGAGCAGGACCATCTGGTCCTGCGCCGCCGCCAGCTCGTTCGAGGCCATGGCCAGCAGCCGGCGCTCCAGCTTCGGCAGCTCCGAGAACAGGCCCTCGAGCCTCCTGCGCGGGAACCGGCACAGCCGGACCGGCGTCATCGCCTCGGCCGAGCAGGTGTAGGTGTCGCCGGCGGTCAGCCCGAGGAAGTCGCCGGGAAACAGGAACCCGGTCACCGACCGCCGGCCGTCGGCCAGCAGCTTGTAAAGCCGCAGCGCCCCGCCGGTGACGTTGAAGACGTGTTCGGCCGGCTCACCCTCCTCGGTCACGCTGGCGCCGGCCGGCACGTCGATCACCTTGAGGATCTCGACGAGGCGCTGCATCTCGCCGCTGTCGAGCGGCGCGCACAGCGTGAGGTGCCGGACCTCGCAGTTCCCGCACTGCTCCGGAAGATCGAACCCGCAAACGGGCGCTGCACCGAGTTGGGCGCGCTCCACGACCACTCCTCCACGTTCGGACCTGCCTGCCGGTCCGCGGACGCAAAGAAGCTATCACCAGGGCGCTGGTCGGCCAAGTTGTGAGATGCCGCAGTGCAACGTCGCCCGGCTAGCGATCGGCCTCCGGAAGCTCGATCCGGAACACGGTGCCGTCCGGACCGGTACGGTCCAGGGTCAGCCGGCCACCATGCGCCTGCACGATGTCCCGGGCGATGGTCAGGCCGAGCCCGGTGCCTTCCTTGCGGCTGCTGAACTGGAAGGGCTGGAACAGCTTGCCGACCGCGTCTTCCGGGATGCCCGGGCCGTCGTCGGCGACGTCCAGCACCACCTGGCGGTCGCGGCGCATCGCCGTGACCGTCACCCGCCCGGCGCCGGCCCCGGCGGCGTTGCCGATCAGGTTGGCGATCGCCCGGAACATCTGGTCGCGGTCGGCCCGGACCGCCAGGTCGCCGCCGTCGGCGAGGTGGATCCGCAGGGCACCCAGTTCCGACGCCGGCACCCCGTGCTCGACGTCGCGCAGCAGCTCGGCCACGGTCACCGGCTCGACCCTGAGCGGCGGGGTCTCGCGCGTGAAGTTCAGGGTGGTCGAGCACAGCGCCGCCGCCCGATCGATCGCGCGCACCAGGGTCGGCGTGATGCGCTGGACCTCGGGGTCCTGGCTCTGCGCCAAGCGGTCCGAGATCAGGGTCGCGGTCGCCAGCATGTTGCGCAGGTCGTGGCTGATCTTGTTCACGGCGGTGCCGAGCGCCGCCAGCCGGGTGCGCTGGCGGAGCGCGCTGCGCAGGCCCTCCTTCATGGCCGCCATCTCGCGCAGGGCGACGCCGATCTCGTCGCGCCGGCCGACGTCGGCAAGGTCGCTGGAGCGGTCCTCGGGCGAGCGCCGGAACGCGGTCAGGCTGCGGGTGAGCTGTTCGAGCGGCCGCACCATCAGCCAGCGCAGCGTGACGAACAGCAGGGTCGCGGTGGTCACCGAGATCACGATCGACAGGTTCAGGATTCGCCAGGAGTAGTCGTACATCTCGCGGCGCAGCGGAAACTCGTCGATGGTCACCACCACCACCGCGCTCGGGTTCTGCGGCGAGGTCCCGCGGACCTGCAGCACCCGGTTGCGGGTCTGGAACAGCGACTCGAAGGCGTCCAGGATCAGCGTCACCACCCCGGCCCGGTCCAGGTCGTAGCGCACGTCGGGCTCCGGCCGCAGCGGGCGCTTCAGCATCTCCATCGGCACGCCGTCGCGGACCACCTTGATGGCCCAGGCGCCGACATGGTCGAGCAGCTCGTAGGTGATCTCCTCGCTGACCATCCGGTCCGGCGCCACGTTCACCGCCATCGCCGCGAGATGCGCCGAGTCCAGCTTCTCCTGCAGGTACACCAGCCGGAACCGGGCCACCGACGGGGTGTAGATCAGCACCTCCGACAGCATCACGAAGAAGATCGTTAGCAGCAGCAGGCGGAACGACAGGGAGCGGAACGAGAAGCGCATGGGCCGGCCGTCAGGCGAAACGCATCAGAAAGCGGACGAGCGCCCTGGTGCGATCGCCGAACAGCTTGGGAACGTACCAGCTCGACGCCACCCGCTTGATGATCTCGGCCCGGGTCGGGTACGGCACGACCAGCCCGGCCAGGGCGCCGACCTTGAGGCGCTGCGCGATCGCCAGGGCCCACACCGAGATCAGCTCGCCGGCCGCATCGCCGACCACGGTCGCCCCGAGGATCCGGCCGTTCGGCGCCACCAGCACCTTGGCGAACCCGTCCACCGACCGCTCGGCCTGGGCGCGGTCGTTCTCGGCATAGGGCCAGCGCAGCACCCCGAAGGCCGTGCCGGCGCTCCGCAGCTCCGCCTCGGTCGGGCCGACCTGGGCCAGTTCGGGTGCGGTGAAGGTCACTCTCGGCACCCCGGCATTGTCGGCCCTGGCCGGCCATCGGAACAGCGTGTTCTTGATGACCACGCCGGCATGGGCGCCGGCGACATGGGTGAACTGCGGCCCGCCGGCGGCATCGCCGACCGCGAACACCCGCCGGTTGCTGGTTCGCAGCCGGGCGTCGAGCACAAGCCGGCCGCGCTCGTCGGTGGCGATCCCGGCCCGGTCGAGGTCGAGACCCTCGAACGACACCCGCCGACCGGTCGCCACCAGGAGATGGCTACCCGTCAGGGTCTCCGCTCCGTCCGCCCCGTTCACCGTCAGGGCGATGCCGTCGCCGGACCGGCCGACCGACACCGCCGACACCCCTTCGCGGACATCGATCCCGTCGCGCCGGAGCGACAGCCGGACGACGTCGGCCGCCTCCGGATCCTCGGGGCCGAGCAGCCGTGCCGCCTCGACAAGGGTCACCCGACAACCGAGCCGCGCATGCGCCTGGGCGAGTTCGCAGCCGATCGCGCCGCCGCCCAGCACCAGCAGGTGCGACGGCCGTTCGTCGAGGTCGAAGACGGTCTCGTTGGTCAGGTACGCCACCCCGTCGAGCCCCGGGAGCGGCGGCACCGACGGCGTCGATCCGGTGGCGATCGCCACGAACCGGGCCCGCACCGTCACCCCGCCGCCCTCCAGGGTGCGCGGTCCGGTGAACCGGGCGTGCGCCGGGATCACCCGCACCCCGAAACCCTCGTAGCGCTCGACCGAGTCGACGGGGGCGATGGCGGCGATCACGCCCCGCACGTGCTCGCGGACCCGCCGCCAGTCGGTCGGGGCAACCGTCATGTCGAGGCCGAAGCGTCCGGCGACGTCGGCGCCATGCGCCGCGTGGGCAGCGGCCAGCAGGGCCTTCGACGGCACACAGCCGACGTTGAGGCAGTCGCCGCCCATCGCACCGCGCTCGAACAGCACGACCGACGCTCCCATCTGGGAGGCGCCGGCGGCGACCGAGAGGCCGCCCGCACCGGCTCCGATCACGCAGAGATCGACGTCGATGGCTTCGGTCATACGCGGTCCGACGGGTTGCGCGGGGCCGTATCCTGCCCGTTGATACAGGTAAAAATGGCGGCGATCCAGGAAGGTTACGGGCGCGGCGGCCGGTTCCGCAGGCGCTTGTAGACCACCGGAACCAGGGCCAGCGCCGCCAGGCCGACGATCGGCATCAGCACCGACGGCTCCAGGAAGATCTCCAGCCCCGGCAACTGGCCGCGGTCGATGATGGTCTCCAGCCCGTTGCCGACCGAGACGAACACGAAGGTGCCCGGAATAATCCCGAGGAACGTCGTCATCACGTAGGTCCGGGCCGACACGCCCAGCAGCGCCGGCACGATGTTCACCAGCCAGAACGGAAACAGCGGCACCAGCCTGAGAACCAGCAGGTAGGAAACGGCGTTCTCGCGGAAGCCGCGCTCCAGGGTCTTGGCGAACGGGCCGGCGCGGCGCCGGAGCGTATCGCCGATGGCGCTGCGGGCCGCCAGGAACACCGCGAGTGCCCCGGCGGTGGCCGCCAGGACGGTGATGGCGGTCCCCTCCAGCAGGCCGAACACCAGGCCACCGCCGATGGTCAGGACCACGCCGATCGGCAGCGAGAACGCGATTGCCAGGAAGTACGCCGCCGCATAAGCCCCGCGCGACAGAACCGGATGGGCATCGACCCAGACCTCGAGGGCGTCGCAGTTGCGCGCCAGTGCCGCGGGCGACACGAAACGCCCGAGATCGAACGCGAAGAACGCGACGAACCCGGCCGCCAGCACCGCCGCCAGCCCCCAGCGCCGGATCGGCGACGTTCGCGCGCACGGCGACGGCCGATCGGTCGATTCGGTTTCTGTCCCGGTGGTGGCGGAATTCAAACGATCTGGCCCATCCGCGCTCGACATGCCCAAAACCTATGCAAACCGCCTCCCGCCGCCAGTCAATATGCCGTGACCGGTCGTGATCGACACGGCCGCTTGGCCCGACATCGCCCGGGAATATGGCCCTATCGATCAGGCCAAACGACGCGGATAGTGATCGCGCTCCAATCTATCACAGGAGGCCGCCATGCCCGACGGACACGCAGCCGTCACCCGCGACAGCGTCTGCCCGCTGGACTGTCCCGACACCTGCAGCCTGGCGGTGACCGTCGAGGACGACCGGGTCGTCGCGGTCCGCGGCTCGGACGCCAACCCGCTGACCGAGAGCGTGGTGTGCAACAAGGTGGCGCGGTACTACCCGGACTTCGTGCACGGAGCCACCCGGCTGCGCCATCCGCTGAAGCGGGTCGGCGCACGCGGCGAGGGCCGGTTCGAGCGGATCTCCTGGGAAGAGGCGATCGACCGGGTCCACGACGGACTCGCCGCCGCCATCGAGCGCTTCGGCCCCGAGAGCGTGGTGCCGTTCAGCTACGCCGGCCCGCACGGCATGCTCGCCGTCGGCTCCATGGACTACCGGTTCTTCCACAAACTGGGCGCCAGCAGACTCGACCGCCCGCCGATGTGCGGCGGCGTCAAGACCGAGGCCTGCGTCAGCGTCTACGGCAACATGCCGGGGACGCCGCCCGAGCAGGGCGTCGAGGCCGAGCTGATCGTGGTGTGGGGCAACAACGTCACGGTCTCCAACCTGCACTTCATCCGCACCGTCAACCGCGCCAAGGCCAAGGGCGCGAAGCTGGTGGTGATCGACCCGAAGCGGGTGAAGGTCGCCGACCAGGCCGACATGCACGTGGCGATCCGGCCCGGCACCGATGCCGCGCTGGCGCTGGCGCTGGCCGCCGAGCTGGAGCGGCTGCAGGCGATCGACCGCGGCTTCGTGGAGCGCTGGACGGTCGGCGCCGACGAGCTGCTGGCCGAGGCTCGGGCCTGGACCGTCGAGCGGGCCGCCGCGGAGTGCGGGATCCCGGCCGAGCAGATCCGCACCCTGGCGCGCTGGTACGCCGACGCCGAGCCGGCGCTGATCGCGGTCGGCAACGGGCTGGAGCGCAACCGGAACGGCGGCAACGGCATCCGCGCAATCGTCGCGCTGCCGGCACTGGCCGGCAAATGGGGCGTGGTCGGCGGCGGCGCGGTCGTGCGCGCCGGCGCGGCGGTGCCGAAGACCCCGGCCAGGCTGCAGCGCCCGGACCTGGCGCCCGAAGGCACCCGCACGCTCAACATCATGGACGTGCCGCGGCTGATCCTCGATCCCGGCGAGGCCACGCCGATCGGCGCGCTGTTCGTCTACAACCACAACCCGGTCGCGGTGCACCCGGAGCAGCGGCTGGTGCGCGAAGCCCTGTCGCGGCCCGACCTGTTCGTGGTCGGCTGCGAGGTGCAGATGACCGACAGCATGGCCTATGCCGACGTGATCCTGCCGGCCTGCACCCACTTCGAGCACGCCGACCTGTTCCCCGCCTATGGCCAGACCTACCTGCAACGGGCCGACGCGGTGATCCCGCCGGTCGGCGAATCGCTGCCGAACACCGAGATCTTCCGGCGGCTGGCGGCCCGCTTCGGCTTCGACGAGCCGTGCTTCAGGGCGACCGATTCCGAGCTGATGGACGACGCGGTCGACGGCGACGACCCGCGACTGGGCGGCATCCGGCCGAGCCGGCTGCCGCTCGCCTCGGCCCGCAACATGACGGCACCCGACGGCGCCTCGCCGATCGTGCCGTTCGCCACGGTGTTCCCGACCACGCCCAGCGGCAAGGCCGAGCTGGCGTCGGAGCTGACCGAGGCGAAGCGCGGGTTCCGGGTGCCGGTCTACCGGAAACTCGAAAGCACGTGGCCACTGGCGCTGATCACCCCGTCCTCGGCCGACCGCACCAATGCCACCTTCGGCAGCCACGAGGCCTCGTCCGGCATGCCGCCGCTGGAGATCCACCCGGACGACGCGGCCGCCCGCGGCATCGCCGGCGGCGCCGAGGTTCGGGTCTGGAACGACCTCGGCGAGACCCGCCTGAAGGCGGTGGTGACCGACGCGGTGCGGCCGGGCGTGGTGTATTCGCCGAAGGGTACCTGGGCCCGCACCAGCCCGACCGGCGACACCGTCAACGCGCTGATGGTCAGCGCCAAGGCCGATCTGTGCGAGGGCGCCTGCTTCAACGACACCAGGGTCGAGGTGGCGCCGGCGTAGGCGGGGGGATCAGCCGAACAGCTTGGAGATCGCGGCGACCCCGGCGACGATGCCGCCGGTATAGAGCACCATCTGCGTCTTGGCGTTGGCGATGCTCGCCTCGAGCCTCGCCACCTTGGCGTCGATCGTGACATCCAGGGTCCCGACCTGGCCCTCCAGAGATCCGAACCGCCGCTCCAGAGTTCCGAAACGTCCCTCCAGAGCTCCGAAACGTCCCTCCAGGGCCTCGAATCTCCTGGTCAGGCCGGCGAACTCGGTATGCATGGTCGTCTTGAGCTCGGCGAAGTCCTGCTTGGTCGCGGCCGTTTCGTCGACGACCCCGGACACGACGTCGACGACCGCCCGGGCCTGCTCCTCGCTGAACCCGGTCCGTGTCAGGCTCTCGACGGCCTTTGCTGTGTTCATCTCGGTCATCCCGTCCTCCGGCAACTTTAGGTCAAGTCAGCCGTCCCCGCCACGGCTTCCACCGCCCGGCCGCAGCGGAACCACCTTGCCGCCGTCACTCCCACCGGCCGGCCAGCGGGCGATGCCGGCCAGGATCATGGTCACCCGGCCGTCCGCCGCTCCGTAGGGCAGGAACAGACCGAGCCGCTCCTCCTCGCGCATCCAGATCATCCCCGGCACCGCCGGCCGCCGCACCCGGACGAAGCCGGCGCCGAGCCAGGCGAGCGGGTGCCCGCTCGGGCAGCGTTCCGGCAGCTCCCCGACCGGCTCCAGCGACAGCAGGCGTCGGGCGGCACCGCCGGCGAACTCGATCCGGAAGTCGTCGGTCTCCTCGTCGCGATAGGCGAGCAGCAGGTGCGGGACCAGCTCGGCCATGTCCGCCAGGAACAGTTCGTCGGCATCCGGCAGGACCGCCCCGGCGCGCTGGTCGTGCCAGACCGCCACCAGCCGTTCCAGCCAGCGGACGGGATCCGGGAACGCCCCGAGCATCACGCGACCGTCGTCGTCCAAGACCGCCTCCATGGCCACCTCCTCCAAAGCAACGGCTCGGCTATGGACGGGCCAGGGCTGGAACCGTGCGAAGATGCGATGGCCGAAAACGAGGGGCTATGGTCATTGCGGCCAAGCGCCAGTCGCCGCAGGATCCCTGCCATGACCAGCGACCCCGTTTCCGCCGAGCTTCCCGTCATCGGTACCGTGCGACCGGTCGCGATCGTCGCGGTCGACGCCTTCGAGCTGCTGGACGTCGCCGGGCCGATGGCGCTGTTCGCGGCCGCCACCTTCGACGGCCAGAACGACGGTCCCTACGCCTACGACTGCAGCCTGCTCGGCCTGCGCAACGGCGCGGTGCCGCCGAGCGTCGGACCGTCCCTGAACGCCGATGCGGCGATCGCCGACGTCCCGCCCGAGCGGTTCGACACGATCATCGTCGCCGGCGGCGTCGGCGCCCGCCGCCCGGATCCCGACCCGGCCCTGCTGGACTGGCTGCGCCGGGCCGCCGGCCAGGTGCGCAGGCTCGGCTCGGTGTGCACCGGCGCCTTCCTGCTGGCCGAGGCCGGCGTGCTGGACGGCCGCCGTGCCACCACCCACTGGCGGCATGCCGACGACCTCGCGGCGGCGTTCCCTCGCATCCGGGTCGAGGCCAACCGCATCTACCTGCAGGACGGCGGTATCTGGACCGCCGCCGGCGTCACCTCCGGCATGGACATGGCGCTCGCCATGATCGCCGCCGACCTCGGGCGCCGGCCGGCGCTGGAGCTGGCGCGCTCCAAGGTGATGTACATGCACCGCCCGGGCGGCCAGAGCCAGTTCAGCGCCGAGCTGGCGCTGCAGACCGCCGACGAGCCTCGACTCGCCCGCCTGCAGGGCTGGGTGTTCGAGAACCTGTCCTCGCCGCTGACGGTCGAGGACCTGGCCGGCCGCGCCGCCATGAGCCCACGCAACTTCAACCGGGTGTTCACCCGCGCCGTCGGGGTCAGCCCGGCGCGGTTCGTGGAGCGCGCCCGGGTCGACGCCGCCCGCCGCCGGCTGGAGGCCGGCACCGCCTCGATCGAGGCGATCGCCCACGACACCGGGTTCGGCAACCCCGAGCGCATGCGCCGCAGCTTCCTGCGCCAGCTCGGGATCGCACCCGCCGACTATCGCCAACGCTTCGGTTCACCGGCCCGGGAGAGAGCAGGATGAAGATCGGCTTCCTGATGTTCGACGACCTGGAGGAGCTCGACATGGTCGGGCCCTGGGAGGTCTTCACCATGGCCGCCCAGCTGCGGCCGGAGGCCGGCATCGACTGCGTCACCATCGCGGCCGACGGCGGCACCGTGCGCTGCGCCAAGGGCATGAGGATCGTCGCGGACCACGGGTTCGCCGACGCCCCGGCGCTCGACGTGCTGGTGGTGCCCGGCGGCCGCGGCACGCGACGCGAGGTCGAAAACCCGATCCTGCTCGGCTGGATCGCCGAGGTCGCGCCCGGCTGCACCTGGGTGACCTCGGTGTGCACCGGCTCGATGCTGCTGGCCGCCGCCGGACCGGCCAAGGACAGGCGCATCGCCACGCATTGGGCCGCGGTCGACCTGGTGCGCGGCCGCGGCGACGCGGCCGAGGTGCTGGAGGAGGTCCGCTACGTGCGCGACGGCAACGTGATCACCTCGGCCGGCGTGTCGGCCGGCATCGACATGGCGCTGTGGCTGGTCGGCGAGATCTGGGAGCCGGCCTTCGCCCGCAAGGTCCAGCGCGCCATGCAGTACGACCCGGCCCCGCCCTACGCCGGCGAAGTGTGACAGGATGGACCGATGGCCGACTCCACGATCCAGCTCCGCTCCGAGATCGCCTGCCCCGAATGCGGGTTCCGGGCGGTCGAGACCATGCCGACCGACGCCTGCCAGTGGTTCTATGACTGCAAGGGCTGCGGCGCGCTGCTCAGGCCGAAACCGGGCGACTGCTGCGTGTTCTGCTCGTACGGCAGCGTGCCCTGCCCGCCGATCCAGTCCGACCGGCGGTGCTGCAGCTGATCAGGCCCCGGCCGGCTCCGCCAGCGCCGCCCGCAGCGCGTCGCGGTCGACCTCCAGCCCGGTGAACAGCCGGAACGCGTGCACGCCCTGCCAGAAGAACAGCTCGTAGCCGGAGACCACCTCGGCGCCGCGCGCCGCGGCCGCCAGCGTGAACTCGGTGTCGCGCGGCGTGTAGACCGCGTCGAACACCCAGCGCGGCCGGCCCATGGCGGCCTCCGGCACCGGGTTGCCGGGGTAGCGGTACATGCCGATCGGCGAGGCGTTGGCGATGCCGGCGGCCCCGTCCAGCGCCTCCTCGACCGTCGCGCAGGCCCGCACCGGCGCTTCGTCGGTGGTCAGCTCGGCCGCCAGCCGGGCGGCCCGCGCCGGGTCGATGTCGAACACCCGGATCTCATCGGCCCCGAGCTCGCCGAGCCCGACCGCGATCGGCCGGCCGACCCCGCCGGCCCCGACCAGCGCCACCGCGCCCGGCCTGGCGTCGCCCATCTGCGCCCGGTACGCGGCGACGAAGCCGCTGTGGTCGGTGTTGTGGCCCTCGGCCGGCGCGCCGTCGCGGAACAACACGGTGTTGATCGCCCCGATCCGCCGCACCCGCGGATCCTGGATCGGGACGATCCGGGCCGCCCGCTCCTTGTAGGGGTGGGTGACGTTGACCCCGGCCAGCCCGTCGCGCCCGCGCGCCGCCAGGGTTTCCTCGAAGCCGGCGTCGGTCACCCCGTCCAGGTCGTAGCGGACGTAGCTGACGCTCCGCCCGACGATCCGCCCGGCCAGCTCGTGCAGCCGCGGCGCCGAGGACCGGCCGATGCCGTCGCCGATCAGGCCGAGGCGGAATTCCGGATTGCCTGTCATGGATGCTTCCCTGGAGCAGCGGACGGCAAGCCATAGCACCCCTGCCGATGCATTTCACGCCTCCGTCAGGGTCAGCAGGATGTCCGCGTACCAGGTGCAGTTCAGGCCGAGCGCCTCGTCGAGCTGCAGGTCGCGGGTGCCGATGTCGAGGCGGGCCGAGTGGATGCCGAGCAGCATCCACGGCAGGTCGCCGAGGGCCTGCTCGCCGCCCGGCACCCGTGCGACCACCGGCGCGCCGCTGGTGCCGCGGTGGGTGCGGGCGTCGGACAGGAAGTAGCCATGGCCCTGGAACCGCAGGCCGAACGACGATGCGACCACCGCCTGCCGCGCCACCGGCATGTGGTGAAGAGTGTCGTGGAAGCCGAGCGGGAAGCCGACCACCAGCAGCGTCGCACCGATCTCGACCCGCTCGTCCGGCGCCGGCAGGTGGTCCGGCGTGAACGCCCGATAGACCGTCCGCTCCGGCAGGGCGTCGCGATCGATGGCCAGCACCGCCACGTCGACGGTACCGCCACCGTCCAGTCCGTCGCGCCACACGCTCCTGCCGTCGCGGTACAGCGGGATCGAGAACCCGGTGGACTGCGCCAGGTTGTCCGGGTCGGTGTGCAGCTCGATCTCGATCCGGTCGGGACGGTGGCCGCTCGCCTCGTCGATCAGCACGTGCCGGCTGGTTACCAGGTACAGGCGCCGGTCGCGCTCGAAGAAGAAGCCGGTGGCCGAGGTGAGCCGGGCCTGCTGCGCGAAGGTCAGGACCCGGGTCGCGGTCAGCAGGAGCGGCTCGATCATCGTGCGTCCCTGCTCCCCCCGCCCGTCAATCGTCGTGCCGGACCGAGCGGATGACGTAGCCGCCGGAGCGTTCGTCCATCTCCATGTCGAGCAGGCCGCGCTCCTCGGCCTCCTCCAGCAGGTCGCTGAACGACCGGAAGCCGTAGGACGACTCGCTGAAGCCGGGGCGCCGGCGCTTCAGGGTCTGCTTCACCGCCGAACCCCACACCCGGTCGGACCCCTCGGCCAGCATCGCGGCGGCGGTCTCCAGGACCAGGTCGATGGCTTCGGCATACGGGTCCGCCGGATTGGCGGCGGAGTCCTTGGCCGCCGCCTTGGCGGCCGGCTCCGGCGCCTTCTCGGTCTTGCCCTTGGCCGGCGCCTTGTCCTTGGCCGGAGCCTTCGCAGAGGCCTTCCGCTTCGGTGCGTCGGCCGGCACCAGGTCGTCGTAGAAGATGAACTCGTCGCAGTTGTTCATCAGCAGGTCGGAGGTGCTGTTGCGCACCCCGACCCCGATCACCGTCTTGGCGTTCTCGCGCAGCTTGCTGACCAGCGGCGAGAAGTCGGAATCGCCGCTGATGATCACGAAGGTGTCGATGTGCTCCTTGGTGTAGCAGAGGTCGAGCGCGTCCACGACCATGCGGATATCGGCGGAGTTCTTGCCGGACTGCCGAGTATGCGGGATCTCGATCAGCTCGAACGCCGCCCCGTGCATGGCGGTCTTGAACTCCTTGTAGCGCTCCCAGTCGCAGTACGCCTTCTTGACGACGATGCTGCCCTTCAGCAGCAGCCGCTCCAGCACCAGCTGCATGTCGAACCTGGCGATCTTGGCGTCGCGGACGCCGAGCGCGACGTTCTCAAAGTCGCAGAACACCGCCAGCTTGTCGTCGGAATCGTGAACCGTCATCGGAGCCTCTCGCGGAGCAGCCAACGCCTGACCGGATGCCCATCGTGCACCACCTCGCCCCGGCCGCACAGGGGCGGGTCGGAACCGTGCCCGCGGACGCTCAATCCTCGGTGGCGCCCATCGCCAGGAACTTGTCGCGCCGCTCGGCCCGGAGCTGGCCGCCGTCGCGCCTGGCCAGGTCGTCGAGCGCCGTGCCCATGGCCTTGCCGAGCGCGGCCAGGGCCACCTTCGGGTCGCGATGGGCGCCGCCCAGCGGCTCCGGCACGATGCCGTCGATCACCCCCAGCCGCTCCAGGTCCTGCGCCGTCATCTTCAGCGCCTCGGCGGCGTCCTTGGCGAACTCGGCCGAGCGCCAGAGGATCGAGGCGCAGCCCTCCGGCGAGATCACCGAATAGACCGCGTGCTCGAACATCAGCACCCGGTTGCCGGCGGCCAGCGCCACCGCACCACCGGAACCGCCCTCGCCGATGATCGCCGCGACCAGCGGCACCCGCACCGACAGACAGGTCTCGATCGAGCGGGCGATCGCCTCGGCCTGGCCGCGCGCCTCGGCGTCGACGCCGGGATAGGCGCCGGCGGTGTCGACGAAGGTCAGGATCGGCAGCCCGAACCGGTCGGCCATCTCCATCAGCCGGCGCGCCTTGCGGTAACCCTCGGGCCGCGCCATGCCGAAATTCCGCTTCACCCGCTGCTCGGTGGTCGCTCCCTTCTCGGTGCCGATCACCACCACCGAGCGCCCGCGGAACCGGCCGAGCCCGCCGACGATGGCGGCGTCGTCGGCATAGCCGCGGTCGCCGGCCAGCGGCTGGTAGTCCTCGATCAGATGGGCGATCGCGTCGGCGGCGTGCGGCCGGTCCGGATGGCGGGCCACCTGCACCTTCTGCCAGGCGGTGAGCTTCTGGTAGGTCGCCCGGAGCTGTCGCTCGACCTTCGCCTGCAGCTTGCCGACCTCGTCGGCGATGTTGATCTCGCCGGTGCCGGACAGGTGCTTCAGTTCCTCGATCTTGCCCTCGAGGTCGGCGATCGGTTTCTCGAAATCGAGAAAATGACGCATGTGCAGCAAGCCCCGTTTAAAAGCGGCCGCACCATAACGGCGCCGCCCCCGCCCTACAAGCCGGGCACCGGCCCCGCCGCCGGTCAGTTGCCGGCCAGCGGATGATGGGTCTCGACCAGGGCCCGCAGGCGCTCGGCCAGGACGTGAGTGTAGATCTGGGTGGTCGAGATGTCGGCGTGGCCGAGCATCTGCTGAACGCTGCGCAGATCGGCGCCATGGTCCAGCAGATGGGTGGCGAAGGCGTGGCGCAGCACGTGCGGCGAGACCTTGGCGGGATCGATCCCGGCCAGCGCCGCGGTCTCGTCGAGCAGCTGCGCGAACCGCCGGCGGGTCAGGTGACCCTCCTGCGAGCGCGACGGGAACAGGTGGGGCGAGGTCTCGCCGGCGGCCAGGAACACGCCGCGCACCGCCTTGTAGGCCGAGAGCGCCGCCATCGCGGCCTCGGTCAGCGGCACCATCCGCTCCTTGCCGCCCTTGCCGCGCACGATCAGCACCCGCGGGTCGCGCGCCACCGCCGCGAACGGCAGCCCGACCAGCTCCGAGACCCGCAGGCCGGTCGCATACAGCACCTCCAGCAGGCAGACCAGCCGCAGGCCCTCCGGGCCGTCCCGGTCGCGGGCGGTGTCGAGCAGGGCGTCGACCTCGGCCTCCGACAGGATCTTCGGCAGCGGCCGGCCGCGGCGCGGGGCGTCGAGCACCGCCGTCGGATCGTCGCCGCGCCGGCCCTCGGCATACAGGAAGCGGTAGAACTGCCGCAGCGCCGACAGCCGCCGGGCGGCGGTGCGCGGCGCCACGCCCTCGGCCGCGGCGGCGGCCAGATAGCCGCGCAGGTCGTCGGTACCGGCGGTCTCGAGCGAGCCGTTGCGGCCGGCCAGCCACGCCTCGACGTGGGTCAGGTCGCGGCCGTACGCGTCGAGCGTGTTGCGGGCCGCGCCGCGTTCCGCCGCCATCATCTCGAGGAAGGTCTCGACCGCCGGCGACCAGCCGCGCGGCGCCGCACGACGCGCCATCTCAGGGTTTCCGATCCACGTCAGAGCCCGTAGGCCACCGCCGCCTCGCCGGCGAGCCGGCGGGCATCGTCCTCCAGCCCGAGGGCGCGCAACGCCCCGACCACCCCAGCCACCGCCGTCGGATCGATCTCCTCGAGCGGCACGTCGCCGAAGCCGGCACAGGCCAGCGCCACCGCCTCGGCCAGCCGGCCGGCGGCAGCAGCCGCCGCCACACCGTTGCGGAACGCCGCGGTCGGCGCCTCGTACGGCGTGGTCGGCGGCAGCGCCGCAAGCCCGCGCCACGCGTCCACGCCGATCGGTTCGCCCAGGGCGTCGAGCAGCGACAGCGCCGCCCCGCCGAGGTTGGACGCCCCGTCCGGGTCGTTGTCGCGCCGGTCGTCCCACCACGCAGAGACCGCGGCTTCCTGGTACGGCACCAGCAGGTCGCCGCCGCCGATCCGCGCCGCCACCCACAGCCGGCGCAGCGCGAGCCGGGCGTCGGGGCTGCCGGCGTCGGCCCGGGTGCGCAGCCATTCCAGCCACGGACGGGCGGCCGCCGGCTGTCCCGCCGCCACCAGCACCCGCACCGCATCCGGCGCCATCGCCTCGACCGACGGCTGGATGGTCAGCCGTCGGACCAGCGGCGCGAACAGTCTCGCGGTCTGCCGCCACGCGGTGCCGTCCTCGGCGATCTCCAGCGCCTTGCGGATGACCCGGGCCCGCTGGCCGGGGTCGCCGTTCGCGTCGGCCGTGCGCCACAGCAGGCCGCGCGCATAGGCGGACTGGTCGGCCTCGGCCGCCAGCAGCGCGCCGTCGACCGTCCCGCCGTCGACCGCAATATCGCGGTACAGGTCGATCAGCGCTTGCGTGCCGAGGGCACCGGCCTCCTCGGCGCGTTCGGCCGCAGCCAGCCGGGCGGCAAACGGCGGATCGCCGATGCCGCGGGCCAGCGCGACCAGCACCGGCAGCGAGTCGATCTGCATCACGTCCGGGTCGACCGCCGCCTTGGCCAGCCGGGCCGCCGCCAGATGCAGCGGCTCGGCGCCCACCAGCCGGGCCGGGCCGCCGGACCGACCGGCGCCCGGGACCGCCAGCTGAACGAGGTCCTGGAGCAGCGCGTCGGCCTCGCCGATCTCGCCGAGCAGCCGGACCCCGAGCTCGGCCTTCGCGATATCGCCGCGCCACAGGTCGCAGACGATGCCCAGCTTCACCCAGAAGCGGTCGTCGGCCCGGGCCGCCACCGCGTCGTGATGACCGCAGGCCGTGGCGTCGTCGCCGACCGCCGCGGCCCGCTCGGCGAGCGGCCGCGCCAGCGCCGGGTCGTCGGCGCGGCCGGGAACCATCCGGGCCAGCGCTCCGAGCTCGTCGAGCGCGCCCATCGCCAGCAGGCGCTCGGCCCGGGCGGCAAGCAGCCGGCCCTCCCCGGTCAGGCCGGACGGCCCCGGGCCCGACGACAGCAGCAGCCGGCGCTGCAGGTCGCGAAGCGCCTGGGCGTTCGGCGCAGCCGGCAGCAGCGCCACCAGGCGCAGCGCGATCGGGCCCGGTGTGCCCTGCCAGAGATCGGTCCTGAGGCCGCCGCTCTCCGGCGTCAGGGTTCCGACCGCATCGGTCGTCAGCCGGCCCAGCCCCTCGATGCGGATCGCTCCGTCGGCGGTCGTGCGGGGACCGGCGGCGGCCGGTGCCGCGGTATCCGCCGGCGGCGGCACGAACAGCGGTGGCGGCGCGGACGGCGGCGCGCTGTCGCTGCCGGAGGCGGGCGGCGCTGCCGGTCCGAGCGGGGTCGGCGGCCCGAGCAGAACCGGCCCCCTGGACTGTGCGTCGGCGGAGACCGCCGCGGCGACGGTGAGCACCAGGGAAGCAACGACGCCGAGGGCGGCCCGCCGGCCCGGCGCGGCCACGCGCCGGCGGCCGCTACTTGGGCAGGCGGTCATTCGGGATCACCTTCTGCACCGGCGCGGTCGGAGGCGGGATGTCCCACGTCATCAGGAACGCCGCCCCGCCGCCGAGCAGCAGGACCAGCAGAACCAGCAGGAAGGCCAGAAAACGCATGACCGCGGGCCTCGATCCGGTGAACGATTCCATGCGGCGGACCCGAGGCCCCGCCGGCCGGCCGAGCCCGGTCTGGCGACCGCCGCGAGGCGTGTGGTACCGTCGGACTATGGCACGACTTCGGCACTGTACCGACCGCAGGAATCCGACGCAACGCGGCGCCCGAACCCGGCGCAGGCGGGGGGTCCCCGCATGACCGCAGCCAGCGGGGCGCGCGTCGAAGCGCCCGAATCGGCGGCCGGACCGTCCGATCCGATCCGCGTCCATCCGGTTCTTCCCTGCACGCTCGTCCTCGTCGGCCTGATGGGAGCCGGCAAGAGCAGCATCGGCCGGCGGCTGGCCCAGCGTCTCGGCGTCGACTTCGTGGATGCCGACGCAGAGATCGAGGCCGCGGCCGGCCGGACCATCCCCGAGATCTTCCAGGAACTGGGCGAGCCGGCGTTCCGCGACGGCGAGCGACGGGTGATCCGGCGCCTGCTGGAGGACCGCACCCCGCACGTCCTGGCGACCGGCGGCGGCGCCTTCATGGCGCCCGATACCCGCGAGGCGATCAAGGAGAAGGGGCTGTCGCTTTGGCTGAAGGCCGACCTCGACACCCTGTTCGAGCGGGTCGCCCGCCGGTCCAACCGGCCGCTTCTGAAGACCGCCGACCCCAAGGAGACGCTGCGCAACCTGATGGCGATCCGCTACCCGGTCTACGCCGAGGCCGACATCGTCGTCGAAACCCGGCGGGTTCCGATTGAGACCACCGTCGAGAAGGTCTATCAGGCGCTCGTCGCCCACCTGAACCAGTGCCACCTGAACCAGTGAAGGCCGGACCCGTGAGGATTTCTGCGCGATGAGCGCCGTCGAAACCGTCGAAGTCGCGCTCGCCGACCGAAGCTACGCGATCCGGGTCGGCGCCGGGCTGATCGACCGGGCCGGCGAGGAGCTCGCGGACCTGCTGGCGGGCCGCAAGGCCGTCGTGGTGGCCGACGAGACCGTTGCCGGGCTGCATCTGCCGGCGCTGGTCCGCGGCCTGACCGGCGTCGCCCGCTCGGTCGACGCCCTGACCGTCCCGGCCGGTGAGTCCGCCAAGTCGATGGACGGACTCGCCGACCTGCTCGACCGCATGCTGGCGCTCGGCATCGACCGGCGGACCGTGGTGATCGCGCTCGGCGGCGGCGTCACCGGCGACCTCGCCGGGTTCGCGGCGGCGGTCGCGCTGCGCGGGCTCGACTTCGTGCAGATCCCGACCACGCTGCTGGCCCAGGTCGACAGTTCGGTCGGCGGCAAGACCGGGGTCAACACCCGGCACGGCAAGAACCTGGTCGGCGCGTTCCATCAGCCCCGGCGCGTGCTGATCGACACCGCCGTGCTCGACACCCTGCCCCGGCGCGAGCTGCTGGCCGGCTATGCCGAGGTGGTGAAGTACGGGGCGATCGGCGATCTCGAATTCTTCCAGTGGCTGGAGGCCAACGGCCGCCGCCTGCTGGACGGCGACGCCGACGCCCGCCGCCACGCCATCGTCGTGTCGTGCCGGGCCAAGGCCGCCGTGGTCGCCGCCGACGAGCGCGAGACCGCCGGCGGCCCGCGCGCGCTGCTGAACTTCGGGCACACCTTCGGGCATGCCCTGGAGGCGATGGCCGGCTACGACGGCTCGCTGCTGCACGGCGAGGGCGTGGCCGCCGGCATGGTGCTGGCGGCCCGGCTGTCGGCCCGGCTCGGCCCGTGCACCGGCCAGGACGCCGAGCGGCTGGCGGCGCACCTGTCGGCGGTCGGCCTGCCGACCGGGCTCGACCAGGTCGACGCCGGCCGCCACTGGACCGCCGAGCACCTGATCGGCCACATGGTCAAGGACAAGAAGGCCCTCGACGGCCGCATCGTGTTCGTCCTGCTCGAGCGGCTCGGGCACGCGGTGGTTCGCGGCGACGTCGACCGGGCGGCCGTCAGCGCCCTGCTCGACCGGCCGCGAGCCGCCTGAGGGGAACGTCAGAGCCGGCTCGATGGACACTTCGCTCGCTCTCACGGTCGGCGGCATCTTCCTGCTCCTGCTGCTGTCCGGCTTCTTTTCCGGATCGGAGACCGCGCTCACCGCGGCCAGCCAGGCGCGGCTGTCGCAGCTCGCCCGCAAGGGCAGCAAGGGGGCGGCGACGGTGATCGCGCTCAAGGAGCGCAGCGACCGGATGATCGGCGCCATCCTGATCGGCAACAACGTCGTCAACATCTTCGCCTCGGCGCTGGCGACCAGCGCCCTGATCGCCCTGTTCGGCGAGACCGGCGTGTTCTACGCCACCATCGGCATGACGGTTGTCGTGGTGATCTTCGGCGAGGTGCTGCCGAAGACCTTCGCGATCAACCGGCCCGACCAGACCGCCGTCGCGGTCAGCCCGGTGATCCGCGCCCTGGTCTGGGTGCTGACGCCGATCTCGGTCACGGTGCAGGCCATGGTCTCCGGCGTGCTGCGGCTGTGCGGCGTGTCGGTCGCCGCCGGCCTCGGCCACGACGAGCGCGAGGAGGAGCTGCGCGGCCTGATCGAGATGCATGCCGACGGCGGCGAGGAGGTCGAGCACGAGCGCGCCATGCTGCGCAGCATCCTCGACCTGGCCGACGTCGAGGTGTCGGAGATCATGACGCACCGGCGCAACGTGCGGATGCTGGACGCCGACGCGCCGCTCGGCGAGCTGCTGGAGCTGGTGCTGGACAGCCCGTTCACGCGCCTGCCGCTGTACAAGGGCGAGTCCGACAACATCGTCGGGGTTCTGCACGTCAAGGCGCTGCTGCGCGCCATCCGGGCGCATGGCGGCTCGGCGCCCGAGGACCTCAATCTCGTCGAGATCGCCAACGACCCGTGGTTCATCCCGGACACCACCACCCTGCTCGACCAGTTGCAGGCGTTCCGCGAGCGCCGCGAGCACTTCGCCCTGGTGGTCGACGAGTACGGCAGTTTCATGGGCGTCGTGACCCTCGAGGACATCCTCGAGGAGATCGTCGGCGACATCCTGGACGAGCACGACGTCGCGGTCGCCGGCGTGCGCGTGCAGGCCGACGGCTCGATCGTGGTCAACGGCACGGTGACGATCCGCGACCTGAACCGCGAGTTCGAGTGGAACCTGCCGGACGAGGAGGCCTCGACGATTGCTGGGCTGGTCCTGCACGAGGCCCGGCGGATTCCGGAGGTCGGCCAGGAGTTCGTGTTCCACGGCTTCCGGTTCCGGATCCTGCGGCGTCAGCGCAACCAGATCACCCTGCTGCGGCTGACGCCGCTGGACAACCAGCCGACGGCGTGAGATTCGCTCCGCCCGATCCCCGACGTCCCCCCGACGGAGACCCGCCATGCCCCTGAGCCCTCCCGTCGAGCGCGAGCTCGTCCACGATCGCACCGTCGTCTGCCGCGGCTGGCGGCGGGCCGACGGCCACTGGGACATCGAAGGCCATCTGGTCGACACCAAGACCTACGGGTTTCCCAACGAATACCGCGGCTACGTCGAGGCCGGGCAGCCGATCCATGACATGTGGCTGCGGCTCACCATCGACCGCGACCTGACCGTCCTCGACGCCGAGGCGGTCACCGACACCGGGCCGTTCCCGGTCTGCCCGGACATCGCGCCCAACTTCAGGCGCCTGATCGGCCTGTCGATCGGAAAGGGCTGGCGCGGCGCGGTGCGCGAGCGGCTGGGCGGTGCCCAGGGCTGCACGCATCTGGTCGAGTTGCTCGGCCCGCTGGCGACCACCGCCTACCAGACGATCTTCGGCGAGATGGCCCGGGAGCGTCGCGAGGCCGAGGCCCGCGGCGAACCGGCGGCGCCGGAGGACCCGAACAAGCGGCCGCGGCTGCTGAATTCCTGCCACGCGTTCGCCGATTCCGGCCCGGTCGTCGCCAAGCTCTGGCCGCGCTGGTACCGGCCGGCCGAGGACGGGGCCGCGGTTCCGCCGTCCCGCTCCACCGGCTGACGGTCGTCTTCAGTCCTCGCCGGTCGCGGCCAGGTTGCGCCCCCGTTCGGCGGTCGGCCGCAGCACCGGCATTCGATCGACCGGACGCCCCACGACGGTGTCGAGCACCACGCGCGCCAGCGAACCGTTCGGCTTCGGGCCGCCACCCTCGTAGCTCCTGACGAGGTGCCGGTAGTAGCTGATGATGAACACCCGGGTCGCCGAGGTCAGTCCGATGTCGCGCCGGCGCCTGTCGATCTCCGCGCACAGGCTGTTGAGCGTCATGCCCTCGAGGCGGGCAATCGTCTCGATCGCGTCCCACATCTGCGGTTCCAGCCGCATGCTGGTGCGGCGGCCGCCGACGGTAACGTTCCGACTCTCCAGAATCGAGGATTTGTCTTCCGACGCGGACAAGTTTGGCCCCACTATTCTGTCTTGGCGCGAATCCCGCCGACTGTCCTCCCGCTACGTTAGCAATGCCACGGATTTGTGGCCTATGCAACCATTTAACGTTTAAGCTCGAACTCAGCTATTTCTGGTTGATTGTCCGGGATCACCCTAAGCGGATGGCGTCTCCAGCTTGAGCGCGAGCGCATGGACGGAGTCCCGCAGCTCCGCCTCCAGGACCGCATGGACCATGCGGTGGCGTTCGACGCGGGACTTGCCGATGAATGCCGCCGAAACCATCTGGACGTTGAAATGGGTTTCCCCGCCGGGCCGGGACCCGGCGTGGCCGGCATGGCGGTGGGATTCATCCTCCACGATCAGCGTGCTCGGCTCGAAGGCCGCGGTCAGCTTGGCGGCAAGCCTGTCTCTCATGCTCATTCTCTGGACTTTCTGCGGTGCGCGGTTAGGGTCGGTCGGGATGGGACCGGCCGTTCCGGCTCGGGTCCCGCTCCCACTGTCTGGCGGTTAAATGGTCGCTCCCATGGCGAAGGCCAATCCGGAAGGTCTGATGTCCGATCGCATGGACCCGCGGAGTGCGCTGCGGGCCTGCGATCATCCGGGTTGCGCAGAAGCCGGAGAGTACCGGGCACCGCGGTCGCGCGCCCGGCTGGACGACTACTACTGGTTCTGCCTGGAACACGTACGCGAGTACAATAAGTCATGGAACTACTATGCCGGCATGTCGGACGCCGAGGTCGAGGCAGACCTTCGCCGCTCGACCACCTGGGAACGGCCTACCTGGCGGTTCGGCGCCGCCGACGGCGGTCGCCGCAGCCAGGCCTTCCGGAACGTCCGCGACCCGTTCGGCGTGTTCGATGACGAGGACGGCGAGGAACGCAGGACCGGAGCCGCCCGGCCATCCTCCCAGTCACCCGAGGGCCGGGCCTTCGCCGTGATGGGTCTTGAACCGCCGCTGACCCTCGATCAACTGAAGCGTCGGTACAAGGAACTGGTCAAAAAACACCACCCCGACGCCAACGGCGGCGACCGAGGCGCGGAGGAACGGTTGAAAAGTATCAACGAGGCCTATACGACTTTGCGTCGGTTTCTTGGCTGAGCCGTCCCCGACGCACCGGCCTCCCTCCCTACAGGAATTTCGTCCATGGCGAACGACACCGTCATCGAGCGCAAGCCCGCCCACCATCTGGACAAGCCGGACACCACCGTCTCGGCGCGGGAGGCTTTCGGTCTCGACATCGATATGCAGGTTCCGGCGTTCTCGGAGCCCAGCGAGTACGTCCCGAACCGGGACGAGGCCTATCTGTTCGATCACGACACCACGCTGGCGATCCTCGCGGGCTTCGCGCGGAACCGGCGGGTCATGATCCAGGGCTACCACGGCACCGGCAAGTCGACCCACATCGAGCAGGTGGCGGCGCGGCTGAACTGGCCGTGCATCCGGGTCAACCTGGACAGCCACATCAGCCGTATCGACCTGATCGGCAAGGACGCCATCGTCATCCGCGACGGCAAGCAGATCACCGAGTTCCGCGAGGGCATCCTGCCCTGGGCGCTGCAGAACCCGGTGGCGCTGGTGTTCGACGAGTACGACGCCGGCCGCGCCGACGTGATGTTCGTGATTCAGCGCGTGCTCGAGGTCGACGGCAAGCTGACCCTGCTGGACACCAACAAGGTGATCCACCCACACCCGTATTTCCGGCTGTTCTCGACGGCCAACACGGTCGGGCTCGGCGACACCACCGGCCTGTATCACGGCACCCAGCAGATCAACCAGGGTCAGATGGACCGCTGGAACGTGGTCACGACGCTGAACTACCTGCCGCACGACGCCGAGGTGGACATCGTCCTCTCGAAGTGCCCGACCTACCAGGGCGCCGAGAAGCGCGATCTGGTGGCCAAGATGGTGACCTGCGCCGATTTGACGCGTGCCGGCTTCATGGCCGGCGACATCTCGACCGTGATGTCGCCGCGGACCGTCATCACCTGGGCCGAGAACGCCGACATCTTCGGCGGCGACCTGAAGCTGGCGTTCCGCCTGACCTTCCTCAACAAGTGCGACGAGGTCGAGCGGGCGATCGTGGCCGAATACTACCAGCGCTGCTTCGGCGACGAGATCGGCTCGGCCGGCGCCCGGGCCGCGGAGTAGCAAGCGACGCGAGACGCTTCCGCCATGCGCAGCAACACCAGCAACAAGGCCCCGGACGACACCGCGTTCGAGGATTTCAAGCGTGCGACCGCCGCCTGCGTGCGGGCGATCTCGGGCGAGCGCGAGGTCGAGGTCACCTACGGCGCCGAGCAGGCCGGTCTGGCGGGCAACCGCGCCCGCCTGCCGGCCCCGCCGAAGGACATGGACCCGGCCGACCTCGCCCGGCTGCGCGGGGCGTCCGACGCCCTGGCGCTGCGCCTGAAGCACCACGACGACACGGTCCATGCCCGCCGCGTTCCGCAGAGCCAGGCGGCCCGCGAGATCTTCGACGCGGTCGAGCAGGCCCGGATCGAGGCGATCGGTTCCCGCAGCATGGCCGGCGTCGCCGGCAATCTCGACGCGGTGATGGACGAGACCTACCGGCGCAAGGGCCTCGAGCGCGCCGAGAAGGACGACGTCTCGCTGGTCGACGTGATGCGGCTGCTGACCCGCGAGGCCCTGACCGGCACGCCGCCGCCGGAATGCGCCCAGCGGGTGATCGACCTGTGGCGGCCGTGGATCCAGAGCAAGGTCGGCCACGACCTCAAGGACCTCGACAAGTACCTCGACGACCAGGACGCCTTCGCCAAGGCGTCGCGCCAGATGATCGCCGACCTCGACCTGGAGATCGGCGAGGAGGGCATGGCGGAGGACGACGGCAGCGAGGCCGAGGGCGAGGACGAGGGCGGCGACGTCGACGAGACCAGCGAGGGCGGCACCCGCGGCACCTCGGAGGACGGCGCCGACACCGAGACCATCCCGTCCGACATGCAGGCCGGCGACGAGAGCGCCGACGGCGAAGAAGCCGAGGAGATGGACCTGGAGCCCGGCTCCGGCGACGAGGACCCCGGCAACCCGGGCTCGCCTCTCCATCCCAACATGGACGGCCGGAACTGGCAGGACACCGCATACCGCGCCTTCACCACCGAGTTCGACGAGGTGGTCGAGGCCGACACGCTGTGCGACCCGGACGAGCTGAACCGCCTGCGCACGCTGCTCGACCAGCAGCTGTCGCACCTGCAAGGCGTGATCGGCCGGCTGGCCAACCGCCTGCAGCGCCGGCTGATGGCCCAGCAGAACCGGTCGTGGGAGTTCGACCTCGAGGAAGGCATCCTGGACGCCGGCCGGCTGTCGCGCGTGGTGACGGCGCCGCTGTTCCCGCTGTCCTACAAGGTCGAGAAGGACACCGAGTTCCGCGACACCGTGGTGACCCTGCTGATCGACAACTCCGGCTCGATGCGCGGCCGGCCGATCACCATCGCAGCGATCTGCGCCGACATCCTGGCGCGCACGCTCGAGCGTTGCGCGGTCAAGGTCGAGATCCTCGGCTTCACCACCCGCGCCTGGAAGGGCGGCTCCTCGCGCGAGCGCTGGATCTCGTCCGGCAAGCCGGCCAACCCCGGCCGCCTGAACGACCTGCGCCACATCGTCTACAAGCCGGCCGACGCCCCGTGGCGCCGCGCCCGCAAGTCGCTCGGCCTGATGCTGCGCGAGGGCATCCTCAAGGAGAACATCGACGGCGAGGCGCTGCACTGGGCGCACCAGCGGCTGCTGGCCCGGCCCGAGGAGCGGCGCATCCTGATGGTGATCTCCGACGGCGCCCCGGTCGACGACTCGACGCTGTCGGTGAACCCGGGCAACTACCTCGAGAAGCACCTGCGGGACGTGATCCGCTACATCGAGACCAAGTCGCCGGTGGAGCTGGTGGCGGTCGGCATCGGGCACGACGTGACCCGCTACTACCGCCGGGCCGTCACGATCGTCGACGCCGAGCAGCTGGGCGGCACCATGATGGAGCAGCTGGCGGCCCTGTTCGACGAGAAGGACAACGCGGCCTCCGCGCGCAGCGGCCGCGGCGGCCGCGCCCAGGCCCGGGTGCTCTGATTTGCGCCCTCTGACCCGGGATCGCTGAACTGGACCCGCTTCCGACCGTAACGCGACCCGGCTAGGCTGGCGCTCCCACATCGAGGGAGCGCCCCATGCCCCGATCCCTGCCCCGTCTGGTCCGGGCCGCCCTGCTGGCGGTCGCCACGGCCCTCTGGCTGGCCGGCCCGCTGGCGGCCGAGCCGGCCAAGCTGGTCATCCTGCACGTCAACGACTGGGACCGCATCGAGGCGGTCGACGGGGCTGGCGGCGCCGCCCGGATCGCCGCGGTGATCAAGGCCGAGAAGGCGCGTGCCGAGGCCGCCGGCGCCACCGTCATCGTCACCTTCGGCGGCGACCTGATCTCACCCTCGCTGCTGTCCGGCATCGACAAGGGCGCCAACATGATCGACATGGCCGGCGCCGTCGGCATCCAGTACGCGGTGCTGGGCAACCACGAGTTCGACTTCGGCCCGGAGGTCCTGGAGACCCGGGTCGCAGAGTCGTCGTTCCGGTGGCTGGCCGGCAACGTCGCCGCCAAGGGCCTGCCCAATTTTCCGGGCGTCGCCGACGCCACCATGGTGGAGGCCGGCG
This sequence comes from Thalassobaculum fulvum, assembly GCF_014652915.1. Taxonomy (GTDB): domain Bacteria; phylum Pseudomonadota; class Alphaproteobacteria; order Thalassobaculales; family Thalassobaculaceae; genus Thalassobaculum_A; species Thalassobaculum_A fulvum. Next base: position 425,445 of record NZ_BMZS01000002.1, read on the forward strand.
GCTACAAGATCGGTTTGCTCGGCCTGACCACGCCCGAGACGCCGCTGCTGTCGAGCCCCGGCCCGGACGTCGGCTTCGAGGCCTATGCCAGTGCCGGCCCCCGTCTCGCCAAATCGCTGCGCGACAAGGGCGCCGACGTCGTGATCGCGCTCAGCCACAACGACTACACCGAGGACCTTGCCCTGATGCAGGCGGCCCCCGGCATCGACATCGTGCTGGGCGGCCACGACCACCTGGCCCTCACCCACTACGACGGCAGGCACGCGGTCCTGAAGGCCGGCTCCGAGGGAATCTTCGTCGGTCGTCTCGTCCTGACCATCGACAAGGTCGAGGGACGCAACGGCCCGAAGGTCGTGTGGACCCCGGACTTCGCGCAGATCCACACCGGCGCGGTCACGCCCGACCCCGACGTCCAAGCCAAGGTCGACACCTACCTCGCCAGGCTCGATTCCGAGCTCGGCCAGGCGATCGGCACGACGACGACTGAACTCGACTCCCGTCGCGCGACCGTGCGCGGCGGCGAGGCGGCGATCGGCAACCTGATCGCCGACGCGATGCGCGCCGCCACCGGTGCCGACGTCGCCATCACCAACGGCGGCGGCATCCGCGGCGACACCACCTACCCGGCCGGCACCACCCTGACCCGCAAGACCGTCCTGGCCGAGCTGCCGTTCGGCAACCGCACGCTCAAGCTCGAGGTGACCGGTGCGACACTGCTGGCCGCCCTGGAGAACGGCGTCAGCCAGGTCGAGGACGGGGCCGGGCGGTTCCCGCAGGTCTCCGGCATCGGCTTCGCCTACAGCCCCGGCCAGCCCGCCGGCCAGCGGGTCTCCGACGTCACGGTCGCCGGCAGACCGCTCGACCCGGCCGCAAGCTACACCCTCGCCACCAACGACTTCATGGCGCGCGGCGGCGACGGCTACACGGCGTTCGCCAGCGCCAGGCGGCTGGTCGACGCCAACGCCGCACAGCTGATGGCCGGCCAGGTCGGGGACTTCGTGGCCGCCAAAGGGACGGTTGCGCCGGCGGTCGAGGGAAGGATTCGACGGATCGACTGATCGGCTCTTCCGGACGCCTCCTCCTGCGGTAAGCTCGGCCTCCCACCTCGAAGACCACCGACGACATCAGGAGGAGACGTCCATGCTGTTCGACGTGCGCAAGTACACCTGCCGGCCCGGCACCATCGCCAAGCACCTGGAGCTCTACGAGCGCATGGGCAAGGCGCCGCAGGCCAAGCATCTCGGCCTGCCGGTGCTGTACGCCAAGTGCGAGACCGGCGACCCGAACGTCTACATCCACATCTGGGCCTACGAAAACGCCGGCGACCGCGAGAAGAAGCGGGCCGCCATGCAGGCCGACCCGGACTGGATCGCCTACACCCAGGAGAGCGCCAAGCTGGGCGCCCTCTACAGCCAGGAAAACATGCTGTTCAACGACGTCAGCTTCTACCCGTTCAAGCGCTGACTGCGGCACGACCCGGCCGGACGGCGGAGGGAGCGACCGCCCTCGCCGCCGTCCGGACCGGAACCACATCACGATACGGCGGCCCGACGACGCCGAACACTCGCCCGGGAAGGAAACGCGATGGCGACCGCGACCACCAACAGGAAGAGAGTCCTGACCACCGAAACCTTCTCCGGCAGCGGCAGGGCGCTGCTGGACAGCCGCAGCGACATCGAGGTCGTGTCGTTCCCGAACGGGATCTCGCAGGCCGACTTCAACGCCCTGCTGCGGGAGCACGCTCCGGTCCATGCGGTGACGCTCGGCCCGACCCGGTTCGGCGAGGACGAGCTCGATTCCGCCGGCGACATGCGCGTGGTCACGCGCCTGGGCGTCGGCTTCGACGCCATCGACCTGGCGGCGCTCAGCAAGCGCGGGGTCCCGCTGATGACGGTCGGGACCGCCAACTCGCCGTCGGTGGCCGAGGCCGCCCTGTTCATGATGATGGCGCTGGCCAAGCGCGGCGCCGAGCTCGACGCGCTGGTGAAGGGAAACCGCTGGTCCGACCGGCTGAAGGCGATCCCGTCCGACCTGCTCGGCAAGACCGTCGTGGTGATCGGCTTCGGGCGCATCGGCTCGCGGCTGGTCAAGCGCTGCGCGGCGATGGAGATGAACGTCCTGGTCCACGACCCCTACAAGGACGCCAGGGAGATCACTGCGGCCGGGGCCGAGCCGGCAGGCGACCTGGACGCCGCCCTGGCGCGCGCCGACTTCGTCAGCATCAACTGCCCGAAATCGCCGGAGACGGTCGGGATGTTCGACGCCGCCCGGCTGGCGAAGCTGAAGCCGACGGCCTTCCTGGTCAACACCGCGCGCGGCGGCATCGTCGACGAGGCCGCCCTGCATGCCGCGCTGGCCGCCGGCAAACTCGCCGGGGCCGGCATCGACGTGTTCGCCCAGGAGCCGCCGCAGCCCGACAACCCGCTGTTCGGGCTGCCGAACGTGGTCACCGCGCCGCACATGGCCGGCGTCACCCACGAGGCGCTCGACCGCATGGGCCTGCAGACCGCCAAGAACATCCTCAGTGCCTTCGACGGCGACATCATCGGCGAGAACGTCATCAACAAGGACGTGCTCGGCTAGGAACGCGGCTCCTGGGTCGCGTCCCCGCCGAGCCGCAGGTAGCGGGTCGGCGGGGCACCGAGGGCGCGCCGGAACATGGCGATGAAGGCGCTCGGGCTCTCGTAGCCGAGGTCGAGGGCGACGGCGGTCACCGGCTCGCCGGCGGCCAACCGCTCGAGCGCCGCCAGCAGCCGGCGGCGCTGGCGCCAGCGCCCGAAGGTCAGGCCGGTCTCCTTGCGGAACAGCCGGGCCAGGGTCCGGTCGCTGGCCCCGACCAGCAGCCCCCAGGCCTCCAGGTCGCGGTTGTCGGCCGGCATCGCGATCAGCGCCTCGGCGACCGCCATCGCCCGGCGGTCGCGCGGCAGCGGCAGGTCGAGAGGGGCGGCCGGCAGATCGGCGAGTTCGTCCACCAGGACCGCCACCAACCGCGCCTCCGGCCCGGCCTCGGGATAGTCCGCCGGCAGCCGGACCACCCGGGCGATCAGCTCGCGCGCCAGGGCCGGAACCCGCACCACCCGGCAGCGCGACGCCACCGGCACGCCGGAATCCTCCCGCAGGTAGAGCGTGCGCATGGCGACCGCGCCGGCGGCCCGGACCTCGTGAACCACGCCGGGCGGCACCCACACGGCATAGCCCGGCGGCACCACCCAGGCGCCGTCGTCGGTCCGGACCGTCATCACGCCCTTCTCGCCGTGCACCAGCTGCGCCCGTTCGTGGGCGTGCCGGCCGGTGCTGTGGCCGGCCGCGTAGTCGACGGCGTAGCCGACGACCGCCTTGGGCCAGCGCTGGCGCGCCTCGACCGCCGGATCCCGGCTGCGCAGGTTCTGTCCGATATGCAACACTGATTGGCGTACTATCGAAGGACGGAAGAAGTCGCTCAAGGCATCATCTCCCCATCGCCAGGGAGGAGTCCATGCGTCTCGACACCCGCTTCCTGTTCCTGAACGCCGGCCACGCCGTCGACCATCTGATGATGCTGGTGTTTCCGACCGCCGCGGTGTTCATGGCGGTCGAACTCGGCGCCACCTACGGCGAGCTGCTGTTCCTGTCGACCGCCGGCTTCATCGCCTTCGGCGCCTGCTCGCTGCCGGCCGGCTGGCTCGCCGACCGCTGGAGCCGGGAAGCGATGATCGCCCTGTTCTTCGTCGGAATCGGCGGTGCCGCGGTGCTGACCGGGCTGGCCGACGGGCGCCTGCAGATCGCCGCCGGCCTGCTGGCGATCGGGGTGTTCGCGGCGATCTACCACCCGGTCGGCATCGCCATGGTCAGCCAGGGCGGCGGCGCCATCGGACGCCGGCTCGGGGTCAACGGCGTGTGGGGCAACATGGGCGTGGCCGCGGCACCGCTGCTGGCGGCGTTCCTGAGCGAGAGCTTCGGCTGGCGCACCGCGTTCGTGGTGCCGGGACTGGCCAGCATCGCGATCGGCGGGCTGTGGATCCTGCACTGCCGGAGCGTCGCCGGACGCGCCGAGACCGCCGCCGGCACCGCGGCCCGCAAGGCCAAGGCAGAGCCCAGCCCGCAGTGGAAGCGGACGTTGGCGATCGTGTTCTTCGCGACCGCGGTCGGCGGCTTCATCTTCAACAGCACCACCATCGCGCTGCCCAAGATCTTCGACGAGCGGGTGATGGCGCTGACCGAGGACGCGTCCGGGGCCGGCGGCCTGATCGCCCTGGTGTTCGCCGCCGCCGCCTTCACCCAGGTCGCGGTCGGCCACCTGATCGACCGCTACTCGATCCGGCTGGTGTTCCTGGTCCTGACGGTCGGCGACATCGCGGTGTTCCTGCTGGCCGCCGACGCCACCGGCTCGACCATGACCGCGCTGGCGCTCGCCATGATGATGCTGGTGTTCGGGCAGATCCCGATCACCGACACCCTGGTGGCACGGAACACGCCGGAGCACTGGCGGGCCCGGGCCTATGCCGTGAAGTACGTGCTGTCGTTCGCGGTCGCCTCGACGGTCGTCCCGGTGATCTCGCGCCTGCACGGCTCGTCGGCCGGCGACGGCTTCACCACCCTGTTCCTGATCTGCGCCGCCGCCGCCGCGGCCATTGCCGCCGCCGCCGCCTTCCTGCCCGCCCCGCGCCCCGCGACCGCCGTGACGGCGGCCGATTAGCGGGCCGCGCGACTCGCTTAACCGGCCGTTAACCCGTCGCGACTAACCTCTCTGGTTGTGAGAGGGCTGGCTGAGATGACGGGTGCGGCGTGGTGATGCCGGTTCCGCAGGACGACGAGGACGCACGGCTTGCCGCCCTGTGGGCGCTGCAGGTGCTCGACACCCCGCCCGAGATGACTTTCGACCAGCTCACCCGGCTGGCCGCCCGGGCCTGCGGCACGCCGATCGCGGCGATCGCCCTGATCGATTCCGACCGGATCTGGTTCAAGTCGGCGGTCGGGCTCGGCGACCTCCGGGAGATCCCGCGCGAGGGCTCCTTGTGCGCAGCGTCGCTCGCCGACGACGACATCACCGAAGTCGAGGACGTCTGGGACGACCCGCGGTTCGCGCGCAACCCGCTGGTGACCGGCGCGCCGGGCATGCGGTTCTATGCCGGGGCTCCGCTGCGGCTGCGCAGCGGCCACCGGGTCGGCTCGCTGTGCGCGATCGGCACGCATCCGCAGCGCCTGACCGAAGACCAGCGCGACTCGCTGCGCGACATCGCGCAGGTCGCCACCCGGTTCCTCGAATCCCGCCAGATGACGGTCGACGCGGTCGCCGACCTCGCCCGCGCCAAGATGGAAGCCGAGATGGCCGACCGCGCGAAGAGCGAGTTCCTGGCGCATATGAGCCACGAGCTGCGGACCCCGCTGAACGCCGTGATCGGCTTCGCCGACATGCTGCGGCTGGAGATCCACGGCCCGCTGCCGGCCCGCTACCGGGATTCCGTCGACACCATCGCGACCAGCGGCCGGCACCTGCTCGACCTGATCAACGACCTTCTCGACCTGGCCCGGATCGAGGCCGGGGCGATCGAGCTGCAGGCCGACTGGATCGACCTGTCGGCGATCGCCCACGCCACCGTCCGCATGCTGGAGCCGCTGGCCGACGGCCGCGGCGTCGGGCTGCGCATCGACGGCCGCTACGGCCCGCGCGCCCGGGCCGACCGGCGGGCCATCCAGCAGGTGATGATCAACATCGTCGGCAACGCCATCAAGTTCGGCCCCGAGAACGGCGAGGTGGTGATCGAGTTCCGCGACGGCGACCCGGTCGAGATCCGGGTGCGCGACGACGGCCCCGGCATGACCCCCGCCCAGATCGAGCGCGCCATGCAGCCCTACGGCCGCAGCCAGGTCGAGCCCAGCCAGACCGCCCCGGCGGTCGGCGGCACCGGCCTGGGCCTGCCGATCGCCCGGCGCCTGGTGGAACTGCACGGCGGCCGGCTGACCATCGAGAGTACGCCGGGTGCCGGAACCACGGTCGCGTTCACCCTGCCGAAGACCCGGGTGCTGACGTCCGCGGCGTAGCCGATCCCGACCTGCACGACCGGAGGACCGGAAGATACGCAGGCCCGCCCCGGAAACCCGCAACTCGCTGATCGTCCGACTTGCGATCCTGATCGTCGCCCTGGCCCTCGGCATGGCGGTGCTGAACTGGGTCGCGACGCCGCGCTACGACGGACCCGGCGGGTCGTGCCGACAACACACTGACACGCTGCAAATGAACGGCCCGGACCGGATGTCCCCGGCTTTCCTGGCCGAAGTGTGCGGCAAGATCCGCGAGTTCTGCCCGCCGCCCGAACAAGACCCCGCCTGCCGATAGCCCTGGCGGCTACAGGATCTTCCCCGGGTTCATGACGTTGGCCGGATCGATGGCGGCCTTGACCGCCCGCATCAGGGTCAGGCGCGACGGGGCTGCGTAGCGCACCAGGTCCTCGCGCTTCTGGGCGCCGATGCCGTGCTCGGCCGAGAAGCTGCCGCCCATTTCGGCGATCAGCCCGTTCAGGCGGTCGACCAGGTCGTAGCTGCGCTGCTGCCAGGCCTCCGCGGCCATCGCCAGCGGCCGCAGGATCAGGTAGTGGATGTTGCCGTCGCCCATGTGGCCGAAGGTGTTGAGGCGGATCTCCGGCTCCTGCTCCCGAAGCATCGCCTCGGCCCGCGCCAGGAACCCGGCGACCCTGCTGACCGGCACCGACACGTCGCAGGCCACCCCGCCGCCCTCGCGCCGGCCGGCCTCGGCCTGCTCCTCGCGGATCCGCCAGAGCGCCGCGCGCTGGGCCTCGCTCTCGGCGATCACCCCGTCGGTCACCCGCTCCTGCTCCATGGCCTCGGCCAGGATCGCCTCCAGCTTGGCGCGCAGATCGTCGATCGGCGAGGCGGTGGCGAGTTCGACCAGCACGTACCAGGGCGATGGCGCCGACAGCGGATCGGCGATGCCCTCGATGTGGCGGATCGCCAGGTCCAGGCACATCCGCGGCATCAGCTCGTAGGCCAGCACGGTGTCGCCGGACAGCTCGCGGGCGCGCCCCAGCAGCGCCTGCGCCGCCGCCGGGTCCGGCACCGCCAGCAGCGCGGTCTCGCGGCCCTTGGGCGCCGGCATCAGCCGCATCGCCGCCGCGGTGATCACCCCGAGCGTGCCCTCGGCGCCGATGAACAGGTGCTTGAGGTCGTAGCCGGTGTTGTTCTTGCGCAGCGTGTTCAGGCCGTCGAACACGGTGCCGTCGGGCAGCACCACCTCCAGGCCCAGCACCTGCTCGCGGGCGTTGCCGTAGCGGATGGTCTGGTTGCCGCCGGCATTGGTCGACAGGGTGCCGCCGACCGTCGAGCTGCCCTCCGACGCCAGCGACAGCGGGAACAGCCGGCCGGCCTCGGCCGCCGCGTCCTGCGCCGCCTTGATGACGCAGCCGGCCTCGACGACCATCGCGAAGTTGTCGGGATCGATCGACCGGACCCGGGTCATGCGGTCGAGCGACAGCACCACGGCCGGCCGCGGCTCGGTCGGGATCGAGCCCAGCACCAGCCCGGTGTTGCCGCCCTGCGGCACCATCGCCAGCCCGGCCTCGGCGCAGACCCGCACCACTTCGGCGACCTCCCCTGTCGACGCCGGGCGCGCCACCAGCAGCGCCTCGCCGACGTCGCGGCCGCGCCAGTCGGTCCGGTATTTCAGGGTGTCGGCCGGATCCTCCAGCCAGCCCTTCGGGCCGAGCGCCTGCTTGATGCGCGCCACGGCCTCGACGGCCGCCGCCGGCGGGGTCTGCTGGTTCACGGGCTTCCTCCGGTGGGTGGTCTTGGGACGGTCGGTCGGCGGAGTGTGGCGCGGGACGCCGCGTCACGGCAAGCCGGCATCCGCCCGGCCACGCCGACGGATGACGGCGATGGATGACGCGGCCGGCGAACCCTGCTTTGATCCGGGCGTCATACGAGATACCACCCCGGAGGATTCCGTGACCGACCTGAAGAACGCCGCCCTCGACCGGCTGCGGGCCGGCCAGCTCGCGATCGGCGTCGGGCTGCGCCAGACCCGCACCGTCGACATCGCCAAGGCCATGCGTACCGCCGGCTTCGACTGGCTGTTCATCGACATGGAGCACAACTCCATGGACCTGGACACCGCCGTGCAGATCAGCGTGGCCGCCCAGGACGCCGGCATCACCCCGGTGGTTCGGGTGCCGGGTTACGAGTCGTTCCACGCCACGAGGGCGCTCGACGGCGGCGCCCAGGGCATCGTGGTGCCGCACGTCGACGACGCGGCGACCGCCGCCCGCATGGTCAGCCAGTGCCGCTACCCGCCGGTCGGCCACCGCTCGGTGACCGGCGCGCTGCCGCAGCTCGACTTCAAGCCGACGCCGCTGGCCGAGGCGACGACCGCGATCAACCGCGAGACCCTGCTGGTGGTGATGCTGGAGAGCCCGGCGGCGATCGCCCGTGCCGACGAGATCGCGGCGGTGCCGGGCGTCGACGCGCTGCTGATCGGCACCAGCGACCTGACCATGGAGATGGGCATCCCCGGCCAGGTCGACCATCCGGACATCGCCAAGGCCTACGAGACCGTGGTCGAGGCCTGCCGCAAGCACGGCAAGCACCCGGGCATGGGCGGCGTCTACAGCCCGCCGCTGATGCAGCGCTACATCGAGATCGGCGCCCGCCTGATCCTCGGCGGCAACGACCTGCCGCTGCTGATGGCGGCGGCGACGGAGCGCGCCAAGGCGCTTCGTGAGATGCTCTGAGGCGACGACCGACCAGAAAGCCGGAGGAAACCATGCCCGCCCCCGTCATGCCGAACAGCGGCATCTACCCGATCGCTCCGACCCCGTTCACCGAGACCGGCGAGGTCGACCTGGACGGCCAGAAGCGGGTGCTCGACTGCATGATCGACCAAGGCGTCGACGGCATCTGCATCCTGGCCAACTACTCCGAGCAGTTCCTGCTGTCGGACGCCGAGCGCGACACCCTGCTGGATCTGTGCCTGACCCACGTCGCCGGCCGGGTGCCGGTGATCGTCACCACCAGCCACTTCTCCACCCGCCTCGCGGCCGAGCGCTCGAAGCGGGCGGCCGAGGCCGGGGCGTCGATGCTGATGCTGATGCCGCCCTATCACGGTACCGCGCTGAAGGCCGACGAGAAGGGCATCGTCGAGCATTTCGCCGCCGTCGCCGAGGCCTCGGGCCTGCCGATCATGGTGCAGGACGCGCCGCTGTCGGGCGTCACCCTGTCGGTGCCGTTCCTGGTGCGGCTCGGCCAGGCGGTGCCGCAGGTCACCCACTTCAAGGTCGAGACCGCCGGCGCCGCCGCCAAGCTGCGGACCCTGATCGAGGCCGGCGGCGCCGCCATCAAGGGGCCGTTCGACGGCGAGGAGTCGATCACCCTGATGGCCGATTTGGACGCCGGCGCCACCGGCACCATGTGCAGTGCCCTGCTGCCGGACCTGATCAAGCCGGTGGTGACCGAGCACCTGGCCGGCCGCCGCGACGAGGCGGCCCGGATCTACGCCCGCATCCTGCCGCTGATCAACTACGAGAACCGGCAGTGCGGCCTGCGCGCCACCAAGACCGCGATGATGGAGGGCGGGGTGATCAAGTCCGACGCCGTCCGCCACCCGCTGGAGCCGCTGCACCCGGCGACCAAGGCCGGCCTGCTGGAGCTGGCGCGCGAGGCCGACGTGCTGGCGTTGCGCTGGGGGAAATAGTACAGCGGGCCGGCCACCCCATCCGCCGCCGGAGGCCGGTGCCCGAACATGCCTTTGCCCCCTTCCTCCCTGCGCAAGCAGGCGCTCGACAAGGACCTGAAGAAGATCGTCGCGCTCGAGGCGGTCAGCCACCAGGGCGGCCTGCGCCTGCTTCCCCTCGGCCTCAGCCTGGTGTTCCTGGTGCTGGTCTGGGTGCTGGCGGACTGGAGCACGACGGCCGGGACCGGGGTGGTGGTCGCCGCCGCGGTGATCGGCGGCTACATGGCGCTCAACATCGGCGCCAACGACGTCGCCAACAACATGGCGCCGGCCGTCGGGGCGCGCGCCCTGAGCATGGGCGGCGCGCTCCTGGTGGCGGCGATCTTCGAGGCCGGCGGGGCGCTGATCGCCGGGGCCGACGTGGTGTCGACGGTCAGCAAGGGCATCATCGACCCGGCGGCGGTCGGCGACCGCGGCACGTTCGTCGCCCTGATGATGGCGGCCCTGCTCGGCGCCGCCCTCTGGCTCAACCTCGCGACCTGGCTCGAGGCGCCGGTCTCGACCACGCACTCGATCGTCGGCGGGGTGCTCGGGGCCGGCCTCGCCGCGGCCGGCATGCAGGCCGCCAACTGGCCGGTGCTGGGCGCGATCGCCGCCAGCTGGGTGGTCTCGCCGATGCTCGGCGGGATCGGGGCGGCGCTGATGCTGGTGCTGCTGGACCAGCTCATCCTGCAGGCCGACGACCGGGTGGCGGCGGCCCGCCGCTGGGTGCCGGTGGTGGTGGCGATCACCGCCGCCGCCTTCGCCGCCTACCTGATCCAGAAGGGGCTGTCCAAGGTCTGGAAGCCGCCGCTGTGGGTCCTGCTCGCCCTGGTCGGCGGGGTGTTCGCGGCGACGCTCGGCACCGTCTCGCGGCTGGTGGCGCGCCAGGCGCCGCGGCTGGAGAACACCAAGAAGGCGGTCGGCACGCTGTTCACCGCCCCGCTGATCGTCGCCGCCGCGCTGCTGTCGTTCGCCCACGGCGCCAACGACGTGGCCAACGCGATCGGCCCGCTGGCCGCGGTCGTCGCGGCGATGCAGGGCGTCGCCGGCGCCAAGGTCGCCGTGCCCGGCTGGATCATGCTGATCGGCGCCGCCGGCATCTCCGTCGGCCTCGCCCTGTTCGGGCCGCGCATGATCCGCATGGTCGGCGAGAAGATCACCCGCCTGAACCCGGTCAGGGCGTTCTGCGTGGCGCTGTCGGCGGCGGTGACCGTGCTGATCGCGTCGGCCCTCGGCCTGCCGGTCAGTTCCACCCACATCGCCGTGGGCGCGGTGTTCGGCGTCGGCCTGGCGCGCGAGTGGCACGCCCATCGCGGCGGCCATATCCGCCGGCAGGCACGCCTAAACCGGGCGGCGCGGGCGGCCGCCGCCCAAGAGCAGGCCGAAGATGCGGCGGACGGTTGGCTGCCCGGCCTGGCACCCGACCCGTCCGAGGACCCGGCCGTGCTTCGCAAGGCGGCGAAGCGCCGGCTGGTGCGCCGCCGTCACCTGCTGGCCATCGCCGCCGCCTGGCTGATCACGGTGCCGCTGTCGGCGTTGATCGGCGCGTTGATCTTCCTGGTGATGGTCCGGCTGGTTCCCGGCCTCTGATCCGAACGGCCGTTCAGGCCGCCGCCCACAGCGAACGCGCGAGATCGCGGGCCTCGGCCACGATGGCGTCGCCGTCGAACCCGACCGGCCGGCCGCCGCGCAGCCGGACCGACCCGTCGACCACCACCGTGTCGACCGCCAGCGCCGAGGCGCTGCGGGCCACGATGCCATAGCCGTCGACCACCGTCGCCAGGCTGGGCTCGGCGGCGTCCAGCATGACCAGGTCGGCCTTCATGCCCGGCGCCAGCCGGCCGACCTGGTCGCCGAGGCCGAGCGCGGCGGCACCGTTGACGGTTGCCCAGCCCAGCAGGGTCGGGGCGGTCGGCTCGAACCCGCCATCGCGGATGCGGGCCAGCGCGGTCGCCATCCGCATGCTCTCGAACATGTCGGCGGTCTTGCTGTCGCCGCACAGGGTGACGTTGGCGCCGGCCCGCGCCAGCGCCAGGATCGGCGCCACCATGCCGCTGGAGGAGTTGCCGATCGGCGCATGCGCGACGTGCACGCCGGCCGCCCCGACCCGCTCGACCCCGGCCTCGTCCAGGAACACGCAGTGCGCGGCGATCAGCCGGTCGCCCAGCAGCCCGACCTCGTCGAACCGGTCGACCGGGCTGCGGCCGTCGCGCTCGCGCACCACCTCGACCTCGCGCCGGCTCTGGCAGAGATGGGTGTGCACCGGCCCGCCCCTGGCCCGGGCGGCCTCGGCGACCCGCCGCAGCAGGTCCGGCGAGCAGGTGTCGGCGGCGTGCGGGCCGAAGCCGCAGCGGATCCGCCCACCGTCGATGCCGTCCCAGCGCTCGATCGCCGCGGCGTTCTCGTCGAACAGCCGGTCGCCGAGCGCCGTGTCGGTCTCCCAGCGGCCGGCCGCGAGCGCCGCGGCATCGGCATCCATGATCCGGCCGCCGATGAAGGCCCTGAGGCCGATCTCGTGGGCGGCCTGCGCCAGCGCGTCGGGCCGGCGGTAGAAGTCGACCACCGTGGTGCTGCCGGCCCGCAGCATCTCATACTGGCCGAGCCGGGCCATCACCAGCATCTGCTCGGGCGACAGCGCCGCCATCTGCGGGATGCCGGCGGTGTAGGCCGGCGCGAAGCCGAGGTCCTCGAACATGCCGCGCACGCCGATCAGCGGCGTGTGGTTGTGGGTGTTCACGAAGCCCGGCATGACGATGCCGCCGTGGGCGTCGACGGTCTCGACCGGCGCGTGGGCCGCCGCCAGCTCGGCGTCCGGCCCGACCGCCAGGATCCGGTCGCCGGCGATCGCGACGGCGCCGTCGGCCAGCAGGGCGCTGCCCTCGACCAGGGTCAGGACGGCGGCATGGCGGATCAGCAGATCGCAGGCGACGGGGCGCTCGGGCATGGCAACAGTTCCCGGAAAGCGGCAGGACAGGCCGGTGGCACCGGCCCGAGGATGGCGTATCCTAGCACGGCCTTCCGACCGCGCCTGCCCGGGCCGCGCACCGACATCCGAGGAGATCCGCCGCCATGAGCACGCCCGAGCCCTATCCGCGCGACATGGTCGGCTACGGCGGCAAGCCGCCGCACGCCGCCTGGCCGAACGGTGCGAAGATCGCCGTCAACTTCGTGCTGAACGTCGAGGAGGGGTCGGAATCCTCGGTGCTGCACGGCGACCCGCGCAACGAGAGTGCGCTGTCCGAGGCGGTCGGCGGCCGCCATCCGGCGGGCGAGCGCGACCTCGGCATCGAGTCGCTGTACGAGTACGGCTCGCGCGCCGGGGTCTGGCGCATCCTCAAGCTGTTCCGCGACCGCGGCCTGCCGTTCACGATCTACGCCTGCGCCCAGGCGCTGGAGCGAAACCCGGTCTCGACCGCCGCGCTGGCCGAGTACGGCTGCGACTTCGCCGGCCACGGCTGGCGCTGGATCAACCACTTCGAGCTGTCGGAGGCCGAGGAGCGCGAGCACATCGCCCGCGCCGTCGAGACCATCGAGCGGCTGACCGGCGCGCCGCCGGCCGGCTGGTACTGCCGCTACGCGCCGAGCGCCAACACGCGGCGGCTGCTGGTCGAGCACGGCGGCTTCCTGTACGACAGCGACGCCTACAACGACGACCTGCCGTACTGGGTCGAGGTCGACGGCGGCCCGCACCTGGTCGTGCCCTACGCGCTCGACACCAACGACGTGAAGTTCGGCGCGCCGCCGGGCTACGGCTCCGGCGAGGACTTCTTCCGGCACCTGATCGACAGCTTCGATCAGCTCTACGAGGAAGGGGCGGAGGCCCCGAAGATGCTGTCGATCGGGCTGCACCAGCGGCTGGTCGGCCGGCCCGGCCGGGCCCGCGCGCTGGCCCGCTTCCTGGACCACGTGAAGGCCCACGACCGCGCCTGGGTGTGCCGGCGGATCGACATCGCCCGGCACTGGCACGCTGCGCACCCGCCCGCCTGACACCCGACCAGAGAGACCGATGCCCGAGAGCTCGATGCCGGATAGCCCAATGCCCGAGAGCGCGATCAAGGAGTTCCTGTTCGCCGACATGACCCCCGTGGACGCCTACAAGGTGTTCCGCAGCGTGGTCACGCCGCGGCCGATCGCGCTGGTCACCACGCTGGCGCCGAACGGCACCGTGAACGCCGCGCCGTTCTCGTTCTTCAACGCCGTCTCCTATGACCCATGCATGGTGGTGCTGGGGGTCGACGCCCGGCCCGACCGGCGCCCGAAGGACACCTCGGCCAACATCCGCGAGCTGCCGGAGTTCGTGGTCAACATCGTCGACCGGGCGCTGGCGGAGCAGATGAACCTGTGCGCGCTCGACCTGGAGCCCGGCGAATCGGAGCTCGACGTCGCCGGCCTGGAGACCGCGCCGTCGACGACCGTCCGGCCGCCGCGCATCGCGACCGCGCCGGCGGCGCTGGAGTGCAAGCGCCACACCACCCTGCAACTCGGCAACCGGCGCGAGATCGTGATCGGCGAGGTGCTGCGGGTGGTCGTGCGCGCCGACCTGGTGGACGAGCAGCGGCTGCGCATCGACCAGGCCGGGCTCGACACCGTCGGCCGGCTCGGCGGCGACCTGTACTGCACGACCCGCGACGTCTGGGAGATGCCGCGGCCGGAGCGCGAGCCGGGCGTGTCGTAGGCGGCCGGACGGCCGGGAGAACCCGCTTGGCACCATCCGATCCAGCGCCCGACGACGCCGCATCCGGCCCGCTGGACGGCCGGCCGGCCGCGGTCCGGTGGGCGGCCCTGCTGACGCTGTCGGCCGTGCTGGTCGTGCTGCTCGAACTCGTTCACCTGCCGGCCGCGCTGCTGCTGGGCCCGATGATCGCCGGGATCCTGGTGGCGACGGCCGGCGGTCCGGTCCGGGTACCGGCGGTACCGTTCTACATCGCCCAGGGCGTGATCGGCTGCATGATCGCGCGCGGCATCCCGGTCGAGATCCTCGGCGAGATCGCCCGGGACTGGCCGCTGTTCCTGCTCGGGGTCGGCTGGGCGATCGCCGCGTCGGTGGTGCTCGGCTGGCTGCTGACCCGCTGGCGCATCCTGCCCGGCACCACCGCGGTCTGGGGGTTCTCGCCGGGTGCCGCCACCACCATGACCCTGCTGTCGGAGGCCTACGGCGCCGACATGCGGCTGGTCGCCTTCATGCAGTACCTGCGGGTGCTGTGCGTGGTGCTGGTGGCCTCGCTGGTCGCCCGGCTCTCGACCGACGGCGCCGGCGGCGGCCCGCCCGTCGACTGGTTCCCGGCGATCGACTGGCCGGCCTTCGCCGCCACCGGCGCCACCGCGGCGGTCGGCATCGCCGTCGCCCTGCGCCTCAAGGTCCCGGCCGGGCCGCTGCTGCTGCCGCTGGCGATCGGCGTGGTGCTGCAGGACGCGGGCTGGCTGACCATCGAGCTGCCGCCCTGGCTGCTGGCGGTCAGCTACGCGCTGGTCGGCTGGGTAATCGGCCTGAAGTTCACCCGGCCGATCCTGCGGCACGCCGCCCGGGCGCTGCCGCGGGTGCTGGCCTCGATCTTCGCGCTGATCGCGCTGTGCGGCGCGTTCGCGGCGGCCCTGGTGGTGTTCGCCGGAGTCGACCCGCTGACCGCCTACCTCGCCACCAGCCCGGGCGGTGCCGACTCCGCCGCCATCATCGCCGCGTCCAGCAACGTCGACCTGCCGTTCGTCATGGCCATGCAGACCGCCCGCGTGATCATCGTGATCCTCACCGGCCCCAGCCTCGCCCGCTTCATCGCGCGCCGCACCGGGGTCGCCCCCGCGGTGCGGCCATGAGTCAGACGGCCACCGAGTCGCCGGACGGACTCGACACGCCGCGACGCTACTGGGCCTGGGCGACCATCCTGCTCGGGGTGACCCTGGCGGTGCTCGACAGCTCGATGGCCAACATCGCGCTGCCGACCATCGCCACCTACTTCGACGCCAGCCCGGCGGTCTCGATCTGGATCGTCAACGGCTACCAGCTCGCCATCGTGATGAGCCTGCTGCCGCTCGCCTCGCTCGGCGAGATCGTCGGCTACCGCCGGGTCTACCTGGCCGGCGTGTCGCTTTTCACGGTGGCCGCGGTCGGCTGCGCGTTCGCCGGCTCGCTGGGCGAGCTGACGGCGATCCGCATCGTCCAGGGCCTGGGCGCCGCCGGGCTGATGGGCGTCAACGCCGCGCTGCTGCGCTATACGGTGCCGAAGGCCCGGTTCGGGACGGCGATCGGGGTGAATGCCATGGTGGTGGCGTCGTCGGCGACCGTCGGGCCGACGATCGGCGGGCTGATTCTGTCGGTCGTCGACTGGCCGTGGCTGTTCGCGATCCACCTGCCGCTCGGCGCCATCGTGGTGGCGATGGGCTGGTTCACCCTGCCGGACAGCGACCGTGCCAGCCGCCGCTTCGACGTCGTCAGCGCCGGGCTCAGCGCCGCCTCGATCGGGCTGGTGGTGACCACCCTCGACAGCATCGGCCACGGCCTCGCGTGGCCGCTGGTGGTCGCCCAGGCGGTGGCGTGCGTCATCGCCTCGACCCTGCTGGTCCGCCGCGAGCTGCGGGTGCCGGAGCCGCTGCTGCCGCTCGACCTGCTGGCCAAGCCGGTGTTCAGCCTGTCGATCGCCACCTCGACCGCGTCGTTCGTCGCCCAGGTCCTGGCGTTCGTGTCGCTGCCGTTCACGTTCCAGCGGATCCACGACTTCCCGCCACTGGAGGTCGGGCTGCTGATGATGCCGTGGCCGCTGGCGATCGCGGTGGTGGCACCGTTCGCCGGCCGGCTGTCGGACCGCTGGTCGCCGGCGATCATCGTCAGCGCCGGCATGACGCTGATGGCGACCGGGCTGGCGGCCCTGGCGCTGCTGCCGGACGACCCGGGGCGCTTCGACATCGCCTGGCGGATGGTGCTGTGCGGCGCCGGCTTCGGGCTGTTCCAGGCCCCCAACAACCGCACCCTGATCACCGCCGCGCCGCGCGCCCGCAGCGGCGCCGCCAGCGGCATGCTGGGCACCGCCCGGCTGACCGGTCAGGCGGTCGGTGCCGCCCTGGTCGCCCTGCTGCTCGGCCGGCTCGGCATCCAGGGCGCCACCTGGGCGCTGGTGCTGGGCGCCGGCTTCGCCGCCACCTCGGCGGTCGTCAGCATCCTGCGGCTGAAGCATCTCGAACGGGCGGACGGCGCGGCGCCGGCTGCGCCGTCGCCGTCCCGGGACTGACGGCCGGGAAGAGCAGACCGCCGGTCCCTGCCCGCAGGACGAGGATCACGCCCGTGGCGTCGCCTCCTCCTCGTCGACGCCGACCACCGCGACCTGTGGTTCGACCGCATCCGTTCCGGTCGGGCTTTGGGTCGGATCCGGCCCCGACCGGGATCCCGCCGGCTGGCCGGCCGAGCGCCGCCGGCCCGCCGCACAGGGGTTCGGGCCGGGCCAGATCAGGACGCCGGCCTCGCCGACCGTCGGATCGCCGGCTGCCGGCCACGGTTCCGGCCGCGCCCGCGCGCCGTCCGGCGGCGTCGCCGCCCGGCCGAGGGCCGCCAGCGTCCCGCCCGCGAGCAGGCCGCCCGCGACCGCGCCGCGGCGCCCGGTCGTCGCCCGGTCCGGACCGCCTGCGGACGCCGACCGGATCGCCTCCAGGGCGGCCTCGAAGGAGCCTTTCGGTGCAGAGGTCCGCGGTTCCCGGCCCGCGGGGCCGGCATGCACGGCGGCGGGAAACCGAAGGCGCCCGGCCAAGGCGGCGATGGCTTTGAGGTCGTCCGGTGGCATCACGATCGTCTCCTTCCCGATCACTGGGTGTCGAAGCGGTCCCTCGGGCCGCGGGTGCCGGACCGACCGGGCGACGAAGCCGGGATCTGCGGAAGGGAACGGCACGGCGGCTCTCCGTCGGTCGATCGTCCGGGAGGCCGCGGCGGTGTTCGCCACTCGGCCCCTCGATTCGACAACGACCGCGCCGCCGATCTATTCCGTCGATGGAGGCATGTTCGGGAAATTATCGATTGAAGCCGCTCAGCGGGCGCTCTGCCAGGCGTTGCGCAGAAGCTCCTGTTCGTCGGCCGGCGACAGCGGGGCTGCCTTCAGGCCGGCGGCGGTGTGCAGCGCGTCGAGGCCGACCCTGGCACCGCTCGCCGGACGATAGGTGTCTCCGGCCCCCGGGCGGGGCGTCAGGTCGACGGCGACCCGAGTGCGCCAGCTGCCGTCGTCGTCGCGGCAGGCGATGCCGGCCATCGCCTCGGGACGGGATGCGCCGCCCGAAACAGCCTGGAAGGCCCGGCACACCGTCCCCTCCTCCCGATAGCTGGCGACCGGGACGATCGCGCAGCCGCCTTCGACCTGCCGCTCGCCGGACGCCGTGGTCTCCAGGGCGCGCGACAGGCCCGTGCCGCCACAGGCGTCGAGGGCGGCGAGTCCTCCGGACGTCTCGCCGTCCGGCCAGCCGCTCGCCAGGAAGCCGGCCCCGATGCCGATGACCAGCAGAACGCTGGCCGCCAGCGCCATGAGCTCGCGCGGAATCGCGAGCCGGGCCCCGCCCCGTCGGGCGTCCTGGCCGGCGTCCCGGCTGCCCCCCTGGCCGTCACCCTGGTTCGCGCCCTGCGCCGCCGCCAGCAGGCGGAACGGCACCGGCTCCCGGGCGAGCGGCTCGAGCGCCCGGCGGGCCAGCCCGGCGGTCTGCTCGAACACGCGGATCCGCGCGTCCAGGGCCGGGTCGGTCTCGCGGCGCCGGGCGATCTCGCGGGCGGTCGCGGGATCGAGCTCCCGGTCGGCGAACGCCATCAGCACCTCGTCGCTGAATTCCGTCTCGCTCACAGCTGATCCCCCGGGTTCAACATTTCGTGCAGGCGCCGGCGGGCCCTGGCCAGGCGGCTCATGACGGTCCCGATCGGCAGGTCGAGCGCGTCGGCCGCCTCGCGGTACGACAGGCCGTCGACGCAGACCAGCAGCAGGACCGACCGCTGGTCCTCCGGCAGCCCGGCGATGCACCGCCTGACCCGGGCCAGGTCGACGGCGGCGGTCGCGTCGGACTCGCCGTCGGCGCCCATGACGGTGTCGGCCTCGCCGATCTCGACCGTCGGACCGCGCCGGCGGCCGGCCCGCTGGCGGTCGATCCACAGGTTCTGGATGATGCGGAACATCCAGCTGTCGAGCCGCGTGCCCGGTTCGAACTGATGCTGCCGCAGGATCGCACGCTCGCAGGCCTCCTGCACGAGATCGTCTCCCTGATCGGCGGCGCCCGCCAGTCCATGGGCGAACCGCCTGAGCCTCGGCAGCAAGGCGACAAGCTGCGCTGTGAAGGGCGTCGCCATCAGTCGCTTGATGCCTTGCTGTCTCGACAACGCCGCAGCGGCGGGAATAATTCCCTGGTCGCCATACGTTCTCCTCCAGAAGCCCGATTTCCGGTCTCGACCGCCTGTCGGCCACACCAGGGACGCGAAGCGCGCAGAAGCCAGAGCATGGCGCCAAACCACAATCGACGAAACAAGCCGCGGGTGTCGCTGGCACTTCTGACGGTCTGCGCGGCGCTGCTGATGGTGCTCGTCGGCGCCGACGGGCCGGCTTTCGCCCGTGGCGGAGGTGGCGGCGGAGGTGGCGGCGGCGGCGCAGGTGGCCCTGGCGCGGGCGGGCCCGGCGCAGGCGGCCCCGCGGGCGGTACGGAAGCCGGACCGGGCCCCGGGGGAGGCGGCACGGCGGGCGGGCCGGGTGCCGGCCCCGCGGGCGGCACCGCCGGCGGCAGGCCCGGTGCCGGCCAGCGGGGTCAGACCGCGCCCACCGGCGCGCGGGCGCAGCGCGGGCTGCGCGGCGGCGGCCGGGGTCCGGATGTGAGCAACGAGTTCGTCGGCCTGTTCGCCTCGCCGGACACCGTCGAACTCGCCCAGCAGCTCGGGCTCGAGGTCGAGGAGCGCTCGCTGTCGTCGCTCGGCCTGGTGATCTCGCGGTTCCGGGCCGCGACGCCGGACCAGGCCGCCGCCGCGCAGGTGCGTCTGCGCGAGGCCGAGCGGGCGGGTAACGCCGTGTTCGCCCCGAACAGCGTGTATCGGCCGATGTCCGGAACCTGCGGCGACGGCGGCTGCACCGTGGCCGGGCTGCGGCGCGCCGCCCGGCTGTCGTCGGCCTGCCGGCAGCCGATGCCGATCGGCATCGTCGACACCGAGGTCGAACGCAGCCACCCGGCCTTGCGGTCGCGCGCCATCACGGTCGCCCGGTTCCTGCCTGCCGCCGGTGCGACGCCGGCTGCCGACGGGCACGGGACGGCGATCGCGGCCCTGCTGGTCGGCGATCCCGCCAGCCGGTTCCCGGGCATGGCGCCCGACACCCGCCTGTACGCCGCCAACGCCTTCTCGCTCGGCCCCGAGGACGACGTCAGGGCAGACGCGTTCAACCTGGCCGAGGCTCTGGACTGGCTGGTGCAGGCACGGCCGGGGGTGATCAACCTGAGCCTCGCCGGCCCCCCCAACCTGCTGCTGCAGACCGCCCTGGCCCGTACCGTCGACCGCGGCATCGTGGTGGTGGCCGCCGCCGGCAACGGCGGGCCGGCGGCACCGCCGGCCTATCCGGCGGCGTACGACCGGGTCATTGCAGTCACCGCCGTCGACGAGCGGCAGCGACCGTATGTGTGGGCCAACCAGGGGGACTACGTGCAGTTCGCGGCGCCGGGCGTGGAGCTGTGGACCGCCGGGACCGGCGGATCGGGCGAGAGACGGACCGGAACCTCGCTGGCCGCCGCCCTGTTCGCCGGCTTCGTCGCCGGCGCCGCCCCGCTGCGGGCCACGCGGTCGGAGGAGGTCGCGGCCTGGGCCCGCGGCCACGCCGTCGACCTCGGCCCGCAGGGCCGGGACCCGGTCTACGGCTGGGGCGTCATCCACCTGGAGACGCCGTGCGGGCGGTAGGCCCTCAGGGCCGGTCCACGCCTCACGACGGTCCGGTTACGCCAGCCTGCCGTGACATTGCTTGTACTTCTTGCCGCTGCCGCACGGGCACGGGGCGTTGCGCGGGGTCTTGCCCCAGGTCGACGGGTCGTTCGGGTCGACGCCGCCGGCCGCCGGCCGACGGGTCGCGACGGTCGCCCCGCCGTCGGTGCCGGTAGCCGCCAGCGCGCCCTCGTCGTCCACTGCGGCCGCCTGGTCGGAGGCCAGCGCCGGGTCCATCCGGGTCTCGTGCATCTCGGCCTGGGCGCGCTCGGCGGCCATCCGGGCCTCCAGCTCCTCCGGCGCCTGCATGCGGATCTCCAGGTGCGACAGCACGCTGGTCACCACCTGGCGCAGGTTCGCCAGCATCGCCTCGAACAGCGAGAACGCCTCGCGCTTGTACTCGTTCAGCGGGTCCTTCTGGGCGTAGGCCCGAAGGTTGATGCCCTGGCGCAGGTGGTCGAGCGACAGCAGGTGGTCCTTCCACTGCTGGTCCAGCAGCTGCAGCAGCAGGCTGCGCTCGGCCATGCGCATCAGGTCGCGGCCGTAGTTGGCGACCTTCTCGGCCATCCGGCGGTTGGAGGCGTCGCGGATCCGCTCCAGGATCTCGCGGTCGGCGATGCCCTCCTCCTTGGCCCAGTCCCTGACCGGCAGGTCGAGCGCCAGCAGCCTCAGGCATTCCTCGTGCAGGGCGTCCAGGTCCCACTGCTCGGCGTAGGCACCCTGCGGGATGCAGCGGGCGACCAGGTCCTCGATCACCTCGTGACGCATGTCGGCGATCATCTCGTGGACGTCCGGCGCCCGCATGATCTCCTTGCGCTGCTCGTAGACGACCTTGCGCTGGTCGTTCATCACGTCGTCGAACTTGAGCAGCTGCTTGCGGATCTCGAAATTCCGCGCCTCGACCTTCTGCTGCGCCTTCTCGAGCGCCTTGTTGATCCAGGGATGGACGATCGCCTCCCCTTCCTTGAGGCCGAGCTTCTGGAGCATGCCGTCCATCCGCTCGGACCCGAAGATCCGCATCAGGTCGTCGTCCAGCGACAGGAAGAACTTCGAGGCGCCCGGGTCGCCCTGGCGGCCGGATCGGCCGCGCAGCTGGTTGTCGATGCGCCGGCTCTCGTGCCGCTCGGTGGCGATCACGTACAGCCCGCCGGCGGCCAGCGCCTTGGCCTTGCCGGCCTCGACCTCGGCCTTCACCGCAGCCGTGACCTCGGCCCGCCTGGCCTCGTCCTCGACGCCGGCGAGCGCGACCGCCAGCCGCATGTCGAGGTTGCCGCCGAGCTGGATGTCGGTACCGCGGCCGGCCATGTTGGTGGCGATGGTGACCGACCCCGGCACGCCGGCCTGGGCGATGATTCCGGCCTCCTGCTCGTGGAAGCGGGCGTTCAGCACCTGGTGCGGGATGCCCTTCTGCTTGAGCAGGGCCGACACGGTCTCGGACTTCTCGATCGACACGGTGCCGACCAGCACGGGCTGGCCGCGCTGGCGGCAGTCCTCGATCAGCTCGGCCAGGGCCTCGTACTTCTCGCGCGCCGACCGGTAGACCTCGTCGTCGTCGTCCTTGCGGCGGACCGGCACGTTGGTCGGAATCTCCACGACCTCGAGGCCGTAGATCTCGGCGAACTCCGCCGCCTCGGTCATCGCCGTGCCGGTCATGCCGGCCAGCTTCGGGTACAGGCGAAAGTAGTTCTGGAAGGTGATCGAGGCGAGGGTCTGGTTCTCGTTCTGGACGGTGACCCCTTCCTTGGCCTCGAGCGCCTGGTGCAGGCC
Organism: Thalassobaculum fulvum; assembly: GCF_014652915.1. Taxonomy (GTDB): domain Bacteria; phylum Pseudomonadota; class Alphaproteobacteria; order Thalassobaculales; family Thalassobaculaceae; genus Thalassobaculum_A; species Thalassobaculum_A fulvum. The sequence continues at coordinate 447,815 of NZ_BMZS01000002.1, forward strand.
GTCGGAGTAACGGCGGCCCTCCATGGCGCGGCCGGTGAACTCGTCGATGATGACGACCTTGTCGTCCTTGACGATGTAGTCGGTGTCGCGGCTGAACAGCTTGTGGGCCCGCAGCGCCTGGTTGGCGTGGTGCACCAGGGAGATGTTCTGGATGTCGTAGAGCGCGCCTTCCTTGAGGAGCCCGGCCTCGGCCAGCAGCCGCTCGATCTCGGCGGCGCCGTCGTCGGTCGTCGTGACGGTGCGCTGCTTCTCGTCCTTCTCGTAGTGCTCGGGCTTGAGCAGCGGAATCAGCTTGTCGACCTGGCGGTACAACTCGGAGCTGTCGTCGGCCGGGCCTGAGATGATCAGCGGCGTGCGCGCCTCGTCGATCAGGATCGAGTCGACCTCGTCGACGATCGCGTAGTTGAAGTCGCGCTGGACCATGTCCTCCAGGCGGAACTTCATGTTGTCGCGCAGGTAGTCGAAACCGAACTCGTTGTTGGTGCCGTAGGTCACGTCGCAGGCATAGGCCGCGCGCCGCTCCTCGTCGGTCAGGCCGTGGACGATGCAGCCGACGGTCAGGCCGAGGAACCGGTAGATCTGGCCCATCCAGGCGCTGTCGCGCTGGGCCAGGTAGTCGTTGACGGTGACCACATGCACGCCCTTGCCGCTCAGGGCGTTCAGATAGACCGGCAGGGTCGCGACCAGGGTCTTGCCTTCGCCGGTCTTCATCTCGGCGATCTTGCCCTGGTGCAGGACCATGCCGCCGATCAGCTGGACGTCGAAGTGCCGCTGGCCGAGGGTGCGCTTGGCGGCCTCGCGGACCACCGCGAACGCCTCGGCCTGCAGGTCGTCGAGGCTCTCGCCGGCCTCCAGGCGCTTGCGGAACGCGTCGGTCTTGGCCCGGAGGTCGTCGTCCGAGAGCGCGGAAATCTCCGCCTCCAGCGCGTTGACCGCGGCGACCGGCTTCTGCAGTCCCTTGAGAATGCGGTCGTTCTGCGACCCGAACAGGGCCTTGGCGATGGCGCCGAGCATGGAGTTCCCCGAGTTGTTCGCCCCGGCCGGCGGCCGACGGGCCACCGACATTTAGGGGGAGGCCGTGATCCTGTCAACGCGACCGGCGCGCGCGCCAAGCCGCCGGAACGCGCAGATTTGTTGCGTTTTCACGACGCCCCGGTATGCTTCCAACGGGGACGTCGCGACCATTCGGCAGAAAGCCTCGTCATGGTCGATAACATAGTGGGGCCTCCGTCGGTCGCCGCAGCAGGCGTGCGGGCGCAGGACCAGACACAGTTGTCCATCCGCATGCGCGGTAGCGAGCGCGGGCGGTGGAGGGGGGTTGTCGGAGACGACGGCGAGGCCGATGCTCGCCGCGATCCGGAGTCCTTTGACGATGCGCTGGACGCGCCGCCGCGCCGGCGGGCCGCGGTGCGCGCCGTGCAGGCCTATGGCGGTGTCGCCAAGGCGATCCGCAAGGAGGCCGACCGCGAGGCCGAGGTTGTGATCGCGCGCTCGGCTTCGCTGCTCGCCGGCGATCTCGACAGCGTGCTGCGACGCGGCGGCCAGGCGATCCGGCAGATGGCCGGTACCCTGCTCGGCATCGATTCCAAGCGTACCGGCGGTCTGGTCGACGGCTTCCGGGCCGCGGCGCTCGACTGGGTGCGCGACGCGCTGCCCCGCTACCGGTCCTACGGCCGCAACGTCGACCGCCGGCCGATCGGGCTGTCGTTCGAGCAGGTGAAGATGGAGCTCAGCGCCGACAACGGCCGCCTGTCGGTGGACGTCGGCGGCGTCGAGTTCCGCAACGCCTTCGACTTCCGAGCTTCCGGCGTGGTTTTCGACATCCGGGCGTCGGAGACCGTGCGCGAGCCGACCCCCGGCTTCTACGTGGATACCGGCGAGACCGGGGCCGCGACCGCCCACGACATCGTCGAGACGGTGCGAACGGACCTGCCGTCCTTCGGGATCTCCGAGGACACCGAGGGGGTGTGCGTGCTGATCCGTGCCGAAGCGAGCGACTTCGTCACCGGCCGGTCGTCGACCTGGGTGGTCGACATGGACGTGCACGTCCCGTTCGATCCCGGCTGGTCCGGCGGCCGGTCGGACTGACCCGACGCTCCGCCGCCGCCGCGGCCACGTCCGCGCCTGCCGTCATCCCCCGGTCATCCCCCCGTCATTCCCCCTGCGGGGTCAGGCTGCCCTGCCCATGGCGTTGGCCTCGGCCGCGGCGCGCTGCATGTTCGCCGACATGTCGCTGGCCACCGCGCTCTGCTCCTCGACGGCCGACGCCGTCGACGTGACGTACTCCAGCACCTCCTGCATGGTGCCGCGGATCGCATCGAGCGATCCGACCACCTCTCCTGAGACCGAGCGAATGCCGTCGATCTCGCCCGAGATCTGCTCTGTGGCACCGCGCGCCTGGTCGGCCAGGCGCCGGCTTGTTCGGGTACCGGCGATCTGATACCCCTGCGCCACTGCGAACCGCGCCGGCGGTGGCAACCGAGCACCCCTCGCGGCCGCCCGACGCGCCGACCGAACGAAAGGACCACGATGCCGATCCTGCGCTCTGCGGCCGTCGCCGCCATCGCCCTGCTGGCAGCCGCGGCCGCCGGAACCCCGGCACTGGCCCAGACCGCACCGGCAGCGCCGGCGGAGACCGGCGCCATGCCGGATCCAGCGACGATCGTCGTCGCCCGGGTCGGCGACGACACCGTCACCCTCGCCGACCTGATCGCCATGCGCGAAGAACTGCCGCCGCAGTACCGGCAGATGCCGCTGCAGATGATCTACCCGGCCCTGCTCGAGCGCGCGATCGACGGACGCCTGATCGCCAACGCGGCCCGCAAGACCGACCTGATCGGGCGCGACGACGTCAAGACGCGCATCCGGCGCGCCGAGGATCAGGTGCTGTCCCAGGTCTATCTGTCGGAGTCGATCGCCGCGCAGATCACCGACGAGGCGCTGAAGCAGCGCTACGAGAAGGCGGCAGCCGACACGGCCGGCCGGGAAGAGGCGCATGCCCGCCACATCCTGGTGGACACCGAGGAGGCCGCGAAGGCGGTGATCGCGGACCTCGACAAGGGCGCCGACTTCGCCGCGCTGGCCAAGGAGCGGTCGACCGACCCGGGCGCGTCCGAAGGTGGCGATCTCGGCTGGTTCACCGCCGAGCAGATGGTTCCGGAGTTCTCCGAGGCGGCCTTCGCGCTGGAGCCCGGCGCCTACAGCAAGGCGCCGGTGAAGAGCCAGTTCGGCTGGCACGTCATCCTGCTGGAGGACAAGCGGACCGCCGATGCCCCGCCGTTCGAGCAGATGCGCGACCAGCTCGCGTCCGACATGACGCGCGAACTGATCTCCGCCAAGCTCCAGGAGCTGCGCTCGGGCGTGGAGGTGGAGCGTTTCGGCCCCGACGGCACGCCGATGCCGGCGCCCCAGTAACGCCCGAACAGACCGGAACACCCGAACAGACCGACCCGCCGTGCCTGCCGGTCCGGGCATCCCCGTCCGGGCCGTCCCTCTCCCGCAAGAGGTTCGAACCGTGGCCCCGCTCCCCGTCTCGCCGCTCGCCCCCGAAGGCCTTCCCGCGCTTCCGCCGGTCGCCGGCTGCCGGTTCTCGGCAGTCGAGGCGGGCGTCCGATACAAGGGGCGCCGCGACGTCCTGCTGGCGGAGTTCGTCCCCGGCACCACCGTCGCCGGCGTGCTGACCCGCAACCAGATGCCGGGCGCGCCGGTCGACTGGTGCCGGGCCCAGCTGCCGGCCGGCCGCGCCCGCGGCCTGGTGGTCAACGCCGGCAATGCCAACGTGTTCACCGGCGCCCACGGCCGCACCGCCTGCAACGAGACGGCGGCGGCCGCCGCCCGACTGCTCGGCTGCCCGCCGTCCGAGATCATGCTGGCCTCGACCGGTGTGATCGGGGAGCCGCTGCCCTACGAGCGGATCGTCGCCGCGCTGCCGGGCGCGCAGGCGTCGCTGTCGGACAACAGCTGGGCCGACGCCGCCCGCGCCATCATGACCACCGATACCTTCCCCAAGGCCGCCAGCCGGACCGCCAACATCCGCGGCGTGCCGGTGCGCATCAACGGCATCGCCAAGGGCTCGGGCATGATCGCGCCGGACATGGCGACCATGCTATCGTTCGTGGTCACCGACGCGCAGGTCCCGGCCGACGTGCTGCAGACCCTGCTGAGCCGGTCGACCGCGCGCACCTTCAACGCGATCACCGTCGACAGCGACACTTCGACCAGCGACACCCTGCTGCTGTTCGCCACCGGACAGGTCCCGCACGCCGCGATCACCGGGGCCGGCGACCCGGCCCTGCGCGACTTCCGCGCCAAGCTGCAGGACCTGCTGAAGGACCTCGCCCTGCAGGTGGTGCGCGACGGCGAGGGCGCCCAGAAACTGGTCGAGGTCACCGTGACCGGCGCCGCCTCCGAGCGGGCCGCCCGACGGATCGCCCTGGCGATCGCCGACTCGCCGCTGGTCAAGACCGCGATCGCCGGCGAGGACGCGAACTGGGGCCGCATCGTCATGGCGGTCGGCAAGTCCGGCCAGAAGGCCGACCGCGACCGGCTCGCCGTCGACATCGGCGGCGTCGTGGTGGCGCGCGACGGGGCCCGGGTCGAGGGCTACGACGAGGCCCCGGTGGCGGCCCACATGAAGGGAAGCGAGATCGCGATCACCGTCGATGTCGGGGTCGGCCGCGGGCGGTCGACGGTATGGACCTGCGACCTGACGCACGGCTACATCGACATCAACGCCGACTACCGCAGCTGACGCGGCGCCGGCGATGGGCGAGCTCGACGGGTGCATGGCGGCCTCGGCCGCCGCCGACCTGCCGCCGGTTCCGACCGTGCTGGTGGTGGCGGTCGCCCTGGTCGACGTCGACGGCCGGGTGCTGATCGCCCAGCGCCCGGAAGGCAAGTCGATGGCCGGTCTGTGGGAGTTCCCCGGCGGCAAGGTCGATCCCGGCGAGACCCCCGAGGCCGCGCTGATCCGCGAGCTGCGGGAGGAACTCGGCATCGACACCGCCGAGTCCTGCCTGGCGCCGCTCACCTTCGCCTCGCACCGCTACGACAGCTTTCACCTGCTGATGCCGCTGTATGCCTGCCGGCGCTGGATCGGCACGGTCACCGCGCGCGAGCACCAGAAGCTCGCCTGGGTGCGACCGGCCCGGCTCGGTGACTACCCGATGCCGCCGGCCGACGCGCCGCTGATCGCGATGGTCCACGACATCCTGGGATAGCGCCGAGCACGGCCATCCCCGAACGGCGCCCGCAAGCGACCTACCACCAGGAGACCAGGGCCGCCCGCGGCGTCAGCCGGTTCAGCGACGGTGCTGCCGGCTGCCGGCGCCGGGCCTCGGCGGCCGCGGCGATCCGCTCGCGCGCGGACCGACGTCCGGCCGCCGGATCCGGACCGAGCACCTGCCGGTGCCACAGCTCGTCGTCCAGGCCGAGCCCGCCGGCAACGTTGACCAGTCGGAAAAGCGCTTCGCTCAGCATGACAATTCTCCTTACATGATCGAGCCACCGGGGCTCTGTGCCATGCCCGGAAAATCGTGCTGTACTGCCGGTTTCTCAAACGATACGTTTTCACCGGATGTGTAAGTTATTCTCACAAACATGCGCACCCTGCCGCCGCTGACCGCACTGCGGGCCTTCGAGGCGACCGCCCGGCTCGGCAGCGTCACCCGGGCTGCCGACGAGCTGTCGGTGACCCACGCCGCCGTCAGCCACCAGCTGCGCGCCCTGGAGGACTGGTTCGGGCGACCGCTGTTCCGCCGCGAGCATCGCCGGATCGAGCCGAACGAGGCCGGGGCCGGGCTGCTGCCGGTGGTCACCGACGCGTTCGACCGGCTGGCGGCCCGGGCGTCGGAGATCCGGGCCCAGGGCGGCCGGCAGATCCTGACCATCACCTCGGCTCCCTCGGTCGCCTACCGGTGGATCGTGCCGCGGCTGGCCGCGTTCAGCGCCGCCCACCCGGAGATCGACGTCCGGCTCGAACACTCCACGCGGCTGGTCGACCTGACCCGCGAGAGCGTCGACGTGGCGATCCGCTACGGCACCGGCCCCTGGCCAGGCCTGACCGCCTATCCGCTGATGCCGGGCCACGCCCTGCCCATCGCCTCGCCGGCACTGCTGGAGCGTCACGGGCTGAGCGCCGACGACCTGCCGCTGTCGCCGGAGACGATCGCCGGCCTCCCGCTTCAGCACGAGGAGACCCGCGACTTCTGGCGGCGTTGGTTCGTCGACGCCGGGGTGGTCGGCGCCGACGTGTCCAGCGGTGCCGTGTTCCACGAAGCCGGCGTGCTGATCGACGTCGCCATGGCGGCCCAGGGGGTGGTGCTGGGCCGGGTCGCGCTGGCCCGGGGCCTGATCGACCAGGGCCTGCTGCTGACCCTGCACGACCGGCCGGTCGGGGCCGGCGCCAGCTACTGGCTATGCTATCCGAGCAGCCGCCGGGACGATCCGGCGATCGTCGCGTTCCGCGAGTTCGTTTTCGCGGAAGCGGGGATTTCCGGATCTGAATGATCGCCGATCGGTTGCCACACCATAATTAGTCATATAACATACTACCATACGGCCATTTGATCACGCACCGGCCGTACCTCCGCCGGCACGGCGTCAGCAGGGCACCAGCAAGGGGCGGTCCCGCCGTGCAGGGCAGGCCGGGACGCCGGGGCCGCGGACGAGACTCGCCACTGTGCCGCTGCCCCCGCCGGCCCCAACGGCACCCGCCCCGACCGAGGGAGGACTCCATGACCCGTACCGACCGACCCGACGACGGGACGCCACGTTTCGACCGCCGGGGCTTCCTGGCCGCCGCCGCGACGATCGCCGCGACCACGGCCATGGCGCCGGAGGCGTTCGCCCGCAACTTCGGGCCGGGCACCGAGCCGGTCCGCTACCCGGACCCCGACATCATCGCCCTGGACAAGCGCTTCAAGGCCAAGCTCGGCAACACCCCGATCCAGCGCCTGCATCTCGGGACGCTGTGGGCCGAGGGGCCGGCCTGGAACGGGGTCGGACGCTACCTGCTGTGGAGCGACATCCCGAACAACGAGCAGCTCCGCTGGATCGAGGAGGACGGCCACGTCAGCCGCGGCTTCCGGGCGCCCTCCGGCAACAGCAACGGCAACACCTTCGACTACCGCGGCCGGCAGATCGCCTGCGAGCACCTCAACCGCCGCGTAGTCCGCTACGAGTACGACGGCTCCGTCACGGTGCTGGCCGACAAGAACGACCAAGGCCAGGGCTTCAACGCCCCGAACGACGCCGTGGTGCATCCGAACGACGGGTCGATCTGGTTCACCGATCCGGGCTACGGCCAGCTGATGAACTACGAGGGCCGGCGCGCCGACACCGGCTCGGTACAGCCCTTCGTCAAGGAGGCGGTCTACCGGATCGACGCGAACAGCGGGGCGGTCACCAAGGTGACGGACGCGCCGTTCAAACCCAACGGTCTGTGCTTCAGCCACGACTACAAGAAGCTGTACGTGGCCGATACCGGGGTCTCGCACTATCCGGACGCCGCCAGCCGGATCTGGCAGTTCGACCTCGACGGCGAGAAGGGCACGCTGTCCAACGGTCGCGAGTTCGCCAGCATGACCTGGGAGGGCCGCACCGGCTTCGCCGACGGCATCCGCTGCGACGAGGACGGCAACGTCTGGTCGTCGGCCGGCTGGGTCGGCGACGGCTACGACGGGGTCCACGTGTTCGCACCCGACGGCGCCCGCATCGCGCAGATCCGGCTGCCGGAGATCTGTTCGAACGTCTGCTTCGGCGGCACCAAGCGCAACCGGCTGTTCATGACCGCCAGCCAGAGCCTGTACGCGGTCTACGTCGAGACCCGGGGCGCCCACATCACCTGACGGCGGCTCACGCGAACCGGCGGCGGGTGGCGACCGCCGCCGGCCGGGCTTTGGATTGTCAGGATCATCGCGCCGCCGCTCCACGCTCGATGCCGACCAGCACCGACCAGCGCCCGGGCGACAGGCCGTAGGCGCGCCGGAACTGCCGGGTCATGTGACTCTGATCGGCGAAGCCGCTGGCCGTCGCGGCATCGGCGAGCGGCATGCCGGCCCGGATCAGCGACCGCGCCCGGTCCAGCCGGCGCAGCACCAGATAGTGATGCGGACTGGTCCCCAGACAGGCCCGGAACAGCCGGGCCACCGCGTAGCGCGACCGGCCGGTGACGGCTTCCAGCTCGGCCGAGCCGACCCCGACCCCGGTTCCGGCCTCGACAGCGACGTCGAGCCGCTCGCGGGCCCGGTGCACCGCGGCCAGGTCGCGCGCCGGAAGCGGTCGTCCGCCGATCGGGTCGACCGCCGCCAGCGCGTCCGCCAGGCCCTGCACGATGCGGTCGCGCTGCAGCTCGTCGAGCGGGTCGTCCAGATCGGCCAGGGCCGGAACCACCGCCCGGAGCAGCCGCGGGTCGTCGGTCACCGCGTCGCGGGCGAACGGCAGCGAGCGCCGGGTCTCGGCGAGGGCGTCCCGGATCAGCGCCGGCTCGACGTAGAGGATGCGGTAGCGGAAGCCGTCCTCGGTCCCGGCCCGGCCGTCGTGGACCTCGTCGGGATGCAGCACGAACACCTGCCCCGGCACGCTGCAAGTCGACGCCCCGCGGTACCGGAACGCCTGCACGCCGCGCAACGTGAAGCCGATCGCGTAAGTATCGTGGCGATGCGGATCGAAGCCGTGGCCTGCGAAATACGCCTCGATCCGCTCCAGCCCCGGGCCCGGCGGTGCGCTGCGGATCCAGCCGGCACGGTCGCCGGCCGCGCACGATCGTTCAAGACCGGAGGCGGCTCCATGGTCCATATCGGTTGCCATAGCTCAGCATAGCGCCAAGGAGAGCCGTCGACATGCAGGACCTGCTGGGTTTCGTAATGGCCGGCTTCGCGCTCGCCGGCAGCCCCGGGCCGAACACCCTCAGCCTCGCCGCCACCGGCGCCGCCTTCGGGGCGCGCCGGGGCCTCGCCTACATGACGGGCCTCAACCTCGGCATGGTCGCGGTGATGGCGATCACCGCCAGCGGGGTGATCGGCGTGCTGTTCGCGGTGCCGGGGGCGGCGCCGGCGATCACGGCCGCGGCCGCCGGCTACTTCGTCTATCTGGCCTGGCGGATCGCCACCGCACCGCCGCTCGACGACGGCACCGGCGACCGGCGCCAGCCGTCGTTCCTGGCCGGCGTCCTGCTGTCGCTGGTCAATCCCAAGGCCTATGCCGCGATGGCGGCGCTGTTCTCCGGTTTCGTGCTGGTCGGCGGCAGCGCCGGGCTGGACGTGGCGGCGAAGATCGCCGTGCTGTTCCTGGTCATCGGCACCGTCAACATCGCCTGGCTGGTCACCGGTGCTGCGCTGACCCGGCTGTTCCGCGACCCGCGCACCAGCCGGCTCGTCAACGTCGGCTTCGCCCTGCTGCTGCTGGCATCGGTGACGTTCGCTGTGGCGTTCTGAAGCACCGCCGGGCGAGACCGGAGCCTCGCCCGGCGGCCCGGATCAGGCCGCCCGCACGCCGGCGAGGAACTCCTCGACGGTCCGCCGAAGGGCAGCCGACTGCGAGGCCAGCAGCCCGGCCGAGGAGTTGACCTGGCCCGCGGCGGCGCCGGTGTCGGTGGCGGCCTGGGTGACCGATACGATGTTCTGCGAGACGTCGTGCGTGCCGCGCGCCGCTTCCTGGACGTTGCGGGAGATCTCGCGGGTCGCCGCCCCCTGCTCCTCGACCGCCGAGGCGATGCTGCCGGCGATCTCGTTCACCTCGTTGATCGTCGTGCCGATGCCCTGGATCGCCGACACCGCTTCGCCCGTCGCGGTCTGGATGCCGCCGATGTGCTGGCTGATCTCCTCGGTCGCCCGGGCGGTCTGCGACGCCAGGCTCTTCACCTCGCCGGCTACCACCGCGAAGCCCTTGCCCATCTCGCCGGCACGGGCGGCCTCGATGGTGGCGTTCAGCGCCAGCAGGTTGGTCTGGGCGGCGATGTCCTGGATCAGGTTGACGACCTCGCCGACACGGCGCGCCGCCTCCGCAAGGGACTGCACCTGGATGTTGGTGGCCTCCGCGCTGGCGGTCGCGTCGTTGGCGATCCGGGCCGACTGGGTGACCTGCCGGCTGATCTCCTCGATCGAGCCCGAGAGCTCCTCCGCAGCCGACGCGACCGCCTGGACGTTCGCCGACGCCTGCTCGGCCGCCGCGGCAACCGCCGTCGCCTGACGGCTGGTCTCCTCGGCCGTCGCCGACATCGAGGTCGCGGTCGTCTGCATCTGGTCGGTCGCCGAGCCGAACTGCATCAGAACCTCGGCAACCGCCGCGTCGAAGTTGCGGGTGAGGTCCTCGATCCGGCGCGCGCGCTCCTCGCGGGCACGACGCTGCTGTTCCTGCTCGGCTGCCAGTTGCTCGTTGCGGATCAGGTTGTCCTTGAATACCTGGACCGCCTCGGCCATCTCGCCGACCTCGTCCTTGCGGCCACGGGCCGGAATCTCGGTGGTCTTGTCGCCGCCGGCCAAACGGCGCATGGCGTCGGTCATCGCGACGATCGGGCGGGAGATCCCGCGGCCGACGACGTAGGCCAGTACGACGCCTATCAGCAGGGCGGCGATCGAGACGACGATACCCAGCCATTCCGACCGCACGATCGCCGCCGTCGCCTGCGAGCCGAGGGCGTCCTGGCCTCTCCTGTTCTCTTCCTTGAGCTCCTCGAGAGCCGTGGCGACCTGCGAACCGATGACGTCCAGCTTGCCTTCGATGATCGCGTTCCGCTCGAAGATCACCCGGCCGACCGCCAGGAACGCTGCATCGTACTCGTCCGCCAGCGCCGACAGCCTGGCGAGTCCCGAGCGCGACTGATCGTTCGAGACCAGGGCGCCCAGGGGGCCCAGGTTGTCCCGGAGCGCCTTCGACTCCTGTGCCACGCGGTCGATCTGTTCCTGGCCGTTCTCGACGAGGAACCGGTTCGAATAGATGCGCGCCAGCAGCAGCGACCGCAGGGCAAGGCCACCGCGATACACGGCGCCGGCATTGCCCAGCCGCTGTTCCGCCTCCATCACCGCCGTGAGTTCCTGCTCGGCCTCGGTCCCGATGCGGTTCAGGGTCTCGACCAAGGCCTCCAGCCTGTCGCGGAGCGGCAAGACTCCCTCGAATGCCTGCTCATAGGCCGCGATGCTGACACCGATCTGTCGAACCAGTTCCCGCTTCTCCGGATTGACGACCAGCTGCAGGGTCTCGTCGATGGCGGCCTTGGCGGCGCGCTCCCGCTCCTGGACCTCTTGGGCGGCCTTCGGATCGCCCGTCTGGATGAAGGTCTTGACGCCGATACGGACCCGCGACAGCTCCGATTCCACCGCCGACACCGCGTTGGTCTGAAGGGTGAGCCGCCGGTAGGTCCCGAACATGTCCTCCGCCTGGATCAACCCCAGCACGGTCACCGCGGATGCCGCCAACAACAACAAAAGGATCGCGCCAGAGTTGATGCCGACCTTCGCCGATACCCCAAGGTTGTTCATTGATTCCCCGCGTTCTGCAATAAGGAGATCTCGCGACCGAGCTTTTCGCCTTGGGCCGACATAGATCTTCAAGTGGATATACGCGACGAATTCGGAATGGATCTGGAAAGCAGGAAGATTTGTTTTCGCCCCATTGCGTAGCCACCGGCGCTTCCGGGTATCTACCCGGGTCAACTGCGCTCCGCCACAAGCGGCTTACCCGCCGGCGAGATCGCCCGTTCCGCGCTCGGCCGCCCCGATCGCATCGGCCAGCCGGGCCGACGCCGAGCCCGGCCGCAGCGGCTTCGGCTGGTCGGCCGACGGCGCCCAGGCGGTCAGGTACAGCACCTGGAAGCGTGCCGGCACCCGGCCGTCGGGGCCGGCGAAGCGCTCGGCATAGATCTCGGCGGCGCGGGCGAACAGGGCGCGCGGGCTGAACTGCCGGCGGCGCTCCAGCACGGCGTTGGCCTCGCCCATGCCGCGCAGGTCGCGCAGCAGGTGGAACGCGGTCTCGTAGGTCACCGGGATGGTGTCGGCGTCGGCCACCGGCAGCGCGAAGCCGGCGCGCTGCAGCAGGCCGGCGACGTCGCGCAGGTCGGCGAACGGCGACACCCGCGGGCTGACCCCGCCGGTCACCTCGCTCTCGGCCTCGAACAGCGCGTCGCGCAGCTCGACCAGGGTGTCGCCGCCGAGCATCGCCATCAGCAGCAGGCCGTCCGGCTTCAGGGCCCGGCGGATCTGCGCGAGCGCGCCCGGCAGGTCGTTCACCCAGTGCAGCGACAGCGCGCCGAACACCGCGTCGAGCGAGCCGTCGGCGAACGGCAGCGCCTCCTCGTCGACCGCCGCGGCCGGGCCGTCGGCGGCCCGCGCCCGCGCCCAGGCCGGCGCCAGGTCGGCCTGGATCAGGGTGTCGACCTTGCCGCTGGCCCGCAGCAGCCGGCCGAGCGCGCCGGACCGGGCGCCGAGCTCGAGCGCCACGGGAAATCGGCGGCGGATGTCGTCGAGCCGCTCGGCCAGCCGCTCGGCGACCTCCTGCTCCAGGAACGCGAAGTCCGCATAGCCCGGGATCGCGCGCTCGCGGCGGCGGCGCACCAGGGATCGGTCGAACACGAGCATCGGGTCGGTCATGGCCGGGTATATGGCGCAGCCGCCGGCCGAGCGCACCCCGAATTCCGCCTGGCCGTTCCATAGTCTGCCGAATGACCCGGCCCGGAACCGTGCTGAGCCCGACCGTCCTGACCCTGGCGCGCGGCGTGTCGACCGTCGTGCTGGACGCGTTGCTGCCGCCGCGCTGCGCCACCTGCGACGAACCGGTCGACCGGCCGCGCACCCTGTGCCTGGGGTGCTGGTCGAAGCTGGCCTTCATCGCCCACCCGCTGTGCGCGGTCTGCGGCGATCCGTTCGAGACCGCGCCGCCGGGCGAGCCGCTGTGCGGCGACTGCCTCGCCGCCCCGCCGCCCTGGCAGCGCGGCCGTTCGGCGCTGCGCTACGACGACGCCAGCCGCCCCCTGGTGCTCGACTTCAAGCACGGCGACCGCCTGCACCTGGCGGCGCTGCTGGCCGGCTGGATGCAGGCGGCCGGGGCCGAGCTGCTGGACAGTGCCGAGGTGATCGTGCCGGTGCCGCTGCACCGCTGGCGGCTGGTCGCCCGGCGCTACAATCAGTCCGCCGTGCTGGCGCAAGCGCTCGGCCACGCCACCGGCACCGCCGTCGCCGATCGGGCGCTGCTGCGGGTCAGGCGCACGCCGAGCCAGGGCAACCTGACCCGCAGCCAGCGCGCCCGCAACGTCCAGGGCGCGTTCCGGGTCGAGCCGCGGCGGCAGGGCGAGATCGCCGGCCGCCGGGTCCTGCTGGTCGACGACGTCCTGACCTCCGGCGCCACCGCGGCGGCGTGCACCCGGGTGCTGCTGCGCGCCGGCGCCGGCGCGGTCGACCTGCTGACCCTGGCCCGGGTAGTATGATTGGCAGCCTGAGGCCGCGGGTCTTCCCGCCCGGTGGCGCGCCGCCGGCCTGGGCAGGCGGCTTGAACACGGCATTCGGGCACGGCCCGGGAGGATGAGTTTAGTGTTCGCGATCAAGGCGGCCATCGACGACCCGTCGGCTGGGTCCTTCGTGCTCGCCGGTCAGAAGACCATGTATGGCGGCAAGAACATCGCCGCGGGCGACACGATCTTCGTGTTCGCCAGCGAGAACGAGGGCGGAACGGGCCTCGTTGCGCGCGGCATCGTTACGGCCGCCGAGAGCATCGCGCGAAGCCCCGGCATCGCCCGTCAGACCCCGCGCGTCAGTCTGACGATCCGACGCATGGCGCTGGCGAAGCGGCCGCTCGGGCGAAGCGCCCTTCGACCGTTCACCGATTGGACCGACGGCCGGCCCGAGACCGAGCTGAACTTCAAGTTCTACCGTCAGGCCACCAACAAGATCGTCGGGATCTCTGAACGGACGGCGGCGTTCCTCGACGGTTTCTTCTAGCGTTTCCGCGCGCGAATGTGACGGCTGTCATTCAGCGCCGCCGCTGGCGGAACCGCCGGACCGGCCCTATCTTTCGCCGGTACCCACGGAGACCCGCATGGCCAAGAAGATCGAGATCTACACCACCATGTTCTGCCCGTTCTGCTACCGGGCGAAGGCGCTGCTGAACAGCAAGGGCGTCGAGTTCACCGAATACGACGTCGGCGGCTCGTCCGAGGCGCGCGCCAAGATGCGCGAGCGGGCGGCCGGTCGGCACACCGTGCCGCAGATCTTCATCGACGATGTGGGCATCGGCGGCTCCGACGACCTTGCAGCACTCGACCGTCAGGGTAAGCTCGACGAGATGCTCGGCCTGACCGCCTGAGCCCGTTGTTGCCGCGCCCTCCCGGAGGCCCCCGATGACCAAGCTGACCGTCGCCTGCGTGCAGACCAACTCGACGCCCGATCCGCTCGAGAACGTCGAGCTGGTGTCGCCGATGATCCGCGAGGCGGCGGCACGCGGGGCCCAGTTGATCACCACGCCCGAGATCGTCGGCATGCTGGAGCCGAAGCGCGACCAGGCACTGGCCAAGGCGAAGTCCGAGGAGACCCACGAGGTCCTGACCGCGTTCCGCGGCCTCGCGGCCGAGCTGGGGGTATGGCTGCTGGTCGGCTCGATCTCGATCAAGGTGTCCGACGACAAGCTCGCCAACCGCAGCTTCCTGCTGGACGACCGCGGCAACGTGGTGGCGCGCTACTCGAAGATCCACATGTTCGACGTGCAGGTCGGCGACGGCCACACCTACCGGGAAAGCCACACCTACCAGCCCGGCGAGGAGGCGGTGATCGCCGAGACCCCGTGGGGCCGGATGGGCATGACCATCTGCTACGACATCCGGTTCCCGTACCTGTACCGCAAGCTGGCCCATGCCGGCGCCGAGGTGCTGTTCGCCCCCGCCGCCTTCACCAAGGTCACCGGCGAGGCGCACTGGCACGTGCTGCAGCGCGCCCGCGCCATCGAGACCGGCTGCTTCGTGGTCTCGGCCGCCCAGACCGGCACGCACGCCGGGGGGCGCCAGACCTTCGGGCATTCGGTGATCGTCGACCCCTGGGGCCGGGTGCTGGCCGACGCCGGCGAGGATGTCGGCGTGATCACCGCCGAGATCGACCTCGACGAGGTGGCGGCGGCCCGCGGCAAGATCCCATCGCTGACCCACGACCGCCAGATCGGCGACCCGGCGGTCTACGGCACCGCGTTGCGGCAGGCCGGTGAGTAGCGGCACGCCGCACGGCTGAGTGCTCCCCTACCCTGGGTCCCGGCTCGCCGCTGGCGCGGCGTCCGGGATGAGGCCGGAGGGAGTAGTCTGACTTTTGTCCTCATCCCGGCCGTAGCGGCACTGCCGCGGAGAGCCGGGACCAGTGTCGCGGTTGCAGGCTACGACGCTGCAACCTCGTGCATCGCCCGGGCCGGCGCGGGCTCGGCCCATTCGTCCCGTGCCGAGCGGCGCAATACGGTCGGCCGTGCCCACATCTCCATCTCCACCGCCCCATCCCGCACCGCTCCATCCCGGCGCATCGCCTGAACCAGGGCCATCGCCCCCACCATTCGCTGGACCGTCACGTCTCGCCTTTCCCGCAGGGCGACCGCCTGCGTCGGGTCTGTTGCCGCCGTTATTCGTGACATTAATGCGAATGACTTGCAATAGCTGTGTTGCTGTCGATCATTATCCGGCAGTTTTGATGCTTGACACATCACATACGTGGTATCAGCATTCATATCTCCTGCTTGTCCGTCTACCCAGCCGACTCGAATGATCACCGCCGCCCAACTGCGCGCCTCCCGCGCCCTCCTCGGCATCGACCAGCGCCGGCTGGCCGAGTTGTCGGGACTGTCCGTGCCGACCATCCAGCGCATGGAGGCCAGCGCCGGCGTGATCCGGGGCAACGTCGACTCGCTGATGAAGCTGGTCGGCGCCCTGGACGCCGCCGGCATCGAGCTGATCGCCGAGGGCGCCGTCAGCAGCGACGGCGGCCGCGGCATCCGCCTCAAGTCGGCGCCCACCGCCGACGCTCCATCGACCCAGGCCAAGTGAGCCGCGCGCGATGACCGTCGTCTCCCTCGCCTGTGTCGCCGTGCTGCTCGCGACCGCCGTGGTCGGGATGGCGGCGGGCCGGCATCCCGCGGGCCGGCCGCTGGTCTACGGCCTCGGTCTGGTGGCGACCGTCGTCGCCTTCGGCTCGGCGGTCGCGGCCATGGTCGCGCCCCCGGCCGCCGCTTCCGAGGTCGTGCTGCCGCTCGGCCTGCCCTGGCTCGGAGCGCATTTCCGGATCGACGCGCTGTCGGCGTTCTTCCTGGCGGTCGTGAACCTCGGGGCCGCCTTCGCCTGCCTGTACGGGCTCGGCTACGGCCGCCACGAGGAGGCGCCGCACCGGGTGCTGCCGTTCCTGCCGGCGTTCCTGGCCGGCATGAACCTGGTGGTGATGGCGGCCGACGCCTTCGGCTTCCTGCTGTCGTGGGAGTTCATGTCGCTGGCGTCCTGGGCGCTGGTCCTGGCTCACCACCGCGACCCCGAGAACGGTCACGCCGGCTACGTCTACCTGGTGATGGCCAGCTTCGGCACGCTCGCCCTGCTGCTCACCCTCGGCCTGCTGGCGGGGCCGGACGGCGGCTATGCCTTCGCCGCGATGCGCGGCGTAGAGCGCGAGGCAGGCATGGCGACCCTGGTGCTGGTGCTCGCGCTGATCGGCGCCGGCTCCAAGGCCGGCCTGGTGCCGCTGCACGTCTGGCTGCCGCTGGCGCACCCGGCGGCGCCCAGCCACGTGTCGGCGCTGATGAGCGGGGTGATGACCAAGGTCGCGATCTACGGATTCGTGCGCATCGTCTTCGACCTGCTGGGGCCGTCACCGTGGTGGTCGGGGATGGTCGTGCTGGCGATCGGCGGCGCCAGCGCCGTGCTCGGCGTGCTGTACGCGCTGATGCAGACCGACCTGAAGCGTCTGCTCGCCTACAGCACCATCGAGAACGTCGGCATCGTGTTCGTGGCCCTCGGCCTCGCCCTGGCATTCCGGTCGAACGGCATGGCGCTGGCGGCGGCCCTCGCCTTCACCGCAGCGTTGCTGCACGTCCTGAACCACTCGCTGTTCAAGAGCCTGCTGTTCTTCGGCGCAGGCGCGGTGCTGTCGGCGACCCATGAGCGCAACGTCGAGCGGCTCGGCGGGCTCATCCACCGGATGCCGGCGACCAGCGCGCTGTTCCTGGTCGGCTGCGTGGCGATCTCGGCGCTGCCGCCGCTGAACGGCTTCGTATCGGAGTGGCTGGCGTTCCAGGCGGTGCTGCAGAGCCCGGAGCTGCCGCAATGGGGCCTGCGCATCATGGTGCCGGCGGTCGGCGGCCTGCTGGCGCTGGCGGCGGCGCTGGCCGGTGCCTGCTTCGTGAGGGCGTTCGGCATCACCTTCCTCGGCCGCCCGCGGTCGGCGGCGGCGGAGGCCGCGCACGAGGTCGACCGGCTGTCGATCGCGGCGATGGCCGGCCTCGGCGTGCTGTGCCTGCTGGCCGGCATCCTGCCGGGCACCCTGATCGACGCCCTGGCGCCGGCCGCCGAGCTGGCGGTCGGCGGCCGCATGCCGGCCCAGCAGGCGGTCGACTGGCTGACCATCGTGCCGATCGCCGAGAGCCGCAGCTCGTACAACGGCCTGCTGGTGTTCCTGTTCATCGCCGCCTCGGCGTCGCTGGCGGTGCTGGCGATCCACCGGTTCGCCTCGCGCGCGGTGCGCCGGGCGCCGGCCTGGGACTGCGGCTTCCCGGTGCCGAGCCCGGACACCCAGTACACCGCCGGCAGCTTCGCGCAGCCGATCCGCCGGGTGTTCGCCAGCATGGCGTTCCGCGCCCGCGAGCGGGTCGAGATGCCGCCGCCCGGCGATCCCCGCCCGGCGCGGCTGACGGTCGAGATGCACGACCCGGTCTGGGACTGGCTGTACGCCCCGGTCGCCGCCGCCGTCGGGTGGATTGCCGACCGCATGAACCGGCTGCAGTTCCTGACCATCCGCCGCTACCTCGGCATGGTGTTCCTGTCGCTGGTCGGGCTGCTCATGGTGATCGCGCTATGGCCCTGATCCTCGACCTCCTCGTCCAGGGCGCGCAGATGGCGGTGGTGCTGCTGCTGGCACCGCTGCTGACCGGCTTCGTGCGCAAGATCAAGGCGCGGCTGCAGCGCCGGCGCGGCGCCTCGGTGCTGCAGCCCTACCGCGACCTCGCCCGGCTGCTGCGCAAGGAGGCCGTAGTCGCCGAGAACGCGTCCTGGCTGTTCCGGGCGGCACCCTACCTGATGGTCGCCGCCACCTGGGTGGCCGCGGCCCTGGTCCCGACCTTCGCCACCGGCCTGATCTTCAGCTGGTCGGCCGACCTGATCGCCATCATCGCGCTGCTCGGCAGTGCGAGGTTCTTCCTGGCGCTGGCCGGCATGGACGTCGGCACCAGCTTCGGCGGCATCGGCGCCAGCCGCGAGATGATGATCGCCTCGCTGGCCGAGCCGGCGATGCTGCTGATCGTCTTCACCCTGGCGCTGACCGCCGGGTCGACCCAGCTCGCTACCATCGCCGAGCTGTTCACCCGGCCGGAGGTCGGCCTCAGGGTATCGCTCGGCCTCGCCCTGGTCGCCCTGGTGATGGTGGCGATCGCCGAGAACGGCCGGATCCCGATCGACAACCCGGCCACCCACCTGGAGCTCACCATGGTGCACGAGGCCATGGTGCTGGAGTACTCCGGCCGGCACCTGGCGATGATCGAGCTGGCCGCGTCCCTCAAGCTGCTGCTGTACGTGTCGCTGATCGCCGCGCTGTTCGTGCCGTGGGGGCTGGCGCTGCCGGGCACCGGCGGCGGCGCCTACGCCGTCGGCCTCGTGACCTACCTGGCCAAGCTCGCGGTCGGCGGTGTCCTGCTGGCGGTGTTCGAGACCTCGATCGCCAAGATGCGGGTGTTCCGCGTGCCGGAGTTCCTGGGGGCAGCCCTGATGCTCGGCCTGCTCGGCACCCTGCTGCTGTTCGTGTCGCGGAGCCTCTGATGGGCGACCTCACCTTCGACATCGCCCACATGCTCGCCGGCGGCCTGGTGCTGCTCAGCTTCGTCATGCTGTACCAGGACCGGCTGTACGCGCTGCTGAACGTCTACGCCCTGCACGCCGTGGTGCTGGCGGCCTCGGTCGCCTGGCAGGCCTTCGCGCAGGACGCGCCGCACCTGTACGTGACCGCGGCGATCGCCCTGGCCTTCAAGGCGGTGGTCATCCCGACCGCCCTGCACCGGATCATCCGCCGCCTCGGCATCCACCGCGAGATCGAGACCGTGGGCGGCGTCGGCCCGACCATGCTGGCCGGCATGGGGCTGGTGGCGCTGTCGCTGGCGGTGATGCTGCGGATCACACCCGAGGCCGAGCCGCTGGCCCGCGAGGACCTGGCGTTCGCCCTGTCGGTCGTGCTGCTGGGCCTGCTGATGATGGTGACCCGCCGCAATGCGGTCAGCCAGGTGGTCGGCTTCATGTCGCTGGAGAACGGGCTGGTGCTGGCTGCCGCCGGCGCCAAAGGCATGCCGCTGGTGGTCGAGATCAGCGTGGCGTTCTCGATCCTGATCGCGTTCATCGTGATCGGGATCTTCCTGTTCCGCATCCGCGAGCGCTTCGACACCGTCGATCTGCACGCCCTCGACCGGTTCCGGGGAGAGCGGCGATGAACGGGCTCGGCTTCGACGCGGTCGCCGCGGTCCTGCTGCTGCCGCTCGCCGGGGCGGCGCTGCTGGCGGTGCTGCCGGGCTACCGGCTGACCGCCCGGCTCAACGTGCTGGTCTCGGGACTGACCCTGGCGGCGGCGCTGGCGCTGGTCCTGGACGGCCGGCCGGAGCCCGGGACCTACCTGCTGGTCGACGACCTGAACATCGTCTTCATCGTCCTCAACACCTTCGTCGGCTTCACCACCAGCGTGTTCAGCGCCAGCTACATCGGCCACGAGCTGGAGAGCGGCCGCCTGACCCCGACCTACCTGCGTTTCTACCACGCCATGTACCAGGTCATGATGTTCGGGATGAACCTGGCGCTGGTCGCGAACAACATCGGCCTGATGTGGGTCGCGGTCGAGCTGGCGACGCTCACCACCGTGCTGATGGTCGGGATCTACCGCACCCACGAGGCGCTCGAGGCGGCCTGGAAATACTTCATCCTGGGCAGCGTCGGCATCGCGCTGGCGCTGTTCGGCACCATCCTGGTCTACATGGCGGCCCGGCCGGTGGTCGGCGAGGGCATGGACGCCATGGTGTGGACCGTGCTGCTGGAGCGCGCCGCCGGCTTCGACCCGGCGCTGGTCAACGTCGCCTTCGTGTTCCTGCTGCTCGGCTACGGCACCAAGGTCGGGCTGGCGCCGCTGCACGCCTGGCTGCCGGACGCCCACGCCGAGGGCCCGACGCCGATCTCGGCGGTGCTGTCCGGCCTGCTGCTGAACGTCGCCCTGTACGCGGTGCTGCGCTTCAAGCTGCTGCTGGCCGCCAACCCCGGCGGCATCGCCACCGGGCCGCTGATGGTGACCATGGGGCTGGCCTCGGTGCTGCTGGCGGCGGTCATGCTGTACCGCCGGCGCGACATCAAGCGGCTGTTCGCCTACTCCTCGATCGAGCACATGGGCATCATCGTGTTCGCCTTCGGCATGGGCGGGCCGCTCGCCAACTTCGCCGGGCTGCTGCACATGGTCATGCACAGCCTCACCAAGTCGGCGATCTTCTTCGCGGTCGGCCACGTCGCCCAGATCAAGGGCACCCAGCGGATGTCCGAGATCGGCGGCCTGACCGAGACCCATCCCTGGCTGGGATGGAGCCTGGTGCTGGGCGTCGTGGCGATCGCCGGGCTGCCGCCGATGGGCATCTTCATGAGCGAGTTCCTGCTGGTCAGCTCGACCTTCGCCCGCGCGCCGGTGCTCACCGTGATCCTGGTCGCCGGCCTGCTGCTGGCGTTCGGTGCCCTGCTGATGCGGCTGAACGGCCTGGCGTTCGGCGAGCCGAAAGGGGCGACCGCCCCGGCCCACGCCTCGTATGTCCCGATGTTCGCGCATCTGGCGCTGGTGCTGGCGGCCGGGCTGTTCCTGCCCGGGCCGGTGGTCGCCTGGTTCCAGAACGTCGCCGCCCTGCTCGGCTAGGAGGGAGACGCGGACATGACGGCGCTGATCGATCTCATCCAGCAGGGCCGGCCGGTCGACGGCCACCGGCCGTGGCCGCGCGCCATCGTCGACGCCGACCTGTGGGAGGTCGCGGCCGCGCACCTCGCGGCCGGCGACTGGTCGCTGCTCGACCTGTGGGGCGAGCCGGACCGGGTGCACATGACGCTGCTGGAGGAGGCCGGCGCCACCGTCGGCACCGTCAGCCTGGACTGCCCGGATCGCCGCTACCCGTCGATCGCCCGCCGGCACCCGCCGGCGCTGCGCCTGGAACGTACGCTGCGCGACCTGTACGGGCTGGAGCCGGTCGGCCTGGCCGACGACCGCGCCTGGCTTGACCATGACCGCTGGGGCGTGCGGCATCCGCTCGGGAGCGCCGAGCAGGACTTCGAGCCGCTGCCGAAGTACCGGTTCCTGCCGGCCGAGGGCGAGAGCCTGCACCGGATCCCGGTCGGCCCGGTGCATGCCGGCATCATCGAGCCCGGGCATTTCCGATTCACCGCCAACGGCGAGACCGTGGTGCGGCTGGAGGAACGGCTGGGCTACGTCCACAAGGGCATCGACAGCCTGATGGCCGGCGCGGCGATCGAGCGTGCGGCGATGCTGGCCGGCCGCACCTCCGGCGACAGCACCGTTGCCTATGCGCTGGCCTTCTCGGCGGCGGTCGAGGCCGCACTCGGGATGGAGGTTCCGGCCCGCGCCGTCGCCCTGCGCGCGGTGATGGCGGAGCTGGAGCGGCTGGCCAACCACTTCGGCGACATCGGCGCGATCTGCAACGACGCGGCGTTCGCGATGATGCACGCCCACACCGGGGTGCTGCGCGAGCGCGTGCTGCGCGCATCCGACGCCGCCTTCGGGCACCGGCTGATGCGCGACCGGGTCGTCCCGGGCGGCGTCGCCGTCGACCTTACCGCCGACGGCATCGCCGCGATCCGCGCCCTGCTGGCCGAGGCGCACCGCAGCTTCCCGCCGCTGGTCACCTTGTACGACGAGACCGCCTCGCTGCAGGACCGCACGGTGACCACCGGCATCGTCGGTGAGCCGCTGGTCCGGCAGTACGCCGCCGGCGGCTATGTCGGCCGTGCCTCCGGCCGCAGCTTCGACGCCCGCCGGCTGCCCGGCTACGCGCCCTATGCCGACCTGCCGTTCGAGGTGCCGGTGCGCCACGACGGCGATGTTAACGCCCGGGTCTGGATCCGCATCCAGGAGGTCGGCCAGAGCCTGGCGCTGATCGAGGCCCTGCTGGAGCGCCTGCCCGGCGGGCCGCTCCACGTGCCGCTGCCGGCCGGTTCCGGCGAGGGTGCGGCGCTGGTCGAGGGGTTCCGCGGCGACGTGCACGCCTGGGTGCGGATCGCCGCCGACGGGACGGTCGAGCGCTGCCGGCTGCGCGACCCGTCCTGGTTCCAGTGGCCGCTGCTGGAGGCCGCGATCGAAGGCAACATCGTCGCGGACTTCCCGCTCTGCAACAAATCGTTCAACTGCTCCTACTCCGGCCACGATCTCTAGGAGACGGCGATGCGCAAGCTCCTCCTCGACGGCCTGCTGAAGCGCCCACTGACCGAGCCGGCACCGCCGCCGGACGATGCCGGGCTGGCCGAGCTGGCGACCCGGATCCGCCGGAAACTGGGCCGCAGCCTGTCGATCCGCGAGGTCGACGCCGGCTCGTGCAACGGCTGCGAGCTGGAGATCCACGCCCTCAACAACGCGTTCTACGACCTCGACCGGTTCGGCATCCGGTTCGTCGCCTCGCCGCGCCACGCTGACGTGCTGCTGGTGACCGGGCCGGTGACCAGGAACATGCGCGAGGCCCTGGAACGGACCTGGAACGCCACCCCCGACCCGAAATGGGTGGTCGCGGTCGGCGACTGCGCGCTCGACGGCGGCTTGTTCGCCGGCAGCTACGCGGTCGAGGGCGGGGTCTCGTCGGTGATCCCGGTCGACCTGCACATCCGCGGCTGCCCGCCCTCGCCGACCGCCCTGCTGCAGGGCCTGCTGGCGCTGCTGGAGAAGGCCGAGCGGGGGTAGCCGACGGAGCAACCGGTGGATCCCGGATCGACCGCGCCGGGGCGGCGCGTCCGTCCGGGATGACGTCGGGAAAGAAACGCCGCCGGCGCCCTTCTTCCTGACGTCATCCCGGAGCGGAGCGCCGGAGGCGGCCCGCATCCGGGACCCACGAAGCGACGGGCGCCCCTTGGCAGCGCCCCCAACGATGGCATGATGCCCCGGTCCGGACCGGAACCGAGGGCTCCATGCTCGAGCGCCTGAGCGGCGACACCCGCCTGTATCTCACCGTCGGCCACCCGATCCCCCAGGTGAAGTCGCCCGGCGGCATCACCCGCGGGTTCGAGGCGCGCGGCGCCAACGCGATCCTGGTCCCGGTCGAGGTGCCGCCGGACCGCATCGACATGTTCTTCGAGCTGGCCGCCGACATCGGCAACCTCGACGGCATGGTGGTGACAATCCCGCACAAGTTCCGGGCCCGCCAGGCCTGCGCCACGGTCTCGCCGCGCGCCGAGCTGCTGGGCGCGGCCAACGTACTGCGGCGGAACCCGGACGGCGGCTGGCACGGCGACATGACCGACGGCATCGGCTTCTGCAACGCGGTGCGCGCCAAGGGCATCGGCCTCGCCGGTCGCCGCGCCCTGCTGATCGGCGCCGGCGGCGCCGGCTCGGCGATCGCGCTGTCGCTGCTCGACGGCGGGGTCGAGAGCCTGGCGGTGTTCGACCTGGACACCGGTCGGCGCGACGCGCTGGTCGGCAAGCTGGCGACGCGATATCCGAACGTCGCCGCCGCGCCGGCCGCCGACCCGGCCGGCTACGGGCTGATCGCCAACGCCTCGCCCGCCGGCATGCGGCCGGACGACCCGCTGCCGGTCGACGCCGCCGGGCTGACCCCGGCCATGCACGTCGGCGACGTGGTGACCGCCCCCGAGGTGCCACCGTTGATCGTCGCCGCGCGGGCCGCCGGCTGCACCACCAACACCGGCACCGAGATGTACCGGGCCCAGGTCGACGTCATCACCGACTTCCTGCTCGGTCGCGACTGACCAACAGACAACCGGAGGAAACCATGCAGAGCCGCACCGGCGCGTTCCTGGCGATCTGGCACGACATCGACCCGGCCATGGAGCCCGAGTGGCACCGCTGGCACACCTACGAGCACATGCCCGAGCGCGTCGGCATCCCCGGCTTCCTGGCCGGCCGCCGCTACATGCGCGACGACGCCCCGCAGCAGCGCTGCTTCACGCTATACGAGGGCGCCGACCTGTCGGTATTCAACAGCCCGGCCTATCTCGAGCGCCTGAACGCGCCGACCGAGTGGACCCGCAAGATGGCACCGGCGTTCCGCAACTTCATGCGCGGCGCCTGCCGCCGGGTTGCCACGGCCGGCGCCGCGCACGGCTATGCCGGCAGCGTCCTGACGATCCGCCTGGAGCCCGACGGCAGCCTCGACGAAGCGGCCGCCCGGACGCTGGTCGAGCGGGTCGCCGGGATCGAGGGCGTCGTCGGTGCGCATATCGGGATATGCGACCGCGAGGTCACCCGCACCGAGACCAACGAACGCGCCCTGCGCAGCGCCACCGGCGAGCAGTCGCTGGACGGCGTCGTGGTGGTGGAGGCCTACGACCCCGGCCTGCTGGACGCGGCGGCCGGCGACATCGAAGCCCTGGTCGCGTCGGCCGGCCTCGGCTTCCGCCCAGGCTTCCGGCAGAACTACACCCTCGCCTACCTGCTGCAGGAATAGCCCGCCCGGTTGTGGTACCCTGGTGACCGCCACCGGAAAGGGAAGGATCTTATGCGGACGATCCAAGCAGTTGCTGTAGCGCTCGGCCTCCTGCTCGCGCCGGTCGGCGCCGCGGCCCAGACTGCAGGGGTACCGGCAGCGCCGGCCGCCGATAGCGGCGGATGGAGCACCGCCACCATGCTGGCGGTCGGAACCGGCGCCGTGGTCGGCGTGGTCGCCCTCAACATGGTGACCGGCGGGACGATGCTGGCCCCGATGGTCGGCCCGGCGGTGTCGAACGCGGTCGGCGGCAACATGCTCGGCGCCGCCGCCCTGTCGGCGCCGGCCCGTCAGGCGCTGTGCCGCACCATCACGGTCCTGGCGACCGCGGCGGCCGGCGCCGGCGTCGGCTACTGGCTGGTCAGCGAATAGCCCGCCGCAACGGGTGGCGGGTGCCGGCGTCCTCTACTGGGCCGGCGCGCCGTGCAAGGGCGCCGGCGCCAGCATGTAGTCGTACGCCCACATCGACACCAGGCCACTGGCGACCGCGGCGGTCACCGCCGTCGTGGTGACCGGCATGACCGCGAACATGTAGCCGGTCATCGCCCCCATCGCGACGTACATGGACCGCATGACGTCGTCGCCGGTGGTCTGATGCGCCGACGGCGCCTCCGTCGACACGCCGAACCAACCTCCGGAAGCGGCCGCCGGGGCGGACGCCTCGGCCGACGCGCCCCGCGGAACCAACGCAACTGCCGTGAGCAGCAGTACCGCCGCCATCAACGCACGCATCGCCGTCACTCCACGCAGCACAAGACCCATGCACCCGGCAGCATTGCCGAAAAGCCCGCCGACGGCCAGTCCGAACGTCCGCCGGCTGTCGGTTCCGTCGGTCAGCGGCGCGCGTCGCGGATCGCCCGCCACACCTTCTCGGGCGTGGCCGGCATGTCGATATGCTTGATTCCGAGCTCTGAAAGGGCGTCGACCACGGCGTTCATCACCGATGTCAGCGAGCCCGCGCAGCCGGCCTCGCCGCAGCCCTTGGCGCCCAGCGGGTTGGTGGTCGCCGGCACCGAATGGGTCTCGAACGCGAACATCGGCACGTCGCCGGCGCGCGGCACCGCATAGTCCATGTACGAGCCGGTCAGCACCTGGCCGTCCCGGTCGTACACGCAGTGCTCCATCAGCGCCTGGCCGATGCCCTGGACGATGCCGCCATGCGACTGGCCCTCGACCAGCAGCGGGTTCACCACCGTCCCGAAGTCGTTGACCATGTGGTAGCGCACGACCTCGACCACGCCGGTGTCCGGGTCGATCTCGACCTCGGCGACGTGGCAGCCGTTCGGGAACGCCGACGGCGACGCCTTGTGAACGTGCCGGACGTCCAGGGTGTGCGGCACGTCGGCCGGCAGATCGAGGCCGGCGCGCAGCTTCTCGGCGATCTCCATGATCCCGATCGACCGGTCGGTGCCGGCGATCGAGAACCGGCCGGCCCTGAACTCGATGTCGGGCACCGCCGCCTCCAGCAGGTGGCCGGCAATCTGCCGGCCGGCCTCGATCACCTTGTCGCCGGCCTCCACGATGGCGGCGCCGCTGGCCATGATCGACTTCGACCCGCCGGTGCCGCCGCCGGCGATCAGCTCGTCGCTGTCACCCTGCAGCAGCCGGATCTTCTCGAACGGCACCCCGATCCGGCTGTGCAGCACCTGGGCGAACGCCGTCCAGTGGCCCTGCCCGTAGTCCAGGGTGCCGGTGATGACGGTGACCGTGCCGTCGTCCTCGAAGCGGATGCCGCCCATCTCGTTCGCCGGCGGCGCCGTCACCTCCAGGTAGTCGCCGAGGCCGAGGCCGCGCAGCTTGCCGCGCGCCCGGCTCTCGGCCTTGCGCGCCGCGAAGCCGTCCCAGTCGGCGAACCGCACCGCCTGCTCCATCAGCGCGGTGAAGTCGCCGCTGTCGTAGGTCAGGCCGGAGCAGGCGTCGTACGGGATGGCGTCGGCCGGGATGTGGTTGCGGCGGCGCAGCTCGATCCGGTCGATGCCGGTCTCGCGGGCGGCGGTGTCGACCAGCCGCTCCATGTAGTAGTTGCTCTCGGGCCGCCCGGCGCCGCGATAGGCGCTGACCGGCGAGGTGTTGGTGAACACGCACTTGCTCGACACTTCCAGCGCCGGCACCCGGTACACGCTGGTGACGTTCTTGACGATGTTCAGGGTCGCCGCGACCGGGCTGACCTGGCCGACATAGGCGCCCATGTTGCCGTAGCCGTCGATCCGCACCGCCAGGAACCGGCCGTCTCCATCGAGCGCCAGCTCCGCGGTCATGTCGTGGTCGCGGCCGGCCTGGTCGGCCAGGAAGCTCTCCGACCGGTCGGCGGTCCACTTCACCGGCCGGCCGAGCGCCCGGGCGGCGTGCAGCAGCGGCGCGTACTCCGGGTACACGAACGCCTTCATGCCGAACGACCCGCCGACGTTGCCGGTCAGCACCCGGACCCTGGCCCGGTCGACCTTCAGGATGTCGTCGGCCAGCAGGTTGCGCAGCCCGAACGCGCCCTGGCTGCCGAGGCGGATCGTCCAGCGGTCGTCGGCCGGGTCGTACTCGGCGATCGCGGCCCGCGGCTCCAGCGCCGAGACCACGACGCGGTTGTTGCGGATCGTCAGGCGGGTGACGTGGGCGGCCTCGGCGAACGCCCTGGCCACCGCCTCGCGGTCGCCGTAGTGGTAATCGAGGACGACGTTGTTCGGGGTCCCGTCGTAGAGCTGCGGCGCGCCGTCGGCCGCACCGGCGCGGGCGTCGGTGACCGCCGGCAGCGGGTCGATGTCGAGCATCACCGCCTCGGCGGCGTCGCGCGCCTGCGCCGCGGTCTCGGCCACCACCAGCGCCACCGGGTCGCCGACGAACCGCACCTTGTCGGTCGGGAAGGACGGGCGCAGCGGGTTGCGCATCTCGGAGCCGTCGGCGTTCTTCAGCGGTGCGGCGCACCGGATCGGCCCGTAGGCCGCGAGGTCGGCGCCGGTGTAGACCGCGAGCACGCCCGGCATCGCCAGGGCATCCGAGGCGTCGATGCCGTTCAGCACGCCGTGCGCGACCGACGAGCGCACGAACACCCCGTAGGCCTGGCCGTCGCGGTTCAGGTCGTCGGTGTACCGGCCCCGGCCGGTCAGCAGTGTCGGGTCCTCGTTGCGCGGCACCGGCTGGCCCACGCCGAACTTCATGGTGGCGAGCTCCGCCTCGTCGAAAATCGCGTTCACGGCATGTCTCCTGCACAGCGGACCGGACGGTCGCGCCGAAACCTAGACGAACTCCGCGGCCTTCGCCCAGTCCCGTGCCTGGAAGACACCCGTGCCGGGGAACGGCGGGTCAGAGCCGCTCCATCCGACCGAACACCAGGTCGGGGATCGCCTCGGTGACCCGCTCGACCGGCCAGTCCCACCAGGCGAGGTCGAGCAGCCGGGCGACCGTGGCGTCGTCGAAGCGCCGGCGCACCACGCGGGCCGGATTGCCCGCCACCACCGTGTAGGGCGGCACGTCCCGGGCCACCACCGCCCGCGCGCCGACGACCGCGCCGGTCCCGATCGTGACTCCGGGCATCACCATGCTCTCGCAGCCGAACCAGACGTCGTGGCCGACCATGGTGTCGCCCGTCGCGGGCACCGGCAGCTCCGCGACCGGCAACCGCTCCGCCCACTCGCCGCCGAAGATCGGGAACGGGTAGGTCGTGAACCCCGCCATCGCGTGGTTGGCGTCGGGCATCACGAAGGTGGTCCCCGACGCCAGGGCGCAGTACCTGCCGATCGTCAGGCGGGCGCCGCTGTAGCCGTAGTTGTAGCGGAGGTTGCGCTCGAAGAACGGCAGCGGGTCGACGGCGTCGTCGTAGTAGCTGAAATCGCCGACCTCGACGTTGTCCGGCCGCCCGCACTCGGCCAGCCGCTGCCGCAGGAGCGGCTTCAGGAACACCGTTCGGTCGTGGCCCGGCAGCGGGTACAGCCGGTCGGGATCGGGTGGGGCCATGATGCACCGGCGGGTTGCGGTCGCGTGGAACCGGACACTACCCGATCGGCCCGGCCGCACCCACTGCGCATGCGCCGCCCTTGCACCCCGGCCGGTCCGTGGCTAGCGTCGTCGGACGAGACCGATGCAGATCCGGTCCATCGACGAGGCGGCGCGCAGGGCGGGACCCCTGCCGACCGGACGGTCCGCCGGAGCCCTCGTCGCCG
Source organism: Thalassobaculum fulvum (assembly GCF_014652915.1). GTDB lineage: Bacteria > Pseudomonadota > Alphaproteobacteria > Thalassobaculales > Thalassobaculaceae > Thalassobaculum_A > Thalassobaculum_A fulvum. The sequence goes on from NZ_BMZS01000002.1 coordinate 476,845, forward strand.
ACAGGCCGCGCGCCCCTCCGCCCGTCCGGGGGGCCCGACCGGACCGGAGCCGGTCCAAGGGAGGCCGCCATGTCCGTTGCCGTGCCCGCGAAGCCCGACTTCGAACTCGACGATCCCCGCCCGCTCGACCTGGAAGGCCAGCGGCAGCGCGCCCGCGACCTGCAGCGCGCGGTCCTGGCCGGCGAGCCGGACGCGCTCGCCCGCCTGCGGGCCCATCATCCGCGGGCCGCCGGCCTGTCCGACGAGAGCCTCGCCGCCATCCACCTGCAGCCGGACGATGCCCAGCTGGTCATCGCCCGCGAGCTCGGGCTCGGCAGCTGGCCGGCACTGGTCGCCCATGCCGGCCGGCTGGCCGAGGCACGACGGACCCTGGCCGGCCCGCCAACAGCGCCGGACGCCGACCGCCCGACCCTGCACGTCCGGTGCGGCAGCGACATCCGCGACGGCTTGCGGGCGGCCGGCTTCGCCGGCGACTTCCTGGAGGTCTCCGACCCGGTCTGCCAGGGTCCGGTACCGGCCGACGGCGACCTGCGGGCCGTCCGGGCCCGCTTCGTCGCCGAGGCCTACGGCCTGCCGCCGGCCGAGGCGCGGCGGCGGCTGGACGCCGAGGCCGAGGGGCTGGCGTCGGCCGCCGACGGCTACGACCGGGTCGTGCTGTGGTTCGAGCACGACTCCTACGACCAGCTGATTCTGGCGCGGGTCCTGGCGCACTTCGCCGCGAACGCCCTACCGCCGCGGCTGGAACTCATCTGCATCGACCGGTTCCCGCTGATCGACCGCTTCATCGGCCTCGGCCAGCTCAGCCCGGTCGAGCTGCGCAGCCTGTGGTCGACCCGGACGCCGGTGCTCGACACCCAGCTGGCGCTCGGCACCGAGGTCTGGGCGGCGCTGCGGGCACCGGACCCGAGCGCCCTGCACGCGATCGCCACCGCCGGCACGCCGGAGCTGCCGACCATGGCGGGGGCCCTCCACCGCCACCTCCAGGAACTGCCCTGGACGACCGACGGGCTGGCCCTGACCGAGCGGCTGGCGCTGACGGCCCTGCGACCGGAGCCGGACACCGCCGGCCGGGTGTTCGGCGTCCTGACCCGCGAGACCGAGCCGCTGCCGTTCCTCGGCGACCTGATGCTGTGGGCCGTCATCGCGGCGATGAACCGGGCCGAGCGGCCGCCGTTCGCGGTCGATCCGGCGACCGCGCTGGAACCCTGGCCTCACCGCCGGCTGGTCCTGACTTATGACGGCCACGACGTGCTGGACCGGCGGGTCGACTGGCTGGCCTGCCGGCCTCCGGAACGCTGGGTCGGCGGCGTCGCGATCCGGCGCGACGCGGAATCCTGGCGCTGGTCGCCGGACCGGGAGGCGCCGGTGCCGGTCTGAGCGCATCGGCCGGGGGCATCGCACGATGGACCTGACCTCGACGCTCGAACGGGTCGCCGAGCGGGCGCGACGGCACCTGACGGAAGGCCACGTGGCCGGCTACATCCCGGCGCTGGCGCGGGTCGACCCGTCGCGGTTCGGAATCGCCGTGGTTTCGGTAGACGGCCAGGTCTGGACCGCCGGCGACGCCCGGATGCCGTTCTCGATCCAGAGCATCTCCAAGGTCTTCACGCTGACCCTGGCGCTCGGCAAGGTCGGCCAGAGCCTCTGGGAGCGCATCGGTCGCGAGCCGTCGGGATCCGCCTTCAACTCGATCGTGCAGCTCGAGCGCGAAGGCGGCATACCGCGCAACCCATTCATCAACGCCGGCGCCATCGTGGTCACCGACGTGCTGCTGGACGGCCGGCCGCCACGGACGACGATCGACGAGATCCTCGGCTTCGTACGGCGGCGGGCCGACGACCCGACGGTGGCGATCGACGACGAGGTCGCGCGCTCCGAGTCCGAGACCGGACACCGCAACTACAGCCTCGCGCATTTCCTGGCCAGCTTCGGCCGGCTCCGCAATCCGGTCGACGACGCGCTGTCCGTCTACTTCCACCAGTGCGCCCTCAGCATGAACTGCGTGCAGCTGGCGCGCGCCGGGCTGTTCCTGGCCGCCGGCGGCCGGGATCCCCTGACCGGCGAGCAGGTCGTGGCGGCCGAGCGCGCCCGGCGCATCAACGCCCTGATGTTGACGTGCGGGCACTACGACGCATCGGGCGACGTGGCCTTCCGCATCGGCCTGCCGGGCAAGAGCGGGGTCGGTGGCGGCATCCTGGCGGTCGTGCCGAAACGCGCTGCGATTGCCGTCTGGTCGCCGGGCCTGAACGCCAACGGCAACTCGCACGCCGGGACCATCGCGCTCGAGCTGCTGGCCGACGAGATGGGCTGGAGCGTGTTCTGAGCTCCCCGCATGTGCGGACGACCTCGATATCGCGTGCTGCCCCTGCATTGCCCCGTTTGAACCCGCTTTCGCCCTGCAACGGTCCGGCCTGCGCCGCAATACCGCCGTCTCCTCACCCGGTTCCGTTCCATCCGAAGGGGGAGGACCCGAATGCGCACGATCGCCCATCGCGCCGGTGCCATGGCGGCATTGGCCGCCATCGCCCTGCTCGCAGGCTGCGAGACCCAGCCCGACCATGCTTTCGACCGGGCCCTGGGGAGCACCGCCGTCGCCCCGGCGCCGGCCGGACCGTCGCCCGCCAGGGCCCGGGCCCAGGGGCTGTTCGCCGCGCCGGCCCTCCCGCCGCTCGCCAGGAACCGCGAGAGCTACCAGCCGATCGACAGCAACCCGGTCCGGCTGGCGGCCGAGCACCCGGTGTCGACCTTCGGCGTCGACGTCGACACCGGTTCGTACAGCAACGTCCGCCGGTTCCTGAACGCCGGCACGATGCCGCCGGCCGATGCGGTGCGGGTCGAGGAACTGGTCAACTACTTCGACTACGGCTACGCCCGGCCGGCCGACGCCGGGACCCCGTTCGCGGTCACCACCGAGGTGGCCCGCACGCCGTGGAACCCGGACAGCTTCCTGCTGCAGATCGGCATCAAGGGCTACGACATCGATCGCGCGGACCGGCCGGCGGCCAACCTGGTGTTCCTGGTCGACGTCTCCGGCTCCATGCAGGCCCGGGACAAGCTGCCTCTGGTGGTCCAGAGCCTGAAGATGCTGACCGATCAGCTGACCGCCCGCGACCGGATCGCGGTGGTGACCTACGCCGGCCGCGCCGGCACCGTGCTGGAGCCGACCCCGGGCGACCGCAAGGCCGAGATCAGGGCGGCGCTCGACGGGCTGCAGGCCGGCGGCGGCACCGCCGGCGGTGCCGGGCTGAAGCGGGCCTACGAGCTGGCCGAGCGGGCCCGCATCGACGGCGGCGTCAACCGCGTGCTGCTGGCCACCGACGGCGACTTCAACGTCGGCGTCTCCGACGTCGGACAACTCAGGGAGCTGATCGCGGCCAAACGCCGGACCGGGATCACGCTGACCACGCTCGGCTTCGGAACCGGCAACTACCAGGAAGCGCTGATGGAGCAGATCGCCGACGTCGGCAACGGCAACTACGCTTATATCGACGGCCTGGCGGAGGCCCGCAAGGTGCTGGTCAACGAGATGAGCTCGACCCTGTTCACCATCGCCCAGGACGTGAAGGTGCAGGTCGAGTTCAACCCGGCCAAGGTCGCGGAGTACCGCCTGATCGGCTTCGAGAACCGGGTGCTGAAGCGCGCCGACTTCAACAACGACAGGGTCGACGCCGGCGACATCGGCGCCGGGCACACGGTCACGGCGCTGTACGAGATCGTGCCGGCCGGCGGCCGCGGCTCGGTCGACCCGCTGCGCTACGGCACGACGGGTCCGGCCGCGGTCTCGCCGGACGCCGCGGAGTTCGCGTTCCTGAAGCTGCGCTACAAGCTGCCCGGGCAGGACCGCAGCCGGCTGATCGAGCAGCCGCTGGCGGCGAGCCTGCTCGAAGGGTCGGGCTCGATCGAAGCCAGTGCCGACCTGCGTTTCGCCGCGGCGGTGGCGGCGTTCGGTCAGATCCTGCGCGGCGGCGAGCACACCGGCGGGTTCGACTACGGCGACGTGCTCGAGCTGGCGCGCGGCGCCCGCGGCGACGACCCGCTGGGCTACCGCGCCGGCTTCCTGACCCTGGTCGATCTGGCGCGCGGCCTGCAGGGCTCCTGACGCGGACGCAACGGGGCGGCGTCGTCCGCGACGGTGCCGCCCGACGCCGTCAGCTGACCTTGAACAGCTTGTGCTGGCGGTTGCGGGTGTAGGGCCGGACCTCGCTCGGCCAGCGGCCGCGCTCGACGGCAGCGGCCCATTCCGGGCTCAGCACCACGTCCGGGCTCTCGATCTCGTAGATCGCGGTGTAGCGCGGCCCCTCGAACGGCATCTCGCGCCGCTCGCCGCCCAGCATCATCGCCAGCGGCTCGGCGGTCGCCCGGGTCACCGACAGCACGCCCGGCACCTCCAGCAGGTAGGGCACGTGCTCCTGGTCGTAGACCTCGTTGAAGATCGCGTCCTTGTCGGGATCGACGTCCATGCTGGCCATCAGCACGTAGCGGGCGGAAATCGGCATTGCGGGTCCTCCTTTCGAGCCGGTTTCGGAGTCAGGCGACCGCCGCCGCCGGCCGTCGCCGGCCGAGCTGCAGCAGCAGGAACAGGGCGATCGCCGCGTTGACGAGGTTCCAGGCCAGGCCGTTCAGGAACGCCGCCTGGTAGGACAGTGTCAGGTCGTAGAGCGCACCGGACATCCAGCCGCCCAGCGCCATGCCGACCAGCGTCGCCGACAGCACCAGGCCGACCCGGGTGCCGGCCTGGGACGGCGGGAAGAACTGCCGGACGATCAGCGCGTAGGTCGGCACGATGCCGCCCTGCGACAGCCCGAACAGCGCCGACACCACGTACAGCGCCGCGACGCTGTCGAACGGCAGGAACAGCAGCAGCGACAGCGCCTGCAGCAGCGACGCCAGCAGCAGCGTCGGCAGCGGGCCGATGCGGTCGGCGATCCAGCCGAAGGTCAGCCGGCTGACGATGCCGGCGCCGAGCATCAGCGACAGCATCTCGGCGCCGCGCGCGGTGCCGTAGCCGAGGTCGGAGCAGTAGGCGACGATATGGACCTGCGGCATCGCCATGGCCACGCAACACGCCACGCCCGCCAGCATCAGCAGGGTCTGCAGCGCCGACGGCGACATCGGGGGCGCGGCCGGCCCGGACGCCGGCTTGTGCACCACCGAGGCCGACGCGGTGGCCAGGGTCGACGGCGCCCGGCGGCGCAGGGTCGCCGACAGCGGCAGCAGGGTGACGAAGCAGAACGCCGCGATCGCCAGATGGGTCTCGCGCCAGCCCCAGGCATCCATCATCGCCTGCACCACCGGCGGCCATACGGTGCCGGCCAGGTAGCTGCCGCTCGCCCCGATCGCCACCGCGATGCCGCGGCGGCGCACGAACCACAGCGACACGTCGGAGATGATCGGTCCGAAGGTCGCCGAGCTGCCGAGCAGGCCGATCAGCAGGCCCTGGGCCGCCACGAACTGCCACAGGCTGGTCGCCTGGCTGGACAGCGCATAGCCGAGCGCCAAGGCGACGGTACCGCCGCGCAGCGGCACCAGGATGCCGAACCGGTCGGCCAGGCGGCCCATCATGATGCCGCCGACCGCGAACCCGACCATGGTCATGGTGTAGGGCAGCGCGGCGTCGGCGCGGGCCACCTGGAACTCGGCCTCGACCGCCGGCAGGGTCACCACCACCGACCACAGGCCGACACCGCCGATCATGCTGACCAGCAGCGACATGGCGAGCCGATACCAGGCGTAGGCGCTATCGGCCTCGCCGGCCGGCGCCGCTCCTTCGGGGGCGCGACTGGCCGTGGTCACCTCGATCAATCCTCTCAGAAACCGGGCGGCCGGTAGGCTCCCGCCGCCCACGACGGCGCAATTGCCGTCGGGCCGTCACGTTATCGGGGTCGCCCCGACCGCACAACTGCCCCGGCACGATGGCACCATCGCCATTTAACGGTTTGGTAAGTACCCGGGGATAGCGTTGTGGACATGGTTAAAGTACACGCAATACTTATAAAAAGCCAGCCACCTCGCGTAACTCGACAGACCCACGTGCAATGGACAAAGTAGTCGCCTCCGGAACAACCGGACCGACCGTCCGCCAAGCTGAGGAGCACACGGTGACGACCGCCTCGACCCGCAATTCGATGTCGCTCACATTCAAGGCTAAGTTGTATATCCTGATGCTGGTCGCCTGCGGCGCGCTGGCCGCCGTCTCGGCTGCGGCCGTCTACGGTTCCGGCCGGATGGCCGAGGCCGGCGACAGTCTCGGCAGCGCAGTCCGGAACTTCCAGTTCGGGTCGCGGGTGTCGCTGCTGGTCGAGACGCAGCGCGGACTGGTCACCGGCGCCGCCGCCGAGCTCGACCTGGACCGGCAGGCGTCGCTGCGCGAGCAGTTCGTGGCGACCATGCAGACCTTCCAGGAGACCCTGGCCACCGCCCGCGAGACCGCCGACCCGGACACCGCCGCCTCGATCGGCGATATCGCCGCCAAGCTTGAGCCGGTGAACGCCACCGGTACCCAGGTCTTCGACTTCGCCAACAGCTTCGCCCAGGTCCAGGCCAACGAGTTGATCAACGGCGAGTACGGCGCCAGCGTCGACGCGATCTCGGAAGCCGTCGGCGCGATGCTGGACGCCAACCGCGAGAAGGCCCAGACCGCCGGCAATGAACTCACCACCTCCCGCGACATGATGCGGGCCGCGGTCCTGGCCGTCGCGGGCGGCGCCGGCGTCGTGGTGCTGGTCTTCGGACTGTGGCTGGTCCGCTCCATGACCACCCGCATGAACGGGCTGGCTGCCGTCATGCAGCGACTGGCCGCGCAGGACCTGACGGTGGACGTGCCGTCCAGCGAGGACCGCGACGAGATCGGGGTGATGGCCGGCACCGTCCAGGTGTTCAAGGACAGCATGGTCGAGGCCGAGCGCATCCGCAGCGAGCAGGAGCAGGCCAAGTCCCGCAACGAGGCGGAGAAACGGGCCGCCATGCAGCGCCTCGCGGACGAGTTCGAAGCGAGCGTGACGGGGGTCGTGCAGATCGTATCGTCGGCCTCGACCCAGCTGCAGTCGACCGCCCAGTCGATGTCGGCGACCGCCGAGGAGACCAGCCGGCAGTCGCAGGCGGTCGCCAGCGCGTCCGAGCAGGCCTCGACCAACGTGCAGTCGGCGGCCAGCGCCGCCGAGGAGCTGTCGAGCTCGATCGCCGAGATCAGTCGGCAGGTCACCGAGTCGACCCGGATCGCCGGCGACGCCACCGAGCAGGCGACCCGTACCAACGACCAGATCCACGGGCTGGCCGAGGCCGCGCAGCGGATCGGCGACGTGGTCAAGCTGATCCAGGACATCGCCGAGCAGACCAACCTGCTGGCGCTGAACGCCACGATCGAAGCCGCCCGTGCGGGCGAAGCAGGCAAGGGCTTCGCGGTCGTGGCCTCCGAGGTGAAGAGTCTGGCCAACCAGACCGCCACCGCGACCGAGGAGATCAGCACCAAGATCGCCGAGATGCAGACCGCCACCAACCAGTCGGTGCAGGCGGTCCGGCTGATCGGGAACACCATCGAGCAGATCAACGAGATCGCGACCGCGATCGCCTCGGCGGTCGAGGAGCAGGGTGCCGCGACCCGCGAGATCGCCCGCAACGTTCAGGAGGCGTCGACCGGCACCCACGACGTGTCGTTCACCATCGCCGAGGTCACCCGCTCGGCGACCGAGACCGGCTCGGCGTCGTCGCAGGTGCTGGACGCCGCCGGCGAACTGTCGCGCAACGCCGAGTCCCTGCGCGCCCAGGTCGACGGCTTCCTGGCGCGGATCCGGGCGGCCTGAGGCCGGGCGGGTCCCGGATCGGCCGCAGCGGCGAAGCCGCGCAGGGCGGGGATCTGTTTTCCGACGCCAAAGAAAACGGGCGGGATCCTCGCGGATCCCGCCCAGTCTGCGTCGTCACCCGGGAAGGGGACTTACGTCGCCCGGTTCTCGCGCCGGGCCTCCGCCGGGGTCGCGGATCGCTACACCCAGCGGAACACCGCGCCCGCATACAGCACTGCGATGACCAGCGGCGCCCACAACGGGGTGCCGACCAGACCCAGCCACGCCAGGAAGATGAAGGCGCTGCCCAGCAGCGAGATGAACAGCCGGTCGCCGCGGGTCGTGTCGAGCCCGAGGATGCCGTGCCGCGGCGCCCCGCCGGGGCTGCGGAACTCCCACACCGTCATACCGACCAGGCACAGCACGATGAAGGCGAAGAACGCCGCCGTCGGCCAGGTCCACGCCATCCACGCAAAGACCGAGGTTCCCTGCATCGCGGCCTCCCTCACACCCGGCCCAGGGCGAAGCCCTTGGCGATGTAGTTGCGCACGAAATAGATCACCACGGCCCCCGGGATCAGGGTCAACGACCCGGCGGCGGCGAGCAGGCCGAGCTGGTAGCCCGAGGTGCTCGCGGTCTTGGTCATCAGGGCCGCGATCGGCTTGGCGTCGACCGCCGTCAGGGTCTTCGCCAGCAGCAGCTCGACCCAGGAGAACATGAAGCAGAAGAAGCAGGCGACGCCGATCCCGGCGGCGATCGTCGGGATGAAGATCCTGATGAAGAAGCCCCAGAACGAGTAGCCGTCGACATAGGCGGTCTCGTCCAGTTCCTTCGGCACGCCGGACATGAAGCCCTCGAGGATCCACACCGCCAGCGGGATGTTGAACAGGGTGTGCGCCAGCGCCACCGCGAACGGCGTGTCGAACAGCCCGACCGCCGAGTACAGCTGGTAGAACGGCAGAGCGAACACCGCCGGCGGCGCCATCCGGTTGGTCAGCAGCCAGAAGAACAGGTGCTTGTCGCCGAGGAACCGGTAGCGCGAGAACGCGTACGCCGCCGGCAGCGCCGCCGCCACCGACAGCACGGTGTTCAGGGCGACATACTGGATCGACGCGATGTAGCCGTTGTACCAGGTCGCGTCGGTGAAGATGACGCGGTAGTTCTCCAGCGTGAACTCGTGCGGCCACAGGCTGAAGCCGCCGAGAATCTCGTTCGTCGTCTTGAACGACATGTTCAGCAGCCAGTAGATCGGCAGCAGCAGGAAGACGATGTAGAGGGTCGGCACCCAGTATCGCGCGCGCATGGGCCTACCTCGACTGGTTGCGCATCATGAGCGTGTAGAACAGCCAGCTCATGAGCAGGATGATCAGGAAGTAGACCAGCGACATCGCCGCCGCCGGGCCGAGGTCGAACTGGCCGAGCGCGGTCTTCACCAGGTCGATCGACAGGAAGGTGGTGGCGGTGCCGGGGCCACCGCCGGTCAGCACCACGACCTCCGTGTAGATCATGAACGAGTCCATGAACCGCAGCAGGATGGCGATGGTCAGTACGTAGCGCAGCTTCGGCAGCTGGATGTAGCGGAACACCGCCCAGGGCCGCGCGCCGTCGATCTTGGCCGCCTGGTAGTAGGCATCCGGGATCGACACCAGCCCGGCGTAGCACAGCAGGACCACCAGCGACGTCCAGTGCCAGACGTCCATCAGGATCACGGTGAACCAGGCGGCCCCGGGCTCGCGCGTGTAGTTGTAGTCGAAGCCGAGGGCGTGGAGCGTCTCGCTGAGCAGGCCGATGGTCGGCAGCGCCATGATGTTCCACATCGCCCCGACCACGTTCCACGGGATCAGCAGCGGCAGCGCCATCAGCACCAGGCAGACCGAGACCCACGGCCCGCGGCGCGGCATCGCCAGCGCGATCGCCAGCCCCAGCGGCACCTCGATCGCCAGGATCGCCGCGGTGAACGCGAGTTGGCGCAGCAGCGAGGCGTGGAAGCGCTCGGAGCGCAGGACCTCCTCGAACCAGCGCACGCCGGACCAGAAGAACATGTTGGAGCCGAACGACTCCTGGACCGAATAGTTGACCACCGTCATCAGCGGGATGACGGCGTTGAACGCCACCAGCAGGACGACCGGCAGGACGAACCACCAGGCGCGTTGATTGACCGTCTTGTTCATCGCGCTGCCCCCTTGCCGGTCACCAGCCAGCCGTCGCGATAGACCCAGGTACGCTCCGGCGCGAGCCGCACATGCGCGGTGTCGCCCGGTATCGCCTCGCCCTCCGGAACCAGCAGCTTGATCTTGTGGTCGGCGTGCTCGGTCTCGACGATGCGGTGGCGGCCGGCGTCGAGCGCCTTCACGATCCGGACCGGGATGCCGTCATCAGCGCCCGCCGGGGCGAAGCTCACGAACTCCGGGCGGACACCGAGCTCCAGCCGGCCGCCGTCGCCGCGGTAGGCGCCGGCGTTCACGCTGTCGACCGGCAGGCCGGCGAACGTCGCCCGGCCGCCGGCGATCTCGCAGGGCAGCACGTTCATGCCCGGCGAGCCGATGAAGTGCCCGACGAAGGTGTGGTTCGGGCGCTCGAACAGCTCGACCGGCGTGCCGGTCTGCACGATTTCGCCGTCGTTCATCACCACCACCTGGTCGGCGAAGGTCAACGCCTCGGTCTGGTCGTGGGTGACGTAGATCATCGTGACGCGGATGCGCTGGTGCAGCTCCTTCAGCTTGGACCGCAGCACCCACTTCAGGTGCGGGTCGATGACCGTCAGCGGCTCGTCGAACATGATGACGTTGACGTCCGAGCGGGCGAGGCCGCGGCCGAGCGAGATCTTCTGCTTGCCGTCGGCGGTCAGCCCGGCGGCGCGGTGCCGGAGCATGTCGTCGAGCTCGAGCATCTCGGCGACCTCGCGCACCCGGCGGTCGACCTCGCGGGCGTCGACCCCGCGGTTGCGCAGCGGGAAGGCGAGATTGTCGTAGACCGTCATGGTGTCGTAGATGACCGGGAACTGGAACACCTGGGCGATGTTGCGCTGTTCGGGCGAGGCGTCGGTAACGTCGCGGCCGTCGAACAGGATCTGCCCGCCGGTCGGCCGCAGCAGGCCCGAGATCACGTTCAGCAGGGTGGTCTTGCCGCAGCCGGACGGGCCGAGCAGGGCATAGGCGCCGCCGTCGGCCCAGTCGATCGTCAGGCGCTTGAGCGCCCAGTCGCTGTCGGCCGCCGGCTGGTCGACGTAGCTGTGGCGAAGCTCGCGAAGCTGTATCTGCGCCATCATTCGGCTCCTTCGACGCGGCGGTGGTCGAGGTCGAAGAACATCGCGTGGTCCATGTCGACGTAGAGCCGGGCGACCGACCCGACCTCGAACGGATGGATGCCGGGCGACTGCGAGACCCAGGTCTGGCCGTCGATGTCGAAGTGCACCGCGCTCTCCGAGCCGCTGAGCTCGGCGATCACGACGGTGCCATCGATCGGAGCCGCGTTCGCCGTGACCGGCGACGGCGTCACGTGATGCGGGCGGATGCCGATGACGTAAGAGCCGTCGGGCAGCCCGGCGGCGGCCTGTCCGACCGGCAGCCGGAAGTCGCCGAGCCGGATCTCGCCGCCCCGCTTGACGACCTGCGCGGTGTTGATCGGCGGGTCGGAGAACACCCGGGCGGTGACCAGATCGGCGGGGCGCCGGTACAGCGCCGCGGTCTCGCCGAACTGGGTGATGCCGCCGGCGTGCAGGGTCGCGGTGTTGCCGCCGAACAGCAGGGCCTCGCCGGGCTCGGTGGTGGCGTAAACCACGATGCAGTTGCGGTCCGCGAAGAACCGCGGCAGCTCGTCCCTGAGTTCCTCGCGCAGCTTGTAGTCGAGGTTGGCGAGCGGCTCGTCGAGCAGCACCAGGTCGGCGTCCTTGACCAGCGCCCGCGCGATCGCGGTGCGCTGCTGCTGACCGCCCGACAGCTCGGCCGGCCGGCGCTTCAGCATCGGCGTCAGGCGCAGCAGCTCGGCGGCGTGCATGACCCGCCGGTCGATCTCGGCGGCCGCCATGCGGGCGACCCGCAGCGGCGAGGCGATGTTCTCGTACACCGTGAAATTCGGGTAGTTGATGAACTGCTGGTAGACCATCGCGACATTGCGCTTCTGGACCGGAACGCCGGTGACGTTCTCGCCGCGGAACCAGATCTCGCCCGAGGTAGGGCGGTCGAGCCCGGCCATCAGCTGCATCAGCGTGGTCTTGCCGGCCAGGGTCGGCCCGAGCAGCGTGTTGAACGACCGTTCCTCGAGCACGAGGCTGGTCTCGTGGATGGTGGTCTCGGCGCCGACGCGCTTGGTGATCCGTTTCAGTTCCAGGGACATCGCCGGGTGCCAGTTCCGTGGTCGCCACGTGGATCTGCGAGAGGACCCTCCGGAGCGGGCATCGACCGCGCCCGCCCCGAAGAGTCGAAGTCCGAGCCGTCGCCTACTGGTTCTCGGTCCAGCGCTTGATCAGCTCGTCATAGGCGATCGTCTCGCCCTTCGGCTTCTCGTTGTCGAGCTTGGCCCACGGCGCGTGGTCCTTGCTCAGCCACTTCGACGGATCGCTCTTCGGATTCAGGCGCGGTCCGCAGCCGTGGTAGACGTTGTTGGACTCGTCGACCGCCTGCATGCGGGCCATCACCTGGTCCATCTGCTCGGCCAGCCGGTCCATCGCCTGCTGCGGGGTGAACGCACCCGAGTTGACGTCACCGATGTTCTGCCAGAACAGCTGGGCGAGCTTCGGGTAGTCCGGCACGTTGACGCCGGTCGGCGTCCACGCCACACGGTCCGGCGAGCGATAGAACTCGATCAGACCGCCGAGGTTCGGCGCCCGCTCGGTGAACGACTTGTGGCGCACGGTGCTGTCGCGGATGAAGGTCAGCCCGACGTGGCTCTTCTTCACGTCGACGGTCTTCGACACCACGAACTGGGCGTACAGCCACGCGGCCTTGCGACGATCGACCGGCGTGGAGTTGAACAGGGTCCACGAGCCGGCGTCCTGGTAGCCGCGCTGGGAGCCTTCCTTCCAGTACGGGCCATGCGGCGACGGCGCCATCCGCCACAGCGGCTTGCCGGCTTCGTCGACCGTGTTGTTGCCCTGGGCCTTCGGCTGCACCATGGTCGCGGTGAACGCCGAGTACCAGAAGATCTGCTGGGCGACGTTGCCCTGCGCCAGTGCCGGCAGCGACTGGTAGAAGTCGAGGTCGGCGGCACCCGGCGGGGCGTACTGCCGGAGCCACTCGTCCCACTTACGGACGGCGTAGACCGCCGCCGGGCTGTTGGCGCCGCCGCCGCGCGACACCGAGGCGCCGACCGGGTTGCACGACCCCTTCTCCATGCGGATGCCCCACTCGTCGACCGGGCGGCCGTTCGGGATGCCGACATCGGCCTCGCCGGCCATCGACAGCCAGGCGTCGGTCATCCGCCAGCCGAGGTCGGGGGCCCGCTTGCCGTAGTCCATGTGGCCGTAGACCCGGACGCCGTCGATCTCCTTCACGTCGTTGGTGAAGAACTCGGCGATGTCCTCGTAGGCCGACCAGTTGACCGGGACACCGAGCTCGTAGCCGTACTTGGCCTTGAACTTCTCCTTGAGGTCCGGCCGATCGAACCAGTCCTTGCGGAACCAGTACAGGTTGGCGAACTGCTGGTCGGGCAACTGCCACAGCTTGCCGTCCGGCCCGGTGGTGAACGACTTGCCCATGAAGTCGTCGAGGTCGAGCATCGGATTGGTGACGTCCTTGCCCTCGCCGGCCATCCAGTCGGTGAGGTTGATCGCGCTCTGCAGGCGCGAATGCGTGCCGATCAGGTCGGAGTCGTTGACGTAGCCGTCATAGAGGTTGCGGTTCGTCTGCATCTGCGTCTGGACCGCCTGCACCACCTCGCCCTCGCCGAGGATCTGGTGGTTAACCTTAATGCCGGTGATCTCCTCGAAAGCCTTGGCCAGCACCTCCGCTTCGTAAGTGTGCGTCGGAATCCCCTCCGACAGCACGTTGATCTCCATGCCCTTGAAGGGTTCCGCCGCCTTGGCGAACCACATCATCTCCTTCATCTGCTCGTCCTTGGAGAGCGTCGAAGGCTGGAATTCGGAGTCGATCCACTTCTTCGCGGCCGCTTCGTCCGCGAAGGCCGAGGATGCTCCGAACATCGCTACCAGCAGCGCGGCTGCCGGCAATGTCGTTCGGATCGACATGCTCACTACCTCCCAGTGTGCGCACGTTGATTTGCGCTGCCGGACCAGGGCGCACGTTCTGCGTCCCGGCAGCTTCCACTCCCCGTGACCGACGTGCGGCCGAGACGAGGTGATGGCGATGTCTGGTTCGTCGTGATTGGCCCGAAGTCGCATCTGGCGAAGGCCAGGGCATTCGGCGCGGCCGGTCGGGCGTCCGGCGGCCTGTAAACCGACAGTCGGCGGGCCCCTCGCAGGGGCTGGGTCGGCGCATGGCCGGCCGGTGTCGGATCGTGCGGCACGCTGGCGGTCCGGGGACCGGGATCGCGGCCGATCGCAAGGATGGCGAATTCGCAAATACGGGTGTCGCGCCCGACCCTGCGGGTCGCGCGATGGGGGCTCAGGTCCATTGCGCCGTGCCTCCCCTGGTCGGCACGGCCGCCGTCGGCGGTATCCTATCCGCCGCCCGCCACTCTCTCCGTGCCACGTTGTCCTCCCAGATTTCCGCCCGCCGTGCGCGCGACCATCCAGTCGTCGAGCCGGCGGATCTCTTGTTCTGTCATTCGCAGTCCGAGCTTGGTGCGCCGCCAGACCACGTCCGCGGCCCGCAGCGCCCACTCGTTGTCCATCAGGTAGGCGACCTCGGCCTCGGTCGGCCCGGCGCCGAAGGCGTTCCCGAGCTCGGCGGCCGACGCCGCGTCCCCGATCACCGTCCAGACCCGGGTCCCGTAGGCCCGCACCAGCCGGCGCGCATCGGTATGGCCGAGACCGGGGAGCCGCCTCCGCAGCTCGCCGACCAGGGCGTCGACGCCGCGCGGCTCGAAATCGCCGCCGGGCAGCGGCGCGGACGCGGTCCACGACGGGCCCAGCCGCGGGAAGCTGCGCTTCAGGTGCTCCATCGCCGCCTCGGCGAGCCGGCGGTAGGTGGTGATCTTGCCGCCGAACACGCTCAGCGCCGGCGCCCCGCCGGTCTCCGACCACTCCAGCACGTAGTCGCGGGTCGCCTCCTGGGCCTTGCTGGCGCCGTCGTCGTACAGTGGCCGCACGCCGGAATAGCTCCACACCACGTCGGCCGGCGTGACCGGCGCCTGGAAGTACTCGGCGGTCAGCCGGCACAGATAGGCGATCTCGTCCTCGCTGATCGCCGCCGCCCCCGGGTCGCCCTTGTAGTCCTCGTCGGTGGTACCGATCAGCGTGAACGCGCCCTCGTAGGGGATCGCGAAGATGATCCGGCCGTCGGAGTTCTGGAAGATGTAGCAGCGGTCGTGCTCGTACAGCCGCGGCACCACCACGTGGCTGCCCTTGACCAGCCGGACCGCGCTGCCGGAGTTCACGCCGAGCCGCCCGCCCAGGACATCGGCCACCCACGGACCGGCGGCGTTCACCACGGCGCGCGCCCGCACCGTGCGCTCGCCGTCCGGGCCCTGCAGGCGGGCCAGCCAGACGCCGTTCTCGACCCGGGCGTCGACCAGTGCCGTTCGGGTCAGGATCTCGGCGCCGCGCTCGCGCGCGTCGATGGCGTTCAGGACCACCAGCCGGGTGTCCTCGACCCAGCAGTCGGAGTACTCGAAGCCGAGTCGGTAGTCGGTCTTCAGCGGGGTGCCGACCGGCGAGCGGTCGAGATCGATCACCCGGGTGCCCGGCAGCAGGTCACGGCCCCCCAGATGATCGTACAGGAACAGCCCGAGGCGCAGCAGCCAGGCCGGCCGCAGTCCCCGGTGATGCGGCAACACGAAGCGCAGCGGCCAGATGATGTGCGGCGCCGCGCGCAGCAGGACCTCGCGCTCCTTCAGCGCCTCGCGGACCAGCCGGAACTCGTAGTGCTCGAGATAGCGCAGGCCGCCGTGGACGAGCTTGGTGCTGGCCGAGGAGGTCGCCGAGGCCAGGTCGCCCTTCTCGGCCAGCACCACCGACAGGCCGCGGCCGGCAGCGTCCCGGGCGATGCCGGCACCGTTGATGCCGCCGCCCACCACCAGAACGTCAACACTCGCCAATGGCGTGTTCACCTGACCTCCCGGACCCGGAGCCCTTGCCCGTCAGAGACAAGGCCCTCTTTTCGAATTTGAGGCTTCGGAGTCGTACAGGAGGGTCAGAATTTTCGCAAACGAAATTGCCGGCTTCAGGCCTCGACGGTCACCACGCGAACGTTGTGATGACGGAAAACCTCGGCGAACGGCTCCGGGACCGGATCGTTGGTGAAAAGCGTATGCATCTGCGAGATATGCCCGAGGCGCACCATCGCCTTGCGGCCGAATTTCGAGTTGTCGGCGCACAGGAAGACTTTTTCGGAATTGCGCACGATAGACTGGGCGACGCGGACCTCGCGATAGTCGAAATCCAACAGCGAGCCATCGTCGGCGATGCCGCTGATCCCGATGACGCCGACGTCGACCCGGAACTGCTGGATCAGGTCGGTGGCCGACTCGCCGACGATCCCGCCGTCGCGGTTGCGCACCACGCCGCCGGCGATGATGACCTCGAAGCTCGGGTTGCCGATCAGGATCTGCGCGACGTTCAGGTTGTTGGTGATCACCCGCAGGCCGGTGTGGTCCAGCAGCGCCCGCGCCACCGCCTCGGTGGTCGTGCCGATGTTGATGAACAGCGAGGAATGGTCCGGGATCTCGGCCGCCACCTTGTAGCCGATCGCCTGCTTCTCGGCATCGAACGCCAGCCGCCGGCGGTCGTAGGGCGCGTTCTCGACGCTCGACGACAGCCCGGCGCCGCCGTGGTAGCGCTTGAGGTCGCCGCGCTCGGCCAGGTGGTTGATGTCGCGCCGGATGGTCTGCGGGGTCACCTCGAACAACCGGACCAGCTCGTCGATCGACGCATAGCCGCGCTCGGTAACGATCTCACGGATGCGGCCGCGCCGCCGGGTCGCCTTGTCCATGACCGGACCTCGTTTTCTTTTTTCTGGAAAAGGGTAGGCGTTTTCGATTTTCTTTCTCAATCGAAAATCCACGAACGAAACCCGCCCGGTCCGGCATCGGTGGAACCGCGGAACGGGACATTCTAGGGAGGATGGCATGGCGGACAGCCGCGCGATCGTGGCGATCGACCAGGGCACCACGAGCAGCCGCGCCATCGTGTTCCGGGCCGACGGCTCGATCGCGGCGGTCGCCCAGCGCGAGTTCCGCCAGATCTATCCGGCGAGCGGCTGGGTCGAGCACGACCCCGAGGAAATCTGGTCGACCACGCTGGCGGTCACCCGCGAGGCGATCGACGCCGCCGCTGCCGCCGGGCTGCGGGTCGCCGCGCTCGGCATCACCAACCAGCGCGAGACCACCATCGTGTGGGACCGCGAGACCGGCCGCGCCATCCACAACGCCATCGTCTGGCAGGACCGGCGCACCGCCGGGGTGTGCGCCCGGCTGCGCGAGGACGGCCTCGAGGACCTGGTCACCGACCGCACCGGCCTGCTGCTCGACCCGTACTTCTCCGCCACCAAGGCCGCCTGGATCCTCGACCACGTCGACGGTGCCCGCGACCGCGCGGCGCGCGGCGAGCTGGCGTTCGGCACGGTCGACAGCTTCCTGATGTGGCGGCTGACCGGCGGGCGGGTGCACGTCACCGACGCCACCAACGCCGCCCGCACCAACCTGTGCGGACTGGTGTCCGGGGAATGGGACGACGAGCTGCTGGCGATCTTCCAGGTGCCGCCGTCGCTGCTGCCGGAGATCCGTGACTGCGCCGCCGATTTCGGTGAGACCGACCCGTCGGTGCTGGGCCACCGGCTGCCCGTGCTCGGCATCGCCGGCGACCAGCAGGCCGCCGCCGTCGGCCAGGCCTGCTTCCGGCCGGGCGACATCAAGTCGACCTACGGCACCGGCTGCTTCGTGATCCTGAACACCGGCGACACCCCGGTGCGCTCGCACAACCGCCTGCTCGGCACCCTGTGCTACCGGATCGGCGGCAAGAGCACCTATGCGCTGGAAGGCGCCATCTTCGTGTCCGGTGCGGTCGTGCAGTGGCTGCGCGACGGCCTCGGCGTGATCGAGCGGGCCGCCGAGACCGAACATCTGGCCCGATCCGTCGAAGATACCGGCGGCGTTTACCTGGTACCGGCGTTCACTGGCCTGGGCGCGCCGTTCTGGGACGCCGAGGCGCGCGGCGCCATGTTCGGCGTGACCCGCGACACCGGCCGCGCCCACCTGGCGCGCGCCGCCCTGGAAGCGGTCGCCTACCAGACCCGCGACCTGTTCCGGGCGATGGCCGAAGACGGCGTGAAACCCGGGACCCTGCGGGTCGACGGCGGCATGGCGGCGAACAACTGGCTGATGCAGTTCCTGGCCGACATCCTGGCGATCCCGGTCGAGCGGCCGGTCGTCACCGAGACCACCGCCCTCGGGGCCGCCGCCCTGGCGGCCCTGCAGGCCGGCATCTACGGCTCGCTCGACGACGTGGCGTCGTCCTGGGCCCTGGACCGACGATTCGAGCCGTCGATGACGCCCGCCACCCGCCGCCGGCTGCTGTCCGGCTGGGACGCGGCGGTTGCCCGCACCCGCATCCGGATAGGCTGACCGCGGCAACCGCTCAGACCACCGGGCAGGCACCGCCGTCGACGTTGATCGCGGTGCCGGTGACATAGCCGCCGAGATCCGACGCCAGCAGACAGGCGACGGCCGCGAACTCGTCGGCCTCGCCGACCCGGCCGAGCGGGATGTTCTTGCCCATTTCGGCATAGTAGTCGTCGAGGGTGGCGTTCGACCCGCCGGCCGCCGCGGTCTCGTGGCGGCGCACCCACTGGTCGCTCTTGATGCGGCCGACCAGCAGCGCGTTGACCAGCACGTTGTGCGGCGCCAGCTCGCCGGCTAGCACCTTGGTCAGGGCCATGCCGGCGGCCCGGCTGACGGCGGTCGGCGCGCCCTCGGCCGGCGGCGCTTTGGCCCCGGTGTTCAGCACGTTGATGATCCGGCCCCAGCGCCGCTCGATCATGCCCGGGGCGACCAGCCGGGCCAGCCGGATCGCCGCGAACAGCTTGAGGTCCAGGTCGGTCTGCCAGGTGGCGTCGTCGATCTCCAGGAACTTGCCGCGCTTCGAGGTGCCGGCGTTGTTGACCAGGATGTCGATCGGGCCGACCGCGGCCTCGGCCTCGCGGACCAGGCGGGCGCAGTCGCCGGCGTCGGAGACGTCGGCGGCGACCGCGACCGGCGCCGTGCCGGCGCTCGCCGCGACCGCCTCGCAGGCCTCGGCGAGCACTTCGGCCCGCCGCGAGGCGATCACCACGCGGGCCCCGGCCTCCACGAACAGCGTCGCGATCGCGCGACCCACCCCGAGGCTTCCGCCGGTAATCAGCGCCGTGCGCCCGTCCAGACGTACCTGCATGCCACCCTCCCTGTGCGATCGTTGTCGGTGCGTCCCCGCACAGGGTGGGTCATATCATTCTTTCGGGGGATTATCTCCGGCCCGGCCGGGAACGGTGTCGTGCCCCCGGCGGGCCCGCTCGAGGACCGCCCTCACGCCGGGCGGGACCGGCCGGCGGTCGAGTTGCCCCGCCCAGTCCCGCAGCGATGCCCGCTGCCGCCGCAGCGACGCCAGCGCCTCCTGCAGCTCGGGGTCGCATCGGACCGCGCGTTCGACCATCGCCGCGGCGATGTCGTCGAGTTCCCCGTCCATGTAGGCGGACAGGGTTTCCCAGGAACCGAAGTCGAGGTCTTCACCCATGGCGTCTCCCCGCGCGCACGGCCCGAGCCTGGAGGGCCGATCATGCCTGCGTGGGGAGTAACGCCGGAAGGCGCCGCCCGGTTCCCTGACCAGGGGGTGGGGAACGACGGGGATGGACCGGTCTCGGAAACCGGGCGGCTACCGTGTCAGGAGAGCGCGGCGGCGGCGGGAAGCATCCGGCCGGCGGTCGCGGGACGCGGGCGGCGCGCCAGCGCGACGCCACGGTCCTCCTCCTGAATTCGACGCAGTTTGGCGCGCACCCGGGAGACCCTGGACTTCACCGTCCCGATCTCGACCTCGAGCAACCGCGCGATGGTCTCGTAAGGCGTCTCCTCGACGGTCGCCATGATCAGGAGCGAGCGCTCCTCGGCCGAGAGCTGCGAGAACGCCCAGGCGAACTCCCGGCTCTCGACCCGGGCGATCTGCCCGCCGAGTGCACTGTCGTCGCCATCGGCCGCACCGAGCCGGCGCTCGTCGGCATGGTCACGGACGCGCTGCCGGCGACGGCACTCGGTGTAGAAGCGGTTCCGCATGATGGTGAACAGCCAGGCCTTCAGGTTGGTCCCGGCCTCGAACTGATGAGCCCGCGCCAGCGCCCGCTCGAGGGTGTCCTGCAACAGGTCGTCGGCGTCCGCCGCGTTGCGGGCCAGCGAATGCGCGAACCGCCGCAATGTCGGGATCATCTGCTCGACCGCATCAACGAATTCGCTTCGCATGTCTTGCCTCCGCGTTGTTCACGGAGACAGATTTAATGAAGAAGCCTAAACCATCAACATTCAATCAACCCGATCCTTAACATAACACAACGCCATCACTTGCTTCACAGCAATAACACAGAATATATACTTAAATGACACAGCGTTTTACCAATCGGCACCGGATGGATCAGGTCGGAGCAGGCTGTGACCGCCGCGGGTCACGCCGGCCCGGCCAGCGGCAGCACGATCTCGACGATGAAGCCGCCCGAGGCCCGGTTTTCGACCCGAACGGTCCCGCTCATCGCCTCGACGTTGCGCCGGACGATCCACAGTCCCATGCCGAAATTCCGGTCGGCGCCCGCCGGTTCCCTGCCGGCTCCGGGACGGCTGGAAAACCCCTTCTCGAAGATCCGGTCGAGCGACTGCGGGCCGACCCCGGGGCCCTGGTCCATGACCTTGAGGTGCGCCCGGTGCCGGTCCGCCGCCACGATCACCCGCACCGCACCGCCGGGCGGCGAGAACCCGACGGCGTTGTCGACCAGGTTCTCCACGATCGTCTCGATCGCCTCGTCGCTGCCCAGCACGGTCACGCCCGGCTCGACCTGGGCCTCGAGCCGGACGTCCGCCGCCTCGGACGGGCCGCGCATCTCCTCGACCAGCCCGGCGACCACCTGCCCGAGGTCGATCCGCTCGACCGGCGGGTCCGCCATCAGGGCAGCCGCCTCGATCGACCGGCGGGCCTCGGAAACGAGTTCGCCGAGCCGGGCGCAGCACTGGTCGATGATCTCGATCGCGCGC
Source organism: Thalassobaculum fulvum (assembly GCF_014652915.1). Taxonomy (GTDB): domain Bacteria; phylum Pseudomonadota; class Alphaproteobacteria; order Thalassobaculales; family Thalassobaculaceae; genus Thalassobaculum_A; species Thalassobaculum_A fulvum. The sequence goes on from NZ_BMZS01000002.1 coordinate 497,940, forward strand.
CGGCCGCGGCGGTCCTGCTCCGGAACCGCGTTGCGCAGCGGCTCCAGGGACTGCCGGATCGCCCCGATCGGGGTCTTGAGCGCGTGCGCGCTCTCCTCAGCGGTCTCGCGGATCGCCGCCGCGCTCTCCCGCAGCCGGTCGACCATGGCGTCGAACTGCCGGGCGACGCCGGCCAGTTCCGGCACGTCGTTCAGCTTCTCGAACCGGCGGTGGCCCTCGCGGCCGACGCTGATCGACCGGGCCAGCCGCTCGAACCGCGACAGGCTGCGCGACACCGACACCAGCACCAGCAGGATGAACGCCGCCAGGGCGACGTACAGCCCCAGCGCCAGCACCACCTCCGGGCGCTGCCAGTACGGCGTCGCGACCGTCCGGGCCAGCGACTCCGAGGCGGTCAGCCGGGTCACCAGGGCCCAGCACCCGGCGCGGGTCTGCACCGGCGTCACCGCGACGACCAGCCGTTCGGCATCGTCGTCCCGGTCGACCGAGCGCCGGATCGACTCGGTGGCGTCGCACGACCGCCAGGCGGCCTCCAGCAGCCGCGATCGGATCAGGAACCCTCGCTCGGCCTCCAGCGCATCGGGCGGGACCGCCGGCACCGCCGCCACCAGCAGGAACGAGTCGATGGTCGCCGCCCGTGGCCGGAACAGCAGCCGCAGCTCGACCTGCGGCCCGGCAAGCGCCGCCATCCGGTCACCGACCCTGCTGACGGTCGCCGGATCGCCGGTCTCCAGCACCGGGCGCAGGGCCTCGACGATGGCCCGGCCCTGGCCGGCGACGCTGTCGAGCAGCAGGGCCGTGCGCTCTTCGTCGGCGACCCGGAACTGCTGGTAGACGACCGCCGGCACGGCCGCGAACAGGATGGCCGCCAGCACCAGCTTGACGGCGATCGGCCGGAGCGGGGTGGGATCGGTCACCGGGCCCGCAGACCGGGGCTCACGCCCCGCCCTCCCCGGCCTTCTGACCCCCTGGTTCCCGGCCCCCCGGCTCCTGGGCGCGCCAGCGGTATCCGAAGCCCGGATAGTTCTCGATCTCCGAGAACGCCGGATCCATCTCCTCGAACTTGCGCCGGATCCGCTTGATGAAGCCGCGCACGTTGGCGCGGTAGCCGTCGCCCGAGGCACCGGCCCGGAACCCGTCGCCGTGGACCAGGTCGTAGATCTCGCGATACCGCATGTCGCGCCCGGCCGCGGCCGCCAGCGCATGGACGATCTGGAACTCGGTCAGGGTCAGCGGCACCAGCTGGTCGCGCCAGTAGGCACGGCCGACGTCGGGGTCGAGGGTCAGCCCGCCGATCCGCTCGATCCCCTGACCGTCGCCGCCCGCGGCCGTCCCGTCGGCGCCGCCCGCCACCCGCCGGCCGGCGAGAACGGTCCGCACCCGGTGCAGCAGGATCGAGAAGCTGCGCGACTTGTCGATGAAGTCGAGCGCGCCGGTCGCCAGCGCCGCCTCCTCGTAGATCTGGTCGGTCAGGCTGGTGAGGAAGATCACCGGGACCTCGACGCCGCGTCGCGACATCTCGCGCAGCGTATCGAGACCGCTGAGCCTGCCCATCTTCCAGTCGAGCAGGATCAGGTCGGCGCCGCCGCCGGCCTCGAGATGCTCCAGCAGCGCCTCGCCGCTCGCCAGGCCGTCGACCTCGAAACCCTGATCCTCGAGGTTGAGCGTCAGGGTCTCACGGATGATCGAATCGTCGTCGACCACCAGGATCCGGGCGCCGTCCGTCATGCCGGCGCGCTCACTGCTTCGCCATCGTCCGGTGGGCCAGGCCGCGCCGGCAGCGCTCCTGCTCGGCGGCCGGCAGATCGGCCGGGATCAGCGCCGTTCCCAGCACCGCCATGCTGCCGACGTCGACGCTGGGATACAGGTAGACCTCGATCCGGCAGCCGCCGTGACCGTAGATCCAGACCTTGCCCGGCGGCTGCTGCCGGACCGCGTCCGGATCGCCGATCAGCGCCAGCACGGCCGATTCGGTCGCCCCGCCCAGCCGGTCGAGGTCGAACGGCTCGCCCGCCGGTCGCCCCTCGCGCGGAACCGGACGCGGAACCGGGCGCGGAACCGGGAACCGGGACCGGTCAGCGCCGGCCGCAGCCGGCCTCGGGGTCGGCAGCGGCAAGGCAGTCGCCGACCGCTCCACCGGCCGCGACGAGGTCGGCGGAGCCGCCGTCGAGCAGGCCGCGGTGGCGATCGCCACGGTCAAGGCGAGCAACTGGCGCATGGCCATCTCATCTCCCGGCGGCAGGGCCGAGTCAACGACCGCTGACAGGTCCTCGCCCCTTGCCAAGGTCCGGCCCGGCCGCTTTCATGACGGCGTCCAGAATTCCGGAGTAGCCCCATGACATCCACCCTCCCGCTGCTCTTCGAGCCGCTCACCATCGCGTCCGTCACCCTGCCCAACCGCATCGTGATCTCCCCGATGGACCAGTATTCCGCGGTCGACGGCATCCCCGGCACCTATCATCTGGTGCATTACGGGAAATTCGCCATGGGCGGCGCCGGCACCGTCATCGTCGAGGCGACCGGCATCTCCGAGGAGGGCCGGATCACCAACGGCTGCCCCGGGCTCTACAACGCCGATCAGGTCGCGGCGTTCCGGCCGATCACCGACTTCATCAAGCAGCAGCGCTCGGTCCCGGCGGTGCAGATCGGCCATGGCGGCCGCAAGGCCAGCACCCAGCGGCCGTGGGAAGGCGGCGGCCCGGTCGGCGCAGCGGAGATCGCCAAGGGCGACCGGCTCTGGAAGCCGCTCGGCCCGTCGGAGAACGCGCTGGCCGAGGGCTGGCTGCTGCCGAAGATGATGGACGACGCCGACCTGAAGAAGACCCGGCAGGACTTCGCCGACGCCGCCGAGCGCGCGCTGGAGGCCGGCTTCGAGGTCGTCGAGATCCACATGGCGCACGGCTATCTGCTGCAGTCGTTCCTGTCGCCGCTGTCCAACAAGCGCAACGACAGTTACGGCGGCGACCGGCAGGGACGCATGCGGTTCCCGCTCGAGGTCGCCGAGGCGGTCCGGGCGGTCTGGCCGAAGGACAAGCCGCTGTTCGTGCGCATCTCCTCGGTCGACGGTATCGACGGCGGCTGGGAGATCGACGACAGCGTGGCGCTGGCCCACGAGCTGAAGGCGCGCGGCGTCGACGTCATCGACTGCTCGTCCGGCGGCAACAGCCCGAAGGGCGCCACCAATGCCAACCTGACGCGCGGCCCCGGCTTCCAGGTGCCGTTCGCCGAGCGGATCAAGCACGAGGTCGGGATCAAGACCATGGCGGTCGGCCTGATCCGCGAGCCGGACTTCGCCGAGCAGATCCTGCAGGACGGCCGCGCCGACCTGATCGCCATCGGGCGGCAGGCCCTGGTCGACCCGTTCTGGGCGCTGCACGCCGCCCAGCACTTCGACATCGACCCGGACTTCGAGAAGTGGCCGCACCAGTACGCCTGGTGGCTCGAGAAGTGGGACAAGGGCCTGCGCCGGGCACGCGAGCAGGCCGCGGAGTAGCGGGGCGCCCGTCGCTCCGTGGCATGGGTCCCGGATCCGCCCCGCCTGCGGCGGACCGGTCCGGGATGAGGCCATTGAAGCCACAAACACCCTCATCCCGGACGCGCTCGGCGCGATCCGGGACCCCGCAGAGACGTACCGCTACCCCGCGGCGATCGCCTCGAGGAAGCGCGGGCCGAACTTGGTCAGCTTGGCGGCGCCGACGCCGTGGACGCTCGACATGGCGTCGAGGTCGCGCGGCCGGCGCTCGGCCAGCTCGATCAGCGTGCGGTCGTGGAACACCGTGTACGCGGGAATGCCGAGTTCCTGGGCGATCGCCAGTCGCAGCGCCTTCAGCCGCGACAGCAGGCCGGCGTTCTCCGGCGAGGCGCTCGGTGCCGCGGCGCCGTCGCCGCGCCGGCGCCTGGTCTTGGCGGCCGACGGTCGCCGCAGGCCGACCGTCTCCTCGCCCTTGAGCACGGCGCGGCCGCGCGGCCCCAGCTGCAGCGCCCCGTATCCGGTGGTATCGATGTCGACCACGCCGGTCGCCACCAACTGCCGGACCACCGAGCGCCAGCCGTTCTTGTCGAACTCGCTCCCAACCCCGAAGGTCGGCAGGGAATCGTGGCCGTACTGCTCGATGGCGTCGTTCATGTGGCCGGTCAGCACGTCGATGATGTGCCCCGACCCGAACCGCGAGCCGGTCCGCAGGATCGCCGACAGCACCTTCTGGGCCGGCACCGTGCCGTCCAGCACCTCCGGCGGCTCCAGGCAGACGTCGCAGTTGCCGCAGGGCTTCTCCAGCTCCTCGCCGAAGGTCCGCAGCAGGGCGCGGCGCCGGCACTCGGTGGTCTCGCACACGCCGAGCAGGGCGTTGAGGCGCTGGTGCTCGACCCGGCGCTGCTCCTCCGGCGCGTCCGATTCGTCGATGAACCGGCGGCGCTGACGGATGTCCGCCAAGCCGTACAGCATGGTCACCGTCGACGGCAGGCCGTCGCGGCCGGCGCGCCCGATCTCCTGGTAGTAGGCTTCGACCGAGCTCGGCAGGTCGACATGGACCACGAACCGAACGTCCGGCTTGTCGATGCCCATGCCGAACGCGATGGTCGCGACCATCACGATGCCGTCCTCGCTGACGAACCGGTCCTGGTTCTCCGCCCGCACCTCCGCCGGCATGCCGGCGTGATACGGCAGCGCGGTGTAGCCCTGGCGGACCAGGTCGGCGGCGGTCTCCTCGACCGACTTGCGCGACAGCCGGTAGACGATGCCGCTCTGGCCCCGGTGGTCGTCGAGGATCGCCAGGACCTGGCGCAGCGGGTCGCGCTTCTCGGCAATCCGGATGGTCAGGTTCGGCCGGTCGAAGCCGAACACGAACTCGGCGGCGTCGCCGCCGCACAGGATCTCGACGATGTCGCGCCGGGTCGGGGCGTCGGCGGTCGCGGTGAACGCCGCCACCGGCACGCCGGGGAAGCGGGCCCGCAGCTTCGGCAGGGCCAGGTATTCGGGCCGGAACGCGTGACCCCAGCGGCTGATGCAGTGCGCCTCGTCGACCACGATCCGCGACAGCCTGATCCGCGACAGCCCGTCCATCACGCCGTCGAGCATCAGCCGCTCCGGTGCCGCGTACAGCAGCCGCAGCCGGCCGGCCATGGCGTCGCGCCAGGTCTCGGCGTTGTCCTCTCGGCTGCGCCCGGAATGCAGCGCCCCGGCGGCCACGCCCTGCAGCCGCAGGCCGCGGACCTGGTCGTCCATCAGCGCGATCAGCGGCGAGACCACCACGGTCAGGCCGTCGTCGATCACCGCCGGCAGCTGGAAGCACAGCGACTTGCCCGCACCGGTCGGCATCACCGCCAGGGTGTCGCGGCCGGCCAGCAGGCTGGCCACCACCGCCTCCTGGCCGGGACGGAAGTCCTGGAAGCCGAATACCTCGGCAAGTGCAGCCCGCGCCCCGGCCAGCATCGTAGCGGCCGGGGCGAGCGGGTCGGGATGACGGTCGACGGGATCCGGGAGCGACATGCCCCGTGGATAGCACCACCGGGCCGCCGGGTCACCCGGCGGCCACGCCCCGGCTACAGCGGGCGCACCATCAGCAGGACTCGGCCTTCCAGCGAATGGCCGGGATGCGGCTCGATGGGACGCGAATCGATCTGGCGGAAACCGTTGCGCTCGTACAGGCGGACGGCCGCCCGGTTGCCGCTGAACACCTGGTGGGCCAGCCGCGTGCAGCCGAGCGCCGTCGCCCGGCTGGCCGCGGCCTGCAGCAGGCGGGTGCCGATGCCGAGGTCCCGGAACCGCTCGAACACCGCCAGGGCGTTGATGTAGAACGCCCCCGGCACCCGGTACTCGAGCTCGACGATCGGCCGCAGCGGCGACGGCACGGCCGCCAGGGCGGCCCAGTTCCGCCCAGTCGGCTGGTCGACGCGGAAGCCGAGCATCATGCCGGCCACCTCGCCGTCGTGCTCGGCCAGGATCGCGTTGCGATAGGAGAACATGCTGTCCGGACGGGCCGCGCGCTCCGCCCCGACGGACAGCGGGTCGCGGCCGTCCTCGGCCTCCTCGCGCCACACCCAGATCGGGATGCCCTCGCCGGCGATCGCGATCAGTTCGGCAATCGCCCGGGCATCCTCGACGGTCGCGCAGCGCAGGCGGGTGCGGCTGGCGAACGGCATCGGTCGAGGCCGAGGCGTCGTCTGATCGGGAACCGTCGAAAGGCGCTGCGCGGCCTGCGTAACCACGGCACTCACCCCGGGGCATTTTGAACTGGGTGGTCGGTATAAAAATTCCGTGACGGGGCGTCAATCAAATTTAAACTAACTGGTCGGTAAGAGGCGGCCCAGCGCAACCGGGGCGGGCCCCGGCCGACCGACGGGAGAGGACCTGGTGGCACGCAACGGCGAGAAGACGCACAAGGCGATCATGGACGCGGCCGAGGAGCTGATCATGGCGCAGGGCTATTCGGCCACCGCCATCGACCAGATCATCGCCCGGGCCGGCATCACCAAGGGCACGTTCTTCTACCATTTCCCGACCAAGGTCGACCTGGCCCATGAGCTGGCCGAGCGCTACGCCCGCCGCGACACCCGGCAGCTGGCCGGCAAGATGGAAGCCGCCGAGCAGGCGACGCCGGACCCGGCACTCCAGCTCCTGCTGTTCCTGGAGCAGTTCATCGACATCGCCGAGCAGTGGACGACCCCCTACCCCGGCTGCCTGTTCGCGTCGTTCTGCTACGAGGCCGGCCTATTCGAGGACCGGACCACGGAGGTCATGCGCGACTCGATGCTGGTCTGGCGCACCCGGATCGCCGACAAGCTGCGCGCGGCGGCGGCTAGGTCCGAGCCGCGCCTGCCGGTCGACGCCGACAGCCTGGCCGACGCGGTCACCGTGGTGTTCGAGGGCGCGTTCATCGTCTCGCGCACCCTCGACGACGCCCGGATCGTCGCCCAGCAGCTCCGCCACCTGCAGAACTACCTGCGCCTGCTTTTCGGGCTGGAAGCCGCGGCGATCGAGCGGGCGGCTTGAGCGCCGTCCGGCGAACGCCCGTCGCTCCGTGGGTTCCGGCTCGGCCGCGCCAGGGCGGCGCGTCCATCCGGAATGACGTCAAAGAGGGGGTAGCGGCGCCTCCCTCTCCCTGACGTCATTCCGGACCGGATCGCCACCAAAGGCGAGACGGAGCCGGAACCCACGCAGCGACGAGCGCTCGCCCTTACACCCCCGCGAACCGCCGGACCACGTTCTCCAGGATGCGCGACACCGGGTTGTCGTAGCCGTCGTGCGAGAGGCTGCCGCAGAAGGTGATCGAGCCGACGCTGAACAGCGCCCCGCCGGACGGCAGGTCGGCGTAGATCATGTCGGCCCGCACCAACCGGTCGCGCGGCTCGCCGTTCAGCGTGTTGACGTGGCTCAGCAGGTCCTCGAACACCGGGATGAAGCTCGGCCCGTGGCCCTCGGACGACGCCAGCACCACGGTGCCCGGCGGGGTGCCGAGCGTCGGATCGGCGCGGTCCAGCTCGAAGCCGGCGGCACCGCCGCCCGACAGCCCGAAATCGCCGATGACCTGCTCCGGCACGCCCTCGAAGATCCAGGAGACCTTCGGATCGTCGGCGGCCGGCAGCCGACGGTACCAGCCGCCCTCGAACAGGCCCTGCGACGAGAACCCGACGCCGGCGAGCCGCTGCGGCGGCCGGGCGTTGCGCCGCCACAGCCCGCCGAGCCCGCCGTCGAGCTGGTTGTAGTACTCGCCGGTCTCGGCCGCCCAGGCCCGGATGCCGGTCTCGGCGCGGCGCACCTCGATCACCCCCGGCAGGTCCGGGTTGCGGGCGATCCGCCAGTAGAAGCCGTTGCCGCCGAGGTAGCACAGCCGGCCGCCGCCGCGGGTGTAGCCCTCGAGCGCGTCCAGGGTGCCCGGGGTGTGGTACTCCGGGTGCGAGCCGGTCAGGACCACCGAATACGGCCGCAGGATCTCGGCGCCGCCCTCGTCGATGTCCTCGTCGGTCAGCACGTCGTAGGCGATGCCCTTGGCCTCCAGCCAGTCGGTCACGTGGCTGTCGGCCGGGAAGTGACGCAGGCCGGAGCCGCGGGCGTCGTTGAAGGTCAGGAAGCCGGGCCGCATGGTCAGGATCGGCCTGAGCCGCGACGACAGCGCCACGCCGGAGCCGTCGGGGTGCCGGTTGTAGGTCGAGTGGGCGTAGTCGTGGTGGTCGTCGGGATTGTGCGGATAGGCGCCCCAGTCGCGGATGCGGGCCCGGAACGCGTCGTCCAGGTTGCCGCGCTGATGGTTGGCATAGGCCTGGAAGGTGTAGGTCGAGCCGATGAACAGCACCTTGGCCGTCGGCGCGCCGGGCGCCGGCGTGACGTAGAACGGGATGATGTCCTCGTGCCCGGCACAGCGCAGCCGGGCGCCGTAGACCCCCGACGGCATGCCCTCCGGCACGGTGAAGGTGAAGCCGGTCTCCCAGCCGCAGTCGTACAGGTCGTCGCTGTGGAAGTGGATCGCCGCGTACTCGTCCGGCGCGTGCCGCCAGCACATCTCGCGGCCGGTCCAGCGCGCGCCGGTGACGCCGCGGGTCGGCAGGTTGACCAGAGCGCCGTGATAGAAGCCGGGACCGATGTCCTCGACCCGGACACCGTCGATCCCGCGCCCGAGATCCCAGGCGGCGAGCACGGTGCCGGCCGGGGCGCCGTCCGCGTCGAGGGTGCCGGCGACCAGCATCGGCGCCTCGAGCTTGCCGTCGTAGTGGCGGACGGCAGGCACCTCGCTCCCGGGGGCGGCGGCCAGCATCACGCCCGGGCCGGGGCGTTCCGGCAGCCGGAGGGTCGCGGTCGCGGAGGCCGCCTGCAGCCCCAGTCGCACAGGGTCGAGCGGCACCTGGGCGACCCGCACGATGCCGGCGCGGGAATCGATGGTGGCCTCGATGCGGTACCAGGCGCGGGCGACCAGCGGCTCGCCGGTCGCGACCGTGCCGGACGGATCGGACGAAACCCGCAACGCCGCCCCGCGCGGCCCGACCTCAAGGCCGACACCTTCGCCGCCGTCCGGGTCGCCCACCGTCAGTATCGCCTGCGGCCCGCGATCGGGCAGGGTCGGCCAGACCAGGGCCGACAAGGTCAGCACCGGCACGTCCACCAGCTCGGCCGGCGTGTCGATCCGGCCGTAGGAGCCGAGGTGCACCGGCTGGGCGCGCGACGGGAACCGGCCGCCGAACGGGACGTCGACCGGCAGAAGCTTCAGGCCCGGCCCGGCCGGGTTCGGGTCGGCGCAGCGGATACGCACGAGATCGGCGGTGTAGTCTTCGCCGAGCGTGCTGCTGACGTTGAACGAAAGCGTCCCGCCCGGCGCTGCCGAGAGCCGGTCGACGTAACCCGTGAGCGCGAGCATGCTTTCCCCCATGGCGAACGATCGCCGTATGGTGGGCGGCTTCCCGGTCCGAGGGAAGAGGGCTCGGGTCGGATCCTCAATGCCCGCTGAACACCAGGGCGCGGATCGGCAGGAGCAGCGTCTGAGCGCGAAGCAGGATCGCGTGGACCAGTCCGACCGTGTCGACCAGATGGTAGAATAGCCACTCGCCCATCCCCAGCCCCCCGGCCGCTATGAGGTCGTGGTTGTCGGTATAGGCATTGGCCGCGCAGGAGCTGCCGGGAAGGATATCGATGTCTTCGCCGGTGTAGAGCGGTTCCATGAACGCCGTGATCGAACCGGGCCGAGCGACCGCCCGCACGTCGCGCAGCGTGTCGGAGGGGCGGAACTGCCCGCTGGCGATCACGTCCTGTACTTCGACGATCACCATCGGGAACACCCTGAACGGGTGCGACAGGCAGCTGATTTCGGCAATCATCCCGACCTTGAGCACCTGAGCGGCCAGCTGGTCGAAACCGGCCTGGAACCGGCGCCCGGTCACGTCCGAAGGCACCAGGATCCCCGCCGGGCGCAGGACCGGACTGACGAAATCGCCGGGCTGCAGGGCGAACTGCTCGATCGTTCCCGGCACACCGGCATAGATCACCGTCTTGTCCAACTCGACCTCCGCCTGCGTCAGCGCGGCAACCGCGCTCGCACGCTGGGCCGGCAACAGCACCGAGATCTGCTTCTCGACGGCAGCCTGCTGGGCGTGCGCCGCCTCCAGCGCCCCCCGCCGGCTGGCCAACTCGTTGGTGAGCCTGTCGATCTCGGCCCTGGTGACGGTCGAAGCGTTGCGGCCGGCGAGTTCCTTCTTCCTCGCAAGCTCGTCGAAGGTCTGCTGATAGGAGCCCTCTGCCTGCCGCACCTGGCCACCGGCCGCCAGCAGGTCCGCGTCGGCCACCACGATCGCCGCCTCGACCTCCTCGACCCGACGCTTGGCAGCGTCGACGGCCGCGCGCTGGCGGGCATCGTCGAGCGTGAAGAGAACCGTACCGGCTTGGACCTTCTGGTTGTTGCGCACGAACACTTCGCTCACCCGTCCCCCGGCCTCCGGGAGGATGGTGATGGTACGGAACAGCGACGTCACGCTGCGGGTGGACGGATGGTAGTAGAAGACGATCGTGATGATGCTCAACGTCAGGATCAGGCAGGCCGTAATCCCCCAACGGAGCTCGTACCAGATCGAGAAGATCGTGAGCTCCTGGCCCCAGCGTTTGCCCTGCACGTAACGCCGGACGAGGAAGTCGGGCAGGATCGTCAACAGCGAGCAGAAGAGGAACTCGAGCATCGGGGCCCCCGGTCAGTCGGCCGGCTCGTTCGGGACCGGCGTCTTCGCCGTCGGCATCGGCCCGGCGGTCGGCGCCTCCTGCACCGCCGGCCTGCCGGCCGGGCGCGCGAGTTCCTTCAGATTGTCGGCAATTGCCTGAAGCGGCGCCGTGAAGTTCGGCAATCGGACTGCCGCAAGCAACAGGGCAGCGATCCAGAAGATGTTGTCGTGGGTGAACAGGGCAACCAGCGACAGGACACCCACCAACTGGAATTGAGCGTGATTCTCGCGATGCGCAATACTCTCCGGCAGCGCGTGCAGCCTGAAGTACGTCACGCCGATCAAGACGACCAAGAGCAGGATGAAAACGGAGAGCCTGCTGAACAGAACATCGTCCCCGCCCGGCCCGGCGATATAGCTGGGAACATGGCCAGCAAGCTCGTGCATACCGGGAACAGCCATGATCGCCCCGCTGTTTTTTGATTAATGTTTGAGGCGAATATACGCCAAATCGATGGCGCCCGAACAGATGCGTCGCCCGCGGCCCGCCACAAGCCCGGGCGATCTGCCTCTCGACCGGGGCGACGAGGCGCGGGGGACGGAACCGGCGCTTCGCTCCGCTCGTCCCGGAAAAAGCCGTCCGTGCGCGCAGGCACTGGCCCTTCCCCCGGCTTCGTGCGCTAACATGCCGGCCCGCCTTGCCGTCAGGCACGCCACCAGTTAACGGAGATGCCCCATGCGGTCGACCACGCCGCGCGAGAAGTTCCGCGCCGTCCTGTCGGGCGAGCGCTGCGTGCATCCGGGATCGGTCTACGACCCGATCTCGGCGCGCATCGCCGAGGACCTCGGATTCGAGGTCGGCATGTTCGCCGGATCGGTCGCGTCGATGGCGGTGCTGGGCGCGCCCGACCTGATCGTCCTGACCCTGAGCGAGTTCGCCGACCAGGCGCGGCGAATCTGCCGGGCCGGGTCGCTGCCGCTGATGGTCGACGCCGACCACGGCTACGGCAACGCGCTGAACGTCAAGCGCACGGTCGAGGAGCTGGAGGTCGCGGGCATCTCCGGCCTCAGCATCGAGGACACCGTGCTGCCGCGCCCGTTCGGCTCCGGCGGCAAGACCGAGCTGCTGTCGATCGAGGAGGGCGTCGGCAAGATGAAGGCGGCGGTCGCCGGGCGATCCGATCCCGGGTTGTGCATCTTCGGGCGGACCAGTGCGGCCGGCATCACCGGCACCGAGGACTGCATCGCCCGCGTGAAGGCCTATCAGGACACCGGGGTCGACGCGATCTTCCTGGTCGGCGTGAAGGACCGTGCCCAGCTCGAGGCGATCGCCGCCGAGACCCGGCTGCCGCTGATGCTGGGCGGCGCCGGCAAGGCGATGATGGACAAGGACTACCTGGCGTCGCAGGGCGTGCGGATCTGCCTGCAGGGGCACCAGCCATTCGCCGCCGGGGTGCAGGCGGTATACGCCACCCTGAAGGCGCTGCGCGACGGCGTCGCCCCGGCCGACCTGCCGGGCGTGGCCTCGGCCGAGCTGATGAAGCAGGTGACGCGCGGCGACGACTACGACCGCTGGACCCGGGACTTCCTGGACTGAGCGGATGTCGACGGGGGCGCAGGTCAGCACCGATGCGACGGCGGCGCTGGGCGGCGCGCGCTGGCTGATCCTGTTCGGGATCTGGCTGGTCTATCTCTGCTTCGGGATGACCACGGTGTCGCTGGCGCCGATCGTCGCGCCGATCACCCGCGACCTGGGGCTCAGCCACGCCGCCATGGGCAGCGTGCTCGGCATCTGGCAGCTGGTGTACATCGCCGCCGCCATTCCCTGCGGCGCCCTGCTCGACCGTCTGGGCGCCCGGCGCGCCCTGTTCATCGGCGCGCTGATCGTCGCCGCCTCCGGGCTCGCCCGCAGCTTCGCGGCCGACTACGCCACCCTGCTGCTGGCGGTCGGGCTGTTCGGGATCGGCGGGCCGATCGTGTCGTCCGGCGCCCCGAAGGCGGTCGCCCAGCTGTTCACCGGCAGCCAGCGCGGGCTGGCCATGGGGATCTACATCACCGGGCCGGCGCTCGGTTCGGTGATCGTACTGTCGATGACCAATTCGATAGTGATGCCGGCGGTCGGCCACGACTGGCATCGCGCCCTGCAGCTGTGGTCGATCGCCACCTTCGCCGGTGCCGGGATCTGGCTGCTGCTGTCGCTGCACCCGGCGGCGCGCCGGCTCGACGCCGGGTCCGACGGCGGTCCGCGGCCGAAGCAGATCCAGGTGGTCGGCGACCTGTTCCGGCTGCCGGCCGTCCGGCTTCTGCTTCTGATGGCGGTCGGGATCTTCAGCTTCAACCACGGCCTCAACAACTGGCTGCCGGAGCTGCTGCGCCACGGCGGCATGACCGCCACCGAAGCCGGTTACTGGGCGACGGTGCCGACCGCCGTCGGCATCATGGGCTCGCTGCTGATCCCGCGGCTGGCGACGCCGGAACGGCGCTTCGTGCTGCTGGCCGGGCTCGGCGGGGCCGCCATGCTGGCCAGCCTGATGCTCGACACCGGCGCCGGGCCGACCCTGATGGCCGGGCTGGTGCTGCAGGGGATCGCCCGCAGCTCGCTGATGACCGTGGCCATCCTGACACTGGTCGAGACCCGCGGCGTCGGCGAGCGGTATGCAGGCACCGCGACCGGGCTGTTCTTCTCGGCCGCCGAGATCGGCGGTGCCGGCGGACCGATCCTGCTCGGCGTGCTGTACGACGCCACCGGCGGCTTCGACGCCGGGCTGTTCCTGCTCGCCGGGGTCGGCGCGCTGCTTGCGGTGGGCGCCCTGCGCCTGCGGCGGATCTCCGCCTGACACCCGGGTGGACGCACGGCCGCTGGCCGTCCTAGCCTGTTGTCAGACAATGAACGGGAGGGTTCAGGCCATGCGCATCCGACGAATGGGCGGCGGGCTCGACCTGCCGGTGATCGGTCTCGGCTGCATGGTGATGCCCGGCTTCTACGGTCCGGCCGACGAGGCGGAGTCGATCGCCACCCTGCACCGCGCCGCCGAGATCGGCGTCACCCACCTCGACACTTCCGACGCCTACGGCGCCGGCCGGAACGAGGAGCTGATCGGCAACGCCATCAAGGGCAGGCGCGACCGCTACGTCATCGCCTCGAAGTTCGGCAACACCCGCACCCCCGACGGCAAGCCCGCGGCCGACGGCCGACCCGACTACGTCCAGCAGGCCTGCGAGGCCAGCCTGAAGCGGCTCGGCATCGACGTCATCGACCTGTACTACCAGCACCGGGTCGACACCTCGGTGCCGATCGAGGACACGGTCGGCGCCATGGCCCGGCTGGTCGAGCAGGGCAAGGTGCGGTTCCTCGGGCTGTCCGAGGCGGCCCCCGACACCATCCGGCGGGCCCATGCGGTGCACCCGATCGCGGCCCTGCAGACCGAGTACTCGCTGTGGTCGCGCGATTCCGAGCAGCACGTGCTGCCGCTGACCGCCGAGCTCGGCATCGGCTACGTCGCCTACTCGCCGCTCGGCCGCGGCATGCTGGGCGGCGAAGTCGCCGGCGCCGACAGCATCGGCGAGGGCGACCGACGGCGCGAGCACCCGCGCTTCCAGGGCGACAACCTGGCGCACAACCTGGCGCTGGTCGACAAGCTGCGGGCGGTCGCCGACGCCAAGGGCTGCACGCCGGCGCAGATCGCCATCGCCTGGGTGCTGGCCCGGGCCGACAACATCGTCGCGATCCCGGGGACCCGGCGGGTCAGGCACCTGGAGGCCAACGCCGCGGCCGCCGAGATCGCCCTGTCGGCCGCCGACCTGGCCGCCCTCGACGCCGCCTTCCCGCCCGGAGCCGCCCACGGCGACCGCTACCCGGCCGCCCAGCTGGCGATGCTGCACCACTGAGGAGTGTCGGCTCCGGCCGCGGAGCCCGTCGCTTCATGGGTTCCGGCTCCGTCCCGCCGACGGCGGTCCGGTCCGGAATGACGACAGGAAGAGAGGGGCGCCCGGTTTCCCTTCTCCGATCGTCATTCCGGACGGATGCGCCGCCCTCGGCGCAGTCGAGCCGGAACCCACGGCACCGACGGGCGCATCCCTTCCTCCCGCGACCTGCCGAACGAATCGCGGCCGGCAGCGGAAAGCGGTACGCTGGGCCTGCGAGAATCTGACCTCGCCTCGGCACGGGAGGAGGAACAGCACATGCCCAAAATCTTACGCTACGCGTGGATCGGCGCCGCCGTGGCCGCGTCCATGGCACTCCCGCTGCACGCCCGCGCTTCGGACGTCACCGAATACGTGGTCGAAGCCACCTTCGATGGCGTCCGTCTGGACCTGCGCGATGCCGTGATCAACCGCGGGTACACGATCGACTACGAAGCCTTCATCGGCGACATGCTGGCGCGGACGTCCGACGACGTCGGCGGCAAGAAGACGATCTACAAGCACGCGGAGACCATTCAGTTCTGCTCCGCCGTGCTGTCGCGGCGGGCGATGGAAGCCGATGCGGCCAACATCGCCTTCTGTCCCTACGTCCTGTTCGCCTACGAGACGGCGGACGCGCCGGGCAAGGTCCATGTGGGCTTCCGGCGTCTGGACGAACGCGGAAGCGAGGTCTCGAAGGCGGCGCTGGCGGCGGTCAACGCCCTGCTGGACGAGATCGCCCGGGAAGCCACCGGTCGATAGACCGACCGGTGCGCCATGATCGCGCGCCACCCAGCCGGCGCACCCCGCCGGCGGCGATGCCGCGGCGTTGGCGATAGTCCTGCCGCCGTCCCTTCTGCTGCACTTATTGCGACCGGCTCGCAAAACACCCCTTGAAACTGCGAGGCGTTCGCAATACCAATGCCCCGGTCAGCGCCACCCGGCGACCGGTGTGGCGCTCCCCGCAGGAGCCCAGCACCGGGAGGGACCGGATGATCGCCTTCACCCGCACCGCCGCCATGGCGGTCGCGCTCGCCACGGCCGCGGCACTGCCGACGGCAGCAACCGCCACCGCCCCCGACGGCAAGGCGGTGATCGCCAACTACCAGGCGATCGCCCATGCGATGTACCAGGACGCCCACACCGGCGCGGTCGCGCTGAAGGCGGCGGTCGACAAGCTGGTCGCGGCCCCGTCGGAGCAGACCCTGGCGGCCGCCCGCGCCGCCTGGATCGCCGCCCGCCCGGCCTACCAGCAGACCGAGGGTTTCCGGTTCGGCAGCGCCATCGTCGACGACTGGGAAGGCCGGGTGAACGCCTGGCCGCTGGACGAGGGGCTGATCGACTACGTCGACGCCGGCTACGGCAGCGAGGCGCCGCACAACCCGCTGTACACCGCCAACGTGATCGCCAACCCGAAGATCCGGGTCGGCGCGACCATGGTCGACGCCACCACCATCGACAAGAAGCTGATCGCTGACCTGCACGAGGCCCAGGAGGTCGAGGCCAACGTGTCGATCGGCTACCACGCCATCGAGTTCCTGCTGTGGGGCCAGGACCTGAACGGCACCGGCCCGGGTGCCGGCAACCGGCCCTACACCGACTACGACACCGCCACCTGCACCCACGGCCACTGCGACCGGCGCGCCGCCTACCTGGTGGCCGCCACCGACCTGCTGGTCGACGACCTGGCCGAGATGGTCGCCAACTGGGCGCCCGGCGGCCCGGCCCGCGCCGAGCTGGAGGGCAAGGGCACCGAGGGCGCGCTGGCCGCCATCCTGACCGGCCTCGGCAGCCTGTCCTACGGCGAACTGGCCGGCGAGCGCATGAAGCTCGGCCTGATCCTGCACGACCCGGAGGAGGAGCATGACTGCTTCTCCGACAACACCCACAACTCGCACTACTACGATCAGGTCGGGATGCTGGCGATCGCCACCGGCCGCTACGTGCGGACCGACGGCACGGTGGTCGAGGGGCCGGGCATCCTCGATCTCGCCGCCGCCAAGGACAAGGCGGCCGCCGACGAGATGCGCAAGGCGTTCGAGGCGACCAAGGCCCGGATGCAGGTCATGAAGGTCACCGCCGACAGCGGCAAAATGGCCTACGACCAGATGATCGGCGAGGGCAACGAGGCCGGGAACAGGATCGTCCAGGACGCCATCGACGGCCTGGTCGCACAGACCAAGACCGTGGAGCGCGTGGTCGCCGCGCTCGACCTGAAGATCGAGATCGAAGGGTCGGACAGCCTCGACAACCCGGCGACCGTCGGGAAGAACTGAGCCGGCCGCCGCCATGATCTTCACCGGCCGCCTGACGGACCACGACCCGGCCCGGGGCGCGCACACCGCCCCGGAACCGGGCGCGGATGCGGCACCCGAGGCTGCCCCGGATTCGGCACCGTCGGGCGGCCGGCTGAAGCTCTGGGAGATCGGCGGCGGCTTCCACTGCTCGATCGTCGGCACCTGCCTCGCCACATCGGACCTGACGGCGCTCACCCGCCGGCTGCGGCTGACCCCGCCGATCGACGCCACCGACTACGAGATCCACGGCTACTACGTCCAGCAGGCCACCAAGGAGGGCGCCGTCGCCCGCGCCCTGCACCGGCTGCTCGACCACCGCCACGAAGGCGCCTTACGGCGGGTCGCCCGCACCCGGGACGACCGCGCGCTCGCCGTCCTCTGGGACGAGTTCAAGGCGTCCGGTCGGGTCGCCGGCGGCTACTGGGCCTTGCTGTCGCACCGCCACGTCCCGCAGGAGCTGCGCGCCCGCGCCTTCGGCGAGGTCCACATGATGTCGCACCTGCAGGGTGCCGCGGTGCGCGACCAGGCCGCCCGGGTCGACCAGCTCGAGCGCGAGAACGCCGAGCTGCGCGAGCGCCTGGGCCGCACCGCCCGTGCCGCCCAGGATGCCCAGACCGCGCTGGAGGAGCGCGACCGCCGGATCGCCGGCCTGTCCGAGCGGCTGACCGCCGCCGAGGCCGCCGCCGCCCGTCCCGGACGCCCGGTCGCCAGCGCTATCGAGCGCAAGCTGGCCAAGCGCGAGCGCAGCCTGGCGGCCGCTCGAGTGCGGGCCCGCGACCTGGAGGCCCAGGTCGAGAGACTCGCCACCGAACTCGCCGCGCTCCGGCCCGCCGAGCGCCCCGGCCCCCTGCCTTCCGCCACCGTGCCGGCGCTCGCCGCCGATGCCCCGGCGACGCTGCCGCCGCGGATTCCGGGCGGCGCGTGCCGGCTGCTCTATGTCGGTGGCCGGCCGGGCCTGCTGCCGCACCTGCGCGACGTCGCCGAGCGCCGGCAGGCCAGTCTGGTGCACCACGACGGCGGCAAGGAAGAGACCCTGCAGCGCATCGACGATCTGGTCGAACGGGTCGATGCCGTGCTTTGCCCGATCGACTGCGTCAGCCACTCGGCCTGCCTGCGGGTCAAGCATCTCTGCCAGCGCCACGACAAACCTTTCCTGCCGCTGAAGACGTCGAGCCGGTCGTGCTTCGCACGGGCACTGGTGCAACTCGGACTGACGCCGCCGCCGACGGAGGCCGGTGGGCGTCGGCCTGCGGGGTCGCGATGACCGCAGAACATGGACTGCCGAGGGTCGGCCGCCGCCGCCTGCTGATCGGCGGCGCGGCGACGGTCGCGGTACTGTCGACCGCCGGTCTGGCGGCCGGATTCCGGCCCCGAAGGCCGCTGCCGCCGGCGCCCGGGCCGGCCTCGCCGACGACCCGGAAGGTCACCCTGACCGCCGCCGAGCGCCCGACCCGCCTGCTCGGCCCGGACCACCCGGCGTCGCCGCTGTGGACCTATGGCGAGCAGCCGCTGACGGTGATCCGCGCCCGGCGCGGCGATACCCTGGAGACGCGGCTGGAGAACCGGCTGCCGGAGCACACCTCGGTGCACTGGCACGGGCTGCGGATCCCGAACGCCATGGACGGGGTGCCCTACATCACCCAGCCTCCGGTCGGGACCGGCGAGCACTTCGACTACCGCTTCGTCCTGCCGGACACCGGCACCTTCTTCTTCCACCCGCACTGCGACACGGTCCAGCAGGTCGGCCGCGGCCTCGCCGGCGTGCTAGTGGTCGAGGGTGACGCACCGGTACCGTACGCCGCCGACGTGCTGTGCCTGCTGAAGGACTGGCGGCTTGACGAGAGCACGGGTCGGTTCCTGGACTTCCTTACCGATTCCGGCGCCGCCAAGGCCGGCACTTTCGGCACCGTGCGCTCGACCAACTTCGAAGCGACACCGACGGTCCGGGTCCCGGCCGGGCGCGACGTTCGGGTGCGGATCCTGAACCTGGACGTGACCCGGGTCAGCCAGGTCGGGGTCATGGGCGCCGAGGCCGCGGTGATCGCGGTCGACGGCAACGCGGTGTCGCCATTCCCGCTGACCGCCTGGCGCATGGGCCCGGCGATGCGGCTGGACGTGGCGGTGCGGGCCCCGGCGCCCGGCAGCACAGCGACGGTCGTCGACTACTTCGCCAAGGACCCGGTCCCCCTGATGACCCTGGTCGGCGACGGCGAAATGCCAGCGAGCCCGGGGGACTTCGATCCGGCGCCGCTGTACGCCCCGACCCTGCCGGAGCCGGACCTGCGCGACGCCGAGGCGCTGCCCTTCACCTTCAGCTCGACGGCGGTGAACCAGACCGTGAAGACCCCGGACGGCGGGGTCATCGACCTGTCCAGGGAGCTATGCCTGAACACCGCCACCTACTGGGCGATCAACAGGCAGACCTGGCCGGAGCGCGGCCACGAGCTTCCGCCGCCGCCGCTCGCCGAGCTGACGCAAGGGCGCAGCTACGTGTTCGAGCTGCGCAACGTCACCCCGCACATGCACCCGATCCACCTGCACGGCCACACCTTCAAGGTGCTGGAATCCAACAAGGTCGACCGTCCGGTGCACTGGGCCGACACGGTGCTGCTGACCCCGAAGGAGCGGGTGAGGATCGCCTTCGTCGCCGACAATCCCGGCCGCTGGATGTTCCACTGCCACATCATCGAGCACCAGGACACCGGCATGATGGGCTACGTGACGGTGGCCTGATGCGACGCCTGCTCGCCACCCTGGCCGGGGCCCTGGTCGCCACCTGGATGTCGGCGACCGCCGCCTGGGCCGATCCGCTCGACGTGGCGGTCGGCAAGGCGCTGTTCGACCGGCTGTGGGTGCCGGCCCCGGCCTCGACCCGCGGCAGCGACGGCCTCGGCCCGCTGCACGCCGCCCGCTCCTGCGCCGGCTGCCACGCCGGCGGCGGCGGCACCCGCAGCGCCGCCCGGCCGGATTCGACGATCGACCCGGGCGCCCTGGTGGTGCGGCTCGGCTCCGACGCCGGCCCCGGCGACCCGGTCTACGGGTTGCAACTCCAGCCGCTCGGGACCGCGATCGTCGCCCCCGAGGCGGCGGTGGCGTTCGACCTGAACCCGTCGCCGGACCCGTCGCTCGGCCCGACGGTCACCGGCATCCGGCTCGACGCCCTGGCCTACGGCCCGCTCGCCCGGGCGACCCGCCTGGAAGCGCGACGGGCGCCGGCCCTGTACGGCGTGGGGCTGCTGGTCTCGGTCCCGGACGCCACCCTGGACGCCCTGGCCGACCCGGACGACCGCGACGGCGACGGGATCTCCGGCCGCCGCGGCACCGGGCGGTTCGGCTGGAAGGCCCTGGAGCCCACCGTGACCAGCCAGACCGAGGCGGCGCTGGCGACCGACCTCGGCCTGTCGACCCCCGCCCGGCCGGCCCACGCCGGCGACTGCACGGCGGCCGAGACCGCCTGCCTGGCGGCACCGCACGGCGACGGCGGCAATGCCGACGGGGTCGAGGTGCCGCGCGACGCCCTGCGGGCCCTGGTCGCCTATGTCTCGGCCCTGCCGGCACCGCGATCCGCCCCCGATCCCGCCACCGACCTGGCAGGCGGGGCGCTGTTCCGCGACACCGGCTGCGCGGCATGCCACGTGCCGGCGCTGGCGGATGCCGCCGGCCGGCCGGTCCCGGCCTTCACCGACCTGCTGCTGCACGACCTCGGTCCCGGCCTGCAGGGCGGCTTCCCCGAGGGCACCGCCTCGCGCTCGGAGTGGCGGACCGCGCCGTTGTGGGGCATCGCCGCCGCGGTCCGGCGCGGCGACCGGTTCCTGCACGACGGCCGGGCCGCTACGCTCGACGAGGCGATCCGCTGGCATGCCGGCGAAGCGTCTACGGCGCGCCGGCGCTATCTGGCGCTGCCGCCCGACGACGCCGACCGCCTGCGCGCCTATCTCGAAGGACTTTGACATGCGCGTACTGCCGACCGTCCTCGCCCTGGCCCTGCTCGCGGCGCCGTTCTCCGCGACGCCGGCCGCCGCCGATCCGGCGCGCGACGCAGCGATCGTCGCCCGCGCCGTCACCGACTACATCCGGCCGGCGACCGAGCGGTTCGCCCGGGACACCCACGGCCTCGACGACGCCGTCGAGGGATTCTGCGCGGCCCCCGGCGGCGACACCCGCGCAGCCCTCGACGCGGCGTTCCGGGGAGCGGTCGAGGGCTGGAGCGGCATCCAGTTCCTGCGCTTCGGCCCGCTGGTCGAGGAGCACCGGCTGGAGCGCATCGCGTTCTGGCCCGACCCCAAGGGCATCGGGCTGCGCCAGCTGCGCCGGGCCCTGGCCGACCGCGACGCCACCGTGACCGACCCCGGGCAGCTCGCCGGCAAGAGCGTGGCGCTGCAGGGTCTGACGGCGCTGGAATACCTGCTGTACGGCGACGGCGGCGACCAGCTCGACGCATTCCGCTGCGCCTTCGCGACCGCCGCCGCCGGCTCGCTCGCCGCGGTCGCGGATGCCATCGCCGGCGAGTGGGCCGCCCCGGACGGCTTCGCCCAACGCCTGATCCGGCCGGGCAGCGACGACCCGGTCTACCGGACCCCCGCGGAATCCCTTGCCGAACTGCACCGCGCGCTGACCACCGGCCTGCAGGTCACCCGGGACCAGAAGCTGAAGCCTGTGCTGGGCGACACGCCGGACACCGCCAAGCCGTTCCTGGCGCCGTTCCGCCGGGCCGGCCTGAGCGTCGCGGTGCTGGCCGCCGACCTGTCCGCCCTCGGGGCGTTCACCGCGGCCGCCGGCTTCGCCCGCGACCTGCCGGACGAGTACCGCTGGCTCGACAACTCTCTGGCCTTCGAGTTCGGCAACGCGGTGCGGGCGGTCGGCTCGGTCGAGCTGCCGATCGACGAGGCGGTGTACGACCAGACCGCGCGCGGCCGGCTGGAGTACCTGTTCGTGGTGCTCGGCAACCTGCAGACCATGACCCGGCAGGACCTCGCGACCGCCCTCGACCTGAAGGGAGGCTTCAATGCGCTCGACGGCGACTGAGGGGCGGCGGATCAACCGCCGGGCGCTGCTGCGCGGCGCCGCCGCCATCGCCTTCGGAGCGGTGCTCGGGCCACGGGCATCGGGCGCCGCCACCCGGCTGCTGGTCTCGACCGCGCGGCTGCCCGACGGCCGGTTCGGCCTGGTCGCGGTGGAGCCGGACGGGGCGGTGCGGTTCGCGACGCCGCTGCCGGGCCGCGGCCACGAGCCGGTGGTCGCCGCCGGCCGCGGCGAGGTCGTGGTGATGGCGCGCCGGCCGGGCCGGTTCCTGGCGGTCGTCGCCCTGGCCGACGGCAACCTGCGCCGCACCCTGTCGGCGCCGGCCGGCCGACACTTCTACGGCCACGCGGTGTTCGGGCCGGACCACCGGCTGCTGTACACCACCGAGAACGACTACGACGGCGGCCGCGGCGTGATCGGCGTGTGGGACGCCGCCGCCGGCTATGCCCGGGTCGGCGAGCTCGACGCCCACGGCATCGGCCCGCACGACCTGGCACTCGGCGCCGACGGCCGGACCCTGGCGATCGCCAATGGCGGGCTCCTCACCCACCCGGATTTCGGCCGCGCCAAGCTCAACCTCGCCAGCATGCAGCCGTGCCTGTCGGTGATCGACCGCCGGACCGGCGCGCTGCTGCGCCGGCTGGTGCTGCCGCAGGAGCTGCACCAGCTCGGCATCCGCCACCTTTGCATCGCCCGCGACGGCAGCGTCGGCTTCGGCATGCAGTACGAGGGCCCCCAGTCCGACACCGTGCCGCTGGCCGGCACCTGGGCGGTCGACGGCACCGTCGTCCTGCTGCCGCTCCCGGACGCGACCCCGGCCGAAACCCGCAACTACGTCGGCGACGTCGCGGTCGACGCCACCGGCCGCTACCTCGCCGCCAGCTTCCCGCGCGGCGGCAAGGTCGGAGTCTGGGACCTGCCGGCCGGCCGGTGTCTCGGCCTGGTGCCGGCGTTCGACGCCTGCGGGCTGGCGGCCGAGTCCGGGACCAGCCGGCTGTGGATCAGCGACGGCGCCGGCGAGATCGGCCCGATCGACCCCGGACGGTCGCTCGCCCGGAGCGTCGTCACGCCGATCGCCGGGCTCGCATTCGACAATCACTTCGCGCGAATCTGAACATCGACGACGCGTTTCGCGCCGTCGCGTCCGCGAAGCCGTCACAATAAATGCTCGAATTCGAAAATTTTGCCGGCTATATCGATTTGACGATTGTAGAATCGTCGGATTCCGGATCGGATCGACGGACAACGTCGGCGGACAAGCCGGTGCTCAACAGACTCGAGGGAGGAGAATCATGGTTCGACGTGCGTTGCTGAAACTGTCCGGTGTGGCCGCGGTGCTCGCCACCGTCCTGGCGTGGTCGAACCCGGCTGCCGCCCTCGACTCGCGATTCAAGGACGAGAACGGGGACCTCGTCGCCGACACCCCGACCGATCCGAGCCAGCAGATCGACCCGAGCACCCTCATCTTCGCCTACACCCCGGTCGAGGACCCCGCGGTCTACGCCAAGGTCTGGGACGGCTTCCTCCGCCATATGGAGAAGGTCACCGGCAAGAAGGTGCAGTTCTTCCCGGTGCAGTCGAACGCCGCCCAGATCGAGGCGATGCGGGCCGGCCGCCTGCACGTCGCCGGCTTCAACACCGGCTCCAACCCGCTCGCCGTCAACTGCGCCGGCTTCGTGTCGTTCACGATCATGGCCAGCAAGGACGGCCACTTCGGCTACGAGATGGAGATCATCACCTATCCGGGGAGCGGCATCACCAAGGTCGAGGACATCAAGGGCAAGAAGATGGCCTTTACCTCGCAGACCTCGAACTCCGGATTCAAGGCGCCTTCGGCGATCCTGAAGGCCGAGTACGGCCTGGAAGCCGGCAAGGACTTCGAGCCGGTGTTCTCCGGCAAGCACGACAACTCGATTCTCGGCGTCGCCAACAAGGACTATCCGGCCGCCTCGATCGCCAACTCGGTCATGCACCGGATGATCGCGCGCGACGTGATCAAGCCCGACCAGGTGGTGTCGATCTACAAGTCGCAGACCTTCCCGACCACCGGCTTCGGCTACGTCTACAACCTGAAGCCGGCGCTGCAGGAGAAGATCAAGGAGGCCTTCTTCACCTTCAACTGGGAAGGTTCGGCCCTGAAGGAGGAGTTCGCCCGTTCCGGTGAGGAGCAGTTCATCCCGATCACCTACAAGTCCCACTGGGAAGTGATCCGCAAGATCGACGCGGCGAACGGCGTCTCCTACGCCTGCAAGTGACGGACGACGGCGTCGGAGGACCGCATCGATGCTGCGTCTGCAGAACCTGACCAAGACCTACCGCACCGGCGACCGGGCTCTGAACGGCGTGTCGCTCACCGTCGAGCCGGGCCAGGTCGTCGGGCTGATCGGTCCCTCCGGTGCCGGCAAGTCCACCCTGATCCGCTGTATCAACCGTCTGGTCGAGCCGAGCTCGGGTCAGGTGACGCTCGGGGACACCGCGCTCACCGGGCTCGGGCACGGCTCGCTCCGGCGGGCGCGGCGGCGGATCGGCATGATCTTCCAGGAATACGCCCTGGTGGAACGGCTGACGGTCATGGAGAACGTGCTCTCCGGCCGCCTCGGCTATGTCGGCTTCTGGCGCAGCTTCTTCCGGAAGTTCCCGCCCGACGCCGTCTCCAAGGCCTATGCCCTGCTCGACCGGGTCGGCCTGAGCGACCATGTCGACAAGCGGGCCGACGCCCTGTCCGGTGGCCAGCGCCAGCGCGTCGGCATCGCCCGCGCCCTGGCGCAGGACCCCGACCTGCTGCTGGTCGACGAGCCGACCGCCTCGCTCGATCCCAAGACCTCGCGGCAGATCATGCGGCTGATCGTCGAGATCTGCGACGAGCGCGGCCTGCCGGCCATCATCAACATCCACGACGTCGCCCTGGCCCAGAGCTTCGTGCGCCGGATCATCGGCCTGAAGTCCGGCGAGGTGGTGTTCGACGGCGCCCCGAACGAACTGACCGACGCGGTCCTGACCCGGATCTACGGCGAGGAGGACTGGTCGGCGACGATCCGTCCGGTCGACGAGGAAAGCGACGACCAGGTGGACGACCCGGATGCCGAGGCCGAGCACCACGGCCCGGCCGAGGTACTCGACCGCGAGCGCATGGCGGGACTGTCATGACCGCGGCCGCCGGTACCGCGCGGGCCGTCTGGCGCCGCCCGCCGCTGATCCGCAATCCGCGCCTGCGCTGGGCGATCTACGGCGGCAGCCTGGTCTACCTGGTTCTGGCGTTCGCCTCGGTCGACGTGAACTGGACACGCGTCTACGAGGGGCTGGACCGTGGCCTGCGCTTCGTCGAGGGCTTCCTGGTACCCGACTTCGTCAGCCGCTGGGGCGACATCGCCCAGGGCATGCAGGAGAGCCTGACCATGACCGTCACGGCGACGGTGGTCGGGATCATGGTCTCGGTACCGATCGGCATCGGCGCCGCCCGCAACATCGCCCCGCTGCCGATCTACCTGGCCTGTCGGGGAATCATCGCACTGTCGCGCAGCTTCCAGGAGATCATCATCGCCATCCTGTTCGTGGCGATGTTCGGCTTCGGGCCGTTCGCCGGGTTCCTGACGCTGTCGTTCGCCACCATCGGGTTCCTGGCCAAGCTGCTGGCCGAGGACATCGAGGACATCGACGAGGCCCAGGCCGAGGCGATCCGGTCGACCGGCGCCGGCTGGTGGCAGGTCGTGAACTACGGCATCCAGCCGCAGGTGATGCCGCGGCTGATCGGCCTCAGCCTGTACCGGCTGGACATCAACTTCCGGGAGTCCTCGGTGATCGGCATCGTCGGCGCCGGCGGCATCGGCGCCACCCTGAACACCGCGATGGACCGCTACGAGTACGATTCCGCCGCCGCCATCCTGATCCTGATCATCGTCATCGTGATGCTCGCCGAATACGGCTCCAGCATCATCCGCCAGCGGGTGCAGTGATGGTCGACGCGTCCCGTACCTTCCCGGAAAGCTGGCGCAAGCGCACGACCCGGACCGAGCTGCTGATCTGGGCCGGGTGGTTGGCCCTGGTCGCGCTGTTCGTCTTCTGCTGGCAGGTGATGACCCAGGACACGATCTGGATGTTCGTGGCCGACGCCCCGAGCCAGGCCGCCGACATCGGGTCGCGCATGGTGCCGCCGCGCTGGGCCTACCTGCCGGACCTGATGGCGCCGCTGTGGGACACCATCAACATCGCCACCCTGGGCACCCTGCTGGCCGTGATCATGGCGGTGCCGGTGGCGTTCCTGGCCGCCCGCAACACCACGCCCAGCGTGCGCTTCGTGCGGCCCGTCGCGATGCTGGTGATCGTCGCCAGCCGCTCGATCAACGCCCTGATCTGGGCCCTGCTGCTGGTCGCCATCATCGGCCCCGGCGTGCCGGCCGGCATCGTCGCGATCGCGCTGCGCTCGATCGGCTTCGTCGCCAAGCTGCTGTACGAGGCGATCGAGGAGATCGACGCGCAGCAGGTCGAGGCGGTGACCGCCACCGGTGCCTCCACCGCCCAGGTGATCGACTACGCGATCGTCCCGCAGATCCTGCCGGCCTTCGCCGGGATCTGCGTGTTCCGCTGGGACATCAACATCCGCGAATCGGCGGTTCTCGGCCTCGTCGGCGCCGGCGGCCTCGGGCTGAAACTCCAGGATTCGTTGAATATTCTCGCCTGGCCCCAGGTTACCGTGATCTTCGTGCTTATCCTGTTGACGGTGCTGGTCAGCGAGTGGGTCTCGGCCCGGGTACGTCACGCGATCATCTGAGGGCCTGGGACTGTATCTGGGCCCGGTCCGCACCGGCCTGTCGTTCCGCAGTCGAGGACAACGGATTGGACATCCTGATCAACATCGCCGGCGGTATCGCGCTCCTGCTGTGGGGCGTGCGCATGGTGCGCACCGGTGTGACCCGGGCCTTCGGCTCGGCGATCCGGCGCGGCATCGCGGTGGCGACCCGCCGGCGCCTGACCGCGTTCGGCACCGGCATGGCGGTCACCGGGATCCTGCAGAGCAGCACCGCCACCGCGCTGATCGTCTCGTCCTTCGGCGGCCGCGGCATGATCGCGCTGCCGGCGGCGCTGGCGGTCATGCTCGGGGCCGACGTCGGCAGCACGCTGGTCGTGCAGGTGCTGTCGCTGGACGTGTCCTGGCTGTCGCCGCTGTTCCTGCTGATCGGCGTGGTCGGGTTCCTGACCACCGAGGACAGCCGGCGCAAGAACCTGTCGCGCATCATGATCGGCCTCGGCCTGATGCTGCTGGCGATCCGCCTGATCATGCTGGCCTCGCACCCGCTGCGCGATGCCGAGACCCTGTCCGTGCTGCTGCACCCGCTGACCAACGAGCCGCTGCTGGCGATCCTGGTGGCGGCGGTGCTGACCTGGCTCGCGCATTCCAGCCTGACCGTCGTGGTGCTCGTGATGTCGCTGGCGTCGCTGCAGGTGATCAGCCTGCAGCTGGCGCTGACGCTGGTCCTCGGCGCCAATGTCGGCGGCGCCGTCACGCCGCTGATGATGACCCTGGGCCAGCCGCCGAGCGCACGCCGGGTGCCGCTGGGCAACCTGCTGATGCGGGCGGCCGGGGCCGCCGGATGCATCTGGGCGATCCCGTACCTGCCGCCCTACCTCGCCACAGTGTCCTTCGACACCGCGCACCAGGTCGCGAACTTCCACACCGCCTTCAACCTGGCACTCGCGCTCGTGTTCCTGCCGCTGGTCGGCCCGGTGGCGGCCCTGGTCATGCGTATCCTGCCGGAGCGCGAAGTGGTCGACGACGACAAGCAGCCCCGCTACCTGGAGCAGTCGGCGCTGGACTCGCCGGCGGTGGCGCTGACCTGCGCCAGCCGCGAGACCCTGCGGATGGGCGACGTGGTGTCGGAGATGCTGGGCCGCACCATGGAGGTGTTCCGGCGCGACGATGCCGGCATGGTCAAGGAGGTGGAGCGGTCGGACGACGTGGTCGACGGCCTGCACGAGGCGATCAAGATCTACCTGACCCGGCTCGCCCGCAACGAGCTGGACCCGACCGAGAGCCGCCGGACCGTCGAGATCCTGAGCTTCACCACCAACCTGGAGCACGTCGGCGACATCATCGACAAGAACCTGATGGAACTCGCGGCCAAGAAGATCAAGACCCACTCCTCGTTCTCGAAGGAGGGCCTGGCCGAGATCGAGACCATGCACGCCCAGGTCGTCGGCAACCTGCAACTGGCCTTGAACGTCTTCATGTCGGGAGACATCAAGCTGGCGCGCAAGCTCCTGGAGCAGAAGGTGATGATCCGCGAGATGGAGCAGCGCTACTCGGAGGCGCACTACGCGCGGATCGGTGCCGGCCGGCCGGAATCGGTCGACAGCAGCTCGCTGCATCTCGACGTGCTGCGCGACCTGAAGCGGATCAACAGCCACGTCACCTCGGTCGCCTATCCGATCCTGGAGGACGCCGGCGAGATCGTGTCCAGCCGCCTGCGCTCTCCGAAGCCGGCGGCCGGCCACAGCGAACGTGCCACGCCGGCGACCGAGGCGGACGCCTGATGACGCATCCGATCGACCGGCTCTACCACGGCGTCCACATGGCCCGGGCGGAGTCGCCGCCGGAGAGCCGGACCGCCCAGCTGCTGCGCGACGGCAATCCCAAGATCGCCAAGAAGGTGGTCGAGGAAGCCGCCGAGGTGGCGCTCGACGCCGCGGTGTCGGATCGCGACGGGGTGATCCGTGAATCCGCCGACCTGCTGTACAACCTGATGGTGCTGTGGGTCTGGATGGGCATCACGCCATCGGAGGTCTGGGCCGAGATGGAGCATCGCGAGAAGACCTTCGGCCTGGCCGGCAAGCTGCCCAAATCCTGACGGAGACGGTTCATGGACGACGATCGGCTCGATGCGCGCCTCGCGGTCGCGCGCGCGGCGGCCGAGGCCGGCGGCGCGCTGGCCCGGGAGTATTTCGAACGGCGGGCCGAGCTGGCGGTCGAGACCAAGGGCCCGCACGACCTGGTGAGCGTCGCCGACCGCGCGGTCGAGACCGAGATCCGCAGGGTGATCGCCGGGACGTTCCCCGACGACCCGCTGGTCGGCGAGGAGCACGGCGGCGACGCCGCCGACACCGGCTGGGTGGTCGACCCGATCGACGGCACCCAGAACTTCCTGCGCGGGATCCCGCATTTCGTGGTGTCGATCGCCTACCGCCGGGCCGGACGGACCGAGGTCGGGGTGATCCACGACCCGAACACCGGCGACATCCACGCCGCACGCCGCGGCCGCGGCGCCACCCGCAACGGCACGCCGATCCGGGTCAGCGGTATCGGCGCCCTGGACCGGGCGGTGCTCGGCGTCGGGCATTCGCCGCGGCACCCGGCCGCGCAGTACAACGCCACGGTCGCGGCGGTGGTGTCGGCCGGCTCCCAGACCCGCAACTACTGCTGTGCCGCCCTGCAACTCGCCTATGTGGCGGACGGCCGGCTCGACGCGACCTGGGACCCGTACCTGCTGGACTGGGACGTGGCCGCCGGGATCCTGCTGGTCGAAGAGGCCGGCGGCAGCGCGGTGCCGTTCGTGCCGGGCCGGCTCGGCCCGTCGGCCGACCGCCTGCTGGCCGGCAACGCCGGCCTGGTCGACGCGCTCAGGCCTCTGCTGCCGTAGGAAGACTCCGGATCAGACGACCTCGTGGACCTCGACTGGGAACGTCGAGATCTCCGAGATGAACTCGCTGGCACGGGTCATCGCCGTCCGTCCGGCATCAGCAGCGAGCGCGGCCCCGGAAGCTTCGCGGCGAGCAGGCCGTGGGTCTCGCGCCAGTGCCGCCGGAGCGCATAATTCGCTATTTTCAAATTGATTTGATTAAAACGAACTGTTCGCCGATAATCCCGGAGCGCCACCGCCGAGCGAAGGGAACTGCCGATGGCCGGCGATCAGAGAGGCATTCAGTCGGTCGAGGTCGGCGGTCAGTTGCTGCGGGCGCTGGCCGAGGCCGACGGGCCGATGATGCTGCGCGACCTCGCCAGGAGCGCCGACATGTCGGCCGCCAGGGCTCATCCGTATCTCGTCAGCTTCATGCGGATCGGCATGGTCGACCAGGACAAGGCGACCGGCCGCTACGAGCTCGGCCCGCTGGCCCTGCAGATCGGGCTCGCCAGCATGCGGCGCCTGCAGCCGGTTCGGGTCGCCGAGGGCATCGTCAGCGGCCTTGTCGACACGATCGGGCAGACCGTCGCGCTCGCCGTCTGGGGCAATCACGGGCCGACCGTCGTGCGCATCGAGGAGGGCGTCAGCGCCATTCACGTCAACATGCGGGTCGGCAGCGTCATGTCGCTGCTCGGTACCGCCACCGGCCGGGTGTTCGCCGCCTTCCTGCCGCCGAAGATGATCGAGGGGTTCCTGGACTCCGACGTCGGCCGGGCCAGCGTCGGCGACGAGCAGGCCCGAAGGATGAGCCGGCCACAGGTCGAGGCGGCGGTCGCCGAGGTCCGGCAGCGCGGCCTCGCCCGCGCCGTCGACCGCCCGATCCCCGGTGTCAACGCGCTGTGCGCACCGGTGTTCGACCAGACCGGCTCGATCGTGCTGGCACTCACCGCCATCGGGCCTTCCGGGGTGTTCGACGCCGACTGGGACGGCCCGATCGCAAAGGAACTGCGCGCCTGCGCGGGGACGGTGTCGGCGCGGCTGGGATATCTGCCCGCGGCAGGGCGGCAGGCGGGCTGAGCGCCCGTCGCTCCGTGTCCCGGAGCCGCCCGCTGGCGCGGACTCTCCGGGATGACGAAGCAATGGGACGCTCTACTCTCTCCGTCATGCCGGAGAGCCCCGGACTTGATCCGGGGCGGCTCCGGAACCCACCCGCCGCCGCTCGATCGGCCCCGGTCAGCCCTGCAGGGCTTCCCACATCTCGAGGTCGCGCTGGGCGGTCCAGATCCGCGGGGTGTCGATGCCGCGGGCCTCGTCGTAGGCGCGCGCCACGTTGAACGGCAGGCAGTGCTCGTAGATCGCGTAGTCCTTGAACTTGGCGTCGCAGGCGTCGCGCACCGCGTCCCAGGCGTCCTTCAGGCTGCCGCCGCGCGCCGCCACCTGCTGGGCCGGCTTGTAGGTGCTCTGGACGAAGTCGCGGGTCGCCTCGAGCGCGGCGTCCACCATGTCGACCCCGACCAGGGCGTCGCCGCGGCCCGGCGCGATCGACTTCGGGTCGTAGGCCTTCACCGCGTCGAGGGTGGCGCCCCAGTCCTCGAAATGGCCGTCGCCGCAATAGCAGGCGGAGTGGTACTCGACGATGTCGCCGGTGAACATCACCTGCTCGTCCGGCACCCAGATGACCGCGTCGCCGGCGGTGTGGGCGCGGCCGATCTGCTTGATCTCGACCTTGCGCTTGCCGAGGTAGACGGTCATCGAGTCCGAGAAGGTGGTGGTCGGCCAGGTCAGGCCGGGAATGCTCTCGTGGCCCTCGAACAGCCGCGGGAAGCGCTGGAACTCGCTGTCCCAGTCCTCCTGGCCGCGTTCGACGACCATGGCCCGGGCCTTGTCGGACATGATGACCTGCTGGGCGCCGAAGGCGCTGGCCCCGAGCACGCGGACCGCGTGGTAGTGGGTCAGCACCACGTGGGTGATCGGCTTGTCGGTCACCTCCCGGACCTTCTCGATCACCTTGTTGGCGAGGCGCGGCGTGGCCTGGGCCTCGACGATCATCACGCTGTCGTCGCCGATGATGACGCCGGAGTTCGGATCGCCCTCGGCGGTGAAGGCCCAGAGGCCCTTGCCGACCTCGGTGAAGCTGATCTTCTTCTCCGACAGGTCGCCCTGCGAAGCGAATGCCTTGGCCATGATGGTGTCTCCCGTCTCTCGGATCGTTATTTCGCCCAGTCGGGCAGAGCGACCGGCGGCAGCACCTGGCCGCTGCAGGCGCCGAAGCCGATGCGGAAGCCGTCGCCATGGGCGGCCCCGCGAAGGGTCAGGGTGTCGCCGTCCTCGATGAACCGGCGCTGGCCGCCGCCGGCCAGCTCGACCGGCTCCTTGCCGCCCCAGCTCAGCTCGAGCAGCGAGCCGCGGTTCTCCCGGTCCGGCCCGGAGATGGTCCCGGAGCCGAGCAGGTCGCCGACCCGCATCGGGCAGCCCGAGGTGGTGTGGTGGGCGAGCTGCTGGGCCGCCGAGTAGTACATCTCGCGGTAGTTGGTGCGGGCGATCACCGTCTCGGCCGCGCCGTCCGGCGCCAGCGCCACCTCCAGGTCGATGTCGTACAGCCCGGGGACCCGTGCCTGCAGGTACGGCAGCAGCGGCCGCTCCGGCTCCGGGGTCGGCACCCGGAACGGCTCCAGCGCCGCCTTGGTGACGATCCACGGGCTGATGGTGGTTGCGGTCGCCTTGGCCTGGAACGGGCCGAGCGGCTGGTACTCCCAGGCCTGGATGTCGCGGGCCGACCAGTCGTTCAGCAGCACGTAGCCGAAGATCATGCCCTCGGCCTCGGCGACCGACACCATGCCCTCGGACGGCTGCCCGACGATCGCGCCCATCTCCAGCTCGATGTCGAACCGCGCCGACGGCGCGAACCGCGGCAGCGCGTCGTCCGGCCCCTTCACCTGGCCCCATGGCCGGCGCACCGGCGTGCCGGACACCACCACCGAGGAGGCCCGGCCGTTGTAGCCGATCGGGATCGACAGCCAGTTCGGCGGCAGCGCGTTCTCCGGGCCGCGGAACATGGTGCCGACATTGGTCGCGTGGTGCTTGCCGGCGTAGAAGTCGGTGTACTCCGACACCCGGAACGGCATCAGCATCCTTGCCGACGCCATCGCCACCAGGTGCGGCTCGACGGCGGCGCGGTGCGCCTCGTCCGACAGCAGCTCGGTCAGCCGCGCGCGCAGCGCCGACCACACCGCCGGGCCGGCCGCCATCACCGCGTTCCAAGCCGGCTCGCCGAACAGCACCGGATCGACGCCATGGTCGACCCTGGCCACGTCGAGGATCCGGTCGCCGATGGCGACGCCGCAACGCGCGCCCCTGCCGTCGTCGAACACCCCGTAGGGCAGGTTGCGGATCGGGAAGTCGGTGTCGCCGTTGGCCGCTTCCAGCCAGCTTCGTGTCGTGGTCATTTCACCCCCGGTGTGCCGTCGAACTTCTTCTCGAGATCCGCCCAGCAGTCGATGTAGTCGTCCTGCAGCGGCGCCTCCTTGGCGGCGAACGCCGTCAGGTGCTGCGGGAACCGGGTCTCGAACATGAAGCTCATGGTGTTGTCCAGCTTGTGCGGCTTCAGGTCGGCGTTCGAGGCCTTCTCGAAGGCCTCGCGGTCCGGCCCGTGCGGCAGCATCATGTTGTGCAGGCTCATGCCGCCCGGCACGAAGCCCTGCGGCTTGGCGTCGTACTCGCCGTAGATGTTGCCCATCAGCTCCGACATCACGTTCTTGTGGTACCAGGGCGGGCGGAAGGTGTTCTCCATCACCATCCAGCGCTCCCGGAACAGCACGAAGTCGATGTTGGCGGTGCCCGGCACGCCGGACGGCGCGGTCAGCACCGTGAAGATCGACGGGTCCGGATGGTCGAACAGGATCGCGCCGATCGGGCAGTAGTTCTTCAGGTCGTACTTGCAGGGCGCGTAGTTGCCGTGCCACGCCACCACGTCGAGCGGGCTGTGGCCGATCCCGGTGCGGTGGAACTGGCCGCACCACTTCACGGTGACGGTCGACGCCACCTCGCGGTCCTCGAACGCCGCCACCGGGGTCTTGAAGTCGCGCCGGTTGGCCATGCAGTTGGCGCCGATCGGGCCGCGGCCCGGCAGCTCGAACTTCTGGCCGTAGTTCTCGCACACGAAGCCGCGCGCCGGACCTTCCAGGACCTCGACCCGGTAGACCAGGCCGCGCGGGATCAGCGCGATCTCCTGCGGTTCCAGGTCGATGACGCCGAGCTCGGTGCAGAACCGCAGCTTGCCCTCCTGCGGCACCACCAGCAGCTCGCTGTCGGCCGAGTAGAAGTACTCGTCGACCATCGAGGCGGACACCAGATAGATGTGGCTGGCCATGCCGACCTGGGTGTTGACGTCGCCGGCGGTGGTCATGGTCCGCATGCCGGTCAGCCAGGTCAGTTCCTCGCCGGCGTGCGGCACCGGGTCCCAGCGGTACTGGCCGAGCGAGATCACGTCGGGATCGATGTCCGGGGCCGATCGCCAGTACGGCAGGTCGATCTTGGTGAAGCGGTGGGTGTGCTTCACCGACGGCCGGATCCGGTAGCACCAGGTCCGCTCGTTCTGGTGGCTCGGCGCGGTGAAGGCAGTGCCCGAGAGCTGCTCGCCATAGAGTCCGTAGTTGCACTTCTGCGGGCTGTTCATGCCCTGCGGCAGGGCGCCCGGCAGGGCCTCGGTCTCGAAGTCGTTGCCGAACCCCGACATGTAGCCGGCGGGGGCCGCGGACCGTTCCGGCGGTCCGATCGGTGTCTCCAGTGCGCTCATGGGATTCGTCCCTTCCCTGTGAACCTTGCGCTCGGACGGTCGGCAGCACCCACCCGACACGTCTCTCCTGCCGCGGAGGGTCGGATATCGCTTGCCAGCAGTCCAGGTATTAGCTAATAGCAAAGCCGTTCGCAATAGACGAAATCGCGAAGGCAGCGACCAGACCGCCCGAACGACGACCGGAGGAACGACGGATGGCCCAGGAAACCTACGATTGCGACGTGCTGGTGGTCGGCTCCGGCGCCGGCGGGCTCGCCTCCGCGGTGGCCGCCGCCCATCGCGGCCTGAAGACGCTGGTGGTGGAGAAGGAGCCGGTGTTCGGCGGCACCACGGCGCGCTCCGGCGGCTGGATGTGGGTTCCGGGCAACGCGCCGGCCAGGCGCGCCGGCATCGAGGACAGTGCCGAGAAGGCCAAGACCTACCTGCGACACGAGACCGGCGAGCGTTTCGACGAGGCCCGGGTCGACGCGTTCCTGGAGGCCGGGCCCAAGGCGGTCGACTTCTTCGAGCAGAGCACCAGCCTGCAGTTCGACCTCGGCCCGACCTTCGCCGACTATCACCCGAAGGCCCCCGGCGGCATGGACGCCGGCCGCTCGATCGTCGCCCGGCCGTTCGACGGCCGCGAGCTCGGCGGCGAGATCAAGCGGCTGCGCCCGCCGCTCGCGGAGATCACCTTCCTCGGCATGATGATCGGCTCCGGCAAGGAGCTGCTGCACTTCTTCAACGTGACGCGCTCGCCGGTCTCCGCGTTCTACGTGGCCAAGCTGTTCGTCAAGTTCCTGCGCGACATGGCGTTCCACGGCCGTCCGATGCGGCTGATGAACGGCAACGCGCTGATCGGCCGGCTGGCCAAGTCGTGCTTCGACAAGGGCGTGCCGATCTGGACGCGCGCGCCGGTCCGCCAGCTGATCCGGAACGATGCAGGCGCGGTCACCGGCGCGCTGGTCGACACGGCGAAGGGCACGGTCGAGGTCCGGGCCGCCAAGGGCGTGGTGCTGGCCGCCGGCGGCTTCCCGCAGGACCCGGTCCGGCGCAAGGCGATGTTCGGCCACGCCGAGAGCGGCTACGAGCACGCCTCGCCGGCGCCTCCGGGCAATACCGGCGACGGGCTGCGGCTGGGCGAGGCCGTGGGAGCCAGCGTGGAGACCGAGTTGCCGAACGCCGCGGCCTGGGTGCCGATCTCGCGGCCGCCGCGCAAGGACGGCACGCTCGGCACCTTCCCGCATTTCGTCGACCGCTCGAAGCCCGGCGTGATCGCGGTCACCCGCTCGGGCCGCCGGTTCTGCAACGAGGCCGACAGCTATCACGATTTCGGCCAGTCGCTGACGAAGCGGATCGCCGAGGAGGGCGGCGAGATCTGCGCGTTCTTCGTCTGCGACCACCGGGTGCTGCGCAAGTACGGCCTCGGCCACGTCAAGCCGGCCCCGGTGCCGTTCGGCCACCATCTTCGCTCCGGCTACCTGTTCCGCGGCGACACGCCGGAAGCCCTGGCCCGGGAGATCGGTGCCGATCCGGCGCAGTTCGCCGAGACCATCCGCAAGTACAACGAGCACGCCCGCACCGGCGAGGATCCGGAGTTCGGCCGCGGCACGACCTCCTACAACCGGTCGCTCGGCGATCCCGAGCACAAGCCGAACCCGTGCGTGGCGCCGCTGGAGACCGGCCCGTTCTACGCGGTCAAAGTGGTCATGGGCGACCTCGGGACGTTCGCCGGCCTGCGCTGCAACCAGAACGCCCAGGTCCTGGGCGACGGCGGCCGGCCGATTCCGGGCCTCTACGCGGCCGGCAACGACGCCGCCAGCATCATGGGCGGGAACTATCCGGGCGGCGGGATCACGCTCGGCCCGGCGATCACCTTCGGCTACATCGCCGCCCGCCACATGTCGGGGGCGAACGCGTAAGGCGTCGACGGGTCCCGGATCGGCCGCATACGCGTCCGTCCGGGATGAGGCATCGGGGAACACCGCTCAATTGCCTCATCCCGGCCGAAGCCCGGACCTGGTCCGGGCGCAGAGCCGGGCCTCAGCGTCCAGAGAGCGACGGACTTCCGCCCCCTACTTCCGCCCCCTACCCCCGCGGCATCTGGGTCTCGACCAGCTTCGCCCAGAAGCTGGCGCCGACCGGCAGGACCTCGTCGTTGAAGTCGTACATCGGGTGGTGCAGGCCGTAATCCTTGCCGGGGGCGCCGCCGCCCAGCCACAGGAACGCCCCGGGCCGTTCGGCCAGCATGAACGCGAAGTCCTCGCTGGCCATGATCGGCGTGGTGTCGCGCTCGACCTTCTCGGCCCCGACCACCTGCTCGGCGACGTCGCCGACGATGCCGGCGGTCTCCTCCGGGTTGATCACCGGCGAGTAGCCGCGGCGGTATTCGACCTCGACCTCGCAGCCGAACGCCGTGCCGACGCCTTCGCACAGCGCCCGGATGCGCTGCTCGACGAGGCTGCGCACGTCCTCGTCGAAGGTGCGGATCGACAGCTTCAGCTCGGCGGTGTGCGGGATGACGTTGTTGGCGGTGCCGGCGTGGAACTGCGCCACCGTGACGACGGCCGACTTCAGCGGGTCGACGTTGCGGCTGACCACCGTCTGGATGCCCTGGTAGAGCTGCACGCCGACCGCGATCGGGTCGATGCCGTCGTGCGGGCGGGCGGCGTGGGCGCCCTTGCCCTTGACGGTCAGGAACGCCTGGTCGGCGCCGGCCATCAGCGGCCCCGGCCGCACGCCGATGGTGCCGGCCGGCATGTGCGGAGCGTTGTGGATGCCCCACACGGTGTCGCACGGGAACCGGTCGAACAGGCCTTCCTCGATCATGATGCGGGCGCCGGCGCCGCCCTCCTCGGCCGGCTGGAAGATGAAGTTCACGGTGCCGTCGAAGTTCCTGGTCTCGGCCAGGTAGCGGGCCGCCCCCAGCAGCATGGTGGTGTGGCCGTCGTGGCCGCAGGCATGCATGCGTCCCGGGTTCTGCGACCGATAGGGCGGATTGCCCTCCTCATCCATCGGCAGCGCGTCCATGTCGGCGCGCAGGCCGATCGCGCGGCCGCTGGAACCGGTGCCGCGCAGCACGCCGACGACGCCGGTGCCGGCGATCCCGGTGTGCACCTCGATGCCCCAGGACTGCAGCATCTCGGCGACCCTGGCGGCGGTCCGATGCTCCTCGAACTTGATCTCCGGGTGGGCGTGGAAATCGCGTCGCCACTCGGTCATGTCGTCATGAAATTCCGCAATGCGGTTGTTCACGGGCATCGGTCGACTCCGAAACGGGACGGCGGGGCCGGCAAGGGGAACGCGGAAGGGAACCGCGGGCTCGGTCCGCCATGATGAGGTTGCCCCGATCATAGGCCGCAACCGGGGCGGTCAGGCAACCGGGAAAGCGGGCGCCGACGGGCGTGCCCTTGACAGGCTGCTCCATTGTTCTCATTGTTAGTGAATATTCACTTACTATCAATGAACCGCCCGCCGGTTCCCCTGTCGGAGTGCCAGACCATGAGACAGTCCGAGTTCGCCCTGCTCCGGTCGCGCCGCTTCCTGCCGCTGTTCGTGACCCAGTTCCTCGGGGCGATGAACGACAACGTGTTCAAGAACGCGTTCGTGATCCTGGTGCTGTACGGCATGGCCGACATCGCCGGCACCCAGGCGCAGATCCTGGTCACCGCCGCCGCCGGCGTGTTCATCCTGCCGTACTTCCTGTTCTCAGCGACCGCCGGGCAGCTCGCCGACGCGGTCGAGAAGTCGCGGCTGATCCGCCGCATCAAGCTCGCCGAGATCGCGATCATGGCCGGCGGCGTGCTCGGCCTGCAGCTCGGCGACCCGTGGCTGCTGATGGCCGTGCTGTTCCTGATGGGGGCGCAGTCGGCGTTCTTCGGGCCGGTCAAGTACGGGATCCTGCCGGACCACCTGGCCGAGCACGAGCTGGTCGGCGGCAACGGCCTGATCGAGGCCGGAACCTTCCTGGCGATCCTGATCGGCACCATCGCCGGCGGCCTGATGGTGCTGCGGGCCGACGGCACGGTCCTTGTCTCGGTCGCCCTGCTGGCGATCGCGGTCGCCGGCTGGGCCGCCAGCCGCGCCATCCCCGAGGCCCGTCCGGACCAGCCCGGCCTGCGGGTCGGCCGCAACGTGGTCGCCGAGACCGTCCGCATCGTCGCCCATGCCGGGCGCAGCCGGCCGGTGTTCCTGACGATCCTGGGGCTGTCCTGGTTCTGGCTGGTCGGCGCCACCTTCCTGTCGCAGTTCCCGACCCTGGCGCAGGCGGTGCTGGGCGCCGACGAGACCGTGGTGACGCTGTTCCTGGTGGCGTTCGCCGTCGGCATCGCCATCGGCTCGCTGGCCTGCAACGCGCTGCTGAAGGGCGAGGTCTCGGCCCGCTACGTGCCGCTGGCGGCGATCGCCATGACCGCGTTCATCGCCGATCTGTGCCTGACCCTGGACGGCCGTGCGCCCGGCACCACGGCGATCGGAGCGGTTGCCTTCGCCGCCGATCCGGCCAACTGGCGGATCCTCGCCGACCTGGTCGGCCTGGCGGTGGCCGGCGGGCTGTACAGCGTGCCGCTGTTCGCGATCCTGCAGGCCCGCAGCGAGCCCGAGCACCGGGCCCGAAACATCGCGGCCAACAACGTGCTGAACGCCCTGTTCATGGTGGCCGGCGCGGTCTGGGCCGCGGTCATGCTGGCGCTAGACTTCGACGTGGTCGCGGTGTTCGCCGCGGTGGCGGCGGTGAACGCGGTGGTCGCGCTGTACATCTGCCGGCTGCTGCCGGCCGAGCTGGCCAAGAGCCTGCTGGCGATCCCGCTGCGGCTGCTGTTCCGGGTCCGGGTGCGGGGCCTGGAGAACTACCGCCAGGCCGGCCCGCGGGCGGTGGTGGTCGCCAACCACGTCTCGTTCCTGGACGGCCTGCTGCTGGCGGTGTTCCTGCCCGGCAGCCCGGTGTTCGCGGTCGACACCCACATCGCACGGCGCTGGTGGGCGCGGCCGATCCTGGCGCTGGCCCGGGTCTTCACGGTCGACCCCGGCAACCCGTTCGCCACCAAGGCGCTGGTGCGGGAGGTCCAGGCCGGCAACCACCTGGTGATCTTCCCGGAGGGCCGGATCACCGTGACCGGCGCGCTGATGAAGGTCCACGAGGGGCCCGGGATGATCGCCGACAAGGCCGACGCCGACCTGATCCCGGTCCGCATCGACGGCGCCGAGGCCAGCGTGTTCTCGCGGATGAGGGGCAAGCTGCGGCGCCGGCTGTTCCCGCGCATCGCCATCACGGTGCTGGAGCCGCGCCGCTTCCGGATCCCGGAGCAGGCCCGGGGTCGGGCCCGGCGGCGGCTCGCCGGCGACCAGCTCTACGACGTCATGTCGGAGATGATGGTCGAGACCCGCGACCGCGACGAGACCCTGTTCGGCGCCCTGCTGGACGCCCGCAGGGTGCATGGCGGCCGCACCGCGGTGATCGAGGACGTCGAGCGCAGGCCGGTCAGCTACGACCGGCTGGTCGCCGGCGCCCTGGTCCTGGGCCGCAAGCTGGCCGGCTTCAGCCGGCCGGGCGAGCGGGTCGGCGTCATGCTGCCGAACTCGGCCGGCATGGCGGTCTGCCTGTTCGCCCTGCTGGCGCGCGGTCGGGTGCCGGCGCTGCTGAACTTTTCGGCCGGCCCCCGGAACCTCGCCACCGCCTGCCGCACCGCCACCCTGCGCACGGTCGTCACCTCGCGCCGGTTCGTCGAGCTGGCCCGCCTGCAGGAACTGGTGGCGGCGATCGAGCCGGTCGCCCGGGTCGTGTACCTGGAGGACGTCAGAGCCGGCGTGACCCTGCTGGACCGGCTGGCCGGCCTGCTGGAGCGCCCGTTCGCACGCCTGGTCCACAGCCGCCTCCGCGTGCGCCCCGACGATCCGGCGGCGGTGCTGTTCACCTCCGGCTCGGAGGGGACGCCGAAGGGCGTGGTGCTGAGCCACGCCAACCTGCTGGCCAACCGGCATCAGCTGTCGGCCCGGATCGACTTCAACGCGACCGACCGGGTGTTCAACGCCCTGCCGGTGTTCCACTCCTTCGGCCTGACCGGCGGGCTGATCCTGCCGCTGCTGTCCGGGGTACGCTCCTTCCAGTACCCGTCGCCGCTGCACTACCGGATCGTGCCGGCGCTGGCCTACGACACCAACGCCACCATCGTGTTCGGCACCGACACCTTCCTGGCCGGCTATGCCCGGCTGGCCCACCCGTACGACTTCTTCAACGTGCGCTACGTGTTCGCCGGGGCCGAACGGGTGAAGGACGAGACCCGGCGGGCGTGGGCCGACCGCTTCGGCATCCGCATCCTGGAGGGCTACGGCGCCACCGAGACGGCGCCGGTCATCGCCGTCAACACGCCGATGCACTTCCGCGCCGGCACCGTCGGCCGCGTCGTGCCCGGCATCTCGACCCGTCTCGACCCGGTACCCGGCGTCGAGCGCGGCGGCCGGCTGGTGGTCTCGGGACCGAACGTCATGCTCGGCTACCTGCTGGCGGACCGCCCGGGCGAGCTGCAGGCGGCCGGCGGGGAGTACGACACCGGCGACATCGTCGAGGTCGATCCCGACGGCTTCGTGCGCGTCCTGGGGCGCGCCAGGCGGTTCGCCAAGATCGCCGGCGAGATGGTGTCGCTCGGCGCCGTCGAGGAGCTCGCGGCCCGGGTCTGGCCGGGTCATGCCCATGCCGTCGTCACGCTGCCGGACCCGCGCAAGGGCGAGCAGCTGGTGCTGGTGACCGACCGCCGCGACGCCGACCGGATGCCCCTGCTGGACGCGGCCAGGACGGCCGGCTTCGCGGAGCTGGCGGTGCCGCGACAGGTCGTACCGGTGGCCTCGGTTCCGCTGCTCGGAACCGGCAAGACCGACTACCCGGCGGTCGAGGCGCTGGCCCGGGTCGAATTCGGGCAGACTCGGCACAATGTATGAGGGAAACGCCTCGAGGCCGGCATGTTAGTCTTTCATTAGCGCGTAGGCGGTATCGTGCCAGTATGTTCCCCCGGCGATACTCGAGCCGTCGGGCGGATCGACTAGAGTTCGACTCGGGCTGGACGTGCCCTCGGGACCGATAAATGCCGACTCCGGTTTCGCCCATGCGGTCGTTGACGACCCGGCTCCTGGCCCAGAGCACCGGGGTGTCGCTGGCATTGCTGCTGGTCGTGCTCGCGATCAGTCTCGAGCTCACGATCCGCCAGACCTGGGACCGCGCCGAGAAGGCGATATCCGCCAGCGAGGTCTCGGTCCAGGGCGCCGCCGAAGAGGCGCTGTGGCAGTTCAACCTGCAACAGGCCGATCGGCTGGTCGAGGGTCTGACCAACAGCCCCCTGATCCGGACGGCGATCCTGCGCGACGACAGCGGCGAGGTGATCGCGAAGTCGCAGCGATCCCCCATGGGCGAGGAGTGGCTCAGCCGGTCGCTGCTGACCGGCAACCGCCCGGGGCTCGACCGGGTGCGGGCGATGGTGCGCAGCGGCTCGCTCCCCGGCGAGGCGAGCCAGCCGGTCGGGAACCTGGAACTGCAGGCCGACTACGCCGCCCTCCACGCGCTGGTGCTGGATCAGTTCCTCAAGACCTTCTGGACGGTCGCCCTGCTCGGCTCCTTCATGATGGCCTCGATCTTCGTGATCGCGCTGATGACGACCGCCCGGCCGTTGCAGCGGCTCGCCGACAGCATCCGGGCGATCGGCGCCTCGTACGACCCGGGCGCCGGCATGGCGGCGGAACTGGTGCAGCGGGACGACGAGATCGGGCAGGTGGCGCGCGCCTTCATCTCGACGGTCAAGGACCTCTCGCACCGCACCCGCGAGGCCGAGGACGCCCAGACCAAGCTGCGCAACATCCTCGACGGCTCGCTACAGGCCATCGTCGTGCATCGCGACCTGAACCTGCTGTTCGCCAACGACGCCGCAGCCCGCATGTTCGGCTACGTCGACGCCGGCGAGATGCTGGAGGCGTGCGACCTGCGCAAGACCTTCCCGCTGAACCCCGACGGCTCGCTCGAGGGGTTCGTCGACATCGCCGGCCGTGAAGACCTGGAGGAGGTGCACCTGCTGACGCGCCCGCGCCTGCGTCGCGACGGCAGCCGGTTCCTCGCGGAGATCGCCGCCCGCAAGATCCGCTGGGAGGGCGAGTGGGCGGTCCAGGTTGCGCTGATCGACGTCAGCGCCCGGGTCCGGGCCGAGCAGGAGCTGCGCGACCTCGCCACCCGCGACGCGCTGACCCACCTGCCCAACAAGTCGCTGTTCCTGGAGCAGCTCGGCTTCGCGCTGCGCGATGCCCGGCCCGGCCGGCTCGGGATCCTGTTCGTCAACGTCAACCGAATGAAGGGGTTCAACGACGCGCTCGGCCTGGCCGGGGGCGACGAGCTGCTGCGGCACATCGGCGAACGGCTGCGTTCGCAGATCTCCGGCCGCGCGCTGATCGCCAAGTTCCCCGGCGACAAGTTCGCGGTGCTGATGCCGGCGATCGACGACGAGAGCGAGATGATCGCGCTGGCCCAGCGGTTCGACGAGCTGCTGCGCGCCCGCTTCACCATCGCCGGCCAGTCGGTTCAGGCGACCCTGTCCTACGGTGCCGCGGTCTGGCCGTTCGACGGCCGCAACGCCGAAGAGCTGACGCTCGCGGCAGAGCGGGCTTGCGGCAGCGCCAACATGCGCAAGGCCCGGCAGGTGGTGTTCTCCGACCAGTCGATGAACGCCGAGGCCTCGCGCCGCTACGACATCGAGAGCCAACTCGCCGAAGCGCTGACCACCGGCGGCCTCGACGTGCACTATCAGCCGAAGATCCGGGTCGATGACGGCCGCATCGTCGGCGCCGAGGCACTGATCCGCTGGCCGACCGCCGACGGCGGCTTCATCTCGCCGGCCGAGTTCATCCCGGTGGCGGAGTCCACCGGCCAGATCATCGACCTCGGCCGCTTCGTGGTGCGCCGGGTGTGCGCCGACCAGGAGCGGCTGGCGCGCGACACCGGCCTGATGGTTCCCGTGGCGGTCAACGTCTCGGCGATCCAGTTCCAGAACGACGACATGCTGCGCACCGCCCGCCAGGCGCTGGAGGCGCATCGGCTGCCGCCCTCGGCCCTGCAGTTCGAGGTGACCGAGAGCGCCACCATGGACCAGATCGACGAGGTGGTGCCGATGCTGGCGGCGCTGCGCACCTTCGGGATCCGCATCGCCATCGACGACTTCGGCACCGGCTACTCCTCGCTCAGCCACCTCAAGCGGCTGCCGATCGACTACCTGAAGCTGGACCGCAGCTTCACCCGCGACGTGCTCGGCGACGACGGCCGCTCGATCGCCTCGGCGATCGTCGGCCTCGGCCATGCGCTCGGCCTGACGGTGATCGCCGAGGGCGTCGAGACCGACGACGAGGCCGCGGTGCTGCGCCACCTCGGCTACGATGAGTTCCAGGGCTTCCGGTACGCGCGGCCGATGCCGATCGAGCGCTATCAGGCCTGGATCCTCGATCAGCGGGCCGTCGGCAAGGCGTGAGCGAGACGGTCCACCCCGGGCCTGCGCGCCGGCGGCGCATGACACCCCCGCCCCCCTGGCTCCGCACCGCGATCGGTGCACAGGCGACGCTGCTGGTCGGCATGGGGCTCGGGCGGTTCTCCTACACCCCGATGGTGCCGGCGCTGATCGACAACGGCGCGGTCTCGGCCGACCAGGCCGGCTGGATCGGCGCCGCCAACCTCGGCGGCTACCTGGTCGGCGGGCTGGCGGTGCCCTGGCTGCTGCAGCGCGCCGCGGCCCCGCGCATCCTGCGGGCCTGCCTGATCCTGTCGTTCGTCGCGCTCGCAGCCAGCGCGGTGCCGGCCGGGTTCGCCTGGCTGCTGGCCTGCCGCCTGCTGCTGGGGGTCGCGGTCGCGGTCATGATGATCCTGTCGATCGCGTCGGT
Organism: Thalassobaculum fulvum; assembly: GCF_014652915.1. GTDB lineage: Bacteria > Pseudomonadota > Alphaproteobacteria > Thalassobaculales > Thalassobaculaceae > Thalassobaculum_A > Thalassobaculum_A fulvum. Next base: position 542,084 of record NZ_BMZS01000002.1, read on the forward strand.
CACCGCCGCGGCCCCGGCGCGGCATCTCGGCAAGGCGGCCGGCATCGCGTTCACCGGCGTCGGCCTCGGGATCTTCTTCTCGGCGGCGGCCCTGCCGCTGCTGCTGTCGCACGGGCTGTTGTGGGCCTGGTCCGGAACCGCAGCCATCGGCGCGATCGGGCTCGCCATCGGGCTGTGGGGCTGGAGCGGCGGCAGCGACGCCCCGCCGCCGGTCCGCCGCGATCCGCTGCCGACCCACCTCGGCGCCGACGCGGCCCGGCTGGTGGCGGCCCAGGGCCTGTTCTCGGTCGGGCTGGTGCCGCACTCGATCTACTGGGTGGACTACCTGGTGCGCGGCCTCGGCCGATCGATCGCCGAGGGCGGAGCGCAGTGGACGCTGTTCGGCCTCGGCGCCGTGCTCGGCACGATCGCCTGGGGCCGGCTGGCCGACCGCATCGGGTTCTCGCCGGCGCTGACGCTGGTGTTCGCCAGCCTGGCTGCCGGCATCGCCCTGCCGGTGCTGGCGCCGGGGCCGGTGACGGTGGTGCTGTCGTCGCTGCTGGTCGGCGCCCAGCCCGGCCTGTCGGCGGTGATCGCCGGGCGGGCGCAGCGCGCGATCGGCAACGGCTCGATGCTGGGCCTTTGGCGCTGGATGGTGCTGGCGGTCGGGACCGGGCAGCTGGCCGCCGGCTACGGACTGGTGGCGCTGTTCAACGCCCGCGGCAGCTATGCGGAGGTGTTCCTGGTCGGGGCGGCGGCCATGGCCGGCGGCGCCGTGCTGGCGTTCGGGCTGCGCCACACCGAGGCCGGACGGGCATCGACTCCGCGTTGAACCCGCCCCCCCGACCGTGACAGACTCGGCGCGTGCCCGGATCCAACCGGGCCGCAGACCAGGAAACGCCAGTGCCTCCCCCCTCCCCGGACGGTCCGTCGGCCGACGACGACCCGCCGCCGCCCGCCCGCCCTCCGTCCCCGCCGGCGCGCGCGGGACTCCTCGCGATCCCCGACTTCCGGCGGCTCTGGCTGACCGGGCTGATCGCGTTCGTGGTGCGCTGGCTGGAGATCCTGGCGGTCGGGGTGTTCGCCTACCAGGCGACGGAGTCGGCGTTCCTGGTGGCCATGCTGACCATGCTGCGCCTGCTTCCGATGGGGCTGTTCGGTGCCCCGATGGGCGCGCTGGCCGAGCGGGTCGAGCGGCGCAGCGCCCTGGTCGCGGTGATGGCGATGCTGACCGCGTCTTCGGTCGCGGTCGCCATGCTCGCCAGCACCGGCAACCTGGAGGTCTGGCACCTGGCGGTCGCCGGATTCCTGAACGGCCTGGCCTGGGCCACCGACAATCCGGTGCGCCGGATGATGATCGGCGACGTGGTCGGGCCGGACCGAATGGGTCCGGCGATGTCGCTGGACGTCGGCGCCAACAACGCCAGCCGGATGCTCGGTCCGACGGTCGGCGGGGTGATGCTGGCCACGCTGGGGATCGCCGGGGTGTTCTGGCTGGGCGCCGCGCTGTATGCGCTCGGGCTCGGCGCGTCGCTGCGCATCGGCGTCCGCAGCCGGCCCGCCGTCGTCGACCCGGTGCCGGTCCTGACCCGGATGCGCGAGGGCCTGGCATGGACCCGGGGCAACCGGCGGATGACCGGGGTACTGCTGATCACGGTGATCTTCAACGTCTTCGGCTGGCCCTCGACCAGCATGATCCCCGTGCTCGGCAAGGACGAACTGCACCTGGGACCGGAGGGCGTCGGGCTGCTCGCGGGGGTCGACGGGGTCGGCGCCTTCCTCGGCGCCCTGACCATCGCCGCCCTGGCCCGGCCCGAATGGTACGGCCGGATCTATCTCGGCGGCATCGGCCTGTATCTGGCGTCGATGGTCGCCTTCGCGGCGCTGCCGGCGATCGTCGGGCCGGTCCCGGCACTCGCCGGGGCCGCCCTGCTGACCGTCGGGATCGGCGGGGCCGGCTTCAGCGTGATGCAGGCGACCCTGGTCTACCTGCACGCCCCGACCGAGATGCGCGGGCGGCTGCTCGGCCTGCTGTCGGTATGCATCGGCGTCGGGCCGGTCGGGTTCTTCTATCTCGGCTTCATGGCCGAGGCGGTCGGCGCCCGGACCGCCACGATCGCGCTCGCCGCCCAGGGCCTGCTGGCACTGGCACTGACCTGGCGCTGGTGGCGGCCGTTCGTATCGGGCCGCGCGGAGACCGGGTACGAAGCCTGACGGCCGAAATCCGCCGCCGCGAAGAACCGCGCCGGCCCCAGACCCGGCAAACGCACGCCGACGACAGGTCGAACGCCGCCGTCCCCGCAAGCCGGCACTCCGGCATGGCTGCTCACAAATCCCGATGAACAATGGCAGATTGCGTTACATAAAATGCTACTTTATTGTCGCGTGTTATACCTATGGCCGTATACCCCGAAAAGGCGCACAGCCTCGGAGAACGGCCCGGTGGCAACGAGCGGCCCGAGCCAGCCGGACAGCCCGGAAGGGCGCGGCCGGACGGAGACGCGTCAGACAGGGGGGACAGAGGCGTGGGTGAGCAGTATCTCGGGGTCGTCCAGATCACCGCGTTCGCGTTTGCGCCGGAGAACTTCGCGTTCTGCAACGGCGCTTTCATCGCGATCGGCCAGAACACCGCCCTGTTCTCGCTGCTCGGCGACTCCTATGGCGGCGATGCACGGACCGTGTTCGGGCTGCCCGACCTGCGCGCCCGGACGCCGGTCGGCTCGAACGACATGGGTCAGGCCCCCGGCCTGACGAGCTTCCCGCGCGGTGTGAGGTACGGTCTTCAGACCCATACCCTCAGCGTCGCCCAGATGCCGCAGCACAACCACGCCGCAACCTTCACGCCGGGCGGACACACCGAGGTGACCGGCAGGCTCGAGGCGTACAACACTCGCGCATCCAGCGACACGCCCTCGGTCGGCGACTTCATTTCCGGCGGCGGCGCCGCGGTCTTCGGAACCGGCGGCCTCGGTGCAGAGCTCGTCGAACTCAGCGGCCTGACCGTCTCCGGGGGCGGCGGTGGCGGCGGCACCGTGACGGTCGGTGACACCGGCGATGGCCGGCCTTTCGAAATCGTCAACCCGCTCCAGGCGGTGAACTTCGTGATCTGCACGGAAGGTCTCTACCCGTCGCGCAACTGATCCCCTGGACACGGCGAGATCTCGGCCACTGTCGGGGCGCAATCCGGACTTCCGATGAACCAGACGGTATCGACCAGCCTCTACGCCCTGCGCGCGGAGACCTTCCGCGACAAGGTCGGGCAACTGTTCTACCTCGAAGGCCCCGAGGGGGCGCTGGCCATAACCCTGGTCCGGGTGTGGGAAGGCAAGGAGCCACTGTTCCGCGGGACGGAACGACGGCCGTTCTCGCTGTTCTTCCTCGGCCCGCCATCCGTGCGCGCCCGCGCGCACGTCATGACCAACCTTCGGCACCCGAGGCTCGGCCTGATCGAGGGCGTCTTCATCGGCCCGGTGGCCGGCGAGCCGCCACCGCAGTTCGGCCAGGGCCAGCTCTGGAGCGCCGACTTCACCTGACCCGCAGGGACCGGACGGATCGTCCGGCAGCAGACAATCCGAACAGGGAGTGACCAGCATGGGAGACCAGTACCTCGGCGTGATCCAGATGGTCGCGTACGCTTACGCGCCGCTGCACTTCACGTTCTGCAGCGGGCAGCTGATCCCGATCAGCCAGAACAATGCCCTGTTCTCGCTGCTCGGCGACGCCTACGGCGGCGACGCACGCACGGTGTTCGGCGTGCCCGACCTGCGGGCCCGGATGCCGGTCGGCTCGAACATAATGGGCAACGCGCCGGGTCTGACCACCTTCAACCTCGGAACCAAGGTCGGAGCGCAGACCCATACGCTCACCGAGAGCCAGCTGCCGGCGCACAATCACGCGGCAGTGTTCACGCCCAGCGGCGGTGAAGAGGTGGCCGGCAAGCTGGAGGCGTACAACACGCGCGCGTCAACCGACACGCCGGACCCCGGCAGCTACATCTCCGGCGGCGGCGCCCCGATGTTCGGAACCGGCGGCCTCGGCGCCCAGCTCGTCGAACTCGCCGGCCTGACCATCGGCGGCGGCGGCGGTGGCGGCGGAACGGTGACGGTCGACGACACCGGCGAGGGCCGGCCTTTCGAAATCGTCAATCCGATGCAAACAGTGAACTTCGTGATCTGCACCGCGGGCCTTTACCCCTCGCGGAACTAGCCGCGGCGGCATTGCCGGTCGCCGTCCTCACGGTGCGGCGTCGGCCCGCCACCAGCCTTCCTCCCGCGGCGTCCACAAGGGTGCCGCGGCCGCGATCCTCTCCGGATAGTCCTCCCAGTCGGGCAGCACCAGCGGCAGCCGCAGGTCCTCCTCGACGATCGCCCGCACGGTCGGCCAGTCGAGGTCCGGCGTGCCCCCGGCGCGGCGGCAGGCGTAGCGCCAGATTTCCAGCTCCTGTCCCCAGAAGTACAGCTGGCCGGCCCCGACATTGGCCTGCATTCGCCTGACCTCGTCGAGCTTGCTCTCGCCGCCGAACAGCGCCAGCCAGATGTCGGCCTGCAGGCTGTCGACGGCGCCGTCGGGGCGCCAGTCCAGCGCGTCGGCCTCGACCACCTCGACCTTGCGACGGGCCTCGTCCGGCAGTTGCGTGAACACGCCCTGGTCCTCGATCAGCCCGATGACGTCCGGGTCGCGCTCGACCACGGTCAGCCGCTCGACCGCCGGCCGCATGGCGACGTTGGCGGCCAGCCACCCCATGCCGAGCCCGAACACCACGGTGTGCCCGTGCGCCGCCCGCAGCCCGATTTCCTGGCTTTGCAGTTCGGCGGGCACCATCAGCATCCAGGACTGGCGCTCGCCGTCGGCCGGGCCCTCCATGATGACCGTGCCGGTCATCTGATAGACGCCGCCCCAATAGCCGCGGCCGGACGGCATCGGGATGACCTTCATCTCCCAGCCGCCGCGGCTCCCGGGCCGGTAGCGCGGAAAATACAGGTCGTCGAGGAGCCCGCCGAGGAAGTCGCGGGGGTCGACCTGGTCGGCGGCGGCGTCTCGGATCATGGACGGCTCCGGTCGGTGCGGACGGCGGAGGTTCGGGGTGCGAAGCGCCGAGGCTACGCCGCCTGGCGCCGCAGCGCGACGGCCGCCTCCTTCCAGGCGTCCAGCGTCTGCTGCACGTCGGCGGCATCGTGGGCCACCGAGACGTAGTACTTGCTCTCGCCTTTCAGGATGCCGCGCGGCCGCAGCAGCGCGTTGAACCGGCGCAGCAGGCCGGCGTCGGCGGTCATGGTGGCGCGGTAGTCGTGGATCGCCCGGTCGGCGAACAGCACGTCGAACAGCGGCGGCTCGCCGACCACCTGGACCGCGAAGCCGGCGCCGCGCAGCGTCTCGTCGAGCGCCGCCATCAGGGTCCGGCCGGTCTCGAACACCCGCTCGTAGGTGCCCGGCCGGCGGAGCACCGCCAGGGTCGCGAGGCCGGCGACCGCCGCCACCGGGTTGCCACTGAGGGTGCCGATCTGCGGCGCGAACGCGTCCTCGGCGACGCCGTCCTTGTCGAAATGCACCATCAGCTCGTCGCGCCCGGCCACCGCCGCCAGCGGGAAGCCGCCGCCGACGATCTTGCCGAGCGCGCACAGGTCCGGGGTGACCCCATAATAGGCCTGGGCGCCGCCATAGGCGAAGCGGAAGCCGGTCACCACCTCGTCGAAGATCAGCGGGATGCCGAGCTCGGCGGTGATCGCGCGCAGCCCCTCCAGGAAGCCCGGCTGCGGCGGCAGCAGGCGCTGGAACGGCTCGACGATCACGCCGGCCAGCTCGTCCTTGTACTCCCGGATGATCCCGACGGCGGTCTCCAGGTCGTTGAACGGGGCGATCAGCACCTCGTCGCGCACCTTGGCCGGAATGCCGGCGGAATCCGGCACCGCCTGCGGGAAGTTGGCCGGCCGCTTCGGCGCCATGCTCATCAGCGCATAGTCGCTCATGCCGTGGAAGCCGCCCTCGAACTTCAGGATCCTGTCGCGGCCGCGGTGCGCCCGGGCGATCCGCATGGCGTAGAACGTCGCCTCCGAGCCGGTCGAGACGAACCGCACCTTGTCGGCGCACGGCACCGCCTCGACGATCGCCTCGGCCAGCTGGATGCCGGCGGCGTTGTTGGCGAAGAAGGTGGTGCCTTTCGGCACCTGGGCCAGCACCGCCTCGGTGACCGCCGGGTGGGCGTGGCCGACGAACATCGGGCCGGAGCCGAGCAGGAAGTCGACGTACTCGTTGCCGCTCTCGTCCCACACGCGGCCGCCGCGGCCCTCGCGGATCACCACGTCGGCGGCGAAGTTGCCGAAGGTCCCGGCCGGCAGCACCCGCCTGGCCGTCTCGATCAACGCCGTCTCCGCCTCGCTCTTCGGCAGGCCGCTCATTGCGCTCTCCTCTTCGCCGCTCGATTTCCGCAGGACCGTCCCGCGCCCGTGACGCTGGCCAAAGCATTCGGCCGGCGGCAAGCTTCGCCCCCGCCGTGCCTCCGGTTCAAGCCCTCCATCCCGACGAGCGCCCCTGCATGGAACTCTGGATCCCGCTGACCATCCTCGGCGCCTTCATGCAGAACCTGCGCTCGGCGGTGCAGAAGCACCTGAAGGGCCGGCTGACCACGCTCGGCGCGGCCTATGTCCGGTTCCTGTACGCCTCGCCGTTCGCGTTGCTGTACCTGGTCGGCCTGAAGACGGGGACCGGCCTGCCCTGGCCCGAGCCGAACCTGGCCTTCATCGCCTACTGCATCGCCGGCGGGGTCTCGCAGATCCTGTTCACGGCTTTGCTGGTCTACATGTTCTCGCTGCGCAATTTCGCGGTCGGCACCACCTACTCGAAGACCGAAGTGGTGCAGGTGGCGATCCTCGGGCTGCTGTTCCTGGGCGACACGGTCTCGCTGATCCCGGCGATCGCCATCGCGGTCGCGATGGTGGGGGTGATGGCGATGTCGGCCGGGCAGTCGCGGATCTCGGTCGGCCGGCTGCTGGCGGGCATGACCGAGAAGTCGACGCTGGTCGGGCTGACCTGCGGCGCCTTCCTGGGGGCCTCGGTGGTGTTCTTCCGCGGCGCCTCGCTGTCGCTCGGCTACGAGCACGGGGCGTGGATGTCGGCGGCCTTCACGCTGACCTCCGCGGTGGTGCTGCAGACCGTCGGCATGGGGATCTACCTGGCGGTCACCGAACCGAAGACCATGCGCGACGTGTTCGTGCACTGGCGCTGGGCGGCGGTCGTCGGGCTCGCCGGGGTGCTGGCATCGATCGCCTGGGTGACCGCCTTCACCCTGCAGAACGCCGCCTATGTCCGCGCCCTCGGCCAGATCGAGCTGGTGTTCACCTTCCTGTCCTCGGTGGTGATCTTCCGCGAGAGAACCTCGCGCGCCGAGATCGTCGGCATCCTGCTGGTGGTCGTGGCGATTTTGACACTTGTCCTCGGACACTAACCGGGGGTCAGGCCGAAGAGCCCGGAGATCCGCCGCGGTCATCCTTGCGCGAGAGTGCCGATCGAGGTTCTCGACGATTTAAACATTAAATAATATTATTGTTTTTATGTTTTTTCGACGAAGCGGAATACTAGGCGATCCGCTCGAACTCCGGTTAAGTTCGGCTTGGAGGGTCCTGGCTCGACTGTCGTCGTAGCCAGCACGCAACGAGCTTGGCAGATCGGGAGGAAGTCCAGATGAAGCGACTGTTGGTTGGTGTCGTCGGATTTGCGTGTGCCGCCTTGGCATCTCCCCAGGCCGAGGCAACGCTCAAGGTCTTCGCCTGCTTCCCGGAATGGGAGGCGCTCGCGAAGGAAATCGGCGGTGACGAGGTCGAGGTGTTCACCGCGGTCTCGCCGCTGGTGAACCCGGACCACGTGACCGTGACGCCGGAACTGCTGGCCTCGCTCAAGGCGGCCGATCTCCTGGTCTGCACCGGCGGCGGCTTCGAGGACGAGTGGCTGCCCGCCGCTCTCGCCCGGGTCCAGAACCCCAAGCTCGCGGAGGGGCAAGCCGGTCGGTTCTTCGCCGCGGACTTCGTCAAGACGCTCGAGGACGACCACCATGCCGACGAGAAGAAGGCCGGCGACCTGCACGAGCACGGCAACCCGCACATCCAGGGCGACCCGCACCGGATCCGCACCCTGGGCGGCCAGCTCGGCAAGCGCATGATCGCCCTGGACGCCGCCGAAGCATCCGTCTACTCGGCGAACACCAAGCGGTTCGTGCAAGAGATCGGCGACCTCGCCAAGAAGCTCGAGGAGAAGGCGGCCGCCCTGCGCGGGATCAACATCGTCGCCCAGCACGAGCACTCGGTGTACCTGCTGAATTGGCTGAAGGTCCACAGCGCCGCGATCGTCGAGCCGGAAGTCGGCGTGCCGCCGGGACCGCAGGACCTCGCCCGGATCATCGAGTTGATCCCGCGAGAAAACGTGAAGCTGGCGCTGTACGCCGCCTACGAGGACCCGCGGCCGTCGAAATACGTCACCGAACGGGCCGGCATTCCCCTGGTGAAGGTCCCTTTCACGGTCGGCGGGACCGATGGCGGCGGACCGACCTTCGCGCGGTTCTACAGGGATTCCGTGGACCGGCTGCTCGACGGCCTGAACGGAAAGGACCGGCCCTGATCCGACGGAACCTGCGGCCGGTGACGACGGCTGGCGCGCGGTTCGGGCGACGGTCCGGGCTGTTGCGCGCAGCCCGGCGGCGTTAGAATTCTTCCATGCCGGGCACCATCCGTCGGGACAGCCTCAATCGCGCCGTGGCGGGCCTGCTGCGGACGGTCCCGGTGCCCTCGGCGCCGGTAGCGCGCACGCTCCTGTGGCTGCTTGCCGGCGTCGTTCCGGTGGTCGTCCTGGTCTTGATCGCAGGCCGGCTGACCGGGGCCCCGTCGGCGCCCGTCAATACCTACCTGCTGACCTCCACCCTGGGTTCGGCCGCGACCGCCGTCCTGGCGGCGCTGGCCGCATTCGAGCTGGCCCAGCCGGGCCGTCCGGCCCGGTGGGCACTGCTGCCGGTTCCCGCAGCGGTCGTCTGGTTCGCGGCCACCGGCGCCGGCTGTGTCGGCACGCTGTTCGCGCCCGACAGCTGGGGCAACGCGGCCGGCGAAGCCGGGGAGTGCCTGCGGTTCATTCTCCTCGCGGCCGCGCCTCTCTCCGTCGTGCTGTTCGGACTGCAGCGCCGGCGGCCGACACCCAGGCCCCGGCTGGTCGGTCTCCTCGGCGGCGTTGCCGCGGCGGCCGCCGCGGTGAGCCTGCTGGCGCTCGTGCACCCGCACGACTCGGCCCTGCCCGACCTGCTGTCCCACGGGCTCGCGGTGGCTGTCGTGGTCGCTGCGAACGCGGCCCTGGCCGGCCGACCGCCTCGCCGTCGGGCCGGCTGAACGCCCGGCCGACCACGATCTTGTGGCGGACGGCCGCCGTAGCAATATAATCGCTTCGAACATCGGGCCGGCCTCCACGACGAAGAGGCGTTCGCGCGCCGCCCCGCCGGAACACGCCGGTCCTGCGACCGCCGGGTCCGGGGTTCGGGAGCGAGCGGACCTCCATGACGGGGGCTCATCACGGATCGAACGACCAGAGCCCGAAGCGGCGGCTGCGGGTGGCGACACTCGTCTGGCTGCTCTCCGCCTTGTCGCTCCTGCAATGGATCGCCCCGAGCGTCGATCCGTGGCTGCTTGCCCGGCTCGGCGAAGGCGCGACGCTGGAACCGCCGCCGGCAGCCGCCGAGCACCCTTCGCCAGCGGTCGAGGCGAGGTCGACGGCCGCCCCCGCCGCCTTCGAGGCACGGCCGGCCGGTCAACGCTCCCTGCCGTCCAACGACGACCTCGACGCGGTTCCCCATCACCCGCAACTGACGATCGCCGGCGAGTTCCGCGCCGCACCGCAGCGCACCCGGACCGTCGCGACGCTGTCACGAGACAGCCATTCCACCACGGCACGCAGCCCACCCGGCAAGGGATGACGGCCGGCCGCGCCTGAGCGGCCCTCGAAACCGCATCCGACCGTGCCCAATCGCCCGCCGGCCGGTCCGGCCGACGGGTGACAGGCACACCGCCCGGGCCTCTCGCCATGGCCATCCGAGCGTCCGCACCGCTTCCGATCCGGCTGCATGCCAGCCGGAGGCTGCGTGCCGCCGGAGGTCATGCCGCGGAGGTCGTGCCGGGCTCCTTCGCAAGGACCATCTCCCATGTTGCCCATGCTCGAGCACGCCGCCGTCGGTGCTGCTCTCGTCACGCTGGCGGCCATCGGTCTCGCCCGTGCCGCCGTCCACTTCCAACGGTTCACGGGTACCGAGGACCGCTTCTTCTCGACTTCGTTCGTCTCGGTCGCGCTGGTCGCGCTGCTGGTCGGCGGCGCGTTCTATCTGGGCCGAGCCGCCTTCGAGGCCGACGGTCTCTGGCAACCGGTCTTCGCCGCCGGCGGAATCGCCGTCGTCGTTCTGGTCCCGACGGTGATCTGGCAGTGGTTCGGCCCGCGCGCCGCGGAGGCCGCCGGACGGCGGGCATCGGCATGATGCTGGTCGCGCCCCCCCTCGTCACCCGGCCGGTTGCGACGGTCAGACGGTCGGCCATCCCGGCCGGCGTCATGGCCTCGGCCGTGGCCCTGCTCGTCGCCGGCACCCTGGGCACGACCGGCGCCACCATCGTCGGAACCGCCGTTCATCTGCTCGGCGCGTCCGACGAATGGGCCCTGACAACCGGCGCCCTGACCGCCGCGGCCGCCCTGCTTCCGGCCGTAGCGCTGGCCCGCCGTACCTGGCGGGTCGAGCGCTACGGCGACGACACCTGAACCGCTGACCCCTGGCACCAAGCCTTAAGGGAAAGGAAACGACCATGCTTGTCGGGTTGGAATTCATCATCGCCGCGGCCGCCGTCGTCGGCGCCATCGCCATGTTCGTGCTTGCCCTGCGTCGCCGACCGGCGGTCGACACCGCACGGCAGAACGACACGTCGGGCGGGGCGATCGTCGCCACGAACTTCTACGCACTGGCGATCATCGGCCTGCTCTTCTTCGGGATCAGCTTCCTGATCGACGTGTTCTCATGAGTGCTCGGTGCCGGTCCCCGAAGCCGGGCGACCGGCACCGGTTCGCGCCGCCTCCCGGATCATGTCCGACGCCTTCTCGGCGATCATGAGGGTGGCGGCGTTGGTGTTGGCCGACACCATGGTCGGCATCACCGAGGCGTCGACCACCCGCAGGCCCTCCAGGCCCCGGACCCGGAGATCGGGACCGACCACCGCCTCGGGATCCGTGCCCATCCGGCAGGTGCCGATGGCGTGGTAGACGGTCGCGCCCTTGGCCCGGGCGTAGGCCAGCAGCTCGTCATCTGACCGGACCGCCGCCCCCGGCAGGGTCTCCGGCCCGCGATACCCCTCCAGCGCCGGGCTCGCCAGCAGCCGGCGGCCCCAGCGCAGGCCCTCGACGATCGACCGCCGGTCGATCTCGTCCGCCAGGTAGTTCGGCTGGATTGCCGGCGGCGCGTCCGGGTCGGCCGAGCGGGCGCGGACGTGCCCGCGGCTCTCCGGCCGCATCTGCCAGACCCCGAGGGTCATGCCGGGCTCCCGCTGAAGCTGCCCGACCACGCCGTCGGTGTAGCTGGCCGGGGTGAACACGAACTGCAGGTCCGGCAGCTCGAGCTCCGGGCGCGAGCGCACGAACGCCCCGACATGCGCCGGGCTGAACGCCAGCAGGCCACCGCCGGTCGCCAGCCAGCGGGCGATCTCCCACCACAGCCGGGGCCCACGCGCCCGCTCGTTCAGGGTGGCCGAGCCGGTCACCCGGTGCACGACCCGGACCGCGTAGTGGTCCTGCAGCCCCGCGCCGACGCCGGCCAGGTCGCGCAGCACCGGGATGCCGAGGTCGCGCAGCAGGCCGGCCGGCCCGATGCCGGAGAGCTGCAGCAGGTGCGGCGTGTTGATCGCGCCGGCCGCCAGGACCACCTCGGCCCCGGCCCGCGACCGGTGGACCTTGCCGTGCTGCCGCCAGGTCACCCCGGTCGCCCGGCCATCCTCGACGTCGATCCGAAGGACATGCGCGCCGGTCTCGACCCGCAGGTTCGGGCGGTTGCGGACCGGGTGCAGGAAACCGGTGGCGGCGCTGTGCCGGCGGCCCTTGCGGATGGTGCGCTGGTAGTAACCGACGCCCTCCTGGACCGCGCCGTTGTAGTCCGGGTTGCGCGGCACCCCGGCCTGCTCGGCGCCGGCGATGAACGCCTCGCAGACCGGGTGCCGCTCGTGGATGTCGGAGACGTGCTGCGGGCCGCCCGATCCGTGGAAGTCGTCGGCGCCGCTGGAACGGTCCTCGGCGCGCCGGAAGTACGGCAGCACGTCGTCGTAGGACCAGCCGCGGTTGCCCATCTGCGCCCAGGTGTCGAAGTCGCGGGCCTGGCCGCGGACGTAGAGGTGGCCGTTGATCGAGCTCGACCCGCCCAGCACCTTGCCGCGCGGGAAGAAGATCGCCCGGCCGTCCACGCCCGGCCCCGGCTCGGTCGTGTAGCACCAGTTGAAGCGCGGATCCTGGAAAGTCTTCAGGAATCCGACCGGGGCCCGGACATAGGGATGCGCGTCCGATCCGCCGGCCTCCAGCACCAGCACCCGGATGCGCGGATCCTGCGACAGCCGGTTGGCCAGAACGCAGCCGGCCGAGCCGGCGCCGACCACGATGTAGTCCCAGGTGTCGGACTCGTTCTCCGGCTTCAGGCTCGCCTCCTTCAGGCAGCGATATGCGGCGTCTCGACCGTCGGCCCGTCGCCGGCGATCGTGGTGCGGACCATGTGGCGGGCCTCGTCGCTGCCGCGGAACGGGGTGGCCCGGTGCAGGACCGCCCGGTTGTTCCACAGCACCAGGTCGTGCGGCCGCCACTCGTGACTGTAGACGAACCGCTCCTGGGTGCAGAACGCCATCAGCTCGTCGATCAGCGCCCGGCCCGCCGCCTCGTCCATGCCCTCGACCCGGGCTGCATGGGCGCCGAGATACAGCGAGCGGCCGAGCTCCGGGCCGTGGTCGAGCACCATCGCCTGGCGGACCGGCGGCACCGCCCGCTTCTCCTCCTCGGTCACGAGGTCGGGATCGACCTTGCTGCGCGACCAGCCGTAGTCGTGAACCGCCACCCGGCCCTCGACCGCGTCCTTCAGGCGCTGGGGCAGCTCGGCATAGGCGGCGCGCATGCAGCAGTACTGGGTGTCGCCGCCCTCGGACGGAATGATCCGGGCCGACAGCATCGAGGCCTTGGCCGGAACCGGCTTGAACGAGCTGTCGGCGTGCCAGAACCGGTTGGCCCGGTTGTTCAGCATCTGTCGCGAGGTCGGCGGCACGATCGAGCCGTCCGGCGCCAGGTTCGACAGAATCACCAGCTGGCTGCCGGCGCCGCTGGTCCCGACCTTGGTGGTCTCGAGCTCGCCGAACCGGCGGCTGAAGCGGATCTGCTGTTCGTCGTCGATGTCCTGGTCGCGGAATACCAGGACCGAGCGCGTCGCGAACGCCCGGCGAATGGTCTCGAAGGTGGCGTCGTCCGGACCGGACGCCAGGTCGAGGCCCGTGACCTCGGCGGCGAACAGCTTGTGCAGCGGCGTGATACGGACCATCGGCGACCTCCCTCTTGGTTGCGGGGAACACCCTGCTCCAGGACCACCGGACGCCAGAAGTGGGAAAATAAGGGAAATTCGTTCCCGAAAATCGGGATCAAAGCAGCGCCGAGCGAGCCAGGAATTCCTGCAGGTGCTCGACGAACGCCCGGGTCTTGGCCGGCACCAGCGGCGTGCGGGCATGCACCGCGTAGATCTCCTCGCGGTAGCCCTCCGGGTAGCAGACCGTGTCGGCGAGGCAGCGGACCAGGGTCCCGGCCTTCAGGTCGCCCGCCACCATCCAGGTCGGCAGCAGCGCCAGCCCGAGGCCGTCGAGCGCGGCCGCCCGCAGCACCTCGCCGCTGTTCGACCGGAGCGGCCCGGACACCGCCACCTCGCGGCGGCCCCGGGCGGTCTCGAACACCCACACCGACGGCTCGAAGGCATGGCGGTAGCCGAGGCAGTCGTGGCGGCCCAGGTCGTCCGGGCCGGCCGGCGGCGGGTTTGTCGCGAAATACGCCGGGCTGGCGCACATCACCCGCTCGGCCGAGGCCAGCCGGTGGGCGACCAGCGACTTCTCGGCCGGCGCGCCCAGGCGGATCACCAGGTCGACGCCGCGGGTCGGGGCGATCTCGACGGTCTCGGTCAGGCTCAGGTCGATCTCGACCTCCGGGCAGGCCGCCCGGAACGACGGCAGCGCCGGCATCACGTGCAGCATGCCGAACGACCGCCGGGCGGTGATCCGCAGCACCCCGGTCGGCCGCGACTGCAGCTCGCCGGCCTGTCGCATCGCCCCGTCGAGCTCGTCCAGCAGGCCGGCCATCCGGTCGTACAGGTGCCGCCCGGCCTCGGTCGCCGACACCGTCCGCGTGGTGCGGTCGAGCAGCCGGACCTTCAGTTCGGCCTCCAGGTCCTGCATGCGCTTGGAGGCCGCGGTGCTGGACAGGCCGAGCGAGCGGCCGGCGCCGGTGATGCTGCCGGTCTCGACCACCCGGACGAACAGGCGCAGGGCGGACAGGCGATCCAAGGACGGGCTCCTCCAGGCGGAATGGCAGGCGCAGTCTAGCGGCCGCAGCCCTTCCTGGCAGCCGATTGACCGCCCGCCGGCCCGGTTCTACCGTTTCGATCCCACCGCTTCTCCGCGTTCCAACCGGAGGCCTCCATGACGGGATCCAACATCTACGTCGGCGTCGCCGGCTATGTCGGCCGCCCCGACGCGCCCGGCGCCGTCGGGCTGTTCCGGCGGTCGACCGACGGCGGCGACTGGCAGCACGTGATCCGCACCCTCGAGGTCTACACGGTCTACGTCCACCCGGCCGATCCCGGCCTGGTGTTCGCCGGCACCTCCGACGGCGTGTGGCGCAGCACCGACCGCGGTGCCACCTTCCAGCGCACCGGGTTCCCCGACGCCGGCCGGCAGGTCTGGAGCCTGCTGGCCAGCGACGGGGATCCCGACCGCATGTATGCCGGCGCCTCGCCGATCGGGGTGTTCCGCTCCGACGACCGCGGCGCCACCTGGCGCAGGCTGCCCGAGCCGAGCATCCCGGCACGCTGCTCCGGCCCGTTCGCGCCGCGGGTGATGCGGATGGCACAGCGCCCCGGTCGGCCGGACGAGGTCTATGCGGCGATGGAGATCGCCGGCGCCATGCGCACCACCGACGGCGGCGAGACCTGGCAGGACCTGGGCGACGATCTGGTCCGGCTGTCCGACCTGCCGCACCTGCGCAGCCAGATCGTGCAGAGCGAGACCGACGCCGAGGGCATGCTGGACGGCCACGCCATCACCGTCAGCCCGGCCGATCCGGACGCGCCGATCATCGCCGTGCGCATGGGGCTGTTCCGCACCCGCGACGGCGGCCGGACCTGGCAGGACATGGAGGTCGGCCGGTTCTCGCCGACGACCTACGCCCGCGACGTGAAGACCTCGCCGCACGACCCGAACACCCTGTACGCCGCGCTGTCGGTCGCCGCCGCCAGCCACGACGGCGGGGTCTACCGCAGCCGCGACGCCGGCGAGACCTGGGCGCGGTTCGACAAGGTGCAGGTGCACGGCACCGTCATGTCGGTCGGCCTGCACACCTCAGATCCCGACCAAGTCTACGTCGCCGCCCGCTACGACGGCGAGGTGTTCGGCACCCGCGACGGCGGCGCGACCTGGGAGGCGATGCCGCTGCCCGGCCAGGTGAAGGACATCTACGCGATCGCCGCCGGCTGACCCCAATCCCTGACGACCGTCCGAGAGGAACCCGATGCCCGCGACCACCGTCATCCGAAACGCCGCCTGGGTCGTCGCCTGGAGCACCCGCGACAGCCGCCACGTCTACCTGCAGAACGCCGACGTGGCGTTCAGCGAAGGCGCGATCGTCCATGTCGGCGGCCGGTTCGCCGGCGAGGCGACGGCCGAGATCGACGGCTCGGATCTGATGGTCATGCCGGGCATGATCAACGTGCACAGCCACCCGACCAGCGAGCCGCTGCGCAAGGGCATCACCGACGAGATCCGCAGCCCCGGCTTCTACCACTCGTCGCTGTACGAGTTCCTGACGATCTTCGAGAACGACGCCGAGGGCCTGGCCGCCAGCGTGCGGGTCGCGATGGCCGAGCTGCTGAAGAGCGGCGTCACCACGGTCGTCGACTTCTCCGCCCCGTTCGACGCCTGGCTGGACGTGCTGGCGGAGTCCGGCATCCGGGCCTGCGTGGCGCCGGCGTTCCGCGACGCCCGCTGGTTCACCACCAACGGCCACCTGCTCGACTACGAATGGAACGAGAAGGCCGGCCGCGCCGGCTTCGAGAAGGCGCAGCGCGTCATCGACCTGGCCAACCAGCACCCGTCCGGCCGGCTGATGGGGATGATGGCGCCGTCGCAGATCGACACCTGCTCGGCCGACCTGCTACGCGACGCCTACGACTACGCCGAGGAGAAGAACCTGCCCTGGCAGACCCACGCGGCGCAGTCGGTCAACGAGTTCCAGGAGATGATCCGCCGGCACGGCCGCACGCCGATCCAGTGGATGGACGACATCGGCGTGCTGGGCGAGCACAGCATCATCGGCCACGGCATCTTCCTCGACCACCACCCCTGGGTGCACTGGTCGACCCGCCAGGATTTGCGGCTGCTGGCCGACAGGGGCGCCACCGTGGCGCACTGCCCGACCGTGTTCATGCGCCGCGGCATCGCCCTGCAGACCTTCGGCGGCTACGTCCGCGAGGGCATCAACATGGGCATCGGCACCGACACCTACCCGCACAACTTCCTGGAGGAGATGCGCAACGTCGGGACGATCGCCCGCGCCGTCGCCGAGACCGTCGACGACCTGAACACCTCCGACATCTTCAACGCCGCCACGGTCGGCGGCGCCCGCGCCCTGCGTCGCGACGACATCGGCCGGCTGGCCGTGGGCGCCCGCGCCGACCTGGTGTGCGTCGACCTGACCGCGCCGTCGATGATGCCGGTGCGGGAGCCGCTGCGCAGCCTGGTGTTCGCCGCCTGCGACCGGGCGGTGCGCGACGTGTTCGTCGACGGCCACCAGGTCGTGAAGGACGGCGAGGTGACGACCATCGACCTGCGCGCAGCCCTGAGCGAGCTGCAGGCCGCCCAGGCCCGCTCGATGCGCAGCATCCCGGACCTGGACTGGGCCGGGCGGACGGCCGACCAGCTGTCGCCGATGGCCTTCGAGATCCGGGACGGCCTGAACTGAGGCGGACCGGGCCGAAGCAGCGGGTGGATTCCGGCTCGACCGCGCCGAGGGCGGCGCGCCCGTCCGGAATGACGTCAGTTAGGGAGGGCATCGAGGGGCTCGGCCTAATGTAGCGGACGCCCCCCTTGTCGTCATCCCGGACGGCGCGTCAGCGACGACCCGGGACCCACGAAGCGACGGGCACGAGAGGACAGCAGCAACCATGAGAACCCTCACCACCGACGCCCTGCTCGACGCCGTCCGGGAATGGGTCGAGATCGAGAGCCCGACCCAGGATGCGGCGGCGGTCAACCGGGTCGCCGACCTGGCCGAGAGCCAGCTCAAGGCGATCGGTGCCGGCATCGAGCGGATCCCCGGCAGCGACGGCTTCGGCGACATCCTGATCGGCCGGATCCCCGGCGAGACCAACGGCGAGGGCCTCCTGCTGCTCGGCCACATGGACACCGTCCACCCGGTCGGCACCATGGCCGGGCCGCTGCCCTGGCGGGTCGACGGCGACCGGGTCTACGGCCCCGGCATCTACGACATGAAGGGCGGCAACGTGATGGCGCTGCAGGCCCTGACCCACCTCCACGCCAACGGCCGCCGCCCGCGGCTGCCGGTCACCGTGATGTTCATCCCGGACGAGGAGATGGGCAGCCCGAGCTCGCGCGCCCGGATCGAGGCGGAGGCGCGCCGGCACCGGCTGGCGCTGGTGGTCGAGCCGTCGGGCGACGGCGGCCGCATCACGGTCGCCCGCCACGGCATCGCCCGCTACCACCTGAAGACCACCGGAAAGCCGGCGCATGCCGGCGCCTATCACTGGAAGGGCCGCAGCGCGATCCGCGAGATGGCCCACCAGGTGATCGCGGTCGAGGCGATGACCGACTACGACCGCAACGTCACCCTGAACGTCGGCACGATCGCCGGCGGCCGGCACGAGAACCAGGTGCCGATCCACTGCGAGGCCAAGGTGCTGGCGATGGTCGCCACCGCCGAGGACGAAGCGGATGTGCGGGCACGACTGCTGGCCCTGAGGCCGGTCGACCCGGACGTCGTGTTGGAGGTCACCCCCGGCCTGTTCCGGCCGCCCTACGCCAAGAGCCCGGAGATCCAGGCGCTGTACGACCACGCCTGCGACCTGGCCCGCGAGATCGGCTTCGAGATCCCGGGCGAGCGGGTCGCCGGCGGCGGCAGCGACGGCAACTTCACCGGCGCCCTCGGCCTGCCGACCCTGGACGGCCTCGGGGTGGTCGGCGACGGGCCGCACACCCACCAGGAGCACCTGCTGGCGTCCTGCCTGGTGCCGCGCACGAAGCTGCTGGCTAGGCTGTTCGAGACCCTGGAGTAGCGGTCGCGCGCCGTCAGTGCGCCTCGGCCCAGGACTTGCCCCAGCCGGCGTCGGCGACCAGCGGGACCGACAGGTTGAGGGTCGGCGCCGCCGCCCCCTCCATCACCTCGCGGACCAGCTCGGCGGTCTTCTCGACCGCGTCCTCCGGCACCTCGAACACCAACTCGTCGTGGACCTGCAGCAGCATGCGGGCCGGCGAGTCGGCCTTCTCCAGCGCCGGGCGCAGCCGGGCCATGGCGCGCTTGATGACGTCGGCGGCGGTGCCCTGGATCGGTGCGTTGATGGCGGCGCGCTCGCCGAAGCTGCGCATCGCCGGATTCTTGTCGCGGATCGCCTGGATGTGGACCTTGCGGCCGAACTTGGTCTCGACGAAGCCGTGCTCGCGGGCGAACGCCTTCATCGAGTCCATGTAGTCGCGGATCCCCGGATACCGCTCGAAATAGGCGTTGATGTAGGCCTGGGCCTCGCCCTGCGGAACCGACAGCTGGCGCGCCAGCCCGAAGCCGGAGATGCCGTAGATGATGCCGAAGTTGATGGCCTTGGCCCGGCGCCTTGTCTCCGGCGTCATCTCATCGAGCGGCACCCCGAACACCTCGGACGCGGTCTGGGCGTGGATGTCCTTGCCGTCCAGGAACGCCTGGCGAAGGCTCTCGATGCCGGCGATGTCGGCGACCAGCCGCAGCTCGATCTGCGAGTAGTCGACCGACAGCAGCAAATTGCCCGGCTCGGCCACGAAGGCGGTGCGGATCTTCCGCCCCTCCTCGGTGCGGACCGGGATGTTCTGCAGGTTCGGGTCGTTCGACGACAGCCGGCCGGTCGCCGCCCCGACCATCGAGTAGGAGGTGTGGACCCGCCCGGTGTCCGGGTTGATGCTCTCGACCAGGGCGTCGGTGTAGGTCGACTTCAGCTTCGCGACCTGCCGCCAGTCCAGCACCTTGCGGGCCAGCTCCGAGCCCTCCGCCGCCAGGGTCTCCAGCACGTCGGCGCCGGTGCCGTAGGCGCCGGTCTTGCCCTTCTTGCCACCGGAGAGGCCCATCTTGTCGAACAGGATCTCGCCGAGCTGCTTGGGCGAGCCGACGTTGAACTCCTCGCCGGCCAGGCCGTGGATCTCGCCCTCCAGGGTCACCATGCGCTTGGCGAAGTCGGCCGACATGTCGCGCAGGATCGCCGGGTCGACCTTGATGCCGTTGCGCTCCATGGCGACCAGCACCGGGATCAGCGGCCGCTCCAGGGTCTCGTAGACCGTGACCATGTGCTCGGCGACCAGCCGCGGCTTCAGCAGGGCGTGCAGCCGGACCGTCACGTCGGCGTCCTCGGCGGCGTAGTCGCGGGCCTTGTCGAGCGCGACCTCGGCGAAGGTGATCTGGTTCTTGCCCTTGCCGCACACCTCCTCGAACTTGATGTTGGTGTGGCCGAG
Source organism: Thalassobaculum fulvum (assembly GCF_014652915.1). Lineage (GTDB taxonomy): Bacteria > Pseudomonadota > Alphaproteobacteria > Thalassobaculales > Thalassobaculaceae > Thalassobaculum_A > Thalassobaculum_A fulvum. The sequence continues at coordinate 562,051 of NZ_BMZS01000002.1, forward strand.
GTGCAGCTGCGCCAGCTCGTCGAGCCCGTGGCCGTGCAGCCCGCCCTCCAGCACGTAGGACAGGCACATGGTGTCGTCGATCGGCGCCACCGCGATGCCGCCGTTGCGCTGCCGGCTCAGCACCAGGGCGTCGTACTTGGCGTTGTGCGCGACCTTCAGCACCGCCGGGTTCTCCAGCAGGTCCTTCAGCAGCGCCATCGCCGCGTCGAACGGCACCTGCTTCGGCGCCTCCTCGGCCGGCGCCCCGCCCAGCAGGTCGCCCTGCGGCTGGCGGCCGACATGGCGCAGCGGGATGTAGCAGGCGCGGCCGGGGCTGAGCGCCAGCGACACCCCGACCAGGTCGGCGCGCATGGCGTCGAGCCCGGTGGTCTCGGTGTCGAACGCCACCAGGCCCTGGTCCTCGGCGGCGGCGATCCAGCGCTTCAGGTCGTCGAGGTCCTGCACCAGTTCGTAGCCGGCATCGGCGCCGGCAGCCTCGGAGATCGCCACGGTCTCGGCCGACCGGCCCTCCTCCGAGCCGCCCTGCGCCGCCTCGCTCTCGAACCGGGCGATCAGCCGCTTGAACGCCTGCTCCTTCAGGAACGGCAGAACGCCGGCCGGGTCGATGTGGCGGACCGCTAGATCCTCCAGCGGCTCCGGCACCTCGACGTCGTCGCGCAACGTGACCAGCCGCTTGGAGATCCGTGCCTTGTCGGCGTTCTCGATCAGGTTTTCGCGGCGCTTCGGCTGCTTGATCTCGCCGGCCCGCGCCAGCAGCGTCTCGAGGTCGCCGTACTCCTCGATCAGCTGGGCCGCGGTCTTGATGCCGATGCCCGGCACGCCCGGCACGTTGTCGACGCTGTCGCCGGCCAGCGACTGCACGTCGACCACCTTCTCCGGCGGCACCCCGAACTTCTCGATCACCTCGGCCCGGCCGATCGGCCGGTTCTTCATCGGATCGAACATGTCGACCCCGTCGGTGACCAGCTGCATCAGGTCCTTGTCGGACGACACGATGGTGACTCGCCAGCCGCGCTCGCGCGCCAGCCGGGCATAGGTCGCGATCAGGTCGTCGGCCTCGAACCCCTCCATCTCGATGCACGGCACGTTGAACGCGCGCGTCGCCTCGCGGATCAGCGGGAACTGCGGGATCAGGTCCTCCGGCGCCTCCGGGCGCTGGGCCTTGTACTCGGGGTAGATCTCGTTGCGGAAGTTCTCGCGGGCGGCGTCGAAGATCACCGCCAGGTGGTCGGCGTCCAAATCGTCGATCAGCCGCACCAGCATGGCCGAGAACCCGAACACCGCGTTCACCGGCGTGCCGTCCGGCCGGGTCATCGGCGGCAGCGCGTGGTAAGCCCGAAAGATGTAGCCGGAGCCGTCCACCAGGTAGAGGTGGCTCTGCCCCTCCTTGGCGGGCGGCGGGGCGTCGATCTGTGCGTCGGACTCGGCCATCGTCGGGCCTTTCTCGGGCGGGTTCGGACGGGGGTCGGACTCTACCCCGGTGAGCGGTCGGGGCAAGGGCGGCCGGCAGGTGTTGACCGCCGAGCCTCGACCGTTAGAGTGTTCCCGTATTGTTCCGGAGCGTCAACCGGCCTCGGAGGCATGGCATGACCGCGACCGACGACGACCTCGAGCGGATCCGGCGGGCGTTGACCGACCGGCTCGACGCGCTCCGCCACACCGCCGAGGCGACCGCCGACGACCGCCGGCCGGTCGAGCTCGACCAGGCCTCGGTCGGCCGGCTGTCGCGCATGGACGCCCTGCAGATGCAGGCGATGGCACAGGCGACCGGGCGGCGCCGGGAGGTCGAGGTCGCCCGCATCGAGGCGGCGCTGAAGCGGATCGACGACGGCGACTACGGCTGGTGCGTGCAGTGCGGCGAGGAAATCGCGCCGAAGCGGCTGGCCGCCGACCCGACCGTGCCGACCTGCATCGACTGCGCGGCCAAGGCAGGCTGACCGAGGGCGGTATCCACCTAGGGGTTGGCGCGGCCCGGACACCGGTCCATCTTTTGACGAGGGCCGGGGGACCAGCCGCAACCGGGAGGAGGACACAGCCATGATCAAGCGCCTGCACCACGCCGCCTACCGCTGCCGGGATTCCGAGGAGACCCGCAAGTTCTACGAGGACTTCCTGGGCCTGCCGTTGGCCCACACCACGCCGATCACCACCACCAAGACCGGCCGCAACGCCAACGTCCTGCACACCTTCTACCAGCTCGAGGACGGCTCCTGCCTGGCGTTCTTCGAGGCGCCGGACATGCCGTTCGAGTTCAAGGACCAGCACGACTTCGACCTGCACATCGCGATCGAGGTCAGCCCCGAGGACCTTCAGGCGATGTACGAGAAGGGCAAGGCGCTGGGCATGGAGACCCGCGGCATCAGCGACCACGATTTCTGCCGCTCGATCTACTTCCGCGACCCGAACGGCTACGTGATCGAGCTGTCGACCCGCGAGCCGGGCTTCGACGAGGCGATGGACCCGGCCCGCAGCGAGGCCCGCGCGATGCTCGACGAGTGGCAGGCCGCGAAGGCCGGCTGACCCGGGCATCCGGAAAGGCCGTCGTAACCCCTGCGCCGGCCGGGGCATTGCCCGCCCGTGACCCGGAGCACGGAGGCTGCCCCCATGCGGAAGACCCATCTCGGCGCGCTGCTGGCGGCGGCGCTGCTGGCCGTCGCCACGATCGCGGGCGCCCTGCATCCGGCACGGGCCGGCGAGGCGCCGGTCTACACCGGCTTCCTGTCGAACCTGGCGGTCGGCGGCTACGACCCGGTCGCCTACTTCACCGACGGCCGACCGGTCGAGGGCTCGTCGGAGTTCGAGAGCAGGTACAAGGGTGCCACCTGGCGGTTCGCCTCGGCCGCGCACAAGGCGTCGTTCGACGCCGAGCCGGAGAGGTACGCCCCGCAATACGGCGGCTACTGCGCCTGGGCGGTGTCGCAGGGCTATACCGCCAAGGGCGACCCGGAGACCTGGAAGATCGTCGGCGGCAGGCTGTACCTGAACTACAACGCCGACGCGCAGAAGCTGTGGGAAGAGAACATCCCGGCCCACATCAGGGCCGGCGACGAGAACTGGCCGAAGCTGACGAAGTAGCGGTTCAGGCCGCCTTCTCGTCTTCGCCGTGGCCGACCAGCACGTAGGTGCGCGAGCAGTACGGGCACACCACCTCGTGCTCGTCCTCGGGGATCTCCAGGAACACCCGCGGATGGCCGAGCGCGCCGTCGCCGCCGTCGCAGGCGACGGTGTGGTCGGTGACCTCGATGGTCTCGAACGGCTGGGCCATGCTGCGCTCCCCGTGCTCGTCTGGCGGCCGGACCGGCCGCCGCTACGCCTCGTGTGCCGGACCCGTATGCGGGATGGCGGGCCGCTTGTCCAGCGCGGCCCCGGATGATACCCAGGGCGGCGCCTTCCGCAAGGATCTCCGGCCCCGAATGACCGCCTCCGTCACCCCGTTCTCGAGCGCCGGAACCGGCCCGACATCGACCGCGGCGGGCGCTCATGCGGCCTGACCGGACTCCGCTGCCGGTCCTTCTCGCGGTCCTTCTGAGCCTGGTCCTGGGCGCCTGCGCCCCGATGGCGATCGCGCCCGGTCCGGACGGTCGCCGGCCCTGGCTGGTCGACGACCACGCGGCGCTGATGGCGGACGGCACCCGCCTGCCGCTGCGGGTCTGGCGCCCGGACGGCGAGGCCGTGGCGGCGATCGTGGCGCTGCACGGCTTCGGCGACTACTCGAACGCCTTCGCCGAGCTCGGCCCGACCCTCGCGAAAGCCGGGGTCGCGGTGTTCGCGGCCGACCAGCGCGGCTTCGGCCGGGCCGGAAGCTGGGGCCGCTGGCACGGGGCCGCGGCGATGGTCGCCGACGCCCGCGCCCTGGCGGACCTGCTCCGCGCCGAGTTCCCCGGGCGCCCGGTCTACCTGATGGGGGAGAGCATGGGGGGCGCGGTCGCCCTGCTGGCGATGGCTGGCGACGGTTCCGGGTCGGGGCCGGCGGCCGACGGCGCCATCCTGTCGGCCCCGGCGGTCTGGGGCCGCGACTGGATGCCGTTCTATCAGGTCTGGGGCCTGGAGCTGGCCGGCCACACCGTCCCCTGGCTGCCGCTGAACCCGCGCGGCCTGCCGTTCAAGCCGTCCGACAACATCGCCATGCTGCGCCGGCTGTCGCGCGATCCGCTGTTCGTGAAGAACCCGCGGGTCGACGCGGTCTACGGGCTGGTCGACCTGATGGACGCCGCCCAGGCCGCCGGGCCCGCCGTGCGCGGCCCGCTGCTGGTGCTGTACGGCGACCGCGACGACCTGGTGCCGAAGAAGCCGACCTGCGCCGTGCTTGCCAAGCTGCGTGCCCGCCCCGTCGGCGCCGGCGGCATGCGGGTCGTGCTGTACCCGAACGGCCATCACATGCTGTTCCGCGATCTGGACGGCGCGCGCGTGGTCGCCGACATCGCCGCCTGGGCCCGGAATCCGGCGGGGCCGCTGCCGTCCGGCGACGAGCGCGCGCCGGACGGGGCCTGGCTGGAGCGCTTCTGCAACGGCGCCGGCCGCCCCGACGGTTCGTGAAACGCCGTTTTATTTACATTCGCGCAATGAGGGTCGTATGCTCGATCGTCCGCGGCGACGCGGACCGACGGAAAGCGAGGTGCGCATGACCGCACATCGGATCCCCCGCGGGGCCGTCACGGCCGTGCCGCAACCCTAGGCGAGCGGCTTGGCGCGCCCCCCCAAGCGTCCCCGCATCGCGACGGTGGACGACTGGCAGACCGGCAGCGCGAGCGAGCCGGGCTTCGTCACCGCCCTGGCGCGCGGGCTGGACATCCTGCGCGCCTTCGGGCCGGCCGACGACCTGCTCGGCAACGGCGATCTCGCCGAGCGCACCGGCATCCCGCGCTCGACCGTCTCGCGCCTGACCCAGACCCTGACCGCCCTCGGCTACCTGCGCCACGTCGAGCGCTTCGAGAAGTACCAGCTCGGCGCCGGCATCCTGGCGCTCGGCTATCACCGGCTCGCCGCGTCCGGGGTCCGCGAGGCCGCCCGGCCGCACATGCAGGCGCTCGCCAATGCCGCCGACTGCGCGATCGCCATGGGCACGCCCGACCGGGTCACCATGATCTACATCGAGGTCTGCCACGGTGCCGGCCCGATGATCCTGCGCCTCGGCGTCGGGTCGCGCGTCCCGATCGTGCGCACCGCCATGGGACGGGCCTACGTCGCTGCGCTGCCCGAACGCGAGCGCGACCTGGTGCTTCGGCGGCTGCACGACGCCGACCCGGACGGCTGGGCCGAGACCCGCCGCGCGCTCGACGAGGCCCGGCGGCAATGCCGGGACCAGGGCTACTGCGTCGCGGTCGGCGCCTGGCACGACGGGATCTCCTCGGCCGGCGTGGCGGTGACGCTGGACGGCGGGTCGCAGGTCCTGGCGTTCAACTGCGGCGGTGCCAGCCACCGCCTGACCCGCCCGCTCCTGGAGCGCCGGCTCGGACCGGCCCTGTCCGACATGGCCGAGCGCGTGCGGCGCGAGCTGTTCACGGCCCCGGCCGGGTCGATGCCGGCCACGGTCCCGCTTCAAGCCGTTTAGAACGCGCCGTTTCCGCGATACGGAATATAATTTCATTTTGTTTGACACGGTTCGCGGGCCGGTCAAACTGTCACCTGCGTCACGGGGCTTCACGCCGCGCGGCGGATCCGAAACGGCGGCGATCAACGACCGCCCGAGGGTCGAGGGAGGAGAAACATGGTCTGGTGGAACGGGCGCGCTTTGCCCGTGGTGGGGGCGCGATCCCTCGAGGGGTCGCGATGACGGGGACCGCGACGCCCCTGCTGGAGGTCGAGAACGTCCGAGTTACCTTCGGCGGCATCGTGGCCCTGGACGGCGTGTCGTTCTCGGTCCAGCGCGGCTCGATCGCCGGGCTGATCGGACCGAACGGCGCCGGCAAGACCACGCTCTTCAACTGCATCAGCCGCATCTACCAGGTCGACACCGGGGCCATCCGGGTCGACGGCCAGCCGATCCTGGACACGCCGACCCACGGCATCAGCAGCGCCGGCCTCAGCCGGACGTTCCAGAACCTGGCGCTGTTCGGCAAGCTGTCGGTGCTCGACAACGTGATGATCGGCGCCCACGCCCGGACCACCGGCAACTTCGTCAACGACGCCCTCCGGCTGTTCGGCGTCCGCCAGCGCGAGGCGGCGATCCGCGACGAGGCGATGGCCCTGCTGGAGGAGCTGCGGCTCGACGGCATCGCCGGCGAGCTGGTGGCGGCGCTGCCGTTCGGCACCCAGAAGCGGGTCGAGCTGGCCCGCGCCCTGGCCTCCCGGCCGACCCTTCTGATGCTGGACGAGCCGGCCGGCGGGCTGAACCACGACGAGGTCGAGGAGTTCAAGGACGTGGTCCGGCGGATCCGCGACGAGCGCCGGATCTCCATCCTGCTGGTCGAGCACCACATGAACCTGGTGATGAGCGTCTCCGACCAGGTCGTGGTGCTGAACTTCGGGCGCAAGATCGCCGAAGGCACGCCGTCGCAGGTCCAGCGGGACCCGCACGTGATCGAGGCCTACCTCGGGTCCGGCAACGCCGCAGGGGGACACTGACATGGCGGCCCTTCTCGAGGTCGCGGACCTCTCGGCGTACTACGGCCCGACCAAGGTCCTGCACGGCATCAGCTTCTCGCTCGACGAGGGCGGCATCACCACCATCCTGGGGGCCAACGGCGCCGGCAAGACCACCACGCTGCGCGCACTGTGCGGGATGGTCCGGTCGGTCGGGCAGGTCACGCTCGGCGGCGAAGCGATCACCGGGCTCGCCACGGAATCGGTCGCCAAGCGCGGCGTCGCCCACGTCCCGGAGGGGCGCGGCACCTTCACCCGGCTGTCCACCGAGGAGAACCTCCGGCTCGGCGCCATCTCCCGGCGCGACCGGGACGGCGTCGAGGCCGACCTGGAGCGCATGTACGGCTACTTCCCGCGGCTCCGGGAGCGCCGTCAGCAGCAGGCGGGAACGCTCAGCGGCGGCGAGCAGCAGATGCTGGCGATCGCCCGTGCCCTGATGCTGCGGCCGCGGCTGATGCTGCTGGACGAGCCGTCCTTCGGCCTGGCACCGCTGATCGTCCAGGAGATGTTCCGGATCCTGCGGCGGATCAACGAGGAAGAGAAGGTGAGCATGCTGCTGGTCGAGCAGAACGCCGCGCTCGCGCTCGACCTCGCCGACACCGCCTACCTGCTGGAGACCGGCCGGGTCGCGATGAGCGGGCCGGCCAAGGAGATCGTCGCGGACGAGCAGGTCCGGCGATCCTACCTCGGATACTGAGGAGCGCCGGATGGAACTGTTCCTGAACCAGGTGTTCTCCGGCCTCGCCACCGGCTCGATCTACGCCGCGGTGGCCCTCGCCGTGGTGATGATCTTCCTGGCGATCGACCACTTCAACTTCGCCCAGGGCGAGATGGCGATGTTCAGCACCTTCGTGTGCTGGGCGCTGCTGGACGCCGGGACGCCGTACTGGCTGGCCTTCATCCTGACCATCGCGTTCGCGTTCGCGTTCGGCGTGGTCATCGAGCGGGTGCTGTTCCGGCCGCTGCACTCGGCGCCGGTGCTCAGTCACATCATCGCCTTCCTCGGCCTGTTCTTCATCCTGAACAACGGCGCCGGCTGGATCTGGGACTTCACCATCAAGCCGATGCCGAGCCCGTTCCCGGAAGGCTCGATCTCCGGCCTGATCAGCTACCACCAGATCGGCATGATCGGCGTGGTGCTGGTGATGCTGGCGCTGCTGTTCGTGTTCTTCCGGTTCACCTCGGTCGGCCTGGCGATGCGGGCGGCGGCGCAGAACCCGGAATCGGCCAGGCTATGCGGCATCTCGGTCGGCTGGATGATCGCGCTCGGCTGGGGCATGGCCTCGGCGATCGGTGCGGTCGGCGGCATGCTGATCGCCCCGGTGGTGTTCCTGGAGCCGAACATGATGCTCGGCATCCTGCTGTACGGATTCGCCGCCGCGATCGTCGGCGGCATCACCAATCCGGCGGGTGCGGTCGCCGGCGGTTTCATGGTCGGCGTGCTCGAGAACCTGGTCGGCACCTACATCCCGTTCGTCGGCAGCGAGCTCAAGCTGACCGTGGCACTGGTGCTGATCGTCGCCGTGCTGATGGTGAAGCCGAGCGGGCTGTTCGGCCGTACCACCGTGACGAGGGTGTGAGACCATGACGGCAGATACCGAAGTCACGGGGCGTGCGATGGACCGGGAGCGGCGGATCGCCGGGCTGACCGCCGACGGCTGGCGCAAGGCCGTCATGGCCCTGATCCTGGCGGCGGCCGTGGCGCTGCCGTTCGGGCTCGGCAGCTTCCAGACCTTCCAGGTCACGCTGGTGCTGATCTACGCGATCGCGATCCTCGGCCTGAACATCCTGACTGGCTTCAACGGCCAGTTCTCGCTCGGCCACAGCGCGTTCTTCGCGATCGGCGCCTATACCTCGGCGATCCTGATGGACCGCTACGAGATGACGTCGTACCTGACGATCCCGATCGCCGGCGGCTTCGGCTTCGTGGCCGGCTTCCTGTTCGGCTTCCCGGCGCTGCGGTTGAGCGGCCTGTACCTGGCGCTCGCCACCTTCGCGCTGTCGGTCGCGACCCCGCAGCTGCTCAAGTACAATCACTTCGAGGAGTTCACCGGCGGCGTGCAGGGCATCAACCTGCTGAAGGACTCGGCCCCCTTCGACCTGCCGTTCAGCGTCGATCAGTGGTGGTACTTCGTGACCCTGGCGATCGCGCTGCTGTGCTTCTGGATGGCCCGCAACCTGGTCCACAGCCGCACCGGGCGCGCGATCATGGCGATCCGCGACAACCCGATCGCGGCGGCGACCATGGGCGTCAACACCGCGCTGTACAAGACCCTCACCTTCGGCGTCAGCGCATTCCTGACCGCGGTCGCCGGCGCGCTGAGCGCCATCGTCGTGGAGTACGTGGCACCCGACAGCTTCACCTTCCTGCTGTCGGTGTACTTCCTGATCGGCCTCGTGGTCGGCGGTGTCGGCTGGATCCCGGGGGCGGTGATCGGTGGCGCCTTCGTGCTGTACGTGCCGAACCTCGCCGAGGGCATCTCGACCGGCCTCGCCGGGGTGCTGTTCGGAGTCATCATCCTGCTCGTCATCTACCTGATGCCGTCGGGTGCGTCGGGGCTCGTCCGCCTCGCGGTCACCCGGCTGCAGAGGGGTTTCGACCAAGACAACAACAAGGCGTGAAAACCGCCGGCCAGCACGTCTGAAGGAGGAAGTGCCATGAACAGAAGAATCGCCATCGCCTTGCTTACGGCCGCCAGCCTCTCGCTGCCCGCGGCCGCGATTGCCGCCGGGAAATACGACGACGGTGCCAGCGACACCGAGATCAAGATCGGCAACACCAACCCGTACAGCGGCCCGGCCTCGGCCTACGGCCAGATCGGCAAGACCATCGCCGCCTACTTCAACAAGGTGAACGAGGAAGGCGGGATCAACGGCCGCAAGATCAACTTCGTCTCGCTGGACGACGGCTACAGCCCGCCGAAGACCAAGGAGCAGTTCCGCAAGCTGGTCGAGAGCGAAAAGGTGCTCGCGATCTTCCAGTCTCTCGGCACCCCGACCAACTCGGCGGTGCACGCCTACATGAACCGCGAGAAGGTCCCGCAGCTGTTCGTGGCGACCGGCGCCACCAAGTGGGGCGACCCGAAGAAGTACCCGTGGACCATGGGCTGGCAGCCGAACTACCAGGCCGAGGGCCGGATCTACGCGAAGTACATCAAGCAGAACCTGCCGAACGCCAAGATCGCGATCCTCTACCAGAACGACGACTACGGTAAGGACTACGTCCAGGGCATGAAGGACGGCCTGGGCGACATGGCGTCCAAGATGATCGTCGCCGAGGAGAGCTACGAGACCACCGAGCCGACCATCGACTCGCAGATCATCAAGCTCAAGGCCAGCGGCGCCGACGTGTTCTTCAACGTCACCACGCCGAAGTTCGCGGCCCAGGCGATCCGCAAGATCGCCGAACTCGGCTGGAAGCCCACCCACTTCCTGAACAACGTCTCCAACTCGGTCGGCTCGGTCATGAATCCGGCCGGCCCGGAGAACGGCGTCGGCATCATCTCGACCTTCTACACCAAGGACCCGACCGACCCGCAGTGGAAGGACGACGCCGCGTACAAGGCGTGGAGCGCCTTCATGGACAAGTACTATCCGGACGGCGACAAGAAGTCCTCGTTCACGGTGTACGGCTACAGCGTCGCCCAGACCATGGTGAAGGTCCTCGAGCAGTGCGGCGACGACCTGACCCGCGCCAACGTCATGAAGCAGGCCGCCAGCCTGAAGGGCCTCGAGCTCGGCATGCTGCTGCCCGGCATCAAGGTCACCACCGGCCCGAACGACTTCTTCCCGATCGAGCAGATGCAGCTCGCCAAGTTCAACGGCAAGAGCTGGGAGCTGTTCGGCGAGATCATCAGCGGCGAAGCCGGCAGCTGAGCGTCGACGTCTCCTGACCTCCAGGGCCGCCGGAGCGATCCGGCGGCCTTTTTTCATGGGAAGCCCGCCGCCGTCCGGGATTGCACGGCAAGCCGCGGGGAGAAGCCGGCCTTCGAATCGGAGACCGTCGCCGGACCGGGCAGTCCCGCCCGGCCTGCAACCGGAGGCACCGATGTCCGAAGCCGCCACCCTCCCCGCCGGGGGGCCGTCATGAGCACCCTCGCCTCCAAGGTCGCCATCGTCACCGGTGCCAGTTCGGGGATCGGCCGGGCGACCGCCCTGCTGTTCGCCCGGGAAGGCGCCAAGCTGGTCGCCGCCGCCCGCCGCGGGCCCGAGCTCGCGAAGCTCGTGGACGAGATCGGGACGGCCGGCGGCACCGCCGTCGCGGTCGCCGGCGACGTCCGGGACGAGGCGTTCGCGCGGACCCTGGTCGATACCGCGGTCGAGCGGTTCGGCGGCCTCGACGTCGCCTTCAACAACGCCGGGACGCTCGGCCCGACCGGGCCGACGCCCGAGGTGTCGCGCGAGGCCTGGGCCGATGCCCTGGACGCCAACCTGACCGGCGCGTTCCTCGGCGCCAAGCACCAGATCCCGGCCCTGCTGGAGCGCGGCGGCGGATCGCTGATCTTCACCTCGTCGTTCGTGGGTCATACCGCCGGCATGCCCGGCGTGGCGGCCTACGCCGCCGCCAAGGCCGGGGTGATCGGGCTGATGAAGGCGCTGGCGGTCGAGTTCGGCCCGCGCGGCATCCGGGTGAACGCGGTCCTGCCCGGCGGCACCGACACGCCGATGGCCCACGAGATGGTCGCCACCGAGGAGGGCTGGACGTTCGTCGAGGGCCTGCACGCCCTGAAACGGATCGCCACGCCGGACGAGATCGCTGGGTCGGTGCTGTTCCTGGCGTCCGACGCCGCCCGCTTCACCACCGGCAGCGCGCTGCTGGCGGACGGCGGCGTCTCGATCAACCGGACCTGAGGGGCCGGCCGCCCCCCAGGTTCCGCTTGCCCTTGCCGGACCGCCCGGCAACGCTTCGGGAAACGCCCTGCGAAACCGCGACCGGAGGAGACCTCATGCCGATCGAGAGACTGATGGTGCCGGGCCAGCTGGAGCCGGTCAGCCACTACACCCACGTGGTCCGGGCCGGCGACTGGATCTGGCTGTCGGGCATGGTCGGGATGCGGGCCGACGGCACGATCCCGGACGACACCGTCGAGCAGTTCCAGATCGCGCTGGACGCCATCGACACCTGCCTGCGGGCGGCCGGCGGCCGGCCCGACCAGGTCGTCAAGGTCCAGGTGTTCATGACCGACATCGCCGAGCGCGGCCGCATCAACCCGGTCCGCCAGCGGTATTTCGGCGAGCACCGGCCGGCCTCGACCCTGGTCGAGGTGTCGGCCCTGGTCGACCCGCGCATGAAGGTGGAGATCGAGGCGGTGGCCTATACCGGCCCGTGAGCCCCCCCCGGGGGGGAGCGGCATTGCCATGGCCGCGGACCGGACGACCGACTAGGATCCGGGCCGGCGACACGAAGGCGCATCCTCGATGGCGGAAGCAGGCCAGTACTTCACCCGGCTGAATCGACCTCTGCTGGCGTTCCTGCCCCCGGGTCTCGGCTCGGTGCTGGACGTCGGCTGCGCGGCCGGCGTGCTCGGCCGCGCCTACAAGGCGGCGAACCCCGGCTCGCGCTGGACCGGCATCGAGATCGACCCCGAGGCGGCGGCGGTGGCGCGCGAAGCGCTGGACCACGTGGTGGCCGGTGACGTCGAGAGCATGGCCGACGCCCCGCCCGGCGGACCGTTCGACGCCCTGGTCTATGCCGACACCCTCGAGCACTTCCGCGATCCGGCCGCGACCCTGGCACGGCACCTGGGCTGGCTGAAGCCGGGCGGCAGCGTATGCGTGAGCATCCCGAACATCCAGCACTGGAGCGCGATCCTGTCGCTGCTCGCCGGGCGCTGGGACTACCGCGACGAGGGACTGTTCGACCGGACGCACCTGCGGTTCTTCACCCTGGCGACCTTCGTCGAGTTCCTGCGCGACGCCGGCTGCACCGTCGAGCGGGCGGAGCCGCTGATCCCGCGCCCCGGCGCTCCGTTGATCCCGCGCTGGGACCGGCACGAGGCGATGATGGCCGAGATCCGCCGCCTCTGCGACGCCTTCGATCTGGCGTTCGACGCCCGCCGCTTCCTGGCCTACCAGTATCTGGTCCGGGCCCGCTTCGGGGACGCCCCGTGACCGACCGGGCGCCCTCGGTCCTGGTCAGCATCCTGTCCTGGGACTCGCCGCGCTACCTGGCGAACCTGCTCGACAACCTGGACGGCCTGCCGCCGTCGGTCGGCGGGCGGACATCGGTGCACCTCCACGTGCTCGACCAGGGCAGCGATGCGGAGACCTGCGAGCTGATCCGAAGCTTCGTGGCCCGCGGCGGCAGCCGGTCGGCTGCGTTTCTGCCCGGCAACATCGGCTTCGGCCGCGGCCACAACCGGGTGTTCGAGCGGGTCTACCGGCAGACCCGGTTCGACTACTTCGTAATGGTCAACCAGGACGTCCTGTTCGGCCATCCCGGCTGGGTCGACCAGCTGGTCGAAGGCATGGCAGATCCGGCGGTCGCCATCGGCGGACCGGTGGTCTGGCAGCTCTGCGACCGGCCCGGCGTGCTGCTGGAGACGTCGCCGCAGCCGGACGTCGAGCGGATCTTCAGCATCCAGGGCTCGGTCGCCATCGTCCGGACCGACGCCGTCGAGCGCTTCGGCCTGTTCGACGCGGCCTATTCGCCGGCCTATTTCGAGGACACCGACCTGTGCCGGCGCTATGTGCATGCCGGCCTGAAGCTCGCCTGGATTCCGATCGCGCAGGTGCACGCCTATCTGGGCGGTCAGGAGAAGCTGATACGGCGCAAGGCAGAGGCGCTGCGGGCCGAGCACGGCGACTTCCACGCCCGCAACCGGGCGCTGTTCAGGCGGCGATGGATGGCGGAGACGGCGCCGGCGGTCACCGAGGAAACACTGGAACGGCTGTGGCCGGGCGTGTACCGGCCGAAGCGTCCGGAACGACGGGCCGACGGCGAGTCGCCGGCGAGTTCCTGAAGCCCGTCTCCCGAGCCCCCCGAGCCCCCCCAGCCCCCCTGCCGCCGCAACGGCTTGGGGTCCGGAAGTCCGGCGACAACCACATGTCGAGCGGCTCGGCAGGGGGCGCGTTCCCCTTGAAATGTTCTCTATTTGTTCTCAAAATGACTCCCTGTCGATAATCCGGCCTGGAGACGCCGATACGCGACGTGGCGCCTTCGATCGAAGAACAAAACATGATCATGCAGTCCCTCGATACCGTCTCTCTTCCGGCCGGCGGCGAACCGGCCCGGCCACCCGGCACCCGCCGGCCGGCCCCGGTCTCGCTCGGCGACCCGGCGCTGGACGCCGCCCTGCCCGAGGGCGGGCTGGAGCTCGGCGTGGTGCACGAGGTCGTCCCGGCCGGGCCCGGCGACATGGCGGCGACGCTCGGCTTCGGGCTCGGACTGCTGGCCCGCATCGCCGCCGCCCGCCCGGGGCCGGTGCTGTGGGCCACCGCGCGCGATCCCGGCCGGCACGGCACCGCCTACCCGGTCGGCATGGCGGCCGCCGGCTTCGATCCCGGCCGGCTGATCCACCTGAACGGACGCACCGCGCACGACGTGCTGTGGGCGCTGGAGGAGAGCCTGGCGACCCCCGGCATCGCCGCCGCCATCGGCGTCCTGGCGCACGACGGCCAGCGCTACGACTTCACCGCCAGCCGCCGGCTGTCCCTGCGCGCCGCCGCCGCCGGCGGCACCGCGATCGTCTTGCGCACCGATGGCGGCGCCAATGGGGGTATCGGCGCCAGCGCCGCCGCCACCCGCTGGTCGGTCGCCGCCCGGCCGAGCCTGCCGGTCCGCCATCCCGGCCACGCCATGCCGGGGCTCGGGGCGCCGCGCTGGCGGGTCGAACTGGTGCGCTGCAAGAGGGGCCGGCCGCGCGACTGGCTGGTCGAGTGGGACCATGAGACGCTTCGTTTCCATCTGGCTGCCCCGCTGGCCGATCGAGCGCCGGTTCAGACGGACGCCGGGGCGCGGCGCCATGCCGACACCGACCGCTGGCACGCCGCCTGACCGCGGCGGCGACGGCCAGGGTCCGCCGCTGGCGCTGGCCGAGGTGTCCCGGCACGGCCTGCGGGTCGCCGCCACCGATCCCGCGGCCGAGCGCGCCGGGGTGAGCGCCGGCATGCCGCTCGCCGACGCTCGCGCCCTGTGCCCGGCGCTCGCCGTCGCCTCGGCCGACCCCGAGGGCGACACCGACGCGCTCGGCCGGCTGGCGCTGTGGTGCGGCCGCTACAGCCCGTGGATCGCGGCCGACGCGCCGGACGGGGTCGCGCTCGACATCACCGGCTGCGCCCACCTGTTCGGCGGCGAGGAGACCATGCTCGACGACATCGTCGGCCGGCTCGCCGGCTTCGGGCTGACCGCCCGGGTGGCCGCGGCCCCGACCCTGGGGGCCGCCTGGGCGGTCGCGCGCCACGGCCCGGCCTCCCATGGTCAGGCCCCGTGGGCCGTCGTCACCGATGGCACGCTTGCCGACGTTCTGGCGCCGCTGCCGCTGGCCGCGCTGCGGCTCGACGAGACCACCGTGGAGGCGATGGCCCGGGTCGGGCTGAAGCGGGTGCGCGACGTGCTGGGCAAGCCAGCGGCACCGCTGACCGCCCGGTTCGGCCCGCGCCTGCTCACCCGGCTCGACCAGGCGCTCGGCCGGCAGGCGGAGACCGTGCACGGCCTGCAGCCGCCGCCGCGCCACCAGGCCCGCCGGGTGTTCGCCGAGCCGATCGTGCTGACCGCCGACGTCGAGCGCACCGTCGCCGAGCTGGCCGGGGAACTCGCCATCCGGCTCGACGATGCCGGGGTCGGCGCCCGCCGCCTGGACCTGCGGCTGTATCGGGTCGACGGCCATGTCCGGACCGCCGAGGTGCGCACCGGCACGCTGTGCCGGGAGGCCCCGCACATGATCCGGCTGTTCCGCGAGCGGCTGACGGCCTCCGGCGAGGAACTCGACACCGGCTTCGGCTTCGACCTGGCGGTGCTGGCGGCGCAGGCGGTGGAGCCGGTGGTCGCCCGCCAGGACGGGCTCGGGGTCGGCACGGCGGCTTCCCGGGAACATCCGGACGAGGTCGCCCGGCTGCTCGACCGGTTCGGCAACCGGTTCGGCTTCGACCGCGTAGTGCGCTACGCCCCGCGGGCGAGCACGATCCCGGAGCGGGCGGTGCGGACGGTCCCGGTGCTGGAGGCGGCCCGGCCGGGGGAAGCGGTGGAAGACTGGCCGGCGCACCTGCGGGCCGTGCAGGGCGGCACCCACCTCGGCCGGCCGCTGCTGCTGGTCCTGCCGCCGGACCCGATCGCCACCGTCGCCGAGGTGCCGGACGGCCCGCCGGTGCAGTTCGAATGGCGGCGGGTCACCCACCGGGTGGTGCGCGCCGACGGGCCGGAGCGGCTGGCCCCCGAGTGGTGGCGTCCCGGCGACGGCCGCCACACCCGCGACTACTTCCGGGTCGAGGATTCCGTCGGCCGGCGGTTCTGGCTGTTCCGCGAAGGGCTGTACGACCGCCCGGGCGACACCCCGCGCTGGTTCCTGCACGGGCTGTTCGCATGACCCAATTGCGATGCCCGTCGCTGCGTGGGTTCCGGATGCGTACCGCCTCCGGCGGTCCGCTTCGGAATGACGGAGAGAGAGAACGCACCTTCCGCCTTCCTTTCGTCATTCCGGACGGCCGCGCTACAGCGCGGGCGATCCGGAACCTACCGGCCGCTCCGTCGCGCCGACCCGATCGCCTATCCCGGAGCCCGCGATGACCGGCTTCGCGGAACTGGCCGTGGCCAGCAACTTCAGCTTCCTGCGCGGCGCCTCGCACCCGTGGGAGCTGGTGGCGAGCGCCGCCGCCCTCGGCCTCGACGCCGTCGGCATCGCCGACCGCAACACGCTGGCCGGCGCGGTGCGCGCCCATGTCGCCGCCAGGGAGCACGGCATCCGGCTGGTGGTCGGGGCCCGGCTGGTGCTGGAGGACGGCTTCGAGACGCTGTGCCTGCCGACCGACCGCGCCGCCTACGGTCGGCTCGCCCGGCTGCTCACCCGCGGCAGCCGGCGGGCGCCGAAGGGCCGGTGCCGGCTGACCCTCGACGACGTCCGGGACTTCGGCGAGGGCCAGGTGTTCGTCGTGCTGCCGCCCTACGGCCGGGTCGAGGCCGTCGCCCCCGGCCTCGCCCGGCTGGCCGGCGACTTTCCCGGTTCGACGTACCTGGCCGCCACCTTGCCGCGGCGCGGCGACGACCGCCGCCGGCTCGCCCGGCTGCGGGCGCTGGCCGCGGCGCACGGCACCCCGCTGGTCGCCACCTCGGACGTGCTGTACCACGCCCCGGCCCGCCGGCCGCTGCAGGACGTCCTGACCTGCATCCGCGAGCACTGCACCATCGACCAGGCCGGGTTCCGGCTCGAGGCCAACGCCGAGCGGCACCTGAAGCCGGCGGACGAGATGCGGCGGCTGTTCGCCGGCTGCCCGGAGGCCGTCGACCGCAGCCTGGAGATCGTGACGCGCTGCCGGTTCTCGCTCGACGAGCTGGCCTACGAGTACCCGGACGAGCCGGCCGGCGAGAGCGCCTCGCCGCAGGCCGAGCTGGAGCGCCTGACCTGGCAGGGGGCGGCCGAGCGGCTCCCGGCCATGACCGACGCGCTGCGTGCCACCATCCGGCGCGAGCTGGCGCTGATCGCTGCCAAGAACTACGCGCCGTACTTCCTCACCGTGTACGACATCGTGCGGTTCGCCCGCTCGCTCGATCCGCCGATCCTGTGCCAGGGCCGCGGCTCGGCCGCCAACTCGGCGGTCTGCTTCTGCCTCGGCATCACCGCGGTCAACCCGACCGAAGTCGACCTGCTGTTCGAGCGCTTCATCTCCGAGGACCGCGACGAGCCGCCGGACATCGACGTCGACTTCGAGCACGAGCGCCGCGAGGAGGTGATCCAGTACATCTACGCCAAGTACGGCCGGCACCGGGCCGGGCTGGCGGCCACCGTGATCAGCTACCGCACGCGCAGCGCGATCCGCGAGGTCGGCAAGGCCATGGGCCTGTCGCCGGACGTGGTCGGCGCGCTCGCCGGCACGGTCTGGGGCTGGTCGTCCGACGGCCTCGGCGAGAAGCAGGTCGCCGACGCCGGGCTCGACCCGGCCGACCCGCGGCTGGCCCAGGCCCTGCGGCTGGCGCGCGAGCTGATGGGCTTCCCGCGCCACCTGTCGCAGCACGTCGGCGGCTTCGTGATCACCCGCGGCCCGCTGGAGGAGCTGGTGCCGATCGCCAACGCCGCCATGCCGGACCGCACCTTCGTGGAATGGGACAAGGACGACCTGGACGCCCTCGGCATCCTGAAGATCGACGTGCTGGCGCTCGGCATGCTGACCTGTCTGCGCAAGGGCTTCGACCTGCTGCGCGACCGCTACGGTCGCGACCTCGGCCTGGCCCGGGTGCCGCGCGAGGACCCGCGGGTCTACGCGATGATCCAGAAGGCCGACACCGTCGGGGTGTTCCAGATCGAGAGCCGGGCGCAGATGTCGATGCTGCCGCGGCTGCGGCCGGCCAGCTTCTACGACCTGGTGATCGAGATCGCGATCGTCCGCCCGGGGCCGATCCAGGGCGACATGGTGCACCCCTACCTGCGCCGCCGGCAGGGGCTGGAGCCGGTACAGGAGCTGTCGCCGGCGCTGGACGCGGTGCTGCGCAAGACCCTCGGCGTGCCGCTGTTCCAGGAGCAGGCCATGAAGATCGCCATCGTCGGCGCCGGCTTCGCCCCGTCCGAGGCCGACCGGCTGCGCCGGGCGATGGCGACGTTCCGGCGCAACGGCGACATCGGCAGCTTCCGCGACCGGTTCGTCGCCGGCATGGCGCGCAACGGCTACCCGCGCGACTTCGCCGAGGCCTGCTTCCGGCAGATCGAGGGGTTCAGCGACTACGGCTTCCCGGAGAGCCACTCCGCCAGCTTCGCGCTGCTGGCCTATGCCTCGTCCTGGATGAAGTGCCACTATCCGGACGTCTTCACCTGCGCGATCCTGAACGCCCAGCCGATGGGCTTCTATTCCGCCTCGACCCTGGTCCGCGACTTCCGCGAGCATGGCGGCGAGGTCCGGCCGGTCGACGTCAACCACAGCCGCTGGGACCACACCCTGGAGCCGACCGGGCACCGTGGTGCCGCCACCGCCGAGGGCGGCGGCCGGTTCGCGCTGCGCCTCGGCCTGCGCCAGGTCGACGGGCTCGGCGAGACGGCCGGAAGGCGGCTGGAGGCGGTGCGCGGGGCCGGCTTCGACAGCGTGCGCGACGTGTATTTCCGAACCGGCCTGCCGCTGCGCGCCCTGACCCGGCTGGCCGACGCCGACGCGTTCCGGTCGCTCGGGCTCGACCGCCGGGCCGCCCTGTGGGCGGTGCGCGGCCTCGGCGGCCCGGTCGACGGATCCGGCAGCGGGCGCGGCGCGGTCGAGGACCTGCCGCTGTTCGCCTCGCCCGGCGACGGACCGGTTGCGGTGTTCCAGGACGAGGCCGAGGTGGCGCTGCCGGCGATGCCGCTCGGCGAACACGTGGTGGAGGACTACCGGGCGCTGAGCCTGTCGCTGAAGGCGCATCCGGTCGCGTTCCTGCGGCCCCGCCTGACGGCCCGCCGGGTGGTGCCGGCCGCCGCCCTGCCGGAGCGCCCGGCCGCCCGGCCGGTGCGGGTCGCCGGGCTGGTGCTGGTGCGGCAGCGCCCGGCGACCGCCAGCGGGGTGATCTTCATGACCCTGGAGGACGAGACCGGCATCGCCAACGTCATCGTCTGGCCCAAGGTGTTCGAGGCGTGGCGCCGGACCGTGCTGGCCGGCCGGCTGGTGGTCGCCGAGGGCATGCTGCAGAAGGAGCAGGAGGTGATCCACGTTGTGGTCCGGCGGTTCGAGGACCTCAGCGTCGAACTGTTCGACGTCCTCGCCGAGCCGGACCCGGCGGCCCCACCCCGCCCGGCCTCGTCCCGCCCGCCGGTGCGCCCCGACGGCAACCCGCGCAAGCATCCGCGGGACGTGCGGGTGCTGCCGAAGGGCCGGAACTTCCAATGAAAAGGGGGAGGCCGAAGCCTCCCCCGATCCCGATCCTTGGTCGTGGTCCCGATCCCGGGCGTCAGGCCGCCTTGACGTCGGACAGGAAACCGTCGACCAGCTGCTTCAGGGTGCCGGTGTTGTCCGACAGCTTGCCGGCCGCCGCCGCCACCTCGTTCGAGGCGGAACCGGTGCTGCCGGCGGCCCGGGTCATCTCCTCGATGCCGCCGGTCACCTCCTCGGTGCCCTGCGCCGCCTGATGGGCGCTGCGCCCGATCTCCTGGGTCGCCGAGTTCTGCTGCTCGACCGCCGAGGCGATCGAGGCGGAGACCTCGGTCATCTCCTGGATCAGGCCGACGATCGCCTCGATGGCCTGCACCGTGGTGCCGGTCTGGCTCTGCACCGCCTGGATCTGGGCGGCGATCTCCTCGGTCGCCTTGGCGGTCTGGGTCGCCAGGCTCTTCACCTCGGAGGCGACCACCGCGAAGCCCTTGCCGGCATCGCCGGCCCGGGCCGCCTCGATGGTGGCGTTCAGGGCCAGCAGGTTGGTCTGCTCGGCGATCGCCGAGATCAGGTTGACCACCTCGCCGATCCGCTCGGCCTGGTCGGCCAGCTCGCGGACCTGCTGCCGGCTGCCCTCGGCGGCGTCGGAGGCGCTCTGCGCCATGCCCGACTGCCGCTGCACCTGCTGGCTGATCTCGCTGATCGAATGGCCCAGCTCCTCGGCCGCCGACGCGACGGTCTGCACGTTGCCGGACATCTGCTTGGCGGTCGCGGCCATCGACGTGGCCTGGGAGTTGGTCGCCCCGGCGGCGTCGGTCAGGGTGGCGGACGTGTGGTTCATGTCGGTGGCCGCGGTCGACAGGACGTCGAGCAGGCTGCGCACCTTGGCGTCGAAGCCGGCGGTCAGGCGCTCGAGCCGCTCGGCGCGGGCGGTCCGCTCCTTCTGCTCCTCCGCCGCCTGCCGGCTCAGCTCGACGTTGCGGATCATGTTGTCCTTGAAGACCTGGACGGTCCGCGCCATCTGGCCGATCTCGTCGCCGCGGTCGCTCCCGGGGATCTCCTCCGAGGTGTCGCCGTCGGCCAGCCGGTTCATCGACGCGGTCAGGGCGATGGTCGGCCGGGAGATCGCCCGCCCCATCAGCACGGCGGCCAGCAGCGACAGCACGACCGCGACGGCGGCGCTCGACACTACGGCGATCAGGGTGGTCGAGAGCGAGCCCTTGACCTCATCGTTGATCATGGCATCCGCCTGGACGACCCGCTTCAGCAGCGCCTGGCCTCCCTCGGCCACCGCCGCCTGCTTGACCTGGGTGTCGTTGAGGAACATCAGCGCCAGGAAGATGTCCATCTGGATGCCGTCCAGGGTCTGCTCGGCCGCCGCCCGGTAGGCCCGGAAGTCGGTGTCCAGCTTGGCGAACCCTTCCTGCTCGATGCCGGCCGGGTTCATGGCCCACTGGTCGAACACGACCTGCACGGCGTCGAGCGACTTGCGGGCGGTCTCGATCGACTGGGCGATCAGCTTGTCCTCGACCTGACCCTGCTTCCAGCTGATCGCCCGCAGGGTCTCGAGGTGGGCCGACGACAGCTCGAGCATGGTGCTCTGCAGATCGGACCGCAGGGCGGAGACCTGGGCCTGGACCTGCGACTTCTCGGTGACCTCGAGATAGGCGCCGACGAAGACGCCCGCGATCACGAAGATCATCACCGCGGCCAGGACGGGAGAGACCAGTGACTTGACCTGAATGGAGATGTTGCTGATGGACTTCACGGCGTCCCCCACAAATCGACAGAACCTGAAGGCGAAGAAGGGCGAGCCGGGGCCCGCCCTTTCTCTGGATCGTCAGTTACTTCACGTAGGCGCCGACGCCGACGACGACGTCAGCCACACGGACCACGTAGGAGCGCTTGGGCTCGATGGCCTTGGTGGTCGGGTTCTGCCAGGAGTAGTCGACCCAGCCGCTGTCCTTGATCGCCATCATCTCCTGGACGAACAGCTTGCCGGTCGGGTCGCGCAGTTCCTTCAGGTTCTTGCCGACGAGGTTGGCGTTCGCACCGTGCGCCACCGTGGCGCCGGCATCGTCGATCACGAAGACGTACAGGTCGCGGTCCTTGAACTGCGCGTCGCCGTTGAACGCCGGGAGCGCCTTGTCCTTGCCTTCGGCCTTCAGGTAGGCAGCAGCCTTCTCGGCCATCGCCTTGGCTTCGTCGACGGAGGCGCGCTCGGCAGCGCCAGCCGGCGACACCGCCAGAAACACGGCGACCATGGCAGCGGCGAGACCGCGGAAAACATTGGTGAGCATCGTTGACGTCCCATCTACGGTTGCGGGCATTTCCTGTCCGGTCACCAGGCCGATTTCTTCGTCGCCCCGGCACAACGACCGACGTGAAGGCCATTAAGGCCGCCATCACTTAAGAATTCGTTGATATATCCAGCTTGATTCCCGGAGGTTGAACGGTAAGTATTTAGTTTTTTACAGAAATTGATATGTTAATCACTTTTATTGGTTTTGAGTTTTACTATTTACCACAACCTATTCGGGCGCCCCGCCCACCCCACCGCGGCCCAATCGATTCCTCGCCGCCTGCGGGCGAATTGCTCTATGAGTCCGGGCATGATCGGACGTCGCGGCATTGCAGGAATGGTGGCGGTCGCGCTCGGCGTGGCGGCCCTGTCGGCGGCGGTCTGGAACCTGACCGCCGAAGCCGGGCGGGCGCGCCTGTCGCGCGACCTCGCCGACAAGCTGACCGTTACCGGACGGGCCGTGCTCAGCGAGGTCGAGCGCTTCCGCTACCTGCCGGGCGTGCTGGCCCTGGACCCGCGGGTGGCCGGCCTGATCGAACACCCGGGCCGGTCCGGAACGATCGATGTCGCCAACCGATACCTGACCCGGCTCCGCGACCATGCCGGCGCCGACGAGATCTACATCCTGGCCGCCGACGGCACCACGCTGGCCGCCAGCAACTGGGCGGAGGAAACCAGCTTCGTCGGCCGCAACTACCGGTTCCGGGCCTACTTCAAGGATGCCCTGACCCTCGGCGAGGGCCGCTTCTACGCGGTCGGCGTGACGACCGGAAAGCCCGGCTACTTCCTGGCCTCCAGGATCCCGACGGCCTCCGGTATCCAGGGAGTCGCGGTGGTGAAGGTCGACATGGCGCCGCTCGAACTCGCCTGGTCGCGGGCCGGCGAGCGGACCGGCGTCGCCGATCTGGCGGGGGTGATCTTCCTGACCGGACACCTGCCCTGGAAGTACCGCGTGCTCGACCCGCTGTCCGACGCGGCCTCGAAGGCGATCGTCGAGGCCCGGCAGTACGAGGGAGTCAGGCTCGTCGTCTCGCCACCGCTGACCGCCGGCACGCCCTACGCCGACCAGGCCGAGACCCTGTCGGACGGCGGCGAGGCGTTCCTGCTGCGGCGCCGGCGGATCTCGCCCGATGGCTGGCAGCTGTTCGCCACCGTGTCGCTGACCCCGGTGCTGAACCAGGCCCGTCTGGCGGCCCTGATGACCGCGTTCGGAACCCTGCTGGTCGCCGCGGTCGTCCTGTACCTGCGGCAGCGCCGGCAGATCGTCCGCATGACCCTCGACGCCCATGCCGCCCTCGAGCGCCGGGTCGCCGAGCGCACCCGCGAACTCGCCCATGAGGTCGAGGAGCGCAAGCGCGCCGAGGCCGACCTTCGGGCCGCCCAGGAAGAGCTCATCCAGGCCGCCAAGCTGGCAGCGCTCGGCCGAATGTCGACCGCGATCGTGCACGAGGTCAGCCAGCCGCTGGCGGCGATGGAGACGACGCTGGCCTCCACCGCGGTGCTGGCCGAGCGTGGCAGCCCCGACGACGTCAAGCGCACCGTCGGCGCGGCCCGGGACCTGGTTCGGCGCATGCAGCGCACGGTCCGCCACCTGAAGAGCTTCGCGCGCCGCGACCGCGGCGGCCGGCAGCCGGTCGATCCGGCGCAGGTCGTCGAGGCCGCGGTCGAGCTGGCGTCGCACCGGGCCCGCGACCAGGGCCTGGCGATCACGGTCGAGGCGCCGGCCGGGCTTCCCCGGGTGTTCGGCCACGCGGTCCGGCTCGAGCAGGTGGTCGTGAACCTGCTGGTCAACGCGCTCGACGCGGTCCGCAACGCCGCCGCGCCGGCGGTCCGGGTCATCCTGTCCGCCGGCGACGGCGCCGTGACGATCGCCGTGCACGACACCGGCCCCGGCATCGACGAGGCGGTCCGCGACCGCATCACCGAGCCGTTCTTCACCACCAAGGAGACCGGCGAGGGCCTGGGGCTCGGCCTGGCGATCTCGCGGGCGATCGTCGAGGAACTGGGCGGCAGCCTGTCCTTCGCCGGGGCTCCCGGCGAGGGCAGCGTGTTCACCGTGCGCCTGCCGGCGGCCGCCGAGCAGACTCCGTCGGAGGCCGCGGAATGACGGCGCGCGGCACGGTGCTGCTGGTCGACGACGAGGCGGCGGTCCGCAGCTCGGCCGCGGAGTGGCTGACGCTGTCGGGCTTCGCCGTCGCGACCGCCGAGGGCGCGGACGCCGCCGAGCATGAGCTCCGCGGCCGGTCGTTCGACGTCGTCGTCACCGACCTGCGGATGCCCGGGCGGGACGGCATGGCGGTGCTCGACGCGATCGCCCGGGTCGACCCCGACCTGCCGGTCGTGCTGCTCACCGGGCACGGCGACGTGGCGGCGGCCGTCGAGGCGATGCGGCGCGGCGCCCACGACTTCCTGGAGAAGCCGTACGACGCCGACCACCTGGTCGCGGTGCTCGACCGGGCGGTGTCGCAGCGCCGGCTGGCCCTCGAGCTGGTCCGGCTGCGCGCCGCCGCCGGGGCCAGGCGGTCGGTCGAGGACCGGCTGGTCGGCAGTTCGCCGGGCATCGTCGAGCTTCGCGAGCGGGTGCTGCAGCTCGCCGGCATCGACGTCGACGTCCTGGTCCTCGGCGAGACCGGTACCGGCAAGGAGATCGTCGCACGCGCACTGCACGACCTCGGACCGCGCGCGGCCGGCAGGTTCGTCGCGATCAACTGCGCAGCGGTCCCGGAATCGGTGTTCGAGAGCGAGATCTTCGGCCACGCCCGCGGGGCGTTCACCGGCGCGTCGGCCGACCGGGTCGGCAAGCTCGCTTTCGCCCATGGCGGGACGGTGTTCCTGGACGAGATCGAATCCATGCCCCTCGGCCTGCAGGCCAAGGTCTTGCGGGCCATCCAGGAGCGCGTCGTCGAGCCGCTCGGCGGCAACCGTCAGGTCCCGATCGACGTCCGGTTCGTCGCCGCCTCGAAGGTCGATCTGGCGGCGGAGAGCGCCGCCGGGAGATTCCGGGCCGACCTCTACTACCGCCTCGCCACCGTCGAGCTGACGATCCCGCCGCTGCGCGAGCGGCGCGAGGACATCGCGCTGCTGTATCGCGCCTTCCTGGCCGACGCCGAACGCCGGTTCGGCATCGCCGCGCGCCCTCCGGGCGCCGCCGAGCTCGCCGAACTGGCGGCCCGTCCCTGGCCCGGGAACGTCCGCGAACTGAAGGCGCGGGCCGAGCGCGCGGCCTTGTCGCTGGACCGGCCGGCGCCGGCGACCGCCGGAGGCCCCGGCGGAACGCTCCCGGAGGAGGTCGCGCGCTTCGAGGCGTCGCGCATCCGCGATGCGCTGGACGCCGCCGGCTGGTCCACGGCCGACGCCGCGGAGCGGCTGGGCGTGCCGCGCCGGACGCTGAACGAGAAGATCGCCCGCTACGGGCTCAAGCGCGGCGGCTGACCCCGGCGGACATCCGCCCGAGCGCCCCCGGGTCCGGGCGGATTTCCGCCCGAACCGCGTCGCGACTGCGACACGAGCACGCCCCAACCCCTTGATTTGCCGACAACCATGACTGCCCGCAGCACTGGCAGGGTGCTTGCTCTCCGGTGGCGTCGGCGGCGGAAGACCCGCCGCTCGAACGCGAACCTCGGGAGGATCCGAATGACGTTTCGCATGAAAGGCGCGTTGCTCGCCTGCGCCATCGCCGTCGGCATGGGCGCCGGCGCCACGGCCGCCAAGGCCGACCAGTTCATCAACATCCTGACCGGCGGCACCGCCGGCGTGTACTACCCGCTCGGCGTCGCGCTGGCGAAGATCTACGGCGACAAGATCGACGGTGCCCGCACCCAGGTGCAGTCGACCAAGGGCTCGGTCGAGAACCTGAACCTGCTGCAGGCCGGCAAGGGCGAGTTCGCCCTGACCCTCGGCGACTCCCTGAAGCTCGCCTGGGCCGGCGACGCCGATGCCGGCTTCAAGAAGCCGCTCGACAAGATCCGCGGCATCGCCGCCGTCTACCCGAACTACATCCAGATCGTCGCGTCCAAGGAGTCGGGCATCACCACGCTGGCCGACCTGAAGGGCAAGAGCCTGTCGGTCGGCGCGCCGAAGTCCGGCACCGAGCTGAACAGCCGGGCGATCCTGGCGGCCGCCGGCATGAGCTACAGTGACCTCGGCAAGACCGAGTACCTGCCGTTCGCCGAGTCGGTCGAGCTGATCAAGAACCGCCAGCTCGACGCCACCCTGCAGTCGGCCGGCCTCGGGGTCGCCTCGATCCGCGACCTCGCCTCGTCGATCCCGGTCCAGGTCGTGGCCGTGCCCGCCGACATGGTCGCCAAGCTCGGCGCGCCCTACATCGGCGCCACCATCCCGGCGAACACCTACCACGGCCAGACCGCGGACGTCGCCACCGTGGCGGTCGTGAACTTCGCGGTCACCCATGTCGACGTGCCGGAAGAGACCGTCTACCAGATGACCAAGCAGATGTTCGAGAACCTGCCGGACATGGTCGCGGCCCACAAGGCGGCCGCCGCGATCAAGCTCGAGAACGCCCTGAACGGCATGCCGGTGCCGCTGCATCCGGGTGCCGAGCGCTACTACAGGGAAAAAGGCCTGATGTAAGGCCATCCGCCGCGCCACCCGCCGGCTTCGGCGGGTGGCGACGGCCGACAACAAGCCAACAAAACTGGGGGGATACCGGGCGATGAGCGAAACCGCCAACCGCCACGTTGCGCCGCAGGCCGAGGCCGCGGGCGGCCACCACGACGTCCTGGCGGCCGGCTTCCCGGCGACCGTCGAGGGCCGCCTGCTGTTCTGGATCGCGTTCGCCTTCTCGGCGTTCCAGATCGCGACGGCCGCACACCTGCTGGACCTGCCGAGCCAGGTGACGCGGGCCATCCACGTCGGCTTCCTGGTCGCCCTGACCTTTCCGCTGGTCGCCCTCGGCCGCCGCTACGCGACCGCCCCGCGGGTCGCCGCCTGGGCGCTCGGCATCGCCGGCTTCGCGGTCGCGCTGTATCAGTGGGTGGAGTACACGCCGCTGCTGCTGCGCGCCGGCGACCCGCTGCCGCTCGACATCGGCTTCGGCATCCTGGCGCTGGCGACCGTGTTCCTGGCGGCCTACGCGATCATGGGGCCGGCCCTGCCGATCATCTCCGGTGCCTTCCTGCTGTACTGCCTGCTCGGCCAGTACCTGCCGTCGCCGCTGAACCACCGCGGCTACGACATCGCCCAGGTGATCGACCACATGGCGTTCGGCACCGAGGGCATCTACGGCATCCCGGTCTTCGTATCCTCGACCTACATCTTCCTGTTCATCCTGTTCGGCGCCTTC
This sequence comes from Thalassobaculum fulvum, assembly GCF_014652915.1. Taxonomy (GTDB): domain Bacteria; phylum Pseudomonadota; class Alphaproteobacteria; order Thalassobaculales; family Thalassobaculaceae; genus Thalassobaculum_A; species Thalassobaculum_A fulvum. The sequence goes on from NZ_BMZS01000002.1 coordinate 589,215, forward strand.
CTGGAGAAGGCCGGGATGATCGGGCTGTTCACCGACGTGGCGATGGGGCTGGTCGGCCACGCCCGCGGCGGCGGCGCCAAGGTCGCGGTGGTGTCGTCCGGCCTGATGGGCACCATCTCGGGTTCCGGCGTCGCCAACGTGGTGGCGACCGGCCAGTTCACCATCCCGCTGATGAAAAGATTCGGCTACCGGCCGGCATTCGCCGGCGGGGTCGAGGCGACCGCCTCGATGGGCGGCCAGATCATGCCGCCGGTGATGGGCGCGGTCGCCTTCATCATGGCCGAGACCCTGGACGTCCCGTACTACGAGGTCGTGAAGGCCGCGATCATCCCCGCGGTGCTGTACTTCGCCAGCGCCTTCTGGGTGGTGCATCTGGAGGCCGGCAAGCACCGGCTCCTGGGCTTGCCGAAGGAAGAGCTGCCGTCGGTGACCGCGGCGATCCGCAAGAACTGGTACCTGCTGCTGCCGCTCGCGGCCCTGGTCTATCTTCTGTTCTCCGGCTACACGCCGCTGTTCGCGGGCACCGTCGGCCTGGCGCTGACCGTGCTGCTGATCCTCGGCGGCTCGGTGGCACTCGGGCTGCGTTCGAACGCCCTGCGCTCGGTGTTCTGGGTCTGCCTGGGCCTGGTGGCCGCCGCCTTCCTGGAATGGGGCATCGAGGTGATCGCGGCGGCCGTCGCCGTGCTGATCGCCGCGAACCTGCTCTCGCGCGGCGGCCGCGCCACCCTGGCCCTGTGCCGCGACAGCCTGGCCGAAGGGGCGAAGACGGCGCTCCCGGTCGGCGTCGCCTGCACGATCGTCGGCATCATCATCGGCACCATGACCCTGACCGGCGCCGCCAACACCTTCGGCCAGTTCATCGTATCGGTCGGCGACCAGAGCCTGTTCCTGTCGCTGCTGCTCACCATGCTGACCTGCCTGGTGCTCGGCATGGGGATCCCGACCATCCCGAACTACATCATCACCTCGTCGATCGCCGGGCCGGCGCTGCTGAAGCTCGGCGTGCCGCTGATGGTCAGCCACATGTTCGTGTTCTATTTCGGGATCCTGGCCGACCTGACGCCACCGGTGGCACTGGCCTGCTTCGCGGCGGCGCCGATCGCCCGGGCCAGCGGCCTGAAGATCTCGTTCGAGGCGATCAAGGTGGCGACCGCCGGGTTCGTGATCCCGTTCATGGCGGTCTACACCCCGGCGCTGATGCTGCAGGACGGCGGTCCACTGTCGGAGGCGCTCGGCTATCCGGTCGCGGTCGCGTACATCGTCTTCAAGACGACCCTGGCGATCGGCCTGTGGGGCGCCGCGGTGATCGGCTTCCTGCGCACCCGCATGACGGCCTGGGAGCGGGTCCTGGCGACCCTCGCGGCCTTCATGCTGGTCGCCGCCTTCCCGATCACCGACGAGATCGGTTTCGCGCTCGCCGCCCTGTCGATCGCCGGGCATCTGTGGCGCAGCCGGCGGCCGGCGGCGGTCGGGGCATAGTCGCCGGCCCCGGCCGGCGGGTGGGTCCGCCGGCCGACCCGTGCTACAAGCCGAGCGGTCCACTGCGGAGAGGATCGCCGGCTTGAGCCTGTACTTCGAAGAACTCGACTACCGGGCGACGCCGATCGGCGAGCTGAGCCTGCGCCGCCGCCGCGAGCTGTCGCTCGGGGTCGAGGTCTACGAGATCAAGCTCGGCGACGAGTTCCTGATGTCCAGCCTGTTCACCGCCTCGGAGATCGAGCTGGCGAGGCTCGGCCTTGCGGCGGCGGGGACCGGCGGCCTCGACGTCGTGGTCGGCGGGCTGGGGCTCGGCTACACCGCCCGGGCCGTGCTGCAGGACGACGCGGTGGCGTCGCTGATCGTGGTCGATGCCCTCGACGCCGTGATCGAGTGGCACGAATCCGGGCTGCTGCCGCTGGGACCGGAGCTTACCGGCGACCCGCGCTGCCGGTTCGTGCACGGCGACTTCTTCGCGCTGTCGGCCGGCACAGCCGGCTTCGACCCGGCCCAGCCGGAACGCCGCTTCGACGCCATCCTGGTTGATATCGACCATTCCCCGGACGCCCTGCTGGCACCCGGCAGCGAAGGCTTCTACCAGCCTGACGGACTGCGCCGCCTGGCGTCGCACCTGCGCCCCGGCGGCGTGTTCGGCCTGTGGTCGAACGAGCCGCCGGACGACGCGTTCACCGCCCGGCTGGGCACGGTGTTCGCCGAGGCCAGTGCCGAGCCCGTGGTGTTCCACAACCCTCTGCAGGACCGGTCGGTCACCCAGACCGTCTACCTGGGCCGGACCTGACCGCCAACAACGGGCCGCCGGCCGGTGCCGCGTATGGGTACCGGACGTCGTTCCGTGCCGCGTCGACCGTCATCCGCCGGGCCTCGAGTGCCGGAGGTGTCGGCGCGTGCGCCGGCACCGCCCGGTGTGCGATGCTGCAGGGAGCATGAGCCGAGTCCCGGAAACGCCATCGGAGCATACCGGCGGGAACGCCCCGGCGGCATGCCCCGTCTGTCGCCGGGCCGGGCCACGTCCCTTCGTGCAGGTCGGCGCCCTCGCCTACTGGCGGTGCGAGGACTGCGAGGCCAGGTTCCTCGACCCGGCACGGTACCCGTCCGCCGCCGTCGAGCGGGCCCACTACCTGACCCACCGCAACGACCCGGACGATCCCGGCTATCGCGGCTTCCTGGCGAAGCTGGCGACCCCGCTGCTCGCGCGCCTGCCGCAAGGTGCGACCGGCCTCGACTACGGTTGCGGGCCGGGGCCGGCGCTCGCCGCCATGCTCCGCGAGGCAGGCCACGCGGTCGCGCTGTACGACCCGTTCTTCCGGCCCGATCCGGCGGCCCTGGAGCGGACCTACGACTTCGTCACCTGCACCGAGGTCGCCGAGCACTTCCACCGGCCGGCCGACGAGTTCGACCGCCTGGAGCGGCTGCTGCGGCCGGGCGGCTGGCTGGCGGTGATGACCAGCTTCCAGACCGACGACGCCCGGTTCGCCGGATGGCACTACCGGCGCGACCCGACCCACGTGGTGTTCTACCGCGCGGAAACCTTCCGAACGATCGCCGCCCGGCACGGCTGGGACTGCGAGATCCCGGCGAAGGACGTTGCCCTGATGCGCAAGCCGGACAATAACGCATGATTTAATGTATGCATTGATTCGAACACAGAGTCCCGATATGACCGGATGACGGCAGCGGGACCGGCCCGCCGCCCGACAACCGGCGGAGGTCGCCATGCCCAGAACGTTCACCATCGCCGTCTTCGAGGGCGACGGCATCGGCCCCGAGATCATGGCGCCGACCGTCGCCCTGGTGCGCGACGTCGCCCGCCGGGCCGGCAGTTTCTCGCTCGAGTTCCAGCCCGTCCCGGCCGGCGCCGGTCACTACCGCGAAACCGGCGAGTCGCTGCCCGCCGCCTCGCTCGACACGGCGCGCGCCGCCGACGCCATCCTGCTGTCGGCCATGGGCCTGCCCGAGGTCCGCTATCCCGACGGCACCGAGATCTCGCCGCAGATCGAGCTGCGCATGAAGCTCGGGCTGTTCGCCGGTGTGCGGCCGGTGTTCGTGCAGCCCGGCCAGGACGTGCCGCTGAAATCGCCGCGGGTCACCGACATCGACTTCGTGATCGTGCGCGAGTCCACCGAGGGGCTGTTCGCCTCGCACGGCAAGGGCACGGTCGACGGCGACCGCGAGGCCCGCGAGACCCTGGTGATCACCCGCGCGACCTCCGAGAAGCTGTTCGACTTCGCGTTCCGCCTGGCCCGGCGCCGCAAGGCGGCCGGCCGCGGCAAGGGGCTGGTGCACTGCGTCGACAAGGCCAACGTGTTCCAGGCCTTCGCGTTCTTCCGCAAGGTGTTCCGCGAGCGCGCCGCCGGCTTCCCCGATATCCGGGCCGAGGCCGCCTATGTCGACGCCGTGGCGCTGTCGATGGTCCGCAACCCGTGGGACCTGGACGTGCTGGTGACCGAGAACATGTTCGGTGACATCCTGTCCGATCTCGGCGCCGGGCTGATGGGCAGCCTCGGGCTGGCGCCGTCGGCCGACATCGGGGAACGCCATGCCGTCTTCCAGCCCTGCCACGGCAGCGCGCCGGACATCGCCGGGCGCGGTGTCGCCAACCCGATGGCGATGATCCTGTCGGCCGCCATGATGCTCGACTGGCTCGGCCACGAGCGCGGCAACGGCGAGATGGTGGCGCTCGGCGAGGCGCTGCGGCGGGCGGTGTCCGACGTGCTCGCGGACGGCCGGGTGCTGACCGCCGACCTCGGCGGAACGGCGGGCACCGACGCGGTCGCCGCGGCGGTCGGCGCCGCGCTGCGGGCTCCGGTGTCCGCATGACCCCGCCGCTCAAGGTCGTCACCGTCGGCGCCGGCTACTTCGCCGGGTTCCACGTCGACGGCTGGCTGCGCAACCCGGACGTGGCGTTCGCCGGGCTCGCCGACCTGGACACCGGCAAGGCCGCGCGCCTGCTGGCCGAGAAGGCCGCCCCCGGCCACCCGGCACGGATCGAGGCCGATGCCGCCGCCCTGTTCGACTCGCTCCGGCCCGACATCATCGACATCGCCGCCCCGCCACCGGCCCATCTGGGGTTGATCCGGCAGGCCCTGGACACGAACGCACGGGCGATCGTCTGCCAGAAGCCGTTCTGCGGCTCGCTGGCCGAGGCGCAGAAGGCGGTCCGGCTGATCCGGGACAGCGGCAAGCTTGTGGTGGTCCACGAGAACTTCCGGTTCCAGCCCTGGTACCGGGCGATCCGCGACGAGATCGCCGCCGGCCGGGTCGGCGAGCTGTACCAGATCGGCTTCCGCATGCGCCCGGGCGACGGCCAGGGCCGGGATGCCTACCTGTCGCGCCAGCCCTACTTCCAGAAGATGCCGCGGTTCCTGATCCACGAGACCGCGGTGCACTGGATCGACACCTTCCGGTTCCTGATGGGCGAGCCGGATGCGGTGTTCGCCGACCTGCGCCGCCTGAACCCGGCGATCGCCGGCGAGGACGCCGGGCTGCTGCTGTTCCGCTATGCCGACGGCCGGCGCGCGGTACTCGACGGCAACCGGCTGGTCGACCACGCCGCCGCCAACACCCGCTTCACCATGGGCGAGTGCCTGGTCGAGGGCTCGGCCGGGGTCATGGCGCTGGACGGCGACGGCACACTGACGTTCCGTCCCCGCGGCGGCCACGATTGGCAGCGGATCGGCGGCGGCTACCCGACCACCGGCTTCGGCGGCGACTCGGTCTACGCCCTGCAGAAGCATGTCGGCGACCATCTGCTGCGCGGGACCCCGATCGAGAACGACGCCGAAGCGTACCTTCGGAACCTGGAGATCGAGGAGGCGCTCTACGACTCCGCCGCCGCCGGCCGGGTCGTCGAGGTCGCGTCGCGATGACCAGGGCCCGGCCCCCGTCCCAGACCCGGCGGGCGACCGCGCTGCTGCGCGAGATGATCGTGACCAACCGGCTGCCGCCGGGCTCCAATCACCTGGAGACCGAACTCGCGGAACTGCTCGGGATGTCCCGCACCCCGGTGCGCGAGGCGGCGATCGCCCTGGAGGCGCAGGGGCTGGTCGAGGTCCGGCCCCGTCACGGCATCCGCGTCCTGCCGGTCTCGGCGGCCGACATGGAGGAGATCTACTCGGTCCTGACCGAACTGGAGTCGCTGGCGGCGAGCAACCTGGCCCGGTCGCGTCCGCCGGCCGAAGCGCTGACGGAACTCACCGGCCTGGTCGACGAGATGGACGCCGCGCTCGACGCCGGCGACCGGCCGCGCTGGGCGGCGGCCGACGACGCCTTCCACGGGACCCTGGTGCGGCTGGCCGGCAATCGCCGGCTGGAGGCGATCGTGGAGACCATGTCCGACCAGGTGCGCCGGGCGCGGCTGGTGACCCTGTTCCTGCGGCCGGAGCCGCGCGGCTCCAACGCCGACCACCGCCGGCTGATCGAGGCGATCGCGGCCGGCGACGCCGACGCCGCCCGGGCGATCCACCGCGCCCACCGGATCGCAGCCAAGGACACCATGATCCGGCTGCTGGCGACCCACGGCTTCGCGGCGGTGTGAGGCATGGGTCCCGGCTCTCCGCGGCTGCGCCGCTGCGGCCGGGATGAGGGATCAGTTCCCACGATTCCTCGTTCCGGACCGGCACGCCGCAAGCGGGTCGGATCCGGGACCTATCGGCATCCCTGTTCAGACGCCGCCATGCGCCGTCCGGCTGTCGGCCGGAGCCTGCTCGCGGTTGTCGTCCATCCCGTAGTCGCGGACCACAGAGGCGATCCGCAGCCGGTAGCCGGCGAACACCCCGCCGCGACCGGCCGCCTGGGCGGCGCGGTGCCGCTCGCGATTGCGCCACTCGGCGATCGCCGCCTCGTCGCGCCAGAACGACAGCGACAGCATCTTGCCGGGCTCGGTCAGGCTCTGGAACCGCTCGACGGAGATGAAGCCGTCGATGGTCAGCAGCTCCTCGCGAAGGTCGGCGGCAAATGCCAGGTACTCGTCGCGGCGGCCGTCCGCCGGGGTGACCTCGAAGATGACGGCGAGCATCGGTGGTTCCTCCCTGGTTGTCGCTGGTCCGCGGTCAGGCTGCCGGCTCGACCTTGCGCAGGAAAGTGCGTTCCTCGGCAAGGATGAACTGCTCGCGCTCGGCGGTCTCGAAGTTGCCGCTTCCGGCCGGGTCGCTCCGCAGCCGGGCCCGGTATGCCTCGTAGGACGCCAGGCTGTCGAACGAGATCAGGCCGTAGGCGACGTCGTTGGTGCCCTCGTGCGGCATCCAGTAGCCGACCAGCTCGCCGCCGCAGGCCGGGATGATGGTCAGCCAGTTGCGGGCGTATTCCTCGAAGGCGGCGCGCTTGAACGGATCGATCCGGTAACGGATGAAGACGGTGACGGTCATGGCGGGGTCCTCGTGCCGGGGTGTCGTCGGCCCCGAGGATGTCGCACGCCGCCGATCAATGCTTCGGCCGGTGCCGAACCATCCCCGTCAGAGCGCAATCCCGAACGCGCTGCGCAGCGCCTGCTCGCCCTTGCGGGTGACCGCCACCGCGCGGCTGCCGTCGACCCGTCGGATCCAGCCCTGCTCGAAGGCATGGCTGCAGATCGCCGCGCCGACGGCGCCGGCCAGATGCGGCCGCCGCTCGCTCCAGTCCAGGCAGGGCCGGCAGAACACCCGCGACGACCGCCGGCCGTTGCGGGTCGTCGCCCGTTCCAGGTCGATCCCGATGCCGGCGAAGAAGGCCAGGCCGCCGTCGGTGACCGCACCGGCGTCGCCGTCGATCTCGGCATGGCCGGCGTCCAGCAGGGCGTCGGTCAGGGCGACCCCGAGCCGGCCGGCCAGGTGGTCGTAGCAGGTCCGTGCGGTGCGCAGCGCCAGGTCGCGCGGCCCGGTCGCGACCCGCCGGCCCGGCGGCGCCAGGGTCGCGGCGAGCTGGGACAGGCTCTCGACCATCTGCGCGACCATCGGCGAGGCGAGTCGGTGATAGCGGTGCCGCCCCTGCTTCTCGACCGCCAGCAGCCCTGCCGTGGTCAGGCGCGCCAGGTGGCCGCTGGCGGTCTGCGGGGTCACCCCCGCCACCGAGGCGAGCTCGGTCGCGGTCAGCGCGCGGCCGTCCATCAGGGTGTTCAGCATCGCCGCCCGGGCCGGGTCGCCGGCCAGGGCCGCGATCTCCGCGATCGTCGCCGTGGACACCATTCCGCTTCCTCCTCGCGCCCATCGCGCCGAGTCCATCGTGGCAGGGCATCGTCCGGAATGCTTCGGCCCCGACCGTAGCATCGAACGCCGGCCCGGCGCGAAACCTCCGCCATCGCAATCGACCGGCGGGGCTTCCGATCATGGGCAGGCAGGGTTTCTACGGCTGGCGGGTGGTGGCGGCGACCTTCGTGCTCGCCTGCTTCGGCTGGGGGTTCGGGTTCTACGGCCCGCCGGTCTACCTGCACGCGGTCAGGCAGATGCACGACTGGCCGCTGGCCGTGGTCTCGGGCTCGGTTACCGTGCACTTCCTGTTCGGAGCGCTGGTGGTCGCCAACCTGCCGCGGCTGTACCGGCGCTTCGGGGTTCCCGCGGTGACCCGGGCCGGCGCCCTCGCCCTGGCGTTGGGCATCGTCGGCTGGGCCACCGTGCAGGCGCCCTGGCAGCTGTTCGCGGTGGCGCTGCTGAGCGGCGCCGGCTGGGTCGCGATGGGGGCCGCGGCGGTCAACGCGATCATCGCGCCCTGGTTCGTGCGGACGCGGCCGGCGGCGCTGTCGACCGCCTACAACGGCGCCAGCATCGGCGGCGTGGTGTTCACCCCGGTGCTGGCCGCCGGCATCGCCCGGCTCGGCTTCCCGGCGACCGCGGCGATCCTCGGCGCCCTCATGGTCGCGACGATCTGGCTGCTGGCCGGCCGGGTGTTCGGACGCACCCCGGCCTCGCTGGGCCAGGCCCCGGACGGCGATAACCCAGATGGCGATGCTCCCGATGCGACTGCGCGGCCGGTCGCAGCGCCGCTAGCGCGGCCGCTGCCGGGCCGGTTGCTGTGGCGCGACCCGGGGTTCCTGACCCTGGCGGCCGGCATGGCGCTCGGGCTGTTCGCCCAGGCCGGCCTGCTGGCGCACCTGTTCTCGCTGCTGGTGCCGGCGCTCGGGGAGGCCCGGGCCGGCCTGGCGATGGGACTGGCGACCGCGGCGGCGATCGGCGGCCGCACCCTGGTCGGCTGGCTGATGCCGGCCGGCGCCGACCGCAGGCTGGTGGCGTGCGTCAGCTACGGGGTGCAGATCGCCGGCTCGCTGATGCTCGTCGCCGCTGCCGGCGACAGCGTCCCGCTGCTGCTGCTCGGCGTGGTGCTGTTCGGCGCCGGCATCGGCAATGCCACCTCGCTGCCGCCGCTGATCGCCCAGACGGAGTTCGCGAAGGAGGACGTCGGCCGGGTCGTCGCCCTGATCGTGGCGACCGGCCAGGCCACCTATGCCTTCGCCCCGGTGTTCTTCGGCCTGGTCCGGGTGACCTTCGACGGTTCCGCGTCCGTCGCCGGCGCCGCACCGCATCTTTTCCTGGCGGTCGCGCTGGTACAGGCCGCCGCCATCGCCGGCTTCCTTCTCGGGCGGCGGCCGACCCATGCCGATCATCACGGCCGCGTAACCTCGGCATCACGAAACTGACGCACAACGGCCCTAGGGATGCACCGTCCCGACGGGCAAAATATATAGCATTTTCAAATAATTCCTGCGGAAAGCGGACTGCATTCAGTCGGGGCATCGGCCAACAGACCGGATGCTCGCCATGCTCGCCCTGATCCGTTCCCGCATCACCATGAAGCTGACCCTGTCGCTGGCGCTCACGCTGTGCCTGGTCATGGCCGGCCTCGCCGGCGTGTACTTCACCGTGGTCGACCGGCTGATGGCCGACCAGGAGGCGCGGGCCGAGCTTTACCGCGGCCTCAACCAGGACCTCCGCAAGCAGGTTTTCCGCCTGCAGGCCCGGCTGATCGACATCCCGAAGCGGCTGCGGACCGACCCGATCCCGGTGCTGCGGGACTGGGCGGAGCAGACCTTCGCCGTGACCGTGCGGACCTACCGGGGGCGCGACCGGATCGTCGACCGGTTCAAGACGCGCGGCCAGCGCCGCGACGTCCAGAAGGAGAACCGGGTGGTCGTCATGCCGTACGACGGCGGCGCGGCGATCGCGTACGGCGTGTTCGAGGACGGCCGCTATACCGACACCGTAGAGGAGCTAGTAATGCCGGGCGCCGATCCGGCCGGGGTCCGGGCCAAGGTCGATGCGGTGCTGTCGGCGGCGACCGGTGCCGACGCCCTCGAGGCCAGGGTCGCCGAGCTGACCACGGCCCTGGTCGACGACGCCCTGGCGGCGGAAGCGACGCGCAACGCGATCATCCAGCGGATCGACGGGATCGCCGTCAAGGAACACGCGGTAACCGAGACTGCGCACGCCGCCCGTCTCGCGGTCGTCGGCGTCAGCCTCGCGGCGGTCGCGCTGGCGATCCTGCTGGTCTGGCTGGTCATGCGCCGGATGGTCACCGACGCCCTGGCCCGGCTGTCGCACGCAGCCTCGGCCATCGCCGGCAATCAGGACGTGGCCGTCGGCTTCGCGCACCGCACCGACGAGATCGGCGCGCTGGCCAAGGGGGTCGCCCGGTTCAAGGAGACGCTGGCCGAGATCCATGCCCTGAAGGCCGAGCAGGAAGCCGAACGGGCGGCGCGGGAGGCCGGCCTGACGGCCCGCCTGTCCAACCTCAGCACCGCGCTCGAGCAGGGGATGGGCGCACGGGTGACGGTGGTCACGGCGAGCACCGGGGAGTTGGTCGGCATCGCCGAGGAACTGGACCGGCTGGCCGGCGCTGCCCACGCGCGGGCGACCGAGTCGACGGAGCTGGCCGAAGCCAGCGCCCGGTTCACCGACGACGTCATGTCGGTGGTCGACTCCCTGCGGCTGTCGGCCGAACGGATCGCCGCCGAGGTCCGGGACCAGCGCGAGCTGACCGCGCAGGTCGCGGCGGAGGCCGACCAGGTATCCGCGGCCGTACGCGACCTGACCGACACCGCCGGCGCGATCGGCAGCGTGGTCGGCCTGATCGAGGACATCGCCGACCAGACCAAGCTGCTGGCCCTGAACGCGTCGATCGAGGCGTCGCGGGCCGGCGCTGCCGGGGCCGGGTTCGCGGTGGTCGCCGGCGAGGTCAAGAAGCTGTCCGGCGAGACCGCCGACGCCACCCGGCGGATCGCCGAGCGCATCGACTCGTTCCGTGCCGGCATCCGGGCGGCGGCCGGCGCGGTCTCCTCGATCCAGGCGCGGGCCCGGGCGGTCGCGGACGGGATGCGGAAGGCGGCCGGCGACGTCGAGCTGCTGAGCGGCGAGACCGCCTCCATCACCGCCAGCGTCGCCGACGCCGCCACCAACGCCCGCCGGGTCGCCGCCGTCAACCAGGAGGTCGACGCCGCGGCCCGGGAAACCGGGCAGATGAGCGGCCAGATGACGGCCCTGACCGATCGGATCACGGCGGCGGTCGAGGATACGCGCGAGCACCTGCGCACGATCCTGGCGGACGCCTCGGCCCGGGGCACCGAACCGGCCGATTCGCGTCCGATCGCGCTGGCGGACCGTCGGTTGCCGCCGCTTCCGCAGCTGGCGCTGGCCGCGGAATAGGCCCGGCGGCCGGCGCCGCGCAATCGCCACGCGTTCATCGTGTCTTCACGATGTTCCTGTCCACTGCCCTGGTACACAGTGCGAACTCCCGACAACGCCATGGCCGCGACGAGGCGCCCGCGATGAACCAACCCGACGACCTGCCGCTGCTCGGCGCGGCGATGCCCAGCGCCGCTCTCCCCGCCTGGCGCGACTGGCTGGCGGAGGGCCCGCGCGACATCGAGCTGCAGGATTTCTTCCGGGCCGAGCTGCTGGACGGCGACTGGCGGACGGTCGCCCGCGCCGCCCGGGCCGAGCTGCAGGGCCACCGCGGCCGCCTCGGCATCCACGGACCGTTCATGGGCTTCGACATCGACACCCAGGACCCGGCGGTCCGGGCGATCGTCCAGAAGCGCCTCGACCAGGGCCTCGACGTCTGCGAGGAGCTCGGCGCCAGCCAGATGGTGCTGCACAGCCCGTTCAAGACCTGGACCCACCACAACCTCGACAACCAGGCCGGGGCCCGCGAGAAGCTGCAGGAGCGCGTGCATGCCGCCCTCGACAGGGCGGTGGCGCGGGCCGAGCGCATCGGCGTCACCCTGGTGATCGAGAACATCGAGGACAAGGACCCGCACGCCCGGGTGCAGCTCGCCCGGTCGTTCGGCAGCGACCGGGTCCGGGTCTCGCTCGACACCGGCCATGCCTACTACGCCCACGTCTCGACCGGCGCGCCGCCGGTCGACTACTACGTGGCCGCGGCCGGCAACCTGCTGGAACACGTCCACCTGCAGGACGCCGACGGCTACGCCGACCGCCACTGGCCGATCGGCGAGGGCTCGATCCTGTGGCCGGGCGTGTTCCGTCAGCTCGCCACCCTCGGGTCGAACCCGCGGCTGATCCTGGAGCTGCGCGACACCGGCGCGATCGGCCGCGCCGCCCGGTACCTGGTCGAGGCCGGGCTGGCCCGGTAGCCGCCACCTTATTCCGCGGTCGACGCCCGCAGCGCGTGGCCCTGGGCCCAGCGCCGCAGGGCCGAGATCTCCTCGGCCCGCAGCCGGGCCAGCGGCACGGTTCCGTGGGCGGTCGCCTCGAAGTCGCGCAGGTCGAGGTCGGCGGCGCCGTCCTGCTCGAGCCGGCGGTGATAGGCGTTGATCATCGCCTCGTTGATCCAGGCCGCCAGCTCGGCCCCGGTCAGGGTGATGTCCGGGCCGTGGGCGGCCTGCCCCGACAACTCCACCAGCCGGTCCATGTCCAGCGTCTTCGGGTCGCGGCCGGCCCGGCGCACGTGGATGTCCAGGATCTCGCGGCGTTCCTCGTCGCTCGGCAGGTCGACGAAGAAGATCTCGTCGAACCGCCCCTTACGCAGCACCTCCGGCGGCAGCAGGCCGATCTCGTTGGCGGTGGCGAACACGAAGACGCTGCTCTCCTTCTCCTGCATCCAGGTCAGGAAGGTCCCGAGCACGCGCAGCGACACGCCGTTGTCGCCGACATGCGCGCCCGGTCGCGGCAGTCCCTTCTCGATCTCGTCGAGCCACAGCACGCAGGGCGCCACCGCCTCCGCCACCTGGATGGCGTGACGCATGTGCTCCTCCGACGAGCCGACCAGCGCCGAGTAGATCCGCCCCATGTCGAGCTTGAGCAGCGGCAGGCCCCAGGACGCCGCCACGCACTTGGCCGACCACGACTTGCCGCAGCCCGGCACCCCGGTGACCAGCACGCCCTTCGGCGCCTGCACGCCGAACGCCCTTCCCTCCTCGGAGAACGCCACGCGGCGCCGGTACAGCCAGTTCTTCAGGGTGTCGAGGCCGCCGACCTCGTCGAGCGACAGGCCGGCGGATTCGATGAACTCGAGCAGTCCCGACTTGCGGACGATCTGCCGCTTCTGCAGGAACAGGTGACGCACGTCCCGGTCGTCGAGCCGGAGGTCGTCGACCACGGCGTACGACACCGCATTGCGGATCTCGGCGAGGGTGAGCCCGATGGCGGCCTCGGTGAACCGGCCCCGCAGCGCCTCCTCGTCGCTGATCTCGATCGTCGACGAGCGCGCCAGCTCGGCGAACACCCGGTCGATGTAGGTGGCGATCTCGTGCCGGCTCGGCAGCGGGAAGTCCAGCACCGTGACCTCGCGCTCGAGCTCGCGCGGGACGGTGAAGCTCGGCGAGACGATCAGGCAGGTGGCGGCGCGGTCCTCGCTCCGGATCGCGAGCGCGAGGTCGCGCAGCTTGCGGACGTAGATCGGGTTGGCGTTGCGCTCGGTCAGGTATACCCCGGGGTCCAGGAGCACGAAGATCAGGCTCTTGCGCTCGGCCTGCTTCGACCGCATCAGCTGCTCGAAGGTCTCGAGGGCGGCCGCCAGGTCGGCCATCGCCAGCTTGCTGTCGAACGCACCGCGCTCCGCGCGGGTCGGGTCGTAGACGCCGTGGCTGGTCGACCACACGAAGATCGAGGCCGACGACTCGCGCGCCAGGTCCTCGACGGCCTCGAGCACGCGGTCTTCCTCGTAGCTGTCGATGTGGACGATCGGGAAGTGTGCGCGTAGCAGCCGCCGCAGTTCGGTCTTGAAGTCGTCCTTCGTCATGCCGCGGCCTCCGCCCGCAGGCACGGCCTTCGCCGCACCGGCCATTTGCTCCGCCGTCCCGCCATCCCCGTCACGGCCGGACGCAGAATATCAGCAAAGCCCCCGGCAACGCTCGCCGCTTCGACGTCGCGGGGAGCCCGCCGGCGTCAGCGCTTGACAGGCTTCGCTCCAGGGCCAATTAAATTCACAAATCTAAATGTATGAATGGAGGAAGCGGTGGGCAACGAATCGGCAAACGGTCGCAGCGACCCGACGGTCTGGAACCGGCGCCGGGTGCTGGGCGCGGTAGCGGCCGCCGCGGCGGTGTCGGGGCTGCCCGGCCGGCCGGCCCTGGCGGCGCCCGCTCCCGTCAGGCTCGCCCTCGGCGATGCCGAGGTCACGGTGCTGAGCGACGGCGGCCTGGTCCTGCCGATGGGCTTCTACCTGCCCGAGACCCCGCAGGCCGAGATCGACGCCCTGCTGACGCCGCACGGCCTGCCGACCGACATGGTGCGGCCCGACTGCAACCTCACCCTGCTGCGCACCGGCGACCGCGTCGTGCTGTTCGACGCCGGCGCCGGGCCGCTGTTCCAGGAGACCGCCGGCAAGCTGCCCGGGAGCCTGTCGGCCGCCGGGGTCGCACCCGACGAGATCACCGACGTCTGCTTCACACACGCCCACCCGGACCATCTCTGGGGCGTGATCGACGACTTCGACGAGCCGGTGTTTCCGAACGCGCGCTTCTGGATGAACCGGATGGAGTGGGATTTCTGGCGGGCGCCCGAAACCCTCGACGCCATGCCGGAGGCCCGCAAGAGCTTCGTGGTCGGCGCCCAGAACCGGATGGACGTGATCGAGCCACAGGTCACCCTGTTCGACGCCGGAGCCGAAGTGGTGCCGGGCGTCGAGGCGGTCGCCTCGTTCGGCCATACCGCCGGGCACTGCTCGTTCATGATCCACGGCGGCGACGGGCTGCTGGTGGTCGGCGACGCCATCGCCAACGCGGTGATCTCGTTCGAGCGGCCGGACTGGCACGCCGGCTCCGACCAGGATCCGGCGGCCGGCGCCGCCACGCGGGGCCGGCTGCTGGACCGGCTGACCGCCGACAAGGCGCGCATCCTCGGCTTCCACCTGCCGTATCCCGGCATCGGCAGCGTCGAGCGCAAGGGCGCCCACTACCGGTTCGCCCCGGCCGGTTGAAGCAAGCGGGCCGGTGGCTACTCCGCCGGCCCGTGACCGGACTGCCGGCCGCGGAACATCGACCAGACGCTGCCCTCGACCATCCAGGACAGGCCGAGGCGGGCCCCGAGCAGGATCGAGGCGAACGCGATCGGCGAGGAGATGGCCAGGGTCGAGAACCCGGTCACGCCCTGGCCGATCGTGCAGCCCATGGCGAACACGCCGCCGATCCCCATCAGCGCGCCGCCCGCGAGGTGACGGCTGAGCTCGCGGGCATCGTCGCAGGCCTCCCAGCGGGCATCGTTCCGATACCACGCGGCGAGACCGGCCCCGATGACGGCGCCGACCACCAGGCCGGTGCCATAGTCCGGAACGGTGCCGGTATAGGTGATGACGTGCATGATCACGTCGCCGACCGGAACCGAGAACGAGCCCGCCTCGATCTGCACCGGCTCGAAGGAGATCGTCGAGAAATAGGTCGTGGCGGCCCACCCGAAGGCGATGACCAGGCCGACGGCGGTGCCGGTGCCGATCGCCGCCCAGCGCCGGCGGAACGCCGGATCGGCGAAGATCCAGGCCAGCAGCCCGCCGCCCAGGAGCACGACCACCGCCAGTGTGGCATCGACTTCCAGCAGCCTGGAGATCAGGCCCGGGATCGACTGGCCGCCGGCGGCGGTCATGTCGAGCGCCAGGTTGTCGACCAGGACGACCCGCACCTGCCCCATCAGGCCACGCTGGGTGGAGATCGCCGCCAGGCCGAGCGTCAGCAGCACCACCAGCGACCGCAAGCTGCCGCCGCCGAGCCGGATCACCGCCCCGAACGCGCAGGTTCCGACCATCGCCATGCCGAACCCGAACATCAGCCCGCCGAAGATCGCGCCGGTGAGCCCGAGATAGGACCGCAGGTAGAAGCTGTCCCGGATGTCGGCCAAGCCGGTCGCCGCCAGGCCCTGGGTCGCCAGCATCGCCACCGTCGCCGCCAGGACCCAGGTTCGCAGTCCCGTCGCGTCGCCCGAATACCAGTACCGTTCGAGGGCCGACAGGGTACAGAAGCGGTTCAGACGGGCGACGAATCCGAGGACGATGCCGGCGGCTACGCCGACCACGGGAAGCGCGACATGCGCCTCGATAATGTCCACGTCCTTCCTCCCCGGCGGAGTCGCGTCGCAGCCGACGGACGCCGTTCGTCGTTTCCGGTCACGTTACGGGCGGGACAGGGGGGGCACAAGACCGCGCGGACGGCACCGGCCGAATCAGTCGCCGGGCTGTTCGCGGACCTTGCGGCAGAAGATGTCGTACAGGGCGCCGATCAGGGCGGCGACCTCTTCGTCGGCGATGCTGTAGAAGATCGACCGGCCCTCGCGCCGGGTCTTCACCAGCCGGTCGAAGCGCAGCCGCGCCAGTTGCTGCGACACCGCGGCCTGCGACATCGACAGGGTGTCCTCGAGTTCGGACACCGACTTCTCGCCTTCCGAGAGCAGACACAGGATCAGCAGGCGCGTCTCGTGCGACAGCGCCTTCAGCATCTCGCTGGCGCGATGGGCCTGATCCAGCAGTTCCTGGAGCGCCTCCGGGTCGGAGGGCAGGCGTGTCTTCCAGGCAGTTACCGGCGCTTCCGACATAGTCTCCGCTTTCGGACGGTCTCCACCGAGCGGCCCCGCGAACATAGGCGGACGGGCGTCCGGTGCAAGCCCGCATTTCACATGGCCGGTGCCGGCCCGAGTTTCTCCATCATCTCGCCGAGCAACGGCCAGAAGAAATTGTCGCCGGGATAGCCCCGCAGGCGCGCCACCTCGGTGCCGTCGTCGGCCAGCAGCACGAAGGTCGGCGTCAGCCTCTCCGGCGCGATCCCAGCGAGGTCGCCGGGCCACGGCTCGGTGATATCGACCCGGCGCAACGGCGCGCGCCGGCCCTCCGCGGTATGCGGATAGCCCGGCGCGATCTCTTCGTCGAACCGCAGGCACCATGCGCATCCCGGCTGGGCGAGCATGAGCAGCTCCGCGGCGTCCGCACCCGATGGTGCCGCCGTCGTCCAAACCGCCAAGACCGCCGCAGCGGCCGCACTGCCGATCCGAAGCGCGCTCATTTGTGAATACATACCCCTCTAAAGAGCATTTGTCATACATAGATAAATGTAAATATGATTGATTGCATAACAACCGGCCTTCCGGCCGGGCACGGGAGTGAAATGCCGAGATGCTCGATGTCACCTTCGCGGGCGCCTTTCTGGCGGGGCTGCTGTCGTTCGTGTCGCCCTGCGTGCTGCCGATCGTGCCGCCCTACCTGTGCTACCTGACCGGGTTGAGCTTCGACCAGCTCGCCGGCGAGGATTCCGCGCCGCCGGACGCGTCGCGCCGGGTCATCCTGTCGGCGGTGGTGTTCGTGCTCGGCTTCGCGACCGTGTTCGTGGCGCTCGGCGCGACCGCCAGCGTGGTCGGGCAGACGGTGGCACGGTACTTCGACGTGCTGTCGATCGTCGCCGGCGCGATCATCGCGATCCTCGGCCTGCACTTCCTGGGGGTGTTCCGGATCGCCCCGCTGTTCCGCGACATGCGCTTCACGGTCGAGCGGCGTCCGGCCGGCCCGCTCGGCGCCTACGTCATCGGCCTGGCATTCGCGTTCGGCTGGACGCCTTGCGTCGGCCCGGTCCTGGCGGCGATCCTGTTCGTCGCCGGCTCCACGGACACCGCCCTGCGCGGTGCCGCGCTGCTGGCGGTCTACGCCCTGGGAATCGGGCTGCCGTTCATCTTCGCGGCGTTCTTCGCGCCGCGGTTCCTGGCCTGGGCGACCCGGTTCCGCCGCCACCTCGCGACCGTCGAGAAGGTGATGGGGGGGCTGCTGGTCCTGACCGGGCTGCTGTTCATGACCGGGCAGATGTCGGCGATCGCCAACTGGATGCTCGACACGTTCCCGGTGTTTTCCGAAATCGGCTAGCGAGGAGTTCCGCCATGCCCGCCCGCCTCTCGCCCGTCACCTCGATCCTGTCGATCTGCGCCCTGGCGCTCGGCCTCGCGTTCGCGCCGGTGCCGGCCGCGGCCGCGACCATGGGCGACGACGGCCTGCACAAGCAGGACTGGTTTTCGCTCACCTTCCGGGACATCGCCGAGGACATCGAAGCCGCCAACGCCGCCGGCAAGCGGCTGGCGCTGGTGTTCGAGCAGCGCGGCTGCATCTACTGCCGCAAGATGCACGAGGTGCTGCTCGCGGACCCGGAGGTCGCCGACTACATCAAGGCCAACTTCATGGTCGTCCAGTACAACATGTTCGGCGACGAGGAGGTGACCGACCTCGACGGCGAGACGCTGACCGAGAAGTCGGCGGTCCGGAAGTGGGGCTACGTCTTCACCCCGACCGTCGTGTTCCTGCCCGACACCGTGCCGACCGGCAAGTCGGTCGCCCAGGCGGCGGTCGCGACCATGCCGGGCTCGTTCGGCAAGGGGACGTTCCTGGATATGTTCCGCTGGGTGCGCGAGAAGGGCTACGAGACCGACGAGCACTTCCAG
This sequence comes from Thalassobaculum fulvum, assembly GCF_014652915.1. Classification (GTDB taxonomy): domain Bacteria; phylum Pseudomonadota; class Alphaproteobacteria; order Thalassobaculales; family Thalassobaculaceae; genus Thalassobaculum_A; species Thalassobaculum_A fulvum. The sequence goes on from NZ_BMZS01000002.1 coordinate 607,535, forward strand.
AAGTACCACGCCCGCATGATCGAACAGCGCCGCAAGGCGAGCGCCAAGACCAACTGAGGCGTGCCGAAACGGCCGGCCCGGCCCGGCGATGCCGGCGTCCGGGCCGGGGACGGTTGACGACTCCGCTTGCACCAATCTACATATTGCAATAATTCTATTTGTCGTATGAGCGACCCGGCCGTCCGTGCAGGGGTCAAGTCCAGCAACGAAGCCGAAAACGGCTCGTGGAGGGAGGATACAGTGCGCGACACCTGCAAGAACGGCCTGATCGGCGCGGCTCTGCTGATGGCGGTTGGCACGAGCGCTTGGGCAGCCGGTCCCGTCGGGCCGAACGACGTCAAGTTCGAGGATGCGACGGTCAAGGCGTCCCTGACCGGGCAGCCCGGCGACGCGGCCGCCGGCCGCAAGGCGTTCGCCGACAAGAAGCTCGGCAACTGCCTCGCCTGCCACAAGAACTCCGAGATGAGCGAGCAGCTCTTCCACGGCGAGGTCGGAACGCCGCTCGACGGTGTGGCCGACCGCTGGAAGCCGGAGGAACTGCGCGCCATCGTCGTGAACTCGAAGCAGGTGTTCGGCCCGGACACCGTCATGCCGGGCTTCTACACCCTCGAGGTGGGCACGCACGTCGCAAAGAACTTCCAGGGCCAGACGATCCTGACCGCACAGCAGGTCGAGGACATCGTCGCCTATCTCGGGACCCTGAAGGAATAAGACCGGGAAACTGGGCGGAAAACCAAGGAGATGATCATGAAGCTCACCAGACGCCAGGCACTCGCGCTGTCGTTCGGTGCCACGACCCTGGCGGTTCTCGGCGTGCCGACGACCCGCGCCTGGGCGAACACCGAAGCGACCGAGAAGGCCATCAAGGAGTTCACCGGCGGCGCGGCCCCCGAGGCCGGCCGGATCACCCTCGATGCGCCGGAGATCGCCGAGAACGGCAATACCGTGCCGATCTCGGTCTCGGTCGAGAGCCCGATGAGCGGCGACGACTACGTTCAGTCCGTGACGCTGCTGGCCGACGGCAACCCGAATCCGGCCGTCGCCACCTTCCATTTCACGCCGCTGAGCGGAACCGCCACGGCGACCACCCGCATCCGGCTGGCCAAGACCCAGAACGTCGTCGCCGTCGCGAAGATGAGCAACGGCGCGGTGTTCTCGGACACCAAGCTGGTCAAGGTCACGATCGGCGGCTGCGGCGGCTGAGCAAACAGGAGACACCGAGCAATGGCTACGCCGAAACCCCGCATCAAGGTCCCGTCGAAGGCGGCCAAGGGCGAAGTGGTCACGATCAAGACGCTGATCAGCCACGAGATGGAGTCCGGTCAGCGCAAGGACAAGGAAGGCAAGCCGATCCCGCGCAAGATCATCAACAAGTTCACCTGCACCTTCAACGGGCAGCCGGTGTTCTCGTGCGATCTGGCGCCGGCGGTCTCCGCCAACCCGTACTTCGAGTTCACCGCCAAGGTGATGGAGAGCGGGACCTTCGAGTTCACCTGGGTCGACGACGACGGCTCGACGTACTCGGCCAAGAACAAGATCACGGTCCAGTAAGCCGCGGTCGGCACACATCGGGCGGACATCGAAGCCGCCGGAGAGGGAGGAAAAGCACAGTGAAACTGAAATCCATCCTACCCGTGGCTTTGGGCGCGCTCGCCATCGGCTTCGGCGCTTCGGACCTGCGCGCCGAGCCGGTGGACGACAAGCTGATCATCGACGGCGAGAAGGAGATGATCACGCGGACCAAGGCCCCCGAGGGCCATCCTTTCGACGAGGTGCTCTCGGGGTGGCTGTTCCGCACCCCCGAGACCCGTGCCATGGAGGCCGACTCCTTCCAGAACCCGGCCATGCTGTACGTCGAGCGCGGCGCCGAGATCTGGAACACGGTCGACGGCGCGGCCGGCAAGTCGTGCGCCTCGTGCCACGGTGATGCCGCCGAATCGATGAAGAACGTCGGCGCCCACTATCCGAAGTGGAACGCCGCCGCCGGCAAGCCGTACAACATCGAGCTGCAGGTCAACGACTGCCGCGCGAAGAACATGCAGGCGGAGCCGTACAAGTTCGACCATGCCGACCAGAAGGCGCTGGTCACCTTCATCAAGCACCAGTCACTGGGCACCCCGATGGGGATCGACCTCAGCCAGGGCGAGATGAAGAGCTGGTGGGAGAAGGGCAAGGACCTCTACTACACCCGCACCGGCCAGCTGAACCTAGCCTGCGCTTCCTGCCACGAGGCCAATGCCGGCAAGTACATCCGCGCCGACCATCTGAGCCAGGGCAACGTCAACGGCTTCCCGACCTACCGCCTGAAGCAGGCCAACATGGTGTCGCTGCACAACCGCTTCCGCGGCTGCATCCGCGACACCCGCGCCGAACAGCCAAAGGCGTTCTCCGACGAACTGATGGCGCTCGAGGTGTACGTCACCTGGCGCGGTACCGGCCTGTCGATCGAGACCCCGGCGGTCCGGCAGTAACAACACCGGGGCGGCGCGGGCCGACTGCCCGCGCCGCCCTCGAATTCAAGCTCGACGCATCGCAACGGCCGCCGCGGAACAGTGCCGTTCCGCCGACGGAGGCGGCTTGCCGGAGGATCGGATGTTTTCACGGCGCGAGTTCCTGATGGCCGCCACGGCGGTCACCGCCATCCTCGGACCCGGAGCGGTCGGGCGCTGGAGCCGGGCCGCCGCCCAGCAGAAGCTGACCGAAGCCGACCTGCTGGACATGGCGCCGCACGGCAACGTCACCCTGGTCCACATCACCGACATCCACGCCCAGCTGAAGCCGCTGTACTTCCGCGAGCCGTCGATCAACCTCGGCGTCGGCGAGGTCGCCGGCCTGCCGCCGCACGTCACCGGCGCCGACTTCCTCAAGCTCTACAACATCCGGCCCGGCACCCCGCACGCCTACGCGCTGACCTCGGAGGACTTCGAGGCGCTGGCGCGGCAGTACGGCAAGATGGGCGGGCTCGACCGGGCGGCCCGCATCGTCAAGCGGATCCGCGACGAGCGCGGCGACTCCATGCTGCTGCTCGACGGCGGCGACACCTGGCAGGGCAGCTACACCGCCAACAAGACCCTCGGCGCCGACATGGTCGAGGTCATGAACGCCCTGAAGCCGGACGCCATGACCGGGCACTGGGAGTTCACCTACGGCACCGACCGGGTCAAGGAACTGGTCGACAGCCTCCCGTTCGCGTTCCTCGGCGGCAACATCTACGACGCCGAATGGAACGAGCCGGCATTCGAGGCATACCGGATCTTCGAGCGCGGTGGTGTCAAGATCGGCGTGATCGGCCAGGCGTTCCCGTACACGCCGATCGCCAACCCGCGCTGGATGTTCCCGAACTGGTCGTTCGGCATCCGCGAGACCGACGTGGCCAAGAACGTCGAGGCGGTCAAGGCCGAGGGCGCCGAACTGGTGGTGCTGCTGTCGCACAACGGCTTCGACGTCGACCGCAAGCTGGCGTCCCGGGTGCCCGGCATCGACGTCATCCTGACCGGCCACACCCACGACGCGCTGCCGGAACCGGTCAAGGTCGGCGACACCCTGGTGATCGCCTCCGGCTCGAACGGCAAGTTCGTCTCGCGCCTCGACCTCGACGTCCGGGACGGCAAGGTCAAGGGCTACAGCTACCGGCTGATCCCGGTGTTCTCCGATGTCATCGGCTCCGACCCGGAGGTCGCCGGGCTGATCGACAAGGTGCGTGCGCCGTACGAGGCCGAACTCGGCCGCAAGCTCGCGACCACCGAATCGCTGCTGTACCGGCGCGGCAACTTCAACGGCACCTTCGACGACCTGATCTGCCAGGCCCTGCTGGCCGAGCGCGACGCCGAGATCGCCCTGTCGCCGGGCTTCCGCTGGGGCACCTCGCTGCTGCCGGGCCAGGACATCACGGTCGAGGACCTGCACAACGCCTGCGCCATGACCTACCCGGCGGCCTACCGCTCGCCGATGACCGGCCAGCTGATCAAGGACATCCTCGAGGACGTGGCCGACAACCTGTTCAACGCCGATCCCTATTACCAGCAGGGCGGCGACATGGTCCGGGTCGGCGGCATGGGCTATCGGATCGACCCGACGGCTGCGATCGGCAGCCGGATTTCCGAGATGACCGTCCTGAAGACCGGCGAGGCCGTGAAGCCCGACCGCGAATACGTGGTCGCCGGCTGGGCGTCGGTCAACGAGGGCACCGAGGGGCCGCCGGTGTGGGACGTCGTCGAAGCCCATCTCGCCCGCAACCCCGTTGTCCGGCTGGAGGAGAACCGGTCGGTGAAGGTGACGTCATGAGCCGTACCCCGTCGTCGAGGAGCACGATGACCGAGAAGACCGAAACCAAGGATGAAACCGTCGCGACCAGCCGGCGCCGGTTCCTGACCGGCAGCCTGGCCGCCGGCGGCGCGGCGATGGCCGCCGGCCTTGCGACCGCCGGGCCGGCGGCGGCCCAAGGCGAATCCGTCATCACCGAGATCCAGGACTGGAACCGCTACCTGGGCGACGGCGTGGTGAGCCAGCCCTACGGCGTACCGTCGCGCTACGAGGCCAATGTGGTGCGCCGCGACGTCGAGTGGCTGACCGCCTCGCGCGAGAGCTCGGTGAGCTTTACCCCGCTGCACGAACTGGACGGCATCATCACGCCGAACGGCCTGTGCTTCGAGCGGCATCACGCCGGCATCGCGGAGATCGAGCCGTCGCAGCACCGTCTGATGATCAACGGCCTGGTCGACACCCCGCTGGTGTTCACCATGCAGGACCTGATGCGGTTCCCGCGCGAGAACCACGTCTACTTCCTGGAGTGTGCGGCCAACTCCGGCATGGAATGGCGCGGCGCCCAGCTGAACGGCTGCCAGTACACCCACGGCATGGTGCACTGCGTGGTCTATACCGGGGTCAAGCTGAAGCACCTCCTCGGAGAGGCCGGCGTCAAGACCAATGCCAAGTGGATCCTGCCGGAGGGCGCGGATTCGGCCGCGATGACCCGCTCGATCCCGCTCGAGAAGGCGCTCGACGATTGCCTGGTGGCGTTCAAGATGAACGGCGAGGCGCTGCGCCCCGAGCAGGGCTATCCGGTCCGGCTGGTGGTGCCGGGCTGGGAAGGCAACATGTGGGTCAAGTGGCTGCGCCGGCTCGAGGTCGGCGACCAGCCCTGGCACCAGCGCGAGGAGACGTCGAAATACACCGACCTCCTGGCCAACGGAAAGGCCCGCCGGTTCACCTGGGTGATGGACGTGAAGTCGGTCATCACCAGCCCGAGCCCGCAGGCGCCGATCCGGCACGGGCGCGGCAGGGCCGTGATCTCCGGCCTGGCCTGGTCCGGCAACGGCAAGATCAAGCGGGTCGACGTATCGATCGACGGCGGCCGCAACTGGACCACGGCCCGGCTCGACGGCCCCAGCCTCGACAAGGCCCTGCACCGCTTCTACCTGGACATCGACTGGGACGGCTCGGAGCTGCTGCTGCAGTCGCGGGCGATCGACGAGGCCGGCTTCGTCCAGCCGACCAAGAACGAGTTGCGTGCCGCCCGCGGCGAGAACTCGATCTACCACAACAACGGAATCCAGACCTGGTATGTCAAAGCCGACGGGACGGTCGAGAATGTTGAAGTCTCCTAGCGCAGCCCTGCTCCTCGGCGCCGCCCTGCTGGTCGCCGGTCCCGCCCTGGCCGCCGGCGACGCCGGCAAGGGTGAGCGCGTGTACAAGAAGTGCGCGGCCTGTCATCAGGTCGGCGAAGGCGCCAAGAACCGGGTCGGCCCGGAACTGAACGACCTGATCGGCCGGACCGCCGGTTCGGTCGACGGGTTCAAGTATTCCAAGGCCATGACCGAGGCCGGTGCCGGCGGGCTGGTGTGGGACGAGACGACGCTCGACGCGTATCTCGAATCGCCCCGGACCGCCATCAAGGGCACCCGGATGGCGTTTCCCGGCATCAAGGAGGCCGACGACCGCGCCGACGTGATCGCCTATCTGGCGACGTTCTCCAAGCAGGCCGCCGCTCCGGCCCCTGCCGAGACCAAGACGGCGGAGGCGACGCCCGCCCCGGCGCCGACGGCCGCGGTACCGGCAGCGGACGCGGCGGTTCCGACGCACGGCGTGTTCCATCTCGGCCGTGCGGCGACCGCGGACGAGATCGCCGCCTGGGACATCGACGTTCGCCCGGACGGCGTCGGCCTGCCGGAGGGCCGCGGCACGGCGGCCGACGGCGAGGTGCTGTTCACCGAGCGCTGCGCCAGCTGCCACGGCGACTTCGGCGAAGGGGCCGGGCGCTGGCCGGTGCTGGCCGGCGGCCGCGACACGCTGAAGGCCGACCGCCCCGAGAAGACCATCGGCTCCTACTGGCCGTATCTCTCGACGGTGTACGACTACGTGCGCCGGGCCATGCCGTTCGGCGACGCGCGGTCGCTCAGCGACGACGAGGTGTATGCGATCACCGCCTACCTGCTTTACCTGAACGACGTTGTGACCGACGATAGCTTCGAGCTGTCGCGCGAGAACTTCACCTCGGTAAAACTGCCGAACGAGGAGAACTTCATCGCCGACGACCGGAGCGCGGAGCCTCACTACGCCGGCAAGGTCGAGCCGTGCATGAAAGACTGCAAGGCCGAGGTGAAGATCACCATGCGGGCGCGGGTCCTGGATGTGACCCCGGAAGCCGGCAAGGAGAACGAGGGTACTACCAAGGTCGACTGACCGGCGGGCGGGGCCGCCCGCCGACGAGGAGACAGGGACGGATGACGACAGCCGGACACCTCCGCAGGGCACTGCTGGCGGTGCCGGCTGTTCCTGTTCTGCTGCTGGCCGAGCTGTCGCCGGCGTCCGGCCCGGCGGCCCCCGCCGGCGACCCCGTCTATGGCGAGTATCTCTCCACGCAGTGCGTTACCTGCCACCATTCCGGCGCTTCCGAGGGCAGCATCCCGCCGATCGTCGGCCTGCCGCCATCCGCCTTCGTCGACGCGCTGTTGTCCTACAAGAACGGCGAGCGTGAAAACCAGGTCATGCGCAACGTGACGAGCACGCTCGGGCTCGAGGAGATATCGGCCCTCGCCGCGTACTTCGCCTCGCTGTCGCCGAACTGACGCGAGGTTTTCACCAGGGAGGACTGCCATGCTGCCGCTCAGCCGTCGTCGTTTCGGACTGATATCCGGGGCCACGCTAGCCGGACTAGCCGCCCCCAACGTCCTGCGAGCCCAAGGCAAACCCCGTGTGGTCGTCCTCGGCGGCGGCGCCGGCGGCGGCACCGCGGCCCGTCAGATCGCCAAGGACAGCGCCGGCGCGATCGACGTGACGCTGATCGAGCAGAATGCGCGCTACACCACCTGCTTCTTCTCGAACCTGTATCTCGGCGGGTTCCGCGACTTCGACTCCATCACCCACGGCTACGACAAGCTCGCCTCCGGTTACGGCATCAAGGTCGTCAACGCCCGCGCCGCCGCCGTCGACCGCGACGCCAAGCAGGTGGTCATGGCCGACGGCTCGAAGGTCCCGTACGACCGCCTGGTGGTCTCGCCCGGCATCGACCTGATCTGGGATTCGGTCCCCGGCTACTCGGAGGCCGCCAGCGAGACCATGCCGCATGCCTGGAAGGCGGGACCGCAGACCCGGCTGCTGAAGGCCAGGCTCGACGCCGTCGAGAACGGCCAGCAGATCGTCATGGTGGCGCCGCCGAACCCGTATCGCTGCCCGCCGGGCCCCTACGAACGCGCCTCGATGATGGCGCACGTGCTCAAGGCCAAGGGCCATACCGGCGCGAAGGTCGTCATTCTCGACCCGAAGCCGAAATTCTCCAAGCAGGGCCTGTTCGCCGAGGGCTGGGAGAAGCACTACCCCGGCATGGTCGAGTGGTACGGCCCGGACGTGCACGGCGGGATCAAGGCCGTCGATCCGGCCTCCGGAACCGTGACCACCGATCTGGACACCTTCAAGGGGGCCCTGGTCAACGTCATTCCGGCGCAACGGGCCGGCACCATCGCCGCGGAGGCCGGCCTCACCGACGCCAGCGGCTTCTGCCCGATCGACCCGAACTCGATGCGGTCCAAGGCCGACGAGTCGATCTTCGTGGTGGGCGACGCCAGCATCGCCGGCGACATGCCGAAATCGGCCTTCTCGGCGAACAGCCAGGCCAAAGTCGCGGCCATGGCGGTCCGCGGCGACCTGACCGACTCCCGCGTGTTCCCGGCGCGCTACAGCAACACCTGCTGGAGCCTGATCGCGCCCAACGACGACGTGAAGGTCGGCGCGCAGTACACCGCGTCGGAGACCAAGATCGCCTCGGCCTCGAGCTTCGTCAGCCAGACCGGGGAACCCGCCGACCTTCGGCAGCACAACTACACCGAATCGCTCAGCTGGTACGAAAGCATCACCGCCGACATCTTCGGCTGACCGGCATCCGGCTTCGGTGATTTCGACGCGTCGCAGGCGCCCGGGAGCGATCCCGGGCGTTTTGCCGTGCGCGACCGCCCGCCCCCGCGGCGCACCGGATTGACCTGGGTCAATGCCCACTCAACAGAAATTCCTAATGTAACGAATACGCGCATGGGACCGCCGTCGGGCGGCTCGCGTGCCGGCGATCTCCGCATCCCTGTTCGGAGGGTTTCATGTCTGAGGTGTCGTTGCGGGACCGGGCGTGGTCGCCCTATCTCGCCGGCGTGGTGATCGGGCTCCTCCAGATCCCCGCCTTCCTGCTCATCGAGACGGCGCTGGGTGCGTCGTCGTCCTATGTGACCGTCGGCGGGCTGCTCGCCTCGGTGGTCGACCCGTCGGTCACGGAGATCGACTACGTCGCCAAGCACGTCGCCGCGACCGCCAAGAACTGGTGGCAGGTCGCCCTGGTGGTCGGCGTCGCGCTCGGCGCGTTCGCGTCGATGCGGCTGTCCGGCGCGCGCCGGCATCCGGTCTCCCCGATCTGGACGCGGGCGCTCGGCACCCCGAGCGCCGCGGTCCGCTATGCCGTCGCGTTCGCCGGCGGCTTCGTGATGCTGATCGGCGCCCGGATCGCCGGCGGCTGCACCAGCGGGCACGGCCTGTCGGGCGTCTCCCAGCTCGCGGTCAGCTCGACCATCTCGGTGGCCGCGATGTTCGCCGGCGGCATCCTGGTGTCGCTTCTGCTTCTGCGCCGCGTCTGAGCGCGGACGGGTCTTGGAGGACCGGACATGTCAATCGTGACGGCAGTGCTGATCGGACTGGCGATGGGGGCGGTGTTCGGCCTCGCGCTGGAGAAGTCGCGCGTCTTCGAACCCGGCATGATCGTCGGGCAGATGCAGCTTCGAAACTTCATCATGCTCAAGGTGTTCCTGACCGCGGTCGCGACCGGGGCGGTGGTGCTCGCCGTCCTGCACGGCGCCGGGCTGGTCACGCTGCACGTGAAGGCGACGGTCTACGCCGCGAACATCGTCGGCGGGCTGCTGCTCGGCGGCGGCATCGCGCTGGCCGGGGCCTGCCCCGGAACGATCCTGGCGCAGGTCGGCGTCGGCTACCGGGATGCGGTCTTCACCCTGCTGGGTGGGATCGCCGGCGCCGTCGCCTTCAGCTATGCCGAGCCGGCGCTGGCGCCGGTGCTGCTGACCGGCGGTCCCGGCAAGCTCACCTTCGCCGACCTCGCCGGGTTGCCGTACTGGGTGCTCGCGCTCGCCCTCGCGGCGGCGCTGCTGGTGGCGTTGTACGCCCTCGAGGGCTGGCGTCCGTGGCGCCGCGACCTGGGCGAGGACGTCGACGGCCTGCACACGAGCGGCGGCCGGGGCACCGGCGTCCCGGGCGGCCATCCCAGCCCGGCCGAATGAGCCGGACCCGGCGGCCTGCGGTCAGAGCAGCCGCTCGGCGGCGATCGCCGCCTGTTCCAGGTAGCCGCGGGCCCGGTCGCGCCAGTGATCGGGCCGACGGCAATCCGGCTCGTTGAGGTGCCAGATCGACAGCTTCGCCCGGTGCAGCGCCCGGCAGCCCTTGTAGAATCCCAGGAGGTCGTCGGTCGGCCGGTCCCCGGTGATCTCGGCGTAGGCGTCGAACAGCCAGTCGTGGACGTGGGTCGCCCCGATGTGCTCGCACTCCATCGCCAGATAGCCGAGCTCGTCGGCCGGGTCGACCAGCCGCAGGCTGCGGTCGAACTCCAGGCAGTCCGTCACCAGCAGGGTCGGCTCCAGGTAGATGTGCTCCGGCCGCAGGTCGCCGTGCCCCTCGACGATCCGCTCCTCCCAGACCCGCGCGTTCAGCCGCGCCCCCTCGACGTCCACGAAGCGCGCCAGCCGGTCGACCGCCCGGTCGACGACATGCAGCGGCATCGCGAACTCCGGGCGCCGCAGCTCGCACTGGGTATCGGCCAGCGCGCGGCGGAACCGCCGGCGGTAGTCGCGGTCGGCGATACGCTCCGGGACGCAGCCGGCGTAAAACCGGGCCATCCGCTCGGCCACGGCCTCGACGTGGTCGCCGCGCAGGCGCCCGGCCAGCGCCATCGCCTCCAGGGTGCCCGCAGCCGGCAGCCGGCGCATCTTCACCAGCCATTCGACGACGGCCCCGTCCCCGCCGACCGCCGGCGCCCCGTCGTCGGCCACCGTCAGCGGCAGAGTGGCGAGATAGACGTCCGGCGCCAGGCGCCGGTTCAGCCGGACCTCCTCCTCGCAGAAGAACCGCCGGCGCTCGAGGGTGCCGAAGTCCAGCCGTTCCTGGCGCATCGGCTTCTTCATCTTGTAGGCGTGGCGGTCGGTCAGGAACACCCACGACATGTGGGTTTCCTTGGTCTCCACCGGGCCCGTCTCGCCCGGATAGGCCGACTGCTGCGACAGGAACGCGACCTTGTCGGCGAGCGACATGGTGTCCGCGACGGTCATGGCGCCTCCGGATCGGACCCGGCGCGCGCCCGATCGAGCAGGTCGACCACCTCCCGGTCCGACACCTGGGTGAAGTCGTTGTAGAAATAGCCGACCGCACCGAACGGCTCGGGCCGGTCGAGGCAGACGATCTCGTCGGCGTCGGCAGCCAGCCGCTCCAGGGTGTCCGGCGGGGCCACCGGCACCGCCAACACCAGTCGCGACGGCTGCCGGCGACGGACCGCATGCAGGGCGGCACGCGTGGTGGCCCCGGTCGCGATGCCGTCGTCGACCACGATGGCGGTGCGGCCGTGCACTTCGACCGGCGGCCGGCCGCGCAGGTAGGCGGCGCGGCGCCGGTCGATCTCGGCCAGCTGCCGCTTCGCCTCGGCCTCGACATAGCTCTGCGACAGCCCGAGCATGGCCATGATCTCGGGATTGCTGACGATCTCCGGCTGCGCCCCGTCGACCACCGCGCCGACCGCCAGCTCGGGCTGCGACGGCGCCCCGATCTTGCGGACCAACACCACGTCGAGCGGCGCGGCGAGTGCCTTCGCCACCTCGAACGCCACCGGCAGCCCGCCGCGCACCAGAGCCAGCACCACCGGGTCGCGATCCGCCAGGTGCTGCAGCGCCTCGGCCAGCCGACGGCCGGCGTCGAAGCGGTCGGCGAAGATCATCGCGCACCTCCGCCGAGATGGTGCAGGAACCAGTCGCGCGCATGCTCGACCACCGCTTCCAGGGTCCCCGGTTCCTCGAACAGATGGGTGGCGTGCGGCACGATGCGCAGCTCCTTCTCGCAGGTCAGGCGGGCGAGCGCGGCCTGGTTCAGTGCCAGCACCTCGAGGTCGCGCCCGCCGACGATCAGCAGTGTCGGACACTCTACCCGTGCAAGCCAGCCGTTCGCCATGTCCGGGCGGCCGCCCCGCGACACCACGGCCCGGATCCGCCGCGGTTGCGTCGCCGCCGCCACCAGCGCCGCCGCCGCCCCGGTGCTGGCGCCGAAATAGCCGCACGGCAGCGCGCGCAGGGTCGGCTGCTCCGCCAGCCATCCGGTCGCTGCCGCCAGCCTCTCGGCGAGCAGCGGGATGTCGAACACGTTGCCGCGGTCGGCCGCCTCCGGCTCGGTCAGCAGGTCGAACAGCAGGGTGGCGAGCCCGGCATCGCGCAGCCGGTCGGCCACGAAATTGTTGCGCGGGCTGAACCGGCTGCTGCCGCTGCCGTGCGCGAACAGCACGATGCCGCGGGCGCCGGGCGGCACCCCGAGCAGTCCGTCGAGGCCGAGCGGGGTGATCCGAACCGGCTGCGGCGCGCCCGCCTCCGGCCTCGCGGGGCGTTCCGGGTCATCCCTCATGGCCGACCTCCGAACTCGCGGTCACGACCAGGCAAGCGTGGCCGAGGCCGGGAGCGCCGTCCTTGACCCGTATCAATCGTTGGGCGAGCCGGTTGACGCACCTCAATGCGCCCGGCTCGGCAGGATACCCAGGATGGCCGCAAGTCTGACACGGAGACCGGGCCATGGCCGAGATCGCCCTGTTCGCGCTGCATGGGTCGGAGGCCCTGGGAGAGCGGATCGCGCAGCGGCTGGAGATCCCGCTGTCCCGGCACGAGGAGCGGGAGTTCGAGGACGGCGAGCACAAGATCCGGCCGCTGCAGCGGGTCGCCGGCCACCACGTCTTCGTGCTGCACAGCCTGCACGGCGACGCCGCCGCCAGCCCCAACGACCGGCTGTGCCGGCTGCTGTTCTTCATCGCCGCGCTGAAGGACGCCGGCGCCGAGCGGGTCACGGCGCTGACGCCGTATCTCTGCTATTCGCGCAAGGATCGCCGCACCAAGCCCTACGATCCGGTGACCAGCCGCTACGTCGCCGCCCTGCTCGAGGCCATGGGCGTGCATTCCGTGGTCACGCTGGACGTGCACAACGTCGCGGCCTTCGAGAACGCGTTCCGCTGCCCGACCCGGCACCTGCAGCCGGGCGGTCTGTTCGCCGCCCACCTGGCGCCGCTGGTCGGCGACCGGCCGGTGGTGGTGCTGGCGCCCGACGCCGGCGCCGCCAAGCGGGCCGAGGATTTGCGCCGGAACCTGGAGGACCGGCTTCGCCGCCCGGTCGGGCGGGCGATGATGGAGAAGGCCCGCAGCGAGGGCGTGGTGTCCGGCGAGGCGCTGTACGGCGACGTCTCGGACGCCTGCGTGATCGTCGCCGACGACATCATCGCCACCGGCACGACCATGCTGCGGGCGGCGACCGCCTGCCGCCGCGCCGGCGCCCTCGAACTGTATGCGGCGGCCAGCCACGGCCTGTTCCGCGCCGGCACCGCCGCCCTGGCCGGCGACGGCGGCTTCGACCGCGTAATCGTCACCGACAGCGTGCCGAACTGCCGGGAGACCGGCGCCGGGCTGGGCGACCGGCTGACCGTGCTCGGCTGCGCCGAGCTGTTCGCCGACGCGATCGTGGCCGAGCACTTCGGCGAGCAGGAAGCCCGCTGACCGCATCCGCGACCGGGGTTCGCGAAGCAGAGGAGGACCTTGATGGCACACAAGCAGGTTCTGTTCCGTTCGGCGGCGCGGGAGAAGATCCTGCGCGGCGTGACGCAGCTGGCCGACGCCGTCCGCGTCACCCTCGGCCCGAAATCGAAATCGGTGCTGATCGAGCGCAAATGGGGCCCGCCGCTGGTGTGCAACGACGGCGTGACCATCGCCAAGGAGTTCGACCTCAAGGACCCCGAGGAATCGCTGGGCGCCCGCATGCTGCGGCAGGCCGCCGAACGTACTGGCGACGTGGTCGGCGACGGCACCAGCACCTCGACCATCCTGGCGCACGCGATCTTCGCCGACGGGGTGCGCAACGTGGTGGCCGGGGCCAGCGCCATCGAGCTGAAGCGCGGCCTGGAACGCGCCTCGAAGGCGGCGATCCAGGCGTTGCACGAGCTGTCACGCCCGGTCAGCTCGCGCCTGGAGAAGGAGCAGGTGGCGACGATCTCGGCCCACAACGACCCGCAGGTCGGCGAGCTGGTGGCCGAGGCGATGGAGAAGGTCGGCGGCGACGGCGTGATCACGGTCGAGGAATCGAAGACCACCGAGACCGCGCTGGAGGTGGTGGAGGGCCTGCAGTTCGACCGCGGCTACGTGTCGCCGTACTTCGTCACCAACCCGGACAAGATGGAGGCGGTGGTCGAGGACGCGCTGGTGCTGCTGTGCGACCGCAAGATCGGCAGCCTGAAGGACCTGATCCAGCTGCTCGACCAAGTCGCCAAGTCCGGCCGGCCGCTGCTGGTGATCGCCGAGGACATCGAGGGCGAGGCGCTGGCCACCCTGATCGTCAACCAGCTGCGCGGCGTGCTGAAGAGCTGCGCGGTCAAGGCGCCGGGCTTCGGCGACCGCCGCAAGGCGATGCTGCAGGACATCGCGATCCTGACCGGCGGCATGGTGATCTCCGAGGAGACCGGCCAGACCCTGGAGGCGGTGACCCTAACCGACCTCGGCCGGGCCGCGCGGGTGGTGGTCGACAAGGACAGCACCACGGTCATCGGCGGCGCCGGCGAACGCGCGGCGATCGACGGCCGGATCGAGCAGATCCGCCGCGAGATCGACAACGCCACCAGCGACTACGACCGTGAGAAGCTGCAGGAACGCCTCGCCAAGCTGGCCGGCGGGGTGGCGGTGATCCGGGTGGGCGCGCCGTCCGAGGCGGAGATGAAGTCGAAGAAGGAGGCCCTGGACGACGCCATCAGCGCCACCAAGGCGGCGGTCGACGAGGGCATCGTTCCCGGCGGCGGGCTGGCGCTGCTGCGCTGCGTGACGGCGGTCGCCAAGGAGGAGGAGTCCTGCGAGGGCGACGAGCGCACCGGGGTGCAGATCCTGCGGCGCGCCCTGGAGGCGCCGACCCGGCAGATCGCCGAGAACTCCGCGGTCGACGGCGGCGTGGTGGTCGCCCGCATGCTGGAAGGCGCCGGCGCCTACGGCTTCGACGCCGGCCGCAACCGCTACGTCGACCTGGTGGAGGCCGGCATCATCGATCCGACCAAGGTGGTCCGGGTCGCCCTGGAGAACGCGGTGTCGGTCGCCAGCACCCTGCTGCTGACCGAGGCCACCATGACCGAGATCCCGGAACCGAAGCCCGAGGTCCCGGGCCAGCCGGGCATGGAGTTCTGAGGGCTTGGGCGACCGCCCCGCCGGTTCCCCGCGGGGCGGTCGCTGGCGTCTAGCGCACGACCAGGCAGTTGCAGGGGGCCGCGTGCAGCACCTTGTGGGTCACGCTGCCGAGCAGCAGTTCCTGAATGCCGGTGTAGCCCCGGCTGCCCATAACGATCAGGTCGACCCCGCGATCCTTCGCCACGTCCGCCACCACCCGGCCGGGATCGCCCTCGACCACCAGCCCTTCGACCTCGGTCGGACCGTTGCCCCGGGCCGTTTCGACCGCCGCGTCGACGGTCGCCTGGGCCGCCGCGCGCCGCAGCTCCGCATCGGTGACCCGGACGTGCTCGACCCGACGGTAGGCCTCCAGCTCCTCGGGCATGACGTCCAGCCCGTGCCGGCGCTGCGCGTTCAGGATCAGCAGCCGGGCGCCGTAGTCGCGCGCCATGCCGCAGGCCACGTCGAGGGCCCTGGCCGCGTTCGGCGATCCGTCGGTGGGGTGCAGGATGAGCTTGATGTCCATGGCGCATCTCCCGGTTGAGCCGCCGGCTGCGTCCCGGAACGGACGCCCGGCGACCGGCACCGTATCCGCCGCGGCGGCGGAGCCGCCTTGACCTCGCTCAACCCGGGCGTGCCCGGGGTCGACGCGGCCCACCGGTTGATCTGCCGCAACGCAGGCCCGGAGGCGGCGTGGCAGAACCGTCGCCGCGGACGAAGGCCACGAGGAGCAGCCGATGATCGACAATCTCGCCGAGGCGCTGCGCGCCCTGAAGGACGGCGGAGCCGACGAGGCGCCGGTGCTGGCAGCCGACGAATTCGCGGCGCGGTTCCATGGGCTGACCCTGGACCAGGTGGTGACGCTCACCGGCCTGCCGGCGCTCGCGGTCACCGCGATGCTGCGGACCCCGCAGGGTGCGGCCGTCGAGCGCTGCCTGGTCGACGGGCGGGCCGGGCAGAGCCGCCAGGCCCTGGCCCGCAGGCTGCTGCTCGACGCCGAGCTGGACGGCGAGACGGTGGCCCGCGAGGTCCTGGAGTTCGAGGCCGGCGTGCTGCGCGACCGGCTGGTCCGCGACCGCGACGACATGGTCTATCGGGCGTCGGACGGGCGGCCGGTCGTGGACGCCGACCTGACGGCCGTCCTGCGCGGCCGGCATCACCCGGCCCCGCCGGCCGAGGCCCCCGAGCACGCCGGAGGGCCGATCCGGCCGGTCACGATCGACGACCCGGTGGCATTCTCCGGTGCGGTCGGCGAAATGCTGCAGGGCCTCGCCGCCCTGCACGCCGGCAACCGCACGGCGTTCGGGGCCCTGCGCACCCTGGCCGCCGGCGCCAACCGGGACGACGCCGACGCGATCGCGGCGATCGAAGCCCTGGCCGCGGGTGCCGAGCAGGTCGAGGCGGTCGTGGCCCGACTGCAGCGACAGGCCACCACCCTGCTGCGACTGGTCGACGGCGCTGCCGCGTCGGCCGAACCGCAACTTTGATCTGCATCATCGCGCCCGACCGAGGCAGGGGGATCATTCCTCACCAGTGATCGGGCGGCCGAGCGGCACGAGGCTTCAACCGGATCGGGGAGGAGGACGGGTTCCGTGGCCATGCGACTCGAAAGTCCTTCCTTCCAGGACGGCGCGGCGATTCCCTCGGGTCATGCCTGCGACGGCGACGACCTGTCGCCGGCGCTCCTCTGGAGCGGCCTGCCGCGGGACTGCCGGAGCCTGGCGATCGTGGTGGAGGACCCCGATGCCCCACGCGGCACCTGGCACCACTGGGGCGTATTCGACATTCCGCCGACCGAGACCGGGTTACCCGAGGGATTTCCGACGACCGCCCGGGTCGGCAGTTGCCGCCAGGCCACCAACGATTTCGGCCGGACCGGCTATGGCGGGCCGTGCCCGCCGCGCGGTCACGGCGCCCATCGCTATCGCTTCCGTCTGTTCGCGCTGTCGGTCGAGCGTCTGGCGCTCCCGAACCAGCCGACCTGCCCCGAGCTGAAGGCCGCCATGGCCCGGCATGCGCTCGAGGAGGCCGTGCTGACCGGGCTGTACGAGCGCTGACGGCGTTAGGTTCGCGCGGCGTCGGCGAACAGGTGGCAGCGCACCATGGCGTCGCCGTCGCGCACCTGCGGCGGCTCGTGCCGGTCGCAGACACCCGGGATGAACGCCGGGCAGCGCTTGTGGAACCGGCAGCCGGGCGGCAGGTCGACCGGGCTCGGGATGTCGCCCTGCAGCGGCGACCCGCGGTCCGGCTGCACCGCCTGCGGGTACGGAACGGCCTTCAGCAGCGCCTGGGTATAGGGATGGCGGGGGTTGCTGAACAGCGCCTCGGTCTCGCCCTCCTCGACGATGACGCCCAGATACATCACCGCGACCCGCCGGCACAGGTACCGGACCACAGCGAGGTTGTGAGAGATGAACAGATAGGTCAGTCCGAGGTCGGCCTGCAGCTTCTTGAGGAACTCCAGGATCTGCGACTGCACCGAGACGTCGAGCGCCGAGGTCGGCTCGTCGAGGATCAGCAGCTCCGGCTCCAGCGCGATCGCCCGGGCGATGCACACCCGCTGCTTCTGCCCGCCCGACAGCTCGTGGGGGTAGCGGTACAGGAACTGCCGCGACAGCCCGACGATCTCCAGCAGGGCCGCCACCCGGGCCGTCAAAGCGGCGCCGCGCAGCGGGGTGTGCAGCACCAGCGGCTCGGCGACGCTGCGCAGGATGGTCATGCGCGGATTGAGCGCCGAGTGCGGGTCCTGGAAGATCATCTGGGCGGTGCGGCGCAGCCGCCTCTCGGCCCGGCGGTCGAGGCGGGTCATCTCCTCGCCGCCGATCTCCAGCCGGCCGCCGGTGATCGGCACCAGGTGCAGCGCCGCCTTGCCGATCGTCGACTTGCCCGAACCGGATTCCCCGACCAGCCCGAACGCCTCGCCCTTGCGCAGCCGCAGGGTGACGCCGTCGACCGCCTTCACCACCACCTTCTCGCCGCGGCGGCGCGAGACGTCGAAATGCACCTTCAGGCCGTCAAGCGCCAGCATCAGCCGCCTCCATCGCGCGCCAGCAGGCGACCCTGTGCCCGTCGGCCACCGCCGTGGTCGGCGGTGGCCGCAGGCAGTCGTCGCCGGCCAGCGGGCAGCGCCCGTGGAAGCGGCACCCGGCCGGCGGGTCCAGCAGGTTCGGCAGGGAGCCCGGGATGCTGGACAGGCTTGCGGCCGGCCGGCCGGGATGCGGGACCGCGGCCAGCAGGCCGCGGGTATAGGGGTGTGCCGGGTGGTCGAACAGCCGGGCCACCGGGGCGTCCTCGACGATCTGCCCGGCGTACATGACCACCACCCGGTCGCAGACCGACGCCACCACGCCCAGGTCGTGGGTGATCATCACCACCGACAGGCCGAGGTCGCGGCGCAGCTCGCCGATCAGGTCGAGGATCTGCGCCTGGATCGTGACGTCGAGCGCGGTCGTCGGCTCGTCGGCGATCAGCAGCCGGGGCCGCCCGGACAGCGCCATGGCGATCAGCACCCGTTGCCGCATGCCGCCGGACAGCTGGTAGGGATAGCTGTCGAGCTGGCGCTCCGGGTTCGGCAGATGCACCCGGCGCAGCATCTCGACCGCGTGGTCGCGGGCCCGCTCCCGGGTCATGCGCTCGGCCCGCGGCCGCGCGCGCTGGTGCGCCAGGATGACGTCGACCAGTTGGGTGCCGATGCTGAACACCGGGTTCAGGTAGGTCATCGGGTCCTGGAAGATCATCGCGATCTCGTTGCCGCGGATCGCCCGCATGCGCCGCTCGCCGACCCGCAGCAGATCCTCGCCGTCGAACAGGATCCGGCCGCCGCGCACCCGGGCCGGCGGGCTCGGCAGCAGCCCCATGACCGACTTGGCGGTCACCGACTTGCCGCAGCCGGTCTCGCCGACGATCCCGAGCGACTCGCCGGGGGCGAGATCGAAACCGATGCCGTCGATCGCCTTGTAGACGCCGTCGAAGGTGTCGAACTCCAGGCGGAAGTCCTGCACCGACAGCAAGGGCGCCGGCCCTGTCATCGCGGCCACGCTCATTCGCGGTGCTTCGGGTCGAGGATGTCGCGCAGCCCGTCGCCCAGCAGATTGAAGCCGAGCACCGTGACCGCGATCGCCACCCCGGGGAAGAACGAGTACCACCACCAGTCCGGCAGGTAGGTGCGCGCCACCGAGATCATCGCGCCCCACTCCGGGAACGGCGGCTGCGCGCCCAGCCCGAGGAAGCCGAGGCTGGCCGCCCCCAGGATCGCCATGCCCATGTCCATCGACGCCTTGACCATGATCGGCGAGGTGCAGTTCGGCAGGATGTGCACGAACACGATGCGCAGGCTGCTGGCCCCCATGGAACGGGCGGCCTGCACGTAGATCTCGTTCTTCAGGGCCAGGGTCTTGGCCTGCACCAGCCGGACGTAGCCGGGCCACCAGACCAGCGACAGCGCCAGCATGGCGTTGACGATGCCCGGGCCGAGCGCGCCGACGATGGCGATCGCCAGCACCAGGCCGGGCACCGACAGGAACACGTCGGTCACCCGCATGATCGCTTCCTGGACCCAGCCGCCGACGAACCCGGCGATCATGCCGAGCGGCACGCCGATCAGCATCGCCACGCCGGTGACGATGCAGGCGATCTGCAGGGTGACCCGGGTCCCCAGCACCACCCGGGTGAACACGTCGTTGCCGACCTCGTCGGTGCCGAACCAGTGCACCGCGTCCGGCGGCTGCAGCTTGATGTCGAGATGGATGGCGCCGGCGGCGTCCTCGGGGAACGGCACGATCCACGGGCCGATCGCCGCGGTCGTCAGGAACAGCAGCACGATCGCCAGGCCGAGCATCGCCGAGCCGTTGCGCGCGAAGGTGCGGGCGTACAGCCGCAGCGCGCGGATCGTGCCGGCGTGCCGCTCGGCGAAGCTCGGCGCCAGGGCCGCGTCCTGTGTCCCCGCGGCCATCGGCTACACCTGCTCCCGCACCCTCGGATCGAGGATGCCGTAGATCAGGTCGATGACGAAGTTGGTCATCATGAAGAAGAAGCCGAGAACGATGGTCGCCCCCATGATCGGCTCGAAGTCGGAGCTGATCGCCGCCTGCACCGCGTACAGGCCGATCCCCGGCCAGTCGAACACCGTCTCGACCAGCACGGTGCCGCCGAGCATCCAGCCGAACCGCAGGCCGATCATCGCCATGGTCGGCAGCATCGCGTTCTTCAGCGCGTAGACGGCGACGATCCGGAAGGTCGACAGCCCGTGGGCGCGGGCGTTGACGATGTAGTCCTGATTGAGGGTCTCCAGCATCTCGGCCCGGTTGACCCGGATGATCGAGGCCAGCGCCGGGAAGCACAGCGCGACCGCCGGCAGCACGATGTGGTGCAGGCCCTCGACGAAGGTCGAGAACTGGCCGCGCAGCAGCGAGTCGACCAGCAGCAGGTGGGTGATCGCCTGGGGCGGGTCGGTCATCATCTCGATGCGCCCGCCGAGCGGGAACCAGCCGAGGTGAAGGGCGAAGTAGAGCTGTGCCATCAGCCCGAGCCAGAACATCGGCAGGGCGACGCCGGAGACCGTCAGGATCCGGATCGTGTGGTCGATCGGCCGGTTCTGGTAGACCGCCGCGACGACGCCGAGCGGGACGCCGAGCGCGACCGCGATCAGGATCGAGAACATCACCAGCTCGAAGGTGTTGGGGAAGTACGTCACCAGGTCGTCCCAGACCTGGCGAGTGGTATGGATCGACTTGCCCCAGTTGCCGGTCAGCAGCCGCTGCAGGTAGATCGCGAACTGCTCGTACATCGGCCGATCGAGGCCGTACTCGACGCGGTAGCGCTCGATCATCGCCCGGTCGGCGTCCGGCCCGGCGGCCAGGGCGGCCGGGTCTGCCGGGGCGATGTGCGATATCGTGAAGGTGATCGCCAGCAGCCCCAGCAGCATGAAGACCATCAGCACTGCACGCCTGAGCGTGAAGCGAAGCATCTGCGGGGACCTCGGCGTTACGGTTCCACGACACCCATCACCAGCCGCCAGGACGCCGCCGCGAGGGGGCGGGGCCGGGCGCCTGGTGATGGGGGGCGGGGACGGCCCGGCCGTCCCCGCCCGCGATCGGTCACTCGATGTACAGCGGGTAGAAGTCGACTTCCTCGGTCATCCGGACCGGGCTGTACTCGTAGCCCTTGACCCAGTCGCGATAGGCGATCCGCCGCTCGCGCATCATCCCGAAGATCTCCGGCTGCAGATCGACGATCTTCTTCTGGATCTCGGCGTACATCGGCTCGCGCTTCGCCCAGTCGGTGGTGAAGCGGGCCTCCTCGATCATCTTGGTCAGTTCGGGATCGTCGAGCCAGTGGACGCCGTAGTACGCACCCTGGCTGGACGGGTGGTACTGGATCGCCACCGCGTCCGGGTCGATCGACACCGGCGTGGCGAAGATCGCGATCATGTCGGGCGAGGTCTCGACCTTGGAGCCGCGCGCCACCATGTTGGCCCAGGTCAGCGGGACCATCTTCACGGTGATGTTCAGCTCCTTCAGGCTGTCGATCAGGATCAGCCCCATCAGCCGCTCCTCCTCCAGCCCCTGGACGTAGACGTATTCCAGCTCGATGCCGCCGTTCGGGTGCTTCGACTTGGCCAGGAACTCCTTGGCCTTCGCCATGTCCTTGCGGGGCATGCCGGGGACGTCGATCTTGCCGAGGATCGCGTCGGTGAACGGGCTGGACTGCAGCACCGCCCGGCCGTTGTAGATCTTGATCAGGGCGTCGTAGTCGAAGGCGTAGGCGACCGCCTTGCGCAGGTTGATGTCCGAGGTCAGCTTGCCCTGGGTGTTGAACTTGATGCCGAAGGCGGTCAGCGCCGGCTGCGTCGAGGTGACCACGCCCTTGGCCTTGGCCACCTGGTCGAACTCGTCCGGGCTCAGCCCGGTCACCAGGTCGGCCTCGCCGCGCATCAGCGCCGCGCGCTGCGCCGAGGACTCCCGGATCAGCTTGTAGATGATGCCGCCGAGCTTGCCCTCGAAGCCGCGCCAGTAGCCGTCGAACCGCTCGAGCTCGTAGAGCGTGCCCTGCTCGACCCGCTTCAGCCGGTAGGGGCCGGAGCCGGCTTCGTTCTCGATCAGCCACTTCTGGCCGAGGTCGCCGTCGACCTCGTTCGCCAGCACCTGCTTGGGGTTCATGATGTACCACCAGGGCAGGAACGAGGTGAACGGCGCGAACGGGCGGTCGAGGGTGAAGGTGACCGTCTGCGCGTCGACCGCCTTGATGTTCTCGGCCTTCAGGAAGGCGTTCAGCATCCACGCCGGGCCCTTGCCCAGCTTGAGGGTGCGCTCGAACGACCAGCGCACCGCCTCGGCGTCGACCGGGTCGCCGTTGTGGAACTTGGCGCCCTTGACGAGGTGGAAGGTGTAGGTCAGGCCGTCGTCGCTGACGTCGTAGGATTCCGCCAGCCACGGAACGATCCGCGGCGGCGTGTCGACGTACTTCAGCAGCGCGTC
This sequence comes from Thalassobaculum fulvum, assembly GCF_014652915.1. GTDB lineage: Bacteria > Pseudomonadota > Alphaproteobacteria > Thalassobaculales > Thalassobaculaceae > Thalassobaculum_A > Thalassobaculum_A fulvum. Next base: position 629,928 of record NZ_BMZS01000002.1, read on the forward strand.
GTACATCGCCTGCTGCATGGTGCGGATCGAGGCGTCGTACTTGACGCTCGGGTCCATGGTCGGCACCGCCTGGCGCTGCGCCGTGACCAGGATCTTCTGGCCGTCCCGCCGCTCGAAGGCTTGCGCCGAGGGCGAGGCGATCGCGAAGCTCGCCGCCGTCAGGCCGGCGACCAGGGCCACTCCGATGAGCTTTCTCATGTGCATCCCCCTGTTGTCCGTCGTCGGCCGCGCTCCACGGCCGTCCGGTCCGGGACCGACGCCGGCGGCCTCCCAATCCCTTCGAGTCCTGTCGATTCTGCGTTCTTCGACGCATTCGGGAGGGAAAGTCTAAGCCAGAACCGCGGACCGAGTCCTATACGCGCCGCCACGTAGCCGGCGCCGCTCGACTTGCCGACGGTCAGAACTCGGACAGGCTGTCGACCGTTCGCACCAGGTCCGCCATGGTGCTGAACTCCATCTTGCCCATCATCCGGGCGCGGTGGATCTCGACGGTCCGGAAGCTGATTCCGAGCCGGAAGGCGATCTCCTTGTTGGCCAGCCCGTCGGCCACCAGGAACATGATCTCGCGCTCGCGCTGGCTGAGGGTGCGCAGCCGGTCGCGCAAGGTACCGTTATGGGGGGCGCCGTGGGTGCGGGGGGCGCCGTGGACTGCGTTGCCGCACGGGCCGGCCAGCCGGTCCAGCGCTTCGCGGATCGCGCTCGCCACCAGGTGCCGGGCCATCACCACCGGCTTTCCCGAACGATCGGCGACCGCAGCCCGCTCGGCCTCGGCATAGGTCACCGAGTGCAGGACCAGCAGGTCGCAGTCGCGCAGCTCGTCGATCGCGGTCTCCAGGGCGACGGCGTCGCCGGGCCGGGCGACCGCCGGCCGGATCATGCCACGCCGCGTGCCCCGGAACGCCACCATGTCGCCCTGGCTCTCCAGCGACAGCACGATGCCGACCCGCAGGCCGCTGTCGACGAAGGTCTCGATAGCGCGCGCCACCACGCGGTCGCAGAAGATCGTGGTCCGGGCGATCGCCGGCGGCTCGCCCAGCAGGGTCGACATCAGCACCACCAGGTCGACGTCGGCGGCGGCGATCTCGGCGTAGATCCCGCGCATCCGGTCGCTGGTCCAGTCCAGCGACAGCACCACGTCGCTACCGTCGCGCAGCCGGGTCAGCAGGGCCGGGTGGCCGGGCGGCGGCGCCAGCCGGGCCATGTCGCCGGCCGGGACGTCGTCCAGCACGCCGAGCTCGAGGACCTCGATCGGCCGGTCGGCGAGCTTGCGGAGTTCGGGAACCACGTCGCTGCGCGGGGTCTGGCCGAGCGTGACGAAGGCGACGCGCTGCACGGAGGCGGCGGACCGGGGGTCCGCCTGGGTCGCTCCGAACGCCGCCTCCTGGCTCAAGGACGGTCCTCCACCGGGATGTCGAAGGTGGAATGGTAGGAGCCGACCGGCGGCGGATCAAGCGGGCCGGGCCGTTTGCCGGGACCGTTCCCCGCGTGGCGACCCGTACGGGCCACTGCGTATTGGGGACGCCGCCGCCTCGCCCATAATATTCGCCGCGGTTTCCGGACTCTCGACCGACGCGGAGTTGCCCCGTGCCAAGCGCCTCAGCCCCTGACGTCCCGATCGGCGGCCGCGTGCCTCTCCCGCCGCGCGTGCTCACCATCGACGACGTCGAGGCGCTGGCACTGGGCGCCTGGATCCTCGGCACCGGCGGCGGCGGCGACCCGTACCACAAGCTGCTGAACGTGCGGGAGCTGTACCGCAAGGGCCACACCGTCACCCTGATCGACCCGCTGTCGCTGGCCGACGACGCCCTGGTCGCGGTGCTGTCCAACATGGGCGCGCCGCTGGTCGGGCAGGAGCGGCTGGCCGACGCCGCGTTCGCGACCAAGCCGGTACGGACCATGGAGACCTATCTGGGGCGCAAGTTCGACGCCGTCATGTCGCTGGAGATCGGCGGCGGCAACGGCGTGCACCCGCTGATGGTGGCGGCGCTGACCGGCTACCCGGTGGTCGACGCCGACACCATGGGCCGGGCCTACCCCGAGGCGCAGATGACCAGCGTCGCGGTCGCCGAGCTGCAGTGCTGGCCGTTCGCGCTGGCCGACATCCGCGACAACGAGGTGATCATCCCGCGCGCCGCCAGCTGGAAGTGGATGGAGCGGATCAGCCGCAAGGCCTGCGTCGAGGTCGGCTCGGTCGCCGCCACCTGCAAGGCGCCGCGCACCGGCCGCGAGGTCAAGGACCACGGCATCCTGTACACCACCACCAAGGCGATCGACCTGGGCCGCGCCGTGCTCGACGCCCGCGCCCGCCACGCCGACCCGGTCCGGGCGATCCTCGACGCCTGCGCCGGCAAGCTGCTGTTCGCCGGCAAGGTGGTCGACGTGGCGCGCCGGGCGACCGAGGGCTTCCTGCGCGGCCGGGCCGAGATCGACGGGCTCGGCGGCGATGCCGGCCGGCGCTTCACCGTGCATTTCCAGAACGAGTTCTCGGTCGGCTACCTGGACGGCGAGCCGGTGGTGATGACCCCGGACCTGATCTGCGTGGTCGACAGCGTCAGCGGCGACGGCATCGGCACCGACGTCATCCGCTACGGCCAGCGGGTGTCCGTGCTCGCCCTGCCCGGGCCGGAGGTGTTCATGAGCCCGAAGGGGCTGGAGGCGGTGGGCCCGCGGGCCTTCGGCTTCGATCTCGATTTTCGATCCGTCTTTGCGGAGGGCGCCCGATGAAGCGCATCGGCATCGACGTCGGCGGCACCAACACCGACGCCGTCCTGGTCGACGGCGGCACCGTGGTCGGTGCCGTCAAGACCGCCACCACCGACGACGTCACCGGCGGCGTGCGCACCGCCCTGCGCGACCTGACCGCCCAGGTCGGCGGCGCCATCGCCGGCACCGCGGCGGTGATGATCGGCACCACCCACTTCATCAACGCGGTGGTCCAGCGCCGCCACCTGAACCGGGCGGCCGCCCTGCGGATCTGCCTGCCGGCCTGCGCCAGCCTGCCGCCGATGGTCGACTGGCCGCGCGACCTGGCCGCGCTGGTCGACGGCGGCGCCTACCTGGTCGAGGGCGGCCACGAGTACGACGGCCGGCCGCTGATGCCGCTCGACGAGGCCGCGGTCGCCGAGGCCGGCCGCCGGATGCGCGCCGACGGCGTGACCGCGGTCGCCGTGACCTCGGTGTTCTCGCCGCTGACCAGCGCGTTCGAGGACCGGGCCGCCGAGATCCTGCGCCAGGAGCATCCGGATCTGCGCATCACCCTGTCCAGCACCCTCGGCCGCATCGGCCTGCTGGAACGCGAGAACGTCACGATCCTGAACGCCTGCTTGCAGGATCTGGCCGGCGAGACGGTGCGCGCCTTCGAGACCGCGATCGCCGAGAGCGGGCTCGACGCCCCGCTGTTCATCACCCAGAACGACGGCACCGTGGCCAGCGCCGCCATCGCCCGCGAGCAGCCGGTGTTCGGCTTCGCCTCCGGCCCGACCAACTCCATGCGCGGGGCGGCGTTCCTGTCCGGCATCGACGACGCCATGGTGGTCGACGTCGGCGGCACGACGAGCGACGTCGGCTGCCTGCGTGCCGGCTTCCCGCGCGAGGCCAACAACGTCGTGCAGGTCGGCGGCGTCCGCACCCTGTTCCGGATGCCGGACGTGCTGTCGATCGGCATCGGCGGCGGCACCGTGGTGAAGCAGGACCCGCTGACCGTGGGGCCGGTCAGCGTCGGGCACCGGCTGACCCGCGAGGCCCTGGTGTTCGGCGGCGATACCCTGACCCTGACCGACATCGCGGTCGCCGCCGGGATCGCCGAGATCGGCGATCGCAGCCGGATCGCCGCCCTGCCCGCCGCTCTGGTGCGCGAGACCGTCGAGACCGTGCACCGGCGGCTGGCCGAGACCGTCGACCGCATGAAGTCGGACGCCGCTGCGGTGCCGCTGCTGGCGGTCGGCGGCGGCGCAATGCTGACGCCGGACCGGATGCCGGGCATCTCCGAGGTGGTGCGGGTCGAGCATTTCGCGGTCGCCAACGCGGTCGGCGCCGCCACCGCCCAGGTCAGCGGCGAGGTCGACCACGTGTTCCGCGACATGGACCGCGACGCCCTGCTGCGCGAGGCCGAGACCATGGCCCGCGAGCGCGCGGTGGCGGCCGGCGCCGACCCGGCGACCCTCAAGGTCGTCGACATGGAGGATTTGCCGCTCGCCTACCTGCCCGGCAACGCGGTGCGCGCCCGGGTGCGCGTGGTCGGCGACATCGTGGCGGAAGGCATGAGGAGGGCCGGATAGTGAGCAATCCCAGGATCGGGCCGAGGATCGGTGCCCTGGTGGTCGGGCAGAGCCCGCGGCCGGAGGTCGAAGCGGTGATCCGGGACCTCGCCGGCGGCCCGGTCGACCTCGACCTGCGCGGCTGCCTGGATGGCCTCAGCCGGGCCGAGATCGACGCCATCCCGCCGGAGAGCGACCCCGACACCCTGTTCACCCGGCTGCCGAACGGCGACGGCGTGAAGATCAGCAAGCGCCACGTGGTGGCCCACGGCACCGCCCAGCTCGAGGCGCTGTCTGCCGCCGGCTACGACGTCACAATGGTGATGTGCACCGGCGAGTTCCCGGACTGGCTCGGCAAGTACCCGGTGCTGTTCCCGTCGCGCACCCTGAACGCCATGGTGCGCGGCTGCCTGGCCGAGGGCGGCCGGCTCGGGGTGTTCACGCCGCTCGCCGAGCAGTGTGCGAAGAGCCGCCCGCGCTGGCGGGAGGCCGGCTACGACGCCGAGGTGGTGGCGCTGTCGCCGAACGCCGGCGAGGCCGAGATCCGCGCCGCCGCCGAGAGCCTGCGGGCCCACCGCCCGGAGCTGCTGGTGCTCGACTGCATGAGCTACACCCGCGACACCAAGCGCATCGTCCGCGAGGTGCTCGGCGCCCCGGCGATCCTGGCGGTGTCGAGCGCGGTGAGGACGGCGCTCGAGCTGGCGGGGTGAGGGGGTGCGGGCACCCGGCCCCTGCCCTTCTTGGCCCGCTCTCGCACCGGGATGCGCCCGGGTCTACAGGCTCGCGAGCAACGTCAGGCGATCGCGACTGTCGCCGCGCGTGGGTCCCGGCTCTCCGCGGCTTCGCCGCTGCGGCCGGGATGAGGGATCATGGGCATATTCCTACCCCCTCATCCCGGCCGGAGCGGAGCGCAGAGCCGAGACCCACGCCCCGGTGACAATACATCGAATTCTTTCGACTACCCGCTGGAGTGCACACCTCGGAAATCCGGTGCGGAAATCCGGTGACAGTGCACTCAATCTAGGGGAATTCCGGTGACAGTGCACTCAATCTAGAGATGAGTGCACTGTCACCGAATTTCGGTAACGGATTTGTCGAGAGTCTCGGCGCATGAACCGCGAAGGGCCGGCCCGAGCCGCCCGCGACCGTCCGTGTTGCCCCCCACCGCCCCGGCGCGCTCTACTTGCGTCTCCCGCCGCGTTCGAACGGAAGCCCCCATGCCCAGTCCCGACCCGATCGCCGTCGGCCGTGCCGTCGACGCCCGCACCGATTTCGCCGCCGCCCTGTTCGAGACCGCCCGCGAGGCCTCGCGCGACGTCGAGGGCGTCACCCGGCCGGCCTGGAGCGATCTCGACATGGCAGCGGCCCGCCAGGTCGAGGCGGCGGCCAGGCAACTCGACCTCGAGACGAGCTGGGACCCGGCCGGCAACCTGCTGGCCACCCTGCCGGGCCAGGACCGCAGCGCCCGCCGGGTGCTGACCGGCTCGCACGTCGACAGCGTGCCGCGCGGCGGCAACTACGACGGCCATGCCGGCGTGCTGGCCTCGCTGACCGCGCTCGCCGCGTTCCGCGACCTCGGCTGGACGCCGCCCTGCGACATCACCGCCATCGCCATGCACGGCGAGGAGAGCGTGTGGTTCGGCACCGCCTATCTCGGCAGCAAGCTGGCCTGCGGCACCCTGCCGGACGGCGACCTCGACCGGCTGCGCCGCGCCGACACCGGCCAGACCCTGGCCGAGTGCATCGCCGGCTGCGGCTTCGACGTCGCCGCCCTGCGCGCCGCGAAACCCTGGATCGACGCGTCCAACACCAAGGCCTTCCTGGAGCTGCACATCGAGCAGGGACCGCTGCTGATCGACGCCGACCAGCCGGTGGCGATCCCGACGGCGATCCGCGGCAACGTGCGGTTCCCGGATGCCCACTGCCTCGGCCGCTACGACCACTCCGCCGCCTGCCCGCGGGCCTGGCGCCAGGACACCGCGCTGGCCACCGCCGAGCTGATCTCGCGGCTCGAGGCCTGGTGGATCGAGCAGGAGCAGGCCGGCGTGCCCGACACCGTGTTCACCGTCGGCAAGCTGTTCACCGACGCCGCCGAGCACGCCATGACCAAGGTGCCGGGCCGCATGGACTTCACCCTCAACTTCGGCGGCACCACCAACGACTTCCTGGAAACATCGGCGGTCCGGATCGCCGAGCTGGCCGCCGAGATCGCGGCCCGCCGCGACGTGCGCTTCGAGCTCGGCGGCCGGGTCGGCTCCCGGCCGACGCCGCTCGACCCGGGGCTGCGGGCGGCGCTGATCGCGGCGGCCGAGGCCCAGGGGATGCAGCCGCAGGAGTTCGCCACCGTCGGCCACGACACCGCTGTGTTCGCCGGCGTCGGCATCCCCGGCGCCATGGTCCTGGTGCGCAACACCAACGGCAGCCACAACCCGCACGAGGCCATGGCGATCGAGGACTTCATGGCGGGGACGCGAACGATGGCGGCGGCGATCGCCGCGGTGGCGGGATAGGTCGACGCCCCGCTGCTTCTCGCGGCGATGGGTCCCGGCTCGCCGCGGCTTCACCGCGCCGTCCGGGATGAGGGGATTGAAAGTCACCCCACTGCCCTCATCCCGGCCGACGCGAAGCGGCGAGCCGGGACCCATGCCGGAAGCCGGAAAGCCCCTACTCCGCCGGCTCGGTCTCCCTCGCCTCGCCCTTGCGCAGGCGGTCGCTGGCGACCCGGTCGATCCGGCCGTCGGCGCCGACGATGCAGCCGTAGTCCCGCCGCGCGCCCTCGGGGGTGACGTAGCCCTCGTCCAGGTCGGCCTGGACCTCGTCGTAGCCGCGGGTCAGCGGGTCGCCGAAGCCGGAGCCGCCGGAGATCCTGAGCTCGGCGAACTGGTCGACGCCGGTCAGGCTCGACAGCGCGCCGACGCCGACGTCCCGCGGGGTCTCGCCGAACCTGCCGACCAGCCCGGCCGACGGCGCCCCGGCCTTTCCGCCGAACAGGCCCTGCACCCGGGTCAGCACGCCGTTCGGGTAGATCCCGACCTGGCACGGCCGGCCGTCGTCCTGCAGCTTGCGGGTCGACACCACCTGGCCGAGCCCGCCGCGCTTGCGGCCCGGGCCGCCGCTGTCGACCATCAGCGCCTTCTCCAGCACCAGCGCCGGCACCCGGGTCTCGAACAACTCGACCGAGGTGTTCGCGGCACTGGTCGGGTACAGCAGCGCCGACTTGCCGTCGCCATGGGCCGAGGCGCCCTGGCCGCCGCCCTGGAACAGGTGGTCGCTGTACACGATGCCGTCCGGCCCGATGCCGTAGAACAGCGCGCTCGACGGCAGGCCGGTGAACGCCTGTACCCGGTCGGGTGCCGCGTCGGCCAGCGCGCCGAACACGTTCGGGGCGATGTACCAGCCGGTGCGGGTCCGCATGTTCACCGACAGCGGCCGGTCGCAGTTCAGGATGCTGCCGGCCGGCGCGTCGACCCCCATCGGCCTGTAGCAGCCGGCGTTGCCCGGCACATCCGGTGAGAAGATGCACTTCAGCGGGTAGGTGGCGTGCGCCTTGGTGTAGGTGAGCGTGCAGTTGCTGCCGCCCCGGTCCATCTGCGGCGGCGCGCCGTCGAAGCTGATGTCGACCCGGTCGCCCTGGATCGACACCTGGATCGGGTAGGTCATCGCCTGGTCGAGGCCGTCGCCCTGGACGATGTGCTCGTAGATGCCGTCCGGCACCGAGCGGATCGCCTGGCGCATGGCCGCCTCGGCCCGGCGCTGCACGACCGCGGCCAGCGCCTTCAGGTCGTGCATGCCGTACTCTTCCATGAACTCGCCGATGCGCTCGGCCCCGGTCATGCCCGAGGCGACCAGGGCGTGCAGGTCGCCCAGCACCTGGTCCGGGCGGCGGACGTTCTCGCGGAACAGCTCCAGCAGGTCCTCGTTCGGCTTGCCGGCGCGGAACAGCTTCATCGGCGGGATCTGGAAGCCCTCGTCGTAGATCTCGCGGGCGTTCAGGCTGTCCTTGGTGCCGCCGATGTCGGACACGTGGCCGACCACGCCGACGAACGCCACGACGCGGCCCTCGCGGAACACCGGCACCGCGACCGCGATGTCGAACAGGTGGCCGGCGCACAGCCACGGGTCGTTGGTGACCAGCACGTCGCCCGGCTCCAGCGTCTCCGGCGGGAACCGCTCGATCATCGCGTTGACCGCGATCGGCAGGGTCAGGTTGAACACCGGCATGGCGCGCGGCGAGTGCACGATCTGCTTGCCGTCGGCGTCGAGGATCTCGCAGGCGAAGTCCTGGGCCTCGCCGATGATCAGCGAGAACGCCGTGCGGATCACCGTGTGCCAGCACTCCTCGGCGACGTTGATCAGCCGGCTCCACATGATCTCCAGCCCGACCGGGTCGGCCTCGATGCGGGCGATCGCGTCGTCCAGCGCGGTGTCGGCGCCGACCAGCACCTGGCCGGCCTTCAGCTCGGCCAGCGACAGGCGGAGATTGAACTGCTCGTCGACCCGGACCGTGCAGGCGTCCGGCACGATGGTGGTGGCCTCGCGCTCCTCGACGATCGCCGGGCCGGCGACGGTCTCGCCCGGCCGCAGGGAATAGCGGTCGTAGACCGGTACCTCGGCCACCTCGCCGCGCTCCGGCACCCAGGCCTTGCGGTGACCCTTGAGGGCACGCTCGGCCGTCGAGCCGCCGGCCAGCCGGGTCGACAGCTCGGGCGCCGGCCCGGTGCACACGACCCGCCAGTTCAGCACCTCGATCTCGGCGCCGTCGTACAAATGGGTGTAGCGGCGCTGGTACTCCTCGGTGAACGCCGCGACCATGGACGGCAGGTTGTCCGGCGACAGCGGCTCGCCCGGCATGGTCACCGACAGCTCGTGCATCTGGCCGCGCAGCCGCATGTCGGCCTTGCGCTGGACCGTGACACCGGACGCGGCGCCGGCATCGGCCAGGCGCTGGCGCCCCTCGGCCTCCATCTCCGCCAGCATCGCCTCGATCGCGGCATAGTCCGGGTCGGCGATCCGCACCGGGAACGAGCGCGCCATCTCGTAGCTGACCGGGGCGCCGAGGAAGCCGAGCGCCGAGGCCGCACCCGAGGCCGGCGGCACCACCACCTCGCGCATGCCGAGCTTGCGGGCGACCCGGGCGGCGTGCAGCGGACCGGCGCCGCCCATGGCGACCATGGCATAGCCGCGCGGGTCGCGGCCCTTCTCGACGATGTGGACGCGCGCGGCGCCGGCCATGTTCTCGCTGACCAGGTCGTAGATCCCCCAGGCCGCCTCCAGGGTCGACAGCCCGAGCCTGCCGGCCAGCCCCGCCACCGCGGCCTCGGCCGCCGCGACATCCAGGCTCATCCGGCCGCCGAGGAAATAGCCGGGGTCGAGGTAGCCCAGCAGCAGGTTGGCGTCGGTGACGGTCGGCTGGGTGCCGCCGGCGCCGTAGCAGGCCGGCCCCGGGTCGGCGCCGGCGCTGTCCGGCCCGACCTTCAGCAGGCCGAGGTCGTCGACGCGGGCGATCGAGCCGCCGCCGGCGCCGATCTCGATCATGTCGATCACCGGCGCGAACACCGGGATGCCGCTGCCCTTCTTGAAGCGGTGCACGCGCCCGGCCTCCAGCATCGGCGCGATGTCCGGCTCGCCGTCCTGGATCAGCGCCGCCTTGGCCGTGGTGCCGCCCATGTCGAAGGACAGCACGTCGGGATGGCCGATCGCCCGGCCGATCAGCCCGGTCGCCTGGGCGCCGCCGGCCGGCCCTGATTCCAGGAACCGGATCGGCAGCTCGGCCGCGGTCTCCGGCGCGGTCAGCCCGCCCGACGACTGGATCAGGTGGAACCGGCCGGTGAAGCCCTGATCCGCCAGCGCCGCCGACAGCTTGGCGACGTACTCCGACATCAGCGGCTGGACATAGGCGTTGGCCGCGGTGGTCGAGCTGCGCTCGTACTCCTTGATCTGCGGGTGCACGTCGCTGGAGGCCGACACCGCCACACCGGGGAACTCGGCCCGGATCAGGTCGCGCACCGCCCGCTCGTGCGCCGGGTTGGCGTAGGCGTGGATGAAGCAGACGGCGATCGCCTCGGCGCCGTCGTCCAGCAGCGCCCGCACCTCGGCGCGCACCTGCTCGAGGTCCACCGGGGTGACGACCCTGCCGTCGCGGTCGACCCGCTCGTCGATCTCTCGGCGGCGGCGGCGCGGCGCCAGGGCGTCCGGATAGGTCAGGAACAGGTCGTGGATGTCGTAGCGCTGCTCGGTGCCCATCTCGAGGATGTCGCGGAACCCGCGCGTGGTCAGCAGGCCGAGCCGGGCGCCCTTGCGCTCGATGATCGCGTTGGTCGCCAGCGTGGTGCCGTGCACGACGTGCCCGACCGCCGACATGCTCAGCCCGGCGGCGTCCAGCAGCTCGCGCATGCCCTGCAGGGCGCCGACCGAGGGGTCGGCCGGCGTGGTCAGGCATTTGTGCAGCCGCAGCGCGCGGTCATCCTCGTCGAGCAGGACGAAGTCGGTGAAGGTGCCGCCAATGTCGAAGCCGATCCGGTAGCGCGCAGTCGCCGATGCCATGCCAACGCCTCCTGTTCCGGGTGCCGCCGGTTCCGGGTGCCGCCGGTTCCGGGTGCCGGCAGGCACCGCGGGCGCGCGAACCCTCGCATTTTGCGACTCTAGGATCGGCCACCGGGACTGCAAATACGGGCGAGCACTATTCGGCCGGCGGCGGACATCGCACACACGTTGCCGAAACAGCAACGCGTCGTCAGAAAAATTGATCTTTGGCGAACGCTTGCCGGGGAGAATACTCCCCGCACCGAACAATCAGAGATGCGTCCGATCGAGACGCATCCGTCCCAGGGTGTCGCTTCCACTGTAGGCAGGGGAGACCGAAGTCATGACCAGTGAATCCCGATACCAGACCGTTTCGCGGCGCACGCTTCTGCAGGCCGCCGGCGCCGCCGCACTGACCGCCGGCGGCGGGCTGATGAGCGCGCGCGCACTGGCCTCCGGCAAGACCGCGCTGAACCTCCAGCTCGGCTGGCTGATCGGCGGCAACCAGATCGGCGAGGTCTGCGCCAAGCAGCTCGGCTACTACGCCGCCGAGGGCATCGAGCTGACGATCCAGCCGGGCGGCCCGAGCATCGACGGCGTCGCCATGGTGGCGTCCGGCCGCTTCGAGATCGGCCAGCTGTCGTCCAGCCCGTCGCTGATGCTGGCGGTCTCCCAGGACATCCCGATCCGCTGCTTCGCGGTCGGCGCCCAGCAGCACCCGTACACCTTCTTCTCGCTGTCGAAGAATCCGGTGCGCGAGCCGAAGGACCTGATCGGCAAGAAGATCGGTATCCAGAAGACCGGCATCATCCTGCTGCGCGCGCTGTTGGCCAAGAACGGCATCGCCGAGGACAAGGTCGAGATCATTCCGTCCGGCGGCGACATGTCGCCGCTGATGACCGGCCAGGTCGACGTGTTCACCGGCTGGCAGACCAACACCACGGCGCTGAAGGTGCTGGGCGACCAGCGCGTCGACATGAAGCTGTGGGACACCGGGGTGCGGCTGTACGGCCTGCCGTACTACGCCACGGTCGACACCCTGACCAAGCACGCCGACACCCTGAAGAAGTACATCGCCGCCACCGCCAAGGGCTGGCAGTACACCCACGAGAACCCGGACAAGGCGGTCGACCTGCTGGTCAAGGAGTATCCGAACCTGAAGCGCGACGACGAGCGGCTGGCGGTCGACGTCATGCTGAAGTTCGCGTTCAACGGCAACACCAAGGCGAACGGCTGGGGCGCCATGGACCCGGCGGTCTGGCAGGACCAGATCGACCAGTACGCCTCGCTCGGCCAGTTCTCCAAGCGGGTGCCGAAGCTCGACGAGGTGATGACCCTCGACCTGCTGAAGGCGACCGAGCAGAGCCGCCCGCGGATCGGCTGAGGCCGGGGTGATGGTCACCCAGGCTGCCCTTCTCGATCCGGCGGTCGCCGAGGCCCCCGGGGCGCCGGCGATCCGGTGCGACGACGTGGCGGTGCGGTTCATCACCGAACGCCGTACCGTCACGGCCCTGGAGAACGTGTCGTTCGAGATCGCCGAGGGCTCGTTCCTGTCCCTCCTCGGTCCGTCCGGCTGCGGCAAGTCGACCCTGCTGCGCGTGGTCGCCGACCTGGTACCGCCGACCGAAGGACGGGTGACCGTGCTCGGCGGCAGTGCCGAGACGGCACGCCGCGACCATGCCCTCGGCTTCGTGTTCCAGGACGCCGCCCTGCTGCCCTGGCGCACCGCCATCCAGAACGTCTCCCTGCCGCTCGAGGTCGGCGGCCGCTCGGTGCTGCCGCCGGGTTCGCCGACCCCGACCGAGCTGCTCGCCCTGGTCGGCCTGTCCGGCTGGGAGAACGCCTATCCGCACGAGCTGTCGGGCGGCATGCGCCAGCGCGTGTCGATCGCCCGCGCCCTGGTCGGCGGCCCGAAGGTGCTGCTGATGGACGAGCCGTTCGGGGCCCTGGACGAGATCACCCGCGACCACCTGAACGAGGAGCTGCGGCGGATCTGGCAGGAGACCGGGACCACCATCCTGTTCGTCACCCACTCGATCTACGAGGCGACCTTCCTCGGCCAGACCGTACTGGTGCTGGCCGCCAATCCCGGGCGGGTGCGTGAGATCGTGCCGATCGACCTGCCGGCCGACCGCACCCTCGACATCCGGGAGACCGACCACTTCATGCGCATCGCGGCGCGGCTGCGCCGGCTGCTGGGAGAAGCGTGATGGCCGACGTGGCGATCCTGCAGAGCGGCCAGGGCATCGACGCCGCCGAGGCCGAGTACCGGGCGGCCCAGCGCCGGCGCCGGCTGCGCCGCCGCATCATGCCGGCCGCCGGCGTGCTGTCGGTACTGGTGCTGTGGGGCCTGCTGGTCTACGGGTTCGACGTGCCGCCGTTCGTGGCGCCGTCGCCGTTCGCGGTGGCGCAGACCCTGGTCGAGAACGCCGGGATGCTGCTGGCCAATCTGTGGCCGACCGCGCTCGAGGCGGTCCTCGGCTTCCTGCTCGGCAACGCGGCGGCGATCGCGATCGCCACGGTGTTCGTGCACAAGAAGACCGCCGAGGAGGCGTTCTTCCCGGTGGTGGTGCTGATCAACACCATCCCGGTGGTCGCCAAGGCGCCGATCCTGGTGCTGCTGCTCGGCAACGGCATCGAGCCGAAGATCGCCATCGCCGCGCTGATCTGCTTCTTCCCGACCCTGGTGAACATGGTCCGCGGCCTGGAATCCGTGAACCCGCAGGCCATGGAGCTGATGCGGGTGCTGTCGGCCAGCCCGCGCGAGGTGTTCTTCAAGCTGCGGGTGCCGACCGCCCTGCCGTACCTGTTCTCGGCCCTGAAGATCGCCGCCTCGACCGCGGTGATCGGCGCCATCGTCGGCGAGTGGATCGGCTCCACCGTCGGCATCGGCGCCCTGATCATCCAGGCGACCTACAACTTCGACTCGGCCCTGCTGTACGCCACGGTGATCGTCGGCTCGACGTTCAGCGTGCTGTTCTTCCTGGCGATCACCGGCCTGGAGCGCCTGGTCGTGCGCTGGCAGGCGCCGGTCGTCGCCTGATCCCCTTCACCTCGACTACCGGGAGTGTGACGCCATGGTCGCATCGGACCGCATACGGGACAGCCACGGGGAGGCGCCGGTCGTCGCCCGTTCAGACGTCGTCGTGGTCGGCGGCGGACCGGCCGGGTTCTCGGCCGCCATCGCCGCCTCGCGCCTCGGCGTGAAGGTCACGCTGGTCGAGCGCTACCCCTATCTCGGCGGGCTGGCGTCCGGCGGGATGGTGCTGGTGCTCGACGACATGCACAACGGCAACGAGATCACCACCACCGGCATCTGCATGGAGATGATCGAGCGCCTGGAGAAGCTCGGCCTCGCCGTGTACCCGCCGGAGGAGGACCGCCGCCAGGACTGGGAGATGTGGCGCAAGTGGTCGCGCTGGGGCGCCTTCGACTTCCGGGCGCACACCAAGCCGCACCCGATCGTGTTCGCCGCCGCCTTCGATCCCGACGGCTGGAAGCGGGTGTCCAACGACATGATCGCCGAGTCGGCGGTCGACCTGCGCCTGCACTCCTGGTTCTCGCGGGCGATCGTCGAGGACGGCCGCATCAAGGGCGTGGTGTGCGAGACCAAGGCCGGGCCGCAGGCGATCCTGGGCGACGTGATCATCGACGCCACCGGCGACCTGGACGTCGCAGCCGCGGCCGGCGCCCCGCACTCCAAGGGCAACTACATCGTCACCACCGTGTTCCGGCTCGGCAACGTCGACACCGACAAGGCCGAGCGCTTCCGGTTCGAGGATCCCGACGCGTTCGCCCAGGTCGAGCGCCAGGCCAAGCGCGTGATGGGCGGGTCCTGGGACCTGTGGTGGCTGAAGACGCCGCTGCCCGGGATCGTGTGGTGCAACTGCCCGCACATGCCGGGCTTCGATGCGCTGGCGGTCGAGAACCAGACCCGCGCCGACTTCGAGGGCCGCAGGCGGATCTACGCCCTGGTCGACTTCGTGCGCGCCAACACCCCGGGCTTCGAGAACTGCTACGTGGTCGACGTCGCCCCGCAGCTCGGCGTGCGCACCACCCGGCTGCTCGAAGGCGAGTACGTGGTGACCAAGGAGGACGTGGCCGACCGCGTCCACTTCCCGGACACCGTCGCCCGCGGCCGCGACTACTACACCCCGTACCGCGCCATGCTGCCGAAGGGCGTCGACCAGCTGCTGGTCGCCGGCCGCCACTACTCGGCCACCGAGGCCGCCCAGAAGCAGTCCCGTGAGATCCCGCCCTGCATGGCGATGGGCCAGTCGGCCGGCGTCGCCGCGGCGCTGGCGATCGAGCAGGGCATCCGGGTGCGCGACGTCGCGCCCAAGCAGATCTGCGCCAAGGTCCGCGCCCAGGGCGGCGACCCCGGGGACCGGCCGTCCGCCAACGCCCGTATTCTGGAGACCATCGAGTGACCGATACCCCGCAGCCAGCCCCCCAACTGCCACTGGATGGCGTCACCGTCGTCGACTTCACGCAGGTCATGATGGGGCCGTGCGCGACGCAAATGCTGGCCGACTACGGCGCCGACGTGATCAAGATCGAGCGTCCCGGAACCGGCGACCTGTCGCGCACCGCCTTCCCGAACGACCCGGCCGGCCTGCTGGGTCCGGTGTTCTGCTCGCTCAACCGCAACAAGCGTTCCGTCGTGCTCGACACCCGTCGGCCCGAGAACAGGAACGCGGTGCTGCGGCTGATCGAGCGGAGCGACGTGGTGGTCAGCAACTTCCGCGCCGGCGTCATGGACCGCATGGGCTTCGGCTACGACGCGCTGTCCAGGCTGAACCCGCGGCTGATCTTCGCCGAGGGCTCGGGTTACGGGTCGAGCGGGCCGTACGCCTACAAGGGCGGGCAGGACCTGCTGGCCCAGGCGATGACCGGCGTGATGTACCGGCGTTCCGCCCCGGACGTGCCGGTCACCGTGCCCGGCGTCACCTTCGCCGACTACTGCGCCGGCATGCACCTGGTGCAGGGCGTGCTGCTGGCCCTGCTGCAGCGCGACAAGACCGGTCGCGGCCAGCGGGTCGAGGTGTCGCTGCACGATTCCATGCTGGCGGCCCAGATGCAGGAGGGCACCGCCCACCTGATGCGCGGCGCCGAGGTCAACTGGGCTTCGATGCCGCTGTCGGGGGTGTTCGAGACCAGCGACGGCGCCCTGGTCATGGTCGGCGCGTTCAAAGCCGACCCGCTGGGGGAGATCGCCAAGGCCCTCGACCTGCCTGAGCTGGCGACCGACCCGCGGTTCGCCGGCTTCGACCTGCAGATGCGCAACCGGCCGGCCCTGCAGGCGATCTTCCGCGAGCGGTTCCGGCAGAACGACACCGCCTACTGGATCGGCCGGCTGGAGGCCCAGGACCTGCTGTGCGCGCCGGTCCGGTCGCTGGCCGAGGCGCTGGAGGACGAGCAGGTCGCGGTCAACGGCATGGTCCTGGAAGCGCCCGGCAACGCCGAGACGGTGCGCGCCATCGGCTCGCCGGTGCATCTGGCCGACGCGCCGGTCGGCATCCGCATAGCACCACCCCATCTCGGGCAGCACACCGGCGAGGTGCTGGCCGAGCTCGGCCTGACGCTCGCCGAGACGG
The DNA here is from genome assembly GCF_014652915.1 of Thalassobaculum fulvum. Taxonomy (GTDB): domain Bacteria; phylum Pseudomonadota; class Alphaproteobacteria; order Thalassobaculales; family Thalassobaculaceae; genus Thalassobaculum_A; species Thalassobaculum_A fulvum. The sequence continues at coordinate 646,303 of NZ_BMZS01000002.1, forward strand.
GCAGCGACTGATGCCGGTCCGCTACCAGCTCGACGGCCACGTCGCCCGGGTCACCATCGACCGGCCGCAGGTGCTGAACGCCATCGACGCCGAGGCCGAGGCCGAGCTGCAGGCGATTTGGGCGCGCATCGAGGCCGACCGCGAGGTCCGGCTGGTGGTGCTGACCGGGGCCGGCGACCGGGCGTTCTGCGCCGGCGCCGACATGAGCGCCGGCGGCGGGCTGTCCGGCCTGGAATACTGGGCGGCGACGCGTCCCGGCGGGTTCGGTGGCATCGCGCTGCGCGATACCCTCGACGTACCGGTGATCGCCCGGGTCAACGGCCACGCGCTCGGCGGCGGGCTGGAGATGGTGCTGGGCTGCGACATCGTGGTGGCGGCCGAGGAGGCGACCTTCGGCCTGCCCGAGCCACGGGTCGGCCGGCTGGCGCTGGACGGCGGCATGGTGCTGCTGCAACGCCAGATCCCGTACCGCCACGCCATGGGCATGCTGTTGACCGGCAGGCGGATCGCCGCCCGGCAGGCAGCCGCCTTCGGCCTGGTCAACGAGGTGGTGCCGCGGGCCGAGCTCGACGCCGCCGTCGAGGCCTGGGTCGAGGACATGCTGGCCTGCGCGCCGCTGTCGCTGCGAGCCGTCAAGCAGTCGGTCCGCCGGACCGCCCACATGGCCGCCGCCGAGGCCCAGGCCCAGCGGCTGCCGGCGGTGGTCGAGGCCCTGCAGTCGCGCGACGCCGACGAGGGCCCCCTCGCCTTCCGCGAGAAGCGAAAGCCGGTCTGGGAGGGGCGCTGATGCCGTTCGTGATCGCCTCCGCCTGCATCGACGTCAAGGACACCGCCTGCCTGGAGGTGTGCCCGGTTGACTGCATTTACGAGGGTGGGCGCACCCTCTATATCCATCCGGAGGAATGCATCGACTGCGGGATCTGCGAGACGGCCTGCCCGGTGGCGGCGATCCATGCCGACGATCGCCTGCCCGAGGAAGAGCGGCCCTTCCTGCAGATCAACGCCGAGTTCTTCGGCCCCGCGGTTACCGGTTGGGGGTCGCCGGGTGGACGCGACGCACGCTACACGACCGAGCTGGACCATCCGGCGGTGGCGGTCTGGCCGCGTGGCTGACGTGGTGCTGGGCGGAAATCGGACGCACCTCGCCGCCATGCCCGTCGCCTATACCAGTTCGCAATGCCCGTCGCTTCGTGGGTTCCGGCTCCGTGCCGCCTTCGGCAGCCCGGTCCGGAATGACGTCAAGGGGCGTGATGCCATCCGCTGCGTTCGGTTGAGCCCTCTGACGCCCACCCTACATGCCGTCATTCCGGACGGGCGCGCCGCCCTCGGCGCGGCCGAGCCGGAACCCACCCGCCGCCTCGAACCCCTGCCCCCCCAACGGGCGGGCACCCGCTGATGCACGCGGTCGCCCTCAGGTACTTCCGCGAGGTCGCCCGCCAGGGCTCGATCCGGCGCGCCGCGTCGGTGCTCAACGTCGCGGCCAGCGCGGTCAACCGCCAGATCCTGAAGCTCGAGGACGAGCTGGGTGCCGCGATGTTCGACCGGCTGCCGGGCCGCCTGCGGCTGACGGTCGCCGGCGAGATGCTGCTGCACCATGTCGAGCTGGCCCTGAACGACTTCGAGCGGGTGCGCGGCGAGATCGACGGGCTGCGCGGGGTGAAGACCGGTCACGTGTCGATCGCCGCCGTCGACTCCCTGCTGGTCGACTGGCTGCCGCGGGCGCTCGACGGATTCCGGGCCGACTTCCCGGCCGTGACCTACTCGGTGTACGCCGCCGCCCCGGCCGACATCGGCGGCCAGATCGCCGCCGGCGACGTCGACTTCGGCATCACCTTCGTGTCGCGGCTGCCGCCGGGACTGGAGCTGGCGGCGGCGATCGCGGCACCGCTCGGCGTGGTCATGCCGGCCCGTCACCCGCTCGCCCGGCGCAAGGAGATCCGGTTCGACGAGGCGCTCGCCTATCCGATCCTGGCCCAGCAGGGCCCGCTGCCGCCGACCATCGACGTCGATCCGGACTTCGCCGCCTTCCGCGACACCGTCGAGGCCCGGCTGACCTCGAACTCGATCCACATGCTGAAGCACGCGATCAGCCACGACATGGGCATCGCCTTCTTCACGCGCTTCGGCTTCCTGCGGGAGATTGCCGACGGTGAGATCGTGTGGCGGCCGTTCGCGTCGGCCCGCATCAACACCCTCAGACTCGGCCTGGTGGTGCCGACCTCGCGCGCCCTGCCGTTCGCCGCCTCGGCCTTCGCCGACCGGCTGGCGACGGCGCTGCGCGCGCTCGAGGCGGCCGGATGACCGGGGCGCCGACCGCCATCGCCGGCGGCCTGGTGCTGGCCGGCTGGGATGCCGAGCCGGTCCCCGGAACCGTTCTGGTCGCCGGCGACGGCACGATCGACGCGGTGGCGTACGGCCCCGACGCGCGGGCTCTGGCCGAGCGCGCCGCCGAGGCGGTCGATGCGTCCGGCGCCATGGTGATGCCCGGCCTGGTCAACGCCCATCACCACGCCTACGGCAACGCCCTGCGCGGCACCGAGAACGACCGGCCGCTGGAGCAGTGGGCGCCGTTCACCGTCGCCTACGGCCGACACCTCGACGCCGAGACCCTGCGCCTCGCGATCCTGCTGGGAGCGGCGGAGATGCTGCGCGGCGGCGTCACCGCGGCGATCGACCATTCCCCGCAGGTCGGCCTGCACGAGACCGCGTTCACGGCGCATCGCGACAGCGGCCTGCGGGTCGGCTACGCGCCGTTCTTCCACGACATCCACGACCACGACTTCCTGGGGATGGCGCTGCCGGCCGAGCTGCGGGCGTTCCTGGAAGGCCCGGGGTTCGCCGCAGCGGACTTCACCGAGGCGATGTTCCGGAGCCTCGCCGAAGAGGCCTACAGCGGCGATGGCCGGGTCGCGGTGCTGCTCGGCCCGAACGCGCCGCAGCGCTGCTCCGACGTCCTGCTCGACCTGTGGGTCCGGCTGCGCGACGGGCTCGGCCTCGGCGTCCACACCCACCTTCTGGAGACCCGGGCGCAGCGCGACGGCTGCCGGCGCGTCTGGCCGCACGGGCTGGTGCGCGAGATGGACCGGCGCGGGCTGCTGGCGCCCGGCCTGTCGGTCGCGCACGGGGTCTGGCTGGATCCGGAGGAACGCGCCCTGCTGGCCGAGCGCGGCGTGGTGGTGTCGCACAACCCGGCCAGCAACCTGATGCTCGGCTCCGGGCTGGCGCCGCTGCAGGGATTCCGGCGCGCCGGCGTCACCGTGGCGCTCGGCAGCGATTCCGCCAACACCGGCGGGGCGGCTGACCTGTTCGAGATCATGCGGCTGGCGATGATGCTGCCGCGGCTCGGCGACGGCGACTGGCGCGGCTGGCTGAAACCGTCCGAGGTGCTGCGGATGGCGACCGAAGGCGGGGCCGCCGCCCTCGGCCTCGCCGGACGGACCGGCCGGATCGCGCCCGGCTGGCAGGCCGACCTGGCGATCGTCGACGTCGGCGGCAGCGCGGCGGTCGCCGCCGTGCCGTCGGTCGCCACCCTGGTGCAGCACGGCGGACCGCAGCACGTGCGCGCCACCATGGTGGGCGGAAGCTGGGCCTACCGCGACGGCCGCATCCTGGCGTTCGACGAGGCCGCCGCGATCGCCCGGTTCCGCGACCGGATCGGCGCGGTCATGGAAGCGGCCCGGCGCGACGTCGCGCTGGTCGCCCGGAATTCGTAACCGCGCTCAGCCGGTCCGCTTCAGGCTCTCGGCCCCGCTCAGCGTGAAGCCCTCGTAGCCGTTGGCCGCGACCTCGTCGCACTTCTTCCGGTAAACGCCCACACCGGCGACATAGGGCATGAACACCCGCGGCTTGCCGGGGATGTTGGCGCCGACGTACCAGGAGTTCGCGACCGGATAGAGCGTGCTGTCGGCCACCTGGTTGACGTGCTCGACCCAGCGGTCCTGGGCCTCGCCGTCGGCCTCGACACGGGTGATCGAGTGGCCGCGGGCGTGGTCGATCAGGTCGGCGATCCAGTCGACGTGCTGCTCGATCGACAGGATCATCTGGCTCTTCACGCCCGGGCTGCCGGGCCCGGTCACCATGAACATGTTCGGGTAGCCGGCGACCGCCAGGCCGAGATAGGTGCGCGGGCCGTCGGCCCAGGCCTCCGCCAGCGACGGCCCGCCGTCGGTGCGGATGTCGATCTCGCGCAACGCCCCGGTCATGGCGTCGAAGCCGGTGGCGAAGGCGATGGCGTCCAGCGCGTACTCGCGCTCGGCGGTGCGCACGCCGCGCTCGGTGATCTCCTGGATCGGGGCGCTGCGCACGTCGACCAGGGTGACGTTGTCGCGATTGTAGGTCTCGTAGTAGCCGGTATCGAGGCACAGCCGCTTAGTGCCGATCGGGTGGTCCTTCGGCGCCAGCAGCTCGGCCACCTTCGGGTCGCGCACGATGCTGCGGATCTTCTCCCGCACGAACTCGGCGGCGGTGTCGTTGGCCTGTTCGTCGACCAGGAAGTCGTTGTAGCAGGACAGGAAGCCGATGCTGCCGCCGCGCTGCCACAGCGTCTCGTACTTGCCCTGCCGCTCCGCCTCCGACGCCGCCAGGGCCGACTGGGTCGGCGACGGGTAGCCGGACACCCCGAAGCCGGACATCCGGGCCTCGGCCCGGCGCTCCGGGTAATTGGCCTTGTAGGCGGCCTCGCGCGCGGTCTCCATCGGGCCGTTCTGGGCCGGCAGGCTGAAGTTCGCGGTGCGCTGGAACACGTACAGGTGCTTCGCCTGCTTGGCGATCAGCGGGATCATCTGGATGCCGGTCGAGCCGGTGCCGATCACGCCGACGACCTTGCCGCTGAAGTCGACGCCCTCGGCCGGCCACAGGCCGCTGTGGTACCAGGGGCCGCGGAAGCTCTCGATGCCCTTGAAGTCCGGCACCCGCGGCGTCGACAGGTTGCCGGTCGCCATGATGCAGAAGCGCGCCGACACCGCCTCGCCGCCGTCGGTCGCCAGGGTCCAGCGGTCGGTCGCACGGTCGAAGCCGGCGGTCCTGATCCGGGTGTTCAGCTGCACGTCGCGCAGCAGGTCGAAGCGCTCGGCGACGTGGTTGATGTAGGCCAGGATCTGCGGCTGGGTGGCATAGCGCTCCGGCCACTTCCAGTCCTGCTGCAGCTCGTCCGAGAACGAGTACGAGTACTCCAGGCTCTCGATGTCGCAGCGCGCACCCGGGTAGCGGTTCCAGAACCAGGTGCCGCCGACCCCGCTGCCGGCCTCGTACACCCGGGCCTTCAGCCCGAGGCCGCGCATGCGGTGCAGGGCGTACAGCCCGGCCAGCCCGCCGCCGACGATCGCCACGTCCAGATTGGTCGTATTCGGGTCGGCGGGGGCGCTGCCCGTCTTGGTCTCGCTACCGGCCATGGTGTCCCCTCGTCGAACGGTGAATGGTGGGATCGGAACGGCGTCAGAACAGGATGACACCCTTGCCCGAGGTCTGCTTGTCGAAAAGGCTGTACGCCTCGGCGGCCTGCGCCAGCGTCCAGCGGTGGGTGAACAGCCGGTCGACGTCGATCCCGCGGTCGGCGACGAAGGTCGCGCACTCGGCCTGGCCGATGGTCGAGAAGGTCCAGGAGCCGATCAGGGTGACCTGCCGGCGCAGCATGTCGGGGCTGACCTCCAGGTTGACGTTGCCGCCCTCGCCGACGTAGCAGGCCTTTCCCCAGGTCCGCACGCACTGCACCGCCTGGCGGCGGGCCTCGGCCGAGGACGAGGCGTCCAGGCTGGCATGCGCGCCGAGGCCGTGGGTCGCTTCGCGGATCGCCGCCACCGGGTCGTCGACCTTCGTCGGGTTGATCAGCACGTCGGCGCCGAACTCCTTCGCCCGGGCCAGCCGCTCCTCGCTGACGTCGAGCGCGATCACCCGCGCGCCCATCGCCGAGGCGAGCTGGGTCGCCGACAGCCCGACCGGGCCCTGGCCGAACACCGCGATGGTCTGGTCGCCGGCGAGCTCGAGCCGCTTCAGCGCGCCCCAGGCGGTGCCGGTGCCGCAGGAGATCGCCGCCCCGGTCTCGAACGACAGTTCGTCCGGCAGGGTGACCAGGGTGCGGGCCGGTACCTTCATGTACTCGGCATGGGCGCCGTGCCCGGTGATGCCGTAGACCTCGGCGACGCCGTCGAGGCAGAGCTGCATCCAGCCGGTCGAGCAGTGCGGGCAGACCCCGCAGCCGCGGTAGTGGTGGACCATGGCGCGCTGGCCGACACGGGCCAGCTTCGGGTCGACGCCCGGGCCGACGGCGACGACCACGCCGCACGGCTCGTGCCCGGCGATCACCGGATTGCCTTCCGGGAGCCCGCGGTTCCGCGCGGTCTCGCCCGGGGCGGCGCGGTAGAACTTCAGGTCGCTGCCGCACATGCCGGACGCCTTGATCTCGAGGACGACCTCGCCCGGTCCCGGGGTCGGGTCCGCGAACTCCCGCAACTCCACCGTCCGGCCGCCGGCGAACACCGCGCCCTTCATCTTCTGTCTCCCTCGGGCCGCTCGCGCGCTCTCGAAGAGCGGCTTCGGCTATTTGTTCGAACTTATTGTCGACGGCAGTATGCCAGCACCCCGACGCCGACCGTCAACCGTTGACACGGCCCGACCGGTTCGGGCGCTATTCCACCCGAACGGGCCTACCGGTGACCCTTCCGGCCCGCACGAACCGAGAAATCCGGAGGAAACCGTCCGATGGCGTTGCATCCGCAGATCCAGCAGGCCCTGAAGGCCATGGCCGAGGCCCAGGTGCCGGCGATCGAGACCATGGAGCCGGGCAAGGCCCGGGAGTTCTTCGACGCCATGGCGAAGGCGCGCGGCGGCACCCCGGCGGAGATCGCCGAGGCGCAGGACCGGACGGTGCCCGGCCCGGGCGGTGGCATCCCGGTGCGGGTGTACCGGCCGAAGGACGCGGGAACCCGGCCGACGGTGCTGTACTTCCACGGCGGCGGCCACGTCCTCGGCAACCTGGAGACCCACGACGTGATCGCCCGGAACCTGTGCGCCGGCTCCGGCGCGGTGCTGGTGTCGGTCGACTACCGCATGGGTCCCGAGCACCGCTTCCCGGCGGCCGCCGACGACGCCTGGGCGGCCTATCGCTGGGTGGTCGAGACGGCGGCCGAACTCGACATCGACCCGACCCGGATCGCGGTCTGCGGCGACAGCGCCGGCGGCAACCTGGCGGCGGTCGTGGCACTCCGGGCCCGTGACGCCGGCGATACCGCCATCAAGCTGCAGGCGCTGATCTACCCGGTGACCGACTATTCGCTGTCCGGCGCCAGCTACGGAACCTACGCGACCGGCTACGGCATCCTGACCAGGGCCGCCATGGAGTGGTTCCAGCGCCACTACCTCGGTTCCGCCGCGGACGCCGAGGACTGGCGGGCCTCGCCGCTGAAGGCGGAGCGGCACGACGGCCTGGCGCCGGCGCTGATCGTCACCGCCGAGTGCGACGTGCTGCACGATGACGGGGTGCGCTACGCCGAGGCGCTGCGGGCGGCCGGGACAGCGGTCGAGTACAGGGAGTACCCCGGCATGATCCACGCGTTCTTCGGCATGACCCCGGCGGTCGACGACGCGGTGGCGGCGCAGCGCTACGTGGCCGACGCCCTGCGGCGCGCGCTGGCGTGAACGACCTCGCGGCCCCGTCGTCGCGCCACCGGGAACTGGCCGGCCGGCTGAGCGACGAGATCCGCGCGGGGCGGTTCCCGGTCGGCAGCCGGTTCCCGACCGAGACCGAACTGCAGTCGCGGTTCGGCGTCGGCCGCCACACCGTCCGCGAGGCGCTCAAACTGCTGGCCGAGCAGGGCATGCTCGGCCGCCGGCGCAAGACCGGGACGGTGGTGCTCGCCGACCGGCCGGTGGCGCCCTACGTCCACAGTCTGCGCGACCTGCGGGGCCTGCTCGACTTCGCCCAGAGCACCCGGCTCGACATCCGGCACGAGGGCTTCGTGACGGTCGCCGGCGGAACCATCGGCGGCTTCGCCGACCTGGCGGACACCCGCTGGTTCCGGATCGCCGGACTGCGTTCGACCCGGGCGGACGGCGAGCCGCTGTGCTGGTCCGAGATCCTGGTGCCGGAGGACCTAGCGCCCGCACGGCCGACGCTCCACCAGGGCCGGGACTCGATCTACGAGGTGGTGCTGGAACGCAACGGCCTGAAGCTGGACTACGTCGAGCAGGAGATCGCGGCTTGCGGCCTGTCGCGGCACTACGCCGCCCTGCTCGGCGCCGGGGCGGAGTCGGCGGCCCTGCAGGTCGCCCGTCGCTACGTCGCGCACACCGGTGCGACCTTCGAGATCTCCGTGAACCTATACCCGGCGTCGCGCTATTCGGTACGGAGCGTGATCCGGCAGCGTGTGTAGGTCCGGCCAAACCCGGGCAGCCGCCGCCCCGCCCGTCAGATATCCCGCTTCCTGAACGGGTTGCGACGAATCGGGGCGGCTTTCACGCTCCATTCACGGCGGGTTCCTCGCCTCCCCTGTTGAATCCCCGGTGAGGCGACCGGACGACGGGATCCCGCCCGGACCGCCTCGATGGGACCTTTTTCCGTGGGGGAGCGCGATGAACTCGGTCATGAGAACGGTCACCGCACCGACGCTGGCGTCGATCGGCAACGACTCCGGGCCGGCGGCACGACACCTGGAAGCCGTGCTGCACACCCTGAAAGCCGGGGTTGCCGTGATCGACGAGCATGGCGACGTCGTCTCGATCAACAGGACGCTGGAGACGGTCCTCGGTGCGGCCGACCAGCTGGTTGTGCGACGCGGCCGCATCGCCGCGGTCCTGGCCGGCGAGAACGCCCGGCTGCAGGCGGCGATCACGGACTGCGGCGGCTCCGCCGGCGACCGGTCGGTGGCCCGCGACATCCCGGTCTGGGGATCGCGGGGGACGGCCCCGCTGATCGTGTCGGTGTGCCCGGTCGGGGAAGCGGCCGGCAGCATCGGCATGAACCGCCCGGTGCTGGTGGTCGTGGTCGACACCGCCCCCTCGGTCGGGCTGGACGACCGGTTCCTCAGGGACGCCTTCCAGCTGACCGACGCCGAGGCCCTGGTCGCCAAGCGCCTGGTCGGCGGCGACACCTTGTCCGACATCGCCGCGGCCAAGGGCATCACCCTGCACACCGCCCGCAGCCAGCTCAAGGCGGTGATGTCGAAGCTGGGCGTCAGCCGGCAGAGCGAGCTCGTGGCCATGCTGTCGAAATGCGACAACGTGCTGCGCCGGGAGCAGGCGTTCTGGCCGCCGGCCGTGGGACACGCCTAACCCCCTCGCAGGACCCGAACGGGCTTCCAAACGCAAAAAGGCCTCGGCGCGTTCATGCGCCAAGGCCTTGATATTTTTGGTTGCGGGGGCAGGATTTGAACCTGCGACCTTCAGGTTATGAGCCTGACGAGCTACCGGGCTGCT
>NZ_BMZS01000003.1:0-510186 GCF_014652915.1 Thalassobaculum fulvum
TCACTCTGCCTCCAAATCCAGATCGCGAACAACTCCTCGCCATCTCGAAACGGTGGCCCGCGCATACAGGAATGACGACATGAGGGGGAGTGGACCGGTGCGCTCCGCCGGGCCTCAGCCCGACACCCGCGCGATCGCCTTGCCGAGCAGCTCGACGCCGAGGTCGATCTCGTCGTCGGTCACCGTCAGCGACGGGGCGATGCGCATGGTGCCGCCGGAGCTGCCGGCCCGCACGATGTTGGCGGACAGGCCGAGCTCGAGGGTCGCGTCGGTGACGGCGTCGGAGAGCTCGCCGGCGGTCCGGCCGCCGTGGTCGGTGAACTCCAGCCCGCGCAGCAGGCCGCGGCCGCGGACGTCGCCGATGCAGGGGTGCCGCTCCTGCAAGGCCCGCAGGCCGGCGGCGAGGCGCTCGCCCGACACCCGGGCCCGCTCGGCCAGGCCGTCGCGCTGGACCACCTCCAGGACCTTGAGGCCGACGGCGGCCGGCAGCGGATCGTTGACGTGGGTGGTGTAGAACAGGAAGTCGCGCTTCTCGGCCTCGTCGGCGACCGCGTCGGAGGTCATCACCGCCGACAGCGGCAGGCCGGCGCCGAGGGTCTTGGAGAGGGTCAGGATGTCCGGCACCACGCCGTCGCGCTCGAACGCGAACATCCGGCCGGTGCGGCCGATGCCGGTCTGCGCCTCGTCCAGGATCAGCAGCATGCCGCGCGCCTCGCAGTGCGCCTTCAGCGCGGCGAGATAGCCCGGCGGCAGGTCGATCACGCCGCCCGAACTCAGGATCGGCTCGGCGATGAAGGCGGCGAGGTTGCCGGTGCACTGGCGGTCCAGCAGGTCGAAGGAATCGTCCAGCTCCCGGCGCCAGTCGACGCCCGGGAAGCGAGGGCGGTAGGCGTTCGGCGCCGGGATCGCGTAGGAGCCCGGCATCAGCGGGCCGATGCCGCGCCGCCCGGCCTTGTAGGTCGCCGAGGCGGCGGCCCCGGTCATGCCGTGCCAGGACTGGGCGAAGCCGACCACCTCCCACTTGCCGGTCACCAGCTTGGCGATCCGGATCGCCGCCTCGTTGGCCTCGCCGCCGGTCGACAGCAGGATCGAGCGCGGCAGGGCCGGTACCAGGGCGGCCAGGGCCTCGGCCAGGTCGACCACCGGGGCTGAGATCATCGAGGAGAACAGGTGGTCGAGCCGGCCGACCCAGTCGCGCACGGTGCCGACGATCTCCGGATGGCAGTGGCCGAGGATCGCGCTCATCTGTCCCGACGTGAAGTCGAGCACGCGGCGGCCGTCGGCGTCATACAGGAAGCTGCCCTCGGCGCGCACCGGCACGAACGGCACGAAGTCGCCGCCGTAACGCATCAGGTGCCGGTTGGCCCGGGCCCAGAAGCTGTCGTTCGTCCGGATCGCGGCGTCGTCCATGGCGGCCTCCTTCGGCGCGTTCGCCATCATCAGGCGGCCAGGGCCGGGATCTCCGCAAGCGCAAAGAACTCGCTGGACAGGTGAGGTGAATTCACCACTCTGTCGCCATGACCGGATCCAGCCTGCCGTTACGCGCGCTCGTGGTGTTCGAGGCGGCCGCCCGCCGGGGCAGCTTCCGCACCGCCGCCGACGAGCTCGGCCTGACGCCCTCGGCGGTCAGTCATCAGGTCCGGGCGCTGGAGGCGGGGCTCGGCATCGCGCTGTTCGAACGGGTCGGACGCGGCGTCGAGCTGTCGGACGAGGGCCGCGAGTTCTTCGCCGGCATCCGCGACGGCTTCGAGCAGCTGCGCCGCACGACCGAACGGATGGCCCGGCGCGGCCGCGGCCGGCGCACCGAGGTGGTGCGGGTGCAGACCCCGCCGTCGTTCGCCGGGCGCTGGCTGCTGCCGCGGCTGCCGGCACTGCTGGCGTCCAACCCCGGCCTGGATATCCGGGTGAACGCCGAGCGCGACCGGCATCCGGGCGACGCCGGGTTCGACCTGACGATCGTCTACGGCGACACGCGGACTTGGGCGCGGTCGGCGCAGCCGCTGCTGGAGGAAACGCTGCAGCCGCTGTGCGCGCCGGTCCTGGCCGCGGGCATCCGGATGCCGGCCGACCTGCTGGACCGGCCGCTGATCGGGACGCGCGGCAACGGCCTGTCGTGGGCCGAGTGGTTCCGGCGCCACGGCGTCGCGGGGCGACGGACCGGCCCGGCCATGGAACTCGACCCGTCCGACGTGGCGATCGACGCGGCTGTGAAGGGCCTGGGCATCGTGCTGGAGAGCGACGTCCTGACCGAGGAGGAGCGGGCGGACGGACGCCTGGTGGCGCCGCTGCCGGACCATACCGTCTCGACCGCCGCCTACTGGCTGCTGCCGGGCGGGGATGCCGGTGACCGGGCGGCCATCGGCCTGGTCCGGGGCTGGCTGCTGGCCGCGGCCGGCCGGTGATATTCCTTGTTCCGTCCGTTTGTCCCATGATCCATCTGTCCAAGTGATGGGGTTGCCATGGACGCCTCCGATCTCCGGGTGTTCGAGGCGGTCGCCAGGCTCGGCGGGATGAGCCGGGCCGCGGCCGAGCTGAACACCGTGCAGTCGAACGTCACCGCGCGCATCCGCGGGCTGGAACAGGAACTCGGCGAGCCGCTGTTCCGGCGCCACAGCCGCGGCGTCGAGCCGACCGCGGCGGGAAGGCGCCTGCTGCCCTATGCCGGGCGGGTCGCGGCCCTGCTGGCCGAGGCGGCGGCGGCAGTCCGCGACGACGGCACGCCGCGCGGGGACCTGGTGGTCGGCTCGCTGGAGACCACGGCGGCGCTGCACCTGTCGCCGGTGCTCACCGGCTACGCCCGGGCGTTCCCGGAGGTCGACCTGACCCTGCGCACCGGCACCACCGCGGAGATGATCGCGGCGGTGCTCGACCGGCAGGTCCAGGGCGCGTTCGTGTGCGGGCCGGTCGACCACCCGGATCTGGAGGTGGAGCCGGTGTTCCGGGAGGACCTTGCGGTGCTGACGGCGCCGTCGGTTCGTTCGACCGAGGCGTTGGCCGGGCGCCGCGATCTGCGGATCGTGGTGCTGCGGGCCGGCTGCTCTTACCGCCAGCGGCTGGAGGAGATCCTGGCCGCCCGCGGCGCCGTGGGCTACCGGCGGCTGGAGTTCGGAACCCTGGAGGCGATTCTCGGCGCCGTGGCGGCCGGGCTCGGCGTCACCCTGCTACCGAAGCGCCTGATCGGCCCGGTCTGGCGCGACGGCCGGGTGGCGGTTCACGAGCTGCCGGCGGCCGAAGGGCGGGTGGAGACCGTGTTCGTGCGCCGCACCGACGCGCGGGTGTCGAGCGCGCTGGCGGCGTTCCTGGAGCGCGCGCGGTCGGGGCAGCGGGCGGCGGCGGCGGAGTAGCGCCGCCATCGCTTTTTGCGATGGCGGCGATCACGACAATCCGTTTCCGGCGATGCCCTGCGCTTCCTAGGTTTGTCCGGTCGAGACAACCGAAGGAGCCGGTCATGCCGGTCCGCACCCCGTTGATGACGTTGCTCGGGATCGAGCACCCGGTGATCCAGGCGCCGATGGCCGGCGGAGGCGACACGCCGGCGATGGTCGCCGCCGTGGCCGAGGCCGGCGGCATCGGCTTCGTCGGTGCGCAGTATCTCGCCCTCGACCGGATCGGCGAGGCAGCCCGGACCATCCGCTCGCGCACCAACCGGGCGTTCGGGGTCAACCTGTTCGCCCCGCAGCCCGCGCCGCGGGTGCCGGACGACCTGCGGCCGGCCCTGGACCGGGTGGCGCCGTTCTTCGCCGAACTCGGGCTGGAGCCGCCGGAGGCGCCGACCGCTCCAGCCGATGGGTTCGAGGACCGGCTGGAAGCGGTGTTGGAGACCGGTGCCTCGGTGCTCAGCTTCACCCTCGGACTGCTGCCGGACAGCGCCGTGCAGGCCGCCAAGGCCCGCGGCATGACGGTGATCGGCACCGCCACCACGGTCGACGAGGCGGTGGCGCTGGAACGCTCCGGGGTCGACGCGATCGTCGCCCAGGGCGGCGAGGCTGGCGGCCACCGGGGTACGTTTCTCGGCGACCTAGAGTCCGGCGTGGTCGGCACCATGGCGCTGGTCCCGCAGGTGATCGACGCGGTGTCGGCGCCGGTGATCGCGTCGGGCGGCATCATGGACGGTCGCGGGATCGCCGCCGCCCTGGTGCTGGGGGCGCAGGCCGTGCAGATGGGGACGGCGTTCCTGACCTGCGCCGAGGCCGGCGTGCCGGAGGCCTACAAGGCGGCGATCCTGGGCGCCGCCGAGCACCGCACCCGGGTGACCCGGGCGTTCTCGGGGCGGCCGGCGCGCGGCATCGTCAACCGTTTCATGGACGATGTGGAGAGCGGGGCGGGGCCGGACGGCATCCTGGACTTCCCACTGCAGAACGGGTTGACGCGCCCGATGCGGACCGCCGCCGGCCAGCAGGGCAAGGCCGAGTACCTGTCGCTGTGGGCTGGCCAGGGGGTGCGGTTGGCGCGCCGGACCACCGCGTCGGAACTGATGGCGGCGCTGGCGGCGGAGACCGAGGCGGCACTGGCCCGGGCCGGCTGCGGCTGATACGGGGTTCCGGTCAACCCGGTTCGGTGCCTATTCTCTGGGCATGACCGATATCGCTTCTTCCGACGCCGGCGCAAAGCCGGCGTCTTCGTCCCGGCGCCGCGGCCGCGTCGGCGAACGCAACCGCCGTCGCATCCTGACGGCGGCCGAAAAGGTGTTCGCGCGAACTGGCTACCAGGGCGCGACGCTTGATGAAATTGCAAGAGAATCAATGCTTCCAAAGGCGAATTTGCTGTATTACTTCAAAAGCAAGGAAGCCCTGTACCACGCCGTCATCACCGACATTCTCGAGGCCTGGCTGGCGGCGCTCGGCGAGATCAGCGTGGACGACGACCCGGCCGAGGCGCTGACCGGCTATATCGAGCGCAAGATGACGCTGTCGCGCGAGCGGCCCGACGGCTCGCGGGTGTTCGCCATGGAGATCATCACCGGGGCACCGGTGATCGGCGACTACCTGCGCGGCACCCTGCGCGACTGGGTCGAGCGCCAGGGCGCGGTGTTCCGAGTCTGGCAGAGCCGCGGCATGATGGCCGACCTGCCGCCGGAGCACGTGTTCTTCGCGATCTGGGCGATGACCCAGACCTACGCCGACTTCGCGCCGCAGGTGACCGCAGTGCTGGCGGTCGACCAACTCGAGGAGAGCGACTTCCGGGTCGCCGTAGGCACCGTGACCGCCCTCGTGCTGCGCGGCCTCGGGGTGCTGCCGCAGCCGGTCGGCCGAGTCGGGCCCCGGTCGAAGGCCTGACCGCGCGGCCAACGTCGGTTGCGGCACGGGGTGCGGAACGGGGGGCGCTCGCTCCCTCTTGCCAGCCCGAGGCGGGACCGACATTTTCGGCCTGTTCCGACATCCTGAAAGGCCGCCCCGATGGAGCACCCGAACCCGGTCGTGGTCGACCATCCGCTGATCCGGCACAAGCTGACGATCATGCGCGAGGCGACGACGACGACGTCCAAGTTCCGCATGCTGCTGCGCGAGATCAGCCTGCTGCTGGCCTATGAGGTCCTGCGCGATCTCGAATGCACGTCGATCGAGATCGAGACCCCGCTGGAGCGCATGCAGGCGCCCAAGCTGGAAGGCAAGAAGCTGTGCTTCGTGTCGATCCTGCGGGCCGGCAACGGCCTGCTCGACGGCATGCTCGACCTGGTGCCGTCGGCCCGCGTCGGCCATGTCGGCCTGTACCGCGATCCGAAGTCGCTGGAGCCGGTCGAGTACTACATGAAGCTGCCGGAGCACATCGGCGACCGGCTGTGCATCGCCGTCGACCCGATGCTGGCGACCGGCAACTCGGCTGCGGCCGCCGTGCAGCGCATCAAGGACGCCGGCGCCACCCGCATCAAGTTCGTGTGCCTGCTGGCGGCACCCGAGGGCATCGCCACCTTCACCAAGGCGCATCCCGACGTGCCGGTCTACACCGCGGCGATCGACCGCGAGCTGAACGACCACGGCTACATCATGCCGGGTCTCGGCGATGCCGGCGACCGGATGTACGGCACCAAGTGACCGGGACGGGGGCCGCGCTGTCGCTCGGCGCCGGGCTGTTCGGTGTCCTGCTGGCCGCGGCTTCGGCCGCCGTGGCCGAGCGCCTGCCGGACGGGCTGGTGGCGGAAGCGGCCGGCCGGGGCGTCGTGCAGGCCTGGTACGAGCGGCCGACCGACCGCTACGACCACGGTGTCCTCGGCGACGCGATCGAGGCGGGCAGCCTCGTGGTGGTCGACCACGGGGGGCGGCGGTACGAGCACGTACTGCCGCACGACCGGGTGTTCGAGGACATCACGCCGCGGCTCGCCGACCTCGACGGTGACGGCACCAACGAGGTGGTGACGATCCGCTCGGACCTGGCGGCCGGCGCGGCGGTGGCGGTCTACGGCCTCCGGGACGGGAACCTGGCCGAGATCGCCGCGACCGAGCCGATCGGGTTGGCGAACCGCTGGCTGTCGATCGCTGCGATCGCCGACTTCCGGGGCGACGGCAGACCCCGGATCGCGGTGGTGCTGATGCCGCATCTCGCCGGACTGCTGGAACTCCTGGAGCTGCGCGACGGCCGTCTGGTTCGGGTCGCCGGCCCCGCGGGCGGATATTCCAGCCATGCGATCGGATCGCGGGTGCTGTCGCTGGCGGCGGCCGTCGACGCCGACGGCGACGGGGCGCTCGACCTCGCGGTCCCGGACCTGTCGCGCCGGCGCGTCGTACTGGTGGGCTTCGCCGACGGTTTGCACAGCATCGGGATGCACGATTTGCCGGCGCGGGTCGTCGACCGCATCCGGGTCGAGCGGCCCGATCGGCTCGCCGTGCCGCTGGAAGACGGCAAGGTAGCCGTCATCGAACTGCGCTAGCGGTGGGCCAGCGGCCCTTGCCGCCGCGCCAGGGCGCCGGCCGCCACCGCCAGCCCGGCCGCGAGAACCCACCAGGCCGGACGGATGCCGGCGTCGAAGTCGAACAGCGCCCGCACGATCACCGATGGCGGCGCGTGGAAGGCGATCGCGATCCCGACGACCTCTCCGGCGGCGGTGAGCAGTGCGGCGACGAGCGCCAGCCCGACCAGGCCGGCCGGGGCCGGATCCCCGAACCGCCGGCGCCACAGCCGGTAGGCCATCAGCCAGACGAACAGCCCGCTGAACAGGATCGGCTCGGTCACGTCGGCCTTGGTCTGCATGAAGAAGTGCACCAGGGCGAGGGCGGTGACCGGGTAGACCAGCCGGTGCAGGGCCTGCCAGCGCCGGCCGCCGAGCCGGCGCACCATGCCGTCGGTCGAGGTGGCGGCCAGGGCCGCGAGGCCGAGCAGCGCCACGAATCCGATCGTCAGGTAGAAACGCAGGACGATCTCGCTCGACACCTTGCCGAGGTCCCAGGCCTGCTCGCCGGCGTACAGCACGAGGTGCAGGGCGGTCGCCAGGAAGGCGGCGACGCCGACCATCCGGCGGACCGAGATCAGGGCGTTCCAGCGCAGGGTCCGGCGCAGCGGCGTCACCGTCAGCGAGGCCATCAGGAACACCACGGTCCACCAGCCGACCCGGTGGATCGCCAGGTTCCAGGGCCGCGGTCCCAGACTGCCGGCGACGGCGTCGGCCAGAAGCAGGGCGGCCGGCACCAGCAGGGCCGAGAACACGGCCAGCTTGAGCGCCGAGAAGCGCCCGGCGCCGTCGGTCCAGGGCAGCCAGCGCCAGGCCGGGCGACGCCCCGCCGTATCCCGCTCGGTCGTGCCGGTCGCCATCGACATGCGATCGTCTCCCCGTGGTTGCGGCCTCAACAATGAGCCGACCGGCCATCTGGTTTCAGCCCGCCTGCAAATGAACCATCCGCGGCCGTCCATGCCTGTGGTTTGTGCAACGCAGCACGCACAATCCCGTGATCCCGATCCCTGAAACCCCGGTTTCGGCGGGATTCCCGCGAGGGGTGCCGGCTGGACTCGATCTTGCTAACCTCGGGGGTCCTTTCTCGGACTATCGAGCGACCTGCCCTTCCTCTCGATCGGGTGAAGGGCGCAGGTGGCAGCATCAATAAGGAGGATTTCGGGGATGGCTTGGACACGGAATCGGGTGGCATCGGCCCTAGTCGGCGCCGCACTCACCGTCGCGAGCGGACCGGCGTTCGCGGTCGACTGGATCATGGCCTCCGGCTATTCGGAGGACAACTTCCACACCAAGAACATCCGGATGTTCATCGACGAGGTGGAGAAGAACACCAGCGTCAAGATCAACCTCAACTCGAACGACTCGCTGATCAAGCTGGACGCGATCAAGACCGCCGTCCAGCGCGGCCAGGTTCCGATCGGCGAGATCCGGCTCGGCGTCTACGGCAACGAGGATCCGATGTACATCCTCGCCGGCCTGCCGTTCATCGCCTCGACCTATTCCGAGGCCTGGATGCTGAAGGATCTCCAGAAGGGCTACTTCGACCAGAAGTTCGCCAAGGACGGCATGCGGATCCTGTACTACACGCCGTGGCCGGGGCAGGGCTTCTACACCAAGTTCCCGGTCAACTCGACCGAGGACTTCAAGGGCAAGAAGCTCCGGATCTACTCCACGGCGACCCAGAAGATGGGCGAGATGCTCGGCTTCAACGCCACCATCCTGCCGTTCGCCGAGATCCCGCAGGCGTTCTCCACCGGCCTGATCGAGGCGCTGTTCACCAGCCCGCAGACCGGCATCGACATTCAGGCCTGGGACAACACCAGCAACTTCACCTATGCCGGCGCGATCCTGTCGAAGAACGCGGTGATCGTTAGCGAGCGCTACTTCTCGGCGCTGTCGAAGGAGGACCAGGCCGGCATCCTGAAGGCGGCGGCCAATGCCGAGCTGCGCGGCTGGGAGATGAGCGCCCAGACCACCGCCGACCAGATCAAGGTTCTGGAGAAGAACGGCATGAAGACCGCGAAGGCGCCGGCCCAGGTCATCGACGCCATGAAGACGATCGGCGTGGCGATGATGGACGATTGGCGCAAGACCGCCAGCCCGGAGGCGGTGGCGGTCCTCGACCGCTATCTCGCGGTGCAGTGACGACCCTGCAGTGACGACTCTGCAGTGACTCTGCAGTGACTCTGCCGACCCCCGGTCGCCGGCAACGGCGGCCGGGCCCGTCGGCTTTCCAACCTGATCGGTGACCGCCGTGCGACGCGCACTCGACACCCTGTATCTCTGGAGCGGCTACGTGGCCGCCGTGTTCCTGGTGGCGATCGCCGCCACCATCATCGCCCAGATCGTCGGCCGGTTCTTCGGGGTCGCGATCGACTCGACGGAGAGCGCCGGCTTCAGCATGGCGGCGGCGACGTTCCTGGGGCTCGCCCATACCTTCAAGCAGGGGGCGCACATCCGGGTCAGCCTGCTGGTGGGGCTGACCAAGGGCCGGGTCCGGCAGGCGGTGGAGCTGTGGTCGGTCGGGTTCGGTGCCGCCGGCATGGCGTACTTCTCGTACTGGGCGGGCGATCTGGTCTACTACTCCTACGTCTTCCACGAGATCAGCCCCGGCCTGCTGGCGGTGCCGTTCTGGATCCCGCGGCTGGCGATGGCGCTCGGCGGGGTGATCCTGACCATCGCCCTGGTCGACGAATTCATCCGAATCCTGACGGGCGCGGTGCCGTCCTACGAGGCCAATGCCGAGACCGTCCTGTCCGGCCCGGGAGACGAGTGATGGACGCGGGTGCGATTTCCCTGATCCTGTTCGGCGCCATGCTGGCGCTGCTGGCGAGCGGCCTGTGGGTGGCGCCGGCGCTGCTGACGGTCGGCTTCATCGCGCTGGAGTTCTTCTCGCCGGCGCCGGCCGGATCGCTGCTGGCGACCACGGTGTGGGACGCCAGCTGGAACTGGGCGCTGACGGCACTGCCGCTGTTCGTGTGGATGGGCGAGATCCTGTTCCGCACGCGGCTGTCGTCGGACATGTTCAACGGCCTCGCCCCCTGGCTGTCGCGGCTGCCGGGCGGGCTGTTCCACGTCAACATCGTCGGCTGCGGCGTGATGGCCGCGGTCGCCGGGTCGAGCGCGGTGACCTGCGCCACCGTCGGCCGGATGAGCATCCCGGAGCTCAAGAAGCGGGGCTACGACGAGGGGCTGTCGATCGGCACGCTGGCCGGCTCCGGCACCCTCGGCCTGCTGATCCCGCCGTCGATCATGCTGATCGTCTACGGCGTGATCGCCCAGCAGTCGATCTCGCGCATGTTCATCGCCGGGGTGCTGCCGGGCATCGTGATCATCGCGATCTTCATGACCTACGTGATGATCCGCACCACCATCGATCCCAGCCTGGCGCCGAAGGAGACCGAACGGACGACGCTCCGTCAGAAGCTGTGGGCCTCGCGGCTGCTGATCCCGGTCATGCTGCTGATCTTCGTGGTCATCGGCTCGATCTACGGCGGCTTCGCGACCCCGACCGAGGCGGCGACGGTCGGCGTGATCGGTGCCCTGGTTCTGGCCTGGTGGTCGAAGTCCCTGACCTGGGCGTCGTTCATGGAAGCGCTGATGGGGGCGGTGCGCACGTCGTGCATGATCGCCTTCATCCTGGCCGGCGCCGCGTTCCTGTCGATCGCCATGGGCTTCACCGGCGTGCCGCGGGTCCTGGCCGGCTACGTCGACGCGCTCGACCTGTCGCCGACCATGCTGCTGGTGGTGCTGACGATCCTGTACATCTTCCTCGGCTGCTTCCTGGACGGGGTGTCGATGATGGTGCTGACGGCGGCGGTCGTGCTGCCGATGGTCAAGGACGCCGGCATCGACCTGGTGTGGTTCGGCATCTTCACCGTGATCGTCGTCGAGATGGCCCAGATCACGCCGCCGGTCGGCTTCAACCTGTTCGTGCTGCAGGGCATGACCGGGCGCGACATCCTGCAGGTCACGAAGGCCTCGATCCCGTTCTTCTTCCTGATGCTGCTGGGCATCGTGGTGATCACCGCGGTGCCGGAGCTGGCGCTCTGGCCGGTGCAGTGGATGGTCGCGGCCCGATGAGCGCCCGATGACCACGACGGCGGTGCGACGGGTGCTGCTGGCCAACCCGAACTCCAATACCGCGGCGACCGGGCGGATGGTCGCGGCGGCGCGGGACGCGGCGCCCGACTGGCTGCGGGTCGAGGGTTACACCACGGCGGCGTCGCCGGCGCTGATCGTCGACGACGCCGGCGGCGAGGTGGCGGAGACCGCGGTGGCCGTCGCGGCCGGCCGCGATTTCGGCGGCTTCGACGGCGTCATCGTGTCGGCCTACATCGACCCCGGCATCGACCGGGTGCGGGCGGCGCTGCCGGTGCCGGTGGTCGGGATCGGCGAGGCGTCGATGCGGGCGGCCGCCGCGGTCGGGCGGTTCTCGGTGGCGATGACCACGCCCGGGCTGGTCGACTGGGTCCGGCGCTACGCCGAGCGGCTGGGGCTGGCCGCCCGGCTGGCCTCGATCCCGTGCACGACCGACGAGCCGCACGCCCTGATGGCCGACCCGGACCGGGTGCTGGCGGCGCTCGACGGGCTGATCCGCCGGGCGGTCGCCGAGGACGGCGCCGAGGCCGTGGTGATCGGCGGCGGGCCGCTGGCCGATGCCGCCCGGACCCTGGCGGCGACCTCGCCGGTGCCGCTGATAGAGCCGGTGCCGGCGGCGGTGCGGGAGATGGCGGCGCGCCTGGCAGGGGAGGAGGATCGATGAACGGCGAGCGCGACCTGCGCGGCTACGGCGACACCCGGCCCGACCCGCAATGGCCGGCCGACGCCCGGCTGGCGGTATCGTTCGTGGTCAACGTCGAGGAGGGGGCGGAGCTGTCGGTCAGTCTCGGCGACGAGCGCAACGAGCCGACCTACGAGATCGTCGAGGAGGTGGCGGGCGCTCCCGACCCCTGCAAGGACACCCATTTCGACTACGGCACCCGGGCCGGCTACTGGCGGATCATGGAGCTGTTCGACCGCTACCGCATGCCGGCGACCATGAACTGCTGCGCCCGCGCCCTGACCCTGTCGCCGTGGCTGGCCCGGGACTCGGTGGCGCGCGGCCACGAGATCGCCTGCCATTCCTACCGGTGGGAGCGGCATGCCGGCATGGCCGAGGACCACGAGCGCGCGGTGATCGCGCGCTGCGTCGCCGAGATCCGCGAGGCCGCCGGGGTCCGGCCGATCGGCTGGCACACCCGCTCGGCGCCGAGCCCGAACACCCGGCGGCTGCTGGTCGAGGAGGGCGGCTTCCTCTACGACAGCGACGCCTACAACGACGACCTGCCGTACGTCGCGACGGTCGAGGGCCGGCCGCACGTGGTGCTGCCCTACGCCTTCGACACCAACGACATGCGGTTCCAGCGCCAGGGCGGCTTCACCTTCGCCGACGATTTCGCGCGCTACTGCACCGACGCCATCGACTGGCTGTGGGAGGAGGGCGGCCGCGAGCCGAAGATGCTGTCGATCGGCCTGCACCTGCGGATCATCGGCCGGCCCGGCCGGATCGCCGGGCTGGACAAGGTGATGGCCCACATCGCGGAGAAGGGCCGGATCTGGGTCGCCCGTCGCGATCAGATCGCCCGGCACTGGCGGTCGGTCGCCGGGCTGCCGGCGTGGGACTAGCTGGTGCCGCCTTGCAGGAGGTGAAGGTCGGCGCCGCCGGCGGGGCGGTCGCCCAGGCCCTCGATCATGTCCTCGAGCGCGGGCGGCAGGCCGATGTCGTGCGCCCGCAGGCGGCGGCGCAGGCTGGCGATCGCGTTCCCCAGGTCGCCGGCCGCGTCCAGCCCGGCCTGATCGGCGATGGTGATGAGCTGGGTGAGGGCGGCGACCGAGAACACCAGGTCCCCGCGCGCCGGCAGCTCGACGCCGAAGGCCACCGGCTCTCCGGGCACACGCTTCGCAGGCGGCTTGCGGCGGCGTGCCGCCAGGTCCACCACTCGCGATCGGTCGGCGCCGCCGGGGTGCGTCATGGCCTCTGCTCCTCGTCTCTCGGCGTGCCAGCCGGGGGTGCGAATCACCCAAAATACCGCATGCGAATCGCGGAGAACAACACGACGATTCGCACCGCAGTCCGCCTCGGAGTCGCGGCACTTCCGGAAACCGGAATTTCGGTCCGGGGCGGGGCCGGTCCGCCGCGGGGAACGGGTCGCCTCGCGGCTCAGAGTTCCCCCAGGTCCCCGTGCACGTCCTCGATGGCCCGCAGCCGCTTGCGACCCTCGGCGCCGAGCTGGGCGGCGACCAGGGAACTCAGCAGATTGAGCACGCTCAGCACCGAGACGTAGCTGTCGAACAGGGCGGTGCTGCGGACGTCGCAGGCGATCGTCCACGTCGCCTTGTCGCGCAGCGCCTGGCCCGAGCGATCGGTGACCAGCAGCACCCGGGCCTTGCCGCGGGCCATGGCGGTCAGCCAGCGCTCGACCGCCGGCGGACGGCGGCGCACCGCGATGACCACCGCGACGTCCTGCTCTTCCAGGTCGGCGATGTACTCGGCGGCGGTCTCGCCGGCGCCGGGAGCGATCACCACGCGGTCGCGCACCATGATCAGCTGCCAGCGCAGGTAGGTCGCGAAGATGTGGCTGTTGCGCAGCCCGAAGATCCGGACCCGGCGGGCATTGGCCAGCGCCCGGGCGATCGAGGTGACGTCCTCGGACGGCAGGGTCTCGATGGTCCGCACCAGGTTGTCGACGTCCTTGCGCAGATGCGCCTCGAGCGCCCGCGACGGCCGGGACTCGCGCTCGTCCAGGTAGACCGGCGAGCCCCAGGCGCGGGCGTCGCGCACCAGCTTGCGGGCCTCCTCGAAATTCTCGAAGCCGAGGCGCCGGAAGAACCGGGTGCCGGCCGCCTTCGACACCCCGGCCCGCTCGGTCAGCTCGGTCGCGGAATGGGTGACCAGCAGGTGCGGCTGCTCCTGCACCAGGTCGGCCAGCCGCTTCTCGTTCGGGCTGAGCCGCTCGTAGGCCGCCACGATCCGCTGTTCCAGCGATCCGGCGGGAGGAGAGGGCGGATCGGTGATCGTCGCCATCGTGCGTAAAACTCGAATTGTGGTCTGGACAGACTGAAACCTGTGTTTCAGTATGTCCACAAAATACTGCATCGCAGCATTCGTGTGGCGGTGCAAAATCGGGGATATGGCGGTACGGGGGTAGCGTCGATGTCGGAGCCGGCCGGTCTCGAACTCGCGGCGGTGACCAAACGGTACGGACGGACCGTGGCGGTCGACGGCATATCGCTGCGCGTGCCGGCCGGGACCTATTGCTGCCTGCTGGGGCCCAGCGGCTGCGGCAAGACCTCGACCCTGCGCATGGTCGCCGGTCACGAGGAGGTCAGCGACGGCGACATCATGCTGGGCGGCGAGGTGATCAACGGCCTGCCGCCGGCGCGTCGCGGCACCGCGATGATGTTCCAGAACTACGCCCTGTTCCCGCACCTCGACTGCCTCGACAACGTCGCCTTCAGCCTGAAGATGCGTGGCATCGGCAAGGCCGATGGCCGCGAGCGGGCGCACCGGATGCTGCAGCTCGTCGAGATGGACGCTTACGCCGGGCGTCTGCCGGCGCAGCTGTCGGGCGGGCAGCAGCAGCGCGTCGCGCTGGCCCGGGCCCTGATCACCGACCCGCGGATCCTGCTGCTCGACGAGCCGCTGTCGGCGCTCGACCCGTTCCTGCGGGTGCGGATGCGCGCCGAGCTCCGGCGGTTCCAGAAGGATCTCGCCATCAGCTTCGTGCACGTCACGCACTCCCAGGAGGAGGCGATGGCGCTGGCCGACCTGATCGTGGTGATGAACGGCGGCCGCATCGAACAGGTCGGCAGCCCGCGCGAGGTGTTCAACGCCCCCTCCAGCCTGTTCGTTGCCCGCTTCATCGGCGGCCACAACGTGATCGAGGACGGCCCGGGCGCGACCGGCGGCGCGGTTGCGGTGCGCAACGATCTGGTGCGCCTGGTCGATGCGGCCACGCTTGGGGGCGGCGGGCCGGGGGACGGCGAGATCCGGCGGTCCGGCCGGGTCGCGGGTATCGAATTCCAGGGCAGCGTGGTGCGCGTCACGGTCGCGGCCGACGCGGACCTCGAGCTGACGGTGGATGTGGCGGAACGTGCGTTCTTCGACAATCCGGTGGGGCTGGGCGACCCGGTCGTCGCGGCCTGGAAACCGGAGGATGCGCACGCGCTCACGGGGGGAAGCGCCTGACCGCGAACAGGGAAAACGAGCTTCCGTTGAGGAGACCGGCAATGACGAACACCAAGAAGACGAATGCCGTCGGCATCAGCCGCCGGCGGGTCCTGAAGGGCGCGGCGGCGGCCGGCGGCCTGGCGGTCGGCAGCGGCGCGATCACCGGGTTCCCGGCGATCATCGCGGCCGAGCCGATCACGCTCCGCTACATGGGGACGGCGGTCAACCAGCACGCCGGCATCAAGGAGAAGGTGAAGGAGGATCTCGGGATCGACATCGAGTACATCCCGGTGACCTCCGACGACGTGGTGAAGCGCGCCGTCACCCAGCCGAACAGCTTCGACATCCTGGATTCCGAGTACTGGATGCTGAAGAACATCGTGCCCACCGGGAATCTCCAGGGCATGGACACCAGCAGGATCAAGGAGGCCGGCAACATCACGACGGTGTTCACCGTCGGCGAGGTGAACGGCAAGAAGATCGGCGACCAGGGCACCGCGCCGAAGAAGGTCAGCTTCCTGACCGCCAAGGACGGCAAGGATTTCGCGGCCGAGCCGACCCAGTGGATGACGCTGATCCCGACGGTCTACAACGCCGACACCCTCGGCATCCGGCCGGACCTGATCAAGCGGCCGATCGCCAGCTGGGCCGAGCTGCTGAACCCGGAGTTCAAGGGCAAGGCCTCGATCCTGAACATCCCGTCGATCGGCATCATGGACGCCGCGATGGTCGTGGAATCCATGGGCGAGTACAGGTATCCCGACAAGGGCAACATGACCAAGGAGGAGATCGACCTCACCCTGAAGGTCATGACCGAGGCCAAGAAGGCCGGCCAGTTCCGGGCGTTCTGGAAGGACTTCAACGAGTCGGTCAACCTGATGGCCTCGGGCGAGACGGTGATCCAGTCGATGTGGTCGCCGGCGGTCACCAAGGTGCGCTCGATGGGCATCCCGTGCACCTACCAGCCGCTGAAGGAAGGCTACCGCGCCTGGGCCGGCGGCCTCGGCCTGCCGAAGACCCTGTCGGGCAAGAAGCTCGACGCCGCCTACGAGTTCATCAACTGGTTCCTGGCCGGTTGGGCCGGCGCCTTCCTGAATCGCCAGGGCTACTACTCGGCGGTGCTGTCGACCGCGCAGGCCAACATGGAGGCCTACGAGTGGGACTACTGGATGCTCGGCAAGCCGGCCGCCAAGGACATCCTGGCGCCGGACGGCACCGTGATGGAGAAGGCCGGCACCGTGCGCGACGGCGGCTCGTTCGAGGACCGCATGGGGGCCGTCGCCTGCTGGAACGCGGTGATGGACGAGAACCGCTACATGGTCCGCAAGTGGAACGAGTTCATCGCGGCCTGACGATGCGGGGCGGGGAGGCGGCATCGCCGTCTCCCCGTCTTCGACCTGAGGCACGTCGCCTCGTGGGTCCCGGCTCATCCGCGCCGAGGGCGGCGCGTTTGTCCGGGATGACGACGGAAGGAAGTGGGCTGCCGCGTCACCCACCCCAGGCCGTCATCCCGGACCGACGAACCGCAGGGGCGGCGGAGCCGGGACCCACGAGGTTACGGGCGGCAGCCTATCCGGACCTGGGAAGACCATGAGCGCTTTCGGCAAGACATCGACGCCGTACTGGCAGGCCCTGCCGTTCGCGCTCGTCTTCCTGCTGTTCTTCGTGCTGCCGCTCGGGCTGATCGTGATGGTCAGCTTCTGGGACTACAACGGCTACCAGATCATTCCCGCCTTCACCGGGCAGAACTATCTAGACGTGTTCGACGGCTGCATCGCCGACTTGCCGGACCTCTGCCTGACCTTCGCCACCTATCTCAGCACGCTGGAGTTCGGGCTGATGGTCTGGGCGATCACCCTGGTCCTGGGGTTCACGGTCGCCTACTTCCTGGCGTTCCACGTCCGCACCCTGACCATGCAGATCGTGCTGTTCCTGCTGTGCACGATCCCGTTCTGGACCTCAAACGTGATCCGAATGATCTCGTGGATCCCGCTGCTCGGGCGCAACGGGCTGGTCAACGACACGCTGCTGAGACTCGGCCTGGTGAGCGAGCCGCAGGACTGGCTGCTGTACTCGCACTTCTCGGTCGTGCTGGCCTTCGTGCACCTCTACACGCTGTTCATGATCGTGCCGATCTTCAACTCGATGATGCGGATCGACCGGTCGCTGCTGGAGGCGGCGCGCGACGCCGGCGCCAGCGGCTGGCAGACCGTCTGGAACGTCGTGGTGCCGCTGTGCAAGCCGGGCATCGCCATCGGCTCGATCTTCGTGGTCACCATCGTGATGGGCGACTTCGTGACCATCGGCGTCATGGGCGGCCAGCAGATCGCCTCGATCGGCAAGATCATCCAGGTCGAGATGTCGTACCTGCAGTTCCCGGCGGCCGCCGCCAACGCGGTGGTGCTGCTGGCGGTGGTGCTGCTGATCATCTGGGGGCTGACCCGGATGATCGACATCCGGAAGGAGCTGTGACGTGACCGGACAGCCGCGCGGCGCCGCGTTCTGGATCCTGGCCCTGGTGTTCGCCCTGTTCGTGCTGTTCCTGTATGGCCCGACCATCGCCATCGTGCTGCTCAGCTTCCAGGGGCCGGACGGCGGCCTGACCTTCCCGATGAACGGCGTGTCGTTCCATTGGTTCGCCAAGCTGTACGAGGGCGTCGGCGTGGTCGACATCTGGGCGGCGTTCCGCCGCTCGATCCGGCTCGGCCTGGTGGTGATGGGCCTGACGGTGGTGCTGTCGGTGGCGGCCGGCCTGGCGTTCCGCCGGCGGTTCGCCGGGTCCGGCCCGCTGTTCTTCGTGACCGTGGCCAGCCTGATCGTGCCGTCGATCTGCGTCAGCCTCGGCATCGGTCTGGAGTTCCGACTGCTGGACGACCAGGTCAATGCCATGGGAGGCGACTTCCCGTGGCTGGTCGACGGCTTCACCACCACCATGGGGCTGTTCACCTCGGGCCTCGGCGCCCACCTGACCTGGACCCTGCCGTTCGGCCTGCTGATCATGTTCGCGGTGTTCAACCGGTTCGACCGCTCCTACGAGGAGGCGGCCCGCGACCTGGGGGCGACTGCGTGGCAGACCTTCCGCTACGTGGTGCTGCCGATCATCGGCCCCAGCCTGATCGGCGTCGCGCTGTTCGGCTTCACCCTGTCCTACGACGAGCTGGCGCGGTCGTCGCAGGCGATCGGCGACGTCAACACCCTGCCGCTGGAGCTGCAGGGCCTGACCACCACGGTGACGACGCCGGAGATCTACGCGCTGGGCACCGTCACCACGGCGGTGTCGTTCGTGGTGATCGGCTTGGCGCTGGCGCTGATCCTGTGGGCCCGCCGCCGGCAGGAGCGCAGGGGCTCGGACGCCGGGCAGGGGATGGTGTAGGGCTGGCGGTACGCTCGTCGCTTCGTGGGTCCCGGATCGTCCGCGCCGAGAGCGGCGCGTTCGTCCGGGATGACGACAGAGTAGTGAGCGGCTTGCTCTTCTTGACGTCATCCCAGACCGACGCGCCGCAGGCGTGGCGGATCCGGGACCCACGAGGTGACGGGCCCATAAACAGTGACCGAATGTCCCCGAGGAGGCCGTGCCGTGAAGATCGTCGTCGTCAACCCGAACACCACCACCGCCATGACCGAGGGGATCGGCCGGGCGGCGCGGGCGGTCGCCAGCCCTGGGACCGAGATCGTCGCCGTGAACCCGGCGGACGGCCCGGCCAGCATCGAGGGCTACTACGACGAGGCGTTCGCGGTGCCGGGCCTGCTGGCCGAGATCGCGGCGCATCCCGACGCCGACGGCTACGTGGTCGCGTGCTTCGACGATCCCGGCCTGGACGCCGCCCGCTCGGCCACCGCCCGGCCGGTGATCGGCATCGGCGAGGCCGGCTACCACGTCGCCTCCATGGTCTCGGGCCGGTTCGGGGTGATCACCACCCTGGCCCGTTCGATCGGGGCGCTCGAGGGCAATCTGCTGAAATACGGGCTCGATCGGCGGTGCTGCGGGGTGCGGGCGGTCGACCTGCCGGTACTGGCGCTGCACGACGACCCGGAGCTGACCCGCGAGCGGATCGGCACCGCGATCGAGGCGGCGAAGGCCGAGGACCGGGCCGAGGCGATCGTGCTGGGCTGTGCCGGCATGGCCGATCTCGCGGCCGACCTGACGGCCCGGCACGGCCTGCCGGTGATCGACGGCGTCGCGGCGGCGGTGAAGCTGGTGGAGGCGCTGGTCGGGCTCGGGGTGTCGACCTGTCGGATCGGCGGGTATGCGCCACCGCTGCCCAAGCACTATGCTGGCGCCTTCGCGAAATTCGCACCGTCCGAATGACGGGCCGAGGGAGGCGACAGGTGAACCCGGACTATCCCCGCGACATGATCGGCTACGGCCGCACGCCGCCGCACGCGGCGTGGCCGGACGGCGCCCGTGTGGCCCTGCAGTTCGTGATCAACTACGAGGAGGGCGGCGAGAACACCATTCTCGACGGCGACCCGG
Source organism: Thalassobaculum fulvum (assembly GCF_014652915.1). Taxonomy (GTDB): domain Bacteria; phylum Pseudomonadota; class Alphaproteobacteria; order Thalassobaculales; family Thalassobaculaceae; genus Thalassobaculum_A; species Thalassobaculum_A fulvum. The sequence continues at coordinate 19,570 of NZ_BMZS01000003.1, forward strand.
CCTCGGAGGCGTTCCTGTCCGAGATCGTCGGCGCCCAGCCGCTGGTCGGCAAGCGCAACATGAACATGGAGTCGATCTACGAGTACGGCTCGCGCGCCGGGTTCTGGCGATTGTGGCGGGCGTTCACCGCGCGCGGCCTGCCGGTCACGGTATACGGGGTGACGGCGGCCCTGGTCCGCAACCCGGAGGCGGTCGCCGCCATGAAGGAGGCGGACTGGGAGATCGCAAGCCACGCGCTGCGCTGGATCGACTACCAGGACATGCCGGTCGAGGAGGAACGGCGCCAGCTGCAGGAGGCGATCCGCCTGCACACCGAGGCCACCGGCAGCCGGCCGCTCGGCTGGTACACCGGCCGGATCAGCCCGCAGACCCGGCAGCTGGTGATGGAGGAGGGCGGCTTCCTGTACGACAGCGACAGCTATGCCGACGACCTGCCGTACTGGCTCGAGGGGCCGAACGGGCCGCATCTGGTGATCCCCTACACCCTCGACGCCAACGACATGCGGTTCGCCACCGCCCAGGGCTTCAACAGCGGCGACCAGTTCTTCGCCTATCTGCGCGACAGCCTGGACGTGCTGCGCGCCGAGGGGGCCGAGTCGCCGAAGATGATGAACGTCGGCCTGCACTGCCGGCTGGTCGGCCGGCCGGGGCGGACCGCGGCGCTGATGCGGTTCCTGGACTACGCCGCCGGGTTCGGCGACGTTTGGATCTGCCGGCGCATCGACATCGCCCGGCACTGGCACGAGAACCACAGGCCCGCATCGTGAGCGACACCGTCGAGATCAGGCCCATGACCGCCGCCGAGGTCGGCATCGCGGTGGAGTGGGCGGCGACCGAGGGCTGGAACCCGGGTCTGGAGGACGCGCCGTGCTTCATGGCCGAGGACCCGGAAGGGTTCTGGATGGCGTTCGTCGACGGCCAGCCGGCGGCCAGCATCTCGGTGGTGAACTACGGCCCGGGGTTCGGCTTCCTCGGCTTCTACATCTGCCGGCCGGAGCTGCGCGGCCGCGGCATCGGCTACCGGCTCTGGCAGGCCGGGATGGCGCACCATGGCGACCGCGTGATCGGGCTCGACGGGGTGCCGGACCAGCAGGACAACTACCGCAAGTCCGGGTTCGTGCTGGCCTACCGCAACATCCGCTACACCGGCACCGTTTCGGTCGAGGCACCGCAGGACCCGCGCCTGGTGCGGATCGGGCCGGAGCTGGTCGACGCGGTGATCGCCTACGACCGGCCGTTCTTCCCGGCCCCGCGCGACAAGTTCATGACTTGCTGGCTGGGCGGCGAGACCCGGACCGGCTGGGCGCTGGTCGAGGATGGCCGGGTCACCGGCTACGGCGTGATCCGGAGCTGCCGGGAAGGGGCGAAGATCGGCCCGCTGTTCGCCGACGATGCCCGGCGCGCGGACCTGCTGTTCCGCCGCCTCGCCGCGTCGGCGCCAGGTGGGGCGCCAGGTGGGGCGCCAGGTGGGGCGCCGGCCGGGCCGATCGTGCTCGACCCGCCGGAGCCGAACCCGGAGGCGGTGGCGCTGGCCCGCCGCTACGGCCTGGAGCCCGGCTTCGAGACCGCCCGCATGTACCGCGGTCCGGCCCCGCAGCTGCCGCTCGACCGGCTGTTCGGAGTGACCACCTTCGAGTTGGGGTGACCGTGACTGCCGTGGGTCCCGGCTCGCTGCTTTGCAGCGGCCCGGATGAGGGCATACTTCAGCAGCCTCATCCCGGCCGGAGCGGCGAAGCTGCGGAGAGCCGGGACCCAGGCTGAAATACGTGCGACGCATCCGCTATTCGAACCCGTGAGAACACCATGTCCGACACCCGCCCGTCCGATGCCCTGATCGCCCCGGTCGCTGCCGCGATCGAGCGCCGCTGGGATGCCGAGATCGAGTTCCTGCGCGCCCTGGTGCGCCAGCCGTCCGACAACCCGCCGGGCGACTGCACGCCGCACGCCGAGGTGACCGCCCGGCTGCTGGAGAGCCTCGGCTTCACGGTCGAGCGGCACGCGGTGCCGGACGACGTGGTGCAGACTGCCGGCATGATCTCCTGCACCAATCTGATCGTCCGCAAGTCGTTCGGGGACGGCCCGGTCGTGGCGCTGAACGCCCATGGCGACGTGGTTCCGCCGGGCGACGGCTGGACCCACGACCCGTACGGCGGCGAGGTGGTCGACGGGGTGATGTACGGCCGCGGCGTGGCGGTCTCGAAGTCCGATTTCGCGACCTACGCCTTCGCGCTGCTGGCGCTCGAGGCGGTGGCAGAGCGGCTGTCCGGCGCGGTCGAGCTGCACCTGACCTACGACGAGGAGACCGGCGGCGGCATCGGCCCGGCCTGGATCCTGGCGCAGGGGCTGACCCGGCCGGACTACGCGATCAGCGCCGGCTTCAGCCACGCCATCGTCACCGCCCACAACGGCGTCCTGCACCTGGAGGTGACGGTGCGCGGCCGCTCGGCCCATGCCGCCAAGCCGGACGAGGGTGCCGACGCCCTGGAGGCGATGACCACGATCCTGCAGGCGCTGTACGTCGAGCGCCGGTCGTACCCGGAGCGGGTCTCGGCGATCCCCGGTATCGGCCATCCGAACATGACGGTCGGACTGATCGAGGGCGGCATCAACACCAACGTGGTGCCGGACCGCTGCACCATCCGGCTCGACCGCCGGATGACGCCGGAGGAGGACCCGGCCGCGGTCGAGGCGCGGCTGCGAACGGTGATCGAGGGCGCGGTCGCCGGCCATGACGGGGTGTCGGTCGAGATCGCCCGGGTGCTGCTGGCCTCGCCGCTGCGCCGCCTGGACGGCGCCGAGAAGCTGATCGATCCGGTACGCCATCACGCCCGGCGGCTGCTGGCCGAGGAGGTCCCGGTCGAGGGCGTGCCGCTGTACACCGACGCCCGGCTGTACGCCGAGGCCGGGGTGCCGACCATCGGCTACGGTGCCGGCCCGCGCACCTTCCTGGACGCCAACGGCCACCGCGCCGACGAGAAGCTGGTGCTGAGCGACCTGCGGGTCGCGACCGAGGTGGTGGCGCTGGCGGTCGCCGAGGTGCTGGCTAAGGCGTAGGCGTCCGCCGGATCCGCTCGGCGACGACCACCGCCAGGATCGCCGCCGCCGGCAGCACCAGCCGCTCCGGCGTGTCGAGCGACAGGGCGGTCATGCCGGCGACCAGCGACCACATCACCGGCACGACCAGCAGGTGCGGTCGGACCGGCCGCGCGGTGAGCAGCAGGCCGAGGGTGAGCAGGGCGGTCGGGTCCGGCGCCGCGCCGACCCACGGCAGGCTCGTCCAGTCGTGGCCGGCCAGCAGGCCGAGCAGCGGGTAGCCGGCGATCGCAAGGACCGCCAGGCCGCAGCCAATCCGGCCGGCGGTGTGGTCGCCGACCCGGTAGACCAGTTGCTTGCGCCAGACGCCCGTCCACAGCAGCAGGACGGCCTGGGCGATGAAGAAGCCACCGTAGAGCGGGGCCATGAAGTCGATGGTCGCGGCGTAGCGCAGGTGGAAGACGATCCCGACCCACGCCCAGGCGGCGGCGAGGAACAGCGATGCCATCCGGTCGCCTTCGCGCACCGGCCGGGCGGCGTGGCCGAGGATCGCCACCGATACCAGGACGGCCGCCGCCGGCAGCGGCACGATCGCGGCGTTGTACCGGGCCAGCAGCGAGTCCAGGACCTCGGCGGTGTAGGGCAGGACCGGGATCACCTAGAGGTTCTCGACGTAGTCGACCATGCGCTTGCGCATCGCCGGGTCGGGCAGCGGGCCGTGCAGGGCACCCATGTTCTCGCGCATGTGGTCGACCCGGCTGGTCGCCGGGATCGCGCAGGTCACCGCCGGGTGCGAGATCACGAACTTCAGGAAGAACTGCGCCCAGTTGGCACAACCGATCTCGCCGGCCCAGCCCGGCAGCTTGTGGCGTGCGAACATCTCGAACAGCTGCTTCTGCCGGAACGGCCGGTTGACGATGACCCCGAGCCCGCGCTCGGCGGCCAGCGGCAGCAGCCGGCGCTCGGCCTCGCGGTCGACGATGTTGTAGGTGAACTGCACGAGGTCGACCGGACGCGACGCCATGATCCGCTCCATTTCGGCGTGCCGGCTGCCGTGCGAGGTTGTGATGCCGATCAGCCGGACCCGGCCGGCCTGCTTGTCGGCCAGCAGGGTCTCGAGGTGGCCCTCCCAGTTCAGCAGGTTGTGGATCTGCATGGCGTCGAACCGCTCGACACCCCACAGCCGGCGGGATTCCGCCATCTGTTCCGGCCCGTTGTTCTGCCACCAGGTCCACACCTTGGTGGCCGAGAACAGCGGCACGTCGGCCGGCAGCCGCGACAGGCAGTAGCCGATCACGTCCTCCGCCGTGCCGTACATCGGCGAGGAATCGACGACCCGGCCGCCCAGCTCGAAGAAGGTCCGCAGCACCTCCAGGCGCCGGTCGCGCAGCCCCTGGTCGTCGCCGACGTTGAAGGTGATCCAGGTTCCCATGCCGACGACGGGGACGCGTTCGCCGGTCGCCGGGATCGGGCGGGTGAGGGGCGGGGCGTCGGCGGCTCGCAGCGGTACGGTTCCGAGGCCGGCGGTCGCGGCCAGCGATGCCAGGACGGTGCGGCGGTCCGGGTGCGGGATGCGGCGGGTCATGATCGGGATATGGCGCGCCCGGCCGGCTCGGCCAACCCCGGGTTCGTCACGACAGGCCGGTCACCGGCAGCAGCGCCCCGTGCACGGCGCGGGCGTCGTCGGAGGCCAGGAACGCGATCGCCGCGGCCAGGTCGTCGAGCGCCACCCATTTGCCGGGGTCGGCCTTCGGCATGGCGGTGCGGTTCTGCGGGGTGTCGAGGATCGTCGGCAGCACGCAGTTGACGTTGATGCCCTTGCCGCGCAGCTCGGCCGACGCGCTCTCGGTCGCCCGCATCACCGCCGACTTGGCGGCGCAGTAGGCGCCCATGCCGGCTACCCCCTTGAGGGCGGCATGAGCGCCGACGGTGACGATCTTGCCGGAGCCCTGGGCGATCATGCCCGGGGTCACCGCCGCCAGCAGCGGCAGCAGCGTCCCGATGTTGAGCCGGTGCATCCGCTCCCACGCCTCGGCCTCGGTCTCGTGCACCGGCGGGCCCATGTCGAAGCCGCCGGCCAGCGCGACCGCGACGTCGATGGTGCCGATCCGGCCGGCGGCGGAGGCCAGCGCGGTCTTCACCGCGGCCGCGTCCAGCAGGTCGACGGCGATCCCGAGATGGTCGCCGGGCAACTCGCCGGCCAGCGCGGCGGCGCGCTCGGCGTCCCGGTCGATCACCACCAGCGCGGCGTCCTCGCTGGCGAACCGCGCGGCAACCGCCCGGCCGAGATTGCCGGCGGCGCCGGTGATCGCGACGACCTTGTTGGTGAAGCGGGCCATGTCGTCCTCCGATTGGCTGTCCGGGGCATCATCGTCTTGGTGGTCGGCTGCGTCGAGGGGGGCCGTCGATGCGGCCGGTGGGTCCCGGCTCTCCGTGGCTCCGCCGCTCCGGCCGGGATGAGGGGTCTACAGGCAACCCTCTCTCCGCCCCTCATCCCGGACGCGCGAAGCGCGAGCCGGGGCCCACCCGCCGCCGCGTCGCCGGCTACCGTCGCCGGCGCGGGCGGACCACGACCAGGAACACCGCAACCGCGACGCAGGCGAGCGCGGTGTAGTCGACCAGGTGCGGGGTGACGCCGAACATCAGCTGGTTCGCGAACACGCCGATCACCGGCACCATCAGGGTGCCGACGGTCGAGGCCACCACCGGCAGCATCGCCACCACGGTGAAGTACGCCCAGTAGCAGATGATCCCGGTGATCAGCATGTTGTAGGCCAGCGACAGCAGCGGGCCGACGGTGACCGTCCCGATGTTCTGCCAGTCCCATGCGACCGCGACGATGGCGATCGGGATCACGCCGATCAGGTGCTGCCAGCCGACCGCCACGGTGACCGGCATCGACAGCCGGGCGTGCTTGATCACCACGGTCCCGGCACCCCAGGACACCGCCCCGCCGAGGATCAGCAGCGGGCCGAGCGTCGAGTTGCCGAGCGCCGCCGCGTCGACCGAGAACAGCAGCGCCATGCCGACCAGCCCGACCACCAGCCCGGCGACCGCCCGGCCGCTCAGCCTCTCCTTCAGGACGACGGTGCCGATCACGGTCGCCCACAGCGGCATGGTGTAGGCGATGATGCCGGCCCGGCCGGCGTCCATCAGGGTGATGCCGTAGGCCACGAACACGTTGAACAGGGTGATGTTCAGCAGGCCGCCGACGATCAGCTGCCGCCAGGCGCCGGGCGGTACCCGCAGGGAATGGCCGTTGAACGCCGAGATCGCGAACAGCCCGGCGCAGGACACGATGCTGGCGCCGGCCCGGAACACCCAGGGCGGGATCTCCGCCAGCCCGACCTTCATGATCGGCCAGTTGAACCCCCACAGCACCGCGATCATCGCCAGCAGGCCGACGGCCAGCAGCGGGGTGCCGCTGCGTTCGGCCGGAGTTGCGGATGCGGGCTGGGACAAGGCGGGCTCCGGTCGCTCAGCGGGCGGTCGAGGTCGGCTGCAGATCCTCGTCGAGCGGGTAGATCGGCCGTCGGACGTGCTTGAAGTCGAGCATCGAGTAGTCCGAGGTGCAAACCCCGACGCCGGCGCAGTCGACGATCTGCTTGGCGATCGGCTTGAAGCCGGCGCGCCAGTGGATACGGCTCTTCAGCATCAGGTAGCGCTTGGCGGTCGGATCGATGCCCAGGCTCTGGAAGCAGGCATAGTCGTTCGGTTCCTGCTGGGTCGAGACCACGACGATCTCGACCTTGCCGGTGTCCAGGACGGCGGTCGGGCCCATGTCGTTGAGCACGCCGCGGCTCATCGGCCCGATGTTGCGGAACCGGCCGTCCGACAGCAGGCGCACCCGGCCGGTGACGGTCAGCGGCTCGCCCTTGCGACCGATCGACGGCATGTCGGTCCTGCCGCCGAGCGCCAGCGTGACGGTCGAGCCGACGCCGGCCTTCGCCATCGCCGCAACCGCGTCCGGGTCGCAGATCGCGAAAGCGGCGACGTTGTCCAGCCCGGCCTCCAGGATGCCCTTCAGCACGGTCATGCTGTCCATCGACCCGCCGGAGGCGGCGTTGTCGTAGTGGTCGAGCAGGACGATCGGGCCGTCGGTCATGGTCCGGGCGCGCGCCAGCGACTGCTCCAGCGGCTCGATCTCGTAGACGAAGGCGGCCCGCTCCTTCCAGGCCAGGTCCAGGATCTCCTTGCACAGCGCCTCGGCCCTGGCCTGGTCGCCGTCGGTCACGACCACCGCGCTGGAGCCGGCCAGCTCGATGTCGGCGTGCGGGAAGCCGGTGAAGAAGGTGGCGCTCAGCGCGCCCTCGGCCTCCATCCGCTTGCACAGCGCCTGGATCTCGCTGTTCGGGAAGTCGTCGGTGCCCTGGCGCATGACGTGCGGCAGCATCGGCCGGTTGCCCCACGCCATGGTCGGCCTGGCCTTGCCCTTCAGCATGGCGAAGATCGGCTTCGCCGCCCGCATCCCGGTCTCGTAGACGTCGATGTGCGGGTAGGTCTGGTAGCCGGCGACCACGTCGGCGTTGTCGACGATCGCCGGGTACAGGTTGGTGTGCATGTCGAGCGCGACGCCGATCGGCGTGTTCGGGGCCAGCGCCCGGACCCGCGCCAGCAAAGCGCCTTCGCCGTCCTCCAGGCTCTCGGTCACCATGGCGCCGTGCAGGTGCAGCAGGATGGCGTCGCAGCCCTTCGCCACCGCGTCGCAGATCCGGTCGGTCATGTACGCGTAGGCGGCGTCCTCGACCGGCCCGCTCGGCCAGGCGCTGGCTGCCAGCGGGGCGACCATCTCGACGCCTTCGGCCTCGCACAGCTCGATGAAGGCGCCGAGCGCGGTGCCGGTGCCGCGGAACGCCTCGATCGCCGCCTGGCCCTCGAGCGGGACCGGCTCGGGGTTGCCGCGCGAGAACCGGGCCAGCGGCGTCGGCACGGTCGAGAAGGTGTTGGTCTCGTGCTGCATCATGGCGATGACGACGCGCATGGCGGGAGCCTCCGGGGCTGGTCGGGGGAAAGACCTGGGTGGGAGGACGAGCATAGGCCCGGATCCGGGCCGGCGTCACGTATTGGGAGAATGAAGGGGCGGTTCGGTGATGGGTCCCGGCTCGCCGCTGTCGCGGCGTCCGGGATGAGGCTGTGGCGGGCGTCCTCTACTCCCTCATCCCGGCCGTAGCGGCGTAGCCGCGGAGAGCCGGGACCCACACGCCCGGTCTCAGGCGCCGCGGATCGGGTCGGTGGCGAGCTGGGCGTTGTAGTAGCGGCGCTCGTGGGTGACTTCCTCGCCGACCCAGTCCGGCAGCGTGACCGCGAAGTCCTCGCCCGGCAGCTCGACCTCGGCGATCACCAGCCCGGCGTTCTCGCCCTCGAACACGTCGACTTCCCAGACCAGCCCGGCATACGGCACCGCATAGCGCTGCTTCTCGATCACCGCGCCCTGGCGTAGTTCCAGGAGCTCCTCGGCCTCGGCGACCGGAACCTCGGTCTCGACCTCCAGGCGCGACAGTCCGGGTACCGCGCTCTTGATCGTCAGGAAGGCGGCGTCGTCGCCCTTGATGCGGACCCGCACCGACGCCTTGTCGGTCTGCGCCAGGTAGGCCTGCCGGATCCGGACCGGCAGGCCGGCGTGCCCGGTCCAGCCCCGGCCGGTCACCAGGAACTTGCGTTCGATCTCGGCGGGCATGGGGGGCCTTTCAGCAACGGCGGATTGCGGTGTCCCCTGATAGCCCAGCCCGCCGCGGCCGTCACCCACCGAGCCGTTCGCCGGCGGCAATGATGCACTGCAACAGGAGGGGTGGCGTTCGCGCGAATCCGCTCTAAAATGTATACAGACAACGTTCTCCTCGGAGCCTCGGCCGTGCCGCCGCGCAGCGTGCCGGTATCCGAAGGAACCTCACATCATCGCGCAAGCGGAGACAGCGACATGGTGAAGTTCGCAATCGGTCAGGGCGTGCATCGCGTGGAGGACAACCGGCTGCTGACCGGGGCCGGGCGGTACACGGACGACATCGAGGTCGAGGGTGCCGCGCGCGCCGCGATCCTGCGGTCGCCGGTGGCGCACGCGGTGATCAAGGGGATCGACGTCGAGGCGGCCAAGGCGGCCCCCGGCGTGATCGCGGTCTACACCGGCGCCGACGTCAAGGCCGACGGCCTCGGCGACCTGCCGTGCGTGCCGCCGGCCAACAACAAGGACGGCAGCCCGCGCGCCGACACCCCGCGGCCGATCCTGGCTCTGGACAAGGTCCGCCACGTCGGCGAGCCGGTCGCCCTGGTGATCGCCGAGACCGCGGTGCAGGCGCGCGACGCGGCCGAGTTGATCGAGGTCGACTACGACGAGCTGGAGGCGACCGTCGACACCGAGGGTGCGGTCGCCGACGGCGCGCCGCAGCTGTTCGACCACATTCCGAACAACCTGGCCTTCGACTGGCAGGACGGCGACGAGGCCGGGGTCGACGCGGCGTTCGCCAAGGCCCACAAGGTCGTGAAGGTGCGGGTGGTCAACAACCGCATCGTCGTGAACTCCATGGAAGTGCGCCCGATCGTGGCCGAGTACGACCCGGCGACCGACCGCTCGACCCTGTGGTCGTCGACCCAGGGCCCGCACGTGTTCCAGACCCTGCTGGCCGAGGCGATCCTGAAGATCGACCCGGCCAAGCTGCGCTGCCGCACCACCGACGTCGGCGGCGGCTTCGGCATGAAGATCTTCCTGTACCCGGAGCAGGCGCTCTGCACCTGGGCCTCGCGCAAGCTGAAGCGGGCGGTGAAGTACCTGCCGGAGCGCTCGGAGGCGTTCGTCAGCGACGCCCAGGGCCGCGACAACATCTCCTACGCCGAAGCCGCGGTCGACGCCGACGGCGTGATCCAGGCGCTGCGGGTGACCACCTACGCCGCCCTCGGCGGCTATCTCCACCACATGGGCGCGTTCATCCCGACCGCCGCCGGCACCCACATGCTGTCGGGCGTCTACAAGATCCCGCTGGTCTATGTGAACGTGAAGGGCGTGCTGAACAACACGGTCCCGACCGACGCCTACCGCGGCGCCGGCCGGCCGGAGGCCGCCTACCTGATCGAGCGCGTCGTCGACAGCGTCGGCTACGAGATGGGCCTGACCCCCGACGAGGTGCGGCGCCGCAACTTCATCCCGCCGGAGGCGATGCCGTACAAGACCCCGCTCGGCAACGTCTACGACACCGGCGAGTTCCAGACCCTCATGGAAGAGGCGATGGCGAAGGCCGACTGGGCCGGCTTCCCGGCGCGCCGCGAGGCGGCCAAGAAGCGCGGCATGCTGCGCGGCATCGGCATGGGCTACTACATCGAGAAGTGCGGCGGCGGCAGCCCGGAGACCGCCGACGTCCGGTTCACCGACGAGGGCAGGGTCGAGATCCGCATCGGCACCCAGTCGAACGGCCAGGGCCATGAGACCGCGTACGCCCAGATCCTGTCCGACACGATCGGGATCGACGGCGACAAGATCAGGGTGATCCAGGGCGACACCGACGAGGTGCCGAAGGGCATGACCGGCGGCTCGCGCTCGGTCCCGGTCGGCGGTGCCGCGGTGCTGCTGGCGGGCCGGCAGATCGTCGAGAAGGCCAAGAAGATCGCCGCCAACGCCATGGAGGCGGCGGCCGCCGACATCGAGTTCGCCGACGGCATCTTCACGGTCGCCGGCACCGACAAGCGCATGACCATCGAGGAGGTGGCCAAGGCCTCGAAGGAGGCGGCGAACCTGGACGACGGCATGACGCCGGGCCTCGACGAGATCCACGAGCGCAAGCCGGAGGCCGCGACCTACCCGAACGGCTGCCACATCGTCGAGCTGGAGATCGACCCCGACACCGGCACCTTCGGGATCGAGCGCTACACGATCGTCGACGACTTCGGCGAGACCATCAATCCGGCGCTGCTGGCCGGCCAGGTGCACGGCGGCATCGTCCAGGGCTACGGCCAGGCGGTCACCGAGCACACCGTGTACGAGGACGGCAGCGGCCAGCTGGTGACCGGCTCGTTCATGGACTACGGCCTGCCGCGGGCCGGCGACGTGCCGATGTTCGATTTCAACGTCCACAACGTGCGCTGCACCACCAACCCGCTCGGCATCAAGGGCTCGGGCGAGGCCGGTGCGATCGGCGCGCCGCCGGCGCTGATCTCGGCGATCGTCGACGCCCTGCACGAGACCACGGGCCTGACCCACATCGACATGCCGGCGACCCCGCTGTCGATCTGGCAGGCGCTGCAGGACGCCAGGGCCGGCAAGGCGGCCTGAGGCACTGAACCGAACGGCCGGTCGGCGGTGACGCCGGCCGGTCCTTCGCGCCTCGACATCCCCGGCTCCCCGATCGGGGCCGTCGACTTCCCGGACTCGTGAGCCCGCCGCAGGCTTGACCGCCATGGCCGCCGGGATAAGGTCGCAGCCGTCTTTCCCGGCGCGCCGTCCGCGCGCGCTGCCACGCCGCGTCGCGCGTCATCACACGAGGGGGAACCCGATGATCGAACTGTACACCTGGAAGACCTCGAACGGCCGCAAGGCCTCGATCATGCTCGAGGAGCTCGGGCTGCCCTACAACGTCCACCCGATCAACATCGGCCAGGACGACCAGTTCACCCCGGAGTTCGTGAAGATCAACCCGAACTCCAAGATCCCGGCGATCGTCGACACCGACGGCCCCGGCGGCAAGCCGTACACGCTGTTCGAGTCCGGTGCGATCCTGATGTATCTCGCCGAGAAGACCGGCAAGCTGATGCCGCAGGAGACCGCGGCGCGCTACCAGGTCATCCAGTGGCTGATGTTCCAGATGGGCGGCGTCGGCCCGATCTTCGGCCAGGTCCACCACTTCGAGCGCGCCGCCAAGGAGGACGTGCCCTACGGCAAGAAGCGCTACGGCACCGAGTGCCGGCGGCTGTACGCGGTGATGGACAAGCACCTCGAGGGCAAGAGCTTCTTCGCGAACGACGAGTACTCGATCGCCGACATCGCCATCCTGCCGTGGGTGGCGCGCTACGAGTGGCAGCAGGTCGACCTCAACGACTATCCGAACGTGAAGCGCTGGTTCGACAGCCTGATGGCCCGCCCGGCCGTGCAGCGCGGCATGGAGATCCCGGCGAGCTGACGGTAGCGCGCGGCCGGCCGGCACCCGTCGCTTCGTGGGTCCCGGCTCCGCCTCGCCTGCGGCGATGCGGTCCGGGATGAGGGAGTGTGGTGCAATCTCTTCTCCTCATCCGGGCCGTAGCGGCGAAGCCGCGGAGAGCCGGGACCCACCCGCCGCTACGTCCTGCGAAGACCAGCCATGCCCGACCCGATCGCCATCCGTCCGGTCACCGTCGCCGACCTGCCGGCCCTGCGGGCTCTGTGGGACCGCTGCGGCCTGCACCCGAGCGCGTCCGACACCGACCAACGGCTGGCCGCCCTGATCGAGTTCGCCCCGGGCCTGTTCCTGGCGGCCGAGTGCGGCGCCGAGGTGGTCGGCAGCGTGATGGCCAGCTGGGACGGGCGGCGCGGCTGGATCAACCGGCTGGCGGTCGACCCGTCGGCCCGCGGCGCCCGGCTCGGCGACCGGCTGATGGCCGAGGCCGAGGACCGCCTCAGGGCGATCGGCTGCGACAAGGTCAACCTGCTGATCGAGCCGGACAACGCCGGGGTCGAGCGGTTCTACCGTCGGCTCGGCTACGACCGGGACGAGCTGATCTTCATGGAGAAGTGGATCTAGGGGTCACAGCAGGTCGGCGACCGGCGTCAGGTGCCGGCCGGCTTCGTGCCAGGCCCAGTAGGTCTCGCGGATGCGCCGCGACACCGGCCCCGGCCGGTCGTTCGACAGGATCCGGCCGTCGATCCGCGCCGCCGGCATCACCCCGCCGGCGGTGGTCGAGGTGAAGATCTCGTCGGCCTCCAGCAGGTCGGCGCGGGTCATCGGACCGATCCGGACCGGCAGGCCGAGCTCCGCGCAGATGTCGAACACGGTCTGCCGGGTCACCCCCTCCAGGGCGCCGCGGTCCGGCGACAGCACGGTGCCGTCGCGCACCGCGAACACGTTGAAGCCGGGCCCTTCGGTCACGTAGCCGTCGGGGTCCAGCAGCACGGCGTTGTCGGCGCCGGCGGCCTCGGCCTCGAACATCGCCCGCACCAGGTCGCCCCAGTGGTAGTTCTTCACCGTCGGGTCGACGCTCTCCGACGGGATCCGGGGCGTTCCGGCGACGATCAGGTGGGCCCCGCGCTCCTGCACGTCGACCGGGATCACGTCGATCCACGGGATCGCGTAGGCGATGTAGCGGTTGGTCATCAGGCTCGGCTGCCGCGGCATGCCGGGCAGGGGGACGCCGCGGGTCGTCACCATCGCGACATAGGCGTCGTCGAGGCCGGCGCGCCGGACGCACTCGGCCAGGATCCGGGCCTGCCCGCGGCTGTCGTAGGGGATGCTCATGTGCAGGGCGGCCATCGAGCGCGCGAACCGTGCCAGGTGGTCGTCGAGCCGGAAGAACGCGCCGTGCCAGACATGCACCACGTCGTAGGTGACGTCCGACTTGGTGAAGCCCCAGTCCAGCACCGAGACCGAGGCCTGGCCGATCGGCACGTACTCGCCGCCGACGAAGGCGGCGCCGGCCGCGAACGGATTGGATTCGGTCATGGGGAACCTCTCGAGGGTGGAGCGGGCCGGATCGCGCGACGTTCGCATGCCGGCGTCGGGCCGCCAACCGGTGCCGGATAGCGAACGGGGCCGCCCGATGGGCGGCCCCGCTGCCGTTTCAGACCGGCCGGCGCGCGGTCACTTCAGCTCGATGCCCAGCCCCTTGTACAGGCCGGCACCGTAGATGCCGTGCGCCGGGATCGGCTTAAGGCGCGGGCCGGCGGCCACGAACATCGGCTCGTGGACGATCGGGATCCACACCGCGGCGTCGTGCACCTGCTTCTGGATCTTGGCGTAGGCGGCGAAGCGGTCCTCGGCGGTCAGCGCGCCGCGGCCTTCCTTCAGCCACTGGTCGGTGTCGTCGCGCGCCCAGTTGACCCGGTTCGGAGTCGGCCGGTTCTCGGACGGGAAGTACAGGTTCATGGCGTCGCCGGCCGAGACGTACGGGTACGACATGGTGAACATGTCGAAGTCCTGGGTCTTCAGCTTGCCCCAGATCACCGTGGCGTCGAACACCTGGATCTCCAGTTCGGCGCCGACCTTGCGCATGTCGCCCTGCATCGCCTCCATGATCTGCTGCCAGATATTGGTGAAGCTGTAGGCGAGCAGGTGGAGCTTCTTGCCGTCCTTGTAGCGGAAGCCGTCGTCGCCGAGCTTCCAGCCGGCCTCGTCCAGCATCGCCTTGGCCTTCTCCGGATCGTGGCCGAAGATCGACTGGTCGACGCCCTGGGCGTTGTAGTCGAGCACGTTCGGGTGGATGTAGGAGTAGGCCGGCTCGGCCTTGCCGAAGAACGGCCCCTCGGCGATCGCCTTCTGGTCGACCGCCAGGTTCAGGGCCTTGCGGACCGCGATGTCGTCGGCGATCTCGCGGGTGATCTTGAAGCCGACGAAGTAGGTCCAGAAGTAGTTCGGCGCCTTGGTGACCGAGACCTGCGGATTGGCCTCGAGCTGGTCGACCGCCCAGTACGGGATGTACTGGGTGGCGTCACCCTGGTTGGCCTGGATGCCGGCGACCCGGTTGTTGTCCTCCGGCACGATCTTCCAGATCACCTTGTCGACCTTGGCCGGCCCGGAGGTGCCGTAGAACGCCGGCCCCCACTTGTAGGCCTCGTGTTTCTTCAGAACGAGCTCGTTGCGCGGCTCCCAGGACTCGAAGCAGAACGGGCCGGTGCCGTCGAAGCCCTTGACGCCGAAGTCGTCGCCGAGCGCCTTTACCTGGTCGATGTTGATGATCGTGTGGAAGTGCTGGGTCATCTGGTACAGCAGTTCGGAGTACGGCTGCGTCAGCTCGTATTCGACCGTGTAGTCGTCGACCGCGCGGACCTCCTTGACGTCGCCGGCGCGGTTCTTGACCACGCCCTTGGTCTCCGGGTCGAGCCAGCGCTCGATCGAGGCCTTCACGTCCCTGGCGGTGAACTTCTTGCCGCTGCAGAACGTGACGTCGTCGCGCAGCTTGAAGGTGTACAGCTTGCCGTCGTCGGACACCGTCCAGGACTTGGCGAGCAGCGGGTGGACGGTCTTCAGGTCGGGGTCCAGGGCCACCAGGGTGTCGCCGACCATGAACAGCGCCTCGGCGGTCGAGCGCGCGGTCGATTTGTGCGGGTCGTAGCGGTCGGTGTCGATCGTCCGCATCACCGTCACGGACGTCTCCGCGACCGCCGGGGCGGCCCCCACGAGCACGGTTGCCGGGAGCAGGGCGGCAAGCGCCAGCGCCCCCATCGTCACGGCCGGTCTCGATGTCCTCATCGCTTCACCCTCCTTGTTGATCCGTTGGCCTCGTTGGACCGTTGGCATTCCCGGGCCCCGCACCCCTCACTGGCGGAGCCGCGGGTCGAGCACGTCGCGCAGCGCGTCGCCGAGCACGTTGAAGGCGAGCACGATCATGAAGATCGCCACGCTCGGGATCGTCGAGACGTGCGGCGCGAAGAACAGGAAGTTGCGGCCGTCGGCCGCCATGGTGCCGAGCTCGGCGGTCGGCGGCTGGGCGCCGAGGCCGATGAAGCTGAGCGCGGCGCCGAGCAGGATGGTCTGGCCGAGCTGCAGAGTCAGGTAGACGAAGATCGTCGACGCGCAGTTCGGCAGCAGGTGCCGGAACATGATGCGCATGTCGCTCATGCCGATCGCCCGGCAGGCCGAGATGAACTCCTGCTGCATCACCACCAGCGCCGCCCCGCGGGTGATGCGGGCGATCGACGGCACTGCGGCGACCGTCAGCGCGATGGTGATCGAGGTGGTCCCGGCCCCCAGCACGGCGGCGATCGCCAGGCCGAACAGGATCGAGGGGAACGACAGCAGCACGTCGACCACCCGCATGATCGGCCCTTCCATCGCGCGGAAGTATGCGGCGAGCAGCCCGAGAATCGCCCCGATGGAGCCGCCGGCCAGCACGGCGAGCAGGCCCATCGACAGGGTCGTGCGGATGCCGAACAGCAGCCGGCTGACCATGTCGCGGCCCTGGCCGTCATTGCCGAGCCAGTGCGCCTCGCTCGGCGGCTTCAGCATCATGCGCAGGTTGTTGTCATACGGGTCGTAGGGCGCGATCCAGGGCGCCAGGACGCCGAGCGCGACGACCAGCACCAGGAAGCCGGTGGCCAGCATGGCGGCCTTGTCGCGACGCAGCTTCCGCCAGATCGTCGGCCGCTTCAGGCGCTCGGTCGGGGCGTCGTCCGGCAGGATGGCGGCGGGGGTGGCTGACAGCTCGGTCATCGTGCGCGCACCCGCGGATCCAGGAAGGCGTACAGCACGTCGACCACCAGGTTGACCAGGAGGAAGGAGAGGGCGAGCACCAGGATCGCGCCCTGGGCCAGCGCGTAGTCGGCCGACACGATGGCGCCGACCGCCAGCCGGCCGACGCCGGGCCAGGCGAACATGGTCTCGGTGACCACCGCGCCGCCGAGCAGGAAGCCGATCTGCAGGCCGATCAGCGTGACCACCGGGATCAGCGAGTTGCGCAGCGCGTGGCCGACCACCACCCGGCGCTCGGACACGCCCTTGGCGCGGGCGGTCCGCACGAAGTCGCTGCCCAGCACCTCCAGCAGCGAGGTCCGGGTCATGCGCGCCACCGGGCCGATGAAGACCCCGCCGAGGGTGAGCGCCGGCAGCACGATGTGGTTCAGCCCGTCGAGCGTCCACAGCGGCCCGCCGCGGCCCTGGAACGGGAACAGCTTCCAGTGGAAACCGGCGTACTGGATCAGCATCAGGCCGAACCAGAAGATCGGCATCGACACCCCGGCGACCGAGACCGCCATGATGATGCGGTCCGAGAGCTTGCCGCGCCGCACCGCCGCCAGCGTGCCGAGCAGGATGCCGAGCGGGACCGCCCAGATCAGGCTGGCCACCATCAGCTCGACGGTCGGCCCGACGGTGTTGCCGAGCTCGGTGGCGACCGCGGTGTTGGAGATCATCGACCGGCCGAGGTCGCCCTGCAGGACCCGGCCGAGATAGATGCCGAACTGCACGATGACCGGCTCGTTGAGGCCCATGGCCTCGCGGATCGCCTCGATCTCCTGATGGGTGGCGGTCGGCCCGGCCATCACCGTCGCCGGGTCGGTCGGGACCACCTGCAGCAGCAGGAATCCGACCAGCAGGACGCCGATCAGCACCGGCACCGAGATCAGCAGGCGGTGGGCGATATGTTGTAGCACGGCGACGAGGACCCTGACGCCAGAAGGAAGGACGACCGTCGTTGGCATGGCAACGGTCGTGCCAACCGTGACACGAGTCGAGCGTGCGCGCCAAGTGTCGGAAATCGGCGCGATGCTAGGCTCATGCTATGGAACAGTCCGGCGGCTCGATTCCGCAAATGCGAACGAATTAATCAGATTGGTGCCTGATTGATCACCTGCGGGCAGGGTCGGTGAGCCCGTCAGGGGTGCAGCTTGAGGTCCTTGAGCGCCTTGTCCACGTCCCGCCGTTCGCCCAGCACGGCGAGCCCGGCGAGATCGAGGCCGTCGGTCGGCAGGGCCGCGACCACGGCGCGGTTGTCGGCGTCGTTGCCGGTCCTGAACATGCCGTCGGTGTAGACCGCCAGCGCGAGGTTGCGGTCGAGCGCCCGGCGATGGGCCTTCGTCAGGGCCCGGGCGTCGCCGGCCAGGACCACCACCGGCTGGCCGAAGATCGCGAGGTATTCGACCCCGTCGGCGTCGCGATACGGCTCGCCGATGACGCCGGGCGCGGCCGCCGCGATCCCGCTCGCCAGGAAGGCGGTGACGTTCAGCTTCTGCCAGGTCGCGAGATCGGCCCTGACGGCGATGGCGATCTTGGTGTCGAACGACATGGTCTGCTCCGGCGCCGGTGTGTCCTGAGACCACAGCTAGCAGATCCCCGGTCAGCCGGATTGGACGCTCGTGCAGATGGCCGTGCAGGCGGCCTGGAACTGACCGGGCGTGATGCCGTAGCTGGCCTTGAACCGGCGGATCAGGTGGCTCTGGTCGACGAAGCCGACCGCCGCCGCGACCTCGGCCGCCGGCTGGCCGGCCCGCAGCAGCTCGCGCGCGACCTCGAGGCGCCGGCGGGTCAGCCAGGCGTGCGGCGGCAGCCCGTAGGAGGCGGCGAAGGCGCGGCTGACCTGGAAGCGGCTGCGCCCGGCTTCGGCCGCCAGCTCCTCGAGCCGGAAGTCGCGGTCGTAGTGGGCGTGCAGAAGGTCGCGGATGCGGGCGACCGCGGCGTCCCGCGAAGTCCTCCCGGCCGGGGCCGCGGAGCGTCCGTGGCGCCGGGCCAGCGGCAGCAGGGCGTCGGCCAGCGCATGGTCGACCGCGAGCCGGCTGGCACCCGGGTCGCTCACCGCCCGGCACAGGCGGACCAGTCCGCGCGCGGTCGCGGGATCGGCGATCAGGGTATCGGCGAAGAACGGCGGATCCGCGGGTCCGCCGGCGGCATCGACCAGCAGGCTCCGCCACAGTTCGGCGTCCGGGTACAGCATCCAGTAGCCGAACCCCTCGTCGCCGGCGGCCTCGCCGTCGTGCGCCTCGTCCGGGTTCATGGCGATGACGGTGCCGGGGGTGCTGACGTGCCGGCGGCCGCGATGGCTGAAGCCCTGCCGGCCGTGCAGGGTGACGCCGATGGCGTAGGTGCCGTGGGCGTGGCGGTCGTAGGCGTGGCCGCCGAACCGGCCGTTCAACACTTCGAGGCCGGTCCCGGGGTGCCGCCAGAATCGGACCTCGTCGTGGACTGTACGGGTCATCGCGGCCTCCGACGGTGACCGGGCTACTCGCGGCGCAGGATCTTGTTGACCAGGATGCCGGCCAGCCAGTTCTCCCGGAACGCCGCGTTCAGGGCCTTTGGATCGTACTCGGTCGCGATCCACTCTCGAAAGCCGATGCCGGATTTGGCCTCGGCCGCCAGGTAGCTCTCGTAGAAGAAGTCGATCACCCCGGTCTTGGCCTGGCGGATGTGGCCGTAACGCCAGGACAGCTGGTCCATCGCCCGGCGCAGCGGCACGCCGCGGCGCTGCCACAGGTACAGCGTCGCCATGAAGCCGGTGCGGTCGGCGCCCGACTTGCAGTGCATGACCAGCGGCAGCTCCAGCCCGTCCCACAGGTCCAGGGCGGCCAGGACGGTCTCGCGGTCCAGGCACGAGCGCGAGCGGATCGGGAAGTCGATCAGGGTCAGGCCGAGCCGGGCACAGGCCTCGCGCTCCAGCCGGTAGGCGCCGCACTCGACCCGCGGGCCGCGCAGGTTGAGGATGGTCTTGACGCCCTCGGCGGCGAACCGCTCCAGGTGATGCGGGGCCGGCTGGGCGGCCCGCCACACGCCGTCGGTCACCTTGTGGCGGTGGACGTAGAAGTGTCGCAGGAAGCCGTGGTCGACGAACAGCAGGTTCAGCCAGGCGCGGCGGCGCTCGTCGGGCGTCATCGGCGGGGCCGGGGCGGCGTGGTGGGGAAGGTCGGTCATCGGCGTCCGGGGCAGGCGGCGGTCAGCAGGGTTTCGAGGGCCGCGTCCACGGCGTCGACGGGTATCGCATCCATTTCGGTGCCGCCGAAGTCCTGCGCCCTCACGATCGTCCCGCGGCTGACGAACGGCGCGAACTTCGCCGGCGGGGTCGGGCCGAACAGCGACAGCAGCGGAATGTCGGCGGCCGCCAGCATATGGCCGCCGCCGCTGTCGTTGGCAACCGCCGCGTCGAGCCGGCCGGCGACCGCGATGGTCAGCAGCGGCGATCCCGCCATCGCACCGGCCCGCGGATCCTGCAGCGGCAGCAGCGCCTGCGGCAGGGCGGTGCGGACCGCGTCGACCCATTCCGCCTCGCCGGGACCGAGCAGGAACACCGGGGTGCGGCCGCGGTCGGCAGCCCGCCGCCCGAGTTCGAGGAAGCGGTCGAGCGGCCAGCACTTGCGGCGGCCGCCGGCGCCCGGGGCGAGGCCCACGAAGGACCGTCCGTCGCCGAGGAGGGTTTCAGCCAGTGCTTCAGCGGCGGGGTCGATCGCGCGGGTCACCGTCGGGTCGGCTTGCCGGCCGGTGGCGATCTCCAGCAGGTCGAGCATCTGCCGGATCATCGCCGCCGGCCGCCGGTGGCCGCGCGGCGGTCGGCGGTCGGACAGCCAGTAGTCGGCGGCGCCCGACACGAACAGCCGGTGCGGGATCCGCCGCAGCAGCAGAGTGGTCTTGACCCGGCGCTGGGTGTCGACGACCAGGTCGAAGCGCTGCCCGGCGAGCGCGGTGCCGGCGAGCGGCGGACGCAGCAGCTCGTCCCAGCCCTGGCCGACACCGGCGTCGTCGACCACCTCGTCGATCAGCCCGTCGACCAGCGGCGCCAGTACGCCGCCGTAGGTGCTGTGGCCCTTGCCGGCGAGCCAGACGATGCGCGCGTCGGGGCAGGCGTTGCGCAGCGCCCGCACGAACGGCAGCTTCATCAGCCCGTCGCCGACCAGGTCGAGGCCGACATAGACCAGCACGCTCTCCGGCGCCTCGCGCGCGCCGGTCACGCCGAGGGCTCCGGATCGACCGGCAAGGCCGCCAGCCGCAGCAGCACGATCGTCACGCCGATCAGGCCGAGCCAGGTCTCCTGCCACAGGCCGAACGACAGCATGCCGATCACCAGCAGCGCCGACGCGGTGGTCAGCGCGATCGCCTGTGCAGCCTTGTTCAGCCGTGAGATTGCGACTGCCCCCAGCCCCAGCAGGACGAGGCCGGCGGCGATCCCGATCGCCCCGAACTCGACCCAGACCTGCAGGGCTGCGTTGTGGGCATGGGTCGACGGCGCCTTGTGGAAGCGGTAGCGGGCGCGCTGCTCGGCGGTCAGCGGCAGGTGTTTGACGGAACCGAGCCCGTGGCCGAGCCAGGGGGCGGTCCTCACCTCGCCGGCCGCATGGTCCCAGATCTCCAGCCGGTCGGTGAACGACAGCGGCATGCGGATCTCGTTGCGGGTCGCGACCTGATAGGCGGTGGCCAGGATCGGCGGTGCGGCGACGACGAAGACCAGCGCCAATACGCCGCCGGCGACCAGGACGGGCCGCGGCCAGAGGCGTGCCGCGAGGTACACCGGAACCGCGACGGCGCCCGCCACCCAGGCCGCCGCCGACTGGCCGGCCAGGACCGGGGCGGCGCCCAGCAGGACCGCCAGGACCGCCGGACCGCGCCCGACCCGGCGGGCCAGCAGGCCGGCCAGCGGGATAGCCAGCAGCAGCAGGGCCACTGCCGGGCGGTTGTTGCGGGCCGGATCGACGGTCACGCCCGACGGAATGCCGTCGGACAGGCGGTGCAACGGCGAGTCGAAGGTCAGCTCGATCATCAGGAACGCCGACCCGAGAGCCAGCCCGGCCAGTGCCCACAGGGCCGCGCGGTTCAGACGCGCGGTCCGGACGAGGCCGGTCCATCCGGCGGAGGCGAGCCAGAGCATCAGCGCCAGCATGCCGAGTTTGAGGAGTGTCTCCGCCGATCCACCGTCGCCGAGCGCGGGCGGCAGGTGGAAGACCGCGACATAGCTGGCGAAGGCGGCGAACAGCAGGGCGACCGGCGGCCACGGCCGGGCGGACCGACGGTCCTGCCACAGCGCCACCGCCAGCAGCGCCACGGCCAGGGCGATGGCGATCGGGGCCATCGCCTGCTTGGAGACGGCGGCGACGGCCGGAAACAGGAACAGCCCGGCGGACAGGACGCCGGTCGCCAATGCGCCGGCGTGTCGGCGGCCGGGTTCCTCGGGTACTGCATCAACCGGCGTGATGGCGGACCTCCCCGGCGACCGCGCGGAAGGCGCATGGCTCCGCGGGCGTCCGGCCAACAATCTGTGGCGCCATCGGACGTTCGGCACTAGGTTGAGCGGGCGGTACCCACTAACACAGCGCCTACGCGCTGGAAAGCGCGTCACGGACCGTATGGCCAAGCTCGCAAGACCCGATACCGGATGCCGCGGCGGCAGGTCGCCGGCATCGCCCGAGAGCCGATGAGCGCCCGCAAGCCCGAGAAGTCCCGGATCCCGATCGACGACCAGCGCAGCCTGCCGCTGATCCGCCGGCTGTGGCGGGAGTTCGTACGGCCCTATGCCGTCTGGCTGGTCGGCGCGGCGGTGGCGTCGGCGGTGGTGGCGGCGGCGACCGCCGGCACGGCTTGGTTGCTGGACCCGGTGGTCAACAAGGTGTTCGTCGACCGCGACCGCGACATGCTGTGGCTGATCGGCTGCGCCGTGCTGGCGATCTTCGCGGTCAAGTCGACCGCCGCCTACCTGCAGGAGGCGGTGCTGGCGTTCGTCGGGCAGCGCATCGTCGCCGACGTGCAGGACCGGCTGTTCCGGCACCTGCTGGACCAGGACGTGGCGCTGTTCCAGAGCCGGCAGACCGGCACCCTGGTCTCGCACTTCACCTTCGACGTCCAGGCGCTGCGGCAGGCGGTGTCGACCGCCCTGGTCGGGCTCGGCCGCGACGGCCTGTCGATCGTGTTCCTGGCCGGGGTGATGGTCTACCAGGACTGGCTGCTGTCCCTGATCGCGCTCGTCGTGGCGCCGATCACCGTGGCGCCGATCCAGAGGCTCGGCAAGCGCATGCGCCGGGTTTCGGGCGAGTCGCAGGAGCGCATGGGCGAGCTGACGACCCTGCTCGGCCAGGCGTTCCACGGCATCCGGGTGATCAAGGCCTACGGCATGGAGGAGGCCGAGCGCCGGCGTGTCGGCGCGGTGATCGAGGCGATGTTCCGGCTGGCGTTCCGGCAGGGCCGGGTGCGCGCCGCCGTGCAGCCGATCATCGACGTGTTCGGCGGCGTCGCGGTCGCCGGCGTGATCGTCTACGGCGGCCTGCGGGTGATGGACGGGGTCACCACGCCGGGCGCGTTCTTCTCGTTCATCGCGGCGGTGCTGATGGCCTACCAGCCGCTGCGCGGCCTGGGCAAGGTCAACACCACCCTGCAGGAGGGGCTGGCCTCGGCCGACCGGCTGTTCGCCCTGCTCGACCGGCAGTCGTCGATCGCCGACGCGCCGGGCGCGGTCGCGTTGGAACGCGCCCCGGCCGCTGTCGCGTTCGATGGCGTGAGCTTCAGCTATCCCGACGGCACCGAGGCGCTGGCCGGGCTCGACATGAAGGCGCCGGCCGGCAAGGTGACCGCCCTGGTCGGCCCGTCCGGCGCCGGTAAGAGCACCGTTCTGCAACTCATTCCGCGGTTCTACGACGTCCAGCAGGGAACCGTGAAGGTGGCCGGCCGCGACGTCCGCGAGCTGACCGTGAAGAGCCTGCGCGCCGCTATCGCGGTGGTCAGCCAGGAGGTCGTGCTGTTCGACGACACGGTCGCCGAGAACATCCGCTACGGCCGGCCGGACGCCAGCGACGACGAGGTTCGCGCCGCGGCCGAGGCGGCGGCCGCCCACGGCTTTATTTCGGAGATGCCGGACGGCTACGCCACCCGGGTCGGCGAGCACGGCCTGAAGCTGTCGGGCGGGCAGCGCCAGCGCATCGCGATCGCCCGGGCGATCCTGAAGGACGCGCCGATCCTGCTGCTCGACGAGGCGACCAGCGCGCTCGACACCGAGTCGGAGCGCCAGATCCAGGCGGCGCTCGCCCGCCTGATGGTCGGCCGCACCACCATCGTGATCGCACACCGGCTGTCGACGGTGCACGGCGCCGACGTCATCCACGCGTTCGAGCGCGGCCGGGTGGTCGAGTCCGGCACCCATGCCGAGCTGCTGGCCCGCAGCGGTCTGTACGCCCGGCTGCACGCCCTGCAGTTCCGTGAGGACGAGCGGCCGGCGGCCGCGGCGGCGGTCGGGTGAGGCGGGGAGAGGGGGCGTGACGCGGCTTCTTCACCTCGTCAGCGTCCTCCTGCTCGGCCTGCTCGCCGGCTTCTTCTACGCCTACAGCAACAGCGTGATGTGGGGCCTGGACGACTCGGCGCCCGAGGCGGCCATCGCCGCCATGCAAGGCATCAACCGGGTGGTCCGCAACCCGCTGTTCGCCGCTTCGTTCTTCGGGGCGCCGCTGGCGACCACCGTGGCGGCGGCATTCCTCTGGCGCCGGGCCGGTGCCGCGGCCGGCTTGGTCGCCGTCCTGGCGTTGGCGCTCTGCCTCCTCGCGGTCGGGATCACCGCGGTCGTGAATGTCCCGATGAACGAGGCGCTGGCGGCGTTGGATCCCGCGGCGGTCGATCCGGCCCAGGCGTGGTCTGACTACTCGGAGCGCTGGACGTTCTGGAACCACGTGCGGTTCGCCGCCTCGCTCCTGGCGTTCGCGCTCATGACGATACTGGCGCTGCGTCCGGGGCGCTGACCGCCGGCTTCTCCCGCCAGCGGCGGTGCACCCAGAACCACTGCTCGGGGCGATCGCGCACCCAGGCCTCGATGTGGTCGTTGGCGGCCTGGACCATGGCGGCGACGTCGGCCGTCCGGTCGCCGGTGGACGCGACCTCCAGCGGCGGGTCGACGGTGACCCGGAATCGCGGCCCGCCCAGGCGCTCGAACCGGATCGGCACCACCGGCAGCCCGAACCGCATGGCGAGCTGGGCGAACGCCGGGGTGGTCATGGCCGGACGGCCGAAGAACCGCGCCTCGATGCCCTCGTTCATCTTCTGGTCGATCAGGATGCCGAGCGAGCGGCCGGCCTTGATCGCCGCCATCGCCCGCCGGCCGCCCTCGGCGCCCTTCGGGATCAGCCGGCCCTCGGGATCGACCCGGCGCCGGGCCATCAGGCGGTCCACCCAGGGGTTGTTCGGAGCCCGGTAGATGTAGTCCGCGGTGAAGCCGGAGCGCAGTGCGATGGCCGGCGCGATCTCCCAGTTCGCCAGGTGGGCACCGATGAACATCACCGACTTGCCGGCGTCGTGCAGCGCCTGGATGACCTCGGTGCCCGCGACCTCGACCGCGTCCGGGTTGGCGAGCAGGGTGCGCAGATGCGGGAACTCGCCGATGTTGCGGCCGAGATTGTCCCACATGCCGTCCAGGATGCCGGCGATCTCGCCGGCGGTCTTGTCGGGGAACGCCCGTTCGAGATTGCTGCGCGCCACCCGGTGGGCGCGCAGCAGCGGACCGACGCGCCGCAGCAGCCAGCCGCCGACGGCCGAGCTGGCGGCCGGCGGCAGCAGGCCGAACAGCGAATAGAAGCCGAGGACGACGGCGGCTTCGAGCGGCTGGACGACGCGGGCGAGGAGGCGGCTCATGCCGTGGGTATTGTTCCTCGCGCCGCGCCTGTCCAGCCCTTTGGTCGGTTCAGGCGGTGGCGGGCGTCAGGCGGGCCAGCGGCTTCTCGTCGATGGCGACGTGGATGCCGGCGGCCACCAGGCCGAGCGCCACCCCGGCCCACCACACGCCGTCGTAGGAGCCGACGGTGTCGTACAGGTAGCCGCCGAGCCAGACCCCCAGGAAGCTGCCGAGCTGGTGGCTGAGGAACACCACGCCGAACAGGGTCGCCATGTAGCGGACCCCGAACACCTGCGCGACGATGCCGGTGGTCAGCGGCACGGTCGACAGCCACAGCAGCCCCATCGCCCCGGCGAACAGGTAGATCGTCAGGTCGGTCTTCGGTGCCAGCAGCAGGCCGACGATCGCGACCGAGCGCAGGAAGTAGATCCAGGCGAGCCCGGTCTTCTTGCTGAAGCGCTGGCCGAACATGCCGGAACCGAACGAGCCGGCGATGTTGAAGAACCCGACCAGCGCCAGGGCGGTGGCGCCGACCGCCGGGTCGAGGCCGAGGTCGGTGACGTAGGCCGGGAAGTGCACCGTGATGAACGCGACGTGGAAGCCGCACACGAAGAACCCGACCGTCAGCAGGACGTAGCCGCGGTGGCCGCTGGCCTCCCGCAGGGCCTGCATCAGGCTCTGGTTCTGCATCGTCTCGCCCTTCGGCGCCTGGACGTTCGGCAGCACGAAGGCCAGCGGAATCACCAGCAGTGCCGACAGCGCCAGATAGCCGAGCGCCGGCTCCCAGCCGAACTGGTGGATGAAGGCCTGGCCGAGCGGCGAGAACACCACCTGGCCGAACGAGCCCGACGCGGTCCCGAGGCCGAGCGCGAGCGAGCGGCGCTCCGGCCCGACCACCTTGGCCATCGCCGCCATCGCCAGCGAGAACGCGGTGAACGCCACGCCGAGGCCGGTCAGGACACCGCCGAACAGGTGCAGCTCGAACGCCGTGCCGGCGTGGGCGAAGCCCCAGACGCCGACCGCGTAGACCACGGCGCCGGCGGCCAGCACCCGGGACGGGCCGTAGCGATCGGCGATCATGCCGGCGATCGGGACGCCGACGCCCCACAGCAGGTTCTGGATCGCCATCGCCAGGCCGAAAGTGCTGCGGTCCCAGCCGTGCGCGACCGTCATCGGCTCCAGGAACAGCCCGAACACCGAGCGGATACCGAAGCCGACCATGGCGATCAGGCAGCCCGCCAGGATCACCACCAGGGGCGTGCGCCAGCCGTAGTCGGCGGGAGCGGGATGGGGGGACGCGGTGCTGGACATGGAAGCCTCGTGACTGGGCCGCTGGCACATCGCCGACGGATGGGATATCATACGTGCAGTTACACTGGTGTAGCTGCACGCAAGAGTCAATCATGGCCGAACCGACCGATGGCACCGGATCCGGTGCCGATACGGCATCAATCGTCGCAGAGATGCGCTGCACCGGCGCCGCGCTCCGACGGGCGACGCGACGGGTCTGCCAGTTCTACGACGACGCGCTGCGCTCGACCGGCCTCAAGCTGACCCAATACTCCGTCCTGAGCACCCTGTCCCAGGTCGAACAGCCCTCGATTACGGACCTCGCCGACCGGCTGATGATGGACCGGACCACGCTGACCCGGAACCTCGGGCCGCTGCAGAAGGCCGGCTGGGTCCGGCTCGGGCGCGGCGGCGACGCCCGGGCCCGGGTCGTCGAACTGACCCCCGAGGGTCGCCGGATGCTCGAGCGGGCCAGACCGGTCTGGCGGGAGGCGGAGCTGACGGTCCGCGACCGGCTGGGAACCGACGGCGGCGAAGCGCTGCGCCGCCTGCTGGCCGACGCCTCGGCGGTGTTCGGCGACGCGTAGCGGGGCGACGGTCGGCAGGGCGAGACGGCCGGCAGGGCGAGACGGCCGGCAGGGCGAGACGGCCGGCACCGGGTCTGCTATGTCGAAGCCGACAACCTGCAACGACCCGACGACCGGAGGCGGTCCATGGACCAGGACAAGCTGCGCGCCCTGAGGGAGAAGTACGGTCAGGCCCCGGAGGGCACGATCTTCGACCCGGAGTTCGCCGAGGTCGGCCGACGGATCTTCAAGGCCGGCCGGCGGCCGTGGCCGTTCGCCGGGGTATCGACCTTCCTGGACGCCCCACACCGGCCCTTGAAGGACGATGCGCTGGACCTGGACGGCCTGGACTACGCGCTGATCGGCGTGCCGATGGACCTCGGGGTCACCAACCGGGCAGGCTCGCGCCTGGGTCCGCGGGCGGTCCGGGCGATCGAGCGGGTCGGGCCGTACGAGCATCAGCTGAAGATCGCGCCGTTGGCCGACTGCGCGGTCGCCGACGTCGGCGACGTGATGATGCGCAGCCGCTACGACCTGGTGAGCTGCCATGCCGACATCGAAGCCTGCTTCGAGCGCGTCCGCGCCGCCGGCGTGGTGCCGCTGGCGATCGGCGGCGACCACTCGATCTCGCTGCCGATCCTGAAGGCGCTCGGGCGCGGCCGGCCGCTGGGGCTGGTCCACATCGATGCCCACTGCGACACCAGCGGGCCGTACGAGGGCGCCAAGTTCCACCATGGCGGGCCGTTCCGGCAGGCGGTGCTGGAGGGGGTGCTCGATCCCGAGCGCACCATCCAGATCGGCATCCGCGGCGCCGCCGAATACCTCTGGGAGTTCTCCTACGAGTCGGGCATGACCGTGGTGCACGCCGAGGACGTGCTGAAGCTCGGGCCGGCAGCGGTGGCGGAGAAGGCGCGGGCGGTGGTCGGCGACCAGCCGTTCTACGTGTCGTTCGACGTCGACAGCCTGGACCCGGCGTTCGCGCCCGGCACCGGCACACCGGAGATCGGCGGCATGACCTCGCTGGAGGCGCTCGAGATCCTGCGCGGCCTGGCCGGGCTGCCGATGGTCGGCGGCGACGTGGTCGAGGTGGCGCCGCAGTACGACACCAGCTCGAACACCGCCCATGCGGCGGCGCAGGTCCTGTTCACGATCTTCTGCCTGGCGCGGCTCGCCGAGCCGGCGCGCGAGGCGGCGGGCTGGTTACCGGCGATCAGCCCGGCATCAGTGTGATCACCAGATCGGCCCACTCGGAATCGAGCGGCTCCTGGCAGTGCGGTTGCCCGGCGCGGTTGTACCAGTAGGCGGCGTTCGACTCGTCGCCCTCGACGCGGTGCAGGTGGGCGTGCACCCAGGCGGCCTCCTTGCTACCGTCGGACATCACGGCCTCGTGCGCGGCCTGCCAGTCGCCGCGGCCCTGGTGCCAGAGGGCGGCGAGGGCGGGCGAGGCGCCTTCCGGCGGTGCCTCTCCGGCAAGGGAGCGGCGGAATTTGTCCAGGGGCATGGTCGGCGTCTCCTGTGTTGAGACATGGGCTTGGATGCCGCGGCTGAAGACTCTAAACCACGCAACGCCGAAGATGAACCGGGCGAGCAGAGAGGCAGGCGAATGAAGGGATCGGCCGAATGATCGAGGATCTGCTCCAGCACAACAAGACCTGGGCCGCGGAGCGGGTCGCCAGCGACCCGGACTACTTCAGGCGGCTGTCGGGGCTGCAGGCGCCGCAGTACCTGTGGATCGGCTGCTCCGACAGCCGGGTGCCGGCCAACGTGATCACCGGCCTGGAGCCCGGCGAGGTGTTCGTGCACCGCAACGTCGCGAACCTGCTGCATCCGAGCGACCTGAACGGGCTGTCGGTGCTGCAGTTCGCGGTCGAGGTCCTGCGGGTCTCTCACATCATCGTCTGCGGCCACTACGGCTGCGGCGGCGTTGCGGCTGCCGTCGACGGTCAGCGCCATGGCCTGATCGACCACTGGCTGCGCCCGATCAAGGACCTGCACGAACGGTTCGAGGCCGACCTGGCGACGCTCCCGGATGCGCGGGCGCGGCTGGCGCGGCTGTGCGAGCTGAACGTCGAGCAGACGGTCATGCGGGTGGTGCAGACGCCGGTGGTGCAGGACGCGTGGCGCAGCGGTCGACTGCTGTCGGTGCACGGCTGGGTCTACGGGCTCGACGACGGGGTGATCCGCGACCTGGGCTGCACGATCGCCAGCAACCACGACGCCCGGCGGTTCCGACGACAGCCGGTCGGCGAGTGAGGCGGGTGGCGGGCGACCGCCGTCAGGCGGGCACCGGCCCGGCGGGGGCGGCCTCGATCGTGGTCGGCGGGGTGTCGCTCAGGAACTTCAGGTTCTCGGCACGTCGGTGCGCGGCTTCGTCGTTGTACAGGAACGGCAGGGTGACGTAGCGGCGGCCCCGCGTCACCGGCAGCGCCTCGTGAAGCAGGGAGCAGGAGAACACCACGGCGCAGCCGGTCGCCGGCTTGTAGGTGTGCCTCGCGTACTCCGGAAACCGGAGGCCGCCGCCCTCGTACTCCTCGCTGTTCAGGTTGAGGCTGACGGCGAAGGCACGGTGGCAGGTCGCCTTGGTCTCGTTGTCCCGGTGGGAGCCGAAGAAGCCTTTGTCGGAGTCCTCGTAGCAAGCGACGATGTAGCGTTCGATCCGCGTGGCGTCGTAGCAGTATGCCTTGCGGATCTCGGGGACGACGCGGCGCACCAGGGCCGCACGGAGAACCATCTGCAGGTCGCGGTCGGCGATATGGATGTCCTTCCGGCGCTTCATCTTGGGATCGAGAAAGCCCTGGGTCCGCCCGTCGATGTCGCGCATGAAGCCGCTCGGAGCGGCGTTGCCGGCTTCGTAGTAGTCGATGAAGCGTCGGCAGACGGCGCGGGGCAGGACGTCCGGAATGATCAGCACCGGGGCCTGCTCCGAGACGAGACGTTCGGATTCGTGCTGCGGCAGCGTGTCCGCGGCGCCCCACAGCCGCGTTGCGAACTCCTCGACCGGCAATGCCGGGATCGTCGCGTGCAGGCGAAGGTTCCGCTCGATCAGGAGCGCGCCGATGCGCAGGACCGAGGTTCCCGGGGCGGCGCCCGAGGGCGTTGCGTCCATTTCGTACAGCCGGGCGATCGCGCGGTCGTGGTCCCAGAACAGGGTGAAATTGCTTGAGAGTTGCTGCAGCACCGGGTCTTCGAGCCCGTAGTTGTCCATGGTCACGACGAAGACCATGATGCGGTTCTGCCTGAGCCGCTCGGCCTGAGCGATCAGGACCTCCGCCAGGGCGCGTCCCGGCCCGCTGCGGACCGTGCCGACGAACGCCAGCAGCAACCGGTGGCCGGACAGAGAGTGGAAGGCGAAGCGGGGATTGATGTTGCTGTTGGCGTAAAAGGTCGGCAGGAAGTCGCCCGGTGCGAAGTGCTGCATGGTGGTCTCAGTTGTTGAGTGTCGCGGCTGCCCGCGAGGCCAGGAGGCGGACATTCGGCTCGGGTAGCGAGCCGACCAGCGCGTACGCCACGTCGCGGTGCCTGCCGAACGACACGGCCAGTCCGTCGTGCGTGGTCACCCGAGGCGCGGCACCGTCGTCGAGCGAGTCGATGGTGGGGGTGTCCAGCGACAGAATGAGCGACAGCCGCCGCGCCTCGGGGTCGGTGTAGTAGAAGACCGCCGCCGGGCCGGTATCCGTGGCCGCGACGTCGACGCGATCGAGCGAGAAGCCCTCGGACGACAGGTCCGGCGGGGTCAGCTTGTGGGCGAACAGCCTCGTCAGGCTCTCGATCACCGATGCCGATGCCTCCCGCGAGAAGGTCGGCGCAACCGAAGCGACACGGTGCACCTCGGCAGCTTCGTCGATGAACGACGACAGGGCGTCGTCCTGCTGGGGGGCCGCCCACGACGCCGCCCCCCAGCCGAGCGCCGCAGCCGCTGCGAGCCCCGCGACCTGCCGCCAGACGGTCAGCGGCGCCGGCAGCAGCTGCGACGACGCCGGGCGCCGATCGCTCGCCCGCAACGCGTTCGCCAGATCGGCACCGTACCGCGCGAGACGGGGGGGAATTTCGCGCGGCTGGAACTGCTCGCTATCCCCCAGTTCGCCGAGGGCATGGTGATCCGCCAGCAGCTGGTCGAGACGACGGCGGAGCCGTGCATCGAGTTCGGCCGCCGCCCGAACCTCCTCCATGCGGTGCGACGGAAGCTCGCCGTCGACGTAGGCGCTCAGTTCCCAGTCCTCAACCTGTCTGGACATCGTGCCCTCCAACGATCCGAAGAGACGCGGTTCCTGCGCCGTCCCCGCGGGTGAGCCGTCGCAACGCCTCGCGGCCGCGGGCCAACCGCGACCGGACCGTGCCGACCGGCAATTGCATCAGGTCGGCGATCTCGTCGGTGGTCATGCCTTCGACCGAGACGAGGACGATCACGCTGCGCTGCTCTACCGGAAGACGATCGAGCGCTGCCAGCACCCGGCGGAGCTCGAGACGGACTTCCTGCTCCGGCTGCGGTTCGAACCCGTCGCCGTTGTCGCAGATGTCCAGCGGCCGACTGCGCCGTTCCGCGGTTCGGGTCCCTGAAACGAAAGTGTTGTGCAGGATGCTGAACAGCCAGTTCCGCAGATCCCCTTCGGGACGGAACTGGTCTGCTCTGGCGATCGCCTTGACCAGCGTGTCCTGGACCAGGTCGTCGGCATCGGCGGCGTTGCGGCACAGAAAGCGAGCGTAGCGCCGCAGCCGCTGCAGGTGCGCTGTCACGTCCAGGCGAGTCATACCCAAGGGCCCCCGGAAAGGAACTTCGGGATGTATACGCGCGGGCGTGGTCCGCTTATCCGCGGGATCCGACGATGATGTCGGATTCTTCCCGGAGCCTGCAGATTATCGCAGGGCGGCGTTGATCCGGTCGAGGACGTCGGAGCCCGGGCACAGGGTCTCCTCGTCCAGCGAGTTCAGGGGCGCCTGGACCGTGCGAATGTTGCCGTGCAGGTCGTGCGGATCGGAATCGAGGTACAGAAGGCCGGTCGCCACCTCGCCTTCACGGTCCTTCTCCTGGATGTAGGCCAGGGCACCCGCCTTGTCCGAGGGATCGTAGTCCGGCGCGATCTTGGCAAGCCGCAGCGTGGTGCCGTTCGGCTGCCGGACCTCGACGGTGGTGCCCGGCGCGTACTCGGCGGTGATCGGGGCCTGGCCGGTGATGAAGTCGAGCCGGTTCACCGCCTCGTTGTGCTCGCGGACGTAGTCGTAGCTGCGGGTCGAGCCCTTGTGGTTGTTGAACGCCACGCACGGCGAGATGACGTCGAGGATCGCGGCACCCGGGTGGCTGATCGCGGCCTTGATCAGCGGCACCAGCTGATGCTTGTCGCCGGAGAACGAGCGCGCGACGAAGGTCGCCCCCATCAGGATCGCCATCGACGCGAGGTCGATGCCGCTGTCGTTGTTGACGGCACCCTTCTTGGCGACTGAGCCCTTGTCGGCGGTCGCCGAGAACTGCCCCTTGGTGAGGCCGTACACGCCGTTGTTCATGACGATGTAGACCATGTTCACGCCGCGCCGCATGACATGGGCGAACTGGCCGAGGCCGATCGAGGCGCTGTCGCCGTCGCCGGAGACCCCGAGATAGATCAGCTCGCGGTTCGCCAGGTAGGCGCCGGTCAGCACGCTCGGCATCCGGCCATGCACGGTGTTGAAGCCGTGGCTGGCGCCGAGGAAGTAGGTCGGCGCCTTCGACGAGCAGCCGATGCCGGACAGCTTGGCGACCCGGTGCGGCTCGATGGCCAGCTCGTAGCAGGCCTGGACGATCGAGGCGCTGATCGAGTCGTGGCCGCAGCCGGCGCACAGGGTGGAGACCCGGCCCTCGTAGTCGCGGCGGGTGAACCCGACGCTGTTCTTCGGCAGGCTGGGGTGATGGAGCTTCGGCTTGGTGATGTAGGTCACGAGACGGCCCTCTCGAGCGGGACGACGTGGTACTGGGCGAGCCGACGACGGATCTCGCCGAGGATGAAGTGCGCGGTGATCGGGGTGCCGTCGTAGTGCAGGACCGGGACCAGGCGGGCCGGATCGATGCCGAGTTCGGTGCTGAGCATCGTGCGCATCTGGCCGTCGCGGTTCTGTTCGACGACGAACACCTTGTCGTGCGCCAGGATGAAGTCGCGCACCTGGTCGGGGAACGGGAAGGCCCGCAGCCGCATGGCGTCGACGAGCAGGCCGTCGGCCTGCAGCCGGTCCAGCGCCTCGGTCATCGCCGGGCTGGTCGAACCGAAGTACAGCGCACCGTAACGGGTCGGGCTGTCCGCCTCGCGCACGATCGGCTGCGGCACCAGCCCCTTGGCGGTGTCGAACTTGCGGAGCAGCCGCTCCATGTTCTCGACGTAGTCGCTGCCTTCCTCGGAGTACCGGGCATAGGCGTTCTTGGTGGTGCCGCGGGTGAAGAACGCGCCCTTGCTCTTATGGGTGCCGGGCAGGGTGCGGTACGGGATGCCGTCGCCGTCGACGTCGAGGTAGCGGCCGAAGTCGCGCCCGGCCTCCAGCTCCTCGGCGGTCATCACCTTGCCGCGGTCCATGCGCTTGGCGTCGTCCCAGGCGAACGGCTCGCACAGGCGGTGGTTCATGCCGATGTCGAGATCGGTCATCACGAACACCGGGGTCTGCAGCCGGTCCGCAAGGTCGAGGGCGGCGGCCGAGAAGTCGAAGCACTCGCGCGGGTCTTCCGGGAACAGCAGCACGTGCTTGGTGTCGCCGTTCGAGGCGTAGGCGCAGGACAGCAGGTCGGCCTGCTGGGTGCGGGTCGGCATGCCGGTCGACGGGCCGCCGCGCTGCACGTTGATGATGGTGGCCGGGATCTCGGCGAAGTAGGCGAGGCCGATGAACTCGGTCATCAGGCTGATGCCGGGGCCGGAGGTCGAGGTGAAGGCGCGGGCGCCGTTCCAGCCGGCGCCGATCACCATGCCGATCGACGCCAGTTCGTCCTCGGCCTGGATGACGGCGTAGCGGGCTTCCTTGGTCTCCGGATCGTGGCGGTAGCGCCTGCAGTACGAGGCGAAGGCCTCGGCCAGCGACGACGACGGCGTGATCGGATACCAGGCGCATACCGTGGCGCCGCCGTAGACGCAGCCGAGGGCGGCGGCGGCGTTGCCCTCCACGAAGATCCGGTCGCCGACCTTGTCGCGCGCCTCGACCTTCAGCCGGCAGATCCCCGCATCGAGGTTCTGCTGCGCCCAGTCGCGCCCCAGGTTCAGCGCCTTCACGTTGGAGTCGATCAGCGCCTCCTTGCCCTTGAACTGCTCGCCGAACAGCGACTCGATGACCTTCGGGTCGATGTCCAGCAGCACCGACAGGGCGCCGACATAGATGATGTTCTTGAACAGCTGGCGCTGGCGCGGGTCGGAGTAGGTGGCATTGGTGATGGCGGTCAGCGGCACGCCGATGGTGGTGACGTCGTCGCGAAACGCGCTCGGCGGCAGCGGCCGGGTCGAGTCGTAGAACAGGTAGCCGCCCGGCGCGACCTCGGCGATGTCCTGTTCCCAGGTCTCCGGGTTCATCGCGACGATCATGTCGATCCCGCCGCGGCGGCCGAGATAGCCGTCCTCGGACACCCGTACCTCGTACCAGGTGGGCAGGCCCTGGATGTTGGACGGGAAGATGTTGCGCGGGCTGACCGGCACGCCCATGCGCAGGATCGATCGGGCGAACAGCTCGTTGGCGGATGCCGAACCGGAGCCGTTGACGTTGGCGAACTTGACGACGAAGTCGTTGGTCGCAGTCAAGGCGGTCCCTGTCAGTGCTTGCCGCATGCCCGTTCCGCGTGGCTCATTTCGATGAGGTACTTGCGCATGTCCCAAGCTCCCGTCGGACAGCGTTCGGCGCACAGCCCGCAGTGCAGGCAGACGTCCTCGTCCTTGGCCATGATCCGGCCGGTCTTCAGCCCGTCCCCGATGTAGAGGGCCTGGTCGAGGTTGGCTGCCGGCGCGTTTAGCCGGCCGCGGACCTCGTCCTCCTCACCGTCCTCGGTGAAGGTGATGCAGTCCATCGGGCAGATGTCGACGCAGGCGTCGCACTCGATGCAGAGCTGCGCCGTGAACACCGTCTGGATGTCGCAGTTGAGGCAGCGCTGCGCCTCCTTCCAGGCCAGCTCGCGGTCGAAGCCGAGCTCGACCTCCGCCCGGATGTCGCGCAGCGACTCCTCCTTCGGGCGGTGCGGCACCTTGAACCGGGCGTCCAGGGCCACGTCGTTGTCGTAGCTCCACTCGTGGATGCCCATCTTCTGGCTGACGATTTCGACCGCCGGGGCCGGGCGGACCGCCGGGTCGCCGCCGTCCAGGAAGGTGTGGATCGACACCGCGGCCTCGTGGCCGTGCGCCACCGCCCAGATGATGTTCTTCGGGCCGAACGCCGCATCGCCGCCGAAGAACACCTTGGGATGGGTCGAGCGCATGGTGGCCTCGTCGACCTTCGGCATGTCCCAGCGGTCGTCGAAGTCGAGGCCGATGTCGCGCTCGATCCACGGGAAGGCGTTTTCCTGGCCGACCGCCACCAGCACGTCGTCGCACTCGAAGAACGGGTCTTCCTCGCCGGTCGGGACCAGCTTGCGGCGGCCGTTGGCGTCATACTCGGCCTGCACCTTCTCGAAGGTCATCCCGACCAGCCTGCCGCCTTCGTGCACGAACGACTTCGGCACCAGGAAGTTGAGGATCGGGATGTCCTCGGCGATCGCGTCCTCCTTCTCCCAGGGGGACGCCTTCATCTCCTCGAAGCCGGAGCGGACGATGACCTTGACGTCGTCGCCGCCGAGCCGGCGGGCGGTGCGGCAGCAGTCCATCGCGGTGTTGCCGCCACCGAGCACGATCACGCGCCTGCCGATCTTCTCGATGTGGCCGAACGAGACGTTGGACAGCCAGTCGATGCCGATATGGATGTTGGCCGCGGCTTCCCGGCGGCCGGGGATGTCGAGATCGCGGCCGCGCGGGGCGCCGGAGCCGACGAACACCGCGTCCCAGCCTTCGTCCAGCAGGCCCTTGAGGCTGTCGACCCGGCGCTGCTGAAACGTGATGTTGCCGATGCCGGTGATGTAGCCGACCTCGTCGTCGATAACCTGCTCCGGCAGCCGGAACCGCGGGATCTGGGTGCGGATCATGCCGCCGAGCTTCGGGTCCTGGTCGAGGACCGTGACCTCGTAGCCGGTCGCCGCCAGGTCGCGCGCGACCGTCAGCGAGGCCGGCCCGCCGCCGACGCACACCACGCGCCGCCCGTTGCTGGCGGGGGCGGTCGGCAGGCGGCCGTTGAGCTCGTCCTTGTTGTCGGCGGCGACGCGTTTGAGCCGGCAGATCGCCACCGGCTCCTTGCGTCCGCCGGTCACGTCCTCGTCCTCGACCCGGCCGCGGCGGCACGCCGGCTCGCACGGCCGGTCGCAGGTCCGCCCGAGGATTCCGGGGAACACGTTGGATTTCCAATTGACCATGTAGGCGTCGGTGTACCGCCCGTGTGCGATAAGCCGGATGTATTCCGGTACCGGGGTATGGGCCGGGCAGGCCCACTGGCAGTCCACGACTTTGTGGAAATAACTCGAGTCGGCGATATCCGTGGCCTTCAAGGCCCAATCCTCCCCACCGTCGGTGGCGCAACGGCCCGTCCGGGGGCGGGCCTTCGCGTGAGGAGTAGGAACCCAGCCGACAAGCCGCGTCAAGACGTTGTCGGACAACTATCGCATCGTTAATACTGGCACGGATTCATTCCACCATGGAACGCGACGGCTCGACGCACCCGGCGCCGCGCCCCCTTGGCTCCAGGGCTTCGAGCGACCATGGTCTAACCATGCCGTCCGAACCGACCTATAGTCCCCGGACAGGCGCCCGAACACGGGCGGGATCCGACCCTGACGACAGGAAGCAGAGCGATGATTCGCAAGACGGACTTCTACATCGACGGCGCCTGGGTGGCGCCGCTCGCCGAGAACGATTTCGAGGTCATCAACCCGGCCGACGAGACCGCCTTCGCGACCATCTCCCTGGGCGCGGGCGGCGACGTGGACCGGGCGGTGGCGGCGGCCCGCGCGGCGTTCCCGGCCTGGAGCCTGACGAGTCGCGAGGAACGGCTGGCGAAGCTGGAGAGGCTGGCCGAGGTCTACAAGGCGCGCTCCGACGAGATGGCCAAGACCATCAGCCAGGAGATGGGCGCCCCGATCACGCTGGCGACCCGGGCCCAGGCGGCTGCCGGCTACGGCCACATCAAGGCGTTCATCCGGGTCCTCAAGGAGTTCGAGTTCGAGCACCCGCTGCGCGACGACGCCCGCAACGAGCACATCGTGTACGAGCCCATCGGGGTGTGCGGCCTGATCACGCCGTGGAACTGGCCGATGAACCAGGTGACCCTGAAGGTGGTGCCGGCGCTGGCGGCCGGCTGCACGGTGATCCTGAAGCCCTCGGAGATCGCGCCGCTGTCGTCCATGCTGTTCGCCGAGATCATGCACGAGGCCGGGTTCCCGAAGGGCGTCTTCAACCTGGTCAACGGCGACGGCCCGACGGTCGGCGAGGCGATGTCCCGGCACCCGGGCATCGACATGATGTCGTTCACCGGCTCGACCCGGGCCGGCATCGCCGTCACCAAGGCCGCTGCCGACACCGTCAAGCGGGTGTCCCTGGAGCTCGGCGGCAAGTCGCCGAACATCGTGTTCGCGGACGCCGACCTGCCGAAGCAGGTGGCGGCCGGTGCCGCGCACTGCTTCAACAACACCGGCCAGTCGTGCAACGCCCCGACCCGCATGCTGGCCGAGCGCTCGGTGTACGACGAGGTGGTGAAGATCGCCGCCGCGACCGCCGAGGCGACCAAGGTCGGCGACCCGGCGCAGGAAGGCCCGCACATCGGCCCGCTGGTGTCGGAGACCCAGTTCAACAAGGTCCAGGGCCTGATCGAGAAGGCGATCGCCGAGGGCGCGCGCCTGGTGGCCGGCGGCCCGGGTCGGCCGGAAGGCTTCAACCGCGGCTACTTCGTGCGGCCGACGGTGTTCGCCGACGTCACCAACGACATGACCATCGCCCGCGAGGAGGTGTTCGGCCCGGTGCTGTCGATCATCCCGTTCGAGGGCGAGGAGGAGGCGATCCGGATCGCCAACGACACCGCCTACGGTCTGTCCTCCTATGTCCAGACCGGCGACCCCGAGCGGGCCAGGCGGGTGGCCCGCCGGCTGCGCTCCGGCATGGTCCAGCTGAACGGCTCGGGCCGCGCGTCCGGCAGCCCGTTCGGCGGCTACAAGCAGTCCGGAAACGGCCGCGAGGGCGGCAAGTGGGGCCTGGAGGACTTCCTCGAGGTCAAGGCGGTCAGCGGCTGGCCGCTGAGCGACTGAGGGTGCAATAGCCGCTGGGTCCCGGCTCTGCGTGGCTTCGCCACGCCGGCCGGGATGAGGGCGTCGGGTTGCTCGCTCACCCCTCATCCCGGCCGCAGCGAAGCGGAGAGCCGGGACCCACGATGCGGCGGACCTGTCAGTAGTCGGTGCGGCTGGCGCTGACTGGGGCCAGCCCGAGCGCGGTCGCGGCCAGGTAGCAGAACTCCAGCACCACGGTCGCGGCCAGCCAGGCGGTCATGCCCTGCACGTCGTAGGTCGGGGTGGTGGTGTTGACGTCGAAGCCGACGATGTTGAGCCCCTCCAGGCCGCGAATCAGTCGCAGCCCCTCGCGCGCCGAGAGCCCGCCCCAGGCCGGGGTGAACACCCCCGGCGCGACCGACGGGTCGAACACGTCCATGTCGAAGCACACGAACACCGGGCGATCGCCGATGATCGCCCGGAACCGCTCGAGGATCGCCACCGGCCCCTGGTCTTCGAGATCCTCGATCGGCATGACGTGGTAGCCGAGGCCGCGGGTGTAGTCGAAGACGCCGGGCACGTAGGCGGTGCCGCGCAGGCCGAAATGCACCGAGACGCTCGGGTCGACATAGCCCTTCTCGGCGGCGAAAGAGAACGTGGTCGCCGGGTTGAGGTCGATGGCGTTGCCGCCCTCGGGATAGGCGTCAGTGTGGGAGTCGAAGTGCAGCACCGCGAGGCCGGGATGGGCGCGGCCGAGCGCCTGCATCATCGGTACGCTGACCACCCCGTCGCCGCCGAGGCCGATCGGCATCGCCCCTGCCGCGACCACTGCCGACAGGGCCGCCTCCATGCGTTCGACCGACTCCTCGATCACGCCCGAGGTCACCGCAACGTCGCCGAGGTCGACCAGCCGCAGTCCGCGGATCGGGTCGAAGTCTGCTGCGGCGCCCGGCCGGTAGTGGCGGACCATGTCGGTCGACATCATGCGGATCGCCGCCGGGCCGAGCCGGGCGCCGACCCGTTTGGGGTGCCGGCCGGAGTCGAACGGTAGTCCGACGATCGCGGCCCGCGCTCCGGCAGCCGCCGGATCCAGGGTCTGCGGCACCCCGAGATAGCTGCCGACGGGGCGGAACAGGCCGGTCGCGGCTGGGGTCACGCCCGTCCCCCGAACGCGTCGAGCCCGCGCGCGTAGGTCGGCTG
The DNA here is from genome assembly GCF_014652915.1 of Thalassobaculum fulvum. Lineage (GTDB taxonomy): Bacteria > Pseudomonadota > Alphaproteobacteria > Thalassobaculales > Thalassobaculaceae > Thalassobaculum_A > Thalassobaculum_A fulvum. Next base: position 59,092 of record NZ_BMZS01000003.1, read on the forward strand.
GGTCTGGTCCGGGTTGCGGTTCACCAGCGGCCGGGCGAACAGCGGGTGGGTCAGGCTGCGCACCTCGTGCTCGACGGTGAACAGGGTCTGGCCGCTCTTCAGGTCGACGATGTCCTCGAAGCGCCACTCGTACCGGTTGGTCTCGATCGTGACCAGGTTGCGCTCCACCAGCTTGCGGTAGGGCGACGAGAAGTCGCTGATGTAGATCGCCACGTGGTGGCCGTCGTAGTCGGGCTGCGGCGTCTCGGTTTCGCGGAACCGCAGGGTCTGGTGGGCGCCGGCGTGCACCAGGGCGCACGGCACCCCGTCCGGCTCCTCGACCCGCGAGGGGGCGCCCAGGATCGCCTCGTAGAACGCCGCGATGCGGTCGGCGGTGCCGACCGGCACGTCGAACTCGACATACGGCATGCCCAGGTCGACCGGGCCGAACGCCGGGTCGGGGGCGTGGCAGCGGAACCGGTTGCCCCACGGGCAGGTGGCTTCCAGGACGCCGTGGTTGCGCAGGAACCTGAACGCGGTGCCCTTGAGAGCGTCGCGCACGCCGGCCAGCGAGGCCTCGGCGCGGTCGAGGTCGGGCAGAACCAGGCCGATCGTGCCGCGCACCCGCTGGGTCGGCTGACGCGACGGCAGGTGCATCTGGCTGCGGCCGATGTTCACCCACATGTTGTTGGTGCCCACCATCAGGTACGGATCGCGGGTCAGGCCGAGGCCGACGACATAGAACAACGTCGCCAGGCTCTGGTCGGGGATCAGGACGTTGACGTGCTCGAGGTGAACGATGTTGCCGACATCCTCGCGGGCGCGGTCGTACGGGGCGTCCATGGCAGGTCCTCCCGGGTTTTCCGCGCAGTCTAGTCCGCCGCCGGAGCCGGCGCACGGGCTCGTGCACGCAGGCTATCGGGCGCGGGCGGAAACGATCGCCAGCACGAAGCAGACGGCACCGAAACCGACCAGCGACAGCACCGTCAGCCGCACCAGGTCGTAGCCGCCGACCGTCCAGATCGCCGCCGCCAGGGTCGGTGCGGCGGCGGTCGCGCCCATGAACGGCAGGGCCAGCGCCCCGGAGATCGCGCCGAAGCCGGTGCGCCCCAGCAGGTTGGCGGTGACCACCGGCCGGGTGATGCTGGTGACCCCGTAGCCGGAGCCCTGCAGCAGCACGAAGGCGAACAGCAGCAGCGGGATCGCGCCGGCGCCGATCAGCGCGGTCGAGGCCGCCAGCATGAACGCGAAGGACAGGCCGCAGATCGCGTTCATCGAGACCCGCTTCTCGACCGCCATCATCGCCAGCCGCCCGGCCACCTGCATCGGCCCGATGCCTGACGCGACCGCCACCGCGACCGTGGTCGACACGCCGCGCTCGTCCAGCATCGGCAGCAGGTGGGTGATCAGGATGCCTTGGGTCAGCGCGATCATCGCGAACGCCACGGCCAGCAGCCAGAACGTCGGCCGCCGCAGCGCCGCCTGCAGGCCGGCGCCGTCCTTGCCGCCGCTGCCGGCGATCGCCGCCGGCTCGGCCTCCGGCACCGGCCGGGTGCCGTAGACGAACAACGGGACGCAGATCAGCAGGATGGCGGCCGCGAACCCGCCGGTCGCCGCCCGCCAGCCGTACAGCTCGGCCAGCAGGTTGGCGACCGGGAACGAGACCGTGCCGGCCAGCCCGGCGATCAGGGTGATTCGGGTGATCGCCTTGCGGGCGTCGCTGCCGCGGGTACGGGTCAGGAACGCGAAGCACGGTTCGTACAGGCAGGTCGCCATGCAGGCGCCGAGCGCGACCCACAGGGCGTAGAACTGCCAGGCTTCGCGCACCAGGCTGACCGCGCCGATCAGCAGGCCGGCACAGATCGAGCCGCCGATCAGCAGCCGCCGGCCGTGCCCGGCGTCGATCAGGCGGCCGGTCAGGGGCGCGCACAGGGCGGAAGTGACCAGGGCGGCGGTGAAGGCGCCCGACAGGGTGGTCTTCTCCCAGCCGAGGTCGCCCTCCCAGTGCGCCAGCAGGGCCGGGAAGATGTAGAACACCCCTGCCCACACGATGGTCTCGGCGAAGGCCAGGGCGAGGACGGTACGACCCGGCGACGCAAATGTGGTCGATGCGGGCGGGGCAGGGGGCTGAGCGGCGGTCAAGGAGGCGGACTCCGGAAGGCGGACGAGGCATCCTTCCACGGCGCCGGCCCCGACGTCCATTCGAGCCGGCGTCCATTCGAGGATCGTCCGGGCGTTAGATCATATTCCGAAATTCTTGGGAATACCGTTGATCGATTCCCGGCGGCGCCCTATATTGCCGCCATGGACATCAAGACCACAGCGACGCGCCTGGAGGCGCTGGGTAACGAGACCCGTCTGCAGGTGTTCCGGATCCTGGTCCGGGCCGGCCGCGGCGGGCTGCCGGTCGGCGAGCTGCAACGCCGCACCGAAACCGCGCGTTCGACCCTGTCGCACCACCTGCACAAACTGATCGCCGTGGGCCTGGTGTACCAGGAGCGGGACGGCACCACCCTGTTCTGCCACGCCAACTACGCGGCGATGGACGAGACCCTCGGGTTCCTGGCCCGCGAATGCTGCGCCGACGCCGGGGCGGAGCGCTGTGGCGCGGCGGGGGCGGCGGCGTGATCCTCAATTCGTCCTCATCCTGGCTCTCCGCGACTTCGTCGCTGCGGCCGGGATGAGGGAATGGGGAAACGTTTCCCTTTTTTTGCCCAACTATGTCGAATATTCTGGGAATAGCGGAGAAACCAAGATGACCGAGATTGCCCTCGCCACCAGACGGCTCGCCGGCCGGATCGATCCGGCGGTTCTGGTCGCTCTGCTGGCCCTCGCCTTGCTGACCGTGCTGGCGCCGGCCCAGGCCGCGACGAGCCTGCGGTTCACCGGCGACGCCCTGGTCGGCGTGCTGCCGTTCCTGGCGCTGTCGATCGGCGTCGCGGCCTATGCCAAGGCCAGCGGCGCCGACGCCCTGATCGCCCGGGCGTTTACCGGCAACCTGCCGACCATGATCGTGGCGGCCGCCCTGATGGGCGCGCTGTCGCCGTTCTGCTCCTGCGGGGTGATCCCGCTGATCGCCGCGCTGCTGGCGATGGGCGTGCCGCTGGCGCCGGTCATGGCGTTCTGGCTGGCCTCGCCGCTGATGGACCCGTCGATGTTCCTGCTGACCGCCGGTACCCTGGGGACCACGTTCGCGGTCTACAAGACCGTCGCGGCGGTGGCGATCGGCCTGCTCGGCGGCTTCGGCACGGCGGCGATCGGCCGGGCCGGCCTGTTCGCCGAGCCGCTGCGCGAGGGTGTGGGCAACGGTGGCTGCGGCGGCTCGACCATCCGCAACCCGAAGCAGGTGGTCTGGCGGTTCTGGGGCGAGCAGCCGCGCCGCGAACGGTTCGCCAGGAACGCCCTCGACAACACCCTGTTCCTCGGCAAGTGGCTGGCCATTGCGTTCTTCCTGGAGAGCCTGATGCTGGCCTACGTCCCGGCCGAGCTGATCAGCAGCTCGATCGGCGGCGACGGCTGGCTGACCGTGCTCGGCGCCACCGCCGTCGGGGTGCCGGCCTACCTGAACGGCTATGCGGCGCTGCCGCTGATCGGCGGGCTGATCGAGCAGGGCATGGCGCCCGGCGCCGGCATGGCCTTCATGCTGGCCGGCGGCGTGTCCTCGATCCCGGCGGCGATCGCGGTCTGGGCGCTGGCCCGGCCGCCGGTGTTCGCCGCCTATCTCGGCTTCGCCTTCGCCGGCGCGTTCGCCATGGGCGGGCTGTACGGCCTGGTGGTGTGAGGCCGGTCGAGCCCGTCGCTCTCTGGGTTCCGGCTCGGGTCGCCCCGCTTGCGCAGGTCGCCCCGTCCGGAATGACGACAGAGGGGGACGGGCCGTGCCTTCCTCTTCTTGACGTCATTCCGGACGGACGCGCCGCCTTCGGCGGGGCCGAGCCGGAACCCACCAGGCGACGGGCCGGTCCTTCGGGCCGGCTCAGCGCACCACTGGAAGCGCCCGCTGCACCACGTTCATGAACCAGCGGATCCCGACCGGCACGACCGCGTCGTTGAACACGTAGCGGTCGCCGTGCAGGCCCTGGCCGGGCCCGACCTCGCCGGCGCCGATCCAGGCGTAGGCGCCACGGCCGACGGCGTTCAGCATGAACGCGAAGTCCTCGCAACCCATGCTCGGCGGAAACTCGGTCAGCACCCGCTCGCTTCCGACCGCGTCGAGGCCGGCCGCGACCGCGACGTCGGCCCCGTCCGCCGGGTTGACCACCGGCGGATAGCCGCGCTTGTAGGTGAGCGCCGCCGCCAGCCCGTGCACCGCCGCCACGCCCTCGGCGATCCGGCGGATCTCGGCCTCGCAGTGGTCCGACAGGCCGGCATCGTAGAACCGGCAGGTGCCCTCGACCGTCACCTCGGTCGGCACGAAGTTGTTGAACCGGCCGCCGTGGATCTGGGTGACCGACAGCACCGCCGGCTTCAGCGGGTCGATGCTGCGGCTGACCACGCGCTGCGCCGCCGCGACGAAGTCGGCGGCCGCCAGGATCGGGTCGTCGCCGAGATGCGGCATGGCAGCGTGGCAGCCCCTGCCGCTGAAACGCAGCTCGAAGTCGTCGACCGCCGCCATCTGCGGGCCGGTGCGCACCGCGATGTGGCCCTCGGGCACGCCCGGCCAGTTGTGCAGGGCGAACACCGCGTCGACCGGGAACCGCTCGAACACCCCGTCGCCGACCATCCGGCGGCCGCCACCGACGACTTCCTCGGCCGGCTGGAACACGAACACCACGGTGCCGTCGAAGCCGCCGCCCTCGGCCAGCAGCTTCGCCGCCCCCAGCAGGATCGCGCTGTGCCCGTCATGGCCGCAGGCGTGCATGACGCCCGGGGTGCGCGAGGCGTAGGGGACGCCGGCCGCCTCCTGGATCGGCAGGGCGTCGAGCTCGGCCCGCAGGGCGACGCTGCGGCCCCCGGTGCCGCGCCGCAGGAGTCCGACCACGGCGGTGGCGCTCACGTCGGTGTGGACCTCCAGGCCGAAGCCGCGCAGCCGCCCGGCGACGAACGCCGCGGTGCGGTGCTCCTGGAACCCGAGCTCGGGGTCGGCGTGAATCCGGTGGCGCCAGCCGATGACCTCGTCGGTGATGCCGGCCACCCTGTCGTTCGCGGTCATATCGTGCTCCGGTCGCTCGTTCACCGGCGTTACCCTGCCGCGGGCCGGCGCGGCAGTCTTGAACCGGATTGACCGCCGGGCGGATAGTGGGGCGATGGAAGTTGCTGCGGCATTGCGGGAAACCGCGCGACTGACCGTGCACCCGGCGCTCGACGGTCTCGAGATGCTCGCCGCCACCTATCGCGACCATGCCTACGCCCTGCACACCCATCCGACCTACGTGTTCGGCGTCGTGACCGAGGGCGTCGAGCGCTTCCGGGTCGGCCGCACCGGCAATCTCGCGATGCCGGGCTCGATCCTGGTGGTCAACCCGGAGGAGCCGCACGACGGCGAGAAGGGCTGCGACGCCGGCTGGTCGTACCGGACCTGCTATCCGCCGGTGGCGCTGATGCGCGAGATCGCCGACGACCTCGGCCTGCCGGATGTGCCGCTGTTCCGGTCCGCGGTGCTGCCGGCTCCCGACCTGGCGGCGGCGTTTGCGGCGGCGCACGCGACGGCGGCCCATGGAGACGGCGGGCCCGATGACGCCGAAAGCGCGATGCTGACGGTGCTCGCCGCGATCGTCCGGCGCTTCGGCGACCGGCCGGCGGGCCGGCCTGCGGATCGATCCGGCGCCAGTCGCCGGCTGGCGCTGTACGACGCCGCGATCGCCGACGATCTCGCCGCGTCGTTCCCGTTGTCGCGGTTGGCCGATGTCGGCGGGGTGAACAGGTTTCAGGTGATCCGCGACTTCAAACGCATGGCCGGCATGACTCCCGGCCAGTATGTCCGCGACCGGCGGATCCGGCGGGCGTGCGACCTGATCGGTACCGGGCTGCCGCTGGCGGCGATCGCGTCTGAGGCCGGCTTCGCCGATCAGAGCCATCTGACAAGGGCGTTCAAGACGGTCAAGGGAGTGACACCGGCCGCCTACCGCCGGGCGATCGTCGGGTGAGGCCGAGGGTCACTTCAGCCGGTAGTCCTTGACCTGCGCGTTGAACGCGACAGAGATGCGCTCGCCGCTGCCGCGGAACGGCAGGACGTAGTGCTGCAGCCAACTCGGGAACAGGACGAACTCGCCGGGCGACGGGGTCACCGCGAGCGCGGATGCCGTCCGATAGCCGGGGATCGGCATGTTGATGGACGGGCGGGGATCGAGGAATTCGATCGCGCCGTTCAGTTCGGAGCCCGGGTCCGGGCGGCCGGTATCGACATAGTAGACGCCGGACCAGTGGCTGCCGGCATGGTCGTGGACACGGTTGAAGTCGCCGTCCCGGTTGACATTGGCCCAGCCCGTCAAACCGATCTGGCCCTCTATGCGCGACAGGTCGCCGCCGACGGGCGACGCCATGACGGAGCGGATCAGCGATATCAGATGGCCCCGCAGCGCCACGACGCAGGGCTGTGTGCCGTCCAGGAAGTCGGCCCGTGACTGCCAGCCGCCGACATTGCTGACTCGGGCCTCGTCGCCGCGTGCCTCGCGCGCCAGGATCACCGCCCGCAGGTCGTTGTTCAGCGCATCCGCTTCGGGAAGGCGCCAGCGCATCATCGGCACTGCGAATCCCCACTCGAGCACCGGCTCACAAACGTCCGGCACCGATTGCTGTGACGTGGACATCGGTTCCGCTCGCTCAACGAGGTCGAGAACCAGCACCATAGCCATGACGTCTATCGGTTCGGCTCGACCCGTGCGCAGATTGTACGGCCTACCTTTCAGTTCGGTCGATATCGGATTCGCGGCACGGCGTGCCTTGCCTTCAACCTTGCCGTTCGTCGGGTTGACCGGCGCGGCGCCCGGGTCGATCGTTATTTCGAGGTGCTTCCTGACGCACCGCGTTCGGTCCGGAGTTTCCAGATGAGCATCGCCGTTGCCGCCCCCGGTACAGCCCGGAATGGTCTCTCGACCACCGAGGTACTCACCACCTTCGCAGTCGAGGCGCCGGTCGACGACCGCGCCGTTTCCGCGGCGGTGCCGGTCGTCCTCGACACGCTGGCCGTGACCATGGCCGGCGGCGTCGAACCGCCGGTGCAGGCGCTGGCCGGCACGCTCGAGCCGCAGGCCGGCGGCGTCCCGTCGTTCTGGTCAGACCAGGCCTACCGCCAGGACGACGCCGCACTGCTGATCGGCATGGCCAGCCACGTGCTCGACTACGACGACGTCAGCGTCATCGCCATGTGCCACCCGAGCGTCCCGGTGCTGTCGGCGCTGCTGGCCACCGCCGACCGGCGGAACACCTCGGGGCGCGAGCTGCTCGAGGCGTTCGCGGTCGGCACCGAGGTGCTGATCCGGCTCGGCCAGGCCATGGGGTTCCGGCACTACGGCCTCGGCTTCCACGCGACCGCCACCCTCGGCACCGTCGGGGCGGCGGCGGCGTGCGCCCGGCTGCTGAAGCTCGACCGCCGGCAGACCGGCCACGCGCTGGCGATCGCCGCCAGCATGGCGTCCGGGCTGCGGGCCAATTTCGGCTCGATGGTGAAGTCGCTGCATGTCGGGATCGCCGCCGCCAACGGCCAGAAGGCGGCCCGGCTGGCGGCCGGCGGCATCGAGGGCGCCGCCGACGCGTTCGACGGCGAGGGCTTCCTGAACGCCTTCAGCGGCGGGACGGTCACGTCCTGGCCGGAGGAGGTCGGGCTCGGTACGCCGTTCGCGATCCTGCAGCCGGGCTTCGAACAGAAGCGCTACCCGTGCTGCTACATGCTGCACAAGATCATCGAGGCGACCCTGGCGCTGAAGCGCGAGACCGGACTCGGGCTGGACGACGTCGCCTCGGCGACGGTCGACATGCCGAACGGCGCCACCAAGCCGCTGATCCACCCGTATCCGCGGTCCGGCATGAACGCGCTGTTCAGCGCGCCGCACGCGGTGGTCGCCGGGCTGTCCGACGGCCGCATCGACCTGCGCAGCTTCACCGACGACGCGGTCGCGCGACCGGGGATCCAGGGGCGGCTGAACGACGTCGCCGTGGTCGAGGACACCGCCGCGGCGAAGCAGGGGGCCGAGGTCGGGGCGGCGCCGGTGACGGTCACGCTGCGGCCGAGATCGGGGGCGGCGGTGTCGCGCACCGTGACGGCGCTGCCGGGCTCGCCGCAGGACCCGATCACGCCGGAGCAGGCGCTGGCGAAATGGACCGACTGCCTGCTGCGCGCCAACCCGGATGCCGACCCGCAGGCGGTGGGCCGGCTGTTCGACGAGGGCAGGGACCTGGCGGGGGCACCGGAGATCGCCGGTTGGCTGGGCCGGATGGCGGAGGTCGCCCGGCGCGACTGACCGTGCCTACCTGGCCCGCTGCCCGCGCACCAGCTTGCCCGGCAGCGCACCGGTCGCCTCGCCGTTCCGGTAGGTGACGGTACCCGACACCACGGTCGCGTCGTAGCCCTCGGCCTTCTGCAGCAGGCGCCGGCCGCCGGCCGGCAGGTCGAAGGTCACGTAGGGCCGGCCGAAGCTGACCTTGTCGTAGTCGATCACGTTCAGGTCGGCCTTCTTGCCGACCGCGATCGTCCCGCGGTCGCCGAGGCCGGCGGCGCTCGCCGGATCAGAGGTCAGGCGGCGAACGATCTCCGGAAGCTCCCAGCGCTGCCGCTCGCGGCCCCAGTAGGTCAGCATCCAGGTCGGGAAGCCGGCGTCCAGGATGAAGCCGACATGGGCGCCGCCGTCGCCGAGCCCCATGATGCTGTTGCGGTCCGCCAGCATCGCCTCGGGCGTCGACATGTCGTAGCTGACGTAGTTGACCAGCGGCGTGTAGATGAAGCTGCGGCCCTCGTCCTCGAGCAGGATGTCGTAGGCCACCTCGGGCGCCGTCCGGCCCTCGCGCGCGGCGATCGACTCGATCGAGTCCTCGCGCTTCGGCGAGTAGCAGGGCGGATTGCCGAACCGGAACATGTGCTTGTAGCCGATGCGGTGGATCAGCGGGAACGTGCTGCCGGCCACCGGGTCCTCCGACAGCAGCTGCCGGCGGAACGCCGGGTCGCGCATGATCGCGACGCGTTCGGCCAGCTTCTTGTCCGCGATGCGCTTGTAGGACGGGGTGCCGGAGAACGGATTCTGGCTGCCCTCCAGGCCCAGCAGGATGCCGATCGGCCGCGGCGCCACCACCGGGCGGATCGAGAGGCCGTCGCGGGCGGCACTGCCGGACAGCGCCAGCAGCTCCTTCCAGAACTCGGTGCGGTCGTGGCGCTGGGTCAGCGAGAACACCGCGGTCCGGCCGCTGGCCTCGACCACCCGGCGGACCATGGCGAACTCGGTCGCCGGATCGGGGGTGTTCCAGTCCGAGACGATCTCCAGGAATACGGAGCCGCCGTCCTTCATGCCCATGGCGATGCCCGCCAGTTCGTCCTCGTGGGCCTTCAGGGTCGGGGTGTAGTCGCCCTTCAGGCTCTTGTGGCTGATGGTCCGCGAGGTCGAGAAGCCGAAGGCGCCGGTGCGCACCGCGTCGGCGGTGATCGCCCGCATCTTCGCGATGTCGTCGGCGGTCGCCGCCTCGTGGCGGATCGCCCGCTCGCCCATCACGTAGACCCGGACCGCGGCGTGCGGCAGCAGCGCACCGATGTCGATGTCGCGCGGGTTGCGCTCGAGCGCGTCGAGATATTCGCCGAAGCTCTCCCACTGCCACTTCAGGCCTTCGTGCATGACCGGGGCGGGGATGTCCTCGACGCCCTCCATCAGCTCGACCAGCTTCTCCCGGTCGGCCGGCTTGCACGGCGCGAAGCCGACCCCGCAGTTGCCCATGATGGCGGTGGTGACGCCGTGCCACGCCGACGGGGCCAGGTGCGAGTCCCAGACCGCCTGGCCGTCGTAATGGGTGTGGATGTCGACGAAGCCGGGCGTGACCAGCTTGCCGCGGGCGTCGATCTCCTCGGCGCCGCTGCCGGCGACTTTGCCGATCTCGACGATCCGGCCGCCTGAGACCGCCACGTCGGCTTCGCATGTGGCGGCGCCGGTGCCGTCGACCACCGTGCCGTTGCGGATGACGAGGCTGTGTTCGGCAGCCATGGTGCGACCCTCCCGAGATCGTTGCTTAGGCAAACATTAGACCCGGCGCTGGACGTGGTCAAAGGCGCCGGTCGCACCGTGGGTTCCGGCTCGGTCCCGCCGAGGACGGCGCGACCGTCCGGAATGACGATTGAGAGGGTACCTGATCACGCCATCCCCTTCTTCCGTCATTCCGGACCGGATCGCTAGCGGCGAACCGGAGCCGGACCCGACGGTCAGACGGGCACCACCCCGATTGCATTCGCCGGCGCGGCCGGGTAGCGAGGGAGCGGATGCGAGCGCTGCGGGAGCCGATGCCATGGATACGGGACTGGTCGGGACGAGGGTCGAGCGGGTCGAGGATCGCCGGTTCCTGACCGGGCAGGGCCGGTTCGGCGACGACCTGCGGCTGCCGGGGCAGGCGTTCGCCGTGGTGCTGCGGTCGCCGTACCCGCACGCCCGGATTGCCGGAATCGACGCCGGGGAAGCGCGGCAGGCGCCGGGCGTGCTGCTGGTGCTGACGGCGGCCGAGCTGGCGGAGGACGGGGTCGGCACGATCCCTTCGCTGTCGAACCTTCCGCCTTACGACCTCGGCAAGCTCGACGGCGGTCCCGCCGCCGACGGTTCGCAGCCGGTGCTGGCGACCGACAGGGTCCGCTATCTCGGCGAGCCGGTCGCCTTCGTGGTCGCCGAGACCATCGACCAGGCCAAGGACGCCGCCGCCCTGATCGAGGTCGACTACGAGCCGCTGACCCCGGTCATGACCTACGCCGACGCGGTCCGGCCGGACGCCCCGACCCTGTGGGACGACATGGCGTCGAACCGGTCGTTCGAGTGGGAGGGCGGCGATGCTGCGGCGGTCGAGCGGGCGTTCGCCGAGGCCGCCCACGTCACCCGCCTGGACCTCGTGAACAACCGCGTGGTCGGGGCGTTCATGGAGCCGCGCGGGGCGCTGGCGGAGATCGAGGACGGCAGCGGCCGGCTGGTGCTGCACGTCGGCTGCCAGAGCGCCCACGGCATGCGGGCCGGGCTGTGCGGCATCCTCGGCCTGCCGGGCGACGGCCTGCGGGTGGTGGTGCCCGACATGGGCGGCGGCTTCGGCCCGCGGGCGCCGGTCTATCCGGAGTTCGCGCTGCTGCTGGTGGCCGTGCGCCGGTTGGGCCGGCCGGTCGGCTGGACGGCCGAGCGTAGCGAGAGCTTCCTGACCGACGCCCAGGCCCGCGACCACCTGCTGCGGGGTGAGCTGGCGCTCGACGCCGAGGGCCGCTTCACCGGCCTGCGGCTGGTCGCCGAGTGGCGGCACGGCGCCTATCTGACCGGCCGCAACATCTACGTGATGATCCGGTTCCTGCCGCCGTCGCTCGGCGGCGCCTACCGGGTGCCGTGTGCCCACACCCGGATCCTCGGCGCGTTCTCCAACACCACCCCGCTGGCGTCGTTCCGCGGGGTCGGGCGGGTCGAGACCAACTACCTGATGGAGAGCCTGGTCGACGCCGCGGCGCGCGAGCTCGGCATCGACCCGGTCGAGCTGCGCCGGCGCAACCTGGTGACCGCCGCCGACTTGCCGTGGACCGCCGCCGGCGGCAACCGGATCACCTCCGGCAATTTCGAAAGCCACCTGGACCGCGCCCTCGAACTGCTCGATTGCCGGGGCTTTGCGGACCGGCGGCAGGCGTCCGCGGCGCACGGCCTGCTGCGCGGCTTCGGGGTCGGGGTCTATGTCGAGAACGACGGCGGCGTGCCGAACGAGTTCGCCGGCGTCAGCGTCGAGGGCGCGGGCAGGGATGACGACGGCACCGTCACGGTGCGGGTCGGCACCCAGGATTTCGGCATGGGGCATTCGACCATGTACGCCCAGGTGGCGGCCGACGAGCTCGGCGTGCCGTTCGACCGGGTCCGGGTGGTGTTCGGCGACACCGACCAGGTTGCGCGCGGCGCCGGTTCGCATGGCTCGCGCTCGGCCCGGATCGGCGGCGGTGCGGTGGTGACCGGCGCCCGCGACGTGGTCAAGCGGGCCCGCCAGCTGGCGTCCGAGCTGATGGAGGCGGCCGAGGCCGACATCGAGTTCCGGGCCGGCCGGTTCCGGATCGGCGGCACCGACCGCTCGGTCTCGCTGTTCGAGGTGGCGCGGTTCGCCGAGGAGCGCGGCGAAGCGCTGGCGGCCGACGCCGACTTCGTGACCAGGGACGAGGCCCATCCGAGCGGCTGCCACGTCTGCGAGGTCACGGTCGATCCGGACACCGGGCGGGTGACCATCGAGGGCTACGGGGTGGTGGCCGACGTCGGGCGGATCGTGAACCCGCTGATCGTCGAGGGCCAGATGCACGGCGGAGCGGTCCAGGGCATCGGCCAGGCCCTGCTGGAGCGCGTCGTCTACGACCCGGAGAGCGGCCAGACCCTGACCGGCAGCTTCATGGACTACACGCTGCCGCGGGCCGACGACCTGCCGTCGATCGCCCTGGCGTTCGACGAGGTGGCGGAGCCCGACAACCCGCTCGGGGTGAAGGGGGCGGGCGAGTCCGCGACCTCGGGTGCGCCGGCGGCGGTGATGAACGCGATCCGCGACGCCCTGGCGAGTGCCGGGAGCACCGCGCACATCGACATGCCGGCCACGCCGGAGCAGATCTGGCGGGCCTTGCGGGAAGTGAACTAGGGGTAGGCGGCGGGTGGGTCCCGGATCGCACTTCGTGCGTCCGGGATGAGGTTGAAACGCTAAGCTGCTTGTTCCTCATCCCGGCCGAAGGGGCGGAGCCCCGGAGAGCCGGGACCCACGATGCGACGGGCGTTCGCCGGCGTTACCCCTTCCGGGTGAACGATACGCCCGACCAGTCCTCCCAGAGCTGGGCCAGGGCGGCGTAGTCCAGGTCGCCCATGCCCTTGGCCTCGGCGATCTCGTACGGGGTGTGCGAGGCCAGGGTGGCGAACAGCGGCACCCCGAGCTGCTGCGAGGTCTCGAGCGCCAGCACCGAGTCCTTGCGGGCGTTGCTGACCGACATGCCGGCCTTGTAGTCGCCCTGCTGCATGCGCTCCTGCACCCGGTGGACCAGCGGGCGCAGCAGGCCTTCCTCGCGGTTCAGCACGTCGACCATGGTCTGCACCGGCACGCCGAGCTTGGTCGACATGGCGAAGGCCTCGATCAGCACCACCATGACGGCGTGCATGACGCCGTTGTTGACCACCTTCACCCCCATGCCGGCACCGACCGGGCCGAGGTCGAAGATCCGGTCGGCGAGCAGGTCGAGCACCGGCCGGGCCCTCGCCACGTCCTCCGGCGAGCCGCCGAGGAAGAAGGTGATCTTGGCGGCCGCCATGCTGGCGACGCCGCCGGCGATCGCCGCGTCCACGAAGCCGACGCCGTGCGGCGCGCAGCGGGCATGGCAGTCGATCGCGGTCTTCGGCGTGACGGTGCTGGTCTCGATTACGATCTCCGGGCGGTGGCCGGCCGCCAGGATCTCGTCGACCACGGCCAGCGAGGCCTCCGGCTTCGGCAGCGACAGGATGATCCGCTTGGCCTTGGCGGCGACCTCGGCAGCCGAGCCGACGCAGGTCATCTCGAGGTCGGCGACGGCGTCGCGGCGGGCGGCGCTCAGGTCGAAGCCGACCAGCGGAATCCGGCCGGAAAGCGCCTTGCAGATCGACGAGCCGGCGTTGCCGAGCCCGATGACGCCCACGGTGTCCGACATTCATTCCTCCTTTGGTCTGAGTTGCTTGGCCGGCGCGGCGCCCGACGGTCGACGGGCGATCCGGGCGGAACCGGTGGCCGCGCCGGGATGTTGTTCGGACAGGACCGACGGACGGTGAAAGGAAACCATGATGCTCGGCTGGGCCCTGTTGTTCTTCGTTCTCGCGATGGTGGCCGGGGTATTGGGGTTCGGCGGCGTCGCCACGGCGTCGGCCAATATCGCGCAGATCCTGTTCCTGGTGTTCCTGGTGCTGCTGGTGCTCAGCGCCCTGATCGGCGTCCTGCGCGGGCGCAGTCCACTGTGACCGCGCCCCGACCGCGGCGGACGACGCCCATGGCGCGATGGACGATCGTACCGCGGCGATCGAGCCGGTCGCCCGCGATCCCGGCTTGCCGGATCACCGCGTCGCGGCCACCGCGGCCCCGTCCCGGCGGGCGTCGGCGGCACCGGCGAACGCGCCGGTCTCCGGATCGCGCGAGACCGCGTGCATGCCACCGGCGGACCACGACACCGGCCCGACCACCTCGACGCCGTGGCCGCGCGCCCGCAGCTTCTCGACGACGTCCGCCGGCACCCGGTTCTCCAGCATCACGCGGGTGCCGTCCCACAGCCGGCCGCGCGGCGCGTCGATCGCCGCCTGCAGGTCGAGCCCGTAGCCGAGGAGGTGCACCATCGCCTGGCTCTGGGTCTGCGGGATGCCGTAGCTGCCGGGGGTGCCGAGGCACAGCACCGGCTTGCCGTCGACGGTCGAGACCGACGGCGCCAGGCACATGGCGAAGCGCTCGCCGGGTTTCAGGAAGTTCGGCGATTCCGGGCTGAGATCACCCCAGTTCATGAAGTTGTTCAGGCACAGCCCGGTGCCCGGGATCACCGTGCCGGACCCGAACGGCGAGCCGAGGCTCTGGGTGATGCAGACCGCGTTGCCGTCGGTGTCCATGGCGGAGAACGAGGTGGTGTGCTCCTTCAGGCTCGGGCCGGTGGCGAGCGGGCCGTCGCCGTGCTGCTCGGTGCGGCCCCAGACCGGCGAGCCGTCGGTCAGCCGGGCGCGCAGCGGGGCCAGCGTCGCCTCCGACAGCAGCGCCTCGATGTCCGCGACCGGCGCCTTGTTGCGACGGATGCGCAGCTCGGCGGCGATCCTGATCGCCCGGAACACCCGGTCGAGGTGCTCCTCGCCGAGATGCGGCAGCCCGGAAAAGTCGGTTTCGGCCAGCAGCCGCAGGGTGGTCAGGAACTGGAACGACTCGGCCGGCGGCGGCGGGACGTGCACGCTCAGGCCCCGGAACTCGGCGACGATCGGGTCCTCCCACACCGGCTCGACGGCTTCCAGGTCGTCCATGCCGATGCAGCCGCCCATCTTGGCCAGCTCGTCGACCACGCGCTTGCCGAGCGCGCCACCATACAGCGCGCCCGGGCCGTCGGCGGCGATGGTCGCCAGCGTGTCGGCCAGCTCCGGCTGACGAAGGATCATCCCGACCTTGGGGGCACCGTCGAACGCGAAGATCGGCGCCCAGCCGTCCGACATCTTGCGGTTGGCGCAGACCGCGATGATGTCCAGGTAGAACGGCGAGATCGGGAACCCGTCGCGCGCCAGGGTGATCGCCGGGGCGAAGCACTCGGCCAGCGACTTGCGCCCGTAGGTCTTGTTCAGGGTCGCCCAGCCGGCGAGGTTGCCCGGCGTTCCGCCGGCCAGCGGGCCGTCGACCGTGGCCTCCTTGGCGATGCTGTCGGTCGGGAACCGCCGCGGCACCGGCGGGTGGAAATCGAGAGCCCGGACGCGCCCTTCGGACGCCGGATAGAAGGTCGCGAGGCCCAGGCCGAGCATGCCCGACATGAACGGCTCGGTGACGTTGAGCGCGGCGGCGGTCGCCACGATCGCGTCGAAGGCATTGCCGCCGGAGTCGAGCATGGCGGCGCCGGCGGCGGCGGCCAGCGGGTGGGCGGCGGCGACCATGCCCTTGACCGAACGGACGGACGGGCGGCTCTGGTGAGCGGGCATCTCTGGATCCTCGATTGGTAGGACGGGCGGGCCGAAGCAGGCGGGATGACAGAATGACGCGGACCGGCCGCGCTCGTCACGCCCGTTCTTGCAGCCTGATCCGCGCCACCAGTGTCGCCCCGACCAGCAGCAGGGCGAGGGCGATCGCCGACGGCACGACGGCGGCGTCGATCAGCTCGCGGAACGCGACCCGCCAGGGAATCCCGACCGCCACGCGGTATTGCGGCGTGTACAGGCGCCGCGGCCGGACCTCGTAGATCGCGTCGAAATAGCCCCTGGGCCGCTGCCAGCGTCGCAGTCCGGGCGTTAGCCCGGTCGCCGCGGCGATCCGGTTGCCTTCCAGCAGCGCGACGTAGCCGATGATGCGGTTGGAGGCGCGGTACTCCTGGACCACGTCGTCGAGCCCGGACAGGTCCTCGGGCGAGATGCCGACCGCGACCGCCTCGCCGAGTCGGGCGCCCAGCGACGAGGCGTATGCGCCCGCCGTCTCGGCCGCCTTCTCGGCGGCAAGGCCCGCCAGGGTGGAGGCGGTCAGCGCGAGACCGAGGGCTGCGACCGTCGCGTAGGCGCCCAGCAGGTCGCGGCGCGACGCGAAGAACTCCGGATTGGCGATGGCGAGGCCGTGGACGATCAGGCCGATCGTCAGCAGGGTGGTCGCCGCCAGCCCGGCCAGCGCGGCGTTGCGCGTCAGGTCGCCGACCGGGTCGCGCGCGAAGACCAGTTCCACGGTGCCGACCGGCCCGAACCGGTTGACGACCGGCAGGGCGACCCTGGACAGCTCGCCGATCCGGTCGACCACGACGTCGTCGGCGGAGATCGTGGCGCCGAACGCGGGCGCGGACCCGGCGACGCCGGCGTCGATCGTCGAAAGCACCGGACGGCCACCGAGGTCGCGCACGACGATCGCCCGGACGCCGGGATTGGCATGGAAGACCCGGGCAGAGACCGCCGGAAACCCGATGAAGTCCTTGAGCGGCAGGCCCATCGCCAGCATGCCGGACATGGCGTTGCGCACGGTCTCGGCCTCGGTCCGGATTCGGGCGGTGTCGAACCGGGCGGCGACCTGCAGCCAGATTGCCGCGCCCAGCACCAGGATGGCCAGCAGGGTCAGCGCGAATGCCAGCACGGTCCGCAGCCGAGCAGCGGCGAGGGCCGCGCTGTCGAGACCGCCTTCAAGCTCCGTGGTCGCCAGATCGCTTGCCACGATCGTCCCTTCAGCTATCGGTGGCCGACAGAATAGGCGGTGACCCGTCGGTTGCAATGGCGTGGGACGCCGGGGCCGCGCACCACCGGCCGTTGCCGCGACTCCCGGGACTGTGAAAGAGTGCCCCGCGCGCCACGGACCGCGGCGCAGGATTCCGGCGGGGCAGGGGGAAGGATGCAAGAGGCGAACGCCAGCAGGGCCTCGGCGGCAGCGGAGCGCATGGCGCTGACCCGGCGCTACGGCCTGATCCTGGGGTTGGCCTACGCCGTCCTGGTGGCGGCCGCGGTCGGGTTCTTCCTCTACCAGACCGACGAGCGGGAGAAGGCCGAGTGGCGGGCGGTCGCCGGCCGGGTGAAGGAGCACGCCCTGATCCTGGATGCGCTGGCCGGGGCGGTCGCGGACCGCGTCAGGGAACTGCAGGAGGACGCGCGGACCGGTGCCGCCGGGGTCGTACGGCACGGCCCGGCGGTCGACGATACGGTGGTCGTCGGCGCGCAGGGGCGGCTCGAGTTCCAGGTAGGCGGGGCCGGCAACGTGCCGCCGACCGCGGCGATCGCCGGCCGGATCGGGGGCGAGGCCTTCCGGGACATCCGCGACGAACTCGGGATGGCACTCGGGCTGCTCGAGGAGTTCCGCTATCTCGTGACCCTGCTGCCGATCGTCGACCGGGCCTACTATGTGTCCCGGCGCGAGTTCGCCGTGGCGTTGCCGGCCACAGCGTCGGAAGCGGAGGCGGTGCTGGACGGCCCCCTCGGCCCGGCCCTGCTGCGCGCGGTGTCGCCGGAGGTGGACCGCACGCGCAGCCCGGTCTGGCTGGACGGCAGCGACCTGCCGGGAGGCGGCGACCGGATCGTCCATCTGGCTCCGGTCTATCGCGAGGACCGGTTTCTCGGGGCGGTCGTGCTGGAGGTCTCGACCGCCTACCTCAACCGCGTGAACGGGGACTTCGACTACCCGGTCGGCACGACCATGCTGATCGGGTCGCAGGGGGCGCTGCTGGCCTATCCGCGTTCCAGCCACCTGGCCGTGACCCTGGGCGCCCCGTTCCGGACGCTGCCGGAGGGCGTCGCGGCGGCGGTCGAGAGCGCCCTGACCCTGGCGGACCGGGAGTTCGCCGGCGAGGGCGCGTCGCTGCGCTATGCCGAGCGCCTGGAGGCGGCCCCCTGGACGCTGGTCTATGTCGGCGACCGCTGGGCGGTCCTGCAGGGGCTGGTGCTGGACTACGGGCCGCAGACCCTGGCCCTGGTGGCGGTGCTGACGGTGATGCTGCTGATCGCCGGCGGGCTGACCCGGCGCGAATTCGTCGACCCGGCGAGCCGGCTGGTCGAGCACATCCGGGCGGCCGGCGAGGTCGGGCCGGAGGGGCCGCCGCGGGTGCCGATCGCCTGGCGCCCGTGGTTCCGGACGGTAACCGCGGTGTTCCGCGAGAACGCGGACCTGGTGCGGTTGCGCCAGGAACTGCAGATCGCCCGCGACATGCAGGCCTCGGTGCTGCCGCGGCAGCCGCTGCGTCACCGCGAGCTCAGCATCGTCGGCCGGATGCAGCCGGCGCTCGAGGTCGGCGGCGATTTCTACGACTACTTCCGGATCGACGACGACCGGGTCGGGGTGGTGATCGCCGACGTCTCCGGCAAGGGCGTGCCGGCCAGTCTGTTCATGATGATCACCCGGACCCTTCTGAAGGCGGCCGGCCTGTCCGGCGACGGCCCGGGCGCCTGCCTGGAGCGGGTCAACGACCTGCTGGAGGCGGAGAACGACCAGGCGATGTTCGTCACCGTGTTCTACGGCGTCATCGACCTCTCGAAACGGACCCTGGTGTACGCCAACGGCGGCCACAACCCGCCGATGCTGCTGCAGGCCGACGGCACCGTCCGGTCGGTCGAGCCCCTGGGCGACCCGATCCTGGCGGTGGTTCCGGGTGCCGGCTTCCGCGAGGCGCGCCTCGACCTGCAGCCGGGCGACGCGCTGCTGCTGTACACCGACGGACTGACCGAGGCGTTCAGCGCCGCCGGCGAGGAGTTCGGCGAGCCGCGGCTGACGGCCGCCCTGGCCGGGGCGAAGGGCGGCGAGGCGGCGGCCGTTGCCGATCACTGCATTGCCGCGGTCGAGGCGTTCTCCGTCGGGGCCGCCCAGTCCGACGACATGACCTGCCTGGTCGCCCGCATCTCGCCGGCGGCCTGATCCGTCGCTCGACCGTCCGGAAAGCCCGAGCCGGTCGCCTCGGTCACGACCCGGCGCGAGATCGGACTGACGCTTCGATTGTTTTCCATGTATGGAAACGATGGCGGCCGTACCGGCGCCGATGTCATCCCGGGATCCACATGCCCGTCGAAGCCCTGATGCTGACGCTGGTCGCAGCGGTCATGCACGCGAGTTGGAACGCCATCGTGAAGGTCGTCATGGACCGGGCGGTGGTCCTCGGCCTGATCGCGCTCTCCCACACCGCGGTCGGCGCCGTCATGATCGCGATCGCCGGGATCCCGAACCCGGCGAGCTGGCCGTTCATCCTGGCCTCGACCCTGCTGCACTACGGCTACTACGTCTGCCTGCATCACGCCTATCGGGTCGGCGACCTCAGCCAGGTGTACCCGCTGGCCCGCGGCCTGGCGCCGCTGCTGGTGGCGCTCGGCGCCTGGGCGTTCGCCGGCGAGACGATGTCGCCGGCGGCCTGGGGGGCGGTCCTGCTGGCCTCGGCGGGCATCTCGGCGCTGGCGTTCTCGCGCCGCGGCGGCATGTGGGACCATCCGCCGACGCTGTTCTACACGGTGGCGACCGGGCTGATCATCGCGTCCTACAGCGTGGTCGACGGCATGGGGGTGCGGCTGGCCGGCCAGCCGCTGGCCTACATGGGCTGGCTGTTCGTGTGGGAGTTCCCGGTGTTCGTGACGGTGCTGCTGCGCCGCCGTCGGACCCTGCATGCGATCCCGCTTGCCGGCGTGGTCAAGGGGATCGGCGGCGGCCTGCTGTCGGTCGCGGCCTATTCGCTGGTTATCTACGCCGCCACCCTGGCGCCGCTGGCGGCGATCTCGGCGGTCCGGGAGTCGAGCGTCATCATCGCCGCGCTGATCGGCACGCTGCTGCTCGGCGAGAGCCACTGGCGCCAGCGCTGCGGCGCGGCCGCCGTCGTCGCGGTCGGCATCGCGTTCCTGGCGACCCTGAAGTAGCCCCGATCCCGACCGTTCAGCGGAACAGCGCCACCGGGATCATGCACGAACGGATCATCTCGGTGGTGGTCGAGCCGATGATCAGGCTGCGGATCCGCGAGTGGCCGTAGGCCCCCATTACCAGCAGGTCGATCGCGTCGGTCTCGACCCGTCGGGCGATCGCCGCTTCGGGCTGGCCCGGCTCGATGTCGGCGGTCACGTCGTAGCTGGCGGCGCGCAGCAGGGTGGCGGCGTCGTCCAGGCGCTTGCGGGCCTCCGGGGTGTCGGCCCCGACCGTCAGCAGCCGGCACTCCAGCCCGGCGAACAGGGGGCTGCGGGCGACGTGGTCGACCGCCTTCATGGCGCTGGTGCCGCCGTCGAACGCGATCAGGAACCGCTTGACCGGCCGGAACGCCCGCGACGCCACCAGCACTGGGCGGTGGGTCGAGCGCACCACGCGCTCCAGGTTGGAGCCCAGGTGCAGTTTGGCGAAGTCGGCGGCCTCGCCGCGCTTGCCGACCACGATCAGGTCGGCGGCGGCCCCGAACTCCATGACCGTGTCGACCAGGTCGCCGTGCCGCAGCCGGGTGGTCACGGTCTCGACGCCGTCCTCGTGCAGCCGGGCCTTGGCCTCGTCGAGGATGACCCGGCCGCGCTTCTGGGCCAGCTTGGCGCGCCGAGCGTCCAGTTCGGTCAGTTCCTCGAGCAGGGCGGTGCGGGCGCCGAGCCCGATGCTGCCGCTGAGGTTGACCGGCTCGCTGGCGACGTCCCGCCGCCCGAGGACATGCAGGACTTCGACCGCGGCGCCGGTCCGGCCAGCGGCCCAGGCGGCGTGGTCGCATACGCTCTGCGAATAGATCGACCCGTCGATCAGCGCGATCAGCCCGCTCATCGCGGTTCCTCCTTCAGTGCGCCATCAGGCGATCGAGGGCGCCCGGCTTGTCGTGGATGGCCAGCCGGTCGACGATGGTCTCGCTGGCCTCGTTCATGCCGACCAACTCGACGTCGGCACCCTCGCGCCGGAACTTCAGCACGACGGCGTCGAGCGCGGCCACGCTGGAGATGTCCCAGATGTGCGCGCGGCTGACGTCGATCGTGACGTTCGCGAGCACTTCCTTGAAGTCGAAGGCGGCGGTGAAATCCTCGGCCGAGGCGAAGAACAGCTGGCCCTCGACCACGTAGGTGCGGGCCATCGCGTCGTCCGACAGGGTCGAGGTCACGCGGAACACCTGGGCGATCTTCCAGGCGAAGAGGATGCCCGACAGCAGCACGCCGACCAGCACGCCGATCGCCAGGTTGTGGGTGGCGACGACCGCCACGACGGTGGCCAGCATGACCGCGCTGGAGCTGCGCGGGTGGGTCGCCAGGTTCCTGATCGACGACCAGCTGAACGTCCCGACCGACACCATGATCATGATCGCGACCAGCGCCGCCATCGGGATCCGGCTGACCAGGTCGCCCAGCACCACGATCAGGAACAGCAGGAACACGCCGGCGCAGAAGCAGGACAGCCGGCCGCGGCCGCCCGACTTCACGTTGATCATCGACTGGCCGATCATCGCGCAGCCGGCCATGCCGCCGATGAAGCCGGTGGCGATGTTGGCGAAGCCCTGGCCGACGCATTCCCGGTTGCGGTCACTCGGCGTGTCGGTCAGGTCGTCGACGATCTGCGCGGTCATCAGGGATTCCAGCAGCCCAACCGCGGCGACCCCGGCCGAGTAGGGCAGGATGATCGCCAGGGTTTCCAGGGTCAGCGGCACGTCCGGCAGCAGGAACACCGGCAGGGTCGACGGCAACTCGCCCATGTCGCCGACGGTCCGCACGTCGAAGCCGAAGCCGATCGACACGCCGGTCAGCACGATGATGCAGATCAGCGGCGACGGCACCGCGGTGGTGATCCGGGGGAACAGGTAGATGATCGCCAGCCCGGCCGCGACCATGGCGTAGGTCAGCCACGGCACGCCGATCAGTTCGGGCAGCTGCGCCAGGAAGATCAGGATCGCCAGCGCGTTGACGAAGCCGGTCATGACCGAGCGCGACACGAACCGCATGACGTAGCCGAGGCGCAGGGCGCCGGCGCCGATCTGCAGGACGCCGGCGAGCACCGTGGCCGCCAGCAGGTACTGCAGCCCGTGCTCCTTCACCAGGGTCACCATCAGCACCGCGGTGGCGGCGGTGGCGGCCGAGATCATGCCCGGCCGGCCGCCCATGATCGCGGTGACGACGGCGATCGAGAACGAGGCGTACAGACCGATCTTCGGGTCGACCCCGGCGATGATCGAGAACGCGATCGCCTCGGGAATCAGCGCCAGCGCCACCACCAGGCCGGACAGCAGGTCGCCGCGGACGTTGCCGAGCCACTCGGAACGGAGTCGGTACAGGATATCGGCAGTCAAAGCATCCTCCGCGCAGCGCCTGGGATGGCTGCCGCGTCACATCGGCTCGGGAAGGTCGGGGGGACCGGATCGAACAGTTATGCTGCATCGCAGCATCAATTGTTGATAACCGCTTGGGGCCGTTTCTGCAACCCTTGTACCGCGTTGCGGGAAAGCCTGTGGGTTGAAAGCATCCGGTGGTTCGGGCAGCTTGCGGCCGGCCCGGACGACGGGCACCGAGGTGTTCGGGGGATTCCGGTTGCGCGTACTCTCGATGCTGGCAGGCGCCCCGAGCGGCGGGGCCGAGACCTTCTTCGTGTCGCTGGTCACCGCCTTCGCGGCGGCCGGCGTGGAGCAGCGCGCGGTGATCCGGCGCAACCCGACGCGCGCCGCCCTGCTGCGCGATTCCGGCGTGCCGGTGCGCGAGGTCGCCTACGCCAAATGGCTCGACCTCGGGACCCGGCTGGCGCTGCGCCAGGAGGTGCGGCGCTTCGACCCGGACGTCGCCATCGCGTTCATGAACCGCGCCGCCGACCGAATGCCGGACGGCCGGCACCTGAAGCTCGCCCGGCTCGGCGGGTTCTACGACATCAAGTACTACCGGCGCTGCGATCACCTGATCTGCATCACCCACGGCATCCGACGGCACATGATCGCCCAGGGCTGGCCGGAGGAGCGTGCCCACTACCTCGGGAACTTCGCCGAGGCTGCCGACGTGCCGGCGGCCGACCGAGCGGCCTACGATACGCCGGCCGACGCGCCGCTGCTGTTCACGCCGTGCCGGCTGCACCGGGCCAAGGCGATCGACGTGCTGCTGAAGGCGCTCGCCAGGCTGGACGGCGTGTACCTGTGGATCGCCGGCGACGGGCCGGACCGGGCGGCACTGACCGCGCTGGCCGACGAGCTGGGCGTGTCCTCGCGGGTCCGGTTCCTGGGCTGGCAGGTCGCCACCGGGCCGTTCTTCCGGGCCGCCGACGTGGTCGCCTTCCCGTCGCGCCACGAGCCGTTCGGCACCGTCAGCCTGGAGGCCTGGGCCTACGGCAAGCCGCTGGTGACCACCGACGTCGACGGACCGGCCGAGCTGGTGCGGCCGGAGCAGGACGCGGTGATGGTGCCGCGCGACGACGTCGACGCGCTGGCCGAAGGGGTGCGCCGGGTGGTCGAGGACAAGGCGTTCGCGGCGCGTCTGGTCGAGGCCGGGCGGGCCCGGCATGCGGCCGAGTTCACGCGCGAGATCTGCGTGCGGAACTATCTGGCGCTGTTCGACCGGCTCCGGTGATGCTAGGGGAGGGCACCGCGCCGTTGCCCGCGCCGCTCCGAACACACGACGAGGCCGCCGCACATGACCGACGCCGGTGACATTTCGTCCCGTCCGCCGCTGTCCGTGGTGATCCCGGTGTGCGACGAGGCCGACAGCATCCCGGAGGTGCTGCGCGAGCTGCTGGACAAGGCCGGCGGCGCCTACGACCTGGACGTGGTGGTGGTCGACGACGGCAGCCGCGACCGTTCGGCCGACGTGGTCGAGGCGTTCGCGGCGGGCGAGCCGCGGATCCGGCTGATCCGCCACAAGCGGCGCTGCGGCAAGAGCTCGGCGCTGCGGACCGGCGTCGTGGCGGCGCGCAACCGCTGGGTCGGCATGATCGACGGCGACGGCGAGAATGACCCGGACGACCTCGTGGCGATGGCCAGGCGCATCGACCCGGCGCGGATCGGCGCGGTCGGCCTGGTCGCCGGCAACCGCCGCCGCCGGACCGCCGGGCCGTGGCGGCTGATCGCCTCGCGGATCGCCAACGGCATCCGCCGGCGTGCCCTGCAGGACGACTGCCCGGACACCGCCTGCGGCCTCAAGGTGATCCCGCGGGAGCTGTTCCTGGCGCTGCCGTACTTCGACAGCCTGCACCGCTACATGCCGGCGCTGGTCCGCAAGTACGGCTTCGAGGTGGTGAACATGGCCGTGGACGACCGGCCGCGGATCTCCGGGCAGTCGAAGTACACCAACCTGCGGCGCGCCCTGGTCGGCATCGTCGACCTGCTCGGCGTGTACTGGCTGCTGCGGCGCACCAGCGTCGGCGCGCTGCCGTTCGAACGCGGCGGGGACGGCAAGTGAGCTCGACGGCGTGGATGGCCGGCGGCGGGCCGGCGGGCCTGTCCTGGCGGGCCTGGGTCATGGTGCTGGTTCTGGCGGTCGCGGCCCTGCTGCCCGGGATATCAGCGATCCCGGTGATGGACCGCGACGAGGGCCGCTACGCCCAGGCCACCAAGCAGATGATGGAGACCGGCGACTACGTCGACATCCGCCTGCAGGACGCCACCCGCTACGGCTACCCGATCGGCACCTACTGGGCGAAGGTGGCGAGCGCGCAGCTGTTCGGCGGCGCCGAGGCGCCGATCTGGGCGTACCGGCTGCCGTCGTTCCTGGCCGGGGTGATCGCGGTGCTGGGGACAGCCTGGCTGGCCGCAAGGATCGGCGGGCCGGCGGCCGGGGTCGGGGCCGGGCTGCTGCTGGCGGTCTCAGTGGTGGTGGCGGTGGAGTCCCGGGTCGCGCGGAGCGACGCCCTGCTGCTGGCCTGCGTGGTGGTGGCGCAGGCGGCGCTGTGGCGGCTGTCCCGGTCGAGCGAGGAACGCCCGCGCTTCCGGGGCGCGCCGCTGGTGTTCTGGGCGGCGCATGCGGTCGGCGTGCTGATCAAGGGGCCGATCATCACCCTGGTGGTGGGGCTCACGATCGCCGCCTGGTGCCTGTGGCACCGCGACCGGTCGCTGCTGCGCCGGCTGCACATCCTCAAGGGGCTCGGCGTCACCGCGCTGGTGGTGCTGCCCTGGCTGGCGGCGATCACCCTCGAGACCGGCAACGCCTACCTGGAGGAAGCGATCGGCCGCTCGATGATGGGCAAGGTGGCCAAAGGCGACCGCGCCCACGGCGCGCCGCCGGGCTATCACCTGGTGGCGCTGTTCATCGCGTTCTGGCCGGGCGCGCTGCTGGCCGGGGCCGCGGCGGGGCTGGCCTGGGCGCGCCGGCACGAGCCCGACATCCGGTTCCTGGTCTGCTGGTCCGTGCCGACCTTCCTGGTGTTCGAGGCGGTGGCGACCAAGCTGCCGCACTACACCATGCCGACCTACCCGGCGCTGGCGATCCTGACGGCGCTGGTGCTGGCGACCGGGTTCTCGCCAGAAGGCAGGTGGCGGTGGGTGCACCGCGTGGTGGCCGGGGTGTTCTGCGTGGTGACGGTGGCACTTGCCCTGGTGCCGGTCGCCGGGCCGCTGTTCTTCGAGACCCGGTTCGAGCATCTGTACCAGAGGACCACCCACGAGACTGATTGGGGCTTCCCGGCTGTCGTCGTCGGCCTCGCAATTCTGGGGGCGGGCGTCTGGGTCCTGCGTCGCCGGACGGTCGGGCGCGTGGTCACCCTGTCGGTGCTCGTCGCGGGCTTCTACGCCCTGATGTTCCAGGGCGTGTTTCCGAGGCTTGATCTGCTTTGGCCGTCGCGGACCCTCGCGGAGCGAGTAGCCACGCTGGCCGGCTGCGACCGGCGACAGATCGAGATCACCGGCTATGCCGAGCCGAGCGCGGTGTTCTACCTCGGAACCGACACCGGCCTGGGCGACCCGGACGATGCGGCCGCGTTGCTGAAGCGGAATCCCGGGTGCGGGATCGCGGTGGCCACGGATCGTGACCGGGAAGCCTTCCTGGCGGCGGCATCGGCTCTCTACGTGACAGTCCGGGAGTTCGACAGTTTCGCGGGCTTCAACTACACCCGCGGCAAGCCCGTCACGATGACGATCTATCTCGCCGAGGGCACCGAGCTGCGGCGCCGGTGACCGTTCAGCGCCGTTCCGGTCGTGCGTTTGCGAACAATTTGACAGGTTTCGAACGGAGCGGAATGATCTCCGTATAGAGGCAGGAAGGATGGCGCGGCTGCGGCCGATTGCGGCAGTCACGAGACTGTCACGAAACCGTAGCGAAACCGACTCGGGTGCCGTCGACACTGCCCGCCGCGGCCGGGAGTGCGACCGGGGACGCCGCCGATGGGGCGGCAGTCGCGGTTGCATACGGCTATCACAGGGAAAGGGACACGGACATGAATCTGCGGGGGCTTAAATCCACCGTCGCCGCGAGCGCACTGGCGCTGGCGGCCCTGACGGTGAGCGCGCATGCCGAGACCACGCTGACGGTCTACACCGCGGTCGAGGCCGAGGATCTCAAGCGCTACGCCGAGACCTTCAATGCCGACCATCCGGACATCAAGATCAACTGGGTGCGCGATTCGACCGGCGTGGTCACCGCCAAGCTGCTGGCCGAGAAGAACAACCCGCAGGCCGACGTGGTCTGGGGGCTGGCCGCCACCTCGCTGCTGCTGCTGAAGTCCGAGGGCATGCTGGAGCCGTACGCGCCGAAGGGCGTGGAGAAGCTCGACAAGAAGTTCGTCGACAAGTCCAACCCGCCGACCTGGACCGGCATGGACGCCTGGGTCGCGGCGGTCTGCTTCAACACCGTCGAGGCCGGCAAGCTCGGCCTGCCGGCGCCGACCTCGTGGAAGGACCTGACCAAGCCCGTCTACAAGGGCCACGTGATCATGCCGAACCCGAACTCCTCGGGCACCGGCTTCCTCGATGTGTCGAGCTGGCTGCAGCTGTTCGGCGAGGCCGAGGGCTGGAAGTACATGGACGCGCTGCACGAGAACATCGCGCGCTACACCCACTCCGGCTCCAAGCCGTGCAAGCTGGCCGGCGCCGGCGAGATCCCGATCGGCATCTCCTTCGCCTTCCGCGGCGCCAAGGAGAAGGCCAACGGCGCGCCGATCGAGGTGATCGTGCCGTCCGAGGGCATCGGCTGGGACATGGAGGCGACCGCGATCATCGCCGGCACCTCGAAGCTCGACGCCGCCAAGACCCTGGTCGACTGGACGATCAGCAAGAAGGCCAACGAGATGTACAACACCGGCTATGCCGTGGTGGCGTACCCGGGCGTGGCCAAGCCGGTTCCGAACTTCCCGGACAACATCATCGAGAAGATGATCGACAACGACTTCGAGTTCGCCGCCAACAACCGCAAGGCGATCCTCGAGGAGTGGCAGAAGCGCTACGACTCCAAGTCCGAAGCGAAGTAACGCCAGGTTGAGGATACCGGGGGTGGCGGGCGCCGGCACGACCGGCGGCCCGCCACCGCCTTTTCGATCGGACGGACCGGCATGACCAGCACCAGCACACCGGGCGGCGAGGCGGCGAGGCCGTTTCTGCGCGTCTGCAATCTCGTCAAGGCCTTCGGGCCGTTCCTGGCCCTGAAGGACATCTCGCTCGACGTGATGGAGGGCGAGTTCGTCTGTTTCCTGGGGCCGTCCGGCTGCGGCAAGACCACGCTGCTGCGGGCGATCGCCGGCCTCGACCTGCAGACCTCCGGCGGTATCGAGCAGGCCGGCCGCGACATCTCGCTGCTGCCGCCGTCGCAGCGCGACTTCGGCATCGTGTTCCAGTCCTACGCCCTGTTTCCGAACCTGACAGTCGCGCGCAACGTGGCCTACGGACTCGAGAGCCTCGGGCTGAAGCGCGCCGAGATCGACCGCCGGGTCGCCGACCTGCTGGAGCTGGTCGGCCTGCCGGACCAGGGGGCCAAGTATCCGTCGCAGCTGTCCGGCGGCCAGCAGCAGCGCATCGCGCTGGCCCGGGCCATCGCCATGTCGCCCGGCCTGCTGCTGCTCGACGAGCCGCTGTCGGCGCTGGACGCCAAGGTCCGGGTCCATTTGCGCCACGAGATCAAGTCCCTGCAGCGCCGCATCGGGGTGACCACCATCATGGTCACCCACGACCAGGAGGAGGCGCTGTCGATGGCCGACCGCATCGTGGTGATGAACCACGGGGTGATCGAGCAGGTCGGCACGCCGGCGGAGATCTACCGCGAGCCGGCCACCCTGTTCGTCGCCGACTTCATCGGTGCCATGAACAAGCTGCCGGTGCGGGTCGAGGATGCCGAGCATGCCCGGCTCGGCGAGACGCGCCTGCAGTGCCGGCCGCATGCCCTGGATCCCGGGGCCGAGGCGACCCTGGCGATCCGTCCCGAGGACGTGGTGCCGGTCGAAGGCAACGGCACCGGCTCCGCCAACCGGTTCGCGGTGACGATTTCCGAGATGGAATTCCTGGGCTCGTTCTGGCGGGCCTGGCTGGCTGGCCCGGCGTTCGGCGCGGCCGGTCTCGAAGCCGATTTCTCGGTCAACGCGATCCGGCGCCTCGGGCTCGAGGAGGGCAAGCAGTTGACCGTCGAGCTGCCGGCCGACCGCCTGCACGTGTTCGCCGGCGCCGGGGTCGACGAGGATGGCTAGTCTCGGCCTCGGCTCCAGGGCGGCCAAGCCGAAGCTGGATCGCGACGCCTGGGCGGTCCGCGCGTTCATGCTGGTGATCGCCCTGTACCTGGTGGTGGCGCTCGCCCTGCCGCTCACCGTCATGCTGTCGAAGTCGCTGTCGACCTACCGGTTCGACCTGACGGCCTTCGAGCTGCAGATCGACAAGGGCGAGGGCTGGAGCGTGCCGGTCACGCTGGCTTCGCTGGCCGACGCCTTGCCGGCCGACAAGCGGCCGGAGCTGGCCACCAACCACGACGGCCGGTTCGGCGTCGTCGACCTGCTGCCGGACTTCAGCTTCCGAGCCAAGACCCGCTACCGGCTGCGCAACGCGGCGGACGGGGCGGTGTACCTGTACGGCTCCGAGCGGATCGCCGACCGCGAGTGGCACGAGTACAGCTCGAACGAGTTCCGGCGGGTGGTCGTGCGCCCAGCCGCCAGCCGCGGGCTGGACAACTACCGCACCTACTTCTCGACGCCGTCGCTGGTGCAGTCGATCGAGAACTCGGCGTGGATCGCCAGCGTCAGCACGGTGCTGACGGTCACGCTGGCGTTCGCCTTCGCCTACGCGCTGGCCCGCACCTGCATGCCGCTGAAGGGGCTGTTCCGGCTGGTCGCGCTGATCCCGATCCTGGTGCCGTCGCTGCTGCCGGGCATCGCGCTGGTCTACCTGTTCGGCAACCAGGGCTTCCTGAAGGAGCTGCTGCTCGGCGAGTCGATCTACGGGCCGATCGGCATCGTCATCGGCTCGGTGTTCTTCACCTTCCCGCACGCCTTCATCATCATCGCGACGGCACTGGCGATTTCCGATTCCCGCCTGCACGAGGCGGCGGTGTCGCTGAAGGCCGGCGCCTGGCGGCGGTTCTGGACGGTGACCGTGCCCGGCGCGCGCTACGGCCTGATCTCGGCGGCGTTCGTGGTGTTCACCCTGGTCATCACCGATTTCGGTCTGCCGAAGGTGATTGGCGGCCAGTACGACGTGCTGGCGGTCGACATCTACAAGCAGGTGATCGGCCAGCAGAACTTCGAGATGGGGGCGGTGGTCTCGGTGGTGCTGCTGGTGCCGGCGGTGATCGCGTTCGCGGTCGACCGGGCGATCCAGCGCCGGCAGGTGGCGGCACTGTCGGCCCGTGCCGTGCCGCTCGAGCCGAAGCCGGATCCGGCGGCCGACTGGTCGGGGTTCGCGCTCTGCCTGGTGGTCGCGGTGTTCATCGTCGGCATCCTGGCGGTCTGCCAATTCGCCGCCCTGGTCAAGCTGTGGCCCTACGACCTCAGCCCGAGCCTGCGGAACTACGAGTTCGACCGCATGGACGGCGGCGGCTGGGAGGCCTACGGCAACTCCATCCGCATGGCGCTGTACGCGGCGGCTATCGGTACCGCCGTGGTCTTCGTCGGGGCCTATCTGGTGGAGAAGACCCAGGGCTTCCGCACCGGCCGGACCCTGTTCCAGTTCCTGGCGATGATGCCGATGGCGATCCCCGGCATGGTGCTGGGGCTGGCCTACATCTTCTTCTTCAACGACCCGGCCAACCCGCTGAACTTCCTGTACGGCACCATGGCGATCCTGGTGCTGAGCACGGTGACCCACTTCTACACGGTGTCGCACCTGACGGCGGTGACCGCGCTCAAGCAGATGGACCACGAGTTCGAGAGCGTGTCGGCCTCGCTGAAGCAGCCGGTCTGGCGGCTGTTCGCGCGGGTGACCGTGCCGGTCTGCCTGCCGGCGATCCTCGACATCTCGATCTATCTGTTCGTCAACGCCATGACCACGGTGTCGGCGGTGGTGTTCCTGTATGCCCCGACCACCAAGCTGGCCTCGGTGGCGGTGCTGAACATGGACGACGCCGGCGACATCGCGCCGGCCGCCGCGATGGGCATGATGATCTTCTACACCAACGTCGCGGCGCGCCTGGTGCACCTGGCGCTGACCCGCGGCCTGCTGGCGCGGACCCAGGCCTGGCGTCGGCGGTAGTCCGGCCTCAGCCGTCGCCGTGACCCGGGGCGGGACGCCTGCGGCGCTGGCGGAACCACCACAGCAGCAGGCCCGCCCAGACCGAGGCGGCAGCGGTGCCCAGCGCGATCGACGGCGCCAGGCGTTCGATGAGCGGCGCGTCGGGGGCCGGCTCGGCGCCGGCCGGCGCGGCTCTCGCCGGGTTGCCGAGGAGCCGCTCGAACCCGGTCCGCGCGCCGGTCGTTTCCGGCTCGGCGCTCGTCGCATCCCCGCCCTCGATGGTCGCCACGACGGCGGGTGGGGCGGCCTCGGCGCGGCCGCTGCCCGGCGGCGGAAGCGGGGTGGCGGAAACCTGCGGCACGGGCACGGCGCGCGGCGCCGGGAACGGCACGGCATCCTTGACGGTACGGACCGTCGCCGCCAGCGCCATCCGGGTCTGCCAGTCGAGCTCGCCGGTGACCGGCAGGTCGCGCTTTCTCTGGAATTCGCGGAGCGCGTCGCGGGTGCGGGCGCCCATCACACCGTCGATCGGGCCGGGGTCGAGGCCGAGGGCGTCCAGCCGTTCCTGGGCCTGCTGGACCGGCGCGGACCACGCGGCCGCGTCGGCCGGCCAGCCCGCGAGCCAGAGGACGCACGCCACCGCCGACAGAGTTCTGAGAAAGCCCGCCATCACGGCCATGGAGATGCGGCCGGCGGCCGGTTTCGTCAATCCCGGTGGTGTCGCGGCTGCCCGGCGTCCGGTGCCGCGCCGGCGGCCTGCTTCAGCGCTTCCAGGGATCGCCGCCGGTCTCCGCCAGCACGAACGGCCCGCCCTGGTAGACCTGCGCCGGATCGTCCGGGTCGGGCGGCGAGGCGTCGATCCGGTCGGCGTGATCCATGGCGTCGTCCTGCGGCGCGTAGCCGAGCCGGTAGGCGGTGCTGTTCACCCAGCACGAGCCGGTGTTGCGGGACATGCCGAACACCACCTGGTAGCCGAGCGCGGGGGTCTCGATCCCAATGCGCACCAACTGGGCGAGGTCGCGCGGGCTCAGCCAGGACGTCAGGCGGCGGCGGTCGACCGGGCGCTCGGCCACGTTGCCGATGCGGATCGCCAGCACGTCGAAGCCGTACTTGTCGGCATACAGGGCACCGAGCGCCTCGCCGAACACCTTGCTGACCCCGTAGCGGGAGTCCGGCTTGAAGTAGGCGTCCGCCTCGATGGTCTCGTCGAGCCGGTAGAAGCCGACGGCGTGGCAGGAACTGGCGAACACCACCCGGCTCACGCCCTCCTGGCGGGCCGACTCGAACAGGTTGTAGGCGCCGACGATGTTGCGATCGAGCACGGCGTTCCAGGAACCTTCGACGGACTGCCCGCCGAGATGCACGACGGCGTCGACGCCCGGCAGCAGGGCGCGCAGGGCATCCATGTCGGTCAGGTCGGCGGCGCGGAAGGTCTCGTGCGCTCGAAGCGCGTCCACCGGCCGGACGTCCGACAACACCAGGCGGTAGGCGGTTCCTAGCTCGCGTCGCAGGTACCCGGCGACGCCACCGGCGGCGCCGGTGATGAGGATGGTCTTGGGCACGCGAGTCTCCAATATTGCGCCGGGCGAACTAGTACGGTTATATGATGAATCTGGAGATCGGCGCAACGCACGTCGGTCCGTCCCCGGCCGGCCGCAAGGGCGGGCCGGGGGGAGGTGAACGAACGAAAGGGAGGACAACACCGTGACGATGCTTCCGTTCCGCGGCATGCGCCGCAGCCTTGCCGCGACCCTGGTCGCGGGCGCAGTCCTCGCGGCGCCGGCCGCGCACGCGCTGGAGATCAAGTCCAGCGACGTGCACCCGATGGGCTATCCGACGACCGATGCCATCCAGTACATGGGCGAGCTGCTGAACAGCTGGACCAGCGGCCGCATGGACATCAAGATCTTCCACTCGATGCAGCTCGGCGGCGAGAAGGAGGCGCTCGAGCAGGTCCAGCTCGGCGCGCTCGAGATGACCCGGGTCAGCGTCGGCGTGGTCGGGCCGATCGTCGAGGAGTTCAACGCGTTCAACCTGCCGTACTTCTTCCGCAGCGTCGAGCACATGCACAAGGTGGTCGACGGCGAGATCGGCACCGAGCTGCTGAACAAGCTGGAGAAGGGCGGGCTGATCGGCCTCGGCTACATGGATGCCGGCTCGCGGTCGTTCTACAACAACACGCGGCCGATCACGTCGATCGAGGATCTCAAGGGCCTGAAGATCCGGGTCATGCAGAACCCGATCTTCATCGAGATGGTCAACTCGATGGGCGGCAACGGCCTGCCGATCTCGTTCAGCGAGCTGTATACCTCGCTGCAGACCGGGGTGGTCGACGGCGCCGAGAACAACCCGCCGTCCTACGAGTCCGGCAAGCACTACGAGGTCGCCAAGTACTACACCCTGACCGAGCACCTGATGGTGCCGGAGATCTTCGTGTTTTCGAAGAAGGTGTGGGACAAGCTGTCGCCGCTGGACCAGCAGCTGATCCGCAAGGCGTCGGTGCTGGCGGTCGAGAAGGAGCGCGAGCTGTGGGCGGCGCGCGAGCGCAAGTCGCTCGAGGCCGTGAAGGCGATGGGCTACCAGGTCGTCACCGACATCGACAAGGAGCCGTTCATCAAGGCGACCGAGCCGGTGCGCATGAAGTTCGGCGAGAAGTTCGCCGACCTGATCAAGCGGGCCGCCGCCGTCAAGTAACCGGCACCACGAGAACGGGCGGGGCGGCCGGGAGGCCGCCCCGTTGCTCCGGTTCGATCGACGGGGACGGAACATGCGAGACCGCTACGTCGCGGCCATGGACAAGCTCTACCTGGTCTGCGTCTTCATCTGCTGTGCGTCGGTCGTCGTCATGACGGCCCTGATCGCGATCGGGGTGTTCTCCCGCTACGTGCTGCAGGTCGGCGCCTTCTACTCGGAGCCGATCTCCATCTTCCTGGCCATCCAGCTCACCTTCTACGGCGCGGCGGTGTGCTATCGCGCCGACACCCATCTCAGGCTGGAGATCGTCGACAACGCGCTGCCGCCGTTGCCGGGCCGTCTGCTGCGGGCGCTGATCGACCTGCTGATGGCCGGGATCTCGGTGTTCATGATCGTGTTCGGGGCGAATCTCGTCGATACGACGATGTTCCAGTCTTATCCGGAGTTCGAGTACGTCCGGGTCGGCGTCGTCTACACGGCGATCCCGCTCGGCGGCCTCGTCACGCTGCTGTTCGTCGTCGAGAAGACGCTGTTCGCCCGGCGCTCGCGCGCCGCCGGGCCCGCGGTCGAGGGCGACGTGACGGGGAGGGCGGCCTGATGGGCGGCGACGTCGGACCGATCCTGCTGATCGGC
This sequence comes from Thalassobaculum fulvum, assembly GCF_014652915.1. Lineage (GTDB taxonomy): Bacteria > Pseudomonadota > Alphaproteobacteria > Thalassobaculales > Thalassobaculaceae > Thalassobaculum_A > Thalassobaculum_A fulvum. The sequence goes on from NZ_BMZS01000003.1 coordinate 93,176, forward strand.
AGCCTGCTGGGCCTGATCGTCATCGGCACCCCGGTGGCGTACGCGCTCGGGATCTCGTCGCTGATCACCGCCATCTACATCGGGCTGCCGCTCGAGGCCGTGCTGCTGAAGGTCTCGGACGGGGTCGACAACTTCGCGCTGCTGGCGATCCCGTTCTTCATCCTGGCCGGCGCGCTGATGGCCGAGGGCGGCATGGCGTGGCGGCTGGTCAACCTCGCCAATGTCTGCGTCGGCTTCATGCGCGGCGGGCTGGCGATGGTGAACATCCTGGCCTCGATGTTCTTCGGCGGCATCTCAGGGTCGTCGGTCGCCGATACCTCGTCGATCGGGTCGATCCTGATCCCGATGATGAAGAAGCACGGCTACGACGACACCTTCGCGGTGAACGTCACCATCACCTCGTCGACCCAGGGCGTGGTGATCCCGCCGAGCCACAATGCGATCATCTACGCGCTGGCCGCCGGCGGCACGGTGTCGATCGCTCAGCTGTTCCTGGCCGGCATCATTCCCGGGATCATGATCGGCGTCGCGCTGATGATCCTGTCCTACGTGATCTCGGTGCGCCGCGGCTATCCGAAGGGCGAGCTGGTGCCGCTGCGCGAGGCGCTGAAGACCGCCTGGGAGGCGGTCGCCGGGCTGCTGACGATCGGGATTATCGTCGGCGGCGTGGTCGGCGGCATCTTCACGCCGACCGAGTCGGCCGCGGTGGCGGTGGTCTGGGCGTTCGTGGTCACCATGTTCGTCTACCGCGACTACACCTGGCGACAGCTTCCGGCCCTGCTGCACAGCGTCATCAGGACGGTCGCGATGGTGATGATCGTGATCGGTTTCGCCGCCGGCTTCGCCTACCTGATGACGCTGATGCAGATCCCGTTGAAGGCCACGCTGTTCCTGCAGTCGCTGACCGACGACAAGGTGACGCTGCTGGTCATGATCAACCTGATGCTGCTGGTTCTCGGCACCTTCATGGACATGGCGCCGTTGATCCTGATCTGCACGCCGATCCTGCTCCCCCTGGTGAAGTCCATGGGAATGAGCGAGGTGCAGTTCGGCATCGTCATGATGCTGAATCTGTCGATCGGCCTCCTGACCCCGCCGGTCGGGACCACGTTGTTCGTCGGCTGCGCCATCGGCAAGGTCTCGATCGAGAAGGTATCGAAGACTCTCTGGCCCTTCTGGCTCGCGATGCTGGTAGTGTTGATGCTGGTGACGTATATCCCGGCCCTTACCTTGTGGATTCCGAGCCTGCAGTACCCGGGGATCCGCTTCTGAACTCTTGAGTGGAAGGTCGATGACACGACGATGACCATGCCGAAGTTTTCTCCCCTGCCGCCGGCCCGGAACCTGACCGAGGAACTGACGGCGACCCTTGCGGAGCGGATACGCAGCGGTGAACTGGCGGCCTCCGAGAAGCTCCCGACCGAGCAGGAGATGATCGCCGCCTTCGGGGTCAGCCGGACGGTCGTGCGCGAGGCGATCGCGGCGCTGCGGGCCGAAGGGCTCGTGGAGTCCCGGCAAGGGGCCGGCGTGTTCGTGGTCGGCGACAAGCGCCGCCGGCCGTTCCGGATCGAATCCGACGGTGCCGAGACCGTCGAGGGCGTGCTGGCGATCATGGAGCTTCGCCGAAGCGTCGAGATCGAGGCGGCCGGGCTCGCCGCCGAGCGCCGGACCGAGGCCGACCTGAAGGCGATCCACGACGCGGTCGAGGCGTTCGACGCGGCGATCCACAACGGCGACGCGGTGGCTGCCGACTTCCAGTTCCACAAGGCGATCTGCGAGGCGACGGCCAATCCGTACTTCGCGTCGTTCCTGGAATTCCTCGGCTACCACATCATTCCCCGGCAAACCGTGCGGGTGCAGGTGTCCTCGTCCGAGGAGATGACGCGGTACCTGCAGAAGGTCGCGCGCGAGCACCATCAGATCGTCACGGCGATCGAGGCGCGCGACGGGGCCGCCGCCCGGCGTGCCATGGGCCGGCACCTGACGCGCGGCCGCGACCGCTACGCCAGCCTGGTCTCTTCGGTCGAGAGCTGAGGGTCGCAGGAACCGGTCGCCCCTCGACGTGCACGCCAAGACATCATATGACATGATGAGATGATTTCGAGATCATGGAGATGAGTCGATGGCGTCGACCCCCGAGGAACTGAAGCGACAGGTCGGATCCGGACTGCTGTCGTTCCCGGTCACCGACTTCGCCCCGGACCTGTCGTTCGACCGCGACGGTTACGCGGCCCGGTTGGACTGGCTCGGCGGATACGGGGCGGCCGCGCTGTTCGCGGCCGGCGGCACCGGCGAGATGTTCTCGATCACGCCGGGCGAGTACCCGGCGATCGTCGAGACCGCGGTGTCGGTCTGCCGCGGCCGGACCCCGATCATCGCCGGCGTCGGTTACGGTACCCGGCTGGCGGTGGAGATGGCCCAGGCCGCCGAGCGCGCCGGCGCCGACGGCCTGCTGGTGCTGCCGCAGTATCTGATCGCCGCCGAGCAGGAGGGCCTGTTCCGGCACATCAAGGCGATCTGCGACGCCGTCGCGATCGGCGTGATCGTCTACAACCGCGACAATTGCCTGTTCGCCGCCGAGACGGTGGCACGGCTGGCCGAGGCCTGCCCGAACCTGATCGGCTACAAGGACGGCGCCGGCGACATCGAGCGGATGGTGCGCGTCCGCCAGCGGCTCGGCGACCGGCTGGTCTATGTCGGCGGGCTGCCGACCGCGGAGGTCTACGCCGAGGCCTACGACGCCATGGGCGTGACGACCTACTCGTCGGCGGTGTTCAACTTCATCCCGGAGACCGCGCTGGCGTTCTACGGCGCGCTGCGCGGGGGCGACACCGCGACCGTCCGCCGGCTGCTCGACGACTTCTTCCTGCCGTACATCGCGATCCGCGACGAGGCGCGCGGCTATGCGGTCAGCATCGTCAAGGCGGGCGCGAAGCTCGTCGGGCGCGATGCCGGTCCGGTTCGACCGCCGCTGATCGACCTGAACGACGACCAGATGCGGCGGCTGGGCGATCTGATCCGGTCGCTGGCGGCCTGAGCGGTCGACGCCGGATCCGGGCAACGGGGAGGAGAGGGACCGTGAACATCTGCATGGTCGGCTACGGTATGATGGGCGTGTGGCACAGCGACGCGCTGATCGGCCGGGATGCCCGCTTCCACACCCTGGTCGGTCGTCGTCCCGAGGCGGCCCGGGAGTTCGCCGAGCGCTACGGCTACGCCCGATGGACGGTCGATCTCGACGAGGCGCTGGCCGATCCCGAAGTCGACGCCGTCATCATCGCCTCGCCGAGCGAGACCCATCCCGAGTTCGCTCTCAAGGCGATCGCCGCCGGCAAGCCCACGCTGCTGGAGATCCCGCTGGCGATGACCCTGGAGGAGTCGGAAGCGGTGGTGGCTGCCGCCGACGCCCGGGGCGTGCCGTTCGGGCTGTGCCATCCGATGCGCCTGCAGCCCGAATACGGCCCGATCCGCGAGGCGGCCCTGTCGGGAGCCGACCCGATCCGGCAGATCGCCGGGCGGTTCTACATCCACCGGCTGTCGAACGTCGGGGCGACCGGCTACCACCGGAGCTGGACCGACAACATCCTGTGGCACCACTTCGCGCACTTCGTCGACCTCGGGCTCTGGCTGCTCGATTTCGAGGGCGAGCTGGCCTACAGCTTCCTCGGCCCGCTGCACCCGCAGACCGGCATCCCGATGGAGTGCATCCTGTCGGTCGAGACCCCGCGGAACCAGACCCTGCTGGTCTCGGGTTCCTACTGCTCGCGCGAGCGGATCTACGACTCGCTCATCGTGACCGACCGGCAGTCCTACCGCCTGGACATCCTGCGCAACCGGCTGGTCACCGGCGACGGGCCGGTCGAGGTGGCGCCGGAGAAGGACAACCTCGCCCTGGTCACGCAGGATTTCGTCGCGGCGGTCCGGGAGGGAAGGCAGCCTGCCGTGCCCGGCCGCTCGGTGCTGCCGGCGATGCGGGTGCTGCACGCGGCGCAGATGCGCTGGGATGCGATACACGGCCGGCAGTCGCTGCCGGGGCGCCGGCTCTCCGACTAGCCGACGGCGGGGTTCCGCAGCCAGCGCGCCACCGTCTCAAGCCGGAACGGCTTGCTGAGCACCGCGTCGAAGCCGGCGGCGAAGCAGGCCGGTTCGACCCGGTCGAGCCGGTGGCCGGTAACGCAGAGCAACGGGGCCGCCCACAGGCCGGCCTGGGCCGAGCGGATCTGGCGGGCCGAACTCAGCCCGTCGCCGTCCGCCATGTCGAAGTCGAGCAGCGTCAGGTCGTAGACCCGGCGGTGCGCGGCGATCGCGCGGCGGACCGCTTCGGCAGCGGCGTTGCCGGACCCGACGGCCGTCACCGCCAGCCCGATCGACCGCAGCAGGTCGGCATGGACCTCGCGGGTCAGCGCGCAGTCGTCAGCGACCAGAGCAGTGCGTGGACCCATGGCGTCACCGGGCTAGGAATGAGGCACCATCGCCCTTGCCGGCGCTCTCCGGCTATTGGGGACTTCCACAAATCGGAACGTGTCAGCCCGGGAATTGAATTCTATAGTTCGAATGCCAGAGACAGAGCGGGACAGTCGCGTGATCGCCGAAGCGAACGGAACCGGAGCAGACCTCCCGAAGGACGGGCCCTGTGCCTATGTGGTCGACGACATCGAGCTGAACCGCGAGATGCTGGTCGGGCTACTGACGACGGAGGGCCTGCAGGCCCGCAGCTACGCTTCGGCCCGCCAGTTCCTCGAAGGCTTCGTTCCGGACCGGCCCGGCTGCATCCTGCTGGATTTCCGGATGCCCGGTATGAACGGGCTCGAGCTGCAGGCGGAACTGAACCAGCGTGGCGTGGTGCTGCCGGTGGTGATGATCACCGCGCATGCCGACGTGCCGATCGCCATCCAGGCGATGCGCGAAGGCGCCTACGAGTTCATCGAGAAGCCGGTCGACAACCAGCATCTGCTGGGCGTCGTGCGGCGCGCCTTCGAGGTCAGTGCCGAGCGCCTGCAGGAGCGGGCCGAGCGCGACAGCGTGCGGGCCCGCTACGACACGCTCAGCGCCCGCGAACTGCAGGTTCTCGACGCGATGATCGCCGGCCGCCTGAACAAGCAGATCGCCTTCGACCTCGGCATCAGCCAGCGGACCGTCGAAGTCCACCGGGCCAACGTGATGGAGAAGATGCAGGCCCGCTCGCTCGCCGAGTTGGTCCGCATGACCATCCGGCTCGGCGAAGTGGTCGGTGGTGGCGGCGGGGGCGAGGATCGCCCCGCCTGAGCGGCCAGCGGCCCGACCGCCCAGCGGGGCGGCCTCAGTGTATGGCGCCGGCCGCCGCCAGGGCGCGGTCGATCAGCGCGTCGTTGGATCCCATATAGCAGGCCGGATCGCGCAGCCGGTCCCAGTCGACCGGTGCACTCGAACGCGCCTGCAGCGCCTCGACGAGGTGACCGCCGCCGGCGATGACCGCGCGGGCCGCTTCCTTGACCAGCGCCTGGGCGTCCGGCCGCGGCATGTGCTCGGCCAGCGCGAAGGTTGCGGCCTCGGCCAGGATCAGGCCGTTCTCCGGCCCGAGATTGCCGCGCATGCGGCCGGCCGACACCGCTAGCCGGTCGAGCAGGGCGGTGGTCTTGGCCAGCGCGGCCCCGGCGGTGACGACCATGGTCGGCAGGGTCGCCCATTCCATCTGCCAGCCGACGCCGCCGCGCTCGTGCTCCTGGATCTGCGCCTGGTGCAGGGTGCCGAGCAGGCCGGCGTTCAGCCGGGCCGCCGCGACCAGGGCCTCGCCGGTCACCGGGTTGGCCTTCTGCGGCATGGTGCTCGAGCCGCCGCGGCCGCCGCCGGCGCTCTCGTCGATCTCGCCGACCTCGGTCTGGGCCAGCAGCACGGCGTCCTGACCGAGCTTGCCGAGGGCGCCGGTGACCAGCGACAGCCACGAGCCGAACTCGGCGACGCTGTCGCGCTGGGCGTGCCAGGGCAGGGGCGGGCAGGTCAGGTCGAGCTCGGCGGCCAGCGCCTCCATCACCGCCACGCCCCGGGTGTCGAGGGCGGCCAGGGTGCCGGCGGCCCCGCCGAACTGGACGGTCAACAGCCGGTTCCGCATGTCCGGCAGCCGCTCGCGGCAACGGACCAGCGGCAGCAGCCAGCCGGCACATTTCAGGCCGAACGAGGTCGGCAGCGCCTGCTGGTAGCGGGTGCGCGCCGCCATCACGGTGCCGCGGTGGGCGTCCGCCAGCCGGGCGAGGCCGGCGATCACCGCGTTCAGCCGGTCGCCGATCAGCGCCAGCCCGCCGCGCAGCTGCAGGACCAGCGCGGTGTCGACGATGTCCTGGCTGGTGGCGCCCCAATGCACCCATTGGGCGGCGTCGCCACCGACATGGGCGCGGAACTGCCGGACGAACTCGATGACCGGGACGCCGGCCTGCTCGGAGCCGGTTCCGAGCGCGTCCAGGTCCGCCGAGAAGTCCTCGACCGCCGCGGCGATCCGGTCGGCGGCATGCATCGGCACGAGGTCGAGCTCGGCCTCGGCGATCGCCAGCGCGGCCTCGACCCGGGCCATCGCGCGGACGCTCGCGGCATCGTCGAACAGGGCGGCGATCTCAGGGTCGCCGAACAGCGGGCCGAGGATCCGGGAGTCGTGGACGCCGACCATAGCGGTCAGGCCGCCGCCGGCAGCGACAGCAGGGACCGGGCCTCGGCGACGGTGGCCGGCCGACGGTCGTATTCCGGGCACAGCTCGACCACCCGGCGGACCAGGGCGGCGTTCGACGGCGCCAGGGTGCTGCGGTCGAGCCGGACGTTGTCCTCGAGCCCGGTACGGCAGTGCCCGCCGAGCTCCAGCGACCAGCGGTTCAGGGTGATCTGGTCCTTGCCGATACCCGCACCGGTCCAGGTGGCGTCGGGCGCCAGCCGCTTCAGGGTCGCGACGTAGAACTCGAAGGTCGGCCGGTCGACCGGCATGGCGTTCTTCACGCCCATCACGAACTGCACGTGCAGGGGGCCTTTGATGCGACCCGCTTCGGCCATCTTTGCGGCCTGAAAAATCATTGATAGATCAAAAGCTTCTATTTCCGGCTTGATGTCGTGCTTGAGCATCTCGTCGGCCAGCCAGTCGACCAGGTCCGGGGCGTTCTCGTAGACCCGGGTCGGGAAGTTGACGGAGCCGGTCGACAGCGACGCCATGTCCGGGCGAAGCGGCAGCATGCCGCCGCGCTCGCGGCCGGCCCCCGAGCGTCCGCCGGTGGAGAGCTGGATGATCATGCCGGGGCAGTGCCTGCGCAGCCCCTCCACCAGCCGCCCGAAGCGCTCGGGGTCGGCGGTCGGGGTGCCGTCGTCGTTGCGGACGTGGCAGTGCGCCAGGGTGGCGCCGGCCTCGAACGCCTCCTGGGTCGACTCGACCTGCTCGGCGACCGTGATCGGCACCGCCGGGTTGTCGGCCTTGGTCGGCAGCGAGCCGGTGATGGCGACGGTGATGATGCAGGGGCTGGCCATGGCGTGGGTCCTTAGCCGGAGTGGTGACGGTCCTGTCGCCGCGAGCGGCGGGTGGGTTCCGGCTCGGCCGCGCCGAGGGCGGCGCGTCCGTCCGGAATGACGAGAGGTGAAGAAGCGTGACGCGCGAGCGCTCACTCTTCCTTGCCGTCATTCCGGACCGACCCGCCTCAGGCGGGGCGGATCCGGAACCTACGGAGCGACGGGCATAGCCTGTCGCGCATCCTCCGCGGTGTCACGCGTCGAAGAACACCGTCTCCGCGTCGCCCTGCATGTGGATGTCGAACCGGTACACCACACCGCCCGGGCCTTCCTGACGCTGGGCGATCAGGGTGTCGCGGCGGTCGGCCGGGACCGACGACAGCACGGGATCCTCGGCGTTGGCCGCGGCCTCGTCGGAGAAGTACAGCCGGGTGAAGGCGTGAACCAGCATGCCGCGCATGAACACGGTGACGTTGATGTGCGGCGCCTGGCCGTCGCCGGACGCGCCCGGCTTCACCGTGTCGAAGATGAAGCGGTTGTCCGGGTCGGTGCCGGTGCCGAACCGCCCGAAGCCGCGGAAGTCGGCGTTCGATCCGCGCGGGTCGGCCGGGTGGGCGTAGCGGCCCTTGGCGTCGGCCTGCCAGATCTCGATCATGGCGTCGGAGATGGCGGCGCCGGCGCCGTCGTAGACCTTGCCCTCGATCCGGATGCGCTGGCCCTCGGCGTCCTCGCTGGCCAGCCGGCCGCTGGCGATCTCCTTCAGCGGATAGCCGTACTGCTCGGGCGTCAGGCCGTAGGCGAAGTACGGGCCGACGGTCTGGGACGGGGTCTGTCCAAAGTTCTCGGCCATCGGTCAGCTCTCCATCGGGGTGGCGGTGGCGCCGCGCAGGACGATGTCGAAGACGTAGCCGAGCGCGAACTCCGGCTCGGTGACATCGATCGAGAACTTCGAGATCAGCCGGTCGCGGGCCTTCTCCGGGGTGCCCAGGAAGATCGGGTCGAGCGCCAGCAGCGGATCGCCCGGGAAGTACATCTGGGTCACCAGCCGGGTCAGGTAGCTCGGCCCGAACAGCGAGAAGTGGATGTGGTTCGGCCGCCAGGCGTTCGGGTGGTTGCCCCACGGATAGGCACCCGGCTTCACGGTGTAGAACCGGTACCGACCCTCGGAGTCGGTGACGCAGCGGCCGCCGCCGAAGAAGTTCGGATCGAGCGGGGCGTCGTGCTGGTCGACCTTGTGGATGTAGCGGCCGGCGGCGTTGGCCTGCCAGACCTCGACCAGGGTGTTCGGCACCGGCCGGCCGCGCTCGTCCATCACCCGGCCGGTGACGATGATGCGCTCGCCCAGCGGCTCGCCGTTCTTGGCGCCGTTCTTGGTCAGGTCGGCGTCGAGCTTGCCGATGGTCTCGTGGCCGTAGACCGGGCCGGTCAGCTCGCTCAGCGTCGCCTTGAGCGGGACCAGCGGCCTGGTCGGGCCGCGCAGTGGCGTCGACTTGTAGTCGGCGTAGATGTACGGGGGATGGCTGCCCCAGTCGCGCGGCGTGTAGCCCGTCGGGTCGGTCATTGCTCGGTTCCTCCCTCTGCGTCCAGTTCCTGATAGACGCCCTTTGCCAGTCCGTAGGCGCGGTTGGCGGCCGGCACGCCGGCATAGACCGCGACGTGGAACAGCGCCTCCTTGATCTCGTCGCGGGTCGCCCCGGTGTTGCGGGCGGCGCGGATGTGCATGACGAACTCCTCCCAGTGCCCGAGGCTCGCCAGGATCACCAGGGTGAGCAGGCTGCGGGTCGGCCGCGACAGGCCGGGCCGGGTCCAAACCGATCCCCACGCGCCCTCGGTGATGAAGCGCTGGAAGTCGGCGTCGAACTCGGTTTTGCGGGCCTCGGCGCGATCGACATGGGCGTCGCCGAGCACCGCGCGCCGGACCTTCATGCCGGCCTTATATCGGTCCTCAGACAAGGCCGTTCTCCCGGAAGAAGCCGAGCATGTGCCCGACCAGCGCGTCCGGCTGCTCGACGCAGGGCAGGTGGCCGGCGTCCGGGATCTCGCGGTAGATCGCGCCCGGGATGCCGGCCGCCAGGGCCCTGACCGTCTCCGGGGTGGTGGCGCCGTCGTCGGCCCCGCACACCGCCAGGGTCGGAACCGCGATGCGGGCGGCGTCGGCGGTCAGGTCGGCGTCGCGGATCGCCGCGCAGGCCCAGGCGTAGCCCTCGGCCGGGGTGCGCACCAGCATGTTGCGCCACAGCGCCAGCTCGTCGGGACGGGTCGCGCGGAACACCGGCGCGAACCAGCGCTCCATCACGGCGTCGGCGAGGCCCTCGAGCCCGCCCTTCGCGATCGCGTCGATACGCGCCTGCCACATCTCCGGCGTCCCGATCTTCGCCGCAGTGTCGCACAGCACCAGGGCGCGGACCCGTGACGGGTTGTCGCGCACCAGCTGCTGGGCGATCAGCCCGCCGATCGACAGGCCGCAGACCAGCGCGGACTCGATCCCGAGATGGTCGAGCAGGGCCTCCAGGTCGGCGCCGAGGCGGGCCATGTCGAACGGCGCCGTGCCGAGGTCGCTGAGACCGTGGCCGCGCTTGTCGTAGCGCACGGTGCGGAACCGCCCGCCGAGCTGTGCCAGCACCCGGTCCCAGATCCGGAAATCGGTGCCGAGCGAGTTCGCGAACACCAGCACGGGCGCGCCTTCCGGCCCGTCCACCGCGTAGTGCATCGGCGTTCCGTCGATGGTCACTGCCTGCATGCCGCCTCGCTCCCTCGCGTGATTTTATCGGTTGGCGGCCATGCTGTGCCGGCCCATAAGTTATGTAAAATGAGATTTCAGCCGCGTTGTTATAACCATTTGTCGCAGACGAACCCTGCGGCGAGCCGATGGAGCTGGACGTGTCAGACCGGCCGGTGAAGTTCCGCCATTTCCGCTGCTTCGCCGAGGTCGCGCGCCTCGGCAGCGTCAACCGGGCGGCGGAGAGCCTGGCGATCACCCAGCCGGCGGCCTCGAAGACCCTGCGCGAGCTCGAGGAGATCCTCGAGGTGCCGCTGTTCGAGCGCACCCGGCGCGGCGTCAAGCTGACCGAGCAGGGCATGGTGTTCCGGCGCCACGCCGACGCCGTGCTGAACGCGCTGCGACGCGGCATGGAGAGCGTCGACGCCCTGCGCGCCGCCGGCGGCGGCTTCGTGACCGTCGGCGTGCTGCCGACCGTGGCGGCGCGGCTGATGCCGGACTCGGTCCGCCGCTTCATTGAGGTGCAGCCGGCCCAGACCGTGCGGGTGATCTCCGGCACCAACCCGGTGCTGATCGAGCGCCTGCGCCAGGGCGAGCTCGACATGGTGGTCGGGCGGCTCAGCAACCCGGAGCTGATGGCCGGGTTGAACTTCGAGTACCTTTACTCCGAGCGCCTGAGCTTCGTGGTCCGGCCCGGTCACCCGTTGCTGGCCAGGCAACGCGCAGGCGGGCCGGATTTCGCCATGGCCGCCCTGCGCGACCACGTGGTGATCCTGCCGACCCCGGAGATGATCATCCGCCCGGCGGTCGAGCGGCTGCTGGCCCAGCACGGGCTGGAGACCCTGCCGCGCTCGGTGGAGAGCGTGTCGAACGCCTTCGGCCGGACCTTCACGCGCTCGACCGACGCGATCTGGATCATCTCGCACGGCGTGGTCGCCACCGACGTGGAGGAAGGCGCGCTCGCCGAACTCGCGGTCGACACCGGCGAGAGCCGCGGCCCGGTCGGGCTGACCACGCGGATCGACACCGTGCCGACCTCGGCCGCGACGATGTTCATGGACACCGTGCGCGCGGTCGCCGAGCGGGTGCGGGGGTAGGGGAGCAGGCGGGCGGCGCGACTACCCGCCCCGTCCGGTCAGCAGTCGCGGCGCGTGATCGACCGCTCGATGGCGATCTTCTCGCCCTTGTAGCGGGCCACGTCGCCCTCGGCATCGCCGGTCAGCGCGCTCACCGGGATCAGCACCAGGAAGACCCCGACGGCATCGGCGGTCTGTGCGCTGTTCTGGCGCGAGGTGGCGTCCGCCAGCTTCAGATCGACCTCCCGCTGCTCGCGCTGCAGTTCCTTGCACGTCAGGTGGTCGTATTCGTTGCTGCTCACGCTCGCCGGTGCGATCGACGATGGCGACTTCGCGCAACCGGCGAGCGTCGCCAACGCGGCCGTCGCCACCAGCGCAGTCATGACCCCGCGCACACGAACATATCCGTGGCGCCGGCGGCGCAGTCCGTCTCGATTCATGATGTACCCCCCCCCCCACGATTGTACCTAGCCGGACAAGCACCCTCGCCGGCAGCACGGTACCCCAATGCCATCATCCTCACGGGCATCGGAGCGTCGACAATTCAATGTCAGACTGTTTGCAACCGCAACGATCAAAGTTGGTTAATCACTGATTCTTTGGGACAATCCAGGAATGCTGGTCGTGCGTGCCAAGGCGTGCGCACGATCCGACTCCGAGCGTCTTGCCATGGAGGGGCGGGTGATGCCCGCCGCCACCTGGTGATCCTGCCGACCTCGGCGGCGACGACGATCATGGACACGGTGGGGGCGGTGGCGGAAGGGTGCGGGGTCGGGGCGTCACGGTCCAGACCCGCCCCCTCGTCACAACTCCCTTTCCACCACACCGCACTTGGCGCCGCCGCCGCCCGCACCCAAAATCCCCGGCAACGAACGACACCCCAGGGAGGGCGACATGGATCTGCAGTTGACCGGCAAGCACGTGGTGGTGACCGGAGGCTCCAAGGGCATCGGGCTGGCGGTGGCCGAGGCGTTCCTGGCCGAGGGCGCGACCGTCACCCTGGCGTCGCGCGACGCCGGGCGGCTGGAGGCGGCGGCCCGCGGCCTGAAGGGGCAGGTCAGCACCCTCGCCGTGGACCTCTCGAAGCGCGCCGACCGCGAGAAGCTGGCGGCCGCGCACGGCGACGCCGACGTGCTGGTCAACAACGCCGGCGCCATCCCCGGCGGCGGGCTGTTCGACATCGACATGGACCGCTGGGAGGAGGCCTGGGCGCTCAAGGTCATGGGCTACATCCACATGACCCAGCTCTACCTCGCGAAGATGAAGGAGCGGGGCGACGGCGTCATCGTCAACATCATCGGCATGGCCGGCCGGCAGCCGCGCTGGGACTACATCTGCGGCGGCGCCGGGAACGCCGCGCTGAACGCCTTCACCAACGCGGTCGGCGGCAAGGCGCCGGAGTGGGGGGTACGGGTGTTCGGCATCCACCCGGCTGCCACCCGGACCGACCGCATCATCTCGCTGTCCAAGACCCGGGCGAAGACCACGCTCGGCGACGAATCCCGCTGGGAGGAGATGCTGGCCGGCCTGCCGTTCGGCCGCCCGGCCGAGCCGGAGGAGATCGCGGCGATGGCGGTGATGCTGACCTCCGAGAAGGTGGCGTACCTGTCGGGAACGGTCATCGACGTCGACGGCGGCGCCCAGTTCCGCTGACGGGGTGGCCATGTCGACCGGACTCGACGTCGCCGGCGTCGCCCGCAGCAGCCGCAGCACCGTCGCCGGCCTGCTGGCGCAGCAGCTCAAGCTGAACCCGCAGGCCGTCGCGGTCGACGACGGTGCGCGCCGGCTGACCTATGTGCAGTTCGGCGGCCGGGTGCGACGACTGGCCGGGCTGCTCGCCGGCCGCGGCGTCGGGCGCGGCGACCGGGTGGCGATCCTGTCCGAGAACCGGCTGGAGTACCTGGAGGCGTACTTCGCCGCCGCCTGGCTCGGCGCCATCCTGGCCTGCCAGAACTGGCGGCTGTCGGTCGGCGAGCTTCGGCACTGCCTCGACCTGGTCGAGCCGACGGCGGTGCTGGTCTCGCCACGGCACCGCCCGAAGCTGGACGAGTTGGGGCGGGCCGGCGCGGCGATCGAGTTCGGCGACCGCTACGAGGCCGCGCTGGCGGCTGCCGAGCCGGCCGGTTTCGACCGGCTGGAAGCGGTCGACGCCGAGGACCCGCTGCTGATCCTGTACACCAGCGGCACCACCGGCCTGCCGAAAGGCGCGGTGATCGGCCACCGTGCCGAGATCGTCCGCAACCTGGTGATCCGCGCCGAGTTCGGGGTGGCGCCGGACGACACCTTCGCCGCATGGTCGCCGCTGTACCACATGGGGGCGGCCGAGTGCTCGATCGGCACCCTGATGACCGGCGGCAAGGTGATCCCGGTCGACGGCTTCGACCAGGCGCGGCTGGCCGAGGTGATCGCCACCGAGCCGCTGGGCTGGCTGCTGCTGATGCCGGGCATGGTCGGCGCCTTCGCCGACGAGCTGGAGCGTCGCGGCATCGCGGCCCGCTCGGTGAAGGTCTGCGGGGTGATGGCCGATCTCGTGCCGCCGGCCGACATCGCCCGGATCACCAAGCTGCTGGGCGCGCCCTACGCCAACACCTTCGGGGCGACCGAGACCGGTTGCCCGCCGTGCTCCTCCAGCCTGCTGCCGGTCGGTGAGGCGCCGGTGCGGCTGTCGAAGCGGCAGAGCCCGTTCTGCGAGGTCCGGCTGGTCGATCCTGACGACAACGAGGTCCCGGACGGCGCGCCCGGCGAGCTGGCGATGCGCGGGCCGACCCTGTTCAGCGGCTACTGGCGCAATCCGGAGGCCAACGCGCACGACTTCCGCGGCGGCTGGTTCCACATGGGCGACGTGTTCGTGCGCAATCCGGACGGCACCCTCGATTTCGTCGACCGGGTGAAGTACCTGATAAAGTCCGGCGGCGAGAACATCTACCCGGCCGAGATCGAGCGGGTGCTGCTGGCCGACCCGCGGGTCGCCGACGCCGCGGTGGTGCGCAGGCCGGACCCGAAATGGGGCGAGGTGCCGGTGGCGTTCGTCGCGCGCCGGGACGACGTGGTGACCGAGGACGAGCTGTATGCCCGCTGCCGGGCCGAGCTGGCCGGCTACAAGCAGCCGAAGGGCATCGTGTTCATCGGCGCCGACGAGTTCCCGCGCAGCGCCTCCGGCAAGATCCAGCGCCACGAGCTGGAGAAGCGGCTGGCGACCGGGGAAGGGGCATGATCGGAGAGGCCGAGGTGCGGATCTGCGTGTTCGGGGCCGGGGCGATCGGCTGCTATTTCGGCGGGCTGCTGGCGCGCGCCGGGCACGACGTGACGTTCATCGGCCGGCCGGCCCATGTCGAGGCGATCAACGCCCGCGGGCTGATCCTCGAGACCGCCGCCGGCACCGAGACCGTGGCGGCGCGCGCCGCCGTCGATGCCGAGGGGATCGACCGGCCGGACCTGGTGCTGGTCTGCGTCAAGTCGGCCGATACCGAGACCGTGGCCGACGCCCTGGCCGGCCGGCTCGGGCCGCAGACTGCGATCCTCAGCCTGCAGAACGGCGTCGACAACGCCGAGCGCCTCGGCGCGCGGCTCGGCCGCGAAGTGGTCTCCGCGATCGTCTACGCCGGCACCGGGATGGCCGGGCCCGGCCATGTGAAGCACCACGGTGGCGGCGACCTGGTGATCGGCGCGTCGCCCGCCAGCACCGACCTCGCCGGGCTGCTCACGAAGGCCGGGATTTCGACCACGGTGTCGGACGACATCGACGGCGCGCTCTGGACTAAGCTGATCACCAACTGCGCCTACAATGCGCTGTCGGCCGTCGGCCCGGCCTCGTACGCGGCGATGCTCGAGACCGACGGCGCCCGCGAGGTGATGCTGAACGTCGTCCGCGAGTGCGAGGCGGTCGCCGCGGCCTGCGGGGTGACGCTGCCGCCGGACATCGTCGATCGGGTCATGGCGGTCGCCGGGCGCATGCCCGCCCAGATGTCGTCGACCGCCCAGGACCTGTTGCGCGGCAAGCCGACCGAGATCGACTTCCTCAACGGCCATGTCGTGCGCAAGGGTGCCGAGCACGGCATCCCGACGCCGACCAACCTGGCGCTCACGGTCGCGGTCAGGCTGGCCGAGCAGGGCGGTCCGTCGACGCGCGCCGGCTGAGGCCGCCGGCTCAGACCCTGGCGATGGAGACGGCGAAGTTGCGGGCGGCTTCGCGGATCTCGCCGGCCAGCGAACCGTCGTCGACCGTCCGCGAGAGCACCATCCCGCCGACGCACAGGGCCGACAGAGCGAGCGCCGTGTTGCGCCGGTCGGCGGTGCCGTCCGGCAGGTTGTGCTCGAACAGCCAGGTCATGGCGCGGAGCAGCCTGCCGTAGGCGTCGCGCGCCTGGGGCGTGGCGCGGGCGACGTCGGAAGGCAGCGCGATCATCGGGCACTGCCCGTCCAGGTCGCCGAGGTGTTCGCTCGACAGGTAGCTGTCGATCATCGCGCGGACGGTCTCCGGGCCGCCGTTCTCGGGATCGACGCCGGCGTCGTCGCGCCAGGTCTTGCCGCGTCCGTCGAGGAAGCCGGCGACCGCCTCGGCGTACAGCTCGTCCTTGTTGCGGAAGTGGTTGTAGAAGCCGCCGCGGGTCAGCCCCGCCTCGGCCATGACCTGGTCGATCGAGGTCTCGACGAAGCCCTGACGGTTGAACAGGACGCGGGCGCATTCGACGATCCGTGCCCGGACTTCGGCTTTGTGCTCGGGGCTGTAGGACATGTTCGGGGCCTCGCTGGGACGGGTCGGGAGTGGCAGGCCTCATAATATGTTCTTGAACATATTTTGTGGGCCCGGATCCTCGCGGTCGGTTGCAGGGAATGCCTGCGCAACGGCCCGGGGGAGGGCGCGTGGTGAGCTACGACGCCGAGCTTGCAGAGCGGTTCCAGCGGTTGCTCGCGGGCGTGGAGAACGTGACCAGCAAACGCATGATGGGCGGCGTCTGCTTCTTCCTGAACGGCAACATGGTCGGCGGCGCCGACCGCTCCAAGGCCGGCGAGCGGCGCTTCATGTTCCGCGTCGGCAAGGAGAACGAGGCGCACGCGACGGCGCTGACGGGCGGCGAGCCGGTGGTGCACGGCGGCCGGCGCCTGGGCGGCTTCTATTTCGTAGACGCCGACCGGAACAGCGGGGAGACCGTAGAGGACTGGGCGGCGCTGGCGGTCAGCCACGCACGCGGCCTGCCGCCGAAATGAACTGGTTCGGTGCCGATACCCTGGCGTTCCTGGCGGACTTGGCGGCGCACAACGACCGCCAATGGTTCGCGGCCAATCGCGAGACCTACATGGCGGCGGTCCGGGATCCGGCGCGCAACTTCGCCGACGCGCTGGCCCGGGGGATGGCGGTTGCGCCGGGCGTCCCGCACACCGGCAAGATCTATCGGATCAACCGGGACCTGCGGTTCAGCAAGGACCGGACCCCTTACAACACCCACGTCCACATCGCGGTCTGGTCGCGGGACACGGGCGCGCAGGGGCCGACGTGGATGGTCGGCCTGGAGCCCGGCAGGCTGACCCTCGGCGCCGGCATCATGGGGTTTTCGCCGACGCAGCTGCGGGCATGGCGGACCGCCGTCGCGGGCCGGGACGGCGGCGAGTTGCACGGCATCCTGCGCGGCCTCGTCGACCGCGGGGTTCGGTTGTCGCAGCCGGAGCTGAAGCGCGTGCCCGCGCCCTACGAGGACGGGCATGTGCTGGCCGATCTGCTGTGCCGCAAGAGTGTGACGGTCTGGCGGGACGTCGAGCCGCCGTCGACCTGCTTCGGAGAGGCTGGGCCGGGGAACTGCGCCGATGGGCTCGCGGCGTTCTCGTCGGTCGTCGAGTGGCTGCGCCGGCATGTCGCCGGCTGCTGAAATCCGGGAACCGGCTCCGACGGCAGCCGGACCGCTACGCCGGACCGGCGGCGGTATCCGGTCGCAGGAAGGGGAGGAAAGCGTGGCGAAGTTTGCGTTCATCTATCGCGGCGGGCAGCCGTTCCGGACACCGGAAGACGGCAGGGCACACATGGAGCGTTGGCATGCCTGGCGGGACGGTCTCGGCGAGGCCTACGTCTGTCCGGGGATGCCGTTCTCCGCTGCCGTGACTGTCACCGCATCCGGGACGCGCGAAGGCAGCGGCGAGGTTCCGCTGTCCGGTGTCAGCATCGTCGAGGCCGCCAGCCTGGAAGCCGCCCAGGAGATGGCGAGAGCATGCCCGCATCTGGGCATCGGCGGCGACATCATCGTTGCGCAAGGGATGGACATGGAAATGTGACGTCGTTGCCGTGACCGGCGGACGCAAGCGGGTCGGCGGAAATCAAGGAGCACCGTTCTGCCTGTTCTGATCGGTGCTTTCCTTGAAATCAATTGGTTATAGAGAGTCGCTCAGAGTTTGGATTGTCTTAGTCCAAGCGGTCAGGCGGCCCGGATCCGCTCGATGAACGTCTCGACCTGGCTGCGCAGCGCGACGAACTCGTTGTCGAGCCGTGCCGCCGCCTGCGACACGTCCCCGACCGACCGGCCGGTCTCGGTCGAGCGCTGGCTGACCTTCTGGATGGTCTCCGCGGTCTGCTCCACGGTGCGGGCCGCCTGCTGGGCGCTGTGCGAGATCTCCTGGGTGGCGGCCCCCTGCTGCTCGACCGAGGCGGCGACTGCCGCCGTGATGCCGTCGATCTGCTCGGTGGTCTCGGTGATCCGGGCGATGGCCGTCACCGCCGCGCCGGTCGCCGACTGGATCGCGGCGATCTGCCCGGCGATGTCCTCGGTGGCCTTGGCGGTCTGCGTCGCCAGGCTCTTCACCTCTGAGGCGACCACCGAGAAGCCCTTGCCGGCATCGCCGGCGCGGGCCGCCTCGATGGTGGCGTTCAGGGCCAGCAGGTTGGTCTGCTCGGCAATGCTCTGGATCAGCGCGACGACGTCGCCGATCCTCTCGGCGGCCTCGGCCAGGCCGCGGACCTGCTCGTTGGTGCTGCGGGCGGTGTCCGAGGCCTCGCGGGTGATCTGCGCCGACTCCGAGACCCGGCGGTTGATCTCCGCGATCGAGCTGCTGAGCTCCTCGGCGGCGGTCGCCACGGCCTGGACCGCGGCGTTGGTCTCCCGGGAATTGACGGCCACCTCTTCGGCCTCGTGAACCGCCTCCTGGGTGGCGATCATGGCCCGTTCCGACGTGCCGCTCATCTCCTGCGCGGTGGCGGAGACGGCGTCGACCACCGACTTCACCGAACTCTCGAACTCGGCCGACAGCGCCAGCATGGCGGCGCGGCGCTCCTCGGCCGCGGCCCGCTCCTGGTTCTCGCGCTCGGTCCGCAGGCGTTCGATCTCGCCGGCGTTCTCCTTGAACACCTGGACGGTGCCGGCCATCGTGCCGAGCTCGTCCCGGTTGGCGGTGAACGGAACCTCGACGGCGAGGTCGCCCTGCGCCAACCGGATCATGGTCGCCGTCAGCCCGGACAGGCCGCGGAGGATCCCGCGGGTCACGAACACCACCAGCGGCAGCAGGATCGCCGCGGCGACGAGGGACGCCAGAATGGCGGCCAGGAGCGACCGGTCGACCGAGGTTTCGGCCGCCGACAGCTGCTCTTCCATCAGGGCATTCGCCCGGGTCTCGATGACTGCCAGCGATTCCGAGAAGCGCTCGCCGGCGCCGTCGATCACGTCGTCGATCTTCGCGAACGCGGCTTCGCCGGCGTTGCTCTCGATGGCCTGCCTGAGGTCGACCTGGATCGAGGAGGCCAGCGCTTCGAAGTCGGACTCCAGGGCGCCTGCGACCGTGTCGGCCTGCACCTGCGAACCCAGCTCGACGATGTGGTCGAGGTTGTCCCGGATGTAGCCGACCGCCTCCTGGATGACCTGCTGGCGCTCCGGGTTGATCGAGCCTTCCGCCTTGTCGATGATCGAATCCATCGCCGCCAGCAGCAGTTCGATGTTCTTCCGCCGGGCCTCGGAAACAACGGTCACCGCCTCCTTCAGTTCGGTGGCGCGGCCGGTCTTGGACTTGACGGCTTCCGTGGCCACGAACTGAATACCGCCGAGCGCCGCGATCGCCAGCAGCGCCGCCGACGCGACCAGGATCATCCGGTTGCGGATGGTCCAGAAACCGTTCGATTCACGCATGATTATGCCTCCGATCCCCCGTGTTCGGGCGGCATTTGAACGAACCGTTCAATAACAAACGGTTAAAATCCCGCCAAACGGACCGGCCGAGGGCCGTCGGATTCTCTCAGGTGCCCGGGCGCCACAGATGCCAGCGCCCGTGGTAGTCGGCGCGACCGAGCAGGCGGGGTTCGCCGCCGGGCCAGATCGTCAGGCGGACGCCCGCCGAACCCTTGACGCCGTCCGGCTCGACCCGCAGCCAGGCCACCGGCGCGTCGGCGGTGGCGGCGGCACCGGCGGTCCGTATCGCCGCGTCGATCCGGGCCTGGGTCGCGGCCGGCAGGTACTGCCAGACGATGGTGTGCACCAGCACCCGCACGCGGCCGGCGGTACCCGGCCCGGCGAACCGGTCCGCGACCCAGTCGGCGGCGTCGGCTCTCTCGACGTGCCAGCCGGCTTCGGCGGTGGCGTGCAGGGCGGCCTGGATGCGCGCCAGCCGCGCGGCCTGATCCGGCCAGATGTAGGACAGCAGGCGCTCCCGGTCGGCCGGCGAGGCCGGGTCGAGCGGGTTGCGGTCGCAGCCCTCGCGGCGGACCACCGACAGCGGCGCGTCGAGCGGGACCTCGCCGTCCCAGCGCGAGACGATGTGGACGGGAGATCCGGCCGGCCCCCAGACACGGCCGCCGAGATCGTAGTGCCAGCGGTCGAACCCGAGATTCAGACCGGTGCTGGAGCCGATCTCGTACAGTTCGAGCGGCAGGCCGGTGGCGGCGGCCAGTGTCAGGCAGCCTCCCAGGATCGAGGCCGAGCGCGAGACCTCGTTGGTCTGCGGCGGGCCGTCCAGGTAGCCGGCCAGGAAGCCGTCATGGCCGGCGATCGCCGTCTCGACGGCGTGCCAGAGCGCGTCCCCGTCGGTCGCGGCAGGCGGGTAGGCGGCGGTCAGGGCCGGGCTGCGCCCCGACCGGCTCAGCGCATGCAGGCTGCCGCAGGCCCGCAGCGCCAGGGCGTCGTCGACCGGCTGCCCAGGCCACCCGTGGATCCGGCGTCCGAACGCGCTCGACGGCGACAGGCGCCCGGCCAGCAGGTCGCAGACCAGGGCGTTGAACGGCGAGCCGAGGTTGCGGCAGGCCTCAGACTGGATGCGGAACGCGTCGAGGATGGGGGCGGGCAGCGGCACGGGGGACGACCTCGGGTTCGGGACTTGCTGGGCGCAGACTACTGCCGACTGACGGGACGACATGGTTGATTGCAGCAATCAAGTCGTTGCTTCGACTGGCCGATCGTCCGAGGCTCGGCGCCGGAGATGCACCAGGCCCGGACTACGCAGCAGGAGAGCCCCGATGAGCTTCATGCCGGACAAGCAGACCACCAGCATCGCGACCCACACCAACGAGGACATCTACATCCGCGACCGGAGTCTGTGCCGCGAGCTGATCGGCAAGCTGAGCTTCACCGAGATGATCTACTTCCAGATCCTCGGCCGGATGCCGACGCCGGCGCAGACCGCGGTGGTCGACGCCTGCCTGGTGACGCTGATGGAGCACGGGCTGACGCCGAGCGCGCTCGCCACCCGGCTGATCTACTCGAGCGCGCCGGAGGCGATGCAGGCCGGCGTGGCGGCCGGGCTGATGGGGGTCGGCAGCGTGTTCGTCGGCACCATGGAAGGCTGCGCCACCCTGCTGGCGGAGATCCTGGCGGCGCCTGAGGGCGTGCCGGCGGCGGCCCGGCGCGTCGCCGAAGAGCACCGCGCCGCCCGCAGGCCGCTGCCGGGCTTCGGCCACCACCTGCACCGGCCTGACGATCCGCGCTCGATCCGGCTGTTCCAGGTGGCGCGCGACCAGGGCGTCGCCGACCGGCACGTCGAGGCGGTGTTGGCGCTGTCCGCCGCGGTCGACGAGGTCTACGGCAAGCACATCACCATCAACGCCACCGGCGCGATCGCCGCCTGCCTGGGCGACTGCGGCGTGCCGGCCGAGATCCTGCGCGGCTTCGCGCTGATCACCCGCTGCGCCGGGCTGGTCGGCCACGTGCACGAGGAGCAGCACAAGCCGGCGATGCGGGCGATCTGGGAGGCGGCGGACGAGGCGGTCGCGTATGACGGGACGATCCCGACGGGCGAGGGCTGACCGTCCGTCGCTTCGCGGGTTCCGGATCCGTCTCGCCTCCGGCGGGCCGGTCCGGAATGACGAAGAGAGAAGAGGCACTACTCCCAACACTGCCGTCATTCCGGACGCCCGCGCCGCACCGGTGCGGGCGATCCGGAACCCACCAGCCGCAAAGATGTCCGGAACCTGCTATCCGGCCGGCCGCGCTGCCAGCGCTTCCGAGATCGCCCGGGCGGTCGCCGTCACCAGCTCCGCCAGGGTCGCGATCCGGCCTTCGGGGAACCGGTCGGCCGGGCCGGTCGCGCTGATCGAGCCGACGACTGCGCCGCCGGGGTCGCGGATCGGCGCGCCGACGCAGCGGATGCCGTACTGGCGCTCCTCCAGGTCGAGGGCGTAACCCCGCTCCCGGACCACGGCCAGCTCGGCCCGCAGTGCGTCGGGGTCGGTGAGGGTGTTGGCGGTGAAGCGTTCCAGCCCGCCGGCGATCACCCTCTCGACCACGGCCGCCGGCAGAAACGCCAGGATCGCCTTGCCGGTGCCGGTGCAGTGCGGCGGCTCGCGCTCGATCGTCACCTGCTCGTTGCGGGCCGGCTGCATCTCGCGGCGGTCGATCGACACCACGTTGCTGCCGTCGAACGCGCACAGATGGGCGGCCTCGCCGCTCTGGTTGGCGAGCCGCTCGGCATACGGGCGGGCGACGTGGAACAGCGCCAGGTCGGACAGCGCCACGCTGCCGAGCGCGACCAGCCGCAGGCCGAGGCGGTAGCGGTCCCTGTTCCCGTCCTGCACCACCAGCCCGGCCTCGCGCAGGGCCGCCAGCAGGCGGTGGGCGGTCGGCTTCGGCAGGCCCAGCCGATCGGCGATCGTCCCCAGGGACAGGGACGGCTCCGCCCGGCTGAAGCAGTCCAGGACCGCGATCGCCTTGTGCAGTGACTTCATCGAGGGTTGGGTCATTTGATTTTCACAATATGGAACAGCCGGCCAGAGCGATGTGGAAGCGGTAGCGCCGTTGACTCATAAAAATATCATGGCCGATATTGCTCGGGTTCGCCTCTGGACGTCAAACAATTCCATATTGCGGAAGATGGAGTAGACGATGACCGACCTGACCGGTGTGATCCCGCCCGCCACGACGCCGTTCGACGCAGCCGGCGACATCGACTTCCCGGCTGCCGGCAGGCAGGTCGACTGGCTGATCGGGGAGGGTGCCCACGGAGTCGCAGTCGGCGGCTCGACCGGCGAGGGCCAGACGCTGGAGGCCGAGGAGTTCCGGGACCTGATCCAGATGTCGAGCGAAGCCGCGGCCGGCCGGGCCCCGGTGATCGCCGGCATAATCACAGACAGCACCCGCGAGGCGGTGCGGCGCGGCAGGCTGGTCCGCGACCTGAAGGTGGCCGCGCTGCAGGTGACGCCGGTGCACTACCTGTTCCGGCCCGGCGACGATGCCATGGTCGAGCACTTCCGCGCGCTGGCGGGCGAGACCGGGCAGAAGATCATCATCTACAACGTGGTGCCGTGGACCTACCTGTCGCCGGCGCTGCTGCTGCGGATCATGGACGAGGTGCCCGAGGTGATCGGGGTCAAGCAGTCGGCTGGCGATCTCAAGCTGTTCGCCGACCTGATGGCCGACGTGAAGCCGGGGAAGCGGATCTTCAGCGCGGTCGACGCGCTCATGTACCCGTCCTACGCGCTCGGCGCGCACGGCTCGATTGCCGCCATCCTGTCGGCCGCTCCGCGCCCGTCGGTCGAGCTCTGGGACGCGGTCAAGGCCGGCGACCACGCCAGGGCGCTGGACCTGCACCTGAAGCTGCTGCGGCTGTGGAACGCGCTGATGCCGCACGACAACCTGCCGGCCTCGACCAAGTACGCGCAGAGCGTCCAGGGCTGCCCGTCGGGCATGGCGCGGCAGCCGATGGCGATGCCGGACGCCGCCCATCAGGGCCGAATCCGGGCCGCCCTGCAGGGCCTCGGTCTCAGCGGATAGCGGCCGTCGGCAACGCGGGGCCCGCTCGCGGTTCCGCTCGCCACGGCCGCGCAAATCGGCTAATAGCCGATCTGCCGGCTCCGGGCCGGCTCGCGAGAGGCAATGAGGTGGAACCGGAACGGTGCCGGGGCGCAGCGGGGTTTTCGCAGCAATCCTTCTGATCCTGGTCGGTGTCCTCACGGGCGCCGGCGCCGCGCATGCCACCTCGGCCGTCGCCGGCTATCCGGGCGGCCGGGCGCTGGCGTCGGCGATGGCGCAGGCCCACGAGGCGCTCGCGCAGAGCGACATCGAGGTTCCCGACGGCATCTCCGAGCGTGACGTCCTGCTGCTGGCCCTCAACGTCTACTACGAGGCACGGGGCGAAGGCCTCGCCGGCAAGGCGGCGGTGGCGAACGTCACCCTCAACCGCCTGGGCGACCGGCGCTGGCCGTCCACGCTGGCCGAGGTGATCCTGCAGCCGGGACAGTTCTCCTGGACCCGCAAGCCTCCCAGGATCGAGGACCGGGAGGCGCTGCGGGCGTCGGTGATGGTGGCTGCCAAGGCCCTGAGCGGGGTTCTGCGCGACCGTACCGGCGGCGCCCTGTACTTCCACGCCGCGCGCCTCGGCGAGCCCGACTGGACCCGCGGCCTGACGCGCATCGCCCGGATCGGCGCCCACACCTTCTACGCCGACTGACCTCAGGCCTTGCGGAGGTTGCCGCGGCCGTCGAACTTGAATGCGGCGCCGGCGCGGCGGTAGCCGAGGGCAACCGCTTCGAGGAAGCCGCGCTTGTCCATCAACCCGGCCCGGAAGCCCCGCAGGGCGTACATCACGTCGGCCCCGAGCGCGGTCTCCGAGATCGTGCCCTTCAGCAGGGCCCGTGCGGCGTGGATCACGTCTTCGGCTGTCGTCATGGCGGTCTCTCCTCCCTCGGCGGCCGACGGAATAGCGGTCCGAGGTTTCAGACGCGCGGCGTCGCCGGCCGCGCCGGGTTTCAATTGTTTCAATGCCGGGTCTCCGGGCACGCCAGCGCCGCGCCTCCCATCGAAGCACCACCCATCGAAGCACCACCCCTCGAAGCGCTACCCCTCGAAGCGCCACCTTGGGCCTGGATGCGGAGCAGCAGCTCCAGCATGCCGAGCGGCCGGTCGCGCAGGTCGAGGCGGCCGAGCTCGGTCAGCCAGTTGCGGAACAGGCCGCGGCCGGTCGGCTCCCACGAGCGTGCGGCGGTGCGCGCCGGGTCGGGACGGGCCACCCGGATGCCGCGCGCCCGGTCGCGGGCGTACTCGCGGTCCAGGGTGTCGGCGTCGTACTCCGGGTGGTTCAGCAGGTAGATCGCCCGACGCTCCGGGTCCTCCGCCAGCCCCAGGCCGGACACCGGGGCCAGGGCCAGGGGCCGGACCGAGCCGTCGATCGGCAGGTCGGACAGCCTGACCTCGGCCCAGCGGGACACCGGCATGTCGAGCGGCAGCGGCACGCCGCGCAGGACCGGCGAACGGAAGTTGAGCGGCACGTGCGGGTATACCCCGAAGCGCTTCTCGCCGAGGTCCTGCTTCGGGACCCCGTGATCGTGCCAGAGCGCGGCCATCGCCGCCCAGCACACGTGCATCGCCGGGAGCCGCGCCTCGGACACCCAGTTGAAGATCGCCGACATGCCGGTCCAGTAGCGGACGGCGGAGAACGCCAGGTGCTCGACCGGCGCGCCGGTGATCACGATACCGTCCAGCTCGTACCGGTCGATCTCCGACCAGCGGCGGTAGAAGCGCTCGACGTGGCGCGGGTCTGCGGTCTGCGGGACGTAGCCGTCGGGCAGCACCAGTACCACCCGGACCGGCCGGTCGGCGCCGGCCAGCAGCCGGCCGAACTGGACCTCGGTGGTCGGCTTGTCCGGCATGATGTTGACCAGCGCGATGGTCAGCGGTTGCACCCCCTCGGCGAACGGCACGGGGGACTCGCCTTCGACGACCGCAATGCCTTCGCGCCGAAGCATCGCTATGGCGGGCAGGCCGGTCGGCAGGATCAGGGCAGCCATGATCGCAGTCTCCTCGGAAGCGGTGGCGCAGCAGGACGGCGGGAAACGGCGGGGCGGTGGGGGCCGCCCCGCCGTGCGGTCAGGCGGCCTTCGACACGCGGCCGAGACCGTCGAGCGCCTGCATCAGGTCGGCTTCGATGTCCTCGATGTGCTCGAGCCCGATCGACAGCCGGACGTAGCCCGGGGTGACGCCGGCGGCCCGCTGGCGCTCCTCGGTGAGCTGCTGGTGGGTGGTCGACGCCGGGTGGATGGCCAGCGACCGCGCATCGCCGATGTTGGCGACGTGGTGCAGCATCTGCAGCTTGTCGATGAACGCCATGCCGGCCTCGACGCCGCCGACCAGTTCGAACCCGACCAGGCCGCCGTTGCCGCCCGCCAGGTACTTCTGGGCGCGCGCCTTGGCCTCGCCGGTGAACTGGCTCGGATGGATCACCCGGGTGACCGCCGGGTGGTCGGCCAGGGTCCGGGCGACCGCCTCGGCGTTGCGGCAGTGCTCGCGCATCCTGAGCGGCAGCGTCTCCAGCCCCTGCAGGAACGTGAAGGCGTTGAACGGGCTCATGGCGGCGCCGGTGTCGCGCAGCACGCAGCAGCGGGCCTTCATGATGTAGGCGACCGGCCCGAGCGGCTTGACCGCCTCGGTCCAAACGACCCCGTGGTAGCTCGGGTCCGGCTGGTTCAGGGCCGGGAACCGATCGGCGTGCTTCTCCCAGTCGAACCGGCCGGCGTCGACCAGCAGGCCGCCGATCGAGGTACCGTGCCCGCCGATGTACTTGGTGGTGGAGTACACCACCACATGGGCACCGTGCTCGATCGGCCGGCAGATCAGCGGGGCGGCGGTGTTGTCGACGATCAGCGGGATGCCGAGCGCCTCGCCGATCAGCGCCACCTCCTCGATCGGGAACGGCACCAGTTTCGGGTTCGGCAGGGTCTCGCCGAAGAACGCCCGGGTCCTGTCGTCGGCCGCCCGGCGGAAGGCGTCGGGATCGCTCGGGTCCACGAACCGGACCTCGATGCCCATCTGCTTGAAGGTATGGGCGAACAGGTTCCAGGTGCCGCCGTACAGGTCGGTCCCGGACACGATGTTGTCGCCGGCCTGGGCGATCGTGGTGATGGCGGCGGTGATCGCCGCCTGGCCGGAGGCCAGGGCCAGCGCCGCCGCACCGCCCTCGACCGCCGCCATGCGCTGCTCCAGCACGTCGGTGGTCGGGTTCATGATGCGGGTGTAGACGTTGCCGATCTTCTGAAGGCTGAACAGCTCGACCGCGTTCTGCGTGGTACCGAGATCGAACGACGTCGTCTGGTAGATCGGTACCGCGACCGCGCCGGTCGTCGGATCGGCCCGGAAGCCGGCGTGCAGTACCTGGGTCTCTGGATGCTTCGAGGTGGTCATGGTGGGCTCCTTTCGTGGGGGGATGGTCGGAAGGCGGGGTCGGAACGGGGCCGGTCAGGCGGCGCAGCGCTCCAGGAAGTGGACGACCGCGTCCTCGCGGCCGGTCACGTGGTCGCCGACCGCATAGGCGACCGGGCTCGGGTGAGTGAGCGGCAGCATGTGCCCCGCCCCCTCGATCTCGCGCAGCGTGGCGTTCGGCAGCGTCCACATCAGACGCTCGACCACCCGGCGGGCGATCGGCTTGGTACGGGTGCCGGTCAGCAGCAGGGTCGGCAGCTTCAGCCGGGCCGCCGCCTCCAGCGGCGTGGTCTCACCGGTCGTGCTGGCGAAGTTCAAGGCGATGGCGGCGATCCGGCGGCACAGCATGTCGTGGGCCTGGGGGGCCATCGACTGCCAGGTGCCGCGGCCGCTCCAGTAGTCGACGAAGTGCTCCAGCGCCGGCCGGTAGTCGCCGCTGACGAGTCCCTTGGCGATCCGTTCGCCGACCGCGGCGATCTCCACGAACAGCGCGTGGTCGGAGGCGGAGCCGCCGCGCAGCAGGAAGAACGCCGCCGGTTCGATCAGGGTGAGGCTGGACAGCGCTTCCGGCGCCTGCAGGGCGGCCGCCAGCGCGACCGCGCCGCCGTAGGAGTGGCCGACCAGATGCAGCGGCTCGCCGACCCGGTCGGCCAGCGCGCGCACGATCGCCGCGTCGTCGGCCAGCCGCATCGGGCCGCGCCCGCTCCAGGCCTCGGATTCGCCGTAGCCGCGCAGGTCGGGCATGATCAGCCGATAGCCGCGACCGTTCGAGCCGCCGGCCAGCGGGCCGGCGAGCATGGCATCGGCCATCGCGCGCCACTGGTTCCCGCTGCTGCCGGTGCAGTGCAGAAGCACGACCGGCGTGCCGTCCCCGGTCTCCCGGACCGCCACCGCGGTGCCGTCGATCTGCATGGTCTTCATGGCCGGTCTCCCTGCTGGTCGGCCGCTCCGGTGGGATCCGGTCGGCCGTGTTCGGTGCAGGGAGGTTTAGGGGGCCGGTGTTTCCCGTCTGTGTCGCGCGACGGGAAAAGCGTTTCAAATGTGTTTCAGTTTCGAAAATTTCTTCGGATACGTCGGCGAGTCGGACAAATCGGGTTCGATTCCGAAATCGCTTCCTGGGCCCGTCCTACGATCCGTCGGCGGCGCCGGAGAACAGGTAGCCGGCCCCGCGCACGGTCTTGATCACCGCGGGTTTCGCGGGATCGGGCTCGATCTTGCGCCGGATCCGCGCAATCCGGATGTCGATCGAGCGATCGAAGGGTTCGAAGTCGCGGTTATGTGCGAAATCGAGCAGCTGGTCCCGGGTCAGGACCCGGTTCGGCCGCTCGGCGAACGCCCGCAGCAGGTCGAACTCCATCGCGGTCAACGGGATCTCGCGGTCGTCCGGGCCGAACAGCTTGTGGGAGTCGAGGTCGAGCCGGCAGCGTCCGAAGCGGACCTCGCGGCGGGCCGCACCGGTGGCGGCGCCGGCTTCCGCCGTTGCCCGGCCAACCCGGCGCAGGACCGCCTTCACGCGGGCCAGCAGCTCGCGCAGGTCGAACGGCTTGGTGACGTAGTCGTCGGCGCCCATCTCGATCCCGACGACGCGGTCGACGACGGCGTCGCGGGCGGTCAGCATGATGATCCCGGCACCGCTGCGGTCGCGCAGCCAGCGGGCCAGCGACAGCCCGTCCTCCCCGGGCATGGTGACGTCCAGCACCGCCAGGTCGACCCGGTCCTGTTCGACGACCTTCCGCAGGGCCGGGCCGCCGTCGGCCTTCGAGACCTTGTAGCCGTTCATCTCCAGGTACTCGGCGACGGTCTCGCGGATGTCGCGCTCGTCGTCGACCACCACGATGTGAATGCGATCGCTCATACGTCCCCCTCCCGATCGGCGCCGCGACCTCCGAGCTGGGCGACAAGCCTGCGCAGGTCGGCCGGGACCACCGGCTTCTCCAGATACGGTCGGCCGCACCGGTCCAGGAACCGCCGGATGGCCGGGCTCATCGTGTCGCCGGTGATGAAGGCCACCCGGTCGCGCAGTTCCGGATAGCGGTCCTCCAGCAGGTCGTACAGGGCCGGGCCGTCCAGGTCCGGCATCCGCACGTCGCTGAGCACGACGTCGTAGCGGCGGTAGACCAGCTTCTCCATGGCGGCTCGTCCGGAGGTCGCGACCGCGACCCGGTGGCCGGCTTCGGTGAGGACGTCGGAGACGATCTCGGCGACCTCCGGCTCGTCGTCGACCACCAGCACCGACAGCGCCGGACCGAACGCCGTCGCCGCGCCGTCGGTCCGGCGCCGGGCCGGCATGCTGTGGGCGGGGAACTGCAGGACGAAGGTCGCGCCGCCGCCGGGGGTCTCCTCCAGCGCGATGTTGCCGCCGTGCGCCTCGACGATCCGGTGGGTGATCGCCAGGCCGAGGCCGGTCCCGTGCCCGACTTCCTTGGTGGTGAAGAACGGCTCGAAGATCCGCGACGCCACCGCCTCGGGCACGCCGTTGCCGTTGTCCGAGACCTTCAGGATCACCCGGTCGGTGCGCCGGTCGTGGCTGGTCATCAGCCGCAGCCGGTGCGGACGGGCGGCGCCGGCCAGCGCGTGCTGGGCGTTGACGATCAGATTGGTCACGACCTGGTTGATCTGGTCGGGATCGGCCAGGATCGGCGGAACCAGTGGGGTCAGCTCCAGGCTGATGTCGATGTCGGCGGTCCGCAGCATGTAGCCAGTGACCTCGAGCGCGGCCTCGATGGTCGCGTTGACGTCGACCGGCCGGGTCTCGGTCGGCTGCTGGCGGGCCATCGCCAGGAAGGTGCGCACGATGCGGGCACAACGATCGGCGGCCTCGCCGATCTTGCGGGCCCGCTCCGCGGTCTTGGCGTCGGTCGCGGTCTCGCGCATCAGCAGGGCCTGGCCGACGACGACCGACAGCGGATTGTTCAGCTCGTGGCTGACCCCGGCCAGCAGCTCGCCGAGTGCGCTCAGCTTCTCGCTCTGGTGCAGGGCCTCGCGCTGGCGGGCCATCTCGGCCTCGACCCGGCGCCGCTCGGTCAGGTCGAACACGCTCGACACCACGACCTTTTCGCCCTGGTAGTCGATCAGCCGCGCCGACACGGCGGCGCTGAACTGGGAACCGTCGGTCCGCCGGAAGGTCGCCTCGAAGGCGTCGACGCCGCCCTCGCGATACAGCGTCTCGACATAGCGCTCGCGTTCCCCGGGGTCGACGAAGAAGCTGCGGGCCGACAGGTCGCCGACGATCGGGTCGCGCAGGAACAGCCGGCGCGAGGCCGGGCTCTCGTACAGGATCAGGCCGTCCTCGGCCCGGGTCATGCCGACGGTGACCGGGGCGGCCTCGAGGATCCGCCGGATCATCGCCTCGCTGTCGCGCAGCGCCAGCTCGGCGCGCTTGCGGTCGGTGATGTCGGCGCGCAACGTGACCGAGCCGCCGTCCGAGGTCCGGTGCCGGCTGATCTCGCGCCAGCTGCCGTCGATCAGCTCCAGTTCGATCGGCTTGCCGCCGACCTCGCGCAGGCGCTGCGCCACCCACGGGACCAGGGTGCGGTCGCCTTCGACGAGACGGCCGTCGAAGCGTCGCAGGTGCCTGAAGAAGGCCGGCGCGACGTCGTCCGGCGTCAGCCCGACCATGGCGTGCGGCGGGCGGTCGTAGGGCCGGGCGAAGGCGGAGTTGCAGAACAGGATGCGGTCTTCGGAATCGCTTACCACGAAGCCGTCCGGCAGGCTCTCGATGGCGTCGGTCATGAGCTGGATCAGCCGCCGGCGCTCGTTCAGCGCGGCCATGCGCTCGGAGATGTCGCGGACCTCGCCGATGACCAGCTGCGACGGGCCGGCATCGGTGGCGGAGATCGTCAGCTCGGCCGGGAAGGTGGAGCCGTCGGCGCGCATCGCCTCGACCTCCATGCGCCGGTTGCCAAGGATGAGCTCGCCGGACTCGCGGAACCGCCGCATCCCGGCAGCGTGCCGCTCGCGGTATTCCGGCGGAATGATCAGGTCGGCCAGCGGGCGGCCGAGCGCCGCGGCGCGGGGGTAGCCGAACATCCGCTCGGCGGCCGGGTTGAACTCGACGACGAGGCCGTCGCCGTCGGTCGCCAGGATCGCGTCCATGGCGCTGTTCAGCAGCGCCCGGGTGACGGCTTCGGCGGTATCGACGCGGGCGACGGCCTCGCGTTCGGCGGTGACGTCGAGCATGCAGCCGACGACGGCCATGGCGCCGCTGCCGTCGGTGTCGACGACGCGCAGGGTGTCGCGGATCCAGGCCCAGGCGCCGTCCTTGCGCCGGAACCGGTACTCGATCGTCAGCTCGCCGGCCTCGTGCACCCGGTTGATCGCCTCGAAGTAGGCGGGACGGTCGTCCGGGTGCAGCAGCGCGGTGCCGTAGCCGGGCTGGTCGGTGAACGCCGACGCCGGGTGGCCGGTCAGCCATTCGACGTTGTCGCTGATGAACCGGGTGCGCCGGCCGGTGCCGATGTCGGCGATATAGAAGACGGTCGACGTCTGGCTGACGGCGAAGTCCAGCAACGCTCGCCGGTGCGGTTCATCCATCCTGGTCGGGTCGGTCGTGGGGTGCGGCGTGGACGGCATGGCGAACGCACGTCGAGGACGCCGCGACCCGGCGCCGGGGCGGTCATGGTAGGCGGAACGCGACCCCGGCGCCATCGTTCGGCGCCTCACCTCGCGAGGCGGCGCGGGTCGACCTGCGGCCAGTCGACGACATGGGAAGCCGTCGACAGGATCTGGGTTCGGCGCAGGCCGATGTCGGCCAGCGTGCGGTCGTCGAGCTCGGCGAGCTGGCAGACCGTGCGGCGGACCCGGACGGAGCGGGCGATCGCGGCGAACGGGGAGGCGAGCAGAACGGCCAGCCGCCGCAGGGTGGCGGCGGCCTGGGCGCCGAACGACGCTTCGGTGAGAGCGGAATTGTAGACGGACATGGCGGGTCTCCTAGGGGGCGGGATCGGAGCGGTTCCGATCGTCTCGGATGCCCTATCTAGGGGGTGCCGGTTTCCATCTGATCACGGGGTTCGGCAAATCGTGTTTCAATTGTTTCAGCCGGATGCGTCGCCGACCACGCCGGCTTCCCGCAGCGCGGCGATGTCGGCCGCGGAGAGACCGAGTTCGCCCAGCACCGCGTCGCCATCCTGCCCCAGCACCGGCGGCGGGCCGGCGGCGGCCGGGCCGTCGACGTCGGCGACGAACGGCGCCCCGGTCAGGCGCATCGGCTCGTCGAAGCCCTGCGGCGGCGGCACGTCGAGCAGGATGCCCCGGTACGCGAGCTGCGGGTCGGCGACCGCCTCGGCCATGGTGTTGACCTTGGCGATCGGCACGCCGCGCTTGCCGAGGCGGGCCGCCCAGTTGGCGGCGGTGTCCTTGGCGAACGCCTCGACGATGGTGTCGCGGACCAGGGCGGCGTTGGCGCGCCGGGCGGCGGTGTCGGCGAAGCGCGGGTCCTGCATCAGGTGGCCCAGCCCCGCCTCCTCGAATATCGCCTGCGCATGGTGCTGCATGGTCGCCGACATCAGCACGAGGCCGTCGCCGGTCGGAAAGCAGTCGGCGGTCGGCAGATGGGTGGCCGAGGAGTTGCCGATCAGCCGGCCGAGCGTGCCGTCGACGGTGTACTGGCAGACCGACGGGGCCTGGATCGCCAGGGCCGAATCGAGCATCGCGAGGTCGAGGTACTGGCCTTCGCCCGTGCGCTCGCGCCGGAACAGCGCGGCGGCGACCGCGAAGGCGCCGGCCTGGCCGGTGAACAGGTCGACCGGGAAGTACCCGGTGCGGGTCGGCCCGGTGGATTCGTGGCCGTTGCTCATCATCATGCCGGAGGCCGCCTGCACCGCTCCGTCATAGGCCGCCTCGGCAGCCTTCGGCCCGGTCGAGCCGTAGCCGGTCAGTGCGCAGTACACGACCTTCGGGTTGACCGCCCGCACGGTCTCCCAGCCGAGATCGAGCCGGTCGATCACGCCGCCGCGGAAGTTGTGCACCACCACGTCGGCGGTCTTGATGAGGTCGAGCGCGATCCGCCGGCCGCGCGGGTCCTTCAGGTCGAGCGCCAAGCTGCGCTTGGAGTGGTTGAGCGCCAGGAAGGCCGAGGCCATGCCGCGATCGGCGAGCGGGCTCGGCAGCATGCGGTCGCGCATCTGGTCGCCGCCCTGCGGCGGCTCGACCTTGATCACCTCGGCGCCGAGCAGGGCCAGTTGCAGGGTCAGATAGGGCCCCGACAGGACCTGGGTGAAGTCGATCACCCGAATGCCGTCGAACGCTCGGCTCATGCGGTTGTCCTCCCTGTACGCCGCGCGGTTGATGCGCTTGGATGCAACCTAGCAAAGGAAACGCCGTTTCAAGGAGGCTGAAATGCCCGACTCCCTCGATCCGATCCCGCCGCGCCAGCCGATGCCGACGCCGACCGCGGCGGAGATCAAGGACACCGCCGAGGCGCTGACCGAGATGCTGCGGCTGCGCACCCTGCCGTTCGGCATGAAGCTGTTCGAGGACGCGGCCGAGATGGACAAGGTGCCGGGCCTGCGCAAGCCGGGGCAGGGACTTCACTTCACCACCTGCCAGCTGGTCACCCAGGTCCGCACCGCCGGCTTCACCCTCGGCGTGGTGCGCGACAACCTGCGGCCGAATGCCAGCTGCGGCGCCAATATCGGGCTGGAGCCGGTGCCGGAGGGGCTGGCCTCGGGCGAGCACATGACCGGGGTGTGGTTCGAGAACCGGGAAGCCGCCGCCGCCCATCAGGCACAGATGCCGCGGGTGCCGGCCGGGCGCTATTCCGGGCTGTGCGCCTCGCCGTTGCGCAGCGGCCGGCTGGACCCGCCGGACATCTGCCTGTTCTACGCCACGCCCGGGCAGATGATCCTGTTCGTCAACGGCCTGCAGTACCGCTCCTACAAGCGCTACGACTTCACGATCACCGGCGAGAGCGCCTGCGCCGACAGCTGGGGCAGGGCGCTCAGCACCCGCGAGACCAGCCTGTCGATCCCGTGCTATGCCGAGCGCCGCTACGGCGGGGTCGCCGACGACGAGCTGCTGATGGCCTGCCCGCCGGACGAGTTCGTGCGCGGGGTCGACGGGCTGAAGGCGCTGGCGAAGAACGGCCTGCGCTATCCGTATCCGCCCTATGGCGCGTTCGCCGATCCGGCGGCCGGCATGTCGAAGAGCTACGGGTGAAGGAAGGAATGAGACTGCGGACTGTCAAGGCGCTGCACGCCGCCCTGCGCGACGACATCGGCGATCTCGTCACCCGGCGGCCGCTGCCGGGGCCGGGCGTCGAGCAGGTCGACCCGTTCCTGTTCCTGAACCACCACGGCCCGCAGACCTATCCGCCCGGCAGCAGCGGCCTGCCGTTCGGCCCGCACCCGCACCGCGGCTTCGAGACCGTGACCTTCATCCTGGAGGGCAGCCTGGCGCACTACGACAGCGGTGGCCACGAGAGCGTCATCGAGGCCGGCGGCGTGCAGTGGATGACTGCCGGCAGCGGGCTGGTGCACGCCGAGGTCTCGCCGGAAGCATTCAAGCGGGCCGGCGGGCCGATGGAGATCCTGCAGCTCTGGGTCAACCTGCCGGCGCGCCTGAAGATGACGGCGCCGGCCTATACCGGGCTGCAGCGCGCCGACATCCCGACGCTGAGCCGCGACGACGGCCGGGTGACGGTCAACCTGATCGCCGGCGAGCTTGAGGGCGAGGCCGGGGCGATGCGCTCGCTGACCGGCGTGTTCATGAGCACCGTCGAACTGCAGGCCGGCGGCCGGATCGCGATGCCGGCGCCGGCCCGGCGCAGCGTGTTCCTGTACGTGGTGCGCGGCGAGCTGCGGGTCGGCGGCACTGCTGTCGAGGGTTTCCGGCTGGTCGAGCTGAACGACGACGGCGATGCGGTCGGGATCGAGGCGACGAGCGACGCCGTCGTCCTGTTCGGCCACGCCGACCCGATCGGGGAGCCGGTGGTGGCGCACGGCCCGTTCGTCATGACGACGCGCGAGGAGATCGTCCAGGCGATCCGAGACTATCAGGCCGGCAAGTTCGGGTAGCGAGGCTGTCGTCGTGCCCGTCGGGGTCCCGGCTCTCCACCCGGAGCAAGTCCGGGCTACGGCCGGGATGAGGGTTGTGGGAATCTCCTCATCCCGGCCGGACCCCGGCCTTGAGCCGGGGGTAGAGCCGGGACCCACGCCCGGACCTCAGGCGCTTGCGTTCAACAGCCCCCGTACCGCCTCGTGCAGCCCGGCGCTGGCCGAGGCGACGATGGCGCCTTCGCTGTGCAGAGTGAGGGCGCTGCCGTCCCAGGCCGAGATCTCGCCGCCGGCGCCCTGGATCACCGGCACCAGGGCGCAGATGTCGAACGGGTCGAGGTTCGGACCGTTGATGGTGACGTCGATGGCGCCGCGCGCCAGCGAGGCGTAGCCGAGGCAGCCGGTGTCCCAGACGTTCCAGCGGGTCGCGGTGCGCAGGCGCTGCATGCCCGGGTCGTGCGACGGGCCGAACGAGTCCGGGTTGCAGATGCCGGCGATGCACTCGGCGATTTCGGTCCTGCCGCTGGTGCGGATCGCCCGGCCGTTCAGCCAGCAGCCGTCTCCCGAGATGCCCAGGGTCCGCTCGCCGGTCAGTGGCTGCTCGATGATGCCGAGCTCGGGCTTCTGGTTGCGGCACAGCGCGATCAGCACCCCGAACCCCGGCAGGCCGGCGGCGAACTGCTTGG
Source organism: Thalassobaculum fulvum (assembly GCF_014652915.1). GTDB lineage: Bacteria > Pseudomonadota > Alphaproteobacteria > Thalassobaculales > Thalassobaculaceae > Thalassobaculum_A > Thalassobaculum_A fulvum. The sequence goes on from NZ_BMZS01000003.1 coordinate 128,693, forward strand.
TGCCGTCGATCGGGTCGAGCACCCAGACGAACTCGTGCTCGAGGCCCACGGACGGGAACTCCTCGCCCATGATGCCGTGGTCCGGCGCCTCGCGGGCCAGGATCTCGCGCAGGGCCTTCTCGACCGCCTTGTCGATGGCGGTCACGGGGCTGCCGTCGGCCTTGATGTCCATGGCCAGCCGGTCGCGGCCGTCGCGGACGATACCGCGGGCGGTGTCGGCCAGATGCTCGGCGAGCTGCCGGAAGTCGCTTGTCGCGGTCATGCCCGGGCGTCCTCCAGGATCATGTCGGAACCCTTCTCGCCGATCATGATGGCGGCGGCGTTGGTGTTGCCGGAGACCAGGGTCGGCATGATCGAGGCGTCGACCACCCGCAGCCCGGGCACGCCGTGCACCCGCAGCCGGTCGTCGACCACCGCCATGGGGTCGGTCGGCGGCCCCATCTTGGCGGTGCCGACGATATGGTACAGGGTCTGGCCGGTCTGCCGGGCATAGGCTTCGAAATCGGCGTCGGTCCGGCAGTCCGGGCCCGGCGTCATCTCGAAGGCGCGGTACGGGTCGAGCGGGGCGGCCTCGGCGATGCGGCGACCGATCTTCATGCCTTCGACGATGGCGGCCACGTCGATCGGGTCGGCCATGAAGTTGCCGCGGATCGCCGGCGGGGTCGCCGGGTCGGCCGACTTGATGTGGATGCTGCCCTTGGATTCCGAGCGCAGCGGGCAGACCGCCAGGGTCATGCCCGGTTCCTTCTCGAGCTTGCGGGTGGCGGCATCGGCATAGCTGGCGTGCGCCAGGTGGAACTGCACGTCGGGCGTCTCCAGCTCCGGCCGGGTCTTCACGAAGCCGAAGATCGCCCCGGCGCCGTAGCTGAGGATGCCCTGGCCGGTGATGAACCAGCGGATCGCCTCCTTCACCATGTTCGGGCCGCGGGTCAGCTCGTTCAGGGTGATCGGCTTGGTGATGCGCCAGCGCATCCGGGTGCCGTAGTGGTCGCGGTAGTTCTCGCCGACCCCGGGCAGGGCGTGGCGGACCTCGATGCCGTGGCGCTGCAGGACGGCGGGGTCGCCGATGCCGGACAGCTCCAGCAGCTGCGGCGATTGCACGGCGCCGGCCGCCAGGATCACCTCGCGCCCGGCCCGGGCCTCGCGGCGCTCGCCGCGCACGGTGTAGGCGACGCCGGCGGCGCGCCTGCCGTCGAACAGCAGCCCGGTGGCGAACGCCTCGGTCTCGACCCGCAGGTTGGCGCGGCCCATGGCCGGGTGCAGGAACGCCTTGGCGGTGCTGACCCGGCGGCCGTTGCGGGCGGTCATCTGGTAGTAGCCGAAGCCCTCCTGGTCGCCGTTGTTGTAGTCGGCGTTGCGCGGGAAACCCTCGGCCTCGGCGGCATCGACGAAGGCGTCCAGCAGCTCGTGGTGCTCGGTGGTCTCGGTGACGCCCAGCGGCCCGTCGGTGCCGCGGCTGTCGTCGCCGCCGTTGGTGTAGGTCTCCGACCGCTTGAAGTAGGGCAGGACCTGCTCGTACGACCAGCCGCGGTTGCCGAGCTGGCTCCAGGTGTCGTAGTCGAGCGGCTGGCCGCGCACGTAAAGCACGCCGTTGATCGCGCTCGACCCGCCGAGCGTCTTGCCGCGCGGGGTGGCGATCGCCCGGTTGCCGGTACCTTCCTCCGGCTCGGTGACGAAGCCCCAGTTGTAGGTCTTGCTGGTCAGCAGCTTGTAGAAGCCGACCGGCATCGGGATCCAGAAGCTGCTGTCGCGCGGCCCGGCCTCCAGCAGCAGCACCTTGTGCCGCCCGTCAGCGCTCAGCCGGTTCGCCAGCACGCAGCCGGCCGACCCGGCGCCGACGATGATGTAGTCCCACTCGGCAGCCATCGATGCGCCTTTCTCGTTCCCGTCTCGTGGTCATTGCACGGGGTAGGCCCCCATGCCTCATCCCAGACAAGCGAAGTGCGATCCGGGACCCATCGACGCGCACGTCGTGGTCCCGGATCGATCCCACCGGTCCGGCGCGTTCGTCCGGGATGAGGGCAATGGACGGTCGTCCTTGCCTGGCGGGAGTTTAGCGGATGTGGGCGGGCGGGGAAGCCGGATCGGCCGGCGCCCCGGCGCGCTGCCGGCTCTGCCAGTCCGGCGCGATCCACACCGGCAGGTTTGCGGGGGCGAGCGGCTGCCGGCCGAGGATGTGGTCGGAGGCCTTCTCGCCGACCATGATGGTCGGCGCGTTCAGGTTGCCGTTGGTGATGGTCGGGAAGATCGAGCTGTCGACCACCCGCAGCCCTTCCACGCCGATCACCCGCAGTTGCGGGTCGACCACCGCCTGCGGGTCGTCGTCGGCGCCCATGCGGCAGGTGCCGCTCGGGTGGTAGGCGCTCTCGACGTTGGCCCGCACCCAGGCGTCGACCTCGGCGTCCTCGGCGATCGCGGCACCCGGCTGGATCTCATCGCCGCGATACGGGCCCATGGCCGGCTGGGCCATGATCTCGCGGGTGATGGCGATCACCCGGCGCCAGTCCTCGATGTCGCGCCGGTCGGTCAGGTAGTTGAACAGGATCGACGGCGTGTCGGTCGGGGCCGGCCCGCCGATCTGCACCCGGCCGCGGCTGCGCGGCTTGTTCGGGCCGACATGGACCTGGAAGCCGTGGCCGGCGAACGCCGCATTGCCGTCGTAGCGCATGGCGCCCGGCAGGAAGTGGTACTGGATGTCCGGCCACTCGACCCCGGCCTGCGAACGCACGAAGGCGCAGGACTCGAAGTGGTTGGTGGCGCCGAGGCCGTCCTTGAACAGGAGCCAGCGGGCGCCGATCAGGGCCTTGCGCCACAGGCTGAGCTCGGCGTTCAGGGTGATCGGCCGGGTGCATCGGAACTGGAAGTAGACCTCCAGGTGGTCCATCAGGTTGCCGCCGACCCCGGGCCGGTCGGACACCACCTCGATGCCGTGGTCCCGCAGCAGGGCAGCCGGGCCGATGCCGGAGCGCTGCAGGATGGTCGGCGACCCGATCGGGCCGGCCGACACGATCACCTCACGCCGCGCCGTCGCCCGCCGGATCTGGCCGCCGACCTCGTACTCGACCCCGGTCACGCGCCGGCCTTCGGCGGTCAGCCGGCGGGTGAGGGCGTGGGTCTCAAGGTGCAGGTTCGGGCGCTTGAGCGCCGGCTTCAGGTAGGCGTTGGCGGTCGACCAGCGCACGCCGTTCTTCACGGTCATGTGCATGGCGCCGAAGCCTTCCTGGCGCTCGCCGTTGTAGTCGACGGTGGCGCCGTAGCCGGCCTGCACGCCGGCCTCGACGAACGCCTGGTACAGCGGGTTGCGCATGCCGTTGCCGTTGTTGGTGGCGAGCGGCCCGTCGCCGCCGCGGTAGGCGTCGCCGCCGCCGATCCAGGTCTCGGCGCGCTTGAAGTAGGGCAGGACGTGGCGGCCGCCCCAGCCGGTGGCGCCGGCGGCCTCCCACTCGTCGAAGTCGCGGGCGTGGCCGCGCACGTAGACCATGCCGTTTATCGAGGACGACCCGCCGATCACCTTGCCGCGCGGGCAGTGCATGCGGCGGCCGTCGAGCCCCGGCTCCGGCTCGCTCTCGAAGAACCAGTTGAACCGCTTCATGTTCATCGGGATCGACAGCGCGGTCGGCATCTGGATGAAGATCGAGCGGTCGCTGCCGCCGGCCTCCAGGACCAGGACGCTGTTGCGGCCGTCGGCGCTCAATCGGTCCGCCAGCACGCAGCCGGCCGAGCCGGCGCCCACGATCACGTAGTCGAACTCGCGCTTTTCCATGGGCCGGGGATGCCACGGCAACGGGACCGAGGCAAGGGCGGGCGGCCGGCAGAGGCGGCCGCGTCACCCCGTCGTGTCGAACTCCAGCCCGGAGACCAGATGGCTCACGGTCTCGCCGTCGTCCGACAGCGGCAGGATCACCCGCTCGATCCGGTAGGTGATCTCGCGGTCGGTCCAGAAGCTGTGTTCGGACACGTAGGGCTGCCTGGTCTCCAGGCAGGTCGTGTAGTCGTGCAGGACGGCGGCCCGCCGGTCGCCGAACTCGATCTCGTCGAGATACCGGCCGGTGTAGTCGCTGCCGTACATCTCGACCACCGTGGTGCCGGCGACCCGGACCTTGAGCCGGCCGGTACCGGGCTCGACGTCCATCAGGATCAGGTTCGGCAGCAGGCGGGGGATGTCGATCGGGTCGAAGTCGGCGCGCGATGGCATCCGCCGGCCGCCGCGCTGTTTGTTCCAATAGGCGTACAGGGCCTGCAGTCGCGGGCTCGCGATGGTCGGGCGGGCGCGCGGGCTGCAGGTCATGTCTGGGCGCCTCCGTTCGACGCGATCATCTGGCCGTTGATGAAGCCGCCGGAATCCGAGCACAGGAACGCGGTCAGGGCGGCGATGTCCTCGGGCGTGCCGAGCCGGCCGACCGGGATGCGGTCCTTCTGCGACCGGATATGCGCGGTCATCGCGGCGTCGGCGTGCGCGGTGTCGATCGGGCCCGGCGAGATCGCGTTGGTGGTCACGCCCTTGGGGCCGAGTTCCTTGGCCAGCGATTTGGTCAGCCCCCACAGCCCGTGCTTCGCCACCGACACCGGCGCGCGGCCGCTGTAGCCGTGCATCGCGTTCATACCGGTCAGGTTGACGATCCGGCCCCAGCCGGCTTCCACCATCCCGGGGCCGAAGGCGCGGACCGTGTAGAACGCGCTGTGCAGGTCGGTGTCGATCACCCGGTGCCAGTCCTCGTCAGACATCTCCAGGGTCGGCTTCTCGGGGCGGATCGCGGCGTTGTTGACGACGATCTGGACCCGGTCGAAGGCATCGAGTGCCGCTCGGGCCATCCCGGCGACCGCGTCGGAGCGGCCGACGTCGCCCATGACCACCAGGGCGCGCTGGCCGAGGCCCTCGATCTCCCGCGCGACCTCCTCGCAGGCGGCGGTGTCGGCCCGTCCGTTCACCACCACGTCGCAGCCGTTCCGCGCCAGGGCGAGCGCGATGGCGCGGCCGATGTTGCGGCCGGCTCCGGAGACGAAGGCTGTGCGCGATGCGGTCATGGATTCCACCCCGGTTTCAGACTTTCGACACAAGTTAGAGCGATCCGCTCCGCTGTCCAAGTCACCGGCTGTTGATACAGGTCAAGGGCAATCCCGGCACGGAGAGGTATCCGGGACACCTGATCTGGGAGGATTGCATGTATCTGGAGCGCTACGCTCTCGCCAACCTGCCGCGCTACACGAGCTATCCGCCGGCCAACCGGTTCGATACGGGGGTGGACGCCGGCTCCTACCGCGGTTGGCTGCGGGGGCTCGATCCTGCGGCGTCGCTGTCGCTGTACGTGCACGTCCCGTTCTGCCGGACCCTGTGCTGGTACTGCGGCTGCCACACGACGGTGCCGAACGCCGACGATCGGATCGACCGCTACGTGTCGCTGCTGCGGGCCGAGGTCGACCTGATTGCAGCCGAGATCGGCGAAGGGCGGCCGGTGGTCAACGTGCATTTCGGTGGCGGCACCCCGACGATCCTCGACCCGGACAGCTTCCTCGCCCTGGTCGGGCGGCTGCGCGACCGCTTCGAATTCCAGCCCGGTGCGGAGATCGCCGTCGAGGTCGACCCGCGCGGCCTCGACGAGGCGCGGATCGCCGGGCTGGCCGAGGCCGGGGTCACCCGGGTCAGCCTCGGGGTTCAGGACCTCGATCCCGAGGTGCAGCGGGCCATCAACCGGATCCAGCCGTTCGGCACCGTCGCCCGGGCGGTGACCGGATTGAAAAAGGCCGGGATCACCGCGATCAACGCCGACCTGATGTACGGTCTGCCCAAGCAGACCGAGGAGCATGTCGCGGCCTCGGCGCGGGCGGTCGCGATGCTGGGCGTCGACCGGGTCGCGGTGTTCGGCTATGCCCACGTGCCCTGGTTCAAGGCCAACCAGCGCGCGATCGACGAGTCGGTTCTGCCGGGGCCGGAGGCGCGCTTCGGGCAGGCCGAGGCGGCCGCCCAGGTTCTCGACGAGAAGGGCTACGACGCCATCGGCTTCGACCATTTCGCCCGCCCGGACGACCCGCTGGCGGTGGCGGCGGCGACCGGCCGCCTGCGCCGCAACTTCCAGGGCTACGTGGTCGAGCCGGCCGACGCCATCGTCGGGTTCGGCGCGTCTTCGATCGGCTCGCTGCCGCAGGGTTATGTCCAGAACGAGCCGCACCTGAAGCGCTGGGGCGAGCGGGTGACGGCCGGTGAGTTGCCGATCGCCCGCGGCATCGCGCTGGACGACGAGGACCGGCTGCGCCGCGAGGTCATCGAGCGGGTGCTGTGCGACGGGGCGGTGGACCTGGCCCGCGTCGCGGACGCCGCCGGGCAGCCCGTGGAAGTCCTGGCCGGAGCCCTCGACCGGCTGGGCGAACTGCAGGCGGACGGTCTGGTCGCCCTCCACGAGTGGACCATCCGGTGCACCGGGCTCGGGCGGCGCTACATGCGCAACGTCGCGGCCTGCTTCGACCCGGCCCTGGACACCATGCAGGGGCGACACAGCCGGGCGGTCTGAGCTTCCGGTCACGGCGTGTGCTATAGGCGTCGGCGGAGGTGCCGATGCGGCTGCTGGTGGCGCGTATAGCGATCGCAAGCGTGGCGGCAGCGATCGTCGTGGCTGGCCTGTTCGTTCGCTGGCAGACCGGCAATGCGGTCGACCGGCACCGCGAGCGGGTGCTCGACCAGTGCAGCCTGGCACTCGCCGCGCTGAAGCCGGATGTGGCGCCCGCAGCGCTGGCCCGCGATCTGTCCGAAAACTGGGAGTGGGGCAGCTACGACTTCCCGTCGCGGCTGGTCGCCGATCGGCTGAACCACGATACCGAGCGGTTTCCGGCGATTCGGATCAGCCGGCACGAGCGTCTGCCCGGCGGGGAACCGCGTTGTCGACTGACGTGGTGCGTTTACTCGATCCCGCTCGACCGGTCGGCGGTCACTGCGACCGAGGGAAGGTGCGGCGGTGGCGGGGCGACCGAGATGGTCACCCCGACACTCAAGCCGGACATCATGAAGCTTCGGTGACCGTCACTTCTTGGCGTTCGGGTAGAACAGCTGCTGGCCGTTGATCTTGTAGGCGGCGATGGCCTGCTGTCCTTCGGCCGACAGCAGCCAGTCGATGAAGGCCTGGCCCTCGGCGGCCTTCACGTGCGGGTGCTTCTTCGGGTTCACCAGGATCACGCCGTACTGGTTGAACAGGATCGGGTCGCCCTCGACGACGACCGCGTAGTCGCCCTTGTTCTTGAACGAGATCCAGGTCGCCCGGTCGGACATGGTGTAGGCGCCCATGCCGACGGCGGCGTTGAGGGTCGCGCCCATGCCGGAGCCGGTCTCGCGGTACCAACCGCCGCTGGCCTTGCCCTGGTCGATGCCGGCGGCCTTCCAGAGCGCCTTTTCCTTCTTGTGGGTGCCGCTGTCGTCGCCGCGCGAGGCGAACGGGGCGCCGGAAGCGGCCAGGGTCTGCAGCGCCTTCACGGCGTCCTTGCCGCCGGCGATCCTGGCCGGATCGGCCTTCGGGCCGACGAACACGAAGTCGTTGTACATCACGTCGAAACGCTCGACGCCGCCGCCCGAGGCGACGAACTTCTCCTCCGCCGGCTTGGCGTGCACGAACAGCACGTCGCCGTCGCCGTTGGCGGCGTTCTTGATCGCCTGGCCGGTGCCCACGGCGACCACCCGGACCTCGATGCCGGTCTTCCCGGTGAAGACGGGCAGTATATGGTCGAACAGGCCGGAGTTCTGGGTCGAGGTGGTCGATTGCACGGTGATGAACTTTTCGGCCGCGCCGGCGCCGGCGAGCGGCGCCAGCAGGGCAGCGGCGGCGACAAGCAGTAGTCCCAGACGTCTCATGGTATCAGTCTCCCTTCGATGAACGCTGTGGCCGCTTCGCTCGACGGCGCTGAGAAGAAGCGATGGGCCGGCGTCCGTTCGGCGACGCGGCCGTGGTGCACGAACGCCACGTCGTCGGCCAGCCGCCGGGCCTGGCCGAGGTCATGGGTGACGAACACCACCGTGGTTCCGGCCCGGTGGGCCGCCTGGACCTGGGTCTCGATGGCCAGGGTGGCGGCCGGGTCGAGGTTCGCCGTCGGCTCGTCGAGCAGCAGCACCTCGGGGCCGGTCGCCAAGGCCCGGGCGATCGCCAGCCGTTGCTGTTCGCCGCCCGACAGGACTCGGGCCGGCGAGCCGGCGAGCCGCTCGAGGCCGGCCGCCGCCAGCGCCTCGGCCGCACGGCGGTCGCGCTCGCCGCGCGGCACCCCGGCAGCCTTGAGGGCATAGCGGACATTGTCGATGGCCGAGCGGCGCAGCATGACCGGCTTCTGGAACACGAAGCCGAGCTGCGGCGCCCGTCCCCGGTCGGGCATCGTGCCGCCCCAGGTCACGACTCCGGCGTCCGGGCGGACCAGAGTGGCCAGCACCCGCAACAGCAGGCTCTTGCCGGCGCCGTTCGGTCCCATGATCACGGTCAGCGGGCCCGGCTCGATGCCGATGTCGATTCCGTCGAGCAGCGCCCGGCCGCCACGCCGGATGGTCACGCCGGTGGCCCGTACCGGCAGCACGTGGCCGCCGGTTCCCGCCGGTCGCGCGGGGCGGTCAGGCGAAAGCTGCATGGCCCGCCGTCCGCCGCAGCAGCATGACCGCCGCGTTCACCGTGATCGCCAGTCCGAGCAGGATGAGGCCGAGGCCGAGCGCCAGCGCCAGGTCGCCCTTGGAGGTCTCCAGCGCGATGGCGGTGGTCATCACCCGGGTCACGTGGTTGATGTTGCCGCCGACGATGATGACCGCGCCGACTTCCGCGATCGCCCGCCCGAAGCCGGCGAGCAGGGCGGTCAGCAGGCTGAACCGGGCATCCCACAGCAGGGTCGCGACCATGCCGGACGGGCCGACGCCGAGTACGCGGAGCTGCTCCTCGTACTCTTCCTTCATGTCCTCGATGGTCTGGCGGCTGACCGCGGCAATGATCGGCACCACCAGGATCATCTGGGCGATCATCATCGCGGCCGGGGTGTACAGCAGCCCGAGCGGTCCGAGCGGGCCGGCGCGCGACAGCGCCAGGTAGACCAGCAGCCCGACCACGACCGGCGGCAGACCCATCAGCGAGTTCAGCGCCACCAGGGCGACGCCGCGGCCCGGGAACCGGGCGACCGCCAGGGCGGCCCCGATCGGCAGGCCGATTGCGGCTGCTGCCAGCACCGCCCCCAGGCTGACGCGCAGGGACAGGGCGACGATCTCGACCAGATCCGGGTCGAGCGACACCAGCAAGCGGAACGCTTCCCCGAACGCCGCGCCGAAATCCTGCACCGTTGCCCGTCCTCCCTTTGGCGGCGGACTCTAGGCTCCTGTTGCAGCGTGTACAGCTTGAGGGCGTTTCTCGTAGAAAGAACATAAATTCACGTATCAATGCATGATGGATGCAGCCTCTCGAGTGCGATTGCCGCACCCGGGTCAGGTCCCTACATTGCGCGAAACAGCGACGAGGGAGGACGGCCGATGGCCGACGATTTCGAGATGTCCGTGCGGAAGTTCCTGAAGCAGGTCGGCGTGACCGCGCAGCAGGAACTGCAGCGCGCGGCGGGATCCATCGGCCCCGACGGGCCGCGGACCCGCACCGCCCGCGCGGTCATCACCCTGGACGGCAGCGACCTGCACCACGTGGTGGAAGCCGAGATCGTCCTGCCGGATTCGAATGGCTGAGGTCACCGAAGCCGCGGTCCTGGACGCACTGCGGACGGTGGTCGATCCGTCGCGCGGCGTCGACCTGGTCTCGGCCGGCATGGTCGAGAGCGTGACGATCCGCGGCAGCAACGTCGGATTTGCGCTGCAGGTGGACGCCCATCGCGGGGCCGCTCTCGAGCCGCTGCGCCAGCGCGCCGAGCGGGCGGTGCAAGCACTGCCGGGCGTGACCAGCGCCACCGGCATCCTGACCGCCCATGGCGGGGCCGGCAGCGGGCGGCGCGCCGGCATGGCGTTCGAGGCGCCCGCCGCGGAGCCGGCAGCGCTGGCGGAGATCAGGCATGTGGTCGCGGTCGCCAGCGGCAAGGGCGGGGTCGGCAAGTCGACGACGGCCGCCAACCTGGCGGTCTCGCTGGCGCTCGAGGGCAAGGCGGTCGGGCTGCTGGACGCCGACGTCTACGGGCCGTCGCAGCCGCGCATGCTGGGGGTCACCGGGCGGCCGAAGCCGCTCGGCCGGGACACCGTGGCGCCGCTCGAGAACTACGGCGTCAAGCTGATCTCCATGGGTCTGCTGGCGGCCGAGGACACGCCGATCGCCTGGCGCGGCCCGATGGTGCAGTCGGCGCTCACCCAGATGCTGACCAAGGTGGCCTGGGGCCGGCTCGACTACCTGGTGATCGACCTGCCGCCCGGCACCGGCGACGTGCCGATCACCATGATCCAGCAGACCCCGGTCGACGGCGTGCTGGTGGTTTGCACGCCGCAGGACGTGGCCCTGCTGGACGCCCGCAAGGCGATCGCCATGCTGCAGCGCGCCCAGGTGCCGATCGTCGGTATCATCGAGAACATGAGCTTCTACCAGTGCCCGGATTGCGGCCGGGTCGACCACATCTTCGGCGAGGGCGGGGCCGCCCGCGAGGCCGAGCGCCACGGCGTGCCGCTGCTCGGCGCCATCCCGCTGGACGTGGTGGTGCGCGAGAGCGGCGACGCCGGCACCCCGATCGTGGTGGCCCGGCCCGACGGGCCGCACGCCCGCGCCTTCCGCGACGCCGCCCGCGCCCTGATCCGGACGGTCGAGGCGGCCGATGCCGGTCGGGTCGGCGAGGGGGGAGCGGCGTGACCGTCGACGACGGCTACGAGGCGGTCTGGCCGCCGTTGCTGCCGCCGCTGCTGAGTGGGTGCGAGGTGGCGGCCGACGCCGACCCGATGGCCGCCGCCGTGCGGCTGGCGGCGGGTGGCGGGGATCCGGGCGCGTTCGTGTTCGGGCCGGCCGGCGACCGGCTGCGCTTCGCCATCACCCTGGCGCCCGAGGTTCCGCTGGAGCGCGCGCTGCAGATGGCGCACACCCTGATGGTGGCGGCCGGCGACTCGATCGGCGCGCTGACGCCGCCGGAGGTCGCGGTCGAGTATCGGTGGCCGACCACCGTCCTGGTGAACGGCGCCGAGGCCGGGCGGGTCCGGCTCGCGACGTCGGGCTCCGATCCGGCGGCGGTTCCGGACTGGCTGGTGGTCGGGCTCGACCTGCAACTGTTCGCCGATGGTTCGTTCGAACCGGGCGACCGGCCCGGCCAGACTTCGCTGTACGAGGAGGGCAGCGGGCCGATCCCGCCGTCCCGGCTCCTGGAGTCGATGTCGCGCCACTTCCTGACCTGGCTGCGGCGTTGGGAGGAGGACGGGTTCCGGCCGGTGCACGACGCCTGGCGGGCGCGCGCAGAGCCTACGATGACCGTCGGCGCGGCCGGGTTCATCGGCCTCGACGAGGACGGGAGGGCGCTGCTGAAGGGGCCCGCGGGGACCCGTGCGGACTCGCTGACCGCCCATCTCGAGGAACCCGGCGGATGAAGCTGCTGCGCGTGGTCCGGTTCGACGATTCCGACACCCGGGTGTTCGAACGGGCGGCAGAGGACGGCGAGTGGGCGGTGCCCGGCGGTTTCGAGTTCGCCCGGGACACCGCCGACACCCTGGTCGGCAAGCGCCGCCAGGCGTTCGCCAACGGCTTCCTCGGGCTCGCCGGCTTCGGACGCTCGACCTTCGTGGCGGTCGCCAGCGCCGACGAGACGACGCGCCGCCGGCTGACCGAGGCCCTGGCCGACCATTTCGTCGACCGCTACGGCGCGCCGGACCGGGCGGCGGCGCTGCCGGTGGCCGAGGAGGAGATCGCCTTCGCGGCCGAATTGTGCGCGGAGTACGAGCCGGGGACGACGCTGGCGGTTATCCGCGAGCTCGGCCCGGAGGGCGTCCGGGAAGGCTTCAGGCGGGTGGCCGCCGCGGAGCCGGGGGCGGTGCAGTCGATCTGGTCGATGTTCGACGAGGATGGGAAATTCCGATGACGGCGGCAGGCGATTTCTGGCTGAGTTCCGGCTTCCGGCTGCTGGACCGCGACGGCGCGGGCGACGAGGCGGGGCGGCTGCGGCTGACCCCGGCCTTCGTGGCCGCGTACTGGCGGCGTCCCGAGGTGGCGCCGGTCGAGGAATCCTGCGATCGCGAGCGCGCCCTGCACGAGGCCCTGCTGGCCGACCCGATGCGCCGGGTGACCGACGCCGAGCTGCGGGCGCTCGCCGACCCGGACGCTGCCGACAACTACCGGGCGGTGCTGCGGTTCCGTGATTTCCTGGCGCGGTTCCCGACGATCGAGGCGGCCTACCTGCATGTCGCGCGGAACGGCGGGATCGATTTCCCGCCGATGTTCGTCGACCACATGGCGCACGTCGTCCTGCGCGCCGCCCTGGACGGCACCGCCGACCCGTTCCGGGTGCGGGCCGGCGAGCTGTTCTTCCGGCCGCAGCGCGTCACCCTGGGCGACGACCGGATCATGGTGGCCGATCAGGCTGTGGTCGACCTGCAGGCCCAGGCCGGGCGGGCGCTGGAGGCCGGCGGCCAGGGGCCGATGGTCGAGATCGACGTGCTCGGCGAAGAGAACCGCGACGAGTACTGGGAGCGGTCCGACGGTTTCGACACCGCCGTCGACATCGCCTTTCCGCAGCCCGGCCTGGACGGGTTGGCGCGGGCGCTGGAGGCGTGGGTCGCGCATCTCGCCGGCGTCGTCTGCCGGATCGCGCCGCTGCGCCGGATCGACGACGAGCGCTGGGTCTGGCACATCGGCCTGGACCGCGACGCCAACGCCATCCTGAACGCGCTGTACGAGGGCCGGACGCTCGGGGACGAGCAGCTTCGCCAGATCCTGGCGCTGTTCCGCATGGAGATCGACGACACCGCCGCGGTGCGCGACACTGTGGCCGGCCGGCCGATCTATCTCGGCCTGGCCATGGGAAGCGACGGCGTGATTCGCATGAAGCCACAAAACATCATTGCAAATCTGCCGCTTAAGCCGACGAGTTGATGCAATGCATGAAAATGCGCGCCCGCACCTCCTCGACCGTCCGGCCGCCCGCGTGGTCGCGGCCGGGGTCGCGTTGTCGGCGCTGGCGGTGCTGGCGGTCATTCACCGCGACGACCTGATGCCGCTGATGGCCGGCGGGACGGCGGTCCCGGACGACCCGCTGTCGCGGTGCATCGCCGGGCACCACGCGACCATCGACAAGGGGATTGCCGACGGCGTCTTCGGACCGGAGCAGGCGATCCTGTTCAAGCAGCGCGCCGAGGCGCTCTGCCGCTCGACGGTGCCGCAGTAGCCGGCCGCGGCTGCATCCTGCCGGACCACCGAGGCGGCGCGGACGGCTTCATTCGTCGTCCAGTTCCCGGCCTTCCTCGCGGGCCCGCTCGTAGTCGGCGGTGGTGCGCGGCACCCGGCGCGGCGGGCCGGCCATCGGGTTGTCGGTGCTCTGGAACTGCACCTGCACCCGGCAGTCCTCGCACATCCGGATCAGGTTGGCGCGGTCGCCGGTCGCGAACATCCAGTGCTTGCCGGACAGCCGGCTGACGATCGCCTCGATCGACCGCTTGGTGCCGAACTCCTTGCCGCAGGAGATGCAGGCGTAGGGCTCGTCCTCGAAAAGCAGCTGCGCCGACAGGGCGGAGTCGGCGAGCGCGTAGCGCGGCTCCAGGGTGATCACCTTCTCGGGGCAGGTGGTCGCGCACAGGCCGCACTGCACGCAGGCGTCCTCCTGGAACAGCAGCTGCGGGCGGTCCGGGTTGTCCTGCAGGGCGCCGGCCGGGCAGGCGCTGACGCAGGCCAGGCAGAGCGTGCAGCCGCCGGTGTCGACCGCCACCCGGCCGTAGGGCGCGCCCTCCGGCAGCGGCACCGCCTCGACCGACGCCCCGAGCGCCGCCGCGAGACCCTTGGCCGCCAGCCGCGTGATCGCCTTCTTGCGACCGAGCGGCACGAAGGTCGCCGTCGGCAGAATCGTCGCGGGGCGGGACCCGAACAGCGACTCGCTCAACGCCTCGGGGTCCCCGGTGTCGAGCACGCGGACCCGGCCGCCGGCGTCGCCGAGGCCGGTCAGGATCGCCTCGGTGACGGCGATCTGGGCCGCCAGCCCGGCATAGTCGTCCGGCCGCTGCGGGTCGGTCAGCAGCACCACCTCCTGGAAGCCCTGGGCGAGAGCGCCGAGCAGGATGTCGTGGCCGACCTGCCCGACCTCGTTGACCGCCATCGGGATGGCGTCGGCCGGCAGGCCGCGGCCATAGCGGGCGGCGGCCTCGATCAGCCGGGTGCCGGCCTTGTCGTCGTGGACCAGCAGGCGCGGCGCCCTGCCGCCGGCGTCGCGATAGGCGGCGGCCAGGGTCATGATCCGCTGGTGCACCGACTGCACGTCCGGGTAGGCGTAGGTGATCGCGCTGGTCGGGCAGGCGCCGGCGCACAGGCCGCAGCCGCCGCACAGCGCCGGGTCGACCGCCACCGCGTCGCCGTCCGGGGCGATCGCGCCGGCCGGACACAGGTCGAGGCAGCGGGTGCAGCCGGTCTTGCGGTTGCGGGAATGCGCGCACAGCCCCTGGTCGACGTTGACGTAGATCGGTTTCTCGAACTCGCCGACCAGGGTCGACGCCTCGAGCAGCACGGTCAGCACGGATGCCGGGTCGCGCGGGTCGGCGCGCAGGTAGCCGTCGCGCTTCTCCGGCGCCGGGAACAGCGTCGGCTCGCCCGACAGGTCGACGATCACGTCGCATTCCGACCGGGCGCCGTCGACCGGCCGCTCGAACCCGAAGCCGTTCCGGACGAACGGGGTGCGCTCGGCGAACCGGTCGACCGTCACCTCGAACGCGCCGAACCGCCCGGTGGCCTGCCGGATCCGGCCGGTGACGATCGGGAAGTCGACCGAGGTCGGGGGCAGGGCGTCGTCGGCGTCGAGCATCATGCAGGTGACGGACAGCGCGTCGGACAGCCGGCGGGCGGCGTCGAGCACGGTCTGGCCGCTTCCGTACACCAGACAGGTGCCCTCGGAGGTCAGGGTCAGGGCCCGCGACGCCGGGACCGGCAGCGCCGCCTCGGCGATCAGCGCCGCCATCTTCGGCAGCGCGCCAGCCCCTTCGTCCGACCAGCCGGCGGTTTCGCGGATGTTGAAGAAGCCGACACGGCCTCCGGCGTCGTGGTCCTCGGCGACTTCGGCGAACACGGGCGATTCCTGTATACAGCCGACATCCAGCGGGCCGTCGCCGCCGAGCGCGTCGACGAACCGGCCGATCTCCCGTCGACACAATGCCGTGAACACCTCGTCGCCGGTCCCGCCACAGGCTTTCGCCAGCTTGCGGCCGTCGATGTCCATGGTGCCGCCGCAGTCGCAAATCAGGACGGTGCGATCGCCTCGCCGCATGCCGAATCGTCTCCTCGCCGACGGGTTCCCGGGAGTCGCCGCTCCCTTGCGGCTGAACCTAAAGTGTGTCGGACTCGTTGCCTAGTGCAGCCGCGCCGAGACGCGGCGCATGCGGAGGAGAGGGGCACAGGCCCGGGCACCAACGACGGATGGCAATGGAGAGGCATGAGGCGATGCCGGTCGGCATCATCGTCCAGAAGCGGCGCATCAATCACCCATGGCAGGAGTGGACGTGGGAGCCCGTCGGTGTGCTGCCATGGGCGGAAGAGGGGGTGCGCTGGCGGCTGCTGACCGAGGAACCGGACCGGATCCGCTACCACGCGGCGACCATGACGGTGCACCTGTACCGGTCCGATACCGAAGCCTATGTCGCCAACCTGGATACCGGCGCGCCGGCGATCTACGTCGGCATCAGCGAGGGCGACCCGGCGGCGGGCGAATGGGAGTTCGAGCCGAGCTTCGTCTCGCTGTCGCCCTACGAGGCCCAGGACCGGACCGACAGTGCCGAGGAACTGATCGAGCGGCTGGAAGTGCCGCCGGCGATGCTCGAGTGGCTGGAGGCCTTCGTGGCGAAGCACCACGAGGAAGAGGCGTTCGTGAAGCGTCGGCGCGATCGCATCGATGTCGAGCAGGTCGAGGACGGCAAGGGCGACCCGCGGATCCGCCAGACCTCCGACGTCTACCGGGCGCCGACCGGCCGGGGGCGGCGATGAGGGGGCGGCGATGAGCCGGCCCACCGAAGGCGGCTTCCTGTCGCGCTGGTCGAGGCGCAAGCAGCAGGCCCGGGGCGGCCGGCCGGAGCTCCCGGACGAGCCGCGGCCGACGCCGGTCCCGGCCGCCGCGACCACCGCCGGTGGCGCCGGACCGGACGCGGTCGACGAGGAGTCGCTCAGCGACGAGGAACTGCTGGCGCGCTACGAACTGCCCGACCCGACCACGCTTACAGCCTCGGACGACGTCGCCGCGTTCATGCGGTCCGGCGTCCCGAAGCGCCTGCGCAACATGGCGCTGCGCCGGGTCTGGCGGCTCGACCCGGTGCTCGCGAACCTCGACGGGCTGAACGACTACGACGAGGACTACACCGATGCGGCGATGCTGGTCGGGGCGGCCGTGAAGACCGTCTATCAGGTCGGCAAGGGCGGTGCCGCGCACCTGCAGGAGGCCGCCGAGAGGCTGGCGGCCGACGAGCCCGTGGGGGCCGGGCCCGGAAGCGCGGGGCCGGAGAGTGCGGGGCCGGAGAGCCCGGAAGACCCGGCCGAAGCCGGCGGCGCGGACGGCACCGCAAGGCCGGGCGAGGCGGAGCCGGCCGGCGCGGAATCGGGCCCGGCCGGTCCGGTCGCCGGGGGCGCTTCCCGCGAAGCCGCCGCGTCCGACGGATCCCGGTCGTCGGCCCAACGTCGGCGGCGCATGGTGTTCGCGACGCCGGAGGCCGGCGAAATCCCCGCCGGGGCGCGGGATTCGGACAATTAGGTCTGGCAACCGGACCGGATTGCCCTAGAATTGTACACAACTGCGGTACGGCTCGAACGCGACCGCGGATCGAACAGGCGGGAGGACGGCGTGTCGGCGAATGCCGGTGGGCTGAAACACGAGGACGCGACCGTGGCCGAAGAGGACATGCTGCGGGCCGGCGTCTACGACGTCCTGGCGGCCGTCTTCCGGCGCGAGCCCGATGCCGCCCTGCTCGCGGAGCTGCGGACGCTGCAGGGCGACGAGACGCCGCTCGGGCAGGCGTTCGCGGCGCTGGCGGAGCGGGCCCGCACGATCGATCCGACGGCGGCGCGCCACGAGTACACGGACCTCTTCATCGGCCTCGGGCGCGGCGAGCTCGTCCCGTTCGCGTCGTACTACCTGACCGGCTTCCTGCACGAGAAGCCGCTGGCGGTGCTGCGCGACGACATGGCCCGGCTCGGTATCGAGCGCGAGGAAGGGGTCGCCGAGCCGGAGGATCACATCGCGTCGCTGTGCGAGATGATGGCCGGCCTGATCCGCGGGCGCTTCCTGGAAGCGGCGCCGGTCCGGCTGCAGCGGGCGTTCTTCGAACGGCATCTCGCCCCCTGGGCGGGTCATTTCTTCTCCGATGTCGAAGCCGCGAAGTCGGCGGATCTCTATCGGCCGGCCGGCACCATCGGCCGACTGTTCATGGAGATCGAGGCCGCGGCCTTCGCCATGGAGGAGTGAGAGTGCCGGTGCCGGCTGAGGTCGGCGGCGGCTTGGTAGAGGAGCACGACATGAAGGATCGGAAGGACGACCAGACGGTCTCCGCACGCCGGGACTTCCTGAAGCTGTCCACGCTCGGCGTGGCGGCGGCAGGGGCCGCGGCGGCCATCGCGCCGGCGAAGCCGGTGGAGGCGGCGGAGCCGGAGGGTTCGGGCTATCGCGAGACCGCGCACGTCCGGACGTACTACGAAACCGCCCGGTTCTGATCCGCACGCCGCGGGTAGTTCGGGCTTAGTCACATCCCGTCGGGCGGGCGCGAGGCCTGGTCGCCGGGATGGTGCAGGGAGGGATTGGTTATGTTGAGGAAGAAGGCTAACGAGGTTGCGTCACGCCCTCGTCTGTCGACTTTCGCCGCCAAGACCGCCGAGAAGACAGTAGACCGCCGGAGTTTCCTCCGGAACTCAGGTCTCGCCGTGGGCGGCCTCGCCGCCGCGACGGCATTCTCGGGTGGGTCGGTCCGCAAGGCCGAGGCGGCTGCGGCAGGCAAGGGCGCGGTCGAGATCATCAAGTCGGTCTGCACGCACTGCTCGGTCGGCTGCACCGTGCTGGCGGAAGTCCAGAACGGGGTGTGGATCGGGCAGGAGCCCGGCTGGGACAGCCCGTTCAACCTCGGCGCCCACTGCGCGAAGGGCGCGTCGGTGCGCGAGCACGCGCACGGCGAGCGCCGCCTGAAGTACCCGATGAAGATGGTCGGCGGTAAGTGGGAGCGCGTCTCCTGGGAGACCGCGATCAACGAGATCGGCGACAAGATGCTGCAGATCCGCGAGAAGTCGGGACCGGACTCGGTCTACTGGCTCGGATCCGCCAAGCACAACAACGAGCAGGCCTATCTGGTCCGCAAGTTCGCCGCCTACTGGGGTACGAACAACGTCGATCACCAGGCGCGTATCTGCCACTCGACGACGGTCGCCGGCGTAGCCAACACCTGGGGCTACGGCGCGATGACCAATTCGTACAACGACATGCACAACAGCAAGGCGATCTTCATCATCGGCGGCAACCCCGCCGAGGCGCACCCGGTGTCGCTGCTGCACGTGCTCAAGGCGAAGGAGCAGAACAACGCGCCGTTGATCGTCTGCGACCCGCGGTTCACCCGGACCGCTGCCCACGCCGACGAGTACGTGCGGTTCCGGCCCGGCACCGACGTGGCGCTGATCTTCGGCATCCTCTGGCACATCTTCGAGAACGGCTGGGAGGACAAGGAGTACATCCGCCAGCGCGTCTGGGGCATGGATCAGATCAAGGCCGAGGTCGCCAAGTGGAACCCGGAGGAGACCGAGCGCGTCACCGGCGTGCCGGGCTCCCAGCTCAAGCGGGTCGCGCGGCTGATGGTCAACAACCGGCCCGGCACCGTGGTCTGGTGCATGGGCGGCACCCAGCACACCAACGGCAACAACAACACCCGTGCCTACTGCATCCTGCAGCTGGCGCTCGGCAACATGGGCAAGGAAGGCGGCGGGACCAACATCTTCCGCGGCCATGACAACGTCCAGGGTGCCACCGATCTCGGCGTGCTGCAGAACACCCTGCCGGGCTACTACGGCCTGGCCGACGGATCCTGGAAGCACTGGGCCCGGGTCTGGGGCGAGGACTACGACTGGCTGGCCGGCCGGTTCGCCGACAAGAAGCTGATGAACGCCGACGGCATCCCGGTGTCGCGGTGGTTCGACGGCGTGCTCGAGGCCAAGGAGAACATGGATCAGCCCGACAATATCCGGGCGATGGTGTTCTGGGGCCACGCGCCGAACTCGCAGACCCGCCTGAAGGACATGAAGGCCGCGATGGAGAAACTCGATCTCCTGGTGGTCATCGATCCTTATCCGACGGTGTCGGCGGTGCTGCACGACCGGACCGACGGCGTCTACCTGCTGCCGGCCGCGACCCAGTTCGAGACCTACGGCTCGGTGACGGCGTCGAACCGTTCCCTGCAGTGGCGCGAGACGGTCGTGAAGCCGCTGTTCGAGTCGAAGCCCGACCACGTCATCGCCTTCCTGCTGGCCAAGAAGTTCGGCTTCGAGGACCGGCTGTTCCGCAACATCAAGGTGAACGGCGAGGAGCCGCTCATCGAGGACCTGACCCGCGAGTTCAACCGCGGCATGTGGACCATCGGCTACACCGGCCAGTCGCCGGAGCGGCTGCGGCTGCACATGGCCAACCAGGCCACCTTCGACCGCACCACGCTGCGCGCGAACGGCGGCCCGGCGGACGGCGAGTTCTACGGCCTGCCGTGGCCGTGCTGGGGCACGGCGGAGATGGGCCATCCCGGCTCGGCGGTGCTGTACAACGTCGACCTGCCGGTCGCCGAGGGCGGCATGGGCTTCCGGGCCCGGTTCGGTGTCGAGCGCAACGGCGACAACCTGCTGGCGGAAGGCAGCTGGCCGGTCGGCTCCGAGATCGAGGACGGCTATCCCGAGTTCACGATGGCCATGCTCAAGAAGCTCGGTTGGGACTCCGACCTGACCGACGACGAGCGCAAGGCGATCGAGGCCGCCGGCGGCGACAAGTGCAACTGGAAGATCGACCTGTCGGGCGGCATCCAGCGGGTCGCGATCAAGCACGGTTGCGCGCCCTACGGCAACGCCAAGGCCCGCACGGTGGTGTGGACCTTCCCGGATCCGATTCCGGCCCACCGGGAGCCGCTGTACACCCCGCGGCGTGACCTGGTGGCCGACTACCCGACCTACGACGACCGCAAGTTCATGCGCTTGCCGACGTTGTACAAGTCGATCCAGGAGAAGGACTTCGCGAAGGACTTCCCGACCATCCTCACCTCCGGCCGCCTGGTCGAGTACGAGGGCGGCGGCGACGAGACCAGGTCGAACCCGTGGCTCGCCGAGCTCCAGCAGGAGATGTTCGTCGAGGTCAACCCGAGGGACGCCAACAACCTCGGTCTCCGCGACGGCGAGATGGTGTGGGTGCACAGCCCGGAAGGGGCGAAGGTGAAGGTCGCCGCCATGGTGACCGAGCGTGTCGCTCCGGGCGTGGCGTTCATGCCGTTCCACTTCGGCGGGCACTTCGAGGGCAAGGACCTGCGGGGCAAGTACCCGCACGGCGCCGACCCCTATGTGCTCGGCGAGTCCTCCAACACCGCGCAGACCTACGGCTACGACTCCGTCACGCAGATGCAGGAGACGAAAGCCACCCTGTGCCGGATCGAACGAGCGTAAGGGAGACGCACAATGGCACGCATGCGATTCCTGTGTGATGCCGAGCGTTGCATCGAGTGCAACGCCTGCGTCACCGCCTGCAAGAACGAGCACGAGGTCCCCTGGGGGATCAACCGGCGTCGGGTCGTCACGATCAACGACGGCAAGCCCGGCGAGCGGTCGATCTCGGTCGCCTGCATGCACTGCTCCGATGCGCCGTGCATGGCGGTCTGCCCGGTGGACTGCTTCTACCAGACCGACGAAGGCGTGGTCCTGCATTCCAAGGACCTGTGCATCGGCTGCGGCTACTGCTTCTACGCGTGCCCGTTCGGGGCGCCGCAGTACCCGCAGGCCGGCAACTTCGGTTCGCGCGGCAAGATGGACAAGTGCACCTTCTGTGCCGGGGGCCCGGAGACGGACAACTCCGCCGCCGAGTTCCAGAAGTACGGCCGCAACCGTCTGGCCGAGGGCAAGCTCCCGCTGTGCGCGGAGATGTGCTCGACCAAGGCGCTGCTGGCCGGCGACGGCGACACGGTGTCGTCGATCTTCCGCGAGCGTGTGGTGGCCCGTGGCTTCGGCTCGGGCGCCTGGGGATGGGGCACGGCCTACGGGCTGAAGGGCTCCTGACCGGCAGGGGAGCGCGCCGGCGCTGCTGTGTCGGCGCGCTCCGCTATCCACACTGAGGCACGATGGGCGGCGCCGCGGTCGCAGCCGGTTGGCTGTGGCGTGGCGCCGGTCCTCGCGTCGGACCGGGACGGTGATGATGAATTCTGGACATCGAAGGTTTGTGGTCGTCGTCGGCCTGTTGGCGGTGGCGGCACTCGCCGGTTGCCGCGAGCAGGAGCAGGGTCGGCCCCTGACCTACGAGAAGGGCGTCTATCAAGGACAGCCGGACGACGCGCTGGCCGACGACACCCTCGAGACGCTGCGCCAGCGCGCTCAGCGACAGAGCTACAACTGACAATGACGGTCGCCGCGGGCGCGGGCGGCGCCGGGCGCGACGGAGGCGGTATGGCCATGATCGCTCGACGCATTGCGACTCTTCTGGCGGTGCTGACTGTTCTGACCGTGGGCTCGCTGGCCCTGGCACCGAGCCCGGCGCAGGCGCAGACCGGCGGCCAGGTACCCGGCGACAGCCTCGGCGCCACGTCGGACTCGCAGTTCTGGCGGGAGATCCGCCAGGGCATGCCCGGCCAGGTTTCGATCCCGAACGCCCGGGCCGGCGTGCTGATCCAGTCGGAAGGCGACAACTGGCGGGCCGTCCGCAACGGGCCGCTGTCGGTCTACGGCGCCTGGGCGCTGCTCGGCGCGGTCGTCGTGCTGGCGGCGTTCTTCGCGATCCGCGGCCGGATCCGGATCGCGCACGGCCCGGCCGGCGTGACGATCGAGCGGTTCAAGGCGGTCGAACGGTTCGCGCACTGGCTCATGGCCGGGTCGTTCATCGTTCTCGGCATCACCGGGCTGAACATCCTGTACGGGCGCTACGTGCTGATACCGGTCATCGGGCCGGACGCGTTCGCCGCGATCACCCAGTTCGGGAAGTTCGCGCACAACTATCTGTCGTTCGCGTTCATGGCCGGGCTGGCCCTGGCCTTCGTCCTGTGGGTCGGGCACAACCTGCCGCACCGCACCGACCTGATGTGGATGCTGAAGGGCGGCGGCATTCTCGGATCGGCGCATCCGCCGGCCCGCAAGTTCAACGCCGGCCAGAAGATCCTGTTCTGGCTTGTGATGCTGGGCGGTCTGTCGGTCAGCCTGTCCGGGATCGCCCTGATGTTCCCGTTCGAGACCGCCTATTTCGGCAAGACCTTCGCGTTGCTCAACGTGTTCGGCCTGCAGCTGCCGACCGATCTCACGGCCATGCAGGAGATGCAACTCAACCAGGTGTGGCACACCGCCGTCGCGGTCTTCCTGATTGCCGTGATCATCGCCCACATCTACATCGGCTCGCTCGGCATGGAGGGCGCGTTCGACGCCATGGGCTCGGGCCAGGTCGACCTGAACTGGGCGCGCGAGCACCATTCGCTCTGGGTCGAGGAGGTCGAAGCCCGGGAAGCGGGCGGAGGGGCGCGCCGGCACAGCCCGGCCGAATAGGGACACCGGGCCGGGTAGCCGACGCATGCGTCTCGAGGCCTTCGGAGTCCTGGTGGCGGTGATGCTCGCGGCATTGCCGGGGGTGGCCCGGGCGGCCGGGCTGCCCGAGCAGCTGACCGGCCACGGCGGTCCCGTGAAGGGCATCACCGTGGCGCCGGACGGCGATCGGGTCGCGACCGCCAGCTTCGACTACAGCGTCATCCTGAGGGCGTGGCCGAGCGGGTCGGAGCAGGCGATCCTGTACGGCCACGACGCCGCCGCCAACGCGGTCGCGTTCACCCCGGACGGCCGGCGCATGGTGACCGTCGGCGACGACGGGCTGGTGCTGGTCTGGGACACCGAGGGGCCGGCCGAGCGGCGCGAGCCGGTGGCAAGGCTCACCGGCCACCAGGGCAAGATCCTGCAGGTGGCGGTCTCCGGGGACGGCCGGCTGGCGGCGACCGCGAGCTGGGACGGCCGGGTCGGCCTGTGGGCGCTCGACCCGCCGGGCCCGATCGGCATGCTCGAGGGGCACAAGGGGCCGGTGAACGCGGTCGTGCTGTCCGGCGACGGCGGGCGGCTGTACTCGGCCGGCTACGACGGCACCGTCCGGCTGTGGGACGTCGCGGCGCGGCGCGAGATCCGGACGCTGGTACGGCACGGCTTCGGGATCAACGTCATCGCTGTCGACGAGCAGGCGGGCCGCCTGGCCTACGGGGCGATCGACGGCGGCATGCGGCTGGTCGACCTGTCGAGTGGCGAGGTCCGGACCGCGTTCGAGCACGACCGGACCCCGATCCTCGCGCTGGCCGTGAGCCACGACCGCCGGCGGCTGGCGTTCGGCGACGGGCACGGCGTTGTGACGGTGGTTGACGCCGGGCTCGGCCAGGTCAGTCAGGACTTTCCGGCGGCCCGCGGACCGATCTGGGCGCTGGCTTTCGGCCCGCGCGACCAGAGCCTGCTGGTCGGCGGGCTGGGGGCGAACGTCGCGGTCTGGCCGCTCGACCCGCTGCGCCGGCCGGCCGGGACCGCCGGCCGGGAACGGGCCGCGCCGGTCGCCTCGAACGGCGAGCGGCAGTTCGAGCGGAAATGCCGGATCTGCCATACCCTGACGCCGGACACCGCACGCCGGGCGGGGCCGACGCTGTACCGCCTGTTCGGGCGCCCGATGGGCTCGGTGGAGGGCTATCCGTACTCCGAGGCGTTATCGGCTGGCGGCCTGGTCTGGACCGCGGAGACCGTCGACCAGCTGTTCGCCCAGGGCCCGGAGCACTTCCTGCCGGGCACCAAGATGCCGTTGCAGAAGATGACGAACGCCCGTGACCGTGCCGACCTGATCGAGTATCTCAAGCAGGCGACCCGCTAGCTGCCGGGCCGTCGAGGGAGGAAACGATGAAAGCTTTCGTCTCCGCGTGCGTCGCGATGGTCGTCATCGCCGTCGCTGCCTGGGCGGTGCTCCACTACGCGGTCGACGGCTCGTCGCAGACCGCCAACACCGCCGACCGCGGCTCGGTCCGCCTCAACTGAGCGCGCCGGTCTCGCGGCGGGGCAGGGGACCGTTACCGTGGAGCAGGGCCGCCGACCGCCGGAGTTGATGACCACCCGCGACGTGGCGGCGTATCTGCGGATCAAGGAACGCAAGGTCTACGACCTGGTGGCGAGCGGCGACATCCCGGTCAGCCGGGCCACCGGCAAGCTGCTGTTCCCGCGCGACCTGATCGAGGCCTGGGTCCGCCGCCGGGTCGACTATCGCGGCGACGCCACGCCGCTGCTGCCGCGGCCGACGGTGTTCGCGGGAAGCCACGATCCGCTGCTGGACTGGGCGCTCCGCGAGTCCGGGTCGGAGATCGCCACCTTCTTCGACGGCAGCCTCGACGGCCTGCGGCGCCTGGCTGCCGGCCGCGTCATCGGCGCCGGCGTCCACCTGTTCGAACCCGAGGGCGGCGACTGGAACCTCGGCCATGTGGAGCGGATGCTGCCGGGCCAGCCGGTGGTCCTGATGGAGTGGGCGCGCCGCCGTCAGGGGCTGGTGGTGCCGGCCGGCAATCCGCGCGGAATTGCGGGTGTCGGCGGGCTGGCGGGCTGCCGGGTAGCCGCCCGTCAGCCGGGGGCCGGCAGCCGGGTCCTGCTCGACCATCTGCTGGCCGGGGCGGGGCTCGCCCCCGGGGCGGTCACCCTGCTGGACCCGCCGGCCCGCAGCGAGTCCGACGTGGCCCTTGCGGTCGGCGAGGGGCGGGCGGACGCGGGCCTGGCGATCGAGAGCGTGGCCCGCCAGCACCGCCTCGACTTCGTGCCGGTCGCCGAGGAGCGGTACGATCTGGCCCTGTGGCGCCGGGAGATCTTCGAGCCGCCGATCCAGCGGCTGCTGGCACTCGCCCGGTCCGCCGCGTTCGCGGCGCGTGCCGGCGACCTCGGCGGGTACGACGTCTCCGGATTCGGGACGATCCATCGCAACGGCCCCTGACCGGCAGCCCGGCACGCGGCCGCATTAACGTTTGTTCATCTCGGCGCAAGGCGCCGGACGGGTTGGCACGCCATCTTCGGTCGCGTGCGGCGGGGTGTTCCGCCGCCAACCGATCGAAGGAGGTAGTCGATGACTGTCGTGACCGAACGCCGCCGCCTGCCGGCGTCCGGCGCCCGCGGGACGGGATCCGGAATCCTGCGTCGCGGCGCCGTCGCCCTGGCCGGCGCCGGCATCATCGTGTGGTCGGGCGTCGCGTCCGCGGCGACCGGTGGATACGCCGACCTGGTGGACAAGGTGGCGCCGTCGGTGGTGGCCGTCTTCACCACCCAGGCCCGGCCTGCGACCGAGGCCGGCCCGTCGCCGTTCGGGCCGGGCAGACCGTTCGAGGACTTCGCCCGTCGCTTCGGCATCCCGGTTCCGCAGCTCGGGCCGCAGAACCAGGGACCGGCACACGCCCTCGGGTCCGGGTTCGTGATCGATCCGAGCGGCTACGTGGTCACCAACAACCACGTCGTCGACGGCGCCACCGAGGTGAAGATCAAGCTGGCCGACGCCGAGGAGTACCCGGCGACCGTAATCGGCACCGATCCGGAGACCGATCTGGCGCTCCTGAAGGTGTCGGCGCCCAAGCCGCTGCCGGCCGCGACGTTCGGCAGCTCGGCGTCGCTGCGGGTGGGCGACGAGGTGATCGCCGTGGGCAATCCGTTCGGTCTGGGCGGCACCGTGACGGCCGGTATCGTGTCGGCCCGCGGCCGCGCCATCGACAACGGCCCGTATGTCGACTTCATCCAGACCGACGCCGCGATCAACCGCGGCAACTCGGGCGGGCCGCTGTTCGACACCGACGGCCAGGTCGTCGGCGTCAACTCCGCGATCCTGTCGCCGAACGGGGGCTCCGTCGGAGTCGGGTTCGCGATCCCGTCCGACACGGTGAAGGCGGTGATCGCGCAGCTGAAGGACAGCGGCCAGGTCGAGCGCGGCTGGCTCGGCGTCTCGGTGCAGCCGGTGACGCCGGAGATCGCCGCCGCCATCGGCCTGGAGGACCGGAACGGCGCCCTGGTGGCGCAGGTGGTTCCCGGCGGGCCGTCCGACGGGCATCTGCGGCCCGGCGACGTGATCCGGTCGGTCGGTGGCAAGACGGTCGAATCGGTCCGCGAGCTGCCGAAGCTGATCGCGGCGTCGCAGATCGGCCAGACCGCCGAAATCGGCCTGATCCGCGACGGCCGACCGCTGGACGTCGCGGTCGAGATCGGGCGGCGCGAGCCGAAGACCGCCGGCCTGACGCCGGGCGGCGGCAAGTCCGAGCGCACGGCGGCGCTGGGCCGGCTGGGCGTCACGGTGGCCCCGGTGACCGACGAGGTCCGCTCGTCGCTCGGCCTTGACGAATCGGCGCAGGGCGCGGTCGTCACCAGCCTGAAGCCCGACGGTGCGGCGGCCAAGGCCGGCCTGGTGACGGGCGACGTGATCGAGCGGATCAACGGCCGGGTGGTGCGGGCGCCGCGCGATCTGGAGGCGGCGGTGCACGACGCCGGCAACCCGAGCGTCCTGGTCCTGATCAACCGGCGCGGCAGTACGCTGTTCGTCGGGATCAGGCTGGCGGACGCGTGACCGGACGACGGACGGCCCCCCTCCGTTGATCCGGCGCCGAGCCCGGCCGCAGCCCCCGCGGCCGGGCTCTCGTGCGCGCGACCGGTCCGACGATGTAGACTGCGGCATCAACCGAACCAGCGAGGCCTGAGGTGACCCGCAAGATCCTGATCGTCGAGGACGACGACGAGACCGCCGGCTATGTCGAGCGCGGCTTCGTCGAGCAGGGCTACGGCGTCGACCGGTGCGCCGACGGTCGCGAGGGCCTGTTCCTGGCGACCGACCGCGCCTACGACGCGATCGTGCTCGACCGCATGCTGCCCGGCCTGGACGGGCTTTCGGTCCTCAAGGCCCTGCGGGCGGCCGGGGTGCGCACGCCGGTGGTGATCCTGTCCGCCATGGGCGCGCTCGACGAGCGGGTCCGCGGGCTGCGCGAGGGCAGCGACGACTACATCGTCAAGCCGTTCGCCTTCGCCGAGTTGCATGCCCGGGTCGACGCGCAGATCCGGCGGGGAAGCGCGAGCGACGAGGCCCCGACCTCGCGCCTGGCGGTCGGCGATCTCGAGCTCGACCTGCTGTCGCGCAAGGTGACGCGGTCCGGTCGGCCGATCCCGCTGCAGCCTCGGGAATTCCTGATGCTGGAGTTCCTGATGCGGAACGCCGGCCGGGTGGTGACCCGGACGATGCTGCTCGAGGGGGTGTGGAACTACCACTTCGACCCGCAGACCAACGTCATCGACGTGCACATCAGCCGGCTGCGCCAGAAGGTCGACAAGGACTTCGACACCCCGATGATCCACACGGTGCGCGGCAGCGGCTACATGCTGTCGCCGGAGGCCTGAGGGTGGCGCCAGCCCACGTCGTGCGGGTGCGCTGGTGGCGGTCGGTGACGGTCCGCCTGGTGCTGGCGTCGACCGTCGCGTCGACCCTGATGATCGGCGCGGTCTTCGGCTTCCTGTACTGGCGGGCGATCGGGGTGGTCGAGCAGCAGGCGTCCGACACGGTCGCCTCCGAGCTGCGCGGGCTTGTCGAGCACTACGGCAGCGTCGGCCTGCTGGAGCTGATGCGCACGGTGCAGCAACGGTCGGCGGTGCCGACCGAGGCCGAGCCGGTCTATCTGGTGGTCGACGGCCTGGGCAATCGGCTGGCCGGCAATCTTCTGGCCTGGCCGCCGACGGTGCCGCCGGACGGCCAGTGGCGGAAGGTCGAGCTGTACCGGCGCGGCGAGGCGAACCCGATCCTGATCGGAGCCCGCGGCTACGAGCTCGCCGGCGGGGTGCGGCTGCTGGTCGGCCGCGCGCTCGACGGCCGGGTGAAGATCCAGGATGCGATCGGCGAGTCGCTGCTGTGGGCTCTGGCCGCGCTTTGGACCATGGCGGTCGGCGGCGGCATCCTGCTGTCGCGTACCATTCTCCGGCGGGTCGGGGAGGTTGCGGCGATCAACCGCGAGGTCATGGTCGGCGAGCTGGGGCGGCGGGTTCCGGTGCGCGGCTCGGGCGACGAGTTCGACCGGCTCGCCGACTCCATGAACGACATGCTGGCCCGGATCGAGGAACTGATGGTCGGCATGCGGACGGTCACCGACAGCGTCGGCCACGACATCCGCAGCCCGCTGACCCGCCTGCGCAACCGGCTGGAGCGGGCTCGCGCACCGGGAGCCTCGGCGGGCGAGCGCGACGCGGCGCTGGACGACGCGGTGGCGGACGTCGACCTGACCCTCGACCTGCTCGGCCGCCTGCTGGACATCGCGCGCGCGGAGTCGGGGCTGCAGCGCGGCGAGATGTCGGAGGTCGACCTGGCGGCAGTGGCGCGCGACGTGGTCGACCTCTACGAACCGATCGCCGAGGACCGGGGGCTGACGATCGAGGCCTCGGCGGAGCGGATCGTCCCGGTGTCGGGGCACGCCGAGCTGCTGGCCCAGGCGGTCTCGAACCTGGTGGACAATGCGACCAAGTACGCCCGCTCGCGGATCCGCGTCGAGGCCACGCTCGGGTCCGGCGGCGCCCGGGTCACGGTGACCGACGACGGCCCCGGCATCCCGCCGGAGGATCGCGAGCGCGCCACCCAGCGGTTCGTCCGTCTCGATCCCAGCCGGTCCGGCAAGGGGGCCGGCCTCGGCCTGAGCCTGGTGGCGGCGGTCGCCCGGCTGCACGGCGGCGAACTCGTGCTGTCGGATGCCGGCCCGGGCCTGAAGGTCGAGCTGGCGCTGCCTTCGCTGGTCGCGCTCGACGATGAGACAATTGGTCCCGGCCGGCCGGCCTCGCTCGACGCGCCGGTCTCGGGATATCAAGACGTCGTGGCCGGCTGACCCGGCCGCACGATGCATTCGATCGGGTACCGGCGATGTCTGTCCTGCACGTTCTCGAAGTGGAAGCCCTGGTCGGCCTCAGCGTCTTCGGGGTGGCCTATGGCGCGATCACCCTGGTGCTGTGGAAGCTCGGCAGGGATTCCGAGCGGCGCCGGCGCGAACGCCTGCTGCGCGAGCCCGCCGGCAGGGACTGAGGTCCTCCCGACTGCCCTCCGACCCTCCCGTCGCATGACGTACCCGGCCGTCGGGCTTGGCGCGTACAGGCGCGGTGTGCAGACTGTGCCGGTCCGGGGCCGGGGGTGTGGGGCTTGGCAGGCAGGAAATTTTAAACTTAAAATATCCGCCTGAAGGATAGGGAGTTGCCGGGAGACGGTCGCCAGAAGCCGTTGCCCGGGTGTCGGACGAGGCTGTGGTACTAGGGAGACGGACATGCGCAAGGTTCTGACGGCGGCCCTCGTGGCGGCCGGCGTGGGGATGGGTTTCGCCGCGAACGCGGCCGAGCCCATGAAGATCGGTATGATGCTGACGCTGTCGGGACCGCCGGCGGTGCTCGGCAAGCACATCAGGGACGGGTTCCAGCTGTTCGTGGACCAGCAGGGCGGCAAGCTCGGCGGCCGCGACGTCGAGATCGTCGTCGCCGACGACGAGTTGAAGCCGGACGTGGCCCTGACCAAGGTCAAGGGCCTGTTGGAGCGCGACAAGGTCGACTTCGTCGCGGGCGTGGTGTTCTCGAACATCCTGCAGGCGATCTATCGCCCGGTGACCGAGAGCGAGACCTTCCTGATCGGGGCGAACGCCGGCACCTCGACCTTCGCCGGCAAGGGCTGCAGCCCGTACTTCTTCTCGACCTCCTGGCAGAACGACCAGATTCACGAGGTCATGGGCAAGTACGCCCAGGACAAGGGCTTCAAGAGCGCGTTCCTGCTGACGCCGAACTATCAGGCGGGCAAGGATTCGGTCGCCGGGTTCAAGCGCCACTTCAAGGGCGAGGTCGTCGACGAGGTCTATACCAAGCTCGGCAACCTGGACTTCTCCGCGGAACTGGCGAAGATCGCCGCTGCCAAGCCGGAAGTGGTGTTCACCTTCATGCCGGGCGGCATGGGCGTGAACCTGGTGAAGCAGTTCAAGCAGGCCGGGCTCGACAAGAGCGTGACCTTCCTGTCGGCGTTCACCGTCGACGAGACCACGCTGCCGGCGACCAAGGACGACGCGGTCGGCCTGTTCTCCTCGTCGCAGTGGACGCCGGACCTGGACAACGCCGCCAACAAGGCGTTCGTCGAGGCCTTCGAGGCGAAGTACGGCTACGTGCCGTCGCTGTATGCCAGCCAGGGCTTCGATGCGGCCCAGCTGATCGACTCCGCGGTCAGGGCGGTGAAGGGCGACCTGTCGGACAAGAAGGCGGTCGGGGCCGCGCTCAAGAAGGCCGACTTCGCCTCGGTCCGCGGCGATTTCAAGTACAACACCAACCACTTCCCGATCCAGGACTACTACCTGGTCAAGGCGGTGAAGCGGGCCGACGGCATGTATGCCACCTCGGTCGTCGAGAAGGTGTTCGACGACTACGGCGACGTCTACGCCTCCGAGTGCAAGATGAAGTGAGGCGGGGCCGGCGAATCCACCTCCGGCGTCTTCGGGCGACGGGTGGGTCCCGGCTCTCCGCGGCTTTGCCGCTCCGACCGGGATGAGGGCAGGGGGAAAACCCCACGATCCCTCATCCCGGACCGTCGCGCCATGGGCGTGACGGAGCCGGGACCCACACGGCGACGCGCGCTTACACGCACTCGGAGGATGCGATGACGGCGACCCTGGTCGCGGTCCAGGTGCTGAACGGACTGCAGCTCGGTGTGCTGCTGTTCCTGGTGGCCGCCGGGCTGACGCTGGTGTTCGGGGTGATGGACTTCATCAACCTGGCGCACGGCGTGCAGTACATGCTCGGCGCCTACCTGGCGGTCTCCTTCTACGGGTTGACCGGCAACTTCTTCGCGGCGCTGGTGCTGGCGCTGCTGGCGGCGCTCGCCTTCGGTCTGCTGCTGGAGTTCCTGGTGTTCCGGCACCTCTACGACCGCGACCACCTGGACCAGGTGCTGGCGACCTTCGGGGTCATCCTGTTCCTGAACGAGGGCGTCCGGATCGTCTGGGGGGCGGCACCGCTGTCCTATCCGATCCCGGCGCTGCTCGGCGGGACGATCCCGCTGATGGAGGGCTTCGGCTACCCGATCTACCGGGTGGCGATGATCCTGGCGGGGCTGGCGACCGCGGTCCTGCTGTGGGTGGTGGTGACCCGCACCCGGGTCGGCATGCTGGTGCGGGCCGGGGCCACCAACCCGCGCATGGTCTCGGCCCTCGGCGTCAACATCCGCCGGCTGTTCATGATCGTGTTCGGGTTCGGCGCCATGCTCGCCGGCTTCGCCGGGGTGATGGCCGGTCCGATCCTGTCGGTCGAGCCGGGCATGGGCGACGGGGTGCTGATCCTGGCCTTCGTGGTGATCGTGATCGGCGGCATCGGCTCGATCCGCGGCGCCTTCGTCGCGGCCCTGCTGATCGGTCTGGTCGACACCCTCGGACGCTCGTTCATGACCGACATCTTCAAGGCCTTCCTGGCGCCGGCCGCCGCCAACCAGGTCGGCCCGGCGATCGCCTCGATGCTGATCTACCTGCTGATGGCCGGCGTGCTGTTCTTCCGGCCGTCCGGCCTGTTCCCGGCGGCCGGGCGATGAGCGCGCCGACGGCCGAACCGGCCGGCTCGACCGGTGTCCGCTGGAGCGTGCCGCTGGTCCTGCTGGTGCTGCTCGCGGCGGTTCCGGCGGTGGCCAATGCCGCCGATATGGGCTTCGTGACCTCGTTGGCGACCCGCATCATGATCTACGCGATCGCCGCGGTCAGCCTGGACCTGATCCTCGGCTACGGCGCCATGGTCAGCTTCGGGCACGCGGCATTCGTCGGGATCGGCGCCTACGCGGTCGGGATCGCGTCGGCGCACGACCAGTGGAACGCGGCCGTCACCTTTCCGGTCGCGATCGTCGCCGCCGGGGCGTTCGCGCTGCTGACCGGCGCGATTTCGCTGCGGACCCGCGGCGTCTACTTCATCATGATCACGCTGGCCTTCGGGCAGATGGCGTACTTCACCGCCAGCAGCCTGTCCGACTACGGCGGCGACGACGGCCTGACCATGTGGGGGCGCAGCGAGTTGTTCGGCACCACGCCGTTCGAGGACGACACCGCGTTCTACTACGTGGTGCTGGGCTGCCTCGCCGGCTGCTTCCTGTTCGCGCGGGCGGTCGTCGGCTCGCGGTTCGGGCGGGTGATCGCCGGCGTGCGCGAGAACCGGCTGCGGATGCAGGCGGTCGGCTTCAATCCCTATGTCTATCAGCTGGTCGCCTACGCCATCGCCGGGATGATGGCCGGGCTGGCGGGCGCGCTGCTGGCCAACCACGCCGAGTTCGTCAGCCCGTCCTACATGGCGTGGCAGCGCTCCGGCGAGCTGATCATCATGGTGGTGCTCGGCGGCATGGGCACGCTGCACGGCGCGATCCTCGGGGCGATCGCCTACCTGACCCTCGAGGAGGTGCTGTCGCACTGGACCGAGCACTGGCGGGTGATCTTCGGCCCGCTGCTGATCCTGGTGGTGCTGTATGCCCGCGGCGGGCTCGGGCGGCTGATCGGGCGGAGCGGCGGCGATGGCTGAGCCGATCCTGGTCCTGGAGGGCCTGTGCAAGGCGTACGGCGCGCTGACGGTCACCGACAACCTGTCGATGGCGGTGCAGGCGGGCTCTATCCACGCGCTGATCGGTCCGAACGGGGCCGGCAAGACCACCCTGATCGGCCAGGTGTCGGGGCAGATCGCGCCGGATGCCGGGCGCATCCGGTTCGCCGGCCGCGACGTCACCGACCTGCCGATGCACGCGCGCTGCCGGCGCGGCCTCGCGCGGTCGTTCCAGATCACCACGATCCTGCCGCGCTTCACGGCGCTGGAGAACGTGGCGGTCGCCGCCCAGGCGCATGACGGCCACAGCTTCCGGTTCCTGCGTCCGGCAGCCGCCGAGGCGCGGCTGAACGACGCCGCGATGCAGGCCCTCGAAACCGTGGGCCTCGGCGACCGTGCGGCGATACGGGCCGGCGCGCTCAGCCACGGCGAGAAG
The DNA here is from genome assembly GCF_014652915.1 of Thalassobaculum fulvum. Lineage (GTDB taxonomy): Bacteria > Pseudomonadota > Alphaproteobacteria > Thalassobaculales > Thalassobaculaceae > Thalassobaculum_A > Thalassobaculum_A fulvum. Next base: position 161,996 of record NZ_BMZS01000003.1, read on the forward strand.
CGCCAGCTCGAGATCGCCATCGCCCTGGTCATGAAGCCGACGCTGCTGCTGCTGGACGAGCCGATGGCCGGCACCGGCCACGAGGAGAGCGAGCGGCTGGTCGCCACCCTGGAGGCGCTGCGCGGGAGCCTGACGATCCTCCTGGTCGAGCACGACATGGACGCGGTGTTCGCGCTCGCCGACCGGATCTCGGTGCTGGTCTACGGCCGGGTGATCGCCGAGGGCGCGCCGGACGAGATCCGGGCCGACCCGGAGGTGCGGAGCGCGTATCTGGGCGAGGAGGGCGCGCCATGAGCGCACCCATGCTCAGCGTCGAGGACCTGACCTCCGGCTATGGCGACAGCCAGGTGCTGTTCGGCATGAGCTTCGCGGTGGCGGCCGGCGAGGTGGTCACCCTGATGGGCCGCAACGGCATGGGCAAGACCACCACGGTCGCGACGGTCATGGGGCTGCTGCGGCCGACCGGTGGTGCCGTCCGGGTCGAGGGCGAGGCGGTCCAGGGCCAGCCGCCATACCGCATCGCCCAGCGCGGCCTGGGGCTGGTGCCGGAAGGGCGGCAGGTTTTCCCGACCCTGACGGTCGAGGAGAACCTGGTGGCGACCGCCGCCAACCGCCGGCCGGGGGCGGCGCGCTGGACGGTCGACAGCGTGGTCGAGCTGTTCCCGCGGCTCGGCGAGCGCCGGCGGCACCTCGGCGGCCAGTTGTCGGGCGGCGAGCAGCAGATGCTGGCGATCGGCCGGGCGCTGATGACCAACCCGAAGCTGCTGATCCTGGACGAGGCGACCGAGGGCCTGGCGCCGATCATCCGCGAGGAGATCTGGGGCTGCCTCGGCCGGCTGAAGGACGAGGGCGAGGCGATCCTGGTGATCGACAAGAACGTCTCGGCGCTGCTCGGCCTGGCCGACCGGCACTACGTGGTCGAGAAGGGCAGGGTGGTCTGGCAGGGCGACACCGCGTCGTTCCGGGCCGACGCCGGCGTCATCGAGCGGTACCTGCATGTGTGACGCGCACGTTTCCGTCGACAGGCGGGTCCCGGCTCTCCGCGGCTTCGCCGCTTCGGCCGGGATGAGGGGGCGTGGAAGACTCCGATTCCACCTCATCCCGGCCGAAGCGAAGCGGAGAGCCGGGCCCCAAGTGCGGTGCCGTGCCGGACGCGTCGCCTGGCTGAAGGCCTCAATCCGGGTCGACGTCGTCGCCGGCGCCCAGCGCGCGCTGCATGATCACCACGTCGACCCAGCGCCCGAGCTTGAAGCCGACCGCCTTCAGGTGCCCGGCCTCGTGGAAGCCGAGGGCGGCGTGCAGCGCGATCGAGGCGGTGTTGCCGCGGTCGCCGATGACCGCGATCATCTGCCGCCACGGACCGGCCTCGCAGATCTCGATCAGGGCGGTCAGCAGGGCCCGGCCGACGCCGTGGCGGACCGCCTCGGGCGCCACGTACACCGAGTTCTCGACCGTGTAGCGATAGGCCGGGCGGGGCCGGTAGGGGCCGGCATAGGCATAGCCCAGGACTCGCCCGTCGGCCTCGGCGACCAGGTGCGGCAGGCCGCGCTCGACGATCGCCAGCCGGCGCGCCGCCATCTCCTGGACGTCCGGCGGGACTTCCTCGAACGACCCGAAGCCGTGGGTGACGTGGTGGGCGTAGATCGCCTGGATCGCCGGCAGGTCGTCCGGGGTGGACGGTCGGACAAGGATGCTCGGGTCGGACATGTCGGTTCCTCTGGCCCTGGTCCCCGATACGGTGGCGGGACGCGCCGCCGCGCGCAAGTCGCAGCGACGGCGGGGCTGCCGGGGCCGTGTTTCACTCTTTCCGCAAGCGCCACGAGGAGGTGAGCGATGACCATCATGACCGCAGGGATCACGCAGGCCGGGAAGGGCCAGGACGGCGTGGTCTGGAACATCCTGGGGCAGACCTACTACCCCAAGCAGGAGAGCGACAGCTCGTTCACCTTTGAGACGTTCTTTCCTGACGGCACCTTCGTGCCGCCGCACATCCATCCGACCCAGGACGAGTTCATTTACATGCTGGACGGCACCTTCGACCTGGTGCTCGACGGGCAGGGCCTGCAGGCCAGCACCGGCGACCTGATCCGCATGCCGATGGGCCTGCCGCACGGCATCTTCAACAAATCAGGTAAGCCGGTGAAGGCGCTGTTCTGGGTGACCCCGTCGCGCAGCCTGCGCACCCTGTTCGAGCGCATCCACAACCTGACCGACCCGGCCGAGGTGGTGCGGATCGCGGCCGAGCACGAGGTCGAGTTCCTGCCGCCGCCGGACGCCTGACCGGGGCGACGCCGGACCGTGAGGCTGGCTCAGGCGGTTTCGAGCTCCGAGCGGAGCCGCTTGACCCAGTCCCGGTTGGTCGCGTCGGCGAGCTTCCTGACGCCCAGTTCGACCCCGTTCGCGATTTCGGGATCGAGCCCGAGGCGGTCCAGCACCCGGCGCAGGGTTCCGACCGGGTCGTCGGAGAGCGCGTCGTAGGACAGGCGAAGCGGCTCGATACCCTGCTGTTTGAACCAGGCCTCCCATTGGTGGTCGTAGGCCGTCATGGTCTCGAAGCAGGCCCTGAGCCGGGCGCTGTCATAGACCGGTTCCCGGGGCGCGGAGAGCCGTTCCAACTCGGTGCCGTCGGGCGCTACGTGCCACAGCCCGGTCTGCTGCGCCTTCACGTACGAGACCGCCTGGTCGACCTTGTCGGGCCGGGTCAGGTGGATGAACAGGGTCCGGCCGAAGGCGGCCTCGAAGCGCTGAACGTCGTTCGATCGCCCCGGATACAGGACCGCGAGCTTGCCGGTGAAGTAGTCGAAGCTGTGGCGCTGCAGCCGCAGGCCGAAGATCGAGGTCCCGCCGCGGCCTTCCGCGATCGCGGCCCTGAAGATCGCGCCCAGGATCTCGGGTTCCGAGGCGCCGGCGGCGGGAGCGAGCCGGTACTCGGCGATCCAGTCGTCGATCGACGGCTGATGGAAATGCGAGTCTGGCTTCCCGGCGACGCCGGTCGCGGCCAGCAGGCTGCACAGCAGGGTGCTGCCGCTGCGCGGCGACGTGCAGATCACATACGCGTCGTAGTTCGCCATTGTCGCGTCGATGCCGTCGGTTCTGGAGCGTCTGCGGCTTCATAGCCGTTCGTCGACTGCGACACCAACGGTCGGTCGGCGAGGGCCCGCCACCCCTCGGTCGGGAGCGGCGGGCCCGATGCCGTCCGGCTAGAACAGCAGGCGTACCCCGGCGACTACGCGGGCCGCGTCGGTATCCTCGCCTTCGCTGCGGGCGATGCCGGCGGATTCGCCGAGCTTCTTCTCCCAGTGCACGCCGACATACGGCGCCACCGTGCGGTCGACGACCTCGTAGCGCAGCCTGAGGCCGAGCTCGACGTCGGTGACGCCCTGGCCCTGGCCGATCTCGCGGTCGTCGGAGGCGGCCAGGTTGATCTCGCCGAGCGGCTGCAGGATCAGCCGGTTGGTGATCAGGATGTCGTACTCGGCGACGAACCGGGCGGAGAGATCGCCCTTCTCGCTGAGGAACAGGTCGCCGTCGACCTCGAACCACTGCGGGGCCAGCCCCTCGAATCCGAGCACGCCGTAGACCCGGTCCGGTCCGGCCGGGGTGTCGACCCGGATGCCGGCTTTGGCGTCGAAGAAATCCGACACCATCCGCCGGACCACCAGCTGGTTCTCGAGATTCTCGAAGCGGTCGGGGCGCAGGGCGTACTCGCCCTCCGACTCCAGGGCCAGCTTCCAGACGTCGCCGCCGGCCCAGGCCTCCAGGTCCCAGGCCGCCAGGTTGGTGTCCTCGCCGGCCCGGTATTCGAGCTGGTCGAACCGGACCGATGTGAACATGGCATTGTCCATGACGTCGGCCCGCGCAGGCAGGCCCAGCATGGGCAGATTGAGCGCGACGGTGACCGCCGCAACCGCGACGGCCAGTCCGAATGAGCGTTGCATGGCGTCCTCCGCTCAGTTCGGCAGCGCGGCGGATTGCGGCCCGCCTTCCACGATGACCTTGCGGAACATGCCGGTCGCCATGTGGTACATGAGGTGGCAGTGGAACGCCCACTGGCCGGGCGCATCGACCTCGGTCTCGGTGTAGACGGTCATTCCCGGCGCAACGCTGACGACGTGCTTGACCGGGTCCCACTTGCCCTTGCCGGTGTCGAGGATCGACCACATCCCATGCAGGTGCATCGGGTGGGTCATCATGGTCTCGTTGACGAACTTGAAGCGCACCCGCTCGCCGTATCTCAGCCGGATCGGCTCGGCGTCGGAGTACTTCACGCCGTTGATCGACCAGATGTAGCGCTCCATGTTGCCGGTCAGCCGCAGCTCGATCTCGCGGGTCGCCTCGCGGTCGGGATAGAGCGGCTTCTGGGCCCGCAGGTCGGCGTAGGACAGGAACTTTCCGCCGTCCGCCGGCTTCGGCGTCAGGCCGCTCCCCGGCGCGTAGAACGGGTCCGGCTTGTCGCCCATGGCCATCTTCGAATGATCCATGCCGGCCATCTTGGAGTGATCCATCCCCGCCATGTTCGAATGGTCCATGCCGGCCATCGATCCGTGGCCCATGCTGGCGTGGTCCATGCCTTCATGGGCCATGCCCATGTCGGCCATGGTGAGACGGTCGGGCGCGCGCAGGGTGGGTACCTCCGCTTGCATGCCGTCCTGTGGGGCTAGCGTGGCGCGGGCGTAGCCGGCCCGCGACATGGTCTCGGCGAAGATCGTGTAGGCGCGGTCCTCGGTCGGCCGGACGATCACGTCGTAGGTCTCGGCGACCGCGATCCGGAACTCGTCGACCTTCACAGGCTGCACGTTGTTGCCGTCGGCCTGCACCACCAGCAGGTCGAGGCCCGGGATCCGGACGTCGAAGTAGGTCATGGCCGAGGCGTTGATGAAGCGCAGCCGCACCCGCTCACCCGGCGTGAACAGCCCGGTCCAGTTCTGCTCGGGGTTCTTGCCGTTGACCAGGAGGGTGTAGCCCTGCACGTCGGCGACGTCGGTCGCCATCATCCGCATCTCGCCCCAGTCCAGCCGGTCCTGGACCGTCGCCGACAGGCCCTTCTCCTCGACGTCGCGCAGGAAGTCGCCGACCGTGCGCTGCTGGCGGTTGTAGTAGTCGGACATCTTCTTGAGGTTGGACAGGATCCGGTGGCCGCTGTGGTCGTGCGAGTCGGACAGCACCACCACGTGTTCGCGGTCGAACTTGAACGGCTCGCGGTCTTTCGGCTCGATGACGATCGAGCCGTAGGCGCCGTCCTGCTCCTGCATGCCGGAGTGGCTGTGGAACCAGTAGGTGCCGCTCTGCACGATCGGGAACCGGTAGGTGAAGGTCTCGCCCGGGGCGATGCCCGGGAAGCTGATGCCCGGCACGCCGTCCTGGTCGGGCGGCAGGATCAGGCCGTGCCAGTGGATCGAGGTCGACTCCGAGAGCCGGTTGGTGACGTTGATCGTCACCTCCTCGCCCTCCTTGAACCGCAGGGTCGGGCCCGGGGTCTGGCCGTTGTAGGCGATCGCCTGCTTCGGGGTGCCGGAATGATCGACCGTCACGGTGTCGATGACGAGGTCGTAAGTGCCGGCGACGGCCGGCCCGGTGGCGAGTGAAGCCAGCATGGCGACGAGCGTCGCCATGGCGGCCTTCCTGACGTTGGGGTTGCCCATCACTGCGTCCTCAGGAGGTCTTGTCGCCGTTCTTCGGACGGACCGAGAGCGTGCCGACCATGCCGGCGTCGTAGTGGCCGGGAACGTTGCAGGCGAACTCCAGCTCGGCGGCCGTGGTGAAGGTCCACACGATTTCGGCGCTCTCGCCGGGCTCCAGCAGCACGCTGTTCGGGTCGTCGTGCTCCATGGTCATGCCGCCGCCCATGTCCATCTTCATGCGCTCGCGGTTGATCCGGTCGGGTTCCAGGGCGCCGTGCTCGACCATCATCATCATTTCCTTCTGATGGGCGGCGTGCATGGCGGCGGTGCCGATGTTGAACTCGTGCACGAACGCGCCTTCGTTCCTGAGGACGAAGCGAACGGTCTCGCCGGCCTTCACGGCGATGTTCTCGGGTTCGAACAGGTTGTCGCGCATGACGACGGTCACGGTCCGGCCGGCGTCCGCCGCCTTGGCGGGCTTGCCGAAGTCGAGGCTGGCGTGGCCGTGTCCGCCGCTGTGCATGCCGCCGGCGAGGGCTGCGGAAGCGCCGGCAATGGTGCCGCCGGCGAGAACGAGGGAAAGCAGGGCACGAAGCTTCATGATGTCGACTCCACGGGTCGATGACTGTCTGAGACAACAGCGAGGCGAACGGCGCGCAGATTGGCTGCGCCCCGGTTCACGGCCTTGCCGGGATCCGGCCGGTCGGCCGGCGGTCGGGCGTCAGACGGGTCTTGGAGGGCGGTCTTCGCGCGGCAGGTCGGCACCGTGCGGCACGGGGACGACCGGCGACTGCGGGGCCGCAGCGACCTGGCGGGGAAGCGGAACGGCGGGCGTGCCGTTCTCGGCGCTGCCGACGCCACTGCAGCCGGCAGCATACCGGCAACCGTGGGTGCCCGGCATGTGCTCGTGCGGGTCGGCGGCGCGGAGGTGCTGGATCGACCCGCTATCCGGCACCTGCTCGACCGTCGCCGGCGCGCGGTGCGCGGCCCCGTGACCGGCAGCCGCAGCCGCGGCGCTCGGCAGGATGCCGATTCCGAACAGCAAGACCACCAGGGCGAGGAGGAGACGGACCACGGGAACGCTGGGTTGGTTCGACGACGTTGCCGGGCTAAGTAGTGGTTCCCCCCGGGGGAAGGTCAAGGGAGGGGCGGCGATTTCTCCGATCGCCCGCTCACGGTCTCGGTCGGTTCACGTCGCTCTGGCTGAACTTAGCCAGGCTGGCGTAGCCGCGCACGACGGCCTCCAGTTCCTCGCGGGTCGCAACGTCCTCCAGCTTCTCGAAGCCGTCGGGCGCGCGCTCCTCGACCAGGTCGATGACCTGCTCGGGGCCGCCCTTGCGGTTGGTGCGGACGATCTCGGCCGTCATCGGCAGGCGCTCGGCCTCGTAGGCCTTCAGCGCGCCGGTTACGTCGCCGTTGCAGCCGGCCAGCAGGTCGGCGAGGCAGCGCGCGTCCAGCACCGCCTGGGAGGCGCCGTTGGAGCCGACCGGGTACATCGGGTGGGCGGCGTCGCCCAGCAGGGTCACCCGCCCGAACGACCAGTGCTCGACCGGATCGCGGTCGCACATCGGGTACTCGTAGAAGTCGATCGTCGAGTTGATGATCGCGACCGGGTCGACCACGTCGAGGGTGAACACCCCGTCGACGTGCTCCATCAGCTCCTCGCGGTTGCCCAGCCGACTCCAGTCCTCGCGCCGGGGCGGCGGGGTCGAGCCGTCGCCGATCCGCGCCACGACCGCCCAGTTGATCAGGGTGGTGCCCGGCGCATGGGGATCGTTGAAGATCGGGTAGCACACGAACTTGGCGTTCATGCCGCCGGCGATGATCATCGAGCGGCCGGTCAGGAACGGCTTGCCCTCGACCGCGCCGCGCCACAGCATCAGGCCGTTCCAGCTCGGCGGCCCTTCGTCGGGATAGAACTTGCGGCGCACCGTCGAGTGGATGCCGTCGGCGCCGATCAGCACGTCGCCGGTCACCACGACGTCGTCGTGGCCCTCGCGCCGCTCGAACCGGGCGGTGACCTGGCTGCCGTCGTCGCTGAACTCGACGAGCTGGTGGCCGGGATGCACCTTGCCGCCGCCGATCCGCTCCAGCACCGCCTGGTGCAGCACGCCCTGCAGCTTGCCGCGGTGGATCGAGAACTGCGGGAACTCGTAGCCGGCGTCGGTGCCGCGCAGGTCGCGCCAGACCTCCTGGCCGAACCGGTTGGTGTAGATCAGCTCGTAGGTCCGGATGCCGACCGCGTCGAGCGCGTCGAGCAGGCCGAGGTCGGCCAGCTCCTTGATGGCGTGCGGCAGGGTGTTGATGCCGACGCCGAGCTCACGGATCGACCGCGACTGCTCGAACACCTCGACCTCGATGCCCTTGGCGTGGAGGCTCAGCGCCGTCGCCAGCCCCCCGATGCCGCCGCCGACCACGATCGCCTTCATCGTCCTTCTCCCCGCTTCAATGGGCCCGGACCGCTCCACGCCGGTTATTGTGCCGCCTCCGGCAGCGTCCGGTGATGGGATTTCGGCCGGGCCTTTCGTCGCAGCTCCAGCAGGTCCTCGCGCTCGCGCGCCGCGGTCCGGTACAGCTGGTCCATGCCGGCAAGGTACTGCGGCGGGCAGTGCACGTCACGGACGCCGTAGAACGCTGCGGCGCGCATCAGGAACGCCGGGTCGACCAGATGTGGCCGGGCCAGCGCCACCAGGTCGGCGCGGCCGGCGGCCAGGATGGTGTTGACCTGGTCGGCCGAGACGATGTTGCCGACGCACATGGTCGCCAGCCCTGCCTCGTTGCGGATCTGCTCGGAGAACGGGGTCTGGAACATCCGGCCGAACACCGGCTCGGCGTCGTGCACGGTCTGGCCGGTCGACACGTCGATCAGGTCGCAGCCGTGCTCGGCGAAGGCCCGGGCGATCGCCACCGCGTCGTCGCCGGTGATGCCGCCTTCCTTCCAGTCGGTCGCCGAGATCCGGACCGACATCGGCTTGTCGTCGGGCCAGGATGCCCGCACCCGGTCGAACACCTCGAGCGGGAACCGCAGTCGGTTCTCCAGGCTGCCGCCGTACTCGTCGGTGCGCCGGTTGGTCAGCGGCGAGACGAACGACGCCAGCAGGTAGCCGTGGGCGACGTGCACCTCCAGCATGTCGAACTCGGCCCGGTCGGCCCGCTCGGTCGCCTGCACGAAATCCGCGACCACCTTGTCCATGTCGGCGCGGGTCATCTCGCGCGGGACCTGGCTGTGCGGGTAGTAGGGCAGAGGCGAGGCGCTCATGATCGGCCAGTTGCCGGCCTCCAGCGGCTCGTCGATGCCCTCCCACATGAGTCTGGTGGACGCCTTGCGGCCGGCGTGGCCGAGCTGCAGGCAGATCCTGCCGGCCGAGTTGGCGTGCACGAAGTCGACGATGCGCTTCCACGCCGCCTCGTGCGCGTCGGTGTAGAGTCCGGCGCAGCCCGGCGAGATCCGGCCTTCCTCCGACACGTCGGTCATCTCGGTGTAGATCAGCCCGGCGCCGCCGAGGGCGCGGGCGCCCAGATGCACCATGTGCCAGTCGGTCGGGCAGCCGTCGACCGCCGAGTACTGGCACATCGGCGACAGCACCAGCCGGTTCGCCAGGGTCAGGCCGCGCAGCCGGAACGGCTGGAACATCGGCGGTACCGGCCGCCCGGTGTCGACGTCGAAGCCGAGCTCGCCCCGGACCTTGCCGGCGAACATGCGGTCGACCGAGTCGACGAAGGCCGGCGCCCGCAGGCGCAGGTTGTCGTAGGTGATCGACTTCGAGCGGGTCATCAGCCCGAACGCGAACTGCAGCGGGTCCATGGGCCAGAACCGGTCCAGGTGCTCGAACCAGACCAGCGAGACCTCGGCGGCGTGCTGGGTCTTCTCGACGTCCTCGCGGCGCTGCGACTCGAAGCGGGTCAGCGCCCCCGCTACATCCGGCTCGGCCTGGAACGCCTCGAACAGGGCGATCGAGTCCTCCATGGCCAGCTTGGTGCCGGAGCCGATCGAGAAATGCGCGGTGCCCTTGGCGTCGCCCAGGATCACCACGTTGTCCTTGACCCAGCGGGCGTTGCGGATGGTCGGGAAGTTGCGCCAGATCGAGCGGTTGGTGATCAGCTTGTGGCCGGCCAGCTCCTCGGCGAACACGCCCTCCAGGAACCGGGCCGACTGCTCCTCGTCCATCGACCCGAGGCCGGCACGCCGGAAAGTCTCCGGGTCGGTCTCCAGCACCCAGGTGCTGCGCCCCGGCTCGTACTGGTAGGTGTGGGCCACGAACAGGCCGTGCTCGGTCTCCCTGAAGAAGAACGAGAAGGCGTCGAGCGGCCGGTCCGAGCCCATCCAGGTGAAATGGTTCGGGCGCAGGTCGACCGACGGCCGGAAATGGTCCTCGAACTTCTTGCGGACCGCGCTGTTGATGCCGTCGGCGGCGACCACCAGGTCGCTGTCGGCGATCAGCGCGTCGATGTCGGTCACCTCGTGCTCGAACAGCAGGGTGACCCCGAGGGCCCGGCAGCGCTGGTGCAGCAGCTTCAGCAGGGTCGGGCGCGAGCAGCCGCAGAACCCGTTGCCGCCGATCCGGTGCACCGTGCCCTTGAAGTGGATCTCGATGTCGTCCCAGTAGGCGAAGTGCTCGGTGATCAGCCGGTAACTGTCGGGGTCGTATCGCTCGAAGGTCTCCAGGGTCTCGTCCGAGAACACCACGCCGAATCCGAAGGTGTCGTCCGGCCGGTTGCGCTCGTACACGGTGATCCGGGCGGCGGGGCGGGCGGCCTTCATCAGGATGGCGAAGTACAGGCCGGCGGGTCCGCCGCCGATGACCGAGATTCGCATGGCTTGCCTCGCAGCGCTGGCTTCCGGTGGCCTCGCCCGGTCGCGGGCTTGGCGTCAAAAAAACTTTAAGCTTAAAATATCACCGCGGCAACCGTTCCCCGGCTTGTCGTTGAGGGGTGAAAGTTTTAGGCTTCAAATAAAATTCAAGGAGGTCGAGGCCATGATCCTGGACGGGCGCCATGCGCTGGTGACCGGCGGCAGCCGCGGCATCGGGGCCGCGATTGCGGCGGCGCTGGCTGGTGCCGGGGCCCGGGTATCGGTGCTCGGCCGCGACCGGGCGGCGCTCGACGCCGTGGCTGCAAGGGCAGGTGGCATCGCCGTGACCGCCGACGTTACCGACGGCATGGCGCTCGAAGCGGCTATCGCCGAGGCCGAGGCCGGGGTCGGGCCGGTCGACATCCTGGTCAACAGTGCCGGCGCCGCCGAGACCGCCAAGTTCACCGCCTCCGACGACGACCTGTGGGAGCGGATGATCGCGCTGAACCTGATCGGCGTGGTCCTGGCCACCCGGAGGGTGTTGCCGGGCATGCTGGAGCGCGGCTGGGGCCGGGTGATCTCGGTCGCCAGCACCGCCGGCCTCAAGGGCTATGCCTATGCCTCGGCCTACAGCGCCGCCAAGCACGGGGTGATCGGCCTGACCCGGTCGCTGGCGCTGGAGACGGCGCGCAGCGGCGTCACCGTCAACGCGGTCTGCCCGGGCTATACCGATACCGACCTGGTTCGCGACAGCGTTGCCCGCCTGGCCCAGCGGACCGGCAAGCCGGCCGAAGCCCTGGTGGCCGAGATGGTCGCCGGAAACCCGCAGCGCCGCCTGATCGAGCCGGAGGAGGTGGCCCGCACGGTGGTGTGGCTTGCCGACCCGGCATCCGGGGCCATGACCGGCCAGGCGATCGCTGTCGCCGGCGGCGAGATCATGTGAGGTGACGATGAGTGTCGAGGCCGCAGAAACCCTTGATGCCGAGGTGCACCTGGATTCCGAGAGCCGCGCCCACGGCGACCATGCCGACCACAAGGCCGAGCTGCGGCTGTGGCTGCGGCTGCTGACCTGCACGACCATGATCGAGACCGAGATCCGCCGCCGGATGCGCGAGCGGTTCGACATCACCCTGCCGCGCTTCGACCTGATGGCCCAGCTCGAGCGGACGCCCGAGGGCATGACCCTCGGCGAGCTGTCGAAGCGGATGATGGTGTCGAACGGCAACGTCACCGGGCTGGTCGACCGGCTGGTGACCGAGGGGCTGCTGCAGCGCCGCCAGTCGGACACCGACCGGCGCGCCCACTACGTCAGCCTGACCGCGGCCGGCCGCCGGGCGTTCGCGGCGATGGCGGACGAGCACGAGGACTGGGTCGCCGACCTGTTCGCCGACCTGGCGCCGGGAGAGCTCGAGGCCCTGATGACGCTGCTCGGCAAGGCCAAGGCCTCGGTCCGGCGCAGTACCCAGAACGCGGTGGAGACATGACGCACGCCAACGCCACGATCCTGCCGGTCCGCGAGTTCGCCCCCCGGCACTTCAAGCTGGAGGTCGACGGCAAGGTCGCGACCGTCACCCTGGACCGGCCCGACCGCAAGAACCCGCTGACCTTCGAGTCGTATGCCGAACTGCGGGACTTCTTCCGGGCCCTCCAGCACGAGCCCGAGGTGAAGGCGGTGGTGATCACCGGCGCCGGTGGCAACTTCTGCTCCGGCGGCGACGTGTTCGAGATCATCGGCCCGCTGCTCGACCGCGACATGGTCGGGCTGATGGAGTTCACCCAGATGACCGGCGACCTGGTGAAGGCGATGCGGGCCTGCCCGCAGCCGGTCGTGGCGGCGGTCGACGGGGTGTGCGCCGGTGCCGGCGCGATCCTGGCGATGGCGTCCGACATGCGGCTCGGGACGGCCGGCGCCAAGGTGGCGTTCCTGTTCACCCGGGTCGGGCTGGCCGGCTGCGACATGGGGGCGTGCGCGATCCTGCCGCGCATCGTCGGCCAGGGCCGGGCCAGCGAGTTGCTGTTCACCGGCCGCTCGCTGGGCGGCGAAGAGGGCGAGCGCTGGGGGTTCTTCAACCGGCTGGTCGAACCGGCGGAACTGCTGGACGCGGCCCGGGAGCTGGCGCAGCGCATGGCCGACGGGCCGAGCTTCGCCAACGGCATCACCAAGAAGATGCTGCACATGGAGTGGTCGATGGGGGTCGACGAGGCGATCGACGCCGAGGCCCTGGCGCAGGGCATGCTGATGCAGACCCGCGACTTCGGCCGCGCCTTCCACGCCTTCGCCGCCAGGCAGAAGCCCGAGTTCGAGGGGAACTGAAGATGGCGGCGGTGGCAGTGTTCCGGGACGGGGGGGCGATCGCGGAAGGTCGCCCGTTGCTTCGTGGGTTCCGGCTCGTCCGCGCCGGGGTCGGCGCGTCCGGCCGGAATGACGTCAGGGGGAGGGAGCCGCGGCGCCCACCCCTCCCCGACGTCATTCCGGACCGGGTCGCCGAAGGCGGGACGGAGCCGGAACCCACCCGCTGCCGGCCGACGACCGAGGACTGACCATGGCCGACCGCAGCTTCCTCGCCTGGCCGTTCTTTGACCCGCATCACGCCGAGCTGGCGCATGCCCTCGACGCCTGGGCGGCCGACACCGTGGACGACCTGATCGACCACCACGACGTCGACGGCTCGTGCCGGCGGCTGGTGGAGGCGCTGGCCGGCGCCGGCTGGCTGGACCTGGTGATGCCGGCGAGCCACGGCGGCCGCCACGAGCGGATCGACGTGCGTTCGGTGTGCCTGGCGCGCGAGGTGCTGGGCTATCACGCCGGCCTCGCCGACTTCGCGTTCGCCATGCAGGGGCTCGGCACCGGGCCGATTTCGCTGTTCGGCAGCGCGATCCAGAAGGACCGCTGGCTGCCGCCGGTGCTCGCAGGCCGGTCGATCGCCGCCTTCGCCTTGTCCGAGCCGGATGCCGGGTCCGACGTCGCGGCGATGACCACCACTGCCACGCCGGACGGCAACGACCACGTCCGGCTCGACGGCGAGAAGACCTGGATCTCCAATGGCGGCATCGCCGGCCACTACGTGGTGTTCGCCCGCACCGGCGAGGCCCCGGGGGCGCGGGGGCTGTCGGCCTTCGTGGTCGATGCCGACACCCCGGGGCTGGAGATCGCCGAGCGGATCGAGGTGATCGCCCCGCATCCGCTCGCCCGCCTGCGCTTCGACGGCTGCCGGGTGCCGGTCGCAAACCGGATCGGCAAGCCGGGCGAGGGCTTCAAGGTAGCGATGGGCACGCTCGACGTGTTCCGGGCGACGGTCGGGGCGGCGGCGCTCGGTTTCGCGCGGCGCGGGCTCGACGAGGCGCTCGATCGCTCGGCCGGCCGCCGGATGTTCGGGGCGCCGCTGGCCGAGCTGCAGATGACGCAGGCGGCACTCGCCGACATGGCGACCGAGGTCGATGCCGCCGCCCTGCTGGTGTACCGCGCGGCCTGGGCCAAGGACGCGGGCGCCGCCCGGGTCACCCGCGAGGCGTCGATGGCCAAGCTGTTCGCAACCGAGGCGGCGCAGCGCGTGGTCGACCGCGCCGTCCAGATGCACGGCGGGCTCGGCGTGACTGCGGGCGTCAAGGTCGAGGAGCTGTACCGCGAGGTCCGCGCCCTGCGGATCTACGAGGGCGCCAGCGAGGTCCAGAAGATCGTGATCGCGCGCCAGATGCTGGACGCGCGGGCAGGGGGAACGGCCTGAGGATTCGATAGGGGCCGAAGACGCGGGGAAGCGTGGTTTGGGCTGTGTGACGGGAGACGACGGGATGGGAGACTACACCGCACATGTCGACACCTTCGCGCGCGACAACCTGCCGCCGCAGGACCAGTGGCCCGATTTCCTGTTCGACATCGACGACGTGCGCTATCCGGAACGCATCAACTGCGCGGTCGAGTTCCTGGACCGGCACGTGACCGAGGGGCGGGGCGACCGCACCCTGTTCGTCACGCCGGACGGCCCGATCAGCTATGCCGGGTTCCAGAAGACCGTGAACCGGATGGCCCGGGTGCTGGTCGAGGATCTCGGCATGGTTCCGGGCAACCGGGTGCTGATCCGCTCCGCCAACAACCCGACCATGACCGCGGCCCTGTTCGCCGTCATCAAGGCCGGCGGGATCGCGGTCTGCACCATGCCGCTCCTGCGCGCGGTCGAGCTCGCCAAGATCGTCGACAAGGCCGAGATCGCGCTGGCGCTGTGCGACGCCCGGCTGGCCGACGAGATGGAGAAGACCCTGGTCCGCGCCCCGCGGCTCAAGCGGGTCGCCTACTTCTCGACCGGCGGGGTCGACGGGCTTGAAGCCCGGATGGCGAGCAAGCCGGACAGCTTCGAGGCGGTCGACACGGCACGCGACGACGTCTGCCTGATCGGCTTCACCTCCGGCACGACCGGCGAGCCGAAGGGCACCATGCACTTCCACCGCGACATGCTGGCGATCTGCGACGCTTACTCGAAGCACGTGCTGCAGCCGAACCCGGACGACCGGTTTATCGGCTCGCCGCCGCTCGCCTTCACCTTCGGGCTCGGCGGGCTGGTGCTGTTCCCGATGCGGGTCGGCGCGTCGGCGGTGCTGCTGGAGAAGGCGGCGCCCGATCAGCTGCTGGACGCTATCGAGACCTGGCGACCGACGGTCTGCTTCACCTCGCCGACCGCCTACCGGGCGATCCTCGGCAAGCTGGACGGACGCGACATCTCGTGCCTGCGCAAGTGCGTGTCGGCCGGCGAGACCTTGCCGAAGCCGACCTGGGACGACTGGTTCGCCGCGACCGGCATCAGGATCCAGGACGGCATCGGCGCCACCGAGATGCTGCACATCTTCATCTCCGCGACTCTTGACGAGATCCGGCCGGGTGCGACCGGCAAGGTGGTGCCGGGCTACCAGGCCAGGGTGATCGGCCCGGACGGCGAGACCCTGCCGCCGGGCGAGGTCGGCCGGCTGGCGGTGCGCGGCCCGACCGGCTGCCGTTATCTCGCCGACGACCGGCAGCGCAATTACGTTCAAGACGGCTGGAACCTGACCGGCGATACCTACCGGATGGATGAGGACGGCTATTTCTGGTACCAGGCGCGCTCCGACGACATGATCGTGTCGTCGGGCTACAACATCGCCGGCCCGGAGGTCGAGGCGGCCCTGCTGTCGCACCCGGCGATCGCCGAGTGTGGCGTGGTCGCCCAGCCGGACCCGGACCGGGGGTCGATCGTCAAGGCGTTCGTGGTGCTGAAGCCCGGGCAGGTCGGCGACGCGGCGCTGACCAGGGCCCTGCAGGACCACGTGAAGGCGGAGATCGCCCCCTACAAGTACCCGCGAGCGATAGAATACGTCGACGCCCTGCCGCGGACCGACACCGGCAAACTGCGCCGCTTCGAACTGCGCATGATCGCCGAGCAGCAGGCACGCGGCGCCGCCTGAGAGCCTGAGAAGGAGAGAGACCGCATGGACCTGCGCAAGCCGGCGACGGGGCCGGGCCGGCCGACGACCCTCAACCCCGAGGGCTGGCCGCGCCCGAAGGGCTATTCCAACGGCATGATGGGACGCGGCACGGTGCTGGTCACCGGCGGGCTGGTCGGCTGGGACGCCGAGGAGCGGTTCGCCGACGGCTTCGTCGCCCAGGCCCGGCAGATCTTCGAGAACATCGTCGCGGTCCTGGCTGCCGGTGGGGCCGGCCCGGAGCATCTGATACGTCTGACCTGGTACGTCGTGGACCTGGAGGAATACCGTCGCAGCCTGCCGGCGCTGGGGGCGGCCTATCGCGAAGTCATCGGCCGCAATTTCCCGGCCATGGCCGTACTCGGGGTCGGCGGCCTGGTCGAGCCGGCGGCGCGCCTGGAGATCGAGGCGACCGCGCTGATCCCGGATCCCGAATGACCGGCGGGCGGGTCTTCCGCAAGACCGTGCCGGTCCGCTTCGAGGACTGCGACCCGGCCGGCATCGGCTTCTACCCGCGCATGCTGATGATGGTGAACCGGCTGGTCGAGGACTTCTTCGCCGAGGCCCTGGACTGTCCCTGGCCGGCGATGCACGGCCGGCAGAGGCGCGGGGTGCCGACGGTCCGGCTGGAGGTCGACTTCAGGGGGCCGCTGTTCCAAGGCGATGCGCTGGACCTGGAACTGCGCGTGCGCAAGGTCGGGACCAAGGCGTTCACCGTGGCGGTCGCCGGGTCGGTGGCCGGCTCCGAGAAATTCGCGGTGGTTCAGGTCCTGGCCTATGCCAGCACCGGCCCCGACGTCCGCGGGCTGCCGCTGCCGGAAGCGCTGGCCGAGGGGTTGCGGCGCTACGCGGAGCACTGACCGGCGCCCGCTGGGCTTTCCGGCTTCACGCCGAGGTCGTGCAGGGCCTGGTCGACCGTTCTGCTGAGCTGAGGTCCGCCGAGGAGTGGGTCCCGGCTCTCGGCTGCGCCTCGCCCCGATGACGCTGAATGGTGTGCGCCCTCGCCGATCCTCATCCCGGGCAAGCGGAGCGCGAACCGGGACCCAGGCTCGACGCATCCTATCCGTTCGTACCGTCGGACCGCGGTCGCCGCCGCTCGCGGTACGACAGGACCAGCGCTCCGAGTATGGCCAGGCTGCCGGGAAGAAAGAACGCACCGCCAACGGTGTTGCCGGCGAGCAGGCTGGCCGTCCCGGCGACCATTCCAACTGCGGCCAAGAGCAAGACGAACCCGTCGACCACCACCGGGAAGCGCCGCAGGATCCAGTGTTGGATGAACTGAACCAGGATCTCCGCGAGGATCTGCATCGGCCGCCGTCCTACCGCACCAGCGGCTCGCGCTCGCCCTTGCGCAGCACGGTCCCGTCCCAGGCCGGGCGGCCGAACACCTCGCGGACCATCGGCGCGAAGTGCTCGAGCGGCGGGCTCCGGTAGTCGGGGTCGAAGCTCGCCTGGTCCCAGCGCTCGCAGAAGTCGACGGCGTCCTGGTAGTACGGATTGTCGGCGTATTTCCGGCGGGCCTCGGGATCCTTGCCGTAGTGATGGGCGTAGTAGACCATCTGGAAGATGCCGTGGTGCTGGACCACCCAACTCACCTGCTCGCGGACGTACGGACGGATGATGTCGGCGGCGATGCTGTCGTGGTTGTGCGGCGCCAGCTCGTCGCCGATGTCGTGCAGCAGGGCGGCCACGATCCAGTCGATGTCGGCGCCGTCGGCCTCGGCCCGCGCCGCCGACTGGATCGAGTGCTCGAGCCGGCTGATCCGGTAGCCGGACAGGCCGTCGCCGAGCTTGGCGAGCTGCGCGAGAATCCGGTCGGCGGTCCCGGCCGCATACTCATCCTCGCGGCGCGCGAGCAGCTCGTAGTCGGCCCGGCTGCCGTGCTTCATCTCGGTGAAGCCGACGGTGGTCATCTCGTTCATGGCGCCCTCGCGATCGGTCGGTCTCCGGAGGGCACAGTGTCACGCCGGCGGGCGGTTCGCTACTCCGGGTCGGCGTAGCAGGCCTTGCAGATGTCGGGGATCCGGCCCTCCAGATGCGCTTTGCGGAACGCCACGAAGTCAGCCCCCTGCCAGTGCCGGGTGAAGGTCTGCGGGTCGTCCCGGTCGAGCGGAGCGCCGATCTGGTAGACGTCCGGGTTGCCGATTGCGCAGCACGGCACGACGCGCAGGTCGGACGACACGAAGGCCCGTTCGAACGGCCACGGGCACAGTGTCTCCGGGGAGCGCGTCGAGTACTTCTCGGTGGTGTTCCAGAACCGAACCTCGACCCCGAGGCTGTCGCCGAGCGCGACCAGGCCCATGAGCGCGTCCGGATCGAGCTGGTCCTCGACGCTGACCGTGTCGTTGGCGGCACGCCACTCGGCGAGCCCCCAGTCGACCAGCTCCAGGGAGAAGGTGTGGTGCTTGAAGCCGAGCTCCGCCGCCAGCCGGACCAGGTCGGCCAGCTGGTGGAAGTTGGCGCGCTGGACCACCGTCCACATCTTGGTCCGCACCACCCCGCGCTCCCGGCAGTAGGCGTTCAGGAGCTTGCAGTTCGCCACGACCCGGTCGAACACCGAGCCGTGGCGGATGCTCTCGAACACCGCCTTGGTGGCGCCGTCGATCGAGATCTGGATCTCGTTGGGATCGGCGTCGACCAGCTTGCGGTAGTTGTCCTTGAGGTGCAGGAGCGAGGCGTTCGTGGTGGTCCGCACCCAGATGTGGCGGGCCCGGGCGTAGCGGATCATGTCGAAGTACGGGTCGCGCTGCATGGTCGGCTCGCCGAGTCCCTGCAGCTTGATCTCGACCAGGCCGTACTGCTCGTCGATCAGCCGCTCGAACGCCTCGAGCGGCAGGTCGTCGGCGCGCTGGCCTTTGTGCCACTGGCTGACGCTGCACATGATGCAGCGGAAGTTGCAGCGGCTGACGTTCTCGATGTCGAGCTTGATCGGCAGGTAGTCGGGCTCGGCCTCGCGGCGCTGATGGGCGAGATAGCGCTCGTAGTTCGCGCGTTTCCGGGGCGATGCCTGGAGTGCGAGGTCGCGCTCGCGGTGGTAGGCGGCGAGGCCGGCCGACGGCGCCGGTGCCGGCAGCGCTCGCAGGGCGTGCCGACGGGCCTCGGCATCGCGGGCGGCCGGCGTCCGGGGTTCCTGGCGGGCCGTTCGGACGACGTTCAGGTCGGGCATGCGTCTCTCCAGAGTCGCGGCGTTCTGCCTTGCGTGGCCGGACTATCGCGGCGGCGGCCCGCCGCGTCCTTGCGATGGATCAAGTCGAGCGCGGATCGCCGCCGCAAGACACTTGGCGCAGCGGCACGGCGCTGCGATGCTCCGGCCGGCGCAGGGAGGCGAAGGCGTGGAGCGGTCGGAGACCGGACAGCAGGACCTGGACGACGAGGCGGTGCTGGTCGAACGGCTGAAGGCCGGCGACGAGCGCGCGTACGAGCTCGTGGTCCGGCGCGAGACCGGCCGCCTGCTGGCGGCGGCCCGGCGGCTGGTGCGCGACGAAGCGACGGCCCACGACTGCGTGCAGGAGGCGTTCCTGTCGGCGTTCCGGGCGATCGACAGCTTCGAGCCGCGGTCGTCGGTCGGCGCCTGGCTGAACCGGATCACCATCAACGCGGCACTCATGCGCCTGCGCAAGGAGCGGCGGCTGGCCGAGACCCCGATCGACGACCTGCTGCCCGTCTTCGACGCCGACGGCTGGCGCCGGGACCTGGTCGATGTCCCGGACGACGACCCGGAGAGCGAGCTGGAACGCCGCCGGATCCGGGAATTCGTGCGCGCCAAGATCGACATGTTGCCTGACGGGTACCGGACGGCATTGATACTCCGCGACCTCGAAGGCTGGAGCACCCGAGAGGCCGCGGAAGCGCTCGGCATAGCCGAGGGCGCGATGAAGGTCCGGCTGCACCGCGCCCGCGCGGCGCTGAAGAGCCTGATCGAGCCGATCTGGACGGGAGAGGTCTCGGCATGAGCCATACGGGTTCGGGGGGCGACGGGATGGACGGGCGCGGCGGGCTGTGGAAGCGGATCCGCCACTGGATGTCGTGGGGACTGCACGGCGCCATGACCTGCGAGGAGTTCGACCGCGGCCTGGTCGATTACCTCGACGGCAATCTCGGGCCGGTGGCGAAGCGGCAGATCGAGCTTCACACCGTCTTGTGCCCGCACTGCCATCGCTATCTGCGGGCCTACGACCGGGCGCGCCGGGTGGCCGGGGAGGCCCTGCGCGAAGCCGACGAAGAGGCGTTGAAGACCGTGCCGGAAGATCTGGTACAGGCGATCCTGGCGGCCCGGCGCAACGGCCACGAGGCGGCCGGCGACCCCGGATAGCGGGCCGGACGCCGCCACCGGCGGCTTCCGGACGACCGTTTCCCATTTTTCGAGCCCGACGATGCCCATCAAGATCCCCCACGACCTGCCGGCCCGCGAGACCCTCGAGCGCGAGGGCGTGCTGATCATCCGCGATACCGACGCGATCCGGCAGGACATCCGGCCGCTGCGGATCGCGTTGCTGAACCTGATGCCGAAGAAGATCGAGACCGAGACGCAGATCGCGCGCGTCCTGGCCGGTACGCCGCTGCAGGTCGAAATGACGCTGTTCGCGCCGTCGGGCTACGTGCCGAAGAACACCCCGCGCGAGCACATGATCGACTTCTACCGGTCCTGGGAGGAGATTCGCCAGGAGAAGTTCGACGGCCTGATCGTCACCGGGGCGCCGGTCGAACAGCTGCCGTTCGAGGCGGTGGTGTACTGGGAGGAGCTGCGGCGGATCTTCGATTGGTCGCTGACCCATGTGCACGGGCTGTTCGCGCTGTGCTGGGGCGCCCAGGCGGCACTCCACCACTTCCACGGGATTCCCAAGCACCAGCTGCCGGAAAAGCGCTTCGGCGTGTTCCCGCACCGGGTGCTCGACCATACCTCGCTGCTGATGCGGGGGCTCGACGACGAGATCCGGATTCCGGTGTCGCGTCACACCGAGAACCGGCGCGAGGACCTGGCCGGCCACGCCGACCTCGAGGTGTTGATGGAATCGGACGAGGCCGGGCTGTGCCTTGTGCACGACCGGCGGCTGCGCCACGTGCACATGTTCAACCACCTGGAATACGACTCGACGACCCTCGACGCCGAGTACCGGCGCGACCTGGAGAAGGGCGACCCGATCGGCGTGCCGCGCTACTACTACCCGGGCGACGACCCGTCGCGGGCGCCGGTCAACACCTGGCGTGGCAACGCCCACCTGCTGTACTCGAACTGGATCAACTACATCTACCAGACGACGCCGTTCGACGTGGCGCAGATCGGTCGCTGAGAGGCGGCCGTCAGGCCTGCTCCAGCCCGAGTTCACGGCGCAGCTTGCGGGTCAGCCCGCCGGCGACGATGCGGTGCGATTCGCGGATGTAGTCGCGCAGCTCGTCCGGGGCGAGCCCCGGGCGGTCGTGGTGCTGGATCCACTTCATGCCGCGCGAGGCGAGGTATGGCGCGGGCCGGAGGCCGGGCTGCTCCTTCAGGAACTCGTAGGCGATGTCGGAGACCTTGAAGGTGTAGCGGGGCTGGCCGCCGCCGTCCCAGCCGCCGATCGCGAACACCTTGCCGCCGACTTTCCAGACATCGGAGCCGCCCCACTGCACCACGTGCGTGGTGGCCGGTAGCGAAGCGCAGAAGGCGTTGAACTCGTCGTAGGTCATGTCCGGGTGGGTCATGTCCGGGTGGTTCATGTCCGGGTGGGTCATGTCCGGGTGGTTCATGTCCGGGTGGGTCATGTCGGATTCGCCGTGTCGGGGGTTCGGGAATGGCCGGACGACGCCGCCACGGGCACGATACTCCGATGGTGTGCCCGACCCTGTCAGCAGCGCCGGAGCCGTCACCGTGACCGTCATTCGTTGGCTCATCGACCCGGTAAGGACCGCGACGCTCGCCGCGGCAGTCTGCCTCGTCCTCCCTCCGGCGTCGACGGCGCACGGGTCTTCAGCGGCCCGGGCCTACTACGAGGATTTCTACCTCGACGCCGCCTGTGCCGCCTCCGGTCCGGAGGCGCTGGACGGCCACAACGGTCACGCCCACGGGGGCCACGACCATGCGGACGAGGACCTTGGCTACCACTATCACCTGACCGTCGACGCGGCGCTGCGGCCGACGTTCCCGTACACGTTCGGGCCGACCTACCGCGGTCGGGTCGAGGGCAGCAGCTTCACGAGCTGCGGGGCGGCTGCGTTCGGGTTCGCGGACCGGCGTGCCGGCCGTCGCTGAGCCGGCTTGCGCGCCAGGCGATCACACTCTGCGCCAGCAGGACGGCGACCGCTGCCTGGGCGGTGATCACCGCGGGCCAGATCCGGGGAAACGCCGGATCGAGATATTTCTGCGGACCGAACGACACCAGCGCGGTGGCGACGAACAGCAGCACCAGCGCGCGACCGGCCCTGGTGCCGCCCGACAGCCAGAGTGCCGCGGTGCCGATCGCCAGCGACGCCCCCAGGAACGGG
Source organism: Thalassobaculum fulvum (assembly GCF_014652915.1). GTDB lineage: Bacteria > Pseudomonadota > Alphaproteobacteria > Thalassobaculales > Thalassobaculaceae > Thalassobaculum_A > Thalassobaculum_A fulvum. Next base: position 184,319 of record NZ_BMZS01000003.1, read on the forward strand.
GCGAGAGCGAACGGCGGCACGGTCAAGGGCGGATGCGGCGGCGTGCGGGTGAACAGGGCTGCGAGCATGACGGCGGTCAGCACCAGGAGTGCCGTGATCGCGGCACGCGTGGCGGTCGAAGCGGGGGCGTGCGGGACGCTGGTCATGAGCCTTCTCCATGTCCGTACTCATGGGTACGCTTGACTGATCCGTACTTACGGGTACGGTTTCTGTCAACCCCGCGATACGGAGTGCATCGATGAAGGCGGAAACCCGCGAAAGGCGGCGGAACGAGATCCTCGACGCCGCGCTGGCGGTGCTCGCGGAACGTGGCTACCGCGATGCCAACATGCTGGAGGTGGCGCGTCGCGCTGCGGCGTCGAAGGAAACCCTCTACGCTTGGTTCGGCGACAAGCAGGGGCTGTTCGACGCCCTGATCCGCCGCAACGCCGCCATGGTCGGGACGGTGGTCGACCGGCATCTGGACGGTGGGCTGCCGATCGAGTCGGCGCTCGTCGATTTCGGCGAGGCGCTGCTCGGACTGCTGCTCGGCGACGACGCGGTGGCGATCAACCGTGCCGCCGTCTCGGAGGCGGCCAGCGATCCGACGCTGGCGCGCACCCTGGCATCGGCCGGCCGAGACGCGGTGCTGCCGGGGTTCGTGCGGTTGCTGCGGCGCCATGCCGAGCAGAACCGGCTGAGTTTCGCCGACCCGGACCGCGCGGCCGAGGACTTCCTTGGCCTGCTGCTCGGGGACGCCCAGGTCCGACGTCTGCTCGGCGTCGCTCCGGCACCGTCGGCGGCCGAGGTCGCGGTGAGGGCGGCGCGCGCGACCCGCGGCTTCTTGCGACTGTATGGCTCGAGCGAGGCAAAATCGGGGTAGTCGGCCGACCCGGCGCGGGTAATCTGCCAGCATGGAAATCCGGTTCCCCATGTGGCTCCGGGTCGTCGACAGGCCCGGTGCGAACGTCTTTGCGATTCTTTCCGCGACGGAGGCGTTCTCGCGTGCGCTGATCGCGGGGATCATTCCGCTCGAGGCCTATGCGCTGCTGGAGTCGGCCCGCAACGTGTCGATCGCCTATACGGTGATCGGCGTGGTGGCGCTGCTGGCCAGCTTCGCGGTGCCGCTGGTGATCCGGGCGGTGCGTCGCAAATGGGTGTTCTCGGCCGGCTGCCTGTTCATGGTGGTGGCCCCGCTGCTGATGCTGGCCGGTGCCGCGATGCCGTTCGTAGCCGCTCTGCAGTTCCGCGCGCTCGCCGTGGTGTGCGTCAACATCTCGCTGAACCTGTACATCCTCGATTACATCCGCCGGAAGGACTTCGTCACCGCCGAGCCGCGGCGGCTGGCGTTCATGGGGGTGGCGTGGTTCGTCGGCCCCGGGCTCGGTATCTGGCTCTACAAGACGGTTGGCCTGCTGGCGGTCTGCGTGCCCAGCGCGGGCTTCGCGGTGCTGGCGCTGGCTTATTTCTGGCTCCTGCGGATGCAGGAGAACCCGGCGGTGGCGCCGGCGACCCGCAAGCCGCCGATGCCGTGGCACAACATCCGGCGGTTCGCGCTGCAGCCGCGGCTTCGGCTGGCCTGGGTGATCCCGTTTGCGCGCAGCGCGTTCTGGACCACGTTCTTCGTGTACCCGCCGCTGTACATCGTGAAGACCGGCGGCGACGAGATGCTGGCTGCCGCCATGCTGTCGGGCGGGCAGGGGATCCTGTTCCTGGCGCCGGTCGCCGGCCGACTTGGCGCACGCTACGGCATCCGGCGGATGATCGTCGGGGCGCTGCTGTTCACCGGCGGCCTCTCGATCCTGGCCGGCGTGACGCAGCCGGCTCCGCTGGTCCTGGCCGGGATCTTCTTCGTGGCGTGTCTGGGGTCGGTCACCCTCGACGCGCTCGGCAACATCCCGTTCCTGCGGTCCGTGCACCCGTACGAGCGGTCCGAGATGACCTCGGTGTTCCGGACCTACATCGAGATGTCGCAGCTGCTGCCGGCGGCGATCTACGCCGGCCTGCTGCTGGTGCTGCCGATCGGGTCGGTGTTCGTGGCGCTCGGCGTGCTGATGGTCGGGACCGCTGGATTGGCGACATACCTGCCGCGCAGGCTGTAACATCGCGGGCTCGGCCGGCTTTCTTGCGGCCGACGCTCAGGCGTGGAGAAGCGGGGAGGGGGCAACCCGATGCGGGGTCGATTTCTGGCGACGACGGCATTGACGGTCGTCGGATCGGTGCTGGCCGCCGGTCCGGCAGGCGCCGCCGAACGCATCAACGTCAAGGTCGGCGGCTACATGGAGCAGTTCGTCGGCTACGCCGACCAGGACGTGCCGGGCAGGGACGTGACCGGCTTCGACGTGAAGTCGGACACCGAGATCTTCTTCGCCGGCTCGACGCGGCTCGACAACGGCATCGAGTTCGGGGTCAACGTCCAGCTCGAGGGCAACACCGAGTCCGACCAGATCGACGAGTCCTACCTGACCGCGTCCGGGGCCTTCGGCCAGGTGATCGTCGGCTCGGAGAACTCGGCGCAGTACCTTCTGCACGTGGCGCCGAAGGACTTCGGGTTCGGCCTCAACTCCGGCGACAACGTCGAGTGGGTCGACTTCACCGGCATCGGCGGCAACACCGGGGCGTTCCGCGGACCGTTCGCCTCCACCTACCTCGAGGCCGGGCGGGTCAACGACGCCAACCGCCTGACCTACATCTCGCCGCGGTTCGCCGGCTTCCAGCTCGGTGCCAGCTGGGTGCCGGATTCCGGCGAGGACAGCAACGCGACCGCCGACAAGTCGGTGGCCGTGCACGACGGCTTCAGCCTGGGCGCCAAGTACGCCGGCAAGCTCGGGCCGGTCGCGGTCGCCGCTTCGGTCGGGTGGGGAACGGTCCAGGCCGCGGACTCCGCCTCGGCCTCGGATCCGACCGCCTACAACGCCGGGCTCTCGCTCGGCTGGAGCGACTGGACGCTGGCTGCCGCCGTCGCGGGCTCGCGGAACGATGCCGCGATCGGCGACAGCACCGGCTGGACGGTCGGCCTGAACTACGCGCCCGGGCCTTGGAAGCTGTCGCTCGCCGGGTTCTTCGGCGACCGCGACGGGTCGGCGACGGCCAATGCCGGCGGCAGCGGCGCCCGCAAGGCATCGTTCGACACGGTGCAGTTCGAGGCCGGTTACGACCTGGGCCCCGGTGTGGCGCTGGTCGGCGTGCTCGGCTATGCGGAACTGGAGGACCGCAGCGGCTTCGGGACCGACAGCGAGGCCGTCTACGGCGTGTCGATGGTGCGGCTCAGCTTCTGAGCGCGCGGACGGCGTCCCCGTCGACGTGGTCGTTGGCGGGGTCGAGGCCGTCCATGTCGAGAACCGCCGGATTCAGGGCGACGGCCGCCGGCAGGATGTCCGGATCCACCGGGTTATGCACCGCGGCGGCGGCGAGCGCGGCCTGCTCGGCTGCGCGGGCCTCGGCGGCGTAGCGGCGCATCGCCCGCTCGTCGCGGATCGAGCCGATCACGCACAGCGCGAACGGGCCGATGGCGCCGATCAGAAACGCGACGAACATCACCACCAGGACCGCCGGATGGACCGACGGATCGACGGTGAGGGCCTGGCTCTCGATCCCGGTAGTCATGGGCGGCATCCGTGGTCACGGCCGCTTCTGCGGCGCCGAAACAAAAGCCGCCCGACGAGGGCGGCCAACCTGTCCCGACACATAGGAACTGCGGTCGCGGACTGATCGTCCGGGGGCGACACCGGCTGTCGTTTTGGCGTTGTTGCGCCGCAAAACGAAACCGTATATACGCGCCGTTGTCACGGAGGTCGCCGCATTCGCGGGGCCTCCGTGACGTTTCCAGACATCGGGATTGTCCGGTCCGCCGGTGCGTTCCCCCTTCGAGATTCCGGAGAGAGGCCGCCGATGGCGATCCGACTCGCGACCCTGCCCGTCCGTGACGTCATGGCGATGACCGGCGTGACCGGCTATCCGCGCTGGGCCGGCGACGTGACGGTCGACGACGGCCTGATCGAGCATCACCTGGCCAACGACCATCTGATCGAGCCGGACGACAGCCGCGATCCGAACAAGCCGGTGCCGGCCGCCGAGCACGCCGGCCGCATCGCCTGGCTGATCCGGAACATCCGGCCGAACCGCTGCTCGATCACCATCCGCGACGGCCTGATCCAGGACGGCAACCACCGCTTCGCCGCGGCCCTCTATCGTGGCGACGAGCTGGTTTCCTGCTGCCTCATGGACTGAGGCCGCACCGGACCTCGATCAACCGGTCCAGGAAGTCGGCCACCGCCGCGGTATCCGCCAGGCACCAGCCGGCCGCGCTGTGGCGCGGCGGGGTGGCCACCAGGATCCCTGTGTCCCTGTCCGGATCGAGCGCCCGGAACGCATCCTCGTCCGTCACGTCGTCGCCGATATAGAGCACCGAAGGCACGCCGCCGCCGGCCGCCGCGTGGTCGCGCAGCAGCCCGACCGCCGACCCCTTGTCGCGCTCGATCGCCGGCCGGAACTCGGCGACCTTCTTGCCGCGACCGATCCGGAACGCCGGGAACGATCCGGACGCCTCCTCGACGATCCGCTCGGCGGCGGCCTCCTCGGCCGGGCCGGCGAGCCGCCAGTGCACCGCGACGGAGTGGCGCTTCGGCTCGACCAGGACGCCGGACAGGTCGGCGGTCGCCGCGCGGAGATCCCGGATCAGCGCGCCGAGCGCGGCGTCGCTCCGTTCCAGCCCGGGCGCGCGTTCCACGCCGTCGCCCGGGTAGGCGATCTCGATGCCGTGGGATCCGACCAGAATGGCGCCAGGGGCCGCCACGCGGCGGCCGAGGTCGTCCAGGTCGCGACCGCTGACCACGGCGGTCGGCACCAGGGCGGCGAGGGCCGTCAGGCGGGAGCGCATGGCGTCGTCGATCCCGGCCCCTTCCGGCCGGTCGACGATCGGCGCCAGGGTGCCGTCGAAATCGAGGCCGATCAGCAGCGGGCCGGTCCCCAGGCGGACCAACAGGGCCGCCTGGTCGGCGGCGGAGTCGAGCGATCGCGGCAGGGCCGGGTGCATGGAACAAGCCGGGTCCGATGTGAGTCGCCGGACTCTTGGGCGATCATGGGTGATGGAGCAAGCCCTCAGATCGGCGGGCTCACCGGTCCGGGTTCCAGCCGTCCGGGACTCCGACCGTTTGCGGCGCCGCGCCGGTGGTTCTACGCTCCGTGCCGGATGGAGACCGGTTCAGCCGGCGGATGGAGGGAACGCATGGGCAAGATGCTGTCCGACGATCAGATCGCGGCCTACCACCGGGACGGCTATGCCTCGCCGTTCCGGGTGATGGACCCGGAGACGGCGGCCGCCTACCGGCGCCGGTTCGAGGCCTACGAGGCGGCACAGGGCGGCTGGTACGAGCTGTCCAAGGGCGCCAAGCTGTACCTGCTGCAGACCTGGGCGGCCGAGCTGGCGATGCATCCCCGGATCCTGGACGCGGTCGAGGACGTGCTGGGGCCGGACCTGTTCTGCTGGGGCCTGTCGCTGTTCGTGAAGGACGCGCACAACCCGGGCTTCGTATCCTGGCACCAGGACGCGACCTACTGGGGGCTCGACAAGCCGGACGTGGTCACCGCCTGGCTGGCGCTGTCGCCGGCGACCGAGCTCAGCGGCTGCATGAAGATCATTCCCGGCAGCCAGACCTGGAACCAGGTCGAGCACCGCGACACGCTCGCCAAGGAGAACCTGCTGACCCGCGGCCAGGAACTCGCGGTCGAGGTGAACGAGGACGAGGCGGTGCCGATGCCGCTGCAGCCGGGCGAGATCTCGCTGCACCACGTGCTCGCGGCCCACGCCTCCGAGCCGAACCGCAGCGACGACCGCCGGATCGGAATCGCCATCCGCTACGTCCCGCCCTATGTCCGGCAGATCAACGGCGACCAGGACTCCGCCCTGCTGGTGCGCGGCGAGGACCGCTACGGCCACTTCATCCACGAGAAGCCGCCGGTCGCCGACATGGACGCGGCGGCCCGGGCCGAGCACAGGCGGATCATGGAGTTCCGCCAGGGCGTGCTCTACAAGGGCGTGGCCGGCCAGCCGGCGCACACCCGGGTTTAGCCGGCGTCAGCCGGCGACGAGCCGACGCTGCAGCATGACGACCGCGCTGTCCGGGCTGGTCAGCACCGGTACCCCGACCCGCTCCGTCACGGCGTCGCGGGCGCGGGCCATCGAGAACTGCGCCAGCAGCAGGGCGTCGCAGTGGGCGAGGCCGGCCGCCGCCTCCGCCACCAGGCGGTCGTGGGTCGCGGCGTCGCCGGCGGCGAGCGCCGGCATGGCGTCCGGGGTGCAGGCGGTCTCCAGCCGCGCCGGCGACCCTGCGGCCTTCGCCATGGCGGCGAACTCCGCCTGCATCGGCGGCAGGCTCGGCGCGAAGGTGGCGACCATGCCGATCCGGGTACCGAGCCCCATCGCCTCCGCGAACATCGCCTCGTTCGGCTTGAGCACCGGCCGCGGCGCCTGGTCCCGGGCCGCCCGATCGATCGCCGGGCCGAAGGCCGAGCAGGTGAAGAGGATTGCGTCGGCACCGCAGTCGACCGTGTAGGCGGCCAGACGCCGGAACCGCTCGACCATCGCCTCGTCGAGTTGCCCGGTCCGGGCCAGGTCGGGCGCCAGGGAATCGTCCAGCAGGTTGCGGGCCTCGGCCGCCGGCCACAACCGTCGGAACGCCTCGTTGACCGGCTCGATCGCCAGCGGTGTGGCGTGGATCAACGCGATCCGCGGGGCCTTTTCGGTCATCGTCGTCATCCTCCAGGGCCGGGGTGGCGGGAAGTATCGACGACCTCGGAGGCGGGCGCTATCGTCCGGCCATGAGCGCCGTCGTCGACCACATCATCGAGCTGTTCGAGACCAAGGGGCAGGAGCCCTATGGCGAGGACGTGACCCAGGCCGAGCACGCGCTGCAGTGCGCGGCGCTGGCCGACCGCGAGGGCGCCGGCGAGGCGCTGGTGATCGCTGCGCTGCTGCACGACATCGGCCACCTGATCGAGGAGCCGGACGACGGCTTCGGCGTCCATCGCCACGACGTCGGCGGGGCGGCGTTCCTGGCACGGCATTTCCCGGAAGCGGTGGTGGCGCCGGTGCGCATGCACGTCGCCGCCAAGCGCTATCGGGTGGCGATCGACCCGGGCTACGCGGCCCGGCTGTCGGCTGCCTCGACCCACACGCTCGCCCACCAGGGCGGTCCGATGTCGCCCGAGGAGGTGCGTGCGTTCGAGGCCGAGCCCCACCTGCAGGCGGCCCTCAGGGTCCGGGAGTGGGACGACTGCGGCAAGGTGGAGGGTCTGGTCGTCGCCCCGGTCGAGGCCTACCGGGACCGGATGGAGCGGCTGCTGTCCGCGTGACGCCGCGACGCGGCGCCCCGGCGTTGTCGTGGCCGGACCGGTGGCGTAGATTGTCGCTGAGCAAGGCAGTCGATCAGACCGGAGGCAGGCAGATGGCCTATACTTTCGAGCAGTTCTGCAAGGATGCGAACGCCGCGCTTCGCGCGGATCCCGGCCCTGGCGGCAAGGAGACGATCCGTCGGAACCTCGAGGCGCTGCTGAAGAACGAGGCGTTCGTCGAGTCGGTCTGCGGGCCGGACGCCGAACTCGGTACGCACCAGATCTACCGCGATCCGGACTTCGATTTCGTCGTGCTGGCGCATGTGAACAAGGACGCCCGCAAGTCGCCGCCGCACAACCACGGCACCTCCTGGGCGATCTACGGGCAGGCCACCGAGTACACCGACATGAGCGAGTACCGCCGGGTCGACGGCAAGACCGGGGCCGGCGATGCCGAGCTCGAGCACGTGAAGACCTACCGGCTGACGCCGGGTCACGCCGGCCTCTACGACGTCGGTGCGATCCACGCCATCGACTATCCGGCCGGCGCGCGCTTCGTGCGGGTAACCGGCACCGACCTGGAGACGGTCGAGCGGCTGAAGTTCGACACGGCGCACGGCAAGGCCGAAGTGATTCAGAGCATCGGCGTTAACTGAGGACGGAACGGTGGTCGTCGAGGACGAAGCGGTGGGCGAGGCCGGGGTGCTGTCGAGGATCGAGGCGCTGTGCGCCGAGAAGGGGCTCCGCATGACGGAACCCCGTCGGGTGATCGCCCGCGTCCTGTCGGACTCCGAGGATCATCCCGACGCCGAAGAACTGTACGACCGGGTCAAGGCGATCGATTCGTCTATCTCGCTCGCCACCATCTACCGGACCATGAAGCTGTTCGAGGAGATGAGCATCGTCTCCAAGCGGGACTTCGGCGACGGCCGGGCCCGCTACGAGCGCAAGTCCGGCCCGGAGGACCACCACCACCACATGATCGACGTCGAGAGCGGCGAGGTGATCGAGTTCTACAACCAGGAACTCGAGGACCTGAAGAAGCGGATCGCCCATGATCTCGGCTTCGAGCTGGTCGATCATCATCTCGAGCTGTTCGGCGTGCGCCGCAAGAAGAAGCATTGAGCGAGGGCCCGGTCATCATGGTCGAACGCGACTACCTCGATCCGAACTGCCCGGTCACCGCGGCGTGCCGCCAGGCTGTCCTGCGGACCTACGCCAGCCTGCGGGGCCGTGGTGCCGATGAGCGCGTGGCCTTCGAGGCGGCGGAGACCGTGTACTCCTGGCATCATCCGGAAGTGCCGCGCCAGCGTGTTCCGTTCGTGATCGCCGACTGGCTGCCCTGAACCGGCCGGCGCCCGACCCGGCGCGGTCCGATCCGATGCTGTCCGACGCGCGACTACCCGTCAGGTAGTCGCGCGATCCGTTTGCGGGTCTAGAGTGTGCGGACACCGCTTGCGGAGGACGCCATGCCGTTGACCGTCGAAGAGGCGAATGCCCGGTTGCTGCCGTTCGCCCGTCTGTTGGGCATCCGGTTCACCGAGGTCGGGACCGAGCGGGTGACCGCCGAACTTGCCGTCCGCGAGGACCTCTGCACCATGCCGGCGATCGCCCATGGCGGTGCGTTGATGGCGTTCGCCGATACCGTCGGTGCCGTGGCGACGGTCGCCAACCTTGCCGAGGGCGACGGCACCACGACCATCGAGAGCAAGACCAATTTCCTCGGCGCCGCACCCGAGGGCGCCGCGCTCGTGGCGACGGCCACGCCGGTGCATCGCGGCGGCCGCACCCAGGTCTGGCAGACCCGGATCGAGACCGCCGCGGGCAGGCTGGTATCCCTCACCACCCAGACGCAGATGGTGCTGAAGGCCCGGTAGTCCGCCCGTCGCGGTGGGAAGCTAATTGAACAGGTAGTCGCCGACGATGATGCCGGCACCGATGCCGATCACCGCCCCCGCGACCTGCGGCTGCGCGATCACGACGTTGCCGAGGGTCACCAGGGCGTTGTTCACGGCCGTAGCTGTGACCGTGTAGGCACCGGCGACCGCCGGGGCCGCGGTCGGCAGGAGATAGGGCACCAGCACCACGCCGGCTGCGGCGCCGGCGACGGCCGATACGGTGGTCAGGGCCGCCCCGCTCAGGCTCGTCTCGGCGGCGGCCGGTGCGACCGGAGCCGACGCCAGGGCGGTGACGACGGCGACGCCAATGGCTAGCTTTCTCAAGATCCCCTCCTTCGATGCCCGTCGGGCCGGGTCTCCGACCCGCGACCTCGTGCTGCGAGGCCCTCATGCTGCGAGGCTAAGCCCAAGCGGTCGCCGCCGCCACCCCATGGCGGGCGTCAGTTCGACGACGCCGTGACGATCCGGCCGAACTCGACGATGTTGGGCGTGTCGCGCTGCAGTGGGCTGATGCCGAACATCTCCTGCCACATCATCTCGTGGAAGAAGAACTTCGTCGTGTTGACCACAACCTGAAGAATCACCAGCACGCCGGCGGCGAACGGCCGGCCGATGAAGACGTAGTCGATCCCGGCGTTGATGGTGGTCACGACGACGCGATAGGTGAAGGCCTTCCAGCCGGCGACCTGGGCATAGGTCCAGCCGGCGGCACCGGCCACTGCGGCCGGACCGGCGATGCCGGCCATCTGCCGGTCGAATTCGCTCTCGGAAATGGCTCCGGCGGCGCGCAGCTGCTGCAGGGCGTCGGCCCGCCTCGCGCGCTCCACACCGTCCGGGTCGACCGCCGCGGCCCCGGCGATCGGCGGATAGCCGGCGGCGGCCGGCTCGAGCCGGCCGCGCAGGCCGAGCGACAACGGGGCGGCCGCCTGTGCCGCCCAGGCGGCGACGTCCTTCACGATCGCCAGCCGAGCCGGTTGCCCCTCGATCGCCGCCGGGCTCCAGAGGTCCGCCCCGCCGGCGGTCGCCGGCATGCCCAGAGCGGCCGGGTCGACGTGGTAGCGGACGTCGACGACGTCGCTCCGGTCGGCCACGCGCAGTCCGGCCAGGATCCAGAAATCCGAGGCGACGGCACCGTGCTCGCGGGCGAAGCGGGCGACCGCCTGGCCGCCGGGCATATCGCTTCCGCCGGCCTGGAGGGGCTTGAGGTACAGGCAGGAGACGTCCCAGCCGCTCTTGTAGTTCGAGACCGCGGCATAAAGGTCCTTGCGCGAGCAGTCGGCGGGTGCCCCCCAGCCGTCGTGGTGCGGCAGCAGGTTCGCGGCGATCTCCACGACCGTGCCGACACGCCCGTCCACGATCTGGGCGAGCGTCGTCTTCCGTATCGGGCCGAGGTCGAGGCGGTCCGTCTCGACGCCGCTCTTGACGACCCGGGCACTCGTCAGGGCGACGTCGACCACCGTGAAGTCGCCGGCCGGAAGCGGGATCTGCTTGCCGGCGACGGTGACCGTGCCACTGACCGTCGTGCCGATGGACTGGGCGCCGGCCGATGCGCTCCAGGCGAGAAGGCAGCCGGCGGCGAGGGTGGCGGTCGCGATGCGGAGGCTATGGAACGTCATCATGCCGGCTCCCCGATGCGCACGCCGGCATAGACGAAGTCGACCATGCTGGAGTTCGCCGTCGCCTGCGCTGCGATGTAGTTGTCCCACCACATGTCGTTGAATACCTGCGCGACGCTGTGAGTCGCGACGATCGTGGCGGTGATGTAGCCGGAGATCGCCGCGTTCACGGTCACGACGAACGCCAGGATGTAGTCGACCGAGACGCGGAAGAAGTTGAAGGACACGACCTTGGCGCCCAGCAGCCGGTAATAGTCGTCCGGTGTCGGCGGCGGCGGCATCTCCTCGATCGCCTTCCGGTAGGCCTCCTGGTCCTCCCGAGTGATCACGCCGGATTCGGCGAGTTCGTCGAGGGCGGCGATACGGGCCGTCCGGCTGACCCGTCCCTGCGCTTCGCCGCCGGTCACAGCGTCGGCCGCTTCCTTCGGCACCGGCACCTCCCAGGCATTCGGCAGCGGTGCCGCCGCCTTCTCGGCCAGCTTGCCCTCGAAGCCGTCGGCGACCAGACCGGCCGCCAGTCCGCCCCATGCGGCCAGCTGATTGACCGCGTCGTAGCGCTTCGGGTCCGCGAGTACGGCTTCGACCGTCCAGGCGGTCTCGGCGGCGGGCGGCAGGTCCAGCCGGTCCGGGTCGAAGTGGTAGCGGACGTCGAGTACGTCGTGCCGGTCCGAAATCCGGAAGCCGACGGTCAGCCAGGTCGGAGACGGGGCGGCGGTCCCCTGGTGCAGGGCCGTCCGGGCGTCGGTCCACGCGGCCGGCCCGGGGGCATCGGCCTCGCCGAGCGCCGTCGGCACGACGAAGAGGCAGAAGCCGTCGATCGGCGTCTTGTAGAAGGCGACCCGCGCGAGACTGTCCTCGCGGGTGCAGTCGTGCGCGCTTCCCCACCCGCCGCTCACATGCAGGCGGTTGGTGTTGATCTCCACCAGGGCATCGATCCGCTCACCGTCGCGGCGGGCCAGGATCACGTTGTCGATGGTGCCATAGGCGCCGGGACTTCCGCTGGTCAGGACGTTGCTGCCGCGCCCGAGCACCGACCACTCCCCGGCAGGAAGCGGGATCTGGCGCCCGAGCAGTTCCAGCCGGGCCCGGTGACGTTCGCCCGGCTCGACGGCGACGGCCTGCTGCGTCGGTGCGAGTAATACAATCAATGCAAGAAACAGGAGACGCAAGAACGCAGTTCGCATGGAGCGCACCATCGAGGTGACGCCGGTACCCGCCGGGGCCGGCCGTGCGTTGTCGGGGAACCGGTCTTCTACTCGCTGTACAAGTACAGCCCGGCGGCCAGGCCGGCGCCCATGCCGAGCACCGCGCCGGTCATGCGCGGTTCGGTCAGGAGCAGGTTGCCGAGACCGGTGATGGCCCCGTTTAGGGCCGATGTCGTGGCCGCATACGCGCCGGAAACGACCGGCGCGGCGACCGGGGCGGCATACGGAACCAGCATGGCGCCCGCGGCCGTGCCGGCGAGCGCGAACGCAAATGTGTACGCGAGGGTTTCCGTGGTGATCTCGCCGGCCTTGGCCGGCGCCACCGGTGCCACAACGAGTGCGGCCGCCACCGCGATCCCAGCGAGCTGCTTCGTCAACGATCCCTCCCTGATCCCCGCGCGGGCCGCGACGCCGCCCGCGATCATCGACGAGTAAGGATAGCCAGAAGCGGGTCCGTCCCGCATCCATATTTTCGCGAATGGCGGTCGACGGTCGTGTCGAACGAAGGCGGCTTTATCCCGGCGCGAGGCTGGACTACAACAGGCACAGGCGCGTCACCGCGACAATCGCGGGACCTCGCAGGGAAGGCGCTCGGAACAGGCAGACACGGACCGGACGAGAACGCAGTCGATGACGGCCGCCGGCCGTCTCCGAATGCGCTCCCGCGGCAACCGGGTCGCCGGATCGGGGGAATATGGCGTATCTGCTCCAGCAGCTGATCAACGGGCTGACGCTCGGGTCGATCTACGGGTTGATCGCGATCGGCTACACCATGGTCTACGGCATCATCGGGATGATCAATTTCGCCCATGGCGAGATCTACATGATCGGTGCCTTCGTCGCGGTGATCGCCTTCACGGCGTTCTCGAACCTGCCGCTGGTCGTGGCGATCATGCTGGTTCTGCTGTTCTCGATGGTGATCACCGCCGCCTACGGCTGGACCGTCGAGCGCGTGGCGTACCGGCCGTTGCGCGGCTCGTTCCGCCTGGCGCCGCTGATCTCGGCGATCGGGATGTCGATCTTCCTGCAGAACTACGTGCAGCTGCTGCAGGGCGCCCGCAACAAGCCGGTCCCGCCGATGATCCAGGGCGGCTTCACGGTGATGCAGGAAGGGACGTTCACGGTTCAGTTGTCGTACCTGCAGATCATGATCGTGGTGACGACGCTGGTGCTGATGGCCGGGTTCACGCACTTCATCAACACCACCTCGCTCGGGCGCCAGCAGCGGGCCTGCGAGCAGGACAAGACGATGGCGGCGCTGCTCGGCGTCAACGTGGACCGAACGGTCTCCCTGACCTTCGTGCTGGGGGCCGGGCTGGCGGCGGTGGCCGGCGTGATGGTCACGCTGTACTACGGCGTGGTCGACTTCTACCTCGGCTTCCTGGCCGGCCTGAAGGCGTTCACCGCCGCCGTGCTCGGGGGTATCGGGTCGCTGCCGGGCGCGATGCTCGGCGGCATCCTGATCGGCTTGATCGAGGCGTTGTGGGCCGGGTACTTCTCGAGCGAGTGGAAGGACGTCGCGGCGTTCTCGATCCTGGTCCTGGTGCTGATCTTCCGCCCGCAGGGCCTGCTCGGCCGTCCCGAAGTCGAGAAGGTGTGACATGAGCCGATCGATAGCTTCGGCCATGGGGCCGGGTGGCGAATCCCTGGTCAAGGAACTCGGCTTCACCGCCCTGATCGGTCTCGCCCTGACCGTCCCGCTGATCAGCTACGAGACGATCGACGACGTCGGCGGGCTGCAGCTGCAGGGGCGCTGGGCCGCCACCGCGTTCATCGTCGCCGCCCTGGTGATGGGGCGGCTCGGGATCATCCTGCTGCGCACGCCGGGCCGCGAGACCTGGGTCGCCGCCGGCGGCGCGTTGGCGGCGGTCGTGGGGCTGCTCGACCTGTTCCGCGACACGGTTGCCGGGGTGCTCGGGCTGGAGCGGTGGCCGGCGATCTCGCCGAGCTACACTCTGGCGTTCCTGCTCGGGGTCGGCGGCGCCGTGCTGGCGATTCGCGCGGCGGTGCAGATCAGCCGACGCAACTCGGCGATCAGCAAGGCCGAACGGGACGCCCGCATGGAGTCGCTCGGCGAGCAGGTCCGCAAGCTCGTGCGGGTGTTCGCCGCGGTCGCCGTGCTGTTCGCGCTGACCCTGCCGTTCATGCCGTTCTCCAACCGCTACGTGATGGACGTCGGCACGCTGATCGTGACCTACGTCATGCTCGGCTGGGGGCTCAACATCATCGTCGGCTATGCCGGCCTGCTCGACCTCGGCTACGTGGCGTTCTACGCGGTCGGCGCCTATTCCTACGCGCTCGGCGCGCAGTATCTCGGCGTGAGCTTCTGGCTGGCGTTGCCGTTCGCCGGGCTGCTGGCGGCATCCTTCGGGCTGATCCTCGGGTTCCCGGTGCTGCGCCTGAGGGGCGACTACTTCGCGATCGTCACCCTCGGGTTCGGCGAGATCATCCGGATCATCCTGATCAACTGGTACGACGTCACCAACGGCCCGGACGGCATCTCCGGGATCCCGCGGCCGGACTTCTTCGGCCTGGCCACCATGACGCGTCGCGGGTCCGACGGGCTGCCGGCGTTCCACGAGTACTTCGGCCTGGAGTACTCCTCGGAGCATCGGGTCATCTTCCTGTACTACCTGATCGTGGCGATGGCGGCGCTGGTGGCGGTCTTCACCGTCCGGATCCGCCGGCTGCCGATCGGCCGGGCCTGGGAAGCCCTGCGCGAGGACGACATCGCCTGCGCCTCGCTCGGCATCAACCGGACGACGGTCAAGCTGGCGGCGTTCGGCATCTCGGCCGCCTGGGGCGGATTCGCCGGCGCGTTCTTCGCCACCCGCCAGGGCTTCATCAGCCCGGAGAGCTTCACCTTCATCGAGAGCGCCATCATCCTGGCGATCGTGGTGATGGGCGGCATGGGCTCGCTGGTCGGAATCGCGATCGCGGCGGCGCTGCTGATCGGCCTGCCCGAGGTGTTCCGCGATCTCGCTGAATACCGGATGGTGGCGTTCGGCGCCGGCCTGGTGATGATCATGATCTGGCGGCCGCGCGGGCTGCTGTCGCATCGCGAGCCGTCGGTGCTGCTGGCCGACCGCTCGCCCCCGGGGAGACCGGTGCCCGCCAAGGCGGTCGCGGCCGGGGAGGTGGCGCAATGAAGCGCGCCCTTCTGACGGTCGAGCACCTCACCATGCGGTTCGGCGGCCTGACGGCGGTCGACGACGTGAGCTTCACCGCCTGGGACGGCGAGATCACCGCGATCATCGGGCCGAACGGCGCCGGCAAGACCACGGTGTTCAACTGCCTGACCGGGTTCTACCAGCCGACGGTCGGCCGGCTGCTGCTGGAACGCGCCGACGGCGAGCGCTTCCTGCTGGAGCGGCTGGAGGCCTACCGGATTGGGCGCGACGCCAAGGTGGCGCGGACCTTCCAGAACATCCGCCTGTTCCCGCGCATGACGGTGCTGGAGAACCTGCTGGTGGCCCAGCATACCAGCCTGATGCGCGCCAGCTGGTATTCGGTGGCCGGGCTGTTCGGCCTCGCCAACTACCGCCACGCCGAGGACGCGGCGATCGAGAAGGCGCGCCACTACATGGAGCTGGCGAACCTGGTGGAGGTCGCCGACTGGCAGGCCGGCAACCTGCCGTACGGGGCGCAGCGCCGTCTGGAAATCATCCGGGCGATGTGCTCCGACCCGGTGCTGCTGTGCCTGGACGAGCCGGCCGCCGGCCTCAACCCGCGGGAGTCCGCCGAGCTGAACGACCTGCTGCTGCTGCTGCGGGCCGAGAAGGGTGTGGGCATCCTGCTGATCGAGCACGACATGAGCGTCGTCATGCGGATCTCCGATCACATCGTCGTGCTGGACTACGGCAAGAAGATCTCGGACGGCACCGCCGAGCAGGTTCAGAACGACCCGCGCGTGATCGCCGCCTATCTCGGCGAGGAGGAGGTGGCATGATGCTCCAGGTCGAGGGCGTGCATACCTTCTACGGGGCGATCGAGGCGCTGAAGGGCGTCGACCTGCACGTCGACGAGGGTGAGATCGTCGCGCTGATCGGGGCCAACGGCGCCGGCAAGTCGACCCTGCTGATGACGATCTGCGGCGTCGCCAAGGCCCGGCGCGGCCGCATCACCTTCGCCGGCAGCGAGATCACGGCCGAGCGGACCGACGACATCGTGCGGCGCGGCGTGGCCTGCTCGCCCGAGGGCCGGCGGATCTTCCCGCGCATGACCGTGCTCGAGAACCTGCGGATGGGCGCGCTGACCGCCGATCCCGAGCGCTACGACGAGAACCTGGCCGCCGTGTTCGAGCTGTTCCCACGGCTCAAGGAACGCGCACAACAGCGCGGCGGCACCCTGTCCGGCGGCGAGCAGCAGATGCTGGCGATCGGCCGGGCGCTGATGAGCGAGCCGACCCTGCTGCTGCTGGACGAGCCGTCGCTCGGCCTGGCGCCGCTGGTGGTGAAGCAGATCTTCGAGGCGATCCGGCGGATCAACGCGCAGCGCCGGATGACGGTGCTGCTGGTCGAGCAGAACGCGCACCACGCGCTGCGGCTGGCCCATCGCGGCTACGTGCTGGTGACCGGCCAGATCACCATGACCGGGACGGGCCAGGAGCTGCTGGAGAACCCGGAGGTCAAGGCGGCCTATCTCGAGGGAGGGCACGCGTGATGGACCAGGCGATCCTGTCGACCTCGGTGTGGGTGTTCGTGATCCTGGCCCTGGTGTTCGGGCTGTGCAGCTGGCTCGCCGGGCAGGCGGCGGCGCGCGCCTGGCGGTCGATGCCGGTGGCGCTCGGCTACTCGGTGCTGATCGCGCTGGCCGACCGGTTCCTGCTGTTCGCGCTGCGCGACGCCTCGCTGCTGGACCCGACCGGCCTCGTCATCGCGCTGGTCATGTTCCCGACGATCGCGGCGCTGGCCTTCCGGTGGAACCAGGTGGACATGATGGTTTCCCAGTACCCGTGGCTGTACGAACGGGCTGGGCTGCTGAGCTGGCGGCCCTTGCCCGGTACCGACTTTGGCGGTGCGTCTGACGCCAAGGCGGCGACCGACTAGCGGGCCCGCGGCGACGGGGGCGTGTCCCCGTCCGCCCGGCCGCCATGCCGGACCGGCGCCGGAACAAAAAGACGGAGCAAAAAGGAGACTTCGCATGAAGAGGCATGTGGTGACGACCGCGGCTGCGGCGTTGCTGGCTCTTGCGGCCACCAGCGCCCAGGCGGACATCAAGATCGCGACCGCCGGCCCGATGACCGGCCAGTATGCGTCGTTCGGTGAGCAGATGCAGAAGGGCGCCCAGGCGGCGGTCCGCGACATCAACGAGGCCGGCGGCGTGCTCGGCCAGAAGCTCGTGCTGTCGATCGGCGACGACCGCTGCGACCCGAAGGAAGCGGTGGCGGTCGCCAACAAGTTCGTGAACGAGGGCATCCAGTTCGTGGCCGGGCATTTCTGCTCGGGCTCGTCGATCCCGGCCTCGGCGGTCTACCACGAGGAAGGCATCCTGATGATGTCCCCGGCCTCGACCAACCCGAAGCTGACCGAGCAGGGCTTCGGCAACGTGTTCCGGACCTGCGGTCGCGACGACCAGCAGGGCGACTATGCCGGCGCCTGGCTGTCGAAGCACTACAAGGGCAAGAAGGTCGCGTTCGCGCACGACAAGCAGGCCTACTCCAAGGGCCTGGCCGATCTCACCCTGGCGGCGTTCGAGAAGGCCGGGGGCAAGGCCGTCCTGTACGAGACCGTCAACCCGGGTGAGCGCGACTACTCTGCGTTCGTCACCAAGCTGAAGGCCGCCAACATCGACGCCCTGTACTACGGCGGCTACCACACCGAGCTCGGCCTGATCGCGCGCCAGATGCGCGAGCAGGGCCTGAATGCCCAGATCCTGTCGGGCGATGCGCTGAACACTCTGGAGTTCTGGTCGATCACCGGCGACGCCGGCGAGGGCCTGCTGTTTACCTTCGCGCCGGACCCGCGCGCCAAGCCGGAAGCCAAGAAGATCGTCGACCGGTTCAAGGCCGAGGGCTACGACCCGGAGGGCTACACCCTGTACACCTACGCTGCGATCCAGATCTGGGCGGCGGCGGCCAACAAGGCCGGCTCGCTCGACACCGCCAAGGTCGAGGCGGCGCTGCACAGCGGCCCGTTCACCACGGTGATCGGCGACCTCTCGTTCGACGCGAAGGGTGACCGCACCACCGCCGACTACACCTGGTACGAGTGGACCAAGGGCAACTACGTCGAGGTCGGCGACGTCGCTCCGAAGTCCTGACCCGACGCGGGGACTGCGGGAGGGGCCCGGCGAAAGCCGGGCCTCTTTCGTTTCGGGACCGCTTGCACGTCCGCTGGAACCGGCTAGCGTGCCGAATCGGGCAACGGGAGGCAGTGGCCATGCAGGCGGATTCGGTGGAGCGCGGCGGCAAGGCGGTGTTCGGTGCCACGGTCGGCATCCTGATGCTGGAGGCGCGGTTCCCGCGGGTGCCGGGGGACATGGGCAACGCGCTGACCTGGCCGTTCCCGGTGCATTACCGGGTGGTGCGCGGGGCTTCGCCGGACCGGGTGGTGCGCCGGCGCGCCGAGGGCCTGCTGGAGCCGTTCGTCGAGGCCGCCAGGGACCTGGTCGCGACCGGCGCCGACGGCATCACCACCAATTGCGGTTTCCTGTCGCTGTTCCAGCGCGAGATCGCCGACGCCGTCGGGGTGCCGGTCGCGACCTCGTCGCTGATGCAGATCCCGACCGTGCAGTCGTTGCTGCCGCAAGGTCGGCGGGTCGGCGTGCTGACGGTCTCCAAGGAGACCCTGACGCCGGCGCATCTGGAAGCGGCCGGCGTGGCGCTGGACACCCCGGTGGTCGGGACCGAGGGCGGGCGCGAGTTCACCCGGGCGATCCTCGGCAACGAGCCGGAGCTTGACACCGAGAAGTCGCGCCTCGACCTGCTCGACGCCGGCCGCGCGCTGCTGGACGGCCACCCGGAGGTCGGCGCGATCGTGCTGGAGTGCACCAACATGGTGCCGTACGCGGCCGAGCTGCGGCGCGCCCTCGGCGTGCCGGTGTTCAGCATCTATTCCTTCGTGCTTTGGTTCCAGTCCGGCCTGATGCCGCGGGCTTACGACACGCGGCTGATGGACCCGCGGCCGTAGGTATCGGGCGACGGAGCGGCGGGTGGGTTCCGGCTCCGGCCCGCCTCCGGCGATCCGGTCCGGAATGACGGCAAGGGAAGGGGGTAGCCGCCCTTTCCATAACTCCGTCGTCATGCCGGCCGCCGCGCAGCGGTGAGCCGGGATCCACGAGGCGACGGGCCCTATCCGCTATTCCGCCGCCGCCACCAGCAGCTGCGCGTTGCCGCCGGCCGCCGTGGTGTCGATGCACAGCGCCCGCTCGACCAGGCAGCGATGCGGCTCCAGGTGGCCGATCACCAGCGGCACGACGGCACCCGCCCGGTCCGCCAGGGCCTGACGGACTTCCTTCAGTGCCGCGACCGGACCCTCGGCCAGCACGGCGTCCAAGGGCCGGCAGGACCGCAGCGCCTCCACCGCGACCCGACCGTCGAGCGAGGCGACCGGTGCGCCGGCGGCGCGCAGTGCCGAGATCGCGGGGGCGGCCGCCGGGGCGGCGACCACCGCGGCGTTGCCGAGCGCCAGGGCCAGGAACGCCTGGCCGACGGCGGCGTCCGGCCGGTTGCTGCCGAGGTCGCCGAGGCACAGCAGGGTGCCGCGCGGGTGCAGCGAGAGCCGGTTGCTCTCACCGGTCGGCCCCGGCAGGTCGAGCGGTGCGAAGTCGATCGCCTCGGCGGTCGCCAGCGACGCCTCGGCGACCGCGCGGGCCCAGCCGTCGAGCCCCCGGACCACGCGGCGCAGCACGGCGAGGCGCTCGCCGCGGCCGCTCCAGCCGCTGCCGGAGACGATGTCGAGGGCACGATCGAGAGCCGCCGGTGCCACGGTCGCGCCCGGTACCGCCGTCTCGTCGGTCGCGGCCAGTTCGAGCGGCCGGCGGAACCGGTCGAGATAGTGCGGGCCGCCGGCCTTCGGGCCGGTCCCGGACAGGCCCTCGCCGCCGAACGGCTGCGACCCGACCACGGCGCCGATCTGGTTGCGGTTGACGTAGAGATTGCCGACCCGGGCGGCGTCGACCACCTGCTGCACGCGGCTGTCGACCCGGGTGTGGAGGCCGAGGGTCAGGCCATAGCCGGAGCCGTTGATCGCCGCCAGCACGGCGTCGAGCTCGGTCGCCTCGTAGGTGGCGACGTGCAGCACCGGACCGAACACCTCGCGTTCCAGGCTGGCGATCCCGTCGACCTTCAGCACGGTCGGCGGCACGAAGCTGCCGGCGGTCGCCTCCCTCGGCAACTGCACCCGGCGCAACAGCCGGCCCTGGGCCTCG
Source organism: Thalassobaculum fulvum (assembly GCF_014652915.1). GTDB lineage: Bacteria > Pseudomonadota > Alphaproteobacteria > Thalassobaculales > Thalassobaculaceae > Thalassobaculum_A > Thalassobaculum_A fulvum. The sequence continues at coordinate 204,719 of NZ_BMZS01000003.1, forward strand.
AGTGCCGCACAATGCTTCTCGATGTCGGCGCGCGCCTCGTCGTCGATCACCGGGCCGACATCGGTCGCCAGGTCCCACGGGTCGCCGACCCGCAGCGCGTCCATGGCGCCGTACAGCATCTCCAGGAGGCGATCCTGCACGTCCTTCTGGACGTACAGCACGCGCAACGCCGAGCAGCGCTGGCCGGCGCTCTGGAACGCCGAGGCGACGATGTCGCGCACCGCCTGCTCGGGCAGGGCGGTCGAATCGACGATCATGGCGTTGAGCCCGCCGGTCTCGGCGATCAGCGGGGCGTCGGGGCCGGCACCGGCGGCCAGCGCCTTGTGGATGCGGCGGGCGGTGTCGGTCGAGCCGGTGAAGCAGACGCCGCCGATCCGCGGGTCGCCGGTCAGCGCCGCACCGACGGTCTCGCCGGGACCCGGAACCAGCTGGACGACCGCCTCCGGCACCCCGGCCTGACGCATCAGCTCGATCGCCCGGCCGGCGATCAGCGCCGACTGCTCGGCCGGCTTGGCGACCACCGCATTGCCGGTCACCAGGGCGGCGGCGATCTGGCCGGTGAAGATGGCGAGCGGGAAGTTCCACGGCGACACGCAGGCGAACACCCCGCATGGCGGATGCCCGCCGTCGCCCTGCCGGCGCGCCTCGGCGGCGTAGTAGCGGCAAAAGTCGACCGCCTCGCGGACCTCGGCGACACCATCCAACAGGGTCTTGCCGGCCTCCCGGCAGGCGAGCGCGAACAGCTCTGGCGCGTGCGCCTCGTACAAGTCGGCGATCCGCTCCAGGCGGGCGGCGCGGTCGGCGGCGGGCAGGGCGGCCCAGGCCGGCTGCGCGGCGGCGGCGGCCCCGATCGCCGCAGCGACATGCGCGGCGGTACCGTCGGCCACGGTGCCGACCGGCTCGCCGGTAGCCGGGTTGCGGACTTCGTGCGGCACGGTCTCGGCTTCGACCGGCGCCGCGACCATCGGACCGGCGGTCCACTGTGAGGTCCGGAACGGCTCGCGGGCGGCGTCGAGGGCGGCGATGGTCGGCGGATCGGTCAGGTCCCAGCCTTTGGCACCACGGCGGTCGGGGCCGAAGATCGCCGCCGGGTGCGGGATCCGGTCGTTGGCGACCGAGGCACCCAGTTCCTCGACCGCGGACAGCGGGTCGCGGGCGATCTCCTCCGGCGTCACCCGCTCGTCGACGATCTGGTTGACGAAGGACGAGTTGGCGCCGTTCTCCAGCAGCCGTCGCACCAGGTAGGCCAGCAGGTCGCGGTGGGCACCGACCGGTGCGTAGATCCGGCAGCGCGCGCCGGTTTCCTTGCGGACGGTCTCGTGCAGCGACTCGCCCATGCCGTGGAGCCGCTGGAACTCGTAGCCCTCGACGCCGCCGGCCATGCGCAGCACGGCCGCGACGGTGTGGGCGTTGTGGGTGGCGAACTGCGGGTAGATCCGGTCGGTCATGCCCAGCAGCATGCGCGCGCAGGCGATGTAGGAGGCGTCGGTCGAGACCTTGCGGGTGAACACCGGAAAGCCGTCGAGCCCCATGACCTGGGCGCGCTTGATCTCGCTGTCCCAGTACGCGCCCTTGACCAGCCGTACCATGATCCGCCGGTCGAGCTTTCGGGCGAGCGCGTGCAGCCACTGCAGCACGAAGCGGGCGCGCCGGCCATAGGCCTGCACCACCACGCCGAACCCGTCCCAGCCGGCCAGGGCCCGGTCGGACAGCACCGCCTCGATGACGTCGAGCGACAGGTCGAGCCGGTCGGCCTCCTCGGCGTCGATGTTGAAGCCCATGCCGGCACTCTTGGCGATCAGCGCGAGCGAGCGGGTGCGGGCGGCGATGTCGTCCAGCACGTGCGGCTTCTGCCCATACTCGTAGCGCGGATGCAGGGCCGAGAGCTTGACCGAGATGCCCGGGTTGGCGCGGATGTCGCCGTGGCCGCAATGCGCGGCGATCGCCGAGATCGCCTGGGAGTAGGCGATGTGGTAGCGCCGGGCGTCGGCCTCGGTGCGGGCGGCCTCGCCCAGCATGTCGTAGGAGTAGGTGTAGCCCTTGGCCTCCATCCCCTTGGCGCGCTCGGCGGCCTCGTCGATGGTGCGGCCGAGCACGAACTGGCGACCGAGCTCCTGCATGGCGCGCCGCACGGCGGTGCGGATCACCGGTTCGCCGAGCCGCTTGACCATGCCGTGCAGGGCGCCCGGCAGGTCGTCCCCGTCGTGCTCCGCCACCACCCGGCCGGTCAGCATCAGCGCCCAGGTCGAGGCGTTGACCAGCGGCGAGCTGGAATGGCCGAGGTGCCGGCTCCAGTCGGCCGGCGCCACCTTGTCCTCGATCAGTTCGTCCATGGTCCAGCGGTCGGGCACCCGGAGCAGAGCCTCGGCCAGGCACATCAGCGCCACGCCCTCCTTGGTGGTCAGGCCGTACTCGGCCAGGAAGCTCTCCATCATCCCGGGCCGGGTGCTGCCGCGGACCGCCCGCACCAGCCGGGCCGCCTCGACGGCGATCGCCGCGCGGTCGTCGTCGCCGAGGGCGGCCAGCGCGATCAGATCGTCCAGCGTCGATTTCTCGTCGGCCAGGGTGTGACCGGCGATGATCCGGCGGAGGTCGGGGAGCGGGGCGGGATCGTCGGGCATGATGCACCTCGCGCTGGCGTGGCGTTGACAGGCAATCCTAGCGCAACTCCGCTCCGACGGATCGGCCGATCCGACCGCATTGACAGGCGAAGTTCCCGAAGTTTCTCTCTCAAAGAGACGAAATGATAGAAATCGAGCCCCATGACGGACGAATTGGACAAGATCGACCGCAAGATCCTGGCCGAACTGCAGAAAGACGGCCGGATCACCATGACCGCGCTGGCCGAGCGTGTCGGCCTGTCGAAGAGCCCTTGCCAGCAACGGGTCCGGCGGCTCGAGGAGCGTGGCTACATTCTCGGTTACACCGCACTGGTCGACCTGTCGCGGCTCGACGCCGGGCACATCGCCTTCGTCCAGGTGACGCTGAGCGACACCACCACGCCGGCGCTCGACGCCTTCAACCGGGCGGTCCGCCGGTTGCCCGAGGTCGAGCAGTGCCACATGATCGCCGGCGGATTCGACTACCTTCTGAAGGTGCGGACCGCCGACATCCGGGCGTACCGGCGCAGCCTCGGGGAAAGCCTGTCGAGCCTGCCGCACGTCTCGCACACCAGCACCTATGTGGTGATGGAGAGCGTGAAGGACCGCGACGTGGCGGAGGAGCGGTGAAGGTGGGATCGGTGAGGGGAAACTCGCAATGAAGGTTCGGTTCCTGGGCAGCGGCGACGCCTTCGGCAGCGGCGGCCGGCTCAACACCTGCTTCCACGTCACGTCGGGGCCAGAGTCGGGGGCGGGGGCGTTCCTGATCGACTGCGGGGCGACGGCGCTGCCGGCGCTGAAGGCGGCGGGGATCGACCGCAATGCCATCGATACGATCCTGATCACTCACTTCCATGCAGATCATTTCGGTGGCGTACCGTTCTTCATCCTGGACGCCCAGTTCTTCGCCAAGCGAACCGCGCCCTTAACCATCGCAGGCCCCGAAGGTCTGCGGGACTGGTATGTCCGGGCCCTGGAAACTGCATTCCCAGGTTCGTCGTCGACCCGGCAGAAGTTCGAGCTGTCGCTGGTCGAGCTGGAGGCCGGCAGGCGGCAAGCGGTGGGGGATCTGACCGTGACCCCGCAGCGGGTGATCCACGGCCCACCGGGCGGCCCGTTCTTCGCCTACCGCATCGAGGTCGACGGCCGGGTGCTGGCCTATACCGGCGACACCGAGTGGACCGAGGCGCTGGTCGAGGTCGGGCGGGACGCCGACCTGCTGATCGCCGAGGCGTACTTCCGCGACAAGCCGGTGCCGTTCCACCTCGACCTCGCGAGCCTGGAGCGCAACCTCGACCGGATCCGGCCGAAGCGGCTGGTTCTCACGCATATGAGCGACGACATGCTCCGCCAGGCCGACGCCGTGCCCTACGAGACCGCACGCGACGGTCTGGAGATCGCGGTCGCCTGACCGGCAGTTGCATCGATCTGCCAGGTTGCGTGGATAATCTTGTGAATAAGATGAATAATCATACGTATCATATTGATAAATAGCAGATATTTATCACTCACGCTGGGGAAGGGCAGCAATCCTCACCTTCGCCGGAGACCCGGTTGCCGGTCCCGTGCACAATCCCCTGAACCGCCGGCCGGCAGAGCCGCGGACAGCGAGGGAGGCAGGGCGTGGAACAGGACGGAAGCTACGACGTCATCGTGGTGGGCGCCGGGTCGGCGGGGTCGGCGCTGGCGTCGCGGCTGACCGAGGACCCGAAACTCAGGGTGCTGTTGCTGGAGGCCGGGGCGGCCAGCCATCCGCTGTCGCCGGTGCCGATGAGCTTCGCCTTCCTGATGAACCACCCGACCGCCAACTGGAACTATCGCTCGACCCCGGAGGAGGGAACCGCGAACCGGGTCATTCCGGTGCCGCGCGGCCGGCTGGTCGGCGGCTCGTCGTCGATCAACGGCCTGGTCTACGTGCGCGGCCAGCCGATCGACTACGACAGCTGGGCGCAGTTCGGAAACCGCGGCTGGAGTTACGAGGACGTGCTGCCGGTGTTCCGGCGCATGGAGAACTACGAGCACGGCGCCGACGACTGGCGGACCCAGGGCGGCCCGCTGCACGTCTGCGAGGCCTACGACCGCAGCCCGATCTACGACGCCCTGCAGGAGGCCGGGGACAAGCTCGGCATCCCGCGCAACAAGGACTACAACGGCGCCTCCCAGGAGGGCATCGTCCGCACCCAGACCACGATCCGCGACGGCAAGCGGTTCAGTGCCGCGGTCGCCTACCTGAAACCGGCGCGCGGCCGTCCCAACCTGAACATCGTCTCGGACGCCCATGCCACCCGCCTGCTGTTCGACGGCACCCGCTGCGTCGGCGTCGCCTACGAGCGGCACGGCCGGGAGGTCGAGGCGCGGGCCGGCCGCGAGGTGGTGGTGTCGACCGGTGCGGTGGCGACCCCGCAGCTGCTGGAGCTGTCGGGCATCGGCCGCCCCGAGGTCCTGTCGCAGCACGGCATCGCGGTCCGCCACGCCATGCCGGGCGTCGGCGAGAACCTGCGCGACCACATCAACGCCCGCATCATCTGGCGGCTGAAGACGAGGGGGCTGTCCTACAACGACCGGATCGTCGGACTCGGCAGGATCTGGGAAGGGCTGAAGTACATCGCCACCCGGCGGGGATTCCTGGCGATCCCGTCGGCGCCGCTGCTCGGGTTCCTGAAGACCCGGCCGGACTTGGAGTGCCCGGACATCCAGATGCACGTGCTGCCCTACGTCATCAAGGACGCCTTCAAGCGCACCCTGCAGCCGTGGCCGGGCATGACCCTGACCTGCTACCAGCTGCGGCCGGAGAGCCTGGGGTCGATCCACATCAAGTCGGCCGACCCCAAGGCGCACCCGGACATCCGCTTCAACTTCCTGTCCGACCCGATCGACCGCCGGACCATGGTCGACGGGCTGAAGCTGATCCGCCGGCTGGCCAATGCCGGGCCGCTCGACCCGTTCATCGACCAGGAGGTCGATCCGGGGCCGGGGGTGACCGACGATGACGGCCTGCTCGACAGCATCCGCAACACCGCCAACACCGCGTTCCACCCGATCGGCACCTGCCGCATGGCTCCGGGCCCGAACGGGGTGGTCGACGACCGGCTGCGGGTCCACGGTCTGCTGGGACTGCGGATCGCCGACGCGTCGATCATGCCGACCATGGTATCCGGCAACACCAACGCCGCCTCGATCATGATCGGGGAGAAGGCTGCCGAGATGATCCGCCAGGATCTGCGGGCGCCGGCCTGAGAGCGTGGTAATGGACATGTTTCGCACTGCCCCATGGGTCCCGGATCTTCACGACTTCGCCGTGGCGTCCGGGATGAGGGTGGCAGGTGCGTGTCTGTTGAACCTCATCCCGGACGGATGCGCTCTGCGCGGCCGATCCGGGACCCAGCCGCCGCTCCGACTGCGTGCGCCGGCAAGAGCCCGTGAAAGGATGACCCGATGAAGAGCCTGCAAGTCCGGTTCGTTAAGCGCCCGACCGGGGAGCCGACGGCCGACACCTTCGAGATCGGCGAGGCCGAGCTGCCGGCGCTCGGCGACGGAGAGATCCTGGTCCGGATCATCTGGCTGTCGCTCGACCCCTACATGCGCGGCCGGATGGACGACAAGCGCTCCTACGCCCAGCCGCAGGCCCTCGGCGCGGTCATGCAGGGCGGCACCGTCGGCCAGGTGGTCGAGAGCCGCAACCCGAAGTTCGCCGAGGGCGACTTCGTGCTCGGCATGTTCGGCTGGCAGAGCCACGCGGTCTCCGATGGAGCCATGGTGCGCAAGCTCGACCCGGCGGTGGCCCCGCTGTCGACCTGGGTGGGCGTCATGGGCATGCCGGGGCTGACCGCCTATATCGGCCTGCTCGACGTCGGCGAGATGAAGGCCGGCGACACGGTGGCGGTCTCGGCGGCCTCCGGCGCGGTCGGCTCGGTGGTCGGCCAGCTCGCCCGCATCAAGGGCGCGAAGAAGGTGGTCGGAATCGCCGGCGCCGAGGAGAAGTGTCGGTTCGTGGTCGACGAGCTCGGCTTCGACGCCTGCGTCAGCCACCGCTCGGCGAGCCTGCGCGACGACCTTAAGGCGGCCTGCCCGGACGGCATCGACATCTATTTCGAGAACGTCGGCGGCCCGACCCTGGACGCCGCCCTGTCGCTGATGAATCCGTTCGGCCGGATCCCGGTGTGCGGGATGATCTCGATGTACAACACCGGCCCGTCGACCGAGGGGCCGGACCGGCTGCCGAGTCTGATGCGCCGGGTCCTGACCGACCGCCTGAAGATCCAGGGCTTCATCGTGTCGGACCGGGCCGCCCAGCATCAGAAGGCGTTCATCGAGGAGGTCGGCGGCTACATCCGCGACGGCCGGATCAAGTACCGGGAGTTCGTCACCGAGGGCCTGGAGAACGCCCCGCGGGCGTTCGCCGGCCTGCTGCGCGGCGAGAACTTCGGCAAGCAGCTCGTGAAGGTCTCCGACGACCCGACGCTGGGTTGAGGCGGTAGCAGCCGGGTCGGCCGACAGTGCCGACCCGGCGCCGACCGTTGCCGGTTTAGTTCCAGTTGTCGATCTTGACGTCGTCCGGGTAGGGGGTGCCCGTACCGGACTCGACATAGGACTTGAGGCTCAGCAGGAACACGGCCCACTTGGTGCTGCAGTGGTGCATGAACTCGACCGGCTCCTTCCAGCCCTGATGCCTGAACAGGACGATAGTGTGGTCGTCCTCCTCCCTGAGATCGAAGCCGACCCGCGTCCCGATCCATTCCGCCGGCCCGTCGACCACCTCCCACAGCACGTGCCTGGGTGGTTCGAGTTCGAGCACCTTCATGTCGAAGAAGCCGCGCGGCTCGAAGCGGAACTGAATGACGCCGCCGACCGAGCCGTCACCCCGGGTCGTTCGTGTCCACCAGCCGGCGAGCCCCTCGATCGAACTCAAGGCCTCGTAGACGGCGTTCGGCGACGACTTAATCCCCACCCTGTGAAGAATGTCCGGCATTTCGATGTCTCCTTCCGGTTCGATTTCCGTGCACTCTCGGCGAATCGCTGCGTGCCCGGTGGAGACGGCTTAGCCGCGGGCGGCCGAACGCCGGGAGTTACAAGCCTGTCGGGATACGGATGGACTCGCTGATCACCGCCGCCGCCCGGGCTCTCGTCGCCGGCGATCCGATCGCGGCGCTGAACCGGGTCGCCCTGCGCGACGACGCGCCGGCGCTGGCGCTGCGCGGCATCGCGATGGCGCAGCTCGGCGACCTGGAGCGGGCCCGGGTGCTGCTGCGGCACGCGGCACGGGCATTCGGCCCGCGCGAAGCCGTGGCCCGGGCCCGTTGCACCGTCGCCGAAGCGGAGATCGCGCTGGTATCGCGCGACCTGGGCTGGCAGCCGAAGGCGCTGGAGGGCGCGCAGGCGATCCTCGAGCGGCACGGCGACCGCGCCAACGCCGCCCATGCCGGCTATCTCCGGGTCCGCCGGTGGCTGCTGACCGGCGATCTCGACGCGGCCGAGCGGGCGACGGCCGAACTCGACCCCGCGGCGCTGGCTCCGGCGTCGCGGGTCGGCCACGCGCTGGTCGCGGCCGGCATCGCGATGCGGCGCCTGCGGACGGTGCCGGCACGCGAGGCGGTCGCCCGGGCTGCCGCCGCGGCACGGCAGTCCGGGATTGCGGCGCTAATGGCCGAAGTCGAGGCGACCGCGGTGGCGTTGGAGGCGCCGGCGGCCCGGCTGGTCGAACGCGGCGGATCGCGCCTGCTGCGGCTCGACGAGGTCGAAGGACTGCTGGCGTCCGACGTCCTGGTCGTCGATGCCTGCCGGCACGTGGTGCGGGGCGGCGCCGCGGTCGTGCCCTTGGCGACGCGGCCGGTGCTGTTCGCGCTCGTCCGGTCCCTGGCGGAGGCGTGGCCGGCGGACGTGTCGCGCGGGTCCCTGCTGGCGCGGGCATTCCGGGCCAGGGAGGCGGACGAGTCCCATCGCGCCCGGCTGCGCGTCGAGATCGGGCGGCTGCGGGTCGAGCTGCAAGGGCTGGCCGGGGTGAGGGCGACCGCCGACGGCTTCGTGCTGGAGCCGGCCGCCGACCGCGAGGTCGCGGTGCTGGCGCCGCCGGTCGACGAGGCCCACGCTTCGCTGGTGGCGCTGCTGGCCGACGGCGAGGCCTGGTCGAGCACGGCTCTGGCGATCGCGCTGGGGACCAGCCAGCGGACGGTGCAACGGGCGCTCGAGGCGCTGGCGGCGGCGGGCAGGGTTCGGTTCGTCGGGCAGGGGCGGGCGCGGCGCTGGCTGGCACCGCCGGTGCCGGGTTTCCCGACAACCTTGTTACTCCCGGCGCCACTCGCCGGTGGCTAGGTCTGTCGCACGCAACCAGCGAAGTGTTGGACGGATGAAACAGACAGTGGCGCAGATCGTTCGCGAGTACGGCCCGTTCCCCGGTGTCTCGACCGTCGGCGGGGTCACCTATGACGGCCGGCGGCTCTGGATCGCGTCGGGGGACAAGCTGAACGTTGTCGATCCCGAAACCGGGACTGCCGTCGACTCGCTGGCGGTCGCCGCGGATGCCGGCACCGCCTATGACGGCCGGCACCTGTTCCAGATCGCCGAAAGCCGGATCCACAAGATCGATCCGGTGTCAGGCGAGATCCTGGCGAGTATCCCGACACCGGGTGGCAGCGGGGGCTCGGGGCTCGCCTGGGCGGAGGGATCGCTCTGGGTCGGTCAGTACCGGGCGCGCAAGATCCATCAGGTCGATCCGGAGACCGGCGCGGTGATCCGGACCATCGAGTCGAACCGGTTCGTCACCGGCGTCACCTGGGTCGGCGGCGAGCTCTGGCACGGCACCTGGGAGGCCGAGGAGAGCGACCTGCGGCGCATCGACCCGGCGACCGGCGAGGTGCTGGAGCGGCTCGAGATGCCGGCCGGCGTCGGCGTGTCCGGCCTGGAATCCGACGGCGCCGACCGGTTCTTCTGCGGCGGCGGCAACAGCGGCCGGGTGCGGGTGGTCCGGCGACCGCCGCGGGAATAGAGATGCATCGCCGTCGCTCCATGGGTCCCGGCTCGGCCGCGCCGGGGCGGCGCGTCCGTCCGGGATGACGTCATGATGGTAAGACCGGGCCGGGCGCTCGATCCGCCCGCACTCCACCTTGACGTCATCCCGGACCGGACCGCCGCAGGCGGAACGGATCCGGGACCGACAGTTCGACGGGCGACCGGCGCTACTCCGCGGCGGTCGGCAGGACGTGGTCCTTGAACTTCTCGCGGAGCTGCAGCTTCGACAGCTTGCCGGTGGCGGTGTGCGGCAGCTCTTCGACGAACAGCACGTCGTCCGGCAGCCACCACTTGGCCACCTTGTCCGACAGGAACGCCCGAATGTCGTCGGCGGTCGCCGTCTGGCCCTCCTTCAGCACCGCGATCAGCAGCGGCCGCTCGGCCCATTTCGGGTGGGCGGCGGCGATCACCGCGCATTCCGCGACCGCCGGGTGGCCGATGGCGGCGTTCTCCAGGTCGATCGAACTGATCCACTCGCCGCCCGACTTGATGACGTCCTTGGTGCGGTCGACGATGTACAGGAAGCCGTCCGGGTCGATCCGGGCCACGTCGCCGGTCCGCATCCAGCCCTCGGCGTCGTGCGAGGCCGCGCTGGCCTCCGCGTCGTTGAAGTAGGCGGACATCACCGCCGGGCCGCGCACCAGCAGTTCGCCGAACGCCACGCCGTCATGCGGCAGCCGGGCGCCGTCGGCGTCGACGATCTTCAGCTCGCAGCCGTACAGCCGTCGGCCCTGGGAGTTCTTCAGCGCCAGCCGCGCGTCGTGCGGCTGCTTTTTCATGCCCTGATCGAGGACGGTCAGCGAGCCGACCGGGCTCATCTCGGTCATGCCCCAGCCGTGCACGACATTCAGCCCGTACTCGGTCTCGAGTTCCCGGATCAGTGGCCCCGGTGCGGCCGAGCCGCCGGTCAGCACGATCTCCAGCCCGGCCGGGGCGCGGCCCTGCTTGCGCATCTCGGCGGCCAGGCCGAGCCACACCGTCGGCACGCCCCAGGCGGCGGTCACCTTCTCGTTGTCCATCAGGGAGAACAGGCTGGCGCCGTCCAGCTTCGGCCCCGGGAACACCGGCTTGGTGCCGACCAGCGGCATGGCGTAGGGCAGGCCCCAGGCGTTGACGTGGAACAGCGGGACCACCGGCAGGATCGACTGCCCGGGCCTCAGCCCGATGCCGTCGGCCACCACCAGCATGCCCAGCGTATGCAGCAGGGTGGAGCGGTTGGAGTACAGCACGCCCTTGGGGTTGCCGGTGGTGCCGGAGGTGTAGCAGAGCCCGCAGGCGGTGTTCTCGTCGAACTCCGGCCAGACGATGTGGTCGGGCTGCCCCGCCAGCAGGTCCTCGTAGCACAGCGGGTCGGCCAGGCCGGTCTGGGGCATGTGCGCGCGATCGGTCATCAGCACGGTCCGCATGCCCTTCGGCATCCGGTCGGCCAGCTTCTCGATCAGCGGCGCGAAGGTGGTGTCGAGGAACAGCAGCCGGTCCTCGGCGTGGTTCACGATGTAGACGAGCTGTTCCGGGAACAGCCGTGGGTTGATGGTGTGGCAGACCGCGCCGATGCCGGCGATCGCGTAGTACAGCTCGAAGTGCCGGTAGCCGTTCCAGGCCAGCGTCGCCACCCGGTCGCCGGGCCTGATGCCGTGGTCGAGCAGCCAGTTCGCCAGCTGCGCGATGCGCCTGCGCGACTCCGCGTAGGTGTAGCGGTGGACGTCGCCCTCGACCCGGGCCGAGACGACCTCGGTGTCCGAGCGGATCTCCGCCGCGTAGTCGATGATACTGGAGACCAGCAGCGGGCGATCCATCATCAGGCCGCGCAGCATCGGCATTCCTCCCTGTGTCGCTGAGCGCTTATGGCGCGCCGTTGCCGCAACGATAGCAACGTGGCGGCGGTGCGACGAGAGGTCGTGGAGTCGCGGGTGGGTCCCGGATGAGCGGCAGTGCCTGAAGCGTCCGTGCAGCGTGTGGGTTCCGGAGCCGGGCGCCGATGCGCCCCCTCCGGAATGACGAAATAAATTGAGTCGTCATCCCGGAGAGTCCCGGACCTGATCCGGGACGGCTCCGGGACCCACGGGGCCGACGGATATCGCCATCGAGCCCTGCATGCCGCGCGGATCCGCCTCCCGGCGAATTCGCTTGGCGCTGCCGGCGGTCGCGCGCGTAATGCCGGGCGGCACGCAACTTTCCGGTATCCGGTCCCGTCATGCAGCTGGGACGTCCCGTATTCTTCAAGCGGCTCGGGGCGCCCGGGGCCGAGGCGTTCGCGGTGCTGTTCGCGCTGGAATCCTTCGCCCGCGCCCTCCTGGCGACGGTGATCCCGATCGAGGCGCTGCGCTTCCTCGGCACCGCCGGCAACGTCAGTTCGGCGTTCTTCGCCGCCAGCCTGTGCGCGCTGTGCGCCAGCCTCGGCATTCCCTGGCTGGTGAGGAAGACCGCACGGCGCTGGGTCTACTCGCTCGGATTCGTCGGGCTGGCGTCGGCGCCGGCGCTGTTCACGGTCCCGGGGTTCGAGTCCTTCATGGCCGGCATGGTCGTGCGGGCGATCGGCACGGTCGCGGTCACGGTCTGCCTCAGCCTGTACATCCTCGACTTCATCGCCAAGAAGGACCTGTCGCGGTCGGAGCCGATGCGGCTGTTCTACTCGGCGGCGGCCTGGGCGGCCGGGCCGTTCCTGGGCGTCTGGCTGGCGGTCAACGTCGGCCGTGACGCGCCGTTCCTGCTGTCCGCCGCGGTCGCGCTGGCCGCGCTCGGCTATTTCTGGTTCCTGCGGATCACCGAGAACCCGGCGGTCGTGCAGAAGGCGGTGCCGGTGCCGACGCCGCTGGCCTATGTCCGGCGCTACTTCGCGCAGCCGCGCCTGCGGCTGGCCTGGGTGATGACCACCGGCCGCAACGTCTGGTGGGTGGTGTTCTTCATCTACGTGCCGGTCTACGCGGTGAAGACCGGCCTCGGGCCCGAGGTCGGCGGTGCCGTGGTGTCGGTCGGCGCCAGCTTCCTGTTCCTCACCCCGCTGACCGGCCGGCTGGTGCGGCGCGAGGGGATCCGGCGGGTGTTCGTCGCCGGTTACCTGCTGGCCTCGGTCGCGACCTTCCTGGTGGCGGCCAGCATGGGCCAGCCGTGGATCGGCATCGTCCTGATCGTCTGCGCGGCGCTGGGCATGAGCGCGATCGACGCCGGCGGCAACATGCTGTTCCTGTTCGCGGTGCGCCGGCACGAGCGGTCGGAGATGACCACGGTCTACTCGACCTACCGCGACGTCGCCGACATCGTGCCGCCGGGACTGTTCTCGGTGCTGTTGCGGGTGTTCGAGCTGCCGGCGGTGTTCGTGGTCGGCGGCGCGGTGACGCTGGGCCTGGCGCTGCTGGCCCGCCGCATCCATCCGCGCCTCGGCCGCGAGGCCCGGCCGCCGGCGCCGCTCGCGGTCGGCGAGCCGGCCCAGTAGGGACCGGTCCGGCAGGAGCAGACGGCTCGACACCCAGTGGCGCTCTCCCTAAGCTGCGGCGTGAAACGAGGGTTCACAAGAACTCCAACCGTGGAGGGTGCGCATGGCGGCCGGGCGGGACCGGGTGGCGGGCAAGATCGCGCTGGTGACGGGGGCGGCGTCGGGCATCGGTCGGGCGATCGCCCGGATGCTCGCCGAGCAGGGGGCCACCGTGATGGTCGCCGACATCCAGGAGACCATGGCACTCGCGGTCGTCGCCGAGATCGCCGAGGAGGGCGGCAGCGCCGAGCTGGTGCCGCTCGACGTCACCGACGAGGGCCAGTGGATCGCCGCCGTCGACGGCGTTCTCGACCGCCACGGCCGGCTCGACGTGCTGGTGAACAACGCCGGGGTCGGCAGCCGCAGCGACGGCACCATCGAGGACGTCACCCTGGAGGGCTGGCGCGCGGTCATGGCGGTCAACGCCGAGGGCGTGATGCTCGGCTGCAAGCACGGCGTGCGGGCCATGAAGGCGCAGGGCGGCGGCTCGATCGTCAACATGTCGAGCATCGCCGGCATCGTCGGCGCGCCGCAGCTCAGCGCCTACTGCGCGTCCAAGGGCGCGGTGCGGATGCTGACCAAGTCGGTGGCGCTGCACTGCGCGCGCAAGGGCTACGGCATCCGCTGCAACTCGGTGCATCCATCCTACACCGACACCCCGATGGTCGACCGCATGATCAACGCCCGCAGCGACCCGGCCCGCATGCGCGCCGCCCTGGAGAGCGCCAGCCCGTTCGGCCGCATGGGCGCCCCGGACGACATCGCCGGCGCCGTGCTGTACCTGGCGAGCGACGATTCCGGCTTCGTCACCGGCGCCGAGCTGGTGGTCGACGGCGGCGTGACCGCGATGTGACCCTTTCTTGGCCCTCATCCTGGCCGGAGCGGCATCGCCGCGAGGAGCCGGGACCTAGCGGCCAGTCGATTGCTCCCGGCTCCGCGTCGCCGGCGGCGACCCGGTCCGGGATGAGGACTGTTGGGGGCGATCCGCCCCGTTGACGGAAAAAAGGCAGAGAGGAAACGCCGACGATGTTCGAACTCACCGGCAAGGTGGCCCTGGTCACCGGCTCGTCCCGCGGCATCGGCCGCGCCATCGCCGAGACCATGGCGGCCCAGGGCGCCAAGGTGATCGTCTCCAGCCGCAAGCAGGAGGCCTGCGACGCGGTGGTCGAGGGCATCCGCGCCGCCGGCGGCGAGGCCACCGCCTTCGCCTGCAACATCGGCCGCAAGGACGACCTGGAGGCGCTGAGCGCCGCCGCGATCCGGACCTACGGCAAGGTCGACGTGCTGGTCTGCAACGCCGCCACCAACCCGGTGTTCGGCCCGATGCACGAGGTCTCCGACGAGGCCTACGACAAGATCATGACCACCAACGTGAAGAGCGCGTTCTGGCTCTGCAACATGGTGGCGCCGGGCATGGCCGAGCGGAAGCAGGGAGGGGCGATCATCCTGATCTCGTCGATCGCCTCGATGTACGGCAACCGCAAGCTCGGCATCTACGGGGTTTCCAAGGCGGCCGAGCAGCAGCTGGTGCGCAACCTCGCGGTCGAGTGGGGCGGCGCCGACGTCCGGGTCAACGCGATCGCGCCGGGGCTGATCCGCACCGACTTCGCCCGCGCGCTCTGGGAGGATCCGAAGCGGCTCGCGATCATGGAGCGGATGACCCCGCTCGGCCGCATCGGCGAGCCGGTCGAGATCGCCGCGCTGGCGACCTTCCTGGCGTCCGACAGCGCCTCGTTCATCACCGGCCAGACCATCGTCGCCGACGGCGGCCGCACGGTCGGCGACCCGTCCTGAGGGGAAGAGCCCGTCGCCTGGTGGGTCCCGGAGCCGTCCCGGATCAGGTCCGGGACTCTCCGGGATGACGGAGCAAAGGTAGCGGCCTCCTGCTTTGTACCCCGCCAGCTCGTCATCCCGGAGGAGGCGCGCCAGCGCCTGGCTCCGGGAGCCACGGTGCGACGGGCGGCATCGAAGGCCTGGACCCCGGACACGGGGACTGTACGAATACGCATGACGTTGAGAAGGAGCACGGCATGGCGACGCTGGGGCCGGTCACCGAGGCCCACCGGTTCGACGAGGCGGCCCTCGACCGCTGGCTGGCCGAGCAGGGCCTGCCGGGCGCCGGGCGCGGCCTGACGGTCCTGCAGTTCCAGGGCGGCCAGTCCAACCCGACCTTCCGGGTCGAGGCCGGCGAGCACGCCTACGTGCTGCGCAAGAAGCCGCCGGGGAAGCTGCTGCCGTCGGCCCACATGGTCGAGCGCGAGTACCGGGTGATGGCGGCACTGGCGCAGACCGACGTGCCGGTGCCGGTCATGCGGCTGCTGTGCGAGGACACTGACGTCATCGGCACCGCGTTCTACGTCATGGACTTCCTGGAGGGCCGGATCCCGGGCGAGCCGTCGCTCGACGAGGGCTATTCGCCGGACGAGCGGGCGGCGATCTGGGATTCCATGAACGACGCCCTGGCCAAGCTGCACAACGTCGACCCGGCGGCGGTCGGGCTCGGCGATTTCGGCAAGCCGGCGAACTACGTCGGCCGGCAGATCGACCGCTGGTCGAAGCAGTTCGAGGCCTCCAAGACCGATCCGATGCCGGACATGGACAACCTGATCGCCTGGCTGCTCGAGCGCGA
Source organism: Thalassobaculum fulvum (assembly GCF_014652915.1). Classification (GTDB taxonomy): domain Bacteria; phylum Pseudomonadota; class Alphaproteobacteria; order Thalassobaculales; family Thalassobaculaceae; genus Thalassobaculum_A; species Thalassobaculum_A fulvum. Next base: position 220,425 of record NZ_BMZS01000003.1, read on the forward strand.
GCAGCCGGCCGACGAGGTGTCGATCGTGCACGGCGACTTCCGGCTGCCGAACCTGATGCTGCACCCGGCCGAGCCGAAGGTGATCGCGATCCTGGACTGGGAGCTCGGCACCCTCGGCCACCCGCTGTCCGATCTCGCCTACAACTGCATGCCGTACCGCATGCCGTACGACGAGAAGGCGCTGAAGGGCATGGTCGGGCTGGACCTGGCGGCGCGCGGCATCCCGGCGGAGGAGGACTACGTCGCCGCCTACTGCCGGCGCACCGGCCGCGACAGCATCCCGGACATGCCGTTCTTCCGGGCGTTCTCGTTCTTCCGGCTGGCCGCGATCTGCCAGGGTGTGTACGCCCGCGGCCTGGCCGGCAACGCCAGCTCACTCGACGCGCTCGAAGTCGGCGCCAAGGCGCCGCGGCTGGCACAGATCGGCTGGCAGATCGCGCAGGCGGCGTGAGGGGCGGGGAAGGGAGCGAGCGCAAAGTGCGGTTGCTAGGCGACTGCAGCGAGTCGTGAATGACTTTGTGGTCCGAGTGCGGTGACGTCTCTAGCTCAGACAGCTCACCAGCCGCGAGTCCCTCGTAGAATCAACACTACTTGCAACTCCCATGGAGGCATGATCAATTTCTGACACGCGGTCCCTCAGCCTATGCGTGCGACATATGACTATTCCGGAAGATATTGCCCTTACGCAAGAGGTGACAAACTGGCGTGCCAGGTTGACTGCCGTCGTCACCGCAGCGGCTGGGCTGTTGATCGCAGGCAATAGCGCACAGATTCAAACTGAATGGATTCAAGTAAGCGTACTTGCGCTGGCCACGACATTAGTATCGGTTGGCTCACTGTCCCTACTATTCGATATCGCGCTAAGGCGTAGTTTATATCGTGAGGTAATCAAGATTGTTGGAATACAAAGGAGTGTGATGGATGGTCAATTGGTGGCAATTGGAAAATATAGAACCGTAAAATGGAATGAAATACTTTCAAATAAATCGCACTATCGTGCTTTGCTGCTTGAGCCGGTTCCATGGGTGGCGGGAAACTTTCATATATTATTGGATAGCGCGAGACAAAGGCCGGTGAGTATCGAGTTTATGTTTCCAGATATTGAAGCTCCGTACATTTCCGATCTTGCGGAGAGTCTTGGATTTGACGAGATGACGTACAAAGCAGCAATAGACGGATGTGTAGCGCAAATTGAGAAAATGTGGAGTGCTCAAAAAGAAGAGGGGGCAATAAAAGAAGGTAGCAGAGTTTCTATTAAAATTTCAGAAAGAAGGCCGCTGCAATCGCTTGTTTTGTCAGATAACATCACGGTTCTTGTTTTGACTGGGGCAATGGGCCGTGAAGGTGCAGATCATGATTTTGCGTATGTATATTTTGGGGATCGTCAGTCATATCCATCAAGTTGGTTTTTAAGACAAATGGAACGACTGGAGAGTGCCCCGATAAAATTTGAGAATGAGGTGTGACGGTGCGTGCATCGAAGGCAACTGTTCAGATGTATCACCTGAGCAACCTTGTGGAAGGGGTTGCTCAGGGGACGTTGGGCATTCCGGAGTTCCAAAGGGATTTTGATTGGTCTGAGACAGACATCAGGTCGTTGCTTGCAACAGTGTTCCTGGGATGGCCGGCGGGCAGCCTATTGTTTTTGGAGGGGAGTAGTACGCTCTTCGAGCTTAGGCCGATGGAAGGTGCGCCACAGCTAGATGAAGTGAGTTATGCGGTGTTGGACGGTCAACAACGTCTTACATCGCTTTATCAAGCCCTGTATGAGTCAGGCGAGTCAGTCTTCGCAATTAAATGGGATTTGCCTGAAGATCAAGAGCTTGAAGATCTGATCGTTTCCTATAGGAAAGACGTGTGGGATAGGCAGTATAGTTCTTTGACGGCGAATTTGGACGGTAGGGTAATTCCAGTATCGTGCTTAAAATCGGCCACGGATTTCTTCTCATGGCGAGATGATGTCTTAAAACTAGTGGATGATATAAAAAGACGAGAAATATTAAAGAAGGCAATCACAGATTTTTATACATATAAACTTAGCCCTATTCACTCGTATGAGTTTCCGGTAGTCCTGCTCAGCAAGAAGACTGACGCAAGTGCTATTGCTAGAATTTTTGAGAAAGTTAATAAGACGGGACTGACGCTGAATACGTTTGATCTGATGGTTGCGAAGTCATTCGATCCAGGTTGGAATCTGCGTGAGAGATGGATAGAAGCGAAGGAGAAGTTTGTATCTATTAACGATTTTTTTGGTGACGACGGCATGCCGTTGCTTCAGGCAATTGCGCTGATGAGTAGAAAGGTCGACCTACGGCAGTCTGCGGTATTGAACTTGTCTAAATATGAAGTTCAGGAGAATTGGGATAGCGTTATACAATCGACAGATATGGTTGTTCAGTTCTTGCGAAGAGAGTGTGGCGTATTGCGCAGAGAATATATGCCGTACTCGAACCTTCTCCCGCCATTTATCGCGCTTCAGACTGATGGGCGTCTGGACGCAGATCCTGATCTTTTTTCTGAGTGGTTCTGGTATGCGAGTTTTGCTGGCGCATATGATGCTGCGGCCAACACTCGCTTGGTGAGTCATTTCAAGTCGATTCGGGCGGGTGACCGCTCTGGGTATCGCTCCGGCGAAACTCGCGTTCTTGTGCCGGCTACTGCGACTAAGAAGAGCCAGAAGGCCCTGTGGAATGCAGTTGTTTGTGCGGCTGTCTCAGATATCGAGAACCGGATGGGAAGCGAGCTATCCGCAGTTATCTCGGACGAGATGGAAGTTGCCAACCTATTCGCGTTGGATGAAGTGGAAGAAGTGTTCCATCGGAACCCTCAGCAATATCGGCCGGAGGTGGAATTTAGAGGGGCATTGAATATCTTTTTGGTGCCCCGACGGACAGCAAGTGTGATCAAACGCACGGGTGCCGAGCAATCGGTTGCGATATGCATGGCAAGCGAGTTTTCTGATGTTGCACGTGCGCAGTTACCAGCCGGTCAAGTTGGGAGCACATGGAATTGGGACGATTTTAGAGTAGCTAGGGCGAAGTGGCTTGTAGATTTTATGAAGGGAAAGCAGGTGTCTGGTGTTGAGGTGATCTTGCCGGGGCACGGTGAGTCCTTAGCTTCACGAGTAGTTCTGTAGTGCCGCCTGCAATCCAGTAGAGGACACGGGGTGGCGTCCGCAGCTTTTCATGGCCGCGGCGGAAGCAACAATTGCAGCTGAGTGTCGCGCTGTTTCTCTCGCGGGAGAGACCGGAATTCGCCTAGACTCGGCTGCCTGCTCTACCTTCTCCGCTCCTCTAGCCGCTCCTTCAGCAGGTCGATCCTGTCGCCGCCCCAGAACAGCTCGCCGTCGAGAACGAACATCGGGACGCCGAACACGCCCATCGCCTCGGCCTCCTCGATGTTGGCGTCCATCTCGGCCCGGCCCGGGCCCTCGACCCAGGCGGCGTAGGCCTCCGGGTCGCCGCCGATGCCGGCGACCAGCGCCTTCATCTCGTCCAGCACGTCGATGTCCAGCTCCTGCTTCCAGAACCGGTCGAACACGGTGTCGTGGTAGGGCCGGAACACCCCGGCCTGCTGGGCCCACAGCATGCCGGCATTGGCGTAGTAGCCATTGTAGACCCGTTTGGTGCCCTTCAGGATCAGCCCCTGCTTGTTGGCGTAGCGCCGGGCGTCCATGTAGGAGTACCGCACCCGCCGCCAGCAATGGGCGTTGCGGGTCTCGACCGCCCCCAGATACTCCTCGATCCGCAGCGTGTAGGGCCGCCACTCCAGCTCCAGCCCGTAGTCCTCGGCGAGCTGGTAGGCCGGGCGCACGGCGACGTAGGCGTAGGGGCTCTTGTAGTCCGAGTAGACGCGGACGACGGTTCGGCTCACGACGGTTTCCTCTCGCGGCTGGCTGGGTGTGGGGGCTGCATTCGTTCCGCCGTGCGGCGGGTGGGTTCCGGATGCGTGCCGCGTGCGGCGGCCCGCTCCGGAATGACGGCGGGAAGGGGACAAGGCGGCGGCCGGCCGTCCCACCCCCACGTCATTCCGGACGGGCGCGCATCGGCGCGGTCGAGCCGGAACCTGCGGAGCGACGGGCGAGGGCGGCGGGCGGGGTCCGGTACGACGACGGGAGGGGGGCAAGGCGGCGGCCGGCCGTCCCACCCGCATGTCGTCATTCCGGACGGGCGCGCGCCGGCGCGGCCGAGCCGGAACCCACGGAGCGACGGGCGAGGGACGCGGCGGGTGGGTTCCGGATGCGTTCCGCCTGCGGCGGTCCGCTCCGGAATGACGGCGGGAGGGGGAAGGGCTGGGCTGTAGGCCTGATCGCAGCGGGTCACGATCGGCCTCCCGGCTTCTCGCGGTCCCAGTACGGGCCGTCCAGACCCTGGGCGCGCAGGACGTGCTTCTCGACCTTGGCGGTCGGGGTCTTGGGCAGGTCGTCGACGATACGGATGTAGCGGGGGATCATGAAGCGGGCGAGCCGCGGCTCCAGGTGCGCAATGACGGCCGCCGGGTCGATGGTGCGGCCCGCGACGGGCGCCAGCACCGCCAGAACCTCGTCCTCGGTGTGCTCGCTCGGCACCGCCACTACGGCGGCCTCGCGCACGTCCGGGTGGCTCAGGATCTCGACCTCGACCTCCCAGGACGAGATGTTCTCGCCGCGCCGGCGGATCGCGTCCTTCAGGCGGTCGACGAAGAAGAAGTCGCCGTCGGCGTCGCGCACGAACACGTCGCCGGTGTGGAACCAGCCGTTGCGCCAGGCCTCGGCGGTCGCCTCGGGGCGCCCGTCATAGCCGTGAGTCATGGTCCAGGGGGCGGCGGTGCGGATGACCAGCTCGCCGGGCGTGCCGTCCGGCACCGGCACGTCGTGGGCGTCGACCAGGCGCAGGGTGACGCCGTCGCGCGGCTGGCCGCACATCCCGGGCTTGGCCGGGTTCGGGCCGGACATCAGCGGCGTGCTGATCTCGGTCATGTTGAACAGAGTGTAGAAATCGACCCCGAAGCGCTCGCGGAACGGCGGTCCGGCGGCGCCCAGCGGCACGATCATGACGTGGCGCAGTGGATGCTCGCGGTCGTCGTCGTCGGCCGGCGCCTTCAGCAGGAACGTCGCCATCGCCCCGAGCAGGAACACCGAGGTGACCTCGAGCCGCCGCACGGTCGGCCAGAACGCCTCGGTGCGGAACCGCTCGACCACCGCCACCGAGGCGCCGACGCACAGCGCCATCGCGGCGATGAAGGCGCCGCCGATGTGGAAGATCGGCATGTGCAGCAGGTGCCGGTCGTCGGCCCGGGTGCAGGTCCAGGTCGCCGGGTTCATGGCGGTGTAGCAGTGCATGTAGGACGACAGCACGCCCTTGGACCGGCCGGTGGTGCCGGAGGTGAAGATGATCGACTGGGTGTCCCAGGGCTCGATCGGCCGCTCCGGGTCCGCCGGCTCGCGGCCGGGCTCGAGCAGCACGCCCTGGCCGAGCAGTTCCAGGCCGTCGGGGGACGGGGGCGGGGCATCGGAACCGGCCACCACGATCCGCTTCAGCGCCGCCGTTTCGCCCTCGATCACGCGCGAAAGCAGCGCGGCGTCGACCACCGCGACCTTGGCCCGGCTGTCGGCGATCACATGCTCCAGCAGGGCGCCGCGGTAGGCGGTGTTGGTCGGCACCATGACCGCGCCGAGCCAGTTCGCGGCGAACATCGCGCGCAGACCGAAGGCGCCGTTCGGCAGCATGATCAGCACCCGGTCGCCCTGGCGCACGCCGAGCGCCTGCAGGCCGGCCGCCGTCGTGCGGACATGGGCGAGGGTGTCGGCGAAGCTCCAGCGGCTGCCGTCCTCGAACACCGCGTAGGTGTCGCCACCGCGGGCCGCGGCGTGCCGCTCCAGGGCGTAGCGCAGCACGCAGGTCTCGCGCGGAAGGACCTGGCCGGAGGGCGCGTTCATCTCAGGCCTCCGCCGCGGCCGCTGCCGCCGGCGTTAGCATCGCCAGGAGGTTGGCCTGCAGGGTGCGGCGGAACCGGTCGACCGTCTCGGCCTCGTCGTCGTGCCCCAGCATCCGGCCGATGGTGGCGGTCGAGGCGACGAAGTGGGTGATCGCCCCGGTGGCGTGGAACGCCGTCATCTCCGGGTCGCAGGGGCCGACGGTGCCGCGGCGCTGGCCGTCGCGGATGGCGGCGGCGTAGGCCTCGATCAGCGGCAGCAGGTACCAGCGACGTGCCCGGCGGGCCCGCTCGGGGTTCTCCATCAGCTCGCGCAGCAGCAGGGCGTTGTAGTCCCGGTGATCGAGGGCCCAGTCCAGGAACCGTTCGACGATCGCGGCGACGGCAGCCGGCGAGCCGGGCGTCGGCGTGGTTGCCGGCAGGTAGGGCTCGATGCTGCCGGCGACCCGGGCGAGCACCCGGCCGTACAGTTTCTCCTTGGAGCCGAAGTGGTAGGCCAGCGTCGCGATGGTGACGTCGGCCCGCCGGGCGATGTCACGCATGCCGGTGCCGGCGAAGCCGCCGGTGGCGAACAGCGCCTCGGCGGCGTCCAGGCAACGCTCGCCGGTCTCCGGGTTGCCCTGGGGGCGGCCGGCCCGGCGTGTCTGCTCGGCAGCTGGCATGGCCTCTCCGTATCGAATTAATAGATCGATTGATTAATTAATTTGCCGGGCGAGTCAAGGGCGGGCACCGCTGGTTCTAGCCGATGCGGGGAACGTTCCGTGGGCGTGCCGGCGGGGCCGCAGGCACCGGGGCGGCCGGAGCGGGCGCGGCCGGAGCGGGCGCGGCCGGAGCGGGCGCGGCCGGAGCGGGGGCAGCCGGAGTGGGCGCCGGAGGTTGCTGTCGGAACAGGTGCGGCAGCCGGTTCGAGAACAGCGTCATGAGTCGCGTGCCGCGCTCGCGCCCCAGGGCATGCAGGGCCGGGTGCCGGGCCGCCGCCATGGTGAACTCGTCGACCAGCCGCGGAACGGCGTGACCGTACCTGATGCTGCTCTCGCCGCCGCCCTTGCCGCCGAGCGCCAGCACGATGGTGCCGACGTAGACCAGTTCTCCGGCGGCGATGTCGAACTGATAGCCGACGAGATCCTCGGCCCTGGCCCGGCTGCCGTAGCGGCTGCTGAACTCCAGCACGTAGTCGGTCCGGTAGTAGGCGGACGGATCGGGGATGAAGTGGGCGTTCAAGGTGACGTAGCGGCCGGGAACCAGGCTGACCGCTTCGAACGACGTCGCGAAGCCCTTGGTCGTCACCTCGGCCTTGACGTTCTTCAGGGTCGCGAACCACGGCATGTCGACCCCGCCGGTCGCCGGGTCGACTTGCCCGAACGACAGGGAGGCCCAGGGGTCGGCCCGGTGAAACAGGTTCGCGAGCCCGCCGAAGTGGCGGTCGCGGGCGGCACCGAGCTCGAGCGTGTTCGCGATCCGCAGGCCGATGACCGCGGTTCCGGTGGTGCCGTCGCTGCGGCCGGGCCCGCCGGCGCATCCGGACAGGATCAGCGACGACGCCCCGGCCAGCACCGCCCGGCGGCCCGGCGCACGACTGTCTCCGGGCTTCACGGTGACGCTTCCCTTCGATCCACAGCAGAAGTCGGGTAACGGTCGGATAGGCGGGCTGGTTGGTCAACCGGCGATGGTCTTCACTCCCTGCGAACCCGCCGACCCTGCGAACCCGCGGACGCTGCGAACCCGCGGACCCTTGTGTCCCGAACGGTGTGTCTCCATGCTCCGCGGATGTCCTGTTGCGGAACCGACGTGAAGTTCGACGGCCTGTCGGCCGGCTACCGCCGGGCGCTGTGGGCCGTCATCGCCATCAACGCCTCGATGTTCGCGGTCGAGCTGGGTGCCGGCGCGCTGTCCGGCTCGATGGCGCTGGCCGCGGATTCGCTGGACTTCCTGGCCGACAGCCTGACCTACGGCCTGAGCCTCTGGGTGATCGGTCGGCCGATCGCGTGGCGGGCACGGGCGGCGGTGTTCAAGGGGCTGTCGCTGGCCGCCATGGGCGTCGGCGTGCTCGCCGCCACGGTTTGGCAGAGCTTCGTGCTGGGCGTACCGGAGGCGTTCGTCATGTCGGGCGTCGGGTTCCTGGCACTGGCCGCCAACGTGGCGAGCGTGCTGATCCTGTTCCGCTGGCGCGACGGCGACGCCAACGTGCGTTCGGTGTGGCTGTGCTCGCGCAACGACGCGATCGGCAACGTCGCCGTGGTGGGCGCGGGCGGCGCCGTCTGGCTGACCGCATCCGGCTGGCCGGACGTCATCGTCGCCGCCGCCATGGCTGGACTGTTCCTGAGGTCGGCGGTGGCGATCCTCCGGCAGGCCTTCGCCGAGCTTCGGAGCGATGGATCCGGGGCGGTTCCGGCCGCCGGCGAGTGACGGCGCGGTCGCTCAGAGCGGCGTGTAGGTGATCCGGACCGGCGTGTCGTCGTCTCCGGGACCATGGTCGTGCGCCAGGCTGTAGGTCGTGGCCCCCAGGAAATAGCCGGGCTCGCCGTCCTCGCCGAGCAGGGGCATGGCGATCCGCTCGCCGGTGCCGGTGCCGCCGAGATACCGGAACACCTGCCCGACATTGTGCATGACGCACGGGGTCAGGCAGATCCGGCGGTAGCGCTCCAGCACGATCGGAAACACATCCGCCGGGAATACCTCCGACAGCTTCGCGCCGGCGCGGGCGGTGCGCAGCATCTGCGCGATCTGCTCGCCCGCCAGTCTGATGTAGAAGTCCTGGCTGGCCGCATCGAACTCGTACAGGAACACGATGCCGAGCAGGTCCGGGAAGTCGAGCGGCGAGATCTGATGGCGGTACGGGACCCGGCGGCCGTTCCGCAGGTCGAGATAATAGCGAAGGAACCGGCGCAACCGGGGGTCCAGGACGTGGTCGATGGCGCTCAGTTCCGGCTGCGGCGGGCGCTCGTTCCTGCTCGATGGCGTCACTGAAGTGCGGGTCCCCAGCGGTCGCGAGGGTGGGCTCGTACTTTAGAACATGCTAGTTCAACCGGTATCCTCCGTCATCGGCAAGAGTCTGGAGACCGCGCGGACTGAAGCCGCGAACGAAACGCGCTTGTTCCAATACCGGCCCCGTGAGCCGCTTTCCGGCGATTTCGGCAAGCTGCTACGCTCGCCACCGCGCGGACCGACCGAGGGCCGCCGTGATGCAGCCACCCCAAGTCGCTTCGATCGACCAGCCAGGGACCCTTCATGACCGATGCCATTGAGCGGTTTGCCGACCACGTCGTTTCGACCCGGTACGAGGACATCCCGGCCGACGCGATCCGGGCCGCCAAGATCTTCATCCTGGACAGCCTCGGCGTCGGTCTCGCCGGAACCAGGGCGCCGTGGGTGCGGGAGTGGATCGGCTCGACGCAGGCCATGACCCCCGGCGAGGGGGCGCGGGTCTGGGGCACCGGCGAGATGCTGCCGGCGCCGGCGGCGGCCGGGCTGAACGGCTACCTGATCCATAATTCCGAGTTCGACTGCATCCACGAGGAGGCGGTGCTGCACCCGATGGCGGTGCCGTTCGCTGCGCTGATGGCGGAGGCCGAAGCGCGCGGGTCGGTGGACGGCCGGGCGCTGCTGCGGGCGGTGATCCTGGGGGTCGACGTCGCCTGCCACATCGGCGCGGCGGTCAACAACGGCCTGCGGTTCTTCCGGCCGGCGGTCGGTGGAGGCTTCGGGGCGGTCGCGGCGATCGCCGTCGCAATCGGGCTCGATCGCGACCGGCTGCTCGACGCCTTCGGCCTGTACTACGCCCAGGCCGGCGGGACCATGCAGGCGCACACCGAAGGCTCGCCCTTGCTGGCCATGCAGGTCGGCTTCAACGCTCGCAACGCGGTGACCGCCGTGCGGCTGGCCGAGGCCGGCATCCCGGGGCTGCGGGGCACCCTGGAGGGGCCGTTCGGCTATCTGAAGCTGATGGAGGGCGACTACGACGCCGCGGCGCTGACCGCCAAGCTGGGTCGGGTCTGGCGGATCGCCGAGGTCGCCCACAAGCCGTTCCCGAGCGGCCGCGCCACCCACGGCATCATGGACGCGCTGCGCGAGCTGACGGCCGAGCACGGGTTTGCCGGCGCCGAGGTCGAGGCGGTGTCGGCGTCGGTGCCGCCGCTGATCAACCACCTGATCGGTCGCCCGCCGAAGCGAGGCATGACCCAGAACTACGCGCGGCTGTGCGGCGCCTATGCGTCGGCCCGCCTGCTGCTCAACGGAACGCTCGGGGTCGACGACTTCACTGAGGCCGCCCTGAACGACCCGGAGACCCTGGATCTCGCCGGCCGCGTCGCGATCGCGCCGAATGGCAACCCGGACCCGAACGCGTTGACGCCGGTGACGGTCGAGGTGCGGCTGCGCTCCGGGGCGACGGTGTCGCGCTCGATCCCGGTGGTGTACGGCAACCCGGCCAAGCCGCTGACCCGCGAGGCGCACCTGGCGAAGTTCCGCACCAACCTGGGCTTCGCCGCCGGGCCGGTTCCAACGGCCAATGCCGAGACCCTGATCGCCATGGTCGACGACCTGGAGACTCTGGACGACGCCCGCCGGCTGGTCGACCTGGTGGTGGCGGCCTGACCCCTGTGCTGCTGCTGGTCGCGATCCTCTGGAAGGCGCTGGCGACCGCCGCGGTGATCGTCGCCGCCGGCCGACTGGCCCAGCGCGCCGGTCCGGTGCTGACCAGCGTGCTGATCACCCTGCCGGTCAACGCCGGCCCCGGGTTCTTCTTCATCGCCCTCGACCAGGACGCGGCGTTCGTCAGCCGGGGGGCGCTGACCGCCTTCGCGATCACCGGGGCGGTCCTGCTGTTCTGCACCGCCTGGGTGCATGCCGCGCGATTCGGCGGGTTCCTGCTGTCGCTGGGTGCCGCGGTCTGCGCCTGGACCGCCTGGGCACTGCTGACCGAGGCGCTGCCGCCGACCGTGCCGTGGGCGATGGCCGGCGCCGGCGGCGGGGCGCTGCTGGCCTGGCTGCTGCGACGGCGCGACATCGGCAGACCGAGCGGCGGCAAGGGGGCGGCCGGCTGGGGCTTCGTGATCGTGCGCGGCGTGGTCGCCGGTCTCGTGGTGGCCGGCGTGGCGACCGCCAGCCCGTGGCTCGGCCCGGTCTGGTCCGGCTTCCTGCTCGGGTTTCCGACCACCCTGACCGCGTCCGGCTGGATGCTGTACGGCCACTACGGGCGCGAGTTCACCGCCGCCACCCTGAACGCCGCGCAGCCGTCGATGGTGGTGTACGCCAGCTTCTGCCTGGCCCTGCACCTGATCGCCGGGCCGCTGCCGGCGCTGACCGCGGTGGTGGTCGCGTTCGCCGGGGCCGGCCTGTTCGCCGGCACTTTGGCCCTGGTCCTGTCCCGTCGCCGCCGGGCATGATCGGGGTCCCGCCCATTGCCCTCGCGTCCGCGGGGGTGTTCCATGTTCGACAACCGAGCCGGGGAGGGTCCGCGCCATGCCGCACGTCACGACCGACGACGGGGTGAAGCTGTATTTCGAGGAGGTCGGCGAGGGCACGCCCATCGTGTTCGTCCACGAGTACGCCGGCGACTGGCGGTCGTGGGAGCCGCAGATGCGGCATTTCGGGCGGCGCTACCGCTGCATCACCTATTGCGCGCGCGGCTATCCGCCCTCGGACGTGCCGGAGAGCCCGGAGGCCTACAGCCAGGACCGGGCCCGCGACGACATCCGCTCGGTCCTGGACGGCCTCGGCATCGACGCCGCCCACATCGTCGGCCTGTCGATGGGCGGGTTCGCGACCCTGCATTTCGGCTTCCGGTATCCCGACCGGGCGTTGTCGCTGACCGTGGCCGGCTGCGGCTACGGTGCCCAGGCCGACAAGCGCGAACAGTTCCGCAAGGAGACCGAGGCGACCGCCGCCCGGATCGCCGCCGAGGGCATGGCGGTGGTCGGAAAGAGCTACGCCATCGGCCCGACCCGGGTGCAATTCCAGGCCAAGGACCCGCGCGGCTGGAAGGAGTTCGAGACCCAGCTCTGCGAGCATTCGACCCTGGGCTCGGCCAACACCATGCGCGGCGTTCAGGCCCGCCGGCCGTCGCTCTACGACCTGGTCGACGAGATGCAGGCGCTGACCGTGCCGACCCTGATCGTGAACGGCGACGAGGACGAGCCGTGCCTCGATCCCGGCAACTTCATGAAGCGCAACATCCCGTCGTCGGCGCTCTCGGTGCTGCCGAAGACCGGCCACACCATGAACCTCGAGGAGCCGGCGCTGTTCAACGCCGTCGTCGAGGACTTCCTGCACACCGTCGAGAGCGGGCGCTGGACCCTGCGGGACCCGCGCTCCGTGTCCGGCGGCATCGTGACCCCAGCCGAGGAGAAGTGACATGGCCGATGCCGGTGCCAACCGCCTGGCGGACAAGGCGGCGATCGTGACGGGAGCGGCGCGCGGCATCGGCAAGGCGATCGTCGAGGCGTTCGCCGCGGAAGGGGCGGCGGTGTGGTGTGCCGACCTGCACGGCGGCGAGGCGGAGGCGGTGGCCGCCGCCATCCGCGCCGGCGGCGGCAAGGCCGAGGGCGGCTACTGCGACGTGCGGTCGACCGACTCGGTGCTGGATGCGGTCGACGCCGCGGTCGAGGCTTTCGGCGGCCTGGACATCCTGGTGGCCAACGCCGCCACCCTGACCCCGGCCGCCACGGTCGAGGACCTGGACGAGGCCGACTGGGCCCAGGCCCTGGCGGTCAACCTGACCGGCGCCTTCCACCTCTGCAAGCACGGCATCCCGCACCTCAAGCGGGCCGGCGGCGGCTCGGTCATCCTGACCGCCTCGCAGATGGCCCGGGTCGGCAACCCCGGCAGCGCCGCCTACTGCACGACCAAGGGCGGGCTCGTACAGCTCGCCAAGGTGATGGCGCTCGACCACGCTGCCGACGGAATCCGGGTCAACACGCTGTCGCCGGGCGGCACCGCCACCGACCGGCTGTTCTCGCGGCACGGCAGCCCGGAACGGGCCGAGGAGGAGTGGGGCAAGCCGATGCACCCACTCGGCCGGCTCGGCCGCCCGGAGGAGATGGCGAAGGGGGCGGTGTTCCTGGCTTCGCCCGAGAGCAGCTTCATGACCGGGGCCGACCTGCTGATGGACGGCGGCTACAGCGCGCGGTAGACCTTTGAGCTCAATTGTGTTCTTGGTATGTTCCCGTCACAATCGCGACGGAGCCAAGCGTTGAAACTCTATTCCGGACCGCTCAGCCTGTTCTCCCGGAAGGTCGAGATCGCATTGACCGAGAAAGGCCTGTCGTACGAGCGCGAGATGGTGGCGTTCTCCCAGACCGAGGGATACGCACCGAAGCACCCGGCGGTGATCGCCGCCAACCCCAAGGGCCAGGTCCCGGTGCTGGTCGACGGCGACCTGGCGTTGTTCGACTCGACCGTGATCCTCGAGTACTTGGACGAGGCGTATCCGGAGCCGCCGCTGATGCCGCGGGACCCGAAGGCGCGCGCCCGTTGTCGGCTGCTGGAACTCACCGCCGACGAGATCCTGCTGAAGCCGCTCAGCCGGCTGATGTACCGGACCGAGCCGGAGAGCCCGGACCCGGTCCGCCGCCGGCAGCTCGACGACGAAGCCGCCCGGGCCGAGCAGGAACTGGCCGGCCTGTATCGCCTGGTCGAGCAAAGGCTCGACGGCCCGTATCTCTGTGGCGAGTTCTCCATCGCCGACGTGGCGATGGTCATGAGCATCATGTACTCGCTGCGCCTGGGCGGCCCGCGCCTCGACGCGGTCCCCGATCTGCGGGCATGGTACGAGCGGGCGTCCGCCCGGCCGTCGGTGGCGGCGGTTGTCGACGAGGTGAGCGAGGCCGACCGCCGGCTGTCGCGGCCGGTCGGCCAGGACCAGATCTAGCGGAGGGCGATCATGAGCGCAGGGAACGAGCCGCTGCCGATCCTCGAGCAGCGGCGGATCGAGGCACGGGTCATCAAGCCGATCTACGACGAGATGGTCGCGCGCCTGGGCGTCGAGACCGCGCAGGCGATCCTGGGGGCGGCGATCGAGAAGGCGGCGATCGCCCAGGGCAGGAGCTTCGCCGAGGCGTCCGGCGGCAATCTCGGGCTCGACGGCTTCGCTGACATCCAGCGGCACTGGACCGCGGGCGGCGCGCTGGAGATCGAGCATGTCGACCGGGGTGCGGACCGCCTCGACTTCAACGTCACCCGCTGCCGCTATTCCGAGATGTACCGGGAGATGGGGCTGGGCGAGATCGGCCACCTGCTGTCCTGCGGGCGGGACGGCACGTTCTGCCAGGGCTTCGACCCGCGGATCACCCTGGAGCGGACCCAGACCATCATGGGCGGCGCCACGCACTGCGACTTCCGCTACCGATTCGAGCCGGAGGCCGTCGAGGCGGGAACGGATGGATCAGCGACAGGGTGAGGCGGCGACCGCGCGCGCGACCGCGCCGGCGATCCGCCCGATCGTCTCCGGATCCGAGAGTCGCTGCTCCTCGGCAGGGTTCTTGATGACGCCGACCTCGAGCAGCACCGCCGGCGCCGCCGCCGTGCGCAGGATCTTCAGGAAGTCGCCGGCATAGATGCCGCGCGCCGGATCGAGCAGTCGCCGGTTCTCGCCGTCGATCGGCTCGGCGTGGTGCAGGCTGGGGCGCTCGCCGATCGCCAGCAGCGCGTCGGCGATGGCCGTTGCGGCCTGCCGGCTGTCCGCGGCCACCGCGGTGTCGGCCGGCACGAACAGCGAGAAGCCGGCGGCGGCGTCGGTCTGCGTCTGCTCCCGCCCATCCACGGTGCGGCGGGTGAGGTAGCGCTCCTGCACCGAGTCGTGGTGCACCGACAGGATGAGCGACGGGGCGGCGGCGGCCAGCGCGGCGACCCTTCGGTCCAGGCGCGGGTCGGGATCGGCAGTCTCGATCACGGTGGCCGTCCCGCCCGGCGGCAGCAGCGCGTGGAGGGCCTCGTCCAGCCGGGCCGCGAACCGGCGGTTGAACGTCAGCTCGTCGATCCCGGCAGCGCTCGTGGTGCCCGGCGCGTCCGGCGTGTGCCCGACGTCGACGACGATCCGCGGCACACAGGGCGGCACCGGCCCGCTGCAGGCCGTGGCGGCAAGGGCTGCGGCCAATGCCAGAAGCCGGCGGCGGGCGATCACGCCACCCGCTCGCCGGCGACCCAGACTCCGCGGACCACCGGCCGCCCGTCGATCACCCGGACCCGGATCAGGTCGGCCCGCAGCCCGACGGCGATCCGGCCGCGGTCGGCGAGGCCGGCGGCTTCGGCAGGAGCCGAGGTGACGGTGGCGATTGCGCGCGGCAGGTTCCATCCCTGGACCGTCGAGGCCAGCGTGAAGGCCGCGTGCAGCATGCTGGCCGGGACGTAGTCGGAGGAGACGATGTCGAGCAGGTCCGCGGCGGCGAGGTCGCGGGCCGTGACGTTGCCGTAGGACGACCTGCCGCGCACCAGGTTCGGCCCGCCCATCATCACCCGCAGGCCGAGCCGCCGCGACGCCCGGGTGGCCTCGAGCGTGGTCGGGAACTCGGCGATGGTGCAGCCGATCTCCGCCGACTCGGCGACATGGTCCTCGGTCTGGTCGTCGTGGCTGGCCAGCCCCAAGCCGCGACCGGCGGCCCAGGCCGCGACCGCCCGGCGCTGGCGCGGGCCGAGCTCGCGCGAGGCGGCGGTCAGTCGCTCGAAATCGGCGTGGGCCTGTTGCTCGCTCAAGCCGTCGACCTCGCGGCGCATGCGGAACCAGACGTCGATGTCGGCAGTCTGGCGCTGGCCCGGCGCGTGATCCATCACCGAGACCAGCCCGATCAGCGGGTCGTCGTCGAAAGTCGCGAGCTGGTCGAGCACCTTCGGGCCGATCACCTCGCAACGTAGGTGGACCCGGTGGTCGACCCGCAGCATGCCGGCCGCCCGGGCCTCGGCGACGCCGCCGACGATCGGTCGCAGGTGCTGGGCCCGCAGTTCGCCCTTCTCGGTCAGCCCGAGGCAGAGGGCGTCGTAGATCGTGGTGATCCCGGACGATGCGACCTCGCCGTCGTGGTTGATCACCGCCGAGACCGGGTCCCAGTAGACCTGCGGCCGCGGCTGGTAGTGGTTCTCGACGTTGTCGCTGTGCAGGTCGACGAGGCCGGGCATCAGGAAGTCGCCGTCCAGGTCCAGCGCGCCGGCCGGCGCCGCCGGGGTGTCGTCGACCCGCACGATTCGGCCGTCCGCGATCGCCAGGGTGCCGGTGGCGACGCGGTCGTTCAGGACGAGGCGGGCATTGCTGAAGGTCAGGCTCATGGCGAGGTTCGAAACCAATGGGGAAGAGAGCGATAGTGCCCCTGCGGGCAGGCGCGCAAGTGACCGTCGTGTGACAGGGTTCGGGCGGCCCAAAAATGGATCGGCCGGCCGGGCCGTGCGACCATAGCGGACGTCGGCACGTGTCGCACCGGGGGAGATGCCGCGATGGACATCAAGCACTCGACGGTCAGCGCGAATGGCATCCGCATGCACGTCGCCGAGGCCGGCGAGGGGCCGCCGGTGCTGCTGTGCCACGGGTTTCCGGAGTCCTGGTACTCCTGGCGGCACCAGCTCCGGTCACTGGCCGCCGCGGGCTACCGCGCGGTCGCGCCGGACATGCGGGGCTATGGCGGGACCGAGCGGCCGGCTGCCCCGGGCCAGTACACGCTGCTGCACCTCGTCGGCGACATGGTCGGGCTGCTGGACGCGCTGGGCGAGCAGCAGGCGGTGATCGTCGGCCACGACTGGGGCGCACCGGTGGCGTGGCACGCCGCCCTGTTGCGGCCGGACCGGTTCCGCGCCGTCGCTGGACTCAGCGTGCCGTTCCGGCCGCGCGGCTCGGGCCGGCCGACCGCGGGCATGCCGCAGACCGGGGACGAGTGGTTCTACCAGCTCTACTTCCAGCAGTCGGGTGCCGCCGAGGCCGAACTGCAGCGCGACGTCCGGGCAACTATCCGCGGCGTGCTGTACGGCGCCTCCGGCGATTCGGCCGAAACCGGCGACATCACCATGGTGCCGCGGCGTGGCGGGTTCCTGGACCGCCTGCCGGATCCGGGCCACCCGCCGTCCTGGTTGACCGAGGCCGACGTCGACTTCTACGTCGCCGAGTTCGAGCGGACCGGCTTCACCGGCGGCCTCAACTGGTACCGCAACATCGACCGCAGCTGGGAACTGCTCGGGGCGTTCGCCGGGGCGCAGGTGACGGTTCCGGCGCTCTATATCGTCGGCGACCGCGACCTGGTGTACACCTTCAAGGGCATGGAGCGCCTGCTGGCGAACCTGCCGGCGTTCGTGCCCGGGCTCCGGGACACGGTCGTCCTGCCGGGCTGCGGGCACTGGACCCAGCAGGAGCGGCCGGACGAGGTCAGCGCCCGGCTGATCGGGTTCCTCCGGGATCTCGACCGCATCTGAGCCGCGGGTGCGCAAGCGCCCTTGCATCGCCGAACGCGAGCCCGTATAACGCGCGCTCCGTTGCGGGCTCGCCCGCAGCGACGCGTTTCTTGTGGAGTGCGAACGATGGCCGTTCCGAAGCGAAAGACCTCCCCGTCCAAGCGGGGTATGCGCCGGGCGCACGACCGGATCCAGTCCGACGCCTATGTCGAGAGCCCGGATACCGGCGAGCTGCACCGACCGCACCACGTCGACCTGAAGACCGGCATGTACCGCGGTCGCCAGGTTCTGAAGGTCAAGGAGAAGTTCTGAGCGTCTTTCCGACGCCAGGAAGATCCGGCAGACCCCCGCGCCTCGGCGCGGGGGTTTTGCGTTTCGGGGCTCGGCTCAGCCGTCGCCGGCCGGCTGGTCGCGGAGGTAGCGCAGCAGGGTCTTGCCGGCCTCCGATATGTGCCGGGTCAGCAGGTCGACCGCCGCCGCCTCGTCGCGCTGCCGGCACGCCGCCAGCAGCGCCCGGTGCTCCCGGTGCGAGCGGTCGCGATAGTCGAGCGAGCCGGCCGTGAAGGTCAGGTAGCGGTCGGCGACGTCGCCCAGGGCCGCGATGTGCGCCAGCAGGCGCGGGCGGCCGCAGGGCACGTACAGCGTCGTGTGGAACGCCTTGTTCAGGGCGCCGAAATCCTGCATCCCCGCCGCCTCGGCCCGGTCCTGGATGCGCTCGGCCCGGTCGATCTGGGCGTTCGACAGCTCGGGAATCGCCCGCCGCAGGGCCAGGGTCTCGGCCGCCACCCGCATCTCGTAGACCTCCTCGAGTTCGGCCGGGTCCAGCGGCGCCACGGCGGCGCCCTTGTGCGGCACCAACACCACCAGCCCCTCGCTCTCCAGCACCCGCAGGGCCTCGCGGACCGGCATCCGGCTGGTGGCGAACCGGTCGGCCAGCAGTTCCTGGCGCAATGGCTCGCCGGGCCTGAGCTCGCCGGAGACGATCTGCGCGCGCAGGGTCTCGACCAGGGCCGCCACCTGGTCGCCGGCCTTCGGTCGTGGCGTTCGCTGGATCGGCGTGGCGGGCGAGGACGGCATCGGGGCTCCGGGACGCTTGGTGTTGAATCGCAGGATGGGACGTTGTATCCGTGCATTCAAGATTGGATCCAATTTGGAGAATCCGATGACAGTTTCCCGCCTCGCTCATATCCCCGGGATCGGCGTCGACCGCATGGGCAACGCCGCCGACGCGGTCGGTGACGACCGGATGCTGCGCCTGGAGAACCTCGATACCGACATCCCGCCGCCGCCCGAGGCGGTCGCTGCGACGGTCGCGGCGGTCACCCGCGACGCCGCCAACAGCTACCTGCCGTTCCTGGGAATCGCGTCGCTGCGGCAGGCGGCGGCGGCCCGGCTGTCGGCGGATACCGGCGTCGCCTACGACTGGGAGAGCCAGTGCGTGATCTCGGCCGGCGGGCTCTCCGGGATCCTCAACGTGCTGCTGGCGATCCTGGAGCCGGGCGACGAGGTGGTGATCACCGATCCCGCCTATGCCGGGCTGCTCAACCGGATCCGGCTGGCCGGCGGGGTGCCCCGGCTGGTGCCGCTGCGGGTCGTCGACGGCGGCTGGCGGCTCGACCTGGACAGGCTGCGCGATGCCGCCTCCGACCGCACCAGGGCGGTGCTGACCATGAGCCCGTCGATGCCGAGCGGCGTGGTCCACACCCCTGAGGAGTGGCAGGCGATCGCCGAGCTGGTCCAGCGCACCGGCGCCTGGGTGCTGAACGACGCCGCCATGGAGCGGATCCTGTACACCGACCGCCCGGTCATCCATCCGGCCGCGCTGGACGGGCTGGCGGAGCGCACGGTCACCGTCGGCTGCGTGTCGAAGGAGTACCGGATGATCGGCTGGCGGGTCGGCTGGATCGTCGGGCCGAAGCCGCTGATGAACGACGTCGGGCTGGTCGGGCTGACCAACGTGGTCTGCCAGGTCGGCATCGCCATGCCGGGGGCGGCGGCGGCGCTGACGGCGACCGACGACGGGGTCGCCGCGGCCACCCGGGAGTGGCGGCGCCGGCGCGACGTGATCCTGTCGGAGATGGCGGACCTGCCGGTGGTCAGGCCGGACGGCGGCTGGTCGCTGCTGATCGACACCGCGGCGCTTGGCATGGCGCCGGCCGACGCCTCGGCCCGGCTGTTCGACAAGGGCCGGATCGCCGCCACCCCGATGACCGGCTGGGGCGCCGACGACCAGGCCGGCCGCTACCTGCGCTTCGTGTTCGCCAACGAGCCGGTCGAGCGCCTGACCGGGATCCGCGAGCGGGTGCGCGCCGCCTGGGGGCTGTGATGCCGGGTGGGATGGCGGGCGCGATGCCGCAGTGGCGGGCCACGCGGCCGGCGCTCGCCGAGGTGGCGGTGTGCGACGGGCTGCTGCCGTGGACCCGACAATTCCTGCCGCCGGGCTCCGACCTGGGCGCTTATCTCGCTCGGATGCACCGGGCCGGCTACGACCACGTCTCGCTGACCGCGGCGGCTGCGACGGAGGACGCGGCGCAGGCGCTGTCGACCCTCGGCTGGCTGCGGGCGCAGCTGCGGTCGGCGGATATCCCGGTTGCCCACGACCGCGACGGCATCGAGGCGGCACGCGCGGCCGGCCGGCTGTCGGTGTCGTTCCATTTCCAGACCGCGACCCCGTTCCTCGGCGACCTCGATCTGGTCGACGCCTTCGCCGAGGCCGGCATCCGGCGGGCGATCCTCGCCTACAACGCGGCCAACGCCTTCGCCGACGGTTGCCACGAGCCGCGGAACGCCGGCCTGTCGGCCGCCGGGAGACGGCTGGTCGAGCGGATGGACCGGGCCGGCATGCGGGTCGACCTCAGCCACTGCGGCGAGCGCACGACCTTCGACGTGATGGCGCTGGGGCTGGGCCGTCCGCCGCTGTTCTCGCACTCCAACGCCCGCGCGCTGTTCGACCACGAGCGGAACGTCACCGACGAACAGCTGCGTCGGATCGCCGAGTGCGGCGGCTATGTCGGCATCAACGGCGTCGGCTTCTTCCTGGGGGCCGCGGGCGACCACATCCCGGCCGCGATGGCGCGGCACGCCGCGCACGTCGCCGGCATCGTCGGGGCCGACCGGGTCGGGCTCGGCATCGACTTCATGTACCTGGACGGCAGCGACTACGGCTTCTTCCACGGCAGCCGGGCGACCTGGCCGCGCGGCTATCCCGAGCCGCCCTGGAGCTTCCTGCAGCCGGAACAGCTCGGCGCGCTGGTCGCCGAGTTGGAGGGCGTCGGCTTCGCCGGGACCGAGATCGCCGGGATTCTCGGCGGCAACTACCTGACCCACGTCGCCGGCTGATAGCATCGGCCCGAACGGCGAGAGCAGTACCGGCGAGAGCAGGATCGGCGAGGGCAGGGCCATGCAGGAACGCGACGACGGGGTGATCCGGGTCGAGGACCACGGCGACGGCATCTGGCGGATCGAGGAGCTGTACGCCCACCCGTACTGCCGCGGCGCGATCTGGGTGGTCGACGGTGCCGACCGCCGGCTGGTGCTCGACGCCGGCTGGGGGCTGGTGCCGCTGCGAGACCATGTGCCGGAACTGTTCGCCCGGCCGATCGTGGCGGTCGCCAGCCATACGCATTTCGACCATGTCGGCGGCCTCGGCCAGTTCGCCGACCGGCTGGTCCATCCGCTGGAGGCGCCGGTGCTGGCGGACCCGACGCCCGAGGCGGTGCAGAGCTGGCCGTTCCTGCAAGACTACGACGCGCTCGTCTTCGACCCGGTGCCGGGCGGCTTCGACGGCGCGGCCTGGCGGCTGGCGCCGATGCCGGCAACCTCGACGGTCGACGAGGGCGACCGGATCGAGCTCGGCGGTCGGACGCTGACCGTCATGCACACGCCGGGGCATTCGCCGGGCCATCTCTGCCTGTTCGAGGAGGCCACCGGCTTCCTGTTCGCGGCCGACGCGATCTATGACGGCGAGCTGTTCGACACCGTGCCGGGCGCGTCGATCCCGGCGCTGCTCGAGACTCATGCCCGGCTCGCTGCGCTGCCGGCGACGCGGGTGTTTCCCAGCCATTTCGGGGTCTTCGACCGGGCGAGGCTGCTCGGGCTGGCGGCCGACTACCGGCGGGCGAAGGGGGCGTGACACCTCGCTGCCGGTGGGGGGTCCGATCGGGGATGCATGCCTTCCGGTCGCGGGAGTAGTCTCTCGCAAATGGCGGCACGGGCCGCGCTTACCGAGGAGACGACCCATGACCACGCATGCACCGAAGCTGCGGGCTCTGTTGACGCGGCCGGGCCTGACGGTGGTCCCGAGCTGCTTCGACGCGATGTCGGCAAAACTGATCGAGCGCGCCGGCTTCGAAGTCGCCTTCATGAGCGGTTATGCCGTCTCGGCCACCCAGCTGGCGTTGCCGGACGCCGGCCTGATCTCGTTCGAGGAGATGGCCGGGCAGGGGCGGCGGATCTGCGAGGCCGTCCGCATCCCGGTGATCGGCGACGCCGACACCGGGTTCGGCAACCCGGTCAACGTGAAGCGGACCGTGCACGGCTATCACCGGGCCGGATTCGCCTGCGCGATGATCGAGGATCAGGTCTATCCGAAGCGCTGCGGCTTCGCCCACGGGCTGGCGGTCGTCGACCGGCAGGAGGCGCTGACGCGGCTGCGCGCCGCCCTCGACGCCCGGGCCGAGATCAAGGCGGCCGGCGGCGACATCCTGGTGATCGGCCGGACCGACAGCCGCGGTCCCGAGGGGCTGGACGAGGCGTTGTGGCGGGCCGAGGCGTTCGCCGACCTGGGGGCCGACATCGTGTATTTCGAGGGACCGCAGGCCGAGTCGGAGATGGCCGAACTGAACCGGCGGGTTTCCGTGCCGACCATGCTGGCCCAGGTCGAGAAGGCCGACCGGCCGCTGCTGTCGCCCAAGCAGGCCGAGGCGCTCGGCTACGATCTCGCGCTGTTCGGCCTGACCCTCCTGAACGCCTCGATCCGGGCGATGCGGGACGCCCTGGCGCTGATGGCAGGCGGCGATCATCCCGGCGCGGACCGGCTGATGCCGTTCGAGGAGCTCTACGAGACCGTCGGATTCGAGAGCTACTATGCGGAGGAGCGACGTTACGTAGCGGGCGGTGAGCGGCCGGCCTGAAGGCCGTAATGACGGTCGTGTGATAGGATCGTGGACGGGAACAACCGGAGCTAGGTAATATAATACCGTAGTTTGCTCGTCTGGTCGATGGGAGGCGGGCGAGAGCGGGAAGGCGGATGGGCTGGCACGACGAGAACTACCCGACCGGCTTGGCATTGCGCCAGTTCCGCCGGGAACGTGGGCTGTCGCAGGAAGCGGTGGCGGCGGCGCTGGGCGTCAACCAGTCGATGATCTCCAAGTGGGAGAGCGGCCGCGAACGGCCGAGCCTCGCGAACGAGCGGTCGATCTGGAAGCTCATCGGCGAGAAACCGATCGCCGAGCGGCTGGAGGGACTCGTCGAGGCGATCGTCTCGATGCCCATGAGCGTCGCGCTGTTCGACGGTTCCGGCCGGCTGGTCGCCGAGAGCCCGGTTCGGGCCGCTTGGACGGGAGGGGCCGGAATCCGCGACCTGCTGACCGCGCAGGACCACGCGAACTTCGCCCGATTCGGCGGGCTCGAAACGGTGCTGTCGCGCCCGGGGTTGAGCTTTTCCTACCATCGCCGGCGCGTGTACACCGGCGAGCATACGATCATCTCCGGCCAGAACATCCAGCTCGGGCGGGTGGTCCTGCACTACGTCAGCGCCGCGACCCTGCCGACGGTCTCCGCGACGGTCTGCGAGGGCTGCGACGGGTACGGGGAGCACGCGGTACGGCAGCCCGCCCCCTGCGTGTCGTGCGGCGGCTTCGGGTACCGGCACGGATCTGCATCGGCGGGGCCCGGCGGTCGAGGGCACGGGCAGGGCTGGTAGTCGGAGGCCCCGCCACGTGCCCCGGTCGGGCCGTCCGCCCGCCGCTTACGGCGCTCCGCCGACGAGTTCGGCGATCTCGGCGTCCGGGATCCCCAGCCGCCGCGCGGTGTCGAGGATGTCGGACCAGGCCTCTTCCGCCAGCGGCAGACCGCCGGCGGTACGCTCGGCCAGGGTCGCGCGCTCCTTCTCGCCGGGGACCAGGACCTTGCCGCCGGGCTCGGTCGGGGTCGCGGACTTCACGAACTCGACGTAGCTCTTCACCTCGTCGGCGAAGGCGTTGCCGGTATCGAACGCCGCGACGTCGACGTAGAACGAGAACATGCCGTTGCAGAACCGCCGCCGGTTCGGCTCGCCGAGCGCGCCGGCGGTCCCCGAGCCGCCGAGCGCCCCCGCCATCATCTCCATCAGGAAGTTCAGGCCCGAGCCCTTGTGGTCGCCGAACGCCCGGAGCGCACCGGGACCGTTGTTCGGGTCGGGATAGCCGCCCGGCGGCACCTCGCCGTACAGCGGCTCGGGGTCGTTGGTCAGGGAGCCGTCGGCGTTGACCAGGGAGCCGGGCGGCAGTGCCTTGCCGCCCTTGTAGGCGACCAGGGCCTTGCCCTCGGCCACCAGCGAGGTGGCGAAGTCGAGGATGATCGGCTCGCCGCCGGCGACCGGGATGCCGGCGCAGAACGGCGAGGTACCCATCCGCCGACTGATCGCGCCGAACGGGGCGACGATCAGCGAGCCGCGGACGTTGACCATGTGGATCGAGACGACGTCGTGGGCGGCGACCCGCTCGGCCCAGTCGCCGATCCGCCCCAGGTGTCCGGAATTGCGCAGCGCCGTGACGGCGACGCCGTGCTCCTTGGCCTTGGCGATGCCGACGTCGACGGTCTGCTCGCCGATCGACTGGCCGAAGCCGTAGTTGCCGTCGATGATCGCGAAGCTGGGCTGGTCGAGGATCATCGAGATCGTCTGGTTCGGCACCTGGCGGCCGGTCTCGGCCCATTCGACGTAGCGCGGGATGCGGATCACCCCGTGGCTGTCGTGGCCTCGCAGATTGGCCCCGGTGAGTCGCCGGGCGATCCGGTCGGCCTCCTCCGCGGAGCAGCCGGCCCGCGTGAAGATCGCCCGGCCCAGCGCCTCCATGGCGGCCGGCGGCACGAACGCCTGGCCGCCCGCATGACGGACTCCGCTCATTGCCCGGCCTCGAGATCGCGGAACGTCTTGACGTCGCCGGCCACGCCCGAAATGAACAGCCGGACGTCCGAGCTGAGGGTCGTGAAGTCGAAGCCCTTCTCGATCATCTTGCGCATGTAGGTCGGCGTCAGGCAGTGGATGCCGGCCTTGATCCCCGCCTTCTTGGCGGCGGCCAGGGCCTTGTCGATGTTCGCGATCACCTCGGGGTCGGTCGGGTCCATCCCCGGGCTCTTGCCCATGGAGACGGCGAGGTCGCTCGGACCGACATAGATGCCGCTCAACCCGGGGGTGCTGCAGATCGCGTCGGCGTTGCCGACGGCCTGCACGGTTTCGATCATCGCCATCGAGATGATGGTCCTGTTGGCCTCGCCGAAATAGTTCGGATGCAGCAGCCCGGCCCGGGTCGGCCCGGTCGAGCGGTAGCCGTCGGGATGGTACAGGCAGGCGCCGACGAAGCGCTTGGCGTCCTCGGCCGTGTTGATCATCGGGCAGATGATCCCGAGCGCACCGGCGTCCAGCAGCTTCATGATGATGCCGGGCTCGTTCCACGGAACCCGGGCCAGCGGCGTGCGCCCGTAGCCCTGGACCGCCTGGAACAGGGTCAGCGCGGTCTGGTAGTCGACGAGGCCGTGCTGGAGGTCGACGGTCAGGCTGTCGAAGTCCTGCATCGCCATGAACTCGGCGGTCACGGTCGACGGGATCGAGAGCCAGCCGTTCAGCGCGCCCTTGTTCTCACCCCAGACCTTGTGCAGTCGGCTTTCCATGAGCGTTTCCTCTCAGCTCGCAACGGTCCCTTGCAGGACCTCCTTGTTGACGACGACGGCCGGATCGAGCGTGCCGTCGAAAGTGGCCAGAATGTTCTCGATGGTCTGGTAGGCCGACCGCTTGAGGGCTTCCAGGCTGGCGCCGGCGGAATGCGGCGTCATCAGGATCCGGGGTTCCTGGAAGAACGGATGGTCGGGCGCCGGCGGCTCGACATCGAACACGTCCATGCCGGCGCCGGCGATCTGCCCCGACCGTACAGCCGCGAGCAGGGCGGCCTCGTCGACCAGGCCGCCGCGCGCGCAGTTGACCACCAGGGCGCCCTTGCGCAGAGCGGCGAGTTCGGCCGCCCCGACGATGCCGATGGTCTCGGCGTTGCGCGGGCAGTGCACGGTCACGGCATCGACCTCGCTGAGCACGGCCCGGAAGTCGGCGACCGGCTCGGCCCCCATCGTGCGGATCGCGTCCTGGTCGATGTACGGGTCGTAGCCCAGCACCCGCATGTCGAACGCCCGGGCCCGCCTGACGACGCGCGAGCCGATGCGGCCGAGCCCGACGACCAGCAGGGTGCGGCCCTCCAGGTCGATCGCCTGGTGCTCGCCGCGCCGGGCCCAGTCGCCGCGCCGGACCAGCGGGTCGAAGGCGGTCAGCTGCTTGGCCAGGACCAGCAGGAACATCATCGCCTGTTCGGCGACCGACGGCGCATTGGCGCGCGGCGCGATGGTCAGCCGGACGCCATTGTCGGTGCAGGCGGCGACGTCGACGGCGTCGTAGCCGACCCCATGGCGCGACACGACCTCGAGGCAACCCGACGCCTCGATGATCCTGCGGGTGACCGGCGCCACCCGGACGGCGATACCGTGCACGCCCTCGATGTGCCGGAGCACGTTGGCTTCCGAGTAGTCGGTGAGCACCTCGAACTCGACGTCGTCCCGGCCCTCGAGCAGCGCCATGCCTTCCGGGTGGATGACGCCGAGGACCAGGACCTTTTTCTTGTTGCTGGCCACGGCGGCGCCCTTAGTGGATCTCGGCCGACTTGCCCATGGCGGCCTTCAGTTTCCCGATGTCGAAGCCCGGCGCCCGTGCGGCTTCCAGGATCACCGCCTCGCGGCGGGTCAGCAGCTCGACGGCGTCCGGCAGCTTCTTGACCGAGTCGCGCGGGATGACGACGGCGCCGTGGCGGTCGGCGTGCACGATGTCGCCACTGTTCACCACCATGCCGTACAAGTTCACCTGGCCGCCGTGGTCGACGACGTGGACGTGGGCATGGCTCGGGCCGATCTTGCCGGCGACGAGCTGGAAGCCCGGGGCGCAGGCGTCGAGATCGCGGATCGAGCCGTTGGTGACCACGCCCTGGGCGCCCAGGCCCTTGTGGATCGCGGTGTTGACCTCACCCCAGAACGCGCCGAAACCGGGCTCCGGGTCGAGGTCCTGGATCACCACCACGGTCGGGCCGGGCTTCGAGGCGACGTACTCGTAGTAGGCCTGACGGGCCGCCAGGTTCTCGGCGGCGGTCCGGACCGCCGGCGCCATCGCGCGGATGGTCGCGGTGCGGGCGAAACCGCAGATCGGCTTCAGGTCCGGGAACGCGCAGACCATCTGGCCGGTCGTAAACCCTGTGGCCCGCCGCTCGGGGTTCGTCACCTCGAGCGCGTTGCAGATCGTCGGGGTATCCCACGCGGTCAGGCGGTCGAGGTCCGCTGCCGAGATCTCGGTCATGGTTTCCGTCCCTTGCTTTCGGTGCTCATGTGTCTGCGTTTCGCAGGATGGTCCGCGGCCGGTCGGCCAAAGAGGTATGATGATCACACTAGCAGGGGCGGTGGCCTAGGCAACAGGTCAGGCCGTTCCGGCTTGCCGGTTTTCCCGTCCTCGGTCACTTTCGCGCCATGACGACGCGCGACATCGATCTCGCCTGCTTCGGCGAACCCCTGATGGAGCTGACGCGGGTCACCCGCGACGGTGAGTCCCCCTCGTATCGACCCGGCTACGGCGGCGATACGTCGAACTGCGCGATCGCCGCGGCCCGGCAGGGCGCGCGGACGGCCTACATCTCGGCCGTCGGCGACGACAGCTTCGGGCGCGAGCTGCGCGAGCTCTGGGAGCGGGAGGGCGTCGACCACTCGGCGGTCCGGACCGATCCGGCAGCACCGACCGGCCTCTACATCATCACGCCGAGCCCGGCCGGGCGCGATTTCGCCTACTACCGGGCGGGATCGGCCGCGAGCCGGTACCGGCCCGAGGACCTGCCGCTCGGGCTGCTGCCGCGGGTGCGTGTCGTCCAGCTCTCCGGCATCAGCCAGGCGGTCGGCGAGGGGCCTTGCGATGCTGGCTTCCGGCTGATCGAGGCGGCCCGCGAAGCCGGCTGCGAGGTGGCCTACGACACCAACCTGCGCCTGAAGCTGTGGTCGCTGGAGCGCGCGCGCGCGGTCATGCATGGGGCGATCGAGCGCTGCACCGTGGCGCTGCCCTCGGTCGACGACTCGCGGATCCTCACCGGTCTCGATGAACCCGACGCCATCGCCGACGCCTATCTGCGCCGCGGGCCGCGCGTCGTGGCGTTGAAGCTCGGCGCCGAGGGGGCCCTGGTCGCGACCGCGGACCGCCGCGAGCGGCTGGCCCCGAACCGGGTCACGGCGGTCGACGCGACCGGTGCCGGCGACACCTTCGACGGGGCCTTCCTGGCGCGGCTGGCGGCCGGCGACGATCCGTTCGAGGCCGCCCGCTACGCCAACGCGGCGGCGGCGCTGACGACCACCGGATACGGCGCCGTGGCGCCGATCCCGCGGGCCGAGGCGGTGAGGGAGTTGCTGGCCGGGAACTAGCGTCCTGCCGGCGCTGGTCATGACAGTGGCAGTGCCCCAGCGTATGGTGCCCCCGACAGTTCAATCCGAGGAGCCCGCCATGCGCGCGCGTGTCATCGATCGGGAGCGGCCGGCATCGACGCACCCGTTTTCGCCCCTGGAGATCGTCGAGAAGGCGATCCCTGAGGACGAGCGGGTCTGGGTGCCGCAGGCGCCCAACGTCTGGTTCCGGCCGCTGATGCTGAACACCTTGAACGGCGGGTGGTGCAACCTGCTGCGGGTCCGCAAGTCCGGCGTGCTGAGCCGGCACCTGCATCCCGCACCGGTGCACGGCTTCGTGCTCAAGGGGCAGTGGCGCTACCTGGAGCACGACTGGATCGCGACCGAGGGCTCCTACGTGTTCGAGCCGCCGGGCGAGACCCACACCCTGGTGGTCGACGAGGACTGCGAGGAGATGATCACGTTCTTCAACATCTCGGGCTGCATGTACTACGTCGACGAACAGGGCAATTGCACCGGCTTCGAGGACGTGTTCGCCAAGATGGACATGTGCCGCAAGCACTACACTGAGGTCGGGCTCGGCGCCGACTACGTCGACAGGTTCGTCCGCTGACGCCGGGCGCCGCGGCATGGACCGGCGCAAGCGCATCGGGCTGGTCGCCCATGACGCGAAGAAGGCGGACCTGCTCGACTGGGTGACCGCCAACCGGGACCGGCTGGCCGTCCACGACCTGTGGGCGACCGGCACCACCGGCGCGGTGATCGCCGAGCGCACCGGGCTGCCGGTGCACCGCCTGAAGAGCGGGCCGCTCGGCGGCGACCAGCAGATGGGTGCGCTGATCGCCGACGGCGCGCTCGATGCGCTGGTGTTCTTCTCCGACCCGATGTCGGCGATGCCGCACGACGTCGACGTGAAGGCGCTGGTCCGGCTCTCGACCGTCTACAACATCGTCCTGGCCTGCAACCGGACGACCGCCGACTTCGTGATCGCCAGCCCGCTGTTCGACGCCGCCTATGCCCCGGTCGAGACCGACTACACCGGTTATCTGGGCCGGGCGCTTCCGTCGCGCCCGGAATAGGGGGGACTCCCCAATGACGAAGGGCCGCTCCTTGAGGAGCGGCCCTTGCCGTGCGTCGAACCAACTGGTGCTGGTTACTCGAGCACCAGGTTGGGCAGCCAGAGCGTGATCTGCGGCCAGATCATGCAGGCCACCAGGCCCATCACCTGCAGCACCACGAACGGGATGATGCCGCGGTAGATGTTCTGGAT
Source organism: Thalassobaculum fulvum (assembly GCF_014652915.1). GTDB lineage: Bacteria > Pseudomonadota > Alphaproteobacteria > Thalassobaculales > Thalassobaculaceae > Thalassobaculum_A > Thalassobaculum_A fulvum. The sequence goes on from NZ_BMZS01000003.1 coordinate 249,640, forward strand.
CTTCACCGAGTTCGGTGCCACGCCCTTCAGATAGAACAGGGCGAACCCGAACGGTGGCGTGAGGAACGACGTCTGCAGGTTCACCGCCACCAGGATGGCGAACCAGTAGATGATGTCGCGGCCTTCGACGTGGCTGCCGAAATCCATCAGTTCCACGATCGGGGCGAACACCGGCAGCACGATCAGGGTGATCTCGATCCAGTCGAAGAAGAACCCGAGGATGAAGATCGTCGTCATCAGCACGAACAGCAGGCCCCAGGCCTCGAAGCCGAGGTGCTCGATGAACTCGATGATGATGTCTTCACCGCCCAGCGACCGGAACACGTAGGAGAACGCGGTCGCCCCCATGAAGATGAAGAAGATCATGCCGGAGGTCAGGGCGGTGCGCTCGCACACGTCCTTGATGACCGTCCAGGTCAGCTTCCGGTTGACGATCGCCAGCACGATCGAGCCGAAGCCGCCGACACCGGCCGCCTCGGTCGGGGTCGCCCAGCCGGCGAAGATCGAGCCCAGGACCAGGGTGATCAGGAAGACCGGCGGCAGGAACCCCTTCAGCAGCATGATCAGCAGTTCGCCGGTCGTGTCGGGGCCGACGTCGTCGGACAGCGACGGGGCCCAGTGCGGCTTCAGCGAGGACACCACCAGGATGTAGGCGAAGTACAGGCCGGACAGCAGAAGGCCGGGCAGGATCGCGCCCAGGAACAGGTTGCCGACCGAGATCGCCAGCAGGTCGGCCATGATCACCAGCATGATGCTCGGCGGGATCAGAATGCCGAGGGTCGCCGAGGACGCCAGGGTGCCGGTCGCCAGTTCCTTCTGATAGCGCTGCCGCAGCATGGTCGGCAGCGCCATCAGGGTCATCATGACGACCGAGGCGCCGATGATGCCGGTGGTCGCCGCCATGATCGTGCCCATGACCGTCACCGAGAGCGCCAGCCCGCCGGGAACCCGCCGCAGCAGGATCTCGAGGATGTCCAGCAGGTCGTTGGCGACGCCCGAGCGTTCGAGCATGGTGCCCATGAAGATGAAGCAGGGCACCGCGACCAGCACCAGGTTGGCGGCGGCCCCGCCCCAGATGCGCGGCAGGATGTTGTAGAACTCGATCAGCGAGAAGTAGTCGACCATCGCGCCGATGAAGCCGAACGCCAGGCCAATGCCGCCGACCACGAACGCGACCGGGAACCCCGAAAACAGTCCAAATGCCAGGGCAATGAACATGTAGACGGAGAGATAGTCCTCCCAATAGAACTCCACGGCTCAGCCTCCCCGCACGATCTCGGAGTCATCGTAGTGACCCTCGAGCTTCGCGATGTCGTTGTCCTCGTCGGTGTCCGCGATCTTCGGCAGGTGCTCTGCCTCGGCGCTGGTCAGCATGTTCATCTTGACCTCCGGCCTGAGTTCCTCGGGGCCGAACAGGAACACGACCTGTCTGATCAGCGTCGAGAGCCCGGCCATCAGCGCGAGGAGCAGCCCGATCAGGACGAACGACTTGATGACCCAGCGATGCGACAGCCCGGTCATGGCGTCGGATGCCTCGTTCGACTCCCACGCCTGATGCACGAAGGTCCAGCCGTAGTACAGCACCACCACGATATACGGGATCATGAGGCAGCAGATGCCCAGCATCTCGACCCAGGCCTGCCCCCGGTCGCTCAGCTTTTCCCGCACGAGATCGACGCGGACGTGGGCGTTGACCGTGTAGGCATAGCCGAGAGCCAGCAGGAACAGGGCGGCGTGCAGGTGCCACTCGAGCTCCTGCAGCTTGGTCGGCGACATGATGTCGTACAGCGGCGTGGACATGATCCACTGCTGCATGAACTGGAATTTCCGCGTGATCACATCGAACATGATGATCCCGATCAGCGGAAGGATGAGCCAGGCCCCGAGCTTTCCGAATCTCTGCGGAAGCGATTCGAGGCGATCCGCGACCGTCAACAGACTTCGCATTGAGCGTCCCCAGGTAGTGGTTTTTTGTTTTCAACAACCAAACGAAACGGCGACCTTTCAAAAGAACACCCGACGATATCGGCGGTCTGCCGACACGGTCGGGTTGGTCAAAAAGCTGCGGTGCCGGCCTCAACCACCGGCCTCGGCCGGCACCGCGATCATGCGAACTGCAATCCGGAGCCCTGTCCGGCAGCGGTTACTTCAGGTAGCCGTTGTCCTTCCAGATCGCATAGTCCGTGCGGAACTTGGACAGCGAGGCCCAGATCTTCTTGGAGTCCTCGTTGTCCTTGATCTCGTCCGCGATCACCTCGTTCCAGGCGGCCTCGAACTTGGCCAGCATGTCATCCGACCAGCGGTGGATGGTCACGCCCTTCTCCTGGTGGAACTTCATCGCGGCGAACTGGATCGCTTCGCCGCGGGTGAACATGTACGTCACGTTGGAGTCGCAGGAGGCCTTGATCAGGGCCTTCTGGGTATCGTCGAGCGCGTCGTAGGACGGCTTGTGGATCAGCAGCTCGTTCAGGGTCGACTGCTGGTGCCAGCCCGGGAAGTAGTTGTGCTTGGCGATCTGGTAGAAGCCCAGGTCGCGGTCGATCGCCGGCATCGAGAACTCGGTGGCGTCGATCGAGCCGAGCTCCAGGGCCGGGTAGATGTCGCCGCCGGCCAGAAGCTGGGTCGAGACCCCGAACTTCTCCATGACCTTGGCGCCGAGGCCGAAGAACCGCATCTTCAGGCCCCGAAGGTCGTCGACCGACTTCACCTCGTTGCGGAACCAGCCCGAGGACTCCGGCGCGATGACGCCGCAGAGGTTGTAGCGGATCTGGTCGCGGCCATACATCTCGGTGGCGATCTCCTCGCCGCCGCCATAGCGCATCCACGCCAGGTACTCACCGGCGCCCGGACCGAACGGCACCGCCGAGAAGAACGCGTAGGCGTTGTTCTTGTTGACGTGATAGCCCGGCGTCCCGAAGCCGGCATCCAGCGCGCCGCTGGAGATCGGGTCGTAGTACTGAGTCCCCGGAACCAGCGCGCCCGGCTCGAACATCTTCAGCGTGACGTCGCCGCCGGAAGCCTTGGTGATGGTGTCGGAGATGTTCACCGCACCTTCGCCGATCACGGCGATCTTCGAACCGAAGGCGGAGTGCATCTTCCAGCGGACCCGCTTGGCGTCTGCATCGCCCGTCGACGCCATCACGACGCCCGTCGCCAACCCCAGAAGGGCGGCCGTCTTCACCAACTTCCTGAATGCCATTCCTGTTACCTCCCAGTCGAAGACCGACCCCATCGGATCGGTTCCGTTTCGCCGATCCGTCGCCTTGTACTTTGTTTTTGTTGATTAAACCCCGATCTGTTTCAGTCGGAGCCGCGACGGCTGCGTCATTGTTACCGTCGCATTTCTGGAATTCAAGAAGGTTTGGTACACAATCTGAGGCGTCGGCGTCGATTCAGCACGATGCGTAACGAAATATGACGACTCATTGGGCAGTTACTCGGTCGGAATAGAGAAAACGCCCGATGCATGCGCGCAATAGGGGTGTTCGCCGTCGCAGGTCATGAGAATCGGCGGAAATCCGCAACCCTGCCTGACGATTTGCCGGGCCGGGAACGCCCGTCTTCCGGATGCCGGACAGCCCTTGCAGGGTTCGCCGGTACCACCCGGCGGCCGCCGAATCACCGGTCCTTCGGTTCGCGACGTTTTTCGATCGGCGGGGTGACCGACGCATCGTGCTCGCGGACCCGTTGCTCGATGTTCTGGATGTGGTCGAAGTCGTAGCTGCGGGCGCGAAGGTCGGTGACGCGGTCGTCGACCCACGCGTTGTCGAGGTCGTACGCACTGGCAACGAAGTAGTGCAGCGTCACCAGAACGGTCCATGCGGCGAGCGGCCAGAAGAGGTTCCAGGTGGAGCCGCTGAGCGCTTCCGCGATCAGCAGGAGCGGGACGGCGGCGGCGAACACCGCGAAATGGGCCGGGAAACGGTAGCGGCGCGGCAGGCGGCGCCCGGGGCGATGCCGATCCGGGATCACTTGAAGAGACGGCGGCGCGGCGGAGCGGCATCGCTCTCCGGCAGGTTCGGGTAGCGCCGGGCCAGGTTGACCAGCCGCAAGGAGTACCAGGCCAGGACGATCAGGATCGCCGCGACGATCGCGCTGTCGATCGGGTCGCGGCCGGCGTTCCGGCCGGCGACGGCGACATAGCCGAGCCCGACCAGCGGCGCCGTGCCGAGATACAGCGCGGCAGGGACCGCCTTGGTGTAGTGGAGGAGCAGGCACGCGCAGACGACGGTGAAGGCGTAGAACCCCGCGACCGGCGAGCGACCGAGCGGGGTCATCTCGCTCATCGCGCCGAGAGCCACGACCGAGAACAGGACGCCCATGAAGAGGCTGTAGGCCAGGATCTCGCTGTCCGCCTGGCGACGGTTCAGCCGGGCGACCGGAACGAGGTACGGCGTCGTCCGGTCGTCCCAGACGTAGCGTTTGAACAGGCCTTCCCAGTCAAGCATGATCGCGTCCCGTCCCCGCGAAGCCGCCGCCGCCCGCTAACGCTCCGCGGATCCGTCGTCGCCGTGGGCTCTGGCCCGCCGTTCCAGCTCGTCGGGCGCGGCGTCGAGGTCCAGCCGCTCCTTGCCCTCGATCGTCGAGCCCTCCGCTTCGGGCCAATCGAGCGTGCTCAGGTGGAACCGCCAGTGCGGCGGGCCGAACAGCGCGACCGCGACCTCGAGCCAGACCGCGACCCCGGCGATCAGGACGACCACCAGGCCGAACGCCAGGGTCAGCTTGATCACCCAACGGTGGCTGAGCCCGACCAGCGACGCCGAGACCTCGCCGCACTCGTACCAGGCGCAGCTCGGCTCCCTGTTGATCGACCAGGAATCGTACGCGTAGACGAAGGCGAAATAGGCGACCACGAGGGTGAAGGGGATCAGGAACAGGTTGAGGCCGAGGAACTCGATCCACGCCTTCTTGCGGAACGCCAGGTTCTCGCGGACCAGGTCGACCCGCACATGGGTGTTCCAGATGTAGCCGAACCCGAGCACCAGGCAGAACAGCACCGTGTGGGCGTGCCACTCCAGTTCCTGCAGCAGCGTCGAACCGAAATAGGGACTGACGTTCTCGACGAGCCACACCTGCATCCAGCCGGTCTTGCGGATCCCGAGATCGAAGGCCGTCACCAGGATCAGCGGGAGCGCGAACCACGATCCGAATCGCCCGACCCGGTCGACGAAGTTCCGGAGCCGCATGCTCACCGCGAGGATCGCCGGGAGCCGATCGGGATCCAGCTGTGTCAGCTCGCTGGCCGCGGGCGTCTTGCCGGGCGCCATGTCTGCCGTAGCCTGTGTCACGGTGCTGCCTCCAGTTCCGGCCTTCGGGTCAGTAGTCGTAGACGGATTTCATCAGCCAGAGCGCGATGTTGGGCTGCCAGATCACCAGCACCAGGCCGATCAGCTGCAGGATCACGAACGGCACGATTCCCCGGTAGATCGACTGGATCTTCACCTCCTTCGGCGCGATCCCCTTCATGTAGAACAGCGCGAAGCCGAACGGCGGCGTCAGGAACGAGGTCTGAAGGTTCACCGCCATCAGGATCAGGAACCAGAACACCACGTCCTTCGCGGCCACATGGTCCCCGAAGTCGAGCGAGGCGACGAGCGGCGCGAACACCGGCAGGACGATGAGCGTGATCTCGATCCAGTCGAGGAAGAAGCCGAGGAAGAAGGTGATCCCCATCAGCAGGAACAGCAGTTCCCAGGATCCCAGCCCGGCGGAGGTGATCAGGTGCTCGACGATGTCGTCGCCGCCGAGCGAGCGGTAGACGTAGGCGAAGCAGGTCGCGCTGATGATGATGAAGAAGATCATCGCGATGGTGCGGGCCGAGGTGTTGCACACCGCCTGGACCAGCGGAAAGGTCAGGCGCCGGTTGCCGGCCGCCAGCAGCAGGGTGCCGAAGGCCCCGACGGCGCCGGCCTCGCTCGGCGTGGCGATGCCGAACAGGATCGACCCCTTGATCATCGAGATCAGCAGCACCGGCGGCAGGAAGCTCTTGAAGATCATCTTCGGGTAGTCGCGCGCCGGCACGTGCAGCAGGTCGACCGGCAAGGGCGGCGCGGCGCGCGGGTTCAGCCTGGCGAAGATCCCGACGAACAGCAGGTAGAACACCGCGAGCAACAGCCCCGGCAGGATCGCCGCCATGAACATGTTGCCGACCGACACGGCCATCAGGTCGGCCATGATGATGAGCATGATGCTGGGCGGGATCAGGATTCCGAGCGTGCCGGAGGCGGCGATGCAGCCGGTCGACAGCGCGTGGCTGTAGCCCTGGCGCAGCATGGTCGGCAGCGCCAGCGCGGTCATCATGGTGACCGAGGCGCCGATGATCCCGGTCATCGCGGCCAGGACGGTGCCCATGACGACGACGGCCAGCGCAAGGGAGCCGGCGACCCGCTTCAGCAGCACCTGGACGCAGTACAGCAGATCGTTGGCGACCCCGCTGCGTTCCATCATGACGCCCATGAAGACGAAGGCCGGAACCGATACCAGCACCAGGTTCTCCGCCCCCTGGAACCAGATCCGCGGCATGAAATTGAAGAACTCGATCAGCGAGAACATGTCGAGGTAGTAGCCGATCAGCCCGAACAGCAGGGACAGCCCGCCGAGGATGAAGGCGACCGGGAAACCCGAGAACAGGAGCGTCGCGAGCGACGCGAACATGACGATCGGCAGGTAGTCCTGGATCGTCCAGAGCAGCTCGTTCTGCTCGTCGACCGTCATGCTCATGATCGACGCGTAGGCGGCGGCCATCACCAGCAACGCGACGACGGCGACCGAGAGTGCTGGATTCCTGCCGAACGTCCGCAAAGCAGGTGCGAAGTACTGCATCGCCTGGGCTCCCCTGAGCGCGACCGAAGGATGGAGGGAGGGGGCGGTCGAGGTCCGAAGGGAAGCGCCGCCGACCCACGGCTCGACCGCGCTCCCCCCCGTCACCCGTTGCGTCCCCCAGGGCGGGACGTCTTCAGTCCAGATACGTCGGCTTCAGCGACTGCGCGTTGCCCCACTTCGCATAGAGCTTGCGGAACGCCAGGTAGCTGTCGGCCACCTTCTTGAAGAGGGGGTCGGACTTCGAATCCTCTTCCAGCACCTCGAGCCAGGCCTTCTCGAACGACGCGAGCTGCGCGTCGGTCCAGCGTTTGGTGGCGACCCCGTACTTCTCGCCCATCTCGAGCATGGCGGACGGGTTGACGTACTCGGTCTCGGCGAAGGTGTGGTGGATGCTGTCGCCGCAGGCCACTTCGAGGATCGCCTGATACTTCTCGGGCAGCGCGTTCCACTTGTCCATGTTGACGAGCAGATGGCTGACCGAAACCTGCTGGTGCCAGCCGGGGAAGTAGTTGAACTTTGCGATCTGGTAGAAGCCGTACTTGATGTCCATCGCCGGCATCGAGAACTCGGTGGCGTCGATCACGCCCTTCTCGAGCGCGGGAAAGATGTCGCCGCCCGCCAGCAACTGGGTGGAGACGCCGAGCTTCTGCATGACCCGCGCGCCGAGGCCGAAGAACCGCATCTTCAGACCTCTCATCTGCTCGAGGTCCGTGATCTCGTTCTTGAACCAGCCGGAGGTCTCGGGGCCGATGGCGAAGCAGTCGATCTTCTTCACGTTGTGCTGGCCGTAGATCTCCTGCTCCAGCTCGTCGCCGCCGCCGAACTTCTTCCAGGCGAAGTACTCGCCCATCGACGGTCCGAACGGCACGGCGGTGAAGAAGGCGAGGGCCGGGTACTTGCCGACATCGTATCCGGCAGTCGTCCAGGCGGCCTCGATCGAGCCCTTCGAAGTGGCGTCGAAGCCCTCGTTGGCGGGAATGAGAGCGCCCGGTTCGAAGAACTTCAGCTTGAAGTCGCCGCCGGTCATCCGCTCGACGGTCTCGCTGTAGCGGACCGCGGAGGTGCCGAGGTGCGGGACGCTCGAGCCCCAGGCGCTATGCAGTTTCCATCGAACCTTCTGGGCCTCCGCGGGGGTCGCAGACAGGGCGACAGCCGCAATGAAGGCAGTCAGCGCGAACTTCTTGGCAAGTTGCATGAGTTGATTCCTCCCAGTTCAGCCCGGTCGGATTGGCGTCGGTGGCTTGTCACCACTCGGATTTCCGTCGAACCAGCCAGTCGCTCTGTTGGTTCGGCCAGAACATCAGTCCGACTGTCCCCCGACATTCTTCGGACGGAGCCCCATCCATCCACCGGTGTGCGGGACGATATCTCATATGACGGGTTTGGAGAAGTCTTGGCCGCAAAAGAAACAAGAAAATCATCTGATAAGCTAGACAATAATCGCCTCTATTACTTTGTTCTTGCATATTCTAAGCGTGAACATCGACCTAATCGTCTTATGGAGACTCGCCTGCTCAAAGCGATGACTCGAATGAGGAATCTTTGTATTCAAATGTTTATGGCGGGGCGGGCGCGCGGAGCGGCGGCCCGGCCGGGGAGCTGGTCCCGGCCGGTGGCAGGAGATGCGGCAGCGGCTTGCTCGGTCGATGGGCGATGCGGTGAACCGCGAAGTGTCGCGGCTATGCCGCCGGTCGGCGCCTGACGACGCGAATAAGCGCCTCCAGCCCGAGTAGGTAGGAGTCGATCCCCAACCCGACGACCAGACCGTCCGCTTCGCCGGCCAGCACCGAGTGCATGCCCCGTCGTTCGATGTTGGTCATGTGGACCTCGACATAGGGCATCCGGATACCGTGCAGGCAGTCCCGCAGTGCGTAGCCGGCATACAGGAAGCCGGCCGGGTTCATCAGCAGGCCGTCGACGCCGTCGCGTACCGCCTTGTAGATACGGTCGATCGCGACTCCCTCGACATTGGTGTACGCGATCTCCAACTCGACTCCCTGGCGCTCGGCCTCGGCCTGCATGATCGCATCGAGTTCGGCGGCCGTGGTCGTGCCGTACAGTTCCGGCGGACGGTTGCCGAGCCACTCCATGTTGGCCCCCTGGATCAGCAGAATACGCATGATGGTTCTCCCCAAGGTCCGGCAACGGGCCGTTGCCATGGCCGGCCGGCTGCACGACAGTCAGGCCCGAGATCGGAGCATGCCGTGCCCGGCGCGGCAAACCGCTTCCGCAGGGGAGGACAGGGATGAGCGACGCAGTCTTGGGAGTCTGGGGGGACGTCGAGGCCGGGGCCGAGCCGGAGTTCAACGAGTGGTACCACCGCGAGCACGTGCCCCAGCGCGTCGGCATGCCGGGCTGGCGATCGGGCCGCCGGTACCGGCGCGTCGATCGCGGCCGGCACCGCTACGTGGCGATCTACGAACTCGATTCGCTGGCGTGCTTCGACGATCCGGTCTACCGCGACGTGCTGGACCGGCCGACCGAGTGGACGCGGCGCATGATGCCGTCGTTCCGGAACTTCGTCCGGGCCTCCTGCCGGGTCCGCTTCGTGTCGGGCGAGGTCGCCGGCGGCTTCGTCGCGACGGTGCGATTCGACCCGCCGGAGGGCGAGCGCGAGGCCGTCGTCCGGTGGATCGCCGGCCAGGCCCTGCACGATTTGCGCGACCGTTCCGGCATCACCCGGGTGCAGCTCCTGGAGGCGGACAGCGGGCGCAGCCTGACGCCGACCACCGAGCAGCAGCTGCGGGTCGGCCCCGACGGCCGCTCGGCCTTCGTGGCGATCATCGAGGGGACCGACCGGGCGGCGGTCGAGGCGGCGCTCGCGGAGTCCGGCATCGAGAGCGGGCTGGCCGCCCGGCAGGCCCGCGACGTCGAGGCCGGGATCTACCAGCTGATGTTCGCGCTGACCCGCTGAGGCGACGCCCGGCTGCGGTACCGGGGCGTCCGCGCCGCCCCGGCATCGCAGCCTTGCCGCCGAATCTGCGCCGAGGGGGTTGCGGAGGCGGGCGTGTCGTTGCGGTAATGCGTTCGAAAAATGAACCGACGTTCAGGAGACCATTCGCATGGCCGACGACGCCCGGCGCTTCGAGACCATCCTCTACGAGGAGGATGGCCCGATCGGTTGGATCACCATCAACCGGCCGGAAGACGGCAACATGTTCACCGCCGTCACCTGCCACGAGATCCGCGACTGCATCGAGGGCATCCGCCGCGAGACCCGGACCCGGGTGGTGGTGCTGACCGGGGCCGGCGACAAGTTCTTCTGCATCGGCGGCCGCAAGGACGCCATGGAGGACACCAACCTGTATGCCGGCGTGCTGCCGACCCTCGAGATGTACGACGCCATCGACAAGCTGCAGAAGCCGGTGATCGCCATGGTCAACGGCTTCGCGGTCGGCGGCGGCAACGTGCTGCAGGTGGTCTGCGACCTGACGATCGCCAAGGAGAGCGCGGTGTTCCGCCAGGTCGGCCCGATGATGGGCAGCTTCGACGCCGGCTACGGCACCTGGTACCTGGAGGACGCGATCGGCAAGAAGCGCGCGAAGGAGCTCTGGTACACCAACCGCAAGGTGACCGCGGCCGAGGCCGTGGAGATGGGCCTGATCAACCGGGTGGTGCCGGATGCCGACCTGCGCGCGGAGACCCGCAAGTGGGCGCTCGAGATCGCCGACCGCGGACCGCTGGCGTTGGCCGGCATCAAGAGCGCCTTCCTGGCCCGCCACGGTGGCGTCGGCGGGCTCGGCCGGGTCAGCCACGACCTGCTGCTGAAGCTCTACCTGAGGACCGACGAGGCCAAGGAGCTGTCGGCCTCGTTCGGCGAGCGGCGTTCGCCGGACGTCGACAAGTTCGGGCATTGAGGCGCGCAGTGGCTGCGGTCGCAAGAGCCGATGGGTCCCGGATCGTCGCTGACGCGTCGTCCGGGATGAGGCCCCGAGGAAGGGACACACATTCCCCCCAGCCTCATCCCGGACGGCCATTGGGCCGATCCGGGACCCACCGGTCGCCGCATCATCGGGGAACTTTCGGATGAGCCGGCTGCTGACCCTGCACGACCCGGCCGAGGCCAAGGCCTACTACGCCGCCGGGCTGTGGCACGACGAGACGTTCTACGCGCTGCTGGCCAAGCACGCGGCCGCCCGGCCGGATGCCAGGGCGGTGCGCGATTCCGCGCGGCACCTGACGTGGCGGGAGCTGAAGGACTGGGTCGACGCGATCGCCGACGCCTTCCACGAGGCCGGGGTGCGGACCGGCGAGCGGGTGGCGCTGTGGGCCTCGAACCGGGCGGAGGTGGTGGCCGCGTTCCTGGCCTGCTCGCGCCAGGGCTATGTCTGCAACCCGTCCCTTCACCGCAACTACACGGTCGAGGAGATCGCCGGCCTGCTGTCGCGGGTGCGGGCGACCGCGGCGGTGGTGGAGCAGGGCTGGGGCGCCGACACCGACCGGCACGACCCGGTCGCCGCGGTCTCGGCGCTGCCGGACATGCGCCGCGTGTTCCGGCTGCCAAAGGACCGCGGCAGCGGCGACCTGCCGGCGCCGGGGACCGCGCCGCGAAACCTGCGCGCGCCCGATCTCAACCCGGACACCGTCTGCTATCTCGCCTTCACCAGCGGCACCACCGGGCGCCCCAAGGGCGTGATGCACTCGGACAACTCGCTGCTGACCAACTGCCGCGACTTGGTGAAGGACTGGCGGCACGACCATTCCACGGTGCTGCTGACCCTGTCGCCGCTCAGCCACCACATCGCCTGGGTGGCGGTCGGCCAGTGGCTGGTCGCCGGCATGGAGCTGGTGATCGACGATCCCGCACCCGGCCTGTCCCGGCTCGACTGGATGATCGAGACCGGGGCGACCTACGTCATGGGCGTGCCGACCCACGCCATGGACATCCAGGCCGAGCAGGCGCGGCGCGGGATCGGGCGGCTCGGCTCGGTCAACCTGTTCTACATGGCCGGCGCGCCGATCCCACCGGCGGTCGCCGAGCGGTTCGTGGCGCAGGGTGTCCGGCCGCAGAACATCTACGGCATGACCGAGAACTCCTCGCACCAGTACACCCACCCGGGCGACGACGAGGCGACGATCTGCAAGACCTGCGGACGCGGCGGCGCCGGCTACACGGTCCGGATCTTCGCCCAGGACGATCCCGACCGGGAGGTGCCGGTCGGCACCGTCGGGCAGATCGGCGGCAAGGGTGCGGCCCTGATGCTCGGCTACTTCGACAACCAGGAGGCCACCGAGACCTCGTTCAACCGCGACGGCTGGTTTCTGTCCGGCGACCTCGGGGTGCTGGACGAGCGCGGCAACCTGTCGATCGTCGGGCGGCTGAAGGACGTGGTGATCCGCGGCGGCCACAACATCTTCCCGGCGCGCGTCGAGGACCTGGCGATCAAGCACCCGGCGGTCGAGCGGGCCGCCGCCTTCGCGGTGCCGGACGAGCGGCTCGGCGAGAGGCTGTGCCTGGCGGTGCTGCCGTCGGGGGCCGCGGCGCCCGGCGCGGACGAGGTGCTCGCCCACCTCTACGAGGTCGGGCTGTCGAAATACGACATGCCGGAATACTTCATGGTGATGGACAGCTTCCCGCTGACCGCCAGCGGCAAGATCCTGAAGCGCGAGTTGGCGGAGTGGGCGAAGGCCGGCCGCATCGCCCCGCAGCCCTGCCGGTTCCGGGCGCCGGAGACGGCGGGATGAGGCCTTTGATCTGCAGAAACGTCGGTCGCTGTGGCAGCCGGTGGGTTCCGGCTCGATCCGGTCCGCTCAGGCGTCCCGGCTCGTCCGGAATGACGGTTAGTATAATTGTCGTCATTCCGGACGGACGCGCCGCTACGGCGCGACCGAGCCGGAACCCACCCAGCGACGGGCGGCATCACATCGGGAGCGGGCGATGAGCCTCGACCTTTCGACCCGCGACGGTGTCGCGGTTCTGACCATCGACCGTCAGGATGCGCTTAACGCGCTTAATTTCAGTCTGATAGGCCAGTTTTCTAAACTGATCGACGAAGTGGCGTCGCTGGATGTCCGCGGCCTGCTGATCACCGGTGCCGGCGACAAGGCGTTCTGCGCCGGGGCCGACATCAAGGAGCTGATCGGCCGCGACCTGATGGCCCAGCGTCGCGGTGCCGAGGCCGGGCAGGCGGCCTTCGCGAAGATCGCCGCCCTGGAGATCCCGTCGGTCGCGCTGATCAACGGCTACGCCTTCGGGGGCGGGTTGGAAATGGCGCTGGCCTGCACCTTCCGGCTGGCGGTGCCGAGCGCCAAGGTGGGCCTGCCGGAGATCAAGCTCGGCCTGATCCCCGGCTATGGCGGCACCCAGCGGCTGCCGCGGCTGATCGGCGAGGGCCGGGCGCTCGAGATGATCATGACCGGCCGCACCGTCGACGCCGCCGAGGCCGAGCGGATCGGGCTGGTGAACCGGATCGTCGCGGGCGACGATCCGATGGCCGCCGCCCTGGCGTTCCTCGGCGAGATGACCCGCTACGGGCTGCCGGCGCTGGCCTTCGCCAAGCAGGCGGTGAGCCGGGCGCTCGACCTGCCGATCCACGAGGGGCTGAAGGTCGAGGCCGACCTGTCGACCCTGGCCTACCGTACCGAGGACGCCGACGAGGGGCTGGCCGCCTTCGTCGAGAAGCGCAAGCCGACGTTCAGGGATCGCTGAGAATTGGGAACGCTGACCATGACCACCGTATTCGACCGCCTGGACGCGTCGCTCGACCTGCCCGAGGACGAGGCGGCGGTGCTGGAGTCGGTGCGCCGGCTGGCGACCGAGGTGATCGCCCCGCGAGCCGCCGACTACGACCGCCGCGAGGCCTATCCGGCCGAGAACATCGCGGCGATCAACGAGCTCGGTCTGAACGCCATGTTCGTGCCGGAGGAGTACGGCGGCATCGGCCTCAGCTATTCGGTCTACCTCGCCTGCGTGCGCGAGGTGTCGAAGGCCTGCGCCTCGACCGGCATCATCTGGGCGACCACCTTTCACGGCATGAAGCCGGTGATGGATTTCGGCTCCGAGGCGCTGAAGCGGCGGGTGCTGGCGAGCGTCGCCGAAGGCGGGGTCGGCGCGCTGTGCATCACCGAGCCGTCGGCCGGCTCGGATGCCACCGGCATGAAGACCCGGTTCACGCCGGACGGCGACCACGTGGTCGTCGACGGCGGCAAGACCTTCATCTCCAATGGCGACATCGCCGACCACCTGCTGGTGTTCGGCAAATGGTCGGAGATCGACGATCCCAAGGGCGCGATCACCGCGCTGGTGGTCGACAAGGGCACGCCCGGCCTGTCGGTGCTCCGCAAGGAGGAGAAGATGGGCCACCGCGCCGCACCGACGGTGGCGCTGTCGTTCGACGGCATGCGGGTGCCGCGCGGCAACGTGCTGGGTGAGCCGGGGCAGGGGCTGAAGATCCTGCTGGCGTCGCTGAACAAGTCGCGCCCCAGCGTGGCCGCCCACGCCCTCGGCATCGCCCGGGCCGCGTTCGAGGACGCCGTCGACTACATCAACGACCGCCGCCAGTCGGGCCGCCGCATCGTCGAGTTCCAGGGCATCCAGTTCACCCTGGCCGACCTCGCGACCGACCTGGCGATGTGCGAGAACTGGCTGTGGCGGGTCGCCCGCATGGTCGAGGCCGGCGCCACCGATTTCGGGGTCGAGGCCTCGATGCTGAAGATGCGCGCCTCCGACCTCGCCATGCGGATCTCCGAGGAGGCGGTGCAGCTGCACGGCGGCTACGGCTACATCCGCGACTACCGGGTCGAACGGCTGATGCGCGACGCCAAGATCACCCAGATCTGGGAAGGCACCAACCAGATCCACCGGCAGCTCATCGGCCGCAGTTTCGTGCGCAAGTAGGAGGGCAACCTTGTCCGAGATCCGAACCGTCGGCGTCTGCGGCGCCGGCACCATGGGCTCCGGGATCGCGATCGTGGCGGCCCGGGCCGGCTACCGGGTCGTGCTGTACGACACCCACGAGGAAAGCCTCGAGCGCGCGCGCCGCCAGACCGAGGGGTTCTTCGGCAAGTCGGTCGAGCGCGGCAAGCTGACCCGCGAGCAGGCCGACGCCGCCCTGGCGGCGAGCAGCTCGACCAGCTTCCTCGCCGATCTCGCCGAGTGCGACATCGTCATCGAGGCGGTGTTCGAGAACCTGGAGGTCAAGCGCGCCCTGTTCGGCCAGCTCGACGAGATCTGCCCGGACCGCACGATCTTCGCGTCCAACACCTCGACCCTGTCGATCACCGAGATCGCCAGCGGCTGCGGCCGCGAGGACCGCGTGGTCGGCATGCATTTCTGCCTGCCGGCCCAGCTCATGAAGCTGGTCGAGATGTCGCCGGGGCTGAACACCTCGGAGGACACCTTCAAGGCGGCCTGGGCGTTCTGCGAGGCCATGGGCCAGCGCCCGGTGAAGACCAAGGACACGCCGGGCTTCGTGCTCAACTACTTCCTGGTGCCGTTCAACAACGACGTGATCCGGCTGATCGAGGCCGGGGTGGCCGAGCCGGCCGACGTCGACCGGGCGATCAAGGCCGGCCTCGGCTACAAGATGGGCCCGTGCGAGCTGCTCGACCTGATCGGCCTGGACACCCAGGTGCTGCTCTGCGAGGCGTTCTACGGGGTCACCCACGACCCGCGCTGCGCCGCCCCGCCGCTGCTCAAGCGCATGGTCGCCGCCGGCCATCTCGGACGGAAGTCCGGCCGCGGCTTCTTCACCTACGACCGCGACGCGATGTACGGAGGCTGAGATGGTGCGCTACGTCATCGTCGATACCGGCGCCAGCCGGTCGTTTCCGGGCCCGCACCCGTTCCTGGAGCGGGCTTCCGCCGACGGCACCGTCACCGTCCTTCTCGGGGCCGGCGCCGTCGCGGCCTACAGGCCCGACCCGTCCAAGGCGGCGATCCTGGTCGAGCTCGGCACCGAGTGCCTGGGCGAGGCGACCGGTGAGAACGCCGGCCTCGAGGGTTCCAACACCGTCGGCTTCGCCCGCTTCCGCCTCGGCGACGGCGACCCGTCGGACCTGGTCGAGCTGGTCCGCCAGCCGGCGACCGACCCGGCCTCGGTCGAGGTCGCGCGGGCGATCCTGGAGGAGGCCGGGCTGCAGGTCTCGGTGTGCAGCGACTTCGCCGGCCGGATCCTCGACCGGCTGATCCGGCCCTACTACAACGAGGCGCTGACCCGGCTCGACGAGGGGCTGGCCAGCGCCGCCGACATGGACCTGACGGTGAAGCTCGGCCTCGGCTATCCCGAAGGCCCGATCGAGTTGCTGGAGCGCACCGGCCTGCACCATCACCACGACGTCACCAAGGCGCTGTTCGAGACCTACGGCACCCGCCACTACGCGCCGGCCCGCCGGGCGGTGGTCGCCAAGCGTCGGGCGGAGCGGGAGGCTGGCGAGTGACGGCTCCGCGCAAGCCGCTGGCCGGCGTCCGGGTCCTGGACTTCTCGACCCTGCTGCCGGGGCCGATGGCGACCCTGATCCTGGCCGAGGCCGGGGCCGACGTGATCAAGGTCGAGCGGCCCGGCAGCGGCGAGGAGATGCGGCACTACCCGCCGAAGGTCACCGCCGACAGCGGCGTCAACTTCGCCCTGCTGAACCGCGGCAAGCGATCCCTGGCGGTCGACCTGAAGAGCGACGACTCCATTCGTTTGATCAAACAGTTGATTCCCGATGTTGATGTTCTGATCGAGCAGTTCCGGCCGGGCGTGATGGACCGGCTGGGGCTCGGCTGGGAGACGCTGAAGGCGATCAACCCGGCGCTGGTGTACTGCTCGATCACCGGCTGGGGCCAGGACGGACCGAAGGCCCAGGTGGCGGCCCACGACCTCAACTACATGGCCGAGACCGGGGTGCTGAACCTGGGGGCCGACCGGGCCGGCGACCCGGTGGTGCCGCCGGTGCTGGTGGCCGACATCGGCGGCGGTACCATGCCGGCCGTCATCTCGATCCTGCTGGCGCTGCGCGAGGCCGAGAAGACCGGCGAGGGCGCGCATCTCGACGTCGCCATGGGCGACAACCTGTTCGCCTGGGCGTACTGGGCGCTCGGCGAGCGGGCGGTCGGCCGGCCCGACCCGCGGCCCGGTGGCGAGCTGGTGACCGGCGGCTCGCCGCGCTACCAGGTGTACCGCTGCGCCGACGGCCGCTGGCTGGCCTGCGCGCCGCTCGAGCAGAAGTTCTGGCTGAACTTCTGCCGGGTCATCGGCCTGCCGGAGGGGCTGGTCGACGATTCCCGCGATCCGGCCGCCACCATGGCGGCGGTGCGCGACATCATCGCCTCCAGGCCGAGCGGGAACTGGCTGGCGGCGTTCGAGGGTGTCGACGCCTGCGTGACCCTGGTGAAGTCGATCGGCGAGGCCGCCGGCGATCCGCATTTCCAGGCCCGCGGCCTGTTCCGCGGGGCGATGCCGGCGGGGGCCGAGACGCTGACTCCGCTGCCGCCGCCGATTGCGCCGATCTACCGCGACCCGGAGGGTGGCCCGGAAGGTGGCTGGGGGTTCCCGGCCCTCGGCGACGCCAACGACGACCTGATCGGGGACTGACATGCACGCCGTGGTGATGCGGGCCTTCGGGCCGGCGGAGAATGCCGAGTTCGTCGCGCTGCCGGATCCGGTGCCGGGACCCGGCGAGGTCGTGGTCCGGACCCGGGCGGCCGGCGTGAACTACCCGGACCTGCTGGTGGTCGAGGGCCGCTACCAGCACAAGCCGCCGTTGCCGTTCACGCCGGGCAAGGAACTGGCCGGCGAGGTGCTGGCGGTCGGCGAGGGGGTGACGGCCCCGGCGCCCGGCGACCGGGTGATGGTCCAGGTCGAGTACGGGGCGTTTGCCGAGCAGGTGGTGGCGCGGCCGGAGCAGTGCTTCCTTCTGCCCGACGCGGTGCCGTTCGACGACGCGGCCGCCATGGGGCTGGTCTACCAGACCGCCTGGTTCGCGCTGCGCGACCGTGCCGGCTTCAGGCCCGGCGAGACCGTGCTGGTCAACGGGGCGACCGGCGGCGTGGGGCTCGCCACGATCCAGCTCGTCAAGGCATTCGGCGGCATCGCGCTGGCCGGCGTGACCACGCCGTCGAAGGCGCAGGCCGCGCTCGACGCCGGGGCCGACCACGTGATCGATCTGTCGGTCGACAACCTGCGCGACGGCCTCAGGGCGCAGGTCCAGGCCGTGACCGACGGCAACGGCGCCGAAATCTGCATCGATATGCTGGGCGGCGATCCGTTCGACGCGGCGATGCGCGCGCTCGCCTGGTGCGGGCGGATGGTGGTGGTCGGCTTCGCCGCCGGCCGGATCCCGGAGATCAAGGCCAACTACCTGCTGGTCAAGAACATCGCGGTCGCCGGCCTGCAGTGGTCTGACTACCGCGACCGCACGCCGGCGCTGATGGCCGAGGCCCAAGCCGAGATCTTCCGGCTGTACCAGGAGGGCAGGCTGAAGCCGGCGGTCATGGCGCGGCTGCCGCTCGCCCGCATGGCCGAGGCGCTGGCGCTGATTCGTGATCGCAAGGTGGTCGGGAAGATCGTGCTGGAAGCCTGACCGGCACGCTAAGCTGGCGACCAATTCGGCGAAACGGCCCCGACCGGAGCCCGGCCGCACAAGGGAGGCACACGCCATGAGCACGCTCGATCCGAACCGCTTGATCATGACCGGCGAGAACCCGTTCATCCGGCTGTCCGTCAAGGACGGCGACCCGCTGTCGACCGACGCCAGCTTCTGGCGGGTCATCACCTGTCCCGGCGGCCCCGGCCACGTGCTGTACCTGAAGAGCGAGCTGACCGGCGACCGCTGGCGGATCTACTCGGACAACATCGCCATGGCGCGGTGGCTGCAGCAGACCGTGCAGGGCATGCTGAACCCGGAACTGGCGGACACCACGATCCCGGTGACCGACGCGGAGTTCTCGAAGTCCGGCGACCCGCGCTACTTCTGGACCGAGCGGCTGGTGTCGCACGACGACGATGTCGAGCTCACCTGGTACGACTGCGGCGATCCGCTGCTGATCCACACCCAGCCGAACCAGACCCCGGGCCGGCCGTACGGCGTGTGCACGGTGCTGATCCCGGCGAACGGCGCCCGGCTGACGGTCAACGGCCAGCAGGCCGCCGGCACCCCGTTCCCGCGCGAGCGCGAGGGCAGGCCGTTCAGCACCTGCGCGCTGGCGTTCTCGGAGAGCTGGACGGAATAGCGGCTACGAGCCCGGCCCGGCGAGGCTCTGCAGGCCGTCGACCACGGCCCGCAGCCCGCGGGTCAGTGGCTTGTCCGGGCGCACCACGATCGCCAGCTTGCGGATCAGCGGCGGCTCCAGCGAGCGGGCCACCAGGCCGGGGGCGGTGCGGTCGCCGCGCAGCGCCATGCCCGGCAGCACCCCGCAGCCGAGTCCGGCGGCCACGATCTCCTTGATCGCCTCGACGCTGCCGAGCTGCATGATCGGCCTGAGCGTCAGCCCGCCGCGGGCGGCCCAGTCGTCGACGATCCGCCGGGTGTTGGCGCCGGGCTCGTACAGCACGACCGGCCGGGCCGCCAATGCCTGCGGCGTCACGGTTTCGGGGACCGGGTCCTGGTCGGGCGGGAAGATCGCCATGAACTCGTCGTCCATCACCGGGGTGACGGCGAAGCCGCGGGCCGGGATCGGCAGGGTGGCGAACGCCACGTCCAGCCGGTTCTCTTCCAGCAACCGCAGCATCTCGGCGGTGTTGCCGGTGGTGACCACGATCTCCAGGCTCGGGAATCGGGCCTTCAGCGACCGCAGCAGGGGCGGCAGCAGGTAGGTGCAGGCAGTCGCCCCGGTGCCGAGCCGGACCCGGCCGGCGACCCCGCTGGCATGCTCGGCCAGCGCGTCGAGGGCGCCGGCGACCGCCGCGTCGATGCGACGGACGTGCTCGAGCAGAACCAGCCCGGCGGCGGTCGGCGTCGACCGCCGCCCGGTGCGCTCCAGCAGCCGCACGCCCAGGCGCTGCTCGAGCTGCCGGACCTGCAGGCTGACCGCCGGTTGCGTGAGGTTCTGGCGCTCGGCCGCGGCCGAGAAGCTGCCGAGCTCGGCGACGTCGACGAAGGTGTGGAGATGGTCGAGGTTGAGGCCGCGCATTCAAAGAATTTCTCATCGAACAGATAAGAAGTCCAAATTTCCATTATCGACAGGACCCACGCCACAATGCGTCCAGGGCCGTCACGGACCGACGGCCGGCCTGTCGGGGACCACGTACCGCAATGAGCCTTCTCGAGACCGATCCGGCCGGTGCCGGAGCCAAGTCCCTCGTGCCGACCGTCCGCGATTCCCGGGACGACGACGTGCCGGGGATGCAGGAGATCTACGCGTTCCATGTGCTGCACGGCCTGGCCAGCTTCGAGGAGCAGCCGCCGTCGGTCGAGGAGATGGCGCGGCGGCGCGATGCGGTGATCGCCGCCGGCTACCCCCATCTGGTGGCCGAACTCGACGGCGAGGTGGTCGGCTACAGCTACGCCTCCGCCTACCGGCCGCGGCCGGCCTATCGGTTCACCGTCGAGAACTCGGTCTATGTGCGCGCCGGTCTGGTCGGCCGCGGCGTCGGCCGCGCGCTGCTGGGCGCGCTGATCGAGCGCTGCGAGGCCGGCCCGTGGCGGCAGATGATCGCGGTGATCGGCGACACCGCCAACGAGCCGTCGATCGGGCTGCACGCCGCCTTCGGCTTCTGCCGCACCGGCACGCTGCGGGCCGTCGGCTTCAAGTTCGGCCGCTGGGTCGACAGCGTCATCATGCAGCGCGAGCTGGGCGAGGGCGAGAGCACGGACCCACGGGGATGACCGCGCTGGCACCGGCGATCGCCCGCGGGACCGTCGTCGGTCTCGGGGTCTCTCAGCTCACCTGCTGGGGGCTCTCCTACTACCTGATCGGCGTTTTCGGCGAGACCATCGCCGCCGATCTCGGCTGGCGCCCCTCGGTGGTCTATGGCGGGTTCTCCGCGGCCCTTGTGGTGATGGGGCTGGTGTCGGCACCGGTCGGCCGGCTGATCGACCGGGCCGGCGGCCGGCCGGTGATGGCCGCCGGGTCGGTGCTGACCGCCGCCGGGTGTCTCGGGCTGTCGGCCGCCGACGGCGTGGCCGGCTACTACGCGGCGTGGGTGGTGCTCGGCCTGGCGATGCGGATGACGCTGTACGACGCCGCGTTCGCCACCCTGGCGCGGATCGGTGGCCCGGCGGCCCGGCGCCCGATCGCCCAGATCACCCTGCTGGGCGGGCTGGCCTCGACGGCATTCTGGCCGATCGGCAGCGCGCTGATCGCCGGACTCGGCTGGCGCGGGGCGCTGGCGGCCTACGCCGGGATCGCGCTGCTGACGGTGCCGCTGCACCTGACGATCCCACGGGACCGCCACGAGTTCGCCGCCGGACCCGCGTCCGCCGGAGAGGCCCGCACCGCCGCCGGCCGGCGCCGCGACTGGGGCGTCGCCGCCCTGTACGCGGCCGTGGTCACGTTGACCGCGTTCCTGAACTCGGCGATGTCGGCGCACATGATCGGGCTGCTGTCCGGGCTCGGCCTGTCGGCCGGGGCGGCGGTCTGGATCGCCTCGGTGCGCGGGATCGGCCAGTCCTCGGCCCGGCTGGGCGAGGTGCTGTTCGGCCGCCGTCTCGACCCGCTGGTCCTGAACCTGATCGCCACCGGGCTGATTCCGGTCGGCCTCGCCGTCGGGCTGGCGAGCGGCGCCTGGCTGGCCGCCGCGCTGGCCTTCGCCCTGCTGTACGGCGCCGGCAACGGCCTCGCCACAATCACCCGCGGGACCCTGCCGCTGGTGCTGTTCGACCCGGCGACCTACGGGACCGTGGTCGGCCGGCTGCTGGTGCCCAGCTTCTTCCTGTCCGCCCTGGCGCCGTTCGCCTATGCCGTGGTCATCGAGCGGCTCGGCGACGCCGCCGCGCTCTGGCTGTCGGTCGGGGTGGCGACGGCTACCCTGGTGGCGTCGCTGGCGCTGTGGCGGATCCGCCGGGCTCAGGCCTCGTAGCGGATCACCGCCCGTTCGGCGATCCCGGCCGGCAGCGTCACGCCGAGGTCGCCGTAGTGGCGGTCCTCGGCGACCCGCCGCGGGGCGAGGGCGGAAGTGTCCGGCTCGACGGCACAGTCGACGTCCTCGGGGAAGCCCATGCCGATCAGCTCGCGGCCGGACAGGCAGTCCCGCAGGACCGCCCCGAGGTCGTTGCGGGCCGCCGTGAAGACGCCGCGCGCCACGGCGGCCTCCGGGCTCTCGCTGCCGGCGGCGAGGGCGGCGACGATCGCGCCGGCGCCGATCTGGTCCTCGACCGCCACCCGAAGGCGCCCGTCCGGCCAGCGCTCGCCGGCCGGCACCACCAGGATCCGCTCGCCGAGGTCCCGCGCCGCCCGGGCCACTGCGCCGGCATTGCGCAGGCAGCCGCACAGCACGGAAGGACCGTCGGGAAGCAGCGACAGGGTCGAGCCGTTCGGCGACGGCAACAGCACCGCTTCGCTGGTGGAGAGGCTCTGCATCGTCGGCGGCGACAGCGACAATCCCCCGGCATTCCGCAGCCCGGCGCTGCGCACCCCCAGCGCCGCGGCGACCGCGTCGGCGGCGTCGCGGTCGCGGAACGGGAACGGATAGACCGCCGCCCCGCGTTCGACCGCCATCGACACGCAGGTCGAGAACGACAGAACGTCGACGATCACCACCACGTCGTAACCGGGCAGGGCGGCGCCGTGCTCGCCCCACTCGACATGAACGCTGGTGGCCACCGGTCGACCCTCAGGCCAGCGCCCGCTCCAGGTCCGCGATGATGTCGTCGGCATTCTCCAGCCCGATCGACAGCCGGATCACGTCGTCGCCGGCGCCGGCGGCGGTGCGCTGCTCCTCGGTGAGCTGGCGGTGCGTGGTGCTGGCCGGGTGCAGGATCAGCGACCGGGTGTCGCCGATGTTGGCCAGGTGCGACAGCAGCCGGCAGCGTTCGACCGCCCGCACGCCGGCCTCGTAGCCGCCCTTGATCCCGAAGGTGAACACCGAGCCGGCACCCTTCGGCAGGTAGCGCTGGGCGAGCCCGTGGTACTTGTTGCCCGGCAGCCCGGCATACGACACCCAGGCGACCTTGGGGTTGGCGGCCAGCCATTCCGCCACCCTGGCGGCATTGGCCACGTGCCGCTCCATGCGCAGCGGCAGGGTCTCGATGCCGGTGATGGTCAGGTAGGCGTTCATCGGCGCCATGGTCGGGCCGAGGTCGCGCAGGCCGACGGCGTGGCCGTAGATGGTGTAGGCGAGGTCGCCGAAGGTCTCGAAGAAGGTCAGGCCGTGATAGGCCGGCTCCGGCTTCGACAGCGACGGGAACTTGTCGTTCTTGTCCCAGGCGAACTTGCCGCCGTCGACCACCGCGCCGCCCATGGCGTTGCCGTGGCCGGACAGGAACTTGGTGGTCGAGTGCACCACGATGTCGGCGCCGTGCTCCAACGGCCGGCACAGGTACGGCGTCGCCATGGTGTTGTCGATGATCAGCGGCACCCCGGCCTCGTCGGCGACCCGCGCCAGGGCCTGGATGTCGGTGATCACGCCGCCGGGGTTGGCCAGCGACTCCGCGAAGATCGCCTTGCACTTCGGGTGCAGCGCGGCCTGGCGGACGATCTCCAACTCCTCGACGTCGACGAAGTCGCAGTGCCAGTCGAACTTCTGGAAGGTCCGGCCGAACTGGGTGATCGAGCCGCCGTACAGCCGCTTCGATGCGACGAACCGGTCGCCCGGGCCCATCAGGGCGAACAGCGCCAGCATCTGGGCGGAGTGGCCGGAGGCGGTGCAGGTGGTGCCGTGGCCGCCTTCGAGCGCGGCGATCCGCTCCTCCAGCACCGCCACCGTCGGGTTCGACAGCCGCGAGTAGATGTTGCCGAAGGTCTGCAGGTTGAACAGCGAGGCGGCGTGGTCGACGTCGTCGAACACGTAGGCCGTGGTCTGGTAGATCGGCGTGGCGCGCGCGCCGGTGGTCGGGTCGGGGGCCGAGCCGGCGTGCACCGCCAGGGTCTCGAAGCCCTTGGCGACGAAGCCGTCGCCGACGTCGCTGTCGCCGCCGACCGCGTCGCTCTTGCCCGGGATGCGGCGCTTCGAGGAGATCACCCGGCTGTTGAAGCCGTGCCAGCCGAGCTCGCCGAACAGCCGGGAGAACTCGATCTTCGGGCAGCGGTTCATGACGACCTTGATGCCGGCCGCCTCGGCCCGCGCCGCCGCCTCATCGTTGCGCACGCCGAGCTGCATCCACACCACGCGTGTGCCGTGGCCGATGGCGGCGTCGGTCACCGCTCCGGCGACCTCCGAATTGCGGAACACGTCGACCATGTCGACGGTCTCGGGCAGGGAATCGAGGTCGGCATAGGCCTTCTCGCCGAGGATCTCGCCGCCCGCCGCCGCCACCTTCGGGTTCACCGGGTACACCCGGTAGCCCTTCTGCTGCAGGTACTTCATCGCGAAGTAGCTGGGCCGGTTCCAGTTGTCCGACGCCCCGACCATGGCGATGGTCTTCACCCCGCGCAGGATGTCGCGGATGTAGTCGTCGGAGTAGGCGTCGTGCACGACCGGCGCGGTCGGATCGTTCTCGGCCATGGTCAGGCTCTCGCTTGAAGGGGGAGTGGGGCGACGGAGCGGCGGGTGGGTCCCGGCTCCGTTCCGCCTGCGGCGATCCGGTCCGGGATGACGTCAAAGAGGGAAGCGCCCCTCCTTGACGTCATCCCGGACGAGACGGCCTGCGCGAGCGGGACGGATCGATCCGGGACCCAGGAAGAGACGGGCGACGGGGCGACGAGCGCACCCATCACTCCCCCCGCCACACCGGCTGGCGCTTGGCGATGAAGGCGTCGATGCCTTCCTGGGCGTCGCGGGCCAGCATGTTGCGGGTCATTACCGCGCTGGCGTAGCCGTAGGCGTCTTCCATCGGCATCTCGAGCTGGGCGTAGAACGCCTGCTTGCCGATCGCCAGGGTCAGCGGCGACTTCGAGACGATCCGGCCGGCCAGCTCGGCGACGGCGGCGTCGAGCGCGTCGGCCGGCACCACCCGGTTGACCAGGCCCAGGGTCTCGGCCGTAGGGGCGTCGATCGCCTCGCCGGTGACCAGCATCTCCATCATCTTTTTGCGGCCGATATTGCGGCTGATGGCCACCATCGGGGTCGAGCAGAACAGCCCGATGTTCACCCCCGGCGTGGCGAATTTCGCGGTGTCGGAGGCGACCGCCAGGTCGCAGCTCGCCACCAGCTGGCAGCCGGCGGCCGTCGCCATGGCGTGCACCCGGGCGATCACCAGCTGCGGGATCCGCGTGATCGTCAGCATCAGCTCCGAGCACTGCTCGAACAGCGCCTTGAAGAACGGCTCGTCGCTGCGCGAGCGGACTTCCTTGAGGTCGTGGCCGGCGCAGAACGCCGGGCCGGCGGCCGCCAGCACCACCACCTTGACCGAGCGGTCGCCGGCGATCGCGTCGAGCTCGGCCTTCAGCGCCGCCATCAGGTCGCGCGACAGCGCGTTGCGCGCGCCCGGCCGGTTCAGGGTCAGGGTGGCGACCCCGTCGCGGTCCTCGCGCAGCAGGATCGGCTCGGCCGCATGGGCTTCGGCTATCGACATGGCGATCTCCTCCGTTCGATCCCCACTTTGCGCCGGAAGACAGGGATTGCAACCCGCCTACCGCACCTCCAGCAGGGTCAGCACGCCGGCCACGGTCAGCACCGACAGTGCGGTCGAGATCAGCACCGCCGTCACCGTGGGCGCGATGCCGGCCTGGTAGCGCTGGGCCATCAGGTAGACGTTGATGCCGACCGGCAGCGACGCCAGGATCACCGCCACGTCGCGCCACAGCGGGTCGACCGCGAACACGTGGGTCGCCAGCACCCAGACCAGGATCGGGTGCAGCACCAGCTTCAGGACCACGCCGATTCCGGCCTCGCCGACCGAGCCGGCGATCCGGTAGCCGGCCAGCGACGCGCCCATGGCGAACACCGCGCAGGGCAGGGCGGCCCGGCCGAGGGTCCCGGTCAGGGTGTCGACCACGTGCGGCAGCGGCAGGCCGGCGATGTTGTAGAGCACGCCGCCGAGCAGGGCGATGATGATCGGGTTTTTGACCAGCCCCTTGATCACGTTGACCGGCAGGCTGCGCATGTCCTGGCCGGCGCCGAGGCCGGCCTCGGCCTGGATGGTCACCACCGACAGCAGCTGCCAGGAGTGGAAGGCGATGATCAGGAACAGCGGCAGGGTCGCCTGGTCGCCGAGCGCGGTCAACACCAGCGGCACCCCGAGCATCACGGTGTTCGAGAACCCGGCGGTCATCCCCGCGATCGCCGGCTCGGCACCGCTGCGCCGGAACACCAGGTAGCTGGCCAGGCTGCCGATCAGCCAGGCGCCGTAGCCGCCGCCAAAATACGAGACCAGGTAGGCCCACTCGATCTGGTGCGGCAACTCGGTGGTCGCCATGGTGCGGAACAGCATGGCGGGGATGGCGAAGTCGAAGACGAAGGACGACAGGCCCTTGGTGGCCTCGGCCCGGAACCACCCGAGTCGCGCGGCGACGTAGCCGATTCCGACGATGCCGAACACCGGCACGATGATCTCGAGGATGATCTCCATGGGCGAGGCTTACGGGCCGGCCACGGTTCCGACAAGCGTCATTGCCGCAACACGGTCTTGCGGCCGGCCAATTGGTCGGCTGTCATCGGGGCAACATTGACGCGGCGGGCCCCCCGTCGTACCGAAAAGCCAATCCCCGGGAGGAAGACCGATGCCGCACCTCGAGATCGCCGACGGTGAAAGCCTGTACTACGAGTACGCAGCACCGGGAGCGGCCGGGAAGACCTTCGTGTTCGTCAACGCGCTGACCGGCAGCTACCAGATGTGGGAAGCGGCGATCGCCCCGAAGCTGCGCGCGGCCGGCTACGGCACCCTGGTCTACAACTTCCGCGGCCAGGCCGAGAGCCGGACCAAGCCGACGACGCCGCCGACCCCGACCCAGATCGTCGACGACCTGGTGCGGATCTGCCGGGAGATCGACCCGCCGAAGCCGATCCTGGTCGGCCTGTCGATCGGCGGGCTGTTCGCCGCCCAGGCCTTCGCCAAGGGCGTGCCGGCGGCCGGGCTGGTGCTGATCAACACCCTGCGCAAGCCGACCGAGCGGCTGGCCTGGATCAACCAGGCGATGGCGCACGGCGTGAAGGCCGGCGGTTTCCGGCTGATCATGGAGCTGACGCTGCCGATGCTGGTGAACCCGGACAAGCTGGCCGAGATGAAGGCGACGATCCAGACCGGCGAGCCGTACGAGCCGGTCGACCCGAACGACGGCGGATACCGGCTGATGGTCGAGTCGACGGCGACCGACTGGGACTTCCCGTGGCAGAGCCTGACCCCGCCGGTGCTGCTGACGGTCGGCGCCCACGACCGGGTGTTCTACGTGGCCGACGACGTCGACGAGCTGGCGGCGCGGATTCCGAACCACACCCGGATCGACTTCCCGGACGCCGGCCACCTGATCCCGGCCGAGCGACCCGAGACCTTTACGAAGGCGCTGCTCGATTTCGGCAACACGCTCTGAGGTGACGCGCATGGCGTGGATGCCCGCCCTGGTGATCTTCGACTGTGACGGCGTGCTGGTCGATTCCGAGCCGATCGCCAACCGCCTGATCGCCGAGGCGCTCAGCAAGGCCGGCCTGCCGATGTCGGGGGAGGAGGCGCTGGAGCGCTACCGGGGCGGCAAGCTCACCCGCATCAAGCTGCGGGTCGAGGAGGACCTCGGCATCGATCTCGGCGAGCACTGGGTCGACGATATCTACCAGCGGCAGTTCGACGCCTTCCGGCGCGAGCTGCAGCTGATCCCCGGTATCGTCGACGTGCTCGACGCGCTCGACCGGGCCGGGGTGCCGTACTGCGTCGGCTCCAACGGCCCGCTGTACAAGATGCGGGTCTCGCTCGGCGTCACCGGGCTGTACGAGCGGCTGGAGAGCCGGATCTTTTCGGCCGACATGGTGCCGGAGCCGAAGCCGGCGCCCGACCTGTTCCTGCATGCCGCCGCCGCCTTCGACATTCCGCCGGAGGACGTGGCGGTGGTCGAGGACAGCGCCCCCGGGGTCACCGCCGGGGTCGCGGCCGGCATGCGGGTGTTCGGCTACGCCCACGATTCCGGCGAAGAGCCACTGCGCACCGCCGGTGCCCGGGCGACCTTCCTGCGCATGCTGGAACTGCCGGCCCTGCTCAACCTCGGGTGACCGGACCGGCTTGTCGCACGCCGTAGCGAAACGTGACATGACGCGGACAGGGTGGGCGGGTAATCAGCGTCCATGAACTATGACGCGATAATCTTTGACTGCGACGGTGTCCTGATCAATTCGGAGCCGATCGCCGTCGCCATCCTGGCCGAGGACCTGGTCGAGCTCGGGCTGCGGATCTCCGAGGAGGAGGCGCATCACCGGTTCACCGGCTGGGTCTCGACGGAGATCGCCGCCACGGTCTCCGCCGAGACAGGGGTGCCGGTTCCGGATGGCTGGGTGACCCGCCACAACGCCAGCGTGCGCGAGGCGGTCGCCGCTACGGTCGAACCGATTCCCGGCATCCTCGACGTTCTCGATGCGCTGGAGTCCGCGGGCGTTCCCTGGGGCGTGGCCAGCCAGAGCGGCCCGGAATACCTGGAACGCGCGCTCGGCCGGGTCGGGATCTGGCAGCGCGCCGCCGGTCGGGTGGCGTCGTCGCAGACCGTCGCCCGGCCCAAGCCGGCACCCGACGTCTACCTGAAGGCGATGGAGATGGTCGGGGTTCCCGGGCACCGCTCGATCGTGGTCGAGGACAGCCCGACCGGGGTTCGGGCCGGGGTCGCGGCCGGCGCCCGGGTGATCGGCTACGCCGTCGACCGGGCGCCGCACGTGCTGACGGGCGCCGGGGCATCGCACACGGTCGGCGCCATGGCCGAACTGCACGGCCTGCTCGGTCTCAGCCTGCCGGAACCCGCGTGAACAGCAGGTTCTTCACGTCGTCGGCGACTTTCACCGAGAAGCCCTGCGCCAGGATCGTGTTCACGAACGCCTGACGGGACTCCTCGAGCCAGCGGATCTCCATCCTCAGCGACTTGAAGCGCGGGTCGGACAGGATGCCGCGCATACCCTCGATGACCGGCTCCTCGAGCCCGTCCACGTCGATCTTCACGTGGGTCGGGAACGGGATCTCGCCGCGCTGCACCAGGACGTCGAGCGGGTAGCCGTGGACCTCCTCGCGGCCGGCGTCGCGGTCGTCGTACTGCTCGCTGATGTCGTCCTGGCCGAACGACTGGTTGGCGGCACCGGCGTGGGTCTGGCCGAAGTACAGGGTGTCGACCCGCTCGCGGTCGGTGGCGGCGGCGTGCATTACGGTGACCCGGTGCTCGAGCCCGTTGATCTCGACGTTGTGCCTGAGGTCGGCGACGTTCAGCGAGAACGGCTCGATCGCGACGACGCGGCATCCGCTGAGCCCGGCGGCCAGCACCGTGTACATGCCGATATTGGCACCGACGTCGACCAGAACGTCGGTCGGCTCGAAGCCGGCGAACCAGCGCAGCATGCCGGGTTCCATGGCGAAGAAGGTGGCCGTTGTCCGGCGGATCTGGCTGGAGGTCAGGCGCAGCCGCAGATCCTTGCCGGCGATGCTGATCCTGGCGTGGCTGGCGCCGTTGCGCACCGCGACCTTGCCCTTGAAGGCCTCTTCGGCCGCCAGCGTGCCGAGGGCGTGGGCGATCTTGCCGCCGCGGCCGTTCAGGCGCTGGGTCATGTCGTTCTTCCAGCGGACGCACTCGGCGAACAGCCGATCGGGGCCGGGCTGCAGGCCGGGGCCGGCCAGGCAGGCGCCGCGGGCGGTCCAGCGCAGGAGCTCTTCGCTGTCGTGATCGGCGCTGCGCAGCCAGAATGCCAGAAGGTCGATCGCCGGGTCCGGCTCGCCGGGGTTCAGCACCACGCGGCGGCGGGCCCGCGCCACGCAGGCGGCCGCGGTCGCCGCGTCGCCGCGCTCGAGCGCGACCTCGTGGCGCAGGTCGATGCCGGCCGGGCCGCCCCAGCCGGCATCGGCCAGCAGGGCCGCGGCCCGGTCGGCGGCGCCGGTGTTGTAGGCCGCGGTCGCGGCGACCGTCGCGACCTTGGGGCGGCGCAGGATCCCGGGATCGAGCGCCGACATCATCCGGTCGAGGCTGGCGATCCGGCTGTCGGCGTTCTGCAGCCGGGTCGACGTGGTGGTGACGATGGCGTCGACGTCCGCCCCGGCGCGGTGGGCGTCGGCGATCAGGCGCGCGGCCTCGTCGCAGCGGTCTTCGTCGAGCAATCCCTGCACGCGGGCGGCCGTCAGCCCGGGCGAGCTCGCCCCCAGGACGGCGGCCCGCCCGGACCAGACCAGCGCCAGGCCCGGCCGGCCGGCGAGGGCGGCCGCCTCGGCGATGGCGGCGGCGGCGTCGGGCGAGGACGGCACCTCGACCAAGACCGGGCGCAGCCGGTCGATCGCCATGCCGCCGGAATCACAGGTCATCAGCATGCGCGCCACCGCCAGGCCGAGGGCAGGCTCGACCCGGGCGGGAACCCGGCGCAGCGCGGCCAGCGCCTGGGAGACGTTGGCCTCCCCCAGGTAGCTGTAGGCGACCAGCATCTGGACCGGCCCGACCGCCGCCGGGAGGCCGTGCAGCGGGGCCAGGACGGCGCGGGCGTCGGCATTGCGGCCGGCGGCGATCAGCAGCCGGGCCTGCTCGATGGGATTCGGGGCGTTGGCTGCGGGCATCGGCCTCTCGTCGGCGGTCTCGGGGAGCCGCCGTCACGGCGACTCCCCGGGAAAGGTACCGGCAGGACGGCCCGACACGCCAGCTTGCGATGACGGCTCCGCGGTAAGGCGGTCGGGGACGAGGCGGTCGGGGGCGACGCGGTCGGGGGCTACTCGGCCGCCGGTGCCATCACCGGCGGGGCCGCCCGCCAGTTGTCGGGCCGGCAGCGGACGTACTGCGCCGGGTACTCGGTGTCGGCCCCGAGCGCCCGGGCGGCGTGCCAGGCCCAGCGCGGGTTGTCCATGGCGCCGCGGGCGATCGCCACGAAGTCGGCCTTGCCTGACGCGACGACCGATTCGGCCTGGTGCGGGTCGGTGATCAGGCCGACCGCCATGACCGGAATCCCGACCTCGCGGCGGATCTGCTCGGCGAACGGAACCTGATAGCCGGGGCCGAGGGCGATCTTCTGGTTCGGATCGTTGCCGCCGGAGGACACGTCGATGAAGTCGCAGCCCTTCTCCTTCAGGGCCTTGCCGAACTCGACGACCTCCTCGACCGTCAGGCCGCCCTCGACCCAGTCGCTCGCCGAGACCCGGATGCCGAGCGGCTTGTTCTCCGGCCAGACCGCGCGGCAGGCCTCGAACACCTCGAGCGGGAACCGCATGCGGCCCTCGATCGAGCCGCCGTAGCCGTCGTTGCGCTGGTTGGACAGCGGCGACAGGAACTGGTGCAGCAGGTAGCCGTGGGCGTTGTGCACCTGGGCGACGTCGAAGCCGATGCGGGCCGACCGCTCGGTCGCCGACACGAACTGCGCCTTGACCATGGCCAGCCCGTCGTCGTCGAGCGCCTTCGGGGCCGGCCAGTCGGCATACGGCAGGGCCGTCGGGCCGAGGGTCTGCCAGGCACCCGCGTTGGCGGCGAGCGGCTTGCTGCCGTTCAGCGGCGTGTTGACCGACGCCTTGCGGCCGGCATGGGCGAGCTGGATGCCCATCCTGGCGACGCCGTGGGTGTTGCAGAAGTCGACGACCCGCTTCAGGGTCCGCTCGTTGTCGTCCGACCAGATCCCCAAGCACTTCGGGGTGATCCGGCCTTCCGGCGAGACATGGGTCGCCTCGGTGAACACCAGCCCGCCGGCGCCCATGGAGAGCTGGCCGAGGTGCATCAGGTGCCAGTCATTGGCATTGCCGTCGTCGGCGAGGTATTGGCACATGGGGGCGACGACGAGACGATTGTTGAACGTGACGTCGCGCAGGGTGATCGGCGAGAACAGCTGGCTCATGGGATGCTCCGTCGGTCGGTGTTCGGCCGGTGACGGTAGCGGCGACGGGCCCGGAAGGAAACGTGCGATGGCGGCAAGAGTGTCGGTCGACGAGATGAACCGGATCATGCGCGAGGAGGTGCCGATGGCCGGCAACCTCGGGATCCTGTTCGACACCATCGAGGACGGTCGCGCGACCGCCCGACTGCCGTTTCGCGACGACCTGCTGCGGCCGGGCGGCACGGTGACCGGTCCGGCGATGATGGCGATGGCCGACGTGGTGATGTACGGCGCCGTGCTGTCGCGGATCGGCCCGGTGAAGCTGGCGGTGACCACCAACCTGAACGCCAACTTCCTGCGCCGCCCCAAGCCGGGCGACCTGCTGGCCGACGGCCGGCTGATCAAGTGCGGCCGGCGCCTGGCCTATGGCGAGGTCACCCTGGTGTCGGCCGACGCCCCGGACGATCCTGTCTGCCACGTGACCTGCACCTATTCGATCCCGCCCGAGGAGGCCCGATGACGCCCCGTACCTTCCAATTGTCGGCCGGAGATCTCGAGGCGACGGTCGAGCCGGCGTTCGGCGGCCGGGTAACCGCGTTCCGGCGGAGCGGCGTCGACCTGTTCGTACCGGTCGCCGGTCGCCGCGGCGATCCGGCCAAGGCCGGCGCCGGCGGCTGCTTTCCGTTGGTGCCTTGGTCGAACCGTATCCGCGACGGCCGCCTGACTCACGACGGCCGCATCATCGAACTGGTCCCGACCGAGACCGGCGGCAGCAGTGCGATCCATGGGCATGGACGCCGGATCTCCTGGCGGGTGCTGGGCGACGGCGGCACCTCGTCGGTGCGCATGAGCTACATGTTCCCGGCCGGCGAGGAGGGGTGGCCGTTCTCCTACGTGGCAGACCAGACCGTCAGCCTCAGCGAGGACGCGCTGAGCATCACCCTGTCGGTCGAGAACAGTTCGTCCAGCCCGATGCCGGCGGGGTTGGGGCTGCACCCGTACCTGCCTCGGACGCCGGAGATGGGGCTGTGGTTCTCGGCCGCCAGCGCCTGGCCGCCGGTCGACGGCAAGCTGCCGTCGGGCCCCGAGCCGGTGCCGTCCGAGCTGGATTTCTCCGAGCCGCGGCCGGTGGTGCTGGGGCTCGACCAGGGGTTCGGCGGCTGGGACGGCTCGGTGCACGCGATCTGGCCCGAGCATGGTGTCGGGCTCGGCATCCACGGCGGTGCCGCGCTCGGACACCTGATCGTGTTTACGCCGCCGGACCGGGACTACGTCTGCCTCGAGCCGGTCTCCCACTGCATCGACGCGGACAACCTCGCGGCACGGGGCGTGGCGGGGACCGGCCATCGGCTGCTGGAGCCGGGCGAACGGCTGGCGGTGATCGTCCGGTTCCAGGTTGAGGTATTCTGATACCGCATTCGTAATCTCACTGATTTTTTTGACGCTTTTCGGCTTGACCGGCCTATTCGGTTCCGTCATATAGCCGCGTCGCCGGCCCGTGCGGGGTCGGCGGATTGTTTTTCTCGTGTCCTTGGGTGATCGCGATGCGGACCTACTCGGCCAAGCCGAGCGAGATCGAGAAGAAGTGGTACGTGGTCGACGCCGACGGCGTCGTTCTCGGCCGCCTCGCCTCGATCATCGCCAACTACCTTCGCGGCAAGCACAAGCCGACCTTCACCCCGCACATGGACTGCGGTGACAACATCATCGTGGTCAATGCGGAGAAGGTGAAGCTGACCGGCAACAAGCTGTCGCAGAAGCACTACTACTGGCACACCGGCTATCCGGGCGGCATCAAGTCGCGCAGGGCCGACCATCTGCTCGCCGGCGCCCACCCGGAGCGGGTGATTACCAAGGCGGTGCAGCGCATGATTACGCGCGGCCCGCTGGGTCGTCAGCAGATGAGCAACCTGCGGGTCTACGCCGGCACTGAGCATCCCCACGCGGCGCAGCAGCCCGAGGTCCTGGATGTCGCGGCCATGAACCCGAAGAACGCGAGGTAAGCGATGTCGATCGATACCGATACCGCCGAGCCGACCGGCCTGGACAAGCTGGCTGAGCTGCAGGCCGACGCCGTCGAGGCGAAGCCGGTCGAGCCGCAGGTCGACGCGCAGGGCCGCTCCTACGCCACCGGCAAGCGCAAGAACGCGATCGCGCGCGTCTGGCTGAAGCGCGGCCAGGGCCGCATCACCGTCAACGGCAAGGACCAGGCCGAGTACTTCGCGCGGCCGGTGCTGCAGATGATCATCGGCCAGCCGTTCCAGGTCGCCGACCGCGACGGCCAGTTCGACGTGGTCTGCACCGTGAAGGGCGGCGGCCTGTCCGGTCAGGCCGGCGCGGTCCGCCACGGCATCAGCCAGGCGCTGACCCTGTTCGAGCCGGGCCTGCGGCCGGTGCTCAAGAAGGGCGGTTTCCTGACCCGCGACCCGCGCGTGGTCGAGCGCAAGAAGTACGGCCGGGCCAAGGCGCGTCGGAGCTTCCAGTTCTCGAAGCGCTAACAAACGCTCAAATTTATCGAGTGTTTACAAGGGGATGGACTTTTGTCCATCCCCTTCACTTTTTTGACATGAGATTGACAACCGACTGATCCACCCTGAGAATCCAGTTCTCGCTTTTGACAAAGGCTTGAAGCGACTGGATAAGCGGGGGCGGCGATGGCCTATGAAAACCGTCATTCGTTTCGGGACGGGAAGATCGTTCTGTACACCAGGAACGGTAGGCCGACCTTTCACGCGCGTCTCTCCATCGACGGAATGGACGGCTACGTGGTGCGCTCGACGAAGCGCACGAGTGTGGAAGAGGCCCGACGTGTGGCCGAGGAGTGGTACGACGACTACCGCTACAAGATCCGGCACGGGCTTGAGACGGGTACCCATACGTTTGCAACGCTCTGGAAACGATGGCTGGCTGCCAACCGCGCCACCCTCAGCACCCCGCGCCTGCGCTATATCTCGGGCACTATTGACCGCTACCTGATGCCGTATTTCGGCGACATGTCGGTTTCATCGATCACTGACAAGGTGGTGGCGGGATACTGGGACTGGCGTATCAACTACTGGGTTTCGGAGACCGGCCAAGCCAAGATTGCCTCGGCTCAGAAGACCCGTACGACGGCAAAGCGTCCCTACAAGCAGAAGCTCGGGAACGTTGCGAAGGTGCCTGCACCTAAGACCCTCAAGATGGAGCAGTCCGTTTTGAGGCAAATTTTCGGATGGGCGGCCCGCTCGGGTATCGTCAGCTATCCTCCCGAGGTAAAGGCGCCTGTCACGAAGTCACCTGGAACCGTCAGCCGTCGGCCTGCCTTCGACTTCGACGAGTGGCAACAGCTCTACCGGTTCTTGCGGGTATGGGCTGCCGGGGAGCACGAAAGCGGTTCTGACGGAGGCCGGAGCCCCAAGAGGTCCGCTCACAGCCTGCACCTCTGGCAAAGGCAGCTGCTGCGGAATTATGTGCTGATCATGGGCATGACCGGCCTAAGGCCAAACGAAGCCCGGCAACTCCGATGGAAGGATGTGCAGGTCATTCAAAACGGCAACGACCATACATTTGTTGCCTTACACGTCAGCCCGACGACGAAGACAGGCGAGCGGCTTTGCATCCCTCTGGCACGCTGTCGAGACGTGCTGGAGCGGGTTCGTGCCGCTTCGACTCATACCCAGCCTGATGACTTCGTGTTCTGTGGGCGGGATGGCACCCCGATTGAGAATTTTGGAAAGACGTTTAAGTCCGTGCTCACCGAAGCAGGCCTATTGAAGGATCGATTTGGGCGTGTGCGCACCATCTACTCTCTGCGCCATACATATGCGACCTTGAGAATTTTGCACGGAAGTGTCAGTATCGATGACCTTGCTCAAAACATGGGCACAAGTCCAGCAATAATATTTCAGCACTATAGACACATAACCACACGACAGAGAGCAAAGGAGCTAGGCGGTGTTTTGAATACTGAAATGAGTCGAAAAGGACTGTATTTTTAAATTGAACGGCATGTCAGGGATATTGATCTGGTGTTTTGTTGTAGCGACGAGCTTCGAGGAGGCTGGTGATTATTTCTTTGTAAATCCGTCTGAGAAATGTCGAGCCAAGAAAAGAAGCCACTCTAGTTGGCCTCTTTGTAGTATTGAGACATTGTAGTGGCTTGGCAGCATTGATATATCAAGAATATCCGGCAGATCGGAAATGGTATATGTTGGTGTGGTCTTTGGAATGCTGACTGGCGTAATGCAAGCTCGAATAAGTGCGCAGCACAATTCAATCCATGTATCTTTGCCGCCGAGGTATTCCCACCACTCGATGCCGACTCGTACTGTGGCCGAAACCTTTAATGGACCATCCGTGTAAGCTATCGACCAGGCGCCCTTATGAGACGATGTTAACTGTGACTGCCGAGGACGTGATTCATCAATGTTACGGAGAATATGCCAATCCTTCTTGTTTGACTGCTTTTTTGTTCCATACAGAACACCATAAGTAAAATCGACTTCTTTTACACCATGATTAACTGCCCATGACGAAGCTCGATCAACAAGTTCATTGCCAATGTTTTTTGCCATGTCGTCATTTAAAGTACGGGGTCCACTCTTTAAAGTGGCGCCGACAAATACGCTACTCTTGTGGTCAACCTTGCGCCCATCAAGCAGTGATTCATGCGAATGCATGGCGCTCTGGACAATGTCCCATCCATACACTGGAAGAACAACTTTCTCCACCATATTCCCCGCTGAAGTTTCCATTGACGAAAAAACCTTCGCGGGAACTAAGTCTTTCTCTATCTGTGCAACCCTGGAATACGATTTTTGTTTCGAGTAAAACATAAGAACGAATGGACTTGTGTAAAACTTTGAAAATTTTGAGCTTGCATCGGGCAAGCCCTTTATATGCGTTCCAATCTTGGAGCGAAACGCAGACTCCATTGCCAGAATACGGGCTTTCGCGCCTGCATCATTATCTACCTTCTCCAGTGAATCAAAAATATCCTTCTTTCGAAGAAGAGTATCGGGCACGGAATTCGGAAGATCTGGGTGGCCTGCCATTTATCAAACTCCTGCCATTTTCCGTTCACTACGAAGTGTGACGGGCGATGCATAGCGAACGGCTTTGTTCAAATCCCCATCGCTCCAAACCTTTGTTTCACCGTTTTTAAACCATTGACGGGTGCGAACGTGAGATTGCACATAGACAATTCGATATTCCTCAATTTCTCCAGGTTCTGGCTTCCATTTGCGTCGCTTTAGATCATCAAGTGCTTGGGCGACCACCTCGCCAGCGACGCGTCCCAGTCGAACAGGCACAGCGTTGCCTACCTGTGCGTATTGCTGAGCCGGCGTTCCCGAGAATTCCCAATCGCTCGGGAACTCCTGAATCAGCGCGTACTCCTTCAGCGAGAGCGCACGAACTTCGGTCGGATGGCATAACGACGTACTTGCGTGGTTTGGCATCGTGACCAGGGTCGGACACGGAAGATCGAAGCTGAGGCGTCGCCACCAGCCGGAGCGACCGCCTTTGGCGTGCCAAGCCCGTCCCATCGACTCCTGTTGAATGAGGATCGGCATGCTGCGCCAGTTGGAACCTTCCGGAACAAGACGCAGATAGCTCTTTTTTCGAGGGCTGAAATCCATGACTACGCTACCAGGATCGTTCAGTCCGCCGATTGCATCACGTAGTGTTCGCCATGGCTTCAGTGCCGGATCGCTCTGGCCGTGCGTGGGGTTGGGGAAGTCGACGCGCTTGTTGAATCTGTTTCCGATGAAAACAACCCTTTCGCGAAGCTGGGGTGCGCCATAATTGACAGCGTTCACCTCAAAGCAGTCCATGTGATAGGCGGCTGAACCGCATCTCTGAAGATCGCGAGCAAATAACCGGATAACCGATCCGGGTTCTTCGTCTTCACAAAGAGGCTTGCCGCCCTTCTCGGGTCTTTTCGCAATCGGGCGATGCTTCAAGGCGGCAGAGATCAACCCCCGCACGTTCTCCATAACGAAGAACTTGGGCTGAAGCACCTCAACGAACTTAAGGAACTGCCATATCAGCATCCCTCGCGGGTCTTGTACCGTCCCACGCTTTCCAGCGGTGCTGTATGATTGGCAAGGCGGGCCGCCGATCAAGAGATCAAGATCGCCAGGCCTCAGGCCACAGTCCGCCATGACCTGAACTGGATCGATCTCGCAGATATCCCCCTGATAAATGTGCAGTTTTTCAGGAAGGCGTCCTGCTGCCTTGTTCAAACGGATTGTCTCGCAGAACGGCGCCTCTTTCTCGACGCATGCCAAAAGGTCAAAACGACCTGTGCTTTCGATGCCGAGATCAAGGCCCATCGCTCCAGAAAACAGGGAGATTGTACGGTACTTCTTCGTCATTTTCCTGCTTTCACCTACTCGACGCTAACCCGCGTGGAAACTGCGACACGTTCTGCGTGGGGCGTCCGGGTATCCCCAGGTTCCTCAACTGATGACCCGGGATAGCGACATAACGCATTCGCACGCCAGACCGGCTACAGCATCTTTGGTTTGAATGGGAATCGCACGGGGATTCCGCATGCTCATGATGCGTGATTCGGCTCCCCCGCGTCGAGATGGTGTGGAGCGTAGTGGTGACATGGTGCGGTGGACAAAGTCGGCAGTGAAAATCATGAGGGCGTGTTCTTAAAACGCTCGCGTAAAGACAATACGAGCATTTTCGAAAATAAAAATCGTATACGAATTAGGCACTTGCTTAACAAGTGAGGAATTTGACTTCTTGCAAGGGAACGATTACGGTGTCGTCTCGGCATTGTCAATGGACGTTCACGGTGATGAGACACGTATGAAGGCTATTGCGTACTACCGAGTTTCGACGGATCAGCAGGGCCGTAGTGGGCTCGGAATAGACGCTCAGCGCTACAAGGTGCAGGTCTTCTTGGGCGACGATTTTCCGCCGGTCGCCGAGTTCGTGGAGATCGAGAGCGGAGGCAGTTCTGGCCGTCCCGAGCTACGGAAAGCCATCGCCGAGGCTCGACGACGGTCCCTGCCGCTGGTCGTCGCAAAGATCGACCGGCTTGCCCGCGATGTGGGTCTTTTTATGAGCATTCTGGACCAGGGGGTGGACGTTCGGTTTGCCGAGCTTCCGGAACTGCCGACGGGTGCTGCTGGGCGGTTCATGCTCCAGCAGTTTGCGGCGGTAGCGGAACTTGAGCGGGGATTGATTGCGGAACGAACCTCTGCCGCGCTACAGGCCGCGAAGGCTCGCGGGAAGAGGCTAGGGGGGTATCGAGGGGGTCGGAAGCCCGATCATCGGCTGGCAGCCGCAGCGAGGAGGGCCAAGGCGGATGCATTTGCGGCTGACATGGGGGAGACGGTTAGATCGGCCGTTGACCTGGTGGGTGGGCTCAGGCCGGCTGCTCGCTGGTTGAACGAGCAGGGGTACTCTGCGCCGAGCGGCGGGGCCAGGTGGACTGCGGAAGCAGTGCGTCGGGTCGTTGCCCGTGCGGAAGAGTTGTGCCGAGATTGATCGATGGCCTACGCCTTCACCTACTTGCTCAGCATGTTCCCGTGAACCTCCAGATCCAGGGCCGACTGCGCTACCTAGACGCCCCGCTCCGTCACTAGCCCGGTCGCTTCAACCTTGGCTCACGCGTGAATTGCCGTCGTCCCGTTTCCCGTTTCATTTTCCGAGAAACACCTTATCTCGGTGTCCACGGAACCGGCAGCAGGCCATGAGGGGGTATCGGGCTTCAGCTGTGGCGCTCATCTATCTGGTCAGCCAAGGAGGGAAGTGCGGATAGCGGACGTTGGCATCGCGCACGGCACCAGGTAGTTGTGATCAGATGCCGATGTTGCGTTAGCATGGCTTGGAAACTGGCTGTTGCGACATTGGGCTGCGGCGTAGGAATGGTCGTTAGGGATCGTTGGTGGGAACAATGTCCGAGAGAATGGATCTTCGAAATCGGGCAATGGAGCTTCTCAAATCACAGCCGGGTTCGCGCTTCACGGCGCGGCAAATAGCTGAATGGATCGCGGCGCGCTATCCGGCGGCCGTGCAGGCCAAGCTTGAGAAGAGTTCTGCGGTCAATAGCCATGCAGAGGTGATGAATCAGATAGTCGCTGAGATAGGTGCTAGTCGACCCAATTGGGAGCGACAGGTGCCGCAGCTTCGGACCACTGAAGGCATTCGGCCGCGGCAATTCTATTGGACCGAAAAATCTGAAGAACAAGAAGTTCACGATGCAGAGCGGACGCCTAGCCGAAAGGAACTGTCAACGCAGTTTGAGTCGGGCGACGGAACAGGGGGATCGGAAGTCGACGTTGATGTACAATTAGAGGTTTCCGAGGCTGAGCTATACCCGATTCTGATCGAGTTTATGGAAGGCGAGTATCCTTTTAAGGGAGTTAGAATTGACGAAAGACGCTCGTCGAACGCGTATGGCCGGGGTGGGAATCGTTGGCTGTTTCCGGATGTTGTGGGTATGGAGGATTTAACTAGGGGACTTGATAGTGAGGTTAAGCTCGCAGTTCGTGAAAGTAGAGATAGAAGGATCCGACTCTGGTCATTTGAGGTAAAGCTGTTGGTGAATCGTTCTAATGCGCGCGAGACATATTTTCAGGCGGTTTCAAATTCGTCGTGGGCAAATTTCGGTTATTTGGTTGCATCGCGTATAGAGGGATCAGATACGATAAAAGAACTAAGAATATTGTATGCAATGCATGGGATCGGATTGATATTACTGAACGTAGAGGATCCTGCAGAAAGTCAGATTCTGATTCCGTCTAGAGAGCGATTGGACATCGAATGGTCCATGTGTAGTCGATTGGCTGCGGAGAATCGAGATTTTAAGAGCTTTATGAGAAGGGTTCGTCAATTTTTCCAAACTGGTGATATGCAAGAATCATAGATAATATCGCTATGAAAGAGACGATGAATATCATCGACAATATTAGTAAGTGCAAATTGAAACACGGTAGGGGGGCATTTCGCCGTTTTGATTCATCTCAAAATTCTTCCACTTTTTTGTATCGTAGCTAGTGCATCGTTCAAAATCAGCTACCGATGGAATCGCCGATATGTGAAACGATCCGCGAGGATGTCTGGTACGCCAAGCAATGGCGAGTTTCGAGGCGTTGCTACGTTTAATTAGCCTCTTGAAGGATTTATCGACTGAAATTGGAACAGCCAGAACGATATGAAAATGTTTGCGCACATGTGGATCGTCGGAATTTTCGATTATCGAGAAATATGAGAGATTGGCACGATTAGTGCCAATGCGAGGGTTGACTCGACGTCGAGAATATTTGATCAAGAAATCGTGGTCGGACCATAGGTCTGATTCG
Organism: Thalassobaculum fulvum; assembly: GCF_014652915.1. Classification (GTDB taxonomy): domain Bacteria; phylum Pseudomonadota; class Alphaproteobacteria; order Thalassobaculales; family Thalassobaculaceae; genus Thalassobaculum_A; species Thalassobaculum_A fulvum. The sequence goes on from NZ_BMZS01000003.1 coordinate 290,678, forward strand.
ATTGCACTGTAATTAGAATGATCTTGAGTGAGTGTCATGTGATAGTAATGACATGTAGAGAATCCGCCAGTGGAAGTTAGGAAGGCGATTGGCTCTGCACGTCTGAGAAAGGCAATGCTGTTAGACTTGGGTTGAAACATGGAATTTTGCTCCAAGAGCGATTTGTGGAATTAGACAATATGAATAGAATTGGCAGCACTCATTGAGTGGCCACGAAACTATGAGGATTTTCGATAAAGGTGCGCGTGCCCCAGAACCGGAGGGTGGTAAATCCCACCCGCACGCGTATTGATATTTAGCAGACGTATAGCATACGGTCGGTGTTACTGCAATGAAAATAGTAAGTATTCGATATAGTGCGGATCTTTACTTTTTTCGATCTGTAAGCCCGTAGGATGTCCCATTTTTCCTTAGTGTTTTTTTGACAAGCGGTTGACACGTTTTTGTCATTTCTCGAAAGCATTGGAAAATAAGGAAAAAGAAAAGGTCTAGTTCTCGAAGCGCTGACCGGAACGCCCCGGCTTCCGTCGCCAGGTTGGAAGGGCCCGCGAGAGCGGGCCCTTTCGCGTTTGTGCCCGGCTGTGTCGCTGTGCCGGCCACCCGGCTGCGCTACAGTCCCGTCGAACGACCGACGAGGAAATCGCCATGCCGACCCTGATCCGCCCGCATCACGGCGTGACCCCCGCGGTCGACCCGACCGCCTTCGTGGCCGAGACCGCGGTGCTGGTCGGCGACGTCCGGATCGCCGCCGAGGCGTCGATCTGGTACGGCTGCGTACTGCGGGGCGACGGCAACTACATTCGGGTCGGCGCGCGGACGAACGTCCAGGACGGCACGATCGTCCACATCGCGACCGACCGGTTCCCGACGCTGATCGGCTCCGGCGTGACGATCGGGCACGCCGCGGTGATCCATGCATGCACCCTGGAGGACGACAGCTTCGTCGGGATGTCAGCCACGGTGATGGACGGCGCGGTCGTCGAGCGCCACGCCATGGTCGCCGCCGGCGCCCTCGTGACCCCGGGCAAGATCGTCCGGTCGGGCGAACTGTGGGCCGGCTCGCCGGCCAGGAAGTTGCGCGACCTGACCGCCGCCGAGGTCGAGAACATCCACGCGTCGGCGATGCACTACGGCGAACTGGCGCGCTCGTACCGCTAGGGAGCGGATCAGCGGAACTCGCTCCAGGGCTCGGCCCGGGGGCGCTTCTCGAACACGATCATCGAGTCGTAGAACTGGATGCTGTAGGTCGAGGCCGCGAAGCGCGACACCGCGATGTCTCCCTGCCGTTCCGCCATCGGGACCGAGAACCGCGACGGCTTGGCGGCCCGGTAGACCGAGTGCATCTCGTCGACCAGCTTCTTGGCGTGCTCGATCATGGTCGTCTGCGGCCCGGCGTCCTGGTACTCCGGCCAGTAGCTGGTGTGGGTGTCCTCGCAGATGTACACGCCGTCGGCGGCCACGCTGGCGTAGATGCCGTTGAAGGTGTTGATCTGCTGGCGCGCGGTGTGCCCGCCGTCGTCGATCGCGATGTCGAACGGGCCGTGCTCGGCGACGATGCGGTCGAGAACTGCCTGATCGGCCTGGTCGCCGGTCACCACGGTGACGTCGGGCAGCAGCCCGTTGAACTGCAACGTCCGGGGGTCGATGTCGACCGCGGTGATGCGGGCGCCGGGACCGAGAAACTCGCGCCACATGAACAGCGAGCCGCCGTCCATGACGCCGAACTCGAGGAGGTGGCAGTCGGTGCCGCGGAACCGGGACAGGTGGCGCTCGTAGACGTCGAAATAGTGGTGCCACTTCTGCAGCTTGCGGCCGCGGACCCGCCAGTCCCAGTCGAGGAAGCTGCGGTAGAGCGCGCCGTCGCCCTGGGTTTCCGGTCTCGGGAGCGCAACCCGCTCGGCGAGCGGCGGACGTCTGCTGGACATTGCGGGAGCCTCGACGTGTGCCGGGTCAACCGCCGGTCTTGACCGCCACATAGCGGCCGGGCGCGTCCTCGATCGGCTTTAGGTCATGGTCGCCCGGCACCCGGGCCGGCACTTCGCCGCCCCCGAACCGCGCCAGCCAGGCCCGCCACTCCGGCCACCACGAGCCCTCGACATGGGTGGCGCCCTGCAGCCACTTCTCGGGGTCCTTCGGCGCCTTGCCTTTGCGGGTCCAGTAGCCGTATTTCGGCGGATCCGCCGGCGGGTTCACGACGCCCGCGATGTGGCCGGACATCGCCAGCACGAACTTCACCGGTCCCTTGTAGGTCTGGGTCGCCGCATAGGTCGACTTCCACGGCGCGATGTGGTCCTCCTTCGTCGACAGCACGAAGGTCGGCAGCGTGTTCTTCGACAGGTCGATGGGCACGTTGGCGAGGGTGATGCAGCCAGGCTTCACCAGGTCGTTCTGCTGGTACATGCGGCGCAGGTAGAAGCTGTGCATGGCCGCCGGCATGCGCGTGGAATCGGAGTTCCAGTACAGCAGGTCGAACGGGAAGGGTTCCTTGCCCATCAGGTAGTTGTTGATGACGAACGACCAGATCAGGTCGTTGGCCCGCAGCATGTTGAAGGTCGTCGCCATCGCCCGGCCGTCGAGGTAGCCGGCCTTGTTCATCCGGTCCTCGAGCGCGGCCAGCTGCTCCTCGTCGATGAACACCGACAGCTCGCCGGCCTCGGCGAAGTCGATCATGGTGGTGAAGAAGGTGATCGACTTGATGCGGTCGTCGCCGAGCGCCGCCATCCGGGCGACGGTCGCCGACATCAGCGTGCCGCCGATGCAGTAGCCGATGGCGTTGACCTCGCGCTCGCCGGTCGCCTGTTCGATCGCGTCGAGGGCGGCCATCGGGCCCTCGAGCAGGTAGTCGTCGAAGCTCTTGCGGGCCAGCCGCTCGTCCGGGTTGACCCACGACACCACGAACACCGTGATGCCCTGGGAGACCGCCCAGCGGATGAACGAGTTCTTCGGCCGCAGGTCGAGGATGTAGAACTTGTTGATCCAGGGCGGCACGATCAGCAACGGCCGGCGCATCACGGTCTCGGTGGTCGGCGAGTACTGGATGAGCTGCATCAGCTCGTTCTCGTAGATCACCTTGCCGGGCGTGGTGGCGACGTTGACGCCGACCTCGAACGCCTCGTGGTCGGTCATCCGGATGTCGAGCTTGCCGTGGCCGCGCTCCAGGTCGCCGACCAGATTCTCCAGGCCCTTGACCAGGTTCTCGCCGCGGCTCTCGAGGGTCGCGCGCAGGACCTCGGGATTGGTCATCGCGAAGTTCGACGGCGCCATCGCGTCGACGAACTGCCGGGTGTAGAAATCGACCTTGCGCCGGGTCTTGTCGTCCAGCCCCTCGACGTCCTGGACGGTCTTCTGCATCCAGCGCGCGGTCAGCAGGTAGGTCTGCTTGATGTAGTCGAAGAGGTAGCTGTCCTCCCAGGCCTGGTCCTTGAAGCGGCGGTCGCCGCTCTCCGGGGCCACCACCGGCTCGGCCCGGCCGCCCAGCATCCGCGATGTGGCGGCCTGCCACAGCGACATGTAGTCCTGCCACAGGCCCATCTGGGCCTGAAACAGCCGCGTCGGGTCGGCCATCATCTTGGTGGTGAGCTCGAGGAACGCGTTGCCGATGTTCAGCGGGTCGGTCATCCCGAGGGCGTCCCGGTCGCCGCTCTCGGCGTTCTGCTGCTCGATGAACTCCTGGACGATTCGCTGGCTGCGCTCGGCGATGCTGGCCATGGTGCGCGAGAGCTCGACAGGGTCGGGCAGCTTGTTCTGGGTATCCTGTGCTTCGGTCATGACGATGCCGTCGTGCCTCCGGACGGTATGGGGTCCGCCTTCTGCGGTCGGTTGTAGCAGAAATTGGTGACGCGTGGTCATCTGCGGTACCCGTCAAGTTTGTCAAAGCGTGTCCGTCTGTTGAAAACCGTGTTATTTTCGCGGCTTGACGGGTAAGGGTACGGGCCTCCGTGGCGGCGTGACGCGCGCCCGGGAGGCGCCGGATGGGTGAGGTCGGGAGAGCGGGATGACGCAGGAAGCGCGGATCGCGAAGACGTCGGCGGGACGGCGGGCGCTGGCGGTGTTCGTGATGGCGGGGGCGTTGGGGGTGACCGGATGCTCTTCGGTTCCCGACGCGTTGAACCCGGTCGAGTGGTACCGCGGGGCTTCCGACACCGTCGGCGGCTGGTTCGGCGACGAGGAGACCCCGGCAGAGCCGGGACGGGCCACGGCCGCCGATGGCGGCAGCAGCGCGAATGCCGCCTATCCGAACCTCGCCAGCGTCCCGCCGCGGCCGACCCCGACCACGACCGCCGAGGAGCGCGAGGCCCTGCGCAAGGGGCTGGTCGCCGATCGCGCCAACGCCCGTTATTCGGGCGAGCCGGCGGCCGCGCCGCCGACCGCGCCCACGACCGCCGCCGCGAGCGCCGGGCAGGGGGCGTCGCAGGCGCCGGCACCCAGCCGGCAGGCGACCGTGCCGCCGCCGGCTCCGGAACCGGCGGAACCCCGCCGGACCGCGCGGGCGGAACCGACGGCGAGCGGCGAGCGGTCGAACCTGTGGCCGAACCGGCCGGCCCCGGAGACGCCGGGCCTGCGGGCCTCGACGACCGGCCGGGTCGGGGACAGCATCAGCCGCGGAGCCTCGCCGGCACCCGCACCGTCGCCGGAACCGGCCGCGTCGGCGATCCCGGAACGCCGTTCCCCGGCGCCGGCCGAGCAGATGGCGGAGCGTACGACGTTGGACTCCGCCGGACCGGCCGCGGGGGCGCGGGCCGCTCCGGCCGAGCCGGCGGTCGGTGCGCCGGCCCCGACCGCCTCGAGCCAGAGCGTGATCGTCAACGAGGACGCGATCGGCGGCGGCGCGGTGGCGGCGTCGACGTTCTCGGGCCGCCCTTATCTCGCCTCGACGATCTATTTCGGCCACGGATCGGCCCGCCTGACCGCGGCCGAGCTGAACGCCATCGCCGAGATCGCCCGGGCCGCCGCGCCGAGCGGCGCCGGGGTGCAGGTGATCGGCCACGCGTCGTCGCGAACCGGCGATCTCAGCCTGCGCGACCACGACATGGCGAACTTCGCGATCTCGCTGAAGCGGGCTCAGGCGGTGGCGAACGCGCTGATCGCCGCCGGCATGCCGGCCGAGCGGGTCCGGGTCGAGGCGGTCAGCGACACCCAGCCCGAGTACTATGAGGTCATGCCGTCCGGCGAGGCCGGCAACCGGCGCGCCGAGATCGTCCTCTTCTACTAGGTGGGGCGGATTATTCTCAATTGACGCAATGCCTTGATGGGCATTGTTAGAGTATACTGCGAGGACGTAATGAGCGAAGTTCTGCGCGTGGGCGTCGCCGGCCTGGGAACGGTCGGCGCCGAGACGGTGCGGTTGCTGCGACTCCGCCGCGAGGATCTGGCGCGCCGCGCCGGCCGGCCCATCGAGCTGGTGGCGGTGTCGGCGCGCGACCGCAGCAAGGACCGGGGCGTCGATCTGGCCGGTGTGGCGTGGGAGGACGATGCCGTCGCCCTCGCGCGGCGCGACGACGTCGACCTGGTCTGCGAGCTGATCGGCGGCTCCGAAGGTCCGGCTCGGACGCTGGTCGAGACCGCCCTGTCGGCCGGCAAGTCGGTGGTGACCGCGAACAAGGCGCTGCTGGCGCACCACGGCACCGCGCTCGCCAAGACCGCCGAGGCGGGCGGCGTGACGCTCGCCTACGAGGCCGCGGTCGCCGGCGGCATCCCGATCATCCGGGCGCTGCGGCAGGGCTTGGTCGCCAACAGCATCGGCCGCGTCTACGGAATCCTGAACGGTACCTGCAACTACATCCTGTCGGCCATGCGCGACACCGGCCGGGCGTTCGACGACGTGCTCGCCGAGGCGCAGGAGCTCGGCTATGCGGAGGCCGACCCGTCGTTCGACGTCGACGGCATCGACGCCGCCCACAAGCTGTCGCTGCTGGCGGCCCTGGTGTTCGGCCGGGAGGTCGACTTCGACGGCGTCCACATCGAGGGCATCCGCCCGATCTCGCCGCTCGACATCGCCTATGCCGAGGAGTTCGGTTTCCGCATCAAGCTGCTCGGCATCGCCGAGGAGGCGCCGGAAGGCGTGCGCCAGCGGGTGCATCCGTGCATGGTCCGCAAGGACGCGCCGATCGCCCAGGTCGAGGGGGTGTTCAACGCCGTCGTCGCCGAGGGCGACGCGGTCGGCACCACGCTGTTCCTCGGCCGCGGGGCCGGCGCCGGCCCGACCGCGTCGGCGGTGATCGGCGACATCGTCGACGTGGCGGCGGGACGGCGCGCGCCGGTGTTCGGCATCGCCGCCGCCGAGCTGCGGGCCGCCAGGCCGGCACCGATGGAGGCGCTCGAGGGCCGGTACTACGTTCGGCTGATGGTGATCGACCGTCCGGGCGTGCTGGCCGACGTGACCGCGATCCTGCGCGACGAGCACGTCTCCATGGAGTCGATGCTGCAGCAGGGGCGCGACCCGATGGAGAAGGTTCCGGTGGCGCTCACGACCCACGAGGTCGACGAGGCGTCGATGCGGCGGGCGCTCGACAAGATCGCGCGGCTCGACGCCGTTCTGGAGCCGCCGGCGATGATCCGCATCGTCGAGCTCTGACAAGCCTATTCGGGTCTCGCGACGGCGGCCGGGATGGGCTAAAAGCCCGTAATGCCCGGGTCCGCCGCCGGCGGCCACCCGCAATTCCGAAACGACAACGATGGGGTCGGGAGCGTCCGATGTCGGAAAACGGTGCCGAAGTGTTCACCATGGACCGCAACCTCGCGCTTGAGGCGGTGCGGGTGACGGAGGCGGCGGCGCTGGCCGCGTCGAAGCTGATGGGGCGGGGCGACGAGAAGGCCGCCGACCAGGCCGCGGTCGACGCCATGCGGACGGCGCTGAACAACCTCGAGATCGATGGCACGGTGGTTATCGGCGAGGGCGAGCGCGACGAGGCGCCGATGCTGTACATCGGCGAGAAGGTCGGCCGCGGCGGCACCAAGATCGACATCGCGCTCGATCCGCTCGAGGGCACGACGATCACCGCCAAGGGCGGCGCCAATGCGCTGGCGGTGGTGGCGCTCGCCTCGGAAGGCGGGTTCCTGAACGCGCCCGACGTCTACATGGACAAGATCGCGGTCGGTGGCGGCCTGCCGGACGGGGTGGTCGACCTCGACGCGACCGTGAAGGAGAACCTGACGAGCCTGGCCAAGGCCAAGCAGGTGGATATCTCCGACCTGGTGGCCTGCATCCTGGACCGCCCGCGGCACGCCGAGCTGATCGCCAAGGTCCGCGAGGCCGGGGCCCGGATCATGCTGATCTCCGACGGCGACGTGTCGGGCGTGATCGCGACCTCGCAGCCGACCAGCGGCGTCGACATCTACATGGGTTCGGGCGGGGCCCCGGAGGGCGTGCTGGCGGCGGCGGCGCTGCGCTGCATCGGCGGTCAGATCCAGGGCCGGCTGCTGTTCCGCAACGACGACGAGAAGGCTCGCGCCAAGCGCTGGGGGATCGAGGACCTCGACCGCAAGTACGGCCTGATGGAGCTGGCCGGCGGCGACGTCATGTTCGCCGCCACCGGCGTGACCAACGGCGCCATGCTGCGCGGGGTCCGGCGGTTCCACGGCGGCGCCTACACGCACTCGATCATCATGCGCTCGAAGACCGGCACCGTCCGCACCATCGAGGCGACCCACGACTTCACGCGCAAGCCGTCCGGCCTGGACTGAGAACGCCGGGATGACGGCGACCGTCCTCGGCGTCGAGCGGTCGGCCACGGGAAGGCGCTGGGTCGCGCGCGGCGGCGGGAACGGCGCCGTCGAGCGCGTCGGCTTGGCCATCGCCCAGCGCCACGGCCTGCCGGAGATCGTCGGCCGGCTGATCGCCCAGCGCGGGGTGGCGCTCGAAGCCGTGGAGCGCTTTCTCGACCCGACCCTGAAGGCGGAGCTTCCGGATCCGAGTGTCCTGCGCGACATGGACGCGGCCGCGGCGCGGCTGGCGGACGCCGTGCAGGCGGGCCGGACGGTCGGGTTGTTCGCCGACTACGATGTCGACGGCGCGACCTCGGCGGCCCTGATGACCCGCTACCTGCGGGCGGTCGGCACCGAGACCGTCGTGCACATCCCGGACCGCATCGACGAGGGCTACGGGCCCAACCTGCCGGCCCTCGAGGGGCTGGCAGGACGCGGTGCCGCGGTGGTGGCCTGCCTGGACTGCGGGATCCTGGCGCTCGATACCCTCGGCGCGGCGAAGGCGGCCGGCATCGAGGTCCTGGTCATCGATCACCATCTCGCGGGTCCGGATCTGCCGGCGGCCGTCGCGGTGGTGAATCCGAACCGGCTGGACGAGAGCGGGGAGTTCGGCCATCTCGCGGCCTGCGGCGTCACCTTCCTGACCCTGGTCGCCCTCAACCGGGAGCTGCGCCGCCGCGGCTGGTTCGAGGCCCGGCGCGAACCGGATCTGCGGAACCTCCTGGATCTCGTCGCCCTCGGAACCGTGTGCGACGTGGTCCCGCTCGCCGGGCTGAACCGCGCCTACGTGGCCCAGGGCATCCGGGTGATGGCGACGCGCGGCAACCCGGGGCTGGCCGCGCTCGGCGACGTGGCGCGCCTCGACCGCCGGCCCGACCCGTACCATCTCGGCTTCGTGCTGGGGCCGCGCATCAATGCCGGCGGCCGGGTCGGGCGCGCGGATCTGGGGGCCCGCCTGCTATCGACCGAGGATCCGGTCGAGGCGGCGACGCTGGCCGCCGAGCTCGATCGCTACAACGAGGAGCGGCGCGCGATCGAGGCGCAGGTGCTGGAGGCCGCGATCGCGCAGGCCGAGGCCCAGGCCGACGCGGCAGCCCTGGTGGTCACCGGGGAGGGGTGGCATCCGGGCGTCGTCGGGATCGTCGCCAGCCGCCTGAAGGACCGCTTCAACCGGCCGGCCTGCGTGGTCGGGTTCGAGGACGGCATCGGGACCGGCTCCGGCCGCTCGGTTCCCGGCGTGCAGCTCGGCGCCGCGGTGATCGCCGCCCGGCAGGCCGGGCTGCTGGTCAAGGGCGGCGGCCACGCCATGGCGGCGGGCTTCACGGTCGAGCCGGGCCGCCTCGGGGCGTTCCGGGCATTCCTGTGCGAGCGGGTGGCGGCCGACCTGGAGGGCCAGGCGGCGACGCCGACGCTGTCGGTCGACGCGGCGCTCGCCCCCGGCGGGGCCACCGGCGACCTGGTGCGCACGGTCGGCCGCATCGGGCCGTTCGGGACCGGCAACCCTGAGCCGCGGTTCGTGTTCCCGGCGGTACGCGTCGTCGGGGCCGGGGTCGTCGGCGAGAATCACGTGCGCTGCACGCTGGCGGGCGCCGACGGCGGCCGGCTCAAGGCGATCGCGTTCCGGGCCCTCGACGGCGATCTCGGCGGGTCGCTGCTGCGGGCCGGCAGCACCGCGATGCACGTGGCCGGCCACCTGCGGGCCGACGACTTCCGGGGCGGCGACCAGGTCCAGCTGATCGTCGACGACGCGGCACCGGCAAACGGGTAACGCGACGTGCGTCGTCGGGGTTGATTTCCGTTCGCCCCGAAGGTACATCCCCCGGGTCCGGTGAGACCCCTTCGTCTAGAGGCCTAGGACACCGCCCTTTCACGGCGGCAGCACGGGTTCGAATCCCGTAGGGGTCGCCACTCTCCCGACAATCGATCGATATCCTGCACGGGCTTGACCGCCCGGCGGCGGGGCCGCACGCTGATCCGTCAGACCTGCGGACGGGTGTCGCTATGGCGATCGACTACGAGAAGGAAGGCTGGGCCGCCCAGGCGGCGGGACCGGACGTGCGCAGCGAGCTGTCGACCTCGGAGTCGTCGGGCAATGACACCATCGATGCGCTGGTGGCCGGTGGCAGCTACAAGTGGGGCCCGAGCGGCTTCATGGGGCATTCGACCACCGTCACCTACTCGTTCCTGACCAGCGCCCCGTCGTACAACGCGGTGTCGTCCTTCCAGGAGTTCAACGACACCATGAAGTCGGCGACCCGGCTGGCCTTCGCCGAGTGGTCGTCGATCGCGAACATCACCTTCGTCGAGGTGTCGAGCGGCGGCTCCATCCAGCTCGGCACCGAGACCATGACGGACGCCGCCGGCTACGCCTACTACCCGTCGACCAGCGAACTCGGCGGCGACGTCTGGATCGCCAACAACTTCGACTACAACACCGCGCCGGAGGTCGGGAACTACGGCTATCTCACGCTGATGCACGAGATCGGCCACGCCATCGGCCTCAAGCACCCGGGGGCGTATTCGTCCACCGACGAGTCGCCGTACCTGTCGAGCAGCGTCGACAACACCGACAACACGGTGATGTCCTACACGACCGGCAGTGCCGTGTATCCCACGGGGCTCGGAGAGTACGACATCCTGGCGGCGCGCTACCTGTACGGCTACTCCGGGACCGGAACGATCGGCAACGTGACCTTCGGGTCCGATTCGGCTGAGACCTTCACCGGCGACAGCGGCATCCAGTACGTCCACTCCCGCGACGGCAACGACTACATTGCGCTGCTCGGCGGCAACGACGGGGCTGCCGCCGGCACCGGCACCGACACCGTGCTCGGCGGCGACGGCAACGACCTGATCTACGGCAATGTCGGGATCGACCTGCTCAGCGGCGGGATCGGCAACGACACCCTGTACGGCGGGCAGAACGACGGGCCGGCCAGCACCGGGTCGTCGAGCGACCAGCCGACCGCGTATCGCAGCGGCACGGAGACCGTCGACGGCGGCTCCGGCAACGACCTGCTCTACGGAAACCACGGCACCGACCTGATGATCGGCGGCAGCGGCATCGACACGATGTTCGGCGGCCAGGACGCCGACACGCTGAGCGGCGGTTCCGGTAGCGACCTGCTGTACGGCAACCGCGGCGACGACCTGCTGGTCGGCGGGGACGGCTACGACCGCTTCATTTTCGGCGGCACCAGCGGCAACGACACGATCTCCGACTTCACCTATTTCACCGACTACCTGGTGATCCAGAGCAACGTGAACGGGTCGGGAATCACCAGCTTCAGCACCCTGGTCAGCCACGCGACCCAGAGCGGCACCGACGTGGTGATCGACCTCGGGAGCGGCAACTCGATCACCCTGCTGAATTACTCGACCAGCAGCCTGGTGAGCGCCGACGTGCTGTTCTACTGACACCCGCAATGTGCCTCTTGCATTCGGTCGGGAGGCTTGCTATCTGACGCTCCTCCTCGACGACCCCTTCGTCTAGAGGCCTAGGACACCGCCCTCTCACGGCGGCAACACGGGTTCGAATCCCGTAGGGGTCGCCACCGTTCTTCCGCGACGGTGGTATCGAGCGCTTCCCGATGCACCTGCCGGTTTACCGCTCGCCCGCCGCGACGCAAGATACGTCTTGGCGGGTCTGGAGGCGGCGATGATCGGCGACGACAGCCTGAGCGTCGAATTGGAGGCGCCGGACATCGCGCGCTGGCGGGGTGCGAACACCGGCGTCGACTACGTGCACTGCCTCGACAGCGGGCGACCCGGGCCGGACGCAATGATCAATGCGCTGATGCACGGCAACGAGCTGTGCGGGGCGGTCGCGTTGGACCGGCTGCTGCAGGCCGGAGTCCGGCCGACCCGCGGTCGCCTGACACTGTGCTTCGTCAACCACGAGGCCTATGACCGGTTCGATCCGTCGGCGCCGATGCTCTCCCGGTTCGTCGACGAGGACATGAACCGGCTGTGGACGGCGGATCGGCTGGACGCCCCGCCGACGACGGTCGAGGCCCGGCGGGCGCAGGCGTTGCGGCCGTTCTTCGACCGCGCCGACCGGCTCCTCGACATCCACTCGATGGGTACCCGGTCGCAGCCGATCCTGCTGGTTCACGGCCTGCCGAAGGAACGTCGCCTGGCCCGGGCCATGGGGTATCCCGCCACGGTGGCCTGTGGGTCGGGCCACGTTCAGGGCCGCAGGCTGATCGAGTACGGTCCGTTCAACGACCCGGCCGGCGACAAGGTGGCGGTGCTGGTCGAGTGCGGGCATCACTGGTCGCGCGGGACCGCGGTCGTGGCGCTCGACACCGCGCTGCACTTCCTCCGCGCCCTCGACATGCTGGACCCCGGGGTGTTCCGCGAGCACGCCTCCGACCCCGACCCGGTCGAACAGACCATGCTGGAAGTCACGCACGGCTACACCATCCGGACCGACGACTTCTACTTCACCGCGAGGTTCGACGGGCTCGAGCGGTTCGCGAAGGCGGGGGAGGTGTTCGCGGTCGACGGCGGCGAGGAGATCGGCACCCCCTACGACGACTGTGTGCTGGTGATGCCGAACCACCGCGCGGTCAGGGGGCAGAGAGCGTTCCGGCTGGCGCGGCCGGTCGTGGAGTAGCGCGAAGCGAGCCATGCAGCGGACGCAGGGCGGCTGCGTGCCGGCCGCGCTGGTCCGGTGCGTGCCGCTACCCTACATGCCCGCCAGTCGCTCGGATCACCGGCCGGAGGAGGCCACCATGTCCCCTGTCGTTTCGCGCCTCGGTGTCGCCGAGACCCCGGCCGCTTCCGTCACGCTCGCCCAGACCGAGATCCTGGCGCCGGTCGTGCTCGCCCTGGCGAACGCGCTGATCGCCGGCATCGCGCTGGTCGGACGGCTGTTCCGCCGCGGCTGAGTTCGCCGGTGGCTACGCCCTACGGAACCACCCAGGCAGCCTCGTAGTCGCCGTCGGCGGGCCAGCGTATGCGGGCCCGCCGATGCGCGTCTGCGCCCAGCCACACCCAGTCCCAGCTTCGCCACGCCACCGTGACGATGGCGAAGGCGTCGCGGTCGCCGCCGTTCGGATCGATCGGCGGGTGGTCGAGCGGTCGCGGTCCCGGGGTCGGCGTGCCCGGCGGCGGGCCGCCGCGATAGAGCGCTCGTCCTGCGGCGCCGAGGGCCGTCCAGGTCGCGTCGGCGGTCGGTCCCGACGCCTCGACCGCCGCATCCCCGGCAATCCGCAGCTGCTGCCCGGCGACCGGGTCCCACAGGCACAGTTCGACCGCCGTGTTCCGGGCGATCTGCCCGGCCTTGTCCGAGTGCCGGTGGGTGTTGATCCGGAGGCTGCGGTCGGGCACGGAGACGGCGCGCAGCACGACCGTCCGCAGGGTCGGCGCGCCGGTCTGCGAGAGGGTCGCGAGCATCGGCGTCCGCCAGGGTGCGGCAGGATCCGTCGTGGCCGCCGACAGCCGCCCGAGGACGTGTGCGACCAGGGCGTCCAGGTCGGCGGGCGGCGGGGTCAACGCGTCCTCCCGTCCGAGCGGGCCAGCAGGTGGAAGAAGAATGAGGCGATGCAAGCGAACAGGATCATGCCTGCCATCGCCCGGTGATCGGTCTGGTTCTGCAGCAGCCCGACCACGATGGTGAACACCGCGCCGGTCGCCATCTGGCCGAACCCCATCAGGCCGGAGGCGGCGCCGGCGATCCGCGGGTTGACGCTGACCGCGCCGGCGATGCCGTTGGGCTGACTGATGCCGTTGCCGACCGCGACCAGCATCATCGGCAGGAACACGCTCGCGGTGGTCACGATCCCGGCGACCAGCAGGCCGACGCTGGCGAGCCCGCCGACGGTGGACACGCCGACCCCGAGGGGGATCATCCGGTCGACGCCGAGACGCTGGGACATCCGGCTGGCCATGAAGTTCCCGGTCATGTAGCCGCCGGAGATCAGGACGAAGTACAGGCCGTACTCGCTGGGCGGCCGGTGCAGGATCTCGATCACGACATACGGGCCGCCGGCCAGGAACGCGAAGAACGCGCCGACCGAGGCGGCGGTGTTGCCGGCGTAGCCGAGGAACGCCCGCGACCGCAGAAGCTCGCCGTAGCTGCGCAGCATGGATGGCAGGTCGATGCGCGGGATCGGCGTGAGGTTGGTCTCGTGCAACAGCGGGATCGAGGCGGCGAGTACCACCAGCCCCATCGCCATCGGCACCAGGAAGGTCGAGTGCCATCCGAAGCTCGACTCCAGGAACCCGCCGAGCGCCGGGGCCATCGCCGGGGCCACCGCCATCGCCATGGTCACCAGGGCGATCACGCTCGCCGCCCGGTCGCGCTCGAAGACGTCGCGCACGATCGCGCGTCCGAGAACCATGCCGGCGCATCCCCCGACCGCCTGCAGGATGCGCCCGACGATCAGGGTCTCGATCGACCAGGCGAAGGCGCACAGCAGGCTTGCGATCGCGTAGATCGCCAGGCCGGCCAGCAGGGTCGGCCGGCGGCCGAAGCGGTCCGAGAGCGGGCCGTAGGCGAGCTGCGCCACCGCGACCCCGACGAGATAGAGCGTGAGCGTCAGCTGGATGGTGGCGTAGTCGGTGTCGAACACCCGGACCAGTCCCGGCATCGACGGCACGAAGATGTTGAGCGCGAGCGGACCGGTGGCGGTCGCCACGACCAGGATCCAGATCGGCGGGCTGAGCGGTTTGTCGGGCATGAGGATCGCGGTCGGGGCCGTGCGCGGTGGATGGCTGAGTAACCTAGGCGCAGCGGGAGGTCCGGCCAAGTGGGTGTCGGCGGCGGGCTCGAGGGCGCCCGCGTTAACGCCTTGACCGGGATTTCGTGCTAAGAAAGTCGACGGGGAGGAATGCACGGTCGTTGCAGCGGAGACGCCGCCGGGTATGACGAGTACGGCGCAGATTGTCGGAGGGGGGATTGGCGGCGGGCCGGGATTCGGCGCGCCGGCGGTCTTCGGGCGCCCGTCCGCGGCGGACGGGGCGAGAGCCGACGCGCGCGATGCCGACCGGTTGCCGGGCCGCGGCGATGCAGGCGACGAGGCCGCGACACAGCCGGGCCGCCGGCCGTCGGCACCGGCCGGCGACGCCCGGTCGGCGACCGACATTCCCAGGCTGCCGGGACAGGAAGGCCGCCCCGAGGGCGGCCCGCGACGCCCGCTGATTGCGGGAGGCGCGTTCACGCTTGCCGTCGCCATCGGCCTGGCGCTGGATCGGCTGGGCCGGCCGGAAACCCCGGAGCCGGGAGAGCCGAGCGACCCGGCGGCCGACGACGGCGAGGCCTCCGGCGAGCCGGGGCTCGACGGCCTCACCGAAGCCGAGCGCGAGCTGGTTCGCGAGTTGCAGCAGCGCGACGCCGAGGTGCGCCGGCACGAGGCGGCGCACGCCGCCGCCGGCGGGCAGTACGCCGGTGCTCCGAGCTTCACCTACCAGACCGGCCCCGACGGCAAGCGCTACGCCGTCGGCGGCGAGGTGTCGATCGACACCGCGCCGGTCAAGGGCGACCCGGCGGCGACCATCCGCAAGGCCCAGCAGATCAAGGCGGCGGCCAACGCGCCGGCCGACCCGTCGTCCCAGGACCGGCGGGTTGCCGCCGCCGCCAACGCGCTCCAGCAGAGCGCCCAGGCCGAGCTCCTGGCCCAGCAGCGTGCGGAGCGGCAGGCCGCGGAGGCGGAGACGGCTGCGGCCGACGCCAGCGTGCCGCCGGCGGTCGCGGGCGCACAAGCGCCGAGTCCGGCCCCGGAAGGCGGGCTGGACATAGCGGCGACGGCGACCGGCGACAGCGGTGCCGGCACCGTCGCGACCGGCGCGCCACGAGCCGGTTTCGGACCGGCGGATGCCGGGAGCGGATCGTCGTCGAGCCCCGATACCGACACGCCCGACACCGATAGGCCCGGCACCGACACGCCGAACGCCGGAACGTCGGATTCCGACCGGGACGGCGACGGCCGGGACGACGACGACCGGGTCGGCGCCTTTGGCGCCGCGGCGTTCAGCGCCGCCGCCGCCAGCTACCGTGGGCCGGCCGAGCGGTCGAGCCTGGTTTCGCTGGCCGTCTAGCCCGGCTCTCAGCTTCGCGGGGCCGGCGTGTGGTCAGGGCCGCCGGCGGGTTCCGCCGGCTGCAGCTCACGAGGTTCGAAACCCAGGCACCTCTTGAAGCTGTCGGCCGTCTGGCCGGGCGTCTCGGAGCAGCTGAAGAACAGGTCGCGACAGCTCGTGTAGTCGGAATCGTTGCCGGTGAACCGGAGGTCGTCGCACAGCTCCTGGAAGCGCTTGGCAATCAGCGCGAAGTTCTCGGCGGGCTGCTCGATGGCGTCGCTCTTGGGGTCGAGCGGACTGACCTGCAGGAACTGGGCGATCGCCTGATTGCCGCGCCGCAGCGTCAGTTCCGCCTCCAGGCGCTCCCCCAGCAGGGTGTAGTAGGTCACGTGGATCGCCTCGCCGAGCATCATCTGCCGCAGGACCGGCGGGATGAAGCCGCGCCGGGCGTCGCCCCAGATGATGAACTGGATCGATCGCCCGACGATCTTGTAGAGCGTCGGCTCGGTGCCGACCTCGAGCTTCTTGAGCTCCTCCAGGTCGATCGGGTCGTTGTCGTCGACCCGGTAGACCGGCAGGCGGTCGGAGGTCAGCATCGCCTGGCTGGAGCGCGGCAGGTGGAATTCGCCCCAGATCGAGTTGTCCTTGTGGCGCATCAGCTTGAAGCCGTAGCCCTCCTGCGTGAGGACGCGGGCCTCCAGCACCGGCTTGTTGCTGATCGGGTCGGTGAGGACCTCGACGTACCACTGCACGCGGGCGGCATACGCAGACGTGATCCCGAGGCCGCATCCGACCGCCAGGATGGTTGCGAACAAGAGACGCTGGATGGCTGGATGCGCGCGCTGCATGGCGGCGCAGTATAGGTGAAGCTCCGACCGGGTCGATAGGACGTGACGATGGGCATTGTGACGGGCATGGCGATGACTGCGGCGGCCGGATGGGTCCTGGTGGTGACGGTGCTGTACGCCACCCAACGCAGCATCCTGTTCGTCCCGGACACCTCGCGGCCGGACCCGGCGGCCAGCGCGGCGCCGATGATGGCGCGGGTGACCACGGTCACGGCCGACGGGCTGGAGCTCGAGGGCTGGTGGCAACCGCCGGCCGCCGGACGTCCGACCGTCCTGTACTTCCACGGCAATGGCGGGAACGTCGGCGGGCGCGACGACAAGGCCCGGCGGATGATCGAGCGCGGGTACGGCGTACTGCTGGCCGGATACCGAGGCTACGGGGGCAATCCGGGATCGCCCAGCGAGGCCGGGCTGATCGACGATGGCCGGGCCTGGCTGGACCGGGTCGAGGGGTTCGGCATCGCCGCGCGCGCGACCGTGCTGTACGGCGAGTCCCTGGGGTCCGGCGTAGTGGCCGCCCTGGCGCTCGAACGGGCGGTCGCGGGCCTCGTGCTCGAGGCGCCCTACACCTCGATCGCCGACATCGCGGCCGCGCGCTACTGGTTCGTTCCGGCGCGCCGTCTGGTCCGCGATCCGTTCGACACCCGCAGCCGGCTGGGCGGGGCGAAGGCCCCGGTGTTGATCGTGCACGGCACCGAGGACCGGGTCGTGCCGATCGACCATGGCGAGGCGCTGTTCGAGGTGGCGCCGGAGCCGAAGCGGCTGGTCCGGCTGCGGGGCGGTGCGCACACCGACCTGTTCGACCACGGCGCCCTGGAGGCGCTCGACGCCTTCGTGGCGGAGGTGATCGCGGCGGGTCGCTGGCCGGCGGCGGCGTTATGAGTTATTTAACCGTCGTCGGAGGACGATGACGCATGGCCATCAGCAGCGCGATCTCCAGTGCCCTCAGCGGCGTCCAGGCCGCCGAACGGCGGCTCGGCAACTCGGCGAGCAACGTCGCGAACCTGCGCAGCGTGGCGGCGCCGAGCGTCGACGGCCCGGCAACCGACGACCAGGGCAATCCGCTGTTCCGGCCGGGCCGCACGGTCGACGTCTCGACCCCGACCGGCGGGGTGCAGTCCACCCGACTGCTGGTCGATCCGGCCTCGGTCCAGCAGTACGATCCGTCGGCCCCCGATGCCGACGCCGAGGGGCTGGTCAATCGCCCGAACGTGGACCTGGTGCGCGAGACGGCCGAGCGGATCTCCGGTCAGCGGCAGTTCGAGGCCAATCTCGCGACCATCCGCGCGGCCGACGAACTCCTGCAGGCCACGCTAGACATCAAGAGCTGACGGCTTCCAGAGAGGCGAGCGCCCTGCTGGCTGCCTTGAACGGCAGCATCACGCAGTCGTGCCGGGCGCGCACCGCCTGCACCGGGGCGAAGCTGCTGAGCCGTGTCCAGGGCAGGTCGCCTTCGCCGAGCGTGCCGGCAAGGTATCCGGCGACCGCGGTCCCGGCACGCTCGAGCGTCGCCGCCGGCACGCCGATAGCCTCCTCGGCGATCACCGCGGTCGCCGCCTGGCACAGTGCGCACCCCTGCACCTTGGCGCCGACCGCGGTGATCCGGCCGTCCTCGACGGCGAGGTCGATGGTTATCCGGTCGCCGCAGATCGGGTTGTCGACCCGGGCTGTCACCGTCGGGCTCTCGAGGCGGTCGACCGCCCGGCCTTGCTTGGCCAGGGCCAGGATCTCGGCCTGATACAGCGGATCGGTCATGGGCGGCCGCCGGTCAGGGCCGCCAGGGCGGCAGGCGTATCGACGTCCATCAGCACGGCCTCGTCCTCGACCTCGACCTCGGCGACCACCTCGTCGTGCTCGCCGATGATGTGACGGGCCCCGACGTCGCCGGACACCGCCGCGATCGTCTCGAAGAAGCGGCGGGCGAACAGCACCGGGTTGCCGCGCTTGCCACGGCGGGTCGGGACGATGATGGCACGGCCCTCGACCGGGTCGAACGCGGCGATCAGGCGGTCGATGACCGTGGCGCCGACCTTCGGCATGTCGGCCAGACAGACGATCGCGCCGTCGGTGTCCGGGGGCAGGGCCGCGATACCGGCCTTCAGCGAGGTCGACAGGCCGTCGGCGAAATCCGGGTTTTCGGCGAAGCTCACCGTGCAGCCGGCGAGCGCGGCGTGCACCCGGTCGGCCTCGTGCCCGGTCACCACCACCACCGGGTCGGCAGCCGATGCCAGGACGTTGTCGACCACGTGGCGAACCATGGGGCGGCCGTCGATCTCGGCCAGCAGCTTGTTGATCTCGCCCATCCGCCGCGACTGGCCACCCGCCAGGACCAGGGCGGCGATCTTCGGTCGGCGCGCCGGGGCCACGTGGGCCTGCGGCGGCGCCTTGCCTTCCTTGGCGCGGGTGCGCGGCATCGGCCGGCTCGGGATGTCCTTGAGCAGGCCGCCGACCCCCATCCGCATGATCTCGCGGTCGCCGATCGGCAACCCGGCGACGGCGCGCTGCAGGACCCAGTCGAAACCGTTGAGCTTCGGCGAGCGGGCGCAGCCCGGCAGGCCGATCACGGTGGCGTCGCCGATCCGGCCCATCAGCATGAGGTTGCCGGGGTCCACCGGCATACCGAAATGGGTGACGGTCCCGCCGGCGGCCTCGACTCCCGCCGGCACCACGTCGCGCCGGTCGACCACCGCCGAAGCGCCCGAGACCAGCACCATCTGGGCGCCGTTCCGCAGGGTTTCCTCGATTGCCCGGGCGATCGCGGCCGGCGCGTGCTCGCACCGGACCTCGTGGCAGATCTCGCTGCCCATCGGGTGCAGGCGGGCCCGGGTCACCTCGAGCGTCGAGTTCAGCACGCTCTCCTTGGTGCCGGGCAACTGCGACTGCACCAGCCCGACCCGCGTCGGGCGGTAGGCCGCGACCCGCACCATCGGCACCTCGCGCCGGGCGATCGCCTCGGCCAGGGTGACCGTGTCCTCAGGCACGGAGAACGCGATGATCTTGAGGGTCGCGATCATCTGGCCGGGCTCGACCGACTGGTACGGCGGCACCATCGCCAGGGTCACGGCCTCGTCGATCAGGTTGAAGGCATCCAGGCGCCCGGGGTCGTAGACCACCACGCCGGCGGTTTCGGCATACAGGTTGGCGCGGCCGGTGAACGCCGCGCCCGCCGTGACCCCGTCACCGCCCATGGCGCGGGCCAGCCGGTTCGCGGCGTCGTCCTCGGCGATGTCGCCCTTCTCCAGGCGGGCGGCCACCACCTGGGCATAGCCCGCGGCCCGGAGGATCGCCAGGTCGTCGGCCGTCAGCACCTTTCCCTTCTTCAGGGTCCGGGCCTCCAGGCGCAGCGAGTGGGCCAGGATGGCGCCCTCGGCTTCCTCGACCGGGATCTCGCCGAACTGCACGTCAGGCTGCCTTGGCGACGGCCGGGGCCTCGTGCAGCACGGCGGTCAGCTCGGCCAGGATCGACAGCGCGATCTCGGCCGGCGAAACCGCGCCGATCGGCAGCCCGGCCGGGCCGTGGATGCGGGCCAGGGTAGCGTCGTCGAAGCCGAGTTCGCGCAGCCGGTCGAGCCGCCTGGCGTGGGTGCGCCGGCTGCCGAGGCAGGCGATGTAGAACGCGTCCGACTTCAGCGCGACCTCGAGCGCCGGGTCGTCGAGCTTGGGGTCGTGGGTGAGGGTGACGACCGCGGTCCGGCTGTCCGGTTTCAGGGCTTCCATCGCCTCGTCCGGCCAGTCGTCGACCAGGCGGACGTTCGGGAACCGGTCGGCGGTCGCGAAGCTGGCCC
This sequence comes from Thalassobaculum fulvum, assembly GCF_014652915.1. Lineage (GTDB taxonomy): Bacteria > Pseudomonadota > Alphaproteobacteria > Thalassobaculales > Thalassobaculaceae > Thalassobaculum_A > Thalassobaculum_A fulvum. Next base: position 311,037 of record NZ_BMZS01000003.1, read on the forward strand.
GCGGGTCGACCACGATCACCTCGTAGCCGGCGATCGCCGCCATCGGCACCAGGGTCTGCGAGATGTGCACCGCGCCGATCACGATGATCCGGAGCGGCGGGTTGTGGCAGTCGACGAAGTAGCGGGCGTCGCCGTGCTCGACCACCCCGCCGGCGTTGTCGCGCAGGCGCCGCCGGGTCTCGGCCACCACCGCCTCGGGCAGGGAGCCGTCGACCCGGTCATGGTACACCAGGGCCTGGGCGCCGTCGGTCAGGGCCGTGACCAGCGCGACCGGCGCCTTGGCCGCCCGGGCGGCCTGCAGATCGTTGAACAGTGCCGCCTTCATGACCTCACGCCTCCAACCGCTCGACCCAGACCTCGACCTTGCCGCCGCAGGCGAGGCCGACGTCCCAGGCCTGTTCGTCGCTGACGCCGAAGTCCAGCAGGCGGGGGGCGCCGCCGGCCATGACGTCGAACGCCTCCTTGATGACCGCGCCCTCGATGCAACCGCCCGATACCGAGCCGACCATGGCACCTTCGCCGTCGACCACCAGCCGCGAGCCGACCGGACGCGGCGAACTGCCCCAGGTCTTCACCACGGTCGCGATCGCGACCTTGCGGCCCTCGGCGAGCCAGCTGCCGGCCGTGGCGAGCACGTCCTCCTGGCTGGCGAATGCGGATGCGTCGGTCATCGTCAGGCTCCCTGCTTGTCGCGCTGCTCGTCCTCGACCCGGCGCAGCGCGGCCAACCAACCTTCCATGCCCTCGCGCCGGCGGAGCGCCGGCCGCCCGATCGTATCCGCAAGCTGCTCGAGGCTGTCGAGCGAATGGACGGTCCGGAAATCGTCGACGTGCGGGAGAATGGCGCGAACCCCCAAAGATTTGGGCGCGAAGCCGTCGAAGCGCAACAGCGGATTGAGCCAGATGAGTCGGCGGCAGGACTTGTGCAGCCGCTCCATCTCCTCGGCCAGCCCGGTCCCGACCTCGCGGTCCAGGCCGTCGGTTATCAGCAGCACGACCGCACCCTGGGTCAGCACCCGGCGGCCCCAGTAGCGGTTGAACTCGTGCAGGCAGTGCCCGATCCGGGTGCCGCCCGACCAGTCGTCGACGTTGGCCCCGACCTTGGCCAGCGCCTCGTCGACGTCGCGCGAGCGCAGGTAGCGGGTGACGTTGGTCAGCCGGGTGCCGAACAGGAAAGTGTGGACCCGGTCCCGGTCGCTGGTGACCGCGTGCATGAAGTGCAGCAGCATCCGAGAGTACCGGCTCATCGAACCGGAGATGTCGCACAGCGCCACCAGCGGCGGGTGCCGCATGCGGCGCTTCTTGTGCTGCAGCGGGATCTGGTCGCCGCCGGACCGCAGGGTCGCCCGCATGGTCCGGCGCAGGTCGACCCGGCGGCCGTACTCGGCCGGCCTGAACCGCCGGGTCGGCACCTCCATGATCGGCAGCCGCATGCCGCGGATCGCGTTCTTGGCGCGCGCCACCTCCTCGGCCGACATCTTCTCGAAGTCCATGGAGCGCACCAGCTCGCGGTCCGACCAGGTCATCGAGGCGTCGAACTCGATGTTCTCCTCGTCGGGCTCGCGGCTCTGGTCTTCGCGCGGGCTCTTCGGCGGCTGCAGCGCCTCGGCGACCCGCCGGCTGATCTCCTCGCGGTCCTTGTCGTCCGGCACGTCCGCCCGGAACTCCGGCAGGACCATCTGCAGCATGCGCTCGAGCAGCCGCGGGTTGCGCCAGAACACGTGGAACGCCTGATCGAAAACGTGGCGCTGGTCGTGCCGGTTCACGAACACCGCGTGCAGGGTCCAGTAGAAGTCGCGGCGGTTGGTGATGCCGGCGACCTCGACCGCCTTGATGGCGTCGATCACCTTGCCCGGGCCGACCGGCAGGCCGGCCGACCGCAGGGCGCGGCCGAAATGCATGATGTTGTCGACCAGCTTGCCGCCGCCGGGGCTCTCGGCGTCCGGCAACCCGAGGTCGGGAGGGGAGGCGTGGTTCACGATTGCCTCGCGGCCGGCCGGCTCACGCCACCGCCGCGGCGCCGGCCAGTTCGGACTTGATCTGGTTCAGTATCCGGGTCGCCTCGCTACCCTGGATCTTGGCGATGTCGTCCTGGTACTTCAGCAGCACACCGAGGGTGTTGTCGATGGCGGCCGGGTCCAGGGCCAGATGGTCGAGCTGGACCAGGGCGTGCACCCAGTCGATGGTCTCGGCGACGCCCGGCAGCTTGAACAGGTCCATCTTGCGCAGCTCGTGCACGAAGGCGACGACTTGGCGCGACAGCTCGGCCGGCGCCTCCGGCGCCTTGACCCGCAGGATCTCGCGCTCGCGGGCGGCGCTCGGGTAGTCGACCCAGTAGTAGAAGCAGCGGCGCTTGAGGGCGTCGTGGATCTCGCGGGTGCGGTTCGAGGTGATGATCACGATCGGCGGGGTCGCGGCCCTCATCGGCCCGAGTTCGGGGATCGTCACCTGGAAGTCCGAGAGCACCTCCAGCAGGAACGCCTCGAACGGCTCGTCGGTACGGTCGAGCTCGTCGATCAGCAGCACCGGGGCGCCGCGCTCGTCGGCCTCCAGCGCCTGCAGGATCGGGCGCTTGATCAGGAACCGGTCGTCGAAGATGTCCTGCGCCAGCTTGTCGCGGTCGGCCGTGCCGGCCGCCTCGGCCAGCCGGATCTCGACCATCTGGCGGGCGTAGTTCCACTCGTACACCGCAGAGGCGACGTCCAGGCCCTCGTAGCACTGCAGGCGGATCAGCCGGCGGTCGAGCTGGTCGGCCAGGACCTTGGCGATCTCGGTCTTGCCGACCCCGGCCTCACCCTCGAGGAACAGCGGGCGCTGCAGGCTCAGCGCCAGGTGCAGGGCGGTCGCGAGGGATCGGTCGGCGACGTAGTTGCCGCCGGTCAGCATCCCCAGAGTGGCGTCGACGGACTCGGGAATCGAGGCGACCATGGGATCTCCGGAAGGAACTGGGTTCGAAGGGGAAGTCGGGCGGGACATACCACGCGGCGTCGGCTATGGCCAATAACGCCCGGACGCGCCGATCGCCACGACGATCAGGCCGAGCACCAGGTTGGCCGCGACGATCCGCCGGATTCCGGCGAGCGCCGGGCCGGCGGCCTGCAGGTCGTCGGCGTCGACGGCTTTGCGGAACCGACCCCACGACGCGAAGTACAGGTGGCCGTACAGCAGGAACATGATCCAGCCGAGGCCCTGCATCAGGTGGACGTGCAGGCCGACCCCGGCCATGCCGCCGAACGGGCCGAATACCAGGGCGTAGCCGGAGCCGATCAGCACCAGGACGGCTGCCGATACCCAGGGGAAGAACCGCGCGAACACCCGGCGCCACAGGCGCGGCCGCTCGGCGGCCGGCTCGATGCCGCCGACCGAGGGGCGCAGGACGACATAGGCGAAGAACATGCCGCCGACCCAGATCACGGCGGCGAGGATGTGCAGGGCGACGAGCAGGGCGGTCATGGCGGGCCGTTCATTGATGGATGTAGCTCAGATTGGTGTTTGTGCCACGAATGCCAGCCCCGGGACAGCCTGGCACGGGTGCGGTGCGGCGGCGGCGCGAACCGGTCGGGCGCGGCTGGAGCGGCGAGTGTTGAACGCGCTGCCGAACCGCTCGACACTGGCGGGCGCGAGAGAATTTGAGCGAGGTCGTCATGCGCCCGAATGCCGGCAGCTTTCCCTATACCGACGAGAACGGCACGGTTTGGCTCGCCTTCATGGATTTCGGCGAACGCTCGCGCGACCGGGTGGTGGTGTGCGTGCACGGCCTGACCCGCAACGGCCGCGACTTCGATCGTCTGGCCGTCGCCATGGCCAAGGACTTCCGGGTGATCGAGGTCGACGTCGCCGGGCGCGGCCGGTCGGGCTGGCTGGCCGACAAGGCCGCCTATGGCTTCCCGACCTACCTCAAGCACATGGCGGCGCTGCTGGACTACCGCGGGCTGGAGCACGTCGACTGGGTCGGCACCTCGATGGGCGGCATCCTGGGCATGCTGCTGGCGGCCCGGCCGGAGAGCCCGATCCGGCGCCTGGTGCTCAACGACGTCGGGCCGTTCATCCCGAAGGCCGCCCTGGAGCGGATCGGCGAGCGGGTCGGTCAGGACCCGCGATTCCGCAATCATCAGGAAGCGGCGGAGTACTTCCACGAGGTCTATGCCGAATTCGGGATCCCCGACGACGTCGCCTGGTCGGACCTGACCCTGCACTCGACCGTGCGGCAGGAGAACGGGACCTATGCGCTGCACTACGATCCCGCCATCGGTGACGCGTTCAAGCAGCCGATCGAGGACGTCGACCTGTGGGCGGTCTGGGACGCCATCACCTGTCCGGTGCTTGTGCTCAGGGGCGAGAAGTCCGACCTGTTGACCCGCGAAACCGCGCGCGAGATGACCCGGCGCGGCCCGAAGGCCGAACTGGTCGAGTTCCCGGGCTGCGGGCACGCGCCGGCCCTGATGAGCGAGGAGCAGATCGCCGTGGTGCACGACTGGCTGCTGTCGTTCGACGACAGCGAGGAGGAACAGACGGGCGATGCCGCGGGATGACGTTCCGCACTCCGTCGCAGTCCGCGCGCTGACCGACACGGCGGCGTCTACAAGGCCGGGCCCCACCGCTCCGACGGTGCCCAAGCACGCCGGCTTCCCGGCGTTTCGGCCGCGCTGGCCCTGGCTTGGTGCCGACCTTCAGACACTGAGGGACACGCTGGTGCCCGATGCCGACCGCCCGGCGTCGGCGGGCTCGAAGGCGATCGAGTTCGCGATGCCGGACGGGACCGGCGACCGGCTCCATGGCGTGCTGGAGCGGCCGCGCTCGCCTCGGTCCGGGCTGCCGCTGGCGGTCCTGGTCCACGGCCTGACCGGGTGCGCCGACAGCCGCTATGTCCGGCGGGCGGCGGGGCGGCTCCTCGATGCCGGCTACCGGACGCTGCGGCTGAACCTGCGCGGCGCCGGGGCGTCCCGGCCGTTCAGCCGGCAGCAGTATCATTCCGGCCGAAGCGAGGACCTGGCCGCGGTGCTGGCGCATCTGCCGGCGGAGCTGGCCGCCGAAGGGCTGGTCCTGGTCGGCTGGTCGCTCGGCGCGAACCTGCTGCTGAAGGGGCTGGCCGAGTTCGGGACGCAGTTTCCGATCCGCGCGGCGGTCGCGGTGTCGGCACCGATCGATCTGGCGGCGGCCGCCGAGCGCATCCGGGCGCCGCGCAACTGGCCGTATCACCGCTGGCTGCTCCACCGCATGAAGGCCGAGGCGGCGGCCGGTCCGCTGCCGGAAGGGGCGGCCGAGACCCTGGCCCGGATCCGCGACATCGTCGAGTTCGACGAGCGGCTGACGGCGCCGAACAACGGCTTCGCGGGGGCCGCCGACTACTACGCGAAATGCTCGGCGGTCCGGTTCCTGCCCGCGGTTCCGGTGCCGACCCTCGTGATCCACGCGCTCGACGATCCCTGGATACCCGGCGCGGCGTACCGAACCCACGACTGGGACGCCAACCCGAACCTGACGCCGCTGCTGACCGCCCGTGGCGGGCATGTCGGGTTCCATGCACCCGGCGGTCGGGTGTGGTCCGACGACAGCATGCTCGACTACCTGGATCGGGTCTGCGCCGGCGAGCGTCAGCCGGCCTTGAGGCGCCGGGCGACCTCGACGGCGAAATAGGTGAGTACGCCGTCGGCGCCGGCGCGCTTGAAGCCGAGCAGCGATTCCATGATCACCCGGTTGCCGTCCAGCCAGCCTCGTTCGTCGGCGGCCCGCAGCATCGCGTACTCGCCGGAGACCTGGTAGGCAAAGGTCGGCACCGCGAAGGTGTCCTTCACCCGGCGCACGATGTCGAGGTAGGGCATGCCCGGCTTCACCATGACCATGTCGGCGCCTTCGGCCAGGTCGAGCGCGACCTCGCGGATCGCCTCGTCGGTGTTCGCCGGCGACATCTGGTAGGTGTCCTTGGAACCCTTGCCGAGGGTCGAGGCCGAGCCGACCGCGTCGCGGAACGGGCCGTAGAAGCCGGAGGAGTACTTGGCGGCGTAGGCCATGATCTGGACGTGGCCGTGGCCGGCGGCGTCGAGACCGGTCCGGATCGCGCCGATCCGGCCGTCCATCATGTCGGACGGCGAGATCACGTCGCAGCCGGCCTCGGCCTGGATCAGCGACTGCCGTACCAGGACCTCGACGGTCTCGTCGTTCAGGATCTCCTCGCCGCGCATCAGCCCGTCGTGGCCGTGCGAGGTGAACGGGTCGAGGGCGGCGTCGCACATCACGCCGATGTCGATGCCGGCCGCCTTGATCGCGCGCACCGCCCGGCATACCACGTTGTCGGGTTCGACCGCGTTGCTGCCTTCCGGATCCTTCAGCGCGGGATCGACCAGGGGGAAGACCGCGACCATCGGAATGCCGAGCGCCGCCGCTTCGCCGACTGCCTCGACCAGCGCGTCGACCGAATGCCTGACCACGCCGGGCATCGAGGGCACGGGGATCCGCGGCTCGTCGCCGGCGTGCACGAACACCGGCCAGATCAGGTCGTCGACCCCGAGCCGGTTCTCGGCGACCAGCCGTCGCGACCAGTCGGTCCGGCGATTGCGGCGCATCCGGGTGGTGGGAAACCCGACGGCGGGAGCCTGCGGGTTCCGGGACGGCTTGGTCGGCCCCTTGAACGGCATGAAAGTCTCCTTTTTCGGCGATCATAGGCGGGAACCCGCGGGTTGCAATCGCCTCGGGCGGGGTGCGGCGGGACGCCCCGGTCGTCCCGACAAGGCCGATCTATTGCAATTGATAGTCGTTCTTAGTAAGAGTCGCGGTGTCCTCATTCCCGAAGGAGCGCGGTCCGCCATGCAGCCCGACGACCCGGTCGTGTCGATCCCGTCACCCTTGCCGGTCGGCATCGACGGCCTCCCGGAACTCGTCGCCGACCTGCACGGTCTGCTGAAGGCCGGCGGGCCCGTGGTGGCGATCCTCGGCACGCTGTCGGTGGCGGCGCTCACCATCGTCCTGCTCAAGCTCTGGCAGCTTCGGTCGGCCCGGGTCGGCGACCGGGTGACCGCCCGCCGGGCCGTCGCGCTGTTCCGGGCCGGTCGAGGCCCGGAGGCGCTGGCGGTGGCCGGCCGGTCCCGCAATCCGGTAGCCCAGGTCCTGGCCGGGGCGATCCGCGGCTGCCTGCGCCCGGAGCTCCCGGAGGCCGTCGTACGCGAGGAGGTCACGCGCCTGGCGGCAGAAGCGATTGAGCGGCTGCGCGCCTATCTCCGGCCGCTCGAGGTGATCGCCGGGATCGCGCCGCTGCTCGGCCTGTTCGGCACCGTGCTCGGGATGATCGGGGCGTTCCAGCAACTCCAGCAGGCCGGCTCCCGGGTCGATCCCGGGCTGTTGGCCGGCGGGATCTGGGAGGCGCTGCTGACCACCGCCGTGGGACTGGCGGTCGCGATCCCGACGGTCGCACTGCTGGCCTGGCTGGAGCGCGTCGTCGACCGCACCGAGTGCGAGATGGAGAGCGTTCTCACCCAGGTCTTCACGGTCGATCTGATCGATACCCCGGAGCTGCATCATGAGCCCGTCCGTCTGCGCCCGGCGGCCGTTCTGGCCGACCGCTAGGCGCCGTCGCCGGCGGACCCTGATCAGCCTCACGCCCCTGATCGACGTGGTCTTCATCCTGCTGGTGTTCTTCATGTTGGCGACCAGCTTTGTCGACTGGCGGGTGCTCGACGTGTCGGTAACGCAGGACGGTTCCGGCCCGGCGTCGCCGGAGGGAGCACTGCTGGTCGAGGTCCGGCCCGGCGAGCTGCGGCTGTCGGGGCGGCAGGTCGCCGACGGGATCCTGCTCGACCGGGTTCGCGCCCGGCTGGCGAAGAGGCCGGACCAGGCGGTGATCGTGAAGCCGGCGGCGGGCGTGTCGCTGCAGCGTACGGTGGCGGTGCTCGATCTGCTGAGCGGCGCGGGCGTGCGCGAGCTCTCGCTGTTCGGGGCGGGCGAGGCCTTGCGATGAGGTTGGCAAGAGCACCGTTGCGTCGGATCGGCAGCGAGGACGACCGGATACTGCCACTGATCAACGTGGTGTTCCTGCTGCTGATCTTCTTCATGGTCGCGGGCCGGCTCGCGGTCGCCGATCCGTTCCGGGTCGAGCCGCCGCGTTCGGCGAACGGCGTCGGCGCCGATCGCGGTCCGGCTGTTGTGCTGATCGGGGCCGACGGCCGGCTGGCGCTGGACGGAGCGTCGGTCGAGACCGGCGCGCTGGCCGCCGCGGTCGCCGAACTGCGGCCCGAGGCCGTCCGGGTCAAGGCGGACGGCGCCGCCTCGGCGGGACTCGTGGTCGGTGTGCTCCGAACTCTCCGGGAGGCCGGCGTCCGCCAGACACAACTGCTGACGATCGAGGACCGCCGGTGATGGAGATCGGCAAGCGGCACTGGATCCTGGCAGGAGCGGCTGCGTTCGGCCTGCACGCGGCGGTCATGGTCGGCGTGGCCTGGAAACCACCGGCGCCGTCGTCCGGGGCCGGCGCGCGGTCGCTGGCGTTGTCGCTGTCGGTCGGCGCGCCGCGGTCCGCGTCCACGGGGGGTGCGCCAGCGGCGAGCGTTGGGCCGGTGCCGGCCGCGCCGCTCCAGGCGCCGGTGGCACCGGTACAGGCAGCGGTACCTGCGGAGGCGCCGACTGCGATTGTCCAGGCGGCGGCCGTCCCGGAACCGGTGGCGGTGCCGCGTCCGGTCGCAGCGACCGCCGGTACCGCAGTGGCGCCTGCCATTTCGCCGGCGGTTCCGGTCGTCGAACCGGCCGTTCCGTCGGCCCGGGCGGTCGAGCGTATGGCCGTTCCGCAGGTAGCGGCTCCTTTGGCTACGGTGGTCGCACAGGTCGAGGAGGCGCCGACAGCGTCGCGTCCCGAGGCCGTCAGGGCGAGGGACGTGGTGAAGCCTCCGGTTCCCCGGTCGCGACCCGTCCCGACACCGCCCCCGGTGCAGCCACCCGTTCGGACGGCGAGCGCCGAGCCGGTCCGGGAACAGGGGCGGGCCGACACCGGTCGACCTTCGGTCGAGACGGCGACTCCAGGGACCAGCCGCGACTCCACCCCAGTGGGAGAGGCTGCGGCCGGTCAGGTTGCGGCAGGCGGGACTGCGGCGGTGGCTGGGTCGGCCGACTATCTCGCAGCCTTGCGGGCGTGGTTGGAGCGCCACAAGGAGTACCCGAGCCGGGCCCGGCGACGCCGGATCGAGGGGACGGCGCTCCTGGTGTTCGTGATGGATCGATCGGGGAAGGTGCTTGCCCAGCGGATCGAGCGGAGTGCCGGCGAGCCGACGCTGGATCGGGCGGCCTTGGAGATGATCGATCGGGCGCAGCCTCTGCCGCCTCTGCCGGACGGCTTAGGCGGTGCGCGCTTGGAGATCCGGGTTCCGGTTCAGTTCCGGTTGCGTTGAGGAAGCGGCCGCCGGATCGGAGGTTTGGCGTCCGAACAAATTAATTGCGAATAACTCTTATTAACAATAAAGATCGTCATCATCTGAGAGTCGTTCGCAATTAGGGGGCATAATGCGATCCGTTCATTCATCCGTTGCCGAGCCGTCGGGTGGCTCGGCGAGCGGGGCATCCCGCGCTGTCCGTCTGGTGGCGCTGATCTCGACCCTGACGGCGGCGCCAGCCCACGCACAGACCGTGACCGGGACATCGGCCTCGGACAGCGTGGTCCTGGAGCCAGTGACAGTGGAGGGGACCGGTCAGCGGACCGGCGGGTCGCTCGGCCCGACCATCCCGCGCAGCAGCGGAACCGCCACCAAGACCGACACGCCGGTCACCGAGATCTCCCGGTCGATCTCGATCGAGACCCGGCAGCAGATCGTCGACAAGGGCGGGCAGCGCCTGGAGGACACCTATCTCTACTCGGCCGGTGTCCGCGGCGGCACCTACGGCTACGACCTGCGCGGGAACTGGGCCTCGATCCGGGGCTTCGACATCCCGGCGGAGTATCTGGACGGGCTGCAGTTCGACAACTCGCTCTACTACAACAACACCCTGCCCGAGGTGCCGCTGCTCGAGCGGGTCGAGATCATCAAGGGGCCGGCCGGATCGCTGTACGGCAACAGCACGGTCGGCGGCCTCCTGAATGCGGTCAGCAAGCGGCCCGAGGCCGAGACCTCGCGCCGGATCACCGCCGAGTACGGCACCCATGAGCGCAAGCAGACGACCCTCGACGTTACCGGGCGGATCGACGAGCAGGGCAAGGTGCTGGGCCGGTTCGTCGGGCTGCTGCGCGACAGCGAGACCCAGGTCGACCACGGCCGCAACGACGCGATCGCCCTGGCGCCGTCGCTGACCTTCCGGCCGACGCCGGACACCGACATCACGGTGCTCGGCCGTTACCAGAAGCAGGACGGTACGCCCGACACCCAGTTCCTGTCGCGCTACGGCACCGTCGAGCCCGCCTACAACGGCCGGTACCTGTCGACCGGCACATTCGTTGGCGAGCCCGGATTCGACAAGCTGGAGGCGGAGTCGGCGGCGATCACGATCGATGCCGACCATCGCCTGAACGATATCTGGAGCCTCGGTGGCGCGGTGCGCTACAGCGAGAGCAACAGCCACTACAATCACGCCTGGTGGGCCTATGCCGACTACCCGACCCGCTATGCTTCCGACGGCACCATCGACCGCACCTTCTACACCCAGTACGGCTCGACCCAGATCCTGGTCGGCGACGTCAACGCCACGGCGGATTTCCGCACCGGGCCGGTGACCCACAAGCTGCTGTTCGGTGCCGCCTACAATGACACCACCGCCGACAACGACACCGGCTACGGTACCAGCACCGGGCGGATCGACCCGTTCAACCCGGTCTACACGGGCATACCGTCGATCACGGTGGCCGACACGCCGGCGGTCAACTTCAAGCAGGCCGGCGTCTACGCCCAGGACCAGCTGCGGATCTACGACCGCTGGCTGGTCACGGCCGGCGCGCGCTGGGACCAGGTCGAGACCGACAATCCGAACAGCGGCATCAACGCCAGCGACAGCGACATCACCGTCAACCTCGGCCTGATGTACAAGTTCGACAATGGGATCTCGCCCTACGTCAGCTACAACGAGTCGTTCCGCCAGGAGAACTTCGGGACCGACGTCAACGGCGCCAGCTTCGACCCGACCCGCGGCGTGCAGTACGAGGTCGGCGTCAAGTACGAGATCCCCGGCGTGCCGTCGCTGATCACCGCGTCGGTGTTCGAGATCACCAAGTCCAACATTCTGGTCACCGACCCGGACAACCCGACCTACAAGGTGCAGTCCGGCGAGGCGACGTCGCGCGGCTTCGAGCTCGAGGGTCAGGTCAAGCTCGGCGAGTTCGAGGTCGAGGCGAACTACGCCTTCCTGAAGACCGAGGGCGACGACGGCGAGCCGCTGTACGGGATACCGGACCATGCGGCGTCGACCTGGGTGACCTGGCGGCCGGGCGGGACGTGGGAGGGGTTCAAGGCCGGCGCCGGCGTCCGCTATGTCGGGTCGAGCCACGGCTACTCGGGAGCCGACGGGGCCGATTCCTACACCCTCGGCGACGCCATGATCGGCTACGAGTTCGACACCTGGGACCTGACCCTGAACGTCCGGAACCTGACCGACGAGACCTACGTGACCTCGGCCGACAGCACCACCGGCTACTACGGCGAGCGCCGCACCATCGTGCTGCGGCTCGGCGTGAACTTCTAGATCCGAAGCGCCCCTGGCCGGTTCTCCCGGCCAGGGGCTGGAACGACGGGGTCAGGCGGCGTCCACCTCGTGGGTGCAGTGAGCCGCTGCCGGGGTGCGGCGCCGCGCGGACGCAGCGAGGTCGGCCTGGAGTTCGTCGACCCGCCGTTCGAGTTCGGCGATCCGTCCCGCTGCCTCGTCCCGGCTTCTACCCATGAGAATTCCGGCCAGTCGGTGCCGCGGCGCGGCGGTGGCCCGGGCCAGACGGACCATTGCGCGGGCTGCCCGTCGGGGCGGGCAGGCGGCGACGCCCCAGCCGCCGAGGGAGGCGGCACTGAGCCACAGGGTGAAATCGACGCCGTCGGCCGCTGTCAGCAGCAGGAAGCCGGGGCACAAGGCGGCCGTCACCGCAAGGCCGGCCCGTCGACGCTTGCGGGCGACCGGCAAGGCAGCGGCGCGGCGTCGCTTGGGATCGGTGGCCGCCAGATGGCTGAGGGCGGCGAGGGTGGTCACGGTGGCCAAGACCGCGGCTGCGCTCATTCCGCCGGCTCCGGCAGCTGTGCGGCGGCATCGCGACGGTCGGGCGAGCGCCGCACGAGAAGGCGGAGCGTTCCGCCGGTCGCCAGGGCCAGCAGGTCGATCGCGATCACCTCGGCGTCACCGTTGGCCAGAGCCTCGGCCCAACTGCGGCCGCCGCCGGCCATCCGCACGATCGGCAGGAGCAGGCAGCTCCACGCCAGGGTTCGCCGGAACGCGAGGGCCAGCCGGTCATTCTCGGGGACCGCCGCCCCGAGGGCGATGCCGGCGAGCGCCGCGACCGAGAATCCGACCGGGGTCCAGAAGAACGGATCGCCGGCGGTCGCCGACAGGAACGCGGCACAGGCGGAGCCGATGAGGGCGACCGGCAGGCCGTATCCGACGGTCGTGACGGCGCGGCCGAACCGGCGCCAAGCCGGGTCGATTTCCCGGCGTCGGACCCAGAGGCGCAGACCCGACAGGATCACGAAACAGATCGTAGTTCCGAGCGCGCCCCACAGGCATTTGGATGCCAGCCCGGCGAAGTCGCCGACATGCAGGGGCCACATCAGGTCGTTCAGGTCGCTGCCCAGAGACCGGGAAATCCCGATGCCCGGCCGGACCCCGAGGAACCGGCCATCGGCGCCGTCGAACACCGCGTGCGCGAAGCCCATGCGTCCGCCTCCCGCCGCGTGCCAGACGCTGACGCGGGCGTCGGCCCGCCCGAAACCGTGGATCGAGACGAAGACCGGCGGCCCCCCGGTCGCCTCGGTCGACCGGGTCAGAATGGAATCGAGATCGGCGGCGACGGCCGGGCGATCGTCCGCAGGGGCCGCCGGCTCGTACAGCGTTTCCATCATCGCCTCGCGATCACCGCCGAACGCGACCTGCGCCAGGATCGGCAGGCTCACGGTGGAGGCGAAGCTGAAGAACGATCCGGTGAACGCCAGCACGACGGCGAACGGCAGGCTCCAGCTCGACGCCAGCAGGTGCCGGTCACGGGCCGAGACCAGGCGCGCCCTCGACCGCTCGGCCACGAACAGGTCGCGGATCAGGTGCCGGTGCATCAACAGCCCGGACAGGGCGGTCGCCATCAGCAGCAGGGCCAGGATCCCGGTCGCGAGGAGACCCCAGGGGTCGGGCAGGTGCAGGCGAACGTGAAGCTCGACCAGGAAATGGCGCAGCGCGCTGGTCTCCCAGGTGTCGGGCCGCTCCCAGATGAAGCCTTCGTGCCGGTCCAGGACGACGGCGCTCACCGGGTCGATCCGGAACAGCGTGCCGAAGTCCGCGTTCTCCCCGGTCTCCGGCTTGGGGACATGGGAATGGAAGAACGCGACCAGCTCGCCGGCCTCGTTTTCCCAGATCGAGGTTTCCGCCAGGTAGAACCGCGGCAGCTTGGTCGCCAGATCCCGGACGATGGCGTCGATCGGATGATCGATACCCCGTGACGACGAAGCGCCGGCGGACCACTTGGCTATCTCCTGCCCGAACACCGCAACGGTGCCGGTCGCGACAACGACGTACAGCAGCAGACCGAGGACCACACCGCCCCAGCCGTGCACCGCGGTCAGTCGCTTCGTCTGGTTCTGCGACAGCTGCATCATCGGACGCTTCCGGTGAAAGCACCGCCGGCGGCGAGGATCGTGACCAGGCCGTTCGCGACCACAGCGCCGGCAATGAGTGCCACGCCCCGCGGCAGGTTCGGCTCCACAACCGCGTAGAGGAAGGCAACAGTCCAGATCAGCGGGGCGAGGACAAGGGGATAGACGATGTTGTCGACGCCGGCGGCGCCGCGCGGCAGCCAGGCCGGCATGGCCGCCATGGTCAGGATCGCCGCGGTTGTGGCGCCCGGGCCCGCCAGGATCCAACGGATGACCTGTGGGCGCTTCCGGATCGCCGACGCGAGAGCGGCGTACGGCTGACCGGTGTTTCGGCGGTGCGTGACGGTTGGCGTAGGCATGTCTGGCTCCGGCTCGGTCCGCACCGACCGTATGTTCGACGTTCTGCAAATGCAAGTTATTCGCAATTATGTACCGCGAGGCGGCGACCGTATTGACGCTGGGGCATCGTTGACAGGGACCGGGGCGAGCCCGCATATCCGGCGCAACGCGACGACGGCGGAGGCGACCATGGATTTCGCGCTCAGCGAGGAGCAGCAGGCGATCCGGGACATGGCGCGGGCGTTCGCCCAGGAGAAGCTGGCCCCGCATGCCGCGGCCTGGGACGAGGACGAGATCTTCCCGGTCGAGGTGCTCAGGGAGGCGGCGGCGCTCGGCCTCGCCGGCATCTACGTGCGCGACGACGTCGGCGGCTCGGGCCTCGGGCGGCTGGACGCCGCCCTGATCTTCGAGGAGCTGTCGGCCGGCTGCGTGTCGACCGCGGCGTTCCTGTCGATCCACAACATGGTGTCGTGGATGGTCGACCGGTTCGCCGCCGAGGAGGTGCGCCAGCGCTACCTGCCGGCTCTCACGTCGATGGAGTCGATCGCCAGCTACTGCCTGACCGAGCCCGGCTCCGGCTCGGATGCGGCGGCGCTCAAGACCCGGGCCGAGAAAGTCGGCAACTCGCACTACGTCCTGAACGGCGGCAAGGCGTTCATTTCCGGCAGCGGCACCAGCGACGTGTACGCGGTGATGTGCCGGACCGGCGGTGATGGCCCGAAGGGGGTGTCCTGCATCCTGGTCGACAAGGACACGCCGGGCCTCAGCTTCGGCAAGAAGGAGCGCAAGCTCGGCTGGAACAGCCAGCCGACGGCCATGGTGATGTTCGAGGACTGCAAGGTGCCGGCCGAGAACCTGGTCGGCGGCGAGGGCGAGGGCTTCAGGATCGCCATGGCCGGCCTCGACGGCGGCCGCATCAACATCGCGGCCTGCTCGCTCGGCGGCGCCCGGGCGGCGCTCGAGCAGGCGCTCGGCTACGTCAAGGACCGCAAGCAGTTCGGCAAGCCGATCGCCGACTTCCAGGCCACCCAGTTCCGGCTGGCCGACATGGCGACCGAGCTGGACGCCGCCCGCCTGATGGTCCACCGCGCCGCCGCCAGCCTGGACTCCAAGTCGCCCGACGCCACCCAGCATGCGGCCATGGCCAAGCGGTTCGCCACCGATGCCGGGTTCAAGGTCGTCGACGAGGCACTGCAGCTGCACGGCGGCTACGGCTACCTCAAGGACTTCCCGGTCGAGCGGTTGCTGCGCGACCTCCGGGTGCACCGCATCCTCGAGGGCACCAACGAGATCATGCGGGTGATCATCGCCCGCAAGCTGCTGGCCGACTGAGGCCGGCCCAACCCCGACGAGTCTGGAGACGCCGGTGTCCGACGAGATCCGCTTCACCGTGGAGGGTGGCCTCGCCACCATCGAGCTCACCCGCCCGAAGGCGCTGAACGCGCTGACCCTGGGCATGATCCGGGAAATGCATCCCCGGCTGGAAGCCTGGGAGGACGACGACAAGGTCAAGGCGGTCGTGATCAAGGGCGAGGGCGACAAGGCGTTCTGCGCCGGCGGCGACGTCCGGGCGGTGTACCGTTCGATCGTCGACGACCTCGGCGGCAAGGGACCGTCCGAGCTGTCGAAGACCTTCTTCCTGGAGGAGTACCGGCTCAACCACGCGATCCACGCGTTCTCCAAGCCGTACGTGGCGCTGCTGGACGGCGTGACCATGGGCGGCGGCGTCGGTCTGTCGGTGCACGGCTCGCACCGGATCGCCACCGAGCGCCTGATGTTCGCCATGCCGGAGACCGGCATCGGCCTGTTCCCGGACGTCGGCGGCGGCTGGTTCCTGCCGCGCCTGCCGGGCGAGACCGGGACCTACCTGGCGCTGACCGGTGCCCGGCTGGATGCGGCCGGCGCGGTCGCGCTGGGGATCGCCACGCACTACGTGCCGAGCACCCGGATGGAGGGCCTGGAGGCGGCGCTCGCCACCACCATTGCCGGGGCGAACGACGGGCGGGCGGCGATCAACGACGTGCTGGAACGGTTCGCCGAGACGCCCGGCGAGGATCCGGTCGCCCCGCACCGCGCGACGATCGATCGCTGCTTCTCGGCCGGGTCGGTCGAGGCGATCCTGGACGCGCTCGACCGCGAGGCGGCGGACGGCTCGGCCTTCGCCGCCGAGACGGCTGCGACCTTGCGTCACAAGTGCCCGACCAGCCTCAAGATCAGCCTCGAGCAGCTGCGGCGCGGCCGCTCGATGTCCAGTCTCGCGGACGTGCTGACCATGGAGTACCGGCTGTCGCAGCACTGCATGGCCGGTACCGAGTTCTTCGAGGGGATCCGGGCGGTCCTGGTCGACAAGGACCATGCGCCGAAATGGCGGCCGGCGACTTTGGCCGAGGTCGACGGCGACCTGGTCGCCAGGCACTTCGAGCCGGTCGCCGGGCGCGAGTTCGCGCTCTGAGAGCGGCTTGACCGGAGCCGCCGCGACCCCGAGCATCGCAGTCAACCGACACAAGAGATCCGGATCGAGGGAGAGACCACCATGGCGACCATCGGCTTCATCGGCCTCGGCAACATGGGCCTGCCCATGGCACGGAACCTGGTCAAGGCCGGCCACCGCGTCCAGGGTTTCGACATGGCCGACGCCCAGGTGCAGGCGCTGGTCGCCGACGGCGGCGTCGAGGCCGACACCGCGGCCGGCGCGGTGGACGGAGCGGAGGTGGTGATCACCATGCTGCCGGCCGGCGAGCATGTCCGGACGGTGTACGGCGAGTCGGTGATCGGGCGGGTGCCGGCAGGGACCCTGCTGATCGACTGCTCGACGATCGACGTCGAGAGCGCGCGGGCGGTCGCCGCGGATGCCGTCGCCGCCGGCCTCGAGATGGTGGACGCCCCGGTTTCCGGCGGGATCGCCGGTGCGGCGGCCGGAACCCTGACGTTCATGGTGGGCGGGCCGGACGCGTCGTTCGCCCGGGCCGAGCCGTTTCTGCAGGTGATGGGCAAGACCATCGTCCATGCCGGCGGCGCCGGCAACGGACAGGCCGCCAAGATCTGCAACAACATGATCCTCGGGATCTCGATGATCGCGGTGAGCGAGGCGTTCACCATGGCCGAGAAGCTCGGCTTGGACACCGCCCGGCTGTTCGCGATCTCGTCGAAGGCGTCGGGGCAGTGCTGGGCGATGACGAACTACTGTCCGGTACCCGGGCTGGTAGAGGCCGCCCCGTCGAATCGCAATTTCACGCCGGGGTTCACGGCCTCGATGATGCTGAAGGACCTGACCCTGGCGGAGGATGCCTCCGAGGCCGTGCACGCGGCGACGCCGCTCGGTCGCGAAGCCGCGCGACTCTACAGGGACTATGTGGAAAGCGGCCACGGCGCGGTCGACTTTTCCGGCATCATTCAGATGCTCAGGGAGGCGTGACTCTTCGGCGGAAGTCGAAACTCATTGATCAAAAGGGGGTTATGGTCTAGATGGCGTTCAGGTTTCCCGTGGTTGAGAACATCGGTTAGACTGCGACCATGTCGACTCCCGAACCCGGCATCACACCGTCCGACGTGGGCTCAGCGGTCAAGCGCGAGTACCTCGAGGCCATCAAGCTGATTGAGCGGCTGCACCGGCAGTTTCTCGAAGTGGTGAAGACCGAGCTCGACAGGATTAGTGTCGAGGACATCAACAACATCCAGGCGTTGATCCTGTTCAACATCGGCGAGGAAGAGCTGACGGTCGGAGAACTGACCAACCGCGGCTACTACCTTGGCTCGAATGTTTCGTACAACGTCCGGAAGATGGTCGAGAACGGCTACCTGGTGCAGGAGCGCTCGACCCATGATCGCCGGTCGATCCGCGTTCGGCTGTCGGACAAGGGCCTGGCGCTGTGCGCCCAGATCGGCGACATGTTCGAGCGGCACTCGGCGGCGCTGACCGACTCCAACATCGCCCCCGAGGATCTGAACGCGGCCAGCGTGTCGTACCGTCAGCTCGAGCGGTTCTGGATCTCGATGCTGAACTTCAATCTGCGCGGCACGATCCTCTGAGCGGCCGCGGGTCGGCGGAGCCGGCCGCGCGGCATTTCCCTTGGACAGTACGAACCCCCTTTCATAGAGTGCGCGCCTTGCCGCGACGACGTGAGAAGGGTCATGCGCCTGTCCCGCTATTTCCTGCCTACCCTGAAGGATACGCCCCGCGAGGCGGAGATCGTCTCGCACCGCCTGATGCTGCGGGCCGGGATGATGCAGCAGGCCAGCGCCGGCATCTACTCGTGGCTGCCGCTCGGGTTCCGCGTGCTCAAGAAGATCGAACAGATCGTGCGCGACGAGCAGGACGCTGCCGGCTGGCAGGAAGTGCTGATGCCGACCATCCAGTCGGCAGACCTGTGGCGCGAGAGCGGCCGTTACGACGACTACGGCAAGGAGATGCTCCGCATCAAGGACCGGCACGACCGCGACATGCTGTACGGGCCGACCAACGAGGAGCTGATCACCGACATCTTCCGGACCCATGTCCGCAGCTACCGTGAGCTGCCGGGCCGGCTCTACCACATCCAGTGGAAGTTCCGGGACGAGGTGCGGCCGCGCTTCGGTGTGATGCGCGGGCGCGAGTTCCTGATGAAGGACGCCTATTCCTTTGACGTGGACTTCGCGGCCGCCAAGCGCGCCTACAACCGCCAGTTCGTCGCGTATCTGCGGACCTTCGACCGGATGGGACTGAAGGCGATCCCGATGGCTGCCGATTCCGGGCCGATCGGCGGCGACATGAGCCACGAGTTCATCATCCTGGCGGAGACCGGCGAGAGCGAGGTGTTCTGCCACAAGGACTGGCTCAGCGCCGATGCGGTGCCGGCCGACGTCGACTACGAGGCCGACCTGCAGCCGGTCGTCGACGCCTGCCTGGCGCGCTATGCCGCGACCGACGAGAAGCACGACCCGGCGACCTGCCCGGTCGCCGAGGCGGACCTGGTCAGGACCCGCGGCATCGAGGTCGGCCACATCTTCTACTTCGGCACCAAGTACTCCGACCCGATGGGCGCCAGGGTGGCGGGCTCGGACGGCAAGGAGGTCACGGTCCACATGGGCTCCTACGGCGTCGGGGTGTCGCGCCTGGTCGGCGGCATCATCGAGGCGTCGCACGACGATGCCGGCATCGTCTGGCCGGAGCCGGTGGCGCCGTTCAAGGTCGGGCTCGTCAACCTGAAGGTCGGCGACGTCGCCTGCGATTCGACGGCCGAGGCGCTGTATGCCGGGTTCGTGAACGCCGGGATCGAGGTGCTGATGGACGACCGCGAGGAGCGTCCCGGCCCGAAGCTCGCCAACATGGACCTGATCGGGCTGCCCTGGCAGGTGGTGGTCGGGCCGCGCGGCATTGCCAACGGCGTGGTCGAGGTCAAGAACCGCAAGACCGGCGAGCGCGAGGAGATGACCCCGGAAGCCGCCATGAACCGGCTCGCCGGGTGATCGCCACCGCCCCGAGTTCGCCTTCATCCCCGGGGAGATTGCCCGAATGATCTTCGGAGCTTTCGAGCGGATGCTGGCGCTGCGCTACCTGCGGGCCCGCCGGCAGGAGGGGTTCATCTCGGTGATCGCCGGGTTTTCGCTGCTCGGCATCGGCCTCGGTGTCGCGACCCTGATCATCGTGATGAGCGTGATGAACGGCTTCCGGGTCGAGCTGACGAGCCGGATCCTCGGGCTGAACGGCCATATCGGGATCTATTCGTCGACCGGACGGATCGAGAACTACGACCGGGTCGCGGTGCAGGTCGCCTCGATACCCGGAATCTTCAGCGTGACTCCGCAGGTCGAGGAACAGGCGATGCTGACCGCCGGCGGCAACGCGTCCGGTGCGGTCGTGCGCGGCATCCGGCCGAGCGACCTGAAGGCCAAGCGGCTGATCGCCGACAAGATCGTCCGCGGTTCGCTCGACCGGTTCGCGGGCGACGACGCGATCGTCCTCGGCGACCGGCTGGCCGAGCGCCTGCGGGTCGGAGTCGGGGACCGGGTGACGCTGCTGTCGCCGACCTCGACCGTGACCGTCATGGGCAGCGTCCCGCGCATGAAGGCCTACGAGGTCGTCGCGCTCTTCAACGTCGGGATGTTCGAGTACGACAACACCTTCGTGTACATGCCGCTGGAGGCGGCCCAGGTGCTGTACCGTACCGGCGACACGGTCAACGCGCTGGAGATCTTCACGACCGACCCGGAGCACGTCCGGCGGTTCCGGTTGCCGCTGCTGGAATCCCTGCCGTCCAGCCTGTATCCCCGGGACTGGCAGCAGCAGCACGCCAGTTTCTTCAACGCGCTGCAGGTCGAGCGCAACGTCATGTTCCTCATCCTGACCCTGATCATCCTGGTGGCGGCGTTCAACATCATCAGCTCGCTGATCATGCTGGTGAAGGACAAGGGCCGGGACATCGCGGTGCTCCGCACCATGGGGGCGACGCGCGGGATGATCACCCGGATCTTCTTCATGACCGGGGCCAGCGTCGGCGTGCTCGGCACCGCCTTCGGCAGCGTTCTCGGCCTGCTGTTCTGCGACAACATCGAGGCGATCCGCCAGGCCCTGCAGTCGCTGACCGGGGCGACCATTTTCGACCCGATGATCTACTTCCTGAGCCGGATGCCCGCCGAGATCGATCCCTGGGAGGTGTTCGCGGTGGTCGTCATGGCGCTGCTGCTCAGCTTCGCGGCCACGATCTACCCCGCCTGGCGGGCGGCCCGCGTCGATCCGGTCGAGGCGCTGCGTTATGAATAACGATCCCGTGCTGCGGCTCGAAGGGGTCACCAGGCGCTTCGGTTCCGGCGAGACCGCGTTGGAGATCCTGCGGGGCGTGGACTTCTGCCTGCGGCCGGGCGAGCTGGTGGCACTGGTCGGCCCGTCCGGGGCCGGCAAGTCCACTCTGCTGCATATCGCCGGCCTGCTGGAGGCGCCGACCAGCGGCAAGGTCCTGGTCGACGGCAAGGACTGCGCCGGGCTGGGGGATGCCGGCCGGACCAGGCTGCGGCGCGATACCATCGGGTTCGTCTATCAGTTCCACCACCTGCTGCCGGAGTTCTCGGCCCGCGAGAACGTGATGATCCCGCAGATGGTCGCCGGCCTGTCGCGGGACGAGGCCGGCCAGCGTGCCGACCAGCTTCTGAAGATGGTGGGGCTGGAGCGGCGGTCGTCGCACCGCCCGGCGCGGCTGTCGGGGGGCGAGCAACAGCGCGTCGCCATCGTGCGCGCGATCGCCAACGTGCCGCAGGTGCTGCTGGCTGACGAGCCGACCGGAAACCTCGATCCGCAGACCGCGGCGGAAGTCTTCGGACAGCTCACCCGAATCGTCCGGGCCACCGGTCTGGCGGCGCTGATCGCGACGCACAACCTGGACCTGGCGGCGGCCATGGACCGGACGCTGGAACTGAAGGACGGCGTGGTGCTGGAGCGTCGCGGCTGAGGCGGCCGGCTCAGGTCAGGCGGCGTCCAGGCCCGACGCGTTCTTGATGGTCGCCTGCTCGAGCCGCGAGCCGGTGCGGTTGCTGCCGGTGAGATCGACGCCGTCCAGGATCGCCCCGACGAAATTGGCGTCCTGCAGATCGGCGCTGCGGAACCGCACGGGCAGGCTCTTGCCGGTCCGGCGGCCTTGGGGGTCGAGGATCTCGGCGCCTTCGATGCGGGCGCCGACGAAGCTGGCGTTGGTCAGCACGCTGTCGGTGAAGTTGGTGCCGGCCAGGCGGGCCAGGGAGAAGTCGGCGCCCTCCAGGGTTGCGCGCCGGAAGGTGGTCAGGAACAGCTCGGAGCGTACGAACGCCGCGCCTGTCAGGTCGGCTTCCTCGAACGATACCCCGCGGACGTCACAGCTCGAGAAGTCCAGTCCGCGCAGGTCCCGGCCGACGAACTCGGCCCGCATGCCGGTCCGGCCGTTGCTGGCGATCCAGGTGCTGTGGAAGCGCAGCGCCTGCTCGATGTCGTCGGGCAGGGTGTGCTCGGCATCGCGATGGATGGCGCCCATCAGGTTGGTGTTGTCGAGGATCGCCTTCGACAGGTCGACGTTGCGCAGATTGGCGTCGGCCAGGTTCGCGCCCTTGAGGTTGGCGCCGTCCAGGTTGGTGCCGGTCAGGTTGGCGTTCTTCAGGTTGCAGCCCGAGAGGTCGGCGCCCGACAGGTTGGCGCCGGCCAGGTTGACCGCGTGCAGGACGACGTCGCGGAAGATCGCGCCGCGCGCGCTGCTCACGGCCAGATTCGCTTCCGACATGTTGGAGCCGGTGAAATCCGCCCCGTCCAGGTTGGCGTCGGTGAAATTGGTGTCCCGCTTCTCTTCCTCGCCCCAGTTGACCACGTGGCCGGGCCGCATGTCGGCGCCGCGCAGGATCGCGCCGGACAGGTTGGCCATCGCGAAGTTCGCGCCGCGCAGGTCGGCCCGCTCGAAGTTCGCCGACTGCAGGTCGGCCTGGGAGAAGTCGCAGCCGAACAGGTCGGCTTCGCCGAAGTTGGTGACCCGGGCGTGGGCCTTGATGAAGCTGGCGCCGGTCAGGATCGAGCGGCGCAGGTCGAGGGTGTCGACCGTCTTGCCGTTCAGATTGGCGCCCTTCAGCAGCAGGCGCCGCCCGTTCGGGCGTCCGGCCAGATAGACCTCGTGCGCCTTGACCGCCTTTGCGGTCTCGAAAGGAATGTCGATCGGGCGGGTGAGGACGGGTGGCATCTTTCTGACGCCTCGGTAGTGGTGATGGCGCGGCGACGCATCGAGTCGAGCGACCATGCAGCGTCGGCGGTAAACAGACCGTAAACGGCAATGATCGAAATTGGTTAACGGCCTCCGTCCGAGTCGCATGGGGGCCGGGACCGGCCGACGCGCCGGAATCCCGCGCGACGACCCGGCCGCGCGCGCGACCGTGACCCGGCGCGGCCCGCATGGAAGAATGGTCGGCCGATCGCTGGAGCCCCCGATGCCGCACGCAGACTTCGTCCATCTTCGCGTTCATTCCGCCTTTTCGCTGGCGGAGGGCGCGATCCACGCCAAGCAGCTGGTCAAGATGACCAAGGCCAGCCGGATGCCGGCCGTGGCGATCACCGACAGCGGCAACCTGTTCGGTGCATTGGAGTTCTCGGTGACCGCGGCGGGCGAGGGCGTGCAGCCGATCGTCGGGGTCCAGTTGATGGTGCGCCGACCGGCCGAACCGGACCGTCGCGGGCTCCGCGTAGTCGGCGGGCGCGACGTGCACCCCGATCAGCTGCTGCTGCTGGTGCAGTCGGAGACCGGCTATCTCAATCTGATGGAGCTGGTCAGCCGGGCCTACATGGAGACCTCCGGCGAGGAGGAGCCGCAGCTCAGGCTCGAAGAGCTGGAGGGCCTGACCGACGGGCTGATCGCGTTGACCGCGGGGCCGCGCGGCGGGGTCGGGCGACTTCTGCTGGAGGGACGCGACACCGACGCCGAGGCCATGCTCCTGCATCTCAACCGGCTGTTTCCGGGGCGGCTGTACGTGGAACTGCAGCGGCACTTCCTCGACGAGGAGAACCGGATCGAGGAGCGCCTGATCGACCTGGCCTATGCCCACGACGTTCCGCTGGTCGCCACCAACGAGGTGTTCTTCGCCGACGAGTCGATGTCGGAGGCCCACGACGTCCTGCTGTGCATCGCCCAGAGCACGACGATCGGGAATCCCAAGCGGCGCCGGGTGACCCCCCATCACCGGTTCAAGTCGGCCGCCGAGATGCGCGAGCTGTTCGCCGACATCCCGGAAGCGGTCGACAACACGCTGGTGATCGCCCGGCGATGCTCCTACATGCCGCGCAAGCTGGCGCCGATCCTGCCGCGGTTCGACACCGAGGGCGGCCGGTCGGAGGCGGCGGAACTGCGGGCCCAGGCGGAGGAGGGACTGCAGGCGCGGCTCGAGGCGCACGTGTTCACGCCGGACATGGACGAGGCCCGCCGGGCCGAGATCGCCGAGCCCTACCGCGAACGGCTCGAGATGGAGCTCGGGGTCATCGAGCAGATGGGCTTCCCCGGCTATTTCCTGATCGTGTCGGACTTCATCAAGTGGGCCAAGGCGCACGACATCCCGGTGGGACCGGGACGCGGGTCGGGTGCCGGGTCGCTGGTCGCGTACTCGCTGCTGATCACCGACCTGGATCCGTTGCGCTGGGGGCTGCTGTTCGAGCGCTTCCTGAACCCCGAGCGTGTGTCGATGCCCGATTTCGACATCGACTTCTGCCAGGACCGGCGCGACGAGGTGATCCGCTACGTCCAGGACAAGTACGGCCGCGACCGGGTGGCGCAGATCATCACCTTCGGCAAGCTGCAGGCCCGCGCCGCGCTGCGCGACGTCGGCCGGGTGCTGGAGATGCCGTACGGGCAGGTCGACCGGATCTGCAAGCTGGTGCCGAACAACCCGGCCAACCCGGTGACCCTGGCGCAGGCCCTGGAGACCGAGGAGGAACTCCGCCGCCAGCGCGACGCCGACGAGAACGTCGCCAGCCTGATCCGGGTGGCGCTGCAGATCGAGGGCCTGTACCGCAACTCGTCGACTCACGCCGCCGGCGTGGTGATCGGCGACCGGCCGCTGTCGCAGCTGGTGCCGTTGTACCGCGACCCGCGGTCCGACATGCCGGTCACCCAGTTCAACATGAAGTGGGTCGAGCCGGCCGGGCTGGTGAAGTTCGACTTCCTTGGCCTGAAGACGCTGACGGTCCTGCAGCGCGCCGTCGACCTGCTCAAGGAGCGGGGTATCCAACTCGATCTCTCGAAGATCCCGCTCGACGACGAGCCGACCTACGCGATGCTGGCCAAGGGCGACAGCACCGGGGTGTTCCAGCTCGAAAGTTCGGGCATGCGCGACGTGCTGCGCCGCCTGCGCCCCGACCGCTTCGAAGACATCATCGCGCTGGTGGCGCTGTACCGCCCGGGGCCGATGGCGAATATCCCGAAGTACATCGCCTGCAAGCACGGCGAGGAGCAGCCGGACTACATGCACCCGAAGCTGGAGCCGGTGCTGACCGAGACCTTCGGGATCATGATCTACCAGGAGCAGGTGCAGCAGGCCGCCCAGCGGTTGTCCGGCTACACCCTCGGCGGTGCCGACCTGCTGCGCCGCGCCATGGGCAAGAAGATCAAGGAGGAGATGGACGCCCAGCGCGAGAAGTTCGTCTCGGGCGCCGTCGAGAACGGGGTGGAGGAGGCGCGGGCCAGCGCCATCTTCGACCAGATCGCGGCGTTCGCCGGCTACGGCTTCAACAAGAGCCACGCCGCCGCCTACGCCCTGGTCGCCTATCACACCGCCTACCTCAAGGCGAACCATCCCGTGGAGTTCCTGGCGGCGTCGATGACGTACGACATGGGGAACTCCGACAAGCTCAACACGTTCCGGCAGGAGCTGCAGAAGCTGAAGATCCCGCTGCTGCCGCCGGACATCAACCGGTCGCGGCGCGACTTCGCGGTGGAGCGCCTGCCGGACGGCACCATGGGCATTCGATACGCCCTGGCGGCGATCAAGAACGTCGGCGGCGCGGCGATGGACGCGCTGGCCACGGCGCGCGATGCCGACGGCCCGTTCAGGAGCCTCGGCGATTTCGCCGAGCGCGCCGACCCGCAGCACGTCAACAAGCGGCTGCTCGAGAACCTGGTGCGGGCCGGCGCCTTCGACGGGCTGCATCCGAACCGGGCCGAGCTGTTCGAGAGCCTGGAGACCGTCGTCCGCCATGTCAGCGCGGCCGCCAGCGAGCGCGGTTCGAGCCAGGTCAACCTGTTCGCGGTCGACGGCGGGCGCGAGCCGGCGCGGCTGCGGCTCAAGGACCGGCCGGACTGGCCGCCGATGGAGCGCCTGAAGGAGGAGTTCGACGCCCTCGGCTTCTATCTCTCGGCCCATCCGCTGGACGCCTATGCGGAATCCCTCGATCGCCTGAAGGTGGTCGCGTCCGACCGGGCGCTCGCCGAAACCCGGGCGAAGGGCGGCACCGCCCGGTTGACGCTCGCCGGCATCGTCGTGGGCAAGCAGATCCGCACCTCGAAGTCCGGCAACCGCTTCGCCTTCGTCCAGCTCACCGACCGTTCCGGGGTGTTCGAGGTCACGCTGTTCTCGGAGGTGCTGGCGGTCAGCCGGGAGCTGCTGGATTCCGGCGATCCGCTGCTGGTGAAGGCCGACGCCCGGATCGAGGACGACGCCATGCGGCTGCTGGCGTCGCGCATCGAGCCGCTGGACAAGGCGGTCGAGCAGACCGCCGCCGGCCTGGAGATCCACGTGCGCGATACCCGGGCGCTGGAGCCCCTGCAGTCGCTGATCGCCAAGGAAGGGCGGGGCCGCGGCCGGATCCGCGTGGTGGTCCCGACCGGCGAGGGCGACGTCGGCATCGTCCTGCCGGAGGCCTACAAGGTGTCGGGCCAGCTGCGCGGGGCGGTGAAGGCGATCCCGGGAATCGACTTCGTGCGTGACCTGTAGGCCCGACGGCCGACTTTCCTAACGGCCGGACCGGTGGCAGGCTGGGCGCCTTCCGTCAGCCGGAGAGGTCCGATGAAACGCATCGCCATTCTCGGCTTCGCGCTTGAGAGCAACGCCTTCGCGCCGCCCTGCGGGCGCGCGGATTTCGAGCAGCGGGGCTACTACCGGGGCGCCGACATTACCGCGCAGGCGCGTGCCGAGCATCCGGCGATCTATTCCGGCATCTGCGGCTTCTATGCCGAGATGGACCGTCGCCACGGTCCGGCCGGCTGGCAGCCGGTGCCGATCGTCCATGCGGCTTCGCAGCCGGCTGGGCCGGTGGAGGAGGGATTCTTCCGGGAGCTGCTGGGCGAGTTCGAGGCCGGGCTGCAGGCCGCCGGCCGGCTCGACGGGGTCTACGTCGCGGAGCACGGCGGTGCCACCGCGACCCACACCCACGATCCCGACGGCGAGGTGTTCGCCCTGGTCCGGCGGCTCGTCGGGCCGGACGTCCCGGTGGTCGCGACCCTGGACCTGCACGCCAACGTCTCCGACGCGATGATGAACAGCGTGGATATCCTGGTCGGCTATCGGACCAACCCGCATGTCGACATCTTCGAGCGCGGCGAGGAGGCGGCCCGGCTGCTCGAGGAGCTGATGGCCGGGACCAGGGCCACGGCGTACCGGGTGCGGCTGCCGCTGGTCGGTCCCAGCGTCACCCTGCTGACCGCCGAGGGCCATCCCTACGGCGACCTCATACGGCTCGGGCAGTCGAGGATCGACGAGCGGGTGATGAACGTGACGATCCTCGCCGGCTTCGCGTTCGCCGACACGCCGAAGAACGGCATGACCGTCATCGTGACGACCCGCGACGATCCGGCGCTCGCCAGGAGCCTGGCGATCGAGCTGGCGAGCGCCGGCTGGAACGACCGCCAGCGCTACGTGCCGCGGATGATCCCGCTCGACGAGGCGGTCGAGCAGGCGAGGGCGGTCGGGGCCGATCCGATGGCACCGTCGCTGCTGTTCGCGGATCCGGCGGACAACCCGGGCGGCGGCGGACGCGGGAACACCACCTATATCCTGGCCGCCTTCCTGAAGGCCGGTGTGCACGGCTGCATCGCTGGGGTGTTCTTCGACCCGGCGCTGGTCGAACAGGCGCGGCGGGCCGGCGAGGGCGCCCGGTTCCGGGCCGACCTGAACACCCGGGAGAGTGCGCGGTTCTCCGAGCCACTGTCCTGGGACGCCCGCGTGGTGCATCTGCACGACGGCCGGTTCGTAGGCCATCACGGCATGGTCGAGGGCAAGACGGTCGACCTGGGACCGTCGGCGGTGATCGCGCTCGACGGGATAACCCTGGTGGTGATCAGCAAGCGCCAGCAGTGCCTCTCGACCGACTTCTTCGAGGCACTGGGAGTCGACGTGGCCGGGGCGCGGTCGATCGTCGTCAAGTCGCGCGGGCACTTCCGGGCAGGCTTCCAGCACCTGTTCCCGCCGGAGCGGATCCGCGAGGTCGACGTTCCCGGGCTGACCTCCCCGAACCTGGCGAACTTCGACTGGCGCGGCCTGCCGCGGCCGGTGTTTCCGCTCGATCCCGAGGCGGGCTGGACGCCGCCGGCCTGACGGTCATTCGCACAGCCGCGGCCGGGCTTTCGTCAGCAGGCCGGGGGCATGCGAGACCGGGGCGCAGAAATACAGGGTCATGGCACTGTCGGCCGGGCTCCGGCAGACCGCGGCGTCGCCCGACTTCCGGAACCAGGCACGGGCGTCGGCGCCCTGAATGTCGCGGTACGCACCGGCCATCCGCGCGGTGCGGCGATAGTCGGCATCGGCTGCCGGCTCGAGCCGCATCTCACGGGCGCTCGGCGGATAACAGAGCGCTTCGGCGATGCGATCGGCCAGCTCGCTGGAGCCGGCGGTCGCCGGGGCCGGCAGAAGCACCGCGAGAGCGATGGCGATCGTCGGTTTGTGGCCGGCCGATGCTTGCCAAAGCCGGTCGAGGGGAGTAGATAAGCGCCCGCTCAATCCCGCACACGGGCCCGCGGTGGCTTTCGGCCGATTCCCTTCGGTCGCCGGCCGTCGCTCCGGTGTCGAGGCGCCGCCTCGACCAAGACCCGTGGAGGCGAAACCGGAGAACGTGAGGAACGATATGGCTCTGCCCACTTTCACCATGCGCCAGCTCCTGGAGGCCGGTGTCCACTTCGGCCACCACACCCGTCGCTGGAACCCGAAGATGGAACCGTACATCTTCGGCGTGCGCAACAACATCCACATCCTCGACCTGCGCCAGACCGTGCCGATGCTGCACCGGGCGCTCGAGGCGGTGCGCGACACCACGGCCAAGGGCGGCCGCGTGCTGTTCGTCGGGACCAAGCGCCAGGCGGCCGACATGATCGCCGAGGCGGCCAAGCGCTGCGGCCAGTACTACGTCAACCACCGCTGGCTCGGCGGCATGCTGACCAACTGGAAGACGATCTCGCATTCGATCAAGCGGCTGCGCGACCTCGAGGAGCAGCTCGCCTCGAACGAGGCGCTGGGTCTGACCAAGAAGGAGACCCTCGGCCTGACCCGCGAGCGCGAGAAGCTGGAGCGCGCGCTCGGCGGCATCAAGGAGATGGGCGGGCTGCCGGACATCCTGTTCGTGATCGACACGAACAAGGAGAGCCTGGCGATCCAGGAAGCCAACAAGCTGGGCATCCCGGTCGTCGCGGTCCTCGACAGCAACTGCGACCCGAACGGCGTGCAGTTCCCGATCCCGGGCAACGACGACGCCATGCGGGCGGTGTCGATGTACTGCGAACTGGTGGCGAATTCCGTCCTCGACGGCCTGCAGGCCGAGATGATGGCCTCGGGCTCGGATATCGGCGAAAGCGCCGAGGCGCCGGCCGAGCCGGCTCTGGAGGCCGAGGTCGCCGGCGAGGCGTCCGCCGAGGACAAGGTCGCGGAACAGGCCAGCGCCTGAGCGCGGTCCAGCTACGGGATGAGAGCGGCGCCGGCCGGATGGTCGGCGCCGGCGTCCACATCGAACGACGAGGATGAGAACGATGGCGGTTACGGCAGCCCTTGTGAAGGAACTGCGCGAGAAGACCGGCGCCGGCATGATGGATTGCAAGAAGGCGCTGAGCGAGACCGACGGCAACCTGGAGGCGGCGATCGACTGGCTGCGCACCAAGGGCCTGGCGGCGGCGGCGAAGAAGTCCGGCCGTGTCGCGGCCGAGGGCCTGGTCGGCGTGGTCGTGAACGGCAACCGGGGCGCGGTCGTGGAGGTCAACTCCGAGACCGACTTCGTGGCCCGCAACGAGAGCTTCCAGGCGTTCGTCGAGAACGTGACCGGCCTGGCGATCGAGACCGGCGCCGACATCGAGGCCCTGAAGGGCGTCGCCTATCCGGGCACCGGCAGGACCGTCGGCGACGAGCTGACGAACAACATCGCGACCATCGGCGAGAACATGTCGATCCGGCGCGCCGCGGTGGTGTCGGTCGACGACGGCGTGGTGGTTCCGTACGTCCACAACGCGGTCAAGCCGGGCCTCGGCAAGATCGGCGTGCTGGTGGCCCTGGAATCGACGGGCGACAAGGACAAGCTCGCGGAGCTCGGCAAGCAGATCGCCATGCACATCGCGGCGACCGCGCCGCAGAGCCTGTCGACCGACGACCTTGACCCGGCGGCGATCGAGCGCGAGCGGGCGGTCCTGATCGAGCAGGCGCGCGCTTCCGGCAAGCCGGACAACATCATCGAGAAGATGATCGAGGGCCGGATTCGGAAGTTCTATCAGGAGGTCGTCCTGCTGGAGCAGACCTTCGTGATCGACGGCGAGACCCAGATCCGCAAGGTCGTCGAGGCGGCGGCGAAGGACGCCGGCGCTCCGGTGACCCTGGCGGCGTTCGTCCGCCTGCAGCTCGGCGAGGGCATCGAGAAAGAGCAGGCGGACTTCGCCGCGGAAGTGGCGGCGCTCGCCGGTTGATGTAGAACGGGAGCGGCCGCCGGCGACCGGAGGGACAAGGGCGATGGGCTCCGACAGCGAGCAATCCGAGACAGACCATCGAGTGGCACCCGGGCCGTACTCCCGGGTGCTGCTCAAGATCTCGGGCGAGGCCCTGATGGGCAACCTCGCCTACGGAATCGACCCGGAAATGGTCGACCGGGTGGCCGGCGAGATCGAGTCGGTGAACGCCCTCGGCATCGAGGTCTGCCTGGTCATCGGCGGCGGCAATATCTTCCGCGGCATGTCGGCGGCGGCGTCCGGCATGGAGCGGACCACCGGCGACTACATGGGCATGCTGGCGACGGTGATGAACTCGCTGGCCATGCAGAGTGCCCTGGAAAAGCGAGGCATTCCGACCCGCGTGCTCTCGGCCCTGCCGATCGCGGCGGTGTGCGAGCCGTACATCCGCCGCCGGGCGATCCGGCACATGGAGAAGGGCCGGGTGGTGATCTTCGCCTCCGGCACCGGCAATCCGTTCTTCACGACCGACACGGCGGCCGCCCTGCGGGCCTCGGAGATGGGCTGCAAGGCGCTGCTGAAGGCCACCAAGGTCGACGGGGTCTACGACGCCGACCCGATGAAGGTGAAGGACGCCAACCGGTACGACCGGTTGACCTATATGGACGTGCTGCGCCACGACCTTAAGGTCATGGACGCGTCGGCGATCTCTCTTGCACGGGAGAACGGGATTCCGATCCTGGTCTTCTCGATCCACAATAACGGTGCATTCGCCGACGTGGTCCAGGGTAAGGGACGGTTCACGATAATCACGGAGTAGGGGACATGGCGGACCTCGATCTCGACGACATCGAACGGCGCATGGACGGCGCCGTGAACGCTCTCAAGACCGAGTTCGCCGGCCTCAGGACCGGGCGCGCATCGGCCAGCCTGCTCGAGCCGATCCAGGTCGAGGCCTACGGCAGCCGCATGCCGCTCAACCAGGTCGGCACGATCAGCGTGCCGGAGCCGCGGATGATCTCGGTTCAGGTCTGGGACCGCTCGATGGCCAAGGCCGTCGAGAAGGCGATCCGGGAGTCGGACCTCGGGCTCAATCCGCAGTCGGACGGCCAGCTCATCCGGGTGCCGCTGCCGGACCTCTCCGAGGAGCGGCGGGCCGAGCTGGTCAAGGTCGCCTCCAAGTATGCCGAGAGCGCGCGTGTCGCGGTCCGCAACGTCCGCCGCGACGGCATGGACCATCTGAAGAAGATGGAGAAGGATGGCGACATCAGCCAGGACGACCGTCGTCTGTACGAGGACGAGATCCAGGAGCTGACCGACAAGCACGTCAAGGCGATCGACGAGGCCCTGACGTCCAAGGAAAAGGACATCATGCAGGTCTGATCGATGGTCGATGCCGCGCCGCAGCTCGGGGAGGGCGACCGGCCCCTGCATGTCGCCGTCATCATGGACGGCAATGGACGCTGGGCGCGGGCGCGCGGGATGCCGCGCAGCTTCGGCCATCGCGAGGGGGCGAAGGCGGTGCGACGGGCCGTGGAAGCGGCGACCGATCTCGGCGTCGGCTATCTCACCCTGTTCGGGTTCTCGTCGGAGAACTGGAGCCGGCCGGCCCAGGAGGTCGTCGACCTCATGGAGCTGCTGCGGTTCTATCTCCGGCGCGAGATCGCCGACCTGCACAAGGACGGCATCCGGTTCCGGGTCATCGGCGACCGGAGCCGGCTGTCGCCCGACATCGTCACGCTGATCGAGAACGGCGAGCGGCTGACCGCCGGCAACACCCGCATGGTGCTGACCGTGGCGCTGAGCTACGGCGGACGGCGCGAGCTGACCGATGCCGTCCGGCGGATCGCCGAAGACGTCGCGGCGGGCATCCTGGATCCGTCGGCGATCGACGAGGAGCTGGTGGCGTCCCGGCTCGACACCGCCTACATGCCGGATCCGGACCTGCTGATCCGCACCAGCGGCGAGAAGCGGATCTCGAACTTCCTGCTTTGGCAGATCGCCTATTCCGAGTTCGTGTTCATGGACGTCCTGTGGCCGGATTTCGACCGCTCGCATCTGGAAGCGGCCCTCGACGAGTTTGCCCGGCGGGACCGTCGCTACGGCAGGGCCACCGGGCAGGGCAGCGGATGACCGGGGCGCACGGCAACCCGCCGTCGAAGCCGGGGCGCAGCGACCTGCGGCTGCGCATCATATCGTCGCTGGTCATGGTCCCGGCGGCCGCGATCACCGTGTTCGCCGGCGGGCCGGCCCTGCAGCTCGGAGTTGCCCTGGTCTGCGGCCTCATGGCGTGGGAATGGGGGAGCCTGGTGACGGATCGGCCGGGTCGCACGCTGGCCCGCGGACTGGTGTTCGCGGTCCTGGCGCTGTCGCTCGGCTGGATGCTGCTGCGCGGGCCGTACGAGGGGGTGGCCGCCGCCGTGATCGGTGCGCTCGGGATCATCGTCCTCGGCCGCTTCACCCGGCTGCCGAGCGCGCCCTGGCTGGCGGTGGCGATCATCAGCATCGCCATGCCGGCGATCGCGATCCTGTGGCTGCGCGACGGCGCGCCGCTCGGGCTGGAGACGCTGATCTGGGCGCTCACGACAGTGGTCCTGACGGATGTCGGCGCCTATGCCGCCGGCCGGACCATCGGCGGGCCTAAGCTGATGCCCTCGGTCAGTCCGTCGAAGACGTGGGCCGGGCTGGCCGGCGGGGTGGCGGCGTCGGTCGCCGGCGCGCTGGTGGCGGCCAGTCTGGTGGAAGGCGCGAACCCCTGGGTGCTGGCGCCGATCGCGGCCCTGCTGGCGGTGATCGCGCAGATCGGGGACCTGATGGAGTCGGCGGTGAAGCGGTTCTTCCACGTGAAGGATTCCGGAAAGCTGATTCCGGGGCATGGCGGGATTCTCGACCGGGTGGACGGTCAGATCGCCGTCCTGCCGCTGGTCGCCCTGGCCGTGCACCTGACCGGCCGGAGCGTTCTGCAATGGTGACGGCGACCGGCAGGCGGCGCATCAGTGTGCTCGGCTCCACCGGATCGGTCGGGCGCAGCACCATGGACCTCGTCGAGCGCAATCCGGAGCGCTTCGAGGTCGTCGCCCTGGCCGGCGGGGCGAACGCCGATCTCATCGCCGAACAGGCGAAACGGACGAGGGCGGGGTTCGTCGCGATCGCCGACGGAGCCGCGTGGCCGGCCCTGAAGGCTGCGCTCGCCGGGACCGGCATCGAATCGGCGGCCGGTGCCGAGGCGGTGCTCGAGGCGGCGCGCCGCGACGCCGACTGGACGATGGCGGCGATCGTCGGTGCCGCCGGGCTGGCACCGACCCTGACGGCGGTCCGCCAAGGCCGGGTGATCGCGTTGGCCAACAAGGAATCGCTGGTCTGCGCAGGCGATCTGTTCGTGGCCGAGGCGCGGGCGGCCGGGGCCACGATCCTGCCGGTCGATTCCGAGCACAACGCGATCTTCCAGGTGTTCGAATCCGACCGCCGCCCGGGTATCGAGAAGATCATCCTGACCGCCTCGGGCGGCCCGTTCCGGACGTTGTCGCGCGAGGCGATGGCGAGCAAGGGGCTGAAGGACGCCCTGGCCCACCCGAACTGGTCGATGGGACCGAAGATCTCGATCGATTCGGCGACCATGATGAACAAGGGGCTGGAGCTGATCGAGGCCCACCACCTGTTCGACATGCCGGAGGACCGGATCGACATCCTGGTCCACCCGCAGTCGGTGGTTCACAGCCTCGTCGCCTATGTCGACGGCTCGGTGCTGGCGCAGCTCGGGTCGCCGGACATGCGCACCCCGATCGCCTACGCGCTGGCCTGGCCGGAGCGCATGCCGACACCGACGCCGCGCCTCGACCTGGCCGCCGTCGCGCAGCTCTCCTTCGAGGCGCCCGACCCGGTCCGGTTTCCGGCGCTGCGCCTGGCCCGCGAGGCGCTGCGCGCGGGCGGCACCGCGCCGGTCGTGCTGAACGCCGCCAACGAGGCCGCAGTGGCGGCGTTCGTCGAGCGTCGCATCGGCTTCATCGAGATCGCAGCCGTGGTCGAGGCCGTGCTCGAGGCGCTTCCGGTCGCGCCGGTGGCCGACATCGAGGCGGTGCTGGCCGTGGACCGCCGCGCCCGGGAAGAGGTGGAGCACTGGATCGGCCGGCATCGCGGGCACGCGGCACGCGTTGCGTCCGTCGGCGCCGCCGACTAATGTCGCTCACACGCGGGCGGGGACACAGGTCGAAATAGGGGACCCACAGGCATGCTTGCCGGGCTCGTGGACTACGTTATTCCGTTTCTCGTCATCCTGACCGTTCTCGTGTTCGTTCACGAGATGGGGCACTATCTGGTGGCGCGCCGGGCCGGCGTGCGGGTCGACGTGTTCTCGATCGGCTTCGGCCGCGAGCTGTTCGGCTGGACCGCCCGGTCGGGGACCCGCTGGAAGATCGCCGTGCTGCCGCTCGGCGGCTATGTGAAGATGTTCGGCGACGCCGACCCGTCGAGCTCGGGCGGCTCGAACCTGGACACGATGAGCGCCGAGGACCGGGCCGTATCGTTCCATCACAAGTCGTTGAAGGCGCGGGCGGCGATCGTGGCGGCCGGTCCGGCCGCCAACTTCCTGTTCGCGATCGTCCTGCTCGCGGGCCTGTACGCGATCGTCGGCCGTCCGTACGCGCCGCCGGTGGTGGACGAGGTGGTCGCCGGCTCGGCGGCCGAACAGGCCGGCATCCGGGTCGGCGACGTGTTCGTGTCGACCGACGGTACCGCGGTGAAACGCTTCTCGGACCTGCGCCGCGCGGTGTTCGACCGGCCGGGCGTTCCGATCGAGATGGTCATCGACCGCGACGGCCGCCAGATGACGCTCACGGTGGTTCCGGAAGCCGTCACCGAGGTCGACCGGTTCGGCGCGAAGCATACCTTCGGCCAGCTCGGCGTACGGTCGAACAAGGTCAGCATCGAGCGTCTCGATCCGGTCTCGGCGGTCGGCGTCGCGGCAGTGGAGACCTGGTCGATCGTCGGCCAGACGCTCGACGCGGTCGGGCAGATCATCGCCGGCACCCGCGGGACCGAGGAGCTCGGCGGGCCGTTGCGGATCGCGCAGATGTCGGGGGACGTCGCCCAGAGCGGCTGGGTGACCACCGTCTGGTTCATGGCGATGCTGTCGATCAACCTCGGCCTCATCAACCTGTTTCCGATCCCGGTCCTCGACGGCGGGCATCTGCTGTTCTACGGGGTCGAGGCGCTGCGCGGCCGGCCGCTCGGCGAGCGGGCGCAGGAGTGGGCCTCGATGGCCGGCCTGACCCTGGTTATCGCGCTCATGCTGTTCGTCACCTGGAACGACCTCATCCACCTCAAGGTGGTCGAGTACATCGGCTCCCTGCTCGGGTAATTGGTTGTGATATCTTCGGTTTGCGGGGCGTAACGCCAACGCTATAGTCGCCGCCGCGCGGCATCGCGCGAGGTTTTCCGCCGATAGGGGGCCGGCTCTTGCCGTCATCGTTGAAGCACTGGTTTCAGGCGGTCGCCGTCGTGGTCGCGCTGCTCCTCGGCGGAACGGCACACGCGCAGAGCGCGGGCGGACGCGTGTCGGAGATCGAGGTGCAGGGCACCCAGCGGATCGATCCGGGCACGGTGCGGTCCTACATGCTGATCCAACCCGGCGATCTGTTCGACGCCGACCGGCTGGACCGGTCGCTCAAGGCGCTGTTCGCGACCGGGCTGTTCGCCGACGTGACGATCCGTCGCCAGGGCGACGCGCTGGTCGTGAGCGTGGTCGAGAACCCGATCATCAACCGGATCGCTTTCGAAGGTAACAAGCGGATCGACGACGAGGAACTGGCGCGCGAGGTGGAACTGCGCCCGCGCGTGGTGTTCACGCGGACCCGGGCCCAGCAGGACGTCCAGCGGATCGTCGAGATCTACCGGCGCTCCGGGCGCTACGGCGTCACGGTCGAGCCGAAGGTGATCCAGCAGCCGCAGAACCGGGTCGATCTGGTGTTCGAGATCGACGAGGGCGAACTGACGCCGGTCCAGACCATCTCGTTCATCGGCAACAAGCGGTTCAGCGATTCCACGCTGCGCGGCGTCATCCAGACCAAGGAATACGCGTTCTATCGGTTCCTCAGCACGGCCGACACATACGATCCGGACCGGCTGAGCTTCGACCGCGAGCTGCTGCGGCGGTTCTATCTCGAGAGCGGCTATGCCGATTTCCGGGTGCTGTCGGCCGTGGCCGAACTGACCCCCAATCGCGAGGCCTTCGTCGTCACGTTCACGGTGGAGGAGGGCGAGCCCTACAACTTCGGTCAGATCGGCTTCGATATCGGGCTCCCGCGGGTCACCGAGGGCGACCTGAACGGGCTCGTGGTGACCGAGACCGGCGACCGCTACGATTCCACCAAGGTGGATGAATCGGTCGACGCGATCACCGACAAGCTGGGCAACCTCGGTTATGCATTCGTCGATGTCCGGCCGCGGGTCGAGCGGCATCCGGAAGCGCAGGCCATCGACATCACTTACCAGATCGGCGAGGCCAGCAAGGTCTTCGTCGAGCGGATCGACATCGTCGGCAACGTGCGAACCCTGGACCGCGTCATCCGCCGGGAGATGAACCTGGTCGAGGGCGATGCCTTCAACGTCTCGCAGATGCGGCGGTCGGAACGGCGGATCCGCAACCTCGGCTTCTTCAAGTCGGTCAAGGTCACCAACAGCGAAGGCTCGGCGCCGGACCGCACGGTGATCGTCGTCGAGGTCGAGGAGCAGCCGACCGGCGAGATCTCGTTCGGCATCGGCTACTCCTCGGTCGACGCCGTCATCGGCGACATCGGCATCCGCGAGCGCAACCTGCTCGGTCGCGGCCAGGACCTGCGGTTCGGCGTGTCCGGGTCGGCCAGCTCCACCGAGTACGACATCTCGTTCACCGAGCCGTATTTTCTCGGCCGCGACGTGTCGGCCGGGTTCGATCTGTTCCGGGTGGAGCGGGAGTACACCGAGAGCTCCTACAGCGAGGTCCGGACCGGCGGTTCGCTGCGCGCGGGCTACGACCTCGCCCCCGATCTCCGGCAGTCGGTGAACTACACGCTGAAGAGCACCGACATCAAAGACGTCGAATCGGACGCCTCCCGATTCATCAGGGAGCAGGAAGGCACCACCGTGGTGTCGCAGTTCGGCCAGACCCTGACCTACGACAAGCGGGACAACCGGCTCGATCCGCGCGAAGGCTACATCGGGCAGTTCACCACGGAGATCGCCGGCGCGGGCGGCGACGAGCGGTTCCTGAGGCTGAAGGCCAAGGGGGCGTACTACTATCCGCTGGACAACGTGTGGGGCCTGGCGTTCCTGGGGCAGGCCGGCTACATCATCGGCCTCGGGCAGGACGTGTCGATCGCCGAGCGCTTCTTCATCGGCGGCCATACCTTCCGCGGCTTCGAGAAGGCCGGCGTCGGCCCGCGCGACGTCAGTTCCGACGACGCGCTCGGCGGCAACCAGTATTATGTCGGTTCCGTCGAGCTGACGTTCCCGACCGGGCTGCCCGAGGATCTCGGCATGCGGGCCTTCGTGTTCAGCGACGTCGGCAGCCTCTGGAACGTCGACGCCAGCGGGGCGGAGGTACGCGACGTCAACTCGATCCGGGCATCGTTCGGTGTCGGCGTCGAGTTCGTGACGGCGTTCGGCCGGATCCGGGTGGATGCCGCCGAGCCGGTGCTCAAGGAAGACTTCGACAAGACCGAGCTGTTCCGCTTCAGCTTCGGCACACGTTTCTGAGGAGGCCGCCGATGCCGGCCCCGCGCGCGGCGGCGTTGCTGACCGCCCTGTTGATCCTGGGAGTTCCGACCGGCCTGCTGCACGCCCAGACGGCACCGCCGTCGGCGCCGGCCGAAGTGGCGGAGCTGCCGGTCGCGGTCGTGGATGTTCAGGGGATCATGCGGGCCGCACAGGCGGCCAAAGCGATCCACGAGCAGATCGAGACGCGCCGGAGCGCCTACCAGGAGGAGGTCTCGGCCGAGGAAAAGCGCCTGCGCACGGTCGAACAGGACCTGGCGCAGCAGCGGAGCATCCTCGCCCCGGAGGCCTACCAGCAGAAGGTCAGGCAGTTTCAGTCGCAGGTCGCCGAGGTCCAGCGCCAGGTCCAGATGCGCAAGCGCGAGCTCGACGAGACCTTCGCCAAGGCGATGAACGAGGTCCGCAAGTCGCTGGTCTCCGTGGTTGCCGAGATCGCCGAGCAGCGGGGCATCAAGCTCGTCCTGTTCAAGAGCCAGATCGTCATCGCGGAGAAATCCCTGGACGTATCCGACGAGACCCTGAAGCGTCTGAACGAGCGGCTGCCGACGGTCAAGGTCGACCTGCCGCCGTTGAAATAGGAGGCGCGCGATGACCGATCCCCGGTTCTTCCGTTCCCATGGCCCGTTCACCGTGGCCGAACTCGCCGCCATGACCGGCGCGGAACTCGTCGGGGCGGGCGATCCCGGCCTGGCGATCACCGATCTGGCACCGCTCGATACGGCCGGCCCGACCCAGGTCGCCTTCCTGGAAAACCGGCGATATCTGTCGGGCTTCAGAAGCTGTCGCGCCGGCGCCTGCCTGGTGGCGCCGGAGTTCGTCCCGCAGGCCCCGGAAGGGATGGCGCTGCTGGTGACGCCGCGGCCGCGGCGCAACTTCGCACGCATCGGCCAGGCCTTCTTCCCGCCGGAGCCCGCCGCGCCCGGCGTGCATCCCGCCGCCGTGGTCGACCCGGCAGCCGAGCTCGGCGATTCGGTCTCGATCGGCCCCGGAGCCGTGGTCGCTGCCGGTGCCCGGATCGGGGCGCGCAGCGAGATCGGTCCGAACGTGGTGATCGGCGAAGCGGTCGAGATCGGCGAGGCGACCCGGATCGGGGCCGGCGCCTCGGTCAGCCACGCCCTGATCGGGGCCCGGGTGCATATCTATCCCGGCGTGCGGATCGGCCAGCCGGGCTTCGGGTTCGAGATGGATGCCGACGGCCCCTTCATGGTGCCGCAGCTCGGACGGGTCATCGTGGAGGACGACGTCGAGATCGGCGCCAACACCACGATCGATCGCGGCAGCGGCCCCGACACCGTGATCGGCCGCGGTACCATGATTGATAATCTCGTACAGATAGGCCACAACGTCGTGGTCGGTCGCGGCTGCATCATCGTCGCGCAAGTCGGCATCTCGGGTAGCACGCGGCTGGGGAATCGGGTGGTTCTGGCCGGACAGGTCGGTGTCGCCGGGCATCTGGAGATCGGAGACGGCGTCCAGATCGCCGCCAAGTCGGGGGTGAACCGAAGCGTGCCTGCCGGCGTAGCAGTGGGTGGCGCTCCGGCCGTCCCGATCCGCGAGTTCCGCCGCCAGATCGCGGCAATCAAGCGATTGGGACGTCGAAGCGAAGGCGATACGTGAGGCGTCAGGAAATGAGTCAGGCGGAAGCGACCCCAGCGGCCGAGACCGGGGTGGACATCGACGTGATGCGGGTGATGGAACTGATCCCGCACCGGTACCCGTTCCTGATGGTGGACCGGGTCGAGTCGATCGTTCCGGACACGAGTTGCATCGGCATCAAGAACGTGTCGATCAACGAGCCGTTCTTCCAGGGCCACTTCCCGACGCGTCCCGTCATGCCGGGCGTGCTGATCATCGAGTCGATGGCCCAGACCGCCGGGTGCCTGGTGGTCGCCACGCTCGGTCCGGAGAGCGAGGGCAAGCTCGTGTACTTCATGACCGTCGACGACGCCCGGTTCCGCAAGCCGGTCGTGCCGGGCGACCAGATGAAGGTGCACGTCCGCAAGCTCCGCAACCGCGGTCCGGTCTGGAAGTTCCAGGGGGAGGCTCGGGTCGACGGCACGCTGGTCGCCGAGGCCACCTACTCCGCGATGATTCTCGACGCCTGACCCGGAGACGCCAAGTGGCGCGAGAGATCCATCCGACCGCCGTGGTCGAGGCCGGGGCGGAACTCGGCGAAGACGTCCGGATCGGCCCGTACACGGTCATCGGCCCACAGGTCACGCTGTCCGACGGCTGCGTCGTGCACAGCCATGTGGTGATCGGCGGCCGGACCGGTATCGGGGCCCGCACCGAGATCTTCCCGTTCGCCAGCATCGGCCTGCGTCCCCAGGACCTGAAGTACCGCGGGGAGCCGTCGGAGCTGGTGATCGGCAGCGACACGGTCATCCGCGAGCACGCGACCCTGAACCCGGGCACCGAGGGCGGCGGGCTGCTGACCCGCGTCGGCGACCGCTGCCTGCTGATGGTCGGCAGCCACGTCGCGCACGACTGCGACGTCGGCGACGGCGTGATCATGGCGAACAACGCCACGCTCGCGGGGCACGTGCGGGTCGAGGACTATGCCGTGCTCGGCGGTCTGTCGGCGGTCCACCAGTTCGTCCGGATCGGCCGCAACGCCATGGTCGGCGGCATGACCGGTGTCGAGCGCGACGTCATTCCCTACGGCTCCGTCGTGGGCGACCGGGCCCGGCTCTCGGGGATCAACATCATCGGCATGAAGCGCCGCGGGCTGGGGCGGGACGACATCAACGCGGTGCGCAAGGCGTATCGGCTTCTGTTCGCGGCCGAGGGCACCTTCCAGGAGCGCCTCCAGGAAGTCGCCGATGAATTCGCCGACTGTGCACCGGTGATGGAGATCGTGGGCTTCATCCGCGAGGACTCCTCGCGGAAGATCTGCCAGCCAGGAGACGGCGGCGAACTCTGAGGCGGAGATGGGCGGTCTCGGAATTGTCGCGGGCGGGGGCGTTTTGCCTCGCCGTATCGCCGAGTCCGGGTCGGCCGCAGGCCGGCCGGTGTTCATCGTTGCGTTCGAGGGCCATACCGACCCGGCCACGGTCGAGGGGTTCGGCCATGTCTGGCTGAAGCTCGGGCAGACCGACGCGGCTTTGCGGGCACTGCACGCCGCCGGCTGCGTCGACGTGGTGATGGCCGGGCCGATGCGGCGCCCGACACTGTCGTCTCTGTCGCTCGACCGGCGTTCGGTCACCGCGCTGGCCAAGGCCGGGACCCGAGTCTTCGGGGACGACGGGCTGCTGTCGCTGATCGTCGAGGAGATCGAGCGCGACGGCTTCAGGGTGGTCGGGGTCGAAGACCTGCTCGGCGGTTACCTGGCCTATGAAGGGACCCTCGCCGGCGGGCCGCTCGGCGCGGCGGACGAGCGCGACGTGGTGCGCGGCATCGCGGCGTTGCGGGCTATCGGAGCCGCCGACATCGGTCAGGCGGTCGCCGTCCAGGAGGGGCTCGTGCTGGCGGTCGAGGCAATCGAGGGTACCGACGCCATGATCGCCCGGGCCGGCCTCCTGCGACGGCCCGGCGCCGGTCCGGTCCTGGTCAAGGGCAGCAAGCCCGGGCAGGAAGGCCGTGCCGACCGGCCGACGGTCGGCGCGGGAACGGTTGTCGCGGCGGCCGCCGCCGGATTCCGGGGTATCGCGATCGAGGCCGGGGCGACGCTGGTTGTCGACCGTGCGGCGACCGTGCGCGCGGTCGAACAGGCCGGGCTGTTCCTGGTCGCACGGAGCTTCTCGGATCCGACATGAGCGAGGACGACGCACCGCTGATCTACCTGATGGCCGGCGAGGCCTCGGGTGACGTGCTCGGGGCCGGGCTGATGCGGTCGCTGAAGGCGATGACCGGCGGCCGGGTGAGGTTCGCCGGCCTGGGCGGCGACGCGATGGCCGCCGAGGGGCTGGAGAGCCTGTTCCCGATCTCCGAGATGGCGGTCATGGGGATCGTCGAGATCCTGCCGAAGGCCCCGAAGCTGCTGCGTCGGGTTCGCGAGACCGTCGAGGACGCCTGGCAGCGCCGGCCGGTTGCGGTCGTCTCCATCGACTCCAAGGCGTTCACCATGCGGGTGCAGAAGCGGCTTCACAAGCTGCGCGACGCCGCCGGCGGGCAGGGGCCGAAACTGATCCATTGGGTGCCGCCGACGGTGTGGGCGTG
The DNA here is from genome assembly GCF_014652915.1 of Thalassobaculum fulvum. Lineage (GTDB taxonomy): Bacteria > Pseudomonadota > Alphaproteobacteria > Thalassobaculales > Thalassobaculaceae > Thalassobaculum_A > Thalassobaculum_A fulvum. The sequence continues at coordinate 353,343 of NZ_BMZS01000003.1, forward strand.
GCGACCCGGGCGCGCCAAGGCGATCGCCCGCCACCTCGACCACCTGCTGACGCTGTTTCCGTTCGAACCGCCGTACTTCGAGGAGCACGGCCTGGACACCACCTTCGTCGGCCACCCGGCGGTCGGACAGCCGGCCGGCAACGGCGCGGCGTTCCGCGGACGGTTCCGGCTGCCGAAGGGCGCACCGGTGCTCGGCGTGATGCCCGGCAGCCGCCCGGGCGAGGTCAGGAGTCTGCTGCCGGTGTTCCGGGAGGTCGTCGCGCGGCTTGCTGGGCGCTACCAGGCGCTGCAGGTGGTGATCCCGACGGTGCCGCTGGTGGCCGATGCGGTCCGCGAAGAGACCAGGGACTGGCGGGCGCCGGTCACGGTGGTGCAGGACCCGCGCTACAAGTACGACGCATTCGCGGCCTGTACGGTGGCGCTGGCGGCGTCGGGCACGGTGACCCTCGAGTTGACTCTGGCCGGGGTGCCGACGGTGGTCGCCTATCGCGTCAACGCCGTCTCGGCGGCGATCGCCCGCCGGCTGATCGACCCGGATGCGATCGTGCTGACCAACAAGCTGCTGGGGCGGCGCGTAATCCCGCAGTTCATCCAGGAGGACTGCACCGCCGACCGGCTGACGGTCGCGGTCGAGCGGCTGTTCGACGACCCGCGGGCGCGGGCCGAGCAGGGTGCCGCCAGCGAGGCGGTCCGCGGTCTTCTCCAGGCCGACGACGAGGCTCCCTCGGAGCGGGCGGCGCGGACCGTCCTGCGGGTCGCCGGCCTCGCTGCCTGAGCGGAGCCGTCGGGCCGAAACGCAAAGAGGGCGGCCGTCGGCCGCCCTCTGTCGTCGCTGCGAGGCCGCTGTCGATCAGCGATCGCCCAGCGGCACGTAGGCGCGCTGCGCCGGGCCGGTGTAGAGCTGCCGCGGCCGGCCGATCTTCTGGCTCGGATCCTCGATCATCTCCTTCCACTGGGCGACCCAGCCGACCGTGCGGGCGACCGCGAACAGCACCGTGAACATCGAGGTCGGGAAGCCCAGGGCCTTCAGCACGATGCCCGAGTAGAAGTCGACGTTCGGGAACAGCTTCTTCTCGACGAAGTAGTCGTCCTCGAGCGCGATCTTCTCGAGCGCCATGGCCAGTTCGAGGAGCGGGTCGTCCAGGTCGAGCTCCGCCAGGACCTCGTGGCAGGACTTCTGCATGACCTTCGCGCGCGGGTCGTAGTTCTTGTAGACCCGGTGGCCGAAGCCCATCAGGCGGAACGGATCGTCCTTGTCCTTCGCCTTCTTGATGTACTCGTTGATGTTGTCCTTGTGGCCGATCTCCTGAAGCATGTTCAGGACCGCCTCGTTGGCACCGCCGTGCGCCGGGCCCCACAGCGAGGCGATGCCGGCGGCGATGCAGGCGAACGGATTGGCGCCGGACGAGCCGGACAGCCGCACCGTCGAGGTCGAGGCGTTCTGCTCGTGGTCGGCGTGCAGGATCAGGATGCGGTCCATGGCCCGGGCGATGGTCGGGCTCATCTTGTAGGGCTCGGCCGGGACCGCGAACATCATGTGCAGGAAGTTCTCGGCGTAGGTCAGGTCGTTGCGCGGGTAGTTGAACGGCTGCCCCACCGAGTACTTGTAGGCCATGGCGGCGATCGTCGGCATCTTGGCGATCAGCCGGAACGAGGCGACCATCCGCTGGCGTTCGTCGTGGATGTCGGTGGAGTCGTGGTAGAACGCCGACAGGGCGCCGATCACACCGCACAGAACCGCCATCGGATGGGCGTCCCGCCGGAACCCGCGGTAGAAGTTGCTGAGCTGCTCGTGGACCATCGTGTGATAGGTCACGTCGCGGTCGAACTTCTTCTTCTGGTCCTTGTTCGGCAGGTCGCCGTACAGCAGCAGGTAGGCGACGTCGAGGAAGTCGGAGTTCTCGGCGAGGTCCTCGATCGAGTAACCCCGGTGCAGCAGGATGCCCTCGTCGCCGTCGATGAAGGTCAGGGCGGACTCGCACGAGCCCGTCGAGGTGAACCCCGGGTCGTAGGTGAAGTGTCCGGTCTCGGCGTACAGCTTGCGCACGTCGATCACGCTCGGACCCATCGTCCCGTCGATCACCGGCAGCTTGTACGACGTCCCCGTGGCGTCGTCGGTCAGCGTGAAGGTCCCGGCGTTGCTCTTGGTCATAGTATCCGTCCCCTGTGTCTCGGGCGGCCTCTGGCGCGGGCCCCGAGGGGCCCGCCGGGCCGGCGGTGGATATTAGCCGTTAGTGTGCACTGCGCAAACCGCCTCGATGCGCCGCAGCGACTCGGCCTTTCCGAGCACCGCCAGGACCTCGAAGATCCCCGGCGAGGCGGTTGACCCTGTGACCGCGGCCCGCAGCGGTTGCGCCACTTTCCCCAGCTTCAGGTCGCTGGCCTCGGCGAACTGGCGCACGGCTTCCTCGATGCCGTGCTCATCGAACGAAGTAAGTGCGTTTAGGTGCGGTGCAAGAGCGGCCAGCGCGGCGCGGCCGGCGTCGTCGAGCAGGGCGGCGGCCTTCGGCTCCATCGGCAGCGGCAGCGGCGCGACGTAGAAGCGCGCCTTCTCGGCCAGTTCGACCAGGGTCTTGGCCCGCGACTTCAGGCCGGCCATCCCGGCGTTCAGCCGGCGTGTCGCCTCGCCGTCGAGGGTCAGTGCCGGGTCGCAGGCCAGTCGCTCGACGACCAGGTCGGTCAGGCGGCGGTCGTCGGCCTCGCGGATGTAGTGGCCGTTGAGGCTCTCCAGCTTGGCATAGTCGAAACGGGCGGCCGACTGCCCGACCTTGTCCAGGTCGAACCACTCGACCGCCTGCTCGGTCGAGATGATCTCGTCGTCGCCGTGGCTCCAGCCGAGGCGCAGCAGGTAGTTGCGCAGCGCCTCCGGCAGGTAGCCCATGTCGCGGTAGGCGTCGACGCCGAGTGCCCCGTGCCGCTTCGAGAACTTGGCGCCGTCCGGCCCGTGGATCAGCGGGACGTGCGCGAACACCGGCACCTGCCAGCCCATCGCCTGGTAGATCAGCATCTGCCGGAAGGCGTTGTTCAGGTGATCGTCGCCGCGGATGACGTGGGTGACCGCCATGTCGTGGTCGTCGACCACCACCGAGTGCATGTAGGTCGGCGAGCCGTCGGCCCGTAGCAGGATCATGTCGTCGAGCTGCGCGTGCGGCACGGTGACCGCGCCCTGCACGGCGTCGTGGATCGTCATCTCGCCGTCCAGCGGCGCCTTGATGCGGATCACCGGGGCGACGCCGGCCGGCGCCTCGGACGGGTCGCGGTCGCGCCAGCGGCCGTCGTACCGGATCGAGCGGCCCTCGGCGCGCGCCCGGTCCCGCATCTCCGCGAGCTCCTCGGGCGTGCAGTAGCAGCGGTACGCCTTGCCTTCCGCGAGTAGCTGATGCGCCACCTCGGCGTGTCGAGCGGCGCGCTCCGACTGGAACACGATCTCGCCGTCGCCCTGCAGGCCGAGCCACGACAGTCCGTCGAGGATCGCGTCTACGGCTTCCTTAGTGGAGCGCTGACGGTCGGTGTCCTCGATGCGCAGTCGGTAGGTGCCGCCATGGTGGCGGGCGAACAGCCAGTTGAAGAGCGCGGTCCGGGCTCCGCCGATGTGCAGGAAGCCGGTGGGCGACGGCGCGAAGCGGGTGACGACGGTCATGAGGCGCGGCTCGTTTCGCGTTTAGGGTGCGGGCGATCGGACCCGATCGCGCCCACCCGGCGGGAGGGCGGGAGGTGAATAGCACAACGACCGTCGCGAGGCGACCGAGCGCCGGCCCGGCACCGCCGAGCACCCGCCCGGAACCGGGAGGCCATGCGGGCGACCGGGGTTGGCGGGTGATCGGGCGGTTCGCCGACGCGGCAAGGCGCGAATCCCCGCGGCGCCTGCTGTGGCTGCCGGTCGCCCTCGGCGGCGGCATCGGCGTGTATTTCAGTTTGCCGGCCGAACCGTCGGCGCTGCTCGGACCGGCGCTGCTGACCGGCGCGATCGGCGGGGCGCTGCTGGTCCGTCGGAACGCGCTGATGCTCTGGGTTTCCCTGCTGCTGGTCGCCGCCGCGCTAGGCCTTTCGGCGGCGCAGCTGCGGACCCGGACCGTCGGCACCGTGATGCTGGACCGGGAGGTCTGGGCGACCGTCGAAGGTCGCGTCACGGCAATCGAACGGCGTCCGGCCGGTTGGCGACTGACCCTCGCCGACGTCGCGCTCGCCGAGCCGCGCCGCGACATCGCTGTCCCGACCGGCGTCCGGGTGGCGATCGGCGGCCGAACTCGGGATGCACAGCTGCAGATGCTGCGGATCGGCGACCGGGTCCGGGTGCGGAGCCGGTTGCGCCCGCCGTCGCCGCCGGTCTCGCCGGCAGCCTACGACTTCCAGCGCGACGCCTATTTCCGGGGCATCGGGGCGGTCGGCTTCGCCGTCGGCGACATCGCCCTCGTTCATCGCAGCGGCGCCCCCGTTACGGCCGGCGTAGTGGAAGGCATCGGGCCGGCGATCGACCGGATACGGCTCGGCGTTGCCGTGCGCATCCGGGCGGCCTTGCCGGATCCGGCGGGGGCGGTCGCGGCGGCCATGCTGGTGGGCGACCGTGCCGGAATCGACGAGCCCACCGCCGACACGTTCCGAGAGACCGGACTGGCCCATCTGCTGGCGATCTCCGGCCTGCACATGGGGCTGGTGGCCGGCACGGTCTACGCGGCGATGCGGCTGGCGCTCTCGGCCTTTCCCGCCATTGCCCTGCGACGGCCGGTCAAGAAGTGGGCGGCCGGCGCGGCCCTGGCGGTGGCGGCGGCGTACCTGCTGCTGGCGGGGGCGCCGGTGCCGACCCAACGGGCGTTCCTGATGACCGGGCTGGTCCTCGCGGCGGTGCTGCTCGACCGCGAGGCGATCAGCCTTCATCTCGTCGCGTGGGCCGCCGCCGCGGTACTCCTGATCAGCCCGGAGGCCTTGATCGGTCCCAGCTTTCAGCTCTCGTTCGCCGCGGTGACCGCGCTGATCGGTCTGTGGGAGGCGGTCGCCCGGCGGCACCGCCGACGCCCCGGCAAGCCGCCCGGATGGCTCGGCAGAACCGTCCGCTACGTGGCCGGCGTCGCCGCGACCTCGCTGGTGGCCTCCCTGGTGACGGCCCCGGTGGCGGCCCATCACTTCCAGCAGGTGCCGGTCCTGGGTGCGGTCGCCAACCTGGTGGCGGTCCCGGTGACCGCCTTCTTGACGATGCCTGCCGGCGTCGTCGCCCTGCTGGCGATGCCGCTGGGCCTGGAGGCCTGGCCGCTGCGGACGATGGGGTGGGGGATCGACCTGACACTTCGGGTCGCCGGAATCGCCTCCGATGCCCCGTTGACGGCGGTCGGGGTGGCGGCGCTCGGCACGGCGCCGCTGGTGCTGCTGGCGCTCGGCGGCCTCTGGCTGACGCTGTGGCGAACGGTGCTGCGCTGGCTGGGCGCCGTGTTCGTCGTCGCCGGGCTCCTCGCCACCGCCTGGGAGCGGTCGCCGGACGCGTTCATCTCGGCGGACGGGGAACTGGCGGCAGTGCGCATCCCGGGGGTCGGCTGGGCGATCTCGCGCGAGGGCGGCAGGTCGTTCGTCCGGGACGCCTGGCGCCGGCGGTGGGGTGGCGCGTCGGCAACCGGGTTCCTGACCGCCGAAGCGCTGGCCGGTGGCGGTGCCGACGGCTTCGGGTGCGACGGGCTCGGCTGCGTCCTGCGGGTCCGCGGCCGGCTCCTGGCGATGCCGGCGACGCCCGAGGCGGCGATCGAGGACTGCGAGCGCGCGGATCTCGTCGTGACCGGGGTACGCCTGCGGCGGCCCTGTCCCGGAAACGTCCGGACCATCGACCTGGACGTCCTCCGCCGGGAGGGGGCCTTCGCCGTCTGGCTGACCGATGACGGGATACGGACGCGCTCGGTTGCCGAGGTGCGCGGCCATCGGCCCTGGACCGGTACAATCGACAGGAGAAAATCGCCGGTCCGAGAATGAATCTGGAATCCGAGACTAAAGCAATGTACAACCGACCGTCCACTTCCGGGGGGCGGCGGACACTACGCGGTAGGGGAGAGTTGGGGATGACGGATTCGCTGCGTCAGCGTTGCTTTACCATTCTCGGGGACGCGATTGCGGACGTCGTCGGGCGCCGCAACCTTGCCTATGTGGCCGTCGTGCAGGCGTCCCGGGCCGAGGACCAGAGCAAGGACCGCTTCGCCAGCTCGATGTTCCAGCAGATCTCCGTGACCAACCGCAAGCAGATCCGCAGCAACGCCATCGAACGCGCGCATGTCGAGCGCGCCCGGATGAACGACGTCGCCCGCCGGCGCCAGCCGGAAGTGGTGCTGGCCGATCTCGGGAAGCTGTTCGGCCGCGCCCAGCTCGCCTGAGCGAGTCGCACCGTCAATACTGTCTGAGAAGCCCGACCAGCTTGCCCTGGACCTTGACGCGATCCGGGCCGAAGATCCGCGTCTCGTAGGCCGGGTTCGCCGGTTCCAGGGCGATCGAGTGGCCCTTGCGGCGTAGCCGCTTGAGGGTCGCTTCCTGATCGTCGACCAGGGCCACGACAATCGACCCGTTCTCTGCCGTATCGCATTGCCGGATGATCACGGTGTCACCGTCCAGGATGCCGGCATCCACCATCGAATCGCCGGAAACCTCGAGGGCGTAATGCTCGCCGGCGGCCAGCATCGCGGCCGGAACCGCCACCGCCGTCGACGGATCCCTGAGCGCTTCGATCGGCGTACCGGCTGCGATCCGGCCGTACAGCGGCAGCTCGACGCTTTCCGGACCTTCACCCGGCGGCGGTGCGGCGACCGGCGGTTCCCCCCGGAACGGGAAGTTGCCGGGTATGACGTTGGGGGCGAAGCCGCGGGCGACCGGACGGTCGGCCCGGACGGGACGGGCCGAAACCTCCTCGATGGTGCGCAACACCTCGAGCGCCCGGGCACGGTGGGCCAGCCGCCGGATGAAGCCGCGCTCCTCCAGCGCAGTGATCAGCCGGTGGATCCCCGACTTGGACTTGAGGTCGAGGGCGTCCTTCATCTCGTCGAAGGACGGCGATACGCCGGTCTCCTCGATCCGCTTCTGGATGAAGGCCAGCAGTTCATGTTGCTTCTTGGTGAGCATCGCCCGCGTCTCCCGACCGGTCGCACCGGATAACGGCGCGAACAAAAACGGTACATGGGTCGATGTTCTACTTTTGGTCCCGGGTCCGGGTCAAGCAAATTCAAGGCACTGCGGAGAGTTCCGCCGGGATCGTCTCAGATCGTGAGGAAGCCGCCGTCGAGCGGGAGGATGGAGACGGTGTCGCCCCGGGACCGGGCGGGATCGAACGGCGGCCGGACCATCAGGCAGTCGGCCTCGGCGAGACGGGACATCATCGAGCTGTCCTGGCGCACGAACGGCGTCACCAGGCGCCGTCCGTCCGGGCCGGGCTCGGAAGTGGCCCGCAGGTAGTCCTGGCGCCGGTCGTTCTCCTTGAGGTCGATCGCCAGGATCGCCTCGGTGAGGGCAGCCGGCCCGGCCGGGAGTCCGAGCAGGCGCTCGAGCGCCGGGCGCAGGAACACCGTCGCACACACCACCGTCGACACCGGGTTGCCCGGCAGGCCCAACATGGGGATCGCGCCGAGATGCCCGAAGATCAGTGGCTTGCCGGGCCGCATGGCGATCTTCCAGAACCCGACCTTGAGGGCGTCGGCCCCGAGGGTGCCGTCGCCGAGCGCCTCCTGGACAAGGTCGTGACGGCCGACCGACGCGCCGCCGCTGGTGACCAGCAGGTCGGCGCCGCGGGCCCCGGCCGCCAGCGCCCGCAGGGCGTCGCGGTCGTCCGGCGCGATGCCGAGATCGACGGCCTCGCCGCCGACCGCCCGAACCACGGCGGCCAGGGCGTAGGCGTTGGAGGAGACGATGCGGGTCGGGTCGTCGAGCTCGCCCGGGCGGACGATCTCGTCGCCGGTCGACAGGATCGCCACGCGCGGGCGCCGGATCACCCGGACCCAGGGCACGTTCATGGCGGCCGCCAGGCCGATGTCGCGGGCGCTCAGCCGGCGGCCGGCGGGCACGCCGACGTCGCCGGTCCTGAAGTCCAGGCCGGCCGGCCGCACGAAGGTTCCGGCGGGAGCGCCTTCGCGGACCAAGATCTCGGCGCCGTCCGCCTCGGCCGAGGCGTCGACGTCCTCCTGCAGGACGATGGCGTCGGCGCCGGCCGGCACCGGTCCGCCGGTGAAGATCCGCACCGCCTCGCCGGGGCCGACCGTGCCGGCGTAGCCGCCGCCGGCCGGCGCCGACCCGACCCGCCGCAGGGTCGCCGGGACCGTCGCCACGTCGGCCGCCCGCACGGCATAGCCGTCCATCGCCGAAACCGCCACCGGCGGTTGGGTGCGCCGGGCCAGGATCGGCGCGGCGGTCACCCGGCCAAGCGCCTCGGAGATCGGCACCACCTCGGCTGGCAGCGGCGACAGCGCGGTCAGGATGCGGTCGAGGGCGTCCTCGACCGGCAGCAGGTCACTCGCCACGGAACTCTCCCGACTTGCCGCCGGCCTTGTGGACCAGCCTGACGTCGCCGATCCGCATGGTGCGGTCGACCGCCTTCACCATGTCGTACACCGTCAGCGCCGCCACCGAGACTGCGGTCAGGGCTTCCATCTCGACGCCGGTGCGGCCCTTCAGCTTGCAGGTCGCCTCGATGTCGACGGCCTTGCGGTCGGGATCGACCGTCAGGTCGACCGCGACCGAGGTGAGGGCGAGGGGGTGGCACAGCGGGATCAGCTCGGGTGTCCGCTTCGCCCCCATGATGCCGGCGAGGCGGGCGACCGACAGCACGTCGCCCTTCTTCACGCCGCCGCTGCGGATCAGGGCGATGGTGTCGGTCGAGCAGTACACCGAGCCGCGGGCGGTGGCGCTCCGCTCGGTGATGTCCTTGTCGCCGACGTCGACCATGCGGGCGCGGCCGGCATCGTCGAAATGGGTCAGATCGCTCATGGCACTCGACAGTGAGTCGGAATCGGGCTCTCTCGGTCCGGTCAGGCCACCGCCGCGACCGGGTCGGCCAGCAGGGCGCGGGTGGCGGCGGTGACGTCGGGCTGGCGCATCAGCGACTCGCCGACCAGGAAGCAGCGGGCGCCGACCCGGGCCATGCGGGCGAGGTCGGACGGACTGTTCAGGCCGCTCTCCGCCACCAGCATCCGGCCGGCCGGCACCCGCGAGGCCAGCGCCTCGGTGGTCGCCAGGTCGGTCTTCATGGTCTTCAGGTTGCGGTTGTTGACGCCCAGCAGCGGCGACCTCAGGGCGAGCGCCCGGTCGAGCTCGGCCGCGTCGTGCACCTCCACCAGCACGTCCATGCCCCAGGACATGGCGGCGTCCTCGAGTTCGCCGGCCTGGGCGTCGGACAGCGCCGCCATGATCACCAGGATGCAGTCGGCACCGAGCGCCCGGGCCTCGGCGACCTGCCAGGGATCCAGCATGAAGTCCTTGCGCAGCACCGGCAGGGGTACCGCCGCCCGGGCCGCGACCAGGTAGCCGTCGGCGCCCTGGAAATACTTCTCGTCGGTCAGTACCGACAGGCAGGTGGCTCCGCCGGCGGCGTAGGCCCTGGCCAGCTCGGGCGGATCGAAGTCGGCCCGGATCAGGCCCTTCGACGGCGACGCCTTCTTGATCTCGGCGATCAGCCCGTAACCGGTGCCGGACGCCCGGCGCAGGGCGGCGGCGAACCCGCGCGGCGCGTCGGCGGCGCGAGCGGCGGACTCGACCTCGGCCAGCGGGCGGGCCGCCTTGCGGGCGGCCACCTCGGTGCGCTTGTGGGCGCAGATCTCGGCCAGCACGTCGCTCACGACGCCGCACTCCGGTTGGTGACCGCCACAAGGGCGTCGAGCTTGGCCTTGGCCCTACCGCTGTCGATCACCTCGGCGGCCAGCGCCACGCCGTCCTTCATGGTCTCGGCCTTGCCGGCGACGATCAGGGCGCCGGCGGCGTTCATCAGCACGATGTCGCGGTACGGCCCGGGCACCCCGTCCAGGACCGCCCGCAGGGCCGTCGCGTTGTGCTCCGGATCGCCGCCGCGCACCTGGTCGATGGTGGCGCGCGCCAGCCCGGCGTCCTCGGGCGTGATCTCGAAGGTCTCGATCCGACCGTTCTCCAGCGACGCGACGCTGGTCACGCCGGTCGTGGTGATCTCGTCGAGGCCGTCGCCGTGCATCACCCAGGCCCGCTCGGAGCCGAGCTTCAGCAGGGTCTCGGCCATCGGCACCACCCAGTCCTTCGAGAACACCCCGATCAGCTGGCGCTTCACCCCGCCGGGATTGGACAGCGGGCCGAGGATGTTGAAGATCGTGCGGGTCCCGAGCTCGACCCGGGTGCCGCCGACATGGCGCATGGCGCTGTGGTGGCGCGGCGCCATGAAGAAGCAGATCCCGGCCTCGGCGAGGGCGGCTTGCACCAGGCTCATGTCGCAGTCGATGTCGACGCCGAGGTGGGTGAGCACGTCGGCCGCGCCGGCGCGCGACGACAGCGCCCTGTTGCCGTGCTTGGCGACCACCACGCCGGCGCCGGCGACCACGAAGGCCGCGGCGGTCGAGATGTTGTAGGTCTTGGTGCCGTCGCCGCCGGTCCCGACGGTGTCGATCGCACCTTCGGGCGTCGGGATCCGCAGCATCTTGGCGCGCATGGTGCGGGCGGCGCCGGTGATCTCCTCCACCGTTTCGCCGCGCACCCGGAGCGCCATCAGGAAGCCGCCCATCTGCGACGGGGTGGCGTTGCCCGACATGATGATGTCGAAGGCCAGCTCGGCCTCCTGTTCGCTCAGGGACAAGCCGTCCGCCACGCGGGCGATCAGCGCCTTCATATCCTGGATGTCACCGGTCATGGGTCTTCTTCAGCCGTCGGTCCCGGTCCGCTTCAGACGGGCCTCGATCTCCTCGATGGGCTGGATCGGGCTGCCGTTGAAGCCGGCGAGACGCAGGAAGTTGGCAAGCATGCGATGGCCATGCTCGGAGGCGATGCTCTCCGGATGGAACTGGACCCCCCAGCACGGGTACTCACGGTGCTTCAGCCCCATGATGACGCCGTCGTCGGTCCAGGCCGTCTTCTCCAGCACGCTCGGCCATCGCTCGTCGCCCACGACCAGCGAGTGATACCGGGTCACCTCGAAATCGCGCGGCAGGCCGTCGAACAGGCCCTTGCCGTCGGTATGCACCGTCGAGACCTTGCCGTGCATCGGCACGGGGCCGCGGCGTACCACGCCGCCGAACACCTGACCCATGGTCTGGTGGCCGAGACAGACCCCCAGCATCGGCACCTTCGGCGCCAGCCGCTGGACCACTTCGATGCAGATGCCGGCACGGTCGGGATCGCAGGGGCCCGGCGAGATCACGATGCCCTGCGGGTTCATCGCCTCGATCTCGTCGACGGTGATCCGGTCGTTGCGGTGCACCTCGAACCGGGCACCGAGCTCCCCGAGGAAGTGGTACAGGTTGTAGGTGAAGCTGTCGTAGTTATCGATCAGAAGAAACATTTCAGCAGCTTGCGAAAGTTTGTTAACATTGCGGCGCAACGGGATCACGCTACCTTATCAACCCGATCACCGGCACGGAAGCGGCACGTATGGCGCGGCGCGCAGGCTCGCGAAAGACCCATCGGCGGCGGGCGGAACCGCGCATGCCGTGGCGGCGTGCGGCGCTCGCGGTGACCGGTGCCGCGCTGCTGTTCGGCGCCGGCATCGGGTTCGGCGCCTGGATCGCCCGGCCGGCGCCCGAGCTCTCGCATCAGCGGAGCGCCTCCGTCGCCACCCCGGAGCATCCTGCGTCGCCGCGAATTTCTGCGCCCCCGCCGGTCGAAACCGCCGCCGTGCCGCTGCCCAAGCTGACGCCCGTCCAGCCGGCGGCGTCGTCGTCGTCGGAACCCGCGGTGCGCGCACCGGCGCCGGATGTCGCGCCGCCATCGCCGGCGGCCGGAGAGCCGGCCTGGCGCCGGTTCGCCGGTGTCGCCGAGCCGGCCGAAGGGCGGCCGATGATCGCCATCGTCCTGGACGATCTCGGGATCGACAAGCGTCGCGGGCGCCGGGCGATCGAGCTGCCCGCGGCGGTCACCCTGGCGTTCCTGCCGTACGCGACCGACCTGGACGAGCAGACCGCGCTGGCCCGCCAGCGCGGCCACGAGCTGCTGGTGCACGTCCCGATGCAGCCGCACGGCCACAACTCCGACCCTGGGCCGAACGTGCTCGATATTCAGCTCGGCGCCGCCGAGGTGCGCCGCCGGATCGACTGGAACCTGAAGCAGTTCGAAGGCTATGTCGGCGTCAACAACCACATGGGCAGCCTGTTCACCGAGAGCGACGAGGGCATGCGGCTGGTCGCCGAGGAGATGGGGGCCCGCGGGCTGCTGTTCCTCGACTCCCTGACTTCGGCCAGGAGCGTCGGCGAGGCCACGGCCCTCGGCCTCGGGGTGCCGACGACCCGGCGCGACGTGTTCCTGGACAACACCGACACCGCGGCCGAGGTCGAGTACCGGCTGGCTCAGACCGAGCGGATCGCCCGCGAGACCGGCAGCGCCATCGCCATCGGCCATCCTCGCGACGCGACGCTGAACGTGCTGGAGGAGTGGATCCCGAAGGCCCGGGCGGCCGGCTTCGTGCTGGTGCCGCTGACCGCGGTGGTCGAGGCGCGTGCGGCGCCCGGCGTCCGCCAGGCCCGCCGCTGACGTTTCCTGTCGAGAGGAGGGGAAGAAGCGTGGCCTCTGACGCAGCTATCGTCTGGACCTGGTATCGCTGGGACGACCTGGACCGGGAAACGCTCTACGAACTGCTGAGGGCCCGGCAGGACGTGTTCGTGGTCGAGCAGACCTGCCCGTATCCGGACATCGACGGAAAGGATGCGGTCGCGTGGCACCTGATCGGCCGGGAGGGCGGCGCCCCGGGATCGCCGATGCTGGCCTCGGCGCGGGTGTTCGCGCCCGGGGACTACTACGACGAGGCGGCGATCGGCCGGATCCTGACGACGGCGTCGGGCCGGGGACGGGGGCTCGGTCGCGCGATCATGGCCGAGTGCCACCGGTTCGTCGCCGAGCGCTTCGACTCCGCGGTCCGGCTGAACGGGCAGGCCTATCTCAAGGATTTCTACGAGGGGCTCGGCTACCGCGTGGTGACGGGCCCGTACGACGAGGACGGCATCCCGCACTACGAAATGCTGCGGCCGCGCTGAGCCCGGGCGACGCTTCGGCCGAGGCCGAAGCATCGACCTCGCCGGCCGGCTAGGGTGTCGACCATGAGCGTCGCCACCGACCCCGCCGCAATCGCCGTCGTGCTCGCCGTGCTGACGCTCGCCGGGCTCGTGAAGGGCGTGGTCGGGCTCGGCCTGCCGACCGTCACGCTGGCCCTGCTGACCGCGACGCTCGGACTCGATGTGGCGGTCTCGGTCATGCTGCTGCCGTCGCTGGTGACCAATCTGTGGCAGGCGGTCAGCGGCGGTGCTTTCCGGCCCCTGCTGCGCCGGCTCTGGGCGTTCCTGGCCGTCCTGGCGGCCGGGACTCTGTTCGCCAGCGCCGCTCCGACGCTGGTCCCGGCAAGCCTGCTGGCGGCCGTTCTCGGCGCCTCGACTGCGGCCTACGGCGCGCTCGGCCTGACGCGGCCGGGCTGGGTCGTAGATCCGGGCCGCGAGCGGGTGCTGTCGCCTGCCATGGGGCTCGCGACCGGGGTGCTGACCGGCATGACCGGGTCGTTCGTGATCCCCGCGGTGCCCTATCTGCAGGCCCTCGGGCTGCCGCGCGACCGGCTGGTGCAGGCCATGGGCATGACCTTTCTGACCGCGACCCTGGCGCTCGGAGCCGGGCTCGGCGGGCATGGTCTCGTCCCGACGGGGCTGGTCGCGCTGTCGGCCGTGGCCGTGCTGCCCGCGCTGGTCGGCATGGAGGTCGGGCGGCGGCTCCGCGGGCGGCTGTCCGAGCGTCGGTTTCGGCAGGCTCTGTTCGTCGCGCTACTCGGCCTGGGGCTGTGGATTCTGATACGGCAGGTGACGTAGCGGCAATCCGCAGGGGCTAGGCGGCTCCGCCGGCACGCGCTAGCCTCCGCCGCCATGGACGCCGTAACCCCGCCTTCCGCCCCGCGAATTCCGTTGCCGGTCGAGCCCGAGAACGCCGTCGAGGAGGCGGTCGGGCAGCGCCGTTCGGTCCGCGCGTTCCTCGACACCGCGGTGCCGCGCGCGACCGTCGAGCGGATCCTGCAGTTCGCCGCCCGGGCGCCGTCCGGCACCAACATGCAGCCGTGGAAGGTGCACGTGCTGACCGGCGCCGCCCGCGACCGGCTGTGCGATGTCGTGACCGCCGCATTCGACGGCGACGAGACGCACGCCAACGAGTGGGCGTACTATCCCAAGGAGTTCCGCGAGCCGTACCTGTCGCGCCGCCGCAAGGTCGGCTGGGACCTGTACGGGCTGCTCGGCATCGCGCGCGGCGAGGCCGAGCGCATGCACGCCCAGCACGGCCGCAACTTCCGGTTCTTCGACGCGCCGGTCGGCATGATCTTCACGGTCGACCGGCATCTGGAGATCGGGTCCTGGCTCGACTACGGCATGTTCCTGCAGAACATCATGATCCTGGCCCGCAGCCACGGGCTCGAGACCTGCCCGCAGGCCGCCTTCGCGGCGTACCACAAGGTGATCCGCAAGGAGCTCGACCTGGATGACGAGCAGGTCGTGGTCGGTGGCCTGTCGCTCGGCTACGCCGACTGGTCGGCGGTCGAGAACACGCTGATCACCGAACGGGTTCCGCTCGACGGGTTCGTGACGTTCCGCGAGTAGGGCGGGCCCGGCCGTCGTCGGTCCCGGAGCCCCCGGGGGCCGGCCGCAGAATAATACCTATGCTTGCAACCCAGGGTCGATTCCCGCGAGACTGTCGCGGGGATCAACCGCCGGTAGATGTTTCCGGGGGGAGGCATGGGGATCTGTCGCGCTCTGTTCACCCTTCGCAATCTCGTGCGGCTGGCCGCGGCGCTGGTGATCGGGGCGGTGCAGATCTATCTCGACCCGTTCGGGTTCTCCGATGCGACCCGTGAGATCAGCTATCGCGCGGTGAACCGGATCGTCGGACCGGCGGTCGAATGGACGGCGTTCCGGAAGAACTCGCCCGGCGCGATCGACGACGGCGACCTGTTTCCCGCAGAGCGCTCCCGGATCCGAGACGACATCGTCCTCGTCGTCCTCAGAGAGGAGGATGTGAAGAGGTACGGTGAGATCTGGAAGCGTCGCCAGGCATGGCCGTTGCCGTTCGGGGCGCATGCCGAGGTGATCGGCCGCATCCGACTGGGAGAACCGCGCGCGGTCTACGTGGATTTCGTCTTCAACGACGAGCGCGACGACGAGTCCCTGAGGTCGCTTCTGTGGGCCGTCGAGGAGTACGACCGGACCTACTGGATCGGCGAGGGCGGCGGCGAACCGACCGAGACGACGGCCGGAGCCGGCCCGGTCGTTCGGGACATTCCGATCTACTTCGCGGGCCTGCGGCACCGGGTGGACAACGTGCTGTCGGTCATCGACGATCTTCGAGAGTTGAAGAACGTCAACGTCGTCGCGGCGCGGCGCAAACGGGGCAGCGACTACATCCTCTGGGACCGCCCGAAAGACCGGGAGGTTCAGGCCCTCGAGAAGATCGAGAACTACGTTCCCGCGGTCTCGCCCGCATTGGCGATCTACATCGACCAGTGCCGCCTCGGAGCGCCGATCAACTGCCCCGGCAGCCTGGGTAAGCTTAAGAGCGACTGGCTGGCGAAACCCGATGCCCAGGTCTATGCGGCGCTGAGGATGTTCAGCGAGGACATGCAGATCTTCTGGGGGGCGACTCCATCCCCGAGGAACTTCAATGAATTCGTCTGCAACTCGGAGATCTCGTACCAAGAGTACGGACTGCACTACTTCCTGAAATACTATTTGAATTACGTTGGGCGTGGGTTCGAGGAAACCGACTGTTATCACAACCCCGTCGCTACCGTCAGCAGCCTGTTCAGGTCGAGGCCGGAGGACGTCGACAAGCTTCTGAAGGACAAGATTGTGATCTACACCGCCGACATCGCCGGCGTTTCGCGGGAGATTCATCCTCCCACGAGTGCGCGGGACCTGCCGTTCGGCGTAAAGCATGCCACGGCACTCGAAAACCTCCTGGCCTGGGGCGAGCAATACCTGAAAACAGAGAACACGAGCGACGCGGTACCGGTGCGTATCGAGGACGGAAACTTTGCGATGTTCGTTTTTGCCGTGATCACGGTGATCGCACTGGTCGCATCGACCTGGATGGATACCAAGTTTCCGATCGAGTCGACGGTCATGTGGCGGAATATCGGTTACCACGTGATTCGCGATGCCGGTCTGACCGTTTCCTACGTACTGATTATTGTCGGCATCATGATGCTGCAGATACTGATCTTCCGGGTCACGAATCTCAACTACATCGAGATCATCCTTCTTTCAGTGGGGTTATTCGTCATCGAGCGAAACAAGTACGTCCTGTTCTTGGAGGAACTGTTCGTCGGCCGCGCGGATCGGACCTCGGTCGTGGGGGAGTAGCGGTGGCATTCCCGTCGGCGACGAATCGGGATGGTTGAATTTTCGGGAAATGATGAAATAATTGCTTGCAGGCATCGGGAAGCGTCGTCGGGGGGACACGCCATGCTCGCAAGATCAACGGTTTCGGGAGGTGTCGCCGCGACGGTCGCGGCGATCGTGGTGGCGTTCTCGTTCGTCTCTGCGGAAGGAGACACCGGAAAGCCGCTGATGATCGCGTCGTTCGTGCGGCCGGTGCTCTTCCTCTACGACCCCGAGACCGCGGAACAGCGGATCGGTCAGATGCGGCGGCGCGACTACGAGGCGCGGCAACCCAGCCGACGGTTCGTGGTGGTCCGGGCGTTGCCGTCCGGCGCGCTCGTCGTGAAGGACGGCGACAGGCTCTACGGAGTCCGGCGGTCGCATGTCATCACCGATGCCGATGCCCGCGCCAAGAAGGACTGCAACAAGGTCGCCCAGGGCGCCGTCGACAGTGGGGCCAACCGTGCCTTCGGCACGGACTGCTGACCATGATCGGGCGCGGATTGAGGGTGGCGGTCCTGGCGGCGGCGTTGCTGCTTGCCTGCGGCGGTGCCGCATACGCCGGGGAGGCGGAGGACCATGATCGGGAATCCACCTTGTCGGCCAGTGCCAAGGAGATCCCTGACGAGCCGGCGCTGGCCACGTTCCGCAGCGAGTACGGCGATGCCTACGTCAGTCCCGCCGCCATGGACCGTCGGAAGGCGGATGCGCGGAAGCGGCTCCGGGCCGACGGCCTGACGTTCCTGAAGGCGCCCCGCACGACACGCCTGCTGCAGCGGGTGGTCGACAAGTGCCTGCTGCCGCACTCGCCGCGCCCGGATGCGCCGGTCGAGGTACGGATCGTCGTGGAAGCCACGCCCCCGGCGGCCGGGGAGCGGCGCAAGAAGGTGGCGCAGGCCGATCCGTCCGGCCTGTTCGTGGTCTCTCCGGCTCGGCTCGCCGAGTTCGATACGATCGGGATGGTGGCGTTCGTGCTTTCCCATGAGTTGGCCCACGTCCAGATGCAGCACGACCGCGATCCCTGGGGACGTGTCACCGGCCAACTGGCCAAGGCCACCGAGGGCACGGCGCTGCAGGGCTCCGAGCAGATGCTCTCGGGCTTCGGCAAGAGCAAGCTGGTCCAGAACATGCTCCGCCGCGCCCAGGAGGACGACGCCGATTTCCTCGGTCTCGATGTCATGGTGAAGTGCGGGATGGCTCCGCAGGGCGCGCTGGACACCCTGGAGCGGATACGCAACTGGCACTCTCCCGACGGGGGAACGCTCCAGGACGTTTCCGACGACATGGCCGAGGCGTCGGCCAAGGCCAACGACGGCGATATCGGCAGCTTCCTCGGGATCTTCGGCACACTTGCCGTGTCGGCTGTGAAGGGGATCGGCGTTCTCGCTACGGACGGGGCGCACAACGCGCGCTCGGCCCAGTCGCGCCTGCGCCTGATCAAGGACTATATCGCCGCGCATCACCGGAACGCTCCCGGCGGGGACGGGCATCGCGATCCGTTCGCCGAGGAGTGGGACACCCTCATCGCAAGCGACGCCTTCGCGAACTTCCTCACCCAGTACGCCGACTGAGGCCGCTGCTGCCGACAGGCTGCCCGGCCGCGGCGCTGCCCGGCGCCGCCTGCTACTCGGCCGAGTAGCGCGCCAGGTCCGCGGCCAGCCGGTCGGCGGTGGCATGCAGCGGCCCCAGCAGGACGGCGACCGCCCGGGCCGGGGTCAGGGCATTCAGCAGATAGAGGGTGTTCATGGCGCCGTAGACGCGGCCGTCGCGCATGATCGGAACGCCGATGCTGCTGATCAGGCCGTCGTACTCGCGGGTCGAGTAGCTCGCGGTCATCTCGGCGTAGCCGCGTGCGCGGATCTCCGCGAACAGCTCTTCGGCCCGGTTCGGGTCGCGGGCCAGCGCGTTCCACGGCGCCGGGTCGTCGGCGACCCGGGCGAGGAACGCCTCGCGCTCGCCGGCCGGGCAGTGCGCCAGGTAGGACAGCCCGATACTGGTCGCCAGCACCGGCGCGCGGTAGCCGGGCTGCCGGTTCAGGAACATCGGTCCCGGCTCGCGCGAGGTCTCAACCACCAGCATCGAGTCGTGGTCGAAAAGTGCCACGTCCGACGGCCAGCCGACCTTGGTGCGGAAGGCCGCCAGGGCCGGGGCGACGATGGTGCCGACGGCCCGGTGGCGGTCGTAGCCGGCGCTGAGCTGCAGGGTCTTGCCGGTCACCTGCCAGCTTCGGCGATCGTCGTCGCGCACGACGAAGCCGGCGTGCTCCAGGGTCTCCAGCATCCGCAGGATGGTCGACTTGTCGAGTTCGGTGAGCCGGTGGATCTCGGCCAGGGTCGCGCGCGAGCCGAGCCGGCTGGTGGCCGACAGGACTTCGAGACCGCGCAGGGTTGCCGTGACGGGCCGGTAGGAGGGCATGGGATCACCGCTCTGTTGCCGGGCCGGGTCGCTCTACGCTATTTCAACAGATGATAAAAGCTTTCATTTACAGCGAACCGCCCGGCGGTATGGTTCAGGCGCGTTTCGGTTCGGGAGGACGACACCGTGGATTTCAGGCTCACCGAGGATCAGCAGCGGCTGCGCGACACCGCGCGCGACTTCGCCCAGGGCGAGATGACCGAGGTCGCGAAGCGGCTCGAGGTCGAGGACGAGGCGCTGCCGAAGGAGTGGATCAAGCGCTATGCCGAGATGGGCTTCCTCGGCATCAACGTCGCCGAGGAGTTCGGCGGGCTGGGGCTCGGCAACCTCGAGGCGCTGATCGTGCTCGAGGAGTTCGCCAAGGTCTCCCCGGCGGTCGCGTTCCCGATCTTCGAGAGCTCGGTCGGCCCGGTGCGGGCGGTCGAGCACTTCGCGGATTCCGCACTCGCCAAGCGCGTGGTCCCGCAGGTCTGCGCCGGCGAGCTGGTGTGCGCGGTCGCGATGTCGGAGCCGGATGCCGGCACGGCGCTGACCGACCTGAAGACCCGGGCGGTCGACGCCGGCGACCACTTCGTGCTGAACGGCCAGAAACGCTGGTGCTCCGGCGGCGGTCATGCCGACGCCTACGTGGTCTACACCAAGCTGTCGGACGATCCGGGCGCCAAGGGCATCGGCGCGCTGTACGTCGAGAAGGGCATGCCGGGCGTGTCGTTCGGCGAGCGCGAGCGGCTGATGGGCTTCCGCGGCATCCCGTCGGCCGACATCTTCTTCGACGACGTTCGGGTCCCGAAGGAGAACCTGATCGTCCCGGCAGGCGGCGGCTTCCGCCAGCTCATGGAGGCGTTCGACCTGGAGCGCTGCGGCAACGCCACCATGTGCCTGGCGATCGCCCAGGCCGCCCTCGACCAGTCGCTGGCCTACGTCCAGGAGCGCAAGGCGTTCGGCAAGAACCTGGTCGAGTTCCAGGCGGTGCAGCTCAAGCTCGCCGAGATGGCGATGAAGGTCGAGGCCTCGCGGCTGCTGATCTGGCGGGCCGCCAAGAACGCCGAGGACGGCCTGCCGAGCGTGCTCGACAGCTCGCTCGCCAAGTGCTTCGCCAACGAGATCGTGCGCGACGTCGCCGGCGCCGGCCTGCAGGTCATGGGGGCCTACGGCTACGCCAAGGAGTACGGCATGGAGCAGAAGCTGCGCGACGGCTGGGGCTGGGGCATCGCCGGCGGCGCCATCGACATCCAGAAGACGAACATCGCCGCCGCCCTGGTCGGCCGGCGGTTCGACCAGCGGAGGTAATCGGGGAGAACGCCGTGTTCCTGCCGCTGTCCGGGCTGCGGGTGATCGACATCACGTCGATCATCTACGGGCCCTATGCGACCCAGATCCTGGGCGACCTGGGCGCCGACGTCATCAAGATCGAACCGCCGGAGGGCGATGCCACCCGCGTGCTCGGGCCGGCCCGCAACCCGGGCATGGGGGCGGTGTTCCTCGGCTCCAACCGCAACAAGCGCAGCGTGGTGCTGGACCTGAAGAAGCCGGCCGCCAAGGAGGCGCTGTGGCGCCTGATCGACGGTGCCGAGGCGCTGGTCCACAACATGCGGCCGCAGAAGATGGTCTCGCTCGGCTTCGGGCCGGACGCGGTCATGGCGCGCAACCCGAAGATCGTCTACGGCGGGCTGCACGGCTATCGCGAGGACGGGCCGTACGCCACCCGGCCGGCCTATGACGACGTGATCCAGGGCGAGTCCGGGTTCGCCGGTGCGTTCACGGCGCGCGACGGGGCGCCGGTTCTGGCACCGTCGGTGGTGGCCGACAAGAGTGCCGCCCTGCTGGCCGCCACCGGGCTGGTGGCCGCGCTGTTCCAGAAGTTCCGGACCGGCAAGGGCGTCTACGTCGAGACCGCCATGTTCGAGGCCATGGTCGGCTACACCATGATCGAGCACCAGTACGGCGCCACCTTCTCGCCGCCGGAAGGGCAGATGGGTTACGTCCGGGCGCTGTCGAAGCAGCGTCGGCCGCACGCCACCAGCGACGGCTATATCTGCATGCTGCCCTACACCAACAGGCAGTGGTCGCGGTTCTGGGACCTCGTCGGCATGCCGGAGCGGGCCAGCGAGCCGCGCTTCGAGAGCATCGCCGCCCGGTCGCGCAACATCGACGACCTGTATGCGATCGCCGGCGTCGAGGTCGCGAAGCGCAGCACGGCGGAGTGGCTGCAGGCGCTGCGGGAAGCCGAGATTCCCTGCGGGCCGGTCAACACGCTGGAGGCACTGCGCGACGACCCGCAACTGCAGGCGATCGGCTTCTTCCGGCCCTATGAGCACCCGAGCGAAGGAGCGCTGGAGATCCCCGACGCGGCGTTCCGCTTCGACCGCCAGTCGCTGCCGGTGCGCCACCACCAGCCGCGGCTGGGCGAGCACGGCCGCGAGGTGCTGCGCGAGGCCGGCTTGACCGAGGCCGAGATCGACGCTGCCCTGTAGCCGACAACAAAGCAGACCTTCGGGAGAGAGACGCATGACCCAGGGACGCATTTCGGTGGTGACCGGCGGTGCCAGTGGCATCGGGCACGCGACCGCCGAGAAGCTGGCCGCCGCCGGCGAGGTGGTGGTGATCGCCGACCGCAACCTCGAGGCCGCCGAGACGGTCGCCGACAGCCTGCGCCGCTCCGGCGGCACCGTGCATGTCCGCGCCATCGACGTCGCCGACGACAAGGCGGTCGAGGACCTGTTCGACGACATCGAGGTCGGGATCGGCCCGGTCGGCGCGGTGGTGCACTCCGCCGGCATCCTGCAGAACGCGATCACGACCGAGCGCATGGATCGCGCCGAGGCCGACCGCGTCATGGACGTGAACTATCGCGGGACCTGGTCGGTCAACGTCGCCGCCGCGCGCCGGATGAAGGCCCGGCAGGCCGGCGCGATCGTCAACCTGGCGTCGATCAACAGCTTCGCCGTCATGCCGATCCCGGCCTACAACGTCAGCAAGGTGGCGGTCCGGCACCTGACCGAGATCCTGGCCTGCGAGTACGGCATCCACGGCATCCGGGTGAACGCCGTCGCGCCGACCTACACCATCACCCCGGCGATCCAGGCGCGCATCGACAGCGGTCACCGGGACCCGGAGAAGATCAAGGATTCCGGGGCGCTGAAGGTGCTGGTCTATCCGCGCCACATCGCCGACGGCATCGTCTTCCTGCTGTCCGAGCAGGCCGCCGTCATCACCGGAGTGACCCTGCCGATCGACGCCGGCTGGACCGTGGCCCAGGCCTACAACGGCTATCCGGCGGCGGTCGAGGGCTTCGGGCAGTAGCAGCCTGCGTCTCCCGGCGGCGAACGGTGTCGTCACGCAGGGGACGGTTGCCGCTCCGTCCGCCGGAGCGCAGTATTCGGCCGAGTTTCAGGAGGACTCCCATGACCGACATGCTGCCGAGCGTCGAGGCCCTGGCCGCCCGGATTCCGGACGGCGCCAAGGTGGCGGTCCCGCCCGACTACACGCCGGGCGCCAACGCCCTGTGGCGGGCCGCGATCCGCCGAGGCGTGCGCGACCTGCACCTGGTCGGCGTGCCGGTGTTCGGCTACCAGGGCGACCTGCTGATTGGTGCCGGCTGTGTTAACACGGCCGAGACCTCGGCGGTCACCCTGGGCGAGCACGGCTTGGCGCCACGGTTCACCGCTGCCGTGAAGGCCGGGACGATCCGGACCATGGATGCGACCTGTCCGGCGGTGCATGCCGGCCTGCAGGCGGCCGAGCGCGGGGCGCCGTTCAGCACGATGCGCGGGCTGATCGGCTCCGACATCCTGGCCCGCCGGTCCGACTGGAAGGTGATCGACAATCCGTTCGGCGAGGACGACCCCGTCGTGGCGATTCCGGCGCTGCGGCCAGATTTCGCGGTGTTCCACGCCCGCAAGGCCGACCGCAGCGGCAACGTCTGGGTCGGCGTGCGGCGCGAGTGCATGCTGATGGCCCACGCCGCCCGCGACACCCTGGTGACGGTCGAGAAGATCGTCGACGACGACCTGATCGCCGACGAGACGACGGCCGCCGGCACCATCCCGTCGCTGTACGTCACGGCCCTGGCCGAGGCGAAGAACGGGGCATGGCCGCAGGCGGTGCCGGGCTATTACGGCGCCGACAACGACCACCTGGCGCAGTACGCCGAGCTGGCGCGCACCGAGGAGGGCTTCCAGCGCTATCTCGCCGAGACCGTCCTGGGGCGGGAGGCCGCGGAATGAGCGATATCCAGCTGGAAGAGATCCTGATCGGCGCGATCGCCGGGATGCTGGCGGGGCTGCGGCACGTGGCGGTCGGCGCGTCGTCGCCGGTGCCGGGCGCGGCGGCGCTGCTGGCCCGGGCCAAGTCGGGCACCGTCCCGCGGGTCTCGGTGCTGGGCTCGCGCGACAACAACTTCTTCACCGACGGCGGCAAGGAGCTGTTCGACTGCGCCGGCCAGGGGCGGATCGACGCGTTCTTCCTGAGCGGCGCCCAGATCGACGGCCGCGCCAACATCAACCTGGTGTCGATCGGCGACCCGGACCGTCCGAAGGCGCGGTTCCCCGGTTCCTTCGGCTCGGGCTACCTGTACTACGTGGTGCCGCGCGTCATCCTGTTCCGGCTCGAGCACACCAGGCGGACACTGGTCGACAAGGTCGACTTCGTCTCCGCACCGGGCGTGTCGGAACCGAACGTCTACCGGCCGGGCGGCCCGTACAAGCTGATCACCGACCGCTGCCTGTTCGACTTCGACAAGGCCGGCGCCCGGTTCGTGCTGGAGAGCGTGCATCCCGGCCACACGGTCGAGGAGATCGCCGAGAACACCGGCTTCGAGTACGACGTGCCGGCCTCGGTGCCCGAGACCCCGGTGCCGGACGCCGAGACCCTGGCACTGATCCGCGGCCCGGTGGCCCGGCAGATCGCCGAGATCTACCCGGCCTTCGCCGAGCGGGTGTTCGGGATCGCCCAGGCCGCCTGACGCCGTACCGACCAACAGCATCCGATCGTTCAATCCGAGTGGAGGATACCGTGGCCGACGCCACAGCTTCCGGCGGCGCGCTCGCCGGCCTCAAGGTCATCGACTGCACCCGTGTGCTGGGCGGGCCTTACTGCACCCAGCTCCTGGGCGACCACGGGGCCGACATCGTCAAGATCGAGCCGCCGCAGGGCGACGAGGTGCGCGACTGGGGACCGCCGTTCGACGACGGCGGCGACGCCAGCTACTTCCTGGGCGTGAACCGCAACAAGCGGTCGCTCGGCCTCGATCTCTCGACCGACAAGGGCAGGGAGGTGCTGCTGCGCCTGCTCGACGGCGCCGACGTGCTGATCGAGAACTACAAGCCCGGCTCGATGGAGCGCTGGGGCCTCGGCTACGAGGCGGTGCTGCGCGAGCGGTTCCCGAAGCTGGTCCACTGCCGGATCTCCGGCTTCGGCGAGGACGGGCCGTATGGCGGCTTCCCGGGCTATGACGGCATCATCCAGGCGATGGTCGGGCACTTCTCGGTGAACGGCGCGCCGGACAGCGGGCCGACCCGGCTCGGCCTCGCCATGGTCGACATCGGCACCGGCCTGTACGCCTGCAACGCCATCATGATGGCGCTGTACGAGCGGGCGAACTCCGGGCTCGGCCAGTATATCGACATGACCCTGTACGACTGCGGCCTGGCGCTCATGCACCCGCACGTCGCCAACTACTACCTGTCCGGCAAGGTGCCGAAGCAGACCGGCAACCAGCACCCGAACATCAGCCCGTACGACCTGTTCCCGACCAGGACCGTCGACGTGTTCGTCGCCGGCGGCAACGACCGGGCATTCAAGCGGCTGTGCAAGGAGCTCGGCAAGCCGGAGCTGGGCGACGACCCGCGGTTCGCGACCAACGGCGACCGTCTGGTCAACCGCGACGAGCTGCGGGCCGAGCTCGAGGTGCTGCTGGCCGAGGTCGACGGCAACGAGCTGACCGACCGGCTGCTGGCCGCCGGCCTGCCGATCGGGCCGGTGCGCAACACCGAGGAGGTGATGAACCACCCGCACACCATCCACCGGCAGATGGCGGTCGAGAAGGACGGCTACCGGTCGTGGGGCATCCCGATCAAGTTCCGGCGCACTCCGGGCTCGATCAAGAGCCGGCCGCCGCGGTTCGCCGAGCACAGCCGGCAGATCCTGGCCGACCACGGGTTCTCGCCGGAGGAGATCGAAGGCCTAGCCGCGGAGGGTGTCGTCGTCGAGAAGCGCCGGCAGTCTATATAACAAACAGTTACGAGGTGAACTTCACCTCGTCAGGGAGGATGTGATGCCGAAGATCGCGATCCTGGACGACTACGCCGACGCCGCGCTCGACATGGCCGACTGGGGCAGCCTGCCGGCCGGGTTCGAGCCGGTCGTGTTCAACGACAACCTCGTCGAGCACGACGCGCTGGTCGACCGCCTGAAGGATTTCGAGGTGGTGTGCGCTATGCGGGAGCGCACCCCGTTCCCGGCGGCGGTGTTCGAGCGGCTGCCGAACCTGAAGCTGTTCATCACCAGCGGCATGCGCAACAAGTCGGTCGATTTCGCGGCCGCCCGCAAGCGGGGGGTCGTCTGCTGCGGCACCGAGACCTCCGGCACCACCACCACCGAGCACACCTGGGCGCTGATCCTGGCCACGGCCCGGCACGTGCCGCACGACCACATGGTGATGCGGCAGGGTGGCTGGCAGACCCGCATGGGTTTCGACCTCGCCGGTAAGACCCTCGGCTGCGTCGGCCTCGGCCGGCTCGGCTCGGCGGTCGCGAAGATCGGCGCCTCGGCGTTCGGCATGAAGACCGTCGCCTGGAGCCAGAACCTGACGGCCGAGCGCTGCGCCGAGGTCGGGGCCGAACTGGTCTCCAAGCAGGAGCTGTTCGAGCGGGCCGACGTGGTGACCATCCACCTGCTGCTGTCTGACCGCACCACCGGCTTGGTCGGGGCGGAGGACCTCGCCCGCATGAAGCCGGGCGCGATCCTTGTGAACACCTCGCGCGGGCCGATCGTGGACGAGACGGCGCTGTACCAGACCCTGAAGGCGGGCAAGATCCGGGCCGCCGCGATCGACGTGTTCTCGGAGGAGCCGCTGCCGGCCGACGCGGCGATCCGCGGCCTGGACAACGTCGTGCTGACCCCGCACATCGGCTACGTCACCGAGGACACCTACCGGCTGTTCTACGGCCAGATGGTCGAGGACATCGCGGCCTGGGCAAAGGGCAGCCCGATCCGCACGATCGACGCCTGAAGACCCGGGCCGGGCAGGGAGGAGACGATGGCGGAACGGGTGCTGGTCACCGGCGGCGCGCGCTCGATCGGGCGGGGCGTCGTGGAACGGCTGCTGGACGACGGCTACGAGGTGGTCATCCTCGACCGCGAGGCCCCGGAGCCGTCGACGACGGCGCACTGGATCCCGGTCGACCTGATGGACGGCGACGCCACCGACGCCGCGGTCCGAGAGGCGCTTGCCGGCGGGCCGATCACCCGGGTCGTCCACAACGTCGGGCACGTCCGGCCGAACCTGCTGGACGAGACCCGGCTGTCGGACTTCGACGACGTCATGGCGCTCAACGTGAAGACCACGATCCGCATCACCCAGGCACTGCTGCCCGGGATGCGGGCCGCCCGGTCGGGCCGGATCGTGGCGATCTCGTCGCGGGCCGCGCTCGGCAAGGAACTGCGGACCAGCTACGCGGCGTCGAAGGCGGCGCTGCACGGGCTGATGAAGACCTGGGCGCTGGAACTGGCGCGCGACGGCATCACCGCCAATGCGGTGGCGCCGGGAAGCATCGAGACTCCGCTCTGGCATGCCGCCAATCCCTCGCAGGACCCGCGGACCCGAAAGATCCTCGATTCCATACCGGTCGGGCGACTCGGCCAACCCGAGGACATCGCCAACGCCGTGGCGTTCTTCCTCGACGGCCGGTCCGGGTTCGTCACCGGGCAGGTACTTTACGTGTGCGGCGGCCTGACCGTCGGTAGCGCCCGGGCATAGCTTCTCCCTATCGCTACGATCGGCAGTTTGGACTCATTCTAATATCGAGGTCCTGTCACCATATCCTCCATCGTCGGACAGTTCCCGGCAGGGCAAGCCCGACAGAGCAGGCCCGGCTGAACGGGCCTGGCAGAACAGGATGGAGGCCAGCGTGATCCTGCACCTGAAGACCACCGTTCCCGCGAAATCCAGGGATAGCGACGCCGTCCGGGCGGCCGCCGGCGGTCCGCGCGCGCCGTCCGGCAGCCGCGGCTGGCAGGCCGTGGTCTCGGCCGGCGGGTTGACGACGCTGTGGCGCCGTCGTGGCCGCATCGCCTCCGTCCGGTCTGTCCGCCGGGACACGTGATAGCAAAACGCTATCGATAAGATAGATCGATAAGAGTTCCCTCGATCAACCGGTGGTGCGATCTCAGAGCCAGGTCGACCCATCTATCCATTTCGGGAGGTATTTATGGACGGAAACGAACATCCCAGCGCCAGTGGCTGCCCGGTCCTGCACGCACCCAACATGTCGAAATGGGTGACCAACCAGGATTGGTGGCCGAACCGGCTGAACCTGAAGCTCCTGCGCCAGAACTCCGACAAGTCCGACCCGATGGGCAAGGGCTTCAACTACGCCGAGGCGTTCAAGAAGCTCGACTACGCGGCCCTGAAGAAGGACCTCACCGCGCTGATGACCGAGTCGCAGGACTGGTGGCCGGCGGACTACGGTCACTACGGCGGGCTGTTCATCCGGATGACCTGGCACGCCGCCGGTACCTATCGCACCGGCGACGGTCGCGGTGGCGCCGGTACCGGCCAGCAGCGCTTCGCCCCGCTGAACAGCTGGCCCGACAACGGCAACCTGGACAAGGCGCGCCGGCTGCTGTGGCCGATCAAGCAGAAGTACGGCAACAAGATCTCCTGGTCCGACCTGCTGGTGCTGGCCGGCAACGTCGCCATGGAATCGATGGGCTTCAAGACCTTCGGGTTCGGCGGCGGCCGTCCCGACGTGTGGGAGCCGGAAGAGGACGTCTACTGGGGCTCCGAGACCGAGTGGCTGGCGACCAGCGACAAGCCGAACAGCCGCTACTCCGGTGAGCGTGATCTCGAGAACCCGCTCGCGGCCGTGCAGATGGGCCTGATCTACGTCAACCCCGAGGGCCCGGACGGCAAGCCGGACCCGCTGGCGTCGGCCCGCGACATCCGCGAGACCTTCGCGCGTATGGCCATGAACGACGAGGAGACGGTGGCGCTGACGGCCGGCGGTCACACCTTCGGCAAGGCCCATGGCGCCGGTCCGGCGTCCCATGTGGGCCCGGATCCCGAGGGCGCCCCGATCGAGGCGCAGGGCTTCGGCTGGCTGAGCAGCTACAAGTCCGGCAAGCTCGACGACGCGATCACCAGCGGCATCGAGGGGGCGTGGACGCCGAACCCGACGCAGTGGGACAACGGCTACTTCGACATGCTGTTCGGCTACGAGTGGGAACTGGTGAAGAGCCCCGCCGGCGCCTGGCAGTGGCATCCCAAGGACGTCGCCGAGAAGGACATGGCGCCATCGGCCGGTGATCCCTCGAAGAAGGTCACCACCATGATGACCACCGCCGACATGGCGATGCGCATGGATCCGGCCTACGAGAAGATCTCGCGGCGGTTCCACGCCAACCCGGACGAGTTCGCGGACGCCTTCGCCCGCGCGTGGTTCAAGCTGACCCACCGTGACATGGGGCCGATCGCCCGCTATCTGGGCCCGGAGGTGCCGGACGAGCAGCTGATCTGGCAGGACCCGGTTCCGGCGGTCGACCATCCGCTGGTCGATGCGAACGACGTCAAGAAGCTCAAGGCCGACATCCTGGCCACCGGCCTGTCGGTCTCCGAACTGGTCTCGGTCGCCTGGGCTTCGGCCTCGACCTTCCGCGGATCCGACAATCGCGGCGGGGCCAACGGTGCCCGGATCCGTCTGGCGCCGCAGAAGGACTGGGAGGTCAACGAGCCGGCGCAGTTGGCCAAGGTGCTGGATGCCCTCGAGGGCGTCCGCAAGGCGTTCAACGACGGCCAGTCCGGCGGCAAGAAGGTCTCGCTCGCCGACCTGATCGTCCTGGCCGGCTGCGCGGCCGTCGAGCAGGCCGCGAAGGCCGCCGGCCACGCCGTGGAGGTGCCGTTCACGCCGGGACGCACCGACGCGACCGAGGAGCAGACCGACGTCGACTCGTTCGCCGTCCTCGAGCCGATCGCCGATGCCTTCCGCAACTACGAGAAGGGCAAGTACACGGTGTCGGCCGAGGAGCTGATGATCGACCGCGCCCAGCTCCTGACGCTGACCGCGCCGGAGATGACGGTCCTGCTCGGCGGCATGCGCGTGCTGAACGCCAACTTCCAGCGCTCGCAGAACGGCGTGTTCACCGACCGTCCGGAGACCCTGACCAACGACTTCTTCGTGAACCTGCTCGACATGGGCACGGCGTGGTCGAAGGCTCCCGGCAAGGAGGACGTGTTCGAGGGCCGCGACCGCAAGACCGGCCAGGTGAAGTGGACCGGCACCCGGGTCGACCTGATCTTCGGCTCGAACTCCGAGCTCCGGGCGCTGGCCGAGGTCTACGCCCAGGACGACGCGAAGTCGAAGTTCGTGACCGACTTCGTGGCCGCCTGGAACAAGGTGATGAACGCCGACCGTTTCGACCTCGCCTGATACCAGGGGAGAACGACAGAGTTGAGGGCCGCCCGTCTGGGCGGCCCTTCGCTTTTTGGGTAGGTTGACTCCCGGAACGAACCAATATTGAATTCAGAATTCCAAGGGAGGCATCTGTTGGAACTGCGCGCCCTCGATTCCCGACCGGTTCTGATCGACCAGGTGTATGAGCGCCTGGTCGACGCCATCGCGGCCGGGGCGCTTCCGCCCGGCCACCGGCTGCGGCAGGAGCAGCTCGCCGCCGATCTCGGGGTGTCCCGCCAGCCGGTCAGCCACGCCCTGGCCATGCTGAAGAACGCCGGCCTGGCGGTCGAGCAGGGCGTTCGCGGGCTAGTCGTGGCCCCGGTCGACCCGGACCGGCTTCACCAGCTCTTCCAGGTCCGTGCGGTGCTCGACGGCCTCGCCGCCGGCCTGGCCGCCGGGCGGGTCGCCGCGGACCCGTCGATCGACACCTCGGAACTCCAGAGCTGCATCGAACACGGGTTCGCCGCCGAGCTCGGGCGCGACATCGCCACCGCGGTCGACTGGGACATGCGGTTCCACGCGGCCGTCAACGCCCTGTCGGGCAACCCCGTCCTGTCCGAAGTCGCCGAGGCGCAGCGGCCGCAGATCCGGCGGGTGATGGTGGTGATCAAGTTCGATCCGGCGATCGCCGAGCGGATCTGGCGCGAGCACGCCGGGATCGCCGACGCGATCAGGGCCGGCGATGTCGAGAAGGCCGGGACCCGGGCCCGGGAACACGCCTTGAAGGCGGGAGAGGAAACCCGCCAACGGCTGATCGACCAGGCTCGGTCGATTGCCGGCAAGCTCAACAAAGGGACGAAACGCCATGCAACTCGATCAAGGTCAGCTCGAGCGGTTTGACAAAGAGGGCTACCTGTTCCTGCCGAACACCTTCACGGCCGACGAGGTCGGGGTGCTGCGGCGGCGGGCCGACGCGATCTTCACGATGGACCGCGAGGAGGTCTGGCGGGAGAGCTCCGGTGTCGCCCGCACCGCCTTCGCCGCGCACAAGTACGACGAGGGATTCCGGCGCCTGGGCGCCCACCCCCGGCTGGTCGAGCCGGTGATGCAGCTGCTCGACGGGCCGGTGTACATGCACCAGTTCAAGATCAACGCCAAGGCCGCCTTCGACGGCGAGGTCTGGCAGTGGCACCAGGACTTCGGCACCTGGCACCGCGACGACGAGATGCCGGAGCCGCGGGCCATGAACATCGCGCTGTTCCTCGACGAGGTGAGCGCCGTCAACGGCCCGCTGATGTTCATTCCCGGCAGCCACAAGGGTGGCACCCTGCAGGCCGGGCACGACCTGGCGACCACCAGCTATCCGCTGTGGACGCTGTCGCGCGACGAGGTGACCCGGCTGGCGAACGAGGGCGGCTGCGTCGCACCGACCGGGGCTCCCGGATCGGTGATCATGTTCCACGGCAACCTGGTGCACGCCAGCCCGCCGAACATCAGCCCGTTCCCGCGGACCATCGTCTATCTGAGCCTGTGCCACGTCGACAACCACATCCGGGCGTTCAAGCGCAAGGAGTGGATCGCCCATCGCGACTTCACGCCGATCGCGCCGCTGCCGGACGACTGCCTGGCCGAGCTGGTGAAGCAGGAACGCCAGGCAGCCTGACAAGGGCGACGGAGGAAGCGATGAACCTGTCCCGCATGCTCGCCAAGCGGGCGGAAGACGGCAATCCGGTCCGGGTCGGGATCATCGGAGCCGGCAAGTTCGGCGCCATGTACCTGTCGCAGGCCCGGCTGACCAAGGGCACCCACGTGCTCGGCATCGCCGACCTCGACGTCGCGCGGGCCAAGGACCAGCTCCGGCACATCGGCTGGGAGGCGGAACGCTATGCCGCGAGCGGCTTCGCCGACGCCCTCGCCAACGGCTCGACCTTCGTCACCGACGATGCCGAGGCGCTGATCAGGGCCGACGGGCTGGAGGTGCTGATCGACGCCACCGGCGATCCGGCGGTCGGCATCAGGCACTGCCTGATGGCGATCGAGAACGGCCGCCACGTGGTCATGGTCAACGTCGAGGCCGACGTGGTCGCCGGACCGCTGCTGGCCGCCAAGGCCGAGGCGGCCGGGGTCGTGTACAGCATGGCCTGGGGCGACCAGCCGGCGCTGATCTGCGAGCACGTCGACTGGGCCCGCTCGGTCGGCTTCAAGGTGGTGTGCGCCGGCAAGGGCACGCGCTACCTGCCGCGCTACCACGAGTCCACGCCGGACACCGTCTGGGAGAACTTCGGCTTCGACCTGGAGATGGTGAAGCGCGGCCGGATGAACCCCAAGATGTTCAACAGCTTCATCGACGGGACCAAGTCCGGGATCGAGATGTCGGCGGTGTGCAACGCGACCGGGCTCCGGCCGCAGGCCGACGGGCTGCACTTCCCGCCGTCGTCGCGGCTCGAACTGGCCGAGGTCTGCAAGCCGAGATCGGCCGGCGGCCAGGTCGACTTCGCCGGCACTACCGAGGTGGTGTCGTCGCTGTACCGCGACGGCTCCGAGGTGCCGGTCCACCTGCAGTTCGGCACCTACGTGGTGATCGAGGCCGAGACCGACTACGCGACCTGGTGCTTCGAGGAGTACCGGATGCTGCACGACAGCTCGTTCCGGTACGCCGCGCTGTACCGCCCGACCCACATGATCGGGCTGGAACTCGGCGTGTCGGTCGCCTCGGCAGCGCTCCGCAAAGATCCGACCGGCTGTCCGATCGGCTTCCATTCGGACGTGGTGGCGACCGCCAAGCGCGACCTGAAGGCCGGCGAAATGCTGGACGGCGAGGGCGGATACTGCGTCTGGGGCAAGCAGACCCCGGCCGAGACCTCGCTGGAGAACGGCTACCTGCCGCTCGGCCTCGCCCACAACGTCAAGCTGCTGCGCGACATCAAGCAGGGCGAGCCGCTCGCCTGGGCCGACGTGCAGGTCGACGAGACCTCCCAGGCGGTGAAGGTGCGGCGCGAGATGGAGGCCCGGTTCGCCCGCCCGAACGTGCGGGCGGCCGAGTAGGTGGGCTCGTAGGCCCCGGATCGCCGCAGGCCCCGGATCGCCGCTGCGCGCCGTCCGGGATGAGGAACGTCAGGCCCGCATCCCGGCCGGAGCGGCGCCGCCGCGGAGAGCCGGGACCCGGCCCTGCGGGAGCTACAGGATGCGCAGCACCGCCTCGGGCGGGCGGCCGAGCGCGACCTTGTCGCCGTTCACCACGATCGGCCGCTCGATCAGCACCGGGTTCTCGACCATCGCCATGATCAGCTCGCCGCGGGTCAGGGCCGGGTCGTCGAGGTTGAGTTCCTTGTAGGGCGCCTCCTTGTGGCGCATCAGGTCGCGCGGCTGCATGCCCAGCGCCCGCAGCAGGCCGTCCAGCACGACCGCCGACGGCGGGTGCTTGAGGTACTCGACGATCTCCGGATCGTGCCCGTGGTCGCGAAGCAGCTGCAGGGTCTGCCGCGACTTCGAGCAGCGCGGATTGTGGTAGATGCGGATCGACATCGGCGGCTTCCCCGGACGGTTTCGGCGACTCTAGCAAGCATAGTCGGCTCAGCCTATTGTCGCGCCGCCATGACCGACATCATTCCCATCGAGACCGATCGCCTGATCCTGCGCGCCTGGCGCGACGAGGACCGGGCGCCGTTCGCCGCGCTCAACGCCGACCCCGAGGTGATGCGGTACTTCCCGAAGCTTCTGAGCCGCGAGGAGAGTGACGCGCTTGCCGCTCTGGTGGTCGAGCGAATGGCCGAGAACGGCTGGGGCTGGTACGCCGTCGAGGTGAAGGGCGGCGAGCCGTTCGCCGGGTTCGTCGGCCTCAACGTGCCGGGCTACCCGATCCCGTGCGGGCCGTGCGTCGAGGTCGGCTGGCGCCTGGCCCGGTCGGCCTGGGGCAAGGGCTACGCCAGCGAGGCGGCGCGGGCCTGCCTGGGCTTCGGTTTCGGCCGGCTCGGCCTGGACGAGATCGTGTCGTTCACGGCCGTGGGCAACACCCGCTCCCGCGCCGTGATGGAACGGCTCGGCATGACCAGCGACCCGGCCGACGACTTCGAGCACCCGTCGCTCCCCGACGGACACCCGCTGCGGCGGCACGTCCTCTACCGGATCGGTGCCGCCACCTGGGCCGGGCTCAGCGGCCGGTGAAGTTCGGCGGGCGCTTCTCCAGGAAGGCGTTCACGCCCTCGCCGTAGTCGTAGGAGAACCCGCATTCGCGCTGCAGGTCGCGCTCCATCGCGAGCTGGGTGTTGAGGTCGTTGCCGAGTGCGGCCCGCATCAGCCGGCGGGTGCCGACCACCGCTTTCGGCGGCAGGGCGGACAGCCGTTCGGCGAGCGCCAGGCCGGCCTGCGGCAACTCGGCGAACTCGACGACCTGCCAGGCGACGCCCCAGGCCTGCAGCTTTTCGGCGTCGATCGGCTCCATGGTCAGCGCCGCCGCCAGCGCCCGGCCTTCGCCGATCAGTCGGGGCAGGTGGTGCGTCACCCCGGCGTCCGGCACCAGGCCGATCCGGGCGAACGAGATCACCATCGAGGCGGAACGGGCTGCCACCATGACGTCGCCGGCCAGCGCCAGGCCGGCCCCGGCGCCGGCGGCGACGCCGTTCAGCGCCGTGACGATCGGCATCGGCAGGTCGCGCAACCGGCGGATCAGCGCGTTGTAGCTCTTCTCCAGCCCGGCCCCGAGATCGCGGACCGGTCGGCCGTCCTTCGGCGGCATGCGGGCGGATAGATCCTGTCCCGAGCAGAAGGCTCGGTCGCCGGTACCGGTCAGGATCAGTGCCCTGGCGTCGCCGCCGCGCTCCAGGGCCGACAGCGCGTCGCGCAGTTCTTCGTGGACCGTGTCGTTCACGGCGTTGCGCTTCTCCGGCCGGTTCAGGGCGATCCGGGCGATGCTGCCGATCCGGTCGACGACGATGGTCTCGTAGCTCATGGGGGCCTCGGGCTCGATGTCAGGCGGCGGGTGCCGCGAAGCGGAAGTTGAGTCGGACGAACGTCACACCGGGCGTTCCGAGATCGGCGCTGTGGGTGCTTCGGGCGATCTCCTCGAAGCCGTGACGGGCCATCTCGGCGCTGATGACGTCGGGGTCGCAATCGTGCATCGGCCGGTCGGCCGGCGAGGGGCCCTGACGGACCGCCATCGATACCGCGGCACCCGGGGCGGCGAGGGCGGCGAGCGCCGCGCACGCCCGGTCGCGGTCGGCCGGCGGGACGTGCATCCACACCGCGTTCACCAGGATGAATCCGAAGCGCGCGCTCCGGGCGCGGACGGTTGCGAGGTCCGGCAGGCGGTCGTCGACCCACTCGACCGGGGCATTCGGGAACAGGCGCACCGCTTCGGCCCGCATGCCGGCCGACGGCTCGACCGCGACCACCCGGTAGCCGAGTTCGGCCAGCCCGACGGCGTGGACGCCGCTGCCGGCGCCGATGTCGAGGATCGGGCCCGGCGGGGCCGGCAGCAGGTCCCGGTGGCGCTTGATGAACCGCTCGGCCCCGAGACCGGCATAGCGCGGCGCCAGGTCGGCGGCGGCCCGATCGTAGTCGGCGATCGCCTGCTCGACTGTCGGTCCCGTCATTCCATGTTCCTTTCTCGGTTCGGCTGCGGCGTGCTAGGTCAGGTCGGGGGCGCTAGCCTAGCCGAAGTATCGTCGATGCCCATCACCGAAGCCGATTTCTCGCATGTCGAAGACGACCGTTTCAGACGTCTTCTGGCCTACTGGCTGGAAGCGCGGGGCGGGGCCGTGGTTCCGCCGGTCGATGCCATCGACCCGGTCCGGTTCCCGTTCCTCCTGGAACAGGTCTGGCTGTGCGCGGTCGAGGAGAATCCGAGGAAGTTCCGCTATCGGCTGACCGGCGACCACATCCGGGCCGCGTACGACGCTCCGCTGGTCGGGCGGACGCTGAACGAA
Organism: Thalassobaculum fulvum; assembly: GCF_014652915.1. Classification (GTDB taxonomy): domain Bacteria; phylum Pseudomonadota; class Alphaproteobacteria; order Thalassobaculales; family Thalassobaculaceae; genus Thalassobaculum_A; species Thalassobaculum_A fulvum. The sequence goes on from NZ_BMZS01000003.1 coordinate 388,812, forward strand.
GTCACCGAGCCGTCGGTGGCGGAGCGGGTGCTGGGCTACTTCAACCTCGTCGTCGACCTGCCGGCGATCGTCCATGTCATCGGCCGGATCTACAGCGAGGACGCACGGCCGGCCCGCGGCGAGCGGATGATCCTGCCGTTCGCCGACCCGGGGACCGGCCGGGTCACCCGGATCCTCGGCGCCACGATCCACTCCTGGGAGTCGCGCGGGATCGGCACCGGCGAGGTTCCGGTCCGGCAGGTCCGGACCTTCACCCCGGCCGACGGCAGCCCGGCCTGGTGCGAGAGCTGGCTGTAGCGGTCTCAGCCCTTGCTCTTGCGCCACTCCTCGTAGCGCGCCTTGGTCTCGGCGTTCGGCGGATAGGTGCCGCGCAGCGGCTTGCCGGACCGGACCTCGCCGATGATGAACTCTTCCAGCTGCTCCTGCTCCCAGGCGTCGTTCGCCACCTCGTCGGCGAGATGCCGGGGGACAATCACCACGCCTTCCAGGTCGCCGACGACGATGTCGCCCGGGTAGACCGGAACGCCGCCGCAGCCGATCGGCTCGTTCAGGGTCTCGACCGCATGGTGCTTGATCAGATTGGTCGGCGCCGACGGGGCGCCGATATAGGCCGGGATGTCGAACTCTGCGATCTCGGGCGAGTCGCGCAGGCCGCCGTCGCTGACGAGGCCGGCCGCGCCCCGCACCATCAGTCGGGTGACCAGGATCGAGCCGGCGGACGCCACACTGGCGTCGCCACGGCAGTCCATGACCAGCACATGGCCCTCGGGACAGGTCTCGATCGCCTTGCGCTGCGGGTGGTCGTAGTCCTGGAACACGTCCAGCGTGTCGATATCCTCGCGCGCCGGGATGTAGCGCAGGGTGAAGGCCGGTCCGACCATCGAGCGGTCGTGGGCGGCGGTCAGCCGGCTGACTCCCTGGATGAACACGTTGCGCAGGCCGCGCTTGAACAGTTGCGTGGTAAGGGTGGCGGTGCTGACCGAGGCGAGCTTGTCGCGGGTCTCGGCTGAAAGGGGCTCGGTCATGGCGTTCGTTCGCTCCCGGGCTTGCATGGCTTGCGCACTTGTATGATGACTTCGATCCGAGCACGGGGCTCGGCCGGACACAAGGGGCAACGGAGCCCGGAAGGAGATCGCCATGGACTACCGCACGCTCGGCCGCTCCGGCCTCAAGGTGTCGCCGCTCTGCCTCGGCGCGATGATGTTCGGGGGGCCGACCTCGGAGGCCGACAGCCGGGAGATCATCGCCGCCGCCCGCGACCTGGGGGTCAACTTCATCGACACCGCCGACGCCTACAACGGCGGCGAATCCGAGCGTGTCGTCGGCCGCGCTATCGGCCCCGAGCGCGACCGCTGGGTGCTGGCGACCAAGCTGGCCAACAAGCTCGGCGACGACCCCAATTCCGGCGGCCTGTCGCGGCGCTGGGTGCAGATGGCCTGCGACGCCAGCCTGAAGCGGCTCGGCACCGACGTCATCGACATCTACTACCTGCACAAGGAAGACCATTCGACGGCGCTGTCCGAGACGGTGACGGCGCTGGGCGACCTGATGAAGGCCGGCAAGATCCGCTACTTCGGGGTGTCGAACTACCGGTCCTGGCGGGTCGCCGAGATCTGCAGCATCTGCGACCGCCTCGGCATCGACCGGCCGATCGTGAGCCAGCCCTACTACAACGCCATGAACCGCATGCCCGAGGTCGAGCACCTGCCGGCCTGCGGCTACTACGGCCTCGGCGTCGTGCCGTACAGCCCGCTGGCCCGTGGCGTGCTGACCGGCAAGTACGCGCCGAACGTGACGCCGGAGGAGGGCACCCGCGCCGCCCGCCAGGACCGCCGCATGATGCAGACCGAGTGGCGGCACGAGAGCCTGGAGATCGCCCAGAAGATCAAGGCGCACGCCGAGGCCAAGGGCGCGACCCCGATCGACGTCGCGGTGCAGTGGGTGCTGAACAACCGGCTGGTCACCGCCAGCATCGCCGGGCCGCGGACCATGGAGCAGTGGCAGTCCTACGCCAAGGCCCTGGACTACGCCTTCACCACGGAGGACGAGGCGCTGATCGATGGCCTGGTGGTGGCCGGACACCCGTCGACCCCGGGCTACAACGATCCGCAGTACCCGATCGAGGGACGGAAGCCGCGGATCGGCTAGTGATGCCGGCGTCCCGGCTGCGCCTGGCCGACAGGTCGGACATCCCGGCATTGATGACCATCCGGTCGGCGGTCCGCGAGAATGTTCTGAGCGATCCGGCCAAGGTGCCGGCCGGGGCCTATTGCCCGTTCATCGATGACCGGGGGCTCTGGCTCTGGGAGGAGGCGGGCCGGGTTCTCGGATTCGCCGCCGCGGATCCGGCGAATGGATCGGTCTGGGCCCTGTTCGTGGATCCGGCCGAGGAAGGGCGCGGCATCGGCCGGGCGCTCCTGTCGACCGTCCTGAGCGACCTCAGGCGTGCCGGTTGGGCCCGGGCTCGGCTTTCGACGCAGCCAGGATCCCGGGCCGAGCGGTTCTATCGCCGGGCCGGCTGGCTCGACGCCGGAATCGCGGCCGACGGCGATCTCATCCTGGAAGCCGCGCTCTGAGACGACGGAGGCGCGGCGGGGGTGCGAACAGGCTCTCCACGGGCACAGAGGAACAAAATCGATGGCGTTTCAGATCCACATCGGCCCCAACATCCGCAAGTCGCCGTACTTCGACGCCACGGTCGCCGACGGGGTGCGCTCGTTCTCCGTCTACAATCACATGTACATCCCGGGAAATTTCGGAGACCCGGAGGCGGAGTACCGCCGGCTGCTCGAAGGCGTCGCCATGTGGGACGTCGGCGCGCAGCGCCAGGTGGAGATCGTCGGCCCGGATGCCGGACGCCTGGTCAGCTACCTCACGACGCGGGATCTGTCGGGTACCCGGGCAGGGCAGGGGCGATACGTCCCGCTGTGCAATCACGACGGCATCCTGATCAACGACCCGGTGCTGCTGAAGTTCGACGAGATGCGCTACTGGCTCTCGATCGCCGACAGCGACATCGCGCTGTGGGCGGACGGAATCGCGCGCGAGCTTGGCCTGGACGTCCGCGTCTTCGAACCCGATGCCGCGCCGATGGCGATCCAGGGCCCGAAGGCCGCACAGGTCGCCCGGGACCTGTTCGGTGCCTGGGTGGACGACCTGAGGTACTTCTGGTTCCGGGAGACCGAACTGGCCGGCATCCCGCTGGTCGTGGCGCGGTCCGGCTGGTCGAAGCAGGGCGGCTTCGAGCTCTATCTGCTCGACGGCTCGCGCGGTGGCGAGTTGTGGGACCGGGTCAAGCGGGCCGGAAGCCGCTACGATATCGGCCCCGGGGCGCCGAACGACCAGGAGCGGCTGGAGAGCGGGCTGTTGTCCTACGGGGCCGACGCCCGCTACCAGCAGTACCCGGCCAACCCGTTCGAGCTGGGCCTCGGCGGCATGGTCCATCTCGACCGGCCGGACGCGTTCGTCGGGCGTGACGCCCTTCGAGCGATCCGCGACACCGGGATCAAGCGGCGTCGGGTCGGGCTGTTCGTGGAGGGCGAGGCGGTGTCCGGCAACGGCCACCCGTTGGATCTCGTGCTCGGGACCGATGTCGTCGGCACCGTCTGCGAGGTCGGCTACTCGCCGCGCCTCGAGCGCAACATCGCCGTCGCCCTGCTGAGCAACGACGTGGTCGACGGCGAGACCGGCCTGTCGGTTCGGCTCGACGCAACCGACAGGCGTCGCGCGACCGTCGCCGGCCTGCCGTTCCTGTGAATGGCGGTCCCCGGGGACGCCGGTCGCGGCGTTCCCGGGCCCCTCGTCAGGCGCTCTCGGCAGCTGCGCGTTTCGCCATTCGCTTGCGCTCGTGCGGATCCAGGTAACGCTTGCGCAGGCGGATCGATTTCGGGGTGACCTCGACCAGCTCGTCGTCCTCGATGTACGGGATCGCCTTCTCGAGGGTCATTCGGATCGGCGGCGTCAGGATCACGTTCTCGTCCTTGCCGGCGGCCCGGAAGTTGGTGAGCTGCTTGGCCTTCAGCGGGTTGACGTCGAGGTCGTTGCCCTTGTTGTGCTCGCCCAGGATCATGCCGGAGTAGACCTTGTCGCCCGGTCCGACCATCAGCGGGCCGCGATCCTCGAGGTTGATCAGCGCGTAGCTCTGGGCCTCGCCCTGCTCGGTCGAGATCAGCACGCCGGCCCGGCGGCCCGGGATCGTGCCCTTGTACGGGGCGTAGGTGTGGAACACCCGGTTCATGATGCCGGTACCGCGGGTCGCGGTCAGGAACTCGCCATGATAGCCGATCAGGCCGCGGGCCGGGGCGTGGAACACCAGCCGGGTCTTGCCGGCACCCGCCGGCTTCATCTCCAGCAGGTCGCCCTTGCGCTGGGTGATCGCCTCGATCACCGGGCCGGTGTAGTCGTCGTCGACGTCGACCACGACCTCGTCGATCGGCTCCTGGCGCTGGCCGGTCTCGGGGTCGGAGCGCATCAGCACGCGCGGGCGGCTGATCGACATCTCGAAGCCCTCGCGGCGCAGCTGCTCGATCAGCACCGCGAGCTGCAGCTCGCCGCGGCCGGCGACCTCGTAGGCGTCCTTGTCCTCGGTCTCGCGCACCCGGATGGCGACGTTGCCCTCGGCCTCGCGGAACAGCCGGTCGCGGATCAGGCGCGAGGTGACCTTGTCGCCCTCGCGGCCGGCCAGCGGGCTGTCGTTCACCGAGAAGGTGACGGCGATGGTCGACGGGTCGATCGGCGCAGCGGCGATCGCCTGGTTGACCTCGGGGGCGCACAGGGTGTCGGCGACGGTGGCCTCGGAGAACCCGGCGATGGCGACGATGTCGCCGGCATGGGCCTCCTCCAGCGGCGTCCGCTCGAGGCCGCGATAGGCCAGGATCTTGGAGACGCGGGCACGCTCGATCTCCTGGCCGTCCCGGTCCAGGGCCTTGATGTGCGCCGCCTGCTTGATGGAGCCGGACAGGATGCGGCCGGTCAGCAGCCGGCCGAGATAGGGGTCGGCCTCCAGCGTGGTCGCCAGCATCCGGAACGGCGCGTTCTCCTCGATGGTCGGCGGCGGCACGTGCGCCACGATCCGCTCGAACAGAACGCTCATGTCGCTGCCGATCTCGTCCGGCGTCTCCGACGCCCAACCCTGCTTGGCGGACGCGAACAGGGTCGGGAAGTCGAGCTGCTTGTCGTCGGCGCCGAGGGCCGAGAACAGGTCGAACACCTCGTCCTGGACTTCGTAGGCACGCTGCTCCGGCTTGTCGACCTTGTTGATCACCACGATCGGCCGCAGCCCGAGGGCCAACGCCTTGCCGAGCACGAACTTTGTCTGCGGCATCGGGCCTTCGGCGGCGTCGACCAGCAGCAGGGCGCCGTCGACCATCGACAGGATGCGCTCGACCTCGCCGCCGAAGTCGGCGTGGCCCGGCGTGTCGACGATGTTGATCCGCGTGTCCTTCCACGGCACCGAGGTGCACTTGGCGAGGATGGTGATCCCGCGCTCGCGCTCGATGTCGTTGGAATCCATCGCGCGTTCCGCCACCTGCTGGTTGGCGCGGAAGGTGCCGGACTGGCGGAGGAGGACGTCGACCAGCGTGGTCTTGCCGTGGTCGACGTGCGCGATGATCGCGACGTTGCGCAGCTGCATGTAGGGTTTCCGTAGCGGAGAGTTGCGCGGAATGTACTCACGTTTTGCTGCATTGCAAGATCAGTCGTCGCGACAGTCGATCCCGAGCGGGAGTCCGGCTGCTAGATTTCGTTCGTCGCAGGCAGTTTTCCTGATGCCGGCGACCAGCTCTTGCGGGAGGGAACCATGCGACGCCGAATGACACCGGCGGCGATCCTGCCGGCGGCGATCCTGCCAGTGGCGATGCTGCTGGCGGCGATCCTGCTGACGACGGCGGCGGTAGCGCGACCGGCCGCGGCGCGCGACGCCCTGACGGTCGGGCTGAACGATCGCGGGGCCCACCCCTATGTCGTGGGCGAGGGGGAGGCGCTGGCGGAGCCGCCCGGATTGACGGTCGAACTGATGCGGGAGGTCGGGCGGCATCTCGACATCGACATCCGGTTCGTGCGGATGCCCGGGCTGCGGGTTCTGACCGAGCTCAAGGCCGGCCACGTCGACGCGGCGCTTCTGTACTCCCACAGCCCGGACAGGGAGACCTTCGGCGTCTACCCGATGCGGAACGGCCGGCCCGACCCGTCGCGTCGCCTCGCCACCCTGTCCTACACGCTCTACAAGCCGCGTGGCAGCGCGCTGGACTGGACCGGCGAACGGTTCGTCAACCTGGACGGGCCGATCGGCGCCAACCTCAACTATTCCATCGTCCGGGACCTCAGGGAGCTCGGGGCAAGTGTCGTCGAACTACGGACGACCGCCGACAGTTTCCGGATGCTGCGGGCCGGGCGCATCGACGGGGTCGCGGATCACGAGGCGGTCGCCGACGCCTACCTGACGACTGCCGGCATCACCGGGGTCGAGAAGGTCGGCCCGCCGCTGCGCGAGAAGCCGTACTACCTGATGCTGAGCCACCAGTACGTTTCGGGACACCCGGAGCGGGCCACGGCGATCTGGGACCTCGTCGGCGAGCTGCGCGACCGGATCCTCCGGGACGCGATGCCGAAATACCTGGACCAACCCTGACCGCCCGACGGGGACCGCGGCAGGGAGCCGCGTAGGCGGCTCAGGTCTTGACGACCAGCGGGCGCGGGAAGTCGCACAGGCATTCGGCGCCGGTCTCCGTGATCAGGAAGCACTCCGAGATCTCGATCCCGCAGTCGTCCAGCATCAGGCCCGGGATCATGTGGAACGCCATGTTCGGCCGGATCACCGTGCGGTCGCCCGGGCGCAGGCTCATGGTGTGCTCGCCCCAGTCCGGCGGGTAGTTGAGGCCGACCGAGTAGCCGATGCGGCTCTCCTTCTCGAAGCCGGACTTCGCCAGTTCCCGGCGCCAGGCCTGTTCGACCTCCTCGCAGGTGGCGCCCGGCCTGGCCGCCTCCAGCGCAGCGGCGATGCCGTCGCAGATCACCGCGCTGGCGTCGGCCAGCTTCTGCGGGGGCTTGCCGAGCGAGACCGTGCGCGCCATCGGGCAGTGGTAGCGCCGTCGGGTGCCGGCCAGTTCCAGGATCGTCGCTTCCCCGGTCTTGAACCGTTCGTCCGACCAGGTCAGGTGCGGGGTCGACGCCCCTATCCCGGTCGGCAGCATCGGCACGATCGCCGGATAGTCGCCGCCGACACCGCCGGCGCCGCGGATCTGGGCGTCGTAGATCGCCGCGACGGCATCGCATTGCCGGGTGCCCGGGCTGACGTTCTCGATGCCGACCGCCATCGACCGCTCGACGATGCGGGCGGCTTCGCGCATGTAGGCGATCTCGGCCGGCGACTTGATGCTGCGGCACCAGTTCACGAGGTTGTTGGCGTTGACCGCCCGGCAGTTCGGCAGCCCGGCCTTCAGGTGCTCGTAGGCCATCGGCGAGAAATAGTAGCTGTCCATTTCCAGGCCGAGCGAACCCTTGGCGATGCCCCGCCGGCCCATCTCCTCGGCGACCCAGTCCATCGGGTGCCGGTCCGGCTGCTGCACGTAGTGGTCCGGATAGCCGAGGATGTTGCCGTGATCGAGGTAGGTGGTGACCTTGCCGGCGTTGGCGTCCATGCCGCGCACGATCAGCACCGGCTCGTCGAGCGCCTGGGCCACCAGCAGGCATTGCGGGGTGTAGAACGACCAGCCGTCGTAACCGGTCAGCCAGCACATGTTGGCGGGCTCGGTGACCACCAGCACGTCGATGCCGGCATCGGCCATCCGTTTCCTGGCGGCCGCGACGCGGGCCTGATACTCGGCCTTCCCGAAGGCGGGACTGGTCATGGCGCTCGAACCTCCTGCTGTGCTTCTCCCGGCAACCTTTGCGGGGCAGCGAGCGTCCCGCTGTCCTGCGGGCGACGGTTCTGGGCGGCGGCGCTTCAGTCCGTCGCCGGCGGACCGGCGTTCAGGACAGCCCCAGCTCCGGGAGGGTGACGACCGCCACGCCGGCCCCCTCGAGCCCGTTGCGCACCGCGGTCGCCAACTCGACGGCGGTCGGGCCGTCTCCATGCACGCAGATGCTGTGCACTTCGGCCGGGATCCGCTTGCCGCTGGTCGACACCACTTCCTGGTCCTCGACCATGCGCAGCACGCGCTCGACCGCCTCGGCCGGGTCGTGGACCATCGCGTTCGGCAGCCGCCGCGGCGTCAGGTCGCCGTCGTCGGTATAGGTGCGGTCGGCGAACACTTCCGACGCGTAGGTCAGGCCGGCCTTGCGGGCGGCGTTCAGCAGCTCGGAGCCGGTCGGCACCAGGAAGATCAGCGACGGGTCGACCGCCTTCATGGCCCGGGCCACCGCCATCGCCAGGTCGGCATCGACGGCCGCCATGTTGCCGAGCGCGCCGTGGGTTTTCAGGTGGGTGACCTTCATGCCGTTGGCGGCGGCGATCGCCTGCAGGGCGCCGATCTGGTAGATCACCATGCGTTCGACGTCGCCGGCCGGCATCGCCATCGCGCGGCGGCCGAAGCCCCACAGGTCGTTGAAGCCGGGGTGGGCGCCGACCGACACGCCCTTCTGCTTGGCCAGCTTGCACACCCGGTCCATGACGTTCGGGTCGCCGGCGTGGAAGCCGCAGGCGACGTTCGCCGAGGTGACGATGTCGAGCAGGGCGGTGTCGTTGCCGATGTCGTAGGCGCCGAAGCCCTCGGCCATGTCGGCGTTGAGATTGACCTTGCGTGTCATGCGTTGCTCAGCCTAGGGATCGTGGAGCCGGTGCCGCGCCGCGGCCCGGCAAGTTAACACCCAACCGACGGCCCAGGTCCATGACCGAGACCAACTCCGAACCGCGTCCGGCTCCCCGTTTCCTGTCGGCCGGCGACGCCGCGCTGGTGGTCGAGTTCGGCAACGCCGTCGACCCGGCGATCAACCACCGGGTCATGCGGCTCGGCGAAGCCGCAAGGGCGGCCGGTCTGCCCGGCCTCGTCGACCTGGTGCCGACCCTGCGTTCGCTGATGGTGCACTACGACCCGACGGTCACGTCGCGCCGGGCGGTCGAGGAGCGCCTGCGGGACCTGATGGCCGATACCGGCGGCACTCCGGTCGTCGGGCGGCTGTGGGAGTTCCCGACCCTGTACGGCGGGGAGATGGGGCCGGACCTCGAGGACGTCGCCAAGCGCACCGGCCTGTCGCCCGAGCGCGTGGTCGAGCTGCACGCCGGCACCGGGTATGAGGCCTTCATGATGGGGTTCATGCCGGGGCTGGCCTATCTCGGCATCATCCCGCCGGAGCTGGAGCTGCCGCGCCGCAGCGAGCCGCGGGTGCGGGTTCCCGCCGGATCGGTGGCGATCGCCACCAACCTGACCAACGTCTACTCGCTGGAATCGCCGGGCGGCTGGCACCTCCTGGGACGCACCCCGGTGGCGCTGTTCGACCTGCACCGCGACCCGCCGGTGCTGCTGCAGGCCGGCGACCGGGTCCGGTTCGTGCCGGTCGGGCGCGACGCCTACGACGAGCTGCGCGACAGGATGGAAGCCGGCGACACCGCGTTTGCGCCGGTCGAGGCGGAGGACCGGGCATGAGCGGGCTGCGGATCGTCTCGGCCGGTTTCGCGCCGACCCTGCAGGACCACGGCCGGCCGCACGTCCAGCACCTGGGGGTGCCGCCGGCTGGCGCGCTCGATCCGGTGGCGCTGCGGATCGCCAACGCCCTGGTCGGCAATCCGGCCGATACCGCCGTCATCGAGCTGCGGGTGATGGGGCCGACCGTCGAGGTCGAGACCGGTTCCGTGCGCGTGGCCCTGGTCGGGACCGACGCACCGGTCGAGATCCTGGGCGACCGCAAGGTCGAAGCCCCGTCGCATCAGTCGATCCTGCTGAGCCGCGGACGCCGGTTCCGGGTCGGCAGCCTGTCGGACACCGGCGTCGCCTATCTGGCGGTGCAGGGCGGGTTCGACCTCGAGCCGGTCTACGGCAGCCTGTCGACCTATACCCGCGCGAAGATCGGCGGGCTGGACGGACGGGCGCTTCGCGACGGCGACCTGCTGCCGCTGAACCGGGGCGAGGCCGACGACCGGGCCGAACTGCGCTGCGCCGACCGCTCCTGGCGGCGCGACAATGGCCCCGTTCGGGTCGTGCTCGGCCCGCAGGACGACTATTTCACTGCCGACAGCACCGCCGCCTTCTTCGCCAGCGAGTACCGGGTCACCCGCGAGGCCGACCGCATGGGGATGCGGCTCGACGGCCCGGTGCTGGCGCACGCCAAGGGCCACGACATCGTCTCGGACGGGATCGCCACCGGCGCCATCCAGGTTCCCGGCAACGGCCGGCCGATCGTGCTGCTGGCCGACCACCAGACGACCGGCGGCTACCCCAAGCTCGGCACCGTGGTCTCGGCCGACGTGCCGCGGCTGGGCCGGCTGCGGCCGGGCGACGCCCTGCGGTTCGCCCGGGTCGAGGTCGAGGAGGCGGAAGCCGCCCGCCGGGTGCTGGAGGAGCGGATCGACCGGATCGTCGAGCGCTTCGGCCCGGCCGAGCCCTGGCTCGACGAGGATGCGCTGTACCGCCGCAACCTGGTCAGCGGCATCGTCGAACCGGGGTGATTCCGCGACGCTGGGCGCCATGCGCCGCGCGCTTGCCGCGAAACCGACCTGGCGTCGCACCTGAGACGGTCGCTTAGATCCCGGATCGTCGCAGCTTCGCCGCGACGTCCGGGATGAGGGTGGTTGTGGGTTTTCCCCGATTCCTCATCCCGGACGCCGCGACAGCGGCGAGCCGGGCTGGCCGTCAGACCGCCAGGTAGTGCCAGGCGCCGTCCTCGCCGAGTTGCCGGCTCATCCGGCCCTGGTCGATCAGCAGGTTGAGGTGGGCCAGCGACTCGCCGACCGCGAAGCGGACCTGGTGGGCGTCCATCTTGCGCTGGAACATGGCGTTCATGACGTCGATCGCGGTCGACGGGACGGCGCACACCTGCAGGGTCAGGTCGAGCCGCCGGTCGTGGTGCGCCGACAGGTCGAGCGCCCGCGGCTTGACGCCGCGATACGGCCGGTCGTGCGACGGCAGGATCAGGGTGTCGTCGGCGATCGGGTCGAGGGAATCGAGGAACCGCATGTAGTCCTGCAGCGGGTTGCCGTCCGGCTCGTTCCACCACACCGAGATGTTCGGCGAGATCCGCGGCAGCAGGAAGTCGCCGCCGATCATCAGGCCGGCCTCCGGGCAGTACAGGCAGGCGTGCTCGGGCGAGTGGCCGGAGCCGATCACCACGGTCCAGCGCCGGCCGCCGATCTCCAGCACGGTGTCCGGGGCCAGGCGGTGGAAGGTCAGCGGGATCGGGCCGACCATCCGGCGGTAGCTGTTGCCGAGGGTCCGCATGTCGGCGACGTCGGCGGCCGACAGGCCGGTCTTGCGGTAGAAGGCGACGATGCCGTCCAGCAGTTCCTGGGTGTCGTCGAGCCGGATCGCGCGGGCCGACAGCCACTCCGAGCGGGTCATCCAGAGCTCGGCCTCCGAATGCTCCAGCATCCAGCTGCAGTTGCCCATGTGGTCGGGGTGATAGTGGGTCACGATCACCTGGGTGATCGGCCGACCGTCGAGCTGGGTCTCCAGGACCCTGGTCCACAGCTCGCGGGTGGTGTCGTCGCCGAGCCCGCAATCGACCAGCACCCAGCCGTCGCCGTCGTCGATCAGGTACAGGTTCACGTGATTGAGGGCGAAGGGCAGGGGCATTCGCACCCAGCGCACGCCGTCCGCCACCTCGATCGCCGTTCCCGGCTCCGGCAGCGCGTCCCCGAGGACGTAATCGATCTCTTTCGTCATGGCCCGGCGAACTTAAACGGTTCGACCGGGGGCGCAAGTCCGATTGAAACGACGGTTCAAACGGCGAGTCTCAGAGCTCGCGCCTGCCGATCAGATTCAGCCGGATCCACTTCGAGCCGGTGTCGATGATCGCCACGGTCAGCAGGATCAGCACGATGATGAAGCATGCCTGATCCCAGTACTGCACCTTCATGCGCTCGGAGAGCTGCATGCCGATGCCGCCGGCTCCGACGATGCCGAGGATGGTCGCCGAGCGGGTGTTGCTCTCGAACCAGTACAGCGAGGTCGACAGGAACACCGGCAGGACCTGCGGCAGGTAGCCGAAGCGGTAGACCTTCAGGTTGCCGGCGCCGGTCGAGCGGACGCCCTCGATCGGCTTGCGGTCGACGTTTTCGACGGCTTCCGAGTAGAGCTTGGACAGGGTGCCGGTGTCGCTGACCATGATCGACAGCACGCCGGCCAGCGGCCCGAGCCCGACCGCCCGCACGAACACCAGCGCCCAGATCAGGGTGTCGACGCCGCGCAGCAGGTCCAGGAACCGGCGGACCAGGTGGTGGATGATCCGGTTCGGCACCACGTTGCGGGCGGCGGCGAAGCCGATGACGACGGCGAACAGCGACGCGACGAAGGTGCCGAGGAACGCCATCCCCAGGGTCTCGGCCAGGCCCTGGAAGATCCCGAGGTAGTCCCAGCTGGCCATGTCCTTCCAGACCAGCATCGAGCGGACCACGATCCACATCTTGCCGAGCCCGCCGAACAGCCGCTCGACCGTGATGTCGAACACCCAGACGCAGAACGCCATGTAGGCGACGATGCCGGCGGCGACGGCGCGGTGCGTCCAGCGGCGGCGCCGGTCGACCGACAGCGCCTCGGGGAAGCGTTCGCGCAAAGCGGCGATCTCGGCGGCGGTCATGGTCGCGACGGACGAGCTCATGCCAGCTGTTCCTTGCCGATGAAGCGGTAACGGACGCGGGCCGACAGCAGGTCGACGCAGGTCACCGTGGCAACGATCAGCAGCACCAGGGCGCTGACCTCTTCGTAGAAGTTGAAGTTGATGACGTAGTACAGCTCCTGGCCGATGCCGCCGGCGCCGACGAAGCCGATGATCGACGAGGCCCGGATGTTGATCTCGAAACGCAGCAGCGCGTAGCTGGTGAAGTTCGGCAGCACCTGCGGCACGACGCCGAAACGGATCTCGTCGAACCAGGTGCCGCCGGCGGCGCGGATGCCCTCCATCGGCTTGTGGTCGACGTTCTCGTTGACCTCGGAGAACAGCTTGCCGAGCGCGCCGGCCGAGTGGATCGATATCGCCAGGATGCCGGCCAGCGGGCCGATGCCGACGGCCCACACGAACAGGATGGCGAAGATCACCTCCGGCACCGAGCGGCAGAACTCCATCACACGGCGGAACCCGAAGTAGACCCAGCCGTTGGGGGCCAGGTTGCGGCTGGCGGCGAAGCACATCAGGAAGCCGCCGACCGTCCCGAGCAGCGTCGAGAACAGCGCCATGTTGACGGTCTCGAGCAGGAGCTGCAGATACTTCGGCATGTTGAAGTACCAGTAGGCCAGCGAACCCTCGGTCTTGGTGCCCGCGAACAGGTGCTCGGCGCTCAGCACCGGCAGGATGTCGTACAGGTAGTCGCCGATCTTCGGCGCGCCGGCGATCAGCCGGCCGGGAAAGAAGTGGCTGATGTAGATCGAGCCGGCGAGCGCGGCCAGGAACAGGGCGCCGTACAGTGCGGTCTTGACCTGCCGCTCGCGATGCAGTTCGGCGCGGTGCCGCTCGAAGCGGTCGACCGGTGAGGGGCCGGGACCGTGGTCCGGATCCGCCAGGGTCTGGCTGCTCACGCGATCCTCCGGGAAAGGACTGGAAAACGGCGAGACGGTCGGCCGGCCGGGTTGTCCCGACCGGCCGGTCCGCGTGTCGATCGATCAGCCGCGACGAGCCTTCTGCAGCTCGCGACGCATCTCGATGATGGTCTTGTAGAAGTCGTGCCCGATCGGCTGGAAGCCGTTGAGCTTGCCACCGGCGACCGCCTCGGCGCACGGCCGGTCCTCGAGCGGCAGGCTGACCAGGACGCCACGCACCAGGTCCTTCAACTCCTGCGGAACGTCCTTGCGGACCACCACCGGGCCGTTGGTGATGCGGTTGGACTTCCAGATGATCCGGATGTCCTTCATGTCCAGCGCGCCCTTGTCGACCATCTTGCGCAGGTTGCCGCGCGAGTAGCCCTTGGCCTCGTCGCCGACCCCGGAGGTCCAGGTCACGCCGGCGTCGTACTGCTTGTTCAGCACCGCGACCACGCCCTGCTCGTGACCGCCGGCGAAGCCGGTCTTGCCGAAGAACTTGTCGGCCGTGTAGCCCTGCTGCTTCAGCTCGTAGGACGGCACCAGGTAGCCCGAGGTGGAGTTCGGGTCGGCGAACGCCAGGGTCTTGCCCTTCAGGTCCTCGACCGACTGGTACGAGCTGTCGGCGCGGACGTAGAGCACCGAGTAGTAGCCGAGCGAGCCGTCGACCTGCTCGGTGGTGACGATCGGCTCGACCGCCTCCGGCTCCTGGATCGAGATGCCGGCGTAGCCCGACGACCCGAGGCTGGCGTATTCCAGGTTCTTGGAGATCAGGCCCTGCATGACGCCGGCGTAGTCGGAGGCCGGGTACAGCTCGACCGGAACGCCGAGACGGCTCTCCATGTGCTCCTTGAAGCAGGCGTAGTTCTTCAGCCGGTCGGCCTCGTTCTCGCCGCCGAGGATGCCGACCCGGAACACCGGGACCTGCTTGCGCCAGTCGTCGGCCGCGTGGGCGACGGTCGACAGGGCCGCCAGCGCCGTGAAACCGGCGAGGGCGACGCCGAGAGTGCGACGTCCGATCATGGAATACCTCCGTGAGCTGGGGCAGTGGGCTGCGGTGCGATCAGGCGGCCGCAGTGCGCGTCGAAGGCGCGCTGGTCGATCCGGCAGCCCCCGGGGCCGGACCGATCGAGGTCGAGGTCACGCTTTCGCTCAGCGCCTCGTCGAGGCCGTCGACGCCGTAGATCTCGCGGGCGGCCTGGATGGTCAGCTCGGCGGGCGGGCCGTCGAACACCACGGCGCCGCTCGCCATGCCGACGATGCGGTCGCAGTAGGCGCGGGCGGTGTCGAGGGTGTGCAGGTTGCAGACGACGGTGATGCCTTCCTCGCGGTTGATGGCGCGCAGCGCGTCCATCACGACGGTGGCGTTGCGCGGATCGAGCGAGGCGATCGGCTCGTCGGCGAGCAGGATCTTCGGCTCCTGCATCAGGGCGCGGGCGATCGCGACGCGCTGCTGCTGGCCGCCGGACAGGGTGTCGGCGCGCTGCAGGGCGGCCTGGGCGATGTCCAGGCGGTCGAGCGCGCGGATCGCGAACGCCCGTTCGGCCGGGGTGAAGCGTTTCAGCATCGCCGAGGCGAAGCCGTGGTAGTTCAGCCGGCCGAGCAGCACGTTGGTGATCACGTCGAGCCGGTTCACCAGGTTGAACTGCTGGAAGATCATCGCGCAGCGGGCCCGCCAGGCCATCAGCTCGCGGCCGCGCAGCGCCGAGACGTCGTCGCCGGCGTACAGGATCTGTCCGCCGGTCGGCTCGGCCAGGCGATTGATCAGCCGCAGCAGGGTCGACTTGCCGGCGCCGGACCGGCCGATGATCCCGACCATCTGGCCGTCCGGGATCTTCAGCGAGACCTGGTCGACCGCGGTGACCGAGCCGAACCGCTTTTCCAGGCTGTGGATTTCGAGCATCGACGCGTCCCGCTGCTGCGCGCGCGGCCATCAGGAAACCGATCCACGGGATCGGCGGCTGCGTGCTTGTTGCAACGCGGTAGGTATCGGCGGCGGGTAACCGGACGGTGACTCAGGCGTGAAGTTTCAGAGTCGTTGATGCGTCAGAACGATGACACGCCCTGTGCGTGCGCGTCCGAGCGGATGGCGTCGATCACCCGGGCGAGCGCGGACTCGATCGAGCCGTCGTTGACGACGGTCACCACGTCCGGCCCGGCGACGGCGAAGGCGGTCGCTCGGGCGACCCGCGCTTCGATGTCCTCCACCGTCTCGCGGCCGCGGGCGGCCAGTCGCCGGCGCAGGATCTCGGCCGGCACGGTCAGGCTGAGGACACGCACCCGCGCTAGGCGGCGGGCGGTGTCGATGATGCCCCGAGACACGTTGACGACGATGGTCCGGCCGGCGTCCAGGTCGTCGAGGATCGTCGCGGGCACGCCGTAGCCGAGGCCGTGCGCTTCCCAGGCCAGCGCATAGGCGTTGCTCGAACGGCGGGCACGGAACTCCGCCGGCGTCACCGGCCGGTGGTCCTCGCCGCCGGCGTCGGCCGGCCGGGTGATCTCGCGGCGGGGAAACACGATGGCCGGGTCGTGGGCGAGTGCCGCGCGGGCCCCGTCGATCAGGGTGTCCTTGCCGACCCCCGACGGCCCGACGACCAGGACCAGCAGGCCGGGACGGCCGTCGGCACTCATGCGTACTTCGCTGCGAAGGCATCGGCGTCGAGCGAGCGGAAGTCGCCCAAGCGCTCGCGCAGCATGTCGTGCGTCCAGTCCCACCAGGCGATCGCCATCAGCTTCGCCTCGGTCCTCTCCGACACCCGGCGCCGGATCGGCTTGGCGGGAACACCGGCGACGATGGTGTAGGGCTCGACGTCCCTGGTGACGACGGCGCCGGAGCCGACGATCGCCCCGGTGCCGACGGTGACGCCCGGCATGATCACCGCGCCGTGCCCGATCCACACGTCGTGGCCGAGGGTCACCGGGGTCGAGCGCCGCCAGTCGAAGAACGAGTCGTCGCGCTCGCCCAGGCCGTAGTCATCCGAGCGGTACTGGAAATGGTGCAGGCAGGCCCGCCAGTGCGGGTGGTTGCCGGGGTTGATGCGGCTGTGCGAGGCGATGTTCGCGAACTTGCCGATGGTCGCGTAGATGATCTGGCTGTCGCTGACCACGTAGCTGTAGTCGCCCATCGACGACTCGACGACGGAGGTGCGGGCGCCGACCTCGGTCCAGGCCCCGAAGGTCGAGGCGACGACGTTCGCCTCCGGATGGATCCAGGGACCGTCCGGGGACAGTTTCTTGGCTATTATCGCCGACGTGGCCATCACAGCACCTGTGTGCCCTGGCGCCAGACCCGGCGCACCACCGGGACGCCGTCGTCGAGGATCCGCACCCGGATCAGGTCGCCCCGCGTCCCGGCCTCGATCCGGCCGCGGTCGTCGAGCCCGATCATGTCGGCCGGGTTGCGGGTCACCGTCGCGACCGCGCCGGGCAGGGTCATGCCGTGGCGCTCGTGCAGCAGCAGCGCGCCGTGCAGCAGGCTCGCCGGCACGTAGTCGGAGGACAGCGCGTCGAGCACCCCGGCCTGGGCCAGCTCGCCGGCCGATACGTTGCCGGAGTGCGAACCGCCGCGGACCACGTTCGGCCCCCCCATGATGGTCCGGAGGCCCTTGGCACGGGCGGCCCTGGCGGCGGTCATGGTGGTCGGGAACTCGCTGATCGTCAGCCCCAGCTCGGCCGCCTCGTCGACATGCTCCTCGGTCGCGTCGTCGTGGCTGGCCATGGTGTGGCCGGACGCGCGCGCCATCTCGACCAGGATCCGGCGGTGCTTCTCCGAGTACAGCTTCTGCGACTCCTTGCGGTCGCTGATGAGCTGCTGGAACGCCGCCTCGGTCATGTTGTGCTTGCCCTGGTAGTAGATCCGCAGCTTGTCGATGTCGACGAACTGCCGTTGGCCGGGCGTGTGGTCCATCAGCGAGACGAGGCGGACCAGGGGGTCGTCCTTGAACGGCTCGAACAGCCGCAGCACGTCCTTGTTGGCGACCTCGCAGCGCATGTGCAGGTGATGATCGGCGCGCAGCAGGTCGGCGGCCCGGAAGCTCCGGATCGCCTCGGCCGATTCCCGCACGATGTGGTCGCGGATGTCGTCGCTGAGCGTGCCGCCGACGGCGATGGCGTCCAGCACGGTGGTGATGCCGGCCGCCACCACCTGGGTGTCGTGGGCGAGCAGGGCCGAGGAGGTCGGCCAGTGCACCTTCGGGCGCGGCTGGATGTGCTTCTCCAGGTTGTCGGTGTGAAGCTCCACCAGCCCCGGCATCAGGTAGTCGCCGTCGAGGTCCTGGGCGCCCGGAACCGACGTGGTCCCCGGATCGACCGACGCGATCCGGCCGTCCGCGACCCGGACCGAGGCGCGCACGATCTCGTCCGCCAGGACCACCCTGACGTTGGTGAGGATCACCTCGGCGGTCATGCGGCCTTCCTCTCTGTCAGGTCGTAGGAGCGGGTGCCGACGGCCGCGCGGACCTCGGCGTCGTGGAAGATCCCGACGATCGCCGCCCCGCGTCGGCGGGCCTCGTCGATCAGGTCGGTGACGGTCCGGCGGTTCTCCAGGTCGAGCGAGGCGGTCGGCTCGTCGAGCAGCAGGATCGGATAGTCCTGCACGAAGGTCATGGCGATGTTCACCCGCTGCTGCTCGCCGCCGGAGAAGGTGGCCGGCGGCAGCCCCCACAGCGCTTCGGGGATGCGCAGCCGGGCGAGCAGGGTGCCGGCGCGCTCGCGGGCCTCGGCCGGGTCGACGCCGCGGACCGTCAGCGGCTCGACCACCAGGTCGATCGTCGGCACCCGCGGGATCACCCGCAGGAACTGGCTGACATAGCCGAGGGTGCGGCGCCGCACCTCGAGGATCTCGTAGGGCTCGGCCGAGCACAGGTCGACCACGGTGTTGTCGTGGCGGACCAGGACCGAGCCGGCCTGCGGCTTGTAGTTGGCGTACAGCGAGCGCAGCAGGCTCGACTTCCCGGCGCCGGACGGGCCGGCCAGGATCAGGCACTCGCCGCGGCCGACCTCCAGGTCCAGGCCGCTGAACACGTCGAGCCGGACGCCGCCCTGGTTGTGCAGGACGAACGATTTGGCGAGGCCCTCGGCCTTCATCATCACGCCGGCTTCCAGGACGCGGGTATCGGGAGAGGTCGTCATGGCGTCACACCGGCAGGATCGAGGAGACGAGGAGCTGGGTGTAGGGGTGCTGCGGGTCGTCGAGCACCTGGTCGGTCAGGCCCTGCTCGACCACCCGGCCGCCCTTCATCACCATCAGCCGGTGCGACAGCAGCCGCACCACGCCGAGGTCGTGGGTCACCACCACGCAGGCGATGCCGAGCGATCCGACGAGGCCGCGGATCAGATCGAGCAGGCGGGCCTGCACCGACACGTCGAGGCCGCTGGTCGGCTCGTCCATGAATACCAGCCGCGGCTTGGTCACCAGGTTGCGGGCGATCTGCAGGCGCTGCTGCATGCCGCCGGAGAACGTGCCCGGCAGGTCGTCGATCCGGCCGATGTCCATCTCGACCCGCTCCAGCCAGTCGACCGCCTCGTTGCGGATGTGGCCGTAGTTGCGCTCGCCGATCGCCATGAGCCGCTCGCCGACATTGGCGCCGGCCGAGACCTTCATGCGCAGGCCGTCGCGGGCGTTCTGGTACACGATCCCCCAGTCGGTGCGCATCAGCATGCGGCGCCGGGCCTCGGTCATGCCGTAGACGTCGACCGTCCCGATGTCGCGGGTGCGGTAGGCGACTTCGCCCTCGCTCGGCTGCATCTGCCCGGACACGCATTTCAGCAGCGTGGTCTTGCCGGAGCCGGACTCGCCGACGATGCCCAGCACCTCGCCCGGATGCAGGTCGAACGAGACGTCGCGGCAGCCGACCTGCCGGCCGTAGCGGTGGGTCAGGCCGCGAACCTGCAGCAGCGGATCGCGGGCGCTCATTGCGGGCCCCCGCTGTTCGGACCGCCGTCGCCCACATGGCCGGCCTCCCGGCGCTCGCGGCAGTAGTCGCTGTCGGAGCAGACGTACATCTTGGTCCCCTGGTCGTCGACGATCACCTCGTCGAGGTAGCTGTCCCCGGCGCCGCACAGGGCGCAGTTCTCCTCCCAGGTCTCGACCTCGAAGGGATGGTCCTCGAAGTCCAGCGACTTCACCTCGGTGTAGGGCGGCACCGCGTAGATCCGCTTCTCGCGGCCGGCGCCGAACAGCTGCAGGGCCGGCATGCGGTCCATCTTCGGGTTGTCGAACTTCGGGATCGGCGACGGCGCCATCACGTAGCGGCCGTTGACCCGGACCGGGTAGTTGTAGGAGCGGGTGATGCGGCCGAACTTGGCGATGTCCTCGTACAGGCTGACGTGCATCACCCCGTACTCCTCGAGGGCGTGCATCTTGCGGGTCTCGGACTCGCGCGGCTCGAGCTGGCGCAGCGGCTCCGGGATCGGCACCTGGTAGACCAGGATCTGGTCCTCGGTCAGCGGCGTCTCGGGGATCCGGTGGCGGGTCTGGATGATGCTGGCGTCGACCGTGCGGTCGGTGGTGGCGACCCCGGCGGTCTTGGCGAAGAAACGGCGGATGTTGACGGCGTTGGTGGTGTCGTCGGCGCCCTGGTCGATCACCTTGAGGGTGTCGTCGGGGCCGATCACCGCCGCCGTCACCTGGATGCCGCCGGTGCCCCAGCCGTAGGGCAGCGGCATCTCGCGCGAGCCGAACGGGACCTGGTAGCCGGGCACGGCGACCGCCTTCAGGATCGCGCGGCGGATCATCCGCTTGGTCTGCTCGTCCAGGTAGGCGAAGTTGTAGCCCTCGATTCGGGCCTGGGTCGCCTCGGTCGCCGTGCTGGCGGTCGGATGCGGAATCACGGTGCTCATCGGGGGGCTCACTCGGCGGCGTCGGGGACGGCGGAGTCCGGGCCGTCGACAGCCAGTCCGGCCTTTCGGCGCAGGGCCCGGACGGTGACCAACTCGGCCTGGAAGTCGACGTAGTGCGGCAGCTTCAGGTGCTGCACGAAGCCGGACGCCTCGACGTTGTCGGAGTGCGCCATCACGAACTCCTCGTCCTGGGCCGGCGCCTCGATCGGCTCGGCGAACTCGTCGGCCCGGAGCGCCCGATCGACCAGGGCCATCGCCATGGCCTTGCGCTCGCAGTGCCCGAAGGTCAGGCCGTAGCCGCGGGTGAACTGCGGCGGAACGTTGGCCGAGCCCTTGAACTGGTTGACCATCTGGCACTCGGTCACGGTGATCTCGCCGATCTCGATCGGGAAGCCGAGCTCCTCCGGCGCGAACTCCACGGCGACCTCGCCGACCCGGATCTCGCCGGCGAACGGGTGGTTGTTGCCGTAGCCGCGCTGGGTCGAGTAGCCGAGGCCGAGCAGCCAGCCTTCGTCGCCACGCGCCAGGTTCTGCAGGCGGGCGGCGCGGTCGGCCGGATAGCGCGGCGACTCGCGCGTCAGATCGAATACCGGCGCGTCGTCGGCGTCCGGCTCCTCGGCCTCGATCAGGCCCTCGTGGTTGAGGATGTCGGCGACGTGCGGCATGCCGGGCTCGACGCCCTCAGGCGCAATCTCGGCGACCGGCCGCTCGTCGCCGGCGGCCAGCGCGAAGTCCAGCAGGCGGTGGGTGTAATCGAAGCTGGCGCCCAGCAGCTGCCCGCCGGGCAGGTCCTTGTAGGTCGCCGAGATCCGGCGCCGCACCGCCATCGCCGCGGTGTCGATCGGCTCGCCGATGCCGAAGCGGGGCAGGGTGGTCCGGTAGGCCCGCAGCAGGAAGATCGCCTCGACCAGGTCGCCGCGCGCCTGCTTGATCGCCAGCGCGGCCAGTTCGGGGTCGTACAGCGAGCCCTCGGTCATCACCCGGTCGACCGCCAGCGACATCTGCTCGCGGATCTGGGCGAGGGTCAGTTCCGGCACCCGCGGATCGCCGCGGCGCTCCTCGGCCAGCAGCTTCTGGGAGTTCTCGATCGCCTGGTCGCCACCCTTGACGGCTACGTACATGGCTCAGTCCTCCGTGCGGACGGCGGTGGTGCGGGGCAGGGCGGCGATCCGGCGGTCCGCGACCAGGACGAGGTCGATCCCGCGCGGGAACAGCGCGCCGTTGGCCGTCCATTCCGGCCAGACCCCATCGCGCAGCCCGGTCACCGCCAGGCGATGCTCCGTCGCGATCCCGGGACCGGTGAGCGTGAGGCCGGAGCCCTCGGTCAACTCGTCGAGCTGCACGATCACCGTGGTCGAGGTTTCCGGCCAGGCGTCGTCGCCGACGCTGAAGCCGTCGAGCGCCGGCAGGCTGTCGCCGGTCGCGACCGCGAAGGCGGCCTCCCCGGGGTCGTCGGTCAGCGGGCTGCCGCAGTGGAAGCGCAGGAATGCCGCGGTCGCCGGGGTGCGGATCTCCGGTGCGAGCCAGAGCGGGGTGTCGTGGTCGGCCAGCGCCAGCAGCAGCGACGCCGCACCGACCGAGAGCGGGGCGGGCGGCTCGATCGTCTCGTCGATCGTCCCGATGCGACCCGGACGCGACATGGCGTCGAGTACGGCCCGGAACACCTTCTGGGAGGCGGCCACCGGGTCGGCGAAACCCGGGCGGATGTCGATCGTGTCGGCCATCGGTCAGCTCCCCCGGACCATCGTGAAGAACTCGACCTTGGTGGCGGCCGCCTTGCGGCTCCGCTTCTGCCGGCTCTCCTCGAGCCGAAGGGTCAGCGGCGCGATGATCGCCCGCTCCAGCGCGTCGCGCCGCGAGGGAGTCTGCAGCATCGCGTCGACCGCGGCCGCCAATTCGGCGTGCCGCCGGTTGCGGCCCATCACATAGCCGAACCCGATGGCGCCGTACTCGAGCTGGACCGCGCAGCGCGTGACCGTCACCTCGCCGAGGTTGAAGCGCTGGCCGGTGCCGCCGGCGCGGCCGCGGGTCATGACCATCCCGACTTCCGGCGCGCGGACCACGGTCCAGGCCGGTTTCGACGGAAGGTTGTTCCACAGCGCGTCCAGGTCGGCGAAGTCGGCTTTCGCCAGCACCGACATCCAGCGTTGTCGGGCGCGGCGTTCGGCCGATTGCTCGGCGGTCGGGGCGGGTGATCGTCTGTTGGCCATGGACGACTTCCAGATTTGTCTAGACATCCATATCAATTTTCCGGACTATGGCGCCGAACTCCGGGGCTGTAAAGGCCACTGGCGTGAAGTTTTGATGACGGGGAGGGTGCCTGGTGTCGGTGATCGACCGGGAGTCCGGCGTGGCGGTCTGGCGGCAGATCGAGGAGAGCCTCGCCGATGAGATCCGCAGCGGCGCGCGCGGCGAGGGCAGTCGCCTGCCGACCGAGGCCGAGCTGGCTGCCCGGTTCCGGGTCAACCGTCATACCGTGCGCCGAGCGATCGGCGGGCTGTCGGACCGCGGCCTCGTGCGGGTCGAGCAGGGTCGCGGGATCTTCGTGCGCGAGAACGTCCTGGAGTACCTGATCGGCCGCCGCACGCGCTTCACCGAGAATGTCCGGCGAGTCAACCGGTCGCCGGGCGGCCATGCCATCGACTTCGAGCGCCAGCGCGCCAGCCGGGAGATCGCCGAGGCCCTCGGGATCCGGATCGGTGCGCAGGTGATCCACCTGCGGACCCTCGGCAAGGTCGACGACCGGCCGGTTTCGTACGGCGAACACTGGTTCCCGGCCAGGCTGTTCCCGCGATTCGACGCGGAATACAGGTCGACCGGCAGCGGTTCAATTACCCGTCTGATGGAGAGTCACGGTTTCGGCGACTACGAACGCGCCGTCACCAAGGTTACCGCCCGGATGCCGGACGCCGCCGAGGCGGAACTGCTGGAGCAGCCGAGAACCCGGCCGATTCTCTACGTCGAGAGCCTGAACGTCGCCGGCGACGGGACGCCGCTGCAGGCGTCGCATGTCCGCCATGCCGCCGATCGCTTTCAGATGGTGTTCGAGACCCGGCCGGCGGCGACCCCCCGGATTGGGGAGGCGGAGTGATTTCTGGTAAAGTAGTCGTTACGGAACCGGTCGCAGGACTTACCGTCGGAACTGAAGGGATTAGACCGTGGCCTTCGACCCGAACAACGTCGACTGGAAGACGGCCGAGCTGATCCGCCGTCACGGGAACTTCCTGAACAACTACCCCGGTGGTCAGCGCGCCGACATGCGCGGCGGCCGGTACAACGGTGCGCTGCTGAACGGCGTCGATCTGCGTCGGGCGCTGATGTCGGCCGCGGATTTCCGGGGCGCGCAGTTCGTCGGGGCGAACCTGTCCGAGACGACGCTGGCCGGCTCGCAGCTGCGCGCCGCCGACCTCAGCGGAGCCAAGCTGATCAAGGCCGATCTGCGCGGTGCCGATCTGGAGCAGGCGAAGCTCGCGTCGGCCGACATCACCGATGCCGACTTCCGCTCGACGACGGTCGGATCCGCCGACGGATCGGACATCGCGACCAAGCTGGACGGGGCCGATCTCGACAACATCAAGGCGGTCCGGACCAACCTCGCGCGGGCCAGCCTGATGGGCGTGACGGCACGCGGTGCGCATTTCGACGGCGCCACCTTGGACAAGGCCAACATGAAGGGCGCCAACCTGCAGCACGCGACCTTCACGAACTCCAGCCTGCGGGGCGCCAACCTGCAGGAGGTGAACTTCGCCGACGCGCAGCTCTCCAACACCGACCTGACCGGCGCCGACCTGCGGTCCTGTCATCTCGACGGTGCCGACATGTCCGGCGCCAACCTGACCGACTGCGTGATCGCGTCCGACATGGAGCAGCTGGCGCCGGAAGTGCGCGAACTGGTGATCGCGCACTTTGCCTGGATCAGTTCGGGCGGCCGGAAGGGAACGCCGGCCAGCTTCGCCGGCCGCGACCTGAGCGGCGTCAATCTCTCGGGGGCGGACCTCTCGGCGGCCGATTTCACCGGCGCCAACCTGGCGGGCGCCAACCTCAGGCGCTGCTCGTTCCGGTTCGCGAAGTTCGGCGGCGCGATCCTGTCGGAGGCGCAGATGGGACGTTCCGACCTGCGCGGCGCAAACTTCCGCGGGGCGGCGATGGAAGGCGCCGACCTGCAGGGCGCGTCGCTGATCGCCATGCAACTCGTCGACCCGCGCAGTGGCGAGACAAAGGGCGAATGGCAGTCTGACCTGTCCGGCGTGCGGGCGACCGGGGCGTGCTTCAGCCGGGTCGACTTCGGCGGCGCCAGTTTGGTGGACGCGGTGTTCGACGGCGCGGACCTGAGTCACGCACGGCTGGTCGGCTGCCCGGTCACCGGGGCGAGCTTCGCCGGTGCGAAGCTGGAGAAGGCCCGCCTCCCCGAGGGCATGTCCAGCAACGGGGAGGCGGCCTGAGCGTCCCGCCGGTTACGGCAGGGTGTAGGCGGTTTTGACCGTGGTGTAGAACTCGGCGGCGTAGCGGCCCTGCTCGCGCGGGCCGTAGCTCGAGCCCTTCCGGCCGCCGAACGGCACATGGTAGTCGACGCCGGCGGTCGGCAGGTTGACCATCACCATGCCCGCTTCGGCGTTGCGCTTGAAGTTGCTGGCGTGCTTCAGCGAGGTCGTGCAGATGCCGGCCGACAACCCGAAGGCGGTGTCGTTGGCGACTGCGAGCGCCTCGTCGTAGTCCTTCACGCGGATCACCGTGGCGACCGGGCCGAAGATCTCCTCGCGGTTGATCCGCATGGCGTTGCTGGTCTCGGTGAACAGCGCCGGCTGCAGGTAGAAGCCTTCCTTCGAGCGGTTGAGGCGCTCGCCGCCGAACGCCAGCTTGGCGCCCTCGCTCTGGCCGATCTCCAGGTATTTCATGTCCTGGGCCAGCTGTGATTCGTCGACCACCGGGCCGATGTCGGTGCCGGCCTCCAGCGCGTCGTCGATCTTCAGCGACTTGATCTTGGCGACCATGGCGTCGACGAAGCGGTCGTGGATGCCCTCGGTCACGACCAGTCGCGACGAGGCGGTGCAGCGCTGGCCGGTCGAGAAGAACGCGCCGTTGACCGCCGCCCCGACCGCGACGTCGAGATCGGCGTCGTCGAGCACCACCATCGGGTTCTTGCCACCCATCTCGAGCTGGACCTTGGCCAGCCGTGCGGCGCAGGTGGCGGCGACGTGCTTGCCGGTATCGACGGAGCCGGTGAACGACACCGCGCCGATCGCCTGGTTGGTCAGGATCGCCTCGCCGACCACCGAGCCGCGGCCCATCACCAGGTTGAAGGCGCCGGCCGGGAGTCCGGAGCGCGAGAGGATCTCGGCGATCGCCCAGGCGCAACCGGGGACTAGGTCGGCCGGCTTGAACACCACGCAGTTGCCGTAGGCGAGGGCGGGCGCGATCTTCCATGCCGGGATCGCGATCGGGAAGTTCCACGGGGTGATGATCCCGACGATGCCGACCGGCTCGCGGGTGATCTCGACGTCGACGCCGGGACGGACGCTCTGCACCTTCTCGCCCTGGATGCGGAGCGCCTCACCGGCGAAGAACTTGAAGATCTGGGCGGCGCGGGTCGCCTCGCCGATGCCTTCCGGCAGGGTCTTGCCCTCCTCGCGCGACAGCAGCCGGCCGAGTTCCTCGCGCCGCGCCATGATCTCGTTGCCGACGAATTCGAGGACGTCGTATCGCTGCTGCGGGGTCGAGCGGTTCCAGCCCGGTGCCGCCGCCTTGGCAGCGTCGACTGCACGGGCGACGGCGGCCGCGTCGGCCTGGGCGTAGGTGCCGACGACGTCGGCCAGATCGGACGGGTTGATGTTGTCGCGCTCGGCCGCGCCGTCCACCCATTCACCGCCGATGTAGTTCTGCTGCACACCCATGGGGCGTCTCCCTCGTTCATTCGTGTAGCTTTGGAAACTGAGTAACCCCCGATCCCCCGCCCTGGCAAGCGGTCCCCCGCGTTGCATGTTGCCCCCGGGCGTGGTTCCATTTCGCCCCCGCTACGAGGCGGGAAAGACGGGCGGGTCAACCGCCCGCGCGGACAGGGATTTGGTTTCGCGGTACCGGGCTTCCGGAAAGGGGACGGAGATGACGAACAGAACAATGATCGGAGCGATCGGCGTATCGGTCGCGGCAGCGCTCGCGGCCGCGGCTCCGGCGCTCGCGAAGGACGCGGTGTCGATCGCCGTGCCGGCCTTCCTGTCGGGGCCGGCTGCCGGGCCGTTCGGCGTGCCGGCGCGCAACGGCGCCGAAATGGTGATCGACGCCATCAATGCCGGGAAGCTGCCGGCGCCCTATGACAGCAAGGGTTTCGCCGGCGCGACCGTGAACGTCGAGTTCGTCGACGAGAGCGGCGGCAACACCAAGCAGGTGGCGGAGTACCGCAACCTGATCCAGAAGCGGAACGTCGATGCCGTCATCGGCTACATCTCGTCCGGATCCTGCGCTGCGCTGGCGCCGGTGGTCGAGGAACTCAAGACGTTGACGGTGTTCGCGGTCTGCGGCACGCCGCGGGTGTTCGAGGACGGCGAGCGTCAGTACATCTTCCGGACGATGAGCCACGCCACCGCCGACAACGTGGCGGCCGCGCACTACATCAAGGACATGTTCCCGGCTGTGAAGTCGTACACCGGGATCAACCAGAATTATGCCTGGGGTCAGGACAGCTGGCGTGACTTCGAGCTGAGCATGAAGGTCCTGATGCCGGATGCCGCGCAGTCCGACAAGGTCCAGTTCCCGAAGATCTTCGCCGGCCAGTACGGCTCGGAGATCTCCGCGCTGTCGCTCGACGCGGCCGAACTGGTGCACTCCTCGTTCTGGGACGGCGACCTCGAGGGCTTCATCTTCCAGGCCACGCCGCGCGGGCTGTTCAAGCAGAAGAAGGTGATCCTCACGGTCGGCGGCACCGCGGCCTACCGGCTCGGCAAGAAGATGCCCGACGGCGTCATCCTCGGCGCCCGCGGCCCCTACGGGATCCTGGTCCGCGACCGCAAGACCGCGCTGAACGAGTGGTTCATCAAGACCTACTTTGACCGTTACGGCACGTATCCGTCCGGGCCGGCGTACCAGTACGCCCAGGCCGTCCTGGCGACCAAGATCGCCTATGACAAGGCGGCGGCGGCAGCGGGCGGGTTCCCGACCCAGGATCAGGTGATCGCCTCGTTCAAGGGGATGGAGTTCGAGAGCTTCTCGACCACGGTCAAGCTGGCCCTGGCCGGCGGTCACCAGGCGATCACCGAGAACGTCTACGGCATCACCAAGTGGAACGCCGACGACGCCGAGCCCGGCGTCACCGACGTCAAGTTCTATCCGGCCGAGTGCGTGATGCCGCCGGACGGCGTGAACAGCGTCGACTGGATCACCAAGGGGATGCCCGGCGCCAAGTGCTGATCTGAGCATTTCGGCCTCGCGTCGGGGTGGCGGCGGTCCGGGCCGCCACCCCATTCCCTGGGTCCGGCGGAACGCCGGATACATCTGGTCGGGAATGACCGAATGAATCTCCTTCTGACGATCCTGGTCGAGGGACTGGGGTACGCATCCTATCTCTTCATCGTCTCGCTCGGCCTGACGGTCATCTTCGGGGTGCTGAAGATCCTGAACGTGGCGCACGGCGCGTTCTATGCGTGGGGAGCGTATCTGTGCGCGTTCCTGATCGGCGAGTTCTCGACCATGGGGGTGTCCGATCTCGGAACCATGGTCGCCATCCCGATCGCCGCCCTGATCGTCGGCCTGATCCTGGGTTCGGCGATCGAGCGGACCATCATCAAGAACCTGTACGGGCGCGACGAGGTTCTCATCGTGCTCGCCACATTCGGCCTGTTCCTGGTCCTGGAGGACGTCATCCTGCTGGTGTTCGGGGTCGATCCGTACTTCGCCTATCAGCCGACCTACGCCATGCCGGGCGTGCAGATCGGCGGGATCCACCAGGACGGCTACAAGCTCTCGATGATCGTCGTCAGCCTGGTGATCGGGTTGATCTCCTGGGCGGTGCTCAACCGTACCCACTGGGGCAAGCTCGTGACCGCCATCATCTACGACAGCGAACTTGCTGTCGCGATGGGGATCAACGTCCCGCGCGTGTTCTATACGGTGTTCGTCGCCGGTGCCGTGCTCGGCGCGCTCGGGGGCGCCTACATCGCCCCGACGATTTCGGTGGCACCCGGCTTCGGCGTCGAGGTCATCGTGCTGTCCTTCGCGGTCGTCGTGATCGGCGGACTGGGCAGCATCCCCGGGGCCGCGATCGGGGCGCTGCTGGTCGGCATGCTCCGCGCCTACGCAGTACTGCAATGGCCCGAGATCGAACTGTTCGTGGTCTATGCGGTCATGGCGGCGGTGCTGATCTTCCGTCCCGAGGGCCTGTTCGCGCCCGCCAAAGCGCGCAAGATCTGAGGGGACGGGCAAATGGCACTGACCAGTGACCGTACCACCCTCGGGCTGACAGTCGGCTTCGTCGCCGTGGCGCTGTTGGGCGTCTTCGTGCTTCCCGACTGGCTGCTGAACCAGATCCTGGTCGCGTTCTCGCGGGCTCTCGCGGTCGTCGGACTGCTGGTGCTCTGGCGAACCGGCCTGGTGTCGTTCGGCCATGCCCTGTACTTCGGTCTCGGCGCCTACACGGTGGCGCTGCTGGGCCGGAACTACGGGATCGGCGAGGTGCTCGTGACGCTGCCGGCGGCGACGCTGGCTTCGGCGCTTGTCGGGTTCCTCCTCGGATTCATCGTTCGCCGGTACCGGGAGATCTTCTTCGCCATGCTGAACCTCGCGTTCTCCATGGTGCTGTTCGGCATCCTGGTGAAGACCGAGGCGCTCGGCTCGACCGACGGGTTCAACGTCGAACAGCCGACGCTTCTGGGCATCGGAACCGACGACGCGGCCGTGAAGCTCACCGCGCTGTTCCTCGGGGTGTGCGCGATCGGATGGCTGACGGCGGTCCTGGTGCACCGCTATCTGGGCTCGATCCTGGGCAGCCTGACGACGGCGGTGCGCGACAACGAGATCCGGGTCGAGTACCTCGGCTATTCGGCGGCCGAGGCGATCCACGGAAAATACGTGATGTCGGCGGCACTGACCGGCCTGGGTGGCGGCTTCATGGCGATCTCGCTCGGTCAGGTGGATCCCGAATCCATGGTGAACTGGACGGTCTCGGGCGAGCTGGTGTTCGTCACCATCCTGTCCGGCCCGGGGAGCGTCGCCGCCCCGTTCATCGGTTCGCTGATCTTCGAGCTGCTGCGCACCTACGCCTTCGAGCTCGTGCCCTATGCCTGGCAGCTGATCGTCGGCGGCACCCTGCTGCTGATCATCTTCTTCCTGCCCGGCGGCGTCTGGTCGGTGCTCAGCCGGCTGGCCGGGCGACGGGGAGTGGAGCCATGAGCGCGATCCTCGAGACCGTCGGCGTCAACAAGACGTTCGGCGCCGTGACCGCGGCCCGGGACATCAACGTCTCGGTCGCGAAGCACGAGATCGTCGGCATCATCGGCGCCAACGGAGCCGGCAAGACCACGTTCGTGAACATGGTCACGGGCTGGCTTCCGCCGAGCACCGGCCGGATCCGGTTCGACGGCCGCGACATCACCGGCCTGGCGCCCCGGAAGATAACCCGGCTGGGAATCTGCCGCTCGTTCCAGGTGGCCCAGGTGTTCATGACCGCGACGGTGTTCGACAACCTGATGATCGCGCTCGGCATAGCCGATGCCCACGGGCTCGGCGTGCTGCTGCCGCTGCGCGTCAGAGCGCGAGAGGAACGGGCGGACGCGATCCTCCGCCGGTACCAGATGCAGGACTACCGGGACCAGCCGGCCAGCACGCTGCCTCAGGGCATCCGCAAGCTGCTGGACATCGCCATGGCCATGGTCGCGCAGCCCAAGGTCCTGCTGCTCGACGAGCCGACTTCGGGCATCTCCGTCGAGGAGAAGTTCCCGCTGATGGATATCGTCATGGGGGCCCTGAAGGAGGAGGGGGTCACCGTGCTGTTCGTCGAGCACGACATGGAGATCGTCAGCCGGTACGTCAGCCGGGTGCTGGCGTTCTACCAGGGCGAGATCATCTGCGATGCGCCGCCCGCGGAGGCGCTGGCCGACCCGAAGGTGAAGGAGTTCGTGATCGGCGACGACCTGCACAACCAGACCCTGCTGCAGGCCGGAGCGCTGCAGGACGGCGCACAGGAGGTGAGCGATGCTCGCGGTTGAGGGTCTCGACGTCTCGATCGGGGCGGTGCCGATCCTTCGGGGCGTCGACCTGCAGGTGCCGACCGGCGCCATGTGCGGGCTGATCGGGCGCAACGGCGCCGGCAAGACCACGCTGATGCGGGCCGTCATGGGGCTGCTGAAGACCCAGAGCGGCCGCCTGGCGTTCGAGCAGGACGAACTCCTGCCGCGGCCGGGTTTCGAGCGCGCCCGTCTCGGGGTCGGCTACATGCCGGAGGACCGCAAGCTGGTGCCGGCCCTGACCGCCGAGGAGAACGTGATGCTGCCGGTCTGGTCGACCGGCATCGAGAACGCGGCGGAGCGTCTCGAGTGGGTCTATGGGCTGATGCCCGAAGTGAAGGAGTTCCGCAGTCGTCCGTCCACCAGCCTGTCCGGCGGCCAGCAGAAGCTGGTGGCCCTGGCACGGGCCCTGATGGTCGGCCGGCGGTTGCTCCTGCTCGACGAGCCGACCGAGGGCATTGCGCCGGTGCTGGCGCGACGGATCGTCGACGTGCTGTCCGACCTGAAGCGCGAGGGCATGTCCGTGCTGGTCGCCGAGTCGAACGATACCCATCTGCATGGGTTGCTCGACCGGACCTACGTGATCGAGCGCGGGAGCGTTCGGCTCCGCGAGGAGGCGTCCGCAGCCTGAGACGACGCCGCCTCCGGCCAGCGGAGGGAGGCGGCGGGACAAGAAGAAAGAAACGGGAGGTGCTTCGATGTCCGCGACCGGGTACCTGCTTCGGCAGATGGTGGACCGACTGGAGCCGGGGGCCACCCTGGCCGAGCCGCTGCCGCCGCTGAACCGGGTTCTGTACTGCCATCGCGGCAGCTTCGAGACCGGCGAAGGTGTGAGGTGTGCCGAGGACAGCGCCTGGTACGGCGCGTCGGAGGTGCATCTGACCGCCGGTCCCGACGGTGCCGTGATCTGGCGCTGGGAACTCGCTCCGGACGACAGCGAAGCGATTCGCGCCCAAGGCGACGGGGTCACCTCGACCGAGAACATGGCGGCGCCGCTCGACGGGCCCGATCCCGGCAGCGAGTGGATCATGCGCTGCGACAGCGTGAAGTTCCCGATCGGCGGCAACGCGCTTACGCATACCCACCAGGGGCCCGGCATCCGCTGCCTGAAACAGGGTCAGATCCGCATCGACACGCGCGGCAAGTCGACCCATTATCTGCCCGGGCAGGCTTGGTTCGAGCCCGGACCCGATCCCGTCTACGCGCAGGCCAGCGAACTCGAGTGCACCCGGTTCGTCCGGGTCATGATCCTGCCCGCCGACCTGCGCGGCAAGTCGTCCATCCAGTACGTCAATCCCGAAGACCTCGAGAAGCCCAAGTCGCAACGGTACACAGGCTATGTCGACGAACCCATCGAGCACTGACCGCAGCAACGCCGGCCGCATCGGCGGCCACATCCTCGTCGACTGCCTGCGCGCCCATGGCGTCGATCTGGCGTTCGGCGTGCCCGGAGAGAGCTACCTCGCCGTGCTCGACGGGCTGGTCGACGCGCCGGAGATCCGCACCATCGTCTGCCGCCAGGAGGGCGGCGCCGCCATGATGGCCGAGGCCTACGGCAAGCTGACCGGCAAGCCGGGCATCTGCATGGTGACCCGCGGCCCGGGCGCGACCAACGCCAGCGCCGGGGTCCACGTCGCCTTCCAGGACTCCACCCCGATGATCCTGCTGGTCGGCCAGGTCGGGCGCGACATGTTCGACCGTGAGGCGTTCCAGGAGCTCGACTACCGCCGGATGTACGGCCAGCTCGCCAAGTGGGTCGCCCAGATCGACGACCCGGCCCGCATCCCGGAGTACGTCAGCCGCGCCTTCCACACCGCGGTGTCCGGCCGGCCGGGGCCGGTGGTGCTGGCGCTGCCGGAGGACATGCTGGTCGAGCGCGCCTCGGTCGCAGATTTCGACCCGTACAAGCGCACCGAGCCGCATCCGGGGGCGGCCGACATCGCCCGGTTCCGCGAGATCCTGGCCGCCGCCAAGCGACCGCTGGTGATCGTCGGCGGCGGCGGCTGGGACGCCGAGACCTCGGCCGCGCTGGCCCGGTTCGCCGAGGCCAACCACCTGCCGGTCGGCGCCTCGTTCCGCTGCCAGGACTACCTGGACAACCGGCACCCGAACTATGTCGGTCACGTCGGCATCGGCATCGACCCGAAGCTCGGTGCCCGGGTGCGCGACAGCGACCTGCTGATCGTGGTCGGCGCGCGGCTCGGCGAGATGACCACCAGCGGCTACACGCTGCTCGACATCCCGCGGCCGCGCCAGGGTCTGGTGCATGTCCACGCCGGTGCCGACGAGCTCGGTCGGGTCTACCAGGGCGACCTGCTGATCAACGCCAGCCAGCGCAGTTTCCTGCAGGCGGTCGCCGAGATGGAGCCGGTGGACTCTTCGGCCTGGGCCTCGGAGACGCCGCTGGCCCGCCGCGAGTACGAGGCGCTGCTGACGCCGCTGGCGACCCCGGGACCGGTCCAGATGGCCGAGATCGTCAAGTGGCTGGACGCCACCCTGCCGGAGGACGCGATCGTCACCAACGGCGCCGGC
Organism: Thalassobaculum fulvum; assembly: GCF_014652915.1. Lineage (GTDB taxonomy): Bacteria > Pseudomonadota > Alphaproteobacteria > Thalassobaculales > Thalassobaculaceae > Thalassobaculum_A > Thalassobaculum_A fulvum. The sequence goes on from NZ_BMZS01000003.1 coordinate 422,056, forward strand.
AACTACGCCACCTGGGTGCATCGCTATTTCCAGTACAAGCAGTACCGGACCGGGCTGGCGCCGACCTGCGGGTCGATGGGCTACGGCGTGCCGGCCGGCATCGCCGCCAAGCTGGTTCACCCGGAGCGCACCGTGGTCTCGGTGTCGGGCGACGGCTGCTACATGATGCACGGCCAGGAGCTGGCGACCGCGGTGCAGTACGGCGCCAACGTCATCTTCCTGGTGGTGAACAACGGCATGTACGGCACCATCCGGATGCACCAGGAGCGCGAGTACCCGAACCGGATCAGCGCCACCGAACTGCACAACCCGGACTTCGCCGCACTTGCCCAGGCCTACGGGGCGCATGGCGAGGTGGTCACCCGCACCGAGGACTTCGCCGCCGCCTTCGAGCGGGCGCAGGCCGCCGGTCGGCCGGCGGTGATCGAGCTGCGGGTCGATCCCGAGGCTCTGACGGTCGCACGCTCGCTCAGCCAGATCCGCGAGGCGGCGCTGGCGGCAGGGCGCTGAGAGCAGCGGGTGGATTTCGGCTCGGTCGTGCCGAGGGCGGCACGTCCGTCCGGAATGACGTCATTGGGGGCGAAGGGGCGGCGCCGCGACCTCCGCTCAATCCGTCATTCCGGACCGGGCCGCCGAAGGCGGGACGGAGCCGGAACCCACGGCGCGACGATGCGTGCGGTGTTTCGGCCTGAAAGTTCTTTATAGCGGATGTGATCCGGTTTATTGGATGCCCGGCACCCTGGACCGACCCGAGGCCGAGACCCGATGACCGACCGTTCCGACTGGCGCCCTGCGACCCGACTGGTGCGCGGCGGGCTGAACCGCTCGCAGTTCCGCGAAACCAGCGAGGCGCTGTTCCTCAACTCGGGCTTCGTCTACGACGACGCCGCCCAGGCCGAGGCGGCGTTCAACGGCGACGTCGACGTGTTCATCTACTCGCGCTACGGCAACCCGACGGTCGCGACCTTCGAGGAGCGGCTGGCCCTGCTGGAAGGCGCCGACGCTTGCCGGGCGACCGCCACCGGCATGGCTGCGGTGTTCGCCGCCATGCTGTGCCAGGTCTCGGCCGGCGACCGGGTGGTGGCGGCGCGCGAGCTGTTCGGCTCGTGCCACTACATCGTCTCCAAGCTGCTGCCGCGCTGGGGCGTCGAGATCGAGTTCGTGAAGGGCACCGACCTGGCGGCCTGGGAAAAGGCGCTGTCGCGCCCGGCCACCGTGACGTTCCTGGAGAGCCCGTCGAACCCGATGCTCGACCTGGTGGACATCGCGGCGGTCGCCGAGCTGTCGCACAAGGCCGGCGCCCGGCTGATGGTCGACAACGTGTTCGCGACCCCGATGTTCCAGCGCCCGCTGGCGCTCGGCGCCGACATCGTCGTGTACTCGGCGACCAAGCACATCGACGGGCAGGGGCGCTGCCTGGGCGGCGCCGTGCTCGGCGACCGGAAGTTCATCGACGACGTGTTCCAGCCGTTCTACCGGAACACCGGCCCGTCGATGAGCCCGTTCAACGCCTGGGTGATGGTGAAGTCGCTGGAGACCCTGGAGCTCCGGGTCGAGCGCCACACCCGCAACGCCGCCCGCATCGCGGAATGGCTGGAGGCCCGGCCGGACGTGCTGATGGTCCGCTATCCGGGCCTGGAGAGCCATCCCCAGCACGCGCTCGCCAAGCGCCAGATGTCCGGCTTCGGCAGCCTGGTGACCCTGGAGCTGCCGGGCGGCAAGGCGGCGGCGTTCCGGTTCCTGGATGCCCTGCAGCTGATCGACATATCGAACAACCTCGGCGACGCCAAGTCGCTGGTCTGCCACCCGGCGACCACCACGCACTCGCGCCTGACCGACGCCGAGCGCGCCGATATCGGGGTGACCCCGGGCGTGGTCCGGCTGTCGATCGGCCTGGAGGATCCCGAGGACCTGATCGAGGACATCGACCGGGCGCTGCTGGCCGCGGCCGGCTGAGCAGGGGTTCGCCGACTGCCGGCTTCTACTGCACCGGGTTCAGTCGTCCTTGCTTCGGTCGTGGCGGCGATGCCATTCGCGGCTCTGCTCGACCATCTGGCGGCGCTGTTCCGGGGTCAGGTGCTCGACCACGTCCACCATCGCGCCGTGGATGGCCTCGAACAGCCGGCCGGTGCGGGCCTGCATGTCCTCGAGGGCGGCGGCATAGGCCCGGGAGTCGAACGGTTCCGCCTCGAGCGTGTCGATCACCGCGCTTCGGGACCGGCGCAGCTCGTCGCGCAGCGGCTCGATCGTCGGGGCGTGCTTGCGCCAGACTTCGTCCAGGGTCTCCGCACCTTCCGGGCCGATCGCCCGCCGCAGCCAGAACGGCGGGGCGCCGGGGCCGCGGTCCTCGCGCTCGAACCGCGGACCGTGCGGCGGCCCCGGCGGGTGGTGCGGCTCGAGCCAGCGGCCGACCATCAGGCCGCCGAGGAACAGGTTCACGGCCAGCGAGCCGAACAGCACGAGCGCCATCAGGCGCAGTCGAGTGGTCATTGCAGGTACTCCAGGTCACCGGCGCCCGACGCCATCGCGGCGACGGCGGCGACCGGGTCATAGGCGACCGTGGTGGTGGCGGTCCCGGACGATGCGGCATCGGTCACGGCGGCGGGGTCGGGGACGGTGACGCCGATCACGACGCCGAACAGCGCGGCGGCGACCAGCCCGGCCGCCGGCCCCCAGGGGGCGCCGAACGGCCACAGGGTGGCCAGCCGGTCGGACCAGCGCAGTCGCGCCCGGTCGGGGATCGCGTTCAGGGCGACCCGCAGGGCCGGCCGCGGGGCCTCAGCGGGCAGGGCGTCCAGAAGGGCGTCGAACGCGGCGGCCTCGGCCAGCTCGGCCGCCAGCGCCGGGTCGGCGTCGACCAGGCGACGGGCCGCCTCGCGCTCGTCGGCCGGCCAGCGCTCGGGGTCGGCGCCGTAGGCGTCGATCAGGGTGCGCACCCGTTCGGTCGTCACTTCGGTCATGGTTCACCTCCGACCAGGTCGGGGCGCCGGCCTTCGAGAGCCGCGCGCAGGGCCCGCCGTCCACGGGCGAGCAGGGATTCCAGGGCTTCCACCGAGACGCCAAGCACCTCGGCGGCATCGGCGCCGGAGCGCCGCTCGTAGTGCACCAGCACGATCGCGGTGCGCTGGCGTTCCGGCAAGGCATCGATCGCCCGGCGGACCGCGGCCGCGGTCTCGCGCCGGGACAGCCCGCGCTCGGGACCGTCGGTCGGGTCGATCAAGGTCACGGCCTCGGGATCCACGCTCGGCCGCCGCCGGCGCAGCCGGTCGAGGGCGGCGTTGCGGGCGACCCGGTACAGCCAGGTCGAGACCTTGGCCGCCGGGGTCCAGCGTGCCGCCGTCCGCCAGACCGCGAGGTAGGTGTCCTGCACCACGTCCTCGGCACCGGCGCGGTCGCCGACCAGCCGCTCGGCGAAGGCGAGCAGCCGGTCGGCGTGCCGGTCGACGAGCGCGCGGTAGGCCGCCGCGTCGCCTTCGGCGATGCGCGGCATGAGCGCCGCATCCGGGTCATCCTCGGACGCTCCTGTCATCGCATCGCCGCCGGTCGCTCAGTTCTTCGGGCCGCCCATCGGGCAGTCGCCCATCCGGCCGCCACCCATGCGGGCACCGCCTTCCTGGCCGCCGGAGCGGTGATGGAAGCGCTTGCCGGCGTCACGCATCTCCTCCATCGACACGGCGCCGTCGCCGTTGTCGTCCATGCGCGCCATCATGCGGCCCTTGCGCGGATCGTACTCGGCCGCCGACAGCATGCCGTCGCCGTCGGCATCGAGCCAGACCACCATGCGCTGCAGGCGCTCCAGGCGCTGGGCCTTGCGGGCGTCGTCCATCTCCTCGACGCTGAGCTTGCCGTCACCGTTGGCGTCGATCGCGGCGAATCGTGCGGCGCGGGCGGCCTGCATCTCGGCGGCCGTGACCTTGCCGTCCTTGTCGGCGTCCATCTCCTGGAAGCGCTGCTCCATGCGGGCGCGGTGGTCGCCGCCCGGCATCATCATTCCGCCCGGCTTCATTCCGTCGGGGCCGTGCGCCAGCGCGGCGGTCGTGCCGGCGGCGGCGGCGAGCACCAGGGCGGTGGCGAGGGTCAGTTTGCTGCGGGTCATCGTCTCGGTCTCCTCGGGGGATCCTTTGGGGGGCGGGAGCGGCCGGACCCGGCCGTCCATGTTCCCTCCAACGGGGCTGCCGCGGAGTTCCGTCGCACTCTTTTCATCCCGTCGCCGAACCGGCTAGGCTCACGCCGTCACGCAACAGGCAAACAAGTCGATCCGGAGGAAACGAGTCATGGCTGCCCCCCAGAACAAGGTCATCATCACCTGCGCGGTCACCGGCTCGATCCACACCCCGACCATGAGCCCGTACCTGCCGATCACCGGCGACGAGGTTGCCGAGCAGGCGATCGGCGCGGCCGAGGCCGGCGCCTCGATCCTGCACCTGCATGCCCGCAATCCCGACGGCAGCCCGACCCCGGATCCCAAAGCGTTCATGGAGTTCCTGCCGCGCATCAAGCAGAACACGGACGCGGTGGTGAACATCACCACCGGCGGCGGTCACGGCATGAGCCTGGAGGAGCGGCTGGCGGCCGCGGTCGCGGCCAGCCCGGAGATGACCTCGCTGAACATGGGGTCGATGAACTTCGGCCTGTTTCCGATCCTCGACAAGATGACCGAGTTCAAGCACGAGTGGGAACCGAAGTTCCTGGAGAACTCCCGAGACTTCATTTTCCGCAATACCTTCAAGGATATCGAGTACGTTCTTAAGGAGCTGGGCGAAGGGCACGGCGTGCGCTTCGAGTACGAGTGCTACGACGTCGGCCACCTGTACACCCTGGCGCACTTCCTGGAGCGCGGCCTGGTGAAGCCGCCGCTGTTCGTGCAGACCATCTTCGGGATCCTCGGCGGCATCGGCGCCGACACCGAGAACCTGCTGCACATGAAGCGGATCGCCGACAAGCTGTTCGGCGACCAGTACCGCTGGAGCGTGCTGGCGGCCGGCCGCCACCAGATGGCGTTCACCACCATGGCGGCGATCAACGGCGGCAACGTCCGGGTCGGCCTGGAGGACAGCCTGTTCCTCGGCAAGGGCCAGCTGGCCAAGAACAACGCCGAGCAGGTGGCGAAGATCCGCCGCATCATCGAGGACATGAGCCTGGAGGTCGCGACCCCGAAGGAGGCCCGCGAGATGCTCGCGCTCAAGGGCGGCGACATGGTGAAGTTCTGAGGCGATGCCCACCCTCACCATCACCGGCAAGACCCGCGTCTACGGCACGCTCGCGCACCCGATCGACCACATCAGGGTGCCGAGCGTGATGAATCCGCTGTACGAGCAGCACGGGATCGACGCCGTCATGGTGCCGATCCACGTGCTGCCGGAGGACCTGGAGGACGCGGTCCGCGGCATGCGGGCGACGCGCAACCTCGGCGGGCTGTGCGTGACGGTGCCGCACAAGGTGACGATCGCCGCGCTGTGCGACGAGGTCGGGGCCGGCGGCCGGCGGGTCGGGGCGGTCAACGCCGTGCGGTTCGACCCGGCCGATGCAGACGGGCGGCGCCGGATGATCGGCGACAACTTCGACGGCCAGGGCTACGTCGCCGGCATGAAGGCCGGCGGCTTCGACTTCGCCGGCAAGCACGTGCTGCAGCTCGGGGCCGGCGGTGCCGGCATGGCGATCGCCTTCGCGGTCGCCGAGGCCGGGGCGGCCAGCCTCAGCATCGCCAACCGCACGGTCGCCAGGGCCGAGGATCTGGCGCATCGGGTGCATAAGGCGTTTCCGGGCTGCATCACCCGGGGCATCGAGGCCGACGCCGACCCGGCCGGCTACGACGTGGTGATCAACACCACCTCGCTCGGCCTGCATGCGGGCGATCCGCTGCCGGTCGACGTCGACCGTCTGGACCCGGCGACCGTGGTCAGCGAGATCATCATGATCCCCGAGGAGACCGCGCTGCTGAAGGCCGCCAGGGCGCGCGGCCACAGCGTCCACTACGGCCGGCCGATGCTCGAGGAACAGATCAAGCTGATCGCCGCGTTCATCGGCTGCCCGTTCCCCGGGTAGCGGCGCCTCGGCGAATCCATGGATTTCGGGGTCGTCCGCTGCGCGGCCGCCCCGGAATGACGAAGGGAAGAGGGGCGGTGCCGTTCCCGTTCTCCGTCATTCCGGAGCCGCAGGGCGGACTCCGGAATCCATCCGACACACAGCCCCAGCGACAGACGGCTTCCTGACATGACCGACTACGAACTCCGCGAGACCAAGGACCTGGCGCGCGACGACGTGCTGGGGCTGTACCGGGCCAACAAGTGGTCGTCGGCGGCCAAGCCGGACCGGCTGATGACCGCGCTCGGCAACAGCGACACGGTGGTCACGGCGTGGGCCCCGGGTCCCCGGAAGGGAGACACCCTGATCGGGCTCGGCAACGCCCTGTCGGACGGCGCGCTCGTCGTCTACTACCCGCACCTGCTGGTGCACCCGGACTGGCACGGCAAGGGCGTCGGGCGGGCGATCATCCGGCACATGCAGGAACGCTACGCCGGGTTCCACCAGCACGCGCTGATCGCCGACGCGCCGGCGATCGGGTTCTACGAGCGCTGCGGCTTCACCAGGGCCGGCGATTGCCAGGCGATGTGGATCTACGCCGGCGGCGACGGCTGACCCGCCGGGGCTGGCGGACGCGATCGGCCGGGCGCACACTCCATCATTGCAACCGGTCGGCCGGCGGCGCCGGCATGGGCCGTCGTCACGCACGGCCGACCGCACTCCGTGGTGGGGATCGCGATGAAGCTGCACGTCATCAAGCCGAGCGTAAACAACATGGCCGTCCGGGTCCTGGTCAGGGCGGCCGGCCTGCCGGTCGAGGAGGTCGACGCCTACGGCCAGACCCGGAGCGAGGCGTTCCTGGCGCTGTGCCCGGCGCACGCCACCCCGCTGCTCGAGGATGCCGGGGTCTACAAGGGCGCGCTGTGGGAGAGCTGCGCGATCATGCAGTACCTCTGCAACCGCCATGGCCTGGAGAACCTCTACCCGACCGACCCGGCGGCGCGCGCCAGGCAGGACAGCGCCATGCTGTACACGACCGGCAGCCTGTACCCGCTGGTCGCCCGCGCCGCCTATCCGCGCCTCGGCTTCCCGGCCTACCCGGGCGAGGTGGCGGCCAGCGACGCCGATCCGGCCGCCAAGGAGGCCGCCCGCAAGGCGGCGGAAGCGGCGATTCCCGAGATCCTGGAGGTGTATCGCAGCTTCTTCCTCGGCGGGCAGAAGTTCATCGGCGGTGCGGCGCCATCGATCGCCGACATCCGGCTGGCGGCCACGGTCGAGTTCCTGCGGATCACCGACCTGGCGTTCCCCGGCTGGCTCGAGGACTACATGGCGGCGGTCGCCGGTGCGCTGGGCGACGCCTATGCCGGGCCGGCGGCCGACGTGCGCGGCTACATCGACTACGTGCGCTCGCGCTAAACCGGCTCAAGGCGACGCCGCCGTCCTTCCGTCTTCGTGCCATCCCGGCACCGCAATCCGCCGCCAGCGTTACCGCCTGCAGGAAGGCAGCGAACGGAGGCGGCGATGAAGCCGGTGATGCGCAGGCGGGCCCGGTGGATGGGGCCGGTGATGGTGGTGGTGGCCGGCATGGCGGCGGGGGCCGGGCCGGCCGCCGCCGCCGAGATCGAGATCCCGGAATGGCGCAAGGCGTTCGTCGAGCAGGGTGTCGCCGGCAGCGTGGTGGTCCGGCGACTCGGCGAGAACCGGAGCTACGTCTCCGACCTCGACCACGGCGTCCGCGGCTACCTGCCGGCGTCGACCTTCAAGATTCCGCACCTGCTTATCGCGCTCGAGACCGGTGTGGTGCGGGATCTGCAGCAGGTGGTTCCGTGGGACGGCCGGGAGCGTCGGGTCGCCGCCTGGAACCGCGACCGGAGCGTGCAACAGGCGGTCGCGGTATCGTCGGTGCCGGTGTTCCAGACCATCGCCCGGTCGATCGGCGAGGACCGGATGGCGACCTGGCTGCAGCGGCTCGGCTATGGCAATGCCGCGGTGTCCGGCGGCCTGGAGCGGTTCTGGCTGGACGGCGGGCTGCGGGTGACGCCGCTGCAGCAGGTCGACTTCGTCGAGCGCCTGCTGCTGGGCACCCTGCCGGCCAGTACCCGGTCGCAGATCGCCGCGCGCGACGCGGTCCCGGGCGAGCGGCTGGCCTGCGACGTGGCGATCCGCGGCAAGACCGGATGGGCGCACAGGCCCGGCGACGACGGTCCGGACACCGGCTGGTGGGTCGGGTGGGTGGAACGGCCGCACGACGTCTGGCTGTTCGCGACGGTCGTCGAGGGCTATCCCGAGCGCATCCGGGAAGCCCGCCGGGCGGTCACCCTGAACGTGCTCGGGAAGGCGGGAATCCTGCCCGGGATCGGCTCGACCGGCGGTTGTTCGGAGGGGGCCGTGACGGCGGCGCTCCCGGCGAGCGTTCCGGAGTAGCGGCTGAATGCGACTCGCGGCGGCAGTGCGAGTCGCCGAATCCCTGGGGTTCTTGTGTTATCCACAACAAAGTGCGCGAGATGTTGTGGCATGGCTTGCCGGCCTGATCCATATCCCGTAGCCTCTTGCCATCCGAACACAAGATGTGGGTGGCAACGAGTCGGTCGCCCACCGAACCGGACCGATGGAGGCAACCATGTCGGACAACGCGCCGAGCGTTTGGACGGAAGAACGTCTGTCAGACCTGACCAGGCTGTGGGGCGAGGGACTCTCGATCACCCAGATCGGCCTGGCGCTCGGCGTATCGCGCAACGCCGTCGTCGGCAAGGTCCATCGGATGGGCCTGCCGAAGCGGCAGTCGCCGATCGTCAAGTCGGACAAGCCGCGGGCACCGAAGGCGCCGATCCAGCGCCGCCGCGCCGTCCCCCTGACCCTCGAGCAGTGGGACCGCAACACCTGCAGCTGGCCGATCGGCGACCCGAAGACCGACAATTTCAGCTTCTGCGGCGAGACCGTGGAGCCGGGCCGCCCGTACTGCACCGCGCACTGCGCCAAGGCCTACACGACGTCGCGCGAGAACGCGGCCTGAGCGGCGATCGCTCGTGCGTCTGAAGGAACGGACCGCGGTCGTCACCGGCGCCGCATCGGGCATCGGCAAGGCGATCGCGGTCCGGCTCGCGGCCGAGGGCGCGTTCGTCGTCCTGGCCGACCTGACCGAGACCCCGCGCGAGGGCGGGGCGACCACCCGGGAAACCATCACGGCCGGCGGCGGGACCTGCGAGTTCCGCCGCTGCGATGTCGCGCGCGCCGAGGATCTGTCGGCAGCCATCGCCGCTGCCGTCGCCCGCACCGGCCGGCTCGACGTCATGGTCAACAACGCGGCGATCGGAACCGACACGCCGCTGCTTGAGACCTCCGAGGCCGACTGGGACCGGGTGATGGCGGTGAACGCCAAGGGCGTGTTCCTCGGCTGCCGCGAGGCGGTGCGGCAGATGCTGGCGCAGGAGCCGGTCGGCGAGGTCCGCGGCCGGATCGTCAACATCTCGTCCCAGCACGGCATGATCCGGGCGCCCAACGATTTCGCCTACGGGGTCGGCAAGGCCGCCGTGGTCTACATGACCCGGCAGATCGCCGGCGACTACGCGGCCGACGGCATCGTCTGCAACGCGGTCGCGCCGGGCAAGATCCTGACCGGCAAGTCCGGCCGCGCGGTCGCGCCGGAGATGCTTGAGTATTCGCGTTCCCGTACGCCGTGGCCGCGTCTCGGCCGGCCCGAGGACGTGGCGAACGCAGTGCTGTTTCTCGCCAGCGACGAGGCGAGCTATATCACGGGGGAGAACCTGATGGTGGACGGCGGCTGGATGGCCAGCTGACGCCACCGTGACCCGCGATGTGGAAAGGACGCCTTCGATGGACCGCGCCGCGCACGAGACTTCGCCGCAGCCCGTCCGCCTGCAGGACTACGCCCCGCCGCCGCACCTGATCGACTCCGTCGAGCTGACGGTCGAGCTCGGCGACGACTGGACCAAGGTGACCGCTATCCTGAGCGGCCGGCGCAACCCCGCCGCCGGCAGCGGACCGGCGCCGATCGTCCTCGACGGCCAGGACCAGCAGCTGCAGGCGGTGACGCTGGACGGCCGGCGGCTTGCCGAGTCGGAGTACCAGGTAGGGGCGGAGAAGCTCACGTTGCCGGCGGTCGACGGCCCGTTCGAGCTGATGATCGAAGGCCGCATCCGGCCGCAGGACAACACCGCGCTCGAGGGCCTGTACCGCTCCGGCGGCCTGTACTGCACCCAATGCGAGGCCGAGGGTTTCCGTCGGATCACCTACTACCCGGACCGGCCCGACGTCATGGCGGTGTTCACCGTCCGGATCGAGGCCGACAAGGAGCGCTTCCCGGTGCTCCTGGCCAACGGCAACTGCGTCGAGACCGGCGAGCTGCCGTTCGGCCGGCACTTCGCGGTCTGGCACGACCCGTTCCGCAAGCCCGCCTACCTGTTCGCCATGGTCGCCGGCGATCTCGGCTGCGTCGAGGACAGCTACGTCACCCGTTCCGGCCGCGAGGTGACGCTGCGGATCTACGTCGATCCGGGCAATGAGGGCCGCACCGGCCACGCCATGGAGTCCCTGAAGCGCTCGATGCGCTGGGACGAGGAGGTCTACGGCTTCGAGTACGACCTCGACGTCTTCATGATCGTCGCGGTGTCGGCGTTCAACATGGGGGCCATGGAGAACAAGGGCCTCAACATCTTCAACGACAAGTTCATTCTGGCCGACCCGGACACCGCCACCGACGGCGACTTCCAGCGCATCGAGGGGATCGTCGCGCACGAGTACTTCCACAACTGGACCGGCAACCGCATCACCTGCCGCGACTGGTTCCAGCTGTCGCTGAAGGAGGGCCTGACGGTCTTCCGCGACCAGGAGTTCTCGGCCGACATGCACGACCGCGGGGTCAAGCGGGTGTCCGACGTCCGGCTGCTGCGGACCGTGCAGTTCCCGGAGGACGCCGGCCCGACCGCGCACCCGGTGCGCCCGGACACCTACATCGAGATCAACAACTTCTACACCGTCACGGTGTACGAGAAGGGCTCCGAGGTGGTGCGGATGATCCACACCCTGCTGGGGCCCGACGGGTTCCGCAAGGGCATGGACCTGTACGTCGAGCGCCATGACGGCCAGGCCGTGACCTGCGACGACTTCGTCGCCGCCATGGAGGACGCCACCGGCGTCGACCTGTCGCGCTTCCGGCTGTGGTACAGTCAGGCCGGCACGCCGACGGTGACCGCCCGCTGGCAGCACGACCCGGCGACCCGGCGTCTCGACCTGACCCTCAGCCAGGCCACCCCGTCGACCCCGGGACAGCCGACCAAGCAGCCGATGCCGATCCCGCTGCGCACCGCCCTGATCGGCCGCAACGGGGCGCCGCTGCCGCTGCGCCTGGACGGCGAGCCGGACGGCGGCGGCGCCACCGAGCGGGTGCTGGTGCTCGACGAGGCCGCGACCACGGTCTCGTTCGTCGACGTGCCGCCGGGGGCGGTGCCGTCGCTGCTGCGCGGCTTCAGCGCGCCGGTGAAGCTCGACGCCGCCTGGAGCGAAGAGGATCTGGCGTTCCTGGCCGGCGCCGACGACGACCCGTTCGGGCGCTGGGAGGCCCTGCAGTCGCTGTCGACCCGGGCGCTGCTGGCCATGGTCGGGGCACTTCGTGCCGGCAAGCCGGCGGTCCTGGACCAGCGGGTGGTCGAGGCCTTCCGCGCCAGCCTGGCCGACGACCGGTTGGAGCCGGCCTTCCTCTCCGAACTGCTGGCGTTGCCCGGCGAGTCGCTGCTCGGCCAGGCGCTCGACGTCTGGCACGTCGACGAGGTCCACGCGGCCCGGGCCGAGGCGCGCCGGGTGATCGGGGAGACCCTGTTCGACGGCTGGTCCGCCCTGTACGAGCGGCTGTCGGCGGCCGAGCCGGCCGGCGGGGCCGATCTCTCGACTGCAGCGATGGGGCGCCGGGCGCTCGCCAACGCCGCGCTGGCCTACATGGTGGCGAGCGGGCGCGAGGAGGGGATCCGGCTCGCCGTCGCGCAGGCCCGTCCCGACGGCACCATGACCCGGGTCATGGGGGCGCTGGTCGCCCTCAACGACCTGGAGCGGCCCGAGCGCGACGCAGCGCTGGCGGCGTTCCACGACCGCTGGCAGAACGACCCGCTGGTGCTCGACAAGTGGTTTGCCCTGAAGGCCGGCTCGGCACGGACCGACACCCTGGACCAGGTCAAGGGACTGCTGGAGCATCCGGGCTTCAGCATCCGCATCCCGAACAGGGTGCGGGCGCTGATCGGCGGCTTCACTGCCGGCAACCCGGTGCGCTTCCACGCGGCCGACGGCTCCGGCTACGACTTCCTCGCCGAGCAGGTGCTGGCGCTCGACGCCATCAACCCGCAGGTCGCGGCCCGGATGACCCAGCCGCTGGTGCGCTGGCGCAAGTTCGACGCCGGCCGCGGCAAGGCGATGACGGACGCCTTGCGCCGCATCATCCACAGTCCCACTCTGTCGAAGGACGTCTACGAGATCGCCTCGAAGGCGTTGGCCTAGGATCATCTGCCCGCCGGGGAGGCTGCGTTGACCGATCGCATCGTCGTCATCAATCCGAACTCGACCGAGGCGGTGACCACCGCCATGGACCGGGCGCTGGACCCGCTGCGGATCGCCGGCGGGCCGGAGATCGTCAGCGTCACCAACCCGGACGGCCCGCCGGGCATCGAATGCCAGGCCCATGTCGACGACGTGTCGCGCGACATCCGAGCGATCGTCCGGACCCACGAGGCCGAGGCGTCGGCCTTCGTGATCGCCTGTTTCTCCGACCCCGGCATCCACGCCGCCCGCGAGAGCACGGCCCGGCCGGTGTTCGGGATCGCCGAGAGCGGCCTGCTGACCGCCCTGGCGCTCGGCAGCAAGGCCGGGATCGTGGCGATTCTCAGCCGCTCGATCCCGCGTCACATGCGCTATGTGCGGGCGCTCGGCCTGGAGAGCCGGCTGGCCGGCGACCGGGCGATCGAGCTCGGCGTGGTCGCGCTGTCGGACGAGGCCAAGACCTTCGGCCGGATGGTCGAGGTCGGCGAGGCGCTGCGCGACCGCGACGGCGCCGACGTGCTGGTGCTCGGCTGCGCCGGCATGGCCCGCTACCGGGAGCGGCTGGCCGAGGCGGTCGGCATCCCGGTGGTCGACCCCACCCAGGCGGCAGTCGGCATGGCGATCACGGCGATCCGCCTCGGCCGAGCGACCAGCGGCGTCGCCGCCGCGGCGGAGTGACGCGGTGGGCCTGCCGGGGCACGGCCGGTACCAGTACGACCCGATCGAAGGACGGCGCACCGTCGAGTGGCCCGGCGGCAAGCGGCTGGCGGTCTACATCGCGCTGAACATCGAGGTGTTCGCGTTCGGCGAGGGGCTGGGGGCCGAACTGGCTCCCGGCGGCCCGCAGCCGGACGTGCTGAACTATGCATGGCGCGACTACGGCAACCGCGTCGGCGTGTGGCGCCTGCTCGACGAGTTCTACCGCCTGGAGCTGCCGGTCACCGTCCTGGCCAATGCCGAGACCTATGCCGAGTGCCCGGCGGTCATGGAGGCGTTCCGCCGCCGCGGCGACGAGGTGGTCGCCCACGGCCGGACCAATTCGGAACGCCAGGGCGTGCTCGACGAGACCGAAGAGCGGGCGCTGATCGCCGAGACCACCGATGCCATCCGTCAGGCCGAGGGGCACCGGCCGTTCGGCTGGCTGGGCCCCTGGATCTCGCAGAGCCGGACGACGCCCGACCTGCTGGCCGAAGCCGGCTACAGCTACCTGCTGGACTGGTGCCACGACGACCAGCCGGTCCGGATGACGACCCGGAACGGCGGAGGCATCCTGTCGGTGCCGTATCCGCAGGAGCTGAACGACATCCCGGCGGTGGTCGCCCGCAAGGTCGAGGGCCGGGAATTCGCCGAGATGATCGTCGACGGCTTCGACGAGCAGTTCGAGCAGTCGGCCAGGCAGCCGCTGGTGTTCGGCATCGCGCTGCACCCGTACATCGTCGGCCAGCCGCACCGCCTGCGACCGCTGCGCCGGGCGCTCGAGCACATCGCCGCGCATCGGGACCGGATCTGGCTTTGCCACGCCGGCGAAATCGCCCGGCACTGGGACAGCGTCGAGGCTTAACGGTTCGTTAAGTGGCCGCTTCTACGGTTCGATCCGCGGAATGGGATCGCGGGTTCGCTGTCGGCCTGACCGCAGGCGTGTGGAAATCGGTCGGCGCGAGCAATGTCCAGTGAGCCGGAAGCCAACCAGGTGAGCGGACTGGCCGCAAACCTGATCGACGAGGACTACGGTCCGGTCGCGCATTTCTTCGCGGCGAACGGCGTGGCCGCACCGAAGATCGCCTGGGATCCTTCGGGCGACGACGCGGGGGCGAACTTCCTGGGCTTTCTGGTCGAGTTCTGGCGCCGGGGCAGGGGCGGCGCCCCCTGGCCGCCGGAATCCGCGATCGACCCGGTCGATCTGCGACCGGCGCTCGGCAGCCTGCTGGTGTGCGAACCGCTCGAGGACCTGAGCGACTTCCGGATCCGGCTGTACGGCAGCCGGCTGGCCCTGAGCATGGGACGCGACCTGACCGGGGCGCACGTATCGGATATCGACCCCGGTTCCTACATCACGACGTTCTATCTGGCCTGCTATCGGGCGGTCGCCATCCGTGGCGCGGCCCTGTTCACCCGCCACAATCCGTCGAAGGCCTCGTTCGCCTCCGAGATCAACCGGCTGCTGCTGCCGTTCGGGCCCGCGGGAAGGGTGAGCCGGATCCTGGTCGGGGTGGATTCCATCGCCCGCCGGCCGCTCGGACGGCCGAACTGGACGAAGCAGAACTAGCCTCCGTTCCGTGCCGCTTGCCTTTGGTTTCAAGTGAAACTAATTTTCTCCGCAAGCTCGAACCGGGAGGAAACGACATGGCCAAGGCCTTCGCGCCGGCCGGCGAACTCGCCGCCAACAGGACCACGTCCGGCCGCATCGATCGGGGCGGGGCCTGAGATGGCCGGCGGCCTCGCGGACCGCCCCCGCTACGCGTACGCGGCTCCGCCGGAACTGGGGCAGGACTCCGTCCGGCGGGCGCCGATCGTGATCGTCGGTGCCGGCCCGGTCGGCCTGTGCGCCGCCGCCGAGCTGGCGATGCTCGGCCACGACACGATCCTGCTCGACGAGGACGACACGGTTTCGGTCGGCAGCCGGGCGATCTGCTGGGCCAAGCGGACGCTGGAGATCTTCGACCGTATCGGGGTCGGCGACCGCATGGTCGGCAAGGGCGTCGTGTGGAACCGCGGCCGGCTGTTCCACCGCGACCGCGAGGTCTACAACTTCGACCTGCTGCCGGAGCCCGGCCACCAGCGTCCCGCCTTCATCAACCTGCAGCAGTACTACGTCGAGGAATACCTGGTCGACCGGGTGCAGGAACTCGGACGGACCGACATCCGCTGGCGCAACAGGGTGGTCGGCCTCGACGTCCTGCCGGACGGCGGCGCGCGTCTGACCGTCGAGACGCCGGACGGCAACTACCGGCTCGACGCCGACTACGTCCTGGCGGCGGACGGGGTGCGCAGCCCGATCCGCCGGATGATGGGCCTCGACTTCAAGGGCAAGGTATTCGAGGACCGGTTCCTGATCGCCGACGTGATCATGAAGGCGGACTTCCCGAGCGAGCGCTGGTTCTGGTTCGAGCCGCCGTTCCATTCCGGCCAGTCGGTCCTGCTGCACCGGCAGCCCGACGACGTGTTCCGGATCGATTTCCAGCTCGACCCGTCGGCCGACCCCGAGGAGGAGCGCAAACCTGAGAACGTGGTTCCGCGCCTCCAGCAGATGCTGGGGCCGGACAAGCCGTTCGACCTGGAGTGGGTCAGCGTCTACACCTTCACCTGCCGCCGCATGGAGCGCTTCCACCACGGGCCGGTGTTCTTCGTCGGCGACAGCGCCCACGTGGTCAGTCCGTTCGGCGCGCGCGGCGGCAACGGCGGTATCCAGGACGTCGATGCCCTGTGCTGGAGGCTCGCCGCGGTGCTGAACGGGACGGCGCCGGCGGCGTTGCTCGACAGCTACGATGCCGAGCGGATTCCGGCGGCGGACGAGAACCTGTTGAATTCGACCCGGTCGACCGACTTCATCACCCCGAAGAACGAGGCCAGCGTGGCGTTCCGCGAAGCGGCGCTCGACCTGGCGGCGGATCTTCCGTTCGCGCGGCGGGTCGTCAACTCCGGGCGGTTGTCGCTGCCGCACACCTATGCCGCAACCCCTCTGTCGACCCCGGACGGCGACGCCTGGTCGGGCGGGCCGCGACCGGGCGCGCCGGCTCCCGACGCGCCGGTCCAGGTGGCGGAAGGCGAGCCGTGGCTGCTGCGGCGACTGGGCGGGCGGTTCACGCTGCTCCGGTTCGTCGACGACCCGGCCGCGGCGGCACTCGGCGGCGTCCCCGACGGGGTGGACGTCGTCACCGTCGCCCGCAGCGGTCGGCCGGACGGTGCAACCGTGATCGACCGCGACGGCACCGCCTTTGCCCGTTGGGATGCCGCGGACGGCAGCGCCTATCTGGTCCGCCCGGACCAGCACGTGGCCGCCCGCTGGCGAACGCCGGAGCCGGGCGCTATCGCCACGGCCCTGGCCCGGGCGCTCGGGCGCCCCGCTGCGGCCGAGGCCCGGCGCGCGGCCGGAGGGTGAGCCGATGACAACGTTGAAGACCGACCTGAACCTGACCGACGCCGACGGCTTCTACGAGCGGCTGATCGAGGCCCATCGCGGGCTCGACGGACCCGCGAGCCGACGCCTCAATGCCAAGCTTGTGCTGCTGCTGGCCAACCACGTCGGCGACGCCGCCGTGCTGGACGAGGCGCTACGGATTGCCCGCGGCGAGCGGTAGCGCAGGCGCCGCTACCCGAACGCCTTGAAGGTGATCAACGTGAAGGTGTCCTTGACGCCGGGCAGGGTCTGCACCCGGTCGGTCACGAAGTGGCCGATATCGGCGGCGTCCGGCAGATAGCACTTCATCATCAGGTCGTACTGCCCGGACGTCGAGTAGACCTCGGAGACCTCCTCGACCTCCTGGACCGCCTGATCAGCCACCTGATAGGCCTTTCCGAGATCGCATTTGACCTGGATGAAGATCGTCTGCATGGCCTCACCGGGCATGTCTTGAGGACGCCGGCATGGTCCCGCACGGGACCACGGAAATCAACCGGTAGCCTTCTTCGGAACCGGACGGAGCAGGAAGGCGGGAACCTCGTCGCCGAAGCCGGTGACCCGCGGCCCGTCGTCGTCGCGATCCCGACGCCCCCGGCCCCGGCGGCCGCCGTCCCGGTCCGGGAAGCGCTCGACGACGCCGCCGCCGGTCAGCGACGGCTCGCGCTTCGGTGCCTCGGAGACCGCTTCCGGCTCCGCCGGCTTCTCCGAACGCCGGCGGTCGCCGCGTTTCTTCGGCTGCTCCGCAGGCGCGGCAGCTTCCTCGGCCTGGACCGCCGGCTTGTCGGCCGGCTTGTCGTCGGACTTGCGGGCACGGCCGCGTCCGCCGCGGCGGCGCTTGTCGCCGGCCTCCTCGACCTCTTCCTCGACCGACGGGGCCGCGACCCCGGCCAGGTCCAGGACCGGGATCTTCTTGCCGATCAGCCGCTCGACGGCGGCGAGCAGCTTGGAGTCCTCCGGCGTCGCCAGGGTGAACGCGCGGCCGCTCATGCCGGCTCGGCCGGTGCGGCCGATCCGGTGGACGTAGTCCTCGGCGTGCGACGGAACGTCGAAGTTGAAGACGTGGCTGAGGCCCTTGATGTCGAGCCCGCGGGCGGCGACGTCGCTGCACACGACCATCCGCGCCTCGCCGTTCTTGAACTTCTGCAGCGTCTCCATGCGCGCCGGCTGGGACATGTCGCCGTGCAACTGGACGGCGTCGTAGCCGTGGCGCTGCAGCGAGCGGTGCAGCACGCCGATGTCGCGCTTGCGGTTGCAGAAGATCAGGGCGCTGTCGACGGTCTCGCTGGCCAGCAGCGACCGCAGCGCCGCCCGCTTGTCCTTGGTCGAGCAGCGGATCAGGTGCTGGGCGACGGTCTCGGCCGGCGAGGCCGGCGGCGCCACCGACACCTCCTTCGGGTTCATCAGGAACTTGTCGGCCAGACGCCGGATCTCCGGCGCCATGGTCGCCGAGAAGAACAGGGTCTGCCGGATCGTCGGCAGCAGCGAGACGATGCGTTCGACGTCGGGGATGAACCCCATGTCGAGCATCCTGTCGGCCTCGTCGATCACCAGGATCTTGACGTCGGTCAGCAGGACCTTGCCGCGCTCGAAATGGTCCAGCAGCCGCCCGGGCGTCGCGATCAGCACGTCGACGCCCCGGTCGAGCTTGGATTCCTGCTCGTCGAACGACACGCCGCCGATCAGCAGCGCCATGGTCAGCCGGGTGTTCTTGCCGTACTTGACGAAGTTGTCGGCGACCTGGGCGGCGAGTTCGCGGGTCGGCGCGATGATCAGCGACCGCGGCATGCGCGCCTTGGCGCGCCCGGCCGACAGCACGTCGATCATCGGCAGCGTGAAGGACGCCGTCTTGCCGGTCCCGGTCTGGGCGCAACCGAGAACGTCGCGCCCCATCAGAACGTAGGGAATCGCCTTTTCCTGAATCGGCGTCGGCTTTTCGTAGCCGGCGGAGGCGACGGCGGAAACGACCTCGTCGGAAAGACCGAGGTCTCTGAAAGTTACTTGTGTGTCGGCCATGTCGTCTTGAGTTGTCAGCCCTCGCGGTCGGCGACCGCCAAGTGGCGCGCGGACTATAGGCATTCATGCAGGACTGTCAATGACAGACGCACGGAAAGCCCGGAAAACACTTGTATTTCGTGCCCGCGATGCGGTTTCGCCATGGTCTCGGAGCGGATTTGGCCGGATCGGATCCGACCGGCCCTCGACAAGGCGACTGTCCGGTCACGCCCGCAGCCGATCCAGCCCCTTCCAGTCGAGCGCAACGCCGTGTCCCGGGCGGTCCGGCGCGGTCACCTTGCCGTCGACGATCGTCAGCGGGTGCTCGATGAAGGCATCCAGGCCGAAGCCGTGCCATTCGAGATAGGACGCGTTCGGAACGGCGGCGAGCAGGTGCACGTGAAGATCGTGCACGCCGTGCGACGTCACCGGCAGGTGGTGCGCCTCGGCCAGGCGGGCGATCTTCATCCAGGGCGTGATGCCGCCGCAGCAGGCGAGGTCGGGCTCCGGGAACTGTACCCCGCCGGCCTCGATCAGCGGCTTGAATTCCGCCGGGTTGTGGAAGTTCTCGCCGGCCGCGACGGGGATGCCTTCGGCCGCCACCAGGGCGTGGCCCTCGACGTCCTCGGGTTCCAGCGGCTCCTCGAGCCAGCCGAGGTCGTAGGGCGCCAGCGCCCGGGCCGCGGCGACGGCCCGGTGGCGGCTCCAGCCCATGTTGGCGTCCACCATCAGAGGGAACCCGTCGCCCAGGAACTTGCGCATGGCGGCAACCCGCGCGACGTCCTCGTCGAGCGAGTCCCGCCCGACCTTCATCTTGATCGCCCGGAAGCCGCGGTCGAGGTTGCCGCGGGTTTGCTCCAGCAGTTCGTCGAGGGTGAAGTACAGGTCGATGCCGCCGGCATAGACCGGGACTTTCGGGTTCGAGCCGCCGAGCAGCCGCCACAGCGGCAGGCCGGCACGCCTGCCCAGGATGTCCCACAGCGCCACGTCCACGGCGGCCATGGCGAAGGCGACGGCGCCCCCGCGACCGACCCAGTGCAGCGCCCACCACATGCGTTGCCAGCAATCCTCGATCCGGCCCTCGTCGGCCCCCGACAGGACCTCGCCGAGTTCCTCGATTAGCGCCAGGATGGCCCGGCCGCCGCGGCCGACCGTGTAGGTGTAGCCGAGCCCGACGACGCCGTCGGTCGTCGTGACCCGCACGGTGATCAATTCGAAGCCGGGAATCTCGCGGTGGGTCGAGTCCGACAGCGGGCGCGGCAGCGGGATCCGGTAGTGGTCGGCCTGGATGCGGTCGATCGTCATGGCGTCCTCTTTCCCCGGTTCCGCGATCATTGTAGAGCATGCCCGACCTTGCCCCTATGTGCACCGCATGCCCGAGGCGGAGGAGACTGAGTTGCCCGAGAACCTGGTCCTGCTGCCGGGATTGCTGAACGACGCGGACCTGTGGTCCCGGCAGATCGCCGGCCTTTCGGACCTGGTCGACCGCATCGACGTTCCCGACCTGACCCGCCACGAGACCCTGGCCGGGCTGGCCGAGGCGGTGCTCGCGGAGGCACCCGAGCGGTTCGCCCTGGCCGGCCTCTCGATGGGCGGCTACGTCGCGCTCGAGGTATTCCGGCGGGCGCCCGAACGGGTCGAGCGCCTGGCCCTGCTCGACACGTCGGCGCGGCCCGACAGCGACGAGCAGCGGCGCCGGCGGACCGGCCTGATCCAGTTGGCCGACATGGGGCGGTTCAAGGGCGTGACGCCCAGGCTGCTGCCGATGCTGGTGCACCCGGACCGGCTCGACGACCCGGCGGTCACCGGGCCGATCTTCGAGATGGCGGCGCGGGTCGGACGCGACGGCTTCATCCGCCAGCAGAAGGCGATCCTGTCGCGCGGCGACAGCCGGGACCTGCTGCCCGCCATCGACCGCCCGACGCTGGTGGTCTGCGGACGCCAGGACCAGCTGACGCCGCTGCATCTGTCCGAGGAGATCGCCGCCGGCATCCGCGGGGCGCGCCTGGAGGTGGTCGAGGGGTGCGGCCATCTGCCGGCTCTCGAGCATCCGGACGCCACGACCGGTCTCATGCGGCAGTGGCTGGAGACCTGACCGTGGCACGCGTGCTGTTCGGAATGATCGACAACAGGACCCGGCCGATCGGCGGGGTCAAGGTCATCTACCAGGCGGTCGGCGCGCTGCGGCGCCGGGGCATCGACGCCTATGTGGCGAGCGGCGTCGGCATGCCGGAATGGCTGGCCGGCAGCCGGGCCATACGGGACGTCGAGATCGTCGACATGTCCAAGCCGCAGCGGCTCGAGGCGGACGACCTGTACGTCGCGACCGACGCCATCGGCCCGCACCGCATGGAGTTCATGCTGGCCCGGCCGGATCGCCGGGTGCTGTTCGTCCAGAACCACAACGCCATACCCACCAACACCGCGGTCGACTGGAGCCGGCTGACCCACATCCGCTGCCTGACGGTGTCGCAGTACTCTAGGCGGTACCTGATGGAGGAGGCCGGGTTCCGGCAGGTCGACGTGGTGTCGCCGGGGGTCGATCTCGAGGTGTTCAGGCCGGGGCGCGAGCGCCGGCACCGGATCGCCTACATGCCGCGCAAATGGCCCGGCCTGGCGGAACGCTTTCGCCAACACGTCGCCGGATCCGTCGAGTGGTATCCGATCGAGAATGCGACCGAGCAGGAAACCGCCGATATTCTAGGGGGTTCGAGCATATTCTTGAATCTCGGTCGTAACGAAGGCCTCGGCCTGCCGCCGCTCGAGGCCATGGCCGCCGGCTGCATCGTCTGCGGCTTCGCCGGGGAAGGGACCACGGACTTCGCCTCGCCGGAGAACGGATTCTGGGCGGCCGAGGGCGACATGCGGGGCTGCCTGCAGGCCGTCGCGGACGCGGCGGCGGCGGCCGGGAATCCGGCCAGGGCCGAGGCGATCGTCCGCAACGGGCAGGAGACCGCCGCGCGGTACTCGCTGGCCGCGTTCGAGGAGGCGCTGGCGGCCTACATTCGCCGGCTGCTCTGAGAAGGCCGCTTCCGGGCTACACGTCGACGTCGTGCACGAACCGGGCGTTCTCCTGGATGTAGGCGAACCGCAGCTCCGGCTTCTTGCCCATCAGGGTCTCGACGGTCTCGCGGGTCCGCCGGGTCTCGGCCTCCAGTTCCGGCTCGACCATCAGCTCAGGCCCGCCGGCCGGCGGGATCTTGACCCGCAGCAGCTGGCGGGTCTCGCGGTTCATGGTGGTCTCCTTGAGCTGGGCCGGCGGCATCTCGCCCAGGCCCTTGAACCGGCTGATCTCGACCTTGCCCTTGCCGCCGAAGCCGCCGGCGAGCAGCTCGTCCTTGTGGGCGTCGTCGCGGGCGTAGACGGTCCGGCCGCCTTGCGTCAGCCGGTACAGCGGCGGCATCGCCAGGAACAGGTGGCCGTCCTCGATCAGCCTGGGCATCTCCCGGTAGAAGAAGGTCATCAGCAGGGACGCGATGTGGGCGCCGTCGACGTCGGCGTCAGTCATGATCACGACCTTCTCGTAGCGCAGCTGGTCGGCCCTGTAGGACGAGCCGGTGCCGCAGCCGAGCGCCTGCACGAGGTCGGTGAGCTCCTGGTTCTGGCGCAGCTTGTCGGCCGAGGCGCTGGCGACGTTCAGGATCTTGCCACGCAGCGGCAGCACCGCCTGGGTCGCGCGCTCGCGCGCCTGCTTGGCGGAACCGCCGGCGCTGTCGCCCTCCACCAGGAAGATCTCGGTGCCTTCGGCGTCCGAGCGCGAGCAGTCCGCCAGCTTGCCCGGCAGCCGCAGCTTGCGGGTCGCGGTCTTGCGGCTGACCTCCTTCTGCTGGCGCCGCCGCAGCCGTTCCTCGGCCCGCTCGATCAGCCGTTCCAGCAGCAGGTTCGCGGTCTCCGGCGCGCCCGACAGCCAGTGGTCGAAGTGGTCCTTGACCGCCTGCTCGACCATCCGGGTGGCGTGCGGGCTGACCAGCCGCTCCTTGGTCTGACCCTGGAACTGCGGGTCGCGGATGAACACCGACAGCATCACGCAGGCGCCGCCCATCAGGTCGTCGGCGGTGACCTGCGCGGCCTTCTTGTTGCCGACCATCTCGCCATAGGCCTTCACGCCGCGCAGCAGGGCGGTGCGCAGCCCGGCCTCGTGGGTACCGCCCAGCGGCGTCGGGATGGTGTTGCAGTAGGCGTGCAGGAAGCCGTCGTCCTGGTCGTCGGGCCAGGTCACCGCCCATTCGACCCTGCCCTGGCCCTCCGGCACCTCGACGTCGCCGGTGAACGGACGCGGGGCGACGGTCCGCCGGCCCTCGATGGCGCTGGCCAGGAAGTCGGCGAGGCCGCCCGGGTAGTGCAGAACGGCCTCCGGCGGGGTCTCGTCGCCGTCGCGCAGCAGCTCGGGATCGACCTTCCAGCGGATCTCCACACCCTTGAACAGATACGCCTTGGAGCGCGCCATCCGGTACAGGGTGGCCGGCCGGAACCGCGCGTTCGGGCCGAAGATCTCGGCGTCGGGGTGGAACCGGACGGTGGTGCCGCGGCGGTTCGGGGCGGCGCCGATCGTCTCGACCGGGCCCTGCGGCACGCCGCGGGCGTAGTGCTGGGCGTACAGCCGGCGGTCGCGGGCGACCTCGACCTCCAGGCGGTCGGAGAGCGCGTTGACCACCGAGACGCCGACGCCGTGCAGGCCGCCGGCCGTGGCATAGACCTTGTCGGAGAACTTGCCGCCGGCGTGCAGCGTCGTGAGGATGACCTCGAGCGCCGACTTGTTCGGGAACTTCGGGTGCGGATCGATCGGGATGCCGCGGCCGTTGTCGCGCACGGTCACCGTGTGGTCGGCCGCCAGCTCGATCTCGATCCGGCTGGCGTGCCCGGCCACCGCCTCGTCCATCGAGTTGTCCAGGACCTCGGCGACGAGGTGGTGCAGGGCGCGCTCGTCGACGCCGCCGATATACATGCCGGGGCGCCGGCGTACCGGCTCGAGGCCCTCGAGAACCTCGATGTCCTTGGCGGAGTAGTCGTCGGCGCGCGCGGCGGAACTTGCGAAGAGGTCGGCCATATCCGGTCGTCTGCAGGTCGGAGAAGGGCTATCGGCCCGTGGGCGTCGAGTTTATCCTGTGGGTGCGCTCAGCGCGAGTGCAAGATATGGTGTGAAGATGGCAACAGCAGGACGAGACGATTCCGGGCGCCAGCCGCGCGGCGAGATGGAGATCCGGACGATCGCGATGCCGGCGGACACCAACCCGAACGGCGACATCTTCGGCGGCTGGGTGCTCAGCCAGATGGACATCGCCGGCGGCCTGACGGCGGCCCGGCGGGCCCAGGGCCGGGTGGCGACCGTCGGGATCGACGCCATGACCTTCGTCCGGCCGGTCGGCGTGGGCGACGTGATGTGCTGCTACGGGCATGTCGAGAAGGTCGGCACCACCTCCATCACGGTGGCGATCGAGGCCTGGAAGGTTCTCTGGTTCGAGCGTCGCGAGGTCCGCACGCTGGTGACGGAAGGCCGCTTCACCTACGTGGCGATCGACGACGACGGCCGCAAGCGGCCGGTCGACCGGTAGCGCGCCGTCACGATCCCGTGCGCCGGGGTCCGCCGGCCGCCGTGACCGCCTAGACTGGTCGCCATCGTTCGAACCGTGCGGCACGAGGCCGGTCATGCGTTTGCATATGGTTGCGGCAGCCCTGCTGGTGCAGGTTGCCGGGGCCTTCGGCGCCGTCGCTCCGGCCGCCGCCGGGGAGGCCGACGTGGTCGGGGTCGAGATCCGTCCGGACGGGCCGGGCCTATGGTGCTTCGACGTCGCGGTGCGACACGACGACACGGGCTGGGAGCACTACGCCGACAGGTGGGACGTGGTCGGGCCGGACGGCACCGTGCTCGGCACCCGGGTCCTGCTGCATCCGCACGAGACAGAGCAGCCGTTCACGCGCAACCTGTCGGGTGTCGCCATCCCGGACGGGGTGACCTGGGTGACGGTCCGGGCACACGACAAGGTGCACGGTTACGGGGGCCGCGAGGCGACCGTCAGCCTGGCGCGCTGACCGGGCCGGCGGCGACCCGGGGCGTCGCACGCCAGTGCAGCCATTCATTGACGGCCGCCTGTCGGAGGCGCTCGCCCGCCGGGGTGAAGCCGGCGCGCACGGCGTGCGGCAGGCGCTCGGCGATCCCGGGGCCGGTGACGTCGAAGTAGAGATGGATGCGGTCTTCGCCGGACAGATTGAAGACCCGGTGCGGGTATCCGTACTCGCCGTAGTACAGGCCGCCCACCGGCCAGTGGACGCGCTCGTGGCAGAACTCGGTCACCGCGTCGGGACCGGAGCGGATCGGCAGGTGAAGGCGATAGCTGAGGGCCGACGGCGGCACCGGGTCGTAGTGCCAGTCCAGCAGGTCGCCCGGTGCCAGCCGGGCGATCACCACCGACCCGACTGTGCCGCCGAACTCCTCGAACAGCGCCGTGAGCGCCGGGAGCCGGTCGAGCGCGGGGCAGGGCCGGCCGGACCGGCCGGGCCCGGTCGGCGGATACGACACCCAGATCGACGACCACGACCCGTCCCAGCAGTCGTGCTGCCGTTCGGCGTCCGGCGTATCGTCGATCAGGTCCAGGACCTGCTCGACGATCGGGGCGAGCGGGGTATCGACCCTGACCGGCCCGGATAGGGCGGGTGCGTCGGTCCGGGTGAGCGCCTGGAAGCTGGTTTCGGGGGCGATGGCCGCGGTTGCCGCGGGGGTGCTGCGCTGCTGTGGCATGCCACGACCGTAGCACGAAGAAGCAACGGGCCGTCCCGAAGGACGGCCCGTGCCGAGAACGATCCGGGGAGGGATCAGCTCGAGTAGTACATCTGGAACTCGATCGGATGCGGGGTGTGCTCGAACGCGTACACCTCCTCCATCTTGAGCTCGATGTAGCCGTCGATCTGGTCGTCGGTGAACACCCCGCCCTGGGTCAGGAACGCACGGTCCTTGTCCAGGTTCTCGAGCGCGTCACGCAGCGAGCCGCAGACGGTCGGGATGTCGGCCAGTTCCTCCGGCGGCAGGTCGTACAGGTTCTTGTCCATCGGGTCGCCCGGATGGATCTTGTTCTGGATGCCGTCGAGGCCGGCCATCAGCATCGCCGAGAAGCCGAGATAGGGGTTGCCCGCCGGATCCGGGAACCGGACCTCGACGCGCTTGCCCTTCGGGCTGTTGACGTGCGGGATACGGCAGGAAGCCGAACGGTTGCGCGACGAGTAGGCCAGCAGCACCGGCGCCTCGAAGCCCGGGATCAGCCGCTTGTAGCTGTTGGTCGTCGAGTTGGTGAAGGCGTTGATCGCGCGGGCGTGCTTGATGATGCCGCCGATGTAGTACAGCGCCATGTCCGACAGGTCGGCGTAGCCCGAGCCCGCGAACAGCGGCTTGCCGTCCTTCCAGATCGACTGGTGCACGTGCATGCCCGAGCCGTTGTCGCCGGAGATCGGCTTCGGCATGAAGGTCGCGGTCTTGCCGTAGGCGGCCGCGACCTGATGGATCACGTACTTGTAGATCTGCAGATGGTCGGCGGTCTGGATCAGCGTGCCGAACTCCATGCCGAGCTCGTGCTGCGAGGGCGCCACCTCGTGGTGGTGCTTCTCGACCTTCACGCCCATCTCGCCCATGACCGACAGCATCTCGCCGCGGATGTCCTGGCCGGAGTCGACCGGCGGGACCGGGAAGTAGCCGCCCTTGACGCCCGGGCGGTGGCCCAGGTTGCCCTCTTCATAGGCGCGGGCGGTGTTGTACGGGCCTTCCTCGCTGTCCAGCTCGTAGTAGCCCTTGTTGCCCTTGACGTCGTACTTGACGTCGTCGAACACGAAGAACTCGGCTTCCGGGCCGAAGTAGGCGGTGTCGCCGATGCCCAGGCTCTGCATGTACTTCAGCGCCGCCTTGGAGGTCGACCGCGGGTCGCGCTCGTAGGGCTGGCCGGTGGAGGGCTCCACGATGTCGCAGATGATCGCCAGGGTCGGCTGGGCGAAGAACGGATCCATGACCGCGGTCGACAGATCCAGCTTCAGACCCATGTCCGACTCGTTGATCGCCTTCCAGCCGGCGATGGACGACCCGTCGAACATGAAGCCCTCAACGAGCGAGTCCTCGTCGATCGTGCGCACGTGCTGGGTCACGTGCTGCATCTTGCCCCGCGGATCGGTGAACCGGAGATCGACGTAGCTGACGTCGTTCTCCTCGATCATTTCCATTACGCGCTTAACGTCGTCGGACATGGTTTCCTTCCTGTCTCCAAATTGCCGGTGCGGGTCCGCTCGCGGGTCCCGCCCCATGCGCCTCATCCCGGGAGGCCCGGGAAACTCCCACAGCGGGGCCGGGGCCCCGCCGCTTCCTCAGATCGCGTCCGAACCGGTCTCGCCGGTGCGGATGCGGATGATCTCGTCCACGGTGGACACGAAGATCTTGCCGTCACCGATACGGCCGGTGTGCGCGGCCGTCTGGATCGCTTCGACCGCGCGGGCGACCTGCGAATCCTCCATGACGATCTCGACCTTCACCTTGGGCAGGAAGTCCACGACGTACTCGGCGCCGCGATACAGTTCCGTGTGCCCCTTCTGCCGGCCGAAGCCCTTCGCCTCGGTGACCGTGATCCCCTGGATCCCGACCTCGTGCAGCGCTTCCTTCACCTCGTCCAGCTTGAACGGCTTGATGATCGCTTCGACCTTCTTCATTGGGCCCGTGCCTTCGGATTGCGTACGGATGGATGGCCGCGCGGCCTGTTCCATGGGCGCCTTAGCACGCGATATGCCAACCGCCGGAAACGCCGCTCGACCGCGGAAACCCTCGGTTTTGCCGAAACGCCACCGAGACATGTCTCGACCAGGATGCCCACTTCATGGGCGGGTGATCAAGATTTGTGCAGCGTTTCGCCTTCAGGACAGGCAGGCCTTGATGCGCCGGATCGCCTCCCGGATGTTGTCGGTCGAGTTCGCATAGGAGAACCGCAGGTAGCCTTCGCCATAGGCGCCGAAGCTGGTGCCGGAGATCACGGCGACGCCGGCCTCCTCCAGCAGCTTTGTCTGCAGCGCCTTCGAGGTCATGCCGGTGCCCTCGATGTTCGGGAACGCATAGAACGCGCCGCCCGGCTCGACGCACCGGAAGCCGGGGATCTGGTTCAGCTCGCTGACGATCACCCGGCGCCGTTCGTCGAACGCCTCGACCATCGAATGCACCGCGTCCTGCGGGCCGGTGAGGGCGGCCAGGCCGGCGAACTGGGTCGGGGCGTTGACGCAGGAATGGCAGTTGACCGCCAGCTTCTCGACGTGCGGGAACACCTCCTTCGGCCACAGCGAGTAGCCGAGCCGCCAGCCGGTCATCGCGTAGGTCTTCGACCAGCCGTCCAGCAGGATCAGCCGTTCGCGGATTTCCGGGTACGACAGCAGGGTGACGTGCTGGCGGCCGTCGTACAGCATCTGCCCGTAGATCTCGTCCGACATCACCATGACGTCCGGCCAGTTCGCCAGGCCGGCGACCAGGGCGTCGAACTCCTCCTTCGGGACCGCGCCGCCGGTCGGGTTGGCCGGGCTGTTCAGGATGATCAGCCGGGTCCGCGGGGTGATCTTGGCGAGCAGGTCCCGGGCCGAGAACGCGAAGCCGTTCTCCTCGCTCAGCCGGTACGGCACCGGCGTGGCGCCGGAGAACTTCACCGAGCTCTCGTAGATCGGGAAGCCCGGGTTCGGGTACATGATCTCGGTGCCCGGCTGCCCGAACATCAGGCAGGCGAAGAACATGGTCGGCTTGCCGCCCGGCATGATCATGATCAGGTTCGGGTCGACCTCGACGCCGTGGCGTTTCTTCAGGTCGGCGGCGACGCCCTCGCGCAGCTGCGGGATGCCGGCGGCCGGGGTGTAGCCGTGGTGGCCGTCGCGCATCGCCTTGATGCCGGCCTCGACGATGTGGTCCGGCGTCTTGAAGTCGGGCTGGCCGATGCCGAGGTTGATGATGCTCTTGCCGGCGGCCGCCAGGGCGTTGGCGCGGGCCAGCACCTCGAACGCGGTCTCGGTGCCGAGTTGGGACATCCGGTCGGCCAGGACGGGCATGGGTCGTTTCCTCTCGCGTGACGCGGCGGCGCTACGCGGCGCCTTGTTGAAGCGGCGGCATTCTAGCGACCCTTAGCGTCGGCGAAAGGGTTCTCCTGCCTCTTCTCGTGACGTCCTCAGGGGTCTGACAGCGGGCCGCCACACACCGGGCACTTGACCTCCGGCGAGATCGGGTTGATGCCGATGATCGTGTCCCCGCAGGAGTCGCAGAACTTAAAGAACCGGCCGGGAAAGATCATGAGGACCAAGAACAGCGCGCCCGCGACGACCTTGAAATGAAGCGGTGCCCCTGTCGTGAAGAGAAGCGCCGCGAACGCAACGCCATAGATCGGCCAAGCAGTTCGACCGACTCGACGCTTGAGAGCGACGTTCTTCGAGTACACCACGAAGAAAAGGCCGGGAATCCCGATCATCAGAAGCATCGTTATAAGGATCGGCTCGACCGTGTCGAATGCGTCCATCCTGCTTTCCTCGCGCCCCCGAGCCAGGCATCGACAAAGGGACAAGATGAGCGGCCGTCGCCACGAAACGCAATCCAAGATCAGCTTGGCTGGCGATGCGCTTCTTGCGCGCCGCCTGTCTCCGCGCTAATCGAGCCGTCCCCAGGTCCCCGCAGCGAGGGGCCGGGCCGGGAGAAGCGCCCCATGAAGCCAGCGAATTCCCTGCTGTCCAGCTACGGCACCACGGTGTTCGAGGTGATGTCGCGGCTGGCGATCCAGCACCAGGCGATCAACCTGGGGCAGGGGTTTCCCGACGACCGCGGCCCGGACCCCGTGCTCGACGCCGCCTCGAAGGCGCTCTACGACCCGCCGAACCAGTACCCGCCGATGCTCGGCGTGCCGGAGCTGCGGCAGGCCGTCGCCGCCCACAACAAGCGGTTCTACGGCATCGACGTCGACTGGCAGACCGAGACCATGGTGTCGACCGGCGCCACCGAGGGGCTGGCGGCCTGTTTCCTGGCGCTGATCGAGCCGGGCGACGAGGTCGTGCTGATCGAGCCGCTGTACGACTGCTACCTGCCGATGATCCGGCGTGCCGGCGGCATCCCCCGGCCGGTCCGGCTGACCCCGCCCGAATGGAAGCTCGACCTGGGCGCGCTGGAGGCGGCGTTCAGCGAGCGCACCAAGCTGATCGTGCTGAACAACCCGCAGAACCCGGCCTCCAAGGTGTTCGACCGCGCCGGGCTGGAGGCGATCGCCGAGCTGGTGAAGCGCTACGACGCCTACGCGGTGTGCGACGAGGTCTACGAGCA
This sequence comes from Thalassobaculum fulvum, assembly GCF_014652915.1. Lineage (GTDB taxonomy): Bacteria > Pseudomonadota > Alphaproteobacteria > Thalassobaculales > Thalassobaculaceae > Thalassobaculum_A > Thalassobaculum_A fulvum. The sequence continues at coordinate 452,034 of NZ_BMZS01000003.1, forward strand.
CCTGTGCTTCGACGGCCGCAGGCACGTGCCCCTGATGACCCTGCCGGGCATGCGCGAGCGCTGCGTGCGCATCGGCTCGGCCGGCAAGACTTTCTCGCTGACCGGCTGGAAGGTCGGCTACCTGACCGGCCCGGAGCACCTGCTGCAGCCGATCGCCAAGGCGCACCAGTTCCTGGTGTTCACCACCGCGCCGAACCTGCAGCGCGCGGTCGCCTTCGGGCTGGGCCAGGACGACTCGTACTTCGACGGCCTGCGCGATTCCATGCAGGCCAAGCGCGACCGGCTGTCGACGGCACTGGCCGGCATCGGCCTGGAGCCGGCGGTCTGCCAGGGGACCTACTTCCTGTTCGTCGACGCCAAGCGCTTCCTGAAGCCGGGCGAGGACGACGAGGCGTTCTGCCGCAGGCTGGTCACCGAGGCCGGCGTGGCGGCGGTGCCGGTGTCGGCGTTCTACCTGGACCGGGCGTCGGCGCCGACCGACTTCATCCGGTTCTGCTTCGCCAAGCGCGACGAGGTGCTGGACGGCGCGGTCGAACGGCTGGCGGACTACCTCGGCTGACCGCATTTCGGTCGGCGCGGGCATTTCAGTTGACGAGACCGGGGCGCTGCGATAGCAAACCGGCCTCGCGCGGCGGTCGCCGCGCCGAGGGTATGGCGGGTGTAGCTCAGTAGGTTAGAGCGCCAGATTGTGGCTCTGGAGGTCGCCGGTTCGAAACCGGTCACTCGCCCCATCCCTCCCTCCCAAGTGTCCCCTCCCGAGGCTTTCCCGATCGTCCGCAGCCGGCTAGCGTCCTCGCAAGAGGACGAGGCGGACGATGGACGTTTTCCCGAGCGGTACCGAGCATCTGCTGACCTGCGCCGAGATGGCGCGGGCCGACGCGTACGCGGTCGAACACGGCGTGCCGGGCACCACCCTGATGGCGCATGCCGGTGCCGCCGTCGCCACCGCCATCCGCCGCCGCTATCGGCCGCGCCCGGTGCTGGTGCTGGCCGGACCCGGCAACAACGGCGGCGACGGCTGGGTGGTCGCGCGCGATCTCGCCGACCACGGCTGGGAGGTCCGGATCGCGTCCCTGGGCGACCCGGCGGCGTTGAAGGGCGACGCTGCCTGGGCGCGCAGCCTGTGGAACGGCCCGGTCGAATCGATCCACCCGCACACCCTCGACGGGGCCGGAATCGTGGTCGACGCGCTGTTCGGCGCGGGGCTGACGCGCGCGGTCGACGGTGTCGCGGCCGAGGCGCTCCGCGCACTCGCCGATCGGGTGGAAGCGGGGAGCGCCGTCTCGGTCGCGGTCGACGTGCCGAGCGGGGTCGACGGCAACACCGGCGTGGTGCGGGGCGTCGCGGCCCGCGCCGACCTGACGGTGACGTTCTTCCGCCGAAAACCGGGACACCTGCTGCTGCCGGGACGGGCGCTGTGCGGGACGGTCCGGGTCGCCGACATCGGCATTCCCGAGGCCGTGCTCGGACGGATACGGCCGTCGACGGCGGTCAACGGGCCGGCGGTCTGGCGGGCCGCGCTCGGCGAACGCCTGTCGTCCGACCACAAGTATCGGCGCGGCCACGTGGTGGTGGTCGGCGGGCCGATGAGCGGGGCCGCCCGGCTGGCGGTCGGCGCCGCCCGGCGGGCCGGCGTCGGGCTGGCGACCGCGGCGGTGCCGCACGGCGCGACGGCGCTGTTCGCCGGCGATTCCCCCGGCGTGATCGTGCGCGAGGCCGACGGCCCCCAGGCGCTCGCCCGGCTGCTGACCGACAAGCGGTACTCGGGGATCGTGATCGGGCCCGGTCTCGGCGGCGGCGACCGGCCGCACGCGCTGACCGCCGTCGCCCTGCACGCGAAGCGGCCGCTGGTGCTCGACGCCGACGGGCTCAACACCTTCGACGGTCGGGTCGGCGACCTGGCCGCGTCGATCGCCGCCCCGACGGTCCTGACGCCGCACGAGGGCGAGTTCCGGCGGCTGTTCCCGGCCGTCCACCCCAGCGTCGCCGGCAAGCTGGCGGCGGCCAGGCTGTCGGCCCACGAGACCGGCGCGGTCACGCTGCTGAAGGGGGCGGACACGGTGATCGCTTCGCCCGACGGCCGCTCCGTCATCGTCGAGAACGCGCCGCCGACCCTGGCGACCGCCGGCTCCGGCGATGTGCTGGCGGGGTTGATCGGCGGGTTGCTGGCCCGCGGCGTGCCGGCATTCGAGGCGGCGGCCGCCGGCGCCTGGATCCACGGCGAGGCGGCCCGGGCGGCCGGCAGCAGCGTGCTGGCCGAGGACCTGGTCGCCCGGATCGGGCCGATCGCCGAGGCGCTGTGAGCTAGGCTTCGACCCCGTCGAGGGCGGCGCGAATCCTGGCGACGCAGTCGTCCGGCGCGTCGCGGACGTCGACGACGATCGGCTGCTCGTCGGCGGTCGGCGGCTCCAGGGTGGCGAGCTGGCTGATCAGCAGGGTCGCCGGCATGTACTCGTGCCTGCGGGCGGCGATCCGGGCGCGGATCAGGGATTCCTCGCCGGTGAGCTGGACCAGACGGACGTCCGGGCGGTCGCCGATCAGGATGTCGCGATAGGCCCGCTTGAGGGCCGAGCAGGCCAGCACCATGCCCTTGCCCTCGGCTCGCCAGCGGTCGATGTCGGCGGCCATGGCGCGCAGCCACGGCCAGCGGTCGGCGTCCTCCAACGGCGTGCCGGAGCGCATCTTCTCGACGTTGGCGGCCGGGTGGTAGCTGTCGCCCTCGGCGTAGCCCCAGCCGAGCGTCTCGGCCAGCCGGCGGCCGACCGTGGTCTTGCCGACCCCGGACACCCCCATCATCACGATGACGGTCACGCGCCTCTCCAGTCGGCGTGGAAGCTGCCCGGCTGGTCGGTGCGCTCGAACCGGTGGGCGCCGAACCGATCGCGCAGACCCTGCAGGAAGTCGGCCGGCACCCGTTCCCGGGTCATGCCGTCGACCCAGGCCAGCGCCGAGCCCATGGCCGGCACCGCGTAGCCGCCCAGCGCCGCGGCGGCGACCGTCCGGCGCAGGCCAGGCAGCGCCTCGCGCATCTCGGCGGCGAGGGCGGGGGCCTGCAGCAGCAGGGCATCCGGCGGAACCCGGCGCGCGGCGTCGGCCAGCCGGTCCAGCAGGGCGGCCCGCAGGATGCAGCCGGCCCGCCAGACCTGGGCGACGGCGACCCGGTCGACCGACCAGCCTTCGGCGACGTCGGCCGCGGCGATCAGGTCGAAGCCCTGCACGAAGGCGGCGACCGTCGCGGCGCGGACGGCAGCCTCCAGGTCGGCGAGGTCCAGCCCGGTGACTGCGGCGCGTTCGGTCGCCAGAACCGCGCGCTCGTCGCCGCGCGCGGAGACCGCGCGGGCGAACACCGCCTCGGCGATGGTCGCGGCCGGCACGCCGTAGTCAAGCGCCGCCAGCGAGGCCCAGCGGCCGGTGCCCTTCTGGCCGGCCCGGTCCACCACCTTGTCGAGCAGCGCCGTACCGTCGTCGTCGCGGGTCCGGACCACGTCGGCGGCGATCTCCACCAGGTAGCTTTCCAGCGGGCCGTGGTTCCAGCGCCCGAACACGTCGCCGATGGCGTCCGGCGCCATGCCGAGGCCGTGGCGCATCAGGTCGTAGGCCTCGGCGAGCGCCTGCATCACGGCGTACTCGATGCCGTTGTGCACGGTCTTCACGAAATGCCCGGCGGCCCCCGCGCCTAGCCGGGCGCAGCACGGCGAGCCGTCGGGGGTACGGGCGGCGATCGCGGTCAGGGCCGGGGCCACACGCTCCCAGGTGGCGGCATCGCCGCCGGCCATCAGCGCCGGGCCGAAGCGCGCGCCTTCCTCGCCGCCCGAGACACCGAGGCCGATCAGCTCGATGCCGGTACCGGCGAGCGCGGCCTGACGGCGGGCGGTATCGCGGGCGTCGGCGTTGCCGCCGTCGATGATCGCGTCGCCCGGCGACAGGGCAGGCGACAGCGCGTCGATCACCGCGTCGACCGCAGGGCCGGCGGTGACCATCAGCAGGATGGCGCGTGGGGCGGGCAGGGCGGCGGCCAAGGCGGCCGGGCCGTCGGCCCAGACCGTCGACGCCGGCAGCGCCGCGCGGGCCGTCTCGGCCAGGGCCGGGTCGCGTTCCCAGACCACCAGCGCGGTGCCGTGGTCGACGAGATTGAGCGCCAGGTTGCGCCCCATGGTCCCGAGGCCGATCAGGCCGAACGGCGCGGCCCCGAGAGGCGCGGTCCTGTCAGACGACGTCACGGTCGATCTCGTCTTCCCAGTCGAAGGAGGCCACGGGTGTACCGTGCTCGCGCGCTTCCAGGCAAGACCGCACCCGGAAGCGCGACGCGTCGGCCGTCACGGTCTGGCGCGTAATGGTCTCGACCGCCGGGCCGCCGTCCCACGCCATGGCGATCCGCCAGGTGGACTCGTACGCGGCCGACGCCGGATCGCCGGGTATCAGGCGCCAGGTCTCGTCGCTGACCACGTGCTTGACCAGGCTCACCGACGGCAGGCGGGTGCGGCCGTGATCGTCGTGCACCGACACCGTCTCGCGGCCGTCCCGGCCGATGTCGCCCGACCGCACGGATGCCGGCGTTGACAGCAGCGACCGTGCCACCGGGGGCGAGACCTCCGGCTCCTCGAAGGCGCACGCCTCGCCGCGCGGCGCGGTCGGCAGCGCGAGCCGGCAACGGTCCAGGCGCACGGTCAGCCGGACCGGCTCCGGCGACGGCCAGATCAGCGGCCAGTAGGACGAGGACAGCACCAGCCGCAGCCGCTCGCCGATCCCGACGGTCTCGCCCAGCCCGTCCAGCCTGATCGTCACGTCGTACAGCCGGCCGGGCTCGAGCGGCGCGGGGCTGCCGGGATCGTCGCGGTGCGCCAGGTTGAGGCAGCCCCAGGACAGCCGCCGGACCACGCCGTCGGGCGCCACCGCGCACAGCCGGGCGACGAGCTGGGCGAGCGGCCGGTCGGAGGCCACGGCGACCCGAAGCTCCGGCCGGCCGAGCAGCGCCATCGGCTCGATCATCGCGCGGGATTCGAAAGTGGCTTGGCCGGAATCGTCCGGTGCCTGGTCGAGCGGCAGCTCCGGGCCGTCGCCGAAGGCCAGCCAGCGTCCGGCGGCGAAGGCGGTGCGGACAGGCCGGTCGAGCACGACGGTCTCGTCGGCCGGGCCCGGATCCGGCGCCAGGCGGCCGTCGGTCGGATACAGCACCCGGGTGACGGTGCCCGGCGCCGGCCAGGCCGGCACAGCCAGCCAGCGTCCGTCGCGGCGATCGGCCGAGGGCGACGGGACGTACGGCGCCTGGACGTAGGTCCGCAGGGCAGGGTCGTGCTCGACGCCGGTCGGCCGGTCCTTCAGCCAGCGGTCCCACCAGCGCAGCACTTCCTGCAGGAAGCCGATCGCCGGGCCCGGGCGGCCGATATGCGGATAGCGGTGCCCCCACGGGCCGAGCAGGGCCTTGACCGGCGCCTTGGCGTTCTCCAGCAGCTCGAACACCGGGTTGACGTAGCCGTCGACCCAGCCGCTGACCGACAGCACCGGCACCTGCACCGCGCTCCAGTCCTCGCAGATCGAGCCGTGCCGCCAGTACGCGTCGCGGGCCTGATGGGTCATCCAGGGCACGGTCAGCGGCTTGCGCGCCATCCGCTCCAGCCACATCGAGCGCCAGCGCTCACCGACGATCGCCGGGTCCGGCGAGCGCGCCTGGTACGCGAACATCCAGGACGCCCAGCTCGGGTTCTCGGTCAGCAGGCAGCCGCCCTTGTAGTGGACGTCCTCGGCGAACCGGTCGTGGGTGTGGCCGACGGCGACCACCGCACCCAGGCTGGGCGGGCGCAGGGCGGCGATCTGCAGGCCGGCGAAGCCGCCCCAGGAGATGCCGTAGATCCCGGTGCGGCCGCTGCACCAGGGCTGCGCCGCCGCCCATTCCAGCACCGCCAGGCCGTCCGCCTGCTCCTGCGCCAGGTACTCGTCCTCCATCACGCCGTCGCTGTCGCCGCTGCCGCGCAGGTCGACCCGGATCACCGCATAGCCGTGCCCGGCCATCCACGGGTGGGCGAGGGCGTCGCGCTCGACGGTGAAGTCGCGGCGGCGGTACGGGATCGGCTCGAGGATCGCCGGCACCGGATCGGCCGCGGCGTCGACCGGCATCCAGATCTTTGCCGCCAACCGGGTGCCGTCGGGCATCGCGATCCAGACCGGGTCGTGCTCGACGACGGCGCGCGGGAAGCGGTCGACGACGCGCATCAGCCGGCCCCCTGGCGCCACAGGTTCCAGGCGTCGCGGGCCTGGTAGCTCCAGTACACCGCCTGGGCGTACCAGGTGCCGAGCCGGCCGCCGGCCGGGATCAGGCCGAACGGCGCGAACAGCTTGTAGCGCTCGTCGCCCTCGGCGATCGCCGAAGCCACCAGCTCGCCGCCGAGCGTGGTCGTCGCCATGCCGTGGCCGCCATAGGCCTGGCTGTACCAGACCCCCGGGTACAGCTGGCCGATCTGCGGCATCTTGTGGACCGCGTAGCCCATGGTGCCGGGCCAGGCGACCGCCGCCTTCAGGTCGGAAAGCTGCGGGTACACCCGGCGCAGGTCTCCCATCATGGTGTCGACCAGCCCCTGCGGGTCGGTCCAGCGGCTGATCCGGCCGCCCCACAGCAGCCGGGTGTCCGGCAGCGGCCGATAGTAGTCGTTGGCGAAGCGGTCGTCGGACACGCCGTTCGGGGCGCCGACGATGTCCTTCAGGCGCTCGCCGACCGGCTCGGTCAGGACGACGTAGGTGCCGATCGGCAGGATGGCGCGCGACAGCGGCCCGACCAGCCCCTCGATGTAGCCGGAGCAGCAGAACACCACCTGATCGGCGGTCAGGGTGCCGCGGGCGGTGCGCAGGCGCTTCGGTTCGCCCTTCAGGTCGACCTCGACGACCGGCGAGTCCTCGTGGACGACGCCGCCGAGCGCCTCGATCATCGCCGCGTTGCCGCGACTGAAGTTGAGCGAGTGGAAGCTGAAGGCGTCGGGGTTGAAGACCGCGTCGTAGTAGCGCGGGCTGCGCCAGATCGAGCGGACCTTCTCGCGGTCCCAGACCTCGCGGCGCTCGCCGAAGGTCTCGTTCATGAAGCCGGCACGGCGCTCGACCGCCGCCCGGTCGTCGAACCAGGAGCAGCCGGCGATACCGTCGACGATCGGCGCGACCCCGCCGCCGATCGCCTCCGCCCGCTTGCGCACCAGCGCCACGCCCTCCTTGCTGAGGGCGTACAGTTCCTGCGCCCGGGGCTTGCCGAGCTTGCGGATCAGGTCGTCAGGGCCGAGCGCGTACCCGGCGGACACGAAGCCGCCGTTGCGGCCGGAGGCGCCCCAGCCGACGCGCCGGGCCTCCAGCAGGGTGACCTTGCGGCCGCGTTCGGCCAGCCCCAGGGCGGTGGCCAACCCGGCCATGCCGCCGCCGACCACGGCGATCTCCGTGGTCGCGGAGCCTTCGAGCGGCGGGCGCCGGCGGTCGTCGGCGCGGGTGCGGGCGTAGTAGCTGTCGACGTAGTCGGTCATGGTTTCGTTCCGGTCAGTCGGCGGCGCCGGGCATCGCCCCGGCGGGCGGGCGCAGCCGGGCCACGTCCTCGAAGGAGAGCTCCGGCTCGTCGAAGGCCTGCAGCAGGCCCTCGTGATAGGCCAGCTCCTCGCGGAACTCGGCCGCGGCGATCGCGTCGGCCAGCCGGTTGGCGCCGTCGCTGACCGCCGGGATGTCGCCGGAAACGTTGCCGTGGCTCATGGCCGCCGCGAAGGTGAAGGCGTGGATCCGTCGCAGCCAGGGCAACTCGCCCTCGGTCTTCGGCTGCAGCTCGAAGCCGGGCCCGAGGTCCGGGAAGTCGAGGAACTCGTGGTCGGTCTGATGAGGCGGCGGGGTGACCAGCCGGCGCCAGGTCGCGACCCGGTCGGCGATCGGTGCCAGAAGGCCGGAACCGGCGAGATCGATCCGGAAGCCGGTGCCGAGGATGACGTGATCGACGTCGAACCGGCCGGCGCCGGTCTCGAGGCGGAGGCGGCCGGCTTCCGGGGCGGCCGCCGTGACGTCGGCCCCGGTCGCCGCCGCGAACCGCGGATCGTCGCAGACCCGCAGGACGGCGGCGCGCGGCGGCGCTACGCGCTCGTCGAACAGGTAGGTCAGCAGCCGCCAGCGGTCCTGCGGGGCGAGCAGGGGGAAGCCGAGCGTGAACCCCGGATAGACCACGCCCTTGAACTTGTTGACCCTGGGCATCTCCCGCCGGCGTGCCAGCAGCACGACCGAGGCGGCACCGGCCTCCAGGGCTTCCGCGGCGTTGTCGAACGCCGACGCCCCGTACCCGACCACGGCCACCGACCTGCCGGCGAGCGCGGCGAAGTCGATGGCGTCGGAGGTGTGCGACACCCGGTCCGCAGGCAATCCGTCGGCCCAGGCCGGCAGGCGCGGCACCGCGATGCCCTCGCGGCCGGTCGCCAGCACCAGTCGGCGGGCATGGACGGTCTCGCCTCCGTTCGGGCCGTCGAGCCGGACCGCCAGGCCACCGGATACCGGGTCGACCGCCACCGCTTCGGTCCGGTTCTCGACCGGCAGGTCCAGGACCTTGCGGTACCAGCGCAGGTAATCCATCCACTGGGTGCGCGGTATCCGGTCGAGGGTTTCCCAGGCGTCCTCGCCCCACTGCGCCTCGAACCAGGCCCGGAAGGTGAGGGACGGGATGCCGAGCGCCGGTCCGGCCAGGTGCTTGGGCGACCGCAGCGTCCGCATCCGCGCATAGGTCACCCAAGGTCCCTCGCGTCCTTCGTCACTGCGGTCGACGATCCGCAGGCCGGTCAACCCGCGGCGGCGCAGCGCGGCGGCGGCGACCAGTCCGCACATGCCGCCGCCGACGACCAGGGCGTCCAGCATCGGATGCCCGTCGGGGCCGGTCACGGACCGGCTCCAGCGGGCCGGCGGCTCGTTCAGGCAGGCGAGGTCGTAGCCGAGGCGCCGCTCGAGGTCGGCCAAACTGCGGGACGGAGATCGCATTGTCGGAGGGCAAGCTGTTGGATTTGTCGCAGCTTAACCGCCCCGGAACGATACGGCCAGGGACCGGCTGCCGGCGATCTCGGGGACAGGTCCAGATCACATTCGTGCGATTCGCTTTCGGTTCACGATGCATAATATTGAATTTGCCTTAAGTTCTTGATCTGACGTTCGGCACTCCATATCATTCTTGAAGAGAGGGGGGCTCTGGTTCGCGGAGATCCAACCATGTCGCCGGCAAAGCGGCTGGAACGCAGACTGAAGCGCCTCGGGCAGAACGAGCTCGACTCCGTCCTCCGTCGTCATGCCCGATACCGGAACGGGCGGCTCGGCGGCGCCCGCGCGGTCCTGTCCTTCTTCGACCTCGGCTGGCTCGACTTCCACGGCAGCGACCTGACGGGTGCCGACCTGACCGGCGCGGTTCTCGCCCGGGCGCGGCTGGACCAGGCCGTGCTGAACAACGCCTCGCTGTTCGCGGCGGATCTGAGCGGTGCCAGCCTGAACGGCGCCAGCCTGGTCAAGAGCGACCTTCGCGGCGCCGGCCTGCGCGGCGCCAGCCTCGTCGAGGCGACCCTGACGGATGCCGACTTGCGCGAGAGTGCCCTTGCCGAACGAGGCGAGTTCGATCGCGACCTGCACTGGCTCGATGTCGGGTCGGTGCCGTCGGAGCTGCAGCAGGCGGACTTCGCCGGCGCCGACCTCTCGCGCGCCCGCTGCGCCGGCGCGGTTTGCGTCAACGCCAACTTCTCGGACGCAGTTCTCACCGGCACCCAACTCGTCCGCTGCAATCTCCGCGGGGCGAACTTCGCGGGGGCCGATCTCCGCGGCGCCGATCTCAGCTGGTCCAGGATGGAGAACGTCAACCTGCGCAACGCCCTGCTGTCCGGCGTGACGCTCAGGATGACCGAGCTCAGCGGGGTCGACACCCGCGGCGCCCTGACCGACCGCCCGGCGGCTCGTGCCCTGGACCAACTGGACGCGCCGCTGAATGTCCTGCTGGCCCGGCATTCGGAGTGGATCGAGAGTTCGAGTGCGGCCGGACAGCGCCTGGACATCGCCGGCTTCGACATGCGTGCCGCAGGCGACCTCTCGGGGGTCGACATGACCGCCGTGCTGGCTTCCGGGACCATCTGGTGCGGGCTGGACCTGAGCGCGGCCCGGTTCGCCGCCGGCCGGCTGATCGACGGCGACTTCCGGTTCGCTGTCCTGCGGAACGCCGATCTGCGCGGCGCGGACCTCAGGCAGGCAAAGCTTCGCAGCACCTGCCTCGCCGGTGCGGATCTGCGGCCGCTGGTGCTCGGCGAAGGCCGGATGGTCAGGACCCGGCTGTCCGGCTGCGACCTGCGGTATGCCGACCTTGCCGGCGCGAAGCTGCGCGACGTCGACCTTCGGGAGGCGGACCTGTCGAACGCCCGGCTCGACCGTGCCGATCTGCGCGGCGCCGACCTCGCCGGAGCATCGTTGCCGGACGACCTGACGGTGATCGCCCGAACCGCGCGGTCCGAATGACGAACCGGCCCCGGAACGGGTCCGGAAAGAAAGCGGGCCGACTTGGCGGGTCGGCCCGGGAGTTTGCTGCAGGGAGCTCGGGAGGCTTGCCCGACGGCGTGCCGGGCGGTCTCCGTCGGGCGCGATCAGGGGTCGCGGCCGACGGAATGCGGTTGGCCGACCGGTCCCCCGGCAGCGGTGGTACCGGCGTTCAGGGCCAGAGTCACCGTGTCGGGGGTCACCGTCTCGGTGTTCGTCGCGGACTCGGCGGGCGCCGAGGCCAGGCTTCGCGAAAGCTCGAGATTGGCGAGGACCTCCGGGTCGTCCGGGGTGACGGCCAGGGCGGCCCGGAAAGCGGCCTGGGCCTCGTCGTGCCGGCCGGCGAGGTCGAGCGCCTGGCCCTTGCCGTTCCAGGCACGACCGTCGCCGGCGTCCTGCGAGATCAGAATGTCGTAGACGGCCAGGGCGTCGTCCACCCGATCCAGGTCGACGAAGGCATCGGCGAGACCGCGCCGCGCCTCGCGACTGTCGCCTTCGATCGCCAGTGCCGCCCGGAAGAACTCGGCGGCCTCCTCGGCCGCGCCGATCCGCAGGGACAGCTTGCCGAGGGCGATCAACGGGGCAAGGTCGAAGGGGTCCAGCTGGTGCGCCTGACGAAGCAGTCGCGCCGCGTCGTCGTCATGCCGCGCGGATGCGGCCTGAAGCGCCCGGTTCAGCAACGAGTCCTCCGCGCCCGCATCGGCGATGGCGGCATCGGCTGACAGGATTCCGGCGGTCAGACCTGCGAGCAGGCCCATCGTGGCTAGTGCGTTCCGGACCATTCGGCGCTCCGTCCATGAAGGTCAACAGCGCAATATGCACGTCATATTGAAACTGAATATATCATCTGAGTTACGATTCGGTAAATCAATTTCCGATTCGCTGGTGGAATCCCTCAGATTGACCCGGCCATGCACAGTCACCGCTCCCTTGGCGCGTCTGGATCGGTCGCCTACCGTGCCGGCATCGTGGAGCGGATGAGGATCGCCATGCGGATCGTGGTCATGGGTGCCGGCGGCGTCGGTGGATATTTCGGGGCGCACCTGGCCCGGGCAGGCCACCGGGTCACGTTCGTCGCCCGCGGCGCGCACCTGGACGCCATACGCCGCAACGGCTTCCGCCTGGAGGGATCGCGCGGCGACATCGTTCTCGAGGATGTCGACGCGACCGATGACCCGGCGACGATCGGGCGCCCGGCCGACGTCGTGCTGTTCGCGGTCAAGCTGTACGACACCGAGGCGGCCGGAGAGAGGATCCGGCCGGTGGTCGGTCCGCAGACCATGGTGGTCAACCTGCAGAACGGCGTCGACGGCCCGGACCGGCTGGCCGGCGTCCTCGGCCCGGAAGCGGTGCTGGGCGGGGCCGCCTACGTCTCCGCCCTGATCGCGGAGCCGGGCGTCGTCCGATACACCTCGGACATGTCGCGGATCGTGTTCGGCGAACTCGACGGCCGGGTCTCGGACCGCGCGGTCGCATTTCGCGACGCCTGCCGGGAGGCCGGGTTCGAGGCCGAGGTGTCGCCGGATATCCGGGCCACGCTGTGGGACAAGTTCGTGCTGTTGGCGACCAATGCCGGCCTGACGACGCTGCTGCGCAAGCCGGCCGGCGAGGTCTACACCGACCCTGAGATCCTCGACCTCGCCGCGGCGATGATGCGCGAGGTCGTGGCGGTCGCGGCCGCCGAAGGGGTACGGACCTCGCCGGATATCGTCGACCGCTCGATCGCGCTGTCGAAGAGCTTTCCGCCGGGCATGTACGCGTCGATGTACCACGACCTGGCGCGCGGCCGCCGGCTGGAGGCCGCCGGGCTGTCCGGACTGGTGGCGCGGCGCGGCCGGGCCTTGGGGGTGCCGGTCCCGCACCACACCACGGTCTGGTGCGCCCTCAAGCCGTATGTGGAGGGCGGCTGAACCGGTCAGGACGGCTCCGGTTCCAGGGTCGTCGACCACAGCGACCGGTCGGCGATGTCCTTCAGGGTGACGGTCATCGCCTCGGTGGTGCCGTCGATCGCGACATGGCCGAAGAACTGCATGCCGTCCCAGGGCGGCAGGTTCACCTGGCCGGCGCCCGGGTGCGAGGCGAACACCACCTCGGGCCCGAACGTGTCGTCGAGCCGGTTCGGCCCGAAGCTGCCGGCGTGGATCGGTCCCGACACGAACTCCCAGAACGGCGCGAAGTCCTGGAACGCCGCGCGGTTCGGATCGTAGCGGTGCGCCGCCGTGTAGTGCACGTCGGCGGTCAGCCAGACCGTGTTGCGCACGTCGTTCAGCTTGATGAAGCGCAGCAGGTCGGCGATCTCCAGCTCGCGGCCGCGCGGCGGGCCGTCGCCGTTGGCGCCGTTCTCGAAACTGCTCCGGGTCCGCCAGTCGTCGTAGACGATCAGGCCGAGCGGCATGTCGGAGGCGATCACCTTCCAGGTCGCCCGCGAGGCCAACAGCGCCTGCTTCAGCCAGCGGATCTGGTCGCGGCCGAGAAAGGCGGTCGCGGCCGATGCCGCGTCCTGATCGTTGCGGCCGTTCGGCCCGCGGTAGCTCCGCAGGTCGAGGAAGAAGACGTCGAGCGACGGACCGTAGGCGATCCGGCGGTAAACCCGGGCGGCCTCCAGCGGGTTCGTGCGCAGCGGCAGGTACTCGTGGAAGGCGCGGGACGCACGGGCGGCCAGCAGGTCGACGCTCTTCACCGTGTAGCGGTCGTCTTCCTCGAGCATCTCGCCCGGGTACCAGTTGTCGACCACCTCGTGATCGTCCCACTGCGCGAGGATCGCCGTCGTCGCGTTGAACCGCCGGACATGCTCGTCGAGCAGGTTGTACCGGTAGTTGGCGCGGAACTCGTCGAGGGTCTCGGCGACCTTGGCGGTCGCTTCGGTGACCAGGTTCTTCCAGACCCGTCCGTCGGCGGTCTTCTGCTCGGACGGGATCGGGCCGTCGGCATAGACGACGTCGCCGGAGTGGATCAGGAAGTCGGCGTTCTGGTCCGCCATCGTGGCGTAGCCTCGCATGCCGCCCCATTCCGGGTTGATCCCCCAGCCCTGGCCGGCGGTGTCGCCGGTCCACAGGAACCGGATGTCGCGACGCGCCGCCGGGGCTGTGCGCAGGCGGCCGACAACCGGCGCCGAGACGGCGCCGGGATAGTCCAGACTCTCGAACGCGATGCGGTAGAAGACGTCCTCGCCGGCCGGCAGGCCGTCGATCGCCAGCTTGGCGGTGAAATCGCCGGCCGCGAGCGCTGCCGGGCCGGCGATCGTGCGCGGGTTCCGGAAGCTCTCGGTCGCCGCTAGCTCGACGCGCATCCTCGCCGGTCGGTCCGAGCGGGCCCACAGCACCGCACCGGAGGCATCCACGTCGCCCGCCTGGACGCCGTGCGTGACCGTGGGGCGGTCGCCGCGGGCGAAGGCTGGTCGCGGCGGACCGAGCAGGCGGCCACCGCCGAGGACGGCGGCTCCCAGCAGCAGCCGGCGGCGGGTGACCAGGGGAGACCGAAGGCGGCGGGCTCGGGACATGGCGACCTCATGCAAACGCGGGATGACGGTGCCGCGGCATCCTGGCGGACTCGGGTTGCCGTACCCGGACCTCCGGGTGACGGTGCCGTGACGCCCGTCTCGCTGTCCAGTGGCGCGAGTCTTGCTTGCGGTCGGAGAGGCCAATTGCCGAGAAGGAGGCGGCGATGAACGGGAACACTCCGAGCCTGGTCGAGCGCGAAGCGACGATCTCGGCGGCCGTGCTGAAGGCGCGGGCGGCCGGCGCCGATCCCTATGCGCCGGTGTTCATGGGATCCGGCAGGCGGGCGGGCCTCGTCGATCCGGTCGAGCGCGAATACCCCGCCTGGATGCTGTTCGCCGACCCGGTCGCGCTTCGCTAGGGCCGGCCACGCTTCGCTGGGGCCGGCAGCGGTCACCGCGGTCCGGTACCCGGTGCCTCCCGCGCCGGGATGGCGAGCCGCGGCAGCCATCGCCCCAGGTCGATCGGGAACCGCCGAAGGTGCCGCCGCGGCATGTCGAGCGGCGCCGGTTCGGGAACGGCGATCGGCGGGTCGAGCCGGAGCGTATCCGGCTGCGGTTGATCCTCGGGCATTGCGCTCTCCTGTACGGGCCGTCTCGGTCCGTTGAACCTTCGACCGGCGCCGGCGGTTCCGCCGGGGCGGCGACGGCGGACCGGGGCGGGCGGAACCGGCATCCCCGCGGACGGTTTCGGGAACGGACCGGCGGCAGTCACGCCGGGTCGGCGACCACCGGCCGCGACGGGAAAGGGGAATGCCACGATCCGAAAACCCGCCACCCGACCTGAGCGGGACGGTGCGCCCAGTCGGGGTGCGTCGGCTGTTCGTCGCGGCACTGTTCGCCGGGCTGGTGCTCGCGACGGCGGTCGTCGCCGTGCTCGGGTTCCGCGAGTTCCTGGCGGCGGGGCGTCCGCATCTTCTGGATGCGCCGCTACAGCTGCTGTTCGCCGTCCTGGTCGCCTGGCTGGCGGCCAACTTCTGGATCGCCGCCTTCGGGGCGGCGGCCATGGCGTGGCGGCGGATGGCCGGAGACCACGGGTGCCGCCCCGTCCCGACCCGCCCGATCGGCCGGCGGCTGGTGGTGCTGATGCCGATCTGCGGCGAGGATGTGGACCGGGTGTTCGCCGGGTTGCGGGCGATGTATCGGTCGCTGGAAGCCGAACCCCGGCTGTCGGGCTTCCACCTGTTCGTGCTGAGCGACAGCCGTGACGTGGCGGTGGCACGGCGCGAGGAACTGGCCTGCAGCGCGCTGACCGCCGAGGTCGCCGGCGTCGGACGGGTGTTCTACCGGCGCCGGCGCGACAACCGCGGCCGCAAGGCCGGGAACATCCAGGATTTCTGCGAGCGCTGGGGCGGTCACTACGACTACATGCTGGTGCTCGACGCCGACAGCCTGATGGACGGACGGACCGTCCTGCGGCTGGCCGACCGCATGGACGCCGACCCGCTGCTGGGGCTGCTGCAGACCTGGCCGCGTCCGGTGCGGGCCAGGTCGCTGTTCGGCCGCCTCCAGCAGTTCGCGGCTTCGGTGCACGGACGGGTGTCCGCCGAGGGGCTCGGGGTGCTGATGGGCGATTCCTGCAGCTACTGGGGGCACAACGCGCTGATCCGCGTAAGCGCCTTCGCCGGCAGCTGCGGCCTGCCGGTGCTTCCGGGCCGGCCGCCGATCGGCGGGGAGATCCTCAGCCACGACTTCGTCGAAGCCGCGCTGCTGGTCGCCGACGGCTGGAAGGTGCGGATCATCGCGGACCGCGCCGGCAGCTTCGAGGAACCGCCGCCGAGCCTGATCGCCAGCGCCCGGCGCGACCGCCGCTGGTGCCAGGGCAACCTGCAGCACCTGCAGCTGGTGGCGGCCCCCGGGCTCGCCGGCATCAGCCGCTTCCACTTCTTGATGGGGGTGATGGCCTATCTGGCGTCGCCGCTGTGGCTGCTGTTCCTGACGCTCGGGGTCGTGCGCCTGGCGATCGGGGAATGGCCGGCGGGACCGGACGGCGGGGGGCTATGGATCGCGGTCGGGCTGCCGCTGCTGCTCCTGCTGCTGCCGCGGGCGTTCGGGCTGGTCGGGGTCCTCGCCGTTCCGCATCTTCGGCGTGGGCACGGCGGTGCCGTCGGCCTGATGGCCGGATCCGCCCTCGAACTGCTGCTGACCACGCTGACGGCGCCGGTGATGATGCTGCTGCACAGCCGCTTCGTGGCCGAGGTGATGCTGGGACGGAACTCCGGCTGGGGGCCGCAGCGCCGCGCCGGCGACGGCGAGCCGTTCGCCGACGTGCTGCGGGCGCACGGGGTGCACACCGTCGTCGGCATACTCCTCGCGGGCATCGTCGGCTGGAATTCTCCGGCGGCGCTGGCGTGGCTGGCGCCGGTGGTTGTCGGCCTCGTCCTGGCCGCGCCGCTGTCCTGGCTCGGCGGCCTCGAAGCGGCGGGCGCCGCGCTCCGCCGCCGCGGCCTGCTTCGGGTGCCGGAGGAGGGCGATCCGCCGGCGGTCGTGAGGGCCGTCGGATTGCCCCGTTGCGACGCCGAGCGCTCGCGCGGTGGTCGGAGCTAACCTGGCGGCGCTCAACCGGTCAGATGCCTGGCGAAGAACTCCAGCGTCCGGCTCCACGCCAGCTTCGCCGCCGCTTCGTCGTAACGCGGCGTGGTGTCGTTGTGGAAGCCGTGGTTCACGCCCGGGTAGATGTGCGCGGTGTAGGTCTTGCCGTTCGCCTTCAGGGCAGCCTCGTAGGCTGGCCAGCCGGCGTTGATGCGCTCGTCGAGCTCGGCGTAGTGCAGCAGCAGCGGCGCCTGGATCGCCGGCACGTCCTCGGCCCTGGCCTGGCGGCCGTAGAACGGCACCGAGGCGGCCAGGTTCGGGTAGGCGACCGCCAGGGCATTGCAGACGCCGCCGCCGTAGCAGAAGCCGACGCACCCGACCTTGCCGGTGCCGTCCGCATGCCCGGCCAGGAACTCGAAGCCGGCGAAGAAGTCCTCCATCAGCTTCACCGGGTCCAGCTGCCGCTGCATGGTGCGGCCATCGTCATCGTTCCCGGGATAGCCGCCGAGCGAGGTCAGCCCGTCCGGCCCGAGCGCGAGGTAGCCGGCCTTGGCGGTCCGCCGCACCACGTCCTCGATGTAGGGGTTCAGGCCGCGGTTCTCGTGCACCACCAGCACCGCCGGCAGCTTGCCGGCGGCGTTCGCCGGTCGCGCCATCAGTCCGCGCACCGTGCCGTGGCCCTTGGGCGAGGCGTATTCCACCACCTCGGTGCGGATCGCCGGGTCGTCCGGCGCCACCTGGGCGGCCAGGGCGTAGTTCGGCTGCAGGGCCTCGAGGGCGGCCACCGCCGCGGCGGTGCCGACGGTGAACTGGGCGGCGCGGTCGACGAACTGCCGACGCGACAGGGTTCCGTGAACGTAGCCGTCGTACAGTTCCAACAGGCGCGGATCGAAATCGCTGGCTCGCTTGCGTTGCATGCTGCTCGCTCCGTGGCTCGTCGTTGTCGGGCCCCGGTCTGATCGTAAGACAAGCCGTCTGCCGACGCTTCAACGATCTCGTGAGCATCCCGGCCTGGCCGGCCGCGGCGTGCCGCAGGCCAAGCTGGCGTTGATCGGCGCCGGGGGCTGTCCGCTCGGTTCGTGCACGCGGCCGGCTCGCCTGCGACCGCCCGATCGCCGTCGTCGACGGGCGGCAACGGCGAGCCCGGCCGACCGGGTCACCCCGGGCCCAGCGGCTCCAGCCGTTCCTCGATGATCAGCCCGATCAGCATGTCCACCGTCTCGCCGTCCGAGGCCAGCGGCAGAACGAGGCGGCGGGTCGCGGCGTATTCGTTGCTCTCGATCATCATCGGCCGGCGCCAGAAGTGCGGCCGCCGTTCCACCGTGCAGCTCCGGAGCGCGTGCTCGATGTCGGCCAGGGTGCCGGGGGCGGCGATGTCCTCGAGCCAGCAGCCGGTGTGGTCGTGGCCGAAGATGCCCCGGATCCGGCTGCCCCACAGCCGGAAGCGGAAGCGCAGTCGACCGTCGCGGCGCACCACCTCGACCAGGTAGATCCGGCCGAGCAGGTGCGGGAAGTCGATCGGGTCGATGCCGCTGCGGGCCGGCAGGCGGCCGTCGCGATGGCGGTCGCGCCAGTACCCGAACAGCCAGCGGAACCGCTCGTCGTCGAGATCGGCGGGTACCGGATATGGCTGGCCGGGACAGTCGGACGGCACGGACGCTCCGCTCCCTGGTCGGTCGGCGCCGTGTCGGTCACTGAACGCCCCGCAATACGATGGACGTCCGGCCCACCGCTCCCCGCTGCAGGATAGACCGAGGACACGCCGCGCGAAAACCCGTTCGGCCGGGCGCGCGGGAAGCGGGCCGCGGGACTGGCGGACGGGGTGGGATTCGAACCCACGGGAGGCTTGCACCCCCGGCGGTTTTCAAGACCGCTGCCTTAAACCACTCGGCCACCCGTCCATGCCGGTCGACGCGCGCGCATCGCATCGATACGCAAGGCCGGGCGCTCCCGCAAGCCGCGACGTGGCGGTTCCGCCGGTCGGCCGGGCCGGCCGTCGACGCGGACTTGCGGCGCGTGGCGGTTCCGGTCAGCATTCTTCCCGCCGCACGGCAGCACGCCGCCGAAGGGAGCGCTGGAGCATGGACGAGACGGGCCGCACGGAAGCGCGCGCCACGGCACCGGATGCGTGAGCTGGCGGACAGCGAGATCCGCGATTCCCGGCTGCAGCGTCTGTACGCGTACTGGCGGGAGCGGCATGTCGGGACGCGGCCGCCGGGCCGGGCCGACCTGGACCCCCTGGACTTTCCCTATGCCGTCGGCTTCGTCACCCTGGTCGACGTCGAGCACGGGCCGCTCCGGTTCCGGTTCCGGCTGGTCGCCAGTCCGGTCACCCGGCACCTGGGATACGAACTGACCGGCAAGTATCTCGACGAGGTCCCGGAGCCCGCCATGCGCGGCTATCTCGAGGAGTCCTACCGCCGCGTCGTGGCGGCGTGCGGCGCGCTGCACGAGCGCGGCGAGCGGGTGCTCGACCGGCGCATATGGCGGCACGAGTCGATGCTTCTGCCGTGCTGCGACGCCGACGGCTCCGTGAACATGATCATCAGTGCGCGGGTGACCGAGACCCCGCGGTCCCTGGCCGACCCTGCGCTTCCGGGGTGACCGGGCAGGCGGGGCAGGCGGGCGGTCGGCACGCGCCGTTGATGACGCACGCCGGCCGTGCGAGACAGGGGGCGGGGGAGCGTCCGTCGCAACTCAGGAGTGGCTCGTGCTTCGCACCGTCGTCGACCGCCGCATCGCCGGGGCGCTGTGCGCCGCGGTCGTTCTCGCCGGAACCTGCCTGTTCGGCGCGGCGAGCGCCTCGGCATCGCCGTCGCAACCGTTCGACCAGTGGCTCGCCGAAGTCCGGGCCGAGGCGCGGACGCAGGGCGTCTCCGACAAGACGCTGGACGCCGCGTTCGACGGCGTGCAGCCGATCCCCCGGGTCGTCGAGCTCGACCGCAACCAGCCGGAGTTCCGGCTGAAGTTCGACGAGTACCTGGGCCGGGTGGTGACCCAGGGGCGGATCGCCACCGGGCGCCGGCTGATGCAGGAGCACGCCGCCCTGCTCGACGAGGTGTCGGCGAAGTACGGTGTCCAGAAGCGGTTCATCGTCGCGCTGTGGGGCATCGAGACCGATTTCGGGCGGATCACCGGCGGCTTCCCGGTGATCGCGGCGCTCGCCACCCTGGCCTATGACGGCCGGCGCAGCGCGTTCTTCCGCAAGGAGCTGATGCTGGCGCTGCAGATCCTGGAGCAGGGCCACATCGCGGCGTCGGAGATGAAGGGCTCGTGGGCCGGGGCCATGGGCCAGAGCCAGTTCATGCCGTCCAGCTTCCATCGCTTTGCGGTCGACTACGACGGCGACGGCCACAAGGACATCTGGGGCACGCTGCCGGACGTCTTCGGCTCGATCGCCCGCTACCTGTCGCAGTCCGGCTGGCGCGACGACATCACCTGGGGCCGCGAGGTCGCGCTGCCGCAGGACTTCGAGCGCCGGCTGATCGGCCTGGAGACCAAGAAGCCGCTGTCGGCGTGGCAGGACCTCGGTGTCCGCAGGCCCGGCGGCGGCGACCTGCCGGGACGCGACCTGCGGGCCTCGATCGTCGAGGTCACCGAGCGCAGCGGGCGGGCCCGCCACTTCCTCGCCTACGACGACTTCGAGGTGATCTTGAAGTGGAACCGGTCGACCTACTTCGCAATTGCGGTCGGTACGCTTGCCGATGCCCTGGATGCACGGTAGTCTGCGAGATATAGCGATCTACGGCAGCGACACCACAAAATCCATGGGTCAGGGGAGTTGCATGCGCCATCCGCGCGCGGGAGTCGGCATCGTGCTCGCGTTGGTCTCGGCGCTCGGCCTCGCCGGTTGCGCCGAGACCGAGTTCCTGGTCAACACGGCCAAGCAGGCCAAGGGCGCCGACCGCGCCGGATCGGTCGGCGCCTACAAGGTCGGCAGCCCGTATCAGATCAGCGGCGTCTGGTACTACCCGAAGGAAGAGTGGGACTACGTCGAGACCGGCATCGCCTCGTGGTACGGGCCGGGCTTCCATGGTCGCAGCACGGCCAATGGCGAGCTGTTTGACGAGAACGACGTGACCGCCGCGCACCGCACCCTGCCGCTGCCCAGCATCGTCCGGGTCACCAACCTGGGCAACGGCCGTTCGCTGGTCGTGCGGGTCAACGACCGCGGCCCGTTCGCGCACGGCAGGATCATCGACATGAGCCGGCGGTCGGCCCAGCTGCTGGGCTTCGAACGTCAGGGCACCGCCAAGGTGAAGGTCGAAATCCTGCCCGAGGATAGCCGGCGCGAGCAGGCGGTCGCCCGCGGCGGTGCGCCCGGCCCGGTGCTGGCGTCGGCCAGCCCGACGGAGCCGGCCGCACCGGCTCCGCAGGCCGTTCCGTCGCCGCCGGTCCAGGTCTCGCGGCTGGATGCTCCGTCCGGGGCCGCGGCCGCACCGGCACCGCGCCCGGCCGCCGCGACCGCGAGCCGTTCCCCGGGCGCCGGCGGCACCGCGGCGGTCGTGGCCGGCGGCCCTCCGCCCGGAACCGTCGAGACCGTCCCGGTGTCGCCCACCGACATCTGGGTCCAGGTCGGCTCCTTCGAGAACCGCGACAACGCCCAGCGCCTGTCGGTCCGGATGCGGAGCTTCGGCCCGGCCGGCGTGCAGCGCGCCGAGGTGGCGGGGCGCACCTTCCACCGCGTCCGCATCGGCCCGCTGACCGAGGTCGCGTCCGCCGACCGGGTGCTCGAGCGGGTGATCGCCGCCGGCTATCCGGGGGCACGCATCGTCGTCGACTGAGGTCTTGCTCCGTGCCTCGGAATCTCCGCAAACCGGGGCTACGGAGGTCGGACACCGCAAGGTCCTGGAGGTTCGGAACAGTGTTGCGCCGTCATTCGCCGATCGCCACCGTCCTGGTCGCCGTGGCCGTCGCCGCCGTCATGGCGTTGGCCCGGCCGGTCGCCGCGATGGACACGAACGCCCGCGAAGCCATCCTGATGGACTACGACACCGGCCAGATCCTGTTCGCAAAGGATGCCGACAAGCCGATGCCGCCGGCGTCGATGACCAAGATCATGACGGTGTTCCTGGCCTTCGAGCGCCTCAAGGACGGCCGGCTGAAGGAAACCGACGAGATCCCGATCTCCGAGACCGCCTGGCGCAAGGGCGGGTCGAAGATGTTCGTCGAGGTCGGCACCCGGGTGCCGTTGTCGGACATCCTGCAGGGCATCATCGTGCAGTCCGGCAACGACGCCACGATCGCCCTGGCCGAGGCGATCTCCGGCTCGGAGGAGGCGTTCGCCGAGCTCATGACCCGGCGGGCGCACGAGCTCGGGCTGGTCGACTCGACCTTCCGCAATTCCACCGGATGGCCCGATCCGGAGCACCGGACCACCGCCCACGACCTGGCCCGGCTGGCGGCCGAGGTGATCCGGCGGTTCCCCGAGCACTACGCGTTGTTCTCGGAGACGTCGTACACCTACAACAACATCAAGCAGGGCAACCGGAACCCGCTGCTGTACAAGAACATGGGCGCCGACGGCCTGAAGACCGGCCACACCGAGAACGCCGGATACGGGCTGACCGCCAGCGCCAAGCGCGGCGACCGGCGCCTGATCCTGGTGGTCAACGGCCTGAAGAGCGTGCGCGAGCGTTCCGACGAGGCGGAACGCCTGCTGGAGTGGGGGTTTCGCGAGTTCGAGCACGTGAACCTGGCCAGGCAGGGAATGCCGGTCGAGACCGCCGAGGTCTGGCTCGGCGACAGCCCGAAGGTGCCGCTGGTGTCCGACCGCGACATCAGCCTCTCGGTGCGCCGCACGGCGCGCAAGGACATGACCGTGACGGTCGAGTACACCGGCCCGATCCCGGCCCCGATCGTGGCCGGCCAGCCGATCGCCATGCTGCGGGTCTCGGTCCCGGACATGGAAGACCGGAGCTTCCCGCTGTATGCCGGGGCCGATGTCGGACGGCTCGGCCCGGTGGGGCGGATCACGTCGGCGCTCGGCCACCTGATCTGGGGGGCCGGTGGCTGATCCCGTACCGCCCGGGCGCTTCGTCACCCTGGAAGGCGGCGAAGGGGCCGGCAAGTCGACCCAGGCCCGCCGGCTGTCCTCCTGGCTCGCCGAGCGCGGCATCGACTGCCTGCTGACGCGCGAGCCCGGCGGTTCGCCCGGGGCCGAGGACATCCGCACGCTGCTGGTCACCGGCGAGCCGGGTCGCTGGGACGCGGTCACCGAGGCGCTGCTGATGAACGCCGCCCGGCGCGACCACGTGGTCCGCACCATCCGGCCGGCGCTGGCCGCCGGCAGGTGGGTGATCTGCGACCGGTTCCTCGACTCGACGCTGGCCTACCAGGGCTATGCCGGCGGGGTGCCGCTCGCGACCCTGCGCGCGCTGATCGACGCCGCCGTCGGCGACACCCGCCCCGACCTGACCCTGGTCCTCGACCTCAGCCCGGAGACGGGCCTTGCCCGGGCCCAGGGCGGCGGGCTGGGGGCCGAGACCCGTTTCGAGCGCAAGGGCGCAGCGTTCCACGCCGCCGTGCGCGACGGCTTCCGGGCGATCGTCGCCGACGACCCAGGCCGCTGCGCCGTGATCGATGCCGGCCGGTCGGCCGACGAGGTCGCTGCCGCCATCGCCGAGACGGTGTCCGGCCGCCTGGGGGTGGCGGCATGAGCGACGACGGCGATACCGCACCCGGCCTGCCGGCCCCGTCGGCCAATCCCGACCTGCTCGGGCACGGATGGGCCGAGCGGCTGGTGCTGGACGCCTGGAACGCCGGCCGGATGCCGCATGCCTGGCTGATCGCCGGCCCGCCGGGCATCGGCAAGGCCACTTTCGCCTACCGGATCGCCCGCTTCGTGCTGTCCGGCGGCGGGGCGCAGGGGGCAGGGGGGCTGTTCGGGGCCGCCGACGCGCCGCCGGCCTCGCTGGCGATCGATCCCGAGGGCAGGGTAGCCCGGATGGTGGCGGCCGAAAGCCACCCGGACCTCAAGGTGCTGCGCCGGCAGTTGACCGACCGCGGGACCCTGAGCGCGGTCGTCCGGGTCGACGAGGTCCGGAGCTTCGAGGCCTCGCTGCGGCTGCGCAGCTCCGAGGGCGGCTGGCGTGTGGCGATCGTCGACGAGGCCGACCGGATGAACCGGAACGCCGAGAACGCACTTCTGAAGATACTTGAAGAACCACCACCTAATTCGTTGATAATTCTTGTTTCGAACGCACTGAACGCCATGCTGCCGACAACCCGCTCGCGGTGTCGCCGGCTGGTGCTGAAACCGCTGGCCGACAGCGTGGTGTCCGACCTGCTGCAGCGGGGACGCCCGGGACTCGGCCCCGACGACGCGGCCGTCCTGGTCCGGCTTTCGGAAGGCAGCATCGGCCGCGCGCTGACCCTGGCGGACGCCGGCGGGGCCGACCTGTACCGCGCGGTGTCCGGCCTGATGGCGGCGCTGCCGACCGACCGGCGCGGCCAGGTGCCGGGCGAGGCGGTGCATGTGCTGGCTGGCGCCTGGAGCCGGCGCCCGAAGGAAGGCGAAGCCGATGCCTTCAGCGCCGGCATGGAGCTGCTGCTGTGGTGGATCGACCGCGCGGTGCGGGCCGCCGCCGGCGCCGGCGGCCTGCAGGAGATCGTGCCGGGCGATTTGGAGGCCGGCCGCCGCTGGGTCTCGGCGATCGGCCCGGAGGCGGTGTTCCGGCGGCGCGCCGAGGTGGTCCGGCTGGCGCGCCTGGAGCCCGCGCTCAACCTCGACCGCCGCCAGGTCGTCCTGGACTCTATCCACACCCTCGCGCTCGGCGACGGGCTTGATCGGGGGCTGGCAGCGGAGTAGGCAGGGGGCCCGCCGGCCGGAGGTCTCGGATGAGCCGCAGCTACTACGTCACGACACCGATCTACTACGTCAACGACAAGCCGCACATCGGGCACGCGTACACCACGCTGGCCTGCGACGTGCTGGCGCGCTTCAAGCGCCTGGACGGCTACGACGTGATGTTCCTGACCGGCACCGACGAGCACGGCCAGAAGGTCGAGGCCGCGGCGGCCGCCGCCGGCGTCGACCCGCAGAGCTTCACCGACAAGGTCTCGCAGAACTTCCGCGACCTGCTCGGGGTGATGAACTACTCGAACGACGACTTCATCCGCACCACCGAGCAGCGCCACGTCGTCTCGGTGCAGGATCTCTGGCGGCGGCTGAAGGACAACGGGCACATCTACCTCGGCTCCTACGCCGGCTGGTACTCGGTGCGCGACGAGGCCTTCTATACCGAGACCGAGCTGACCAAGGGACCGAACGGCCAGAAGATCGCGCCGAGCGGCGCGCCGGTCGAGTGGGTCGAGGAACCGTCGTACTTCTTCGACCTGTCGAAGTGGCAGGACCGGCTGCTGGAATTCTACGAGGCCAACCCGGACTTCATCGCGCCGGAGAGCCGGCGCAACGAGGTGCTGTCGTTCGTGCGCGGCGGCCTCAAGGACCTGTCGGTCAGCCGGACCAGCTTCAAGTGGGGCATCCCGGTGCCCGGCGACGACGCCCACATCATGTATGTGTGGCTGGACGCGCTCACCAACTACATCACCGCCGTCGGCTATCCCGACACCGAGGGGGCGTATGCCCGGTGGTGGCCGGCCGACCTGCACATGGTCGGCAAGGACATCCTGCGGTTCCACGCGGTGTACTGGCCGGCATTCCTGATGGGAGCCGGGCTGGCGCCGCCGAAGCGGGTGTTCGCCCACGGCTGGTGGACCAACGAGGGCCAGAAGATCTCGAAGTCGCTCGGCAACGTCATCGACCCGCTGCAGCTGGTCGAGACCTACGGGCTCGACCAGGTCCGCTACTTTCTGCTGCGCGAGGTGCCGTTCGGCAACGACGGCGACTTCTCGCACAAGGCGATGGTCGCCCGGATGAATTCCGAGCTGGCCAACGACCTCGGCAACCTGTCGCAGCGCGTGCTGTCGATGATCGCCAAGAACTGCGAGGCCAAGGTGCCGCAGCCGGGGGCGTTGACGCCGGCGGACGAGGCGTTGCTGGAGGCCGCCGAAGGGCTGCTGGACGCGCTGCGGGCGGCCTACGACGCCCAGGCCTTCCACCGGGCGCTCGACGCGGTGTTCGACGTGGTCGGCCGGGCGAACCGCTATGTCGACGAGCAGGCGCCGTGGGCGTTGCGCAAGACCGACCCGGCGCGCATGGCGACGGTGCTGTACACCCTCGCCGAAACCATCCGGCACGTCGCGATCCTGCTGCAGCCGGTGATGCCGGGATCCTGCGCGCGAATGCTCGACCAGCTCGCCCTGGCCGAGGACGCCCGGACCTTCGACCGGCTGGGCGCCGCGCACCGCCTGGTGCCGGGCACGCCCCTGCCGAAGCCGCAGGGCGTGTTCCCGCGCTGGGTCGCACCGGAGGCGGAGGCGACGTCGTGACCCGGCCGCCGCCGCTCGTCGACTCCCACTGCCACTTGGACTTCCCGGACTTCGCCGACGAGCTCGACGAGGTGGTGGCGCGCGCCCGCCGCGCCGGCCTGGTCCGGCTGGTCACCATCGGCACGCGGGTCCGCCAGTTCGACAAGGTCCTGGCGATCGCCGAGCGGTTCGAGGACGTCTACTGCACGGTCGGCACCCACCCGCACAACGCCGGCGAGGAGACCGACGTCACCGCCGACCAGCTGGTCGCGCTGGCGGAGTCCAGCCCCAAAGTGGTCGGGATCGGCGAGTGCGGCCTCGACTATTTCTACGACCACGGCCCGCGCGAGGCCCAGGCCGCCGGGTTCCGGACCCACATCGAGGCGGCCCGCCGCACCGGCCTGCCGGTGATCGTGCACACCCGCGACGCCGACGAGGACACCTGGAAGATCCTCGAGGCGTGCTACGCCGAGGGCCCGTTCACCGGTGTCCTGCACTGCTTCAGCTCCGGCCGCGAGCTGGCGATGCGGGCGGTCGACATCGGCTTCTACGTCTCGCTGTCCGGCATCGTGACCTTCAAGAAGTCGGAGGACATCCGGGCCACCGTCGCCGACCTGCCGGCCGACCGGCTGCTGGTCGAGACCGACGCCCCGTACCTGGCGCCGCCGCCATATCGCGGCAAGCGCAACGAGCCGGCCTACGTCGTCCACACCCACCAGGTGGTCGCCGAGGTGAAGGGGATGAGCGTCGAGGCCTCGGCCGAGCAGACCACGCGCAACTTCTTCCGGCTGTTCTCCAAGGTGCCGCCGCCGGCGCACCTAGCGCTCGACGCGGCATAGGGGCCGCGCCATGCGGGTGACCATGCTGGGCTGCGGCGCGTCGGTCGGCGTGCCCAGCCTGTCCGGCGGCTGGGGCCAGTGCGACCCGTCGGAGCCGCGCAACCGCCGGCGCCGCAGCTCGATCCTGGTCGAGAAGAACGACCGCCGGGTCCTGGTCGACGCCTCGCCCGACTTGCGCGAACAGCTGCTGGACGCGGAGGTCCGGTCGATCGACGCGGTGCTGTTCACCCACATCCATGCCGACCACACCCACGGCATCGACGATCTGCGGCCGCTCTACTGGTCGACCCGCGAGCGGATCCCGGCCTATGCCGACGCGGCGACCTATGCGGACCTGCACGCGCGCTTCGGCTACATGTTCGAGGCGGCCCCGCAGTCGCCGCCGCACCATTCGCCGCCGCTGATCCATTTCCCACTCGAGGAGGGGCTGCACGAGATCGCCGGCCTGTCGGTCGAGGTGTTCCGGCAGGACCACGGCAACTCCGGCGACAGCCTCGGCCTGATCTTCGACGGCCGGTTCGCGTACTCGACCGACGTGAACGCGTTCACAGAGAGACAGCTCGACCGGCTGGCGGCGCTGCGGCTCGACACCTGGATCGTCGACTGCCTGCGCGAGGAGCCGACCGCGGCGCACGCATCCTTCGACGAGGCCTTGGGCTGGATCGCCCGGGTCGGGCCGCGCCGTGCCTACCTGACCCACATGAACGCCCGGCTCGACTACCGTAGGACCCTGGCCAAGTGCCCGCCCGGAGTCGAGCCGGGCTACGACGGCCTGGTGCTGGATATCCCCGGACCGGAGATCGAGGGGTGAGCCGGCTCGACACGATCCGTCCGCAGCGCTGGGAGCGCGCGGGCAGGGTGGTGAGCACCGATCCGGCCCTGATCGATGCCGATGCGGTGCAGCGCTACCTGGCGGCCGGTCAGCAGTCGCCGGGCATCCCGATCGAGGTGGTCCGCGAATTCGTCGCCAACAGCGTCAATTTCGGGCTGTTCGACGGCGCGCCGGAGGCGGGGGCCTCGATGATCGGCTACGCCCGCGTGGTCACCGATTTCGCCGCCTTCGCCTATATCGGCGACGTGTTCCTGACCGACGACGCCGAGCGCGGGCAGGGCTGGGGAAGCTGGCTGATGGACTGCATCTTCGCGCATCCCGACCTGCAGGACCTGCGGCGCTGGATGCTGATGTGCGGCGAGCGGCCGGTCGCCTGGTACAGGCGCTACGGCTTCGAGGAACCCGGTCGACCGGGCTTCGCCCTGCACCGCACCGATCGCGGGATCTACCTGCGCAAGGCCGATCCGGAATCCCGGTAGCCGGCCGGCAGCAGCCCGGGCAACGGCGCCGACCCGGGGCGCCGCCGCAGCATGGTGCGGAAGCCGTCGCGCACGGTCTCCAGGTCGAGGACCAGGTCGTGGCGCCGGGCCACCCCGTCGCAGCGGTCGAGCAGGTCGTCGAAGGCCGCCGCACAGCGCTCGGCCGAGCGCACGTGCGGGCTTGCCAGGATCAGCCAGCGCGGCTCCGGCGACCGGCGGAACGGGTCGGTCGGCGGAGCGGCGTGCTGGGTGACATAGAACTCCAGGCAGCCCTGGAAGTAGCCGCGGATCTCGAACAGGACGGCGCCCGCGGGCATGCGCGGAACCAGCGGGTCGTCGGCGTGCAGGGCGTCGAACTCGGCTTCCTCGACCGCCAGGTCGTGCAGCATGTCGTCCAGGAACAGTTCGAGAACTTCCGGCTCGGTGATGTCGGAGCCGAAGCGGTGGAGGAACGCCGCCAGTTCCGGCGGCAGCACCGTGTAGTAGTCCTCGCGGTCGGAGGTCCGGTGCGACCGGCAGCCGGCGCCGGCATGCCAGGTCAGGACCCGACCCGGTTTCTTGAGCGCGCGTTCCAGTGCTACCCTGGCCATGCTCGAAGCCTACAGGGACCGCGGACCTCCGTCATGATCGATCCGAAGCTGCTGGGCGATCTCGCCAAGGATCACCAGAAGAACCTGCTGACCCGCGACGAGGCCAAGGCCTTCCTGCGCGACCTGATGGAGGTCTGCCGGCGGCACCGGGTGTTCCTGCGGACCGGCGACCAGACGATCAGGTTTTCCAAGGTGTTCGCCGACAGCGAGCAGCGCACCGTGCTGCGGGCGATGATCGACCGCGACGGCCGCTGTCCGGCCGCCCAGATCGACTACAAATGAGCCTGTCGCAGCGGCCGGCCGTGAATTGGCGCCGGCCCGGCTACGAAGCGTCGACCGATCCGGCCCGTCTGGACCGGGCGAGCGTGCTGGCGGCGCTGCGGGCGACGTACTGGGCGGAGACGCTCACGCCGGACGTTCTCGACCGGGCGATCGAGAACTCGATCTGCATCGGGGTGTACGAGGTGCCGTCGGGCCGGCAGATCGGCTTCGCCCGGGCGGTGAGCGACCTCGCGACCTTCGCATGGCTCGCCGATGTCGTGATACTGCCGTCGGTCCGCGGGCGGGGGCTCGGCCACTGGATGACCGCGTGCCTGCTGAGCCACCCTGACCTGCAGGGGCTGCGGCGCTGGCAGTTGGCGACGCGGGACGCCCACGCGATGTACCGACGGTTCGGCTTCGAGGATCCGGCGCCGGGCCGCATTCTCACGAGGCCGGGGGCGCAGCCGGCACCGGACCCCGACCGGTTCCTGGATCCATCCGGGTAGGGCCGCCCTCCCGGGACCGGCTCGACCGCCTCGATCACTCGGCGGGCAGGTTGTCGAACGCGTTCACGCCCACCAATCGGGTGACCCGCCCGTTCTGACCGTAGGGCAGCACCAGGACCGTGTAGGTCCGGTAGTGATAGCGGTCGTGCTCGATCGCCGTCTTCACCCAGTACGGCTTGCCGTTGGCGGCGGCCCAGGTCAATCGCCCCAGATGGGCCTGGGTTCCCGATTGCTGGCCGACAATGCCGCCACGGCGGCTGCGGCCGAGGATCCGGACGATCTCCGACCCCTCCAATCGGATCTTGATGACGTCGGGGCGTTCGCCGATCTCGTAGAGGACGATGAAGGGCAGTGCAGCAGGCGGCAGAAGCGTGGGGTCGATGCACCGGTCGGGCGGGTAGGCGTCGTCGGCCCGTGCCGATTGCCAGATCGACCACATCTCGGATTGATACGGCAGACGGAACAACTCGGGATGGACCGGGTGGACCAATCCAGAGGGCAACCGGGCGTTCGGGCTGGTGTGGGTGTCGGTCACGCCTGAAAGCACACGGCTGATGGTCTCCGGAATCGCCAAGTCGACGACCAAGCGTCTCGATCTGCCGGACGGCAGTGACGATCGTCGGCCGTCGAGATTTTACGGCTGCCTCGGTCGATCCGATGATAGACGTGCGGGGTGTCGGGACGCCAGGGGGCAAGGTCGCGGACCCGAGTACAACGGACGTCACGGTCGGTGCATGCCGGCAATGCAGTCCGGACATCGCGTTTGCCGCAGATGCGGATATTATTTCCCATAATATACATTATGCGCATTATGGTTCGGCTTCCTCACCACCTCGCGCCGGCTGTCGGTACGTTCAGTCGGCCCGAGACGCCGCCGGCTCTGCCGACCCGGATCCACCGAATACGATCACGACCCGATTGCCCGGTTCCGGCTTCTCGTCGTCGGTCCGGACCGGCAGCGCATCCTCACCGTATCCGTCGACCGAATGGAACTGCCAGGTCGGAACCCGCTGATCGATCAGCGCCAGCTGGACGGCGATCGCCCGGCGCAGCGAGAGCGCCTGGTTGAAGACCGGGTTCCCGACCCGGTCGGCGTATCCGCGGATGACGATCCGCCGGTTCGTGCTGATCGCCACCTCGGCAATCGCCGAAACCTCGTCCAGTGCCGACGGTCCGAGCGCGAAACCGCCACTGGCGAAGCGGATCTCGCCCAGGACGGTCCAGCTTCCCTCCGCCGGTCCCCCCGATGCTCGGACCTCTCCGGCGGGCGATGCGGTCGGTTCGCCCGGAGATGCGCCGGCCGAAGCGCTATCGCTGACCCGCGCCGCCTCCAGTTCGGAAACCCGGCCCGACAATTCGCTCAGCCCCGTCCCGACCGCTTCGATCTCGGCCGGGTCGCTCCGCGGCAGCGCTTCCAGTGCGGCGATCCGGCCGGTCGCCGCCTCCAGGCCCGCAGTCAGCAATTCCAGGGCTGCCGGATCGCCGGGCGGCCGGGCTTCCAGGGCGACGGTCCGGCCCGACAGGGCCGTCACCCGGGCATCGACGGCGGCGAGCACTTCCGGGTCGGCGCGCGGTGCCGCTTCCAGCGCCGCGATCCTCGCGGCGGAGCTGTCCAAGCCGGCGGCCAATGCCTTCAGGGCTGCCGGGTCGCCGGACGGCCGGGCTTCCAGGGCGCCGGTCCGACCCGACAGCGACGTCACCCGGTCGCCGAGCGCGGCGAGCACATCGGGGTCGGCGCGCGGTGCCGCTTCCAGCGCCGCGATCCTCGCGGCGGAGCTGTCCAAGCCGGCGGCCAATGCCTTCAGGGCTGCCGGGTCGCCGGACGGCCGGGCCTCCAGGGCATCGGTCCGGCCCGACAGGGCCGTCACCCGGGCATCGACGGCGGCGAGCGCTTCCGGGTCGGCGCGCGGTGCCGCTTCCAGCGCCGCGATCCTCGTGGCGGAGCTGTCCAAGCCGGCGGTCAGGTCACGGATGGCCTGCGGATCGCCGGGCTGCCGGGCATCCAGTTCGGCCACGCGGGTCTGAAGGCTGGCCTGCGCGTCGGTCAGCCGCTCGATCCTCAGCCCGAGATAGACGACAACGGCCAGGAGCAGGATGGACATGGCGAACGCCAGCACCGCGGCGGTCGTCTGAACCGGGACGCCCTGCAAGGACGGCAGTGCCGTCCCCCTCTTCCAGCCGGCTCCGTTGTCCCTGGGCAATATCGGTTCCGCCCTCAGCCAGTCCTGTGTCGAACTCTAGACGAATTCCGCCGCCGCGGCGCGCCCTTCCGTTCGATGCGCGCCGATTCGGGGTTCACGGCGGCCCCGTTTTGCGCGAGACTGTTTGGGTGCGATGTCGATCATCGTCACGCCCGTCACTCGAACAAGGGAGGTGCGCACGCATGGAACCACCGGCGCAGCACCGCCCCGTCCTGTCGACGTGATCGGACGGGGCTTCAAGAGATCCACAATCTGGAAACTTTCTCACTCTTGCGAGTGACTTAAGCGCATTGCCAGTGCGCAAGGCGGCGCCCGGGCCGACGGCTCGCGGCGCCGCAGTCACGCCGTCGACGCGCCGCCCGCCGCGCTTTCCCCGCCCCGTCTCGCTCGCTAGTCTCCGGCCGTCGGCAACCGAGCATCACGAGGGCCTGAACGGCATGAGCGATCCGTCCCACGACGACCTCCCCGGCCACGACGGCCTTCCTGACGGCCCGCCGATCGCCCGTCTGCGGGCCGTCATGGCGCGCCTGCGCGACCCCGACGGCGGCTGCCCCTGGGATCTCGAGCAGAGTTTCGAGACGATCGCACCCTACACCATCGAGGAAGCCTACGAGGTCGCCGAGGCGATAACCCTGGGCGACCGGACTGCCCTCAAGGACGAGCTCGGCGACCTCCTGCTGCAGGTCGTCTATCACGCCCAGATGGCGGAAGAGGAAGGCAGTTTCGGCTTCGACGACGTCGCCGCCGCGATCGCCGACAAGATGATCCGCCGGCACCCGCACGTGTTCGGCGACGACAGCGTGGCCGACGCCGCCGCCCAGTCCGGCGCCTGGGAACGCCAGAAGGCCGAGGAGCGGGCCCGCAAGGCCGAGGCCGAAGGCCGGACGGCCAGCGTGCTGGAGGGCGTGTCGGGCGCCCTGCCCGCGCTGATGCGCTCGGTGAAGCTGCAGCGCCGCGCCGCCCGGGTCGGGTTCGACTGGCCGGAGACCGGCCAGGTGCTCGACAAGATCGTCGAGGAGCTCGGCGAGCTGAAGACCGAGATCGCCGGCGGCGACGCCGACCGGCTGGAGGACGAGATGGGCGACGTGCTGTTCGCGGTCGTCAACCTCGCCCGCCACCTCGGGGTCGACCCGGAGACCGCGCTGCGGCGCTGCAACGCCAAGTTCGAGCGCCGGTTCCGCGGGGTCGAGGACCGGCTGGCCGCGCAGGGGCGGTCGCCGGACCAGGCGTCGCTCGACGCGATGGAGGCGTTGTGGGTCGAGATAAAGCTCGAGGAAAACGGAAGAAAGTTCGATAACTAACGGATAATTCAAATTAATTTTACCATTGTGAAAGCCGTGTTCAACGCCGGAGCGACCTCCGGATTCGGCATGACGACGGCCCGCCGCGTCGCCGCCGCGGGCTGGCGGACCGTGATCACCGGCCGGCGCGGCGAGCGCCTCGAGACGCTGAAGTCGGAGCTCCCGACCCCCTGCCACGCCGCGGTGCTGGACGTCACCGACAGGAAAGCGGTCGACGCGCGGTCGCCGGGCTGCCGCAGGCGTTCTCGCCGCTGAACGTGGTGCGGGAACTGAAATGGCGTCTTGCGCCGGCCGGAACGGCGAGGCGTGTTATTCGCTCAACAGGGAAGGCGGTTTGCAGTATGGTCCGCGTTCCCTCAACCACTGTCACTCGGACCCGGAGGCGGTCATGGCGGCACGGATCTTCATCGACGGCGAGGCTGGCACGACGGGTCTGCAGATCCGCGAGCGTCTGGCCGCGCGCCGCGATGTCGAGCTGATCTCGCTGGACGACGCCAGCCGCAAGGACCCGAAGGCGCGGCGCGACGCGCTGCATGCCGCCGACGTGGCCATCCTGTGCCTGCCGGACGACGCCGCGCGCGAGGCCGCGGCGCTGGCCGAGGGCTCCGAGGTCAAGTTGATCGACGCCTCGACGGCGCACCGGACCGTCGACGGCTGGGCCTACGGCTTTCCGGAGTTCCGGCCCGGCCAGCGCGAGGCGATCGCGACCGCGACCCGGGTGTCGAACCCCGGCTGCTATCCGACCGGCGCCATCGCCATCCTGGCGCCGCTGGTGACCGCAGGGATGATCCCGGCCGAGTTCCCGGTCACGGTCAACGCGGTCTCCGGCTACACCGGCGGCGGCAAGTCGCTGATCCAGCGCTACGAGGCCGAGGGCCAGGACGGCTACAAGCCGGACGCCTACTGGAGCTACGGGCTGACCCTGCAGCACAAGCACGTGCCGGAGATGACTCGCTGGTCCGCCCTCGCCCACCCGCCGATCTTCCAGCCGGCAGTGGCGCGGTATGCCCAGGGCATGCTGGTCAGCGTGCCGCTGGCGCTGTGGGCGCTGCCGAAGAAGCCGGTCCCGGCCGATCTCCATGCGGTTCTGGCCGAGCGCTATGCCGACGCCCGCTTCGTCCGCGTGGCGCCGCTCGGCGAGGCCCAGGGCCTGAAGGAACTGGACCCGCAGGCGCTGAACGGCACCAACCTGATGGAGCTGTTCGTGTTCGCCGACGCCGCGACCGGCCGCGCGGTGCTCACCGCCCGGCTCGACAACCTCGGCAAGGGCGCGTCGGGCGCGGCGGTGCAGAACATGAACCTGCTGCTCGGCCTGCCCGAGGACGCCGGCCTGGAGATGCAGCGGGCGGCTTGACGGTCTGAGCGCCGCCCGCCCCTACCCGATCGGCCCCAGCACGGCTTCGCGCAGTTCGTGCCAGCTGTCGGCGTCGGGCGCCGCCAGCAGGCCGCCGGCCAGTTCGCTCGGGCGGTAGGCCCGGCCGTCGAGCCGGGCCGCGTGGCCGCCGGCCTCGGCGTGGATCAGCAGGCCGGGCGCGTGGTCCCAGGGCATGTTCTTCCAGTAGAACGCGAAGTGCCACTGGCCGGTGGCCAGCATGCGGTAGTCGAAGGCGGCGCAGCCGCGGCGATGGTGACGCTTCGGCAGCACCGCGTCGGCGCGCGCCCGCACCGCCTTGCGGGTCTCCTCGTCCGGAATGAACCGGAAGTTCAGCGAGCCCTCCATGACGTCGAGGCCGGCTGCCTCGGCCGCCCGCAGGCGGCTGCGCCCGGTTTCCCGTTCGACCATCTCGGCGCCGCCGCCGTGCTCGGCCAGCAGCACCCGGCCGGTCACCGGCTCGTAAATCGCCGCGGCGACCGTGGCGTCGTGCTGGACCAGCGCCACCATGACGGCGAAGCGGTCGCTGCCCTCGGTAAAGTTCTTGGTGCCGTCGACCGGGTCGACGATCCATACCGGCCGGTGCTCGGTCAGGAGGTCGAGCAGGCTGCGGTCGTGCTCGACCGACTCCTCGCCGATCAGGACCGAGCCCGGAACCAGGCCGGGCAGCCGGGCCGCCAGGGCACGCTCGGCCGCCTCGTCGGCGATCGTGACCAGGTCGTTCGGTCCGGTCTTCTCGCGGATGTCGCCGGACGCCAGGTTGCGCCAGCGCGGCAGGATCTCCTCGTCCGCCACCTCGGCGAGCACCCGCGCCACGCGGTCGAGATCGACGGTCGTCATTGCAGGCTCCGGATGGGGCTACGGAAAAGGGCCGCGGGGTTGCCGCGGCCCTTCCCTATCACGGCCCGGGTCGGGCCGGAAGTCGATGCGGGACGGATCAGAAGTCCATGCCGCCCATGCCGCCCATGCCCCCCATGTCGGGCATGCCGCCGCCGGCCGGCTTCGGCTCCGGCTTCTCGGCGACCATGGCCTCGGTGGTGATCAGCAGGCCGGCGATCGAGGCCGCATCCTGCAGGGCGGTGCGGACGACCTTGGTCGGGTCGATGACGCCGGCCTTGATCAGGTCCTCGTACGTGCCGGTCTGGGCGTTGTAGCCGAAGGTCGCCGACTTCTGCTCCAGCAGCTTGCCGACCACGATCGAGCCGTCGGCACCGGCGTTGCTGGCGATCTGTCGGACCGGCGCCTGCAGGGCCCGGCGGACGATGTCGATGCCGGTGCGCTGGTCGTCGTTGGCACCCTTGAGCTTCTCGAGCGCCTTGCCGGCGTACAGCAGCGCGGTGCCGCCGCCCGGGACGATGCCCTCCTCGACCGCAGCGCGGGTCGCGTGCATCGCGTCGTCGACGCGATCCTTGCGCTCCTTCACCTCGACCTCGGTGGCGCCGCCGACACGGATCACCGCCACGCCGCCGGCCAGCTTCGCCAGACGCTCCTGCAGCTTCTCGCGATCGTAGTCGGACGTGGTCTCCTCGATCTGCGCGCGGATCTGCGTGCAGCGGCCCTCGATGTCCTTCTTCTTGCCGGAGCCGTCGACGACCGTGGTCTCGTCCTTGGTGATACCGACCTTCTTGGCCTTGCCCAGCATGTCGAGGGTTACGGTCTCGAGCTGGATGCCGAGATCCTCGGAGACGACGGTGCCGCCGGTCAGGATCGCGATGTCCTCGAGCATCGCCTTGCGGCGATCGCCGAAGCCCGGGGCCTTCACGGCCGCGACCTTCAGGCCGCCGCGCAGCTTGTTGACGACCAGGGTCGCCAGCGCCTCGCCCTCGATGTCCTCGGCGATGATCAGCAGCGGACGCTGGCCGCGGGCGACCTGCTCGAGCAGCGGCAGCATCGGCTGCAGGCTCGACAGCTTCTTCTCGTGGATCAGGATCAGCGGGCTCTCGAGCTCGCAGGTCATCTTGTCGGCGTTGGTGACGAAGTACGGCGACAGGTAGCCACGGTCGAACTGCATGCCCTCGACGACGTCGAGCTCGGTATGCAGCGACTTGGCCTCCTCGACGGTGATCACGCCCTCGCGGCCGACCTTCTCCATCGCCTCGGCGATCATGTCGCCGATCTCGCTCTCGCCGTTCGCCGAGATCGTGCCGACCTGGGCGATCTCGCCGGAGGTCTTGATCTTCTTGGTGCGGCCCTTGACGTCGGCGACGACCGCCTCGACGGCCAGGTCGATGCCGCGCTTCAGGTCCATCGGGTTCATGCCGGCCGCGACCGCGCGGACGCCGTCGCGCACGATCGCCTGGGCCAGCACGGTCGCGGTGGTGGTGCCGTCGCCGGCCACGTCGGAGGTCTTGGAGGCGACCTCCTTGACCATCTGCGCGCCCATGTTCTCGAACTTGTCGGCCAGTTCGATGTCCTTGGCGACCGTCACACCGTCCTTGGTGATCCGCGGTGCGCCGAACGACTTCTGCAGCACCACGTTGCGGCCCTTCGGGCCGAGCGTGACCTTGACGGCGTCGGCGAGCGTGTCCACGCCCCGCAGCATGCGGTCGCGGGCATCGACGTCGAACTTAACGTCCTTGGCTGCCATGTCTTCCTCCGTTTGGTGTCTCGAGAGACGCGTCGGTTCAGCCGACGACGCCCATGATGTCGCTCTCCCGCATGATCAGGAGCGTCTTGCCGTCGAGCTTGACCTCGGTGCCCGACCACTTGCCGTACAGCACCGTGTCGCCGGCCTTCACGTCGAGCTTCTGGACCTTGCCGGTCTCGTCCCGCGCGCCGGGGCCGACCGCGATCACCTTGCCCTGGGACGGCTTCTCCTTGGCGGTGTCCGGAATGATGATGCCGCCGGCGGTCTTGGTCTCGGACTCGATCGGCTCGACCACGACCCGGTCGTGCAGCGGACGAAACTTCATGGGTGCCTCCGTTATGATGGCCCCCGGCCGTTCGGTTTCGGGGGCGAGGCGAGGCATTGGCACTCGCCGACGTTGAGTGCCAACGGGTATAGGAGGGCCGCTCGGGCGCTGTCAACCGCAGCCTGCGAACGATTCGCGCGGAGAGGTCAGTCCGCCGGTCGCCGGATCGCCCCGGCGAACCGCTTCTCGAACCGGGCGGCATCGGCGGCGCTCAGCCGCACCTTCACCGCGGTCGTTCCTTCGGCGTCGTCGCTGCGCTCGACCACGTCGCCATGGGCGTACAGCCACGCCACGGCGGCGCCGTCGGACAGGTCGAGGACGAAGCCGCACAGCCGGTCGTCGACGCCGAGCAGCTGGGCGATCGCCGCGGTCAGCCGGTCGATCCCCTCGCCGGTGACCGCCGATACCGCTACCACCGGCTCGTTGCCGGCTTCGGTGCGCTGCTTCAGGGCGATCCGCTGGTCGTCGGGCAGCCGGTCGATCTTGTTCAGGACCTCGAGCATCCGGCCCGGCCGGGTGGTCTCGTCGATCCCGAGGTCGGCCAGCACCCCGAGAACGTCGGCCTTCTGGGCCGCGGTATCCGGATGCGCGATGTCACGGACATGGACCACCACGTCGGCCTCGGTCACCTCTTCCAAGGTCGCCCGGAACGCCGCCACCAGATGGGTCGGCAGCTCGCTGATGAAGCCGACGGTGTCCGACAGGATGATGGTCCGCCCGCCCGGCAGCCCGATCCGGCGCATGGTCGGGTCGAGGGTCGCGAACAGCAGGTCCTCGGCCATCACCGAGGCGCCCGAAAGCCGGTTGAACAGGGTCGACTTGCCGGCGTTGGTGTAGCCGACCAGCGCGACGATCGGATACGGCACGCGCTTGCGGGCGCCGCGATGCAGCTCGCGGGTCCGCTTAACCTCCTCCAGTTCGCGGCGGATCTTGGTGATCCGGTCGCCGATCAGGCGGCGGTCGATCTCGAGCTGGCTCTCGCCCGGCCCGCCCATGAAGCCGGTGCCGCCGCGCTGGCGCTCCAGGTGGGTCCAGGACCGGACAAGCCTGGAACGCTGGAAGGTGAGCGACGCCAGGTCGACCTGCAGCCGGCCCTCGTGGGTGCGCGCCCGTGCCCCGAAGATCTCCAGGATCAGCTGGGTGCGGTCCAGGACCTTGGCCTTCAGGGCCTTCTCGAGATTGCGCTGCTGGACCGGCGTCAGCGGCCGGTCGACGACGACGACCTCGATCTCCATCGCCTCGACCAGCTGGGCGAGCCGCTCGATCTGGCCGCTGCCGAGCAGCGAGCCGGGGCGCGGCCTGGCAACCGCGACCACCTCGGAATGCACGGTGATCAGGTCGATCGCCGAGGTCAGGCCGACCGCCTCTTCCAGGCGTGCCTCGGGATCGCGAACGCCCTCCCCCGTCTCTTCCTCGGTCTTCAGACGGGGGTGGACGACTAGGGCGCGGGTGCCCATGGCGGCCTCGTCAGCCGTCCGCGTCCTCTTTGGCCTCGAACAGCTGCACCGGGTGCTGCGGCATGATGGTCGACACCGCGTGCTTGTACACCAGCTGCGAATGCGCGTCCCGGCGCAGCAGGAGGCAGAAGTTGTCGAACCAGGTCACGATGCCCTGCAGCTTGACGCCGTTGACCAGGAACACCGTCACGGGTGTCTTGTCCTTGCGGATCTTGTTCAGAAACACGTCCTGAACGCTTTGGCTCTTCTCTGCGGCCATCTTGCATTCCTTATCGTTAGAGCCCTGGGGCTCGCCGGCAGGTATCGCGGGGGGCGATCCTCGCCGATCTATCTCGCACCTGCGAGATGCAAGCTAAACATATAACGCAGTCGCACGCTCACTCAATCGTGCAACTGCATCAAAAGTGCGAGACAGCCGGGTAAGTGGATCGCCGGCGGGTGCCGGGTCAGGTCCTCGGGGTGCGGGTCGTCGGGGTGAACGAGCACCGGGATGCAGCCGGCGGCATGCGCACAGGCGAGGTCGACCGCCGAGTCGCCGACGAACCAGACGTCCGGGCCGGCAGCGATACCGCTGCCGTCGAGCGCCATGAACACCGGATCCGGAGCCGGCTTGTCGCGCGGCGCGTCGGTCGCGCCGATCACCCGGTGGAAGTAGCGGTCCCAGCCGAGATGCGTAGCCTCCCGGCGCAGATAGCCGCCGTTCTTGTTGCTCACGATCGCGGTCGGGATGCCGCGGGCGGCCAGCCCTTCGAGGAGGTCGCCCGCTCCCTCCAGCGGCCGCAGGGTCTCCAGGTGGACCGCCTCGAAGCCGTCGTAGAACAGCCGGGTCGCCTCGTCCGACCGGTCGCCGAACAGGTCGGGGAACGTGTCCCGCAGCGATTTCTTGGCGCCCGCGCGAACCTCGTCCTCGGTCCACGGCACATGCCCCATGGTGAGGAAGGTTCGCTCGAGGGCCCGCGTGATCGCGCCCCAGTTGTCGACCAGGGTCGAGTCCCAGTCGAAGACGACCGCCCGCGGCCGCGGCAGAGCGATCACGTCCGGCCCTCGCCTTCGGCGTAGTCGAGATAGGCCCGGCGCAGGCCGAGGCCGACCGAGCCGGCCTTGCCGTTGCCGATCACCGCGTCGTCGATCTGGGTGACCGGCGTGACGAACGAGGTGGCCGACGAGATGAACGCCTCGCGCGCCCGCTTGGCCTCCTCGATGGTGAAGCCGCGCTCGACCAGGCGAAGGTTCTCCCGTTCGGCCAGCTTCAGCAGGGTCAGTCGGGTGATACCGTTCAGGATGGCCTGGTTGGCGTTGCGGGTCACCAGTTCGCCGTCCTTGGTGACGATCCAGGCATTGGTCGAGGTGCCTTCGGTCACGTAGCCGTCCCTGTCGACCTGCCAGGCCTCGTAGGCGCCGGCCTCCTTGGCCTGCTGCTTGCCGAGCACGTTCGGCAGCAGGGCGACGGTCTTGATGTCGCAGCGCTCCCAGCGGATGTCCGGGATCGAGATCACCCGGACGCCGTTCTCGACCGCGGCGCCGGTCGGCAGGGCGATGCGCTTTGCGGTCATCACCAGCGACGGCTGGGCGTTCTTGGGGAACGGGTGGTCGCGGCGCGCCACGCCGCGGGTGACCTGCATGTAGATCAGGCCGGTGTGGATGCGGTTGCGGCGAAGCAGCTCGCGCATGACCGACCGCAGGGCCGGCCGGCTCATCGGCGACGGGATCCGCAGCTCGCCGAGCGAACGGTCTAGGCGATCCAGGTGCGGGATCTCGTCGACCATCCTGCCGTTGTAGACCAGCACCACCTCGTAGACCCCGTCGGCGAACTGGTAGCCGCGGTCCTCGACATGAACGGCGGCGTCCGCGTGCGGCACATAGCGGCCGTTGACATAGGCGATGCGTGACATGCTCGGGCTCCGGACTGCAGGGGAACTGGCCTTGCCTTACACCGCGATGCGGCTCAGAAAAAGTCCAGTCGGACGGCGAACATCTTTTCGACCTTCTTGACCGCCTCGTAGGTCGCGAACACCACCACCCGGTCCTTCGCGGCGATCACGGTGTCGCCACGCGGCACAATGACCTCGCCGTCGCGCACGACCGCCCCGATGATCACCCCGGCCGGCAGCCGCGCGTCCTTCAGGGGGCGCCCGACCAGCGGCGAGGTTTCCAGCGCCTCCGCCTCGATCACCTCGCCGAAGTCCTCGCGCACCGAGTAGACGCTGCGGATCCGGCCGCGGCGGACGTGCTGCAGGATCGACGACACCGTGATCGCCCGCGGGTTCACGACCGCGTCGATGCCGAGCTGGGTGATCAGCGGTGCGTAGGTCAGGGTGTTGATCAGCGTCACGGTGCGGCCGCAGCCCGACCGCTTGGCCAGCAGCGAGCTGAGGATGTTGACCTCGTCGTCGTTCGAGACCGCGACGAAGGTCTCGGTGCGGGCGATGTTGGCCTCCTCGAGGATCTCGGGATCGAGGACGTCGCCGTTCAGCACCATGGTCCGGTTCAGCGCCTGCGCCACGAACCGCGCGCGGTCGCGCGAGAACTCGATGACCTTGGCGTCGACGCCGGGATGGTCGCGCTCGATCTCCTCGGCCAAGGTCAGGCCGATGTTGCCGCCGCCGGCGATCACCACGCTGCGGGCCTCGGCCTCCTCGTGGCCGAAGCTGGCGAGCGCGCGCGACAGGTGGGCGCTGCTGCACACGAAGTAGACCTCGTCGCCCGGCAGCATCTGGTCCTCGGGCTTCGGTACGATCGCCCGCTCGTTGCGCAGGATGCCGACGATCACGATGGCCAGGTCGGTGAACAGGCTGGTCAGCTGCCGCAGCGGCGTGTTCACGATCGGCGTGCTCTCCTCGCACCGCACCCCGACGACCCGGACCTTGCCGTCGACCATCGGCACCACGTCGAGTGCTCCCGGCACCTGCAGGCGGCGGCCGATGGCCCGCGCCACCTCGCGCTCCGGCGAGATGATCACGTCGATCGGCATGTGCTCGCGGCTGAACAGGTCGGCCCAGATCGGCAGCAGGTAGTTCTGGTTGCGCACCCGCGCGATCTTGGTGGGCACGTTGAACAGCGAGTGGCCGACCTGGCAGGCCACCATGTTGACCTCGTCCGAATAGGTGACGGCGATCAGCATGTCGGCGTCGCGGGCGCCGGCCTGCTCCAGGATTCCCGGGTGCGAGGCGAAACCGTTGATGGCACGGACGTCCAGGGTGTCGCTGATCTTCTGGATCAGCGTCGGCTCCTGGTCGATCACGGTCACGTCGTTGTTCTCGCCGGCCAGATGGCGGGCGATGCTGGTGCCGACTTGGCCGGCGCCGCAGATGATGACTTTCATCGGTCGTCCTCAGCCGGCCGGGCGGACCAGCTTCTCCCCCTGGAAAACCCCGAGCGACTTCAACTTGCGGTGCAGGGCCGACCGCTCCATGCCGATGAACGCCGCCGTCCGCGAGATGTTACCGCCGAACCGGTTGACCTGCGAGATCAGGTACTCGCGCTCGAAGGTCTCGCGCGCCTCGCGCAGCGCCATGCCCATGATCTCGCCGCCCTTCTCCCATTTCAGGGTGGCGGGGGTCGCCGAGCCGATCTCCGGCGGCAGCTGGTCGGCCCGGATCGACTCCCGCGGGTCGCCCGACGCCATGATCAGGATCCAGTCGATCACGTTGCGCAGCTGACGGACGTTGCCCGGCCAGTCGTAGGCCTGCAGCGCCGCGATCGCGTCCTCACCGAGGGCCCGCACCGCCATGCCGCCGCTCTCCGCGGTCTGGCGCACGAAGTGGCGGGCCAGCATCGGCACGTCCTCGCGGCGCTCGCGCAGCGGCGGCACCCGGATCGGCACGACGTTCAGCCGGTAGAACAGGTCCTCCCGGAACCGCCCGGCCCCCATCTCCTGCTGCAGGTCGCGGTTGGTCGCGGCGATCACCCGGACGTCGACCTCGACCTCGGTATCGCCGCCGATCCGGCGGAACGCCTGCTCCTGCAGGACCCGCAGGATCTTGCCCTGGGTCTCGATCGGCATGTCGGCGACTTCGTCGAGCAGCAGCGTGCCCTTGTGGGCCAGTTCCAGGGTGCCGACGGTGCGTGGCTCGCGGCCGCCGGGCTCGGTGCCGAACAGCTCCGACTCCAGCCTTTCGGGTGTCAGCGTGGCGCAGTTGAGGACCACGAAAGGTCCCCCCGCCCGCCGCGACCGCTCGTGGATGCGCCGCGCCACCACTTCCTTGCCGGCACCGGCCGGTCCGGTTATCAGCACCCGGCTGCCGGTCGGCGCGACCTTCTCGATGGCGCTGCGGACGGCATTGACCCCCGGCGAAATCCCGATCAGCTCGGTCGAGGAGCCGGCCCGGCGCCGCAGTTCGCTGTTCTCGCGCCGCAGCCGGGCCGCCTCCACCGCCCGCTCGATCATGAACAGCAGCCGGTCGGCCTTGAACGGCTTCTCGATGAAGTCGTAAGCGCCCTTCTTGATGGCGGTCACGGCGGTCTCGATGGTGCCGTGGCCGGAGATCATGATCACCGGCAGATCCGGATGGTCGCGGTGGATCTCGTCGAGGATGCCGATGCCGTCGAGATGGCTGTTCTGCAGCCAGATGTCGAGGATCACCAGCGACGGCATGCGCCGCCGGATGGCGTCGAGCGCTTCGCGGGCGTTCGCGGCCGAGCGCGAATCGTAACCCTCGTCCTCGAGGATTCCCGCGATCAACATCCGGATATCGGCTTCGTCGTCGACGATCAGAATGTCATTCGCCATGGGACACAGGTGCCGGGTCGGTTTCGGTCGGCACCGGGCCTTCCGCCTCGAACAAGAGGCTGACGATGGCGCCGCCGCCGGGACGATCACGCAGCTCGACCGAGCCTCCGTGATCTTCCATGATTTTCTTCACGATGGCCAGACCGAGCCCGGTGCCCTTGTCGCGCGTGGTCACGTAGGGCTCGGTCAGCCGGTCGCGATCGGTCTCCGGCAGCCCCCGCCCGTTGTCGGCGACCGTCACGCTAACCCGCGGCCCCTGCCGCCGCACCTCCACCTCGATCCGGCCGTCCGGGACCGCGGCGGCGTCCGGCGCCTCCTGCCGGCGGCCCTCGATCGCGTCGACCGCGTTCTGCAGCAGGTTGGTCAGCGCCTGGCGAACCTGTCGCGAATCGCATGCAACCGTAACCGGCTCCGGCGGGGTCGTGACCTGGAAGTCGACCTCGGTCCGGCCGGCGCGCTGCAGGTCGACGGCACCCGAGACCAGGTCGCCGATCGACTCCGGGTGCATGACCGGCGTCGGCATCCGCGCGAAGGCGGAGAACTCGTCGACCATCCGGCCGATGTCGCCGACCTGCCGGACGATGGTCTCGGTCATCCGCTCGAAGGTCTCGGGGTCGGAGCTGATCTGGCCGAGGTACTTGCGCTTCAGGCGCTCCGCCGAGAGCTGGATCGGGGTCAGCGGGTTCTTGATCTCGTGGGCGATCCGGCGGGCGATGTCGGCCCACGCCGCCTTGCGCTGGGCCGACAGCAGCTCGGTCACGTCGTCGAAGGTCACGACGTAGCCGGCGATCTCGCCGTCGTCGCGCTCGGCGGCGATCCGGGCCAGGAAAGTCTTGCGCACGTCGTCCGCTCCCTGGACCACCACCTGGTCCTCGGACTCGCGCCACGGCCGGCGCT
This sequence comes from Thalassobaculum fulvum, assembly GCF_014652915.1. Taxonomy (GTDB): domain Bacteria; phylum Pseudomonadota; class Alphaproteobacteria; order Thalassobaculales; family Thalassobaculaceae; genus Thalassobaculum_A; species Thalassobaculum_A fulvum. The sequence continues at coordinate 496,307 of NZ_BMZS01000003.1, forward strand.
TGGCCTCGGCGATCAGCGGGCCGAACTCGGGCACGAGATCCTGCAGCGGCTGGCCGATCGCCTCCTCCAGGTCGAGGCCGAGGAGCCGGCCGGCCGAGCGGTTCGGCAGGTTGACGTTGCCGGCGGCGTCGAGGCCGATGACGCCGGCCGAGACGCCCCCGAGCACCGCCTCGGTAAACCGGCGCCGGTCGTCGAGCTGCTGGTTGGCGTCGATCAGCTCCGAGCGCTGCGACTCGAGCTGGGCGGTCATGCGGTTGAAGGCGCGGCTGAGGGTCGCCAGCTCGTCGACCGCGTCGCTCGGCGACACCCGGGTACTCAGGTCGCCGGCGCGGACCCGTTCGGCGACGGCGATCAGCGCGCTCACCGGGCGCGCCAGCCGGTCGGCCAGCAGCAGCCCGACCCAGCTGGCCGCCAGCAGCAGCAGCAGCGCGACCAGCGCGAACACGATCGCGAAGGTCAGCTGGAAGTCGAAGCGCTTGCCCTCCAGCGCCTGGTACTGCGAGACCGCCTCCTGGGTGCGCTCGACATATGCCAGAAGGGCCGGATCGACGAACCGTCCGACGTAGAGGAAGGCGTCGACGAACTGGTTGAGGGCCACCAGGGCCCGGATGCGGTCGTCGTTCTCGCTGGTCAGGATGACCACCTCGCCGTCCCGGGCCTGCGCCATGGCGCGTTCCGGCAGCGGCTCGAAGTCGAACGAGAACGACAGCTTGGACCGGGCGAGCACCCGGCCGGACCCGTCGAACACCACCGCCTCGGTGAGGTTTCGGACCGCCGCCTGGGCCGACATCACCTGGTCGAATCGGCGCGGGTCCGACAACAGGAAGGGCGCGTCGCGGTTCAGGTCGTTGGCCATCGCCAGGGCGTCGCCCCGAATGGTCTGGCGGTGCTCCTCCAGATACGCCTCGGCGACCGCGGTCGCACTGTTCACCGCCGTCGCCACGCGTTCGCTGAACCAGCCGCGCAGCCCGAAATCGAAGAACACCGCCGAGAAGATCGACACGATCAGGGTCGGGGTGATGGCGACCGCGGCGAACATGACGGCGAGCCGGACATGCAGCCGGGAGCCCGCCTGCCCGCGCCGCCGCTCCACCCAGATCCGTACCAGCTGCCGGGTGACCAGCGCGCCCAGCGCCAGCAGGAAGGCGATGTTCAGGTAGACCGCCGCCAGCACCATGTCCGGTTCCGGGCCGAGCGGGCCGGAACCGGTCAGCACCACCGCGGTGCCGACGCCCGACGCGATCGCCAGGATCGCCAGTGCCAAGGCGAGCCGCCGCTCGAGGTCGTGGCGGCGGGCCCATCGCAGAAAACCGTTGAGCCACGGCGGTCCGGCAGTCGCCGACGCGATCGGTTCCGGCGGTCGGTCGTCCGCCGGCGTTGCGTTCGGGCGTGGGGCGGCGGCGTCGGTCATCGGGTCCGGGACAGCTGGTCGCCCGGCCGCGCGCCCGGAGCGCGCGTGGCCGGGCGCGAGGCCGCGTCAGGGCTCCGAACGTACGCCACGCACCACCGGGATGTCCAACTCGCGGATCTTCTTGCGCAGGGTGTTCCGGTTCAGGCCGAGCAGCTCGGCGGCCTTGATCTGGTTGCCGCGGGTGGCGTTCAGGCAGAGCGTGACGAGCGGGCGCTCGACCTCGCGCAGGACCCGGTCGTACAGGCCGGCGGCCGGCAGGCCGTCCTGATGGGCGCCGAAATAGGCGACCAGATGCCGTTCGACCGCGCCGGACAGGCTGTCCGGGCCGGTGTCGCTGTCGGCCGTGGCGGCGTCGGAGGAGTCGGCGAGCTCGGCCTCGACCACGTCCTCGCCGATGGTCTCCTCGGCGTACAGGGCCGACAGCCGTCGGCACAGGTTCTCCAGCTCGCGCACGTTGCCCGGCCACGGATAGCGTTGCAGCCGCAGCAGGGCCGACTTGTCCAGGTGCTTGATCGGCAGGCCTTCCTGCGGCATCTGCGCGAAGAAGTGCCGGGCCAGGTCGGGGACGTCCTCGATCCGCTCGCGCAGCGCCGGCAGCCGGATCGGCACCACGTTCAGGCGGTAGAACAGGTCCTCGCGGAACAACCCCTGGCGGATCAGCTGGCGCAGGTCGCGGTGGGTCGCCGCCACGATCCGGACGTCGGCGCGGATCGGGGTGCGGCCGCCGACCGTCGTGTACTCGCCTTCCTGCAGCACCCGCAGCAGCCGGGTCTGGGCCTCCAGCGGCATGTCGCCGATCTCGTCGAGGAACAGGGTCCCGCCCTGGGCCTGCTCGAACCGGCCGGTCGCCCGCATGGTGGCGCCGGTGAACGCGCCCTTCTCGTGGCCGAACAGCTCGGACTCGATCAGCTCGCGCGGGATCGCGGCCATGTTGATGGCGACGAACGGCCCGTCGCGCCGCTTGCCGTAGTCGTGCAGGGCGCGCGCCACCAGCTCCTTGCCGGTGCCGGACTCGCCGGTGATCATCACCGTCAGGTCGGTCCCCATCAGCCGCGCCAGAACCCGGTAGATGTCCTGCATGGCGGCCGAGCGCCCGATCAGCGGCAGCGGCTCGTCGGACGCCGGCGGCGGTGCCTCGTCCTCGGGTGCGGGGACCGGAGCGGCGGTCGGGGTCGACAGTGCCTTGCGCACGGTGGCGACCAGCTCGTTCAGGTCGAACGGCTTCGGCAGGTAGTCGAAGGCGCCGCGCTCGCTGGCTTTGACCGCGGTCAGCAGCGTGTTCTGCGCGCTCATCACGATGACCCGCAGGTCCGGCCGGGCCTTGCGGATGCGCGGCAGCATGTCGAGGCCGTTCTCGTCCGGCATCACCACGTCGGTGATCACCAGGTCGCCCTCGCCGTCCTCCACCCACTGCCACAGGCCGGCGGCGGTACCGGTGCTCTTCACGTCGTGGCCGAGCCGGGTGAGCGCCTGGCTCAGGACCGTCCGGATCGCCCGGTCGTCGTCGGCGATCAGGATCGAGGCGCGCGGGTCGCTCACAGCGCGCCCTCCATCTCGGCGCTCCCTCGGCGCCGCACCCGCCGCGGCTTCGGCTCCTCGGCGATCGGGAAGGTCAGCCGGAATATCGTGCGGCGGGCGACCGAGTCGACCTCGATCACGCCGCCATGGTCGGCGATGGTCTTGGCGACGAAGGCCAGGCCGAGCCCGCTGCCGTTGATCTTGGTGGTGACAAACGGCTCGAACAGGTTGCCGCGCAGCTCCTCCGGGATCCCCGGGCCGTTGTCCTGCACCGTGACCTGCAGCGGCAGGTGCAGCCGCTCGCGCGAGCCGGCGACCGCCACCCGCATGCCGTGGCGGTAGCTGGTTGTCAGGGTGATCTCTCCGGCTTCCTTCGGCACCGCCTCGCAGGCGTTCTTGACCAGGTTCAGGAACACCTGCACCAGCAGGTCGCGGTTGCCGAGGACCGGCGGCAGCGACGGGTCGTAGCGCTCGACGAAGGTGACGTGCTTGCCGAAGCCGTTCTGGGCGATCCGCCGGCAGCGCTCCAGCACCTCGTGGATGTTCACCGGGCCGCGCTGGATCGGCCGCTCGTCGGAGAACACCTCCATCCGGTCGACCAACGCGCAGATCCGGTCGGTCTCGTCGCAGATCAGCCGGGTCAGGGTCGCGTCGTCCGGCCCGACCGACTGCTCAAGCAGCTGGGCCGCGCCACGTATACCGGAGAGCGGATTCTTGACCTCGTGCGCCAGCATCGACGCCATCGCCGTGACCGAGCGGGCGGCCCCCCGGTAGGTAAGCTGGCGGTGCATCTTGAAGGCGATCGAGCGCTCCTGGAGGCTGAGCGCAACGTGATCCGGCGCCTCCGGGATCGGCGAGATCTGCAGGTTGACGGTTCGCTGGCCGAGTTTCGGGGATTCGATCACCAGGTCGTAGTCGGACAGGCTGGCCTGGGTCTCGCGCGCCTGCTCGATCATCCCGGTCACCGGGCTGTCCTCGGGAATCCACTCCGACAGCGGGCGACCGGCGGCGTAGGCCGCACTGGCGCCGATCAGGTCCTCGCCGGCCATGTTCAGCGAGACCACCCGGTTGTCGCCGTCCAGCACGACGACCGCCGACGGCAGGGCATTGAGGATCAGGCTGCCGTCGATCGCCGGAGATCCGCCGCCGCGGCGGCGTCGCGCCGCCCGGGCCGTTGCACTGCTCACGCCGCTCTCCGTTCGATCAGGGGGTCGAAGTACCGGTCGATCGCCGCGAACACCCGCGACGGCTCCACCGTGTTGTTGACGGTCTGGCGGAATCCCGCCGAGTCCGGCAGGCCCTGGCTGTACCAGCCGACATGTTTGCGGGCGTTGCGCAACCCGGCGTTCACGCCGTAGTGGCTCAGCATCGCGTCGAGGTGCTCGACCAGGATGGCCTTCAGCTCGGCCAGCGACGGCGCCGCCGGGTCGCCTCGTCCGGCCAGCCGGTCGGCGACCTGACGCAGAATCCACGGCCGCCCGTAGGCGCCGCGGCCGATCATCACCCCGTCGGCGCCTGACAGCGCCAGGCACTCGACCGCGTCGTCCGGCGTGGCGATGTCGCCGTTCGCGACCACCGGCAGATCGACCGCATCCTTGACCCGGCGGATGAACGCCCAGTCGGCCCGTCCGCCGTACATCTGGCAGCGGGTGCGGCCGTGCACCGTGATCATCTTCACCCCGGCCCGCTCGGCGATCCGCGCCAGGCGCGGGGCGTTGCGGTCGCTGTCGTCCCAGCCGGTGCGCATCTTCAGGGTGACCGGCACCGGAACCGCCCCGACGACCGCCTCGATGATCCGCCCGGCCAGCGCCTCGTCGCGCATCAGCGCCGAGCCGGCCAGCCTGTTGACCACCTTCTTCACAGGGCAGCCCATGTTGATGTCGACCACCGCGGCGCCGCCATCGACGGCGAGGCGCGCAGCCTCCGCCATGACCGCCGGGTCCCAACCGGCGAGCTGGACGACCGCCGGGGCGTCGTCGGCGTCGATCTCCGCCTTGCGCAGCTCGTCGCGGACCTCGCGCAGCATGGCGTCGCTGGCGATCATCTCGGAGACCACCAGCCCGGCTCCGAACCGCCGGACGATCCGTCGGAACGGCCGGTCCGACACCCCGGACATGGGCGCCAGCATCACGGGGTCCCGGAGGCTGACTGGGCCGATTGATATGCTCATATTTTGGGCAGACCGACTGCTTGATGAAAAGTTGGGCAATGTTAGCGTCGCCGACGGGAATCGCAAGCGCGGCGTTCGCCGGCCGAACGCGGCCCCCGGGGGCAATCGCGCCTGGAATGTTCCGAGGTTCAGGCCAGCAGCAGGGAATGCACAGCCTTAACGCCGGGGTATGCCAGCGTAAGTAGCAGGTAGACTACCAGCACCGCGCGGGCCGCCCGGCGCCCCCGCAGATCCGACCAGGCGTGCAGCGCCAGCACCGCGGCGACCACGGCGAACGACGCGAAGGTCAGGATGGTCTTGTGGTCGAGGACCAGGAGCCGGCCGGTCTCGTCGAGCTCCAGCACCATGCCGGTGGCGATCCCCAAGCCGAGGACCACCAGCGCGATCAGCAGGAGCTGGAACTGCAGCTGGTCGGCGTCCACCACCGACGGCAGCGAGCCGCGCCACCCGCCTTCCCGCTTGGCCTTCAACGCGCGCTCCTTGAGGGTCACCGCCAGTCCCGCCACCGCCGCCACGGTCGCCAGCGCATAGGTGGCGAGCGACACCAGGATATGGACGATCACCCACCCGCCCGGCAGGGCCGCGACCGCCCCCTCGGGCGCCGGCTCGTCCGTCAGGGTGCCGAGAATCGCCATGACCAGCAGGTACGGCCCCAGCAGCGACACCAGCCGGCCGGCCCACGGCCGCACGGCGACCACCGCGGCGAACACCACGATGCTGGCCGCCACGCTGATCCACAGCGCCACCCCGAGGTTCGGGTCCCAATGCCCGGAGAGCCGGACGGCGCTCCACCCGAACGCCCCGGCGGCGGCGACCGCCAGCGCCAGCCAGAGCCGCGGGCCGGAGCCCGAGACCGGGCGGACCGCCAGCAGGGCGGCCGGCACCAGGGCCGCGAGGGCCGAGAGGTGGAGGGCGAGAGACATGGACGGATGCCTACACTAAGATCGCGCCCCGCTCCAGGGGCGCCGGAGACCGGCCGGCCACCGCGTCACCCGGCGAGCGACGACCGCAGACGAGGACTCTCCGCGCGTGAAGACAATCGCCCTGATCGTGGCTGCCGGACGCGGCGAACGCGCCGGCGGCGGGCTGCCGAAGCAGTATCGTCCGCTGGCCGGCGTGCCGGTCCTTCGCCGCAGCCTGCAGCCGTTCCTTGCCCACCCGCGGATCGACGCCGTGCGGGTGGTGATCGCCGACGGGCACCAGGACGCCTACGCCGCCGCGACCGCCGGGCTCGCCCTGCTGGCGCCGGTGACGGGCGGCGCCGAGCGGCAGGATTCGGTGCGCCGTGGCCTGGAATCGCTGGCCGGCGAGGCGGCCGACGCGGTGCTGATCCACGACGCCGCGCGCCCGTTCGTGCCGGCCGCGATGATCGACCGCGTGCTCGACGCCCTCGCCGACGCGCCGGCGGCCCTGCCGGTGCTGCCGGTGGTCGACACCCTGAAGCGCGGCGCCGACGGTGCGGTCGCCGAGACCGTGCCGCGCGACGGCCTGTGGCGGGCCCAGACCCCGCAGGGCTTCCGCTATGCCGAGATCCTGGCGGCGCACCGGGCCGCCGCCGCGTCCCCGCCGGCGACCGACGACGCCGCGCTGGCCGAGCGCGCCGGGCTGCGCGTCGCCCTGGTCGAGGGATCCGAGGAGGCCGGCAAGCTGACCACCGCCGAGGATCTCGCACGCGCCGAGGCCCGCTTGGCGGCCGCCCTCGAGACCCGGGTCGGCACCGGCTTCGACGTCCACCGGATCGGCCCCGGCGACGCCATGATGCTGGGCGGCGTGACAGTCCCGGCCGACGGCGGGCTGGTCGGCCATTCCGACGCCGACGTCGCGCTGCACGCCCTGACCGACGCGATCCTGGGCGCGCTCGCCGACGGCGACATCGGCGCGCACTTCCCGCCGAGCGACCCGCAGTGGCGCGGCTCGGCGTCCGACCGCTTCCTGGCCGATGCGGTCCGCAGGGTGCGCGAGCGCGGCGGCCGGATCCGTCACCTCGACCTGACGATCGTCTGCGAGCGCCCGAAGATCGGCCCGCACCGCGAGGCGATCCGCGGCCGCATCGCCGCGATCTGCGGGGTCCCGGTCGGTCGGGTCTCGGTCAAGGCCACCACCACCGAGCGGCTCGGCTTCACCGGCCGGCAGGAGGGCGTGGCGGCGCAGGCGGCGGCGACCCTGGCGCTGCCGGCGCCGGAGGGAGAGACCCTGTGAACAACCGTCCCTCGCTCCTGGATCCGCGAATCCTGGTCGCGACCGGATTCGGGGCCGGCTACCTGCCATGGGCGCCCGGCACCTGGGGTTCGCTGTTGGCCGCCGTCGCGGCCTGGCCGATCACCGTTCATCTCGGCTGGCAGGGATTGCTCGTCGCTGCCCTGATCGCCGCCATCATCGGCGTTCCGGCCACCGAAACCTACCAGCACGCATCGCGCCGCCTGGATCCCGGCGAGGTCGTGATCGACGAGGTGGCGGGACAGTGGCTGGCGCTCGCCGCCTGCCCGCTCGACCCGGCCTGGTGGCTTGCCGGCTTCGCCGCGTTCCGCCTGTTCGACGTCCTCAAGCCGCCGCCGGCCGGCTGGATCGATCGCGAGTACAAGACCCCGGCCGGTGTCATGCTCGACGACCTGGTTGCCGGGCTCTACGCTGTCGCCTTGATCCTTGTCGCCCGCTGGGCAGTCGCACCCCACGCCTGAGACTTGCGGAGCCAGTCATGCTGCCCGAGGCCCTGATCGACGCCGCCTCCGCCCTGCTCGACGCCTGCCGCGAGGCCGGCATGACGATCGCCACCGCCGAGTCCTGCACCGGCGGGCTGGTGGCCGGCTGCCTGACCGAGATCGCCGGGTCGTCCGACGTGTTCGAGCGCGGCTTCGTCACCTATTCCAACGAGGCCAAGAGCGAGCTGCTGGGGGTGCCGGCGGCGATGATCGCCCGCCACGGCGCGGTGTCCGAGGAGGTCGCCAAGGCAATGGCGATCGGCGCGCTCGCCCGATCGCGGGCGCTGATGACCGTGGCGATCACCGGGGTGGCCGGCCCCGGCGGCGGGTCGAAGGAGAAGCCGGTCGGGCTTGTGCACTTCGCGTCCGCCATCACCGGCGGGACCACCGTGCACGAGCGCCACGAGTTCGAGGGCAACCGGTCCGACATCCGGCGCGAGGCGGTGCGCACCGCGATCCGGATCCTGGCCGACCGGATCCCGCGCCAAGCCTACTGAGCGGGCACCTACTGGGCCGGCGAGTGACCGGCGGCCGGGGTGCCGGGGCCGTACAGCTCGTCGGCGCGGGTCTCGAAGGCCTGCACCATGCGCCGGACCGCCTCGTTGAAGAACAGCCCCATCACGCTCTGCAGCATGCGGTTCTTGAACTCGAAGTCGACGTAGAAGTCGAGCAGGCAGCCCTCGGGATGCGGCTCGAAGACCCAATGGTTGTTCAGGTAGCGGAACGGGCCCTCGGTGTAGGTCACGTCGATCCGCAGCCTGTCGCGCTGCGGGTCGACCCGCGAGGTGAAGCGCTCGCGGATCATCTTGTAGCCGATGATCAGGTCGGCGAAGACGATGCGCCCCTCACGCCGCTTGATGCGGGCGCCGATGCACCAGGGCAGGAATTCCGGGTAGCGCTCGATGTCGACGACCAGGTCGAACAACTGTTCCGGGGGGTGGGGAAGCACCCGCTTCTCGGCGTGTGTCGGCATGCCGGTTGCGCTGTCGGCCGGCTATTCGGCCGCCGGGGGAACGACCGCGTCGGCTTCCGACACCGTCTCGCCGCGCAGCCGCCGGTCGCGGGCCTCGCGCAGCCGCCGGAAGTCGTCGCCGGCGAAGTAGGACGACCGGGTCAGCGGCGACGACGCCACCATCAGGAAGCCCTTGGCGTAGCCGAAGCGGGCATAGGCCTCGAACTCCGACGGTTCGACGAAGCGGTCGACGGCGTGATGCTTCGGCGTCGGTTGCAGGTACTGGCCGATGGTCATGAAGTCGACCTCGGCCGAACGCAGGTCGTCCATCAGCTGCAGGACCTCCTCGCGGCCCTCGCCCAGCCCGACCATGATGCCGGACTTGGTGAACATCGACGGGTCCAGTTCCTTGACCTGCTGCAGCAGGCGCAGCGACGCGAAATAGCGCGCCCCCGGCCGCACCTCGGTGTAGAACCGCGGCACGGTCTCGAGGTTGTGGTTGAACACGTCGGGCTTGGCGCCGACCACCACCTCGAGCGCGTCCTTCTTGCGCAGGAAGTCCGGGGTGAGAACCTCCACGGTCGTGCCGGGGGAAGCGCGGCGGATCCGCAGGATGGTCTCGGCGAAATGCCCCGCCCCGCCGTCCGGCAGGTCGTCGCGGTCGACCGAGGTGATCACCACATGGCTGAGGCCGAGCTTGGCGACCGACTGGGCCACGTTCTCCGGCTCGTGCGGGTCCAGCAGGTCGGGCTTGCCGGTCGCCACGTTGCAGAACGCGCAGGCCCGGGTGCAGACCGAGCCCAGGATCATCATGGTGGCGTGCCGCTTCGACCAGCACTCGCCGATGTTCGGGCAGGCCGCCTCCTCGCACACGGTGTGGAGGCTGTGGTCCCGCATGATCTTGCGGGTTTCCTGGTAGACCGGCGAGGTCGGCGCCTTGACCCGGATCCAGGCCGGCTTGCGCTTCTGCACCGGGTTGTCCGGGCGGTGCGCCTTCTCGGGATGGCGCACGCGTTCCGCCACAGCCTGCTGCGGCGTCGCCTCGCGGGTCGCCTCGGTCATCGCCGTTCCTCTCGCAGTCGCGAAATAGACAACTCAGAAGTGGATGGCGCGGCCGTACGCGTCAAGCACGGACTCGTGCATCATCTCCGACAGGGTCGGATGCGGGAACACCGTGTGCATCAGCTCGGCCTCGGTGGTCTCGAGCGTCATGGCCACGCCGTAGCCCTGGATCAGCTCGGTCACCTCGGCGCCGATCATGTGGGCGCCCAGCAGCTCGCCGGTCTTCTTGTCGAACACCGTCTTGACCATGCCCTCGGGCTCGCCGAGCGCGATCGCCTTGCCGTTGCCGACGAACGGGAACCGGCCGACCCGGACCTCGTAGCCGGCGGCCTTGGCCCTGGCCTCGCTCAGCCCGACGCTGGCGATCTGCGGGCGGCAGTAGGTGCAGCCCGGTATCTTGCGGACGTCCAGCGGGTGCAGCCCCTTCACGCCGGCGATCCGCTCGACGCAGATCACCCCCTCGTGGCTCGCCTTGTGGGCCAGCCAGGGCGGGCCGGCCAGGTCGCCGATGGCGTAGACGCCGGGCTCGCCGGTCTCCATCCACTCGTTGATCACCACGTGGGTCTTCTCGACCTTCACCTTGGTGCCCTCGAGGCCGATGTTCTCGACGTTGCCGACGATGCCGACCGCCAGGATCACCTTGTCGACCTCGATGGTCTCGGCCTTGCCGCCGACCTCGATGGTCGCCTTGGCGCCGGCCGAGGTCTTCTCCAGCTTGGAGACCTTGACGCCGGTCTTGATCGTCATGCCCTGCTTGGCGAACTGCTTCTGCGCGAACGCCGAGATCTCCTCGTCCTCGGCCGGCAGGATGCGGTCGACCACCTCGAGCACGGTGACCTTGCAGCCCATGTCGTGGTGGAAGCTGGCGAACTCCATGCCGATGGCGCCGGAGCCGATCACCAGCAGGCTCTTCGGCATGCTCTCCGGGACCATCGCCTCCTTGTAGGTGACGATGGTCTTGCCGTCCGGCTCCATGCCGGGCAGCGTCCGCGCCCGGGCGCCGGTCGCCAGGATCACGTGCTTGGCGGTGTAGCTCCCGACCGGCTTGCCGTCCTTGGTCACGTCGAGCTTGCGCAACCCGCCCTGGGTGCCGGCCAGCTTGCCGTGGCCGTCGATCACCGTGACCTTGTTCTTCTTCAGCAGGTGCGCGACGCCGCCCGAGAGCTGCTTGGCGACCTTGCGCGATCGCTCGACCACCTTCTTAAGGTCGAACGATATGTCTTTGGCAGAAAAGCCATATGCGTCGAGATGATGCAGGATATGCGAGACCTCGGACGAGCGCAGCAGCGCCTTGGTCGGAATGCAGCCCCAGTTCAGGCAGATCCCTCCCAGGTGCTCGCGCTCGACCACCGCGGCCTTCAGGCCGAGCTGGGCGGCGCGGATCGCGGCGACGTACCCGCCCGGGCCGCCGCCGACGACGATCACGTCGAATTGGGTGTCGGCCATCGCGGTGTCTCCCTCGCTCTCAGAGCAGCATGGTGAGCGGGTCTTCGACCAGCTTCTTGAAGGCGGCCAGGAACTCGGCGCCGACCGCGCCGTCGACCACCCGGTGGTCGACCGACAGGGTACAGCTCATCACCGTGGCTATCGCCAGCGCACCATCCTTGACGACCGGGCGCTGCTCGCCGGCGCCGACCGCCAGGATGGCGCCCTGCGGCGGGTTGATGACGGCGGCGAAGTCCTTGATCCCGAACATGCCGAGGTTGGAGATCGAGAAGGTACCGCCCTGGAACTCCTCGGGCTTCAGCTTGCGGTCGCGGGCCCGGGTGGCCAGGTCCTTCATCTCGGCCGAGATCTGCTTCAGCCCCTTCGAGCCGGCGTCCTTGATCACCGGGGTGATCAGGCCGTCGTCGATGGCGACGGCCACCGAAATGTCGATCTGCTTGTAGATGCGGATCGCCTTCTCGGTCCACGAAGCGTTGGCCGCCGGCACCTGCTTCAGGGCCAGCGCGGCGGCGCGGATCACCAGGTCGTTGACCGACAGCTTGACGCCGTCGCCGGCCTTGTCGTTGAGCTGCTTGCGGACCTTGAGCAGCGCGTCGATCTCGCAGTCGACCGTCAGGTAGAAGTGCGGCGCGAACTGCTTGGACTCCGTCAGGCGCTTGGCGATGACCTTGCGCATGTTGGAGTTCGGGATCTCCTCGTACTCGGGCAGGCCCGGCACGTCGGCCGAAGGCGCCGTCCCCAGGCTCGGAGCGGCGGCCGGGGCCGGAGCGGCGGCTGCGGCGGCGGGCGCCGCGGCGGCCTTCGGCGCACCGCCGGCGAGCGCCGCCTCGATGTCGGCCTTCACGATCCGGCCCTGCGGGCCCGAGCCCTTCAGCGCGCCCAGGTCGAGGCCGGCCTGCTCGGCCATGCGCTTGGCCAGCGGGCTGGCGAACACCCGGCCGGCGCCGGCCGACGGTTGCGGTGCGGGGGCCGGAGCGGCAGCGGCCGGCGCCGGAGCGGCGGCCGGCTTGGGAGCCTCGGGGGCGGCTGCCGGCGCGGCCGGAGCGGCGCCGCCCTCGGCCGGGATCGCGCTGGCGTCCTCGCCCTCCTCCAGCAGCCAGGCGATCACGGCGTTGACCGCCACGCCCTCGGTGCCCTCGGCGACGACGATCCTGCCGACCTTGCCCTCGTCGACCGCCTCGACCTCCATGGTCGCCTTGTCGGTCTCGATCTCGGCGATCACGTCGCCGGCGCTGACCGTGTCGCCTTCCTTGACGTGCCACTTGGCGAGGTTGCCCTCGCTCATGGTGGGCGACAGCGCCGGCATCAGAATGGAAATCGGCATGTTCCGGCTCTCCCCTTACGCGCGGTAGCAGACCGCCTTCGCAGCCTGGACGATGTTGTCGGGCTGCGGCAGGGCCAGTTTCTCGAGATTGGCGGCGTACGGCATCGGCACGTCGGCCCCGGCGACCCGGGCGACCGGCGCGTCGAGATGGTCGAAGGCGTGCTCCATCATCAGAGCGGCGATCTCGGACCCGATGCCGGAGAACGCCCAGCCCTCCTCGGTGGTGACCAGGCGGTTGGTCTTCTTCACCGAGTTCACGATGGTGTCGATGTCGAGCGGGCGGATGGTCCGCAGGTCGATCACCTCGGCGTCGATCCCCTCCTCGGCCAGCTTCTCGGCGGCCTCCAGGGCCTTGCCGACCATGATCGAGAACGCCGTGATGGTGACGTCCTTGCCCGGCCGCACGATCTTGGCCTTGCCGATCGGCAGCACGAAGTCGGGATCGGTCGGCACGTCGAAGGACTGGCCGTACAGGACCTCGTTCTCCAGGAAGATCACCGGGTTCGGATCGCGGATCGCGGCCTTCAGCAGGCCCTTGGCGTCGGCCGCCGACCACGGCGAGACCACCTTCAGCCCCGGGCAGTGGGCGTACCAGCTGGCGTAGCACTGCGAGTGCTGGGCGGCGACGCGCGAGGCCGCGCCGTTCGGGCCGCGGAACACGATCGGGCAGCCCATCTGGCCGCCGGACATGTACAGGGTCTTGGCGGCCGAGTTGATGATCTGGTCGATCGCCTGCATGGCGAAGTTGAAGGTCATGAACTCGACGACCGGCTTCAGCTTGCCGAACGCGGCACCGACCGCCAGGCCGGCGAAACCATGCTCGGTGATCGGGGTGTCGATCACACGCTTGGCACCGAACTCGGCCAGCAGGCCCTGGGTGACCTTGTAGGCGCCCTGGTACTCCGCGACCTCCTCGCCCATCACGTAGACCTCGGCGTCGGCGCGCATCTCCTCGGCCATGGCGTCGCGCAGGGCCTCGCGCACGGTCTGGCGCTGGGTCTCCTTGAAGAACTTCGCCTCGTCGACGTCGGGAACCGGTACCGCCACCGAGGTGTGGGCCGGGGCACCGGGCAGCGCCGGGGCCTCCGGCGCGCCCTCCGGGCCGACACCGCCGGCCGCCGCCTGCTGTGCCGGGGTCTCGGGGGCGGCAGCGGCTGCCGGCGCGGCCGGAGCGGCGCCGCCCTCGGCCGGGATCGCGCTGGCGTCCTCGCCCTCCTCGAGCAGCCAGGCGATCACGGCGTTGACCGCCACGCCCTCGGTGCCCTCGGCGACGACGATCCTGCCGACCTTGCCCTCGT
>NZ_BMZS01000003.1:510282-602098 GCF_014652915.1 Thalassobaculum fulvum
GGTCTCGATCTCGGCGATCACGTCGCCGGCGCTGACCGTGTCGCCTTCCTTGACGTGCCACTTGGCGAGGTTGCCCTCGGTCATGGTCGGCGACAGGGCCGGCATCAGTACGGATGTGGGCATGCGCTTTCCCCTCGTGCGGGCGCCGCGGACCGCGGCCGCCCAAACCACAGGCAGCCTTGGCGTCAGGCTTCTACGAGTACGTCGGTCCAGAGCTCCGACACGTCGGGCTCCGGGCTCTGCTGCGCGAAGTCGGCGGCGTCGGTCACGAGGTCCTTCACCTCGCGGTCGATCTTCTTCAACGCCTCCTCGTCGACCTTGCGCTCCAGCAGGACGCGGCGCAGGGAGTCGATCGGGTCGTGCTCCTGCCGCATCTTGTTGACCTCCTCCTTGGTCCGGTACTTGGCCGGGTCGGACATGGAGTGGCCGCGGTAGCGGTAGGTCTTCATCTCCAGGATGAACGGCCCCTTGCCGGCGCGGCAGTGGGCCACCGCCTTGTCGCCGGCCGCCTTCACCTTCATCACGTCCATGCCGTCGACCTCCTCGCCCGGAATCCCGTAGGCGTGGCCGCGCTCGGCGAGCGACGGGCCGGCGGCGGCGCGGGTCACCGAGGTCCCCATGCCGTACTTGTTGTTCTCGATGATGAAGATGACCGGCAGCTTCCACAGCGCCGCCATGTTGAAGCTCTCGTACACCTGGCCCTGGTTGACCGCGCCGTCGCCCATATAGGTCAGCGACACCCGGTCGGTGTCACGGTACTTGTGGTTGAACGCTAGGCCGGTGCCGATCGGCACCTGGGCGCCGACGATGCCGTGGCCGCCGAAGAAGTCCTTCTCGCGGCTGAACATGTGCATCGAGCCGCCCTTGCCCTTGGAGTACCCGCCGATGCGGCCGGTCAGCTCGGCCATCACGCCGCGGGCCTCCATGCCGCAGGCCAGCATGTGGCCGTGGTCGCGGTACGAGGTGACCACCGTGTCGCCTTCGCCGATCGCCGCCTGCATGCCGACGACCACCGCCTCCTGCCCGATGTACAGGTGGCAGAACCCACCGATCAGGCCCATGCCGTAGAGCTGGCCGGCCTTCTCCTCGAACCGCCGGATCACCAGCATGTCCTTGTAGTAGCCGAGCAGCTCGTCGATCGACGGCTCGGACTGCCTGGATGCCTTGCTGGAGCGGGTCGAGCGCGACGGCGCGGCCTTGGCCGGGCCGGACCGGCTCGTCGTCGACTTGGCTGTCGCCGCACGTGCCATGAAATCCCCCTGCGCGTCCTCTGCGGGCGGCACGAACCTCTGGCGTCGCGCCGACCCTGACAGAATTAGGGGAAGACCCGCGCGATTGCAAGGGCGCTAAATGTTTGCGCTGCAACGCAAAAACGGCGATTAACTCAATTTTAGTTAATCATCTGAAATCGCTCAGCGAACAACCGCGAGCCCGGCCAGTCGGGTGGTCGGAACCACCGGCTGCCCCACGATCACGCCGTCGGCCGGCACATAGCCGAGCACCAGACGGGCGCGTTCCTCGAGCAGGTCGGCGTCGAGGCTGTCGGGACGCAGCTTTGCGACCCGCCGGTCGAGGGCGGCCTGCTCCGCGACCAGGCGATCGCGGACTTCGCGGGCCTCGGCGATCTCGCCGTCCAGCCGCTGCCAGGCCCGGATGCCCCGGTCGCCCTCCATGGCGTGATAGGCGAAATAGGCCACGAGGAGCGACCCGACCAGCGGCCCGACGACGTGACGGGCACGACGCTTGAGCTCGGAAACCAGGGCCATGATGTCCTCCTCGACGGCGACATCCGGATTGAATCACGCGTCACCGGCCCCGACAACGTGAACGAATCGGGAATATCGGCAAGAGAACCGCCAATGGACTCAAAGTGTTGCCGAAATGACTCAGGGCACCTGGGGGGTCTTGGAGTCAAGCGCACGCTGGCGCCAGGCGTTCAAGGCGAGCGCCACCGTCACGGCATTCCCCGGCAGATCCACCGGCTCGATGCCGATCGGCAGCGAACGCCCCTTGCCGGTCAGGAACCGGTTGAATGCCACCAGCGCGCCGCGATCGCCCGACAGATCGAAGACCACGTAGGTCTGCCGCATGCCGCGTCCCGGCAGCAGCGACGCCAGGGAGAAATCGGACACCTCGGACCAGCGGTAGTGGCGGGTCGAGAACAGGCCGTGCACGGAGAAGCCCTCGTCGAACAGCTCGACGCGCTGGCGGCCACCGATCGTCGTCAGTGCCGGGACGACCAGCGCCATCGCCAACCCGGCCACGGCGATCGGCCAGCCGATCTCGGGTCTCGACGGCTGACCGAACACCATGGACAGCCCCAGGGCCGCGAGGGTGGCGAACAGCCCGAACTGGACGAGCGCCCGCCAAGCCGGAAGCCGGAAGCTGCGGAGGCCCAACAGGATGCGTTCGTCGACCTGCGGGGTCTCCGGCCCGTTCTGCGGCCCGTTCTGCGGCGCGCTCACCCGGCGAGCGGGGCCAGCGAGGACCGGCCAGCGAAACGCGCGGCATCGCCGAGCTGCTCCTCGATCCGCAGCAGCTGGTTGAACTTGGCGGTCCGGTCGGCGCGCGACAGCGAGCCGGTCTTGATCTGCCCGGCGTTGGTGGCGACCGCCAGATCGGCGATGGTGGCGTCCTCGGTCTCGCCCGAGCGGTGCGACATCACCGTGCCGAACCGGGCGCGCTGGGCCATCGACACGGTCTCCAGGGTCTCCGACAGGGTGCCGATCTGGTTGACCTTGACCAGGATGGCGTTGCCGGCGGTCTCGGCGATGCCGCGCTTCAGGCGCTTGGCGTTGGTGACGAACAGGTCGTCGCCGACGATCTGCACCTTGGAGCCGAGCTCGGCGGTGATCGCCTTGAAGCCGTCCCAGTCGTCCTCGCTCAGAGCGTCCTCGATCGAGACGATCGGGTAGCGGGCGGCGAGGTCGGCGTACAGCTTGATCATGCCGTCGGAGTCCATGGTCTTGCCCTCGCCCGCCAGCACATACTTGCCGTCCTTGAAGAACTCGGTGGAGGCCGGATCGAGGGCGATCATGACGTCGTCGCCCGGCTTGTAGCCGGCCGCCTCGATCGCCTTCATGATCACCGCCAGGGCCTCGTCGGCGCTCTTCAGGTCGGGCGCGAAGCCGCCCTCGTCGCCGACATTGGTGTTGTGGCCGCCGGCGACCAGCTGCTTCTTCAGCGCGTGGAAGATCTCGGAGCCGGCGCGCAGCGCTTCCCGGAAGCTCGGGAAGTTCACCGGCATGATCATGAACTCCTGGAAGTCGATCGGGTTGTCGGCATGCGCGCCGCCGTTGATGATGTTCATCATCGGGGTCGGCAGGACGTGGGCGTAGGCGCCGCCGATGTAGCGCCACAGCGGCAGCTCCATGTCGGCGGCCTGCGCCTTGGCGACCGCCAGCGACACGCCGAGCAGCGCGTTGGCGCCCAGCCGCGCCTTGTTCTCGGTGCCGTCGAGCTCGATCATCGCCCGGTCGATCAGCAGCTGCTCGGCGGCATCGCGGCCGGACAGCGCGTCGAAGATCTCGCCGTTGACCGCGTCGACCGCCTGCAGGACGCCCTTGCCGCCGTAGCGCTTGGGATCGCCGTCGCGCTTCTCGACCGCCTCGTAGGCGCCGGTCGAGGCGCCCGACGGCACCGCGGCGCGGCCGACGACGCCGGTCTCCAGGGTGACGTCGACCTCCACCGTCGGGTTGCCGCGACTGTCGAGGATCTCGCGGGCGGTGATGTCGATGATCGCACTCATGGGAAGGGCTCCTGGAGACCGGACGAATGGTGCGGGAGGAATAGCGCCCGGCCGCTGGGCGTTCAATCGCTTTGCCGTCTAGA
Organism: Thalassobaculum fulvum; assembly: GCF_014652915.1. Lineage (GTDB taxonomy): Bacteria > Pseudomonadota > Alphaproteobacteria > Thalassobaculales > Thalassobaculaceae > Thalassobaculum_A > Thalassobaculum_A fulvum. The sequence goes on from NZ_BMZS01000003.1 coordinate 514,114, forward strand.
CTGCGCTGTCAGCATCCGAATTCGAGGAGAGCACCATGCCGAAGCCCCCGGCCTTCGATCCGATGACCGTCCCGACACGCATGGGGAGCACCTATCCGGCCGAGTTCGCCGCTTCCACGGCCAGCCGGACGAAGCGCCGCCTCGGCGACCACGGCGGCCTCAAGAATTTCGGCGTGAACCACGTCACGCTGCCGCCCGGCAGCACCTCGGCGCTGCGCCACTGGCACACGCTGCAGGACGAGTTCGTGATGGTGCTGACCGGCGAACTGACCCTGCTGACCGACGCCGGCGAGCAGGTCCTGGGGCCGGGCATGTGCGCAGCCTTCCCGGCGGGGAAGCCCGACGGCCACGCGCTGATCAACCGGACCGCCGACACGGCGACCTATCTGGAGGTCGGCGACCGCACCGACCCGGACGAGGTCGACTACCCCGACATCGACATGCAGGTGAAGTGGATCGACGGGGTCGAGCGGTTCGTGCGCCGGTCCGACGGGACGTTCTACGACTGAGAACCCTCGCCGGCGCGCTTCAGCGGCACCCGCGAATGCTCGTTGTTCAGTTCGACGAGGTCGGCCAACAGGCGCATCAGCGTCACCCGATCGGCTTCGGCGAGCGGTTCCAGGATCCGCTCCTGGGCGCGCCGGACATGCGGCTCGGCCCGGCGCAGCAGTTCGGCGCCGGCCACCGCCAGGTAAAGCAGCTTGACCCGGCGGTCGTCGGGGCTCGGGCGCCGCTCGATCCAGCCTTTCTCCTCCAGCCGCTCGATCACCCCGCCGAGCGTGGAGCGGTCGTTGGCGATCACCTCGGACAGCCGCGTAGCGTCGATGCCCGGCAGGTCGCGGATCGCGACCAGGGCGGCGTATTGCAGGGGCGTGAGGTCGAGGGGCCGGCACTCCTCCACGAAGATCGCCACGGCGATCTGCTGGGCCCGCCGGATCAGGTGCCCGGGCTTGCCGTAGACGTCGCTGAGGATCATCGGCTCCGCCGCCCGACGTGAATTGACAGCACACTGACCATAGGCAGGCTGCACATCGAGCTCAAGGCGGGCCCGCAAGGCGGGAACATCAGACCGCCGTCAGCAGCGCCTCGGCCCGCTTGTCGGCGGAGGCGGCGGCCTCGTCCCGGCCCTCGGCCCGCAGAGCCGCCGCGTATTGCCGCCAGCTCCACGCGCTCGCCGGCTTCGACGCCGTGCGCTCGGCCAGCAGCGCCCTCGCGAGATGCGGTCGCGCCTTGACCGCCGCCGACACCAGCATCTCCTCGAACAGGTCGCGCTGGGCGTGGCTGCCGCCCATGCACCAGATGTCGTAGCGGATCGGCAGCAGGGCATCGACAGCGGTCCCGGCGTCGCCGCGGGCGAGCGCCGTCATCGCCGCGACGGTGCCGACGCCGACCCGCGCCGACACCCGGCCCTGGGTGGCCGCCGAGTTGGCGAAGCTCTCCAGCTGCGCCGCCATCCGGGCCGCGGCCTCGGCCTCGCCGCCCTTCAGCAGCGCCATCAGGTAGTGCAGCGACACGAAGATCAGCTCGTGGTCGTCGACGTGGCGCAGCGACACCTCGGTCAGGTCCCGCCAGCGGCCGCCGACGTCGACCCCGTACATCTCCAGTCGCCACAGCATCGAGGCGGCGTTGCAGACGTCCAGGTACATGTCGCTCGCGATGTCCGAGGCGACGTGGTCGTCGTAGAGCTTCAGGACCTCGTCGAATTCATGTCTTTCAAGGTGATACAGGCCGCGGTGCCAGTAGAGGTGGAAGCGGAAGTTGTTGGTGGTCGACCACGCGGGCTCCAGGCCCCTCACCCATTCGATGCCCTCGGCGTGCCGGCCCTGCATCTCCATGACGTGGGCGACAGCGTGCACCGACCAGGCGTCCTTCGGGTTGCGCTCGACCGCCATGCGGCCGTAGCGCTCGCCCGCGGCGTAGTCGCCGGCCTCCTCCAGCGCGAAGCCGTACATGCCGTGGACGAAGCCGATGTCGGGATCGGCGTCGCTCCAGTCCGGCAGCACGCGGGCGACGCTGTCCCGCATCTTGCGGCCTTCGCCGGCATAGAAGTGGTTGAAATGGGCCAGGCGGAGCGCGAACGCGTCCTTCGGGTGGTCGATCAGGATCCGTTCCCAGAGCTCGGTCGTCCGGTCCAGGTCGTCGGCGCACCAGGCCCGCAGCGCCTCCAGGTGCAGCCGTTCGCGGTCGGTCGTCGCGACCGCGGCGAACCGCGCGTCGGCGTCCGCCAGGGCCTTGGCGGCGCGGGCCGACATGGCCGCACTGCCGAACAGCTTGAACAGATAGCCCTTGGCGACGTGCGCCAGCGGCATTTCCGGATCGTCGGTCAGGATCGCCTTGAGACGGTCGCCGATGTCGCGCCCGAAGCCGAGATAGGCGCCGACCAGGTCGTCGAACCGGGCGGCGGATTCCGGCTTGTCGGCGGTGTAGGCGAGACCGTAGCGGCCCTCGACTCGCGGCATGGCGGCACCTCCTCCTCGATACGACGCGGCGGGGTCCCGGCTCTCCGCTTCGCTGCGGCCGGGATGAGGGGGAAGATTACGTCCCTTCAGTCCTCATCCCGGCCGGAGCGGCAATGCCGCTCAGAGCCGGGACCCAACCGCCGCTTCAGCCGCGCCGGACTAGACCGCGACCGGGTTGGCCTTGGCGATCCTGTCGAAGGCGACGAAGGTGTCCAGGAGCGCCGGCAGGTCGGCCATCCGCACCATGTTCGGCCCGTCGGACGGGGCGGTGTCCGGGTCCGGGTGGCATTCCATGAACACGGCGGCCACGCCGACCGCCAGGGCGGCGCGCGCCAGCACCGGCACGTATTCGCGCTGGCCGCCGCTCGAGGAGCCCTGCCCGCCGGGCTGCTGCACCGAGTGGGTGGCGTCGAACACCACCGGCCATCCGGTCCTGGCCATCTCCGGCAGGCTGCGCATGTCGGAGACCAGGGTGTTGTAGCCGAAGCTGGCACCGCGCTCGGTCAGCATGATGCGGTCGTTGCCGGTCGACGCCACCTTGGCGGCGACGTTCTTCATGTCCCACGGCGCCAGGAACTGGCCCTTCTTGACGTTCACGACCCTGCCGGTCTCGCCGGCCGCCAGCAGCAGGTCGGTCTGCCGGCACAGGAAGGCCGGGATCTGCAGCACGTCGACGTACTCGGCGGCGACCGCGCATTGCGGCGGCTCGTGCACGTCGGTCAGCACCGGGCAGCCGAACCGCTCGCGCACCTCGGCCAGGGTCTTCAGCCCGGCCTCGATGCCGACCCCGCGGCCGGCCGACACGCTGGTCCGGTTCGCCTTGTCGTAGGACGACTTGTAGATCAGCGGTACCCCGGCCTTGCCGCAGATCGCCACCAGGGCGTCGGCGACCTCGATCGCGTGCTCGCGGCTCTCGATCGCACAGGGACCGGCGATCAGCACGAACGGCCGGTCGTTGGCGATATCGATCGAGCCGACGCGGACGGTGCGGGGGTCGGTCATGGCGTCACACCAGCCGCGATTGCTCGACGGCCGCCTCGATGAAGCTGGTGAACAGCGGGTGCGGATCGAACGGCTTCGACTTCAGCTCCGGGTGGAACTGCACGCCGACGAACCAGGGATGGCTCGGCAGCTCGACGATCTCCGGCAGCACGCCGTCCGGCGACATGCCGCTGAACACCAGCCCGGCGCCCTGCAGCGCGTCGCGGTAGTTGATGTTGACCTCGTAGCGGTGGCGGTGGCGCTCGAAGATCCGCTCCTCGCCGTAGATCTGCCGGACCCGGGTGCCCGCTTCGAGGTGACACTCGTAGGCGCCGAGCCGCATGGTGCCGCCGAGGTCGCCTTCGGCGCTACGGGTCTCGCGCATGTTGCCGCGGCTCCACTCGGTCAGCAGGCCGACCACCGGTTCGGCGCAGGGACCGAACTCGGTCGACCCGGCGCCCTTGATCTCCGCCATGTTGCGCGCGACCTCGATGCAGGCCATCTGCATGCCGAAGCAGATCCCGAAATACGGGATCTTGTGCTCGCGGGCGAAGGTCACCGCGGCGATCTTGCCCTCCGAACCGCGCTCGCCGAAGCCGCCCGGCACCAGGATGCCGTGGACGTCCTCCAGGCGCATCAGCGCTTCGGTCTCGGTCTCGAAGATCTCGGAATCGATCCAGTCGAGCTCGACCTTCACGTTGTTGGCGATGCCGCCGTGGGTCAGCGATTCGGCCAGCGACTTGTAGCTGTCGAGCAGGCTGGTGTACTTGCCGACGACCGCGATCCGGACACTGCCCTCCGGGTTGTCGACCCGCTCCATGATGCCGGTCCAGCGCGACAGGTCGGGCTCGGCCTCGCTGGCGAGCATGCCGAAATGGCGCAGTACCTCGGTATCCAGGCCCTCGCGGTGGTAGCTGAGCGGCACCTGGTAGATCGAGTGCACGTCCAGCGCCGCGATCACCGCCTCGGGGCGGATGTTGCAGAACAGGCCGATCTTGCGGCGCTGCTCGACCGGGATGTCGCGGTCGGACCGGCACAGCAGGATGTCGGGCTGGATGCCGACGCTCTGCAGCTCCTTGACCGAGTGCTGGGTCGGCTTGGTCTTCAGCTCGCCGGCCGCCGGGATGTACGGCAGCAGCGTCAGGTGCATGAACAGCGACCGCTCGCGCCCGAGCTCGTTGCCGAGCTGGCGGATCGCCTCCAGGAACGGCAGGCCCTCGATGTCGCCGACCGTGCCGCCGATCTCGCACAGCACGAAGTCCTCGTCCTCGAGGTCGCCGCGCGCGAACTCCTTGATGGCGTCGGTGACGTGCGGAATCACCTGGATGGTGGCGCCGAGATAGTCGCCCCGCCGCTCCCGGGTGATCACGTCCATGTAGATCTGGCCGGTGGTCACGCTGTCGCTGCGCCGGCACGCCACGCCGGTGAAGCGCTCGTAGTGGCCGAGGTCGAGGTCGGTCTCGGCCCCGTCGTCGGTCACGTATACCTCGCCGTGCTGGTACGGACTCATCGTGCCCGGGTCGACGTTGAGGTACGGATCGAGCTTGCGCAGGCGGACCTTGTAGCCGCGCGCCTGCAACAGCGCTCCGAGCGCCGCCGAGGCGAGACCCTTGCCGAGGGAGGAGACCACGCCGCCGGTGATGAAGATGAACCGCGTCATGGACCCTCCTTATACCCGAACGGGCGCGATCAAGGCACGCTTTGTCATACTGCTTCCCGTTCCGGCGGACGATAGCCCGCCGGGTTTCGTAAATTTCAAGAAGATCAACGAGTTACTGAGAGACCGGCGCGGCCGGTTCGGTCTTCGCCGGAGCCTGCTCGGCCGGCGTCGGCTGATCGACGATCGACTTCGTCCCGGTGTTGCCGGCGAGAATCGCGAGCACGATGCTGGTCACGAAGAAGCAACCGGCCAGGATCGCGGTCGTCCGGGTCAGCAGGTTGGCGGCCCCGCGGGCCGACATGAAGGATCCCATGCCGCCGCCGCCGCCGATTCCGAGACCGCCGCCCTCGCTGCGCTGCAGGAGGACGACGATGACCAGGGCCGCCGCGATCATCAGGTGGATGGTGAGAACGATCGCCGTCATGTCGATCCTTGTGGTGCTCGCGTCCGTTTGGGGACGGCGCGGTTTGTAACGCCTGGAGGCCGTCTTGGCCAGAGGCCAGGTCTCGGTCTCACACCGCCCGGGCGATCGCCAGGAAATCCGCGGCCTTCAGGCTCGCCCCGCCGACCAGCGCACCGTCGACGTTGGCGACCGCCAGCAGCTCCGATGCGTTCGACGGCTTGACCGACCCGCCATAGAGGATGCGGATGCCGGCGGCGTCGGCCGATTTCCTGGCCAGGGCCGCGCGGATATGCGCATGCACCGCCGCGACGTCGTCCACGGTCGGCGTGCGCCCGGTGCCGATCGCCCACACCGGCTCGTACGCCACCACCAGGGTGGTGCCGTCGAGGCCGTCGGGAATCGATCCGGCCACCTGCCGTCCGACGACGTCCAGGGTCTCGCCGGCGTCGCGCTGGGCCTCGGTCTCGCCGACGCACACGATCGGCACCAGCCCCACAGACCGGGCCGCCTCGGCCTTGGCCCGCACGACGGCGTCGGTCTCGCCATGGTCGGCGCGGCGTTCGGAGTGGCCGACGATGACGTAGGTGCACCCGACATCCGTCAGCATCGGCGCAGCCACGTCCCCGGTGTGAGCGCCATTGGCGGCGGCATGGCAGTCCTGGGCGCCGAGGCCGACCGGGCTGCCGGCGATCGCATCGGCGACCGGGATCAGGTACGGTGCCGGCGGGCAGACCGCCATCTCGAAGGCCGCGGCGGCGGCCACCGCGCCGGCCAGCTCGCGCGCCAGCCCGGCAGCGGTCTCCCGGTCCAGGTTCATCTTCCAGTTGCCGGCGATCAGCGGCCGCAGGGCCATGGGGTCTCTCCTCGAAAGCGGGCTGGAGGGGTCATACACGGAGCGCGGCCGGAAGCCAACAAGTCAGCCCCGAGAACCGCGGAATCCTTTGAATGACAGGGGATTCGGCGGTTGCCGCGGCGGGACCCTCTCCCTATGATGCCGCGCCCCGGCGACCGCGTGCGGCGCCGACCGAAATTCATTGGCACAAGGCCGGACTGCGCGATGCTTCAGATCATTCGCTCCAAGGTCACGTCGATCTTCGTCAAGATTCTGTTCGTGCTGCTGATCGTCAGCTTCGCGATCTGGGGGATCGGCGACGTGTTCTTCGGCAGCCCGGCCGGCAAGGTCGCCGTCAAGATCGGCGACGAGGTCCAGTACACGACCCAGGACGTGGCGACCAAGTTCGAGACCGAGCGCCGGCGCCTCGGCGTGCCCCTGACCGCCGAGCAGGCCATCCAGCTCGGCATGCTCGACCAGGTGATCCAAGGCATGGTCACCGAAGGGATCATGATCGCGGCGACCCGTTCGCTCGATCTCTCGGTCAGCACGGACCGGGTCGTGGAGTTCGTCCGTTCGCGCTTCGTCGACCGCAGCGGCAACTTCGACCGGGCGCGCTATCAGACCTTCCTGGCGAACAACGGCTGGTCGGAGGCCGAGTTCGTGCAGCGCCTGCACGAGGACTTCACCCGCCGGCAGCTGATCGACGCCCTGGCCGCCGTCGGCCCGGCGCCGAAGCCGGTGGTCGACCGCGTGTTCGCCTATCGCGAGGAGCAGCGCGTCGCCCAGGTGGTGGCGATCCCGGCGGCCGCGGTCCCGGAGCCCGAGGATCCGGCGGCCGACCGGCTGCAGTCGTTCTACGACGCCAACACCAGCCGCTACGAGAAGCCGGAATACCGGTCGGTCTCGTGGGCGCAGATCGACCCGGCGGCGCTGGCCAAGGACATCGACGTCCCGGAGGACGAGATCCGGAGCGCCTACGACGAACGCGCGGGGCAGTTCGCCACGCCCGAGCGCCGCGACGTCCAGCAGATCCTGTTCGAGACCGAGGACGCCGCCAAGGCGGCGCTGACCCGCATCGACGGTGGCGAGGACTTCGTCGCGGTGGCCAAGGACACGACCGGGGTCGACGAGGCCGGCCTGGACCTCGGCCGGCTGACCCGCGACGCTCTCCCGGACGGCACCGCCGACACCGTCTTCGCCCTGCAGCAGGACGCCGTCAGCGAGCCGGTGCAGAGCCCGTTCGGCTGGCACCTGTTCCGGGTCCTGGCGATCCAGCCGGGGCGAACGACGCCCTATGAGGAGGCCAAGGGCAAGCTGCGCGACGAGCTCGCCCACGACCGTGCGCTCGACCGGGTCTACGAGACCGCCAACCGGCTCGAGGACGCCCTGGCAGGCGGCGCCACCCTGGAGGAGGCCGCCAAGTCGCTCGGGCTCACCGTCCGCTCCATCGAAGGGCTGGCGCGCTCCGGCGACCTGAAAGCCGGCGGCAGGGCCGAGACGCAGCCCGGCGGCCAGTTCCTGGAGCTCGCCTTCGACACCCCGCAGGGGCAGCAGAGCGGGCTCGGCGAAGGCGACAGCGGCGCGTTCTTCGTGCTGCGGGTCGACGCCGTCGAGGCGCCGCGTACCCCGCCGCTCGACGAGATCCGCGACCAGGTCGTGGCCGACTGGAAGACCGACCGCCGCCTGGAGCTGGCGGAGCAGCAGGCCGACGCCCTGGCCGAAAAGGTCAAGGCCGGTGGCGACCTCAAGGAACTGGCCGCGGCCGAGCAGATGCCGACCGCCGAGGTGCCGGCGATGACGCGGTCCGGGCGGGACGTCCCGGAGAGCTATCCCGCAACGCTGCCGGCCACCCTGTTCGCGATCAAGGAGCCGGGCGGCGTTGCGGTGACGTCGGACGACACCCAGGCGGTGGTGGTCCGCCTGCAGCGCATCATCCCGGCCGATCCGTCGGCCAAGCCGGAGATCCGCGACAGCATCGCCAGCCAGATCGGCCAGGGCGTCGAGTCCGATGTCATCGAGCTGCTGCTGGCCGATCTGCGGGAGCGCTTCGGCGTCGAGGTCGACCAGGCCAGCGTGGCCCGGCTCTTCGAGTCCGGACAATGAGGACCCTGCCCGACTACGCCCGCTTCGTCGAGCTGTACGAGGCCGGCCGGCCGCAGGTCGTCTGGACCACCCTGGTGGCCGACCTGGAGACCCCGGTCTCGGCCATGCTCAAGCTGGCCGACGGCCGCGCCAACGCGTTCCTGCTGGAGTCGGTCGAGGGCGGATCGGTGCGCGGCCGGTACTCGGTCATCGGCATGAAGCCCGACCTGATCTGGCGGTTCTACAAGCATAAGGCGGAGATCAACCGGGACGCCCGGATCGACCCGGGCCGCTTCGAGCCGGTATCGGAGGAGCCCCTCGCCTCGCTGCGGGGGCTGATCGCCGAAAGCCGGATCGAGCTGCCCGACGGGCTGCCGCCGATGGCGGCGGGGCTGTTCGGCTACATGGGCTACGACGCGATTCGGCTGTTCGAGCGGATCCCGGACGCCAACCCCGATGCCCTGAACATCTGGGACGGCATGTTCGTCCGGCCGACGGTGGTGTGCATTTTCGACCGGCTCGAGGACATCGTCACCCTGGTGACGCCCGTGCGCCCGCGCGACGGCGTCTCGGCCGCCGCGGCCTGGGGCGACGCGCGGGTCCGCCTCGCCGACCTGGTCGCCGACTTCGAGCGCTCGCTGCCGTACCGGCGCGAGGGCGGCTCGGCGGTCGAGCCGCTGATGGAGCCGGTGTCGAACACCGGGCGCGAGGCCTATCACGCGATGGTCCGCAAGGCGGTCGAATACATCAACGCCGGCGACGCCTTCCAGGTGGTGCCGTCGCACCGGCTGGCGGTGCCGTTCCGTCTGCCGCCGTTCGCCCTCTACCGCTCGCTGCGGCGCCTGAATCCGTCGCCGTTCCTGTTCTTCTTCGACTTCGGCGGCTACGCGATCGTCGGCTCCAGCCCGGAGATCCTGGTGCGCCTGCGCGACGGGATCGTCACCATCCGGCCGCTGGCCGGAACCCGCAAGCGCGGCGCCACCCCCGAGGAGGACCGGGCGCTGGCGACCGAGTTGCTGGCCGATCCGAAGGAGCGGGCCGAGCACCTGATGCTGCTCGACCTCGGCCGCAACGACGTCGGCCGGGTCAGCCAGATCGGCACGGTCTCGGTGAAGGAGCAGTTCGTGGTCGAGCGCTACAGCCACGTCATGCACATCGCCAGTCATGTCGAAGGGCGCCTCGCGGAGGGCTACGACGCGGTCGACGCGCTGTTCGCCGGCTTCCCGGCCGGCACCGTTTCAGGCGCCCCGAAGGTGCGGGCGATGGAGATCATCGACGAGCTCGAAGTGTCGCGCCGCGGCGTCTATGCCGGTGCGGTCGGCTATTTCGGCGCCGACGGCAGCATGGACACCTGCATCGCGCTGCGCACAGCGCTGGTGAAGGACGAGACCATGTACATCCAGGCCGGCGGCGGCGTGGTCGCCGACAGCGACCCCGAGGCCGAGTGGCAGGAGACCCTGAACAAGGCAAGGGCCCTGGTCCGCGCCGCCGAGGAGGCGATCCGCTTCGCCTCCTCCGACGGTCACAGCCAGTAGGGCCCGGTCAGTAGAACGCGGTCAGTAGAGCCGGTTCGAGACCTCGACCAGGTTGCCGTCGGGGTCGCGGGCATAGACCGAGTCGATCGGCCCGAGCGCGCCGGTGCGCCGACCGGCCTCGATGATCGAGATCCCCAGGACATCCGCGCGTGCCCGGACGTCGGCGACCGGCGTCGAGGTCAGGAAGCAGAGGTCGCCGGAACCGGGAGTGGCGACCGCGGCGTTCGGCTGGATCTCGTTGCCGGCGACATGCAGGTTGATCTTCTGCGGCCCGAACGCGAGCGCCGTGCGGCCGGCACCGAAGGTCACGACCTCCATGCCGAGCCAGTCGCGGTAGAACGCGATGGTCGCGTCGATATCGCGGACCGTGAGCACCAGATGGTCGAGGGAATCGATCGCGACCGGAGGAGTGTCGGCCATGCGCGGTCTCCCCCTACTCGGCCGGCTGCGCCGCCGGAGGGCGCCGGACGCTCGGCAGCAGCAGGGCGGCGACGCCACCGAGCGCAGCGGCGCCCGCCAGGGTCGCCAGCAGCGGCCCGAACTCCTGGAAGGCGCGGTACATCTCGCCGACCAGCGGCACGCTGACTGCGGCGACGCCGAGCGAGATCAGGAACTTGACCCCGAACGCGGTGCCCCGCCAGGCCGGCGGCGTGTAGCGCGCGAACAGGCTGTTCTCGGCCGGCACCGCCACGGTGTTCATCAGCACCATGAGGGTCGCCACCGGAATCAGCACAGGGCCGGCCAGCGAGATCGCCAGCGCCAGCACCGGGATCTGCAGCAGCCAGGACAGGAAGTAGACCCGCCGGAGATCGTAACGGTCGGCCAGCCAGCCGCCGACCAGCTGGGCACTCGCGGAGATCAGGTACACCGTAGACACCAGGGCCCCCACCCCGGCCGCCGTGTCGACCAGCCCGTCGAGGCGCTGCTCGAACAGCTTCGGCATGGCGAAGGACGTGGTCTGGTAGATCAGCCCGGAGCAGGCGATCGTGACCAGCAGCACCAGCCCGCCGCGCATCATGTCGTTCCGCGACGATTCCGAAGGGGCGGCCCGGCTGGCCTCGCGGGGGTCTGAGACCCGGCCGCTGGCGACCAGCGCCAGCAACACCAGGCCGAACGCGACGCAGAGGCCGCCCGGGACGATGAACGCCCACTGCCAGCCGAAGGCGGTCGCCAGGGTGCCCGCGACCACCGCGCCGCCGGCGGTGCCGGCCGATCCGAAGATGCCGTTGATGCCGAGGGCCTTGCCGCGGCTGACCGGGTTGCGCGCCACCCAGGCGATGCCGACCGGATGGTAGATCGACGCGAACAGGCCGATCGCCGAAAGGCCGATGGCGATCTCGAGCGGTCCCGTCGCGAAGCCGGTGGCGATGGCCGCCGCCCCGGTGCCGACGAAGAACACCGCCATCATGCCCGGCACGCTCCAGCGGTCGCCGAGCCAGCCGGCCGGGACGGCCCCGACCCCGAACAGCACCTGGCCGACCAGCATCAGCCCGATCAGTTCCTCGAACGGCAGCCCCCAGGCGGACTCCAGCGACAGCACGACCGTCGGGTAGAGCAGCATCAGCAAATGCGAGAAGGTGTGCCCGACGCAGGAGAAGCCGAGCGCCAGTCGCGCCGAGGTCGCATTCGAGGATGTCATGGCAGCCTCCGGTGGGAACCCGGTTATCCCACGGTGCCGGGGCCGACGGCAAGCCGGAGACCGGCGCTCGGTGGACGGGTCGACGGCGCTTGCCTAAAGTGCCGGCGGGAGGACGGCATGGGCACGCAGACACGGCGATCGAAACGAACCGCCCCGGGCGGCGGTGCGGAGCCGCGTGCGACCGCAGCCCAGAAGGACTGGCTGCGGCGCGGACTCGACCAACCGGGCGGCAAGCTGCCGCTGTTCGACAGAGACGGCCAGCGCATGCATCCGCGGACCATCCGGTCCTGCATGGACCGCGGCTGGGCCGAGCCGTGGTTCGACAACCCTCTCAAGCCGGACTGGCTGGTCTGCAAGCTGACCGTCGCCGGCAGGAAGATCGCCTCGGGTTCCTGACGGCGCCGGGCACGAGCCTCCCTCGAACTGGACAGCGGGCGCCCCCCTGGCCATGATCTAGCGGGTATTGCGGGGGATGAGAATGACGCTCGAGGACTACCTGACCGTCATCGCGGCCAGCAAGCCGAGCGACTGGTGTTCGACGCTGCTGCCGACGTTCATGTACCGGATCGTTCCGATCCGGGCGGCCGGCGGCGGCACGGCCGATTTCGAACTGCAGGAGCACACCACGACCCTCACCTTCCTGCGCGACATCCGCTTCGGCATGGCGTGGGGGTTGATCGCCGACAAGAACTACAACGAGGACTGGGTCCAGAAGCTCCCGAACAAGCGGGCGCAGGCGGTCATCCTGGACTTCCTCTACAACGGCGCGCTGGTGTTCCGCGACCAGCTTGTCGCCGTCGACGGCTGGCGCTGCATCCTGCCGCAGCCGGTGAACGAGACCGGGCCGCCCTACAACGTTCCCGAACGCCGGGCCCGGATCGCCAAGCTGGTGCACCAGCTGGTCGGGCCGGAGACCAATTTCGACGCCTATTTCAAGCGTGTCGGCATGCAGCCGACGACCGTCAGCTGGCCCTGACGCTTCCCGGCCGCACTCGCTCGGGGCGGGATCAGTCCCGGTACTCCGGCTCCTCGCGGTCGAGGATGCGCTTCAGCGCCTCGAAGTGCCGGACCGCCTGGGCGCGCTCGGAATCGCTGCTCATCTGATCGGCCGTCATCCGGGCCACGTCCTGCGGAATCCGGCGCATCGGCCGCCCGGTCGACATGGCGATGACCTGGGCCTGGCAGGCCCGCTCCAGGTAGTACAGATCGTCGAAGGCGTGGGCGATGCTCTGTCCGGTGACCACGACGCCGTGGTTGGCGAGGAACGCCACCCGCTTGCCGGTGCCGAGCGCCGCGGCGATCCGCTGGCCTTCGGAATCGTCGAGCGCGAGGCCGTTGTAGAGGTCGTCGTAGGCGACCGCGTCGTAGAACTTCAGCGAGGTCTGCAGCGTCGGCTCGAGCCGGCCGTCCTCCAGCATCGTCAGGGCGGTGGCGTACGGCATGTGGGTGTGCAGCACGACCTTGGCGTTCGGAACCAGCCGGTGGATGTGATAGTGGATGAAGAAGGCGGTCGGCTCCGGCGGCTCCTTGCCGTCCAGTGCGTTGCCGTCGGCGTCGACCTCGACCAGGTCGCCCGCCCGGATCTCGGACCAGTGGTAGCCGTGCGGGTTGATCAGGAACCGGTCGTCCTCGCCCGGGATGACTGCCGAGAAGTGGTTGCAGATACCCTCGTGGAACCCCATCCGGGCGGACCAGCGCAGCGCGGCCGCGAGATCGATCCGGGTCTGGTGACGGACGTCCGAGTCGACGGGCGATACGGGAACGCTGGCGAGAGCCACTGACAGCCTCCTTGGTGTCGGGTGCCGGCGCCGGCTTGCCGATCCGCCGGAAGCCGCCGCTCGAACGGCGGCGGGAGAGAAATGGTCGGAGCGGCGGGATTCGAACCCACGACCCCCACACCCCCAGTGTGGTGCGCTACCAGACTGCGCTACGCTCCGACGCGGCGGACTATAGGCGATCGGTCTCCGCCGGACAACGCCGAGACCGCCTCTTTTCACAATCGCCGCGACGCGATATCCGGTCCCATGTCCGACGACACCCCGCTGCCCGAGCAGGCCGAACCGACCGACCCGCGGCGCGCCCGCGGCGAGCCGGAGGGCCTGTTGCTGGTCGAGCCCTGCCCCGAGGATCACCCGAGCGTCGGCCCCGCCCGCTTTCTGCTCGAACGCTGGCGGGCGGCGCGCGCCGGTGATCCCGGCCGCCTGCCGTCACGCGAGGCGTTCTCGCCGGAGTCGCTCGGACGCCTGCTGGGACGCGTGTCGCTGCTGGAGCCGCTCGCCGGCGGACGGGATTTCCGATTCCGCGTCCACGCCGGGATCGCCGCGGACGTCGGCGGGATCGACCTGGCCGGCAAGCGGGTCGGCGAGATGCCGTATCCGGACTACCGCCGCGCGATCATCCGGGCGTTCGCAACGGCCATCGAGACCGAAGCGCCGCAGATCCAGCGCCTGCGCCTCAACTGGTTCGGCACCGTCTACGACTACACCGACGTGGTGCTGCCGCTGCTCGACGAGGCCCGCGAGACCCCGGCGGTCCTGTCGATCATGCTGCACTACGACGTCGACCGGCCGGCCTACGTGTCGCGCTACCGTCCGGCCTCGGTCGACCCGGCTCGGGACACCCTGGACGACGAATGATCTCGTGCCGACCGCCGGCGCCGCTCAGCGAGTCGGCAGCACCTCGGAGAGCATCTTGCGCAGCGCCTTCAACTCGTCGAGCGCCCGGCGGACCTCGCCCTCGGCATCGCCGACACCGTTGCCGTTGCCGTTGCCGTTGTCGACGACCGCCGGCGCCGCGCCGTGGCCGCCCTTGACCGGAGTCGCCGACTGGGCCGCCCGGGCGGTTTCCCCGGCGGTCGGCATTCTGACGGCGCCGTCGCGCAGCAGCTTCTGCACGCCCTTGATCGTGTAGCCTTCGCGGTACAGCAGCTCGCGGATGCGCTGCAGCAGCGCGACGTCCTCGGGCCGGTAGTAGCGCCGGCCGCCGCCGCGCTTCAGCGGCCTGACCTGATTGAACTTGGTTTCCCAGAACCGCAGGACGTGCGGCGGCACCTCGAGGTCGTCCGCCACCTCGCTGATGGTCCGGAACGCCGCGGCGGACTTGCCGTTGCGGCGCTGCCCCGTCGAGGTTTGCCCGTCGGTCATCGGCCCCCTCCCGCCTCGCCTACGCGTCGTCGGAGAGTGTCGCGTTGATCTTGTTCTTCAGCACGTGGGACGGCCGGAACACCAGCACCTTGCGGGGCAGGATCGGAACCTCGTCGCCGGTCTTCGGGTTGCGCCCGACGCGCCGCCCCTTCTGGCGTACCGAGAAGCTTCCGAACGAGGAGATCTTCACCATCTCCCCCCGGGCGAGTGCCGCGATCATCTCGTCGAGCACGGACTCGACCAACTCCGCCGATTCGTTGCGGGACAGGCCAACCTCTTCATAAACCGATTCGCTCAACTGAGCGCGGGTAACGGTGTGTCCGGCCATGTGCACCCCCATTTGAGAGTGCAAAGGTACAGCGAACCAAATCGACGGTCAATTAACTCGGCGATTTCAGGCGATTGGCACGACTTCCTCGCGTGCCGTCTCGACGCTGCCCGATTTTGCCATCACCGGCGCCCCGTAGCGCACGAGCCCTGCGCCCCAGGCCAGGCCGCCGCCGATCGCTTCCATCAGGACCAGATCGCCTGGCTTGATCCGGCCGTCGCGGACCGCCTCGTCGAAGGCCAGCGGCACCGAAGCGGCCGAGGTGTTGGCGTGCCGCTCGATCGAGCAGACCACCTTGCTCATCGGCAGGCCGAGCCGGTGCGCCATGCTCTCGATGATCCGCCGGTTGGCCTGGTGCGGCACCAGCCAGTCGACCGCGCCGGCCGCGAAGCCGTTGGCGGCGAGCGCCTCGTCGATCACCGCGGCCAGCTTCGAGACCGCGTGACGATAGACCTCCTTGCCGTTCATCCGGACGTGCCCGACCGTCTGGGTCGACGACGGCCCGCCGTCCACGTAGAGGATGTCGCGGGCGTTACCGTCGGTGTGCAGATGCGTCGACAGCACGCCCCACGACCTGGCATCGGGACCGTCGAGATCGGCCGCCCGCAGGACCACGGCGCCGGCGCCGTCGCCGAACAGCACACAGGTCGAACGGTCCTCCCAGTCGAGAATCCGCGAGAACGTCTCGGCGCCGATCACCAGGGCGGTCCGTGCCTGGCCGAGCTTCAGGAAGTTGTCGGCGACCGCCAGCGCGTAGACGAACCCGGCACACACCGCCTGGACGTCGAACGCGAACGCCTGGCTGGCGCCCAGGTTCGACTGCACCTTCGTCGCGGTCGCCGGGAAGGTGTCGTCGGGGGTCGTGGTGGCCAACACGATGACGTCCACGTCCTCCGGGGTCAGGCCGGCATGCTCGAGCGCACGTTCGGCGGCCCTGGTGGCGAGGTCGCTGGTGACCTCGCCGTCGGCGGCGATATGGCGCTGGCCGATGCCGGTACGCTGCCGGATCCATTCGTCGGAGGTGTCGACGCGCGCCGCCAGCTCCTGGTTGGTCAGTATCCGTGCCGGCAGGTAGCTGCCGGAACCGATCAGAAGCGTGCGTATCGTCATGCCGTCGCCACTACCTTCCGTTCGTCGTTCGTCTTGTCGAAGCCGACCGCCGCCAGCTCGCGCTTGACCGTTTCCAGGAACCCGTGCCGCGCCATGTCGGCGGCGACGCCGATCGCGTTGGCGAACCCGAGCGCGTCGGTTCCGCCATGGCTCTTCACGGCGATGCCGTTGAGGCCGAGGAAGACCGCTCCGTTGTAGCGCCGCGGGTCCATCCGCTGCCGCAGCTGTCCGACCGCGCTGCGGGCCAGCAGGTAGCCGATCTTCGACACCAGCGAGCTGCGGAACGCGTCGCGCAGGAACTGGCCGATCAGGCGGGCCGTTCCCTCCGCGGTCTTGAGCGCGATGTTGCCCGAGAAGCCGTCGGTGACGATCACGTCGACCGTTCCCGACGGGATGTCGTCGCCCTCCACGAAGCCGTGGAAATCGAACGGCATGTCGGTGATCCCGCGGAGCGCCGTGGCCGCCTCCCGAATCGCCTCGTGACCCTTCTGCTCCTCGCTGCCGACGTTCAGCAGCCCGACCACCGGCCGCTCCAGGCCGAGCACGGAGCGCGCGAAGATCTGCCCCATGATCGCGAACTGAACCAGGTTGGTCGCATCGCAGTCGATATTGGCGCCGAGGTCGAGCATCGCGCTCTCGCCGCGCAGGGTCGGGAAGAATCCGGCGATCGCCGGCCGGTCGATGCCCGGCACGGTGCGGAAGACGAACTTAGCCATCGCCATCAGCGCGCCGGTGTTGCCGGCCGATACCACGCAGTCCGCCCGCTTCTCGCCGACCAGGTCGATGGCGATCCGCATGCTCGAGCCGCGACCGGTCCGCAGCGCCGCCGACGGCTTCTCCGCCGCCCCCACCGCCTTGTCGGTGTGAAGAATCTCCGGGTTGCTCTTCTTCAACCGGCGGGTCTTGGCCACCAGCGGCCGGATCCGGGCCTCGTCGCCGACCAGAATGAAGGCGAGGTCCGGGTCGCGCTCGAGCGCGGCGTCGGCGCCTCGAATCACCATCTCCGGCGCACGGTCGCCGCCCATGGCGTCTACAGCGATCGTCAGACTGCGCGACACCGCCAGATCTCCGTTGCAACCCGATCAGTGTACCGCAATTCCCCTCCCCCGCGCCGAGACGGCGCGCCGGTCGACGGAGTTGTGCTGAGGCCGACGCCGAATCGCCGGAAAGAGTCTAGCCGTCCCGGCGCCTGACGTCGACGCACGGTTCCCCCCGCTTCATACGGCATATCCGGATGGGGCGACAAGGATGTTACCCTTTCTTGACCGGACCGCCCTTGAGGGCGGCGAGCCCGGCGAACGGCGATGCGCCCGCCCGCTCCGCGGACTCGACCGTCGCCTCCGCCAGATTCGCCCCCGGCGTCCGCGGATACGGATC
This sequence comes from Thalassobaculum fulvum, assembly GCF_014652915.1. GTDB lineage: Bacteria > Pseudomonadota > Alphaproteobacteria > Thalassobaculales > Thalassobaculaceae > Thalassobaculum_A > Thalassobaculum_A fulvum. The sequence goes on from NZ_BMZS01000003.1 coordinate 531,666, forward strand.
GAGCGACAGCCCGAGGGTCTGGGCGACGATTTCCCCGACGTCCAGCACCATGTCGGCCAACGGCTCCGGCGTGTCGGCCATCGGATCGAGAATCACCTCGTCGTCGCCCACGCCGCCCGAGTCGTCGAACAGCTCCAGAACCTCGGCCTCGACCCTCGCCGCAACCGGATCGGTGGTGACGACGCAGGTCTGCACGACGTCGGCCGCGATCGTGCCGGACACCTCGATCCAGCCGGTCTCGGGGCGGCGCCGAAGCGTCAGTTCGGCCCGCAGGCTCGGCAACTCGACTAGGTCGAAGCGCTCGGCCAGCGCACCCCGGACAGCCCGGTCGGGTTCCAGGACCACGGTGACCGGCGCGGCTCCCAGACGGTCGGTGCGCACAGGATGGGAGAACTCGGATCGGATGGCGGTCATGCGGTGCTCCCGGGATCGGGAAAGCCGATGCTGCCGTTGGCGATCTCGGCGGTCGGCTGGGCCGCCAGGGCGGCCACCGTGACGCGGACGTGGCGGGCGAGCCGCTCCGCGCCCGCCCCGGCTTCATGGCTGCCGAACACGTTGCGCGCCAGCGCCGCCGCCAGCGCCGACTCGGCCGGACCGGTCAGTGCCGCCTCGTAAGATGCCGTGCGACCGTAGTACGCCCGGATCATGTCCTTGACCCGCTTGCCGACGCTCATGTCGCCGACCCCGATCGCCCGCAGGGTCCGGTCCATGTCGAAGAACAGCGCGTCGAACACTTCCTGCGCGCGGTCCGCAGCACCGCCCTCGGCCAGCCGCCGGACCACGAGGTGGACGTGCAGAACCAGCATGTCGAAGCGTTCCTCGAAGCCGTCGACGACGCCGTACTCGGTGTAGAAGACCGGGTGCCGGGCCTGCCGCACCACGGCCTCGTAGACCGCCTCGGCGGGCCGCTGCTGACGACGCCCCTTGAAAAGCCGCTCGAAAACCATTTCTCTCCCGTGCAATCGGGGCGCCCTGTTTGAGCGCTGACCCGTTCCCTATCACGACGACGGCTCGATGCCCCTCATGCGATCCCGATACGCCCTCGTGGCCCTCGTCACCCTCGGGCTGGCCGCCTGCTCGCCGCAGGTCGCCACCCATGGAAACCTGGTCGATCCCGACGCGCTGGCCAAGATCGAGCCCGGCCGCAGCGACCAGGCCGCCGTTCTCAGCCTGCTCGGCTCGCCGTCGACTCGCGGCAACTTCAACGAGCCGACCTGGTACTACATCGGCCAGAAGACCGAGCGCCAGGCGTTCTACCGGCCCGAGACGATCGAGCGGAAGGTCGTCTACATCGACTTCGAGCCGGACGGCCGGGTCAAGTCGATCGGATCGCTCGACCTGGAAGACGGCTCGAAGATCGCCTTCGTGACCCGCGAAACGCCGACCGCCGGACAGCGCATCACCCTCATCAAGCAGCTGATCGGCAACATCGGCCGGTTCAACACCGAAGACCAGTAGCCGGCAGCCGGATTCTTCGCGGCCGCCCGCCTCGAAACGGCAGAGGCCCCGGGGATATCGTCCCCGGGGCCTCCGTCGTCAAGTCGTGCGACGATCGATCAGTGCGCGAGCGCGGCCAGCAGCAGCAGCGCCACGATGTTGATGATCTTGATCATCGGGTTCACGGCCGGCCCGGCGGTGTCCTTGTAGGGGTCACCCACCGTGTCGCCGGTCACCGCGGCCTTGTGCGCCTCGGAGCCCTTGCCGCCGTGATGGCCGTCCTCGATGTACTTCTTGGCATTGTCCCACGCGCCGCCGCCGGCGGTCATGGAGATCGCCACGAAGATGCCGGTGACGATGGTGCCGAGCAGCATCGCGCCGACGGTCGTGAACGCCGCCGACTGGCCGGCGACCGCCAGGATCACGAAGTACACGACCGGCGGGGCCAGGACCGGCAGCAGCGACGGAGCGATCATCTCCTTGATCGCCGCCTTGGTCAGCATGTCGACGCACCGGGCGTAGTCGGGCTTGTCGGTCCCCTTCATGATGCCCGGCTTCTCGCGGAACTGCCGGCGAACCTCCTCGACGACCGCACCGCCGGCCCGGCCGACGGCCTGCATGCCGAGCGAACCGAACAGGTACGGCAGCATGCCGCCGATGAACAGGCCGATCACCACGAACGGATCCTGGAGGCGGAACGTGACGTCCAGATCCGGGAAGTAGTGCTTCAAGTCCTCGGTGTAGGCCGCGAACAGCACCAGGGCGGCGAGACCGGCGGAACCGATCGCATAGCCCTTGGTGACCGCCTTGGTGGTGTTGCCGACCGCGTCGAGCGCGTCGGTGATCTTGCGGACCTCGTCCGGCAGCTCCGCCATCTCGGCAATGCCGCCCGCGTTGTCGGTCACCGGACCGTAGGCGTCGAGCGCCACCACCATGCCGGCCAGGGCCAGCATCGTGGTCGCCGCGACGCCGATGCCGAACACGCCGGCCGACAGGTATGCGACGATGATGCCGCCGGCAATGATCAGCGCCGGCAGGGCACAGGCCTCCATCGACACCGCGAGGCCCTGGATCACGTTGGTGCCGTGACCGGTCTCGGACGACTTGGCGACAGAACGGACCGGGCGGAACTCGGTCGAGGTGTAGTACTCGGTCACCCAGACGATCAGGCCGGTGACGACCAGGCCGACCAGGGCGCAGTAGAACAGCAGACGCCCGGAAATGACGCGATCGCCCATCTGGATGGCGTCGCTCATGCCGAACATCGAGAAGGTCACGACCGCGATCAGAATCGCCGACAGCACCGCGCTGACGATGAAGCCCTTGTACAGCGCCGCCATGATCTTCTTGCTCGGGCCGAGCTTCACGAAGAACGTGCCGACCACCGACGCCAGGATGCAGACGCCGCCGATCACCAGCGGATAGGCCATCAGGTCGGCTGCGGTCTGGCCGGTGAAGAAGATCGCCGCCAGCAGCATGGTCGCGACCACCGTCACCGCGTAGGTCTCGAACAGGTCGGCAGCCATGCCGGCGCAGTCGCCGACGTTGTCGCCCACGTTGTCCGCGATCACGCCCGGGTTGCGGGGGTCGTCCTCGGGAATGCCCGCCTCGACCTTGCCGACGAGGTCGGCGCCGACGTCGGCGCCCTTGGTGAAGATGCCGCCGCCGAGACGCGCGAAGATCGAGATCAGCGAGGCCCCGAAACTGAGGGCGACCAGCGCCTCCAGGATCTTCCGCAGGCCGGCCGGGTCGGCCGCGTCGTACAGGCCCGAGAGCACCACGTAGTAGCCGGCGACGCCCAGCAGGCCGAGGCCGACCACCAGCATGCCGGTGACCGCGCCCGACTTGAACGCGACGTCGAGTGCCTGGACCATGCCCTGGGTGGCGGCCTGGGTGGTCCGCACGTTGGCCCGCACCGACACGTTCATGCCGATGTAGCCGGCGACGCCGGACAGCACCGCACCGATCACGAAGCCGACCGCGACGGCCATGCCGAGGGTGACCGCAAGGATCACCGCGACCACCACGCCGACGATGCCGATCGTGGTGTACTGGCGGTTAAGATAGGCGGTAGCGCCTTCCTGGATGGCGCCGGCGATCTGCTGCATGCGCTCGCTCCCGGCGGACGCCGCCAGGATCGACCGGCTGGCCCACCAGCCGTAGGCCAGTGCCGCTAGTCCGCAGACTATGACGAACAACATCAATCCGTTCATGGATGGAAACCCTTCCTCCCTGTCCGAGCCCGGTCCGCCGGCGCGATTTGGCCCGCGGTGGGGCAATTTGGCTCATCAGCGAATGCGGCACACCACGCGGCGCCGCCCCATCCGGCCGCGAGGCGCGCGGAACATACCAAAAACCGCTGTTCCTGCAAACGCGCGCCCACCCGGTGCCGGCCGGCGGGATCAGGCGGTCACCGGAACCTGTCGGGCGCGGTACCACAGCAGGGCGCCGGTGACGATCGCGACCAGCGGAACCAGGCCGAGATTGAGCGCCTGCCAGCCGATCGCATGGTTCAGCGCTCCCGACGAGAACGCCGCGATCGTCGAACTGGTGAACACCAGGAAATCTCCGAGTCCCTGCACCTTCGCACGCTCCTCCGACCGGTAGGCCTGGGTCAGCAGGGTGGTGCCGCCGATGAACAGGAAATTCCAGCCGACCCCGAGCAGGACGAGAGCCGAGAAGAACTGCAGCAGCTCGATACCGGACACGTTGATGGCAATGCAGGCGAGGTATGCCATCGCGCCGGCCAGCATGATCCGGATCACGCCGAAGCGCTGGATCAGCGAACCGGTGAAGAACGAAGGCAGGAACATGCCCACTGCGTGCCACTGGATGACGAAGGCCGCGTCCTCGAACTCGAAGCCGCACGCGACCATGGCCAGCGGGGTCGCCGACATCAGGAAGGTCATGCTGCCGTAGCCGACCATCGCGCCCAGGATCGCCACCAGGAAGACCGGTTGCCGGACGATCTCGGAGAGCGGCCGGCCGCTGTGCGCCCGCTCCGCCGCAGTCGGGGTCGGGATCTGGACAAAAAACAGAAAGATCAGTGAGATGGACTGCACAATTGCGATAACGATGAAACTTCCGGCGAACGGAATCGGCGCCATCAGATCGTGCGACCACTTGGCGAGCTCGGGACCGCTCAGGGCCGCCACCACGCCGCCGGCCAGCACCAGCGAGATCGCGCGCGGCCGGAACGCCTCGCTGGCGGTGTCGGCGGCGGCGTAGCGGTACAGCACCGCGAAGCCCTGGAACGCGCCGATCAGCATCGACCCCAGGCAGAACGTCACGAAATTGCCGTTGAGGATGGACAGTGCGGCCGTGGTGGCTCCGGCCACCCCGATCATCACCCCGGTCGCGAAACCGAGACGCCGGCCGACCCGTCGCATGTACAGCGAGGCCGGCATGGTCGTCATCATGGTCGCCATGAACTGCAACGAAAGCGGCAGCGTCGCCCAGGCCGGATCCGGCGAGAGCTCGTGACCGGTGAGCGCCGTCACCGTCATGTTCATGGTCATGCCGGTCATCGCCAGTGCCTGGCAGATGGCCAGAAGAATGACGTTCCGAACTGCCGGATCACGAACCGACGGCATGGGAAAGGCTCCCGGGCAGGATGGCGTTCCGGATCCGACGCCTCGGGAAGGCGTCAACTGAGCGGGCGCTCGAACAGGTCCGAGAACAGGAGGTTCACCACATACCCCTTCCCGATCGTTTCGTCGATCTTGGCGAGCAACCGTTCCTTCAGGAACTGCCGGTCCTGGATTCCAGGGGCCACGTCGAGCGCCGCGAGGGCATGGGTATAGGTGATGAACATGTCGATCAGGCGCGGCAGCTGCCGGTTGACGTAGGCCTGCTTCTCGCCCGGCTCGACCTCGAGGAGGACGTGCATGACGAGGAACCGGTCGACGGTGCCGTTCTCGAAGATCGGGATGGTGATCGGTTCGATGTCGATCAGCGTGGTGACCGACGGCTTGGCGGCGGCCTCCATCTCCTCCTGCGACACCTCTATGCCGAGCAGGGTCCGGACCGGGACCGGCACCATCGAGGGCGCGAACGTCACCGCCGCGAAGCCGCCGCCGCCGATCAGCGCCAGGAGGGCCACGATGATGATGACGATCTTCATCCGACCCCGACGTGGTTCCAGAGCTCAGAAATGGTTCCAGCCTCCACGCTCGAGTCCCTGCAGCGGCCGTCCATCCTCGGCCATGACCCGAACGCCCCGGCCGTCCTCGACCCGCCCGATCCGCGTGACCTGGACGCCAGCCGCGGCCGCCGCCTCGCTCACCCGGTCGCGACTCGCCGGCGGGGCGGCAAACAACAGCTCGTAATCGTCGCCACCGGTCAGCACGCCGGACAGCGCATCGTGCCGCAGGGGGTCCGAACTGTCGATGCAGCGTCGCACCGCCGGCGACAGCGGCACGGCGGCCGCCTCGATCCGCAACGCGACGCCCGAGCGTTCCGCGATATGGCCGGCGTCCTGGACCAACCCGTCGGACACGTCGAGCCCGGCCGTGGCCAGGCCGACCAGCGCCGGACCGAGAGCGACCCGCGGTTCGGGCAGTCGATAGCGGTCGGCCAGGATCTCGGCATCCGCGGCCGACACCCGCAGCGTGCCCTGCAGGACCCCGAGCCCCAGCGCGGCATCGCCGATGGTGCCGCTGACCCAGAGGTCGTCGCCGACCGACGCGCCCGAGCGCCGCAGTTCGCCGCCGCGGGCGACGCTGCCGAAAGCCGTTATCGAAAGGGTGACCGGCCCGGGCGTCGAGACGCTGTCGCCCCCCAGCAGGTGAATGCCGTACCGGTCCTGGTCGGCGCGCAGGCCACGCGCGAAGCCCTCGAGCCAGGATTCGGGATCCGGCAGGCCCTTGGGGAGCGCCAGGGCGAGCGTGTAGCCGTACGGCACCGCCCCCATTGCCGCCAGGTCGGAGAGGTTCACCCGCAGCGCCTTGCGGGCCACCAGGTCCGGCGGGTCGTCGGGCAGGAAATGCACGCCGGCCACGAGCGCGTCGACGGTCACCACCCACGCCGACCCGTCCGCCGCCTCCGGCAGGAGCGCTGCATCGTCGGTCAGCCCGAAGGCCCCGCCGGCCCCCTGGCTCAGCGGTGCGAAGAACCGGTCTATGCGCTCGAACTCACCCAGTCCCATCGCCCCTCGGCGTCATGACGACGCGCCGCCCCGTCCGGGTCCGGCGATCTCGTCCTCCCGGACCACCCGGGCGATCTTGTCGAGCACCCCGTTCACCAGAGCCGGCTCGCGGCCGGCGAAGAACGCGTGGGCGAGATCGACGTACTCGCTGATCGCGACCCGCGCCGGCACCTCGGCGACCGCCAGGAGCTCGTAGGCGCCGAGGCGCAGTATCGCCCGCAGCACGATCTCCAGGCGTTCCAGGTGCCCTTCCGGCTGCAGGCAGTCCGCCAGCATCCGGTCGAGGGTCGGCACCTCGCCGGCGACTCCGAGAACCAGCCGTTCGAAGAACCGCGGGTCCGCGGGGGCCATGTCGCCGCCCTCGATCAGGCCGGCGAACCGGGAGGCGACGAACTCCGGCACCACCTCGTGGCCGCTCTTGCCGGCCACCTCCATCTCGTAGAGCGCCTGGGCGGCCGCCAGTCGAGCGGTGGTGCGCGGCGCGGAGCGGGCGCGCTTCGGCACGGATCGCGGCTTCGGACCGGATTTCGAGGAACCGTCGGTCATGCGAGCCCGAACCGCTGCTTGATGGCGATCATGGCGAGGCAGGCTTCGGCCGCGTCGCGCCCCTTGTTCTTCTTGATGACCGACGCCCGCGCCCAGGCCTGGTCGCCGTTCTCGACCGTCAGGATGCCGTAGCCGATCGCCAGGCCGTCGCGCACCGCCAGATCCTGGAGACCGCGCGCGCTCTCGCCGCAGACGTAGTCGTAGTGGGTGGTCTCGCCGCGGATCACGCAGCCCAGCGCGACATAGCCGTCGTAGTCCGGCGCGCCGTGGCCGCCGGCGCGGTGGGCGAACGAGATCGCCGCCGGAATCTCGAATGCGCCGGGCACCGAAACGCGGTCGTACTCGACCCCCGCCGCCTCCAGATGCGCGGTCGCACCCGCCACGAGTTCGTCGGCGAGGTCCTTGTAGAACCGGGCCTCGACGATCAGGACCTTGGTCATTTTCGTTATCCCTTCAGTCGAGACGGGGCAGCGGCCGATGGTCGACGACCGTCAGCCCGTAACCCTCGAGCCCGATGATGGTGCGCTTGGTGTTGGTCAGCAGGACCATCTGGTGGATGCCGAGATCCAGCAGGATCTGGGCGCCGACCCCGTAGTCGCGCAGCTCGTGCTCGGGGGCGCGGCCCTCGGCTTGGGCCCGCAGCTTGGCCTTGATCTGGTCGGACAGCGCGGTCGCCGTCGGCTCGCGGATCAGCACGACCACGCCGCGCCCGGCCTCGCCGATCGCCTGCATGGCCGCCTGCAGCTCGCCGCCGCCGCGCTGGCTGGAGCGGTTGCCGAGAACGTCGTCGAGCACGCTGAGCGCGTGCATGCGGACCAGCACCGGGTCGGGCGTGGTGATGTCGCCCTTCACCAGCACCACGTGCTCGGCATAGGTGATCTTGTTGGTATAGACGATCATCCGCCAGTCGCCGCCGAACCGGCTGTCCAGCCCGGTCTCGACCGCCCGCTGCACGATGCTCTCGGTGCGCCGGCGGTGGGCGATCAGGTCGGCGATGGTGGCGATCTTGAAGCCGTGGTACTGCGCGAAGGTCACCAGGTCGGGCAGCCGGGCCATGGTGCCGTCGTCGTTCATGATCTCGCAGATCACGCCCGACGGATTCAGGCCGGCCATCCGCGCGATGTCGACCACCGCCTCGGTGTGCCCGGCGCGGACCAGGGTGCCGCCGTCGCGCGCCAGCAGCGGGAACACGTGGCCCGGGGTGACGATGTCCTCGCGGCTCTTCTCCGGGTCGATCGCCACCTGGATGGTGTGGGCGCGGTCGTGCGCCGAAATCCCGGTCGTCACGCCCTCGCGGGCCTCGATCGACACCGTGAACGCGGTCTCGTGCCGGGTCTCGTTCTTCGACGACATCAGCGGCAGGCCGAGCCGCTGGATGCGGTCGCGGGTCATCGACAGGCAGATCAGGCCGCGCGCGTGCTTGGCCATGAAGTTGATGACCTCGGGGGTCACCATCTGGGCCGGGATGCAGAGGTCGCCCTCGTTCTCCCGGTTTTCGTCGTCGACCAGGATGAACATCCGGCCGGACCGCGCCTCCTCAACGACCTCCTCGATCGAAGAAAGCGCGCCCTTGTAGACATCGGCGAGAGTGTCGGCCATGTGCGTGATCACCTGCCGCCGGCGGCGGCGCTGGTCGAGAGAAGCCGCGCAACGTAGCGTGCGAGCGGGTCCACTTCCATATTCAAAACGTCGCCGGGCCGGCGGTTTCGGAACGTCGTATGTGCCCAGGTGTGGGGGATCAGGTTGATCCAGAACCGCCGGTCCTGGACGCCGTTGACGGTCAGCGACACCCCGTCGAGCGCGACCGACCCCTTCTCCGCGACCAGTCCCTCCAGCCCTTCCGGCGCGAGCACCTGGATGCGATGGCTGTCGCCGACCGGCTCGATGGTCTCCAGCACCGCCAGCCCGTCGACATGGCCGGTGACCACGTGGCCGCCCATCTCGTCGCCCATCCGCAACGAGCGCTCGAGGTTGATCTCGGTGCCGACCGTCCAGGTGCCGAGCGAGGTCCGCGACAGGCTTTCGCCAGAGACGTCGACCGCGAACCAGCCGCCGCCATTCCCTGCGCGGCCGTCGCCGGCGCCCTTCTCGACCACGGTCATGCAGGCGCCGCCGCAGCAGATCGACGCACCGATCGCCACCTCGTCCATCGGATAGGCGGTCGCGATCTCGATTCGGGTGTCGCCTCGGCGCTCGATCGAGCGGACGCGGCCGACGTCGGTGACGATGCCTGTGAACATGCGCCGGAACTTAGGGCCGACGCCGGTAGGTTTCCAGCACATCCTCCCCGAGAACCGTGCAACCCTGCCTTTCGAAGCGCGGAGCGTCGGCCGGGGTGGCGGCTCGCAACGGATCCACGGCGGCCAGACCGTCGCCGCCGAGTAGCATCGGGGCCCGGTACCAGGCGATCTCGTCGACCAGCCCGGCCGCGACCACCGACCGGGCGACGCCGGCCCCGCCCTCCACCAGCAGGCGCCCGATCCCGCGGCCGGCCAGCGCCACCAGGGCCGCCGCGATCGCCGGGCGTCCGGTCCCGTCCGGCTCGGCGGCGATCACCTCGACCCCACGGGCGACGAGCGCCGCCGCCCGCCCGCCGTCATGATCCGTACAGGTGACCACCCAGGTCGGCGCGGCGCGTGCCGTGCGGACCAGGCTGGAATCCGGCGACAGCCGCAGCGAACTGTCGAGAACCACCCGCACCGGCGACCGTCCGGCCAGGCCGGGCGCCCGGCAGGTCAGCGCCGGGTCGTCGGCGAGCGCGGTTCCGATGCCGACGAGAATGGCATCCTGGCGCGCCCGCATCGCGTGGGCGTGGGCCCGGGCGGCAGCGCCGGTGATCCAGCGGCTGGCTCCCGAGGCCGTGGCGATCCGGCCGTCCAGCGAGGTCGCGAGCTTGAGGGTGACGTGAGGCCTGCCGGCGGCCACGCGCGCCAGGAACCCCTCGGCCGCACGGGCAGCCGCCTGCTCGCCGACCCCGACCGTCACGGCGATGCCGGCCCGGCGCAGGATCTCGAAGCCGCCGCCGTCGACCCGCGGGTCGGGATCCCCGACCGCCGCCACCACGCGCGCGACTCCGGCCGCGACAAGGGCCTCGGCGCAGGGCGGGGTGCGGCCGTGATGGGCGCAGGGCTCGAGGGTGACGTAGGCGGTCGCGCCGCGCTCGGCGGCACCGGCCTGGGCCAGCGCCACCGCCTCGGCGTGGGGCCGGCCGCCGGCTGCGGTGCGGCCGCGGCCGACCACCCGGCCGCCACGCACCAGCACGCAGCCGACCGGCGGGTTCTCGGCGGTGTCGCCGACCGCGGCCCGGGCCAGCCGCAGCGCCAGTTCCATCCACCGTCGGTCGTCGGCCGCGTCGGTCACGGCGCGGGCCCTCCGTCGTTCAGGGCGGCTGTCAGTCGCGGTCCAGGTCGCCGCCGGTCTGGATGTTCTCGACGAAGTTCTCGAAGTCCTTCGCCTCGCGGAAGTTCTTGTAGACCGACGCGAACCGGACGTAGGCGACCTGGTCGACGTTGGCGAGCGCGTCCATCACCATCTCGCCGATCACGTCGGACGGGATCTCGCTCTCGCCCATGCTCTCCAGCCGGCGCACGATGCCGGTGGTCAGGCGCTCGATCCGCTCGGGGTCGATCGGCCGCTTGCGCAGCGCGATCTGGATCGAGCGGGCCAGCTTGTCGCGGTCGAACGGCACGCGCTTGCCGGTCTTCTTGAGCACGGTCAGCTCCCGCAGCTGGACGCGCTCGAAGGTGGTGAAGCGGGCGCCGCAGGCCGGGCAGAACCGGCGCCGGCGGATCGCCGTGTTGTCCTCGGTCGGACGCGAGTCCTTCACCTGGGTATCGTCGTTCCCGCAGAACGGACAGCGCATGCCTGTCGCCTCCCCCTCGCCTGAGTGCCGGTCAACCGAGATCCGGATAGATCGGGAACCGGCGGCACAGCTCCTCGACCCGCCCGCGGACCGCCTGCTCGACCTGGGCGTCGCCCTCCGGGTTGCGGGCCAGCGCGTCCATCACGTCGCCGATCAGCGCGCCGACCTGCCGGAACTCGGCGACGCCGAAGCCGCGGGTCGTGCCGGCCGGAGTGCCCAGGCGGATGCCCGAGGTGACGGCCGGCTTCTCCGGGTCGAACGGCACGCCGTTCTTGTTGCAGGTGATGCCGGCGCGCTCGAGCGCGATCTCGGTATCGCGGCCCTTCAGGCCCTTCGGGCGCAGATCGACCAGCATCAGATGACTGTCGGTGCCGCCGGACACGATCGCCAGCCCGCGCTCCTCCAGGGTGGCGGCAAGCGCCTTGGCGTTGTCGACGACGGCCCGTGCGTAGGCCCGGAACTCCGGCTTCAGGGCCTCGCCGAACGCCACCGCCTTGGCGGCGATCACGTGCATCAGCGGACCGCCCTGCAGCCCCGGGAACACCGCCGAGTTGATCTTCTTGCCGAGGTCGGCATCGGTCGACAGCACCATGCCGCCGCGCGGGCCGCGCAGGGTCTTGTGGGTGGTCGTCGTCACCACATGGGCGTGCGGCAGCGGGCTCGGATAGACCCCGCCGGCGACAAGGCCGGCGAAGTGCGCCATGTCGACCATCAGATAGGCCTCGACGGAATCGGCGATCGCGCGGAACCGCGCGAAGTCGATGATCCGCGAATACGCCGACCCGCCGGCGATGATGATCTGCGGGCGATGCTCGTTGGCCAGCGCCTCGACCTGGTCGTAGTCGATGCAGCCGTCGGACTGGTTGACGCCGTAGCCGATCGCCTTGAACCACTTGCCCGACTGGTTCGGCGCGGCGCCGTGGGTCAGGTGGCCGCCGGCGTCGAGCGACATGCCGAGGATGGTGTCGCCGGGCCGCAGCAGCGCCATGAACACCGCCTGGTTGGCCTGGGCGCCGGAATGCGGCTGCACGTTCGCGAACGCACAATCGAACAGCCTGGTGGCTCTTTCGATCGCAAGGCGCTCGGCGACGTCGACATACTCGCAGCCGCCGTAGTACCGGCGGCCGGGATAGCCCTCGGCATACTTGTTGGTCAGAACCGAGCCCTGCGCCTCAAGCACCGCCCGCGAGACGATGTTCTCGGAGGCGATCAGCTCGATCTGGGTCTGCTGGCGGCGCAGCTCGCCGGTCAGAGCCTCGAGCAGTTCGGGATCGGCGGCGCTCAGCCGCTCCCCGAAGAAGGCCGAGGCATCGGTATGGGGCATGGCAGCGGTCGTCATTGGCGAAGGGCCTCGTTCGGTCGGAGTCGGATCAGGCGACGCTCGGCTTGTCCGGCGGCGTCCCCAGCTTTGTGACACGCCGGACGTGCCGGTCGCCGGCGAACGGCGTGTTCAGAAACATGCGCAGGGCTTCTTTCGCAACCTCGATGCCGATCAGCCGCTCGCCGAACGCGATCACGTTGGCGTCGTTGTGCTCGCGGCACAGCCTGGCGCTGGTCACGTCGTGGCACAGCGCCGCCCTGACCCACGAATACCGGTTGGCGGCCATGCTGATGCCGATCCCCGAGCCGCATACGAGAACGCCCCGCGCGGCCTTCCCGTCGGCGAGCGCGGCCGCCATGCGGTACCCGTAGTCCGGATAGTCGACCGACGCCGTCGATTCGGTACCGAGGTCGAGGACGGCGAAGCCCAATGCCGTCAGCTCTTCGGTCAAGGCCGTCTTCAACGCGAGCCCGGCGTGGTCGGATGCCAGTGCGATGACCTCCTGGGTCATGGGCGCGGAGCTCCTGCTGATCGAACGAGCCCCCATATACGCCAAATCATCGCCCGCTGGCCACAACTCGTGGCGTTCGCCCGGCCCGCCGGGGAACGCTGCCGCCGGCCCGCCACGATCCGGCAGCGAGAAGTCGAGCGGGTCCCGTGCACTGGAGGTCGTTCTCGGCTTCAAGAGTTGATGGCATGTAAACTTCTATAAAATCCTCAGAGGTCGCGTTGACTCGCCGCTGCCCGTGTGCCACCTAACCGTCAATCTCCCTTAACCGCAACTGGTTGCCTTCATGACTGAAGAATCGAACAAGGACGACAACGGCGGAAAGTCTCTGATCGAGATGACGACCACCGTGGTCGCCGCGTATCTGAGCAACAATTCCGTCGCGTCCAGCCAGATCTCCGAAGTGATCCACACGGTTCACGACGCCCTCCAGGGCCTCGCGGCGGGCGGTCACGAGCCGGAGCCCGAGCCGCTCAAGCCGGCCGTCCCGATCAAGAAGTCGGTGACGCCGGACTACATCGTGTGCCTGGAGGACGGCAAGCAGCTGAAGATGCTGAAGCGCCACCTGCGCACGACCTACGACCTGACCCCGGAAGAGTACCGCGCGAAATGGGGGCTGCCGGCCGACTACCCGATGGTGGCGCCGAACTATGCCCAGCAGCGCTCGGAGTTCGCGAAGAAGATCGGCCTGGGCCGCCAGTCGACCCGCCGCAGCGGCCGCCGCAAGGCCGGCTGAAAGCTGGCCGGGCCGGTCGTTTCCGGCCCGGCTCCCGCACTGCCGGGCGGGCGGTCGCTTCAAGGGCGTCCGCCCGTCTTTCGTTTCTCCATCACATACTGCAGCTTGCGCAGCGCGGCCCGCCGCAGCGCCGTTTCGCCGCTTGCCGGATCGCCGACGATCGAGGCCTCGATCCCGGTTGCCGGGTCGATCGCGCTGACCTTCACATACGCCCCGACACTGATGAACTCGAAGATGACGCCGTCGTCGCGACCGGTGGCCATCGCCCTGCCTTCCCGCACAATTGGACCCGGCGGTCCGTCGGCGTATATATGGCCTGAAAACTGTCGCTTCGAGGAGCTTTCGATGACCACCCCCGTGGCCGCGGCGGCCGGCGCCCCCGCCTCCAAGACTTCCAGCCGACCCGACTTCGCCTGGGACGATCCCCTGCTCCTGGACGATCAGCTGAGCGAGGACGAGCGAATGGTGCGCGACGCCGCGCGCGACTACTGCCAGGAGCAGCTCCTGCCGCGGGTCCGCGAGGCGTTCCGCAACGAGGTGTTCCATCGCGAGATCATGAACGAGATGGGCGCCCTCGGCTTCCTCGGCTCGACGATCGGCGAGGAGTACGGTGGCGCCGGCGTCAACCACGTCTGCTACGGCCTGATCGCCCGCGAGGTCGAGCGCGTCGACTCCGGCTACCGCTCGGCGATGAGCGTGCAGTCGAGCCTGGTCATGCACCCGATCCACGCCTACGGCTCCGAGGAGCAGCGCCGCAAGTACCTGCCCAAGCTGGCGAGCGGCGAGTGGGTCGGCTGCTTCGGGCTGACCGAGCCGGACCACGGCTCCGACCCGGGCGGCATGAAGACCCGGGCCGTGAAGGTCGACGGTGGCTACACGCTGAACGGCGCCAAGATGTGGATCACCAACTCGCCGATCGCCGACGTGTTCGTGGTCTGGGCCAAGACCGAGGACGGCGTGATCCGCGGCTTCGTGCTCGAGAAGGGCATGAAGGGCCTGTCGGCCCCGAAGATCGAGGGCAAGTTCAGCCTGCGCGCCTCGATCACCGGCGAGATCGTGATGGACGGCGTGTTCGTGCCGGACGAGAACCTGCTGCCGAACGTCAAGGGCCTGTCCGGGCCGTTCGGCTGCCTCAACAAGGCCCGCTACGGCATCTCCTGGGGCGCGCTCGGCGCCGCCGAGGCGTGCTGGCACGCGGCCCGGCAGTACACCCTGGACCGCAAGCAGTTCGGCCGGCCGCTGGCCGCCAACCAGCTGATCCAGAAGAAGCTGGCGGACATGCAGACCGAGATCACCATCGGCCTGCAGGCCTGCCTGCGGCTAGGCCGGCTGATCGACGAGGGTCGCGGCGCGCCGGAGGCGATCTCGCTGTGCAAGCGCAACTCCTGCGGCAAGGCACTCGACATCGCCCGCACCGCCCGCGACATGCACGGCGGCAACGGCGTGTCCGACGAGTACAACGTGATCCGTCACGTCATGAACCTCGAGGCGGTCAACACCTACGAGGGCACCCACGACGTTCATGCGCTCATCCTCGGGCGCGCCCAGACCGGGTTGCAGGCCTTCACCGGCGCCTGACGAGAGCCGGACCAGCGTTCGGGATGGGGCGTCCTTCGGGGCGCCCTATTTCGTTCTGACGCTGGAGCAGGCGGACGCGAGCGCGTCCTGCTCGGCATCGGTCAGCGACTGGCCGTTGTAGGTCAGCTTGCCGGCGCCGATGTCGTACTTGATGGTGCCGATCGAAGCCTCGCCGCTCGGCGCGAGCAGCGAGTCCGCCGGAACCCCGTATTGCTGCAACACGTCGATCGTCAGGTTGATGGTGATCTCGTTCGGGGCCGTGATCCGCGCCTGGCCGGGCAGGTCCGCCGGGGTCACCGGGTTTCCCCTGGCGTCGACTCCCGGCTTGTAGGCGACATCGGCACTCGCCCGATGCTGAACCAGGCGCCGGCAATCCTCGGGGGCGATCTTGATCTCGCTGGTCGCCCCGGTCTGCGCGAGCGCGACGCTGGCAATTAGCGCCGACGAGGACACCAATACAGAGAGAGCTCGGCGCATTCCTGCCTCCACACGCAGAATTTGAGTTACAATGATACCCAAGCTGGGCATCCATTTGACCAAAAATTGTTCGCGGGGCGAAAAAGTGGTCGACTGCCTTCGATCCTTATCGTATGGTCCGAGCGAAATAAAAAAAGACCGCACCGGCAACGCCGGCACGGCCCGAGTTTAGGGAGGAAACGCCATCAGGCGTTCGTGATCGGTCACCCGATCAACACAAAAGAACGTAGGCATACAGTTTGGAGGTGGCAAGAGCAAAACCGCTTTTGCCGCTTTCTTTTTTGGCAGATCCCCTGATTCTGTTTACTTTTTAGACCGATGCCGCGGATCGGGCAGTCGATTGCCTGTTTCTCGATCAATGCCCCCGGCGCCAAGGAAGGCTACCAGCTCCGGACCGCCTCCCTGAACGAATAGAAGTCGCCTTCGACCACATAGTAGACCCCACCCCAGAGGAGCGCCGCGATGACCGCCGCGGCCAGGGCCTTGCGTCCGAGATAGGGCCGCCTGGGTGCGCTCGTCGCGTGGCCCTTGCCGATCTCGTCCTCGTCGGGAACCTGGACACCGATCGGCAGGGCCATGAAGAACACCAGCCACCACAACAGGATGTAGACGACGACGGCGGAGGCGATGTCCATGGCGTCCCCTCAGGCCTGTTCCAGTTCGACCAACGTGCCGCAGAAATCCTTCGGGTGAAGGAACAGCACCGGCTTGCCGTGGGCGCCGATCTTGGGGTTGCCGTCGCCGAGGACCCGGGCACCGGCCGACTCCAGCCGGTCGCGCGCGGCGCGGATATCGTCGACCTCGTAGCAGACGTGGTGGATGCCGCCGGTCGGCGACTTCGCCAGGAACCCCGCGATCGGCGAGTCGTCGCCGAGCGGGTGCAGCAACTCGATCTTGGTGTTCGGCAGTTCGACGAACACCACCGTGACGCCATGCTCCGGCAGGTCCTCGGCCGCGGACACCGTCGCCCCCAGCGTATCGCGGTAGGTCGCCGTTGCCGCCGCCAGGTCGGGAACCGCGATGGCCACGTGATTGAGCCGACCGATCATCGCCCTCTCCTCCTCCTCCCGGGTGTCGTCAGATCCGCACCACGTGCACGTCGGTCACCGGGCGCTTGCCATGATCGGACCGCACCAGCCGGCGGACCATGCGGCGGGCCGCCTCACGCACCGCCTCGTCGTCGCGCCGGTCGGCCGGCGACATCTTGCCCAGCGTGTCGCGCAGCGCATCGACCGCGTCGTCCTCAAGATCCTCCTCGTCGTCGCCCGTGGCCACGCCGTGGAAGGTCACCACCGGATCGGCCCGCAGCTTGCCGGCCTTGTCCAGCACCAGGGTCACCGAGGCCGCGCCGTTGTACAGCATGTGCCGGCGCGCCTGGATCTGGTCGCTCGCCAGCGGCACCAGCCGACCGCCGTCGATCGTCAGGCTGCCGGACTCGACGTGGTCGACCACCGCCGCCGCGCCGGCGCGCAGCCGGATCATGCTGCCGTTCGACGGCACCACGGCTTCCGGAACCTGGCAGGCCCGGGCCAGCCGCGCATGCTCGCGCAGATGGCGGGCATCGCCGTGCACCGGGACCGCGATGCGCGGCCGCACCAGCTGGTACATCCGGGCGAGGTCGTCGCGGGCCGGATGCCCGGAGACGTGAACCCCCGGATGGTCCTCGGTCGTGAAGATCTCGACGCCGCGCGAAGCCAGCTTGTTCTGGACCCGGGCGATCGCCCGCTCGTTGCCCGGAATCTGCCGGGACGAGTAGATGCAGACGTCGCCGTCGCCAAGCGTGATGTGCGGATGCGTGCCGTCGGCGATCCGGGACAGCGCCGCCCGCGGCTCGCCCTGGCTGCCGGTGCAGATCAGCACGATCTTGTTCTCCGGAAAGAACCCGGCATCGGCCTCCGACACGAAGCTCGGACAGTCCGCGAGGTAGCCGTTCTCCTTGGCGGCGTCGTGCATGCGCCACAGCGAACGGCCGATCAGCGCCGCCTGCCGGTCGTTGGCGGCGGCCGCCTGCGCGATGCTCTCGAGGCGCGCGACGTTCGAGGCGAAGCAGGTCACCGCGATGCGGCCGTCGTACTGGTCGAAGATCTCGGTCAGCGCCATCCGGACCTCGGCCTCGGACCCGGTGCTGCCGGGCTCGAACACGTTGGTCGAGTCGCCGACCAATGCCAGCACGCCCTCGTCGCCGACCGCCCGCAAGGCGTCGAAGTCGGTGGCCTCGCCGACGAACGGCGTCGGGTCGAACTTCCAGTCGCCGGTGTGGACGACCGTGCCGGCGCCGCAGCGCAGGACGATGGCGTTCGGCTCCGGGATCGAGTGGGTCTGGCGGACCATCTCGACCTCGAACGGGCCGACCACGAAGTTGGCGCCGAGCGGCACCTCGCGCAGGTCGACCTCGCCCAGCAGCCCGGCGTCGTCCAGCTTGCGGCGCAGCAGCGAGGCGGTGAACGGCGTGCACCAGATCGGGCAGCGCAGCCGCGGCCACAGGTGCGGCACCGCCCCGATGTGATCCTCGTGTCCGTGGGTCAGCAGCAGCCCGGCCAGCCGGTCGCGGTGCCGGGCGATCGGCTCGATGTCCGGCAGGATCACGTCCAGCCCGGGCATGCTGTCGTCGGCGAAGGTGATGCCGAGGTCGATCATCAGCCACTGTCCGGCATAGCCGTACAGGTTGACGTTCATCCCGATCTCGTCGGAGCCGCCGAGGGGCAGGAAGTAGAGGTCGTCGTCGCGCTCGTCGATCGCCAGCATGTCAGCTCGAATTGCTCCTGTGGATCATACGCAGGCCGGCCAGCGTCAGATCGTCGTCGACGATCTCCAGCGCCGACGTCCACTCCGCGAACAGAGCCGACAGCCCGCCGGTACCGATCACCCGCATCGGGCGGCCGTATTCCGCCCGGATCCGGGCGACCAGCCCTTCGATCATCGCGACATACCCCCAGAAGATCCCGGAGTACATGGCCGCACGGGTATTCTTGCCTATCACCCGGACCGGCTGGTTGTCGCCGGGCCGCTGTTCCGGGGCCCGGATCGCGATCTTCGGCAACTGGGCGGCCGCCATGTACAGGGCGTCGAGCGACAGGTTGATGCCCGGCGCGATGATGCCGCCGGCGTAGCCGCCATCCTCGTCGACCACGTCGAAGGTCGTCGCGGTTCCGAAATCGACGATGATCAGCGGGCCGCCGTACAGCCGGTGCGCCGCCACGGCGTTGACCACGCGGTCGGCCCCGACCTCCTCCGGCCGGTCGATGCGCACCGGGATGCCCAGGTTGACGCCCGCCTCGCCGATCACCATCGGGTCGATCCCGAAATGCTTGCGGCACAGGGTCCGCAGGCTGAACAGCGTGGCCGGCACCACGGTCGCGATGATCACCGACCGGATGCCCTTGGTATCGAGGCCGTCCAGCGCCATCAGCTGGGTTAGCCACACCGCGTACTCGTCGGCGGTGCGGGTCGCCACCGTGGAAGTCCGCCACGAGCCGAGCGGCGCCTCCTCCTCGTCGCCGCGGTAGACCGCGAACACGGTGTTGGTGTTTCCGCAGTCGATGACAAGCAGCATCACCGCCTCCTCACTCCACGATCTCGCCGGACGCGATCCGGCGGATCGAACCGTCTGCCAGTGCCAGCGCGAGAGTCCCGTCGCCCTCCATGCCGGCGAAGCGCCCTTCCAGGCGCTCGTTCCCCTGATAGATGGTGAGCGGCGCGCCGATCGCAGGGCCGCGCGCCAGCCAGGCCGAGCGGATCCCGGCCAGCCCGTCCCGGCACCACTGGCGATATCGGGCTTCGAGGGCCGCGACAAGCGCCTCGAACACGGCGTCGGCCCCGGCACCCTCGACCCGGGAGGTTCGCCGGTCCGGCAGCTCCGGACGGCTCGCCACGTTGACGCCGATGCCGATCAGCACCGCCGACAGCGCGCCGCCCTCGGCGATCGCCTCGAGCAGCACGCCGGCCACCTTGCCGCCGTTCAGGAGCACGTCGTTCGGCCACTTCAGGGCGACGTCGCCGCCGAATTGCGCCACCGCGTCGGCCAGCGCGACCGCCGCCACGATCGACAGCTCGGCGGCGCGCGCGGTCGGCACGTCCGGACGCAGGATCGCCGTCATGTAGACGTTTCCGGGGGGCGAGGACCACGGCCGCCCCATCCGTCCGCGGCCGCCGGTCTGCTCGGCCGCCCGTACCACGGTCCGGCCGGCGGCACCGTCCTCGGCGAGCCGGCGCGCCGCCTCCATCGTGCTCGCGACCGCCCCGAGCTCGACGACCCGCCAGCCGTCCACACCGCCGGCCGAGCCCTCGACCGCCGTGGCGCGCCGCGCCGTCATGCTCGCGGCCTCACGCGCCGAGCAAGCTCACGGCGGCCTGCCGGGCCTGCTCGTAGACCGGCGAAAGGAACAGGAGGAACAGCACGGTCACCACCGCGGAGCCGAACACCACCGCCCGCAAGTCGCCGGCGACGGCGCCGTCGAGCGGCTGGGTCGCGTCGTCGAAGTACATGATCTTGACGATGCGCAGGTAGTAGAACGCCCCCACCACGCTGGCCAGCACACCGATCACCGCGAGCCCGAACAGGCCGGCGTTGACCGCCGCCATGAACACGTACCACTTGCCGAAGAACCCGGCGAGCGGCGGGATGCCGGCCATCGAGAACATGAACACCATCAGCGCGAACGCCAGCATCGGATGGGTCTTCGACAACCCGGACAGGTCGGACAGGCTCTCGACCAGCCGGCCGTCGCGCCGCATCGCCAGGATGATCGCGAAGGTGCCGACGTTCATGAAGATGTAGGTGGCGAGGTAGATCATCACGCCGGTCACGCCGGCCTCATTGCCGGCCGCCACGCCGACCAGGGCGTAGCCCATGTGGCCGATCGAGCTGTAGGCCATCAGCCGCTTGATGTTGGTCTGCACCATGGCGGCGAAGGCGCCGAGCGCCATCGAGGCGATCGAGACGAACACCAGGATCTGCTGCCAGGACGACAGCAGGTCGCCGAACGGCCCGGCGGTGACCCGGACGAACAGCGCCAGGGCCGCCACCTTCGGCGCGACCGCGAACAGCGCGGTCACCGGCGTCGGCGCGCCCTCGTAGACGTCCGGCGTCCACATGTGGAACGGCACCGCCGAGATCTTGAACGCCAGCCCCGAGATCAGGAACACCAGCCCGACCACCAGGCCGACCGACGGCCCGTCGGCCTTCTGGAACACCTCGGCGAGCCCGGTGAAGCTGGTGGTGCCGGCGAAGCCGTACACCAGCGAGCAGCCGTACAGCAGCATGCCGGAGCTGAGCGCGCCCAGGACGAAGTACTTCAGGCCGGCCTCGGTCGAACGCAGGGTGTCGCGCCGGATCGACGCGATGACGTAGAGCGCCAGGCTCTGCATCTCCAGCCCCATGTAGAGCGCGATCAGGTCGTTGGCCGAGACCATCATCATCATGCCGAGCGTCGAGAAAACGATCAGCACGGGGTACTCGAAGCGTCCGCCCCGCTCACGGTCGAAGTAGCCGAACGACAGGATCAGCGCGAACGCCGAGCCGAGCAGGATCAGCACCTTGGCGAAGCGGGCGAAGGCGTCGGTGATGAACAGGCCGAAGAACGCCTCCTGGGTGCCGGACTTGGCCACCACCAGGATGCCCGCCACCAGCAGGGCCAGCACCGCCAGCCAGCCGGGCGCGCGCATGCCGCCGGAGCCGCGGAACACGCCGAACATCAGCAGCAGGGCGCCGACGATCGCGAGAAAGATCTCGGCCGTGGCCGGTGCCATGACGGGAAGGCTGGTCACCGCGTTCATCAGAGGCTTCTCCCGGCGCCGTCAGCGGGCGGCCACGGCGGTCCCGGCATGACCGAGAGCCACCTTGTAGTTTGTGATCAGGTTGTCGACCGAGACCGACATCATGTCGATGAAGGTGGACGGATAGATCCCCATCCAGAACACCAGCACGATCAGCGGCGCGAACACCGCGATCTCGCGCGGGCTCAGGTCCAGCAGCGCCTTCAGGCTGTCCTTGTCGAGCACCCCGAAGATCACCCGGCGGTACAGGTACAGCATGTAGGCCGCCCCCAGGATCAGGCCGGTCGCGGTCAGGGCCGCCAGCCAAGTGCTGACCTGGAAGGCGCCGGCCAGGATCAGCAGCTCGCCGACGAAGCCGCTGGTGCTCGGCAGGCCGACCGAGGCCATCATGAACACCATGAACACCAGCGCGTAGCGCGGCATGTTGTTGGCCAGCCCGCCATAGGCGGCGATCTCGCGGGTGTGCATGCGGTCGTAGACCACGCCGACGCACAGGAACAGCGCGCCCGAAACGATGCCGTGCGACAGCATCTGGAAGATCGAGCCCTCGACGCCCTGGGTGGTCATCGTGAACATGCCGATGGTCACGAAGCCCATATGCGCCACCGACGAGTAGGCGATGAGCTTCTTCATGTCCTCCTGCACCAGCGCCACCAGCGAGGTGTAGATCACCGCCACCACGCTCAGCGTGTAGACCAGCGGCGCGAAAGCGTCGGACGCCTCCGGGAACATCGGGATCGAGAACCGCAGGAACCCGTAGCCGCCCATCTTCAGGAGCACGCCGGCCAGGATGACGGAACCGGCGGTCGGCGCCTCGACGTGGGCGTCCGGCAACCAGGTGTGCACCGGCCACATCGGCACCTTGACCGCGAACGACGCGAAGAACGCCAGCCACAGCCAGGTCTGCGCCTCGGCGGCGAACCTGAAGGCCATCAGGGTCGGGATGTCGGTGGTGCCGGCCTGCCAGTACATCGCCAGGATGGCGATCAGCATCAGCACCGAGCCCAGCAGGGTGTACAGGAAGAACTTGAACGCCGCGTACACCCGGCGCTTGCCGCCCCAGACGCCGATGATCAGGAACATCGGGATCAGGACGCCTTCGAAGAAGACGTAGAACACCAGGATGTCCAGGGCGCAGAACATGCCGACCATCAGGGTCTCGAGGACCAGGAAGGCGATCATGTACTCCTTGACCCGGTTCTGGATGGCTTCCCAGCTGGCCAGGATGCAGATCGGCGTCAGCAGGGTCGACAGCAGCACGAACCACATGGAGATGCCGTCGACGCCGACGTGGTAGGCGATCGACGAGCCGGGAATCCACTCGTAGCGCTCGACGAACTGGAAGTCGGCCGTGGTCGGGTCGAACCGGTACCAGATCAGCAGCGACAGCAGGAACACGGCGCCGGACGTCAGCAAGGCCTGCCAACGGCAGTTGCTGGCCACCTGGGCCTCGTCGCCGCGGGTGGCCAGGATCATCAGGACCCCGACCAGCGGCAGGAAGATGACGAGGGTCAGAAGCGGTGCATCGCCCATCATGACATCAGGCTCCGAAGGCCAGGTACCAGCTCACCAGGGCGACCACCCCGATCAGCATCGCGAAGGCGTAGTGGTAGACGTAGCCGGTCTGCAGCCGGCCGGCCCGGGCCGCGACCGCGCGGGCGACCGCCGACACGCCGTCCGGGCCGAAACCGTCGATGATCGCGCGGTCGCCGCCCTGCCAGAACGCCAGGCCGGCCTGCCAGGAGCGCTTGACGAACAGCCAGTCGTACAGCTCATCGAAGTACCACTTGTTCAGCAGGAACAGGTAGACCGGGCGGAACGCGGTCGCGAGCCGGGCCGGCAGCTCGGTGCGGAACATGTACAGCAGGTAGGCGAGGCCGATGCCGATCAGGCCGACCACCAGCGGCGCCAGCTTGACCCACATCGGCACATGGTGGGCCGCCTCGATCGAGTTGTTCTCTGCGAGGATCTTGATCGACGCACCCCAGAACTCCGCCATGCCGTGGCCGACGAAGGTCTCGTAGGCGACGAAGCCGCTGAGCACCGCGCCGACCGCCAGGACGCCGAGCGGGATGGTCATGACCAGTGGTGACTCGTGCACGTGGTGCAGCACCTCGTGCGACATCCGCGGCTTGCCGTGGAAGGTCATGATGATCAGGCGCCAGCTGTAGAATGCGGTCATCGCGGCGGCGGCGATGCCCATCCAGAACGCGAACTGCCCGACCCCGCTGTGGGCGCCGTAGGCCGCCTCCAGGATCATGTCCTTGGAGTAGTAGCCGGCGAACAGCGGGATGCCGGCCAGCGCCAGGCTGCCGATCCACATCATCGCGTAGGTGAACGGGATCTTGCGCCAGATGCCGCCCATGTTGCGCATGTCCTGCTCGTCCGACAGGGCATGGATCACCGAGCCGGCCGACAGGAACAGCAGCGCCTTGAAGAAGGCGTGGGTCATCAGGTGGAAGATCGCGGCCGGATAGGCCGAGACGCCGAGCGCGAAGAACATGTAGCCGAGCTGGCTGCAGGTCGAGTACGCGATCACCCGCTTGATGTCGTTCTGGCACATGCCGACGGTGGCCGCGAAGAACGCCGTCGCGGCGCCGACGATCGTCACCACCTCGAGGGCGACCGGCGCGTACTCGAACAGCGGCGACATCCGGGCGACCAGGAACACGCCGGCGGTCACCATGGTGGCCGCATGGATCAGCGCCGACACCGGGGTCGGGCCCTCCATGGCGTCCGGCAGCCAGGTGTGCAGGCCGAGCTGGGCGGACTTACCCATGGCGCCGATGAACAGCAGGATCGCCACGACGGTCAGGGCGTCGCCCTGCATGCCGAGGAACTCGAACGGCATGCCCGCCTTGTCCGGGGCCGCCGCGAAGATCGCGTCGAAGCCGACCGAGTCGAACAGCACGAAGCAGCCGAAGATGCCGAGCGCGAACCCGAAGTCGCCGACCCGGTTGACGATGAACGCCTTGATCGCCGCCGCGTTGGCCGACGGCTTGTGATACCAGAAGCCGATCAGCAGGTAGGAGGCGACGCCGACGCCCTCCCAGCCGAAGAACAGCTGGACCAGGTTGTCGGAGGTCACCAGCATCAGCATGGCGAAGGTGAAGATCGACAGATAGGCCATGAACCGCGGGATCGACGGGTCGTGGCTCATGTAGCCGACCGAGTACACGTGGACCATGGACGACACCACGGTCACCACCAGCACCATCACCGCGGTCAGGGTGTCCCAGCGCAGCGCCCAGTGCGCCTCGAAACTGCCGGAGACCACCCAGGTCAGCACCTCGACCGTGAAGGTCTTGCCGCCCAGGGCCACTTCCCAGAACGCGACGATGCCCAGCACCGCCGAGACCAGCATGGCGCCGCAGGTCACGATCTGGGCGCCCCGGTCGCCGATGACCCGGCCGCCGAACCCGGCGATGATGGCGCCGACCAGCGGCAGGAAGACGATCGCGGAGTACATCCCTCAGCCCTTCATCAGGTTGATGTCCTCGACCGCGATCGAACCGCGGTTGCGGAAGTAGACGACCAGGATCGCCAGGCCGATCGCCGCCTCGGCCGCCGCGACGGTCAGCACGAACAGAGCGAACACCTGGCCGACCAGGTCGCCGAGGAAGGTGGAGAACGCCACGAGGTTGATGTTGACCGCGAGCAGCATGAGCTCGACCGACATCAGGATGATGATGACGTTCTTGCGGTTCAGGAAGATGCCGAAGATCCCGAGCGTGAACAGGATCGCCGCCACGGTCAGGTAGTGGCCGAGACCGATCTCCATGTCAGACCCCTCCCCCTCGGGTCACCTTGACGACTTCCACGACCTCCTCCGGACGCCGGGCGTTCTGCGCCTCGATCGACTGCCGGCGCACGCCCTCGCGCGACCGCAGGGTCAGCACGATGGCGCCGATCATGGCGATCAGCAGGATCAGGCCGGCGGCCTGGAACAGGTAGACGTAGCGGGTGTAGAGCAGCCCGCCGAGCGCATGGGTGTTGGTGGTCTCGGCGACCGGCGGAACCGGCGCGGTCAGCGCGTCGGGCACGCCCGGCGCCACCGTCCACGCCCCGGTCACCAGCACCAGCTCGGCCAGCAGCACCAGGCCGATCGCCGCCCCCACCGGCAGGTACCGGATGAAGCCCTGGCGCAGCTCGACGAAGTTGATGTCGAGCATCATCACCACGAACAGGAACAGCACCGCGACCGCGCCGACGTAGACGACGACCAGGATCATCGCCAGGAACTCGGCGCCCATCAGCACGAACAGGCCGGCCGCGTTGAAGAACGCCAGGATCAGGAACAGGACCGAATGCACCGGGTTGCGCGAGGTGATCACCATCGCGCCCGACGCCACCGCGACCGCGGCGAACAGGTAGAAGACCAGGGCCTGAACGACCATCCCGCTTCCTTCCCCGGGTAGAACCCGGTTTGTCTCGGCTCCGGATCAAGCTTGTCCGTCAGCCGGTTATCCTACGTTCTTCATATCCGACGCGAAGCGTCAGCGATACGGCGCATCCGCCGTCAGGTTCTGCGCGATCTCGACCTCCCAGCGGTCGCCGTTCGCGAGCAGCTTTTCCTTGTTGTAGAACAGCTCCTCGCGGGTCTCGGTCGCGAACTCGAAGTTCGGCCCCTCGACGATGGCGTCGACCGGGCAGGCCTCCTGGCAGAACCCGCAGTAGATGCACTTGGTCATGTCGATGTCGTAGCGGGTCGTTCGCCGCGACCCGTCGGCGCGCGGCTCCGCCTCGATGGTGATCGCCTGGGCCGGGCAGATCGCCTCGCACAGCTTGCAGGCGATGCAGCGCTCCTCGCCGTTCGGGTAGCGGCGCAACGCGTGCTCGCCGCGGAACCGCGGGCTGAGCGGGCCCTTCTCGTACGGGTAGTTGATCGTCACCTTCGGCTTGAAGAAGTACTTCAAGGTCAGCCCGAGGCCGGACAGCAGCTCGGCCAGCAGAAGGCTCTTGGGTCGGAATCCCACGGAAGCCATGGTCGTTACCTCGCTCCTCGGCCGCTCACGGCACCCAGTCGAACGCCACCAGCACGCCGGCGGTCACCACCACCCACAGCAGCGACAGCGGCAGGAACACCTTCCAGCCGAGCCGCATGAGCTGGTCGTAGCGGTAGCGCGGGAAGGTCGCCCGGACCCACAGGAAGAAGAACAGGACGAAGGCGATCTTCAGGGCGAACCAGATCGGGCCGGGAATCCAGTTGAACGGCGCGATGTCGAACGGCGGCAGCCAGCCGCCCAGGAACAGGACGGCGGTCATGCCGCTCATCAGGATCATGTTCGCGTACTCGCCGAGGAAGAACAGCGCGAAGCTCATCGACGAGTACTCGACGAAGTACCCCGCCACCAGCTCCGACTCGCCTTCCGGCAGGTCGAACGGCGACCGGTTGGTCTCGGCCAGGGCCGAGACGAAGAAGATGACGAACATCGGCAGCAGCGGGATCGCGAACCACACGGTGCGCTGCGCTTCGACGATGTCGCTGAGGTTCAGCGAGCCGACGCACAGCAGCACGGTGATGATCACGAAGCCGATCGAGACCTCGTACGACACCATCTGCGCGGCCGAGCGCAGGGCGCCCAGGAAGGCGTACTTCGAGTTCGAGGCCCAGCCGGCCATGATCACGCCGTACACGCCGAGCGACGAGATCGCGAACAGGTACAGCACGCCGACGTTGATGTCGGCCAGCACCATGCCGGCGTCGAACGGGATCACCGCCCAGGCGATCAGACTGAGGATGAAGGTCAGCATCGGGGCGGCCAGGAAGACGATCTTGTTGGCCCCCGACGGCAGGATCGTCTCCTTCGCCAGCAGCTTCACGCCGTCGGCGAACGGCTGCAACAGCCCGAACGGGCCGACAACGTTCGGCCCCTTGCGCAGCTGCATGGCCGCGATGACCTTGCGCTCGAAATAGGTGAGATACGCCACCGCCACCAGCAGCGGCACCACGATCGCCAGGATCTGCGCCACGATGATCGCGGTCGGTACGACGTATGTGTCGAGGAAGGTCATGCTCGTCTCGCCCCGCCGGTCTCTGCCGGATCAGCCGTGTGTGCCGGTAGCGGCCGGCTGGCGGCGGAGGACGAACACCTCCGTGCACTCGGCCATGGTCTTTGACGCCCGGCTGATCGGGTCGGTCATGTAGAAGTTCCCGATCGGCGACGCGAACGGTGCGTCGTCGAAGGCTCCCGCCTTGCCGAACTCGCCCCAGGCCGCCGGCTCGATGGTGTCGATCGCGGCGAAGGTATCGTGGTCGCCGCGCAGCGCCTGCCGCAGGGCCGCCAGGTCGTCGAACGGCAGCTTGTGGCCGACCGCCTCGGATAGCGCCCGCAGGATCTTCCAGTCCTCGCGCGCCTCGCCCAGCGGGAATCCGGCGGCGAAGCCCTCCTGGACCCGGCCCTCGGTATTGACGTACAGGCCGTCCTTCTCGGTGTAGGCGGCGCCCGGCAGGACCACGTCGGCGCGGTGCGCGCCGTTGTCGCCGTGATGCCCCTGGTAGACCACGAAGGCGTCGCCCAGCGCGGTGGTGTCGATCTCGTCGGCGCCCAGCAGGTAGACCAGCTTGATCTTGCCGGCCTTGGCGCCGTCCAGGATGCCGGCGACGTCGGCGCCGCCCTTGCCCGGCACGAAGCCCATGTCGAGCCCGGCCACGCGGGCGGCCGCGGTGTGCAGCACGTTGAAGCCGTTCCAGCCCGGCACGGTCTCGCCGTCCTCGTCCCGGGTCGCCGGCTGGATCATGCCGCAGTTCTCGGCGATGGCCCGGGCGGCGGCCAGAACGGCGGCGCCGTCCTTGCGGGCGAGCGCGCCCATGCCGACCACGATCATCGGCTTCCTGGCGGCCTTCAGCACCTCGGCGAACTTGTGCGAGCCGTCGGCGACTTCGGCCAGGGTCTGGGTGCCGGCGCCGAGATGCTCGTAGTCGTAGGTCAGGTCGAGCTGCTGGCCGATCACCCCGATCGGGAAATTGCCGCGCAGCCAGCGCTTGCGGATTCGGGCGTTGACCAGCGCCGCCTCCCAGCGCGGGTTGGTGCCGACCAGCAGCAGGGCGTCGGCGTCCTCGATCCCGGCGATCGTGGTATTGAACAGCCAGCCGCTGCGCGGCCCCTCGCCGATCGCGGCACCGTCCTGGCGGCAGTCGATGTTCGGCGAGCCGAGCGCCGTCATCAGACGCTTCAGCGCGTACATCGCCTCGGCGTCCATGGTGTCGCCGGCGATCGCCGCCATCTCGGCCCCCTTCAGGCCGTTCATGCGCTCGGCCACGGCGGCGAACGCCTCCGGCCAGCTCGCCGGCTGCAGCTTGCCGTCCTTGCGGACGTACGGCCGGTCCAGGCGCTGGCGCTTCAGCCCGTCGCAGGCGTAGCGGGTCTTGTCGGAGATCCACTCCTCGTTGATGTCCTCGTGCAGCCGCGGCAGCACGCGCAGGACCTCGCGGCCGCGGGCGTCGACCCGGATGTTGCTGCCGACCGCGTCCATCACGTCGACCGACTCGGTCTTCTTCAGCTCCCACGGGCGCGACACGAAGGCGTAGGGCTTCGAGGTCAGCGCGCCGACCGGGCACAGGTCGATGACGTTGGCCGACAGCTCGGAGTCGATCGCTTTCTCGAGATAGGTGGTGATCTCGGCGTTCTCGCCGCGGTTCAGCATCCCCATGTCGGTGACGCCGGCGATCTCGGTCGAGAACCGGACGCAGCGCGTGCAGTGGATGCAGCGGGTCATGATGGTCTTGACCAGCGGCCCCATGTTCTTGTCGGTGACGGCGCGCTTGTTCTCGGTGTAGCGGCTGGAGTGCCAGCCATAGGCCATGGCCTGGTCCTGCAGGTCGCACTCGCCGCCCTGATCGCAGATCGGGCAGTCGAGCGGATGGTTGATCAGCAGGAACTCCATCGTGCCCTTCTGGGCCTTCCGGGCGACCTCCGACTTGGTGTGGATCACCATGCCGTCGCCGGCCGGGAACGCGCAGGACGCGATCGGCTTCGGCGCCTTCTCCATCTCGACCAGGCACATCCGGCAGTTGCCGGCGACCGAGAGGCGGTCGTGGTAGCAGAAACGCGGCACTTCGGCGCCGGCGGCCTCGCAGGCCTGCAGCACCGTCGATCCCGCGGGCACCTCCACCTCGATCCCGTCGACCGTCAGTTTCGGCATGCTGTCCTCTCTTCGTCCCCGTCCAATGCGCCGCCGGCCGGTCCGCTCGTGACCGTCACTCGGCCGCCTGCGCCGTCGGCATCACCGGCTTGCCGGCCTTGCGGGCGTTGATCCGTCGCTCCATCTCCGGCCGGAAGTGCCGGATCAGGCCCTGCACCGGCCAGGCCGCGGCATCGCCGAGCGCGCAGATGGTGTGGCCCTCGATCTGCCGGGTCACCTCCTCCAGCACGTCGATCTCGTCGATGTCGGCCTCGCCGCGCACCATGCGCTCCATCACCCGCCACATCCAGCCGGCGCCCTCGCGGCACGGCGTGCACTGGCCGCAGCTCTCGTGCTTGTAGAAGTAGCTGAGTCGGGCGATCGCCTTCACGATGTCGGTCGACTTGTTCATGACGATGACCGCCGCGGTGCCGAGGCCCGACCGCACCTCGCGCAGCGAGTCGAAGTCCATCAGCACGTCGTCGCAGATCGTCTTCGGCAGCACCGGAACCGACGAGCCGCCCGGAATCACCGCCAGCAGGTTGTCCCAGCCGCCGATCACGCCGCCGGCGTGCTTGTCGATCAGCTCGCGCAGCGGAATGCCGAGTTCCTCCTCCACGTTGCACGGGTTGTTCACGTGGCCGGAGATGCAGAACAGCTTGGTCCCGGAGTTCTTCGGGCGTCCGAGGCCGGCGAACCACTCGGCGCCGCGCCGCAGGATGGTCGGCACCACCGCCACCGACTCGACGTTGTTCACCGTGGTCGGACAGCCGTACAGGCCGACGCCGGCCGGGAACGGCGGCTTCAGGCGCGGCTGGCCCTTCTTGCCCTCGAGCGACTCGATCAGCGCGGTCTCTTCGCCGCAGATGTAGGCCCCGGCGCCGCGGTGCACGTAGACGTCGAAGTCGTAGCCGGTTCCGCAGGCGTTCTTGCCGATCAGGCCGGCGTCATAGGCCTCGTCGACCGCCTTCTGGAGGGCCATCGCCTCGTTGTAGAACTCGCCGCGCACGTAGATGTACGCCGCCTTGGCCCGCATCGCATAGCCGCCGATCAGGCAGCCCTCGACCAGCTTGTGCGGCTCGTGACGCAGGATGTCGCGGTCCTTGCAGGTGCCCGGCTCCGACTCGTCGGCGTTCACCACCAGGTAGTGCGGCTTGTCCTTCACCTCCTTCGGCATGAAGGACCACTTCAGCCCGGTCGGGAAGCCGGCGCCGCCACGGCCGCGCAGCCCCGAGGCCTTGACCGCCTCGACGATGTCCTCGGGCGACTTGCTCAGCAGTTCCTTGGTGTTCGACCAGTCGCCGCGCTTGCGAGCCCCGGCCAGCCCGGCGTCGAACCAGCCGTAGACGTTGGTGAAGATGCGATCCTCGTCCTTCAGCATCAGTCGTCTCCACCCCCGGCGGCCTTCTGGCCGGCGAACCACGACGGCACCCCCTCGGCGTCCTTGAGCGACGTCAGCGAGGTCGGGCCGGCGATCGACTGGGACGTCTGCCGCCCCTTCATCGAGCCGACCGGCGGCTGCTCGCCGCGCTTCAGGGACTCCAGAAGCTCGGCCGTGGTCTCGTAGTCCATGTCCTCGTAGAAATCGTCGTTCACCTGCAGGATCGGCGCGTTCACGCAGCCGCCCAGGCACTCCACCTCGAGCAGCGAGAACTGGCCGTCCGCGGTGGCGCCGTGGTTGCCGATGCCGAGCTTGTCCTTGATGCAGCGCATCACGTCGTCGGAGCCGCGCAGCCAGCACGGCGTCGTCGTGCAGGCCTGCAGGAACCACTTCCCGACCGGGGCCAGGTTGAACATCGTGTAGAAGGTCGCGACCTCCAGCACCCGGATCCTGGCCATGCCGAGTCGCTCGGCGATCGCGTCGATGGCGGCGAGCGGGATCCAGTTGTCGTGCTGGCGCTGGGCCAGGTCGAGCAGCGGCAGGACCGCGCTGGCCTTCCGGTTCTCCGGGTACTTGGCCAGGATCGTCTCGATCCGGGCCTCGCTCTCCGCGGTCCAGGCAAAACTCTTCGGCTGGTCCTTGTCCTCGGCGATGTGCTTGCCGCTCATCGGTCGATCTCCCCGAAGACGATGTCCAGCGAACCGATGATCGCCACCGTGTCGGCGAGCATGTGGCCCTTGGTCAGGAAGTCCATGGCCGCCAGGAACGCGAATCCCGGCGCCCGGATCTTGCAGCGGTACGGCTTGTTGGTGCCGTCCGACACCAGGAACACCGCGAACTCGCCCTTCGGCGCCTCGACCGCGGCGTAGGTCTCGCCGGCCGGCACGTGGTAGCCCTCGGTGTACAGCTTGAAGTGATGGATCAGCGCTTCCATCGAGCGCTTCATCTCGCCGCGCTTCGGCGAGGTGATCTTGCGGTCGGTGCTCTTGACCGGCCCGTCGGGCATGCGCTCGAGGCACTGGTAGATGATCCGCAGCGACTGCCGCATCTCCTCGACCCGGACCAGGTAACGGGCGTAGCAGTCGCCGGTCTTGCCGATCGGGACGTCGAACTCCATCTCGCCATAGGCGTCGTAGGGCTGCGCGGTGCGAAGGTCCCACGGCACGCCGGAGCCGCGCAGCACCGGGCCTGAGAACCCGTGGTCCAGGGCCTCCTCGCGGCTGACCACGCCGATGTCGACGGTGCGCTGCTTGAAGATCCGGTTCTCGGTCAGCAGCCCTTCCATGTCGTCGATGAAGGTCGGGAACTGGTCGGCCCAGGCCTTGATGTCCTCCAGCAGGCCGGCCGGCAGGTCCTGATGGACGCCACCGGGCCGGAAGTACGCGGCGTGCAGCCGCGCGCCCGAGACCCGCTCGTAGAAGCCCATCAGCTTCTCGCGCTCCTCGAAGCCCCACAGCAGCGGGGTCATCGCCCCGACGTCGAGTGCGAAGGTCGTCAGGTTCAGCAGGTGGTTCAGGATCCGCCCGATCTCGGCGTACAGCACCCGGATGTACTGCCCGCGCTTCGGCACCTCGATGCCGAGCAGCCGCTCGACGGCGAGCGCATAGGCGTGCTCCTGGTTCATCGGCGCGACGTAGTCGAGCCGGTCGAAATACGGCACCGCCTGCAGATAGGTCTTGTACTCGATCAGCTTCTCGGTGCCGCGATGCAGCAGTCCGATATGCGGGTCGGCCCGCTCGACCACCTCGCCGTCCATCTCGAGCACCAGCCGGAGCACCCCGTGGGCCGCAGGGTGCTGCGGCCCGAAGTTCATGGTGAGCGGCTTGATCTGCGTCTCGGCCATCAGCCCTGCCCCTCCGGCGCCTGCTCCGCCTTCTCGTCGCCCGGCAGCACCGCCTGGGCACCCTCCCAGGGGCTCAGGAAGTCGAAGTTCCGGAACTCCTGGGTCAGCTTGACCGGCTCGTAGACCACCCGCTTCTGAGCGTCGTCATAGCGAACCTCGACGTAGCCGGTCAGCGGGAAGTCCTTGCGCAACGGGTGTCCCTCGAACCCGTAGTCGGTCAGCAGGCGCCGCAGGTCCGGGTGATCCGAGAAGTAGATCCCGTACATGTCCCAGGTCTCGCGCTCCAGCCAGCCGGCCGAGCTGAACACCGCGGTCGCCGACGGCACCGGCGTGTTCTCGTCGGTCGGCACCTTCAGCCGGATCCGCAGGTTCTGGCGGATCGAAAGCAGGTTGTAGACCACCTCGAAGCGCTCCTCGCGCTGCGGATAGTCGACGCCGGTCAGGTCCATCAGGGCCTTGAACTGGCACTGGCTGTCGTCGCGCAGGAACGTCAGGACCTTGAGCACCAGGGACGGGCGACAACGCAGCGACAGCTCGCCGCGCGCCAGGGCGACGTCGAACACGTCCTGTCCCAGCTGGCTTTCGATGTAGGCCGCCAGGTCCTTCAACGCGTTGACGGTCTCGGAAGGCATGGCCGTCGCCATGGGTCGCGGGCCTCCGTTTCAGTACCCCGCCGGATCGCGCCTCAGCGCGCGATCGTGGCAGTTCGCTTGATCTTCCGCTGCAGCTGAAGCACGCCGTACAGCAGCGCCTCGGCCGTCGGTGGGCACCCCGGCACGTAGATGTCGACCGGGACGATCCGGTCGCAGCCGCGAACCACCGAGTACGAATAGTGATAGTAGCCACCGCCGTTGGCGCACGATCCCATCGAGATCACCCAGCGCGGCTCGGCCATCTGGTCGTACACCTTGCGCAGGGCCGGCGCCATCTTGTTGGTGAGCGTGCCGGCGACGATCATCACGTCGGACTGTCGCGGGCTCGGGCGGAACACCAGCCCGAAGCGGTCGAGGTCGTAGCGGCTGGCGGCGGTGTGCATCATCTCGACCGCACAGCAGGCCAGCCCGAAGGTCATCGGCCACAGCGAGCCGCACCGCGCCCAGTTGAACAGCTTGTCGGCCTGGGCGATCACGAACCCCTTCTCGCGGATCTCGTCGCCGACGGCGCTGAGGATCGCGTCCTGGTCGGCGCCCGGCGGGGTCGGGCGCCCGGCGTTCATCACTCCCATTCCAGGGCTCCCTTCTTCCACTCGTAGACGAAGCCGATCGTCAGCACCCCGAGGAACACCACCATCGACCAGAACCCGAACAGGCCGATGTCGCCGAGCGAGATCGCCCACGGGAACAGGAAGGCCACCTCGAGGTCGAAGATGATGAACAGGATCGCGACCAGGTAGAACCGGACGTCGAACTGCCGGCGGGAATCGTCGAACGCCTCGAAGCCACATTCATAGGCCGACAGCTTCTCCGAGTCGGGCCGCTGGGTACCGACCACCAGCGACGCCACCACCATCGCCGCCGACAGGCCGATGGCGATCGCCAGGAAGATCAGGATCGGCAGATACTCCGTCAGCAACTCGTTCATCGGCGCTCTCCCCGGCGCTCAGGATTCACGGGCGTCACCGGGATCCTGCCCCGGCGTTCGCGGCGGCACTATAGTGCGCCGCACACCGGGAGAACAAGGCAAAGCCACAGCCTCGTCACACCATCGACGTCGGCCGTCGACGCGGACGCGCAACCCCGCTGCGACTGGTCGTCGCGCGGGTTACGGAACTTGATTTCATTGAGAAAGTGGCGGGAGTGACGGGACTCGAACCCGCGGCCTCTGGCGTGACAGGCCAGCGCTCTAACCGACTGAGCTACACCCCCTTCAGGACGTTCCCGGCGAGGCCGCCGGGGTGCGTCGAGGCGCGTGGTGTACTCGCTCCCCAGGGGCCTGTCAAGCGCACCTTCTTCGCCATGTGCATTCTCTTGGCTACACTCCCCGATGGACGGGCGGACCGCCCGAAAAGCCTGGAGGAATAGCGCCTTGGAGCAGATGACCGCGCACGATTACGAGCGCCTTCTCAAGCTGGTGGCGCTTCTCGGGAGCGACCGCGACGGCGAGATCCTGAACGCCGTGGCCGCCGCCAGCCGAATCCTCAACAGCTATGGCCTCGATTGGAGCGACATCGTGCTGCCGCGCAAGCTGCTGCCGGTCCGCGCCAGCGCGGCGGACGATCTCGCGGATACGGGGGACGAGGACGGCACGTCCGGCCCACCGCCCCTCGACCGGGCGACGCCGGCGGTGATGTTCCGGCTGCTGATGGCCAGCACCAACGTCTCGGCCGATGCCAAGCGCGACATCCGCCGCCATGCCGAAGCGATACGCGAGGGACGCGTCACACCGGCGATTCGGGGGGAGCTGCAGACGATGTACACCTACGCGGTGCTGCGGGGCCGGCCGATCTGACCGTGGCCCAACGCCCCGGGGAAACCGTGGGCGCTCAACCTTCGGCGGGACGAATGGTGGGCGGTGACGGGTTCGAACCGCCGACCTAGCGGGTGTAAACCGCTCGCTCTACCAGCTGAGCTAACCGCCCGTGCCGTCGACGCGGCCAACGCCTGCGCGGCGACGCGTCTGATTCCATATTCCAGGCCTCAAAAGCAAGACGCCGGCACTCGCGGAGTGCCGGCGTCCCTGCAATCTGACGTGGGGACTCAGTTCACGGAGTCCTTAAGCCCCTTGCCCGGCTTGAACTTCGGCTGCTTGGAGGCCGGGATGCTGATCTTCTCGCCGGTGCGCGGGTTCCGCCCTTCGCTCGCGGCGCGCGACGCCACGGAGAACGTACCAAACCCGACGAGGCGAACCTCTCCCCCCTTCTTCAGCTGACCGGTGATCACATCGAACACCGCATCAACAGCTTTACCGGAATCTGCCTTGGAAAGACCGGTCGAATCGGCGACCGCGGCAACGAGCTCGTTCTTGTTCACGTTAGCCCCCCAATGTGGCGAGAGAATATCTGCGCGCATCGCTCGAACGACGCAACGGGGAGGACTTTAAATCGGCGGTTCGGCGGCAGTCAATCGCTCACACCATGGTTTCGCGAGGTTTTCCGCCGTTTTGAGCTTGATTCGGACGCCGATTCTGCCGCTCGGGGATAAAAAGCGACGGCCGCTCCACCGGGGTGGAGCGGCCGCACACGAAAATCGCCCGGGCAACTCGCCTAGTGGGTGATCACACCCTCGACCACCTCGCCCTTAGGGCTGGGAGTCAGCGATTCGAGGTCCTTCGCCTTCTCCTCCAGCGCCGCCGGATCGATCGGCACCGGCTGATTCGTCAGGGCGTGACCGATGACCTCGTCCACCGTGGAGACCGGGACGATCTTCAGCCCCTTCTTCACGTTGTCCGGGATCTCCGCCAGGTCCTTCTCGTTGTCCTTGGGGATCAGGACCAGCTTCAGGCCGCCCCGCAGGGCCGCCAGCAGCTTCTCCTTCAAGCCGCCGATCGGCAGGACGCGGCCGCGCAGGGTGACCTCGCCGGTCATCGCGACGTCGCGCCGCACCGGGATGCCGGTCAGCACCGACACGATCGACGTGACCATGGCCACGCCGGCCGACGGGCCATCCTTCGGGGTCGCGCCTTCCGGCACGTGGACGTGGATGTCGCGCTGCTCGAACAGCTTGGGATCGATCCCGAAGGTGTAGCAGCGGGACTTCACGAACGATTCGGCCGCCTGCACCGACTCCTTCATCACGTCACCGAGCTTGCCGGTGGTGATGACCTTGCCCTTGCCCGGGACCGTGACCGATTCGATCGACAGCAGCTCGCC
Source organism: Thalassobaculum fulvum (assembly GCF_014652915.1). Classification (GTDB taxonomy): domain Bacteria; phylum Pseudomonadota; class Alphaproteobacteria; order Thalassobaculales; family Thalassobaculaceae; genus Thalassobaculum_A; species Thalassobaculum_A fulvum. The sequence goes on from NZ_BMZS01000003.1 coordinate 568,208, forward strand.
GCCGACCTCGGTCCAGGCCAGACCGGTGGTGACGCCCACCAGGTCGGTCTCCTCGGCCTCGCCGTACCGGAACTTGCGAACGCCGGCGAAGGTGTCGAGGTTCTTGCGGGTGACCGCCACCTTCTTCTTGCCGGTGCTCAGGATCTCCTTCACCGCCTTGCGGGTCAGGTTCGCCAGCTCGCGTTCGAGGTTCCGGACGCCGGCCTCGCGGGTGTAGTAGCGGATCAGGTCGCGCAGGGCGTCCTCGGAGATCGACCACTCGCCCGGCTTCAGGCCGTGCTCCTTCACCTGCTTGGGAATCAGGTGGCGCTGGGCGATCTCGACCTTCTCGTCCTCGGTGTAGCCCGACAGCCGGATGATCTCCATGCGGTCCAGCAGCGGCTGCGGCATCCGCAGCGTGTTCGCGGTGGTCACGAACATCACGTCCGACAGGTCGTAGTCGACCTCCAGGTAATGGTCCTGGAACGTGTTGTTCTGCTCCGGATCCAGAACCTCCAGAAGGGCCGACGACGGGTCGCCGCGGTAGTCCTGGCCGAGCTTGTCGATCTCGTCGAGCAGGAACAGCGGGTTCGAGGTCTTGGCCTTCTTCATGCCCTGGATGATCTTGCCCGGCAGCGCGCCGATGTAGGTCCGGCGATGGCCGCGGATCTCGGCCTCGTCGCGCACGCCGCCGAGCGACATCCGCACGAAGTTGCGGCCGGTCGCCTTGGCGATCGACTTGCCGAGCGAGGTCTTGCCCACCCCCGGCGGGCCGACGAGGCACAGGATCGGCCCCTTCAGCTTGCCGATGCGGGTCTGTACCGCCAGATACTCGACGATCCGCTCCTTGACCTTCTCCAGGCCGTAGTGGTCGGCGTTCAGGACCTGCTCGGCGTGGTTCAGGTCCTTCTTGACCTTGGACCGCTTCTTCCAGGGGATCTGCAGCATCCAGTCGAGGTAGTTGCGGACCACCGTCGCCTCGGCCGACATCGGGCTCATGTTGCGCAGCTTCTTGAGCTCCTGCTGCGCCTTGTCCCGCGCCTCCTTGGACAGCTTGGTCTTGGCGATCTGGTCCTCGAGCTCCTGCAGGTCGTCGCGGCCGTCCTCGCCCTCGCCGAGCTCCTTCTGGATCGCCTTCATCTGCTCGTTGAGATAGTACTCCCGCTGGGTCTTCTCCATCTGGCGCTTGACCCGGTTGCGGATCCGCTTCTCGACCTGCAGGACGCCGATCTCGCCTTCCATGAAGCCGTAGACCCGCTCGAGCCGGGCCACCACGCCGGCGGTCTCCAGCAGGTCCTGCTTGTCGGCGATCTTCAGGGCCAGGTGCGAGGCGATGGTGTCGGCCAGCTTGGCCGGTTCCTCGATCTGGTTGACCGAAACCAGCACCTCCGGCGGGATCTTCTTGTTCAGCTTGATGTACTGCTCGAACTGCGCGATCACCGCCCGCGACAGCGCCTCGACCTCCTGGCGCTCGCCGGCATCCTCCTCGATCTCCTCGGCCTCGGCCTCGAAGAACGCGTCGGTCGCGGTGTAGCGCTTGATGCGGGCACGGCGGCCACCCTCGACCAGCACCTTGACGGTGCCGTCGGGCAGCTTCAGCAGCTGCAGGACGGTGCCGATCGTGCCGACCTCGAAGATGTCCTCGGCGGCCGGGTCGTCGTCGCCGGCGTTCTTCTGGGTGACGAGCAGGATCTGCTTGTCATCCTTCATCACGTCTTCGAGGGCCCGCACCGATTTGTCGCGCCCCACGAACAGCGGGACGATCATGTGCGGGAAGACGACGATGTCCCGCAACGGCAGAACCGGAAAGACTTCGGTACCAAGGGTCACGTGTTTTGGCCTCAACTAAGCGCCTCCCCCGCGATCTGGTCGGTCTCGCGTCACGCAGGGCGGGGGATGGGACCCTGCGCACGACCTGTTAGGTGGCGCCCGTCCCTCTGCCAATCAAGGCCGAAACGTTCAAGCGCCGGTACTGACGTCCTCGCGACGCTCGGCGTGGACCATGATGGGTTTGGCGCCCTGGCTCACGACGTCCCCGTTGATGATGATCTCGTCGACGCCTTCCAGCGACGGCAGGTCGTACATCGGGTCGAGCAGGATGCTTTCCATGATGGAGCGCAGGCCGCGGGCCCCGGTCTTCCGGTCGATCGCCTTGCGCGCGATCGCCCGCAGCGCGTCGTCGCGGAACTCCAGCCTGACGTCCTCCATCTCGAACAGCCGCTGGTACTGCTTGACCAGGGCGTTCTTCGGCTTGGTGAGGATGTCGACCAAGGCCTCCTCCTCCAGATCCTCGAGCGTCGCCAGCACCGGCAGACGCCCGACGAACTCCGGGATGAGGCCGAACTTCAGGAGATCCTCCGGTTCGACCTCCCGCAGGATCTCGCCGGTGCGGCGGTCGTCCGGGGCCCGGACGTCGGCGCCGAAGCCGATCGAGGATCCCTTCGACCGGTTCGAGATGATCTTCTCGAGCCCGGCGAAGGCGCCGCCGCAGATGAACAGGATGTTGGTGGTGTCGACCTGCAGGAACTCCTGCTGCGGATGCTTGCGGCCGCCCTGCGGCGGCACGCTGGCGACCGTGCCCTCCATGATCTTCAGCAGCGCCTGCTGCACGCCCTCGCCCGACACGTCGCGGGTGATCGACGGGTTGTCCGACTTGCGGCTGATCTTGTCGACCTCGTCGATGTAGACGATGCCGCGCTGCGCCCGCTCGACGTTGTAGTCGGCCGCCTGCAGCAGCTTGAGGATGATGTTCTCGACATCCTCGCCGACGTAGCCGGCCTCGGTCAGGGTCGTCGCGTCGGCCATGGTGAACGGCACGTCGATGATGCGCGCCAGGGTCTGCGCCAGCAGGGTCTTGCCGCAGCCGGTCGGGCCGATCAGCAGAATGTTCGACTTGGCGAGTTCGACGTCGTTGTTCTTCTGCCCATGCGCCAGCCGCTTGTAGTGGTTGTGCACCGCCACCGACAGAATGCGCTTCGCCTTGCCCTGGCCGATCACGTAGTCGTCGAGCACCTGGCAGATGTCGCCAGGCGTCGGAACGCCGTCGCGCGACTTCACGAGGGTGGTCTTGTGCTCCTCACGGATGATGTCCATGCAGAGTTCGACACACTCGTCGCAGATGAAGACCGTCGGCCCCGCGATGAGCTTGCGGACCTCGTGCTGGCTCTTCCCGCAGAACGAGCAGTAGAGGGTGTTCTTGGAATCGCCCCCGCCGCCGCTACCGGACTTGCTCATGGTTTCTCGGTCCTGGTCGTCTGGTCCACCGGATTTATGTTAGCCGCCCGGTTTCCGGGGCGACAATGCGAAAAAGACCACGGACCTCGGTAAAATTTCCTTAACCGAGGGCACGATGTGGCTTCGTCGCGCCTGCAACGCGCGGTCACGCGCCGGTCTTGTCGGTCTCGACGGGCGTCGGCCGCTTCTCGATGACCTCGTCGATCAGGCCGAACCCCTTGGCCTCCTCGGCGGTCATGAAGTTGTCGCGGTCCATGCCCTTCTCGATCTCGTCCATCGAGCGACCGGTGTGCTTGACGTAGATCTGGTTGAGCCGCTCGCGGGTGCGGATGATCTCGCGGGCGTGGATCTCGATGTCGGTCGCCTGGCCCTGGAAGCCGCCGGACGGCTGATGGATCATCACCTTCGCGTTCGGCAGGCAGAACCGCTTGCCGGGAGCGCCGGCCGCCAGCAGCAGCGAGCCCATCGAGGCGGCATGGCCGATGCAGACCGTCGAGACCTCCGGGCGGATGTACTCCATGGTGTCGTACATCGCGAGGCCGGAGGTCACGATGCCGCCCGGCGAGTTGATGTACATGGCGATGTCCTTGGTCGGGTTCTCCGCCTCCAGGAACAGCAACTGGGCGCACACCACGCTCGCGACCGCGTCGTTGATCGGCCCCATCACGAAGATGATCCGCTCCTTCAGCAGCCGCGAGTAGATGTCGTAGGCCCGCTCCCCGCGGTTGGTCTGCTCGACCACCATCGGCACGAGGGAGTTCATGGTGATTTCGTGCGGGCTGGACATCGATGCCGTACCTTCGTCCTGGTGTCGTGGCCCGGGTCCGGGCCAGTTCGAAGCAGTCAGCGCAATATGGGGTGCGTCGGGCCGGATCGCCAGCCCGACGTGACCGCGGCCGGAGATCACTCGGCCGAGGTCTCCTGAGCGTCGTCGGTCTTCGCCTTCGCCTTGGTCTTCTTCGCCTTCGGCTTGGCCTTCGGCTTCGCCTCCTCGGCCTTCTGCTCCTCGGCCGCCTCGTCGGCGTCGTCCTCGGCGAACAACTGCTCCGGCGTCACCTGCTTCTCGGTGACGGTCGCCATCTCGAGAATGAAGTCGACGACCTTGTCCTCGAACAGCGGCGCCCGCACCTGGGCCAGCGCCTCCGGGTTCTTCTGGTAGTACTCGAAGACGAACCGCTCCTGGCCGGGGAACCGCGCCGCCTGCGATCGGATGGCGTTGGTCACCTCCTCGTCGGTGACCTGGATGTTGTTCATCCGGCCGACCTCGGAGAGCAGGAGCCCGAGGCGCACCCGGCGCTCGGCGATCTGCCGGTACTCGGCGCGATCCTCCTCGGAAATCTTCTCGTCCTCCGACGGATGGCCGGAATGGTCGTGATGATCGTGGTCGTGGTCGTGGTCATGATCGTGATCATGGTCGTGGTCATGATCGTGCCCGGTCTCGCCCCCGGAGTGCGCGACCACCTGGTGGACGATCCCGCGATACTCCTCCTCGACCATGCCCGGCGGGACCCCGAAGCTGTGTCGCTCGGCCAGCGCGTCGAGCAGCGACCGCTTGGTCTTGGCGCGCGCCGCCTCGGCGAATTCGCCCTGCATCTGTTCGCGCACCGCGTCGCGCAGCGCCTGCAGGTCGTCGAGCCCGAAGCGCTTGGCGAACTCGTCGTCGATGGCGACCGGCTTCGGAGCCCGCAGCTCCTTCACGGTCACGCCGAACACCGCCTCCTTACCGGCCAGGTGCGAGGCCTGGTAGTCGTCCGGGAAGCTGACGGTCACATCGCGGCTGTCGCCGGCCTTGGCGCCGACGAGCTGGCCCTCGAAACCCGGGATGAAGGTGTTGGAGCCGAGCTCGAGGTGGTGGTCCTGGGCCGCGCCGCCGTCGAACGCGACGCCGTCGATCTTGCCCTCGAAGTCGATGACCACGACGTCGCCCTCGGCCGCGCCGCGGTCCTCGGTCACCGGCTCGCTGTCCTTCTGCTGGCCGGCCATGCGCTCGAGCGCCTCGTCGACCGCCTTGTCGTCGACGGACGCGACGGTCCGCTCGACCGTCAGCGTGCTGAAGTCGATCGGCTCGATCTCCGGCATCAGCTCGACCGAAACCTTGTACTCGAGGTCCTTGCCCTTGTCGTAGGCGGTGATCTCGACGCGCGGCTGCACGGCCGGCCGGAGACCGCGCTCGTTCAGCGCCATCTCGGTATTGCTGTTGACCGCCTTCTCGAGGATCTCGCCCAGCAGGGAATCGCCGTAGCGCGCCTTCAGCAGCGACGGCGGAACCTTGCCCGGGCGGAAGCCCGGCAGGCTCATCTGCGGCGCCAGTTCGGCCAGCCGCCCGTCGAGTTCGGCTTCGATCTCCGAAGCCGGGACGACGATCTCGAATTCGCGCTTCAGTCCCTCGTTGAGGGTCTCGTTGACTTGCATGGAACACACCCGGTCGATCAAGGGCCCGCGGTCGCGGTCCGACCGGCACGAGTGGTGCGGGTGGAGGGACTTGAACCCCCATGGCTTGCGCCACTGGAACCTAAATCCAGCGTGTCTACCAGTTCCACCACACCCGCGCCGAGCGTTGCGCGCCCTACGTCAGGAGGCGCACTGCTATATGACCTCGCCCCCCGCGTCAACCGCGGGGACCCGAGCCGGCTCGCGGCCGTTCAGGAACGTGCGAGCGCCCGCATCGCCGACGACGCGGTGACCCGACCCCCGTCGGAGTAGGCCTCGTGGTTGTCGTCGATCTCGCTCAGCTTGTAGAGATAGTTGATCATCATGCCGCGGGACTGCCGCAGCCCGTTCGGGGACGGATCCCCGAGCCAGTTCAGCCGTTCCATCCGGGCGCCGTTCGACAGGTGGAAATGGGCGACCGGATCGCGCGCCGTGCCGTTGCCGCGCTTTGCGGTCATCAGGTAGCGCGCCGCCAGCCGCATCATCGGCGCCTTGACCGCGTCGGCCAGCGCCGGGTCGGTCCACCACTGCTCGACCGCCAACGCCCGCTCGACCAGGTCGGTGTCGCTGGTGCCGTCGTCCTCCAGCCCCAGTGCCTGCAGCACGCCGCGCCGCTCCGACGCCGTCAGCTTCGGCCCTTCGCCGACCTTGATCGCCTCCGCGTACCAACTGCCGAATCCGGGAATCGGGGACAGGGTCGCGAAGGTCTTCAGATTCGGGAACTCGTGCTCCAGCACGTCGACGACGCGCTTGATCAGGAAGTTGCCGAAGCTGATGCCGGCCAGCCCGCGCTGGGCGTTCGAGATCGAGTAGAAGATCGCGGTGTTCGCCGCCTTCGGATCGGTCGACGGCGCGCTCTCGTCGAGCAGCGCCTGCACGCCGTCGGACATGCCGTCGACCAGCGCGACCTCGACGAAGATCAGCGGCTCCTGCGGCATGTTCGGGTGGAAGTAGGCGAAGCAGCGGCGGTCGGAATCGAGGCGGTTCTTCAGGTCCTCCCACGAGCGGATCTTGTGCACCGCCTCGTAGGCGATCAGCTTCTCCAGCAGCGCCGCCGGCGCCTCCCAGGTGATGCGCCGCAGTTCCAGCAGCCCGACGTCGAACCAGGCCGCCAGAAGTTCCCGCAGGTCGGCGTCGAGGTCCGCCAGCTCCGGCGACTTCCTGGCCATCGGCAGCAGTTCCGCCCGCAGGTCGACCAGGAACTTCACCCCTTCCGGCAGTGCAGTGAACCGGGTGAGCAGCCGCCGCCAGTGCGGCACCAGCGCTTCGCGCAGCCGGCGCTCGGCCCGCCGGCGGTCCTCCTCGCTCTCGGCATCCTGCAGCACCGCGACCGCCGCCGACACCTCCTCGCGGTCGGGGCCGAACTGCTCGGCCAGCAGGGCCAGGAACCGATGTCGCCCGGTCGCGTTCAGGGCCAGATACGAACGCCCGAGCTCGGCTGCGCGGGCCCGCGCCGAGACTTCCCCGCCCTTGGCCTCCAGGCAGTCCAGCATCTGCTGGCGGATCTTGGCCAGATCGTCGCCGGGCAGATCCGGCCGCGGCGCGCCCGAAAGATAGTAGCGGGTGGAATCCGAGAACTCGGTCCAGGCCGATCTGAGGTTCCGAAGCGTGCGGTCGAGCAGGCTTTCGGCGGTCGCAGTCTCGTTCGTCATGGCCGAACTTTGCCGCGCGGCGATGCCGGCGGCAATCGACGATTCAATGACAGGACGATGGCAGCCGCCGGGCGGCTCAGTTGACCTGTTCCTTGGTCGCCAGGAACCGCAGCTTGGGCCAGGTGTCGGTGGTGTGCTTGAGATGCCAGCCGTTGCGCGCCAGGAACACCGGGTCGCCGTCGTGGTCCTCCGCCAGATCGCCCTGGTGGGCGTCGGTGAAGCGCTTCAGCTCGGCCGGGTCGTCGGCGGCGATCCAGCGCGCTGTATGCAGCCCGGCGGTCTCGAAGGTGACCGGCACGTCGTATTCGGTGCGGATCCGGTCGGCCAGAACCTCGAACTGCAGGGCGCCGACGACGCCGACGATCCACTGGCTGCCGAGGCGGGTCTTGAACGCCTTGGCAGCCCCCTCCTCCGCCAGCTGCTCGACCGCCCGCGACAGGTGCTTCATCTTCATCGGGTCGGTCGGCCGCACCCGCTGCAGCAGTTCCGGCGCGAAGCTCGGAATGCCGGTGACGTGCAGCTCCTCGCCCTCGGTCAGGGTGTCGCCGATCCGCAGGTTGCCGTGGTTAGGGATGCCGATGATGTCGCCCGGCCAGGCCTCTTCCGCGGTCTCGCGGTCGCGGGCCAGGAACAGCACCGGGTTGTGCATGGTCAGCACCTTGCCGCTGCGGATGTGCTTCAGCTTCATGCCGCGCCTGAAGTGGCCGGAGCTGAGCCGCACGAAGGCGATGCGGTCGCGGTGCTTGGGGTCCATGTTCGCCTGGATCTTGAAGACGAACGCCGAGACCTTGTCCTCGGCCGGGTCGATCGCCCGCTCGACCGCCGGCTGCGGCCGCGGCGGCGGCGAGAACTCCGCCACCCCCTCCAGCAGTTCGCGCACCCCGAAATTGTTCAGGGCGCTGCCGAAGAACACCGGCGTCATGGTGCCGTGGCGGAACGCCTCGAGGTCGAACTCCGGGCACAGGCCGCGCACCATCTCGACCTGCTCGCGCAGCTCCCGGACCTGGTCGGCCGGCAGCAGCTCGTCGAGCTTGGGGTCGTCTAGGCCGCTGCACTGGATGCCTTCGGCCGGCCGGTCGTGCGATCCGCGCTCGACCAGGATGAGCTGGTCGCGCAGCAGGTCGTAGCAGCCCTTGAACCGCGAGCCCATGCCGATCGGCCAACTCGCCGGCGAGACGTCGAGCGCCAGGGTCTGCTCGACCTCGTCCAGCAGCTCGAACGGGTCGCGGCTCTCGCGGTCCAGCTTGTTGACGAAGGTGACGATCGGCACGTCGCGCAGCCGGCAGACCTCGAACAGCTTGCGGGTCTGCTCCTCGATGCCCTTGGCGGCGTCGATCACCATCACCGCCGAGTCGACCGCGGTCAGGGTCCGGTAGGTGTCCTCCGAGAAATCCTCGTGGCCGGGGGTGTCCAACAGATTGAAGGTCCGTCCGGCGTAGTCGTAGGTCATCACCGACGAGGCGACCGAGATGCCGCGCTCCTGCTCGACCTTCATCCAGTCCGAGCGCGCACGCCGGGCCTGGCCGCGCGCCTTGACGGCACCGGCGAGCTGGATGGCACCGCCGAACAGCAGCAGCTTCTCGGTCAGCGTGGTCTTGCCGGCGTCCGGGTGCGAGATGATCGCGAAAGTCCGGCGCCGGGCGACCTCCTCGGCGAGCGAGCTCATGACGAGTGTGTCCCTGGTCTGAAGGCCCGGCTAGATAACGACGCCGGGGCCGGACATCAAGAGCGGCCGCTCTGCCGGACGCCGCCACCGGCACTCCGCCACGGGTCGGCCGAGGGCGACCCGCCTGCGGTTCGGCCGCCCGGATGGCGGCAACCGGTCCCGAATATGTTGTCGTTTTGTCGTTGATCTCGCCGGCCGGTCCGGCCACCGTCCCGGCCAACCGCTCCCGATCCTGCGCCGCTGGCACGAAAGCGCGGCGCGCCGCGAGGAATGATGATTCCGACGTCTGGCCGCTACGTCCTGGCCCGGGCCGCCGTGCCCTCCGTCCTGCTCGACTCGCCGCTCGCGCCGGGCCCCGACGGCCTGACCCTGTGCGACATCCTCGTCGAAGGTGGCCAGGTCGCCGACGTCGCCCCGCCCGGCACAGGCACGGGCGACATTCCTCTGGTCGACCGCCGGAGCCGGCAGGTCTGGCCGGGGCTGGTCGACCTGCACGTCCATCTCGACAAGGGTCACATCCTGCCACGCGCGCCGAACCCGACCGCCGATTTCGACGGCGCGCTCGCCGCCGTCCCCGGCGACCGCGGCACCCGCTGGACGGCCGAAGACATCCGCCGGCGCATGGAGTTCGCCCTGAAGTGCGCCTACGCCCACGGCACGGTCGCCGTCCGCACGCACCTCGACACCTCCCAAGACGATCCGGAGCGCTCGTGGCGGGCGCTGGCGCCGGTACGCGAGGCCTGGGCCGGGCGGATCGCAATCCAGCCGGTGTCGCTGCTGTCGATTGCCGGCTACGCCGACCTGGACTACGCCCGGCGGATCGCCGCCCTGGTCGTCGATCACGGCGGCGTCCTGGGCGCGGTGACCTATCCGGTGCCCGAGGCCGACGCCCTGCTCGACCGGGTGTTCACCTTGGCCGCCGACCACGGCCTGGCCGTCGACATGCACGTCGACGAGACCCTCGACCCCGCGATCCACGAAGTCGACCGGGTGCTGGACGCCATCGAGCGCACCGGGTTCGACGGGCCGGTCACGCTCGGTCACCTGTGCAGCCTGTCGGCGCGCGCCGACGCCGAGGCGGCCGCCAGCATGGCCCGGATGGCGGACCTGGGCGTGGCCGCGGTCTCGCTGCCGCTCTGCAACCTCTACCTTCAGGATCGCGCTCCCGGCCGCAGCCCGCGCCTGCGCGGCCTCGCTCCGCTGCTGGAAATGGCCGGCCACGGGATCGCGGTGTCGGTCGCCAGCGACAACACCCGCGACCCGTTCCACGCCTACGGCGATCTCGACCTGATGGAAGTGTTCCGCGCCGCCGTCCGGCTCGGCCATCTGGACCTTCCGGTGGCGCCCTGGCCGGCCGCAGTCGCGCGCACCCCGGCCACCGTCATGGGCATCGCGGCCGGCCGGATCGCGGTCGGCGCACCGGCCGACCTGATCCTGTTCAGCGCGCGGCGCTACGACGAGCTGATCGCGCGGCCGCAGGGCGACCGCATCGTCATCCGCGACGGCCGGGCGATCGACGCGGCGCCGCCGGACTTCGCCGAACTCGACGAGGACGCCTGACTACAACGCCCCACTACAACGCCCCCGCCCGCTCGCGCAGCACGAACTTCTGGATCTTGCCGGTCGAGGTCTTCGGCAGCTCGCAGAACACGATGGTCCGCGGCGCCTTGAAGTGCGCCAGGTTCTCGCGGCAGTAGGCGATCACCTCCTCGGCGGTCAGTTCGGCGCCGGGCTTGACGGTGACGAAGGCGCACGGCGTCTCGCCCCACTTGTCGTCCGGGCGGGCCACCACCGCGGCCTCCATGATCTTCGGATGCCGGAACAGCACGTCCTCGACCTCCAGGGACGAGATGTTCTCGCCGCCGGAGATGATGATGTCCTTGGAGCGGTCCTTGACCTCGATGTAGCCGTCGCCGTGCATCACCGCCAGGTCGCCGGTATGGAACCAGCCCTCGGCCAGCGCCTCGGCGGTCGCCTTCGGGTTCTTCAGGTACCCCTTCATTACCGTGTTGCCGCGCAGCCAGAGCTCGCCGATGGTCTCGCCGTCGTCGGGAACGTCGCGGCCGGTCTCGGTGTCGACCACACGCATGCCCTCGATGGTCGGGTACCACACGCCCTGGCGCGCCATCTTGCGGGCCTTGGCGTCGAGGTCGAGGGCGTCCCATTCCGGCGGCCAGGCGCAGATCGTCGACGGCCCGTAGGTCTCGGTCAGGCCGTATAAATGGGTCACCTTGAAGCCCATGCGCTCCATGCCGGCGATCACCGCGCTCGGCGGCGCCGCCCCGCCGGTGCCGATGGCGACCGTGTGGTCGAACCGCCGCTTCACCGCGTCCGGGGCGTGGATCAGCATGGTCAGCACGATCGGCGCGCCGCACATGTGAGTGACCCGATGCTCGGCGATCGCCGGGAAGATCAGCGCCGGATCGACCCGGCGCAGGCAGACATGGGTGCCGCACACCGCGGTCACCGCCCAGGTGTAGGTCCAGCCGTTGCAGTGGAACATCGGCAGGGTCCAGAGATACCGGGTGCTGTCGTCCAGGCCGAAGGCGATGGCGTTGCCCATGGCGTTCAGGAACCCGCCGCGGTGGTGGAACACCACTCCCTTCGGATTGCCGGTGGTGCCGCTGGTGTAGTTCAGCGCCAGTGCCTTCCACTCGTCCCCGGGGCGCGTCCAGGCATACGCGGGATCGCCGGTCGCCAGCAGCTCCTCGTACTCCATCTCGCCGAGCGGCTCGCCCGATTCGGCCAGCAGATCGTCGATCCAGACGACGGGCGGCCTGGTCGCGCTGGCCGCGACCGCCTCCGCCATCACGCCGGTGAACTCGCGGTCGACCAGCACCAGCTTCGACTCCCCGTGGTCCAGGATGAAGCCGATCGCCTGGGCGTCGAGCCGGATGTTGATGGCGTTCAGCACCGCCCCCGCCATCGGCACCCCGTAATGCGCCTCCAGCATTGCCGGGGTATTGGGCGCCAGGATCGAGACGGTGTCGCCGACACCGATACCGCGGGCCGCCAGAGCCGACGCCAGCCGCCGGCAACGGGCGTACATCTCGCCGTAGGTCCAGCCGGCCTCGCCGTGCACCACCGCCACCTTGTCGGGATAGGTGCTCGCCGCCCGGTCCAGGAAATCCAGCGGCGTCAGCGGCGCGTGATTGGCCGGTCCGGCAGGCAGGTCGCGGTCGTAGATCGAGGCGCTCATCGGGGCTCTGAATGAATGTCGGGGCCAGGGTGGCGGCGCCTAGGGTTTCCCGCCCTCGCAGGATCGTCAAGTCGAGCGGGTTGAGTGAAGACGCCGGATGGCGTTACGGTCGTCGCAATGCGCATCGATATCTTCTCCGACGTGATCTGCCCGTGGTGCTTCATCGGCAAGCGCCGGCTGGAGCGCGCGCTGCGCGAACGGCCGCAGGGCGACGTGGAGATCTGCTGGCGGGCCTTCCAGCTCAACCCCGACATGCCGGTCCAGGGGATGCCGCGGAAACTTTACCTGGAAGCGAAGTTCGGCGGCTCGGAGCGGGCCGGCCAGATCTACGAGACGATCCGGCAGAACGGCGAGCGCGAGGGCATCGACTTCCGTTTCGACCTGATCGCCCAGACCCCGAACACCGTGCGGGCCCACCGGCTGATCCGGTTCGCCACCGCGCTGGGCCAGGGCGACGCGCTGGTCGAGCGGCTGTTCACCGCCTACTTCACCGAGGGCGTCGATCTCGGTGACCTGGACCGGCTCGCCGACCTCGCGGAAGAGGTCGGGCTGTCGCGCGGCGAGGCCGCCGCCTTCCTCGAAGGCAACGAGGGACTGGCCGACGTGCTGGCGGAGACCCGGTTCGCCTACGAGAGCGGGATCAACGGCGTGCCCTGCTTCATCTTCGACCGGCACTACGCCCTGGCCGGCGCCCAGGAGCCGGAGGCGTTCTATCCGCTGTTCGAGCTGGTGCGCAGCGAGGCCGCCAACCGCCCGCCGGCCGCGAACCTGGCCTGACTTCTCCGTCCTGATATCCGTGGTCGTCTGGGTCCCGGCTCTCCGGGGCCTTGCCCCTCCGGCCGGGATGAGGGCGTTGGTTGCCTTCTAAGTCCTCATCCCGGCCGTAAAGCCCGGACCCACAGGGCAGCGCTAAGCCGCGATCGCCACCAGTTCCTGCATCAGCCGGGTGAGCCCGACGACGCGCTGCTCCGGCTTGTCCCAGGGCCGGCGGTAGACCATCCGGTGATCCGGGCGGAGCTGGACGGTTCCCGCCTGCTTCTGCATGAAGGCGACCAGCCCGGCCGGGTTCTTGAAGTCGTTGTTGCGGAACGCCAGGGTCGCACCCTTCGGGCCGGCATCGACCTTCTCGACGCCGGCGGCCCGGCACAGCCGCTTGATGGCGACGATCTTCAGCAGGTTCTCGACCTCGGCCGGCAGCTTGCCGAAGCGGTCGACCAGTTCGGCCGCGAAGGCGTCGATCTCGCCCTCGTCCGACAGGGTGGCGATGCGCCGGTACAGGCTCATCCGAACCGACAGGTCCGGCACGTAGGCCTCCGGGATCATCACCGGCATGCCGATGGCGATCTGCGGCGTCCAGCCGCTCTCCTCGACCTCCAGCCCCTCGCCCGACTTGGCCGCCTCGACCGCCTCGCGCAGCAGTTCCTGGTACAGCTCGATGCCGACTTCCTTGACGTGCCCCGACTGCTCCTCGCCCAGCAGGTTGCCGGCCCCGCGGATGTCCATGTCGTGGCTGGCCAGCGAGAACCCGGCACCCAGGTTGTCGAGGGTCTGCATGACCTCCAGCCGGCGCTTGGCGACCGGGGTCAGCACCTTGCTCGGGTGGGTGGTCAGGTAGCCGTAGGCCCGGGTCTTCGACCGTCCGACCCGCCCGCGCAGCTGATAGAGCTGGGCCAGGCCGAACATGTCGGCCCGGTGGATGACGATGGTGTTGGCGCTCGGGATGTCCAGACCGGACTCGACGATGTTGGTCGACAGCAGGATGTCGTAGCCGCCGTCGGTGAACGCGGTCATCACGTCCTCGAGCTCGGTCGCCCCCATGCGGCCGTGCGCGACACCGATCTTCGCCTCCGGCACCAGCTTGGTCAGGCGGTCGTGCACCCGGCTCAAATCCTCGACCCGCGGGCACACGTAGAACGTCTTGCCGCCGCGGTAGCGCTCGCGAAGGATCGCCTCGCGGATGATCACCCCGTCATAGGGCATGACGAAGGTGCGGACCGCCAGCCGGTCGACCGGCGGGGTGGCGATCAGGCTCAGCTCGCGCACGCCCGACAGCGCCATCTGCAAGGTCCGCGGGATCGGCGTCGCGGTCATGGTCAGCACGTGGACGTCCTTGCGGAGGTCCTTGAGCCGCTCTTTCTGGGCGACCCCGAAATGCTGCTCCTCGTCGACGATCAGCAGGCCGAGGTTGTTGAAGTTGATCTGCTTCGACAGCACCGCGTGGGTCCCGACCACCAGGTTCACGTCGCCGGCGGCGATGCCCTTGCGGATCTCGGCGGCTTCCTTGTTCGAGACCAGCCGCGACAGCTGCTCGATCCGGATCGGCAGCCCCTGGAACCGCTCCTTGAACCCGCGGAAGTGCTGGCGGCACAACAGGGTCGTCGGCACCACCACCGCCACCTGGTAGCCCTGCATCGCCACCACCAGCGCGGCCCGCAGCGCCACCTCGGTCTTGCCGAAGCCGACATCGCCGCACACCAGCCGGTCCATCGGCCGGCCCGACGCCAGGTCGCCCAGCACCTCGTCGATCGCCTTCAGCTGGTCGTCGGTCTCGGTGTACGGGAAGCGGGCGCAGAACTCGTCGTAGACGCCCGCCGGCGGATACAGCGCCTCGGTGCGGCGCAGCTCGCGCTCCGCGGCGATCGCGATCAGGCCCTCGGCCATGTCGCGCAGCCGCTTCTTGACCCGGGCCTTGCGGGCCTGCCAGGCGGCCCCGCCGAGCTTGTCGAGCTGGGCGTTGCTGTCCTCGGAGCCGTAGCGCGACAGAATCTCGATGTTCTCGACCGGCACGAACAGCTTGTCGCCGCCGGCATAGACCAGCCGCAGGCAGTCGTGCGGGGCGCCGCCGATCTCCAGGGTGTCCAGGCCGAGGTACTGGCCGATGCCGTGCTCGGCATGCACGACGTAGTCGCCGGCCTCGAGCGCCCCGACCTCCTGCAGGAACTCCTCGCCGCGCCGGCGCCGGCGGCTGGACGGCCGGGCCATGCGCTCGCCGACCAGGTCGGGCTCGGCGATCACCGTGAGGTTGTCGTGCCGCCAGCCGCGTTCCAGCGGCAATACGGCGGCCGCCACGGTGGAGCGCGGCAGCGCCTCGGTCGCGGCCATGCTGTCGACCGGCTCGATCGGTTCGACGCCGTGGTCGCGCAGCAGGCTGGCCAGCCGGTCGCGCGAGCCCTCGCTGTAGCCGGCGACGACCACCCGACGGCCGGCGGTCACCTCGGCGGCGATCGCGTCGCGCGCCGCATCGTACACCGCCGAACCGCCGCGGGTGCGGGCCTCGGCGAAATCGACCCCGCCGGCGGCCCCCAGGTCGATGACCGCGGCGCCCGGCGGGGCGGCGAACGGCGTCAGCGCGCCGACCGGCCGGTCGGCCAGCAGCGCCGTCCATTCGTCCGGGCCGAGATACAGCGCGTCGGCCGGCAACGGCCGGTAGATGCCGCCGGACTCGGCCCCGCCGGCCCGCAGCATCTGGCGGCGGGCGTCGTAGTACTCGGCGATCTGCTCGAACCGGGCGGTCGCCACCTCGTCGACCTGGTGGTCGAGGGTGACGGCCACCTCGCCGACGTAGTCGAGCAGGGTCGCCATGCCGTCGTGGAACAGCGGCAGCCAGTGCTCCATGCCACCGTGCCGGTGCCCGGCCGACACTGCCTCGTACACCGGATCCGAGGCCACCTCGGCGCCGAACAGCGCCCGGTAGCCGGTCCGGAAGCGATGGATCGACTGGTCGTCCAGCAGCGTCTCGCCGACCGGCCGGAACACCACCCTGTCGAGCTTGCCCGAGGTCCGCTGGGTCATCGCGTCGAACGGCCGCGCGGCCTCCAGCTCGTCGCCGAAGAAGTCGAGGCGGACCGGCTCGTCCATGCCGGTCGGAAAGACGTCGACGATACCGCCGCGCACCGCGTACTCGCCGGGCTCGCGCACCGTGTCGGTCCGGCCGTAGCCGCTGCGGGTGAACACCGCCAGCAGGTCGTCGAGCGGCATCTCCTGGCCGACCTTCAGGGTCAGCGAGGCGCCCTCGAAGTAGCGCCGCGGCGGCACCCGCTGCAGCACCGCGTTGACGGTGGTGAGCACCACCAGCGGCCCGTCCCCGGCCTCCATCGCCGACAGCTCGGCCAGGGTCTCGACGCGCCGGCTGAGGATCTCGCCGTTCGGCGACACCCGGTCGTACGGCAGGCAGTCCCAGGCCGGGAAGCTCAGGACAGCGAGTGCCGGGTCGACGAAGCCGATGGTCCGGGCCAGCGCCGCCAGCCGCGCGTCGTCGCGCGCGACGTGCAGCACCCGCCCGCGGTCCCGGGCGAGCCGCACCAGGGCGACGGCGTCGAGCCCTTCCGGGGCCGACGCGATGGTGACCCGGCCGACGGCGGCGGGAAACGACGACAGATCCATGGTCATCCGGTACGACAGAGACGGTTCAACCGGTCAGATCGAAAGCCTGGATCATCCGCAGCACCGGGGTGTCGTACTCGGCCGGCGGCGTTTCCTGGGCGGTGATCCACTTGTAGAGCCGCGGGTCGGCGATTTCGAGGAGCTTCTCGTAGTCGTCGAGCTGCTGGTCGTCGAGCTCCGCCAGGTGGCGCTCGGCGAACGCACCGAGGAACACGTCGGTCTCCTTGGTGCCGGTGTAGGCGCTGCGGTAGTAGAGGCGCTTGCGCCGGGCGTCGAGCACCGCGGCCATCCCCCGTCTCCTCTCTCTCGGTCGATCGGGCTTAGGGTATAAAGCCTTGGCCGGCCGGCGGCCAGTGCCGGCATCCCGCAACCGAACCCGGATCCGATCGACCGTGCGCCCGGAGCTCCTCTTCCCGCTGTTCGCCGAAGTCGGCCGGATCAAGGGCGTCGGCCCGCGCTACGCCAAGCTGATCGAGAAGGCCGCCGGCCCGCAGCTGGTCGACCTGCTGTGGCACCTGCCGTCGGGCGTGGTCGACCGCCGGCCGGCGCCGCCGATTCCCGAGGCCCCCGAAGGGCGGATCGCCACCCTCACCCTCACCGTGCTGCGCCACCAGCCGAGCCCGAACCGGCGCGGGCCGTACCGGGTGGTGTGCACCGACGGCCACGGCGACATCGACCTGGTCTACTTCCACGCCAAGGGCGACTGGCTGGAGAAGCTGCTGCCGGTCGGCGAGCGGCGGGTGGTCAGCGGCCGGGTCGAACGCTTCCAGGGACGCGCCCAGATGGCGCATCCCGACCACGTCGTCCCGGAGGCCGAGGCCGACCAGATCCGCATCGTCGAGCCGACCTACCCGACCACCGAGGGCCTGCCGGTGCGCATCCTTGGCAAGGCGGTCGGCGGCGCGCTGGAGCGCCTGCCGACTTTGCCGGAGTGGATCAGCCCGTCGCTGGTCGCGCAGCGCGGCTGGCCGCGCTGGGACGAAGCCATTCGCAGGGTCCACGCGCCAGGGGATGCGGCCGACCTGGAGCCGTCGACGCCGGCGCGCGCGCGCCTGGCCTATGACGAGATCCTGTCGAACCAGCTGGCGCTGGCGCTGGTCCGGGCCCGCATGAAACGCCAGAAGGGCCGGTCGATCCGGGGCGACGGCCGGCTGCGCGACGCCGTGATCGCTGCCCTGCCGTTCGCCCTGACCGGCGCGCAGCGCTCGGCCCTGGCGGAGATCGAGGGCGACATGGCCTCGGAGTCTCGCATGCTGAGGCTGCTGCAGGGCGACGTCGGCAGCGGCAAGACCCTGGTCGCCCTGATCGCCATGTTGAACGCGGTCGAGTGCGGCGCCCAGGCCGCCCTGATGGCGCCGACCGAGATCCTCGCGCGCCAGCACTTCGCGACCATCGAGCCGCTGGCCCGCAAGGCCGGAATCCGGGTCGAGATCCTGACCGGCCGCGACAAGGGCAAGGCACGGGCCGCCGTCGTCGGGCGGATCGCCGAGGGAACCGCCTCGATCGTGGTCGGTACCCACGCCCTGTTCCAGGAGGGCGTCGAGTTCCGCGACCTGGCGCTGGCGGTGATCGACGAGCAGCACCGCTTCGGCGTCCACCAGCGCATGAGCCTGGGCGGTAAGGGCCAGGCGGTCGACACCCTGGTCATGACCGCCACGCCGATCCCCCGCACCCTGCTGATGACGGCCTACGGCGACCTCGACGTGTCGCGGCTGACCGAGAAGCCGCCGGGCCGCCGGCCGATCGACACCAGGACCGTGCCCCTGGACCGGCTCGGCGAGGTGGTCGACGGGGTCGCGCGCAAACTCGACCAGGGCGCCAAGGTCTACTGGGTCTGCCCGCTGGTCGAGGAATCCGAGAAGCTCGACGTCGCCGCCGCCGAGGAACGGGCCTCGACCCTGCGCCGCCGGTTCGGCGACCGGGTCGGCGTGGTGCACGGCCGCATGAAGGGCCCCGAGAAGGACGCGGTGATGGACGCGTTCAAGAACGGCTCGGTCGACCTGCTGGTCGCCACCACGGTCATCGAGGTCGGCGTCGACGTCCCGGACGCGACGGTCATGGTCATCGAGCATGCCGAGCGCTTCGGCCTGGCCCAGTTGCACCAGCTGCGCGGCCGGATCGGCCGGGGCGACAAGGACTCGACCTGCCTGCTGCTGTACGGCGCGCCGCTGACGGAAACCGGACGCGCCCGGCTGGCGGTGATGCGCGAGAGCGAGGACGGCTTCCGGATCGCCGAGGAGGACCTGAAGCTGCGCGGCGCCGGCGAGGTTCTCGGCACCCGCCAGAGCGGCCTGCCGACGTTCAAGCTGGCGGACCCGGCGGCCCATGCCGGGTTGTTTCCGGTAGCCCGCGACGACGCCCGCCTGCTGCTCGGCCAGGACCCGGAGCTCGACGGTCCCCGCGGCCAGGCCGCCCGCGTCCTGCTGTACCTGTTCGAGCGCGACGCCGCCGTCCGCTACCTGCGCGGCGCCTGACGCCGGGCTATTGCCGCTCGACGACCCGGGCCGCCGGCAGGACGACGCGCACGGCGGTTCCGTCCCCCGGGTTGCTGTCGATCTCGAGCCGCCCCCCGTGCAGTTCGGCCAGCCGCTTGGAAAGCGGCAGCCCCAGCCCGGCCCCGCCGGAGTCCCCGGCCATCGCCTGCCCGACCTGGACGAACGGCTCGAGCGCGCGCGGGATATCCTCCGCCGCCAAGCCGATGCCGGTGTCGCGCACTTCGATTTCGACGCCGCCGCCGTCGCGCAGCCGGGTGGCCACGGTCACACGCCCCCCCGACGGTGTGAACCGGACCGCGTTGGCCAGCAGGTTGATCAGGATCTGCCGCAGCTTGGTGGCGTCCGCCAGCACGGCGACCGCGCCGCCGTCCGCGTTCGCGGACAGCGTCACGCCCTTGCTGCGGGCCGCTCCCTCCATCATCCCGACGCAGTTCCCGACCAGCCCCGCCAGCTCGACGCGCGTCTCGTCGAGTTCCAGGATGCCGGCGTCGTGCCGCGCGATGTCCAGGATGCCCTGGATCAGCTCGTAGAGATGTCTGCCGCTGGAGCCGATGGCGTGCGCGTACTCCCGGTAACGCGGGCTCCCCAACGGCCCCCACAGCTCGATCTCGAGCGACTGCGCGAAGCCGATGATGGCGTTCAGCGGGGTCCGCAGCTCGTGGCCCAGGTTCGCGAAGCTCTCCTGCTTGAGCTTCTCGGCCGCGTCGGCACGGTCGCGCGCGGCCTTCAGGTCCGCCACCAGCGCCTCGTTCTGAAGGCGCAGCCGGATCCCGTTGACGATGGCGCGTTCGGCGCTCCGGCCCCACAGCAGCACCACGAGAAGGTACACGAGCCCCATGCCGGCGACCGCCACGTGGTCCCGGTCGCCGACGGCCATGAAGCCGACGATGGGGCCGAGCGCCGCCGGAATCACGTAGGCGCGGAACACCGCCGCGCTGGCAGTCATCGAGAACATCGCGCCGGCAATCATCCCGCCGACGGAAATGGCGACGACGCCTTCGACCTGGATCGGCAGGTCGACGGCCGCCACCGCCGCCCCGGTTGCCGCCCACAGGAGCCCGACGACGGTCACGCCGAACAGCATCCGGCGTTCCCAGAGAACCGCGCCGCAGCCGGCGTGCCCGGAGCGGGCGAAGGCCCGCCACAGGGCAAGGCGCACACCGGTCGCCAGGGCCATCGCGGCCAGCCATGCAACCAGCCAGGCGCCGGGAACGGCCTCCCACGCGACGGCGACCAGCAACGTCGCGACGACGAGATTGGCCAGCGCCGGGAACGGCGACTGATAGAGCAGTCGGACCGTCTCCGCCCGCACCGCCCCGTCATGCACCGATCCAGGATCGGTACCCGCGATCGGCGCTCTCGCCCCATCCGGGGATCGACCCGGTCGACGGTTCGAATGCATGGCCCCCACACGTCAGACGCCCGATGCCGCCCGGCCCGAAGCCAGACGGCAGGCATTGATAGCGCGGGATGGTTAACGCTCTATTGATCCAGGTGGCCCGACCGTCAGGCCGCCGGCCGCGTCGAGGGAATTCGGGGCTGTTCCTGCTGCGAGGTCGGGCGACGGTCGGGTGGCGTGACGATGCCGCCGGACACCACCATCTTGATTCCCTCCTCGACCGTCATGCTCAGCACGAACACGTCCGACCGCGGCACGAACAGCAGAAAGCCCGACGTCGGGTTCGGCGTGGTCGGCAGGAACACGTTCACCACGTCGTCCTCGGTCAGGTGCTGAACCTCGCCGACGGTGTCGCCGGTGATGAAGCCGAGCGCCCAGATACCCTGCCGCGGGTACTCCACCAGCACGACCTGACGGAACGCCTTCGACTGCTGGGCCAGCACGGTCTCAAGGATCTGCTTCAGCGCGCTGTGGATGTTGCGGACCACGGGCATGCGCTGCATCAGGCGGTCGAACAGCCTGACCACCCAGCGCCCGACCAGGCCGGCGGTCAGGGCGCCGATCAGGGTGAGGAAGACCACCGCCACGATCAAGCCGAGCCCGGGGACGCCGAACGGAAGATAGGTCTCGGGGTTGTACCGGGACGGGATCAGCGGCGTGACCGTCCCATCGATGAAGTCGATGATCAGCCACGTCAGGTACAGGGTGATCCCGATCGGCGCGGTGACCAGAATTCCGGCGAAGAAGTAGGCGCGCAGGCGTGCGAAGAGCGTCATGGCGTTCGCTTACCCTTCCAAAAACGGCAGAAGTGCGGCCAGGGTCTCGTCCGGCGCCTCCTCGGCCAGGAAATGGCCGCCGGGAATGGCGGTCCCCTGGACCGGCCGGGTCGTATAGGCCTGCCAGACCGCCGCGACGTCGTAGGTCCGGCCGACGACTCCGTCCGCGCCCCACAAGGCCAGAACCGGGATATCCAGCGGCCGGTCGCGATCGGCCCGGTCGTGCTCGAGGTCAATGCCGGCGCTCGCCCGGTAGTCCTCGCAGACCGCATGGATCGTCTCGGGCCGGGCGAAGTGCCGCAGGTACTCGGCCACGACGTCGGCCGGAAACGCGCCGGCCGCGGCCGCCCGCCCCAGCTTGGCACGCAGGTAGAACGCCGGATCGGCCCCGATCATCCGCTCCGGGTAGTCGTAGGGTTGGATCAGGAAGAACCAGTGATAGTAGGCGCGGGCGAACGCCATGTCGGTCCGCTCGTACATGTCGAGCGTCGGACAGATGTCCAGCACCGCGAGCCGGGTGACCCGGTCCCGGTGGTCGCGGGCCAGGCGGTGCGCGACCCTGCCGCCCCGGTCGTGCCCGGCGACCATGAAGCGCCGGTGGCCCAGGGCGGTCATGACCTCGGCCATGTCGCGCGCCATGGCGCGCTTGGAATAGGGTGCGTGGTCGCCGTCCGACGGCGGCTTGCCCGAAGCGCCGTAACCGCGAAGGTCGGCAGCGACGACGGTGAACCGCTCGGCCAGCCGGTGCGCCAGGTGACGCCACATCAGGTGCGTCTCCGGATGGCCGTGCAGCAGCAGCAGCGGAGGCCCGCTCCCTCCGGCACGCACGTGGATCACCGTACCGGACGTGGTGACGTCACGGCGGTCGAAGCCATCGAACCAGGCCAAGCAGGCGCTCCTCCGGAGGTCGGAACGTCAGGGTAGCAGAGCCAGCCGCGGTTCCGCAGCATTCGTCTCTTCTACCCTGCGTCGATTGACTTCGAGCACCCGGCCACCGTATTCACGGCCGATCCTCCCGTTCCCGCAGGTTCGAGGTCGAGCTCCGATGATTGTCCTCGGACTTTCAGTCGCACACGATGCCGGCGTCACTGCCATCGCCGACGGCGTGACCCTCGGGGTGCATCTGCGGGAACGGTTCGCGCGCCGCAAGCGCTGCGCCCTGATGACCGCCGAGACGATCGAGGCCGCGCTGGTGCGGTTCGGCCTCGACTGGAACGACGTCGATGCCGTCGCGGTCGCCTCGACCCAGTCCTGGCCGTTCATCTTCGTCGATCCCGACGCTTTCTCGTTCGCGCTGGCCGACCCGACCCACGACACCCTCGGCTTCACGCCGCGCGAGCAGCGTGCCCAGGCCCGGGCCCAGGAGTGGTACCGCCAGCGGCAGTCGGCGGCGGCCCGGCGCGCCGGCCGGATCGCCGGTATCCGCTGGAACGAGTATCTGGACGACGACCTGGGCACCATCGACCCAGACCGCGGCGTCCTGGCGAATTTCGAATGGTCCTACACCCCGCCCTGGTGGACGCGTCGGTTCGCGCGGACCGACGTGACGGAGTGGGCTCGCAAGGTCGACGAGTTGCGGGAAGTCCGCTTCGGCTATCAGCCGATCGAGGTCGGGCTGCGCGGCGTGAAGAAGCCGGGCGTGATCGTTCCCCATCACCTGGCCCACGCCGCCCTCGCGTACTACCAGTCCGACGCCGAGTCCGCTGCCGTCTACACGATCGACAATGGCGATGCCTGGTCGCCCGAGCCGGGCTATGTCGGCGGCCTGTTCGCGCTGGGCCAGGGCAACCGGATCATCCCGATCGGCCCGAACTACGCCTATCACGGCCACCTCTACCAGCGCACCGCCGAGATCTTCCACCTCGGTCACGGCGGCGGTGCCGGCAAGCTGATGGGGCTGGCTCCGTTCGGCGAGCCGCGGTTCAACAAGCCGGACTTCGTCGGCAACGCCTACGAGATCTTCGGCGACGACTACGCCGCCGGCCACAAGCCCGACCGGTTCACCGTCCTGGACAAGTTCGAGGCGCACACCCGCGCCGTCGTTGCGTCCGGGTATCCCGATCCCGACGCGATGCTGGCCAGTCACGAGCCCGGTGCATACGGGTCCCAGCACCTGCGGCGCCTGGAGGTCGACGTGGCGGCGTCGGCCCAGGCGCTGTTCGAAGCCTGCACCCTGAACGACGTGAATACCCTGTCGACGGCACTGCAGGAGGCCGGGCAGCGGGTCGGTACCCTGGCCCTCGGCGGCGGCGGCGCGCTGAACTGCCCGACCAACAGCCGCGTCCACGCCGATGGCCCCTACGGGCGCGTTTTCGTGCCGCCGGCCTGCGACGATTCCGGCCTGAGCCAGGGGGCCGCCCTGGCCCTGCTGCACGACGTCATGGACCAGCCCCGGACACCGTTTCATTCCGACTCGGCCGGGCTCGCCTACCAGGGGTCGCAGTACTCGCAGGAGGCGATCGCGGACGCGGTTTCCGCCTGCGGCTCGGCGGTCCGGGCCCGGAGCCTGCCGGACCCTGCCGCGGAAGCGGCGAACGACCTGGCGTCGGGCCGCGTCATCGGGTGGTTCGAGGGCCGCAGCGAGATCGGGCCGCGGGCCCTCGGGCACCGCTCGATCCTGGCGGATCCGCGACCGGAGACGCAGTGGCGGCGCGTCAACGACCTGAAGTCCCGCGAGCACTGGCGGCCGTTCGCCCCCGCGGTGCTCCGCGAGCATGCCGCCGAATGGTTCGAGGGGGCTCCGACGCCCTCCCCGTTCATGCTGTTCACCGCCCAGGTCCGGTCGCGTGCGGTCCCGGCGATCACCCATGTCGACGGTTCGTCGCGGATCCAGACCGTCGATGCCAGCTGCGGCGTGTTTCATGGCGTGCTCGATCACTTCCACCGCCGGACCGGCATACCGCTGGTCATGAACACGTCGTTCAACGGCCCGGCCGAGCCGATCGTCGAATCGCCGTCAGATGCCCTCCGGTTCCTGCAGGAGTCGCAGTTGGACGCGGTCTATCTCGACGGGCTGCGGGTTACCCGCGGGGATGCTGCCGACTAGTCTGGCGTCGGCCGCGAAATCGCGCCACCATCCGGCCATGAGCGACGTTCCCGCCTTCGGAGCGCCCGCCCGCCGGCTGTTCCAGCTCGAGGACGGCGCCATCTACCTCAACCACGGCTCCTACGGGGCCACGCCGAAGGCGGTCACCCTCGCGCAGCGCCGCTGGCAGGACCGCCTCGAGGCGGAACCGAGTCGGTTCATGGAGCGCGAGTTCCGGCCCGGCCTGCGGGTCGCCGCCGAGCGGCTGTCCGCGCATCTCGGGGTTTCCGGCCGCTCGATCGCCATGGTCGAGAACGCCACCCAGGCGGTGAACGCGATCCTGCGCTCGTTCGGCTTTGCGCCCGGCGACGAGATCCTGATCACCGACCAAACCTACAACGCCGTCAAGAACACGGTCCGCTGGGTGGCGTCGCGCAGCGGCGCGAAGGTCGTCGAGGTCGCCCTGCCGTTCCCGGCGTTCTCGGAGGACAGCCTGGTCCAGGCGTTCGCCGCCGGCCTGAGTGCAAAGACCCGGGTAGCCGTGATCGACCACGTCACCTCGCCGACCGCCCTGGTGCTCCCGGTGGCGCGGATGGTGGCAGCCGCCAGGCAGGCCGGCGCGAAGACCCTGGTGGACGGCGCGCACGCCCCCGGCATGCTGCCGGTCGACCTGCCGACGATCGGGGCCGACTGGTACACCGGGAACTGTCACAAGTGGCTGTTCGCGCCGAAGGGCTGCGCCTTCCTGTGGGCGGCGGACGCGGTGCGCGACGACCTGCACCCCACCGTGATCAGTCACGGGTACGGCCAGGGGTTCGTCGCCGAATTCGACTGGGTCGGCACGCGCGACGCCTCGCCGCAGCTGGCCCTGCCCGATGCCCTCGCCTTCATGGAACGCTTCGGCGTCGACCGGATCCGCACGCACAACCACGAGATGGCGGTCGAGGCCGGGCGCCGTCTGGCCGAGGCCTGGGACACCGAAGTCGGCGCCCCGCCGGCCCTGACCGGCTCGATGATCACGGTCAGGCTCCCGGACGGCCTGGGCGCGACCCAGCCCGAGGCCCTCGAACTGCGCCGCCGGCTGCTCGACGAACGCCGGATCCAGGTTCCGATCAACGCTCTAGCAGGCGGTCTCTGGGCCAGGGTGTCGGCACAGATCTACACGCAGCGCCCGGAGATCGACGCGCTCGCCGAGGCCGTCCTCGTCGAACGCCGGAACGCCGCCTGAACCCGGCCCCGCCCTGCGCGGGGCGGCGCGCTTCAGTTCAGCTTGTGCCGGAACTTCCGCTCGAGCTGCTGGAGGATCTCCACCCGCCGGGCGCCACCATTCGCCAGCGCGAGCTTGAACAGCCGCGACGCCTCGTTCTCGGGCTCCGCCGGCGGGGTCTGGCCGATCTGCAGGAATGCCGCCTTCTGGGCACGTGCCAGCACCTCAGGGCTGATCCGCTTCCGCAGCGCCCGCAGCAATCGCAGTGCCTTCTCTCGCTCGGTCATGGGGCAAGTATGGCGGAAACCCGGCCCCGGAACAACTCGCTGCCCGTGGCCCGGACGGCCCACTCAGAAGAACTTGGTCACGAACGCGGCGGCCAGCGCTCCGCTGGCGATCTTGGTCACGACCCCTTCGGCCCGGCCCTTGTAGATGTCTTCCCCGTCGCGGGCATCGATCTCGAACCGGAACCGCTGACCGGTGATGATCAGGTCCTTGTCATAGGGATCGATGATGAAGCCCTTCTTGTTCAGCTCGCGGACGTTGAAGACGAACCTGTCGATCTTGACCGTGCCCTTCGACTCCGGCGCCGACGAGCGCCCGGGCAGACGCACCGGACGTCGGGTCGGCTTCTTGTTCGCGATCTTCAGGAAATCGAACATTCGAGTGGCCGCCGCGTCAGAGCCATGCTTCGGTGAAAACCATAAGCCTTTGGGCCCATAAACACAATTGTCCAGCAAGATCAAGAAGACTTACAGTTAATTTTGTTCAATTTCACAAAGCCGCCCGGCGCCGGACGGCGCCATCGCGCTCGCCCGGCCGGCTCCCGGTTGTCCCGGCCAGACGACTGCGCTACCAACTGCCACCCGCGAACCGCCGTTGCCGGTCGCCCCACAGGAGTAGCTTTGCGCGTGCCCTGCTTCAGTGCCCGTCATCGCCCCGGACCGCGCTCCGCAACGGGCCGCCGCTCCCGCGGCCGGCGGACGCGATGATCGTCTCGGTCCACATTCCGAAGACCGCCGGCACCAGCCTGCGGATCGGGCTGGAACGGGCGCTCGGCACGCGGCTGCTGCTCGACTACGACGACCGCCCGCTCGCCCAGGGGCCGGAGCACGACGCCCGCCGGTCCCGCAGCGCCGCAGAGGTGCGCGCAGACCCGGACCGGCTGGTTCGTGACTACGACGCGGTGCATGGCCACTTCATCGCCTCGAAGTACCTGCCTCTCGGCGAGCGGGCGCGCTTTGCCGTGTTCCTGCGCGAGCCGGTGGCCCGTACGCTGTCGCAGTACCGGCACTGGCGCCGGGCGCCGAACGCCCCGAACCCGATCGCGGCCGGGATCCGTGCCGGGGCGGTCGGACCGGGCGATCTCGCCGAACTGCCGGAACACCGGCAGATCTACGCCGCCTTCCTCGGCGGCATCGACCTCGAGCGATTCGCCTTCGTCGGCCTCGCCGAACAGTACGACACCAGCCTCGCGCTGTTCCGGGCGATCTTCGGAATCGATCTGCCGGTGCTGCGGGAGAACGTCGGATCGTCCGGCGCCGAGGACGACGGTCTCTCGACCGGGGAACTGGCACGCGTGAAAGCCGCGCAGACGGACAACGCGCTGATGTACGATCGCGGCCGCCGCCGCTTCGAGACGCTCTGCACGGCGTTTCTGTAACCACGAGGATCGACAGTTTTGTGCGGGATTTGCGGGATCATTGGCGGGCGTAGCGACGAGGCGGCGATCGACCGGATGGTCGCCGCCATGCGGCATCGCGGTCCGGACGATCGCGGCACCTATCGGCGTGGCCGGATCGCCCTCGGCATGACCCGGCTGGCGATCCAGGACCTGAGCCCGGGCGGCCACCAGCCCATGGCCAGCCCAGACGGCGACGTCTGGATGGTCTACAACGGCGAGATGTACAACGCGCCCGAGGAGCGCCGGCACCTCGAGGAGCTCGGCTACAGCTTCCGGTCGACCTCCGACACCGAAGTCATCCTGACCCTCTACCGGCACTACGGCCCGGCCTGCCTGCCGCGCATCCGCGGGATCTTCGCGCTCGCCTTCGTCGACCTGCGCGACGATCCCGACGATCCGACGGTGTTCCTGGCCCGCGACCCTATGGGCGTGAAGCCGCTGCTGTTCGGCCGCGGCACCGACGGAAGCTACGTGTTCGCATCGGAGATGAAGGCGATGCTGGCGAGCGAGGTGATCCCGCGGGTCGTGGAGCCCCGGGCGCTGCGCTGCCTGCTGGAGCACGGCTCGGTGTATCAGCCCGACAGCCTGATCCGCGGCGTGTCGATGGTCAGGCCGGCCCACAGCGTGACGATCCGCGGCAGCGACGTCCGCGTCGACCGCTACTGGCACCTGGGCGTCGACCGTCGGTCGGAAATGCGGACCGCCGACTACGGCGACCAGGTCGCGGCCATGGCGGAGACCCTGCGCGAGACCGTGCACGCCCAGCTCATCGGCGACGTCCCGATCGGCGCCCTGCTGTCGGGCGGGGTCGACAGCGCCACCCTGACCGCCCTGATGGCGGCCGAGGTCGGGAAGAACGTCCGAACCTTCTCGGTCGGCTTCGGCAAGGACCTGGCGGCGTTCGACGAAACCGACATCGCCGGCCGGTTCGCCGAGCATCTCGGCACGAAGCACACCCGCCTCGAGATCGACCACGAGATGGTACGCAACGAGATCGACCGCATCGCCGACGCCATCGACCAGCCGTCGATCGACGGCGTGAACACCTACTTCGTCTCCAAGGCGGCCGGCGAGCACGTCAAGGTCGCGATCTCCGGGACCGGCGGCGACGACCTGTTCATGGGCTATCCGTGGCACGCCCAGATGCTCCGCTACGGGTCGGGCGGCGATTTCCTCGCCGCCTATGCCGAGTCGGCCGGGCGGTTCCACGAGACCTTCTCTTCCAGCGACGTCAACCAGCTGATCGCGCCGTCGCTGCTCGCCGCCAGCGGCCGCAACCACCGCGACGACTATGCGGCGCTCGACGAGCTCGGTCAGTCGGAGACCGTCGACCGTATCACCGCGCTGACCCTGCGCGGCTATACCAACAACCAGCTCCTGCGCGACATCGACGCGATGTCGATGGCGCATTCCCTGGAGGTCCGGGTTCCCTACCTGGACACCCACGTGATCGACCTGGCGCTGTCGCTGCCGATCGACGCCAAGCTGGCGCGTGGCATCCCGGCGGCGCCGATGCGCGACAGCTACCGGACGAGCGGCATCAAGCGGGTCCTGATCGACGTGGCGGCCCCGCTGCTGCCGCCGGGCTTCGACGAGGTGCCGAAACGCGGCTTCGGCATTCCGTTCGGACGCTGGCTCAACGGCCCGTTGCGCGGCTTCGTCCAGGCGGTCCTGACCCCCGAGCGGACGGCACGGACCGGCATGCTGAACCCGCAGGCGATGGCTCGCCTGCAGCGCATCCTGGCCGACGGGAAGGCGATATCCGGATGGCGGTTGTGGCTCATGACCATCAGCCAGCTGTGGGCCGAGCGCATCGGCATCGAGCCGGCGCGATGAACGCCTTCCCGAAGACCGGCCCGATGGCCGGTCGGCCGGCCGCCGGCCCGGCTCCCGTCCGGAACCCGGCGCCATGATCCCCCGGCCCAGCTTCCTGGCGACGCCGGCCGGGATCGTCCGCTCGATGCTCGTGAACCGCACGATCCTGCGGCAACTGATCCGGCGCGACATCCACTCGCGCTACCGGAAGTCGGCGCTCGGGATGCTGTGGGCGCTGCTGACCCCGCTGCTGACCTTCGCCGTGTACGCCTACGTGTTCAGCGCCATCCTCGAGATCCGGTTCCCGTCGCGCGTCCCGAACGTCGAGCACAACTACGGGATCGTGCTGTTCTCCGGACTCATGCTGCACTTCTTCATAACCGAGGTGCTCACCCGCTCGCCGACGCTGATCCTGGAGAACGTCAACTTCGTGAAGAAGGTGGTGTTCCCGCTCGAGACCCTGTCGGTGGTGGCGGTCGGTTCGGCGGTCGTGACGCTCGGCTTCAACCTGCTCGTGCTGCTGCTGGCGCTGCTGGTCTTCGAGGCCCGCATCCCCGCGACCGCCCTGCTGGTCCCGGTAGTGTGGCTGCCGTTCGTCGGGATCGTGCTGGGGATGTCGTGGTTCCTGTCGTCGATCGGGGTCTACCTGCGCGACGTCGGCCACCTGATCGGCATCGTTTCGACGATCATGCTGTTCGGCAGCCCGATCCTGTTTCCGGTCGAGACCCTGCCGCCGACCCTGCAGACCCTGATCTGGCTGAACCCGCTTTCGCTGCCGGTCGAGGCGACCCGCGACCTGGTGCTGTGGGGCGTGCTGCCGTCGCTGCGCGGCTTCGCAATCTACTGCGCGGTCGCGGGTGCGGTGGTGTGGCTCGGCGCCTACTGGTTCCAGTGTACCAAGCGGGGCTTCGCCGATGTCCTCTGAGGTCGCCGTGCAGGCCGACGGCCCGGCCATCGTGGTCGACGACCTGACCAAGGTCTTCCCGATCTTCAAGCGTCCGACCGACCGGCTGCTGCAGATGCTGTCGATGGGCCGCAAGCGCTACTACCAGACCTTCGTCGCGCTGAACCGGGTCAGCATGACGATCGGCCGTGGCGAGACGGTCGGGATCGTCGGCCGCAACGGGTCCGGCAAGTCGACCCTGCTGCAGATCATCGCCGGCCTGCTGCAGCCGACCGGCGGCCAGGTGTCGGTCAGCGGCCGCGCCGCCGCCCTGCTGGAGCTCGGCGCCGGCTTCAACCCGGAGTTCAGCGGCCGCGAGAACATCTACCTCAACGCCTCGATCCTGGGCCTCAGCCAGGCGGAGATCGACGCGCGCTACGACGACATCGTGGCGTTCTCGGGGCTCGGCGAGTTCATCGACCGGCCGGTCGTGACCTATTCCAGCGGCATGTATGTGCGGCTGGCGTTCTCGATCGCCGCCAGCGTCGACCCCGACATCCTGATCGTCGACGAGGCCTTGGCGGTCGGCGACGAGGGCTTCCAGCGCAAGTGCCTGGCCCGCATCGAGGCGCTCAAGGAGCGCGGCACCACGATCCTGTTCGTCAGCCACGCCATGGGCATGATCACCCAGCTGTGCGACCGGGCCGTGCTGATGGACCGCGGCGAGGTGCTGGTGGCCGGCGAGCCGAAGCTGGTCGCCTCGAACTACTACCGGCTCACCCACGCGCCGGCCGACGACCGCGAGCGGGTCCGCGCCGAGATCCTGACCGCGGCCGCCGCCGAGCAGGACGATCAGCCGGAGATCCGGTCCGGCCTCGACGAGAACCTGCAGAGCCAGAGCCGGGTCGAGTACGAGAGCCTGGGCGCCCGCATCGTCGATCCGCGGATCGAGACCGTGAACGGGCAGCGGGTGAACCAGCTGTCGCGCGGCCGGATGTACCGGGTCCGCTACGGGGTGGCGGTCGAGCAAGACTGCCGGCAGGTGCGGTTCGCGACCCTGTTCAAGACCAAGACCGGCGTCGAGCTGGCCGGCCGGGCGACCCATCGGCTGCACGACAGCATGCTCGATCTCGAAGCCGGCGAGCGGCTGGAGCTCACTTTCGACTTCCCGTGCAGCTTCCTGCCCGGAACCTACTTCATCAATGTCGGGATCAACGGCCTGGTCGACGGCGAGCGCAAGTCGCTGCACCGGATCCTGGACGCGGTGATGTTCCAGGTGCTGCCGGACGCCGACACCAGCATGGTCGGCCTCCTCGACATCGGGATCATCCCGTCGGTCGACCACCACCCGGCGACGGCCCAGCGTCCGCCCGCCGGGGAGTGAGGCGTTCGGCGCCGGTCAGGACCGGATCGCCGACATCATCAGCCACGGCGTCGGGCCGCGGCGCCATTCCCAGAACGCCAGCAGCTGGTCCAGGTGCTCCAGGTCGCGCAGCTCCGGGAACGCCCGGATGTCGCGGCTGCCGGCCTCGATCACCGCGAGCCGGTGGCTGTCCCTGAACCGCGCCATGAAGCGCTGGTAGGTCGGGATGTCCGGCAGGTTGTGAAGCTCGACCAGCATGTCCAGCCGGGCGAGGTTCGGCGCCCTCGACGGGTCGATCAGGTCGACCTCCGCCCCCTCGATGTCACAGAACACGAAGCTGGTCTCGGGATCGAGCGCCTGGAAGTCGGCATGCGCGAACTCGCCGCCGACCACGACCCGGTCGCCGACCCCGTGGTGTTCCGCCAGCTCCCGGGTCATCCGGCGCGCGTTGTCGTCGATGTCGTAGGCCCTGATCGTCGCCTGCGGCAGCCGCAGCGCCAGCCCGACCGCGTAGTAGCCCTCCGCCGACCCGATGTTCACCACGGTCCGGTAGCCGCGGGCGGCGACGTGCTCGATGACCGGGTGGAGCTCGCTCTCGTAGGTCCCGAGCACCTTCGGCGCCAGGCAGCCCTCGGCCGACTGCCGCGGCACCGCGAGGCCGGCGAACGGGCCGCTGCGCACCTTGTCGCCGCCGCGCGCGAACAGGGTGTTCGCCACCAGGGTCGAACGGTACCGGGCCAGCAGCCGCAGGGTACGGTACAGCTGGTCGCCGACGTCGCTCTCCTGCTCGCCCAGGATCTCCAGGGCCCGACGCCGGATGCTGTGCTGGTAGTCGGTGGCCATCGCCGCCCCCCTTACGAATCCGGCCGGTCGAGTTCCATGATCGGCGGCAGGTCCCAGTCCAGCAGCCCGACCTTGCACATCCAGGCCAGGTGGCGGGCCAGGACGTCGCCCGGCACGCCGGGCAAGGCGGCCGCGATCTCGTCGCCCCGCAGGCCGCCGCGCTCGGCGACCATCGCGCGGATCCGGTCGGTCGCCTGCGGCGTCAACCGCCACACCGCCGTGACGTTGTTCAGCGCCGCGCGATGGTGGCGCTCGGCGTCGCCGGGCACGGTCCGGGACGGCGCCCGGAACACCGTGGCCGCGCCGAGCACGCCGCTGGCGAACCCGGCGAACGCCCCGAACGGGTCGCTGCGGACCGGGTTGCTGCGCGCCGCGCCGGCGGTCTCGTGGCCGTCGGCCGACCGGCGGATCGCGGCCAGCTCGTCGAACAGAGCCGCATACTGCGCCACCACCACCGGCCAGTCGAAGGTCGCGCGGGCATGCTCGCGGGCCGCCTCCCCCATCCGCCGGGCGAGATCCTCGTTCCCGGCCAGCGCGCACAGCGCGTCGGCGGTCGCCTGGACGCTGACCGCCACATGGGCGGCCACCTGGGCGACGTAGTGCTGATAGGAATCCATGCCCAGCGCATGCCGGTTGGCGATCAGGCCGCCGGTCCCGTCCGGTGCGATCAGGGTCGGGATCCGGAACCCGGTGACTCCGTGGCGCACGGTGTAGCGGTAGCCGTCCCAGTCGCTCACCACCACCGGCAGGCCGGCCGCCATGGCCTCGATCGGGGTGATCCCGAAGGTCTCCTGGATGTTGTCGACCAGCGAGACGAACACGTCGGACGCCGCCCAGATCCGGTCGAGCACCGCCGGGTCGTTGCCGTTCAGGAACCGGACCGTGACGCTCGGCGCATACAGCGCCGCCGCCTCGGCCCAGATCCGGCGGTCGCGCTCGGGGTCCGGGAACCAGCCGGCCATCAGGAACTCGACCTTGCGGCCGGTGCGCCGCGCGGTTTCCTCGGCGGCTGCGAACATCGCCTGCGGGTAGGCCTTCTCGTAGAACGACAGCCGGCCGAGCCACAGCAGGACGAAGGCGTCGCCGGCGACCCCGAAGGCAGCCCGCGCCTCGGCCCGGCGACCGCGATCCGCCCGGTCCGCCAGCGCCGGCGCGTCGACTCCGAGCGGGATCACCGGCAGCCGGGGCAGCGGCCGGCGATGGCGGCTCCCGGGCTCGACCAGCCGCGAGGCCAGATAGTCGCTGGTCTCCTCCAGCAGGGCCCGCAGGTGCCGCTCGACCGTCGGCGAGGTGCAGACGATGGCGTCCCAGGGCTCGACCGGGCTGGTCACCACCTCGGCGGTGTAGGCACGCATGGCCTGCGGCCCGAGCGAGTGCAGCAGGCCGACCAGGCTGTAGGCCCGGTCGTCGGCCTCGCGACGCAGCCAGCCGAGGTCCGCCAGCTTCGACTGACCGCGGAACAGGGTGCCGCGCGCGGCGATCTCGCCGTGGTTGAAGACCGAAGTGGTACGCACCGGCTTCGGCACCGGGGCGTCGCCGAACAGGTTGCCCGCCAGCGCCGCGTCGTCGGCCCGGTTGTGCACCAGGAACAATTGATCGTCCCACGGACCGTGCTCGATCAGCGCCCGGAACATCCCGCGGTTGGCAATGTCCTTGCCGAACGGGTTGGTCCGCTGCTGCATCGGGTTGTCGCCGATGTAGATCGCGCAGCCGCCTGCCATGGGTCGTCCTTCGCGGGTGACGGGCCGAAACCGGGGCCGGGCCGCCCGTATACGACCTGGAAGGCCGCGCGTGAAGGGCGGTATGGCGCCCCGTGGGCACCCGGCCGGCGGCAGGTGCTGCCGCCGGCCGGCCGCCT
>NZ_BMZS01000004.1 GCF_014652915.1 Thalassobaculum fulvum
CGAC
The DNA here is from genome assembly GCF_014652915.1 of Thalassobaculum fulvum. GTDB lineage: Bacteria > Pseudomonadota > Alphaproteobacteria > Thalassobaculales > Thalassobaculaceae > Thalassobaculum_A > Thalassobaculum_A fulvum. Next base: position 5 of record NZ_BMZS01000004.1, read on the forward strand.
CCCGATTCCGTCGTGCCGTCGTCGCCGATCGCGGTGATGGCGTAGGAGCCGGCCGACAGCGAGGTGCTGAACGCCCAGGTGCCGCCGCCGTCCGGCGTGGCGGTGCCGACCGTCACGCCGTTGACCAGCACATGGACCTGGGTCGCGCCGCTCGAGGTGCCGGTGAAGGTCTGGGTGGCGGAGCTGGTGATGTTGTCGCTGCTGCTGGCACCCAGGTCGGTGCCGGCGGTCAGGTCCGGCGTCGACGGCGTCGAGGGGCCGGCCACGCTGAAGTTGATGTTGTCGAGGCCGACCCGCCAGCTGCTGCCGCTGGTGGTGTCGGCGTAGGACACGGTGAACGAGGTGATGCCGTTCCAGTCGCCGGGGTTGAGGGTGGCGATCGAGCCGACGATCGAGCCGCTGTTGTCGGCGATCGTCACCGCGGTGCCGGTGTTCGGCGTGAAGACGTAGTTGACGCCGGCGCTGAGGTTGTTGAACTCGCCCATCTGGAACGAGGTGACGTTCACCGCCGTCGAGAACGTCACCGTGTAGGAGATGTTGCTGGTGGTGAGCAGGTTCCCCGGATTGAGAAACCCGGAAGAGACCCCGGCCATCGCGGTCCCGTCGGACTTGGTCACGCTCAGCGTGACCCCGCCCTCGTTCGAGGTCAGCGTGGTGGTCGTGTTGAGGGTCGTGACCACGCCGAAGGTCGCGATGATCAGCGCGTGCGGAAAGGCTGCCCGCGCCGCCGGTGCAAAGGCGAGGTCGCCTGCTGCCGGCAGATCCCAGTTGCCGCCGCGGTCGGACGAACCGACCGGGCCCGCGGAAGCCGCGACCCGGCAGCCGAGCAGCGCCGACAGCCGCTCGACGAACGCCGCGCCATCGGTCCCCTCCGCCACCGAACAGCCGTACAGCACGATCTCGGCGTCGTCGGCCAGGGCGTCGCGAATCGGTTCGAGGAGGGCCGGGCGCGCCGCCAGCGCGGCGGCATCCACCATGCGTCCCGACAGCAGCAGGCGACCGGGAGCGCCGTGCGACAGGACGTGCAGGGCCGTCAGTTCGGGCAGCCCGGCCGAACGACGCCCGGCCAGTGCCATCGCGATCGCGGCAACCGGGTCACCCGAGACCGGCAGCCGGACGACTTCGATCCCGGGCCGCAGGCCGTCCAGCAGGATCCGGGAGTCGGCGACGCCCGGATCCACGATCAGGCATTCGGCGCCGGCCGAATCTGAAACCTTCCGCCCGATCCATGTGCCGGCTGGCGTCGTCTCAAGCATCTCTCGCTCCCCCAACTTCTGATCCCCGGCGCGTCCCGGCCCCTGGCTGCGGCCATTCAGCTTGGATGATAGTTCGCCCAACAACCCATCATCAAACATTCCAATTACTTTAGAATATTTTTAAACAAATGCTTGAGCACCCCTACCGGTCGCCCTCAACTTTCCCGGCAACCGATGCCACCGCGGCCCGCAGAAAGCACGACCGCAACGCGCAGCTCCTTCGACCCTGCCCCACGCTTCTAAAGATTTTCTTACCACGCATACGGCGACCTCGATCCGCCGGGCGTTCCGACTGGCAGCGTCCTGTCGTCCATTCGACAAATCCGCTGCGGCTCGTCATTCGCGGGCACGCGCCGCACCCGCGGGCCGAAGCCGCTCGCACCCGACGCCTTCCGGGGCCGGACGTGCCCGTCATCGCGGGAATGGTGAGCGCGACAGGATTCGAACCTGTGACCGGCTGATTAAAAGTCAGCTGCTCTACCAACTGAGCTACGCGCCCGCACCGGCCCCCGGGTCTGCATCGCGGCGGGGGCTTCGCGTCGGCCGGAACCTAGGCAGACCGCCCCCGGAGGTCAACTGTTATGGGCCGCCCCGCTCCGGCGTCGGTCAGTCGGCGAACGGGCCGGTCTGCTTGGCTTGCCCGACCTGACTCGGATCGCGGTCGAAGCGGTTCATGACCCGCTCGGCGACGCGCGGCGTGACGAACTCGGTGATTGCCCCGCCGAGCCGGCCGATCTCCTTCACGAAGCGCGAGGAGATGAACTGGTGGCGGTCCGAGGCCATCAGGAACAGGGTCTCGATCCGCGGGTTCAGCCGGGCGTTCATGCCGGCCATCTGGAACTCGTACTCGAAGTCCGAAACCGCCCGCAGGCCGCGGATGATCACCGATGCGCCCTGGGATTCCGCGAAGTGCATCAGCAGCGAGCCGAACGGCTTCACGTCGATGGCGCCGTGGAAGCCGTCCTCGCTGTTCTTGACCAGGATGTCGGCGATCTCGTCCTGGACCATCTCGACCCGCTCGTCGAGGCTGAACAGCGGCCCCTTGCCGGCGTTGCGGGCGACCGCCACGACCAGCCGGTCGACGGTCTTGCTGGCCCGCCGGATGATGTCGATGTGCCCCCTGGTGATCGGGTCGAACGTCCCCGGATACACCCCGACCCGCTCAGGCCCGACCCGCTCAGGCCCGACCCGCTCGGGACGCGTCACCGCGCTGCTCATTCCGCCGTATCCCCCTCGTCCACACCGGGCTCCGCGCCCCCGCCGCCATCGGCACGACCGGTGTCGGCACCACCGATGTCGCTACCACCGATGTCGCTACCACCGATGTCCGGGCCGTCAGCCCCGCCGCTGTCGTCGGCATCCCCGTTCTCGTCGTCGCCGGTCTCCCCGACCAGCGAGACCGAAACCACCTTCTCCTCGTCGCCGACCCGGAACAGCACGACGCCCTGGGTCTTGCGCGCCGCCACCCGGATGTCGTCGACCGGGCAGCGGATGATCTGGCCGCCGTTCGTGACCAGCATGATCTGGTCGCTGGGCGCCACCGGGAACGCCGCCGCCACCGGGCCGTTCTTGCGGGTGACGTCCATCGAGGCGATGCCCTGGCCGCCGCGCCCGGTGACCCGGTACTCGTGCGCCGAGGTCCGCTTGCCGTAGCCCTTCTCGGTCACCGACAGCACGAACTCCTCGGCGGCGCCCAGAACCGCGAAGCGCTCTTCGCTCAGCAGCACGTCGGGCGCGGTCGCGTCCTCGTCGCCCTCGCCGCTGCCGCGCCGGATCCAGGCGGCCTGGCGCAGGTAGATCTCGCGCTCGCTCTGCTCCGCGCCCTCGACGTCCCGATAGTCGACGTGGCGCAGGATCGACATCGACACCACCTCGTCGCCGCCGGCCAGCTTGATGCCGCGCACGCCCAGCGAATCGCGACCGCGGAACAACCGCACGTCGGCCACCTGGAAGCGGATCGCCTTACCCTGGCGGGTCGCCAGCAGCACGTCGTCGCCCTCGTTGCACGGCATCACCGCGATCAGCCGGTCGCCGTCGTCGAGCTTCATCGCCCGCTTGCCGGCACGGTTGATGTTGGTGAAGTCGCTCAGCGCGTTGCGCCGGACGGTACCGGCGGCGGTGGCGAACATCACGTGCAGTTCGCCCCAGCCGGCCTCGTCGGCCGGCATCGGCATGACGGTCTGGATCCACTCGCCCTCTTCCAGCGGCAGCAGGTTGACCATCGGCCGGCCTCGCGACTGCGGCGTGCCCTCCGGCAGGCGGTAGGTCTTGAGCTGGTAGACTTGGCCACGGGAGGTGAAGAACAGGATCGGGGCGTGGCTGTTGGCCACGAACAGCCGGTGCACCCAGTCCTCGTCGCGGGTCGCCATGCCGGCGCGGCCCTTGCCGCCGCGCTTCTGCGACCGGTAGGTCGCCAGCGGCACCCGCTTGATGTAGCCCGAGTAGCTGACCGTGACGACCATGTCCTCGCGGGCGATCAGGTCCTCGATGTCGTGCTCGAACTCGTTCTCCTGGATTTCGGTCCGGCGGTCGTCGGCCCATGCATCGCGGGTCGCCTGCAACTCCTCGCGCAGTACCTCCAGCAGCCGCGGCCGCGAGGTCAGGATCGCCAGGTAGTCCTTGATCCGGGCGGCGATGTCCTCCGCCTCCTCGATCAGCTTGGACCGCTCCATGCCGGTCAGGCGCTGCAGGCGCAGGTCCAGGATCGCCCGCGCCTGGGCGTCCGACAGCAGGTAGGTGCCGTCCTCGAGGACCCGGTGCCCCGGATCGTCGATGATCGCGATGAAGTCGGCGACGTCGCGCGCGTCCCAGGCGGTCTCGCACAGCCGGCGCCGGGCCTCGCCGGCATCCGGCGACGAGCGGATCAGCGCGATCACGGCGTCCAGGTTGTTGATCGCCACCATCAGGCCGGCCAGCACGTGGGCCCGCTCGCGCGCCTTGTGCAGCAGGTAGCGGGTGCGGCGGGTGATGACCTCCTCGCGGAACTCGACGAAGGCCGCGATCACGTCGCGCAGGTTCATCTGTTCCGGCCGGCCGCGGTTCAGCGCCAGCATGTTGACGCCGAAGCTGGTCTGCAGCGGGGTGTATCGGTAGAGCTGGTTCAGCACGACCTCGCCGATGGCGTCGCGCTTGAGCTCGACCACCACGCGGACGCCGTCGCGGTCGCTCTCGTCGCGCAGGTCGGCGATGCCCTCGACGGTCTTGTCGCGGACGATCTCGCCGATCCGCTCGATCATCCGGGCCTTGTTGACCTGGTACGGGATCTCGGTGATGACGATCGCGAACCGGTCCTTGCGAATCTCCTCGATCTCGGCCCGGCCGCGCATGATCACCGAGCCGCGGCCGGTGTGATACGCCTCGCGGATGCCGGAGCGGCCCAGGATCAGGCCGCCGGTCGGGAAGTCCGGCCCCGGCACGTGGGCCATCAGCTCGTCCACGGTGATGCCCGGGTTGTCGAGCATCGCCAGGCAGGCGTCGACCACCTCGCCGAGGTTGTGCGGCGGGATGTTGGTGGCCATGCCGACGGCGATGCCGCCGGCGCCGTTGACCAGCAGGTTCGGGTACTCGGCCGGCAGCACCGACGGCTCGTCGGTCGTCTCGTCGTAGTTCGGGACGAAGTCGACGGTTTCCTTGTCGATGTCGCGCAGCAGGCCCTCGGCCGCCTTCGCCAGGCGCGCCTCCGTGTACCGCATGGCGGCCGGCGGATCGCCGTCCATCGAGCCGAAATTGCCCTGGCCGTCGACCAGCGGCAGGCGCATCGAGAAGTCCTGCGCCATGCGGACCATGGCGTCGTAGATCGCGCTGTCGCCGTGCGGGTGGTACTGGCCCATGACGTCGCCGACGATGCGCGCCGACTTGCGGTACGGCCGGGTCCAGTCGTAGCCGCCGACCTTCATGGCGTACAGGATGCGCCGGTGCACCGGTTTCAGGCCGTCGCGGACGTCGGGCAGCGCGCGGGCCACGATCACGCTCATGGCGTAGTCGAGGTACGAGCGCCGCATCTCGTCTTCGATGGAGACCGGGGCGATGTCGTGGTGATCGGGTGTGATGTCGGACAACCGAGGGGTTCCGGATCAGGTGGCTGTGGATGGCCTGGAAAGGCCTTTGCGGCGCCGAATCGGGCGCGCCCGTGCTTCACGAAAACTTAGCAGAGCCGGGCGCATGCGGCAATGTTGCGGCGCCGAAGGCGGCGTCCCGGGCCGGCGACCGGATCGCATTCCCCGGGGACCGCCCGCCAGCCGGGCCGTTCAGCCGGTCACCGCGATCGGCTCCGACGGCAGACGACGCGCGGACGGGAGCCTGACGGTCGCCGCCGTGCCCACCCCGACCTCCGATTCGACGGTCAGCGTGCCGCCGTGCATCTCGACCAGCCCCTTCGCGATGTTCAGCCCGAGGCCGGAGCCCTCGGCGTCCCGCGAGACGTTGACCTTGGCCTGCCCGAACATCTGGAAGACCCGCTCGAGTTCCTCGCGCGTCATGCCGCAACCGGTGTCGGACACCGACAGGACGATCCCCTCGGCTTCGTCGGACACCGCAACCGCGATCTCGCCGCCGTCGCCCGTGAACTTCACGGCATTCGACATCAGGTTCAGCAGGATCTGCTTGATCGCCCGGGCATCGGCGATCAGCCGGACGTTCGTCGGGCGGTAGGACGACCGGATCCCCTTGGCCTCGATCCGCGGAGCCAGCAGGCCCAGGCACTGCTCGATGATCGGCCCGAGGCTGGTCGGCCCCTCGGCCAGTTCGAAGCGCCCCGCCTCGATCTTCGCGAGGTCCAGGATGTCGTTGATCAACGACCGCAGGTGGTCGCCGCTTTCGTGGATCATCCGGCCGTAGTCGCGGTAGCGCGGATCCGAGTTCGGGCCGTACATCTCCATCGAAATGATCTCGGAGAAACCGAGAATGGCGTTGAGCGGCGTCCGCAGCTCGTGGCTCATCCTGGCCAGGAAGTCCGACTTGGCGGCATTGGCACGGGCCGCCTCGGCCAATGCCCGCTGTAACGCCTCGGTGGAGGCCTGCAGCGCACGGGTCTGCGCCTCGAGCTGGTCGTGACTACGGGTCAGCGCGTCGGTCGACTGGCGCGCCCGGCGCACGATCAGGACCATCAGTGCCGTGGCCAGGACGGCAATCCCCAGCAGCGGCAGCGCGAGCTCGCGAAGCAGCGCCGTCCCCGGGCGGTGGCCGGTCCAGGAAAGGCGGGCGATGTCGCGGTCGTCGGTCGTGCTCAAGGGGATCGAGTCCGCCAGCTCGGCCGAGGCTGGCGCGAGCTTCATGTCGGACAGGAGATAGAGCTCGCCGAAGCGCCGGAGCATCGCCTCGTCGATGCGGCGCACGAAGACCAGGGCAACCGGGACGCCGTCGCGAAGCGGAATCGGCCGGTCGTCCTCCCACTTGAGGATCGCGGCGCCGGCGATCGCCGGAGCGCCGTCGAACTCCAGGAACGAGGTCGCGACGCCGGGCACGATCCCCGGCTCGCCGACGGTGCGCCGGGCATCGGCGACGATCCGCGCCAACTCCGGCGAGAACCGCGCCGCCATGTCGGCTTCCTGGATCGCCCCGTCGACCGAACCGAAGATCGGCTCCAGATCGGCATCGAGCACCAGTGTCGCGTCCATGCCGAGGCTCTCGTTGGCCCAGGCCCCGACATTGTCTTCCGCCCAACCCCGGTCGAACTCGACGGCGAGGTTCTCCACCGCGTCGTTCCAGAAGCTGTAGTCGCGGACCACCCCGCCGAGCTGCTCGGTCTCGACCCGCAGCGCGCTGCTGGCGAGATACTGATCGGAGCGGATGGCCAGGCGATTCTGGCTGTTCGCGGCGATGACGGCCAGCATCAGGATCAGGGCGACGACCGCGACGCCGAGAATCGCGATCGGGGTGACGACGTTGCGCAGGGGCGATCGCTGCGGCCCGGGCGTCCCGGCCGGCGCCGCCGCGGGTCGGGCCGGTTGCTCAGCGTTCGTCGTCGACGCCCTGCTCATCATATCGGGGTAGTAGCGACCATTGCCTTAAGGACTCGCTAACGGCCGCGGCCCCGACCGCCGTCAGTCCATCCGCGCGGAGAGCGACAGGCTGAGCGGCAATCGCGGGTCGAATCCGTGCGGCCAACGGTACTGCCCCGGCCCGCCCGGCACCAAGGCCGGCAGCAGCTTCCAGGCGATCTCGTCGTGCTCGTGCAGCCATTCGAGGCGCAGGCCGGCGCCGATCACGGCGTTCACGATGTCGGAGACGCTGTGCGCCCATTCGAAGTTCCGCCGGTTCTCGAGGACGGCGTCCGGATCGGCATAGTCCGCCGTCATCTCGAGCGCCGTCGGCTCCTCGCGATGGAAATACGGATAGCGCACCCGCAGCGTCCCGGCCGGGAGGCCGGCCGCCTCGTCGGAATCGTCGAACACCAATGCTGCCGGATGGGCGTCGCAGAAATAGAACCGCCCGCCCGGCTTCAGGAAATGGGCCGCCACCTTCGCCCAGGCCGCCAGGTCGGGCAGCCAGCAGACCGTGCCCCAGGTCACGTAGACCAGGTCGAAGCGCCCTTCGATCAGCGCCGGGGCCGCATAGACGTCGCCCTCGACGAACCGGGCGTCCAGCCCGAGTTCGACCGCCAACCCCCGTGCGGTCCGGACCGCCGCCGACGAGAAGTCGAGCCCGGTAACCCGGGCCCCGCGCTGCGCCAGGATCAGGCTGTCGACGCCGAAATGGCACTGCAGATGCAGGACGTCGAGCCCGTCGACCGGCCCGAGCTCGGCCTCCTCGATGGCATGCAGCCGCCGGGTGCCGCGCCTCAGCGCGTCGACGCCGTAGCCGTCCGGCCCGGTCGAGGCGACATGGATGCCGACCAGACCGTCCCAGAACGCCCTGTTCGCCTGGAGGTAGGGACCGGCATCGGGCATCCGAGACCTCAGAACGGGATTTCGTCGTCCAGGTCGCCGGGACCGCCCATCGGCGCCGGGCCGCCGCCACCGGAACGGCCGCCGCCGCCCTGACCGCCGCCCTGACCCCCGCCACTGCCGAAGTCACCGCCCCGGCTGTAGTCGTCACCGTAACCACCGCCGCCGCCGCCCTCGCCGCGGCCGCCGAGCAGCGTCAGTTCGCCGCGGAAGCGCTGCAGGACCACTTCGGTGGTGTACTTCTCCTGGCCGCTCTGGTCGGTCCACTTGCGGGTCTGCAGCTGGCCTTCGACGTACACCGAGCTGCCCTTGCGAAGGTACTGCTCGGCGATCCGGGCCAGGTTCTCGTTGAAGATCACCACCCGGTGCCACTCGGTCCGCTCGCGCTGTTCGCCGCTCGAACGATCGCGCCAGCGCTCGGAGGTGGCGAGCGTGAAGTTCACGATCTTGGTGCCGTCCTGGGTGGTCCGGACCTCCGGGTCGCGGCCGAGGTTGCCCACCAGAATCACCTTGTTGACGCTGCCCGCCATCGTCTCGCTCTCACTTGTCCGTCAGTTCCTGCAACGGCACGGGGGCATCGGGCTCCCGGCGGTCGCGTCGGCGGACCTTCCCACATCGCCCGGCCGGTTCCAAGCCCGTTGCCACCCGGCGGCGCCTGCGAAACCCACTTTGCAGTTAAAGGACATACCGCGGCGGGCCGATTCGATACCGATCCGCAACGAGGTAGCGAATCGGCGTACCGCCGGTCGGCGCGCCGGTTATCCACAGATACCGACAGCTTCTGTCAGCAGCCCCTGCGACCAAGTCGCATGGCCGGTGGCAATACCGTCCCCGGGCGCCCTATATTCCAGGATTGCTTCCACCCCCGTGTTCCCGAGTCGAGGCCTGCCATGGCGCCCCTTCCCGCGTCCGACAGCGAGCTCCGCGTGATCCGCGTACGCGGCGCCCGGGAGCACAATCTGAAGAACGTCGACGTCGACCTGCCGCGCAACGCGCTGTCGGTGCTGACCGGGCTCAGCGGCTCCGGCAAGTCGTCGCTCGCCTTCGACACGATCTACGCCGAGGGCCAGCGCCGCTACGTCGAGAGCCTGTCGGCCTACGCCCGGCAGTTCCTCGAGCTCATGCAGAAGCCCGACGTCGATCTCATCGAGGGACTCTCGCCGGCGATCTCGATCGAGCAGAAGACCACCTCGCGCAACCCGCGCTCGACGGTCGGCACGGTCACCGAGATCTACGACTATCTGCGGCTGCTGTACGCCCGGGTCGGCATCCCCTACTCGCCGGCCACCGGGCTGCCGATCGAGAGCCAGACCGTCAGCCAGATGGTCGATCGCATCCTGGAGATGCCGGAGGGCACCAGGCTGTACCTGCTGGCGCCGATCGCGCGCGGCAAGAAGGGCGAGTTCCGCAAGGAGCTGGCCGACCTGCGCAAGCGCGGCTTCCAGCGCGTGAAGATCGACGGCGAGCTGCTGGAGATCGAGGACGCCCCGGCCCTCGACAAGAAGCGCAAGCACGACATCGAAGTGGTGGTCGACCGGCTGGTGGTGCGCGACGGCATCCAGACCCGGCTGGCCGACTCGATCGAGACCGCGCTCGGCCTGTCCGACGGGCTGCTGTTCGCCGACGAGGCGGACGGCGGCGAGCGCCACACCTTCTCCGCCAAGTTCGCCTGCCCGGTCTCCGGCTTCACGATCGATGAGATCGAGCCGCGGCTGTTCTCGTTCAACAACCCGTTCGGCGCCTGCCCGTCCTGCGACGGCCTCGGCACCAAGATGTACTTCGATCCCGAGCTGGTGATCCCGAACCCGACGCTGTCCCTGAAGAAAGGTGCGGTCGGGCCGTGGGCGGCCAGTTCCTCCAAGTACTACGTCCAGACCCTGGAAAGCCTGGCACGGCATTTCGGGGTGTCGATGGACACCCCGTGGCAGGACCTGCCCGAGCGGGCGCGCGACGGCATCCTGAACGGCACCGGCGACGAGCCGGTGGTCATGGCGTTCGAGGACGGGCTGCGGACCTACAAGACCACCAAGCCGTTCGAGGGGGTTGTCCCGAACATGCAGCGGCGCTGGCGCGAGACCGACAGCGCCTGGGTGCGCGAGGAGCTCGGCCGCTACCAGTCGGTGGCGCCGTGCGAGGCCTGCGGCGGCCAGCGCCTGAAGCCGGAGGCGCTGGCGGTCAAGGTCGGCGGTCTGACGATCTCCGAGGTCTGCGACTTCTCGATCGGCAAGGCAGTGGCCTGGTTCGACGCGCTGGAGGACTCGCTGCGCCCGAAGGACCGCGAGATCGCCCAGCGTATCCTCAAGGAGATCCGCGAGCGGCTCGGCTTCCTGAACAATGTCGGCCTGGAGTACCTCACCCTGTCGCGCGGTTCCGGCTCGCTGTCCGGCGGCGAGAGCCAGCGCATCCGCCTGGCCTCGCAGATCGGCTCCGGCCTGACCGGCGTGCTGTACGTGCTGGACGAGCCGTCGATCGGCCTGCACCAGCGCGACAACGACCGCCTGCTGGCGACCCTGAAGCGGCTGCGCGACCTCGGCAACACGGTGATCGTGGTCGAGCACGACGAGGACGCCATCCGCGAGGCCGATTACGTGATCGACATGGGCCCGGGTGCGGGCGTGCACGGCGGCACGGTGGTGGCCAGCGGCACGCCCGAGGAGATCATGCACGCCCCGGAGAGCCTGACCGGGCAGTACCTCTCGGGCTTCCGGCAGATCGCCGTGCCGCAGCAGCGCCGCAAGGCCAGGAAGGGCCGCTTCCTGACGGTCAAGGGCGCGACCGGCAACAACCTGAAGAACGTCGACTTGACGATCCCGCTCGGCACCTTCACCTGCGTCACCGGGGTGTCCGGCGGCGGCAAGTCGACCCTGGTGATCGAGACCCTGTGGAAGGCCCTGGCCCGCCGGCTGCACAACGCCCGGGAGCATTCGGCCCCGTTCGAATCGATCGACGGCCTCGACAAGATCGACAAGGTGGTCGACATCGACCAGTCGCCGATCGGCCGCACGCCGCGCTCGAACCCGGCGACCTACACCGGCGCGTTCACGCCGATCCGCGACTGGTTCGCCGGGCTGCCGGAGGCCCAGGCCCGCGGCTACGCGCCCGGCCGGTTCTCGTTCAACGTCAAGGGCGGGCGCTGCGAGGCCTGCCAGGGCGACGGCGTCATCAAGATCGAGATGCACTTCCTGCCGGACGTCTACGTGCAGTGCGACGTCTGCAAGGGCCATCGCTACAATCGCGAGACTCTCGAAATTCGCTTCCGAGACAAATCGATAGCCGATGTTCTTGAGATGACGGTCGAGGAGGGCGCGAAGTTCTTCAAGGCCGTGCCGTCGATCCGCGACAAGCTGGAGACCCTGGAGCGGGTCGGCCTCGGCTACATCAAGGTCGGGCAGCCGGCGACTACGCTGTCCGGCGGCGAGGCGCAGCGCGTCAAGCTGGCCAAGGAGCTGTCGCGCCGGGCCACCGGCCGCACCGTCTACATCCTCGACGAGCCGACCACCGGACTGCACTTCGAGGACGTGCGCAAGCTGCTGGAGGTCCTGCAGGCGCTGGTCGAGCAGGGCAACACGGTGATCGTGATCGAGCACAACCTGGAGGTCATCAAGACCGCCGACCACATCGTCGATCTCGGCCCCGAGGGCGGCGACGGCGGCGGCCGGATCGTCGCCAGCGGTACGCCGGAAGAGGTCGCCGCGACCGAGGGCAGCTACACCGGCGAGTATCTGGCGCGCTACCTGAAACCGGCGACGGCGCCGGCCCGCAAGTCCGCCTGACGCCCCTCCCTAGACGCTGAACACCTTGCCGGCGACCGGCATTGCCGGGGCGACGCCGGCGCCCTGGACATAGTCGAACTGCGCCCGCCGGGCGGCGGTCGCCGCCTCGAACGTCGCCGCGCCGTAGAAGTAGCGGCGCATGCGGATGCCCTTGTTGGCCTGCATGAAGCCCTTGAGGGCGGTGATGTCGGCCGGGGTCGGGTTCGCCATGGCGTGGCCGTCGATGCCGATCGCCACCATCTTCAGGCCGCCGAGCTTCTCGGCGCGCTTGAAGGCCAGGCTGAAGTCCCCGATGAAGCCGGCGACGTACGGTGCCAGATAGGAGAACAACGTGTGCAGCCGGCCCTGCGGGACGTCGTCGGACAGACCGCGCACCATCAGGAACATCCGCTTCTCGGCGATCCGCGGCAGCAGCTTGCAGACCTCCAGGTACTGGGTGCGGTAGCCCTTGGCCGCCAGCGTGTCGTAGTGCACCGGCACCACCAGCAACGCCCGCCACTTCTGTGCCGCCGCATCGACCAGCGCCGCCCCGGCCCGCTGCAACACCATGCCGTCGATGGTCGCTTCCACGGCACCGGTGTCCGACGGCTCGTCCGGGTCGAACCCGAGTTCGGCGGCGTCGGGGACATGCAGCTCGGCGTGATAGCACGACACCAGCCGCTTGCGGACGTTGGCCACCGGCCAGAACCGCATGCGCATCTTGTCCTTGGCGGCCTCGACCTTGGCCGCCTCGGCGGCCTGCGCCCGCTTCTGCGCCTCCTCGACCGTCTCCTCGAGGGCGGCGGGCGACTTCAGGGCTACCGGGTCGTCGCGCGGAACCTCGAACACCATCGGCCGGACCGACACCGCGTCGCCGCCGGCCCCGGCCCCGGACAGCCGGGCGTTGACCTCGCGGCCGATGGCGTGGGCGGTCTTGTTGGCCTGCTCCTTGGTGGCCTTGCCGAACAGGACGATGAACCGCTCCTCGTTCACCAGGCAGTACACGTCGTCGGCGGTGATGTGCTTCTTGATGATGCCTTCGGTCAGCAGGTGGACCTTGTCCTTGATGCCGTGCCACTGCTCGCCGAACCGCTCCTTGAGCGCCTCGAAGCCGAGCATCTGGACGTTGCCGGCGATCAGCGCGTCCGCCGCCACCTTGTTCTGGCGGACGAACGACAGCAGCTTCGAAGAGAAGTCGGTGGGATCGCTGGGATCGAGCTTCTGGCGGTCGAACGACTGCAGGAAGCCGGTCTTGCGGGTCTCGCGGGGAATTCCGTCCTGGTAGCGATCGTCCATGCGTGCTCCGCCGGCCGCGGCACCACGCCCGCCCGAGGCCGTCATGATACCCCCCGGGTTGCTGGAGATTTAGGCAATTCGACCTTCCTGCCGTTCCGATGCCGCCGGACGTCCTCCGCGGGAGCGGTTGCACCCGGGGATCGCCACCGCTATCTGAACGCAGCATGATGAAACTTCCGTTAACCGACACCGGGGTCGCCCGATGACGTCCGCCCTTTCGCCCGTGCATGTGGTCGGCGGCGGGCTCGCCGGCTCGGAGGCCGCCTGGGCCCTGGCAAACGCCGGCGTTCCGGCGATTCTGCACGAGATGCGGCCGGTCCGCGGCACCGACGCCCACAAGACCGGTGGGCTCGCCGAACTGGTGTGCTCCAACTCGTTCCGCTCCGACGATCACGAGGCCAATGCGGTCGGGGTGCTGCACGAGGAGCTGCGGCGCTGCGGTTCGCTGATCCTGGAGGCCGGCGACGTCCACAAGGTGCCCGCCGGCTCCGCCTTGGCGGTCGACCGCGACGGCTTCTCGGCGATGGTCCAGGCGCGACTCGAAGCCCACCCGCTGGTGACGATCGAGCGCGGCGAGGTCGCCGGCCTGCCGCCGGCCGAGTGGGACAGCGTGATCGTCGCCACCGGCCCGCTCACCTCGCCGGCCCTGGCCGAGGCGGTGCGCGCCCGCACCGGTACCGACTCGCTGGCCTTCTTCGACGCGATCGCGCCGATCGTCCACACCGATTCGATCGACTTCGACACCGCGTGGTTCCAGTCGCGCTACGACAAGCCCGGCCCCGGCGGCACCGGCAAGGACTACATCAACTGCCCGCTCGACCAAGCGCAGTACGAGGCGTTCGTGCAGGCGCTGCTGGACGGCGAGAAGATGGACTTCCGGGAGTGGGAGGCCTCGACCCCGTATTTCGACGGCTGCATGCCGATCGAGGTGATGGCCAGCCGCGGGCCCGAGACCCTGCGCTACGGCCCGATGAAACCGGTCGGCCTCACCGACCCGCGGACCGGCCGGCGGCCCTACGCAGTCGTCCAGCTGCGCCAGGACAACGCGCTCGGCACCCTGTTCAACATGGTCGGGTTCCAGACCAAGCTGCGGCACGGCGAGCAGGTGCGGGTGTTCCGGACCATCCCCGGCCTGGAGAACGCCGAGTTCGCCCGCCTGGGCGGCCTGCACCGCAACACCTTCATCCATTCGCCGTCGCTGCTCGACGGCAGCCTGCGCCTCAAGGTCGAGCCGCGGCTGCGGTTCGCCGGCCAGATCACCGGCGTCGAGGGCTACGTGGAGAGTGCCGCCATCGGCCTGCTGGCCGGCCGGTTCGCCGCGGCCGAGCGGCTCAGACGGCAGCCCGAGGCGCCGCCCCGCACCACCGCGCTCGGGGCGCTGCTGGCGCATATCACCGGCGAAGCCAACCCCGAGACCTTCCAGCCGATGAACGTGAACTTCGGCCTGTTCCCGCCGCCCGACGAGGCCGAGACGGTCACCGCCAACGGCAAGCGGCGGCGGCTGAAGGGCCTGGACCGCAAGAAGGTGCAGGCGGCGCGGGCGCTGGCTGACCTCGACCTGTGGCTCGGCCACGGCCGGGCCGCCGCCGAGTAGCGCCTACAGCCCGAGGCGATAGCGCAGGACCCTGGCCGCATAGCGCCAGGCCAGGCCGGCCGCCGGCTCGGGTGGCAGGGCGAAAGGCTCGCAGCCGACCCGTTCGAGCCGGGCTGCGTGGTCCGCCGCCCGGTCGGCCAGCAGGCGCAACGGCCGGAAAGCCGGATCCCGGAATCCCGCCGAGTCGCGGGCCGCCGCGAGATGGCCGCGGGCCCGCTCGACGACCGGCCGGACCGCCGCCGACAGATGCACGGAGGCGCCCATATCTCTTATTTTCTGGTGAGATATGCCCGTTTTCTCAAGTAGTGCTGCGGGTAGCGGCGCCCGGCCGGCTGCCACAAGCACCGGTACCGCCCGCATCAGCCCGAGCAGCCCCCAGGCCGTCCCGGCCGACATTCCGGAGGCCGGATCCCCGCCAAGCACCTCGGCCAAGGCGGCGTGCAGTTCGCCCGCGGTGGCGGCGGCGTAGCGGTCGAGCTCGTCGAGGTCCGCCGGCGGCTCGTCCGCCAGGTCGGCCTCGCGGGCATCGACGATCCGCCGGAGCCGGTCGAGGCGCAGCCCCCGCCCGGCCGCGGCGTCGGCCAGCGGCAGCACGACCTCGTGGGCACGCGGCGTCCGCGCCTCGATCCCGTCGAAGGCCTCCCGCCACCACTGCAGCCGGATCGCGCCGATCGCCGGCTCGCTCACCACCTCGGCGGTCTTGGCGATCTCGTGATTGGCCGCCAGCACCGCCAGCAGCGCGTCGCGCCGCGACGCCGGCGCGTACAGGCAGGCCAGGTACCGCTCCCGGTCGTGCCGGCGGGCGATCTCGGCGCAGGCATCGCGGAACGAATTCTCTTCCATCTCGTGTCGCAAACCCGCCATCGTCCAGAACTAGAACGATCCGCAGCCCCCGTCCACCGCCGGCCCCTCGCCATGCTTCTCTCGACCCCGCGCGACATCCCGCTGCTTCCGGCCGCGCTCGGCTGCCGTGCGGCCCGGGAGATCGCCGGCGTGTACCGGTTCGCCCGCGGCCTGGACGACTTCGTCGACGATCCGCGCCGCCCGGTCGCGGCGAAGACCGGGCTCCTGACCACGGTCTCGGACTGGCTGCGCTCCCCGTCCGCGCCCGAGCTCGCGCGCGCCATCCGATCGCAATGCCGGGTGCCGCTCGACGGTCGGGTGCTCCGGCATGCCGGACGGCTCCGTCTCTTCGTCGAGCATCTGCAGCTGGACGCCGCCGGCACGCCGCTCCGCGACCGGGCGGCGTTCGACGGCTACTACCGCGGCGTCGCCGGGGTCTTCGGCGACATCGTCTGCGATGCGTTCGGCGAATCCTCCGAAGCGGTGCGCGCAGCGGTCCGGACCGCCGCGATCCGGCTCGGCATCCTGACCCAGCTCCGCGACGTCCCGGCGGATCTCGCGGCCGGGCGCCGGGTCTGCGGGCTGGAAGAGCAGGTCGCGGTGCTCGGACGTGCCGCAGCGACCGACGGCCGGCTCCGGCCCGAGATCGTCGCCGCCCATGTCCAGGCGGTACTGGCGATGCTTCCGCCCCCAGCGTCGCCCCCGGGTCCGGGCAGCTCGGCCACCCTGGGGCGCTATCTGGCGGCGGTGGAGGCCGCGAACGCGATCCTGACGGGCAGGCTGCTTCGGACGCCCGGACGCCCCGACCGCGCGACGCTCGGGCCGGCCGACCGGCTGGTCGTGGCCTGGCGCTTTCTGCGAGGCTGACCCGGTGCCGGACGTCGCGCTTGGTTCGGGATCCCTGAGGCGCTCGTCGTTCCGGTACTGCTTCCTGCACATGCAGGCGCGGCAGCAGGCCGCCATGGCGGCCCTGCACGGCCTGCTCCAGGAAGCCGACCGCCTGGCCGACGACCCCGGCGACCCGGAGCGGAAGGACGCCCGCATCGCCGCGTTCGACGGCTTCGAGGCCTACGTGCGCGATCAGTTCCGGCGTCCCGCCGGATCCGCACCGGAATTCATCGCCCTGACCGACGCCGGCGTGCGCTGGGACACGCTGGAGCCGGCGTTCGCCGCCATGCGCCGGGATCTCGAGGAACCGGCCCGGCTGGGCACCGTGGAGGAGCTCGACGCCTACTGCGATGCCGTCGCCGGTGCCCCCGGGCGCGCGATCCTGCAGATCGCCGGCTGCCCGCCGGCCCTGATCGACCCGCTCGCTCGGGAACTCGGCCGGGCGGTCCAGAAGACCAACATCCTCAGGGACCTGGAGGCGGACGCCCGGGACGGCCGCCGGTACCTTCCCGAACCGCTGGCGAGCCCGGCTGACATCGCGCGCAGCTGCCGGACCGGGACCTGCCTGACCGACCTGCCGGCGGTGGCGGCGGTCGCGGCCCAGGCCGAACGGCACTACGCGAACGCCCTCGCCGCCGTGGAAGCGGGTCCGGCGACCGTTCGCGTCCTGGTCGGCAACGTCGCGATCGCCTACCGCACCATCCTGGCGGCGCTGGCATCAAGGTCCTACGCGACCGGCTCGATCGGCCGCGTGACGAAGGTCCGGATCGCCGCCCGCATCGTCGCCCGCTCGCTGCTTGCCCGCGTCCTGGCGCGCGGCTGACCGGCGGTTCGCCTCAGGAACCGGCCAGCAGCCCACGCAGCTCGTCGTACCGGACCACCACCGTGATCGCCGGGCTGACCACCGGCACGACGACCGAGACCGCCAGCCGCGCGACATTGACCTTCGAGAGGACGCTCGCGGTGATCTGATCGATCTTCATCATCAGGTCGTACAGCCCGTCGATCTCGTCGACCGCGAAGCTCTTCGCCGTCGGGCTGTCGGCCAGGGCGGCGATCCGCTCCTGCAGCGCCGACTTGAGATGCGTGCCCGCACCGCTCACAGCCCCGTTCAGGCTGGAGATCGTCTGCAGGACGTACAGCATGTTGAACAGGAACACCGGAAACAGCACGAAGACCGACCCGAACCAGACCAGTTCGGGATGCTGCCAGCGAATGACGTGCAGCGCCGCCGCGAACAGCCCGACCACGAACGAGAAGTAGAAACAGAACGAAACGACCACGTCGACGATGCTGGTCAGCGCCGGCCCGAACGCGAACACGCTCGGCGACCGGGCGTTTGCCGGATCGGTGATCCAGTTCACCCAGGCGATCACCCGAACGCCCATGTAGATCCCGCCGCCCGACACGAACAGGACGACCAGCCCGCCGATCTGCAGCCAGGTGCGGACCGCAACGCCTCCCGGATAGCCGAGCGTCAGCGAGTAGAGCCACACCGGCAGTCCGAACGCCAGCGAGACGGCGAGGACGCCCCGGTCCGAGCCGATCGCGTCGACGACCGAGCGATACGCTTCGAGCCTGGAGCGGTCGACCAGCGTCTGTCGTGCGATGTCGTTGAAGCCGGCGATCCCCCTGTGAACGTTCTGATAGACGAACATCAGCGCGAACAGGATCAGCGCGGTGATCGCCAGGCCGAGCGCGGCGTCGGACACGACCGGCGCACCGGTCAGCGCCAGCAGTACGCACCCCACCAGGAAGTACCCGACCGCGATCATGTAGGCCAAAGTCACCGGCGAGACGCCGATCCTGCCGGCGCCGCGCCGCAGCCCGCGGACGATCCAGGTCTCCGCGTCCGCGACGCGCGCCCGCTCCGGCCGAGACCGCCGTCCCGGCGCGCCGGTCCTACCGGCCGGCAACTCCGCCCCCTCTCCCGGCCAGCGGCCGGAAGAACTTGGCGAGCGTCAGCCGCTGCTCGGCGTAGTTCGAACCGAGGTCCCGGCCGTACAGCACGTCGGGCACCGCCAGCAGCCGCTCGTATTTGAGCCGGGCGACCCGCTGGCCGTGCTCGAGCGCGAACGGCACCTCGTGCGACCGCACCTCCAGCACCGCCGGGGTGCCCCCCGGCCCCTCGCCGCGGTGGCCGAAGCCGGGATCGAAGAACCCGGCGTAGTGCACCCGGAACTCGCCGGCGGCGGTGTCGTACGGCACCATCTCGGCGCTGTAGCCGGGCGGCACCCGAACGCCCTCGCGCGACGCCATCAGGTAGAAGTCGTCGGGATTCAGGATCAGCCGCCCGGTGGCGTCCCCCAGGATAGGCTCCCAGAAGTCCAGCGGGTCGTAGTGGGCGACCTTCGAGAGATCGAGCAGCGGGGCGTGGCGACGGGCCCGATATGCGACCGGGTCGGCGCCGCGGGCCGCCAGATCGACCGATACCCAAAGCCCGTCGGCGATCACCGCCTCGGCGGACGCGCCGCCGGCGAACACCACCGGATCGAGGTCGTGGGCCTCGCGCAGCTGCCGGTCGCTGGTGCCGGTCGCCCCGACCCGGAACCGGATCTGGTTCAGCCGGTCGCCGGCCCGCACCACGATCGAGAAGGTGCGCGGCGCGATCTCCAGGTACATCGGCCCGGCGTAACCGGCGGGAACCTGCTCGAAGCCGGCGGCCCGGTCGACGATCAGCCGGGTGAACACGTCGAGGCGGCCGGTGCTGCTCTTCGGCGACGCGGTGCCGGAGACGCCGTCCGGCAGCGTCAGCCGCTCGGCCAGCGGCACGATGTAGACGCAGCCGCGTTCCAGCACCGTCGGCTTCGACAGGTCGAGCTCGTACATCTCCTGCGAGCGCTGCAGGTCGTCCAGCTTCTGCTCGACCGTGCGCTCGGGTCCCGGCAGGAAGCTGGAGACCACCCGATAGGCGCGGTCGCCGAGGCGCAGGTCCAGGCTGGCCGGCTGCAGCTGCGCGTCGAGGATCGCCGGCTCGGCCGCGATCCAGCCGTCGCGGATACCGTCGCGCAGGTGCTGGATCGCCAGGATGCCGTGATCATCGGTCTGGGTGAAATTCGCGGGCATGGGCGGGCCTGTCTCCCCGGAGAGCCGCTCAGTCGACCGGCAGCAGGGCCGCCGCGACCCGCCGGCCCTCGGCCAGCAGCAGGTTGAAGGTACGGCAGGCGGCGCCGGTGTCCATCATTTCCGCGACCGGCCCGCGCTCGCGGATCCGCTGCCGTATCGCCGGCGGAATGAACACCTGCGCCCGGCCGGTGCCGATCAGCAGGATGTCGAAGCCGATCTCCGCCCCCAGGATCGGCGCCAGGGTGTCCGGCTCCAGCGGCGCCAGCGCGGTCGCCGGCTCGACCGCCCACGGCACCGTGGTCTCGGGCATCACCAGGACCGGCCCGCGATGGAACACCTGGGCGATCCGGAAGCCGCCGTCGCCGTAACCGTGGATGATCTGGACGCCTTCCGGGACGAGCGGGGTGACGTCCATGGGCTCATCCCTCGCGTTCGGCCCGCTCGTACTCCGGCACCGCGACGTCCTCGGACGGCTCGTCCTCGCCCCGGCGCAGCCCGGTGTAGAGCAGCAGCGGGACCGCGATGAAGACCGACGAATAGGTGCCGATGACGATGCCCCAGATCATCGCCAGCGCGAAGTCCGCCAGCACCGCGCCGCCGAACAGGTAGATGGCGACCAGCGCGAGCAGGGTGGTGCCGGAGGTCAGCGTGGTCCGCGACAGGGTCTCGTTGACCGACAGCTCGAACAGGTCGGCCAGCGGCATCTTCTTGTACTTGCGCAGGTTCTCGCGGACCCGGTCGTAGATCACCACGGTGTCGTTGATCGAGTAGCCGGCGATCGTCAGCACCGCCGCCACCGTGGCGAGGTTGAACTCGTGCTGGATCACCGCGAACAGGCCGAGGGTCGAGACGATGTCGTGGGCGAGCGCCACGATGGCGCCGACGCCGAACTGCCACTCGAAGCGGAACCACACGTACAGCAGGATCGACAGCAGGGCGAGGCCGACCGCCAGGGCGCCGGCCTCGATCAGCTCCTGGCCGACCGTCGGGCCGACGAACTCGGTGCGCCGGTACTCGACTCCCTCGCCGAGCGCCGCCCGGACGGCATCGGTCGCCTTGATCTGCGCGGCCTCATCGCCCTCCTGGCGCTGGATGCGGATCAGCACCTCGTGCTCGTCGCCGAACTCCTGAAGGCTGACCTCGCCCAGCCCCAGCCCGCCCAGGTCGGCGCGCATCTGGGCGATGTTGGCCGGCGCGGACGTCCGGACCTCCATCAGGATGCCGCCCTTGAAGTCGATCCCGAAGTTCAGGCCGATGGTCGCGACCGCGACCAGCGAACCGATCACCAGGATGGTCGACAGGACGAAGGCGAGCAGCCGGCTGCGGATGATCGGCAGCTTGGCATTGCGCGGGACGAAGCGGATCGGTTTCAGCATCGCGGACCTCTCCGTCTCAAATCGGCAGTGTCGCGGGCCGCGCACGACGCGCCCACAGGGCCACGATCAGGCGGGTCACCATGACCGCCGTGAACATCGAGGTGAGGATCCCGATGCCGAGGGTGACGGCGAAGCCCTTGACCGGTCCCGAGCCGAGCGCAAACAGGAACACCGCCGCGAACAGGGTGGTCAGGTTGGAGTCGACGATGGTGGTGAACGCCCGTCGATAGCCGGCATCGAGCGCGTTGATCGGCGACCGCCCGTTGTCGAGCTCCTCGCGTACCCGTTCGAACACCAGCACGTTGGCGTCGACCGCCATGCCGATGGTCAGGACGATGCCGGCGATGCCGGGAAGCGTCAGGGTGGCCTGCAGCGCCGACAGGGCGCCCAGGATCAGGCCGATGTTCAGCAGCAGCGCCAGGTTCGCGAAGATCCCGAACAGCCCGTAGGCGACCACCATGAACCCGATCACCAGCAGCAGGCCGACGATCGAGGCGATCTTGCCGGCGGCGATCGAGTCGGCCCCCAGCCCCGGTCCGACCGACCGTTCCTCGAGCACGGTCAGCGGCGCCGGCAGCGCGCCGGCACGCAGCAGCAGCGCCAGGTCCTGCGCCTGCTGGACCGAGAAGCTGCCCGAGATGATGCCGGTGCCTCCGAGGATCGGCTCGCGGATCACCGGCGCCGAGATCACCTTGTCGTCCAGCACGATCGCGAACGGCTTGCCGACGTTCTCGGTGGTCGCCTGCCCGAACCGCCGGCCGCCGACCGCGTCGAAGCGGAAACTGACCACCGGCTGGTTGTCCTGGAAGGTCGGCTGGGAGTCGACGAGGTTCTCGCCGCTCACCATCACCCGGCGCTTCACCACGTAGAACGGCGGACCCTGGTCGTCGGCCGACGGCAGCAGCTTCGACCCCGGCGGCACCCGGCCCTGCCGGGCGTCATCGACCGACGCGTTCAGGTCGACCAGCTGGAAGGTCAGCTTGGCGGTCTGCCCGATCAGCGCCTTGATGCGCTGCGGGTCGTCGACGCCCGGAAGCTGGATCAGAATGCGGTCGTCGCCCTGGCGCTGAATCAGCGGCTCGCGGGTGCCGGTCTCGTCGACCCGGCGGCGGACGATCTCGATCGACTGCTGGACCGCGTTGCGGGTGATCTCGGTGACCGTCGCCTCCGACAGCGCGACCGTGACCCAGTTGCCCTCGGTCGCGACCTCGGTGCCCGGCTCGAGCTTGCGCGCGAGATCGCGGGCGGTGTCCAGGTCACCGGCCTCGCGGACCTGGAAGCGGGCGACACCGGCATGCACGCCCAGGCCGAGATAGCCGATCTTGGCGTCGCGCAGCTCGCGCCGGGCGCTCTCGACGATCGCCTCGAGCCGCTCCTGCACGACCACCTTGCTGTCGACCTCGAGCAGCAGGTACGACCCGCCCTGGAGATCGAGGCCGAGGTTGATCTGCCGTCCCGGAACGCCCGTCGGCACGTCGCCGAAGGCGTTCCGTTCGAACGCGTTCGGGGCGGCGTAGACCACGCCCAGGAGGCACACGAGCACCACCAGCGCGATCTTCCAAGTGGGGAACTGAAGCATGTCGCTCGCCTAGCGTCGCCTTGCCGCCGGCGGTCAGCCCGAGGTCTTCGGGGTGTCCGCCGCCTCGTCCTGCTCGTCCTCGGCCGGTTCCTCGTCCTTGTCGGGCTTGCCCTTGCCCTTCGCGGCCGGCTTGGCGGCGACCGGCTGGCCCTTGCCGCGGACCTCGGCGACCATGGTGCGCACGACCTGCACCCGGACGCCCGGGGCGATCTCGACGGTCAGCATGTCGTCGCCTTCGGTCACCTTGGTGACGATGCCGACGAGACCGCCGGTGGTGACGATGCGGTCGTTGCGGCGGATCGCCGCCAGGGCCTCGCGATGCTCCTTGGCACGCTTTTGCTGCGGGCGGATGATCAGGAAATAGAAGACCGCCATGATCGCCACGAAGGGCGCCAACTGCAGCATCAGGTCCGGGGCGCCGCCCCCTCCCCCCGCCGCCTGCGCATAGGCCGGTGAAATCAACATGCCGCTCCGTCTCCCGCGGATTTGGTTCCCAGTCTCAGCGCGCCGAAACGGGCCGCGCGAGGTGGCGGGACTATAGCGGCGCACCCGCGAATTGCAACGACCGGCGGCCGGTTCGTGCGGCGCGGCGTTGACCGTGCCCGAACGCGTCGGTAACGTCCGCCGCTTCCATGGCGGACGCCCGTTTTCGCCGCCGCAAACCGCCGCCCCAGATCGCCGAACCAGATCGCCGCACCGAGACCCGCGCCATGCCCGCCGACCAGCCGATCATTCCCGTCCCGACCGTCCCGATCCCGGCCGACGCCGAAACCCTCGCGGTGCTCGGCCGGATTGCCGACGCCCTCGAGCGGATGGCGCCGCCGCCGCAGGCGGCGTCCGACATCCACGCCGCCGACGGCTTCATCTGGGACGCCGCCCAGGGCCGGCTCGACCCGGTCAGGAAGATCAACCGCGTGCCGATCGAACTGCTGCGCGGCGTCGAGCTGCAGCGCCAGACCCTGTACGAGAACACCGAGCGGTTCGCACGCGGACTGCCGGCCAACAACGCCCTGCTGTGGGGCGCCCGCGGCATGGGCAAGTCGTCGCTGGTCAAGGCGGTGCACGCCGAGGTCAACGCCAACCACCCCGGCTCGCTGGCGTTGATCGAGATCCACCGCGAGGACCTCGAGACCCTGCCGAAGCTGCTGCAGGTACTGCGCGACGCCGACCGTCGCGCCGTCGTGTACTGCGACGACCTGTCGTTCGACCATGCCGACAACAGCTACAAGTCGCTGAAGGCGGTGCTGGAAGGCGGCATCGAGGGCCGTCCGGAGACCGTGCTGTTCTACGCGACGTCGAACCGCCGCCACCTGATGGCGCGGGACATGATCGAGAACGAGCGCTCGACCGCGATCAACCCGTCCGAGGCGGTCGAGGAGAAGGTCTCGCTGTCGGACCGCTTCGGGCTCTGGCTCGGCTTCCACAGCTGCGACCAGGACACCTTCTTCGCCATGATCGAGGGCTACGCCAACGCCTTCGGCATCGACGTCCCGCGCGAGCAGCTGCAGGCCGAGGCCCGGGAATGGCAGGTCACCCGCGGCTCGCGCTCCGGCCGCGTCGCCTGGCAGTTCATCCAGGACCTGGCCGGCCGGCACGGCAAGCGGGTCGCCTGACGGCCGGCACCGGAACGGAGGGAACGGCATGATCGAGAGCCTGACCCTCCTCCTGGTCTGCCAGCTCGCCGGCGAGGTGATCGTCGGGCTGTTCCGGCTGCCGATCCCCGGACCGGTCCTCGGCATGGTGTTCCTGTTCGCCGGCCTGCTGGTCCGCGGCGGGGTTCCGCAGGCGATGCAGACCACGGCCGGCACCCTGCTCTCGCACTTCTCGCTGCTGTTCGTGCCGGCCGGGGTCGGCGTCATGCTGCACCTCGGGCGGCTCGAGGACGCCTGGCTGGCGATCGGCGTGGCCCTGATCGCCAGCACCCTGGTCGCGGTGGCGGTGACCGCGCTCGCCATGCTGGGGCTGGAGCGCCTGGCCGGCCGCCGGGGGAGTCCCGAGGGAGGTCCGTCGTGAGACCGGTCGGCGAGCTCTGGGTGTATCTGGCGGCCAACCCGCTGCTGCACCTGACCTTGACGCTGCTGGCCTACCTGATCGGCTACCGCATCTACCGCCGGTTCGGCATGAAT
Source organism: Thalassobaculum fulvum (assembly GCF_014652915.1). Taxonomy (GTDB): domain Bacteria; phylum Pseudomonadota; class Alphaproteobacteria; order Thalassobaculales; family Thalassobaculaceae; genus Thalassobaculum_A; species Thalassobaculum_A fulvum. The sequence continues at coordinate 24,665 of NZ_BMZS01000004.1, forward strand.
CCGCTGCTCAACCCGGTGGTGATCGCGATCGTCATCCTGGTCTCGCTGCTGGTCGCGACCGGGACCTCCTACGAGCGCTTCTTCGAGGGCGCGCAGTTCGTCCACTTCCTGCTCGGGCCGGCGACGGTGGCGCTGGCGATCCCGCTGTACAACCAGTTCGACCGGGTGCGGAAGTCGGCGGGTCCGCTGCTGGCGGCCGTCGTCCTGGGCTCGCTCGCCGCCTCGCTCAGCGCCGTCGCGATCGCCGCCCTGCTGGGGGCCGGGCCGGAGATCGTCGCCTCGATCGCGCCGAAATCGGTGACTACCCCGATCGCCATGGGCATCGCCGAGCAGCTCGGCGGCCTGCCCTCGCTGACCGCCGTGCTGGTAATCCTGACCGGCGTCGCCGGGGCCATGCTCGGGCCGCCGCTGCTCAACCTGCTGCGGGTCCGCGACTGGCGGGCCCGTGGCCTGGCGATCGGCGTCGCCGCCCATGGCATCGGCACCGCCCGGGCCATGCAGGTCAACGAGGTCGCCGGGGCGTTCTCCGGCCTCGCCATGGGCCTCAACGCGCTGGCGACCGCGATCCTGCTGCCGCTGGTCTGGTCCTGGCTGTTCTAGACCGGCCGATCCGGCCGGTCCTTGACGATCCCCGCGGAGAGTCGCTCGAAATCGGCCCGGTTCTCCACCGGCTGCAGCGACGCGAGGTTTGCCCGATCGAGGGTCTGCAGCCGGTGCTCCGGCACCGACAGCAGCATCAGCGTCGAGATCCGGCCATAGTCGTCGATCGGTGCGCCCTTCGGGTTCGGAGTCCGCATGTTGGCGCCGCGAAAGCGCCAGAGCCGATAGCCGGCGGCCGTAAGCGCGCCGATCGCTGGAGCCACCAGCTGCGGCCGGTCGCACTCCACGCTCAGGATCGGCCGGCACCGCCCGATGGTCCCGGCGGCGCCTCTCAGGACCAGGCCCTCGGCGCCCTCGACGTCGACCTTGATGAAGTCGCAGCGGGTCAGCGCCAGACCGTCGACGGTCCTGATCGGAGTCGAGGCCATGCCGCCGTAGCTCGCGAAAGTGCGGCTGGCGATGCTGAGACTGCCGTAGTTGACCGCACGGCCTATGGGCGGGCTGTGCAGGTCGACGAACTCGCCCTCGCCCTCCGCGTCGGACAGGATCGCCCGTTCGGCCTCGGCCTGCGACAGGCCGTGCCCCGCCAGATTGCGCTGCAGCAGCGGAAAGATCGAGGGTTGCGGCTCGAAGGCCAGCACCCGGCCTGTTGGCCCGACCGCCAGCCCCATGGCGATCGAGAAGATTCCGACGTTGGCGCCGATGTCGAGGGCCACGTCCCCGGGTCGCAGCAAGGCTTGGTAAAGGTCGATCTCGGCGCCGCTGTACTCGCCGGTGACCGCGACCGCCTGGCGGATGTAGTGGTCGGCAGCAGGCAGTTCGAGCCTGCCGAACCGCCAGTCGAGCGTTACCGTGTCGATCATCCGGACGGTCCAGCCGGCCTTTCCGGAGCGGCGGACACGCGCGCGGCCCCCAGCTCGTCGCGCGGGTCGACGGGCCGCGGCCCCTTGCGGATCTCGAAGTGGAGCTGCGGCCGGTCGACGTTGCCGGACTGGCCCACCGTGGCGATCGTCTGGCCGCGTTCGACCCGGTCGCCGCGCCGGACCAGCAGCTTGTCGGCATGCGCATAGGCGGTCGTCCAGCCGTCGGCGTGCTTGATCAGCAGCAGATTGCCGAACCCGCGCAGCTCGTTGCCGGCATACACCACGACCCCGTTCTCGGCGGCCCGGACCTTGGTCCCGAGCGGGGCCGCGATGTTGATGCCGTCGTTGTGCAGGCCGCCCTCGCGCGGGCCGAAGCCGGAGATCACCCTGCCCTGGACCGGCCACAGGAAACGGCCGGACGCCCGGGGCGGCGGGGTGAGCACCGCGGCCCGCGCGGCACTCGAACTCCCGCCCGACCGGGCGGCGGCCGGCGCCGGCGCCGAGGCGGCCTCGGTCGTCTGTCCCGACGGCCGCGGTGCCGGCAGCGGCGGTCCCTCCGTCCCGGCGGGCCGGCCGGCGACCGGGAAGTTCAGGGTGCCGCCCTCCGACCACGGTTGCTGAGGGTCGCGCGGCTCGCTCGACGCCCGGCTCGGGGCCGGCGGGGTCCGCGGCGTGCGGGCGGCGACCAGGCCGCCGTCCGACCCGTCGGTCGCTCCCGGCAGCCGTAGCCGCTGCCCCACCCGGATCTCGTAGGGCGGCCGCAGGTCGTTCAGGCCCGCAAGCCGCCTGAAGTCGATCCGGTAGTCGCGGGCGATCTCCGACAGGGTGTCGCCGGAGCGCACCACGTGCACCCGTGGGGTCGGCAGGAACAGCCGGTCGCCGACGTGCAGAAGGTAGGGCGGCGACAGCCGGTTGGTCTCGATGATGGTGCGCGAACTGACCCCGTAACGGCGCGCCAGCGCATAGACCGTGTCGCCCGGCCGGACCGTGATCACCCCGTCCGGCGGCAGCGCCCGGCCGGCGGCGGTCGACGGCGGGTTGGAGGCCGGGTCCGGGTTGGCCAGCCGCGGCAGCGACGGGCCCGACCCGCAGGCGGCGAGCGTCAGGCAGAGCAGCAGGCCGGCGGCGGCCAGTCGGAGGGTGGGGCGCAGCATGGCGGCAGTGTAAGGGGCGTCGGACTCGGGCTCAACGCGGCATGGCACGCGAGTCCGCGGGTTCATGGCGCTCCGCCGGGCCGGGCCGCTCCGCGGACCAGCGGGACGAACCGGACGTCCAGGAGCTTCTCCTGCTCGATCGCGTCGCCGCGCCGGCGGAACCGCACCAGGCGCTGCACCTCGCTGGTGTTGCCGATCGGGGCGACCAGGCGCCCGCCCTCCCCGAGCTGCTCGAGCAGCGCCGCCGGCGGCTCGGAGGCCGCCGCGGTGACGATGATCGCCTCGAACGGCGCCTGCTCGGCCCAGCCCTTCCAGCCGTCGCCGTGGCGGGTATGCAGGTTGTGGAGCTTGAGCTGGGCGAACCGCCGCTCGGCGGTCTGCAGCAGCTCGGCATGGCGCTCGACGGTGTACACCCGCCGGGCGATGCGGGCGAGAATCGCGGCCTGGTATCCCGACCCGGTGCCGATCTCCAGGACCTTGGTCCGGTCGGTGAGCTCCAGCGCCTGGGTCATGAAGGCGACGATGAACGGCTGGCTGACGGTCTGCCCGGCGGCGATCGGCAGCGCCCGGTCCTCCCAGGCCTGATCCAGGAAGGCCGGATCGACGAACAGCTCGCGCGGCACCCGCTCGAGCGCGCCGAGGACCGCGCTGCTGGTGATTCCGCGGCCCCGCAGGCTCATGATCAGGCGGATCTTGCGAGCCTCGTCGTAGCTCAATGGAAAGTCCCGGCGAGCTTCGTCAGGGTCGGGTGGTCGGTCATGTTCATGCCGATCGGCGTGACCGCCACCGCATTGGAGTGCACGGCGTTGAGGTCGGTCCCGGCGACCGTCGGGTCCTCGGTCCGCATGCTGCCGATCCAGTAGTACGGATTGCCGCGCGGGTCGTGCCCGGCGACGATCTGGTCGCCGATCTTGCGGCGGCCCTGCTCGGCCGCCCGTATGCCGGTCACCCGGTCCGGCGACACGCCCGGGAAGTTGATGTTGATCAGCGAGTTGCGTGGCCAGCCGATGGCGCAGATGCGGCGGATCAGGTCGGGCGCCAGGGTCTCCGCGGTCTCCCACGGCACCGGCCCGCCGTTCGGATACTCCTGGCTGAGCGCGATCGACGGCACGCCGAGCACCGTGCCCTCCATGGCGGCGGCGACGGTGCCGGAATAGGTCACGTCCTCGCCCAGGTTGCCGCCACGGTTGACGCCGGACAGCACCAGGGTCGGCCTGCCGTCCTTCAGGATCTCGTTGATCGCCAGCAGGACGCAGTCGGTCGGCGTGCCGTCGACCGCGTAGCGCCGGTCCTCGACCCGGCGGATCCGCAGCGGCCGGCGCAGGGTCAGCGAATGGCCGGCCCCGCTCTGCTCGGTCTCCGGCGCCACCACCCAGACGTCGTCGGTCAGCGCCGCCGCCACCCGCGACAGCACCTTGATGCCCGGCGCCTCGATGCCGTCGTCGTTCGACACCAGGATTCGGGCCCCCGAAAGGTCCTTCGGCAGATTCCAGTCGCTCATCGCACGCGCTCGATCTTCTCCAGGCCGCGCAGGTAGGGCCGCAGGGCGTCCGGGATCGCAACCGACCCGTCGGCCTCCTGGTAGTTCTCCAGGATCGCAATCAGGGTCCGGCCGACCGCCAGCCCCGAGCCGTTCAGGGTGTGGACGAACTCGGTCGCCTTCTCGCCCTTGCGGCGGAACCGGGCCTTCATGCGTCGGGCCTGGAAGTCGCCGCACACCGAGCACGAGGAGATCTCGCGGTAGCGGCCCTTTCCGTCGTCCTGCCCCGGCAGCCAGACCTCGATGTCGTAGGTCTTGTGGGCCGAGAATCCCATGTCGCCGGTCGACAGCACCATCACGCGGTACGGCAGGTCGAGGCGCTGCAACACGGTCTCGGCGCAGGTGGTCATGCGCTCGTGCTCCTCGGCCGAGCGGTCCGGGTGGGCGATCGACACCAGCTCGACCTTGCCGAACTGGTGCTGGCGGATCATGCCGCGGGTGTCGCGCCCGGCCGAGCCCGCTTCCGAGCGGAAGCACGGCGTGTAGGCCGTGAACCGCAGCGGCAGCTCTTCCTCGTCGAGGATCTGGTCGGCCGCGAGGTTGGTCAGCGGCACCTCGGCAGTCGGAATCAGCCAGAAGCCGTCGGTGGTCCTGAACTGGTCCTCGGCGAACTTCGGCAGCTGGCCTGTGCCGTACAGGGCCTGGTCGCGCACCAGTACCGGCGGCGACACTTCGGTGTAGCCGAACTCGCCGGTGTGGATGTCGAGCATGAACGAGGCCAAGGCCCGTTCCAGACGGGCCAGGTCGGCCTTCAGCACGACGAATCGGGCGCCGGACAGCCGCGCTGCCGCCTCGAAGTCCATAAGCCCGAGACCTTCGCCGATCGCCACGTGGTCGCGGGCCGCGAAGTTCCGCTCGCGCGGCGCGCCGACCTTGCGGATCTCGACGTTGGCGTCCTCGTCGGCACCGACCGGCACATCGGGTCCCGGCAGGTTCGGGACGCCGGACAGCAGCTCCTCGACCTCGGCGGCGAGCCGGCGCTCGTCCTCCTCCAGCCGGGCCATGCGGTCCTTCAGCTCGGACACCTCGGCCATCAGCGCGTCCGCTGACTCGCCGTTGCGCTTGGCGACGCCGATCTGCTTGGACGCCTCGTTGCGGCGCTGCTGGGCCTGCTGCAGTTCGGTGGTGACCCGCCGCCAGTCGGCGTCACGGGCCAGGATGGCGTCCGCCACGGGGGCGAGGCCGCGCTTGGCAAGGGCGGCGTCGAAAGCCGCGCCGTCCTCTCTTATGCGTCGGATGTCGTGCATGGCCGGGTCGTCGGGTCGCAGTTTCGGTGCCCGCCCTTATACGTAGGCGCCGGGCCGCGGTCCAGGGAGCGGCGGTCGGGCGTGCCCGCGGCTCTCGCCTCCCGGCTCCTACGGCCCTTCGGCCGCCTGCTCCTGCTCGCGTTTCTTCTCGATGAACTGCGCGCAGATAATGGAGATCTCGTAGAGCAGGATGATCGGCACCGCGAGCATCACCTGGCTGATGACGTCCGGCGGGGTCAGGATCGCGGCGGCGACGAAGGCGACCACGATCGCGTATTTGCGCTTGGTGCGCAGGCCGTCGACGCTGACGATACCCACCTTGACCAGCAGGACCAGCAGCACTGGCAGTTCGAACGCCACGCCGAACGCGAAGATCAGCCGCATGACCAGCGACAGGTACTGGTCGACCTTCGGCTCCAGCACCAGCGGCAGGTCGCCGTTGCCGCCCGGGTGCTCGAAGCCCAGGAAGAACTGCCAGGCCAGCGGAACCACGATGTAATAGACCATCGCCGCGCCCATCGTGAACAGCACCGGCGTGGCGACGATGAACGGGATCGCGGCCTTGCGCTCGTGCTTGTACAGCCCCGGCGCCACGAACTTCCAGATCTGCAGCGAGACGATCGGGAACGACACGCAGGCCGCGAAGAAGAACCCGACCTTGATGTAGGTGAAGAACGCTTCGTGCAGCGCCGTATAGATCATCCGCCGGCCCTGCTGGCCGGAGGTGATGTCGGCCAGCGGCTGCACCAGGAACGTGAAGATCGGCTCGGCCAGCCCGTAGCCGACGAAGAAGCAGAGGATGAACGCGACACCGGAAATGACGAGCCGCTGCCGCAGTTCCACCAGATGGTCGAGAAGCGGCATCTTGCCGCCCTCGAGATCGTCCTCGGGATCGTGGGTGCCCTGGGCCATCGATCAGGCCTCCCCGGCGTCGGTCGCGGCTGGCTTGCGGGTCGTCCGCTTCGGCTTGGCGGCCGGCTTCGCCGCGGCATCGCTCGCCTTGGCGGCCGTTCGCCTGGCGGGAGCTTTCGCCGGCCTGGCATCCCCGTCCGTCTTGGCTGCGGCCTTGCGTGCCGCCGGTTTCGTCGCTGCCGGTTTCGTCGCCGCCGGCTCCGTCGCTGCCGGCTGGTTCTTCGCCGGAGCCGCCGCTGCCGGCTTCGGCGCCTCGGCCGGCGGCGTCACCGAGTTGTCGGGAACCGGGTTCCGGGCGGCCGCCGCTTCATAGCTGCCGGCGGCGCTGCCGTCGGAACCGGCGAGCGCCCGGGTATCGCGGCGGGCCTCTTCGATCGCCCCCTCGATCTCGTCGGCACCGGAGGAGTCCCGCGCCTCCTCGACCGACCGGCGGATCTCTCCATCCGGGTCGACATGCTTCTCGATCGAGGCGCCGATGCCCTCGCGCGAGACCTGCTGGATCGACTTGCGGACATCGTCCAGTTCGGCCTCGCGGGCCATCTCCTCCAGGCTGCCCTGGAACTCCGAAGCGAGCGAACGCGCCTTGCGGACCCACTGGCCGACCGTCCTGATGACCCTCGGCAGATCCTTCGGACCGACGACCACGACGGCCACGAGCGCGACCAGGATGAACTCCTGCCAGCCGATATCGAACATCGTGATCCCCGCGCCCGACCGGGCGCCTCAGGCGAACGAAACGAGCGTGTGACGCCCCCTCAGCCCTTCACGGCCTGATCGGACTTGGAGGAAGACTTGGTCGACCCGCTGTCGTCGGTGACCGAACGGTTGGCCTGCTCGCTCGCCTCGCCCTCGGCTTCGTCGCCCTTCACGCCCTGCTTGAAGCTCTTCAGGCCCTTGCCGAAGTCGCCCATGAGCGCCGAGATCTTGCCCTTTCCACCGAAAAGCAGAAGCACGACGGCGAGAACCACCAGCCAGTGCCAAATGCTGAAGCTACCCATCGTAATGCTCCGAAATCTCGTTACGCCCCCGTATGTCGCGGCGGACTATACGCGACCACAGCCGCGCGCCGCAACGCAAACGCCGTTGCCATCTCATATGGCGATTCAGTCCGCGAAAACGAAGGTCTGGGCCGGATCGATCTGGATCCGCACCCGCGCCCCCGGACGCGGCAGATAGACCCCCGGAACCCGGGCGTGCAGGTGAACCGACCAGTCCGTCTGACCGGGGGCGGTCACGGTCATGTGCACCAGGCTGGTGCGGCCCAGCAGCCTGGCCTGCTCGACCACGCCGCCGGGATCGTCGGCGTACGCCGGTCCCCAGGGCTGAAGTGACACCGCCTCGGGGCGCACGACCACCGTCACCGGGGTGTCCTCCTGCAGTCCGCGGGCCGGAATGATGCCGATCGGCGTCTCCACGGCACCGCCATGGACCACGCCCTCGATCCGGTTCACCTCGCCGAAGAACGACGCCACGAAGGCGTCCACCGGCTCGCAGTACAGCTCGACCGGCGTGCCTTCCTGGACGATCCGGCCGTCGCGCATCACCGCGATCCGGTCGGCCATGAACATCGCCTCCTCGGAATCGTGGGTCACCATCAGGCAGGCCGAGCCGCTGGCCTTCAGGATGTGCAGGACCTCGTCGCGGACCCGGTCGCGCAGTCGCGCGTCCAGCCCCGAATACGGTTCGTCCAGCAGCACCACCCGCGGCCGCGGCGCCAGGGCCCGGGCCAGGGCGACGCGCTGCTGCTGGCCGCCCGACAGCTCGTGCGGAAAGGCGTGCGCGTAGTCGTTCATGCCGACCAGCGCCAGCACCTCGTCGGCGCGCGCCCGGCGGTCGGCGGCCGGCCAGCCGGTCAGCCCGAACGCAACGTTGTCGAGGACGTCGAGATGCGGGAACAGCGCGTAGTCCTGGAACACCAGCCCGACCCCGCGGCGCTCCGGCGGCACCTCGACCCCGCCGCCGGCGATGGTGACGCCCGACAGTCGGATCGTTCCCTCCTGCAACGGCTCGAGCCCGGCGGCGATGCGCAGGACCGTGGTCTTCCCGCAACCGGAGGGGCCGAGCAGGCACAGCACCTCGCCCGGCGCGACCGATACCGAAACCCCGTCGACCGCCAGCACGCGGCCGTAGCGGTGGCGGATCTCTTCCAGCTGCAGGGCCGGCGGCGCGGGTTCGGTCTTCAGGGCGGTCGCGGTCATCGCGCTGAGATACAAGGGCGTCTCCCGTCCCGCAAGTCGGCAACCGGGGCCCCGGGTCGCGGACGGTCACTCGTCCTCGGCTCCGTCGTCCGGCAGGAAGTCCAGCTGCTCGGCCTCTTCCTCGGGCTCGCCCAGCAAGTCGTCCTGCTGCATGGCAATGCTGGTCAGGCCGGCGCGGCGCTCCAGCAGGCCCATCGCCTTCAGTTCCTCGAGGCCCGGCAGCTCCTTGATGTCGCCGAGCCCGAAATGGTCGAGGAACCCGGCGCTGGTTCCCCACTGCAGCGGCCGCCCCGGCGTGTCGCGCCGGCCGCGCGGCCGGATCCAGCCGGCTTCCAGCAGCGTGTCCAGCGTCCCCTTGGAGAGCGCGACACCACGGATCTCCTCGATCTCGCCCCGCGTCACCGGCTGGTGATAGGCGATGATCGCCAGGGTCTCGACGGCGGCCCGCGACAGCTTGCGGCGGACCGACTGCTCGGTGCGCAGCATGGCGCCGAGGTCGGGTGCCGTCCGGAAGCTCCAGCGGTTGCCGTGCCGGACGAGGTTGACCCCGCGCTCGGCGTAGGCCTCCGAAAGCTCGGCCAGGATCTGCGTCAGGTCGATCGGCTCGGGCACCCGCTGCCGCAGGACCGCCTCGTCGACCGGATCGGCGCTGGCGAACAGCACCGCCTCGACGAACCGCGTCCAGCGCCGCCGCTCCTCCGCGGTCAGGAGGTCGGGCATGTCGGAAGCGGCGTCGGTCATGCCGGATTCCCGGACGACGAACCCTCGGACGGCGACCGCAGCCAGATCGGCCCGAACGTCCCCTCCTGGCGGATCTGCGCCTGCCCGTCCTTCACCAGCTGCAGGCTGGCGACGAAGGTCGAGGCGACTGCCGACCGCAGCACCAGCGAGCCCTTGAGGAACTCCGGCAGGAAGCTGAACAGGGTCCGCCATTCCGGCACCCGGCCGACCAGGCCGCGCAGCCGCTCGATGGCGTCCTCGACCGCGTACAGGTCGGTGGCGGCGATCGTCAGGGTGTGCCCCTGCTCCCTCACCTTGTGGTCGGCGTAGGCGCGCAGCAGGTCGTAGAGCGTGACGTCGTAGACCGAGCGGAACCGCGCCGACAGGTTCTCCGGCGCGCCGCGGGCGAACACGTCGACCCCGAGTTGCGGCAACGCCATCAGCCGGGTGCCGGCCTCCTGCATCGCCTCCAGCCGCAGCAGCTGGAAGCGTAGGGCCTCGGCCAGGGCGGCCGGATCCTGCTCCTCCTCCTCGGTCTCGTCCGGCGGCAGCAGCAGGCGCGACTTCAGGTAGGCCAGCCAGGCCGCCATCACCAGGTAGTCGGCCGCCAGTTCCAGGTTCAGGACCTGGGCCTCGCGGATGAACACCAGGTACTGTTCGGCCAGCTGCAGGATCGAGATCTGGGTCAGGTCGACCTTCTGGTCGCGCGCCAGGGTCAGCAGCACGTCGATCGGCCCTTCGAACCCGTCCAGGTTCAGGAACAGCGAGAGCTGCACCGGCTCGCGCCGGCGGTACTCGGGCTCGGGGCTCTCGAACGGTTCGTGGGTCGCCAAATCGCCGCCCGTGCTCAATCAGTGACCGGTGACCGCCATGATCGCCGAGGCGAGCGTCTCCACCGGTATCCACACCAGGACGCGCGCCACGTCCAGTCTAACCCCGACCTGGGCCGCCATGAAGGGCAGCAGGAACAGCACGCCGATGACGATGAACAGACCGGCCCGCTCGAGCCGCGCCATCTTCCAGGCCAGCCGGTCCGGCAGGATCGACACCAGGATCCGGCCGCCGTCGAGCGGCGGGATCGGCAGCATGTTGAAGACCGCCAGGACCAGGTTCAGCCAGAACAGGTTGCTGAGGTTGTCGGCCAGCCACTCCGAGGCGAACGCCGGAACCGCGTCCACCAGATGCACCAGGAGTGCGGCGACGACCGCCAGCAGCACGTTCGAAGCCGGCCCGGCCAGCGCCACCAGCGCCATGTCACGCCGCGGGTTGTTCAGCCGCGAGAAGTTCACCGGCACCGGCTTGGCGTAGCCGAACAGGAACGGCGCCTTGATCACCAGCAGCAGGGCGGGAAGGATCAGGGTGCCGAACGGATCGATGTGAGCGACCGGGTTCAGCGTGACCCGCCCCATCAGCCGGGCAGTCGGATCGCCGAGCCGCGAAGCGGCCCAGCCGTGCGCCGCCTCGTGCAGGGTGATGGCCAGGATCACCGGGATGATCCAGACCGTGGCGCTGCGGATCAGGTCGGCCAGGTAGGCGCTGTCCATCACGCGCTCCCGCCCCGTGCCAGCAGGCCCTCCAGTCGCGCGGCGGCATCCGCCGGCGGCGGCGCGGCGGCGGCGGTATTGCGGCGCCTGATCTCGTCGGCCGCGACCGCCCGCGCCAGCGCCGGGCCGGTCAGTTCCCCGACCGCGCCGGCCACCTCGCGCATCTCGTCCATCCGGCCGTTGCAGTGCAGGGCCAGGTCGCAGCCCGCCGCCAGCGCCTTCGCCGCGCGCGCGCCGAGCGGGCCGCCGAGCGCCGACATCGACAGGTCGTCGGTCATCAGCAGCCCGTTGAAGCCGATGGTGCCGCGGATCACGTCGTGGACGACCGTCGGCGACAGGGTCGAGGGCCGGTCGGGATCGATCGCCTCGAACAGCAGATGCCCGGTCATGCCGTACGGCACGTGCGGCGCCAGGGCGGCGAACGGCGGGAAGTCGACCGCCTCCAGGGCCGCCAGGTCGGCCTCGACCCTGGGCAACTCGGCATGGCTGTCGACCATGGAGCGGCCGTGCCCCGGCAGATGCTTGAGCACGCCGGTGACCCCGACGCCGGCCATCGCCTCGACCTGGATGCGGGCCAGCCGGGCGACGGTCCGCGGGTCCTCGCCGAACGCCCGGTCGCCGATCACGTCGTGGCTGCCCGGCTGGCGGACGTCGGCCAGCGGCACGCAGTCGACGTCGATGCCGAGGCTCGCCAGGTCCGCTCCCATCAGGCCAGCCGACAGCCGCAGCGCCTCCTCGGCCAGCGCTGGGTCGACCGCGTCCAGACGGACGAATGCCTGGGCCGGCGGATACCGCCGCCAGTGCGGCGGTCCGAGACGCTGCACCCGCCCGCCCTCCTGGTCGATCAGAACCGGCGCGTCGCGCCCGACGGTGTCGCGCAGCGCCGCCACCAGCGACCGCACCTGCTCGGGGGTCTCGACGTTGCGCTTGAACAGGATGAAGCCGTACGGATCGGCATCGCGCAGGAAGGCCGCCTCGTCGGCGGCCAGCTCTGGCCCCGCGCAGCCGAAGATCAGGGCTGTCGGCATCTCAGGGCTTCACCACGATGCAGGGCTGCGCCTTGGCCTTCAGGCTGGTGCAGATCGCCCCGGCCGCGGCCTCGGATACCCCGGTGGACTGGATCCGGTAGAACACGCCCTTGCCGGGGCCGAGGTCGACCCGCTGGATCCGGTGCTCGAGGCCGGACAGTTCGTCCGGGAAACGCCTCTGCACGCGCTTCCATTCGGCCTCGGCGGCGGCCTGTTCGCGCAGCGCACCGACCTGGATGCGGAAGTTGCCGGGTGCGGCCTTCGGGGCCGGCGCGGGTGCAGAAGGCGCGGGTGCAGATGGCGCAGGTGCAGGCGCCGGCTTGGGCTCGGCCACCGGGGTCGGCGCCGGAGCGGTCGGCGGCGGCGGAGCCGGTTCCGGCTTGGCCTCGGCAGCCGGTTCCGGGGCCGCCGGTTCTGGGGCGGCCGGTTCCGGGGTCGGAATCCGCGGCGCCGGTGCCGGCGCGACGATCCGCGCCGGCGGAATGCCGGACTCCGCCGCGGCTGGCGGCGGTGGCGGCGGTGGCGGCGGTGGCGGGACGGAAGCCTCGGCCGACGGCGCCGCCGCGGCGGCGGTCTGCGGCGGCGGGGCCGGCGGGTCGACCGGTTTCTCCGGCGGCGGCAGCAGGCGCTCGACCTTCGGCCCCTCGGCCTCGCCCGGCCGCATCGCCTCGTAGACCAGCTTGTCCTGGTTCGGCACCTGCAGCCCGCCCGGCTGCGCCGGCCGGACCTTGGTCGGGGTCGGATCGGCCTTGATCAGCGGCGCGGTCGCCTCGGAGCCGCGCTGCAGGCCCTGGTCGTAGGCGTACCAGACGACCGCCGCGAAGGCGGCCAGCGCAAACGTTGCGACGAAGACCCCGAGCGCGCGCGAGCGGCGCTGCGGCGGCTCCCGCAGCTCAGGCGGCGGACCGGGCCGGAACGACCGGTCCGCATGCAGTTCCTCGTCGCGGCCATCGCTCATTCACGCAGCTCCTCGACCGGCTGGACGCCGATCACCGCCAGACCGGAAGCGATCACCGTCGCGGTCGCCCGGACCAGGGCCAGCCGGGCCAGGGTGGTTTCGGCGTCGTCGGCCAGGATGAACCGAAGCCGGGCCTCCTCCTTGCCCTTGTTCCACAACCCGTGGAACGCGGCGGCGACTTCGCCGAGATAGAACGCGACGCGGTGCGGCTCGTGCGCCTCGGCCGCGCTCTCCACCAGACGCGGCCACCCCGCCAGGACCTTGATCAGACCAAGCTCGTCCGGGTCGGTCAAGGAAGCCAGCGGCACCTTGGCCAGCGCGGCGTCCGAGAGGTCGCGGCCGGGCAGCGCCTCGCCGGCATGGCGAATCACCGAGGTCGCCCGGGCGTGCGCGTACTGCACGTAGAACACCGGGTTGTCGCGGCTCTGCTCGCGGACCTTCTGGTAGTCGAAGTCCAGGGTCTGGTCGTTGCGGCGGGTCAGCATGATGAACCGCACGACGTCCGGCCCGACCGCGTCGATCACGTCGCGCAGGGTGACGAAGGTCCCGGCCCGCTTCGACATCCGCACCGGCTTGCCGCCGTCGAACAGGTGGACCAGCTGGCACAGCTTGACGTCGAGGCTGCCCTCGCCGCCGGTGATCGCGGTCACCGCCGCCTTCATCCGCTTGACGTAGCCGCCGTGGTCGGCACCGAGCACGTCGATCAGTTCCGGCGAGCCGCGCAGGAACTTGTCGAGGTGGTAGGCGATGTCGTTGGCGAAGTAGGTCCAGGACCCGTCCGACTTCTTCAGCGGCCGGTCGACGTCGTCGCCGAACTCGCTGGCCTTGAACAGCAGCTGCGGGCGCGGCTCCCAGTCCTCCGGGACCTTGCCCTTCGGCGGCTCCAGCACGCCGGTGTAGACCAGCCCACGCTGCTCCAGGGTGTCGAGCGCGCGCTGCACGGCACCGACCTCGACCAGCGCCCGCTCCGACGAGAACGTGTCGAACCGGATGCCCATGTCCAGCAGGTCGCGCTTGATGTCGGCGACCATCAGCTCGACGGCCCGGGACCGGAACACCTCGAGCCACTCGGTCTCCGGCCGGCCGACCCACTTGTCGCCGTCGCTGGCGGCGATCGCCTGGCCGACCTCCTTGAGGTACTCGCCGGGGTAGTGGCCCTCGGGGATCGCCCCGATGTCCTCGCCCAGCGCCTCGCGATACCGAAGGTGGGCCGATCGCGCCAGGGTCTCTACCTGGGCGCCGGCGTCGTTGATGTAGTACTCGCGGGTGACCGCGTGCCCGGCCTTCTCCAGCAGCGACGCCAGTGCGTCGCCGAACACCGCGCCGCGGGCGTGCGCCGCGTGCAGCGGCCCGGTCGGGTTGGCCGAGACGTACTCGACATTGACCCGCCGGCCGGCGCCCAGCGTCGAGTTGCCGTAGGCCGTGCTGGTTGCCAGGATCGCCGACACCTCGGCCCGCCAGACGTCCGGCGCGAGCCGCAGATTGATGAAGCCCGGCCCGGCGACCTCGGCCGCCGCGACCTCCGGCAGTGCCGCCAGCGCCTCGGCCAGCGGCCCGGCGATCGCACGCGGATTGCTGCCGACCGGCTTGGCCAGCAGCATCGCGGCGTTGGTGGCGATGTCGCCGTGACTGGGATCGCGCGGCGGCTCGACCGTCACCCGGTCGAACGGCAGGCCGTCAGGCCAGCCCTGGCGTCCGGCCAGATCCTGCAGCGCCGCTTGAATCTTCTCTCGGAACTGATTGAATACGTTCATTGTAGTGCAGCGATCATACCATGATGTTGCGGCCCTGTCGCGAGCGAAGCGCGGCTGCCCGGCCGGATACGGCCGCGATCGGGCCGTCACGGCCGGCCGGGAGGGCATGGCGGCCGCCCGTCGCGCGACTCCTGGGCGGCGAAAGGCGCGCGGACCCTACTCGCTCGGCCCGGTCACAGCAACGCGAAACCGCGTTGAACCCTTCGGTTTCCGGCCCTATATCAGTTGTTCAAGTTGGGGCGCTGAGGAGTGGAGGCCGAAGCATGCCTGACGCGGCATTGTCCGATCGTCGATTTTCGCTGACCGAGAGCGCGGCCCGTCGCATTGCCAGGTTGCGCGAGAGCGAACCGAACGGCGACGCGCTGATGATGCGCGTCGCGGTGCTGGGGGGCGGCTGCTCCGGCTTCCAGTACAAGTTCGACTTCGACGACACCGTCAACGACGACGACCACGTGTTCGAGCGCGACGGCCAGAAGGTCCTGGTCGACGACGTCTCGCTCGACCTGCTGGCCGGCGCCCAGCTCGACTACAAGGACGAGCTGATCGGGGCCTACTTCGCGGTCGAGAACCCGAACGCCACCTCCTCCTGCGGCTGCGGCACCTCGTTCGCGATCGGTTGATCGGTCGCCCCGGCCGGTTGACCGGCGGGGCCAGCATGGCACGATGCAGGCCCGTCACCGGAGGCCCGCCGTGAAGATCGCAAGCTGGAACGTCAACTCCGTCAAGGCCCGGCTGGACAACGTCCTGGACTGGCTGAAGTCGGCCGCGCCCGATGTCCTGCTGCTGCAGGAGATCAAGACGGTCGACGACGGATTCCCGCTGCTCGAGATCCAGGCGCTCGGCTACCGGTGCGCCGTGCACGGGCAGAAGTCGTACAACGGCGTCGCGATTCTCTCGAAGGTCGGGCTCGAGGACGTGCAGCCGCGGCTGGCCGGCGACGACGGCGACGAGCAGGCCCGCTACATCGAGGCGACCGTGGGCGCAGAAGGACCCGGCGGCGGCGTGCGGGTGGCCTCGATCTACCTGCCGAACGGCAACCCGGTCGACAGCGACAAGTTCGGCTACAAGCTGGCCTGGATGAAGCGCCTGAAGGCCCGCGCGGCCGAACTGCTGGCCAGCGAGCGGCCGGTGGTGCTGGGCGGCGACTACAACGTCATTCCGACCGACGACGACGTCCACGACCCGGCCGCCTGGGCCGGCGACGCCCTGTTCCGGCCGGAGACCAGGGCCGCCTTCCGCGAGCTGGTGTGGCTCGGCTACACCGACGCGTTCCGGGCGCTCGACCCGACCCCCCACAAGTACACGTTCTGGGACTATCAGGGCGGAGCCTGGCAGCGCGACGAGGGCATCCGGATCGACCACCTGCTGCTGTCTCCGCAGGCTGCAGACCGGCTGGCCGCCGCCGGCATCGACACGGCACCACGCGGCAAGCCCAAGGCCAGCGACCACACCCCGGTGTGGTGCGAGCTCGGCGAGGCGGCGTGACCAGGGTGCTGGAGGGAGGCTGCCTGTGCGGCCGTACCCGCTGGCGGGCCGACGGGCCGGTGCTGCATCGCGTGCACTGCCACTGCAGCCTGTGCCGCAAGGGCTCGGGTGCCGTCGAGGTGCCCTGGATCACCGTCGAGCGGCGGCACTTCGCCTGGACCGGCGGGCCACCGACGTTCTACCGCTCGTCCGCCGAGGGCGAACGCGGCTTCTGCCCGGTCTGCGGCACCAAGCTGACCTTCACCCACGACGACGTGCCGGACGACATCGACCTCGCGGTCGGCTCGCTCGACGACGCCGAAGCCGGCTATCCCCTCACCCAGATCCACGGCGAGAGCCGGGTCGCCTGGCTGTCGGTCGACCCGCAGCTGCCGTTCCGGGCCGACCACGACCCGGGGCCGCCGGTGACCGACCCGCCGCCGCTCGCCGGGGACGCCGAGCTCGAGGGCGGCTGCCTGTGCGGCGCCTTCCGCTATGCCGTCACCGGCCCGCCGGTGCGCAGCGGGCTGTGCCATTGCGGCCTGTGCCGGCGCGCGACCGGCGGGCTGGCCGCCGCCTGGGCGATCTGGCCGCGCGAGCGCTACCGCGACAACGGCGCCCCGACGGCCGAATGGTCGGCCTCGGCGACCGGCGCCCGGCGCTTCTGCCCGACCTGCGGCGCCACCCTCGGCTATGCCTTCACCCGCCGGCCGGACCTGGTCGAGATCATGATCGCCGGGCTCGACGACCCGGGTGCGGTGGCGCCGGACTCCCACGGGTTCGCCGCCGATGCGCCGTCCTGGCTGGTGATCGACGACACCAGGCCGCGCTGGCCGGGCCGGGTCGGCCAGGGAGAGCCCGATGACGGGCTGCTGCGCCCCGCCTTCTGAGCCGACCCGCCACGGGGCCTGCCTGTGCGGCGCCGTCCGGGTGACGTTGACCGGCGCGCCGACCGACGTGACGCTCTGCCACTGCACGACCTGCCAGAAGAGCGGCGGCGGCGCCTTCATGGCCGCGGTCGGCGCCCGCCTCGGCCAGGTGACGCTGGAGGACACCGCCGGCACCCTCGCCTACTGGCGGTCGGGCCCGGCCACGCAGCGCGGCTTCTGTGCCCGCTGCGGCACACCGGTCGCGTTCCACCAGGACGACGCGGCGCGCGACCGGATCACGGTCTGGCGCGCTCTGTTCGACGATCCGTCCGATCTGGTCCCCACCGGCCAGATCTGGACCGACAGCCGGCCCGACTGGGTGTGCCGGCTCGGCGGTCTGCCGGGCCGGCCGAAGCACGCCCGGCTGCCCTGAGGCCGACGGCCGCGGACCGGTCGGCATCGGGCCGCGGACAACACCGTCGCCGGTCGCCCGAGATCCGGTGTAGTACGATCCCCAAGATCGCCGGACGATCCCGGCCGCCGCGAACCGACGGACACGCAGGCCATGACCGATTCCATTCCGGGATATTTCTCCGCGACCGCGACCGTGAGCTACCGGTCGGCCGCGGCGTACGATCTCGGCACGCGCCGAGGCTTCGCCCGCGCCGAGCGCGAGCTGCAGCGGCTGCTGGACCAGAGCCCCGAGGCCGCGGACGCCCTGTACCTCGACCTCGTCCGCCAGGCCGGCTCGAACCCCGGGTCCCTGGCCAGTGTCCTGCAGCTGAGCTACCGACCGAGACGGCGGGCCGCGATCCAGGCGATGTTCGACATCGCCTGTTCGCTGTCGGAGACCGGCGCCCCGGAAACGATCAGAATGATTCCGGAGGCCTATCGGTTCGGCAGGCCGGACATCGCGCGCCGGATCTTCGGCAACATCGCGGCTGCCACCGACGACGCCTACGTCCTTCACCAGCTGTCGATCCAGATGCTGCAACACGAGCAGGACGACGACGCGCTCGTCGCGGCCCTGTCGGTGATCAACGGCAAGACTCCCTACCGGGTCGGCACCCTGGTCTACCAGGCCGAGTTCGCGAGCCGCCGGCAAAGCCGGGAGATCCTGCGGGACGTTCCGCCGATCACCCGGGTCGTCCTCGACGAGCTGGAACCCGGGCACCCGATCGTGTTCCTGGACGGCGGCGCCACCGGCTCGACGATGGAGGAGCAGTTCGCGGGCTGGCCCGCGGACCGCTGGAAGGTGTTCGGCTTCGACCCGCACCCGAACGCCGACCTCTCCGTCGATCACACGGCCAACGTACAGATGATCCGGACGGCACTCGGATCGTCGCGCGGCAAGCTCCACCTGTACCACACCCGGATCGACGGCGGCTCGTCGAGCTTCCGGCCCAACCTCGACTACATCAGGCACCTGGAACACGGCTCGGCGCAGTCCCTCGAGGCGCTGATGTCGGTGGTCTCCGAGAGCGACGTCGACGTGATCGATCTCGACAGCTGGCGGCGTGAGGCCGGGGTCCCTCCGTTCGACTTCATGAAGCTCAATGTGC
Organism: Thalassobaculum fulvum; assembly: GCF_014652915.1. Taxonomy (GTDB): domain Bacteria; phylum Pseudomonadota; class Alphaproteobacteria; order Thalassobaculales; family Thalassobaculaceae; genus Thalassobaculum_A; species Thalassobaculum_A fulvum. The sequence continues at coordinate 43,078 of NZ_BMZS01000004.1, forward strand.
AGGGCGGCGAGCTGGAGATCCTGCGCGGGGCGACGGAAACCCTCGACCGCTGCCTCGGCGTGCAATGCGAGGTCTCGTTCGTCCCGCTGTACCGCGAGGCGCCCCTGTTCCGCGATGTGGACGCAGTCATGGACGCGGCCGGCTTCACGTTCTTCGATGTGCGCAAGGCGACCACGAACGGGCGCCTGTCGCGGCGCAAGACCCCGATGGCGGGGTCGCGGGTCGGGCTCTACCGCTGGCCGAGCCGGCACATGACGGAAGCCCACGTCCTGTACCTTCGCGATCCGTTCCGGCCGGAGGAGCGGGATGCGCCGCGGTGGCGCGACCCGGTCCACTGGTTGCGGCTGGCGGTGGTCGCCGAGATGGCCGGCCAGGTCGGATTCGCCATGCAGCTCTGCGAGACCGTCCTGCGCGACTTTCCCGACGCCCTGCGCGACCGCGGCGCCGCCATGCAGCGCGGTCTCGATGCCGCCGACTCGTTCTACCGGAACTTCGACGTCCGCAACCGCTGAGCCGCCGGGCCGGACGCGGTCAGGCCGCTCGCACCTACAGCGCCCCGGCGCTGCCGCGCCAGACCGGGCCCTTCGGCGACAGCCGCACGCCCGGTCGCAGCCGGTGCCACGGCAGCTTGGCCGGGTCGGCCACCATCGGTCCCGGCGCTGCCGCCACCAGGATCGCCTCGGCGATCGGCGTGAAGTCGGCCCGGAAGTGGACCGAGGACTTGTTGACCAGGATCGCCTGCTCGGTCGGCTCGATGCCGACGAACCGGTACAGCGCCTGGTCGGCCATCTGCACCTTGTTCGAGGCCACCGCGATCCGCACGCCGCCGATCCGCAGCCCGGCCGACGGGCCGAGCGTCATGCGGGCGTTGCGGTAGAACGGACCGGTGCCGGTGGTGTTGCCGTCGTGCAGCGCCTCGACGACGAACTCGCCCTCGAACGGCGCGTCGCCGGGAATACCCGAATGGCCGCCCAGCTTCAGGTGGATGGTCGCGCCGACGCCGGCCGCGTGCGCCGCCCGCGCCGCCGCCGGATCGACGATCAGGCCGATGGCGGCACGCTGGACGCCGGCGGCGACCAGGGCCCGCAGCATGCCTGTGGTGTCGCTGTTGCCGCCGGCGCCCGGGTTGTCCTGGGTGTCGGCGATGACCACCGGCCGCGACGCCCCCACCGACAGCCGCAGCGCCTCGGCCACCGCCTCGTCCGGCCCGTGGATCGTGCCGGCGAACTCGGCCTCGTGGTCGGCGACGTCGGCGGCGACCGCGTCGGCCGCCCGGTCGGCATCGGCCTGGCTGGCCCCGTAGGCGAGCACGGTCGGCCCGCAGTCGACGATGTCGGCGGCCGGGAACCCCGGCAGGTATGACGCACTCCAGATCCCGTCGGTCTCCAGGACGCCCATCCGGTCGTAGATCGGGCCGGACGGCTCGGCCATCGTGCACTGCCACGACAGCGGAATGAGAAAATCGAGCTGCCTAAATGCTTTGCTTGGCACTCCTTCAACCAAAATCTTATCGAGTAGTGCTGCGGTCCGGCGGCCGGTGTCGGCCATGTCGACATGCGGATAGGTCTTGTAGGCGACCATCGCGGTGGCGAGGTCGAAGCAGGCGCGGGTGATGTTGCCGTGCAGGTCGAGCGAGGCGACCAGCGGCAGGTCCGGGCCGATCACCGCGCGCACCCGGCGCAGCAGTTCGCCCTCGCCGTCCTCGAAGCTCTCGGTCACCATGGCGCCGTGCAGGCACAGATAGACCGCGTCCAGCGGTCCGTCGGCCAGCGCCCCCCGCATGCCCTCGACGATCAGCCCGGCGATCCGCTCGAACGCGTCGTCGGTCACCTCGGCCGACGGCGCGGCAGCCGCCCAGGTGGTCGGCACCAGCTCGTGGCCGGCGGCCTGCGCCCCGTCGATGAAGCCGGCGATCGAGATGTTGATGCCCTTGACCGCCTCGAACAGGGCCGGGCCGCCGACCAGTGCCGGCCAGCCGCCACCGCGGGCGAACGCCTCGTAGTCCGCCTTGGTCGGGGCGAAGGTGTTGGTCTCGTGCTGGAAGCCGCCGATCGCGATACGGGCCATGAGGTGTCGACCTATCGATGGACGCCCGCCCAGTAGCGCAGGCCGGCGCCGAGGTTGTCGAGGACCCGGCCGTCCGACAGCAGCGGGTACGCCGCCAGGCCGAGCAGGAGGATCAGGGCCAGGGCGACCAGCGTCGCCCTGGGGTCGAGGGGTCCGGAGCCGGCTCGCGACGGAGACGGATCCGGTCTTCGGGAGTGTGCGGTTCGGCGCCCGGAAATCCGCATGGCAAGGGCTCGGCCTTCGCGCGCTGTCGCGGCGGCAAGTTTAGCCGGGCGCCGGCGGCCGGCGCAACGCGGCCGCGCCGTCGGATTCCGGTTTCGGCGCGGCCCCGAAGCCGTCATGGTGTGTCGACGCCGGGAACGACGCGGTCGATCGAGGTGGCGCGATGGAGATATCGGTTCTGCTGGTCTTCGCAGGTGCGCTGATCCTGGCCGCCGGCCTGCCCGGGCCCAGCATCGCCGCCCTGGTGGCCCAGGTGCTCACCCGCGGTGCCCGCTCGGTGCTGCCGTTCCTGCTGGCGATGTGGATCGGCGAGGCGATGTGGCTGTCGTTCGCGGTGTTCGGGCTGGTGCTGATCGCCGAGACCCTGCACGGCCTGTTCGTGGTCGTGAAGTACGCCGGCGTGCTGTACCTGGCCTATCTGGCCTGGAAGATGTGGCACGCCCCGACCGGACAGGACGCGCTGCCGGCAGCCGGCGACCGGCCCTGGCGGATGTTCCTCGCCGGCCTCGCCGTCACCCTCGGCAACCCGAAGATCATGATGTTCTACCTGGCGCTGCTGCCGTCGATCGTCGACCTGGCGCGGGTCGGCGCGGCCGCCTGGGCCGAGCTGGTGGCCACCGCGCTGCTGGTGGTGATCGCCGTGGACTTCTTCTATCTCGGGCTTGCCGACCGGCTGCGCCGGTTCGTGGTCGATCCGTCCCGCCGCAGGGCCGCCAACCGGATCGGCGCGGTCGCCATGGGCGGCGCCGCCGCGGCGATCGCCGCCCGGTCGTGAGGACGGGCCGGTGACGGTTCGCGGCCCCCTGCTGCCGATCGCCCTGCTGCCGATCGCCCTGGTGTCGAGCGCCCTGGTGTCGAGCGCCCTGCCGGCGGCGGCCGACGCGGCCAGCGCCGGCGAACCGGTCGTGATCGCCGGCGTCGCCGAGGTGGTCGATGCCGGCACGCTGGCGGTCGATGGCGTGACGCTGCGGCTCGCCGGCTTGGTCGCCCCCGGACCCCGCCAGAAATGCCTGGACGGCAACCTGCCCTGGCTGTGCGGGGCCGCCGCCCGCCAGCATCTGGCGAAGCTGGTCGGCGACCGTCCGGTGCGCTGCGAGACGGTGACGGCCGGGGTGGCCCGCTGCCGGGCCGGCGACCTCGACCTGGCGGCCGCCATGATCCGCGACGGCTGGGCGGTCGCGGGCCGCGACGGCGAGGCGTACCGGCCGCTCGAGGCGGAGGCCCGGGAAGCCAGGCGGGGGCTCTGGGAGAAGGCGCCCTGAGGCCACCGCCGGCACCGGCCGGCCTCGGCTGGCGATCGCCGGTCGCTACCCGCCCTGCTGCGGCCCGCGCTCCAGCGCCTGGAAGGCCTCCACGATCCAGGATGCCACCGCGCGCACCGATGGGTTCCGCGACAGGTCCGGATGGGCGATCGCCCAATAGTCGGCGCGCAGCGCCTCGATCGGCGCGGTCAGCCGCATCAACTCCGGCTGCGCGTCGCCGAGATAGCAGGGCAGTACGGCGACGCCGATCCCGCCGGCGGCGGCGGCGATCATGAGGTCGGTGCGCATCAGCCGCGCCACCGGCGGACGGTCCCGCACCTGCTCCCGCAGCCAGCGCATCGTGACGTAGTGCTGCTGCTCCTCGACGAATCCGAGCCACGGCAGGGTCGCCACGTCGGCCGGTGCGAGCGGCAAGGCCCGGCCGTCCGCGAACCCCGGCGCACCGTAGACGGCACATCCGAGCGACCCGACCCGTCGGGTCAGACCGCCGCCCGCCTCCGGCAGGCCGTGCCTGACCAGGATCTCGGGGGTCCGGCCGGCGGTCGGCGCCGCCTCCCCGGTCACCGCCAGCTCGATGCGCGGTCCGTCGGCGATGCCGGAAAGCCGCTTCGCCAGCACCAAGGCCGCCCATTCGCCGGCGGCGACCCGGACCGTCTCGGCCAGCCGCCCGACCAGGCCGTGCGACCGTCGTTCGACCCGCAGGGCCGCGGTTTCGACCGCGCGTGCCTCCGGCAGCAGATCCTGTCCTGGTCACCCTTGCCGCGGTCCTGTCCTGGAGTGCCCTGGTCGCGGCGAGCCGGGTGCTGCTGCTCCGCCTCGGTCTGGCCCCGTGGGCGTTCAGCTTCGTGCAGCTGCTGGTCGGCGGCGGCGTGCTGTTGGCGATGGGCGGGCGGCAGCGCCTCGACCTGGGCAGCTTCCGGCGCCCTTCGACCTGGGCCCTCGGTGTCCTCCGGGTGCTGTCGGCCGCCTCCTACACCGCGGTCCTGGCCTGGGTCAGCGTGCTGGAGGCGGGCATCCTCGCGGCGGTCAACGTGCCGATGGTGGCGCTCGCGGTCTGGCTGGCGTTCGGCCGTCGCCCGGTCCCGGGCGAGTGGCTGGGCCACCTGGCGATCGGCGCCGCCGTCCTGCCGTTGGTCGCCGGCCTGGACGGCGGGTTCCGGCACCCGGCCGTCGTGCTGATGCTGTTCAACGAGATCTGCCTGGTCGCCGGCACCCTGCTGGTGGTCGCGGTGCGGGCCCGGGCGCGGCCGACGGCGGCTATCCCGCCGCGTTGAGCCGTGCCAGGGCGGCCGCCAGCCGGTCGCGCTTCTGCCGCTCCTCGGCCAGGCGCTCGCGGTTCTCCTCGATGACCTCCTCGGGCGCCTTGGCGATGAACGCCTCGTTCGACAGCTTCTTGTCGATCTTGACGATCTCGCCCTCGGCCTTGGCGACCTCCTTGGTCAGGCGGGCCCGCTCCTGCGCCACGTCGATGACGTCGGCGATCGGCAGTTGCAGGGTCGCCTCGTCGAGCACGCCCTGCACCGAGCCGGCAGGCGCGTCGGCGCCGGTCCGCGCCTCGGACAGCCGTGCCAGCCGCAGAATCAGGTCGCGATACCCCGCCAGACGGGCCGCGGTGGCGTCCGCCGCGCCGGTCAGGATCAGCGGGATCTGCGCCGACGGCGGGACGTTCATCTCGCTGCGGATCGAGCGGACCTCGGAGATCAGCCGGATCAGCCAGTCCATCTCGGCCTCGACCGCCGGGTCGACCAGGGTCTCCGGCAGGTCCGGCCACGGCCGGCGGATCAGCAGGGTGCCGGCCTCCTCGCCGAAGCTCTCCCACAGTTCCTCGGTGATGTACGGCATGATCGGGTGCAGCAGGTGCAGCGCCCGGTTCAGCGCCCAGGCGGTGGCGGCCCGGGTCTCGGCCGCGCCGGGGTGCTCCGCGGCGCCCTCTGGGGTCTGCAGGATCGGCTTGGTGAACTCCAGGTACCAGTCGCAGAAGGTGCCCCAGAAGAACTGGTAGAGCGCCGCCGCGGCCTCGTTGAACTTGTACGCCTCGATCGCCTCGGCGACCGCCACGCTGGTCTTCTGCACCTGGCCGACGATCCAGCGGTTGACAGTCTCGCTGCAGGCCGCCGGGTCGAACGCCGGATCGGCGGCGCAACCGTTCATCTGGCAGAACCGGGCGGCGTTCCAGATCTTGGTGGCGAAGTTGCGGTAGCCCTCGACCCGACCCTCGGCCAGCTTGATATCGCGGCCCTGGGCCGCCATCGCCGCCAGGGTGAAGCGCAGCGCATCGGTGCCGTAGCGCCCGATCAGGTCGAGCGGGTCGATCACGTTGTTCTTCGACTTCGACATCTTCTGGCCCTTGGCGTCGCGGACCAGGGCGTGGATGTAGACCGTGCGGAACGGCACGTCCTTCATGAAGTGCAGGCCCATCATCATCATCCGGGCGACCCAGAAGAAGATGATGTCGAAGCCGGTCACCAGCACGTCGCCGGGATAGTAGCGCGCCAGTTCCGGGGTCTGTTCCGGCCAGCCGAGGGTCGAGAACGGCCACAGTGCCGACGAGAACCAGGTGTCCAGCACGTCCTCGTCGCGGGTCAGTTCGACCGGCGTGCCGTAGTGCGCGGCGGCAGCGGCGGCCGCCGCCTCCTCGCTCTCCTCGACGAACACCGTGCCGTCCGGTCCGTACCAGGCCGGGATCTGGTGGCCCCACCAGAGCTGGCGAGAGATGCACCAGGGTTGGATGTTCCGCATCCACTCGAAGTAGGTCTTCTCCCAGTTCTTCGGGACGAACACCGTCTTGCCGGTCTCGACCGCCTCGATCGCCGGCTTCGCCAGGGTGACGGCGTCGGCGTACCACTGGTCGGTCAGCCAGGGTTCCAGCGGCACGCCGGAGCGGTCGCCGTGCGGGACCGCGTGGCGGTGCGGCTCGATCTTCTCGACCAGATCGAGCGCCTCCAGGTCGGCGACCACGCGCTTGCGGGCCTCGAACCGGTCGAGGCCGCGATACGCCTCGGGTGCGTTCTCGTTCACCCGGGCATGGGAATCGAAGATGTTGATCAGTTCGAGCCCGTGGCGCTTGCCGACCTCGAAGTCATTGAAATCATGGGCCGGGGTCATCTTGACGGCGCCGGACCCCTGCTCCGGGTCGGCATAGCCGTCGGCCACGATCGGGATGCGGCGGCCGACCAGCGGCAGGATCGCGTGCTTGCCGACCAGGTCCTTGTAGCGCTCGTCGTCCGGGTGCACCGCGACGCCGGTATCGCCCAGCATGGTCTCCGGCCGGGTGGTCGCGACCACGATGTGGCGCCCGTCCTCCCCCTCGATCGGATAGCGGAAGTGCCAGAGGTTGCCGTCGACTTCCTTCGACTCGACCTCCAGGTCGGAGATCGCCGACTGGAACTTCGGGTCCCAGTTCACCAGCCGCTTGTCACGGAAGATCAGACCTTCCCGGTACAGCTGGACGAACACCTTGCGGACCGCGGCGGACAGCCCCTCGTCCATGGTGAAGCGCTCGCGCGCCCAGTCCGGGCTGGCGCCGAGGCGGCGCAGCTGGTTGACGATGGTGCCGCCGGACTCCGCCTTCCATTCCCAGACCTTGTCGACGAACGCCTCGCGGCCGAGGTCGCGCCGGTCGACGCCGTCGGCCGCCAGGTTGCGCTCGACCACCATCTGGGTGGCGATGCCGGCATGGTCGGTGCCCGGCTGCCAGAGCGCGTCCCGCCCGGCCATCCGGTTGTAACGGATCAGGATGTCCTGGACCGTGAAGGTGAGCGCATGACCCATGTGCAGGCTGCCGGTGACGTTCGGCGGCGGCATCATGATGGTGTAGGGGGCGGCGTTCGACGCTACGTCGCAGGCGAACGCGCCGGACTGCTCCCAGCGCCCGTACAGCTTCGCCTCGACCTCGGCGGGGGAATAGGTTTTCTCCAGCATCGCGCCACGTCCTCGACTTGCACACCTCGCGCGCCCGCAGGAAGGCGGGCGGCGGGGTTGTTTAGGACATGACGGCTGGAAAGGCTACAGCCGGTTCGCCGCCCGCTTCACCAGCGGTCGCGACGTTGCGACAGCATGACCAGGCGCTCGATCTCCTCGCGGACCAGCCGTTCGACCATCGACGGCAGATGCTGGTCCAGCCAGTCCTTCAGCATCGGCCGCATGAGCTCGCGGGTCAGCCGCTCCAGCGTGACCGCGCCGTTGCCGACCGGCAGTTCCTGGTAGTCCTCGTTGAGCTTGGCCTGAAGCTCGGCGAAAGAATGCACGGTCTCCTGGGCCTGCGACGGTGAAACCAGTCCCTCGGGGGCCGGGGCCGGACGCGGGGGTGGCGGCGGAGGAGGGGTATAAACCGGCGCCGGTGCCGCTGCCGGTGCCGGCTCGGGCTGCGGGGCCGGCTCAGGCTCGTCGCGCCTGTAGCGCTGTTCGTCGAACAGCGGCTCGACCTCCTCCTCCTCTTCGTCCTCGTCCTCCATCTCGGACAGGTCGAGGACGTCCTCCTCCTCTTCTTCTTCCTCTTCTTCTTCGTCTTCGGGCTCGGGTTCCGGCTCGGGCTCCGGTTCCGGCTCGGGCTCCGCTTCAGGCTCCGGCTCCGGCTCCGGTTCAGGCTCGGCCTCCGGCGCCGCCGCCTCCTCTTCCGGCTCGTCGCCGTCCTCGGAAATGATCCGGCGGATAGACGCCAGGATCTCCTCCATGGAGGGTTCTTGCGCGGTATCAGTCATGCTCGAGTGCCCCGCCGACTCGTCCGGAACGGCCGATATCGAATCTGAAGATTACCCGACAAGCCCCTGTCAGGCCAGAAAGTAGTCGTCGGGTATGTCAATTGCCCGGCATCCGGCCGGGAGGCTCGGTACCCCAGAGCTTCCCGGAAACGTCGACGTAGTGCGAGTCGTAGTCGTAGACCTGGACCGGCAGGTTGAGATCCTGGGCGGTCAGGCGCCCCAGGGCCTGCAGCAGCTGGTAGCTGGCAACCGTGGCGTCGCGCTGCGCCTGCACCAGGTTGACCTGACCGTCCAGCAGTTCCTGCTCGGCGTCGAGCACGTCCAGCACGGTGCGCGCGCCGACCGTGGCCTCCTGCTGAACCCCCTCCAGCGCGATCTCCGAGGACTTCACCTCGGCCTTGAGCGACTCGATCCGGGCCAGCGCGGTCTGATAGGCCTCGAACGCGCTCGCCGCCGAATCGACGACCGCGCGCCGGGTGTTGTCGACCAGCAGTCGTGCCCGGTTGGCGGTCTCCTTGGTCTGCCGGATCGAGGAGTACTCCGTCCCCTGCTGATAGATCGGGATCGTCAGCTGCAGCTCCGCCGACAGCGACGTCGTCTCGTTGTCGCCGCCGGAGGTGTCGTAGGTCTTCTGGGCCTGACCGATGAGGTCCAGGGTCGGCATCAGGCCCGCCTCGGCCTCCTCGACCGCGTGGCGCGCCGAAAGCTCGGTGAACTTCGCCTCGACCAGCGTGAAGTTCTCGCGGACGGCGATGTCCACCGCCTCGTCCCGCCCGGTCGGCAGGCCGGCGGGGGTCCCGGGTGTCTCGACGCTGCCCGGCACCTGCCCGACGATTCGCTCGAAAGCGACCCGGGCGGTGATCAGGTTGCCCTCGGCCTGGGTCCGGTCCGATCGGGCCCGCGAGACGCGGGCCTCGGCCTGGGCGACGTCGGTGCGGGTGACTTCGCCGACCCGGAAGCGGTCGCGGGTCGCCTCCAGTTGCTTCTGGAGCCGGGTCAGGTTGTTGACCTGCAGCTCCAGGGTCGCCTGCTCGCGAAGAACGTTGACGTAGGCGGTGACCGCCTGCAGCAGGGTCTCCTGCTCGCTGTTGAACAGGTTGGCACGCTGCGCCTGAACGTCGGCTTCCGCGCCGGCGATCGCGGCCCCGAACGCACCGCCCGAGTACAGCGCCTGACTGACGCTGAGGTTGCCGGTCCGCGGGAAGCTGCTGTCGTCGGTGGTCGTGACGCCCCGCGTCTTGGTGTTCTGGTCCGTAACGCCGAGGCTGAGCGAGGAACTGACGTTGGGGCGCCAGGACGCTCGCGCCTGCGATACGTTCTCGTCGACCGCCCGCAGCTGGGCGCGCGCCGCCAGCAAGCCCGGGTTGGTCTCGTAGGTCAGGGCAAGCGCCTCTTCCAAGGTCATCGCCTCTGCCGGCACGAGCCCGGTGCCGGACAGCCAGCCGGCCAGCAGCCCGGCCAGGACAATAGAGCGACGTTTCATCGGCATGACGGAACAACCCTTCTCGTCACAGGCATGGATCGGCTCGGCGACTCAGAACACGAAGCCCGGCTCGCGCCGGAACCCGGCAAGCATCGGCGTGCCGGCATCGAACAGGATCCGGCGGCCGATGCGTCCGGCCAGCTTCTCGTACAGCACGGCCTGCCCCGGTCCGACCGCCGTACCGCCCTCGATCGTCACCAGCCGCCCGCCTTCGGCAAGCTGTGCGAACAGCTCGTCGGGCAGCGTCTCGACCGCGCCGTTCACGAGGATCACGTTGTACGGGGCCTGCTTGCGGTAGCCGGCCGTCAGCGCCCCCTTCACCAGGGCGGCGTTGTCGATCTCCAGCCCCGACAGAATTCCGTTGCCCTGTTCGACCAGTTCCCCGGCGTCGTCGACCCCCACCACCGTCGAGGCCAGGCGCGACAGCAGGGCGGTCGCGTAGCCGGTGCCGCACGCGAGGTCGAGCGCGACATCGGCCGGGCCGGGCATGGCCGCCTGCAGCAGCCGGGCCAGCACCATCGGCTCGAGCATGTAGCGCCCCTCGCCGATCTCGAGCGCCTCGTCGGTATAGGCGATGCCACGCTTGCCCTTCGGGACGAACAGCTCGCGCGGGACGCTCTCGAAGGCGGCGATCAGGTCGGGATCGGTCACCTTGTTGGTGCGGATCTGGCTTTCGACCATGTTGAGACGGGCAAGGGCGTAGTCCATCGCTTCCCTCGGCAAGAATCAGGGCCTTCGCGAACCGGCCCGCCCGGGTTTTATAGGCATTGCACACGCCGGACACAATTGGCGGAGCGGCGTTTTATCGTCGCAAACCCCACCGGCCCGGCGCTTCGCGGCCGCACAGATACCGGAACGACACACCCCGAGCCGGCCGCCGGGAGCGTCGAATCCGCGCCGGTCGGCGCGCCGACCCGCAACTCCCCCTTGCCCCTCGGGGGGCGCTTCGGCTAAGAGGTCGGCTCGCTCGGCGACGGCCCCGTGGCAGAGTGGTTATGCAGAGGACTGCAAATCCTTGTACATCGGTTCGATTCCGGTCGGGGCCTCCAGCGAGCGAAGCGCAGTGACCGCGGAGTGACATTCTCGGTTGCGCGACGACCCGGGGCGGCGCTATAGAGGCCGCCTCACTGGTCCCGGGTAGCTCAGTGGTAGAGCGAGCGGCTGTTAACCGCTTGGTCGGGGGTTCGAATCCCTCCCCGGGAGCCAGCTTCCAGACTGTCCGGCCCAGGCCTACCGGCCCGGGCCGTTCGTTTTTCCGCCGACCGCTGCCGCCCGCCTACAGCCGCCGCATCGCGTAGACCCGGCCGGGATGCCGGTGGTCGTCGTCGGCCGCCGGCAACGGGAAGTAGGAACCGCTGGTCGCCGCCCGCTCCCACGCGCCCTCGCCGACCAGACCGTCGATCGCCGCGCGGAAGCCGCCGGATTCGTAGACCGGGTCGGTGATCGAGACGACGAAGATGCCGCCAGGCCGAAGGACCCGGGCGATCTCGCCGAACGCCGACGCCGGGGCGTGGCCGACGGTGAACACCCCGGACGCGACCACGCCGGCGAACCCGGCATCCGGCAAGGCGAGCGGCTCTCCCAACGTGGCGGTCGCCAAGCTGCGATAGCAGCCGCGGGCCTCGGCCCGCCGCAGCATGCCGGGCGACAGGTCGATTCCGGCGATGTCACGGTAGCCCACCAGGGCGAGCATCCATCCGATCAGGCCGGTGCCGCAGCCGGCATCCAGGACCGGCGCCTCGATGTCGGGCATCAACCGGGCGAACAGGGCGGAAACCACCGCCGGGTTGGTGTAGCCGGCGGCGCCGACGCTGTCGTCGTACTCGTCCGCCCAGGCGTCGTAGACCTCGGCGAGCTTCGCGGTGTCGTTGCCGGCCGTGTAGACCTTCTCCAGCCAGTCGGTCATCGCTCTCTCTCCCTCTCGCATGGATGACGGAAACGAGCGAGCGACCCTACACCAGATCCTTCGGGGTTATGAACCGGGTGAGCCGGGCCCCGCCGGCCGCCAGCGCCGCCCAGGCGCCGTCGAACGCCAGGGTCGCGAGGGCTCCGGTCGAGAACTTGCGGGCCAGGGCCTCGCGCGAGCCCGGATCGCTGTCCGGTCCGGCCAGCGCCGTGGCAAGGTCCTCCAGGCCCGGATTGTGGCCGACCAGCATCAGGGTCTCGACCGTGTCAGGCACCCGTAGCAGCGCATCGAGGAGATCGCCCGCCCCGACCTCGTAGAGGTCGCGCCGGGTCTCGACCGCCAGGCGATCCGGCAGGCCGCGCCGCAGCAGCGCGAGGGTGTCGGCCGTGCGGCGGGCGCTCGAGCACAGCACCAGGTCCGGCGCGATCCCGGACTGCCGCAGGTAGGCGGCCATCGCGGCCGCCGCCCGTTCCCCGCGCTCGGACAGCGGGCGGTCGTGGTCCGCGACCCGCAGGTCGTCCCAGCTCGACTTGGCGTGTCGCAGGAGGTGCAGTGTCGGCACGGCCTAATCCTTCGGTTCCGCCCGGGTGACGATCGAGATCGGACCGTGCAGCGTGCGATGCACCGGGCACTTGTCGGCGATCTCGATCAGCCGGGCCCGTTGGTAGTGGTCCAGTGGGCCGTCGATCGAGATGTGCCGCTCGATCCGGTCCACCATGCCCTCCCTCACCTCGCAGTCGCCGCAGTCCTCGGCGTGGATCCGGTCGTGCGTCAGCCGGGTCTCCAGGTGGTCGATCCGCCAGCCCTTGCGGGCGGCGTACATCTTCAGGGTCATGTTGGTGCAGGCACCGAGCGCGGCCAGCAGGAAGTCGTACGGTGCCGGGCCGGTATCGGTGCCACCGACCTTCACCGGCTCGTCGGCGCGCAGCCGGTGGCCGGCCGCGACCACCCATTGCGGGAACGTCCCCTCCCCGGCGTCCACGACCGCGACCTCGCCCTCGGCCGAGATCACGTCGACCGCAGGCCCGATCGGCAGGAACCGCTCGGCCCAGCCGGACAGAACGGCGGCGACGTAGGCCGCATCCTCGGGCCTGGACAGCAGATGGTCAGCCCGGTCCAGCGACACGAAGCTCTTCGGATGCTTGGCGGCGACGAACAGCCGGGTGGCGTTGTCGATCCCGACGACCTGGTCGAGCGGCGCGTGGAAGACCATCAGGTCGCGCCGCAGCCGGCCGACCATCGCTTCCAGCCCGTTGTCCTTGAGGGCGTCGAGGAACGCCCTGCGGACCCGGAAGCGCCGGCCGGCGAACTCGACCTCGGCCTCGCCGTCGCGCTCGATGTCGGCGATCCGGTCGCCGAGATGATGCAGGACGTGGGCCGGATCCGCCGGCGCTCCGATGGTGGCGACGGCCTTCGCTTCCGGAATCCGCTCCGCCGCCGCCAGCACCGCCGCCCCGCCCAGCGAATGACCGATCAGGACGACCGGGGCCCGTCTCTCGCGGCGCATCCAGTCGGCCGCCGCCACCAGGTCCTCGACATTCGAGGCGAAGCTGGTGTTGGCGAACTCGCCGTCGCTGTGGCCGAGGCCGGTGAAGTCGAATCGCAGCACGGCGATGCCGCGCTCCGCCAGACCGGCGGCGATCCGGCGTGCCGCCGCCAGGTCCTTGGAGCAGGTGAAGCAGTGGGCGAACAGCGCAAAACCGCGGATCGGCCCGAACGGCCGGTCGATCCGGGCCGCCAGGGTATCGCCCAACGCCCCGGTAAAGTTGACACTTTCGCTGCGCACGGCCATCGTCGACCTCATGAAATGCGGGGCTGGGGCGGATTCTTAACACATGGCGGTCGAGGAAGATGCCGCCGCGGCCGGATCGCCCGCGATCGAAGTGCGGCCCGCCGTACCGGCCGACGCCGAGGCGATCGCCCTGCTCTCCCAGGAACTGCTCGCGTTCTACGGCCTGCCGGTTCGCTACCAGCGCTCGTACATGAGCCATGTGATCGCCGAGAAGGCGTTTACCGACCCGCCGTCGATCGAGATCCTGATGGCCTTCGAGCGCGGCCAGCCACGGGGTTTTCTCGCGTTTTCGCAGAACTTCGCAGTCGCCAACTGCCAGACCAGCGTGTTCATCCAGGACCTGTTCGTCACCCGCAAGGCCCGCGCCCTCGGGATCGGCCGGCGGCTGATGGCCGAACTCGCCCGGATCTGCGTGGCCCGCGGCGTCGGCCAGCTCGATTGGACCGCCGATCCCTGGAACGAGAAGGCCCGCGCCTTCTACGAGGCGATGGGACCGCTGCTGCGCAGCGACAAGACCTATTACCGGCTGCTGTCGCCCCGGCTGGCGGACCTCGCCGCCGGCGCTCCCCCGACCGCCCGGGGACGCTGACACGACCGTTCAATCGCGTTCACGGAACGGCTGCGTTCCGGGCTGCGGCCTTTATCGCACCCCGCACCCCGGCTAGGCTCCCTCCCTCGCACCGCGCGCCGCCCCGCCGGCAAGGGGCCGCCGCGAGGGATGGAGATCGCAGATGGACATACGCAACGGCTTCGTCGGCACGGTCGGCAACACGCCCCTCATCAAGCTGAAAGCGGCATCGGAACGGACCGGCTGCACGATCCTCGGCAAGGCCGAGTTCCTGAACCCGGGCGGTTCGGTCAAGGACCGGGCGGCGCTCGCCATCATCCAGGACGCCGAGGACGCCGGCCGCCTCCGCCCCGGCGGGGTGATCGTCGAAGGGACCGCCGGCAACACCGGGATCGGCCTGGCGCTGGTCGGCAACGCCCGCGGCTACCGGACCGTGATCGTGATCCCGGAGACCCAGAGCCAGGAGAAGAAGGACATGCTCCGGCTGTGCGGGGCCGACCTCCGGCAGGTGCCGGCGGTGCCGTACCGCGACCCCGGCAACTACGTGCACGTGTCGCAGCGGATCGCCGAGGAACTGGCGAAGACCGAGCCGAACGGCGCGATCTGGGCCAACCAGTTCGACAACACCGCCAACCGCGACGGCCACTACCGGACCACCGGCCCGGAGATCTGGGAGCAGACCGACGGCAAGGTCGACGGCTTCATCTGCTCGGTCGGCACCGGCGGCACCCTGTGCGGCACCGCCATGGCCCTCAAGGAGCGCAACCGGGACATCGTCATCGGTCTCGCCGATCCGATGGGGTCGGCGATCTACAACCATTTCGCCCACGGCGAGCTGAAGGCCGAAGGCGGCTCGATCACCGAGGGCATCGGCCAGGGCCGGATCACCAGGAACCTGGAGGGCGCGCCGGTCGACGAGCCGTTCCAGGTGACCGATTCGGAAATGCTGCCGATTGTGTTCGACCTGCTCAGGCACGAGGGGCTGTGCCTCGGCGGCTCGACCGGGATCAACGTGATGGGGGCGATCAAGCTGGCCGAGAAGCTCGGCCCCGGGCACACCATCGTCACCATCCTGTGCGACGGCGGAACCCGCTACCAGTCCAAGCTGTTCAACCCGGTGTTCCTGAAGGAAAAGGGCCTTCCCGTCCCGGAATGGCTCGACGATGGAGATGCGGCATGAGCGACCCTGTTGCCGGCGGCGTGGTCTCGACCGCCTGGCTGGCGGACCGCCTGAACGATCCGACGGTCAAGGTGCTCGACGGCACCTATCACCTGCCGACCGCCAAGCGCGACGGCAACGCCGAGTTCCTGGAACGTCACATCCCGGGCGCGGTACGGTTCGACATCGACGACGTGTGCGATCCCGACGACCCGCTGCCGCACATGATCCCGTCGCCGGATCGGTTCGCCGAGAAGGTCTCGGCACTCGGCATCGGCAACGGCGACACCGTGGTGGTGTACGACGTCTACGGCCTGCAGAGCGCGGCGCGCACCTGGTGGATGTTCCGGCTGTTCGGGCATGACAAGGTGGCCGTGCTGGACGGCGGCATGCCGGCCTGGACCGCCGAGGGCCGTGCCCTGGAATCCGGCCCGGCGAAGGTCGCACCGGCCCGGTTCACCGCCGGCTTCCGGCCCGAACTGGTGCGCCGGCGCGAGGACGTGCTGGCCAACATCGCCTCGAAGGCCGAGCAGGTCGCCGACGCCCGCTCGGCCGGCCGGTTCACCGGCACCGAGCCGGAGCCGCGGGCCGGCATGCGTTCGGGACACATTCCGGGTTCGCGCTCGCTGCCGATCTCCGAGCTGCTCGATCCGGCCACCAAGACCGTGCTGCCGAACGAGGGCCTGCGCGCGGCGTTCGACAAGGCCGGCCTCGACCCAAGCAAGCCGATCGTCTCGTCCTGCGGGTCCGGCGTGACCGCCTGCGTGATCGCGCTCGCCGCCCATCGGCTCGGTCACCCGGGTGTCGCGGTCTACGACGGCTCCTGGTCGGAATGGGGCGGGCGCGACGACACCCCGGTCGAGACCGGGCCGGCTGCGTGACCGTCGAGTTCCGCCCGATCGGCGACGGCGACGTCGAGGCCGTGGTCGCGCTCTGGCAGCGCTGCGGCCTGACGGTCCCGTGGAACGACCCGCGCCGGGACATCGCGACGGCGCGGTCGGTGGCCGATGCCGACGTGCTGGTCGGCGAAGACGGCGGCACGCTCGTCGCCAGCGTCATGGTCGGCTACGACGGCCATCGTGGCTGGCTGTACTACCTCGCTGCCGACCCCGACCGGCAGGGTCAGGGCCTCGGGCGCGCAACAATGGCAGCGGCCGAGGCGTGGTTCGCGGCCCGCGGCGTACCGAAGGCCGAGCTGATGGTGCGGCGGACCAACGACAAGGTCCACGGCTTCTACCAAGCGCTCGGCTGGACCGAGGAGCCGGTGACGGTGTTCAGCCGCAGGTTCGACGACACGCCACCGCTCGGCGCGGCGACCGTCGAGACGGTCGTCACCACGCTCGAGATGACCGAGCGCCCGACCCGCCCGGCGACGCACCCGCCGGCCGGACTGCCGACGGCGCTGGTCCGGGCGCGGACCCCGACCGTGGCGTTCTACCGATGGCTCTACGGGCAGGTCGGCGCGCATTGGACCTGGATGATGCGCCGCCTCGTGACTGACGGCGAGCTGCGGGCGGCGATCGAGGATCCGGCCGTCGAGATCTATGTCCTGCACATCGGCGGGGTACCCGCGGGCTATGGCGAGGTCGATCGCCGGAAGGGCCCGGACGACGTCGATCTCGCCTATTTCGGGTTGATGCCGGAATTCATCGGGCGCGGCTACGGGCGCTACCTGCTGGACGCCGTGATCGATCTCGCCTGGTCGGCCGGACCGTGCGAGCGGCTGCGGGTGCAGACCTGCGACCTGGATCACCCGCGCGCGCTCGGGGTGTACCAGAAGGCCGGCTTCCGCCCGGTCGGACAGCACACGGCCACCCTTTCGGATCCCCGGCTCGTCGGCTTGCCGCTGCCCACCCGACATGCGCCGAGCGCGGTCGGCGCTCCCGCGGGCCCCGGCGCCACGGTCACGCCGCTGCGCCGTCCCGGCATTGACGACGGCCCGGCGTGACCCAGCCGACTAAGGGATGACCCTGCGGCGCCGGTACTCGGTCAGGGCATCCGCGATGCTCTCCCAGCTGCCGTAGACCCGGTCGAAGCCGGCCCGTCGGATCTTCAGGGTCGACGACATGTCGTCCCAGCCGATCCGCAGCATGAAGTCGCCGTAGGCCCAGTTGGCGATCCGCCCGAGGTCCGGCTCGACCAGGCCGTGCTCGCGGACCAGCGACCGCCAGAGCCGGCCGCTGTCCCGCTGGGTCTCGGCCAGGGTCTCGGTCGCCACGCCGCCGGGCTCGACCCCGAAATACCCCGCCAACCGCGGCCACAGGTCGCGCCAGCGGAAGTAGTCGGCGTCAACCACGTTGAACGCCTCGCCGGCCGCCTGCGGCGTCGTCATCGCCCACAGCATGGCGTCGACCAGCAGGCGCGTGTCGGTGATCTGCGACACCGTCTCGAAACACTCCGGCGTGCCGGGAAACGTCAGCGGTCCGCCGCGGGCCTTCGCCAGGGTCGCGTAGGCGGCGAGAACGCCGACCGCGTTGTGCGGATAGCCGAGCGAGAACCCGGCCAGGATGTGCGGCCGCAGCCCGGTCCAGCTCCAGCCGGACTCCCTGGCCCGAGCCTCGGCCCAGTCCTGCTGGCCGTAGTAGAAGTTCGGGACCGAGACGCGCGGATCGTCCTCCTCGGCCGGGGTCTTGAACGGGCCGAGCTGGCTGCCGTACCACTTGGTGCCCTGGACCAGCAGGACATGGGCGAGCGGCGCCCGCGCCGCCTCCAGCGCCTCGACCGTATTGGCCAGCATGGCGGTGTTGAGCACGGCCTCGGTCGCCGGATCCGGGTCCGGCGCCCGCCCGGCGTAGACGACGTGGGTCGCGTCGGCCGCCGCGGCCGCCAGGGCAACCCGGCACGCCTCCGGGTCGGCCAGGTCCAGCGGCAGATGGACGAGTCCCGGAAGGCCGGGATCGGGAGCCCGACGCGACAGCCCGACGACCTTCCAGCCCTCGGCAAGCAGCCGGCCGGCGACGGCCCGCCCGACGATGCCGGACACCCCGGCGATCACCGCCGTCCGACGCGTGCCGATGTCCCGCCCGCTCATCCTCACCTCCCCGTCGTGCCCCGAACGTGAAGGAGGCGCGCTGGGCCGAGCCCGCGCGCCTCCTCCGGACCGCCCCCCGCCCCCGCGGTGCGGTCGACCCGACTATCCGACGTCAGTGTGCCAGGATCTGGCTCAGGAACAGCTTGGTCCGGTCCGACTTCGGATTGTTGAAGAACTCGCCCGGGGTGTTCTGCTCGACGATCTCGCCCTGGTCCATGAAAATCACCCGGTCGGCGACCCGCTTGGCGAACCCCATCTCGTGGGTGACGACCAGCATGGTCATGCCCGATTCCGCGAGACCGACCATCACGTCCAGCACCTCGGAGATCATCTCCGGGTCGAGCGCCGAGGTCGGCTCGTCGAACAGCATGATGTTCGGGTTCATAGCCAGCGAGCGGGCGATCGCCACGCGCTGCTGCTGACCGCCGGACAGTTGCCCCGGGTACTTGGCCGCCTGCTCGGGGATCTTCACCCGTTCGAGCAACTGCATGGCCAGCCGATCGGCCTCGGCCTTCGGCGTGTTCCTCACCCAGATCGGCGCCAGCGTGCAGTTCTCCAGCACCGTCAGGTGCGGGAACAGGTTGAAGCTCTGGAACACCATCCCGACGTCGCGACGGATCGCGTCGATGTTCTTCAGGTTGGTGTCCATGGTCACGCCGTTGACCAGGATGTCGCCCTGCTGGTGCTCCTCCAGCCGGTTGATGCAGCGGATCAGGGTGGACTTGCCGGAGCCGGACGGCCCGCAGATCACGATCCGCTCGCCCTTGTAGACGGTGAGGTCGATGTCCTTGAGGACATGGAACTCGCCGTACCATTTGTTCACCTTGCTCAGCTCGATCACCACCTCGTCGGAGATGGCGGACGCAATGTGCTCCTGGCCGGAGTCGAGGGTCTCGAGGCTCATCGTCGGTCGATCTCCAAAATCGTTCGTTCGGTCGATACCCGCACCCTCAACGCCGGCCGTAGCCGCCGCCGATCGTGCGCTCGAGATGCTGGCTGTACTTCGACATGCAGAAGCAGACGACGAAGAACACCGCGGCGGTGAACAGGAACGGCTCGGTGTGCATGCCGAGCCACTTGCCGTCCTGGCCGGACGCCTTCGCCATCAGCAGGATGTCGTAGAGGCCGATGATCGACACCAGGGTGGTGTCCTTCAGCAGCCCGATGAAGTTGCCGACGATGTTCGGGATCATCACCTTCAACGCCTGCGGCATGATGATGAGGGTCATCATCTTCCAGTAGTTCAGCCCCATCGCCTGGGCCGCCTCGTACTGCCCCTTGTTGATGGCCTGCAGGCCGCCGCGCACGATCTCCGCCATGTAGGCCGCCGCGAAGATGCAGACCGCAACGATCACGAGGACAAGCTTGTCCGGGTTGATCTCCACCGGCAGGAAAAGCGGCATCATGGTGACCGCCATGAACAGGATGGTGATCAGCGGCACAGAGCGGAACAACTCGATGAACGCGGTGCAGAACACCCGGATCACCGGCATCTTGGAGCGCCGTCCCAACGCCAGGATGATCCCCGACGGCAGCGCCGAGGAGATGCCGATGCCGGAGATCACCAGGGTCAGGAACAGGCCGCCCCAGTTCTGGGTCGGGACCGCTGCGAGCTCCCAGGTCGACTGATAGGCGAAGGCGATCACGAAGCCGACGCCGAACGCCCCCAGCAGCACGTACTTGTGGAGATGGTCGCCCTTGTTCTCGAATCCCGACAGCCGCAGCAGCGCCACGCGGAGCGACGGATAGCCGAGGTAAGATGCGCCGACATTGAGCCAGACCGTCGCGAACAGGGTCATTGCGACGGCGACCATGACCTGAAGGAACAGCCCGGCCTCGCCGCCCAGGAACAGGTGCGCGGCCAGGAACGGGAAGGTCAGGACCGCCGACATGCCGACCAGGATCTTGGCCTTGATCTTGGGGAACCAGAACGGCGCAAGCCACACTGCCAGGACGACACCCGCGAGATTGACCCGCCATTGCTCGACATCCGGGTATCGGCCGTACATGTAGCCGTTCATCCAGGTCGACACGCCGGCCCAGCACGCACCATTGCCCTTGGTGACGTCGAGGCACTCGCGGTAGGTGTCGGCCTCCCAGACGGCGTTGGCGATGCCGTACTGGTAAAGGCTGTACGCCACGTAGGCGATCAGGGAGACACCCACGATCGTCAGCAGCGAGTCGAACGGCCCGCCGAACAGGTTCTTCCGCAGCCAGCCGACCACGCCGACGGTGTTCGGCGGCGGCGGCAGGCTGGGCTTCGGACGGAAGACCACATCGTCCTGCGTCGTTTCAGCCATGGCTCATCTCTCCTTCAGCTGAACGAGCTTGTTGTAGTAGTTCAAGGCCATCGAAATGGTCAGGCTGACGGACATGTAGAACAGCATGACCATGGCAACGATCTCGATCGCGTGCCCGGACTGATTGAGCGAGGTCTGCATGTACACCGCGACCAGATCCGGATAGCCGATGGCGATCGCCAGCGACGAGTTCTTCACCACGTTCATCCAGTTGCTGATCATCGGCGGCACCACCGCCCGCATGGCCTGCGGGATGATGACCAGCCGCAGCGTCATGCCGGGCCGAAGCCCCAGCGAGTAGGCCGCTTCGGTCTGGCCGTGACTGACCGACAGGATGCCCGCCCGCACCGCCTCGGCCATGAAGGCCGAATGATAGATCATCAGCGCCAGGAGCAGCGCGCAGAACGCCGGCGGCACGCTTACGCCGCCCTGGAAGTTGAAGCCCTTCAGGGCAGCGAAGTCGAACGACAGCGGGCTGCCGGTGGCCAGAAACACCAGGATCGGCAGGCCGAACAGGATGCCGAGGCCCACCCAGAAGGTGTGGAACTGCTGCCCGGTCGCCATCTGCCGCTTCTTGGCCCAGACGGCAACCGCATAGGTCGCCGCGATCGCCAGCAGGATGGCGATCATCGTGTAGTCGAAGCCGGCACCCGGAACCGGTGCAGGCATGTAGAAGCCCCGGTTGTTCAGGAAGAACATGTCGAGGAGGCCGAAGCTCCCCCGCGGCGGCGGCAGCAGCGAAAACACCGCCAGGAACCAGAACAGGATCTGCAGCAGCAACGGCGTGTTGCGCAGGATCTCGACATACCAGGCGGCGATCTTCGAGATCAGCCAGTTCTTCGACAGCCGCATGATGCCCATGATGAAGCCGAGCAGCGTGGCGAAGACGATCGCGACCAGCGACACGATCAGCGTGTTGACGATGCCGACCAGATAGACGCGGAAGTAGCTGTCACCCGCCTCGTACGGCAGGACCGTCCACGCGATCGAGAACCCGGCTGTGCCCGACAGGAAGTCGAACCCGCTGGACATGCCCCGCGCCTGCAGGTTCTCCGACGTGTTGACGAACAGGTACCGTGCGACGGCGATGACGGCGATGGCAACGATCGCCTGATAGAGGACGGAACGGACGCGCTCGTCGTTGAGCCATTCGATGATCGAACGGCTCTGTCGTCGAGGCGATCCCTTCTCGAGAACGGCCATGACCGGACCCTCCGTCTTTGAAACGGATCAATGAATAAGGTGATGAAACGCAGGCGCCCGGTCGACTTCTCGACCGGGCGCCGCGTCAATCAGTTGCTCACCGGAACGGCGGCGAGTACAGCAGGCCGCCCTTGGTCCACAGGGCGTTCGGAGAACCGTCCCGCGGGATGTTCATGACGGTCTTCTCGCCCATGAACTCCTCGTAGTTCTCGCCGTAGTTGCCCACCATCTTGATGATGTTGTAGGCCCACTTCGGATCGACGCCGAGACCCTTGTTCAGGTCACCCTCGACACCGAACATGCGCTTGATCTCGGGGTTGGTGGTCTCGGCGATGACCTTGTCGATGTTCGCCGACGACACTCCGTATTCCTCCGCCGCGATCATCGCGAACAGCGACCACATCACGAGGTCTTTCCACTGCGAATCGTTCTGACGAACGACCGGACCCAGCGGCTCCTTCGAGATGGTCTCCGGCAGGATCTTGAAGATCGTGGTGTCCGGAGCCTTCGCACGGGTCGACGCCAGGCTCGACTTGTCGTTGGTGATGGCGTCGCAGCCGCCGGTGAAGAACGTGTTGTCGCGGACGTTGCTGTCCTCGAACACCACCGGCTTGATGTCCAGACCGTTGGTCCGGCTGTAGTCCGCCAGGTTCAGCTCGGTGGTGGTGCCGGTCGCGACGCAGACGGTGGCGCCCTTCAGCTCCAGCGCGCTGTTCACGCCCGCGTCCTTCAGGACCATGAAGCCCTGGCCGTCGTAGAAGTCGACGGTGGTGAAGTCGAGGCCGAGCTGGGTATCGCGGAACAGCGTCCAGGTGGTGGTCCGGGACAGCATGTCGGACTCGCCGTTCGCCATCGCGGTGAAGCGCACCGCCGAGGTGACCGACTGGACCTCGATCTTGTCCGGATCACCGAAAATCGCCGCCGACACGGCACGGCAGTTCTCGTAGTCGAAGCCCGACCACTGGCCGCTGTCGGACAGCATGTACCAGCCCGGCGCCGGCGTTCCGAGCTGGCACCGCAGATGGCCGCGGCTCTTGACGATGTCCAGCGTGCTCTGCTGCGCAGACGCCGGCTCGGCAGTGAGCGTCAGGGCGGCCAAAAGCCCCGCGCCCAGACCGAAAAGGCTGACCTTCTTCATGTGAAACCCACCCAGTTATTGTTTGTGACAAAGACCGGATACCACGGTCTTTAGCGCCCCCTCGCAAGGACCTTGCCAGACCGCAGTCCTCCAGGTTTCGCGCCTTCTATGCCCCTCCCCGGACCCGCACCTGCTCAACGCGAGTGCAGCGCGATGCGGAGTGCCGCGAAAGCGGGCAGCCGCCCGAAACGCCGACATCACACCATGCTACACACGACCCTGGCAAGTCTTGCGGCCCGACCAACTGGATCACCATCGGGTTTTGCCGCTAGGCTCGCGAAGGCTTTTCGGACACTGTCCGGAGCCTCTGCTTCCGGAGGACTCGCGAAAATGGACGACCTGAAGGGAATGTCGGCGCGCACCCGGCTCGTGCATGCAGGCCGGCACCCGCACGACAACCACGGCGTGGTCAATCCGCCCGTGTATCACGCATCGACCATCCTGCAGCCGTCGCTGGCGGTCTGGGAGGCCTCGCGCAAGCCGGACTTCAAGGGCTACCGCTACGGCCGGGCCGGCACGCCGACCAGCCGCTCGTTCGAGGAAGCGGTGGCCGACATGTACGGCGCCGCCGACGCGGTCGCCGTGTCGTCCGGGATGGCGTCGATCGCCTGCGCCCTCATGGCCGTGCTGAAGGCCGGCGATCACCTGCTCGTGACCGACAGTGCGTATTTTCCGACCCGCAAGTTCTGCGACCAGATGCTCGCCCGCTACGGCGTCGAGACCACCTACTACGACCCGCGCATCGGTGCCGGCATCTCCGAGCTGATTCGCCCGAAAACGCGCGCCGTTTACACGGAAGCCCCGGGCTCCCTCACCTTCGAGATGCAGGACATCCCGGCGATCGCCGAGGCCGCCCACGCCCGCGGCGCCGTGGTGCTGACCGACAACACCTGGGGCACCGCCTTGCACTTCGACGCCTTCGCCAAGGGCGTCGACATCGTCGTCGAGGCCGTCACCAAGTACATCTGCGGCCATTCCGACGTCATGATGGGCGTGATCGCCAGCACCGCCGAGCACGCCGCCGCCGTCCGCGACATGGTGCGGCTGCACGGCAACTGCTCGGGACCGGACGACCTGTACCTGGCCCAGCGCGGACTGCGGACCATGGGCGTCCGTCTCAAGCAGAACGAGGCCAGCGGCCTCGCCCTCGCCGGCTGGCTGGAGAATCGGCCGGAGGTAGCGGCGGTCCTGCATCCCGGCCTGCCGAGCCACCCGGACCATGCGATCTGGAAGCGCGACTTCACCGGCGCCTGCGGCCTGTTCTCGTTCGTCCTGAAGCCGGTGCCGAAGGCGGCGCTGGCGGCGTTCCTGGACGGCCTGAAGCTCTATGGCATGGGGGCGAGCTGGGGCGGCTTCGAAAGCCTGATCCTCCCGGGGGATCCGGCCGCGCTGCGCACGGCGACCAGCTGGGACATGCCCGGGCAGCTGCTGCGAATCCACGCCGGGCTCGAGGACCTCGACGACCTGGTCGCCGACCTGGAGGCCGGATTCGCGCGCCTGAACGCGGCCTCGGCCGCCGCCGCCTGAACGCCGGGAGCGAGCGCATGGCACGACCGAGAATCCGCCTTCTGATCGGCGATTCGGTCGCGCTCGGCCCCGGCAAGGCACGGCTGCTCGAGGCGATCGGGGATTCCGGCTCGATCGCCGCGGCCGCCCGGTCGATGGGCATGTCCTACGGCCGGGCCTGGCAACTGGTGCAGGCCATGAACGGCGACTTCCGGGGCCCGCTGGTGGAGCGCGCCGCCGGCGGCCGCGGTGGCGGCGGCGCGGTCCTCACCGGGCTCGGCCGCGACGCCCTGGACCGCTACCGGGCCATGGAGGCCCAGGCCGATGCCGCGGTTGCCGCCGCCCTCGACGAGTTCACCGCGCTGCTGAAGTCCCAGGAGTGACCCTGCCCGGCCCCCTCGTCTGCGCATGTTTGACATGGATCAATGTGGCGGACGGCGCCGTGCCCTAAGTTCCACTTGTCTCTGCGACCCTCCACGAACGCAGAAACTCCCAACCACGGCGGGGCCGGTAGCTTGCTACCGGCCTCGTTGTGATTCCGGGCCCATCATTCCAGGTCGCCGTTCACGAGATTTTAAGCGAGACCGTTCAGTGTCCGGCCCATTCGGGCCCGAGTGTCGCCGGGCGCACAGACAGGATCGCATCGGGAATGTCGCAGGAACGCCTGCTCTTGGCCGTCGCCTCCCCGGCCCGCTACCAGGCCATCCGGGTCGTCCTGGCCGAAGCATTCCGGCTCCGCACGGTCGAGAACCGCTGGGACGCCGACAGCGCCGTGGACGAAGGTCAGGACATCGTCGTCGTCGACCACGTCCTGCCGGGCGGCCGGGGTCTGAAAATCTGCGAGCGGGCCCGCGCGCGTTCGGACGGCATGCAGCGTCTCATCGTTCTCTTGTGCGATCAGCCGAGCCCCGCGGTCGAAGACGCCTTGCGGGCCGGGATCATCGACGGCTGGCTGCCGCGAAACCTGCCGGCGGGCGCGCTGCTCACCGGATTCTGGGAACTGTTCAAGGGCCGCGACGACAGCCGGCTGTTCGCCGCCGGCCAGGAGGCGCGCCCCCTGATCGGGTGCGGTCGGGCGCTGTTCGACGACCTCGGTACCGGCACGGTGACCGAAAGAACCCGCGCGCTGCTGTCGGAGACCGCGACGCAGGTCGTCCGATATGCCGATGCCTGCTCCGCGTCGACCCTGCTCGACCTGTTGCAGGGCCACCATGCCTACACGTTCGCGCACAGCCTTCGGGTCGGGATCCTCATGGCCACCTTCGGGCGCCATCTCGGGCTCGACGACGAGCAGGTGACGTTGATGGCCGAGACCGGCCTCGCCCACGACGTCGGCAAGCTGCGCATCCCGCTCGAGATCCTGGCCAAGCCCGCCAGGCTGACGGGCGACGAGATGGCGGTCATGCGTACCCATCCGGCAATCGGCGCCGACATGCTCGCCGACATCTACGAAGACCGGCCGCAACTGCTCTCCGCCGTCCGGCACCACCACGAGCAGCTGTCGGGCGACGGCTACCCTGACGGCCTCAAGGGCGGGCAGATCGACGAGCTGTCGCTGCTGACGGCCGTCGTCGACGTCTATACCGCGTTGACCGACCGGCGCGACTACAAGCAGGCGATGCCGGCCGGCCAAGCCATGGCGATCATGCAGGACATGGCCGGGCCGCATCTCGAGCCGAAGCTCTACCGCCGATTCGTGGAGGTCGCCAGCGACCTCGGCGCCGCCGGATCGAGTTCTCCGGCGGCCGCCTGACCGGTCCTCTGGGTTATGCCGGGTAGTGGCGGAACGACAGGCCGCCGGCCTTCTTGATCTGCTCGACCAGGGCGATCTCCCAGGTCAGGTAGTCGTTCATCGCCTTCTCGATCTCGGCGCGGTTGGTGCGGTCATAGGGCCGCAGATAGGTGTCCTGCGGTTCCGACAGGACGGCGGTCATGCCGCTCTGCAGCGGCAGTCCGGCCGCCTCCCAGGCGGCGCTGCCGCCATCCAGCAGCAGGACCTCGCGTCCGCAGTCGGCCAGGTCGGCCGCCGTCAGGCGGGCGAGCGACGCTTCCGGCGCGGTCAGTACGAGCGCAGCGCCGTCGGGGATCTTCGACAGGTTGCCGGCAATCGCGGTGCGGCACGCCCACCACGCGCCCTCGGGGTGCCGGTCGCGGTAGTCCAGGCTGCGCGCGAGGTCGAGCAGCACCGCCGAACCGGCATCCATGCGCCGCTTGGCCTCGGCCGGGGCGATCGACGCGCAGGCCGGCAGCGATTCGAGACCAAGGGCCGGCGAGACGTACCGCCCGGACGCGATTTCCTGCCCCTCGAGCCCGCTCTCCAGCACGTACACGTCCTTCCAGCCGAGCTGGGCCAGCCAGCTGCCGGTCATGTCGGCACGCACCCGCTTGTCGTCGACCAGGACGACGCGGGCGTTGCGGACCGGCAGGTAGAGGTCGGTCGCCTGCACCAGCTGGCCGCCGGGCGCGTGCCGGGAATCGGCGATCCGGCCGGCCTCGAACTCCTCGATGGTCCGCACGTCGAGGATCGCCAGGGTGCGGCGGTCGGCCTCGGCCCGCCAGGAGTCCAGGGTCGCGGCATCGACCGTGCGGACCCCGAACCTCGCGGCGGCCGCCGCCGACCGCGCCCGCGCCGCAGCCAGTGCCTCGCCGGCGGGCTCCGGCGCCGTCCGGGCGTTGCCGTGCTCCAGCTGGTAGCCGGCCAGGTGCCAGCCCATGGTGCCGTTGCGCAGCGCCACCACCTCGTTCGGGATCCCGGCATTGATCAGCGACTGGGCGCCGATGATCGAGCGGGTCCGGCCGGCGCAGTTCACCACCACCAGGGTGTCGGGTTCCGGCGCGACCTCGCCGACCCGGTAGACCAGCTCGGCGCCCGGCACGTCGACGCCGGTCGGGATGTTCATCACCCGGTACTCGTCCATCGGCCGGGAATCCAGGACCACCAGCTTGCGGCCGGAATCCATGATCCCCTTCAGCTCCTCGGCCGACACCGAGGGCGTGCCGTAGGCGTGCTCGACGAACTCGCCGAACGCCTTGGACGGGACGTGCATGCCGCTGAACAGCTCGAGCCCGGCCGCGCTCCAGGCCGGTGTGCCGCCGTCCAGGATCGAGACGTCGGTGTAGCCGAACGCTTCCAGCTTGGCCGCGGCGGCCTCGGCGATCCCCTCGCCGGCGTCCTCGACCACGATCGGGGTCGAGCGCCGCGGGATCCGCTCGCCGGCCAGCAGTTCCAGGCGCGACAGCGGGATGTTGGCCGCCAGGATCGGGTGCGACGCGGCGTAGGGCGCCTGCTCGCGGACGTCGATCAGCGCCGTCTCCTCGGGCCCTTCCAGGCGGGCATGCAGGGTCCGCGCGTCGATCCTCTTGGCCATCGGTCGTTCTCCCTCGGGTTCGGATCAGGCGGACGCCGCCTCCAGCGCCTCGGCGGCGGCGAGCCAGAGCTCCTCCGCCTCCGCGACCTGGGCGTCGAGCGCCGCCTTCTTCTGGATGAGCTTCTGCAGTTCGGCCGTGGAGCCGTCGTAGGTCCGGGCGTCGCCGAGCTTGGCGACCAGGGCATCGCGCTCGAGCGTCAGCTTCTCCAGGCGCTTCTCGGCGGCCTGGGCGGCCTTGCGCATCTCGACGGTCTGCTGGCGCGTCTGGGCGGCCTGCCGGCGCTGGTCCTTCTTGTTGACCCGGCCGCCGTCGTCGGCCTCCGGCCGCCGGGTGGCCCCGCGGCGCTCCTCGCGGACCCGCTCGGCATAGGCGGCGATGTCGCCGTCGAACGGCGTCACCGTGCCGTCGGCGACCAGCCACAGCCGGTCGACCGTCAGTTCCATCAGCCGCCGGTCGTGGCTGATCAGCACGACGGCGCCCGGAAAGTCGTTCAGCGCCTGCACCAGGGCCAGCCGGGCGTCGATGTCCAGGTGGTTGGTCGGCTCGTCGAGCACCAGCACATGCGGGTCGTCGGCCATCACCAGGGCCAGCGACAGCCGGGCCTTCTCGCCGCCGGACAACTTGCCGACGGCGGTCGTCTGCTTGTCCTGGGTCAGGCCGACGGCGCCGAGCCGGGCCCGCACCCGTTCCGGCGGCTGGGTCGGCAGCTTGCGCCGGAGGTGGTCGACGGCGGTCTCGCGGCCGTCCAGCTCGTCGGCGTGGTGCTGCGCCACATAGCCGACCCGCAGCCGCGCCGCCCGGTGGATCTCGCCGCCGTCCTCGTGCAGGTCGCCCGAGATCAGCCTGGCCAGCGTGGTCTTGCCGTTGCCGTTGGAGCCGAGCAGGCCGATCCGGTCGTCGGGATCGAGCCGCAGGTTCAGCCGTGACAGCACCGGCCTGCCCGGCACGTAGCCGACCGCCGCCTTCTCGATCGACAGCAGCGGCGGTGCCAGGTTCTCCGGCGTCGGGAAGCTGAACCGGGTCTCCGGGTCGGCCAGCGCCGCCGGCAGCACCTCCATCTTCTCCAGCATCTTGATCCGGCTCTGGGCCTGCCGGGCCTTCGACGCCTTGTAGCGAAACCGGTCGACGAACGACTGCAGGTGCTTGCGCTGCAGCTCCTGCTTGACCCGCTGCGCCTCCAGCAGGGCCAGCCGGGCCTCGCGCACCTTCTCGTAGGTGTCGTAGTTGCCGGTGTACTGGACCAGCTTGAGATGTTCGACGCTGAGGATCGAGGTCGCGACCTCGTTCAGCAGGTCGCGGTCGTGGCTGACCACGATCAGGGTCTTGGGATAGGCCTTCAGGTGGCCTTCCAGCCAGACCGTGGTCTCCAGGTCCAGGTGGTTGGTCGGCTCGTCGAGCAGCAGCAGCTCCGGCTCCTGGAACAGCACCGCCGCCAGCGCCACGCGCATCCGCCAGCCGCCGGAGTACTCCGACAGCGGCCGGTTCTGCATCGGCTCGTCGAAGCCGAGGCCGGCCAGGATACGGGCGGCGCGGGCCGGGGCGGCGTGTGCGCCGATGTCGGCGAGCCGGGTCTGGATCTCGGCGATCCGGTGCGGGTCGGTGGCGGTCTCCGACTCGGCCAACAGGGCGGCGCGCTCCCGATCGGCCGCCAGCACGTGCTCGATCGGGGACTCGGTCCCGCCCGGCGCCTCCTGGCGCACCCAGCCGATGGCGTTCTCGCGCCCGAACGGCCCGCTCAGTTCGACGGTACCGGTGTCGGGATGCAGCTCGCCGCCGATCACCTTCAGCAGGGTCGACTTGCCGGTTCCGTTGCGGCCGATGAATCCGACGTGATGGCCGGGCGGGATGGTCGCCGAGGCGTCGTCGAGAAGGATGCGGCCGGCCACGCGGACGGTGATGGAGCGGATCGAGAGCATGGCCGCGGTGATAGCACCGGCGGCGGCGACCATCCAAGGGCTTCCCGGTGCGTCCCGCCGCTTCCCTGCAGCCGCCACGCGTCGTATGACCGGGGCATGGCTTCATCCGCCTCTTCCGCATCGTCGGTCCCGGCCGCGACGCCGGCCCGCGCGATCCTGCTGATGGTCGCCGCCATGGCGGTGCTGACCCTGAACGACAGCATCGCCAAATGGCTGACCCAGCGCGTGCCGGTCGGCGAGGTGATGGCGGTCCGCGGCGCCCTGGTGGTGGCGTTCGCGGTCGCCTGGGCCGCCGCGCGCGGAAGACTCCGGGACCTGCGGGTGCATCGCTGGCGCCCGCACCTGCTGCGCGGTGCGCTGATGGCGAGTTCGACCTTCCTGTTCGTCACCTCGCTGTCGCTGATGCCGATCGCCGACGCCATCGCGATCTCGTTCGCCGGGCCGATCTTCGGCACGGTGCTGGGCGCCCTGGTCCTGCGCGAGCGGGTCGGCTGGCGCCGCTGGACCGCGGTCGCGGTCGGATTCGCCGGCGTACTGGTGATGGTCCGTCCGACGCCGGAGACCGTGCGGATGGTCGCCCTGGTGCCGCTCGCCGCCGCGCTGATCGGGGCGTTCCGCGACGTGGTCACCCGGCGCATGGGAACCGGCGGCGAGTCGACGCTCGCCATTCTGGTGTTGTCGACCGCGGTGGTGGCGGTCGCCGGGCTGCTCACCCTGCCGTTCGGCTGGGTGGTTCCCGATTGGCCCGAGATCGGCCTGTTCGCCGTCACCGCGGTCCTGGTCGGGGTGGCCCAGGGACTGATGATCGAGTCCCTCCGCCATGGCGAGGTCGGGCTGGTCGGGCCGTTCAAGTACACCAGCCTGGTCTGGGCGGTCCTGCTCGGGGCGCTGGTCTGGGGCGACCTGCCGGGTCCCTGGACCTGGGCCGGCTCGGCCATCGTCATCGCCAGCGGCCTGTACATCTGGCGCCGCGAGGCGTCGCTCGCCCGCCGGCCCCGCCAGGGCTGAGTAATCCCTTGCCCGGCCGATGCGTACCGTGCCACTGACACCGTCCCGACACCCGAAGCACGGCCTGAATGTCCGAGAAGCCCGTCGACCGGTTCCGCCGCCTGCTGCTGTCCGATCCGGGGCGGAGCGAGGGCTATGACGCCCTGACGGTCACGCTCGGCACGGACGACGTTCAGGCGGCGGCACGGGCGGCGCGGCAGGCCTGCGCGGCCGACCCGGAAAACCGGCGCCTGCGCAAGAACCTGCTGTTTCTCCTGCAGCGCTCCGGTGCCTGGGATCTCCTGGACACCTGGACCCCGCGGCAGCCTCGCTCCCTGCCCGGCCGTCGCAGCCACCCCGTCGACCTCGATCGGGCGCGGGCCGTGTACGACCGGCTGATGAAGGAACTCGATGCCCGCCGGGACGAAGGCTGGACGCCGTCGCGGGTGGAGCACTGGAAGCGCTCCTTCACCATGGGTCGCGGTCATCTGGCCAACTTCCGCCGCTCCGAGCTGTCGAGCGGGACCCAGAACCCGCCGGACCGCCCCGTCGGCTTCCCGAACCTCGACTTCAGCCGGCTCTATCCCGACGTGACGGCCGAGGAAAGGAAGCGGGAAGTGCCGGCCCTGCGGCGCCTGGCCATGAAGCTCCTCGCCCGCCTGTTCCGGCGGGACTGCCCCGACATCGACTGGTTCGACGCGCTGGCGCGCGACGACGACCGGTTCGGCGCCCGGGTGTTCGAAGTGCCGGGGCTCGGCACGGTGACCTTCAAGAGCATCCAGTCCGCCTACTACGCCTGCCGCGCCGCCTCGCTGGTGCCGCGGAACGGGACGGTGCTGGAGATCGGCGGCGGCTTCGGGATGCTGGCCTCGCGGCTGCTGGCGATCCGGCCGGACGTCACCTGCGTGCTCACCGACCTGCCGGTGAACATGGTGCTGACCCACACCTACCTGGCCTCGCTGTACGGCGACGCCGTCGCCGGGCTGTGGGAGGACGGCGACCGGCCCGGCCCGGGGCAGCGGGCCCTGGTGGTGCCGCCCTGGCGGCTGGCCGAACTGCCGCTGCAGGTCGACCTCGCCGTCAACACCATGAGCTTCCAGCACATGGACGAGCGCAACCACGCCTTCTACGGCGACGTTCTGCGCCGGCTCGGCACCCGGCGCCTGTACCACGTCAACCGAAACGTCCACCTCGACAACCCCGACCACGACACCATGGTCATGCCAGCCGAAAGGTACGGCTTCATGGGCGATTACGCGGTGTCGGAGCAGCGGGACTTCGACGGGCGGTGGATCGAGGTCGTCGCCGAGGCCCGACCCGGCCTGCCGGAACCGGGCGGAAGCCGATGACCTACGTGCCCGCAGCGGCGGTCCGCCGACCGGTCCTGCTCGACCCGGACCGGCGCCCCGGCTACGACGCGCTGGTCCGCGAGAGCCACCGCCTCGACCTCGGCACGGCGATCCGCGCGGCACGGCGATCCTGCGTGCTGACACCGGGCAGCCGGCGGCTCCGCAAGAACCTCCTGAACCTGCTGATCGCCGCCGAGCGGTGGAGCGAGGTCCCGGCCGCCGTCCCGCGCCGCCGCATCGCGCGACAGGCCCCCGGCCGGCACCCCGTCGACCTCACGGCAGCACTGAGACGCTATGCTTGGCTGCTGGAGCAGCAGCGGCGGCGCGCCGCCGAGGGCTGGGTGCCGTCCCGAGTCGAGGACGTCGAGCGCCGGCTCTCGATGACCCCGGAGCAGCTCCCGGCGTTCCGGCGCCCGGGTCCCGCCCCGGATGTCGAGAACCACCTGCTCCGACACTACGCAGGCTTCCTGAACCGCCTGTACCAGATCGATTCGCCCGACATCGACCGATACGACGCGGCCGCCCGCGACGACGGCCGGTTCGGTGCCCGCCCGGTCGATCTCCCCGGGGTCGGCGCGGCGACCGCCGACAGCCTGCAGGCCGCCTACTTCGCCTGCCGGATCCGGTCGCTGGTGCCCGCGAACGGTGTGGTGCTGGAGATCGGCAGCGGATTCGGCGCGCTTGCGTCGCGGCTGATGGCGATCCGGCCGGACGTCACCTGCATCGTCACCGACCTGCCGGCGAACCTGGTGCGCACCCACGTCTACCTGACGTCCCTGTACGGCGACGCCGTCGCCGGGCTGTGGGAGGATGGCGAGGTGCCGGCAGCCGGGCAGCGGGCGCTGGTGGTGCCGCCGTGGCGGCTGGCCGGGCTGCCGCTGCGGGTCGACCTCGCGGTCGACGCCACGGGCTTCCGGCACATGGACGAGCGCAACCACGCCTTCTACGGCGAGACGCTGCGCCGCCTCGGCACCCGGCGGCTCTTTCATGTCGACCGGGAGGCCAGGCCGGGCCGGCCCGACGCCGACACCAGGATCGTTCCGACCTCGCGACACGGGATCCTCCGCAACTTCGAGGTCCGCCAGTCCGACACGTTCGCCGGCGAGTGGGTCGAGGTCGTCGCCGAAGCCCGGCGCCCGCCGCCGCCGGTCACGGCGATCCGCCGGGCCCTGGTCGCGAGCCCGGCCGACGGACGGGCCCTGCAGGCGTTGCTGCCGGCCGAGGAGAAACGCGACCCCGACGCGGCGATCCGCGCCGCCCGCCGCCACTGCATGATCGATCCCGACCGCCGGGTCACCTGGCACAACCTGCAGTTCCTGCTGCGCAGCAACCGGCGCTGGGACGACCTGCACGACGCGATCCCGCGCCGCGCCAACAAGCTGCCGCCGATGCACCGGCTGCCGGTCGACCTGGACGCCGCCGTGGCCCGCTACGGTCGGCTGATGGACCAGATGGACCGACGATCGGGCGAAGGCTGGACCCCGTCGCGCATCGAGGGCGGCAAGCGCCGGTTCCCGCTCGACCGCGATCACCTCGCCCGGTTCCGCCGGTCCGAGGTGTCGAGCGGCACCCAGACCTTCCCGGACCGGCCGAACGAGTTTCCCGCCCTCGACTTCGGCCGGTTCTACCCGGACCTGTCCCCCCAGGAACGAGCCCGTGTCGTCCCGACCCTGCAGGGCCAGTACCTCGGCCTGCTCTGCCGCCTCTACCGCTGCGGGTCGCCCGGCATCGACTGGTACGACGCGGCCGCACGGGACGACGCGAGGTTCGATCCCCGCACGGCCGAACTTCCCCGGCTCGGCACCGTCACCGCCAAGAGCCTGCAGGCGGCCTACTATGCCTGCCGCATCGTGTCGCTGGTGCCGCGGAACGGGACGGTGCTGGAGATCGGCGGCGGCTTCGGGATGCTGGCCTCGCGGCTGCTGGCGATCCGGCCGGACGTCACCTACGTGCTCACCGACCTGCCGGTGAACATGGTGCTGACCCACACCTATCTGGCCTCGCTGTACGGCGACGCCGTCGCCGGGCTGTGGGAGGACGGCGACCGGCCCGGCCCGGGGCAGCGGGCCCTGGTGGTGCCGCCCTGGCGGCTCGCCGAACTGCCGCTGCAGGTCGACCTCGCGGTCAACACCATGAGCTTCCAGCACATGGACGAGCGCAACCACGCCTTCTACGGCGACGCCCTGCGCCGCCTCGGCACCCGGCGGCTCTATCACCTCAACCGGGAAGTCCCGATCGCCGGCTGGGACACGATGGACATCCCGGCCTCGCAGTATGGTTTCATGGCCGACTATTCGGTGGTAGAGACCGACGACTTCGACCAGAAGTGGGTCGAGGTCATCGCCGAAGCGCGCGGCTGAGAGGCCGTCCGACCGACCCCGCCACGCCGGAGCCGTCCTCGATGGCCCAGCATCCGATCGACCGTCTCCGACGACTGCTGGTGTCAGAGCCGGCACGCGCGCCGGCCTACGACGCCATCGTGATCGCGGCCGGTACGCACGACATCGGCGCGAGCCTGGCGGCGGCGTTCCGGGCCTGCGTGCTCGCACCGGCCGACCGGCGCCTGCGCAAGAACCTTCTGTTCCTTCTGCAGAGATCCGATCGGTGGGACGAACTGTCCTCCTGGGTGCCGCGGCAGCCGCAGCCCCTGCCCCCGTCCGCGACGCATCCGGTCGACCTCGGGGCGATCCAGGACCGGTACCGGTGGCTGATGGATCAGCTCCACGGCGAGCGGAGCGGCGAAGCCTGGACGCCGTCCGCGATCGAAGGCTGGAAGCGGGACTTCCACATGGACGACCGGCACCTGGCCAACTTCCGCCGGTCCGAGCTGTCGAGCGGCACCCAGACCCCGCCCGACCGGCCGGCGGCATTCCCGAGACT
Organism: Thalassobaculum fulvum; assembly: GCF_014652915.1. Taxonomy (GTDB): domain Bacteria; phylum Pseudomonadota; class Alphaproteobacteria; order Thalassobaculales; family Thalassobaculaceae; genus Thalassobaculum_A; species Thalassobaculum_A fulvum. Next base: position 77,916 of record NZ_BMZS01000004.1, read on the forward strand.
GGACTTCGAGCACCTGTACCCGGCCCTGACCGACGAGGAGCGCGCCCTCCACGCACCGGTTCTTCGGCGCACGTTCCTGACGCTGTTGACCCGGCTGTACCGTGCCGGCTGTCGCGAGATCGACCGGTACGACGCGGCGGCGCTCGACGACGACCGGTTCGGCGCCCGGCTGGTGGAACTCGACGGCGTCGGTCCGGTCACGGCCAAGAGCATCCAGTCCGCCTACTACGCCTGCCGCGTCGCCTCGCTGGTGCCGCGGAACGGGACGGTGCTGGAGATCGGCGGCGGCTTCGGGATGCTGGCCTCGCGCCTGCTGGCGATCCGGCCGGACGTCACCTACGTGCTCACCGACCTGCCGGTGAACATGGTGCTGACCCACACCTACCTGACCTCGCTGTACGGCGACGCCGTCGCCGGGCTGTGGGAGGACGGCGACCGGCCCGGCCCGGGGCAGCGGGCCCTGGTGGTGCCGCCCTGGCGGCTCGCCGAGCTGCCGCTGCAGGTCGACCTCGCGGTCAACACCATGAGCTTCCAGCACATGGACGAGCGCAACCACGCCTTCTACGGCGACGCCCTGCGCCGCCTCGGCACCCGGCGCCTGTACCACGTCAACCGGAACGTCTTTCGGCAGCCTGCCGGCCAGGACACCATGGTCGTCCCGGCCGAGCGGTACGGGTTCATGGCCGACTACGCGACGGTCGTCTCGGACGGCTTCGACGGGCAGTGGGTCGAGGTGATCGCCGAGGCACGCGCCTGAGTCCCGGCCTGAGGATCGGCCGGTCCGGCGGTGGCGCGCCCAGCAGGACTCGAACCTGCAACCGTCCGCTTAGAAGGCGGGTGCTCTATCCAGTTGAGCTATGGGCGCCTGGTCGCCGGCGGGGCAGAGCGCCCCGTCAGTGGGTCCAGTTCAGCTTGCGGTCGAACGCGAAGTTGTCGGCGTAGGCCTTGGGCCGCGGCTGGCGCTCGTGCGGCTCGACCACCGAGTACTCGAAGCCGTGGCGCTTGGCGAAGGCGACCGCCTCCTCGCGGGTGTCGAACGGGATCCGCACCTGGTTGGTGGTGTCGCCGGCCGAAACCCAGCCCATCAGCGGCTCGGGAATCCGCGCGGTCTCGGCACGGTACTCCAGCACCCACTTCTTGGTCTTGGCCCGGCCCGACTGCATGGCGTTCTTGGCCGGCTTGTAGATACGGACCCTCATGTACCCGCCGCTCCCGTGCGCGTGCGGCTGCCGCCGCCGTGTTGGTCGGGGTGGACGGATTCGAACCGCCGGCCCTCTGCTCCCAAAGCAGATGCGCTACCAGGCTGCGCTACACCCCGAGACCCTGCAAAGTCGCGGAATTCCTAGCCCTGCGGAACGCCGGGATCAAGCGTTCTGTGGCCTGCCGCCGGGACAGGCGGTCGCAGGCGCTCGGGGTCCGGGCCGGACCCGACGACGGGAATCCGGCTCGCAGCTTCGCCCTCGCGCGCCCTTCACACCGGCCGGGTCGGACGGCGGCGCCGAAAAATATCCCTGAAAAGTTGTTTGGCTTTAATCCATACTAGCGCGTCGGGTTTGAGCGACGGAGGTCGGCGATGAAGCGACTGATCGTGTGCTGCGACGGGACCTGGAACACCCCGGACCAGACCGACGGCGGGATCCCGGCGCCGACCAACGTGGTCAGGCTGATCAACTGCGTCACCGAGGCCGACGCGGCCGGCGTCGAGCAGGTGAAATACTATCACCCCGGGGTCGGAACCGACCCGGGGCTGCTGAGCCGGGTCGCCGGCGGCGGACTTGGCCTCGGACTCGATCGCAACATCATGAGCGCCTACCGGTTCGTCGCCGAGACCTACGCGGCCGGCGACGAGATCTACCTGTTCGGCTTCAGCCGCGGTGCCTACACGGTACGCAGCCTGGGCGGCATGATCGGCCGGTGCGGCCTGCTCGACACCGCCGGGCTGGACGAGGCGACCGTCTGGAGCCGCGTCCAGGACCTGTTCGACAACGACTACCGGAAACCGTCCCCGGGCGAGCGGGCCGCGGGCGGGCGGGACGGCTGGGCGTTCCGGGCTCCGCCGGCGGGCGAGCCCGGGATCCCGATCCGCTTCCTCGGGGTCTGGGACACGGTCGGGGCGCTCGGCATCCCGGACGACATGGCTCTCCTCAACCTGCTCGACGGGTTTCGCGACCGCAGCTTCCACGACACCGAGCTCGGTTCGGGCGTGCAGACCGCCCGCCACGCCGTGGCGATCGACGAGCGGCGTGCCAGTTTCCAGCCGACCCTGTGGACCAACGTCGCGCCCGGGCGCGACGTCCGGCAGCTCTGGTTTCCCGGCGTGCACAGCGACGTCGGCGGCGGCTACGCCGACACCGGCCTGTCGGACGCCGCGCTGCAGTGGATGGTCGAGGAAGCCGGCGCCGCAGGCCTGGCATTCGATCCGCAGCTTCTGGCCCAGATCGCCCCGCGCCACCACGGCACCCTGCACGACTCGCTGTCCGGCCCGTTCGCCCTGTTGCCGACCAAGCCGCGCTGCGCCCCGTGCCTGGCCGACGGCGCCGACCTGCACGCCTCGGCGACGGCACGCTACGGCAATCCGCCCATCACCCAGGCGCCGTACCGCAGGACCCGGATCCTGGGTCCGGGCGAATCGGTCTCCCTCGACGTGTTCGCCGCCGATCCCTGGAACGACACCGGCCTGTATCTCGAGGCGGGCGTCACCTACGCGATGACCGCGACCGGCCAGTGGCTGGACAAGAGCGTCCCGACCGGCCCGGCCGGATCGAACGACGGCAAGTTCCACATCGGCGAGCTCGCCCATGTCGTTGGCAGCGCGATTGGCCAGGCCGAGAGCCTGTTCAAGTATTTCACCAAGAACGAGAGCGCCGATTTCATCATGACCCGGCGCCACGAGGGGTTCCCGTGGTTCTGCCTGGTCGGCGCCGTCGCGAACGGAACCGGCGTGGACCCGGACGGCAAACCGATCCCGCACGAGACGTGGGCGATCGGTGACGGCGGCCCCCGGACCCCCGGGAAATCCGGCTACTTCTATGCCTACGCGAACGATGCCTGGCGGTTCTACGGCAACAACAAGGGACGCGTACGGCTTACCGTGACCCGGGCCTGACGCGGACACCCGACACCCCCTTCCGCGCCGGGTCGGGAACGCGCATGGTTCCCGGCGGCGGCGCTGGCGCCGCGACCGCTCGAAGCCGAACACACCGACCGGAGCCGCCGATGACCCCGCGCCCCCTCCACCTCGACGCCCGGCTGTACGACTACGTCGTCGATGTCGGCGGCCGCGAGCCGGCGGTCGGACGGCGGCTGCGCGAAGCGACCCAGGCGATGCCGATGGCGGCGATGCAGATCGCCCCCGACCAGGGCAACGCGCTGGCCCTGCTGGTCGAGCTGATCGGCGCCCGCCGGGCGGTCGAGATCGGCACCTTCACCGGCTACTCGGCGCTGCGCACGGCGCTCGCCCTGCCGGCCGACGGCGAGCTGGTGTGCTGCGACGTCAGCGAGGAGTGGACGTCGGTCGGCCGGCCGTTCTGGGAGGAAGCCGGCGTCGCCGACAAGATCGACCTGCGGATCGCACCGGCGGTCGAGACCCTGGACGGCCTGATCGCCGGCGGCTGGGCCGGGACCGTCGACTTCGTCTTCGTCGACGCCGACAAGCCGGGCTACGACGCCTACTACGAGCGCGCGCTGGTGCTGCTGCGGACCGGCGGCCTGGTCGCAATCGACAACGTGCTGTGGGACGGCGCGGTGATCGACGACGCCGACCGCAGCGCCGACACCGAGGCGATCCGCGCCCTCAACGCGAAGATCCACGGCGACGAGCGCGTGACCATGGCGATGCTGCCGATCGGCGACGGGCTGACCCTGGCGCGCAAGCGCTGACGTCACTGACGCTGGCAACGCGCGCGCCCGCACGGCAGAATGCCGGTGCTGTCCCATGGGTCTGCAGGGGAGCCCCCCGATGGGCGCGTCGGTCGCAAAGCCATCGGGAGTTCGCCGCCTCGGTCTCGAGGACGAGGTCATCTGGATCTGCGAGGATCTCGGCTGCGCCGGCCCGATCCTGCTGGTCATGGACTTCGCCGGCCGGCTCGACGAGCGTCTTCTGGCCCATGCCGCCCGCCTGCTGCCGGCGGCCGAGCCGGCCCTGGCCTGCCGGGTCGAGGCCACACCGGACGGCCCGGTCTGGCGGCCCCTCGACGACCTGGACGCGGCTTCCTGGTTCACCTTGCACGAGACCGACGATCCCGAGACCGCGATCCGGGCGATCCTGACGCCGCGCCCGGAGCACCACGGCTCGACCTTCCATCTGCACCTGGCCCGGCATGCCCACGGCGATTCCCTGCTGCTCTGGCTGACCCACGTGATCGGCGACGGCTTCTGGACATACGAGTGCGCGTATCGGCTCGCCGGGATCTACAGCGGCCTGGCCGCGGATCCCGGCTATGCCCCGAAGCCGAACACCGCTCCGCCGGTCGGGCTGGAGTGGATGGACCGGCTGGGCTGGCGGGACACCTGGCGGATCACCCGGCGGGACCTGGCGACGGCGCTGCGCTCGCGCGGGACCGTGGTCGGCTTCCGGCGCGACTACGACGCCTACCGGGCCGCCGGGACCCCCGACGCCGCCCACGTGGTCCACCGCCTGTCGGCCGACACGGTCGCCACCATCGACCGCGCCGGCGTCCGCGGCGTGTCCCGCAACGACATGCTGCTGGCGGCGTTCGCCCGGGCGTTCCCGGAGTTCGTCGGGGGATCCGCGACCGGGTCGGCCGGGGCCACGGTGAAGATCGCCCTCACCGTCGACCTGCGGCGGTTCGCGGAGGGCCGGCCCCTGCGCGCACCCGGCAACATGGTGGGAATCGCCTACGTCACCCTCGGCTCGGACCTCGGACCGCGCTTCGACGACACCCTGGCGCTGGTGGCGGCCGAGACCGGCCGCCAGAAGCGCGACCTGATGGGCGTCGGCAACCCGTTGTTCGTCAAGCTGCTCGGCGCCCTGCCCTACCGCTGGCGCCGCCGCCTGGTGGAGGCCATCCTGCGCCGCTCGATGGCCAAGCCGCTGTTTCCGACCCTGTCGAACGCCGGGACGGTCGACGCCGGCCGGTTGCGGTTCGCCGCCGCCGCCCCGGAGGCCGTCGAGGTGGCGTTCTACCCGCCGGCGCTGCCGCTGTTCCTGGTCAGCGTGCTGCGCTACCGCGACACCATCGCGCTGACCGCCTGCTTCCAGCCGGCCGACCTGGAGCCGCAGCGGGTGCGCGGCCTGCTGGAGCGCATCGAGCGCGAGATCCGCGACGGATCCTGAAGCCCCGTCAGCCGCCGACGCCGGCGCCGGTGACCCTGTCACCGACCGCGAGGCCGAGGCGCTCCACCGTCCCGCCGTTCACCTCCAGCACGTAGCGCGCGCGTCGGCCGGCGGCGATGGTGTCGAGCGAATACGGCACCGCCCGCTCGTGCAGGTCGACGATCCGCCCGTCGTTGCCGATGAACAGCATGTCCAGCGGCAGCGGCGTGTTCTTCATCCACATGGTGACGCGGGTCGGGCGGGCGAACACGAACAGCATGCCGTGGTCGGGCGCCAGTTCCTGGCGGTACATCAGGCCGCGGTTGCGCTCCGCCTCGGTCGCGGCGATCTCGACCTGGAACTCGTGACGGACGCCTGCGGCGGTCTCGACGGTCAGCGGCACCCGCTCCTGCGCGGCCGCGGCGGCGGTCCAGGCCAGCAGCGACAGGACCACGTAGAGCAACGTTCTCATGGGCTCAAAACAGCCTCGATGATGCGGTGGATGGAATCGCGCACCGGCCCCGGATTCGGCCGGTCGGCGAGCGTGGTGAACCAGTGTTCCGGTGGATTGCGGCCGCGGCTGTGATTCCAGGTCAGCTCGCGCAGCACGCGCTCGGCATCAGAACCAAGATCAACATCGGGATTTATCCCATTGATCGTAGCCCATATTCCGGACCACGCCCGTGCCACGGACCACGGATTGTAACCGCCGCCGCCGACCACCAGCACCCGCGGTGCCGTCGGGATCAGGGCGGCGACCGCGTCCCACAGCGCCCGGTTCGACAGCTCCAGCCTGGCCTGCGGATCGTCGGCGAGGCCGTCGGCCCCGGTCTGGATCACCAGGGCATCCGGGAAGAATCGCTGAACCAGCGGCACCACCGCCCGGGCGATCAGCAGCGCCAGCTCGCTGTCGTTCAGGCCCGGCGGGACCGGCAGGTTGCGGGCCATGCCGCCGGCCCGGTCGTCGAGCGCGCCGGTCTTCGGCCAGCGGCCGTCCTCGTGCAGCGAAATCGTCAGCACCCGGTCGTCATGATGGAAGGCGTCCTGCACGCCGTCGCCGTGATGGGCGTCCAGATCGACGTAGGCGACCCGCTCCAGTCCATGGTCGAGCATCGCCAGGATGCCGAGCACCGGGTCGTTGAAGAAGCAGAACCCCCAGGCCATGTCGCGGCGGCCGTGATGGGTGCCGCCGGCGAGCGAATGGATGATGCCGCGCTGAACATGGGCCAGCGCCGAGCCGGCCAGGATCGAGGCGCCCGACGAGGTGGCCGGGCGGCGGAAGATCTCGGCGAACACCGGGTTGCCGTTGCGGCCGATGTTGTAGCGCTCGCGCACCGCCTCCGGCACCTGGCGGGTCCGCTCCGCCTCGACTACCGCGGCGACGTAGTCCGGGTCGTGGAAGCGCTGCAGCTGCTCGGGATCGGCCTGCCCGCTCTCGACGTAGTGCGCGTCGTCGAGCCAGCCGATCGCGCGGGCGATGTCGATCGCCGGAGTCACCCGCTGGATCGAGAGCGGATGGCGCTGGCCGTAGACCGAGTGCCGGTAGATCTCGTTGCCGACCATGATAGGCCGGGCCGGAAACGCCGGCGGCAGGACCGACGGGTCGAACCGGGTCCAGGCCGGGTCGCGGCGCGCCGTGATCTCGGGCGGAACCCGGTACGGGACAGGCTGCGGCGCGGGGCGTCGGGCGGCGGGGCGTCGGATGATCGTCTCTGAAGCGTCCATGCCAGCAGAAACTGCGTCACCGAAGCGGGCTTGCCAAGGGGGCGGCCGGTCGCCATGATCGCCTCGCCACTTCGGGGGAGCCGCAATCCGGCGGCTGAGAGGTCCAGGCGACTGGACGACCCCACGAACCTGATCCGGGTCACGCCGGCGGAGGGAGCAAGGAGGCAATGATGCGCGCCCGCGCAACAGGCCGGTCCGAATCCGACGCAGTGCACGCCCGGGAACCCCATTCCCGGCGATGACGCGCGTCCACCGTTTCGCCCGCCCCCTGGCGATCGCCGCCGGGCTGGTGGCGCTGTGGCAGGCCGTGGTGTGGGCGACCGCCGCCCCGCCCTACATCCTGCCGGGCCCGGGGCGGGTGGTCGCGGCCTGGATCGAGCGTCGTGACATCGTCCTGCACCATGCCGGCATCACCGTGCTGGAGATCGTGGTCGGCCTGACGCTCGGCGCCGCCGTCGGCCTGGCGGTCGCCACCACCCTGCACGCCGTCCGCCCGATCCGGCCGTGGCTGCTGCCGGTGCTGGTGGTCAGCCAGGCGATCCCGGTGTTCGCGATCGCCCCCCTGCTGGTGCTGTGGCTCGGCTACGGCCTGGCCAGCAAGGTCGTGATGGCGGCCCTGATCATCTTCTTCCCGGTCGCCACCGCGTTCTACGACGGGCTGCGGCGGGTCGAGCCGCTGTGGCTGGACGCCGCCCGCACCCTCGGCTGCCGCGGCCCGCGGCTGTTCCGGCGGGTGCGGTTGCCGGCCGCCCTGCCGGCGCTGGCGTCCGGCCTTCGGGTGGCGACCGCGGTCGCCCCGATCGGCGCCGTGGTCGGCGAGTGGGTCGGGTCGTCGGCCGGGCTCGGCTACCTAATGCTGCACGCCAACGGGCGCATGCAGACCGACCTGATGTTCGCCGCCCTGCTCACCCTCGCGATCCTGTCGGTCGCGCTCTACACCGCCGTCGACCTCGGCCTGCGCCGGGCCATGCCCTGGCAGGCCGGCGAGCTGGACGAGTCCCGATGACCTCCCTCCACCGACAACCCCGGAGACCCCGAATGCGTCTGCTGCCCACCCTCGTCGCCGGCGCTCTGCTGGCCGCGGCCCCGGCCCACGCCGCCGACAAGATGACCGTGCTGCTCGACTGGTTCGTCAACCCGGACCACGGCCCGCTGATCGTCGCCGAGGAACTCGGCCTCTATGAGCAGCAGGGCCTGGACGTCGAGCTGATCGCGCCGGCCGACCCGAACGACCCGCCGAAGCTGGTCGCCGCCGGCAAGGCCGACGTGGCGATCTCCTACCAGCCGCAGTTGCACCTGCAGGTCGACCAGGGCCTGCCGCTGGTGCGTTTCGGCACCCTGGTCGCGACCCCGCTGAACACCCTGACGGTGCTGGCCGACGGGCCGGTGAAGACGCTCGCCGACCTGAAGGGTCGCAAGGTCGGGTTCTCGGTCGCCGGCACCGAGGAGGCGATGCTGACCGCGATGCTGGGGACCGTCGGCCTCGGCGTGGCCGACATCGAGCTGGTGAACGTCAACTTCTCGCTGTCGCCGTCGCTGATCTCCGGCCAGGTCGACGCGGTGATCGGCGCCTACCGCAACTTCGAGCTCAACCAGATGGACATCGTCGGCCGCCCCGGCCGGGCGTTCTACGTCGAGGAGCACGGGGTGCCGCCGTTCGACCAGCTGATCTACGTCGCCCACAAGGACCGCGCCGCCGACCCGCGGCTGCCGCGGTTCCTGGAGGCGACCGAGCGGGCCGTGCAGTTCATGGTCAACCACCCGGACGACGCCTGGAAGCTGTTCGTGAAGAACCACAAGGACGTGGACGACGAACTGAACCGCCGGGCGTGGCGCGACACGCTGCCGCGCTTCGCGCTGCGCCCGGCGGCCCTGGATACCGGCCGCTACGACCGGCTGGCGGGCTTCCTGAAGGAGGCCGGCCTGATCAAGGCCGTGCCACCGGTCGCAAGCTACGCCGTCGCGGTGCGCTGAGCCGACCCGGCTTCCGCCGCCGGCTCGTCGACGATCCGGCAGGTCTCCAGGAACTCCCAGTAGAGCTTCCGGGCCTGCCGGAACACCGGTCCCGGCTGCAGCTCGCGGCCTTCCCAGCCGGTCACCGTCTGGATCTTGCCGGCATTGCCGGACATCCAGATCTCGTCGGCATCGTCCAGGTCGGCGACGGTCAGCGTGCGCTGCTCGACCGGCACGCCGGCGGCGGTCAGCAGGCCGGCCACCCGATTCTTGGTGATGCCGTCCAGGAAGGTGCCGTTGGCCTGCGGCGTGATCGCCACCCCGTCCTTGGCGATCCACAGATTGGCGTGGCTGAACTCGGCGACGTTGCCGTCGGGATCCAGAACGACCGCCAGCTGGAAGCCTCGGCTCATCGCTTCGCGCCGGGCGCGCTGCGAGTTCGGGTACAGCGCGCCGGCCTTCGAATCGGTCGGCGCCTGGTCCGGGGCGGCCCGGCGGTACGGCGACAGCGTGGCCTTGCCGGCGTTCTCCGGCGGCATCGGCGCCTCGAAGATCGACAGCGCGAACAGGGTCTCGCCGGTCTCGGGCAGCAGGCTGCCCTCGCGGCAGAAGAACATCGGCCGGACGTAGTAGTCGGCGTCGGCCGGCAGCATGCGGATGCCCTCGACGCACAGCGCGTGGACCTCCTCGGCCGTCATCGCCGGCTCCAGCCCGATCGCCCTGGCCGAGCGGATCAGCCGGGCGCAGTGGCGGTCCAGGTCGGGCGCGCAGCCGTGGATGGCCCGGGCACCGTCGAACACGTTGTTGGCGGACCAGAAGCCCAGGTCCATCGGCCCGGCCACCAGCGGCGGATCGTTGCGCCAACCCCCTTCGTAGAAGTGCACGGCTTTCATTTTACCCTCCCGATTTGAACGAACGTTACCAGGACAGTCTTTCTGACCCATTTTAGGTCAGCACTCCATACCTATTTTCGCAAAGCACGTTGCGGCGACTCGGTGTCACCGGGACATTGCGGATCATACGGAGGGGGACATACGGTAGCGGGCTTGGCGCGCCCGTCGGACCTGTGGCATGAATCGCCGCTCCGACGCGGCCGGCGTCGGCTGGCGTGGTCGGGAGAGGGACAGCGGCGGAATGCTTCACGCATTGGTCTTGGGAGCGAGCTTGGCCGTGTTCTGGCTCCTGCTGTCCGGCTATTTCCACGAGCCGCTGCTGCTGACGCTGGGCGCCCTGTCGGTGCTGCTGACGCTCTGGCTGTCGTTCCGCATCGACCGCCACGACGGCGAGCGGGTGCGGCTGCGGATCGACCCCGCCATCATCCGCTACTGGGCCTGGCTCCTGGTCGAGATCGTCAAGGCGAACATCGACGTGGCGAAGCTGATCCTGGCGCCGAAACCGGCGCTCAGTCCGCGCATGATCCGGGTCAAGGCGACCCAGTCGACCGACATGGGGGTGGTGATCTACGCCAACTCGATCACCCTGACGCCGGGAACCGTGACCGTCGATATCGACGGCGACGAGCTCGTGGTCCACGCCATCACCCAGGACATGGCCGACGGCCTGACCGGCGGCGACATGGGCGACCGGGTCACCGCCCTGGGCGAGCGCTGATGGACTACTCGTTCATGCTGCTCGCCGCCGCCACGACCGGCCTGCTGGTCGCGATGCTGATCACCCTGGCGCGAACCATCGCCGGCCCCAGCCTGTACGACCGGGTGCTCGCCGTGAACAGCGTCGGCACCAAGATCGTGCTGCTGATCGCCGCCATGGGGTTCCTGGCCGGACGGCCGGACTTCCTGGACATCGCGCTGCTGTACGCACTGGTGAACTTCATCGGCACCCTGGCGGTCCTGAAGTTCTTCCGGTACCGCCATCTCGGGATCGCCGGCAGCGCCGACGACAGGACCGCCGCAAGTGAGACTGGGGGGCGGCGATGACGTTGATCGCCCACATCCTGGCCGGGGCGTTCCTGGCGGCCGGCGCGGTCTTCGTACTGATCGGCTCGTTCGGCCTGTGGCGCCTGCCGGACTTCTACACCCGGCTGCACGCCGCCGGCATCACCGACACCCTCGGCCTGTCGCTGCTGCTGGTCGGCATGATGTTCCTGGCCGGCTGGACGCTGGTCACCGTCAAGCTGATCTTCATCCTGCTGCTGATCCTGCTGACCAGCCCGACGGCGACCCACGCGGTCGCCAACGCCGCCTACACCGTCGGCCTCCGGCCGTTCGGGGTGCCGGCGGAGGACCTTCCGGAGAAGGACGGCTGAGGCATGGAACTGCTGATCGACATCGTTCTGCTGGCCATCCTCGGGATCATCGCGGTCGCCATCCTGTGGACCCGTCACCTGTTCGTCGCGACCATGCTGTCGGGCGCCTACAGCCTGACCTCGGCCGCCCTGCTGGTGGCGCTCGACGCGGTCGACGTGGCGTTCACCGAGGCGGCGGTCGGCGCCGGCATCTCCACCGTGCTGATGCTCGGCACCCTGACCCTGACCCGGCGGCGCGAGAAGGCCACCAACCGGCGGGTCTCGATCGGCCCGCTGCTGCTGGTGATCGTCACCGGCGCGTTGCTGATCTACGGAACCGTCGACATGCCGGCGTTCGGCGACCCGAACGCGCCGGCCCTGCTGCACGTGGTCCCGGAGTATCTCGCCGGCACCCGCGACGACATCCAGATTCCGAACATCGTCACCGCGATCCTGGCCAGCTACCGCGGCTTCGACACGCTCGGCGAGACCGCGGTGATCTTCACCGCCGGTGTCGGCGTGCTGCTGCTGCTCGGGCGGCGGCGCGAGGAGGACGAGGAAGCCGGCACGCGCCGGCCGGAGCGTGAGGCATGAGGCATCACCTGGTCCTGCGCGTCGTCTCCAAGCTGCTGATCCCGTTCATCATCCTGTACGGGCTCTACGTGCAGTTCCACGGCGACTTCAGCCCGGGCGGCGGCTTCCAGGCCGGCGTGATCGTGGCGGCGGCGATCATCCTGTACGCGCTGATCTTCGGCACCGAGCGCGCCAAGCAGGTGTTCAAGCCCCAGGCCCTGATGGTGCTGGCGCCGGTCGGCGTGATGATCTTCGCCCTGGTCGGGTACTACGCGATGGCCATGGGCGGGGCCTATCTCGACTACGACTGGCTGGCCGGCGACGACACCACCGGCCAACACATCGGCATCATCACCGTGGAATTCGGCGTCGGCCTGACGGTGACCGCGGTGATGACGCTCATCTTCCTGGCCTATGCGGGCCGGACCCACGAGATCGACGACGACGACTGGTGACGATGCTCGAGCTGATCCTCGCCAAGTACAATTACTGGATCGTCATCGTGCTGATGATGGCGGGCCTGTATGTCGTCGTGGCACGCGGCAACCTGGTCAAGAAGATCATCGGCCTGAACGTGTTCCAGACCTCGGTCTTCCTGCTGTACATCTCGATGGGCAAGGTCGCGGGCGGCACCGCGCCGATCCTGACCGGCAAGGACGAGGTGTTCTCGAACCCGATCCCGCATGTGCTGATCCTGACGGCGATCGTCGTCGGCATCGCCACCACCGCGCTCGGGCTCGCCCTGGTGGTGCGGATCCGGGAGGCCTACAGCACCATCGAGGAAGACGAGATCGACGAGGCGGAGAGCCTGGACATGACCGCCGACCTCGCGGAGCGGCGCCGATGAGCACGCTGTCCGCCGCGCTGCCGCACCTGCCGATCCTGCAGGTCGTGGTCCCGCTGATCTCGGCGCCGATCTGCTTCCTGCTGCAGCGCGCCGGCCTGGCCTGGGCGTTCTCGACCCTGGTCAGCTGGCTCGCCTTCGCGACCTCCGTGATGCTGCTGCGGGCGGTCATGGCCGACGGCACGATCCACTACGAGATCGGCGGCTGGGCGGCGCCGTGGGGCATCGAATACGTGATCGACGCCGCCAACGCGATCGTGCTGGTCATCGTCTCCGGGATCGGCGCCGCGGTGAGCAGCTATGCCCCGCGCAGCGTGCTGGCGGAGATTCCGGCCAGCCAGCGCGGGCTGTACTACACTGCCTACCTGCTGTGCCTCGCCGGCCTGCTCGGCGTGACGATCACCGGCGACGCCTTCAACGTCTTCGTGTTCCTCGAGATCACGTCGCTGTCGTCCTACGTCCTGGTGGCGGCCGGCGCCGGCCTGGACCGGCGCGCCCTCACCGCCGCCTACAACTACCTGGTCATGGGCACGGTCGGCGCCACGTTCTTCGTCATCGGCGTCGGCCTGCTGTACATGGTGACCGGAACCCTGAACATCGCCGACCTGCACGAGCGGGTGCCGCCGCTGCTGGACAACCGAACGGTCCACGTCGCCTTCGCCTTCATCGTCGTCGGCCTGGGGCTGAAGCTGGCGCTGTTCCCGCTGCACACCTGGCTGCCGAACGCCTACACCTACGCCCCGTCGACCGGGACCGCGTTCCTGGCCGCGACCTCGACCAAGGTCTCGGTCTACGTCCTGCTGCGCTTCCTGTTCGGGGTGTTCGCGCCGACCTCCGGGTTGATGGCGCTGACCATGGACTACGTGCTGCTGCCGCTGGCGGTGATCGGCATGATGGCCGCCACCGTCGCCGCCATCTACCAGTACAACCTGAAGCGCCTGCTCGCCTATTCGTCGGTCGCGCAGCTCGGCTACATGGTGCTCGGCTTCGCCTACGGCAGCGTCGACGGCCTGACCGCGGCGGTCCTGCACCTGTTCAACCACGCCCTCATGAAGGGTGCGCTGTTCCTGGCTCTCGGCTGCGTCATGCTGCGGGTCGGCGACGTCACCATGCACGGCGTGCGCGGGCTCGGACGGCAGATGCCGTGGACCATGGCGGCGTTCGTCGCCGGCGGCCTCAGCCTGATCGGCGTGCCGCTGACGGTCGGTTTCATCAGCAAGTGGTATCTCGTGGGGGCCGCCCTGGAGGACGGCCGCTGGTGGATCGCCGCGCTGATCCTGGCCAGTTCGCTGCTGGCGGTGATCTACGTCTGGAAGGTGGTCGAGGCCGCCTACCTGCGTGAGCCGCCGGCCGGCCGCACGGTGCGCGAGGCGCCGCTGTCGATGCTGGTGCCGACCTGGATCCTGGTGCTGGCCAACATCTGGTTCGGCGTCGACGCCGAGCTCACGGTCTCGGTCGCGCGCACCGCCGCCATGGGCCTGCTGGGAGTGGCGCCATGAACCCGTCCTTCCTGCTCGCGGCCACCCTGCTGCTGCCGCTGATCGGCACGCTGTTCATCGCGCTGACCGGCAGCCGGGCGAACCTGCGCGAGGCTGTCACCCTGGTGACCGCCGGGCTGCTGGCGGTGATCGTCTACTCGCTGCTGCAGGACGTGCTGGCCGGCGCCCGGCCGGCGGCCACGCTCGTCGAGGTGGTGCCGGGCCTGCCGCTGGCGCTGGAGATCGAGCCGCTCGGCATGCTGTTCGCCTGCATCGCCAGCGGCCTGTGGATCGTGAACTCGCTGTATTCGATCGGCTACATGCGGGGCAACCACGAGCACAAGCAGACCCGGTTCTACATGTGCTTCGCGATCGCGATCGCCAGCGCCATGGGCATCGCGTTCGCCGGCAACATGTTCACCCTGTTCATCTTCTACGAGGTCCTGACGCTGTCGACCTACCCGTTGGTCGCGCACAAGGAGACCGCGGAGGCCAGGCAGGGCGCGCGGATCTATCTCGGGCTGCTGATCGGCACCTCGATCGGCTTCCAGATGGTGGCGATCATCTGGACCTGGCTGGCGGCCGGCACCCTGGACTTCGCCGCCGGCGGCATCCTGCGCGGCAAGGTCGACCCGGCGGTGCTGCCGTTCCTGCTGGCGCTCTACATGTTCGGCATCGGCAAGGCGGCGCTGATGCCGTTCCACCGCTGGCTGCCCTCGGCGATGGTGGCGCCGACCCCGGTCAGCGCGCTGCTGCACGCGGTGGCGGTGGTCAAGGCCGGGGTGTTCACGGTCCTCAAGGTCGTGGTCTACGTCTTCGGCGTCGACCTGCTCGCCGAGACCGGCGCGTCGCAGTGGCTGATCGGCGTGGCCTCGTTCACGCTGATCGCCGCCTCGCTGGTCGCGATGACCAAGGACAACCTGAAGGCCCGGCTCGCCTACTCGACGATCAGCCAGCTCTCCTACATCGTGCTCGGGGCGGCGCTCGCCACTTCCTACGGCGTGCTCGGCGGGGCGCTGCACATCGCCACCCACGCGCTCGGCAAGATCACGCTGTTCATGTGCGCCGGCGCCATCTACGTGGCGACCCACAAGACCGAGATCAGCGAGATGGACGGCCTCGGCCGCCGGATGCCGTTCACCTACGGCGCGTTCCTGGTCGGCGCGCTCAGCATCATCGGCCTGCCGCCGCTCGCCGGCGTGTGGAGCAAGTGGTACCTGGCGATGGGCGCGGTCGAGACCGGCCTGTGGGCGGTCGTGGCGGTCTACATGATCAGCTCGCTGCTGAACGTCGCCTACCTGATCCCGGTGGTCGCCCGCGGCTTCTTCAAGCCGTCGGCGGAGCCGGTCCCGCAGTCGGTCGGCGCGGCCGCGGCGCCGGCCGCCGGCGGCCTGCAGGAAGCCCCCCTGCTGTGCGTCCTGCCGCCCTGCCTGACCGCCGCCGGCTGCGTCGTCCTGTTCTTCTACGCCGATGCGGTGGTCGCGCTGCTGCGGCCGCTGGTCCAGTGATCCCCGGGAGGTGACGATGGCGCAACATTCCTCCCCGCCTCCCGGCGAGACGCGGCGCTGGCTCGACGAGCCGCGCAACGTCACCAAGGTGGTCTGGACGCTGGTCGCGGTGTGCGCGCTGCTGTTCCTCGGGGACCTCCTGTACGAGAAGCACCCGCACTTCGCGGTCGAGTACCTGTTCGGCTTCTACGCGATCTACGGTTTCGTCGGCTCGGTCGGGCTGGTCCTGGCGGCCAAGTGGATGCGGAAGATCCTGATGCGCGACGAGGACTACTATGACCGCGATCGCTGAGCTCGCGATGCCGCTGAGCCCCGGCCTGCTGGTCGTCCTCGGCGGCCTGCTGGTCCCGCTGCTGCCGGTCGCGCTGGCCCGGCTCTACGTGCTGGCGCTGCCGGCCGCGGTGCTCGCCTACACGCTCGCCCTGCCGTCCGGCGAGCATGCCGCCATCGCCTTCATGGGCCTCGATCTGCAGCTGCTGCGGGTCGACAAGCTCAGCACGGTGTTCGGGAGCATCTTCCTGATCGCGCTGTTCCTCGGGAACCTGTACGCGTGGCACGAATCCGACCGGATGCAGCGGACGGCGGCGCAGATCTACGCCGGCGCGGCGATCGGCGCGGCGTTCGTCGGCGACCTGGTGTCGCTGTTCGTGTTCTGGGAACTGACCGCGATCGCCTCGGTGTTCCTGATCTGGGCCGCCGGGACCGACCGGGCGTTCCGCGCCGGCATGCGCTACCTGGTGATCCAGGTCGGCTCGGGCGTGATCCTGCTGGCCGGCGTGCTGTTCCACGTCCACGGCACCGGCTCGCTGGCGTTCGGCCACATCGGCCTGGACTCCCCGGGCGGCCCGCTGATCCTGATCGCCTTCGGCATCAAATGCGCGTTCCCGCTGCTGCACAACTGGCTGCAGGACGCCTATCCGGAAGCCACCGTCACCGGCACCGTGGTGCTGTCGGCGTTCACCACCAAGCTCGCGGTCTACGCGCTGGCCCGCTCGTTCGCCGGCACCGAGATGCTGATCTGGATCGGTGCGACCATGACCGCGTTCCCGATCTTCTACGCGGTGATCGAGAACGACCTGCGGCGGGTCCTGGCCTACAGCCTCAACAATCAGCTCGGCTTCATGGTGGTCGGCGTCGGCATCGGCACCGAAATGGCGCTCAACGGCACCGCCGCCCATGCGTTCTCGCACATCCTGTACAAGGCCCTGCTGTTCATGGCGATGGGCGCCGTGCTGTTCCGCACCGGGACCTGCAAGGGCTCCGAGCTCGGCGGCCTGTACAAGACCATGCCGTGGACCACCGGCTTCTGCATCGTCGGGGCCGCCTCGATCTCGGCGTTTCCGCTGTTCTCGGGCTTCATCTCCAAGTCGATGATCCTGACGGCGGCGGGCAGCGAGGGGCACTACATCACCTGGGGCGTGCTGCTGTTCGCCTCCGCCGGCGTGTTCCACCACTCCGGCATCAAGGTGCCGTTCTTCGCATTCTTCGCGCACGACAGCGGGAAGCGCCCGAAGGAGGCGCCCTGGAACATGCTGCTGGCGATGGCCGCCACCGCGGCACTGTGCATCGGCATCGGGATCTGGCCCGATCCGCTCTACGCCATGCTGCCGTTCCCCGTCGACTTCGTGCCGTACACGACCGGGCACGTGATCACCCAGCTGCAGCTGCTGCTGTTCGCCGCCCTGGCCTTCACCTTCCTGATGCGGACCGGCCTGTATCCGCCTGAGCTTCGCTCGACCAACCTCGACAGCGACTGGATCTACCGCAAGGTCCTGCCGGCGATCGTCCGGGGAATCGGCCGCGGGATCGACGCGGTGTGGGGCAGCCTCACCGGTATCGGACTGGCGCTGGTGTCGGTCGCCATCGACGGCTCGGCCCGCAACTTCGGCCCGAACGGGCTGGTCGGACGGACCGTGCGGGTCGGCAACGGCGTCGCCTGGGTGACCGCGCTGCTGCTGGTCGTCCTGCTGGTCAGCTACGCGGCGAGCTGACGGCCGGCGCCACCGGTTCTGGCGGTGCCCGGCCGAATTTGATAAGCGGTATCCATCACTGGTTCCGCCCATGAAAGGCCCATCGCGATGGACATGACCGGCCAGCACACCATCCCGGCGCCCCGGCAGACCGTCTGGGAGGCGCTGAACGACCCGGACGTGCTCAAGCAGTGCATTCCCGGCTGCGAGGAGATCGAGAGGACCGGCGACGACGGCTTCACCGCCAAGGTGTCGGTCAAGGTCGGCCCGGTGAAGGCCAAGTTCGGCGGCCAGGTCACGCTGTCGGACATCGACCCGCCGAACGGCTACACGATCTCCGGCGAGGGCAAGGGCGGGGCCGCCGGCTTCGCCAAGGGCGGCGCGAAGGTCCGCCTGGAGGACGCCGACGGCGGAGCCGCGACCGTTCTGAGCTACGAGGTCAACGCCTCGGTCGGCGGCAAGCTCGCGCAGATCGGCGCCCGGCTGATCGACTCGACCGCCAAGAAATACGCCAACGACTTCTTCGCAACGTTCAGCGAGATCGCCGCCGGCCGCGCCGGCGGCCCCGCCGCGCAACCCGAACCGCAACCGGAGGAAACCACAGTGGCAGCAAGCAGCCCGCTCAAGGAAGAGATGAAGCGCCTCGGCATCCCGGAGGAGAACGTGTACCCCGGCCTGCACTGGTCGGCCGTTCTGACCTGGGGCATCGTCGTCGCCGGCGTGGTGCTGTTCCTGGTTTCCGCGCACAGCTGACCGCGGCGGGTCCGCGCCGCCGACACCAGAACCCCGGGAGGATGCCATGAAGGCACGCGCCGCCGTTGCCGTGGAGGCCGGCAAGCCGCTGGAGATCGTCGAGGTCGACCTGGAAGGACCGAAGGCCGGCGAGGTGCTGGTCGAGGTCAAGGCCACCGGCATCTGCCACACCGACGCCTTCACCCTGTCGGGCGGCGATCCGGAGGGCATCTTCCCGTCGGTCCTCGGCCACGAGGGCGCCGGGGTGGTGGTCGAGATCGGCCCCGGGGTGAAGGGCCTCAAGCCCGGCGATCACGTGATCCCGCTCTACACTCCCGAGTGCCGGGAGTGCGAGTACTGCCTGAACCCGAAGACCAACCTCTGCCAGGCGATCCGATCGACCCAGGGCCAGGGGCTGATGCCGGACGGCACCTCGCGGTTCTCGCTGAACGGCAAGAAGCTGTTCCACTACATGGGCTGCTCGACGTTCTCGAACTACACGGTGATGCCGGAGATCGCGCTGGCGAAGATCCGCAGCGACGCGCCGTTCGACAAGGTCTGCTACATCGGCTGCGGCGTCACCACCGGCATCGGCGCGGTGATCAACACCGCCAAGGTCGAGCCGGGCTCCAACGTCGTGGTGTTCGGCCTCGGCGGGATCGGCCTGAACGTGGTCCAGGGCGCCCGCATGGTCGGCGCCAACATGATCGTCGGCGTCGACCTGAACCCGGCCCGCAAGGAGCTGGCGACCAGGTTCGGCATGACCCACTTCGTCAACCCGAAGGAGGTCCAGGGCGACCTGGTGGCCCATCTGGTCGAACTGACCGGCGGCGGCGCCGACTACTCGTTCGAGTGCATCGGCAACGTCAACACCATGCGACAAGCCCTTGAGTGCGCTCACAAAGGCTGGGGCGAAAGCATCATCATCGGAGTCGCCGGCGCCGGCCAGGAGATCTCCACCCGGCCGTTCCAGCTGGTCACCGGCCGGTCCTGGCGCGGCACCGCCTTCGGCGGCGCCAGGGGCCGGACCGACGTGCCGAAGATCGTCGACTGGTACATGGACGGGAAGATCAACATCGACGACCTGATCACCCACACCATGCCGCTCGAGCAGATCAACCACGGCTTCGACCTGATGCACGAGGGCAAGTCGATCCGCAGCGTGGTGGTCTACTGACCGCCGGCACCTGAGATCCGAGGTCCGGCTCACGGCCCGCTCACACGGCCGTGGCTGGACCGGATCCGGCAACTTCCCATCTCCGACGACGTAACGCCCCGACCGGCGGTCGCATTCTGGTTGTCCGACGCCGGGCACCGGACCAGCCGCCCCGGCCGTCGACCACGTCGATACGGAGAACCTCGATGGATCTCGCACAGCTGCTGTCCGGCTGCCGCCTCGCGTCCGCCGAAGACCGCCTGGATCTGCGGACCGCCTGGACCGGCCATGTGAAGGCGGTGCTCGACCCGTCGCTGCGCGCGACCTGGCGGGCCTGCGACGGGCACCCCGCCCTGCGGGCGTTTCTGTGGGGCCAGGACGAGAACACCTGGACGGCGGCCCACACGGCACGCTGGCAGGCGGTGTTCGAGACCGGGATCGACCAGACGCACTACGACCGGGTACTCGGGTTCGCCGAAGGCGACCTGGAGGCCGGTCTCGATCCGGCGGTGTACGGCATGTTCTTCGCCGAGCTCGCCGAGCAGATCACCTCCCGCATCCTGGCGATCGATCCCGTCGGCGACGGACAGCGCCGGGCCGTCGCCGCGGTCGCCCGGCTGATGAGCGCCGAGGCGGTCGTCGCAACCACCGCCTACGACCAGGCGCTGCGACGCCGGGCCGCCCGCAGCGTCGCCGACCTGACGGGCTCGCTGCGGGACAGCGTCGGCACGACCATTGACGGCGTCGCCGCCGCCACCGAGGAGCTGTCGGCCAGCATGGCGACGGTCGAGGCGAACGTGACGCGCAGCCACGGCCAGGCCCACACGATCGCCGGCACGGTCGGCGGCACGGTCCGGCAGCTCGACGACTTCCGACGGGCGATCGGCGAGATCCTGGCCCTGCTCGGGTCGATCCGCTCGATCGCCGGCCAGACCAACATGCTGGCCCTGAACGCCACCATCGAGGCGGCCCGGGCCGGCGATGCCGGCCGCGGCTTCGCCGTCGTCGCCCGGGAGGTGAAGGAACTGGCCAACGCTGCCCGGAGCGCCGCCGACACCATCGGCGTGAACACCGATCGGCTCCAGGCTTCGCTCGAGGTGGTCAACGGCGCGTTCGGCGACGTGACGGACAAGGTCGCCGTCATGCTGGCCCTGATCGACGCGACCGGCGAGGCCACCCGCGAACAGCAGCGCGCGACGGCTGAGATCGCCGCGCGGATGGCCGGCGTCTCGGGCGAGGTCGAGCAGGCGATCTCCGGCATCAACCGCCAGCACGCGGTCGATGCGGAGGCGGCAGCGGCGTGACCGGCCGTCAGTCGGCGACCGCCGCCTGCTCCATGCTGTCGAGATAGTCGCCGATCGTCCGGGTCATGTGGTGCACCAGCAGGTCGCGCGCGGCGTCCACGTCGCCGGCGGCGATCAGGTCGCGCAGCCGGCCGTGGTCGCGCAGCGAGACCGCGTTCAGCGCCGGGTCGCTGCACAGCCGCGCCCGCAGCGCCTGGATGCGGAACGCGAAGCCGGCATAGCAGTCGGCGAGGTAGCGGTTGCCGGCATGTTCGAACAGGGTCCGATGGAACGCCGCGTCCAGGATCCGGTAGCGGCCGTTGTCGCCGGTCCGCACCGCTTCGGCCATGGCGTCGACGATCGCCGTCAAGGCGGCGACCAGCGGCTCGCGCCGGCCCTTCATGGCCCGCTCCAGCGCGGTCACCTCCAGGGTCTCGCGCAGGTCGCCGAGCTGCTTGATCTCCTCCGGGCTCATGTCGAACACGAAGCTGCCGCGCTGCGGCTGGATCGACACCAGCCCCTCCATCTTGAGCTGGAGCAGCGCCTCGCGGATCGGCGTCTTGCTGACCCCCAGCTCGAGCGCCAGGGCGTTCTCGGAAAGCGGCGAACCCAGCCCGAGTTCGCCCCGCACGATACGGCCGCGGATCTCGTCGGCGGCCAGGGCGGTCAGGGATTTCGGTCGCTGCAGGACCCGTAGCGGTTCAGCCATACGTTCGATCTTCTCCCGTTCATCTCGACGGCCGGACTGCCTGCGCGTCACGCACCCTGGCACATGCGGTGGAAACGTCACCGCGCCGGCCGCGATCCCGCCGCGGTCCGTCAGCCGTCCCGTCGTTGAGGGCAGTTATGCCACAGAACCGTGGATTTTGCTGCCTGGAACGCGCGGGCCGGCACGCCGCCGGCGATACTGGATATCATGTATGCGTTACCCGGACGTAAACGCCGGCCGGCCGGGGCTCCCCGAACCGGCGCCGGCAGCCGGTGCGCCGTGGTTAACGGTCGCGGCCTCCCCGCTTGACCTGCGTCGAACTGGGAAAGAGACTGGAGCCGACAAGGGCGGCGACCGGCACGGACTGCCTGCGCTATCGCCTGGAAACACTGACAATTTCGAATCGCACGCTTCACGAGGGAGATGAGGGCATGCCCACGGTTACCATGACGGTGAACGGCAAGAAGGTGTCGGGCGAGGTCGAAGCCCGCACCCTGCTCGTTCAGTTCCTGCGCGAGAACCTGCACCTGACCGGCACCCATGTCGGCTGCGACACCAGCCAGTGCGGCGCCTGCGTCGTCCACGTCAACGGCGATTCGGCGAAGTCCTGCACCATGCTGGCGGTGCAGGCCGACGGCGCCGATGTCGTCACCATCGAGGGTCTGGCGAACGGCGACGAGTTGCACCCGATGCAGGCGGCGTTCAAGGAGCATCACGGCCTGCAGTGCGGTTTCTGCACCCCGGGCATGGTGATGAGTGCGGTCGACCTGGTGAAGAAGAACCCGAAGGCGACCGAGCACGAGATCCGCGAGTGGCTCGAAGGCAACATCTGCCGCTGCACCGGCTACCACAACATCGTGAAGGCGATTCAGCACGCGCAACAGACGATGTGACCGATCCCGGACAAGCAAGAAATCAACAGGGAATCGGCCAAACAGGGAGCGAGAAATGCCTGATGGAGGTACCGGTATCGGCGCGGCCGTGAAGCGCGTCGAAGACAAGCGGTTCCTGACCGGTCGCGGCACCTACACCGACGACATCAACCGTCCGGGACAGACCTACGCCTACATCCTGCGCAGCCCGCAGGCGCACGCCAAGATCGACCGGATCGACACTTCGGCGGCCGCCTCGGCGCCGGGGGTGCTGGCGGTGTTCACCGGTGCCGACATGCAGGTCGGTTCCCTGCCCTGCGGCTGGCAGGTGCATTCCAAGGACGGCTCGCCGATGCACGAGCCGCCGCACCCGCCGCTGGCCCAGGGCAAGGTCCGCTGCGTCGGCGACCAGGTCGCGGTGGTGATCGCCGAGACCTACGCCCAGGCCAAGGACGCGGCCGAGAAGATCGTCGTCGACTACACGCCGCTGCCGGCGGTGGTCGACATGAACAAGGCGCTGGCCGGCGGCACCCTGGTGCACGACGAGATCGGCACCAACCTCTGCTACGACTGGGAGATCGGCGACGAGGGCCAGATCGACGAGGCGTTCGCCAAGGCTGCGCACGTCACCAAGATCGACATCGTCAACAACCGCCTGATCCCGAACGCGATGGAGCCGCGGGCCGCGGTCGGCGAGTATGACCGGGCGACCGGCGAGTACACGCTGTACACCACCAGCCAGAACCCGCACGTGATCCGGCTGCTGATGGGCGCGTTCGTGCTGTCGATCCCGGAGCACAAGCTGCGCGTCGTGGCGCCCGACGTCGGCGGTGGCTTCGGCTCGAAGATCTACCACTACGCCGAGGAGGCGATCGTCACCTGGGCGTCGAGCCGGGTCGGCCGGCCGATCAAGTGGACCGCCGAGCGCTCGGAATCCTTCATGAGCGACGCCCACGGCCGCGACCACATCACCCACGCCCAGCTGGCGATGGACAGCGAGGGCAAGTTCCTCGCCCTCAAGGTCGAGACCAAGGCCAACATGGGAGCCTATCTCTCGACCTTCGCGAGCTGCGTGCCGACCTACCTGTACGCCACGCTGCTGGCCGGCGTGTACACGACGCCGCTGATCTACTGCAATGTGAAGGCGATCTTCACCAACACCGTGCCGGTCGACGCCTATCGCGGCGCCGGCCGACCGGAGGCGACCTACCTGATCGAGCGGCTGGTCGACCGCGCCGCCCGCGAGATCGGGCTGAGCCAGGTCGAGATCCGGCGGCGGAACTTCATCCCGGCCGACGCCTTCCCGTACCAGACCCCGGTCGCGCTGCAGTACGACAGCGGCAACTACACCGCCACGCTCGACGCGGCGCTGAAGGCGGCCGACGCCGACGGCTTCGCGGCCCGCAAGGCGGCGTCCGAGGCCAAGGGCAAGCGCCGCGGCCTCGGCTTCTCGACCTACCTGGAGGCCTGCGGCATCGCGCCGTCGGCCGTGGTCGGCTCGCTCGGTGCCCGCGCCGGGCTCTACGAGTCGGCCGAGGTCCGGGTCCATCCGACCGGCTCGGTGACGGTGTTCACCGGCGCCCACAGCCACGGCCAGGGCCACGAGACGACCTTCGCCCAGCTGGTGTCGGAAAAGCTCGGCCTGCCGATGGACAACATCGAGATCAGCCACGGCGACACCAACAAGGTGCAGTTCGGCATGGGCACCTACGGATCGCGCTCGCTCGCCGTCGGCGGAGAGGCGA
Source organism: Thalassobaculum fulvum (assembly GCF_014652915.1). Taxonomy (GTDB): domain Bacteria; phylum Pseudomonadota; class Alphaproteobacteria; order Thalassobaculales; family Thalassobaculaceae; genus Thalassobaculum_A; species Thalassobaculum_A fulvum. Next base: position 101,984 of record NZ_BMZS01000004.1, read on the forward strand.
TCGTCAAGGCGCTCGACAAGATCATCGCCAAGGCCAAGAAGATCGCCGCCCACGTGATGGAGGCCTCGGAGGCCGACATCGAGTTCAAGGACGGCAACTTCACGGTCGCCGGCACCGACAAGAGCATGGCGTTCGGCGAGGTCGCGCTGACCGCCTACGTCCCGCACAACTTCCCGCACCAGGAGCTGGAGCCGGGGCTGGACGAAAAGGCGTTCTACGACCCGCTGAACTTCACCTTCCCGGGCGGCTGCCACATCGCCGAGGTCGAGGTCGACCCGGACACCGGCGTGGTAAAGGTCGAGCGGATGACGGCGGTCGACGACGTCGGCCGGGTCATCAACCCGATGATCGTCGCCGGGCAGATCCACGGCGGCCTCGCCCAGGGCATCGGGCAGGCGCTGCTGGAAGGCTGCGTCTACAACGAGGACGGCCAGCTGGTGACCGGTTCGTACATGGACTACACCATGCCCCGCGCCGACAACCTGCCGTCGTTCTCGGTCGGCACCGAGAGCACGCTGTGCGCCCACAACTCGCTCGGCGTGAAGGGCTGCGGCGAGGTCGGGGCGATCGGCTCGCCGCCGGCCGTCATCAACGCGGTCGTCGACGCGCTGTGGGACCTCGGGGTGCGCGACATGCCGATGCCGGCCAACCCGCAGACCGTTTGGAAGACCATCCAGAGCGCCCGGCCGGCGGCCGCGGCGGAATGACCACGGACGAAATCCGAGGAGACAGACGATGTACGCATTCGACTACCACAAGCCGTCGTCCGTGGCGGACGCCGTCAGCGCCCTGAAGGGGGCGGATGACGGCAAGTTCGTGGCCGGCGGCCAGACCCTGATCCCGACGCTCAAGCAGCGTCTGGCGCAGCCGTCCGACCTGATCGACCTGGGCGGGATCGCCGAGCTGAACGGCATCGCCGTCAGCGGCGACACCGTCACCGTCGGGGCGATGACCAGGCATGCCGCGGTCGCCGGCTCGGCGGACGTGGCCGGCGCGATCCCGGCGCTGGCGGCGCTTGCCGGCGGCATCGGCGACCCGCAGGTCCGCAACCGCGGAACCATCGGCGGCTCGATCGCCAACAATGATCCGGCGGCCGACTATCCGGCGGCCTGCCTCGGCCTCGGCGCCACCATCAAGACCAGCGCCCGCGAGGTGTCGGCGGACGACTTCTTCACCGGCCTGTTCGAGACCGACCTCGCCGAGGACGAGATCATCGTCTCGGTGTCGTTCCCGAAGGCCGAGAAGGCGGCCTACGTGAAGTTCGACAACCCGGCCTCGCGCTATGCCCTGGTCGGGGTGTTCGTCGCCAAGACCGCCGGCGGGGTGCGGGTCGCGGTGACCGGCGCCGGCCAGGACGGCGTGTTCCGGGTGCCGGAGATGGAGCAGGCGCTGGCGGCCAACTGGTCGCCGGACGCGGTCGCGGGTATCGCGGTCGATCCGGGCACGCTGAACTCGGACATTCACGCCAGCGCCGAGTACCGCTCGCACCTGATCACGGTGATGGCCAAGCGGGCGGTCGCCGCCGCCGGCTGACCGGCCGACGACCGATGCATCGACGGCGGGCCGGTCCCATAGGGGCCGGCCCGTTTGCGTGGTAGATTGCCGTTCCCGGAATCCCGCAGCGGAGAAATGTCGATGCCTGGCCGCCTTCTCGTCGCCCTCGCCTGCGCCGCCTGCCTTACGGCGGCAAGCGCCGGCGCGTCCCTCGCCAAGTCCGAAAAGGCCCAGGGCGCCCAGGACAAGGCTGCACTCCACGGCAAGGCCGGAAACGCCGTCAAGGGCAACGCCGTCAAGGGCAACGCCGGCGGTTCCGACGCCGCGGCGGCCGCCGCCGCGGCCGGCGCCGCCATCGCCGGCGTCCTGCTCTCCGACCAGGACCGCACCACCATCACCCGGTACTTCCAGCAGCACCCGCAGCCGGCGACCGCCCTGCCCCCGGGCATCGCCAAGAACGTCGCCCGCGGCAAGCCGGTGCCGCCGGGGATCGCCAAACGCGGCGTTCCGAACGGCCTGACCGGGAAGCTCTCGATCCCGAAAGGCTACGAGTTGCAGACCGTCGGCACCGACGTGGTGCTGATCGAGGCCGGGACGCGGATCATCGCCGACGTGCTGAAGGACGTGCTGCGAAAATAGTCCCTTGATTGCGGCGCCGCAGCAGATATGTTGCGCCGCAACATAGCGAGGTCACGAGGACCAGGACATGAGACTCGACAAGATCGCCATCGGCCACAACCCGCCCTACGACGTGAACGTGGTCATCGAGGTCGGCCTCGGCTCCGACCCGGTCAAGTACGAGCTCGACAAGGAATCCGGCGCCCTGTTCGTCGACCGGTTCCTGCACACCGCGATGAGCTACCCGGTCAACTACGGCTTCATCCCGCACACCCTGGCCGACGACGGCGACCCGCTCGACGTCATGGTCGCCGGCATGGTGCCGATCCTGCCGAAGTCGGTGGTCCGGGTGCGCCCGGTCGGCGTGCTGATCATGGAGGACGAGGCCGGCCAGGACGAGAAGATCCTGACCGTGCCGGTCGACAAGCTGCACCCCTACTACACCGACGTCGGCTCCTGGCGGGACCTGCCGAAGATCCTGATCGACCAGATCCAGCACTTCTTCACCCACTACAAGGACCTCGAGGCCAACAAGTGGGTCCAGGTGAAACGCTGGGGCGACGCCGAAGAGGCGCTCGACCTGATCCGCGCCGGCATCCGGGCTGCCGAGGCGAAGCCGGCCAAGGCCGCCGAGTAGGCGGCCCCGGCCCGTCCTTCACAATCGGTTCCGCCGCGCTTAGTTCTGCGCGGTCTTCATCGCCCGCACTTCGGCCGTGAGCTGCTCGCGGCGGCGCTTGAGGTCGTCGAGATCGCGCTGGCAGTGGTCGTCGAGGGCGGACGACCCCGGCGACTGCTCGGCCTCGCACAGCGCCCAGCGCAGCTTGCGCCAGGCTTCCATGTCCTGCTCGATCTCGGCCGCGCGGCGGTCTGCGAACGCCTTGCGGTCGGCCGGGCCGGCCGAGGCCGGCGGGGCCAGGCTGACCGTCGCCGTCGCCGGGAACTCGTAGACGTCGGTTCGCTGCGCCATCCCGGTCGCCAGGGCCGGCAGGCCGCCGAGCAGCAGGAACATCGCACCGGTTGCCGCCTGTCCCTGCTTGGCCTCCGACGATTCCTGCGACGTCAGGTAGCGGGCCGTCGCCGGGCCGCCGCCGACCGGGGCGCAGACCAGTTCCACGACGCGGGCGTTCCGCGGCAGGTGAACGGTCGCCGGCGCCTCCACGGTAGCTTCCCATTCGGGCTTGCTCCGCGAGCGGTTCATCAGCAGCGCCCGGGCCGTGCAGCGCGCCGCACCGCCGTCGGTGGCCACCGCCACCGGTTGCATGCGCACGTCGCCTTCCATCACTTCGCCGTTCTTCGGGGTCGCGCCACAGCCCACGACCGCCAATGCCAGACCGGCGACAATCGATATACGAATCATCCTATCCTCCCTGCCCCCTATGAGTGCCGTTCGGCCTCTATACGGCGATTCGCGGATGCCGGCCACCACCGCGCCGCAGGCCGCCGACGTCGCCTTGTCCGGCGCCCGGCCGTGGTCTAAAACCGCCGGAAACCATGAACGCGCGCAGCAGGGAGGCATGCCCATGGCCGCCGACGGCCAACACGCCCGCACCGGTCCCCTCGCCGGGATCACCGTCGTCGACGTCAGTCGTATCCTGGCCGGCCCGTACTGCACCCTGCTGATGGCCGAACTCGGCGCCCGGGTGATCAAGGTCGAGACCCCGGAAACCGGCGACGACGCCCGCCACTACGGGCCGTTCGTCAACGGCAAGTCGGCGTATTTCCAGTCGATCAACCGCGGCAAGGAGAGCATCGCGCTCAACCTGAAGGACGCCGACGACAAGGCGATCTTCGAGGCCCTGCTGGAGAACGCCGACGTCGTGGTCGAGAACTTCCGGCCCGGCACCATGGAGAAGCTGGGCTACGGCTGGGACGCCCTGCACGCCCGGTACCCGCGGCTGATCTACGCCGCTGCCTCCGGCTTCGGCCACTCCGGCCCCGACATGACCCGCCCGGCCTACGACATGGTCGTGCAGGGCATGGGCGGCATCATGAGCGTGACCGGCCACGAGGGCAGCCCGCCGACCCGCATCGGCATGTCGATCGGCGACATCGGCTCCGGCCTGTACGCCACCGTCGGCGTGCTGTCGGCGCTGTACCACCGGGCGATCACCGGCGAGGCCACCAAGGTCGACATCGGCATGTTCGACTGCCAGCTGGCGCTGCTGGAGAACGCCGCGGTGCGCTTCTTCACCTCGGGCAAAGCCCCCGGGCCGCTCGGCGCCCGGCACCCGTCGATCACCCCGTTCGAGGCGTTCGAGACCGGCGACGGCTACATCATCATCGCCGCCGGCAACGACGGCCTGTTCCGCAAGCTGGCCGACGGCCTCGGCAAGCCGGAATGGAAGGACGACCCGCGCTACGTCAGCAACCCGAAGCGGGCCGAGCACGTCGAGCAGCTGAAGGCCGAGCTCGAGGCGATCCTGAAGACCGACACCACCGAGCACTGGATGAAGGTGCTCGACGACGCCGGCGTGCCGGCCGGGCCGATCAACGACATCGGCCAGGCCGTCAACTACCCGCAGGCGGCGGCCCGCAACATGATCGTCGACGTAGACGATCCGATCACCGGGCCGATGAAGGTGATCGGCAACCCGGTCAAGATCTCGGGCTTCCCCGACCCCACGACCCGCGATCCGGCCCCGAACCTGGACCAGGACCGCGCCAAGATCCTGAAGGAGATCGGACGATGAACCTGATGGTAAGCGATCTCGACTACGGCCAGGCGCCGTCGCTCGAGCCGAACCTGGATCCCTACGGCCTCGCCAAGGCCCTGTCCGGCCGCCACCTGATCGGCGGCGAGCTCGTGCAGGCGGCGTCCGGCAAGACCTTCGAGGTGATCTACCCGGCGACCGGCGAGATCATCGGTTTCGGCGCCGCCGGCGATGCCGAGGACGTCGACCGGGCGGTCGCCGCCGCCGTCGAGGCCCAGAAGCCGTGGGCGAAGATGCGGGCCCGCGACCGCGGCAAGCTGCTCTACAAGTGCGCCGAGGCGCTGGAGCAGCATGTCGAGGAGCTCGGCCGGCTGATCGCGCTGGAAACCGGCAAGGCGCTGCGCACCGAGAGCCGGGTCGAGGCCTCGATCCTGGCCGACGCCTTCTACTTCCATGCCGGGCTCGGCTCCGAGCTGAAGGGCGAGACCGTCCCGCACCACCCGGACATGCTGACCATCACGGTGCGCGAACCGATCGGCGTGGTCGGCGCGATCATCCCGTGGAACGTGCCGCTGCTGCTGATGGCGCTGAAGATCGCCCCGGCCCTGCTGGCCGGCAACGCGGTGATCGTGAAGTCGGCCGAGGAGGCGCCGCTGACCGTGCTGCGGGTCTGCCAGATCATGAACTCGGTGCTGCCGGCCGGCGTGTTCCAGATGCTGTCCGGCTTCGGCCCGGAATGCGGCGCCCCGCTGGTCGCCCACAGACAAGTCGGCAAGGTCACCTTCACCGGCTCGGTCGAGACCGGCAAGATCGTCTACAAGACCGCGGCCGACAAGCTGATCCCGGTGACCCTGGAGCTCGGCGGCAAGTCGCCGATGATCGTGTTCGACGACGCCAATGTCGACAAGGCGGTCGACGGCGCCGTCATCGGCATGCGCTTCACCCGCCAGGGCCAGTCCTGCACGGCCGCCAGCCGGATCTTCGTGCACGACAAGGTCTATGACGACTTCGTCGCCAAGCTGCGCGCCAAGGTCGACGCCATGGTCATGGGCGATCCGCTGGACGAGAAGACCGACATCGGCACGATCATCTCGCCGGAGCAGTTCTCCAAGGTCCAGGGCTACATCGACCACGGCCGCAAGGAGCCGGGGGCGAAGCCGATCGAGTGCTCGGCCATGCCGAGCGACCCGAAGTTCAAGGACGGCCTGTTCGTCCGGCCGGTGGTGTTCACCGAGATCGGGCACGACAGCAAGCTGGCCCGCGAGGAGATCTTCGGCCCGGTGACCTGCATCTTCCGCTGGTCCGACCGCGACCAGGTCCTGGCCGCCGCCAACGACACCGAGTACGGGCTGGCCGCCACGATCTGGACCAACGACCTGCAGGCCGCGCTGTCGTTCACCGAGAAGCTGGAAGCCGGCTTCGTGCAGGTGAACCAGAACCTGGTGGTGCAGCCGGGCCTCAGCTACGGCGGCGTGAAGAACTCCGGCCTCGGCAAAGAGGCCACCCTGGAGGCGATGCTGGAGCACTTCACCCACAAGAAGACCATCATCTTCAACAAGACCTGACGCGTGGCGGAAACGCCATCAGCGACGACGAGCGGCGGGACCGGCCCCGGCAGAGGGGCCGGCTCCCGCCGCAGCCGTTTCGTGGTCTGGGCCGTGCTGGCCCTGCTGGCCCTCAACGGGTTGGCCGCCGGCGGCCTCCTCTGGCTGCGCGGTTCGGTGCCGTCGATCGACGGCCGCCTCGACGGGTTGGCCGGACTGCACGCCCGGGCCGCCGTCACCCGCGATACCCGCGGCGTCCTCTACATAACCGCCGACCGCCCGGAGGACGCCAGCTTCGCGCTCGGCTTCGCACACGCCCAGGACCGGCTGTGGCAGATGGAGCTGATGCGGCGGATCGGTGCCGGCCGGCTCGCGGAAATCGTCGGCGACGCCGGACTGCGGGTCGACCGGATGACCCGCACGCTCGGCCTGTACCGCCTGGCCGAGGCCAACCTGCAGCGCCTGTCGCCGGAGGCACGGTCCCATCTCGTGGCCTACGCCGCCGGCGTGAACGCCCATCTGGCGACGCGGTCGGGTCCGCTGCCGCCCGAATTCGTGCTGCTGCGGCACACGCCCGAGCCCTGGAAGCCGGCCGACAGCCTAGTCTGGGGTCGGCTGATGGCGCTGCAGCTGTCCGGCAACTGGTTCGACGAGATCCTGCGCGCCCGGCTGCTGACGGCCGGCCTGACCCCGGCCGACCTGGCCACGCTCTGGGCTCCGCTGGACGGCGCGGAGGGTCTTGCCGAGTCGCGGAAGAGCGCTGCCGGCAGCGAGCTCGACGCAGCGCGGCTGGATAACCTGGCCGCCGCCCTGCCGGACGTGCTCGCCCCCCGGTTCGCCTCCAACGCCTGGATCCTCGCCGGGTCCCGAACGCCGACCGGCATGCCGGTCCTGGCCGGCGACCCGCATCTCGGGTTCTCGGACCCCAATCTGTGGACCCTGGCCCGGGTCGAGGCCCCCGGCTACCGGCGGGTCGGGGCCTTCGTGCCCGGGGTGCCGTTCCTGCTGCTCGGTCACAACGGCCAGGTGGCCTGGACCATGACCACCACCCACGCCGACACCCAGGACCTGTTCGTCGAGACGGTCGACCCGACCGATCCGGCCCGCTACCTGACCCCCGACGGCAGCGCCGCGTTCGAGACCCGGACCGAGGCCATGCGGGCCGCGGACCGGGTGGTCGAGCTGACGGTCCGTACGACCCGGCACGGACCGGTTGTCTCGGGGATCGCCGACGGCGCCGCGACCGAGGGCACGGTACTGACGCTCGCCTCGCCGACGCTGCGCGAGGACGACGACACCGCCGAAGCGCTCTACCGCCTGGGCGAGGCCGAGGATGCGGATGCCTTCGTGGCGGCGCTGCGGGGTTTCCAGTCGCCCGGCCAGAACGTCGCCTTCGCCGACGTCGACGGCCGGATCGGCATGGTGGCCGCCGGCCGCGTTCCGGTCCGCAAGGGCGGCGACGGCTTCCTGCCGGCCGACGGGCGTTCCGGCGACCACGACTGGGTCGGCTGGGTGCCGTTCGAGGCGCTGCCGCAGACCCGCGCGCCCGCGGACGGCCTGATCGTCGGCGCCAACAACCGGCTCTGGGACCCGTCCGACGACCGTTCCTTCGGGCAGGACTACGACGCGCCCTACCGTGTCGACCGGATCCGGGAGCGGCTGGCGACTGCCGACGGCACCCTCGACGCCATGGCGGCGCTGCAACTCGACACGGTCTCGCCGTTCGCCCGCGAGGTCGTGCCGATCCTGTTGCGACAGGTCGACGGCCTCGCACCCGACAAGATCACGCGGACGGCCCTCAACCTGCTGGCGACCTGGGACGGGGACATGGCGATCGGGCGCCCGGAGCCGGTGATCTTCGCGGCCTGGACCGCGGCGCTGCACGACCGCCTGTTCCTCGACGAGTTGGGCCCGTCGCTGACGCGCTACCGGCGCATCCGGTCCGCGACCCTGATCCGCGTCCTGACCCGGGAGCCCCGGTGGTGCGACGACCGCCGGACGGAGACCACGGAGACCTGCCCGGACACCGTCGCCGGCGCCCTGTCCGAGGCCCTGGCCGGCATGACCAGGCGGTTCGGGCCGGACATCGCCGGGTGGCGCTGGGGCGACGCTCACCAGGCGGCGTTCGAGCACCGTGTCTGGAGTCAGGTCCCGGTCGTCGGTCAACTCCTGGAGCGGCGCGCCGTGACCGGCGGCGGCGACTACACGGTCAGCCGCGGCAGCTGGTCCTGGGGCGGCGACGGGGCGATCGCCTTCCCGCACGAACACGGGGCCGGGCTGCGGATGGTGTTCGACCTCGCCGATCTCGACCGCTCGCGCTTCGCGGCCGCGCTCGGTCCCTCCGGCAACCTGTTCTCGCCGTATTTCGCGTCCTGGCAGAAGGATTGGGTCGCCGGGCGAAGCTTCACGATTCCCCGACAGCCGGACATCGTGCGCGCCCGGCTCGAACTGCTGCCGTGAGCGGCTCAGAAACGGATCTTCGCGCCGACCGTGAACTTCTGATCCAGCCGGCTCTCGCCGAGCCGACCGTCGCGCTCGGTCTCGCCGAGATACATCGCCCGGTATTCCGCGGATACCGCCCAGGTGTCGCCGAGATCGAAGTCCGCCCCGAAGCCGATAAGCGCCGTCGGGGCGACATCCTGCCGGGCCGTCGGATCGCTGCCGGACGACGCGCCGCCCGGCGTGTCGCCGAGATAGCTGACCCCGATACCGCCGACGATCCGCGGGGTCACCAGGGTACCGGTCTCGAAGTCGTAGGCGCCGGACACCAGAAACGAATAGCCGCCGCTGCGTTCCGGCTGGGGTTTCGTCGGTCCGGCGGTGAAGGTGATGATGTCGCGCGGCGAAATCCGCGAGAAGGTCACGCCGAAATCGACCCTCGACGGCCGCCCCTCATCCCCCGCCCGTCCGCCGAATCCGGCCGGCGCCGCTTCCGGGCCGCCGACGATGTACCAGCTCGCAGTGTCTGGAGCGGTCTCGTCGGCCCGCGCCGCGCCGCCGGGAATCAGGATTGCGCCGACGAGCGCCGCCGTCAGGGCCGAGGAAAGGACGTTCCGATGCGGTTGTGCAGCCAAGGCGCCGCCCTCCGCGTATCGGCGGCGGCCGGGAGAACCGGGCACACTGCCGAACATTGCATTCCCCTTGCCTCCCTCGACGATCTCTATCACGGGAGGCGTCGAAAGCCAACGTGCGTCCGCCGATCCGGAGATAGACTACACCCTGATCCCTAACGAATTCTTGACCTGAATCATACGGCAGCCAGCCGCATCACCCGTGCCGCGAGACCCAGACATGCCAATCACCGTCAACCTCGACGACATCCGCGACGCCGCCGCGATCATCGCCGGCTCGGTGGTACGCACGCCGACGGTCTACAGCCCCAGCCTCTCCAAGCTGTTCGGCTGCGAACTCTCCCTGAAGCTCGAGACCCAGCAGCACACCAGCTCCTTCAAGGAGCGCGGCGCTCTGACCAAGCTGACCGGGCTGAGCGCCGACGAGCGGCGCCGCGGGATCATTGCGATGTCGGCGGGCAATCACGCCCAGGGCGTCGCCTACCATGCCGCCCGGCTCGGCATCCCGGCGACCATCGTAATGCCCGAGACCACGCCGTTCTCGAAGATCGAGCGGACACGCTCGCACGGCGCCCGCGTCGTCCTCAGCGGCCGCACGCTGGCCGACTGCCGGGCCGAGACCGAGCGCCTGATCGCCGAGAACGGGCTCGTCCTGGTGCATCCCTACGACGATCCGGACATCATCCGCGGACAGGGCACCGTCGGGCTCGAGATCATCGAGGATGCCCCGGATATCGACACGCTGGTGGTGCCGATCGGCGGCGGCGGCCTGATCAGCGGCATCGCGATCGCCGCCCGGGCGCTGAAGCCGGGCATCCGGGTGATCGGCGTGCAGGTCGACAGCTTTCCGTCGATGTACCAGGCCATCCACGGCCTGCCGGCGACCTCCGGCGGCTCGACCCTGGCGGAGGGCATCGCGGTCAAGTACCCGGGACAGCTCACCCAGCCGGTGGTGAGCGAGCTGGTCGAGGACATCGTCCTGGTGCCGGAGCGGGCGATCGAGCGCGCGGTGCAGATCCTGATCGAGGAGCAGCGCCTGGTCGCCGAAGGCGCCGGCGCCGCCGGCATCGCGGCGTTGATCCACGCACCCGAGCGGTTCGCCGGGCATCGGGTCGCGACGGTGATCTGCGGCGGCAACATCGACTCGCGGATCCTGGCCTCCGTGATGATGCGCGGCCTGGTCCGCGACGGCCGGCTGGTCCGCCTGCGGATCGAGATCTCCGACGAGCCCGGGGTCCTGGCCACCGTCGCCAGCGTGATCGGCGAGACCGGCGGCAACATCGTCGAGGTCTATCACCAGCGGCTGTTCCAGGACGTGCCGGTCAAGCTGGCCGAGCTCGATACCGTGGTCGAGACCCGCAATGCCGAGCACGTCCGCGAGATCGTGTCGCGGTTCGCCGCCCTCGGCCTGAACGCCCGGCTGCTCGGAACCAGTGCGATCGACGGCGAGGTGATCTGACGCCCGCCGCGGCCGCCGGCCGCGTCAAGCGAGTCCCTGGTAGGTGCCCCGCCAGTACACCAGCGGCGGCCCGTCGCGCAGCACTTCGGCCCGCAGCACGCGACCGACCAGGATGACGTGATCGCCGCCCTCGTGCCGGGCATGGACCCGGCAATCCAGCGCCGCCAGGGCATCGTGCAGGATCGGCGCCCCGGTCTCCCAGATGGTCGTGCCGTCGTTCACGAACCGGGCTGCGACCGGGTCGGCGAAGCGCGCCGACACCGAAGCCTGACCGGCCGCCAGGATGTTCACCGCGAAGCAGTCGCTGGCGGCGAAGGCCGGGCCGCTGCCGGCGGCCCGGTCGAGGCAGAACAGCACCAGCGGCGGCTCGAGCGACACCGAGGTGAAGCTGTTGACGGTCAGACCGGTCGGCCGGCCCTCGGGCGTCCGCGTCGTCACGATTGTCACGCCGGTCGCGTAGCGCCCGAGCACGGCCCTAAAGGCAGACGGATCGATCGACATGCAAAGGGCCTCGGCTGACGGAGCGCGTCCCGCCCTACATATCGCGCGCCCGGAGAGCTTTCAAACCCGACGCGCGCCGACCGACCACTCGACGTCGAAAAAAAGATCGGATGCGCAACAGTTTGCCGGATCATCTTGGCAAACCGTCTAAGTTAGCGAATTATCAACGCTTGATGGGGATTCTGCGCCCCGGGGGGACGTTCGGACACGGGAGCCGATCATGTTCATTATAATCGGCTGGGTCGTCGTGATCGTCTGCGTGATCGGCGGCTACATGGCGATGGGCGGCAAGCTCGGCCCGTTGTGGCAGCCGTTCGAGCTCGTGATCATCGGCGGCGCCGGCGTCGGTGCCTTCATCACCGCGAATCCGAAGTATGTTCTTGCGAAGGCCGGCTACGGCTTCAAGGCCGCGCTCAAGGGGCCGAAATACTCGAAGGACGACTACCTCGAACTTCTCTCGCTGCTGTACGCGATCTTCAAGCTCGCCAAGACGAAAGGCATGCTGGCGATCGAGTCGCACATCGAGAGACCGGAGGAGAGCAGTCTGTTCCAGGCGTTCCCCCGGTTCTCTTCCGACCACCACGCCATGGAGTTCCTCTGCGACTACCTCCGAATGATGACGCTCGGCACCGACAACCCGCATGAGCTGGCCGACCTGCTGGACGAGGAACTGGAGACCCATCACGCCGAGGACGCGCAGATCCAGAGCGCCTTTCAGACCATGGGCGACGGGTTCCCGGCGCTCGGCATCGTCGCGGCGGTGCTGGGCGTGATCAAGACCATGAGCTCGATCACCGAACCGCCCGAGGTGCTCGGCAAGCTGATCGGCGGCGCGCTGGTCGGCACCTTCCTCGGGATCCTGCTGTCCTACGGTTTCGTCAGCCCGATGGCAGCCGCCATGGGCGCGACGTTCTCGGCCGACGCCAAGTACATGCAGTGCATCCGGGCGGGGCTTCTGGCGCATGTCTCGGGCTACGCCCCGGCGGTGTCCGTGGAATTTGCCCGCAAGGCGCTGCTGTCCAAGGACCGTCCTTCGTTCTTCGAGGTCGAAGAGGCGGTCGCGGCCCTGCCGCCGGTCTGACGTTCTGGCGGTTCAGCGATTGAAATCCGGACTGCTGGCCCCGACCTTGCAAGACTGTCGGACGGGCGAAACTTGAGGAAGGTGCCGGTCGGTGGACAACCACGCGACAATCGTCATCAAGAAGGTCAAGAAGGGTGGTCACGGCGGCCATCACGGCGGCGCCTGGAAGGTCGCCTACGCCGACTTCGTGACCGCGATGATGGCGTTCTTCCTGCTCCTGTGGCTGCTCAACGCGACCACCGAAGAGCAGAAGATGGGCATCTCCAACTACTTCGACCCGACGGCGATCTCGCGGGCCACCCGGTCCGGCTCGGGCGGCGTGCTCGGCGGCACCTCGATCACGGTGCCCGGGGCGCTGAAGTCGCCGAGCTCGCCGCCGCAGATCTCCACACCGCAGGTCGCGCGCCCGCAGGCGGAACGCACAGAGGCGCTCGACCCGGATTCCGACGACCCCGAGAACATCGAATCCCGCCTCGGCTCCCGCCAGGACGAGGAAGGCGTGAGCGCCAGCCAGGAGGCCCTGGAGCAGTTGCTGCGCGAGCGCGAGCAGCAGCAGTTCGAGGACGCCGAGACTGCCATCAAGGAGGCCATCCAGGAGTCGCCCGAACTGGGCGAGGTGGCCGGCTCCCTGAAGATCGACGCGACCCCCGACGGGCTGCGGATCCAGCTCATCGACCAGGAACGCGTGGCGCTGTTCCCGAACGGCAGCGCCTCGATGTACGACACGACCCGCCAGCTGCTGACCAAGGTCGCGGAGATCGTCGCCAAGCTGCCGAACAAGATCGAGATAACCGGTCACACCGACTCCAAGCAGTTCGCGCCCGGCTCGACCTACACCAACTGGGACCTGTCCTCGGATCGCGCCAACGCCTCGCGGCGGGTGCTGGTCGCCAACGGTATCGACGAGAGCCGCATCAGCGAGGTTGTCGGCAAGGCCGACCGCGATCCGCTGGTGGACGACCCCTCCGACCCGACCAACCGCCGGATCAGCATCATTCTCAAGCACCTGTCGGCCTCCGATGCCGAAGGGCTGAAGCTGGCCGAGGACGAGGCCCGGCGCCGGGCCGCCCAGGCGGCCGGCAGCCCGACGGGCACGCCGGCGCCCGACGACCGCGGGTCGCCCCCGGCGATCGATCGCGGCGGCCCGGTGGTCCAGCCGCCGCGGGTCGGCGGCTGAGCCGTCCCGGCCCCGCGGTACCCCCTTCCCGTGCTGTGGATCGCCCCCTGCGACTCGGCATCGCGGTTGTGATCCTCCCGGGATGCTTCTAGCCTTGTCCGGAAGAGCGCCCGCCGACGGCGGGCGTTTCCGGGCCGGCGATAACGGGGAGAACATGTCCGACGGGACCGACCTGCTGACCGCCTACGACAGGCAGGGCCACTGGTGCGAGATGCTGGGCGGCGACGGCGCGCCGGCCGAGCACGCCGCGATGGTCCGGAACCGCCTCGGCCGGCTCACCCTGTCCGACCTCGTGCGCCGGGCCGAGATCGCCGAACGCGAACTCTACAACCTGGGGATCACCTTCACGGTCTATTCCGAACGGGACGTGATCGACCGCATCCTGCCGTTCGACGTCATTCCCCGGATCATCTCGCCCGGCGACTGGGACATCATCGAACGCGGCTCGAAGCAGCGCGTCGCGGCGCTCAACCTGTTCCTGCACGACGTCTACCACGAGGGCAGGATCATCAAGGAGGGCGTGGTCCCGGCCGAACTGATCTACGGCAACGCCTACTACCGGGAACAGATGCGCGGGGTCGCCGTTCCCCACGGATCGTACGTGAACGTCTGCGGCGTCGACCTGGTCCGCGACCATCTCGGACGCTTCAAGGTGCTCGAGGACAACGCCCGGACCCCGTCCGGCGTGTCCTACGTGGTCGAGAACCGCCACATGATGCAGCGGACCTTCCCGGACCTGATGGACGAGATCGGCATCAGGCCGGTCAGCGACTACGGCCAGAAGCTGCTGGAGGCGGTGGCCGAGCTGGCCCCCAGCGAGGTGACCGATCCCCAGGTCGTGCTGCTGTCGCCGGGGGTCTACAACTCGGCCTATTTCGAGCACGTCTTCCTGGCCCGCGAGATGGGCGTGCCGCTGGTCGAGGGCTCCGACCTGTTCGTCGAGAACGACCGGGTCTGGATGCGGACCACCGCCGGCAAGGCGCCGGTCCATGCGATCTACCGCCGGATCGACGACGCCTTCCTCGACCCGGAGGTGTTCAACCCCGAGAGCCTGCTCGGGGTTCCGGGGATCTTCGGCGCCTACATCAAGGGCAATGTCGGGCTGGCCAACGCGGTCGGGACCGGGTGCGCCGACGACAAGGCGGTCTACGCCTACATGCCCAGGATCATCCGGTTCTATCTCGACGAGGAACCGATCCTCGACAACGTCGAGACCCACATCTGCCGCGAGCGCGACGGCCTGGCCTATACCCTCGCCAACATCGAGAACCTCGTGATCAAGCCGGTCGGCGAGTCCGGCGGCTACGGCATCGTCATCGGGCCGCGCGCCACCCGCGAGGAGATCGACGACGTCCGGGCCAAGCTCACGGCCAACCCGTCCAACTTCATCAGCCAGCCGATGATCGACCTCTCGGTCTGTCCCACCCTGATCGACGGCATGATCGAGCCGCGCCACGTCGATCTCAGGCCGTTCGTAGTCACGGGACAGTCGTCCTGGGTGCTGCCCGGCGGCCTGACCCGGGTGGCGCTCAGGCGCGGCTCGCTGGTGGTGAATTCCAGCCAGGGCGGCGGCTCCAAGGACACCTGGGTGCTCGAGCCATGACCATCGGAACCAAGTTTCTGCTGGCCCGCTACGCCGACTGCTCGTTCTGGCTCGGGCGCTACATGGAGCGCGCCGAGAGCCTGGCCCGGATCCTGGACGTCAACCTGCACTTCTCGCGCGACTCCCGGGGCAGTCAGAACTGGCGGTCGATCGTCCAGCTCAACGCCGACGAGGAGCGCTTCGACGAGGCCTACGACGTGGCCTCCTACGCCAACGTCGTGCATTTCTACGTCCTCGACCGCGACAACCCGTCGTCGATCATCTCGACCATCCGGGCGGCCAAGGAGAACGCCCGCGCCCTGCGGCCGACCATCTCGACCGAGATGTGGAGCCATCTCAATGTGTTCAACAACACGATGGCGACCCTGACCTCGGACGACCTCAAGCAGAGCGAGCTGTCGCGGGTCTGCGCCAACATCAAGCTCGAGTGCCAGACCCACGCCGGTATCACCGAAGGCACGTTCTTCCGCGACCAGTCCTGGTATTTCTACCTGATCGGCCGCGAGATCGAGCGGGCCGACCAGACGACGCGCCTGCTCGACATCAAGTACCACCTGCTCCTGCCGCCCGACCAGCGGGTCGGCAGCCCGGTGGACGTCAGCCAGTGGAACGCCCTGCTGCGCTCGGTCGCTGGCTATCACGCGTTCCGACGCGAGCATCCGCGCGGCATGTCGCCGAAGCAGGTGGCGGCCTTCCTGCTGTTCAACATGAGCTTCCCACGCTCGATCGCACTCTGCCTGTCGCAGATCGACCAGCATCTGCACCGCCTGCGCTCGGGGTTTGGGCTGCGGGCCGGCATTTCCGCCATGGAACTGCTCGACGAGACCCGGGCGGCGCTGGCCGGTCACACCTCCGACACCGTGGTCCAGTACGGGCTGCACGAGTTCTCCGACTACCTGCAGCGCCAGCTGATGGCGATCACCATTGCCGTCCGGCAGGAGTTCTGCGGCGCTCCGACCGAATCCGACGGCGACTGAGGCACCGGACCGAAGATGCACGACGCCACGCTGGCTCCCCCGCTCACCTTCTTCCATACGCTGCCGATGCCGTGCCCCTACCTCCCGGGGCTGCAGGAACGGCGGCTGGTGTGCGACCTCTCGACCCGGCGCGGCCGTCACGCCCACGACACCCTCGCCCGCGCCGGTTTCCGCCGCACCCAGCACCTCGCCTACCGGCCGGCCTGTGCCGGTTGCAGCGGTTGCGTGCCGGTCCGGCTGCGCACCGCCGACTTCCGCTGGACCCGCGGGCACCGCCGCGTGCTGCGGTCCAATGCCGACCTGCTCGGCGAGGAGGTCCCGAACGAGGCCACCCGCGAGCAGTTCGAGCTGTTCTCGCGCTATCAGGCCGGCCGCCACGGCGACGGCGAAATGGCCCTGATGGACTATCCGGACTACGCCGCGATGGTCGAGCGCTCGCCGATCGAGACCGCCCTGATCGAGTACCGCGACCCGCGGAAGATCCTGTGGGCCACCGTGCTCATCGACCGGCAGGACGACGGACTCTCGGCGGTCTACAGCTTCTTCGAGCCGGGCGCCGACAAGCGCGCGCTCGGGCGCTTCATGATCCTCGATCTGGTTCGGCGCTCGGCCGCCCAGGGACTGCCGTACGTGTACCTTGGATACTGGGTCGAGGGCAGTCGCAAGATGGCGTACAAGACCCAGTACCAACCGGTGGAGGGCCTTGGCCCCGGCGGTTGGAGCGAGCTAACCGACCCGGCCACCGACTGAGGCGCCGCCGTCGAACGCCGCGTCCAGCGCCGCCGCGACGATCCCCGGCATCGCCCAGTCCCGAACCCGCTCGTAGGCCGCCTCGCCGCGGGCCCGCCAGCTGCCGTCGGCGACGATCGACCGGCAGGCCTCGATCAACGCCGTTTCGTCCGGGCTCGGATACGCCGCCTGCAGATAGCCGTCCGGGTCGGACACGGCGTTGGACACGCAGCAGCGCCGGTTGTTCGCCAGGTACACAACCCGCTGCGGGCTCGCGTGCTCGGCATGCGCCAGGTTGAGGTCGACCTTGGCGCGGGCGAGGCGAGCGTTACGGACCAACTCGTGCGGCGCGTTCGTGGCGTTCGCCAGGACGTCGACCGTCAGGCCGGCCTGCCTGAGCCGTTCGATGGTCCGGACCCGTGCCGGGTAGCGGTCGACGTCGCCGAAGAAGGCCACGTCGACCGGTCGGTCGGCCGCGTCGGGGATCTCGTCGAGCGCCGGATGCACGCCGTACCGCAGGTAGAGCGGTCTCGACGTGACCGCCCGATAGGGTTGGAGGTCCTGCCGGAACAGGCACAGCACCGCGGTGGCCTCGCCGAAGAACCGCCGGAACGGGTCGAGGTCGTCGGCGGCGTCCGGCGCCCGCCCGTGGGAGAAGCCGTCGAAGGTCTCGACGCCGACCACGAGATAGCGCCGTCGACGGCCCGCCAGTTCGTCGACCAGTTCCGGCACCCGGAACGCCATCGGCGGCAGAACCAGGCTGACCGCGTCGGTCGCCACGCGATTCTGCGAGACGCTGACGTCGTGCCCGGCATCGACCAGGCTGTGATACAGCAGGGCGATCAGGTTCCGGTACATGTTGAACCGGTTGCCGATGCAGCAGATGTCGATGCGCATGGGACCTTTCGACACAGGGTGTGCGCTGGGTCGGCGAGTGTGCCGGAACCCGCCTCCTGCATCAATCACAGGCACTTCGCTGCACCGCACAATCAAATGACGAAACGCGTCGGTCTGCGGGGTCGATTGTTGCGCGGCACTGCCGCATCACTATAATCCCCGCGATCTGCGTGGTGCAGGGCCACGCTCCGCACGGCACAAGAACGTGCGGCTCAGGGGACGCTCCGCCTGCATTGAAGGGCGGACGGCAACACCGTCGGGAGAATACTCATGAAGCGTCGTCAATTCATTACCGGGGCCAGCGTCGGGGGACTCGCCGCGGCCGCCAGCACGCTCGCCGCGCCGGCGATCGCGCAGCAGCGGATCGAAATGGTGATCGTTTCCACCTGGCCGCGCGACTTCCCGGGCCTCGGCACCGGCGCGCAGCGACTGGCGAAGCGCATCCAGGACGTCTCGGACGGCCGGATCCAGGTTCAGTACTTCGCCGCCGGTGAGCGGGTTGGCGCGTTCGACGCCTTCGACGAGGTCGCGTCGGGCAACGCGCAGGCGTACCACGCCGCCGACTACTACTGGAAGGGCAAGCACCCGGGCTGGGCGTACTTCACCTCGGTGCCGTTCGGCCTGACCGAGAACGAGATGGGCGCCTGGATCGAGTACATGGGCGGCCAGGAGCTGTGGGACGAGCTGGCCGGCGAGTTCGGCCTGAAGTGCCTGCCGACCGGCAACACCGGCGTGCAGATGGGCGGCTGGTTCAACAAGGAGATCAACTCGGCGGAGGAACTCAAGGGCCTGAAGATCCGCATGCCGGGCCTGGGCGGCGACGTCATGGCCAAGCTCGGTGCCTCGCCGGTGTCCCTGCCGGGCGGCCAGATCTACGAGAACCTGGTCTCCGGCGCGATCGACGCGACCGAGTGGGTCGGCCCGTGGAACGACTATTTCCTGAAGTTCTACGAGGCGGCCAAGTACTACTACTATCCGGGCATGCACGAGCCGGGCGGCTTCCTGTCCTTCGGGATGAACAAGTCCTGGTGGGAGGGCCTGTCCAAGGCCGACCAGCTCATCATCAGGGCCTGCACCGGGCAGGAGAACCACCAGATGATGGCCGAGTTCAATGCCAACAACGGAACCTACCTGCGGAAGCTGATCGACGAGCACGGCGTCGAGCTGCGCGCGTTCAACGACGACGTGTACGACGCCTTCGGCCGGGCCTCGGCGGAGGTCTACGAGGAGGCCCGCTCCCACAGCCCGCTCGCGAACCGGATCCACGAGAGCTTCGCGAAGGCCCGGGCCGACGTCGGCGGCTGGATGAAGCTGTCCGAGGGCGCCTACTACGCCCAGCGCAACCGGGTGCTGGGTCTCTAATCAGGCCGGCATTCTCGACTGATGGCGGACGGGGTCTCAGGGCCCCGTCCGTTTTTCAAACGGCCGGCCGAAACACCCGGGCACAGCCGGCGTTCGAAACGGCGCGCTCTACGGTTACAAGACCCGGGCCAAGAGCCGGGCATCGTGCTCCAAGCAATCGAACGTGACGGTCGCGGCCAGCCCGCGATCGCGGACGGAGAGTTCCAGCCATGGCCACCATGGAATCGCCAGCCCTCTCGCGGTCGTCCGGCGGTTTTCCCGGACCCGGCCTCACCCGCTCGGTCTCCTGGGTGATCGTCGGCCTGACCTTCGCGTTCCTGACAAACACATACCTCTCGATATGGCACGGCTGGCCCGGCGCCCTGCGTGGCGGCCTCGGCTTCGTGCAGGCCGGCGTCTACGCCGCCGGCGTCCTGGCGCCGATCCTGTTCGTCCTGCGTACCGACCGCAGTCTGCGCCGGGATGCCCAGGTTCTGACCGGTCTGGTCGCCTACATCGTCCGCACGGCATTCTGGGCCGTGGTGCTGATCGGCCTGGTCGACATGGCGATCTCGTTCCTGCGGGTCGAGGCCCTGCTCGGCGGCCTAGTGGGACACGACTTCGCGACCGAACTCGGTCGCTCGCAGTTCCGCGGCCCCTATGTCCACATGCCGCTGCTGGCGCTCTCGCTGGTGATCGCCGCGAGGACCCGGACCATCGGCTTCCACTGGCTCGCCCTGCTGGTGGTGGTTGCCGAACTGCTGATCGTGATCACCCGCTTCGTGTTCTCCTACGAGCAGGCCTTCCAGGGCGACCTGGTCCGGTTCTGGTACGCCGGGCTGTTCCTGTTCGCGAGCGCCTACACCCTCTACGAGGACGGCCATGTCCGCGTCGACGTCCTGTACTCGGGCTTCCGCCCGAAGACCAGGGGCGCCTTCAACGCGTTCGGCAGCCTCGTGATGGGGGTCTCGCTCTGCGCCGTGATCCTGGCCTTCGGCATGTGGGACAAGACCAGCGTGATCACCAGCCCGCTGCTGAACTACGAAGTCTCGCAGTCCGGCTTCGGCATGTACGTGAAGTACCTGATGGCCGGCTTTCTGGGGGTGTTCGCAGTCACCATGATGATCCAGTTCGCCGCCTACCTGATGGACAGCATCGCGGACTACCGGGAAGAGCCGGGCCACCGCGACACCGAAGCCCCGATGTCCTGACCGGCGCGCCGGAAACGGCGTGACGATCAGGCACCAGTGACCCCCGGGCCACCGGCCCGTTGACCGAACAGAGCGAAAGCGGCGTCTCAAGATGGAGCTTTTCTTTCTCGCACTCCTGGTGATCCTGATGGCCGCGGCCCTCGGATCCGGCTTCCCGGTCGCGTTCGCCCTGCCGGGCTCGGCAATCGTCACCATCGGGCTCGCCGCCCTCGCCGGCACGCTCTTCGAGGGCAATCCGGACGCCTTCTTCGCCCAGGGCGGCCCGGTGAACTGGCTAAGTGCCGGTGTCACGAACTTCCGCGGCATCTACTGGGAGGTCGAACGCGACACCCTGATCGCGATCCCGCTGTTCGTGTTCATGGGCATCATGCTGCAGCGCTCGAAGATCGCGGAGGACCTGCTGGTCTCGATGGCGCAGCTGTTCGGTCCGGTCCGCGGCGGTCTCGGCATCTCGGTGGTGTTCGTCGGCGCCCTGCTGGCCGCGACCACCGGCATCGTCGGCGCCACCGTCGTGGCGATGGGGCTGATCTCGCTGCCGGCGATGCTGCGGAACAACTACTCGCACACGCTGGCGACCGGCACGATCGCCGCCTCCGGCACGCTCGGCCAGATCATCCCGCCGTCGATCGTGCTGATCATCCTGGCCGATCAGCTCTCCGGCGCCGTCGACCAGGCCGCCACCGCCCGCCTCGCGCTCTACAAGGCGAACACCGGCGAATTCTCGATGCCGAGCGAGTTCAGCGTGACCTCGACCAGCGCCGGCGACATGTTCATGGGCGCCCTGCTGCCGGGTCTGATCCTGGTCGGCCTGTACATGGTCTACATCCTGGTGCTGTCGTTCGTTCGGCCGAAGACGGCGCCGGCCGTGCCGTTCGACGGCGCCTACGACCGGCGCTTCGCCGGCAAGGTGCTGCTCGCGCTGGTGCCGCCGCTGACCCTCATCTTCGTGGTGCTGGGCTCGATCATCACCGGCATCGCCACCGTCAACCAGGCCGGAGCGATCGGCGCGGCCGGCGCCATGATCATGGCCGGCTACCGGCTCTACGACGGCAGGGGGGCGTTCCGCCCCGCGATCCTGGCCGTCGTCTCGGTCGTCGCGATCCTCGGCACCCTGCAGGTCGTCCCGCTGAACATCCGGCAGATCACCACCGACGCCGACGTCATCGGCATGATCGTCGCGTCGATCGGCGTCGTCGGCCTGCTGGTTGCGCTCGGCTGGAGCGGCTATCGCACGCTGAGGATCGAGAACACCCTGCGCGACGTGATGGTCGAGACCGCGAAGACGACCTCGCTGGTCTTCATCATCCTGCTGGGTGCGGCGATGCTGACCGCGTCGTTCCGGGCCTTCGGCGGCGAGGATCTGGTCCGCGAGTTCCTGACCGGCCTGCCCGGCGGGTTCTGGGCCCAGTTCATCATCGTCATGACGGTGATCTTCGTCCTGGGCTTCTTCCTCGACTTCATCGAGATCGCCGTCGTGGTCGTGCCGATCGTCGCGCCGATCCTGCTGATGGATCCCTCGGCGAACGTGACCGCGGTCTGGCTCGGCGTCATGATCGGCCTGAACATCCAGACCTCGTTCCTGACCCCGCCCTTCGGCTTCGCGCTGTTCTACCTGCGCGGCGTGGCGCCGGCGATGGTCCGCACCATCTCCATGTACAAGGGAGTGGTGCCGTTCATCTCGCTGCAGCTGTTCGCCCTGTTCATCGTCGGCGTGATCCCCGAGTTGGTGAACTACATCCCGAGCCGGGTGTCGCTCACCTCCGTGACCGCCCCGCCGCCGAAGAACCCGCGCCTGCAGGCCTGCATCGAGGACTACATCGCAGAGACCAACGCCGTGCGCGGCAACGAAATCCGGGCCGCCATCGAGAAGGCGAAGGGCTGGGACCTCTCGTCCCTGCCGAAGCGCCGGGCCGACGAGATCACCAAGGCGATCGACAATGCCGGCAAGACCTTCGCCGCCCTCGACGAGGTGTTCGTGACGGCGAAGGCGATCGACGACGCCGCCGTCGACTACCGGCCGCTGCACGTCAAGGTCCGCGCCATCCAGGACGACATCCGCGACCACAAGGCGGAGATCCAGGAGCTCAGGCAGCGCCTCGACCTGGCCAAGCGGTTCCGGGCCGACGACACGGGCTACCACGCCGCTCTCGCAGCCGACCGCGAGCGGCTGGAAAGCGAGTTGAAGCAGCTCGAAGCCTCAATCCCGGACGACTGGGAGCCACGGCACCGCGACTTCAAGAAGGTCCTGGCCGAGGAGAAGCGAGCCCGCCTGACCTATCGCCGCGTCACCGATCAGGCCTACGAGCCGATCATGGAGCTGATCGGCGTGCTCAACTCGACCGATGCCCTGCTCGCCCTCGAGGACGACATCCGCGGCCTGGCGGAGGTCATTCGCAGCGACCGGGCCCCGGCCGCCAAGGAGGAGGCGTTCAAGGAGGTCGAGCGGCAGCTCAACGAGGGGGTCGCCGACGTCAACGCGATCCGCAGCGCCCTGTCCTCGACCCGCCGGGTGGTCAGCCGGGAGTCCGACAAGCTCGAGAAGATCGAGCAGGAGTTCCAGAAGGTCCTCGCGATCCTGGACGAGGAGGTCGCCTGGCGCACCGCCGCGAAGCGGGCTCTCCTGCCGGAGCTCACGGCCTACGACGCGGCGATCAAGTACACGATCGGCCTGCGCCTGCTCAACCGGATGCCGGACGATATCGCCATCGAGATCGCGGCCTGCCAAGCCCACCACCGCGACATCTCGCTGTACTTCTGAGGCAAGGGGGCGACGACGGCCACGGGCCCGGTTCGTCGCCCCCGCCATTGCGCCCGGATCGTCGACAGGCCCCGGCCGTCGCCTCGAGGCTGGACGCCTTGAGACACGCCGAGGCGGCCGCCGGCCCCGCGGATCGGCCCCGTGCCGCCGGCGCCGGGTCGCCTGCCGCCGGGTCGCCTGCCGCCGGGTCGCCTGCCCGGCCGGGCCGGCCGGCGCCGACCCCTGGACAGGATGTCTCCTCCTTGGTTCGGGGGCGCGCCCCGCGATCCCGGCCCGGGATCAGGTGAACCGGGGCGGTCGCGGAAAGCCGTTCGGTGGGTTCCGGCCGGCACCGGCACGCTTGCCGCGCCACGGAGCGAGTTCGGTTTCGGTGCGCCGGCGGCCGTCGGCCTCCCGGACCCACGAAAGCCCCTCCTCGGCCCTGAAGACCAAGGCGTCCGCCAACCGGCCGCCCGACTTGTACTTCTGCAGGATGACGCCCTTGCCGCGCGACATCTCGGGCAGGTCGGCGAGGTCGAAGATCAGCAGGTTGCGGTTGCTGCCGACCACGGCGACGGTGTCGCCGGCGGCTGGTACGCAGACCTTCGCCTTGGCTCCGCCGTCCAGCACCAGGATCTGCTTGCCGGCGCGGGTCTGTGCCACCACGTCGTCCGCCGGTACCACGAAGCCCCGTCCCTCGGTCGACGCCACCAGCAGCTTCTCGCCCGGCCGCAGCGGCCGGATCGCCACCAGATCCTCGTCGTTGGCGAGGTCGATCATCAGCCGGATCGGCTCGCCGTGGCCACGACCGGACGGCAGCTTGTCGCCGCCGATCGTGTAGAAGCGGCCGTCGGTGGCGAACACCAGGATCTTGTCGGTGGTCTCGGCGTGCAGCCGGAACCGCTCGCCGTCGCCCTCCTTGTACTTGACCTCCTGGTCCGGCCCGATATGGCCCTTCAGCGCCCGGATCCAGCCCTTCTCGGAACAGATCACGGTGATCGGCTCGCGCTCGACCAGCGCCTCGGTCGGCACGATCACCGGGCTCGGCGCGCTGCCGACCTCGGTCCGTCGGCGGCCGATCTCGGTGTTCTTGCCGAACGCCCGGCGCAGCTCGCCGAGCTGCTGCGACACCGTCCGCCAGCGCCGCCCCTCGTCGTCGAGCAGGGCCGTCAGGTCGTCGCGCTCGGCCGACAGCTCCTCGTACTCCTTGCGGATCTCGATCTCCTCGAGCCGGCGCAGGGCCCGCAGGCGCATGTTCAGGATCGCCTCGGCCTGCACGTCGGTCAGCTCGAAGGTCCGCATCATGACGGCCTTCGGCTCGTCCTCCTCACGGATGATGCGGATGATCTCGTCGAGGTTCAGGTACGCGATCAGGTAGCCGCCGAGCACCTCGAGCCGGTGGGCGATCTTGTCGAGCCGGTGCCGGGTGCGCCGCACCAGGACCTCGTGCCGGTGGTCGAGGAACGCCTGCAGCGCCTCGCGCAGGCTCATCACCCGCGGCACGTTGTCCTTGTCGAGGACGTTCAGGTTGAGCGAGATCCGGCTCTCCAGGTCGGTCTGCCGGAACAGGCTCTCCATCAGCACGTCGGGATCGACGTTGCGGCTCTTCGGCTCCAGCACCAACCGGATGTCGGCCGCGGATTCGTCACGGATGTCGCCCAGCAGCGCCAGCTTGCGGTTCTGCAGCAGCTCGGCCATGCGCTCGATCAGGCGCGACTTCTGGACCTGGTACGGGATCTCGGTGACGACGATCTGCCAGGTCCCGTTCTTGAGCGGCTCGACCTCCCAACGGGCGCGGACCCGGAAGCTGCCCCGGCCGGTGCGGTAGGCCTCCAGCACCGACTCCCGCGATTCGACCAGCGTGCCGCCGGTCGGGAAGTCCGGCCCCGGCACCAGGTCGACCAGTGTCTCGTCGGCCGCGTTCGGATGCTTGATCAGGTGCTGCAGGGCGGCGCACAGCTCGTCGACATTGTGCGGCGGGATCGAGGTCGCCATGCCGACCGCGATGCCCTGGGCGCCGTTGGCCAGCAGGTTCGGGAACGCCGCGGGCAGGACGATCGGCTCCTCGCCCTCGCCGTCGTAGGTCTGCCGGAAGTCGACGGCGTCCTCGTCGATGCCGTCGAGCAGCAGGCGCGCGACCTCGGTCAGCCGCGCCTCGGTGTAGCGCATGGCCGCCGCGTTATCGCCGTCGACGTTGCCGAAGTTGCCCTGGCCGTCGACCAGCGGGTAGCGGACCGCGAAGTCCTGGGCCAGGCGGACCATGGCGTCGTAGATCGCGGCGTCGCCGTGCGGGTGGAACTTACCCATGACGTCGCCGACCACGCGCGCCGACTTCTTGTACGCCGAGCCCGGGTCGAGCCGGAGCTGCCGCATCGCGAACAGCAGCCGCCGGTGCACCGGCTTCAGGCCGTCCCGGACGTCCGGCAGCGACCGCGCCATGATGGTCGACAGGGCATAGGCGAGGTAGCGCTCGCTCAGCGCGTCGGCCAGCCAGGTGTCGCGGATCCGCGGTGGTTCTTCGGCAGATGTCGTGGTCATGTATCCGATCCTCCACCAGATACTGTAGCGCCCCGCGCGAAGCGTTCAACGAATCGCGTGCGGGCCGGCGGTGGCTGCCGGCCGTGGGTCGCAAACACATGGCGTTCCAGGAAGAACCCGGAGAGCGCCAGGCCCCGGAACAGGTCGTCGGGATCGCCGCCCGCCCCCATGCCCACCTGCCCGGTCAGGAATCGGGGCAGCGGCAGCAGCCGGTCACGGTACGGCTCGCCGGCGGCCAGCGACACCGCCCGCCCGGACCTCGGGCTGACATAGGCGAGGCCGTCGTTGGCGCCGGTCGCGGCACAGCTCTCCAGGTCGAGCCCGTAGCCGAGATCGGCCAGCACCCCGATCTCCCAGCGTACGTAGGCCGCCACCCAGGCATCGCCCAGATCCGGGTTCGCCATGGCGCCCAGCAGCGCGACCAGCGCGTCGTGCACCCGCGGATGCGGCTCGCGCTCCGGCAGCGAGGCCTCGGCGACCGCGCAGGCGGCGGTCAGGCCGGCCAGCTTCAGCGGATCGTCCAGCATCGCCGCCGCATGGCCTTCGGCCAGTTCGCAGACGTAGTTGCCGAGATGCTCGGCCAGCCGCGCCCGCCATTCCACCGTCACCCGGTTCCCGGTCTGGTAGACCCCGCGCGCCCGCCCCGAGAACGCGCCGCGCACCAGCCCGGCGTGCCGGCCGTGGCCGCGGGTCAGCAGCACCACCACGGCCGAGCCCTCGCCGTGCGGCCGGGCCGCCAGCACGATCCCCTCGTCGCTCCACTCGACCATGGGTCAGACGCCCGTCTCCGGTACCGTGCCGGGGCAGCGGCTCACACGTCCCACTCGAGCCCCCAGGTGGTGTAGCGCTCGCGATCCTCCTGCCAGGCCTCGCGGACCTTCACGAACAGGAACAGGTGGACCCGACGCTCCAGCATGGCCTCGAGCTGCTCGCGGGCCAGTTGGCCGATCTCCTTGATCTTCCGGCCGCCCTTGCCGAGCACGATCATCCGCTGGCTGTCGCGCTCGACGTAGATGGTCTGGTCGATGCGTACCGACCCGTCGTCGCGCTCGGTCCACATGTCGGTCTCGACGGTCGCCTCGTAGGGCAGTTCGTCGTGCAGCTTGAGAAACACCTGCTCGCGGGTCACCTCGGCGGCCAGCAGCCGCATCGGCAGGTCCGACAGCTCGTCCTCGGGATAGTGCCACGGCCCTTCCGGCATGTGGCCCGCGAGGTAGCCCCTGAGATCGTCGCAGCCGCTGCCGGTCAGCGCCGAGATCATGAAGACCGCGTCGAAGTCGAACAGCTCGGCGCACTCCTGGGCCATCGGCAGAAGCTTCTCGCGCTTCATGCCGTCGACCTTGTTCAGCGCCAGCACCGCCCGCTGACCGTTGGCCTTCAGCCCTTCGACGATCCGCCGGGTGTCGTCGTCGACCCGCCCCCTGGCGGCGTCGACCACCAGCACGATCACGTCGGCGTCGCCGGCACCGGCCCAGGCGGCGTGCACCATCGCCCGGTCGAGCCGGCGGCGCGGCTTGAAGATGCCGGGCGTGTCGACCAGGATGATCTGTGCCGGCCCGGCCATCGCGATGCCGCGGATGCGGGCGCGCGTGGTCTGTGCCTTGTGGGTGACGATCGACACCTTGGCGCCGACCAGATGGTTGGTCAGCGTCGACTTGCCGGCATTCGGCGCGCCGACCAGGGCCACGAACCCGCAGCGGGTCGGCTCCCCGGTGCCCGCTTCGCCCTGTGTCCCGCTCATTCCGCTATTGCTCCGAGCATGGCCGCCGCCGCCGACTGCTCGGCGAGGCGCTTGGACTTGCCGACCGCACGCTGCGGCACCTGACCCTCGACCCGTACCTCGACCGTGAACTCCGGGGCATGGGCCGGCCCGGTCTGCGCGACGGTGGCGTAGATCGGCAGCGGCAGGCGCCGGCCCTGGGCCCACTCCTGCAGCGACGTCTTCGGGTCCTGCGGCGGCCGGCGGTCGAGCTCGAGGACCGGGTTCCAGTACCTCAGGATGAACCGGCGCGCCGCCTCCAGCCCGCCGTCCAGATACAGCGCACCGATCACCGCCTCCATGGCGTCGGACAGGATGGTGTCGCTGGCGCGCGCCCCGGCCTCGGCCTCGCCGCGCGAGATTATCAGATATCGACCGAGTTCGATGTTGTGGGCGACCTCGGCGAGGGTCTCGCGCCGCACCAGACTGACATGGCGTTTGGCGATCGAGCCCTCGCGCTCGTGCGGGAAGCGGTCCAGCAGATGTTCCGCCAGGATCAGCGCGATCACCCGGTCGCCGAGGAATTCGAGGCGCTCGTAGGCGTTCCAGGCGCGCGGCTCGGCGCTGGCATGGGTGACGGCCCGACGCAGAATGTCCGGGTGGTTGAAGGTGTGGCCGAGGGTCTCGGCCAGGCCGCCGAGGTCGCGTTCGGCCTCGCTCATCCGATGCCCTTCAGCAGGCGGCCGAAGCGTGTCGCAGGCAGCCACTTCCAGATCTCCACGATGCCGGCACTGGCCGAGGTCGAATAGAAGATCACTTCGGCCCGGCCGACCAGATTGTCCCGCGGGATGAAGCCGACGCGGGCGAACCGGCTGTCCACCGAGTTGTCGCGGTTGTCGCCCATCGCGAAGAAATGGCCCTCGGGCACGCGGTAGACGCCGGTGTTGTCGTTCGGCTGATCGTCGCTGATCTCCAGGATGCGGTGCTCGCTGCCGTTCGGCAGGGTCTCGATGTACTGCTTCACGTCGGCCGGGCGACCGTACCGGTCTTCGTCCCGGTAGTCCTCGACCTGGCGCCGCTTCACCGCCTCGCCGTTGATGTACAGGATGCCTTCCTTGACCTGCACGGTGTCGCCGGGCAGCCCGATGATCCGCTTGATGTAGTCGGTGGAGTTGTCGGTCGGCAGCTTGAAGACCACGACGTCGCCGCGCTCCGGCTCGGAATAGAGGATCCGGCCGGGGATCAGCGGCAGCGACAACGGCAGCGAGTGCCGGCTATAGCCGTAGGAGAACTTCGACACGAACAGGTAGTCGCCCACCAGCAACGTCGGAATCATCGACCCCGACGGGATGTTGAACGGCTCGTAGGCGAAAGTCCGGATGAACAGCGCGATGCCCACGGCGATCAGGATCGTGCGGATCATCTCGCCGAATCCGCCCGCTTTTCTTACCGCCATATGTCGAGATCTCGCTTGCATCGGAGGAATCGGACCGGTCGTCCAGCCGCGGTCGGTATGCCGAATTTCCGCCCCCGGGGCAAGAACCTGGACAGCAAAACCGCCCGGCCGCGACGTTTCATCCGCGGGCACGCTCGACGGAATTGATCACCGGTGTGGCGCGCAGCGCGGCGATGATGGTGGTCAGGTGGCGGACGTCGCCGACCTCCACGTCGATCAGCAGCTCGAAGAAGTCGACCGACCGGGTGGTGATCTTCAGGTTGATGATGTTGCCGCCGTTCTTGCCGATCACCGTCGACAGCGAGCCCAGGCTGCCCGGCTCGTTCGCGATCACCACGTCGAGCCGGCCGACATGCACCGACGCCCGCTCGGCGTCCCAGCCGATGTCCAGCCAGCGCTCCGGCTCGTGGTGGTAGTTCTCCAGGGTCTCGCAGTCGATCGTGTGGATCGTCACGCCCTTGCCGGTGGTCACGATGCCGACGATCCGCTCGCCCGGCAGCGGGTGGCAGCAGCGCGCGAAATGCACCGCCATGCCGTCGATCAGCCCGGTGATCGGGATCGCGTCCCGGCTGGCCTTCTTCGGCTTGCCGCGGGCCCGGGCGATCGGCACCACGTTCGCCGGCTTCTCGGCCGGTCGCGCCGGCGGATAGGCCGCATGCACGATCTCGACGGCGCTGGCGAGCCCCTCGCCGACCGCTGCGTACAGATCCTCGACGGTCTCGGCCCGGAACTTCTCGGCCAACGGCGCGACGGTCTTCTCGCTGAACGGATGGCCTTCCTGGCGGAACGCCTTCTGCAGCATGGCCTTGCCGAGATCGGAGAACTGCTGGCGCCGCTTCAGCCGCACGAAGCGGCGGATCCGCGCCTTCGCCTTGCCTGTGACGACGAACTGTTCCCAGGTCGGTGACGGGGTCGAGGTCTTGGACGAGACGATCTCGACCTGGTCGCCGTTCTTGAGCTGGGTCTGCAGCGGCACCAGCCGGCCGTTGATCTTGGCGCCGACGCAGGTGTCGCCGACCTCCGAGTGCACCGCGTAGGCGAAGTCGATCGGCACCGAGCCCTGGGGCAGCGCGATCAGGTCGCCCTTCGGCGTGAAGCAGAACACCTGGTCCTGGTACATCTCGAGCTTGGTGTGCTCGAGGAACTCCTCCGGCCCGGACGCCTGGTCGAGGATGTCCAGCAGCTCCCTGATCCAGCGGTACTTGCGGCCTTCGCTGGCGCCCGATCCCTGCTTGTAGGACCAGTGCGCGGCGACGCCGAGCTCGGCCACCTGGTGCATGTCGGCGGTGCGGATCTGCATCTCGATCCGCTGCCGCTGCGGGCCGATCACCCCGGTGTGGAGCGAGCGGTAGCCGTTCGGCTTCGGCGTCGATATGTAGTCCTTGAAGCGTCCCGGCACCACCGGATAGCGGGCGTGGATCAGGCCGAGCGCGTGGTAGCAGGCACCGATGTCCGCCACCACCAGCCGGAACGCCATGATGTCCGACAGCTGCTCGATGCCGACGTTCTTGCGCTGCATCTTCTGCCAGACCGAGTAAGGGGTTTTCATGCGCCCGGCGATCTGCGCCTCGACGCCGCCCTCGGCCAGGGTGGTCCGCAGTTCCTCGATGATCCGCTCGACCAGGTCGCCGCCTTCGGAGCGCAGGAAGTCGAGCCGGGCCTTGATCGACGTCCGGGCGTCCGGGTTGATCTCGGCGAACGCCAGGTCCTCGAGCTCGTCCTTGATGTCGTTGATGCCGATCCGCGCCGCCAGCGGCGCGTAGATGTCCATGGTCTCGGCGGCGATCCGGCGGCGCTTCTCGGGCTTCCCGATGAAGTGCAGCGTGCGCATGTTGTGCAGCCGGTCGGCCAGCTTGACCAGCAGAACCCGGATGTCCTGGCTCATCGCCAGGACCAGCTTGCGGAGGTTCTCCGCCTGCTTGGTACGGTCGGACTGCAGCTCGATCCGGGTCAGCTTGGTGACGCCGTCGACCAGGCGCGCGATCTCGTCGCCGAACATCCGGCGGATGTCCTCGAGCGAGGCGTCGGTGTCCTCGATGACGTCGTGCAGCAGGGCGGTGATGATGGTCCCGTGGTCGAGCTTCATCCGGGTCAGGATCCCGGCGACCTCGAGCGGGTGCGAGAAGTACGGGTCACCGGACGCGCGCGTCTGGCTCCCGTGCATCTTCATGGCGTACACGTAGGCGCGGTCGAGGGCCGCCTCGTCGGCGGTCGGATCGTATGCGCGTACGGTTTCGACCAGTTCGTATTGCCGGATCATCGGGCCCTACCTGCGATACCGATGAAGGTAGGACCGGAACTCCGGGTTGGCGAGACGGGATCGTCAGTCCTCGTCGTTGAGCGTACCGTCGTCCACGTCTTCGAAGCCACCGCCGCTCTCGCCATCTTCCTCGACCTGCATGCCCAGGTCCGATGCCGCATTCTCGTCCAGGGTGTCGCCCTCGGCCAGACGGCCGTCCAGCCCGGCCGCACCGCCGAGGCCTTCGCTGCCGATCAGGCGCTCCAGGTCGTCGTCCTCCGGCTCGTCGACCTCGACGTGCTTCTGAAGGCCCTTGATCAGGCTTTCCTTCAGGGCCTCGGAGTCGACGGTCAGGTCGGCGATCTCGCGCAGGGCGACCACCGGGTTCTTGTCGTTGTCGCGGTCGACGGTGATCTGCGAGCCGGCGGAGATGTCGCGGGCCCGCTGGGCCGCGGCCATCACCAGGTCGAAGCGGTTCGGGATCTGGAGGATGCAGTCCTCGACGGTAACCCGCGCCATGGGAGCCTCTCGAATGCGGACGGAGAAAGTCGGCGAGCCGCGGAATATAGCGATGCGACCCTCGCGAAACAAGGACTATCCACAGCCATCACGCATCCGGAATCGGCCGGATAGACGGGCCGTCGGCCGGCAGCGCGGCGATCAGTTCGACGACCTCCCTGCCGCCGACCGGATCCCGCCAGTCCGGGGCCACGTCGGCCAGCGGCAGCAGCACGAAGGCGCGCTCCCGGGCCCGGGGGTGCGGCAGGACCGGGCCGCCGCCGCGGCCGTCCCGGACCATGCCGTCGTAGTCGATCAGGTCCAGGTCGAGTGGCCGCGCCTCGTTCCGGACCACCCGCACACGGCCGAATGCCGCCTCGATGCCGTGCAACCGGTCCAGCAGCGCCGCCGGGTCCAGCGTGGTCTCGACCAGGACCACGCCGTTGACGTACCAGGGCTGGCCGGACGGCGGCACCGGCTCCGATTCGTACCAACGGGAGATCGCCACCACGGCGACATCGGGCTCCCGTCCGAGCCGGTCCACCGCGGCCTGGCAGGTCTCGAGAGCGGTCGCGAAACCGTCGGCCGGCAGGTTTGCGCCGATCGCGATGACGATCATCGGACCAGCCCGGCCGGACGCGCCGGTCGTCCGGCGTTTCGTCTGTACACACCCCTGTACGGGCTCATAGTATGACATCCGCTTCGCGCTGACCCGTGATACCGCTGTGATCGACGGGATTTGGTCTGAATATTGACGCTCGTTTGAACACCATTTGAGAGGCCCCGGCCATGTTCTTCTATCCGCACGAGAAAATTGCCTTGTTCATCGACGGCGCGAACCTCTATTCCGCTGCCCGGGCGCTCGGATTCGACATCGACTATAAGCGTCTACTGGAGCTGTTCGGCAGCAAGGCGCATCTGATCAGGGCGTTCTACTACACCGCCCTGCTCGAGGATCAGGAGTACTCGCCGATCAGGCCGCTTGTCGACTGGCTGGACTACAACGGCTACAGCCTGGTCACCAAGCCCGCCAAGGAGTTCACCGACTCCCAGGGCCGCCGCCGGATCAAGGGCAACATGGATATCGAGCTGGCGGTCGACATGATGGAGATGGTCGACCGCCTCGACCACGTGGTGCTGTTCTCCGGCGACGGCGACTTCCGTTCGCTGATCGAGGCGGTGCAGCGCAAGGGCGTCCGGGCCAGCGTGGTGTCGACCATCCGGTCGTCGCCGCCGATGATCGCCGACGAGCTCCGCCGCCAGGCCGACCAGTTCATCGACCTCGATCAACTGGCCAACGACATCGAACGGGTCCACGCCGACCGGCCGCCGCGGCGCGACCGGGTCGCCCCGACGCCGACCGACAGCTCGAACGGCGACGAGGACTACGACGACGACGAGATGCCGGCCGTCGTCACCCGCCGGTCGCCGCGGCGGCCCGGCGGCTACGACGGCGCCTGACCGCCGGCGATGCCCGCCCCGACCGCCGACATCCGGCCGGCCGCCGAAGCGCCCGCCGATCCCTCGCCCGCCGATCCCTCGCCGGACTGCGCGCTCTGCCCGCGCCTGGTTGCGTTCCGCGACGCCAACCGGAAGGCGTACCCGGACTTCTTCAACGCGCCGGTGCCGAGCTTCGGCCCGACCGACGCACGCCTGCTGATCGTCGGGCTCGCCCCGGGCCTGCGTGGGGCCAACCGCACCGGCCGGCCGTTCACCGGCGACTATGCCGGCGACCTGCTGTACGCGACCCTGGTCGGCCACGGCTTCGCGCGCGGGTGCTACGACAAGCGGCCGGACGACGGGCTCGAGCTGGTCGACTGCCGGATCACCAACGCTGTGCGCTGCGTGCCGCCGGAGAACAAGCCGGTCGGCGCCGAGGTGTCCGGCTGCCGCCCGTTCCTGGTACGGACGATGGAGCAGATGCCGTCGCTCCGGACCATCCTGGTGCTCGGGTCGGTGGCGCATGGCGCCACCCTCGCCGCCCTCGGCCTGCGCAAGTCGGCCTACAGGTTCGGGCACGGCGCGGTGCACCCGCTGCCGGACGGCCGCACGCTGGTCGGCTCCTACCACTGCTCCCGCTACAACACGAACACCGGCAAGCTGACGACCGCGATGTTCGACGCCGTCTTCGCCACGGTCCGCCAAGTCATCGACCGCTAGCCGCAGGCGCTCCGGAAGCGGGCATCGTACAGTTCGACCATCCAGGCAAAGTCGACGCCGGTCAGGTACAGGACGACTGCAGCTACCGCCACCACCGCCGCGAGCTCGCCGAGGCGGATCCACTCGACGTACCAGAACATCGCCGCCAGCAGCACGATCACCGGCGCCCAGAACGGCAAGGTCGCACTGAAGAACAGCAGGTGGATCTCGAACGGGAACAGGACCTTGCCGCCGGACTCCTTGAGCGGCTTCAGCCAGCAGGTGGATTCGGGGTCGAGGAAGGCCTGGACCAGCGCCGCGGCATCCAGGACCAGCAGGAACAGCACCGGACAGAGCAGGACGATCGCCGCCGTCCAGGGCTTGTAGCGGGCGCGTCGGCGTGTCGGGGTCGCCCCGGGCGGCTCAGGCGGGCCGACCCTGGAGCGCCCGTCGCTCATGCGCGTTCCCGCATGATCCGGGACTTCTGGCGCTCCCAGTCGCGCTTCTTCACGTCCTCGCGCTTGTCGGCGAGCTTCTTGCCGCGCGCCAGGCCGATTTCGAGCTTGGCGATTCCGCGGTCGTTGAAGTACAGCGCGATCGGCACCAGCGTGTAGCCCTCGCGCCGGATCAGGCCGAGCAGCCGGTTCATCTCGCGCTTGTGGACCAGCAGACGGCGGATTCGCCGCGGCTCGTGGTTGAACGGCTCGGCCGGCTTGTACTCCGGGATGTGCGCGTTGATGAGCGCGAGCCCGCCCTGGTACTCGCCGGCATAGGCCTCGTTGATCGACGCGCGGCCCTCGCGCAGCGACTTGACCTCGGAGCCGGTCAGCATCATGCCGGCCTCGATGGTGTCCTCGATCTGGTAGTCGAAACGCGCCCGCCGGTTCCGCGCCACTTCCCGGCGGGCGCCTTGGCTGCCCGCCATGACGCCCTCGCTGTCCTCGTCAGTTCAACAACCCGGCATGCCGCATCGCGTCCTCGACGCGGCGCTTGCTGGACTCGGCGATCTCGACGATCGGCAGCCGGGCGGTGCCGTCGCACAGCCCCAGCAGCTTGGCCGCGTACTTCACCGGCCCCGGGCTTGTCTCGCAGAACAGCGCCGCGTGCAAGGGCTGCAGGCGCTCGTTGATGGTGAACACGGTGTCGAGGTCGCGGCGCTGCCACGCCTCGTGCATCTCGGACAGCGGCTTCGGCGCCACGTTGGCGGTCACCGAGATGCAGCCGTGCCCGCCGTGCGCGAGATACG
This sequence comes from Thalassobaculum fulvum, assembly GCF_014652915.1. Taxonomy (GTDB): domain Bacteria; phylum Pseudomonadota; class Alphaproteobacteria; order Thalassobaculales; family Thalassobaculaceae; genus Thalassobaculum_A; species Thalassobaculum_A fulvum. The sequence goes on from NZ_BMZS01000004.1 coordinate 136,890, forward strand.
GGACGATCGAGGCGTCCTCGCCGGAAAGCTGGGTAAAGTCGGCGCCGATCGCCATCCGGGTCTTGATCGGCCGCACCAGGTCGGCGGTCGCGTCCTTGACCCCGACGATGCGCGGCAGCTCCGCCAGCCGGGCCATGGTCTCCACCGTCATGTCGACGATCGAACGGCCCGGGATGTTGTAGATGATCACCGGGATCTCGGCGCAGTCGTGCACAGCCTTGAAGTGCTGGTACAGCCCTTCCTGGGTCGGCTTGTTGTAGTACGGCGTCACGTGCAGCACCGCGTCGGCGCCGGCCTCCTTGGCGTGCCGCGTGAAGTCCATCGCCTCGGCGGTCGAGTTGGAACCGGCGCCGGCGATCACCGGGACCCGGCCGCGGGTCTCGTCGATGCAGATCTCGACCACCCGCTTGTGCTCCTCGTGGCTGAGCGTCGGGCTTTCGCCGGTGGTGCCCACCGGCACCAGACCGTGGGTGCCGTTGGTGATCTGGAAGTCGACGAGCTTCCGGAACGCCGTCTCGTCCACCTCGCCGTCCTTGAACGGCGTGATCAGGGCGACCAGCGACCCCTTGAACATCGGCTCTCCGAACGCGTAACCCATCGGCCTTCTCCCCGAACGGCGACTTCACATGTCGCGGAGCCGGACCTTACGCCGCGGAATCCCGCGGGGCAAGGCTCGCGGCCCCCTCCCGCGGCCCCGTCGAACCGGGTATGGTGGTGTGCGTTGCGGAATTCGGACGAACGAAGCGGCGAGCCCTCGATGCCCTGGCCCTGGCGGCAATCAGCCTACTTCCCTTCCCATCCTGCGCGAGGCCTGACCGGCCGGTCGCTGACCGTTCGCGTCGCGGCGGTCGCGGTTGCGCTCGCCCTGCCGGGCGGGCCGGCGGTCGCGAAGACCACCGTGCCGCAGCCGGTACCGCGACCCGTGGCGGCCTCCCCGACGCCAGACACCCGATCCGCCGACGCGCCGCCGCTGCCGACCGCGCGGCCGCTGCACGCCGAGGGCCGCCTGCCGCCCGGCGACTCCGCCTGGCGGACCACCCTGGCGTTCGCCGAGGACGGCGACTGGGCGGCCGCGCTCGCCGTGCCCGGCCGGACCGACGACGCCGAGCTCGCATCGGTTCTGACGTGGCTGACCCTCCTGGACGATGGCCGCCCCGCGGACTTCGCCGCGATCGCCGAGTTCCTGACTGCGCACCCGAATTGGCCCGGCGAATACCAACTCGAACTGCGGGCCGAGCGGCTGATGCCTGGAACGATTCCGGCGTCCGCCAGGGTGTTGTGGTTCCGCACGCATCCGCCGCGCACGACCGAGGGCCGTCTCGCCTATCTCGACGCCCTGGCGACCACCGGGGCGACCGACACGCTGGTCCCCGAGGTCCGTCGGGCGTGGCGCGAACTCGACCTGGGCAACAAGGCGCTCAAGGACTTCCTGGACCGCTACGGCAAACACCTGCGGCCGGTCGACCACCAGGACCGCCTGGACGAGATGCTGTGGCGAGGCAAGGCGGCGGCCGCCACGCGCACCCTTCCCCTGGTGTCCGACGGCTGGCGCAGGCTGGCCGACGCCCGCATCCGGCTGCGCGAGGGGCGCGGCGGTGTCGACCGCGCGATCGAGGCGGTCCCGGTCGAGCTGCGGGACGACCCCGGGCTGCTCTACGAGCGGATCCGGTGGCGGCGCCAGCGCGGCATGGTGACCGGCGCCCGGGACCTGCTGTTCGAAGCGCCGCCGAAGCCGGAGTTCGAGGCGCTGTGGTGGCGCGAACGCTCCTGGCATATCCGCGAGGCGCTGGATGCCGGCAACGCCGAGGATGCCTACCTGCTGGCGGCCTCGCACGTCCAGCGCGGCGGGGTGGCGTTCGCCGAGGCGGAATGGCTGGCCGGCTGGATCGCCCTGCGGTTCCTCGACCGGGCGGAAGACGCGCTGCGGCACTTCCGGGTGCTGTACGAGAACGTGTCCACGCCGATCAGCCTCGGCCGGGCCGCCTACTGGGCCGGGCGCGCCGCCGAGGCTCTGGGCGACGCCGCCACCGCGCGCGCCTGGTATGGCCGGGGGGCCGAACAGCCGACCACCTTCTACGGGCAGCTCGCCGCGGCCCGGCTGGGCGCCACCGAGATCGCACTCGCGCCGTCGGCGCCGGTGTCCGAGGCCGACGCGCGCCGCTTCCACGCCCGCGACCTGGTACGCGCCACCGAGGCCCTGATCCGGATCGACCGGCGCAAGCTGGCGGAGCGGTTCCTGCGCACGCTGGCCTACCAGGCCAGCAGCGAGGCCGACTCGCTTGCCGTCGCCCGGCTGGCGGCACGCAGCGGCTACACGTCGGCGGCGGTCTACGCGGCCCGCCGGGCGGCCCGGGGCGGTGCCTCGCTGATCGAGATCGGCTACCCGATCCTCGACCCGTTGCCCGACGACTCGCCGGAGCCGGCCCTGGTGCATGCGATCATCCGGCAGGAGAGCGGGTTCGACGCCGATGCCGTCAGCCGGGTCGGCGCCCGCGGCCTGATGCAGCTGATGCCCGGCACCGCCAAGCAAACCGCCAGGACGGCCGGCGTGGAGTACGACCTCGGTTCGCTGATCGCCGACCCGAACTACAACGTCAGGCTCGGACGGACCTACCTGAACGAGATGATCGCGCGGTTCAATGACCAGTACGTGCTGGCGATCGCCGCCTACAACGCCGGCCCGCACCGCGTGAACCAGTGGATCGCCCGCTACGGCCACCCGGCCTCGCCGGATGTCGACGTGATCGACTGGATCGAGAAGATCCCGTTCTCCGAGACCCGGAACTACGTCCAGCGTGTGCTCGAGGGGCTGCACGTCTATCGCGGACGGCTGCCGCGGGCGCCGGCCTATGCCGAAACGGCTGGCGGGTGGCGCCCGCAGGCGGTGTGGTGCGTCTACAGCTGCGGCGTGCTGCTCGACGGACAACAAGCAGCACTGCCCAGGGGGAAGAAGCAATGACCGAGCGCCTGACCGGCATCGAGGCCTGCGTGTTCGATGCCTACGGCACGCTGTTCGACGTGCATTCCGCGGTCGCCCAGTGCCGGGACCGTTTCGGCCTGGAGGCCGGCGCCGCCCGGACCATGTCCGACACCTGGCGGACCCGCCAGCTCCAGTACTCCTGGCTGCGCTCGCTGATGGGCCGGCACGTCGACTTCTGGCAGGTCACCGGAGAGGCCCTGGATTTCGCCCTCGATACCGCGTTCGGCGTCGGCAAGGCGCCCGGCGGCCTGCGCCAGGCGCTGATGGACAGCTACCTGACCCTGCACACCTATCCGGAGGTTCCCGCGGTCCTGCGCCGACTGAAGGACGGCGGCATGAAGACCGCGATCCTGTCGAACGGCTCGCCGACCATGCTCGAGAAGGTCTGCGCGAGCACCGGGATCGACGCGGTGCTCGACGCCGTGCTGTCGATCGAGGACGTTGGGATCTACAAGCCGCACCCGAGCGTGTACCGGCTGGCGGTCGACCGGCTCGGCCTCGGCGGTCCGGCCGCCGTCAGCTTCCAGTCGTCGAATGCCTGGGACGCGGCGGCCGCCGCCGACTTCGGCTTCAAGGTGGTGTGGTGCAACCGGTTCGGCCAGGCCCGCGAGCGGCTGCCCGGGTCGCCGGACGTCGAGGTCACGAGCCTGACCGACCTGCCGACGATCGTCGGCCTCTGAGCCGGCGGCGCGCCCGACCGTGCGCGAACTGTTCGTCAGCAACCGGGTGGGCCGTCGCATCCACGTCTCGGACTGGGGCGACCCGCTGGACCCCCGCACCCCGGTGCTGGGCCTGCCGGGCTACGCCCGCTCCGCCCGGGACTTCGGGCACGTCGCCGCTCGCCTGACACCGCGGCGCGTGGTCTCGCTCGACTACCGGGGGCGCGGGCGGTCGGACTACGAGGCCGACTGGCGGGCCTACGATCCGCGCACCCTGGTGGACGACGTCCGGCAGGTGGCGGTCGCCACCGGCCTGCACCGGTTCGTCGCGATCGGCACGTCGCTCGGCGGCATCCTGGCGATGGCGCTGGCGGTCGCCATGCCGGCCTCCCTCGCCGGTGTCGTGCTGAACGACGTCGGTCCGGCCGCGGTCTCCGGCGGCGCCGACTACCTGATCGACTACATGGGACGGGACCGGCCGCAGCCCGACTGGCCCGGCGCGGTCGCCGAGCTGCAACGCAACATCCCGAACCTGTCGCTGCGGACCGACGAGGAGTGGCTGGCGTTCGCGCGCAACACCTTCCGGCGGGGCGAGGACGGGCTGCTGCACATCGACTGGGACCCGGCGATCGTGAAGCCGTTGCAGGCGGGCGCCGCCCGGGCGACCGACCTGTGGCCGCTGTTCAAAGCCCTGCGCCCCTACCCCGTGCTGGCGATCCGCGGCGGCCTGTCGATGCTGCTGTCCGCCGAGACCTTCGACGCCATGGCGGCGGCGCATCCGCGGATGCGCCGGGTGACCCTGGATGGGGTCGGGCACGCACCTACCCTGGACGAACCGATGCTTTGCGAGACCCTCGATGACTTCCTCGACTGCCTCTGATCTCCCGACCGTGTCCGACATCCGCGACGCCGCCCGCCGGCTTTCCGGCGTGGCGGTACGGACGCCCCTGCTCGAATCCCCGTTGCTGAACGCGAGGTTGGGCGGCCGCCTGCTGGTGAAGGCCGAGCCGCTGCAGCGCACCGGTTCCTTCAAGTTCCGCGGCGCCTACAACCGGATCGCCCTGATCCCGGAGGCCGACCGGGCAAAGGGCGTGGTCGCGGTGTCGTCCGGCAACCACGCGCAGGGCGTCGCCGCGGCCGCCCGGCTGTTCGGGCTGGCCGCGACGGTGGTGATGCCGGACGACGCCCCGGCCATTAAGCGCGCCAACACCGAAGCGCTGGGCGCCACCGTGATCCCCTGCGACCGCTATCGCGACGACCGCAACGCGATGGTCCAGGCGATCGCGGAGCGCACCGGCGCCACCCTGGTCAGGCCCTACGACGACCCGGGGATCATCGCCGGCCAGGGTACGATCGGCCTGGAGATCGCCGAGCAGACGGCGGAGATCGGCGTGCGGGCCGACGCGGTCCTGGTGTGTTGCGGTGGCGGCGGGCTGGTGTCCGGCACCGCCCTCGCGCTGTCGGAAACGGCACCCGGCGTACCGGTCTGGTGCGTGGAGCCCGCGGACTTCGACGACACGCGACGGTCGCTGACGGCCGGCGAGCGGCTCGGCAATGCGGCCGAGGCCCGGTCGATCTGCGATGCGCTGCTGTCGCCGATGCCGGGCGAGTTGACCTTCGCGTTGAACCGCCGGTTGCTGGCCGGCGGCCTCGCGGTCGACGACGACGAGGTTCGCTATGCGATGCGGGTCGCCTTCGAATCCCTGAAGCTCGTGGTCGAGCCGGGCGGTGCGGTCGCGATCGCCGCGGCCCTGGCCGGCCGAATCCCGACCGCCGGCCGCACGACCGTGGTCGTCGCCTCGGGCGGCAACGTCGATCCCGAAACCTTCAGGCAGGCGCTGGCGGCCTGACGGCCGCCGGCACGGAGGTCAGCTGCCGGCCGCGATCGGCGACGGCGCCGAGGCGGCCTCGCCCTCGCGCTGAACCGTCGGCTTGATCGGCTCCAGGCGCGGCAGCACCTTCTTCTCACCCTCCGGCGGGAAGTGGCGGCAATTGCCCTCGAAGAACGCGCCGGGCTCGATCGACAGCCGCTCCTGAACGACGTCGGCGATCACCCGCGCGGTCTTGATCAGGGTCACGTGCCGGGCCTTGATCTGGCCGGTGACCGACCCGGCGATCACCACCGTCTCGGCCTCGATCGCGCCGCGGACCGTCGCCGAGCTGCTGACCGTCAGCTTCTTGGAGACGATGTCGCCCTCGACCGTGCCGTCGACCTGGATGTCGCCGCCGCTGTTCAGGTTGCCGTTGATCGACAGGTCCGAACTGATGATCGACGGCGCCGCAGGCTTCGGGGCCGTCGACGTCTCGGGTTTGCTAGTCTGCTTCTTTGGACTGAACATACGCGCCCGCCTTCAGAAATTTGGCCGGATTGAGGGCCCTGCCGTGATACCGGACCTCGTAGTGGACGTGAGGCCCGGAACTCCGGCCGCTCGATCCGAGCAGCCCGATGGTCCGGCCGAGTCTCACGGCCTCTCCCCGTCGGACCGTGATCTTAGCGAGATGGGCGTATCGCGTCATCAATCCATGGCCGTGGTCGATCTCGACCACCCGGCCGTAGGCCCGGCGCCGGCCGGCGAACACCACCGTACCGTCGGCCGTCGCCGTCACCGGCTCCTTGTAGGGGCCCGCCATGTCCAGCCCGTCATGCATCGCCCGCCGGCCGTTCAGCGGGTCGACCCGGGGGCCGAACCGGCTGGAGATCCGGTAGTTGGCGACCGGCGGGACCAGCGGCAGCGAGACGAACACCCCCCGCAGCGCCTCCCAGCGCTCCAGCCGCTGGGTCAGCGACACCCGCAGGGAATCTTCGTCCTCCTCGACCTGCATGTCGGGATGATAGGGAACGAACGGACCGCCCTGCCCCATGATCTGCTTGGGCGGCAGCGGCGCGATCGCGTCCAGCTTCAGCCCGGTGCGCTTGATCACTTCCTCGACCGTGCGGATGTTGGCCTGCGCCCGATCGGAGATCCGGCGCAGCTCGGTGCGGTGCGCATCCCGTTCCTCCTCGAGCACCCGCTGCAGCGAGGACAGCTGGTTGCGCAGCCCGTCGTTGTCCGACGCGATCGCGCTGCGTTCGAGGATCACGGTGCGCAGGTCGCCCTTCAGCGCCTTCACGTTGTTCTGCAGCAGCGCGATCTTGGAACTCGAGGATTCGAGCTCGTTGTGCAGCGCCCAGAGCCGATCGTCGAGGGCGGCGCGTTCCGCCGCGATCTCGGCCTTCTCGGCCTCGATGGTCTCCAGGTGCCGGCGCAGCGTCCCGATATGGGCTTCCAGCGCGTTGTTCTTCCCGGTCATCTGCCGCAGCTCGGAGCCGAGCAACTCGAGCTGATCGCCGAGGGCGACGCGCGCGTTGGCGATCCGGGCCCGCTCCTTCTCGGAGGTGCGCAGCGCCACCTCGGTCGAGTTGAGATCCTGCTTCAGCGCCTCGTTCTGGCTGAACAGGCGCCTCAGATGCGCCTCGGTCTCCTTCAGGTCCCGGGTGATCCCGACGATCGAAAGCTGATAGTCGGAGACTTGGTCGAGCAGCTTGCGGTAGGCCTGACGGGACCGGTCGATCGACTCGTTCTTGGCGAGGATCATCGCCCCTTGGGTGTAGTAGCCGACCGTCGTGAACCCGACCCAGCCGGCGAATGCCAGCCAGCCGCCGAGCGCCGCGAGCTGCAGCCCGGTGGTCAGCCGGATGTAACTGGTTTCGCCGTCCGTGCGGAGGATGATCTGTCGTTCCGGGAAGAACCGGCGCACGCCACCCTTCAGGCGATCCGCCCACCCAATGGCGTCGTCTGTCATGCGGCCACCCCCCGTCGATTACGTTCGTGTGGTTCGGGCCCGCCCGCCCGACCTGTTCGCACTCGTCTCTCCCACGCGGCACGCGCAAATTAGCTTTCGTCGGTATCATAGGCAAGAAGTTGCCGCAGCCGGAGCACTGCGTGGGGCGGGATCTAGACCTCGACGACCAGATCCGCGGCGTCGCCATGGCCTTGCGGCACTGGTTCGACGTCCGCGACCTGGAGTCGTTGCAGCGCGAGGTGGGCATCCTGCCCGCCGGCGGCGCGAGCCGGCCGTACGACAAGCATCGCCGGGTGCTCACCGTCACGGCACTGCCACCGCAGATCGTAAGACTGAAGGCCGACGCCCCGATGGCGACGCTGCACTACATGCAGGACGTCTACGACGACGGCACCTTGCGGGCGGATCCGTGGCGCTGGTGGTTCGCCTGGGTCGCGATCGAGCTGATCGCCCGCGTCGGCCCGGATCGGGACGGCTCCAAGACCCGTCGATTTGTTGCCGAGGATCCGTCGATCGAGAGCGTGCGGGTATCCGCCCCGCGCTGGCTGGCAGCCAACCCCCTGCGTCTCCGCCTGATCGAGCGACGGCTGGCCGAACTGGTCGACCGTGCCTCGGATCCGGACGCGTCGCCCGGCCGGACCATCCAGGAGCGGGTGCGCGGCAACCTGGCCGGCAACCTGGCTCGCACCCTGGTGGACGCCATGGCCGACGAAGCCGCGGGGATCGCCGCGGCGATCACCCTGCGGCTCGACGAACGGGCGCGCCGCGGCTGAGGCCTCGATCCGGCTGAGAGCTCGATCCGGCCGCGACGTCAATCCGGCCCTGCCGCCAGACCGCCGGGGCGTCGGGGATCCGCGAACCCCCGGTAACCCTCCGCGACCCGGCGAACGTTCTGCACCGTCGCGCCGGACCGGCGGCGCACGACCCGGTGCCCCATGGCTTCGAGCAGCGCCGCGGTATCCGGCGAAAAGCCCTCCTCGATCCGCAGTTCGTCCGGCAGCCACTGGTGATGGATCCGCGGCGCCAGTGTCGCTTCCGCGAGGTTCATGCCGTGGTCGATGGTGTTCACGAGGAACTGCAGCACCGAGGTGATGATCCGGCTGCCGCCCTGCCCGCCGGTGGCGATGGCCGTCGCCGGCCCGTCGAGCACCAGGGTCGGCGCCATCGAGGACAGCGGCCGCTTGCCGGCCTCGACGGCGTTCTCCTCGCCCTGCACCAGCCCGTAGGCGTTGGCCGCACCGGGCCGGGCGGCGAAGTCGTCCATCTCGTTGTTCAGGAAGATGCCGGTGCCTTCGGCAACAATGCCGGTGCCGAACGCGAAGTTCAGGGTGGTGGTCAGGGCGACCGCCGTGCCGTCCCGGTCCATCACCGAAAGGTGGGTGGTGTTGTCGCTCTCGTAGGCCTTCGGCTCACCGGGGCCGAGCGCCGACGACTCGGTCGCCCGCTGCAGGTCGATGCCCTGGCGCAGCGACGCCGCGTAGTCCTTCGAGACCAGCCCGGCCAGCGGCACGTCGTGGAAGGCGGGGTCGGCGATGTGCTTGAAGCGGTCGGCATAGGCCCGCCGCATGGTCTCGGCCATGCGGTGCAGGGTCGCTGCCGAGCCGAACCCGAGCTCGGCGATCGGCCAGCCCTCCAGCACGTTCAGCATCTGGATCAGCAGGGCGCCGCCGGAGCTCGGCGGCGGCATCGAGACGACCTCGACCCCGCGATACGTCCCGCGCACCGGCTCGCGCAGCACGGTCCGGTATTCCGCCAGGTCGCCCTCGTCGATCAGCCCGTCGTGCCGCCGCATCTCGTCGGCGATCGCGACCGCGATCGGGCCGCGATAGAACCCGTCCGGGCCGTCGCGGGCGATCAGCGCGAGCGTATTGGCGAGGTCGGGCTGCCGGAATATTTCCCCCGGCAGATAGGCGCCGCCGTCGGCCCGGGCGACCACCACCTTCGACTGCGGCCAGCGGCTCAACCGCTCGTGCGAACGGGCGATGTCGCGGGCGAGCGCCCGGGTCATCGGGAAGCCGTCCCGGGCCAGCGCGATCGCCGGCTCGATGACCCGGTCGAGCGGCCAGGTTCCCCAGCGCGCCAGCGCGTCGGCATAGCCGGCGACCGATCCGGGAACGCCGACCGACCGGTGCGAGTACCGCGCCAGCCGCTTGTCGACCTCGCCGTCCGGCCCGATGAACAGCTCCCGCCAGGCCCGCCCGGGCGCAGTCTCGCGGAAGTCGAGGGCGACCGGCGCCGACCCGTCGGCCGGCCGCACCAGCAGGAATCCGCCGCCGCCGAGGTTGCCGGCCTGCGGCAGCGTCACCGCCAGGGCGAAGGCCGTGGCGACCGCGGCGTCGATCGCGTTGCCGCCGGCCGCCAGGACGTCGACCCCGACCCGGGTCGCCGTGGCCTCGCGGCTGGCCACCATGCCGTAGCGGGCCTCGGCCGGGATGATCCGGTCGCCGCGATCGAGCGCCGGCGCCTCGAGCGATGCCCCCGCCGCGAAGGCCGGGCCGAGCAGCGCCAAGCCGCCGCCGGCCAGGACGCCGCCGCCGGCCAGGAAGGCGCGCCGGCCGAGCCGCGGGCCCGGCCCCGATGGGAGACGATGTCGCTGGCTCACCGAATGGTCCTCCACCCGTCGTCTCGGGGACAATAAGCGTCCGATGCCGGTCTCGCCACCCGCCAGCGGTTGTTGCAGAGTGGCGCGGCAGGGAGGGTCCGATGGCCGAATATTCCGTTCTCAGCCTGGTGCGCAACGCACTCGGCGGTCACCGGCGCTGGATCCGCGCCTGGCGCGATCCCGAGCCGAAGAAGCGCTACGACGTGCTCATCGTCGGCGGCGGCGGCCACGGCCTCGCCACCGCCTACTACCTGGCGCGCAACCACGGCATCACCGACGTCGCGGTGCTGGAGAAGGGCTGGATCGGCGGCGGCAACGTCGGCCGCAACACCACCATCGTCCGCTCCAACTACCTGCTCGACGGCAACAACCATTTCTACGAGCACTCCCTCAAGCTGTGGGAGGGGCTGAGCCGCGAGCTGAACTACAACGTGATGTTCAGCCAGCGCGGCGTGCTCAACCTCGCGCACTCCGACGGACAGATGGACGCCTATGCCCGGCGCGGCAACGCCATGCGCCTGAACGGCGTCGATTCCGAACTGCTGGACCGCAACGGCGTGCGCCGGCTCTACCCCTACCTCGACTACTCGGCGAACGCCCGGTTCCCGATCTACGGCGGCCTGCTGCAGCCGCGCGGCGGTACCGCTCGACACGACGCCGTCGCCTGGGGCTTCGCGCGCGGTGCCGACCGGCTGGGCGTCGACATCATCCAGAACTGCGAGGTCACCGGGTTCGAGCGTTCGGGCGATCGCATCACCGGCGTACAGACGACCCGCGGCACCATCGGCTGCGGCCGGGTCGGCATGGCGGTCGCCGGCAACACCAGCCGGGTCGCGCAGATGGCCGGGCTGGAACTGCCGATCGAGAGCCACGTGCTGCAGGCCTTCGTGACCGAGCCGCTGAAGCCGCTGATCGACGGCGTGATCACCTTCGGGGCCGGGCACTTCTACATCAGCCAGTCCGACAAGGGCGGGCTGGTGCTGGGCGGCGACATCGACTTCTACAACTCCTACGCCCAGCGCGGGAACCTGCCGACCGTCGAGCACGTGATGGCGAACGGCTGCGCAATGATGCCGAACCTGCGGCGGCTGCGGATCCTGCGCAGCTGGGGCGGCATCATGGACATGTCGATGGACGGCAGCCCGATCATCTCGAAGACCCCGATCGACAACCTCTACCTCAACGCCGGCTGGTGCTATGGCGGCTTCAAGGCGACGCCGGGCTCCGGCTGGGTGTTCGCCCACACCATCGCCGAGGACCGGCCGCACCGGTTCAACGAGCCGCTGTCGCTGGGGCGGTTCACCACCGGCCACCTGCTGGACGAGGGCGGCAAGGGGCCGACCCCGAAGCTGCACTGACCGCCGGAGCAAGCCGATGATCCGCATCCCCTGCCCGTACTGCGGCCCGCGCGACCACGACGAGTTCAGCTATGCCGGCGACGCCACCAAGGTGCGGCCCGCCGACCCCGCGGCGGCCACCCCCGAGGACTGGCACCGCTACGTCTACCTGCGCGACAATCCGCGCGGCGCGCATCTCGAGTACTGGCACCACGTCCAGGGCTGCCGGGCCTATGTGAAGGTACTGCGCGACACCGCCACCCACGAGGTGCTGGCCGCCGGCCTGCCGTCGGACGACCTGCCATTTGAAGATCTGGAGGCCGGACGATGACCGGTTCCGACCAGAGCCACCGGCTGCCGACCGGCGGGGCGATCGACCGCCGGCGCCCGCTCGCCTTCCGGTTCGACGGCCGCGAGTACCGCGGGTATGCCGGCGATACCCTGGCCTCGGCGCTGCTGGCCAACGGGGTGCGCGTGGTCGGGCGCAGCTTCAAGTACCACCGGCCGCGCGGCGTGCTGACCGCCGGCCCGGAAGAGCCGAACGCCCTGGTCGAGCTGCGCGGCGGCGCCCGCATCGAGCCGAACACCCGCGCCACCATGGTCGAGCTGTTCCACGGGCTCGAGGCGACCAGCCAGAACCGCTGGCCGTCGCTGCGGTTCGACGCCCTGGAGGTGAACGACCTGCTGTCGCGCTTCCTGGTCGCCGGCTTCTACTACAAGACCTTCATGGGGTTCCCGGGCTGGCATTTCTGGGAGCAGCGGATCCGCGCCGCCGCCGGCATGGGCCGCGGCACCACCGAGCCGGACCCGGATGGCTACGAGACCATGAACGCGCATTGCGACGTGCTGGTGGTCGGCGGTGGGCCGGCCGGGCTCGCTGCGGCACTGGCGGCCGGCCGCACCGGCGCCCGGGTGATGCTGCTGGAGGAGACCGACGGCCTCGGCGGCCGGCTGCGCAGCGACCGCGAGACCCTGAATGGCACCCCGGCGATGCGCTGGGCCGAGGCAGCCGCCTTCGAACTGGTCGATCTGCCCGAGGTCACGGTCCTGACCCGCACCACCGGCTTCGGCATCTACGACGGCAACGTGGTCGGCGCGGTCGAGCGGGTGGCCGACCACCTGCCGGTGCCGCCGGCGCATATGGTCCGCCAGCGGCTCTGGCACATCCGCCCGCGCCGGGTGATCGTCGCCGCCGGCGCGATCGAGCGACCGCTGGTGTTCGGCGGCAACGACCGCCCGGGCGTGATGCAGGCCGGTGCCGTGCGGACCTACCTGAACCGCTACGCCGTGGCGCCCGGCCGCCAGGCGGTGGTGGTCGCCAACAACGACGACGGCTATCGCACCGCCCTCGACCTCGCCGCCGCCGGCATCCACGTCGCCCAGGTGGTCGACACCCGCAGCGCCGGCCGCGGCGAATGGTGGCGCCGGGCGGTCGACGCCGGGCTCGACGTGGTCGACCGCGCCGCGGTGACCAACGCCTACGGCCGCATGGGGCTGGTCGGCTGCGACGTCACCCGCCTCGACGGCAACGGCGGCACGGCCGGCAACGGCCGGTTCGTGCCCTGCGACCTGATCGCCAGCTCCGGCGGCTGGACCCCGTCGATCCACCTGCACAGCCATGCCGGCGGCAAGGCCGAGTGGGACGACGCGATCGCCGCCTTCGTGCCGGGCCCCGGGCGGGCCGGCGTGACCACGATCGGCGCCGCCGCCGGCCGGTTCGCGCTGTCCGACTGCCTGGCCGACGGCTTCCGGGTCGGCGCCGAGGCCGCCCGGGACTGCGGTTTCGGCAGTGGCACGGCGCCGGACGCGCCGGTCGCCGACGAGGCTTCGGTCGCACCGCTGCAGGCGATCTGGTCGGTCCCCGGCACGCCGGGCCGGAAGGTGAAGCGGTTCGTCGACCACCAGGACGACGTCACGGTCGAGGACATCGAACTCGCCCACCGCGAGGGCTTCGTCTCGGTCGAGCACCTCAAGCGCTACACCACGCTGGGCATGGGCACCGACCAGGGCAAGACCTCGAACACCGCCGGCCACGCCCTGATGGCCGGGTTGCGCGGCCGACCGATCCCGGCGGTCGGCACCACCACCTTCCGGCCGCCCTATACCCCGGTCGCCATGGGCGCGTTCGCCGGCCGGGCCGCCGGCCGCCACCTCGCCCCGATCCGCCGCACCGCCCTGCACGACTGGCACGCCGCCAACGGCGTGGTGTTCGTCGAGGCCGGGCCGTGGTTGCGCCCGCAGTACTACCTGCGGCCCGGCGAGACGAACTCCAGGGAGGCCATGGACCGGGCGATCACCGAGGAGGTGGTCGCCACCCGCACCAGGGTCGGGATCTCCGACGTCTCCAGCCTCGGCAAGATCGACGTGCAGGGACCGGACGCCGCCGAGTTCCTGAACCGGGTGTACTGCAACGGCTTCGCCAGGCTGCCGGTCGGCAAGGCGCGCTACGGGCTGATGCTGCGCGAGGACGGGCTGGTCGACGACGACGGCACCACCTCGCGGCTGGCCGACACGCATTTCCTGATGACGACCACCACGGTTCACGCCGCCGAGGTGCTGGCCGACCTGGAGTGGTACCTGCAGGTGGTGTGGCCGGAGCTCGACGTGCGGGTGTCGTCGGTCACCGAGCAGTGGGCCGGCATGGCGCTGGCCGGCCCGCGGGCGCGCGACGTGCTGGCGGCCGCGCTCGACCCGGGCACCGCCGACGTCTCCAACGAGGCCCTGCCTTTCCTCGGCGTGACCACCACCGCGACCGTCCGCGGCGTGCCGGTGCGGATCTTCCGCATCAGCTTCTCCGGCGAGCTCGGCTACGAGGTCAATGCGCCGGCCGACTGGGGCATCGATGTCTGGGAGGCCCTGATGCACGCCGGCGAACCGCACGGCATCCGGCCCTACGGGCTCGAGGCCATGGGCATCATGCGGATCGAGAAGGGCCACGTCGCCGGGGCGGAGCTGGACGGCCGGACCACGCCGGACGACCTCGGCCTCGGCCGAATGGCCAGCACCGCCAAGTGGTATGTCGGCCGCGGCATGCTGGGCAAGCCGGCCTACACCGATCCGGATCGGCCGAAGCTGGTCGGGCTGGTGCCGGTCGACGGCAGGACCCGGATCCGCGCCGGCGCGATCCTGGTCGCGGACCCGGACGCGCCGACCCCGATCCCGAAGCTCGGCCACGTCACCTCCAGCGCCTACCTGTCGCCGACGGTCGGCCACCCGATCAGCCTGGCCCTGCTGGCGCGCGGGCGGGAGCGCATCGGCGAGGAGGTCTGGGCGGTGTTCCCGACCCGCAGCCAGCGGATCCGGGCACGGGTGACCGAGCCCTGCTTCGTCGACCCGGAGGGGGAGAAGCTGCATGGCTGACGCGACCTCCCTGCCCCAAGCCCCCCTGCCCCCGCGCCGGTCGCCGCTGGATGCGGTGTGGGTTGCCGGCGACTACGGCGCCGCCGCCGTCGGCGGGCCGGGCGTGACGATGCTCCGGCGAAGCGGCCTGTCGTCGGTCCAGCTCGACGCCCGCCGCGGCACCGCCGCCAGCCTGCGCGCGGCGGTCGCCGGGGCGCTGGGCCTCGCCCTGCCCGGCCCGGGTCGGGCAGCCTCGGGCGGCGAGGTCCGGGCCCTGTGGCTCGGCCCCGATCGCTGGATGCTGCTGGCGGAGGACACCTTCGCCCTGGAGGCGAAGCTGCGGGCCGCCGCCGAGCCGGCCGGTGGCGTGGTCGTCGACCAGAGCCACGGCCGCACGATCCTGCGGCTTTCGGGCCCGGCGGTGCGCGAGGTGCTGGCCAAGGGCACCGGCGTCGACCTGCATCCCCGCGCCTTCGCCGAGGACGCGGTCGCCCAGACCGGGCTGTTCCACCTGGCGGTCACCCTCGACAGGCGGCGCGGCACCGGGACCTTCGACGTGCACGGGATGCGCGGCTTCGCCCAGAGCCTGTTCGAGAGCCTGTGCGAGGCGGCGGCAGAGTTCGGTTACCGGCTTTCGGAATAGCGGGGTCAGTCTCCCGCCGGCCCCAGGACGGGAACCGGTGAGACCAGCAGCCGCGACTTCGGCACCAGTTCCTCGACCCGGGCCGCCATGCTGCGGATCACGTCCTCCAGCTCGGCCACCGGCATCGCCGGGTCGAAGCCCATGTCGATCTCCACATGGACCCGGTCGCCGACCGCGCGGGTCCGGATGTCGTGCACGGTATCGAACCGCTCGAAGTGCTCGGCCAGCATGCGCATGATCAGCAGCTGGACCTCCTCGTCGACCGCCCGGTCGATCAGGCAGGTCACCGACCGGGTCGCCAGGCCGTAGATCATCGCCCAGCTGAACGCGACCAGCACGAACGCGCCGACCGGGTCGGCATACAACGCCAAGGACTGCAACCCGCTGAAGGTGCCGAGCAGGATCGGCGTCAGCACCACCAGGTTGTTCAGGATGTAGATCGGGATCAGCGCCTTGAAGCTGCGGACGATCGGCGAATCGCTGGTCCGGAACTGCTCGCGGAAGGCGATGTAGACTGTTGCGTGCACAAGGGTCGCCGCGATCAGGACCGCCATCCCGACCCCGGCCCCGCGCAACGGCTCCGGGTTGCGCAGGGCCTCGATCGCCACCGACAGCACCAGCAGGGTTATGGCAGTCTCGAACACGCAGACCACCAGGACCGAGAGGTTCTCCAGCTTGCCGAAGCCGAACTGGAAGCGCGCGCGCCGGTTCCCGTCGGCCCCGGCCCCGTAGCGGTGGACGATCCACACCAGCCCCATCTGCAGGACGTTGATGTAGACGCCGAGAGCATCGGCCAGGATCACGATGGAGTTCGACAGGTAGACCGCGTAGCTGACCAGCGGCACCTGGACGAGCGGCAGGACGAAGTTGATCTGCAGCAGCCGGTGCGCCGCCTGTCGTGCCGAGCCCGAGGCCGAGATCATCCTGCCGCTTCGTCCCTCCCGTGCCGCCCGCCGACGCGGCCGAAGCGCCGACCTTCGCATGCCCGGCCGGATCGGCCAACACGTGAGGGCCCGGACGCTGCGCCCCTTCCCTACCCGTCGTCATTCCGGACCGGTCCGCCAGCGGCGGAGTGGAGCCGGAACCCACCGGCCGCGGCTGTCGCCCGTCGCTGCGTGGGTTCCGGCTCGGCCGCGCCGGGGCGGCGCGTCCGTCCGGAATGACGACAGAGTGAGGGTGCTCGGCCTCGCTACGCCGCCAGCGCCACCCCGCGCCGCGCCATCTCGGCGTCGAGCCGGGCCGCCAGCGCGTCGCTGACCCCGGTCATCGGCAGCCGGACCTCCGGGCTGGCGATCAGGCCGGCGCGCCAGAGCCAGTGCTTGATGGCGGCCGGGCTCGGCTCGCTGAACAGCAGACGGGCCAGCCGCTCGAGCGCCGGCCAGCGCCGCAGGGCCTCGCCCCGGTCGTCGGCCAGCAGCGCCGCGCGCACCGCCGCCCACTCCGCGGTCTCGATGTGCGCCGAGGCCAGGATGCCGCCGTCGGCGCCCTGCGCGACCGCCCCGTACAGCAGCGCGTCCTCGCCGGTCAGCACCGCGAACCCGTCGGGCCGCCGGCACAGCAGGTCGAAGGACTGGGCGGCGTCGGCGCAGCAGTCCTTCAGCCCGACGACGTTGGAGCAGTCCCCGGCCAGCCGCAGCAGCGTGTCGTTGGTCATGTTCACGCCGGTCCGGTACGGGATGTTGTAGACCGCGACCGGCCGCTCGGTTCGCCCGGCGAGCGCCGCGAAATGACGGTACAGCCCCTCCTGCGACGGCCGCGAATAGTACGGGCAGGCGATCAGGTAGCCCTCGACCGGAAACCCGGCGGTCCACTCCACGGTCGCCGACATCTTGCGGGTGTCGCTGCCCGACAGGCCGAGCCACAGCGGCAGCCGGCCGTCGGCGGCGTCGGCCGCGACCTCCACCAGCCGCAGGGTCTCGGCGGCGTCCAGGGTCATGCCCTCGCCGGTGGTGGCGGCCAGGATCAGGCCGTCGACCGGCTGGGCGGCATAGTGCGCGACCAGCCGGCGGACCGAGGCCTCGTCCAGCTCGCCGTCGCGGAACGGGGTGACCAGCGGCAGCCAGATGCCGGAGATCGCGGGGGTTCGTTGCCCTTGCATGGTGTGCTCCTTCCGATGGAGGCCGGGCGGAGCGGGAGTGCGCGCATGCGAAAATCCCCGTCCGAGCCGGCCGGGGATGATGGTTGGTCGTCGTAGCGATGCTGCGCGGTGCGCTTACGGCATGCGAACGGAACCGGTCCCCGGGTCGAGGAGCGGTTTGACTTTCCGGACGCTGTGGGTGCTCGGGCGCATGGCCGGCACTGTCGGTGCGAAATCGGCCGAAGTCAACCGGGCGGACACGGGTCCGCCCGGCGACCTTCGGTCAGGCCTGAGCCGAGAAGCCGTTGTGGATCACCTCCAGCTTGTTGCCGAACGGATCGCGGACATAGCCGGTGTAGACGTCCGGGATCGGATAGGCGGCGCGCGGCCCCGGCGCGCCTTCGTCGGACCCGCCGTTGTCGAGGGCGGCACGGTAGGCCGCATCGACCGCCGCCCTCGACGCCGCAGTCAGCGCGATGTGGGTGCCGTTGCCGCCGGTCGGGTCCCGGCCGTCGAACGGCAGGATGACGATGAACTCGACCCGGCCGGAGCCGTAGGCGGCGATGCCGTCGGCGGCGACCAGGCACTTCGCCCCGACCGCCGCCATGACCGGGTCGTAGAACTTGCGGGCTTCGGCGATGTCGGGAACGCCGACGCTCAGGTGATCGACGATGGACATGGGAGTCTCTCCGGTTGGCGCAGCCGTCCGGCCGCGCGGGTCTCACTCCGGGACGACGCGGATGCGCGCCCGCATGCTGGGATGGAAGATGCAGACGTAGGGGAAGGTCCCCGCCGCCTCGAAGGTGACGCGGGCCGCGGCACCGAGACTGAGGGTGCCGGTGTCCCAGCGTCCCTCCCCATCGGTCGCGGTGTGCGGGACCAGGTCGCGGTTCACGAACCTCACGGTGTCGCCCGGCCGGATCGACAGCTCGGCCGGCACGAACGCGAACCGCTCGATGACCACGCGATGGGTCTCCGCCGCCGGGTCGGCCGGGGCGAGCGCCAGGGCGGCCCCCACCAGGAGGCCGCCCAGACGCGTCACCCGACGGGTCAGGCGCCGCACTTCAGGCCCTTCACCATGGCCCCGGCATGTTTCTCGTGCGCCTGGAAGGTCGCCAGGGCGCCCTCGAGAAGCTGCTTCAGCTCGGGGACCGTGGTCTGCGGGATGAAGGTGCCGGCGACCGTCTGGTTGACCACCTGGTGATAGCCTAGCTCGTTGGTCGCGTAGGCACAGTCGAACGCCTTGCCCGACAGCCTGCCGAACTCGGCGCGTTTCTCGGCCGCCCCCTTGACCAGCGCCCGGCTCAGCGGGTTGTCCTGCGGCGTCACCTTGAGCTTGCCGATCAGCGCCACCGCCTGGTCGTTCACCGCGCTGTGGTCGCGGATCATGGTCCGGGCGAAGTCCAGCACCGCCGGGTTCTCGCTGACCGCCAGCGCCATATGGGCGTAGCGGATGTCCAGGTTGCCGGCGGTGTAGGCGGTATGGGCGATCTCCAGGTCGTTCATCTTCGGCTGCTCGGCGGCGGCGCAGCCGGCGGCCGACACCACGAGCGCGGCGGCGGCGGCGGTCAGTCTCAGGGCCTTCAGCATGGCGGGTCTCCTCCTGGTGTGTCGGGCCCATGGCGCGGTCGCGGGTACGGCGTTCCCCGTGGCGGGACGTCGCCGATCCCGCGCCGGTCATGGCGTTGATGCAGGGCTGGAAGACGGTCAGGATACCGGCGTCGCTCCAACGTCCGGCCCGCCGTCTCCGGTCTGCGTGACCCGGTTGAATTGCGCCGCGCAGGACGATTGGTCAATCGACCCGGAACGCTTGCGGATAGACTGCAAATCGTTTGGGACGACAGGCAAAGAAGATGGCCAGACAGCCACATCCCGGGAGGAACCGACCGTGCCGCTGACCGATCTCCAGCACTTCCTGCTCCAGGTCGACGACCTCGACGCGACGCGCGACTGGTACGTCGACGTGCTCGGGCTGGAGGAAGGCCCGCACCCCGACTTCGGCTTCCCGGTGCGCTGGCTGTACCTCGGCGGCAAGGACGTGCTGCACCTGACCGCGGGCGGCGCCGGCGTGTCGGAGCAGCGCCGCCGCTATGTCGGACAGCAGACCGAGGCGACCGAGGGCACCGGCGCCATCGACCACGTGGCGTTCGGCGCCACCGGGCTGGATGCCGTGATCGCCCGGCTCAAGGACCGGGGCGTCGCCTTCACCGAGCGCCGCGCCGACCTGGTCTCGGCCTACCAGCTGTTCCTGTTCGACCCGAACGGCGTGAAGGTCGAGCTGAACTTCCCGGCCAGCGAGGCCGAGGGGCGGACCACCGAGGTGATGGGCGGGAGCGGGCGTTAGCCGGCGTCCCGGCGCCCGTCGCTGCATGGGTCCCGGCTCGGGGGCCGGGATGAGGGGATAGTGGCGGCTCCCCTTCGCTCCTCATCCCGGACGGCGCGCGTCGGCGCGACGATCCGGGACCCGCCTATCACGCCGCCGCGTGGGTTGCGCGCGCGAAGCTGGCGGCCTGGGCCTCGGCCCAGGGCACCGCGAAGGGTGCTGCGCAGTCCGGCCGCAGGAGTTCGCCCGGCGCCAGCCGGAGGTGCAGCAGGCTGCCCGGGTCGGCAGTTCGGATGTGCAGAACGTCGAAGGTGATCTGGCCCGGCCGCTCCAGCCCCATCGCCCCCAGCATCTCGCCGAAGCCGACCAGGGTGTTGCGGTGGAAGTTGGCGACCCGCACGCACTTGTCCTCGACCACCAGGGCCTTCTGGCGCACCGGGTCCTGGGTCGCCACCCCGGTCGGGCAACGGTTGGTGTGGCACGACCGCGCCTGGATGCACCCCAGCGCGAACATGAAGCCGCGCGCCGAATTGCACCAGTCGGCGCCGAGCGCCAGCGCCATTGCGATGTCGGCGCCGGAGATGATCTTGCCGCTGGCGCCGATCCGGATGCGGTCGCGGATGCCGGCCCCGACCAGGGTCATGTTCACGAAGTGCAGCCCCTCGCGCAGCGGCATGCCGAGGCTGTTGGTGAACTCCACCGGCGCCGCCCCAGTGCCGCCCTCGCTGCCGTCGACCACGATGAAGTCGGGATAGATGTCTTCCTGCTTCATGGCCTTCACGATCGCCATGAACTCGTGGGCGTGGCCGACGCACAGCTTGAAGCCGACCGGCTTGCCGCCGGACAGCTCGCGCAGGCGCTGCAGGAAGTGTACGAACTCGACCGGGGTCGAGAACGCCGGGTGGGCGGCCGGCGACACGCAGTCGATCCCCATCGGCACGCCGCGCGCCTCGACGATCTCGGGCGTGATCTTGGAAGCCGGCAGCACGCCGCCGTGGCCGGGCTTGGCGCCCTGCGACAGCTTGACCTCGACCATCCTGATCTGCGGGTCGGCGGCCTGCTTCTCGAACTTGGCCGCATCGAAGCTACCGTCCTCGGCGCGGCAGCCGAAATAGCCGGAGCCGAGCTCCCAGATGATGTCGCCGCCGTGCATGCGGTGGTAGCGCGAGATCCCGCCCTCGCCGGTGTCGTGGGCGAAGCCGCCGAGCTTCGCCCCCTTGTTCAGGGCCTGGATGGCGTTGCCGCTGAGCGAGCCGAAGCTCATGGCCGAGACGTTGAACAGCGAGATGTCGTAGGGCTGCCGGCAGGCCGCCCCGCCGACCCGCACCCGGAAGTCGAAGCCGGCCGGGTGGCGGGGGGCGAGCGAATGGGTGAAGTAGACGTATTCCGGGCGATAGACGTCCTGCTGGGTGCCGAACGGGACGGTCTGCACCTCCTGCTTGGCGCGCTGGTAGACCAGCGAGCGCTGCTCGCGATTGAACGGGAAGGCGTCGGCGTCGCTCTCGATCAGGTACTGGCGGATCTCCGGCCGGATGCCCTCGAACAGCCAGCGCATGTGGGCGATGACCGGGTAGTTGCGCAGCAGGCTGTGGTGGGTCTGGCGCAGGTCCCATAGGCCGATCAGCACAAACGGCGCGGCCAGCGCGGCGGCCAGCCAGCCGTACCAGATCCCGGCGGCGCCGAGCGCCGCGCCCGCGACGAGAGCGGCGATCAGCAGTACGAAGACGGCGTAGCGCATGGTTCCTCCCCCAAGGCGCGCGGGTTCGGCCCGCGGCGGCCGCTGTCCTGGCCGGAGGGTAATGCCGAGAAATTGAAGGAGATACTAACGAAAGCGGGATGGATGGGCGGTGCGATGCGCTACGGCGCGTTCGGATAGTGAGCGGTCATTGGTACCTTCTCTCTTCCGTCATCCCGGTGCGACCGCGTAGCGGGCGACTCCGGGATCCCTCGGGCAACATGGGTGTCCGCGGCTCGGTTTGACGGATGGATCCCGGAGTCCGCTCCGCGGCCCCGGAATGACGAGAGCGGGCCGAGACCCGCCCTTCCCTCAAGTCGCCCCCTCGCCGCGCGTCGCCTTGGCGATCTCCTCGTCCGGGATGTCGTCGAAGCTGGCGTAGTTCATACGGTACAGCCTTGCGTACAGCCCCCCGGCGGCCACCAGGGCGTCGTGGCGGCCCTCCTCGATCTTGCGGCCGTCCTGCAGAACGATGATGCGGTCGGCGCCGCGGATGGTCGCCAGGCGGTGGGCGATCACCAGCGCCGTGCGGCCCTGCAGCAGGCGGGCGAGTGCGCGCTGGATCTCCAGCTCGGTGTAGCTGTCGACGTTCGCCGTCGCCTCGTCGAGCACCAGGATGCGGGCGTCGGCCACCAGGGCGCGGGCGAAGCTGATGAGCTGGCGCTGGCCGAGCGACAGGTTGGCGCCGCGCTGCTCCAGCATCGTGTCGTAGCCCTGCGGCAGCTTCAGGATGAAATCGTGGGCGCCGACCGCCTTCGCCGCCGCCTCGACGTCGGCCCGGGTCGCCGCCACATGGGCGTAGCGGATGTTGGCCTCGACCGTGTCGGAGAACAGGAACGGCTCCTGCAGCACCATGGCGATGTGGCGGCCGAGCGAGGCCTGGGTGACCGCCCGCACGTCGCGGCCGCCGACCAGCACCTGGCCGTCCCACACGTCGTAGAACCGGTGCACCAGCGCCGTCGTGCTGGTCTTGCCGGAGCCGGTCGGCCCGACCAGCGCCACGGTCTCGCCCGGCGCCACCTTGAAGCTGACGTCGTGCAGCACCGGGTGGCCGGGCACGTAGCCGAAGGTGACGTTCCGGAACTCGACGGCGCCGTCGATCCCGGCCGGGTCCTCGGCGTCCGGCGCGTCCTTCACCTCGATCTCGACGTCGGTCACCTCGAAGATCCGCTGCCCGGCCGCCATGGCGCGCTGCATGATCGAGTACTGCAGGGTCAGCGAGCGGATCGGGTCGAAGAACCGCTGCACGTAGAACAGGAACGCCACCATCACGCCGATGTCGAGGCGGTCCGACAGCACCATCGAGCCGCCGGCCACCACCACGATCGCCATCGCCGAGCCGGTCAGGGTGTCGACGATCGGGATCATCACGTTGGTGAACTTCGAGGCCAGCAAGTGGGCGTTCAGGTTGGTCCGCGCCTTGGCGTCGAACAACCGGAAGTTCACCTCCTCGCGGCCCAGTTCCTGGATCGCGCGGATGCCGTGGACGTTCTCGGCGAGCGCGCCGTTGACCGCGCTGGAGGCCTCGCGCGCCGCCATGAACGCCTTGCGGGCCAGCGGCAGCCAGACGATCCGCACCAGCAGCAGCAGCGGCACCACCGACAGGGTCAGGCCGCCGAGCACCGTGTCGAGGCTGAGCACCACCGCCACGATCCCGAACAGCAGCACCAGGTCGCCGATCGCGAAGATCGAGGACTCCAGGAACTCCTGCAGGGCGTAGACGTCGCCCTGAAGGCGCGACATCAGCCGGCCGACCTCGGTCTTGTCCATGAACGACAGCGAGACGACCTGCAGGTGCGCGTACATCGCCCGGCGCAGGTCGAACAGCAGGTTCTGCGCCGTGCGGCTGACCGTCGCCTCCATCAGGTGGTTGGCGGCGTAGTTCAGCGCCACGACGCCGACGAACACGCCGACGAACAGCTGCAGCAGGTCGAGGTCGCCCGCTCCTTCGGCGAGTGCGTGGTCGATGGCGGCGCGCACGATCAGCGGGATCGACAGCTGGGTGGCGGTGAAGGTGAGCACCGCGGCGACGCCGAGCGCGATGCGCCGGCGGTAGGGCCTGAGGTACTCCAGGAAGCGCTTGACCACCCACGGGTCGAAGGCGCGGCCGAACAGCTCCTCCTCCTGGTCGACCTGCGAGCCGACCACGGCGAGCGGCGCCGGACGCTCCCCCATGGCATGACCCGGTCCCTGCTCGGGATGCGGTGCGGTCGGGGTCTTCTCTGGCGCGCTCATCGGCTGCCCTCCCCGGCGCCCTCTCCGGCCACGCTGCGGGCCTGCAGCTCGTAGAGCTGGGCGTAGCGGCCGCCCTGCTGCATCAGCGCGTCGTGGCTGCCGCGCTCGACGATCCGCCCGCCCTCCAGGAACAGGATCTCGTCGGCGTGCATCAGCGAGCTGAGCCGGTGGGCAATCACGATCACCGCGCGGTCCCTGGTGAACTCGCGCAGCGCCTCGCGGATCCGGCGCTCGGTGGCGGCGTCGACGGCGGCGGTCGAGTCGTCGAACACCAGCACCTTGGCGTCCGGCAGCACCGCACGGGCGATCGACAGCCGCTGGCGCTGGCCGCCGGACAGCGAGACCCCGCGCTCGCCGACCAGGGTCTGGTAGGCCTGCGGCAGGCCCTTGATGTAGCTGTGCAGCTGCGCCATCTGCGCCGACTTCTCGATGTCGGTGCGCCCGGCCCACGGGTCGCCGTAGGCCACGTTGTGGCCGATGCTCGCGGTGAACAGGAACGGCTCCTGCGGGACGATGCTTACGGCGGCGCGCAGCGACTTCAGCGTCACCCCGCGGATGTCCTGGCCGTCCAGGGTGATCCGACCCTCGGCCACGTCGTAGAACCGGCCGACCAGCTGGGCGATGGTGGTCTTGCCGGAGCCGGGCGGACCGACGATGCCGATCATCTTGCCCGGCCGGGCCTCGAAGCTGACGTCCTCCAGGATGCGGTCGTCGCGCGCCGCCGCCGGGTAGCGGAAGCCCACGTTCTCGAACCGCAGCACGCCGTCGGTCA
This sequence comes from Thalassobaculum fulvum, assembly GCF_014652915.1. Lineage (GTDB taxonomy): Bacteria > Pseudomonadota > Alphaproteobacteria > Thalassobaculales > Thalassobaculaceae > Thalassobaculum_A > Thalassobaculum_A fulvum. The sequence continues at coordinate 161,375 of NZ_BMZS01000004.1, forward strand.
CCTGGAGCGGCCTGGCGTCGGGCGCGTCGGAAATCGACGGCTCCAGGTCGAGCACGTTGAACAGCCGGCCGCCGCAGGTCGAGGCACGGGCGATCGAGTTGATCATCCAGCCGATCTGCCGCACCGGCATCTGCAGGATCAGCATGAACGCCAGCGCCTCGGCGAGCTGGCCGAGCGTCACCTCGCCGGCCACCACCTTGGTGCCGCCGACCCAGAGCGTCAGCGCCATCGCCAGGAAGTAGACGAAGGTCATCTGCGTGGTCGACAGCACGAACAGCCGCACGCGCCTGCTGGCGATCGCCAGCGCGGTGTCGGAGATCGCGTCGTAGCGCGCCAGCTCGTGGGCCTGGGCCGCGAAGGCGCGCACCACCCGGATGCCGCCGAGGTTCTCCTCCATCACCTTGGTCAGCAGCGACATCTGGTCCTGCAGGGCGATCCAGGTGTCGCGCAGCTTGAGCCGGGCGATCGAGGCGCGGATGCCGACGATCGGCACGAAGCTCAGCGCCGCCAGCGCCAGGACCGGGTCGTTGCGCAGGAGCACGACGGCGCCGCCGCCGATCAGCACGGTCAGCAGGATCGAGCGCAGCACGCCGGTGTCGACCCACAGCCGGACCCCCTCGATGTCGAGGATGCCCCGGGTCATCAGATCGCCGGTGTGCACCCGGTCGTGCCAGGACAGACTCAGCGACTGGAGCTTGCGGTAGTAGTCGAGCCGGAGCCGGTAGCCGATCAGCTGGCCGACCGCCTCGCCCTGGTAGTTCTGCAGCATGGTGAAGCTGCCGCGCGCGATCGCGGCGCCGAGCAGCAGCAGTGCGGTGGTCAGCAGCGCGTCCTCGGCGGCCGAGCGCGCCACCTCGCCGGCGGCGGCCCCGGCCAGCAGCCCGCGCGCCTGGTCGACGGCGCGGCCGAGATACTGCGGCACCAGCAACTGGAAGCCGCCGGCGCACAGCGTCGCGACCACCGCCACCGCCATCCGCAGCCGGTGGCGGAACGCCATCGCGGTGATGCGCCACAGCACCGCCGCGTCGAGACGCGAGACGTCGATGCCGTACTGCGCGTCGACCTGGGTGTCGACGCGTCTGGAATGCTGCTGCGAGCCGGACATGGGAACGGGGCGGGTTCCGGGATTGGGCTCGGATTATGGCACGGCTACGGCGGTGCGAACACCCGGCCGATGGGGCTCGGCGCGGCCGGGATGAGGACGGTAGTGGGTCCCCCGTAACCCCCTCATCCCGGACCGGTCACACAGCGAATGCATCCGGACCCCACGCCCATTGCTCCTGTCACCCCGCCGTGCGTTCATGCAGGGGTACTTGCCAGAGGATTCCCCATGAAAGCCACCGCCGGACGCATCCTATACGAGACCCTGAAGGCCCACGGCGTCGCCTGCCTGTTCGGCATGGAGGACCCGATCCAGGTGTTCCACGCGGTCGACCGGGCGGTGACCAGGGTGGTCACGGTGCGCGACGAGAAGCACGGCGCGATCATGGCGCACGGCTATGCCCAGGCGACCGGACGGCCGGGGGTTTGCGCGTCGACCTCCGGCCCCGGCGCCACCAACCTGATCACCGGGCTGCTGGAGGCCCTGCAGTCCTCGGTTCCGGTCGTGGCACTGGTCCAGGACCATCCGCTGCGGCTGAAGGGCCGGCACGCCGGCAGTGCCCTCGACCACACCGCCGCCCTGGCGCCGTTCGTCAAGGCGGTGCTGCGCATCGACCTGCCGGAACGCACCGCCGAGCTGACCCGCTCCGCGCTCAGGATCGCCACCTCCGGCCGGCCCGGCCCGGTCGCGCTGCTGTGCCCGACCGACGTGATGGCGGCCGAGACCGAAGGCGAGCCGTTCGCCGACGAGCCGTACGCGCACTGCCCGTCGGTCCGCAGCCGCGCCGACGCCGGCGCCCTGGCGCGCGCCGCCGGCCTGCTGGCCAAGGCCGAGCGGCCGCTGATCGTCGCCGGCGGCGGCAGCGTCGCCTCCGGTGCCTTCGCCGAGATCGTCGAGCTGGCCGAACGGTTCGCCGCCCCGGTCGCCACCACCATGACCGGCAAGGGAGCGATCGCCGACGGCCATCCGCTGTCGGCCGGCGTGCTCGGCACCTCGACCGGCGGGCTGTACGGCCGCGGCAAGGTGCCGAACGCGCTTCTGGAGGAAGCCGACGTGGTGTTCGTGCTCGGTTCGCGCACCGGGCAGATCTGCTACTCGAACTGGACCCTGCCGAAGCCCGGCACCGCGCTGATCCACCTGGACGTCGATCCCGGCGAGATCGGCCGCAACTTCCCGACCGACGTGCCGATGGTCGGCGACGTGCGCGACAGCCTGCGCGACCTGTTGGCGCACTGCCGGACCGCCTCGATCGCGCGGGCCGACCGCGGCAACGGCGGCCGCATGGCCGAGTTGAAGGAGCAGGTCGCCCGCGAGCTGGCGACCGTCGCGGAATCCGACCGCCGGCCGATGCGGCCCGAGCGCGTGATGGCCGAGATCGGCCGGGTCGTCGATCCGTCCACCCTGATCGTCACCGACGCCAGCTACGTCACCGGCTGGGCGATGAGCCAGCTCGACGTGCCGGTCGCCGGGCGCTTCATGCTGTCGCCGCGCGGCACCGCCGGCATCGGCTGGAGTCTGCCGGCGGCGATCGGCGCCCGCCTCGGCGACCCGTCGCGCACGGTGATCTGCGTCGCCGGCGACGGCGGCTTCGGCTACGTGATGAACGAGCTCGAGACCGCCGCGCGCTACGGCGTGAAGGTGCTGACCGTGGTGTTCAACAACTCCACCCTGGCGTTCCAGCGCCACTGGGAGGAGCTGTCGATGGGCAGCTACCTCGACTGCGATTTCCTGGAGGTCGACTACTCCGAGGTGGCGCGCGCCCTGAAATGCCGGGGCGAGAGCGTGACCGACCCGGCCGAGCTGCCGGCGGCGCTGGCCCGCGGCCTAGCCTGCGACGGCCCGTATCTGATCAACGCGGTCATCGACCCCGAGGCGGCCGCCCCGATCATGGGCTTCGACAAGCCGATCCCGCCCGACGCGGCGCACTGACGAGCGCCGTGCGGACAGGTGGCCTACACATTACACCTGCAGCAGGATCTTCCCGATGTGCTGGCTCGACTCCATCAGCGCGTGGGCGCCGGCGGCGTCGGCCAGCGGGAAGGTCGAGTGGATCAGCGGCTTCACCGTGCCGGCCTCCAGCAGCGGCCAGACCTTGTCCTCGAGCTGCCGGGCGATGGCGGCCTTCTGGGCCACCGTTCGCGGCCTGAGCGTCGAGCCGGTGATGGTCAGGCGCTGGGTCATGACCTTCAGGAAGTTGAACTTGTCGACCACCGGCGGCTGCAGGAAGGCGATCTGCACCAGCCGGCCCTCCAGCTTCAGGCAGTCCAGGTTGCGCTGGATGTACGGGCCGCCGACCATGTCCAGGATGACGTCGGCGCCGCCGGCCTCCTTCATCACCTCGACGAAGTCCTCATCGCGGTAGTTGATGCCGCGCACCGCCCCCAGCTCCTCGCAGACCTTGACCTTGTCGGCCGAGCCGGCGGTGGCGAACACCCTGGCGCCGAACGCGTGGGCGAGCTGGATCGCGGTGGTGCCGATGCCGGACGAGCCGCCGTGGATCAGGATGGTCTCGCCCTTCTGCAGGCGGCCGCGCTCGAACACGTTGGTCCAGACCGTATAGTAGTTCTCCGGCAGCGCCGCCGCCTCGGCCAGGCCGTAACCCCTGGGCGGCGGCGAGCAGGTGTCGGCTGGTGCGGTGCAGTACTCGGCGTAGCCGCCGCCGGCGACCAGCGCGCAGACCGGATCGCCGACCTTCCAGCGGGTCACGCCCGGGCCGACCGCGACCACCTCGCCGGCGATCTCCAGCCCGGGGATGTCGGACGCGCCCGGCGGCGGCGGATAGCCGCCGGCCCGCTGCAGGCAGTCCGGCCGATTGACCCCGGCGAACGACACCTTGACCAGCACCTCGCCGTCGCCGGCCGCCGGCACCGGCCGGGTCGTCGGCTTCAGGACCTCGGGGCCGCCGGGCTCTGTAATCTCGATCGCGGTCATGGTTGCGGGTAGGTCGGACATGGTTCGCTCCCTCGCTGGGTCTTCCCCTACCTAGCCCGCCCCGCCGTCCGGGAAAAGACCGCCGGCCGCTTGCCCGCGCCGGAGCGGCGGACGACACTCGTGCCATGCCGGAACTGCCGGACATCGCGATCTACCTGGAGGCGCTGGAGCGCCGCATCCTCGGGGCCGAGTTGACCGGGCTCAGGATCGCCAGCCCGTTCCTGGTGCGCTCGGTGGATCCGCCGATCAGGACCGCGGCCGGGCACCGGGTCGAGAGTTTGCGCCGGCTCGGCAAGCGGATCGTGATCGGGCTCGACGGAGACCTGTTCCTGGTGCTGCACCTGATGATCGCCGGCCGCCTGCAATGGGCTGCGGCCGGCGCGCCGCTGCCGGGCAGGAAGGGCCTCGCCGCCTTCGACTTCGCCGGTGGTCCGTCCGGGGGCGGGACCCTCCTCCTGACCGAGATGGGCTCGAAGAAGCGGGCCAGCCTGCATCTGGTGCGCGGGGCCGCGGCCCTGGCCGAGCACGATCCGGGCGGCGTCGAGCCGCTGGAGGCCAGTCGCGACGGGTTCGCCGCGGCACTGACCGCCGGGAACCACACCCTCAAGCGGGCGCTGACCGACCCACGCCTGTTCGCCGGCATCGGCAACGCCTATTCCGACGAGATCCTGCACGCCGCCGGGCTGTCGCCGATCGCCATGACCTCGAGACTGGACGAGGCGGAAATCGACCGGCTGTACGAAGCAACCCGGGCAACGCTGCTCGCCTGGATCGAGCGTGGCCGCCGGGAGGTCGGCGACGGCTGGCCGACCAGGGTCACCGCGTTCCGGCCGGCGATGGCCGCCCACGGCAGGTACGGCAAGCCCTGCCCGGTCTGCGGCACGCCGATCCAGCGCATCGTGCACGCCGACAACGAGACCAACTACTGCCCGCGCTGCCAGACCGGCGGCAGGCTGCTGGCCGACCGGGCGCTGTCCGGCCTGCTGAAGAAGGACTGGCCGAAGACCATCGACGAGCTGGAGAACCGGAGGAAGAACCCGTGATCGACCACGTCTCGGTCGCCGTCAGCGACCTGGCCGCCGCCGCGGCGTTCTACGACAGGCTGCTCGGCCCGCTCGGCTACACGAGGCTGGTCGAGCGCGAGCGCACGGTCGGGTTCGGCAAGAGGTATCCGGAGATCTGGCTGAACCTGCGCGAGGCCATGGCCCCGGTCGAGCCCGGCACCGGCGCCCACGTCGCCCTGCGCGCCCGCGACGAGGCGGCGGTTCGGGCGTTCCACGCGGCAGCGCTGATGCACGGCGGAAGCGATGCCGGCGCACCGGGACCGCGGCAGGCGGCGATGACGGCCTATTACGGGGCATTCGTGCACGACCCGGACGGCAACAAGATCGAGGCGGTGACGTTTCCGGCGGGGAAGTAGCGTCCCGAGCATCCGCCCGTCGCTCCGCGGGTTCCGGATCAGCCGCGCGGTGGCGCGCCTGTCCGGAATGACGAAAGGATATTGGAACTCCCACTTCACTCGTCATTCCGGACCGGGCCGCGCCAGCGGAACGGATCCGGAACCCACGAACCACCTCGTTGCTCGAAGAATGCCGCCGCACCCTACCCCCCGATCCGCACCGACGACACCAGCTGCCGGACCGTCTTGGTGACCGCCATCGCCACGATCTTGCCGGTCTTGCGGTTCTCCTCGGCGACCGCGACGTCCTCGACGAAGGTGAAGGACCCGAAGGCGCCCTTGGCCCGGACCTCGATGACGTGGGTGTCGATGGTGGTGTCGGCGACGATGGTCAGGCGGGTGCGGTCCAGGCCGATGCCGGCGAGCGCCACGGCGGCCGAGATGTTGACGTTCTGCGGATAGGTCGCCGCCCCCTCGCGAGCCGTGCCCTCGAAGATCACCGTCGGCTCGGTCATGCCGGCCAGGTCGAACATGTCCTCGGCGGCGGTGCCGAACCAGGCGCTCGGATCCTTGCGCACGATCATCTCGACCGAATCGAGCCCGCCCATCGCCGCGCCCGACAGGATGTCCAGCGCGCCGATCCCGGCCGAGGCCAGGGTCAGGGTGGCGCCGCCGGCCTCGGCCGCCTCGCGGCAGCGGGCGTGCAGCGCGTCGTCGGTCAGTGCCCCGATCGAGGTCATGATCACGCTCACCCCGCGCTCCAGCAGCCGCGGCACGTGGTCCCGCACCGCCTGGTGGCCCGCGCCCTCCAGCACCACGTCGAACGCCTCGGCGTGGAACGCCTCGGGGTCGGCCAGCAGCTTCGGCCCCGGGGCCGGCGGACGCGGCTTGCGCACCAGCACCGCCGGGATCGTCACCCGGTCGGACAGGTCGCGTGCCACCAGGTCGATCACGTGCGCGCCGATGGCACCGGCGCCGATGAGGCCGAGACGAAGCATGGGGATCCTCCGGAGACTGCTTTAGGCAACCAGCCTAACGACAGCAGCAGCCCCGGGACAGCCGGGAGAACGCCGCGTATAGTCCGTCGCCCTGCCTGACCAGCGTTCCCCGCCGATGGACACCGCCGAACCGACGCCGCTCCTGCGCAACCGCGACTTCCTGCTGTTCGTCAGCGGGCGGACCAGCAACACCATCGCCGTGCAAGCCCTGACCGTCGCGGTCGGCTGGCACGTCTACCAGGTCACCGGAGACCCGGTGGACCTCGGATTAGTCGGGCTCGCGCAGTTCGCCCCGGCGCTGGCACTGTTCCTGGTCTCCGGCCTGGCGTCCGACCGGTTCGACCGCAAGCGCATCCAGGTCGCCTGCAACCTGACCCACATGGTCGTGGTCGGACTGCTGATCGCGATCCTGTCGCACGACGATGGCGCGGTCTGGCCGATCCTGGCGGTGCTGGTGCTGCACGGGGCGGCGCGCTCGTTCTTCCACACCGCCAGCCAGGCGATCCTGCCGAACCTGGTGCCGCGGCCGCAGTTCCCGAACGCGATCGCCTACTCGTCCTCGGCCAGCAAGGCGGCGCAGCTGATCGGGCCGGCGCTCGGCGGCCTGCTGATCGCCTGGACCGGCGACGGCGTGTACTGGGTGATCCTGGCGACCTTCGCGGTGTCGGCGGCCTCGGTCGGGGCGATCGGCGCCCGCCTGAAGGTCCAGGCGCCCGAGCCGTTCGGCCTGGCGATGATCCTCGGCGGGTTCTCCTACGTCTGGCGCAACAAGCTGGTGCTGGGCGCGATCTCGATCGACCTGATGGCGGTGCTGTTCGGCGGCGTCATGGGCCTGCTGCCGGTGTTCGCCAGCGACGTGCTGCACGTCGGGCCGGACGGCCTCGGGGTGATGCGGGCGATGCCGGCGGTCGGCTCGCTGGTGATCGGCCTGGCGCTCACCCAGATCGCCGCCCCGCGCCAAATGGGGCCGGCGTTCTTCGTGGCGCTGGCGATTTTCGGCGCCTCGATCGTGGTGTTCAGCCTGTCCGAGACGTTCTGGCTGTCGCTGCTGGCGCTCGGGGTGTACGGCGGCGCCGACATGGTCAGCGTCTACATCCGCCAGACCCTGGTGCAGATCGCCACGCCCGACGGCATGCGCGGCCGGGTCAGCGCGGTCAACTCGGTCGCCATCAACGCCTCGAACGAACTCGGCGACTTCCGGGCCGGCATGATGGCCGGCGCCATCGGCTCGGTGCCGTCGGTGCTGGTCGGCGGCATCGTCACCATCGGCATCACCGCGCTGTGGTGGCGGCTGTTCCCCGGTATCCGGCGGGTCGACCGGCTCGACGACCTGTTCGAGAAGTAGCCGCTACTCGGCGGCCGCCGGCAGCGGCCGGCCGATCTCGGCCATCGCCCGGCGCAGCCCGGCCTCGACCCTGGCGTCGTTGGCCAGGGCCGCGTGCTCCAGCACCTTCGAGATCGTCGGCGACGCCTCGCCGCCATGGATCCGCAGCACCGGCGCGTCCAGCCAGTCGAACAGCCGGCGCTGGGCCTCGTCTGACACCATCTGGCCGTAGGACCCGGTCAGCGGCCCCTGCTCGGCGACCACCAGGGCGCCGGTCTTGCGGACGCTGGCGCAGATGGTGTCCCAGTCCAGCCCGGCCCGGTCGAGGCTGCGCAGGTCGACGATCTCGGCGTCGATGCCCAGCCGCTCGGCCGCCGCCCGCACGCGCTCGACCATCGCCAGGTAGGTCACGATGGTGACCGCACCGCCCTGGCGCGCCACCCGGGCCCGGCCGAGCGGGACGTGGAAATCGTAGTCGTCGACCGGCCCCGGCCCCGACGACGCGTACAGCTCCAGATGCTCGATCACCAGCACCGGGTCGTCCGAGGTCAGGGCCGAGTTCATCAGCCCGACATAGTCGAACGGCGTGGTCGGGGCGACGATCCGCCAGCCCGGGAACAGCGCGTACAGCCCGGCCGGATCCATCGAGTGCTGGGAGCCGTAGCCGGAGCCCATGGCGACCTTGCCGCGCACCACGACCGGCATGGTCAGGGTATCGCCGAACATGTGCCGGAACTTGCCGATCTGGTTGAACAACTGGTCGCAAGCCACTAAGGCAAAATCGGGATACATCAGCTCGACAACCGGCCGATAGCGCCCGTCGACGGCCACGCCGCCGGCGAAACCGCTGAAGGTCTGCTCGCAGATCGGGGTCGGCAGCACCCGGTCCGGATACTTCTCGTACAGCCCCTTGGTGGCGCCGTTGGTGCCGCCGCGCAGCCGGTGGATGTCCTCGCCCAGCACGATCACCCGCCGGTCGCGCGCCATCCGCCGGTCCATGACGGCGCTGACCACGTCGATGAACTTCCGCTCGGCGACCGCCCCCTCGTAGGTATCGAGCTCGACGAACTCGATTCCGGCGAACTCGCGGCCGTCGCTGCGCAGGCCGTCGTCGACGGTCGCGGTGTCCGGCCACAGCGCCGGCACGATCCGCCGGCCGTTGCCCTCGGGCTCAACCAGCTTCGCCACGACATCGGCCATGGTCCGGACCGAGCGCTCGCGAAGCTGCGCGTCTTCGGCGTCGTCGATCAGGCCGGCGGCGGCCGCCTCGCGCGCCACCCGCTTGATCGGGTCGCGCTTGCGCCACTCGTCCTCCTCCTCCTTCGTCCGGTAGCCGAAGGCCGAGCCCGGCAGCGGGCCGGACTGGTGGAAGTAGCGGTAGGTGTCGGCCTCGACCAGCACCGGGCCCTCGCCGGCGCGCAGCATCCCGACCGCCCTGTCCATGGTCAGCGCCACCGCCAGCGGGTCCATGCCGTCGACCCGGAACGCCGGGATCCCGAAGCCGAGGCCGCGGGCCGACAGCCGGGTCTCGCGGGTCGCCTCGTCGACCCGGGTCGCCACCGCGATCTGGTTGTTCTCGACGAAGAAACAGATCGGAAGGTTCCAGGCGGCGGCCAGGTTCAGGCTCTCCAGCGCCGCGCCGATGTTGAGGGCACCGTCGCCGAAGAACGTCACCGCCACGTCGCCGGTGCCGGCCTGCTTGCGCGACCACGCCGCCCCCAGGGCGAACGGCACGCCGCCGCCGACGATGGCGTTGGTGCCGATCACCCCGGCCTCGGCCCAGCGCAGGTGCATCGAGCCGCCGCGGCCGCCGGTGAAGCCGGGCTGCAGCCCCATGATCTCGGCCAGAGTGCGCGTCAGCATCGGCGCCACCGCCGGGTGCTCGTCACCGGCCAGCGGATCGATCGCCTCGCCGTCCAGCACGCGGCCGAGCGCCTTGGCGAGGAACTGGTGGTGGGCGCGGTGCGAGCCGTTGATCTGGTCGGCCGGGGTCAGCGCCGCCATGGCGCCGACGGCGGCGCCCTCCTGGCCGATCGAGGAATGCGCCGGACCGTTGACCAGCCCCTCGCCGGCCAGCTCCAGCACCGCCTCCTCGAAGGCGCGGATCAGGTGCATGCGGTGCAGCAGGGCGCCGAGCCGGCCGCGGCCGGCCTTCTTCCAGTCCGCCGCGGTGGTGCGGATCTCCTGCCACGGGGTATCGGTGGAAAGCCGGATGACGCGCGGCATGGCCCTACCCCCCGTATTCGTCGGTGGCGTCCTTCTTGTGGCGCAGCAGCGCCATCAGCCGGCGGTCTCGCCAGACCTGGCGCTCGCCGAGCCGGTCGGCCGTCAGGTGCTTGCGGCGCTCGGCCTCGATCCGGGTCACCAGGTCGGCATCCCAGGCCAGCACCGGCGCCTGCTCGGCCTGCAGGCGCTCGTAGAACGGGCCGTAGCGCGCGCAATAGTCGGCGACCCCGCCGGGGGCGTTCAGGTCGATGGTCTCGAACGGCCCCATGAACGACCAGCGCAGGCCGAGCCCGTCCTTGACGGTCTTGTCCAGGTCGTCGGCCGAGATCGTGCCGTCGGCCACCAGCTTGAACGCCTCGGCCAGCAGCGCGCCCTGCAGGCGGTTCAGCACGAAGCCCTCGACCTCGCGGTTCACCGAGACCGGCACCATGCCGACCGCCTCCATGACGGTCCGCGCCTTCGCGACCACCGCCTTGTCGGTCCACGGCGACGGGCACAACTCGACCAGCGGCACCAGGTAGGGCGGGTTGACCGGGTGGGCGACCAGGCAGCGCAGCCGGCCCGGCAGTTCCTCGGTGAAGCGCGAGGCGGCGATCGCCGAGGACGACGAGGCCAGGATCGCAGTCGGCCCGGCCAGCCGGTCGGCCTCCGCGAACAGCGCCGCCTTCGGCTCGACCTGCTCGGCGATGCATTCCTGCATCCATGCCGCCCCGTCCAGCGCGTCGCCCAGGCTCGCCACGGTCTCGACCCGGCCGACGACCTCGGCGGCGCTGGCGATCAGGCCCTGGGCCTCCAGGTCGTCCAGGTTGGCGCGCAGCAGCGGCAGCGCCGCGTCCAGGGCGGCCGGCACGCCGTCCCACAAGCGCACGCGGTGACCGGCGCGGGCGAACACGATGGCCCAGGCGCGGCCGATCAGGCCGGCGCCGGCAACGGCGAAGGTCTCGGGCATGGCGTTTCCTCGAACGTCTTCGTGGTTGGGCGCACCGGACGGCACGCCGTGTTTCGAGGAAGTCTAGCGGGAGTGAACCGGGCTCGGGAAGCGGCGTCGCCTTCCCCGGGCCACCTCTCCTTCTGCCGTCATCCCGGACCGGGTCGCCATAGGCGGGACGGATCCGGGACCCACCCGCCGCTCCGCGGTCGACGCGACGAAGGCCCGTCGCCTCCTGGGTCCCGGCACGATCGCGCCGAGGCGCGCTCGTCCGGGATGACGTCAAATGAGCGGTGGTTGAGGCGTCGGCGGCCTCAGGCCGTCGCGGTCTCCGCCCCGGTCTCCGGGGGTCCGAGCCGTTCGTAGACGGTACCGGCCAGCCAGCCGATCAGCGCCCAGGTCAGCGCCGAGACGACGATGGAGGTGGCGGCGAACCGGGCCGCCAGCTCGGGTGGTGCGATCCCGGCCTCGCCGCCGTGCGGGTGCGGGGCGCCGACCAGATGCGGCAGGGCGAGGACGGCGACGCCGACGACCTTCAACAGGGTCGAGCGCCCGAACGCCAGCAGCCACAGCCCGAGTGCCGCGGTCACGACGGCCGACAGCCACCAGACCTGCCGTGCGGCGAGATCGGCGGCGACGCTGCCCGGCACCTCCGGCGGCAGGCCGAGCGACGGCGACAGGGTCATGGCGGCGAAACCGGCCAACCCCCACAGCAGCCCGCGCCGGCCGCCGACGCTGTCGCCGCGCAGCACGAAGCCGGCGGTCAGCAGCAGCGCGAAGCCGACGCCGCCGACGACGTTGGCGACGGTCGTGTAGAAGAGCCGCTCGATCCCGTCGGCCGGCGCCCAGGCGTCCTCGTCGTGGACGTGCCCGGCTGCCGCCGTGGCGCCGGCGGGTACGGCGTGATCGTGGCCCCCGGCCGGCGCCGCCGACTCGGCCGACTCGAAGGTCTCGGCCTGCAGGATGAGCGGCGTGGTGGTCACCGCCTGCAGTGCCGACGTCGCCAGCCCGGCCAGCAGGCCGGCGAACAGGGCCGATATCAGGACGCGCCGGAGCACTGCGACACCCGTCAGGTCAGTGGCAGGGGAAGCCCATCGAATGGCGCCAGTCGTGCGCGGCGTTGTGCACCGCGTCCGGCGCCGCCATGCCGGTCCCGAAGGTCAGCACGCTGCCGAGGAACAGCGCCAGGAAGGCCGCGACCATCGCGTCGCGCCGAGACACCCTGGCAGCGCCTTGCTTCAGAGCTTGCGTGGTCATGCCGTTACCCCTCCATTCCTCGACGCTTGGCGGCACAGTGTACCGCCGGATTGCCGGAATCCCTAGTCGACCTGCGGTCGCCGGTCAACGCGGGCGAGCGAGACCGGCACGGACGGTTGCCGACGCCGGGTCGCTCGCCGAAGATGCCGCGATTCCACCTGCGCGACCTGTACCATGAACGACAGCCTTTCCCCCACCGACGACCCCCGGCTCGCCGGAACGCCGACCGACCGCATCTCCGACGCGGCCCGTACCCGGTTCCGGATCGACCCCGGCTGGCACTTCGGCTTCGAGCGGCTGGTCGAATGGAGCGACGTCGATGCGTTCCGGCACGCCAACCACACCAGCTTCCTGCTGTGGTTCGAGGCGGCCCGAAACCGCTACCTGCAGGCGGCCGGGCTGCCGCGGCTGTCGGCGGACACCCCGGGTCCGGTCATGATGAGCCTGGAGGCCCGCTACCTGCTGCCGCTCGCCTACTACGACCCGGTGTTCGTCACAGCCCGGGTGCGCTCGATGCGGCGCACCTCGTTCGTGATGGAGTACGCCGCCTGGGGCGAGGCCGGCTGCCACGCCAGCTGCACCGCGGTGCTGGTGCTGATGATCAACGCCACCGGCGAGAAGGTGGCGATTCCCGACGGCGTCCGGACGGCGATCCGGGCGCTCGACGCTCCATCGGAGGAAGGCGCATGAGCAGGACACACAGCGGCCGCGTCGCGGTCGTCACCGGCGGCGGTTCCGGCATCGGCCGGGCGATCGCCGAGGCGCTGGCCGAGGCCGGGGCGGCGGTCGCCGTGCTCGACGCCAACGGCAACGCCGCCGAGGACGCCGCGGGCGCGATCGCCGCGGCCGGCCACAAGGCGATGGCGGTCGCCTGCGACGTCGCCCGGTTCGAGGCCGTCGAGTCGGCCGGCCACGAGGTCGCCGCCGCACTCGGGCCGGTCGACATCCTGGTCAACAACGCCGGGATCTCGCCGAAGCACGCCGGCAAGCCGGCCTCGGTGCTGGAGATGGACCCGGCCGAGTGGAACCGGGTGGTGGAAGTCAACCTGACCGGCGCGTTCCATGGGGTGCGGGTGTTCGCGCCCGGGATGGCGCGACGCGGCTGGGGCTCGATCGTCAACCAGTCCTCGGTCGCCGGAAAGACCCATGTCGGCTTCGTCGCCGCCCACTACCCGGCCACCAAGGCCGGGCTGATCGGCCTGACCAGGCACCTGGCCGGCGAGCTCGGGCCGAGCGGCGTCAACGTCAACGCCCTGGCGCCCGGGCGGATCGACACGCCGCTGATGCGCGGGGTGGCGACCGAGGTCAACGACGCGATCGTCGCCGACACCCCGATGCGGCGGCTCGGCACGCCCGCGGACGTGGCGGCGGCCGCGCTGTTCCTGACCTCGGCCGACGGCCACTTCGTCACCGGCCAGGTGCTCGACGTCGCAGGCGGCTGGAAACTCGCCTGAGTGCCGCGTTCGGAATTCATCGATGGGCGACATTCGCCCTGACCGGTCGGTTAGGATTCGGGTTCTCTCGCGCCGCACAAACGAGTAACAATCGGGACCGTCCATGGAAGGCGGTCCAGGGGACCAACGCGACCGCCGGTCCTAACAGGAGGCATCACAGATGACCAAATTCACGTCCGCGTTCGCGGCGGGCATGCTGGCCGTGGTCACCATGACCTCGACGGCCGCCCTGGCCGCGACGCCGAAAGACACGCTGGTGGTCGCGGCGGCCATCGACGACATCGTATCGCTCGATCCGGCCGAGGCGTTCGAGTTCTCCGGCGGCGACCTGCTGCAGAACACCTACGATCGTCTGGTCGAGTTCGACCCGAAGAACCTCAGCGCCGGCTACCAGCCGGGCCTGGCCGCCTCGTGGACGGTCAGCGAGGACGGCAAGACCTACACCCTCACCATGCGCGACGGGGTGACGTTCCAGTCCGGCAACCCGTTCACCGCCGAGGACGCCGAGTTCTCGCTGCGGCGCGCGGTGCTGCTGGAGAAGACCCCGTCCTTCATCCTGACCCAGTTCGGGTTCACCAAGGACAACATCAACGACACCATCAAGGCGACCGACGCCAAGACCCTGGTGATCGTGACCGACAAGAAGTATGCGCAGTCCTTCGTGCTGAACTGCCTGAGCGCCACCATCGGCTCGATCGTCGACAAGAAGACGGCGCTGTCCCACGAGAAGGACGGCGACATGGGCTACGGGTGGCTGAAGACCAACACCGCCGGCACCGGGGCCTACGCGCTGAAGTCGTGGAAGGCCAACGAGTCCTACGTGCTTGAGGCCAACGCCAATTTCTGGCGCGCCAAGCCGGCCATGAAGCGGGTGTTCGTGCGCCACGTGTCGGAGTCGGCGAGCCAGCGCCTGCAGCTCGAGAAGGGTGACATCGACGTCGCCCGCAACCTGACCCCGGACGACATCGCGGCGATCTCGGGCAACGCCGACCTCAAGGTCGACGAGGATCTGCGCGGCCGGATCGTCTACATGTCGCTCAACCAGAAGAAGGCGCCGCTGAACGACCCCAAGGTCGTCGAGGCCTTCAAGTGGGCGGTCGACTACGAGGGCATGACCAAGACCATCCTGCGCGGCCAGTACACCGTGCATCAGGCGTTCCTGCCGCTGACCTATCTCGGCGAGCTGAAGGACAAGCCGTACAAGCTCGACATCGCCAAGGCCAAGGCGCTGCTGGCCGAGGCCGGCCACGCCTCCGACGTCGCGGTCAAGATCAACGTCCGCAACGAGCCGACCTACATGGCGATCGCCCAGGCCATCCAGGGCACGCTGACCCAGGCCGGCATCAACGCCGAGCTGACCCCGATGACCGGCAAGCAGTCGCTCGGCGAGTACCGGGCCCGCGAGCACGACGTCTACCTCGGCGCCTGGGGGCCGGACTATCCGGACCCGCACACCAACGCCGACACCTTCGCCCACAACCCGAACAACTCCGACGAGGCGAAGCTGACCGGCAAGCTGGCCTGGCGGAACGGCTGGGACATCCCCGAGATGACCAAGGCGACCGCGGCCGCCGTCGAGGAGGCCGACTCCGCCAAGCGCGCCGAGATGTACCGCGCCATCCAGCGCGAGCACCAGCAGACCAGCCCGTTCGTCATCATGTTCCAGAAGATCGAGCAGACCGGGCTGCGCAAGAACGTCGAGGGCCTCGTGACCGGCAGCGCGATCTCGTCGGTGCACTACTGGACCGTCACGAAGTAACACGGTCCAGATGAGCCTCACCGGCACCACTTCGGGCGGGAGGAGAGCCTGGCTCTCCTCCCGTTCCGGCATTCTGAAGGGCGGCCGCCTGCTGGTTTCGCTGGCGGTCACCATGCTCGGCCTGCTGCTGATCACCTTCCTGATCGGCCGCGTGATGCCGATCGACCCGGTCCTGGCCGTGGTCGGCGAACGGGCGACCAAGGAGGTCTACGAGGCGACCCGCGCCGCGATGGGCCTGGACGACCCGCTGTACATCCAGTTCTGGAACTACATCACCGAGGTGCTGCGCGGCGACTTCGGGATGTCGCTGCTGACCTCGCGCCCGGTGATCGAGGACATCGCCCGGGTGTTCCCCGCGACCCTGGAGCTGGCGACCGTCGCCACCTTCCTGGGCGTCGCGATCGGCGTGCCGGCCGGCGTGGTCGCGGCGGTCAACCAGGGACGCTGGCCCGACCATCTGGTCCGGCTGCTTGGCCTGTTCGGCTACTCGATGCCGGTGTTTTGGCTCGGCCTGATGGGGCTGCTGGTGTTCTACGGCAAGCTCGACTGGGTCGCCGGCCCGGGCCGCCTCGACGTATTCTTCGAGGACGTGGTGCCGCAGGTCACCGGGGTGATCCTGATCGACAGCCTGCTCGCCGGCGACACCGAGGTGTTCGCCAACGCGCTGTCGCACATCGTGCTGCCGGCCTCGGTGCTCGGCTACTACTCGCTCGCCTATGTCAGCCGCATGACCCGCAGCTTCATGCTCGAGCAGCTCGCCCAGGAATACGTCACGACGGCCCGCGTGAAGGGGCTGTCCGAGGCCCGGGTGATCTGGCGGCACGCGCTCGGCAACGTCATGGTACCGCTGATCACGGTGATCGCGCTCAGCTACGCCAACCTGCTCGAGGGATCGGTGCTCACCGAGATCGTGTTCGCCTGGCCGGGCATCGGCTTCTACATCACCAACGCCCTGCTGGCGGCCGACATGAGCGCCGTGCTGGGCGGCACCGTGGTCGTCGGCATCGTGTTCATCGGCCTCAACCTGCTGTCCGACGTGCTGTACCGCTTCGTCGACCCGCGGGCACGGTGAGGAGGCACGCATGACCCATCACGCCGTCTCCGCCCCCGGCCACCGCGGCCTGCACGCGTGGCTGACCTCCGATTCGCCGACCAGCCGGCTGCAGGCCCGATGCGTGCAGGTCTATCTCGGCTGGCTCGGCCTGGCCCGCAACCCGCTGGCCATGCTCGGGCTCGGTATCGTGGTCGTCCTGGTGCTGGCGGCGATCTTCGCGCCGCTGCTCGCCCCGGCCGACCCGATCGCCCAGGACCTGACGCGGCGCCTGCAGCCGCCCGGCGCGCCCGGCTTCGTTCTCGGCAGCGACGAACTCGGCCGCGACATCCTGAGCCGCCTGCTCTACGGCGCCCGGGTGACCCTCTACGTGGTCGCGCTGGTGGTGGTGACCGCGCCGGTGTTCGGGCTGATCATCGGCACGGTCGCCGGCTATGCCGGCGGCTGGGTCGACACCGTGCTGATGCGCTTCACCGACGTGTTCCTGGCGTTCCCGCGGCTGGTCCTGGCGCTGGCGTTCGTGGCGGCGCTCGGCCCCGGGATCGGCAACGCCGTGCTGGCGATCGCCCTCACCTCCTGGCCGCCCTACGCCCGTATCGCCCGGGCCGAGACCCTGACGATCCGCAACTCCGACTTCATCGCCGCGATCCGCCTGCAGGGCGCGTCGCCGCTTCGCATCGTCATCGGCCACGTCATGCCGCTGTGCATCTCCAGCGTGATCGTCCGCGTCACCCTCGACATGGCCGGCATCATCCTGACCGCCGCCGGCCTCGGCTTCCTCGGCCTCGGCGCCCAGCCGCCGCTGCCGGAATGGGGCGCGATGATCTCGACCGGACGGCAGTTCATCCTCGACCAGTGGTGGGTGGCGACCGTGCCCGGCCTGGCGATCTTCACCGTCAGCCTCGGCTTCAACCTGCTGGGCGACGGCCTGCGCGACGCCCTCGACCCGAGGTCCGGCCGATGACCGGGAACGCAAGCAAGCCGCTGCTCGAGGTCGAGGGCCTCTCGGTCCGGTTCCCGACCCGCACCCGCGTGGTCGAGGCGGTCCGCAACATCAGCTTCTCGGTCGGCCGCGAGAAGGTCGGCATCGTCGGCGAGTCCGGCTCCGGCAAGACCATGACCGGGCGTGCCGTGCTCGGGCTGATCCGGCCGCCGGGCATCGTCGAGGCCCGCAAGATGGAGTTCGACGGCATCGACCTGCGGTCGCTGTCCGAGCGCCAGTACCGCGAGATCCGCGGCAACCGCATCGCCATGGTGATGCAGGACCCGAAGTTCTCGCTGAACCCGGTGATGACGGTCGGCCGGCAGATCGCCGAGGCCTACCGGGTGCACACCAAGGCGTCGCCGTCGGAAGCAAGGCGGCGGACGCTGGAAATGCTCGAGGCTGTGCGCATCCGCGATCCCGAGCGGGTTTACGGCGCCTATCCGCACGAGGTCTCGGGCGGCATGGGCCAGCGCATCATGATCGCCATGATGCTGATCCCGGACCCGGACCTGCTGATCGCCGACGAGCCGACCTCGGCACTCGACGTCACCGTGCAGATGCAGGTGCTGGCGATCGTCGACGACCTGGTCAGCCGTCGCGGCATGGGCCTGATGTTCATCAGCCACGACCTGAACCTGGTGGCCTCGTTCTGCGACCGGGTGGTGATCATGTATGCCGGCCAGATCGTCGAGACCTGCCGGGCCTCGGAGCTGCACGCCGCCAAGCACCCCTACACCCGCGGGCTGCTGGCCTCGCTGCCGCGGGTCGACCAGCCTGTCGAGCGGCTCTCCACCCTCACCCGCCAAGAAGCCTGGAAGACGGAGCCCGGTGTCGATGCGCGCGTCCTCTGAGATCGCCCTCCAACAAGCGGCACTGGCCATCGAGCATCTCGACGTCCGCTTCGGCAAGGGCGACGAGATGGTGCATGCGGTCCGCGACGTCTCGTTCGCGGTCGACCGCGGCGAGAGCTTCGGGCTGGTCGGCGAATCCGGTTCCGGCAAGTCGACCGTGCTGCGCGCGATCGCCGGGCTGGCGACCGACTGGACCGGGCGCATCGCGGTCGAGGGCCAGAACCTGGGGCCGAAGCGGACCGCCGCGTTCTACGAGACCGTCCAGATGGTGTTCCAGGACCCGTACGGCTCGCTGCACCCGCGCCACACGGTCGACCGCACCCTCGGCGAACCCGGCCGGATCCACGGGGTCGCCGACCTCGACACCCGAATCGTCGACCTGCTGCGCGACGTCGGGCTCGGCCCGGAGTTCCGGTTCCGCTACCCGCACCAGCTCTCGGGCGGCCAGCGCCAGCGGGTGGCGATCGCCCGGGCCCTGATGCTGGAGCCGAAGATCCTGCTGCTGGACGAGCCGACCTCGGCGCTCGACGTCTCGGTGCAGGCCGAGATCCTCAACCTGCTGCAGCGGCTCAAGCGCGAGCACGGCCTGACCTACGTCCTGGTCAGCCACGACCTGGCGGTGATCGCCCACATGTGCGACCGGCTGGCGGTGATGAACGCCGGCCGGGTGGTCGAGGAGATGACGGTCGACCAGCTGCGCCGGTCGGAGCCGTCGCACCGCTACACCCAGCAGCTGCTGAAGGCCTCGCTCGGCTACGACCGCGCGGCGGTAGACGCGCTGGAGACCTTCGACTGAGGATGGCGGGGAGAGCGGCAGGCCGCTCTTCGCCATGCCGGTCATCGAGTCCTTGAAGATCGCCGACCCGGGCCGATGAGCCCAACGCCGGACCGCCGACCTGCCCTCATCCCGGATCGCCCCGCTTGCGCAAGACGTCCGGGATGAGGGCAGGTCGGCAACCGGAGATGATCGCTCGCCCGGCCGCGGGTCGCAATCGAGGATCATCTGATATCTCAGGCGGTTGACTCCGCGCCGTTTTGCCGCGGACACTGCGCCTGCCATCGTTCCAGAGCCGGGTCCGCCGGCCGGCATTCTCAAGACAGGAGGAAGCGTCATGACGTTCACGACATCCGTGCGTCGGGCGATGTGGGGTGTTCTCGGGGCCGCAGCGGTGGCCACCGTACCCTTCGCGTCTCCCCAGGCCGCCGACCCGATCAGGATCGGCGTGATCTACGACTTCACCGGGCCGTTCGCGGCCGGCGGGTCGCAGGCCGCCGCCATCGGCACCCAGATCGCCATCGACCTGATCAACGAGAAGGGCGGCGTCGAGGGCCACAAGATCGAGGCCATCACCGCCGACGCCCAGTCCAAGGCCGAGGTCGCGATCAACGAGGCGACCCGCCTGCTCGACCAGGAGAAGGTCGACCTGATCATGGGCGTCTACTCGTCGGCGCACTGCGTGCCGATGGCCCAGAAGGTCGACTCCCAGAAGAAGTTCATGTGGGCGAACGTCTGCGTCGCCTCGGCGGTGTTCAAGGGCAAGAACCTGCAGTACGTGTTCCGCGGCCAGGTCCATTCCGACCAGTTCGGCTGGGCATCGTGCACCTTCCTGAACGAGAACGCCGAAGCGAAGCTCGGCATCAAGCCGTCGGACCTCAAGGTCGCGATCATCCACGAGGACGGGCCGTACGGCTCCGGCGTCGCCTCGGGCAACGAGGAGAACTGCAAGAAGTACGGCATGAACGTGGTCCTCAAGGAGGGCTACGCCGCCACCGCGCCCGACCTGTCTAGCCTGGTCACCAAGCTGCGCCGGGCCCGGCCGGACGTCATCCTGCACACCGGCTACAACCCGGACATCACGCTGTTCCTGCGCCAGGCCAAGGAGCAGGGCCTGAAGTGGCTGGCGCTGATCGGCCACGGTGCCGGCTACGGCCAGATCGACAAGCTGGTGGCGACCTTCGGCAAGGACGCCGACTTCATCTACAACGTCGACCCGGTGGCCGCCCAGCTGCTGGACCCGAAGACCCTGGCCCCCGGCCTCGGCGACCTGACCGCCGAGATGGTGAAGCGCTACAAGGCGCAGACCGGCGCCGAGCAGGTGCCGCCGCACACCTCCATGGGCTTCAACCAGGCCTGGATCTTCTTCACCGACGTGCTGCCGCGCGCCATCAAGACCTACGGCGGCTACGATCCCGAGGCCCTTCGCAAGGCGGCGCTGGACACCGACATTCCGGTCGGCGGAACGATCCAGGGCTACGGCGTGAAGTTCAACCCGCCGGGCCACGAGATGGCCGGCCAGAACGAGCGTTCCTCGCCGGTCGTGATGCAGTACGTGGACGGCGTGACCAAGATCGTCTGGCCGTCGGCCATCCGCACCATGGATCCGGTGCTCCCGCTGCCGGCCGGCCACGCCTACGCGCGCTGACCGGACGGCACTAGCCTACCGACGTCGATTGGGGGGACCGGCGATGGGGACCATGCTGGAAGTGCGCGACCTGACCAAGCGGTTCGGCGGCTTTACCGCCGTCGACCGCATCGGCTTCGACCTGGCCGAGGGCGAGATCCTCGGCCTGATCGGGCCGAACGGCTCGGGCAAGAGCACGACGTTCAACCTCATCGCCGGCGCCCTGCCGCCGAGCGCCGGTTCGATCAAGCTGGAAGGCCGCGAGATCGGGGGCCTGTCGCCGACCGAGGTCTGCCACCTCGGGATCGCCAGGACCTACCAGATCCCGCGGCCGTTCCGGAAACTCACGATTCTCGAGAACGTGGCCCTGGCCGCGTATTTCGGGGCCAACCGCCTGATCTCCCGCTCGGAGGCCTGGAAGCGGGCCGAAGACGCGCTGACCCTCACCCAGCTGCCGACCGACCCGAGCGTCCGGGTCGACGGACTCGGCGCCGCCGGGCTCAAGAAGCTCGAGCTGGCCCGTGCGCTGGCCACCCAGCCGCGGCTGCTGCTGGCCGACGAGAGCCTGGGCGGTCTCGACGAGCAGGAGATGGACCAGGCCGCCGACATGCTCAGCGACATCCGGCGCGAGCGCGGGATCACCATCATCTGGGTCGAACACATCATGGGCGTGCTGATGCGGGTCGTGGACCGCTGCGTGGTGCTGGACCACGGCGAGATCATCGCCACCGGGTTGCCACAGGAGGTCGCCCACGACCCCAAGGTGGTCGAGGTCTACCTCGGGACCGACGCCGAGAGCGTCCAGACCCAGGTCGCGGGGCGGTCTGCCGGTGAAGCTGCCGGGGGAGCCGCCGCATGCTGACACTGGAGAACGTATCCGCCGGCTACGGGACCTTCCAGGCCCTGTTCGGCGTCAGCCTCGAAGTGCGCGCCGGCGAGGCGGTCGCCGTCATCGGGCCGAACGGCGCCGGCAAGACCTCCCTGCTGCGGGTGATCTCCAAGGTGATCCCGCTGAACGGCGGCCACATCGCCATGGAGGGCCAGTCGCTCGACAGCGTGCCGGCCCACCGGGTGATCGAGCTCGGCATCGCGCACGTGCCGGAGCACCGGCGGCTGTTCCCGCGGCTGACGGTCGAGGAGAACCTGCGCATGGGGGCGTTCATCAACGGCGCCCGGTCGCGCTTCGACGAGCGCCTGGCGTTCGTCTACGAGCTGTTCCCGCGCATGAAGGAGCGCCGCCACCAGCTCGCCGGCACGATGTCCGGCGGCGAGCAGCAGATGTGCGCGATCGGCCGCGGCCTGATGTCCGGGCCGAAGCTGCTGCTGCTGGACGAGCCGTCGGCCGGCCTGGCGCCGGTGATCGTGCAGCAGGTGTTCGACCTCGTCCGGCGGATCCGCCAGGAAGGCTACACGGTGCTGATCGTCGAGCAGAACATCCAGCAGGTTCTGAAGGTGGTCGACCGGGCGTACCTGCTCGAGGTCGGCCGGATCAAGATGAGCGGCGCGTCCCAGGAGCTCCTGGAGAACGACGAGGTCCGCCGCGCCTATATCGGTCTCTGAGGAAAGGGTAGACGATGGAATTCTCGCTGCTCGATCCGTTCCTCTGGGAGACGGTGATCCAGGGCCTGCTGTTCGGCGGGGTGCTGGCGCTGCTGTCGCTCGGCCTGAACATCATCTTCGGCGTCATCGACGTGGTGTGGATCTGCTACGCCGAGCTGATCATGCTCGGCATGTACACGATTTACTTCCTGTACACCGATTTCGGGGTGCCGCTGCCGCTGGCGTTCCTGGCCGGCATCCTGGTGGTCGCCGTGCTCGGCGCCCTGCTCCACCACCTGGTGATCCGGCCGATCCTCCATACCGAGCCGATCAATCAGCTGCTGGTGACCGGCGGCGTGCTGTTCTTCCTGCAGGGCCTCGCCACCATGATGTTCTCGGTGGAGTTCCGGAACCTCGGGGTGTCGTTCGGCAGCGTCTCGGTCGCCGAAATGTACTTCCCGGTGTCACGGATCATCGCGTTCTCGGTGTCGATCGTCGCGGTCGTGGCGCTGTGGCTGTTCCTGAAGAAGACCTATCTCGGCACCGCGATCCGGGCGATCAGCCAGGACCGCGACGTCATGCCCCTGATGGGGGTCAGCCCGCGCAAGATCTACCTGGTGACCTCGGCGCTCGGCGGCGGGCTGGCCGGCCTCGGGGCCTGCCTGCTGGTGCTGCTGTACGACATCCACCCGGCGATCGGCCTGACCTTCGGCCCGATCACCTTCATGGTCTGCGTGCTGGGCGGCCTGGGCAACATGATCGGCGGGTTCATCGCGGCGTTCATCTTCGCCGAGTTCATTGCGCTCGGCGGCTTCTACGCCGAGGTCGAGTGGGGCTACGTCCTCGCCTTCGTGTTCTTCATCGTGATGATGTTCATCCGCCCGCAGGGCATTCTCGGATCGAAGAGCTGAGGAGGACCGGACGATGGACGCCTCGACCTCCCGCAACCTGACCATCCTCAAGGGTGCCGGCCTCGCCGCCATCCTGGCGTTCCCGCTGCTCGGGTTCAGCGACTACGTCCTGCACATCGCGATCTCGATCCTGCTGTGGGGCTTCGTCTACACCGGCTGGTCGGTGATGGGCCGGTTCGGGCTGGTATCGCTCGGCCACGGCGCGTTTCTCGGCATCGGCGCCTACGGCACCACCATGCTGTGGAACCTGGCCGGACTGACGCCCTGGATCGGCATTCCGCTGTCGGTACTGGCCTCGGCGATCCTCGGCCTGCTGATCGGCCTGCCCTGCTTCCGGTTCCGAATCACCGGCCACTACTTCGCGCTGGTCACCCTGGCCCTGACCGAGGTCGCCCGGCTGCTGATCGTGGCGCTGCGCGACACCACCGGCGGCTCGCTCGGCGTGACGCCGGTCGGCGTGGTCTCGCCGGAGGACCCGGTCTCGCTGTACGCCCTGCAGTTCGCCTCGAAGACCGTCTGGTTCTACATCATCGTCGGGGTCTGGCTGGTCGGGCTGCTGATCTGGCGCGCCGTCGACCGCTCGATGATGCGCTACGCCATGGAGGCGATCAGCCAGGAGGAGGACGCGGCGGCGTCGCTCGGCGTCCACGTCACCCGCACCAAGCTGACCGTGACGGTGATCTCGGCGGCGATGACGGCGTTCGGCGGCGCGGTCTACGGCCAGTACCAGCAGTACATCAACCCGGAGACGGTGTCGGGCATCGCGATCTCGCTGCAGATCGTGTTCGCGGTGATCGCCGGCGGCATGTTCGTGCAGCTCGGCCCGACCGTCGGCGCGGTCATCACCCTGCTGCTCGGCGAGGGCCTGCGGCTCGGCTTCGGCCACGAGTTCCACGGCCTCGACGTCACCGTCTACGGGCTGATGCTGGTGCTGTTCATCATCTATATGCCGCGCGGCGTTCTCGGCAAGGCGGTGGAGGTGATGGCGGCACGCGGGTCCCGCCCCGGCACCCCGAGCCCGCAACCGGGCGAGTAGCGGTCCGGCAGGTTTCTGTCGCCGACGGCCGGTCCGGCGCAATGCCGGTGGCCGTCCGGCCGCACGACAGGACCGGATCGGTCTTTTCCCGCCGCCCCGTCTTCCGCAACCCGCCACCGCTTCCCATCCTGGGGAAAAGGGGCGGGGCTGTTGCGGGAGAGAAGCCATGCCAGTGTTCAAGGCCCCCGACTACGCCGGCCACGAGCAGGTCGTGTTCGCGTCGGATCCCGACGCCGGCCTGCAGGCCATCATCGCCATCCACGACACCACACGCGGACCGGCCCTCGGCGGCTGCCGGATGTGGGCCTACCCGACCGAGCAGGATGCGATCGCCGATGCCCTGCGGCTGTCGCGCGGCATGACCTACAAGTCGGCGCTGGCCGAACTGCCGCTGGGCGGCGGCAAGGCGGTCGTCCTGGGCGACCCGGGGCGCGACAAGTCGGCCGCCCTGTGGCGCGCCTTCGGCCGGGCGATCGAACGGCTGGGCGGCCGCTACGTCACCGGCGAGGACGTCGGCACCTCGGTCGCCGACCTCGAGGTCGTGCGCACCGCGACGGCCCATGTCGCGGGCATCCCCGAAGGCGGCGCCGGCGATCCGTCACCGGCCACCGCGTTCGGCGTGTTCGTGGGCATCCAGGCCGCGGCAAGGCGGCGGCTCGGCGGCGACAGCCTCGCCGGGCTGAGGGTCGCGGTCCAGGGGCTGGGCCATGTCGGGCTGTGCCTCGCCGAGCACCTGGCCGACGCCGGCGCGGAGCTGGTCGTCGCCGACCTCGCCGCCGAGCGCGTCGAGACCGCGGTCGGGCGCTACGGCGCCCGCGCCGTCGCGCCGGCCCGGATACATGCGGAGCCGGTCGAGGTATTCGCACCCTGCGCCATGGGGGCCGTCCTCAACGACGAGACGATCCCGGAGCTGCGGGCGCCGGTGGTGGCGGGCTCGGCCAACAACCAGCTCGCCGAAGCCCGCCACGGGGCGGCACTGGCCGAGCGCGGGGTGCTGTACGCGCCGGACTACGCGATCAACGCCGGCGGCATCATCAACGTGAGCCACGAGTCGACGCGCACTGGACGCCCCTA
This sequence comes from Thalassobaculum fulvum, assembly GCF_014652915.1. Lineage (GTDB taxonomy): Bacteria > Pseudomonadota > Alphaproteobacteria > Thalassobaculales > Thalassobaculaceae > Thalassobaculum_A > Thalassobaculum_A fulvum. Next base: position 186,602 of record NZ_BMZS01000004.1, read on the forward strand.
CGACCGGCAGGCGGCGTTCGCCCGCATCGCCCGGATCCACGACACCCTGGAACGGATCTTCGAGATCGCCGACGCCGAGCGCATCCCGACCTCGACCGCTGCCGACCGGCTGGCCGAGGAGCGCCTGCGGGCGGCGTGACCGACTTTGCGCTGGATCAATGCCGGAACGGCGGCCCTGGCCGATTATGCTGCAGCCGTGTGCCCCGAGGAGCCGACCATGACCGAGACCGTCCTGGACCTGCCGGACCGATCGCCCATCGCCCGACTGAGCCGGGCCGTCGCCGACTGGTTCGCCCCGGTTCGGGCCGCCGGGCTCGACCTGGAACTGCAGCCGGCCGGCGACACCGATATCCAGATCGACCGGTGCGGCGACACCCTGACGATCCGCGGCGCCGTCGTGACGATCCGCCGGCCGGAGGAGCCGGCCGCCCTCGCCGGCTCCCGCAAGCTCTACTACTGACGCCGGCTACTGCAGGGGCACCTCGTTGAAGCTGCGCAGCTTGCGGGAATGCAGCTGCTCCGGCGGCAGCGCCCGCAGCAGTTCCATGGTCCGAAACCCGATGTCCAGGTGCTGCGCCACCTGCCGACGGTAGAAGTCGTCGGCCATACCCGGCAGCTTGAGCTCGCCGTGCAGCGGCTTGTCGGAGACGCACAGCAGCGTCCCGTACGGCACCCGGAACCGGAAGCCGTTGGCGGCGACCGTGGCGCTCTCCATGTCGAGGGCGATCGCCCGCGACAGCGACAGCGCCCGGTCCGGCTCGTGCTGCTCGCGCAGTTCCCAGTTGCGGTTGTCGGTCGACGCCACGGTGCCGGTGCGCATGATCCGCTTCACCCCGACCGGATCGAGGCCGGTGACGTCGGCCACCGCCTGCTCCAGCGACTGCTGGACCTCGGCCAGGGCCGGGATCGGCACCCAGACCGGCAGGTCGTCGTCGAGCACGTGGTCGTCCCGATGGTAGGCGTGCGCCAGCACGTAGTCGCCGAGCCGCTGGGTGTTCCTGAGGCCGGCGCAGTGTCCCAGCATGACCCAGGCGTTCGGCCGCAGCACCGCCACGTGGTCGGTGATGGTCTTGGCGTTCGACGGCCCGACCCCGATGTTGACCATCGTCACGCCCTGGTTGTCGTCGCGGACCAGATGGTAGGCCGGCATCTGCGGGGCCCGGGACGCCGGCACCCCGACCGCCGTGCCGTCCTTGCGCAACACCCGGCCACCGGGCTCGACGAAGGCGACGTAGCCGCTGCCGGGATCGCGGACCAGCGCCTCGGCCCGCTGCACGAAGCCGTCGACGTAGACCTGGTAGTTGGTGAACAGCACGAAGTTCTGGAAGTGCTCGGGCGCCGTGCCGCAATAGTGGCGCAGGCGGTGCAGCGAGTAGTCGACCCGCGGCGCCGTGAACAGGCCGAGCGGCAGCGGCTCGCCGGGCTCCGGCGCGAGTTCGCCGTTGACGATCCGGTCGTCCATCAGGGCCAGCGCCGGCATGTCGAAGTGCCGCTTCAGCCGGGTCATCGCGGCGGCGTCGAAGCCGTCGCCCACCACCATCCCGTCCGGGAACGCGAACGGCAGCGGAATCGGCGTGTCGGACAGGCACACCTCGATCGGGGCGCCGTGGTTCTCGATGATCCGGGCGAACTGCTTCCGGAGATGCGGGCCGAACAGGTCGATCCGGGTGAAGGTGCCCTCGTACACGCCGGGCTGGTCGGCGAACCCGAAGGTGGCGAGCGGCCGATGCGCCTGCTCGTCGTCGACCACCAGCCGGGCCATCGGATAGACCGCCCGGGTCCGCCCCTCCAACCCGCCCGACTCGAACGTCCGGAACCGCGACTGCAGGAACTCGACCTGCCGCCGGTAGAGCCGGTCCAGCTCGGCGACCACGCCGGCTGCGTCGCGGCAGACCACCGGTGGCTCGGCCGATGCGCGGGCAACGTTCGAGGCGTCCATGGCAGGTTCGTCCGGTCCGGTTGCGGGGCCGGATTTTATCACGGACAAAGTCTGCGCGACCACGCGGACGGCAGCCGAAATCCGTCGTTGATCGCGGGCACCGGTCGCCCGAGAATGCCGCCCGGCGGTGCCGTCCGAGCGGACGCGGAGACGGCACAATAGGGAACACGGTGAGGCGTACCCATCAGGGGCCGATGCCGTGGCTGCCCCCGCAACTGTGAGCGCCGAGCGTCGCCCTGCATGCCACTGCCGCGGACCGGGTCCGGGTGGGAAGGCTGGGCGAGCCGCGACGACGCGCGAGCCAGGAGACCTGCCGCCGCCCACGAAACCCCAATGGTCGTCGGGTGGACGACCGAGGAGATTACATGATGCATTCACGTCGCGCCCTGGCGCTCGTTCCCGTCGTCCTGGCCGCCTCGGCGTCGCCGGCCCTGGCCCACCACGCGATGGGCGGCCAGGTTCCCGATACCCTCGCGACCGGCCTGCTGTCGGGCCTCGGCCATCCGGTGATCGGCGTCGATCACCTGGCGTTCGTGGTCGCCGCCGGAGTCGCGGCGGCGTTCACCGGCAACCGCCTGCTTTCGCCGCTGGCCTTCGTGGCCGCCACCGTGGCCGGCTGCCTCCTGCAGGTGGCGGGCACCGCGCTCCCGGCCGCCGAGTTCGTGATCGCGCTGTCGGTCGTGGCGATCGGCGCGGTCGTGCTGTCCGGCCGGTCGATCGGCAGCCCGGCCCTGCTCGGCCTGTTCGCGCTCGCCGGGCTGTTCCACGGCTGGGCCTACGGCCAGAGCATCGTCGGTGCCGAGCCGACTCCGCTGCTGGCCTACCTCGCCGGCTTCTCGGCGGTCCAGTACGGCATCGCCGTCGCCGCCGGGCTGCTGGCCGTGCGGCTGTGGAAGGCGGCCGGGCCCGAAGCCGTCCGGCCGCGCCTCGCCGGTGCGGTGGTCGCGGGCATCGGCCTGACGTTCTTCCTGGAGCAGGTCGAGAGCCTGATCCTGGCCTGACGCGGACCCTCACGGGTCCTGGCGACGGACGGCGGCGGCAGCGACGCCGTCGTCCGACCGGCCGGTCATATGACGATACGACTCGGCGAACATAGATTCGAAAACCGGTCAATCTTGATCTTTTGAAATTCGGGGAGCCTGATACCGGTCCTTTCGGGGGAAAGTTCCGTCACGGCACGGAGTCACCGGTCTTGCTCTATTCCCTGTACGAGACCCAGCGGGCGCTGCTCGCCCCGGTCCGCCTGCTCACCCAGACCACCGTCGCCTTGAACGGCCACCCGCTCGCCCCGTTGTCCTATCTGGCCTTCGGCCGCGCCCTCGAGGCGGGAGTCGAGGTGCTGGACGGGATGATCAAGCACCGCGGCAAGCCGGACTGGGAGATCGACACGGCGGACACGCCGGACGGACCGGTCGCCGTCGCGTTCGAGCCGGTGCTGTCGACGCCGTTCTGCGATCTCGTCCACGTCCGCCGCGAGACGTCCCGAAGCGATCCGAAGGTCCTGCTGGTCGCACCGATGTCGGGCCACTTCTCGACGCTGCTGCGCGGCACCGTGAAGGCACTGATCGCCGACCACGACGTGTACGTCACCGACTGGATCGACGCCCGTGGCATCTCGCTCAGCCAGGGCGCGTTCCACCTGGACGACTATATCGGCGTCCTGATGGACTTCATGCGGCATCTGGCGCCCGACCTGCACGTGATCGCGGTCTGCCAGCCGGCCCCGATTACGCTGGCGACGGTGGCGCTGCTGGCCGACCAGGAGGACCCGGCGCAGCCGGCGTCGATGACCCTGATGGGCGGGCCGATCGACCCGGACGGCGCGCCGACCGTGGTCACCCAGCTCGCCGATGCCCGCGACATGAGCTGGTTCGAGACCCGCTGCATCACCACCGTGCCGCCCTACTACCCGGGCGCGCACCGGCGGGTGTATCCGGGATTTCTGCAGATCGGCGCGTTCATCGCCATGAACCCGGACCGGCATTTCGCCGCCCATCTGCAGATGTTCCGCCACCTGGTCGAGGGCGACGGCGAGTCCGCGGAAGGCAAGCAGCGGTTCTACGACGAGTACCTGTCGGTGATGGACGTGCCGGCCGAGTACTACCTCGAGACCGTGCAGCGGGTGTTCAAGGAGCGCCAGCTGCCGCGCGGCGTCATGCGGTGGCGCGGCCTGCCGGTCCGGCCCGAGGCGATCCGCAGGACCGCCCTGCTGACGATCGAGGGCGAGTTGGACGATATCTCGGCCCCCGGCCAGACGCTGGCGGCCCATCGCATGACCCCGAACATCCCGGAGGCGCGCCGACGCGACCACCTGGAACCCAGGGTCGGGCACTACGGCATCTTCAACGGCCGCAAGTGGCGGGAGAACATCGCCCCGACCATCGGCCGCTTCATCAGGGACGTCGGCTGACGGACTATCCGATCGCGGCGGTCGACGACGGCCGCTGGGCGGGGCGGCTGGCGCTCGGCCCGGTGCCGGCGGAGGACGGCGATGCCACTGCCATTGCCGAATGGGGCGCGTCCTGCGTGCTCGGCCTGACGACGCCCGGCGAGGCCGCCGCCCTCGGCTGGGGCGATATCGCCGGCCGGTTCGCGGCACTCGGGATCCCCTGGCTGAACGCGCCGATCGAGGACTTCACCGCACCCGACACCGGCTTCGAACGGCGCTGGCCGGCGATCCTGGACCGGCTGCTCGCCCGGCTCGCCGCCGGAGAGCGTGTGCTGGTGCATTGCCGAGGCGGAAAGGGGCGCAGCGGTACGGTGACGGCGGCGCTACTGGTCGCGGGCGGCATGACGCCCGACGCCGCGATCGCGGCGGTACGGCGGGTCCGTCCGGGCGCCATCGAGACACCCGAACAGGAAGCCTGGATACGTCGGCTGGCGACCACCGGCGCGACCGGCCCGGACTGAACGGCTCGGGCCGAAAGGCTCGGGCCGGCGCCGGCGCGAACAGGGCGCCGACGCCGGTCCGTCCCGTCACTTCACGGCGGCGATGACGCCGATCTCGACGGTGTACTGCGGCGCCGCCAGCCGGGGCGACTCCACACAGGCGCGCGCCGGGGCATGGCCGGCCGGCACCCAGGCGTCCCACACGCCGTTCATCTCGGCGAAATCGTCCATCGAGTTCAGCCAGATGGTCGCCGACAGGACGTGCTCCTTGTCGCTGCCCGCCTCGGCCAGCAGCGCGTCGATGCGGCCGAGGATGTCCTTCGTCTGCTCGGCGACGCTCTTGCCGCCGGCGCCCTGGGCCACCTGGCCGGCGAGATAGACCGTGCCGCCGTGAACCACGCCCTGGCTCATCCGGGTCGCGGTCTGGAAGCGCTTGATGCTCATTGGATGTTTCCCTCTTCTTCGGGGTCTGGTGCGTTGCGCCGCGGCGCGGCGGCGGTATCTTAGGCGGTCGAAACCAGCCGAGCGACCCCCCATGGACTTCCATCTTCCCGCCGAGGTCGAGGCCTATCGCGCCAAGGTCCGCGCGTTCGTCGGCGAGCACATCCTTCCGCTCGAAGCCGACCCGTCAGCCTATGACGAGCACGACAACATCCGGCTCGACCGCCTGGAGACGGTTCGCGCCAAGGTCAAGGCAGCCGGACTCTGGGCGCCGCAGATGCCGCGCGAGATGGGCGGTCTCGGGTTCGACCAGATCGGCATGGCAGCGGCCTACGAGGAGATGAACCGGTCGATCTTCGGGCCGGCCTGCTTCAACTGCGCCGCCCCCGACGACGGCAACATGTACGTGCTGAACCGGGTCGCCACGCCGGACCAGAAGCAGCGCTGGCTGAAGCCGATCGTCGACGGCGCGGTTCGCTCGGCCTTCGTGATGACCGAGCCGTCGCCCGGCGCCGGATCCGACCCGGGCATGATGCTGACCAGGGCCGAGCCGGCCGGCAACGACCGCTGGAAGGTCACCGGTCGCAAGTGGTTCATCACCGGGGCCGAGGAAGCCACCCATTTCATCCTGATCGCCCGCACCTCGGACGACGCCCGCAAGGGGCTGTCGGCCTTCATGTTCCACAAGGACCAGCCGGGCTGGCGGATCATCCGGCGGATCCCGATCATGGGTCCGGAGGAGCACGGTGGTCACTGCGAGATCGAGTTCGAGGGGCTGGAGATCGACGACAAGGACCGGCTGATGGAGGTCGGCGACGGCCTCAAGCTGACCCAGATCCGGCTCGGCACCGCACGCCTGACCCACTGCATGCGCTGGCTCGGCCTCGCCAAGCGCTCGATGGAGATCGCCATCGAGTACGCCGAGCGCCGCGAGGGCTTCGGCATCCGGCTGGCCGACCGCGAGACCGTCCAGACCATGCTCGGCGACCTCGCCTACAAGATCGAGATCGGCCGGCTGCTGACCATGAAGGCGGCCTGGAAGCTGGCGAACGGCGACTTCGCCCGCAAGGAGGTGTCGATGGCGAAGATCCACGTCGCCGACACCCTGCAGGAGGCGGTCGACGTCGGCATCCAGATCAACGGCGCGCGCGGCTACTCCAAGGACACGCCGCTGGAGTGGATCTACCGCTACGCTCGCCAGGCCCGCCTGGTCGACGGCGCCTCCGAGGTCCACAAGATGGTGCTGGCCCGGTTCTACCAGAAGGAGCGCGGCGACTTCTGGTCCTGGGGCGTCTAGCCGATGCAGGGCGAGGCGCTGGAGGCACTCGGCCGCTGGATCGCCGGAGCCCTCGGGGCCTCGGAGATCCGGCTGACCGAACCGGCCAAGATGCCGGGCGGCGCAATCCAGGAGAACTGGACCTTCGACGCCCTGGTGACCGACGGGCCGCACGCCGGAACCCTCGGGCTGGTCCTGCGCACCGACGCGCCGTCGGGCGTCTCGGCCAGCCGCACCAAGGTCGAGGAGTACGCCCTGCTGAAGGCGGCCTTCGCGGCCGGGGTGACGGTTCCGGAGCCGCTCGCCGCCGATCCTGCCGGCGACCTGCTCGGCAAGCCCTTCTACCTGATGCGCCGGGCCGCCGGCACCGCCAACCCGCGCACCCTGGCGCGGGATCCGGCGCTCGATCCGCACCGCGCCGCACTGACCGAGGCGATCGGACGGGAGCTCGCGCGCATCCACTCGATCGTGCCGCCGCGCCCCGACCTCGCGTTCCTGGACGCCGACGCCGGGCCGCCGGCCCGCCGCCGGGTCGCCGAGTTCCTGGCGCAGCTCGACGCCCTGCCCCGGCCCTACCCGGTGCTCGAATGGGCGACCCGCTGGCTCGACCGCAACGCGCCGGAGACCGCTGCCGCCGCGCTCGGCCACGGCGACTTCCGCTGCGGCAACCTGATGGTCGACGCGACCGAGGGGCCTGTCGTGACGGCGGTGCTGGACTGGGAGTTCGCGAGCTGGTCGGACCCGCTCGAGGACATCGGCTGGCTGTGCGCGCGCTGCTGGCGGTTCGGCGCCGACGACCGGCCGGTCGGCGGGATCGGCGAGCGGGCCGACTTCCAGCGCGGCTACGAGGCCGAGTCCGGCCGCAGGCTCGACTGGGCGGCCGTCCCGTACTGGGAGGTCCTCGGCACCGTGCGCTGGGCGATCATCGCCCTGCAGCAGGGCGAACGGCACCTGTCCGGCCGCGAGTTCTCCATGGAACTGGCGCTGACCGCACGCAAGGCGGCCGAGATGGAATACGACCTGCTGACCCAGATACGGGCGATCGAGGAGGCTGCGTGATGTTCGACCGTCCGGACCGGCTGGATCTTCTGCTCGCCGCCGAGACGACCCTGCGCGACGAGGTGCTGCCGTCGCTCGACGGCGGCGCCCGCTACGCCGCGCTGATGGTCGCCAGCGCGATCGCCATCGCCCGGCGCGAAGTCGAGGCCGGCAGCGAACCCGCCCGCACGGTACTGGACGCGTTCGCCGAGCTCTACGGCCAGGACAACGTGCACCGGGCCGGCGGCGACTCCGGCGAGCGCGTCCGCTCGCTGCTGAGCGATCTCGCCCGCGAGATCCGCGACGGCGAGTACGACGACGACCTGCTCGGTCCGGTCCACGGCGTGTTGACCACGCTGGTGGTCGAGCGGCTGAAGTGCTCGAATCCACGCTTCCTGGAAGCCAGCGAGTACAGCCAGCCCAGCCGCAGCTGACCCGCTCTCAGGGCGCCGGTGCCTCCAGCCGGGCCGGCGGGAACCACAGCAGGACGGTCGTGCCCTCGCCGAGCTTGCTGCTCAGTTCCAGCCGGCCCTGGTGGTGCTCCATCAGGGTCTTGCTCAGCGACAGCCCGAGCCCGGTCCCCTGGTACCGCCGCGAAAAGGTGTTCTCGACCTGGGCGAACGGTGTCAGGACCCGGGCGATATCGGACTCGCCGATCCCGATGCCGGTATCCGAGATCGCCAGCTTCAGCCCCTCCCCCGGTTCGACCCGGACCGAGATGCTGCCGCCGGACTCGGTGAACTTGACGGCATTGGACAGCAGGTTGATCAGGACCTGCCGGATCCGCATCGGATCGCAGCGCAGGCGCGGCAACGCCGCCTCCGCCTGCGGCCGCTGCAGGTCGATCTCCTTCGATCGCACCAGGGGCAGAACGATCCGCTGCGCGTCGTCGATCAGGGTCGAGACGTCCACGGTCTCCTCGCGCAGCACCAGGTTGCCGGACTCCATGCGGGTCATGTCCAGGATGTCGCCGATCACCTCGACCAGGTGCTCCGCGCTCTGGCCGATGTCCTTGACGTAGTCCACGTAGCGGCGGTCGCCGAGCGGCCCGTACAGCTCCTCGACCATGATCTCGGAGAACCCGATGATCGCGTTCAGCGGGGTCCGCAGTTCGTGGCTCATGTTGGCGAGGAACTCGGACTTGAAGCGGTTGGCCGCCTCCAGTTCGCCCTTCGAGACACGCAGGTCGGCGATGGTCTCGTGCAACCGGGTGTTGGCCTCCTGGAGCTGGGACGTCCGCTCGTCGACCAGCCGTTCGAGCTGCGCGCGATACATCGCGAGCTCCGTGTGCTGCGACTCGATCTGCTCGAGCATGTTGTTGAACCCGGCGATCAGATCCCCCAGCTCGTCGTTGGTCTGCCGCTCGGCCCGGCGGTTGTACGCCCGATCGGTGCTGACCTTCCGCATGACGTCGGCCAGATGCATGATCGGCCGTACCAGCGTGTGCTGGAGCGTCGACGACAGGGCGAACGCGACCACGGTCGACAGCACGACGATGACACCCGCGATCGACAGCACGGCGTTCCGTTCGTCCCGCAACCCGTCGAGCGACGCCACCAGTTCGACCGCGCCGACCACCTCGCCGTCGAGCAGCACCGGCTGCCTGACCCACAGACCCTCGAGTTCGAAGCGTGCCCCGTCCCGGGCCAGCTGGATGCTGCCGTTGCCGGCCTCCGGCATGGTCCCGAAATGTGCGAACGCGGTACCGTCCGGCTTGACGATGCGGCCCGCCACCACGTCGGGTCTTCCGCGCAACGCCGACAGGGTCTCCGAGGCCGCCACCGGGTCGTTGAAGACCAGGGCCGCACCGGTGTTCTCGGCCAGCACCTGCGCCAGCGCGGTCATTTCCCGGACCATCCCCGAACGGGTCGCGCTGTTGGCGTAGAACAGGAACCCGACGGTGACGAGTGCGGTCGCCACCGAACCGACCAGCATGGTCGCGGCGACGAACTTGGCGTGAAGCGATAAATCCGAGAACCACCTGGGCATCATTGACTCGCTGGACCGACGATCTCCGCCAACTGGAGGAGCTTGGAGCTCAACTTCACGCCCGTCCGCGTGACGGAATCGAGATTCACCTGAAAGCGCAACCGGTTGTGGTCCTGGACAAGCCCGATATGACCTCCGAGCGACGCGAATCCGGGCATGTCGGACACCATCAGTACCGCGTATCGACTCGCCGTCGCCAATGCATCGCGCAGCGATCCGCCGGACACGAACTCGCTGGAGAAGAAGATATGACAGGCGTCCACCGGCATATCGGCGTCGAGGACCCTCACCTCGACCGGGTGCTCGCCGATCTGCTTCTCCGTCAGCGGCCGCAGCGCGCGCCATTCCAGATCGTCCCCCCGCACGCACAGGATGACCGGGGCGGACGGCGAGAGGAACCGGCGGGCCGGCCAGGTCGCGAACTTCGCGAAGTTGTAGACGAACGCAGCCTTGACCGCCGCGGCCTTGGGATCGTCGTCCGGATGCGCCACGGCTCCCGTCGCGAGCAGCGACGCGAGCGCCACGACGGCGGCACCCAGAACCGGTCTGGGCCGCCGTCGTTCTGGTCGCGTTGCTCGGGCGTTGACGGTGCCGCGCGGCATGCTCTTAGAACTTGAGGGTTAGCGAGCCGAAGACCGACCGTTCGGCCTTGGTCGAGATGGTTCCGGCCAGTTCGTCTCCCTTGAACTCCAACCGCTCGCTGTGCAGGAGGTTCTGGCCGAGAATCGCCAGTTCCAGGTTCGGCACCGGCCGCCAGGCCAGCCGGATGCCCAGTTCGGCGTAGGCGTCGGTGTCGTTGCTGTCGATCTCGCTGACGTAGCGGGCGGCCGCGTCGAGGGTCACGGTCCGGGTCAGGTTGAGCAGGCTGCGGACCCCGACCTGATGGTTCGGATCGGCGTTCAGCGCATAGTCGGTCTGCAAGAACGAGTACCAGCCCTGCAGCCGAAGGCTCTCGACCGGCTGCCAGTTCCCGACCAGCTCGAAACCGTAGACGTCCGCCTCGCCGTCGTTGGCGGTATCGAGCGGGAGCACGACATGGGTCGTGCCGCCGGAGGTCGAAACGTAGGGCTGGCCGGCCGTCGAGGTGACCAGCCGGTCATAGAAGTTGTAGAAGGTCGCGAGGTCGAACGACACGCTGTCCAGCGGCCGCCACCGGTAACCGGCCTCGAGCGCCAGCAGCTCTTCCGACCGTACGGCGCGGTCGCCGACGAACCGGATCGCCGTCGGCAGCCCCGCGGCCGTGGACGGCGGCAGCACGATCCCCAGGATGTCGAGGTCGTTCTCGGCCCGCGACGGCGTGCGAACGGCCCGCGACACGCCCGCCCACACGGCGTTCCGGTCGTCCAGGTGCCACAGCGCCCGGAGATTGGGCTGAACCTCGAGACCGGTGTAGCTGTTGTATTCCAGCTTGGTGCCGAGCGTGACCTCCACCCGCCCGCCGAAGAACTGCATGGTGTCCTGCCCGAAGGCGTTGACCAGGTACTGGTCGTCGCTGTCCGGCTCGAAATCGACCGAGAAGCTCTCGGCGAGATCGTCCCGGCTGTAGCGTCCGCCGACACCCCAGACGATGTTGTGCCGGCCGCCGACCACGAAGCGGTGCAGCGCCTCGACGTCCAGGGTGCCGCGTTCCTCCCCGACCCGCGGGTCGTCGAACACTTCGCTCTGGTAGTAGGCGCGCAGCTCGATCTTGTTGTCGGCGGCGAGTTCGCGGCTCCAGCTGCCGAGCACGAAGCTGCCGGTCACCTCCGAATCGACCTCCAGGCGCTCGGAATACGGCGCCGTCAGGGTCGGCCCGATGTAACCGTCGCCGACGACGCTGCTGAACGACCCGCCCTGGAAATGCCAGGAGTCGCCGGACCGATCGACCAGATCCGCGCGAAACCCGACCCGCGCGGTCCGCCAGTCGTCGGCGCCTCCGACACCGTCGGTGCCGGGACGGCTGCCCTCGTTGAAGGCCTGCCCGTACACCCGGTAGTGCCCGCCGTCGCCGAGCCGGCCGCCGTGGCGCACGGCGCTGCGGATCTCGTCGTCGGAGCCGGCCCCGGCGGCGAGGTACGTGCCCTGGGTGTCGCGTGAGTGCTTGGTGATCACGTTGATCACCCCGTTGACCGCGTTGGCGCCCCACAGGGCGGCGCCCGGCCCGCGGATCACCTCGATCCGGTCGACGTCCTCGAGCAGCGTGTCCTGCCGGTCCCAGTACACCCCGGAGAACAGCGGCGTGTACACTGTCCGGCCGTCGATCAGAACCAGCAGCTTGTTCGCGAATCGGCTGTTGAATCCGCGTGCGGAGATCGCCCAGGAACTGCCGGTGATCTGCGCGACATTGAGCCCGGGCACCATGCGGAGCGCCTCGGGAATCGACCGCGCGCCCATCCGCCGGATGTCCTCGTCGGTCAGCACGAACACAGCGGCCGGCGTGTTCTCGATCGACTCCGGACGTTTCGCCGCGGAAGTGATCTCGATCTTCATGAGCTGCTCGAGCGTCAGATCCGCGTAGTCCTGTGCCGACGCCGGCCTGGCCGCCGCCACGGCCGACAGGACCGACGCGGCAACCGCGGCAGCCACCCAATGTCGCTTCATTGCCCCCTCCCCGACGACATTGGGTGTGACAATACCTCAACCCGGCGGACGTACGGCACAGGCAATGTCCGAATGCGGTGGTAGAGCATCCGAACTTTCGGCAGCCAGTGCGTTTGTATGATAATGCATGATTCAGTTTTTGGTCGTTCGAAAACCGCCTCGCGCCGGCGCCCGACCGCCGGGGCGCCGGCCGGACCCCCGTGTCGGCGTGTGACCTCGGCCGAAATTCGGCGTATGCTGTTCGACCATGGCGGGTCGCGGCGGTCTCGTGACCGGCGCCCGAAACGTCGCCAAGCCACGACCGGCCCGCGGCCGCTCGAACCAACCGTTCGGGAGTGTGCACGATGGCCATCGGAACTCAGATCCGGAATCCCCTGGAATGGGGATGGGACCAACTCAAGAAGGCCGAGTCGGCCGTCGAGGCGACCGGACACGCCCTCGGCGGGGCGGAGGCCGGGAGCGAAGCCGGTCCGGCGGCCGTCCGGCGTATCCGAATCGACGACCTCCGGGATGCCCTGGCCCGGGGCGTCGACGACTTCCGGGCGTGCCGGACCGACGTGCTGTTCCTCTGCCTGGTCTATCCGGTCGCCGGCCTGCTCCTGGCCTATCTGGCGTTCGGCTACGACTTCCTGCACCTCGTTTTCCCGCTGGCGTCGGGCTTCGCGCTGCTGGGCCCGATCGCGGCGATCGGCCTGTACGAGATGAGCCGCCGCCGCGAGCGCGGCCAGGCCCCGAGCTGGGCCGACGCCCTGAGCGTCGTCGGTTCGCCGGCGTTCGGCGCGATCCTGGTCCTAGGCCTGTACCTGCTGGCGGCGTTCCTGCTCTGGCTGGTCGCCGCCGTCGCGATCTACGGGGCGACCCTCGGGCCGGAGCCGCCGACCTCGATCGGCGCCTTCGCGCAGGAGATCGTCACCACCGGCGCCGGCTGGGCGATGATTGCGATCGGCATCGCGGTCGGCTTCGTCTTCGCGGTCGTCGTCATGACCGTCAGCGTGGTGTCGTTTCCCATGCTGCTCGACCGCGACGTCGGACTGTACCCGGCGATCGGCACGTCGATCCGGGCGGTCGCCGCCAATCCGCTGCCGATGGCGGTGTGGGGCGCGATCGTCGCCGGCGGCCTGCTGCTGGGTGCCGTCACGCTGTTCATCGGGCTGGCGGTCGTCATGCCGGTGCTCGGCCACGCGACCTGGCATCTCTACCGCAAGCTGGTGGCGGATTGACGGCGGGCGCGGCGGTCGCCTTGATGCACCTGCATTGGCCCGCTATCGTCCTCGGATGAGCGGAACGACCTCGTCGCCGTCGGAACAGAGCATCGTCGCCTGGGCCCGTCTGGTCCGGGTATCGCAGGCCTTGCTGGAAGCGGTCGAGGCCGACCTGAAGGCCGCCGGCATGCCGCCGCTGGTCTGGTACGACGCGCTGCTCGAGCTGCGGCGCAACGAGCCCGACGGGCTGCGGCCGTTCGAGCTCCAGGACCGCATGCTGCTGGCCCAGTACAACCTTTCCCGCCTGCTCGACCGGATCGTGAAGGCGGGCTACGCCGAACGCCGGCCGTGCCCGGAGGACGGGCGCGGCCACGTGCTGCACGTCACGGCGGCCGGCCGCGACCTGCTGCGGGCGATGTGGCCGCCATACCGGGACGCCATCGCCCGACGCTTCGCCGACCGTCTCGACGACGGGGACGCCGCCGAGCTCGGCCGGCTGCTCGGCAAGCTCCAGGGCCTCGCGCCCGCGCAGCCGACGACTCCGCCCGAAACCGTGCCGCCATCGCCGCCGGCGGCCGAGCCGGCACGCCGCGTCCATCTGACGGCCAAGCCGCAGCGGCGCGTCCGGTTCTTCGCGATGAAGCCGCGGCCGTGAGCCGGCTGGCGGCGCCCCGGCCCTGCGCCGGTCAGGCCGCCTCGAACACCTCGAGACGGGTCCGGTTCCTCGCGATGAAGTCCCAGTCGTAGGTGACGCCGAGCCCGGGGCCGGTCGGCACCGGCACGCAGCCGTCGCTGCCGACGCAGTCCAGCTGGTCGGAGTAACCGCAGGCATAGACCGGCGGCACGGCATTCGGGCAGTCCGGGCCGACCAGTGCGACCTCGTAGTAGTTGCTGTTGCGGGTCGCGGCCATGACGTGGCGATGCGCCGGCCCGCAGGCGTGGACCTCGACGTCGACCCCGAACGCCTCGGCCAGGTGGTGGATCTTCATCGCCCCGGTGATGCCCATGTCGTACTCCGGGTCCGACCGCAGGAAGTCGGTGCCGCCGGCCATCAGGAAGTCGGCTTTCGGCTCGACACCACGGATGTGCTCGGTCTGCAGGATCGGCGTGCGGATCATCTCGCGCAGCTTCCTGTGCGCGAACGCCGACACCCCGGAATCCCGGAACGGATCCTCGTACCAGAAGTAGTCCGCCTCGTCGCAGGCCCGGCCGACGTACAGGGCGTCGGCGAAGGTCCGCAGTTCGCAGGCCGGGTCGAGCATGAGGGTCATCCCGTCGCCGACCATCTCGCGAACCTTGAGCACATTCGCCGCCTCCTCCCGGCGGTCGCCGTCGTGCCAGCCGTGGACCTTGAAGGCCCGGTAGCCGATCTGCCGGCACTGCAGCGCGAACTCGCCGAACGCCTCGGGGCTGTCCAGGCCGCCCGAGCGGTCGCCGTGGTAGGTCGATGCGTAGGCCGGCAGCCGCTCGCGATGGGCGCCCAGCAGAGTCGCGATCGAGCAGCCGAGGCGCTTGCCGGTCCAGTCCCACAGCGCGATGTCGATCGGCCCGTGACCCATGTGGTCGAACTGCCGGGCCTCGCGTTTCAGGTCGTCCCAGATGCCCTCGCGCTGCTCGGCATGCCGGCCGAGCAGCAGGGGCGCCAGCATCAGGGTCTGCCCGAGCGCCGACGGCGACGCCACCCAGTGCGTGACGTACTCGCCACGGCAGCCGTCCTCGGTCTCGATCCGCACCGCGTACTTCGAGACCCGCGAGGTCGCGCCGCGCCGGAAGCTCAGCGAGCCGATGCTGCCGCCTTCGGCAGCCCGACCCAGATTGACGGCGTCGAAGCCGAACTCGTGCACCTCGACACGGGTGATGCGGGTCATGGGGCCTCTCCTCCGGCGCTCGATCACTGCCCCCGGATCATGCGCGCCCGGTCGCCGGCCGACAACGCCCGGGGGCTGGTTCAGAGCAGGTTGAGCAGACCGCCGCGACCCGGTGCCGCCACGAGCCGGTTGGCCGGCAGGACGACCGTCACCGTGGTCCCGCGCCGCGGGGCACTGTCGATCGTCATCCGGCCGCCATGGGCCTCCACGATCGCCTTGCTGATCGGCAGGCCGAGCCCGGTACCGGCCTCGCCGGTCCGGATCGCCGACTCCGTGCGTCCGAACGGCAGCAGCGCGATGGCGACCTCTTCGCGGGTCATGCCGGTGCCTTGATCGACCACGTCGATCCGGATTTCGCCGTCGTCGTCCAGGCGATGCCGGACCACCACCGGCCGGGACGACGGCGAATACTTGATGGCGTTGCCGATGAGGTTCACGAACAGCTGCCGCATCCGGGTCTCGTCCGCGTAGACCAGCGGCAGCCCGGCGAGATCGTCGACGGTGAGCGCGATCGACTTCGCCGACGCCGCCTGTTCCAGCATCGCGATCGCCGACGACAGCACCGAGCGGAGTTCCACCGGCCGCTCGTCCAGCGACGCCGCCCCGGCACTGGCCCGGCCGAGGTCGAGCGCTCCGTTGACCAGCGCCAGCAGGTGATAACCGGCCCCGACGATGTCCCGCGCGTAGTCGCGATAGCGGCCGGCCAGCGGACCGAAATGCTCCCCCAGCAGGATCTCGCCGAACCCGATCACCGCGTTCAGCGGGGTCCGCATCTCGTGGGCGAGGTTCGCGAAGACATCGGCGATCTGTCCCCTGGCCTCCGCACGGGCCTCGACGTCGAGCAATCCGCCGTTCCGCTCGGAGGCGGCCGGAACCACCACCAGCATGCGCAGCCGTTCGCGTCCGCGCGCCCACTCCTCGCCGCGCGACACGAGGACCGGAAGGGAACCGCCATTCAGCGGACGGATCAGCGCGTGGCGCCATTGCGTGCCGGCGCCGTCCGGTGCGACCCCGCCGTCCAGGTCCACCGACACCGGATCGCCCAGCACCAGGATCTCCGAGGTCGGGCGGCCGACGATACTGGCCGGACCGTCTGCACCGATCAGCCGGAGCCCGTTCGCGTTGATCTGGACGACACGGTCGCCGCCGACCACGAAGACCGCAACCGGCCAGGCGTCGAGGGGCACCGCCGGCGTCCCGGTTCCGTCGGGCGCCGTCGACGGCGACAGGCTTCCCTCCGGCGGCTTCACGCCTACAAGCCCCGCACGCCGTCGAGATCGACACCGTCCAGGACTGCCCCCTGGAGCTTTGCGCCGTCGAGCATGGCCCCGCGCAGCGTCACCCCGGTCAGATCCGCGTCCGACAGGTCCACCCGGCGAAGGTCCGCCCCGCTCAGGTTCATGGCATTCAGCCGCGCCCCGGTGAGGCGGGCGCCGACGAACGACGCCCCGACGCCGTTCGAGGCGATCTCCCGGCTGCTGCCGCCGACCGAGAGCGGGCCGAGATTGGCGCCCCGCATGTCCGCCTCGTTCAGATGGGCATCGCTGAGGTTGGCGCCACGCAGATCCGCAGACCGCAGGGACGCCTGCCGAAGATCGCTGCCCGTCAGGTCGACCAGGGCCATCGTGGCCCCTGTCAGGTCCGCGGCAAACAGCACCATGGTCCGCAGCGACGCGGCCGCCAGGGAACGGCCGGCCCACTCCAGCTTCGGCAGCATCATGCCCGAGAGCACGAGGCGGGCGCCGCCGGCCGAGTTGGTCTCGACCCAGGTGCGGTGGCCGTCGAGCAGCGCCGGCAGGTCGAGCCCGGCCTCTTCGTCGGTCTTCGGCTTGGTCGCCTTGCTCAGGGCCGGATGATCGAGCAACGCGATGTCGATGATCGCGCCGGTCAGGTCGGCGCCCGCGAAGTCGCAGTCCTCGAGCACCACGTTGGTCAGGATCGCGCCGCGGAAATCCGCTTCGGACGCCTTGCACCCGACGAACTGCGCCCCCTCCAGGTTGGCGTTGCGGAACACCGCCGTCCGCAGGTCGGCCCTCTGGAACGACACCCCGCGCATCTGGGCGCCCGAGAAATCGGCCCGCACCGCGAACGACTGCCCGAGCCGCGCAGACGAGAAGTCCGCCCCGTTGGCGCGCACGCCGGAAAGATCGGCGGCCCCCGCCGGGTTCTCCAGCCCGGCCAGTCCCGCCTCGGTGGCGCGCGCCAGAACCGCCTCGCGGATATCGGCCTGGGCCAGGTTGGCGCCGGCCAGCGACGCCCCGCGGAAGCAGGCACCCCGCAGGTCGGCGCGTGTCAGGTCGGCACCGTCGAGGCGCGCCCGCGTGAGGTCCGCGCAGAAGAAGGTGGCAAAGCAGAGCACGCTCCGGTCGAGCTTGGCGTCGACCAGCGACGAGCCGGTGAAGTCGGCCTCGTCGAGCCGTCGTCCGCTGAGATTGATGCCGTCGAGACGCAGGTTGGCCAGTTGCGCGCGCCGTCCGCCCGGGAGGCGCTTCACGTACCGATCGTGCTGCTTGATGGCGGTCGCAACCGCACGGCTGTCGGGAGCGACGGGGCCGTCAGCCGAAATCTTCCCTGCGGTAGACATGCTCGTCCCGGCTCCTCCTCCGCTACGCGACCGTAACCGGGACTAGTTAAGGGAGCGTTGACGTCGTCCGGTCTGGTTGTGCCGAGCCCCCTAATCGTAGCCCGGAGGCGGCACGAACCCGCCGATCTGCTTCTCCATCATCTTCGCGAACGCCAGCGCGGTCTTGTCCCGGCCGTGACCGGCGATGATCTGCAGGCCGCACGGCAGACCGTCGCGCGCCGCCCCGACCGGGACCACCGTGCTCGGCAGATACACGACCGACGACAGGCCGGCCCAGAACAGCTGGTCGACGGTCGGCTCGGGCCGCCCGTTCACCGGGATGGTGCGCTCGTGGCGCTGTCCCTCCTGCTGGTGGGCGAAGGCCGTGGACGCGGCCGTCGGACACAGCAGGAGGTCCCATTCGCGGAAGAACGCCGCCCAGGCCTCGCGGAGATGGGTGCGGCGCTCGTGCGCCCGCAACCAGTCCCGGTGCCCCTGCGTGAAGGCCCGGGCCACCATCGGCACGTAGCGAAAATCGTCCGGGTCGGCCTCGGCGGCGATCCGGCGCTGCTGCTCGAGGTCGGCGTCCGAGAGACGGCCCGAGGTGGCGGCACGGAGCAACTGGATGTAAAGCCGATGCGACTCCGTCGTGTCGAGCGCGGGCCTCGCCGTATCCGACACCCGGACGCCCAGTCTGGCGAGCTCGTCCACCGTGGCCTGGAGCTTGCCAGTGAGCCCGTCGTCCTGGGCGCAGTTCGGGTCGGTCAGCATCACCGCGACCCGGAACTCCCGCGGCTCGGCGCGGGCGTCCTCGGGCAGGTCCAGCCGCCAGCACTCGGCGTCGAGCCCGTCGGCGCCGGCCATGGCGTCGAGCGCGAGCTCAAGGTCGTCGGCCGAGCGCGCGAGCGGCCCCACCACCGAGATGTCGGCGGCGGCCAGCACGCCGGGCAGCGCATGCCCGCGCATCGGCACCACGCCATAGGTCGGCTTGTGGCCATACACGCCGCAGTAGTGCGCGGGGTTCCGGATCGAGGCGCCGATGTCGGATCCGGCTTCCAGCCCGGTCAGCCCGGCCGCCAGGGCGGCGGCGCTTCCACCCGACGAACCGCCCGGCGTCCGCCCCGGATCCCACGGGTTGTTGGTGCTGCCGTACACCGGGTTGTAGCTCTGCCAGTCCGCCAGCATCACCGGGACGTTGGTCTTGCCGAACGGCACGGCCCCGGCTTCGCGCATCCGCCGGACCACCGTCGAATCGCGCTCGGCCGGCCGGTCGGCGAACTCAGGCAGCCCCCATGTGGTGGGCAGCCCCTCCATGTCGTAGCTCTCCTTGAACGTCATCGGGACGCCATGCAGCGGCCCCCACACGTCGCCCCGGGAGAGCGCCGCGTCGGCCGCCTCGGCCCGGGCCCGCGCACGCTCCACATCCCGGACGACGATCGCGTTCAGCCTGGGATTGTGGCGGTCGACCCGGTCGAGGAAGTGATCGAGAAGCTCAAGACAGCCGATCTGCCTGGCCCTTATCCGGGCGGCGAGCTCGGTGGCGGGCAAAAAGGCGATCTCCGTCATGGCGTCCTCTCGCGATCGGGTCGGTTCGGCAAGCTTGGACCGCCGGGCGGGCTCGATCAACTTGCCGCAGCATTCGGAAAACACGTTCTATGCGTGTGTAAAAATATACCTCTTTCACCTGATGCAGGTTATCGCATACGATCATGTTCAGTCCGGGCAACCGGGCCGGAGCAACCGGACGACACCGATGGGGCACATCCCGACAAACCCGCTGGAGCGGCGGCTGAGACACCCGCCCCATCAGTCGGCGCTGGCCTACTGGGCGGATCGCTGCCGGTCGGTCGGCGGAACCCCGGGACGCCGGGACATCGACCCGCTCGACATTCCGGAACTGTTGCCCTGGGTGAACCTCGTCGACGTGTTTCGGCGCGCGAACGGCCTGGCGTTCCGCCATCGCCTGGTCGGCACGGCCATCGTCGAGATGTGGAACCGCGACAGTACCGGCCTGTGGTTCCACGAACTCTATGCCCCGGAGAAGATGGCGCGCGTGCAGCCGGCCCTCGAGGAGGCCGTGCTGAGCACCCGGCCCCGGCTCGTCCACGACGACCTCGGCGAGATCGGCAAGCCGTACTGGTCGTTCACCTCGCTGGTCCTGCCGCTCGCCTCCGACCGGCGCAACGTCGACATGCTGATGCTGGTCTCGCAGTACGAGTGACCCGACGGTCAGGCCCATCGGCGCGCCCTTCTCACCGCGGTGCCGAGCGCCGGGCCGCCAGCTCCGGCACGGTCCAGAACAGCGCGACGCCGGTGGCCACGAACACGGCGGAAAGCAGGAACCCGGCGTTGTAGCCGCCGGTCAGATCGTGGAGGTAGCCGGCCAGCCAGGACCCGGCGGCCGCGCCGAGCCCCTGCCCGGTCGTGATGGTGCCGTAGATCACGCCGAGACCGCGGCCGGCGAACAGCGTGGCGGCGATCGTCGACACGACCGGGCCGCGCGCGCCCATGCTGACGCCGAAGAACACGACGAACACCACGACCAGCGCGAACGCGGGCACCGCCTGCATGGCGAACAGCGCGGCGACGCCGGTGAAGGTGCACAGGTAGCTGACCGTCGCCGTGACCCGGTTGCCGTAGCGGTCCGCCGCCGTGCCGGTCGCCAGCATGCCGACGATCGACAGCACCCCGGTGAAGCCGAACGCGCCGGCGGCTTCCAGGGGCGAGAATCCCTGCTCGACGAGATAGGCGACCGACTGCAGGCTGACGGAGAACACCGCGACCGCGGTCAGGAAGAACACCAGGAACAGCGCCCAGAACGGCCGCCCCCGCATCGCCCGCAGCAACCCGGAGCCGTTCTCGGGACCGGGCGCGGTCCGGCGGTCGGCGACCTGCCCGCGCCCGATCGCCCGCCACGGCAGCAGGGCGACCGGCAGCGCCGCCACCAGCACGCCGCCGCCGAGCCAGGCATAGGCGGCGCGCCAGCCGTCCTGCTGGATCAGCAGCTGGGTGACCGGCACCAGCACGAGCGTGCCGGTCCCGAGCCCGGTGGACGCGACCGCCATCGCCGTCGCCAGCCGTTTGTCGAACCACCGGCTGATCAGCGCCGACGCCGGGATCATCCCGAGCGAGGCGATGCCCAGCCCGGCCATCAGGCCGACGCTCAGATACAGCTCCCACAGGCTGCTCATCGACCCGGCCAGCAGGAAGCCCCCGCCGAGGGCGAGCAGACCGAGCACGTAGAGCACCCGCGGGCCGAACCGGTCGAACGCCAGCCCGACAAACGGCGACGCCAGCCCGTTCGCCGCCATGTAGATCGAGTAGGCCGACGTCAGGGCGCCCCGGTCCCAGCCGGTTTCCTCGCCGATCGGCAGCAGGAACACGGCATAGGTCTCGCCGGCGCCGCGGGCGAGCGCATTCATCACGAAGCACAGGGCGAGAACGCCGAAGGCAGCGAGTCCGCCCCCGGAGACCTGGGGTCGAAGCATGGCGGCAGAAGTCTATGGGGCACCGACCCAAGGCGAAACTGCGCGGCTCGGCATCGCAGCCATGGCGTTCGAACATGACACGGTCGACGCGCCCGACCGGAATCGCCCGCCCTGGACCGCCGCCTGATCCGGTTCGCCCCCGCCGGACCAGGCGATGCGCGGCGCGCCCTCCGGGGCCGAGCGCGCCGCGGGCGCCCGCCCGTGCCCTGCGCTCAGGCCGACCTGCGGCCGTTACCCGGCAACATCCGACGCAGCACGTCGTCGCGGCGGACGAAGTGGTGCCAGAACGCCGCCGCCGCGTGCACCCCGGCCACCAGCAGAATCGCGTTCGCCGCCAGCTCGTGCAGCTCCTTCACGAGGCGCGCGGTCTCGCGGACCGGGACGACCGGGGACCCGATGGTGAACAGGCCGAAGAAGCTCAGCGCGTCACCCCGGTACCAGGTCAGGAGGATGCCAAGCACCGGAATCGCGATCAGCAGCACGTACAGCGCACCGTGCACGACCTTCGCGAGGGCCCTCTCGGGCGGCGTCATCTCGGGCGACGCCGCGGGCGCGCCCCTGGCGAGCCGCCAGGCGACCCGCAGCCCGACGACGGCGACCATCAGCAGGCCGAACGAGATGTGCAGCCACCAGACCATGTCCCGGCCGGGATCGCCCCTCGGGTACAGTTCCTCGCCGTAGGTCAGGGCGTACAGGCCCACGACGAGCACGACCGCAAGCCAGTGGGACAGCTTCTGGACCGGGCTGTAGGACGTCGACATTCGCAGCTCCAGCGTTGGATTCATCGTCAGGGACGAGCGGTCGCACGACGCGAGGGTCGGCAGGCCCGTCCTGCTCCGCTGGCATGAACGTTCCATCCGGGGGGTTCCGTCGCCGCCGTTCGCCCGGAAGAATCCGACGGACCCGAGCGCCGGGACGCGCCTACCCGTCCGAGTCGAACCAGTCGGGCGGGACCTCGGCGCCGGCGATCACAAGGCAGCACTCCCCGACCAGCTGGCCGCCGCGCCGCTCCAGCTCCGCGGCCAGCTCGGACAGGCGGCCGCGAACCACCTCCTCGTGCAGCTTGGTCAATTCGCGCGCGAAGGCGGCCGGCCGGTCGCCGAACACGGCGATCGCGTCCTCGATCAGCTTGGCCACGCGGTAGGGGCTCTCGTAGAACACCAGGGTATGCGGCGACGCGACGTCGACCTCGAGGAACCGCCGGCGCGGCCCGGACTTCTTCGGCGCAAAGCCACGGTAGGTGATGCCGTGCACCGGCAAGCCCGACAGCACCGCCGCCATCACGAAAGCCACCGGGCCCGGCACCATCGAGACCGGCACGCCGGCCCGTGCGGCGGCGCGCACCAGGGTGAAGCCGGGATCGCTGACGCCGGGGGTGCCGCCGTCGCTGGCCACCGCCACCCGCTTGCCCTCGGCGGCCCAGCGCACCAGGGTTTCGGCCATCTGGCGCTCGTTGTGTTCGTGATAGGCGACCATCCGGGTCTTCACCCCGGCCGCCGAGAGCAGCCGGCCGGTCCGGCGGGTGTCCTCGCAGGCCACCACGTCGGCCGCCTCGAAGGCGGCCCGGGCGCGCGGGCTGAGGTCCTCGAGATTGCCGATCGGCGTCGCCACCAGCTCGATCATCGCGCCATCCTCTGCATGCCAGCCCCCTCCTCACCCGGAGCGTCTGCGGCCTTGCGGATCCGGCACACGAAGAATGCCTCCATGAACGGCGACGGCACGACGCGCAGCGCATGCCGGAGGTCCGGGTGATAGTCCCGGCCCTCCCAGCGGGCCAGACCCGCCATCCGCTCCGGGATCGCCAGGTCGATCGGCTCGACCGACGCGTCCGGGTAATGGCGCAGCAGGTGGTCGACCGGCGCCTCGTTCTCCTCCGGCGAGATCGTGCAGGTCGAGTAGACCAGGAGGCCGCCGGGCCGCAGGCGCTTGAAGGAGGCAACCAGCATGCGCTGCTGCAACCGGCTCATCTGCTCGACCCGGTCCAGGGTCCAGAACCGCAGGGCATCCGGCCGTGCGAGATCGGCCATGCCTTCGCCGGAGCATTGGGCGTCGAGCAGGATGCGGTCGAAGCTCCGGTCCACGAACTTGTCCAGGTACTGACCCGGATGATTCGTCATGTCGACCGTTTCGACTTTCAATAAATCAATGACTTCCCTTAACTTCTTAAGACGTCCCTTTATCCCGTCGTTGACCGTCAGCCGGGCCCGGTTGCCGGTCAGCGCGGCGATGTGCGCGGCCTTGCCGCCCGGCGCCGAGCAGACGTCGAAGATGTCCTGGTCGGGCCGCGGTTCGAGCGCCAGCGCCGGCACCAGCGACGACGCGTTCATCACATAGACCTCGCCGGCGGCGTGCGGCGCACTCTCCGTCACCGCCCGCTTGTCGCCGAGGATGTGGAAAGCGTCCTGGCACCACGAAATCGGCTCGAGCCCGGTCAGCGCCTCGAGGTCGGCCCGGATCGCCGCGACCGGGCGACCGGCGAGCGGGTTGAGGCGCAGGCTCGAGCGGCGCTCGCCGGACAGCCGGCGGACCGCCTCCTCCGGGCGCACGCCCCACACCGCGGCGACCCGCGCCAGGAAGCGGTCGCGGCGTCGCGCCTCGGAAGGATGCAGGCCGCGGGGGCCGGATGCTCGGGAACGGGGTGCGGGACGCGCCATACCGCGGTCATACAAGGCCGACCGGCCGCCGTCACGCCTCTTGCCGTCACGCCCCTTGCTCGACGCCCTCCGCGGAGGCGCCGGCACCGGCCACCGGCAGCCACACCGAGATCGTGGTCCCGACCCCCACCTCGCTCTCGACCGACACGGTGCCCCGATTGCGGTCGACCAGTGCCTTGACGATCGACAGGCCGAGCCCGGTTCCGCCCTCGCGCCGGGCATGCGCCGGGTCGCCGACCTGGTGGAACGGCTCGAAGATCTCGTCGAGCTGATCCTCGGGGATGCCGATGCCGCGGTCGCTGACCGCCAGCCGCAGGCGATCCCCCTCCTGCACCACCGAGAGCCGCACCACGCCGCCGTCGGGCGAGAACTTGACGGCGTTGCTCATCAGGTTGACCAGGATCTGCCGCACCGACCGGGGGTCGGCCAACGCCGGCGGCAGGTCGCGGGCCAGGTCCGCCTCCAGCCGGATCGAGTGCGAGCGCGCCACCGCGCGCATCAGCCGGACCGCCTCGGCGACCGCCCGGCGCGGGTCGATCGGGCGCGGATGGACCGCGAAGCCGCCGGCGTCCAGGCGGGTGAAATTGAGGATGTCGTCGATGTGGGTCAGCAGGATCCGCCCGGCCTGCAGCACGTCCCCCAGGTACTCGCGCCGCTTGGCCGGCGACAGCCGCGCCTCCATGAGAATCAGCGTCTCGGTAAGGCCGAGTATGGCGTTCAGCGGCGTGCGCAGTTCGTGGCTCATCCTCGCCAGGAACGCCGACTTGGCGGCGTTCGCCTCCTCGGCGGCGTCGACCGCCTCCAGAAGCTCCAGCTCGGTTTCCTTGGTCCTGGTGACGTCGGTGGCGAGCAGCAGGGTCCCGCCGTCGCCGAGCTTCTGGTCCTTGGCGCGGAACCAGCGGCCGAACCGCCGGATGTCCATCGGCCCCGTCGGGTTGCGGAACTGTGCCAAGCGTTCGGGAATCGCGACTTCCGGCTGATCGATGATGCCGCGCTCCGCGAACGCCTCCAGGATCCCGGCCATGGTGATGCCCGGCACCAGCACGTCGTCGAGCCCCGGATGCAGGGTCTTGAACAGCCGGTTGGCGAACACCAGGCGCTCGTCGGCGTCGAACAGCGCGACCAGGTCCTCGATCGCGTCCAGGGCCCGGATCAGCCGGTTGACGGTCTCGTCGGCCCGGCGGCGCTCCGTGACGTCCTCGCGGATCGCGACATAGCCCTCGTGACGCCCGTCGGCCGAGCGGAACCGGTCCATGCGCAGCGCGAACACCCGCGTGTTCCCGTCGCGGTCGCGGTTCTCGACCTCGCGCTGGAAGCTGCCGGTCTCGGACAGCGCCCGGCGGACCTCCGGAACCAGCCCGGTGCTGGCAGGATCGTCGTACAGGACGTCGCTGGGCCGCCGCCCGATCGCCTCGTTCCAGGTCAGCCCGAAGGTGTCCAGGAACGGCCGGTTCATCCATACCAGCCGATAGTCCAGGTCCATCACGTAGGTCGGGTTCGGACTGTGCCGGACGATCTCGGCGAGGCGGGCGTTCTCGGCCATGTGCCGCTCGAGCGCGGCGCGCCGCTCCTCCAACTGCTCGCCCCGCTCGATGACCTCGGTCTCCAGCCAGTCGCGAGCCCGCCGATGGGCGATCCCGAGCCCCAGCAGGCCGACCGTGTCGCGCAGCATCCGCTCGACCGGCGCGAAGCCGGCGGTATCGGAGACCCGGAGCCGCAGGATGCCCAGCCGTTCGCTCCCCGATCCGATCTCGTAGCGGTAGCTCCAGCCCTCGGCCGGCGCGGCGTCGGACGGCAACTCGGGACTCAGCTCCACGTCGGCGTCGAGAACCAGGGGAAGCGAGAGGCAGGCCCGGCGGATCGCCGTGGCCATGACCGGTCCCAGCGGCATCGACTGCACGCGACTCGCAAGATCCAGAAGGATCGGTCCGGCGTCGGCCGTTACTGTATCGGCATCGCGGAGACGCACGTGGCGTTCCTCCCCAGGTCCGAAGCGCTGCCTGAACCCTGTCACGGGGCACGTCAAGATGACCCGACCGTCGTCGACAGGCATTCTGCTTCCGTCGGACTGTCGGCCGGTCCAGCCCCCCGCTTCAACGGACCGGCATCACGCGTCGGCCGGAGCCGCAATCGCGTACAGCATGATGGCGGTTGCCGCCGCCAGGTTCAACGAATCCGCGCCCTCGCGCATCGGGATTCTGACGAGATCGGTGCAGCTCGCCGCAATCCTGTCCGTCAGTCCGCTCTGTTCGTTGCCCATCAGCAGCAGCGTCGGCGCCCCCCGCGTCACCGACTCGGGCCGGCCGGTCGCCTTGAGGTGCGTGCCGACGATGCGTCCGCTCCAGCGCGTGTACCATTGCAGGTAGGCGGCCTCGTCGATACGGACCAGCGGCACGTTGACGATCGATCCCATGGAGGCGCGCACCGCCTCGGTCGAATACGGGTCGACGGTGTGGCCGATCAGCATGATGCCGGCGACCGAGAAGGCGTCGGCACTGCGGATGATCGAGCCGAGATTGCCCGGGTCGCGCACCCCTTCCAGCGCCAGCCACGTCGTCCCTGGCTCGGCCCGCACCGCGTCGAGCCCGGCCCAGCGCTGCTCGATGACGGCGATCACGCTCTGGGCGTTGTCGCGGCGGGCGATCCGGGTCATCAGCTCGTCGGTCACCGTCAGGATCCGGCCGCCGCCGCGGCGGCAGCCGTCGGCCGCCTCCTGCAGCAGCGGGCTGGACCCGGCGCTCTCGGACAGCACCAGCCGCCTGACCCGCCAGCCCTTGCGAACCGCCTCGACCACGTGCCGCAGCCCCTCCGAGACGAAGGCGTTCTGCTCGCTCCGGCCCTTCTTGGAGTCGAGCGCCCGCAGCGCCTTGATCTCGGGGTTGGCGGCGCTGCTGATCACGATCGGCGTCTGCTCACGCATCGCGGCTCCAGCGGACGTAGAGCGAGGTCGGCAGCAGCTTTCCGGTGGCCTCCTCGCGCAGCGCCATCTCGCCGACCGCGATTTCGCCCGGCAGGTCGACGAAGGCGTCCTCGACCAGCCGCTGCAGGGTCAGCATCGACAGGTGGGTCGCGTAGGCCGTGAGAACCAGCGCCGACGAGCGCACGTCCATCAGCGCCCGGCAATCGGCCAGCAACTGCGGAAGCTGCTCCTCCAGCCGCCAGACCTCGTTCTTCGGGCCGCGGCCGTATTTCGGCGGATCCAGCACGATGACGTCGTAGCGGCTGCCGCGCCGGACCTCGCGGGCGGCGAACCGGGCCGCATCGTCGCAGATCCAGCGGATCGGCGCCGCCGACAGCCCCGACAACTCCTGGTTCGCCCGCGCCCAGGCGATCGCCTTCTTCGACGCGTCGACGTGGGTGACCTTGGCGCCGGCGGCGGCCGGCAGCAGCGACGCCATGCCGGTGTAGCCGAACAGGTTCAGCAGCGTGGTCTCGCCGCCGCGCCGCCGCACCGTCTCGACGACCCGGTCCCAGTGCACCCGCTGCTCGGGAAAGATGCCGAGATGCCGGAAGGTGGTGAGCTGCGCCTCGATCTGCACCGGGCCGTAGGCCAGCGGCCACGGCCCCGGCACGCCACGCTTGCCCGTCACCCCCTGGCCGGCCTCCCAGCGGCCGCTGCCCTCCTCCTCGCGGCCGGCCAGGAACCGGGCGTCGGCCGCCGCCCAGCGGTCCGGCGCCAGGCTCGGGCGCCAGATCGCCTGGGAATCCGGCCGGTCGAGCACGCGGCGCCCGAACCGCTCGAGCTTGCGGCCGCCGCCACTGTCGAGCAGTGCGTAGTCGGGCCAGCCTTCGGCTACCAGGATCTCGGGAACCAGGGTTTCCTCCCGTGGAGTCGGTACGGTCGCGGCGAAACTACAATCCCGGGCCGCCGGGCGCGAGCCCGTTAGAAGGCCAGCTCCGCCGGCTCCAGCACCCGGACCTCGAGCCTAGGCTCCGCTCCCTCGCCGGCCCGCCATCCGGCCGCGACCAGGAACCGCCCGGCCAGCACGTGCTGGTGGAACCGCCAGGCCCGCTCGTCGTCGGCGATCGCCGGCGTGAACCGGATGCGCGGCGGCTCGACCTCGAACCAGAACTCGTCGAGCGGCTGCGACAGGCCGCGGCCGGTCGCCTTGATGTAGGCTTCCTTCAGGGTCCAGAGCCGCAGGAAGCCCTCGGGCCGTCGCTCCGGCGCCAGGCCGGCGAGCCACTGCGCCTCGGCCCCGAAGAAGTAGCGGTCGGCGACCCCGAGATCGACCTTGCGGTCGGCCGCCTCGACGTCGAGCCCGAGCTCGAGGCCATGGGCGGCGGCGACCGCGACCATGCCGCCGGTGTGCGAGAGATTGAACTGCACCCCGACCGGACGGCCGCGGCACAGCGCCACCGGCTTGCCCTTCTCGCCGGCCTCGTAGCCGAAGGAACCCGGCGGCTCGCCGGTCTCCCGGCTCAGCAGGGCCCGCGTCAGGGCATGGGCCGAGACGTACTCGACGCGGTTGCGCTCGAACGCGAAGCGCGCCGCCCGCGCCCGTTCGGCATCGTCGAGGACCTCCCGCCAACGCTCGACATCCGGCTCCAACAGCGCGCCGACCGGCATCGCCCACAGCCGGACCACCGGGTCCGTCGGGTCAGACATCGGAGCCCGCCGGCGGCTCGGTGAAACCGACCGTCGCCTTGCCGGTGGCCGCCGTCTCGCCGCTCGTCAGGTCCTGGACGGCGACCTTGATGACGGCGCTGCGCACCGCCTCGGACACCTGGTCGACGGTTCCGGTCACCGCCAGCCGCGCGCCGGCCGCCACCGGCCGCCGGAACTGCATGCTGACCGACTGCAGCAGGCAGTTCTCGCCCGGCAGGTGGACCCCGACCAGGCGCGATACCAGCGCTGTCAGGTAGGCCCCGTGCGCGACGCGGCCGGCGAACCCGCGCGACCGAGCGAACCCGTCGTCCAGGTGCAACGGGCTGACGTCGCCCGACACGCCGGCGAAACCGTCGATGTCGGCTTCGGTCACCTGGGTCTCGAACCCGGCCTGCTGGCCGACCCGGAGATCCTCGAAGCTCAAGCGAGCTGGTCCGGCGCTCATCGCCGCTCCCGTCCTGCGTGACACGCCGGATATTGCGGCAAGTCCGGCCGGCATTCCAACGATCGGCGTCCTCCGCCGGTTCTCAGAATGCGAAGGCCGGCGCGGACGCCGACAGCATCGCCGCCGTCACCGGCACCGACCAGGCGGCGCCGATGTCACCCGACAACGCCTCCAGCAGGCGCGGCACGTCCGCGGCGGCGGTGTCGTGCAGCGCTTCCGCCACGATCAGCACGTCGGTCGTGTCGGCGCGGACCGCCGAGTAGCCGCTCTGCCGGTTGGTCCAGCGCCGGGCGTGGGCGCGCCCCTCGCGGTCGGCGAAGACCACCTCGCCCGCCGCCGGATGCTCGACCTCGCCGGAGAAGGTCTCGTAGACCTCGTCGCCGACGGCATGGCGCACCTCCAGTCCCCCGGCGATCCGGCCGATGTCGAACACCGCGACCGGGATCGCGAACGCCATCGACGCGGCGTTGCACAGGTCGATCATCGGGTGGATCCGGGGCAGCGCCGCCTCCTTGCGGAACCGCCGCAGCAGCGCCTCCGATGCGCAGCGGTACTGGGTCGGCTTGAGTCCCATCCGCGAGAACGCCCGCCGCCAGGCCTGGATCTCCGGCAACCCGCCCTCAGCGGAGCCGGCCAGGCGCGCCTGCGCCGCCACCTCGTACCGGGCGACCGCGGCATCGACCGATCCGCCCGGCGCGATGCCGCGGGCGACCAGCGCGCCGGCCGCCAGTTCCGGAAACTCGCCCCACAGGGCGCTCGAATGGCTGAACTGCATGGCCTCACCTCGTCGTCGCGTGTCCGTCGAAGAAACCGCAGCCCCGCCCGACCGGTCTTGAACGGAATTGCGGGCCGGTCAGCGCAACGCGTCGGCATAGACGCCGGGCGACAGCCCGTACTTGCCGACGAACACCCGGGTCATGTGGCTCTGGTCGGCGAAGCCGCTGCCGGCCGCCGCCTCGGCCAGGGAGACCCCTTCGGCGATCAGCGCGCGCGCCCGGTCGATCCGGCGCTGCACCAGGTAGGCGTGCGGCGTCATCCCGGTGGCCTTGGCGAACGCCCGGATCAGCTGGTAGCGGCTCAGCCCGCAGGCCCGCGCGAGGTCGGCCAGCGCCAACGGGGCGGCCGGGTCGTCGTCGATCATCTCGCGGGCCGGGGCGATGGCATCCGGCACGGTTGAACCGCGGCCGGTACCGGTGCCTGTGCCGAGCCCCACCAGCAGGGTCAGCAGCAGCGCCTCCCAGCGTCCGCCCGCATCCGGCTCGCGGTCGTCGGTCAGCGCGTCGAACAGGCCGCACACCCGGCGCCCGGCCCGGGGATCGGCCACCACCGGGCTCATGAACTCGTAGGCCCGGCGACGGCCGTCGGTAATGTCGGCGGCCGCTTCTGCCACCAGCGCCGGGTCGAGATAGACGATCCGCCACGAGCGCCCGGCGTCGCCGATCGGGGCGCCGTCGTGCACTTCGCCCGGGTTGACCGTGATGACGTCGCCGCTGCCCGCCTCGACGGGGCCGCGGCCGCTGAGCGACCGCTGGGCCCCGCGCTCGATCACCCCGATCCCGAAGCGGTCATGGGTGTGGCGCGCGAAGCTGTGGCGCGAGGCGGCCTCCACAGCCTCGATCCCGGGAACCGCGCAGCGATGCATCGTGAACCGGCCCCTCGCCATTCGCCGTCTCCGTCCCTGACCCCGACCGGCCGCATCATCGCAGTATCGACGGCGAGTGCCAGTGTAGCGTGTCGGGCGACATGACGGCGCGACGTGACAGGGGGCCAGATCGCTGGAAAGATCAGGCCATGTCCACCATCGAGATCGCCCCGCTCACGCCCGATCGCTGGTCCGACTTCGAGGCGGTGATGGGACCGCGCGGCGGCGCCGGCGGCTGCTGGTGCATGCTGTGGCGCCTGAGGAAGCGCGACTTCGACGCCCTGAAGGGCGACGGCAACCGCGACGCCATGCGCAGCGTGGTCGAAGCCGGCCCGCCACCCGGCCTGCTGGCCTATGACGGCGGCAGCTGCGTCGGCTGGATCTCGGTCGCGCCGCGCGCGGATTTCCCGCGGCTGGAGACCTCGCGGGTCATGCAGCCGGTCGACGACACCCCGGTCTGGTCGGTGTCCTGCTTCCTGATCGCCAAGGGCCATCGCCGGCGCGGCGTCGGGGTGGCGCTGCTGGAGGCCGCCTGTGCGTTCGCCAAGGCGCACGGCGCCACGGTGGTCGAGGGCTATCCGGTGGCACCCGGCAAGGACGGCTATCCCGACACCTACGCCTGGACCGGCTACGACAGCGTCTTCCGCCGGGCCGGCTTCGCCGAGGTGGCGCGGCGGTCGGCGACCCGGCCGATCATGCGGCGGAGCGTCTGAGCACCCCTCGTCGCGCCCCGCCGTTCCGCACCGAAATCGACTCCGCCCGCGAAGGACCGAACACCATGACCCAGACCCAGAGCATCGGCGACCTGCCGCTTCGCCTCGGCGGCACGCTGAAGGACGCCAAGCTCGCCTATGTCGCCCTCGGCCGGCTGGCCCCGGACGGGCGCAACGCCGTCCTGATGACCCACGGCTACACCTCGTCGCACGAGTACATCCTCGGCGGCGCCGCGGCGTCCGAGGGCAGCTGGTCCGGGCTGGTCGGGCCCGGCAAGGCGATCGATACCGACCGCTGGTTCGTCGTCAGCTCGAACATGCTGGGCTCGGCCTTCGGCTCGACCGCGCCGCGCAGCCGGAACCCGGCGACCGGCCGGCCCTACGGCCCCGACTTTCCGCCGATCACCCTGGCCGACATGGTCGCCGCCCAGCGCCGGATGCTGGACGCGCTCGGCGTGAAGCAGTTGGTCGCCGTGGCCGGGCCGTCCTACGGCGGCTTCCAGGCCTTCACCTGGGGCGTCGAGTACCCCGACTTCATGAAGGGGCTGGTGCCGACCGTCACGGCGCCGGTCTGCCGCGCCATCGACATCGACGCCACCGAGGCGTTCCTGGCCCGGGACCCGAACTGGAACGGCGGCCACTACTACGAGGCCGGCGGCATCCTCGACACCATGACCCGGCTGCGCGAGGACACCCTGCGGCGCTACGGCATCGACGAGAGCCTCGCGGCGAGACTGCCGGACAAGGCGGCCCGGGACGCCGAGATCCTGAAGATGGCGCGGGCCTGGGCCGGAGCGTTCGACGGCCACTCGCTGCTGGCGCTGGGACGGGCGATGAACCGCTACGACGTCCGGCCGGACCTGGCGAAGATCAGGGCCAAGGTGCTGTACGTGCTGTCGCGGACCGACACGCTGTTTCCGCCGTCGCTGGCGGCCGAGGTCATGCCGGCGCTGGCCGCCGCCGGGGTCGACGCGACCTACGAGGAGATCGACAGCGAGCACGGTCACCTGGCGTCGGGCAGCGACTCCGCCAAATGGGAGCCGGCGCTGCGGCGGTTCCTGGCGGAGCTGTGAGGCAGATGCCCGTCACCGCGTGGGTCCCGGCTCCGTTCCGCCTGCGGCGGCCCGGTCCGGGATGACGTCAGAGAGGGGCGCCGGGCCTTCCTATTCATGCCGTCATCCCGGACGACCATGCGCGAGCATGGACGATCCGGGACCCATGCAGCGGCGGGCCGCGAAGGATCAGTACGGCAGGCCCACGTAGTTCTCCGCCATCGCGGTCATCGCCGCCTTCGAGCCGAACAGGTAGTCGAGCTCGGCGTGCTGGATGCGCTGCCCGAACGAGCCCTCGGCCGGGAACCTGTGCAGCAGCATGGTCATCGACCACGAGAACCGCTCGGCCTTCCAGATCCGCCGCAGCGCCTTCTCGGAATAGGCGCGCAGCGCGCTCTCGTCGCCCTCGTGGTAGTGGGCGATCAGCGCCCGGCTGAGATAGTGCACGTCGGAGGCCGCCAGGTTCAGCCCCTTGGCGCCGGTCGGCGGCACGATGTGCCCGGCGTCGCCGGCCAGGAACAGCCGGCCGTAGCTGAGCGGCTCCGCCACGAAGCTGCGCAGCGGCGCGATCGACTTCTCGATCGACGGGCCGGTCTCCAGCCGCGCGGCGACCTCCTGAGGCAGCCGGCGCTTCAGCTCCTCCCAAAACCGGTCGTCGCTCCACTGCCCGATGTCGGTGTCGAGCGGCACCTGGACATAGTATCGGCTGAGCACGTCGGACCGCATCGAGCACAGCGCGAAGCCGCGCTCGTGGTTGGCGTAGATCAGCTCGTGGTCGACCGGCCTGGTGCGCGACAGCACGCCGAGCCAGCCGAACGGGTAGACCTTCTCGTGCTCGACGAGCCGGTCCTTCGGGATCGACTGGCGGCCGACGCCGTGGAACCCGTCGCAGGCGGCGACGAAGTCGCAGTCGACCCGGAACGCCTCGCCGCCCTTGGTCCAGGTCAGGTATGGGCGGTCGGTGT
This sequence comes from Thalassobaculum fulvum, assembly GCF_014652915.1. Taxonomy (GTDB): domain Bacteria; phylum Pseudomonadota; class Alphaproteobacteria; order Thalassobaculales; family Thalassobaculaceae; genus Thalassobaculum_A; species Thalassobaculum_A fulvum. The sequence goes on from NZ_BMZS01000004.1 coordinate 219,955, forward strand.
CGAGGCCATGCGGGGTGACGTCGTCGGCCTCGTGGATCACGGTCCCGCCCATGGCGTCGCGCGCTTCGTACAGGTCGTGCGTGACCTCGGTCTGGCCGTAGACCATGACGGTCTTGCCGCCGGTCAGCCCGGCCAGGTCGAGCCGTTCGAGACGGCCGTCGAAAGCCAGGTTGACGCCCTCGTGGACCAGGCCCTCGGCATCCATGCGCTTGCCGACCTCGGCGGCCCGCAGCATGTCGGCGAGCCCCTGCTCGAGCACGCCGGCACGAATCCGGCTCAGCACGTAGTCGCGGGACTTGCGCTCCAGCACCACGCTGTCGATGCCGGCCAGATGCAGGATCTGGCTCAACAGCAGGCCGGACGGCCCGGCCCCGATGATGCCCACCTTGGTCTTCATGTCGCTTCGCTCCCGTCGCTGCGTGGCGCGGAGCTTCTTTCGGCCGGCCCCACGTCCTGTTTCACTTCCCTCGGTCCGAGGCGATTCCGTCGACGTTCCGGCGCATGATCCGCATGACCCGGAGAAAGGTCTCCAGATCCTCGGGATCGACGCCGTCGATAAGCCGGCGCTCGCGCTCCAGGGCGACCGCCAGGATCCGGTCGTGCAGGCGGTAGCCCTCGTCGTTCAGCCACCAGACCTTCTTGCGGGGATCCGGCTCCGGCGCCTCGAAGCCGAGGTATCCGAGCTCGTGCAGACGGGCCAGCGCCCGGCTTGTGGCCGCCTTGTCGAGCGCCACCAGCTCGCAGATGCGGGCGGCCGGGATGCGCGGCTCGCTCGCCAGGGTCGCCATCGCCCGCCACTCGACGATGCCGACGCCGAAGGTCTCCAGGTAGAGCTGCGAGGCGCCGCGCGACAGCGCGTTGGTCACCGAGGTCAGGAAGTACGGGATGTACGCGGTCACGTCGATGACCGGCCGCCCGTCCTTGTCCCTGGTCGGATTGGACAGCCGCCCCTCCGGGCAGACGGCCCGTCTCGCCGTCGGCCGGCGTGCCGGATCTTGTTCGTTCATCGGACCGCCATCCAGGCATCGTGTCTCGCGAAAGTCCCGCGGATCCCGGCCTCCGACCGCCAGCGCGTCCCCCGTCACGGGCTGTCCCGGTTCAGCGGGTCCGGCGGCGACGGCTGCGGTCATCGACCAATGAGTTGCGACATCAACTCAGGCTACGCGGTGACGAGTTGCGATGTCAACTGAAACGGTCGGGAACGCCGGCGATCGACCGTATCCCACGCTAGCCGGGCTCACACCGCCATGTGCCGCTCGAGCTCGGCGCCGAGCGCGCCGCGCGGATCGCCCGAGGCGACCACCCTGCCCCGGTCCAGCACCAGCACCGTATCGGCCAGCTCCTGGGCGAACTCCAGGTACTGCTCGACCAGCAGGATCGCCATCTCGCCGGTCGAGCGCAGGAACCGGATGGCGTTGCCGATGTCCTTGATGATCGACGGCTGGATGCCCTCGGTCGGCTCGTCGAGGATCAGCAGCCGCGGCCGGGTCACCAGGGCCCGGGCGATGGCGAGCTGCTGCTGCTGGCCGCCGGACAGGTCGCCGCCGCGCCGATCCATCATCTGCTCGAGCACCGGGAACAGCTCGAACAGCGTGCCCGGCATGCTGCGCTGGTTCCGCGGCAAGGCGGCGAAGCCGGTCTGCAGGTTCTCGCACACCGTCAGCAGCGGGAAGATCTCGCGGCCCTGCGGCACGTAGGCGATGCCGCGCCGGGCCCGCTCGAACGGCGGCAGGGTGCCGAGGTCCTCGCCCTCCCAGCGCAGGGTGCCGCCGCTGATCGGGTGGTGGCCGACGATGCCGCGCAGCAGGCTGGACTTGCCGACGCCGTTGCGGCCCAGCACGCAGGTCACCTTGCCGGTCTCGGCCGTCAGGCTGACGCCCCACAGCGCCTGGGCGGCGCCGTAGTGCAGGTCGATCCGTTCCGCTTCCAGCATGGCTCAACGCCCCAAGTAGACTTCGATGACGCGCTCGTCGGCGCTGACCTGGTCGAGCGAGCCCTCGGCCAGGACCGAGCCCTCGTGCAGCACCGTCACCCGCACGCCGAGGTCGCGCACGAAGGTCATGTCGTGCTCCACCACCACCACCGAATGGGTCTCGGCGATCCGCCGCAGCAGCACGGCGGTCTCCGCCGTCTCGGCGTCGGTCATGCCGGCCGCCGGCTCGTCGACCAGCAGCAGCGCCGGGTCCTGGGCCAGCAGCATGCCGATCTCCAGCCACTGCTTCTGGCCGTGCGACAGCGAGCCCGCCAGCTCGTTGCGCCGCTCGCCGAGCCGGATGGTGTCCAGCACCTCGTCGATGCGGTCGCGCTGCGGCCCGGTCAGCCGGGCGAACAGGCTGGAGAACACGCCGCGCGGCCCCTCCAGCGCCAGCACGATGTTGTCGAGCACGGTGTGGCTCTCGAACACCGTCGGGCGCTGGAACTTGCGGCCGATGCCGAGCTCGGCGATCGCTGCCTCGTCCAGCCTCGTGAGGTCGTGCGCGCCGTGGAACAGGACGTCGCCCTTGTCCGGCCGGGTCTTGCCGGTGATCACGTCCATCATGGTGGTCTTGCCGGCGCCGTTCGGGCCGATGATCGCCCGCATCTCGCCGTGGCCGACCACCAGCGACAGGTTGTTGAGCGCCCGGAACCCGTCGAAGCTGACGGTGACGCCGTCGAGGTACAGCAGGGAGTTCGCAAGCTCGGTCATCGTCTTACTCCGCCGCCCGCTGTTCCGACACCCGCACCGCGGGCTCGTCGTCGAGCGCCGGCGCCGGCTTCGCCGCCCGCGGCCGGAGCACGCCGAGCAGGCCTTTCGGCAGGAACAGGGTCACGAACACGAACAGCCCGCCGAGCGCGAACAGCCAGAGTTCCGGCAGGGCGCCGGTGAACCAGCTCTTGCCGATGTTGACCACTACCGCGCCGAGGGCCGCGCCGACCAGGGTGCCGCGGCCGCCGACCGCCACCCAGATCACCGCCTCGATCGAGTTGGCCGGCGCGAACTCGCTGGGATTGATGATGCCGACCTGCGGCACGTACAGCGCCCCGGCGACGCCGGCCATCATCGCCGAAACGGTGAACACGAACAGTTTGTAGTGCTCGACCCGGTAGCCGATGAACCGGGTCCGGCTCTCGGCGTCGCGCACCGCCACCAGCACCTTGCCGAGCTTGCTGGACACGATCGCCCGGCACACCAGGAAGCCCGCGCCCAGCGCGAGCGCCGACAGCGCGAACAGGCCGGCCCGCGTCGAGTCCTTCTGCAGGTCGATCCCCAGCACGTCCTTGAAGTCGGTCAGGCCGTTGTTGCCGCCGAACCCCATGTCGTTGCGGAAGAACGCCAGCATCAGGGCGAAGGTCATCGCCTGGGTGATGATCGACAGGTAGACGCCGGTGACCCGCGAGCGGAACGCGAAGGCGCCGAACACGAAGGCCAGCAGGCCAGGTACCAGCAGCACCATCAGCACCGCGAACCAGAGATGGTCGAAGCCGTACCAGTACCAGGGCAGCTCCTTCCAGTTCAGGAACACCATGAAGTCCGGCAGCTCCGGATTCCCGTAGACGCCGCGGCTGCCGATCTCGCGCATCAGGTGCATGCCGATGGCGTAGCCGCCGAGCGCGAAGAACGCGCCGTGGCCGAGGCTGAGGATCCCGCAGTAGCCCCAGACCAGATCGATCGACAGCGCCAGCAGCGCGTAACAGAGGTACTTGCCGAACAGCACGACGGTCGTGGTCGGCACGTGCCATGCCGACTGCGGCGGGACCGCCAGGTTGAGCACCGGCACCGCCACCGCGGCGACCGCCAGCGCGGCCAGGAACACGACCCCGGTGCGCCCCAGACCGAGGAACATGGGCCCGAGCGGCATGGTTCTCACGACTCCACCGCCCGGCCCTTGAGCGCGAACATGCCGCGCGGGCGCTTCTGGATGAACAGGATGATGAACACCAGCACCAGGATCTTGCCCAGCACGGCGCCGGCATAGGGCTCGAGGAACTTGTTCACGACCCCGAGGGTCAGCGCCCCGACCAGGGTGCCCCACAGGTTCCCGACGCCGCCGAAAACCACGACCATGAAGCTGTCGATGATGTAGGACTGGCCGAGGTTCGGGCTGACGTTGTCGATCTGCGACAGCGCCACCCCGGCGACCCCGGCGACCCCGGAGCCGAGGCCGAAGGTCAGGGCGTCGACCCAGGTGGTGCGGATACCCATGGAGCTTGCCATCCGGCGGTTCTGGGTCACGGCGCGCATCTGCAGGCCGAACGCGGTGCGCTTCAGCACCACCACCAGCAGGGCGAACACCGCGATCGCGAACACGATGATCCAGACCCGCCCGTAGGTCAGGGTCAGGCCGCCGAGGTCGAAGGCGCCGCTCATCCAGCTCGGCGCGCCGACCTCGCGGTTGGTCGGGCCGAACAGTGAGCGCACGGCCTGCTGCAGGATCAGCGACAGCCCCCAGGTGGCCAGCAGCGTCTCCAGCGGCCGGCCGTACAGCCAGCGGATGATGCCGCGCTCGATCGCCACCCCGACCGCCCCGGCGGTCAGGAAGGCCAGCGGCAGGGCGATCACCAGCGAGACGTCGAACAGCCACGGCGCCGAGGTCCGGATCAGTTCCTGCACCATGAAGGTGACGTAGGCGCCGATCATCACCATCTCGCCGTGCGCCATGTTGATGACCCCCATCACCCCGAAGGTGATGGCGAGGCCGATCGCGGCCAGCAGCAGCACCGAGCCGAGCGACAGGCCGTACCAGACGTTCTGGACCGCCGCCCACATCGCCAGGGTCTGCTCGATCAGCGCGATCGCCTTGGCCGCAGCCGTCTTCACGTCGCCCTCGGCCGAAGCCGCGACCGCCGCCAGGATATCCTTGGCCTCCTGGTCGCCGCGCTCGGCGATCACCCGGACGGCGGCCAGCTTCTCGGCCTCCGGACGATCGGTCTGCAGGACCGCCGCGGCCTTCGCCTGCTCCAGCAGCCGGCGTATGGCCGGCACGGTCTCGGCGGCGATCGCCTCGTCGAGGGTATCGATCGCGCCCGGGTCGCGGCTCTTGAGCACGGATTCGGCGGCCTGCCGGCGCACCCCGGGATCCTTCGACAGCAGGGTCAGCGAGCCGATCGCCGCCCGGACCGCCCGGCGCAGGTTGTTGTTGACCCGGATCTTGTCGAGCAGCTTGCGGTCGACCTCGCCGAGGTCCTCGCCGGTGATCGGGTCGCTGGCCCTGTAGAGCTTGCCGTCGCGCACCGCGATGACGACCTTGCCGTCCGACTTGCGGAGCTGCAGGTCGCCGTCGCCGAACGCACGCAGGGCCGGCACCGCCGTCGCGTCGCCCATGGCCGCGAGCTCGGAGACGATGGCTTCCTTGGCGGCGAAGTCGGCGGTGGCCAGGGCCTCGACCCTGGCGCGGATCGTGTTGACGTCCGCCAGCGCGGCGGCCTGGAGGGCGAGCAGTACGCTGACGGCGAGAACCGCGCGCCGGGCATTCGTCCAGAATGACATCGGCAAGTCTCCTTGGCCGACTTCGGGGAGTCGCGGGCCGATGCATGGGTCCCGGCTCTACGGCCGGGATGAGGGGGTACAGGGAACCACCCTCGATCCTCATCCCGGCCGCAGCGGCAAAGCCGCGGAGAGCCGGGACCCATGCACCCGGCGGAAGCGACTGGCGTCCGGCCCCGGGGCGGGCTGGACGCCCCGGGACGCGGAACCGTCAGACGGCGACCGGCGTCAGCTGCCCTTGCCGCCGCACTTGCCGGTCGCGGTGTTGAAGTTTCCGCACGACATCGGCTTGCGCCAGTCGGCGATCAGCGGCTTGGAGTCCGGCAGGAAGTCCGACCAGGCGTCGCCCGGCACCAGGCCCGGGGTCTTCCAGACCACGTCGAACTGGCCGTTGTCCTGGATCTCGCCGATCAGCACCGGCTTGGTGATGTGGTGGTTCGGCATCATCGCCGAGTAGCCGCCGGTCAGGTTCGGCACGGTCACACCGATCAGGGCGTCGATGACCTTGTCCGGGTCGGTGGTGCCCGCCACCTCGACCGCCTTCACCCACATGTTGAAGCCGATGTAGTGGGCCTCCATCGGGTCGTTGCTGACCCGCTTGTCGTTCTTCGTGAACGCCTGCCAGTCCTTGATGAACGCGGCGTTCTCCGGCGCGTCCACGGACATGAAGTAGTTCCACGCTGCGAGGTGGCCGACCAGCGGACCGGTGTCGATGCCGGCGAGTTCCTCCTCGCCGACCGAGAACGCCACCACCGGAATGTCTTCGGCCTTGATGCCCTGGTTCGCCAGTTCCTTGTAGAACGGCACGTTGGCGTCGCCGTTGATCGTCGACACCACCGCCGTCTTCTTGCCGGCCGAGCCGAACTTCTTGATCTCGGCGACGATGGTCTGCCAATCGGAATGCCCGAACGGCGTGTAGTTGATCATGATGTCTTCGGCCGGCACGCCGCTGTCCTTGAGATACTGCTCGAGGATCTTGTTGGTCGTGCGCGGGTACACGTAGTCCGTCCCGGCCAGCACCCAGCGCTTCACGCCCTCGACGTCGCGCAGATAGTCGACCGCCGGGATCGCCTGCTGGTTCGGCGCCGCACCGGTGTAGAACACGTTGCGCTGGCTCTCCTCGCCCTCGTACTGCACCGGGTAGAACAGGATGCTGTTCAGTTCCTCGAACACCGGCAGCACCGACTTGCGCGACACGCTGGTCCAGCAGCCGAACACCGCGGCCACCTTCTGGCCGGCGATCAGTTCACGGGCCTTCTCGGCGAACAGCGGCCAGTTCGACGCCGGGTCGACGACCACCGGCTCGAGCTTCTTGCCGAGCAGCCCGCCCTTGGCGTTCTGCTGCTCGATCAGCATCAGCATGGCGTCCTTCAGCGTGGTCTCGCTGATCGCCATGGTCCCCGACAACGAATGCAGGACACCGACCTTGATGGTCTCCGCCGCCGACACCGCATGCGCACCGAAAAGCGTTCCCGCCGCGACGGCCGCCGCTGCCAGTTTCGTGTGGAAGTGTGCTTTCACTCCCCGCCTCCTCTGTTGAGTCACGGGCAGCCCCCGGCCCGTGCGAAGTGTGCACTGCAAGAGGTGTGCCCGTGACTTTGAGAGGAACTAGCTCGCTGTTATCGCGCATTGAATCGGGATCGATCGCGTGAATTTGTCTGATGAATGCCGCACTGCGAAATGGCGCCGAAATAGGCAAAGGCGACAAAAATGCGCAACAAGGCCGTTGTCGATGGCGCCAGTAGACGGCTCGACGCAGACGGCCACGATCGTTTGGCGCTTAGGATGATCGACCGAACGCCGGACAACACCGGCCCGGCCGGATCGGCACGGACCGCGAGAGAGGGACCGCATCATGCCGCAAGCTCGCCACGGCCCGCGTCCCTGGCTGACCCTGGCGGCGGCGTCCGGCGCCCTCGGGCTGTCGGTGCTGGACGAAACCATCGTCGGTGCGGCCCTGCCGACCATCCGATCGGAGCTCGACCTGTCCGCGGCCGCGGCCCATTGGGTGGTGAACGCCTACCTGCTGACGCTGGCCTGCCTGGTCGCGATCGGCGGACGGCTGGGCGACGTCCTCGGGCACCGGCGGCTGTTCGTCCTCGGAGCCGCGGTCTTTGCGTGCGCCTCCGTGGTCGCGGCACTGTCCGGGAACGGGTCGTTCCTGATCGGCGCGCGGGCACTGCAAGGCGTCGGAACCGCCCTGATGTTTCCGGCCGCCCTGGCCATGGTGACCCGGGCCTATCCTCCCGAGCGTCGCGGCGTCGCCTTCGGCGTGCAGACCACCGTCGCCGCCGTCTTCATGGCCGGCGGCCCGTTCCTCGGCGGGTTGCTGACCGAGGCCCTGAACTGGCGCTGGATCTTCTGGATCAACCCGCTGCCGGTGCTGGTTCTGGTCGTCGCCGCGATCGTGGCCGGCGAGCCTGAGGAGACCGAGAATGCCGCCGCGGCACCGGGCTCCGCCGGACCGCTCGACCTGCCCGGCGTCGCGACCCTGACGGTCGGATTGACGGCGCTGGTCGTGGCCTTGATGCAAAGCGACGACTGGGGCTGGACGGCCTTCGGGACCCAGACCCTGCTGGCCCTCGGGATCGTCTCGCTGGTCGCCTTCTTCCGGGTCGAGGCCCGCGTGGCCGCCCCGATCTTTCAGCTCGGGCTGTTCCGCGCCCGGGCGTTCAACGGCGGGAATCTCGTGTTCTTCGTGTTCCAGGCCAGCAAGATGATCACCTTCGTGTTCGTCGTCCAATACCTGCAGGCGGTGCCGGGCCTGCCGCCGGTCGCGGCCGGGGCGATGGTCGCCACCGCGATCCTGCCGACCCTGGTCACCTCGGTCCTGGCGGGCCACGCCGCCGACCGGTTCGGCTCCCGGCTGCCGCTGCTGGCCGGGTTGGTCCTGAACGGCGGGGCGCTGATCCTGGCCGGGATCGTCATGCAGCAGGGCGACTACAAGGCGATCGCCTGGATCCTGCCGGCCTGGGGGGCGACCTTGCCGTTCCTGGCGGTCACGTCGCGCCGGGCGCTGATGAGCGCCGCCCCGGCGGAGCTCCGGGGTCAGGCCGGCGGCGCCAACCTGACCATCCAGATGCTCGGCGGGACCATGGGTATCGCGCTTGCCAGCACCCTGCTCGCAAGCGGCGGGGGCTACGGCACGCTGTTCATCGCCACCGGCGCCGTCACCCTGGGGACCGTCGCCGGAGCGTGGTCGCTGATCCGCTGACGATCGGGACTCCCATCGGCTGCGGCGGCGGGACGACTCCGACGCGAGGCGTCGGCCATCAGTTCGAGAGGCAGTGTCCGGCCGGCGACGGCCGGCGGTTCGGCCGGCCGGGCTCCGGTCAGGCGTTCTCGAGCTTCAGGGCCGCCAGCACCGCGTCGGTGACCTCGCGGGTCGTGGCGGTGCCGCCGAGGTCGCGCGGCATCACCTGGCCCGCCGCCGTCACCCGCTCGACCGCGGTCATCAGGCGTTGCGCGGCCGCCGGCTCGCCCAGGTGCTCCAGCATCATCGCCGCACTCCAGAACGAACCGATCGGGTCGGCGATGCCCTTGCCCATGATGTCGAAGGCGGAGCCGTGGATCGGCTCGAACATCGACGGAAAGTCGCGTTCCGGCCGCAGGTTGCCGGTCGGCGCGATGCCGAGGGAGCCGGACAGCGCCGCCGCCAGGTCGGACAGCACGTCGGCGTGCAGGTTGGTGGCGACGATGGTGTCCAGGCTCTCCGGCTTGAGCACCATGCGGGTGGTCATGGCGTCGACCAGCATCTTGTCGGTGGTGACGTCCGGATAGTCGCCCTTGATGCTGTCGAACACCGCGTCCCAGAACACCATGCCGTGGCGCTGGGCGTTCGACTTGGTGACCAGGGTCAGCAGCTTGCGCGGCCGGCTGCGCGCCAGCTCGAAGGCGAAGCGCTGGATGCGCTCGACGCCGGCGCGCGTGAAGATCGCCACGTCGAGCCCGACCTCCTCCGGCAGGCCCTGGTGCACTCGGCCCCCGGCCCCGGAATACTCGCCTTCCGAGTTCTCCCGCACGATCACCCAGTCGAGCTGGTCCGGCCCGACGCCCTTCAACGGGCCGTCGATGCCCGGCAGCAGCCGCGACGGCCGGACGTTGGCGTACTGGTCGAGGGTCTGGCAGATCCTCAGCCGCAGCCCCCACAGCGTGATGTGGTCGGGCACGTGCGGGTCGCCGGCCGAGCCGAAGTAGATCGCGTCGAATCCGCGCAGGGTGTCGACTCCGTCCTCCGGCATCATCACGCCGTGCGCACGGTAGTAGTCGGCGCCCCAGGGGAAGGTCTCGACGTCGAGATGGAAGCCGCCATCCCGCTCCGCCACCGCCCGCAGCACCTCGACGCCTGCCGTGATCACTTCGGGGCCGATGCCGTCTCCGGGAATGCTGGCGATGCGATAGGTCTTCATGGTGGTCTCCTGAGGAATGGCGGGGCGCTGCGCAGCGTCGCCGGACACTAGCGGAAATCGCCGGCGCGGGAAGCGGCGATCAGGCGCCGATGTCGGCGAGTGCCGCCTCGATCTCGGCCAGGCGGACGGCATGGCCCTTCGGGGCGCCCGGCTGAGCCAGCGAGGCCCGCAGCCAGTCGCGCAATGCCACCATGCGCTTCAGCGTCGCTTCGTGGTTCAGCCGGACCTCCAGGATATCGACCGAGACCAGCAGGGCATGCTCGAGCCGCAGGACCCGACGCAGCAGCTGCAGAACGGACAGCACGAAGGCGCCGGCCGCCCCGTCCGCCAGCAGGTTGGTCTCGGCGATGTCAAGATACCGCCCGGTCATGCGCTCCAGTCCGTCGACGAAGTCCTGCAACGCCTGCTCGCCGAGCGTCAGCACGAACGGATGGCTGCCGGCGAGGCGGTCGTCGCGGTCGCTTTCAAGTACGCGCAGGATCACCACCAGGAGGTCGTCCACGGCCGACAGCGTGGCGACGGCGTCGAAGTGGGTGAACTCGTCCGGCGCCGCCTTGAAGCGGTCGAACACCCGTCCGGCCCACTGCACGGCCTGGCGCGCGGCGCGATGCGCGAGATGCCTCAGATCCGCGGCCCGCGAGACGCCGCCGGCGACCGACACGGCCCACTCCACGGCCTCCACCCGCAGGATATCGCGGGCCAGCAGCCGGACGTCCGGAAAGTCCTGGTCGCTGCCGACCCGCAGGTGCTGCTCGATCCGGAGCCGGCAGGTCCTTGTGATCGCGGCCAGCCGGTCCTGGATGGCGGCCCGCAACCGGGTATCCGACCCCGCGGCGCTCTCCCAGCTGAACACGGCTGCGATAGCGTCGGCATAGTCGGTGGCCGAAGCCTCGTCGGCGGACCGGCCGGGCGTCTCGCCGCCGACGATCGGCAGCAGCGCGCAGAACCGTGCCAGCAGCACCGGGCAGACCGCCGCGACCAGATGATCCGACACGGCCTTCGCGGACCGCTCGGCATGGCCCCGCGAGGCCGGCGCCTCGATCCGGCCCAGATGCACCGCGTCCGCATGCGCCGTCACCATGGCGCGCAGCCGGTCGAGCCCGTCGGCGGTCAGGGCGGCATGGTCCGGCCGGACCGACAGGATCTGCCGCTCGATCGTCTCCAGGGACGTCCGCCTACGCTCGTCGAGCGTCACCCTTTTCCCCCACGGTGGATCGAAACGCGGTGCGCGGCATCAGCATGGCACGACTGCTCCGTCCGGTCAGGACCCAACCACGGGGAGCGCCCTGTCGATCGCCTCGAGCCGGGCGGCGTGATCGCGGGAGGCGCGCGGGGTCCCGAGCACGGCCAGCAATCTGCTCCGCATCGCCAGCATCCGCTTCACCGTCGCCGCATGGTCCAGCTCGATCCCCAGGGTCGCGAGCACCGGCTGCAGGACCCTCTCGACCCTGAGAACGCGCTCCAGAACCTGCAGCACCGACATCACGAACGCCCCGGGCGCCCCGCCTTCCAGGAGGTTCTGTTCGGCGATCTGCAGGTAGCGGGCGGTCATGTGCGACAGGCCCGCGACGAAGTCCTGCAGGGCCTGCTCGCCGATGGTGAGGACGAACGGATGGCTGCCCGCCTCTCTTTCCACCTGGTCGCTCTCGTGGACGTGCAGGATCACCAGAAGCAGTTCGTCGACCGCCGCCACCGTGGCGACCGCGTCGAAGTGGCTGAGCTCGTCGGGATCCCTCCTGAAGCGCTCGAACACCCGGGCCGCCCAGGTCACCGACTGCCGGGCGACCCGGCCCGCACGCAGCGCGATCGCCTCGGAATGCTCCGGCGCGCCGGCCAGCCGGAACGCCCATTCGGCCACTTCGGCGCGCAGGATCTCGCGCCCGAGCCGCCGGAAATCCGGAATGTCGGCATCGTTCTCGAACCCGAGATGGCTCTCGATCCGCACGACGCAGGCCGCCGCCACCCGCGCCAGCCGCTTCTTGATCGCGGCCCGCAGCAGCACGTGCTTTCCGACACTCGTCTCCCATGCGAACACCGCGGCGACGGTTTCGGCGTAGTCGATGACCGACGTCTCGCCGGGCTGCCGATGGCCATGGTGCTTGTCGCCGGCGGGCAGCAGCGCGTCGAACCGGTCGAGCACCAGCGGACAGAGGCGGTCCACGAGGTGCTTCGACACCGCCTCCATCGACCGCCAGATCGGTCCCCGGATCGTCAACATGTCGGAACGGGCGTTGCGAACGGCGGCCGAGTGAACCCCGAGCATCGCCGAGAGCCGCGCCACGTCGTCGCCGGACAGCCAAGCCCGCTCCGCTCCGATCCGCAGGATCTGCCGGTCGATCGCATCGATCGACGCCCGTGTCCGATCCGCTCTGGTCCCGCCCATGTCCGGTCCATCCTCGACCTGCGAGCGACCCTCGCTTCCGACGGCCAGGATATATATAAACGATCAGAGCGTGTCGCCGGGCTCAAACATGACGGGTCCGCGTCCAAGGCTGCGCAACCCGGCACGATGATACCGACCAGGACACTTCGACTCGCCAGCAAGCTCTCCGAAATCCGCCGACTGGCGCAGGCCGTGGACGAATTCGCGGCCCGCAACGGCGTGTCCGAGAAGGCGGCCCATCATGTCAATCTCGCGGCCGACGAACTGATCACCAACGCGATCGAGTACGGCGGCGCGGAGCCCGGCCGCCGTATCGTGGTGACGCTGCGGCGCGAGCCGGACAGCCTCGTCATGGAGATCACGCACCGCGGCGTGGCCTTCGACCCGACGCTCGAGGTCGCGCCGCCCGATCTCACCGCCGACGTCGAAGACCGGGCCGTCGGCGGCCTCGGGGTGCATTTCGCCAAGACATTCCTGGACGGGCTGAGCTACGTTCGGCGCCGTGGCGCCAACCACCTGATCCTGACGAAGAAACTCTGAACTGACCGACAAGAGGTAGCTGTATCATGACGATGTCCATCGAGAGTCAGGGGGATTTGGCCGTCGTCGTGCTGACCGGACGGCTGGACAGCACCAACGCGGCGGACACCGAGGCCAAGATCCTGGAGCAGATCGAGGCCGGCCGGCCGCGCATCGTGGTCGACGCCGCCGGGCTGGACTACCTGTCCAGCGCCGGGCTCCGCGTGTTCCTGGTGGTCGCCAAGCGCGTCAAGGCGAACGGCGGTGCGCTGGCCCTGCACTCGCTGACCGACCACGTCCGCGAGGTGTTCGAGATCAGCGGGTTCGTCAACGTGCTGACGGTGTGCGCCGACCGCGACGAGGCCGTGTCGCGGGTGTGAGCGCCGGCGGCGCTACACCCAGCCGCCGTCGACCACATAGTTCTGGTTGGTGCAGGCCGACGCCTCGTCGGAGGCGAAGAACACCACCACTCGCGCGACGTCGTCCGGGACCAGCTTGCGCTTCAGGCACTGGTTGCGCATCAGGTCGGCCTCGCCTTCCGGAGTCAGCCATTTCTCGACCTGCCGCTTGGTCATGATCCAGCCCGGCAGCACCGAGTTGACCCGGATGTTGTGCGGGCCGAGATCGCGGGCCAGCGACCGGGTCAGGCCGACGACCGCCGATTTCGCCGCCGAATAGCCCGGCATGCCGCCCTGCCCGACCATCCAGGTGACCGAGCCGAGGTTCACGATGGCGCCGCCGCCGGCGCCGGCCATGTCCTTCCAGACCGCCTGGGCCGCGAAGAACTGGTGCCGCAGGTTCACCGCCATGCGATCGTCCCAGTATTCCGGCGTGACCGAGTCGATGTCGTGGCGCTCGTCGTGGGCCGCGTTGTTGACCAGCACGGCGATCGGCCCGAGCCGGTCGCGGATCGCCGCGATGGCGCGGCGCAGGGCCTCGATGTCCCGCAGGTCGCAATGCTCGAACGCCGGCGCCGGCAGCCCGGCCGCCGCCATGCGAGCGACCAGCGCCTCGGCGCCCGGCCGGTCATAGTCGAGAAATCCCACGCGGGCGTGCTGGCGGCAGAAGTGCTCGACGATGGATTCGCCGATTCCGCCGGCCCCACCGGTCACCAGGACGACCCGGTCCTTCAGGCTCGGGTAAACGGCTCCGTTCGCCATCGCTGATCTCCTTTCATGAACTCGACCGGCCCGCTCATCCGGCGGCCGAGAAGACCTGACGATCCGGGCGCTCGGCAAGGCCCGCGTCGACCGCCTCGAGCGCCAGATGCGCCATCCCCGCGGTGATCCGCTCGGCCCCGCCGGGAACGAACAGCACGTCGCGCTCGGGCACCAGCCCCGGGGCAAACGCCCGGGCCAGCGCCGACCGGAACGTCGGCTCCATCAGCCGGAACGCGCGCAGTCCCGAGCCGGTGACGACGATCCGACGGGGGGCCAGCACCGAGCCGACGATCGAGATCGCGTCCGCCAGCGCCACCCCGGCCTCCTGGTACAGCGCCAGCAGCCCGGGCTCGCCGGCCTCGGCGCGCCGGGCCAGCTCGACCATGTGGTCCTCGGTCGGCTGCTGGGAATCGGTGTGCGGCAGGTCGGCCAGGCTGCGACCGTCGCGGTACAGGGCGTAGTCCGCCAGGTAGGCCTCGATGCAGCCGCGCTGGCCGCACCGGCACTGCGCGCCGCCCGGCAGCCGCCGGACGTGGCCGATCTCCGACGAGAAGCCCCGGCTGCCGGGAAACGCGCCGCCGTCGCGCAGCAGGCCCATGCCGACGCCGTGCCCGAGCATCAGCACCGCCACCAGGCCGCGCTGCAGGTCGGGCTGATCGCGCACCACCGCCAGCGAGGTGGCCGCCGCGTCGTTCTCGACCAGCACCGGCACCCCGAACCGGGCCGCGACCGGCGCCGCCAGGTCCATGCTGCCGGTCCGCAGCACCGGGCTCCAGAGCTGCCGCCCGGTGCCCGGGTCGACCATGCCCTGGGCCGCCAGCCCGATCGCCCGGGGCCCCGGCCCGGGGGCGCGCTCGAGTGCGCCGTCGATGGCCTGGGCACAGCGTTCGATCACGCCGGCCGCGTCGAGCGAGCGGGTCTGGCAGACGACCGCATGGCGGGCGATCGCCCGACCCGAGAAATCGGCGACCACGCCCTCGATCAGGTTCATGCGGATCGAGACCGCCGCGACCCGTGCGTGATCCGGGTTCAGGCCGAGCTCCACCGGTGGCCGTCCGCGCGGACCCGCCGCCCCCTCCGCCGGGGCCGGCGCCGGCGCCGCCAGCTCGCACAGGATCCCCTCGTCGATGAGCTCGCCGGTGATCGCCGACACCGCGCCGGCGCTCAACCGCGTGCGCCGGGCCAGCGCGACCCGCGCCATCGGGCCATGGCGCCGCAGCTGGCGGATCAGCCGCGCCCGGTTGGTGTCCTTGACGGTGGTGCGGGTCGGAACGGTCATCGCGGTGGCCGGAAGAATGATCGTCGGTTCAATTTATTTCATTATTCACATTTAATCAAACCGCGGACAACCGGGATTGGCCAGGATTCCGCAATCTGGACGCGATATCCGGTTGACCGCACCCAGGCCGGGCGGGATATTAGTTCACCATACAAATAAATCGGCCAAAGCCGCGGCGCCGCGCGACATCGGCGCCCGACACTTCAGGGAGGATTGCACATGACACCGAAGACGATGTCGGCCGCAGCCGCCGCCGCGATCGCGGTTCCCCTCGCCTTCGCCGCACCGGCGATAGCGCAGACCGGCGCGCTCGACAAGGCGGTCGGCGGCTATTCCTTCGAGGACGCCGCCAAGGAGGCGCCGGGCACCAAGGACTTCCACTCCAAGGACGGCCGGCTGACCTTCGCGATCATCACCCACACCGCCGGCAACGGCTTCTTCGACCCGACCTATGTCGGCGCCAAGGTCGCGGCCGACGCGTTCGGCATCAACCTGCTGATGCTCGGCTCGGAAGCCCCGGTCGACGACATCCCGCGGCAGATCGAGATCATCAACCAGGTGATCCAGGACCCGACCATCGACGGGCTGATCATCACCACGCCGCAGGCCGGCGCCTACAACGACATCGTCAACACCATGCTGAAGCGCGGCGTGCCGGTGGCGACCACCAACTCGTTCGACCCGACGCTGGCGCACCGCAGCCGGATCAGCCACACCGGCCAGGACGCCTCGGCGGCGGCGATCGGCGGCGAGGCGCTCGCCAGGTGCGTGCTCGACTCCGGCGCCTCCGGCGGCACCATCATCTTCCCGAACACCACAACGCTCGGGAACGTCGAGGTCAACAACCGCATCACCGCCGCCTTCGAGGCGACCGTGAAGGCGCTGAACGACGCCGGCAAGCTCGGCAACTTCAAGGTCGACGCTGGCCCCGAGAACATCGGCGTGGACGTCGACGCCAAGAACATCGTCGGCTCGATCACCAGCCTGATCGAGTCGCGCGGCGACGTGGTCGGCGCGTTCGCGGCCAACGGCTTCGTCACCCCGGCGCTCGGCGACGCCATCGCCCAGCTCAAGATAGGCGACAAGGTGTGCTCCTACGGCTTCGACCTGGGCCCGGCCCAGCAGGAGCAGATCCGCACCGGCGCGCTCGACGGTTCGCTCGGCCAGCAGCCGTTCCTGCAGGGCTTCTGGCCGGTCATGCAGCTGTACCTGCAGATCGACCGCGGCATCGCGGCCGCCAACCTGGACACCCGCGCCCAGCTGGTGACCAAGGAAGGCGTCGATCAGGTCGGCAAGCGCTTCGAAAATTGAAGCGGCACGGGCGGGGCCATCCGCGGCCCTGCCCGACCGTTTTCCGACGGGACCCGATGTCCGACAGATCCGCTTTCCGCGCCCTGTTCGCCGGCTACGGCTGGGAGATCGGGCTGCTGGTGTTCATGGCGCTGCTGTATGCCGCCGGGACCCTGATCAACCCCGATTTCTTCGGCGACTTCCACGCCCTGCGCGCGACCCTGCGGGACGCCGCGCGGTTCGGGGTGATGGCGGTCGGCATGACGTTCGTCATCGTCAACCGCGACCTCGACCTGTCGGTCGGCTCGACACTCGGGCTGGTCGCGGTGGTGTTCTCGCTGCTGTACGCCCCGGCGCACTACGACCTCGGCCTCGGCTGGACGGTCGCCGGCGCGCTCGGCGTCGGGCTGGCGATCGGGCTGGTCAACGGCGTGCTGGTGACCTTCCTGCAGGTCCCGGCCTTCATCGCCACCCTGACCATGCTGTTCATCGGCCGCGGCCTGGTGCTCGGCCTGACCGGCGGCAAGACCATCGCCTACGACGCCAAGGCGGCCGAGAGCGCGTTCTTCGCGATCGGCGAAGCCAACCCGCTCGGCTTCAACAACCAGATCCTGGTGTTCGTGGCGATCGCCGCGGTCGGGGCGCTGCTGCTGGCGCGCACCCGCTGGGGCTACGAATCCTACGCGGTCGGCGGCAACCTCCAGGCGGCGGAGTTCGCCGGCATCGACACGAGGATCGTGCGGATCCGCGGCTTCGTGCTGGCGTCGCTGTGCGCGGCGGTCGCCGGCATCATGAACGTGGCCCAGGACAAGGGCGTGACCAGCCAGTACGGCCAGGGCGCCGAGCTGATCGTGATCGCCGCGGTGATCGTCGGCGGCGCCTCGATCCTCGGCGGCCGCGGCCGCGTAGTCGGGTCCTGCCTCGGCGCCATCCTGGTGGTGCTGATCGACAAGGTGCTGCGCGAGGGCGTGCCGACGGTCCGCGTCATCAAGATCGGCGGCGTCGACATGCAGGTGCAGGCGATGGCCCAGCTGCCGCCGGGCGCGGTGCCGGCGTTCCTCGGCCTGATCCTGGTGGCGGCGGTGCTGATCGAGCCGCTGGTGCTGCGCCGCCGGCTGCCGCAGCGGCTGTGGGCCTGGCTGCGCGGTCACACGCCGCCGCCGGCCGAGGACGCCGACGGGGTCGCCATGGTCGGCATCAAGACCATGGGCCATTCGGTGCAGGCCCGCGAGTTCTCGGGCGGGCTGGTCAACCGCCTGCTGGCCCGGCGCGAGGCCGCCGCCGTGCTGTTCATGGTGGCGCTCTGGCTGGTCGGCATGTGGCTGCGGCCGGATTTCTGGGGTTCGCTCGACAACAGCTTCAACCTGCTGCTGGCGTTCACCGAGGTCGGCCTGCTGGCGGTCGGCATGACCTTCGTGATCGTCAACGGCGACATCGACCTGTCGGTCGGGGCGGTGCTGGCGCTGTCGGGGGCGACCGCGGCGTTCCTGATGAAGACCCTGGGCGCCGATCCCGGCTTCGCGATCCTGGCGGCGTTCGTGGTCGGGACCGCCGCCGGCGCGATGAACGGGCTGCTCGCCACCCGGGCGCGGCTGCCGGCCTTCGTCGCCACCCTCGGCATGTTCTACATCGCCCGCGGACTGGCCGCCTGGATGGTCGCCGGCCGCCAGCTCTCGCAGTTCCCGGAGAGCTTCGGACTGCTCGGCCGCAAGCTGATCGAGCCGCTGCAGGCGCTCGGCCTGGCCCCCGCCCCCGGCACCCTGGCGTTCAAGATCGCCGGCGCGCTCAGCACCCAGACCCTGATGCTGGCGGTCATCGCCGTGGTCGCCGCCGTCGTCCTGGCCAGGATCCGCTGGGGTTGGGCCTGCTACGCCACCGGCGGCAACCCTCGGGCGGCCGGCTACGCCGGGATCGACACCGACCGGGTGCGGTTCGCCGCGCTGGTGTTCTCGGCGATGTGCGCGGCGGTCGCCGGCATCGTCTACGTGGCGTTCCTGCGCAGCTTCAACCCGTCGGCCGGCCAGCTGCGCGAGCTCGACGCGATCGCCGCGGTGATCATCGGCGGCGGCAGCATCTTCGGCGGCTACGGCTCGGTCATCGGCTCGCTCGCCGGCGCGGCGGTGATCGCGCTGATCCGGGCCCTGCTGTCGCTGCAGATCATCGGGGCCGACGGCCAGTCCTTCGTAATGCCCCAGCATTGGGTGAACGTGTTCATCGGCCTGATCCTGATCGTCGCCGTGCTCGGCGACATCTGGCTGCGGCAGCAGGCCGTGCTCGGCCGGCTCCTGGGCCGGCTGACCATGCGCAGACGCGCGTCGAGGAGTGCAGCGACATGAGCGAGACGGAGACGCCGATCGTGGAGATGCGGAACATCTGCAAGGCGTTCGGGGCGGTGCGGGCGCTCCACAACGTGAACTTCCGACTGATGCCCGGCGAGGTCCTGGGCCTGGTCGGCGACAACTCCGCCGGCAAGTCGACGCTGATGAAGATCCTCACCGGCGCCTATCACCGCGACAGCGGCGACGTGCTGGTGTCCGGCGCCGCCACGCAGTTCCGCAGCCCGCAGGACAGCCGGGATTCCGGCATCGAGATGATCTACCAGGACTTCGCGCTCTGCGGGAACATGGACGTCGGCCAGAACATCTTCCTCGGGCGCTGGCCGCGGCGCGGCCTGTTCGTCGACAAGAAGCGCATGTACAGCGACGCCGAAGCGGTGCTGAAGCGGCTCAAGGTCGACGTGAACTCGGTCCGCCAGCGGGTCGAGAGCCTGTCCGGCGGCCGCCAGCAGTCGGTCGCGATCGCCCGCGCCATCAGCTTCGAGCCGCAGGTGGTGATTCTCGACGAGCCGACCGCCAACCTGTCGGTGATGGCCACCAACGAGCTGCTGCGCACCATGCAGGAACTGAAGGAGCACGGCGTCGCCCAGGTGATCATCAGCCACCGCCTGACCGACATCTTCGAGGTCGGCGACCGGGTCATGGTCCTCAAGCGCGGCGAGAACGTCGGCGACCGCTACATCGACCACACCTCCGAGAAGGAGGTGCTGGAACTGATCGTCGAAGGCACCCCGGAGACCGCGCTGACCGCCGACCAGGCGCGCGCGGCCGCGTGACGCCTATTCGCCGGCCAACCAGTCGGCAGCGGCGCGCGCGACCGTCTCCGGATCCAGCTTCGCGGTGTCCAGGACCAGCGTCCGGTCGGGCGCCAGCCGCAGCAGGGCGGCACGCGCCTCGTCGGGGTCGTAGTGGTGGGATTCCTCGACGATGATCGCGGCACTGCGGGCGACGGCCTCGGGCCCGACCGCCCGGTCCACGAGCGTGCGGACGAGCCGGGCGAAATCCGCCGCGCCGACCAGTGCGTCGAAGCCCTCGCCCCGAAGCGCCTCCCGGATCGCGTCGGTACCGTGGGCGGAAGCGTCGACCGCCGTCGTGGCGGACGCCTGGTCGAACGGATCGTTGCGCCCGCACAACCGCCACAGGCGGTGCGCCGGCGGACAGTCCAGCACCAGAAAGCGCCCGTTCGCCAGCGCCGCCGCGGCGGTGACCTCGGCCTCGCCCCGCAGGCCGTCGAACAGAATCGCCCCGGCCGGCAGGTCGGCGGGCAGCCGCAGCCACGACAGCACCTCGCCCATCCCCCCGGGGTGACGCTCCTTGAACGCCGCGGTCAGGCGGAACCGTTCGACCCGGTCGGTGACCGCGGCGGCGCCGCCGGTCATCGACGGCAGGATCACCCGGTCGGTCAGCGCCCGGCGGTCGGGCAGGACGGCAGCCAGCGGCATGCGCGCGGCCAGATGCTGCGCCGTCGTGGTCTTTCCGGCCCCGGTCAGCCCGACCAGCACCAGGACGGTCCGCCCGCCGAGCGCCCCTGCGGCCGGGACCGCCGCCGGGCCCTGGACGACATCCAGTTCGCCCGCTTCCAGGTGCCGTACGTCACCAACGCTGTGCACCGGCGTCCCCCTCGCCGCCTCAACCGGCCCAACCCTCGAACGAACGCTTCGAACGCGTCAAGCGCGCGCCGAACTGTCGGATCGGGCAGGGTCTTGCCCGCCATGCCTAAGTGTTTGATGCAGCGTCGCGGTCGGGATTAGGTTAGTCTGCGTCGACTTGGCGGGCACGGATCATGGGAGGGGCGTCGCGCAATGACCGCGGTGGCGCTGGTGTCGGATTCACCTTCTCGACGGAGCCGTCGGGGTCGGTACCGGACGGGTCGAGCCGACCGCCCGAGGACAGGGCAGTCGGCCGCCGGAGTCGGGTGCGATGCCTGACCGGAACCGCCGGCGTCCCGCTTCCGGCCGACCTTCGTCCGCCCGCAACCAGCCCGAACCGCGATAGCCCGCCGATGACATACGAACTCGCCGTTCTGCTCGCCCGAATTCCGCTCGACGTGGCGGTGCCCCTGCTGATCGGCATCGCGGTCATGGTCTCGCTGATCGGGACCTGGGTCGTAAACACGATCTACACGCCGTTCCAGCTCGAGCCGAACAACCTTGTCGGCGGCGCCAAGTTCAGCTTCCTGGGCGAGGTCTACGCGGTCACCCTGGCGCTCGCCCTGATCGGCGCCTTCGACCGGTATACCGACGCGCAGACCACCGTTCAGAAGGAGGTCGCCACGCTGGTCTCCCTCGAGCGGGCCGCCGACATCTACGATCAGCCCGGCCAGGCCGAAGTGCGGGCCAAGATGAAATCGGCGATCCGGGAATACGCCCGGGCGGTGGTCGAGAAGGAATGGCGGACCATGAGCCTGGGCGTGCCGAGCTTCGAGGTCACCCACCGCCTGAACCAGCTTTCCGACGTCTTCCTGAAGGCCGACCCGATCACCGCCGGCCAGCAGGCGCTGCAGCAGAACACCGTCGAATGGGTCCGGCAGATCAACGAGAGCCGGAGCTTCCGGCTCACCACGGTGTCGCGCAGCCTGGTATCGCTGGTGTGGATCCTGCTCGGGCTCGGGACCACGATCGCGATCGTGTTCCCGTGGTTCTTCGGCACCGTCAACGTGGTCAGCCAGGCCATGATGTCGGCGATCCTGGTCAGCTTCCTGGTGATGCACCTGGTCGTGGTCCTGCACCTCGCCTACCCGTTCGTGGGCGAGACCGCCGTCAGCCCGAGTGCGTTCCTGGCGGTCGCTCAGTAAGGAGGCGAGCCATGCCGCTTTCCGACGTCGTCATTGTCGACACCACCCTGCGGGAAGGCGAGCAGTTCATCCACGCCGACTTCAGCAGCGAGTCCAAGCTCGAGATCGCCCGCGCCCTGTCCGACTTCGGGGTTCGCTATCTCGAGGTCACCTCGCCGGCGGCCAGCCGCCGGTCGCGCGAGGACGCGCAGGCGATCGCGAGCGCCGGCCTGCCGGGCACGGTCGCCGCCCATGTGCGCTGTCACCCGGACGACGCGGCGATCGCCCTCGACACCGGGGTCGGCGCGTTGCACATGGTGATGGCGACCTCGCCGATCCTGCGAGCCGCGAGCCACGGCAAGGCGATCAGCGAGGTCGTCCGGATGGCCGCGGAAGTCGCCGAGTTCGTGCGCAAGCGGGCGCCCGACGTCAGCATCCGGTTCTCCAGTGAGGACGCCTTCCGGTGCCCGCTCAGCGACCTGATGAACGTGTACCTGCCGTTGGCCGAGCTGAAGCTGTTCGACCGGTTCGGGATCGCCGACACCACCGGCGCGGCGACGCCCGACCGGGTGGCCGACGTGGTCGGTCTGCTGCACCGGCTGACAGCCATGCCGATCGAGTTCCACGGGCACAACGACATCGGATGCGCGGTCGCCAACGCCCATGCGGCCGTCACCAACGGGGCGACCCACATCAACACCTCGGTCCTGGGGCTGGGGGAGCGCAACGGCATCACCCCGCTCGAAGGGATGATCGCGGTCATGTACGCGGCCGACCGGGCCGGGACGATGGCGCGGTTCCGGCTCGACGCGCTGCCGGGACTGTGCCGTCGGGTCGCGGAACTGGCCGAGGTCGCGGTCCCGTTCAACCAGGTGCTGGTCGGCGAGACGGCCTTCAGCCACAAGGCCGGAATCCACACCAAGGCGGTGTACAACGACCCGCGCGCCTACGAGGCGCTCGATCCCGCCGATTTCGGACTGACCCGCGAGATCGCCATCGGGCACCGCCTGACCGGCTGGAACGCGGTCCGGGTCCGGGCCGACGCGCTCGGAATGCGCCTGGCGCTCAGCGACCTGAAAGAGGCGACGGCCCGGGTCAAGCACGCCGCCGACGGGCAGCGGCTGACGCTCGACGACGTCGACCGGATCCTGGCGGAGGTCGCCGCCGAATCCACGCGGCGCTCTGCCTGAGCGGCCTCAGGCCACGCCTCGCCGGTCGTGACCGGCGATCGACCAGATGCCGTACAGCACGGCCATCCCCGCGAACACGACCGCGAACACCGTGAGCGGCGTCGCGTTGCCGTGGGCCGCCAGCAGCACCGGCCCGACCAGGGTCGGCCCGAGGATGTGGCCGGCCCGCTCGGCCAGCCGGTACACCGCCAGCGTCCGCTCCCGGCCGACCGTGCTGGCCACCCGACTGTCCGCCACCCGGGCCACCACCGGGGCGGCGATCAGCCCCTGCCCGACCCCCAGGGCGGCGACCGCCACCACGACCGCGAGCCCGGTCGCGACCGGAACGACGCTGGCGCCCAGCGCACCCTGCAGGTCGGCCGCCAGCACCGCCACCCAGGTGGGCACGAAGGGCGGCGGCGCGGCCCCGTCCAGCGGCGCGACCAGCAGCCCCAGCAGGCCGATTCCCAGTGCGAGCATCACCATGCCGATGGTCAGCACCCCGTCGATCGAGCCCAGGCGGCCGACCAGCCGCGGCGCGATGCCGGTGATCAGATAGGTGACCACGGCGAACACCATCAGGGCCTGGCCGACCTCGTCGTCCTGGTAGCCGGCCTGGTGCAGCACCAGCGGCATCGCGAACATCGCAACGCCGGCCAAAGCGAACTTCGAGGTGATCCCGACCAGCCCGAGCACCGCCATGAAGTCCGGGGCACGCGCCAGCCGGCCAACGGCCCCGATCAGGCTGACCGACTCGCCCGCAGGCTGCCGGCGGTGCGGAAGCGCCGGCAGCACGAAGACGATGTACAGACAGGCGGCGACCGCCACCAGGCCGCCGACGAACAGGACATCGCGGTCCGGGTTGAACACCGCCAGCAGGCCGCCCAGCCCGGTGCCGACGATCAGCCCGCCGTTGTAGCCCATGACCTGGACCGCCGCCGCCCGGGTGCGCTGACCGGAACCGACCACGTCGAAGGCGTAGGCCTGCACCGCGACCAGGAGCGTCCCCTGGCCGACGCCGCCGATGGCGCGCCCCAGGCACAGCGACCAGAACTCCGGCACCAGCGACACCAGGAACAGGCCACCGCCGACCGCCGCCGCCCCGATCAGAAACAGCTTCCTGACCTCGATGCGCTCGGTCACGTACGACGCCGGCAGCAGGGCGCCGGTCAGGCCGACGAAGAACAGGGTGAAAGGAAGCGACACCCACTCCGAGGGCAGCCCGGCCGCCGCGACCGTCTCCTTGGCGATCTCCGGCAGCATCGACAGCGACAGGGCGTCGGCGAAGATCCCCAGGAAATACGCCGGGCGGAGCAGCGCGAGCCGCACCGCCGTGTCCTCGGACCCGGCGCCCCCCTGCCCCTCGCGAACCGCCCGCAGGAACATCAGTGCGAACACCGCACAGCCGAAGAACAATGCGAGGAAATTGCGCGCACCGGTCGCCATCGCCGCCAGAACCACCGACACCGGCAGCTCGACCGACAGCACCACGTTGTGCTCCGGCGAATCCTGGATCGGCAGATCGAAGGTCAGCCGCTCGAACACCCCGTCGGCGAGACCGAGGGCGACCCGCTGGTCCTCGACCGAATACAGCACCTTGCTCTGGTCGAGCAGCGAGATCGCCGCGATGTTCGGATTGATGCGGCGGTACTCCGCGAGCGTCGCGTCGATGCCCGAGAAGGCCGACAGCGGAATCCCGATTTCGGTCGCGGCGGAGATCCGGGCCGCCATCGACCGTGCCAGGGCCTCGGCCTGACCTTCCGTACCCTTGCGGTACAGGTCGAACATCACGGTCGTCAGGACGGCGAGATTGACCGCCAGGACGCCGAGGAAGAGCGGCGTCAGCCAACGCTGCCGGACGGCTTCGCCGCGCCAGGCCCACAGTATCAGCTGAACCGCGGTGAACAGCAGGAACAGGCCGCCGGTGATGATGAACACCGGATAGAACGCCTCGTCGACGACCTGCTTGATGCGCATCTGGTCGACGTGCAGGAGCACGCTGCCGACCACGCCGAACTTGTCCCGGATCGGCAGTCTGACCGTCGCGTCGGTCTCCAGCCCGCGATGCTGCGGCGTCGCGGTCCAGCCGGCGGCCGGGCCGCCGGTGTCGCCGGCCGGCCGGCACAGCCGGTCACGCACCGTGGCGTCCGCCTCGCAGAAGATCGGCCGACCGTCGACGTCGACGATCAGCCCCGCCATGATCGCGGGATCGACCGTCCGGACCTGCTGGCTCCGGCGCTCGAACCCGCCGAACTGGTCGAGCGGCAGGCCGGACTTGGCGAACTGCCCGACCGCCGTCTGCAGCGTCGCACCGAGCTGGTCGATGCGTTCCATGCGGATCTGCAGGTAGACCCGGGTCGCTTCGCCGTAGCCGACATAGGCGAACAGCAGCAGGCTGATCGCCGTCAGCATGATGCCCGGCAGCACGCGTCGCAACGCCGTCATGTCACGTCCGATCCGAGTTCCGTACCGACACCGGGCTCAGGTCCTCGCGACACGTCGCCGACCCGATCGGAACGCGATGGCCTGCGCTGCCGCCGCCGCCCTCACTTCTTCCCGGCTCCGACCTGTTCGATCTCGGCGAGGATCGGGTCGATCTCGCCCTGCACCTTCCGCAACGCCGCCACGTAGGACTTGTTCCGGCCGCCATCGAGCTCGACCGCCTGGTGCAGGTACTCGGCCGCCCGGGCCTTCTCGCCCTTGTGCGCGAGGTATTTGCCGTAAGCGAACACGATCCGCGGGAACTCCGGATCCATCGCGAGCGCTTCCTGGTACTTCTTGTGAGCCTCCTCGTGCTGCCCCAGGGCCTCCAGCGAGTCGGCCCAGTAGACCAGCGCCTCCGGGTAGATCGGCGCGATCTCGAGCGTCTTCTTGTAGCGGCCGATGGCCTCCTCGTGACGGCCCTGGTCGGCAAGCGCATTGCCCCACCGCATCATCGGTCGCGGGAACGACGGGTTGAGCAGGAGGGCCTGCCGGAACTTCACCACCGCATCCTCATACCGGCCCTCGCGGCGCAGCACGTCGCCGAGCAGCGCGTAGACCCACGGCAGTTCCTTGCGCGGCGCGTAGACGAAGCAGTGATCGATCGCGGCCTTGGTCTCCGGATAGCCGCTGTCCGGCGCCTCCTCGCGGAAGTGGTAGACCGCCACGAGGTAGGGGTCGATCTTCTGCATCAGCTTGATCGCACCCCGTTTCAGGAGTCCGCTGACGTCGTCGACGCTGCCCTTCTCCGACATCGCGAACTCCCAGTACGCCGGAGACTCGCCGTAGACCTTGAGGCTGAGGGTGTCGCCCTTCTGGATCAGCTTGCCGGAGAAGGTGTAGGGCAGGAACCCGAGTGCGACCTGGGTCGACCGGATCGGCTCCCCCAGCCCGAACCAGTCGCTCAAGGCCTCGACCGAGCGGCCCTGGGCGGTCAGTTCTGTCGTCCGCGTACCCCGGTTGGTGCCGGCAGCCTCGGCGATCTCGGAGACGTAGCGGGTGAACTCGCCGGCGGCCGCGTAACCGTTGTAGCCGGTCTCCTCCTCGAAATCCTCGGGAACGGACATCTTCTCGATGATGATCGTGCCGGGATTGACGAAGTACGAGACCGTGAAGAACGCGGCCACGGCCATCACCGGCAACGACAGGAACCCGTCCAGCATTACTCACTCTCCCCCGATGGGCGGCCCTGTCCTGCAGGCGCCGCCGCGCGAAACCCACCAACCGTCAGAAGTCCGGAACTCTCAGGCATTTGCGGAATATACCATACGCCGGCGCGCGACGCCGGACCGAGATCGCGGCTACCCCCCGACCCGCTGCCCGAACTCGATCACGGCACGCCCCTCCGGATCGTAGACGAAGGTCGCCGACTCGAAGAACGAGAACGGGATCTTGATCCCGATCCGCTCGGCGACCAGGAAGTTGATGGCCAGGTCCGGCGGCGACACGGTTCCGACCGGCAAGGTCGCCGGATCGGCGCGGCCGAGCAGGATGTCCTTGGCATAGACCGCGGCGAGCGCGACCGCGCTCGACTGGTTGACCCCGATCGACAGCAGCGCCGAATCCGGACCCGGCCGGACGACGTCCGGCAGCATCGAGACCACCGGAACCCGCCCGGAATGACGGTTGACCTGGGCGATCCGCTCGTACACCGGCGTCGAACCGGTGACCAGCAGCACGCTGCGCTTGAGGTCCGGGTCGCTGCGCCGCATGGCGTCGAGACCGTCCGGGATCGCGGTGTTGAGCTCGGTCTCGGCGGAACTGTCGTTCTCGACCGAGATGTCGACGACGGTCAGGCCGAGATCGTCGGCGGCGGCCTGCAGGGGCTCCACCTGGGTCTTGATGGCGCTGCTGTTGTCGCGCGAGAACATGATCCCGATGGTGGTCAGTTCGGGCACCAGCCGCCGCAGATAGGCCACCAGCGTGTCGGTCGACACGTTGATCGAGGTGTAGGCGATATTGGTGCCGCTGCCGGCCTTCGGGTCGGCTACCTGGCCGGAGGCCACCGGGTCCTTCGACGCACTGGTCACCGCCGGAATGCCGTTGCCGATGTGGTGGTCGTGGAGATAGGCGGTCGCCACCGATCCCACCGACATGATCAGGTCGACGGGCTGGGCGTACGCCCAGTCCAGCGCCTCGCCCGCCACCGCGTCGTCCTCGTCGTAGAACCAGACCGAGAAGCGCGCCGGCAGCCCGTGCTGGCGGAACACCCGCAGGATCGTGTTGACCGACGTGGAGTACGCGATCTCCGAGCGCTTCGGGATCAGCAGCATCACCAGCTTGGCGGTTCGCCGCTGGCCCTCGGGCGCCCAGGACGGCTCGATGCTGTGCCGGGCGGTGTCGCCGGTGTTCTGGTCGATCGCGTAGTCGGCCCTGGCCGCCGCGTCGTAGTCCAGCCAGTCCAGCACCGGCCGGGCCTGGCCCGGCCCGGCCCCGAGAAGCAGCACCAGACCGGCTATCATCACCCCGGCGATCCAGCGGCCTGCGGCCATGTCCGGTCTCCTCAGAACGGAACCGTCCCCTCGATCGTCAGCCGGTGCATCACGCGCGGCTCGTCGGGGGGCGTGAAGGTCGCGGTATGGACGGTCGCGGCGTTGTCCCAGGCCACGATGTCGCCCTGCCGCCATTTGAAGCGGAGCACGCGGTCGGGCGCGGTGGCGACCTCGCACAGGCGCCGCAGGAGCGGTACCGCCTCGGCTTCCGGCATGCCCTCGATCCCGACCGTCATCTCGTCGTTGAGGTACAGCGCCTTGCGACCGGTGACCGGATGGGTTCGCACCAGCGGGTGCAGGCGGTCCGGCTCGCGGTTGCTCCGCCGGGCGGTCGGCGACGGTGCGGCGGCCGCCTCCTCCGCCAGGCGGGTCGCCTTCAGGCGCTCGATCTCGGCCCGCTCCGCCGCGTCGACCGCGCGGTCGCCGGAGAACACGAACTCCTTGCGCTGGTAGCGATGCACGGCGCGCCTGCCGTCGATCAGGGCCTTGGTCGCGGGGTCGAGACGCTCGTACGCGTCGACCGTGTCCGCGAACAGCGTGTCACCGCCGCGCGACGGCACGGTCACCCCGTGCAGCAGGGTCACGCTGCTCGGCTTCTCGGTGAACGTGCTGTCGCTGTGCCAGTGGGTGCCGGCTCCGTCGCGGCCGATCGGCTTGCCGTCCTTGCGGACATTCGAGAGCACGTAGATCTGCGGATGCGACGGCAGATTGTAGGCGCTTATGAAGAACGGCTCGATCGCCCCGAACGCCTCGGCGAACCGGATGAAGCCGTCCGGGTCGACGTCCTGGCCGCGGATCGCGATGACCTTGTGGCGCCAGAACTGCTCCAGCAACGCGGCCCGGTCGGCCGGATCGATCGGCCTGGACAGGTCCAGCCCCTTGATCTCGGCCCCCAGGAACTCGGAAAGTGGCTCTGCCGTCAGGGTCATTGGGTGACCATCGCCTTCGAGAAGATGAGCCGGGACGAGACCGCATCGTCCACCCGGACCTCGACGCCGGTCAACATGAACCGGCCGCCGCTGCCGGCGTCCCGCCAGTCGGACGCGTCCAGCAGGATCCGCAGCAGCGAAAGCTCGGGCCGGACATCCAGCGAGGCCGGGTCCTGGAGCTCGCGCGCGAGGGACTGGCGCTCCGCCGGATCGAGCTCGCGGGCGTAGCGGAACTGCAGAACCATGTCCTGCCGATCGCCTCGGGCGACGGAATAGGCCGACAGGGAGTATCCGGCGCGGTCGGCCAGTTCGTCGATCCGACCGGGTGCCTCGACCAGCAGCTGACGGAAGGCCCCGGCCGCCCGCTCGTCGCGGCCGGAGGCGACGGCCCGGCTCCAGACACGGTCGATCCATTGCGCTACCGCGGCCTCGGTCGCGCTCACCCAGCCGCCGACCGCCACCACGGCGTCGCCGATCGCCCCGGCCCGCGCCGATTGCGTCACGCCGCCGAGGGCCGCTGCGACGAGCATCGCCGCGACCAACGTACCCTTCATAGCCAAGCTCTTCCGTTGCCCGTGCCGGAGCCAACGCCTGCAGTGCGCACAGCAAACCGCATTCCGGGGGCGTGCGCAACGCGGGCATTGCGTTCATTGCCTGTTCCGCCATTATGAATCAGCGCTGCAGCGGGGGAGCGGAACTGACATGGCGAGCGTTCTCGTGGTCGCCACCAGCAAGGGCGGCACCGGCAAGACCACCATCGCCGCGTCGCTTGCCGCGTACTGGCGGGACGCCGGCAAACGCGTCGCCGTCCTGGACACCGACCCGAACCAGGCCGCCACCCGCTGGATCCGCAAGGGCGAGAGCTACAAGGACGTCGAGTCTCAGGCGACCGCCGACGAGCATGCGATCATCGGCGCCGTCCAGGACCTCGGCCAGCGGGCGGACCTGGTGATCGTGGACACCGCCGGGTTCGGGAACCAGTCGATGATCTACTCGGTCGGCATCGCCGACCTCGTGCTGATCCCGGTCATGGCCGACGAGGCGAGCCTGTTCGAGGCCGTCAAGATGAAGAAGGTGATCGAAAGCGCCAGTGCGCTGACCCGCCGGAGCATCGCGTTCCGCACCGTACTGAACCGGGTCAAGCGCGCGACGGTGGTGCGCCATACCGAGCGTCAGCTGGAGAACCTCGGCCTGAACCCGGTCGAGGCCCGGATCGGCGATCGCGCCATCTTCCAGGAAGCGTCGTACCATGGCGCCTCCCCACAGGAGCTCGCCCCGAAGACCAACGCCTCCCTGGAGATACGCCGGCTCGCGCGGGAGCTCGAGCCGGCGCTGTTCGCGACCGCCTGACGCGCCCTACTGGACGCGCGCGGCCATCGAGATGATGTAGGCGTCCAGATCCTCGCGGACCGTATCGGCCTGCATGCGGGCCTTGACCGACTCGATCCAGGACGCGGCGAGCGCCGCCCGTCCCTCGGGAAGCGTTCCGAGGGTGTCGATCGCCGTCTGCAGTTCACCGCCCATCACGGCCTGCTCGGCCCGCGCCACGACCGCCGGAACGCCCTCGCCGGTGGGCGCGCCGTCGATACGCCAGCGCAGTCGCATGGTCGCCGCCGCCAGACTGGCGACGGTGTCCGACATCTGGGCCGCCAGATCGCCGCTGGCCGTCGGCCGCTGCTCGGCCATGAGGATGGCATGGGCCACTTCGTCGAAGGATTCCTGTACCTCCTCGACGGTCGGCACGCCGACCTCGGCCCGGGCCTCGATCGCCGCCACGATCGGCGCGGCGGCAGCGTCGCCCCCGGTCAGCGAACGGAAGAGGTTGAGCGGCCCGGCATAGGGCTCGGACCCGCCGAGCGCCGTCCGCAGGTCCTCGGCGACCATCAGGATGCCGGGGATCTTGGCGGTCTGAACCGCCTTCTCGAGGGCCGCCTCCTTCTCGGACATGGCCGCGATCGTCGCCTTCAGGGCCTCGACCTCGCCCTTCAACTCGGTCCGGACCTGATCCGCGGTCACCCGCTGCTCGGAGCCGGAGGAGCCGTACACGATCGGCGTCCACTGCGGATAGGTCAGGGCCAGCACGATCCCGACCACGCCGGCGATCAGGCCGGCCAGCGCAACACCGCTGCCGGAGCCCGACGACTCTGCCGCCGGTGCCGGGTGTGGCGCCGGTGCGGGCTGCGGCGCCGGCTTGGCCGCGGCAGCCTTGGCTTCGGACGCGGCGGCCTTGGCCTCCGACGCGGCGGCCTTGGCCTCGGACGCGGCAGCCTTGGCCTCCGAAGCGGCAGCCGTCTCGGCGGCCGATTGCTCGGCCGCCGGCTTCTCGGCCGCGGTCTCCTTGCCGCTTGCCGCCGCCGCGGTTGCCTTGGTGCGGCCCTTCCGGGTGGCACCGGTCGAAGTAGAACGCGAAGTGCGCTTAGGTTCGTCGGCCATTGTGCCTCCGATCGATTGTGGCTGTTCCGGAAGGGTTCAAGTCGATCATGGTGCCCCGACCGTTCGAGTCAAGACGCGCCTGCGGCGCGGCTCGACCCTAGCGGCCCCCATGGGTCGCCAGGTGCCTGTAGTACTGAAGGACGGCCAGCGCGACCAGCGCCGCCCAGAAGTTCAGGGTATTCAGGGTGTAGGCGAACAGGGCCGTCACATAGATCGTGACCGCCTGCGAAAACAGCACCAGGAACGGAATGCCCAGCAAACCGGCCGCCAGGTCCATGTCGCGCAGATAGACCAGCGCGGCGACGACCGCGATCACCAGTAGCACCCCGATGCTGAGCAAGGCGAGGGCGAGGCTCGGGTCGATGTCGGGCGTCCGCAGCACCGGCAGGAGCTTCTCGTAGCCGTACAGCGCCGGATCGGCGCGGTTCGTCAGGAAGGTCGTCCACGGGATGTCCCACGGGCCGCCGACCTCGAACACCGCCGAGATCCGGAAGCTGGGGCCGAAGGGATCGGCGTACAGGATGCACCACGCCAGGGCCACGCCCGCACTCATGGCCGGCCAGGTGATGATCGGCACCCGCCAGTACGACCGCAGATGCGGCAGGCGGTGGAACCAACCGAGCCCTGCGAACGCCATCACCGGCAAGCTGAGCAACAGGCATCCGACGAGCCCCCGTAGCCCCAATTCCGCGACCCAACCGAGCAGTCTCCCGAACTCGCCGTCCACGACGCCCTCGATCGTGTGTTGCCGGGTCGCGGGTGCCGGTCACGGCCGGACACGACGACCGATGACCACGGCTACCCGGCAGTCCCGATCCGCGCGTAGATCCGCTCGGCCAACGTGTCGAACGCCTGCTCGGTGGCGAACCGCTTACGCGCCTCGACGATCCAACCTTCCAACAGCACGTCGCTGCGACGGCCGTTCAGGGCGACCGCCTCGCTGATCGCCAGATCGAGCTGCCCGGCCTCCAGCGCGGCATCGATCGACGCCACCGCCGCGGTGACCTCCCCGATCGGGTCGGCCTCGGGCAGGCTGCGGGTCCCGACCAACACTTCCAGCCACGAACTGAGGCGCTGCGTCCAGCTCTGGATACGGGTCAGGGAACCGCCCATCTGGGTCGCCACGAAGGCGAAGTCGCGCCGGAGCCCGCCCAGCGTGGTCACGCCGGTCCCGGCATAGGCCCCGAGGTCCGTCAGCGCCGCCATCGCCTCCGGGTCGTTGCCGACCAGCCGCTCGGCCAGCGTCAGTTCCGCCTTGTACGGGGTATCCCGGTCGAGGGCGAGCCGCAGCTGGGTCATGCCGATCAGCGGCAGCTCGATGGCCTTCCGCTGCGCCGCGACCTGATTGGCCATCTCCGCCACCGGCCCGAGGCCGGCATTGGCCTTGGCCACCTCGCCCGACAGCCCGGCGATCCGCTCGCCGATCTCGGCGACCGCGGCATCGACCCGCTTGGACAACTCGCCGACCGCGCCGGCAGTCCGCTCGCCGTCGTCGGCCAGCGCCGAGAGCCGGGGCTCGAGCGCCTCGACGGCCTCGCGCAGGCCGGCGATCGACTGCTCTGCCGCGTCGGCCCGCGCGGCCAGCCCCTCCAGCGTCTGCTGGACCTCGTCGAGCGCGGCGATGCGCTGCTCGAGCGCGTCGATCCGGTTCGATACCGTCTCGACCACGGTCGCCTGTGCGGACACCGCCTGCTCGGCCGCGCCCAGCCGCTGGTTCTGCTCGGTCTTCAGCAGCAGTTCGCGCGCGGCACCGGCGTCGAGGCCCGGGGTACCGGTGATCCGCTCGAGCGCCGCGGTCAGCTGCGCGATCCGCTGGTCGAGTCCGTCATAGGTGATCTCGAGGCGCCCGGTATCCTGACCGGTGATGAAGTCGACCCACTTCGGGCTCATCTGCGGCACGTAGCGATGCAGCGCCGTCCGCGCCTCGTCGCGCAGGCTCGGAGCCGCCAGCGCGCCGAGCGCACCGCCGACGGCGATCACCGCGAACACGAAGGCCCAGGCCCCTGATCCCCGGCCCCCGGCCGCCCCCGCCGGAGCCTTCGCCGGCTCGCTGCTCGCCACCGGGCGCTCGCCGGACGGCGTCGCGGTCGAGCCCGTTGCGCCCTTGCCGGTATCCCTGCCGGCAGCGCTCCTGTCCGAGGCCCCCTTGTCCGAGGCCCCCTTGTCAGCAGTGCTCTTGTCGGCAGCGGCCTTGTCGGCAGCGCTCTTGTCGCCCGGGCCGCCATTCTCACCCGAGCCGCCGTCGCCACCCGAGCCCGAGCCACCTGAGCCGCCCGAGCCACCCGACCCGGAACCGCCAAGCTTCGGCTCGGTTCGCGTCTGACCGCTTCCCGGATACTGGCTCGCCAGCTTCGAGAGCGCATCAGGATCCACGTTCGGTAGCGGTCGGTTCGCCATTTTAGCAATCCCCCTCGGCCGGCCCGAGTCCGGGCCGCCAGTGTCCCGTCAGCTCGCCTTGATCGAATTGAACCAGCGGCGCGATCGGATCACCCACCCGGCCCGCTTCGGCCGAATGTCGTTCTCCTCCATGATCGCCTTGACCCGGAGACGTGCCTCCTCCTGGGTCACCCGCCCTTTCGTCTTGGCGCGGTACATGTCGACCGCCTGATCGAACTCGCCCCGCGACAGGCGGCGGCCGCGGTTGCGGGCCGACTGCACCAGGATCAGGTCGCGGATCTCCGCCTCCGTGGTGCGTTGCAGCGAAAACCCCTGGTCGTTGACCGTCGACAGGAGAACGCCCCGCGCCTCCTCGAGCGACAGGTTGTATCGCGCCATGCCGTCCTGAAGCAGCCGCCGCTCTTCGTCGGCCCGGATGAAGCCGCCGTTCATCGCCTCGATGCGGACCATGTCGGCGAAGCGGCGTCGCCCGTCCGTACCCTGCGGCATCGTCTGGTCCATCGTGATGTCGCCCGCCCCTTGCTCAACTGTCAGGCCTGAACGGCCTAAGAACCGCATCAGGCCTGATTTTTCAAGCTATTACCGACGACGACGCGTTTCAAACGTCGGAACGACGTCGGAACCGTTTCGACCTTCAGCTCTCGCCGGCCGGCTGAAACGGCGGGACCGCGGTCATGATCCAGTGCGCCGCGACGCCGCCGACCACGGCCCCTGCAACGGTTGCGATACCGCCACCGCCGAGCAGATCGATGAGGATCGCCCCGCCGGCCGCACCGAGCGCGATCGCCGCGATCTCGGTCGTGCTGACGACGACCGTCTGTCCGCCGCCGGCGAGCCGGCCGGCGGTGCTCCGAGCCGAGGCGACCATGTCCTTCATGGCCGACTGCATCCGCCCTACCATGGCTTGCAATTCCTCGATCTGCTCCGGCGTCAGTACGCGCTGGCCGCCATCCGTGGAAGGGGCTGCCGCCGCCGGCGCGGACTCGGTCGCCGCGCCGCCGGACTGGGTCTGCGCCTGGGCCCCGACCGCCGTGAACCACAGCGCTCCGACCACGAGTACGGCGATTCGCCAAACGTGCATCTGCCTCTCCTCTGTACCGCTTCTCGTTTCGAGCCGCTGTCGCCAGGCCGGCGTACCGCAACCTTTCGATAGCATTATATCATTATGATGACAGTCGCGTTATCGGTACGCCACTGTCTTTATTTCGCGGTGCGGCAAATGGCCTTCTCGCGAGAGGCCGACGGCCGGCGCCGCCTGCAGGACCATCCCATACCAGCTCGCGGGAGATCCGATGCTGTCACATTCGCCGGTAGCCCGGGTCGGTTCCGTTCCCCGTGCACCCCGGCAGCGCCGTGCCGCGGCGCGATGGCTGGCGCCGATCCTCGCCCTCGTCGGCACGATGGTCGGGGCCACGGCGCTCGCCGACACCCTCGACGACCGCGCCGCGGCCTGGTCGAACGACGACGCGCGGATCATAGCACGGGCCGCTCCGCGGCTGATCGACGGCGCGATCGCCCCGACCTTCGAGGCGATGGACCGGCGGGT
Source organism: Thalassobaculum fulvum (assembly GCF_014652915.1). Classification (GTDB taxonomy): domain Bacteria; phylum Pseudomonadota; class Alphaproteobacteria; order Thalassobaculales; family Thalassobaculaceae; genus Thalassobaculum_A; species Thalassobaculum_A fulvum. The sequence goes on from NZ_BMZS01000004.1 coordinate 255,015, forward strand.
CGGCGCCTATGCCGACTGGGTCTACGGCTGGTTCTCCAGCCTGCTGACCGCCTGGGATCTCGCGGCAGTCGGTGCGATCGAGGCGCAGCAGGAGATCTCCGCCGGCCGGTTTCCCGATCCCGGCGCCGTCTACGACCGGCTGGCCGAGGTCGTCCAGGAGCGCTTCGACGGGACCGTCGCCCACGCGGAAGGCACGGAGATGCGGATCGTCCAGGCATGGGATCGAACCATGGCACGCCTCGCGGCGCTCGACGCCAGGCTCGCCGCCGAGCGCCGCGTCCGCATCCGAACGCTGGCACGCCGCCTCGGCGCCGACCCGGCACCGGCGTTGGACCGCTACGGGGGGCCGCTGCTGGCGGCGTCGGCCGCCGGCCGGGATCTGCCGGCCGCCGCCGTCCGGCACGCCCTGTCGGGCGTCGAGGACGGCGCCGGCGGCACCACGGACAGGGTCCTGGTCCGGTCGCTCCGTCCGCTCGCGACCAGGGCGGTCAGCGTCACGACCCGGCTCCTGCTGGCCCCGGTGATCGGCGGCGTCGTGGCATCGCCGGTCGCCGGCACCAACGGGCTCCTGGCGGCGGCCGCAACACTGGCGACGATCTCGGCCGGCATCTGGGGCGCCGATTACGCCGCCAACCGGCTCGACAGCGCCCTGACCCGGCCCGATTTCGAGGCCACACTGCGGTCCCTGGTCCGCGACACCCACGCCAGGACTTCCAGGATCCTGCGCGCCCGGGCCGAGTCCGCCGTCTGCGCCGCGCTGACCGACCCGACAGCGTGCGCGGCACCGCAGCCGGTTGCGGCCCCGCGGCCACGAGGCTAGGCTCGGTCAGCCGGCCGGGTCCGCAGAAGGGCCCGGGATGCGGAGCACGATGACGGTGGGCTGGGCCGGAGGGCGGCCATGGGCAATCATACCCTGGATTTCGGCGGCGTGATCGCACGCGTTCTGCTGTGCGTGTTCTTCGTGTTCGGCGCCTACAACGTCAGCGGCTACTCCTACTATCACTGGGTTACGTCGGACCAGCTGCAACCGCCGTCCGAGCACGTCCTGCAGATCGCCGTCGCCGGGGCGCTCGGCTTCGGTTTCTACACGATCGGCGACATCACGCGCCGGTCGCTGCAGAAGGCCGGCGTGCCGCTGATCTCCGTCATGTTCGCGGCGTTCGCCTGGTATCTGGTGGAGGCCGACTGGATCGAGATCCGGACCTTCGAGGATCTGGTCACCGCCATCCAGCTGACCGCCGTGGCGATTCTCACCTTCGGCGTCTGCTTCTCGTTCCTGCACTACCGCCTGGGCGGCGTGAAGCAGGTCGAGGAGACCTGACCGCCAGCGGGACGCCGGCCGTCGGCTGCCCCGGCGGCAGCCTAGACCGGACAGCCGCCGGCGCCGCCGAACGGGATTGCCGAGGAATGGTGCTGGAGGATCGCCCCGACCGTCCCGGCGCCGTCGCGCGTCACCACGTAGGTGAACCGGGCCGGGGTCGTGACCGGGCCCCGCGACGGGTCGGTATAGCGGAACTCGTACAGCCCGCTGGCGACCGCCGGGTCGGTGCCTTCGACCGACAGGGTCGAGCCGAACTGCACGCTGGCCGACTGGGCGATCATCAGGTTCTCGAAGTAGCTCCGCATCGCCGCACGGCCGCGTCGCGGCTCCGGGGTGGCCGTCGCCAGCAGCAGCCCGTTCGGCGCGTAGAGCGCCAGCACGCCGGCCACGTCGCCGGCATTGAACGCCGCCGCCCAGGCCGCGAGCGTGGCCTGGACCGGCGCCTGGATCTGGCCGCCGGCCGGCAGCGGGACGGCCGGCTCCGCGACCGTCTCGGGACCGGGCAGCGGAATCCGGTTGAACCATCGCCGGCTGCGCAGCAGCAGCCCCGACGGCCGGGCCGAAAGGCCCCGCCGGAGCATCAGGTCCTTGACCCGGCTTTCGGCCTGGCCGGCCCCGACCCGGCCACGCGCCCGCGACCGGAACAGCTCGGCGGCCGACAGGAACGCGGCACGCGATACCCGTCCGGACCGGTCGACCCGCGACTGCAGGTAGTCGGCGACCGAGTCCTCAACCGCGCTCTCGAGCACGAGGCTGTCGGCCGCCGCCGCATCGAAGACGGCGCCGCGGGCCCGCTCGTAGTCGAGACCGTAGCCGGCGGTGCCGATCCGCAGCAGAGCCCGCTCCTGGGCCCGGCTCACGTAGCCGCCGGTCCCGGCGTAGGCAAGGATCTGGTCCCGAAAGCTCGCCATGCGTTCCTCCCGCCCCCGGGCCGTCGCCTCAGAACGTGGTTTCCAGCCGTGCCGACACGTACTTGAACTCGATCAGCGTCAGAACCGACTGCCAGATCAGGATATAGGATAGCCCCCAGATCAGCGCCTGGGCGATCGACTGGTTGATGTCGACCACCGTCGACTTGGCCCGATAGCCGAAATACAGGGCGATCCCGGCGGCGCCGACGATCGAGGGGACTGCCTTGGCCGCGATCCAGTCGGTCCCGTCCATCAGCAGTTGCCCCGGTGGCCACAGGCGCTGGAAGTACTGGTCGCGCCACATGTAGGTGGAATCGTCCGGGAAGATGTACGCCCAGGTCGCCATCGCCACCCAGCCGGTCAGGCACTCCGACATCAGGACCAGGACGATCGAGGCGACCGCCGAGGCGACCAGGATGGTGCCGGTCAGGTAGACGTCGTGCGGAACGTTCAGGTTCCGCATCGCCTTGATCTGGTCGGAGTAGACCTTGTGGCCGATGTCGGCGCCGATCAGTGCGGCGTTGCGGGTCCCGATCAGCACCGCCGTGGTCAGCGGCGCCAGCACCCGCAGCTCGGCGAACGCGACACCGGCCAGCGCATCGGAATGGATGATCGGCAGCAGCAGGTCGCGGAACGGCAGGTACTGGAAGATGAACCAGGTGGTGACGAACCCGACGATGACGCTGCCGAGCCCGACGAACAGCAGGGCCGACGGCGAGAAGCACAGTTCCCACAGGTAGCCGGCCAGGAAGCGCATCGTCCAGTCCAGGCGCCAGGCGGCCGAGGCCCGCATCGGGCCGGCGGACACCGCGACCTTCGCCGTCACCCGGTCCGGGGCGACCGGCCGATCGGCCTCCGCGACCGGCTCGCCGTGGGCCGCCTCGATCGCTTCCAGCTCCTGCTCGAGGCGATGGGCGTCGGCCGGCAGTTCGACCAGGGCGTGGCTGCGCGGATCGAGCATCAGGACCCGGTCGGCGACGTCGATCAGGTGACGGTAATGGTGGGCGATGATCACCACCGGCACGCCGACATCGCGGCTGAGCGACCGGATCAGCCCGGCCAGCCGCTTCGATGCCGATACGTCGAGGCCCGAGTTCGGCTCGTCCAGGAACAGCACCGGGTGGTTGCCGAGCAGGGTCCGCGCGATCGCCACCCGCTGCTGCTGGCCGCCGCTGCAGGAATTCACCGGCACCGAACGGTCGACGTCCTTCAGCAGCCCGTCGATCGCCGACACCAGCGCCGGCCCGACCAGCTCGTTGTGTTCGGCGGCGATCGCCAAGTTCTGGCCGACGGTCAGTTCGTCGAACAGGGCGAAGTTCTGGAACACCACGCCGCCGAGCGTCACCCGTTCGCTCGCCAGGTCGACCCGGGAACCGCCGTAGGTGACGTGGCCGGCGATCCGCCACCCCTCGTCGGCCGCGGAGATCGCCCCCGACAGCAGGTTGACCAGCGTCGACTTGCCCGACCCGCTGGGGCCGGCCAGGATCACCACCTCCCCGGCCGCCAGCGCGAAATCGGCCTGGTGCAGGAGCACCCGCCCGTGCGGCTGAGCAATGGTCAGCTTCTCGACCGCGACGACCGGCGTGCCGGCCGGCGGGCGTCCCGCCTTGGATTGGCTCATGAGCGGCTCTCGACCAGGGGTTCGTAGCGCGACAGCTCCCGGGCGGCGGGAGAGCCGTCCTTGACGACCAGCGCGACCAGGCGTCGCCGGTTCAGCAGGATATAGCGGATGACCCGGACCGCCAGGGTGTCGGGATGGCCGTTGCCGCGCTCGACGATCCGCGAGAACACCTGCATCGACATCGCCGACAGCTCGGTCTCGAGGGTACGCAGTTCACGCGAGAAGCGGGGATCGCGCAGCATCCGCTCGACCAGCGGCTCGAGCCGCGGGTCGGCCGTCAGCGTGTCGAAGAACGCATCCACCATCAGCGCCCCGACCCGCCACGACCGCTCGTCCTCGGCGATGTCGAACAGGTGCCGCATCATCAGCCGCTGCACCTTCGGATCGATCATGATCTCGGCCGCCGCCCGTTCGAGCGGCCGGGTGTCGAGCTTGCCCTCGACCACCAGGTCGTGCATCGCCTCCCAGCTCGGCAGCACCATCTCGAACACCGCCGAGCGCAGCTTCGGCAGGGCGATCGGCAGCACCGCCGCCGCCAGGCGTTCGCCGTCGGCCTGGTTGAACATGTCGCTGACGGTGCGGTTGATCAGCTGCATCTTGGGGTCGCGCCACATGCTCACGTAGGCGTCCTCGATGATGCGCTGCAGCGGCTCGCGATAGTCTGTCACGAAGGCCGGCTGCGCGACCATCGCGACGAACCGGTCGCGCATGAGGCTGACCAGACGCTCGCCGACCCGGGCGATCTCGTCCTTCGAGGCCGCCGGCACCAGCGCCCACAGCGCCTTGACGTCGGTCTCCAGCAGGACCACCCGGGAGTCGTCGTAGGATACCGCTTCCACGTCCGGGAACAGCCGCATCTCGACCCGCCGGTCGTCCAGCAGGACCACCCGACCGACCGGCACCGCGGTCCCGTCCGCCGACAGCCGATAGGCCGGGTAGCTGCCGGGAGTGTCGATTCCGACAGTCCAGTCGGGCCGTTCGAACACCCGGGCATCGGCGGTGTCCAGGAACGGCGAGCCCCGGAACCCCCAGATCCCGAGCAAGCCCGAGATCGCGAGCACCGCGACCGCCAGGGCATAGGTGAAGGGCGTTCCCCTGCGCACGGCGGCTACTCCGCGCCGGTATCGTTCGGGGCCCCGGGGGCCGGCGGAGCCGCGGGATCCGGGCGACCGGGGGCCGACCGCATCTCCCGTTCCAGCACCTCGGCGAAGTGCTCGACGTCGCGCTGGTCGAAAAATCCGCACATGTGGACATTCTCCGCGAAGGCGTCGCGCCAGTAGTGGCCGGTCAGCGGCCGACTGCCGGCATAGTGCAGAACCAGCAACGGGGGCAAGAACATAGGCCGGTATATCTCGAATGCGCTGAGTTGTTCGAGCCGCACGACGGTCTCGGCCTCGGCGCGGAACGTGCCGAGCACCTCCGCCATCGCCGCGGCGACGCCGTCGCGGACCATGCGGATCCGGTCGCGGTACAGTTCCGTACGGCCGGCGAAGCCGCGCATCCGTGCGAGCACCGAACCTTCGTTCCCGGTCATCGTCGAGCGGCCGCCTCCCGTCCGCCTCCCTGCCCGGCAGCGGCCAACGGCCGCAGCCACGGAGCGGCCGCATCCGGATTTGGCCGCGCGAGCGGCCATGGTATAGTTTATTCGGGGATCACGTCAGCGAGGGTGGAGCGGTGCAGCGCGTTCTCTGTTTGCTCATCGGACTGTTGATCGTATCTGCGCCCGGCCTGGCGGCGGCGCAGACAGATATTCCACCGCCGGTCGTACAGAGCCTGACCTCGCCCGAGACGCCGACTACCTACCGTCCATGGATCGGGGCCACGGCCGGCACCACCATAGCGGTCATCGGCGTGAATGCCTGGACCGGCGGCGCCCTGCTCGCCCCGGCGCTCGGCCCGGCGCTGTCCGGCATTCTCGGCGGGTACTGGCTGGGGATGTCGGCGCTCACCCCGTTGAGCGCGCAGGGCGTGTTCCAGACCACGTCCCTGATCGCCGTCGGTGTCGCCGGCGGGGTGTTCGGGCACTGGCTGGGCAGCCGCTGAGTTCTGCTGACGTATCCGCCAAGTGCGCCATAGACGTCGTGGACATCGACGCGCCGATAGGCGATGCTTCGTCTACGGTCCCGCAGGTAGGCGGGTCAGGAAAAATCTGGCCGACGGGGAGTATTCCACGATGATGAAGTCACTCGTTACATTGAGTCGCGCGCTGGTGATCGTGGCGGCTCTCGCAGTTGTCCCGGCAGCAGCCAAGGCACAGAGCTCGGGTTTCTCCGGCTCGTCGGCTGCCAGCAGCTTCGATGCCTATCGTGCCCTGGCGATCACCGCTGGCGTGATCGGTGGCGCGGTGGTGGCGACCATCGTCACCGATGGCCTCATCCTCCCGGTCCTGGCGGCTGGCGGCCGCGGCGGCATCTCCGGAGTCGCGGATCAGTTGATCAGCACCGGCGGCACCGTGTTCGGTGCGGTGGCCGGCGGCCTGTATGCCGACGACTGGTACGGCAAGCAGTAACGGCGAAGCGCTCGCTCGTCCGCAAAAGGCCCGGCATCAGCCGGGCCTTTTCGATTCCGCGAGGCGTGTCGATCCGGAACGGTCGCCGTCGCGCCGCGTCAGTTGAGCTCGCCCGGTTCCGCCGGTTTGAAGTAGTACGAGCTGTAGACCCACATCGTGATCACGCCGCCCGCGAACGCCGCGGCGATCGCCGTGGTCGTCACCGGCATCGTCGCGTAGAGGTAACCGGCACCGGCGCCGAGCGCCGCATAGACGAGACGGGCCGCGAGATCCACCGACGAGATCGGGCGACGGCCGCAGTCGCATTCGGCCGGCGGCTGCTGGGCCTGGGCCAGCACAACGTGCGCGCCGGTGATCGTGCTTCCCGCAGACGCCGGCGATGAACCGAGCAGCAGCCCGACCGCCAGGACCATCATCGCCAATGCGCGCATACCCGTCCTCCTATCGTTGCGGCCCTGCAAGGTTAGCGCCCCGTCGCACCGAAATCGACCTCGACCGTGGCGTGCCCCACCCCGAACCGCTCAAGCAACCGACTCTTGACCGCCGCGACCACCAGCGTGGCGTCCGCTCCTTCCGTCAGTCGGACGTTCAGGGTAATCATGGGCCCTTCCAGGCTGATCGACCAAGCATGAATGTGGAGGGCGTCGCCAACCCCTTCGACCGCCTCGACGAGGTCCGCCCGGACTGCGTCGGGGTCCAGGCTCGCCGGCGCGCCCTCGAGCGGGATATGAAGCGAGTCCCGGGCGACCAACCGGCCGCTGCGCAGCACCAGGAGAGACACGCGGACCGACAGGCCGGGGTCGATCGGCAGCCACCGGGCTTTCACAGGAAATGGCAACCCGCCCCCGTGCGCGTCCGCCCTCGGTCGACGCGCGACAGTTCTCCTGGCAGAAAATGGAACATAGTTCCGGCTAGAGGAACGAACTCGATTGGCGCCCGGCTCGGAGTCCTGCTATCGAGTATGTCCGCGGTCCGCCAAGAAGACCGCCCGAGCTTCGTCCAGGGAGGACGCATGAGCGCCACGCAGATCGAGCGTCGCGGCCCCGTCGCGGTGATTTCCCTCGTCAATCCGCCGGTCAACGGGCTCGGCTCCGCGGTCCGGTCCGGGCTGGAGGCGGCGTTCAACGAGCTGCTGTCGGACGACGCCGTCACCGGCATCGTGATCGCCGGGGCCGGCCGGATGTTCAGCGCCGGCGCCGACATCCGCGAGTTCGGCAAGGCCCCGCCGCCGGACGTCCCGAACCTGCCGGAGTTGATCGACTGGCTGGAGGAGTCCAGCAAGCCGGTGGTCGCCGCGATCCACGGCGTGGCCGCCGGCGGCGGCCTGGAGCTGGCGCTCGGCTGCCACTACCGGATCGCCGCGCCGAAGACCCGGCTCGGCCTGCCCGAGGTCACGCTCGGCATCCTGCCGGGTGCCGGCGGCACCCAGCGGCTGCCCCGGGTGGCCGGCGTCGAGGCGGCGCTGGAGCTGATCGTCTCCGGCCGGCTGGTTTCCGAGCGCGAGGCGCTGAAGCTGGGGATCGTCGACGAGATCGCCCACGGCGATCCGGTCGAGGCGGCGGTCGCCAAGGCCCGGGCGCTGGCGGATGCCGGCACGCCGCCGCGGCGCTCAAGCGCGCGCGACGAGGGTTTGGCCGCCGCCCGTTCGAACCCGGGGCTGTTCGACGAGTTCCGCAAGGGCATGGCCAAGCGCGCCCGCGGCATGAACGCGCCCTACGCCTGCGTGCGCTGCATCGAGGCGGCAGTCCGGCTGCCGTTCGCCGAGGGCCGGCACTTCGAGCGCGAGGAATTCCGCAGGCTGGTCGACGCGACCGAGGCCAAGGCGATGCGCCACGCGTTCTTCGCCGAGCGCGAGGTCGCCAAGATCCCGGACGTTCCCGACGACACCCCGACCCGCCCGGTCGAGACCGCCGGCGTGATCGGCTGCGGCACCATGGGCGGCGGCATCGCCATGGTGTTCGCCAACGCCGGCATCCCGGTCACCGTGGTCGAGAACGACTCCGCGGCGCTGGAAGCCGGCCTGGCGAAGATCCGGGCGAACTACCAAGCGACCGTCGACAAGGGCCGCCTCGCCCAGGACGTCATGGACAGGCGCATGGCGCTGATCACCGGCGCCACCGAGTTCGAGGCGGTCGCCGGCGTCGACTTCGTGGTCGAGGCGGTGTTCGAGGAGATGCCGATCAAGAAGCAGGTATTCGGCATCCTCGACCGGGTCTGCAGGCCGGACGCGATCCTGGCGACCAACACCTCGACCCTGGACGTCGACGAGATCGCCGGCGCCACCGGCCGGCCCGAGAGCGTCATCGGCACCCACTTCTTCAGCCCGGCCAACGTCATGCGGCTGCTCGAGGTGGTGCGGGGGGCGAATTCCTCGGCCGGGACCATCGCCACGACCATGGGGCTGTCCAAGACGCTCGGCAAGGTCGGGGTGCTGGTCGGCGTGTGCGACGGCTTCGTCGGCAACCGCATGCTGCACCAGTACCTGCGCGAGGCCGCCTTCCTGGTCGAGGAAGGTGCCCTGCCGCAGGACGTCGACCGGGTGATCTACGAGTTCGGCTTCCCGATGGGGCCGTTCGCGATGAGCGACCTTGCCGGCAACGACGTCGGTTGGCGGATCCGCAGGGCCAAGATGGCGGACCATCCCAGCAACCAACGCTATTCCGGGACGATCTCCGACCGGCTGTGCGAGCGCGGTCGGTTCGGCCAGAAGACCGGTGCGGGCTGGTACCGCTACGAGCAGGGGCGCACCCCGGTGCCGGACCCGGAGGTCGAGGCGCTGATCGCCGAGACCTCCCGCGAGCTCGGGATCGAGCGGCGGACGATCTCGGACCAGGAGATCCTGGAGCGCTGCCTGTACCCGCTGGTGAACGAGGGCGCGAAGATCCTCGAAGAGGGCATCGCCCTGCGCGCCGGCGACGTCGACGTGGTGTGGATCCACGGCTACGGCTTCCCGCGCCACCGCGGCGGCCCGATGTTCTGGGCCGACACCGTCGGGCTCGGCACGATCGCCGCGGCGATGCGCCGGTTCCGCGACGAGCACGGCGAATGGATGGCCCCGGCACTGCTGCTGGAGAAGCTGGCGTCCGAGAACAGGGGCTTCAAGGATCTTTAATTATTTCAAACTTCTATGGCGAGGAGTTACATCAATGCGTGAAGCGGTGATCGTCTCGACGGCACGCACGCCGATCGGCAAGGCCTTCCGCGGCGCCTTCAACAACACCCACGGCGCCACCATGGCCGGGCACGCCATCGAGCATGCGGTCAAGCGCTCGGGCCTCGACCCGGCGGAGATCGAGGACGTGATCCTCGGCTGCGGCTTCCCGGAGGGCGCCACCGGCCACAACATCGGCCGCATCGCCGCGGTCCGCGCCGGCCTGCCGATCACCACTGCCGGCACCACGGTCAACCGGTTCTGCTCGTCCGGCCTGCAGTCGATCAGCATGGCCGCCCAGCGCATCCTGATCGACGGCGTGCCGGCCATGGTCGCCGGCGGTGTGGAGTCGATCAGCCTGACCCAGGCCAACGTCAACACCACCTACCGGATGGAACCGAAGCTCGCCGAGACCAAGCCCGAGATCTGGATGAGCATGATCGAGACCGCCGACACGGTGGCCGGTCGCTACGGCGTCTCGCGCGAAGCCCAGGACGAGTACGCGCTGCAGAGCCAGATGCGCACCGCCGCCGCCCAGCAGGCCGGCTATTTCGACGACGAGATCGTGCCCCTGCCCTCGGTCATGCTGGTCAAGGACAAGGAGACCGGCGCGGTCAGCGAGAAGCCGGTCACCCTGGACAAGGACGAGGGCAACCGGCCGTCGACCACGCTGGAGGGCCTGGCCTCGCTGCAGCCGGTGCGCGCGCCCGACCAGTGGATCACCGCCGGCAACGCCAGCCAGCTCTCCGACGGCGCCTCGGCCTGCGTGGTCATGGACTCCAAGCTGGCCGAGCAGCGCGGCATCGAGCCGATGGGCATCTATCGCGGCCTGGCGGTCGCCGGCTGCGAGCCCGACGAGATGGGTATCGGCCCGGTGTTCGCGGTGCCGCGCCTGCTTGAGCGCAACGGCCTGAAGATGGACGACATCGGCCTGTGGGAACTGAACGAGGCGTTCGCGGTGCAGGTGCTGTACTGCCGCGACAAGCTCGGCATCCCGAACGACCTCCTGAACGTCAACGGCGGCTCGATCTCGATCGGCCACCCCTACGGCATGAGTGGCGCCCGCATGGTCGGGCACGCCCTGATCGAGGGCAAGCGCCGGGGTGCCAAGTACGTGGTTACCACCATGTGCGTCGGCGGCGGCCAGGGCGTCGCCGGCCTGTTCGAGGTGGTGTGAGCGGCTGACGGCATGGGTCCCGGCTCTCCGCGGCCTCCCCCGGACTTCGATCCGGGGCGGGATGAGGATCGGGGGAACAACACCCCCTCATCCCGGACGGGGCGATCGCGACCGCGAACGGCCCGATCCGGGACCCAGCAAGCGGGGAAAGGCAGGTAGAGTGATGGAACTGGTGCTGTCGCCCGAGGACGAGGCCTTCCGGCAGGAGGTCCGCGCCTTCCTGAAGGAGAAGCTGCCGCCCGACTTGGCCAACCAGTCGGCGACCGGGTTGCGGCTCGGCAAGGACGACCACGTCCGCTGGCAGAAGATCCTGTACGAGAAGGGCTGGGTCGCCGCCAACTGGCCGGTCGAGTACGGCGGCACCGGCTGGACCGCGATGCAGAAGCACATCTTCGAGGAGGAGTGCGCGGCCGCCGGGGCGCCGCCGCTGATCCCGTTCGGCCTGCTGATGGTCGCCCCGGTGATCATGGCGTTCGGCAACCAGGCCCAGAAGGACCGCTACCTGCCGCGCATCCTGCGGTCGGACGACTGGTGGTGCCAGGGCTACTCGGAGCCCGGCTCCGGCTCCGACCTGGCCTCGCTGCGCACCAAGGCGGTACGCGACGGCGACCACTACGTGGTGAACGGCCAGAAGACCTGGACCACGCTGGCCCAGCACGCCGACATGATGTTCACCCTGGTCCGGACCAGCGACACCGGCAAGCGCCAGGAGGGCATCAGCTTCCTGCTGATCGACATGCGCTCGCCGGGCGTCACCGTGCAGCCGATCACCACCATGGACGGCAGCCAGGAGATCAACAGCGTCTTCCTCGACGACGTCCGGGTGCCGGTGGAGAACCGGATCGGCGAGGAAGGCAAGGGCTGGACCTACGCCAAGTACCTGCTCGGGCACGAGCGCACCGGCATCGCCGGGACCGGCCGCTCCAAGGCCCAGCTCAAGCGCCTGAAGGAGATCGCCCGCACCGAGATGTCGGGTGGACGGCCGCTGATCGAGGATCCGGACTTCGCCCAGCGGATCGCCCAGCTCGAGCTCGACCTGCTGTCGCTGGAATCCCTGGTGCTGCGGGTGCTGTACGCCGAGAAGGCCGGCAAGGGGCCGGGCCCGGAGGCCTCGTTCCTGAAGATCAAGGGCACCGAGGTGCAGCAGATGCTGACCGAGCTGATGATGGAGGCGGCCGGCCCCTACGCCATGCCGTTCCAGCCGGAGACGTTCCGTGATCCGCAGTGGAACGAGGAACCGGCCGGGCCCGACTACGCGCCGCCGCTCGCCTCGGTGTACTTCAACTGGCGGAAGGCGTCGATCTACGGCGGGTCCAACGAGATCCAGCGCAACATCATCGCCAAGGCCGTGCTCGGACTCTGAACCGGGCCAGCGGATCGACACGCAGGGAGCGCCGCAATGAGCTTCGCCTTCACCGAGGACCAGCAGCTGCTGGCGGAAAGCGCCGACCGGTTCCTGGCCGACAAGTACGACTTCGATGCCCGCAAGGCGATCCGCCGCGGCGAGGACGGCTGGAGCCGTGAGATGTGGGCCGCCTTCGCCGAGCTCGGCTGGCTGGCGCTGCCGCTGCCGGAGGAGCATGGCGGGCTCGGCGGCTCGACCGTCGACGTCGCCGTTCTCATGGAGCGGTTCGGCCGGCACCTGGTGGTGGAGCCGTTCGTCGCCACCGTCGTCCTGGGTGCCGAGGCGATCGTCCGGGCCGGCAGCGACGTGCAGAAGGCGGCCATCCTCCCGGCCGTCGCCGAGGGCGGCATGCTGCTCGCCTTCGGAGTCGGCGAGCCGCAGGCCCGATTCGACCTGCACCGCGTCGCCACTGCTGCCCGGCGCGACGGCGGCGGCTGGAAGCTGGCGGGCCACAAGGCCGTGGTGCTGCACGCCGATGCCGCCGACCGGCTGATCCTGTCGGCCCGGACATCCGGCGCCGAGGACGACCGCGACGGCATCACCCTGTTCCTGGTCGACCCGAAGGCGGACGGCGTGACCCTGCGCCCCTACCCGACCGTCGACGGGCTGCGCGGCGCCGAGGTGCTGCTCGACGGCGTGTCGGTCGGCGAGGCGGACATCGTCGGCGGCGTCGGTGCCGGCCTGCCGGTCATCGAGGCCGTGATCGACCGGGCGATGGTCCTGCTGTCGGCCGAGTCGGTCGGCGCCATGGCGGAGACGGTGCGGCTGACCACCGAGTACCTGAAGACCCGGGTGCAGTTCGGCCAGCCGCTGTCGTCGTTCCAGGTGCTGCAGCACCGCCTGGTCGAGATGCTGCAGGCCAAGGAGTTCGCGCACGCGCTGTGCTACCGCGCCGCCGGCGCCATGGACACCACCGACGGCGTCGAGCGCGCCCGCGCGGCCGCCGGCATCAAGGCCGAGGCCGGCCGGGCCGGCAAGATGATCGGCCAGGAGGCGATCCAGCTGCACGGCGGCATGGGCATGACCGACGAGATGGCCATCGGCCATTACTTCAAGCGCATGACCATGATCGACGTGCAGTTCGGCAACGCCGCCCACCATCTGCGCCGCTTCGCGACCCTTTCCTGAAGTCCGCCTTTCCCGACAGGAGCCTCGCCATGATTCCCGACATGAGTCCCAAGGCCGCCGACCTGGAAGCGCGCGTGCGCGCGTTCATGGAAGAAAACGTCTACGCGGCCGAGGCGGTGTACCACGAGCAGCTCGAGGCCTCCGGCAACCGCTGGCGGGTTCCGCCGGTGATGGACGAGCTGAAGGCCAAGGCCAGGGCGCAGGGGCTGTGGAACCTGTTCCTGCCGGAGTCCGAGCGCGGTGCCGGCCTGACCAACCGCGACTACGCCCCGCTGTGCGAGGTGATGGGCCGCTCGCCGATCGGGCCCGAGGTGTTCAACTGCTCGGCCCCCGACACCGGCAACATGGAGGTGCTGGAGCGCTACGGCACCGAGGAGCACAAGAAGCGGTGGCTTGAGCCGTTGCTGAACGGCGAGATCCGCTCCTGCTTCGCGATGACCGAGCCGAAGGTCGCCTCTTCCGACGCCACCAACATCGAGTCGAGCATCCGCCGCGACGGCGATTCCTACGTGATCAACGGCCACAAGTGGTGGTCGTCCGGCGCCATGGACGAGCGCTGCAAGATCTTCATCTTCATGGGCAAGACCGACCCGAATGCCGAGAAGCACAAGCAGCAGTCGATGATCCTGGTGCCGGCCGACACGCCGGGCATCACCATCAAGCGGGCGCTGACCGTGTTCGGCTACGACCACGCGCCGCACGGCCACGCCGAGGTCGTGTTCGACAACGTGCGGGTGCCGGCCTCCAACATCCTGCTCGGCGAGGGCCGCGGCTTCGAGATCGCCCAGGGCCGCCTCGGGCCGGGCCGCATCCACCACTGCATGCGCTGCATCGGCCAGGCCGAGCGGGCGCTGGAGATGATGAAGGCGCGGGCCCGCTCGCGCGTCGCCTTCGGCCGGCCGCTGTCCGACCAGGGCGCGCTGCGCCACACCATCGCCGAGTGCCGGATCGCCATCGATCAGGCCCGGCTGATGGTGCTGTACGCCGCCCACAAGATGGACACCGTCGGCAACAAGGCCGCCCGCAAGGAGATCGCCATGATCAAGGTGATCGCCCCGCGCATGGCCTGCGACGTCATCGACAAGGCGATCCAGGTGCACGGCGGCGGCGGTGTCAGCCAGGAGTTCAGCCTGGCCTACGCCTACGGCTCGCAGCGCACCCTGCGGCTGGCCGACGGCCCGGACGAGGTGCACCTGGAGTCGATCGCCAAGGCCGAGCTGCGCAAGAACGACTGAGGGTTGGCGGCAGCGCCCGTCGCTTCGTGGGTCCCGGATGCGTCCCGCCGTCGGCGGTCCGCTCCGGGATGACGAGGGGGTGATGGGAGCGCGGCAGAGTTGCCCTCCCCCCTACTCGTCATTCCGGAGCCGCACAGCGGACTCCGGAATCCGCCCGTCCGCTGTCCCCCTACTCCCGGTCCCCGGTGGTCCGTTCCAGCGGCCGGCCCGGTCACCGGACGGGGCTTCATTTCAACCATACATGAAGCGTTGAATTTTGTTGTGGCGCCGGGCACCGCTCGGCATATGGTCTCGCCGGTTGGTCGAAGCGAACTGGAGGATCCCGATGGCCGCGCGGGTCGCGATAAACGGCTTCGGCAGAATGGGCCGGCTGGGGGTACGGGCCGGGTTCGCCTGCCCCGACTACCGGCTGGTCGCCGTCAACGAGATCGCCGGCGACGCCGCCACCGCCGCCCACCTGCTCGAGTTCGACAGCGTGCACGGCCGCTGGGGGACGCCGGTGTCGGCCGAGGGCGGGGACATCGTGGTCGACGGCCGGCTCCTCGCCTTCACCTCGGCGGCCCACCCGGCCGACATCCCGTGGATCGGCGACGACGTCGACGTGGTGCTGGAGTGCTCGGGCAGGTTCAAGACCGTGGCGGAGCTGCAGCCGTATTTCGAGCGCGGCATCCGCAAGGTGGTGGTCTCGGCCCCCGTCAAGGAAGCCGACGCGCTGAACGTCGTCGTCGGGGTGAACGACCATCTCTACGACCCGGCGAGCCACCACGTGGTGACTGCGGCGTCCTGCACCACCAACTGCCTCGCCCCGGTGGTCAAGGTGCTGCACGAGGGCCTGGGGATCGTGCGCGGCACCATGACCACGATCCACGACGTCACCAACACCCAGGTGCTGGTCGACGCCCCGCTGAAGGACCTGAGGCGCTCGCGCTCGGCGCTGAACTCGCTGATCCCGACCACCACCGGGTCGGCGACCGCGATCGGCCTGATCTATCCGGACCTGCAGGGCAAGCTGAACGGCCACGCGGTCCGGGTCCCGCTGCTGAACGCCTCGCTGACCGACTGCGTGTTCGAGGTCGCCCGCGACACCACGGCCGAGGAGGTCAACGGGCTGTTCCGGGCGGCGGCCGAGGGCGCGCTGAAGGGCATCCTCGGTTACGAGGAGCGGCCGCTGGTCTCGGCCGACTATCTGAACGACCCCCGCTCCGGCATCGTCGACGCGCCGTCGACCATGGTCGTCGACCGCCGCATGGTGAAGGTCTACGCCTGGTACGACAACGAATGGGGCTACGTGAACCGCATGATGGAACTGACCGCCACGGTCGCCCGCTCGCTCGCCTGACCCTGCCCCACCGGGCGGAGGCCCGC
The DNA here is from genome assembly GCF_014652915.1 of Thalassobaculum fulvum. Lineage (GTDB taxonomy): Bacteria > Pseudomonadota > Alphaproteobacteria > Thalassobaculales > Thalassobaculaceae > Thalassobaculum_A > Thalassobaculum_A fulvum. The sequence continues at coordinate 270,838 of NZ_BMZS01000004.1, forward strand.
CATGACCAGTCTCCGGGACTACGCCACCGTCACCGCCGCCTACTGGGCGTTCACCCTGACCGACGGCGCCCTGCGGATGCTGGTGCTGCTGCACTTCCACCGCCTCGGCTACGCGCCGCTCGACATCGCCGTGCTGTTCCTGCTGTACGAGGCGATGGGGGTGGTGACCAATTTCCTGGGCGGCTGGGTCGGCGCCCGCTTCGGTCTCCGGATCACGCTGTTCACCGGCCTCGCGGTGCAGATCGTCGCACTGACCATGCTGTCGCTGACCGATCCGGCGTGGACCGCCGCCCTGTCGGTCGCCTACGTGATGGTCGCCCAGGCCCTGTCCGGCATCGCCAAGGACCTGACCAAGATGAGCTCGAAGTCGGCGGTCAAGCTGGTGGTCGACGCCGGCGACCACGGCGGGCTGTTCAAGTGGGTCGCGGTCCTGACCGGCTCGAAGAACGCCCTCAAGGGCATCGGCTTCCTGCTCGGCGGCGCGCTGCTGGAGCAGCTCGGATTCGAGTGGGCGCTGTGGTCAATGGCCGGCATGCTGGCGTTCGTCCTGGCCGGCGCCCTCATGCTGGTGCGGGCCGATCTCGGTCGCGCCAAAAGCAGGATCCGGACCCGCGAGCTGTTCTCGAAGACCCGCGAGATCAACCTGCTGTCGGCCGCCCGGATCTTCCTGTTCGCGTCGCGCGACGTGTGGTTCGTGGTCGGTGTCCCGATCTTCCTGTACGACCGGCTCGGCTGGAGCTTCGACGCGGTCGGCGCCTTCATGGCGGCCTGGGTGGTCGGCTACGGCATGGTCCAGGCGGCGGCCCCCAGGCTGCTGGGCCGCAGCGCGGCGGAGCGCGGGGCCGGCGCGGCCAAGCTGTGGGGGGCGGTCCTCACGGTCCTGCCGGCGGTGATCGCCGTCGGCCTGTCGCCGGCCTTCGAGAACTGGCTCGCCTCGGCCGCCGGCACCGCCCTGCCCGACGCCTACCAGCCGGTCGTGCTGATCGGAGGGCTGCTGGTCTTCGGCGTGGTGTTCGCGCTCAACTCGTCGGTCCACTCCTACCTGATCGTGGCATATTCCGACGCCGACAAGGTCGCGCTGAACGTCGGCTTCTACTACATGGCGAACGCCGTCGGCCGGTTCGGCGGGACCCTGTTGTCCGGGCTGCTGTACCAGGTGGCCGGGCTCGCCGGGACGCTCTGGACCTCGTCCGCGCTGCTAGCGCTGACCGTCCTGATCACGCTGTTCCTGCGCTCGACCGCGGTAACGACCTCGGCCGGCAAGGCCGAAGCGGCCTGAGGCGGCTGTTGGTTCGCGGGCGCGAGATCGCACGCGACACGGGCCGCCGGGCGCCCTACCCTTGTTGTCCCGCCACCGACCGCCCGCTCTCCGCATGATCCCAGATCCCGTGAATGCCTTCGTGCCCGGCACCGACGTCCGGATCGCCGGCCGGCCCGGCGGCCCGCTCGCCGACCTCACCTTCGCCGCCAAGGACCTGTTCGACGTCGCCGGCTTCGCGACCGGCGGCGGCAACCACGACTGGGGCCGCGGCTACCGGGTGCCCGACCGCCACGCCTGGGCGGTGCAGACCCTGCTGGACGCCGGCGCCGGGCTGGTCGGCAAGACCATCACCGACGAGGTCTCGCTCGGCATCCTCGGCGAGAGCGCGTTCGACGGCACGCCGCTGAACAGCAAGGCGCCGGACCGGGTGCCCGGCGGCTCGTCCTCGGGCTCGGCCGCCGCCGTCGCCGCGGGGCTGTGCGACACCGCCATCGGCACCGACACCGGCGGCTCGGTCCGGGTGCCCGCCAGCTTCTGCGGGCTGTACGGCATCCGCCCGACCCACGGCCGGCTGCCGCTCGACGGCATGATGCCGCAGGCCCCGTCGAGCGACACCACCGGCTGGTTCGCCCGCGACGCCGCCACCTTCGCCCGGGTCTCCGCGGTCATGCTGGGCGAGCCGGTCCCGAAGACCCTGCCGACCCGGCTGGTGGTCGCGGTCGACGCCTTCGGCTTCGCCGACCCGGAAGTCGCGGCGGCCCTGAAGCCCCTGGTCGAGCGCCTGGGCGCCCTGGCCGGAGAGGTCCGCGAGGAGCTGCTGGCGCCGCAGGGCCTGTCGGTCTGGGGTCGCGCCCAGCGCACCCTGCAGCCGGCCGAGGCGTGGAGCACGTTCAAGGACTGGCTCGACCGCGACAACCCGCGGCTGGCGTTCAACGTGGCGCGCGGCCTGGTCATGGGCTCGACGATCCCGGAGAGCGAGCTCGGCTGGGCCCGGCTGATGCGCCAGGAGGCCCGTGCCCGGCTGTCGTACCTGCTGCCGCCCGGCACCATCCTGGCGATGCCGACCACGCCGTTCCCTGCCCCGCCCAGGGGACTGCCGCTGTCCCGGCAGAACCCGGTCCGCGAGCGCATCCTGTGCCTGGCCGCCCATGGCGGGCTCGCCGGCTTCCCGCAGGTCAGCATCCCGGGCGCGACGGTGGACGGCCTGCCGGTCGGCCTTTCGATCCTGGCGGCCCGCGGGGCGGATACCCAGCTCGTCGCCGTCGCCAAAGCCCTGGAGGAGTCCCGATGACCGACGCCGACGACCTGACCCCGAACATCCCCGAAGTGGTCGCCGAAATCCGCGCGCTGTTCGAGCGCTACGAGCAGGCGCTGGTCGACAAGGACGTCGACGTGCTCGACGCCACCTTCTGGAACTCGCCGCACACCATCCGCTACGCCATGAACGAGATGGGCTACGGCTTCGACGCCATCCACCGGCACCGGGTCAACCGCAAGCCCGGCACCCGCTTCAAGGGCGAGCGGCGTCGCCTGGAGATCCTGACCCTCGGCCGCCGCTTCGCCACCGTGAACCTGGAGTTCCAGGTCGCCGGAAGCGACAAGATCGGCCGGCAGAGCCAGACCTTCGTGAACTTCCCCGATGTCGGCTGGAAGGTGGTGGCGGCCCACGTCTCGGCGACCGACGGCCAGCCGTCCTGGTAGCGCTCAACGCAGGGCGAACGCCAGGGCCATGACCACCAGCAGAAGGCTGGTGCCCCAGAACGCCAGCGAGATCCTGGTACCGGGTCTCATCGGGCACAACCGGGCGCTGCGATCGGGAAGACGCCACGCTGGCACCCGACCGTCAGCCTCGGTCGCCGGCATTGTGGTCGGTCAGTCATAACGGAACCTCTCCGACACGATTTGCCCCGTCGGGACACCCAGCCCGACCAGCGCATCCTCGACAGCGTCGAGCATCGGCGCCGGGCCGCACACCAGGTACAGCCAGTCCCTGGCGCCTTCGAAGCCGAACACCCGCTCGATCGCGGCACGATCGATCCAGCCGGTCGAGCCGCCCCAGTCCGGAGCCGGCTGGGAAACGACATGCTCGACCCGGACGCTCGGGAGACGCCCCATGCGGTCGAGTTCGTCCCGGTAGACGATCTGCTCCTCGACCCGGTTGCCGTACAGCAGCACCAGGGGCCGCCGGTCGCCCTCGGCTTCAAGCTGCCGGGCGATGGCCAGAAGCGGGGCGATGCCCACGCCGCCGGCGATCAGCGCGATGCCCGCGCCGGTCCGGCCGTCCAGGGTGAGGTTGCCGTGCGGGCCGTCGAGATAGGCGACGGTGCCCGGCCGGACCGAGCCGATGCGGTCGGTCAGGTCTCCGGCTTCCTTGATGACGAATTCGAGCCGCGGCCTGCCGGCCGGCGCCGACGAGATGGAAAACGGATTCTCGGCCAGCGAGAACGCCGAACGGCCGAGCGAGAGCCAGGCGAACTGGCCGGCGGTGAAATCGTGCGCCTGGCCCCGGATCGGGGAGATCGCGACCTCCCAGGTCTTGAGTGCGATCTTCCGCACCGATACGACGCGGTATGGCCGGCGGGCCTTCAGGATCGGTGCGACCACCCTGGCGTAGACGAGCGAGCCGATGGCCACGGACAGCAACGCCAGCCAGAAGCCGGAGAGCATCGGATCGGCGCTGTATCGCCCTATGGTCAGCGTGTGATGAGACATCGCGACCGCAATCACGACGGCGCCGACGAGATGCAGCAGCCGCCAGGTCTCGTAGCGATAGGGCAGCTGGTCCCGCCAGATCGATATCGCCACGAAGCCGGGCAGGACGACCCAGGCGAGCATCCCGCTGGCGAGCGCCCGGATGTCGAGGTCCAGTGCCGACTGCCCGGTGACGTCCCACGGCAGCGGCGGCCCGAACGGGGTCCGGTACAGGAAGGGGTGCAGCAGTACGAAGGCGAGCGCCGTCCGGGCGACCAGCTGGTGAAACCGCATGGTCACGTCCATGCCGATCCGGCCGGAGATCGTCCGGAACCGCCCCGACAGCACGAACTCCACCAGCAGTATGGCGAAGGCCGCCATCGCCAGTCCCGACGAGAGATCGTCCAGCACCGGCCGCCGCGGCAGATCCTGCATCCAGGCCAAGACCAGAGGCGCAACGGTGATTGCGAGATACGCGGGCAGCAGAATGACCGAATGCACGACTCCCCCCTGCCGGGTCGGTGTCAGGCCCGCCGTACCCTAGCTGCTCGGCGGGCCGTTCACCAAACGACGCATCGCGAACGCACGTTCGACGCCATCGGTCGTGCCGGCGCAGCGGCGGGATGCGTCGACCCAGAACCTACACCACCGTGCCGAAGACCGCGCCGATCGCCGCGGTCGCCGCCATCGCCAGCACGCCCCACAGCGTCACCCTGAACGCCGCCTTGAGGGTCCCGGCCCCGCCGGCCCGGGCCGACGCGCCGCCCAGCAGGGCCAGGCACGCCAGCGACGCGACCGACACCACCGGGATCGCATGCTCGACCGGCGCGACCGCGACCGCCGCCAGCGGCAGGGCGGCGCCGACCGAGAACGTGGCGGCCGAAGTCAGCGCCGCCTGGATCGGCCGCGCACTCAGGGTGTCCGATATCCCGAGCTCGTCGCGGGCGTGGGCGCCCAGGCTGTCGTGCGCCATGAGCTGCGCCGCGACCTGCCGCGCCAGCCCGATCTCGACGCCACGCCCGACATAGATCTCGGCCAGTTCCTCGAGCTCGGCCTCCGGCGCCTCCTCGAGCGCCTGGCGCTCGGTCTCGAGGTCGGCCCGCTCGGTGTCCGCCTGCGAGCTGACCGACACGTACTCGCCGGCCGCCATCGACATCGCGCCCGCGACCAGCCCGGCGACGCCGGCGATCAGAATGCCCTCCCGGCCAGCTTCGGCGGCGGCAACGCCGACGATCAGGCTGGCGGTCGACACGATGCCGTCGTTGGCGCCGAGCACGGCCGCGCGCAGCCAGCCGATGCGGTGGATGAAGTGGTGCTCCGGGCCCGCGACCGGTCCCGCCATGTCAGATCAGCCTCGCCCGCCGCATGATCCAGACCTCGATCGCGATCAACCCGGCGAGCAGGCCGACCAGCGCCGCGAAGCCCCATGGCGACTCGGCCCCGGGGATGCCGCCGACGTTGACCCCGAGCAGCCCGGTGACGAAGCCGATCGGCAGGAACACGGTGGCCACGATCGACAGCCAGTACATGTTGCGGTTCATCCGCTCGGCCGCCTTCAGCGCCAGACCGTCTTCGACGATCGCCGCGCGCGAGCGCAACGCGTCCAGATCCTCGACCAGCCGGGTGACCCGGTCGATGGTCTCCTGGAAATCCATCGGGTCGAGCTCGGCCAGGCGCTCGCCGCCAGTGCGCCGAAACTCCACCAGGGCCTCGCGCTGCGGCGCCAGGTAGCGGTGCAGCACCAGGGCGCGGCGGCGGATCTCGCCGAGCCGGCCGCGGTCGACCGCGCTGCCGTCCCCGAGCGAGGCGACCTCCAGCGCGCCGAGATCCTCCTCCATCCCATCGATCTCGGGGATCATCCGGGCGGTCAGCCGCTCGACGATCCGCAGCACCAGGTCGGCGACCGTCCCCGGCCCTTCGCCGCGCTCCAGGCTCTCCTTAAGGTCGTTGACCGCCATGACCCGGTACCGGCGCAGCGACAGCAGCCGGCCGGGCTCGACCCAGAGCCGGACCGCGATGGTCTCCTCGTGCTGCGCCGCCGGGTCGAAGTTGATGCCGCGCAGGATCAGCAGGATGCCGTCGGGCCGGACCACGCAGCGCGGCCGCGTGTCCTCCTCCAGCAGGGCCCGGGCGACCGCCGGCGGCACACCGGCGTCGGTTGCCAGCCAGGCCTGCACGGCGGGATCGTGGCGCTCGAGATGCAGCCAGAGCGGCCCGGCGGAGGTGTCGCCCTCGACCGGCACCGACCCGCCCCGACCGTCGAGGCGGATACCAAAGATCAGACCGCTGCCGGGCCGTTCCTGAGCCATCGTCAGAGTGTCGGTGATTCGACGCGATCCAGATAGCCGGGACCGCCTGATTTCACCCGGTCAGCGGCTCGAACCCCCAGGAGAACAGCGGCCGGCCGCCGTCGGCGCGGATGTGGATGACGTCCTCCAGCCACATCCGCGCGTGCTCGCCGCCCGGGTACAGCAGGTGGAACGGCACCACCATGTTCTCCTCCAGCGTCCAGTCGGCGTTCGGCCGGCCGTTGGCCGTGGTCTGCTCCAGGTCCATGTGCGACAGGCCGAGACCATGGAAGAAGATCACCGCGGCGTCCGGGTCCGGCGCCCCGGCCTTGCGGTACACGGCCCGCGCCCGCGCCTGCAGTTCCGAGACTTTCGCCCCCGGCCGCATGGTGTCGAGCAGGTCGGTCGCCACCGCCGCCGTCGCGTCGGCGAAGCGGCGGGCCGGCACGGTCGGCTCGCCGCCGACGACCCAGGTCTTGCCGCCGTCCCAGCAGTACTGGTCGATGGTGCCGTGACAGTCGAACATGACGTGGCAGCCGGCGGTGACCTCATGGGTCTCCAGCCCGGTCTGCAGCATCAGCGCCGGATCGGCCCCGCGCGGATGCCCCCAGACCATGCCGCCCGGGTCGTGCACGAAACCGCCGAGTTCGCTGACCGCCACCGAGTAGGCCCGGTTCAGGTCGCGCCAGGTGGCGCCCGGCGCCCAGGCGTCGACGGTCCGGCGGATCGCCGTCTCGTTCAGGGCGGTCGCCCGTTCGAGCAGGCCGATCTCGGTCCCGGTCTTCACCGCCCGGGCATACATCATCGGGTCGTAGCCCTCGGCGACCTCGACCCCGTCGAGGCACAGCCGCAGGCCGTAGCCGACGTCGTCGAACGCGACCCGGCCGCCGTTCAGCCCCAGCTCCGCGACCGCCTTGCGGACCACCTCGGCCATGCTGAAGCCGTAGGTCTTGCGGGCGCGCTCGACCCACGCCACCCCCTTGCCGTGCGCCGGGATGAAGCGGTCGATGTCGGCCGGGGTCGCCGGCAGGTCCAGCGGCATCATCACGGCCCGATAGGGACGGATGTCTTCGACCCAGCTCGGTTGGCCGAGGAAGCTCGCGAGGTAGTAGTCGGCCACCACCGCGATCGGATGGTCGGGAGCATGCCGCGACAGGATCACCGCATAAGGCCTCGGTTCGTCCGACTTGTGAGCAATCGGGTTCAGGCCACTGAGATAAAACATATTGTTTGGCTGTATGGCGACGATCCCGTCGATGCCGCGGGCGGCCAGGGCGTGCCACAGCCGGTCGAGATTGCAGAACCGCTTGGGCAGCGGCGTCCGCTCGAACGGGGCGGTTTCGGACATGGCGTCGGTTTCCTCCGGTTTTCCGGAAGCGTGTCACCGGGAGCCGCCGGCGATCAATTGCCGCCGCGGCACGAGTGACATCCACACCCCGACAGGGCCGGCACACCCCGACAGGGCCGGTTGTGATTCCCGGCCCCACGCGGTATCGATTGCGACCGCTTTGCAGTGCAGCAGAGGCAGCATGGCCATCCACGTCGCCCTCACGCACGAGACCCGCTACCACTACGACCGGCCGGTAGCGCTCGGTCCGCAGGTGATCCGGCTGCGCCCGGCGCCGCATTCCCGCACCAGGATCCTCAGCTACAGCCTGAAGATCGAGCCCGAGCAGCACTTCCTGAACTGGCTGCAGGACCCGCAGGGCAACTACCTCGCCCGGGTCGTGATACCGGAGAAGACCGACCGGTTCCGGGTCACGGTCGACCTGGTCGCCGACATGGCGATCATCAACCCGTTCGACTTCTTCGTGGAGCCCGAGGCCGAGCACTATCCGTTCGAGTACGAGCCGGAGCTGAAGCACGACCTGGCGCCGTACCTGAAGGCCGACCCGGCCGGGCCGCTACTGAACGAGTTCCTGGCACAGACCCCGCGCGACCGCCGCCAGATCACCGACTTCCTGGTGGCGCTGAACCAGCGGCTGCAGGGCATGATCGGCTACATCGTCCGCATGGAGCCCGGCATCCAGACCACCGAGGAGACCCTCGGGAGCGCCAAGGGCTCATGCCGCGACACCGGCTGGCTGCTGGTCCAGATCCTGCGCCACCTCGGGCTCGCCGCCCGGTTCGCGTCCGGCTACCTGATCCAGCTGAAGCCGGATGTGAAGGCGCTGGACGGCCCGTCCGGCACCGAGGCGGATTTCACCGACCTGCACGCCTGGGCCGAGGTCTACATCCCCGGTGCCGGCTGGATCGGTCTCGATCCGACCTCCGGCCTGCTGTGCGGCGAAGGACACATCCCGGTCGCCTGCACCCCGGATCCGCGCTCGGCCGCCCCGATCGAGGGCATGGTCGAGCCGGCGACGGTGGACTTCTCGCACCACATGGCGGTGACCCGCGTGCTGGAGACGCCGCGGGTCACCAAGCCGTACGACGAGGCCCAGTGGCAGGCGATCGACGCGGTCGGCCGACAGGTCGACGCCGACCTCGCCGCCGGCGACGTGCGCCTGACCATGGGCGGCGAGCCGACCTTCATCTCGATCGACGACCTGGACGGCGACGAGTGGAACACCGCCGCGGTCGGCCCGACCAAGCGGACCCTCGCCGACACCCTGATCCGCCGGCTGCGCGACCGGTTCGCGCCGGACGGCCTGCTGCACTACGGCCAGGGCAAGTGGTATCCGGGCGAGAGCCTGCCGCGCTGGGCGTTCGCGCTGTACTGGCGCGGCGACGGCATGCCGCTGTGGCGGACCGAGCGGCTGATCGCGCGCGAGGGCGTCGACTACGCGCCGACCGCCGAGCAGGCCGAGGCGCTGACCAAGGCGATCGCCCGCCGGCTCGGCGTCACCGAGGCGGCGGCCCTGCCGGCCTACGAGGACCCGGCGAAGTTCCTCGACCGCGAGAGCAAGCTGCCGGAGAATGTGGACCCGTTCGACTCCAAGCTCGAGGACCCGGAGGAGCGGGCCCGGCTGGCGCGGGTGTTCGACCGCGGCCTCGGCAACCCGGTCGGCTACATCCTGCCGATCCAGGCCTGGCAGGCCCGCGACGGCGGCCGGCACTGGATGACCGAGGTCTGGTCGTTCCGGCGCGGCCGCGTGCTGCTGGTCCCGGGCGACTCGCCGGTCGGGTTCCGGCTGCCGCTGGGCGCCCTGCCGTGGATTCCGCCGGCCAGCTATCCCTACTACTACCCCGCCGACCCCTTCGAGGATCGCGGCGAGCTGCCGGCTCCGGAGATCCGCCAGCCGTTCCTGTCGGGCCGGCCGAGCGAGGCCGAGATCCGCCAGGACGTCCGCCACCAGCCGGCGGTTCCCGCGGACAGCGCCCCCGGCAAGCACGTTCGTACCGCCATGGCGGTCGAGCCGCGCGACGGACGGCTCTCGGTGTTCCTGCCGCCGACCCGCTCCGCCGACGAGTACGTCGAGCTGCTGTCGGCGGTCGAGGACGCGGCGGCCGAGATCGGAACGCCGGTCCACCTGGAGGGCTACACCCCGCCGCCGGACCCGCGGATCAACGTCATCAAGGTCACGCCGGACCCGGGCGTCATCGAGGTCAATATCCACCCGGCGCGGGGCTGGGAGGAGCAGGTTGCGATCACCGAGGCGCTGTACGAGGAGGCCCGGCTGTCGCGCCTCGGCACCGAGAAGTTCCTGGTCGACGGCCGGGCGGTCGGCACCGGCGGCGGCAACCACGTGGTGGTCGGCGGTGCCACACCGGTCGACAGCCCATTCCTGCGGCGTCCCGACCTGCTGCGCAGCCTGGTCGCGTACTGGCAGAACCACCCGTCGCTCAGCTACCTGTTCTCCGGCCTGTTCATCGGCCCGACCAGCCAGGCGCCGCGGATCGACGAGGCCCGCCACGACCAGCTCCACGAGCTGGAGATCGCGTTCCGGCAGGTGCCCGACCCGACCGCCGGGCAGATCCCGCCGTGGCTGGTCGACCGGATATTCCGCAACCTGCTGATCGACGTCAGCGGCAATACCCACCGCACCGAGATCTGCATCGACAAGCTGTACTCGCCGGACGGGCCGACCGGCCGGCTCGGGCTGGTCGAGTTCCGGGCCTTCGAGATGCCGCCGCACCCGCGCATGAGCCTGGCGCAGGCGCTGGTGTTGCGGGCCCTGATCGCGTGGTTCTGGAAGACGCCGTACCAGGGCCGGCTGAAGCGCTGGGGCACCGCCCTGCACGATCGGTTCATGCTGCCGCACTTCGTATGGCAGGATTTCGGGGACGTGCTGGCCGACCTGCAGGGCGCCGGCTACCCGCTGCAGGCCGACTGGTACCGGCCGCATCTGGAGTTCCGGTTCCCGACCATGGGCACCGTCGACTGGCGCGATCTCCGCCTGGAGATCCGCTCGGCGCTGGAGCCCTGGCACGTGATGGGCGAGGAGGGTGCCATCGGCGGCACCGTGCGCTACGTCGATTCCTCGCTGGAGCGCCTGCAGGCCAAGGTCACCGGCTACGACCCGACCCGCTACCGGGTAACCTGCAACGGCTGGGACCTGCCGCTGGCCGGAACCGGCCGCAACGGCGAGGCGGTAGCCGGCGTGCGGTTCCGGGCGTGGCACCCGGCCTCGGCCCTGCACCCGACCATCGGCGTGCACGCGCCGCTGACCTTCGACGTCGTCGACGACTGGACCGGCCGGGCGGTGACCGGCTGCGTCTACCACGTCGGGCACCCGGGCGGGCGCAACCACGACACCGCCCCGGTCAACGCCTTCGAGGCCGAGGGACGGCGACTCGCACGGTTCGAATCCATGGGTCACACCCCGGGTCGGCCGGCCGGGTTCCGCCAAGCCATTGATAACCCGGAGTTTCCGCTTACCCTGGACCTTCGCCTGACGTAATCCCCCGCCGCGTGATAGCGTCTCGGCCTGTTTGTGTCCGGATTGCAGAATGCCGTCGAGCGCCGTCGTGCACCCCCAGGATTCCGACGATCTCCTGACCGGCTATCGCACGGTCGAGGGGATCTACGACGAGCTCGTCGCCCCGGGCGGCGAGAGCCGCGCCTACTGGCGGCCGTTCATCGACGGCATGCGCGCGCTGCCGGCCGACGAGGTCGCCCAGCATCCGGAGACCGCGCTGCGGCTGATCCGCCAGCACGGCGTGACCTACAATGTCTACGGCGACCCCAAGGGCGAGCAGCGCCCCTGGGAGCTCGACGTCATGCCGCTGCTCATCCCCGAGCCCGAATGGGCGGTGCTGGAGCGCGGCCTGAAGCAGCGGGCCCGCCTGCTGAACGCCGTCCTGGCCGACCTGTACGGGCCGCAGAACCTGATCTGCGACGGGGTGCTGCCGGCGGCGCTGGTCTACGCCAACCCGCATTTCCACCTGCCCTGCCACGGCATCGTCCCGCCCTACGAGACCTTCCTGCAGATCTACGCCGCCGACCTGGCCCGTTCGCCGGACGGCCGCTGGTGGGTGTTCAACGACCGAACCCAGGCGCCGTCCGGCGCCGGCTACGCGCTCGAGAACCGGGTGATCACGGCGCAGTGCCTCAGCGACCTGTTCCGCGAGGGCCGGGTGCGCCGGCTGGCCCACTTCTTCCAGGCCCTGCGCGAGAACCTGCGGGCACTGTCCGGCCGCGACGACCCGCGCATCGTGCTGCTGACGCCGGGCCCGCTCAACGAGACCTATTTCGAGCACGCCTTCCTGGCCCGCTATCTCGGCTACCCGCTGGTCGAGGGCGCCGACCTGACGGTCCGCGACAACCGGGTCTACCTGAAGACCGTCGGCGGCCTGCAGCCGGTCGACGTGATCCTGCGCCGGGTCGACACCGAATGGTGCGACCCGCTGGAGCTGCGCCCCGATTCGGCGCTCGGCATCGCCGGGCTGGTCGAGGCCGCCCGCGCCGGCCACGTGGTGATCGCCAACGCGCTCGGCTCCGGCCTGGTGGAGTGCACCGCCCTGATGGGCTTCCTGCCGGGCCTGTGCCGCCACCTGCTCGGCGAGGACCTGGTCCTGCCGCACATCGCCACCTGGTGGTGCGGCCAGGAGGACGCCCGCGAGCACGTGATCGCCAACCTGGACGACCTGGTGGTGGCCCGCACCTTCCAGACCCCGACCCTGGTGACCGCCGATGCCGGCCAGGTGCTGGGGTCCGAGCTGACCGACGAGCAGCGCGCCGGGCTGATCGAGCGCATCCGCCAGCGCGGCTACGACTATGTCGGCCAGGAAGCGATCACCCTCTCGACCGCCCCGGCCTGGGACGGCGGCCACCTCGTGGCCCGGCCGATGGCGCTGCGCATGTACGCCACCGCGCTCGGCGACGACTACGTGGTGATGCCGGGCGGCCTGACCCGGATCTCGTCGAGCAACTCGACACGCGCGGTGTCGATGCAGCGCGGCTCCGGCTCGAAGGACACCTGGGTGCTGTCCTCGGCCCCGGTCGGCAGCTTCAGCCTGCTGCGCCAGGAGGACACCTCGCCGATGCTGCGCCGGGCCGGCGATGACCTGCCGAGCCGGGCGGCCGACAACATGTACTGGCTCGGCCGCTACGCCGAGCGCACCGAGAGCGCCATGCGGCTGCTGCGCAGCCTGCTGACCCGGCTGGCCGAGGACCCGGTCCAGGATTCGACCGCCAACGTCGCCATGCAGAAGCTGCTCTACATGCTGGCGCATCCGGGCGATGTCGACGGGCTGATGCGGCGGCGCGGCCGCACCCTGTCGGCCACCCAGATCGAGCAGCGGGTGCAGGCCTACCTGTTCGACCCGAGCGAGCCGAACGGGATTCCGCAGCTCGTCAGGACCGTGAACCGGGTGGCGTCGCTGACCCGCGACCGGCTGTCGCTCGACGCCTGGCGCACCCTCGACCAGCTGCACCAGGACGTGCTGCGGCAGCGGCCCCGGGTATGGCTCGACATCGGCGAGGCCTCGGCGATCCTCAACGACATGCTGCGGACCATGTCGGCGTTCGCCGGGCTCGGCATGGAGAACACCACGCGCACCCAGGGCTGGCGGTTCCTGGACATGGGTCGCCGGCTGGAGCGGGCCTCGACCATGGCCGGCCTGCTGCGCGGCCTGCTGTCGGTCGGCGACCCGGAGGGCTACGGCTTCCTGGACCGCCTGCTGGAGCTGGCGGACAGCTTCATGACCTACCGGGCGCGCTACGTCAGCACGCCGCGGCTGGTGCCGGTGCTCGACCTGCTGCTGATCGACGAGAGCAACCCGCGCTCGGTCGCGTTCCAGCTCGACGCCCTGGAGCAGCACGCCGCCCGGCTGCCGCGCTTCGACGACGCCCTCGACCGCTCGCCGGAGCAGCGCCAGATCCTGTCCTGCCAGGCGGCGATCCGGCTGGCCGACGTGCGCGCGCTGGCACGGACCGACGCCAAGGGCCGCCGGACCGAGCTCGACACCCTGCTCGCCCGGGTCGGCGGCGCCATCGGCGACCTGTCCGAGACCATCGGCCGACACTACTTCAGCCACGCCGACCTCGGGCGCCACACCGAGGCCGCCTCGCTCCGGCGGTTCTTCGAGCCATGAGCGCCCACACCGGCCCGGCAACCGTCCGCTACGACGTCAGGCACCGGACCGACTTCGAGTATTCGGCGCCGGTCTCGATCTCGCACCATCTGCTGCACCTGACGCCGCGGCCGACCGCCAACCAGCGGACCGAGTCCTGGCGGGTCGCGCTGACCCCCGCGCCGGCGATCCGGCGCGTCGAGGTCGACTTCTTCGGCAACCCGGTCGAGCACCTGACGATCCAGGACGAGCACTCCAGGCTGGTGGTGCACGCCCGCGGCACCCTGGCGGTCGACCCGCCGCCGCCGGTCGACCCGTCGGCGACGCCGGCCTGGGAGGACGCCCGGGTCAACGGCTCGTCGGTCACCGACCCGGAGATCCTGGCGGCCCAGCCGTTCGCCTACGACTCGCCGATGACCCGCTCGAACGAGGCGGTCTGGGCGTGGGCTCGGCAATCCTTCGTGCCCGGCCGGCCGGTGCTGGAGGCGGCGCTCGACCTGAACCACCGGATCTTCGCCGAGCTCGAATACGATCCGACCGCGACCACCGTGTCGACGCCGGTCGCCGAGGTGTTCCGGATCCGCCGCGGGGTCTGCCAGGACTTCGCGCACCTGATGCTGGCCGGCCTGCGCGGGCTCGGCATCCCGGCCCGCTACGTCAGCGGCTACCTGCTGACCTATCCGCCGCCCGGCGGCGAGAAGCTGCAGGGCTCCGACGCCAGCCACGCCTGGGTGTCGGTCCGGGTGCCCGGTCACGGCTGGGTCGACCTCGACCCGACCAACGACAAGCTGACCACCACCGAGCATGTCACCCTGGCCTGGGGCCGCGACTACGGCGACGTCAGCCCGGTGAAGGGCGCGATCGTCGGCGGCGGCGAGCACGAGGTGAAGGTGGCGGTCGACGTCGTGCCGGTCGGGAACGGCGCGGCGTAGCGCCAAGCCATTGGGTCCCGGCTCTACGCTTCGCTTCGGCCGGGATGAGGCTCGAAACGAAACGTCTCTCCCTCATCCCGGACGTGCGCAGCGCGATCCGGGACCCATGCGAGACTTCAGTCGATCGCCACCCCCTCGTGGCGGAGCAGCCAGCGTTTGCGCTCGATGCCGCCGCCATAGCCGGTCAGCGAGCCGTTCGCCCCGATCACCCGGTGGCAGGGGACGACGATGCTGATCGGGTTCGAGCCGTTGGCGTGCCCGGCCGCGCGGACCGCCGCCGGACGGCCGGCCCGCGCGGCAAGCTCGCGGTAGTTGATGGTCGTCCCGCACGGGATGCCGCGCAGCGCCTGCCATACCGAGCGCTGGAACCCGGTGCCGCCGGTCTCGGCCGGCAGGTCGTCGATGGCATGGAGGTCGCCGGCGAAATAGGCCGCGCAGGCCTGCGACAGCCCGGCCGGGTCGTGCGCCGGGGTCAGCGAGATCTCCCGACCCCGGTACTGGGTGCGAAGCAGCGCCAGCATCCGGTCCTCGTGGTCGGTCCAGTCGACCGCCCGCAGCCGCCCGTCGCGGTCGGCCACCACCACGAGTTCGCCGATCGGCGTCGGCAGCCGGTCGACCAGGAAATCCAGCGACGGCATCCGCCCGGCCGCTCCCGCAACCCGGCTACTTGTAGAACGTCGCCTTGGCCTTGCTCGACGGGTTGATACGGTCCACGCAACCAGCGATGTCGCCGGCCGCGTCGGCGCACGCGGTGACGTCGTTCAGCAGGATCGACCCGATCTTGTCGCAGGCCACGCCCGACACGTCGAACAGCTTGACCGAGGTCTTGCCGGCCCGCAGCGGCGCCGCGTCGATCGCCAGCCACTTCTGGATGATGCCGCCGGTGTCGAACACCAGCAGTTCCATGTTGAAGGCCTTGTACTCGGTGGACCCTTCCGGGCGGACCACGAAGTAGGCCCGGCAGCTGCCTTCCAGCGGCTCCAGCTTGTTCAGCTCGATGTTGATCGCCGACTTCCCCTCGGCCTGTGCACCGGCTGCAAGCCCGGCCGTCAGCCCGGCCGCCAGCACCGCACCGGCGACCCCGCTCGCCAAACGACGCATGCCCTGTCCTCCGTGTCGGTCACCCAGGAACGGACTCCACATACCCGCGATATGTGACCGTCACAAGGCAGCAGGATAAGCGCGTCCCGGCGTCGCTTGACATGCCCTCCCCCGAAACCGATAAGCGAAGGGCCGACGGTTCCCCAGCAAGGGACGAATCCCCGGGGATTGAAAGGGAACGCGGAGCGCGCGCCGGATCGGTGCGCGAAGCCGCGGCTGCCCCCGCAACTGTGAGCGGCGAGCGACGGGTGACCATGCCACTGCCTCGGATCGAACTGGGGCGGGAAGGCGACTCGGAGCCGAGACCCGCGAGCCAGGAGACCTGCCGTCGGCCGTCGCCCGTTCCGGCCCGGGGTGCGGTCGGGGCGCGGGGTCTCCCCGGCGACGCCACGCGTGCACGACGGCCGCTCCCCCGAGCCGCCGCCCGGAACCCAGTATTGGGGAGGCCAGCATGGCGCAGACCACCCGAACCACGAAGATTCCCGCCACCGTCGTCACCGGCTTTCTCGGGGCCGGCAAGACCAGCCTGATCCGGCACATGATCGAGCAGGCCGGCGGCCGGCGGCTCGCCTTCATCATCAACGAGTTCGGCGACCTCGGGGTCGACCGCGAGCTGGTGCGCGGCTGCGGCGACGAGAGCTGCACCGACGACGACATCGTCGAGCTGACCAACGGCTGCATCTGCTGCACCGTGGCCGACGACTTCCTGCCGACCATCACCGCCCTGCTCGACCGGCCGGAGCCGCCGGAGCACATCATCATCGAGACCTCCGGCCTCGCGCTGCCGAAGCCGCTGGTCAAGGCGTTCGGCTGGCCGGAGGTGCGGACCCGCGCCACGGTCGACGGGGTGATCGCGGTGGTCGACGCCGCCGCCGTCGCCGCCGGCCGGTTCGCGACCGACGTGGAGGCGGTCCAGGCACAACGGGCCGCCGACCCGTCGCTCGACCACGAGAGCCCGCTCGAGGAGCTGTTCGAGGAGCAGCTCGCCTGTGCCGACCTGATCGTGCTGAACAAGACCGACCTGGTCGACGCCGCGACCCTGGAGCGGGTGAAGGCCGGCATGGCCGAGCACCTGCGCCCGGCGGTCCACGCCGTGACCGCCGTCGGCGGCGCCCTCGATCCCGCCGTGCTGCTCGGCCTCGACGCCGCCGCCGAGGACGACCTGGACAGCCGGCCGTCGCACCACGACGACGGCCACGAGCACGACCACGACGACTTCGCCAGCATCGTCGTCGACCTCGGCGAGGTCGCCGACCCGGCGGCGCTCGAAGCGCGGATCAAGGACGTCGCTTCCCGCCATGACATCCTGCGGGTGAAGGGCTTCGTCGCGGTCCCCGAGAAGCCGATGCGGCTGATCGTGCAGGGTGTCGGCGACCGGGTTCAGCGCTATTTCGACCGACCGTGGGAGGCCGGCGAGATCCGCACCTCGCGGCTGGTCGTCATCGGTCAGGCCGGGTTCGACGCCGAAGCGGTGGCGGCCGAGCTGCGGGCCTAGGACTCCGGGATGGCGCCCGTCACTGCGTGGGTTCCGGCTCGTCCGCGCCTGGACGGCGCGTCCGTCCGGAATGACGAGATGAAAAATTGCCGTCATTCCGGACGAGACGATCCGCGCCAGCGGAGCGGCTCGAGCCGGAACCCACCGGCCGCCATAAAGTGCGCGACGAGGATCTCCTGATGCACCTTCTCGCCACCCGCTCGGGCGCGATCGACGACGGGTCGGAGGCGGTCGACCTCGGCCAGACGCCCGGCGAAGTGGTGGTGCTGTCGGCCGCCGACACCGACCTGTCGACACTGGCCGCGGCACGCGCCCGGCGGCCGGCGGACGCCACCGGCCTGCGGCTCGCCAACGTCATGCGGCTGCAGCACCACCTGTCGGTCGACATCTACGCCGAGGAGATCGTCGCGCACGCCCGGCTGGTGATCGTCCGGCTGATCGGCGGGGTCGCCTACTGGCCGTACGGCATCGAGCAGATCGCCGGTGCCGTCCGCGAGAACGGCGTCGCGCTCGCCTGCGTGCCCGGCGACGACACACCGGACGCCGACCTGATGGGCCGCTCGACCCTGCCGGCCGAGGCGGTGCACCGGATCTGGCGCTACCTGCAGGAGGGCGGGCCGGACAACGCCGGGCAGCTGCTGGCCTATGCCGACGACCTGCTCGGCCGGCCCGCCGACTGGCGGGAGCCGGCACCGATCCCGCGCGCCGGGCTGTACTGGCCGGGGCTCGACCGCCCGGACCTGAACGCGATCCGTTCCCGCTGGCCGTCGCCGGACGCCCCGGCGGTGCCGCTGGTTTTCTACCGGGCGCTGGTGCAGGCCGGGCAGCTCGGCCCGGTCGACGCCATGGTCGAGGCCCTGGCGGCGCGCGGCCTCGGCGCCGTGCCGATCTACGCCCAGAGCCTGAAGGAGCCGATCTCGGCGGCCCTGGTGTCGGACACCCTGGCGGCCTGCCCGCCGGCGGTGATCCTGAACGCGACCTCGTTCGCAGTGTCGCAGCCGGGCAAGGCGGTCGACGGGCCGTTCGCCGCCAGCGACCGGCCGGTGCTGCAGGTGGTGTTCTCCAGCGGGGCACGGGACGCTTGGGAGGACGGAACACGGGGGCTCGGCCCGCGCGACATCGCCATGCACGTGGCCCTGCCGGAGATCGACGGAAGGCTGCTGACCCGCGCGGTGTCGTTCAAGGGCGACGGGCGTTGGGACGAGGCGACCGAATGCCCGATCGTCGCCCCCGAGCCGGTGCCGGACCGGGTCGCCCATGTCGCCGACCTGGCGGCCGCCTGGGCCCGGCTCGCCGCCACCCCGCCGGCCGAGCGCCGGATCGCCCTGGTGCTCGCGAACTACCCGACCAAGGAAGGCCGGCTCGGCAACGGCGTCGGCCTCGACACCCCGGCCGCGACGGTGGCGATCCTGCGGGCGCTGGCCGGCGCCGGGTATGCAGTCGACGGCATCCCGGCCGACGGCGACGCGCTGATGCGGCGACTTGCGGCCGGGCCGACCAATGCGCTCGACGGCCGGACGGAGAAGACCGGCGGCGAAACTCTGGCGCTCGCCGACTACGCCCGGTTCCTGGCGGCGGTCCCGGAGGCGGCCCGCCGGACCGTCAGCGACCGTTGGGGCGCCCCCGGGGCCGACCCGCATGTCGAGGGCGACCGCTTCCGCCTCGCCGCCCACCGGCTCGGCAACGTCGCGGTGGCGATCCAGCCGGCCCGCGGTTACCACATCGACCCGAAGGCCAGCTACCACGACCCCGACTTGGCCCCGCCGCACGGCTACCTCGCCTTCCACGCCTGGCTGCGCCAGACCTTCGACGCCCACGCCGTGGTGTTCGTCGGCAAGCACGGCAACCTGGAGTGGCTGCCCGGCAAGGCGCTGGCGCTGTCCGGGTCCTGCTTCCCGGAAGTCGCCCTCGGCCCCCTGCCCGTCCTGTACCCGTTCATCGTCAACGATCCCGGCGAGGGCAGCCAGGCCAAGCGCCGGATCGCCGCCACCGTCATCGACCATCTTACGCCGCCGCTGACCCGGGCCGAGCTGCACGGCCCGCTGCAGGAGCTGGAGGCGCTGGTCGACGAGTATTTCCAGGCCATGGGCGTCGACCCGCGCCGCCTGCCGGTCCTGGCCGAGCGCATCCTCGACGCCGCCCGGCGCACCGGCCTCGACAAGGATGTCGGCATCGACCCCGAGGAGGCCGACGAGATCGCGCTGGGCAAACTCGACAACCACCTGTGCGAGCTGAAGGAACTGCAGATCCGCGACGGGCTGCACGTGTTCGGCACCGCACCCGAAGGGCGGCTGCTGACAGACCTGCTGGTGGCGCTCGCCCGGGTGCCGCGCGGTCGGGGCGAGGCCGGCGACGCCTCGCTGCATCGGGCGCTGGCCGCCGACCTCGGGCTGGAAGGCTTCGATCCGCTCGATACGGTGCCGGCCGAGGCCTGGACCGGCCCGCGTCCGGACGCACTCGCCGCCGTCGACGACCAGCCCTGGCGGACCGCCGGCGACGCGGTCGAGCGGCTGGAGCTCCTGGCGGCCCGTCTGGTCGACGGCATCGCACCATGCTCCGCCGCCTGGACCCGCACCGCCGCCGTGCTGGAGCAGATCGAGTCCCGGCTGCGTCCGTCGGTGCTGCAGTCCGGCCCGGACGAGATCGCTAACCTGCTGCGCGGTCTCGACGGCCGGTTCGTCCCGCCCGGCCCATCCGGCGCGCCGAGCCGCGGCCGCCCGGACGTGCTGCCGACCGGGCGCAACTTCTACTCGGTCGACACACGGGCGGTGCCGACCCCGGCGGCCTGGACCTTGGGCTGGAAGTCGGCCGGCCTGGTGCTCGACCGCTACCGGCAGGAGAACGGCGACTGGCCGAAGCGGCTCGCGGTCTCGGCCTGGGGCACCGCCAACATGCGCACCGGCGGCGACGACATTGCCCAGATCCTGGCCTTCCTCGGGGTACGCCCGGAGTGGGAGGCCGCCTCGGGCCGGGTCACCGGCTTCGAGATCCTGCCGCTGTCGGTGCTGGACCGGCCGCGGGTCGACGTCACCGTGCGGGTCTCCGGCTTCTTCCGCGACGCCTTCCCGCACCAGATCGACCTGGTCGACAGCGCCGTGCGCGCCGTCGCGGCGCTGGACGAGCCGGCCGACCTCAACCCGGTCGCCGCCCGCGTGACGGCCGACGCCGCGCGCATGACCGCCGCCGGGGTCGACGCGAAGACCGCCCGCGCCCGCGCCGCCTTCCGGGTGTTCGGCTCCAAGCCCGGCGCCTACGGGGCCGGCCTGCAGGCGCTGATCGACGAGCGGGTCTGGGAGGACGAGGCCGACCTCGCCGAGGCCTATCTGGAATGGGGCGCCTACGCCTACGGCCAGGGCGCCGAGGGCGCGTCCGAGCCGGAGCTGTTCCGCGCCCGGCTGGCCGGCGCCGAGCTGGTGGTGCACAACCAGGACAACCGCGAGCACGACCTGCTGGACAGCGACGACTATTACCAGTTCGAGGGCGGCATCACCGCCGCGGTCCGCCACCTCTCGGGCGCCCAGCCGGCGGTGTTCCACACCGATTCGAGCCGTCCGGAGAGCCCGAAGGTGCGGACCCTGGCCGAGGAGATCGCCCGCATCGTGCGCGGCCGCGCCGCCAACCCGAAGTGGATCGCCGGGGTCATGCGGCACGGCTACAAGGGCGGCTTCGAGATGGCCGCCACCGTCGACTACCTGTTCGCCTTCGCGGCGACGGCACGCTGCGTCGACGACCACCACTTCGAGCAGCTGTTCGACGCCTACCTGGAGGACGACGCGGTTCGCGACTTCCTGGAGGAGCACAACCCGGCGGCGCTCAGGGAGATCGCCGAGCGCTTCCAGGAAGCGATCGACCGCGGACTCTGGCATCCGCGGCGGAATGCGGTGCAGGATCGGCTGGCGACACTCACGAAGGGAACACAGCGATGACCGACCAGACCATCGACCCCGAGGTCGCCGCCCGGCACGCCGAGAAGATGGCGAAGAAGCGGGCCGCACGGAACAAGATCATGGCCACCAAGGACAAGACCGGCGGCCTGCTGATCGTCCACACCGGCAAGGGCAAGGGCAAGTCGACCGCCGCCTTCGGCATGGTCTGCCGGGCCATCGGCCACGGCATGAAGGTCGGCGTGGTGCAGTTCGTGAAGGGCAAGTGGGAGACCGGCGAGCGCAAGGTGCTGGAAGCGTTCCCCGACCAGGTCTCGATCCGCACCATGGGCGAGGGCTTCACCTGGGACACCCAGAGCCTGGAGCGCGATGTCGCCGCCGCCCGCGCCGCCTGGGAGGCCGCCAAGGAGCTGATGGCCGACCCGTCGATCGGCATGGTCCTCATGGATGAGCTGAACATCGTTCTGCGCTACGACTACCTGCCGATCGCCGAGGTTGTGGAGACCCTGGCGAACAAGCGCCCCGACCTGCACGTCATCGTCACCGGCCGCAACGCCAAGGACGAGCTGATCGAGGCCGCCGACCTGGTCACCGACATGACCATGGTCAAGCACCCGTTCCGCAGCGGCTTCAAGGCGCAGGCGGGGATCGAGTTCTGAGGGGGAGACGCCCGTCGCTCCGTGGGTTCCGGCCCGGCCGCGCCCCCTGGCGCGTCCGTCCGGAATGACGACGGGAGGGTGGCAGCCGATTCTCCCCCCTGTCGTCATTCCGGCCGCAGCGGCGAAGCCGCGGAGAGCCGGAACCCACCGGCCGTTCAGGGTCAACTGTAGGAACCTGCGCAGAGGGATCGAGTCCCGAGTGCGACACGTCCGGCGCTCCGTAGGTTCCGGCCCGGCCGCGCCCCCTGGCGCGTCCGTCCGGAATGACGACGGGAGGGTGGCAGCCGGTTCTCCCCCTGTCGTCATTCCGGCCGCAGCGGCGAAGCCGCGGAGAGCCGGAACCCACCGGCCGTTCCGTCGCCTTACACGTCCGCGAACGCCTCGCCGACGATGCCGAGGCCCTTCAGCATGAACGCGAAGCCGCCGTACGGGCCGCTCTGGACGATCGCCTCGATCACCTCCTCGCGGGTCGCGCCGACGTTCAGGGCCGACAGCGCGAACTTGCGCAGCAGGGTGTCGTGGTTGAGCGCCGCGAAGCACGCCACCGCGCACAGCGCCCGGACCCGGCGGTCGAGGCCCGGACGGTCCCAGATCTCGCCATAGGCGTACTGCACCACCAGCGGATAGATCGGGCCGGTGACCGGGTTGTCGGGCGCGGCGTGGCCGTCGTGCCGGCGCTCGCCGTGCAGAGCGGCCTGCAGCTCGCGGCCGCGCTCCGCCAGGGCTTGCAACGGGTCCTCGCGCGGCAGGTCGTCGAGCCGCAGGCCGCGCTCGGCGAACACCTCGAGCGCCACCTCCAGTGCGGTCTCGGATGCAGCAAAGCCGCGGTAGATTCCGGTCTGCAGCAGGATCTCGACGATCGCCCGCGGCGCCAGCCCGAGGTCGAGGGCCGGGCCGACGTGCCGGCGCAGCTGGGTCCCGTTCTGCATGGCACACAGCACGCCCAGGGTGACCGCCATGCGGTCGGCGCGCGACAGGCCGGGGCGGTCCCAGACCTTGGCGTAGACCAGCTCCGCCATCAGGTCGCCGAACCCCAGCACCCCGTTCGCCAGGGCCGCCGGCCCGGCGGCTCCGAATAGCTCCTCCCGGATTGCCTCGCCGGCCCGCCGGACCTCCTCGCGCGTCGTCACCGCAGCCTCCCCGTCGATCTGCTGGTTGCGATCTGAGCCGCCGCCGGCCGCCGCGTCCAGCCATTCGACGCCGCGCCGGGGCCGGCATGGAGCGGACGCCGACGGCAGGCCCGCCGTCACGACCGCGGCCGCCCCAGGCGACGGCAGAAAAAATCCAGGCCGTTCTCCCGAAATAAGCGTACCCTTCGGGGCGGAGGTTCAGCGATGGCGAACGTTCAGCCCCCACCGTCGCCGGTCACCGGCCGGACGCCGTGGGACGCGGTCACCGAGATCGCCGGACGGCTCGGCCCGCTGGTGCTGGCGGCCGCCGTCTTCGTCGGAGGCTCGATGTGGTTCTACATCGAGTTCGCGAAGATCAACCAGGAGAAGGTCGTCCTCGCCCGGCAGGTCGAGACCAGCGCCAAGGAGGCCGAGGCGCGGACCCGCGCGCAGTACGAGGAGCAGCTGCGCAGCCAGCTCAACTCCCTCCTGCAGGTCTCCAAGCATGTCGGGGAACAGCAGGAACAGCAGATCAAGATCGCCAGCGAGTTCCACGAGCTGCACGAGACCAAGCTGAAGCAGCTGACCGCGCTCGAGGAAAAGACCCGGCAGCTGATCGCCGATTCGCGGGAGGCGGAGCGCAAGGCCGGCGTGCTGCAGGAACAGGCGAACCGTGCGCTCGCCGAGCAGAAGCGGACCCAGGAGGATCTCGACACCACGCGCTCACGCCTGAGATCGGTGCAGGCGGAGCTAGAGGCCAAGGAAAAGCAACTGGCGGTCAAGGAGCGCGAGCTGGACGGCCGCGCCACCCAGATCCAGGGCCTGCAGTCCGAGCTGGTCGAGTTCGCCAGCCGGTTCATCGACTCCGACAACGATGTCGATGCAGACCTGATCGCGGTCGCCCGGACCATCGTGGCCTCGTTCGGCGATCCCGCCGGCGTCCTGGTCGGCTTCGCCGCCGACGCCGCGGCCGACCGCAAGATGCTGGAAAAGCTGGTCGGCCTGCCGGACGACAAGCTCCAGGCGATCGTCGCGTCGGTCCCGGGCTTCGACTTCTGGTTCCGCGCCGGAGACCTCGACAGCCGCGCCGGCGAGCAGATCTATTTCGGCGTGATCGGCCAGGAGAGCCACGCCCTGCGCCGGATCGCCATCCTCAGCACCCGCGAGAACAAGGTCGTCGACATCGAGTACGCCCAGGACGTCATCATGGTCGACGGGCCGAGCGAGACCAACTGGCTGGTCACGCAACGGCTGATCGCCAGCCGCAACAACGGGCGCGTGGACCTCGACAAGGTCCGCGGGCCGATCGCCGGCGACGGCAGCTGGGACCTCGCCCGCTTCATCCAGGCGGAGGACCGCAATGTCCGGATCGAGGGCCTGCAGGGCGACATGCGCCCGTTGCGGATCGTTTCCTTTCCCGATCTCAAGGTCCTGGAGCCGGAGCTGTACGGGCGCCTGACCGACAACCGGACCGGCCGGATCAGGATCGCCCAGGTCGAACGGGCGCAGGCCGTCACCCCCGACAACGTGCTCGGCACCCTTCCAGACGGCTTTCCGGACGACGCGCGCGCGGTGCTGGCGCAGACCCTGGTCGCCGTCGTCGCCCGCGACCCGGAGGCCATGCGGCGGTACGTGCTGCGGCAGGTGCAGGACGAGCAGCTCGGGGAGCTGGCCAGCCTCGTGCTCGGCCCCGACTTCGCGGTCACCGGGGCCGAACGCCTGCTGTGCGCCCCGCTCGCGGCCGACCGGCCCGGACCGTCCGCCGGCCCGGTGACCCAGCAGGCCATCCAGTCCGCCCCACCCCCGCCGGCCTGCATCGGAACCGAGGCAGGCGCCTCGGAACTGGTCGTCCACGCGCGATACGCGGAGCAGCCCGGGCAGCCGGCGGAGGGGCGCATCCGGTTGACCCTGCGCCGGTCCGGCGACCAGCTGCCGTGGGCGCTGGCGGCGATCACCGATCTCGGTGCCGACGGGCGTGTCTCGGCAGTCCACCAGCGGTCGAACTAGCCGGCGCGCGGCGCCGCCGCCCGCATCACCCCCTCGAGCCACTCGACGACCGCACGGATCCGCGCCAGGCCGCGCAGCTCCGGGTGGACCAGCAGCCACAGCTCGCGCTCCAGCGCCGCGTCCGGGTCGTCGAGCCGGACCAGGCCGCCGGCCCGGTCGCCGACCGGCCGCGGCAGCACCCCGCGCCCGATCCCGGCCCGGATCGCCTGCAGCAGGCCGCCGCCGTCGTTCACCCGGAGCCCGGCCAGCGGAACACCGTCGCGGGCCGCCAGCTCGGACGTCCTCCTGGCCGGCGGCAGGTCGGCCATGGAATCGTCGTAGCCGATCCACGGCAGGCCCGCGGCATCCACGCCGGCCGGCGCGTAGGCGGCATACGCCAGCCGGCCGATCCGGCGGGCCAGGGTCGCCTGCTCGCCGGTCGGACGTGCCAGCCGCAGCGCCAGGTCGGCCTCGCGCCGGGTCAGGCTGAGCGAGCGCGGCTCGGCGATCAGTTCCAGGATCAGGCCGGAATGCCGGGCCAGCAGCGCCGGCAGCGCCGGGATCAGCACCCGGTCGACCAGCAACGGCACCGCGGTCAGCCGCACCGTGCCGGCGACCCGGGTGTCGGCCCCGGCGAGCGCCTCGGCGAGGCCGCCGGCCTCGCCCTCCATCCGTTCCGCGGCGGCCGCCGCCGACGCCCCGGCTCCGGTCGGCCGCCAGACGCCCTCGACCCGGTCGAACAGCCGCACGCCGAGCGCCGCCTCGGCCTTCGTGATCCGGCGCGCCACGGTGGTCGGGTCGATCCGCAGGCGGCGCGCCGCCTCGGCGAGCGTGCCGAAGCGCGCCAGCCCGAGGACGATGCGCAGGTCGCTCCAGTCCAGTTCCTGCATTCTTGCCGTCCGGCACGGCCAGGTTCCCGCTACGTGCCGCAGTTTTGCCGGTTCAGGATCGGCATGCCAAGCCCGACCGATGGAGGCCGACATGCTGTTCGCCGTGCTGTTCGAAGACGATCCCGCCCGTGCCGACGCCCGCGACCGTCACATGGCCGCACATCTGGCGTTCCTGGAAGACCACGCCGACCAGGTTCGCGGCGCCGGCCCGCTGCTCGACACCGGCGACGGCGGCGGCAACGCGGCGGGCGGCCTGTGGCTGGTCGAGGCCGACTCCGAGTCGGCCGTCCGGGATCTGGTCGAACGCGATCCGTTCTGGCCGACCGGTCTGCGCCGCTCGGTCCGTATCCTGCACTGGCGCCGGGTTTTTCCCGAGGGCAGCCGGCGCCGCTGACCGGCCGGTTGCCCAGAAGCTGGACCAAGATCGTTTCTTAAGAGATATTTAAGGGGGAGACGTTGAAGCTCGGCAGTATCCGAGCCGACGAAAGGGGACACCATGTCGAGCGAATCGGCATGACCGACGACAACGACGACCTGTCAGACGTCGACCGGCGCAGCATCCGTATCCTCGCCCGCAGCACCAAGGCGGCCGGGCCGGCCAATGCCCGCATCGCCGAGCGCCTTGAGAAGGCGGCCGGCAGCGGCACGCGGACCGACTACCGGCGCGCCGAGGAATCGTTCGATTCCCTCCCGGCCCGGGAACGCCGCCGCATCGGCACCCACGCCGAGCGGCAGGCCGAGACCGAGCGCCAGCTCAGCGCGGCCCGCAAGCAGCAGCCCGCGGTCCCGAGGGTCGCCAAGCCGCCGGCCCCGGCGGTCGACGACACCCTCGACTGGAAACCGATGATCCTGGACCACAGTCCGGCGACCGATGCGCCGGACGCGCTCTCCTGGAAGCCGATCCCGCCGGAGGCCAACGCCAAGGCCAAGCCGGCGGCGTCGATCCCCAAGCCGACGATGCCGAAGCCGGCGGCCTCGACCGGCCGGGCTCCCGGCAAGGCCGCCCCCGCAACGGGCAGGCCGGCACCTGCACCCGGACGGCAGAAGGGTCCGGCCATCGCACTCGATCCGTCGGCCGACGCGACGGCTGACGCGACGGCCGCCGACGACGACAAGGGCTGGGACTGGCAGCGGATTCCCGATGACCCGGTGCTCAAGTCGACCCGCAAGAAGCCTGCGGCGGCCGATCCGATCGAGGAACTGCGCCGCCAGATGCTCGGTGACGACCTGAAGCGGCGCTGACGGCTCCCGGCCGTCACGGCTCCATTCGTGCAATCGGACCTGACGAACCGGACCGGCGGTGCCATGCTGTCCGGGCGCCGGATCATCCTGCCCGGTGCGAAACCCGGGAGGACGGCGTTGCCGCAGCGAAGAACGCAGATCCTTCTCCACCTGATCGCGGTCGTCCTCCTGGCCACGATCGTCGTGGCCTCGCCGGCACGGGCGTCGGCGCAGGGTGCCGACGCGGCCGCGGATCCGCCGGTGCTGGAGCGTTCGCTCTACAAGACGGTGGTGTTCGAAGGCGCCACCAACACCATCGATCTGCTGCTGTTCGGCAGCCTCCTCGGCGGCCACCTCTACGCCGGACCGGCGTTCCTGGCGGTGAATGCGACGGCGGCCGCCGTGCTCTACTACGGTCACGAAGTCGCCTGGGGCTACCTCGGCCCGCCGGACACCGACTACGACGTCAACACCAACATCCTCAAGGGCATCACCTTCCGCCTTGCCAGTTCGACGCGCGCGTTCGCCGTCGGCTACGGCTTCACCGGCAACCCGATCGCGGCCGGCGGCTTCATGGTCGGCAGCGCGGTCGGCGAGACCGTCGTCTACGTCGCCAGCGAGTACGGCTGGGAGTTCTACGACCAGTACCGCGACCAGGCGGCCACGACCCGGGTCAAGGCGATTCCCGCAGCATGGCACGGAGACCGGACATCCCGATGACTTCCACCAAGCGCATCCTGACGACCCATGCCGGCAGCCTGCCGCGCCCCGGACGGCTGGTTCAGCTGTACGCCCACCGCGTCAACGGCGAGCCGATCGACGAGGCGGCCCTGGCCGCCGAAGGCGATGCCGCGACCCGGGCCGTGGTGGCCCGCCAGCGCGAGGTCGGCATCGACGTGCCGAGCGACGGCGAGCAGGTCCGCGAGGGCTTCTTCCTGTACGTGCAGCGCCGGATGTCCGGCTTCGGCGGCCGTTGGACCCGCCGGCCCAGCCGCGAGTTCGACGCCTACCCGGAGTTCGCGGAGGTGCGGCGGCAGGCCCTGGCCACCACCAAGGGCGTGACCAACTTCTCGCCGCCGATGGCGATCGGCCCGGTGCGCTACGAGGACCGGGCGGCCAACGCCGCCGAGATCGAGGGCTTCAAGACCGCGCTGGCCGCCGCCGGCGACGAGTTCGCCGACGCCTTCATCACCGCGCCCTCGCCCGGCATCGTCGCGATGGCGATGAAGAACGACTACTACCCCGACGACGAGGCCTACCTGCACGACGTCGCCGAGGCCCTGAAGGTCGAGTACGAGGCCGCGATCGCCGCCGGGCTGATGCTGCAGATCGACGCGCCGGACCTCGCGCTGGAACGGCACCTGACCTATGCCGACCGGCCGGTGACCGACTTCGTCGGCTTCGTCGACCGCGTCGTGGCGACCATCAACAAGGCGATCGCCGGGCTGCCGCGCGACCGCATCCGGCTGCATGTCTGCTGGGGCAACTACGAGGGGCCGCACGACCACGACGTGCCGCTGCGCGACATCCTGCCGTCGATCCTGGCGGCCGATGTCGGCACCTACATGATGCCGTTCGCGAATCCACGACATCAGCATGAAATCAAAGTGTTCCGGGACATTCCTCTGAAGAAGGATCAATCCCTGATCGTCGGCTGCATCGACACCCAGACGGCCTATGTCGAGCATCCGGAGGTGGTCGCCGACCGGCTCGAGCGGGCCGCCGAGATGGTCGGGGACCCGGCCCGCATCCAGGCCGGGACCGACTGCGGCTTCGACACCTCGGCCGGCATGGGACGGGTCACCTCGGACGTGGTCTGGGCCAAGCTGCGCAGCCTGCGCGAGGGCGCCGACATCGCCGCCGGCCGGCTGTTCTAGGCTTGCGCAAGACGAAGCGGCGGGTGGGTTCCGGATGCGTCCCGCTCCGGAATGACGACAGAGAGAGTGCGTTCCCCTTCCCTCGTCATTCCGGACGGATGCGCCAGTCCGGCGCAGCCGAGCCGGAACCCACGCTGCGACGGGCGCGTCCAATCCGCCCGAAGGACCGCTAGTAGCTCTTCGGCAGGCCGAGCACGCGCTCGGCGATGAAGCATTTGATCAGCTCCGGCGACACCGGCGCGATGCGGTTGATCAGGACCTCGCGGAACAGCCGCTCGACCCCGTACTCGGCCGCGTAGCCCATGCCGCCGAGGGTCATCACCGCCCGCTCGCAGGCCTTGAACGCCGCCTCGGCCGCCAGGTACTTGGCGGCGTTGGCCTCGGCGCCGCACGGCTCGCCGGCGTCGTACAGGGCGGCCGCCCGCAGCACCATCAGCCAAGCCGCCTCCAGCTCCATCCAGTTCTCGGCCAGCGGGTGCTGGATGCCCTGGTTCTGGCCGATCGGCCGGCCGAACACGACGCGCTCCTTGGCGTAGGTCACCGCCCGCGACAGCGCCTGGCGGCCGATCCCGACGGCCTCGGCGGCGATCATGACGCGCTCCGGGTTCAGCCCGTGCAGCAGGCATTTGAAGCCCTGCCCCTCCTCGCCGATCCGGTCGGCCACCGGCACCTCCAGCCCGTCGATGAACAGCATGTTCGAGTCGACGGCGTGCCGGCCCATCTTGTGGATCGCCCGGATCTCGACCTTGGATCGGTCGAGCGGCGCATAGAACAGGGTCAGCCCGTCGGTCGGCTTGCGCGTCGAGTCGATCGGCGAGGTCCGGGCGATGATCAGCACCCGGTCCGCCTCCTGGGCGGTCGAGGTCCAGATCTTGCGGCCGGTGATCCGGTAGACGTCGCCGTCGCGCACCGCCGCGGTCTTGATGCGGCCGGTGTCGAGCCCGGCGTCGGGCTCGGTGACACCGAAGCAGGCCCGCTCCTTGCCGGCGATCAGCGGCGGCAGGAAGCGCCGGCGCTGCTCCTCGTTGCCGAACACCACCACCGGGTTCAGGCCGAAGATGTTGATGTGGATCGACGACGACGCCGCCATGCCGCCGGCCGAGTTGGCCACCCGGTTCATCATCAGCGCCGCCTCGGTGAGCCCGAGCCCGGCGCCGCCGACATCCTCGGGCATGGCGATGCCGAGCCAGCCGCCTTCCGCCATCGCGGTCGTGTACTCGACCGGGAAGCGCGCCTGCTCGTCGGCCTTGCGCCAGTAGTCGTCGTCGAACCGGTCGATGATGCGGCCGACGGCCTCGACGACGGCCTTCTGGTCGTCGGTCAGCAGCTGGACTCCGGTCATTTCTCGCGCTTCCTCAAAGTTGGGGCCGTCGGTCGAACCACGGGCGTTCCGCCTCGAGCTGGCCGGCCAGCCGGAGCAGCAGGTCCTCGCGGCCGTAGCCGGCGCCGACATGGATTCCGACCGGAAGGCCGTCGCCGGTCCAGTGCAGCGGCACCGACATCGCCGGGCATCCGGTCATGTTGAAGAAATGGGTCACAGGCATCTCGGCATGGCACTGCCGGCCGAACGCGTCGCCGCCGGTCTCGTCCGGCCGCAGGGTGCCGAGCGCGAACGGCGGCCGTCGCATGGTGGTCGACACCAGCACGTCGAACCGCTCGAAGAACTGCCCGAACATCCGGCCGGCCCGGTGAAACGCGGTCACGGCGGCCGCATAGTCCGGCGCCGTCAGCGACCGGCCCGAGCGGGCGATCTCCCAGCTGGCGCGCTCGTAGCCGGTGCCGTCCGGCTCGCGGCCGAGCTCGGCCGAGCGCATCGCCACGGTGTTCCAGGAGTTGGCCGCGACGATCACCATGATCGCCCGGTTCAGGGCGGCTGCGTCGATCTCCGGCATCGCCTCCTCGACCTGGTGGCCGAGCCCCTCCAGCAGCCGGCCCGCCGCCTCGACCGCCCGCCGGTTCTCCGGGTCGAGCAGGAGGCCGTCCAGGCCCTGAAGATGCAGGGCGACGCGCAGCCGGCCGGGATCGGCGCCGACCTCATCCAGGAACGGCCGTGCCGGGGCCGGAGCTGCGTACGGATCGCCCACCTCCGGTCCCGAGGTCGCATCCAGCATGGCGGCGCTGTCACGCACGCTGCGGCTGATCACGTGGCTGCAGGCGAGCCCGGCCCAGCCCTCGCCGACGAACGGCCCCATCGGATTGCGTCCGCGGCTGGGCTTCAGGCCGAACAGCCCGCACTGCGCCGCCGGGATCCGGATCGAGCCGCCGCCGTCGCTGCCGTGGGCCATCGGCACGATGCCGGCGGCAACCGCCGCCGCCGCGCCGCCGGACGAGCCGCCTGCCGTCCGCCCGAGGTCCCAGGGGTTCCGGGTCGGGCCGGTCGCGACCGGCTCGGTGGAGATGCTGATCCCCTCCTCCGAGGTCGCCGTCCGCCCGAAGCTGACCAGCCCCGCCTCTCGGCAGCGTGCGACATAGGTGAAGTCGGCGGGCGCGGTGAACCCGTCCCAGAACCGCGACCCGTTGCCCGCCGGCACCCCGGCCTCGAAGGTGTAGAGGTCCTTGAACAGGAACGGCACGCCGGCGAACGGCCCGGAGCCGATCCCGTCCCGGACCGCCTGCCGGGCGCGCTCGTCGAGCCGTCGGACGATCGCGTTGACCCGCGGGTTCACCGCGTCGGCCCGCGCCAGGGCGGCCTCCAGCACCTCGGACGCCGACACCTCGCCCCGCCGGATCAGGGCGGCCAGGCCGAGCGCGTCGTGACGGGCGTAGTCGTCGTGGCCGAGCATCGGATCTCCAGCGCCTAGAGGGCCGGCACGCGGTCGAACCAGGGCCTGGCCTGCTCGAGCTGGGAGGCCAGCCGGATCAGCAGGTCCTCGCGCCCGAACGCCGCCCCGATGTGGATGCCGACCGGCAGGCCGTCGGCGGTCCAGTGCAGCGGCACCGACATCGCCGGGCAGCCGGTGGCGTTGAACAGCGGCGTGACCGGCATCTCGTCCATCAGCAGGCGGTAGTAGTCGTCGAGGTCCTGCTCGTTCTGTCGCAGCACGCCGAGCTTCACCGGCGGCTCGCGCATGGTGGTCGACAGCATCACGTCCCAGCTCTCGAAGAACGCCGCCAGCTGGCGGCCGGCGACGTGCACCGCGGTCACCGCCGCGGCGTAGTCGGCCGCGGTGTAGGACCGACCCTCCTCGGCCCAGGCCCAGGTCGCCTTCTCCAGGCCGTAGCCGTCGGGCCGGCGGCCGAGCGCGTCGTAGCGCAGCGCCACCGCGTTCCACAGGTTGCCGGCGATGATGACCCGGAACGCCCTGGAGATCGCGGCGACGTCGAGCGTCGGCATCGCCTCGTCGACCTCGTGCCCGAGCTCCTGCAGCAGCCTGGCCGCCTCCTCGGCGGCGCGCCGGTTCTCCGGGTCGAGCGGCCGGCCGTCGAGGCCGGTGGTGTGCAGGGCGACCCGCAGCCGGCCCGGATCGGTGCCGACCTCCTGCAGGAACGGCCGGGCCGGCGGCGGCGCCGCGTACGGGTCGCCGGGCGCCGGGCCCGAGGTGGCGTCGAGCATGGCGGCGCTGTCGCGCACGCTGCGGCTGACCACGTGGCCGGTCGCCAGGCCGGACCAGCCCTCGCCGACGAACGGGCCGGCGGGGTTGCGGCCGCGGGTCGGCTTCAGGCCGAACAATCCGCAATTGGCCGCCGGAATCCGGATCGAGCCGCCGCCGTCGGTGGCGTGCGCCACCGGCACGATGCCGGCCGCCACCGCCGCCGCGGCGCCGCCGGACGAGCCGCCGGCCGAGCGCTCCAGGTCCCAGGGATTGCGGGTCGGGCCATTGGCCACCGGCTCGGTGGTCCAGGCGACCCCGAGTTCCGGCGTGTTGGTCTTGCCGAACACCACCAGGCCGGCGGCCCGGCAGCGCCGGGTGTAGGTGAAGTCGGCCGGCGAGGCGTAGTCCTGCCACAGCCGCGAGCCGTTGCCGAGCGGCGCCCCCTCGTAGCCCATGTACAGGTCCTTGAGCAGGAACGGCACGCCGGCGAACGGCCCTTGCGGCAGGTCGGCGGCGACCCGGCCGCGCGCCTCGGCGTCCATGCGGTGGACGATGGCGTTGATCGTCGGATTGACCGCGTCGGCCCGGGCGATCGCCGCCTCCAGGACCTCCTCCGGCGTGACGTCCCCGCCGGCGATCAGACGGGCGAGGCCGAGGCCGTCGTGCTCGGCATAGTCGGAAAACGCAGCCATGGGGCCTCCGCGGTCTACAGGTCGACCTTGTCTTCCAGGGACTGGCCGCGGAAGAACCGGTCGGCATTGGCGAACATCTGGCGGAACTTGCGGTGCATGATGTCGCGGGTACCGGGCGCATTGTGCGGGGTCAGCACGACGTTGCGGAACGGCGCGAACGGCGACGGCCCGACCACCGGCTCGATCTCGAACACGTCGAGCCCGGCGCCGCCGAGCTTTCCGGATGTCAGGCCGTCAAGCAGCGCCGGTTCCGAGACCACCGGGCCGCGGGCGCAGTTGATCAGGATCGCGCCGTCCTTCATGGCGGCGATCGCCTCGGCGTCGATCATGTGCCGCGTCAGGTCGGTCAGCGGGACGTGCAGGGTAACGAAATCGGAGCTGGCGATCAGTTCGTCGAACGGCAGCCGCTCGACCCGCAGCGCATGCTCGACCGCCGGGTCCATGTCGAGGATGTCGTGATAGGCCACCCGGCCGCACTCGAACGGGATCAGCCGTCGCGCCACCTGCTTGCCGATCCGGCCCAGCCCGATGATCCCGACATTGGCGCCGCCGAGGCCGCGCGCCTCGGCCCGGACCGTGTTCGAGTGCCAGCGCCCGGCCCGCAGTTCCGAGTCCTGCCAGGCCAGCCGGCGGCCGACCGCCAGCATCATCATGATGGTGTGCTCGGCGACGCCCTCCGGGGTGCCGCCGGGCGTGATCGCCAGCGGAATCTGGCGGTCGCGCAGGGCCGTGGTGGCGACCGTGTCGTGGTAGCCGACCCCCTGGTGCAGAACCAGCCGCAGCTTCGGGGCGGCCTCGACATGCCATGCCTCCAGGCGCTTGGCGCCGATCAGCACGACCTCGGCGTCGGCCAGCCTCTCGCGCACCTCGGCGTCGTCGCCGGTTTCCAGGTAGACGATCTCGAAGCCCTCGGGCATCTCCTGCTCGATCAGTCCGCGCAGGTTGGCGTCGGCGGGCACGAAGTAGAGAACTCGGACGGTCATGGCTCGCACGCGAGAAGGTGGCGGGACACGGCCGATGACGGGATCGCACAGGGCGAGCCGGGCCGCGGGGGCCGGAATGCTAGCGGTCCGGAAGGAGGTTTGTCATGCGGTCACACGAAGAAGATGCGCATCCGTCGCCGGCCGGCGACACCGTGGCGTCCTGGCGGCCCCGTCTGCGGGCGCTGGTGGCCGACGACCCGGCGGCCGATTCGGCGCACGATATCCATCACCTGGACCGGGTCTGGGCGAACGCCCGGTCGATCCTGAACGCGCCGGAGCACGTCGGGCGGGCCGACGTGCTGGTGGTCCTGGCCGCCGCCTACCTGCACGACTGCGTGGCGGTCCCGAAGGACTCGCCGGACCGGCCGCGGGCCTCGCGCATGGCGGCCGAACGCGCCACCGGGCTACTACGGGGCATCGGCTTTCCGGCCGACCGGCTGATGGCGGTCGGCCACGCCATCGCCGCGCACAGCTATTCCGCCGGCATTCCCCCGGAGACCCTGGAGGCCGAGATACTGCAGGACGCCGACCGGCTGGACGCGGTCGGCGCCATCGGCCTGGCCCGCACCATCGCGGTCGGCGCCGAGCTCGGCCGGCCGCTGTTCCACCCGACCGATCCGGCGGCCCGGCACCGGCCGGTCGACGAGGCGACCTGGTCGGCCGACCACCTGATGGAAAAGATCGTCAAGCTGCCGGGGCGCATGAACACGGCAGCCGCCCGGGCGATCGCCGAGCGGCGCATCCGGATCGTGCACGACTTCCTCGACGGCCTCGCCGAGGAGACCGCTACCGACCAGGTCTAAGCCGGGTCAGGACCGCTTCGGACCGGCGTCGGCCACCGTGATCGGCGGCGCCAGCGGCCGGCAGGTGACCTCGACATCCCCGACCGGGAACGTCCCGTAGGCCTGGACCATGGCGCGACCGCCGATGAAGTGGCCGAGTCGCTGGCAGTCCTCGTAGGTCCGGGTCACCGTCGTGTCCGAGCGGTAGGTGCAGACGTCCTGACCGGGCGAGCAGGCGATGATGAGAGCGAGCATCCACATGCGACAAGGATGTGCGCACACCGTGCGCCCGTCAAGCGCACTTGGTGCGCTTTGAGACAGTTGCGTTACAGCAGCCGGTCCTGGCGCGGGTCGCCGCCGTCGACCTCGACGATCCGGTCGGCAACCGCCGCGTGCTCCTCCACCGATCCGTCGGCCTGCAGGTGCCGGACCGTGTGCCCGCGCGCCAGCAGCAGCGGCGCGACCAGCCGGGACCGGTGGCAGCGGGCCGGGTCGGATTCGGCGCACATCAGCGCGACGCGATAGCGGGCGGCCCCGTCGGCCAGCCGGTCGAGGGCGGCGTTCACCGCGTCCTCGGACGGCGGCGGCGCGTCGCCACGCTTGCCGCCCAATGCCTCGCCGAGCCAGACATAGGCGATGCCGGCTTCCGCCAATGCGGCGCGCAGCGGCTCGCGGTTGAAGTGCTTCACGCGACGCGAATACGGGGCCGAGCGGACGTCGGCGATCGCCGTCACCCCGGCCGAGCGCAGCAGCGCGATGAACCGGTCGAGCGCGTGGTTGGAGTGCCCGACGGTCCAGAACTCGGCGCGCCCGCCCATGTCAAAGCGTGAACAGCGCCTCGATCTTCCGGCGCAGCTGGTTGGGACTGAACGGCTTGACCACGTAGGCGTCGACGCCGTTGCGGGCGGCCGCGACGACGAAGTCCTGGGTCGCCTTGCCGGTCAGCATCACGAACTTCATGTGCGGCCAGCGCAGCCGGACGGCCTTGAGGAAGTCCAGGCCGGAGACCTTCGGCATGTTCCAGTCCGACACGATCAGCTGGAACTGGCCCTGCTCGCGCTCAAGCACCGCCAGCGCCTGCTCGCCGTCGCGGACCGCGACGATGTCGGTGATGCCCATGACCTTGAGGGCGCCCTGCGCCAGCTTGGTGGCCATCGGCTCGTCCTCGGCCAGCAGCACGCGCAGCCCGGCATAGGTCGGCAGCGGCTGCGGGGCGGACGGACGGTCGGCTTCCTGGTTCATTCGGCGGCGGTCCTGCGGACTGAGGCGCGCAAGGCGGCGAGGCCTTCCGCGATCGCGGCCGGCAGGGCGTCGCACCCGGCCGCCGCGTCCTGCATATGCCCCGACGCGACCGCCTCTTCAACCGTTCGTGCCCACGACCACACTCCGCGCAGGCCGATCGAGCCGGCCGCACTCTTCAGCCCATGGGCGGCGTCGCCGATGGCGGCCGGGTCGCCGCCGTCCCTGCCCGCCTCGAACGCCGCCAGCGCGTCGCGCGCGGTCTCCTCGAACGCGCCGACCAGCTCCTCGGCCATCTCGGCGCCGAGCTGGTCGGCCAGGGCCCGGTAAACCGCCGGCTCGAACGGGTCGGACCCGGCCTCCAGCAGAGCCGTCGGGTCGCCGTCATCGAGCGGCTCGGAGCCCGGCCCGTCCTCCGGCTCCGGCACTGTCGAGACAGCCCGGGCCAGGGTCCGGAACAGCGCCCGCGGGTCGATCGGCTTCGCCACCGCGGCATCCATGCCGGCGTCGAGGCAGGCCCGCACCTCGTGCTCCATCGCCCCGGCGGTCGCCGCCACCACCGGCACTGCCGAGAGCGGCGGGTCGAGCGCGCGGATCGCCCGGGTCGCGGCGACCCCGTCCATCTCCGGCATGTGCAGGTCCATCAGCACCAGGTCGACGCCGCCGGCCGCGACCGCGGCCACCGCCTGCCGGCCGTCCGGCACCACCGTGACCCGATGGCCGCGCTTCTCCAGCAGGCCGCGGGCGACCCGCTGATTGACCGGGTTGTCCTCGGCGACCAGCACGTGCAGGGGCGGCAGGTCGTCCGCCCCGTCCGCCGCCTCGGCCGCCGGCTCGACGCCCTCCGGCAGGGTCAGGGCGATCCGGAAGGTCGAGCCCCGCCCGGGCGCGCTCTCGACCTCGATGGTGCCGCCCATGCGGTCGACGATGCGCTTCGAGATCGACAGCCCGAGCCCGGTGCCGCCGTAGCGCCGCGCGATCGAGGCGTCGGCCTGGGCGAACTCCTGGAACAGCCGGGACCGTGCCGCCTCGTCCATGCCGATCCCGGTGTCGGTGACCTCGACCACCAGCGGGATGCCACCCTGCCCAGTGCCACGAAGGACCGAGACCGTGACCGAGCCGGAGTCGGTGAACTTGACCGCGTTGCCGACGAGATTGAGCAGGACCTGCCGAAGCCGCCCGGCATCGCCACGCAGGTACGGCGGCACGTCGTCCGCGACCCGCGCGTGCAGCAGCAGCCCCTTCTCCGACGCCCGGCCGCTCATCAGCGCCACGGTGCCCTCGACCAGCCGCCGGACGTCGAAATCGGCTTCCTCGAGCTCGAACCGCCCGGCCTCCAGCTTCGAGAGGTCGAGGATGTCGTTGAGGATGGTCATCAGGGCTTCGCCGGAGTCCAGCACGATGCCGGCGGTCTCGCGCTCGCGGGCCGCGAGGTCGCCGTCCAGCAGCAGGCGGGTCATGCCGATCACGCCGTTCATCGGCGTACGGATCTCGTGGCTCATCATCGCCAGGAACTCGGACTTGGCGCGGGTCGCCGCCTCCGCCCGCTCCTTGGCGTCGCGCACCTCGGCCATGGCGTCCTTGAACACCGCCAGCGCCGACGCCATCGCGCCGACCTCGTCGCGCCGGCCGAGGTCCGGCACCGCAATGTCGCGGGCGCCGCCGGCCAGCGCCGTCATCGCCCGCTCCATGCGGCCGAGCGGGCGCACGATGGTCTGGATCATCCAGCCCGCCACCGCCAGGGCGACCAGCGCCACGCCGGCCACCACCGCCAGGGTGAAGGTCTTGGTCTGGTCGATCAGGCGCTCGGCCTCCAGCCAGAACCGGAATCCGCCGGAAGCCGCCGCCTCGACCAGGATCTCCAGATCGTCCCGGATGCCCTCGGCGAGGTTCTCCACGAACTGCACCTCCGCGGCACTCATCCCGGCCTTTCCCTGGCGTGTCCACCAGGTCTCGACATCGGCCTGAATCGCCGCCACCAACCCACGCATCTCGTCGGACTGCGATCGCTCCGACACCACCTCCAGATCGGACGACAACTGGCCCCAGCGCTCCGCCCGCTCCTCGGGCGAAGCCGCCCGCTGCATGACCTCGAACGCGGTCTGGGCCGAGCGCGCATAGTTGATCGCCTGCAGCGGCTGGTCGTACAGGCGCTGGGCGAGATCGCCGAGCGACCAGGTGGCGGTCAGGGCGACGCCGGCCAGCGCCGCCGCCGCGACCACGGCGACCAGGAACGCCCCCAGCAGCTTGAACCGGATCGACACGTCGGGTCCCGCGCTCCCTGTCCGAGCGGCCGCCTACTCGACCGTGGCCTACTCGACCGTGACCGTCAGCTTCATCTTCGGGTGGATCCGGCAGCGGACCTCGACCGTGCCGGGTGCGGCAAGGGTCACCGCGTTGCTCTGCCCGGGCGGCTGGATCCCGAGGTTGAAGACGTTGCCGTCGGACTCCGAATAGACGTTGTGGTCGTAGAAGTCCTCGTTGGCGAACACGACGCTGTCGCCGGCCTTGACGGTCAGAGCCGCCGGCTCGAAGGCCTTGCCCGACTGCACGACCCGGCTCTCGCCGGCGAAGGCCGCGGCCGCGGCGAGCGTGCCGATGGTGCTACCGATGGCGACCGCGCCCGCGAGCGCCCGGAGGTTGTGGCGCATGATGTGGTTTCCTCGACCGTTGCGATCCCGGACACACTACCGCAAGGCGAACGCAGGACGCGAGAAAGCGCACGCCGTCACGGGGTGTTGAAGCCACGACGACGGAGCGGCGGGTGGGTCCCGGCTCTGCGCGACTGCGTCGCTGCAGCCGGGATGAGGTGGAGGAGCGATGGGGCGCACTACTTGTGTCCCTCATCCCGGCCGGAGCGCAGCGCAGAGCCGGGACCTACAGGCTGCCCCTGCCGCCCTACCCCGCCAGCTTGGCCTTCAGCAGTTCGTTGACCATGCCCGGGTTGGCCTTGCCGCCGGAACGCTTCATGGTCTGGCCGACGAAGAAGCCGAACAGCTTGTCCTTGCCGCCCCGGTACTCGGCGACCTTGTCCTGGTTCTCGGCCAGCACCGCGTCGACGATCGCCTCGATGGCGCCGGTGTCGGAGACCTGCTTGAGGCCCTTCTCTTCGACGATGGCGGCGGCGTCCTTGCCGGTCTCCAGCATCTCGGCGAACACGTCCTTGGCGATCCGGCCGGAGATCGTGCCGTCGCCCAGCAGGTCCATCAGCCCGCCCATCGCGTCGGCCGAGACCGGGCTGTCGGCGAGGTCGAGGCCGGCTTTGTTCAGGGCGCCGAACAGCTCGCTCAGCACCCAGTTGGCGGCGATCTTCGGGTCGCGCTTACCGGAACCGCCCTTGACCACGGCCTCGTACCAGTCGGCGGTCGCCCGCTCCTCGGTCAGCGACGAGGCGTCGTACAGCGACAGGCCGTACTCGCTCATGAACCGCGCCTTGCGGGCGTCCGGCAGCTCCGGCAGCGACGCCTTCAGCTCGGCGATCCGGGCCGGGTCGAGCACCAGCGGCAGCAGGTCCGGGTCCGGGAAGTAGCGGTAGTCGTGCGCCTCCTCCTTGGAGCGCATCGACCGGGTCTCGCCGCGGTTGGCGTCGAACAGCCGGGTCTCCTGGTCGATCGTGCCGCCGGCCTCAAGGATCTCGATCTGGCGCCGGGCCTCGTACTCGATGGCCTGCTGCACGAACCGGATCGAGTTGACGTTCTTGATCTCGCAGCGCGTGCCGAAGCCCTCGCCCGGCCGGCGCACCGAGACGTTCACGTCGCAGCGCATCGAGCCTTCCTGCATGTTGCCGTCGCAGGTGCCGATGTAGCGCAGGATCGAGCGCAGCTTCCTGATGTAGGCGGCGGTCTCTTCGGGCGAGCGCAAATCCGGCTTGGAGACGATCTCCATCAGCGCCACGCCGGAGCGGTTCAGGTCGATGTAGGACTTCGACGGGTGCTGGTCGTGCAGCGACTTGCCGGCGTCCTGCTCCAGGTGCAGCCGCTCGATCCCGACCTCGCAGGTCCGGCCGTCCTCGAGATCGAGATGGACCACGCCCTCGCCGACGATCGGCTGCAGATACTGGCTGATCTGGTAGCCCTGCGGCAGGTCGGCGTAGAAGTAGTTCTTGCGGTCGAAGACGCTGACCTCGTTGATCCTCGCCTCGAGCGCCAGGCCGGTGCGCACCGCCTGGTCCACGCATTCCCGGTTGATCACCGGCAGCATGCCCGGCATGGCGGCGTCGACCAGGCTGACCTGGCTGTTCGGCTCGGCCCCGAACGCGGTGGCCGCGCCGGAGAACAGCTTGGATTTGGAGGTCACCTGGGCGTGGACCTCCAGGCCGATCACCAGCTCCCAGGGGCCGGTCTCGCCCTGGATGCGGTACGGCTGGGCGCTGTCTGCTTCAGCCATGGTTCAGATCCCTTCCAGCATGGCGGGGCGGGCGGCGAACGCCGCCGCCTTCTCGAGCGCGCGGGCGACCCGCAGCAGCTTCGCCTCCTCGAACATCGCCCCCATGACCTGCAATCCGAGCGGCAGGCCGCGGGCCGACAGCCCGGCCGGCACCGAGATGCCGGGCAGGCCGGCCAGGTTCAGCGGCACCGTGAACACGTCGTTCAGGTACATCTTCACCGGGTCGTCGACCTCGGCGCCGATCGCGAAGGCGTCGGACGGGGCGGTCGGCGCCAAGATCGCGTCGACGGTCTCGAACGCCTGGTCGAAGTCGCGGCGGATCAGCGAGCGCACCCGCTGGGCCTTGCGGTAGTACGCGTCGTAGTAGCCGGCCGACAGCACGTAGGTGCCGATCAGGATGCGGCGCTGGACCTCGGCGCCGAAGCCCGCGCCGCGGGTGTTGGCGTACATCTCCGCCAGGCTGTCGCCGTCGACCCTGAGGCCGTAGCGCACGCCGTCGTAGCGCGCCAGGTTCGACGACGCCTCGGCCGGGGCGATGATGTAGTAGGTCGGCAGCGCGTACGGGGTGTGCGGCAGCGAGATGTCGACGATCTCCGCACCCGCGTCCTTCAGCCACTCGACACCCTGGGCCCACAGCTTCTCGATCTCGGCCGGCATGCCGTCGATCCGGTACTCCTTCGGCACGCCGATCCTGAGCCCCTTCACGCCGTCCTCCAGCCCGGCCGAGAAGTCCGGCACCGGCAGCGGGGCCGAGGTCGAGTCCTTCGGATCGTGACCGGCCATGCCGGACAGCATCAGTGCGGCGTCGGCGACCGTGCGGGTCATCGGCCCGGCCTGGTCGAGCGACGAGGCGAACGCCACGATGCCCCAGCGCGAGCAGCGGCCGTAGGTCGGGCGCATGCCGACGATGCCGGTGAACCCGGCCGGCTGGCGGATCGAGCCGCCGGTGTCGGTGCCGGTCGCGGCCAGCGCCGCCCGGCCGGCGACCGCCGAGGCCGAACCGCCGGACGAACCGCCCGGCACCAGCTTGGTCTCCGCGTCGTCGGCGGCGCGCCACGGGTTGACCGCCGGGCCGTAGTACGAGGTCTCGTTCGACGAGCCCATAGCGAACTCGTCGAGGTTGGTCTTGCCGAGCATGACGGCGCCGGCGCCCCACAGGTTCGACGTCACCGTCGACTCGTAGGGCGGCTTGAAGCCGTCGAGGATGTGCGAGGCGGCGGTCGTCAGCACGCCCTCGGTGCAGAACAGGTCCTTGACCGCGATCGGCAGGCCTTCCAGCGGCCCGCCCTCGCCCTTGGCCAGCTTCTCGTCACACACCTTGGCCATCGCCAGCGCCCGGTCGGCGGTGACGGTGATGTAGGCGTTCAGGTTCCGGGTCGCCTCGATGCGGTCAAGATAGGCCCGCGTCAGCTCGGTGCTGGTGGTCTCGCCGGCGCGCAGGGCATCGCGGGCGGCGACGAGATCGAGGTCCAGAAGCCCGCCCATCACTCGACCACCTTGGGCACGGCGTAGAAATCGCCCGCCGGGTCCGGCGCGTTCAGGGTGACCCGTTCGGGATAGCCGCCGTCGGTCACCGCATCCTCGCGCTGCGGCAGCGCGTGGCCGGTCACGTTGGCCAGCGGCTCGACACCGTCGGTGTTCACCTGGTTGAGCTGCTCGACGAAGCCGAGGATCGCGTTCAGGTCGCCGACCATCGGCTCCAGCCGATCGTCGGGAACCCGGAGGCGGGCGAGGGTCGCGATGGACGCGACGGTGGCCTTGTCGAGCGACATGGGCTAAAGACCGTACCAGTTCATTGTGAAAGCCTGAGAACGGCGGATTTCCGCCGTTTCGGAGCGCGGAAGCTAACACCGCCCATGCCCCTCTGCAAGCTTGCCGACCTGCCCCGGCTGCTGCCGCCCGGCGGCCGCCTGATGGGCCTCGACTTCGGGACCAAGACGATCGGCGTCGCGGTGTCCGACGCGGCACTTCGCGTGGCCTCGCCGGTCACCATCATCCGGCGCCGCAAATTCTCGGCCGACGCCGCCGAGATCGCCGAGCTGGTGGAGAGCCGCAACATCGGCGGCTTCGTGGTCGGGCTGCCGCTGAACATGGACGGCACCGAGGGTCCGCGTTGCCAGGCGACCCGCGACCTGACCGCCGAGCTGCTGCTGCGCCTCGACCTGCCCTGCGCCTTCCAGGACGAGCGCATGAGCACCCAGGCGGTCGAGCGGGCGATGATCGCCGAGGCCGACCTGACCCGCGCCAGGCGCAAGAAGGCGATCGACTCCGCCGCGGCCGCCTGGATCCTGCAGGCGGCGCTGGATTCCCTACCCTCGACCGAATGAGCGCCACGCTCGCCGCCCTGGCCCCGGTGTTCGGGCTGATCGTGCTGGGGGCGATCCTGCGGCCGATCGGGCCGATCGGCGAGGACGGCTGGCGGGCGCTGGAGCAGATCACCTACTGGCTGCTGCTGCCGGCCCTGCTGGTGCTGAAGCTCGGCGGCACCGACCTGACCGGCTACGAGATCGGCCCGATGGTGGCGGCGATGGCCGGCGCGGTGCTGATCGTCACGGCGTTCCTGGTGGCGGTGCGCCGGGCCACCGGCATCGGTGCCGCCGCCTACACCAGCGTGATCCAGGGCGCGATCCGGCAGAACACCTATATCGGCATCGCCGCCGCCGGGCCGCTGTACGGCCATGACGGGGTGGCGCTGGCGGCGGTCGGCATCGCCGCGGTGATCCCGCTGGTCAACGCCCTGTCGGTCTGGTTCCTGACCCGCATGATCGGCGACCGGCCGGCCGGCCTCGGCACGGTGCTGAAGTCGATGGCCAGGAACCCGATCATCATCGCCTGCCTGATCGGCATCGCCCTGAACGCCAGCGGCATCGGCCTCCACAA
The DNA here is from genome assembly GCF_014652915.1 of Thalassobaculum fulvum. Lineage (GTDB taxonomy): Bacteria > Pseudomonadota > Alphaproteobacteria > Thalassobaculales > Thalassobaculaceae > Thalassobaculum_A > Thalassobaculum_A fulvum. The sequence continues at coordinate 314,185 of NZ_BMZS01000004.1, forward strand.
GCTGCTGGCCGACGGGCTGGAGCTGCTGGCCCGCGGCGCGCTCGCGCTCGGCCTGCTGGCGGTCGGCGCCGGGCTGCGCTGGGCGGCGATCCGCACCGGCTGGGGCGCACTGCTGCTGTCGAACCTGCTGAAGCTGGTCGCGGTTCCCGCGCTGACCCTGGCGCTGGCCGGCCCGCTCGGCCTGTCCGGCGTCGCCCTGCAGGTGGCGGTGCTGTTCAACGCGCTGCCGAGTTCGGCCTCGTCCTATGTGTTCGCCCGCGCGCTCGGCGGCGACCACGGCCTGATGGCGGCGATCCTGACCACCCAGGTGGCGATGGCGGCGGTCACCCTGCCGCTGTTCATCGCGCTGGTCGGATAGATCCTCGCGGACGGCGCTTTTCGGCACCGCAGCATCGCTCTAAGCTTCGCCGTCACAGCCCGAGTCCCCGCCATGCTGCCCATGTTCGAGTTCTGGCCCGCCCTGACCGCCCTCGCCGTCCTGCACCTGCTCGCCGCCATGGTGCCGGGGCCGAACACCGTGGTGGTCAGTCATCTGGCCGCGGCACAGTCGCGGGGCGCGGCGTTCCGAGCGGTCGCGGGAGTTGCGACGGCGACCGGCACGTGGGTGGTCGTCACGCTCAGCGGCGTCGCCGTGGTCCTCCACCAAGCCGAAGGACTGCTCTGGCTGATGCGGGTCGCCGGCGCGCTCTACCTGTTCTACACAGGACTGCGGCTGATCTCGGCGCTGGTCCGATCGTCCGGTGCGGACGCGGGCGCCGGCCGCGCAGCGGTCGTGGCACCGTACCGCCTCGGCCTGCTGACCAACCTGCTCAATCCCAAGTCGGGGGTGTTCTGGGTCAGCGTGTTCGCCGTCGCGGTACCGACCGGCGCCCCGACGGGCTTCTACGTTGCCGCGGTCGCCCTGATCCTGGTGCAGACATTCCTGTGGTACGGCCTGGTCGCCCTGGTGTTCGCAAGCGGCCCGGCCCGCCGATTGTACCGCCGCGCCGCCAAGTGGCTGGAGGGAATGGCCGGCCTCGCGATGATCGGCTTCGGCATCAAGCTGGCGGTCGCGGGGCGGTAACCCGCCCGCGGGGTTCCCCGGTGCCCGCATCCCGCCTAGGGTGCCGGCCATGGCAACCGACCTCGCCCTGGAGCCGGTCACCCCGCGCCTCGGCGCGCACCTGACCGGCGTCGACCTCAAGCAGCCGATCCCCGAGACCCTGGCCGCCGGCCTGCGGCAGGCCCTGGCCCGGCACCTGGTACTGTTCCTGCCCGGCCAGTTCCTCGACATCCCGGCCCTGAAGCGCGCGACCGAGGTGTTCGGACCGGTCGTGCGGGTGCCCTACATCGCGCCCTCGGCCGAGGACCCCGACGTGGTGGCGGTGCTGAAGGAGGCCGACGAGAACCGGATCTCGACCTTCGGCGGCGACTGGCATTCCGACTTCTCGTTTCTGGAGCGGCCGCCCGGCGGCTCGCTGCTGCAGGCGGTCGAGCTGCCGCCGGTCGGCGGCGATACCCTGTGGGCCGACCAGGCGACCGCCTGGGAAACCCTGCCCGACGACCTGCGCGCCGTCGTCGCCGGCCGCCGGGCCATCCAGACCGGCGCGCCCTATGGCGTGAGCCACGCACCGACTCCGGGCACCGCGACCAGCCGCTCAATAACGATCACCCGCGGCGACCCGGAGGCCGACCGCGAGCGCGCCCACCCGATCGTCCGCCGGCATCCCGACAGCGGCCGCGAGGCGCTGTTCCTGAACCCGATCTACACGATCCGCCTGGAGGGCCTGAGCGAGGCGGAGAGTGCCCCGATCCTGGCCCGCCTGTACGCCCACATGACCCGGCCGGAGTTCTGCTGCCGGCACCGCTGGCGGCCGGGCGACCTGGCGATCTGGGACAACCGCACGACCCTGCACTTCGCGGTCAACGACTACGACGGCCATCGCCGGCTGCTGTGGCGCACCACCTTCGCCGGGGAAGTGCCGATCGCGGCGTGACCGGGCCGGCTCAGAACGCCAGAATCAGCGCCGCCACGCCGCCGGCGTACAGCACGATCAGCGACGCCCCCTCGAAGCCGATGTTGGCGAAGCCCCGGCGCTCGCGCCGCAGCAGCCCGAAGATCAGGACCGCCGTCATCACGATCGACAGCATCACCAGGAACACCTGGTCCGGCGGCATCGTGTGGTAGATCGAGCCGGGCCGGTAGGCGATGTCGGAGAACGCGGTGAACAGCACGTCGAACGCGTTGCCGCCGAGGATTCCGCCGACAGCCAGGGCCAGCGCGCCCCGGCGTACCGCCGCCAGGGTGGTGACGAGCTCGGGCGTCGAGGTGACGACCGAGGTCAACAGCGCGCCTACCAGGCCCTCGCGGACGCCCGTTCTGTCCGCCAGAGCGAGTGCGCTGCCGGAGATGACGTAGCCGGCGATCCCGACGGCGATGCCGAGGCCCAGTATCACGATCGCCTGCCGAACTGGCCCGCCGGACCACCGGGCGGGCTGGTCGGGGCAGTCGAGGCTGGTCTCCGAGGTCCTCCGCGGTATCCAGCTCTGCTCGCGCTCCGACCGGTCCGCGGCCCGGACGCCCAGCAAGTAGACCAGCAGCAGCACCGGGGTCAGCGGATGCACGCCGGCCACGGCGACCGGCGGCAGCACCCGAGCCAGCAGGATCAGGCCGAGTATGATCACCAGAAGGGTGCCGGACAGGATGTTGGTGAGCGAGGCCGCCGCATGTTCGAGGTTGGCGCGCCGATAGGCCATGTCGCCGAACACCAGGAACACGGTCTGCGCGGCGATTCCACCGATGGCGTTGGCGGTCGCGAGCTCCGGAGAGCCGGCGGCGGCCGCCGACACCGAGGTGACGCTGCCCGACAGCGAGGTCAGGGCGCCGAGCAGCACCGCGCCGGTCGCCGCCTCCCCCAATCCGGTTCGGTCGGCGAACTCGTCGGCGAGCCGGGTCAGGCGGATGCCGCAGACCAGCACGACCACCGAACTCGCCGCCAGGACCGCGACGATCAGGGGAACGGTCAAGGAGGAGAAGTCGATCAACGGTCGGGCGAAGCTCCCCGGGACGGTGGCGGGCGGTATCCTCTCCCCCGCCAACGCCTGCACGGCCGGAAGGCTCCTGCAAAACTTTGCCGGACACCCGGCGCCGGTGGCGGCCTCCGCGTCGGCACGGGGATCGGGCCGGCGGCGGCGGCGCGACCACGGCGCGCCCGAGAAGACCCGCAGCCCCGACGACCTGCGCGAACGTGCTCGACCGGCGAACGTCCGCGCTACAGCCCGCCGGAGACCCGCAGCACGGCGCCGGTGACGTAGGACGCCTGCGGCGACAGCAGCCACAGCACCGCCTCGGCGATCTCCGACGGCTCGCCGGCCCGTCCCATCGGGATGCGCGCCGCCACGCGTGCCGGGCGCCCGGGCTCGCCGGCGGCGGCATGGATGTCGGTATGGGCGGTACCGGGTGCCACCGCGTTCACCCGGCTGCCGCCGGCCGCCAGCTCCTTGGCGAGGCCAATGGTGAACGCCTCGACCGCCGCCTTCGACGCCGCGTAGTGCACGTACTCGCCGGGCGCACCGAGCGTCGAGGCGACCGACGAGACGTTGACCATCACGCCGGCCACATCGCGGGCGCGCCATCGCCGGACCGCTTCCTGGGCGCACAGCATGGTGCCGAGCACGTTGACGTCGAGCACCCGCCGCAGGGTGGCGAGATCGGTGTCGACGAACGTCCCGAGCCGCCCGGTGACGCCTGTGTTGTTGACCAGGCCAGCGACCGGGCCGAGAGCGTCCTCGGCGGCCGCGAACAGCGTCGCCACCGCCTGCGGATCGGCGACGTCGCCCTGCAGCCCGACCGCCGACCCGCCGGCATCGCGGACCTCGCCCTCAAGGCGCCGCGCCGCCTCGCGGTCCTGCACGTAGCTGAACGCGACCGCCCAGCCCCGCCGCACGGCACCGCGCACGACCTCGGCACCGATCCCGCGCGACCCGCCGGTCACCAGCAGGACGGACGGCTTGTCGTCTGGATTTCCGGGCATCGTTTCACCTCGTTCGCTCGCATCTCGAGGGCTCGATGATGACCCGGCACGCCCGACCTGGGCAGAGCGCATCCGTTATGGCGATCATAAGCGATGCTTTGGAACCTGGACGGCACGCCTTGATCCGGCCGTCCTGCCGTCGCAGGATCGCCCGCCCCGCCCCTTCCCCTGCGCGACGAGCCCCATGTCCGATACTTCGCTTTCCGGCGGCCTCACCCCCGGCGCTCTCGCCGGCATCCGCGTCGTCGACTGCTCGCGCATCCTGGCCGGCCCGATCTGCACCCAGACCCTGGGCGACCTCGGTGCCGACATCGTCAAGATCGAGCGGCCGGGCATGGGCGACGACACCCGCAAATGGGGCCCGCCGTTCCTGAAGGACGCGGACGGCAACGACACCTCGGAGAGCGCCTACTACCTCTCGACCAACCGCAACAAGCGTTCGGTCGGCCTCGACATCTCGCGCCCCGAGGGCCGCGAGGTGCTGTTCCGGCTGCTGGAGACCGCCGACGTCTTCATCGAGAACTTCAAGGTCGGCGACATGGCCCGCTACGGCCTCGCCTACGATCAGATCAGGGAGCGCTTCCCGCGGCTGGTGTACGCCAGCATCACCGGCTTCGGGCAGACCGGCCCGTACGCGCCGCGCGCCGGCTACGACTTCCTGGCCCAGGGCATGGGCGGGGTGATGAGCGTGACCGGCGAGGCCGACGGCGAGCCGATGAAGGTCGGCGTCGCGATCGCCGACGTGATGACCGGCATGCACACTGCCATCGCCATCCTGGCCGCGCTACGCCACCGCGACGCCTCGGGCCGCGGCCAGTACATCGACGCCGCCCTGCTCGACACCCAGGTGAGCTGGCTGATCAATCAGGGCATGAACTACCTGGTCGGCGGCACCGCGCCGGGGCGGCTCGGCAACGCCCACCCGAACATCACGCCCTACCAGGTGTTCGCCACCTCCGACGGCCACGTCATCCTGGGCGTGGGCAACGACCAGCAGTTCGCCAAGTTCTGCCGGTTCGCCGGCCGCGAGGATATCGCGGCGGACCCGCGCTTCGCCGACAACGTCGCCCGGGTACGCAACCGGGCCGAGACCGTCGCGCTGGTCGCCGGCATCATGAAGACCCGAACCATGGCCGAGTGGGTCGAGGGGCTGGAGGCCGTCGGCGTGCCGTGCGGCCCGGTCAACACCATCGACCAGGTGTTCGCCGACCCGCAGGTTCGGGCCCGCGGCATGCAGCAGCAGATCCCCGACCACGCGCTGACGGCGGAGCCGATCCCGACCATCGCCTATCCGCTGAAGCTGTCCGACACCCCGGCGAGCTACCGCCGCCCGCCGCCGATTCTCGGCCAGCATACCGACGAGGTGCTGGGCGGCGAGCTCGGGCTGTCGGCGGACGAGCTGGCCAAGCTGCGGGAATCCGGGGCGATCTGAGAATGCCGTCGGCCACCCTTGCCGGTGTCCCGGAACGAGGCCTATAACGGCGCTTTAATGACAAGCGCCATCTCCCCCGGGCCCGCGACCGCTCTCTCCGACGGCACGCGCTATCCCTATCGCCACCTCCTCGGTATCGAGGGGCTGTCGCGACCCGACATCGATTTTCTCCTGGACCGCGCCGACGGGTTCGTCGAGCAGAACCGGCAGGCCGACAAGAAGGCCTCGACGCTCAGGGGGCGGACCCTCATCAACCTGTTCTTCGAGAACTCGACGCGCACCCGCACCAGCTTCGAGCTGGCCGGCAAGCGGCTCGGCGGCGACGTCATCAACATGTCGGTCTCGACCTCGTCGATCAAGAAGGGCGAGACCCTGATCGACACCGCCATGACCCTGAACGCCATGCACCCGGACGCCCTGGTGGTGCGGCATTCGGAGTCGGGGGCGGTCCACCTGCTGGCCGAGAAGGTCAACTGCTCGGTGATCAACGCCGGCGACGGCAGCCACGAACACCCGACCCAGGCGCTGCTCGACGCGCTCACCATCCGCCGCCGGCTCGGCCGGCTGGAGGGGCTGGTGGTGGCGATCTGCGGCGACGTCGCGCACAGCCGGGTGGCGCGCTCGAACATCCACCTGCTGTCGATCATGGGCGCCCGGGTCCGGGTGGTGGCGCCGCCGACCCTGCTGCCGTCCGGCATCGACCGGATGGGCGTCGAGGTGCATCACGACATGGAACGCGGGCTCGACGGGTGCGACATCGTCATGATGCTGCGGCTGCAGACCGAGCGCATGAAGGGCAGCTACGTGCCGTCGATCCGCGAATACTTCCGCTACTACGGCCTGGACGACGAGAAGCTGAAGGCGGCCAAGCCGGACGCCCTGATCATGCATCCGGGGCCGATGAACCGCGGCGTCGAGATCGACTCGGTGGTGGCCGACGACATCTCGCGGTCGCTGATCCGCGAGCAGGTCGAGATGGGCGTGGCCGTGCGCATGGCCGTGCTCGAGATCCTCGTGACCAACCAGACCGAGCCGTGGGCGAAGAACCAGTGAGACCGACCCTCTACAAGAACGCCCGCCTGCTCGACCCGGCCTCGCGGCTGGACGCCAGGGGCGGCGTGCTGGTGCGCGACGGCCGAATCGCCGAGGTCGGGCCGCAGGTGTTCGTCGACGCCATCCAGGACGACGTCGAAGTGGTCGACTGCGGCGGCCGCTGTCTCGCCCCGGGCCTGGTCGACATGCGCGCCCAGACCCGCGAACCGGGCGAGGAGCACATGGAGACCCTGGCCTCGCTGCAGGCGGCGGCGGTCGCCGGCGGCGTCACCACCCTCGCCACCCTGCCGAACACCACCCCGGTCATCGACGACGTCTCGATCCTGGAGTTCGTCGAGCGGCTGGCCCAGGAGGTCGGGCTGATCAACATCCATCCCTACGCCGCCGCCACCAAGGGCATGAGGGGCCAGGAGATGTCCGAGGTCGGCCTGCTCGCGGCCTCCGGCGCGGTCGGCTTCACCGACGGCACCAAGGCGATCGCCGACGCCGTGGTGATGCGCCGGCTGCTGTCCTACGCCACCATGTTCGGCCGGCCGGTGATCCAGCATCCCGAGGAGCCGTCGCTGGCCCGCGAGGGCTGCGCCACCGAAGGCGAAACCGCCACCCGGCTCGGGCTGCCGGGCATCCCGGCCTGCGCCGAGGTCATGATGGTCGAGCGCGACCTGCAGCTGGTGCGCCTGACCGGCGGCCGCTACCACGCCGCCCACGTCTCCACCGGCGCCGCCATCGAGGCGATCCGCAAGGCCAAGGCCGAGGGCCTGGCCGTGACCTGCGACACCGCCCCGCAGTACTTCGCGCTGAACGAGGGCGCGATCGTCGACTACCGGACCTTCGCGCTGATGTCGCCGCCGCTGCGCAGCGAGGCCGACCGGCAGGCGGTGGCGGCCGGCGTCGCCGACGGCACGGTCGATGCGATCGCCAGCGACCACAACCCGGAGGACCAGGACTCCAAGCGCGTGCCGTTCACCCAGGCGGTGCCGGGCGCGGTCGGGCTGGAGACCCTGCTGCCGATCAGCCTCGGCCTGGTGCACGACGGCACCATGGACCTGCTGGACCTGCTCGACCGGCTGACGGTCCGGCCGGCCCGGATCCTCGGGCTGGAGGTCGGCACGCTGGCGGTCGGCGGCTGGGCCGATCTGGTGCTGTTCGAGCCCGACCGGGCGGTCCGGATCGACGCCCACCGGTTCCGCTCGAAGTCCAAGAACAGCCCGTTCGACGGCAAGCCCGCCCAGGGCCGGGTGTGGCGCACGGTCTATCGCGGCCGCACCGTGTTCGACCTGGAGGCCGAGGAGCCGAGGCCCCGACGCGAGCCGGCCCATGCCTGACCCGATGGGCAGCTTCGCCTACACGTGGCCGTTCTACGCCGGCTTCGCCCTCGCCTATCTGCTTGGCTCGATTCCGTTCGGCCTGGTACTGACCCGGCTGGCCGGGCTCGGCGACATCCGGTCGATCGGGTCCGGCAACATCGGCGCCACCAACGTGCTGCGCACCGGCAACAAGAAGCTCGCGGCCGCCACCCTGATCCTGGACGGGGCCAAGGGCGCGGTGGCGGTGCTGATCGCCTGGCAGTTCGGCCCCGACATGGCGGTGCTGGCCGCCGCCGGCGCGATCCTCGGTCACTGCTTCCCGGTATGGCTGAGGTTCAAGGGCGGCAAGGGCGTGGCGACGACCGTCGGTACCTGGCTGGCGCTGTCCTGGCCGGTCGGGCTGATCGTCTGCGCGAGCTGGCTCGTCGTGGCGGCGGTGACCCGGTACTCCTCGCTCGCGGCCCTGATCGCACTGGCGCTGGCACCGGTGGCCGCCTGGCACTTCGAAGGGCCGCAGTTCGCCGAACTCGGCGCCTTCATCGCGGTGCTGGTCTGGATCCGCCACCACGAGAATATCCGCCGCCTGCTGCGCGGCCAGGAAGGCCGGATCAGCTTCGGCGGCTCGAAGAACAAGGGCGAAACCTGAGACGGAGTTTCCGAAACCCGACGTGCGGTTTCACCCGCACGCTCGTTCCGCTTTCGCAACGAGAGAAAACTGCGCTCCGGGTTTCATAGGCAAGGGGACGACCGCTGACGGAGTCCCCCGACGATGCCTGCCGCAAACGACAGCCTGCCCGAGCGCGAGCGCCTCGACCGCCTGCGGCTGATCCGTACGGAGAACGTCGGGCCGGTCACCTTCCGCCAGCTGCTGGCCCGCTACCGCTCCGCCACCGCCACCCTGGAGGCCCTGCCCGACCTGGCACGGCGCGGCGGCCGCCGCCGGCCGCTGAAGGTCCCGACGGCGGCCGATATCGACCGCGAGATCACCGCGAACCGGCGGGCCGGCGCCCGGCTGCTGGTGCTCGGCGACTCCGGCTACCCGGTCCGGCTGGCGGCGACGTCGGACGCCCCGCCGTGCCTGTCGGTCGCCGGCGATCCGGCCCTGCTGGCGCGGTCGTCGGTCGCAGTGGTCGGGGCCCGGAACGCCTCGCTCAACGGGGCCCGGTTCGCAGGGTTGCTCGCACGGGCGTTCGGCGTCGCCGGATTCGCCGTGGTCTCCGGACTGGCACGCGGGATCGACGCGGCGGCGCACCAAGGATCGCTGGCGACCGGGACCGTCGCGGTGCTGGCCGGCGGCATCGACGTGGTCTACCCGCCGGAGCACGCCGACCTGCTGCGGCGCATCGCGGAGTCCGGCGCGGCGGTCGCCGAGATGCCGGTCGGCACGGTCCCGCAGGCCCGACATTTTCCGTCCCGGAACCGGATCATCGCCGGGCTGTCGCTCGGCACCGTGGTCGTCGAGGCGGCCCGGCGCTCCGGCTCGCTGATCACCGCGCGCCGCGCGCTCGACCAGGGTCGGGAGGTGTTCGCGGTCCCGGGCTCGCCGCTGGACCCGCGCTGCAGCGGCTGCAACGCCCTGATCCAGGAGGGGGCGGCGCTACTGGTCCAGGAGGCCGACGACGTTCTCGACGTCCTGCGGGCGGTCCCGCCGGCGGTCCAGGCGGCCGGCTCCCTGCGCGAGGACGTGGCGGAGTTCCCGGCTGTCGAAACCGACGACACCGCGCGTCGTCTGATCCTGGACGCCCTCGGACCGGAACCGGTGCCGGTTGACGAACTGATCCGCGGCTGCCAATTGTCTGCTCCAATCGTCGCGACCGTGCTCCTGGAAGCGGAGCTCGCCGGTCAGATCGACCGGTACCCGGGCAACCTGGTGGCGCGACGGCTGGATGCCCCGGCCTGAAGGCGCCCCGCCGACGGGCACGTCGCGAGGCGATCGTTCGCGGACCCGACGGGCATTGCCGGGAAATGCCACAGGAAGCGAACCTACCGCATGAGCAAAGTCGTCGTCGTCGAGTCCCCCGCCAAGGCCAAGACGATCAACAAGTACCTGGGTGACGACTACCGAGTCCTCGCCAGCTACGGACACATCCGGGACCTGCCGCCGAAGGACGGGTCGGTCGACCCCGATCACGACTTCGCCATGCTGTGGCAGACCGACCCGCGTTCCGAGAAGCAGGTCAAGGCGATCGCCGAGGCCCTGCGCGGCGCCGAGCAGCTGATCCTCGCCACCGACCCGGACCGCGAGGGCGAGGCGATCAGCTGGCACGTCCAGCGGGTGCTGGAGGAGCGCAAGGCGCTCAGGGGCATCGACGTCAAGCGGGTCGCCTTCAACGAGATCACAAAATCGGCGGTGCTGGACGCCATCGCCCGGCCGCGCGAACTCGACCAGGACCTGATCGATGCCTACCTGGCGCGCCGGGCCCTCGACTACCTCGTCGGCTTCACCCTGTCGCCGGTGCTGTGGCGCAAGCTGCCGGGCGCCCGTTCGGCCGGCCGCGTGCAGTCGGTGGCGCTGCGCCTGATCTGCGAGCGCGAAGCCGAGATCGAACGCTTCCGGGCGCAGGAATACTGGAGCATCGAGGCCGACTTCCGGACCCGCGAGCGCAAGTCGTTCACCGCCCGCCTCACCCATCTCGACGGCAAGAAGCTGGACCGCCTGGAGATCGGCGACGAGGGGGCCGCGAAGGCCGCCGTCGCCGCGGTCGAGGCCGGCGCATTCGAGGTAGGCGAGGTCGAGAAGAAGCGGGTCCGCCGCAACCCGCAGCCGCCGTTCACCACCTCCACCCTGCAGCAGGAGGCGTCGCGCAAGCTCGGCTTCGGCGCCACCCGCACCATGCAGCTCGCCCAGCGCCTGTACGAGGGTCTCGAGCTCGACGGCGAGACCGTCGGCCTGATCACCTACATGCGGACCGACGGCGTCCAGCTCAGCCAGGAGGCGATCCAGGCGATCCGCGGCGCCATCGGCTCGACCTACGGCGACCGCTACCTGCCGAACACCGCGCGGGTCTACACCTCGCGGGCCAAGAACGCCCAGGAGGCGCACGAGGCGATCCGGCCGACCGACGTCAAGCGCACGCCGGACAGCCTGCGCGGCCGCCTCGATCCCGACCAGCTCAAGCTCTACACCCTGGTGTGGAAGCGTGCGGTGGCCAGCCAGATGGCGAGCGCCGAGCTCGACCAGACCACGATCGACGTGGTCGACCGCAACGGCCGCTCGACCCTGCGGGCGACCGGCTCGGTGGTGGTGTTCGACGGCTTCCTGACGCTGTACCAGGAGGATCGCGACGAGCCGGCCGCCGAGGACGACGAGTCCGGCCGGATCCTGCCGCCGGTCGAGCGCGGCGAGGACGTCGCCCGCCAGGAGGTCCGCTCGGAGCAGCACTTCACCCAGCCGCCGCCGCGCTATTCCGAGGCGAGCCTGGTGAAGAAGCTGGAGGAGCTCGGGATCGGCCGGCCCTCGACCTACGCCAGCATCCTGCAGGTCCTGCAGGACCGCGAATACGTCACCCTCGACAAGCGGCGCTTCGTGCCGGAGGACCGCGGCCGGCTGGTCACCACATTCCTGAGCAGCTTCTTCAACCGCTACGTCGCCTACAACTTCACGGCCGACCTAGAAACCAAGCTCGACGACGTGTCGGCCGGCCAGCTCGACTGGCGGCGGGTGCTCCACGAGTTCTGGGACGCCTTCAAGGGCGCGGTCGACGGCACCAAGGACCTGTCGATCGGCCAGGTCATCGAGGCGCTGGACGCCGAGCTCGCCGACCACTTCTTCCCGACCGGCCCGGACGGCCAGCCCGACCGCGCCTGCCCGGGCTGCGGCGACGGCCGGCTGTCGCTGCGGCTCGGCAAGTTCGGCGCGTTCATCGGCTGCTCGAACTATCCGAACTGCCGCTACACTCGTCAGCTCGGCGAGGCCGCCGGCGGCCGGACGCCGGGTGCCGAGGGCGAGGAGGCGCTGCCGAAGGTTCTCGGCACCGACCCCGCGACCGGCCAGGACGTCAGCATGCGCAAGGGCCCTTACGGGATCTATGTGCAACTCGGCGAGCCGGCCGAGGGCTCGAAGGAGAAGCCGAAACGGGCGTCCCTGCCCCGCCAGCTGCCGCCGGCCGACGTCGACCTGGCCAAGGCGCTGGTGCTGCTGTCGCTGCCGCGGCCGATCGGCGACCACCCGGAGACCGGCGACACCATCGAGGCCGGCATCGGGCGCTACGGGCCGTACCTGAAGTACGACAGCACCTACGTGAACCTGCCGCCCGACGACACCGTCCTGACCATCGGCTTGAACCACGCGGTGCAGCTGATCGCCGAGAAGGGTGCGAAGAAGAAGCCGGCGCGCAGCCTCGGCGACCACCCGGACGACGGCAAGCCGGTGACGGTCCAGGCCGGCCGCTTCGGCCCGTACGTGCAGCACGGCGCCCTGCGGGCGACTCTGCCGCGCGGCGAGTCGATGGACGACCTCTCCCTGGAGCGGGCGCTCGAGGTACTGGCTGCCAAGGCGGCCAAGGGCGGCGGCACCGCGCCGAAGCGCGGCAAGGCCGGCAAGGCGGCGGGCGAGGCCAAGGCAGCCGCCAAGAAGGCCCCGGCGAAAAAGGCCCCCGCCAAGAATGCTGTCGCCAAGAAGCCCGCGAAGAAGACGGCGGCGAAGAAGACGGCGGCGAAGAAGACCGGGAGCAAGGGGAGCGGGGCCGGCACGGCCGCGTCCTGATCCCGATGGCCCGTCCCTCCGGCCCGGTTCCGTCGCGCGAGGCGATCCTGGAGTTCGTGCGCTCGAGCCCGACCCCGGTCGGCCGCCGCGAGATCGCCAAGGCGTTCGACGTCCGCGGCCCCGAGCGCGCCGAACTGCGCCGTCTGCTCAAGGAGATGGCCGACGACGGGCTGCTCGACTTCGGCCGCCGCCGCAAGGTGGCACCGCCGGGCGCGCTGCCCGAGATCACCGTGGTCGAGGTGATCGGCACCGACGAGGACGGTGAGGCGCTGGCGCAGCCGGCCGGCTGGCGCGACGAGGCCCCGCCGCCGGCGATCCTGGTGCTGGAGGATCGCCGGGCCGGCGCCCTCGGACCCGGCGACCGCGCCCTGGTGCGCCTGGAGCGGCGCGGCGAGAGCCGCTACGTCGCCCGCATCATCCGCCGCCTGCCCCGCGCGGCCGCGCGGGTGCTCGGGATCTACGAGGCGACCGAGCACGGCGTCGGCCGGGTCCGGCCGACCGACAAGAAGGCCAAGTCCGAGATCGTCGTCGATCCCCGGGACGCCGGTGGCGCCGAGACCGGCGACCTGGTGGCCGTCGAGCTGCTGCCGCGCAGCCGCAACCGTCTGGGCCTGCCCGCCGGCCGGGTCGTCGAGCGCTTCGCCGGCATCGCCGACCCGCGCTCGTTCAGCCGGATCGCCATCCAGGAGCACGACATCCCGGACGTGTTTCCGCCGGAGGTCGAGGAACAGGCCGAGCGGGCCAAACCGGTCACCCTCGGCAAGCGCGAGGACCTGCGCGACATTCCGCTGGTGACCATCGACGGCGAGGACGCGCGCGACTTCGACGACGCGGTGTTCGCGGCCCCGGACGACGATCCGGCCAACCCCGGCGGGTTCCGCCTGCTGGTCGCGATCGCCGACGTGGCGCACTACGTCCGGCCGGCCGACCCGCTGGACCGCGAGGCGCTGAAGCGCGGCAACTCCGTCTATTTCCCCGACCGGGTCGTGCCGATGCTGCCGGAGGCGCTGTCGAACGGCCTGTGCTCGCTGCGGCCGGACGAGGACCGGGCGTGCATGGCGGTCGAGATCGTGATCGACGCCGAGGGCAGCAAGCGCCGCCATCGCTTCACCCGCGGCCTGATGCGGTCGCGCGCCCGGCTGACCTACCGCCAGGTGCAGCGCGCGGTGGATGGCGGCGACTCCGAGGGCGTGCCCGAAGGCGTCCTGGCCCCGCTTTACGGCGCCTACCGCGCGCTGAAGCTGGAGCGCGAGCGCCGCGGCGCGCTGGAGCTCGAGATTCCTGAGAAGCGGGTGATCCTCGACGAAGCCGGCAAGGTGGTGGAGATCGGCATCCGTGACCGGCTGGATTCCCACATGCTGATCGAGGAGTTCATGATCCTCGCCAACGTGTGCGCCGCCGAGACCCTGGAGGCCCGCCGCCAGCCCTGCATGTACCGGGTGCACGAGGATCCGGATCCCGAGAAGGTGAACGCACTCGCCGACGTGCTCGAGAGCCTTGGCATCAAGCTTGCGAAGGGACAGGTGGTACGCCCCAAGACCTTCAACGGCGTCCTGGCCAAGGTGCGCGGCCAGGCTGCCGAGCGGATGGTGAACGAGATGATCCTGCGCTCCCAGGCCCAGGCGCACTACGCGCCGGCGAATGCCGGGCACTTCGGGCTCGGCCTTGCCCGCTATGCCCACTTCACCTCGCCGATCCGGCGCTATTCCGACCTGCTGGTGCACCGCGGCCTGATCCGCGGGCTGCGGCTCGGCGACGGCGGGCTTGGCCCGGACGACGACGAGAAGTTCGCCGAATGGGGCGAACACATCTCCGCCACCGAGAGACGGGCGGCCGCGGCCGAACGCCAGACCGTCGACCGCTACCTGGCCCGCCACCTCGCCGACCGCATCGGCGGCCAGTTCACAGGCCGGATCAACGGGGTGACCCGGTTCGGCCTGTTCGTCACCCTGGACGAGACCGGCGCCGACGGCCTGGTGCCGATCCGGTCGCTGCCGGACGACTACTACGACCACGACGAGGCCCAGCACAGCCTGACCGGCCGGTTCCACGGCCTGGTCTACCGGCTGGGCGATCCGGTCGAGGTCCGGCTGGTCGAGGCCGATCCGGTCTCCGGCGCGCTGGCGCTCGAAATCCTGTCGGGCGGCAGCCAGGAGGCACCGGGCCGCGCCGGTCGGATCCGCCGCCGGAACGGCCCGCCGAAGCGCTCCCAGCACGGCCGGACCGGGCGACGACGTTGATCCGGCAAGCGGAATACCGCATGCTTTCGCAACCGCACACGCCCGCCGAGACCGAACCGGGACCCGGATACCGCATGAGCCGCTCGACCAACCGATCCGCCCGCCGCCGACCGTCGACCGCGCTCCGGGCCGGGTTGGCGGTGCTGGCGTTGCTCGGCCTCGGGTCGTGCGTCAACGCGCGGCACACGGTACGGTCCGAGCACTACGATCGGCAGACCGTGGCCGAAGTGTTCTCCGCCGGCTACGAAGGCATCGCCGACTACTACGTCGACGCGGTCCCCACCGAGGCGATCGCGATCGGCGCCCTGAGCGGCATCACCACCCTCGATCCGGCGATCGGCTATGCCCGCCGGGGCGACCGCCTAACCGTGACCATCGACGGCCGCCCGATCGCCGAGTTCGTGACCCCCGGCAGGGACGACACCGTCCGGTGGGCCATGCTGACCTCTGCCGCCATCGACGCCGGCCGCGGCGTGTCGAAGCCGATCCACGACGCCACGCCGGAGCGAATCTACGAGGTCGCCTTCGACTCCGCCCTGCGCAAGCTCGACCGGTTCTCGCGCTACCTCAGCGCCGAGGCCGCGCGCTCCGCCCAGGCGTCGCGCAACGGCTACACCGGGATCGGGATCACCATCGTCGGGCGCGACGGCGAGACCTACGTGACGTCGGTCTTCGAGCACTCGCCGGCGCAGGAGGCCGGCGTCGAGCCCGGCGACCGGATCGTCGCGGTCGCCGGACAACCGACCAGCGGTCTCGACATCGCCGAGGTGGCGGACCGCCTGCGCGGCCTGATCGGCAGCCGGGTCGACGTCACCTTCGACCGCCAGGGCCGGCAGATCACCGCCAGCCTGGAACGCCGGCCGGTGATCGAGACCACGGTCCGGGTCCACCGGCTCCGCGACGTCGGCTACATCCAGCTGTCCGGCTTCAACCGCGAGACCGCGAACAGCCTCGAGAGCGGCCTGGAAGAGTTGCAGAGCGGCGGCCCGCTGCGCGGCCTGATCCTCGACCTTCGGCAGAACCGGGGCGGCCAGCTGAACCAGGCGATCCGGGTCTCCGACCTGTTCATCGACCAGGGAACCATCCTGGCGACCCGCGGGCGCCACCCGAACTCGGTCCAGCACTTCGAGGCGCACGACCGCGACGCGACCTCGGCGCCGATGGTCGTGCTGATCGACAGCGGCTCGGCCTCGGCCGCGGAAATCGTCGCCGCCGCCCTCCAGGACGCCGGCCGGGCCCTGGTCATCGGGGCGCGTTCCTACGGCAAGGGCACCGTGCAGCAGATCGTGCCGATGCCGAACGAAGGCGAGCTGATCCTGACCTGGGCGCGGATGCACGCGCCATCCGGCTACGGACTGTCCAGGTTCGGTGTGTTCCCGTCGATCTGCACCGCCGAGAGCAGCGTGGACGTCGAGGTCGTGGTCCAGGGCCTGCGGGACGGGCGGCTGCGGGCCGGCGAGGCGGTGCATCGCCGACGCGGCGCCGACACCCTGGACCCGGCCGGGCAGGAAGCGCTGCTGTCCTGGTGCAAGGCCAACCACCCGCCGAGCGACGACGACCTGGATACCCGGATCGCGCGTCGGCTGCTCGACGAGCGGGACCTGTTCCAGCAGGCCTTCAACGCCTCTCGGATCGCCCTCGGGGAGCGCCCGGAGACCCTGCGGTAGCCGGCTCGCGGCTGCGCGAAGGCGCGCTTGACTTCCGAACCGCTATCGCTATGTTGCGCGCTCCGATTTCGCGAAGGAGACGACCATGGCGAAGCCTGCGACCGTTCTGATCAAGATGGTCAGCACCGCCGAGACCGGGTACTTCTATGTCACCAAGAAGAACCCGCGCACCAAGACCGAGAAGCTGGAGCTGCGCAAGTACGACCCGGTCGCGCGCAAGCACGTGCTGTTCAAGGAAGCCAAGATCAAGTAGTCAGGCCGACGCCGGATACTGGTTTGCGGGCCGCCCTCCGGGCGGCCCGTCGGTTTTTTGGACCAGTTGCTTCTTGGACCACCGGCGAGGCGAGCGGGACCGCGGACACCGCCTCTCAGAAGCCGGTCGCACCGCCGAAGGCTGCGGAATCGCCGTCGTCCGCCCCCGACGCCTGCTCGACCCGGTTGCGGCCGGCCCCCTTGGCCCGGTACAGCGCCCTGTCGGATCGCTGCATCAGCGCCTCCACGGTGTCTTCGTCCGGCGGCGATCCGCGCATCGCACAGCCGATGCTCACCGTCACCGACAGTGCCCTGCCGTCGGGCAGCGCCATCGGCGTGTCGGCGATGCGCTGGCGCAGCCGGTCGGCGATCCGCACCGCGAAGGTCTCGTGGGTGTCCGGCATGACGATGACGAACTCCTCGCCGCCCAGGCGCGCGACGGTATCGACGTTGCGGACGTTGGTCCGCATCACCTCGGTGATGTGCTGCAGCGCCAGATCGCCGACGGCATGCCCGTAGGTGTCGTTGACCTGTTTGAAGTGGTCGACGTCCAGCATCAGCACCGACAGGGGCTTCTGCCGGTTCGCGGTGTCCTGCATCAGCCGCCGCAGGTGGCTCAGCAGATAGCGGCGGTTGTACAGCCCGGTCAGGCTGTCGGTCAGGGCCAGCGACAGGCTCTGCTCGTAGTTCTCGCGCAGCAGCTCCTGGTAGCGCCGGCGCCGGATCTGCGTGCGCACGCGCGCCAGCAGCTCGTTGCGGTCGACCGGCTTCATCAGGTAGTCGTTGGCCCCGAGGTCCAGCGCCTTGGCCAGCCGGTCGGTCTGGTCCTCCTCGCCGACCATCAGGATCGGCAGGTGCCGGGTCGCCTCGTGGGCCCGGAACTGCGACAGCAGGCGCAGCGCGTCGTCGTCCTCGAGGTTGAGGCTGCAGATCACCAGGTCGGGGTCCTCGTTGCTCGCCGCCTCGAAGCCGGCCCGACCGGAATCGACGCGGCTGACCTCGTCGTTGTCGACCGCCAGGCTCTCGATCATGTTGACCGCGTCGATCGTGTTGTCCTCGATCACCAGCAGGCGCGCCGAGGTGACGTCGAGCTCGGTCATCGCCCGCGGCGCCAGCATGCCGAGCTGGCTCGAGGTCTGCTCGCGCAGCCGCCACTCGTCCATCATCATCTTCAGGCGCAGCAGCGAGCGGACCCGGGCGAACAGCGCCGAATCGTGCACCGGCTTGGTCAGGAAATCGTCGGCCCCGGCCTCGATGCCGCGCACCCGGTCGGCCACGTCGCTCAACGCGGTGACCATGACGACCGGCAGGTGGGTGGTCCGCGGGTCCGCCTTGATCCGGCGGCAGACCTCGAACCCGTCCATCACCGGCATCATCACGTCGAGCAGGACGATGTCGGGGTTCTCGCGCTCGATCACCTCGAGCGCTTCCGGCCCGTTGTTGGCGGTCAGGACCTCGAAGTACTCGCTGCTGAGCTTGGCCTCCAGCAACTTCACGTTCGGCAGAACGTCGTCGACGACGAGGACCCTTCCCGGCATATCCGGTTACCCGAGGTACTTCTTGACCGTCTCGAGAAAATTGGTCACCGAAATCGGCTTCGCAATGTAGGCTTCGCATCCGCCTTCGCGGATCTTCTCCTCGTCGCCCTTCATGGCGAAGGCGGTGACCGCGATCACCGGTATCGACTTGAGGCGGTCGTCCTCCTTGATCCATTTGGTGACTTCCAGCCCGGAGACCTCCGGCAGCTGGATGTCCATCAGGATCAGATCGGGACGACTGTCGCGCGCGATTCGCAGCGCTTCCATCCCATCCCGGGTTCCGATGATGTTGTAGCCGTGGGCCTCCAGGAGGTCATGGAACAACTTCATGTTGAGCTCGTTGTCCTCGACGATCAGGACCGTCTTGGCCCCGCTGGCCGAATCGCCAGGCCCGCTGCCCGTCTCGACGGAGGTCATGCGCTCATCCACCCTGTACCGTTATCGGGATATGATTGCGCCACAATCCGGCCCTCACGCAAGGTCTCCCGGTTGGACATGTCCGAAGTATAGACACTTAAGCCGGCGTATACCACTGACGAGGCTGCGTTGTCGAACTCACGCGACCGGCGCGGATCGCCGATCCGCATCGGGGTCGATCTGGGCGGGACCAAGATCGAAACCATTGCACTCGGGACGGATGGACAGGTGCTCGACCGACGCCGCGTCGGGACGCCGCGCGACGACTACCGGGCCACGGTCCGGGCGGTGGCCGCGCTGGTAACCGCCGTCGAACGCGACCTCGGCCTCGCCGGCCGGGTCGGGGTCGGCATTCCCGGCACCCTGTCGCGCGCCACCGGCCTGGTGAAGAACGCCAACTCGACCTGGCTGAACGGCCGGCCGCTCGACCGCGACCTGTCGGCGGCGCTGGACCGGCCGGTCCGCCTGCAGAACGACGCCAACTGCTTCGCGGTCTCCGAGGCCTCCGACGGCGCCGCTGCCGGGGCCGCGGTGGTATTCGGCGTGATCCTCGGGACCGGGGTCGGCGCCGGCATCGTGATCGACGGCCGGCCGATCGACGGCCCGAACGGGATCGCCGGCGAATGGGGACACAACCCCCTGCCCTGGCCGGCCGACGACGAGCGCCCCGGGCCGGCCTGCTACTGCGGCCTGCACGGCTGCATCGAGACCTTCCTGTCGGGCCCCGGCTTCGCCGCCGGCTACCGAAGGGAGACCGGGCGCGACCTCGCGCCCCGCGAGCTGGCGGCGGCAGCGGCGGCCGGCGACGCGACCGCCGCCGGGCACCTCGGATCGTATGTCGACCGGCTGGCCCGCGGCCTCGCCCACGTCATCAACATCCTCGACCCCGACGTCATCGTGCTCGGCGGCGGGATGTCCAACCTGGAGGTCCTGTACCAGGCGGTCCCGGCCCGCTGGGGCCGCTACGTGTTCTCCGACCGGGTCGACACGCGGCTGGTGCCGCCGCGGCACGGTGATTCGTCCGGGGTCCGCGGGGCGGCATGGCTGTGGCGCCCGGAAGAGGCGCCGCCCGCATGACCGTCCCGGCCGGAAGCGGGGCGCCGACGCTGTGCCGCGACTGTTTCGCCTGGGCACGGTCCCGGGCCCCGGTCGAGCGCTGTCCCCGCTGCGGATCGCGCCGGCTGGCGGCCCACCCCGAGCTCGACCGGCTCAGCATCGCCCACCTGGACTGCGACGCCTTCTACGCCAGCGTCGAAAAGCGCGACGACCCGTCCCTGCTCGACCGGCCGGTGATCGTCGGCGGCGGCAAGCGCGGGGTGGTCTCGGCGGCCTGCTACGTCGCCCGCGTCTACGGCGTGCGCTCGGCGATGCCGATGTTCAAGGCGCTCGACGCCTGTCCGCATGCCGTGGTCATCAAGCCGAACATGGAGAAGTACGCCGCCGCCGGCGCCGAGGTTCGGGCGCTGATGCGCGAGGTCACGCCGCTGGTCGAGCCGCTGTCGATCGACGAGGCGTTCCTCGACCTCTCCGGCACCGAGCGCCTGCACGGCGGGCCGCCGGCCGAGACCCTGGCGCGGCTGACCCGGCGCATCGAGGAGTCCGTCGGCGTCACCGCCTCGATCGGCCTCAGCTACAACAAGTTTCTCGCCAAGGTCGCCTCCGACCTGGACAAGCCGCGCGGCTTCTTCGTGATCGGCGAGGCGGAGGTCGAGCAGTTCCTGGCCGAGCGCCCGGTCTCGATCATCTGGGGGGTGGGCAGAGCGCTGCACCGCACGCTGCTGGCCGACGGCATCAGGACGGTCGGCGACCTGCAGCGGCTGGACGAACGCGACCTGATGCGGCGCTACGGCAGCATCGGGCAGCGGCTGGCCCGGTTCTCGCACGGCCGGGACTCCCGGCGGGTCGAGCCGGGCTCGGTCATCAAGAGCGTGTCGTCGGAGACCACCTTCGACACCGACATCGGCGCCGTCGATGCCCTGCGCCCGTATCTGTGGCGGCTCAGCGAAGAAGTGTCCGGTCGCCTGAAACGCAAGGCGATCGCCGGCCATGTGGTGACGCTCAAGCTCAAGACCGCCGACTTCCGCCTGCACACCCGGCAGCGCCGGCTGTCGTCGCCGACCCAGCTCGCCGACCGGATCTACCGGACGGCCGACGACCTCCTCGCCGGCGAGGCCGACGGCCGCAAGTTCCGCCTGATCGGGGTCGGCGTGTCCGAACTGAGCGGCGAGGCCTTCGCCGACCCGCCGGACCTGGCGGAGCCGGCGCTCGACCGCCGGCGGCGCGTCGAGGCGGCGATCGACGCGGTCCGGGCCAAGCTCGGCAGCGAGGCGATCGTGAAGGGACGCGGGCTGCGGGCCGGTACCCTCAAGCAGACCCCGTCGGAACGCGGCCGTCCGGACGACGACCCGACCTGACGGCAACCGCTCTCAGCAGGCCTTCGCGTCCAGGGTCTCCAGCCGCTCCATCGTCAGCGCGACCCGGATGTCACCGTAGTCCAGCAGCATCCGGCGGGCGATTCCGTTGGCCAGCAGCTCGAGGGACATCTCGAAGTCCGGACGGCTCTCCGACTGGCCCGGCTTGAAGAACGCCAGCCGGATCGGCCAGTACTCGCCGGACAGCACCGGCAGGTCGAGCGGCGGTGCATCGGACTTCGGGGCACCGATCACCGCCGAGACCAGCGACCCCGGCTCGACCTCGCTGCCGTCGAACACCTTGGCCCGAAAGAACCGCTTCCCGAGCTTGGCCTGCTCGATCAGACGCAGCGTGTGCTCGGTCGGCAGCAGGGTGTCGGCCTCCAGCAGGATCTCCTCCGGCCGCGGATCCGTGAACACCGCCTTCCCGCTTCCCGACCCGAGCGGGAGCGGCATGACCGCCCTGCCCCGGACGAGCTCGGCTCCGCCGCCGCGCTGGCGCTCCACGATGAACCGGTACAGGTCGCCGGTCTTCGCTTCCCACGTGGTGTAGCGCGAGGAGATCTCGTAGCCGTCGCCCGAGGTCCGCGAGAACGACATCAGGTAACGCTGCTCGATCGCCCAGCCGTCACAGTCGTCCCGCCACTCGAAGCCCATGCGGCCGCGCACGTCGATGATCTCGGACGACGACGCCGAGCGGGCCAGGGAAACCTTGTACAGGGCTCGGTGCGGCACGATCCCGGCAAACGGGGTCGCGGCCGCTGCCGACGACGCCGCAATGGGCACCGCGACAACCGGCGCCGCGAACACGGCAACGAGAGCCAGCAACGAAACGATCCCGCGGGTGACCCGCATGAGTTCCTCCTCAATCGTCCAGACCCGACTATCGCACGCGGCGGGTCACTCGGCATCATCGGCCGGACGCCGGGTCCGGCCCGGCAAATCCTGCCGGCTCGCCCCGGTCCGGGCCGGGGTGGGCCCGCGATTCCGGTGCGCGATGGCGAGGATCAGACTGAATTTCGGCGGATTTCCGGCAAGGCCGGCCCGCCCCGACTGGCACGCCAGTTGCTTGTACGTCGTCGACTCCCGATGGAGGACCGACGATGGCGACCGAATCACGAATCCTTGCGGCCCCGCTCGACGGGACCAGTGCGCGCCTCTACGCCGAGGTCACCGGGCTGCTGGCGCGCTTCAACGCCGCCCTCCGCCCGCAGGATGCGGCCAACGAGGATCATCCGGTCCTCGGTCCCGACACCGCCGAGGCCGAGGCGGCATTGCGGATCGCCCTGGTCGCGATGTCCGAGGCGCAGCGCCGCATCGAGCGGCAGGAAGCCCGGATCCGCGAACTCGAAAGCCTGTCCGTCACCGACGAGCTGACCGGCTTGCTCAACCGCCGGGGCTTCGACATGCATCTCGGCAAGGCACTCGCCCAGGCCCGTCGCGGCGAACGGCACGGCGCGGTCATGATGATCGACCTCGACCGCTTCAAGCCGATCAACGACACCTACGGTCACGCCGCCGGCGACGGCTTCCTGCAGGCCGTGGCCGGCGTCCTGCTATCGGACGTGCGGGAGTGCGACGTGGTGGCCCGGCTGGGCGGCGACGAGTTCGCGGTGCTGATGACCGACCTGGACCCGGCGAGTTGCGGCTCGCGGGCCCGGGCCCTGACCGACCGCCTGAACGACCACGTAGTCGACTGGCACGGGACCCTGCTCCCGATCTCCGCCAGCGTCGGCTTCGTCGAGTACGGCGCCGACGACACCGCGAGCGAGATCCTCGAGCGGGCCGACAAGCTGATGTACCTGCAGAAGAACGCCCGCCGCAGCCCCGACAGTCTCCCGAACTGAGGAAACCGGGCGGCCGAGCGGTGGACGGAAGGCCTCAGCGCGCGGCCTTCACGACCCAGGGCTGGCGGCCGTCGACCTGACCGAGACCGTCGCGAACCTGCCGGGCGGCCGACGGCGTCAGCGGCCCGATCGCCACCCGATGCCACCGACCGCCGTCGACGGTCGCCGCCAGGATGGCCGGCTCACGGTCGGCGAACCGGGACGCCATGACCTTCGCCCGGTCGATGTCCCGGAACGAGCCGATGACCACCCAGCGGTCGGCGTCGCCACCCGTCACGGAAACCTTCGGCGCCGCCGGAGCGATCGCCGCCGGAGCGATCGCCGCCGGGACCGCGGCGAGTTGCCCGGCCTTGGCGCCGGTCGGCGCGGCCGGCTTGGCGACCGGTCGCGGCGCCACGGCTGTCGCGGGCGTCGCCGAGGGGGCAGCCGAACGGGTAACCGACGGGGCAGCCGACGGAGCGGTCACCGACGGGACCGGCGCCGCCAGCGGCGCCACCTCGATGGTGCGCGACGGCACCAGCGTCGCCCACGAGCTGTCGGCGGCGACCGGAAGCGCCCGAGACTTCGGCGCCGGAACGATCTGGTCCTTGTCGACCACCACGCCCGCCATGGAGACCCGCGGCGGCGGGGCCAGGAACCGCGGCGCGATCGCGACCTGCCGGGTCTCCTCGACCGCGTCGGCCAGATTGAGGGCGCCCCGGGTCCGGTAGGAGTCGAGTTCGTCCTGGGTCATGCCGTCGTCGCGATCGCCGGGGTAGTAGGCCACGGTGACGGCGTTCGTCCGCCCCTCGCCGCCCGGCCCGACCTCGCGGCAGACCGGGTCGCCGAACACCGGGCGGGTCAGGGCGCAATCCTCCTCCATCGCGGCCGACAGCACGTGATCGCTCGTCGACTTGCCGGTCGTCAGATAGGAGATCCCGGAGAACGCGGTCGAGGCGATGGTGATCGGCAGCGGCAGGCATCCACCAAGGGCCAATGGCAGGAGCGCGACGGCGAGTTTGCGCTTCATGTTGATTCCCCCGCTTGAATCAATCGTTTGTGGCGCGAATCGTCAGCCATTTCTCAGCATTTGGCAAATCTAATCTTTCAGCGTCAAAGCAGGCGCCCAGTACCCGCTTGAGGCGAACCGTGGTTTTGAATCCGTTTTCAACGACTTACCCGGATCGTGGTGGTTGCACCGGGGGACCGGTGGTGTATAGGGGGCGACCATGACCCTAGTGACCGATACCGCCTCCCTCGCCGCGCTGTGCGACCGACTGGCCCGCGAGCGATTCGTCGCCGTCGACACCGAGTTCATGCGCGACAAGACCTACTATGCCAAGCTCTGCCTGGTGCAGCTGGCGGGCGCCGAGGAGGCCGTCGCCGTCGACACCCTGGCCCCCGGCCTGGACCTGGCGCCGCTGTACGGGCTGATGGCCGACCCCGGCGTCCTCAAGGTGTTCCACGCGGCGCGTCAGGACGTCGAGATCTTCGTCCACCAGGCAGACGCGGTCCCTGCCCCGCTGTTCGACACCCAGATCGCCGCCATGGTCTGCGGCTTCGGCGACGCCGTCAGCTACGACCGGCTGGTCCGCGGGCTGACCGGCGTGCGCCTGGACAAGACCTCGCGGTTCACGGACTGGAGCCACCGGCCGCTGACCCCGCGCCAGGTCGACTACGCGCTCGCCGACGTGATCCATCTGCGGCCCGCCTACGAACGCCTGCATCGCCGGCTGGAGAAGACCGGGCGGCTCGACTGGCTGAGCGAGGAGATGGCGGTCCTGACCGACCCGGCGACCTATCGCGTCGCCCCGGACGATGCCTGGCGCCGCCTGAAGATCCGCAGCACCAAGCCGAAGTTCCTGACGGTGCTGCGCGAGCTGGCGGCGTGGCGGGAACGCGAGGCGCAGACCCGGGACGTGCCGCGCAACCGCATCCTGCGCGACGATGCGCTGGTCGACGTGGCGGCGCAGATGCCGCAGTCGCCGGACGAGCTGGCGCGGTCGCGCGCCTTCAACCGGGACTCCTCGAACGGCAAGACGGGGCGCGCCATCCTGGAAGCGGTCGAACGGGCGCTGTCGCTGCCGAAGGACCAGTGGCCGACGCTGCCCGAGCCGGCCGAGGCGCCGCAGGGGCGGCAGCCGGTGGCCGACCTGCTGCGGGTCCTGCTGAAGATCAAGTGCGAGGAGAGCGACGTCGCGCCCAAGCTGATCGCCAGCTCCGACGACCTGGACGCCATCGCCGCCAGCGACGACGCCGACGTGCCGGCCCTCAAGGGGTGGCGCCGCGAGGTGTTCGGCGAGGCCGCGCTGGCGGTCAAGCACGGCCGCCTCGGCCTAGTCTACGACCCGGCCAAGGATCGGGTCACGCTGGTCGAAGTTCCCGGCTGACCGCCCGCCGTCGGCGGCGCCGGCACGCGGATGGCGGCTACGAGCGGCGGTTCCGGCGCGAGGTGATCTTGATCGGCGCCCCGACCGCCGAGGACAGCGCGGCCACCCGCCGGTCGACCACGTCGCCGAGCAGGGCGAGCGCCTCGCCCGACAGCACCAGCGAGAACCCGCCGCCCGGGTCGGCCGTCAGCCGGGTCCGGCGGAGCAGCGTGGTCGCCCCGCCCGACAGCGTCAGCGCCAGCCGCAGGGCGTGCCCGACCTGGATCGCCAGCGCGCGCCGGCCCGGCTCCAGCAGCCCTTCGACGGCCTTCGCCGCCGCCAGGTCGGTGTGCCCGACGTAGCGCACCAGCAGCCCCAGCCCCAGGAACACCCGGTCGGCGTGGTCGAGGCCGGCCACCGGCAGGCGCAGGACCCGCAGGAATCCGTGCTCGCCCCGGTAGCTCGGGTGCTCCGACCAGGCCACGTCGCTCAGCATGCAGAGCGCCTTGATCAGTCGGCCGTCGCGGTCCTTCAGGTCGGGGAACAGCGGCGTCAGCCAGGCGTAGATCGTTTCGGGATGCGGCGCGAACCGGTTGGTCTCGCGGGCGATCTCGCCGGCCGCCATCAGCAACGGGTCCTTTTCCCGCTCCGCCTCGGTCAGCCGGTCGTACAGGCAGCCCTCGCGCAGCCCGAATGCCGAAAAGACCACCCGCGCGGGCTGGCCGCGCGCCAGCACCCGGTCGAGGACCAGCGCCGCCGTCGGCAGCACGTCGCCGCGCCGCCGCGACACCCCGGGAATGTTCCGCACCGACTTCTTGGATGTCTGGGCCAGCGAGCCGAGATAGTCCGACAGGGCGTCCCGGTCGACGGCGTAGCCGTGGATCACCTCGATCGGATAGGAGATCCGGGCCATGTGCGCCCGGGCGATGCTCCGCCAGGCGCCCCCGACCGCGTACAGCGTCCGGCCCTTGAGCGCCGCGAGCCACGACGCAGTATCGAGATGCCGGTCGATCATGCTCGAGAACCTGCGGCGCTGGCCGCGGGCGACCTCGCCGATCCGCAACGGGCCGAGCGGCATCGTGGCGTGCGCCCCGAGCCGGCGGTCGGCGACGTCGATCAGCTCCAGGCTGCCGCCGCCGAGATCGCCGACCACGCCGTCGGCGTCGGGAAAGCCGCTGAGCACGCCGAGGGCCGACAGCCGGGCCTCCTCGTCGCCGCTGATGACGTCGACCGGATGTCCGATCCGGCGCTCCAGCTCGCCCACGAAAGCCGGGCCGTTGGCCGCGTCCCGGACCGCCGAGGTCGCCACGACGTCGAGGTGGCGGACCCGCATGGCACGGGCGATCTGGCCGAACCGGTCGATGTTGATCAACGCCGACGCCATGCCGTCGACCGGCAGGTTGCCGGTTTCCGTCACGCCGCGGCCGAGACCGCACAGCGCCTTCTCGTTGAACACCGGGATCGGCGACCGTCCGGCGTGGTCGTAGACCACCAGACGGATCGAGTTGGAGCCGATATCGAGGACGCCGACGCGCTGACCGCGCACCGGCTCCCGTGTCCCACGGCCCGCGCGGTGGGAAACGCTGGATTCGGTCACTCGGCCTCGCGCAGGGTCCTGGGGGCCTCGCCGCCGCGCCGGAGCGCGCTGCCGCGACCGGACAGGCTCGGATTGGTCATGAAGTAGGTGTGGGCGGAGAAGTCGTCGACGGAATGCGGCACCCGCTCGTACTGCCCTTCGCTGTTGAGGACCCAGCTGTTGGTCCGGTCCTTCATGTTGGCCACCATGATCTGGTCGAGGACCTGCCGGTGAACCGTCGGGTTCTCGATCGGAACCATGTGCTCGACCCGCCGATACAGGTTGCGCTGCATCCAGTCGGCCGAGGAGATGTAGACCTTCGCGCGGTCCGATGGAAGCTTGTGGCCGTCACCGAACGCGACGATCCGGGAGTGCTCCAGGAACCGGCCGACGATCGACCTGACGCGGATGTTCTCCGACAGCCCGGGAACCCCCGGCCGCAGGCAGCAGATGCCGCGGATCACCAGGTCGACCTCGACCCCGGCCTGGCTTGCGACGTACAGGGCGTCGATGATCGACGGGTCGACCAGCTGGTTCATTTTCGCCCAGATCGCCGCCGGGCGCCCGGCCTTGGCATGCTCGACCTCGCGCCGTATCGCATCCAGCAGGGTCGTGTGCATGTTGATCGGCGAGATCGCCAGCTTCTCCATGGTGTCCGGCGTGGCGTAGCCGGTCATGTAGTTGAACATCCGGGCAGCGTCGCGGCACAACGCCGGGTCGCAGGTGAAGAACGACAGATCGGTGTAGATCTTGGCGGTGATCGGGTGGTAGTTGCCGGTCCCGAAATGCACGTAGTTGCGCAGCCCCGAGCCCTCGCGGCGGACCACCAGCGACACCTTGGCGTGGGTCTTCAGGTTGACGAAGCCGTACACCACCTGGACGCCCGCCCGCTCCAGGTCGCGCGACAGCCGGATGTTGGCCTCCTCGTCGAACCGGGCCTTGATCTCCACCATCGCGGTCACCGACTTGCCGGCCTCGGCCGCCTCGATCAGCGCCTTGACGATCGGGCTGTCCTTCGAGGTGCGGTAGAGCGTCTGCTTGATGGCGATGACCGACGGGTCGGACGCCGCCTGCCGCAGGAACTGGACGACGACATCAAAGCTCTCATAGGGGTGGTGGACGATGATGTCCTTGCTGCGGATCGCCGCGAAGCAGTCGCCGCCGAAGTCGCGGATCCGCTCCGGGAACCGGGCGTTGAACGGCGTCCACAGCAGGTCCGGTCGCTCGGAGACGATGAGCTGCGACAGGTCGGCGAGCCCGACCATCTCCTCCAGCGCGAACACGTCCTCGCGCGCCACCTTCAGCTCGTCGATCACAAGCTCCTGAAGCGGCACCGGCATCGACCGGTCGACGGCCAGCCGGATGACGTTGCCGCGCCGCCGCGCCTTGAGCGCGGTCTCGAACGACAGCACCAGATCCTCGGCCTCTTCGTCGATCTCCATCTCGCTGTCGCGGATCACCCGGAACACGCCCTGGCCCCTGACCCGGAAGTTCGGGAACAGTCGGTCGACGAACAGCAGGATCACCTGCTCGATCGGGATGAAGCGGATGGTGTCGCCCGGCAGGCGTACGAACCGGCCGATCTGCTGCGGCAGCTGGATCAGCCCCTGCATCTCGTGGGCGCCGCCGACGGCACGCAACTGCATCGCCAGGCAGATGCCCTTGTTGGCGACGAACGGGAACGGATGCGCCGGGTCGATCGCCAGCGGCGTCAGCACCGGGTAGATCTGCTCGCTGAAGTGGTTGGCGAGCCAACTCAGATCGTCCGGGCCGAGCTCGCTGCCGTCGACCAGGTGAAAGCCGGCGTCCTTGAGCGCCCCCCGCAGGGTCCGCAGCGCCACCTGCTGGTCGGCCATCAGCCTGGCCGCCTCCTCGGTGATCGCCACGAGCTGCTGCGCCGGGGTCGCCCCGTCGTCGCTGGCCGAGGTGATGCCGGCCGCCATCATGCCCTTCAGGCCGGCGACCCGGACCATGTAGAACTCGTCCAGGTTCGAGGCCGAGATCGCCACGAACCGCAGGCGCTCCAGCAGCGGATTGCTGGGGTTGAGCGACTCCTCCAGCACCCGGGTGTTGAAGGCCAGCCAGGAGATCTCCCGGTTGATCAGCCGCTTCGGGCTGTCCAGGGTGATCGGGGGCGGGGGCGGAGCCGCGGGCTCGCTCGGCACGGCGGCAGTCTTTCGCCGCGGTGCCCGGCGCGGCCGAACCGCCCGCGCCTCGCCCAGGTCGCCCACCTTTTCCGTCGCGTCGGTCACGGCTCGCCTCCTGTCTGACACGGCGCCGACCGGCGGCCCCGGCACGGGGTGTACCGCCGGTCCATGACAGCCGCGTGACGGTCGGTCCCGCCTCCCTCAGAGAGTGCCGGGGAAGGCGCCGCCGTCCATCAGCAGATTCTGCCCGGTGATGAAGCCGGCGTGAACACTGCACAGGAACGCGCAGGCCGCCCCGAACTCCTCCGCGGTGCCGAACCGGCCGGCCGGGTTCTTCTCCGCCTGCTGCTTGGCAAAGGTCTCGTACGGCACGCCGGCCCGGTCGGCCTGCAGCTTCATGTTGCCGCGCAGCCGGTCGGTGTCGAACGGCCCCGGCAGCAGGCCGTTGATGGTCACGTTGTGCCGAACGGTCTCGCGCGCGATCCCGGCGCAGAATCCGGTCAGGCCGGTGCGGGCGCCGTTCGACAGGCCGAGGATCGGGATCGGCGCCTTCACGGCCCCCGAGGTGATGTTCACGACCCGCCCGAACCTGCGCTCGATCATGCCGTCGACGGTCAGCCGGATCAGCTCGATCGCGGTCAGCATGTTGGCGTTCAGCGCCTTCTGCCAGTCCTCGACCGACCAGTCGCGGAAATTACCCGGCGGCGGGCCGCCGGCGTTGTTCACCAGGATGTCGACCGGGCCGGCGGCGTCGAGCACTTCGGCCCGCCCTTCCGGCGTGGTGATGTCGCAGGCGATGGCGGTCACCGCCGCACCGGTCGCCCCCCGGATCTCGTCGGCGGTGGCGTCCAGCGTCTCCTTGGTCCGGGCGTTGATGACCAGGTCCACGCCCTCGCGGGCGAGCGCCATCGCGCAGCCCTTGCCGAGCCCCTTGCTGGCGGCGCAGACGATCGCCTTCTTGCCCTTCAGTCCGAGATCCATGCGCCGTCACTCCCCTCGATCGCTGTCGTCATCGGCGAGCGCCCGCCTGGCGAGCGCCCGGTCCACCCTGCGTCCCTCGGCGAGCGCCAGCCGGTCGAGGCGATCGACCAGCCGGTCCGCGGCCGCGAAGGACCGTTCCATACGGGTCACCAGATAGGCGACCACCTCCTCGCGCACGGCAACCTGACGATCCGCGAAATGCTTGGCCAGGACCCCGGCCAGGAGAACCTCGTCGGGCCCGCCGACGGTGGCCACCGGCAACGTCGCCAGCCGGGAGGCCAGATCGGGCAGCCCGACGTCGAGTCGGGCCGGTGCCGCGCGCGACAGGATAAGCACAGAACCGCCGCGCTCCGCCACCGTGTTGTACAGGTGCAGCAGGGCCCGCGGGGCAGCCAGTTCGGTCAGGTCGTCGACCACCGCGTTCGCCGCCTCGCCGAGCGCTTCCGGCACCCCGGCCACCGTCAGCGTAGCCGCATTCAGGCCGGCGGCCCCGCTCGCCTTGCGCCACACCGCCCCGAGGTGGGTCTTGCCGCAGCCGGCCGGGCCGACGATCGCCAGGCCGCGCAGCGGCGCCGGCCAGTCCGGCCAGCGGTCGACCCAGGCCGCGGCGTCGGCGTTGCACGCCGACACCAGGAAGTCGCTGCGGCCGAGCGCCGGGCGGTGGCCGAGGTCGAGGATCAACTGATTGGGCACCATGCTCACCGAGGGAGAGTGTCGTCGTCGGGGCGGGCCGTTGCGTCGGGGCGGGCGGTGTCGTCGGCCGGCGGAATGCCGTGCAGGTGCAGCGGGCTGGCCAGGTACTGCGCCAGCGCGAACCGCGCGACCACGCCGATGACGGCGGCCGCCGGCACCGCCAGCAGGACCCCGACGAACCCGAACAGCGCGCCGCCGGCCAGCAGGCCGAAGATCACCCAGACCGGATGCAGGCCGACCGCGTCGCCGACCAGGTTGGGGGTGAGGAAGTTGCCCTCGAGCGCCTGACCGGCGACGAACACCGCGGCAATGATCGCCACCGGCTGCCAGGCATCGAACTGCGCCAGCGCGAGGCCGACGCTCATCACCCCGCCGAGGAACGCGCCGACGAACGGCACGAACGAAATCAGCCCGGAGAACAGCCCGATGACCAGGCCGAAATCCAGCCCGGCCAGGGTAAGCCCGGCGGCGTAGAACACGCCGAGCACCAGGCAGACCGTGCCCTGGCCGCGGATGAACGCCGCCAGGGTGCGATCGACCTCGGCGACCTGGGCCCGGATGACCGGCGCCTGCTCGCGCGGCAGCCAGCCGTCGACGGTGGCGACCATGCGGTCCCAGTCGCGCAGCAGGTAGAACGAGACGATCGGCGTGATCACCAGTAGCGACAGGATGTTGGCGACCGCGAAGCCGCCGGTGATGATCCGGCGGATCAGCCCGCCGACCCAGCGCACCAGCTCGCCGGTCATGCCGGAGATCTTCTCCAGCGCCGCCTGCCGGTCCAGGCCCTCGTTGAAGTGTTCGAGCAACGGACCGAGCCGGTCGCGGACGGTCTGCAGATAGCCCGGCAGCACGCTCGCCAGCTTCTCGACCTGGGTCTGCAGCAGTGGGATCAGCAGCAGCACCAGGCCGATGGCGACCGCGAAGAACCCCAGCAGCACCAGGAACGTCGCGAGGCCGCGGCCGATCCGCAGGCGCTCCAGGCGGTCGACGACCGGGTCCAACAGGTAGGCCACCGCCATGCCGGCGACGAACGGCACCAGCACGTCGCGCAGCACATAGAGCGCCAGGACCACGGAAGCCAGAAGCAGCGCCCAGAACAGGCCCCGCTCACGTCGGGTCATGAAGCCGCTCCCGCGCTCACTGGATCGCCGGGGCGCGGATGGTCGGTGCCGGGGCCGCGGGGGAAGCCGCCGGGGCCGTGCCGGCCGGTGGCGCCTCCGGCGCCGGCCCGACGATCACCGTCTCGGCGGTCCCGTAGGCCGGCGCCCGCGGATAGGCCGGCGCCGAGGTGTCGGAACCGGCCGGGGCGGCGCCCGTCGGCTGCGGCATCGGCTGGCCGCGCTGTTTGAGAATGTAGTCCCCGGCCCCCGGCACCAGTTCCAGGTCGCGCTGCGCCAGGGCGACCCGGAACTGCTCGGCGTCGCCGTTGACCCAGACGTCGACCAGGGCCTCGCGCCGCATCAGCTGGACCACCTCGTAACGCGAGACGATCGACAGGCCGTCCAGCGCCTCGCGGACCGTCAGCCAGCGCTGCAGCGAATCGAGCGGGACGGTCGCCGTCACCAGGGTCTCGAAGCCGGGACGGATCAGGTTGTCGCGCTTCCAGGCCTCCTCGACCAGGGCCACGGTCCGGAGCACCGCCGGTGCCAGCCGCTTCGCCTCGTCGAGATCCCCGGTCCCGTCGACGGTCTCCAGCATCGTCGTGTCGGTGCCGCTCGGCCCGAGCCGCTGGATCGCCAGCTCGACCGCCCCGCCGGCGCGCGGCCGGGCGGCGACGACCACCGTGTCGCGCGCGCCATAGCGCTCGGCGATCCGCATCAGGGCGTCGACATCGCCGGCCACCGCCTGGTCCGGCGACAGGTCGCGGATGTCCGCGACGTCGCCGTACGGCACCACGAACGGCACCAGGCCATCCTGCGGCGGCAGGTCGTACCAGGCGTTGCGCCAGGGATTCGGTTCCCTCCACAAGACCGTCTCGCCGCCGGTCTCGTACAGCGGGATCACCAGCACCGGCAGGCTGCGGGTCTCGGCGTACGACACCCCCGCCGACCGCAGCACGCCGCGCACGGTGCCGGGGTCGAACGCCAGGGTCAGCTCGGCGATCCAGCGCACCGCCGAGCTGCGCTCGTTCGCCACCTCGAAGCCGAGCACCATGCGCTGCAGCTCGGCATCGGTCGGCGCCGGAATGCCGGCGGCCTCGGCCGCCGGTACCAGCCGGTCGACCAGGCGGCGGAACCCTTCCCGCCGACCTTCGGCGACCGCCCGGTCGCGGGCCGCGGGGGCGGTCTCGGCCGTCGCGTCGACCGGTACGGCGCGGACCGTGAACAGGTCGGCGTCGGCCGCCGTCGCCGCGGCCGACGACAACGCCGGAACCAGCACCGTCGCCAGCACCAGGAGGGCACGCAGCAGGCCCGGAAATTCGCGCCGCGAGGACTCGATCATTGTCGTTCGACCCACTTGCCGCTTGCGGGGAGCGTCGGCACCGCGGCATATACCGCGATCCGGGCGATACCAAGGCACCGCCCGACAGCCCGGCCTTATACCGCAGCCCGGCGGAGGACACCATAAGCGCCCCCGATCGCCCGAACGCTCCCCTCACCTACCGCGACGCCGGCGTCGACATCGATGCGGGCGAGGCGCTGGTCGAGGCCATCAAGCCGCTGGCGGCATCGACTCGCCGGCCCGGCGCCGACGCCGATCTCGGCGGATTCGGCGGCCTGTTCGACCTCAAGGCGGCCGGGTTCCGGGACCCGGTCCTGGTGGCCGCGACCGACGGCGTCGGCACCAAGCTGCGGGTCGCGATCGACGCCGGCCGGCACGACGGCGTCGGCATCGACCTGGTCGCCATGTGCGTCAACGACCTGGTCGTGCAGGGCGCCCAGCCGGTGATGTTCCTGGACTACTACGCGACCGGCAAGCTGGAGGTCGCGGTCGCCCGCGACGTGGTCGCCGGCATCGCCGAGGGCTGCCGGCAGGCCGGTTGCGCCCTGGTCGGGGGCGAGACCGCCGAGATGCCGGGCATGTACCGCGCCGGTGACTACGACCTCGCCGGCTTCGCGGTCGGTGCCGCCGAGCGCTCGGAGATCCTCACCCGCGACCGGGTGAAGGCCGGCGACGTGGTGCTGGCGCTGCCGTCGTCGGGCGTGCATTCCAACGGGTTCTCGCTGGTCCGCCGGATCGTCGAGCGCAGCGGCACCGCCTGGGCCGCGCCGGCGCCGTTCGCGCCCGACCGCAGCCTCGCCGAGGCGCTGCTGGAACCGACCCGGATCTACGTCCGTGCCTGCCTGGCGGCGATCGCCGCCGGTGGGGTGACGGCGTTCGCGCACATCACCGGCGGCGGCCTGATCGAGAATCCGCCGCGGGTCTACGGCGACGACCTGGCCATGCGGATCGACCTGGCGAGCTGGCGGCTGCCGCCGGTGTTCCGCTGGCTGGCCGCCGAGGGCGGGGTCGAGCCGCGCGAGATGCTGCGGACCTTCAACTGCGGCCTCGGCATGCTGGTGGTGGTCGAGGCCGACCGGGCCGACGCCGTCGGCGACGCCCTGGCCGCCGCCGGCGAGCAGCCGGTGACCGTCGGCCGGGTCGAGGCGCGGACCGGCGACGCCGTGGTGTTCGACGGCCTGTCCGCCGCCTGGCTGGCATGAGCCCCGCCTCCCGCAAGCGGGTCGGTGTCCTGATCTCCGGGCGCGGCAGCAACCTGCAGTCGCTGCTGGATGCCGCCGCCGACCCGGCCTACCCGGCCGAGATCGCCCTGGTGATCTCCAACCGGCCCGGCGCCTACGGGCTGCAGCGGGCGAAGCTCGCCGGGGTGCCGACCGCAGTCATCGACCACAAGGCGTTCCCCGACCGCGAGAGCTTCGACGCCGCGGTCGATGCGGCGCTGCGCGGGGCCGGCTGCGAGATCGTCTGCCTGGCCGGCTTCATGCGGATCTTCACCCCCGGCTTCGCCGAGGGCTGGGCCGGCCGCATGCTGAACATCCACCCGTCGCTGCTGCCGTCGTTCATCGGCCTGCACGTCCAGCGCCAGGCGATCGAGGCCGGCGCCACCATCGCCGGCTGCACGGTCCACTTCGTCACCCCGGACCTCGACGCCGGGCCGATCCTGGCCCAGGCGGCCGTGCCGGTGCTGCCCGACGACACCGAGGACAGCCTGTCGGCCCGGATCCTGGAGCAGGAGCACCGGCTGTACCCGGCGGCGCTCGGCTGGCTGGCGGCCGGTCGGGTGCGGATCGTCGGCAACCGCGCGCTGGTCGACGGCGCCACCGCGGCGGGCGACCTGTTGTCGCCCCGTCCGGAAGGGCTTTGAGGGCGCCCGCGGCTTCGCTATAAGGAGCCGAATTCGCCGTTTCGCCGGGAGGAGGGCAATATGGCCGTCGAAGACCGTTTCCCCGATATGACCCGTGAGCACCGCGAGATCTGGGAGGGGTTCCTGTCCTTCCTGAAGATCGGCACGGCGCTGTGCATTGTCACGGTCGCGCTGCTGGCGCTGTTCGTCGCCTGAGCCCGGGCCCGGGGTTGCAATGAGAAAGGGCCGGCCCCGCGGGGCCGCCCTTTTCGATTCCGACGGTCGCGATCGTCAGCCGACGATCTCGTTGCCGCTGAAGAACTGGGCGATCTCGATCGCCGCGGTCTCCGGGGCGTCCGACCCGTGCACGGTGTTCTCGCCGATCGACAGGGCCAGCTCCTTGCGGATGGTGCCGGCATCGGCCTTCGACGGGTCGGTGGCGCCCATGACCTCGCGGTACTTGGCGACCGCCCCCTCGCCTTCCAGAACCTGCACGACCACCGGGCCGGAGGTCATGAAGTCGACCAGCTCGCCGAAGAACGGCCGCGCGCTGTGGACGGCGTAGAAGGTCTCGGCCTGGCCGCGGGTCATCCGGATCCGCTTCTGGGCCACGATCCGCAGACCGGCGGCCTCGATCATGGCGTTGACCTTGCCGGTCAGGTTCCGCGCGGTGGCGTCCGGCTTGATGATGGAAAAGGTGCGCTCGAGGGCCATGGGTCTCTCTCGGAAATCGGTGAAGGGGTGTGGACCGTACAGGCCCCACGCCCGCCGGTCGGCGGGCGCCTTATAGCGGCGGGAGTGCGGCCGGGCAAGCAGCCCGGCCGCCGGGCGCCGCCGCCGGGCTCAGCGCAGCAGCATGGTGATTTCCGGGAACAGCAGCACCAGCAGCAGGACGAACAGCTGGATCCCGATGAACGGCAGGAACCCGCGGAAGATGTCGGGCAGCGTGATGTACGGCGGCGCCACCGACTTGAGGTAGAACGCAGCCGGCCCGAACGGCGGCGACAGGAAGCTGACCTGCATGTTCACGCAGAACAGGATGCCGAACCAGACGGACACGAAGGCGGCGTCGAGCGACCCGAACAGCCCCAGTTCCTCGACCGGCAGCTTCTTCACGATCGGCAGGAACACCGGCATCACCAGCAGGACGATGCCGGTCCAGTCCATGAAGGCGCCGAGGAACAGGAAGATCAGCATCATCACGGCGAGGACGCCCATGGTGGCCATGTCCGCCCCGACGATCAGGTTGGCCACGTAGGTCGGCCCGCCGGCGATCGTATAGGCGCCGGCCAGGGCGGTGGCGCCGAAGGTCACCCAGATGATGGTTCCGGTCGACTTCCAGGTCCGCATCAGCGCTTCGCGCAGCAGGGTCATGGAGAACTCGCCGCGCGCGGCGATCAGCAGCAGCACCGCCACCGTCCCGATCCCGGCGGCCTCGGTGATGCCGGTGATGCCGCCGTAGATCGAGCCGAGCACCACGAACACCACCGCGAGCGGCGCCACCAGGCCCTTGCCGCGGGCCCAGGCCTCCAGCGCGGTCTGCTTGCCGACCACCAGGAACACGTGGGCGACCGCGATCCCGAGCAGCACCAGGCAGGTCACCAGCGTCGTGGTGTCGGCCAGGGCGGTGTCTTCCTCGATGGTGCCGAGGCCGTGCAGGAACACCCAGCGGACGGTCAACACCAGCGCCGCCGCCGCCGCGACCATGATCAGCAGGGTGATGCCGAGCCTGGCCTTCTTCGATCCGGTCATGTCGTCCGGCGACGGCTCCGGAAGCGGCGCCTCCTCCGGGCGCAGCCGGGTGCGGACCAGGATGTACACGATGTAGAGGCCGGCCAGGATGAAGCCGGGCACGAAGGCGGCCTTGAACAGGGCATGGATCGAGGTCTCGGTGATCAGCCCGTAGAAGATCAGCACGATCGAGGGCGGGATCATGGTTCCGAGCGAGCCGGAGGCGCAGATCGTGCCGATCGCCAGGTCCTGGTTGTAGCCGAGCCGCAGCATCTGCGGCAGCGCGATCAGGCCCAGCAGCACGACCTCGCCGCCGATGATCCCCGACATCGCCGCCATGACGATCGCCATGATCGCGGTCACCACCGCGATCCCGCCGCGGGTCCGCGACAGCCACAGGTTCAGGGACGAGTACATGTCGCGGGCGATGTTCGACCGCTCGAGCAAGGTCGCCATGAAGATGAACAGCGGTACCGAGATCAGCACGTAGTTCGTGGTGATGCTGTACAGCCGCTGCGCGAGGATGTTGAGCGGACCGGTGCCGAAGCTCGAGAACAGCAGGTCGGGGCCGAACTTCAGCACCAGCACCACGACCGCCAGGAAGCCCGACGCGAAGCCGAGCGGCATGCCGATGGCCAGCAGCACCAGCATGCCGACCAGCAGGATCAGCGAGATCGTCCCGATGTCCACGGGGGGTGCTCCGATGTCAGGTCGACGACCGGCCGCCGGTCCCGGAGGGATCGCGCGGGGTGTCGAGGTTGGCCGGAACGTCGAGGTCGTCGGCCGGGTCGTGCGACACCGGCTCCCGGTTCCAGTCGTGGATCAGGTTGGAGATCGACTGCACCGCCAGCAGCACCAGGGTCAGCAGGATCAGCGGCTTGATGGTCGCCGGGATCGGCGGGTCCCAGGCGGTCCCGAAGGTCTCCCAGCGCAGCAGCTTGGCCTTGGCCTCCCCGAAGCCGCCCCACACCACCGCGAAGGCGAAGATGCACACGCAGACCACCGACAGCACGTCGAAGGTCTGGCGCAGCCGGCGCGGCACCATGTCGTAGATGATGAAGATCCGGATGTGGCTCCGCTGCTGGAGGGCGTACAGGCCCGCGGTCAAGTAGATCCCGCCGCCGACCCACAGCGACATCTCGTTGACCCACAGCGTCGGTGCGCCGAGCACGTAGCGCACGAAGACTTCGTAGAAGATGATGGCGACCACGAACGCCGGCGCCCACATCGCGACCCGGCTGATGGCGATCGTGATGCGATCGAGCCAGCCGGTTACCTCATGCTCAACCATCCAGCCGTCCCCCGGTTGCGCGGTTCAGACGCCTCGGGACGGCGCACGGCCGAGGCGGGGGCCGCAAGCGCCCCCCGCCCCACCGTCCGTCCCGGCGGACGATCCTAGTTGATCAGGCCGAGCTGGGTCAGGAACTTGACGTGGCTGTCGACCAGCGCCCGCGCCTCCGGGGTCTTGTCGGCCCAGCCCTGCCAGGCCGTCTGCGCCGCCTTGCGGAACGTCGCGCGGTCCTCGGCCGACCAGTCGTGCAGGGTGACGCCCTGCGCGCGCAGCTTGGCGGCCGCCTCCGAGTTCTTGATCTCGAAGGTCATGGCGGTCTGGAACGCCAGCTTCTGCATCGCGACCTGCATGATGCGCTTCAGGTGCTCCGGCAACGCGTCCCACTTGGCCTTGTTGATCGCCAGATGGTCGGACGGCATGGAGTGGAAGCCCGGATAGGTCGCGTGCTTGACCAGGTCGTACAGGCCGAGGCCGACGTTGTTGGCCAGGCCGGATGCGTCGGCGCCGTCGATGATCTTGGTCTCGAGCGCGGTGAAGATCTCGGTGAAGTCCATCACGATCGGCTTGGCGCCGAGCGAGGCGAAGATCTCGGTCTCGAGGCCCGGCGGCGACCGGAACTTGAAGTCCTTCAGGTCGTCGATGCCCCGGATCGGCTTGGACGACGCCAGCGACTCCTGGCCGTACACCCACCAGCCGATCAGTTCCATGTCGTACTTGTTGTACAGCTTGTTGGCCGCCTCGAAGCCGCCGTTGTACAGCCAGGCGTACTGCTGCCAGGGCGTGTCGTAGCCGCCCATGATGTCGCCGACGAACTGGAAGGCCGGGTTCTTGCCGGTCTGGTAGGCGCCGCCGGTCATGTCGCCGTCGAGGATGCCGGTCGCCGCCGCGTCGAAGGTCTCCACCGACTTCACGACCGACGACGAGTAGAACATCTCGATCTTGAGCTGGCCGTTCGACATCGTCTGGACGTCGTCGACGAACTGCGCGGCCAGCTTGCCCGACACCGTCTCCGGCGCGTAGTGGGTCTGGATCCGCAGGGTGTAGGTCTCGGCCGCGGTCGCCGCGAAGCCGGCGCCGGCGACCATGCCCGCGACCAGCAGGCCGGTCAGACTCTTCGTGATGGTGTTCATCGAGTTTCCTCCATTGATCCTCGACCGTCACCGGATCTCGCGCGGCGAGCGGCCCTGTGAGGGTCGTCCCTGCGGGCCGCATCGTGGCGTGCGGCCCGGAGCCCTTTTCGGTTTTCCACGCGCAGACCACTCGTTCGAGCTTGTATGGTGGAACTGCACGGAGTCGCGAACCTAGAGCACCGGCCCGGCTGCGACAAGGATGATCGCCGTAAATGATACGATCATCATATAACATTCTTGCGATGGATCGGATTTGCCGGGGACCCGCCGGCATGGCCTAGCCGGCCTTCTCCCAGCCGCCGCGGTCGGTCTGGCGCCAGTACGTCAGGGCATGGCCGGCGTCGCGCGCCGCCTTCCAGCGCCGGCGGGCCGCCGCCACCGCCGCGTCGTCGCGGCCGTCGAACAGGTCGAACACCCGGGTCCAGGGCCCGAGGTCGGCCGCCTCGACGCCGTCCGTCAGGAACAGGAACCGGGCGGCGTTCGGGTTCTCGTCATCGGCGGTCAGCCAGATCGGCTGGTCGTCGGCAAAGCCGTCGCGGGCCGAGCCGTGCGGCAGCCAGGAGCGCTCCTCGTAGGTCCACAGCAGGCCGTTCAGCGCCTGCACCCGCTCGTCGCTGGCGGTCCGTACGACCGCCCGCTCGCCGGCCTGCAGGGTGCGCTCGAGCAGCTTCGGCAGGGCGCGCTCGAGCGGCGTGGCCGTCAGATGGTAGAATCCGATCTCGGTCACGCCGCCCGCCCGCTCGTCAGCGCTTCTCGACGTAGTCCCGGACCAGCCGGTCGAGCGCCCTCACCCCGAACCCGCTGGCGCCCTTCGGCGTGGTCGCGCGGTCCTTGCGCGACCAGGCCACGCCGGCGATGTCCATGTGGATCCATGGGGTCTTGTCGACGAACCGCTCCAGGAAGCAGGCCGCGGTGATCGCCCCGCCCCAGCGCGCGCCGGCGTTCTTCATGTCGGCGACGTCGCTGTCCATCATCTTATTGTAGGCGTCGCCGAGCGGCATCCGCCAGACCGCCTCGCCGGTCTCGTCGCCGGCCGCCTTCAGGGCGTCGGACAGCTTGTCGTCGTTCGCGAAGTAGCCGCAGGTCTCCTCGCCCAGCGCCACCATCATGGCGCCGGTCAGGGTGGCGAGGTCGATCATGAAGGCCGGCTTGTACTTCTCCTTCGTGTACCAGAGCGCATCGGCCAGCACGAGCCGACCCTCGGCGTCGGTGTTGATGATCTCGATGGTCTGGCCGGACATCGAGGTGACGATGTCGGACGGGCGCTGGGCGTTGCCGTCCGGCATGTTCTCGACCAGGCCGATCACGCCGATGACGTTGGCCTTGGCCTTGCGGCCGGCGACCGCCTTCATCAGGCCAGCGACCACGCCGGCGCCGCCCATGTCGAACTTCATGTCCTCCATGCCGCCGGCCGGCTTGATCGAGATGCCGCCGGTGTCGAAGCACACACCCTTGCCGACGAACGCCACCGGCTGCTCGTTCTTGCCGCCGCCGTTCCAGCGCATGACCGCCAGCTTGGACTCCCGACGGCTGCCCTGGCCGACGCCGAGCAGCGCATTCATGCCGAGCTTGGCCATCTCCTTCTCGCCCAGTACCTCGACCTCGACGCCGAGCTTCTTCAGCTCCAGGCAGCGCTCGGCGAAGCTCTCCGGGTACAGGACGTTCGGCGGCTCCGACACCAGGTCGCGGGTGAACGCCACGCCCTCGGCGATCGCCGCCTCGACCTCGTACAGCTTCTTGGCCTCGGCATGGCCGTCGACCATGACGGTCAGCTTCTCGAGGCTCGGCCTGTCGTCCTTTTTCAGGGTCGTGCGGTACTTGTCGAACCGGTAGGACCGCAGCTCGGCGCCGAGCGCCAGATGCGCGGCCCGGGCCGCGCGCTCCTCGTCGCCGCTCTCGGTCACCACCGTGACCTCCTTCTCGCCCGACTGGGCGAGTGCCGCGTAGATGCCACCGCCGGCCGCCTCGGCCCACTTCAGATCGAGCTTGGCCGGATCGCCGAGGCCGTACAGCAGCACCCGACCGGCCGGGGTGAACACGGTCAGGGTCTGGTGCGGCTTGCCGGTGAAGCGCGACCCGGCGATCGCCTTGCCGATCAGGCCGCCGCTCTCCTTGTCGATCGCCACCGCCGTCGGCGACAGCTTTCCGCCCTCGGCCACGGAGACGACGAGCGCTCCCTTCTTCGGACGTCCGGGCTTGGCGAAGGCGATCTTCATCTGGGGCTCCTCGAATCGCAGGGTCGCGGGTTGCGGGACGGCGGTCTTTGGGGTAGCCGTCGCCCGCGGGCGCTGTCAACGGACCGCGGGTCCGATATCATGCGCCGACAAGCCTGTGAACGCGAGCCGGGGAAGGCATGCGCATCAACCGCTACCTGGCCGGTCAGATCGTCACCGCGATGCTGTTCATCGTGGTGTCCATGACCTGCGTGATCTGGCTGTCGCAGTCGCTCCGGTTCGTCGACCTGATCGTGAACCGCGGCCTGCCGATCCCGAGCTTCATCTACCTCACGCTCATGCTGATGCCGACCTGGCTGTCGATCGTGCTGCCGGTCGCCGCGTTCGCCGCCACCCTGTTCGTCTACAACAAGATGACGAACGACCGCGAGATGGTGGTGCTGTCGGCCGCCGGGATGAGCCCGATCCGACTGGCCACGCCGGCCCTGATGGTGGCGGTCGCGACCACCGCGCTGGCCTACCTGATGACGCTGTACCTGGTGCCGATGAGCTATCGCGGCTTCAAGGAGCTGCAGTTCCAGATCCGCCACAATTTCGACCATCTGGTGCTGCGCGAGGGCGAGTTCCGCTCGATCGGCGACGGGCTGACCGTGTACGTGCGGGCGCGCGAGGACCAGGGCCAGCTGGCCGGCATCGTGGTCCACGACCAGCGCAACCGGAAGCGGACCGTGACCCTGGTCGCCGAGCGCGGCGCCCTGGTGACCACGCCGGAAGGGCCGCGCGTGGTCATGGCGAACGGCTCGCGCCAGGAGCGCGACGCCGACACCGGCCGCGTCAACGTGCTGTACTTCGACCGCTACACCATCGACCTCGGCGCCATGCGCGAGGAGGTCCAGCGCACCTTCCGGGACCAGAACGAACTGTTCATCGACGACCTGCTGTACCCGACCGAGCGCATCACCGACCCGAAGAACTTCGACGAGTACGTCGCCGAAGGCCACCAGCGCCTGACCTCGCCGCTGCTGGCCCTGACCCTGACCACGATCGGGCTGGCGATCCTGCTGTCCGGCGAGTTCTCGCGGCGCGGCCAGACCGCACGGATCGTCGCCGCCATCGTGCTGGCCGGCACGGCGGAGGCCATGGGGCTCGGCTCGAAGTACCTGGCGGTGCGCTATCCGGCGCTGATCCCGGTGATGTGGCTGGCGGTGATCGGGCCGTTCCTGATCGCCCTGCTGACGATGACCCGGCGGCGCCTGCGCCGGCGCGGTCCGGCCCCGGTCACCGCGTGAGGGCACCATGCGTCTGTCGCTGACCCTCTCGACCTATTTCGGCCGCCAGTTCGTGGTGTGGGTGCTCGGCACCTTCTCGGCGATCATGGGGATCGTGTTCCTGCTCGACCTGATCGAGCTGATGCGGCGCGGCTCCGGCAAGGAGGACGCGTACTTCGCGGTGCTGGTCGAGATGGCGCTCCTGAAGCTGCCGAACATGGGTCAGCAGATCCTGCCGTTCGCGGTGCTGTTCGGCTCCATGCTCGCCTTCACCCGCCTGACCCGAACCAACGAGCTGGTGGTGGCGCGCGCCGCCGGGGTGTCGGTCTGGCAGTTCCTGATGCCGGCGATCGCGGTGGCGCTGATGCTCGGCGCCCTCAAGGTCGGGGTGGTCAACCCGATCGCGTCGGTCATGACCGCCCGCTTCAACGCGCTCGAGGACACGGTCCTGCGCAACCGGGTCGACAGCTTCATGACCGTCGGCCAGGGCGGCCTGTGGATCCGCGAGCGCACCGAGGAGGGCCAGCACGTCCTGCACGCGCTCGCCGCCCGGCAGAACGACGCCGAACTGGCCGAGGTCCTGGTGATCCGGTTCGGCCCGCACGACGAGTTCCTCGAACGCCAGGACGCCCGCATCGCCCATCTCGGCCCCGGATACTGGGAGCTCAAGGACGTGGTGGTCACGTCGACCTCCGGCCGGCCCGAGCATCGCGACTCGATTCGGATACCGACACGCCTGACCATCCAGAACATCCAGGACAGCTTCGCCTCGCCCGAGACCATGTCGTTCTGGGAGCTCCCGGGCTTCATCCGGATCCTCGAGAACGCCGGATTCTCCGCGGTCAAGCATCGGCTGTACTGGCACGCCCTGCTGGCCTCGCCGCTGCTGCTGACGGCCATGGTGCTGATCGCCGCCACCTTCTCGTTGCGGCTGACCCGGCGCGGCGGCACTCTGCTGTGGGCATCGAGCGGGCTGTTCACCGGATTCCTCCTGTACTTCATGTCGGACATCGTCTTCGCACTGGGGCTTTCGTCCCGCATACCCGAGGTGCTGGCGGCCTGGACGCCCGCGACGGTGACCATGCTGCTCGGCATGACGAGCCTGTTGCACCTCGAAGACGGATGAGCCGGGTCGCCGCCCTCCTCCTCGGGCCGTTGGCCGGGTTGCTGCTGCTGTTCGCCGCGGCGCTGCCCGGGCGCGCCCAGGACCTCGACGTCGAGAAGACGCCGGTCCTGCTGCAGGCCGAGGAACTCACCTACAATGAGGACCTCGGCGTCGTCACCGCGCGCGGCAACGTCGAGATGAGCCAGGGCCCGCGGGTCCTGATGGCCGACACCGTCACCTACAACCAGAAGGCCAACACGGTCACGGCGAGCGGCAACGTCGCCCTGATGG
Source organism: Thalassobaculum fulvum (assembly GCF_014652915.1). GTDB lineage: Bacteria > Pseudomonadota > Alphaproteobacteria > Thalassobaculales > Thalassobaculaceae > Thalassobaculum_A > Thalassobaculum_A fulvum. Next base: position 358,087 of record NZ_BMZS01000004.1, read on the forward strand.
AGCCGACCGGCGAGGTGCTGTTCACCGACTACGCCGAGTTGCACGACGAGTTGAAGACCGGGTTCATCGAGAACCTGCGGGCGCTGCTGTCCGACGGCTCCCGGCTGGCCGCGAACCGGGCGCGGCGCACCGCCGACCAGCGCAAGGTGATGGACCGCGGCGTGTTCTCGCCCTGCAACCTCTGCAAGGAGGACCCGGCGCGGGCTCCGCTGTGGCAGATCAAGGCGATCAAGGTCGTCCACGACGAGGTCGCCAAGGACATCATCTACGAGGACGCCACGCTCGAGATGTTCGGCGTGCCCGTCCTGTACACCCCGTACATGCGGCACCCCGACCCGACCGTCGAGCGGCGCTCCGGTCTGCTGGCGCCGACCATCGGCTACTCCGGCGACCTCGGCGCGATCTTCGGGCAGCCCTACTACTACGTCTTCGATCCCTCACGCGACGTGACCATCGAGCCGATGGTGTTCAGCTCCGAGGGCACGGTACTGCGCGGCCAGTACCGCCAGCGCTTCTCGAGCGGCCGGATCGACCTGAAGGCCACTGCGGCCTATGTCGACGAGCACGACGACAACGGCAACGAGACCGGCAACCAGGGCCTGGAGGGCAGCGCCGACCTGGAAGGCCGGTTCGCGCTGGACCGGACCTGGCGCGGCGGCTTCGACTTCCAGCAGTCGAGCGAGCGCACCTATCTGAAGCGGTTCCGGCTCGGCCACGAGGACGTGCTGACCTCGCGCCTGTACGCGGAGGGCTTCCGAGGCCGCAACTACGCCGCCGTGAACGCCTACAAGTGGCAGGACCTGCGGGCCTCCAGCGACCCCGACGACACGCCGCTGGTGATGCCGTTCGCCGAGTACAGCTTCGTCGGCCAGCCGAACGGCCTCGGCGGGCGGTCGTCGATCGACGCCAGCCTGCTGGCGCTGACCCGCGAACGCGGCACCGACAGCCGCCGCGCCTCGCTGGTCTACGGCTGGAAGATGCCCCACACCACGGGCAACGGTCAGCTCCTCACCCTCGAGAGCCGGGTCCAGACCGACGGCTACTATGCCAGCGACCTGTCCGGGGCCACCGGCGGCGACGACGAGACCACCGCCCGGCTGTTCCCGCAGGTCGGCGTGAAGTGGCAGTATCCCTGGGCCCGGCGCGCCGCCACCTACACCCACGTGGTCGAGCCGATCGTCGGCATCGTCGGCGGGCCGAACGGCGGCAATCCGGACGAGATCCCGAACGAGGACAGCCGGTCGTTCGAGTTCGACACCACCAACCTGTTCCGGATGAACCGGTACGAGGGGGTGGACCGGGTCACCAGCGGCTCGCGCGTCGACTATGCGCTACGGACCGGGGTGTACGGCGACAACGGCGGATCGACCGAGCTGCTGATCGGCCAGAGCTATCGCTTCTACGGCAACAGCGCGTTCGATGCCGGCACCGGGCTCGACGAGGATCTGTCGGATATCGTCGGCGCCCTCACCGTCCGCCCGCGCGAGCAGTTCGACCTGTCCTATCGCTTCCGGCTGGACAAGGAGACCGGCTCGGTCCGCCGCAACGAGTTCGGCTTCGGCTACCACCACCCGCGGTTCGCTGCCCTGATCGACTACATCGCGATCGACGACTCCGCGGCATCCGATCTGGCCGGCAACCGGGAGCAGGTCGAGGCCACCCTGAACGTGGCCCTGGCCCCCCACTGGAGCACGCTGTTCAATGCCGTCTACGACCTGTCCGACGGCGACAACAGGCTGCTGCGCGGCCGTGCCGGCTTCACCTACTCGGACGAATGCCTGACCTTTGGCGTCGATCTCGAGCGCTCCGACATCGAAGATCAGGACATCGAGGCCGACACCCGGGTGATGTTCCGGATCGTGTTCAAGTATCTCGGTGGCGTGGAGAGCCAGTGAGCCGTGTCGTGCGGCGATCGGCGCGCGGTGCCGCGATGGCCGCGGCCTCCGCCGGCTGATATAATTCCCGTCCTGACCCATCACTCCGGTTGACCGCGATGACGTCTGCCCTCCGCTCCGCCCTGGCCGCGCCGATCATGGCTGCCATGTTCGCCGTGGCCACGGCCGTGCCGGCGCCTCCGGCGCTCGCGCAGGAGCCGCAACGCATCGCGGCCGTGGTGAACGACGAGATCCTGTCGATGCGCGACCTGAGGAACCGGCTGCGCATGGTGATCGTCACCTCGCGGCTGCCGCCGACCGACGAGACCGCCCGCCGCATCGCGCCGCAGGTGCTGCGCGGCCTGATCGACGAGCAGATCCAGCTGCAGGAGGCCAAGCGCCTGAACGTCTCGGTGACCGATCAGGACATGGCCCGCGCCCGCTCCGATCTGGAGCAGCGCAACAACCTGAAACCCGGCCAGTTCGACGCCTTCGTGCGCGACCTCGGCGTCGACCCCGACACCGTCGAACGCCAGCTGCGGGCCCAGATCGCCTGGGGCAAGCTGGTGCGCCGGCGCTTCGGCAACGACGTCAACATCAGCCAGGAGGAGGTGAGCGACGTCCTGGCCCGCCTGGAAGCGGACGCCGGCAAGACCCAGAAGCGGATCGCCGAGATCGTCCTGCCGGTCGAGAGCGCGGCCAACGAGACGCAGGTCAGGGAACTGGCCGACCGGATCGCCGAACAGCTCCGCGGCGGCGCCAACTTCGGGGCGATCGCCCGGCAGTTCTCCGGGGCGGCGAACGCGGCCGTGGGCGGCGACGTCGGCTGGGTCCTGCCCGAGCGCATGGCGCCGGAGATCGCCGAGGCGGTCTCGCGGATGGCGGCCGGCGAGATATCCGCGCCGATCCGCACCGTTCTCGGCTTCCACATCATCAAGGTCGTCGACTCCCGCGTGCTCGCCCAGCCCGACCCGGCGACCGCCGTCGTCGATCTCAAGCAGCTGTTCCTGCCGGTGCCGCCGAACGCCGCGAGCGACGCCCGCGACTCCCAGCGCGCGCTGGCCGAGGCGGTCGCCAGCTCGGCGCAGAGCTGCGACGACCTGGTCGAGCTGGCCAAGGAAGTGAAGTCGCCGGCGTCGCCGAACCTGGGCGAGATGAAGGTCGGCGAGCTCGCCCCGGTCCTGCGGGACCCGGTGTCGTCGCTGAAGGCCGGCGAGCTGACCGGGCCGATCGACCTGCCGAACGGCGTGATGGTGCTGATGGTGTGTTCGCGCAAGGCGCCGCCCAGCAACCTGCCGAGCCCCGAGCAGATCCGCACGCAGCTCGAGGCCCAGCGCTTCGAGATCCTGGCCCAGCGCTACCTGCGCGATCTGCGGCGCAGCGCCTTCGTCGAACCGCGCGTCTGAGGAACGGGCATGGTCGCCCCGCTGCCGCTGGCCCTCACCCCCGGCGAGCCGGCCGGCGTCGGTTGCGAGCTGGCCGCCGACGCCTGGCTGCGGCGCGCCGACGGCATCGCCCCGTTCCTGCTGATCGACGACCCGGACCGGGTGGCCGCCCGGCTGCAGAAGATCGGCCGTTCGGTGCCGTTGCAGCCGATCGACTCGCCGGAGGATGCCGTCGCGGCTTTCGGCGACGCGCTGCCGGTGCTGCCGCAAGGCTTTGCCGCTCCCGACCGTCCCGGCACGCCCGACCCGGCAAACGGCCCGGCCGTGGCTGCCGCCATCGAGCGGGCCGTCGAGCTGGTGCGGGACGGCCGCGCCGCGGCGGTCGTCACCAACCCGATCCAGAAGGAGACACTGTACCAGGCCGGATTCGCGTTTCCGGGCCACACCGAGTTCCTGGCCCATCTGGCCGGCCCCGGCGTGACCCCGGTGATGCTGCTGGCGAGCGACGCGCTGCGGGTGGTGCCGGTGACCATCCACATCCCGCTCGCCGAGGTGCCGCGCCAACTGACGACCGACGGCATCGTCAAGGTCGCTCGGATCACAGCGGCGGCCATGACCGGCGATTTCGGTATCGCCCGCCCGCGCCTGGCGCTCGCCGGCCTGAACCCGCACGCCGGCGAAGGCGGGGCGCTCGGCCGCGAGGACATCGAGGTGGTCGCGCCCGCCGTCGCGATCCTGCGCGCCGACGGCATCGATGCGGTCGGTCCTCTGCCGGCCGACACCATGTTCCACGCCGAGGCCCGCGCCGGCTACGACGTGGCGCTGGGCATGTACCACGACCAGGTGCTGGTGCCGCTGAAGACCCTGGACTTCTGGGGCGGCGTCAACGTCACGCTCGGCCTGCCGTTCGTGCGCACCTCGCCGGACCACGGCACCGCGCTGGCGCTCGCCGGCACCGGCCGGGCCCGGCCGGACAGCCTGATCGCCGCGTTGCGGACGGCCGCCGGGATGGCTGAGCGTCGCACCGGGGCGTCGGGAGCCTCGGCGTGAAGGATCCCGTGGCGGCGCGGGTCGCCGCCCTGCCCCCGCTGCGCGAGGCGATCGCCGCCGCCGGGTTCTCGGCCAAGAAGAGCCTCGGACAGAACTTCCTGCTCGACATCAACCTGACCCGCCGGATCGCCCGGGCCGCCGGTGAGCTCGACCGGGGCACCACCATCGAGGTCGGTCCCGGTCCGGGCGGCCTCACCCGGGCGCTGCTGATCGAGGGCGCGACCGACCTGATCGCGATCGAGCGCGACGCCCGCGCCGCCGCCGCCCTGGCACCGCTGGTCGAGGCCGCCGACGGCCGGCTGCGGCTGGTCGAGGCGGACGCGCTGGAGGTACCGATCGCAACCCTGGGCACGTCGCCCCGTCGGATCGTCGCCAACCTGCCCTACAACGTCGCCACCCGGCTGCTGCTCGGCTGGCTGGAGACCCCGACCGCCTTCGAATCCCTGACCCTGATGTTCCAGAAGGAGGTCGCCGAGCGCCTGCTCGCCGCCCCCGGCAGCGAAGCCTATGGCCGCCTGTCGGTGCTGGTGCAGTGGTTGTGCACGGTGCGCCGGGTGACCGACCTGCCGCCGTCGGCGTTCACCCCGCCGCCCAAGGTCTGGTCGAGCGTGGTCAGGATCGAGCCGCGTCCGGCGCCGTCCCACCCGGCCGAACGCCGGGCACTGGAGCGGATCACCGAGGCGGCGTTCGGCCAGCGCCGCAAAATGCTGCGGCAGAGCCTCAAGGGCCTCGGCGGCGACGCCCTGCTGGCGGCTGCCGGGATCGAGCCGACGGTCCGCCCCGAACGCCTGCAGATCGCCGAGTTCTGCCGCCTGGCCAATGCCCTGTCCGACCGCGAGAAGCGCCGATGACCCAGCCCCTCGATACCGCCCTGGACGCCGTGCAGCGCGAGAGCGACGGGCTGACGATCCGGCCCGCGACCGAGGACGATCTCCCGGCCATCGTCGCGCTGCTGGCGGACGACGGCCTCGGCAAGAGCCGGGAACGCCCCGAGACACCGCTGCCGGCGGTCTATGGCGAGGCGTTCCGGCGCATGACGGCCCAGGGCGACAACCTGATCCTGGTGGCCGACCTCGACGGTGCGGTGATCGGCTGCCTCCAGCTCACCCTGATCCACGGGATCAGCCGGCTCGGTGCCACCCGGGCGCAGGTCGAGGGCGTGCGCGTCGGGACCGCGGCGCGCGGGCGCAAGGTCGGCGAGCGGCTGATGCGCTCGGCGATCGCGCGCGCCAGGGCGCACGGGGCCGTGCTGATGCAGCTCACCACCGACCACCGGCGGATCGACGCTCACCGGTTCTACGAGCGCCTGGGGTTCGTGGGCAGCCATCTCGGCATGAAGAAGGAGCTCGGCTGACCGGCTTCCGGCACCGTCCGCACGGACGAATGCTGCAGGTGCGTCATTCATCGACTTCTAACGATTATCGGCGCACCATGCGCGCCGACCGGGGCCGTTCCCCTTCCCGTCCCCGGACCCGAAAGGACCGGAAATGCTCTACCACATGCACGAGTTTTCCCGCCTGGCGATGATGCCGTGGCGCAGTGCGGCCCAGATGGCGCGGCTGATGGCCGGCGCACCCTGGAACCCGCTCGCCTACACGCCCTACGCCCAGCAGGTGATGGCCGGCGCCGAGGTGTTCGAGCGCGCCACCCGCCGCTACGGCAAGCCGGACTGGGGCCTGGCGACCACCCCGATCGACGGCCGCGAGGTCGAGGTCGAGGTCGATCCGGTCATCAAGCGCAGCTACTGCCACCTGCTGCACTTCAAGCGCGCCGTGACCCGCGAGGACCCGCGGGTGCTGGTGGTGGCGCCGCTGTCCGGGCATTTCGCGACCCTGCTGCGCGGCACCGTCGAGGCGCTGCTGCCGGACCACGAGGTGTACGTCACGGACTGGCAGGACTGCCGGATGGTCCCGACCGAAGCGGACCGCTTCAACCTCAACGACTACATCGACTACGTGATCGACTTCCTGCACTACCTCGGCCCGAACACCCACGTGATCGCGGTGTGCCAGCCGAGCGTGCCGGTGCTGGCCGCGGTGTCGGTGATGTCCGGCTGGGGCGACCTGTGCGCGCCGGCGTCGATGACCCTGATGGGCGGGCCGATCGATACCCGGCGCAACCCGACCGCGGTCAACAAGCTGGCCGAAGAGCACGACTTCGAGTGGTTCGAGAACAACGTGATCACGGTCGTGCCGCCGCCCTACCCGGGGGCCGGCCGGCGGGTCTATCCGGGCTTCATCCAGCTGACGAACTTCATCTCGATGAACCTGGACCGGCACATGCAGTCGTTCCATGAGCTGTTCGACCACCTGGTCCAAGGCGACGACGAGGAGGCCGAGAAGCGGACCGCCTTCTACGACGAGTACCTGGCGGTGATGGACCTGCCGGAGGAGTTCTACCTGCAGACCATCAAGGTGGTGTTCAAGGACCATGACCTGCCGCGCGGCGAGATGATCCACCGCTGGCACCCGGTGAAGCCCGAGGCCATCACCCGGACCGCCATCCTGTGCGTCGAGGGCGAACTCGACGACATCTCCGGCGTCGGCCAGACCAAGGCGGCCCTGGACCTCGCGACCTCGCTGCCCGACGACATGAAGAAGTACCACCTGCAGAAGAAGGTCGGGCACTACGGCATCTTCAACGGCGGCCGCTGGCGGCGCGAGATCGCGCCGGTCGTCAAGGAGTTCATCCGCGAGCACGACCATCGGGTCGGCAAGCGCAAGGCCCGGCTGAAGGCGGTCGGCTGACCGGGAGACGGACGACGACGTGACGAGGCATCGGACACCGACGCGGCGAATTATCGTCCCGGCCTGAGGGCTCAGGCCGGGACGTCGCCGTCTGTCCGATCCGGCGCCCACCGGGCGCCCGTACTGCCTCGATGGAGTCCGTCATGACCGCCGACAATCCGACCCTGCACCTGCTGTGCGGCAAGATCGCCGCCGGCAAGTCGACCCTCGCCCGGGAACTCGCCGCCGGGCCCGGTACGGTCCTGATCGCCGAGGATGCCTGGCTCGCCCGGCTGTATCCGGGCGAGATCGCCGCGCTGGACGACTATGTCCGCTGCAGTGGTCGCCTGCGCAGCGTCATGGGCCCGCACGTCGCGGAACTGCTGCGCACCGGCCTGTCCGTCGTGCTGGATTTTCCGGCGAATACCATCTCAAGCCGGCAGTGGATGCGCGGCATCGCCGACGACGCCGGCACCGCCTGCCGGCTGCATTGGCTCGACGTGCCCGACGAGACCTGCAAGGCGCGGCTCCGGGAACGCAACGCGCACGGGGAGCACGACTTCGCGCCGACCGAGGCGGATTTCGAGCTGTTCACCAGCTACTTCGTGGCACCCACGGAGGACGAGGGACTGGACGTCGTGATCCACAATCCCGGCTGACGGCGGTTCAGTCGTCGCCGCTGCCCTCGCGCAGGCCCTTCACGAAGTCCGGCAGGCCGACCTGGCGCTCGCGCTTGAGCCGTTCGGCCGCCAGGATCGAGCGGACCGCGGCGACGCTGCGTTCGATGTCGTCGTTCAGGATGATGTACTGGTATTCGGGATAGTGGCTGATCTCGTCGGCCGCCTTCGCCATGCGGGCCGCCACCACCTCGTCGGAATCCTGGGCGCGGGCCCGTAGCCGGCGTTCCAGCTCGCGGGTCGAAGGCGGCAGGATGAACACGCTGACCAGGTCGCGCGGGGCCGAGTCCTGGAGCTGTTGGGTGCCCTGCCAGTCGATGTCGAATAGCACGTCGCGCCCGGCGGCGAGCGCCTCCTCGACCGGTCCGCGCGGGGTGCCGTAGTAGTTGCCGAACACCTTGGCGTGCTCCAGCAGCTCGCCGCGGTTGACCATCAGGTTGAACTCGGTCGGGTCGACGAAGAAATAGTCGCGCCCGTCGACCTCGCCCGGCCGGCGCGCCCGCGTCGTCGCCGAGACCGACATGAACAGTGTGCGCTCCTCGTCCAGCAGCCGCCGGGAGATCGTCGTCTTGCCGGCCCCCGAGGGCGACGACAGCACCAGCATCAGACCGCGCCGCGTAATTGCCACGACCGCCTCTCCCCGCTTACTCGACGTTCTGGATCTGCTCGCGGAACCGCTCGATCCTCGTCTTGAGCTCGACGCCGATTCCGGTCAGCTCCAGGTCGACCGCCTTCGAGCACAGGGTGTTGGCCTCGCGGTTCAGTTCCTGGCACAGGAAGTCGAGCTTGCGGCCGATCGCGCCGCCGTCCGACAGCAGCTCCCGGCAGGCCGCGACGTGCGCGGTCAGGCGGTCGGTCTCCTCGCGGACTTCGGCCTTGGTCGCCAGCAGCGCCAGCTCCTGGACCATCCGCTCCTCCGACACCGGCGGCGAGGCTTCCAGCAGCAGGGCGAGCTGGTCGGCCATGCGGGCGCGCAGGGCGGCCGGCTGCGTCTCGGCGGCGGCGACCGCCCGACCGGTCAGCTCGGCCATCTCGTCGAGATGGGTCTCCAGCACAGCCTTCAGCTTGGCGCCCTCGCGGCCGCGGGCCTCGACCATGCCGTCCAGGGCCCTGTCCAGGTCAGCCAGGGCCGGCGCCTCCAGGGCGGCGATCACCGCGGTGTCCGCCACCCGCTCGACCACCTCGACCACGCCGCGGATGGCCAGCAGACGGTCCAGGCTCGGTGCCGTCGGATAGACCAGCCCGTCCGCCTCCAGCTTCTCCTGCAGGGCCAGGATCTCGCGCAGGAACGGCTCGTTGACCACAACCTGGGGAACCTTCGCGCGGTCGGCCTGCTCCAGCGTCCAGGTCACGGTGACCGAACCGCGCGCCAACCGGGCCTGCGCCCGCTCGCGAATCCTGCTCTCCCAACCCTCCGCCAGCGACGGCAGGCGGGTGCGCAGGTCCAGGCCCTTGGCGTTGACGCTGCGGATCTCCCAGGTCCAGGTCCACGGGATCGGGGATTCGCCGCCTTCCGGCGCGGCCTCGGCGCCGCCGTCGACGCGGGCGAAGCCGGTCATGCTCATCACGGACAACGGAGAACCCCACTGGACGGTCGCGGAACGGGTTGCCGCCCTTATATCCTGGGGTATCGGGGGCGCCAAGCCGCCCGACCCCGGACACCGGAGAGCAAGCCGTTCGATGCAGCCGAAGTCGATCCTCATCACCGGAGCCTCGAGCGGAATCGGCGCGGCCCTGGCGCTCGAATACGCCGCCGCCGGGACAGTGCTCCATCTCGGCGGCCGGCGGGCCGACCGGCTGGAAGCGGTCGCAGCGCAGGCGCGGGCGGCCGGCGCCGACGTCCGGGTCCGAACAATCGACGTGACCGACGCCGCGGCGGTACGCGCCTGGGTGCTAGAAGCCGACGACGCCGACCCGCTCGACCTGGTGGTGGCCAACGCCGGGATCTCCGCCGGAACCTCGGGCAAGGCCGGCGGCGAGCCCGAGGATCAGGTGCGCGCGGTGTTCGCCGCCAATGTCGACGGGGTGATGAACACCGTGCTGCCGGTCCTGCCGCGCCTGCAGCGGCGCGGCCGCGGGCAGGTCGCCCTGATGGCCTCGCTGGCCGGCTATCGCGGGTTCCCGGGGGCGCCGGCCTATTGCGCCTCCAAGGCGGCCGTGAAGGTGTTCGGCGAGGGCTTGCGGGGCACCCTGCACGCCAGCGGGGTGCGGGTGTCGGTGATCTGCCCGGGCTACGTCCGGACGCCGATGACCGATGCGAACGACTTTCCGATGCCGTTCCTGATGGACGTCGACCGGGCCGCCCGGATCATCCGCCGCGGCCTGGAGCGCAACCGCCCGCGCATCGCCTTCCCCTGGCCGATGGCGCTGGCGGTCACCCTGCTGCAGGCGATCCCGCCGGCCTGGATCGACCCGATCATGCGCCGGCTGCCGGGCAAGGCGACCCGCGAGGCGTAGACGCCTCGATACCGTTGGCCGAGCCCCGCCCGCTCAGGCCCGCCGCCTGAACAGGAGCACCGCGGGGGCCGCGATCGCCGGCACCAGCGCCAGCAGGTTGAACGAGTTGACGTAGCCGATCATGGCCGCCTGGCGCCTTACCTCCTCCCCGAGCCTGGAATGCAGGACCGGGTCGCCCAGATCGCCGAACCGGGAGATCCAGGCCAGGATGCTGTCGGTGCTGAAGATCGTGATGCCGGCACCGAGGTGTGCGTAGGCCTCGGCGGCCGACCGCACGAACACCACGAGGATGACGGCGATGAACAGGCTGCTCCCGAGCATGCGAAGCAGGCTGAAGATCGCATTCCCCTGAGTCAGCAGCCGTGAGTCCAGGGTGGAAAAGGCGAGCACGGCCATCGGGGTATAGGCCAGGCCGAAGCCGAACCCGTGCATGAGGTTGGTCCAGAGCACCTGCTCGAAGGTCATGTTCAGGTCCAGAAGCCCCATCCAGGCCGCCGCCCCGGCCTGGATCAGCAGGCCCGCCGCCAGGGTCGCCCTGGCGTCCAGGCGGGTGAGCTGCGCGACCACGAAGAAGCTGAGGAAGTTGCCGACGCCGCGCATGGAGATCAGGTAACCGACGATCGACTCGGGATAGCCGCGCAGGTCCTGCAGGAGGGCCGGAAACAGCACCATCGGGGTGAACTGGAGCATTCCCATGACCAACGCGAAACCGGCCCCGAGCACGAAGTTGCGGTCCCGGAAGGTCGCCCCCTCGAACAGCGGTGACGGCGAGAACCGGGCGTGGATGAGGAAGAGATAGAAGGCTCCGGCCGCCAGCACGCATTCCGTCACGATTTCCGCCGACTCGAACCAGTCCTGTCGCTGCCCTCGATCGAACATCAGCTGCAGGGCGCCGATCGCGACCGCGACCAGGACGAAGCCGACGAAATCGAACCGCCGCGAGGTGCCGCGCTCCTCGTCGCCCAGGGCCAGCACCGTGGGAATGCACGCCACCAGGCCCAGCGGCAGGATCATGAAGAACGACCAGCGCCAGTCCAGGACGTCGGCGACCAGGCCGCCGAAGGTGGGGCCCAGGATCGGTCCCATGACCCCGCCGACCCCCCACATCATCACCGCAATCGGATGGTGGCGGCGCTCGAAGCGGGCGAGGATGATCGCCTGTCCCATCGGGAAGATCGGGGCGCCGAGCGCCCCCTGCACCACCCGGAAGACCAGCAGGGTCTCCAGCGACGTGGCGGTGCCGCAGGCGACGGAAGCGGCCGTGAAACCGAGCACGGACCCGACCATCAGCCGGCGCCAGCCCAGCTTCGAGGCCAGCCAGCCGGTGAGCGGCGTCGCCGCCGCCGTCGCGACCAGGTTGAGGGTAAGCACCCAGGCGATCTGGTCCTGGGTCGCGGCCAGGGCGCCCTTCATCTGCGGCAGGATCACCGCGACACTGGTCACGGTGATCCCGAACAGGATGGTGCACAGCTGGACAGTGAGCAGGGTGAGCCACTGCCGCGAGGTGAATTCGCTCAACACGCGGGAGATCCCGGAACGGCGCGGGGGGGTCGGCACGACACTCGATCCGGCATGATAGCCGAACCAGTGCATCCGCCCAGAGCCAGCGATCCGCCCAGAGCCAGCGATCCGCCGGCCGGGACCGCGGCTCCATCACGCCGGCCGCCCGGATCCTAGCGCTGCAGCCTGCGCCACTTGCGGACGTTGCGGTTGTGCTCGGCCAGGGTCTTGGCGAAGGCGTGACCGCCGGTGCCGTCGGCGACGAAGTACAGGTAGTCGGTCTCGGCCGGCCGCAGCACCGCCTCCAGCGACGCCAGGCCGGGATTGCAGATCGGCCCCGGCGGCAGGCCGGCGATGACGTAGGTGTTGTAGGGCGTCGCGGCGCGCAGGTCGGCCCGGGTCAGCGGCCGGTCCAGCCCGTCCCCGCCGGCGATCCCGTAGGCGACCGTCGGGTCCGACTGCAGTCGCATCCCGCGCTTGAGCCGGTTGACGAACACCCCGGCGACCAGGCCGCGCTCGGCGGCGACGCCGGTCTCGCGTTCCACGATGGAGGCCAGGACCAACGCCTCCTCCGGCGTCTCGAACGGCAGGTCCCCGGCCCGGCCTTCCCACAGGCGCGCGAGCGTCTCGCGCATCGAACGTTCCATGCGGCGGACCAGCATTTCCCGGTCGTCGCCCCAGGAGTAGTGGTAGGTCTCGGGCAGCAGGCTGCCTTCCGGCGGCACCGCGTCGATCGTGCCGTCCAGCCCTTCGGCCTCGCCGAGCAGCGCCACCACCTGAACGCTGGTCAGCCCCTCGGCCACCGTAACCCGCCGCACCACGGTCTCGCCGCGCTCCAGGATCGCGAGCGCCTGCTCGGGGCTGACCGCCGCCGGAAACCGGAACTCCCCGGCCTTCAGGCCACGCGCCTTGCCGGAAATCTTGGCGCCGAGCGAGAACAGGGTGGTGTCGGCGATCACCCCGGCCTCGGCCAGCTGCCGGGCGATCGCCTCCAGGCCGGCGCCGCGGGGGATCACCACGTTGGCCGGCTCGGGCAGCGGGCCGGGCTGCCTGAACGCCGACCAGCCCCAGACCGCAGCCATGGCCGCGACGATCAGGAACGAGGTCGCCAGCGAGGCGAGCCGGAGAAGCCAGCGCCCCATCCGGCCGGCTCGCCTAATCCGTCTTGGAGAAGATCAGCGAGGCGTTGGTGCCGCCGAAGCCGAACGAGTTCGACAGCGCGGCCCGCACGGTCCGTTGCTTGGCGGTGTGCGGCACAAGGTCGATGCCCTCGATGCCTTCGGACGGATTGTCCAGGTTCAGGGTCGGCGGCACGACCTGGTTCCGGATCGCCAGCACCGAATAGATCGCCTCGACCGCCCCGGCGGCGCCCAGCAGGTGGCCGATCGCCGACTTGGTGGACGACATCGAGATCCTGCCGGCGGCGTCGCCGAACAGCCGCTTGATGGCGCCGAACTCGATGGCGTCGCCGAGCGGCGTCGAGGTGCCGTGAGCGTTGACGTAGTCGATGTCGTCCGGGGTCATGCCGGCGCGCTTCAGTGCCGCCGTCATCGCCCGGAAGCCGCCGTCGCCGTCGTCGGCCGGCGCGGTGATGTGGTGGGCGTCGCCGGACAGGCCGTAGCCGACCACCTCGGCATAGATGGTGGCGCCGCGCCGCTTGGCGTGCTCGTACTCCTCGAGCACCACCACGCCGGCGCCCTCGCCCATGACGAAGCCGTCACGGCCCTCGTCCCACGGACGCGAGGCCTTTTCCGGGGTGTCGTTGTAGGCGGTCGACAGCGCCCGCGAGGCGGCGAAGCCGGCCACGCCGAGGCGGCAGACCGCCGCTTCGGCACCGCCGGCGACCATGACGTCGGCATCGTCCAGCGCGATCAGCCGGGCCGCGTCGCCGATGGCGTGGGCGCCGGTCGCGCACGCCGTCACCACCGAGTGGTTCGGTCCGCGGAAGCCGAAACGGATCGAGACCTGACCGGAGATCAGGTTGATCAGCGCCGACGGAATGAAGAACGGGCTGATCCGGCGCGGGCCGCGCTCGGCCAGCACGAGGCTGGCCTCGTAGATCGTGGTCAGGCCCCCGATGCCGGAGCCGATCATGACGCCGGTACGGTTGAGGGCCTCGTCGTCGGTCGGCTGCCAGCCGGCATCGACCACGGCCTGATGGGCGGCCGCGATGCCGAGCAGGATGAACCGGTCGATCTTGCGCTGCTCCTTCGGCTCGACCCACTCGTCGGGGTCGAAGCCGCCATCGGCGCTGGTTCCGGCCGGCACCTGACCGGCGACCTTCGCCGGCAGGTCCGACACGTCGAAGCCGTCGATGGCCCGGATCCCCGAGCCGCCGTCGGTCAGACGCTTCCAGTTGTGTTCAATCCCGCAGCCCAGCGGGGTTACGAGCCCGAGGCCCGTGACGACCACTCGTCGCATGCCGGCGTCCCCTTAGCTCGGCGACCTCCGGTGTCGCCGGGCGTTCGTTCCGGCGACACCGAGGCAATCGTCAGGAGTTGCTCTCGATGAAATCGATCGCGTCCTTGACGGTCTGGATCTTCTCGGCCGCGTCGTCCGGGATCTCGCAGCCGAACTCCTCCTCGAATGCCATCACGAGCTCGACGGTGTCGAGGCTGTCGGCGCCCAGATCGTCGATGAAGCTGGCGTTCTCGGTGACCTTGCTCTCCTCGACCCCGAGATGCTCGACGACGATCTTCTTCACCCGGTCGGCGACGTCACTCATGTCTCAAGACCCTCTGATCTCTCTCTCGATATCGGCCGGACCGGCCGGATTTGCTTGTCTTCCGGGCCACCTTGGCGGGACCCCGGTCGTCAGATCGGCGGGCTGTATCACAACTCTCGCCGCAAAACCAGCACGCCCCGCGCTTGCGCGCCTCAAAGCATCGCCATGCCACCGTTAACATGAATCGTGGCGCCGGTAACGTAGCTCGCTTCCTGGCTCGCCAGGTAGACGACCGCCGCCGCGATGTCCTCCGGCGTCCCGAGTCGCCCGGCCGGAACCGCCGCCAGCAGCTTCTCCTTCTGGGCATCGGCCAGCGCCTCGGTCATGGCGGTGTCGATGAATCCCGGCGCCACCACGTTCACGGTGATGCCGCGATTGGCGATCTCGGCCGCCAGCGCCTTCGAGAACCCGACCATGCCGGCCTTGGCAGCGGCGTAGTTCGCCTGCCCCGGATTGCCGGTCGCCCCGACGATCGACGAGATCCCGATGATGCGTCCCCAGCGGCGCTTCATCATGCCCCGCACCAGGGCCCGCGACAGCCGGAAGCCGGCGGTCAGGTTGACCGCCAGGACCGCGTCCCAGTCCTCGTCCTTCATGCGCATCAGCAGGCCGTCGCGGGTGATCCCGGCGTTGTTCACCAGGATGTCGATGCCGCCGCCGGCCGCTTCCTCGGCCCGCTTCGCCAGGTCGTCGATCGAGCCGAGGTCGGCGAGGTTCGCCGGCACCACCGACACCCGGTCGCCGAGTTCCGCCGCGCGCTCCGCCAGCACCCCCTCGCGGGTCCCGGACAGCACCACGTGCGCGCCCTGCCCGTGCAGCGACGCGGCGATGGCGGCACCGATGCCGCCGGTCGCCCCGGTCACCAGGGCGGTCTTGCCCGTCAGGTCGAACATCCTGCTTCCCCCTGTTGTCAGCCGAGCGACGCCAGGAAGGCGTCGACATCCGCCGGGCCGTTGACCGCGACGGCCTCGAGTTCCTTGTCGATGCGTCGGACCAGACCCGACAGCACCTTGCCGGACCCCAGTTCGGCGACCGACCGGATGCCGAGCCCGGCGAACGACGCCACCGACTCGCGCCAGCGTACCCGACCGGTGACCTGCTCGACCAGTTGCCGCCGGATGACGTCGGGATCGCTGGTCGGCGCGGCGCTGACGTTGGCGACGACCGGGACCACCGGCGGCCGCGGGTCGGCCGAGGCCAGCGCCTCCGCCATGGCATCGGCCGCCGGCGCCATCAGCGCGCAATGGAACGGTGCGCTCACCGTCAGCTTCAGGGCCCGCTTGATGCCGTACTTCGAGGCCAGGGCGACCGCCCGGTCGATCGCGGCCGCATGCCCGGACAGCACGATCTGGCCGCCGCCGTTGTCGTTGGCGATATCGCAGATCTCGCCTTCCGCCGCTTCGGCGGCGAGCGACTGGGCGGCCTCGAGTTCGACACCGATGAGCGCGGCCATCGCCCCCTCGCCGACCGGCACCGCCTTCTGCATCGCCTCGCCGCGCAGCCGCAACAGCCGCGCCGTGGTCGCCACGTCGAAGGTCCCGGCCGCCGCCAGCGCCGAGTACTCGCCGAGCGAATGCCCGGCGACGTAGTCGCACAGCTCGTCGAACCGGCGGCCGCTCTGCGCCTCCAGCACGCGCGCGACCGCCAGGCTGACGGCCATCAGCGCCGGCTGCGCGTTGGCGGTCAGCGTCAGCCTGTCCTCCGGGCCCTCCCACATCAGGGTCGACAGCGATTCGCCGAGAGCGTCGTCGACCTCCTGGAAGACGGCGCGGGCGACCGGATAGGTGTCGGCCAGGTCCTTGCCCATGCCGACGGCCTGGCTGCCCTGGCCCGGAAACACGAAGGCCCGACCGCTGTTCGTGTCGCCCATCATTTCCCCCGTTGCGATCTCGTTGGGCGGCTTGCCGCCGTTTAGCGGCGGGGAGATGCGCCCGGGAGCCCCGGATGTCAAGGCACGGGGTGCTGTTGGCGCGGAGACCGCGCCGGTGTCGACGGGCCGCGAAAAGGGGAATTCCCCGCGCTCTGAGTGCGGCCCGGCTAAGCGTCGATCCGCTTGACCGAGTCGACGACATAGTAGCCCTGCCCGTGGGCCGCCCCGATCGGCGCATCCCAGCCGAGGCTCGTCGCGATCTTGCGGCGCAGGCGGCTGACGACCTGGTCGACGTATCTGTGCTCTCCCAGGGTCGGCAGCTTGCCCATGCGCTCGGCGATGATGTCGCGGGAGACCGGCCGCCCCGGGTCCTCGGTCAGGCATTCGAGCAGCTGTGCCTCGGCCCTCGTCAGCCTGATCGACGCCCCGGACGGCGCCGCCAGGCGCCACGCCGCGAGGTCCAGGCGCCAGGTCAGGTCCGATGCCGGTTCGCCGGCACTTGCCGGCCCGCCGGTCGGACGGTTGCGCCGGGTCGCCCTGATGGCCGCCAGCAGTTCCCGGTAGTCGACCGGCTTGACGAGGTAGACGTCGGCCCCGGTGTCGTAGCCCAGGATCCGTTCCTCGACCCGCGCGCGCGCCGTCATCATGACGATTCCGACCGACTCGGCCCGCGACCGAAGCCGGTTGGCGACCGCGATCCCGTCCTCGTTCGGCAGCCCGAGGTCGAGCACGACCACGTCGGCGGCCTTCGCGCCGAGCAGCCGGTCCAGGGCCGCGCCGCTGGCGGCCTCCCGCACGTTCAGCCCCTTGGCGAGGAGATAGTCCACGACCTCCTCGCGCAGGTCGGGATCGTCCTCCACGACGATCACCTCGATAGGCTCGGCAGGGGTCCGGTCGGTCATTCCGCGACCTCGGCCATGGCCGCCGCCTCGTCGTCGCCCGGGAACCGAAGCACGAAGCGGCTGCCGGCGGGGCCGGTGGAGGCGCATTCGACCGTCCCGCCGTGCGCGCCCATGATGGCGCGAACCAGATGCAGGCCGAGCCCCGCCCCTGCCGTCCCGGAGGTGTTCTCGGCCCGATAGTACTTGTCGAAGATGCGCGCCCGTTCCGGTTCCGGGATCCCGGGCCCCTCGTCGGATACCGACACTTCGGCCCCTCCGTTCGGGCCGGGCGCCAGCCGGACCGTCACCGTCGTGCCGGGCGGCGAGTACTTGACGGCGTTCTCTAGCAGGTTGTTCACGGCGATCTCGGTGAGCCGCCGATCCGCCCGGGCAACGACCGGCGCCTCCGGAAGCTCCACGATTATGGTGTGGCCGGCAGCCGCGGCCCTGATGACATCGCCCGCCTCCCGGAGCAGGCCGCCCAGCACGACGCATTCGCGCCGAAGGACGATCGCGCCGCCGTCGACCCGCTCGTCGACCAGGCAGGCGTCGATCATGCTGAGCAGGCGCCGGACCGCCGCCCGGATCTTCTGAAGACGCCCGACACTACGGGTATCGCTCACCTCGATGTTCTGGGCGGCGCCGTCGATGATCGCCAGCGGCGTCCGGAACTCGTGGCTCACCATCGCGACGAACTGCTGCTGCAGGCGCCGGGCCGACCGCTCGCGCTCCGCTGCCGCCGCCTCGAGTTCGGCAGTCTGGCGCAGTTCGTGCTCCAGGTCCTTGCGCCGCGTGATGTCGTTGAGCGCCACCACCCGCACCGGTTCCCCGTCATAGACGATCCGAACCACCGACATCAGCGCCCAGAAGGCGGTACCGTCGCTCCGCCTCAGCTCGGCCTCGAGATCCTCGACCACGCCCCGCTCGTCGAGGACGGCGAGCAGCGTGTCCCGGGCGGCCGGATCGACCAGCCACTCGCGTCCGGGACGCCCGACGATCAAATCGCTCGACGCGCCGAGCAGGTCGCATGCCCGCTGGTTCGCGTACAGCACGCCGCCGTCGGCCTCGCGGACCAGGAGAAGAGGAAACGGCGCCGAACTGACGATCGCCCGAAGCCTGACGTTGGCCGCGTCGAGCTCCGCGGTGCGATCCGCGACCCGCCGCTCCAACACCATCTCGTGCTCGCGGGCGGATGCGAGCGCCTCGCGCTGAATCTGCTCCTTCTCCCTCTGCAGCCGCCCCAGCCGCTCCACCAGCATGCAGGCGAACACCAGCATCTCGAAGATCGAACCGAGTTGGGCGCCGCTCAGGGTGAAGGTGTTGTTCGGGATGGCGCCGATGTCGCGCAGCAGCGCGAAGACCACGGCAGCGACCAGGCCGAGCCAGGTCAGCATCAGCGGCCGCGCGGCCGGCTCGCCGCGGTACAGGCCGATCCCGGTCAGGCCGAGCAGTGCCGCAAGGATCGGCAGGGCGATGGTGCTGACCAGGGCGTGCGACCAGTAGATGTCGTCCTCGGGCACGAAGAAGCCGGCGACCCCCAGGACCAGCCCGGCGGCGGCCATGACCTTCAGGGCCGTGCAGACCACGGCCGGCACCCGGGTGGTGGACAGGAAGTCCGCCGCGAACGCCCCGGTTCCGTAGACCGTCAGCCAGATGAACGGATGCGGGTCGAGGTGAACCGACCGGGCGAGCGTCGGCCACAGATAGCCCGGTCCGGTCCCGTTGATGAGCAGCCACAGCATGGTGTGGGCCATCAGGTTGACGACGTAGACGAGATAGATCGCGTGCCGCGTGTAGGCGAAGAGGCCGAGTGCCGACAGCGCGAATATCGCGGCGATGCCCAGGTAGAAGGACTGCAGGGCGAAGAACGCCCGTTCCTCGATCAGCAGGGCGTCGAGCTTCCGGAGCTTGAGGTCGAGGGTCATCGTGCTGCCGGTCCGGCCGCGTACCAGCAGCACGGTCCGGCCGGGCGGCAGGTCGATCGGGGCAATGTGGAACCGGGTCAGGATGTCGGTCGGCTCCGGCACCCGGTCGCCGAGCTCGACGAACGGTACCGGGTCGCCGTCGGGATCAGGCAGCGTGAAGACCTGCAAGCGGTCGAAGTTCGGCAGCTCGAGGCTCAGATACCAGCGCCCGGCCGCCTCCGGCGCAACCTCGACGACGATGCGGGCCCACAGCGTGTCGGGAACATAGCCATGGCTGACCGTGCTGTCCTCGACCGTGACCCCGGACCAGGACAGTCGGCGACGCGCCTCCTCCGTCGGAAGCGAGCCGTCCGGGTCGAACACGACGGCCCGCGGCACCAACGGAACCGACACCGCCGACCCGACCACCCGGACCACCGGTTCGGCGCGCACGGCGACAGGCGCCAGCAGGACCAACAGAACCAGCACGATCCCGTAGACGGGACACGCCGTTGGGCACAGCCCCGGATCGACACGCCCGCGTCCCGCTCGAGCACAAGGCATCGGCCCCGACCATCCGTTCCACCAAATCGCGAATAACCCGCAGTTTCGGGGAAAACCGCGACAGGTCAACGGGTTTCCCGCAACGCGAAGGCGCACCGCTATTCCGCTTGCACCGACGCCCGCGATGCGTATAGTGCGCGCCTTCCGGCCGCCCATCGCGTCCGGAGACATAGCTCCTTGCCGGCATGGATCTCGTCCTGCCGGCTTTGCCCCGGGGTGATGCCCGGGGCGCAACATCCACAAGGAGTGCGCAATGCCGTACTACGAGAGCGTGTTCATCGCACGCCAGGACATCTCGTCCACCCAGGTCGACCAGCTCGCCGATCAGTTCGCCGAGATCGTGGCGACCGGCGGCGGTGAGATCAAGAAGCGCGAATACTGGGGCCTCCGCAGCCTAGCCTACCGGATCAAGAAGAACCGGAAGGGCCACTACATGCTGTTCAATCTCGAGGCGCCCGCCGCTGCGGTGTCCGAGATGGAGCGCATCATGCGCCTGAACGAAGACATCCTGCGCTACCTCACCATCAAGGTCGACGCCCTCGAGGAGGGTCCGTCCATCATGATGCAGGCGAAGTCGGACCGCGATCGCGGCCGTCGGGGCGACCGCTTCGGCGACCGTGGTGACCGCGGCGACCGTGGTGATCGCGGCGACCGGGGCGACCGTGGTGATCGCGGTGACCGGGGCGATCGCGGCGACCGTCGCCCCCGCGACGGTGACGAGCAGGGAGAGTAAGCCATGAGCCAGCTTCAGATTGCCCGGGCGGCCGTGCGTCGCCCGTTCATGCGCCGTCGCAAGTCGTGCCCGTTCTCGGGGCCGAACGCGCCGACCATCGACTACAAGGACACCAAGCTCCTGTCCCGCTTCATCTCGGAGCGCGGCAAGATCGTGCCGAGCCGGATCACCGCCGTGTCGGCCAAGAAGCAGCGCGAGATGGCCCGTGCCATCAAGCGGGCCCGCTTCCTGGCCCTGCTGCCCTACGTCCTGAAGTGACGTGAGGCGGCCGGCGCGATCGCCAGACGAACGGTCATGACCGATGAACTCCGGATGGCTCCCAGTCGGGGCGGCAGCGGCGACCAGTGCGCTGCTGCTGTTCGGCGCGCCGGCCGGCTCGCCGGGCGGAATGCTGCTCGCCGTGCTGGCGACGCTGCCTCTGTTCCTGGTGGGGCTGTCCTGGGGGCTGTTCCACGGGGCGGCGGCCGGGGCTGCGGCCACCTTCGCCATCCTGTTCTCGGTCGGGACCAGCGCCGGTCTGTACTACGGCGTGGTCAACGCCCTGCCGGCAGCCTTGCTGATGTGGCAGGCGGAGCGCGCTCCGGACAGGCCGGACCGGCTGGTGATCATGCTGACGACCTGTGCGGCGGCGCCGATCGTGGCCGCGGCCCTGTACTTCGGCATGCAGGAAGGCGGGCTGGAGGCCGCGGTCCGTGGGCAGCTCGAGGCCATGCTGATCGACGCCGTGGTCGATCCGTCTGGCTCGCCCCCGCCGCAGTGGAGGGAGTTCGTCGAGGCGATCGCCGGGATCTTCCCGGCCATGGCGGCGACGTTCTGGGCCTTGCTGATCGCGGTCAACGGGGCGCTCGCCCAGGGTCTGCTGCGGCGGTTCGGCAAGAACCGGCTGCCGACGCCGGACATCGCGGCGATCCGCGCCCCGCGTGTGATGCTCGGGGCGCTGGCCGTGGTGCTGGCGCTGACCTTCGTGCCGGGCGGGACCGGCTTCCTGGCGAACAACCTGGTGCCGGTCGTGGTGCTGCCGTTGTTCTTCGGGGGGCTGTCGCTCATGCACTGGGCGCTCCGGCGCAGCGCGGCTCCGGGCCTCTGGCTCGGCCTGCTGTACCTGCTGCTGGTGGTGTTCGGCTGGCCGGCCCTGATCCTGCTGCTGATCGGGCTGGTGGACACGATCTTCGATTTCCGCGGACGGGCCGGCCCGCCCCCCGCAGCGCCTACGGTGTAACGGGCGTTCGATGAGACCAAGCGGGGTGCTGAGGGCATCCCTCGGGGCCGAGGCCCCGCATGACGAGGAGTGAGGACGATGGAAGTCATCCTGCTGGAGCGGATCGAGAGCCTCGGCCAGATGGGCGAGGTGGTTAAGGTGAAGGCGGGCTTTGCCCGCAACTTCCTGCTCCCCCAGAAGAAGGCGCTGCGCGCGACCGACGCCAACCGCAAGGTGTTCGAGGAGCGTCGGGTGCAGCTCGAGGCCGAGAACCTCGAGCGCAAGAGCGAGGCCGAGAAGGTCGCCGGGACCCTCGACGGCCTGTCGGTGGTGCTGGTGCGCGCCGCCAGCGAGACCGGCCAGCTCTACGGCTCGGTCACCGCGCGCGACGTCGCCGAGTCGATCACCGCCGCCGGCGTCACCGTCGGCCGCTCGCAGGTCCGCCTCGACAAGGCGCTGAAGCAGCTCGGCCTGGAGCCGGTGCGCGTCCAGTTGCACCCGGAGGTCGCGGTCAGCGTCACCGTCAACATCGCGCGCTCGCAGGAAGAGGCGGAGACCCAGGCCAAGCTCGGCCGGGCGCTCGACCGCGAGGCGATGGAGGACGAATTCGAGCGGGCCGACGCCGCGGCGGAAGCCGCTTCGGAAGCCGGGGCTGCCGCTTCGGAAACCGAGGGCGAGAAGGCCGCCGAGGCCTGAGCCCGCGCGGCCGCTCGCGGTCGCCAGGAGTGCCGATCCAGACGACCCGCGCGGACCGTCCTGCGCGGGTCGTCGCATTTCGGCAACACCGCCGCGGTCTTTCCGCTCGCGCACTGTCCACAGCAGCGCACCTCGTGCGCTCTTGCCGCACAACGGGTTACGCGAACGATCCACAGAGTCGCGGCCCATTCGTCCCCACGATTCTCTCTGCCGACCGGTAGCTTGCGCGCCGCCGACGGGCTATCGGTTGTGATATTCTCATGACGCACGGCAGAACCGCCGGCCCGCCTCGTACCCGAAACCCAACCGGCCCGTCGTCCGCCATGCCCGAGACCGAGTCCCGCGTTGCCCTGTTCCCCGGCGTCGAGCCGGTGGCCCATCGCGAACCGCCGCACAACCTGGAGGCCGAACAGGCCCTGCTCGGCGCCATCCTGGTCAACAACCGCGCCTATGAGCGGGTGTCGGAGTTCCTGGCGGCCGAGCATTTCGCCGATCCGGTGAACGGCCGCATCTTCGAGGCCTGCGGCCGGCTGATCGACCGCGGCCAGATCGCCACGCCGGTCACCCTCAAGGGTCTGTTCGACCAGGACGAGGCGCTGAAGGAGGTCGGCGGCGCCGCCTACCTGGTCCGGCTGGCCGCCTCGGTCGTGACCGTGATCAACGCCGAGGACTACGGGCGCGAGATCCACGACTGCTTCCTGCGCCGCCAGCTCATCGAGATCGGCGAGACCATCGTCAACGACGCCTTCGCCCGCGACCTCGACACCCCGGCGACCGACCAGATCGGCAAGGCCGAGGCGCATCTGTTCAACCTCGCGGAGAACGGCCAGTCGGAAGGCGGGTTCACCGAGTTCAAGGTCGCGCTCAGCGAGTCGGTGGCGATGGCCGAGGCGGCGTTCCGCCGCGAGGGCGGCCTCGCCGGCCTGTCGACCGGGCTGCTCGACCTCGACAACCTGCTGGGCGGCCTGCACAACTCGGACCTGCTGATCCTCGCGGCCCGGCCGGCCATGGGCAAGACCTCGCTGGCCACCAACATCGCCTTCAACGTGGCGACCGCCAACCTGCGCGACCCGAGCCTGCCGCGCCAGCCGGTGGCGTTCTTCTCGCTGGAAATGTCGTCCGAGCAGCTCGCCACCCGTATCCTGGCGGAGCGCACCGGCATCCCGTCGGAGAAGCTGCGGCGCGGCCAGCTCATCGACGACGATTTCGGCCTGCTGGTGCAGGCCAGCCAGGACCTCGAGCGCACCCCGATCTACATCGACGACACCCCGGCGATCCCGGTGTCGACCCTGCGCACCCGGGCGCGCCGCCTGAAGCGCCAGCACGGGCTGGCCATGATCGTGGTCGACTACCTGCAGCTGATGCGGCCGTCGCCGGGCATGCGGATCGACAACCGGGTGCAGGAGATCTCGATGATCTCCCAGGGCCTCAAGGCGATCGCCAAGGAGCTGGACGTGCCGGTGATCGCGCTGTCGCAGCTCAGCCGTGCGGTCGAGCAGCGCGAGGACAAGCGGCCGGTCCTGGCCGACCTGCGCGAGTCGGGGTCGATCGAGCAGGACGCCGACGTGGTGATGTTCATCTTCCGCGAGGAGTACTACCTGCAGAAGGCCGAGCCGGTGCAGCGCGCCGACGAGAGCCCGGAGAAGTTCCACGACCGTCACGAGCAGTGGCTGGAGCGCTGCGAGAAGGCCTACGGCAAGGCCGAGGTGATCATCTCGAAGCAGCGCCACGGCCCGACCGGCACCGTCACCCTGCACTTCGAGGGCGCCACCACCAAGTTCTCGAACTACGTCTCCGAGGATCACATTCCGGCGCACTGAGCCTCGGCCGCGAGGTCCCGGATAGCCTGTCCCCAGGTCTCCAGCGCGGCCGCGCCGGCCGGCGACAGCCGGTAGTGACCGCGCCGCTCGCGCTCGAACCAGCCGTAGACGTTCTGCTGCAGCAGCCGCGCCGCCGGCACCGACCGGGCCAGCGGCCGCAGGTCCGCGACAGGCAACACCGCGTCGCCGGCGAGCGCCGCGGCGATCCGCAGCGCATCCTGCCGGTATGCGGTGACGATCTTCACGCCGGTCGAGCCGGCGGTGTTCGGGTCGCCGACCCGGGTCGCGAACTCCTTCAGCAGGCGGCCGCGGCGGCGGGTGTCGGGACGCGGCCGGTACGGCCCGGGATCCAGCTCCGGCAGCACCGCGTAGCCGCCTTCCGGCCGGGCCCGCAGCACCAGGATGCCGAGCCCGAGCCGCCGGCAGGTCTTCAGCACCGACTTCCGGCGCCGCTTCCAGGCGTCGCCGGCGGTCTCGGCCGGAAACGCCAGGTAGACCGTGTCGGCGACCGCCAGCCGGTCGACGCCCTGCAGCAGCAGGTCGAACGAGAACCGCCGCTTCAGTTCGACGACCACCGGCGGCTCGCCGCCGCGCACCGCCACCAGGTCGCAGGCGCCGACCTCGCTCTTCACGGCATAGCCCTGGCCCTCCAGGAACGCCACCACCGGGGCCGCCAGGTCGGTCTCGCGCATGCCGCCTCCTCAGCCCCCTTCACACGAAGAAGGGCCGCCCCGAGAGGCGGCCCTTCCGTGAGCCGGTCGGCTCTGACCCGTGTTGGTGCCTCAAACGTCCGCCGAAGGCTGCTCCGACATCCGACCCAGGCACACGGGCTCGACCCGTACCGCGATCTCACTCGACATCGGATCACCTCCTTTCTGTTGTTGCACTAGATGCCGAAAGCATGGGGGCGCCCGAACGAGCCGACAAGGCCGTCAGGGAAAATTCCTGTTTTCAACGATTTGTCTCGAAGCGCTCACCGACGGTGACATCCGCGACTCGGTTTGCCGACGATGCGGCCTGGACGCCGGGCGGTGCCGGTGCCATCTCCACCGGATGTCCGACGTCACCGCTTCCCAAATCGCCCTCCGTCTCGCCCGCCGCCCGCGAACCGCCGCCGGGCTGGCGCTGCTGGTGCTGGGGCTCGGCCTGGTCGCGGCGGCCCCGGACCCTTCGGCGATGCTGGCGGCGTCGCGCGACGTGACCGACTGGATCGGGCGGAACCCGACGCTCGGCGCCGGGCTGTTCCTGGTGTTCGCGACCCTCGGCAAGGTCACCCCGGTGCCGGGCGGCGTGGTGGTCATGCTGACCGCCGGCTTCCTGTTCGGGCCGGTGGCAGGTCCGGCGCTGGCGTCGCTGGGATCGGCACTGGCCGCGGTCGGGGTGACGGCGGCCGGGCGCTGGGTGTTCCCGGACACCGTCGCCCGCATCAAGGGCAGCCGGTTCGCCCGTTACGAGGAGGCGGTGGCGCGCGACGGCGTCGCCTACCTGGCGGCGATCCGGATCCTGCCGGTCGTGCCGGCCTGGATCGGCAACCTGCTGCCGGTGGCGGTCGAGATCCGGCTGCGCTGGGTGTTCCTGGCCACCCTGATCGGCGTCGCTCCGCTGACCATCGTCATGGGCGGCGTCGGCAGCCGCCTGCAGGACCTGACCGAGGCTGCCAGCTTCGACGCGGCACTGCTGTTCGATCCGGCCACCCTGCTGCCGCTTGTCGGGTTGCTGGTCGTCGCGCTGCTGCCGGTCGCGGTGCGCCGCTGGTGGAGCCGGGCGCCACGCTGACGGCCGTCCCCTCACCCGATCGTCATTGGACCGGCCGGGCCGCCGACCGCACTCTCGCCCGGCAACCGCCATGTCATTCCATGCTGCGCCTCATCCTGAGCCTGCTCCTGACACTCGCCGGCACCACCGTCGCGTCCGCCCAGGAGGTCCATAGCATCCGGGTCGAGGGCGGCAGCTACGTCGCGCGGACGCCGGCCGGCTGGGATGGCCGCTCGCAACTGCCGCTGCTGGTGTTCTTCCACGGCTACCGCCAGCAGGGCTCGGCGGTGATGACGATCGGCCAGCTCACCGAGGCCGCGAACCGGCACGGGCTGCTGCTGGTCGCGCCGGACGGGCTGGAAGGCAGCTGGGCGCACCAGGGCTCGCCGTCGACGCGGCGCGACGAGAGCGCGTTCATCGACACGCTGCTGGCCGATATCGACCGGCGCTGGCCGATCGACCCGGCCCGGCGCTGGGCCGGCGGCTTCTCCCAGGGCGGCTCGATGGCTTGGCACGCCGCGTGTTTCCGGGGCAGTTCGTTCACCGCCTTCATGCCGGTCGCCGGCGCGTTCTGGCGCCCGCACCCGCTGGCCTGCCCGGGCGGCCCGGTCAACATGCTGCACACCCACGGGACCGGCGACACCGTGGTGCCGATGACCGGCCGGCCGATCCGCCAGAGCTTCCACCAGGGCGACGTTCGCGAGGGTATGACGTTCTGGCGCGGCAAGGACGGCTGCAGCGCGGTGCCCGTGCGCAAGGCCGGTGTCGGCGAGCTCGACTGCGAGATCTGGAACGGCTGCGCGAGCGGCCGCGAGCTCCGCCTGTGCCTGCACGCCGGCGGCCACAAGATCCCCGCGGGCTGGGCCGAGACGGCGATCGGCTGGGCCGAGGGCGTGTCGGCCCGCACCGCCGCCCGCGCCGCGCGCTGATCCGGCCCTTCCCACGGCCTCTCCCCTTGCGAAAAGCCTGGAAACGGTGTCTTTGCAGGCCCGTATCCAAGGGGAAATCGCCATGAGCTACGAACGCGACGCCATCGCCCGGATGTCCGGCTACACCCCCGGCGAGCAGCCGGCCCGGACGGTGATCGCCAAGCTGAACACCAACGAGAACCCCTACCCGCCCTGCGCCGCCGTCATGGACGCGCTGCGCGGCATCGACGGGCACGCCCTGCGCCGCTACCCGAGCGCCATGGCCGACGGCTTCCGGGCCGAGGCGGCCCGGCTGCACGGCCTGACCCCGGACCACATCATCGCGACCAACGGCGGCGACGAGCTGCTGCGGCTGGCGATCACCACCTTCCTCGAGCCGGGCGGCCCGCTCGGCATCGCCGAGCCCGGCTACTCGCTGTACCCGGTGCTGGCCGCGGTGAACGACAGCCCGCTGGTGCGGGTGCCGCTGGCCGACGACTGGTCGACCCCGGACGGCATCGCCGATCGCTGGAACGCGGCGGGCGCCCGGCTCGCCATGCTGGTCAACCCGCACGCCCCGTCCGGACGGCTGACCCCGGCCGCCGAGATCGCGGCGATCGCCCGGGCGTTCGACGGCGTGCTGCTGCTCGACGAGGCCTATGTCGACTTCATCGACCCGGCGCGCGGCTACGACTCGATCCCGCTGGTGCGCGACCTGCCGAACGTGCTGCTGCTGCGGACCATGAGCAAGGGCTACTCGCTGGCCGGCCTGCGCTATGCCTACGGCATCGGGGCGCCGGACCTGGTGGCGCCGATGCTGACCAAGTCCAAGGACTCCTACAACGTCGACGCGGTCGCCCAGGTGCTGGCGACCGCCTCGCTGAAGCACCGGGACGAGGCCGCCAGGACCTGGGCCGCGGTCCGCGTCGAGCGCGAGCGCCTGCGCGCCGCCCTGGTCGAGCGCGGGTTCGACGCCCCGCCGTCGGAGACCAACTTCCTGCTGGCCGCGGTGCCCGGCGGCAACGCCCGGGCGGTGTACCGGGCGCTGGCCGATTCCGGGATCTATGTGCGCTGGTTCGACCAGGACCGGCTGCGCGACAAGCTGCGCATCAGCATCGGCACGCCGGAAGAGAACGACGCCCTGCTGGCGGCACTCGACGCCATCAAGTAGGCCCACATTCGTCCTCATCCCGGCCGCAGCGGCAACGCCGCGGAGAGCCGGGACCTCCCCGTCGCCCCCCGATGGGTCCCTGATACGTCCCGCCGGTGGCGGGCCGTTCCGGGATGAGGGTCAGAGGGGAGACGCCCGCGTCACACCACGTCGACCTCGACGCTGCCCAGCCCCTCGACGGTGTAGACCGCGCGGTCGCCGGCCTCGGCGAAGCGGGTCTTCAGGGTCGAGCCGGTCATCACCCACATGCCGGCCTCCAGCGGCCGGCCCTGGCCGCACAGCACGTTGGCGACCCAGGCGAGCGCGTTCAGCGGGTCGCCGAGCGCCGCACCGGTGGTCGCGGTCTCGGTCTCGGTGGCGCCGCCATGGGTGTACTCGAGGCGCACCGGGTTCGCCGACAGGTCCAGGGACCGCCAATCGCCGGTGACCTGGCCGAGCACGATGCCGCCGCACCAGCAGTTGTCGGCGACCAGCGAGATCGCGTTCAGCTTCGCATAGTCGCTGGCCCGGTCCTCGACCAGTTCGAACGCCGGCACCGCCATGTCGACGGCGTCGCGCACGGTCTCCGCGGTATAGGGCTGCGGGCCGCCCGGCAGGTCGCAGCCGAGCCGCAGGCACAGCTCGAACTCCAGGCCCAGCCGCACGAAGTCGCCGCGCGCCACGGTCGCCGGGCTCTCGACCACGGTCGAGCCGAAGATCGCGCCGGCGCACGGATGGTCGACCCCGCAGAGTTCCTGGACCGCCCTGGAGGTCAGCGCGATCTTGTAGCCGGCGATCGGCCCGCGCGTGCCCTCGCTCCAGCGCTGGATCAGCGCCCGCTGGGCGGCGTAGGCCTCGTCCAGGCTGTCGAGCGCCAGGTCGCCTGCCAGCGGCTCGAACCGCTCGCGGGCGGCGTGCTGCCCCGCCAGCGCCTCGGCCACGCGCTCGACCTTCTCGGTGTAGGCCATTCCGTCATCCTCCCCAAGGTCCTTGCCGGGTGTTTTGCCGGGAGCATGCGTCGACCGCGCCGGCAAGGAAAGAGCCCGTGGCCGCGCCGCCTTGCCAATGTCGGAATGCATTGATATCTCGCCGTCATGAACCCGAGCCATCCCGCCGTCGAGGCGGCCCTCTCCCGCCTGACGATCGACCTCGGCGCGGTCCGCCGGAACTACCGTCGGCTGCTCGACCGGCTGGGCGGCGTGCCGTGTGCCGGCGTGGTGAAGGCCGACGGCTACGGCCTCGGCGCCGACCGGGTGGCGCCGGCGCTGTGGGCCGAAGGCTGCCGGATCTTCTTCGTCGCCACGCTCGAGGAGGCGGTGCGCCTGCGCCCCGCCGTCCCGGAGGCGACGGTGTGCTGCCTGAACGGGTTGTTGCCCGGCACCGAGGCGGTGTTCGCGGAGTACCGGCTGGTGCCGGTGCTGAACGCCGTCGACCAGATCGGGCTCTGGCGCGACTTCGGAGCCCGATCGGGCCGGGCGCTGCCGGCCATCCTGCATGTCGACACCGGGATGAACCGGCTCGGGCTCGGCGACGACGAGTGGAGCCGGGTGCTGGAGACGCCGGATGCGCTCGCGGGCGTGGACTGGCTCTACCTGATCTCGCACCTGGCCTCGGCCGACGAACCCGCCGACCCGATGAACGCCCGCCAGCTCGCTCGTTTCAAGCAGGTCCGGAAGGCCCTGCCGACGCCGATGAAGGCGTGCCTCGCCAACTCCTCCGGCGTGTTTCTGGGGGCCGACTACCACTTCGACCTCGCCCGGCCCGGCATCGCCCTGTACGGCGGCCGGCCGAACGCCGACGGACCCAACCCGATGGAGTGCCCGATCCGAATCGAGGGCCGAATCCTCCAGGTGCGGACCGTCCCGGCCGGTGCCACGGTCGGGTACGCCACCTCGTGGACCAGCCCGCGGGCATCCCAGATCGCCACGGTAGCCGCGGGCTACGCCGACGGCTACCTGCGGAGCCTGTCGGGGGTCGGGGTCGTGGCGCTTGGTGGGCGAACTTGTCCCGTGGTAGGACGCGTCTCGATGGACCTGATCACGGTGGACGTCACCGATGTACCGCCCGTCGAGGCGGTACCGGGAGCGTTCGTCGAGGTGCTGGGGCCGGCGGTGACGCCGGACGCCGCCGCCGACGCGGCCGGCACCATCGGGTACGAGTTGCTGACGTCGCTCGGCCGCCGGTACGTCCGGCACTATGTCGGGACCGGCCAGTGATCGAGCGGAGCGAGGGCGTGGCAGCGTGAGGACCCGACGGATGCCCCGAACCAGCGCGCGCCGGGCCGCCTCCGCGCAGGTTGCCCCGTCCCGTTCCGTCGGACCCGCCGGCGCATGAACCCGCTCGCCACGATCGGCAGCGCCTTCATGGTCTTCCTCGGCGCCCTCGGCAGCCTGGCGATGTTCGCCGGCAATGCCGTCAGCCATTGCGTCCGGCCGCCGCTCTATCCGCGGCTGATCGGCCGCCAGCTGCTGGAGATCGGTTACTACTCGCTGCCGGTGGTGGGATTGACCACGCTGTTCTCCGGCATGGTGCTGGCGCTGCAGAGCTACACCGGCTTCGCCCGGTTCTCGGCCGAGAGCGCGGTCGCCACGGTGGTGGTGCTTTCGATGACCCGCGAGCTGGCACCGGTGCTGGCCGGGTTGATGGTCGCCGGCCGGGTCGGCGCCGCCATGGCCGCCGAGATCGGCACCATGCGGGTGACCGAGCAGATCGACGCCCTGACCACGCTGTCGACCAACCCGTTCAAGTACCTGATTGCGCCGCGGCTGATCGCCGGCACCGTCAGCCTGCCGATCCTGGTGCTGATCGGCGACATCATCGGCGTGTTCGGCGGCTACGTGGTCGGCGTCTACAAGCTCGACTTCAACGCCGGCACCTACATCCAGTCGACGGTCCAGTACCTGGAGCAGGTCGACGTGGTCTCCGGCCTGGTGAAGGCCGGGGTGTTCGGCTTCATCGTGGCGCTGATGGGCTGCTACCACGGCTTCCATTCGCGCGGCGGCGCCCAGGGAGTCGGCGCCGCGACCACCAACGCCGTGGTCACGGCGTCGATCATGATCCTGATCGCGAACTACGCGATCACCGAGATGTTCTTCTCGAGCTGAGGCGAGGAATGGCCGAGCAGCCGAAGATCCGCATCCGGAACCTGCACAAGCGCTTCGGGCCGAAGGTCGTCCTGAACGGCCTCGACCTGGACGTCGGGGTCGCGGAGTCGGTGGTGGTGATCGGCGGCTCCGGCACCGGAAAGTCGGTGCTGCTGAAGTGCATCCTCGGCCTGATGGAGCCGGACTCCGGCACCATCGAGATCGACGGCCGGAACGTCGTCGGCCTGCCGCGGGCCGAGCGCGAGGCCTTCATGCGCAAGTTCGGCATGCTGTTCCAGGGCGGCGCCCTGTTCGACTCGCTGCCGGTCTGGGAGAACGTGGCGTTCGGCCTGATCCAGGCGCAACGCATGGACCGCGCCAAGGCGCGCGAGATCGCCCTGCAGAAGCTGGCGCAGGTCGGGCTCGGCGAGGACGTCTCGAAGCTGTCGCCGTCGGAACTGTCGGGCGGCATGCAGAAGCGGGTGTCGCTGGCCCGCGCCATTGCCGCCGAGCCCGAGATCATCTTCTTCGACGAGCCGACCACCGGTCTCGACCCGATCATGGCCGACGTGATCAACGACCTGATCGTCAAGTGCGTGCGCGAGCTCGGCGCCTCGGCGCTGTCGATCACCCACGACATGGCGAGCGCCCGCAAGATCGCCGACCGGATCGCCATGCTGTACGAGGGCAAGATCATCTGGGCCGGGCCGGTCGCGGACATCGACGGCAGCGGCAACCCGTATGTCGACCAGTTCATCAACGGCCGGGCCGAGGGCCCGATCCAGATGGCCGTGCTGAGGCCGTAGCGGGTATCGGAATGGCGAAGTCGACCAGCCGCTACGTCTGCCAGGACTGCGGCGCCGTCCATGCCAAATGGGCCGGCAAGTGCGAAGCCTGCGGCGCCTGGAACACCCTGGTCGAGGAGGTCGTCGAGGCGGCGGCGCCGAAGGGTCTGAAGCCCGGCGGCGGCCGCCGGCTGTCGTTCGTCGAGCTCGACGGCAAGACCACCGACGCGCCGCGCCGGGTGACCGGGATCGGCGAGTTCGACCGGGTGCTGGGCGGCGGGCTGGTACCGGGCTCGGCGACCCTGATCGGCGGCGACCCGGGGATCGGCAAGTCGACGGTGCTGCTGCAGGCGGTCGCCGGCCTGTCCAGCCAGTCGCGCTGCGCCTACGTCTCCGGCGAGGAGGCGGTCGACCAGGTGCGCATGCGGGCGCGCCGGCTGGGGGTGGCGAACGCGCCGGTCGGGCTCGCCGCCGCCACCAACGTGCGCGACATCGTCGCCAGCCTGGAGGCCGCCGACGGCCCCGACGTGGTGGTGATCGACTCGATCCAGACCATGTACGTCGACGCCCTCGACAGCGCGCCCGGGACGGTCGCCCAGGTGCGGGCCTCGGCTCAGGAGCTGATCCGGGTCGCCAAGCGCCGCGGCATCGCCCTGCTGCTGGTCGGGCACGTGACCAAGGAGGGCGCGATCGCCGGCCCGCGGGTGCTCGAGCACATGGTCGACACCGTGCTGTACTTCGAGGGCGAGCGTGGCCACCAGTTCCGCATCCTGCGCGGCGTCAAGAACCGGTTCGGACCGACCGACGAGATCGGCGTGTTCGAGATGACCGAGGCCGGGCTGGTCGAGGTCGGCAACCCGTCGGCGCTGTTCCTGTCGGACCGCCAGGACGACGTGTCCGGCGCCTGCGTGTTCGCCGGCATGGAGGGCACCCGGCCGGTGCTGGTGGAGATCCAGGCGCTGGTCGCGCCGTCCCCGTTCGGCACGCCGCGGCGCGCGGTGGTCGGCTGGGATTCCAACCGGCTGGCCATGGTCACCGCGGTGCTGGAGGCGCGCTGCGGCGTCAGCCTGGCCGGCAACGACGTGTTCCTGAACGTGGCCGGCGGCCTCCGGGTATCCGAACCGGCCGCCGACCTGGCGGTTGCCGCCGCCCTGGTTTCGTCGCTGACCGGGGTGCCGGTCCCCAAGGGCAGCGTGGTGTTCGGCGAGATCGGCCTGGCCGCCGAGGTGCGGGCCGTCACCCACGCCGAGCCGCGCCTCAAGGAGGCGGCCAAGCTCGGCTTCACCAAGGCGCTGCTGCCGGCGGTGCGCCGCAAGGGCGCGCGACCGGCCGCCGGCGGTATCGAGCTGGTGCCGATCGCCCGCCTGCACGACCTCGTCGACCTGCTGCACGATCCGAGCGACGACGCCGGCTTCGGCCGGCGCATCGTCTCCGGCTGAGGAACCGTCCCGATGGACAGCCTGCCGATCAACATCACCGACCTGATCATCCTGCTGGTGCTGCTGCTGTCCGGCCTGCTGGCGTTCCTGCGCGGCTTCGTCCAGGAAGTCCTGTCGGTTGCGTCCTGGATCGGCGCCCTGTTCGTCGCCGTCTACGGCTACGTCCACCTGCAGCCCTTCGCCCGCCAGTTGGTGACCGTCAACACCACGATCGCCGATGCCGCCGCCGGGCTGGTGCTGTTCCTGTTCGCGCTGGTCGTGTTCGTCATCGTGTCGCGCTTCCTGGCGCGGACCCTGTCGATGGCCGGACTCGGCGCCCTCGACCGCACGCTCGGCTTCCTGTTCGGCCTGGCCCGCGGGGCGGCGCTGGTCTGCCTCGCCTACCTGCTGATCCTCTGGGCGGTGCCGGAGCGCAAGGACCACCCGGCGTGGCTGACCCAGGCGCGCGCCCTGCCGCTGATCGAGGAAGGCGCCGAGTTCCTGTGGAGCCTGGTGCCGCCGCACCTGCTGGACGAGGCCGACGTGGCCGCCGCCCGGGCGCGCCGCCAGGCCGAGGAGCAGGCGCGCCGCGAGCTCGGCGAACGGATCCTCAATCCGACGCCGAAAGCCGATGCGCCGGACGGCTCGAACGGTTATACTGACAAAGAACGTCAAGAGATGAACCGCGTGATCCAGGGCACCCAGTAACCGGGTGCTCTTCGCCATTTCGGGACGACCCTTCGCTCACCCAGGATGCGGGACGCATGACGCTCACCACCTCGCCCTTCGACGACGACCACCTGCATGAGGAATGCGGGGTGTTCGGGATCTTCGGAACCCCCGACGCCGCCGCCCACACCGCGCTCGGCCTGCACGCCCTGCAGCACCGCGGCCAGGAGGCCACCGGCATCGTCGCGACCGACGGTGAGCACTTCAACGCCCACCGCGGTCTCGGCCATGTCGGCGAGAACTTCGGAGCCGACGCCCAGAACACGGTGGCCAAGCTGACCGGGTTCGCGGCGATCGGCCACAACCGCTACGCCACCACCGGCGAGACCGCGATCCGCAACGTCCAGCCGCTGTTCGCCGACTTCGAGTTCGGCGGCTTCGCGCTGTGCCACAACGGCAACCTGACCAACGCGCTGATCCTGCGCCAGCAGCTGGTCCGCCAGGGCTGCATCTTCCAGTCGACGACCGACACCGAGACCATCGTCCACCTGATCGCCCGCTCGCGCCGGCGCACCGTGGTCGACCGGCTGATCGAGGCGATGAACCAGGTCGACGGCGCCTATGCGCTGGTCTGCCTGTCGAGCAGCGCGCTGATCGGCCTGCGCGACCCGAACGGGGTCCGGCCGCTGATCCTCGGGCGGCTCGGCGATTCCTACATCATCACCTCGGAGAGCTGCGCGCTCGACATCATCGGTGCCGACTTCGTGCGCGACGTCGAGCCCGGAGAGCTCCTGGTGATCGACGGGACCGGGCTGAAGTCGTATTTCCCGTTCCGCCCGGCGGAACGCCGGTTCTGCATCTTCGAGTACATCTACTTCGCCCGCCCGGACAGCCTGGTCGAGGGCATCAGCGTGTACGCCGCCCGCAAGGCGATCGGCGCCGAGCTCGCCAAGGAGTCCGGCGTCGAGGCCGACGTGGTGGTGCCGGTGCCGGACTCCGGCGTGCCGGCCGCCGTCGGCTACGCCGCCGCCGCCGGCATCCCGTTCGAGCTCGGCATCATCCGCAACCACTATGTCGGGCGCACCTTCATCCAGCCGACCGATCAGGTCCGCCACCTCGGCGTCAAGCTGAAGCACAACGCCAACCGGGCCCAACTCGCCGGCAAGCGGGTCATCCTGGTGGACGACTCGATCGTCCGCGGAACCACCTCGACCAAGATCGTCGAGATGGTCCGCCAGGCCGGCGCCCGCGAGGTGC
The DNA here is from genome assembly GCF_014652915.1 of Thalassobaculum fulvum. GTDB lineage: Bacteria > Pseudomonadota > Alphaproteobacteria > Thalassobaculales > Thalassobaculaceae > Thalassobaculum_A > Thalassobaculum_A fulvum. The sequence continues at coordinate 393,172 of NZ_BMZS01000004.1, forward strand.
ACATGCGGATCGCCAGCCCGCCGACCACGCACTCCTGCTTCTACGGCGTCGACACGCCGGAGCGCGAGAAGCTGCTGGCGGCCCGGATGTCGGTCGAGGAGATGGCCCGGGTGATCGGCGTCGACAGCCTCGCCTTCATCTCGATCGACGGCCTGTACCGGGCGATGGGCGAGCCGCGCCGCGATCCCGAGGCGATCCAGTACTGCGACGCCTGCTTCACCGGCGATTACCCGATCGCCCTGACCGACCGCGACGGCGGCAACGCCGCCCGGCAGCTCTCGCTGCTCGCCGAAGCTTCCTGAGGCCTGAAGTCATGACCGGACGTCTCGAAGGGCGCCTCGCCCTGATCACCGGCGCGTCGCGCGGTATCGGCGCCGCCGTCGCCGAAGCCTTCGCCCGCGAGGGCGCGCACCTGATCCTGGTGGCGCGCACGGTCGGCGGCCTGGAGGAGACCGACGACCGGGTGAAGCGGGCCGGCGGCAGCGCCACCCTGGTGCCGCTCGACCTGACCGACTACGCGGCCATCGACCGGCTGGGCGCCTCGATCTACGAGCGCTGGAAGAAGCTCGACGTGCTGGTGGCCAACCACGGCAGCCTGGGCGTGCTGACGCCGATCGCCATGTACGACCCGAAGATGTGGGACGAGGTCATGGCGATCAACCTGTCGGCCTGCCATCGCCTGATCCGCAGCCTGGACCCGCTGCTGCGGCAGTCGGACGCCGGCCGGGCGGTGTTCGTGACCTCGAACGCCGCGATCGGCGAGCGGCCGAACTGGGGGGCCTACGCCGCCTCCAAGGCGGCGCTGGAGGCCATGGTTCGCAGCTACGCCGGCGAGACCCGCAAGTCGTCGCTGCGGGTCAACCTGCTGAACCCCGGCGCCGTGCGGACCAAGATGCGCGCCACCGCATTCCCCGGCGAGGATCCGATGTCCCTGAAGACGCCGGAGGACATCGCCCCGGTGTTCGTCGATCTCGCCGACCCAGCCTGCACCCGGCACGGCGAGCGGGTCGACGCCCAGGGCTGATCACGCGCCGGCCGACGGCTGCCCGGCCGGCAACCGCACCCGGACCCGGGTGCCCGAGCCCGGAGCGCTGTCGATCTCGACGCTGCCGCCGTGCAGGTCGACCAGCATGCGCACGATCGACAGCCCGAGGCCGACGCCGGCGCGTCCGGCGTTCCAGGCCGATCCGCCCTGCCAGAACGGTTCGAACACGTGCGGCAGGTCCTCCGCCGCAATGCCTGCGCCGCTGTCCGCGACCACGATCTCGATCCCGCCGTCCGGGCCGCCGGCCACCGTGGTCGCCACCGGGGATCCCCGCCGGGAAAACTTCACCGAATTGGAGGTCAGGTTCACGACGATCTGACGGATCGCCGACGGGTCGGCGAAGATCCGCTCCGGCAGCCGTTCCCGGTCGACCCCGAGTTCGAGCGCGACGCCCGCCTCGTCGGCGGACGGACGGACCATCTCGACGGCCTCCCGGATGGGCGCCACCGGATCGGTGTCCTGCATCGATACCTGCAGCGCGCCCTGCTCGATCCGCGAGACGTCGAGCACCCGGTCGATCAGATCCTTCAGATGACGGGCGCTGGTCTCGATGTGGCCGACATACTCGGCGTAGCGCCGCGAGCCGATCGGCCCGAAGATCTCGCTCCGCATGACGTCGCTGAAGCCGATGATGGCGTTCAGCGGCGTCCGCAACTCATGACTCATCTGCGCCAGAAAGGCGGTCTTGGCCCGGTCGCTGCGCTCGGCGGCGTTTCGGGCATCGATCAGATGGCTCTCGACCCGCTTCCGGCCGCTGACGTCCTCGACCACCAGGACCGCCCGGCCGTCCCGCCCCTGCTCCGCGGACAACGGCGAGAGCATGCACTGCAGCACCGCCCCGGTGCCGTCGTCCGCGCGTGGCACGGTGATGTCCTCGCGGACCGTCCGGCCGGCGTGCAGGGCCTCGAGCCGGCCCGCCATCCCCTCGCCGCCGTCGCCGGCCGGCGCGAACACGCATGGCGGCTTCCCGAGCGGGTCTTCCGGACCGACCACCCGCCGGTAAGTGGTGTTCGCGAACGCCACGCGGCCGTCCGGCTCCAGAATGGCGATGCCGACCGGCGCCTGCTGCACGGCCTGTTCGTACTCGCGCAGGGTGTCGACGAGCGTCCGGTTGGAGCGCTCGCGCTCCTGGATGCGGGAACCGGCCTCCAGCGCCGCCGCGTCCAGCTCCCGGAACTCGCTCGGTCCGCGAAGCTTCGGCCGCGGATCGAGGCCGCCGTCGGCGATCCGTCGCAGCCGCATCGTGACGTGGTCCACCGGCCGCTCGACCCCGTATCGCCAGGCGATCAGCGTCAGCATCACCGCCGCCACGGCTATCGCCAGCACGGCGACGACGATTCGGTCGCGCAGCGCATTCACCCATCCGAACAGCGAATCGGGTCGGACGGCGACCACCATCAGCCAGGGCGGCGACACGGTCTCGAACCGTTGCAGGTCCACCCAGTAGTCTCCGCCGCCACCGTCGATCTCCCCGAAACGGCGCCCCAGCCGACCGGCCTCCTCGACCAGGTCGCGGAACCGCTGTCCGGAAACCACCGTCCGGCCGGTCAGCGGATCGGCCCCGAACACCCCCGGCCAGCGTTCCGGGCGGTCGGGCGCCGCAACGATCGCCCCGAACCGATCGACGACGAACGCGACCTCCGAACTCGTCGAGAGCTCCGAGAGCAGGCCCTCGAATGCGCTGAGCTCAATATCGACCGCGACCGCTCCCCATCGGTCGCCTTCGGCGTCGACGACCGCCGTGGCCGTACTGACACCCGGCCGGCGCGAGGTGAAGAAGACGTAGGGCGTCGTCCATGCCGGCGCGTCGGTCTCGGTAGCCGCCGAGAACCACGGCCGGAGACGAGGATCATACCGATCCTCGGGGTCCAGCCAGGTCTCGACGATCCGCTTGTCATCGTCGCGCCGCCTGAAGGTGACCCGCCGCTCCCCGTCGACGTGGCGGATCTCCTTGACCAGGAAGCCGCCGCCGTCACGGTCGCGGGCCACGTACAGGAAATCGCCGTCGGACAGGCCGTAGTAGATCGAATCGAAGCTCGGGTTCAGCCGCAGCGGCTCGATCATGAACCGCTCCAGCCGCTCGACGTCCGACAAGCCGAGAACCCCATCGGAAATCAGCCGCCGGAGCAGCCCCGATGCCGCCTCGGCCGGCGAAATGAAGCGCTGAAACCGGTCGCGCGCCGCCCGCCCGAGCCGGTGCATGGACTCCCGCGCGTTCGCGCTGACACCGTCCGAGACCGACTGCCAGGTCGCGCCGACCACCAGTGCCGCCGCCGCAAGCTGGACTCCGACGACGGTGAGAACCACCAGCCACTTGAGCCGCACGCCGGACTCCGCCGAGACTCCGTCCGGATCATACTGACCATTGCGCGAACCGGCGTCGAGTCCGGTCGCTGCCGCACGACCTAGCTCCCTGGAGCCGGGGCCGAAACCCGCTGAAACGTAACGGGTTCCAGCGCCTTCAGAACGCGGGCGACGCCGGTCGGGTCCGGCTGGATCGGCACCAGCAGCCGCGTGTAGCTCCACATCTTCTGATTGATCGACACGTAGCGCCTGCGCGTGAGCAACGGCGAGCCTTCCGCCTGGACCCGACGGAGATCGGCCAGGACCTGGCCCGCCCCGTCCTGGTCGAAGAACGCGTGAACCGAGGTTCCCTTCAACTCCCGCCCGTAGATGTCGCAGGCCAGTGTGCCGGCCAGCCGGATCACGGCCTCGTCCGGGTTCGGAAGGTCGACCAGGATCAGGTGCCTCAGCGACCGCGGCGGCAGTTCGACCGGATCGACACCGGGCGGCAAACCATCGCCATGGCTCCGCCACCACTGAAGAACACCATCCAGGACGGGGAACCGGGCGATCTCCGAAATCGGAAGATGCTCGTTGACCGTCGATACGAGCTTTGACAGATCGCGTACCATGTGACTTTGGTCCGGGGCGTTTCGGCCCTCCGGTTGCTGCAGGAAACTTGCGGGACGGCGCGCGGGCCTGCGCACGCCGAGACGATCAGGTCCCGCGCAACGTCATCTCCATGCCGCGGATCGCCAGTTCCAGGTTGTGCAGGATCTGCCGCAAGACCTTGGCCTGCGCGGCGGACTGGTTCTCATACTGCAGGGCAAAGCGAATACCCTCGGCGCGCGCCTTGAGACGGGAGAGTCGGACGTCGCCCTGGCTGACGGTAAACGATCGCGGCTTGGCAGAACCGCGCCCGGGCGCCGGACGCGCCGCCGGGAGCCGTACCGGCCGGCCCGCCATGGTTCGGTCGTAGGCATTCGCCAGATCGTCGATCGTGACGCGCTCCTCGAATTTCTGCCTGCGCTGTCTCATGTACCCTCGCCAGAGCCTCTCCGACCGAACCTGCAGATACCGTGCCATGGTAACCGGCAGGACGCTGCGCGCCACCCCCGAGCGCCCTCTGCCGCCCCGATTGCGGTGACCGCCGCCGCCGGCGGCTCTCCGGGACGGCGCGCTCGGCACGACCGTAGATGGTACTGACTTCCTGGACTCGATTTCTGCCCGGGATTCGATGTCGCGTTTTCTCTTATGACCGGGAAAGAAAAATACCGCCTAAACAACCGGTAGTACCATTCCATTCAAGCGCGACATCAAGCCATTCATCGGCATTCTATTGCAAATCATGGTTAATACGCGGTTGCGTCACCCGTCGAGTCAAACAACAATAAATTCTCGGGACCGTTGAAAATTATTTTTCCGAGCCGGGGGTGGAGATGGCTAGCATCACGGGTACGGTCGGCAACGACACGATCACCGGGACGTCCGTCAACGACATCATCTCGGGCCTCGACGGTCACGATGTGCTGTCGGGGATCGGCGGCAACGACACCCTGTATGGCGGCGGGGACGACGACACGATCTACGGCGGCGCCGGCAACGACTTCAACTACGGCGCCACCGGCGACGACCTGCTGTACGGCGAGGACGGCAACGACGCGGCGTCCGGCGGCGACGGCCAGGACACCGTCTTCGGCGGCCTCGGCAACGACACCCTCATCGGCAGCAGCGGGCAGGATCAGCTGTTCGGCGGCGACGGCAACGACTGGATGTGGGGCGGCAAGGGCAACGACCTGGTGTCCGGCGGCTCCGGCGCCGACACGCTGTCCGGCGGCGACGGCGAGGACACCATCTTCGGCGGCGCCGAGAGCGACACGCTCAGCGGCTTTTCCGGCAACGACCTGCTGTACGGCGGCGAGGGCAACGACGTGCTGCGCGGCGGCGCCAACGTCGACACGCTGTCCGGCGGTGCCGGCGAGGACACCTTCACCGGCAGCCAGGCGAACCACGACGGCGACACGATCGGCGACCTTGCCGCCGGCGACGTCATCCAGATCACCGGCATCACCGGGCTGACCAATGCCAACGTGCAGTTCAACGGCAGCAGCCTGGAGGTCGACACCGATGCGACCGACTTCGCGTCGCCCGAGATCACCATCGGCACCGTCATCGATCTCGGCGGTACCCTCACCTTCACGGTAACCGACTTCGGCGGCAGCACCCTGATCACCTTCGCCGAGGCGCCGGCGGGCATCACCGGCAGCGCCGGCAACGACGACATAACCGGCACCACCGCCGGCGACGTCATCAGCGCGCTCGACGGCGCCGACACGGTGTCGGCCCTGGACGGCGACGACCTCGTCCTCGGTGGGACCGGCCACGACATCCTGTACGGCGACGCCGGCAGCGACACCCTTTCGGGCGGCGCCGGCAACGACATCCTGGGGGGTGGCGCCGGGGCCGATCTCCTGGCCGGCGGCGCCGACCGGGACGCGGTCGAGTACGTGCAGGACACGGTCGGCATCTCCGTCAATCTGAGCACCGGGTCGGGCTCCGGAGGACAGGCGCAGGGTGACACCCTGTCCGGCATCGAGGATGTCCTCGGCGGCCAGGGCGACGACCTGCTGGTCGCCGCCAACTCCGGCAGCTACCTCTTCGGGTTCCTCGGCGACGACACGCTGGTGGGCGGCGTCGGATCCGACACGCTGATCGGCGGCGACGGCAACGACGCCCTGTCCGGCGGTGCCGGGACCGACGTACTGGCGCCGCGCGCCGGCAACGACCTGGTGTCGGGCGGCAGCGGCGCGGACGCCGTGCTGTACGACGGAACCGGCACCCCGTCGGGCGTCTCGGCGACCCTGGCCTCGGCCGGCGGCACCGTGGTCGAGACCGGTCTCGGCTATACCGACACGCTGGTCAGCATCGAGACGGTCGTCACGAGCGACAACGATGACGTCGTCTCGACGGACGGTACCGTGTCGGTATCCCTGGGGGCCGGGAACGACCAGGTCTCGGTCACCGGCGGAACCTATGTCGGAATCAACCTGGGCAGCGGCGACGACACCCTGACGATCTCGCCCGGCGGCTCGGCAGTCCTGTATATGCGCGACGACGGCCTGGAGACCACCGGCGCGGCGAGCCAGGGCGCGCTCGTCAACCTGGCGAACGGGACCGCCGTCGATGCCTGGGGGGACCTCGATACCTGGACCGGGCTCGTCGGTGCGGTCGCCGGCTCCAGCTTCGCCGACACGCTGATCGGCGGCAGCTTCGGCGAGGCATTCCTCGGCGGCGACGGCAACGATGTGATCTCGGGCGGCGACGGCGGCGACGCCCTGTCGGGGTCCGACGGGGCCGACACGCTGTCCGGCGGATCGGGCAACGACTTCCTCACCGGTGGCGACGGTCCCGACGTTCTGCATGGCGGCGACGGCAACGACTCCCTGCTGGCCGGCGGCGGGTCCGACCAGATGTACGGGGGCAGCGGCGGCGACTGGTTCGTCTTCGCCGCCCAGATCGCGACCGGGGCCTCGCATGTGATCGGCGACTACGTGGCCGGCGAGGACACGATCACCCTCCAGGGAGTGACCGCCGCGAGCATCCTGACGGCGACCAGCCTGGGGTCGGATGCGCTGCTGAGCATCGACACCGACAGCGATCTCTCGGCCGACATGACCCTGCGGGTCAGCGGCGGGGCCGGCCTGACCTTCTCGGTCGAGGACGGGGCCTACGGCATCGACATCGTCGGATCGACCGCGGCGAGCAGCCTGATCGTCGGCAGCTCGGTCGACGAGCTGCTGTACGGGACCGGCGGCAACGACGTGATCAGTGCGCTGGCGGGCAACGACTCGGTCTCGGCGCTGGCCGGCGACGACGCGGTGTACGGCGGCGACGGCAACGACCTGCTGTCCGGCGGCGACGGTGCCGACAGCCTGTACGGCGACGGCGGCAACGACACCCTGTACGCCGGCAGCGCGCCGGGCCTGCTGCTCGGCGGCGTCGGCAGCGACGTGCTGGTCGGCGGCGACGGCAACGACACCCTGTCCGGCGGTGCCGACGCCGACGTGCTGTACGGCGTCTCCGGCAGCGACGTGCTGTATGGCGGCGACGGCGACGACGTGGTCTCCGGCATGCAGGGCGACGACCTGCTGCGCGGCGGCAGCGGCGCCGACGTGCTGTCCGGCGGGCTCGGCAACGACACGCTCTCCGGCGGCGACGGCAACGACCTGCTGATCGGCGTCGCCGGCAGCAACCTGTTCGCCGGCGGCGGCGGGATCGACACCGTGATCGGCGCCGACGGCGACGACACCCTGTCCGGCGGTGCCGACGCCGACGTGCTGTACGGCGTCACCGGCAACGACCTGCTGGTCGGCGGCGACGGCGACGACGCCATGTCCGGCATGCAGGGCGACGACCTGCTGCTCGGCGGCTCCGGCGCCGACGTGCTCTCGGGCGGGCTCGGCAACGACACCCTCTCGGGCGGCGACGGCGACGACTTCCTGCAGGCGGTCGCCGGCAACGACCTGCTGGTCGGCGGCACCGGCGCCGACATCCTGATCGGCGCCGACGGCCAGGACACCCTGTCCGGCGGCGACGGCGACGACGTGCTGTACGGCGTCACCGGCGACGACCTGCTGGTCGGCGGCAACGGCGCCGACCACCTGTCGGGCCAGGCCGGCGACGACCTGCTGCGCGGCGGCAGCGGCGCCGACGTGCTGCTCGGCGGCGCCGGCAACGACACTCTGTCCGGCGGCGACGCCGACGACGTGCTGGAAGGCCAGGCCGGCGACAACCTGCTCGACGGCGGCGGCGGGGTCGACACCCTGATCGGCGCCGACGGCCAGGATACCCTGTCCGGCGGGGCCGGCGACGACATCCAGTACGGCGCCACCGGCAACGACCTGCTGGTCGGCGGCGACGGCGCCGACAGCCTGTCCGGCCAGGCCGGCGACGACACCCTCGCCGGCGGCACCGGCGCCGACATCCTGTCGGGCGGCGCCGGCAGCGACGTCTTCGTGTTCAACGCCGGCGACGGCGCCGACACCGTCCTCGACTTCCTCGACAGCGACGACCTGGTCGACCTGGACGCCGGCTTCGGCATCACCGACCAGACCGCCCTCGACGCCGTCGCAGCCGACGACGGCTTCGGCAACGCCGTGCTCGACTTCGGCAACGGCGACAAGATCACCCTGCTCGGAATCGACTACCGAGACCTGCTGATCGGCAACTTCACATGAGCGGCGGCCGAAAGGCCGCTCATACCCGGCTGCACAGCCGCGGCGGCCTGTCGGCCACTGGAAAGGACATCGAACGCCCGGACCCCGCACACCCGACCAGCGTTCATCGAGAAACGGAGGCAATGAAATGGCAGTCGAACGACGTTCCGCGATGAACCCACTGTCCGTATCCCGATCGCTCGAGGACAAGCGGCCCCGGGAGTTCCTGTTCGTCGATCCGGACGTCGCCGACCCCGATATTCTACTCGCCGGACTGGCCCGGCCGTTCGCCATCGTGCGCCTGGCCCGGGAGGGCGATCCCCTGGGTCAGATCGCGGCGGCGCTGGCCGGCGAACGAGAAGTCGAGGCCCTTCATCTCCTGTCGCATGGCGCGCCGGGCGGTATGCAACTGTCGGGGCAGATGGTGGATGCCGCGGCCCTGGCGGCACGCCCGGCCCTGCTCGGGTCGATCCGCGACGCGCTCGCCGACGACGCCGAGATCGTGCTCTACGGCTGTTCGGTGGCCGAGGGGGCCGAAGGTGCGGCGTTCGTCGAACGGCTGTCGATGCTGCTCGGCCGGCCGGTGGCCGCGGCCGCCGGGCTGGTCGGCTCGGCGGCGCTCGGCGGCAACTGGGACCTGCCGGCCGCCGGCGAACTCGCCTTCGAGACGGCGGCACGGGCAGCCTACCCGCATGCCCTGATCGTCGCGACCTTCGGGGTGGTCACGACCCTCAACACCACCACGACGCTGACTTCGAACGAGGGCGGGGTCACGCTCAGCGTCACCAAGTCCGATGGCACCGCGATGAACGGGGTCTCCTCCGGCTTCCTCGACCCGGGCCAGATGGTTACCACGAGCAACGTGTCCTACACCGTCACGTTCTCGACCTCCGTGAACGTCACACAGTTCCAGCTTGGCGAATTCACCAACCTCAGTAGCGGCGCCAACTACACCTTCACGCCCAACTCCGGCACGGCGGTGACGATCGCCGACAACAGCGGCTCAATCGTCGGCTCGATCGCCACCCTCAGCCCCGGCGACTGGACCGGCATCACCTCCTTCACCGTGTCCTATGCGGACACGACGAGCGGCAGCAGCTGGCGGGTCGGTCTCGACAACATCGTCTTCACCGTCGCCGGCCCCTCGGCGCCGAGCACGCCGGACCTGACCGCAGCGACCGACACCGGGACCAGCAACACCGACAACATCACCAGCGCGGCGGTCCAGACCTTCGCCGGGACGTCGTCGGGCGCCACCCAGGTGCATGTGCTGGTCAACGGCGTCACGGCCGGCACCGCCACGCCGGACGGCGGCGGGACCTGGAGCTTCAACGCGTCGCTCAGCGCCGGCTCCTACGCCATCTCCGCGATCGCCGACGACGGCGCGACCGAATCCAGCGCCTCCGGCACCCTCAACATCGTGGTCGACCAGACCGCGCCGGGAACGTTGGGCGCGCCAGACCTGCTGGCTGCGAGCGACACCGGCACCTCGAACACCGACAACCTCACCAACGCGGCCGCGCAGACCTTCAGCGGCTCGGCGACTACCGGCGACGCCGTCAGCATCCTGGTCGGCGGGGCGACGCTGCAGACGGTGACCGCGGCCGGCGGGTCGTGGACCGCCACCACCTCGCTGTCGGCCGGCAGCTACGCGATCACGGTGCAGGCCACCGACACCGCCGGCAACATCGGCGGGACGTCGTCGGCGCTGGGGCTGACGGTCGACACCACCGCGCCGGCGACGCTGGACGTGCCGGACCTGCTGGCGGTCAGCGACACCGGCGTGTCGAGCACCGACAACGTCACCGGCTCGACGACCCAGCAGCTGTCGGGCTCGGCGACCACCGGCGACCGGGTGAACATCCTGGTCGGCGGGGCGACGCTGCAGACGGTGACCGCGGTCGGCGGGTCGTGGACCGCCACCGCCTCGCTGTCGGCCGGCAGCTACGCGATCGTCGTGCAGGCCACCGACGCGGCCGGCAACGCCGGCCCGGCCTCGGGCGCGCTCGGCCTCGTGGTCGACACCACCGCACCGTCGACGACCGGCATTCCGGACCTGCTGGCGTCGAGCGACAGCGGGACGTCGAGCACCGACAATCTCACGAACGTGTCGCTGCCGACGATCTCGGGCACCGGGGCGGTCGCGAACGCGCTGGTGCACGTCCTGGTCGGCGGGGTGACCGTCGGCTCGGCGACGGCCAGTGCCGCCGGGGCGTGGACCTATACCTTCACCACCACCCTGAGCGCGGGTTCCAACGCGATCTCGGCGGTCGGCGAGGACGTGGCCGGCAACGATGGCCCGGCCAGTGCGGCGCTGAACGTGGTGGTCGACACCGCCGCGCCGACGACACTGGACATGCCGGACCTGCTGGCAGTCAGCGACACCGGCGTGTCGAACACCGACAACGTCACCAGTTCGACGACCCAGCAGCTCTCGGGCTCGGCGACCACCGGCGACCTGGTGAACATCATCGTCGGCGGGGTGACGCTGCAGACCGTGACGGCGACCGGCGGATCGTGGTCGTACACCGCCACGCTGACGGCCGGCAGCTATGCGATCGTGGTCAATGCGGTCGACGCCGCCGGCAACGTCGGCGCCAACTCGCCGGCGCTCGGGCTGACGATCGAGAGTTCCGGCGGCAGCTCGGTCGACGAGCTGCTGTACGGGACCGGCGGCAACGACGTGATCAGTGCGCTGGCGGGCAACGACTCGGTCTCGGCGCTGGCCGGCGACGACGCGGTGTACGGCGGCGACGGCAACGACCTGCTGTCCGGCGGCGACGGTGCCGACAGCCTGTACGGCGACGGCGGCAACGACACCCTGTATGCCGGCAGCGCGCCGGGCCTGCTGCTCGGCGGCGTCGGCAGCGACGTGCTGGTCGGCGGCGACGGCAACGACACCCTGTCCGGCGGTGCCGACGCCGACGTGCTGTACGGCGTCTCCGGCAGCGACGTGCTGTATGGCGGCGACGGCGACGACGTGGTCTCCGGCATGCAGGGCGACGACCTGCTGCGCGGCGGCAGCGGCGCCGACGTGCTGTCCGGCGGGCTCGGCAACGACACGCTCTCCGGCGGCGACGGCAACGACCTGCTGATCGGCGTCGCCGGCAGCAACCTGTTCGCCGGCGGCGGCGGGATCGACACCGTGATCGGCGCCGACGGCGACGACACCCTGTCCGGCGGTGCCGACGCCGACGTGCTGTACGGCGTCACCGGCAACGACCTGCTGGTCGGCGGCGACGGCGACGACGCCATGTCCGGCATGCAGGGCGACGACCTGCTGCTCGGCGGCTCCGGCGCCGACGTGCTCTCGGGCGGGCTCGGCAACGACACCCTCTCGGGCGGCGACGGCGACGACTTCCTGCAGGCGGTCGCCGGCAACGACCTGCTGGTCGGCGGCACCGGCGCCGACATCCTGATCGGCGCCGACGGCCAGGACACCCTGTCCGGCGGCGACGGCGACGACGTGCTGTACGGCGTCACCGGCGACGACCTGCTGGTCGGCGGCAACGGCGCCGACCACCTGTCGGGCCAGGCCGGCGACGACCTGCTGCGCGGCGGCAGCGGCGCCGACGTGCTGCTCGGCGGCGCCGGCAACGACACTCTGTCCGGCGGCGACGCCGACGACGTGCTGGAAGGCCAGGCCGGCAACAACCTGCTCGACGGCGGCGGCGGGGTCGACACCCTGATCGGTGCCGACGGCCAGGATACCCTGTCCGGCGGGGCCGGCGACGACATCCAGTACGGCGCCACCGGCAACGACCTGCTGGTCGGCGGCGACGGCGCCGACAGCCTGTCCGGCCAGGCCGGCGACGACACCCTCGCCGGCGGCACCGGCGCCGACATCCTGTCGGGCGGCGCCGGCAGCGACGTCTTCGTGTTCAACGCCGGCGACGGCGCCGACACCGTCCTCGACTTCCTCGACAGCGACGACCTGGTCGACCTGGACGCCGGCTTCGGCATCACCGACCAGACCGCCCTCGACGCCGTCGCAGCCGACGACGGCTTCGGCAACGCCGTGCTCGACTTCGGCAACGGCGACAAGATCACCCTGCTCGGAATCGACTACCGAGACCTGCTGATCGGCAACTTCACATGAGCGGCGGCCGAAAGGCCGCCCTCGCCCTCGGTCGGCGCCTCACCCTTCGTCGACGTAGGGGTTCTTGCGCTGCCGCAGATGCAACCGGATCGGCACGCCGACCAGTCCGAATTCGTCGCGCAGCCCGCCGGTCAGGTAGCGGACGTAGGAGTCCGGCAGTTCCGACGCCTGGCTGACGAACGCCGCGAAGGTCGGCGGTCGAGCCTTCACTTGGGTCATGTAGCGGATCCGCACGCGGCGGCCCTTGGCGAGCGGCGGCGGATGGGCCTCCAGCATGGCCTCGAGCCAGCGGTTCAGGCGCGCCGTCGGGATCCGCTTGTTCCAGCGGTCGTAGGTCTCCAGCACCGCGTCCAGCAGCTTGTCGAGGTTGCTGCCGCGGACCGCCGAGACCGGCACCCACGGCACGCCGCGCACCTGGGTCAGCGAGGTGTCGAGGCGATCGCGGAGCATCCGGGTCGCGGCGTTCTTGTCGCGGATCGCGTCCCACTTGTTGGCCGCGATCACCAGGGCACGGCCCTCGTCCAGCGCCATCCGGGCGATCGTCAGGTCCTGCTTCTCGAGCATCATCTCGGCGTCCAGGACCAGCAGGACGACGTGCGCGAACTTCACCGCGCGACGGGTGTCCGCGGTCGACAGCCGCTCGAGCTTCTCCGAGACCCGGGCGCGACGGCGCAGGCCGGCGGTATCGACCAGCCGCAGCGGACGGCCGCGGTACTGCCACTCGACCTCGATGGCGTCGCGGGTGATGCCGGCCTCGGGCCCGGTCAGCAGGCGGTCCTCGCCGAGCAGCCGGTTGACCAGGGTCGACTTGCCGACGTTCGGACGGCCGACGATGGCCAGCCTGATCGGTCCTTTCTCCTCCTCGACGAGGTCTTCGTCTTCGCCCGGCTCGGCGAACTCCGCTGTCGGCTCGTCCTCGGGCTCCTCGTCGTCATAGCCGAACTCGCCCTTCTCCTCCGCGACCTTGCGCAGGATGTCGTAGAGCTCGCCCATACCCTCGCCGTGCTCGGCCGAGATCGGCACCGGGTCGCCGAGGCCGAGCGCGTAGGCCTCGGCCAGCCCGGCCATCCCGGCCCGCCCCTCGCACTTGTTGGCGAGCAGCACGACCGGGGGGCGGACCCGCCGCAGCCAGTCGGCGAAGTGCGCGTCGAGCGGCGTGACCCCGGCCCGGGCGTCGATCAGCATGAGGACGATGTCGGCTTCCTCGACCGCCCGCTCGGTCTGCCGCCGCATGCGGGCCTCGAGGCTGTCGTCGAAGGCGTCCTCGAGTCCGGCGGTGTCGATCACCCGGAACGTCAGGTCGGCGATCCGCCCCTCGCCCTCGCGCCGGTCGCGCGTGACGCCGGGGGTGTCGTCGACCAGGGCGTGCCGGGTACCGGTCAGCCGGTTGAACAGAGTCGACTTGCCGACGTTCGGGCGTCCGATGACGGCGACCTTGATGGGCACGGTGGCGCCCTCCTACCGGTACGCGTGCAACGTACCGTCGTTGCCCAGAATATAGACCGTTCCGTCGGCGACGACCGGCGACACGTAGACCGGGTCGCCGATCTCGATATGTCCCAACAGCTCGCCGGTATACGGCGAGATCGCATAGACGAATCCCTCGGAACTGCCGACCAGCAGCCGGTCCCCGACCAGCACCGGCCCGGTATACTGGATCGGCCCCTTGCGATCCTCCATGTCCTCGAACGGCGGCAGCCGGTGCACCCAGCGCACCCGCCCGTCGCGCCGCGACATCGCCACGACTTCGCCGTTCAGGCCGGTCACGAACAGGAAGTCGCCGGCGACCCAAGGCATGTGGACGCTACCGACCGGCCGTTCCCACACGCGCGCGCCGGTGCGCAGGTCGATCGCCGCCATCCGACCGGCATGGCTGACCGCGAACGCCAGGTCGCGATCGATCACCGGGTTGCCGCGGATGTCGGCGAGCCGCGCGATCGCGCTCAGCGTCCGGATGCTGGCCAGGTTCTCGACCCAGACCACCCGTCCGTTCTCGGCCAGCAGGGCGTACAGTTCGCCGGAGGAGTACGGCGTCAGCACGGTCGAGCCCTCGACCGCCGGGGCAGCGCCGCCGAGCAGTGCGGCGACCTCGTTGATCCCCTGGTGCTCCCACAGCCGCTGGCCGTCATCCGTCGACAGCGCGATCGTCCGGTTCTCGATGGTGACGACGTACATCTGGCCGTTCGCCACCGTCGGTGCGCCGCGGACCGGGCCGGACAGCCGGACCCGCCAGATCTCGCGCCCGTCCGCCGCCGACAGGGCCATCGCCTCGCCGACCCCGGTGGCGGCGTAGATCCGGTCGCCGTCGGCCGCGATCCCGCCGGCGAACACCGCGTCGTCGTCGCCGGGGTTGAGGTCCCTGGTCCACAGCGTGCGACCGTCGCGCGGATCGAGCGCCCGGAGTTCGGCCGCGGAATCCAGCACGTAGATTCGGCCCCCGGCGACGATCGGCTGCGCGAGCAGCGACTGCTCGTCGTCGCCGCCGTCGCCGATCGAGGCCGACCAGGCCTCGCCCAGGGCATCGCCGGCGGCCAGGTGACCGGGATTCTTGGCTGCGCTGCCGCCCGACTGCGGCCAGCCGGGATTTCGGTACGGCGGCGGCAGCACAACCGGAACCGACTCGAACTCGGTGTCCGCCTTGATGAGGTCGTCGGTCGTCAGGATCGAGATCCGATTGCCGGGCAACGGGACCTCGGCATCCTCGCCGAAGAAACCGTTGCCGCCACAGGCCGAGAGGGCCATCAGGGCGAGCAGCGCGGCAGCGGCGGGGAGGCGGCGGGCGATCGGGCGCATCGATTGTGTTCCGATCGTCAGCCGCCGAGCGCCCGGACCATCTCGGTCGCGCGTCCGCGGAGTCGGCTCGGCGTCGTCGCGTCGTCGGCCAGCGACTTGTAGAGCGCCAGCGCCTTGTCGGTCTCGCCGGCCTGCAGGCGGATCGCGGCCTCGGTCTCGACCGCCAGCGGGCGCCACGGGTTGCCGTCCACCAGTGCCGGCGCGAGCTCGCCGACCAGGGTCGCGGCGTCGACCGAACCGATGCGCATCCGCGCGGCCCAGACCCGGGCGAGGTCGGCATACGGTGCCTCGCCCTCGGCCGCGACCCTCCGGAACACGGCGAGCGCGGCATCGACGTCGCCGGCGGCGGCCAGGGCCGACGCCTCGCGAAGCCGGGCCAGGGTCGCATAGCCACTGCCGGCGTCCTCGGCCAGCCCGGCGAACGCCTCGGCCGCTTCCTTCGGCTTGCCGGACGTCGCGAGATCGGCCGCGGCCTCGTAGCGGTCGCCCCGTTCGGCCTGGCGCTCGGCACTGTAGCGGGTCCAGAACACGTTCCCGGACACTGCCAGCACGACGCCGACGGCCACGGCGATCACCCAGCCGCCGTAGCGCTGCCACAGCTTCGCAGCCTTCTCCTGCTGAAGCTCCTCGTCGATCTCGCGGAAGATGTCGGCCACGTTCGTCGTCTCCTGATCGATGGCCGGCCCGGCCACCGCTGGCTGCGGGCGCGCCACCGTAGCGAGGCGCCTGCCCGAAATCAAACTAGCACGTCGCCACGCGACGTTGCGCGGGGTTTACCCCAGGCGCGAATTCGGGAAAACTCCTTCTGTAACAATTCGGCAATCGGGGGATTCGAACCAGCCGATGGACAATCTGATCCGCCTCCAAAGAGACCGGAAATCCCTCGGACATTTCTTCTTCACGCGCGGCGAGCTGGGCCAGCTCCTGTCGCTCTACTCGAGCCGGGTGGCATCGGGCGAGTGGCGGGACTACGCGCTCGACCACCTCGACGACATGGCGCTGTTCTCGATCTTCCGGCACACCCACGAGCGGCCGCTCTACTCGGTCGCCAAGGTCCAGCCCAAGGGCCAGCGCCGCCCGAGCTATGCCCTGTACAGCGGCCCGAAGCGGCTGAAGACCGCCCAGAACCTGCGCGACCTGCTGCTGGCCTTCGACAAGCTGCCGCGCCTCGTGACCGGCTGAGCCCGGATCCCCTCCGACCCCGATATCCCCGTTCCCGGGGCCAACCTGACGACCCCGGCGCCGCCGGATCGGCCGGCGTCGCCGTCGACGCCCCTTGTTCGCCGCGAATGTTCCTGTTATGTTCTCATTCCAAGGAACGGACATGGACGGTCGTGTCATGGGACGGATGAAGCGGGAGCTGCTCGAGCGGGAAGACAACGCGTTGCGGGTGGAGCGGCTGGCCGACCTGCTGGCCGGGCGGGTCGGCGTGGCGTGCTCCTGCAACCGCTGCGGCCATCGGGCCGAGGCGCCGGTGACCCTGCTGCTCGCCCAGCTCGGGCCGGACTTTCCGGTACCCGAGATCGGGACCCGCATGCGCTGCGGGTCCTGCGGTTCGAAGGACGTGGCCACGCGCCCCGCACCGGTCGCCGAGCAGCGGCTGTCCCAGGCGGCGGTCGGATAGGCGCGGCACCGCCGGGCGGGCAAAATCTGCCGACGGGAAAGCCGCGACCGCCGGGGTGGCTTCCAGCAGCACCCGGTTCGTTGCGAATCGCCGGGGTTCCGTAGCCTCGCCAGCGGCACGGCGGTTGCAGAACGGGTGGACGGCACCGCCCGGACGGCGGTCCGCTCCGCAACCAGCCAACGGAGGCGCCTCTGCCATGTCCCCCCAAGCCGACACCGATCTCTCTTCGAACGACCGGCGGCGCGACCGACGGATCGACGCCCCGATGACCGTGGTCATCGGCAATACTCCCTACGCGATCGGCGACTGGAGCCTGGGCGGCGCCCGGATCGTCGACTACGTCGGCACCCTGACGCCGGGCGACGTCGCGCAGCTTCGCGTCCTGGTCCCGACCGCCGGTCCCGGGGCGCTGTTCCGGACCGAAGGGCGGGTCCAGCGGGTCGACCCCGACAGCGGCTCGCTGGGCCTCGAGTTCGAGGAACTCGACACCGTCGCGTTCGCCACGCTGAACCGGTATTTTCGAGAGCGTCTGTTCCGCGGCCACGCCTGACCGCGGGACGGAAGACGCGTCATGACTGCCGAGCGACGCATGCGCCGACCGACTGCCTCCGCTTCGTCCACGGCCGCGGGCCGGGCTCCGGCCCGGCCGGTCGCCGACCGGAGCGACGACGACGCCGACTCCGAACCGCTCTTCCCGAGCCTGCGCAAGCGCCCGGCCGAAGAGCGTGCCGACGAGATCGTCGACGCCCTGAAGGACGCGATCCTGAACCCCGGCCGAGGCGACGGTGGCACCGGCATGGCCTATGCCGACTGGGCCAAGGTGGCCCGCAAGCGCATCACCCGGGCGATCCGCGAGGCCGAGGCTTCGGCCTCGATGCGCGAACTGATGTCGGCCCACCGGATCGGCGGCATGTGCCTGAGGGTCGGCTTCATGCTGCTGGCCTCGGTGATGGCGTTCACCGCGTTCTGGTACGGGATCGTGCACATCTGGCGCACCTACGGCGCGGCCTGGGGGCTCGGCGCGACGCTGTCGGCGCTCGGGCTTTCGTTCGCGTTCGTGGTCTCCGGCCTGTTGATGAGCAGCAGCGACATCGACGAGATGCGGAGCAAGATCCGCGACCGCTTCGGCGGCGACCGCTGAGAGGCGGCGATTGCCGGTCGGCGCCCCCGGCGGCTATCGTCGCCGGGACGAGAACCGACCGGGAGACGCCTCCATGAACCTCGACCTGACCGGCAAGCGCGCGATCATCAGCGCCGGCGGTGCCGGCATCGGCCGCAGGACCGCCGAACTGTTCACCGCCGCCGGTGCCCGGGTGGTCGTCTGCGACCTCGACGCCGACGCGCTGGAAACCGCCAAGGCCAGCATTCCCGGACTCGAAGGGTCGGTCTGCGACGTCGCCGACGCCGGCGCCTACCAGGCGTTCCTGGAGGGCGCCATCGACCGGCTCGGGGGGCTCGACATCATGGTCAACAACGCCGGCACCGCCGGCCCGACCGCCCCGGTCGAGGAGGTGGCGCTGGAGGACTGGACGGCCTGCCTGACCGTCAACATGACCAGCGCGTTCCTCGGCACCCGCACCGCGGTGCCGGCGCTCAAGAAGGCCGGCGGCGGCAGCATCGTGAACCTGTCCTCGGCCGCCGGGAAGTTCGCCTTCCCGATGCGCAGCCCGTACTCCGCCGCCAAGTTCGGCATCGTCGGCTTCACCCGCACCTGCGCGATGGAGCTCGGCCAGTACGGCATCCGCGTCAACTGCATCCAGCCCGGTCCGGTCGAGGGTGCGCGCATCGACCGGGTGATCAGGGCCAAGGCCGAGGCCCAGGGCATCTCCGAGAACGCCATGCGCGACCAGATGACCTCGGGAACCCATCTGCGGTCGTTCGTCACCGCCAGCGACATCGCCCACCAGATCCTGTTCCTGTGCTCGGACGCCGGCTGCCGTATCACCGGCCAGGCACTGAGCGTGGACGCGGGGCTGGAAGGGCTGATGTAACCGGCAAATGGTGCGGCGACTCGCCCGGCTGCTGCTCGTCCTGGCGCTGGCCGCCGCGGTTCCGGCGGCCGCCGCCGAGGACCCGACCGGTGCGGCCATCGCCACCCTGAACGCCGCGCGCGCCGACCGCGGGCTGGGACCGGTGGTCGAGCGCCGGGAACTGTCGGCGGCGGCGAGCGATCATGCGGCCGACCTGGCCCGGCACCGGTCTTTCGACCTGGAGGCGTCCGGGACGGTGCCGCTGCGCGAGCGCATGGCCAGGGCAGGATACGTGCCGCCGGCCAGCCGGACCCTGCTGACCGCCGGCTATCCGGACATCGGGCTGCTGTTCGAGAGCCTGCTGGGCGAGGACGCGTCGGTCGCGGCCTTGCTGGACCCGGACGTCGGCGAGATCGGCATCGGGCACACGCCCGGCCCGTACCGGGTCGCCGACGGCAGGATCGTCACCCACACCTGGCTGCTGATCCTGGCGCAGACCCGGTTCCAGCCGGTCGCCGACCCCGGCGGCCGGCTGCTGGCGGCGATCAACCGGGCACGGGGCCAACGCGGGATCGGAGCGGTCAGTCCGGTCGCCGGCCTCACCGCCGCCGCCCAGGACCATGCGCGCGACATGGTGGCCCGCGGCTACTTCGATCACCGGTCTCCGGAGGGCCGCAGCATCGCCGACCGGGCCCAGGGCCGGCACTACGACTTCCGCAAGATCGGCGAGAACCTGGCGGTCGGTCAGGCGACGCCGGACCAGGTGGTCCAGGCCTGGACCGACAGCCCAGGCCACGCCCGGGTGCTGTACGACCCGACGCTTCGCGAGGTCGGGATCGGCTACCTGCCCGGACCGCTCCGGAAGCCGCCGCAGACCTTCAACCACGTCTGGGTGGCGGTATTCGGCACCCGCCGGTAGGTGTCCCGGGAGGGGGCCGCGAACCGGCCGGTCAGTCGCCGCGCCGGATCGCCGCCATGCCGAGGCCGGCGGCGATCAGCAGGCCGCCGGCCGCCCGGTCGAACCACATCACGACCGCCGGCCGGGTCGCGAAGCGCCGTAGCCGCCCGGCGAGCCCGCCATAGGCCGCCAGCACCACGAACTCGACCGCCACCGAGGTCAGGCCGAGCAACAGCAGCTGGGCCGCGACGTTGCCGGCCGGATCGACGAACTGCGGCAGCAGCGCCCCGAAGAACAGGATCGACTTGGGATTTGCCGCCTGCACCAGAAAGCCGCGCCGCAGCACCCGCCAGGCCCCCGCCGGCCTGGCCCGTGCCACCGCCAGCGCCTCCGGCCGGGCCAGCAAGGCCTGCAAGCCGATCCACAGCAGGTAGGCCACGCCCAGCCACTTGATCGCGAAGAACACCTCGTAGGACGCCAGCAGCAGGGCGCCGAGGCCGGTCGCCGACACCGCAAAGTACAGGGTGTTGGCCGACAGGATCCCGAGGCCCGCGGCGATCGCCGGGCGCGGTCCCTGCACCAGCCCCTGCCCCATGACGAACAGGACGGCGGGTCCCGGCACCAGGCAGAGCAGGGTCTCGAGGACGGTGAAGGCGATCCAGGTCTCAAAGGACATCGGGCTCTCCAGCGCGTTCGGCTGCAACGCTAGACCAGACCACCCTCGGGAAACCAGCCGCGAAGACCGCAGAAAGGTTCCGGACCGGCCGGATTGCGGATACCCTTGGGGCGTCGCACCATTGCCGAGAGCCGTCCCATGCGTGCGTACGTCCTGGCCTTGAGCCTGATCCTTCTCGTCGCCGGCGGTGCCCGGACAAGTGCCGCCAGCCATCCCGATCCCGCCGCGCACGATCACAGCGACCGGATCGGCGTCCTGCCGGACTCCTGGGTGGAGACCCTGGAGAGCGCGCATATCAGCGAGCAGACCGCCCTGATCGCGGGCGGTGCCACCGCCGCCGCGCTCGGCGTCGGCGCCGTGGCCGGCGCGTCCGCCGGCGGTGCCACCGGGGCCACGCTGTTCGCCCTCTGGCTCGCACATTGGCCGGTGCAGATCGCCCTGATGGGCGGCACCGGGTATCTCGCCTGGAACTATCTGTGGCCGGAGCCGCGGAAGCCGCTGGTGGTGGCGCCGGGCCCGTCGATCGACATCGGCTGGCGTCCCTAGCGGAACCTCAGCCGTACAGCGCAGGCACCAGGCCTGGAACCAGCCAGGCGATCAGGATCGCGACGGCCGACGGCACCGCGACGACGACGGCGGTCGCCAGCGGCCGCAGCGCCGGGCTGGCGAGCGCCGGGACCCGCCTCGCCAGTGCCGGCACCACCGGCTGGAACAGCAGGGCCGACAGCGCCAGCAGCACCAGCGTACCGTTGGCCGGCGTCAGCAGAGCCGCATTGCCGGCCAGTACCAGAGCCACGCCGGACCCGCCCAGCAGGCCGGCCGCCCCGAAGCCGAACCGCCGCCGCGGCCAGTTGCTCGCCAGCCAGCCGAGCCCGCAGGCGGCCAGCGGCAGCCCGATCGCCGCCAGTTCCGGCGCACCCGACACCAGGCCGAGACAGGCGACACCGCCGGCAACAACGGCGGCGGTGACAGGGCCCTGAAGACCGTCGCCGGAAAGCTGGCCGAGCCTGGCGAGCAGCAGCCCGAGCACCAGCGACACCTCGCCGAACCGGTACAGGCTGCTGTCCTGCCCGTTCAGCAGCTCCGGCCCGCCGAGCCAGGCGATGCCGACCGCCGGCCACGCCAGGGCCGCCATGATGGTCAGGATGCGGCCGCGGGTCCCGAGGTCGATCGCCAGCCCCAGGAGCCCGCCCCCGAGCGCCAGCCAGGCGAGCTTGTCGATCGCCTCGGTCGGCGGCGTCCAGGGCCAGCCGGGCTGCACGGCGTAGCCGGCGATCATCCCGGCCGGGACAGCGACCGAGGCGATCCGCGCGGCCTCGTTCCGCCCGCCGATCAGGCGGACCAGCACCGCCACCGCGACGGTGACGGCGAGGGGCACGACGAGCCGGGCCAGATAGGTGTCGGTACTCGGCATGAACTCAGGATGGCAAGGAACGGCCGACCGGTCACGCGGGGATGGTGCCGGCGGCCGGAGCCGGCCGAGGATACGACCGCAGGCGTTCGAACAGCCGCTCCAGGAAGCGCCCGGCGTCAAGGTCGACGACCACCTCCGCGTTCGGCTCGCCCGAGGCGAAATCGGCGACGGTCCGCCCGCGCTCGGCTCCGGCGTCGGTCACCACGCTCAGCCGGGCCGGCCGGCGCTCGAACAGCTCGGGCCAGACCAGCACCGCCAGCGCCATGGCGTCGTGGACGTAGGCGCCCGGACGGTCGGTCCCGACATTGGCGTGATACGACCGCAGCAGCGCCGCCGCCTCCGGCGCGACCCCCTCGCCGCTGGCCGCCAACTCGTCGATCATCGCGAAGGTCACCGGCGCCCGATGGGTCGCGTCGAGCGGCACCAGCACCGGCCGCAGGCCGGATTCGACCACCGTGCGCGCCGCCTCGGGATCGAAGAACACGTTGAACTCGGCCGCCGGGGTGACGTTGCCGCGCTCCAGCCCGCCGCCCATGACCACCAGGGTGTCGATCCGCGACGCCACCTCGGGCCGCTTGACCAGCGCGACGGCGAGGTTGGTCAGCGGCCCGACTGCGGCCACCGCCAGGCCCGGCCGGTCGGCCGCCTGCTCGACGATCGCGTCGACCCCGTGGCGGGCCGCCAGCCCGCCCGCCTCGCCCGGCAGCGCCACGCCGCCCAGACCGTCGACGCCGTGGACGTGGTCAGCGAACACCGGCTGCGCCAGCATCGGCCGCGGACAGCCGGCGAACACCGGGACCTCGGGCCGGCCGGCCAGCCCCCGCACCCGCATGGCGTTGCGCGAGGTCGAGGCCAGCGAGACGTTGCCCGCGACGGTGGAAACGCCGGTCACCTCCAACGCCTCGGGGACCGAGAACGCCAGCAGCAGCGCGATCGCGTCGTCGATGCCGGGGTCGCAGTCGATCAGCAGGGGACGCGGCGCAAGCGGGCTCTGGTCGCTCACCGGGACGGCTCCAAAATCCGTGGACCAGCGACCATATCGACACGGGCCGGTCGCGTCATCCCCGCAGCCGGCGACCGCCTTCACGGTTGCGTCGGCGGTCGGCCATGCGATAAGCCCATCCGTCCCTGTACACAGTCCGGGAGAACGGCCGTGACGCCAAACGACATCGCCCAGGTTCAGAACTATCTGCGGCGGCGCTTCTCGAACCCGCGTATCGGCCTGGTCCGGCGCGGCAAGAAGACCGACTCCGTGGAGGTGATGCTGGAGGACGAGTTCATTGGCGTCATCTACAAGGACGTTGAGGAAGGCGAGACCTGCTTCCACTTCCAGATGACGATCCTGGACATCGACCTCGAGGACGTCTGATCCGGCAGACAATGGACCTTCGCGCCCTGATCGCCGAGGAGCGCGCCGCAGCCGAAGGTCCGTCCGCCGCGGCCTATGCCGAACTGCTGAAGCGCCGGCTCGCGAGCCGCCCGATCATCCTGGACGCCGAGCTGCTCGAACGGACCATCGTGTGCAAGCCGTGGGCCGACGCGCTCCGCGGGGTCGCCGGGCCGCTGCTGGTACAGACGGCGTCGTGCCCGGAAGCACTGGTCCTGGTCAACACCTTCCCGCGGGTCCCCACCGCCGCCGCCGAGACGATCCTCGTCCAGGAACTCGGGCTGCGGCGCGACACCCTGCACTCCGCCAATGCCGGCTTCGACCAGGTCTTCGACCGGATGTCCGCGATCCGCGCGTTCCGCCCGAAGACGCTGGTGCGCGGCCACGTCATCGCCTCGGTCCGGGTCCGAGCCTACCTGGACCTGCTCGGCGTCCGGCCGATCCTGCTGGTCCGCGACATCTTCGATACCATCGCCAGCTACGCCGACGACCGCACGGATCGCCCGGTCGCTCCCGGCTATCAGCTCGCGTCGCGGTCACCCGCAGAGCGGCGGCGGATCCAGACGCTGCGCATGGCCTCCTACCTCGTCGACTTCTACGCCTCCTGGATGGCCGCCCAGACCGACGGCCGGTGCACGGTGCAGCGCTGGGAGGACGTGCGGCAGGACTGGCCCGGCTTCGTCGTCGACAGGCTCGCGGAACACGGACGGACGGTCGACCGGGCATCGATCGCCGAACGCCTGGCCGCAATGCCCGCCCAGGCGCACTCGAGTCCCGGGCACGGCGCGACCCTGTCGGACGAGGACAGGGCCCTGGTCCGCAGCCTGTATGTCCAGTACCCGCATCTCGACTTCCGGCCGATCGACGCCGGCGCGCCCGTGGCCTGACCGCCCTCCGCTTCGATCGTGTCGTGCCGATGACTCCATCGCCGCATCCGAAACACAAAGCGGCGCGCTTCTCCCTGCACCCGGCCCGCCTTCCTGCCGAACACCTGGGGCAGTCAATAATCGTCAAGATAACTACTTTTGTTACTTGATCCTCAACACGGGATTACCGAATTATTACCGCGAATTAACGAAAAATCACTGCAACACCCGCCTATGTACAGAGTCCTAGCAAGGGATCGACAACGGCAGGGGGCTGCTATGAACGCGATGTCGAAACTGACGAGCGAGGTGAGCACGCCGGCGCGGCGATGGGCCGCTCGACTGTGCCTCGCGAAGGACGCAACGCAAGCGAGCCGGATCCTGGATCGGGCGTTTCTCGATCTCGGGTTCGAAGCGGACGACCATCGTCGCCGTGAAGACCGGGACCCGCACGACGGGATTCGCGAGATCGCGGCCCGGAGCGCCACGAACGACCGCGAGGCTTCGGTCCATGCGCTCCACCTCGCATCCTGGTCGAACGGAACCAAGCGGCCATGCTGCGGGAGCCACGAGCGTTCCGCCCGTCGCCCCCATGACGGGCTCGCCGGGAACGGCACCGCCGGTGCCGAGGACCTGCGGTTCCTGGCCGAGCTCTACCGGCGTCTCCACCGGGAAACGGTCCACGGCAAGTGCGAATGCGAGCGGATCGCGGAGCCGACGCCGCTCAACCAGAAGCAGATCGAGTGCCTACGCTGGGCGGCGGCCGGCAAGTCGTACGGCGATATCGCCGCCATCGTCGGGATCAGCGAGCGGACGGTGCGCTATCATCTGGACAACGCCCGGAGCGTGTACGGCTTCGCGACGATCACCCAGGCCATCGTGCAGGCCGCCAAGCAGCTGGACTTCGATCCGCTGGACGCCCGGTAGTGCACCAACCGCGCCGACGGGCAACGGAACGGCTGCTGACGGCATCCTGTCAGCAGCCGTTCGATTCCGGCGGTCTCGGCGCAAGCGCCGGAGTGCGGCCGGGGCGCCGGTCCCGTAGAGTGACCCCGATAGAGCACAACCGGCAGGAGACCAGGGCGTGTCGGAACCCTCGACGCCAGGCATTCGCATCGGGCAAGGCATTCGCATCGGAATAGGCGGCTGGACGTACGAGCCCTGGCGCGGCCCGTTCTATCCGGCCGGGCTGCCGCACAAGCGCGAGTTGGAGTACGCCGGCCGCCGGCTCACCAGCATCGAGGTGAACGGCACGTTCTACGGCTCGCAGAAGCCCGAGAGCTTCGCGCGCTGGCACGACGAGACCCCGGACGGCTTCGTGTTCTCGCTGAAGGGCCCGCGCTACGCCACCAACCGCAAGGTCCTGGCCGAGGCCGGCGCCTCGGTCGAGCGCTTCCTGACCGGCGGCCTGCTCGAGCTCAAGGACAAGCTCGGGCCGATCAACTGGCAGCTCGCCGCCACCAAGAAGTTCGACCCGGAGGATTTCGAGGGTTTCCTGAAGCTGCTGCCGGCCTCGGTCGAGGGCCGGGCGTTGCGCCACGCCGTCGAGGTCCGGCACCCCAGCTTCCAGACCCCGGAGGTGATCGACCTGGCCCGCCGGTACGGCGTGGCGATCGTGGTGGCCGGCGACAGCGACTACCCGACCATCGCCGACCCGACCGCCGACTTCGTGTATGCCCGCATCATGGGGACCAGCGAGGGCGAGCCGCTCGGCTATTCCCCGGCGGCCCTCGACCGCTGGGCCGAACGGGCGCGCATCTGGGCGGCCGGCGGCATGGCGGAAGGGCTGGAGACCGTGGGACCGGCGGCCGAGCGGCGTCCGCGCGACGTGTTCCTGTACGTCATCAGCGGCCACAAGGTCGGCAATCCGGCGGCCGCGCAGGCGCTGATCGAGCGGATCGGCTGACCGTGCCGCTGCAGAACCGGGTGACGCCGTTCGGCGAGATCGTGGCGGTGCCGGAGCGCGGCCTGTTCACCGGCAACCGCGGCATCATCCACGACCCGGCGACCCGCACCCTGCTGAACCGGCGCTGGACCACCAAGGCCTGGATCACCTGCGTCTGCGAGTTTCGCGGCCGCAGGCGCGAAGTCATGGCCCAGCGCGGCTGGACCGAGCTGTTCTTCCTCGACGAGGCGACCGCGCTGGCCGCCGGACACCGGCCCTGCTTCTACTGCCGGCGCGCCGACGCCGTGCGGTTTCGCGACGCCTGGGCCGCCGGCAACGGCATCGCGCGCCCGCTCGCCCCGGTCATGGACGCGACGCTGCACGCCGAGCGGCTGGAGCGCCGGGCCAAGCGGCGGCATCCCCTGCCCCGGTCGCTCGGCGAGCTGCCCGACGGCACCATGGTCGCGGCCGACGGCGAGGCGTTTCTGGTCAACCGCGGCCGGCTGTTGCGCTGGAGCCCCGCGGGCTACCGGCCGGCCGACCCGCTCCCCATCTGTCAGGCGATGATCACCCCGCCCTCCACCGTCGCCGCCCTTGCTGCCGGCTACCGCCCGGTCCTGCACCCGAGCGCGGCCGCTGCGGGGATCGGTCCATGACCGACCTGTTCGGCGACACCGAGCCCCTCGGACCGGCACGCGAGGACCTGGCCCCGGGCGCGGTGGTGCTGCACGGCCGGGCGCTGGCGCTGCAGGACGACCTGCTGGCGGCGGTCGATGCGGTCGCGGCCGAGGCCCCGTTCCGGCGCATGGTGACCCCCGGCGGCTTCCGGATGTCGGTCGCCATGACCAATTGCGGGACCGCCGGCTGGGTAACCGACCGCAAGGGCTACCGCTATTCCCCGACCGATCCGGAGACCGGCAAGCCCTGGCCGGCGATGCCCTCGGCGTTCCTGCGCCTCGCCGCCGCGGCGGCGGCCGAAGCCGGGTTCCCGGGCTTCGTGCCGGACGCCTGCCTGATCAACCGCTACGAGCCGGGGGCCCGGCTGTCGCTGCACCAGGACCGCGACGAGCGCGACTTCGGCCAGCCGATCGTCTCGGTGTCGCTCGGCCTGCCGGCGACCTTCCAGTTCGGCGGCCAGAAGCGCGCCGACCCGGTGCGCAAGGTGGCGCTGCGCCACGGCGACGTGGTGGTCTGGGGCGGCCCGTCGCGGCTGTTCTTCCACGGCGTTCTGGCCCTGAAGGACGGCGAGCATCCGGCGACCGGCCGGACGCGGATCAACCTGACGCTCCGCAAGGCGCTCTGACCGCCGCTCTCAGCGCAACAGCATCCAGAGCCCGAGCCCCAGCAGGACCGCGCCGCCGGCACCGCGGCTGAACGCGGCGTAGCGGGTGTCGACGGCCTTCTGCACGGCGAACGCCGCGAGGCCGAACACCACCAGGTCGTCGAGCATGAAGAACGCCACGTACAGCGCGATGTAGCCGTAATGGGCGAGCGGCGGGAGCCCGGTCAGCGCGAGCGTGTGGGCGTAGACGGCCGGCAGTGCCGCCGAGCAGGCGAACTCGATGGCGTTGACGGTGAACGCCAGCCCGACCATCAGCACCAGGCTGACGAGACCGACGGGGGCCAGCACGACCCGGCGGGCCCACCGCATGGTGCGCTGCCGGCTCTCGAAGTCGCCGACCTCGCAGACGATCACGCCGCGGCTGACCGCCAGCCGGTACAGGTGGTCGGCGCCGAAGCCGATGGCGGTCAGCCCGACCAACTGGGTCAGCGGCCGGATGTAGCCGAGCACCATGAAGGCGTTCAGCCAGGCGGTCATCAGCAGGAAGTAGATCGCCCCGGAGGCGACCACGAACGTACCGACCAGCCACCAGATCTTGGCGCGGTCCTGCAGCCCGGCGATCAGCGAGATCAGGTAGACCAGCACCCACATGGCGCACGGGTTGAAGCCGTCGGCGAGCCCCATGACGACGGTCAGCAGCGGCAGCGAGTAACGCGCCGGGTCGATGGTGCCGAGCAGCGGCAGCCGCAGTTCCGCGGCCTCGCCCGGCGGGCCGGAACCGGCGAGGCTGCCGGTCGCCAGCGCCCGCAGCGCCGGGCCGGTCGCCCCGGCGCTCTCGAACCCGATCAGGTAGCGGTCGCCGCGCACGAACATCGGCACGCCGAGCTCGTCGTCCGGCACCCCGAACGACCGGGCGGCGGCCAGCAGCAGGGCGTGGCCGGAAGCGGTCGCGGTGTCGTGCAGGTCGTAGGCGAGGTCCGTCTGGCCGGCCAGGAACGCGATGGCCCGGTGGCAGTGCGGGCAGTCGGGATGGAAGAACACGTGCAGCCGGTCGCCCCGCTCCCAGGCCGGCGCGGCGGCCGGCGGTGCGGTGCGATCGGCGACCTGCAGCAATGCGAACGCGGCCGCCAGCAGCACGACGACGGCAATCCGGAACCGGAACGGCGTGAGCGCGGCGAGACGGAGCATGCGACCCTTCGTCGAGCGGGTCGCCAGAGTAGCGTGCCTGGAGCCCCGACGGGTTGATCCGCCTCAAGCGTCAGGCCTGCGGTCGGTGCAATCTTACCGTTGATAACAACGGCCGCCAGTCGCAATATGACCATCTACATGGTCAGGAGCGCCACATGGATGCCGTCAGTCTGGCCGAAGCGAAGGCCCATCTGAGCGAGTTGGTCGACCGGGTCGAAGCGGGCGACTCGATCGACATCACCCGGCGCGGCAAGGCGGTCGCGAGGCTCACGGCCCTGTCCAGGCCGCGCAAGCCGATCGACGCGGCACAACTCCGGTCCGTGACAGCCTCCATGCCCCCGCAAGCCCCCGACGCCGCCGATCTGGTGCGATCGATGCGGGACGGCGACCGCTACTGATGATCTATCTCGACACGTCGCTGATCGTCGCGGCGCTTTCCAACGAAGCGATGACCCCGCGGGTCCAGGACTGGCTGGCGGAGCAGGACGCGGCGCAACTGCTGATCAGCGACTGGACCGTAACCGAGATGTCGTCCGCCCTGGCGATCAAGCTGCGGACCGGCCAGATCACGCTGGCCCAGCGCGCGGCGGCTCTCGCGATGTTCAACAAGCTGATCGCCGAGAGCCTGTCCGTGCTGCCGGTGACGGGCGCCCACTTCCGGACGGCGGCGAAGTTCGTCGACCAGCACGCACTCGGGCTCCGCGCCGGCGACGCCCTGCACCTCGCGACCGCGTCGGAACACGGCGCTGTCGTGCACACGCTCAACCACCGCCTGGCCGAGGCCGGGCCGGTGATTGGCGTACCGACGAGACTGCTCGAGTGACCGGGGTCGATGCCTGCCGCGTGTCGGCCGCAAGGCGCCAATGCCGGGTTACTAGACCGCCGCTCAAAACGACCCCATTGTCTTGGGTGAATTGGCAATGTCGGCCCAGAGCACCGACTGGCGCGCTGATCTACAGGATGACGACCCGATGGTTGAGCCGACAATCGACCAAACCAAGGCAACCGCCGGGCGGCCCATCATCGGTGTCATGGTCGCTGATTTTCTACCCGTCGATATCGAGGAGGACGTGGAAACGGACCTCGAAGCACCCGGTTTACCTCTTGCTGTAAGACGTATGCCATTTGGTCCATTCGCGGGCCTTGAGTTGTACCTCCCGAGCGCTGTGATGATCTTCATTGCTGCTGGGTACTTCAACGGCTTCCTCGCGAAACTTGGCGAGGACCACTATGATAAGCTCAAACGCGTCGCTAAGCGCCTATTTCACCGATCGTCGACAATTGGAATTACAAAAGTCAGCACGTCCGGCAAGGATAGCTCATCGGGCTTCTCACTTGCCTACTCGGTAACCGGCGAGGTTGTACCGGGTCTCCACTTCAAACTAATTCTGCGGACTGACATTGACCCGGACGCTGGACAGCGCGGAGTCGAAACCTTCCTTAATTTGATTCGAGACATTCATGCGGGTGTACTGGACCAAACGACGATCGATCGTCTGCTCGATCACCGACCCATCGGCGGCACGGTACTGGTAACCTTCGACTCGGAGAGGGGCGAGATCGTGACGGTCCCACCACATTTAGGACCGCAAAAATAACAACCTAAACAACTCTTTACGATCCACCCAACACTCGTTCGCTCCGCGACTGACCATCACACTCTAGACCATTGTAAGCTTATTAAATCGGCAGCGCTCCATTTCATTGATTGACCTATAGGCTGCGTCATTCCGAAATTCCCCTCTAGATACCCTACTTGCCTTTGGTTCACGGAGGACGTGTATCTCGCTGCAGGGGATTTCAGCGTACGTCGCAGCGCACCGCGGGTAGCATGCGCATGATACAAACTGTATCGCGAGCCAGGGCGTGAAGTTGATGAGGGAAACAACGTGTCTGTAGCGCCGATATTCAAGTCGCCTTGCGACCTTGCCACCCGGCTACCCGCGATGATCGCGGAGTTTCTGGATATCGAACAACACCTGAAACGCCGCTTTCGTGAGGACAGCATCACGGACATTTTGATCGCCTCGCTATTATCTCTGCCGGGCAACCAAGTAGTGGTCATGACCCCGCCTGAAGCTACGACTGGCGGTGACTTCGATATAATCGTAGTTGAACCTACCAGCAGTAACGCGGTCCAATTTCGGATTCAGGCGAAACGTTTAACCCCTCATCATCATAACTGGCCGATAGGCTCCTACACTGAACTAGCTCACCCGCATAATAGCGGCGTCCAATCCCAGAAACTCGTGGGTAACCTGGGCCGTGAGCTTCTACCGACCATTCCACTCTACGCCTTCTACAATCCGGCCCATGTATGCACGGCCTCGGGCGGCACCGTATCCGGCATCGAGTTGGCAAGCGGTTGGGAGGTCCGCGAATACATCAAAGCGATCGTAAGAGTGAAACCGAAGCGATTGCCACTTAAGCGGATCGGAGCACTGCAACCACTTTTCTTCCCCCTCGCGACGATACTCTGCCCTCCGCAGCAACAGTCTGACGACACGCATTTCCCGTTACCCTCTGTATCACGCGCTGCTGTCGAAGAAGCGATTGAGAAGCGTAGCGGCTTCCCGACGTACACTCGGACTCTGGATGTCGAAACCGAGGCGCAGCAGCGGACCTTGCCTAGCTCCCCACGCGCACCAGTAGATACTCACGCCCAACAACGCCACGGTGGGCACGACCGCGACTCCGGGGAAACACGTCTTCCGGCGATTATTCGCACGGCGATCGAGCGACGAGACGAGCGGATCATCAAGGTGAAGGCAAGACGGCCTCGCATCCTGCTAATCTCCGAACCGAAAGAGAAGTAGACTATTCTGCTGCTCGCCACACGTCACTCTTCGTAACCTGCCCCTGGGTACCCCCTGCTTGAGGTCAGCGGCGCGCCGTCGTTGAGTGTTGACAACTGAACTGCACCAAACGCGCGCGCACTTGGATCACAACGACAAGACGGCCAAGGCCGCATTCAGCCCGTCCGCAGAGACTCTGAACTGGGGACGTGACAGAGATCCGACCGAGAGCCAACTGCCAAAGCTATTTATCATTATAGCCCCTTCGGGGCGAACGGGCGTCGGCCGACCAGCCACACCGACAGGCCGAGTTCGCATCCGAGTGCGTGGACCTCGTCCTTGAGCATCTGACATAGCGGCTCCACCAAATCCAGTCTCAAAAACCCCCTCTCAAGCCACAGAAGCCTGAGGCGGTCCGTCCGAACGACCATCGGCTTTACATTCGCTCATGTTTCGATATAATGTGACAATAAATTACCAGGACACTTGAGTCATGAGCGACAGCGCGACAACTGAACTCAATGCAATCAAGATCATACATGATGCCCTAGCCCCCCTTGACGTCGAAGCGAGGACCAGGGTGCTGACTTATGTGACCAGTCTGCTCGGCCTCGATATAATGGCTTCCAGCAGCCGAATGAGCGGGAGGCCGGCGGACCGCGTGAGCCCCGAGACCACGGAATCGTCGAGCGAGGCCACGACGAAGGACCCGACCTTCTCGACGTTCGCCGAGTTGTATGCCGCTGCCGACCCTCAGAGTAATGGCGAAAAGGCCCTTGTTGCGGGCTATTGGCTTCAAGTGTGTCAAGGTACCGAAAGCTTCACCGGAGCATCGGCTAACAAGGAACTAACGAATCTGGGCCACAAGGTCGCAAATATCACGGATGCGATCGACTCGGTGAAAAACCAGAAGCCGATGCTGATTCTCCAAATCAGGAAGAGCGGTAATAGCCGCCAAGCGCGCAAGCTCTACAAGGTTAGTCATGAGGGGATTAAACGTGTCGAAGAACTGATCAATGAATGAAACCCGCTTGGCAAACGCACTCGCCAGTCTTCTTGGAACGACGCTAGCGGCTGATTTGTCCGCCAGCCTCGTGAAAATCAGACACGACTGCGCCACTCAAAATCTGGAGCGCGCTACCGCCGGTAAGTTCGTCGAGACATTCGTTCAATGCCTACAATACATCGACTCAGGCAAGTACGACGCAAAACCCACGGTCGACGAGTATCTATCAAGAAAAGTAGAAGGAACAGCATTATCGGAAGGGCTTCGCATCTGCGCTGCTAGGGTAGCACGTGCGATCTATACATTTCGAAACAAGAAGAACATCGCCCACAAGAACGATGTCGACACAAACACGCATGATCTGGTATTCACCCACGAGGCAGCTGCTTGGATTACAGCCGAACTACTGCGTCACGCAACGGGCGTCTCGATGCAGGAAGCAGGGGCATTGATTAAACTTGTTCAAGCTCCCGTGGGCACGCTCGTGGAGGAGATCGACGGCACCCGTATCGTTCATGCCGATGTTCCCGTGAGAGTGGAGCTACTCATACTCCTCCATAGTCATTATCCCGACGTAGTGCCTGTGGGAGACGTGATCAAGAGCCTCAGCCGTCGGAGTTCAAGCTCGGTTCGGAATCGACTTCGCGATCTGCATGCCGAAAAGCTCACTCATGGTGATGTGAAATCAGGATACCGCCTTACACAGGCAGGGCACGCAGCCGCCATTAAGGAAATTAAGGCCCGATCTTCTTAGATCATCGTTCAAGCGCAGAATACAACAAGCTCAACGCCAAGAAATTCCGCATCGTCACAAAGAAGATGTGACGTCTCGGGAGTTTTAACGCTTGTCGCCCCTCACTCCCACTCGATCGTCCCCGGCGGCTTCGAGGTGATGTCGTAGGTCACCCATTTGATGCCGCGCACCTCGTTGGCGATGCGGGTCGAGACCCGGCGCAGGAACCCGTACTCGAACGGATAGTACTCCGCCATCATGCCGTCGGTCGAGGTCACGGCGCGCAACGCGCAGGCGTACTCGTAGGACCGGGCGTCGCCCTTTTACGCCGACCGTGCGCACCGGCAGCAGCACCGTGAAGGCCTGCCAGATCACGTCGTACAGGCCGGCCTTGCGGATCTCGTCGATGTAGATCGCGTCAGCCTTGCGCAGGATATCCAGCTTCTCGCAGGTGATCTCGCCCGGCACCCGGATCGTCAGCCCCGGCCCCGGGTACAGCGTGCCGTCGGCGCGCGGCTCCTGCGCCGCAAAGGCCCGGGCCTCGGTCTGCTTCGGCGCGTCTCAGCCCGGATGCAGCCCCGGCGCCTCCTGCCCCGTGCGCGCCACATAGTCCGTATACCCGCCGCCGAACTGGTGCACACCCTCGGGCGTCAGTTCCAACACCCGGTTCGACAGCGCCGCCAGGAAATGGCGGTCGTGGCTGACGAACAGCATGGTGCCCTCGAATTCCGACAATGCCGCGACCAGCATGTCCTTGGTTGCCATGTCCAGGTGGTTGGTCGGCTCGTCCAGCACCAGGAAGTTCGGCGGGTCGAACAGCATCATCGCCATCACCAGCCGCGCCTTCTCGCCACCGGAGAGCACCCGGCAGGTCTTCTCGACATCGTCGCCGGAGAAGCCAAAGCAGCCGGCGAGCGTGCGCAGCGCCCCCTGCCCGGCCAGCGGAAACGCCGCCTCCAGCGTTTCGAAGATCGTGTCGTCGCCGTCCAGCAGGTCCATGGAGTGCTGCGCGAAATAGCCCATGCGCACGCTGGCGCCGAGCGCCACGCTGCCCCGGTCCGGCCCGATCTCGCCCGCCGCCATCTTCAGCAGCGTCGACTTGCCCGCGCCGTTCGCGCCCAGCACGCACCAGCGTTCCTTGCGCCGCACCTGGAAATCCAGCCCGGCATAGATCGGCAGGCTGCCATAGCCCTTGTGCACGTCCCTGAAGCTGGCCACGTCGTCGCCGGAGCGCGGGGGCGCGCGGAATTCGAACTGCATGGACTGGCGGCGCCGGGGCGGTTCCACCCGCTCGATCTTGTCCAGCTTCTTCACCCGGCTCTGCACTTGCGCCGCATGCGAGGCCCGCGCCTTGAAGCGCTCGATGAACTTGATCTCCTTCGCCAGCATCGCCTGCTGGCGCTCGAACTGCGCCTGGCGCTGCTTCTCGTTCAGCGCGCGCTGCTGGTCGTAGAAATCGTAGTTGCCGGAATAGGTGGTGAGCGTGCCGCCGTCGATCTCCACGATCTTGCCGACGATGCGGTTCATGAACTCGCGGTCGTGCGAGGTCATCAGCAGCGCGCCGTCGTAGGTCTTCAGGAAGGCTTCCAGCCAGATCAGGCTCTCGAGGTCCAGATGGTTGCTGGGCTCGTCCAGCAGCATGGCGTCGGGCCGCATCAGCAGGATGCGGGCGAGTGCCACGCGCATCTTCCAGCCGCCCGAGAGCAGGCCGACGTCGCCGTCCATGCGCTCCTGGCTGAAGCTCAGGCCGGCCAGCACCTCGCGCGCGCGGGCCTCCAGCGCATAGCCGTCCAGCTCCTGGAACCGCGTCTGCACCTCGCCATAGCGTTCGACGATCGCCTCCATCTCGCCGGCCCGGTCGGGATCGACCATCGCGGCCTCCAGCGCGGCCATCTCGGCCGACAGCGCGCTGACCGGCCCGACGCCGTCCATCACCGCGGCGACGGCGCTCTGGCCCGCCATCTCGCCGACATCCTGGCTGAAATAGCCGATGGTCATGCCGGTCTCGACCGTCACCTGGCCATCGTCCGGCTTCTCCTCGCCGGCGATCATGCGGAACAGCGTGGTTTTGCCCGCGCCGTTCGGCCCGACCAGCCCGACCTTCTCCCCCTTCCGCAGGCCCATCGAGGCGGCGACGAACAGGATCTGATGGCCGTTCTGCTTGACGATGTTGTCGAGACGAATCATGAGGCCCGTGCTGAAGGAAGGGTGGATGCCGGGGCGGGGTTATAGACGGCGAGCCGCCCACGCGTCGTCGCAAATCTCCCGCGCCGGGGCAACGGCAGGCGCGGTCTGGCCAACGCCTTCAGCCGGTCTTGAACCGTCGGAAAAAGCGGAAGGCAGGCCCAGGCGCTTCATCTGGGCCATGCGGCACCGTGTCCAGTCGTGCACCGCCGCGCCGCCGGACCGGGCGAGCGCTTTCGTGCCGGATACCTACGGATGGGCCGAAGTCACTCCCACTCGATCGTCCCCGGCGGCTTGCTGGTGATGTCGTAGGTCACCCGGTTGATGCCGCGGACCTCGTTGGCGATGCGGGTCGAGACCCGGCGCAGGAACTCGTGCTCGAACGGGTAGTACTCGGCGGTCATGCCGTCGGTCGACGTCACCGCCCTGAGCGCGCAGGCGTACTCGTACGACCGGGCGTCGCCCTTCACGCCGACCGTGCGCACCGGCAGCAGCACCGTGAAGGCCTGCCAGATCACGTCGTACAGCCCCGCCTTGCGGATCTCGTCGATGTAGATCGCGTCGGCCTTGCGAAGGATGTCGAGCTTCTCTCGGGTGATCGTCCCCGGCACCCGGATCGCCAGCCCCGGCCCCGGGAACGGGTGGCGGCCGACCAGCCGCTCCGGCAGGCCGAGCTCGCGCCCCAGCGCCCGGACCTCGTCCTTGAACAGCTCGCGCAGCGGCTCGACCAGCTGCAGGTTCATGCGCTCCGGCAGGCCGCCGACGTTGTGGTGCGACTTGATGGTGACCGACGGGCCGCCGGTGAACGACACGCTCTCGATCACGTCCGGGTACAGCGTGCCCTGGGCCAGGAACCGGGCGTCCTTGATCTTGTCCGCCTCCTCCTGGAACACGTCGATGAACAGCCGGCCGATGGTCTTGCGCTTGACCTCCGGGTCGTCGACGCCGTCCAGCTCGCCGAGGAACAGGTCGCTGGCGTCGCGGGCGATCAGCGGGATGTTGTAGGCGTCGCGGAACATCGAAACGACCTCGTCGCCCTCGCCGGCCCGCAGCAGGCCGTGGTCGACGAACACGCAGGTCAGCTGGTCGCCGATCGCCTCGTGGATCAGCACCGCCGCCACCGAGGAGTCGACGCCGCCGGACAGGCCGCAGATCACCCGGCCGTCGCCGACCTGCTCGCGGATCCGGGCGATCGCCTGGTCCTTGAACGCCGCCATCGTCCAGTCGCCGGCCAGGCCCGCGACCTTGTGGGTGAAGTTGCGCAGCAGCTGCGCCCCGCGCGGGGTGTGCACCACCTCGGGGTGGAACTGCACGCCGTAGAACCTGCGCTCGTCGTCGGCGATCGCCGCGAACGGCGCGTTGCCGCTGGTGCCGACCACCCGGAACCCCGGCGGCAGCGCCATCACCCGGTCGCCGTGGTTCATCCACACCGGCTCGATGGTGCCGGGCGCGAAGAGCCCGTCGAAGATCCCGCAGTCGTCGGTGACGGTCAGCTCGGCGCGGCCGAACTCCTGCTCGTCCGACGGATCGACCCGGCCGCCGAGCTGGTGGCACATGAGCTGCTGGCCGTAGCAGATGCCGAGCACCGGCACGCCGAGCTCGAACACGACCGTCGGCGCCTGCGGCGAGCCCTCGCCGAACACCGAGGCCGGACCGCCCGACAGGATCAGCGCGTCGGCCCCGAAATCCGCGATCCGGGACGGGTCGACGGTGCAGGGATAGATCTCGCAGTAGACCCCGTTCTCGCGCACCCGGCGGGCGATCAGCTGGGTGAACTGGCTGCCGAAATCCAGGATCAGGACACGGTCGGTCATGGGGCTTCACCGGGCGGTTCCGAGAAGCGCCGGACGCTAACGCAAGGGGGGTCCGGCGGCAAGCGCGAAGCGGGCCGGGAGCGCGGAAATCCGCGCTATGCGGCCGGTGCGTCGAGTCGCTGCACCAGCCGCTCCATGTCCGGCCAGAAATACGGCACCTGGTCGGCCGGCGACCCGACCACGACCGAGGGAATCGCCTCGCCCACGGCACCGCCGATCCGGTCGTAGAACCGGCGGCCGTGGCGGTTGTCGGCCAGGGTCAGCAGGGCCAGCGACTCGAAGCCGTGGGCGATCAGCCGGCGGGTGACGTCGGCCAGCAGGGCACGGCCGATGCCCATGCCCTGGAAGCTCGGGTCGACGTACAGCGCGTAGACCTCGGCCACCGGCTCCAGCCGGTCGACCGCCTCGGCCACCGCGCGCCGCCCGGCGCCGCCGTGGCAGAACCCGACCAGCCGGCCCTCGATCTCCGCCACCGCCAGCGCCTCGGGCGCCCGCAGGCCGCCGACCACCCGGGTCCAGCGCACCGCCGCCCGCATGTCGTCGAGGTCCAGCAGGGTGTCGTCCGGCAGCATCCCGACATAGGCGTCGCGCCAGGTGTCGATCTGGATCCGGGCGAGCCCGAGGGCGTCGCCGGGCTCCACCGGCCGGATGGTGACGTTGTACTCGGCCATCGCATTCTCCCGGGCGGCCGACGGTATCCGGCCGCTGGAAGAAGTCTAGGCACCGCCGTCGGGGGCTGTCCAGCCGGGTACCCTAATCGGTCCCGACCGCGTAGCCGCGCTCGAGCACCGCGACGAAGAAGCCGTCGGTGCCGTGGCGGTGCGGGCTGAGCCGCAGGTACGGGCCGTCGGCCGGGCAGGCCGGGCCGCCGCGCGCGGTCACGGTCTCGGCCCAGACGTCGGCCACCGGCACCGCCCGGAACGCCGTGGTCTCGGCCAGGAAGCCGTCGACGATCGCCTCGTTCTCGTCGGTCAGCACCGAGCAGGTCACGTAGACCAGCCGGCCGCCGGGCTTCACCATGGCGGCGGCGCGCTCCAGGATCTGCCGCTGGCTGGCGGTGATTTCGGCCAGCGCCTCGGTGTCGTACCGCCACTTGGCGTCCGGATTGCGCCGCCAGGTCCCGGTGCCCGTGCACGGGGCGTCGACCAGCACCCGGTCGGCCTTGCCGGCCAGCCGCTTCACCGACTTGTCGCCGTCGGCCAGCTGGCGCCGCTCGGCGTTGTTGACCCCGGCCCGGCGCAGCCGCACCGCGGCGCGGTCGAGCCGCGCCTTCGACACGTCGTACAGGATCAGCCGGCCCTTGTTCGCCATGTCGGCGGCCAGCGCCAGCGACTTGCCGCCGGCCCCGGCGCAGTAGTCGACCACCAGGTTGCCCGGCGCCGCCCCGACCAGCAGGGCCGCCAGCTGCGAGCCCTCGTCCTGGACCTCGATGCGGCCGTCGCGGAACGCCGGCATCTGGTCGACCGGCCGCCGCCGGTCCAGCCGCAGCCCGACCGGCGACAGCGACGTCGGCTCGGCCGGGACGCTGGCGGCCGCCAGCTCGGCGATCACCGCCGCCCGGTCGGCACCGGCCAGCGGATTGACCCGCAGGTCGAAGCTGGCTTCGGCCCCGAGCGCCCGCACCGCGGCCTCGACCTCGCCCCCGAACACCGCCTCCATCCGCGGCCACAGCCAGTTCGGGCATTCGGCGCGCACCGCCGGTGGCATGCCGGGATCGTCGAGCCCGTGCCCAACCAGCCGGCGCAGCGCGTCGCTCTCGTCACGGCCGAGCGCCGGCGGGGCATGGCGCGAGCCGTCGAACAGCATCGCGATCCCGGCGACGTCGATGTTGTCGGTCAAGGCGACGTCCGCCAGCACCCGGCCGCGGGCGTCGCGCTGCAGGCCCTTGCCGGCCTTCTTGATCCACCAGTCCAGCCGGGCCCGGCGGCGCAGCACGCCCCACACCCGCTGAGCGATCGCCCCGCGGTCGCTGCCGCCGATGTAGCGCCGGTCCTTCAGATAGCGGTCGAGCACGCGATCGGCCGGGCGATCGGTCGCCGCAACCGCCTCGAGCACCTCGATCGCCGCAGCAAGGCGGGCGCTATCTTTCATTCTTTACAGTCCTTTATGACGCTTTGTTAACGTCACATGCCAGGACGATAGTTCGGCGCCTCGCGGGTGATCGTCACATCGTGGACATGGCTCTCGCGCAGCCCGGCGCTCGAGATCCGCAGGAACCGGGCGTTGGCCTGGAAGTCCGGGATCGAGGCGCTGCCGGTGTAGCCCATGGCGGCCCGCAGCCCGCCCACGAGCTGGTGCACCACCTGGCTGGCCGATCCCTTGTAAGGCACTTGTCCTTCAATGCCTTCGGGGACGAGCTTCAGGTTGTCCCGCACCTCTTCCTGGAAGTAGCGGTCGGCCGAGCCGCGGGCCATGGCGCCGAGCGAGCCCATGCCGCGGTACGCCTTGTAGGAGCGGCCCTGGTACAGGTAGACCTCGCCCGGGCTCTCGTCGGTGCCGGCCAGCAGCGAGCCGATCATTGCGCAGTTGGCACCGGCGGCGATCGCCTTGGCGAGGTCGCCGGAGTACTTGATGCCGCCGTCGGCGATGCACGGAACCCCGGCGTCGCGGCAGACCTTGCCGGCGTCGACGATGGCGGTCAGCTGCGGCACGCCGACCCCCGCGACCATGCGGGTGGTGCAGATCGAACCCGGGCCGATACCGATCTTCACGCCGTCGGCGCCGGCATCGATCAGCGCCTTTGCCCCCTCGGCGGTGGCGACGTTGCCGGCGATGATCTGGGTGTAGTTGGCCAGCTTGCGGATCTCGGAGACCGCCCCCAGCACGCCCTCGGAATGGCCGTGCGCGGTGTCGACGATCACGATGTCGACCTCGGCGTCGATCAGCGCCTCGGCGCGGGCGATGCCGTCCTTGCCGACGCCGGTCGCCGCCGCCACCCGCAGCCGCCCCTTCTCGTCCTTGGCCGCGTTCGGATGGGTTTGCGCCTTCTCCATGTCCTTGACGGTGATCAGGCCGACGCAGCGCCGGTCGTCGTCGACCACCAGCAGCTTCTCGATCCGGTGCTTGTGCAGCAGGTCGCGGGCGGCGTCCGGCGATACGTCCTCGCGCACGGTGACGACTCGCTTGGTCATCAGGTCGCGCACCAGCTGGCCGCGGTCCTTGGCGAACCGGACGTCGCGGTGCGTCAGGATTCCGGCCAGCCTGCCGTCGCGCCGACGGACCACCGGCAGGCCGTTGATGCCGTGGCGCTGCATCAGGTCGAGCGCCTCGGCCAGGGTGGCTTCGGGGTGGATGGTCAGCGGGTTGATGACCATCCCCGCCTCGAACTTCTTGACCGCGCGGACCTCGTTGGCCTGCTGCTCGACGCCGAGGTTCTTGTGAACCACGCCGATGCCCCCCGCCTGCGCCATGGCGATCGCC
Source organism: Thalassobaculum fulvum (assembly GCF_014652915.1). Classification (GTDB taxonomy): domain Bacteria; phylum Pseudomonadota; class Alphaproteobacteria; order Thalassobaculales; family Thalassobaculaceae; genus Thalassobaculum_A; species Thalassobaculum_A fulvum. Next base: position 433,750 of record NZ_BMZS01000004.1, read on the forward strand.
AGCCGGCTCTCGGTCACGGTGTCCATCGCCGCCGAGATCAGCGGGATGCCGAGCTCGATGGTCCGGGTGACCTTGGTCCGTGTATCGACATGGGCGGGGAGGACGTTCGAGCGCGCGGGCTCAAGAAGGACGTCGTCGAAAGTGAGCGCGTCGCGGATGTCCATGGTGCCTCCGAAAGCCGGTGGCGGCGCACTATACACCGCGACTTTCGGAAGCCAAGCGACCATTCGATGACCGGCCATGCGCCCGACGCATGGCGCGGAACCCCGCGGCTCAGCCGCCCTCGGGCTCGCCCCGGAAGCCGGTCGCGACCACGTAGGTCTCGGCCGACTCGGCACGGCTGGCCGGTGGCTTGGCGTGCCGGACCGTACGGAATGCCCGCTTCATTCGGGCCAGCAACTCGCCTTCGGTGCCGCCCTGGAAGACCTTGGCGACGAACGCCCCGCCGGGCGCCAGCACCTCGATCGCGAACTCCAGGGCCGCCTCGCACAGCCCGACGATCCGCAGGTGATCGGTCTTCGAGTGCCCGGTGGTCGGCGCCGCCATGTCCGACAGCACCACGTCGACCGGCCCGCCGAGCGCCGCCTTCAGCCGGGCCGGGGCGTCCTCGGCCATGAAGTCGGCCTCGATCAGGGTGGCGCCGGCGATCGGCTCGACCGGCAGGTAATCGAGCCCGACCACCTGCCCCTTGTCCGGCGCCCCGACCCGGGTGACCGCGATCTGGGTCCAGCCACCCGGGGCGGCGCCGAGATCCACCACCCGGGCGCCCGGCTTCAGGAAATGGTACTTGTCGTCGAGCTGCAGCAGCTTGAACGCCGCCCGCGAGCGGTAGCCCAGGCGCTTCGACTCGGCGACGTACGGGTCGTTGAGCTGGCGCTCCAGCCAGCGCTGCGACGAGGCGGTGCGGCCGCGCGCGGTCTTCACGCGCACCGTCGCCTGCCGTGACCCGCCGGTCCCGCCTCCCGCCGCATGTCCCGAAGCGGCGCGTCCCCGCGCCCCGGGACGCCGACCGCTGCCGCGCGCGCCTGTCATGCCCTACTCCTTGCGCCCGCTACTGCTGCGCCAACAAACCGAACAGGATGCCTTCTCTCACACCCCTGTCGGCGACACGCAAGCGCGGAACCGGCCAGGCCCGGCAAATCGCCTCAAGAATCGCACAGCCGGCGACGACAAGGTCGGCCCGGTCGCGGCCGATGCAGGGGTGCGCGGCGCGCCCGGCGAAGTCCATGCCGGCCAGCCTCCGGGCGATCGACAGGGTCTCGGCGACATCCAGGAACACCCCGTCGACCCGGTCGCGGTTGTAGCGCGGCAGGTCGAGCCGGACGCCCGCCAGCGTCGTGACCGTGCCCGACGTGCCGAGCAGTTGGACGTCGCCGGAAGCCGCCGCCGAGGCGATGGCGTGCTCGTGCTCGAAGCCACGCAGCCGGTCCTCGATCTCCCCGACCATCGCCTCGTAGTCCTCGGCGGTGAAGCGGTCGCCGCCGTAGCGCTCGGCCAGGGTCACGACGCCGATCGGCATCGACACGGCCGCGATCTTCGGCTCGCCCGGTCCCGACCATTGCCAGGCGATCTCGGTGGACCCGCCGCCGATGTCGAACACCAGGGCGCCCGGGACCGACGGGTCGAACAGCGGGCGGCAGCCGGCCAGTGCCAGCGCCGCCTCCTCCTCGGCGCTGATCACCTCCAGGGTCAAGCCGGTCTCGGCGGCGACCCGCTCCAGGAAGGCCACGCCGTTGCCGGCGCTCCGGCACGCCTCCGTCGCGACCGCCCGGAACCGGGTCACATGCCGGCGCCGCATCTTTGCGGCACAGATCGACAGCGCCTCCATGGTCCGCTCGATCGCGTCGTCGGCTAGCCGCCCGGAACGGCCCAGCCCCTGCCCCAGGCGGACGATCCGCGAGAACGCGTCGACGACGCGAAAGCCGCCGCCCTCGGGCCTGGCCACCAGCAGCCGGCAATTGTTGGTGCCGAGATCGATCGCCGCCAGCATCTCCCTGTCGGAGCGCAGGCGTCTGTCGACCGCACCGTGCGGTGCCGCCGCCCCGTCCCTTGGTGTCGCTCCCTCGCCGCAGCCGTTGACCGGCCGTCGCGTTCGTCGCCGGGACGGGGCGGAACGGCGGCCTCCCAGCCCCGTCCCCATCCCGATCCTCGCAGTTCCATCGGTCCGTCAGGACTCGTATCGGGATCAGTGTAGCCGCCCTGCGGTGGCCGCGGCCATCCCCTTCGCGCGCCCGGTCGCATGCCCGGTCGCGCAATCGCCCGTCGTCGCCGACTCTCGATCATCGGGGTTTGCATACCGGGTCGAGGATGTGATAAGCACACGGCCCGTTCCGCATTGCGGCGCGCCCTGCTGGGGGATCGTCTAGCGGTAGGACAGCGGACTCTGACTCCGCCAGCCCAGGTTCGAATCCTGGTCCCCCAGCCAACTTCCCCATTACCCGTCGCGTTCCGACCGCAGGATCCACGGCATGCAACGCTTGACCGGACTGCGCGGGCTCGTCGATGCGTATGACGGCTTCATCCTCGACGCCTGGGGCACCCTGCACGAGGGCGGCCCGGTCCTGCCGGCGGCGCTGGATGCGGTCCGGCGCCTTCACGCGGCCGGCAAGCGGCTGGCGGTGATGTCCAACACGCCGCAGCTCGGCCCGGTCCTGGCGCGCCGGCTGGAGGGCCAGGGCCTGCCGAGCGACCTCTACGACTTCCCGTTCACCGCCGGCGACCTGGCGCACGAGGACCTGCGGGCGGCCGACGGCCCGTGGTTCGCCGGCATCGGCCGGCGCGCCTACCACCTGGCGCCCGCGCGGTTCCCCGACCTGCTGCCGGGCACGCCGTTCACCCCGGTCGACCGGATCGAGGACGCCGACCTGCTGGTCAACGGCGGCCCGGACCGCGACGACCTGCCGCTGTCGTCGTTCGAGGCGCTGTTCCGGGCCGCGATCGCCCGCGACGTCCCGATGGTCTGCGCCAACCCGGACCGGGCGATCGTCAACCAGGGCATCCTGACCATGTGCGCCGGCGAACTGGCCGCCGCCTACGAGGCGCTCGGCGGCCGGGTCCGGTACTACGGCAAGCCGTTCCCCGGGGTGTTCGAGCGCACCCTCGAGCGCCTCGGCACCGAGGCCGCGCGCACCGTCGTGGTCGGCGACGGGCTCACGACGGACATCGCCGGCGCCGACGCCGCCGGCCTCGACAGCCTGCTGATCGCCGGGGGGCTGTACGCCGACACGCTGGTGACCGGCTCCGGCAAGCTGGTCGACGACCTCGAGGCCGCGGTCCGCGCCATCAGCCCGGTCGCCCGGCCGCGCTACGCCGTGCCCCGGTTCGCCTGGTAGCCGGTCGTCACGCGACCTACCAGCGGTCCTTGCGATAGCCGCGTCCCTGGGACTGATCGACCTGCTCGGGCCACGCCCTGGCCATCTGCGTCAAGGCCTGCGCCAGGGGCCGGGCCGCCGGATACCGGCGCACGACCGCCGGTCGATGAAGCAGCATCAGCGCCCGATCGGTCAGCCGGTACGCCATGGCGATCGCGCAGTAGCGCACGACCGCGGCCCAGTCCGGCTGCTTCGAGGCGAAGTCGTCGAGGGTCCGGACGTACAGCGCGTGCCCCCAGCCGAGCTCGAGCCGACTGGGCACATCAGAGAACTCCGTCCCCAGCCGGCGCAGGTTGCGGCGCAGCAGCACCAGCTCGAAACCGCGCTCGACCAGGAAGCGGTCGACGTCGCCGAACAGCGGCTGGCCCTCGTACAACGCCCGGAACTCCACCTCGACCTGCACCGAGAGCGCGTGGTCGCGGACCGTCTCCTCGGCCCCGCGCAGGATTTCCAGCTCGGTTCCCTGGGTATCGAGCTTCAGATGCGAGGGTGCCGGCAGTCCGAGCGGCCGCAGCGCCTGCTCCAGCGGAACCGCATCGACCGCCCGGCTCTCCAGGATCTCGAGCCCGTCGGTCATGCCGAGCGTCGCCGCCACGTCCCTGTTCGGGTCGAGCAGCGACGACAACCCCGCCTGCCGGGTCAGCCGCAGCCGGCGACGCTCCGCCCGCTCCCCCAGGGTCGCGGTGAGCGGGCGCAGGTCGTGCCAGCCGGCCAGATCGCCGAGCGCCGCCGCCAGCTCCCCGGCGACCGCGTCGTCGGCATCGACGGCGACGACGGTCGCGACCGCCGGCAGCAGCGGCGCGTCGCCGAGCGGCAGCCCGCGGGCACCGATGTCGACCGCGACGAGACCGGCATTCCGAAGAGCCTCGAGCAGCGTTCCGTCCGGCAGCGCGATCGAAGCGGCCGACGCGGCCTCGGCCAGCGGGCGCAGCCGGGGCGCATGCTTCAGGACCGCGGATGCCGCTTGCCCGACATCGGCGGCGGGCCGTCGCAGCCACGCCTCGATCGCCGGGCCGGTCGGCAGGGCCGCCAGCCCGGTCAGGCCGATCGCCGTCGCGACCGCGGGCGTCGTGCCGGCACGCGCCGCCAGCCGCCGCCACGCGGCATTCGCCGCACCCGTCCCGGGCAACCGGCCGCACACCGCCCACAGCGCGTCGACCACCGCCGGCTGGGCCGCCACCGCCGGCGAGGCCGCGTCGATCGCCCGTTCCACCGCCCGCCAGTCGGCCGCCGCCCGCATCCGGGCGACGACCGCCCGGGCCTCGAGCCCGGGATCCTGCCGCCCCAACGGCAGCAGCCAGCGGGCGACCTGCCCGGCCGTCGCTTCCCGGCCCGCCGCGTCGAGGTCGTCGACCATCCGGGACAGCGCCTTGGTCGCCCGCGGGTCGAGCACCGCCTCCGCCCGGAACGCCCGCACCGCCCCGTCCCGGTCGCCCGCCTGCCGCGCCGCCAGGGCGCTCGAATGCAGCACGAACCCGGCACCGGGCGCCAGCCGCCGGGCCCGCCGCAGCCATGCCTCCGCCTCGGGCGCAGGCCGCCCGCGATAGAGCGCCTCGGCATACCGGACCACCGCACCGGCGTCGTGCGGGGCCGTCACCACCGATACCCGGGGATCGCCGTTCACGCAGCCCTGCCCTCTGCCAACCCTGCCCTCCGCCAGCCCTCTGCCCTGCCGCTGCTCAGGCGGAGCGCCGCTCCTCCGCCGGCATCAGCCCCGCGGCGGCGTCCCGAACCTTCCGCTCGGCCGGGGTGTCGGCGACCCGGACCGCGGTGCATTCGTGGCACGGGGCGGCCTTCGGGTTGAAGCCCAGCAGGTGCCGGCGCCAGCCGGCCAGCGCCTCGTTCGCCCAGGCCTCGTAGATCGTGTCGTAGTCGGCCAGGTTGCCCGTGACATAGGGCTTGTGGTCGTCGGCATCGCCGCGGATCCGGCAGCACGGCGTGAGATTGCCGTTGTAGGTGACGGTCATCGACTTGAACGGCTCGTCGCACGGCGACAGCCGCTCGGTCGGCGCCGGGATGTGCCGCATCAGACCGCCGATGTTGTAGCCGAACTGGTTGTAGTTGCCCTGCACCACCTCGACCTTCATGCCCTCGAACGGAATGAACGCCTGGTACATCCGCCCCGGGCGGAAATCGATGTGCTCCGGTCGGCGGCCGAGCCGCTCGTAGATCTGTTCGGCCCGGAACCTCACCTTGTCGTCGTCCCAGTCGACCACCGCCGACACGTGCAGCGAGATCATCAGGTGGTTCAGCCCGGCGTCGCGGATCTCCGCCAGGGAATCCCGATTGAGGTAGTCGCCGTTGGTGTTCATGCGGATCGACGCGACCGGCAGCGCCGCCCGCAGTTCCCGGCAGGCCTCCAGCGTCACCGGGTCGGCCATCGGTTCGTTGTAGAAGTTCAGGGTGACCTTCGAGCGGTAGCCGATCTCCGCCAGATCCCGCACGATCATGCGGTAGACCGGCCCGGGCAGGTAGTTGTTGGCGCTGATCCGGTCGATGAACGCGTTGGGGCAGTACAGGCAGCGGCGGTTGCAGTACGAGAAGAGTTCCAGGTCGATGTTCCGGATCGACTGCGCGAACAGCCGCTTGGCCCGCTCCCGGTCGGTCACGCCGACGAAGTGGTCGCGCCTGAAGAGGCCGCCGATCGGCTCTCCGGAGACCGGGCGCGGGTGCGGCGACAGGTTCTTGAACAGATCCTCGACCACCCGGTCCGTGGAACCGGCCGCGACCAGCGGCAGGACCCTGCGAAACGCCCCGGAGCGGTCGCCCTCGCGCAGTTCGATCTTGGCAAGGTACCTCGACGCGCCCGGGTGGCGCGGATCGACGACCAGGGCATTGCGGTAGCGCCGGACGGCGGCTGCGACGTCCCCCCGGTTGTGCTGCTCGAGGCCCCGCTTGAACGCCGTTTCCGCGACGTGCATCTGCCGCGCCCCGGACAGCGGGACGGGTCCACCGACGTTTCCGTGGGCGGTCTCGCCGGCAGCGGGCGTCGCCACGCTGCCCACGACATTGAGAAGATGATCGGCGGGAAGTCCGGTTCGGTCGATGTCCTTCCAGCGCGAGACCATTCCCGGCTCCTTATCGGTTGCCTGCCAACGAACCGGCTCACCCTGCCACCCGGGCAGCCATCGAACAATCCGGCATGCGGTGGCCGACGTCAGGCGACGGCGAAGTTCATCTGCAGCATCAGCCGGTGCCCCTGCCGCACGAAGCCTCCCCGATGCACCCCGTTGTTGTCGAAGCAGATGACGTCCCCGTCGCTCGACTGCACGGCCCACTCCCGGGCCAGGAGGTCGACGGCGAGAGGGTCGGCCGCGTCGATGAAGTCACCGAACAGGGCGTGCTGCCGGAACTCCTCCGGCAGGGCGAGGAACTCGGCCGGCGGCAGCTTCAGGCCGTCGTTGGTCTTGCGGACCATGAACTCCAGCAGGGACGGCAGGACGTGGGTGCCGACGGAGAACCGGAACGGCCCGGTATCGATGTCGATCTCGTTGAGGTAGATGAGAATCTTGACGGTCGGCCAGATCGCCGAGTCGATGTGCATGTAGCTGGCGGGGACGGTCGGCAGGCCCTCTTCGGAAATCTCGCCGTAGTGCAGCCGCGAGGTCTCGGCATCGTTCTTCTGCAGGAACAGGCTGCCGATCTTGAGGCGGGCCCCCGCATAGGCACTGCACATGCCCTGGATGCCGGAGTCGTCGAGCCATCGCTGAAACGCCTCGAAGACGCCCGGGAAGCGCTCCGGCTCGACCTGGCGGTTGAGATCCTTGAACTTGCGCTCGTTGACCGGCTTGCCTTCGATGCCCGCGGAAAGTTCCTCGATCAGCGGTGCCAGCTCGGCGATCACACCGGCCTTCACGGCTTCGGGCAGCCGGCTCGCGGAAATGCCGCGGCGTGCCAGCGCCCGCAGATTCCGGTCCTCGGCGTTCAGCGCTTCCGCCTTGGGGGCATATCCCGGCGTCGCGTAGTAGTAGGCGTAGCCCCGCTGGAAAGCGTGAAAAAACTTGCCCAGGCTCTCGGCGCGCACCTCAGGGGTGATGCTGGACAAATACTTCGCCATCTTACGGTGCTGAGAGTAATCCGGCATCGGCAGCATGTAATTGACCGCAGGATGGGGAAACAACATCGCGAACGTCCTCGGGGTCTTCGATGATGGCTCGGCAGAGCGTACTTCATCCCGGCGACGGGCGTCCCGGAAATTCCCCCGGCCGGCAGCCGCCGGGCGACGCCTTCGACCGACCGGCGATCGCCGGCCCGGAACCCGCCGCTCCCGACGAAACGAACCCCGCGGGCACGGCAGGTCGCTGACGGTTCAAGCAGTTGCGGCTACGGGCCGGCACCGACATCGGACGCGACAGCCGCTCCGTTCGCATGCCATCATTCGCGACAGCCGCGGTTACGGTGGACCGGATCGCGGGCGTCGGACTTCTGTTGGGGGAGGCACGGGTGTCCAGTCTGATCTATTTCCTGGTCGTCACGCCGGCCGGCCTCGTCTATCGACTGTTTCGGCGCGATCCGCTGCAACGCGGCACCCGGGGCGGCGACGGCGGCTACTGGTCGTCCCCCCGGCAGGCGCGCTTCGAGGGCGGTGATTTCCGGCGACGCTGACGACGCCGCCATGCCCCGCCCGGCGCCTTCACATTCTCCTGCTGCGACGGACTCATGCTCATTCTCGGACTTTCGGCCTACTACCACGACAGCGCCGCCGCCCTGGTCGAAGACGGCCGGGTGGTCGCGGCAGCGCAGGAGGAGCGTTTCACCCGGCGCAAGCACGATCCGCGCTTTCCGGGGAACGCCATCCGCTACTGCCTGGAGGAGCGCGGGGCGACGCTGAACGACGTCGACCGCATCGCCTTCTACGAGCGTCCGTCCCTGAAGTTCGACCGCGTCCTCAAGACCACGCTGGCGGTGGCGCCGTCCGGCCACGAGGCGTTTCGCGAGGTCCTGCCGATGTGGCTCGGCGAGCGGTCGCGGCAGACCGACGAGATGATCCGCGCACTCGAGGCCATCGGCCCGGGGGCGGACGTCGAGCGGAAGCTGCGCTTCACCGAGCACCATCTGAGCCATGCCGCGTCGGCCTTCTATCCCTCCCCGTTCGAGCGCGCCGCCATCCTGACCATGGACGGGGTCGGAGAGTGGGCGACCACCACGGTGATGCTGGGCCACGGCTCCACCATCGAGCCGCGCCGCGAAATCCGCTTCCCGCACTCGCTCGGCCTGCTCTACACGGCGCTGACCTACTTCCTCGGCTTCAAGCCGAACTCCGGCGAGTACAAGGTGATGGGCCTCGCCCCCTACGGCGAGCCACGGTTCGCCCGGCGCCTGCTGGACACGGTGATCGACCTGCGCGAGGACGGCAGCTTCGGGCTCGACCAGCGCTACTTCAACTACTGCACCGGCCTGACGATGACCGGCCCGGCGATGGAGGAACTGCTGGGGGTGCCGAGGCGCACCCCGGAGCAGCTTCTGGAGCCGGTCCACATGGACATCGCGGCGTCGCTGCAGGCGGTCACCGAGGAAGCCGTGCTGCGGCTCGCCCGCTCGGCGGTCCAGGAGACCGGGGAGCGCCGGCTGTGCCTGGCGGGCGGCGTCGCCCTGAACTGCGTCGCGAACGGCAAGCTGCTGCGCTCCGGGACGGTCGACGACATCTGGATTCAGCCGGCGGCCGGCGACGCCGGGGGCGCGCTCGGCTCGGCCCTCGCCATCCACTACCTGGAGCCCGACCGGGCGCACGCCCCGGCGCGGACCGTGGCGGGCGACGCGCGCGATTCCATGGCCGGCGCCTATCTCGGCCCGGCCTTCGACGACGACGAGATCCGCCGGCAGCTCGACGCGTCGGGCGCCCGGTACACGGCGCTCGACCGCGATGCCATGCTCGAGACCGCCGCCTCCGCGCTCGCCGAAGGGCAGGCCGTCGGCTGGTTGCAGGGCCGGATGGAATTCGGCCCGCGGGCGCTCGGCAGCCGCTCGATCCTCGGCGATCCGCGCTCGCCGACCATGCAGCGGGACCTGAACCTCAAGGTGAAGTACCGCGAGAGCTTCCGGCCGTTCGCCCCGTCGGTGCTTCGCGAGCGGGTCGCCGACTGGTTCGAGTTCGACCACGACAGCCCGTACATGCTGCTGGTCGACCAGGTACGGGAATCGCTGCGCCGGGCGATGACCCCCGAAGAAGAGGCGCTGTTCGGGATCGACAAGCTCAACGTCCAGCGCTCGACCATTCCCGCGGTGACCCACATCGACTACTCGGCGCGCATCCAGACGGTGCACGCCGACACCAACCCGCTCTACCACGAACTGATCCGCCGGTTCGGGGAACGCACCGGCTGCCCGGTCCTGATCAACACCAGCTTCAACGTGCGGGGCGAGCCGATCGTGTGCACCCCGGAGGACGCGTTCCGTTGCTTCATGGGAACCGACCTCGACCTGCTGGCGGTCGGCAACTGCGTGCTGCGCAAGGCCGATCAGGATGCCGGGCTGGCGCAGGACTACAAGGACCAGTTCGAGCTGGACTAGGGCGGACCGCATCGGGTCGCTGCGGTCGGCTGAGGCTTCAGGCCGGCGCCTTCTCGCGCAACGACCACAGACGGCCTAGCTCGGCCGCCATCGCCTCGGCCATCAGGCGATAGCCGTCGCTCTCGCCGGTGTTTCGGTCGAGCAGGCAATGCGGCCAGTCGGCATAGATCGTCTCGGTCCGGTCCTGAAAGACGTTCACCAGGCTCGCGCTCGGCACCCCTTCGTCGGCCGCCATCGACTGCATCGCCGCTTCCATCATCCGGTAGATGTCGACCAGCCGGTCGCCGAGCGGCTTGGAGTACCCCTGTTCCTGTTCGGTCAGCTGCTTGCCGAGACCCGGGATCGGCTGGAGGAAGTGCGCGCTTCGAATACCGACCTGCCGGCAGGCACCGTGCAGGAACCGCACGTAGTCGGCATAGCGCTGTACCGCGTAGCGCCACCGGCGCTCGGTCCCGAGCTTGGGCATCTCGAAGATGCTCAGCAGGTAGCTCTGGTCGTCGCCCTGCTCGAGCGCCAGCGGGATGGCCCGTCGTATGCCCTGGCTGACCATGCAGAAATAGTTGGAGTGCCGTGTCCACCAGTGCCGCAGCGACTGCTCGTAGACCCAGCTGGCCAGCCAGTCCCCGACCATTCGCTCGTACCCGTGCTCGAGCCCGGGGTTGGACATCAGAAACTTGCGGCCCGGCGTCTCGACGAGCACGCCGTCCCGCATCATCATGGCCGCCTCGTTGAACCCGTCGAGCGTCACCACCGCGTCCACCGCCGACGCCGTCATGGCGGAAATGCCGACCTGCTGGGGATACCGCCAGCCGCCGAGTGCGCCGTTCAGCACCACGAAGCGCTCGCCCTTGGGCGGCAGGAAGCGGCGGTTCAGCGCCTCCTCGAGATAGCGCGGTCCGTTCCGGTTCATCTGGGCGAACTGGGTCGCCACGGATCCGCCCGACACCAGAATCTGGAACAGCCCCGGATCCCGCTCGTACGGAAACGGGCGGTTGAAGAACCCGTAGTTGTTGGGCGCCAACGGGTGGTCGGGACTGCGCGGCGGCTTGTTGACGTAGGCGACATACGGGTGCGGCGTGAGAGCCGACGCGAACGAGCGCCGCCGGAACCCCTGCTTTCGCCCTCCCTGGTCCTCCGTGACCTGGCTGATGTAGCTGTTGGTCTCGCCCTGGAGGCGCCGCGCCGGACCGACCAGTTGGCCGGTCTCGCCGGTCAGCCTCACGAAACCGTAGAACTCCAGAACCAGGGCCGGCGCCACCATCCCGGCCAGGGCCGCGACTGCGGTCCACCACCACGGCAGGGCCCAGGCCTGGGCGAGGGTCGCCCCGGCGAGCGCGCCGAACGGTCCCAGCAGGACGGGAGCGAGAGCCGCCAGGACCCAGCGGTCGACCCGCGCGCCGGGCTGCTCGCCGGGCCGCCCGTCGGGCTTCGGCGAGGCCGCGGCCGGCGCCTCGGTCGCCGCCGGTGTGGCAGCGTCGGTCATCGGCCGGGCATCGGTCGCCTCGCCGGCCTGCGGCGGCTCCGCCGGCGGCGAGAACAGGCCCTGCACGACCGTCGACTCCGGATCGAGGACACGCGCCCAGCGAAGCGGGGTCAGGTCGGGGCTGCCGGCAGACCGCTGGCGACCGATCTTGAACAGGTAGCGATACGACTTGGTTTGCGGGTGGGCACAGGCGGCACGACGGTAGAACCTCTCGGCGGTCTCGAGATCGCCGAGGTTGTGCGCCGCGATTCCACCGAACTCGAGCAGGCCGGGCTCCGAGAGCCCGGCCGCACGGTCGCTCTCGACCAGCGCGACCACCGCGCTCCAGTCGCCTTCCTTCGCGAGCCAGCGGGCGCGGTCGAGCGTGCTCTCCCGTGCTGGACGGGCACCCTCATGTTCCGCGATCACAGAACTCATGTCGGTCCTTGACGTCTCGGCTGTCGGGAAAACCCCGCTCAGGGGGCGAGCAGTACCTGGATGATCTCGCGCTCGCCGGATTCGAAGATGGCGCCGCGGTGAATGCCGTTGTTGTCGAACAGCAGCATGTCGCCGTCGTCGCTGGTCATGACCCGCTCGCGCTCCAGCAGCGGCTCGAGTTCCGGATGACCCGGCTGCAGGTCGTTGCCGAAGTTGGCCTTCTTCTGGAGGAACGGCGGCAGCCCGACGAACCGGCGCCGGAACTTGGTCTTGCTGGAATCGTAGTCGCTCTTGTCGGTCGCCTTGCGGACGCAAAGCTCGAACGGCGTCACCCCGATCCGGTTGCTGCCGGGAACGTACCGGAAGGCCCCCTGCTCGGCCGACACCTTCGAGCGGTAGATGATCACCTTCATGACGCCGATGCTGGAGTCGATGTGCATGTAGTACGCCGGCGACAGCGGCAGGTCCCCGACCAGGGAGTTGCCGACGATGCTCATGTCCTCGACCGAATTGATCTGCAGGTTCGCCAGCTTCACGGCCATCGGCACGCCCTGATAGGCCGAAGCCATCTCCAGAATGCCGTGGTTCTCGAACACCCGGTTGAGGAAGTCGACGAAGTCCGTCGGCTTGTTCTTCACGTGATACAGGTGCCCCGACGAGGCCTCGACCCCGCGCTTGCCCGGCTCCAATTCGGCGCGCCGCCGGCGGACCTCCTCGGCCACCGGCTCGGTCCGCTCGAGCAGTTCCGCGCGCTCCGCGTCGGTCATGCGCAGGCCGAGGATGCCGTCGCGCTCGAGCGTCCGGAACGTCTCCGCGTGGGCCGGTGACACCGGGCGACTGCTGGCCCGGGACTTCATGGACAGGTAGCCGTTCCAGATCGGCGCGAAGGCCTCGTAGAACGGCTTGATCACATCGCCTTCCTCACCGGTCAGCAGCCCCTTGTCCGCGCCGTAGCCGGGATGGTTGGCATAGTCGATGCTGGGGTAGCCGAAGTCCGCAAATCCTTCGGGCGGCGGAATGAGACGCCCCGACACCCGTTCGTTGTCGACGCGCCGGGCGATATCCGACATCACGGCCAACGGGTCCTCGGGGTCCTGCGGAGCCTGCCCCTGCGTCTCGACCGGGGTCGGCTTGGCCTCGCCACCGCCGGTGCCCGCAAACCCGGCCTGCTGCACCGCCACGGCCAGGCGCCGCGCCAGCTTGTCGTCGCCGGGATTCGCCAGCACGGCTTCGCTCAGCGGGCGGACGGCTTCTCCGAAGCGTTGCGCCTTGAAGTAGCTGGTCCCGATGTCCGCCATGTACGCGCTGTGATCTCCCGGCCGCGCCAGGACTTCGCGGTAAGCCTGGGCCGCGTCCGACCAGCGATGCGCGCGGGCCAACTCACGCGCACGGTCGACGAGTACCGACAACTCGCTTGCCGAGCCGGAGGGCGCGTCAATCATCGACTTGCTCACGGCGAGTACCTCTCTCTGCTCTCGAGGGCGATCCGCCCTACCACATGGGGTACAGGTCCTCGGAGTTCTTATCCTGCTTCTTCTTTCTGCGGAATATCAGCGATAAGAGCCAAACGAAAAACCGTTTCATCAGTCCTGTCTCCGTCCCCGCCGCGCAACGCCCGGGCCCACGATAACGTCTCCGCCACCGACGACCAACCGCGTCGGCCGGTCCCCCCGCCCGCTCAGGCCGTGCCGAACCCCACACTGCCGGTGCGCTCGGACATGGTCTGAGGGCCATCGTAGACGAACGGCCGGGCATCCAGAATGCCGCGGCAGATCACGTCGATGCCGGGCGACCGGCCCGGCCGCAGCGCTGCCAGGGAGTCGAACTCGAAACGGAACCGGCCCTTCTCGCCGACGTCGATCAGCTCGACCGGGATCATCCGCCGGAAGAAGAAATGGTAGGCGTAGCGGCGGGCCCGCTGCACCTCCTCGCCGGACATCCGCCGCTCGAACGGCAGGCGGTTCAGCATCTCCCGGTATCCCGACGGCGTGACCGCGTCGAAGGAGAACCCCTTGCCCCGGATCCAGGCCTCGCCGGCGACGATGGTCGGCAGGCCGCGGGCCGAGGCCTCGATCCCGGTCTTGGTGCTGTAGATCAGCGCGGCGTTGCTGCGATCCAGCAGCGCGTAGGTGCTGAGGTCGCTTTCGGCCGGGACGACCACGACGTTCTCGGGTAGCGTCGGGAAGAACCGGGCGATCTCGTCGCCGATCTTCTGCCGCGACGGATTGGTGCCGGTGACCTCGGCCGGATGGACGCGGACGACGAGCTGCAGCTCGGGTCGGGTCGCGAAATACGCGATCGTGTATCGGACCCAATCGGCCATGCCCGGGAACGCGTTGGACTCGTAGTGCAGCTGCGCGTCCCACACCACGCTGGTCAGCAGCGTCACGATCGGGCGCCGGCCGTCGATACCGAGCGCCGCCAGCCGCTCCGCGCTGTCGTCCGCCACCTCCTTGTTGAACCAGATCCAGTCGTGCGAGCCGCGGCGCCGGCTCTCCAGATAGGCGTCGAGGACGGTCGCCTGCTCGCCGCTCAGCTCCAGATCCTCCCAGACCGCCGAGTCCTCGGTGATCATGGTGTGGTGATAGGAGTCGTCGTGGCTGAAGATCAGGGTCTGCTTCTTGTAGGACGGGTTCCAGGTCACGACCCGGACGCCCCGTCGGGCCGCGGCCTCGCGGACCAGCCCCTGCGGCGCGTAGATCCCGTGGTTGACGACTACCACGTCGATGCCGCGTCCCTCGATCATCCGGTCCATTCCGAGCACCGTCAGCAGGCCCGCATGCAGGTAGCGCCGCACGACCTTCTCGGCCTCCGGTTCCGATTCGAGATCGCCGCACGCCAGGTAGCGCAGCGCACCGGCGAGCGCATGCTCGCCGACCCTGGCCCCGTCCAGCTCGAACGCCGCGATCTCCGCGAACGGCACCGACTCGGAAAGTGACTTCGCCGTCGCGAGATCCTCCGTCGTGAGCCATTCCGACAGCCGGTTGATCGGCAGCCCCGTCTCGCCCAGCTCCTCTGCACCGGCGGGAAAGCAGTTCGGGCAGCGCGGCGGCCGATCCGCCGACAGCAGCTTCTGCGGCGGCACGCCGCCGTACTTGATGGCGATGCACGCCGGCAGCGCACCGTCGCAGAGCGAGAACTCGACCCGGGCCCCGCGGAGCGTCAGGGCGACGGCGACCAGGGATTCGACCGCGATCCCGTGCTGCCAGCTGCCGACCGACGTCGCCACCAGCACCTTGGGGGCATCCTCGGTCACCGCCTCCAGCGCCGCCTGCCAGGCCGCCCGGTCGTCACCCTGCAGTATCGCCGACCACACGTATGCCCTCCTTCCTCGGAAACCCGGACGCCGCCCGGCCCCGTCAGTGCCGGCCCAGGACGTGCTCCCGCAACGCCTGGAACTCGGCCGGAATGAACGATTTGGTCCGTACCATCGCCCGGTAGGCGCTGCGCAATGCAAGCGGCAGCATCCGCAGATCGACGCCGCGTCGCCCGGGCGGCGAGATCGCGGTGTCCCAGACCAGCAACACCGCGTTGGCGAGCGTCGCCATCCGCATCAGGAACGGCGGACGCCCGTCCTCGAACGAGATCTTGAGCTGCCGGACGACGGTGTCCTTGGTCGACAGGCCGTCCGGGATCAACCCGAACTTGCCGACGTCCGGGGCCGAGACCTTGTCGCGCAGGATGCCCTTGTAGCGCCGCCACCAGAGCACCTCGTTGACCTGGACGAACTCGCCGACGGCCGCCAGTTCCAGCAGGAACAGCCGGTCCCACCAGACCGTGGTCCGCACCCGCACCTGGTCGAGCGCGGCCCGGCGATACAGGCCGTAGACCTTCGAGCCCGATCCGCGCATCCGGTCGGTCACCAGCCGCATCCGCTGCGCCATCGTACGGCCCGAGGTATCGAACCGGACGAGGTGGTCGCCGACCCGGGCGCCGCGGTCGTCGATCATCCCGAAATAGGGATACGCCAGGACCGCGTTCGGCCGCCCTTCCAGGGCGCGCACCATCCGCTCCAGCCAGACCTCGTCGTACACGTCGTGGTCGCTGGCCCAGCAGAAGTACCGACCGCGCGACAGCGACAGCGCGAACCGGAAGTTGCCCACCGCCCCGACGTTCTTGGGACGCGGGTAGATGCTGATCCGCGGATCGCGATCGGCGTAGGACCGCGCGATGTTCAGCGTGGCGTCGGTCGAGCCGTTGTCGACCACGATCACCTCGTAGTCCCAGTAGGTCTGCGCGAGGACGCTCTCGAGCGCCTCCTTCAGGGCCTCGGCACCGTTGTAGACGACGAGGCCGATCGTGACGCTGGGATTGCCGAGGACCTGCGGCCACGCCTTCACGTCCGGACGGCCGGAAAGCGCCTTCATGACCGCCGACCGCGAGACCGCGACCGAGGTCAGGTACCGCTCGTCGCCGCTCTCGCCGAGATCGGTCAGCCGGAACGAACGGCGCAGCGCCGCCGACAGTTGCGGATAGCGGGCGGCCCGCGGGTGCTCGGCATCGATCGAGAGCGCCAGGAACGGCACCGACCACTCGGCCAGCCGGGTCGCCAGGATCAGGGCGCGTTCCTCCGGAACCAGGCTGAGCGCCGACTGCGCGATCGCCACCGACGGCACGTAGGCCTTGATGTCCGAAAGCCGCTTGTCGAGGGTGTAGACGAAGTCGAGCGACCGGATGAGCTTGCCGGGGGAGCTCTCGACGGCGTTGGCGATGCGGGCGTCCGGAAAGACCTCCCTGACCGCCCGCTCGGCTTCCTCGAAGCGCTCCTCGACGTCGACCAGATAGATCGTCAGGTCGGGGAACACCGCCTTCAGCAGCAGGGCGGACTGCACCTGGCCCTCGGGGAAATCGATGCCGCCGAGCAGCTGCGCCAGCAGCGGGTTCGAGGATTCGCCGGTCAGCTGCCCGGTCAGTCCGGAGCGCTCGAGCCCGCGGACCAGGGCCGCGGCCGCGTCGAGGGCCGGGCGCAGGCTGTCGCGCAGCGGGGCGCTGCCGGCCCGGAGTTCCGGCGCCACCGTGAGGGCGCTGCCGGCGGCGGCCAGCGCTCGATCGGCGGCCTCGAACCAGTTCGCGTCGACGTCGCCGCCGCCCTGGCCGTCCCCGGCCGACCCCGAGGATGCACCGAGGGCGTCGTGGAACTCGGACAACAGCAGCTTGGAGACCCGCTCGACCGTCTCGCCGCCCGCCACCAGCTCGACCCCGTGGCCCAGCAGGTCGCCGAGCGTGGAGAACCGGCTGCGCCCGGCCAGGTCGCTTGCCGAGACGAACACCGAACGGGCGGCCGCCGCCGGGTCGCATCCGTCGACGATGTCGCCGAGCAGGCGCACGGCCTCGCCGAGCGTGTCGCAGCGATAGGTGCCGGAGGCGTATGGCCCGTCCACGCGGGCCGGACTGCCGTCGGTCTCGAGCACGATCGCCGGCCGGTCGCCCATCACCGCCGGGCCCAGTTCGCCGACGGTGTGCGAGACCACCGCGGTCGCCCGCTGTATGCCGACCCGCAGCATGACCGCGGTGTTCGAGTCCTGGCTCGCATCCGGACGGGGCCAGAGCACCAGATTGTCCGGCATCGCGTACTGGAACGGCAGGCGCGCCGGCATCGCCGACCGGTACACCACCGCCAGCCTGCGCAGAGCCATCCGGTTGGACTGCCGGAGGCGGGCCGCCAGCGTCCCTGCCCTCCTCAGTTCGTCCAGCGGCGCACAGGCCGGATCCGCCATGTACAGGACGAATCCGGTACCGGCGAGGGTCGGGAAGATCTGGTCGAACACCCTGAAGTCGGTCTTGTCGGGGACCGGTCGGAAGGCCGGCTCGAGCGTCAGGTCGCCATGCACGACGATCGAGTTCTCCCGCAGGGCAACGACCTGCTCCACGCGCTCGGCACCGTTGGCGACGCAACGGATCCGGGGAATCGTACGGTCCAGACGGCGCTCCACCGCAGTCGGCCGGTCCGAGACACTCAACCCGCAGATCAGGTATCCGGCATCGTCGGCCGCCTGGACGTACGCCTCTGCGAACATCGGATCGGTCCGGTCGAGGCAGACCAGCATGAGGTCGGCCGCCATCTTCAGGGTCCAGCCCCGGAGCTCCTTGCTGACCGGCGCGATCCACGGCCGGCCCTCGGTCGTGGCGTACGGCTTGTCGAGCAGCCGCGACAGCCTCGCCAGCCGCCGCCGATGGATCGTCGCGTGATCGGTGATGTCGACCCCCGGGTGCCGCCGCACCCATGCCTTCAGGTCGAGGCGGCCGTCGCCCCGCGGGTTGCCGAGCTTGCTGACATCGTCCGCGTCCACCACCAGGACGATCTTGTGCATCCGCCGGTACAGGGCCTCCAGCAGGGTCTGGTACTCGCTGAAGTTGGAGCGGTCGCCGAGGACGACGATGATGCTGTAGGCCGGGCGCCGGATCGATTCGTCCAGTTCCCCGGGGGTCAGGCGCGATCGGACCGACGCAAGGCGGGACCGGATGTGCGCGTCGTACGGCGCCGCCTTCTGCCCGGCCTTCAGGATGCCGAGCGCCTCCCTGTCCTGCCCCATCAGGCAGAGCAGACGCCCCAGGTGACCGAGATGGAAGGCGTTCGTGGGAGCCCGATCGACCGCCTTGCGATGGGTCGCGATCGCCTCCTTGTAGCGATGCAGCCGTTCGTAGGAGACCGCCAGGTAGCGCAGGCCGCCGACCTTGTCCTGGTCGGCCGCGAGCTCCTCAAGAACCTCGATGGCCTTCTCGTCCTCGCCACGGAAATGGTAGGCGGTGCCGAGCGCGAGCAGCGCATCGTGCGCCTCGTTGCGGATCATGCCGGTGTAGTTCGGCGCCGTGCCCCGCATCTTCCGATAGATGTCGACCTGGACCTCGAGAAACCTGAGGCCGGCAGCGTCCGGCAGATCCTTCGGTCGAGCGAGCTTGTAGCGCATTGGAAGCCCCTTCCGTGCCGGCCTAGGCCGGAGCCCGGACGCGGATCTCTTCGTCCACGAACCGTTCCGCCATCAGGTGCTGCAACTGCTTGAGGCGAACGAAGAAGCGCGACTGGAAGTCGTGCTCCCGCAGATGGCCGGCCCGCAGCCACTCGATGATCTCGTCGCAGCCGCGGTCGAGCGTCCACTCCGCCTGGAATCCGGGCAGCGCGCTGGCCGCCTTGGCGAAGGACACCCGGTAGGAGCGCGGATCGGCACCGGCCTCGCCGGTGATCTCGAGGCGCACCGACGGCAGCTTGCCGACGACGGTCTCGGCGATCTCCCGGATCCGGAAGTTGTTGTCGTCCCGGCCGACGTTGAACGCCTGGCCCGCCACCGTCGCCGCCGGCGCCGTCACCGCCGCGACGCAGGCCCGCGCCATGTCGGCGATGTGGACGATCGGCCGCCACGGCGTGCCGTCGGACAGCACGCGGATCACCCCGGTCGTGAAGCCCCAGCCGATCAGGTTCTGGACCACCAGATCGAACCGCATCCTGGGGCTCACGCCGAACGCCGTGGCGTTGCGCATGAACACCGGCTCGAAGTCCCGGTCGGCCAGCGCCGCCAGCCCGGCCTCGGTATCGACCTTCGAGCGGGCGTAGGCCGACAGCGGGTCCATCGTCGCCTGTTCGTCGGCCGGGGCTCCCTTGTCCCCGACGCCGCCGTAGATCGAGCACGAGGACGCGAAGACGAACCGGCGAATGCCTGCGGATTTCGCCAGGCCCGCCAGCCGGAGCGACGCCTCGGTGTTGATCGCGTGCGTCAACGCCGGGTCGATGTGGCCGAGGGGGTCGTTGGACAGCGCCGCGAGATGCACGATCGCCTCGACATCCTCCAGGTCGGCCGCCGAGACGTCGCGGACGTCCCGCACCCGTTCGCGGTCCGGCGGCGTGAAGCCGTCCAGTTCCTCGACGCATTCCCTGAAATAGCCGACATCCAGGCCGGTGACGTGATGTCCGGCCTCCTTGAACGCCCGGATCATCCACGGACCGACATATCCAAGATGGCCGGTAATCAGGACTCGCATGCTGGGGTCTCTCCGCGGTTCCGTCCGCGCGCGCTCGGCGCACGAAGCTCAATTCAGGCCGAGGATGGTATCCATCGCCGCGTAGGCCTTCAGCCGCAGCGCCTCGTTCGGGTCGCCCTCGGGGAACGGTTCGAGACTCCGCTCCAGCGCCGCCTTGAACGACGCCGGTGACGACAGGTCGACCGGCAGGCAGTACGGATGGACCTCCACCGGGTGCCGGTCCAGAAGCGACTGCGGCATCAGCGTGTAGCAACCCGCCGATATCGCATCCAGGATCTTGGTCTTGAAACCGTACCCGAAGGTCGACAGCAGGGCCATCGACGTCGCCTCGCTCATCAACGCGATCGGGTTCTCCACCCGTCCGACGAAACGGCACCGGGTCGACCGCGTGGCATAGCGCTCGTCCAGATCGCCGGTCACCGGGAAATCCCAGTCGCCCGGATCGTCCAGCCCTTCGACCAGCCTGACGAAGTTGCGCAGCGCGTCGTAGATGACCGGTCCGGGGCTGGCCGAGGTCAGACACACGCAGGAATGCGCCTTCGAGGCCGAGAGCGGCCCGTCGTAGACCAGGTCCCGGGGCATGAAGTACGGGACGGTCGACACCTTCTGCCTCGGACCGAGCTTCGGCCAGTAGCGCTCGGTCTCCCACTGCGAAATGCTGAGGATGTGGTCGGCCAGCTTGATCGCGCCGACGTCGTATCGCCAGTGGTTGATGACGTTGCGTCCGCGCGTGTAGGCCTCGCGCGGATCCAGCCACGCCAGGCGGCTGCCCTTTTCCATCAGCAGCGCGGCCGTATGGGTGTCGATCCGGTGCGGGACCTCCGCGTTGTGCGACCGCACCAGGATCTTCGCGTTCGGGAACCGCTCCCGGAGGTAGCGCATCAGCGGGTGATGGAGCATCGCCTCCAGGATGATCACGTGCGGATCCGCGTGGCGCTCCGAGTCGAGGCGCTCGATCAGGTCGCCGAACCGCCAGTCGTAGACCGCCTCGGTGACGA
Source organism: Thalassobaculum fulvum (assembly GCF_014652915.1). Lineage (GTDB taxonomy): Bacteria > Pseudomonadota > Alphaproteobacteria > Thalassobaculales > Thalassobaculaceae > Thalassobaculum_A > Thalassobaculum_A fulvum. The sequence goes on from NZ_BMZS01000004.1 coordinate 454,503, forward strand.
CCCTGAAGCCGCGATCCCGCAGGTACTGCTGCCGGGCGGCCTGATCCTTGTTGCTGCCGTGGTACTTCAGGTCCGACTGCAGGAACTGGTGGCGCGTCAGGTGCAGCGCCAGCGGCGCCACGGCCCGCAGGACGCTCGGCATGCCGGGAACCGAGAGCCGAAGCGCCGGCTTCGCCGCCAGGGCCGGCCCGACGGCCGCCTCCAGCTCGTTCACGGCCCACGCGGTCGCCTCGGCGGCGGCGTTGATCGAGCTGACCACGAGATCGGTGTCCTGCAGGGCATCGTTGGCCGCCGTCGGCGCGCCGGCGCCGGTGGACGAGCGCAGGAGATTGATGCCGGACGACAGGACGGTCGCGGCCCGAAGCTCCAGCCCCGGCCAGTTGGGCTGGACCTTGACGGAGTTGCCGTCCGACCGGCGCGCGGTCACGCTCACCCGTCCGGAGATACGGGTCGGCGGCAACGAGAGCGCCAGACGCTCGGAGCGTCCGCGCGCGATCCGCTCGCGGGTCTCCGGCTGTCCGACCAGGGACGCCACGATCTCGACCGACGGCTCCGGGAACGCCGTCGGCACGGCGATCTCCAGCACCAGCGAGCGCGCCGCCGCGCTCGGCGGCAGGGCGAACCAGAACGACCCGTGGATCCGGTTGCCCTCGCGCACTCCGAGCAGCACCTCCCGGGGCGGTCCCGGCGCTCGCCCGGTTCCCTCGATCCGATCGAAGTACGCCTGCAGCGGGCTGTCGATGTCCCCGGACGAAAGGCCCGCAAAGGTCTTGTCGACGAACGCGGCCGTCCGTTCGGCTGCGGTCGCCGGGTCGTCGAACGCGGCGCGGCACGCCAGACCGACGGACTCGATCCTGTGGACGTCGAAGCCGAACTCGAACTCGCCCGCCCCGCGCAGGCCCTTGGTCCGCTGCGAGCACACCAGCGGGCGTCGGAACGCGACGGCGTCCTCGAGCAGACCGGGGGCGATGCTGCTCCGCCCGGTCTCGAGCAGGGCAGTGCAGTTGTCGACCAGCCAGCGCCAGACCGCGGGCGCCGGATCCTCCACCAGGATCAGGTTGTCGGCCCCGCCCGCCGCGGCGGCCCGCGACCGCAGGTCGGCGACGGCGCCGGGCGCCACGACGGCGATCAGGCAGGGTTCGCCCGGCATGGTCGCGAGCTCCGCCGCCGCAGCCAGGGCGACCTCGCCGGTCGTATCGGTACCGGTCATGTCGGTGACCATGAACCGCCGACCCGCGATCGAGCGGAGCGCCATCGGCAGCTGCTGTTCGCCGGCGATCCGCGTCGACGGCGGAAGATGCAGCAGCTGGATCCTGTCCCGCTCCGCGTACCAGTTGTTGATGAGGTTCGCCCGGTCCGACAGGGTCAGGCACAGGACGACCTCGCTGATGCCGAGGGCGCGCTCCAGTTCGGCGGTGCGCTGGCTGTTCTCGCCGGCGCCCAGGGGCGGGACCGCCGGCAGGATCGTCACCGTCCGGTATGCCGGGCCGTAGAAGTCGGACGGGCCGAGCGGCGCCACGAACGCCTCGATCGGCAGCCCCTTCCAACGCTCCATCACGTCTCCGACGATCCGGTCGAGGCAGATCCGGGAGACGTTCACGCTGTCCAGCCGTGACAGCGCATCATGGTTCGTCTCGCTGGTCAGCAGCCAGAAGTCCCAGGTGCCGAGACTGCCGAAGAGCGAGACCAGCCCCGCCAGGATGCGCTCCTGAAGGGCGCTGGAGCCGTGGTAGCGGGTCAGGTCGACGAGAGCCCCGCGGGTCGCCGGGCGGAACCGCCGTCCCTCGGTCCGCCCGTGCTTGAGATAGTGCTCGAAGCCGCAGTTGAAGACGTTCTCGTCGATCGCCTTGGCAATGTCCGGATAGACGGTGCGGTAGTAGTCCTCCTGGAACTCCGGGTTCGGGCTCTTGCCTTCCCGGCAGCCGGCCATGAGGTAGTGGTGGAGCGGATCCAGGAACCAGCCGCGTTCTATCAGCGCCGGGACGTCGCCGTGCTCCTCGACGTACCATCCGGCATCGAAGCGGACCTCGCTCGCCGCCTCCGTCACGCCGTCCGAGATCGCCCGGGCATGCCAATTCATCATCGCCGAACCACCATGTGGCCGAGTTGTGCGAACGCGCCGACCGGCTCGGGATCCCCGCCGGCCTCCTTCAGTCCGGCCAGCCAGGCCGGCCAGTCCACCAAGTGCTCGTACTCGGCGGTCTCCAGATCGAACGTGTCCGCCAGCCGCTTCGCGGCGGTTCGCCGGTTCAGCACGGCGCACAGCCGGTCGCACCCGCTGGCCCCGAGCCGCTCCAGCACCCTGATCGGTTCGGCCAGATCGCGCGTTCCGACCACCGCGTCGAGCATCGCCACGTCGATCGGCGCCGCATCGAGGCCGTCGGCCAGGTAGAACGGCACCAGCAGCACGTCGAGCTCGGCAAGCCGGGGCAGGATCGACTTGAGCGACGACCGCGTCGCCGACGCCAGCTTCAGGCGCGGCGCCACGGACCGCAGGTAGGTCGCGGTACGAAGCAGTCCCTCGGGCTCGTCGAGAACGACGACCGTCGCGTTCGGAAAGCGCGACGCGAACGCCAGCGCGGTCCCTCCCCAACCGGCGCCGACGATCGCCAGGGTCCGCTTCTTGTCCTTCAGGAAGTCGCCCAGGAACCCGGCCCGAAGAAGCGTCAGCAGGGAGTAGCGGATCATCGCCCCGGACAGGTTCAGCAGGCCGGTATCGGCGGCATAGCCGTACTGGCCGAGGCCGGCCGGCTCGCCGACCCACAGCTCCCGCTCGTCCAGGTCCGCCAGCGTCGCATGCAGCCTGCGGATCGCGCTCTCGTGTCCCGGATCGCCGTCGGCGTAGTCCTCCGGGCGATCCCCCAGGGCGCCGCCGAGCACCGCCCGCAGCCGCGTTACCGTCAGAGCGCCGGCATCCATCCACGGCGACACCGCCGCAGGTGCGCTCCCGGCCTCGTCGAACATGACGCAGGCGACGTCGCGCGCATCCAGGTAATTGCGGAACGCCTCGTCGGCCCGCGCCTCCCAGATCCGGTCCGCCACCCATTGGGCGGACCCGCCGGCCGACGCGGGCAGCTCGCGCGCCGCCACCTTAGGCTTCACCATCCCGAAGATCCTTTCGGCCATGACATCCCCGGCGCTTCGATCGGTACCGCGCGGTCGCGCAAACCAGGCCTTGAAGCCACGGCGGCGATGGCGGGTCGCATCGATCCCGTCCAGGAGCTCGGTCAGGTTGCGCTCGATGTCGCGCCAGTCCTGGCAAACCGCCATGACGTCGCGATCGGCGAGCACCTTGAAATGATTTGCCAGGCGCTGGGTGCGATCGTACTCGCGCAGCAACGGCGTGAGGCACGGGCAGTCGGCCAGCAGCGAGTCCGACATCGCCGTGGTGTTGATCCCGATGGTCGCCGTCGCATGGGCGAGCATGCTGCGGAACTCGTGGTGCAGGTCGGCCGTCTGCGGCAACGCGCCGCCGCGCGGCCAGATCACCACGCCATCCAGCTTCAACCGCAGAAACACGTCGAAATTCGCCGGGTGCGGCCGGATGACGATGCTCATCCTTCGCAGGCGGGGATCGTTGGAGGCGCGCAACCGGGCGTGGATCCGCTCCACCACCCAGGCCTCGTCCTTCGCGATGTTCTTGCTGGACCCGAGATAGATCACATAGGGGTGCTGCTCGGCGATGCCCATGCGCCGGCACAGCTGCGCCCGGTCCTCGGGCTCGCCGTCGTCGAACCAGCGCTCCAGGAACGGCGATCCGGCGATGCAGCAGATCTCCTCCGGAAACCCGTGGAACTCGCGGATATCGTCGAAGTGGATCTCGTTCCACAGGAAGACCACGTCGGGAACCACATGGTGGACACCCTTGGTGCTGAGGTTGTCCCAGGTCATCGTGTGAAGGGCGACCGGGATCCCCAGACGCTTGGCCGCCTTCACGTACTCGACCTCCTCCGAGAACCGCATGTTCGAAGGAGACACGACGATCACGTCCGGCTTCTCCTCCCGGAGATGCCGCATCACCTCGGGCGCCGCCGGCGTGATCCGCTCGAACAGGCGCAGCGCCGCGTCGGTCGCCGACCAGGTCAGCAAGCGCTGGAAGCGCGGGTTCTTCCGCCGGCTGCGGACCCACTCCGGAACGTAGCCGAGCCAACGGTTGACGTAGAACTCCGTGGTCCGCGCGCCGCGGCGCACGTAGTTCGCGTAGGACCGGATCTCGCGCGCCGGAAAGATCCATTCCCGCCACCGGTCGGCACGCCGGACCGACCAGCCGATCTCGACCTGCGGGTATCGCATCCGAAAGGCGTTCAGCGCCTCGTCCTGGAACTGGATCGTCTTCTTCGAGGACCAGCCCTCGTCGAACAGGACCTTGACCCGGGCCCCGCGCCGCAGCAACGCGACGATGACCGTCTCGTGGTAGATGAAGTGCGCAATCGCCCGGCACACGTACAGCACGCGCGGACGCGACCGCGGGTCCGCCTGAACCGGCACCGCCGCCGGACGGGGACTGACGTCAGATATCCGGAGAACGGTCACGTCGACCCTCCTGCCAGCCGGCGTCGCGGAACCCGATGACCCGGTCGAGCGACCGGAATGCCTCGGCCCGCACGGCTTCCATGTCCATGGCTCCCGGGTCGCCGTCCAGTCGGTCCAGGGCCCCTAGCCCGGCGGCCGAGGCCGGCAGCGTCCCGAGCCAGCCGGCGTCGGCGCGCTGAACCGGAGCGTCGGTCAGCAGCCGCACGCCGATGATCCGCGTCGCGCTGACCAGCCCGCCGATCTGCCACGGCACGACCCCCGGCGCCATGACGAAGCGGGTCGAGTGCAGGATGTCGGGCAGATCGAGCGCCGGGTCGCACCACTCCGGTTCCGGGTGCAGGCCGCCCAGTCCGAGGTCCGCCTCGATACGGTTGCGCAGACGCGGCGACACGCTGATCACCACGCGCCAGCCGGCTTGCGTGAGGGCCTGGACGGCGCTCCTGGCGAACCGGTGCCGCCGGATGCGGTCCTCCAGGACAGCGAGGGTGTCGAGGTGCAGGACCGCCTGTCGGGGCCGGCCGTCGTACGGGCGGGCCAGCCGCCTGAAGATCGACGGCAGGAATTCCGGGGCATAGTCGATCCGGCCGGGGGGAACGCCGGCCGCACGGTAGTGCGCCGCGTCGGCCGGCCCCGCCACGACCACCCGGTCGGCCAGACGGGCGCACGCCAGATCGTCGGACCGCCGCCGGGGATCCACGGCCCGCCCTCCCGACACCGCGCCCCGGTACAGCCGAACCACGTGGCGCGCACGCTCCAGCCCGCCGTCGAGCAGATCCGACGCCCGCGGCCCGGTCAGGACGACGAACCGGTGATCGGCCAGATCCTGCTTGAGCAGACGACCGACGTCGCTCGCGGTTTCCGGCGGCAGCTCCAGCATGTCGATCGCAAAGCCGCGTGCCTCGAGGTATTCCCGCCAGGCCGCCACATCGAGGGTATCGCGCCCGGCCCACGACCGTTCGGCGTCGAATGTCGACACGATCAGACAACGCGGGATCGTGATCGAGGCAAGCGTCGGAACCGACGGCACGCCGAACTCGAACGCCGGGCGTTCACCGATCAGGGTGTCCGCCTTGGACAGGAAGCGGCCGAGCTCCCGCTTGACCCGCGCGAGGTCGGTGTTCAGGTCGATCTCCAGCAGCGCGTCGGACGCCGCCGCGGTCTCGATCGGCGGCGGCACCAGATCGACCGGCGCCCCCTCGATCCGCGCCAGCACCAGCCGGCTCACCGCCCGATACCCGGCCTTGCGGGGACGCAGCACGATTCGGGCCGGCTCCGCCCCGATCCGGACCGCGGAATGCGCCGGCCGGCCGACCGATGCTTCCAGGGCGACCGGGTCGCCGCCGCCCTCGAGCACCAGCAGCTCGGTGGTCCGGCCCGACGCCGACGGCAGGTCGACCACCACGGTCAGCACGCGCGGGCCGTCACCGGCCGGCACCGCGACCGTCAGGCCGCCGCCGATCGCGGCATCCGGGTCGCCGCCGACCACGCGGGTCCGGTCCCTGCCCGACTTGACCTGCGCCGCCGTCTCCACCGCCATGGCCAGCCGTTCGGCCGCCGCTGCCGGATCGGACCCGTCGCCGAAACCCGCCGGCACGACCGCGTCGGCGAGGTCCCAGCCGGCGTCCGCCTCCACCGTCTGCCGGTCGCCGAGCGCCACCACGGCGGCAGTCTCGGGCGGGGCGATCGTCGGCGCGCCAAGGCAGACGATATAGGCCGGCGCCTCGCCGGCCACCCGGGCATTCGCGTCGTCCGAGGACGACGACGCCTTGATCCACTGTACCCACGGATGGAGCGGCGAACCGGTGGGCAGCTTCCAGCCGGCCAGGACGACGACACGCCATCCCGGCCGACTGCGCTGGATGCCCGACGCGATTCCGGCGACCGTCAGCGCGTCCGACCGCGGCACGTTGCCGGCGTCGATCAGGCAGCACGGTCCGGGCGGCGCCCCTCGACGGCCCTCGGCCGCCCCGTTCTTCAGAAAGTGGTGATAGCCGCAGACGAACTCGGCCGCCCGGGTCGCGGCCGCGACATCGGGGTTGTTGGCGAGGTAGTACGCCTCGTCGAACGCTGCGGTGGGGCTGTAGCGCTCGCGTGAGCCGACCCACAGGTAGTCGAGCAGCGCGCTTCCCGCAAAGCGCTCGTCGACCCGCTCACGAACCGCTTCGCTTTGCCCCAGATAGTACGCTTCGTCAAAGTTGCTCAACGTCCCCGACCGGCCCCGTCCGCGTCCGACACCAACTTCCCTGCCGGCGAGATTCTCGCCTGCATGTCTCCCCCGCTCACTATCCGAAGCCCGGGCCACCGCATCAACCCGGAATATTCGCGGCGGCGAATATGGCAGCCCGCGCACCGGCGACGCATCCCCTATTCAGGGGAGGCGTCCCCGGCCTTCTCGGCCACCACGACGTCCTGGTAGGTCACACCGCCGGCGGCGCCCGACCAGCTGCCCCGCAGGAACGATCCGCAGGGCCGCAGGCCGTTGCCGGACAACAGGCGCTCGACGAACTCGCTGCGGAAGGCGGTTGCCGACCGGACCGGAAGCCCGTTCGCCTCGAACATGCTCCAGCCCTCCCGGATCTGGAAGGTGAGCCGCGAGCCGCCCCGGCCCATCGCCGCGACGGCTTCGTCGTCCAGCAGGAAGAAGGTTGCGAACAGCCGTCCGCCGGGACGCAGAACCTCGGCCAGTTGCCGGAAGTAGGACTTGACGTCCTGGCGCGAGAGATGGGTGAACACCGACGTGGCGATCACGAAATCGAAGCTCGCCGGTTCGAACGGCAAGGGGTGTTCCCACGGAAGCTTCTTGCCGGCCGGATTGTACAGCGGGTTCTGGTAGTCGAGGTGCCGGAAGACGAAGTTCGGATAGACCCGCGTGATCCGGCGCCGGCACCACGTGATCCCGGCCCGGTTGACGTCGACCCCGACATACCGCGCGGAAGCATCGAGGTACTGTGTGAGCGGGATGGCCATCCGGCCGATCCCGCAGCCGAGATCGAGCACGTCCCACTCCGGACGCAGACCGCCGTACCGGATGAACAGCTCGAGGAACTCCGCACCGATCGCCCGGAAGTCCCCGTCCCCGACGAAACTCTGCTCGGCCCTCGGGATCGGCAGGAACCGGTTTGCCTCGACCATCCGCCGGTAGAGAGCTGCCAGGTCGGGTGACGTCTCGTTCCGGTTGGCGGCCGCCGTTGCCATGGCGCAATTCGCTCTCGGGTTAGTCGACAAGGCCACGCGTCCCCATCAGCGGCGCCGCAATGCTATGAACATGAACGTATACTCCCGGTCGACCCGTTCCCAGTGAATCGCTTTCTCGTCGGTATCCAGTTCCAGCGGGGTGGTCAGCTTGAAGCCGCGTTCCTCGGCCAGCTTGGCGAACTCCCGTATACCCTCGGGATCGAACACCTTCATCTCGCCTCCCTCCGGTCCGTACGGGAAGATCCCGCTGCAATCCACGGGCTCGGACCAGTAGTCGGTCGATGTCAGCAGTAGCCCGCCGGGCCTCAGAAGCCGGGCCATCTCGTCGAGATAGGCGGCCAGGTCGATGTTGTGCTCGATCACCGAGATCGACGTGATGGTGTTGAAGAACTGGGAGTCGTAGCTGGTCTTGGTCAGGTCCTGGACCGAAAACTGGATACCGTAGGGCTCGAAGTACGAAGGATCCTTGGCGAGCAGGTCGCAGGCATACAGCTTGCTGAAGCCCATCATGGACATCCAGCGATTGATCACGCTCCGACTGGAGCCGACGTCGAGGATCGGCAGATCGAGCTTCTTGTGCGACAGCGCGTAGTGCAGGCATTTCAGGGTGTCCCAGTTCTTCTGCGGATCGTGGTGGGACGGCAGGCCGAGCCACTCGACCAGTTCGCATGCCGCAGCCACCTCGGCACGGCTCTGGAGCGCCCGGTTCCGGAAAACGTCCCGAAGGAAATCGAGCCTCGCCCGAGTCGGACCCTGCTCGCGCCCCTGCCCTTCGCTCACTGACACCCCCTCCAATTCGCCGCTCCGCGGCAATGCCGGCGCTGTCCACCAAGTGCCGCACCGCCACGAAGGCCCCACCCTCGGGTGGTGCACTGCACACTCGATTTTTGACTCATACTCCAGTGAAGGACATAGAGTATGTCAGACTTATTGCCCACCCCAAGGTCCGGGAGCCGCAATGCCTTCGACGCCGATGCAGTCATTGAGCGCAGTTGCACAAGCTGTCAGCGAGGACCGGGACCCGGCGGACAACCGTGACCCGCTTCAGCCGCCGGCGACCAACGACGTCCCGATGGCGGTGCGTCTCGACTTTGCGGTCCTGCTCACGGAGGAAGAGCGTCTGGCGCTGCGGGCACCCGACAGCCCGTTCGGAAGGCTGCCGGAACTTCCCGCCGCCCTGTACGCCGCCTGGCGTATCCGGATCGACCTGAACAGGGCCTTCGACCTGAATACCGCGGCCGGCTATGCCGGCCTCTGGGTCTGGGCGATCCGCGACGGGCGACGCGAGATCGACGTGCTGCGCGGCCCGGTCGCCGAAGCCAAGGACCGACTCGCCGAAACCGTTGCGCAGCCGATCGCCACCGGGCTGCCCGTCGGCCTCCCGTGGCTCGCGGCACTCCTGTGGTGCGTGCGCCCCGATCTGCAGGAGACCTTCAAGCCCACGCCGGAAGCCATAGCGGGCTACCTCGGCTGGTTCATCAGACAGGGCGTGTTCGATCTACGGTGCGGCGACCTGCTCCCGGCCGACCACGTGGAACTGCTGTCGGGCCCCGGTGAGGCGTCGACGCCCCCGCCGTTCACCCGGTATCTCGAGTTCACGCACGCCGCCCGCCCGGATCTCCAGGCCACGTTCGACACCGGCACGTTCGAGGGGCGGCGGGCTTTCCTCAAGTGGTTCTTCGACCACGGCACGCAGGAGTTCCCGACGCATCCGGGCATTCTGGAGCGTCAATCCCAGATCGTGCTCGAGTGGGGGGAGACGCTCAAGCGAGCCTCCGCCGAAGGAGCGGCGAGCGGCGGCGCTCCGGCCGCCCCCGACGGCCCGGGCAAGCCTTAGGCCTTTCCCCGGTCGCCGGCGGCTTTTCGCAGGTGCCAGATCGCCGGGCCAAGCCAACCCGCCGCCGCGAGGTCCGCACCGGCGCGGTGGCGTTCGCGTCTGCGCTCGGCCGAGTGGTCGCCCGGCTCCCGGTCCTGGCCGTCCAGGTCCTCGATCGCCGCCGCCCGCAACTGCGCGCGCGCATAGGCAACCAGCGAGTCGCGCGCCGTCACGGCCTCGTCCGACTCGGTCCAGGCTTCGCCGTCGGCCAGCAACGCCATCGCCTCGTCCCGGCGGTCCAGGGCCATCAGCTGGACCAGCAGACGCCCCCGAAGACGCGGATCGCCGCTCCGTTGCAGCGCGGACTGTAGAAGATCGGCGGCGACCTCGGGCCCGCATCCTCCGGGATCGCTCGTCGCCACCCGGAAATACGCCTTGGCGACCGGAATCCCGCTGCAGGTCGCCCAGCGGTACACCCCCCGGGCTTCCGTATGCGCGCGCCGCTCCCACAACTGGTCGCCGTAGCGCGTCAGCGCCTCCAGGTGCGCGGGGTCGACCGCCACGGCCTGCTTGAGGCCCAGCGCGTCGCCCTCGGCCAGCGCCATGTCCCGCCAGATCACGGTCAGCTTCTCGGCCCAGCCGTTATCGACCTTGCCGGGCCCTTCGATCAGCGGCCGCAACAGCTTGCGGGCCAGGGAGAACAGCCCGTCTCGCCACGCCGCGCGCACGGCCATCACCCGCATCTCGGGCTGGTCGGACCGGTTGTTCAGCGCCCAGATCGCGAGATCCAGAGCCAGAACCGGCGAGCCGTAGCGGAGCTCCAGCCGCACCAGCCGCCGGATCGTTCCTTCGTCCGGAACGTCCCGCTCCCAGAGATCCGCCAGATCGTCGGTCGAGGAAGGTGCGCATCGGGCGGCTTCCAGCCGCCCGACGAAGCCGCCCCAGTCGACCGATTGCTGAAGGTCCATGGGGCGCTCTAAACGTTGACCGAGAGGCGTCGTATCCACTCGCTTATCGTTCCTTCGTCAGACGGCAGCATCATGTTGTCGTACGACTCGGCGTCTCGCTGAACGCTGGCGGGGAAGAACGGTCCCGGCGGCACCGCGGCCCAGCCCTCCTCGTGGTCTCCGGCCCGCAGCCGGTCGAGCCGTGCCCGAACGCGCTCGATCTGCACGAGGTCCGGCTTGTTGTGGTGCTCGCGATGGGCGTAGGAGCTGAATTTGTACTGGATGAAGTGCTCGTCGCCGAGCGCATGGAAGTGCCAGCCCGCGTCGTCCAGCCAGATGCCGAGATCCTTGCGGCGCTGTCGTGCCAGATTGAAGCGCACCGCACTCGCCCCGTGCTCGCGGACCAGCCGGAAGCGGGCGATCGCCGCGGTGTCGCGGTTGGCCCGCCCGCTTCCGACCGACTGATAGTTCAGGAAGTTCTTGGCCATCCGCATCCGCATCGTCGCGACGTCGCCCTCGAACCGCCGCACGACGTCCCACCGCCACAGTTCGTCGGCGTCGGCGATGACCACGAAGTCGTTGTCGGCGGCCAGCCCGTCCAGCCCCCGCACCATCGCGTCGCGCTGATAGAAGTCCTTGGCCCAGGGATACTCGCAGCACGCCGGGAACGAATCCACGACGACGTGGATGATCTTGTCCCGAAACTCCTGGAACCTCTCGATGTTCTCCTCGAACATCAGCGGCTTCTTGTTGCCGGTAAACGTCTCGGCCGCCTCCACGACGACGAACTTGTCGACGTGATCCCACAGTTCCGCGAAGCGCATGCGGGCGAGGTCGACCTCGCCGTTGAACATGAAGCAGTCGAAATAGCGCGGCGGACCGTCGCGGCGCTCCCAGGGTTCCGCGACCAGGCGGCTCCGCCAGATCCGGCCGGTCGCCCGCGCCAGCTTCCGACGGACCCGGATGTCGTGGGTATTGCGGAAGCTGCAGTAGCCGAAGCACCTGACGGCGACGTGCGGATTGCCGTCCGCCAGATGGGCGTCCCCCAGCCGCTCGACCCACCGGATACCGGTCTCCCACCCGTCGGACGACAGCACGCGCCGATACGCCTGCGCCGCCATCCCGTGCTCGCCCATGGCCTGGTAGGCCTCGCCGACCAGGCCCCAGACCCGCCGGTCGCCCGCCGGTTCGTCCGCCAGCGCCCGACACGCGTCGAGAGCCTGTGCCGGTCGCCCGGCCCGGAGCAAGGCTTCGCCAAGATCGGCGCGGGGGTCCGACGCCGGTCCGGACGCCGCGGCATCTTCCGGTTCGCCCTGTGCGGCGACGCGCAGGAACACCGCCCGAGCCTCCCGAAAACGCGCGGCGGCGACCGCCGTCGCCGGGTGATCCGCGAAGTCCCGGTTCAGTTTGCGCAGATAGACCGCGGCAAGATCGAGCCGGGCACAGGCCAGGCTGAGCTGCACCGCCTCGCCATAGACCTGCGGCAGCCCGACCGGCCAATCCGTCAGCCGCTCGAGCGCCAGTTCCGCCATTCGACGGAAACCCGCCTGCAACGCGCTGTTCGCCAGCCTGGTCATCATCTTCCAGGATGGTTCCTCGGGGTCCTCGCAGTAGCGACCGAACGCACGGAGGACCTGGTCGACATCGGCCGGCGACATCCGACGGGCCTTGGCCAGCGCGGCGTCCGCCTCGGCGAAGTCGCCTTTCTCCAGCGCCCACATGAACTCGCCGACGCACTCCGATGCGTCAATCACGGGCGCGTTTCCTGTCGGGACGATCATCTGCTCCATAGTGGATTGTCGCAAGGAAACGCCCGGGTTTCCAGGCCGGCTCTCGATCGACAGTCGACGGCGCCGAACCCTCGCTCCCGAAATCGGATACCGTCTTCCCGGCGATGGCGCTAGCATACAACAATTCGGTAGGTTAGCACCCTAAGCCGTTCTCACTTAAACAGAGATCAACGGTCTTCATGACAACGGTCTCACCCGGCAACCGCCCGGCCCTGGCAGCCGCCGATCTCCGGGAGTTCGTCGTCCGGCTGCGGTCGCTGGCGTCGGTATCGGCCGACCGCGCCGAACGCGACCGGATCGCCGCCCAGTTCCTCGGCGCCTTCTCCCGGCGCTCGGCGTCGTTCGTGCTGACCGGCGAGGCGAAGGATGAACCGGACGTGTTCGACGCCGTCCTGTTCAACGGCGAATGGGACCTCTTGGCCTACCGGATCGACGCCCTGTCCGGCGTGACCTCCAGGACCCTGGTGGTCGAGGCGAACCGGACCTTCTCGGGAAAGCCGCGGGAGTACGCGCTGACCGAGGCGGAAATCGCGCGGCGGGGCTGGAGCGGCCGGGTGGCGGCGCTCCAGGTGGAACTACCGGGCTGGCTGGACGACGCCGGCATCGCGACAATGCTGCAGAGGGACCGCCTCGCCGACCTGGTGGCCCGTTTCGCCAGCGACGGCGACTTCGTCCTGCTGTGCGACATCGACGAAATCCCCTACGCGGACGCCGTCGGCGGCGGCCTTTCCGGCCTGCAGGTGCTGGGCATGCGTCAGACCCTGTTCTTCTCGAATCACGAGCGTCTCGCCGGCCCCTCCCGGCTGCATTTCGGACCCGCCCTGGTTCCGGCAACGGAGTTGTCGCGCCGTACGCCGTCGGAGATCCGGATCGACGCCTGCCGGCCCCCGGTCCACGGCTGGGAGGTGAAGCCGAACGCCGGCATCCACCTTCAGTACGTGGCGCCCGGCAGCACCCTCGACACCCACCTGCGGTCGCTTGGACACTCGTCGTCCGCGATCGAGGCGCTGTTGCGCGACCGCGACAGGGTCGGAGCGGGGAACCCGTTGTCCGGCTACGTCTGCCTGACCCCGGAACGCCCGTATCCCGGAGAGCTCGCTCCGATCGACGGAACCCGGCTGGCGGAAGCCCTCGAGTACGTCGTTGCCGCCAGCGACCGGAAGTCCGGCCGGCGCACGGCGCAGGTGCCGGAATACGTCGGGTCGGCCTCGTCCCGGTAGAGCGCCCCCTTCCTACACAGGCCGGAGCGACCGGTGTCGCGGGCTACCGGCCCAACACGCTTGCGCGGGTTGCCGGTCGCCGGTAACCACTGAGACGGGGCAAGCAGGAGACGGGTGGCGAATGACCAAGGTAGTCATCTTGGCAGGGGGGCGCGGCAGCCGGCTGTCGGAGGAGACCGACGTCCGGCCGAAGCCGATGGTCCGGGTCGGCGACGAGCCGATCCTCTGGCACATCATGAAGATCTACGCGTCGCACGGGTATACCGACTTCGTGATCTGCCTCGGCTATCTCGGCTACGTCATCAAGGAGCACTTCGCCAACTACCTGCTCCACCGAAGCGACGTCACCATCGACCTGTCGTCGGGCAGCCTGGACTTTCACACTCACCATAACGACCGCTGGCGCGTGACCCTGGTCAACACCGGCGACGTCACCAACACCGGTGGCCGGCTGAAACGGGTTCGCCACCACCTGCCAGCCGACGAGCCGTTCCTGATGACCTACGGCGACGGCGTCGCCGACGTCGACATCCGCGCGCTCGTCGCGTTTCACCGGCAGCACGGACGCAAGGCGACGGTCACCGCCGTCCGGCCACCGGGGCGGTTCGGCAACCTGGCGATCAAGAACAACGTCGTCGAGGCGTTCGCCGAAAAGCCGGACGGCGACGGCCAACTCATCAACGGCGGGTTCTTCGTGCTCGACCCGTCGGTCCTCGACTACATCGAGGGCGACGAGACGATCTGGGAGCGCGAGCCGATGGAAAGGCTGGCGCGCGAAGGCGACCTGCACGCCTATCGCCACCCCGGATTCTGGCAGTGCATGGACACGCTGCGCGACAAGCTCTGGCTCACGGAACTCTGGGAGAGCGGCCACGCCCCCTGGAAGACATGGTCGTGACCGTGACGCCCCCGTCCTTCGCCTGCCGCTTCTGCGGCTCGACCCGCCACTCGCTGGTCGCCGACCTCGGCGAGCAGGTTCCCGCCAACGCCTATGTCGCGCCGGAACGGGCCGACCAGCCGGAACAGCGCTACCCGCTGCGCGCAGTCGTCTGCCACGACTGCTGGCTGGTCGAGCTCGATCACGTCGTCCCGCCGGAATCGATCTTCAGCGACTATGCCTATCTGTCGTCGTTCTCGTCGTCCTGGGTCGCCCATGCCGGTCGGTTCGTCGAGGCGGCGGCCGACCGGTTCGCACTGGGAGCCGGCAACCTGGTTCTGGAGATCGCCAGCAACGACGGCTACCTGCTGAAGCACGTCGTCGCCCGCGGCATCCAGGCGCTGGGCGTCGAGCCGGCCGGCAACGTGGCCGAGCTGGCGAGGGCCGCGGGGGTGCCGACCGAGACGGCGTTCTTCAACCGCGAAACCGCCGAGGCCCTGCGGGCGCGCGGCGTATCGGCCGACCTGATCGTCGCGAACAACGTCCTGGCGCACGTTCCGTCCCCGACGTCGCTGGTCGCCGGCATGCCCGTCGTGCTGTCGCCGGAAGGCGTGATCTCGGTCGAGGTGCCGCACCTCCAGCGCCTGCTGGAGGGCGGCGAGTTCGACACCATCTACCACGAGCACTACTCGTATTTCTCGCTCGGCTTCCTGCGCCGGCTGTTCGCGGCCAGCGGCCTGCGGGTGTTCGACGTCGAGCATCTTCCGACCCATGGCGGCAGCCTGCGGGTGTTCGCCTGCCACGAGGGTGCCGGCCACCCGACCACCGGTGCCGTGCGGGAGACCGTCGAGGCCGAGCTCGCCGCCGGCCTGGAGAACGTCGACACCTACGACCGGTTCTATGCCCGGGTCCTGCGCATCCGCCAGGACCTGCTGGAGTTCCTGACCACCGCCCGGCGCGACGGCAAGTCGGTGGTCGGGTACGGTGCCGCCGCCAAGGGCAACACCCTGCTCAACTTCTGCGGCGTCGGGCCGGCCGAGCTCGCCTATGTCGTCGACATGAACCCGCTCAAGCAGAATCACCTGCTGCCACAGAGCCGGATTCCGGTGCTGGCGCCGGACCGGCTGTCGGTCACGAAACCCGACTACGTGCTCATTCTGCCCTGGAACCTGCGCGACGAGATCGTCCGCTCGATGGCGCAGGTGAGGGACTGGGGCGGCCGTTTCGTGGTCGCGGTTCCCCGGCTGGAGCTGCTCTGATGGAGTTCCGATCGACCCGGGTGGCCGGCGTCACGCTGGTCGAGGGCCACGCCCACCGGGACGATCGGGGCAGCTTCGAGCGCGCGTTCTGCCTGACGACCTTCGCCGCGGCCGGGATCGACCTGGCGGTCCGCCAGACCAGCATCTCGACCAATCTGGCCGCCGGCACCCTGCGCGGCATGCACTACCAGAAGGCCCCGCATCCGGAAGCCAAGCTGGTTCGCTGCATCGCCGGACGGGTGTTCGACGTGGTCGTCGACCTGCGCCCGGACTCCCCGACCTTCAAGGCCTGGTACGGGGTCGAGCTGTCGCCGGAGAACCACCGGTCGCTGCATATCCCCGCCGGTGTCGCGCACGGCTTCCTCAGCCTCGTCGACGGCAGCGTCCTCCACTACATGATGGATGCCGACCACGAGCCGTCGGCCGGCGCCGGCGTCCGCTGGAACGACCCGGCGTTCGCGATCGAGTGGCCGGCGGCCCCGGCCGTGATCTCGCCGCGCGACGCCGGCTATCCGGATTTCGGGTCATGAGCCGGGTCCTGCTGACCGGGGCCAGCGGTTTCGTCGGACGGGCCACGGCGGTCGGGCTGCTGGCCGCCGGCGAGACGGTGGCGGGTGTCGGCCGGAATCCCGCGGCCATGCCGGCCGGCGTGACCCCGGTGATCGCCGACATGCTCGGCGAGCCCGATGCCGTAGTCGGCTTTCTGCGGGAGGCCCGGCCCGAGACCCTGATCCACGCAGCGTGGTCGACCGAGCACGGGCGGTACTGGAGCGACCCGGCCAATCTGGACTGGACGGCGCGCACCCTCGGCCTCGTGAGAGCCTTCGTCGAAGCCGGCGGACGCCGGATCGTCACGATCGGCACCTGTGCCGAATACGACTGGACCGTGCTGGGCGGCGAGCCGTGCCGCGAGGCGACGACGCCGCTTCGGCCGCATACGCTCTACGGCGCCGCCAAGCATGCCATGGCGCTGCTGGTCGGGGCGTACTGCGGGACCACCGGGGTCGCGCACGCGCACGCCCGCCTGTTCCTGCTGTACGGCGACGGCGAGCAGCCGGCGCGCCTGGTCCCCTCGCTGGCCCGGTCGCTGCTGGCCGGGCAACCGGCCCGGACCACCTCCGGCCGCCAGGTCAGGGACTTCATGGACGTACGCGACGCCGGCGCCGCCATCGCCGCCATCGCCCGCAGCGACCGCACCGGTGCGGTCAACGTGGCGACCGGCACCCCCGTCCCGGTCCGCGCGGTCGCGGAGACCATCGGCGAGCTCACCGGCCGTTCGGACCTGCTGGAGTTCGGCGCCCTGCCCGACCGGCCCGACGACCCTGCCTATCTGGTCGCCGATGTCGGTATCCTGACCGGCGAGGTCGGCTTCCGGCCGACGATCTCCCTGCGGGACGGGCTTCGTCACGCGGTCGCGGCGTGGCGGTCCGGCCCCGGGGCGGCGGACCACGGACACTGAGGAAGGCGATGGAAGACCATCAGGAACTGGCGTTGCGCCTGGAGGAAGCGGCCCGACGGCTGCGCGAGATGGAAGCCCAGCCGAATCCCGCTTTCGAGCTGTCGAAGGCGCTGCCGGCCGAACTCGGGGCGCTGTGGAGCCGGTCGCCGCAGAGTCGGAACAAGGCGTTTCGCTCGGTTCTGATCGATCACTGGGTCAAGGGGCTGCAGTCGGTCCTGGACGGGCTGGACTGGCACGGCCGCGTCGTGGTCGCGCGGGACAGCGTGCTCGCCGAGCTAGACGGCGTCCGCATGCACGCCGACCGCGACATGCGCTTCTTCCGGAAGTCCGGCCGGGCCGCCGGCGCGTCGCTGCTCGGACGGCTGCAGCTGGTCACCGACAAGCCGGAACGGGTGATCGACATCGGCGCCAACATCGGCGAGATCTCGCTGTTCTTCTCCAGGAGCCTGCCGGACGCCCGCATCGTCGCGGTCGAGGCATCGAGCGAGAACATCGTCGAGTTCGAGCGCAACCGGACCCTGCAGACCTTTCCGACCGACAACCTTCAGCTGATCCACGCCGCCGTAGCCGACCGCGAGGGCACGATCGACATCACGGTCGGGGCCGGCGACATGAACACCGTTCTGGTCGAGGACGGCCTGGATCGCCTGCGCGACCGCGGCACGACCGGAACCGAGCAGGTTCGCGCGATCACCCTGGACACCGTCATCGAGGCCGCCGGCGGGGGCCCGGTCGACCTGATCAAGATCGACATCGAAGGGGCCGAGCCGCTGCTCGGCGAGGCGCTCGCGCGCCACGCCGGCAAGATCAAGATGATCTTCGTCGAGTTCTCGGTGTTCAACACGCTGGAGGCGTATGTCGGCCTGAACGACCGGCTGCTGGCGGCCGGCTACCGGGTCTTCGACGCCAAGATGCGGCCGATCGCCGAGATGGCCGACTGGCTGGCCGCCGCCCGCGCCAACGCCCCGAGCGTCAACATCTGGTACGTCCGATCGGACCTCGTTCCCGACGACCTCCAGCCGTGAGCCGCGACGAGGACGTTCGTCCGAACCGACCGGTCGGCGCCGCCTCTGCGGGCGCCGGCCGTTCCCGGGGCGAGCAGCCCCGGCGGCCTACAGCAGGTCGCCGAACGCCACCATGAAGCCGACGACGACTGCGGCCAGCAGCAGCAGGAACACGGCATCCATGCCGCGGAACCGGCCCGTCGGTTCCGGCGCCGCCGAACGCTGCGCCGAGTTGGTGTCCGCGATCTCGCGGAGGCTCTGACCGAAGGTGGCGACGTAGGTCTCGATCGACTTCAGGGTCGACGACTGGCGGTCCAGCGCCTCGGCCAGTTCGCCGTCCAGCACCGGACCGTTGCCGTTGCCGCTCGGGACCGGCAGGTTCTTGAACCGGTCGACCATGCCCCTGAGCAGGTTGCTCATGTCGTTGATGACCTGCTCCTGCATGGCGATACGCTCCTGCAGGGCGACAATGACCTCGGCCTCCAGCCTGGGAGGGCCGTCGGGGCGGGTCCGGCGCTGCGGACGCACCTGCATCCGGGGCAGCGGGACCTCGCTGCCGGCGAACCGGACTTCGATCTCGGAACTGTCGACCTGGCCGACCAGGTCGTCCGGCAGCACGTACTCGAACGCGTGCTGGCCGTCCCCGATCTCCAGGTCGACCAGGTCGTCGCGGAATCGGTCGGCGGTCACGGTTGCCAGCTGCGTGGCCCCGAGAAGGATCTCGACCTCGATCTTCTCCTCGGGCCGCTGCGGGTTCCAGGCCCAGCCGTAGACGATGCCGCGCTCGATCGCGTCGATGAACCCCTGCAGATTGACCGCAGCCAACCCGATCGATCGCACGGTTCCCCCGGATGCGGTGCTCATACCGTCAACCTCTCATGCTTGGACGCCAGCGGAACGACACGGTCGCGGACACCGGAATATCCGGCCGTATCGCTGGATTTTCAAAGGAAAACGGCTTAGAGATTCGAGGGGCGTGATCCCGATGGGGCAATTCCCCGACCGCTCCCGGGCGTGGACACGGACAGAGGCGGAGAGGCCTTGGTGGCGAACGGTGCGACATCTCATGACCCTCTGAAGGGGATAATTCGCCGCTGCATCCCTGCCCTCGCGATCGTCGGCGTGGTGACGCTGATCACCACTGTGTCATTCCTGGTCGTGCCGATCTACATGATGCAGGTGTACGACCGCGTCGTCGCAAGCGGCAGCTTCAGCACCCTATTCGCTCTCGGGGCGATCACCCTGTTCGCCCTGCTGGTGTCGACCGCCCTCGACTACGCCCGCTCCCGGCTGCTGCGCCGCATGGCGATCTGGTTCTCCCAGCGCACCGGCATCGACGCGATCGAGGCCGGCATCCGGCAGTCCGTCGCCTCGCGGAACCAGACCGCCCAGTCGCTGCGCGACATCGGCGAGATCCGCAACTTCATCCAGGGCAGCAGCATCGTCACCGGCTTCGAGCTGCTGTGGACGCCGGTGTTCTTCATCGTGCTGTTCGCCATCCATTTCTATCTCGGGGTACTCGGCCTGGTCTCGGCCGGCTGCATGATCATGCTCAGCTACCTGAGCGAGATCGTCAGCCGGCGTTCGCTGTTCGAGGCGGAGAAGCGCAGCCTGGTGGCCACCGCGACGATCGGCAACTCGCTGCGGAACGCCGAAGCGGTCGAGGCGATGGGCATGTCCGACCGGATCATCGGCCGCTGGCAGAAGGAAAACGACATCGCCCTCGATCTCGCCGAGCACGCCAACAGCCGCCTGGCGGTGATCGGCGCGTTCTCGCGGACCTTCCTGCTGTACGTGAAGGTCGTGGTGGTGACCGTCGCGGTCATCCTGGTCCTGAACAACGAGATGTCGGCCGGCGCGATCTTCGCCGCGTTCATCGTGACGGCCCTCATGCTGACGCCGTTCTCCAAGCTGATCGACACCTATCGCCAGGTGATCGGCGCCCGGGCCGCCTGGGGCCGGCTCCGGACCGACCTGACGATCGACAGCCGCGACGCGCGCCTGCCCTCGCCGATGCCGCGGCCCACCGGTGCGGTGACCGTCGACAGCCTGGTCTATGCCCCGCCGGGCTTCTCGCACGCGGTCATCCGGGGCATCTCGTTCGCCATGTCGCCGGGCGAGGTGGTCGGGATCGCAGGTCCGTCGGCCGCCGGAAAGTCCACGCTCGCCCGGTTGCTGATGGGCATCGTCAAGCCGACCTCGGGCTCGGTACGGATCGACGGCACCAGCGTGTTCCAGTGGGAACGCCGCAGCTTCGGATCCTTCACCGGCTACATTCCGCAGTCGGTCTCGCTGTTCGACGGCACGGTGCGCGAGAACATCTCCCGCTTCACGGACGTGCCGATCGAGGATGTGATCGCCGCCGCCAAGCGGGCCGGTGCCCACGAGATGATCGGCCACCTGCCGTTCGGCTACGACACCCGGATCGGCGACACCGGCTACACCCTGACCGGCGGGCAGCGCCAGCGCATCGCGCTGGCCCGGGCGTTGTTCGGCGAACCGCGCTACATCGTGCTCGACGAGCCGGATGCGAGCCTCGACCAGGAAGGCGAGCGCGCCCTGCTCAGCGCGATGCGGGCGGCCGCCGACAACGGGGCGACCGTCGTCGTGATCTCGCATCGCGCGTCGGTGCTGCAGGTGACCGACAAGATCCTGATCCTGAAGGAGGGTCGGATTCAGTTCTACGGCTGGCGCGACAAGGCGCTCGAAGAACTCGGACTGCTGCCGGCTCCGGGCCCGGAACGGCGTCTCGTCAAAGCGGTGGACAGCCATGCCGGCCGATAGGGCGCTCTCACTCGACACGGTGCCGCGCGGCTACACGGAAGTCGAGCGCGACCCGAACATCCTGGACATCCGTACCTTCATTCTGCTGACGGCGATCACGGCCGTCATCGGCGTCGCCGTCTGGATGTCTTTCGCCAAGCTTGACAGCGCCACCGCCGCGCCAGGCGAGCTTCGGGTGGAGAGCCACCGCAAGACGCTCAAGGTCCTGGAGTCGGGCATCGTCCACCGGCTGCTGGTATCGGAGGGCGACCGCGTCGTCGAAGGCCAGCCCTTGATCGAACTGGACCCGACGCGCGCCAACGCCAACGTCGAGATCTTCCAGCGGCGCTACTACGCGACCCAGGCGCAGTTGGCCCGCTTCCAGGCCGAGGCGGCCGGGCGCACCGCGGTCCGCTTCCCCGACAGCTTGCTGGAGCGGGCCGACGATCCGGACATCCGGGCCGCCATGATCACCGAAGCCGACCTGTTCGATGCGCGGACCAGCGCCTTGAAGGCCCGGACCGACGTGACCAAGGCCCGGATCGACCAGCTCCAGTCGCAGATCGGGTCGACCGACAACCAGATCTCGGCGACCCGCGAGCAGATCGCCATCAGCGTCGACGAACTGCAGTCCGTCGAATACCTGTACAACAAGAACCTGATCCAGAAGAGCCGCTTCCTCGCCGCCAAGCGCACCTATGTCGACCTGAAGGCCAAGCTGAGCGACCTGCAGAGCCGGCGCGCCCAGCTCGAGAGCGAGGTCGGCGCGACCCGGCTGGAGCTGCTGGACATCGAGGAGCAGGCGCGCAACGAGGCGCTGACGCAGGTCAGCACCCTGCAGGCCCAGATCCTCGAACTCGAGCAGCAGATCGGCATCTCGTCGAGCACCGCCGGCCTGCTCACCCTGAAGTCGCCGCTGACGGGGACCGTCGTCAAGCTCGAGGTGTTCAGCGAAGGGACCGTGGTCCTGGCGGGCGAGCCGCTCATGGATATCGTCCCGGCGAACGACCAGCTGATCGTCGAGACCCATGTCGGGCCGGACGACATCGACAACGTCGCGGTCGGCATGGTGGCGAAGGTCAGGCTCTCCGGTCTCAGCGCCCGGACGACGCCGCTCCTCGAAGGCAAGGTGACGATGGTGTCGGCCGACCTGGCCTCGCCGAAGGACGCCGAGATCAAGTACTACCTGGCCAACGTCGTCCTCCCGCCCGCCGAGTTGGAGAAGCTGAAGGACGTCGAGCTGGCCCCCGGCATGCAGGCCACCGTGATGATCGTGAAGGGCGAGCGCACCGTGCTCGACTACCTGCTGTCGCCGATCGTGCTCGCCGCGGAAACCGCCATGCGCGAGCCCTGAGCGGTTCCCGAGGAGCGATGCCGACACCATCCCGCATCCTGGTGGTTGCCCACAACCACCCGAGCTTCCATCCCGGCGGCACCGAGTTCGTTGCCCATGGCCTGTTCCGCCATTGGCGCGACACCGCCGGACGGGACGTCCACTTCGTCGCCGCCGCCTCGCCCGAGCAGCGCCACTCCAACCCGGGCACCGTCCTGCAGTCTCTGCCGGGCGCCCGGTCGGAGTACCTCGTCCGGGTCGGGCAGTACGACTGGTTCCACCATCTCCAGCGCGACAAGATCGCAGTGTTCACCGAGTTCGGCGAGCTGCTCCGCACCCTGCGGCCGGACGTCGTGCACTTCCACCACTTCCTGGGGTTCGGGACCGAGGTCCTGCCGTTCGTGCGCCGCTGCCTCCCGGACGCGGTGGTGGTGCTGACGGTGCACGACTACTACTTCGCCTGCCACCATGACGGCATCATGGTGAAGTACGGCAGCAACCGCCTGTGCTACCGCTCCGGCATCGATGCCTGCCACGCCTGCTTCCCGCAGATCCCGGGCGGCTCCTTCAAGCTTCGGGAGATCAACCTCAAGCACCATTTCGCGGCGGTCGATCACCTGGTCGCTCCGAGCGCCCTGATGCGCGACCGGCTGGTCGACTGGGGCATGGAACCCGACCGGGTCTCGGTGATCCGCAACGGCCGCGACCTCGGCGACCCGGTGCCCGCCCGGCCGCTTCGCGAGGGCGACCGCCGCAACCGTTTCGCCATCCTCGGCAACGTCAGCCCGGCGAAGGGCCAGAAGGTCGCGCTCCGGGCCGTTCAGCTCCTGCTCGCCGACGGGGTCCGGGACATCGAGCTGGCGATCCACGGCGCTCCGCATTTCCAGACCGACGACTTCAAGGGCGAGATCGACTCGCTGCTCGCCGACTGCAAGGGGCACGCCCGGCTGCTCGGCGGCTACGAGGAGCGGGAACTGCCGGAACGGCTGGCCGAGGCCGACTGGATCGTGGTGCCGTCGCTGTGGTGGGAGAACGCCCCGCTGGTCCTGGACGAGGCGTTCCACCACGGCCGCCCGCCGATCTGCGGCGCCATCGGCGGCATGGCGGAGCGCGTGCGCGACGGCGTCGACGGCCTGCACTTCGCCGTCGGCGACCCGCGGGCCCTCGCCGACCGGCTCCGCGCGGCCATCGAGAATCCGGCACTCTGGGAGACGTTGCGCGACCGGGCCCCGGCGACCCGGGACGCCGCCGCCTGTGCCGCCGAGTATCAGGCGCTGTTCGATGCCCTGGCCGCACGTCGGCCGGTCAAGACGGCGGTTCCCGCTTCTTCCGCTTCTCCGCGCGGCGCGCGCGCCACCGCTTCCAACGCTCGGCCATCTCGCGGAGGGTCCCGTACACGTCGAGCGTCGACTGCACCAGCTCCATGACCAGATCGATCAGCGCACCCATTGCGCAGTCTCCCGAGGCTCGTCGCGCTGCCCGGCAAGACGGAGCCACGACGACAGGTCGGCCGGACCACGGCCGTCCCCGCACGGCTCCCTGAGCCGTATCGCCACCGGATCGCGCAAGGCCTCCGCCAGTTCCCCGACATCGTCGTCGAACCACGACCCACCGTCCACCCATGCCCGGTGCGCCGGGTGGCGCCGCAGCGCCGCGGGTCGCCCCAGCATGGCCGCCTGACGCAGCCGGACGGCGTGCGCCGGATGCCGGTCCACCGCCACCACGGCGCCGGCGCGGGCGATCGCCGCAGCCTCCGTCCCGGGATCGAGATCGCGCAGCAGCAGCACGCGTCCGCGCGAACCGGCCTCGGCGACCACCTCGGCCAAGCCGGGCCGCCACGCTTCGTCCTCGACGCCCAGCACGACCAGGGGCGGCGCGGCGGCGCCGAGCAGCCCATGGGCCCGGACGACGGCTCCGACGTCGCCGTCTGCGCCGAGTGGCGTCAGGCAGAGGACGTAGTCGGCCGGCAGCCCCTGCGGCAGCAGCGCCTCCCGCAGCCGTGCGCGAGGCGGCAGCGAGACCTGCACCGGCAGGTGCTGAATCCGGCGGCCGGGAATACCGAACCGCTCGGCCAGCAGGTCGACCTGCCAGCCGGCCGCGACCCGCCACGTCACCCGCGCCGAGCCGGCCAGCGCCTGCAGCCGCCGCTCGACCGCCGCATCGAGCCCGACCGGCCCCTCCTGCGCGTCCAGCAACCGGCCGAGGCCACCCGCCTCGACCAGCACCGAGCGCCCCTCCGGCGGCGCCGGGCAGGCCTCGCCGAAGGCTCGCCAGACCACCGACGGCTGCGGGCCCGCCGGGCGTGCGGCCACCGGCGTCGCCGGATCGACCAGCAGCCGAGCCGCAAACGCCGCCTCGCCCGACGCGACGACCTCCAGCCTCTCGGCGGCGACCGCCGCGGCCAGCGACGCCAGCTCCGCCAGCGCGCGCGACCGGCGCCGGGCCGAGACCGCCTCGAACCCTCCGAGCTCGACACGGACCGTCACACCGCCTCCAACCGCGCGTCGGCGGCGCCGTGGCGCATGGCGTCGTACTCGAACGGCGCGCCTTCCAGGATGCCGTCGCAGACCACGTCCAGCCCCGGATCGCGGCCTGGCCGCAGGGCGTCGAGCCCGTCGACCGCGACGCGCAGCGGCGGGTCCTCGCCGGTCGGCACGAACGCCCGCAGCGGAATCATCCGCCGCAGGAACACGTGATAGGCGTAGCGGCGTGCCCGCTCGACGCGCGCCGCGCCGGGAGGCTGCGGCGTCCAGTCCCGGAGCAGCCTGCGATAGGCCGCCCGACCGGCCGGGTCCCGCGACACGCCCTTGCCGCGGGTCCAGGCGTCGCCGGCGGCGACCACGTCGAGCCCGGCCGCCGCGAACTCGATCGCGGCCTTGGTCCCGAACACCAGGACGGTGTCGCACAGGGCGGCGAGCGCATAGCTGCTGACCGGGTCGTCGGCCGGAACCAGCAGCAGGTTCCGCGGGAACCGGCCGACCCGGTCGCGCAGCGCGTCGATCACGCGCTGGCGGGACCGCAGCGTGCCGCGGATCTCCGCCGGATGCACACGAACGACCAGTTGAAGGTCGGGCCGCGCCGCCGCCCACTCGACCGTGTCCGCCAGCCACTCCACCTGATCCGCATAGGTACTGCCTCGGAAGTGCAGGCGGGCGTCCCACAGCACGTTCGTGAACGCCCCGACCACCGGCCGCGACGGGTCCAGGCCGGTTCGCCGGACGAAGGCGTCCAGGTCGCCCTCGGGTGCGTCGTGGAACCAGATCCAGTCGCGGCCGCCGTCCAGCCGGCTCGTCAGGTAGCTGGCGAGCACCGCCCGATCGTGCTCGCCGAGTTCGAGTCCGCTCCACCGGTCCGACGGCTCGTCGATCATCGTGTGGTGGTAGGTGTCGCCGTGGCTGAAGAAGAAGCAGCCGCGACGGTAGCCGGGGTTCCAGGTGGCGACCGGAACGCCGGCCCGCGACAGCACCGCGCGGACGACGCCCTGCGGCACGTAGATGCCGTGGTGGAACACCGCACGGTCCACCCGGGCGCCGGCCAGCAGCCGCGTCGTCGCCCGTTCGACCAGCCGGCTCGCCGCGAGATACCGCCGCAGAACCGCCTCGCCGAGCGGTTCGCCTTCCAGGCTGCCCACGGCGAAGAAGCGCAGGGCTCCCGCCATCGCGTGCTCGCCGAGCGGCAGACCGTCCGGGGCGTAGCCGGCGATCCTGTCGCCGGCCAGGCCGTCGGCCTCGGCTGCGGCGGCCCGGCGGTCCGCGGCCGTGGTCAGGGCCGACAGCCGGCGGACCGGCAGGTCGAGACCGTCGACGATCCGCGAGCCGACCCGGTGGCAGGCGCCGCAGAGCGTCCGGCCGAGTTCGCCGGCGGCCAGCCGTGCCGCCGACACGGTGCCGTCGTGGACCGCGAGCTGGCAGGCCCCAAGGACACCGTCGCAGAGCACGAACTCGACCGCGGCGCCACGCAGTGTCAGGGCCACCGCCAACAGGCTCTCGACCACGCCGGCATGGGCCAGGCCACCCACCATCGTCGGGATCAGGACCCGCGGTCCGCCGGCTGCCGCCGCCCGGGCGGAACGCCAGCCGTGACGGTCTCCGGCCAGTATGGCCGGCCAGTCCGGCAACAGGTCGCGGCGTTCCGGGGCGAACGGGCCTACCTCATCCAGGTGAAGCGCCGTGGTCCGATCCGGGCTGAGATCATGCATGCTGCGACCATGTGGGAACTTCGTAACTGCGCTCGGCTTAAGTACAATTCACGGTACCGGTTCGGTCTCGAACTTGATAGACGTATGGAAGGGGATCTGACGTGGGACGCACCTCTGTGGGGAGAGGGAAATGACTCGCACCTTCAAGATCGGCGACTACGTCATCGATGACGACAGCGACTGCTTCGTCATCGCCGAGATCGGGCACAACCACCAGGGCCGCCTGGATCAGGCGCTCGAACTGGTGGACGCCGCGGCGGCCTGCGGCGCCTCGGCGGTCAAACTGCAGAAGCGCGACAACCGGGCGCTGTTCACCGAGGAGATGTACAACTCGGTCTACAACAGCGAGAACGCCTTCGCCGAGACCTACGGGGCGCACCGCGACTTCCTCGAGTTCGGCCGCGACGAGTACGTCGCCCTGCGCGAGCGCGCCGAGAAGCACGGCCTGCTGTTCTTCTCGACCGCCTTCGACCGGCCGAGCGCGGACTTCCTGCGCGACCTGGACATGCCGGCGTACAAGATCGCATCCGGCGACCTGACGAACATCCCGCTGCTCGAGTACATCGCCAGCTTCGGCAAGCCGATGGTGGTGTCGACCGGTGGCGGCACCATGGACGACGTCCGGCGGGCCTACGCGACGATCAAGCCGATCAACCCGAACTTCACGATCCTGCAGTGCACCTCGGGTTACCCGCCGTCCTTCGAGGAGCTCAATCTCAACGTCATCAAGACCTTCCGCGAGGAGTTCCCGGACATCCAGATCGGCCTGTCCTCGCACGACAGCGGCATCGCCATGGCGCTGGTCGGCTACGTGCTGGGCGCCCGGATCATCGAGAAGCACTTCACGCTGAACCGGGCCATGAAGGGCACCGACCACGCCTTCTCGCTGGAGCGCCAGGGCTTTTCCAAGCTGGTGCGGGATCTCAAGCGCGCCCGGGTCTCCATGGGCGACGGCGTCAAGCGCACCTACGACAGCGAGAAGGCGCCGCTGACCAAGATGGCGAAGAGCCTGGTGGCCGCCCGCGACCTGCCGACCGGCCACGTGCTGCAGATCGACGACATCACGTTCAAGAGCCCCGGCGGCGGCCTGCCGCCGTACCGCGTCGACGAACTGGTCGGGCTGCGGCTGAGCTCGGCCATGCGGCGCGACGAGCAGTTCCGCGAAGACCAGATCCCCGCCAACGACCGGATCGCGGCGGGCGGGGGCGGCGCCGAATGACCGAGCCGGACGGGCGCGACGGAGCCGGGCTCCGCGCGCCCTTCGATCTGTTCGACCTGAGCGGCCGCGTGGCGATCGTCACCGGCGGGCTCGGGCAACTGGGACGGCAGTACTGCCGGACCCTGGCCGGGGCCGGTGCCCGCGTCGCGGCCCTCGACCTGCGGGCCGACGACGACGCCGTCGCGCGGGCGTTCCCCGACCTGGCCGGCTCCGAGGCCTGCCCGCTCGGCGTCTCCGCCGACGTGACCGACCGGGGCTCGCTGGAAACCGCGCTGGCGCGGATCCGGGCGCAGGCCGGCACGCCGGACATCCTGATCAACAACGCCGCCCTCGACTCGCCGCCGAACGCCCCGCTGGAGGAGAACGGGCCGTTCGAGTCCTATCCGGTCGAGTCATGGCGGCGGGTGTTCGAGGTCAACGCCGAGGGCGTGTTCCTGTGCTGCCAGGTGTTCGGCGGCGCCATGGCCGAGGCCGGGCGCGGATCGATCGTCAACGTCGCGTCGATCTACGGGCAGGTGTCGCCGGACCAGTCGCTGTACCAGTACCGGCGCGACCGCGGCGAACAGTTCTACAAGCCGGTCGCCTACTCGGCCTCGAAGTCGGCGCTGTACAACCTGACCCGCTACCTGGCGACCTATTGGGGCCGGTCCGGTGTGCGGGTGAACACCGTCACGCTCGCCGGGGTGTTCAACAACCAGGACCCGGAGTTCCTTGCCGGTTACGAGCCGCGCGTCCCGCTCGGGCGGATGGCCGACGAGAGCGACTACAACGGGGTGATCCTGTTCCTCGCCTCCGACGCCTCGCGCTACGTCACCGGCTCGAACCTGACCGCCGACGGGGGCTGGACGGCCTGGTGAACCGCAGGCCGCGATTTACCCCGGGTGCGGGCGCCTCTATCGTGACCGTCCGATGACACAATCCCGACCCCGCCCATGACAGACGGTCCCTCCTGCGTCGCCTTCATCCCGGCCCGCTCCGGCTCGAAGCGGGTGGTCGACAAGAACGTCCGCCTGCTCGGCGGCCACCCCCTGCTCGCCTACTCGATCCGCTCGGCGGTCGACAGCGGGGTGTTCGGCGCCGTGGTGGTCGCCACCGATTCCGAGCACTACGCCGCGATCGCCCGGCACTACGGCGCCGAGGTCCCGTTCCTGCGCCCGGCCGAGATCTCCGGCGACACCTCGCCCGACATCGCCTGGGTACGGTACGCGCTGGAGACCCTTGGTGCCGCCGGCCGGAACTTCGACGCGTTCAGCATCCTCCGCCCGACCAGCCCGTTCCGGAAGGCCGGGACGATCCGCCGGGCCTGGGCCGAGTTCCTGGCCGAGCAGGGGGTCGACTCCCTGCGCGCCGTCGAGAAATGCGGCCAGCACCCGGCCAAGATGTGGATCGTGCGCGGCAAGCGCATGCACCCGCTGCTGCCGATGGGACCGGCCGAGCAGCCCTGGCACTCCAGCCAGTACGCCGCCCTGCCGGTGGTGCACGTCCAGAACGCCAGCCTGGAGATCGCCTGGAGCCGGGTTGCGACCGAGGGCGGCACCATCGCCGGCGAAGTGCTGATGCCGTTCCTGACCGAGGCCGACGAGGGCCTCGACGTCAACACCGAGGAAGACTGGTGGTACGTGAACCACCTGCTGGAACGCGGCCAGGCCACCCTGCCGCCGATCGACATGCCGCCATTCGAGGCCGGCTGACCGCCAATTCGAGGGAGACTCTGACGTGGGGGACCTGATCACCCAGGCGGTCGAAGGCCGCCTCTTCCGTGCCGACACGGCCCTGTTCGAGCGGGTCCGGCGCAGCAACGGCAGCCCGGAGGCGAAGGCCGCCGCGTTCGCCGACCTGGCGCGCTTCAACGCGCTGTACATGATCGCGCGCGCCGGCTCCGGCCACATCGGGTCGAGCTTCTCCAGCCTCGACATCGTCACCTGGCTGCACCTGGAGGCGATGGCCGGCGACGGGCTGCCGGACGGCGACCTGTACTTCTCTTCGAAAGGCCACGACTCCCCCGGCCTGTACGCCGTGATGATCGGCCTCGGCCGGCTGCCGGAGGAATCGCTCGACGGGCTGCGCCGGCTGGGTGCCCTGCCCGGCCATCCCGACATCGACACGCCGGGCATCGTCACCAACACCGGCTCGCTCGGCATGGGGATATCCAAGGCCAAGGGCATCGCCATCGCCGACCGCCTGGCCGGTCGCGACCGCCGGGTCTACGTGCTGACCGGCGACGGCGAGCTGCAGGAAGGCCAGATCTGGGAATCCCTGCCGTCGGCGGTGAACCAGAAGCTCGACCGGGTGACGGTGTTCGTCGACCACAACAAGCTGCAGTCCGACACCTACGTCGAAGGCACCAGCGACCTCGGCGACCTGGAGGCCAAGTTCCGGGCGTTCGGCTGGCACGTGCAGCGGATCGACGGCCACGACATGGCGGCGATCCGGACCGCGCTGGACAACGCCGCCGCCGACACCGACCGGCCGTCGATCGTCCTGGCGGACACCGTGAAGGGCAAGGGCGTGTCGTTCATGGAGCACACCGCCATGGCGGCCGACCAGCTGTACTACCGCTACCACAGCGGCGCGCCGTCGGCCGACGACTACCGGCGCGGCGCCGACGAGATCTGGGACCGCGTGCAGCTCAGGCTCGGCGAGCTCGGCATCACCGACGCCGCCCCGGTCGCCGTCGACACCGGCGGCACCGCCGCCGCCCCGGCCGGTCCGCGCGAGCGCATGGTCGACAGCTACTCGAAGACCCTGCTGGCCTGCGCCGAGCGCAACCCGAAGATCGTCGCGCTGGACGCCGACCTGATCCTCGACACCGGCCTGATCCCGTTCCGCGAGCGCTTCCCGGAGCGGTTCGTGGAGTGCGGCATCGCCGAGCAGGACATGGTCTCGCAGGCCTGCGGGCTGGCCATCGGCGGCATGCTGCCGGTCGCCAACTCGTTCGCCTGCTTCCTGACGCCGCGCGCCAACGAGCAGATCTACAACGCCGCCACCGAGCGCCGGAAGATCGTCTACATGGGGTCGCTCGCCGGGCTGATCCCGGCCGGCCCCGGCCACAGCCACCAGGGCACGCGCGACATCGCGGTCATGGGCTCGATGCCGCACATGACCGTGGTCGAGCCCGGTTTCGCCGCCGAATGCGAGGCCCTGACCCGCTGGTGCCTGGAGGACAACACGGCCGGCGCCTACATCCGGCTTTGTCCGCTGCCGATCGAGCGCGACTTCGAGATCCCCGCAGACTACGCCCTGCGGCCGGGCCAGGGCACGGTGCTGCGCGACGGCACCGATGTCGTGCTGTTCGCCTACGGACCGATCTTCCTGGCCGAGGCGATGAAGGCCGCGGCGCTGTGCGCCGAAGCCGGCGGACCGTCGGTGCGGGTGATCGACCTGCCGTGGCTCAACCGGGTCGATGCCGGCTGGCTCGCCGGCACGGTCGCCGGCGTCGGTGACGTGTGCGTACTCGACAACCACTACACGCTCGGCGGCCTCGGCAGCCATCTCGGGGTCCTGCTCGGCGGGCTGCCGACTCCGCCGCGGCTGCACCACTTCGCGGTCGACGAAGTGCCGGCGTGCGGGCGCAACGACGAGGTACTGGCGCACCACCGGCTCGACGCGCGCAGCCTGGCCGAGCGCATCAGGTCCGCCACCGGCTGAGCGGCGGCGGGCGACACGCGATGACCGGACGCCCGCCGCTCGACTTCCGCCGCAGCGCCGATCGCTTCGACGCCGACTGGTACCGGTCCGCCTATCCGGACCTGCCGGCCGGCGACGCCGACGCCGCCTTGGCGCATTTCGTCGACATCGGCAGCCGCGAAGGCCGGCAGCCGAACCCGGACTTCGCCGCCGACTGGTACCTGCAGCGCTATCCGCGAGCGGCCGCGGCGGTGGCCGAAGGCCGGCTGACCGGCGCGTTCCACGACTACCTCCTGCGCCGGCGCCAGGGACTGCCCCGGCTCGCCGGACCACCGGCGGTCGCGGTCGGGGTGTCGCTGGCGGATGCCGGCCCGCACGATGCCGCGACCGTCCTGCGACTGGCCGCGCGGGCGCCGGGCTGGGGCTTCTGGCTGCTGGCCCCGCCCGGTACCCTGCCGGACGGCGCGGCCGGGCCGAACGTCGCGATCGTGTCGTCCCCGGAAGAGCTGCCGCCGCTCGACCTCTGGCTGCGGTTCGGCGACGGCCCCCTGCCTGCGCCCCCGGATGCCCCACCGGACCCTGCCGCTCTGTCGCTGCCGCTCGGCTCGCCGGTTCCCACACCGGACGGCCTGGACCGGACGCTCGAGACCCTGCGCCGCCGGCTGCTCGCCGTCCGACCGGTGGTCCCGGCCTGCCGGACCGACAGTGGCCCGATGCACATCGACGGCCGCCGGGTCGCGGCGCTGCGGCTGACCGTCCGACGCCACGGCGGCGACCCGCCCGGTGGCGGCCCGCTTGGTGGCGGAGTCGTGCTGCGGGACTCCGGCGGAATCGTCGCCGAGCTGCCGCCGGCCACGGACGAGCCGCTCGCCGCGACCGTCGGCGTCCGCGGCCTTTGCGATCTCCGGATGACGGTCTCCCGCGGCCTGCGCGTCGATCTCGCGCCCGCCGACCCGCCGCCGGCTCGGCCGCTCGACCTGATCGTGACGGGCCACGGCGGCCAGGGCCGCCCGGCCTGGCAGCGGACCCTGGAATCGGTCGCCGAGGTCGCTCCCGCCGAAAGCCTATTGGTCGTCACCCCGCCCCGGCTGGCGCTGCCCGACGGGACGCGAACGTGCGGCTCGCTCGCCGACGCGCTGGCTGTCGCGCGCCGACCCGCCCTGGTGGTACCGGTCGGCGTCCGGCTGTTCCCGCAGGCCGTCGACGACGCCCTGGCCGGTCTCGCCCGGGGCGGACGATCGATCCTGTCGTTTCCGGCCATCCGCCATCCCGACGGCCACCTGGCGCCCTGGCCCCAGGGCGACCGGCCGGTCGACCCGGCACTGTTCGCCTCCTGGGAGCGCGGCTGCGTGATCCTGTTCTCGACGGGCGGCCGCCGCCGGGCGGCCGGGCTGGCGGCGCACGGCCGGGCCTGGCGCCCCGAACCGGCCCGCGGTGTCGCCTTCGCCGCCCTCCTGCCCGAGGCGTGGCCGTCCCGGCTCAAGGTCCGGCGCGACCGGGCTCCCGACTGGCTGCGGCTCGATGCCCGGCCCGACGGCGCGGTGCTGGGCCGGCTGCGCCTCAAAGGCCGTCGGCTGGCCGAGGGGGGGACACTGATCCTGACCGGTCGGACCGACGGTGCGCTGGCCGCCCCCTGCCGCGTGGTCGTGCGGCGGCCCGAGCGGCCTGGCGCCGGACCGCCCGACGTGATCGCGCGCCTCACCCTGCCGGCGTCCGGATCGTTCGCCTGGGCGATCGAATTGCCGGGCGGGCCGAAGGCGTCGGACACGATCGAGATCGTTCCGCAAGGCGGCTGGCAGACCGTTCAGGACAGCCCGGATCCCCGCCCGCGACTGTTCCAGCTGGGGTCCGTCGCCTACCGCCCGCCGCCGATCAGGCCGAGCGCCAGCAGCCGGTCGCGATAGCGGGCGCCGGCGGCGGCCGGCGAGAAGGTGCGCTCGGCGTGCCGGCGGCCGGCCTCGGCGATCCGGCGCGTGCCCTCGGCATCCTCGTAGACCCGGCGCATCCGGGCGGCGGCATGGTCGACGCTCGGCTCGGCCCAGCGCTGGCCCTCGCCGCCCGGATACTGGCCGGGCCGGACGGCGGTCAGCCGGTAGTCCACCGGGAAACCGGTCTCCCCGGTCACGAAGTCGGCGCTGCCGGACCAGCCGGTGGCGATCACCGGCCGCCCCAGCAGCATGGCCTCCGCCAGCCCGCGCCCGAAGCCCTCGCTGCGATGCAGCGACACGAAGGCGTCGGTGCATCCCATCAGCCCGATGATCTCGCCCCGCGCCATGGTGCGGTCGATCAGCATGATCCGCGGATCGTCCTCACTCGCCCCGGCCAACTTGCGCCAGGCCGCCGAGCGGCGGTCGGCCCGCATGGTCTTGACCACCAGCCCGACCGGCTCGTCGCGCGAAGGGAACGCCC
This sequence comes from Thalassobaculum fulvum, assembly GCF_014652915.1. Taxonomy (GTDB): domain Bacteria; phylum Pseudomonadota; class Alphaproteobacteria; order Thalassobaculales; family Thalassobaculaceae; genus Thalassobaculum_A; species Thalassobaculum_A fulvum. The sequence goes on from NZ_BMZS01000004.1 coordinate 488,152, forward strand.
GCCGGAACGCCTCGATGCAGGCCCAGGGGTTCTTGCGATGCGGATAGGACAGGAAATCGAAGCTGAAATGGAACAGGAACGCGTTCTCCGGCAGCCCGAAATCGGCCCGCCGCCAGCGCCGGTGGTCGGGCGGCAGCTCGACCGCCGGCGGCATCACCACGACCGGCACCGGCGCGTGCCCGGCATAGGCGTCGTGGGTGTACCGGCTGATCGTCCAGATCTCGTCGACGAGGTCGTAGGCGCCTTCCCAGCGCCGCGGCCAGACCGGCAGCTCCCACGGCCAGTGACCGATCAGGTAACGACCACGCAGTTCCTCGACCCCGCGGGTGGCGGCGACACGGACGGTCTCGACCCCGGTCATGGCGAACACCACCGCCCGGTGACGCGGCCGGTCCGCCAGCAGGTCGTCGAGGCGCCGGTCCTCCTGACGGACCGACGGGTCGGGCCGGACGTCGATCGCCGCCCGCGCGACGCCGACCTCGGCGAGCGCCCGGGCCAGCATCCGCACGTCCTCGCCGATCCCGAGCTCGCCCCGGGCGTAGCCGACCAGGTCGACGCCCTCCTGCGGCTCCGCCGGCGCGGAGACCGGCGCGCAACGGCCGCCACCGGCGAACCGGGCCTCGCCACGGGCCCGCCACCACTCGACATACCCGGCCACGCCGTCCGGGCGGGACAGGTCGAAGCGGTCGCGCAGCTCCGGGTCGGCCCCCCAGCTCTCCGCCATCAGGTTCGACAGCCCGGTCTCCGGCGCCTCGTGCCACGGGGCGTGCAGCCAGTCGCTCTGCTCCGGCGACAGCAGCCACGCCAGATCCTGTTCGTGCATGCCGACGGTCAGGTACCAGCGTGCGAACCGGCACCGGGCATCGGCCTGCCGCAGATCGAAGCTGGCCTGCAGGTCCGGACGCACCCGCCAGAGATGCGCCATCAGCCGGGTGATGGCCGGCGTGCCCGGACGGTCGGCGGGCAGCATCGGCCGGTTCAGGTCGTCGCGTGTGGCCGGCCCGACCATCTCGTCCAGCTTCAGCTCGCGCGCACCGTGCAGCGCGAACCACCACACGAAGTCCTCGGCAGCGTCGGGCAAGGGGAACGCTTCCCGGACGTCCTCGCGCGCCCGCCAGGCCAGCCGCATCAGCCCGGTGACCGGCGTCGGCTCGTCGATCGGGCACTCCGGGTCCGGCTGGTTCAGCCCCGGGAAGTGGCCGACCCTGGCGAGCTCGGAGACCGCCCGGTAGTCGCCCCGCCCCTCCGTCAGGCACCAGGTCACGAAGCCGGCGCGCCCCTCCGGGTCGTCGAGGTCGAAGCGTCTCGCCAGGTCCGGACGCTGCTCGTAGATCGCCAGCAGCAGCCTCGGCACCGCGATCGGAAAACCGGCGGAGCCCGGCAGGGCCGGCGCGCCGGCGAGCCTCAGCTTGTCGGCGATCCGGGCCCGACTCATGCCAGCCGTTCGATCTCGGGAATCAGGCTGGCCGGCACGCCCCAGCGGGCCTCGGCATCGGCCATCAGCGTCTCGATCGCGGCCCCCCAGAGCCGCTGCTGGCGCCAGCGGTTGACCATGGTCGCCACGCTCTTGCCATGGGCGTCGTGGCGCTCGATCGACTGCCGCTCGACGTGATAGAGGGCGGCCGCCGGCTCGTACCAGCATCCGAGACCGGCCTCGCGCAGCCGCAGCGAGAAGTCGGAATCCTCGAAGTCTCCGATCACGAAGTTCTCGTCGAAGCCGCCGAGCCGGTCGTACACCGACCGCCGGACCGCCAGGCAGGCCCCGGTCAGCGCCGGTACTTCGCGCGCCCGGTTGGCGTCCGGGTGGCTGCGCGGAAAGCCCTTGGCGATGTGGCGGTTGAACCAGCAGCCGTCGGACGACCGGTCGAAGTACAGGCCGGCAAACTGCAGCGAGTCGTCGAAATACAGCAGCTGCGCCCCGGACGCCCCGATGCCCGGCCGCTCGAGGGCCGCCAGCAGCGGGTCGAGCCAGCCCGGCGCGTCCGGGACCACGTCGGAGTTCAGCAGCACCAGGTCGCGGCCGCGCGCCACCCGCGCGCCGGTGTTGACGGCGGCCGCGAAGCCGAGATTGGCGACATGCACGACCATCGTGGTCGGCCGGCCGTAGATCAGCTGCTCGCCACGCAGGCGCCCCTCCAGGAACTCGGCCTGCTCGGGCGAATCCAGGACGTAGATCACCTCGACGTCGGCCAGTTGCGGGTCGCGCGCGAAGGCCGCCTGCTGGAAACCGATGAAGTTGAGGTTGCGGTACAGCGGCACGATCACCGAGGCGCGCGGCTCCGCCACCGGTCGGCCGACCCGGACCTGCGCCCGGACCCGTGCGGCGGTCGGGTAGCGCGCCATGTGGGCCGCATGCAACCGCTCCACCGCCGGAGCCACCGCCTGGGTTATCGCCCCGTCGATCTCGGCCGAAGCCGGCAGGCTGACCAGGATCCAATCGCGGGCGCGCCGCGGATCCGGATCGGCCGCCGGTGCCGTGGCCTCCAGGCGGGCACCGCTCTTCAGGACGACATCGACGCTCCACGGACCGTCGGCCCCGCCCTCGGCATAGGCGACGAAACCGGCGCGCTCGGGCACCGGCAGGCCGGCGTCCCGCCAGCGCCCGGACGCCTCGGCGTTCACCACCGGCCAGAGGGTCGGCAACGCGATCCGCCTGCCGGTCGCGTCGACCGCCTCGATCCGGTCCACCCGGCCGGTCGGATCGACCAGCCAGCCGCGCACCAGGACGCCGCCGCCGGGCACCGGCACGACTCCGTCGATCCCGTAGCGGAACATCTTGACCGGCTGCCCGTCCGGCCCTCGGCTTCCGCCACCGAAAAGCACCCGGCAGTCTTCGATCAGCGCGCTTGCGGAAGCCGATGCCCCGGCCGACGCCGTCGCCCAACGCTCGAGCGCCTGGACGAACCGCGACCCGGCTTCCGGCTTCATCCCTTCGAGGTAGCGGAACAGCACGTCGCTCGGGCGCGGTCGCTGCTCGTCGAGCCGCAGTTGCCAGATCGCGGCGCCGGCGAACCCGACGAGCCGGTCCGCTCCCTCGGGCCCGGTCCCCACGGCCTGGAGGATCCAGTACTGCCCGCTCTCCGCCCCGTCGATCGGACCCGGTTCGCGCCGCACCCCGTCGGGACCGACCCGGTGCGCGGCGCCGAGCGCCGGAAGGTCCCGGGCGGTCAGGCGCAGCAGGGTATGGCCGTCGCCGAGCGCGATCGCCGCCCGGGTCCCGACCCGGACCGCCTCGACGGCGTCCAGAACGTTCCGGCAGGCCGCCGAGAGCGCCGGCCCGTTGCGGCGCAGATGCGCCGGAACCGTCTCCAGCAGATGGCGAAGCAACGCCGCCCGGGCGCCCGGCACCAGCCGCGGCACCAGTTCGTCGATCGGCCGCTCGTCGCCGAGGGCCGCGCGATGCGGCGTGCCGGCGGCGTCCGCGACGGTCAGTTCCTGGCCGCCGGCCGGCCGTCGCATCAGCAAGGCGACGCCACTGCCGGGCGCCTCGATCCGACCGGCGCCGAACAGGACGTAGGGGGCTGGCAGGGGTCGGTCGTCGACACGCAGCGCGACCTGCGAGACCCGGGTGGCCGCCGGAAGATCCGCGAACCAGGCTAGGACCACGTCGTCCGCGACGGCGAAGATCATGCGGGACACCAATACTGTCTAAAGGCTCGCCCGGGCACGGCCGGGACCGCGGCATGCTCGCGGCACAGGATAGCAACTGCCCCGAAACGCGCGAACCCCGGCCGTTGCCGGCCGGGGTCCGTCGAATTCGGCAGTCCCGGGTGGATCAGACGATCTGCACCCAGCTGCTGATGTTGGCCTTCAGGTTGGCCTCGGTCACGCCGGTCAGCGTGATGGTCTGGCTACCGAGCGTGATCACCGCGTTGCCGCTGCTGTCGCTGGAGATCAGGCTCACCAGGTCGCTCGGCGAGGTGATGCTGAGGCCGTTGATGTTCTGGGCGATCTGCAGCACGTCGGAGCCGCCCGAGAAGTCGGCCACGACGTCGTTGCCGCCGTTGCTGCCGAACACGAAGGTGTCGCTGCCGCTGTTGCCGAACAGCGTGTCGTCGCCGCGGTTGCCGTGCAGGACGTCCTCGTTCTGGCCGCCGTACAGCACGTCGTTGCCCTGGCCGCCGTACAGCGTGTCGTTCTGCTGGTTGCCGTAGACCACATCGTTGCCGGTGTTGCCGTACGCTACGTCGGAGTCGCGACCGCCGTAGTTCACGTCGTTGTCGGCGCCGCCGGTGATGGTGTCGTTGCCGATGCCGCCATAGAAGGTGTCGTTGCCGGCGTCGGAGCCGATCGCGTCGTCGCCCTGGTTACCGTACAGCACGTCGACGCCCTCGCCGCCGTACACGATATCGTTGCCGGCGCCGCCCCGGATCTGGTCGTCGCCCAGGCCGCCGGTCACGCTGTCGCTGCCGTCGCCGCCCAGCACGCTGTCGTTGCCGCCGCCGCCGACCAGCGACGCGTTACCCGAACCGGAGACGATGACTGTCTTGCCGACCGTGCCGGACAGCTGGACCGTCGTGGTCTGGCCGGAGGTCAGCTGGATGTTCGAGATCGGCGTCGTGTCGCTCACCGTCGTGGTGCCGCCGATGGTCGGCGTCACCGTCGTGATCGACGTCTCGGTGATCCCGAGAGTGTCGAGGAACGAAGAGATCTGCGCCCCCTGGGACGCCGAGACAACTGTGTTGCTGCCGGAGTCGAAAAGTCCACCCGCTACCGTCGCCACGACCCGCCCTCCTAAGGTAACCGAAAGTAATATGCCCCACTGGCCGTCGTGCTAACGCACTCGTCGTTCTGACGGCACCCTCTTAGTTCCTGCGACAATATATCTCCGATCTCGTAAGCGCCGCCAACCAAAAAATTCGGCTGGAACAAGGCAGTTGGGGGAACCACCACGGCGCCGAGGCCGGCATTTTCGGGCCACGTCCCGCAGGAATCCGCGGGACGTGGCCCCGTTTCAGGGCACCGGCAGATCCCGTTCGGTGTTTTCTGAAAATTTGATTCTCTTTCGGCACACCCCTTCTTGAAGCGCGCGGATGCGGTCACTCGCGGAACTCCGGACCGGCCCGGACCGTGCGCCAGAATCCGTCCGACGTCTCCAGCAACGCCCGGAATCCGGTGCGGTCGAGCATCAGCTCGGTCTCGCGCTGGGCGGCGTCCAGCACCGAATCCGTGTCGACCCTGATCGGCCGGCGAGCTTCCAGCACCACCTCGCCGTCGACGATGACGGTGTGCACGTCGTTGCCGTTGGCGAAATAGACCACCCGGAACACCGGCATGTTGGCCGGATACAGGTGCGGGCGGCGCAGGTCGAGCAGCACGACGTCGGCCTTCTTGCCGGGTTCGAGCGAGCCGATCTCGGCCTCCAGCCCGAGTGCCCGGGCGGCGTCGATCGTGACCATCTCCAGCGCCTTGCCGGGTGGCAGCCAGCTCGGGTCGCGGTGGAAGGTCCGGTGATAGTGCATCCCCTGCTGCACGTGCCGGAACAGATCCCCCGACCGGTCGGGGGCGGTGGCGTCGGAGCCGAAGCACACCGTCACCCCGGCCTCCAGCAGCTCGGTCACCGGGCAGCGCGCCATGATGGCGGCGACCGCGCTCGGGTTGCTGACGATCCGGGTATCGGTCTCGGCGCAGATCGCGATCTCCTCGTCGGTCAGCCCGGTGGCGTGCGACAGCAGCGCATCGGGACCCAGCAGGCCGAGTTCGTGGGCGATCTTCACGCTGCCGGTGGTGTGGCCGTCCTGGGTGAATAGCAGCCCGCGATCGCGCGACAACGCCCGCACCTCCCGGGCCTGTGCGCGGGCGGCATCGAGGTCGGCGGCGCCGAGCCCGCTCACATGTTCGTCGCGCAGGGTCGGGGTGATCAGGGCAATGCGGATCCGGTTCCCGTGGCTGCCGTGCCAGCGGTCGATCAGCCGGCGGCAGGTCGTCATCTGGTCCTCGAAGCCGACCAGCCGCTCGGTACCGCGTTCCGGATCGGCGTAGCGGCGCGGATGCGGCGGCCGGGTCGGGCCGACCGCGACCACCGAGCGGGTGCCGACCGCCACGACGCCGGCGCAATGGGCGTCGCCGTAGGCCGGGTCGTCGGTCCGCAGGATGGTGTCGCCGCCGCCCAGCAGCGAGACCCCGGTGGTGACCCCGAAGGTCAGGCGCTCGAGCGCCGCCAGCTCGGCCTCGGCCCGCCAGAACGCCTCGGTCGAGGCGACCGTGTAGGCGGTCTCGCAGGCCTGATACCACAGGTCGCCGCGGCCGCCGCCCAGGGTCTTGATCAGGCCGTGGCCGGCATGGGCATGGCCGTCGATCAGCCCGGGCAGCACGGCCTTGCCGCGGGCGTCGATCACCCGCGGCGCCGGGTGCGCCGCCGCCACTTCGGCGGTCGGGCCGACGGCGGCGATCCGGTCGCCGGCGATCGCCACCGCGCCGTCCTCGATCACGCGACGCTCCGGGTCGACGGTCACGACGACGCCGTTGACGATCAGGATGTCGGCCATTGGTCACGCTCCATCGGTCGGTCGATACGGGGTGGCGATACGTGGTGATACTGCGGTGCGACAGCGTCCTTCCCAGGCCGCCGAAGCTCGAACATTATGCCATCGGCCCGCCGGTTTCGCCCGGTGTCGACGGGTCCCGTCCTCCCCCCTTCCCGACCGGACGACTCCCGAGCCCAGAGGGTACCTTGTCAGTCTCCGCCTCCGAATCGCCCGTCCCGGCCCGCCCGCTTCCCGCCGCCGCCGACGTGGTGGTGATCGGTGGTGGCGTCGCCGGCGTCAGCACCGCCTACTACCTGGCCCGCGCCGGCGTCTCGGTCGTGCTGTGCGAGAAGGGCCGGGTCGCCGGCGAGCAGTCGTCGCGCAACTGGGGCTGGGTCCGCCAGCAGGGCCGCGACGTCCGCGAGCTGCCGCTGATGATCGAGAGCCTGCGCTGCTGGCACGACCTGGCCCGGCAGGTCGACGAGGACATCGGCTTCACGGTCGGCGGCGTCACCTACCTCTCGGAGACCGAAGCCGACCTGGCGCGGCACGAGGCTTGGCTCGCCAGCGTCAAGGAGTTCCAGCTCGACAGCCGGATGCTGAGCCCGGCCGAGGTCGACGCCATGCTGGGGCGCACCGACCGCCGGTTCCTGGGCGCCCTGCACACCCCGAGCGACGCCCGCGCCGAGCCGGCCAAGGCGGTGCCGGCGATCGCCCGGGCGGCCGAGCGCCTGGGTGCCGTGGTCCTGGAACGCACCGCGGTGCGCACGGTCGACCGCGAGGGCGGCCGGATCGCCGGCGTGGTCACCGAGCACGGCCGCATCGCCTGCCGGTCGGTGGTGCTGGCCGGCGGCGTGTGGTCCCGCCCGTTCCTGGAGAACATCGGCCTGTCGCTGCCGCAGCTCGCGGTCAAGTCGTCGGTGCTGCGCACCTCCCCGGCGCCGAAACTGTGCGAGAGCACGTTCGGCGGCGTCTCGGCCTCGATCCGGCCGCGCCAGGACGGCGGCTACACGGTGGCGCGCAGCGGCGCCTCGCGGTTCGACATCATCCCCGCCGCCTTCACGCATTTCCGGGCGTTCACGCCGGTGCTGCGCCGCGAGTGGCGGAAGATCAAGCTGCGCTTCGGCCGGCCGTTCTTCGACGCGCTCGGCCAGCGCTCGTGGCGCGAGGACCAGATGAGCCCGTTCGAGGCGATCCGGGTGTGGGACCCGGAACCCGACCACGCCGTGCTCGACGACGTCATGCGGGCGGCCCGGTCGCTGTACCCGCAGCTCGCCGACGCGCAGCCGGTGGAGCGCTGGGCCGGCATGATCGACGTCACGCCCGACGAGATCCCCGCCCTCGGCCCGATCGACGCGATCCCGGGGCTGTTCATTGCCACCGGGCTGTCCGGACACGGTTTCGGGATCGGTCCTGGGCTCGGCTACGCGATGGCCCAGATGGTGCGCGGCGAGCCGACCTTCATCGACCTGTCGATGCTACGCTACGCCCGCTTTCAGGAGCCGGGCGGCATCAGGTCGGCGGCGGAGGCCTGAGGCGGGACCGGTCGCCGGAGCGGACGAGAGACGGAGGCACCGCACCCATGACCACACCGGACATCGTGATCGTCGGCGGCGGCATCAACGGCTGCGCCACCGCCTACCAGCTGGCGCGGGACGGCCATCGGGTGGTCGTGGTGGAACGCTACGCCCCCGCCGCCATGGCGTCCGGCTGGACCCTCGCCGGGGTCCGGCAGTCCGGCCGCGACCCGGCGGAGCTGCCGCTGGCCCGGGCCGCCGTCGAGCTCTGGCCCTCCCTGTCGGACGAGCTCGGCGCCGAGACCGGCTACACCCGCGACGGCAACCTGCGGCTGGCCCGGACCGAGGACGAGGTCGACGTCATCCGCCGTCTGGTGGACGACCAGCGCGACGCCGGCCTCGAGCTGACCTTCCTGGAGACCAACGACGACATCCGCGCGGTCGCACCGGCGATCGCGCCGACCGTGCTGTCCGCCTCGTTCTGCCCGACCGACGGCCATGCCGACCCGCTGGCGACCGTCGAGGCCTACAAGGCCGCCGCCGAACGCCTCGGTGCGGTGTTCCGGCTCGGCGAGAGCGTGCGGTCGATCGACGTCAAGAACGACCGGGTCGCCGGTGTGGTGACCGACCGGGTGCGGATCGACTGCGGGGTCTGCGTGGTCGCCGGCGGCGTGCACGCCAACGACCTGCTGACCCCGCTGGCGCTGACCGTGCCGCTCAGGATCCCGATGGTGACGGTGCTGCAGACCGACCGGGTGCCGCCGCTGCTGAAGCCGGTGCTGGGCGCCGCCAACGCCGACTTCGCCGCCCGCCAGCAGCTCGACGGCCGGCTGCGGGTCACCAGCGGCGCCACCGACTGGCACGGCGCCATGGAGGACGGGCCGCTGCCGGTGGTCAATCCGTCGGTCGACAGCGTGGCCGCCACCATCGAGACCGTCGCGGCGGCCCTGCCGGTGTTCCGCGAGGCCAGGGTCGCGCGGATCTGGGCCGGGCTGCTGGACCTGACGCCGGACGCCCTGCCGGTGATAGAGCGGGCACCGGAGATCGACGGGCTGGTGATCGCCACCGGCTTCTCCGGCCACGGCTTCGGGATCGCCCCGATGACCTCCCTGCTGCTGCGCGACCTGGTGGTCGGCGACACGCCGCGGCTGGCGGTCGACGCGTTCCGCCGCAGCCGGTTCGCCGAGGCCGAGCCCGGCGGTCCCGCCGCCTCGCTGACTCTGCACGGATAAGGGAGAACACCGATGAGCGGGTTCCGGCGCAGCCGCGAGGCGCTGGTCGACGCGACCATCACGGTCGACGGCGAGCCGGTGGCTGCGGTCGAGGGCGAGAGCGTGGCGAGCGCGCTGATCGCCGCCGGCCGCGCCGGCTTCGCGGTCAGCGGCAAGACCGGGCACCGGCTCGCCCCGTACTGCCTGATCGGCGCCTGCTTCGGCTGCCTGTGCGAGATCGACGGCCGGCCGCAGGTCCAGGCCTGCCTGGAGCCGGTCCGCAGCGGGATGGTGGTGCGGACCCGCAACCCGGAGCCGCCCCATGACCGCTGAGCGGGCCGACCTCGCGATCGTCGGCGCCGGACCGGCCGGGCTGGCGGCGGCGGCGACCGCCGCCGGCATCGGCTTGCGCGTCACCGTCCTGGACGAGCAGCCGGGGCCTGGCGGCCAGGTCTGGCGCGGCCTGGAGCGCCGCGGCGGCGACCGCGCCGGCATCGACCTGCTGCGCCGGGTGCGGGCGTCCGATGCCGTGCTCCGGTCGCGCACCACGGTGGTCGACGTCGGGTTCGGGGGCGACGAGCCGGTCGTGACCTGGCTGGACGGCGACCGGGTCGGCCGCACCATGGCCCGAGCGCTGATCCTGGCGGCCGGGGCGATTGAGCGGACGGTGCCGTTCCCGGGCTGGACCCTGCCCGGGGTGATGGGGGTCGGCGCCCTGCAGACCGCGCTGAAGTCGGGCGGGCTGGTGCCGGACCCGAGGGACGGCGGGCTGGTGATCGCCGGGCGCGGGCCGCTGGTGCTGCTGTATCTCTCCCAGGTGCTCGCCGCCGGCGGCACGGTTTCGGCGATCCTCGACACCGCAGCCCCCGGCCGCTCGCTCGCCACCCTCGCCCGCCGGCTGCCGGCGGCTCTCCTCGGCGACGCTGCCGGCTTCGTGCGCGGCGCCATGCTGCTGGCCCGCCGGGCGCTATCCCGGGTGCCGGTGCATCGCGGCGTCCGCCGGCTGGTCGCCGAGGGGGCCGAGCGGGTCGAGGCGGTCCGCTTCACCGACGCCGCCGGCGACCACGTCCTGCCGTGCTCGGTCCTCGGCGTGCACGACGGCGTCGTCCCGAACACCCAGATCGGCCGGCTGCTGCGGCTCGACCACGACTGGCGGGCCGGCCAGCGCTGCTTCGCGCCGGTCACCGACGACTACGGCCGGGCTTCGCGTCGCGGCGTCTGGGTCGCCGGCGACGGCGCCGGGATCGAGGGCGCCGAGGCGGCGCAGCTGGCCGGCCGGCTGGCCGCGCTCGACGCCGCCCGGGTCATCGGGGTGCTCTCCGAGCCAGCCTTCGCCAACCAGGCGCCGTCGCTGCTGCGCCGCCGCGCCGGCCTGCAGATGGCCCGCCGGTTCCTGGACGCTCTGGACCCGCCGCGCGACCCGGCCGTCGAGCTCGCCGACGGCACCATCGTGTGCCGCTGCGAGGAGGTGACCGCCGGCGAGATCCGGTCGGCGATCGCCGCCGGCGCCGGCGGCCCGAACCGGGCGAAGACCGCCACCCGCTGCGGCATGGGCGCCTGCCAGGGCCGGATGTGCGGGCCGGTACTTTCGCAGATCGTGGCCCGCGAGACCGGCCGGCCGGTCGGCGAGGTCGGGGCGCTGCGGATCCGGCCGCCGCTGAAGCCGGTGCCGATGGGGGCGATCGCCGCGCTCGCGACCGGCGATCCGTTCGACCCGGAAGAGCTGTGATGGCCGGAAGAGCTGTGATGGCCGGAGGAGCTGTGATGGCCGGAGGCGCTGCAAAGACGGCCCGGCCCGACATGATCGTGATCGGCGGCGGCCTGATCGGCCTGTCGACCGCCGTGGCCGCGGCCCGCGCCGGAATGGCGGTCACCCTGCTGGAGGCCCGGACCTGCGGGCGGCACGCCTCCAGCGCCAGCGCCGGCGGGGTGCGGTCGCTGAACCGGCATCCGTCCGAGATCGCCATGGCCCGGGCCGCGCTGGAGCTGTGGCGCAGGGCGCCGGAGCTGTTCGGCGACCATTGCGGCTATGCCGAGTCCTCGCAGGTCCGGGTGGCCGAGGACGAGGCCGCGCTGGACGGGCTGAAGGCCCGGCTGGCGCTGTCCACCGGCCTCGGCTGGAACCACGAGAAGCTGATCGAGCGGGACGAGCTGTACCGGCGGGTGCCGGCGCTGGCCGGGCACTGCCTCGGCGCCCTGGTGGTCGAGGACGACGGCTTCGCCGACCCGCTGCGCGCCGTCCACGCGTTCCGCCGGACCGCCCGGTCGCTCGGCGTGACCATCCTGGAGAACACGCCGGTCGCGACGATCGAGCGCGACGGCGCCGCGGTGGCGATCGGTACCGCCGACGGGACGGCGTACCGGGCGGCGACCGCCGTCAACTGCGCCGGCGCCTGGGGAGCAGGGCTGGCGGCGGCGGTCGGCGAGCCGGTCGACGTCCGCCCGGTCGCCCTGCAGATGACCGTGACCGAGCCGGTGCCGGCGTTCGTGAAGCCGGTGATCGGCACCCAGGGCCGCAAGCTGTCGCTCAAGCAGTCGGAGATCGGCACCGTGGTGATCGGCGGCGGCTTCGAGGGCCGGGCCGACCTGGCGACCGGCGACAGCGACCTCGATTTCGAAGGCGTGACCCTGAACCTGGCCAACGCGGTGCGGCTGTTCCCGGTGCTGGCGACAGCCCGGGTGGTGCGGACCTGGTGCGGCATCGAGGGCATCGCCCGCGACGACCTGCCGGTGCTCGGCCCCAGCGCCACGATGCCCGGCCTGATCCACGCCTTCGGCTTCAGCGGCCACGGCTTCGCGCTGTGCCCGCTGATCGGCGAGGTGGTCCGCGACCTGGCCGGCGGCCGCAACCACGCCTTCGACCTCGGCCCGTTCGCGCCGGACCGCTTCGCGTCGACCTGACCGAGGATACCTCGGCGGCGGGTGGTTTCCGGCTCGACCGCGCCGGGGCGGCGCATCCGTCCGGAATGACGACAGAGGGGGAACGACACGCGATTGTCCCCCTCCCCCTGTCGTCATTCCGGGCACCCCCGGATCCTGTCCGGGGGCGACCCGGAACCCACCCGCCGCCGCTTGCACCGCTCGCGAGCGATACGGGCTTCCCCTTATCCCGGTCCGCTGGCGTTGCTATCACCGCCTTTGCCGGTGTGTAATGCCGTTAACCAAGCAATCCCAACAATCTTCCACGACAGGGGGCAACACGATGCTACGAACGGTATTGACGGCCGCCGTGATGGTCGCCGGGATCGGCACGGCGCACGCCGCGGGGACGACGCTGAACGTCGGGATGGCGTCGGCCGACGCCGGCAAGCTGGACCCGCACCTCGCCACCACCACCCCGGACAAGGGGCTGCTGCACTGGATGTTCAACGGCCTCGTCCGGATCAAGCCGGGCCGCGCCAACCCGGGCGCGATCGAGCCCGACCTGGCCGAGAGCTGGAGCGCGTCCGAGGACGGCCTGACCTGGACCTTCAAGCTGCGCCAGGGCGTGCAGTGCCACGGCAAGTACGGCGAGTTCGACGCCGAGGACGCGGTGTTCTCGATCAACCGCTCGGCCAGCAAGGAGACCTCGAGCTTCGCCAAGGACTATGCGGCGCTGCAGTCGGTCGAGGCGACCGGCAAGTACGAGGTGAAGATCACGCTCGCCAACCCGGTTCCGAGCCTGCTCGGCCTGCTGGTGCCGTATCACGGCGGCAACATGGTCTGTAAGGACGCGGTCGAGGACCTCGGCGACAAGTTCGAGCGCACCCCGATCGGCACCGGGCCGTTCATGTTCGCCGAGTACCAGCCGCAGCAGTACGTGAAGCTGGTCGCCAACGAGGCGTATTTCCGCGGCGCGCCGAAGATCAAGGAGATCTACTACCGCTACATCCCGTCGGACGCGAGCCGCGACCTCGCCTTCCAGTCCGGCGAGATCGACATGATCTACGGCAAGCAGGACCAGACCTGGGTGGAGCGGATCAGCAAGATCCCGAACACCACGGTGACGGTGATGGAGCCCGGCGAAATGTCGGTGCTCAGCCTCAACATGACCATGCCGCCGCTGGACAACCTGAAGGTCCGCCAGGCCGTCGCCCACGCGATCGACCGCGACGCGATGGTCAAGTTCAAGGGCGAGGCGGTCACCCGGCCGTCGGTCTCGGTCGTGCCCGAGGGCTATCTCGGCTACACCGACGACGTTCCGCAGTACCCGTACGACGTCGCCAAGGCCAAGGCGCTGCTGGCCGAGGCCGGCTTCCCGGACGGCGTCACCATCAAGGCGATCCACACCACCCTGCCGGGCATGCTGTCGACCATCGAGGCGGTGCAGGCGCTCCTCAAGGAGGCCAACATCAACCTCGAGATCACCACCGTCGAGCACGCCACCTTCCACGCCCAGATCCGCAAGGATCTGAGCCAGGTGGTGCACTACTCGGCGGCGCGGTTCCCGATCGCCGACGTCTACCTGACCCAGTTCTTCGACTCCGCCTCGATCGTCGGCACGCCGACCGCGGTGACCAACTTCTCGCACTGCGACGTAGCCGACGCCGAGATCCGGGCCGCCCGGGTCGAGCCGGACGCCCAGAAGCAGCTCGAGCTGTGGAAGACCGCGCAGCAGAAGATCATGGCGGCGGTCTGCGCGGTGCCGGTCTACCAGAACCTGCAGCTGTGGGCCTGGAAGTCGAGCCTCGACCTCGGCGTCGACGTCAAGGGTTCGCTGAACCTGAGCCCGCCGGTCACCGAGCTGGCGCACTTCAAGTAAGCGCACAGGCGGAGGGCCCATCGCGGCCCTCCGCTGCGCTTCGGTATCGGAGCGGCGGGTGGGTTCCGGATCGTCCGCGCCGGGGCGGCGCTGCCGTCCGGAATGACGAAAGGGGGGAAATGCACGCGACTGCATCCTTCCCTCCGCCGTCATTCCGGACCGGACCGCCGCAGGCGGGACGGAGCCGGAACCCACGGCGCGGCGGGCATCCCCGCAACGGAGGGGCCCGCAACGGAGAGGGAAGTGCACACGACTGCCGCCCCTCCCATTCGTCATTCCGGACCGGACCGCCGCAGGCGGGACGGAGCCGGAACCCACGGCGCGACGGGCATCCCCGCAACGGAGGGGCCCGCAACGGAGGGGGAAGTGCACACGACTGCCGCCCCTCCCATTCGTCATTCCGGACCGGACCGCCGCAGGCGGGACGGAGCCGGAACCCACGGCGCGGCGGGCATCCCCGCAACAGCGAACGGAAGGCGTAGAGTGAGCGGATGAGCGGCTTCGTCCTCAGGCGTCTCGGGTTCGCGGTGGTCACGCTGTTCGCGGTGCTGACCATCGTGTTCTTCATCGTCCGTATCCTGCCGGGCGACCCGGCCATGGTGATCCTGGGCGACCAGGCCAGCATGGAGGCGATCGAGCAGCTGCGCGCCCGGCTCGGCCTCGACCGGCCCCTGCCGGTGCAGTACCTGGAGTTCATGGCCGGCGTGCTGACCGGCGACTGGGGCACCTCGATGGTGTCCGGCCGGCCGGTGATCCAGGAGATCCTGAAGGTGCTGCCGGCCACCCTGGAGCTGACCTTCGTGTCGCTGATCCTGGGCGCCGTCATCGGCGTGCCGCTCGGAGTGTGGTCGGCGGTCAGGCGCAACAGGCTGCCGGACTACGTCACCCGCCTGGCCTCGCTGCTCGGCCTGTCGTTCCCGGCCTTCGTGTCGGCGGTCCTGCTGCTGCTGGTGTTCGCCATCCAGCTCAACTGGTTTCCGGTGATCAGCTCCGGCCAGGGCACGACCTTCGGCGAGCGGATGCGCGACCTCGCCCTGCCGGCGATCAATCTCGGCCTGATCATGGCGGCCTACATCACCCGGGTGTCGCGCTCGTCGATGCTGGAGGTGCTGGGCCAGGACTACGTACGCACCGCCCGCGCCAAGGGCATCGAGTTCGCCACCATCATCTGGCGGCACTGCCTCAGGAACTCGATGATCCCGGTGGTCACCGTGGTCGGCCTGTACCTCGGCATCCTGATCGGCAACTCGGTGCTGACCGAGATCGTGTTCAACCGGCCCGGCCTCGGCAAGCTGATCGTCGGCGCCCTGAACCAGCGCGACTACACCATGCTGCAGGGCATGATGGTCATATACACCTTCATCGTGGTGGCGGTGAACCTGCTCACCGACCTGACCTACGGCCTGATCGACCCGCGGGTGAAATACAAATGACGGCACCTGCGGAAGACCTCCGGCACGCCTACTGGCGCACCACCGTCGCCGCCGCCTGGTCCGGGCTGATCGCGGCGTTCAACGCCAACAAGACCTCGTGGGTCGGCCTCGTGCTGTTCCTGGCGGTCTGCACGATCGCCGTCCTGGCGCCGTGGATCGCGCCCTACGACCCGGTCGACCAGAGCATCCTGTACCGGCTCAAGCCGCCGACCGCCGAGCACTGGATGGGCACCGACTACTACGGCCGCGACATCCTCTCGCGGCTGATCTGGGGGGCGCGGATCTCGCTGGTCATCGGCCTGCTGGCGATCGGCGCCGCCATGATCATCGGCTCGCTGATCGGGCTGATCGCCGGCTACTACGGCGGCCGCGCCGACATCCTGATCATGCAGACCATGGACGTGCTGCTGGCGTTCCCGTCGCTGATCCTGGGCCTGATCGTGGTCGCCATGCTGGGCCCGAGCATCACCAACCTGGTGATCGCCATCGCGCTGACCGCGATCCCGCCGTTCGCCCGGATCGCCCGCGCCCCGACCATGACCGTGAAGGAGCGCGAGTTCGTCGAGGCCGGCCGCTCGCTCGGCTATTCCGACATCCGGCTGATGCTCGGCCACATCCTGCCGAACATCCTGCCGGAGATCCTGGTCATGGGCTCGCTGTGGCTGGCGACCGCGATCCGGGTCGAGGCCTCGCTGGCGTTCATCGGCCTCGGCGTGGCCCCGCCGACCGCCACCTGGGGCGGCATGATCCGCGAGGGCTTCGAGAACATCCTCGACAGCTTCTGGCTGGCGCTGTTCCCGAGCCTGGCCATCCTGATCGTGGTGTTCGCGCTCAACCTGCTCGGCGACGGGCTGCGCGACGCCATCGACCCCAAGCTGCGGGGCGAGCAATGAGTACCGCCATTCCCGAAACGGCCGCCTCCCCGGTCCTCCGCGTCGCCGGCCTCAGGACCTCGTTCCGGGTCGGCGGCGCGTGGAAGACCGTGGTCGACGACGTGTCGTTCGACATCGGCGCCCGCGAGACCGTGGCGGTGGTCGGCGAGTCCGGCTCCGGCAAGAGCGTCACGGCGCTGTCGATCATGCGGCTGGTGCCGGAGGCCAACGGCCGCATCGAGGGCCGCATCGAGCTCGAGGGCACCGACCTGCTGGCGCTGCCCGAGGAGCGCATGCGCGACGTGCGCGGCGGCGACATCGGCATGATCTTCCAGGAGCCGATGACCAGCCTGAACCCGGTGCTGACCGTCGGCTTCCAGGTCTCCGAGGCGCTGCGCCGGCACCGCGGCATGTCGGTCGCCGACGCCGACCGCGAGGCACTCAGGCTGTTCGACCTGGTGCGCATCCCCGACGCCGCTCGGCGGTTCGCCGAGTTCCCGCACACCTTCTCCGGCGGCATGCGCCAGCGGGTGATGATCGCCATCGCGCTGGCCTGCCGGCCGAAGCTGCTGATCGCCGACGAGCCGACCACCGCGCTCGACGTCACCATCCAGGCGCAGATCCTGGAGCTGATCCGCGAGCTGCAGCGCGAGATCGGCATGTCTGTGATGTTCATCACCCACGACATGGGCGTGGTCGCCGAGATCGCCGACCGGGTCGTCGTGATGTTCCGTGGCGAGAAGGTCGAGGAGGCGCCGGCGGCCCGGCTGTTCGCGTCGCCCGAGCACCCCTACACCCGCCAGCTGCTGACCGCGGTGCCGAAGCTCGGCTCCCTGCGCGGCCACGACATGCCGCGGCGGTTCCCGAACGTCGACCTGCGCCGGGCCGAGGGCGAGCTCGGGGTGATCGACGCCTCGGCGCCGGAGCCGGCGGACGAGCCCGACCGCCGCGGCGCGCCGATCCTGGAGGTCGCCGGCCTCACCACCCGGTTCCCGGTCGCCGGCGGCCTGTTCGGGCGCACCGTCGGCCACGTCCACGCGGTCGAGGACGTGTCGTTCACGCTCCGCGCCGGCGAGACCCTGGCGCTGGTCGGCGAGAGCGGCTGCGGCAAGTCCACGACGGGCCGCTCGATCCTGCGGCTGGTCGAGCCGGCGGCCGGCACCGTCCGGTTCGAGGGCCAGGACCTGATGACCCACTCCAAGGCCGAGCTGCGCGCCGTGCGCCGCCGGCTGCAGATGATCTTCCAGGATCCCTACGGCTCCCTGAACCCGCGCAAGACCGTGGGTGCGGCCCTGCGCGAGCCGATCGTGGTGCACGGCATCGCCGAGGGCGCCGCGGCCGACCGCCGGGTCGCCGAGCTGCTGCAGCGGGTCGGGCTGGAGCCGGATCACGCCCTCCGGTTCCCGCACGAGTTCTCCGGCGGCCAGCGCCAGCGCATCTGCATCGCCCGCTCGCTGGCCCTGCAGCCGAGCGTGCTGGTGGCCGACGAGTCGGTGTCGGCGCTCGACGTCTCGATCAAGGCCCAGGTCATCAACCTGATGATGGAGCTGCAGGCCGAGATGGGCCTCGCCTACCTGTTCATCAGCCACGACATCGCCGTGGTCGAGCGGATCAGCCATCGGGTCGCGGTGATGTATCTCGGCGAGATCGTCGAGATCGGCCCGAGGGCGGCGGTGCTCGACAACCCGCAGCACCCGTATACCCAGCGGCTGATCAGCGCGGTGCCGGTCCCCGACCCGTCCCTGCGGCGCCAGCGCGGCGGCCTGATGACCGACGAGATCAAGAGCCCGGTGCGTCCCCTCGGCTGGGCGCCGGAGCCGTCACGGTTGGTCGAGGTCGGGCCGGAGCATTTCGTGCGAAGGGTGGGGTGAGAGAGCGCCGCAGCTGAAACCTGTCAGCTGTCAGACACCAGCAGGCTCAGTTGGGCAGGGAGCGACCATCGGACCCTTCCCCTCCCTTCCGTCATCCCGGTGCGGCCGCGTAGCGGACGACTCCGGGATCCACGGATCAACGAGAGCGTCCGCGAGTCAGTTTGATGGATAGATTCCGGAGTCCGCTCCGCAGCTCCGGAATGACGAGCGAGGGGCGCAGACCGACCTAACTCGGTGACAGTGCACTTAACTCCTCTGCTCTCGACTGCACCGCTGAGTGTGACCATCCGCGTGTGTCACATATTCTGGCGCGTTCAAGCACGCCGTCGGACCGAATTTCATGCATTGTCACCGATCCTCCGTCACCGATCCTCCGAACGATCATGGTCGAGCGCTCAGGCTGCGGACCGGATCGCGACACCCGAATGCCAGATCACATATCGGTCAGCATTGCTATAGATGTATTGCAACGCTATATCCGTATAGCAACCGACGGAGCCGCCCCATGCTCGCCCTTCGTCTGCCCGCCGACATCGAAGCCCGCCTCGACGCGCTCGCCAAGCGGACCGGGCGAAGCAAGAGCTTCTATGCCCGCGAGGCGATCCTGGCGCATCTCGACGACCTCGAGGACATCTACCTCGCCGAGCAGCGGCTCAGCGACCTCGCCGCCGGCCGCAGCGACACGGTCCCGCTGTCCGAGCTGATCGAGCGCCATGGCCTGGAGGATTGAGTTCGAGCGCGCGGCGGCCCGGGAACTGGACAAGCTCGGCCACGAAGCGGCGCGACGCATCCTCCGCTTCCTGCGCGACCGCATCGCACCGCTCGACGACCCGCGCAGCGTCGGCGTGGCCCTCAGGGGCGACCGGTTCGGCGACTTCTGGAAGTACCGCGTCGGCGACTACCGGCTGATCGCGCACATCGACGACAGCACGGTGCGGATCCTCGTGGTGCGGGTCGGGCATCGGCGTGACGTGTATCGGTGAAGCCCGCCGGGGTTCCTCACCCCACCGCCACCCACACCCCATACCCCGCCATCGCCACCCCGCTGACCCGCGCCACCCAGACACCGCCGGGCACCAGCTTCTCGGCGAACACGAACAGGGCGAGCGCCGCCACCCACAGCAGGTTCATCACGCCGACCGCGAACAGCAAGGCCATCAGCAGCCAGCAGCAGCCGAGGCAGAACGCGCCGTGCTCGATGCCCATGGCGAGCGCGCCGCCCGCCCCGTCGCGCCAGCGGTTGAACAGGAAGGCGAAGGGCGAGCGGCAGCGGGCGAGACACGCCTGCTTCAGCGGGGTGAGCTGGTAGATCCCGGCCGCCACGAACAGCCCGCCGCCGAGCAGCGCACTGGACGCGCTCATCGTCGGCGACAGCAGCGCCAGCCCGTCGAGCGTCCACTGCGCTGCGGTCGCCGCCGCCGAGAACCCGGTCCACACCAGCAGATAGCCGGACGCGAGCAGCACGGTCGGCAGGATCCGGTCGCGCGCCGCCGCCTCGCGCTTGTGCAGCGCCGCGAAGGTCAGGATCATCGGCGCCGCGCTCGGCAGCATCATGCCGACCATCATCACCGCCCACATGGCGAACGTCAGCGCGAACAGCGCCGGGGTCCAGGCCATCGCCAGCATCGGCATGGCGGTCTGGGGCATCCCGCTCATCGGCATGGCCGCCATGTCCGGCATGCCGCCGTCGAACAGCACCAGGTACAGCCACGCCACCAGGGTCACCCCGGCGACCGCCGCCCAGATCACTGCGCGCTCGCGCAGCAGCAGGCGCGGCAGGCTCGTGGCGGTGCCGGTGGTGGTCTCGGCCATCTAGGCGGCCCAGGCGAACGGCGCGAAGTGGCCGTTGTTGCCCTTGCCGATCATCTCCAGGTCGAGCCCGAAGCCCTCGACCCGGTAGCTCCTGGCGCGGGCCAGCGCGAGGCGCCGTCCGGCCGGGTGCGAAACGTTGTCGATGCAGATCGGCTCGTCGCCGCCGTGGCGCGGGATCACGCCAGCGACCTCGAAGGACAGCACGCCCGGGATCGTCACCGACCGTTCGGTGCCGGCCATGCGGAAGTCGATCGGCCTGAACTCGACGCCGCGGAAGTCGCTGACCAGCCGGCTGCGGATCATGCCGGGGGTGCCGCCGGCCTCGCCGCTGACGATCGCCGAGAGCGCCGTGCGCTGGGCATCGTCGGCGCGCTCGTCGACCACGCAGCCGAGCACCCAGTCGCCGTCGGCCATCACCCGGCCGCTGCGCACCAGCAGCGCGAAGCCGAGACCGTCGAGGGAAACCCCGTCGCTCTGCCCCTTGTCGATCCGGAACACCAGCGAGGCGGTGCAGTTGTCGAAGGTCGCGGCACCCTGCGGGTTGGTGTAGATGCACGGGCACAGGTAGTCGCAGTTGCAGCTCTCCATGTACTGGCCGCTGATCTGCCACTTCGGATCGGCCATGCTCTCCTCCCCGTCCCGGTTTCGGCGCGGGCCGCCGACCACACCGGCGTGCCCGATGGACGAATACTATGGCCGGGCCCGAACGCCGGGGCCACTCTCTCGTCCATGACGCGCGGTTCCCCCGCCTGCCGGCACGGCACCCGTTCCGGCTTCCCTCTCGCCCACCGCCCCGTCGCCCTGCATCATGCCGCGCTGCAACCCCAGGACCGGATGACGCGATGAACGACCAGGCGCCGATCACTGCCACGACTTCCAAGACAGAAGCCCTCGCCAGGCGCTACGGGGCCGACGCCCTGCCGGCCGCCGGGCCGTGGAACCAGCACCTCGACCTGCTGCTGTCGCACCGCTCGGTGCGCGGCTACAGGCCGGACGCGCTGCCGGCGGGCACGCTGGAGACCCTGGTCGCCGCCGCCCAGTCGGCGGCCACCAGCTCCAACATGCAGACCTGGTCGGTGGTCGCGGTGACCGACCCGGCGACCAAGGCGGTGATGGCCAAGGTCGCCAACAACCAGAAGCACATCGAGCAGTGCCCGCTGTTCCTGGTCTGGCTGGCCGACCTGTCGCGCAACCGGCGCCTTGCAGCGGCCGAGGGCGCCGAACTGGTCACGCCGGACTACCTGGAGGGCTTCCTGGTGGCCGCGATCGACGCCGCGCTGGCGGCCCAGAACGCGGTGGTGGCGGCGGAGTCCCTCGGGCTCTCGACCGTCTATATCGGCGCGCTGCGCAACGACCCGCTGAAGGTCGCCGAGGTGCTCGGCCTGCCGGCCGGCGCCATGGGCGTGTTCGGGCTGTGCGTCGGCTACGCCACGCCGGAGGCGGAGGCCGAAGTGAAGCCGCGGCTGGCCCAGGACGCGGTGCTGTTCCGGGAGAAGTACGGCAACCCGGACGAGCCGGCGCTGCGTGCCGCCTACGACGCCAAGCTGGCGGCGTTCTCGCGCCAGAACGAGATGGCCGAGACGACGTGGACCGGGCGTGTGATCAACCGTTTCGGCACGCTGGCGGCGATGAACGGCCGCGACCGGCTGGCCGAGATCGTCCGCGCCATGGGCTTCCCGCTGCGCTGAAAGCCGCCATGTCCAGAGGAGGCACCCCGATGACCGACCTGCTGCTGACCGGTGTCCGGGTCTGGAGCAACGGCGACGCCGCCTGCGACCTCGCCATCGCCGACGGCCGGATCGCCGCCATCGGCCCCGGCCTATCCACCGATGCGCCAGAGGTGTTCGACGGCCGCGGCTGCCTCGTGATCCCCGGCCTGGTCGACGCCCACGCCCACGTCGACAAGACCCTGTGGGGCACGCCCTGGCACCCGCACCAGGCGGGGCCCAGCGTGCTCGATAAGATCGAGAACGAGCGCCGGGTGCTGAAGACACTCGGGTTGTCGCCCGAAGTCCAGAGCGCCCGGCTGCTGCGCCACATGGTGGCGCGCGGCACCACCCACGTGCGCACCCATGTCGACATCGGCCCCGACGTCGGGCTCGCCCACTTCCACGGCGTCCAGGCCATGCGCGACAGCCATCGCGACTGGATCGACGTGGAGATCGTCGCGTTCCCGCAGACCGGGGTGATGATCCGGCCGGGCACGCTGGAGCTGCTGGAGCAGGCGGTGCGCGAGGGTGCCGAGGCGGTCGGCGGCATCGACCCGGTCGGCATCGACCGCGACCCGAAGGGCCAGCTCGACGGCCTGTTCGCGATCGCCGAGCGGCACGGCTGCGGCATCGACATCCACCTGCACGACCGCGGCGACATGGGGGCGGTCACCATCGACATGATCGTCGAGCGGACCCGGGCGCTCGGCCTCGCCGGCAAGGTCGCGATCAGCCACGCCTTCTGCCTCGGCATGCTGGAGCCGGCCCGGCTCGACGGGCTGATCGAGGCGCTGCTCGAACTCGACATCGCGATCATGACCCACGCGCCGTCCGGGCCGACGCCGTTCCCGCCGATCCGCCTGCTGCACGACCGCGGCGTGCGGCTGTTCTCGGGTTCGGACGGGGTGCGCGACACCTGGGGGCCGCTGAACACCGGCGACATGCTGGAGCGCGCGTTCCTGCTGGCCTACCGCTCCGGGTTCCGCGACGACCCGAGCATCGAGATCGCCCTGCGCATGGCGACCTATGGCGGTGCCGCGATCATGGGGGCCGAGGGCTACGGCCTGACGGTCGGGTCGGCTGCCGACCTGGTGCTGGTGGAGGCCGAGACCGCCGCCGAGGCAGTGGCGTTCCACCCGCCGCGCCGGCTGGTCGTCAAGCGCGGCCGGGTCGTCGCCAGGGATGGACGGTCGCTATTGCCGCCGGCGGCCTGACGCCCTACCCCAGCGGCCAGCAGCGCCGGGCCGCCTCGCGGGTGTACGGCAGCCGCTCGACCAGCGAGGCGCACACCCCGCCGGTGTCGACCACCACGGCGCGCCGGGCGATCGCCTGGAACGCGATCTTCCAGGCGCTGCCGGACTTGGCGACCAGCGCCGGCTCGGCCGCCGGGTCGATGCTGACGCGGCGCAGATGGGTGTCGTCGAACGGCATCACCCGCTCGCCGGTCAGCACCACGTTCAGGCCGAAGCCGGTGCGGACCACGGCGACGTCGCCCATCGGCACCTGCTGGCCGGTCATGTAGGCACCGTCGCGCACGTAGCGGACCGCCGGCTCGTCGAACACCACAGCACCCTCGACGTCGACCGGCCCGCCGTGCAGCACCGGCAGGGTGCGGCCGCCGACCGGGCCGGCGAAGCGCGCCCGGCCGCGTGCCGCCGCCACCGCGACCGGGTCCCAGATCACCACCGTGCCGGCGACCCGGCGTCGCAGCATCTCCGCCAGGATCGCGGTACCGTCGCCCGGCGCACCGCCGCCGACATTGTCGGCCGGCTCGACCAGCACCACCGGGCCGGTCCCGGGCTCGGCCGCAAGCGAGACCGCCTGTTCGACAGGCACCAGCGCCGGCCGGAACGCCTCGCGCACCGCCTCGAGCGCGGCGGCCACCGCGTCGACCTCGCGGGCCAGCGCCGTCGGGTCGCTGCCGTAGCCGGTGACCGCCACGCCCAGATGGTCGACATCGGCATAGGCGAAGCCCTGGGCGACCGAGACCACGTCGACGCCCGCGACCGCCTCGGCCTCGGCGACCCGCGCCATGACCGCCGCCATCGGCGGCTCGGCGGTCGCCTGCATCTGCGGCACGGTGATCATGGGGAGCTTGCGGAACGCCTTGGCCGGGCGGGTGCCGGTCGCCAGCATCGCCGCCAGCCGCTCGGCCGCCTCCTCGCCACGCGCGCCCATGTCGGTGTGCGGGAAGGTGTCGTAGCCGATCAGCATGTCGCACGCCTCGACCAGGGCGGCCGAGACGTTGGCGTGCAGGTCGTAGGTCGCGACCAGCGGGGCATCGGCCGGCAGCGCCCGGCGCACCCGGCAGGCCAGCTCGGCGTCGGCCTCCGGGAAACCGTCGGCCACCATGGCGCCGTGCAGGGCCAGCAGCACGCCGTCCGGCAGCTCGCGCCGTGCGGTCTCGACGATCCGGCCGGCGAGCGCCTCGAAGGCGTCGCGGGTCACCGTGCCGGACGGGATGGCGCCGGCGAACAGGCCGGGAACGACCGCAAGATCGGCCCCGACGGCGGCCTTCAGCATGCCGCCGATCTCGGTATTGGTCCCGGCGTAACGGGCCGCCAATCCGTCGCCTTCGGCCCACTGGTAGGCCCGGAAGGCGGCCAGGCCGGTGGCGATCGGCGAGAAGGTGTTGGTCTCGTGCCAGAGCCCGGCGACCAGGACCCGCGGTCTCATCACGCCCGGCTCAAGCCGCCTTCGCCGGCACCCGGCGGGCCTCCGCCTCCTCGGTCTCGGCGGCGGCGATCGCCCGCTCCAGCGCCCCCAGCAGCGCCTTCGCCGAGTCCAGGGTCAACTCGACCGCGGCGCGGGCGTCCGGGCCGCGTGCCTCGTTCACGAAGTCGATGATGATCGCGTCGTTCAGCAGCGCGTGGTTCGGGTGGTCGTAGGACACCACCGCGCGCGACAGCGGGAACCAGCCCTCGAAGCTCTTGCCCGCACCCTCGGCCGGGACGATCTCGACGATGGAAGTGCACATGGCCGTCACCCCGCCAGATGCTTGCCGAAGAAGGCGAAGATCTTCTCCCAGCCGTCGAGCGCCTGCTCCACCCGGTACATCGGCCGGTGGTAGTAGAAGAAGCCGTGGCCGGCGCCGTCGTAGCGGTGGAACTCGTAGGTCTTGCCGTGCTTCTTCAGCTCGGCCTCGTGCCGGTCGACCTGCTCCGGGCTGGGCGCCCGGTCCTCGTTGCCGAACAGCCCGAGCAGCGGGCAGGACAAGCCGGCGGTCAGGTCGATCGGCGGCACCGGCTGCTTGGCCGGCCGGTCGTCCTCGGCCTGTACGACGCGGCCGCCCCACAGCTCGACCACCGCGTCGACGTTGTCCTTGCGGCAGGCGTACAGGAAGGCCTGCCGGCCGCCCGAGCAGCTGCCGATCAGCCCGACCTTGTCGGTCACGTAGGGCTGGGCCCGCAGGAACTCGACCGCGCCGTCGGTGTCGCCGACCATCTGGTCGTCGGCCACCCCGCCCTCGGCCCGCGCCTTGGCGGCGACGTCGTCCGGATGGCCCTCGCCCAGGTGGTGATACAGGTTGTGGCTGATCGCGGCGTAGCCGTGGTGGGCGAATTTCCGGGTCATCTCCCGGTAGAACTCGCCCCAGCCGGGCAGGTGGTGGATCAGCACGACGCCGGGGAACGGTCCCGGGCCCATCGGCCGCGCCAGATAGGCCGAGATCGGCTCGCCGTCGTTGCCGTTGATGGTCACGGATTCCGCGATCATGCTTTCGTAGGCCATAGCGTCACCTGTCCGGGTACGGGAAACGGGAGCCGGCGCGCCGGAGCCGCGCGCGACACGGGAGCGTAGCACGGCAGTCGCCGTTGCCTTCAATCCTCCGGTGAAGGCGCCCGCCGGGGCGCGTCAGCCGCGCGCGGCGTTCTCGCCGGCCAGCTTGCCGAACACCGTACCGCTCATCAGCCCGCTGCCACCCGGGTAGTTCTCGTAGAACAGCCCGCCGACCAGCTCGCCGGCGGCGTACAGGCCGGGGATCGTGCGGTCGGCCACGTCCTGCACTTCTCCGCGCTCGTTGATCCGCAGGCCGCCGAAGGTGAAGGTCACGCCGGTCGTGGTGACGTAGGCCTCGAACGGCGGCTCGTCGATCGGCAGCGCCCAGTTGGTCTTGTCGATCGCCAGTCCCTCGGTGCGCACGCCGTCCAGGACCGCCGGGTTGAATTTGCCGGGCCGGCAGGCGGCGTTGAACCGCTCGACCGTCCGGGTCAGCGCCGCCGGGTCGATCTCCAGCCCCGCCGCCAGCTCGGCGATGGTGTTTGCGGTCACCTTGGTGACCTGGCGGATGCGGTACTCGTCGCGCAGCACCGGGATGGTCTTCTGGTCGAAGATCTGCACCGCCGTGCGAAACGGCTGCTTCATGATCTCGCGGCCGAACTTGACGTAAGTGTGGTTGCGCAGGTCCTCGCCCTCGTCGACGAAGCGCTCGCCCCTGAGGTTGACCATGATGCCCCAGGGGTAGGAATGCTTCTGGAAGTTGTCGAGCACCGCGTAGTCGCCATAGGGTGGGGCCGAGATGTCCCAGCCGACCGAGTGGCAGCCCGACCAGTTGCCGAACGGCCTGGCACCGATGTCGAGCGCCATGCGGATGCCGGCGCCCATGTTGTGCTTCGTTCCCCGCACCCGCGCCAGCTCCCACCCGGGTCCGAGGTAGCGGGTCCGCATCTCCGGGTTGGACTCGAAGCCGCCGCAGGCCAGCACCACCGCGTCGGCGGCGATCTCCTCGGTGCCTTCGGGGCCGAACACCTCGACGCCGGTGACCCGGCCCTTGCGGTCCTGCAGCAGCCGGGTGGCGCGGGTCTCGTAGCGGATCGCGCAGCCGAGCTGGACGACCCGGGCGATCTCGGCCTCGACCAGCCCGGCGCCGCCGCCGACCGCCTCGATGTTCACGCCGCCGTAGAAGTGGTGCTTGCCGTCGACCAGGAAGGACTGCCGGCCGAACATCGGGATGAACCGGATGCCGTGGCCGCGCAGCCAGACCATGGCGGGCCGCGAGCCGTCGATCAGCCGCCACGCCATGTCCTCGTCGGCCTGGTGGTGGGTGACCTTCATCAGCGCGTCGTAGAACACCTGCCGATCGTGCACCGGCAGCACGATCTGCTCGCGCTCGGCCGGCGACAAGTCGGTCAGCACGTCGGTCGCGGCGTCCTCGATGCCGCTGTGGCAGAACCGGAAACCGCCGGCGGTGAAGTAGGAATTGCCGCCCTTCTCGTGCTCGGGCGCGGCCTCCAGCACCACTACGTCGGCGCCGTTCTCGCGCGCCGCCATCGCCGCGCACAGGGCCGCGTTGCCGGCCCCGACCACCACTACCTTGCTCGCCATCTGGCCCTCCTGCGTCCCGGCGGACCCGATCGGCCGCCAAGTCGCGAGGAATGTTGCGCAAGCCGTTCGATGAAGAGAAATTCATTAATGTGACCGATTGATAAGCGATACCGAATCCATGCCCGCAGAGTTCGGCATTCCCGAGGTCGAGGCGTTCGTCCGCATCGTCGACTGCGGCAGCTTCAGGCAGGCCGCCGCCGAGATGCGGCTGACCCAGTCGGCGCTGACCCAGCGGCTGAAGAAGCTGGAGGCGGCGCTGGGCGCGCGGCTGGTCGACCGCACGACGCGGGCGGTGGCCCCGACCGCGATCGGCCGCAGCTTCCTGCCCTCGGCCCGGCGCCTGCTGCAGCAGTTCGAGGAGACCGCCGCCGGCATCCGCGGGGTGATCGAGGTGGCCGGCGGCCAGGTCACGATCGCCAGCCTGATCTCGGTCGCCACCTACGCTCTGCCGCCGGTGCTGAAGGCGTTCGCGGAACGCCATCCGCGGGTCGGCGTGCGGATCCTCGACGAGGCCGAGCAGGAGATCGTCCAGCACCTGCGCAGCGGCGAGGCCGAGTTCGCGGTCGACATGCTGACCGGACCGGTGGAGCCCGACCTGACCGCCACGCCGCTGACCGACGATCCGTTCGTGCTGGCCTGCCGCGAGGACCACCCGCTGGCCGCCGGCGGCCCGGTCGCGTGGTCGGCGTTGTCGGACATGCCGGTGATCGCGCTCGGCTCGCGCAGCGGCACCAGCCGCGTCGTCAACGCGCAGCTGACGGCGCAGGGCCGCAGCCCGGCCTGGCGGCACGAGGTCCAGCACCTCTCGACCCTGGTCGGCCTGCTGGAGGCCGGGCTCGGCGTCGGCATCGTGCCGGGCATGGCGATGGCCGGACTCTCAGGTCACCGGCTGGTCGCCCGGCCGCTGACCGAGCCGGCCGTCGCCCGGCGGCTGGTCCTTCTGGAACGCCGCGGCGCCACCCTGTCGCCTGCGGCCGTCGCCCTGCGGTCGATGGTGGTCCAGGCACTGGCCGGCCGAGCGGTCGGCGGTTAGGCTCGCGCCCGACCTATCGGGATTCCGAAGACACAGGAGACGCAGGCGCCATGGAGACGATCCAAACCCAGGGCATCGCGATGCCGAAGCTGGGCCTCGGGACCTTCAGGCTGACCGAGGCCGCCGGCCAGGCCGCGGTGGAGAGCGCGCTGGCCGAGGGCTACCGGCACATCGACACCGCCGAGATGTACGGCAACGAGGAGATCGTCGGCGCCGCCATCGCCGCGTCCGGCGTCGACCGTCGCGAGCTGCACGTCACCACCAAGGTCTGGTACGACCACCTGGCGCCGGACACCATCCGCCGGGCCTGCGACGACAGCATGAAGCGGCTGCGGCTCGACCATTTCGACCTCTACCTGGTGCACTGGCCGGCGCCCGGCATGGACCTGCCGGCGATCATGGAGACCATGGTCGGCCTGAAGGACGCCGGGCTGACCCGCGCCATCGGCGTCGCCAACTTCACCCTGCCGCTGCTGAAGCAGGCCATCGAGGAGATCGGCGCGCCGGTCGCCTGCAACCAGATCGAATACCACGTCTACCTGGACCAGTCGGCGATCCTGAACTACCTGCAGCCGAAGGGCGTGCCGGTGGTCGCCTACAGCCCGGTGGCACGCGGCGAGGTCGTCGACGACCCGGTGATGCAGCGGATCGCCGCCAAGCACGGCGCCCAGCCCGGGCAGGTCGCGCTGAAATGGCTGCTCGATCAGGACGGCGTCGCCGCGATCCCGAAGTCGCAGAGTGCCGCCGGCCAGCGCCGCAACCTCGACTCCTTCAAGGTCACCCTGGACGACGAGGACCGGGCCGCCATCGCGGCGCTGCCGAAGAACCGCCGGCTCGTGGACCCGGCCTTCGCGCCGGATTGGGACTGACCGGCCCGTCGATCCCTACTCGTCCGGCCGGCCGACGCCGCGGCGCAACCCCTTGGTGCGGGCGCGCTGCGCTTTGCCCTCGAGACGCCGCTGGCGCTCGGCCCGGCTCGGCCGGGTCGGCACCCGGAACTTCGGCCTGACGGCCGCGCGGCGGATCAGCTCGGCCAGCCGCTCGACCGCATCCCCGCGGTTGGCGAGCTGGGTCCGATGCCGGTTGGCGGTGATCACGATCTCGCCGTCGCGGGTCATCTTCGAGCCGGCCAGCCGCGCCAGCCGGGCCTTCACGGCCTCCGGCAGCGACGGTGAGCCGCGCACGTCGAAGCGCAGCTGCACCGCGCTCGACACCTTGTTGACGTTCTGCCCGCCGGGACCGCCGGCCCGGATGAAGCTGAGCTCCAGCTCCTCGTCCGGGATGCGGCACACGCCTTCGATCTCGATCATGGCCGCACTGTAGCGATCGAGGTCCCACCCGCAAGCGAGGCGGAGGCGGGTGGGTTCCGGAGCCGGGCGCTCACGCGCCCCCTCCGGAATGACGAGTTGAAAAAAGAATCCCCACCCGCTCTTCGTCATCCCGGAGGGCCCCGGACTTGATCCGGGGCGGCTCCGGGACCCACGGCGCGACGGGCGACGGGCGCCGCTCTCACCCCACCGTGTACAGCGCGATCCGCACGGCCGCGGCCAGCCGCGCGCCGGTGCCGACGAACACCATGCGGTTGACCCAGGCGTAGCGCGCATCACCGGTCTCCAGCCGGGCGGTAGTCCGCATGTAGTACTCCGCCGGCTCCACGTCCTCGCCGCGCCGCAGCCGGTCGATCACCGCGGCCGGGCCGTGGCGGTAGCCGTGGTTGGCGACCTCGATCAGGGCGCCGTCGTCGGTCTCGAAGGCGTAACGCGCGTCGAGCTCGGCGACCCCGTCCTGGAAGACGGTCTGCCAATCGGCCCCCAGGTTCAGGATCCGGCCGGACAGGCGCTCGCCGGTGACCGTGCCGCCGACGATCGGGATGATCCGCCGCATGCCGGCGCGGCCCTGCCCCATCTCGCGGATCGGGTCGAGGTGGACGTCGAGGTCGCACAGATGCGTCAGGGTCGGCGCGGTCAGCATGGCGTCCCGTCCTCCTTCTCAAGGCCGAGCAACTGCCGAAGCAGTCGCAGCAGCTCGGTGCGCTCGGCAGCGCTCAGGCTCGCCGTCAACTCGTCCTCGCTGTCTGCGATCGTCGGTCGGATCCGCGCGAACCATTCCCGGCCGGCGGCCGAGGCCTGGTAGACCCGCTGCCGGCCGTCGCCTTCCCG
Organism: Thalassobaculum fulvum; assembly: GCF_014652915.1. Taxonomy (GTDB): domain Bacteria; phylum Pseudomonadota; class Alphaproteobacteria; order Thalassobaculales; family Thalassobaculaceae; genus Thalassobaculum_A; species Thalassobaculum_A fulvum. The sequence goes on from NZ_BMZS01000004.1 coordinate 518,299, forward strand.
CTTGGCGGCGACGATCCGGCCGTCGGCCAGCATCGGCTTCATCGTGGTGGTCACCACCGACGGCGCCGTTCCCATCGCCCTGGCGATGTCCGAGTGGGTGACGCCGGAATTGTTCTGCACCAGCTCGAAGATCATGAACTGCAGCGGCGACAGTCCCTCCTCGCGGAACGCCCGTTCGAAGGCAGCGAAGGCCCGGTTGTAGGAGTGCCGCAGCAGGTGCCCGACCAGGTCGTGCAGCAGCCCGTAGCGCAGCAGCGGAAACCCCGAATTCGTGCTGTCGGTCATCCAGTCTCTCTGCGGCGGGGTCGGGGCCGGGCGGATCGACCGGACAGTCTATCCACCGGGATCGTTTACCCAATAAACGATCTAGTTTATAACCAAACAAAACTACCAACAAAAGTACACCTAGGGGAGGTTTCCATGACGCTGAACCGTGTCTACGCCGCCGCTGCGGCGACCGCCCTGTGGCTGTCGATCGGCTCGTCGCCGGCGCACGCCCAGGAAGTCACGCTCCGCCTGCACCAGTTCCTGCCGCCGCCGGCCACCCTGCCGGCCAAGGTGATCAAGCCGTGGGCCGCGTCGATCGAGCAGGCCTCCGGCGGCCGCATCAAGTTCGAGCACTACGACGCCATGTCGCTCGGCGGCCGCCCGCCCGAGCTGTACGACCAGGCCCGGGACGGCGTCGCCGACATCATCATGACGGTCACCGGCTACACGCCGAACCGGTTCCCGAAATCCGAGGTGTTCGAGCTGCCGTTCATGATGCGCGGCTCGGTTGCGACCTCGAAGGCGTTCTGGGAGATGGTCGATACCGAGCTCCAGGACACCGAGTACAAGGACGTGAAGATGCTCGGCGCCTGGGTGCACGGCCCCGGCGTCATCCACACCGCCACCCCGGTCGCCAGGCTCGAGGACATGAAGGGCCTGAAGCTGCGCGGCCCGACCCGGGTGATCAACTCCCTGCTCGACGCGCTCGGCGCGGTGCCGGTCGGCATGCCGCTGCCGGCGATTCCCGAGGCGCTGTCCAAGGGCGTGGTCAGCGGCACCGTGATCCCGTGGGAGGTCACCCCGGCGATCAAGCTGAGCGAGCTGGTGAAGAACGCCACCGAGTTCTCCGGCAAGGAGGCGCTGTACACCGCCACCATCATCATGGCGATGAACAAGGCCCGCTACGCCGGCCTGCCGGACGACCTGCGCAGGATCCTCGACGAAAAGTCGGGCATGGCGCTGACCACCCTGGCGGCCGAGCAGATGCTGGCCGGCGACGCGCCGGGCCGGGCGATCGCCGTCAAGAACGGCACCAGCATCACCACTCTGGACGGGACAGAGGTCGCGCGCTGGAAGGCCGCGGCGGCGCCGGTGGTCGACGAGTGGGTGGCCGGCGTGGCCAAGCGCGGCATCGACGGCAAGGCCGCCATCGCCCAGGCCACCGCGCTGATCGACAAGTATCAATGAGGATTTGGGTCCCGGCTCTTCGGCCGGGATGAGGGACAGGGGGTCCTTCCTGCTCCCCCTCATCCTGGCCGCAGAGCCGGGACCCACCTCGTCGCGCTAAAGTATACTGAGCCGTCACCCAAGGAGCGCCCGCGCCCATGACAGTCATCATCGCCGGGGCCGGCGTCGCCGGGCTGACGCTCGGGCTCACCCTGCACCAGATCGGGGTGCCGTTCCGCATCTACGAGGCGGTGGCCGAGCTGAAGCCGCTCGGCGTCGGCATCAACCTGCAGCCGAACGCGGTGCGCGAGCTGTTCGAGCTCGGGCTGGAGGACGAGTTGGACCGGGTCGGGATCCGCACCCGCGACTACGGCTTCTACACCAAGACCGGGCTGGAGATCTGGACCGAGCCGCGCGGCCTGGACGCCGGCTATCGCTGGCCGCAGTTCTCGGTGCATCGCGGCCGCTTCCAGATGGCGCTGTACGAAGCCCTGGTCGGGCGTGCCGGTCCCGGCTGCGTGATCGCCGGCGCCCGCGCCATGAGCTTCGAGAACACCGCCGACGGCGCCGTCCTGCACATCGCCACGGCCGCCGGGCCGCAGGCGGTGCCGGGGGCCATCGTGGTCGCGGCCGACGGAATCCACTCGGCGATCCGCCGGCAGATGCAGCCGGAGGAAGGTCCGCCGATCTGGAACGGCGCGATCCTGTGGCGGGCGACCACCGAGGCCGCCCCCTACAAATCCGGCGCCTCGATGATCCTGGCCGGCCACGACACCCAGCGCATCGTCGCCTATCCGATCGGCAAGCCCGACCCGGCGACCGGCAAGGCCACCATCAACTGGATCGCCGAACGGACGGTCGATCCCTCGGCCGGCTGGCGGCGCGAGGACTGGAACCGGCGGGCCGACGTCGCGGAGTTCCTGCCGTACTTCGAGGACTGGCGGTTCGACTGGCTCGACGTGCCGGCGCTGATCCGCGGCGCCAGAGAAGTGTTCGAGTACCCGATGGTCGACCGCGACCCGATCGCGAGCTGGACCGAGGGCCGGGTTACCCTGATGGGAGACGCCGCGCACCCGACCTATCCGGTCGGCTCGAACGGCGCCAGCCAGGCGATCGTCGACGCCCGGGTGATCGGCGCGAAGCTCCTGGAGCACGGCGTCGGCCCGGATGCGCTGCTGGCCTACGAAGAGGTCATCCGGCCGCAGACCGAGAAGATCATCCTGGCCAACCGCGGCAGCGGCCCGGACGCCATCATGCAGCTGGTCGAGGACCGCTGCGGCGGCGTCTTCGAGCGGATCGAGGACGTGGTGCCGCGCAGCGAGCTCGCCGCCCATGCCGAGAAATACAAGAAGATCGCCGGCTTCAGCATCGACGCGCTGAACGCCCGCCCCGACCTGATCCCGGCGGGCGCGAGGATGGCGTGATGGACCGCCCGTCACGGCGTGGGTTCCGGATCGTCCGCGCCGAGGGCGGCGCGTCCGTCCAGCAACTGTACGCGTTGTTGTCAAGCGTCTGCGGGTCTGAATGGCCTTTGTTCCTTGACCATGGTGTTGAG
>NZ_BMZS01000005.1 GCF_014652915.1 Thalassobaculum fulvum
CTCTGCCTCCAAATCCAGATCGCGAACAACTCCTCGCCATCTCGAAACGGTGGCCCGCGCATACAGGAATGACGACAGGGGAGGACCGCGCTCGCTTTCGGGCAATCCCTCTTTTTCGTCATTCCGGACGGATGCGCCCCTATTGGCGCAGCCGAGCCGGAACCCACAAGGCGACGAGCGCGCCAGACCCTAAAGGACCTGGAACACCCGGTAGATCGGGCCGCTCGGCTCGCGCCGCCCGGTGGCGACGAAGACCGCCTTGTTCATCCAGGCGTACTTGCCGTCGGCGGCGGTCTCGAAGAACGGGGCGGTGCGGAAATACAGCAGGCTCGGATCGACCGGCTCGCCGGCCGCCAGCTTGGCCATGACGTCGGCCGGGCCGTGTCGCAGGCCCTTGTAGGTCATGTAGATCAGCGCCCCGTCGTCGGTCTGCATGGTAAGCCGGACGTCGAGCTGGGTGACCCCGTCGGTCCGGTTCAGGATCCAGTCGCCGCCACCGTCGTGCACCGTGCCCCTCAGCTTCGGCCCCTCGAAGGTGCCGTCGGTGACCCGGGCGATCCGCCGGTCGCCGTACTGGGTGTTGCCGAGGGCGGTCAGCGGCATGGCGACGCTGAGGCGCATCTCCATCACGAACTCGGTCTGGATCTCGGACATCGGTATCGCTCCCCTCGTTATTCCACCGACCGCAGGAAGTCGAAGTCGACGCCGCCGTCGGCCTGCAGCACGTGGTCCATGTAGATCTTGCGGTAGCCGCGCTTGAAGGTCGGCTGCACGGCCTGCGGGGTGGCGGCGGCCCGGCGCTCCTCGAGCTCCGCCTCGTCGACCAGCAGGTCGAGCCTGCGGTCCTTGACCGACAGCCGGATGCGGTCGCCGGTACGGACCAGGCCGAGCGGGCCGCCGTCGGCAGCCTCCGGTGTGACGTGCAGCACGATGGTGCCGAACGCCGTCCCGCTCATCCGGGCGTCGGAGATCCGCACCATGTCCTTCAGGCCCTGGCGCGCCAGCTTCTTCGGGATCGGCAGGTAGCCGGCCTCGGGCATGGCGGCCGGGCTCTTCGGGCCGGCGTTCTGCAGCACCATGATGTCGTCGGGCATGATGTCGAGGTCGGGGTCGTCGACCCGCGCCGCCATGTCCTCGAGCGACGAGAACACCACCGCCCGGCCCTCCTTCTCGAACAGGGTCGGGTCGGCGGCCGAGCGCTTCAGGATGGCGCCGCGCGGGGCCAGGCTGCCGAAAAGCGCGACCAGCCCGCCCATCTCCTGGAACGGCTTGTCGAACGGCCGCACGATCTCGTGGTCGACCCAGCCGGTATGGGCCTCCAGCCGCTCGCCCAGGGTCTCGCCGGTAATGGTCATGGCGTCCAGGTGCAGCAGGTGCTTCAGCTCCTTCAGCACCCCGACCAGCCCGCCGGCGGCGAACAGGTCCTCCATGTAGTGGGCGCCGGTCGGCTTGAGGTCGACCAGCACCGGGGTCTCGTCGGACATGACGTTCAGCCGGTCCAGCGGCACCGGGATGCCGAGCCGGCCGGCGATCGCCGTCAGGTGCACGATGGCGTTGGTCGAGCCGCCGATGGCGAGCAGCACCCGCAGTGCGTTCTCGACGGACTTCGGCGTGATGATGTCGCGCGGCAGCAGCCGGCCCTTGCCCTTGGCGACGGCTAGCTGCATCGCCCGGGCACCGGAGGCCTCGGCGGCGCGCAGCCGGTCGGCGTGGACCGCCGGGATCGCCGCGGTGCCCGGCAGCATGATGCCGAGCGCCTCGCCGATGCAGGCCATGGTGCTGGCGGTGCCCATCACCGCGCAGGTGCCGGCCGTGGTGGCCAGGCTGCCCTCGATCCGGCGGATGCCGGGCTCGTCGACCTCGCCGGCCCGGAACTTCGCCCAGAACCGCCGGCAGTCGGTGCAGGCACCCAGCCGCTCGCCGTCGTAGGGCGAGGTGAGCATCGGGCCGACCGCGACGTACACCACCGGCACCTCGGCGTTGGCCGCGCCCATCAGCTGGGCCGGCAGGGTCTTGTCGCAGCCGCCGATCACCACGACCGCGTCCATCGGCTGGGCGCGGATCATCTCCTCCACGTCCATGCTCATCAGGTTGCGGTACATCAGCGAGGTCGGGTTCAGGAAGGTCTCGCCGAGCGAGATCGTCGGGAACTCGATCGGCAGGCCGCCGGCCGCCAGCACGCCGCGCTTGGTGGCCTCGACCAGCTCCGGCATCAGCCGGTGGCAGTTGTTGTAGCCGCTGCCCGAGCTGCAGATGCCGACGACGGGCTTCGACAGCATCTCGCGGCTGTAGCCCATGGACGACGCCATCGAGCGGCGCAGGTACAGGCTGAATTCGTTGTCGCCGTAGTTGGTGAGCCCGCGGCCGAGGCCGAGCGGTGCGTTGTCGTCGGTCATGAGCGTTCCTCCTGGCCGCGATCCTAGGCGGACGCGGGGCGCCGGGGGAAGCCCGGATGCCGGGTCATTGGTGCCGGGTCGTCATATCAATCGTGATTCGGCGCATCGCCCGAACGGGGGAGGCCGCGCCGCGCCCGCCGCCTAAAATCGATGGCTGGATGCGGCCTCGTGTATAATCGCGATGGTTGCGCCAAGTGGCCGCCTGGAGGCCCGGCGAACGTCGCCGGCGGGTGAAGCGGAGGGACACATGACCAACTTCACGGCGATCGTGGATGTCGCGATCGGCATGAGCCTGATCTATCTCGGCGTGAGCCTGTACGTCACGATCATGAACGAGTTCATCGCGCAGAAGCTGCAGTTGCGCGGCAAGCAGCTCGCCGAGGACCTGACCAAGCTGATCGACGACGAGAAGCTCAGGGCGGCCCTGCAGGCGAACCCGGCCCTGGCACCGTTTCTCACCCCGAACGGCAAGCCCGGTTCCTACGTCGATCCCGACATCGTCGCCCGGGTGCTGATCGGGGCGGCGCGCGGTGCCGAGGCGACGGCCGCGACGATGGACGACCTGGTCAAGGCCATCAACGGACTCGAAGGCGACACGAGCCTGAAGAAGCAGCTGCAGGCGATCGCGCAGAGCGCATCGAACGATGTGGAGAAGTTCATCGGCGCGGTCGGCCACTGGGTCGACCAGTCGCTCACCATGATGGGCGAGGTCTACAAGCAGCGGATCAAGCTGATCAGCTTCGGGATCGGGCTGTTCGCCGCCGTGGCGTTCAACATCCAGACGCTCGACGTCGCCAGCTTCCTGTACAGGAACAAGGAGGCCCGCGAGGCGATCGTGGCGGTCGCGGAGCAGTTCACCGACCAGACCTCGAAGGAGACCTTCGACAAGTGCCTGGGGCTCGGTGCCGCGGACCGGGCCGCCGACAAGACCTGCAAGCCGATTCTCGGGCTGGTCACCGCCGTCGAGGGCGGCAACGAGACCTTCGGGAAGCTGCCGATCTTCTGGATGGACTGGGACTCGGCCAGGAAGCAGATCTTTCCGTCCACCGGAGGAGGCACGGGCTGGCTGCTGAACTGGCTGGGCTGGCTGATCACGGCCCTGGCGGTGTCCCTGGGCGCGCCGTTCTGGTTCGACCTGTTGAACCGGCTGGTGAACCTGCGCCGCGGCGTGCAGCCGCGCAAGACCGCCTGAGCCGGGACGCGATCGGTCAGGCGGCCAGCTCGCGCGGGTCGTGCATGCCTTCCTTCACGCCCCAGCGGATCAGCAGGACGTTGACCGGATAGGCGGCCACCAGACCGGCGGTCAGCGAGACGATCAGGGCGGACCAGAACAGCGGGTCGGCCATGGTCGCGGAGCGAGCGAGCAGCAGGTCGACCCCGATCGCCACGACCTCCATCACCGTGATCGAGGCGGTCTCCGAGTAGAAGGCGTCGCGCACGGCAACCGCCGGCGTGACGCCCTCCTGCATCAGCGGGCCGGCGGTCAGCGCGAAGCCGGCGACGTAGGCCAGCACGAAGGTGGTCCCGGCGGCCCACCAGGTGCCGAGCGACAGCAGGCCGACGGTGACCAGCACGCCGGCGATCTCGCCGAGGCCGCAGCCCGAGTAGCAGTGTGCGACCGACCGGGCGCCGCGCCGCCACATGCTGTCGCGGGCGATCTGCTTGCGGCCGGCGGTCCAGTAGATCCACAGGCCCAGCGGACCGGAATAGGCGACCGTGAAAATCCACACGAACTGCATCAGGCCCGCGATTTCGGGGTTGCGGGTCCGCAGGTCGCGCAGCAACCACAGCACGCAGGTCGCCGTGACGGCCAGCCACAGGCCGACCAGCCACCATTGGTCCAGGAACGTCCTGATCTCGTTCATCGGTTTCTCATCTCCCGTTCCGGCAACGCGGAGGACCTGCCGCGGTTCCGGAACGGGAAAGGGGGCCGGCCTATGCCGAAGGTTCGCGGGGCGGGTGCAGCCGTTGCAGTTCCATGGCATGGAACAGCGCCGCCTGGTCGCCGTGCTCCGGGCCGAAGTACAGGCCGAGCTCGGCGGCCAGGCGGAAGAACCCGGGGGCCGGCAGGCCACCACGCTTGGCCGACACCGCCACGGCGGCGAGCAGCGGCCGGCCGGCGGCGTGATCGGCGCGCATCAGGTCCTCGAGTGCGTCGGTGATCCGGTGGATCGCCCGCGGCGGCCCGAGCCCGGCGGCGCTCGCCAGCTCCAGATAGGTCAGGGTGACGCCACGGCGCGCTGCATCCTCCAGGATCGGGCGCAGGCGGTCGGCGAGGGCGGCGGAGTCGGTCACGGCATCTGGCGCTTTGGGCGGCGGCTCGCTATAGCCGAGGGATGATCCTCGTCAGAAGTCTCCTGTTCAACATCCTGTTCTACGCCTTCACGCTGCTGGTGGGGGTGTTCGGCCTGCCGTCGTTCCTGTTCGGCCGCAGGGCGGTGCAGAAGGTCTCGCGGTTTTGGTCGGGCACGCTGGTGGCGATGGCCCGCGTCGTCGCCGGCATCGACGTCGAGCTGCGCGGCACCGAGTACCTGCCGAAGGGCGCGGCGATCGTCGCGGCCAAGCACCAGTCGGCCTGGGAGACCCTGTACTTCACCGAGCTGCTCGACCGGCCGGCGGCGGTCATGAAGCAGGAGCTGGTCAGGGTGCCGATCGTCGGCCCGTACATGCGGGCGATGGAGATGATCCCGGTCGACCGCAAGGCCGGCGCCAAGGCGCTGCGGCAGATGGTCGAGGACGCCCGCGCGGCGGCGGCGACCGGCCGGGCGATCCTGATCTTCCCGCAGGGCACCCGGGTGGCCCCGGGGACGAAGGCGCCTTACCACCCGGGGACCGCGGCGCTCTATGTCGGGCTCGGCCTGCCGGTGGTCCCGGTCGCGCTGAACTCCGGGATGTACTGGTCGCGCAACGCGTTCTGGAAGCGGCCCGGCCGGATCGTGGTGGAGTTCCTGCCGCCGATCCCGCCCGGCCTCGACCGCAAGGCGTTCATGGCCCGGCTCGAGGAGACCCTGGAGACCGCGACCGACCGGCTCGAGGCCGAGGCCCGCGGCGAGTAGCGCTCAGCCGCCGAGGAAGCTGGAGACTGCCCGGTCGGCGATGGCGCCGCAGACCTTGCGGCCGATCACGCCCTTGAGCTTGCTGAGGTCGAACGAGCCGCCGTCGCCGGCCTGCAGGATGCCGGACAGGCCGCTGAGATACCCGCTGTCCTGGGACGCCGCCGGCTGACCGCCGATCTTGCTGAGCAGCCGGTCCTTCACCGTGGTGGCGGTGTCCGGGGCATAGCCCTGCTGCTGGCAGTAGGCCAGCGCCCCGGCGGTGTTCTGCGGGCTGGCCAGCGAGGTCGAGCCCGAGGACAGGCCGCTCAGCAGCGAGCCGCCGGAGGACGACGAGGACGATGACTGCCCCGAGAGCATCCCGCCGCCGATCTTCGACAGGTCGTTGAGGCTCTGGGCCGCGACCGGGGCGGGTGCGGTCGCCAGCAGCGCGGCCGCGAGCACGGGAGCGGCAAGGGTACGGCGGATGGTCATCTCGGTCTCCAGTGGGTGCGGAAGCGGTCAGTAGCGGCAGGCGGCCGGCAGCGTCGGGCCGTCGTCCAGCAGGCTGCTCACCCGGAACGGCCTGGCCGCATCGCCGGGCTCGATGTCGACGACGGCGATGGCCGGCGGCGAGCTGAAATCGCCCCAGGCGTTCAGCCGCCAGAACAGCCGGCGGCCGTCGGCGGAGTCGATCGGCTCCAGGCAGGCCGGGTTGGTGTCGCCGTGCACCAGCAGCACCGGCCCGGCGAAACCCAGGGCCTCGCCGACCAGCGCCCGGCAGGTCGGCGCGAACGGCGAGCTCGCCAGGCAGCGGGCCAGCGGGTCCGCCGGGGCCGGCTTGCCGGGATCGACATATTTCGGGTTGAACGGGTCGACCTGCATGGCGATCACGACCGCCTTCGCACCGGATTGCCGGGCGGCCCGGAAGGTCTCGGCCAGCCACACCCGGTTGGCCTGGTCGCGGGCGTCGGCGAGCGCCCAGGCCAGTTGCTTGTCGTCCAGCTCGATCTGGGCGCGGCCGTTGGCGGTGCCGACCACGTGGAGCGTGGCGAACTGCACGCCGCCGGTCGCCCACATGGCGTTCTCCGGCTGGCCGTGCTGGGCGCGCCAGCGCCATTGCCGGTCGATCCCCGGCGGCGGTGTCTCGAAGTGGATGCGGCGCAAGGCGTCGAGCCGGCCGAGCTCCGACACCGGGTGCGACAGCTGCTTGCGGTCGCAGTCGGTCCAGTCGTTGTCGCCGGGGGTCGGGATCACCGGCCTGCGGAAGCCCTCGCGCCACATCCTGCGCTGGCGGACCTGCCAGTCGTCGGCGCAGGCGGTTTCCGGCCGGCCGAGGTCGCCGACGCTGATCACGAAGTCGACGCCGGCGTCGCCGGCGAGCCGCGCGGACGCCGGGCCGTCCAGGAACGCCTGGTCGGCGTCGGTGTAGGGCATGTCGCCGTACACCGCGAAGCGCGGGCCGTCGGCCAGGGCCGGTACGGCCATGGACAGCAGGGCGAGGGCCGGGACGATCGTGGCAAGTCTCGCTGACGCAATCATCCCGGTCCCTCCCTGTAGGGTTGTCGCGGCCGGTGTTACCCCGCCAGCAACCGGTCGACGATCGGCGCCACGCCGTCCTTCAGCGGGTCGACCACCGGCAGGCCGGTCTGCTCGGCGGTCTTCGCCTTGAACGCCGCCGCCTCGTCGGCCGAGACGTTCGAGGTGTTCAGGCTGACGCCGACGAACTTCACGTCCTCGTTCACCATCTTGGCCATGTGCAGGATTGTGTCCATGGCGGTCGGGATCTCCGGCACCGGATAGTCCGGCAGGCCGCGCATGTGCGGGCGGCCGATCTCGTGGCACATCACCAGGGCGTCGGCCTGGGCGCCGTGGATCAGGCCGAGGGTCACGCCGGAGTAGGAAACGTTGTACAGCGAGCCCTGGCCCTCGATCAGGTCCCAGTGGTCCTCGCTGTTGGCCGGCGCCAGGGTCTCGACGCAGCCGGAGATGAAGTCGGCGATCACCGCGTCGATCGAGGCGCCTTCGCCGGCGATGAAGATGCCGGTCTGGCCGGTCGCGCGGAAGTCGGCGTTCAGGCCGCGCGCCCGCATCTCTTTCTCGATGGCCAGCGTGGTGAACATCTTGCCGACCGACACGTCGGTGCCGACGGTCAGCAGCCGCTTGCCCGGGCGCGGCTTGCCGCTGGCGACCGGGTAGTCGCGGCTCGGGTGCCGGACGTCGAACAGCTTGCGGCCGTTGCGCTCCGCCGCGTCCTTCAGGGACGGAATGGCGGTGATCTTGGTGTGCAGCCCGGACGCGATGTCCATGCCGAGGCCCAGCGCCTTCACCAGCTCGACGATCCAGGACTCGGGAATGAAGCCGCCGCGGTTGGCGACGCCCAGGATGACGGTCTTCGCCCCCTGGGCGGCCGCCTCCTCGATGCTCACGTCGGGCAGGCCGAGATCCGCCTTGCAGCCCGGCAGCCGGAACTGGCCGATGCACCACTCCGGGCGCCAGACCTTCACCCCGTTGGCGGTCTTCGCCGCCAGCTGATCGGGTGCGTCGCCCAGGAACAGAAGATACGGATGCTGGATCGTCGCCACGGATACCCCCTCGCAACGGAAAGACGCCGGTCGCAGGGCGGCCGGCTGACTGGGACGGCGGCCCGGCGCCGGGGGACCCCGGTGGCGGCCGCGTTTCGGCGAGAAAATAGAACGGACCGCGGCCGAGCACCACCGCGAACGCTGGTCCCGGAAGCATGGCAGGCACCCGCGCGCCGAGGGGATGGCAGGCGGGGGCCGGATCCGGCCGGCAGCGGTCGGTCCTGGACGAGCTTCCGGTCGATCTGCGGCACCTCTGCGGCCAGCCGGTCGCCCCGGATGATCGGGACGTAGCACTCCGGCACCATGGCCTCGCCGCTCAGTCGGCCGCCTTGTACAGGCCGGCCGCCTTGGCGACCCGCCGCCATTCCGCGAAGCTGTCCTGCCAGTAGCCGGCATAGGCCTTGAGGGCGAGGAAGCCGTCGCTTGTGCCGTGCTGCTTCAGCAGTGCCTGGACGTCCGGCGCATCGAGCGCGGCCTCGAAGAGCTTGGCGTAGTGCTGGGCCAGTTCGGGCTTGGCGCCCTTCGGCAGCATCGCTCCGCGGTCGATCGCGAAGGCCAGGTCGACGCCCTGCTCGCGCAGCGTCGGCACCTCGGGAAGCTCGTTGGCGCGGGCCGGGGCGGTGATCGCGACGGCCTTCAGCAGGCCCTCCGGCACCAGGCGGCGGGCCAGCGCCAGGTTGATCTCGCCGACGTCCACCGTGCCGTTCAGCAGCGCCGACAGGCGTTGCCGGGTGCCCTCCATGAACACGTGCCGGAACGCGACCTTCGTCCGGTCCTCGATCAGCAGGAACAGGAAGTGGCTGGCGAGGCCCTCGGTGCTGGCGGCCGAGACGCCGTCGGCGCTGCCGGCCGCCCCCAGCATCTCGGGCAGGGTCGAGAACGGCGCCCCGGTGCGGGCGCCGACCACCATCGGCGTCCGGGTCAGGCGGGCGACCGGGGTCAGGTCGTCCCAGTTCACCGAGGACATCCCGGCCATGTAGCTGGTCATCAGGCTCTGGTGGACCGCCAGCAGGGTGCAGCCGTCCGGGCGTGCCCTGGCCGCGATCTCGGTTCCCCGCACGCCCTCCTCGCCGCTGATGTTGACGACCTCCAGACGGGGCTTCGCGCCGGCCCGGTTGGCGGCGTCGGCGAGGGCGCGGAAGATCAGGTCGGTGCCGCTGCCCGCGCCCCACGGCACGATCAGGCGGGCGGCCAGGCACGGCGGCTCGGCGCCGGCGGCCGGCCCGGCTGCGGTCGCGCAGAAGGCCAGCAGGGACGCCGCCAGCAGTGTCGTCGCGGATCGCATCGTCGGCGGGTATCCTCCTGCACGCCTGGACTCACCCGCGGGCTGGGGCTAGGAACGCATCGTGGATCATCAACGTGTTAACGGCGAGGGCAAAGTGTCGGCACAACCAGCGGCAGGAGCGTTGACGGTCGCGGTCGGTGGGCTGGGGGCGATCGGCCTGGCGGTCGCGAAGGCGCTGGACGAGGGGCGTCTCGAAGGGCTTCGCCTGACGGCCGTGTCGGCCCGGGACGTCGCCAAGGCACAGCGGGTGATGAGCGGCTTCGCCTCACCGGTGCCGGTGGTGCCGCTCGGCGAGCTGGCGGAGCACGCCGACGTGGTGGTGGAGTGCGTGCCGGCCGCTGCCTTCGCCGACGTCGCCGGTCCGGCGGTCGAGCGCGGCCGGATCTTCATGCCGATCAGCGTCGGGGCGATGCTGCGGCACATGGACCTGGTCGACCGGGCGCGCCGGACCGGGGCACGGATCATCGTGCCGACCGGGGCGCTGATCGGCCTGGACGCGGTTCGGGCGGCTGCCGAGGGCACCATCCGCGAGGTCCGGCTGGTCACCCGCAAGCCGCCGCTCGGCCTCGCCGGAGCACCCTATCTGGTCGAGAACGGCATCGCGGTCGAGGGGCTGACCGAGGCCAAGCGGGTGTTCGAGGGGACGGCGCGCGAGGGCGCGGCCGGCTTCCCGGCGAACGTGAACGTCGCGGCGGCGCTGTCGCTGGCCGGCATCGGACCGGACGCCACCCGCCTGGAGATCTGGGCGGACCCGGCGGTGACCCGGAACATGCACACCATCACCGTCGACGCCGACAGCGCGCGCTTCACGATGACCATCGAGAACGTGCCGAGCGAGGAGAATCCGAAGACCGGGAAGATCACCGCGCTCAGCGTGATCGCGGCACTTCGGCGGCTGACCGCCCCGCTGGTCGCCGGCACCTGATACGACGCGAACCGAGGCCGCGGCCCCGCCGACCGCCGGGAGGCCGACTCACGCCAGCAGGTTCAGCCCGAGCCCGCTGCCCTGCGGGAGGATCGAGCCGATCTGGCTGGCGATCGCCGCCTGGGCGTTGTAGGCGCCGCCCTGTACCGAGACGCCCTGGGCCTCCAGGTCCTTCTGGACGAGGTAGCGCTCGATGAACCTGAGGGCCTCATCGGTGTACTCGATCGGCTTGAGGAACTCGCTCGCCCCGCCGCCGTCGCCCTCCAGCAGGGTCCGCTCCTCGGTGATGACCGACTGCTGCACCTTCAGAGCATAGGTCTCGGCCTTCAGGTTGGCCTGGGCCCGCCCGGCGGTGAACAGCAGGTCGTTCAATGCTGAGGTGCGCTGAGCGATGGTGCCGCCGGTCAGCACCGTGGTCGAGAACGCCTCGAGGTTGGCCAGGAAGTCGCCCTTGAAGCCGTCCTGCGAGTCCACGAAGATCGTCGAACCGAGGGAATCGAGGTTGACGCGCAGGTCGTTGGCGGTCGGCGACAGCAGGTTGACCTTGTCGGACTGCGCACCTTCGAGCGTCGTATCGAGGTCGGACTGGATCTTGCGGATCTGGGCGTCCAGCGCACCGCGCGGGTCGAGCGTGCTGAACGCGAAGTCGAGGACCTTCTGGTCGCGGGTCAGGTTGTCGACCGTGTCCTGCAGCGCGACCTTGTAGACGTCGTCGATGTCGGTCTTGAGCTGGGCCGCGTTGCCGGCGGTGATGGTACCGGGCAGCGCCGCCAGGATGTCGTTGGCGAGGTCGCCGCCCTCGGCCCGGACGTCCGTGCCGGTCTGCACGGTGTAGGTCGTGGGACCGGCGGTCAGCAGATTGTCCAGGTTCACCGTCGTGGTGCCGTCGGTGATCGACCCGGCGTTCTGGATCAGGTCGGTCAGCTGGGCGACCCGGTCGGCGTATTCGGTGTTGATCGCCGTCAGATCGGCGCCCGGATCGGTGGCGTCGACCGCCAGCGCCCGGATGTCGTCGAGCACGCTCTCGATGGTCGCCGCCCGATCCAGGGCGTCGACCGTCGACTCGAAGCCGAGGGCCAGCTGGTCTGTGTTGAGCTCGGCCGCGAAGTCGACCGCGGCGAGGGCGTTGTTGATGCTGGCGACGTTGATCTGGGTCTGGAACTCGGCCGCCTTGAACGAGCTCTTGGCGGCGTCGAAGTTGGCGTCGACGGCGTCCAGGTCGGTCGCGAGCGAGGCGAAGCTGGCGTTGGCGACCCCGTCCCGGAAGGTCTGCAGGTCGCCCAGGAAGCCGGCCAGGTCGGTCGACTTTGTGACCACACGGGTCCCGTCGGTGTCGATCGTGGCCGACAGCTCGTCGGCGGTGGTGTCGGTGCCGGCCGGCAGCGCGCCGCCGGTGCCGTTGCGTAGCAGGTTCTGGGTCGTGCCGCCGTTCGGGTCGTAGTAGGTCGCCCCGCTGATGTATCCGCTGTCGCCCAGGATCTTGTCGGCGATCGCGATGAAGTCGTCCTGGATGCCGGTCAGCTCGTCCGCGGACCCGGCGTTGCGGGCCTTGTTGTACAGCGCCTCCAGCTCGGTCAGGGCCGCGCGCGTATCGAGCACGGCGCCGTTGGCCGCCGCCACCAGGCCGCGCTGCTTCAGGAGGTCGGGGATCGCCGCCTGCTGGACCGTGATCTCGGCAGCGTTGACGCCGGCCGGATCGGTGAACGAATCGTAGTCGGCATACTTGACCCGCAGGCCCTCGAGCTGGCTGACCAGGGTGTCGACGACGGTCTGGCTCTTCTGGATCGCAGCGTTCGCGGTGCTGATGCTGGTCAGGTCGCCGTTGAGGATGTCCAGGCGGTTGCGGGTGCTCGCCGTCGAACTCGACGTCTTGAAGGCGTCGAGCTTCAGCTTGGCGTCGATCAGCGCCGCCTGCTTCTGAACCGACTGGTTGGCGATCTGCGCCGGCAGCTTCAGGGCATCGGTGACGATCGTCCGCAGCGGCAGGTCGCCGAGGATCTCGTAGGTGCTGTCGACCGTGCCGATCCGGCGCAGGAAGAACAGAGCGTCCCGCAGCGCGGGGTTCTGGGCACCCAGCGACTTTTCGAACGCGTTGGTCAGGTACTTGTCGATGATCTGGGACTGCTTGTCCGAGATCCGCAGGTTCTTGAGCCCGAACTGGGGGGTGTCGAGGAACTTGGCGATCTCGCCGAACCGGCTGTCGGCCAGGCGGTTGGCGAACGAGTTGATCTCGTTCGGGTCGCTGTTGAAGACCGCCTTCAGCTTGCCCGGGTTGTTGAGCTCGCTCTCCAGGCCGAAGGCGGAGAGCAGGAAGGTCAGGGTCTTGCGGTCCTTCAGCAGGTCGTCGACCGTGTCGAGCTTGCCGACCGCCTTCTTGAACTCGTTGAGGTCGCGCTTGATGTCCTCGCGGTTGGCGAACGCCTGCCGCGCGGCGACCTGGTCTCTCTGATAGTTCTTGAATCCGACCAGCGCGGAGACCGTGGGCGCACCTGTCGAACCCGACAGGAGACTCGACCCGCCTCCCAGAATGCCCAGCGCCAGCTCTGCGTTCGACACGGCAAAGACTCCTGTTTCTGCCGCAGGCCCCGTGGTGCACGCGCACGCCGGAACCAGCCGTTTCTCGGCCACCTGACACCATACGCGATCCGGCCGATCCCGGCAAACGATTCCGGGGGGGGCGGCGGCCCCGCCCGGGCGGCGGCGTCCCGTCCCGGCAAACCTTGCCCAGCGATCCGGCCCGCACCTATAGTGGCCGCCTTCCTCCATGCGAGAACCGCGCCAGCGAGAGCACCGATGTTCACCACCCGCCCCGAGATCCGCGGAACCTTCGGCGTCGTCACGTCAACGCACTGGGTGGCGTCGGCCGTCGGCATGGCCGTGCTCGAGCGCGGCGGCAACGCCTTCGACGCGGCGGTCGCCTGCGGCTTCACCCTGCAGGTCGTCGAGCCGCACCTGAACGGTCCCGGCGGCGACCTGCCGGCGGTGTTCTACAGCAAGCGCGAGGACCGGGTCCGGGTGCTGTGCGCCCAGGGGCCGTCGCCGGCCGCGGCGACCATCGACGCCTACCGCGGCCTCGGCCTGGACCTGGTTCCCGGCAGCGGGTTCCTGGCGGCGGTCGTGCCGGGCGCGTTCGACGGCTGGCTGACCCTGCTGCGCGACTACGGCACCCGGTCGCTGCGCGAGGTTCTCGAACCGGCGATCGGCTACGCCCGCAACGGCTACCCGGTGGTCGATCGCATCACCGCGACCGTGGAGACCGTGCGCGAGCTGTTCGAGACCGAGTGGCCGACCTCGGCGGCGGTCTACCTCAAGGGCGGCAAGCCGCCGCAGCCGGGCTCCTTGTTCGCCAACCCGGCGATGGCCGAGACCTATGCGCGCATCCTGGCCGAGGCCGAGGCCGGCGGCGGCTCGCGCGAGGCGGTGATCGATCGGGCCCGGGCGATCTGGGCGACGGGCTGGGTGGCCCAGGCGGTCCACAGCTTCGTGCACGCCGAGCCGCTGATGGACGTCTCGGGCCGCCGGCACCGCGGCCTGCTGACCGCCGACGACATGGCCGGGTGGCAGGCCGGCTACGAGGATCCGGCGACCTACGACTACGGCCGCTACCGGGTCTGCAAGGCCGGGCCGTGGAGCCAGGGGCCGACCCTGCTGCAATCGCTGGCGATCCTCGACGGCATGGGGGTCGGCGACATGGATCCGACCGGCCCCGACTTCGTCCACGCGGTCGTCGAGGCGATGAAGCTGGCGTTCGCCGACCGCGAGGCGTTCTACGGCGATCCGGACTTCGTCGACGTGCCGATGCAGGTCCTGCTGTCGAAGCCGTACAACGACGGGCGGCGCGCGCTGATCGGCGACCGCGCCTCGCTCGATCTGCGGCCGGGAACGGTGCCGGGCTACGAGCGCTCGCTGGACGCCGCGCTCGGGGTCGACGCCTCGGTCGACCCGCGGGCACTGGAGAGCATGGGAGTCGGCGAGCCGACGGTGTCGAAGAGCGGAGTATCCTCCGGCGACACCGTGCACATGGACATCATCGACAACCAGGGGAACATGTTCAGCGCCACGCCGAGCGGCGGCTGGCTGCAGTCGTCGCCGATCATCCCGGAACTCGGGTTCTGCCTCGGCAACCGGGCCCAGATGTTCTGGCTGGACGAGCGGTCGCCGTCGGCCCTGGCCCCGAAGAAGCGGCCGCGCACCACGCTGTCGCCGGGCTTCGCGCTGCGCGACGGTGAGCCGTACCTGGCGTTCGGCACGCCGGGCGGCGACCAGCAGGATCAGTGGTCGCTGCTGCTGTTCCTGCACCATGCCGACCACGGCATGAACCTGCAGGAGGCGATCGACTGCCCGGCGTTCCACAGCGAGCACTTCCCGAGCTCGTTCTGGCCGCGCGGCCGCAAGCCGGGCCGGGTGGTCGTCGAGGGACGGTTCCCGCAGGCGACGGTCGACGGGCTGACCGCGCGCGGGCACGACGTCCAGGTCGGCGAGGACTGGTCGGAGGGTCGTCTGACCGCGGCGGCGAAGGACGGCGACATGCTGAAGGCGGCCGCCAATCCGCGAGGCATGCAGGGATACGCTGTCGGGCGGTGATCGGAGCAACCGAGGGGGCGTCGCCGGGGCCGACCGCCGGGCGGCGCGGATGGGATGCCAGGTCTCTCGGAACAGGAGGCGCTCGAGCTGTTCGCGCGCTGCGTTGCCGAGGTCGTCGGCGAGCGCACCGAGGCGTACCGCGACATGCTGAGGGCGGTGCAGAGCGGGCAGGTGGTGGACCTGCTGCTGGCGCAGTCGTCGTTCGATTCGCTGAAGCCGGAGGCCCGCCGGCGCATCTCGGAACTGGTGCAGGACCTGGTCGCCCAGCACATGGCCGGCGACATCGACGCGACGGATCCGGATGCGGTATCGCGGGAACCGGACTGAACGCGGCGATTCAAGATTTCGGCGGAAAGTATCCGATGGTGGCCAGGCCGTTGCTCAGGTACTCGCGGAGGTACAGCGCCATGTCCGGCGACAGCTCCACCAGCGCGATGCGGCCGTCCTCCCGGCGGATCTTGAGCAGCAGCCCGTCCTCGGTCAGCTCGAGCGCGAACGAGGCAGCCTTCGGCGCCGCCGCCGGCTGGCGGTCGGCGTCGGTCACGGCCGGCTGGGCCTTGACCATTTCCTTCCAGCTGTCGTCGGCCGGCTCTGCCATCGACAAGTCCGCTTTCATCCGCAGGGCGTGGTCGCACGGGGTTCGGTCGGCTAAACCTAGGGCCAGTTGTGCGCGATCTCAATCGATCGGCCGAGTTGTGCGGACCCGCCCGTCATGAAGAAGCTCATCCTGTTCGTGCTGCTGCCGCTGCTGCTGTTGATCGGCGCCGGTCTGGGTGCGCTGGTGGCGGGCCTGGTGCCGGGGGTCGCGATCCCCGGCTTCGGCGGCGGCCAGCAGGCCGCGCACGAGGAGGAGAAGCAGCAGGACCCCGGCGCACCGCCGACCAGCAAGCCGAGCCCGCCCGGATCGAGCATCTACGTGCTGCCGGAGTTCGTGGTGAACCTGCAGACCAACCGGAGCTATCCGGTGTTCCTGCTGTTGAGCCTGGCGGTCGAGATGCGCGACGAGGGCGTGCGCCCGACGATGGCGGCACAGGAGCCGCGGATCCGCGACGCCATGATCATCTACCTGAGCAGCCTGACGCCGAGCGACCTGAACGGCTATGACGGCATCCAGCGGGTCCGCGACAACGCCTGGAAGATCCTGCACAAGTTCGTGCCGGCCGACGAGGTGATCAACGTGCAGATCGCCAAGCTGACCGTGAAGTGACGGCCGGGAACCGCCCGAGCCGCAACGCCTGACCGCCGCAATGCCCCACCGATGAGGACCCCGATGCCCCGAACCCTGTCCGTCGCCATGGAGAGTTGGCCGATCCGCGGCGTGTTCCGGATCTCCCGAGGAGCGCGAACCGAGGCGCAGGTCGTGGTCGCCACGATCCGCGACGGCGATGCCGTCGGGCGTGGCGAATGCGTGCCTTACCCGCGCTACGGCGAGAGCGTCGAGAGCGTGATCGGGGAGATCCGCGGCGTGGCCGACGCGATCGCCGGCGGCCTCGACCGCGAGGGCCTGCTGTCGGCGCTGCCGGCGGGCGCTGCCCGCAACGCCGTCGACTGCGCGCTCTGGGACCTGGAGGCCAAGCGGTCGGGCATCCCGGTGTGGCGGGCCGCCGGACTGGCGTCGGCACCGGGCACGGTGACGACGGTGTTCACCCTGTCGGTCGACACGCCGGAGGCGATGGGCGAGGCCGCCGCCCGCAACGCCGACCGGCCGCTGCTGAAGCTGAAGATGACCGGCGACGGCCTGGATCTCGACCGGGTCGCGCGGATCCACGCCAACGCTCCGGGGGCCCGCCTGGTGGTCGATGCCAACGAGGCCTGGGACGTCGCGACCTACCGGGACCTGGCGCCGAGGCTGCGCGAGCTGGCGGTCGAGATGATCGAGCAGCCGCTGCCGGCCAAGGACGATTCCGGGCTGCTCGGGCTGGAGCGCCCGGTGCCGGTGTGCGCCGACGAGAGCTGCCACGACACCGCGACCCTCGACGCGCTCGCCGGCAAGTACGACAAGATCAACATCAAGCTCGACAAGACCGGCGGCCTGACCGAGGCGCTGCGCCTGCGCGCCGAAGCCGAGCGTCGCGGATTCGGCATCATGGTCGGCTGCATGATCGGCACCTCGCTCGGCATGGCGCCGGGCATGCTGGTGGCGCAGGGCGTCGACCTGGTCGACCTCGACGCGCCGCTGCTGCTGGCGAAGGACCGCGAGCCCGGCATGCGCTATGACGGCAGCATCGTGTACCCGGCCGACACCGCACTCTGGGGCTGACCATGGTTATCGAGATCAACGACCTCGTCGCCGAGCACTACGCGCGCGGCTCGCTGGCCGATGCGCTGATCGCGCGTCTCGCCGAGCACGGCATCGATCGCGGCGGCGTCACGCTGGACCACCTGGCGGCCCTCGACCAGATGCACGTGCGCGGCCACGAAGCCACGATCGAACTGCTCGACGCGCTGGAGATCCGCAAGCGCATGAAGGTGCTGGACCTCGGTGCCGGCATCGGCGGCCCGTCGCGGGTGCTGGCTTCGCGCTACGACGCCCGGGTGACCGCGCTCGACCTGACGCCGGCGCTGTGCGAGGCCAACCGCGAGCTGAACAAGCTGGTCGGCCTGTCGCGGCGCATCACGGTGGTCGAGGGCGACGCGCTGGCGCTGCCGTTCGAGGACGCGACCTTCGACCGCGTGGTCTCGATCCACGCCTCGATGAACATCGAGCGCAAGCGGTCGATGTATCGCGAGATCCACCGGGTCCTGAAGCCCGGCGGCCGGTTCGGGTTCTACGACGTCGTCGCCGGAGTGGCCGGCGAGCCGGACTATCCGTTGCCGTGGGCCGGCGACCGCCTGGTCAGCTTCCTGATGTCGCCGTCGGTGATGGTGACGACCGCCGAGGAGGTCGGGCTGCGCACCCGGACGTTCCGCGACCTGACCAACGACTCGCGGGCCCACATGCTTCGCCAGCAGGAGGCGACGGCCGCCCGCAAGGCGGCCGGCGAGCGGCCGCCGCTGCAGGCCGGCGACATCATCATGGGGCCGGCGGCGGCCGACAAGCACCGCAATCTGCGGCGGGCCGTGAAGGAAGGTCGAGTCGGGATCGCCATGGCGGTGTTCGAGAAGCCGCGCCGGTAAGGGGCGTCCCGGGGCTTTCGTCCCGAAAGAAAAACGGAGCCGAGGGGGGCAATCCTCGGCTCCGAGTCTGGTCCACGATGGGACGGAGGATGTCGGGCGTGTGGGGGCACGCCACGGATTAACGGAAGATAATAATTTACCAATTATGATGCACGCAAAAAGTGTCTTCGTGCGAAATTCCTTTTCAGCGCTCGACCTGCCCGCCGGCCGGGTCTATGTGACTCCGACCGCCACTGCCCGATCCCGGATTGCGAGGAGAGCGTTCCCATGGCGCAGCCGACCGAGGTGCCGGCCATGACCACCCCCGACGACGTGATCGAGGACATCCGCGCCGCGGTCCGCGACCTGTGCGCCCGCTTTCCCGGCGCCTACTGGCGCGAGAAGGACCGCGAGCGGGCCTATCCGACGGAGTTCGTGAAGGCGCTGACCGAGGCCGGCTATCTCGCCGTGCTGATTCCCGAGGAGTACGGCGGCAGCGGGCTCGGCATCCGGGCCGCCGCGGCGATCCTCGAGGAGATCCACAAGAGCGGCTGCAACGGCGCCGCCTGCCACGCCCAGATGTACATCATGGGCACCCTGCTGCGGCACGGCTCCGAGGAGCAGAAGCGCAAGTGGCTGCCCGGCATCGCCTCGGGCGAGCTGCGCCTGCAGGCGTTCGGCGTGACCGAACCGACCAGCGGCACCGACACCCTGTCGCTGCGCACCACGGCCCGCAAGGACGGCAACGACCGTTACGTGGTCAACGGCCAGAAGATCTGGACCTCGCGCGCCGAGCATTCCGACCTGATGCTGCTGCTGGCCCGCACCACCCCGAAGGACCAGGTGGCGAAGCGCACCGACGGGCTGTCGGTGTTCGTGGTCGACATGCGCGAGGCGGTCGGCAACGGCCTGACCATCCGGCCGATCCGCACCATGGTGAACCACTGCACCACCGAGGTGTTCTTCGACGACATGGTGGTGCCGGCCGAGAACCTGATCGGCGAGGAGGGCAAGGGCTTCCGCTACATCATCGACGGCATGAACGCCGAGCGCCTGCTGATCTCGCACGAGAGCCTGGGCGACGCCCGCTGGTTCATCCGGACCGCGACCGAGTACGCCAAGAGCCGCGAGGTGTTCGGCCGGCCGATCGGCCAGAACCAGGCGATCCAGTTCCCGATCGCCCGGGCCTATGCCGAGACCGAGGCGGCGGCGCTGATGGCCGAGAAGGGCGTTCGGCTGTTCGAGGCCGGCCAGCCCTGCGGGCCGGAGGCCAACATGGCCAAGATGCTGGCGTCCGAGGCGGCCTGGCACGCCGCCGAGATCTGCATGCAGGCGCATGGCGGCTTCGCGTTCGCCGAGGAGTACGACGTCGAGCGCAAGTTCCGCGAGGCCCGGCTGTACCAGATCGCGCCGATCTCGACGAACCTGGTGCTGTCCTACGTCGCCGAGCACGTGCTGGGTCTGCCGCGGTCGTTCTGACCGTTCGGGACCTGCTATCGCTCCGTGGGTTCCGGCTCGATGCGGCCCGCACATGCGGTCCGCCTCGTCCGGAATGACGACAAGAATGGGGCTCCTCTCAAAGTCGTCATTCCGGCCGAAGCGACCCCGTCGCGCAGAGCCGGAACCCACGGGGCGACGGGCGTCGCCAGCCGTCGTCACGCGAACGCGAGTTGAATACCGGGGACGTCGGCCCATCCTTGCGGCATGCAACCCGTACGGATTCTGGCCCTGGAGACGGCGGTCCCGCCGCACCGCGCGTCGCGTGACGA
This sequence comes from Thalassobaculum fulvum, assembly GCF_014652915.1. Classification (GTDB taxonomy): domain Bacteria; phylum Pseudomonadota; class Alphaproteobacteria; order Thalassobaculales; family Thalassobaculaceae; genus Thalassobaculum_A; species Thalassobaculum_A fulvum. The sequence goes on from NZ_BMZS01000005.1 coordinate 19,673, forward strand.
GGTGCGGGCATTGGCCCGCGAGGTGTTCGCCGACAGCCTCGCCGGCAACCGCGCGCTCGACCGGATCTTCGACACCAGCACCGTCGACCAGCGCTGGCTGGCCAGGCCGGTCGACTGGTACCGGCGGCCGCACGGCTGGGCCGACCGGGCCGGCGCCTTCGAGCAGGCGGCACCGGCGCTGCTGGAACAGGCTGCCGGACGTGCCCTGGCCGCCGCCGGCCTGTCGGCGGGCGACGTGGACCACGTCCTGTGCGTCTCCACCACCGGGTTCGCGGCGCCCAGCCTGGACGCCCGCCTGATCGCGCCGCTCGGCCTGCGGCCCGATGTCCGGCGCACCCCGGTGTTCGGCTGGGGCTGCGCCGGTGGAGCGATCGGGCTGGCGCGGGGGGCCGAACTGGCCCGGGCCGCGCCGGGTCGCGTGGTGCTGTGCCTGGTGGTCGAGCTGTGCAGCCTGGCGTTCCGGCTCGACCCGGATCCGGTCAATGTGGTGGGCAGCGCGCTGTTCGGCGACGCCGCCGCCGCCGTCGTGCTGCAGGCCGGCCCGGATGCGCCGCGCATCGGGGCCACGGCCGAGCACACCTGGCCGGACTCGCTCGACGTCATGGGCTGGCGGATCGACGACGCCGGTTTCGGCCTGGAACTGCGGCGCGACCTGCCGGTGTTCCTGGCGGCCCGGCTGCGGCCGGTGGTCGAGCGGTTCCTGGCGCGGCACGGCCGGTCGATCGAGGATCTCGACGGCGTGGTCGGCCATCCGGGCGGCCCCAAGGTGCTGGACGCGGTCGGCGAGTCGCTGGGCCTTGCCGACAGCGCGCTCGACGACAGCCGGGCGGTGCTGAGCCGGTTCGGCAACGCCTCGGCCGCCGGGGTGCTGATGGTGCTGCGGCGCGCCCTCGACCGCGGCGCCCGCGGCTGCCACCTGCTGCTGGCGCTCGGCCCCGGTTTCACCGCCGCCCTGGACCTGCTGGAGCTCTGAGCCATGGACCTTCCGGACCCGGCCCGCATCGTGATCCTGCTGGTCGCCGCCCAGCGGCTGGCCGAACTGGCGGTCGCCCGCCGCAACACCGCCCGTCTGATGGCCGAGGGCGCGGTCGAGCACGGCCGCGAGCACTACCCGGTGATCGTCGCGCTGCATGCCGCCTGGCTGACCGCCCTGGCGCTCCAGGCCCCCGGGCCGGTCGGCGCCTGGTGGCTGGCGCTGTTCCTGATGCTGCAGGCCGGCCGCGTCTGGGTTCTGGCCAGCCTGGGACGGCACTGGACCACCCGGATCGTCACGGTGCCGACGGCGCCGCTGGTGCGGCGCGGACCGTACCGCTGGATCCGGCATCCGAACTACTTGGTGGTCGCCCTGGAGATCCCGGTGCTGGCCCTGGCGCTCGGATTGCCGTGGATGGCGCTCGGATTCGGGGCCGCCAACGCGGCGGTCCTGGCATGGCGGATCCGGATCGAGGACCGGGCTCTGGCCGGCCGGCGCGGGATCGCTGGCGGGTGACGGCCGGCACGACCGGCCCTTGAACCGCCCCGGGGCTCCGGGTATCGAGGGGCCGGGATGGATTTTCGGGAACGATGCCGGTGGCGGACCTAGCCCAGGACGTGAACACCCAGGCGGCGAAGACGGGAGCGCCCGCCGCGGCGCCCGCGCCGGCGCACGTGATCGTGGTCGGCTGCGAGAAGGGCGGCTCCGGCAAATCGACGACGTCGATGCACCTGACCGTCGCGCTGCTGCGCCTCGGCTACAAGGTCGGGACCATCGACCTGGACGCCCGGCAGTGGACCCTGACCCGGTACCTGTCGAACCGGGCCGCCACCATGCAGCGCGATCGCATGCCGCTGCCGATGCCGCGGCACTTCTTCCTGGCGCCGTCGGACAAGGTCAACCGGAACGAGGCGCAGGAGGAGGACCGGGCGCGGTTCGAGGCGATCCTTGGGCGGCTGACCGCCGAGGTCGACTACGTGGTGATCGACTGCGCCGGCACCGACAGCTTCCTGGCCCGGGTCGCCCATTCCTACGCCGATACCCTGGTGACCCCGGTCAACGACAGCTTCGTCGACCTGGACGTGGTCGCCCATGTCGACGGCCGGACCGGCGAGGTGCAGCGGCCGAGCGTCTACGCCGAGATGGTCTGGGAGCAGCGCAAGGCGCGGGCCAAGCGCGACGGCGGCTCGATCGACTGGATCGTGATGCGCAACCGGCTGTCCAACCTCGACGCCAACAACAAGCGCGAGATGGGCGAGGTGCTGGAGAAGCTGGCCAGGCGGATCGGGTTCCGGCTGGCGCCCGGCTTCAGCGAGCGGGTGATCTTCCGGGAGCTGTTCCTGCAGGGCCTGACCATGCTCGACGTGTTCGACCAGTCGCACCGCGACGGCGGCGCCAAGCCGCGGATGTCGCACGTCGCCGCCCGTCAGGAGGTGCGCGCCCTGATCAATTCGCTGCAGCTGCCGGAACGGGCGCCGCGCCGGTCCTGACCCGACGTCCGTTCAGTCTCCGACCTCCAGCTCGAAATCCGCCGCGCGGTAGCGCCGGGCGCCGAGGGCCCGGTAGAACGCCAGGCCTTCGACGTTTTCGGGGTGGACCTGCCAGACCACCCAGGTCCCGCCGCGCCGGCGGGCGGCCTCGGCGACCGCCGCCATCAGGGCCCGGCCGACGCCGCGCCGCCGCACCGTCGGGTCGGCGTACAGGTCCATCAGCATCAGTCCCGGCGTGCCGCGCCCGACGTGAAAGCCGTCGTGGTAGAGCGCGTAGCCGACCACCCGCTCGCCGAACTCGGCCACGACCCCGTCGAACCGGCGGTCGGGGCCGAATCCCCAGCGCCGCACCGAGTCGGCGTCGAACGGCGGCGCCGCCACCCCTTCGTGGGCGGACAGCTCGCCGGCCATCCGGGCGACCGCCGGCGCGTCGTCGGGGGTCATCGGCCGCACGCTCACCGTCATGCAACTGGACCGGGGCAGTTGGAACGCCGCATCATGATCCCAATTCTAACCTCATCGGTCGCCACGACGGATCGCCATGACGACACGACGAGATCGGATGCCTACCGAACGCCCGGTGCAGGATGTCTCCACCCGCTCCGAGGTGGACGCCTTCCTGGATGCGGTGCGGGCGATGCCGGCCCGGCCCGGCGGATCCCGGCGCGGCCGGCTGGTATTCGCCCTGGACGCGACCGCGAGCCGTCGTCCGACCTGGGACCGGGCCTGTCACATCCAGGCGGCGATGTTCCACGAGACCGCGGCGCTCGGCGGGCTGGACGTCCAGCTGGTGTTCTACCGGGGCTTCCGCGAGTGCAAGAGCTCGAAGTGGTACTCCGACCCGGACGCGCTCGGCCGGGTGATGACCCGCGTCGACTGCCTCGGCGGCCAGACCCAGATCGCCAAGGTGCTGAACCACGCCAAGGCCGAGACCGGGCGCCGGAAGGTCGATGCGCTGATCTTCGTCGGTGACGCCTTCGAGGAGGACATCGACGCGGTCTGCCACGCCGCCGGCGAGCTCGGCGTTCTCGGGGTGCCGGTCTTCGTGTTCCACGAGGGCGGCGACCCGATCGCCGGCGATGCGTTCCGGCAGATCGCCCGGCTGACCCGGGGCGCGTACTGCCCGTTCGACCTGTCCAGCGCCGACCGGCTGAAGGATCTGCTGGCCGCGGTCGCGGTCTACGCCACCGGCGGACGCAAGGCCCTGGCCGACTTCGGCGCGAAGCGCGGCGAGGCGGTGAAGCTGCTGACCAACCAGTTGGGACGCTGACTCATGGCCTATGTCCTACTGGGCCTGTCGCTGGTGGTCGGGCTCGCCCTCATGGGCCGGTGGCTGCTCGATACCGAGCCCAAGGTCATTCTCAGGATCGCGAAGTGGGTCGGGTTGGGCCTGCTGGCGGCGCTCGGCCTGTTCATCATGCTGCGCGGGCGCCTGGACTGGGTGCTGTACGCGGCGACCGTCCTGCTGCCGTTCGTGATCCGCTGGGGCGGGGTGGTGCGGGCGATCCGCAACGCCGCCAAGGCGGCGCGCGGCCCGACCCCGGGCCAGAGCACCGGCGTGCGGACCCGGTTCCTGGCCATGAGCCTGGATCACGACACCGGGCAACTGGACGGCGAGGTCCTCGAGGGAAGGCTGGCGGGACGCCGGCTCTCGACGCTGACCCCGGGCGAGCTCGAGTCGCTGCGCCGCGAGGTCGCCGAGGATCCGGCGTCGGCCCAGGTGCTCGACGCGTGGATCGAGCGCACCGGCGCTGAGGCGGGCGGTGGCGAGGAACAGGACCGCCCCGGCGGCGCGTCGTCGTCGGCCGGCGACGGGACCATGACCAGGGCCCGGGCGCTGGAGATTCTGGGGCTGTCCGAAGGCGCCACCGAGGACGAGATCCGCGAGGCCCATCGTCGCCTGATGATGGCCAACCACCCCGACCGCGGCGGATCGTCCTGGGTCGCCGCCCAGATCAACCGGGCCAAGGACACGCTGCTCGGCCGCCCGTGACCTCAGCGCAGTTGCGCGGTTCGGGGTGTTCGGGCGATAACCCGCCCGGTTCCGCCGATGCGGCGGCTGTCTCGAGAGGACATCATGCCCGTACCCGTGCGTAAGGCGATCTTTCCGGTCGGCGGTCTCGGCACTCGCTTCCTGCCGGCGACCAAGTCGATGCCGAAGGAGATGCTCACGGTCGTCGACAAGCCGCTGATCCAGTATGCGGTCGACGAGGCCCGCGAGGCCGGGATCGAGGAGCTGATCTTCATCACCGGTCGCGGCAAGACCGCCATCGAGGACCACTTCGACCACGCCTACGAGCTGCAGGACATGCTGGCGGCGCGCGGCAAGGACGAGGCGCTGCGGCTGGTCAAGGAGACGATCCCGGCGCCGGGCATGCTCGCCTTCACCCGCCAGCAGGAGCCGCTCGGCCTCGGGCACGCGGTGTGGTGCGGCCGCAACTTCGTCGGCTCCGAGCCGGTGGCGGTGCTGCTGGCCGACGACCTGATCCTGTCGCCGAAGGGCTGCCTCAAGCAGATGGTCGAGGCCTACAACAAGGTCGGCGGCAACATGGTGGCGCTGATGGAAGTGCCGCGCGAGCAGACCGCCGCCTACGGCGTGGTGAAGCCGGGCGACATCACCGACCGGCTGGTCGAGGTGCGCGGGCTGGTCGAGAAGCCGAAGCCCGAGGACGCCCCGTCCAACCTGGCAGTGATCGGTCGCTACATCCTGCAGCCGAAGGTGTTCGAGGATCTCGGACGCATGGAGAAGGGCGCCGGCGGCGAGATCCAGCTCACCGACGCGCTGGCCCGTCAGCTCGGGCTGCAGCCGTTCAACGGCTACCTGTTCGAGGGCCGACGGTTCGACTGCGGCAACAAGGTCGGCTTCCTGGAGGCCAACCTGGCGTTCGCGCTCAACCGGTCCGACATGCGCGACGACATCGCAACGTTCCTGAAAAACTACATCTGACCGACCCGTCCGGGCCACCGGACGGTACCAGGGAGACCATCCATGCGCATCGCGATGATCGGCACCGGCTATGTCGGCCTCGTCACCGGCGCGTGCTTCTCGGAGTTCGGGGTCGACGTGTGCTGCGTCGACAAGGACGCCGGCAAGATCCAGCGTCTGAAGGCCGGCGAGATCCCGATCTTCGAGCCCGGGCTCGATCAGCTGGTCGAGGGCAACGTGAAGGCCGGGCGCCTGTCGTTCACCACCGACCTTCGCGAGGGGATGGCCGGGGCCGATGCGGTGTTCATCGCGGTCGGCACGCCGAGCCGCCGCGGCGACGGCCATGCCGACCTGTCCTACGTCTATGCCGCCGCCCGCGAGATCGCCGACACCATGGACGGCTACACGGTCGTGGTCACCAAGTCGACCGTGCCGGTCGGCACCGGCCGCGAGGTCGAGGCGATCATCCGCGAGCGCCGGCCCGACGCCCGGTTCGACGTCTGCTCGAACCCGGAGTTCCTGCGCGAGGGGGCGGCGATCAACGACTTCATGCGGCCGGACCGGGTGGTGATCGGCTGCGAGTCGGAGCGGGCGCAGGAGGTGATGCGGGGGTTGTACCGGCCGCTGTACCTGATCGAGACGCCGATCGTCTTCACGTCGCTGGAGACCAGCGAGATGATCAAGTACGCCGCCAACACCTTCCTGGCGACCAAGATCACCTTCATCAACGAGATCGCCGACCTGTGCGAGAAGGTCGGGGCCGACGTGCACGACGTCGCCCGCGGGATCGGGCTGGACGGCCGCATCGGGCGCAAGTTCCTGCACCCGGGCCCCGGCTACGGCGGCTCCTGCTTCCCGAAGGACACCCTGGCCCTGGTCAAGACCGCCCAGGACTACGGCGCGCCGCTGCGCATCATCGAGACCGTGGTGGACGTCAACGACCGCCGCAAGCAGGCCATGGCCGACCGGATCGTCGCGGCCTGCGGCGGCTCGGTCGCCGGCAAGACCGTCGCGGTGCTCGGCCTGACCTTCAAGCCGAACACCGACGACATGCGCGACAGCCCCGCGCTCGACATCGTGCCGGCGCTGCTGGCGGCCGGTGCCACGGTGCGGGCCTACGATCCCGAGGGCATGGACGAGGCGGCCAAGCTGATGGACGGCATCGAGTACGGACAGAGCGCCTACGAGGCGATGGACGGGGCCGACGCGGTGGCGATCGTGACCGAGTGGAACGAGTTCCGCGCCCTCGACCTGGCCCGCATGAAGAAGCTGCTGAAGGCGCCGGTCGTCGTCGACCTGCGCAACGTCTACGACCCGAAGGACATGCGGGCGGCCGGGTTCGAATACACCTGCGTCGGCCGCGGCACCGACCGGCCGGCCCGCGCCGCCTCGGAGGCCGCCCAATGATCGGCGCGCATCGTTTCGACCCGACCATCCTGCGCGAGTACGACGTCCGCGGAGTCGTCGGCAAGACCCTGTCGCCGACCGATGCCGAGGCGCTCGGCCGGGCGTTCGGCACCTGCGTCGCAGCCGAGGGCGGCCGGCGGGTGGCGGTCGGCCGCGACGGCCGGCTGTCGTCGCCGGACATGGAGGCGGCGGTGGTGCGCGGCCTCAGGGCTGCCGGGATCGACGTGCTGCGGGTCGGCGGCTGCCCGACCCCGGCGCTGTATTTCGCGGTCTACCAGCTCAAGGCCGACGGCGGGATCATGATCACCGGGTCGCACAACCCGCCGGACTACAACGGCTTCAAGATGATGATCGGCACCCGGCCGTTCTTCGGCGCCGACATCCAGCGGCTCGGCCCGATCGCCGCCGAAGGCGCCTATGCCGAGGGCGAGGGCGGGGTCGAGGACGTCGACCTGCTGGGCGCCTACACCGACCGGCTGCTGCAGGACTACCGTCCCGGCCGGCCGCTGACCGTGGTCTGGGACTGCGGCAACGGCGCCACCGGTCCGGTGGTCGAAGCACTCGCCGCACGCCTGCCGGGCACCCACAAGGTGCTGTTCCCCGAGGTCGACGGGACCTTCCCGAACCACCACCCCGACCCGACGGTGCCGGAGACCCTCGAGATCCTGCGCGAGGCGGTGGCCGGGGCGAAGGCCGACCTGGGCATCGCCTTCGACGGCGACGGCGACCGCCTCGGCGTCATCGACGAGAAGGGCCGGGTGCTGTGGGGCGATCAGCTGGTCGCGATCTACGCCACCGAGATCCTGGCCGAGAGGCCGGGCTCGACGATCATCGCCGACGTCAAGGCCAGCCAGGTGCTGTTCGACCGGATCGCCGAGCTCGGCGGCAAGCCGCTGATGTGGCGGACCGGCCATTCGCTGATCAAGACCAAGATGGCCGAGACCGGGGCGCCGCTGGCCGGCGAGATGAGCGGCCACCTGTTCTTCAAGGACCGCTACTACGGGTTCGATGACGCGCTGTACGCGGCGATCCGCCTGCTGTCGCTGCTGGCCCGGGCCGACCGGCCGGTGTCGGCGATGCGCGACGAGCTGCCGGACGTGCTGAACACCCCGGAGGTCCGGTTCCCGTGCCCGGAGGAGCGCAAGTTCGCGGCGGTCGACGAGGTCAAGGCGGCGCTTGCCGGCCGCGAGGGCGTGCAGGTCAACGCCGTCGACGGCGTGCGGGTGTCGTCGGCCGATGGCTGGTGGCTGCTGCGGGCGTCGAACACCCAGGACGTGCTGGTGGCGCGCTGCGAGTCCAAGACCGAGGCGGGGCTGGAGCGCCTGAAAGCCCAGCTTCGCGCGGCCCTCGACGCCATCGGGATCGCCGCTCCGGCCAGCTTCTGAGCACACCGGCCGGCTTCCCGGCCGCCGGTTCCATGCTAGCATGGACCGGCCGTCCCGGTGTCGGGACGGCAGCGTTCTCGGGGCGGGGTGGAAGTCCCCACCGGCGGTGATGGCCCCGCTCGACGAGCGGGGCCGCAGCCCGCGAGCGCCCGGCGCCGACCGGCGGCGGGGTCAGCAGATTCGGTGCGATTCCGAAGCCGACGGTCACAGTCCGGATGGAAGAGAACGGGTCTTTCGGCGAGGCCGTCCGTGCGCTCGCCGCATGCTCCCGTGCGCCCTGATTCTGGATCCAAGCATGGAGCGAACCATGAATCAGAGCCTAACCGAAAACACCCAGCCCGGCGGCCGCATCGCCTTCGTGCGGGCGGGCTGGCACGCCGACCTGCTCGAGCATGCCTGGCGGGCGTTCGCCGCCACCATGGCCGATGGCGGGTGGCCGTCGGGGTCCATCGACCTGGTCCGGGTGCCGGGCGCCTTCGAGATCCCGCTGCGCGCCCGGCTGCTCGCCGACAGCGGCCGCTACCGGGCGGTGGTGGCCAATGCCCTGGTGGTCGACGGCGGAATCTACCGCCACGAGTTCGTGGCCAACGCCGTGCTGAACGGGCTGATGACCGTGCAGCTGGAGACCCGGGTTCCGGTGCTGTCGGTCGTGCTGACGCCGCATCACTTCCATGAGCATGCCGAGCACCGCGGGTTCTTCGCGGAGCACATGGCGGTGAAGGGGGCTGAGGCCGCCAGGGCCTGTCTCGAGGTCCTGGCGGAGCCCGAGGTCCGGGCGGCCTGACCTGCGGGTGCGCGGGGGCCGGCCAGGGTCCCCGCGTGCCGGCGGATCAGCCCTTGGGGCCGGCCGCCAGCTCGATGTCGGCGCGCGCGGGAACCGGGACGCAGGGCAGCTGGCGGCGCTTCAGGCTGAGGCAGGCGGAGCGGGCCTCCTGCTCGCTGAGGCCGAGCAACCGGGCGCGGTAGATGGTGCCGGTGCGGCGGTCGAGGGGCTCGACCAGGGCGTCGGCGCCGGTCAGCAGCTCCACGAGATGGCCGCGGGCCAGGGCGATCGAGCGCTGGGCGCGCAGCTCGGTGGCGTAGGCCCCGACCTGGATGCCCCATTCGACGCCCTCGTCGCGTGAGCCGGATTCGAACTCGGGGGCCGGAACCGGCAGCGGCGGCAGCAGGGAAGCGGCCTCGGCGCTCACCCGGGCACTGGTGTCGGCGTCCGCGACCCGCACCTCGCGGTCGGGCCGGGGCGACGGCAGCGGCGGAACGACGATCTCGGCGACCCGGATGTCGGCGGCCTTCTTGAAACCGGAGTCCAGGAGCCGCTTCATGTGGCGGTCGCGCCGCGAGCCGGTCTTGCCGCCGAACACCACGCCGATCAGCCGCCGGCCGTTGCGCTCGACCGAGGCGACCAGGTTGAACCCGGAGGCGCCGATGTAGCCGGTCTTGATGCCGTCGGTGCCGCGGTAGTGGCCGAGCAGCTTGTTGTGGTTGTTGTACGCCCGCCCCTTCCAGTCGAAGCGGCGGGTCGCGAAGTAGCCGTACTCCTGCGGGAAATCCCGACGGACCGCCAGCGCCAGCATGGCCATGTCGTAGGCGGTGGTCACCTGGCGTCCGTCGTGCAGGCCGGAGGCGTTGCGGAAGGTGGTGCTCCGCATGCCGAGTTGCCGCGCCCGCTGGGTCATCTGGCGGGCGAACTTGTACTCGGTGCCGCCCAGCGCCTCGGCGACCACCACCGCCACGTCGTTGGCGGACTTAGTCACCAGGGCCAGGATGGCGTCCTCGACGCGGATGGTGTCGCCGGCCCGCAGGTGCAGGTTGGAGGGCGGCTGGGCGGCGGCGTGCGTGGAGACCTTCAAGCGGTCTTCGAGGCCGACGCGGCCGTCCTTCAGCGCGTCGAACAGCATATACAGGGTCATGATCTTGGTGAGCGACGCCGGGTGCCGCTGGGCCTTGGCATGACGCTCGAACAGCACCGTTCCGGTATCGGCGTCGAGGATGAGCGCGGCGTACTTGTTCGCGGCATGGGCCGGCACCGCCGTCGCCAGCCAGATCAGCCCGAGCGCAATAGTAGCCAGTATCCGGACGCTGCGCCGCGTCATGACAATGTCCCCCGGATGCCGTCGTCGAACCTGATCCGCCGGCACCGGGACCCCGCCCCGCACCCCGACGAACTGTCGAATCCTAGACGCCGTCTCAGCATTTGTCCATAAGCAATTGATTTGAAGGTTATACTGTCGGTCGGGCCCCGTTGGGCAAGGTGGTGTTCCCGGGGTGACGCAGATGCGAAAGCCGGAACCGCTCCGTTGGCTCGTACCACAAGGATTTCCCTCGCTTTCGAGATTTTTGTGCGCTGCACAAATTTACCCTTGACCCTGGCGGCGGATTAACTATCTTCCCCGTCATGTTGCGCTGCACAAGCCGCAACCGACGAATTCCCCAGGACGATGGAGCGAGACATGAGCACCAAGAAGAGCACTGCGACGGCCACGCCCGTCGACGCCGCGGTCACCGCGGGCAAGGAGACCTTCGAGCAGATGACCAAGATCGGCCAGGACGCCGCCCAGAAGAACATGGAGCAGGCGATGTCGATGGCGAAGGACAACGTCGAGAAGGCCTCGCAGACCCTGTTCAAGGGCTACGAGCAGGTCAACACTCTGGCCCAGGGCAACTACGAGGCGGTCTCGAAGTCGTTCGGGATCCTGTCGAAGGGCTTCGAGGACCTGTCCAAGGCCTGGATGACCTACACCCAGGGCACCGTCGACTCCTCGATGGCGTTCGGCAAGCAGGTGCTCGGCGCCAAGTCGCTGAACGAGGTCGTCGACCTGCAGAACACCTTCACCAAGTCGGCCTTCGACTCGTTCGTGGCCGAGAGCACCAAGCTCTCCGAGATGTCGGTGAAGACCGCCAGCGAGGCGATCGAGCCGCTGAAGGCCCGGGTCGACGAGACCGTCGAGACCCTGAGCCGTCCGCTCGCTGCCTGAGCGGCACCGCACGCTCCGACGACTCCGCCGCCCGCGCGGCGGCGCGAAAAGGCCCGGCCGATTTCGGCCGGGCCTTTTTTGTTGCGCCTGCACACGCCATATACCAGCCAGCGTCGCGGGTCCCCGGACGCCGCGGCCGGACCTGCGGCGGAGCGCCTTGGGTCCCCCCCTTTCGCGAGCCCTGGCAAATCTCCTATGCTGATCGCCAGTCGAGGTGGAGGACAGTGATTCCCACACGAACCAACCCTTTGCGGATTGTTGCGATGAGCGACGACGATCGCGGTACCGGCGGCCGTCCCACCACGGGCGTGGTGGTCAAGACGCGCCCGAAGACCAAGAAGCCGTCGATGTACAAGGTCATCATGCTGAACGACGACTACACGCCGATGGAGTTCGTCGTTCACGTCATCGAAAGGTTTTTCGGAAAGAGTCGGGAGGAGGCGACCCGGATCATGCTGCACGTGCACCAGCGGGGCGTCGGCATCTGCGGGGTCTATACGTACGAGGTAGCCGAAACCAAGGTGACCCAGGTGATGGATTTCGCACGCCAGCATCAGCACCCGCTTCAGTGCACCCTGGAGAAAGATTGACATCATGCTCTCCAAGAACCTGGAACAGAGCCTGCACCGCGCCCTCGGCATCGCGAACGAGAAACACCACGAGTACGCGACGCTCGAGCACCTGCTGTACGCGTTGACCGAGGACCAGGACGCGCTTGCCGTGCTCAAGGCCTGCGGTGTCGACGTCGACAAGCTGCGGCACGACCTGATGACCTACATCGACACCGAGTTGAACGGGCTGGTCGGCGCCTCGATGGAGGACGCCAAGCCGACCGCCGGCTTCCAGCGCGTGGTCCAGCGCGCGGTCATCCACGTCCAGTCGTCCGGCCGCGAGGAGGTGACCGGCGCCAACGTCATGGTGGCGCTGCTGTCCGAGCGCGAGAGCCACGCGGTCTACTTCCTGCAGGAGCAGGAGATGACCCGGTTCGACGCGGTCAGCTACATCAGCCACGGCATCGCCAAGGTGCACGGCCAGGCCGGCGCCGAGCAGCGCAAGCCGGTCGACGGCGCCGACGAGAACGCCAAGGCCGACCAGGTCAACAAGCAGGGCCACGAGGCGCTCGACGCCTACTGCGTGGACCTGAACAAGAAGGCGGCGTCCGGCAAGATCGACCCGCTGATCGGCCGCGAGGCCGAGGTCGAGCGGACCATCCAGATCCTGTGCCGGCGCACCAAGAACAACCCGCTGTTCGTCGGCGACCCCGGGGTCGGCAAGACCGCGATCGCCGAGGGCCTGGCCAAGCGGATCGTCGACGGCGACGTGCCGGACGTGCTGATCGACGCCGTGATCTACGCCCTCGACATGGGGGCGCTGCTGGCCGGTACCCGCTACCGCGGCGACTTCGAGGAGCGTCTGAAGGCGGTGGTCAACGAGCTCGAGCAGAACCCGCACGCGGTTCTGTTCATCGACGAGATCCACACCGTGATCGGCGCCGGCGCGACCTCCGGCGGCGCCATGGACGCCTCCAACCTGCTGAAGCCGGCGCTGCAGTCGGGCGGGCTGCGCTGCATCGGCTCGACCACCTACAAGGAATACCGCGGCTATTTCGAGAAGGACCGGGCGCTGGTGCGGCGGTTCCAGAAGATCGACGTGAACGAGCCGTCGATCGACGACTCGATCAAGATCCTCAAGGGCCTGAAGCCGTACTACGAGAAGCACCACAACGTCCGCTACACGACCGACGCCCTGAAGACCGCGGTCGAGCTGTCGGCCAAGTACATCGGCGACCGCAAGCTCCCGGACAAGGCGATCGACGTGATCGACGAGGTCGGGGCTGCGCAGATGCTGCTGCCGGTCTCCAAGCGCCGCAAGACCATCGGCGTCAAGGAGGTCGAGGAGGTGGTGGCGAAGATCGCCCGGATCCCGCCGAAGAGCGTCTCGACCGACGACAAGACTGTGCTCGCCAACCTTGAGCGCGACCTGAAGACCGTGGTGTTCGGCCAGGACGCGGCGATCGCCTCGCTGGCGACCGCGATCAAGCTGGCCCGGGCCGGCCTGCGCGAGCCGGAGAAGCCGATCGGCAGCTACCTGTTCTCCGGCCCGACCGGCGTCGGCAAGACCGAGGTGGCGCGCCAGCTCGCGCACATCATGGGGGTCGAGCTGATCCGCTTCGACATGTCGGAGTACATGGAGCGGCACAGCGTCAGCCGGCTGATCGGCGCCCCGCCGGGCTATGTCGGGTTCGACCAGGGCGGCCTGCTGACCGACCAGATCGACCAGCACCCGCACTGCGTGCTGCTGCTCGACGAGATCGAGAAGGCGCATCCGGACCTGTTCAACGTGCTGCTGCAGGTCATGGACCACGGCAAGCTGACCGACCACAACGGCAAGACGGTCGACTTCCGCAACGTCATCCTGATCATGACCACCAACGCCGGTGCCGCCGACCTCGCCAAGGAGGCGATCGGCTTCGGGCGGACGGTGCGCGAGGGCGACGACACCGAGGCGATCAACCGGATGTTCACGCCGGAGTTCCGCAACCGGCTGGACGCCATCGTCGGCTTCAAGCCGCTGGCGCCGGAGACCATCGGCCGCGTGGTCGACAAGTTCGTCATGCAGCTGGAGGCCCAGCTGGCCGACCGCGGCGTGTCGATCGAGCTGACCCCGGCGGCCCGCAACTGGCTCGGCGAGAAGGGCTACGACCGTCTCTACGGCGCCCGACCGCTGGCCCGGATCATCCAGGAGCACGTCAAGAAGCCGCTGGCCGAGGAATTGCTGTTCGGCAAGCTGGTCAAGGGCGGCTTGGTGCGGGTCGACATGGTCGACGACGGGCTGGTGTTCGACATCGGCGAGGAGCCGAAGCCCCGCAAGCGCCCGTCCTCGGGCGGCGACGGCTCGGACGGCGGTCCGGACGGCGGTGGCTCGACCAAGGTTCCGGAACTGGTCGAGTAACCTGTAACCGCCGGGACCGAAAAGCATGGCGGGCGGCCCTCGGGGCCGCCCGTTGTCGTTCGGGTGCAGTCGTCAGCGCTTCTGGGAGCGCGCGTAGGCCGTGCCCCACTCGGCCTCCCAGTCCTTGCCCAGGAAGTCGACGACGTCGCCGCCCTCGCTGAAGAACTTGTTCGGCATCTGGAAGAACGCGACCATCAGCCCGCCTTCCGGGCACCAGGCGGCGTGCCGGCTGCCGGCGGGGCGGGCGACGTACTCGCCGGGGCCGACCGACAGGCCCTTCTCGGGGCCTTCCTTGTCCTCGAGACGACCCTCCAGCATGTAGGTCTGCTCGGTGAAGACGTGCTCGTGGTCGGGCAGGGTGGCGCCGGGCGCCATCCGCAGCAGCACCGTCAGCACGCCGGTCTCGCGATCGACGTAGAGCGGCTTCATCTCGCAGCCCTCGAAGGCCGTCTTGCGCCATTCCATGTGCTGCGGCCGGACATGGATCGACTTCAGGTGCTCAGGGACGGTGTTCTGGTTCGCGCTCATGATCGTCCTCCCGCTGGCGACCGGGAGAGAGTGCCCCTGCTTGCCGGGCCGACAAAGCCCGAATCGTGCCGGCCCCCGCTTCCGGCCGGTCCGCGATGGGGCCGGAAACACAAAAGCCCCGCCGGGGCGGGGCTCGTGCAAAGGCATTTTCCGGCCGCGTGGGCGGCCGGCAGCATCAGCCGCGATCAGGCGGCCTTCTTGAAGCCTTCGGTCGACAGCGCGGACTCAAGGGCCCACGGGTCGATACGAACGGCCTCGGCAACCACCGTCGAAACGCCGGCGTGGTTGGCGGCCAGCTGCAGAACCGTCTCGAGCCCGAGGCCCGTCTGCTCCGCCGCCTCGCGCGGCGTCAGCACATGAGTGTCGCGCATGATGCGACCTCCCTTCACGTTCGTCATTGCCGAAATATCACTCGCCGGTCACGCGCGGTGACCAGTCGACACCATGCATATTGGGAATCGCGCCGCCGGGTGCAAGGCGGGTGTGACCGTTTCATGGCAGGTTTCGATTACGTGTTGCACTGCAGCAACAGGGGGGTCAGGCGTCCTTCCGAAACGGCGACTCGGCCTCCAGCATCTGCCGCTCGCGGGTGACCTGGCGGCGCTCGCGGACCAGGAAGTCGGCGACCGCCTCGCGCAGGCGCGGATCGGCGATCAGGTGGGCGCTGTAGGTCTCGACCGGCAGATAGCCGCGCTGCAGCTTGTGCGGGCCCTGGGCGCCGGCCTCGACCTTGGCCAGTCCGCGCTCGATGGCGAAGTCGATGGCCTGATAGTAGCAGGCCTCGAAATGCAGGAAGCGGTAGTCCTCGGTACAGCCCCAGTTGCGGCCGTACAGGGTGTCGTCGCCGATCAGGTTGAGGGCGCCGGCGACCGGCTCGCCGTCGCGCTCGACGACCACCAGCAGGACCCGCTCCGACAGCCGCTCGCCCAGCAGGGCGAAGAACCGGCGGTTCAGGTAGGGCGACCCCCACTTGCGGTCGGAGGTGTCGATGTAGAACCGGAAGAACGCGTCCCAGTGCCGGTCCTCGATGTCGCGCCCGATCAGCCGGCGGATGGTCAGGCCGCTCTCGGCGACCTCGCGGCGTTCCTTGCGGATCGCCTTGCGCTTGCGCGAGGACAGGGCGGCCAGGAAGGCGTCGAAGTCGGCATAGCCGGCGTTCGACCAGTGGTACTGCAGCCCGGTGCGCTGCAGGAAGCCGAACTCGCCGAACCGCTCCCACTGCGCGCGCGGCAGGAAGTTCACATGTGCCGACGAGATCCCGAGCCGGTCGACCAGCCCGACCACGCCGCCGGCCAGCACCTCCTCGACCCGACCGCGGTCGACCCCGGGCCTGACCAGCATCCGCGGCCCGGGCACCGGGGTGAACGGCACCGCCGACAGCAGCTTCGGGAAGTACTGCCCGCCGGCCCGCTCGTAGGCGTCGGCCCAGCCCCAGTCGAACACGTACTCGCCGTAGGAGTGGCCCTTGAGGTACAGCGGCATGGCGCCGACGACGCGGCCGCCGGCGTCCTCGACCACCAGATGCCGGGGCAGCCAGCCGGTCTCCGCGGTGACCGCCCCGCTGTCCTCCAGCGCCGACAGGAAGGCGTGGCTCAGGAACGGGTTGGCGGTGCCGGCGCAGGCATCCCAGTCCGCGGCATCGACGTCGCCGATGCCGGGCAGCACCTTGACCGCCGCCTCGATCCCGCCGCCGGTGTCGTCACCGTCCGGCATGTGTCTCCCCGGTACTGTTCAGGGCCGGTGCCGCTCAGGCGATCTCGAACACCGCCTCGACCTCGACCGCGACGCCGCGCGGCAGGGCGTTGGTGCCGACCGCGAAGCGCGAGTGCCGGCCCTTGTCGCCGAACACGTCGACCATCAGGTCGGACGCGCCGTTCACCACCTCGGGCTGCTCGGTGTAGCCGTCGACGCAGTTCACGAACCCACCGACCTTGACCACCCGCACGACCCGGTCGAGGTCGCCGTCGCAAGCCGCCTTGGCCTGGGCGATCAGGTTGATGGCGCAGATCCGGGCGATGCCCTTGGCCTGCTCGGTGGTCAGGTCCTTGCCGACCTTGCCGATGCCCTCGATCTTGCCGGCGACCAGCGGGATCTGGCCTGACACGAAGACCAGGTTGCCGGACTTCACGAACGGGATGTAGTTGGCGGCGGGGGCGGCGGGGGTCGGGATCTCGATGCCCAGTTCCTTCAGGCGTCCGTCGACGGTGCCGGCCATGGCGTCACTCCTGGTTCGGTGGATCGGTGTCTCGGCCGGAGCCTACCCGCCAACAGGGGGGCGACGCCAGCGGGGAACGGGCCGGATGTCGTGCCGCAGGTGCCGGGCAGTCGTGCCCAAAAAACCGGGTGCGCCACGATGGTCGGCGCACCCGAGAGGTTGGACGACAGAGGGTCGTCCTAGGAGCTTCACAGGGTGGACGGAGTGACGGCGAGGGGACCCCGCCACTCCCGACTTCCGCCGCCGGGGCAGCGACGGAACCGGGGTCGACCGGGTCTGAAGCTCGAAATCGACACGGTCGGCGAACGAGATGATCAGTCAAAATATTGTATGATGAATTCCCCGTTTGTACAACATCTATCCTGGTTTCGTCGGAGGATCGGCGCGTTCGGGGTCGCCCCGCGGCTCAGGCGCCGCTCGCGGCCTGGGCCTCCTCGCGGCTCTCGAAGACATGCGGGGCGACACCGCGGGCCGACAGGGCGGCGCCCAGCTTCAGCCGCATGAAGGCGCTGGTGGTGTAGCGCCGAACCGTCTCGTAGCGGGCGGCCGAGACCCGGGCGCTCATCGCCGCCCAGGCGTCGAGCACCGGTTCGGCGACGGTCACGTTGTCGTAGTTGACCACGGCGTGGACCTTGCGGCCGATGGCGCGGCAGCGGGCCTCGACCGCCTCCTCGACCGCGCGGACGTCGCCCGGCGTGCGGATCGCCATGCCCTCGAAGTTCAGGAACAGGGTGCCGGTGGCGGCGTCGAACTGCAGGCGGTCGGCGATCGGCACGCCGACCAGGTCCGGCTCCAGGCCCATCGGTGCGTCGCGGAACAGCCGGGCGTCCATCCCGGCGACCGTGTCGATCAGCGGCCGGAAGCCCATGCGGGCCAGCACGTCGCGCTCCAGGTCGATGCCGGGGGCGACCTCGGTCAGCCGCAGCCCGTCCGGGTCGAGCCGGAACACCGCCCGCTCGGTGACGTACAGCACCGGTTGGCCGCGGGCGGCGGCGCGCCGGCCGGCGAAGGTGATCTGCTGGACCGCCTCGACGAACTTCGGCGAGCGGCCCTCGGTCACGATTCGCAGCTTGCCGTCCTCGATCGCGACCTCCAGCCCGCCGGCGGTGAAGGTGCCGACGAACACCAGGCGGCGGGCGTTCTGCGAGATGTTGATGAAGCCGCCGGCGCCGGCCAGCTTGGGCCCGAACCGGCTGACGTTGACGTTGCCCTCGCGGTCGGTCTCGGCCATCCCCAGGCAGGCCAGGTCGAGGCCGCCACCGTCGTAGAAGTCGAACTGCTGGTTCTGGTCGATCACCGCGTCGGTGTTGGCGGCGGCCCCGAAGTCGAGGCCGCTCGCCGGCAGCCCGCCGATCACCCCGGGCTCGGCGGTGAGCGTCAGGTATTTGAGGATCTTCTCCTCGGCGGCGACCGCTGCCACGCCCTCGGGCATGCCGATCCCGAGGTTGACCACGGCGTTGGCCGCCAGTTCGAGGGCGGCGCGGCGCGCGATCACCTTGCGCTCGGTCAGCGCCATGCCCGCGCCGTCGGCGATCGGCACCCGGATCTCGCCGGAGAACGCCGGGTTGTAGGCGGTCGCGTAGGTCTGGCGGTGGTGCTCCGGCTCGGCCACCACCACGCAGTCGACCAGCGCGCCCGGTACCTTCACCTGGCGCGGGTGCAGCGACCCGGCCTCGGCGACCCGCTCGACCTGGGCGATCACCAGGCCGCCGGAGTTGCGCGCCGCGGTCGCCATCGCCAGCGCGTCAAGGGTCAGGGCCTCGCGCTCCATGGTCAGGTTGCCGGCGGCGTCGGCGGTGGTGGCGCGCAGGAACGCGATGTTGATCGGGAACGCCCGGTAGAACAGCCACTCCTCGCCGCCGGTCTCGATAACCTCGACCAGCGGCTCGGTGGTGCGGGCGTTGATCCGGCCGCCGTCCAGCCGGGGGTCGACGAAGGTGCCGAGGCCGACGCGGGTCAGGATGCCGGGCTTGCCGCCGGCGATCGCCCGATACAGATGGCTGATGCAGCCCTGCGGCAGGTTGTAGGCCTCGATGCTGTCGTCGAGCGCCAGCCGGCCGAGCTTCGGGATCAGCCCCCAATGCCCGCCGATCGCGCGCCGCACCAGCCCGGGGTGGCCGAGGCGGTTGAGGCCGCGGTCCTTGCCGTCGCCCTGGCCCGCCGCAAACACCAGGGTCAGGTCGCGCGGCCCGCCGGTCTCCAGGAACCGGCGCTCGAGCGCCGCCAGCAGGCCGTCCGGCGTGCCGATCCCGACGAACCCGCTGTTGGCCAGCGTGTCGCCGTCCCGGATCACCGCGACGGCTTCGTCGGCGGATACGATCTTGTCGCGCATGGCAGCCCTTCCTCCCCGGCCGTGACCGTCGCGATCATAGCCGAGGAGGCGCGGATTGCCTCGGACCGCAGGACCGCGGCCCGGGCTCGCTCAGTGGTGCAGCAGGACCGGCATCCGCGCGGCGGTGACGATCTTGCGGGTCGCCCGGCCCAGGCCGAACAGGGCGCTCATGGCGTTCTCGCCGTAGCCGCCCATCACCAGCAGGTCGGCCGACAGGCCCTCGGCCGCCTTGAGCAGCGCGCGGGCGCGGCCGCGGGCGGTCAGCTGGCCGGACGAGAAGCCCTGGACGGTCATCGGCACCTCGTAGGCGTCGAGGTACTGCTTCAGGGCCCGGACGCTGCCCGACGATTCGTCCTCGCCGGTCAGCACGGTCGCGCGGCCCGCCAGCTGCAGCAGCGGCATCGCCGACTTGACCGCGAGCGAGGCCTCGCGGCTGCCGTTCCAGGCGATCACCGGGTTGGTGGCGACCGTCGGCAGCGGCTGCGGCGGCGTGATGTAGACCGGCCCGGCGCCGTCGAACAGGGCGGCGTTGAAGCCGGCGGCCGACGGTCCCTCTTCCTGGGACAGCCGCTCCATGATCACCAGGTCGGCGAGCGGACCCAGCCGGGCGATCGCGTCGGCGCTCAGCTCGTCGGTGGTCGACCAGCCGGCGCCCGGCCAGTCGGCGCAGACCTCGTCATAGGCCGCGCGCGCCCGCTGGGCGGCGGCCGCCGCCTCCTCGGTGTTGTCGAACACCACCGGGGCGGTGGTCTCGGCGTAGCCGTAGAAGGCCTCCGCCGGCAGGGCCGTGTAGACGACGCTGAGCTGGGCCGACAGACGGCGAGCCAGCGCCATGGCCGACCTCAGGGAGGTGGCGTCGTTGGCGCTTCCATCGATCGTAATCAGGAGCCGTTTCATTTCGGAGGCCTTCTCGCGGTGGTCGCAGGGGTGGCGTCCTTATTATCGTAGATGTCCCGACATCCAATGGGCGATTCTGCCGTTCGACGCGATTTCGACGTCCTGCCGGCACCGGAGCGCCGCGCGGTTCCCTCGCCGCGCTCCGTCCATGAATTGCCTTGGCGCAGGCTGCGGCGCTCGCCACACTCGGGAGCTTCTCGAACGGGGACCCGATCATGACCGAGCTGTTGCGCAATTCCCTGGACGACCGGATCGCGGAGCCGACGCCGGCGCTCGGAACCCTCGAGCGGGGCGAGCCGATCCAGGTGTTCGCGGCGCCGCCGGGAACGCCGGCCAAGCCGCGGATCGCCAGGGCCGAAGGCATCTACATGTGGGATACCGACGGGCGCCGTTACGTCGATGCCGGCTCCGGGCCGGTCGCCTGCAACATCGGCTACGGCAACCGGCGGGTCCTGGCCGCCCTGCAGACCCAGGCGGCGGCCGCCGCCTTCGCCAACCCGGCGAGCTTCGAGAGCGCCGCCAACCGGCTGTTCGCCGAGCGGCTGGCGGTCGCGGCCGGCCCCGGCTACGAGCGGGTGTTCGTGGTGTCCGGAGGGTCCGAGGCGAACGAGGCCGCGATCAAGCTGGCGCGCCAGATGGCGGTCGCCCGCGGCGAGGCCGCGCGCTGGAAGGTGGTGTCGCGGCAGCCGTCGTACCATGGCGGCACGCTCGGCGCCCTGTCGGTGACCGGCGACCCGACCGCGCACGAGCTGTTCGGCCCGCTGATGAAGCCGATGCCCAAGGTGCCGGCGCCGGTCACCTACCGGATCCCGCCTGGCTTCGACCAGGAGAGCTGGGCCGAGCACTGCGCCGAGGTGCTGGAGCGGACGATCCTGGACGAGGGGCCGGAGACCGTCCTGGCGTTCATCCAGGAGCCGGTCGGCGGGCTCGCAACCGGCGCCCTGGTGCCGCACGCCGCCTACATGCGGCGGGTCCGCGAGATCTGCACCCGGCACGGGGTCATGCTGATCCACGACGAGGTGATGAGCGGCGGCGGCCGGACCGGGGCGTTCCTGTCGCACGAGCACTGGCCGGACTGCCGGCCGGACCTGGTGGTGCTCGCCAAGGGGGCCGGGGCCGGGTACTTCCCGCTCGGGGTGGTGCTGGCGCCGCGCGACCGGGTCGCCGAGGTGGCGAGCGGCGGCGGTTTCATGCACGGGCATACGGCGTTCGGGAACCCGCTGGCCTGCGCCGTCGGGCTGGCGGTGCTGGACGAGACCCTGGACAACGGGTTGGTCGGCAATGCGGCCGAGCAGGGCGGGCGGCTGCGGGCTAGGCTCGACGACCTGATGGCACGCTCGCCGATCGTCGGCGACGTCCGCGGCAAGGGGCTGCTGTTGGCGGTCGAGCTGGTGGCGGACAAGGCGACCAAGACGCCGTTCCCGCCGTCCGCCGTGGCCGGCGCCACCCTCGCCCGGGTGGCGATGGAACAGGGGCTGATCCTCTACCAGCGGCGCACCAACGCCGGCCGCGACGGCGACTGGGTGATGGTCGCGCCGCCGCTGATCGCCACGGCCGGCGAGATCGACATGATCGCCGACGGCATCGCCTCGGCGGTCGCCGAGACCGCGCGGCGCCTCGGTGCCGCATGACCGGCGCGGCGCTCGGGTTAACCGGTCGTTAAGCGGGCCTGGGGTAGTCTGCTCTGATGAGCGGAGGACCGTATACACCGCGCGATGTCGTGCAGCGCAAGCTTGCGTCCCACCGGCGCTGGCTCGACGGCGCGCCGGACGGCGAGCCGGCGTCGTTCGCCCATGCCAACCTGTTCGGGTTCGACTTCACCGGGGCCGACCTGCGCGAGGTCGACTTCGCCGGCGCGTCGCTGCAGGGCGCGCGGTTCGTCGGCGCGGACATGAGCCGTGCGGTCCTGGCCGGTGCCGATCTCTCCGGCGTCAGCTTCGTGAACGCCACGCTGTTCGAGGCCGACTTGAGCGGCGCCCGGCTGGTCGGCGCCGTCTTCGAGGGGGCGGACCTGCGGGGAGTCTCGTTGCGGGCGGCCACCGGCCTGCCGGTCGAGACGTCGTCGGATTCCCAGGGGCCGACCGACCCGGTGACCTTCGCCGGCGCCCGCATGCACCGGGCCAACCTGACCGGCGCCAAGCTCGAGCAGGCGGTGATGGCGCAGACCGACCTGACCGGCGCCAATCTCGAACGGGCGTCGCTCCGCCGTGCGTCGATGTCCGGCGCGGTGCTGCGCAACGCGATCCTGGCCGGCGCCGACCTCAGCCACGCCGACCTGACGGATTCCCTGGTCACCGGCGCCGACCTGTCGGGTGCGCAGCTCGACGGCGCGACGGTCGAGCGAACCAACTTCGTCGGTGCCCGGCTGCGCGACGTCGATCTGTCCAAGGTGGACACTTCGCGGGCGCGGCTGACGCCGCCCACCGATGCTGTGACCACCGAGATCCAGCGCACCCTGGTCGACCACGACCGCTGGGTGCGCAGCGAGGGGCGGCGCGGGGCGCGGGCCTCGCTCGACGGGGTCGACCTGACGGACGCCGACCTGCGGGGCCTGAACCTGTCCGGTGCCGACCTGCGCGGGGCCCAGCTTCAGCGAGCGGTGCTGACCGATGCCCTGCTCGTGCTGGCCGACCTGGCGGGGGCCGATCTTACGCTCGCCTCGCTGGCCCGCTGCAACCTTTCGGGCGCCAACTTGGCGGGCGCCAACCTGTCGCGGGCCGACCTGACCGATGCGGTCATGACCGCGGCCCCGATTCTCAGCCAGAGCGGCGCCGACACCGGCCGTCGCCAGCAGACCCGCCTCGGGGGCGCCGACCTGAGCGGCGCGGTCCTGGACGGGGTCAATCTCGACGACACCAGTCTCGGGGAACCGCACGCCCGGGCGACCGGGACCGATCCGTGACGCCGAGCCGACGGCTTCGGGGTTAACGCCCCGGCGGCGCGGTTCTACAGTCGAGCGCTGACGACCGATCGGAGCCGCCCATGCCGCTGGCCAATCAACGACACCTGTTCGATCTCCCGGACGACATCGTGTACCTGAACTGCGCGGCCCAGGGGCCGGCGCCGATCGCGGCGCGCGACGCCGGCCGCCGGGCCGTCGACCGCAAGGCGCGGCCCTGGGATCCGGAGCGCCTGCGGCTTGCCGACGAGATGGCGAGCTGCCGCGCGCTGTTCGCCGGCTTCGTGGGGGCGGAGGCCGGCGACATCGCGCTGACCGGCGCCACCAGCTACGCCATGGCGGTGGCCGCGGCCAACGTCCGGATCGAACCCGGGCAGACCGTCGTGATGCTGGAGGCGCAGTTCCCGTCGAACTACTACGTCTGGCGGCGGGTCGCGGCGCGCGACGGCGGCGAGGTGGTGGTCGTGCCGCGCCCGGACGACGGCGACTGGACCAGCGCGGTCCTGGAGCATCTCGGTCCGGAGACCGGGCTGGTGGCGCTGCCGAACGTCCACTGGGTCGACGGCGGGCTGATCGATCTGCTGCCGATCGCGACGGCGGTGCATGCCGACGGGGCGGTGCTGGCGGTCGACGCCACCCAGTCGATCGGCGCCCAGCCGTTCGACGTGCGCCGCATCGATCCGGACTTCGTCGCCTGCTCGGCCTACAAGTGGCTGCTGTCGCCCGATCAGTCCGGCTACCTGTACGTGGCACCAAGGCATCAGCACGGCGAGCCGATCGAGCACAATCACGCAACCCGGATCGGCGACGGGCCGATGACCCTGTCGCCCGGCTACGGCGAGCGGTTCCGGCATGGTGCCGCGCGCTTCGACCAGGGGGCGGCCGACGCGATGATCCACGTGCCGATGGCCGAGGCCGCCATGCGGCAGATCGCCGAATGGGGGGTGGACGAGATCGCCGCCACGCTGGCTCCGCTGGTCGACCGGATCGCCGACGAGGCCGAGTCGCGGGGCTGGCGGGTGCCGCCGAAGGCGCATCGCGCTCCGCACTTCATCGGCATCACGCTGCCGGAGCCGCCGGCACCCGACCTGGCCGACCGCCTGGCGTCCGGGAACGTGCATGTCAGCCTGCGCGACGGGCGCGTCCGGGTGAGCCCGTACCTGTTCAATTCGATCGAGGATGTGACGGCGCTGTTCGCGGCACTCGACCGCAACCTCCGGCGTTGAGCCGGCTCAGCCGACGGCGGCGGACGGTTCGGGTGCCAGGTCGGTGTTCGCCGACGGGGCCGCGCGCCGGGCCGGCACCCGACGTTGGCGGACTTCCGAGAGGATCACGCCTGAAACCCCTTCGCCGAGCACGTGGTGGGCGGCGATCTTCAGGGTCTGCTCCATTTTCGCTTTCGAGTAGCGGATGACCGGATCGGTGACCGCTACCGCGAAGGCGTTTTCCAGGAAGCTCCGGAGCGCTTCCGGCCGTTCCTTCAAGTGGACCAGGGGCCGCTCGTGGTCGAGCGCCAGCGTCACCTTGCAGGAGCACTCGAAGGTCGAGAACGTGTCGCCGCCGGGCGGGGTGGTGACGATCGAATACGGCAGTGGCACCAGGATCGAGGCCCGACGGAGCGCCTCCAGCCGCAGCCGGAGCAGGTGGGCCACGATCGCCCCGACCGCGAACAGGGCGCCCAGCTCGAAAACGCGGAAATAGGTCGTCGGCCCGAACACCGGAACCTGCTCGGTCAGGACCAGCGCGGCATCGAGCAGGTAGATCCCCACGACCACGGCCAGCGCGATCGTCGCCATCAGGGCGCACGCCAGGGTCGCGAGCCAAAGCGAGTACGGAACGTCGATCACCTGCTCGGCCATCGGTGCCCGCTTCGCCGCTTTGTCCTG
The DNA here is from genome assembly GCF_014652915.1 of Thalassobaculum fulvum. Lineage (GTDB taxonomy): Bacteria > Pseudomonadota > Alphaproteobacteria > Thalassobaculales > Thalassobaculaceae > Thalassobaculum_A > Thalassobaculum_A fulvum. The sequence continues at coordinate 44,538 of NZ_BMZS01000005.1, forward strand.
CTTGCTGGCCATCCTTGCCTCCACCTCCTGAGATTACCCAGGAAAGGCGTTCATGCCTTCCATAAGAATATAGATTCACCGTAATTGGTTTTCAATCGGAAGCAAGAGATCGAAATGAACTTTATGTTCGTTTCGCTCCTGAAGGTCGACGCCGCCGGCTGACAAGGTGCCACGACGGCGCTACCGTCGGGTCACCGACCGATCGAGACCTTCCATGCCCGCCGCCACCGGCACCCGCGCCATCCTGCGCACCCTTGGTCATCCCGACTACGGCCTGTACACGCTCGGCAACAGCGTGTCGCTGATCGGCATGTGGATGCAGCGGGTCTCGGTGGGGTGGCTGACCTGGGACCTCACCCATTCCGGCACCTGGCTCGGCGCGGTGGCGTTCGCCGACCTGTTTCCGACGGTGTTCATCGGGCTGATCGGCGGGGTCGCGGCTGACCGGCTCGACCGCGTGCGGATCATCATGGCGTGCCAGGCGACGGCGATGGTGCTGGCCGCGGCCATGGGCGTGCTGACCCTGACCGGCCACGTCACCGTCGGGTCGCTGATCGTCCTGGTGCTGCTCGGCGGCCTCGTCCTGGGCTTCAACCAGCCGTCGCGCCTGGCCCTGGTCTCCAGCCTGGTCCCGCGCGAGAACCTGACCACCGCGGTCGCGATCAACTCGATCGTGTTCAACATCGCGCGGTTCGTCGGCCCGGCGCTGGCCGGGCTGGTGATCGTGACCGCCGACGTCGGCTGGTCGTTCGTCGCCAACGCCGTCAGCTACCTGGCGATGCTGGCGGCCCTGATCGCCATCCGGCACCGCAATCCCGGCGCCGGCCGCGACCTCAGCGCGGTGCGGCCGGCCCGGTCCGGGCTGGCGGCCGACATCGGGGCTGGCTTGGCTTATGCCGCGCGGCACCCGGGAATCGGCCCGCTGCTGGCCCTGCACCTGGTCACCTCGATCATGGTACGTCCGGTCCTGGAGCTGCTGCCCGGGTTCGCCGACCACGTGTTCCAGGGCGGTGCCGACACGTTGGCGACCCTGACCTCGACGGTCGGTGTCGGGGCGGTGATCGGCGGTTGGCTGCTGGCACGGCGCAGCGGGACCGAGGGGCTGGTCACCCTGGTGCTGGCCAGTACCGCCGGGGTGTCGCTCGGCGTGCTGTGCTTCGTGGCGACGGATGTCCTGTGGGTCGGCATCGCCGCCGCCGGCTTCCTCGGCGGCGTCATGGTGGCGTCCGGCGTCGGCCTGCAGACCGTCGTCCAGCTCGCGGTGTCGCCGGCCATGCGGGGACGGGTGCTCAGCCTGCACGGGCTGATCTTCCGGGGCGGTCCGGCGATCGGCGCGCTGATGATGGGGACGGCCGGCGACTTCGTCGGCCTGCGCTGGCCGCTCGCTGCCGGGGCCGTCGTCGGGCTGGCGATGGTGCTGCTGGTCGCCGTGCGGGCCGCCCGCCTGCGGGCGGCGATCGAGCTGCCGGCCGAGGGCGCCTGACGGGTGACACGCCCGGGTTCCGGGCTACCCTGACGCCTGGAGAGAACACGAAAGGATGCGGTCCCCGTGAACGGTCTGGAACAACTCGAGCGGCAGGCGGCCGTCGACCTCGAACGCATCGCCTATCCGCGTGGTGCCTGGGTTCCTTCCCGGCAGGACGCGGCCGGCCGGCGCGTGCTCGACGTGCTGGTGGTCGGTGGCGGGCAGGGCGGCCTGGCGGTGGCGCACGGCCTGCTGCGCGCACGGGTGACCAACTTCCGCGTCGTCGACCGGTCCGAGCCCGGCCGCGAGGGGCCGTGGCTGACCTATGCCCGGATGGCGACCCTGCGCTCGCCGAAGGAGGTCAACGGCCCGGATCTCGACGTCCCGTCGCTGACCTTCCAGGCCTGGTTCGAGGCGCAGCACGGTGCCGCGGCCTGGGTCGCCCTGAACAAGATCGCCAAGCAGGACTGGGCGGCCTACCTGCTGTGGCTGCGCCGGGTGCTCGGCATCGACATCGAGAACGGCGTCGAGCTGACGGGCATCGCGCCGGACGGCGAGCACCTGCGGGCGACCCTGCGCCACCTCGTGGACGGCCGGCGCGAGACGGTGACGGCCCGCAAGCTGGTGCTGGCGACCGGCATCGAGGCGTCCGGGCGCTGGTGGGCGCCGCCGCAGGTCGAGGCGCTGGACCGCCGGTTCTGGGCCCATACCGGCGACGACATCGACTTCGGGGCGCTGGCCGGCCGGCGGGTCGCGGTGCTGGGGGCCGGGGCCTCGGCGTTCGACAATGCCGCAACCGCGCTCGAGGCCGGCGCCGCCGAGGTCGCGGTCTACTGCCGCCGGCCCGAGCTGCAACGGGTGCAGCCGTTCAAGTGGCTGTCGTTCCCGGGCTTTCTCGACCATTTCGCCGAGCTGGACGATTCCTGGCGCTGGCGGTTCATGAACCACCTGCTGACCATGCGCGAGGCGTTCCCGCGCGAGACCTGGGAGCGGGCGGCCCGGCATCCGGCCTTCCGGCTGGAGACCGCGGCCGAGTGGCAGCGCTGCGAGCCGCTGGGCGACACGGTCCGGCTGCACACGCCGCGGGGCGTGTTCGAGGCCGACTTCCTGATCGCCGGCACCGGCTTCGACGTCGACCTGTCGGTGCGCCCCGAGATGGCCGGGATCGCCGAGCGGGCGGCGCTGTGGGCCGACCGCTACACCCCGCCGGAAGGTGAGTCGAACCCGCGGTTGGCCCGCTACCCCTATCTCGGGCCGGGCTTCGAGCTGCTGGAGAAGGTGCCCGGGAGTGCGCCGTGGCTGCGGCACATCCGGCTGTTCACCTACGCGACGACGGTCAGCTTCGGGCCGTCGGGGGCGTCGATCAACGCTATGAAGTTCGCGGTGCCGAAACTGGTGTCCGGCATCGTCGGCGACCTGTTCCGCGAGGACCTGGCGAGCCACTGGGACGCGCTGCGATCCTACGATCTGCCGGAGTTCCTGCTGCCGGGCGAGACCGGCGAGGCGGCGCCGGTCAAGGCGGTGCTCGAGCGCCAGGCCGACGGCAGCTTTCGCTGATCCGACGGGCTGGACGCGGCGGCCGGCGGCGCTATGGTGTCGCTCCGATTTGGAGCGGAGCTGCGCATGGCCATCGACAAGATCGTTCCCGGGGTCGCGGAGGCGGTCGCCGGCATCGAGAGCGGCATGACGATCATGATCTCGGGCTTCGGCTTCGCCGGGGTGCCGAACGACCTGATCCACGGCGTGCTGGACCTCGGCGTGACCGACCTGACGGTGATCTCCAACAACGCCGGGACCGGCACCGAGGGCCTCGCCGCCCTGATGGGCAGCGGCCGGGTGCGGCGGATCATCTGCAGCTACCCGCGCTCCAAGGGCTCCGACAACTTCGACGCGCGTTACGCCGCCGGCGAGATCGAGCTCGAGCTGGTGCCCCAGGGCACCCTGTCGGAGCGCATGCGGGCCGCGGCCGCCGGAGTCGGCGGGTTCTACAGCCCGACCAGCGTCGGCACCGACCTGGCCGCCGGCAAGGAGGTGCGCACGATCGACGGCCGCGACTACGTGCTGGAACTGCCGCTGCGCGCCGACGTGGCGCTGGTGCAGGCCCAGAAGGCCGACCGCTGGGGCAACCTGGTCTATTCGAAGGCGGCCCGGAACTTCGGCCCGGTGATGGCGATGGCCGCCGACCTGACCATCGTGCAGGCCAAGGAGATCGTGCCGCTCGGGGGGCTCGACCCCGAAGCGATCGTGACCCCGTCGGTGTTCGTCGACCGGGTCGTGCACATCGACAACGACCGGGAGTGGGACATATGAGCGCGACCATGACCGCCGACGCCTTCACCCGTCTCAGCCGCCGCCAGCTCGCCTGGTGCGCCGCCCAGGCGATCCCCGACGGCTCTTACGTCAACCTCGGGATCGGCGTGCCGACCTTGTGCGCCAACGTGATGCCGGCCGACCGCGAGATCGTGCTGCACAGCGAGAACGGCGTGCTCGGCTTCGGCCCGGCGCCGGCGGCCGGCGAGGAGGACCGCGACCTGATCAACGCCTCCAAGGAATTCATCACCATGAAGCCGGGCGGCGCGTACTTCGTGCATACCGACGCTTTCGTGATGATCCGCGGCGGCCACCTGGACCTCGCCCTGCTCGGGGCGTTCGAGGTGTCGGGCCAGGGTGACCTCGCCAACTGGACCACCGGCGACCGGCGGTTCCCGCCGGGGGTCGGCGGCGCCATGGACCTGGCGGTCGGCGCCAAGGCGGTGTGGGTGCTGACCGAGCACACCACCAAGAAGGGCGAGCCGAAGATCGTCGACACCTGCAAGTACCCGCTGACCGCCCCGAAGGTGGTGCGCAAGATCTTCACCGACCTGGCGGAGATCGACGTGACGCCGTCCGGGCTGGTGGTGCGGGCGATGGTCGAGGGGCTGACCCTGCCGGCCCTGCAGGCGCTGACCGAGCCGAAGCTGACGCTGGCCGACGACTGCCGGGTGCTGTCCGCCCCGGCGGCCTGAGGCGGCACCAGGGGACCGGCGGGCGCTGACGGGCGTCCGCAAGCTCGGCCCTTTCGTATGATGACATCTTCCATTACGCTTCCCGGCAACGAACGATAATTGCGCCGGCGCACGAACGTCGGTGCGTGCTGGGAGGGCCGCCGGATGGCCGAGGTCCGGATACGGGATGTCCGAAAGTCGTTCGGGCACGTGGAGGTGATCCACGGCGTCAGCGTTGATATCGCCGATGGCGAGTTCGTCGTGCTGGTCGGGCCGTCGGGCTGCGGGAAGTCGACGCTGCTGCGCATGATTGCCGGGCTGGAGCGGATATCCGACGGCCAGATCCTGATCGGCGACCGGGTGGTCAACCAGGTGCCGCCGAAGGAACGCGACGTGGCGATGGTGTTCCAGAACTACGCGCTGTACCCGCACATGAAGGTCTACGACAACATGGCCTTCAGCCTGAAGCTGCGGGGGGCCGACGTGGGCGACCTCGACGCCCGGGTCCGGCGGGCCGCCGACATTCTGGGACTGACGGCACTTCTCGACCGGTTCCCCCGGCAGCTCTCGGGCGGCCAGCGCCAGCGCGTTGCGATGGGCCGTGCGATCGTACGGGACCCGCAGGTGTTCCTGTTCGACGAGCCGCTGTCCAACCTCGACGCCAAGCTGCGGGTGCAGATGCGAACCGAGATCAAGGAACTGCACCAGCGCCTGACCACGACCAGCGTGTACGTCACCCACGACCAGATAGAGGCCATGACCATGGCCGACCGGATCGTGGTCATGCACGACGGCATCGTCGAACAGATCGGCGAGCCGCTCGAGCTCTACGACAACCCCCGCAACACCTTCGTGGCCGGCTTCATCGGGTCGCCGGCGATGAACTTCGTGCGCGGCACCGTCCGGGCGAACGGCGGGCCGGGCCGGCTGGAGGCCGGCGAGGGCGTGTCGTTCCCGCTGGGCGACGGCTGGTCGGCGCACGATGGGCGGCCGGTGGTGTACGGCATCCGCCCCGAGCATCTGGTGATGGCCGAGCCCGGACAGCCCGCCGTGGACGGCGAGATCGCGGTGGTCGAGCCGACCGGGGCCGAAACCCTGCTGGTTTCGCGCATCGCCGGGGCGGAGTTCCAGGCGGTGTTCCGGGAGCGCCATGCGTTCCGGCCGGGCGAGCGGGTGGCGCTCGCGCCGCTGCTCGACAAGGTCCATCTGTTCGACGCGGAGACGGGCCAGCACCTGTAGCCGCGCCCACCGCCGGACCGGGCGGATCGGCCGGACGGCAAAGACAGTCATCCGATCCAAAGGACGGCCGGCAAAGGCCGCACGAAGGGAGGAAGCACGATGACGGACGACATCACCAGGAGCGTCTCCCGCCGCGCCATGCTGAAAGGCTCCACTGCTCTCGCCGCCGGCGCGGCGTTCGGCGGAGCCGGCAGCCTGGTCGACTGGGCCAGGGCCTGGGCGGCCGAGTCGCCGTTCCAGCCCGAGAAGGGCGCCAGCATCCGTATGCTTCGCTGGAACCGGTTCGTCGAGACCGAGGACATTCAGTTCGACAAGAACATCGCGGCGTTTACCGAGGCGACCGGCGTCAAGGTCCGCCTCGACAAGGAGTTCCTCGACGACATCCAGCCGAAGGCGGCGGTGGCGGCCAATGTCGGCGCCGGCCCGGACATCATCTGGGGGCCGATGGCAATCCCGCACCTGATCCCCGACAAGCTGCTGGACGTCACCGACGTCGCCGACTACCTCGGCGGCAAGTACGGCGGCTGGTACGAGTCGCCGGCGGCCTACGGCATCCGCGACGGCCGCTGGATGGCGATTCCGCTGTGCGTCTCGGGCAACTACATCAACTACCGGGTATCGCAGGTGCAGAAGGCCGGGTTCGAGACGTTCCCGACCACCACCGGCGATCTCATGAAGCTGACCAAGGCCCTGAAGGCCAACGGCACGCCCGCCGGTATGGCGCTCGGCCGCGCCACCGGCGACGGCAACGCTTGGTGCCACTGGGTCGTCTGGGCGCACGGCGGCAAACTGGTCGACAAGGACGGCAACGTGGTCATCAACAGCCCGGAGACCGCGGCGGCGCTCGAATACGTCAAGGAGCTGTACGAGAACTGGATCCCCGGCACGGCGTCCTGGAACGACTCCAACAACAACAAGGCGTTCCTGTCGGGCGACGTCAGCTACACCAACAACGGCATCTCGATCTACGCGGCGGCGGTCCGTCAGAAGATGGAGATGGCGGCCGACATCGACCACGCCTTCTACCCGATCGGCCCGGTCGGCAGGCCGACCGAGCTGCAGCTTCCCTTCATGATCGAGGCGTTCAAGTACTCGAAGTACCCGAACGCCTGCAAGACGCTGCTGGCCTTCCTGATGGAGGCACCGCAGTACGACGCATGGCTGGAGCAGTCGGTCGGCTACTTCACCCAGACCCTGAAGTCCTACGAGAGCAACAAGGTCTGGTCGGAGGATCCGAAGCGGGCGGTCTTCAAGGAGGCCTGCACCCGCACCCTCGACATGGGCTACGCCGGCCCGCTCGGCTATGCGGCGGCCGGGGCGCTCGCCGACTTCGTGATCGTCGACATGGTCAGCCAGGCCGCGACCGGCCAGACGACGGTCAAGGAGGCGATGGAGACGGCTCAGAAGCGCGCCGAGCGGTACTACCGCGTCTAGGCGCTGTCTGCGGGGGGGACCGGGAGCGGTCGGCTGCGGCCGCTCCCGGTTGCCGCCCGGCACCGAAGAGGGAGACGCGGCGTGGCGACGGATGCCGAACGAGTGAGAGCGCAGGAGACGGCGGCTCCCATCGATCTCTGGACCCGCCTGAAGTACGACCGCAACTGGCTCGGCCTGTGGTTCATGCTGCCGGCGGCGGCGTTCCTGCTGCTGTTCCTGACCTATCCCCTGGGCCTGGGAATCTGGCTCAGCGTCACCGACACCCGGATCGGGCGGGACGGGGTGTTCATCGGCCTCGAGAACTTCGAGTGGCTGAATCAGGACCCGGTGTTCTGGCTGAGCGTCTTCAACACCTTCCTCTACACCATCGTCGCCAGCATCCTGAAGTTCGCGCTCGGCCTGTATCTCGCGGTGCTGCTGAACAACCACATGCCGTGGAAGGCGATCATCAGGGCGATCGTGCTGCTGCCGTTCATCGTCCCGACGGTGCTGTCGGCGATCGCGTTCTGGTGGATCTACGACACGCAGTTCTCGATCATCTCCTGGACGCTCACCGAGCTGGGCCTGATCAGCGAGAACATCAACTTCCTGGGCGAGCCGAACAACGCCCGGGCCAGCGTCATCGCCGCCAACATCTGGCGTGGCATTCCGTTCGTGGCGATCACCCTGCTGGCCGGCCTGCAGACCATCCCGCAGTCGCTGTACGAAGCGGCGACGATCGACGGGGCGTCGCGCTGGCAGATGTTCCGCCACGTCACCTACCCGATGCTGACGCCGATCATCGCGGTGGTGATGACGTTCTCGGTGCTGTTCACCTTCACGGATTTCCAGCTGATCTACGCCATGACCCGGGGCGGCCCGGCGAACGCCACCCACCTGATGGCGACTCTCAGCTACCAGCGCGCGATCATGGGCGGCAACCTCGGCGAGGGTGCGGCGATCTCGACGGCGATGATCCCGTTCCTGCTCGCCGCCATCCTGTTTTCATGGTTCGGCCTGCAGCGCCGCAAGTGGCAGCAGGGCGAGAGCGACGACTGACGGCGGGGGACGAAAGCGATGAACACCAACCCTGCCGCCGAGGTGGCACGCGACGACAGCGAGGGCATGGACTACCTGGTCTCGCTGCCGCGCCGGATGGTCACGGTCTATCTGCCGATCCTGTGCTTCCTGATCGTGCTGCTGTTCCCGTTCTATTGGATGGGGCTGACGTCGATCAAACCGAACGACGAGTTGATCGACCGTAGCCTGAACCCCTGGTGGGTCGTCGATCCGACGATCGCGCACTACTACCACCTGATCGTGAACACCGATTATCCGGTGTGGATGTGGAACACCATGCTGGTGGCGGTGACCGCGACCCTGCTGTCGATCGCCGCCAGCGTGATGGCGGCCTACGCGATCGTCCGCATCCGGTATGCGGGCTCGCGCTGGGTGGGCGGGATGATCTTCCTCGCCTACCTGGTCCCGCCGAGCATCCTGTTCATCCCGCTGGCGCTGGTGGTGTTCCAGTACGGGCTGTTCGACAGCCCGATGGCACTGATCCTGACCTACCCGACGATCCTGATCCCGTTCAGCACCTGGCTGCTGATGGGGTACTTCAAGTCGATCCCCTACGAGCTCGAAGAGTGTGCGCTGATCGACGGCGCCAGCCGCTGGCAGATCCTGACCCGGATCGTCCTGCCGCTGTCGGTGCCGGGCATCATCTCGGCCGGCATCTTCGCGTTCACGCTGTGCTGGAACGAGTTCATCTATGCGCTGGTGTTCATCTCGTCGTCGGAGAACAAGACGGTGCCGGTGGCGGTGCTGAGCGAGTTGGTCGAGGGCGACATCTACCACTGGGGGCCGCTGATGGCCGGCGCTCTGCTCGGTTCGGTACCGGTGTGCATCGTGTACTCGTTCTTCGTCGAGCACTACGTCTCGTCGATGACCGGCGCGGTGAAGGAGTAGACGACCCGCTCAGCGCTTCGGCCGGCCGAGGCTGATCGTGGCGACGGCGAACATGGTGGTCGCGAGCCCGAGCGGGCCCAGGTAGTAGATCAGCCGGTAGGCCAGCATGGCCGCCAGCAGCGACTCCGTCGGCAGTTCCGGCAGCATCAGCACCATCGCGCCCTCGAACACGCCGAGCCCGCCCGGCACGTGGCTGGCCAGCCCGATCGAGGTCGCGACCACGTACAGCCCGACGAAGCCGGCCGGGCCGATCGGCAGGCTCGGCAGCAGGACGTAGAGGGCGAGGCCGGCGAGCGCGATGTCGATTGCCGGCACTACGATCTGCAGCGGGGTCAGGATCGGCCCCGGCGTTTCCACCCGGTGCCCGCGCCACTCGATGTGGCGCCGCCGGATGCCCAGCAGCAGGTAGGCGAGCAGGGTGGCCAGCAGGGCCGCGCCCGCCGCGTGGGTCACGATCGGCGGGCCGGCCACCAGCTTGGCGATGCGGTCGGCCTCGCCGAACATGGTCACGCCGGCGACCAGGGCGGCGCCGAGGCAGAATGTCCAGGCCGTGAAGGTGCTGAGCAGCACGATCTGGCCGACCGACAGGCCGACCGGCCCGTACAGCTTAAGCCGCGCCGAGCCGCCGGTGATCAGCGCGAAGCCCAGGTTGTGGCTGAACACGAAGGCGATGAAGCCGGTCATCGACGACAGCGCGATCGACACCTTGGCGTGCACGTAGGCGACGCCCAGCCGCTCGTAGACCAGCAGCGCCATGTAGCTGGCGACGGTCAGCAGGATCGAGAGCGTCACGCCGGTGGTCGACAGCTGCTCGAACTCGGAGATCACCTGGGCGAGGGTGAGATCGGAGAACTTCCGGTGCAGCACCCAGATCGCCGCGCTCAGCAAGCCGACGCCGATCGCCGCCTCGACGACGTACTTCAGGCGCGCAAAGAAGACGCGCCGACGGTCGTGCGGCGCCGACGGCGGAGTGGAAGCTTCGATCATGACGCGGTGTATATATGGCACTCGGGTGTGCGACACCACGGTCGAAAGTGCCGCGGCGACTTCGGCGGGGAGATCGGAGACTGACCGGTCCCGGAGCCGCGTCGGGCGGCTCGTGCCGGGCCCGGTCAGCCCACCGATTCGCGCCGAATCGGCACGTTGCAGACGACCAGCCGCTCGACCCCGCCGTCGCTGCCGGCCATCGGCAGGGCGAGGCGGCACCAGCGGGTGATGACCGAGACCTCCTTGACCGCGTCGTGCTCGGCGTACACGGCGACCCCCTCCCGCACCACCAGCCGGTACTGCGCGGTGAAGACGGTCGGGCCGGGCGGGTCGAACGAACTCAGCCAGCGGCCGGTCATGTCGCGCCCGTGATGGGTCGCGACCTGGCTGCCGTACAGGCGGTAGAGGAAGTCCGTCGCGTCCCGGTTCGGTTCCAGCAGCATGATGTAGCCCAGCGCCGGGACGACCTGAGCCGGGTCGAACTCGGCACTCGGCGGCAGGCTGCCGCGCCGGTCCCGTTCCCGGCACCAGTACTCCGCCAGACACCGATGCTGCGGCAGCCGGAACAGCGATGGATCCACGCGATCGGACGGGATCGACAGGTACTCGTGGTGCTCGAGCCCGCAGCGGTTCGGATCCGGCATGGTCGCCCGCAGCCTGTCGGTCTCGACCGGAACATGCGAGAGCTGGCTGAGGAGGTCGACTCTGATCGGAACCATGACTGCCTCCTGCGGAAAACCCGATGGCGGTCCGCACCGATGGCCACCCCGGGTAGCGGGCCGTCTTGACCATGATACGCCCGGGTGCTCGACTTCGCTCTGACTGCCTTCGCGGTCCAAGACAATCGGCATCCCGGGAGGAATCGATGGCGCGCAAGCGGTACGAGGATCTACGCAGCTACCGCTGGTACGGCGCCGACGACCTCAGGTCGTTCGGCCACCGCTCGCGCACCCTGCAGATGGGCTACGACCGGGCCGACTGGACCGGCAAGCCGGTGATCGCGGTGGTCAACACCTGGTCCGAGATCAACCCGTGCCACACCCACTTCAAGGAACGGGCCGAGGAGGTGAAGCGCGGCATCTGGCAGGCCGGCGGGTTCCCGGTCGAGCTGCCGGCGATCTCGCTCAGCGAGCCGTTCCAGAAGCCGACCACCATGATGTACCGCAACCTGCTGGCGCTCGAGGTCGAGGAGCTGCTGCGCTCGTACCCGGCCGACGGCGCGGTGCTGATGGGCGGCTGCGACAAGACCACGCCGGCGCTGCTGATGGGGGCGGCCAGCATGAACCTGCCGGCGATCTTCGTGCCGGCCGGGCCGATGCTGCGCGGCAACTGGCGCGGCAAGAGCCTGGGCAGCGGCTCCGACACCTGGAAGTACTGGGCCGAGCTGAAGGTCGGCAACATCACCCGCAAGGACTGGGAGGAGATCGAGGACGGCATCGCCCGTACCCCCGGCACCTGCATGACCATGGGGACCGCCGCCACCATGATGAGCGCGGTCGAGGCGCTCGGCATGTCGCTGCCGGCCTCCAGTGCGATTCCCGCGGCCGACTCCAACCACGCGCGGATGGCCAGCCAGTCCGGCCGGCGGATCGTCGAGATGGTGTGGGAGGACCAGAAGCCGTCCGACGTGATGACCGAGAAGGCGTTCGAGAACGCGATCACCACGGTGATGGCGATCGGCGGCTCGACCAACGCCGCGATCCACCTGCTGGCGATGGCCGGGCGCCTGGGCGTGCCGATCGACCTGCAGCGCTTCGACACGCTGTCGCGCCGGACCCCGTGGCTGGCCGACGTCCGGCCGTCCGGCAGGTTCCTGATGGAGGACTTCTACTACGCCGGCGGCCTGCCGGCGCTGATGGGCGAGCTCAAGGACCTGCTGCACCTGGATGCGGTCACGGTCAGCGGCAAGACGCTCGGCGAGGACATCGAGCGGGCCGACGTCTACAACGAGGAGGTCATCCGCCGCCGCGCCAACCCGCTCAACCAGGAAGGCGGGCTGGTGGTGCTGAAGGGCAACCTGGCGCCCGACGGGGCGGTCATCAAGCAGACCGCCTGCGACCCGAAGCTGCTGAAGCACCGCGGCCCGGCCGTGGTGTTCGCCGACTACAACGACATGGCGGCCCGCATCGACGACCCGGACCTGCCGGTCACCCCGGACTCGGTGATCGTGCTCAAGCACGCCGGCCCGCAGGGCGGCCCCGGCATGCCGGAATGGGGCATGCTGCCGATCCCGAAGAAGATCCTGCAGCAGGGCGTGCGCGACATGGTGCGGATCTCCGACGCCCGGATGAGCGGCACCAGCTACGGCACCTGCGTGCTGCACGTCGCACCCGAGAGCTGGGTCGGCGGGCCGTTGGCCCTGGTCGAGGATGGCGACATCATCGAGCTCGACGTCGCCGGGAGGCGTCTGCACCTGGACGTTTCCGACGCCGAGCTCGATGCCCGGCGCGCCGCCTGGGTGCCGCCGAAGCGCAGGTTCGAGCGCGGCTTCGGTGCCATCTATGCCGACCACATCACCCAGGCCGACAAGGGCTGCGACTTCGACGTTCTGATGGGCACGGCGCCGACGCCGGAGCCGGAGATCCACTAAGTCGGCCCGCAGACGACAAGCACTCCGAGGAACACCGCATGAGCAAGACCGCCGTCGTGACCGCCGCCGGCTCCGGCATGGGGGCGGCGATAGCCCGCAGGCTGGCCGCCGACGGCTGGTCGGTCGCGATCCTGTCGTCCTCCGGCAAGGGCGAGGCGCTGGCCGAGGAGCTCGGCGGCCTCGGTGTCACCGGCTCCAACCTCGACCCGGCGGTCCTGAAGGACCTGGTCGACCGGACCCTGGCCCGCTGGGGGCGGATCGACGCGGTTGTCAACTCGGCCGGGCACGGGCCGAAGGGGCCGGTGCTGGAGCTGAGCGACGAGGACTGGCACCTCGGCCTCGACGTCTACCTGATGAACGTGGTCCGGATGACCCGGCTGGTGGTGCCGGCGATGGTCGGCCAGGGTAGCGGCAGCATCGTCAACATCTCGACCTACGCGACCTTCGAGCCGGAGGCGGCGTTCCCGACCTCGGGGGTGTTCCGGGCCGGCCTCGCCGCGTTCACCAAGCTGGTGGCGGACCGCTACGCGGCCGACGGCATCCGGATCAACAACGTCCTGCCCGGCTTCGTCGACAGCCGGCCGGAGAAGGCGGAGTTCCGTGCCCGGATCCCGATGGGCCGCTACGGCCGCGCCGAGGAGATCGCCGAGGTGGCGGCGTTCCTGGCCTCGGACCGGTCGAGCTACGTCACCGGCCAGAACATCCGGGTCGACGGCGGCATCACCCGCTCGGTATGAACCCCGCGGGGTGCGCGCGCCCGCTGTCGAACGAGGAAGCCGCTCATGCAGGTCGCCGATGAAAGGCCCGGACGGTTCGGCCGGCACGCGACCGGATTCGTGTGCGTGACCGTGCTGATCGACGCCATGGGCATCGGCATCGTCATGCCGGTCATGCCCGACCTGATCCAGGAGCTGACCGACCTGCCGGTCGGCGCGGCGGCGGTCTGGGGCGGCTACCTGTTCTTCGTCTATGCCCTGATGCAGTTCGCCTGCGGCCCGCTGATCGGCGGCCTGTCGGACCGGTTCGGGCGGCGACCGGTGCTGATCGCGTCGCTGGCGGCGCTGGCCGTCGACTACCTGATCATGGGGCTGGCCCCGACCCTGTGGCTGCTGTTCGTGGCGCGACTGCTGTCCGGCGTTGCCGGCGCCACCCATTCCACGGCCAATGCGTTCGTCGCCGACGTGACCCCGCCGGCGCAGCGGGCCGCGGCCTTCGGGCTGGTCGGTGCCGCCTTCGGCGTCGGATTCATCCTCGGCCCGGCGATCGGCGGACTGGCCGGAGGCTTCGGGACGCGGGCACCGTTCTTCGTGGCGGCGGGGTTGGCGTTCGCGAATCTCTGTTACGGCCTGGCGGTGCTGCCGGAGAGCCTGACCGCCGACCGGCGCCGGCCGTTCTCCTGGGCCCGCGCGAACCCGCTGGGCGCGACCCTCCAGTTCGCGCGGCTGCCGGCCGTTGCGTGGCTGGTGCTGGCGTTCTTTCTGTTCGACGTGGCGCACTACGTCTACCCGGCGATCTGGGCGTTCTTCGCCAAGGCGGCGTTCGCCTGGACCAGCGCCGAGATCGGCCTGTCGCTGGCGCTGGTCGGCGTCGGCTTCGTGATCGTGCAGGGCGGGCTGATCCGCGTGGTGCTGCCCCGGCTGGGCGAGCCGCGGACCGCCTGGGCAGGCTTCGCGCTCAGCATCGGCGCCCTGCTGTGGATCGCCTTCGCGACCACGGGATGGATGGGCCTGGCGGTGATCCCGGCGGTCGCGCTGGGGGCGGTGGTCACGCCGGCGTTGACCGGGTTGATGGCCAACGCCACGCCGGACGACGCCCAGGGCGAGCTGCAGGGCCTGCTGGCCAGCGCCACCGCGGTCGCGATGATCGTCACGCCGCTGTTCGCGAGCCAGCTGTTCGGGCATTTCACCGATCCGGCGGCGACCGTGCAGTTCCCCGGCGCGCCGTTCCTGGCGGCGGCGATCGTGATGACGCTGTCGCTGGTTCCGTTCGCGATCGGCCTGAGACGGGTTCCCAGGTGACCGTGGACGCCGCCCGTCGGACGCGCGAAACTCCGTTTCAAAGACCCGGCGAAGACCGGTGGGCGAACCGCAACCACGTGGAGGAAACGGCGTGTCCTACGAAACCATCGAGGTGATCCCGGTCGGCGGGTCGATCGGCGTCGAGATCGCCGGCGTTAACCTGGCCGAGCCGCTGTCCAACCGGCAGGCGCAGGAGGTGCACGACGCCTTCCTGGCGAACTCGGTCGTGTTCTTCCGCGACCAGAAGCTCGACCCCGAGCAGCAGATGCGCGCCGCCCGGCTGTTCGGCGAGCCGGTGGCGATCCCGTTCGTGAAGAGCCTGGACGGCTATCCGGAGATCATCGACATCGTCAAGGAACCGGAGGACGCCGGGAAGTACAATTTCGGCGGCAACTGGCATGCCGACACGACCTTCCTCGAAACCCCGTCGATGGGCTCGCTGCTGTATGCGCTGGAGGTGCCGCCGCGCGGCGGCGACACGCTGTTCGCCGACATGTACGCCGCCTACGAGACCCTGTCGCCCGGCCTGCGGTCGCTGCTCGACGGGCTGACCGCGGTCCACACCGGCACCCGCTCCTACGGCAGCCAGTCGAAGTTCCAGGGCGGCAAGAACGCCTCGGTGTCGATGAGCATCGACGCCAACGACGAGGGTGATCGGCTGGTCGAGCACCCGGTCGTGCGCACGCACCCCGAGACCGGCCGCAAGTGCCTGTTCGTCAACCCGAACTACACGCTGCGCTTCAAGGACATGACCGAGGCCGAGAGCAAGCCGCTGCTCGACTTCCTGTACGCCCACTGCATCCGCGACGAGTTCGTGTGCCGGTTCCGCTGGGGGCCGGGCTCGGTCGCGGTGTGGGACAACCGCTGCACCATGCACCGGGCGGTCAACGACTACGACGGCCA
This sequence comes from Thalassobaculum fulvum, assembly GCF_014652915.1. GTDB lineage: Bacteria > Pseudomonadota > Alphaproteobacteria > Thalassobaculales > Thalassobaculaceae > Thalassobaculum_A > Thalassobaculum_A fulvum. The sequence continues at coordinate 60,105 of NZ_BMZS01000005.1, forward strand.
CCGCCGCCACGTCCGCCGCGTCACCCTGCAGGGCGACCGGCCGCACTGAGACCGCGACCGACCGCCGCGCCTGCAGGGGTTGGCGCGGCGGCCGGCCGGGCGTAACCCTGGGGGCGACGCACGCAACCCCCGGGGGTGCCGATGGACGTCGACGCGCTGCTGCTGTCGCGGATCCAGTTCGCCGCGGTCATCTCGTTCCACATCATCTTCCCGTCCTTCACCATCGGACTGGCCGGCTGGCTGGTGGTGATCGAGGCGCGCTGGCTGGCGACCCGCGACGCCGCCTGGAAGCGGCTGTACCGTTTCTGGGTGAAGATCTTCGCGGTGTCGTTCGGGCTCGGCGTCGTCTCCGGCGTGGTGATGAGCTACCAGTTCGGCACCAACTGGGGACCGTTCTCGGTGTTCGCCGGCGAGGTCATCGGCCCGCTGATGGGCTACGAGGTCCTGACCGCCTTCTTCCTGGAGGCGTCGTTCCTCGGGGTCATGCTGTTCGGCTGGAACCGGGTCGGCGACCGCATGCACTTCGTGTCGACCGTGCTGGTGGCGGTCGGCACCCTGATCTCGGCGTTCTGGATCCTGTCGGCGAACTCCTGGATGCAGACCCCGGCCGGCTACGCGCTGGTCGACGGCAAGGCGGTCCCGACCGACTGGTGGGCGGTGGTGTTCAACCCGTCCTTCCCGTACCGCTTCGCCCACATGGTGGTCGCCACCTTCCTCGCGACCGGCTTCGCGGTCGCCGGCATGGCCGCCATCGCGCTGCGCCGGGAACCGGACGACGTCGGGGCGCGGCGCAGCCTCGGGATGGCGCTCGGGCTGGCGGCGGTGCTGGCTCCGCTGCAGGTCCTCATCGGCGACCTGCACGGCCTCAACACCGCCGAGCACCAGCCGGCCAAGCTGGCGGCCATGGAGGGGCACTGGCGCAACGAGGGCGACGACGGCGTGCCGCTGCTGCTGTTCGCCTGGCCGGACCAGCAGGCCGAGCGGAACCATGCCGAGATCGCGCTGCCGCACGGCGCCAGCCTGATCATCACCCACAGCTGGAACGGGACGTTCCCGGCGCTGACCGACTTCCCGCCCGAGGACCGGCCGCCGGTGGCGATCGTGTTCTGGGCGTTCCGGGTGATGGTCGGGCTCGGGCTGCTGATGGTCGCGGTCGGGGCCTGGGCGGTGTGGCGGTGCTGGCGCGGCCGGCTGTACCGTGACGGGCCGTTCCTGCGGCTGCTGCCGTTCATGATCCCGTCCGGCTTCCTGGCGGTGCTGGCCGGCTGGTTCACCACCGAGGTCGGGCGCCAGCCCTGGGCGGTCTACGGCCTGATGCGGACCTCCGAGGGAGCGTCGGCGCTGGCCGGGCACCAGGTGATCGGCTCGCTCACCGGGTTCGCGGTCGTCTACACCGTGATCTTCGGTGCCGGGCTGTACTACGTGGCGCGGCTGCTGCGGCGCGGGATCGACCGCGACGGGCAGGCGGAGCCGGCTGCGCCGAGCGGGCTGCAGCGTCCGCAGCGCCCGTTGTCCGCCTTTGATTCCATCGACCCGCCGGCAGGAGGGTGAGTGCGATGTTCGAGGCCTTCACCGACGCGACCGGCTGGGATCTGTGGCTGCCGCTGGCGGCGGCCGCGGTCATCGGCTTCGCGGTCGCCATGTACGTGCTGATGGACGGGTTCGACCTCGGCGTCGGCATCCTGTTCCCCGGCGCCGCCCGGACCGAGTGGCGCGACGCCATGATGGTGTCGGTGGCGCCGGTGTGGGACGGCAACGAGACCTGGCTGGTGATGGGCGGCGGCGGCTTGCTGGCCCTGTTCCCGCTGGCCTACGCGACCCTGCTGCCGGCGTTCTACCTGCCGCTCACCCTGATGCTGCTGGCGCTGATCCTGCGCGGCGTGGCGTTCGAGTTCCGCTTCAAGAGCGAGGCGCACAAGCCGTTCTGGTCGGGCGCATTCCACCTGGGGTCGGTGGTCGCGACCCTGTGCCAGGGCATCGTGCTGGGCGCCTTCGTCGAAGGCCATGCGACCGTCGACGGCGCCGGTTCCTGGGGCTGGCTGTCGCCGTTCCCGCTGTTCGTCGGCCTGGCGATGCTGGCCGGCTACGGCCTGCTGGGGGCCACCTGGATCGTCAAGAAGACGACCGGCGGCCTGCAGGCCTGGGCGCGCGGCGTGGCCGAGCGGCTGGTGGCGGTGGTGGCGCTGGCCATGGCGATCGTCAGCCTGTGGATGCCGCTGGCGGCGCCCGAGGTGGCGGAGCGCTGGTTCGCCTGGCCGAACATCGTGGTGCTGGCGCCGATCCCGCTGGCCGCGGCGGTGCTGTGCCTTGCGATCTTCGTGGGCCTGCGGCGCGGCGGCGAGGACCTGCCGTTCTACGGCAGCTTCGCGCTGTTCCTGACCGGCTATGCCGGCCTCGCGGTCAGCCTGTTCCCGAACCTGGTGCCGGGCCGCTACGACATCTGGCAGGCGGCGGCCGGGCCGGCGTCGCTGTCGTTCGCGCTGGTCGGGGTCGTGGTGATGATCCCGATCATCCTCGGCTACACCCTGTACAACTACCACGTCTTCCGCGGGAAGGTCCGGCCGGAGGACATGGAGGGGTATCACTGAGCCGCTCGCCCATGGGTCCCGGATCGCGCTGCGCTCGTCCGGGATGAGGACCGTGATGGTGGTCGCCCTCATCCCGGACGGGATCGTCGCAGGCGACACCGATCCGGGACCCACGCAGCCGCAGCTCACTGCATCGGCGAGTGGGTCCAGGGCACCAGCACGGTCGACTGCATCTCCTCGAGCATCTCCGGGCCGTTCTTCAGGAAGGCGCGCCAGTCCGGGTCCTTCATGGTGGCGGCCCGGGCCTCGGCCCGGTGGTTCAGGCTGTCGTACGCCCACAGGTGCGAGACCTCGTTGGGCTGGCCGGCCTCGGTCAGCCAGATCGCCACGTTCTTGGAGTACTTCTCGCGCGCCGGCAGCACGTCGCGCAGCTTCTCCGACCATGCCCTGGCCATCCCGACCTTGCAGCGGTAGACGCGGTACTCGTAGACGTGGCCCGATCCCTCGGGCGGCGTCAGCGGCTTGACCGCGTGCATCAGCCGGATGTCCTGGCGCTTGATCAGCGGCAGCGCCACCGACAGGTACTTGTTGCGCCAGTCCGGGTTCTGCCCGAGGGCGGCACGCAGTTCCTGGCGGGCGTTCAGGTCGGCGTAGGACCACAGGTGCATGACCTGGTTCAGCGGCCCGATCTCGGTCAGCCAGTAGCCCTCCAGCTTGCCGTAGTCGTCCTTGCGCACGTCCCGGCCGATCTCGGCCGACAGCCGGGCGAGTTCGGGCGCCATGCCGATCGGGGTGGTGTAGGTCCGGAATTCGTAGATCATGCGAGTCCTCCCTGGGGGCGGGCCTGAAGCGGCCGTTCGCGCCGTTCACCAATTTTCGAGAGGACGCTAGCAGATGCGGGACATCGTCGGCACTTGGCGGTTGGTCACGACTGCCGCGCACGATCGTGACGGGAATCCGCTGCCGAAACCCTACGGGCCGGCCCCGATCGGCACCGCCACCTTCACCGCCGGGGGCCGGATGATCGCGGCGCTGTGCGACGGCCGCCCGGAACTACCCGACGGCACGGCGCGCGAGTACGTGTCGTACATCGGCAGCTACGCCTACGACGGCGAGACCCTGACGACGAGGGTCGACGGCACCTCGGACGCGCCGCGCCTCGGCACCGACCAGGTCCGCAAGGTCGCGTTCGACGGCGAGCTGATGGTGCTCCGCCCGCCGGAGGACAGCGTCGGCGGCGTGCCCCGCCAGCGGATTCTCACCTGGGAGCGGATCGGCGGCGCCTGAGCGGGCGCCGCCGGAGGGTTCCTCACGCCGTGTCGGTCGCCGCCCGGTTCTTCAGGACCAGGTTGAGGCCGGCCACCGTCACCAGGATGGCGATGCCGAGGGCGTCGGTGTACAGGCCCGGCTTGATCAGCACGATCGCCGCCGCCAGCAGCGGCAGGCGCTGCCAGAGCGGCAGCGGCGCCAGCAGGTAGCCGGCGAGGCCAGCCGACAGGCAGACCACGCCGAGGATCGCCGTGGTGGCGGTCGTGGCGATCCACAGCGGTTCGCCGATCATCAGCAGCGACGGGCCGAACACGAACATGAACGGCACGATGTAGCCGGTGGCGCCGAGCTTCAGCGCGGTCAGGCCGGTCTCCCACAGCCCGGCGTTCGACAGGCCGTTGGCGGCGTACACCGCCAGGGCCACCGGCGGCGTGATGGCCGACAGGATCGCGAAGTAGAAGGTGAACATGTGCGCGGCCTCGAGCACGATGCCGAGCTTGACCAGCGCCGGCACCAGCAGGGCGACCTGCACGATGTAGGCGGGCGTGGTCGGCATGCCCATGCCGAGGATGATGCCGGCGACCATGGTCAGGACCAGGGCCAGCACCAGGTGGTTCTGCGAGGCGGCGAGCACCAGGCTGGTGAACTCGATGCCGAGGCCGGTCAGCGAGATCACGCCGATGACGATGCCGGCGCAGCCGCAGGCCAGCGCCACCGAGACGGTGTTGCGGGCGCCCGAGACCAGGCCCTCGACGATGTTGCGCGGGGTCAGGTAGTGCCGGGTCGACTTGCGCAGGCCGGCGGCCACCAGCACCGAGGCGATGCCGCACAGCGCCGAGAACGGCGCGCTGTAGCCGGCGACCAGGGCGCCGACGATGACCACCAGCGGCAGGAACAGGTGGCCCTGCTCCTTCAGCACGGTGCCGAGCCGCGGCAGGTCGGCCTTCGGCAGGCCCTTCATGCCGGTGCGCTTGGCTTCGAAGTGGACGGCCAGGAACACCGCCAGGAAGTACATCACCGCCGGGATCAGCGCGTAGGCCGCGACCGTCAGGTAGCTGACGCCCAGGAACTCGGCCATCACGAAGGCGGCGGCCCCCATGATCGGCGGCATGATCTGGCCGCCGGTCGACGCCACCGCCTCGACTGCGCCGGCGAAGGCCGGCCGGTAGCCGAGCCGCTTCATCAGCGGGATGGTGAAGGCGCCGGTGGTCATCACGTTGGCGACGGCGCTACCCGACACGGTGCCGAACAGGCCGCTGGTGATGCACGCCACCTTGGCCGGCCCGCCGGTGGTGTGGCCGGTCAGGGCCAGTGCGAAATCCATGAACAGCTTGCCGGTGCCGGTGCGCTCGACCATGGCGCCGAACAGGATGAACAGCATGACGTAGGTCGCCGACACGCTGACCGGGATGCCGAAGATGCCCTCGGTGCCCAGGTACATCTGCTCCATGAGCTGGGCCAGGTCGGCGTTGGCGCCGAACACGGCGTAGGCCAGGAACAGGGCGGCGGTCAGCGGCAGGGCGAGGCCGACCGAGCGGCGCGTCGCTTCCAGCAGCAGCAGGATCATCAGCGAGCCCAGCACCCAGTCCTCGGGCACCAGGTCGTCGACGTAGATCATGCGGTTGTCGATGTAGTCCTGCGCCCACAGCAGGTAGCCGGCGGCGACTACCGACAGGATGGCGAGGGCGAACTGAAACACCCCGGGGTTGTCGGTCTCCCCGCCCTTGCCCGGGAAGATCAGATAGGCCAGCACCAGCGCGAACGCGACGTGGATGGCCCGGAAGCTGAGCGCGTCCGGTGCGCCGAACCAGGCGGTGTAGAGGTGGTACAGGGTCATCGCCAGGCCGACGGCCATGATCAGACCCGGTGCGAAACGCGTCCAGGGGCGCATGCCAGCTCTCCGGGAAAAGGTGTCGGAATGCGCCGACGGGGGCGGCAGGAACCGCCCCCGTCGCACGCAACCGGTCGGATCAGAGCGCGCCCTGTTCCTTGTAGAACTTCATCGCGCCCTTGTGCAGCGGCACGCCGGTCTCGACCGCCATCGACTTGGCGTCGGCCTTGCCGACCGCCTTGGCGATCGACGCCAGGTCCGGGACGTTGGCGACGATGTTCTTCAGCACGTCGTAGACCACCTGCTCGTCCAGGTCGCAGCGCGCGATGATGTGGGTCGAGTAGCCGATGGTCGGCACCGCCGCGTCCTGGCCCGGATAGCTGCCGGCCGGGATCACGATGCGCTGATAGCCCGGGTTGATCTCCTTCATCTTGGCGAGCCCGTCGTCCGGGATCGGCACGATGGTGATCGGCCGGGCCGAGGCCAGGTCCATGATGGCGCCGGCCGGCACGGTGGTGCCGAGGGTGAACCAGTCGGCGTTGCCGTCCTTCAGCTGGTTCACGCTGTCGGTGTAGGAGCCGTAGCTGACCCGCGACATGTCGTCGTAGGACATGCCGTAGGCGGTCAGCAGGTGGGCGGTGATCGCCTCGCCGGTGTTGCCCTTCTTCTGGGTGGTCAGCGCCTTGCCCTTGGTGTCGGCCGGCGACGCGATGCCGGCGGAGGCGTTGGCGACCACCTGGAAGTACTGCGGATACAGGGTGCCGACGTTGCACACGTTGCCGGCCTTGCTGTCGAACGGCGGCTTGCCGTTGATGGCGTCGACCGTCGACACCGAGTTCGCGAACCCGAAGTCGGCCTTGCCGGCCTCCACCGCCTTGACGTTGGCGATACCGGCGCCCGGCAGGATCTGCACGCTGGTGCCGGCGACGTTCTTCTCGACGATGTTCTTGATCGCACCCCCGAGCGGGTACCAGGAGCCGCCCTGCGGGCCGGTCATGAGCTTGAGGTCGGCCGCCTGGGCGGAGACACCGAGGCCGATGGACATCAGCCCTGCGGCGACGACACGCGCCACTGTCTTTGACATCTTGATTCCTCCATGGGAGGGCCCGACGTTCATGCGCCTGCCCGGTTGGTTGGACCGCGGATTATTCACAGCCATGCACGGACGGTCCAGACCGCATTGTTGGTTTGTCGTATGACCTGTCTGCATGCGATGGATGCGGGCGGGGTTCCGTGACTCCCGTGGGCGGCCGGCCCTATAGTCCGTTCCCCCCGCTGTCCGAGAGTCCCCGACCGATGCGCCTTGCCGTTCTCCTCCTGATCGCGCTGCTCGCCCTCGGGCGGACCGCCGGCGCGCAGGAGCAGGCCGCGACGGGCTTCCCCTATACCGTCCGCTTCGACGGACTCGACGATACCCGCGAGCTTTCGGCGCTGGTGCGCGACAGCTCGGCGCTGGTCTCCAAGCTCGACGATCCGCCGCCGTCGCGGGCCGGGTTGCGCCGGCGCGCCGCCGACGACCTGGCGAGGTTCGAGACCGCCGCCCGCTCGCTCGGCTACTATGACGCCGAGTTCCGCTCCGACGTGGAACCGGGCGATCCGCCGGTGCTGGTCGTCACCGCCGCGCCGGGACCCGTCTACGCCGTATCCGAGATCGAGATCCGTTCGGTCGACGACCGGTCGGCCGCCATCGGCGTCGAGCTGCCGCGCCGGCGGATCGGCCTGCAGCCCGGCGCCCCGGCCCGCGCCGCCGACGTGCTGTCGGCGGAGGCGGCGATCGTCCGGATCCTGCAGGAGCAGGCATATCCGCTCGCCGAGGCCGGCGAGCGGAGCGTGCTGATCGACCGCGACGCCAAGACCATGCGGGTCACCTTCCGGATCGACGCCGGCCCGGCCGCCCGGTTCGGCCCGGTCGCCGTTTCGGGAGCGGACGAGGTCGACGCCGACTATGCCCTGCGCCGGCTGCCGTGGCGCTACGGCGAGACCGCCGACATCCGCAAGGTCGAGCGCGGCCGCCGGCTGCTGACCGCGACCGGCGTCTACGAGACGGTCGGCGTGCGGTTCGCCGACGCGGTCGGTCCCGACGGGCTGATCCCGGTCGAGGTGACCCTGACCCAGCGCAAGCCGCGCAGCATCGGCGCCGGCGTCAGCGCGTCGACCTCCGAGGGGGCGGGCGTCAGCGCCTTCTGGACCCACCGCAACCTGTTCGGCGGGGCCGAGCGGCTGGACGTGAACGGCCGGGTCAGCGAGGTCGAGACCAGCCTGACCAGCGAGCTGCGGCTGCCCGACATGATCTCGAACAACCAGGACTTCATCCTGGGCGGCGGCCTGATCGAGGAACGGACCGACGGCTACGACTCCCGGAAGGTCACGGTCGGCGGGCGGTTCGAGCGGCGCATCAGCGACGTGCTGTCGGTCGACTTCGGCGCCACGCTGGAACGCAGCCGGATCGAGGAGGACTCGATCGAGACCCAGTACACCCTGGTCGGCCTGCCGGTCGGCTTCACGGTCGACACCTCCGACGACCTGCTGAACCCGACCGAGGGCGGGCGTACCCGGGTCCGCTTCACGCCGTACCTTGAAACGCTCGGCTCCTCGATCAGCTTCTATTCGATGACCGCGCGGCATTCCCAGTACGTCGCCCTCGACTCGAACCGGGACGTGGTGCTGGCCGGTCGCGCTGCCGTCGGGTCGATCGTCGGCGCCTCGACCGGCAACCTGCCGGCCGACAAGCGCCTGTACTCCGGCGGCGGCGGCTCGGTCCGCGGCTACGGGCTGCAGAAGATCGGTCCGCTCGACGCGGGGGGAGACCCGATCGGCGGAAGCGCGCTGCTCGAGGTCGGCGCCGAGCTGCGCTGGCGGGTGTTCGGCGACTTCGGGATCGTGCCGTTCATCGACGGCGGGCAGGTCTACGATACCGAGCGGCCCGACCTCGGTCAGGAACTGCAGTGGGCGGCCGGCCTCGGCCTGCGCTACTACACGCCGATCGGCCCGGTGCGAGCCGACTTCGCCGTCCCGCTCAACCCGCGGAAATCCGACGACCGGTACCAAGTCTACTTCAGCCTCGGCCAGGCGTTCTGAGCGATGCGGCGGCGGGTGCTCATCGCCGTCGCCCTGGTCGTCGGCCTGCCGTTCGCGGTCGCCGCGGCCGCGGTGGGGATCGCCAACACCGGTTGGGGCCGGGCCTGGGTCGCCTCGACGGTGGCGGCCGCGACGGCCGACGGACCGGTCCGGGTCCGGATCGACCGGATCGCCGGCGCCCTGCCGGTCCGGATCGACCTGCAGGGCGTGCGTCTCGCCGACCGATCCGGGGAGTTCGCGGCGCTCGACCGGGTCCGCCTGGCATGGTCGCCGCTGGCGCTGCTGGGCGGAACCGTCGCGGTCGACGCCGTCGAGGTCGACGGCGGCCGGGTGCTGCGGGTGCCGGAGACCGGGGAGCCCGCCACCCCGGAACCGGCGGCGGCGCCGAGCCTGAAGTTCCCGGCCCCGCCGGTCGCGATTCGTCTGTCTATGCTGCGGGTCGCCGGCCTCGCGCTCGACCGGGGGCTGGCCGGGCAGGCGGCCACCCTCGACGCCGAGCTCCAGGCCTCCCTGACCGGGGTTTCGGCAATCGCCAGGGGCTGGATGACGGCGTCGGGCAACGGCGGGACCGGCCGGCTCGACCTGGATCTCGCGGTGGTTCCGGCCAGCGGCACGCTGCGCGCCGAGCTGCGCGCCTCGGAGCCGGAAGGCGGCCTGGTCGCCGGGCTGCTCGGCCTGCCGGACCGGCCGCCGCTGTCCCTGACGCTGACCGGCGACGGCACCCTGGCGGCCTGGAAGGGGCGTCTCGCCGGCGGTCTGGGCGCGGGGGCCGAGACCGACCTGGGCCTGAGCGTCTCGGCAGCGGCCGCCGGCACGCGGGTCGCCGTCGACGGGACGGCGGCCGTCCAGCGGCTGGTGCCCGACGTGGTCGGCCCGCTGCTCGGCCCGTCCGTCGAGCTTGGGCTGACGGCGCTGGTCGCATCCGACGGTGCGATGGAGGTGCAACGCCTCGCAGCCAGGGCGGCGGCCGGGAGCCTCGACGGCACGGCACGCATCGATCCGGCCGGCCGGGTCGTCGCGGCCGGTGCCGCCGTGACGACGCCGGATCTGGGTCGGTTCTCCGGGCTCGCCGGGGTCGATCTCGCCGGCTCGGCGACGGCGACGCTGACCCTGCAGGAGGGCGGGCGCCGGGTGCTGGTCACCGTGACCGGCGATCCGGCCGCCGGCCCGCTCCGGTTGACCGGCCTGCGGGCCGAGCTGGCCGCCTCGGCCGACGCCGCGTTGCCCGACCTGCCGGCCGCGATCTCCTGGACGCTGGCCGCCGGGGTCGACACACCGGCGCTGCCGGACGCCGATCTGGTCGCCCTGGTCGGTCCGCGCCTGACCCTGGAGGCGGCGGGAACCGCCGACACCCGGGGCGAGGCCGCCCGGGTCGACCGGTTGACCGTCACCACCGACGCCGGCCGCCTGGAGACCCGGGCGATCCTGTCGGACGGCCGCAGGCTGGCGGCCGACGGCACCGTCGACATTGCCGATCTCGGACGGCTCTCCGGGCTGGCCGGCCGTCCGCTCGCCGGCTCGGCGACCCTCGGCTTCGACGGGAGCGTCCTGCTCGACCCCCTGGACCTGTCGGCCGTGCTCGACCTCGCGGCCGACGGGCTCGACCCCGGCGACCCGATGCTGGCTGCGCTGATCGGCTCCGGCCCGACCGCGACCGCCGGAGTCACCCTCGACGCCGCCGACCGGTTGTCGCTCCACGGCATCGCGCTGCAGGCGGCGGCCGTGCGCGCCGACGGCGACCTGGAACTCGACCTGTCGGCCGGCGCGCTCCATGGCCGCATCGACCTGACGGCGCCCGATCTGGCGGCGGTCGGCCGGGCTCTCGACCTCGACCTGTCGGGCTCCGGCGTCGCGGCGGTCGCCCTCGGCGGAACGCTCGAGGCACCGGCCGCCTCGGCGTCGTGGCAGGTCTCGGCCCTGCGGGTGCAGGGAACCACCGTCGACCGGCTCGCCGGAACCGCCACGGCCGTCGGCCTGCCGGATGCTCCGTCCGGCCGCGTCGACCTGCGCGCAGCGCTCGGCGGCGAGACCGTGACCGCCGGGGCGCGCTACGCGCTGGCGGGCGACCGGCTGACGGTCGACGGGCTCGCCGTCGACGGGGCCGGCCTGCAGGCGCGCGGGGACCTCGCCGTCGCCTTGGGCGGGCCCGCGATCGACGGTGCGCTGACCGTCGCCGCCGCCGACCTCGGCCGGCTCGCCGCCGCCGGCGTGCCGCTGGCCGGCGGGGCGCTCGACGCGCGTGTGACCCTGGACGGCCGGAACGGCCAGTCGGCGCGGCTGGCGGGCACGGTGACCGGCCTGGCGCTCGAAGGCGGGACCGTCGAGGTCGCCCGGGTGGATCTGTCCGGCGCGGGGCGCGACCTGCTGAAGCGGCCGGTCGGCTCGTTGACGCTGACGGCCCGCGGGGTCCGTCGTAACGGCGCGGCGCTGCTGGAGACCGCCGAACTTGCCGTGGACTCCGACGGTGCCGCCGCCCGGGCGGCGCTGACCGCGAAGGGTGGGGCCGGCAAGCCGTTCGACCTCTCCGCCACGGCGAGCGCCGCGCTGAGTGCGGCACCGATGCAGGCCAGCGTCGAGAGCTTCGAGGCGGGCTACCGCGACGTCCGGGTCTCCCTGGAGCGCCCCACCCGCATCGTCCTCGGCCGGCAACCGCGGTTCGACGACCTGGCGCTGGCGGTCGACGGCGGCCGGATCACCGGCAGCGGCCGGTTCGACCCGAGCGACCTCGACCTCGCCGTGGCGGCACGGGGCCTGCCGGCCGGTCTGGCCCGGCTCGCCGATCCGACCCTCAAGCTCAGCGGCGGCATCGACGCCGACCTGACGGTGCGCGGGCCGGTCGGCAACCCGGCGGTTCGGCTGACGATCGACGCCCCGGGGGTGCGTTCGGACGATCCCGATCTGGCCGACCTGCCGCCGCTGCAGGCGTCGGCGGAGGTCACGGTCGAGAGCCGTACCTTGCGTGCGGCGCTGGATGCGACCGTCGGCGACGGTGCGCAGGCGTCGCTGCGGGCGACCGCCGGGCTGACGCCCGGCGCCGATGGCGGGCCGCCGACCCTCGACGAGACTTCGCCGCTGCAGGCGCGGATCGACGCCGAGGCGGTGCTCGAGCGCCTGGCGGCGTTCCTGCCGCTCCGCGGCGGCAGGATCGTCGGTCAGGCGGCGGTGCATGTCGCCGTGGCGGGGACGCCGGCCGACCCGCAGGTGACCGGCGACGCGACGGTCAAGGACGGCGCCCTCGACCAGCCGGGGGTCGGGTTGTACCTGCGCGACATCGAGCTGGACGCGAAGGGGCGGGGCGAGCGCCTGGTGATCGAGACCCTGACGGCCACAGCGGCCGGCGGCGGCACCCTCGCCGGATCGGGCGGGCTTTCGTTCGACATCACTGAGAAGGCCCCGGCCGACCTGCGGGTCGAGGCCAGGCAACTGCGGGTGGTCGATACCGACCAGGCCGAGATCACCATCGACGCCGACCTGACCCTGCAGGGGGCGTTGCCCGAGTACCGGCTGGCCGGCACGGTCACGGTCCTGCCGTCGGAGATCCGGATCCCGGACCAGCTGCCGCCGTCGGTGGTCGACCTGCCGGTGACCGAGATCCGCGACGGCGTGGTGATCCGGACCCCGCAGGCGGAAGTTCCAGAAGAGAAAACCGGGCGGGCGCCGGTCCGGCTCGACGTGCGGGTCGCGATCCCCGGCCAGGTGTTCATCCGGGGGCGCGGCCTGGACAGCGAGTGGGGCGGCGAGCTGGCGGTGACCGGCAAGGCCGACGCGCCCGCGGTCGACGGGGCGCTCGAAGTCCGGCGCGGGCAGTTCGGGCTGGCCGGGCGGACCTTCGAGTTCCGGCGCGGCCGGGTGGTGTTCGACGGCGGTCCCCCGAGCGACCCGGCCCTCGACATGCTGCTGACCGCCGAGGTCGCGGAGATCCTGGCCAAGGTCCGGGTCGGCGGCCGTGCCCAGGACCCGACGATCGATCTCAGCAGCGAGCCGGCGCTGCCCGAGGAGGAGGTGCTGTCGCGGGTGCTGTTCGGCTCGCCGCGGGCGCAGCTGAGCCCGCTGCAGGCCCTGAAGCTCGCCCAGTCGGCGGCCGTGCTGTCGGGCCGGTTCGGCGCCGGCGGCGGCGGAATCACCGACACCGTGCGCGAGACCCTCGGAGTCGACACCCTGGACGTCGACACCGGGGTCGACAGCGAAGGCTCGCGCGGGGCCTCGCTGTCGGTCGGGAAATACGTGGCGCCCGGGGTGTTCCTGCGGCTGCAGCAGGGGTTGTCGGGCGCCAGCAGCAAGGCGGTCGTGGAGGTCGAACTGACCGACAACGTCACCGTCGAGACCGACATCGGCGCCGACTCCGAGAGCCGGGTCGGCGTGAACTGGAAGCTGGACTATTGATTGTCGGCCCCGGTTGCAGCGATTTTCACCGGCCCGCAGCTACACGCCCGCATCGACAGGAAGCCCGCATGACCGCCGCCAAGACCGTTGCCGACTTCGATCCCGCCGATCCGGCGAACTTCGCCTTCTGGACCGAGGAACGGCTGCGCTATGCCGATCTCGACCCGTTGTCGCACGTCAACAACAACGCCATCGGCGAGTTCCTGGAGAACGGCCGTGTCGGCCTGTTCCGCGCCTCGGGCGGCGACGGCGGCGCCGATGGCAACGTCTGGTGGGTGGTCCGCCGGCTGGAGATCGACTTCGCGCGCGAGATCCTGTTCCCGGGGATCGTGCGAACCGGCACCCGGGTGGCCAAGCTCGGCACCACCTCGTGCACGATCCGCCAGGGCGTCTTCGTCGACGGCGAGTGCCGGGTGACCTCGACGACCATCGGCGTGTGCTTCGACCCGGTCGGCCGCAAGTCGGTCCCGATCCCGCTCGAGATCCGCGGGCTGCTGGCCTCCCACCAGCCCTGACCCCTTGTGCTATCGAGCCATCGGCACGATCGCGACCTCCGCACCGGGGTGCGAGGCCAGGTAGCGCCGGACGGCGATCTCGTCGTCGGTGATCAGCAGCCGGTCGCCGCCGGCCCTCTCGCGCGCCTCGACGCGGTACAGGAAGCGCGGGCGCAGCCCCGGCAGGTCGACGGTCTCGGCGGCGGCCGCGCCGACATGGGCGCGGCGGAACAGTTCCAGTTCGCCTTCGTAGCCCCGGCCCTCGTAGACGTAGAGATGCCTCGCCAATCCGACCTCCTCGCACGGCCGCGTTCTGCAGCACATGGTCATCATATGCGCACGAGGTGCGCCTGCGGCAAGTCCGTAGACGCACGAAGTGCGCTTTTCGCTTGGCGCGGGGCGGAGCGTCGCCCTATACCGCTGGGGACCGGGAGGGTCGGATGGTGAAGAAGAGCGCCGACGCCGAGAACGAGATGAAGCCCGGCGACTTCAAGCGCTGGCGCAAGTCGCTCAAGCTCTCGCAGAAGGAAGCGGCCGAGGCCCTCGGCCTGAAGCGCCGCGTCGTCCAGTACTACGAGAAGGGCGAGCGCGACGGCGAGACCGTCAAGATCCCGAAGTACATCAGGCTGGCCTGCAGCGCCCTGGCGTCCGGCGTCGAGGACTACACCGGCCCGGCGAAGGACAAGCCGGCCGCGCCCTGAGGCAAGGCCCGTCGCGCCGTGGATCTCGGATGCGTTCCGCCGGCGGCGGCCCGCTCCGGGATGAGGGGTAACGCCGGCTGTCTGTCCTTTTCACCCTCATCCCGGACGACGCGCAGCGGCGATCCGGGACCTACGGTGCCGCAGTGCGTCCGGGCACCGGCTCGGCTGGGCAGCCGGCCGGGATGAGGCACTTGCAGTGCCTCAGTTCACCGGGGTGATCAGCGGCTTGCCGGCGATCCCGAGCAGCAGGTTCTCCATCACCAGCCGGCCCATGGCGAGCCGGGTGTCGTGGGTGGCGCTGGCCTGGTGCGGCTGCAGCACCACGTTCTCGGTCATGTCCTTCAGCGCCTGCGGCACCCGCGGCTCGTCGGCGAACACGTCGAGGCCGGCGGCCCCCAGCCGGCCGTCCTTCAGCGCCGCGATCAGCGCGTCCTCGTCGGCCACGCTGCCGCGCGCGACGTTGACGAACACGCCGTTCGGGCCCAGGGCGTCGAGCACCTCGCGGTTCACTAGGTGCTTGGTGCCGGCGCCGCCCGGCACGATCGCCACCAGGATGTCGACGGCGCGCGCCATGTCGAGCAGCGAGCTGTAGTAGGTGAACGGCACGTCACGCTTGCTGCGGGTGTGGTAGGCGATGTCCATCTTGAACGCCGCGAACCGGTGGGCGATCTCGATGCCGATCCGCCCCAGGCCCAGGATGCCGACCTTGCGGCCCCACATCCGGTCGGTGAACTTCATGTCGCCTTCGCGCTCCCAGCGGCCCTCGCGCACGTAGCGGTCGGCCTGCGGGATGCGCCGCAGGGTCGCCAGGGTCAGGGCGATCGCGAAGTCGGCGACCTCGTCGCTCAGCACGTCGGGGGTGTTCGATACCTTGATCCCTCGGGCGGTGGCGGCGGCCACGTCGACGCCGTCGTAGCCGACGCCGTGATGGGCGATCACCTTGGCGTTCGGCAGGGCGTCCATGGTGGCGGCGTCGCACACCTTGCTGCCGGCGATGCCGACGCAGGTGTCGCGGACCGAGGCCAGCAGCGCGGCCGGGTCCTTCGACTCGTACAGCTTGTGGACGGTGAAGTGCTGGTCGAGCTCATCCATGGCCACGGTGTACCAGGGCGACAGGACGACGATCACGGGCTTGTCGGTCACGAAGGGCCTCCGGGTCAGAATGACGAGTTGGGTTGCTCGAGGAACGCCAGCTCCTCGACGGTGCTGGTGCGGCCGAGGGTGGCGTTGCGGTGCGGGAACCGGCCGAAGCGCTCGATGATCACCCGGTGCAGCACGGCGTAGTGGATCAGGTTGTCGTCGCCGAGCGCGCGGAACAGCGCATCGCACCACCACTGGTCGGCCAGGTCCTCGCTGTGCTCGAACGGCAGGAACAGGAACTGGCAGCGTTCCTTGCCGGCGAACGCGTGGTCGCCGGCGGCGATCGCCCGGCGGGCGACGGCACGGGCCCGCTCGTCCTGGCCGAAGGCGCGCGGGTCGCCGCGATACAGGTTCCGGGACATCTGGTCGAGCACCAGGATCAGGGCCATCCGGCCGTCGGCGCTGTTCTCCCAGTCGGTCAGCCCCCCGGCCGCCGCCTCGGCATGCAGGGCGCCGAAGCGGTCCCGCAGGGTGGCGTCGAAGGCGTCGTCCTTCTCGAACCACTTCGCCGGCGGGGTCTCCCGGAACCAGAAATCGAGGACGTCGTCCGGGGTTGTCATGCCTGGTATCCGTGCGCTGGTTGTGCCGGTCGCGACGATAGCCGATCGTCGGTGCCGGGCAAACGCCGACGCGGCATCAGGCCGCCTTGCCCGTGGCGGCGTCAGGCCTCATCTGTTGCTGACGCCGACACGGAGACGATCGATGCGCCGATTTGCCTTCCTCGCCCTGCTGCTGCTGTCGGGCTGCGTGACCGCCCAGGACACCATGACCGGCGTGCAGGCCGGACCGCGGCACCGTTTCCTGACCTTCGCCGGCTACAACTCGCCGGTGCTGATGGTTTCGGTGAACGCGCCGTTCCATCTGACTCCGCAGGACGTCGCGGAACGGCTCGCCGGGTACGCCGACGGCTCGGTTCTGGGCTCCGACGTGACCTACACGGCCAACCCGGGGGCGGCCAGGCGCAACAACTACCGGATCGTCGCCCGGTTCGACGCCGAGCAGGCGGCGACCGCCACCGACGCCTGCCGGTCGGCGTACCAGTCGGTGGTGGCGGCCCGCTATGCCGATCGCACCAACCTGTTCATGGCGTTCTGCGACAAGGGCGAGCCGATCGCCGCAGCCAAGATCTCCGGTCCGAAGCTGTCGGGGCCGAGCGACCCGACGCTGCGCGAGATGGTGCGCCAGGGCATGAAGGCGATGTTCCCGGACGGCACCGGCAACCAGGCCGGGTCGATGGGCTCGCTCGAGATCACGCCGATCCCGCATTTCCGGCTGAACCCGCTGGACGGGATCATCAAGTAGGGCGGATCGCCGGCGCGAACCGGGCCGGTGCCGCGATCACGCCAGGCGCGGCGTCGTTCTTGCCTGAACGACGGCGGTGCCGTCATAGCTGGGGTCCGCGGCACCGACGAGACGACCGTCGGCGGGGGCGACGCCGACGGCCTGGACCACGCCGGTGCGTGCCGTCACGCCCTCTGCCGGAGCCAGCGCGAAGCCGGCCTCCGCGAGGCGGGTCCGGCGCTCGGCCGGCATCCACGCGCTGGTCCGCAGCAGGCCGGCGCCCCAGTTCACGCGCGGTGCCGCGACCGCTTGTTGCAGCTCCATGCCGCTGTCGACCACGTTGCAGATGACCTGGGCGGTCGCCCCGGGGATCCGCTCGTTGTCCGCGCCGCCCGCCGCCAGCACCGGGCGGCCGTCGTGCAGCAGGATGGCCGGCGACATCTCGGTGCGGTCGCGCGCGCCCGGCGTCGGGTCGCTGGCCATGCGGTAGGAGTGCGCGAACAGCGACCCGGTCGAGGCCGAGGCGACGGCGGCGCCGAAGCTCGGGCCGATCGACGCGGTCAGCGCCACCGCCAGGCCGTCGCCGTCCATGGCGGAGAGGTGCGTGGTGTCGCCGCGCTTCTCTCCGACCTCCGGCTCCGGCTCCGGCGCCCCGACATGGGCGGCCAGCGTCTCCCGGGGACCGGACAGCAGGGCGACGATCCGCGCCGCCGCCGCCTCGTGCAACGCCGGCTCCAGCATGGACTCGTGGCTGCGCCCGCCGGGCCGGGGCTTCAGGGTGCCGATCTCCTGCGGCTGCTCGGCGAGCGCGCGGTGCAGGGCCAGCGCCATGACCGCGTCGGGGATCGGCCCGCCCCAGCCGGCCGTCCGCTTCCAGGCGTCGAGAATGCCCAGCATCAGCGCGAGCGTGTAGCCCCAGGCCTGCCGACCCACGGTGACCAGCTCGTAGCCGGCGTAGGGCAGGCGCACCGTCTCGCCGGGCAGCGCCCGGTACTGCCGGATCTCGCCGGCGGTCAGGAACCCGCCGCCGGCCCGGCTCTCGGCCTCCAGGCTCTCGGCGACCGAACCGAACAGCAGGTCCGGCCCCTGCTCGGCGAGCGCCTGCAGGAAGTCCGCCTGCACCGGGTTGCGGAACCGATCGCCGGCCCGGTACGGCGAGCCGTCGGGCTTGAGGTAGAGCCGGGCGGCGACCGGGTCGCGGGTAAGCTTGGCGACGCTGTCGTTCCAGGTGCGGGCCTGGTTGGCGGCGACCTCGAAGCCGTCGGCGGCCAGTTCCGCCACCGGCCGCACGATGTCGCGCCACGCCAGCCGGCCGCGCAGCCGCCACAGGGTGTGCAGCGCCGGGATTATCCCGGGCAGCGGGGCGGCCGCATGGCCCGACAGCGGCGTCGGTCCCGGCGCCCCGACCCGGCGCGGCGCTTCGGTCGCACCATCGACGGCCAGCGCGCCCCCGCCGGGGCCGACCACCAGCGCATGGCACCTTCCCAGTAGGCTGACATTGGCCGGGTCCGCCACCGTCAGCGCCAGGGCGGCGCCGACCGCCGCGTCGACCGCGTTGCCGCCGGCCTCCAGAACCCGGGCCCCCAGTCGGCTCGCCGGAGCCGCACTCGTCGCCACCGCGCCGCTGGCGCGGGGCATCGCGTCCAGATTGGCCAATGCCGCTTCCCTTCCATGGCAGATCCGGGTCGGTCGAGCCCGGCGGGGAAGCATGGGTGGGCCTCACCGTCGTGGCAAGGCAGTGACGCCGTCCGGCTTGCGCCGCCGCCAGAACGGCGCGTCGGGAAACCGCTGCTCCCGGCCGTAGACCTCCGCGCGCTGGGCCCGGAAGCGGGAGATGCCGGCGGCGACGGCATGCGCATAGGCCGACAGCGGCTCCGGGTCCCCGCCCAGCCAGGCGGCCGCCACCTTGCCGATGCGCGCCGCCGCCCACAGCGCGGTGGTCATGCCGTGCGACGACAGCGGGTCGAACGCCGCCGCCGCGTCGCCGATCGCGGCCCAGCCGGCGCCGTCACGGGTGCCGGCGGCCGGCTCCAGCCAGGTGGTGCCGGCGCTGTGCAGGCGGGGCGGCCGGTCGGCGTCGAAGCCGGCATCGGCCAGCCAGTGCGAGACGTAGGTCGAACCGGCGATCGACGTCTGCCACGCAGGCAGGTCGCGGGACAGCCCGCGCGGCAGCAGGTCGGGATCGCTGAAGTACGCGAGCGAGAGCCGGCGGTCCGGCAGCAGGGCGGCATACCACCAGCCGTCCTCGACCGCCTCGATCAGGGTCGCCGGCGTCGGCTCGACTTTCGGGTCGCGATGCGGCAGGAACGCGCAGGCGGCCACCAGGCGGTCGTCGCGCCTGGAAGTCGCGAGGGTTCGCCCGACGACCGAGGCTCGGCCGCTGGCGTCGACCAGGAAGCGGACGGTCGTCGAGCGGCCGCCGGCCAGCTCCAGCCGCCAGCGGCCGTCGGCGCAGGAGACCGCGGCCAGTTGCTCCCGGCACCGCCCGGTGCTGCCGTCGGCCGCCGCCCGCAGGTCGGCTTCGAAGCCGGCCCGGTCGAGCACCCGGCCGGGGCCCTCCAGGTGCACGATGGCGTTGCGCTCGACCAGCCGGTCGGTGCCCCAGGCCGAGAAGGCGGCGTTGGCGGGCCGGTGCCCAGGGCGCTCCGTCAGGCCGTCCAGGCCGAGTTCGGCGAGGATCGGCCGTGCCGCCGGCGCCAGGGATTCGCCGACCCGGTCCCCACCGCTCGCGGAGGCGGGCGCGATCCACAGGCTGCGCAGTCCGGCACGATGCAGGGCCACGCAGGCCGCGGCCCCGGCGATACCGCCGCCGACGACGGCGACGTCCGCCAGGCCGAGGTCGGTCAATTCGGCAGGTCACCCATCGACGGCGTCCACTTGAAGCGGCCCTCGACGTTGCTGCGCCCGACCTCGACGAACACCTCCTTCGGGATCGCCGCCAGCTTGCCGGTGCCGTCCGGCCCCGGCCGCTTGACCACGAAGCCCATGCGTTCCCACAGCGCGATCATGTTGGTGATGCCGTCCCAGTAGCTGGCGTTGGCGTGGTAGCCGATGCCGGCCACCCCGCGCGACCAGGCCACGCGGTTCTCGAAGAACTTGAGCCGCTCGTCGTCCGAGAGGTCGTCGCGCATCATGTTGTCGTAGTAGGCCTCGGGCAGCACGTCGATCGGCAGCAGGGCGGGCCACCAGACCGCGGTCGGGAAGTCGGCCTGCATCAGTACCTGCTGGCAGCTGAAGGCGTCGCACTGCCAGGGCAGCCCCATCCAGCGGGTCAGGTCGCCGGGGCCCTGCGGACCGATCGGCGGCGGCGTGCCCAGGTCCGGGTTGCCCTCGAACGCGGCCTGCGGCGTCAGCAGGAAGCCGATGTCCTGCAGCAGCGTCGGCCGGTCGCCGAGCGCGATCCGGAACGGCTCGGCCTTCGGATCGGTGTTGCGGGCGTACATCGGCGCCAGCCGCAGGTAGTAGGTCAGCTCCACGCCCGGATGGAACGCCCCGCCCGAGCAGGGCTCCAGCGCCGCGTGGGTCAGGGCCTCGGGCTGCTGCGCCAGGTCGACCTGGTCGATGGAGGTGACGGCGTCGGCCGCGGCGTCGTTCAGGTCGTCGACGAACAGGCCTTCGGCCCACATCCGCAGGTGCCGGTATTGAAGCTCGGGGAACCGGAACCACTGCAGCGGGCTGCCGTCGTAGTTGACGCCGTCGCCGAGCATGTAGGGCATCTTCAGGCGCTCGGTCTTGTAGGCGTCCGGCTTGTCGTTGTGCGGGTCGCGGAACTTTTCGAACACCGACTGCCGGAACGCCCGGTTGGCCGGACTCGGATCGGCGAGCTGCCTGACGTAGTCCGGGTCCAGGAAGTTGCCGACCTTGAGCCAGCCTTGCCGGAGGTTGGCCTCCGCGGCGACCCACTCCATCAGGCCGAGCCGCAGGAAGGTCGGATAGACGTGCTTGCGGAACGAGATCGGCTCGGCGGGGGGCTCGGACCATCCCTGCTGCACGTTCAGGTTCGAGATCACGTCGTAGAGCGTCGAGACCGGCGGGATCTCCGGCGCGAAGTTCGGTCCGACCGAGGCCACCCAGGCGTGATCGGCCGCCATGACGGTGCCGTCGCCGAGGGTGACGCTGGCCTGCACCGGCCCGTCGCACCAGTCGTCGTGCCAGCCGTTGTTGTCGGCGAAGCTGGTGATCGGCGCGTTGGTCGGGCTCGCCGACTTGCCGTCCGGCGGGAACACCAGCAGGCGGCCGTCGGCGTCGGTGCGCAGGTGACCGAGGCCGACGTCGACCTGGTCCCAGAAGCGGCCGCCCATGGCGTACTGCGGGTCGTCGCCGTTCGGATTGGTGTCGGCGCCGGCGATCGTGGTCTCGCCGCCGTCGATCACCAGCATGTTCAGGCGTTCCTCGTCGCTCACGAAGTACTGGTTGCGGCGCTGCCCGGGCAGCCCCGGCGCCAGCGGTCCGTTGTCGAGCGGGTTGTTGAAGCCGTACCAGGCCGCCTTGGTGTTGGCGACGTGCACCCGCCATTCGATCCTGGCGTCGGCGGCGGTGATCTCTCGGATCACGCGGCCCCGGGCGTCGAAGGCGTAGACCCGGAAGCGCTGCACCTGCTTCTTGATCGCCTGCTCGCCGTCCTTGAAACCGCCGTCCGGCATCGGTGGCAGGCCCGGAACCTCGGGGGCCAGGAACCACTTGGCGCTGCCGCCGACCCGGCAGATCCCGATGGCCGGATAGATTCCGAGCCGGGCGATCTTCGCCCCCTCGGGCGCGCGCTCGCCGCTCGTGGCGGCGATCGCGGCCTTCGGCAGCCACGGGAGTGCCGCCGTCAGGGCGGTGGCCCCAGCCAGGAAATCCCGGCGCTTGATGACGGGCTTGCCGTCTTGGTTGTCGGACATGGTTTCCTCCCCTGTGACCCTCTGCAGGGGAGGATAACGCCCGATGCCTGCTATGAGAATGCGATCTTACTTAAAGTTCTCTCGAAAGTAGTGTTCCTGCCCTAGAACTGGTCCTCGGCCAGCGCCATGACCGTGGTGCCGCCGGCCTCGATCGCGGCCAGCAGGGACGGCGCCTGGGACAGCAGGTGGTCGGCGTAGTGGCGCGCCGTCACCAGCTTGGTCTCCAGCCAGCTCGCGTCGCCGTTGGCGCCGGCCGTCAGCGCATCGCGGGCCGCCAGTGCCGAGCGCGCCATCAGCCAGCCTCCGGCGACCAGCCCGAACAGCTTCAGGAACAGCGCCGACGGCGAGGCCGCCGCCGCCGGGTCCTTCGGCATGGTGGCCACCACCCAGTCGGTGGCGCGGGCGAGCGCGTCGCGGCCGGCGGACAGGCGGTCGCGCAGGTGGGCCAGGGCCGGATCGTCGCCGGCCAGCGCCGCCAGGGTGGCGTCGACGTCGACCAGGAACGCGTCCATCGCGGCACCGCCGTCGCGCGCCACCTTGCGGCCGACCAGGTCGAGGGCCTGGATGCCGTTGGCGCCCTCGTAGATCGGGGTTATGCGGGCGTCGCGGTAGTGCTGGGCGGCGCCGGTCTCCTCGATGAAGCCCATGCCGCCGTGCACCTGCACGCCGGTCGAGCAGATCTCGACCGCGGCGTCGGTGCACCACGCCTTGGCGACCGGGATCAGCAGGTCGACGCGGGCCTGGGCCTTCCTGCGCTCGGTGGCGTCGGGGTGCCGGTCGGCCACGTCGATGGCCGCGGCGACGTCGTAGATCAGCCCGCGCATTGCCTCGATCTGCGCCTTCATGGTCATCAGCATGCGGCGCACGTCGGGATGATGGATGATCGACACCGGTCCGGCGGAACCCTGCAGGGCACGGCTCTGCACCCGGTTGCGGGCGTAGTCGACGGCCTGCTGGTAGGCCCGTTCGGCGATCGCGAGGCCCTGCAGGCCGACCGCCAGCCGGGCGTTGTTCATCATGATGAACATGTATTCGATGCCGCGGTTCTCTTCGCCGACCAGGTAGCCGACGGCACCCTCGTTCTCGCCATAGGCCATCACGCAGGTCGGGCTGGCGTGGATGCCGAGCTTGTGTTCGACCGAGATCGGCTTGGCGTCGTTGCGGGCGCCGAGCGAGCCGTCCGGGTTCACCAGGAATTTCGGCACGATGTAGAGCGACAGCCCCTTGGTGCCCTCGATGCCGTCGGGCGAGCGCGCCAGCACCAGGTGGACGATGTTGTCGGTGAAGTCGTGATCGCCGTAGGTGATGAAGATCTTCTGGCCGCGCAGCCGGTAGCTGCCGTCGTCCATCTTCTCGGCGCGGGTGCGGATGGCGGCGAGGTCGGTGCCGGCCTGCGGCTCGGTCAGGTTCATGGTGCCGGTCCACTCGCCGCTGACCAGCTTCGGCAGGTACAGCCGCTTCTGCTCCTCCGAGCCGACCTCGCGCAGGGCGTCGATCGCCGCCTGGGTCAGCAGCGGGCACAGCCCGAAGGCGAGGTTGGAGGCCTGCCACATTTCCTGAAGGGCGGTCGCGACCAGCCAGGGCAGGCCCATGCCGCCCCACTCCTCCTCGAACGCGACGCCGTTCCAGCCACCCTCGATGAACTGCCGGTAGCCGTCGGCGAAGCCGTCGGGGGTGCGGACCACGCCGTTCTCCAGGCGCGAACCCTGGCGGTCGCCGATCTCGTTCAGCGGGGCGAGCACGCCGCCGGCCAGCTTGCCGGCCTCGGCCAGGATCTGCTCCAGCAGGTCGCCGTCGGTGCCTTCCAGCCCGGGCAGGGCGGCGACCCGGCCGAGCCCGACCACGTCCTCGATGACGAAGCGCATGTCGCGCACCGGAGCGGCGTAGGCGCTCATGATGTCCTCCCTCGCGTGCCGTCGGGCGGCCGTTCGGCAGGTTCTATCGCGCACCGCGCGGTCGGGCAATCTGGTGCATTGCGGCTTAGCGCAGGGTCTCGTCGTAGATCCGGGCGGTGGTCGCCTGGTCCAGCAGGCTGCCGCACATCAGCAGCCGGCGACGACCGACGCCGAGATCGTGCCGGGGAACGCCATGAAAGGATGTCGGCCCGTTGACGTAGGCCAGCAACCGGTTGTCGCGCCAGCCGATTTCGACCTCCTCGCGCAGGAAGCGCTCCCGCAGCGGTCGCGGTATCTCGGCGTTGGTGGGCCACGCGAAACCGAGCGACCGGTACAGCATCGTGCCCCTGAGCGGTTCCGGTGTCCGGGAGTCCCTGTCCTCGAGATAGACGAAGGCGTTCATCACGAGGCGCGCATGGTCGATATGGACCGGCAGGTCGACGATCCCGGTGTAGTGCGCCAGCAGCGCGTCGTCGTCCTCGTAGACCGGGGTCTCCAGCCGGCGCTGCCAGCCCGGACCCGCCATCATGTAGAACTTGATCACGCTGTACTTCGCGAGCCTGATTCGGATCGCGCGGTTCACCGCCGTCGTGAGCGACCGCAGGACCTCCCAGAACGCGCGTTCGCTGCCGGACGACACTGCGGCGAGACGGGACACCCGCGCTTCGCCGCGGAACATGCAGTTGGTCTGCCCCATGCGCGCACGCTCGGGCCAGTACTCATCCAATCCGCGCCGTACGGCGTCGGGCAGCAGTTCGTCGACCACCAGATGGGGGAACGGCTCGGTCCGGACCGGTGTCTGGAGAATGCGCTGTCGGATACAGGCTGCGGCTTCGTGGAGGCCGACATCGGCACGGGGGGTGGCGATTGCCGGGGCGCTGCTCATGTGAGGGACTCTGTCGGTAGGACCTGACGTGTAGACGCCTGGCCAGCCCGATCCTATCCCAAGGGACGAACGATCATCCGCGTTACCGCAGCGCCTCGTCGTAGATCCGCTCGGTGGTCGCCTTGTCCAGCAGGCTGCCGAACATCAGCAGCCGCCGCCGGCCCTCGCCCAGGTCCTGCTTCGGCACGCCGTGGAACGACCACGGGCCGTTGACATAGGCCAGCAGCCGGTTGTCCCGCCAGGTGACCTCCCCGGCCTCGCGCAGGAAGCGCTGCTGCAGCTTGCCGGGGATCGGGATGTTGGACGGCCAGGCGAAGCCCAGCGACCGGTACAGCATGGTGCCGCGACGCGGTTCCGGGGTCGGCTGGTCGGGATCGTCCAGATAGACGAAGCCGTTGATCGCGACCATGGCGTGGTCGATGTGCGGCTCCATGTCCAGCTTGCCGGTGTAGTTCGCCAGCATGGCGTCGCGGTCGTGGTAGGTGACGTCGCCCAGGACGCGCCGCCAGTCCGGCCCCAGCAGCGGACGGAACTTGTCGTGCAGGTGGCGGTCCAGCTTGGCGCGGATCGCTCGGCCGGTGCGGGCGGTGATGAAGCGGACGGCGTTCCAGAAGTCGCGTTCGCGGCCCTCGGTGGCGCCCGCCAGCTGCGCGACCCGGACCTCGCCGCGCAGGAAGTGGTTCGACAGGTACAGCCGGTCCTCGCCGGGCCAGAACCGGTCGATCGCCTGGCGCACCGGCTGCGGCAGCACGTCGTCGACGACGACGTGCGGGAACGGTCGGGTTCGAACCCGCGCGGCCGCGATGCGCCGCTCGATCCCGGCGACGATCTCGGGCAGGCTCATCGCGTGCTGGCGGGTCTGATGATCGTTCGGCATGGCGGTCACGGCGCTCCGGGTTCGAGGTCCCGTATACGCCGCCGGCGTCGGCTTGTGGCCGGTAAAATCGCCGTGGCCTCCCGCCCCGGGTCAGATCACCTTCCCGGGGTTGAAGATACCCTTGGGATCGAGCGCCGCCTTCAGGGTCCGCATCAGGTCGAGCGAGACCGGGTCCTTGTAGTGCGCCAGTTCCTCGCGCTTCAGGCGGCCGATGCCGTGCTCGGCGCTGATCGAGCCGCCCATCTCCACCACGACGTCGTGGACCGCCCGGTTGAAGTCCTCCCACTTCGCCAGGAACGCCTTGCCGTCGCTGCCTTCGGGGGCCTGCAGGTTGTAGTGCAGGTTGCCGTCGCCGACATGGCCGAAGCCGACCAGCCGGCAGGCGCCGTCGACCTGCTGCACCCGTTCCCACGCGGCGTCGTAGAACTCGGCGATGCGCGACACCGGCACCGAGACGTCGTGCTTGATCGACGCGCCTTCCAGCTTCTGCGCCTCCGAGGCGTTCTCGCGCAGCTTCCAGAACTCCTGGCGCTGACCCTCGGACTGCGAGATTGCGGCGTCCAGCACCAGCCCGTCCTCGAACGCCGACTCCAGGATCGCTTCCAGCTTGGCGGCCAGGTCGCTCTCGCCGGAGGCAGTCGAGACCAGCTCCAGCAGCACGTACTGCTCGTAGCGCTCCTGCAGCGGGTCCTGGGTGTCCGGGAAGTGCTTGAGCACCAGGTCGAGCACCAGCCGTGGCATGAACTCGAAGGTCTCGACCGCGTCGCCACTCTCGGCCCGGGCCCGGCCGAGCAGGGTGACCGCGGCGGCGACGTTCGGCACCGCGCAGAACGCGCTGCGAACGTCGGTCGGCTTCGGGAACAGCTTCAGCACCGCCGCCGTGATGATGCCGAGCGTGCCCTCCGCCCCGAGGAACAGCTGCTTGAGGTCGTAGCCGGTATTGTCCTTGCGCAGGCCGCGCAGGCCGTTCCAGATCCGGCCGTCCGGCAGCACCACCTCGAGGCCCAGCACCAGCTCACGGGCGTTGCCGTACTTCAGCACGTTGGTGCCGCCGGCGTTGGTCGACAGGTTGCCGCCGATCATGCAGCTGCCCTCGGCCGCCAGCGACAGCGGGAAGTAGCGGTCGGCGTCCGCCGCCTTCGCCTGGACGTCGGCCAGCACGCAGCCGGCTTCGACGGTGAGGGTGTAGTTGTCGGCGTCCAGGTCGCGCACCCGGTTCATGCGGACCAGCGACAGCACGATGCCGTCGCCGGCATCGTCCGGCGTCGAGGCGCCGCACAGCGAGGTGTTGCCGCCCTGCGGGACGATCGGGATGCCGGCGTCGTGGCAGGCCGCGACCACCCCGGCGACCTCCTCGGTCGTCGCCGGCTTCACCAGCATCCGCGCCTTGCCCTTGAACAGCCCGCGCCAGTCCTCGAGATGCGGCCGCATGGCCTCGGCGTCGTCGGTCCAGCCCTTCGGGCCGACGATGGTCCTGATGCGGTCGAGCGCGGCGTCGGCGGTGGGAGCGGTGCTGTCGGCAGCGACGGCGGCGGGGGCGGCCATCGGACTCTCCTGATCGGTCCAGAAACTCGCGGGGGATATTAGGCAAAGCCCCCGGCGGCACAACCCGGCCGGCCGCATGCGCGATATGCGCCGCCGCGCTTGGCCTTATGGTCCTCTCACCCCCGCGGCGCGGCGGCCCGGCGCAGGCGGTCGTTGATCGCCGCCCCCAGGCCGCCGGCCGGGATCGGGGCCACGGCGATCGCCGTCACGCCCGGCCGGTCGAGGCGGCGCAATGCGGCGAACAGGTGGGCGGCCGCCGCCACGAGATCGCCGGACGGGCTGAGGTCGAAATCGGCGTCGGCCCGGGTCGTCCCGAAATCCAGGAACGCCTCGCCCGGTCGCCGGTCGGTGGCGTCGAGCCGGACGGCGGCGCGCGGCGCGTAGTGGCTGGCCAGCATGCCGGGAGCGGCGATCGCGTCGCCGGCGGCCGCCAGCTCGACCGGGCCGAGCAGCGCCTCGAGCTGTTCGCGGGTGACGGCGCCCGGCCGCAGCAGGCGCGGTCGAGTGCCCGACAGGTCGACCACCGTGCTCTCCAGCCCGACCGGGCAGGGGCCGCCGTCGAGGATCAGCGCCACCCGGTCGCCGAGCTCCTCGGCGACATGGGCGGCGGTCGTCGGGCTGACCCGGCCGGAGCGGTTGGCGCTGGGTGCGGCGATCGGCCGGCCGGCTTCGGCCAGCAGGGCGCGGGCGGCGGCGCTTTCCGGCACCCGCAGCGCCACGGTCTCCAGCCCGGCACTGGTCAGCCAGGCGATCGGGCAGCCGGGACGGCGGCGCAGCACCATGGTCAGCGGGCCCGGCCAGTGCGCGGCGGCCAGCGTCTCGGCCGCCGGCGTCGGCTCGCCCAGGGCGAACGCCGCCTCGGCGGTCGGCACATGGCTGATCAGCGGGTTGAAGCGCGGACGGTCCTTGGCGGCGAAGATCCGGGCGACCGCTTCCTCGTCGGTGGCGTCGGCGCCGAGCCCGTAGACCGTCTCGGTCGGGAACGCCACCAGCGCGCCCGCCCGCAGCAGCCGGGCGGCCTCGGCCCGCGCCTGCGGGTCGTCGACGGGCCGGATCGGGGCGCCGTTCGGGGCGCTGTTTCGGGCGGTCGGATCGGACATGGCCGCGCTGGGTCGCGCAAAGCCGGCGGCCCGTCAAGAGCGCGCGCGCATTCCCTGCTTGTTCGCAGGTGCAGCATTCGACGCAAGCCGTTACACTGCCGCCGTCGCCCGCGGACCCGAGGAGGCTCCCATGACCGCCCGCATCGTCACCGTCGCCCAGCAGAAGGGCGGGGCCGGCAAGACCACGATCGCCGCGCACCTCGCGGTCGCCTGGGCGCAGTCCGGCAAATCGGTGGCGGTGGTCGACATCGACCCGCAGGCCTCGCTCAGCTCGTGGTGGGCGATGCGCGAGGAGATGGGGGTGCCGGCACCGTCCGGCGGGCGCGGAAAGGGCGGGTTGTCTGTACACCGGATCACCGGCTGGCGGACCGCCAACGAGGTCGAGAAGCTGGCGAAGACCCACGACGTGGTGCTGATCGACTCGCCCCCGCATGCCGAGACCGAGGCCAAGATCGCGGTGCGCTCGGCCGATCTGGTCGTGGTGCCGCTGCAGCCGAGCCCGATGGACTTCTGGGCGACCAAGGCGACCCTCGACCTGGCGGCCGGCGAGAACACCGCGGCCCTGCTGGTGCTGAACCGGGTGCCGCCGCGCGCCAAGCTCACCGAGGCGATGACCGCCAAGCTGAAGGAGCTCGGGGCCAAGGTGGCGAAGGGCCGGATCGGCAACCGGGTGGCCCTGGCCGCCGCCCTGCTGGAAGGGCTCGGGGTGACCGAGTACCAGCGCACCGGCTCGGCCGCCGCCGAGGTCAAGGCGCTGGCGGCCGAGGTACTGAAGGCCGCGGGTTAGGCGAACGCCGCGCGCAGCGACCGCGCCGCCGCCCCGGGATCCGCCGCTGCGCAGACCGCCGAGACGACGGCGATGCCGTCGAGACCGAGGGCGCGCGGCCGGCCGGCATTGCCGGCATGGATGCCGCCGATGCCGACCGTCGGCAGCCGACTGGCGGCGACGATCCGGCGGATCGTCGCGTCGTCCAGCGGGGCGGCCGCATCGGCCTTGGTCGCGGTGGCGAACACCGGGCCGACGCCCAGGTAATCGACGACGGCCGGATCGACCGCGGCGAGTTCGGCCTCCCGGGTGACCGACAGGCCGACGATCGCGTGCTCGCCGAGCAGGCGCCGCACGGTTGCGGCCGGCATGTCGGACTGGCCGACATGCACCCCGTCGGCGCCGACTGCCAGGGCGACGTCGACCCGGTCGTTGATCACCAGCGGCACGCCGCGCGGCCGCAGAACGTCCAGCAGGCGCGCGGCGGTCGCGATCAGGGCGCCGGTATCGGCGGTCTTGTCGCGCAGCTGGACCAGGGTCGCGCCGCCGTCGACCGCGGCCGCCACCACCGCTTCCAGCGGCCGGCCGCGGACCAGGGCCGGGTCGGTGACCAGATACAGCGACAAGTCGAAGGGCCGCCGGGTCATCGGATCCGCACCCCGGCCAGCACCTGGGCCTCGGTCAGCCCGTAAAGCGAGTCGATCAGCCCGGCCTGGAACGAGGCCGGCCCCTCCGCCCCGCGGGCGGCACGCTCGGCGGAGAACCCGAACAGAGCGAGCGCGTAAGCCGTCGCGGCCAGCCGGGCCGGTCCTGACACGGCCAGGCAGGCTGCGATCACCGCGGTCGCCGAGCAGCCCATGCCGGTTACCCGGGTCTGCAGGACATGGCCGTTCTCGACCGCCAGCGTCCGATCTCCGTCGGTCACCCGGTCGATCCTGCCGGTGACCGCGACCACGGCTCCGGTGTCGCGGGCCAGCCGCCGGGCCGCGTCGAGGACGGCGCCGCTGTCGAGCGTGCTGTCGACGCCCTTGCCGCCGCCGTCGCCGCCGGCGAGGCTGGCGATCTCGGAGGCATTACCGCGGATCGCCGTCGGCCGGTGCGCCAGCAGCTCGCGAGCGACTCCGGTGCGGTAGGACAAGGCACCGACCGCGACCGGGTCCAGTACCCAGGGCGTTCCGGCGCGGTCGGCGGCCAGCGCGGCCGCGTGCATGGCCTCGGTCCGGGCCGCCGACATCGAGCCGAGGTTGATCACCAGGGCGCCGGCCGCAGCGGCGAGCTCGCCGGCCTCCTCGATGTTCTCGACCATCGCCGGCGAGGCGCCGAGCGCCAGCAGCACGTTGGCGGTCAGGTTGGTCACCACCAGGTTCGTGACGCTGTGGACCAGCGGTCCGCTGTCGCGAACCGCCTGCAGAGTGGCCCAGGCTTCGCGCCTGTGATCGGGGGCGTCGGTCCGCATGGTGGTTGCTTCGGTGGCGGCTTCGTTCATCGGTCTCCCCTCGGTTTCCGGAGGAGAGTCGACGCACGCGCATGGATGACCGATGCCGATCGACGACGACTCCCTCCGCCGGCATGACCCGGATCAGGTTCTGCGGGTGTGATCTCAGCCCGGTTGCCCGGGCACCCCGTGTCGTCTCTCGAAAGTAGTGCGGCGGGCGGGCGATTTCCAGGGCCGGCCGCCTGTCGACTCAGGCGGCGGATTGCCGGTCAGCGCTCGACAGGCGGTGTCCCGGGGACCAGCCGAGGCGGTCGCGCGCCAGGGCGCCGCTCAGGCGCTGGCTGCGGGCGAAGCCTCTCGCCCATTCGCCGCGTTCGGCGGCGGCCCGGTCCTCCGGCACGACCTGCACGTCCGGGGTACCGCCGAAGCGGCGGGCGAGGTCGCCGACCCGCACGGCCTCGTCGGTAACGCCGATCACCGGGCCGGCGAAACCGTCGTCCTCCAGCACCAGGCGGTACAGCTCGGCGAGATCGTCGGCGTGCACCAGCGGCCACAGCACGTCCGGCGAGCCGACCACCTGGACCGGCCGGCCGGCCCGTGCCTGTTCGGCCATCGCCGCCAGCGGCCCGCCGTCGTCGGCGTGCACCATCGCCGGGTGGACGACGGCGCCGCGGATGCCGGGGGTCGCCAGCACGCGCTGCAGGTTCGGGACCATCCAGGCGAAGGCCGGCAGCGGGTCGAACGGCACGGTTTCGTCGATCGCCCGGTCCGGCGACGGCCCCCACAGCCAGCAGCCACCGGTGTAGACCAGGGCCGGCCGCCGTCCAGTGGCGGCCAGGGCCGGGAGCAGGGCGTCGAGCAGGGCGGCGTCGACCCGCCCCATGTCGGCGTCGAAGGTGCAGGCGGCGTGGACCACGGCGTCGACCTCGGGAACCACGGCGCCGGTCCAGAGCGCGGGCGCCGCGAGGTCGCCGGCCACCGGCTCGGCGCCCAGAACCAGCAGGCGTTCCGCCGCTTCCGGACTGCGCGCCAGGGCACGGACCTGATGGCCGGCCGAACCGAGCCTTCGCACGATGGCGCGACCGATCGAGCCGGTTCCGCCGAGCACGAGCACGCGCATGGGGACCTCCTTTATCGCAAGATGTATCTTGTAATAAGGGATCGAAGGCGGTCTGTGAAGTGGTCAGCGGGGAATCTCGATGGTCCCCGGTGTCCGGCGGATCGTCCCGGGGCGCCGGTCGATGGTACCGGCCGGCGGTCCCGGATCCTCACGTTCGAGCAGGTCCCGCTGCCGGCGGAGGTCGCGGTTCAGCTCCTCCAGATCACGGCGGGGGGACGACGTGCCCGCCGGCACGGACGGTCCGACCCGGGGCGCCATGTCGGGCGTCGGGCTGATCCGCGGGTTCGGGCCCGGGGTGAGCGGCCGCGGCTCGCCGCTGTCGACGGCGGTCGGGGCCGGGGACCGGGGCTCGGCCGGCGGCTGTATCGGATGCCGGGCCGGGGGGCGGATTGTGGGTTCCAGCGGCGCCCGCTGCTGACAGCCGGCAACGGCCGCCAGCGCCGCCGTCAGGCACAGTGCCGCCAAGGCCCCCGGAATGCGGCCGGCGGCGGTCCGGCCCGGCGCCGCGACCACGGCGTCAGCCGCCCCGGGCGATGAAGAACCCGTTGCGGAAATCCGGCTTGCTGTAAAGGAACGGCTTGCCTTCGAAGGTGGTCAGCGAGCCGCCGGCGGCCAGCAGCACGGCGTGGCCGGCGGCGGTGTCCCACTCCATCGTCGGCCCGGTGCGCGGATAGACGTCGGCCTCGCCGCGCGCCACCAGGCAGAACTTCAGGGCCGAGCCGCGCGACACCGACTCCTTCACCGGCAGGCTGTCGATATAGGCCTCGAGCGCCGGGTTGCGATGGCTCTTGCTGGCGACCACGGTCAGCGCCGCCGGATCGGCCTTGCGCACCGCGATCGGCTTGCGGTTGCCGGAGCCGTCTTCCTCCCAGGCGCCATTGCCGACCGCACCGGCCCACAGCATGCCGTCGACCGGGGTATGGACCACGCCGAGCACTGGCCCGCCATCGGAGACGAGGCCGATGTTGACCGTGAAGTCGCCGCGCTTCTGGATGAACTCCTTGGTACCGTCGAGCGGGTCGACCAGCCAGAACCGGCCGCCCGAGACGTCGGGGATCTGGCCGGCGGCAACCGCCTCCTCGGCGACCACTGGAATGTCCGGGGTCAAGGACTGCAGCACCGGCACGATGACCGCCTCGGCGGCGCGGTCGGCGGCGGTTACCGGGCTGCCGTCGTACTTGCTGCCGACGATCGGATCGCTTTCGTAGTAGGGCAGGATCACCCGGCCGGCCTCGCGGGCGAGGACGGCGATGCGGTCGAGAAGCGCTGCCTTGTCGAGTTCGCTCACGCTGTCCACTCCGTCGTCAGGCTGCGGCGGCCGGCTTGGCCGCCTGGATCGCCGACCAGACCCGCTCGGGCGTGGCCGGCATGTCGATGTCGGTCACCCCCAGCGGCGCCAGGGCGTCCAGCACCGCGTTGATGACCGCCGGCGGCGCGCCGATGGCACCCGCTTCGCCGCAGCCCTTCACGCCGAGCGGATTGGTGGTGCAGCGGGTCGGGCTCATGGCGAAGCCGACCATCGGCAGGTTGTCGGCGCGCGGCAGGCAGTAGTCCATCAGCGAGCCGGTCACCAGCTGGGCGTCGGCGTCGTACACGACGCGCTCGTACAGCGCCTGGCCGACGCCCTGGGCGACGCCGCCGTGGACCTGGCCCTGCAGCAGCAGCGGGTTCACCACCTCGCCGAAATCGTCGACCACGGTGTAGCGGTCGACCTGCACGACGCCGGTGTCGGGGTCGACCTCGACCTCGCAGACATGGGTGCCGTTCGGATAGGTCGAGGCCTTCGGCTTGTAGGACTCGCTGGCCGACAGCCCCGGTTCCATACCCTCGGGAAGCTGGCTCGGGTCCAGGGCTCGGGTCGCGACCTCGGCCAGCGAGATCGAGCGGTCGGTGCCGGCCACCGCGAACCGGCCGTCGGCCAGCTCGATGTCGGCCTCGGCCGCCTCGAGCGCATGGGCGGCGATCCGCTTGCCCTTGCGGACCACCACGTCGATCGCCGCCTTCAGGGCCGAGCCGCCGGCCGGCAGCGAGCGCGAGCCGTCGGTGCCGGCGCCGTTCTCGATCGCCGCGGTGTCGCCCTGGATGACGGTGACCAACTCGTTGTCGATCCCGAACACCTCGGTGACCAGCTGCGAGTACGCGGTCTCGTGGCCCTGGCCGGTCGAGCGGGTGCCGATCGGGACGGTCACGGTGCCGTCCGGGTTGACCCGCATGTCGGCCCATTCAGGCCCGCCGCCGCCACAGGCCTCGACATAGGTCGACAGGCCGATGCCGCGCAGCTTGCCGGCCTTGCGGCTGGCCGCCTTGCGGGCCTCGACGCCGGTCCAGTCGGACTCCGCCATCGCCTTGTCGAGATGGGCGGTGAAGTCGCCGGAATCGTAGGTCTCGCCGAGGGCCGTGGTGAACGGCATGGCGCTGGCCGGTGCGAAGTTGCGGCGCCGGATCTCGGCCCGGTCGATCCCGGTCACCTTGGCGCAGACGTCGACCAGCCGCTCGACCAGGTAAGCGGCCTCCGGCCGGCCGGCGCCGCGATAGGCGTCGACCGGCAGGGTGTTGGTGAAGTAGGCGCGCACCCGCACGTGGATCGCCGGGGTGGTATACAGCCCGGCCAGCATGCCGGAGCCGGCGACCGTCGGGATCGCCGGCCCGTACAGCGACAGGTAGGCCCCGAGATCGGCCCTGGTGTCGACCGACAGCCCCAGGAACCGGCCGTCGGCGTCCAGCGCCATGCGGGCGGTCGAGCGGTGGTCCCGGCCCTGGGTGTCGGATACGAAGGACTCGGTGCGCTCGCCGATCCACTTGACCGGCCGGCCGGTTCGCTTCGCGGCCCAGGCCGCCAGCGCGTGCTCCCGGTACGGGAAGATCTTCATGCCGAAGCCGCCGCCGACGTCCGGCGAGACCACGCGCATGGCGGACGGCTCGATCTTGAGGATGTCGCACAGCACGTCGCGTACGCCGTGCGGCCCCTGGGTCGAGACGTGCAGGGTGTAGGCGCCGCCGTCGTATTCGGCGACCACCCCGCGCGGCTCCAGCGAGTTCACCACGATGCGGTTGTTGACCAGGGTCAGCTCGGCGACCCTGGCGGCCGTGGCGAACGCCGCCTCGACCGCGGCGGCGTCGCCGGTCTCCCAGTCGAGGCAGAGGTTGCCCGGCGCCTCGTCCCAGACCAACGCAGCGCCCGGGGCCGATGCCGTCTCGATGTCCGGCACCGCCGGCAGCGGGTCGTAGGAGAACTCCACCAGCTCGGCCGCGTCGCGCGCCTGCTCGTAGGTCTCGGCGACCACCAGGGCGACCGCGTCGCCGACATGCCGGACCCGGTCGCGCGCCAGCAGCGGGTAGGCCGGTCCGACCGCCGGCTTGCCGTCGCGACCCGGCAGCAGGGCGGCGCAGGGCAGGTCGCCGAGGCCGTCGGCGACCACGTCCTCGCCGGTCAGCACTGCCAGCACGCCGGGGGCTTCCCTGGCGTCGAGCGTCTCGACCTCGGTGATTCGGGCGTGCGCGACCGGTGATCGCACCAGCACCGCCCGCACGACGCCGGCCGGGGCGAGGTCGTCGGTGTACCGGCCGTGACCGGTGAGGAAGCGCTGGTCCTCCTTGCGCTTCATGCCCTGTCCGATGCCGAACTTCGCCATGTCAGCCTCGCCTGCTAGCGTGGGGGTCGGCGCGATGGTAGCGGCGGGCCGGGACACCGCCAAGCCGCGAACCGGTGCCGTGATCGTTCGACTTCCGGGAGGCCCGCATGTGCGGCCGGTACAGCATCACCACCGATCCCGAGGCCATGCGCCGGATCTTCCGGGTCGACACGCTGCTGAACCTGCAGCCGCGGTGGAACGTCGCACCGACCCAGGAGGTTCCGGTGGTCCGCAACGGCGACCCGAAGCGCGAAGGCGGGCGCGGTGGGCGGGAACTGCACATCATGCGCTGGGGCCTCGTGCCGTTCTGGGCCAAGGATATCGGCATCGGGGCGAAGATGATCAACGCCCGGGCCGAGACCGTGACCGAGAAGCCGGCGTTCCGCGGGGCCTTCAAGTACCGCCGCTGTCTGGTTCCGGCCGACGGCTTCTACGAGTGGAAGACCGAGGCCGGCCGCAAGCAGCCCTGGCGCGTCGTGCGCCGCGACCGGGCGCCGTTCGCGTTCGCCGGCCTGTGGGAGCTGTGGGAGGGGACCGGCGAAGGCAGCGCGCTCGAGACCTTCACGATCGTCACCACAGACGCCAACGAGGCGGTGCGCGACATCCATCACCGGATGCCGGTCATGCTGTTCGGCGACGCGCAGTTCGAGGCTTGGCTGACCGCCGAACCGAAGGTCGCCGCCGGGTTGATGGCGCCGTGCGACCCGGCGGCGATCGAGGCCTACCGGGTCGACCCGAAGGTCGGCAACGTCCGCAACGACGACCCGTCGCTGGTCGAGCCCGTGGCGGCGGCGCCGCGGCCGGCGATGCCGGTGCAGGGCAGCCTGCTCTGACGCCGGGCGGCCGCCGCACTTTTCTTCAAGACCCGCTTTCCCCATCGCGCCACCTTCCGTCGAAACCGCGGAGGGACGGATGCTGCTCGCCTACCTGCAACTCGCCGGGGCGATGGTTCTGGCCGGCGCCACCGTCGCCGTCGCCAAACCGGTGGTGGCGGCGGTGCCGGTCTACGTCTTCGGCTTCCTGCGGTTCGCGATCGTGGCGGCGATCCTGGTACCGCTGGCGCTGCGCAACGGCCGGCTGCGGACGGTGGCGTGGCGGGACCTGGCGGTCGCGGGGCTGCTGTCGTTCTTCGGGGCCTTCCTGTTCACCATGCTGATCCTGGAGGGCGTGGCACGGACCAGCGCGGTCGATGCCGCGCTGATCACCAGCACGATTCCGGCGGCGACCCTGCTGCTGTCGGCGATGGTCCTGGGCGAGCGCCTGACGGTTCGGCGTTGCGGCGCGGTCGTGCTGGCGAGCGCCGGAATCGCTGTGATCGCCCTGCACGACGTGGCCGGCCCCGGCGCCCGGTCTCTGCTCGGCAACCTGCTGGTGGTCGGTGCGGTGTTCTCGGAGGCGATGTTCACCGTCCTCGCCAAGCGTGTCGGGGCGCGGCTGGCGCCGGTGCCGCTGGCGGCCATCACCGGGGTGGCGGCGACCGTCATGTTCCTGCCGCTGGCGGCGCTGCAGGTTGCGCAGGACGGCTGGCCGGCGATCGACGCCGGCACCTGGACGCTGATCGTGTTCTACAGCACGGCCGGCAGCGTGGTCGCCTTCCTGCTGTGGTTCGAGGGGCTGCGCAAGGCCGACGCCGGCATCGCCGGGGCGTTCACCGCGCTGATCCCGGTCAGCGGCGCGCTGATCGCCATCGTCGGCCTCGGCGAGCGCTTCACCGCCGGCCACCTGGCGGCGCTCGGGCTGGCGCTGCTGGCGATCGCCCTGGCGACCCGGCCGGAACGGCCCCACCCGGAGCGGCTTACGGGCAGCGGGTGAGGATGTCGGAGGTCCGGGTCGAGAAGCCGGCCCGGGTGGTGTCGCCGACCAGCTGCAGGTCGTTCTTGCCGAGCTTCTGGAAGTGCTCGACCAGGTCGGGTGAGCGCCGGACGTACCACGTGTAGTCGTCCTCCAGCGTCTCGACCACCGGCACCTTCAGGGATTCCGGCCGGCCGGGCGCGCCGACCACCAGGCCCTCGGCGTCGAACTCGATATAGGTCTCGTCGCACCGGCCGGGCGACCAGCGGCCGCGCAGCCCCGGCGCGACGCCGTGGTAGGTGATCACCTGCCCGGTGGTCTCCGGCATCACCGCGTCGCTGCCGGTGGGCGCGATCATGGCGTCACGATCGCCCGACCCCAGTCCGGCCGTCAGGTTCCGGAACATCGAGATCACCGGCTTCACCTGCGGGGCGTCGAGGGCGATACCGAGCCCCAGGACCGCCGCCGCGGTCAGGATCAGCGCGATGACGATCGTGCCGATGACGAAGAACGCCTGGCCGCTCCGCCGTTTCGGCGCATCGAAGCGCGGCGGCGGGCCGATCGGCGGCTCGTCGTCGGGCAGCGCCTCGTCCGCGCCGCGTCGGCCGGCCGGCGGCCAGCCCTCGAGGTCCAGGTCTTCGCCTTCGTCGCTGGCGCGCCGGATGGCGTCGGCGAACGCCTGCCCGCCCGGGACCGCCTCGCGGTCGTCGTCCGCGATCGGCTCGTTCCGCCAGGCGGGCCCGCCGTCGTCGCGTTCCGAGAGCGACAGCTCGACCGCGCTGCGGTCGACGAAGAAGATCTGGGTGAACTCCCAGTCCTCGGCCGCCTCGTCGTAGGCTCCGGCCAGGATCCGCACCTCGGCGTCCTCGCCGGAGTCGAACTCCCGGACCAGCGAAGCCACCAGGACCGAGGCCGACTGCGCCCGTTCGAGGGTGTCCCAGACACCGTCGTGCTTCTTCTGGAGGAAGTAGACTTCGAAACGCTTCATGCCGCGGGAATCCTACCAGACCCGGTTCTCGGCCAGAAGGCGCCGTACGTTCTCCGTCGTCAAGGGTCGCGAGAACAGGAAGCCCTGGGCGTAGCCGCACCCTATGGCCCGGAGCTGGGCGAGCTGCTCCGGCGTCTCCACGCCTTCGGCGATCACGTCGAGTCGCAGGTTCTGGGCCAGCAGCGCGATGGTCCGCACGATCTCGAGGTTGTGCCGGTTGCGGCCCATGTCCTGCACGAACGACTTGTCGATCTTCAGGGTGTCGATCGGGAAGGTATGCAGGTAGCTGAGCGAGCTGTAGCCGGTCCCGAAGTCGTCGACGCAGACCTTGATGTCGAGCTCCTTGAGGTGTCGCAGCATCTGTGCCGAGCGCTGGGCGTTCTCCATCAGCGCGCTCTCGGTGATCTCTAGCTTCAGGCAGTTGGCCTGCAGGCCGGTGCCCTCGAGGCTGTTGGTCACCATGCGCACCAGGTCGAGCTGGGTGAACTGCCGGCCGGACAGGTTCACGCTGATCTCGAACGGTCCCTGGTCGGTGAAGTCCCGGTTCCACTCGACCATCTGGGCGCAGGCGTTGCGCAGCACCCACTGGCCGAGCTCGACGATCATCCCGGTCTCCTCGGCGAGCGGGATGAACTCCGACGGCGGGATGTCGCCGCGCTCGGCATGGTGCCAGCGGGCCAGGGCCTCGAAGCCGCGGATCCTGCCGTCCGACAGCGATACGATCGGCTGGTAGTTCAGCACCATCTCGTGCCGCTCGAGCGCCCGCCGCAGATCGGTCTCGACGTCGAGCGGGGTGACCGTGGTGCCGCGCATCGCCGGATCGAAGGCGACGGACCGCGCCTTGCCCAGTTCCTTGGCCCGGTACATGGCCAGCTCGGCGTCCCGCAGGATGTCCTCGGGGCGGACGTAGTTCTCGGCGGAGTGGGCGATGCCCATGGAGGCGGTGGTGAACACCTCCTTGCCGCCCAGCATGAACGGCGTGGACAGCGCCTTCTGGAGCATGTCGGACAGGCCGGTCGCGTCCTCCTTGTCGCGGACGTCCTCCAGCATGATCGCGAACTCGTCGCCGCCGAGCCGGGCGACGGTATCGCCGAACTTCAGGTTCTGCTCCAGGCGGCGGGCGGCGGCGATGATCAGGTCGTCGCCATGCACGTGGCCCAGGCTCTCGTTGACCACCTTGAAGCGGTCGAGGTCGAGGTAGATGACGGCGAACTGGGCGGACGGGGTGCGGCGCTGCCGGGCCAGGGCCTGGCGGACCCGCTCCAGGAACAGCGTCCGGTTGGCGAGGCTGGTCAGGCTGTCGTGCAGGGCGTCGTGGATCGCCTGCTCCTCGGACCGCTTGCGCTCGGTGATGTCGGTCATCGAGCCGGCGATCCGGTAGGCGTTGCCGTCGGAGTCGCGCACCGCGAGGCCGCGCACCAGCATCCAGCGGTAGCTGTCGTCGAAGTGCCGGACGCGGTGCTCGCTCTCGAAGTTGGCGGCGGCGCCGCTCAGATGCGCGTCGATCTGGGCGGTGACCCGCTGCACGTCCTCCGGGTGGATGCGGCTGAACCACTCCTCGGCACCGTCGCTGATCTCGTCGGCCGCGAAACCGAGCATCTCCTTCCAGCGGTCGGAGAAGAAGATCCGGTTGCTGCCGAGGTTCCAGTCCCACAGCCCGTCGTTGGCGCCGGCGGCGGCCAGGGCGTAGCGTTCCTCGCTCTCGCGCAGCGCGGTCAGCACCTTGTGGCGGTCGGTGACGTCGGAGTAGGTCGCGACAAGCCCGCCGTCGCTCAGCGGCCGGAGGCGGATTTCCAGCGTCCGCCCGCGGGTGTCCCGGCGCTCGTAGATGGTCCCCCGGGTCTGGGTCGACATCCGGTAGACCTCTTCGGTCAGCTCGCCGACGTCGCCCGGACCGAGGTCGCCGCGCCTGGCCAGGAACCGAATCATGTCGATCATCGGAGTGCCGACCTGGGCGAAGGTGTGGGGCAGGTCGAGCAGCTCGAACAGCTGCGCGTTCCAGGTCATCAGGCGGTAGGCGGCGTCGAAGGCGCAGAGGCCCTGGCTGATGTTCTCGAGGGTGCCGCGCAGCAGCTTGGTGTAGCGCGCCGCTTCCTCGGCGTGTCGCCGCTCGTCGGTGATGTCGCGGGTGATCACCACGCGGCCGCCACCGGCCATCGGCCGATCCTCCGAGCGGAACCAGCGGCCGTCCGGCTGTCGCGACTCGTAGCTGCTGTTCGGCAGGGCGTGGCGTCGCATCCGGTCGGCGACGGCACGCTCGACGTCGTCGATCATGCCGCGCTCGTGCAGGACCTCCGCATCCCGCCGGATCAGCTCCTGGAAGCGGGCCCCGGCCACCAGCTCCGGTTCGAGGTGCGGGAAGGCGCGCAGGGCGCCGGCGTTGAACGCGACCAGCCGGTCGTCGGCGTCGAGCACCAGGAAACTGTCGTCGATCGCGTCGATGGCCGACTGAACCGCCACGTCGACTGTCGGCATTCCGGCCAGGGGAGCGACGGTGCTCACGAGCCTCTCCGACGCGCCGCGCGCCTGCCGAACGGCAGGCGCTTGCCCCGACTGCTGGCGGACTTCGAACTCGACACGTCCCGGTAGACCGATCGATTGTACAACACGTCTCGAATTGTAGATTATCAGAGCCGTTTACGGCCCGCTACCGTCGGCGCCGAGCACGGCGATGCCGCGGCGGTGCCGGTACAGCCGCCACAGTAGCAACGCGGCGGCGCTGCGTTCGGGCCGCCATGCCGCGGTCAGGGATTCGGCCCGGGCCGGGGGTGGCCGATCCTCGAGACCGAGCGCCATCCGGACCCCCTCGCGCAGCGCCAGGTCGCCGACCGGGAACACGTCGGGATCGCCCAGCGCGAACATCCGGTAGATCTCGGCCGTCCAGCGGCCGATGCCCGGCAGGGCGGTCAACCGGGCCGTGGCCTCCTCCCCTGGCAGATTCGCCAGTCCGCACGGGTCGAGCGTGC
Organism: Thalassobaculum fulvum; assembly: GCF_014652915.1. GTDB lineage: Bacteria > Pseudomonadota > Alphaproteobacteria > Thalassobaculales > Thalassobaculaceae > Thalassobaculum_A > Thalassobaculum_A fulvum. Next base: position 100,694 of record NZ_BMZS01000005.1, read on the forward strand.
CGTTCGCCACGGCCGCGGCGAGCGCGCGTCCATAGCGCATCTTGGCGCGCGACAGGCCGATCCGGCCGAGCGTGGCGTCGTCGAAGCCGAGGAACCGCGCGACGTCGTCCCCGCCGGCGTCCGCCAGGCGATCCCAGATCGCCGCCGCCGCCGCGGTCGAGACCTGCTGGCCGACGACGATCCGCAGCAGGGAGCCGAAGCCGGGCTCGAGGATGCGCGGCTCCGGCGTCCCGACCTCGGCGATGACCGCGGCCAGGGCCGGGTGCTCGTCGCCGAGCCGCGCGAGACCGGCGGCCAGCGCGGCGCGGCGGTCTGTGGCCGCGGTCATGTCCTGGGCGGACCGACCCGTTCGGCAGCCTCGCGGGCAGCCTCGGCCATGGTGAGGAAGGTGGCCCCGGCCCCGGTCAGGTGGTCGATCAGCGCCGCCATCGCCTTCATCCGATGGCCGCGGCCGGACACGAACGGGTGGAAGGTGTAGGTGATCACGCCCCAGTCCGTCGTCTCGCGCATGTAGTCGAAGTCGGCGATCCAGTTGTCGACGACCCCGCGCCAGTGCCCGAGGCCGGGATTCAGGGCGCCGCCCGACATCACCGACCATTCGAAGTGAGGATAGTCGTCGAGGCTCCAGCTCACCGGCATCTCGATCAGCGGCGTCTCGGGCCCGAAGGTGGCCGGTTCCAGCAGCGGGGTGCGGTCGCCCGTGCGCGGCCGATAGGGCCGGTAGTCGTGGCCCATCATGCTGGAATCGTACTCGAAGCCGTGTTCGATGAGCAGCTCCAGGGTGTTCGGGGACAGGTCCCAGGACGGCGAGCGGTAACCGACCGGCGGCTTGCCGGTGATCGAGCGGATCGCCGCGATGCCGCGTACCAGCTCCTCGGTCTCGTCCTCGCGCGACAGGTCGTTCGGGCGGCGGTGGGTCCAGCCGTGATGGGCGATCTCGTTGCCGGCCTCGACCAGCGGGGCGACCGAGCCGGGGAAGCTCTCGATGGTGTGGCCCGGCACGAAGAAGGTCGCCGGGATGTGCCGGTCGGCCAGCATCAGGTGGATGCGCTCGACCCCGACCAGCCCGAACTCGCCGCGCGACAGGGCGGTCGGGCTGACCATGCCCTTGGCGATCGGCAGCGACAGGGCGTCGAAGTCGTAGGTCAGGCAGACGATGTGGCGGGGCATGGCGCGGATCCTCCCGGCCGGCACGCTAGCCGCTGGCCGAAACCGGGGCAAGGCGACGCGGGTGCGACGAGAGAGGGTATCGGCGTAGCGGCGAGAAGACGCTATCGTGGTGTATACAAGGGGTGCACATTCCGCCCTGCGGCGGGGGTGCAAATGCCGCTCTGCGGCGGGATCGGATCGATCCGGGTGTTCGGCGGGAGGGGGTGCAGCACACGAAATCGCCGGGTCGGGCCGGCCTGTTGCGGTCCGAGCAGAACCGTCGCACCGAAAAGCCGGCGGCCGGACGCCCAGAAGATCGGACAGGGAGGAAGACATGAGACCATTGCAGTGCCTTAAGGCCGCGACGCTGGGGCTGGCATTGGCCGTCGGCGTCGGCGCCGCCGCCTCGGCCCAGGAGTTCAAGTTCACGCTCCATCATCTGCTGCCGGCCAAGGCGCCCGCGCAGACCAAGATGCTGGAACCCTGGGCGAAGGCGGTCGAGGACAACTCCGGCGGGCGGGTCAAGATCCAGATCTATCCGGCGATGACCCTGGGCGGCCGGCCGCCCGAGCTGATTCAGCAGGCCCGCGACGGCGTGGTCGACCTGGTCTGGACCGTCAACGGCTACACGCCGGGCCTGTTCCCGCGCACGGAGGTCTTCGAGCTGCCGTTCGTCTACCTGAACGACCCGAAGGCGGCCAACCTCGCCATGTACGACATGTTCGAGAGCGACCTGCGCGAGGAGTACAAGGGCGTCGAGGTCATGTTCCTCCACGTCCATGCCGGCCAGGCCATTCACATGCGCGACAAGCTGGTGCGCAAGCCCGACGACCTGAGCGGCACGAAGCTGCGCATCCCGACCCGCACCGGCGCCTGGATCATCGAGGCGCTGGGCGCCTCGCCGGTCGCCATGCCGGTTCCGGAGCTGCCGCAGGCGCTGCAGAAGGGCGTGGTCGACGGTGCGCTGATCCCCTGGGAGATCATCCCGCCGCTCAAGATCCAGGAGCAGACCGAGTACCAGATCGAGGGCGTCGACAAGGCCCGCTTCGGGACCACGACTTTCCAGGTCTCGATGAACAAGGCCCGCTGGGACGGTCTCCCGGACGACATCAAGGCCGCCTTCAAGAAGGCCTCCGGACCGGAGTGGTGGGGGCAGGTCGGCGACATCTGGCGGGCCTCCGACGAGTTCGGCATCGGCCTGGCCGTCAAGGCCGGCAACCAGCACATCACGCTGACCAAGGAAGAGACCGACGCCTTCCAGAAGGTATTGGAGCCGGTGGTGCAGCGCTGGGTCGACGAGGTCTCCGCCAAGGGCATCGACGGCAAGGCCCTGGTCGCCAAGGCGCGTGAGCGCATCGCGGCGCACGGCGGCAAATGACGCTCGGTTCCGGCCGGGGCGTGCGGGCGGGGCCGATCGGCCTCGCCCGCAACGTCATCAAGGTCTGGGCGCTGATGGGCGGCGTGTCGCTCGTCGCCGTCGTGGCGATCAACGTGATCTCGGTGGTCGGAGCGGTCGTCTGGAAGCCGTTCCCGGGGGATTTCGAGATGACCGAGGTCGGCGTCGCGGTCGCCGCCTTCGCGTTCCTGCCGTACTGCCAGCTTACCGGGGCCAACGTCACGGCCGACATCTTCACGGCCGGGGCCTCGCCGCGCTGGATCGCTGGCTTCACGCTGCTCGGGTCGGTCATCGCGCTCGGCTTCAGCCTGATACTGCTTCGGCAGATGTATCTCGGGATGGTCGACCAGAAGGCGTTCGAGTACACGACGGCGATCCTGCAGTTCCCGCACTGGATCGCGTTCGTGCCGATCCTGGTCTCGCTCGCCCTGCTGGCGGTGGCCGCGGCGATCACGCTGGTCGAGAACGCCCAGACCATGGCGAAGGCCTGATCCGATGCTCGACGCCCTGACGAGCGGCATCGCCGGCCTGGTCGTGCTGGTTCTGCTGATCGCGATCCGCGTACCGATAGCCTACTCGATGATCCTGGTCGGCGGCATCGGCATCACGATGCTCAACGGCCCCGCGATGGTCATGAGCCAGCTCAAGACGCTGGCCTACGGACAGTTCTCGATCTACGACCTGTCGGTCGTCCCGATGTTCGTGCTGATGGGCGCGCTCGCCACCCGGGCCGGCCTCAGCCAGGACATGTTCCGGGCCGCCAACGCCTGGCTCGGCTGGCTGCGCGGCGGCACGGCGATGGCCGCCATCGCCGCCTGCGCGATCTTCGGCGCGGTCTGCGGCTCGTCGCTGGCGACCGCCTCGACCATGGGCAAGGTCGCGCTGCCGGAGCTGCGCCGGTACAATTACGCCGGCTCGCTGGCCACCGGCACGCTGGCCGCCGGCGGCGTACTCGGCATCCTGATCCCGCCTTCGGTGGTGCTGATCATCTACGCCATCATCGTCGAGGCGAACATCGTCACGATGTTCATGGCCGCGCTGATCCCCGGTCTGCTGGCGGTGCTGCTGTTCCTGCTGACGATCGCGGCCTACGTGGCGCTGCGGCCCGAGGCCGGGCCGCGCGGCGGCTCGGGCAGCCGCTCGGAGTTCGTGGCCGCGACCGTCGGGGTGATCCCGGTGCTGGTCATCTTCATCCTGGTGATCGGCGGCATGTATGCCGGGTTCTACAACCCGACGCCGGCGGCGGCGGTCGGCGTGTTCCTGGTCTGGCTGTTCGGCGCCCTGCGCCGCGGCCTCGGCCTCTCGGCCCTGCGCGAGGCGCTGCTGGATACCGCCAAGACCACCGGCATGATCTACCTGATCCTGCTGGGCGCCGAGCTGCTGAAGATCTTCATGTCGCGGGCCCAGGTGCCGCAGGCGATGGCGGAATGGGCCGTCAACTCCGGCCTGGCGCCGATGACCGTGCTGATCCTGCTGCTGGTCGGCCTGATCCTGCTCGGCTGCCTGATGGACAGCCTGTCGATGATCCTGCTGGTCATCCCGTTCTTCTGGCCGGTGATGATGGAGATGAACGGCGGCCTGTACCAGGGCGCCGAGGGCGCCGGCTTCGGGATGAGCACCGAGGACCTGAAGGTCTGGTTCGGCATCCTGGCGCTGGTGGTGGTCGAACTCGGGCTGATAACGCCACCGGTCGGCATGAACGTGTTCGTGATCTCGGCGCTGGCGACCGACACGCCGATGCGCGAGACCTTCAAGGGCGTCATGCCGTTCTTCGCGGTCGAGATCCTGCGGGTTGCGGTCCTGCTGGCGTTCCCGGCGATCACCCTGTGGCTGCCGGCGGTCTTGCGGGGGTAGGGCGGTGAGTGGCAGCCGTCGCTCCGTGGGTCCCGGCTCTTCCCCCGGTTCAAGGCCGGGGTACGACCGGGATGAGGCGAAGGAGGGGTCCTTCCACATTCCTCATCCCGGCCGCAGCGGCGCGGCCGCGGAGAGCCGGGACCCACCCGCCGCTCCCTAGCCCGAGACAAGGTGACGACATGACCGACCACGACACCATCACTGCCGGCGGGGCGATCTTCACGCGGCTGAAGGCGCTCGGCGTCGACTACGTGTTCGCCAACTCCGGCACCGACTTCCCGCCGATCATCGAGGGACTGGCCGAGGCCAGGGCCCGCGACATCGCCCTGCCGCGCGCCCTGGTGATCCCGCACGAGCACGCGGCGATGGGGATGGCGCACGGCTACTATCTGCTGTCCGGCCGGGCCCAGGCGGTGATGCTGCACACCAATGTCGGGCTGTCGAACGGCGTGATCGGCGCGATCAACGCGGCCTGCGAGCACGTTCCGATCCTGCTGATGTCGGGCCGCACCCCGGTGACCGAGGCCGGGCGGTTCGGCGCCCGCACCGTGCCGATCGCCTGGGGCCAGGAGATGCGCGACCAGACCGCGCTGGTGCGGGAGTCCTGCAAGTGGGACTACGAGCTGCGGTTCCCCGAGCAGATCGCCGGCCTGCTGGACCGGGCGCACGCGATCGCCAACTCGACGCCGAAGGGCCCGGTGTACCTGTCGCTGCCGCGCGAGACCTTGTGCGAGCCGACCCCGCGGGCCGGGCTCGACGGGCCCACGACGATCGCGCCGGTGACGGGCGCGCCGGACCCGGCGGCGATCGCCACGGCGGCGCAGTGGCTGGCCGGCGCCAGGGCGCCGCTGGTGATCGCCCAGCGCGGCGCCGGCGATGCCGACAGCTTCCAGGCGTTCGCCGACTGGGCGTTGGAGTGGGGCATCGCGGTGTGCTCCTGGTGGGCCACGCATCTGGCGATCTCGACCGAGCATCCCTGTCACGTCGGGGCAGACCCGGGGCCGTGGCTGGCGGCCGCCGACGTCGTGGTGGTACTGGACAGCCTGGCCCCCTGGTGGCCGGACAGGCATCCGCTGGCCGACGGCGCCAAGGTCATCAACATCGGCCCGGACCCGGTGTTCAGCCGGTTCCCGGTGCGCAACTTCCGCTCCGACCTGTCGATCGCCGGCGAGAGCCGGCTGACGGTGCCGGCGCTGATCGCGGCGATGCAGGGTCTGCCGCGCGACGAGGCGGCGGTCGCCGAGCGCCGGGCCCGGCTGGCGGGGGCGTCGGAGGCGACCCGGTCGGCGCTCAGGGCGCGGGCGGCCGAGACCTCGCGCGGCATCACCAAGGCGTTCGTCAGCCTGTGCCTGGGCGAGGCGCTCGACGGGCTGAAGTCCAGCGTGTTCTCCGAACTCGGCACCCAGCTCGGGGTGATCAAGCGGACCGAGCCCCGGTCGTGGTTCCAGGAGCCGCATTCCGGCGGCCTCGGCTGGAGCTTCCCGTGCGCCATGGGCGCGCAGCTGGCCGAGCCGGACCGGATCTGCGTCGCCACCCTGGGCGACGGCTCCTACATGTTCGCCAACCCGACGGTGTGCCACCAGATCGCCGAGGCGCTGCAGCTGCCGGTGCTGGTGGTGATCCTGAACAACGAGGAGTGGGGGGCGGTGCGCGCCTCGGTCGGCGGGCTGTACCCACAGGGCTATGCCGCGCGGGCCAACGACATGCCGCTGACGGCGCTGAAGCCGTCGCCCGACTTCGCGGTCACGGCCGCGGCGAGCCGGGGCTGGAGCCGGACGGTGACCGACCCGGCCGAGCTGCGCGGCGCCATCGACGCGGCGCTGGCGGTGGTCCGCGACGAGCGCCGTCAGGCCCTGCTCAACGTCAAGGTGCTGCCGGACTGAGGCGGCCGGCTCGCGACGGCCGTGGCGCCGTCTCCGACCGGCCCCGCTTGATGCATATCAAGGTGCCGGGCGCCTGCATCCGATTGAATGTGACGGATTTGTGGCGGCGCCGGGCGGACGGCGGGGGAGAGTGCGATGGCGGATGCGGTCAAGGCGAAGAACGGACAAGGCGTGGCGGGCGGAGTTCGGCGTGCCGGCCGTTCGAGGGCGGGCGAGTCGACGGCCGCGGGCGACGGCGGCGCGGGTACCGCGCCGGCACCGACGGAGCTTGCGACGGCGCCGGACGCCGCGGCGGTTCCGGCGGTCGCCGAAGACGCCCATCAGACGCTGGCCCAGCGCCGCCGCGACCCGGACGCCATCCGCCGGGCCTTCGAAACCGGCGAGTATCCCTATCACGGGCGCCTGCGGACCAGGGACTACGAGCGCCACATGGAGGCGCTGCAGGTCGAGCTGCTGAAGGCCCAGAAGTGGATCAAGGACACCGGCGAGCGCATCGTCGTGCTGTTCGAGGGCCGCGATGCCGCCGGCAAGGGCGGCACCATCAAGCGGTTCATGGAGCACCTGAATCCGCGCGGCGCCAGCGTGGTCGCGCTCGAGAAGCCGTCCGAGCGCGAGCGCACCCAGTGGTACTTCCAGCGCTATATCGAGCACCTGCCGTCGGCCGGCGAGATCGTGTTCTTCGATCGCTCCTGGTACAACCGGGCCGGGGTCGAGCGGGTCATGGGCTTCTGCACGCCGAACGACTACCTCGAGTTCATGCGGCAGTGCCCGCAGCTGGAGCAGATGCTGGTGCGGTCCGGCATCCTGCTGTTCAAGTACTGGTTCTCGGTGACCCGGGAGGAGCAGCGCAAGCGCTTCCAGGCCCGCAAGACCGACCCGCTCAAGCAGTGGAAGCTGTCGCCGATCGACCTCGCCTCGCTCGACAAGTGGGACGACTACACCGAGGCCAAGGAGGCGATGTTCTTCTACACCGACACCGCCGACGCGCCGTGGACCATCGTCAAGTCGGACGACAAGAAGCGGGCCCGGCTGAACGCCATGCAGCACTTCCTGGCCAGCCTCGACTACCCGAACAAGGACACCGCGGTCGTGCACGGCCCCGATCCGCTGATCGTCGGCTCGACCGCCCACGTCATCGGACGCGACCAGCACATCCTGGGCAAGTCCATGCACCCGGAGAAGCGCCGGGCGGTGAACTGACGGACGGCGCGGGAGCTGCTGTTACGGCTCCGAGTGTCGGGCCCGGATCTCGACGATCTCCGGCAGGGCGTCGAGGAACGCTTCGACGACGGCCGGGTCGAAGTGCCGGCCCGACTGCTCGCGGATGTGCGAGACGGCTTCCTCGACCGGCCAGGCCCGCTTGTACGGGCGCTCGGAGGTCAGGGCGTCGAACACGTCGGCCAGGGCGACGATGCGGCCTTCCTGCGGGATCGCCTCGCCGGCCAGGCCGTTCGGATAGCCGGTGCCGTCCCATTTCTCGTGGTGGGTCAGGGCGATGCTGCGGGCCAGGACCATCAGGTCGGTGTCGTCGTCGGACAGGATGTCGGCGCCGATCGAGACGTGGCTCTGCATCAGTTCCCACTCCGCGGGGTCGAGCTTGCCGGGCTTGAGGAGGACGTGGTCCGGTACCCCGATCTTGCCAATGTCGTGCATCGGGCTGGCGTGCAGCATCAACTCGCAGTCCTCCGGCGACCAGCCGAGCCGGGCGGCGAGGAGGGCCGAGATCTTGCTCATCCGCAGGATGTGGTTCCCGGTCTCGTTGTCCCGGTATTCGGCGGCACGCCCCAGCCGCCGCACCACCTGCAGGCGGGTCTTGCGCAGCTTCGCCGTGCGTTCCCTGACAAGTTCCTCGAGCACGCTGTTCTGGGCCCAGGTGATCCGGTGCGCCAGGTGCGCTTCCAGCAGGTTGCGGACGCGGGCCATCAGCTCCGCCCGGTCGAACGGTTTGGTCACGTAGTCGCGGGCGCCCGATTTGAAGGCGCGCAGCAGGAACTCGCCGGCCGACTGGGCGGTCAGCACGATGACCGGGGGCAGCATCGGGTCGTCCAGCGCCCGCAGCTGCGCCATCACGGCATAGCCGTCGAGGTGCGGCATGTTGAGGTCGAGGAGGATCAGCCCCGGTGACGTCTCGCGGTAGGCGTCGATCGTCCGACGGGGGTCGTCCAGCAGCGTGAGCCGCGTGTAGCCCTCGGCACGCAGCATCTTGTCGAGCAGCTTGAGGTTGGTCTGCTCGTCGTCGATCGCCAGGATCGGCGTGCTCTTGATCTGCGTCGACATCGGCATCATCGATTGGCTTCCTGCAGGGGAGCGGTATCGTCGAGGGGACGGACGTCGGCCTCGCCGAAGCCGGCGCGACGGTCGCCGGACACGCGCCGGTCGGGCGTCCGGAGAAGCTCTGCGACGGTCTCCAGGAACGCGGCGATGTCGATCGGTTTGGTCAGGTAGCGGCGGAAGCCGGCGTCCAAGGCCCGCCGGATGTCCTTCTCCATCGCTGCGGCCGAGATGGCGACCGCCGGAATCGATCGCGTCGCCGGTTCGGCCCGGAGCCGCGCGAGGGTCTCCAGCCCGTCCATACCCGGCATGTTGATGTCGAGCAGGATCAGGTCCGGGCGGTGGGCGGTGGCGATGTCGATTCCGAGCGACCCGTTGTGGGCCTCGAGCAGGGTGATCTGCGGGTGCCGGGCGAGCGTCTGGCGAACCAGCTTGAGGTTCGCCGGGTTGTCTTCGACATAGAGCACCGTGCCGGCCGGCAGGGTCGACGGGGCGTGCCGCGGCGTCGGCTCCGGTGCCTTGCCGGTTGTCGCCACGGCGGTGGGCAACTCGATCCAGAAGGTGCTGCCGGCGCCGGTTCGGGTCTCGACCCCGATCTGCCCGTCCATCGCCTCGATCAGCCGCTTGCTGATGACCAGGCCGATGCCGGTTCCCTCGATCTCGGTCGCCTCGGCGCCGAGGCGGCTGAACGGCGTGAACAGCTGGCCGAGGCGTTCCGTGGGGATGCCTTCGCCAGTGTCCGCAACGGTTATCCGCACCCGGCCGGAAGGGGTGAGCGCGCTCCTGACGGCTACGCTGCCGCCTTGCCGGTTGTACTTCACGGCGTTGCTCATGAGATTGACCAGGACCTGCTTCAACCGGGTGCTGTCGGCCCGTACGGCGCCGGCACCCGGGCCGCGCTCGACCGTCAGGGTGACGTCGCGTCCCTCGGCCAGAGGCCCGATCAGGCTCACGCAGCCGTTGAGGATGTCGGCGAGGTCCACGCTCTCGATCGAGAGATCGAGCTTGCCCGCTTCGATGCGTGCCAGGTCGAGCACCTCGTTGATCAGCTGCAGGAGATGCTGGCCGGACCGCCGGATGGTCTGGACGCTGTCGAGCTGGTCCTCGGTCAACTCGTCGATCTCCAGGACCTGGGCAAAACCCAGGATCGCGTTCAGCGGGGTCCGGAGCTCGTGGCTCATGCTCGACAGGAAGTCGGACTTCGCGCGATTGGCGGCTTCCGCCTCGTCCTTGGCGAGCAGCAGCGCGCGCCGGTCATCGCGGCGGATCAGGGCCTGGCCGATCTGCCGGGCGATGTCACGGAGCAGCTCTTCCTGGCCCGCCGTGAACTTCGGTTCCGCTCCGTCCCTGCGCTCGTCCGGCAGGAACGCCTCGATCCTTGCGCCGGCGACCTCGAAGAACGGGATGCTGATCGCGAGCCGGCAGGGCGTCTCCCGGAACTCGGAAGTGACCACCGACCTGCCGCCGTGAGTGATCCGCAGCGAGCTGCCGGTCATCAGGACCCCGCCAGACTGCACGCGGTCGATGCAGGCTTCGAGCATCTCCTGCTCGGAGAGGGTGTCGTTCAGGGTGTGCTTGGTGACGTCCCGGAGGCAGTGGGCGGCCTCGAGCTGCTGGTTCTGCCGCAAGTTGAGCGCCTGCAACGCAGCCTCGGCCCGTTTCATCGCGGTCACGTCCTGGACGACGCCGCGGCGGATCAGCGGCCGTCCGTCGGCGTCGAACTCGATGCGGGCCCGTTCGTGAACGTGGCGCACCTCGCCGTCGGGTCGGACGATGCGGTGGACGACATCGTAGTGCCCGGTCTCGTTCGCCTGATCGATGGCGGACCGGACCAGGGCGCGGTCGTCGGGATGAACCGCCCGGTGAAAGCCTTCCAGCGTGGGCGTATAGGTCTCCGGGTCCAGGCCGAAGATGCCGAACACCGCGGGCGACCAGTGCAGCGTCGAGTTGTTCGCGACGATCTCCCAGTTTCCGAGCTGCGCGATGCGCTGCGCTTCCTCGAGCAGGGCGCGTTCCTTCTCGAGCGCCGCCTCCGCCTTCTTGCGGTCGGTGATGTCCTGCACCACCCCCAGCATATGCCAGGGCTTTCCGTCGCGGTCGCGGACGACGTCGCCGGTTTCCTGCAGCCAGCGAACCGTGCCGTCGGGCCACACGCAGCGATGCTCGATGCCGTATTTGACGCCGTCCTCGACGCACGCCCGCACCGCGTCGACTACCGCCTGTCGGTCGTCCGGATGAACCGCATTCAGGAAGTTCTCGTAGGTGGTCTCGAGCTTGCCGTCCGGATAGCCGAACAGCGGGGCGATGCGTTGCGACCAGAACAACTCGCCGGTTCGGATGTTCCAGTCCCAGGTGCCGATGTTCGCGTAGTTCTGGCTGATCCGAAGCCGCTCCTCGGCCGCTTTGACCCGGGTTATCTCGGTACGGATCGAGACGTACTGATAGGGTCTGCCGTGCCCGTCGAGGTACGGGACGATGGTGCTCTCGACCCAGTACAGCGAGCCGTCCTTCCGCCGGTTGCAGATCTCGCCCTTCCAGATCCCGCCGCCGGCGATCGTCTGCCAGAGGTCGCGATAGAACTCCGGCGGGTGGAAATCCGACCGCACGATGCGGTGGTTCCGGCCGACCAGCTCCTCCCGGGCGTAGCCGCTCACCTCGCAGAACTTGTCGTTCACATGGGTGATGGCGCCGCGACGGTCGGCCACGCTGACGATCGCGTGACGGTCGAGCGCCAGCCGCACGCGCTCGCGCTCGTACAGGATTTCGTGAAGTCGGGCCGTGGCGTCGCTGTTCTCGCGAGCCCGGCGCGCCCGGGCGGTCACCGCGGCCACGAAGTATCGCGGGTCGACGGGCTTCACCAGGAAGTCGTCGCCTCCGAGGTTCAAGGCGGTGAGCTGCCGCGTCGGGTCGGTGTCTGCCGACAGGAACAGGATCGGCAAGTGCCGGTAGGTGTCGCGCTCGCGCAGCACGGCTGCGAGTTCGGGGCCGCTGGCGTCCGGCATCGACTGGTCCAGCAGCAGGACGTCCGGCCGCTGAGCCTCCAGCGCCTCGAATATCGCGAGCGGCTCGCTCAGGGTCTGGACGTCCATGCCGGCGGCGCGGAGCAGCTCGGCATGCAGTTCGAGGGACAGCGGCTCGTCGTCCACCATCAGGATCCGGTAGGGGTCCGCCGGCTGGCGGGCGGTCACGATGTCGAGTTGGTCGACGAGATGATCGGTGTCGACCGGTTTCGTGAGGTACCGGGAGGCGCCCGCCCGCAACGCCGCCAGCCGTGCCGGCAGATCGTCGCGAGCCGAAACCACGATCGCCGGGACGCCCGAGAGGCCGGACAGCCGGAGCCGGGCGATCGCGGCCGCACCGGCGTCTCTTCCCTCGGCGAGCATCATGTCCATGATGACCGCGTCCGGGCGTTCCTCGTTGACTGCCGCATGGAAGGCGTCGAGGTCGGCAAAGACACGAACGCCATAGCCGGCGGCCCTCAGCGCCTCGTCCAGGTGCCGGGCCTGCTCGCCATCGTCCTCGACGACGTACACCCGGGGCGCGTCGGCGCGTGGTGGTTTCGCCGGACGGTCGACCGGCTCCAGGCGCGGGCCGTGGTTGTCGGTCAGCGTCCGTGTCGCCTGCTCGATCCGGTCGATCGAATCCGCGATCGCCCTGAGTTCCGCCGCGGTCGGCGTCCGTTCCGCCTGCAGCGGCACCGAGACGTCGCGGAGCCGGATCGCCGCCTCCGACAGCGGAACGTAGCCCACGACGCCCGCGATGCCGGTGAGGTCGTGCACCGCCTGCCGGATGTGTCGAGACGCCTCCGGCCACGCCTCGTCGGAGGTCAGGAAGGCCAGCCCTGCACGGATGTCGGCGCAACGGTCCAAGAGGTTCTCGGCGTGCTGCCGGCAGGTCCCGGCCGGCCGGCCGGAAACGCAGGTCGTCGACCCCGATCGCTCAAGCATGTCTCGGTCCTCGCGGCGAGCGGGCGGGCGGGCCGGCATCGGCCCGCCCTGGCCCTCAGGCGGCCTTGATCCGCTCGAAGAACTGTTCGATCTCCTCGCGCAGCCGGTTCGAGCGGCTGTTGACCTCCTCGACCGATCGGACCACCGAGCTGGCGCCGCTGCCGGTCTGCGCGGCCGCGTCGGTGATCACGACCACGCTGGTCGAGACCTCCTGGGTACCGACCGCCGCCTGCTGGACGTTCTGGGCGATCTCGGTGGTCGCGGTTCCCTGCTGCTCCACCGCCGCGGCGATCGCGGTGGCGATTTCGTTGATCCGCCGGATGGTGCCGGTGATGCCCTGGATCGCGTCGACCGATCGGCTCGTGGCGGCCTGCATCTCAGCGACCTTGCTGGAGATCTCGTCGGTGGCCTGGGCAGTCTGGTTGGCCAGCGCCTTGACCTCGGACGCGACCACCGCGAACCCCTTCCCGGCATCGCCGGCCCGGGCGGCCTCGATGGTGGCGTTCAGGGCCAGCAGGTTGGTCTGGCCGGCGATGTCGCTGATAAGCTTCACCACGTCGCCGATCTTCTGGGCGGCATCGGCCAGCCCTTGGATCTGCACGTTCGTGTCCTCGGCATGACCGACCGCGTCGGTCGTGATGCGGGCCGACTCGCCGACCTGCCGGCTGATCTCGCCGATCGAGGCCGACAGTTCCTCGGCTGCGGTCGCGACGGTCTGCACGTTGGCCGATGCCTGTTCGGCGGCGGCCGCGACCGTGGTGGTCTGCTGGGACGTGCGCTCGGCGGTTCCGGTCAGCGACTCCGCGACCGACTGCATGGAACTTGCCGCCTGGCTGACTTCGGACAGCAGACCCTGGCTGGCGTCGTTGAACGCCAGGATCGCCGACTCGACGGCATCCTGCCGCTTCTGCCGCTCCGCCAGCATGGCCTCCTGGTAGACGGAAATCGCGAAGTCCATGTCGAGCATGACGGCCGAGCCGACGGCGGCCATCGCCGCCGCCGCCCTGTCGGTGGACCAGCGGTTCTTCTTGACGATCACGCGGGTCAGCTCGCGCATGACGTAGTTGTAGCCTCCGATGTACCAGCGCGGCTCCAGGCCGATCCGGTTGTGGGTGAGGCCGATGGTTCGCACGCTGTGGACGTAGGCCTGGTCGAACCCGCTGGTGAACAGCCGTTCCCAGTGCCTGCCCTGCGCGGAAGCCAGCATCGCGCTGCGGTCGCCGATCATCCGGGCGAGCACGGGTGTCTGCATGACGTGCTTGTAGAACCCGGCGAGGATCCGCGGCAACTCGGGCTTGAGGTACTGCCAGGCCTCGCGCAGCGTCGACTTGGTCGCGTCGTCGATCTGCATGAAGGCGAGCCGAGCGTCGATGTCGCTCGCACCGCTGACTTCGGCATTCTGCATATTCAAGCTCCCACGAGTCTTGTGAGGATTCCAGAGAAAGGGGGGCGATGTCGGGGTATTTTCCGCAACGCGGCGACAGGGCGGGGTGTTCGCGAAAGTACGCGGCGATCAACTCTTGCGATGTATTGCGCATCGAGGATGATCGCTGCGAATTTCTCGCAGATTCGATTTTGCGAGTGCATTGGTAGTTGTACGTAGCCATATTCGAGCGCGAATTATGTTGATCATCGCAAGTTGTCGTGTGGGTCGTCGAGACACCCGCGGAGCGTGTCGGGGTGGCACGGCTCCAGGGGCTGATCAGGCAGCGTGGTTGGTCGGCGGACCGATCGTCCCTGGGGTGACGGTCCAGCCGCACGCGCCCTTGCCGGCACTGCCGTGACCGCTATCCTCGCGCCCATGTCCGACGTTCCGCTCGCCGCCCTCCGTCAGTCCCAGTCCGCCTTGACCGTCCGCACGGCTGGCCGGGGCTTCACCGAGATCACGCGGGAGGTCGACGCATTCGTGCACGACGCCGGGATATCGACCGGGCTGCTGACGGCCTTCGTGCGGCACACCTCGGCGTCGCTGCTGATCCAGGAGAACGCCGACCCGGACGTGCAGCGGGACCTGGAGGCGTTCCTGGCGCGGCTGGCACCCGATGACCCGCGTCTCTACATCCATACCGCCGAAGGGCCGGACGACATGCCGGCGCATATCCGCTCGGCCCTGACCCAGACTTCGCTGTCGATCCCGGTCGCCGGCGGGCGTACCGTTCTCGGAACCTGGCAGGGGGTCTACCTGCTCGAACACCGCACGGCCCCGCATCGCCGCGAGGTCGTGCTCCATCTGATCGGAGCCTGAGCATGGCCGAAGCGCCGAACACCCTGAGCGCCGTCGAGGCGGCACGCCGCATCGAGGCCGGCACCCTGACCGTCGAGGAACTGGCCGAGGCCTGCCTCGCCCGGATCGCCGAGCGCGAGCCGGAGGTCGGGGCGTTCGCCCATTTCGACGCCGAGGCGGTGCGCACCGCAGCCCGTGCAGCCCGGGCCGACGGCCCGCTGCGCGGCCTGCCGGTGGCGGTCAAGGACCTGATCGACACCGCCGATCTCCCGACCGAGTACGGCTCGGAGATCTATGAAGGGCACCGCCCGAGCGAGGACGCCGCGGTGGTGGCCCGGACCAAGGCGGCCGGCGGGCTGGTGATCGGCAAGACGGTCACCACCGAGTTCGCCTGGCGGCGCCCCGGCAAGACCCGCAACCCGCACGACCTCGGCCACACGCCCGGCGGCTCGTCGAGCGGGTCGGCGGCGACGGTCGCCGACTTCATGGCGCCGCTGGCCTTCGGGACCCAGACCGCGGGCTCGGTCATCCGCCCGGCCGCCTATTGCGGCGTCGTCGGCTTCAAGCCGACCTTCGGCACCCACGACCGCCGCGGCGTGAAGCTGCTGGCCGAGTATCTCGACACCGTCGGCACCTTTGCGCGCTCGGTCGAGGACGTCGCGTTCTTCGACTACGCGCTGCGCGGCGAAACCATGCCGCGGCTCGACATGTTCGACGGCGCACCGCCGCGCCTCGCCATCCACGTGCCGTTCGCGGACCGGATCGACGAGGACGCGGCCGCCGCGCTGGAGCGGGCCCGGATCGCCGCCCAGACCGCGCGCGCCTCGGTGGTGGCGCTGGTCGACTGGACGGCCTACGAGGCGATGGACGAGGTCCACACCACCATCATGACCGCCGGTGCGGCGCGCGCGCTCGCCTGGGAGTACGACAACGCCTACGACAAGCTGAGCGACTTCTACCGCGAGACCCTGGCGGCCGGCCGGGCGATCGACGACGCCGCCTACTACGACGCCCAGGGCAAGGCCGATGCGTTCCGCAACGACGCGGCGGCACGGCTCGACGGCATCGACGCGATCCTCACCGTGCCGGCGTCCGGCGAGGCGCCGGCCGGCATCGAGTGGACCGGCGACCCGCTGTTCAACAAGGTCTGGACCACGCTGCGCTGGCCGTGCGTCACCATTCCCGCGGGCCGCGGCAGCCACGGGCTGCCGGTCGGCGTGCAGATCGTCGCCGGCTACGGCGAGGACGCCCGTGCGCTGGCCGTGGCCGCCTGGCTGGAACGCGCGATGAAGGCGTTGGAATAGGGGCGGCGATGCCCGTTGCACCGTGGGTCCCGGCTCTCCGCGGCTCCGCCGCTGCGGCCGGGATGACGACAAAGTAGGTAGGGCCGAGCTCCCTCTCCTGTCGTCATCCCGGCCTTGAGCCGGGACCCACCGGTGAGCGCCGAACGACCGACTGGCCGAGATATTCTAACCGAGGAGACGACCGAATGCGCCTGCAGCACATGACCTGGATGGAGGTCGAGGCCTACCTGAAGGAGCAGAAGGGCATCATCGTGCCGATCGGCTCCACCGAGCAGCACGGACCGATCGGGCTGATCGGCACCGACGCGATCTGCCCTGAGGTGATCGCCGACAAGGCCGCCGAGACGCTGGGCTGCATCATCGGCCCGACCATCTCGGTCGGCATGGCGCAGCATCACCTGGCGTTCCCGGGATCGGTCGCGCTCCGGCCGAGCACGCTGATCCTGGTGATCCGCGACTACGTGCTGTCGCTCGCCCGCAACGGCTTCGAGCGCTTCTACTTCCTGAACGGCCACGGCGGGAACATCGCCACCACCCAGGCGGCGTTCAGCGAGATCTACGCCGAGACCAGCCTTAACCCGGGCTGGGGCCGGCCGCACATCCGCTGCAAGCTGGCCAACTGGTTCGGCTTCCAGCCGGTGACGGCGCTGTGCAAGGAGCTGTACGGCGACCGTGACGGCAGCCATGCCACCGCGTCCGAGGTGGCGGTCACCCAGTACGCCTGTCCCGAGCACATCAAGTCGGTGCCGATGGAGCCCGCACCCCCGCGGCCGCGGGCGTTCCTGGACGCCGACGACTACCGCTCGATCCATCCGGACGGCCGGATCGGCGCCGACAGCTTCCTGGCCACCCCGGAAGCCGGCGGCAAGCTGGTCGCGACCTCGGCGGCGTCGGTGATCGAGGACTACAAGGCGTTCATGGCGGAGGCGTGAGGCGATGGCACGCGGCGGCGACATGGTGAAGGTGCAGGTCTGGGACCTGCCGATCCGGTTGTTCCACTGGGCGCTGGTCGCCGCGTTCGCCGGCGCCTGGTACACCGGCGAGAACGGGCCGACCGACTGGCACGAACGCTTCGGGCTGGCCATCCTGGCGCTGCTGGGGTTCCGCCTGATCTGGGGTTTCGTCGGCGGCGAGACCGCCCGGTTCGCCGTCTTCGTGCGCGGCCCGAAAGCGGCCTTCGGCTATCTGCGCGACACCCTGGCCGGACGGCACCCGCTGCATCTAGGCCACAACCCGCTGGGCGGCTGGTCGGTGCTGGCACTGCTGGCGGTGCTGGCGGTGCAGGCGGTCATGGGAACCTTCGGCAACGACGAGATCCTGTACGAGGGGCCGCTGGCGCACCTAGTTTCGGAGGGGACGGCGATCCGCCTGACCGGCTGGCACAAGCTGTTCTTCAACGTCGTGCTGACGTTCGCCGCCATCCATGTGACGGCGGTGCTGGCCTACGCGCTGCTGCTGAAGACCGACCTGGTGCGCCCGATGGTGACCGGCTGGAAGTCCATCCCGGCCGAGCAGGCACCGGAGCGGATCGCCCGCACCCCGGCCTGGATCGCCGCCGTGCTGTTCGTCGGCTGTGCGATCGCGGCCTGGGGGCTGACCCTGCTCGGGTAGATCACACGTAGGGCGGCTTGGTGTAGCCCTTCGGCGACAGGGTGAAGATCTCCACCCCGTCCTCGGTGACGCCGACCGAATGCTCGAACTGCGCCGACAGCGAGCGGTCGCGGGTGACCGCGGTCCAGCCGTCGTCGAGGATCTTCACCGGGTACTTGCCGGCGTTGATCATCGGCTCGACCGTGAAGAACATGCCCGGCTCCAGCACCGGTCCCTCGTCCGGGTGGCCGTAGTGCAGCACGCTCGGCGGGGCGTGGAAGGTGCGCCCGAGGCCGTGGCCGCAGAAATCGCGCACCACCGAGAAGCGCTGGGCCTCGGCGTACTGCTGGATGGCGTGGCCGATGGCGCCGAGTCGGACCCCCGGCCTGATCGCCTCGATGCCGAGCATCATGCAGTCGTAGGTCACCTCGACCAGCTTCCGGGCCTTCACCGGCACCTTGTCGCCGACCAGGTACATGCGGCTGGAGTCGCCGTGCCAGCCGTCCAGCACGACGGTGACGTCGATGTTTACGATCTCGCCGTCGGCCAGCTTCCGGTCGCCCGGGATGCCGTGGCAGACTACGTGGTTGATCGAGGTGCAGATCGACTTCGGAAAGCCCTTGTAGCCGAGCGGCGCCGGCACCGCGCCGTTGGCGACCGTCATCTCGTGGCACAGCCGGTCGAGCTCGTCGGTGGTGACGCCGGGTGCGACATGGTCGGTGATCATGTCGAGGATCTCGGCGGCGAGCCGTCCGGCCTTGCGCATGCCCTCGAAATCCTCGGGGCGATGCCGGATGATCTGGCGCGCCTCGGCCAGGGCTTCGCGCATGCGGGTTACTCCATCGGGAAAGTCGATCCCCCAATCTGCGCACGCGACCCCGGGAGGTCAAGATGCGGGGCGGGGTGGCGTGTGCCGCAGTCGCCGTCTGGCTCCATACCGTCGGGTGGGTTCCGGACCCGGCCCGCCTGTGGCGTTCCGGTCCGGAATGACGAAATCGGGAGGATGGCCACGCTCAAATCCTTCGTCATTCCGGAGAGGCGCGCCTTGGCGCGGCTCATCCGGAACCCACGATGCGACGGGGGCCCCGGCTATCCCAGCACCGAGAACGAGCTGTCCGGGTTGATCCGGCGCCGGCGCGAGAAGGTGGCGGTGTCGACGGTGCGCTCGATGTTGGCCAGCCGGTACGGCATCGGCGCGTTGTCGTGGTCGCCGCCGGCTTCCACGTGCTCGACCAGCCGGGCCATCAGGCGGCCGGCGCCGGGCGCGTTCTTGAACTGGTTTCCGCTGGTGCCGATCGCCATGTAGAAGCCGTCGACGCAGGACCGGTCGTAGATCGGGATCCAGTCGTCCGACACATCGTACAGGTCGACCACGCCCTTCGGCCGGGTCGCGACCGGCAGCGTCGGCACCCGCTGGGCATAGCGCATCGCCTGGGTGACAGCCTGGTCGCTCAGGTCGCGGTCGAAGGCGTCCGGGTCGACCACCTCGCGCGGGTCGCATTCCGGGTCCTCGCTGCCGACCAGGATGTGGTTGCCGGTCTCCGGGCGGACATAGCAGGCGATATCGCTGTCCGAGACGACGATGCCGGAGCGCGCGACGTCGAATCCGGCCGGCGCGTCGACGTGGACCACTTCCTGCCGGACCGGCTTGGTGGTGATGGTCATGTCGCGGTCGGCGCCGACCATGGCGTTGATCCGCGACGAATGCGGGCCGGCGACATTGATCACGACCGGGGCGGCGATCCGGCTGCCGTCGTCCAGCACCACGCCCTGGACCCGGCCGCCGGCGACCGGGATCTCGACGACCGTGCGGTTGAACAGGAAGCGCCCGCCGGCCGCCTCGGCGGCGCGCTGCAGGTTGTGGCTGGCAAGCTGCGGGTCGTTGACGTAGCCGGCGGTCGGGAAGAACACGCCGCCCTGGAGGGCGCCGCCGGTCGGCTCGCCGAAGCCCGGCTCGTCCTGCCGCTTGGCCGGCCAGTAGCGCTGCAGGTCGTAGATCGGCAGGGCCGAGCTGATGCGCTCGGCGTCCCATTCCTCGAACGGAATGCCGAGCCGGGAGACGTTCTCGACGATCCGGGCGAGGTGGCCGTTCTGCTCGGTCTTCATCACCAGGCAGCCGCATTCCCGGAACTCGGCGTAGCCCCGGTCGTCGGTCGCACCCAGGTAGTCGGTCCAGCGCTTCCAGTCGAAATAGGAGTCGTAGGCCAGCGCGGTGCCGTCGAGCGTCGAGTAGTGCACCCGGATGATGGCGCAGGAGTTGGCGGTCGAGCCGTAGCCGGCGGCCGGCAGGCGGTCGACGTTCAGCACCTTGCGGCCGGCGCGGGCCAGCTCCAGGCCGACGGCGGCGCCGATCACCCCGGCTCCGATGACGATGGCGTCGTAGCTCTCGGTCATGGCTCGATCCTCACTGGACGACAGGCCTCAGACGATGACGGGCAGCGGCTTGCGAAGCGTGATGCGCTCCGGCGTGATCGCGCAATCCCAGGCGATCGCCTCGACCCCGGCGGCGACCGCCCGGGCCAGGCCCTCGGCATAGCGCGGATCGATGTCGGCGGCGGCCACCACCCGGTCGCAGTCCATGCGCTGCACGCAGAACAGCATCACGGCCCGCCGGCCGGCGGCGACCGCGGCCGCCAGCTCCTCGAGATGCTTGGCGCCGCGCGCGGTCACCGAATCCGGGAACTCGGCGGCCCCCGGGTTCGGCCCGTCCGGGCGACGCAGGTGGACGTTCTTGACCTCGACGTAGCAGGGGCCGCGGCCGTCGCCGTCCAGCAGCAGGTCGACCCGGCTGTTGGTGCCGTAGCGGACCTCGCGGCGCAGGCCCGGATAGCCGGCGAGCTCGGGGACGGTGCCGGCGGCGATCGCCTCGGCGACGATCGCGTTCGGCCGGCCGGTGTGGATGCCGACCAGGCCGCCGTCCGCCTCCACCAGCTCCAGGGTGTGGGCCAGCTTGCGCTTCGGGTCGTCGGAGCGCGACAGCCAGGCGCGCAGCCCGGGCGCGTTCAGGCCGGTCATGGCGCCGGGGTTCGGGCAGTGCGCCGTGACCACCTCGCCGCCGAGGTCGATATCGGCGAGGAAGCGCTTGTACCGCCTGACCAGGCGGCCTTCCAGGAGCGGGCGGGGCAGGTCCATGGGCGGCACCGTAGTGCGATGCGCCGCCCTGCGCCACCCGCTCCCGGAGTGGAGTCGTCAGGCCGGCTCAGCCGGTCCGGATGCTGCCCACGAAGTCCGTGACCTCGCGTTCCAGGGTGTCGGTGGACGCCGCCAGCTCGCTGCACATGTGCAGTACCTCGGCCGCACCCTCGCCGGTGCGCTCCGACGCCGCCGACACCTTGGCGATGCCGTCCGAGACCTGGCTGGCGCCGGACGCCGCCTCTTGGGTGTTGCGGGCGATCTCCTGGGTGGTCGCACCCTGCTCCTCGACCGCCGAGGCGACCGCGGTGTTCATCTGCTCGAGCGACTGCACTACCTCGGCGATCGCCTTGATGGTCTCGACCGCGTCGCGGCTGGCCGACTGGATCTCCTCGATCTGGGCGCGGATCTCCTCGGTCGCCTTGGCGGTCTGGCTGGCCAGGCTCTTGACCTCGGACGCGACCACCGCGAACCCCTTGCCGGCCTCGCCGGCCCGGGCCGCCTCGATGGTGGCGTTCAGGGCCAGCAGGTTGGTCTGCTCGGCGATGTCCTGGATCAGGGTGATCACGTCGCCGATCTGCTGGGCGGTCTCGGCCAGCGCCTGGACCCGGCCGTCGCCGCGCCGGGCCTCCTCGTTGGCCTGGCGCGACATCTCGGCGGCCCGGGTCATCTGGCTGCCGATCTCGGTGACCGTCGCGGCCAGCTCCTCGGCGGCGGCCGAGACCGCCTGCACGTTGGTGCTCGACTGCTCGGACGAGCCGGCCACCACGCTGGCCTCGGAGCGGGCCTCGTCGGTCGCCTGGCTCATCGCCTCGGCGCGCCGGCGGACCTCGTCGACGTTGCTGGCCAGCGTGCCGACCAGGCTGCCGACCGACTGCTCGAACCGGGTCGCCAGCTCGTCCATGGCGCGGCGCTTCTCCTCGGCGGCCCGGCGGTCGGCCTCGGCCTGCTCGACCTCCATCTGATGGATGCGCTGGGAGTTCTCCTTGAAGACCTGCACCGCCTTGGCGATGTCCGAGATCTCGTCGGACCGGTCGAGGCCGGGCACCTCGACGTCGAGGTCGTTGTCGGCCAGCCGGCGCACGGCCGTCGCCATGTTGCGGATCGGTCCGGTCAGGCGCCCGCCCAGCAGCACCGTCAGGCCGCCGAGCACGACGACGACCGCAGCGGTCAGCAGCAGGATGTTGCGGCCCATCCGGTCGACCGCGGCAAGCGCCTTGTCCTCGCTCTGTGCCGACAGGACATGGTACGGCTGGCCGCCGATCTGGAGCGGCTGGAAGGCGCCGAGGATGGTGCCGGTCAGCGGATCGTCGAACTCGAGATACCCCGGCCCGCCGGCCGCCAGCGCCTCCTGCAGGGCCGCCGGAAACGTGTACTGCAGCGCCGCGGCCCCGTCGCCGGCGACCCGGTTCGAGCGGATCACGCCGTCGGCCCCGACCAGCGAGTTGTCCTGGGCGGTCCCGTCGGTCTCCTTGCCGCCGATCACTTCCGCCACCTTCTCGGCCGACGTCCGGAACAGGATCGCGGCGATCGGCGGCTGCCCGTCGGCCATGGTGGACAGCCGGTAGACCGGTTGCCCCCAGAATGCCGACACCTTCTCGGACCCGGCGTCGTAGGCCTGGAAGTCCTCGAAGACGTGCTCGCCCTGGGGCGCCTCCAGGGCCCTGCGCGCGACCTTGGCGAGCGGGCTCTCGCCGAGCTCGCCGATGCTGCCGAGGAATCCGTCGGACTTGGTGATCGAATAGATGATGCGGCCGTCCGGGATCACCAGATAGGCGTCGGAGATGTCGGAGCTGCGCCACTGCGACAGGAAGGAGGCGTGCAGCCCGGCATGGCGCCACGAGTACATGCCCTTGACGTTCTCGCCGGTGATCTCGGCGCGTTCCTTCGGGCTCAGCTCGGGGTTCGCGTAGGTCGAGCGGATGATGTCGAGCTCGTCGGCGTCGACGGCCACGATCAGGCTCTCGATGCCCTGGAACACCGCCTCGCTGCGCGCCATCCCGTCCAGGGTGTTGGCGATCGTGTCGAGCGACCGGGTCAGCTGGTCGCGCTTGGTCTCGGCGATGAAGGTCAGCCGGTCCTCGGCGCTCTGATAGAGGGCGTCCCGGCTCTGGACATAGGCGAGCGCGCCGATCAGCGCGCACGAGACGAGGCAGAGCAGGACCGCGATCAGCGGCACTTTGACTCGGAGGGTCATTCGAGTTCTCCCTTGCCGGACGCCGCCGCTGCCTGGACGGGCGTCACGGGTTCCGGCGCCTCGACGGAACCGTCGGGCGTCGTTTTGATTCTTCCAACCCTTAGGTTGAGGGCGCTCATGCCTCACCTGACGGTTCAATCCTTGTCGGCTCGGGGTTAACAAGCGGTTACCGGATGCCGCAGGTTGAGTGTGGGCGCGCGAGGCTTGCGGCAACCTGACGCGCGTTTTCCGCGCGGATCCGGCCGGCAGCCCCCGCCTGCCGGCGACGTTCTTGACTCGGCGACGGCCGGCGGCTCCCATCGCCCGCGTTGCGCGACGCCGACTACGGAGTTCCCCCGATGGCCGACCAGCCCGTCACCGCCGCCCTGTGCATCATCGGCAACGAGATCCTCTCGGGCCGCACCCAGGACAAGAACCTCGCCTATATCGGCGAGCGCCTGAACGCGCTCGGTATCCGCCTCGCCGAGGTGCGCGTAGTGCGCGACGACGAAGCCGCCATCGTCGAGGCGGTGCGGGCCCTGTCGGAGCGCTATACCTACGTGTTCACCTCTGGCGGCATCGGGCCGACCCACGACGACATCACCACCGCCTGCATCGCCAAGGCGTTCGGCGCCGAGGTCGAGCGCAACGCCGAGGCGATGCGCCGGCTGACGGCGCACTACGCCAACACCGGCATCGAGTTCAACGAGGCGCGCCGCAAGATGGCGGACATCCCGGTCGGCGCCGAGCTGATCGACAACCCGGTCTCGGCGGCCCCCGGCTTCATCATCGGCAACGTCCACGTGCTGCCCGGGGTGCCGCGCATCATGCAGGCGATGTTCGAAGGCCTGGCCGGCCGGCTGACGGGCGGCGCGCCGGTGCTGTCGCACACCGTCGCCTGCACCATCGGCGAGGGCACGGTGGCGGCCGGGCTCGGCGAGATCCAGGCGCGTTACCCGGACGTCGAGATCGGCAGCTACCCGTATTTCCGGGCCGGCCAGTTCGGCACCTCGCTGGTCCTGCGCGCGACCGACGCCGACCGGCTGGCGGCGGCCGCCGACGAGGTGCGGGCGCTGGTCCGGTCGCTGGGTGCCGAACCGATCGAAGCGGATACGTCGGGGGAGAGCGCGGCATGAGCCTGGTCGAGGTCCACCGCGAGGACGGCCTGGCGACCGTCACCCTGGCGCGCTCGGAAAAGCGCAACGCCATGTCGAGCGCGATGTCCGGCGCCGTCGCCGACGCGTTCCGGACGCTGTCCGAGGACCCGGACCTGCGGGTCGTGCTACTGAACGGCGCCGGGCCGAGCTTCTGCGCCGGGGCCGACGTGCGCGAGATGGCGGCGCTCGAGCCGGCGTCGGCCGAGGCCTTCATCCGCGGCCTGCATCACGCCATCGCCGCGGTCATGGAATGCCCGGTGCCGGTGGTCGCGGCGATCCAGGGGGCCTGCGTCGGGGCCGGCCTGGAGCTGGTGGCCGGGGCCGACCTGCGGGTCGCCGCCGCCGACGCCCGGTTCGCCATGCCGGAGGTGCTGGTCGGCGTGCCGTCGGTGATCGAGGCGGCGTTGCTGCCGCGGCTGATCGGCCGCGGCCGGGCGGCGCGGCTGGTGCTGACCGGCGAACTCGTCGATGCGGCCACGGCCGAGCGCTGGGGA
Source organism: Thalassobaculum fulvum (assembly GCF_014652915.1). GTDB lineage: Bacteria > Pseudomonadota > Alphaproteobacteria > Thalassobaculales > Thalassobaculaceae > Thalassobaculum_A > Thalassobaculum_A fulvum. The sequence continues at coordinate 125,271 of NZ_BMZS01000005.1, forward strand.
CTGGTCGAGGAGGTGGTGCCGGTCGCCGAGCTGGCCGGCCGGGCGCAGGCGCTCGCCCGCTCGATCGCCGAGGCCGATCCGGCGGCGGTGCGCGCCCAGAAGGTGCTGTGCCGGCAATGGGACACCCTGCCGCTGGACGCGGCGATCGAGGCCAGCGTGGCGACCTTCGCCGCCAGCTTCACCTCGGACGCGCCGCGGCGCCGCATGGCGGCGGTCCTGGAGCGGCGGGGGTGAGGGCCGCCGCCCTCGGTACGCTGACGGCGGCGCTGCTGCTGGCGGCCTGCGGTCCGGCGGCGGCCGCGTCGGTCGACGGGACCTGGGGCGTGGCCGACGGCGACACGGTCGCCTGCGCCAACGTCCATGTCATGGTGCTGCGCGACGGCCGCTACACCAAGGCGCTGCTGGATCTCGGAACCACCGAGGGGCCGCGGGACGTGGTCGTCGGAACCTCGACCTACACCTTCGACGGCGCCCGCCTGGTGGTGGCGCCGTCGATGTCGCTGGAGCGGCCGGAGCCCCGGCAGGTGTTCGACTGGGACCCGGTCGGCCGGATCCTGCGGCGCGCGGAGCCGGCGCCCCGGCTGACCTTTCGGCGCTGTCCGGACCGGCCGCTGCGCCCCCTCGATCGATAGCCCCGATCGGTAGCGATCCGCGAGATCCGCCTTACCGATTGATCGGAAACGTCGATTCGTCATAGGAATCGGCATGCCGCCGGACGCAGCACCGCTCGATGTCGCCTGGATGATCGTCGCCGCCGGCCTGGTCTTCGTGATGCAGGTCGGGTTCTGCGCGCTCGAGGCCGGGTTCGTGCGGGCCCGCAACACCATCAACGTCGCCGCCAAGAACCTGATCGACTTCTGCGTGGCCGGGGCGGTGTTCTGGGCGTTCGGCTTCGCCCTGATGTTCGGAGCCCCGCCGGCGCTATCGTCGGCCGAGGGCATCGGGTGGCCGGCCGCGTTCTTCCTGTTCCAGCTGATGTTCTGCGGGACCGCGACGACCATCGTCTCCGGCGCGGTCGCCGAGCGGATCCGCTATGTCGGCTACGTGGCGGTGTCGGCGATGATCGCCGGGGTGATCTACCCGATCGCCGGGGGATGGGCCTGGGCCGGGGCCGACGGCGGCCCGGCGGGCTGGCTCGAGGCCGCCGGCTTCGTCGACTTCGCCGGCTCCACGGTGGTGCACTCGGTCGGCGGCTGGGTGGCGCTGGCGGCGGTGCTGGTGATCGGCCCGCGGATCGGCCGGTTCCAGGACGGCGGCATGACCCCGCAGCCGCACAGCCTGCCATTGGCGGCCATCGGCGCCATGCTGCTGTGGTTCGGCTGGATCGGCTTCAACGGCGGCTCGACCCTGGCGCTGGACGGCCGGGTCGCGCCGATCATCGTCCACACCATGCTGGCCGGCTGCTTCGGCGGGCTGGTGGCGCAGGCGGTGGCGGCGGCGATCACCCGCAGGGCCCGGGTCGACGCCCTGCTGAACGGCATCCTCGGCGGGCTGGTGGCGATCACCGCGAACTGCCACGTCGTCGACGCCGGCGAGGCGGCGGTCATCGGCGCGGTCGGCGGCGCGATCGTCCCGTTCGGCATGATCCTGCTGGAGCGCCTGCGGATCGACGACGCCGTCGGGGCGATCCCGGTCCACCTGTTCGCCGGGATCTGGGGGACCCTGGCGGTCGCCCTGTTCGGCGACCCGGCGATCCTCGGCCGCGGCTGGCTGGAGCAGCTCGGCGTCCAGGCGCTCGGGGTGGCGAGCATCGGCGCGTTCGCGTTCGGGGCGACCTATCTGGTGCTGCGCGGCATCAACCTGGTCACCCCGCTGCGGATCTCGGCCGACGGCGAGCGCATCGGCCTGAATGCCGCCGAGCACGACGCCTCGTCGGCGATGCAGGACCTGATCGTCGCCATGGAGGACCATTTCCGGTCCGGCCGCATGGACGACCCGATCCCGGTCGAGATCGGCTCCGAGGTCGAGCCGATCGCCCGGCAGTACAACCGCGTGGTCGCCCGGGTGCGGGCCGACACCCGGCGCATGGAGCAGTCGGTCGAGGCGCTGGCCTCGGCGAAGTCCGAGGCGGAGGCGGCCAACCGGGCGAAGAGCGCGTTCCTGGCCAATATGAGCCACGAGCTGCGCACCCCGCTGAACGCGGTGATCGGGTTTTCCGACCTGCTCGGCAACGAGCCGTTCGGCAAGCTCGGCGACCCCCGCTACAAGACCTATGCCGAGGACATCCGGATGGCGGGGGAGCACCTGCTCACCCTGGTCAACGACCTGCTCGACCATTCCCGCATCGAGGCCGGCAAGGTCGAGCTGCACGAGGTCGACGTCGACGTGCGGGCGGTGGTCCGCCGGGTCGGCCGGATGATGGAGGACCTGGCGAGCAGCCGCGGCCTGACGCTGGACATCCACGTCGATGCCGAATTGCCGCGGCTGCGCGCCGACGAGCGGCTGGTCCGCCAGATCCTGCTGAACCTGGTCTCGAATGCCGTGAAGTTCACCGAGAAGGGCGGCCGGATCGAGGTGGTCGGGCGGCTGGAGCCGGACGAGCGGATCGCGCTGGTGGTGGCGGACACCGGCATCGGCATGGACCGGGCCGACATCGGCCGGGCGATGGAGCCGTTCGTCCAGCTCAACGACCGCTACGACAAGTCCTACGGCGGCACCGGCCTCGGCCTGCCGCTGGTGAAGTCGATGGTGCGGCTGCACGGCGGCACGCTCACCATCGACTCGATCAAGGGTCACGGCACCACGGTCAGCGTGCGGTTCCCGGAGGACCGGACCCTGCGCAAGGCGACCGAGGCGGCGGAGTAGGGGACCGGCGACGACGGTCGAGTGGTGGCCCCGGCGGGACTCGAACCCGCACGCCCGAAGGCTCGCGATTTTAAGTCGCGTGCGTCTACCAGTTCCGCCACGGGGCCGACGGTGATCCCTGATACACTGGGAGGTTGCGGGCAGGGAAGAGGCCGCTAGTCGGTTCCGGCCGCCAGCCGCCTGCGCCGCCGGAGTATCCGCAGGCAGGAGTGCAACTCGTCGCGCTCCAGGTAGATGCCCTGCAGCCAGCGGGCGCCGGCCGCCGGGTCGAAGGCGGCGCGGCCGTGCAGCAGGCGGCGGTTGTCGAACAGCACCAGGTCGCCGGGCCGGTAGCCGTAGGCGATCCGGAACCGCGGGTCGCGGGACAGCGCGAAGACCCGCCTGAGCGCCCGGTAGGCCGGGGCCACGCGCTCCGCCGGCAGCGCCAGCGGCCCGCGCAGGAACCCGGCGATCCTGACCTCGGTCGGGCTGCCGGTCGCCGGGTCGAGCACGATGACCGGCGACAGCCAGCGGTAGTCGGAGGTCTTCGCGCGGTTCTGGAAGGTGAAGCGCTCGGTCGAGAGGATCCGGTAGGTCCCGGGCTCCTCCGCCGCCAGGTGCTCGGCCAGCCGGAAGCCGTCGACCATCATCGCCTCGCCGCCGGATGCCGAGTTCTCCAGGCAGTGCAGGATCTGCAGCCCGGGCTGGTACTCGCGGGTCGGCAGGTCGACATGCGGGGTCAGCTCGAGCGCGGTGTAGGCGTTGGAGTCCGGGTCGACCTTGGAGCGCACGTCGAACACCCGGCCGAAATTGGTCTCGCGCACGGTGCCGATGCGCCGGGCCACCCGCTCGACGGTGCCGGGCTCGACCGGCACCCCGCGCAGCCGGCCGAAGCCGTAGACCGCGACGGCGGTCAGCCAGGCCTCCAGCGCGGCGTCGTCCTCCAGGATCCGGCTGCCGTCGAAGCTCGGCGGCTCGGCCATGGCGGCGGCGTCCCAGGTGACCGGTCGCGGCCGGTCGTCGGCGTCGAACCCGCCGCCGGCCGGGGCGTCGTAGGCGTGGGCCGCCAGCCAGCCGGGGTGGTAGCGGCTGGCCGAGACGCCGTGGCTCCAGGTGACGTACAGCCCGCCGCCGGCCTCGACCGTCGCGGCCGTGGCGTGGAAGTCGTCGGGCAGGGCCGAGAGGTCGAGGGTCGGCTCGCGCGTCGTGCGGTTGACGTGCTCGGGCATCGGCGAGTTGTCGATCAGCCACCAGAAGTCGAACCGGCTGGCGATGCCGTCCTCCCAGGTCACCACCACGTCGCTGCCGGCGACCGTCGCCGACACCGGGCGGCGGCCGACCGGCCAGACGTCGAAGTCCGGCGTGAGCGGCGGTGCCTCGGTCATCCGGCCCTCCCTGCTTCGGTTGGTGGCCGGAAGCAGCGTGACCTGGTGCACCCGCCCGCGCTGTCCCGCAACCGCCGCGGCAGTGTGGCGGGGGCGTCATCGGCAGGGCTGCATGCGCCCATCGTGTCGTCTACGTGATTAACAAGTCTCGCAACGTCAGCTGGGTCCCGGCTCTCCGCGGCTTCGCCGCTACGGCCGGGATGAGGTCTTGTAAGCACTCATCCGGGCCGAAGCGCAGCGAAGAGCCGGGACCCAGCGATGTCGTTTGGCACAACAAAATGAATCAGCTCACATTTTTCAGATGTGCGCATACCCAAGGTCGCGTCGCGGCTCCCGGATGCGGTCCGCCCGCGGCGATCCGCTCCGGGATGACGTCATGAGAAGGAGCCCTTCCTCTGCCGTCGTCATTCCGAACGGGTGCGCCGTCCCGGCGCGGCCGAGCCGGAAACCGCCCGCCGCTGCGACGCCCGTCCTATCCCAGCTGGTCGCGCAGGGTGCGCATGAACACCCGGGCGCCGATCGCGATCAGGTCGTCCGGGAAGTCGTAGTCCGGGTTGTGCAGGCTCGGATGGTCCTCGCCGGCGCCCAGCAGGAACATCGCCGAGGCGGCGTGGTCGCCGAACCGGCCGAAGTCCTCGGACCCGCGCATCGGCGGCACGTCGGGGTCGCAGGGCACGCCCTCGGCTTCCATGGCGCGGCGCAGGTGGGCGACCGCCGCGGGCGCGTTCTCGCAGTGCCGGAACACGTCGTGGTAGTCGATTTCGAAACCGAGGCCGGACTCCCGCGCGGCGTCCATGACCAGGCGCTCGGCCCGCTCGACCAGGCCGTCCATGCGGCCGTCGGTCAGGGTTCGCAGCGTCGACCACAGCTCGGCCTCGCCGGGCGCGATCCCGAAGGCCGGCTCGCCCAGGCGGGCGTGGGTGACCGTCACCATCGTGAAGTCCGGCCCGAGCGCGCCGTCGGACCCGAGCCCGGTCCCGAGCGCGGTCAGGGCCGGCATCAGACGGGCCACCGCCGCCATCGGCGACACTCCGTGCTCCGGCATCGAGGCGTGGGCGGTCCGGCCGGTCAGCACTACGCGCATGCCGCGGGACGCGCAGTTGGCCGGTCCCTCGGCCAGCCCGGCCCGGCCGAGCGTCATCCCCGGCATGTTGTGCAGCGCATAGGCAAAGTCCGGCCGGATCTCCTGGAACTTCGGGTCGTCGACCACGGCGGCGGCGCCGGCGCCGTTCTCCTCGGCCGGCTGGAAAAGCACCACCGCCCGGCCGCGCCGCGGACGCCGGCGGCCGAGGCCGCGGGCGAACGCCGCCAGGATCGCCATGTGGCCGTCGTGGCCGCACATGTGGCCGTTCCCCGGGACCGTCGAGCGGTGCGGGATGTCCGAGACCTCGGCGATCGGCAGGCCGTCGAGCTCGGCCCGGAACATCAGGGTCGGGCCCGGCTCGGCGCCCTCGTAGACCGCCGCCACCCCGTGCCCGCCGAGGCCGGCGACGAGGCGGTCGGGCCGGGTGCCTTCGAGGAAGCCGCGGACCGTGCGCGCGGTCTCGCGCTCGTCGCCGGACAGCTCCGGCCGGCGGTGCAGCTCGCGCCGCCACTCGACCAGCTCGACCACGTCCTGGTTGCTCAGAAACATCGCGGGCTCCCTCGTTTGTGCGGCGCGACCCTGTCTACCGCGTCCGCCATAGCGTCGACCAGGGGCAGCCGGGATTGGCCCCGCAGGCCAGCCGCGCGCCCCACAGCACGGCCAGGAGCCCGGCGACGACGGCGGCCAGTACCGCCAGCCGGATCAGCCAGGCCAGCAGGGTGGAGCGCCGGCGTCTCACCGCGCAGCGGCGACGAGCCCCGGCTGGTCCGCCACCTGCCCGAACAGCGCCGGGACGCCGCCGGTGTGCAGGAAGCAGGCGGGCTCGCCGGCCGGGATCGCGCCGCTGTCCAGAAGGGCCAGGAGCCCGGCGAAGGTCTTGGCGGTGTAGGTGTGCTCCAGGAAGAAGCCCTCCAGCCGGGCGCAGGTCGCGACCGCCGCGACCGATTCCGGGGTCGGTCGGCCGTAGCCGGGGCCGAGCTGGTCCATGTGGATCGTCATGCGGCGCTGCCAGTCGCCGGCCGGCAGGCCGGCACGGCGCTCCAGCCCGGCGACGATGCCGGCGATCCGGGCCTGCAACTCGTCGGCCTGGTACTCGACGCTCACCAGGTGCACGGTCAGGTCGAGGTCGAGCAGGGCGCAGCCGTACAGGAAGCCGGCCTCGGTCGGGCCCATCGAGCCGGGCAGCACCACGTGGCGCAGCGCCACACCGGCGCTGCGGGCCTGCCGCGCCAGCTCCCCGGCCGCCCGGGCATAGCCGAGCGCGCCGACGACGGGATCGCCGACCAGGTAGGGGCGGCGGCCGGCGGCCGTCAGTTCCTCGACGGCGGTGCGGGCGCGGCGGCCGCGCTCGTCCTCGTCGACCGGGCCGAGGAACCGGATTTCGGCGCCCAGCAGGCGGTTGAGCATGAGGTTGCCGACCGCGCTCTCCGGCGGGTTGCCGCCGTGCAGGATCAGGCACTCCAGGCCGAGCCTGGCGGCGGCCGCGGCGGTCAGCCGGCACTGGTTGGATTCCGGCGCCCCGGCCACCACCAGCATGTCGCAGCCGCGCTGCCCGGCCTCGGCAACCCAGTACTCCAGGCTGCGCAACTTGTTGCCGCCGAGGCCAAGGGCGGCGACGTCGTCGCGCTTGGCCCACAGCGCGCCGTGGCCGGTCTCGGCCTCCAGGCGGCGCAGGCGCTGGAACGGCGTCGGGCCGTCCAGCAGGTCGATCCGCGGCAGGTTCTCGAGCATGGCGGTCAGGCCCGGGCCAGGAGGGCGTCCATGCGGGCCCAGACAGCGTCGAACCAGCGGTCGCTGCCGGGACCGAGCATCAGGTCGTGCGGGGCGTCGTCCAGGCGGATGTGGTCGCCGCCGTAGAACCGGGCGATCGCCGCGTCCTGGCCGGCCGGGTGGCGCTCGGGGTCGTCGCGGCCGCCCTCGACCACCAGCACCGGGGCGCCGATCGCCGCCGGATCGACCGGGATCCGCAGGTCGTAGCGCTCGTTCAGCAGTCGCGGGCTCTCCGGGCACAGCTTCGCGGCGAGATCGGCCAGCTCGGCGTCGGACAGATGGATGGCGTAGCGGGTCCGGGCGATTTCGGCCGGTAGCGGCGGCACCGGCGCGCCCTCGGGCACCAGCGGCACCTTCCGGGCCCCCGGCAGGTTGCCGGGCGGCGACGGGCAGGCCAGCAGCAGCCCGGCGGTCGGCCGCTGCGTGGCGGCCAGCGGAACCAGCAGGCAGCCGAGGCTGTGGCCGACCACGACCGCCGGCCGGTCGAGCGCGTCGATGCCGGCGACCACGTCCCCGGCGAAGTCCATCACCCCGGCCTCGGCATAGCCCGGTGGCTGCGGCAGCCCGCCATGGCCGCGCAGGTCGAGGGCGGCGACCTCGCGACCGACGGCGGCCAGCCGCTCCGCCCAGTAGTCCCAGCACCAGGCGCCGTGATAGCCGCCGTGCACCAGCAGCACCGGCGGCCGCGGATCGCCCGCGGCCGGCCGGCGGTGCCAGAGCCTGGCGTGGCCGAGCCGGCGCTCGGTGCCGAGCGGCACTACTCCGCCGCCTTCGCCGCCGCCGCCTTGTAGACCGGCATCCGCCACTCGCCATGGGCGCCGGAATAGCCGTGGCAGACGTCGAAGTAGGTCTCCTGCAGGCGCTTGGTGATCGGCCCGATGGCGCCGTCGCCGACCGCCAGGCGGTCGATCATGGTCACCGGCGTCACCTCCCAGGCGGTGCCGCAGAAGAACGCCTCGTCGGCCGCCACGATCTCGGAGCGGTCGACGTCGCGTTCCACCGTCGGGATGCCGAGCTCGTCGAGCAGCTGCAGCACGGTGGTGCGGGTGATGCTCTCCAGGATGTCGTTCGACGTGCTCGGCGTGATCGCTTGGCCGTCGCGGACGATGAAGAAGCACATGCCCGGGCCTTCCGAGACCTTGCCGCGGCTGTTCAGGAAGATCGCGGTGTCGTAGCCGTCGGCCTGGGCCTGCATGCTGGCGAGCCGGCCGTTGTTGTAGTTGGCGTTGCACTTCACCCGCATCGGCATGGCGTTGTCGGCCACCCGCACCCACGAGCTGACCTGCGCCGACACACCGGAGGTGATCTTGGCGATGCGCGGCCGCTCCAGCGTGGTGATCGCCAGCCCGACCGGCCCGGTCACGCCCGGTGCGGCGCCGCCCTTCAGGTAGGCGGTGGTCATGATGTGGACGTTCTCGCCCTTGCACTCGTTGGCGCGCAGCAGCTCGAGGGTCTTCTCGGTGACGTAGTCCGGCGAGAACACCTCGTCGAAGCGCATGAAGCGCTGCGAGAAGGTGAAGCGGTCCATGTGCTCCGCCATGCGGAACACGTACATCTCCTGCTGCTTCTCGTTCCAGTAGCCGCGCAGGCCCTCGAACACCGAGGCACCGTACTTGAAGGCGCCGGTCGAGACGTGGACGGTGGCCTCGTCCCAGGGAACGATCTTGTCGTCGAGGAAGGCAAAGCGGGGCTGGGCCATGGCCCTGGATCCTTTCGCTGGAAGTGATCTCCGAGCGTAGGACCGCGGGGAAACCGGGTGCAAGCCCCACCGTCGGGCGGTTCAGGCTGCGACGGCCGGCAGGGTTATCGTGACTCGCGTCCCCTTGCCGGGGGCGCTGGCGATGTCGAACGTGCCGCCGAGAACCTCGACGGTCCGCTTGGCCAGCGGCAGGCCGAGGCCGGTACCCGTCTCTTGGCCGGCGACGTGGGTCGATACCCGACCGAACGGCGTCAAGGCCACCTCGAGATCCTTCTCCGACATCCCGACCCCGTTGTCGGAGATCACGAGCCGAACCGGGCCGAACCGTTCGTCGACCGATGCCGAAACGGTGATGGCGCCGCCGCGGTCGGTGTACTTGATCGCGTTCGAGACGATGTTCAGGACAACCTGCCGGAGCTTTCCGCCGTCCGTGTGGATCTGCGGCAGGTCCGGCGCGATGTCGCGGCGGATCGTGACTCCCTTGCGCTCGGCGTCCGGTCCCAGCATGTCCAGTGACGAACCGAGGATGTCCGACGGATCGACATCGGCGAGCGTGATCTCGGTCTTGCCGGCTTCGATCTTGCTCAGGTCGAGCACGTTCCCGATCACGCCGAGGAGATGGCGGCCGGCGCGATGGATATGATCGGCGTACTCGACGTATCGGGGTTGGCTGATCGGGCCCTGGATCTGGGCGTGGATCATCTCGGCGAATCCGAGAATGGCGTTGAGCGGCGTCCGCAGTTCGTGACTCATGCCGGCGAGGAACGCCGATTTGGCCCGGCTTGCCTCGTACTCGATCGCGTACTCCGCCGCGATCCTCGTCCGGGCGGCCTGCTCGTCGAGCCAGCGGCGTTCGGCTCGCCGCAGTACGAGCAGCTGAACGGCGAAGATCGCGAGCAGCACCGAGACGACAACGGCCATGGCCGCCAGCGCTTCGGGTCGACGCAGGATGGCCGCTTCGAGATCCGTCACGTCGGAGTAGATCTCGAGAACGGCAATGATCTTGGATCGACCGTCCCGGGACCAGGCCGGGATATAGGACTCGAGCACCACCAGATCGCGGCGCGGCCCGTCGAGCGCCTCGAACGTCGGCTTGCGGGTCAGGCGGCTCGCAATGCCGCCGTTGAGTGCCACCTGGAAGTTCCGCTCCTTCCAGTAGTCGCCCCCGATCTGGGCGGGATCCGACGAGTACAGCGTGATGCCGTTCGGCGAGTACACCTTGACCTTCAGCACCCTGGTCCCGGCGGCGATCTTGCGGACCTCGCGATCGAGGGCGTGCGTCCGGGGGTCTCGCCGGATCGCCGTGGCATCCATGGAGCCGGACTCGGCGACCAGCGAGCCGTACTCGCTCCACAGGGTGTTGGCGAAGATCTGCGCCATCGACGCCGCGACGGCCTCGACGCTGCTCTTCAGGTTGGTGAGCACGGCGAAGTGGTAGGTCGCGATCAGCAGGACTGCCGCGAGCAGCGCGGCCGGCAGCCCGACGAAGGCAAACCTCTTTGACAGCATCATGCGGCCCCTGCTGACTTGGTCGCGCGCCAATACCCGATGAAGCGCCGACTCTCGTTCGCCGAAGCCAATAGAACGCGGCAGCGGTTAATATTCTACGTACTGCACCACCGGTTGTCGGCCGGGTCGCGGTCCTGACCGCCCCGCGTGCGGCGGACCCGCTCCCGGCGAGCGCGTGAGCGACGTCCCGGCGCCCCGCCAGCAGGGCTGCCGGGCGACCGCGGGGCTACCCCTTCATCGCCTTCATGCCGGCCAGGCGCAGCTTGTCGGCCTTGTCGGAGCCCTCGACCAGCTCGACCAGGCGGACGGTGTTGTAGAGGTCGATCACCGAGACCTCGACGTCGTTGGCGTCGAGCCGCTGCACCAGATCCCGGCCGCGGGCGTCGAGGCCGGCGGCGATCCGCTTGACCGCTCCGTCGATCACCTGCGTGGTCTCCGGGTCGTCGGCCAGCTTCCGGCACAGCCGCAGCGCCACGATCCGGTCCTCGGCCTCGCGCAGGGCCCGCAACTCCTCCTCGTTGCTGGCCAGCGGATCGTCGAGCGCGGCGATCGCCGCCAGGGCTTGCTCGTCGGCCCCGGTCACCACGTGCTCGCGGGCGACCCGGCCGAGCTCGGCCTTGACCCGGTCGATCCGCCGGGCCAGGGCCCGTCCGCCGCCGACCGCGCGCGCCGCCCGCTCCAGGGCGTCGACCTCGCGGCCGAGCGCCCGGGCCACGTCGGCCTTCGGCAGGTCCTCGTCGGCGAGTTCGGTCCGCACGTCGATCAGCCGGTCCTCGCTCTGGCTGACGACCGCCTCACCGGCCTGGTCGCTGACCGCCCGGACGAGGTCGCCGGCCTCGGTCCCGGCCAGCATCTCGAACAGCTCGGCGAGGCTGCCGAGGTCGCGCAGGCGGGCCATCAGCGCGAACAGCACGTAGGGCACGGCGTCGCGGTGAAGGGCCGCCACCGTCTTCAGGGTCTCGACCAGGGCGGCCAGGCCGCGCTTGTCCACCGTCTCGATCGGCGGCGGCGGCAGCGCCGAGCGCAACTCCAGGATCGGGTGCGCGATGCGCAGCATGACGACGATGTCGTCGAGCGAGGCCAGCACCGGCTCGCCGCCGAGCGCGTCGCGCAGCTGCGCCCGGCCGTTGGCGGTCTTGCGGGCCGTCGAGTCGAGCGTCGACAGCACCCGCGCGCCTTCGGTCCACAACGGTCCGCCGGCGGCCAGCACGGCGGCCGCGTCCTCCGGGTCGGCGGTTCGCAGCGCGGCGGCCGCGGCCTCGATCGCGCCTTTGCTCGCGTGCTCGCCGAACAGCGCCCAGATCGGCGCGATCGCCGAGCGCGGGATCCGCCCGACCGCCTTGCGCCGGGTGCCCGGGTCGTACAGCAGGTCCTCGAAGGGCAGGCAGAACAGCCGTTGCGGCGTCGGCCGCCGGGCCGGTCGGGCCATTGACATGCGCGGCCGCAGCCGGCTGAGCACGGCGTCCGCTGTGGCGCGCTGGTCGATGCGGAGCCGCCGCGCTTCCAGCGAGCGGACCAGGTCGACGAACTGCGGCTCCGGGATGTCGAAGACGCGGCCGGCCAGAAGATCGAGCGAACGGTCGGGCGGGGAGGCGGGCATGACGGACTCCCTACAGTGCCTTGGCGCGGCGGCCCTCGACGCGCAGCAGCAGGTCGAGATCGAGCTCCCCCGACTGCCAGCTCTGCATCGGCTTCACGAAGCGCCGAAGTGCGTTCTCGAGATCGCCCCAGGCGTCGCCGATCTGCCGCTCGAGCTCCTTCTTCGGCACCAGCGGCAGCATCCGGACGATCTCTTCCATGGTCTCGACCTGCTCCCAGATCGGCGATTCCAGCACGCCGTCCCAGATCGTCAGCACGTGCTCCCAGCCGTCGAGCAGCCAGGACAGCCGGTCGACCCGCTCGCGGATCTCTCCCTCGGCGGTCTTCCACGCGGCCAGGGTTCCGGCGAGGTCGGCGGCGTGCGCGTCGACCTGCTCGATCACCGGATAGCCGATGTCCAGGGTGAGCTTGACGACGTCGGCGGCCAGGAACGACATGCCGTCCGGGTCGGCGTTCGAGCGCCGGCCCCACTCCTCGGCGTTCATCCGGAATCCTTCGAGCCGCCTCATCAGCCGGCGCAGCCGGCACTCGTGCGGCATGACCGGCAGGCCGAGCGGCGCGATCAGGTCGGACCAGACCTCCAGGCTGCGGTAGATCTGCTCGGACGAGGCGCCGATCCGGCGGGCGATGTCGTCGAGGACCGAGCGAACCTTGCGCTTGCCGTCCGGCGACGACAGCTCGGCCACGGTCAGCTTCGCCTGGGCGCTCGACAACCGGTCGACCACCGAGTTGACCAGGTAGAAGTTGGTGAGCAGGCGCTCGTTCTCTTCCTGCTCCAGCGCCGCCTTCGAGCATTCGACCGCGTCCGGCCCGGCGAGCCCGGTCATCGCCGTCTGGTTCGCGCAGCGCCGCATGACGTGGGGCGTCGTGGCCTTGGCTTCGGCGATCGATTCGTGCAGGACCCGGTCGTGCACGGTCATCCGGAACACGTCGCGGACCGACGGCCAGGCGATCACGTAGATGCCGGAACTGCCGGACATGCCCGGTATCAGGATCTCCAGTCCCTCGTTGTGGTCGGACCGGACGCGGGAGAACGCCAGCGTCGGGGTCGTGAAGGGGGCGACCACGCCCCGTTCTTCGAAGGTCGCCGGCCAGTATCGCGTGCTGAGATGGCCGCCGTCGGCACTGCCGGACCCGTTCGCCGCCTCGGTCATCGGTCCCCCATTAACCAATTCAGTCCCGACCATCGCCGAAAACGCGGCACAACGCATCATCGATTCGCGGGAGGACTCGTCACCCCTGAGGCGAAGGCGCGCAACCGACGGGCCCGCCGAGCACCCGGAACCGTTCCACGTAGCGTCGCTTCGCCTCGTCGGGCCGCACCGGCTCGATCGCGATGTCCCGGCCGATCCGCGGGGTGCCGAAGAACCGTCGCGCCTCGACCTCGTCGAACCCGGCGAGCTGGGTCGCCTCCAGGTAGGCGGCCACCCGGTCGGCCCGCTTGATCAGCCTGGTCACCGTGGCCGGCAGTTCGGCCGGCAGCCCGACGCGCAGGTGGACCGCCCGCATCAGGCCGGCCTCGATGGTCTTGTAGCCGGCGCCGATGATCGCCTTGAACGGGGTGATCATGTCGCCGATCACGTATTCCGGGGCATCGTGCAGCAGGGCGGCGAGGCGCCAGCGCTGCGGCAGGTCGCGGTCCAGCAGCCCGGCGATGCGCTCCACCAGGACAGAGTGCTGGGCGACCGAGTACGCCCACTCCCCCGAGGTCTGGCCGTTCCAGCGCGCGACCCGCGACAGGCCGTGGGCGATGTCCTCGATCTCGACGTCGAACGGCGACGGGTCGAGCAGGTCGAGGCGGCGGCCGCTCAGCATGCGTTGCCAGGCTCGGGGCGGGATCTCCGCGGCCCGGGGTCGTCGGGCGGGCGAACTCATCGGCGGCGGCTCCGGCGGGACGGCGACTTGCGGCGATCCAGGCCGATCCAGACGCCGATGCCGGCGAGCGGGCCGGCCACCAGCAGGAGCCGGGTGAAGAGGGCGATGTTGCGTTCCATCACGTATTGCGTCTCGAACAGGATTTCGCAGCGTTCCCGGGCGGCCGGGTCGGGATAGCGACCGGCGCAACCGCGCATTCCGACGTCGCGGGCGCGCTCGATCGCGGCACCGGCGGCCGGCCACTGCCGGACCGCGACGACGCCCGCCCCCACGGCCCAGACGACCGCCGCCACCAGCGCGCTGATCAGGACTGCCGGGCGTCGCATGCGCCCCGACATAGCCCTGTCGGGCGCCGGCGGCAATCGGCCGCTTGCATGGACGGGGTCCGGGCTCGCATTCTCCCCCTCCCGCCACACGACCTCCCGAGGAGTTCCCCGTGACCCTGATCAGCTATCTGACCAACATCACCTTCGACCATGGCGCGGTGAAGACCCTGGGGGCCGAGATGGAGGCGCTCGGCATGAAGCGCCCGCTGATCGTGACCGACAAGGGGCTGGTGGCGGCCGGGTTGATCGACACGGTCCGCGGCGTGATCCCGAACGACAAGGCCGCGACGATCTTCGACGGCACCCCGGCCAACCCCACCGAGGCGGCGGCCAAGCAGGCGCTGGCGGCGTACCGCGAGGCCGGTTGCGACGGCATCGTCGCGGTCGGCGGCGGCTCGTCCATGGACCTCGCCAAGGCGGTCATGCTGATGGTCGAGCACCCGGGCGCGCTCGACGACTACGCGATGATCAAGGGCGGGGTGCCGAAGATCACCGCCAACATGCCGCCGCTGATCGCGATCCCGACGACGGCCGGCACCGGCAGCGAGGTCGGTCGCGGCGCCGTCATAGTCATGGACAGCGGCGTGAAGACCGCGCTGGTGTCGCCGCACCTGATTCCCAAGCGGGCGATCTGCGATCCCGACCTGACGCTGGACCTGCCAGCCGGGCTGACCGCCGCCACCGGCATGGACGCGCTGACCCACTGCATCGAGACCTACATCTCCCCGAAGGTGAACCCGCCGGCCGAGGCGATCGCGCTCGACGGCGTGGCGCGCGCGGTCAAGCACCTGGAGCGTGCGGTGAAGGACGGTCACGACCGCGAGGCGCGCTGGAACATGATGATGGCGTCGATGGAGGGCGCGATGGCGTTCCAGAAGGGGCTCGGGGCCGTGCACTCGATGTCGCACCCGCTCGGCGCCCTGCCGGAGCCGCGGCTGCACCACGGCACCCTGAACGCGGTGATCATGCCGACGGTGCTGCGCTTCAATCACGACTTCGTCGGCGACAAGTACGACACCCTGCGCAGGATCATGGGGCTGTCGTCGAACGCCGACCTGCCGCAGGCGATCGCCGACATGAACGCGCGCCTGAAGCTGCCGGAGAACCTGCGCGCGATGGGCGTGACCGAGGCGATGATCCCGGTCGCGGCCGAGCAGGCCGAGCACGACCACTGCACGCCGACCAACCCGCGCCCGGTCGACCGGGCCGGCTTCGAGGCGCTGTTCGCCGAGGCGATGGGGTGAGCCGGGTGGGTCCCGGCTCGCGCTTCGCGCGTCCGGGATGAGGGTTGGCAGCGAGACGTCTCTCTCTCTCTCTCTCTCTGCCTCATCCCGGACGGACGCGCAGTAGCGCGGCCGAGCCGGGACCCACAGACCGCATCGCCGGATCCCCGGCGGCACGGCATGACTGTCATGCGGGCTGCCGGCTTGACCGTCGGCGGGCCCCGGCACAACCTGCCCGAAAATCAGGCAGGATTCCGAACCCCATGACCGCCATTTCCCCGGCCGTCGACGACTCCGGCAGCTTCCGCGACGACGTCAAGGTGATCAGCCTGATCGGCGTCGCCCACTTCTTCAGCCATTTCTACATCCTGCTGCTGCCGCCGCTGTTCCCGATCCTCAAGGACGCCTTCGGGGTCAGCTACGTCGAGCTCGGCCTGTTCGTGATGGCGTTCTCGGGCGCCACCGGGGTCAGCCAGATCGTCTGCGGCTACCTGGTCGACCGCATGGGGGCGAAAGGCATCCTGATCGGCGGCCTGGCGCTGGAGGGGCTGGCGTTCCTGCTGATCGGCCTGGCCGGCAGTTACGGCGCCGGCAGCTACTGGGCGGTGCTCGGCCTGATGGGGGTGGCCGGCGTCGCCAACGGCGTCTACCACCCGGCCGACTACGCCATCCTGTCGGCCTCGGTGTCGGAACGGCGGATGGGGCGGGCGTTCTCGCTGCACACCTTCACCGGCTTCTTCGGCGGCGCCGTGGTGCCGGGCACCATCATCCTGCTGGCCAGCCTGTTCGGCTGGGCCGTCGGGGTGGCGCTGTGCGGCGCCGCCGGCATCGCCGCCGCCGCGGCGCTGCTGGTATTCGGCCGCTCCCTGAAGCACGAGCCGGGCGCCGACAAGCGACGCAAGCCGGGGGCCAAGGCCGATGCCGGGCCGACGCCGGCCTCGGTCCTGCTCAGCCCGCCGATCCTGATGTGTCTGGTGTTCTTCACCCTGCTGGCGCTGAGCCAGGGCGGCATCAACCAGTTCCTGGTATCGGCCCTGAACGCGCTGTACGGGACGCCGGTGGAGGAGGCGACGGTCGCCCTGACCAGCTACCTGTTCGGCACCGCCGGCGGCATTCTGATCGGCGGCCAGATCGCCGACCGCACCCGCCACCACAACCGGGTCGCGGCGACCTGTTTCCTGTTCACCGCGGCCGCCGTGCTGGTGGTCGGGAGCGTGGCGCTGCCGTTGTGGCTGCTGGTCGCGCTGATGGTCGGGCAGGGCGTCGCCCAGGGCATCATCATGCCGAGCCGGGACATGCTGGTCCGCTCGGTCACGCCGCCGGGCGCCATGGGCAAGGTGTTCGGCTTCGTGTCGACCGGCTTCAGCATCGGCGGCATCGTCTCGCCCCTGCTGTTCGGCTTCCTGCTCGACCAGGGCCAGCCGAGCGTCGTGTTCCACGTGGTCGCGGCGTTCATGGCGGTCTCGCTGGTGACCGTCTTCACCGCGGTCGGCGAGCGTCGGCGCGACGACCCGGCGGCCTGACCGGTCAGTTCCCGCCCCGGCCGGCGAGCTGGGCCTCGCGCCGCAGGACGTAGAGGCCGCTGCCGACCAGGATCAGGGTGCCGGCGACCACCCAGCCGTCCGGCAGGTCGCCGAATACCAGCCAGCCGTAGAACCCTGCGAACACGATCTGGGCGTACTGGAACGGCGCCAGCAGCGAGGCGGTCGCGACCCGGTAGGCGTGGATCAGCAGCAGGTGCGAGAACCCGCCGAGCGCACCCATCAGCGCCATGAACCCCCATTGCTGGAGGGTCGGGGGCTGCCACACGAAGGGCAGGAACAGGCTGGCGCCGGCGGCCCCGACCAGCGTGGTATAGAACAGCATCGCCAGCGGCCGCTCGGTGCGCGTGAGGACCCGGGTGTTGATGACGAAGGTCGCGAAGATGAACGCCAGCAGGATCATCAGGCCATAGGCCCAGTGCACTTCGGCGAAGCCCGGCCGGACGATCACCAGCGTGCCCACCAGGCCGATCAGCACGGCGGTCCAGCGTCGCGGCCCGACCCGCTCGCCGAGCAGCGGGACCGACAGCGCGACCACGAACAGCGGGGCGACGAACCCGATGGCGACCGCATCGGCCAGCGGGATGTAGCGGATCGCGGTGAAGAAGCAGGCGGTGGCCGCCAGCAGCTGGACGCCGCGGAGCAGGACCAGCCCGAGCCGGTGCACCCGCAGCACCTCGGCGGGCCGGCGCCGCAGCAGGAACGGGAGCATGAAGGCGAAGTTGAACGCGTAGCGTCCCCAGACGACCATGCCGACAGGCATCTCCTGGGACAGGTGCTTGGCGACCGTGTCCAAGGTCGCGAACACCAGCTCCGCCGCCACCAGCAGGCCGATGCCCAGCGAGGCGTTGTCCGGACGGTCGTCCGGGGTGGCTTCGGGGGGTCGCGACGACGACGGCTCGCTGGCTGGCATCGGTGGACGCTGACACACGGGTGCCGCAAAGGGAATGCATCTTCACCGTCGGCTGCGCGCGGGCTAGAACGACGTCGGGTGGGGCCGGGAACGACGCGACAACCGGGATCCGGGAACGGGGGCCGATGAGTCTATACGACAGCGATCGCCGCTATCGGCGGCGCTTCTGGGGCGGGGTGGTCCGCGTCGTCGTATTCGCCGCGCTGGTCGTGGGGACGGCGATCGTGTCCTACCAGTTCGGGATCGAGGACCTGGAGACCCGGGTGCGCGGTTACCAGCAGGAGATCTACGAGCTGGAGACCCGCCAGAACGCGCTCGAGCAGGAGACCGCAAACCTGCGGGTGGCCGCCGAGCGGGCCAAACTGGCGGTCGAGGAGTGGGAACGGCGCTACAGCGCCGACGTGCCGACCGGGGACCGCAAGCAGATGCTGGACCTGGCGACCGAGCGCCTGCAGGCGGGCGTGTCGGCCGAGCGCCTCGGGTTCCTGATCGGCTCGGCCGAAGAGCCGCGCGACTGCGAATCGGTCGAGAGCAAGCGGTTCCTGGTCAGGACCCCGCTGTACGACGGCAAGAACACCGTGGTGTCGTTCGCCGACGACGCCATCGTCGTGACCGGCAGCGGCGAGTCGGCGAAGACCGCCGACGGGCTGCCGCAGGCCTGGTTCGACCCGCAGCTGCCGGTGACCATCCAGATCACCCGGATCGACGGCGCGTCCCGCGAGATCAGCGGCCGGCTGCCGCTGAACGCCTCGATCATCCACGGCGGCGCCGAGCATCGCTTCCAGCTGCGAGCCGGCGCCACCGGCTTCGTGCAGATCGCCGCCGAGAAGTGCGCCTACCCGTGACCGCCCGATGACGACTGGCATGGCGCTCGATGCCCGCCGTGTCGGGTGGAGCCTGGCGGCCCATTTCGCCAGCTCGCTGTCCATCGGCATCGCGATCGGCGGGATGGTGCCGCTGATCGCCCTGACCCTGGAGCATCGCGGCGTCGACCCGGTGCTGATCGGCGTGAATTCGGCGATCGGCTCGCTCGGCGTGATCGTGGGCGCGCCCCTGGTGCCGTCGATGATCCGGCGGTTCGGGGCCGCCGAGGGGATCGTCCTGGGGCTGGTCCTGACCACCGTGTCGGTCGTCGGCCTGGCCTTCACCGACAGCTTCGGCCTGTGGCTGGTCCTGCGGTTCCTGACCGGCTTCGGCGTCGCCACCCAGTGGGTCGTCAGCGAGACCTGGATGCAGGCGATCGTCCCGGAACGGCGACGCGGCCTGGTGATGTCGGTCTACGTCACCTCGATCGCGGCCGGGTTCGCGGTCGGGCCGATCCTCCTGACCCTGGCGGGCACCGAGGGGGTGCTACCGTTCGCGCTGTTCGCCGGCATGATCGCGGCGACCGCGCTGCCGATGCTGCCGATCCGGCGCTGGGCGCCGGTGCTGGCGCTGGGCCAGCGCGGCAGCGTCGGACGGTTGCTGCGCGAGGCGCCGACGGTGGCGATCGCGGCGGTGGCGGTGGGGCTCGTCGATTCCGCGTTCTTCACCTTCATCCCGCTGTTCGGGCTGCGGGTCGGGCTGCCGCACGACACCGCGATCACCCTGCTGACTGCGGTGCTGGCCGGCAACGTGGTGCTGCAGGTCCCGCTGGGCTGGCTCGCCGACCGCATGAACCGGCGCGCGCTGCTGGTCGCCCTGGGGCTGGCCTGCTGCGTCGGGCCGGCGGCCGCGGCGTGGACCCTGTCGTCCGGTTCGCCGGCGGCGTACCCGGTGCTGTTCCTGTGGGGCGGGGCCGGCTTCGGGCTGTATACGGTCGCCCTGACCCTGCTGGGCGAGCGCTATCGCGGCGGCGAGCTGGCGGCGGCGAACGCGGCGTTCGTGATGACCTTCGAGCTCGCCAATCTGGCAGGCCCGCCGGCCGCAGGCTGGGCGATGGAGGCGTGGTCGCCGCACGGGCTCATGGCCTGGATGACCGTCGTGGCCGTCGGCTTCGTGGCGGTCGCGCTGGTGCGCGGCGCGCAGCGTCGTTGAGGCGGCCGCCTTACGGCAGCGGCCCCTTGGCCTGGCAGAATTGGCCCTTGGCGACCAGCGGCCGGCAGAAGTCCTTGGCCTCGGCCTCGCTGGCGAAGCCGGCGGCGAGCAGCCGGGTGTAGGTGCCCCGGCCGCGGCCGCTGTCGAACTCGCTGGTCCGCATGGTCTTGTCCTTCAGCTGCGGGAACCGCCGCTGCAGGGTCTTCCAGCCGTCGGTCGCGCCCTTCTGCGAGCGATACGAGGCGAGGTGGACCGCCCAGTTTCCGCCGGCCGACGGGCTGGCGGCGGGCTTGGCCATCTTGTCCTGTCCGCTCTCGACCCCGGCCAGCCTCTCGAGGCGGGTCACCACGTTCTCGAGGCGGGAGACCAGGGTCATCGCCTTGCCGTCCTCGCCCTCCATCATCATGCCGGGCTGGTGCTCGCCGGGGGCCGGCATCATCGTCCCGTCCTCGCCGATCGTCGGCATCGGGGCGTGTGGCGCGGTCATCGGCGCGGTCTCGACCGGCGGCGTCGGTGCGGCGCCCGGCTGGGCGTCGGCGCGGCTGCTGGCGAGGTCGGCCGAGACCAGCTCCTTGCGGGTCGTGCGATCGCCGATCTGGCGGTCGCGCAGGACGTAGTTCTGGACTGACGGCGAGTAGAAGTAGGTGTCGCGATAGTCCTTGCGCTGGCAGTCGATCCGGAAGGTGTCGAAGCGCCCGGCCTTGACCTCGACCGCCTCCTGGCCGGCGACCACGCAGCGATGCTCGTCCTGCCAGCCGGCCGGCGCGTTCTCCGAGGATCCGCGCACGCTGTAGGCGATGACGTTGCCTTCCTGCAGCGGGAACAGCTGGTGCGGCGAGCCGATGAGGGTCTGCCGTCCGCGCCCGAGTTCGGGGTCGTCGGACCACATGAGCGGCGGCGTGACGACCGCGGTGTCCTTGGTCCAGATCAGGCCCTGGTCGTTGGTCCAGACTACGCGGTCCGGCGAGGTCGACACGACCCGCTCGGTGGTGACGGTGCCGCTGTCGTCGTACACGAAGGTGTCGCCCGGCGAGTAGATCGGGGCCGGGGCCGGGGCGAGGCCGTGCGCCGCCGGGCTCGAGCCCGAGTCGCCGCCGGACAAGGAGGGCATCGAGGAGCAGCCGGCCAGCGCGGCGGCGCCTATCACGGCTGCGATGAGCGACCGACCTTGCGCCATTGCTGGACTACTCTCCAACTTGCTCGAAAGCGAATCAGCCATAAGCATCAATATTTTGCGGAAATCTGTCAAGGATACGCAATATCCTGGACCCGGTCGGTTTCACCCCTCGGACCGATTGACCACGGTCCGCCGCGGGGTCCACAGTTTGCCGCGGCGCCGTTCCGGCGTCGATCCTTCCCAGACGAGGAGGCTGTCATGGCCGTGGCGCTTGCGAGCGAGATTCCGCCGGTTCGCGATCGGGTGAGCGACGACGAGTGGCGCACGCGCGTGGATCTGGCGGCGTGCTACCGCCTGGTCGCGCATTTCGGCTGGATCGACTCGATCTACACCCACATCTCGGCCCGGGTGCCCGGCGAGGACGGTGCCTTCCTGCTGAACCCGTACGGCATGATGTTCGAGGAGGTGACCGCTTCGTCGCTGGTCAAGATCGACGTCGACGGCAAGATCCTGATGGACAGCCCGTTCGATGTGAACGAGGCCGGCTTTACCATCCACTCGGCGGTGCACATGGCGCGCCACGACGTCGAATGCGTGATCCACACCCACACCGTGCCGGGCATGGCGGTCTCGGCCCAGGTCGACGGCCTGCGGCCGCTGACCCAGAACTCGATGATGTTCTACGGCGACCACTTGGCCTATCACGAGTACGAGGGCATCGCGCTGGACCTCGACGAGCGGTCCCGGCTGCAGGCCGATCTCGGCAACCGCTACGCCATGATCCTGCGCAACCACGGGCTGCTGACCTGCGGCCGAACCATCGCCGAGGCGTTCGAGATCATGCAGAATCTGGAGAAGGCCTGCGAGGCGCAGATCGCCGCCCAGGCCGGTGGGGTCCCCCTGACCCATCCGTCGCCGAACGTCTGCGCCCATACCGCCGACCAGTTCTGGAACTACCACGCCAGCAACCCGTTCGGCGAGCGGGCCTGGCCGGCGATGTTGCGGCTGCTGGACCGTCACAACCCTGGCTACGACGCCTGAGACCGCGCATGGCGACGCTCACGGCGGCCAGTTGGATGGAGTCCGGAGTCCGCTGCGCGGCTCCGGAATGACGGAGGAAGGGGCAAAGCCCGTTTCCCCATTCGTCATCCCGGTGCGGCCGCGGAGCGGACGACTCCGGGATCCATGGCGCGGTCGGACTCGGCGTTCGCATCTGACTTCGAATGACTCGATGAAACCCTGAAGGAGTTCCTGCGCATGGCACGCGTCCAGGCGGATACCGTCCTGACCGGTGGAAAGGTGTTTCTCGGCCCCGGCCTCGGCTTCGCGGAGGCGGTCGCGACCTTCGGCGGGCGGGTTCTGGCGACCGGGAGCACGGCCGAGATCGCCGACCTGGTCGGCCCGGGCACGACCCGGATCGACCTCGCCGGGCGGCTCGCCGTCCCGGGCCTCAACGATGCGCACCAGCACATGATGATGGTCGGGCTCGGCACCTTCGAGGTGAACCTGAAGGGCGACCATATCCGCTCGGTCGACGACGTGCTGGCGGCGGTCAAGGCCAAGGCCGACGAGGTCGGCCCGGGCAACTGGGTGTTCGGGCGCGGCTACGACCACTTCCAACTGGACGTGAAGCGCCACCCGCTGCGCGAGGAACTCGACCAGGTCGCGCCGGACAACCCGGTCTACATCAAGCGCACCTGCGGCCACATGGGGGTGGCCAACTCCAAGGCGCTGGAGCTGGCCGGCATCCGCGAGGGCATCGCCCAGCCGGCCGGCGGCCACGTCGAGGCCCAGAACGGCAAGCTGACCGGCCTGCTGCAGGAGACCGCCCAGCAGCTCGTCTACCGGGCGTTCCCGGCGGCGACCTTCGAGGACTTCGTGGCCGGCATCGAGGCCGGGGCCCGGCTCAACCTGTCCTACGGCATCACCAGCTGCACCGACCCGGGGGTCGGCCTGCGCGAGGGCTTCAAGGACTGGCAGGCCTATCTGGCCGCTCGCCGCCAGGGGCGCCTGCCGGTGCGCATGTACCTGATGATGCTGGCCGGCGGCAACGGCTGGGCCGACAAGGTCGTCGACATGGATCTGATGACCGGCGACGGCGACGAGTGGCTGCGGGTCGGCTGCATCAAGCTGTTCGCCGACGGTTCGGCCGGCGGCAAGACCGCGGCGATGTCGCAGCCCTACGCCGACGATTCCGAGAACCGGGGCATCTTCATCTGCAGCGACGAGGAGATGCACGGGATGATCGCGGAGTACCATGCCCGCGGCTTCCAGATCGCCACCCACGCCATCGGCGACGCCGCCATCGAGCAGGTGCTGAGCGGCTACGAGCGGGCGATGGGCAACACCGTCGACACCCAGCGCCGGCACCGGATCGAGCACTGCGGGTTCCTCACCCAGGGCCAGATCGACCGGATGGCGCGGATCGGCGTGCTGCCGGCGCCGCAGCCGATCTTCCTGTACGAGTTCGGCGACCTGTACGTCGACGCGCTCGGCCACGGCCGCCCGGAGGCGAGCTATCCGATGCGGCGCTGGCAGGACGCCGGCCTGCGGCCGTCGGCCAGCTCGGACGGCCCGGTCTCGTCGACCAACCCGTTCCAGGGCCTTTACTCGATGGTCACCCGGAAGACCAACCGGGGGACCGTGCTGGGGGCCGAGGAGGCGTTCACCCTCGAGGAGGCGATCGGCGCCTACACGGTCAACTCCGCCTACGGCTCGTTCGAGGAAGCCATCAAGGGCACCCTGGCGCCCGGCATGCTGGCCGATGTCGCGGTGATCGACACCGACCTGTTCGCGACCGAGCCGGCGGCCTGGCTGGACGCGCAGGCCGACCTGACGGTTGTCGGCGGCGCGGTGGCGTACGACCGGCTGGGGCAGATGTGAAAGCGCCGGAACGCGAACGGCCGGCCCCGAGGGGCCGGCCGCCGCGTCGATCGGGCGGGAAGGCGGCTTACTTGAGGTAGCCGTTGTCCTTCCAGATCGCGTAGTCCTTGCGGAACTGCGACAGCGAGGCCCAGATCTTCTTGGAGTCCTCGTTGTCCTTGATCTCGTCCGCGATCACCTCGTTCCAGGCGGCCTCGAACTTCGCCAGCATGTCGTCCGACCAGCGGTGGATGGTCACACCCTTCTCCTGGTGGAACTTCATCGCCGCGAACTGCGCACCCTCGCCCCGGGTGAACATGAACATCACATTGGCGTCGCAGGCGCCCTTGATCACCGCCTTCTGGGCGTCGTCCAGGGCGTCGTAGGCCGGCTTGTGGATCAGCAGCTCGTTCAGGGTCGACTGCTGGTGCCAACCCGGGAAGTAGTTGTGCTTGGCGACCTGGAAGAAGCCGAGCTCCTTGTCGATCGCCGGCATCGAGAACTCGGTGGCGTCGATCGAGCCGAGCTCCAGGGCCGGGTAGATGTCGCCGCCGGCCAGCAGCTGGGTGGAGACCCCGAACTTCTCCATGACCTTGGCGCCGAGGCCGAAGAACCGCATCTTCAGGCCGCGCAGGTCGTCGGCCGACTTGATCTCCTTGCGGTACCAGCCCGACGACTCGGGCGCGATGACGCCGCAGAGATTGTAGCGGATGTTGTCGCGGCCATACATCTCGGTGGCGATCTCTTCGCCGCCGCCGTAGCGCATCCACGCCAGGTACTCACCGGCGCCCGGACCGAACGGGACCGCCGAGAAGAACGCGTAGGCGTTGTTCTTGTTGACGTTGTAGCCGGGCGTGCCGAACGCGGCGTCGAGCGCGCCGCTGGAGACCGGATCGTAGTAGCCGGTGCCCGGGACCAGCGCCCCCGGTTCGAAGAACTTCATCGTGACGTCGCCACCCGACATCTTGGTGACGCTGTCGGCGACGTTGTTCGCGCCCTCGCCGAGCACGATCAGCTTGCCGCCGAAGGCGGAGTGCATCTTCCAGCGGACCCGCTTGGCGTCGGCGTCCGTGGCCGCCCCCGCGACAGTCACCGCCGCCATTACGCCGGCGACGAGCGTGAGCCACATCTTACCCTTCATCGGAACATCCTCCTCCGTTCGTTCCCCGTTTTTTCATGAAAAAAGGGCCGGAGATCGTCATCGATCTCCGGCCGAGCCTTGGCGAGACTGGGAGGTTTCAGCCAAGGAACCGGGTGCCAATGCCATTGGCTGGCACAAAATCGCGATGCTTACCGTCATCACCAACATCGTTGTCATGCTAAAGATGACTCGCGACAACGGAATTGGCAACCAGAGAAGGGACTCGTTCCGAAACGTCCTCAATAAGCGATTGACGGTCAGGTCAGGCCCGGGGGTGGTCAGGGCGTTGCCGCCCTGACCGGGTCGGACTCACTTCAGGTAGCCGTTGTCCCGCCAGACCGCGTAGTCCTCGCGGAACTTGGAGTACGAGGCCCAGATCCGCTTGGCATCCTCGTTGCCGGCGATCTCCTCGGCGATGACCTCCTTCCACGCCGCCTCGAACTGCGCGAGCTGCTCGTCGGTCCAGCGGTGGATGGTCACGCCCTTCGACTGGTGGAACTTGATCGCGTCGTACTGCGAGGCCTCGCCCTTCACGAACATGTAGAGGGTCGCCCGGTCGCAGCCGGCCGCCAGCAGCTCCTTGTGGGCGTCGCTGAGCGCCTTGTAGGCGTCCTGGTTGACCAGCAGCTCGTTGATGGTCGACTGCTGGTGCCAGCCCGGGAAGTAGTTGTGCTTGGCGATCTGGTAGAAGCCGTAGCCCTTGTCGGTCACCGGCATCGAGAACTCGGTGGCGTCGATCGAGCCGAGCTCCAGGGCCGGGTAGATGTCGCCGCCGGCCAGCAGCTGGGTGGAGACCCCGAACTTCTCCATGACCTTGGCGCCGAGGCCGAAGAACCGCATCTTCAGGCCGCGCAGGTCGTCGAGGGTCTTGATCTCCTTGCGGAACCAGCCGGAGGTCTCGGGCGGCGCGATCCCGCAGACGTAGAACCGGATATTGTCCCGGGCGTACATCTCGCGGGCCATCTCTTCGCCGCCGCCGTAGCGCATCCACGCCAGGTATTCGCCGGCGCGCGGGCCGAACGGCACCGACGCGAAGAACGCGTAGGCGAAGTTCTTGTTGACGTTGAAGCCGGGGGTGCCGAACGCGGCATCCACGGCGCCGCTCGAGACCGGATCGTAGTACGAGTTCCCGGGAACCAGGGCACCGGGCTCGAAGTGCTTGATCCGGAACGAGCCGCCGCTCGCCTTCTCGATGGTGTCGACGAGCATGGTCGGCGTGTCGCCGATGATCGGGATGTTGCTGGCATAGGCGGCGTGCAGCTTCCAGCGCACGCGCTCGGCCTGCGCGTCGGCGATCGTGGCGGTCAGGCCGATCGCCAGGGCGGCGCCGGCGAGCGCCAGTCGCTTCAGCCCGAGGGTCCGGCGGGGATTCGACATCGTTCCTCCCTTCCGCACAGCTGCGGAAAATAGTTGTCATGCTGACTGTCATCAACACAATCATCGGCATGCTATTCATGGCATTGATCGACGAAATAAAAACATAGTGGATTCAGAATTGCCAGATTGGCTCGAATTGACACCTTGAAGCCCCGTGCCCGAGACGGTTTGACGGTTCGACGGGCCCATCGCACACTGCGGCGGACTGCCCCGCCCGGGGCCCGATCGAACGCTTCGAGGTAGAACATGAGCCGGACCACGGTGATCCGTAATGCCGACTGGGTGGTGGCCTGGGACCCGAACGGCGGGGCCGACGGCGACGGGGGGCACGCCTATCGCAAGGGCATCGACGTGGTCTTCCGCGACCACGAGATCGTCCATGTCGGCGCCGGCTATGCCGGGCCGGCCGACGAGACGATCGACGGCGCCGGCCGGCTGGTGCTCCCCGGGTTCGTCGACGTCCATTCGCATCCCAGCTCGGAGCCCGGCAACAAGGGACTCAACGAGGAGCTCGGCTCCCCCCGGCTCGGGCAGTCCTCGCTGTACGAGTACATGCCGGTGTTCCGGATGCTGCCGGAGGGCGCGGCGCACGCCACCCGGTTCGCCATCTGGGAGATGCTGCGCAGCGGCGTCACCACCTTCTGCGACCTGTCGGGCGCCCGCGACGGCTGGGTCGAGGAGGTCGCCGAAACCGGGATCCGCGGCGTGCTGTGCCCGATGTACCGGTCGGCGACCTGGACCACCAGGGACGGGCATTCCGTGGTCTACGACTGGGACGAGGCGGCCGGCGAGCGCGGGCTGGAGCGTGCCGTGCAGATCATCGACGAGGCCGACCGGCACCCGTCCGGCCGGATGTCGGGAATGATGGGGCCGTCGCAGATCGACACCTGCACGCCGGCGCTGATCCGGGAGAGCCACCGGGTCGCCCGCGAGCGCGGCATCACCATGCAGATCCACGCGGCGCAGAGCGTGGTCGAGTTCAACGAGATGACCCGCCGTCACGGGATGACGCCGATCGAGTGGCTCGACGATCTCGGCGTGCTGACCGCCGGCACCATCGTCAGCCACGGCATCTTCCTCAACGACCATCCCTGGCTGCACTGGCCGCAGGCCGACGACTTCGGCCGCCTGGTGCGTTCAGGTGCCGCGGTCGCGCACTGCCCGAACGTGTTCTGGCGCCGCGGGATCGCGCTGAACCATGTCGGGCGGTACATGAACGCCGGCATTCCGCTCGGCCTGGGGACCGACACCTTCCCGCACAACTTCCTGCACGAGATGGAGATCGCGATGGTGGCCGGCCGGCTGATGTCCGGCGACTTCACCAACGCCTCGACCGCGCAGATCTTCCACGCCGCCACGGTCGGGGGCGCCCGGGTCATCGGGCGCGACGACATCGGCCGGCTGGCGCCGGGCTGCAAGGCCGACATCGTGCTGGTCGACGCCGGACATCCGTACATGCAGCCGCTGCGCGATCCGATCCGCAGCCTGATCTACTCGGCCGGCGACCGGGCGATCACCGACGTGTTCGTGCATGGTCGCCGGGTGGTCGAGTCCGGCGAGGTCCGGACCGTCGACATCGCCGCCACCGCCGCCAGGCTGAACGAGTTCCAGCAGGTGACGATCTCGGGGGTCCGGCAGCGCGACTGGGCCGGGCGTACGATCGACGAGATGGCCCCTATGGTGTTCCCGGGCGCCGGCTGAGCGACCGGCCGGCTACGCGGGCAACGGCTCGAAGACCAGCTTCGGGTTGGGATCCCGCGGATCCGGCCGGATGTCGTTCATACCGGAGATCGCCCGCAACCCGTCGTCGGTCAGCTGCGAGAAGCTCCAGCGGGCCGGGTCGAACGGCGCGATCAGTTCGGCCGGCCGGCGTCGGTACTGCGCGATCAGGTGCGGATGGTACTCGACGACGAAGGTCGTGCGGCCGGCCTCGATGATCCGGCGGGCCCCCTCCAGGACGCTGATCTCGTGGCCCTCGACGTCGACCTTGACCAGCTTCGGCAGCAGCGCCGGATCGAGGAACGCGTCGTCGAGCGCCAGCATCGGCACGAAGTCGTCGACGATGGAGCGCGGTTCCTGCCGGTTGATGCGGACGGTCTGGCCCTCGAGCTGGGTCCCCGGATTGGCCTCGATCCTGGGCATCATCGACAGGCCCGAGCGGGCCGATCCGCCGACGTGCAGGACGCGGATCAGGTCGAAGCTGTTGATCGTGGCCATCTGCTCGAGCAGCGGCAGCAGGTCGCGCTGGATCTCGAGGGCGAACACCACGGCTCCGGTGGCGGCGGCGAACGCGCTGATGTAGCCGACGTTGGCGCCCACGTCGATGAACACGTCGCCGGGTTCGAGGCGGGCCGATATGAACTCGATCAGGGTCTTCTCGTAGAGCCCGTCGTACTTGTCGACCATCTTCTTGAACTCGATCGACGAGTAGTCGTTGATCGGGAACATGATCTCGCGGCCGTTCGGCGCCTTGACGGACCAGACGTTGGTCTTGCCGTAGCGGGCCATCCGGTTGTTGATGGCCTGGGCGACGCGGTTGGTGCGGCGGGCGAAATAGCCGGCCGCGATGTTGTGCGGCTCAACCTTGCCGATCCGCAGGGTCTGGGCCAGGGCCGTCAGGCTCTCGCGGGAATACGGTGGCCACTGCGCCGCCAGGAAGGCGCCGATATCGCCGGGATCCTGGACCGCGTGTCGTTGCGCTTCGGCGCGCGACTTGAAATTGAAGGCCGAGAGGCCGGGGCGCTGTGTCGTCGACATGCCCGGACTATGGCACCACGGGTCTCCCGGCGCCACCGTGCACCGGTGAGGCCGGCGGCGCGGGCGCGATGCGGTCAGCCGGGCGGCGCCTTGCCGTGGGCGTTGGCGGCCTCCGCGACCATGGCATCGACTTCCGCCTGCATCGCCAGGGCCTCGGCGGCGACCGCCTCCGCCTCCGCGGTGCTGTCGGCACCGGTTTCCGCCGCCCGGGTCTCCGCGGGCGGCGCAGCGGTCGGTGTGCGGGGCGTCTTCGCCTTGGCGCTGCCGGCTGTGTCTTCGGACTCACTCGTCATTCTGGACCTCGTCGGGCTCTGGGTTTCCCGGATCGAACCGGTCGAGCAACCGCCGGGCGGTCAGGCCGGTCCGGTCGACATGCGCCTCGGCGTCCCGGAGCGCCGCCTCGGCCGCCTCGACCAGCGGTGCCAGGCTGCCGGCCGAGCCGGGGTCTCGGGCGATCCGTTCCAGGACCGCCGCGCGCGCGGCGGCGCTGATCGCCTGGACGTTCCGCAGGTGGGCGGCGGCGTCCTGGATCGTCAGGGCCGCGGCCTGCGCCGCTACCATGTGCGCGGCCTGGCGCGCGGTCAGCGCCGAGCCGCCTCTCAGCAGCCCGGCGGACAGCCCGACCGCGTCGGCGACCGTGTCGTTGACCGCACCGGCCGAATCGGCCCCGGGCGACCCGCCGGTCGAGGGATCACGGGCCATCGGCTCCCCCCGGCCGGCCGGCCAGCAACCGCTCCACGGCGCCGGCCGCGTGCTCCTGCGCGCGCAGTTGGAAGTCCTGCTGCCGGGCCACCGCCGTCAGCAGCAACTCGGCCAGCGGGGTGGTCATGCGGGCGAAGGCGTCGACCGGCTCCGGAACCGGCGGCAGCTCGGCCGGACCGGGTTCCGGCATTGCCGGGTCTGCCTTGTGCTCGGGCATCAGCTTCCCTGCGGCCCGAGGATCGCGGAGACCGCGCGGGAGGCGGCGGCCTGGGCAATGGTGTTCATGGTCTGCTGGCCGGCCACCGCGTTCTCCATCATCAGGGCGGTCGCGTGCGCGAACGCGGTCGCGAGCTGGCCCGCCGCAAGGCCCGGCAGCGAGCCGATCGCCGTCAGGTTGGTCTGGGTGACCGCGTCCGTGATCTGGCCGTTGACCGGGGTGGGGATTGCCATGGTCTGCTCCCTTGGGTTGTGCGTTTCCGTGATTCGCAAACTTCAGGTAATAATTGTGACAGAAAGTACCATGATCGCTCAATGGGTACTACGTCGGCAGCCCTTTGTCTTCGATGTCGCGACCGTGCCAAACTCGCTGCCGTGGTTCGGCTGAGAGGATGGAAGAGGCGTCGATGAGCGAGTTCGATGTGATCGTAAAGGGCGGCACGGTGGTCACCGCGTCGGAGACCATGCGGGCCGATGTCGGCGTCAAGGACGGCAGGATCGTGGCGCTCGCCGAGTCGCTGGCGGGGTCGGCGGCGCGCGTCGTCGACGCGACAGGACGCTATGTCATGCCGGGCGGGGTCGACAGCCACTGCCACATCGAGCAGCCGTCCTCGACCGGCGGCAAGAACGCCGAGACCTGGGAGAGCGGCACCCGCTCGGCGGCCTGCGGCGGCACCACCACGGTGATCGCGTTCTCCAGCCAGGAGAAGGGCGAGGGCGTGCTGAGCCAGGTCCAGGCCTATCACGAGAAGGCGAAGAAGGCCTGCATCGACTACAGCTTCCACATCATCGTGTCGGACCCGACCGACGAGGTGGTCCGGAACGAGCTGCCGCCGCTGATCGAGTCCGGCCTGCGCTCGATCAAGCTGTTCATGACCTATCCGAAGAACCGGGTCGACGACCGCGAGATCCTGCGGATCTTCGAGGTGGCGCGGCGGCACCAGGCGCTGGTCTGCGTGCACGCCGAGAGCCACGACGCGATCATGTACATGACCGAAAAGCTGCTTGAGGCCGGGCTCGGCCAGACCAAGTACCACGCCTGGTGCAAGCCGCCGCTGGTCGAGCGCGAGGCGGTCACCCGGGCGATCATGCTGGCCGAGCTGATGGACCAGCCGATCCAGATCTTCCACGTCACCTGCGAGGAGGCCGCCGAGGAGATCCGCCGTGCCCAGGCCCGCGGCCTGAAGATCTTCGCCGAGACCTGCCCGCAGTACTTCGTGCTGACCGCCGACGACCTGGACGCCGACCAGCGCGAGGGCGCGCGGCTGATCTGCTCGCCGGCGCCGCGTTCGGTCGCCGACCAGCAGGCGCTGTGGAACCACGTCCGCGCCGGTACCATCGGCAACGTCACCTCGGACCACGCGCCGTACAACATCGACGCCCCGGACGGGAAGTTCTGGTCCGGCGACAACGCGCCGTTCAGCCAGATCGCCAACGGCGTGCCGGGCCTGGAGACCCGGATGCCGATCTGCTTCCACGAGGGCGTGGTGAAGGGCCGCATCGACCTGCAGCAGTTCGTGGCGCTGACCTCGACCAACTCGGCCCGGCTGTTCGGCATCTACCCGCAGAAGGGCACGATCGCGATCGGCGCCGACGCCGACATCGTGGTCTGGGACGCCGAGAAGAAGGTCCGGATCACCCAGGACATCCTGCACCACGACACCGACTACACGCCGTACGAGGGCATGGACGTGATCGGCTGGCCGGCCGTCACCCTGTCGCGCGGCCGCGTGGTGTGGAACGAGGGCGAAATCGACTGCCAGGCCGGCTGGGGCCGGTTCCTGGCGCGCCAGCCCTACGACTACATCAAGCCGCGCGGCGTGTTCCCGACGCCGTTCAACCCGATCACCGGGAAGATCGAGGGGTAGGCGCCGGGTTCTCCGAGAACTGTCGTCGAAGATTCCGGCTGAGCGGTCAGCATCGCTACCGTCTCGGATGTGTATGTCAGAAGGTCGGATGCAACAGTATCCAGGAGCCTCCGCATTGGACGAGTGGTCGGGTGCGCGAAAGTTTATCGTTCAGAGTCTTAATGATACGACGCTCGTCTCCCGGTACGTCCTGAGACTATTTTTCATGGCACGGGGGGAAGGTCCGCAGTTCAGGGACCTTCTTCGTTTTGTGTTCCTGAGCGTTGGAGAGGCGGCGGGATTCGAATATCTATTGGCATATCAGCTGGCGAACACGGCCGAACGTTTCGACTCCAGATACAGTGACTCCTGTGGTCTTGCTCGAGGGAACTATCCGCTGATCTCGGCCTGGATCGCCCAATGCTTCGTCGAAGACGATCTGGCCATGCCGCCGGTTTCCAGCCCCCAAGGCATAGCGTTAGCGGATCGGATTCTGGATGGGGCGGAGGGCCACCTGAGAAGTATTCGCGCGCATGCGGAGGCCGACAGGGTGGGCGCTCTCCGGGCGATGATCGACGCCAACTTCGCCGAAGCCGAGGCGCGCTGGATATTGGCGCCGAGCTTCCTCTCCCATGTCGGGCATCTGGTCTACGCGGCCGTCCTGGTGGAGATGCAGCGACGCGGCCGGCTCGCTGCTCGGGAGGTCGGCATCCTGCCCGGCGCGTCGCACAACCGGTATCTGCGGCAATCGCTGGAGCCTTATGTCGTCCCGGACATCCCGCCGAACGTGTCCTATGTCGAATCGATCAGCGCGCGAAAGCGTCACCTCACGACCGATCGCACCTGGCGGACGATGAGCGAACTGGTGTCCGAGGCGACGGAGATCTGGTCCGGCGACCGGCCCTTTGCAGAGATCGATGCGGAAACCCGGCAGCGCGGTGACGCCGCACTGGCCGCGCTCGGCGTGCCGCCCGACGCGCCGATCGTAACGCTTCATGTCCGGGAGGCGGGCTACAACAGCGCGATCGCCGACACGATGAGCCTGCGCGACGCTCGGATCGCCGACTACAGGGAGGCGATCGCCGTACTCGCCGCCCGTGGCCTCCGGGTGGTTCGGCTCGGCGACCCCAGCATGACGCCGGCGGAGCCACAGGAGGGGCTGGTCGACTATCCGTTCACCGCGGCGAAGTCCGACTGGATGGACATCTACCTGGCGGCGCGGTGCCGGTTCCACATCGGGACCTCCTCCGGAATGTCCTTCGTGCCGCTTGCCTTCGGGCGGCCGGTCCTGTTCACGAACTGGATCACCATGGCGCACGTGGTCTGTGCCTCCAGTGTCGTGACTCTGCCCAAGCTGCTGCTCGATGCCGACGGCGCGATCGTGCCGCTGGCCGACTACTGCGGAGTCCATGGCCATCTGCTGGAACGCAGCGACGCTGACCTGTACGGCCTGACGTTCCGGGACAGCGCGCCTGAGGACATCGCCGAGGCGGCCCGCCTGATGGACGACGGAACTGACCTCGATACCGGCCGGTTGCGCCTGCCAGCGCGCCTCTTCAAGGCGTCGCAGGCGGTGTTTGCAGCCTCTCCGCTGAAGTCCCGTCCGCAGATCGCACCGGGGTTCTGGCGGCGTTACTACACCGGCGCTTGAGCGCCCCGCGGCTCGAACACCAGCTTCGGGTTCGGGTCGTTCGGGTCCGGGGTGACCTCGGTCATGTCCGAGATCGGGCGCAGGCCGTCGTCGGTCAGCTGGTAGCGGTGCCAGCGTCCGACGGGGAATGCCGCGAGGAGCTGGTCGGCCGAGCCGCCGTAGTTGGCGACCAGGTGGGGGTGGAACTCGACGACGAAGCGGGTGTGCTCCTCGGCGATGATCCGACGAGCGCCGTCGACGACCGCGATCTCGTGGCCCTCGACGTCGACCTTGACGACAGCCGGCCAGCGGCCGTCCCGGCCGAACGCGTCGTCGAGCGCGATCATCGGCACGAAGTCGTCGGCCACCGATCGCGGATCCTCGCTGGTGATGCTGCGGGCCGGCGCCGTGAAGCCGGCGCCCGGCGACACGTCCATCCTCGGGATCGCGCCGAGCCCGCCGCGGTCGGAGGCTCCGGCGTGCAGAGCGCGCAGGGTGTCGAACCCGTTGATGGTGGCGAGCTGTTCGATCAGCGGGATCAGTTCGCGCTGGATCTCGATCGCGAACACCGTCGCCCCGCCGGCGGCCGCGAACGCGCCGATGTAGCCGACATGGGCGCCGATATCGACGAACACGTCGCCGGGACCAAGCCGGGCGCAGACATAGTCGATCAGCGCCTTCTCGTAGCCGCCGCCGTAGCCGTCGGCCATCGTCTTGAAGGCCACGGCGCCGGGATCGCCGAGCGGGATCAGGATTTCGCGGCCGTTCGGGGCGGTCACGCTCCAGGTCTGGGTCTTGCCGTAGCGCGCCGCCCGCTTGCGCAGCAGCGCGGCGAGCTGGGTCAGGCGCGCCATGAAGTAGCGCGGTCCATCGGCGCCGGGCAGGGTCGCCGCGCGGCACAGTACGCGGACCACATGATTGAACTCGGCGCGTGCGAACGGCGGCCAGACCGAAGCCATCAGGGCGGCCGGATCGGACGGCGTCTGCACGGCATGGCATCGGGCCTCGGCCTTCGACTTGAAAACGCGCATGCCTGCTCCGTTTGCATCCAGCTCCGCCCGGAAGACTAGCAGCGGTGGCAGTACCCTACGAGCCCGGCGGGCAGAACAGCAGCTTGATGTTCTCGACGTCGGGGTCGTAGGCGAAGTCGCGGCCCGACGGATCGATCGGCCGGCGGGTGCCGTCGTCCGCCAGCACCTCCTGCCTCCAGTCCGGCGGAAACACCGTCAGGATCTCCTCCGGCTTGTGGCCGAACGCGCCGACCAGATGCGGGTGGAACTCCAGCAGGAACCGGGTGCGGCCGCCGGCGATCAGGTTCCGCGCGCCCTTCAGGGCCTCGAACTCGTAGCCCTCGATGTCGATCTTGATCAGGTCGGGGACGACGCCCTCGCGGGCGAACACGGTGTCGAGCCTCACGCTCAGAACCGGGTCGTACAGCGCCTTGTCGATCGCATTCGGCGGCGGGGCGGTGATCGGGTCCTCGACCCGCAGGCCCGGAGTCGGGTCGAAGCGCACGTTGAAGATCAGCCCGTCGTAGTTGCCGACCGCGGCATTGAGCACGTGCGCCCTGTCCAGCCGGTTGGCCCACAGGTTGCGCTTCACCTCCAGCAGCAGGTCGGGGTGCATCTCGAAGGCGATGACCCGGGCGCCGGCGGCGCCAAGGATCGTCGTGTAGTAGCCGACATGGGCGCCGACATCGGCGACCAGCGAGCCCTTGCGGCCCTCCTCGACCAGATAGCGCAGCACGCCCGGCTCGTAGCCGGCGCCCTCGCGGTCCAGCAGCGCCAGGAAGGCGCGGGCCGCGCCAGTGGCCGTACTGAACCTGAGCGATCCGACCCCGGGGATGTCGCGGGTCTCGAACGGCCCGGTCTGCTGGGCGACGGCGTCGCGGTGCCGGAAGGTCTTGTCGATTCTCGAAAGCATGCTGCGCTGCCGGCGGATCGAGTCGGCCGGAAGCCCCAGGACCTCCAGCCAGCGCAGCACGGTGAGCGACCGGGCGATGTCGGCGCGCGAGGCGGCGAACTGCAGCAGCGACGCGAGCGCCATGGGATGCGCCGGCTGCGACGCGACGGCCGCCAGGACATCGGGCAACTTCGGTGGGGTCGTCATACGCAGATACTCCGTCGCCGAACGATCGCCGACCCTTCACCGCTGGCCGGTGGCGCCCTAGAGTACCCAACCGGATCGTATCAGCACACGAGGGATCGGACTCCATGAGCCGCATCATCAACGTCGGCGCCGCCCAGCTCGGCCCGATCGCCCCCGAGGAAAGCCGCGTCAGCGCCGTCAACCGCATGATCGAGCTGCTGAAGCAGGCCAAGGACCGCGGCGTGAAGCTGGTGGTCTTCCCCGAGCTCGCGCTCACCACCTTCTTCCCGCGCTACTACGAGGAAGACATCTCGCGCATGGATCACCACTTCGAGCGCGGCGACATGCCGACGCCGGAGACCCGCCCGCTGTTCGAGAAGGCCAAGGAGTACGGCATCGGCTTCTACCTCGGCTATGCCGAGCTGACCGAGGACGGCCACCGCTTCAACACCTCGATCCTGGTCGACGACACCGGCAGGATCGTCGGCAAGTACCGCAAGGTGCACCTGCCGGGCCATGCCGAGTACGACGGCAAGCGGCCGTGGCAGCACCTGGAGAAGCGCTACTTCGAGCCGGGCGACCTCGGCTTCCCGGTGTGGCGCTCGATGGGCGGCATCATGGGCATGTGCATCTGCAACGACCGGCGCTGGCCCGAGACCTACCGGGTGATGTCGCTGAAGGGCGTCGAGATCGTCATGCTCGGCTACAACACGCCCGACGTGAACACCTCGGCGCCGGAGCCGAACCATCTCCGGATGTTCCACAACCACCTGGTCATGCAGGCCAGCGCCTACCAGAACTCGTGCTTCGTGGTGGCGACCGCCAAGGCCGGCATCGAGGACGGCTGCATGCTGATCGGCGGCTCCTGCATCGTCCAGCCGTCCGGCGAGATGGTGGCCCTGGCCTCGACCGTCGGCGACGAGCTGATCACCTACGCCTGCGACCTCGACCTCGCGAAGATGGGCAAGGAGACGGTGTTCAACTTCGCCAAGCACCGCCGGATCGAGCACTACGGCATCATCACCGAGCAGACCGGGGTGGTCGAGCCGGCGGAGTAGCTGCGGCCGAGTGGCCCGTCGGACATCGGCGGTTAGGTCCCGGCTCGCGCTGCGCACGGCCGGGATGAGGTCTTGTTGAGTTCCTCATCCCGGCCGTAGCGGCGGAGCCGTGGAGAGCCGGGACCTATCGCGCCAAGCGCCTTAAAGCCCCTTCACCGCGTGCGCACCGACCTTCAACGGGCGGCGGACCGACAGCAGCAGGCGGGCCTGGTCGGCCTTGCCCTGGCGCAGCAGCGCGTTCAGCAGGGCGTACTCGACCAGGTCGCGCTGGGCGCGGCTGCCGCCGATGCGCTCGTGCTGGGACATGGTGACCGCCAGGTGGCGCTCGGCCCCGGACCAGTCGCCGGCGGCCATCGCCCCGAAGCCCTCGGCCAGCTCGCGCACCACGTCGCCGGCCGGGCCCTTGGCCTCGGCCACGATCTTCGCCAGTGCGGTGCCGTTGCCGGCCATGGCGTGGGCGAGAGCGGCGTGCACGTCGGCGAACGCGATCCCGGTGTTCGGGAACAGCCGGGCGGCGTAGTCGCTGACCTGCTTCCAGCGCCCGGCCGGGACCTCCACGCCGGCCAGCCCGGCCCGGAACAGCAACGCCGCCGAGTCGGTGATCACGTTCAGCGCCGGCCCCCAGGCCGCACCCGGCGCCACCGCGTCGTCGTACACGCTCCACATGGTGTCGAGATCGCCACGCTCCAGCGCCCACAGCGCCACGTGCCAGCTGATATGGCAGTGCAGCTGGCCGCCCCGCTCGTAGTCCTGCCGCCAGTCGTCGATGTAGCGGTAGCCGGCCTCGGTCTCGCCGGCCTCGTAGTAGACGTGGGCGCGGATGTGGGCGCCGTGGGCGTTCCTCGGGTTGAGCGCCATCGAGCGCTCGATGGTGGCGGTCGCCGGACCGGTCTGGCCGGCCTCGACCTGGGCGAAGGCATGCTGGCCGAGCAGCCACCAGTCGTCGCCGTAATGCGGGACCAGCGAGCTGGTAAAGGCGAGCTGCTCGGCCTCGCGGCCGGGCTGGCCGCTGAACCCGATCATCCCGAACACGCCGCAGCAGGTCTGGGCGACCAGGGCGTCGCGCGGGTGCTCCATCATGTGCGCGCGGATCGCCTTGTAGGCGGCCGGCCCCTGGCCGGAGACCAGCAGCGACAAGGCCTCGACATGCGCCGCCTCGCGCCCGGACAGCCTGCTGGCCAGCGCCTGGGCCGCCGCCATCGCCGGCTTCGGGTCGTCGCCCTTGCCCATGGCCTGGCGGGCGCGGGCCAGCGCCATGTGGCCGAGCGCGAAGCCCTCGTCGGCGGCGATCGCGGCCTCGAACGCGTCCTCGACGCCCGGTTGGGCGGCCAGGAAGCGGTCGACGCCGGCGACATAGGCGTCGCGCGCGGCTTCTGAGGAGGTGGAGAGGGCGTTTCCGTAGCGGTCCTGGAGCATGACGGCGGTCCGTTCTTGTTGGTGTGCCTACATTGTCAGCACGGCGCACCCGGAACTCAAACGGTTCGCGGCGGCCTGCGACCTAACGGCACGCCCGGAACATCCCCATGTCCAGGTGGAAGTGGTCGCGGTGGGCGGCGTTGTAGTCGGGGCCGAGCACCACGCGGAACAGGTCGCAGGCGCCGTCCCGGACCGCCCGCAGGAACGCCCGCTCTGCCTCGGTGCCGTCGTTCCAGTCGCCGGCCAGCGTGATCCGGCGGCCGTCGGCGAGGCGGAAGCCGGCGATGTCGATGGCGTTGGCGGTCGCGTGCTCGCTCGGCATGCCGGCCGGACCGCCGCCGATCCGCCGGCAGGAGTAGGTGCCGAGGTGGTCGACCCGGGCGACCGGGCTGCCGAGGTGTTTCGCGGCGGCCGGGGCCACCACCGCACGCTCCCACAGGTACAGCGCCGCCGCCATCGGGCAGGTCAGGCGCACCGGGGCGGAGTAGGCGACGGTCGAGCGCGTCACCTCGACCGCGTTCAGGAAGCCGCAGAACTCCCCGGTGCGGCGGCTCGGGACCGGCCGGCTCTGCAGCGCCGACAGGTCCAGCACGCCCTGGCACTGTGACGGGTCGGCCCGCAGCCGGGCGAGCTGGAAGCCGGTGGCGAGGCCGACCGGCCGCTCCAGGTCGAGGCGGGCGAACGGCAGGTGCTCGGGCGGGATCGCCGGCAGCCGCAGCAGGGTCAGGCCGACCGCCACCAGCAGCGCCAGCACCAGCAGCGGCAGGACGCTGAGCGTCAGCCAGTGCCCGAGCCGGCCATGCCGGGGTGCGTCTTCCTGCTGCTCTATGGCCTCCTCCATTCCGCCGGTTGCCCTCACGGTTCCCGTCGTGGGTCCCGGCTCTACTCGGCTTCGCCGCTCCGGCCGGGATGAGGGGGATTGACGATGCCTTCTGTCCTCATCCCGGCCGCAGCGAAGCGCAGAGCCGGGACCCATCGCGGGCCTCGGATCCGACGGCAGGGATGCT
Organism: Thalassobaculum fulvum; assembly: GCF_014652915.1. Taxonomy (GTDB): domain Bacteria; phylum Pseudomonadota; class Alphaproteobacteria; order Thalassobaculales; family Thalassobaculaceae; genus Thalassobaculum_A; species Thalassobaculum_A fulvum. The sequence continues at coordinate 164,213 of NZ_BMZS01000005.1, forward strand.
ATGGTCCGAACGCGGCCGCCCGGTGGCCGGTTCGTGCCGAGAATGGGACGTGCCCGGATGAAACGACGCCTCGACCAGCTGATCGTCGACCGCGGCCTCGCGGAGTCGCGCACCCGCGCCCAGGCGCTGGTGATGGCCGGCCTGGTGTTCTCGGGCGAGCGGCGGCTCGACAAGGCCGGCCAGCAGGTCGCCGAGGACATCGCCATCGAGGTGCGCGGTCAGGACCACCCCTGGGTGTCGCGCGGCGGGTTGAAGCTGGCACATGCGCTCGAGGAGTTCGCCATCGACCCGACCGGAGCGGTGGCGGTCGACGTCGGGGCCTCGACCGGCGGCTTCACCGACGTGCTGCTGACCCATGGCGCCGCCAGGGTCTACGCGGTCGACGTCGGCCACGGCCAGCTCGCCTGGAAGCTGCGCTCGGACCCGCGCGTGGTGGTGCTGGAGAAGACCAACGCCCGCCACCTGACGGCCGGGCAGATCCCGGAGCCGGTCGACCTGGTGGTGTGCGACGCCAGCTTCATTTCGCTGAAGACCGTGCTACCGGCGGCGATGGCGCTGGCCAGGCCCGGGGGCCGGCTGGTGGCGCTGATCAAGCCGCAGTTCGAGGCCGGGCGCGAGCAGGTCGGCAAGGGCGGGGTGGTGCGCGACCCGGCAGTGCACGAGGCGGTGTGCGCCGACATCCGCGGCTGGCTCGACGGTGCGTCGGGCGGGGCGATGGCGGGATGGCGGGTCGACGGCCTCACCCGGTCGCCGATCACCGGGCCCGAGGGCAACGTGGAATTCCTGATTGCCGCCACGCGGCTGTGCTAGGCTCGCGCGCGTGTGGTGCAGGAGAGGGCGATGAGCGACGGTCCGGACAGCTCTGCCGCCGACCGCGAGACCCCGGCGATCCCCGCGCTCGGCCTGCCGAAGCCTGCCGGCCTTGCCGCCGGGCCGGCCGCCGCCGGCCAGGCCTCGCCGTCGCTCGCCCGTCTCAACGACATGGTCGTGGTCACCCTCGGCGCGGTCCAGCGCGACTGGCTGCGCGGGCTGTACCATGCCCGGCCGACCGGCGACGGTAGCGGCGACCTGGTCGACCGCGCCGCCGAACGCACCGACCATGTCGAGCTGCGCCGGCAGATCAACATCGAGGCCGTCCTGCAGCGCGCCCTGCGCATCCTGCCGGAGACCGTGGACGAGGGGACGCCGGACCTGGACTGGGCCGCGCGGTTCTTCAATGCGGTGTCGGACACCGCCGACGTCGAGTTCTCGCGGCTGTGGGCGCGGCTGCTGGTCATCGAGGTCCGGCGCCCGGGTGCGGTGCCGTCGAACACCCTGCAGCGGCTGCCGGGGTTGTCGAAGGAGGCGCTGCGGCTGTTCAGCCGGTTCGCGGCCTTCGCGATCAGCAACTTCGTCATCCGGCTGGAGCAGGAGTTCTTCGACCGCAAGGACGTCACCGGCGACCAGATCCTGCTGCTGGAGGAGTACGGGCTGGTGCGGACCAACCGCGACCTGAACCGGGTGTTCCAGAGCCAGCGCAGCGACCGGTTCTCGACCAACCTGCTGTATGCCGACAAGGCGCTCAGGATCACCCACGACGACCCGGGCAAGCAGCTCAGCCTGCCGTGCTACCGGCTTACCGAGGCCGGCACCACGCTCGCCCGTGCGCTGTTCGAGGAGGGCGAGATCCGGGCCGACACCGACTACATCGTCGAGATCGTGCGCACCGTGCAGCGCCAGGGCTTCCACACCGCCCAGGCCGACATCCTGGAACGCTCGGACGAGCAGATCGTCTCCAAGCACTCGCCGTTCTGCGACATCGCGGTGCTGCGGCGCTGAGCGACGGCGCTCGCTCGCCTCTATCGGTCGTAGGCGCAGCGAAAACCGACATAGACGGCGTAGAAGCCGGCCGGCTTCCACTGCGGGGCGTCGGCGGTGGTCTGTGCCGGGCCGTACCACCAGGAGCCGCCGGCCGTCAGGGCATCGGCGCCCCGCCGATCGGCCAGCCACTCCCAGACGTTGGCTCCCATGTCGAACAGCCCGTTGACGCCGCGGCGGGTCGCCGCCGCCGGGGCGTGGCGCGGCCACGGGTCGGCTCCGCGGGCGTTCATGCCTTCCGGTTCGTCGCCGACCGGGTAGCGATAGGTCCGGCCGGTCTCGAAGCCGTCGGTCGGGCTCTGCCGGGTCTCGGTGAAGGCCGCCAGCCGCCACTCCTCCCGGTCCGGCAGCCGGCCGCCGCGCCAGCGGCAGTAGTCGCGGGCTTCCCCCCAGGACACGTGAACCGCCGGCTCGGCATCCGTCTCCGGGGCGTGCCCGTATGGCCGGTAGACCGACCAGCCGGGCCGTCGCTCCCAGCCGGCAGCGTACTCGAAACCGCCGCCATCGCGTTCGGCGGCGGTCCGCAGGCCGGTCGCGGCGGCGAATGCCCGAAAGTCTGCGATCGTGACTTCCGTCGCGTCGATCGCGAAACCCTGGATGGTCACCGGTTCGGCGGCGCGCGCCGGCGCGGCACCGATGGCGGCACCAACGGCGAGTCCGGCGGCCAACAACAGGCTTCGAGCCGGGCTCCGGCTGCTTGCCGACCGCAGGATCGCGGCTCGCGGTAACGGGATCATCGCCCGGCCCCCCTCCCGGTTCCGAATGGGTCACTGGAGAACATGGTGCAGTGCGCCTACCTTCTCCACTATCGGCCCGCACGAGACCGGATGGTCGTGCTCTCCGGCGCCGATGTCGGTTCAAGCGACTGTTGGGAGCGGACCATGACGACGGGCGAAACGACCAGCTACACCGGCGTGCAGAAGCTGCTGCACTGGCTGATGGCGATCCTGGTCGTCGTGATGGTCGGCGTCGGCCTGACGCTGCCGCGGATCGGGCCGGGGCCGGTGACCAACGCCCTGTACGAGATCCACAAGTCGATCGGCATGCTGGTGCTGGCGCTGGTGCTGGTGCGGCTGGCGATCCGGTGGCGGCTGGGAGCCCCCGAACCGGTTCCGGGGATGCCGGCCTGGCAGCGCTGGGCGGCCGGCACGTCGCACGTGCTGCTGTACGCGCTGATGATCCTGGTGCCGATCGCCGGCTGGGCCGCGACCGCGGCCTGCTGCCGGCCGGTCAACTTCCTGTGGACGGTTCCCGCGACCCTGCCGGTGCCGGCCGACAACGCGCTCGCCAAGCAGGTGTTCCAGCTGCACTTCGCGATGGCGTTCGTGCTGGTCGGGCTGGTGGCAGTCCATGTCGCGGCCGCCCTCCACCACCACTTCGCCCGCCGCGACGACACCCTGCGGCGGATGCTGCCGGGGTCTAGATCATCGACTCGATGAACACTTCGTCGATCATGTCCGGGTAGCGCTGCAGGAGCTGCTCCCGGGTGTCGTCCTTGAAGGCGCGTATCTGGTCGGTGGTCGGCCGGCCCTGCTCGAACAGCCGCACCGCCAGCGGGTAGACGATGCCGTTCACCGCCATCTTCTGGGCCTCGAGCTGAACCCGGGCCTGCTCGGTGGTCATCTGCACGGCGACCCGCAGCCGGGCCTCCAGCGGCTGGCCGCGCACGAACAGCGAGATCGAGTACGGCCCGAGCGCCAGCACCTTCGGCCCGATCATGCGCCGGTATTCGATGTCCCGGTTGAATTCCTTGTCCTTCTTCTTCTGCTGTTTCTCGGCCTGCTTGCGCTCGGTCGTCGAGCTCGCCTCGGAGGCGCGGCCGGCCGACCACGGCGTGAGCACGAACGCCGCGCCGACCATCAGGGCCGACGCCAGAACGGCGGCACGGGCCGGTTTCGATCGCCTGGACATCGCTGGTCTCTCCCGATCATCGCACCGGTCCGAGGGCGGGGGCCTCGGCCCGGGCGAATCCGTCTGCGCGGCCCGGCACGAGCCGCATCAGCGTCTCAAGATATATAGCGACGTCCTGCATTTTCGTTAAGGTCTGGCGGATCTCGCCGGCGCGCAGCAGGTCGATCAGGTCGCCGATGGAGCCGAGGCCGCGCGGGAAGCGGACCCGCTCGATCGCCGCATCGGGGGCCAGGCCGACGGCCTGACGGGTCAGCTGCATGGCCTCGGCGTAGCCGCCCAGGCCGTCGACCAGGCCGACCCGCTGGGCGTCCTCGCCGGTCCACACCCGGCCGCGCGCCACCGCGTCGACCTCGCTGGCGGACAGCCCGCGCGCCTCGCCGACCTTCTCGGCGAAGTCGGCGTAGATGGCGTCCATGATGCGCCGCAGGTGCTGGCGCTGGCTGTCCGAGAACGGCCGGGCGACGCTGAACATCCCGGCGTTCTCGCCGATCTCGATGCGGTCGATCGTGACGTCCAGCTTGTCCAACAGCCCGGCGCCGCTGACCTTGCCGCCGACCGCGCCGATCGAGCCCGTGAGGGTGCCGGGATGGGCCAGGATGTGGTTGGCGGGCAGGGCCGCGAAATAGCCGCCCGAGGCGGCGACGTCGGCGAAGCTGACGATCACCGGCAGGCCGGCGGCGCGCAGCCGCTCGATGTCGTGGCGGATGGTGTCGGCGGCGACGTAGCTGCCGCCCGGGCTGGAGATCCGCAGGATCACGCCGCGCACCTCGTGGTCGTCGAGGACCTCGTCGATCACCGACGCCATCTGCGCGGCGCCGACGGTCAGGGGATTGCCGAAGCCGTCGCCGTTGCCGCGCTCGATCTCGCCGTCCAGGTGGATCAGCGCCACCCGCGCGCCTTCGGCGTTCGGGCGCCCGGCGCTTGCGAGATAGCGGGCGGCGCCGACCCCGGTGTCGGCGGTCAGCCCCAGCGACGCCTCGGCGTCGGAGCGATAGCCGAGCGCGTCGATCAGGCCGTTGCTGCGGGCGTCGTTGGCTAGCAGCGGCCCGCGGTCGATCAGCGCGGCGACCGCCGTGCCGCCGAGCCGGCGGGTGCTGGCGACGCCGCTGACCACCTGCCCGTACAGCGAGCCGGCGACCCGCGAGAGGTTGTCGCGCACCGCCGGCGGCATCGTGCTGTCGGTCAGCGGCGCCATCGCGCCCTTGAACTCGAAGCGCTGCTCGAACTCCGGCAGCAGCCCGATCTCGTCGAGCAGGCCGCGGGCCATCGGCATCTCCATGGACACCCCGGTCAGGCCGAGCAGCCCGGACGGCTGCATCCAGATCCGGTCGAAGGCGCTGGCCAGGTAGTACGGGCCGACGCTGCCGCCCTCGTAGCTGTCGGCGAACGCCACCGCGGTCTTTCCGGCGGCCCGGAACCGGAACACCGCGGCGCGCAGTTCCTGGGTCTGGGCGAGGCCGATCGACGCGCCGGACAGGTCGAACAGCGCCCCCGTCACCCGCGGGTCGGCGGCGGCACGGTCGAGCGTATCGACCAGGTCCACCAACCCGAGCCCGGCTTCCTCCGGGAACAGCCCGGCCAGCGGGTCGAAGGGAGAGGCCTCGTCGAGCGAGCCGTGCAGGTCGATCGCCAGCACGACCCGGTCGGGCAGCGGTTCCGGCTCCTCGAAGGTATCGATCCACCACCACAGCCCGCCGCCGGCGGCCAGCAGCACGATCAGGAACACGACGCCGAATGTGGCGAGGAAACCGACCAGGAAGCGGCGAATCATCGGGGACCCGTTCGTTGGCTGGAGACGCGGCGACTCTACCGGCGACCGCCGAGGCTGTCGAACCCCGGGGCGCGTCGGCGGCCCCGACCCCCGGTCGGGCCAACCGGCATGACGGTTATAGCGGCCGGACCGCGGTCCCCGGGGCCGTGGCCGCAAGGGGACGGCGCGTCAGCCGCCGCTGCCGAGCGGCCCGCACTGCGCCTCGTGGCGCATCAGGTGGTCGAGCAGCACGCAGGCCATCATCGCCTCGCCGACCGGCACCGCGCGGATGCCGACGCAGGGATCGTGACGGCCCTTGGTCAGCACGTCGACCTCGGCGCCGAAGCGGTCGATCGAGCGCCGCGGCGTCAGGATCGAACTGGTCGGCTTGACCGCGAACCGCACCACCACGTCCTGGCCGGTGGAAATGCCGCCAAGGATGCCGCCGGCGTGGTTCGACAGGAACACCGGCCGGTCGCCATCCATGCGCATCTCGTCGGCGGCCTCGTGGCCGGGGATCCCGGCGGCCGCGAAGCCGTCGCCGATCTCGACGCCCTTGACCGCGTTGATGCTCATCATCGCGGCGGCGAGGTCGGTGTCGAGCTTGCCGTACACCGGCTCGCCGAGGCCGGCGGGAATGCCGCTGGCGACCACCTCGATCACCGCGCCGGCCGAGGAGCCGGACTTGCGGACTTCGTCCAGGTAGCCGTCCCAGGTGGCGGCGGCCTGGGCATCCGGCGAGAAGAAGGCGTTGCGGTCGACCTCGTCCCAGTCCCAGCGCGACCGGTCGATGCGGTGCGGGCCGACCTGCACCAGGGCGCCGCGCACCCCGAAGGCGTTGCCGAGCCGACGCGCCAGGACCTTCTTGGCGACCGCGCCGGCCGCCACCCGCATCGCGGTCTCGCGCGCCGACGAGCGGCCGCCGCCGCGGTAGTCGCGGATGCCGTACTTGGCGTCGTAGGTGTAGTCGGCATGGCCGGGCCGGTAGCGGTCCTTGATCTCGCCGTAGTCCTTGGAGCGCTGGTCCTGGTTCTCGATCACCAGCGCGATCGGCGTGCCGGTGGTCTCGCCCTCGAACACGCCGGACAGGATCTTCACCTGGTCCGGCTCGCGGCGCTGGGTGGTGTGGCGCGACTGCCCCGGTCGACGGCGGTCCAGGTCGTGCTGGATGTCGGCCTCGCCGAGCGGGATGCGCGGCGGCGCCCCGTCGATCACGCAGCCGATCGCCGGGCCGTGGCTTTCGCCCCAGGTGGTGACCCGGAACGCCTGGCCGAATCCGTTGCTCGCCATGGCGGCGTCTCCCGAGGGGTCAGACGACCGAGATGTCGGGGGCGTCGACCGCCTTCATGCCGACGATGTTGTAGCCGCAGTCGACGTGGTGGACCTCGCCGGTGACGCCGGTCGACAGGTCGGACACCAGGTACAGCCCGGCGCCGCCGACATCCTCCAGGGTGACGTTGCGGCGCAGCGGCGAGTTGTACTGGTTCCACTTCAGGATGTAGCGGAAGTCGCCGATCCCGGAGGCCGCCAGCGTCTTCATCGGGCCGGCCGACAGGCCGTTCACCCGCACCCCCTGGCCGCCCAGGTCGACCGCGAGGTAGCGCACGCTGGCCTCCAGCGCCGCCTTGGCCACGCCCATGACGTTGTAGTGCGGCATCACCCGCTCGGCGCCGTAGTAGGTCAGGGTCAGCAGGCTGCCGCCGTTCGGCATCAGGTCGGCGGCGCGCTTGGCGACGGCGGTGAACGAGTAGCAGGAGATGTCGAGGGTGCGCAGGAAGTTGTCGCGCGAGGTGGCGACGTACTTGCCCTTCAGCTCCTCCTTGTCGGAGTAGGCGATGGCGTGCACCACGAAGTCCAGCCCGCCCCAGGCATCGCCGAGCTTCTGGAACACCCGGTCGATGCTGCCATCTTCGGTCACGTCGCACGGCTCGACCAGCGACGAGCCGACCTGCTCGGCCAGCGGGCGGACCCGCTTCTCCAGCGCCTCGCCCTGGTAGGTGAAGGCCAGCTGCGCGCCCTGGTCGGCGGCGGCCTTGGCGATTCCCCAGGCGATGGACCGGTCGTTGGCCACCCCCATGATAAGACCCCGTTTGCCCACCATGATGCGGGGATCGTCGGCCATCCTGTCCTCTGCGCGCCCAATTGTTCAATAAGTGCCGCATCCTACACGAACGCCGGGGCCGGGCAAGCCGACCGGGACGAACCGCGGGCGTGGCGGGACGGGAACCAGCGGTCCGGACGAGGTCGGTCCGTCCACCCTGCCGTTCGATGTCCCGGGGGGGCCGGAAAAGCGCGGTTGTGGACCGGCCGATTCGACATGTGGTTTGCTGGCGCCGGGCGTGACGGCCCGAGGGGACGGCAGACCGACCGGGGGAGGCCCGGGCGGCGGGGCCTGTCGTCGCATTCGGGCCGGGGCGTCGAACGGCTGGCTGCGAACGGCTGGCCGCACAGGCGTGGTGGGGAGACGGGGTGGAATGAGCGAGGTTGACGATGACGGGCGCCGGCCGATCGAGGACGACCACCTCGCCCGACGCCTCCGTCGGGCGCGCTCGTTCACACGGGCCGGACGGTGGCCGGAAGCCGCGGCGGTGTACATGTCGCTGGTCGGCCGGCCGGACACGCCGGCGGACGTGAAGGCCAATGCCGGCGTGGCCCTGTTCAAGGCCGGGCGCTACCGGGATTCGCTGGTGCCGCTCAGCGAAGCGGTGCTGGCCTATCCCGACGACCACAAGCTGGTGAACCGGCTGGCCCTGGCGGTCCAGCACGTGCATTCGCAGCGCGACGATGCTGCCGGCGACCGGCTGTCGGGCCGCCGGCTGTGCGAGGCGATCTGTTCCGACCGCTTCCCGTCGCTCTATCGGGCGGCGATCGATCAGTTGATGCAGGGCGAGGGCTCGCGTGCCGACCGGCCGTTCGACGACGTCGACGCCGAGAAGCTGGTCGCGCTCGACTTCCTGCTCGCGAACCTGTCGTTTCCGCTGCCGCAGGCGGAGTACGAGACGATCGACGACATTCTTGTCCGGGTCCTCAACGACGTGCCGGGCGACATCGTTCTGATCTACTCGATAAGCAACTCAGGCTCGGACCAGGTCAACGAGACCCTGGCCGACCGAAAGAACAGGTTCAATCGAAGCGACGTTATTCTGGCTCATCACAGGTTCTATTCCAGCAACGTGCGACGGGAGGCGGGAAAGATTCACCGCTCGTGCGCCATCAAGCACATCCTCGGAATGTCCGGCCGGCTGAGCCGGCGGATAAAGGTCGTGACGATGATCCGAGAGCCGATCGCGCGGCTCTTTTCCTCCTACATGTACAGCGAAATGAGGGTCGGGGAGTACGCGCAACTCGGAGCCGAAGAGGTGAGGGCGCTGGATGATGCCACCTGGGACAGGATTGCCGCGGGCTTTTACCGGGTCGTCCGCAGTGGGGCGGGGGAGGACTTCTTCGCCAACCAGATCGCGAAAGCGTCCGGATACTCGATCCTGGCCGGCGGCGTCGACCTGCAGCCGGGCTACGCCATCGTCTCGCAAGGGCAGTGCGACTTCCTGATCCTGCGAACCGAGAAGATGGAGGCCTGCTTTCCCGAGGCGTCCGCCCGGTTGCTGGGCGAAGCGGTCGACCTGCTGCCGATGACCGACGAGAGGGTTCGACGCACCCGCACGCGCGACATGCCGATATACCAGGAAGCGCGGGCCCGGCTGCGGCTTCCGCCGGAGCTGTTCGAGGCCGTGTACCGGAACGAGTGGACGCGCGCCGCCTTCACCCCCGCGGAGATCGAGCAGGCCCGGGCGGCCTGGTGCGCCCCGGCGTGAGGGCGGCGGCCGCGAATGCCGGGACGCCGGTCCCCGGCCGCTAAGCGGTCAGCCCCCAGCGTCGACGCATGGCGTCGAGCTGGTCCCGCAGGAAGTAGCGCTCCATGAACCCGGTGTTCAGCGAGCGCTCGACCAGGCCGCGCGGCACCGCGATCCTGCCGGCGATGTCGCGCAGGTGCCGGCTAACGGCGGGCGGGCTGGTGACCCGGAAGTCGGCGACCGGCCGGCGGTCCGCCGTCTCGATGCCGAGAACGCGGTCGAGCATCGGTGCGAACACGGTCTCGAGGTCGGCCAGCCGGGTCAGCACGAATGTCAGGTTGCGGTGGAAGCCGACGAAGTAGCCGCGCCGGCGATGCTGGATCTGGAAGGCGTCGAGCGGGAAGCCGAACGGGCGCTCGTAGTTGGCCTCGAAGTACGCCTCGAGGTCGTTGACGGGAGCCCGGTCGACGGCGGCCTGGGCCATTTCCCGTATCGTCTCGATCGCTTGCGCGGTGATCAGGGCGGGGGGCGGATAGACCTCCTCGCCGAGGCGGCGGAAGTACCGTCGCCACTCCTTCCGCACGGTGCTGTAGACCAGCGCCTGCACCGGGTCGTGGAGGTTGCCGGCCACCACGAAGCGCATGTCGGTGAACCGGCTCAGATGGGCGAAGGCGAGCCAGCCCTGATTGAGGACGGCCTGTTCGACGGGCCGCAGGCGCTGCTTCTGCAGCTGGTGGGCGTCGACCAGGAATCGCGCCCGGCCGGCCTCGCCGAGATGCTGCAGATAGTCCCTGAGCTGCCAGGTGCCGGACCCGCTCGGACAGACGACGAGCCAGTGCGGGACGCGCCGTCGCGGCTCGACCAGGCGGTCGACCCGGGCCGCCAGCTCCTCGGCGTCGTCGATCGCGACGTAGTCGCCGACGGCGATCTCCGGTCCGCCGCCGCTCTCGGCCAGCCAGCCTAGGTAGTTGATCGACAGCATGTGCTGGACACGCCGGTCGTCCGGGTTCCGGCGATGGGCCTCGCGCAGAACGACGGCGTCGCGCAGCAGGTCGGGCTCGCCCGCGCGGGCGGCCTCGCGGGCCGTCTGCAGTAGCCGCTTGAAGTCGTGGTCGCGCAGCTCCCCGACGGCTTCGGTATCGCCGTCGGCCTCGCGCCACCGCTCGCGCAGTCGCTCGATCCGGCGGGCCCGCTTCTCGGAGCGGGTGCCGTCGGCGCGTTGCATCGCCAGATAGGCGCTCAACGCGTGCGGCCATTCGCCGATCTGCTCGAAGTAGGCGGCCCGCTGGTCCTGCCGGTCGATCCCGGGTGCCGCGTGCTCCAGGTAGGGGTGCCTCAGGGGCGGGTCGGTCGAAGCGGCGGGCATCGGCGGCCGGCGGGGCGGTCGGGATCAGCGCCGCTGCACCAGCCACATCCGGGTCCGGTACTGGCAATCCAGCGTCGGGACGTCGGCCAGCCGCCGCTCGATGAAGCCGAGGAAGGCGGCGAACCGTTCCGGCCCGGCCTGAACCTGCACGTCGTTCACCGAGCGCCAGGCGCCGATGTAGCGTTCCCGGGACATCTGTTCGGTGTGGTAGCACTCGGCGTAGATCGGGTCGCCCCAGCCGTCCGCGTCCATGAACCGCTCGACCAAGCCGCTGGTGAACTCCGAGCTGCCGGACGACACCCGCTTCATGTCCGGCACCAGCCGTCTCAGCTCGGCCTCGATCTCGAGCAGCAGCGGGCTGCGGTCCAGGTAGCGGGTGTTCCACAGGGCGGCGAACCAGCCGTGCGGGCGCAGCACCCGCCGGAACTCGGCGAGCGCCACCGGAAAATCGGCCCAGTGGAACGACGACGCCATCGTCAGCAGGTCGGCCGAGCCGTCGGGGATTCCGGTGATCTCGGCCGAGCCCTTGCGCCACGCGATCGGCAGTCCGGCCGAGGTCTCCTCGCCGGCCTGCCGCATGGCGTCATTGGGCTCGACGGCCGTCACCCGGCGGAATCCCGCGGCCTGCAGCTGGCGCGTCCATATCCCGGTGCCGGCGCCGACGTCGATCGCGTCGAGGTCGGCGGCCGGTCGCGTCATGGCGCCGAGAACCAGCCTGATGGCATCCGGTCCGTAGCCGGGCCGATGCGACGCATAGGTCGAGGCGAGCGTCGAGAAGTCGCCGTGGGCCATGCCTGCAGATGTCATTTTCTCGTTACCGCCAGTCGTGGGTCCAGCGCGGCGCCTGCGCCCGGATCATGCTTTCGTAGTAGGCGAGATCCGACTCGGAATCCACCTCGACCCAGCCGCCGTCCACCGCCACGCCCTCGACGGATTCGCCGGCGGCGATCAGGCGGGCGAGCAGGCCGGTCATGTCCAGCCGATCGACTGCCGCCGGCTCGAGGCCGTCGAGGAACCTGCCGATCCGGCGCCAGCCGTCGGCCGAGAACCGGAGCAGGCCCATGAACTGTCCCTGGATCTCCTCCGGGCTCTGCGGACGTCCGCCGATCTCGGTGACCAGCCCGCCGTCGATCCGGAAGGTCTCCGCGTCGTCGAGCGGCGCCTCGAACCGGCCGGCCCAGAGCGGCGCCCACTGCCGGTCGTAGGTGATCGCGATGTCCCCCGTCGCGGCGGCCAGCCGTTCGACCGCGGAGGCGTTGAACGCGATGTCCGAGTAGGAGACCAGGGTGTCGCCGCTCTCGAGCCAGGCGGCGGCGCAGGTCAGCGAGCGCACCATGTTGGTGGTCTCCCAGGCCTGGTTGACGAACGGCACCTCGATCTCCTGGGCCAGCCGGTCGGCGCGGTAGCCGCCGACCGCCGCGACGGTCTCGATGCCGGCCTGCCGGAAGGCCGCCCGCTGCCACTCCAGCAGCGGCCGGCCGGCGAGTTCCACCAGGCATTTCGGCCGGTCTGCGGTCGCCTCGCGCATACGCCGGCCGCGGCCGGCTGCCAATATCAGGACGCGGCGGGAATCGGTCACGGCATCAATCCTCGGGTCAGGCATTCGCGGAACAGCGCGACGTCGAACGGGTCGGGGTCGGGCTCGCGCTCAGGATGCCACATCACGCCGATGCAGCGCCCGTCGTTCGTGCAGGCGGCTTCGACGGTATCGTCGGCCGCCAGGGCGAGCGCGGTCCAGGTCCCGGGCAGACCGTCCGCCGGCACCCCGAAGCCGTGGAAGGAATTGACGTCCAGCGACCGCCCGGCGGCCCAGCCCCACGCGGTGTCCCGCAGGCAGCGGACCGGGTGACGGCTGGCGACATGGGCCGACCGCTCGACCGACGCGAGGCGGCCGCCGTCACGGTCGACCATCATCTGGAAGCCGCGGCAGACGCCGATCGCCGGCAGCCCCCGTCGCGCCGCCTCCTGCAGGCAGGCCCGCTCGGTGAGGTCGCGCTCGGGTTCGGCACCGAGATCGTTGCCGCCGGTCAGCACCAGGATGTCGAGGCCGACGGTGTCGAACAGGCGCGCGACGTGGTCCGACCGGTTGGCGATCGGCAGGATCACCGCGTCCGGCCGGACGTGCAGCAGGAACCGGTGCCAGTCGGTCGCCAGGGCGTCGCGCCGTTCGCCGTAGTTCGGGTCGTAGGCGATGCGCTGGGTGAGGCCGATCCGCATGGGGCGAGGGGTCAGTGCAGCACGAAGTGGCGGTTGGCCGCATCGATCTCGACGCTGTGCGCCCGCGCGATCTGGTCGAACAGGACCTCGCCGCAGCCGATGATCGCCGGGATCCCGAACTCGGCGCAGCGGATCGCCATGTGCGAGTTGGCGCCGCCGTACTTCGTGACCAGCCCGGCGATCCCGTGGGTGAAGATCCAGTCGAACCCGGGGTCGGCGCTCTCGATGCAGACGACGGCGCCCTCGAGATCCGCCGACGCCCGGCTCTGCGGGTCGAGCAGCCGAAGCGGGCCGCCGGCCCGGCCCTTGGTGACGTAGTTGGGCTCGGCCCGCTGCTGCGGGGCGATGTACAGCTCGTCGACGGAGCGCAGGATAAAGCTGAGGTGCAGCGAGGCCGCGCACTGGTGGCTGCGGCGCTCCTGCGCGATCCGGTCGTGAAGCGAGAACCCGTCGCGCTCGATCGCTTCCCCGGCGACCTGCGCCAGCACCGGACCGATGTCCAGATGGCTGAGCTCGTCGCGGCCGAGCCCGCGGGCCTCGGCCCAGGCCGCCAGCATCTCCAGGGCGTCGGAGACGTTGCGCGAGAACACGAACTTGCCGAGCTCGCGGCCGGCGATGGCCCGGCGGGCGTAGGACAGAAGCGCATCGGCGCCCGCGAGCCCGAGGCCGGCCTCGGCGATCAGGCGATCGATGGCCGCCCGCTCCGCGGCGGTCGGCGAGAACTCGTGCGGGCCGCCGGTCTCCGGCAGCCGGGCGCCGGCGAACAGGTCCTCGCGCTGGTCGTAGCGCGGCGACAGCACGTCGTAGGTCCCCGGGCGGAGATGGCCGAACCGCGCCATGAAGTCGGCTTCCGGCATGGTTCCGGTCACCACCCGGCGCATCGCCTCCGTGAAGTCGCCGGCCACGGTCTTGACCGAGGTCTTGAACGCTGCGAAGCGCTGCTCCGTCAGGGCGCCGCGCTCCACCAGAGACCGCAGCAGCGCCTCGGCGAGGAACGCATGGCGCGCCAGGATGCTGAACGCCGGGGTGCCGAGGTGCCGGGCCTCCTCGACGGTGCGCCGGGCCCGGGCGAGGCTCTGCAGCGGGGAGACCGCCGGCAGGTCGAGCACCGGGCCGCGGGCCTGCTGCCTGGCCGCCAGCTGCGCGATCCGGCGCTCGGCGTCCTGCAGGGTCGGGGCGGTGCCGTCGGCGACGACCCGGTTCATCAGGTCGCGATACGCGGCGAGGATCGAGCGGCGGTCGTCGGCGCCGAGGACGTCGCCGTACTCCGTCTCGAGGAAGCGCTCGGTCCGGAAGTCGATGCCGGTGGGCATGACCTCGAACTCGACCTTGTCGTGCAGCTCCGGCCGCGCCGCCAGGCGGTCGAGCGCGGCATCGACCAGGCGCTCGGCCTCCGGTTCCGGCAGGGTGGCGGGCAGGAACGAGTTCAGGGAGTTGCGGACGTCGATGTACGGGCGGCCGGCCAGGCCGACCATCAGCGCCTCGCCGACCATCGGCCGGTAGCCCATGGCCTCGCGGGCGATCGCCCACACGTCGTCGGTGATCAGGCGGCGGTACAGCGAATACGCCAACCGGCGGGGGGCCGAGCCGATCATCTCGGCCGGGTTCCAGTCGGTCATCGTGCCGAGGATGCCGCGCCGGCCGAGGACGCCGTCGCGCGGCCCCAGGCGGTCGGTCAGAAAGTGCTCGATGCCGTGCAGCGCGTCGTCGATGCGCTGGCCCAGCCCGGGGGTCCAACTGGACTGGGCGGCGATCTGCCGGACCTGGAACAGATAGACCTTGTCGTCGCGCCCCAGCGCGAACTCGATGTCGAGCGGGACCCGGCCGACGATGCCTTCGAGCGTGCGGATCAGGCGCAGCACCTGCCGCATCCTGGGCGACATCAGGTGGGCCTCGCCGACGTCGCGGTGCAGGCGCAGGGACTTGTTGATGGTCAGGCCGGCGGTCACGGAATCGGTCGCGCCGGTCTCGTCGTCGTACTCGATGGTGTAGTAGGGGCTGCCGTCGTCCAGGCCGTGCGTCATGGCGACGCCGCTGATCGCGACGTCGGCGACCATTTCCTGGATCAGCACCTGGTCGTCGCCGGCTTCCGGCCCGTACGAGCCGATGACCGACGCCACCGCCGCACGGATCGCGGCGCCGTCGTGGGCCGCGACCCCCAGGATGCTGGTGAACTTGCCGGCCATCGAGGAGGCCTGGGAGTCCTCGACCTGCGCGCTGGAGCGGACCGCGACCGGTCGGGTGCCGAACCGCGAGGCGATCGCCTCGACCAGGCGGGCGGCGTCGTGGGCCCACTCGGCGGTACTGAAGTAGAGGAACTCCGGAATCCGGAACTGGCCCTGGTGGGGAACCAGCCGCTCCAGCGTCTCGGACTTCGTCCCGAACAGATTGCTGCGGCTGACCTGCACGATCATCGGACGCGCTCCGGTGCGCGGGCTGGGGCGGCCCGGCCGCCGGTCGCCGCCAGGATCGTGCGCGCCAGCTGCTGCGGGGACTCCCGGCCGTCGTTTCGCAGGGTGAGGTCCGGCGCCTTCGGGAACTCGACCGCCAGGTCGAGCCCGGCGACGTCCTTGATCGCGCCGCTCCGCGCCCCGCGGTAGATGCCCTTCGGATCGCGGCTGCGCAGGGTCTCGTGGTCGACGTCCAGGAACACCTCGAGGTAGCGGGCGAGATTGGCCCGGTTCCAATCGTGGATCTCGTGGAACAGCGAAATCGTCGAGCAGACGACGTCGTGCCCCTGGTCCGAGATCAGCTTGCAGAGTCCGGCGTAGCGGCGGGCGAGGGCGATCCGCGAGGCCCGGTCGTGGCGATTCATGTCGGCGAAGATCGCCCGTAGCGCATCGCCGTCGAGATGGACGTGCGACCGGCCCGCCGCGGCCAGCTCCACACGCAACGCGGCGGCGACGGTGCTCTTGCCGGCGCCCGACAGCCCGGTGATCCAGAACACCGTGCCGGGCGAGGGTGGCGTGTCGCCGGCGATCGGTACCGGAAGCATGTGGGGACTGCCTTCCTTCAGATTCGCCTCTCCCAACGACGGTCGCCGAAAGGCCAAACGCAACGGTTCCCAGCTCTCCGGCACTGAACCCGCGCAGTTTCAGAACCGTTTCGACTCTAAGAACATTCGGGTCGATTGCAACGCGATTGTCATTGGAATGAAATGCCGGCGCCCGGCGCGACGGCGTTCGACGGCCGGCGAGCCGGGCGGTTCCGGATGACGGCGCGCGTGGCGGTCGGGCTGCGGCGACGGTCGGAGCGATGCGGGGGGCGTGCTATGGTTCCGGCATGAACGACTGGCCGACAGCGTTGCGAGGGGCGGTCCGCGTGCGCCTGATACCGGCTGCGCGCGGCACTGCCGCCTACGTGCTCTACGCCGTGCGGCGGTTCTACCGGGACCGTGGGCTGCAGGCGGCCGGCGCCCTGACCTACACCACCCTGCTGGCGCTGGTGCCGCTGCTGACCATCGCGTTCGCGATCTTCTCGGCGTTCCCGGCGTTCCAGGCGGTCAAGGACCGGATCGAGATCCTGCTGTTCGAGAACCTGGTGCCGGAGGTCGGGCTGGTCGTCCGCGAGCACCTGACCGAGTTCATCCGCAACGCCAGCAACCTGACGGCGGTCGGCGTGGTGGCGCTGGCGGTCTCTGCGGTGCTGCTGCTGTCGACCGTCGAGTCGGTCTTCAACACGATCTGGCGGGTCGAGCGCGACCGGCCGGTCATCACCCGCCTGCTGATCTTCTGGACGGTCCTGACCCTCGGCCCGGTGCTGCTGGGCGCCAGCTTCTCGCTCACCACCGGGGCGTTCGACTGGATCGGCGAGTTGGCGGACCAGGGCGCCGCCTACGTGCCGATCGCGATCGACAGCCCGGGGCTCGGCTTCGTCGGCGGCCGGATCATGGCGGCGGGGCTGCAGACGGTGGCCTTCACGGTGCTGTTCATGCTGGTGCCGGCGCGGCCGGTGCTGCTGCGCGACGCGCTGGTCGGCGGCGCGGTGGCCGGGGTCGCGCTCGAGGTGCTGAAATGGGCCTTCCGGGTCTATCTGGTGAGCTTCCCGAGCTACCAGACGATCTACGGGGCGCTCGCCACCTTCCCGATCTTCCTGATCTGGATGTACCTGTCGTGGACGGTGGTGCTGATCGGCGCGGTGTTCGCGGCGTCGTTCACCGAGTGGCGGGCGTCGCGGGTGCGGCGCATCGACCTGCGGCTCGATCCGCCGCGCCGCCTGGAGGCCGCCTGCGTTCTGCTCGCCGTGCTGGCCGAGCGGGCCCGGACCGGCGGTGCCACAACGCCGGAGACCCTCGCCCGGGCGCTGCCGATCGACGAGCGGGACTCGCTGATGGAAACGCTGAGGGTGCACGGCTACCTGGTCGCGACCGACGAGGGCGGCTACGCGCTGGCCCGCGACCTGCACGTCGTGACCCTGGCGCAGCTGGCCCGCGACCTCGGCTTGACCCTCGGCCTGGACGGCAGTCCCGCCGGGTCGGCGGCCGACCGGCGGGCGGCGCGGCGGCTCGACGCGGCCAGCGGCCGGCTTGCCGAGCGGCTCGGCGACCTGTTCCAGGCGGAGGAGCGGGCGCTCGGCCTGACCCTTGCGGAGGCGCTGGAGGATACCGGTCGTGGCGGACCCGATTCCGAGGTGATCGCCTTGGCGCCGGGGACGCCCCAGGCTCCCAGGCCGTAAGACTCCGGCGCGGGGGCGCTCAGACGCCCATCTTGTGACGCGGGTTATGGGATACGCCCGGTTTCCAGTTCTCGACGAACGCGTCGAGCGCCGGATCCGGCTCGGCCGGCAGCACCACCGACAACGTCACGTACTGGTCCCCGACCGGCTCCGTTCCGGTGGCCGGAACGCCCTTTCCGCGCAGTCGCAGGACCTGGCCGCTGTTCGCGCCCTTCGGGATCTTGAGGGTCACGTTGCCGTGCACCGTGGGGACGGTGATCGAGGCCCCCAGCACCGCTTCCTTGAGGGTCACCGGCAGGTCGAGGCGGATGTCGCGGCCGTCGCGACGGAAGAACGCGTGCGGCTCGACCTGCAGCTCCAGATAGGCGTCGCCGGCCGGTTTGCCGCCGGCCGCCGGCCGGCCCTGCCCCTTGAGCCTGAGCACCGTGCCTTCCTCGGTCGCCGGCGGGATCGTCAGGTTGACGACCTTGCCGTCCGACAGCGTCACCCGCTTCTTGATGCCGGCGACCGCCTCGACGAACGGCACCTTGAGCCGGTACCGCAGGTCCTGGGGCGTCCGCTTGGGGCCGGTCTTGGCGCCGCCGCCGGCCGTCCCGCCGGCATCGCCCATTCCCTGCCGCGCCTTGGCGCTTCGCCAGGCCTTGAGGATCTCGTCGATCGAGTCGCTCTCGCTGTCGAAGTCCTCCCCGAACTCGAAGTGGCTGCGGCTTCCCGCCCCGGCGGCACCGGCTCCGGCGGTTCCGCGCCGGCTCCAGTTCCGCCAGAACCCGGATCCGCCGCCGCGCTCCTTGCCGTCGGCGTCCAGCTCGCCGCGGTCGTACCGGGCGCGCTTGTCGGCATCGCCCAGCACGTCGTAGGCGGCGTTGACCTCCTTGAACCGGCGCTCGACGTCGGCATCACCCGGGTTGAGGTCCGGGTGATATTTCTTGGCGAGCTTGCGGTAGGCCGACTTGAGCTCCGCCTGGGTCGCCGTCCGCGCGACGCCCAGGGTCTTGTAAAGATCGCTCACGGCCGATGGCCCGCGCCCGCGCAGGCCCGGCCGGACCTCCGTCCGGGGGCTACTTCACGATCTGCCAGGTTCCATCCGGCTGCCGGCATGCGGTCCCGTACGCCTCCTCGCTGCGACCGCCGATGTTAACCGTCTGGGTGAATTCCCGACAATACTGGCCGCTGCTGCTCTGATAGGTGTTGGTCGGGGTGACCGTCCCGTAGTGCCCGGAATCCGGGTTGCGCCATGTGGAGCTGGTGCCGGTCGGCGCGGTTTCCAGGGTGCTCTGGGTGGTGCTCGCCAGGGCCGCCTGATCGGCCTTGTCGAGCGACGAGCCGACCTCGCTGCCGATCAGCGCGCCGAGAATCGTGCCGGCCGCGACCGCGGCCAGCCGGCCGGTGCCCTTGCCGAACTGCGCCCCGGCGACCGCGCCGCCGATGCCGCCCAGGATCGCCCCGCCGGTCTGCTTCGGCCCGGCGCCGGTGTTGGTGCAGGCCGCCAATCCGACGGCGAGCAGGGTGACGACAGCCAATTTACGCATCATGGTCTTCCCGTCCTTCTCCGCTGGCACGCCGCAGGTGGCGCGCTTCATCCCCTTGCGGGCCGGCCACCGAGACGATTCTTGCGATGCTGGGAGGCATCTGACCGCGCTCGGTGGTGGCGGCGCATTGATTCAGGTCACTGATCGAACGCCGCAGCTCGACTATTCCGTCGCAACGTCGTCAGGCCTGTGTGGTTCCCTCCTTGCCGAAGCTTTCGGCAGGCGCTACTGGGCTCCCCGGATATGGCAGGCCGATGGCAGAATTCCAGCGTGGGATTGGACGAAGGGGCACAAGCGATGTTCGAGCCTAAGACCGACGATCCGTTCGAGCAGTTCCGAAGCTGGTTCGCCGATGCCGAGGCGTCGGAGCCGAACGATGCCAATGCGATGACCCTGGCGACCGCCGACAGCGACGGCCGGCCGTCGGCCCGTATCGTGCTGCTGAAGGACGTCGATGCGCGCGGCTTCGCGTTCTACACCAACACCGAGAGCCAGAAGGGTCGGCAGCTCGAGGTCAACCCGTTCGCGGCGCTGTGCTTCCACTGGAAGTCGTTGCGCCGGCAGGTCCGCGTCGAAGGGCCGGTCGCCGGCGTGAGCGATGCCGAGGCCGACGAGTACTACGCCAGCCGTCCGCGCGGCAGCCGGGTCGGGGCCTGGGCCTCGCAGCAGTCGCGACCGTTGGCGGACCGGCCGACCCTGCTGTCGGCGGTGGCCCGCTTCGAGGCGGAGTACGACGGCAAGGACGTCCCGCGCCCGCCCTACTGGTCCGGCTACCGCCTGACCCCGCTGCGGATCGAGTTCTGGCAGGACGGCGAGTTCCGCCTGCACGACCGCTTCCTGTACTCCCGGCCGAGCGACGGCGCACCGTGGGTGATGCAGCGGCTGTTCCCCTGAGGCAGGCGGTGCCGGCACCGCTGGACCCGATCGCCGACGCCCCGCGGATCGCGCGTCTGACCCGGCGCATGGCGGTCGGGGCGACGGCGGTCGCCGCCGTGCTGATCATGGTCAAGACCGGGGCCTGGTGGACCACCGATTCGGTGGCGATGCTGTCCAGCCTGGTCGACTCGCTGCTCGACGTCGGGATGTCGCTGGTCACCCTGCTGGCGGTCCAGAAGGCGGCGAAGCCGGCGGACCGGGAGCACCGGTGGGGCCATGGCAAGGCCGAGTCGCTCGCCGCCCTCAGCCAGGCCGCCTTCATCGGCGGTTCGGCGGTACTGGTGCTGGTCGAGTGCGGGCGTCGGCTGGTCGATCCGGAACCGATCCGGCACGAGTGGATCGGCATCGCAACCTCGGTGTTCGCCATCGTCCTGAGCCTGGCGCTGGTCGCGGTGCAGAGCCTGGTGATCCGGCGCACCGGCTCGCTGGCCATCGCCGCCGACCGGGCCCACTACAGCGCCGACCTGGTGGTGAACGCCGGCGTCATAGCCTCGTTCTTGGCGGCCGGCCTGGGGGGCTGGATCTGGCTGGATCCGCTGATCGCCGGCGTGATCGCCGCGTGGATGGGCCGCAGCGCATGGCGGATCGGCTACGGTGCGATCGACCTGCTGATGGACCGCGAGCTGCCCGACGAGGAGCGCGGGCGGATCCGTCGGATTGCCCTCGACCACCCGGCGGTGATCGGGGTGCGTGACCTGCGGACCCGCCGATCCGGCACCGACACCTTCGTGCAGATGATCCTGGTGGTCGACGGCGGACTCACCGTCGACCAGGCCCACCGCATCGTCGACGATGTCGAGGCGGCGGTCTGCGAAGCGTTTCCCAGCGTCGAGGTCCTGATTCACGAGGAGCCCGACCACTTGCCCGAGGAGCGGTCGACGGCCCGTCGGCCGGGTAGTCGTCATGGCAGCGTCTGACAGGACTGGACCGGCGGCCGGAGACGGCGGACGGCTGGAGCGGCTGACGGCGTTCCTTGCCGACCCGGCGACCCACGGCCTCCCGGCGGACCGGATGGCCGGGCCGATCGAGACCCACGGCGCGGTCGTGGTGCTGGCCGGCGATCGAGCCTACAAGATCAAGAAGCCGGTCGCCCTGCCTTACATGGACCTGTCGACGGTCGCCAAGCGCCGCCGGATCTGCCGGCGCGAGGTCGAGATCAACCGCCGGACCGCCCCGGAACTCTACCTCGGCGTCGGGGCGGTCACGGTCGGGCGCGACGGCCGCTGGCGCCTGCGCGACCCGGACGCGCCCCGCGGCGAAGGCGAGCGGCCGGTCGAGCCGGTCGTGGTCATGCAGCGCTTCGACGGCGACTGCCTGTTCGACCGGCTGGCCGAGCGTGGGGAACTGACGGAAGCCGACCTCGACCGGCTGGCTTCGGCGGTGGCGCGGGCGCACGACGACGCGCCGAGACGCCGGCGGACGCCCGGCTCGACGCTGGTCGGCGATGTGCTGGCGATCAACCGGGCCGGCCTGCAGGCCGGTGTGCCGGCGGTGTTCGCGCCCGAGGCCGCCGGCGCGCTGATCGAGCGGACCGAGGCCCTGGCGGCGCGCCTCGCCGACCGGCTGGACGAGCGTGGCCGGCGCGGCCGCGTCCGGCGCTGCCACGGCGACCTGCACCTGCGCAACGTGTTTCGCGGCCCGGACGGCCAGCCGGTGCTGTTCGACGCCCTGGAGTTCGACGAGGAACTGGCGACCGTCGACGTCGCCTACGACCTGGCGTTCCTGCTGATGGACCTGCTGCATCGCGGTCTCGCCGAAGGGGCCAACCGGGTGTGGAACGGCTGGCTCGCGGCAGCGCGGGACGATGGCGCGGCCGAACCGCTGCCGCTGTTCCTGTCGATGCGCGCCGCGGTGCGCGCGCATGTCGGCGCCACCGCCGCGACCCAGCACGGCCTCGACCGCGCCGGCGCCGAGGAGGCGCGGCGCTACCTGCGGGAAGCCGCCGCGTTCCTCGACGACGTTCCGCCGGCAATCGTCGCGATCGGCGGGATTTCCGGGACCGGCAAGACCACGCTGGCACGGGCCCTGGCGCCGCATCTCGGCCGGGCGCCCGGAGCCGCCGTGCTGCGCTCCGACGTCATCCGCAAGCAACGCTTCGGCGTGCCCGAGACCGAGCATCTGCCGCAGGCGGCGTACCAGCAGTCGGTCAGCCGTCGGGTCATGGCCGAGGTCCACCGCCGGGCCGGCCGGATCGCCGGGTTCGGAAGCGCCGTGATCGCCGACACCGTGTACGGGCGCCCCGCCGACCGGCGCGGCATAGCGGAGGCGGCCGCTCGAGCCGGCGTGCCGTTCCACGGGGTCTGGCTGGAGCTGCCGGCCGAACAGGCGAAGGCGCGGGTCGATGCGCGCAAGGGCGATGCCTCGGACGCGACGTCCCAGGTCGTGGCCCTGCAGGTCGACAGCGTGGTCCCGCCGACGGACTGGCTGCGTCTCGATGCCGGCCGGCCGATCGGGGACCTGGTCGACGCGGTCCTGGAGGCGGTCGGTACCCGTTGATTTGGCTCAATGCCCGGGCTGTGATGCCGGGGCCTATTGTTGCCGACGCGGGGCGCACCGCCCATGTCGAACTGTGGAGGTTCCGAGATGAAGAGACTTCTGGTTCCGTTGCTCGGCGATGCCGGCGACAGGCCGGCCCTGGATCTTGCCGCCGCGATCGCGAAGCGGCGCGGTGCGCATATCGACGCCATTCTGTTCGTGCGCGATCCCCGCGACATGATTCCGCTGGTGGGCGAGGGCTTCAACGCGTCGATGATCGACAGCATCGTCGAGGCGGCCGAGGCCCAGGCCGCGGATCGCGACCGGGCGGCGCGGGCGACCTACTCGGCGTGGCGCGAGGACGCCGGCATTTCCGAGGTCGAGGCGGCGGGGAAGCCGTCGGCATCGTTCTCGTCGGTGACCGGATCGCTGCCGAGCGCCGTGGTACGACCGTCCCGGACGGCGGATCTCGTCGTGTTCGCCCGCTCGAAGGCCGAGGACGGCCAGGAGCGCGCCGGTCTGGTCGAGGTCGCGATGTTCGATTCCGGGCGGCCGGTGCTGCTGGCCGGGTCGGCGGGCGGTGCCGACGTCGGCCGCCGGGTCGTCGTGGGCTGGAACGGGTCGGCCGAGGCCGCGCGGGCGATTGCGATGTCGATGCCGTTGCTGGCGGCGGCGGACGCGGTCACGGTCGTGGTGGTCGACGACGGCGATGTCACCGAGACTCCGGACGATCTGGTGCGTACGATGTCGCTCTGGGGAATCGCGGCGACCGGCCGGACCGTGAAGGTCGGGTCCGAGGGGGTGGCCGCCACGCTCGAAGCCGAGGCGTCGGCGGCCGGCGCCGACATGATCCTGCTCGGTGCCTACAGTCACAGCCGGGTCCGCGAATTCGTGATGGGCGGCGTGACGGACGATGCACTGACCGATTCGACGGTCGCGATGATGCTGGCCCGCTGAGCCGTCAGGGAGGAAGGAAAGAATGCCGTTGAGGACCATCCGGCTTGAGCTTGCCCGGAATGCCGAGTTTCCCGAGGGGAGCCCGGCCCGGGGTTACGAGTTCCGCGCCCCGCTGACCGGCGATGGGACGCTCGATCACGAGGGGTGGCGGGACGTCAAGGATTCCTGCACCGTTCGCCGCTTCTGGAACGGCGAGCCCGACGAGCAGGGGTTGCTGATCCACACGCGCGGCAAGCGCTGGATGTTCCACTACGACCATCCGGGCGAGGTGGACGATCACGACGACCCGATCTTCCGTTTCGACCGGCACCATTTCGTCGAAGGCGAGTACGTCTCGATCACCGAGCACGATGGCGAGCAGCGCACCTTCCGGGTGGTGAGCGTTCGCTGATCCGACCTGGCCGGGACGGGGCGGCGGCGCAGACGCAGCCTTCCGCCGTTGCCCCGCCTCGGCTATCGTCCGCGCCATGCCAAACGACAACAAGCTCCTGCTGCTTACCGGCGCCAGCCGCGGAATCGGCCATTCGACCGTGGCGCTGTTCCTGGAGCGCGGCTGGGACGTGCTCAGCTGCTCGCGGGATTCGCCGCCGCCCGAGTGTCGGATGGACCATTCGCGGGTCCACCACATCGCCGCCGACCTGGCCGATCCGGGCAGTCTCGACCGGTTCGTGCGCGAGGCCAACCGGTGGCTGGACGGCCGTCCCCTGCATGCGCTGGTCAACAACGCCGGCTGGTCGCCCAAGACACCGTACAAGGAGCGGCTCGGCTGCCTGAACGGCGATCTCGACGCCTGGCGGCAGGTGTTCGAGCTGAACTTCTTCGCCCCGCTGAAGCTGGCGCGCGGGTTCGGCGCCGCCCTGCACCGCGGCCGCGGCGCGATCGTCAACATCACCTCGATCGCCGGCCATGCCATTCATCCGTTCGCCGGCTCGGCGTATTCGACTTCGAAGGCGGCGCTGTCGGCGCTGACCCGGGAGATGGCGAACGAGTTCGCCGAACTCGGCGTGCGGGTGAACGCGGTGGCCCCGGGCGAGATCGAGACGGCGATGCTGTCGCCGGAGACCGAGGTGCTGATCCCGCGAATTCCGTTGCATCGGCTCGGTGAGCCCAGGGATGTTGCTTCGACGATCTACTACCTGTGTTCAGAGGACAGCGCCTACGTCACCGGCACCGAGATCTTCGTGACCGGCGGCCAGCACCTGCTCTGAGGAGGAACATACGCATGCGGATCTGCGTGATGGTTTGCGGCCGGGTGCCGGAGGCCCTCGAGGACGTGTTCAGCCCCTATGTCGAGAGTTTCCGGGCGCTGCTGTCCCCGTACCTGCCGGAGGCGGCGTTCGCCGGCGCCTCGGTGATCGACGGCGAATTCCCGGCTTCGGTCGACGACCACGACGTCTACATCTTCTCGGGCAGCCCGCACGGGGTCTACGAGGACCTGGAGTGGATCCGGGCGTCGGAGGAGTTCGTCCGGCGCGCGGCCGGGGCGGGCAAGGTGCTGGTCGGCGGCTGCTTCGGGCACCAACTGATCGCCCAGGCGCTCGGCGGCGAGGTCCGCAAGTCCGAGCGCGGCTGGGGCATGGGGGTGCACCGGCACGCGCTGACCGTCCGCGAGCCGTGGATGCAGGGCGGCCCGGACGCGGTGAACGTGGTGGTCAGCCACCAGGACCAGGTGGTCCGTCCGCCCGAGGGCGCGGTGGTCCTGGCGGCGAGCGAGTTCTGCCCGAACGCCATGCTGCGGATCGGCGACCGGATCGTCACCATGCAGGGTCATCCGGAAATGAACGTGCCGACCGTGGACCGGCTGCTGGAGATGCGACGCGACCGGGTCGGCGAGGCGGTCTACAGCGAGGGCAAGGCGTCCCTCGACCGGCCGCTGGACCACGCGGCGATGGGGCGCTGGCTGGCGGGCTTCATCCGCGCCGCCGCGGAACTGGGGGTCAGCGGAGAGCTTCGGGCCGGAGCCGCATGACGAAGGGGTGGAAGGCCGGCCAGTTCCGGTACTTCGCCGCGCCGGCCTCCGACACCGTCCAAAGCCGGCCCTGAGAGTCGAAGCCGAGATCCTCGCTGCCGACCGGCGCGGGATACTCGCCGAGCACGGCGCCGGTCGCCGGGTCGAGCCGGTAGAGGCGGCCAAACTGGCTGGACGAGGCCGACACCCAGAGCGTCCCGTCCGGGCCGATCGTCGCCCCCTGCGCGCGTACCGGCGCCGGGATCTCCCGGGCGATCGCGTCGGGGCCGAGACCGGCCACCGGGTCGGCGGCGTCGATCGCAGCCAGCGGGACGAACCGGATGCCGGCCCCGCTCGAGCGCTTGTACTCGCCGATCCACAGCCCGTCGGCGGTGCCGGCCGCGAACGAGCCGCGCAGCGGAAACCGCAGCGACACCCGGCGCAACACCCCGTTGGCCCGGCGTTGCGGGTCGAACAGCGCGTCCGGGTCGATCTCGATCAGGGCCCAGCTGTCGGCCAGGAACAGCCGGCCGCCGGCGACGGCGAGGCCGCCGGCATGGCTGCAGGCGGCCGGCACGTCGGCGGAGCCGGTCAGGGCGCCGGTCCGGGCGTCGAACCGGTGGATCCGGCAATCCTCGGGCCCCGCCCGATCCTCGCGGTAGGTGCCGACATAGACCTGGTCGTTCAGCACCGTCAGGCCCTGCGGCACGTCGCCGGCCTCGAGGTCCGGCACCCAGATCCGCAGGTCCACGGCGTCGTGGTTCGGGCCGTCGGTGACGGTGTGCTCGGCCGCATAGGACGGCGGCGTTCCCAGCGCCGGCTCGGCGGCACTGGCGGTCGACCCCAGCAAAGCGACGCCCAGGCCGAGCGCCAGAGCCGTCCCGGCCGCGTCGAGCATGGTCAGGACGCGATCAGGTCCCGGCACCAGGCGATCCGGCGGTCGACCTGCGCGATCTCCAGGTCCAGCCACTCCGCCAGCAGCCCGGCGTCACGGTCGGTGCGGGCGCGGAGATCCTCGAGGCGGGCCTTCTCGCCGGCGTACATCATCTCGAGCGCGGCGATCTGCTCTTCCCGATCCTCCGCCGACAGCAGGTCGACGAACCGCAGCTTCAGCGCCAGGACCAGCTTGTTGAGGTCGGAGACGCCGGGCCGGATGGTCGAGGTGAGGTAGTCGGTGAGCGCGGCGCGGCCCGACGCGGTCAGCCGCAGCACCGCGTTGTCCTCCATGCCGTGGCCTTCGACCGGCTCGATCAGTCCTTCGAAGCGCAGCAGCTCGATCGAGGTGCCGAGCAGGTCCAGCGACGGCCCGACGATCCGCGAGGCGAACTCCCGGACCTCGCGGGCCAAGTCACCGTACGCCCGATCGCCCTCGGCCAGCAGGCCCAGGGCGGCGAGCCGGATGGCTTCCTTCGGAACCAGGGAATTGTCGCGGTACATCTCGGCCTCCGGGCACCGTGCCCAAAAGCGAAGGTGATGCCTCGACCGACGTTTGTCCAGGGGCGGATCGTCCGCCCCCGGCCGCTCCGGGGAGGCGGATGGTCAGTAGGTGACGCCGCGCAGCCGCTCGTTGCGCCGCCGCAGCAGCTCGATGGTCGCCAGCAGCACGGTCGACAGGCAGATCAGCAGCGTCGCCACCGCCAGGATCGTCGGGCTGATCTGCTCGCGGATGCCGGCCCACATCTGGCGCGGAATCGTGCGCTGCTCGAAGCCGGCCATGAACAGCACCACCACCACCTCGTCGAACGAGGTCACGAAGGCGAACAGGGCCCCCGAGATCACGCCTGGCAGGATCAGCGGCATGATCACCTTGAAGAAAATGGTGACGGAGTCGGCGCCGAGGCTGCTGGAGGCGCGGATCAGGTTCTTGTCGAACCCGACCAGGGTCGCGGTGACGGTGATGACGACGAACGGCGTGCCGAGCGCGGCGTGCGCCAGGATCACGCCGGCGTAGGTGTGGGTCAGCGCGAAGTCCGACCCGAACGGCGCCGAGTAGAAGAAGAACATGGCGGCCGCCGAGATGATCAGCGGCACGATCATCGGCGAGATCAGGACCGCCATCAGCAGGCGCTTGAACGGCAGGTCGGCGCGCGACAGCCCGAGCGCGGCGACGGTGCCGAAGGCGGTCGCCAGCAGGGTCGCGGCGATGCCGATGATGAAGCTGTTCTTGATCGAGTGCAGCCACTGCTCGTTGTTGACGATGTCCTGGTACCAGCGCAGCGAGTAGCCCGACGCCTTGAAGCTCAGCATCTCCGGCGTGAAGGTGAAGTACGGCTCGGCGTTGAACGAGAGCGGGATGATCACCAGGATCGGCACGATCAGGAAGAAGAAGATCGCCGCGCAGATCAGGCGGTACGCGTAGTACCAGACCCGCTCGATCGGTCCCGCGTAGCTGGGCAGCGCCATCTTTCCCTCACCCGAGCTTCATGTTGTCGATGCCGACGATGCGGTCGTACAGCCAGTACATGGCCAGCACGCCGGCCAGCAGGATGGTGCCGAGCGCGGCCGCGAGGCCCCAGTTCAGCGACTTCTGCATGTGGTAGGCGATGAAGTTGGAGATCAGCTGGCCGTCCTGGCCGCCGACCAGGGCCGGGGTGATGTAGTAGCCGATCGCCAGGATGAACACGAGGATCGAGCCGGCCCCGACCCCCGGGACGGTCTGCGGCATGTACACCCGCACGAACGCGACCAGCGGGTTGGCGCCGAGCGACCGGGCCGCCCGCAGGTAGCTCGGCGAGATCGTCTTCATGACCGAGTACAGCGGCAGCACCATGAACGGCATCAGGATGTGCGTCATGGCGATGACCGTGCCGGTCATGTTGTAGATCATGGTGATCCGGTTCTCGTCGCTGATCACGCCGAGCCAGACCAGGGTGTCGTTGATCACGCCGTTGGTCTGCAGCAGCACGATCCACGAGGTCGTGCGCACCAGCAGCGAGGTCCAGAACGGCAGCAGCACCAGGATCAGCAGCAGGTTGCCCCTGCTGGGCGGCAGCGTCGCCAGCAGGTACGAGATCGGATAGGCCAGGATCAGGCAGGCGACCGTGACCCCGAGCGAGACGTAGATGGTCTTGAGGAACAGCTGGACGTAGATCTGCTTCCAGTCCGGCTGCATGACCACGTTGCCGTCCTGGTCGTAGGTGCGGTCCAGGGCATTGAGATAATAGCTCAGCGTGGTCGGCGGCGACATCAGCTGGATGATCTTCCAGACCCTGGTCTCGCCCCAGTCCTTGTCGATCGCGATCAGGGCGTCCTTGTAGGGCCCCTCCTTCACCCGGTCGATCCGGCGCTGGGTCTTGTTGAGCAGGGACCGGAAGCCGCTGTCCTCGAAGTTCAGCCGCGCCGCCATCCGGCCGATCTCGCGGCGGTTCTCCTTCTTGGACAGTTCCTTCGCCATGCTGGCGAACACGTCCTCCGACGGCAGCCCCTGGCCGTCCCAATCGGCGAGCAGGGCCGCGGTCTCGGGAATCGCCTCCTGGACCTCCGGGTTCGACACGCTGCGGCTCAGCATGTCGAAGATCGGGATGATGAAGGTGACCAGGATGAACAGCAGCAGCGGGGCGACCAGCAGGAAGGCGCGGATCTTGCTGCGGCGGGTGGCGCGGGCCAGGGCCTGCTTTAGCGGGGTCCCGTCCGCGGTCGTCATGACCGGGCCGGCGGTGTCCGTCATCTGCGCCATGACTGGTCCAGGGCTCCGGAAGCGAAAAAGGAACGAACCAATGGGTCGAAAGGAAGGTGGGGCGGAGCGCGCAACCGCGCTCCGCCCCGATCCGTCAGCTGGCGAGCCAGGCGTTGAAACGCTCGTTCAACTCGTCACCGTAGTCGGCCCAGAACTCGAAGTCGTTCTGGAGCGGGTTCTTGAAGTTGTTCGGCGCCGTCGGCATGTGCGGCTGCATGTCCGGCTGCACCTTCGGGAACGACGACCGGCGCACCGGGCCGTAGGAGATCCACTTGGCCTGATCGGCGAGGCGCTGGGTGTCGGTCGAGAACTTGATGAACTCCCACGCCCGGTCCTTGTTCGGGGCGCCGCGCGGGATCACCCACAGGTCGAGGTCCCAGACCTGGCCGTCCCAGACGATCTCGAACGGCTTCTTCTCGTTGGCGATGGCGTTGAACAGGCGGCCGTTGTAGGCGGTGGTCATCACGACCTCACCGTCGGCCAGGAGCTGCGGCGGCTGGGCGCCGGCTTCCCACCAGATCGTCTCGTTCTTGATGGTGTCGAGCTTCTTGAAGGCGCGCTCGACGCCCTTCGGGGTCGCCAGGACCTCGTAGACCTGATTGGCCGGCACGCCGTCCGCCATCAGCGCGAATTCCAGGTTCGCCTTGGGGACCTTCCGCATGCCGCGCTTGCCGGGGAACTTCTTCGTGTCGAAGAAGTCGGCGATGGTCTTCGGGCCTTCCTTGAACTTGGTCTTGTCGTAGGCATAGACCGTCGACCACACGATGGTGGCGACGGCGCACTCGTTCACCGCGCCCTGGATGAAGTCGTCGGCGGCCGCGGTGCCGTCATCGCCCTTCGGCAGGTCGGCCGCGTCCAGCACCTCGAGGATGCCCTCGTCGCAACCGCGCACCGCGTCGGACAGCTCGACGTCCACCAGGTCCCAGGTCACGTTGCCGGCCTCGACCTGGGCGCGGATCTCGGCCAGACCGCCGTTGTAGTCCTCCGAGTTGATGGTATCGCCGGTCTTGGCCATCCACGGCTTGTGGTAGGCCTCGATCTGGCTCTTGGTGTAGGCACCGCCCCACGACACGACCGTCAAGGTGTCGGCCGACGCCGCCCCGGCGAAGCCGAGCGCGGCCACGCCGACAGCCGCGACCCCCGCGCTCTTCAGCAGATGTTTCATTGCGTCTTGTCTCCCTGATCTGTGCCGGCCGAACCGGCGGTTCCCCCTTGCATGCGGTCCCGGGCGTCGATCGGGGGATGCGACAGTCCCGGGCCCCTCGGCAGGCCGCACCACGCCGCCGGGCGCGCGCGACCGGCGTTCGATGCGTCAGGCGTCGAGCGCTCGACAGTCTTCCATGGCCCAGCCGACCCTGACTTCCGCGCCCTCGGCGAGGGTCTGGTGCCCGTGGGCGTTCGGAACCTTGACGATGAACTCGTCGTCGCCGCAGGTGCTGACGCGGGCGCGGATGTGGTCGCCCAGGTAGATCAGCTCCTCGACCTTCGCGTCGAAGATGTTCGGCAGCGAACCGTCTTCGGGATTGAGCGTGACGCGCTCCGGCCGCAGCGACAGCGTCGTCGGCGAGCCGCGGCCGGCGTGATTGACGCTCACCGCCCTGATCATTCGCCCGTCGACGCGGACGGCGCAGTTCCGGCCGTCGTCCTCCTCGACCGTGCCGAGCAGCCGGTTGTTCTCGCCGATGAACTGGGCGACGAACGCATTCTCCGGCCTTTCGTAGAGGTCGGCCGGCGGCGCGAGCTGCTGGATCCGGCCGTCGTTGAACACCGCGATCCGGTCCGACATGGTGAGCGCCTCGGACTGGTCGTGGGTGACGTACACCACGGTCATCCCGAGCTTCTCGTGGATGTGCTTGATCTCGTACTGCATCTGCTCGCGCAGATTCTTGTCGAGCGCGCCCAGCGGCTCGTCCATCAGCACCAGATCGGGCTCGAACACCAGCGCCCGGGCCAGTGCCACGCGCTGCTGCTGGCCGCCGGACAGCTGGCCCGGCCGCCGGCCCCCGAAGCTCGTCAGCTCGACCATGTCGAGGGCCCGTTGGACCTTGCCCTCGATCTCGGACTTCGACAGCTTGCGGACCTCGAGCGGGAACGCGAGGTTCTCGGCCACGGTCATGTGCGGGAACAGCGCGTAGTTCTGGAACACCATGCCGATCCCGCGCTTGTGCGGCGGCACGTTGTTGAGCTCGCGGTTGCCCAGCATGATCCGCCCTTCGGTGGGCGTCTCGAAGCCGGCGAGCATCATCAGGCAGGTGGTCTTGCCGGATCCCGACGGCCCGAGCATCGTGACGAATTCGCCGGCCTCGATGTCGAGATTGAGGTCCTTCACGACGAGGATCTCGCCGTCGTAGGTCTTCTGGACCTCCGAGAATTGGACGAACGGCGTTTTATTGTCCGCCATAGTCCCCCATTACCATCCTCTGTCGGTGGCTCCGCGCTCCCTGACGCTGGCCACCCTCGTTCAGCCGGGCAATTGCCCGACCAGGATTTTGGCAAAGCCTAGATCATCCCAACTGGCGGTGTAAACCCAGGCTGTTGCGGCGCACAACAAGCTTGGCACCGCCGAACCATTGCCTTTGCGCTGAATGCGACACGCCGCCGTCGTCTTTCGGCACGGGGCATCGCGCGAATTCGTCAATCTGTCCGCGGACGGCCGCGGGGCCGCGCCGCCATCGGCGTCGGGGAGACGGAAAATGAAGGATACGGCTCGGGTCGTGGTGATCGGTGGCGGCGTCGTCGGCGTCAGCACCCTCTACCATCTCGCGAAGCGCGGCTGGTCGGACGTGATGCTGCTGGAGCGCACCGAACTGACCGCCGGCTCGACCTGGCACGCGGCCGGGCTTCTGCCGCTGTTCAACATGAGCTACTCGGTCGGCCAGCTGCACCAGTACTCGGTTGAATTGTACAAGACGCTGGAGGCCGAGACCGGCCAGGACGTGAGCTTCCACGGCGTCGGCAACCTCCGCCTCGCGACCAACCGCGACCGCATGGACGAGTACCGCAACTACCAGTGCACCGCCGAGACCATCGGCGTCGAGTGCCATCTGGTCGGCGTCGACGAGATCAAGAAGCTGTGGCCACTGATCAACGCCGACGGGCTGATCGGCGCACTCTGGCACCCGACCGACGGCCACATCGCGCCGGTCGACGTGACCATGGCGCTGGCCAAGGGCGCGCGCATGAACGGCGGCACCATTCACCAGCACACCGTCGTGACCGGTATCGAGCGCGACAACAACGAATGGGTCGTGCACACCGACAAGGGCTCGATCCGCTGCGAGCACGTGGTGTCGGCGACCGGCAACTACGCTCGCCAGACCGCTCGGATGGTCGGCCTGCAGATCCCGGCGATCCCGGTCGAGCACCAGTACATCGTCACCGACGTCGACCCGACGCTGAAGGCCTACCGCGAGGCCGGCAATCCCGAGCTGCCGGTACTGCGCGAATCCGACAACCAGTACTATTTCCGCGAGGAGCGGATGGGCTGGATCCTCGGCCCGTACGAGAAGCACGCGCCGGCCTGCTTCGTCGACGGCGTGCCGCCGACCTTCGAGAAGGACCTGTTCCCGGGCGAGCTGGAGCGGCTGATGCCGCATGTCGAGGCCTGCATGAACCGGGTGCCGTCGTTCGAGACCGCCGGCATCAAGGACATCGTCAACGGCCCGATCTCCTACACCCCGGACGGCAACCCGATGGTCGGGCCGGCCTACGGGCTGCCGAACCTGTGGCTGTCCGAGGGCCACAGCTTCGGGGTCACCGCCGCCGGCGGCGCGGGCTGGCAGCTCGCCAACTGGATCGTCGACGGCGAGCCGTCGGTCGACATGATCGGCGTCGACCCGCGGCGCTTCGGCGTGGTCGCCAAGCATTTCGCGAAGATCAAGAACGAGGAGGCGTACGAGCACGTCTTCGTCAATCACTTCCCGATGGAGGAGCGGCCGGCCGGCCGGCCGGCCAAGACGCCGCCGATCTACGACCGGCTCGACAAGGCGGGCGCGGTCTGGGGTGCGCGCTTCGGCTGGGAGCGGCCGAACTGGTTCGCGCCGGCCGGGGTCGAGCGCCAGGACGTCTACTCGTTCCGCCGCTCGAACTGGTTCGAGCCCGTCGGCAACGAGGTCCGGACCATGCGCGAGCGGGTCGGGCTGATCGAGCTGTCGTCGTTCGCCAAGTACGAGGTCGAGGGGCCTGGCGCGCGCGAGTGGCTCGACCGCATGGTCGCCAACGCCATCCCCAAGGGCGTCGGCCGCATGAGCCTGAGCCACGCGCTCAACCCGTCGGGCTCGGTGCGCTCCGAGTTCACCATCACCCGCATGGCCGACGGCCTGTACGGCGAGCGCTTCTACCTGGTCGGTCCCGGCGCCGGCCACGACTACGACTACGACTTCCTGCAGAAGACCCTGCCGCGCGACGGCTCGGTGTACCTGAAGGACGTCACCAACCAGTACGGCGTGCTGGTGCTGGCCGGGCCGGACGCCCGCAAGGTGCTGCAGAAGCTGGCCGACGCCGACGTCTCGAACGAGGCCTTCAAGTGGCTGACCATGCAGGAGATCCCGGTCGGCTACTGCCCGAACGTCCGGGCCCTGCGCGTCAACTTCGTCGGCTCGCTCGGCTGGGAACTGCACCACCCGATCGAGTACCAGGTGCACCTCTACGAGGCGCTGATGGCGGCCGGTCGGGAGTTCGACATCGGCCTGGTCGGCATGCGGGCGATGGACTCGATGCGGCTGGAGAAGAGCTACCGGCTGTGGGGCACCGACCTGAACGCCGAGAACTCGGTGCTGGAGGCCGGGCTGAACCGCTTCGTGCGGCTCAACAAGGGCGAGTTCACCGGCCGCGACGCGCTGGTCCGCCAGCAGGCCGACGGGGTGCCGAACACCTACTGCACGATCGAGATCGACGCCGCCGACGCCGACAGCTTCGGCAACGAGCCGGTGTTCATGGACGGCCAGGTGGTCGGCCGCGGCACCGCCGGCGGCTACGGCCATTTCGTGAAGAAGTCGCTGATGCTGGGCTACGTGAAGACCGAGTTCGCCGAAATCGGCCGCGAGTGCCAGGTGCGGCTGATGGGTGAGTTGCGGCCGGCGCGGATCGTGCCGGAGAGCCCGTACGACCCGGAGAACGAGGCGCTCAGGGCATAGGACGCCGGCCCTCCGGACGGCCCGACCGGCGCAGTTCCGGGATTCGCGCCGGCCGGGGGCGGTGTTGCGGCCGCGCGGGCGCCGCCCTACAAGGGGCCGGCACGTCTTCGGAGCGAGAATTCGGTGTCGGCCGGTCCAGCATATCTCGAGCTCATGCGCCACTACGAGGCGTGCCTGGACCGGCACGGCGACTCGCACCGTGGCGTCGACTGGCCGAACCCGCAGGATGCCGAGACCCGCTACGCGGTCATGCTGGACCTGCTCGCAGGCGGGCCGGACGACGCGTCGCTTCTGGACGTGGGCTGCGGGGCCGGGCACCTGCTCGAGCACATCCGCCGCCACGATCGCCGGATCGCGTACACCGGGCTGGACATCTCGCCGGCGTTCGTCGAGCTCTGCCGGCGCAAGTTCCCGGAGCAGCGGTTCCTGTGCCTCGACCTGCTGGCCGACGACGGGCTCGACACGACGTTCGACTACGTCGTGATGAACGGCGTGTTCACCGAACGCGTCGGCCTGGCGGATGCCGAGATGTGGGATTTCTTCACGCGGCTGGTCGAGCGTGCCTTCGATCGGTGCCGGCTGGGCATCGCCTTCAACGTCATGTCGAAGCACGTGGACTGGGAGCGCGCCGACCTGTTCCATGTCTCGTACGACCGGATGGCCGAGTTCGTCGGACGGCGGCTGTCACGCCACTACCGGTTCCGGGCCGACTATGGCCTCTACGAGTTCACGACCTACGTCTTTCGTGCCCCGAACACCGCCTGACCCAACTGCCTACGGAGTCGATCGTCCGATGCCCAGGGACCTCGTCGTACAGTTCATCTCGCACGCCTGCCTGAAGATCACCGGCGAGTTCGGCACCCTGGTGTGCGATCCGTGGATGCTGAACCAGCCGGTCTTCAACATGTCGACCTGGAAGTTCCCGGCGGCGGTGGTGCCCCCGGAAGAGGTCGTCCGCGACGTCGACTACCTGTTCATCACGCACACCCACGAGGACCATTTCCACATCCCGTCGCTGGACCACTTCCCGCGGGACGTCACCATTCTGCTGCCGAGCTACGCCAACATGGCCCGGCTGCGTGCCCATTCGTCGGAGCGGGCGCTGCGCGAAATGGGCTTCTACAACATCCGGCGGCTGGATCCGTGGCAGACCTTCCTGCTCGGCGGCAACACGCCGCTGGTCTACGTCCCTTCCGCCGACACCCGCTGGCACGACTGGGAGAATGCCGGCTTCGTGATCGAGCATCACGACTGCATCCTCCTGAACATGAACGACAACCTGACCGACCTGCCGATGTGCCGGCAGATCGCGGCGCGCTGGCCGAAGGTCGACATCGCGTTCATCCAGTCGCTGGGCGTCACGATGTTCCCCGGCTGCTTCCGCATGAGCGAGGCGGAGATGCGCGCGGCCGCGGCCGAGCGGCAGGTCGGCATGGCCGACCAGCGGCGGATGCTGGACTGGATCAAGCCGAAGCGCATCGTGCCGTTCGCCGGCGACTTCTGCTGGCTCGACGAGGCCCATTTCCACAAGAACTGGGCGAACCGCGCGACGCCGAAGCTGTTCGAGGACCTGCTGGCGCGCGAGTACGCCGGCCGCGCGCCGGAACTGATCGCGATGCTGCCGTCCGACACCTGGTCGCCGCGTAGCGGCCACGACCGGCGGCATCCGCCGATCGACTGGGACAACTACCTCGACGAGATCCGCCGGGTCGGCCGGGTGATGGCGCCGCGGGTCGACGCCATCCGATCGTTCATCGAGGCAGCGCCCCGCCACGACATCGAGGCAAGGACGCGGGCGCTGACCGAGCGGGTCGAACGCTACATCGTCCGCGACGCGATCGACTTTTCGGGACGGTTCCGGATCTCGGTCGAAGGCGCCAGCCCGTTCGCGTTCTGCCTGGTCGCCGACCCCGAGAGCGGATTCCGGATCGTCTGGGGCGACGACGGCCCGGTCGACCAGATCCTGCACGTCTCGGAGGCGGTCTGGGCGGCGATCCTGGACGGACGGATCCGCTGGTCGCTGCTGCAGTGGGTCGCCGAGGCGGAGCAGCCGGTTCCGTACCGGCCGGAAATGGGCCGGTTCTTCTTCTGGCTCGAGTATCATGTCGAGGATCTCAATCCGCCCGCCCCGCAGGTTCACCTGGGTGGCAAGATGCACCCCGACCGACGGGTCGGCGTCGATCCGAAGAAGGGCGTCTTCGAGATCGACAACGAATGGGACCTGGCTTGGCTGAAGGGCAATTGATCCGGTGGGTGTTCGCCGGCGGAAAGCCGCAGGGCATCCGCGTGCTGCGGCGCGCGATCGAACGCGGCCGGCCGCCGGTGCTGATCGTCTGGCCGCCGGATCTGCCGGCAGCCGACCTGACGGAGCTGACCGGCCTGGCGGATAGCGCCGGGATTCCGACCGCCTCGTCGGCGAACCTGGAGGATCGCGTCGGCGATCTGTCCAGCGTCGACCTGCTGGTGACCTGCCGGTTCGGCCTGCTCAAGCCGCGGGTGTTCGAGGCACCCCGCCTCGGGGCCGTCAACGTGCATTCCTCGTTGCTGCCGCGCTATCGCGGTGTCCACCCGGTTGCCTGGGCCCTGATCCGCGGCGAGCGGGTCACCGGGGTGACGGTGCATCGGATCGACGCCAAGATCGATACCGGTCCGATCCTGGCCCAGATCGAGGTGCCGATCGCCGCCGAGGACGACATCTGGGGCCTCACCGCCAAGCTCGACGCCGTCTCGGCCGACGTCGTCGACGAGGTGCTCGAGGCGGTCGTGCGGACCGGCAGCCTGCCACCGGCCCGCCCGCAGACCGGAGAGGCATCGTCCGCTCCCCGCCGGCGGCCGGAGGACGGCAGGATCGACTGGGCGGTGTCGGCCCGGGGCGTGCACGATCTCTGCCGCGCCCTGCGGCCGCCGCTGCCCCCGGCCTTCGCCTTCACGGCGGACGGCGGCAGGGTCGAGATACTCGATTCCCGTCGGCCGGGGGGGAACGGTTCCGACCTGCCCGCCGGAACGGTCGTCGAGACGATGGGGGGCGGGTGGCACGCGGTCGCCTGCGGCGACGGCGTCGTCGCGCTGCGGACTGACATTCCGCTGGTGCCGGGGGCGCTGCTGTCGTGAGTGCGACCGGCGTCAGCACCGTGACCCTCGACCAACCCGACCGGTGGGCGCAGATCGTCGCCGGGATCGGCGGGCCGGGCCTCACGCCGGGATATGCGCTCGGACTGGCGCAGTCCGGCCCGGCGCCGATGCTGGTCGAGGTCGGCCGTCCCGGGGCCCGCCTGGTGTTCTGCGCGATCGAACGCGAGTGGCAGGGCACCCGCGACATCGCGACCGGCTACGGGCTTACCGGGGCGTGGATGTCCGAGCCGGATACCGGGCTGCTCGCGACCTGGCACCGCCATGCCACGGCGCGGGGATACGTCGCGGGTTACCTGCAGCTGGCGCCGGGGCTCGTCGAGGCGATGCCGGAGCTGGAGGCGCCGGCCCACAACGAGGTGTTCCTGGCCCGCCTGGGACAGGGCGCGCCGTCGGCGCACTCCCGCAACCTGCGCGACAAGATCGATGCCGCGTTGGCCCGGGGCGCGGCGTTGCGCCACGACCCCCGGGATCTCGTGCCGGCGCTCGTCGACCTCTACCCGGAGACGATGGCGCGGGTCGGTGCGCCGGCCCTGTTCACCCCCCGAACGCTCGAGACCTGGGCGACCATGCCCGGTGCCATGCTGGTCGGCGCCGCCGTCGGCGGGCGGATCGAGGCCGTGTCGCTGTTTCTGGTCCATGCCGGGATGGCCGAGTATCACCTGAACGTTTCGACCGAGGCGGGGCGGGGGATGGCGGCGCTCCTGCTGGAGAGCGCCTTCGCCCGGTTGCCGGAACTCGGTGCGCAGACCCTCAACCTCGGCGGCGGCGTCCGGCGCGACGACGGGCTGGCGGTCTTCAAGCGGCGGTTCGGGGCGCGCGCGGTCCCGTTGGGTGCGGTCCGCCAGATCTACGACGAGCCTGCGTTCGCATCGTTGTGCGCCAGGGCCGGCGTCTCGCGCGAGGACGGGCGGTTCCCGCCCTACCGGTTCGGGCCGGCCCCGGCGGATCGAGCCGGGGACGGACCATGACCACCGTCGCCGTGATGCAGCCCTACTTCATGCCGTATCTCGGCTACTACCGGCTGCTGCAGCAGGCCGACGTCTTCGTCGCCTTCGATTGCGTGCAGTTCCCGCGGCGCGGCTGGGTCCACCGCAACCGCCTGCATGGTGCGAACGGAGAGTTCGCCTGGCTGACGCTGCCGATCCGGCCGGGCCCCCGCAGCATCGCGATCGACGAACTGGTGTTCGACGGCCGGGCGGAGGGTTGGTGGGATGCCGCGGTCCGCCGCTTCCCGGCCCTGCGGTCGCCGGCTGCGCCGGCAGCCATGGAGCTGGCCGGCGAGGTCCGGCCGGGCGGGCGGGTGGCCGACCATCTCGTGGAACAGGTGCTGCGGATGCGGGATCTGCTCGGGCTCGGGGCGACGGTACTGCGGTCCCGCGACTTCGCCCTGCCGGCCGAACTGCGCGGCGAGGCGCGCATCGCCGAGATCTGCCGGCGCCTCGGGGCGAACCGCTACCTGAACGCTCCCGGCGGACGGGCGCTGTACGACCCGGCGCGATTCGCGGCGGCCGGGATCGAACTGTCGTTCCTGCCCGACTGGCCGGGCTCCTACGCGAGCATGCTCGAGAGACTCGCGCTCGAGCCGGTCGAGGCCCTGCGGGGAGAGCTGGCGCTCAGCGCCGGTCGTTGCGGCGGAGATGACGTTTGACCGCGTCGGCCACCCGGTCGACGTCGTCGAGCGACAGGGTTACCGACATCGGCAGCCCGAGCGTGTGGTCGGCGGCCCAGCGGGCGGCCGGGATCTCGGCCGCCTCGGCGTCGCCGAACGCCGGGTGATCCGGGCAGGCGGCCGGCCACCAGCGCAGACTCTCGATGCCGTCGCCGGCCAGCGCCTGCTGCAGCGTGTCGGCGCCGGTCTCGGCCGCGGACACGACGCAGGTCGCCGAGGCGAAGCTGCCGAAGGCCGGCTGGAACCGCACCTCGTCGGCCAGCGCTCGGCGATAGCGCTCGGCGCGCTCGATGTACTGCCGGCGCCGCTGCGGCCACTGGTCGAGGGCGGCGAGGCCGACGGCGCAGGCGTATTCGCTTATCTTGCCGTTCATTCCGACCACCGACGCGAGCCGGGACCCGCGCAGCCCGAAATTGGCGAGGCCCTGGATCGCCTCGATATGGCCGGCGTCGGCGCTGAACACCGCACCACCTTCGCCGATGCCGAGCGCCTTGGTGGCGTGCAGGCTCACCACGCACGGCGTGCGGCCGACCTCCAGCGAGTCGAATCCGGCCGCCGCGTCGATGACGGCGGGGATTCCGGTACGGGTCGTGAACGCGTCCCAGGCCGCGGTCGGGAGCGGCGCGCCGAACGGTGCGACCGGCATCACCGCCGCCACCGGGCCCGGTGCGCCGGCGAGCGCCCGCTCGGCGATCTCCGGGGTCAGCGACCAGGTGTCGGGATCGATGTCGACGAACCAGGGAACCAGGCCGGCGGCGGCGGCGGCCATCGGCGACGCCGGGAACGTCCAGGCCGGGATCAGGCAGTAGCCGTCGGCCGCACCGGTCGCCCGCAGCGACAGGGTCAGGCCGACCGTCGCGTTGGCGACCAGCGCCACCCGATCCGCCGAGACTCCTCGTTCCTGGCCGAGCCGGGCGGCGAACCGGCCGTACAGCGGGCCGTAGTTCGAGTACCACCGCGTCCGATCGATTTCCGCGATGTACGGCGCGATGGCCGCCTGGTCCGGCAGCAGCGGCCGGCAGACCGGGAGACGATCCGAGGTCATGCGGCGGCCGGGTATCGGAAGGCGTCGCGGAAGGTTGCGTCCAATCGGCCGTTGCGAAGGACTTTGGACATGCTTCCTCGTCGGCGGATGGCCCGTTGTCTGGAGCGATTCCTATAGCGAGATCTCGGGTCTATCGCCAGTCCGTTCCCGGCGGGGCGTCCGGGTTGCGATCGCGCCATCGGCCCGGGTCGGCGGCGGTCTCGAGCAGGGCATCGTACATGTCGTCCATGCGGAAATGCCGCTCGGCGTAGTTCCGGGCTGCCTCCCCGAGGGCGTTCCAGCGGGTGTCACGCGCGGCAGCGGAGTCGAGGCACGCGTCGAGGTCGTCGAGGCTGTCGCCGAGGACGACGATGCCGGCGTCGTCCAGGCGGCGAAGGTTGTTGTTCGGGGCATGCAGGACGACCGCGCCGCGCCGCATGGCATTGGGAACACGCTCGCTGACCGACCCGGTCATGCCGTTCGGGTTGGTCGTGACCAGGCACGCGGTCTGCTTCAGCATGTTCAGGAAGTCGGGGAAACTCACGACCGGCGACAGGATGCAGTCCGGGTGGCGGGACGGAAGCGGCGGCAGGTCGGTCGCGATGATCCGTGACGGATAGCGCGAGACCCGGTCGAGCAGGGCCTGCCGGGACCGGTGGTTGGCGAATCGCGAGAGCATCTCCAGCGCGGTCCGCCCGGCCCGGCTGCGGAGATCGAACCGGATGTCCAGCGACGCGACGGCCTGCTCCAGCGCCCGCCATACCGGCAGTCTCGGACTGCCGGCCAGCAGCTCGGCCGCGGCCTCGATAGCCTCGAGCGGTTTCGGAAACGTCGCGAACCCGTGTCGCCAGGCAGCCCGGAAGCTCTCCGGATCGGTGTAGCTGCCGACGAACAGGATCGGCAGCAGTCGGCGGGACGGCGCGAGCCAGCTCGCTTCGTCGTTGAGCCCGACGTCGTGATACATCGGCCGCCCGGGGACCAGCCGGGCACCGGAGACGTTGATGGCCTCGGCATAGGGCAGCGAGTCGTGATCGTGGAGGACCGCGACCTTCCGCTCGAACGCGGCCTGATGGAAGCCGAACGACCCCTCGTAGAAGGGCGGATTGCCGGCGAAGGTGATGAACACCTTCCGGATCGCCCTCACGTACGCCGGCGAGCCTTCCGCCGGTATCGGCCAGGACGGCGCCTGGCTGCGTTCGGTCACCACGAATCCGTAATCGTCCGACGACAGCAGCGACTGGAATTCGGAGACGTTCCTGGGGTCGACGACCGCGACCTTCCGACCGGACGGGGCGAGGGCGCGGTACGAGCAGTCGTAGTGGACCTCGTGCAACCGGTGCGGATCGAGATTCGATTCCAGGGTCGGCAGGACCAGGATCACGCCGTCGGCCGGCCGTCCGGAAGATCGGTCGCTCATGGCTCTGCTCGCTGTCGGCGATCGGCCGTCATGCGGTGAACCGCACCTCCGACACGTCGATGTTGCGGCTGCCGGGCTCGGCCCGGACCTGCAGGTAGGAGCGCCCGGGGATCCGGCGGTCGCGCTGCTCGGCTTCTGCCGGCGGCGCGAAGCGGTCCCGGTACAGTTCCTGGGCAAACCCGAACAAGTCCCTGTCGGCCTCGGACCGGGCCTCGAGCTCGGCGTCGAACCGCTGGTCGATGCGGCGCTTCTCGGGGGTGAACTGGAAGGCCGGGTAGATCACCCCGTCGATCTCCAGCATCGCCGCCAGCAGCGCCATGAACTCGTCGAGCCGCTCCTGGAAACCGAACAGGTGGATGCGGGTCTCGAGCTGTCGCTTGGCCTCCGAGACCGGGTCGCCGTCCGGCCCGGTGGCGCCGGTCAGCAGATGCACCGCCCAGTTCGCCTGGGTCCACGTGAGCTCTTCCACCACCGTCTCGGGTGGCCGCTTTTGCAGACGGACGATCATCGCCACCAGGCTGCGCAGGCGCTGCACCGGGTCCCGCAATACCGTGAAATAACAGGTGTCGCCGCGGGCCAGCCCTTCGGCCGGGCGCTCGTGGCCCATCGCGACCTGCGCAGCGGAGAGATCCGGCGACTTGCCGCCGATCCGCCGGGCCTCGTTGGCCGAGGTCAGGCCGCGGATCGCCGCATATCCCTCCAGCACGTAGCGCAGGGTCGTGCCGCCGCATTTCGGGACATGCAGGTAGTGCACCCGGCGGTCGCTGCGCGCCAGGTCCGGCCGCGCTGCGCGGTTCACGAGGTGAGGTTTGCGGTCGACATACATCGGCTGGGTTGGGGCAGGGGCGGTCGGTTTCGGCCAATGGCACCCGGACGGCCGGTTTCGTCAAGGGGCAGGGGCGGGGAGCCGGTCAGGCCGGGTCGGTGCCCAGCAACGCGGGTAGCGCGTGCACGTCGGCCAGCACGACGTCGGCCAGCGGCACCAGGACCTGCTCCGGCGAGGTCCCCGTCAGCACGCCGACCACGCGGCCGCAGCCGGCGGCACGCCCGGCGGTCAGGTCGGCCGGCGAGTCGCCGACCATCGCGACGTCCGCCGGCGCCAGGCCCATGGCGGCGCAGAACGCCAGGATCATGCCCGGCTCCGGCTTGGCACCGTGTCCGGAATCGTACCCGGCGACGAAGTCGAGATGCCCGGCGATGCCCAGGCGGCCGACGGTCGCGTGCGCCGCCTTCTCGGCGTCGTTGGTGGCCACGCCGAGGCGCAGGCCGCCGCCGCGCAGTCGGTCGAACAGGACGGGCAGGTCGCCGACCGGGGCCAGCAGTTCCAGCCCCCGGCGCTCCCAGAACTCGTCGAGCCAGGGGATCAGTACGTCGAGCTCCGGAAGCTCCGGACTGAGGTCGCGCCACCGCGCGGCGATCACGTCGACGGTGGCGGAGGCGAGGACCGTGCCGGGCAGTACGCGACCGCTCACCGGGTCCCGGCCGGTCGCCTGCAGCCAGGCGGCCGCCATTCCGGGCCGGCCGATCCGGCGCGCCAGGGCCTCGGCGCTCTCGACATAGACCGGCGTCCAGCTCTGCTCGAAATGGATGAGGGTGCCGTCCTTGTCGAAGACGATACCCCTGATACCGGCGGTCATGCCTGCTGGTCCCGAACCGTGTCCCCTTGGCGCCTGCGCAGCAGGCCGTCGTAGATCTCGGCCTCGCCTACCACGCCGAGCAGGGCGCCGTCGTCCCCCAGGACCGGGAACGGGCCGCCGTGCCGGCGGGCCAGCGCCACCAGCTCCCGCATCGGGGTGTCGGGGGCGACCGCCCGGTCGCGCTCGACCGCCTCGCCGTCGCCCGCCGGCCGCATCAGCGACGCCGCGCACAGCACGTTCAGCGGGTTCACGTTGGCCACGAACGCCCGGACGTAGTCGTTGGCCGGCCGGGTGACGATCTCCTCCGGGCGCCCGTA
Organism: Thalassobaculum fulvum; assembly: GCF_014652915.1. Taxonomy (GTDB): domain Bacteria; phylum Pseudomonadota; class Alphaproteobacteria; order Thalassobaculales; family Thalassobaculaceae; genus Thalassobaculum_A; species Thalassobaculum_A fulvum. The sequence continues at coordinate 207,631 of NZ_BMZS01000005.1, forward strand.
CTGGACGATCCGGCCGCCCTCCATGATGGCGATGTGGGTGCCGATCTTCAGCGCCTCGTCCAGGTCGTGGCTGACGAACACGATGGTCTTCTTCAGGCTCCGCTGCAGGTCCAGCAGCTCGTCCTGCAGGTGCTCGCGGATCAGCGGATCGAGGGCCGAGAACGGCTCGTCCATCAGCAGGATGTCGGCGTCGGTCGCCAGCGCCCGCGCCAGCCCGACGCGCTGCTGCATGCCGCCCGACAGCTCGTGCGGGCGTTTGTCGGCCCACTGGTCGAGCCGGACCAGCGCCAGCTTCTCGTCGACCAGCCGCTCCCGCTCGGCCCGCGCCAGGCCGCGCAGCTCCAGCCCGAGGCCGACGTTCTCGCGGATCGTGCGCCACGGCATCAGCGCGAACTGCTGGAACACCATGGCGATCCGGTCGGTGCGCAGCCGGCGCAGGGTGGCGGCGTCGCAACTCGCCACGTCGACCTGATCGCCGCGATCGGCGATCAGCACCTTGCCGCGGCTGACCTTGTTGAGGCCGTTCACGCAGCGCAGCAGCGACGACTTGCCGGAACCGGACAGCCCCATCAGCACGCAGATCTCGCCCTGCTCGATGCCGAGCGTGGCGTCGCGCACGCCGACCACCGCGCCGGTCTCCGCCAGCACCCGGGCGCGGTCGGCACCCTGGTCGATCAGGGCAAGCGCCGACTTCTGGGTCGCCGGCGTGCCGAACACCACGTCGACGTGGTCGAAGGTGATGGCGTCCATGGTCAGTGCCCGCCTCCCGAGCCCGGGGGCTCGGTCTGCCGCATGATCCGGTCCATCAGGATCGCCACGATCACGATCGCGAGGCCCGCCTCGAAGCCCTGGGCGATGTTCACGGTGTTCAGCGCCCGCACCACCGGCTTGCCGAGGCCGTTGGCGCCGACCAGGGCGGCGATCACCACCATCGACAGCGACAGCATGATGCACTGGGTGACGCCGGCCATGATGGTCGGCATGGCGTGCGGCAGCTCGACCTTGAGCAGCAGCTGCCGGCGGGTGGCGCCGAACGCCTCGCCGGCCTCGATCAGCGGCTTCGGGACGTTGCGCACGCCGAGCTCGGTCAGCCGGATCGGCGCCGGGATCGCGAACACCACCGTCGAGATCAGGCCCGGTACCACGCCGAGGCCGAACAGCATCAGGGTCGGGATCAGGTAGACGAATGTCGGGATCGTCTGCATCAGGTCGAGCACCGGCCGGATCGCGGAATAGAACCAGCGGTTGTGGGCGGCGTAGATGCCGATCGGCACGCCGATCACGACGCAGACCAGGGTGGCGGACAGCACCAGGGCGAGGGTCTCGACCGTGGCTTCCCAGTAGCCGAGGTTGAGGATCAGCAGCAGCCCGACCACCACCAGCGCCACCAGCGCCTTGGACCGGTGCAGTCGCCAGGCGAGTGCGGCGATCAGCGCGATCAGCAGCACCGGCGGCACCGCCGACAGCAGCCAGATGACGCCCTCGATGGCCCAGCCGAGCCCGTCCGAGAACGCCCGGAACTGGTTGTAGAAATTGTCGGTCAGCCACTCGACGAAGACCTTCACGCCGCGCCCGAGCGCCAGCTTGTTGTCCTCGAAGAACGCCGAGATCGGGTCCATGCCCTAGCCCCCACCGTCAGCCGCGCTTGGGTCCCGGATCGGCCGCGCCGGGGCGCGGCCGTCCGGGATGAGGGGAAGAGGATATCGTATCACTCGTCCTCGTCCCGGCCGCAGCGGCGGCGCCGCGAAGAGCCGGGACCCAGGCGGCTCGAGCCCAGCCTCAGAGGCCGAGCTCCTTCTTCACCGCCTTCCTGGCGTCGCCGCCCTCCTGGGTGGTCACGCCCTCGATCCAGGACATCACCATCTCGGGGTGGGCCTTCAGGTACTTCTCGGCCGCCTTCTCCGGCTTCATCCCGTCGTCCAGGATGTAGCCCATGATGGTGTTCTCCATGTCGAGGGTGAACACCAGGTTGGACAGGAACCTGCCGAGGTTCGGGCACTCCTTGGTGAGGCCGGCGCGGACGTTGGTGTAGACGGTGGCGCCGCCGAAGTCCGGGCCGAAGTAGTCGTCGCCGCCGGCCAGGTAGGCGATGTCGAAGTTGCTGTTCATCGGATGCGGGGCCCAGCCCAGGAACACGATCCATTCCTTGGCGCGGACCGCGCGGGCGACCTGGCTCAGCATGCCCTGCTCGGACGACTCGACGACCTCCCAGCCCTTCAGGCCGAAGGCGTCCTTGTCGATCATGTCCTGGATCAGCCGGTTGCCGTCGTTGCCCGGCTCGATGCCGTACAGTTTGCCGGCGAACTTGTCCTTGTGGGCGGCCAGGTCGGCGAAGCTCTTCACGCCGGCCGCGGCCACGTAGCTCGGCACCGCCAGGGTGTACTTCGCGCCCTCCAGGTTGGCCCGCAGGCTCTCGACCGAGCCGTCGTCGAGATACGGCTTCAGGTCGGCGGCCATCGACGGCATCCAGTTCCCGAGGAACACGTCGACGTCCTTGTTCTTCAGGCTGGCATAGGTCACCGGCACCGACAGGATCTGGGTCTCCGGATCGTAGTCGAGCGCGTCCAGCACCACCGAGGCGGCGGCCGTGGTGGCGGTGATGTCGGTCCAGCCGACGTCGGAGAACGTCACGTCCTCGCAGGATTCCGGATCCGCGGCCATTGCCGGTCCGGCGGCGAGGATAGCGGCGGCCAGCGCCGCGCCGAGCGAGTTGCGCATGTTCGAAGCCTCTCCGATGTTCTTTTGATTGTGCTAGAGCATGCAGTTTGAAACCGGAAAGGCAAGGCGGGCTGTTCCGTCAGCGGCGGATCGGGTCGCGTCCATGCCCGGTTCGGGCCTGCCAGCCGGCCCGTTCGAGCTCCGGTACGACGTGCTCCTGCTCGGGCCGGCCGAGGCACAGATAGGCGGTGAGCGACCAGTCCTCGGGTACGGCGAGGTCGCGGCGCAGCCGGTCCGGGTCGAGGATCGACACCCAGCCGACGCCGATCCCGTCTGCGCGGGCCGCCAGCCACAGGGTGTGCACCGCCATCACCGTGGAATGCTCCAGGGTCTGCGGCATGGTGCGGCGGCCGAGACCGTGGCCCTGGGCGGTGCCGGTGTCGGTGAACACCGCGAGCTGCACCGGCGCCCGGTCGAGGCCGGCCAGCTTCAGCGACGCATAGAGATGCCGCCGTTCCTCGGGTTGCGCGCCCAGGGCGTCGGCGTTGGCCTCGGTGAAGTTGGCCCGGACCGCGGCGCGGGCGGCGGTCGATTCCACCGCCACGAAGCGCCAGGGCTGGCTGTTGCCGACCGAGGGCGCGAGATCGGCGAGACCGAGCAGCCGGTCGACGGTTCCGGGGGCGACCGGGTCGGTCCGGAACCGCCGGACGTCCCGGCGCCAGCGCAGCAGCGTCTCCAGGCCGTCGCGGAACGCGCCGTCGAAGACGGGAGGAGGCTCGATCGGGGTCAATCCGGTCACATCCGCTCGTGGTCGGGGGCGTGCCACCCTGACCGCATCCTGGCCTCGAGGGAACCGTCGGCCTTTCCCCCATGCGTCACGAACGGTAGAACCGCCGTCATGACGACACTCGACCCCATCCCGCTGTGGATCGACGGCCGCCCGGTCGACGCCCGTTCCGGCCGTACCTTCGCCACCGAGAACCCGGCGACCGGCAAGCCGCTGGCGGCCGTCCAGGAGGCCGGGCCGGAGGACGTCGACGCCGCCGTGGCGGCGGCCAGGGCTGCGTTCCCGGCTTGGTCGCGCATGACCGGCACCGAGCGCGGCCGGATCCTGCACCGGGCGGCGCAGATCCTGCGCGAGCGCAACGACTCGATCGCGCATCTCGAGGTGCTGGATACCGGCAAGCCGGTCTCCGAGGCGATGGCCGTCGACGTGGCGTCCGGCGCCGACTGCCTGGAGTTCTTCGCCGGCCTGGCGCCGGCGATCGCCGGCGAGCACATCGACTTGGGTGGCGGCGGTGGGGGCAGTGCCGGCGGCGGCGCGTTCGCCTACACGCGGCGCGAGCCACTCGGCGTGTGCGCCGGCATCGGCGCCTGGAACTACCCGATCCAGATCGCCTGCTGGAAGGCCGCGCCGGCGCTGGCCTGCGGCAACACCATGGTGTTCAAGCCGTCGGAGATGACCCCGGTGACCGCGCTCGAGCTGGCGAAGGCGCTGGCCGAGGCCGGCGCGCCGGCGGGCGTGTTCAACATCGTCCAGGGTGCGGCCGAGACCGGGGCGGCGCTGGTCGGACACCCGGACGTCGCCAAGGTGTCGCTGACCGGCTCGGTGCCGACCGGCAAGCGGGCGATGGCTGCGGCCGCCGCTACCCTCAAGCACGTCACCATGGAGCTCGGCGGCAAGTCGCCGCTGCTGGTGTTCGAGGATGCCGACATCGAGAACGCGGTGTCTGCGGCGCTGAACGCCAACTTCTACACCCAGGGCGAGATCTGCTCGAACGGCACCCGGGTGTTCCTGCACCGGCGGATCCGAGACGCCTTCGTCGACGCGATGATGCCGCGCATCGGGCGCATGCGGATCGGTGATCCGATGGACCCGGCGACCACGATCGGCTCGCTTATCTCGAAGCCGCACATGGAGAAGGTGCTCGGCTACGTCGAGAGCGGGATCAGGGAAGGCGCGACCCTGCTGTGCGGCGGCGCCCGGGTCACCGACGGCGCCTGTGCCGACGGCTGGTTCGTGGCGCCGACCGTGTTCGAGGCACCGGATGACACACTCGCCATCGCACGCGAGGAGATCTTCGGCCCAGTCATGACCCTGATGGTGTTCGACGACGAGGACGAGGCCGTCGCCCGCGCCAACGCCACCCCGTTCGGGCTGGCGGCCGGGCTGTTCACCCGCGACCTGGCGCGCGCCCACCGGGTGGCGGCGCGGCTGGAGGCCGGCACGGTGTGGATCAACGACTACAACCTGACGCCGATCGAGATGCCGTTCGGCGGCGTCAAGCACTCGGGTCTGGGGCGCGAGAACGGCCTCGCCGCGATCGAGCACTACACCCAGCGCAAGTCGGTGTTCGTCCAGCTCGGCGACGTGGCGACGCCGTTCACCTGAGCGGCCGCGTCGGCTCGGTGGGTCAGCCGCCCGCCCGGGCGGCGGCGCGCTTGCGCTTCAGCTCCTCCCACTCGGCCATGACCTCGGCCTTGCGGGCCTCGAAGGCGGCGGCGGTGCGGGCGTTGACGATCTCGCGCTGCCGGCGCAGGAATTCGGTGTTGGCGGCGCGGGCCGCCTTGATCATCTCGTACTGCTGGGCGCGCCTGGACCGTTCCCGGGCGAGTTCGGCGCGGTGCTGGTCGGCGGCGCGGGCCTGCGGGGTCACCGGCACGATGGAGCCGGCGGCGGCGGTGACCAGGTTGGTGCGCTGGCCGTACCACAGGTCGTAGACCCGGCCCTGATAGGCGTCGCCGCGCCGGTCGTCGCGGCTGTGGTAGTACGCGACCGCGTCCTTCCAGGTTCCGACCTCGTCCTTCAGGTCGCGCAGGAAGGCGGCGGCGTAGTTGGCATTGGTCTCCGGGTCGAAGGCCTGGTTCAGGTCGTCGAACGCGTCGGCGTGGTAGTACAGGTTCACCTGCATGCAGCCGACGTCGATGTTCTTCACGCCGCGCGCCTGCAGCTTCATGACCTCGGCAATCGCCGCCGCCTTGCTCGGCAGGTATCGCCCCCGGCCCTCGGCCATCACCGTCCACGGCCAGGCAAAGCTTGCCCGGTGCGCCTGGTCCCAGCGGCCGGTCTCGGCCAGCGAGATGGCGCCGAGCAGGTGCGGCGCGATGTGGTGCCGGCGCTCGGCCGCCCGGGTCGCCTCGATGCAGGCTTCGTGGGCGGCAGGCGTCGGTGTCGAATCGGCCCGCGCCGCGGCGGCCTCGACGGGCATGCCGGTGGCCGCCAGGGCCAGCAGCATCAGGATGCGGGGCAAGATGCGGGGCAGTATGCGAGCGGTCATGCGTCACCTCCTGCGCGAAGGGAAGCAACCGGCGTGCCACTCTTCGAGCGGACGCGCATTGCGCGGGCGCAGGCGAGGGGGCGCGGGCGAGGGGGCGAGGGCGGGCGGTCAGTCGGCGTCGCCCCACGGGCGGTGCGGGTCGAAGCCGCCGACGACGGCGATCAGCCGGCGCATGTCGGCGGCGACCCGGGCGAAGCCGGGGGTGCGCTGGAACCGGCGCTCGTTCATGTACAGCCCGCGCTTGACCTCGATCTGCAGGGCGTGCACCCCGGCCTCGGGGCGGCCATAGTGCCGGGTCACGAAGCCGCCGGCATAGGGGGTGTTGCGGTGCACGCGGTAGCCCTGGCGGGCCATCACCCGCTCGCAGCGCTGCACCAGCACGGTCGAGCAGGAGCCGCCGTGGCAGTCGCCCAGCACCATGTCGGCGACCGGATGGGCGCGGCCATCGGCGCCCAGCGTGAGCACGTTCGAGGGCATCGAGTGGGCGTCGAGCAGCACGCAGTAGCCGAACCGGTCGAGGGTTGCCTCGATGGTCTCGGCGAGGGCGGCGTGGAACGGCCTCCAGCAGGTCTCGATGCGGCCGAGCGCCTCGGCGAAACTGAGCTTGCCGCGGTAGACCGGGGCCGAGTTCGAGACGACCCGGGCGATCGTGCCGAGGCCGGCGGCGATCCGGGCGTTCTGGGTGGTGACGTAGTCCGGCAGCGGGTCGTGGAACATCGCCGGGTCGAGCTCGAACGGCTCGCGGTTGGCGTCGACGTAGACCCGCGGGAACTCGGCCTTGACCAGCGGTGCCCCGAGTTCCGGCGCGGCGCCGAACAGCTCGTCGACGAAGGTGTCCTCGCTGGAGCGCAGGGTGAGCCGGTCGAGCCCGGTCCGGGCCAGCAGGTCCTCGGGGTAGCGCTGGCCGCTGTGCGGCGACGACACCACCACCGGCAGGGTCTGGCGCGGCGGCCTGACGACGGTCACCGGGCTCTCGAATGCCGGGGGCTGCGGATCGGTGCGCGCCGCCACCGGCTGGCGGTTGGACGTCCGGCCGGCGATCCAGGCGAATGGCTCGGGCGGCACGGACGGCCCCGGATCTGGGAGGCCGCCGGCGGTCTCTCGCCCAGGGTCGAGAACCTCGTCCATGGCTTCTGACTTAGAGCAAACCCGCGGTTCTGTCACCGGTTCCGGTGGCCGCCGCGGCGGTCGCGGCGGTCGCGTCGAAAAACCGTCGGCGACGCGGCGACATGGGCTTGCATTGCGCCGCCGGGGGCATTATGAGGAGCGTCCTTGCGGCGCCGCAGTCCCCGGGCAACTTCCCGGGATTTCCCGATAGGCGCCGCCGGCGGGCGCGTAGCTCAGCGGGAGAGCACTACGTTGACATCGTAGGGGTCGCTGGTTCAATCCCAGCCGCGCCCACCATTCAAATCGACCGACTTGCAGGCAGGATCTCTTCCGGCATCGGCGCGGAGGGCCGACCAGCGCGTCCGGCGCGCCGGGGCGGGCGGGGTGCCGCCGATCCCCACGGCACCGTGGTCGCGGCGGTGAGATGCCGGTTCTCCGGCAACGACGACCGGAGTCCGGGACGCGCCGGACCGGAAGCCCCGCCGACACCGGCACGAAGACGGCTATCCGGTCGGGACGGCGGACCCGGCCCGCGCCAGAATCGCCCGGACGACGGACGGTATTTCGCTCGGGGTGGCGTTGGGGGACGGATTGGGGGCGCCAGCCCGGGGGCGGGGGCCGGCGGCCAGGCAGGTCGCCAAGGCATCGCGGAACTGTCGGGGCGTTGCGAAGGTCTGCCCGGCCCCGCTCTCCGCCAACCAGCGCAGCACCGCGCGCTCCTGCGGCAGGACCTTGGAGCGGTCGACCAGGAGGGGCAGCCCCATCGCCAGCGCCTCGCTGATCGATTGCGGCCCGGGCTTGCCGACGAACACGTCGCTCACCCCGAAATACGCCGCTACCTCGCGGGTGTATCCCCGGATCACCGCGGGATAGGACAGGTTCGCCGCCCGCAGCGCGTCCGCCAGCGCTTCGTCGCGGCCGCACAGGAAGATGGCTTGGACGTCGCTGCCACGAAGCGCTTCGGCGAGCGCGAGCATCCGCCGGCTGCCCTGGCCGCCATACAGCACGCAGACGACCGGACGATCCGGGTGGAGGCCGAGGCGGCGGCGCGCCGCGGCAATGTCCCCCGGCCCGCCGTCGACGAAGGCAGGGCGCACCGGCAGGCCCGCGGTGCGGTGCAGGCGCTCCGGCGGATGTCCCTTGGCCACCGCCTGGCGATAGCCGGGCGCCGTGCCGCAGATAACGTGATAGTCCGGCCGTCTGGGCAGCCAGACCGAGCGCGTCAGCTCGGCCCAGTCGGTCATCAGCACCGCGAAGGGTACGTCGCCGTCGCGATAGGACTTCAGGCTGTCGATCATCAGCGGATTGATCAGCGGCAATACCGAGATCACCAGGTCCGGACGCCGGCGCTCCCACAGGGCCGCGAAGGCGCGGCGACCGGCCGCCGCCAGCAGGCGCACGTTCATCACCGCCAGGGCATAGAAGCCGAGGCAGAACAGGCCCGTCCAGCCCCGTCGCATGATCAGCTCGTTGTAGACCTGCTCTACGCTGAGGGGTGTGAAACGGGCAAACAGATCGAGATGCGGCAAGACCTCCTGGTATGCGTTGACCAGGGAAACCCGATAGCCGCCGGCGCCCTCCAGTATCTCGGCCAGGGCCTCGGCGACGGCGCGGTGGCCGCCGCCCGCGTCGGTGAAGACGATTACCACATGAACGTTCCGGTCGGCCACGGGCGCATCCCTCGGTTCGCGGGCACCATGGTACTCGGCCCGGCTGTCTCCGAAGTAGCGCACCGGTTCCGCGATGGTGAACCGAATTTCCACCGGAGCGGCACGGCGCGCTCCCGACCGGGCGCGCGCCGCACGCCGGCCGTGCCGAGAGACGTCTCGTTCAGGGGGGACGCAGCGGGTCATGCCGCGCACGTCGACGTGGGCCCGTCACCCCGGGTCCGCAGGTTGGCGCGGTTCTCGGTTGCGACTGACAGCCTTTCGCGAAGGACGAGGTCCCGCTGCGGCCGGGGTGGCGAATCCGCCAGTTCTGACGTCGATACAAGACCCTCGACGACCAGGTTTATTTCCGTAGAGTGCTATCGTCGCACCGGCTTTCCGGCGCAAATCGTGCGGTGGTCCGTCGGGTGCCTGGCTGAGCACGATCGCCGGAGAAATTCATTGACCCCGCTCGCCCTCTCGGCACTGACCGACGTCATCCTCGCCTGCGAGATCTTCTTCCTCACCGGTCTCTCGGTGCGGTCCGACACGGCGCCCTGGTCGGCGGCCTGGTGGTGGAGCGTCACGCTCGGCCTGACCGGCCTATCGACGATGCTGGGCGCGATCGACCACGGCTTTTTCGAGGGGGTCGTTCCCGACGCACATGCCGTCGCCATGTTCGCGACGCGGGCGGTTGTCGCGGTCGCCAGCTTCACCATGCTGGTATCGACCGCCCGGCACTTCCTCGACGGGGGCTGGTGCCGCATCGTCACGGCACTGGGTGCGGCCGGCTTGGCGGTAACGCTCTGGCAGCTCTGGGGCGCCGACAACTTCCTGATCGTGGTAGCCGCCTATTCCGCGGTTCTGGTGCTGACGCTCTGCTTCCACCTGGTCGGGCTGCGGAACGGCAGCGGGTCGCTGTGGATGTGCGCCGCCATCCTGCTGATCCTCGGCGCTTCGGTCATGGTCGTGCTCGAGAGCGAGGGCCTGCCGGGCCTGGGGCTGTTCGCGACCTATCACATCCTGCTGATGCCGGCGGTCGCAGGCCTGTATCTGGGGGGCCGCCACCTCAGCAGGACCACCCGCGCTGCCGGAATGGTGCCCGCGCAGCCGGCCATGACCTGAGCGGAGGCGGCACTGCGGCGCATTCTTTCCTCCACCGCGTTCTACACCCAGGCTGTCGTGATCATGGCGAAGGCCGCCGGCAAGGCGCGGCGGGGCCGGCTTGACAACGCCGACCTGGTTGCCGGCAGCCATGCGCTGCTGCGGGCGCTGAAGCGGGTCGGCGTCACCTTCGACGTCTCCGGCACCGAAAGCCTCGGCTTGCGGCAGGGTCCGTTCGTGTTCGCGGCCAACCACGTCAGTCCGCTCGAAACCCAGGTCCTGCCGGCGATCCTGGAGGCCGCGGCGCCCTGCACCTTCATCGTCAAGGAAGGGCTGACGCGCTATCCCATTCTCGGCCCGGTGCTGCGCGCCTTCGACCCGATCATCGTCGGCCGCACCGACCCGCGCGCCGATCTCGACCTGGTGCTGCGCGAAGGCACGGCACGCCTGAAGCGCGGCATTTCGGTGATCGTCTTCCCGCAAGCGCATCGGGCACCGCGGTTCGATCCGCGCGGCTTCAATTCCCTGGGCATGCGGCTGGCGCGGCGAGCCGGGGTGCCGCTGGTGCCGATCGCCCTCGAGACGACCGCGTGGACACCCGGCGGGCTGATCCGCGACATCGGATGGATCGTGCCGGCCCGGCCCGCGCGCTTCGCCATCGGCCTGCCGACACCGGTCGAGGCGAACGGCAACGAGGCGCACCGCCACGTCGTGTCCTTCATCGAGAACCAGCTCGCCGAATGGGCGGCCGGGAAGGGCGGATGATCGACAAGGCCTATTACGAGACCCGGCTGACGATCTATTTCGGCGATCTCCTCCTGTCGACCGCGGTGTTCGTCGCCAGCTTCCTCTGGTGCCTGCAGGCGCGCGGCGCGCTCCTCGCCGTGGCGTTCGTCATCTGCAGCGCCGCGATCTACCGGGCCGGTGCCTTCATGCACGACATCGCGCACCGCCAGCGCGACCCCAGGATGAAGATCTTCAACGTCTTCTGGAACCTGACCATCGGGGCCATCATCCTTTCGCCGTCCGCCCGGTTCTACAAGCCGCACCTGACCCATCACAGCACCGGCCTGTTCGGCACCAGGAACGATCCGCAATACCTGCTGCTGCGCAGCAACCGGAAGCTGGCGGTCTTCGTGCTGGGCTTCATCCCGTTCCTGATGCCGCTGCTGAACCTCTTCGATACCGTGGCCGCGAGTTTCGGCACGGCCATCGAGGAACGCCTCGACCGGTATCTGCAACGCTACGGCTACACGATCGGCGCCGATATCGACGAGCGCTACAAGCCGGAGGTCCGGTGGTACAGCCGCTTCGCCCTGCTGCTGTTCGCCACGTACGCGGTGCTGGTGCCGGAGATCCTGCCGCTGATGTATGCGGTGCAGGTGGGGGGCTGGGCCCTGACGACCTGGCGGATCCCCCTGGAACACAGCATGCGCTGCCATGTCGAGGCATCCGACAGCCGCGACCAGATCACGGACACCTTCACGATCGAGACGCCGCTCGACGCGGTGCTGCAGCCCCTCGGCCTGCGCTTCCACACCGCCCACCACATGTATCCCGGGGTTCCCTACTACAATCTCCCCGCCCTGCACGCCGAGCTGAAGGCCAAGGACAGCGACTATCGCAGAACCATCGTTTCCTTCTGGGACGCCCTGCGTGGCCCGAAGCCATTCGAACTGAGGGACGACAAGACATGAAGCAGGCTGCGAAGGACATCGCGGCGAAGATGCTCCAGGCCGACCCCGGTGCCAGCTTCGCGGTACAGTTCTGGGACGGCGACGGTTTCCAGGTGGGGGACGGGACGGACTTCGTCGTGTCCTTTCGGACCCGCGCCGCGCTCGGCCGGACATTCGGCGACGGCTTTCTGGGCTTCGGCGAGTCCTACATGGCCGGCGAAATCGAGGTGGGCGGAGACCTTCTGGAGCTGCTGCGCCTCGGCCACCTCGCCGGCTTCGGCGACCAGAAACTGTCGGTGAAGGAAGCCGTCCGGTTTCTCGGGCTCTATCTTCTGCACCAGAACACCAAGCGGCAATCCAAGCTCAATATTTCGCACCATTACGATGTCGGTAACGACTTCTACGCCTTGTGCCTCGACGAAAGCATGACGTACACCTGTGCCTATTACAGGACACCCGATGACGACCTGGCCACGGCGCAGCGCAACAAGCACGAGCTCGTCTGCCGGAAGCTCCTGCTGGAAAAGGGCATGCGGGTTGCCGATCTCGGCTGCGGCTGGGGCGGCTTCCTGATCCATGCCGCCCGGACGTACGGCGTCACCGGCGTCGGCGTGACCCGGTCGCAGGAGCAGTGCGACTTCGCCAATCGGCGCATCGCCGAGTACGGACTGCAGGACCGCATCGAGGTGCGCTACCAGGACTACCGCGATCTCGACGGCGAGTTCGACAGGGTGGCGACGCTCGGCATGCTGGAGCATGTGGGCAAACGGTTCATCCCGACCTGCGCCGGCAAGATCGAGGAACTGTTGGCGCCGCAAGGCCTGGCGCTGCTGCATTTCATCGGCAATGACCGGCCGTGGCCGGACGACCCCTGGTCGATGAAGTACATGTTCCCGGGCAGCCACATCCCGGTGCTGTCCAACGTGATCCAGGCGCTGTCGATGCGGGACCTGGAGATCCGCGACATCGAGAACCTGCGCCAGCACTACATCCTGACGACGCGCGCCTGGCGGGACAATTACGAGCGCAACGTCGACCAGATCCGCGCGATGTTCGACGAGGTCTTCGTCCGACAGTGGCGGCTGTACTGGAACCTGGCGATCTCGTCGTTCGAATGGGGCGGCAACCGGCTGTTCCAGATCCTCGTCTCGAAGGGCGCGAACGGCACCAACAACAACACGCTACCGCTCACCCGGGCGCATCTGTACCGGGAGTGACGGCCGCCCGCAGGGTGCTACTCCGCTGCGGCCACCGGGGCGTCGGGGAACCGCGCCGTCGCCGCGGCCGAAGGCAGCGGCTCGATGTGGGTGTGACGGTCGAGCCGGCCGCGGGCGCGCTCCCACCGCAGGTACAGCTCGAGCGCGTAGCCATAGGCCAGCAGGCCGGCGATCCGGGAGAGGTTGACCGTATTCCAGGCGATCTGCCTGATCGCGTGCGGGATTGCGGCCGGTTTGGGCAGGCCGGGACGGCGGGACCGTCGGTCGCGGAGCCGCAATCCGCCGCTGTCGAGCGGATGCACGCGCTCGTGGCAGGACGCGGAGTAGGCGCAGACGAAGGTGCCGCGGACCACGTCGACGTTCACGCCGTAGCGCAGGGCGCGGGCGATCACGGTCTTCAGGTAGCGCATGGTGTAGAAGCGCTTCCACGTGTCCCAGTACAGCGCCTCCCACTGGTCCCGTGACATCAGCGGGTGGGCGACGACCGGGTGCACCGTGTCGTAGCGGTTCAGGTCTTCGTCCATCTCGACGCCGTCCGCGACCGCCTTCTTGTGGTCGGCCGAACCCGGATGCGGCGTCAGCAGGAACGCCGACAGGATGTCGACCGGGATCTCCTCCTGGATGATGCGGACATCCTCGGCGACCCGCTCGGGCGTGTCGTTCGGCAGGCCGACGATCATCGCCCCGTAGATCAGCATGCCGGCGCGCCGCCAGGCCATCGCCATGTCGCGCATCAGGTGCATCTTGTTCTGCCCCTTGGCCGCCGCCTTCAGGTTGTCGGGGCGAACCGACTCGATGCCGATGAACACCCGCTTGATCCCCGCCGCCCTGCAGGCGTCGACGAAGCCGTCGATGCGGTAGGCGAGCGCGTCCACCTGGATGGCGATGTCCCACTCGACGTTCAACTCGCGTTGCAGGCGCTCCATCGTCGCCGTGATCTCGCGCCAGACCGGGCTGCGCGCGAAGTTGTCGTCGGTCACGAGGAAATGCCGTCCGCCGCCGGCGTGGCACTCGCGCAGATACGCTTCGATCGCCGACGGGTCGCGGTGCCGCATGGCGCGGCCGTGGAAGTTGATGATCGTGCAGAAGCTGCAGATGAACGGGCAGCCCCGTCCGGTCTCGAGGCCGAAATGCCGCTCCACGGTCCGCGCCGCCAGGCCGTGCTCGGCGCGCGGTCGCGGCGCGGTGCCGAGGTCTGCGGGCCGGGCCAGACGGTCGTAGAACGGCTTGACGGTGCCTGCGACGACGTCGGTCAGCAGCTCGTCCACATGCGGCTCGAACTCGCCGGCGAACAGGCTGACGCCGGCCTCGGCCGCGCCCGCGAAGGCCGGCTGCCAGTCGGGCACCATGGCCCGCGAGCCGCTGACGTGCACGCCGCCGATGACGACCGGATAGCCGGCGGCGGTGAACGGGCGGGCGATGTCGAGGGCGCGGGGAAACTGGCTGGTCTGGACGGCCACCAGCATGACCGCCGCATGGTCGAAGCCGGCGAGCCAGCGCATCAGCCTGTCCGGGCGCACGACCTCGGAGACCTCGTCGATCAGCCGTCGTTCGATGTCGACGTCCGGCCCGGCCGCGCGGCGTTCCGCGGCATCGGTGATGACGCTGCCCATTACCGCCAGGGCGTTGTTGACCACGTAGGACCGCCACCACTGGATCACGTACCCGTCGTCGTCGTAGTGCGACGGCTTGATCAACAGCAGGCCGAGCCGCTTCCTGCCGGAAAGCCGCCCAGGTCCCGGCACGGCGGATACCACGGTCATCGGCGATGCCCCCTTCATCGCGGTGTGCTCAGAACCCCGACGGACGGAGTTGCGGCCCCGGAGCCGGCGGCAACCGCTATTGTACGGTCGATACGCGAGGCCGACCCAGGCCGGCAAATCGCCTCCGCAGTTCGGCGTGGATCCAGCCTGCGACGAACTTCGAGGCGCGAACCAGGTGGTTCGGGTAATGCAGCGTCATCTGTACGAACATCTTGAGAGACGCCGGCTTCAGATAGAACGACAACAATATCCGGTTGTAGTGACGATCCAGCTGTCGGACCGTCATCCCCTCCGGCGTCCAGATGAAGACCATGCCGTTCATCTTGTCCCAGTGCTCGTCGCGGATGCGCGTGCCGAATAGGTCCATATAGATCGGCGAGCCGGGATAGGGGGTGAACTTGGTCAACTGCATCTCCTGCATGGGAATGCTGGAGATGAACGCCTCGGTCTGCGCGATCGTCTCTTCCGTTTCGCCGGGGTAGCCCAGAATGAACAGCCCCTTGACGCGTATTCCCGCTTCGGCCGACCAGGCCACCGCCTGCCTGGATTTCGCGACCCCGAGCGATTTCTCCATTTTCTGCAGGATCTCGTCCGAGCCGGATTCCAACCCGTACATGACCTCCCAGCAACCGGCCCGCTTCATCAGGGCGAGCAGTTCGGGGCGCACGGAATCGGCCCGGGCCAGGCAGGTCCAGGTCAGTCCCAGCCGCTCCTCGATCAGGAGATTGCAGAACTCGGTGGCCCGTTTGCGGCTGGCCAGGAACAGGTCGTCGACGAAGATGATGTGGCGGACGCCGTACTGTTCCTTCAGATGCCTCATCATCTCGACGACCTTGCCGGGAGAGTAGTGTCTCATCCGGCCGCCGAACGTCGACGTGTCGCAGAACCGGCACTTGAAGGGGCATCCGCGCGAGGCCGCGATCGAGGCGACCGGGCCGTGCGGAAACTCGTAGACCATGGGCAGGTAGGCACGGGGGAAATCCGGCAGCAGGTCCCAGGCCGGAAACGGCAGCCGGTCCAGGTCCTTCTCGACGGGGCCCGGCGCCGTGCCCCGGGGCCTGCCGTCTTCGTCCCGGTAGATGATGCCGTTGACGCTGCCGATGTCGCCGCCGGAACTGTAACAGGCGAGCACCTGCGACAGGGTCAGTTCGCCTTCGCCGACGACCGCCAGGTCGAACTCCGGGAACCGCGACATGGTTTCGGGGCCCATCGAGGAGACGTGCGGACCGCCGACCAGGATCCTGGTTTCCGGTAACCGCCGCTTGACGCCCCGGGCAATCGCCGCCGCGTTGCTGACTCCCACCGTGAACAGCGTGAAACCGACATAGGCGGGCCGCATCGACACGATCCGCTCGATCGTGTCCGCCACGTCGAGGCCCTGGATGGTGCACTCGATGATGCTCGCCCGATAGCCGTCCTGGCGGACCTGTGCGGCCAGATGGAGCAAGCCGAGCGACGGCGAGTTGTCGGCGATGTGCCGCACGAACTCGTAACCCGGCGCGATACGCTCGTAGGGCGGGTTGACGAAGACTATGGAGTGCTGGCTCGGCTGGTCCATGCGTCTCCCCCGGTCGGCTCGTTTCAACTGGGCGCGCGCCCGTAGCCGCCGCCGTCGTCATGCGATGGTTTCGCCGGGACAGGTGAAACCGGTCGGCCAGGACCTTCGGCCTGTTCCCACAATGCCGCCAAGTTGCGGCAGGCATTGCGCCAGTCGAAATCATGGCGAATGTCCTGCGGCAAAGCAGGTTTCGTCATCATAGCCGTCTTCAGCGCCGCGATGGCACTGTCGAGAGTGTCATAAGCGTGAACGTTCCGGTAGCGCAGAAACGGCTGATTGGCCGGACAGCGCGGCAGAACCGCATGACGGCCGGCGACCAGGGCGTCGGCCGCCGCGGTGGTCAGCACCTCGCTGACCGCCGGGTTGAGGTAGACCCGGTAGTCGGGCAGCCACTCCCAGGGACTGGCGGTCGGCCCCATGAAGCGGATCGGGGCGTTGCGCCGCACGGCCTCGGCTTCGATGGCGGCGGAGTCCTGGCCGTAGCCGTACACGTCGATGGGGTATCCGGTGCGACAGGCGATCTCGATGACCGAGGCCAAGCCCTTGTCCCACACCAGACGGCCGAGGAAATAGATGCCGCGGCAACCCTCGGCCACCGGCGGCACCGCGGCGTAGGCCGGAAGCACACCGGTGACGCGGGCGCCGGCGGCCACGGGGTGGCCGAGATCGCTCAGGTCGATGGCGGGAGACAGCGGAACCAGCAGGTCGGTCCGCGTACGCATCGCATGGCGGTTGATGCGGTTCAGGAGCGACGCCCAGGCGCGCGCTGCCGGCCAACCGCTGTTGCGGGCATAGGCGTCGTAGTTGGTCATCACGACGCCGACCACCTTCTCCGCCATGATCTGCGCGCGCCGCCGCGTCCGGACGTTCCAACACAGGTGCTCGGGTTCGCCCAGCACCAGCACCCGGGCCGGCGGGACCGAGCCGAAGACGTCCTGCAACGGCAGGATGCTGCGCAGCGAGGGATAGTAGCGGCCGGGATAGAACCGCACCTCGGGCAGCGGCGGACAGCCGAGACGGTCCGCCTCCTCGGCCAGCCAGCGCGCCTGGTCGGCCGGCTCGGCGAAGCGCTCGCCTTCCCAGATCAGGGCCTGCTGGGCGGGGGGGAGCCACGGCACCACGAGGCACGTCCGCAACCCCATCTCGGCGAGGCCGCAGGCGTACCACAAGGTGAGGAATGCCGGCCCGGTGCGCCACGGCAGGGTTGCCGAGGTGACGACCGCGACGTCGAAGGCGTCCTGCCGAGCCGGCGTCACATCAGTCCCGCATAGAAGGCGCCGACCCCGAGAACCGCGTGCAGCAGGCTGACGCCGGCCAGGTTCCGGTGCCGCAGATAGATGGCGCCGAACACGATACTGCTCACGAAGGTCAGCCCCACCGCCGCGAATCCGAAGTGCAGATGGAACATGGCGAAGCCCCCCGCGGCTAGGACATTCGAGAAGATGCCACGGGAATCGTTGAGAAACCGGCGGAACGACGAGAGCAGCAAGCCGCGCCCGACGAGTTCCTGCAGGAAGGAATGCACGACGTACGGAATGATGCCCGTCAGGTCGGCGAGCGTGATCGTCATCGGCCGTCCCGGCAGAATGTCCATCGCGCGCAGGCTCGCGCCGAGCCCAAGCACCAGAGCCAGGCCGATCAGGGACATCACGGCCCCCTCGGTCAGGGACCGGCGGATGCCGCTCGTGGTCACCCCCAGTTCCCGAAACGGGATGCCCATGTGGTGGATAATCGCGAAACTGGGGACCAGCAGGATCGCGAGGTACTGCCAGGCAAAGCTGACGGTGTAGATGTCGATCTCGACGATCTGCCTGGCGATCACGTCGTTGACCACGGTGCCGATGGTCATCATCGCCAGGATGTAGATGAAGAAGCGGCCGAACTGCTGCTGCTCGCGGGCGCGACGGAGATCGCTTTCGAGCGCCTGCACATACCGGTCGTTGCTTTCGCGCATGCGTCGAACGACGGTGGTGCTCAGGCTGCCCTTGAGCTCGGCAAGTCGACGATCGCCGTCGGGCAGGGCGCGGACATCGTCGGGATCGACGACCGAGAGCCGGCAATCCGTCTCGGCTCGCGCCGACAACGAACGCGGGGCGCCGTCGATCATCGCCATTTCGCCGAGCGTCTGCCCGGGACCGATCTCCGCGACGCGGTATTCCGCCTGAGCGCCGGTGGCGGGCCGGAACACCAGGACCGTTCCCTGTTCGATGACATAGAGGAGGTCGGAGACGTCTCCTTCGTCGAAAATTACTTGGCCGGAAGTAAAATTAACTTGTCTTGCGGTGTGTGTTATGGTCGACCAAGTTTCTTCAGTCAGTCCTGTTAGAGAATGAAGGGCCTTTCCCAGTTCTGTGCCGCCGGTTTCTGCAGAACTCGCCCCATCCTGGAACAAAACGGTTTGGTCTGACACTTTCAGAGTTCCATCTGGTATTGCGATCTTTCGGCGCGCCGTTGATAGCATGGCAGAGCGGGGCGGACAATCTGGGCCGGCGTCGAGGCCACCGCCCCGGGGCACGCGCGACGGAGGGGCACGCGCGACGGAGACGCCGGGGTTCCAACCGGTGGGGTTTTCCCTGGCAATCGGGGGAGCGGCCCCTAAAATCGTCGGCACGGCCGGCCGACCGGACCTCGCGGTTCAGATCTTCCCGAAGAAGGGGACCGATCATCACTCCCCCCAGGACGACGATCCCGCAGACGTCCCCGAAGGCCTCGGTCGACGAGGACCGGGCCGCCATCGATGCCGCGATCGATCGGGTCCTGTCATCGGGCATGTATATCCTGGGCCCCGAAGTGGATGCCTTCGAGGCGGCGTTCGCGCGCTACGTCGGACCGGAGCATGCCGTCGGCGTGGCCAGCGGCACCGACGCCATCACCCTCGCCCTGCGCGCCCTGGGCATCGGCCCGGGCGACGCGGTCGCCACGGTGTCCCATACGGCAGTCGCCACCGTTGCCGCCATTCGCGCCTGCGGTGCCCGGCCGGTGTGGGTGGACATCGATCCGGCCACGTACGTCATGGACCTCGACGATCTGGAGCGGCGGGTCGGCGCGGAGCCGGTGAGGGCGGTGGTGGCGGTGCACCTGTACGGCAACATGGTGCCGCCCGGGCCGCTGCTGGAGATCTGCCGCCGCCACGGTCTGCGGCTGATCGAGGACTGTGCCCAGGCGCACGGCGCCTCCTGGGATGGCCGATCGGCCGGCGGTTTCGGCGACGCCGCCGCCTTCAGCTTCTACCCGACCAAGAACCTCGGTGCGCTCGGGGACGGCGGCATGGTCGTAACCGGCGATGCCGAGGTGGCGGCACGGGCCCGGCGCCTGCGCCAGTACGGTTGGCGCGAGCGCTTCGTCAGCGCCGAAGAGGGTTTCAACACGCGGCTGGATCCCCTGCAGGCGGCGGTGCTGGGTGTCCTGCTGGGCCGCCTGGAGGCCCGCAACGAGGCCCGGCGTGCCGCCGCCGCAGCCTACGACGCGGCCCTGGCCGGCGTGGCCGATCTCGGGCTGCCGGGGACATCGCCGGGTGTCCGGCATGTCTATCACCAGTATGTGGTTCGCCATCCCCGCCGCGACGAACTGGCGGCGTTTCTCGCGTCGCATGGCATCGGTACCGCGATCCACTACCCGGTCCCGGTTCACCGCCAGCCGGCCTATGCCGGCCGCTTTCCGCCCGAGGACCTGCCGGCGACCGAAGCGGTTTCCGGCGAGATCCTCAGCCTGCCGATGTTTCCGCAACTCGGGGCCGAGCGGGCCCGCCACGTGGCCACGCTCATTCGGCGGTTCTCGAGTGCGGCGGCATGACCGTCGATGTCGGAGCGCTGTCCGGTCGATCCGTCCTGATCATCGGCGGCCTGGGCTTCATCGGGGCCAACCTGGCGGGCCGGCTGGTCGGGCTCGGGGCGAATGTCCTGCTGGTCGACAGCATGAACCCGCTCTACGGCGGCAACATGTACAACATCGCCGGTATCGCCGCCCGGGTGAAAGTCAACATCTCGGACGTCCGCGACCGCCACAGTCTGCCGCATCTGCTGCGAGGTCAGGAGTTCATCTTCAATCTCGCCGGCCAGACCAGTCACATGGACTCCATGCTCGACCCCTTCACCGACATGGAGATCAACGCGACCGCCCAGCTCGCGTTGCTGGAGGCCTGCCGCGAGCACGCCGTCGACGCCAAGATCGTCTTCGCCTCGACGCGCCAGATCTACGGTCGGCCGCAGTATCTGCCGGTGGACGAGAAGCACCCCATCAAACCGGTCGACGTCAACGGCATCAACAAGACCGCCGGCGAGTTCTATCACATTCTCTACGGCGAGGTTTACGGCTTGCGGACGACGGTCCTGCGGCTGACGAACACCTACGGTCCGCGCATGCGGATCAAGGATGCACGGCAGACCTTTCTGGGCGTGTGGTTCCGCAAGGTGATCGAGGGCGAGCCGTTCGAGGTCTGGGGCGGCGAGCAGAAGCGCGACTACAGCTATGTGGACGACGTCGTCGAAGCCCTGCTTCTGGCTGCCGTCGATCCGGGTTGCGACGCCATGACCTTCAACGTCGGCGGCCACGAGGTGCTGTCGCTGGCCGAGACCGCCGACATCATCCGCGCCGCCTGGCCGGGAGCCCGCTACGTCGTGCGCGACTATCCGGCGGAGCGCAAGGCCATCGACATCGGTGACTACTACAGCGACTACTCGCTGCTGCGCGAACGGACCGGATGGCAGCCGCGGGTTTCCTTTCGGGACGGCGTCGCCCGGACGCTGGCGTTCTACGCCGAAACCCTGAAGCACTACGTGTGACCGGTCGGACGCGAGCGGCCCGGAGTCGAGCGGCCGGCCCCACTGTCCGTCGAACCGGGCGTCTCTGGGCTGACCGAACCGGACCTGCCCCCGGTCGGTGCCTCACGGACACTGCGTACCCCGCACCGGTGATCCCCCCGCACCGGTGATCTCCCATGCCGGTACCCGCGTCGGCAGGCGATTCACGGTGCGCTCACACCGGATCCGCAGCATCCGGATGCCGATCGGCGAGAGACCGGCACCGGTCTTCGGATGCCGGTCTCTCGCACCAGACGGTACGCGACCACGGGGGAAACCATGAAATCGAGAACCTGCGCGTTCGCCCTTCGGATGCCGCCGGTGTTCGGGCGTAGGGCACCGCTCGCGGCTGCCGCCGGCGCCCTGCTGCTGTCGGGCTGCGGAATGACGACGCACCTCCACGACGAGAAGCTGGCGAACCTCTCCACCAAACTGCAGAGCGAGTTCGCGGCCTACCAGGAGGATCAGCCGTCGCTCTACCTGACCATGACGGCGAACGTCGCGGCGTTCGCCAAGGAAGAGGACGCGACGCTGGAGCGCTTCGCGGACAATGTCGAGGCCGCGCTCCTGACGAAGGCGCCGACCCTGACGTTCAAGGAGTACGAGGACCGGATCAAGAAGAAGCGGGCGGCGCTCGACGCCCTGGGCACGGAAGGATCCGACGCGCTTCGCGAGGACCTGAAGAAGCGGGGGGGCGCGCTGACGAAGCGCGACGACCTCGACGGGGTGATCAAGGACTTCAAGGCCAAGATCAAGGCGGCGGAGGCGCAGGAGAAGAAGTGGGCCGCCATGATCGCCACCTTCCAGGACGCGATCGCGGCGCTGCCGGCCGCCCTGGACAAGCTGGCGACCGGCAGGGCTGGACTCGATGCCCTGGACAGCGTCTTCACGACCAGGGACGCCGACACCACCGCGCTCAAGGACAAGCTCGCCGGCATCGCCCGCACCGAGCTGACCGACGCCCCGGGCATCGCGGTCCGGATCCTGCAGCTCGGCCTCGATCTCGCCGAGCTCGAGCGGGAGCAGGCGCAGCTCACCCTTCTCGCCCTCGACGAGCGCCGCAAGGTGTACGAGGACTTCGCGGCGTCGGTCAGCGTCGCCTCGTCGCTGCTCGACAAGGCCGAGGACTACCGCAAGACGGCCACGGGCCTGCTGAAGAGCGCCTCGCCGACGTCCAGGCCGGCGGTCGCGATCATCGCCTACAAGACCACGCCGAAGTCCGGCGAGGACGTCGTCAGGGTCCAGAACATCATTCACCTGCTGCTGATGCCGCCGCGGCTGCTGGTCAGCGCGGACTCGCTGATCGCGCGCCAGGACGCCCTGGTTCGGCTCCGGCTGGCGAGGTTGGAGCATCTGGACTCGATCGCCCGGTCGGCAGTCGGCGATCGCGCGAACCAGGCGGTCATCTCCAGCGGGCTGGATGCGCTGGTCGCGTACCACGCGGGCGGCATCACCGAGGAGGACATCGCCAACCTCATCCGTGTCGCCCAGGGCGTCGCGCTGTTCATCATTGCCGCATAGGAGGGCGCCATGAACCGGTACCGAATTCCAACTGCCCGGCAGGCCGTGCTGCTCGGCGCCTGCGCCGCCCAGCTGATGCTCGCCGGTTGCGCCGGCGACAACGCCCGCACGGTCGCCTTCAATACCCTGCAGACCACCGTCCTGTACGAGAAGAAGCTGGACGCGAAGATCGCGGCGGAACAGGCCTTCTATCGCACCCAGCTCACCACGCTGCGCGAGAGCCTGGCGGGCGCGCCGATCGACCGGAAATGCCTGCCGGACGGCGCAGGCCCGACGGGCGGAAGTGCACCTGCAGGCGGGCTGGCGGCCAAACCGGCCGACGAGAGGGATTGCTTCGGCAACCCGGACTTCAAGAGCAGCTGGCTGTACGGGCGCATCTTCACCGCGGCCCAGCGTGACGCCCGGACGACCGCGGGCCGGCTGCTGTCGTCGGACGACGGCGCGGTGATTGCCGAGATCATCGACTTCGCCGGCCGCGGCATCGACGTCCAGCGTGCCGCCCTCCGCGAGGTCGCCGACCAGCAGCGCGCCCTCACCGATCAGGTGGCAGGGAGCCTCAAGCCGCTGCAGAAGCAGAAGGCCCGGCTGGCGACGATCCGCAAGGGGCTGACCACCTTGTCGGCGACGCCGGATACCGGCCTCGATCTGGGCCAGGTCCAGACGATCGCCGAGAAGATCGTCGAGCAGATCAAGGCTGCTTCCGCAGCGCAGTGATCGGCGGCCGGCATCGCCGGTCGCGCGTCTCCGTTCCGGGCTGAAAGGACCCAGATGCCATGAGCATGAGCACATTCGAAGCGAACATCGCGCGTCGTGCGATGAAGCTGATCGTCCGGGAAATCGACAATCCGGAGTCGGTCCCGTTCCCGAGTGTCGTTCGCACACCGGACGATCTCGGCGAAGAACTGGCGTCGATTTTCGTCGAGCAGGACCTGAGCGACAGCCTGGACGACATGGAAGCGGCGTTGCAGCGTGCGACCGACAAGCTCGTCGCGGCTCACCGGGCGGCCGCTGCGGTGACCGTGGACGCCCCGACCGACGACGAGGTGAAGGCGTTCCGGGCGGCCTTGGAGGCCCTCCATGCCGACATTCAGGCCGATCAGCGGCTGCGGGCGGCGATCAACCTGGTGGTCAGCCTTCAGGAGGCGATCCCCGCCCTGGCTCCCGGTTCTCCCGGGTGAGTTCGGGGGAGCGGTCGGTCGACGGCCGCTCCCCTCCTAGATCAGCAGGTAACCGTCCAACTGGTTCGGCTCGAACCGCGTCCCGAGCAGGGTGATGGTGCCTTCCTCGGCGACCATCAGCACGAGGCCGTCGGCGGTCTCGACGACCTCGACGTCGTCGACCGACGTCACCGATGCGATCCGCGACAGGTCGATCCGGTCGCCAGTGTCGAGGCCGCGGATGCGGTCGTCGCCGAAATCGGCCTCGAACACGAACATGTCGGGACCGCGTCCGCCGACCAGGAGGTCGTCGCCGGCGCCGCCGTTCAGGGTGTCCATGCCGTCCTGGCCGTGCAGCTCGTCGGTGCCGGCGCCACCGGACAGGACGTCGTTGCCGCCGCCGCCGAGTACCAGGTCCTCGCCGGCCGAGCCGATCAGGGTATCGGCGCCGGCGGTCCCGCCGACCCGGGCATAGGCGGTGAAGGCATCCTCCTGGAGAATGCCGACATCGGTGTTGCGCTCGATCAGGTCGGACAGCGTCGTGCCCCAAATCCGGTCGGCCTCCTGGTCGCCGAGGACCGCCTGGCTCCACAGCCGGTCGCCGTCGCGCAGCCGCGTGAACTGGTCGATTACGACGGTGGCGAACAGCTCGCCGAGCACGCCGCCGTCGACCGCGTCCTCAGCCAGCCCGCCGACCCAGGCGTCGATCGAGTCGACGTTGCCGTACAGCGCTTCCAGCTTGGCGGCGATCGTGGCGTCCGACGTGATCTCGTCGAAGCTCGTGACGCGCTCGAGGCCGACTGCCTCGCGCAGGTCGTTGTAGTCGGGCAGGCCGTGGTCACGGCCGCGCTGGATGTTCAGGGAGACCAGGTCGAGGCCGCCGGCCCCCGGTGCGCCGAACAGGAACGACCGGACGTCGTCGACCACGAAGGTGTCGGCCGCCTGGGCGGTCTGGGCGCCGAGCCCGCGCAGGATCGGGTCGATTCCGCCGTTCTCGGTGATGGCGTCCGGGTTGAAGAAGGCGTCGCTCAGCTCGATGGCGCCGGCGTCGATGGAACTGCCGTCGGCGTTCAGCCGCAGCAGGCTGGAGGACAGCATCGAGTGACCGAACCGGTAGGCGGCGGTCGCGAACTCGGTGGCGATGCTCGGGTCGATGGTCGAGTCGTAGCCGGTGTAGTCGGCGATCGCGTCGGCGCCGACCAGCTTCGGCAGGAACTCGTTGTAGGTCACGGCCTGGACCACCGCCTCGACCCGGACCCGGGCGGCGGCGAACAGCTCGTCGCCGGTCATCCCGGGGTTCTGGGCCTGGATCAGGTCGACCCAGCGGTTGTGCTCGCGCGCCATGACTGTCTGCAGCGAGGTGAGTGCCACGTTCTCGCCGGCGCGGACGTCGCCGGCCATCACCTGGCCGGTCTCGTCGAGCGGCAGGAAGCCGTCGTCGTCGAGGACGATCCGGCCGGTGTCGTCGACCAGGCTCTGGCGGGTCGCCTCGTCGGACCCGTAGATGAAGGACCCGTCGATATAGGTGGTGATGTCGTTCACCTGCTCGCGGGCGACGGTCTCGCCGGTGCCGTCGGCGACTTCCGAGCGCGTGAACGAAAGGGTGACGGTGCCGGTACCGGTCGGGTCGAAGTCCGGATCGCCGGCCGGCACCGCGATGTCCGCGTGCTCGGTGCCGGTCGGGGTCAGGGTGATGTCGTGGTCGACCAGCTGGCCCCAGGCCCACAGGAAGTCGCTGTAGCCGTTCGGGTCCTCGACGCTCTCGGTCTGGTCGAACAGGGTGTTCGAGATCGTTCGGGCGTTCGGCAGGCCGGCGTCGATGCTGCCGATCCCGTCGGTGTAGTCGGCGTCGCCGAGACGGATCATGGTGCTGCCGGCCGAGCCGAGGTCGATGTCGGTCTCGTTGTTGCCGGTGCCGTCGACGCTGCGCTGGCTCTGGATCGAGACGTCGACGCCCGGCCGCCCGCCGGGGCCGAAGGCGTCGTTCGGGCTCTGAGTCGTCCGAGGCCGGAGCATGGTCACCTCCCCTGGTGCGGGCGGCGGCGGCCATCGCGGCGCCGGCCCGTTGGGTTGTCGTTGCATTCCGACAACGACTACGCGGCGGGTTTATTCCCCGAAGCCGATCGCGTGGCCGGCGCAGAACGGCGCGGAGCGGCCGTGATGCCGGCGGATCGTCGAAAGTTCGGTCGGGATGAGCCAGCGCCGATCGGCGGCCTTGCGCGCGGCAAAGACCGCGAGGGCCTTGGCGTCGGACCGGCTGACCGGCAGCCAGCGCCCGGCGACCCGGTCGTCGCGGATCCGCAGGATGGCGGCGTCGACGGTGATCGACAGCGCCGGGTCGGGATCCTGGATGCCGTGGATGTAGACCCGGAAGCGGGCGAACTGGCCGGCCGCGAAGTCGCCGGCATCCTGGGCGCAGAATCCGCCGCGCGACCAGTCGATCAGCGGCACGTCGCGCCGCCCGATCCGGAGGTAGGCATTGCCCAGCGCCCGCAGCCGGGGCTCGGCCCGCCGATCGGCGGCTGGGCCGGGCCGTTCCCGGCCGGGCCGAAACAGGGAGCGGGATAGCGCTGCGAGCATCGTGTCCCTCCGCTGGCCGCCGCCGGTTCGGCGCGGCTTCGCAAGGACAACGCTGAGGCGGCGGTCTTATTCCATCGGGGGCAGGCGGTCAGCCGGCGGCGGTGCCGTGCCAGCAGTGCTCGGCGATCGTGCGCACCACGTCCTGGACGCTCTCGTCCAGGGTCCGGCCGGAGGTGTTCACCTGGGCTTCGGCACGGGCGTACAGCGCCTCCCGGCTGGTGAGGATGCCCTTGAGCTCCTCCATCGCCGACGGATTGCCGGCCATCGGCCGCTCGTCGCCCTGGCCACGGACACGGGCCATGTGCTCCTCCGGGCGGGCCCGCAGCCAGATGGCGTGGAAGTGGCGCAGCAGGAAGTCGTAGGTCGCCGGTTCCGACACGATGCCGCCGGCGACCGCCAGGATGACCTGCTCATGGGTGGCGGCGACCCGCTCGACCGCCTGCTGCTCGAGCCGGCGGTAGCCCTCGTTGCCGTACAGCGCCATCAGCTCGCCGACCGGCATGCCGCTGGCCAGCTCGATCTCCTCGTTCAGCTCCAGGAACGGGATGCCGAGGCTGTCGGCGGCCAGCCGGCCGAGGGTCGACTTGCCGGCCCCGCGCAGCCCGATCAGCGTCACCCGGCGGGCGCGCCGCAGGTCGGCCGGCTCGGGGTCGAGGATCTGCTGCACCTTCGCGCGCACCTCGGCAGTGGCGCGCTGGTACAGGGTCATGACCGGAATGGTGTCCGAGGACCACGGGTCCTCCTCGCAGACCAGCCACTCCATCGGTACGTCGAGGGCGCGGGCGACCCGCCGCAGCAGCACGATCGAGATGTTGCCGTAGCCCCCCTCGAGCTGGGCGAGGTAGCGCTCGGACACGCCCGAGCGCTCCGACACGACCTTGCGCGACATGCTCTTGCGGCCGCGGGCGTCGCGCACCCGCTCGCCGACGGTGCGCAGGAACGCCTCGGTCGAGTCCGCGTCTTCCGAGACCGGGACGGCCTCCCCGTGAAATCGTGCGAGTTCGCTCATCGACGCCGCGCCGGCCTGGAATCACACGGATTATACGGCAAGGCGAGGCGCGCCCGCCACGGGCCGTCCGGGCCGACGGCCTGCCGGCCGCTTGCAAACGGCCGCTCCATGGTCAGTAGGTCTCGACGTGATAGCGGCCGGCGTCGCGCATCCGGGCCTTGAGGGACGGCCAGTCGAGCCCGGCGCCGCCGGCGATGGTCTCGAACGCCCGCTCGACGCCGTCCTCCATCGCCTTCAGACCGCACACGTAGACGTGGGTCCGGTCGTCGGCCAGGGCCGCGGCCAGCGAATCGGCCTCCGCCAGCATGCGGTCCTGGACGTACTCCTTGGGCCGGCCGGCGAGCCGCGAGAACACCAGGTGCTTGGTCATCACGCTGTCGGGGATCTTCTGCAGCGGTCCGAAATACGGCAGGGAGTCCGGGCTGCGGGCCCCGAAGAACAGGGTCAGGCGGCCGCCCCGGTCGCCGGCCGTGCGCTGGCGCCGCATGGTGAAGGCGCGGAACGGAGCCGAGCCGGTGCCGGTGCAGACCATGACGATATCGGTCGCCGGATCGTCGGGCATCAGGAAGGTCGAGCCGAACGGCCCGCTCAGCCGGACCTGGTCGCCCTTCTGCAGGTCGCACAGGTAGTTCGAGCACACCCCGCCGGGCTCGCGCTTGACGGTCAGCGACAGGTTGTTGGTGTTCGGCCGCTCGCCGTCGCGCGGGCTCGACACCGAGTACAGCCGCGGCGCGTGAGGCTGCCCGTTCGCGGCCGCGCCCGGCGCCAGCACCCCGACGCTCTGGCCCTCAAGCACCGGGAACACCGTGCGCCCGAGGTCGAGCACGATGTGGCGCACCTCGCTGTCGGAATCCGCCGCCGTCAGCCGGTAGCTGCCCTGCACGGTGGCGATCGCCGGGTCGCGGCGGCTGTACATGTTGACGGTCGGCTTGGCCGCCGAGTCCGGTGCCCGCGCCCGCCCGCCGGCGCCCTGGTGGGCCTCCGCCAGCAGCCGCTCGACGTCGTCCTCCAGGGCCTCGACCGTGCCGTTGCCGGTGCCGGTCTCGATGTCCTCCTGCTTCGGCAGCTCGGTCCAGGAGAACTGCTCGTCCAGGGTGTACGGCTTCAGCACCACCCGCCAGTTGTCGATCGAGCCGGTCGGGCAGGGGCCGATGCAGTCCATGCAGAAGTTGCAGGTCGCGGCGTCGACCACGACGTTGTTGTCGTCGTGGGTGATCGCGTCGACCGGGCAGGCCTCCTCGCACGAATGGCAGCGGATGCAGATCTCCGGGTCGATCAGGTGCTGTTTGATCGGGACGTTCATCTCGGACTGACTTCCGTCAGGCATGCCGGCACCTCAGGCGTCGTAAAGCGTTCCGCCCCTTGCCCTTCGGGGCCCTTCCCACACTGTCGTCATTCCGGAGCGGGCTGCGACGAGCGGCGCGCGTCCGGAACCCACCGGCCGCTTCGGCGGTGGCCGCGGCCGGCGCCCCGTGGGTTCCGGCTCTCCGCGACCGCGTCGCTCCGGCCGGAATGACGACAACAAGGGGGTTTTGTCCGTCGAACTCGCCCGTGGATCGCGGCGGATCGAATGATCCCCTCTCCCGGCAGGCCGGCGACAGGATGACATCCCCACACCCCGGCATTTCTGCTCGTCCAACGCCATCGGCAGCATCGCAAGACCGCCCAATGTCGAGCTCAAGCGTCGTGCAGCTTCACGTACTCGAAGTCGCCCGGCTTGTTGTCGATGCCGATCTTGGGCGGCGCGATCCAGCCGGCGTACTTGCCCGGCTCGGTCTCGGGCTTCATCAGGGATGCGATGAACTCGCCGTCGGCCGCACTCGGCAGCCATTGGTCGCGGCCGGCGTTCCAGGCGTCGGCGCCCAGGACCTCGCCGGCCGGGGTGACGTTGGCCGGGGCGAAGGTGCCGATCTTCCGGTTGAAGGCCTCGTGCGGCAGCGTCATCTCGAAGTTCACGCCGGTCTTGGCGATGATCGCGTTCCAGCGCTTCACGCCGCCCGCCGCGTCGCGCACGTAGTCGTCGCGCAGCCGCATGTTGATCGCCGACAGCGCCGGCATGTCGACGATCTCGATGCGGCCGTCCTTGAACTCCGCCACCGGGTAGGTGGCGTTGGTCAGCTTGTGGTCGTCGTCGATCCTGGTCTCCTGGTAGCGGCCCTTGATGCCGGCGTTGAACGCGTTGGCGGCGTTCGTCGACACCTCGGCGCCGAACAGGTCGAGCGACAGCGAAAAGTGCAGGTTCAGTTTCTTCTGGATGGTCGGCAGGTCGATCACCCCGAGCGCCCGGACCTTTTCGATGGCGTACGGGTCGTCGATGCCGGCCTCCACCATCGCCTCGCAGGTGCGCTGGATGGTGCGCCCGACGCCGGTCTCGCCGACGAACATGTGATGGGCTTCCTCGGTCAGCATGAACCGGCAGGTCCGGCTCAGCGGGTCGAACCCGGACTGCGCCAGGCTCTCCAGCTGCATCTTGCCGTCGCGGTCGGTGAAGAAGGTGAACATGAAGAACGACAGCCAGTCCGGCGTCGCCTCGTTGAACGCCCCCAGCATGCGCGGCGCCTCGGCCGAGCCGGAGCAGCGCTGCAGCAGGCCGTCGGCCTCCTCGCGGCCGTCGGCGCCGAAGTACTTGTGCAGCAGGTAGACCATGGCCCACAGGTGCCGGCCTTCCTCGACGTTGACCTGGAACAGGTTGCGCAGGTCGTACAGCGACGGGGCGGTGGCGCCGAGGTGGCGCTGCTGCTCGACCGAGGCCGGCTCGGTATCGCCCTGGATGACGATCAGGCGGCGCAGCATGGCCCGGTACTCGCCCGGCACCTCCTGCCAGGCCGGCTCGCCGTAGTGCTGGCCGAACGGGATGGTGCGGCCCTCGACCTGCGGCGCCAGCAGAATGCCCCAGCGGTACTCGGGCATCTTCACGTAGTCGAAGCGCGCCCAGCCCTTCGGGTCGACGCTGACGGCGGTGCGCAGGTAGACCATGTGCTCCTGGAAGCCCTCGGGGCCGAGGTTCTTCCACCAGTCGATATAGCCCGGGTGCCAGCGCTCCAGGGCCTTCAGCACGCGCCGGTCGCCCGACAGGCCGACATTGTTCGGGATCTGCGTGTCGTAGCTGACGTTGGTTGCGTCGAACATCCTGTCCTCCCGAGGGTTTGCGGCGTCTGTCAGACGCGCCGTCTGTCGTAGTCGCCGCGCACGCCGGTGCCGTAGCGGCGCAGGGCGCCGGCCTCGCCGACCGCGTTCGGGCGCTGGAAGATCCAGTTCTGCCACGCGGTCAGGCGGCCGAAGATGCGGGTCTCCATGGTCTCCGGGCCGGCGAACCGCAGGTTCGCCTCCATGCCGGTCAACGCATCGGGCGAGAAGCTGGCGCGTTCCTCGAGGAAGATCCGCACCTCGTCCTCCCAGTCGATGTCGTCGAACGCGAAGGTGACGAGGCCGAGCTCGGCCGCCTGGTCGGCGGTCAGCGCCCGGTCTTGCTGCGCCTGGGCGGCGGCCAGGCTGTCCGGCTCGCCGAGGAAGCGGGTCTGCAGCCGGGTCAGGCCGTTCGACATCGGATAGCGGCCGAAATTGCCGGCGGTCAGGATCAGCGCCGCCGGCGGCCGGTTGTCGCCCTCGAAGCTGCCCTCGGCCATGTAACTGCGGTCGCAGGCGAACGCGATCTCGGCCAGCATCCCGGCGAAGCAGGAACCGGGCTCGACCAGCGCGACCAGTGACCGCGAGGTCAGGTCGACCCGCTTCAGCACGCGCTTCCAGTACAGCAGGATCTCGCCGGCCAGCCAGTGGTCGGCGTTGTCCAGCAGCATCCGCTCGTGGGCGGCCGCCAGCTTCGGGTCGCCGGACGCCTTGAACACGATCACCCCGGCCTCGAGCTCGTTGAAGCGCAGGTGCAGCAGTGCGTCGTCGAGCTCACGCGCGCAGCGCAGCACCCAGGCCTCGGCGCCCTGGCCGTGCAGGGCCTCGACGGTCTCCGGCGCCGGCTCGGTGGGCCCGTGGATCTCGACGGTGGCGATGCCGGTGGCGCGGTCGATCGAGACCGAGACGGTCGAGTACACGATCGCGTCGGTGCCGTCGAAGCGGCGCTGCAGCGGGGTCAGGGCGATCCCGGGGGCGTCGACCTTGCGCTTGCTCTCGGCGGCGAACGCCTTGGCGCGGGCCAGGACCGACTGGTCGAACGTGGCATTCGACACCAGCTCGTCGACCAGCCGCCAGTCGCGGGCGCGCTGGCCCTTTACGCCTTCCTCCATGGCGCAGAACACGTCGGCGCGGTCGCGCCGCACCTTGCGCTTGTCGGTGACCCGGGTCAGGCCGCCGGTGCCGGGCAGCACCGCCAGCAGCGGCACCTCGGGCAGGGCGACCGTCGAGGAGCCGTCGTCCGCCAGCATGATGTGGTCGCAGGCCAGCGCCAGCTCGTAGCCGCCGCCGGCGCACGCCCCCTGGACCGCGCAGATGTAGTGCTGGCCGGATTCCGCGCCGGCCGCCTCCATGGTGTTGCGGGTCTCGTTGGTGAACTTGCAGAAGTTGACCTTGTGGGCATGGGCGGCGCCCGCCAGCATGCGGATGTTGGCGCCGGCGCAGAACACCCGCTCCTTGCCGGAGCGCAGCACCACCGCCTTGACCTCGGGGTGTTCGAAGCGCAGCCGCTGGATCGCGTCGGCGAGCTCGATGTCGACGCCGAGGTCGTAGGAGTTCAGCTTGAGCTGGTAGCCCTCGAACAGGCCGCCGTTCTCGTCCACGTCCATGATCAGCTGTGCGACGTCGCCGTCGACCTGGATCCGCCAGTGTCGATAGCGGGACGGCTCGGTCTGGAAATCGATCGTGGTCACCGCCGGACGCTCCCTTGCCTTCGCGTGTTTCAAGTCAGCATTATAATGCATAGATGCCCGTCGATCCACCCTGAATCGGGACAGGGTTGGCTGATCATCTAAGTATTTCCGCTTATTGCCGGATCTTTCCGGCCGTCGAAGCCGGGAGATTGTGTGTGCATTATAATGCATTTCGGTCGAAGGCTGTCGCAATCCGCGAGTTCCCGGGCCGCGTCCGTGCCGGGCAGCGCGGCGCCCAGGCGCCGCAGCGCGGCAGCCGCCCGGGCCGGCTCGATGCCCAGCACCGCCGTCGCTCCGGCGGCCTCCGCGAAGTCGGTCTCGGCCAGGCGCAGCAGCCGCGTCGTCGCGCCATGCCGGCCCATCGCACTCTTCAGGCCGGCATTGGCGCACTGGATCAGCCCGCGCAGCACGGCGCGCTCGCGGCTGTTCGGCAGGCAGCGGGCCCAGGCCGGCTCCCAGACCTCGTGGGCCTCCCAGAAGAAGCCGCCGGCCGTCAGGTCGAAGCCGTAGAGATAGGCGGCGCTCGCCGACCAGGCGGCCGGGTCGAACGCCCGGCGGGCGTCGGCCGCTGCGGCCGCGACCGGCCCGCCTTCCGGGCGAGCGTTGATTCCTGGCAGGTGTGGTCGGCCGGGCATGCAGTACGTGTCCTGGAGCGGTTTCATCCGGGCACCAGCCGGCGGACGAAGCCGCCCACCAGGTCGAGGGTGCGGTCCGGCTGGTCAAGGAACGGCGCGTGCCGGCAGTCCGCCAGCAGGACCGTCTCGACCGGGCCGGGGACCCGTTCCGCCACCACGTCGATCTGGGCGCGGGTGCCGTACTGGTCGGCCTCGCCCTGGACCGCCAGCACCGGCACCGCGATATCGGCCAGCGGGGCGCGGATGTCCCAGCGCTCGAAGTCCGGGTCGAGCCAGGCGTCGTTCCAGCCGCGGAACGCGGCGTCGACATCGGCGTGGTAGCGGGCGAGCCGCGATCGCAGGTCGCCCTCGGCGTAGGCGGTCCTGGCCTCGGCGATCGAGCGCAAGCCCATCGGCTCCGTGAAGAAGTGCGACGCCATCAGGACGATACCGGCGATCCGCGGGTCGCGCACCAGGCCGGCGTGCAGGGCGGCGATCGAGGCGCCGTCGCTGTGGCCGACCAGGATGCCGCGCCGCAGGCCGATGGCGTCCAGCACCGCCGGCAGCACCCGCACCGCCTCGTCGGTCATGTAGTCGAGAGGTCGCGGCAGCGGGCAGGAATCGGACTGGCCGTAGCCCTGTCGGGAGTAGGCGAACACCCCGCAGCCGGTCGCCCGGACCAGCCGGGCCGGGAAGTCCCGCCACAGCGCCACGCAGCCGAGCCCCTCGTGCAGCAGGACCAGGGTCGCGGCCTCGGCCGGTGGCGGGCCGAGGCACATGGCCTCGAGCTCGGCGCCGCCGGCCCGGATCCGCCGGGGCTGACCGTCGATCCACTCCATCGCCGGAGCCGGTTCCGTCAGGCCTGCGAACGCAGCTTGTAGCGCTGGATCTTGCCGGTCGCGGTCTTCGGCAACTCGTCGACGAGTTCGATCCAGCGCGGGTACTTCCACTTGCCGATCGCCTCCTTCACGCAGTCCTTCAGCGCGTCCTCGAGGCCGTCGCGCGCCGCCCCGTCCTTGAGCACGACGAACGCCTTGGGCTTCTCCAGGCCGTTCTCGTCGAGCGCCGGGACCACCGCCGCCTCCAGCACCGAGGGGTGCGAGATCAGCGCCTGCTCGACCTCGAACGGCGCCACCCAGATGCCGCTGACCTTGAACATGTCGTCGGTGCGGCCGCAGTAGACGTACCGGCCGTCGGCCTGGCGCTGGTACTTGTCGCCGGTGCGGGTCCACACACCCTCGAAGGTGCTGCGCGACTTGTCGCGCTTGTTCCAGTAGCCGTCGGCCGCGGTCGGGCCGTTGACCAGCAGCTCGCCGACCGCATCGCCCTCGACCTCCTTGCCGGACTCGTCGACCAGCCGCAGTTCGTAGCCGGGCACCGCCACGCCGGAGGTGCCGTAGACCACGTCGCCCGGGCGGTTCGACAGGAAGATGTGCAGCATCTCGGTCGAGCCGACCCCGTCGAGGATGTCGACGCCGGTCAGGGCGCGCCACTTCTCGCCGACCTCGCGCGGCAGCGCCTCGCCGGCCGAGACGCACATCCGCAACCGGTCGCAGCCGGGCGCCGGACCCTCCTTGGCGTGCGCCAGCATGGCGGCGTACAGCGTCGGCACCCCGCAGTAGATCGTGGGTCGGACCTCGGCCATCAGGTCGAACACCGATTGCGGCGTCGGCCGGCCGGACAGCAGCGCGGTGGTGGCGCCGACCGACATCGGGAAGGTCATGCCGTTGCCGAGGCCGTAGGCGAAGAACAGCTTGGCCGCCGAGAACACCAGGTCGTCCTGGCGGATGCCCAGAACCTGGGCCGCGTAGGTGTCGGAGGTGCCCTTCAGGCTGCCGTGCACGTGGCGCACGCCCTTCGGTGCGCCGGTCGAGCCGGAGGAATACAGCCAGAACGCCACCTCGTCGGCCGACGCCGGCTGCATCGGCTGCGGCCTGCAGGTTGCCAGCTCGGCCGAGAAGTCGAGGAAGCCCTGGCTGTCGCCGCCCAGCACGAACACCGCGCGCAGGTGCGGCAGGTCGCCGAGGATCGGGCGCACCGTCTCGAGCAGCGGCGCCGACACGAACAGTGCCTTGGCACGGCTGTCGCGCAGGATGAACCGGTAGTTGTCGGCCGACAGGAGGGTGTTCAGCGGGACCGGGACGATCCCGGCCTTCAGGCTGCCCCAGAAGATGATCGGGAACTCCAGCACGTCGAGGGCGATCATCGCCGCCCGGTCCTCCGGGGTGATGCCGTGCCGGGCGTAGAGATCGGCTATCAGGTCCGACCGGGCGGCGAGTTCGCCGTAGGACAGCGTGCGGTCGCCCTCGATGAAGGCGGTCTTGCCGCCGCGGCCTTCCGCGAGGTGGCGGTCGACGAAATAGCTGGCCGCGTTCTCGGTGGTCGTCGTCACGCGAAGTCCCTCCCTTGGGTGTCGGCGCGCCTGTGCCGGCGGCTTCGACGGATCCGTTCGATTCGATGCGGTTAGGCATTATGTTGCATAGTCGCATGGCGGTGTCATCTCGAAAGGCGCCGGTGATCCCCGGGTTTCTGCCGGGTTTCCCGTGGAAATCGGTGGGTTTGATGGGGGTGTGGCGGCTGCTGGGCTTTCAATATGTATTATAGTGCTTGTTCCTCTCCGGTCAGTCGGGTAGCGTTTCCGGAAACAAAATGCCGGTCCCGCAAGCGCCGGGTCATACAGGGAGGAAGAGAATGAAGCTGTCTCGCACATGGCTGTCCGCCGCCGCTGCGCTGATGCTCGCGGTTCCCGCGACGGCGCACGCGAAGGACTACAAGGTCGGCCTCCTGCTGCCGTACTCGGGCGTATACGCCGCGCTCGGCAAGGAGATCGACCAGGGGTTCGAGCTCGCCCTGCAGACCCGCCTCGGCGAAATGGCCGGCTCGAAGATCGAGATCGTCCGCGAGGACACCGAGGTGAAGCCGCCGGTTGGCCTCGCCAAGACCCGCAAGCTGATCCTGCAGGACCAGGTCGACGTCATGGTCGGCATCGTGTCGTCCGGCGTGCTGGGCGCGATCCGCGACTTCGTGCACCAGTCCGGCACGCCGCTGATCGTCGCCAACGCCGGCAACGACGACGCGACCGGTGCGCGCTGCAGCAGGTTCATCACCCGGGTGTCGTTCTCGAACGGGCAGGTCAACCGGCCGATGGGCGACTGGCTGTACAACAAGGGCGTGCGCAAGGTGTACACCCTGGCCCCCGACTATGCGGCCGGGCACCAGATGATCGAGACCTTTTCCGCGGCCTTCAAGGCGGCCGGCGGCACCATCGTCGGCGGCGAGTTCACGCCGTTCCGCACGACCAAGGACTTCGGCCCGTACCTGACCAAGGCCCAGTCGGCCGGGCCGGACGCGATCTTCGTGTTCTACGCCGGCGGCGAGGCGATCTCGTTCGTCAAGCAGTACGCCAGCTTCGGCGTCGCCGACTCGGTGCCGCTGTACGGCTCCGGCTTCCTGACCTCGCCGCTGTACGTCAACGCCGAAGGGCCGGCCGCCAAGGGCGTGGTCACCAGCCTGCACTACGTGCCGACCATCGAGTCCCCGGAGAACGCCGCCTTCGTGAAAGCGTTCTCGGCGGCCTACGGCCATGCGCCGTCGGAATACGCGGTGCAGGGCTACGACGCCGGCCAGGCGCTGGTCGAGGCGGTCAAGTCCGGCGCCACCGACCGGGCGGCCCTGGCCGAGGCTCTCGGCAAGGTGCGGTTCACCAGCCCGCGCGGACCGGTCGAGATCGACCCGGCGACCAACAACATCGTCCAGAACATCTACATCTACGAGACGGTACAGGGCGACGGGACCCTGACCCAGAAGATCCTGGACGTGGCCAAGGCGGTCCGCGACCCGGTCAGCGGCTGCCAGAAATAGGCCGCTCATCGACCCACCCACCGCCTCCGGTTGCCATGGCAGCCGGGGGCGGCGCCTTCTCCTCGCCACGCATCGCCCAGGGTCGTCGATGACTGCCGACGCTTCGTTCTGGATCGTTCAGACGCTGAATGCGCTGCAGCTCTCGATGCTGCTGTTCCTGCTGTCGGTCGGCCTGACGGTCATCTTCGGCCTGCTGCACTTCGTGAACCTGGCGCACGGCTCGCTGTACGCCCTCGGTGCCTTCGTCGGGGTCTCGGCCTCGGCGTTCGCCGGCAGCTACTGGGCGGCGTTCGCGGTGGCGCCGGTGGCGGTGGCGTTGGTCGGCATCGTCCTGTACGTCGCGCTGATCCGGCGGATGCGCAACGCCGGGCCGATGAACCAGGTGCTGGTGACCTTCGGCCTGATCTTCGTGTTCCTCGACCTGTTCCGGCTCGGCTGGGGAGACATCCCGCTGGGCATGGCCGAGCCCGACCTGTTCAGCGGTCGCACCGAATTCCTCGGCATCGTGTACCCGACCTACCGGCTGTTCATCATCGGGCTCGGGCTGGTGGTGCTCGCGGCGTTGTCGCTGCTGCTGTCGCGCACCCAGCTCGGCGCCATCGTGCGGGCCGGGGTCGACAACGGCGACATGGCGGCCTGCCTCGGCATCAACGTCGAGCGGGTGTTCTTCGTCGTGTTCTGCCTCGGCTGCGCGCTCGCCGGGCTGGCCGGGGCGGTGGCGGCGCCGGTGCTGTCGGTCACCACCGACATGGGGACGGCGATCCTGATCCCGACCCTGGTCGTGGTGGTGATCGGCGGCCTCGGCAGCCTGCGCGGCGCGATCGCCGGATCCCTGCTGATCGGGTTCGTGCAGACCTTCGGCGCGGTGCTGGCGCCGCAGGCGGCGGCGGTGGCAGTGTACGCCCTGCTGGCGGTGGTGCTGATCCTGCGGCCGGCCGGCCTGTTCCCGGCCAGGGGCTGAGCGCATGTTCCACCAGACCCCGCTCAAGACCGGCGCCGTCCTGCTGCTGGCGACCGCCGCCGTGGTGTACGCCTTCACCACCGGGTTCTTCGGCCTCGAGCTGCTGACCGAGGTGGCGATCCTGGCGATCGTCGCCATCGCCCTCGACCTGGTGGCCGGCTACGGCGGCATGGTCTCGCTCTGCCACGGCGCGCTGTACGGGGTCGGCGCCTACGCCTTCGCCTCGGCGACCGTGCTGCTGGGCTGGGGCGGGGGTGCGGGAATGGCGATGGCGGTCGCCGGCGGAGGCGCCTTCGCCTGGCTGATCGGCGCGGTCTCGGCCCGCACCCACGGCATCTTCTTCATCATGGCGACCCTGGCGTTCGGTCAGATGGCCTACGCCTATTTCTTCGACAGCCCGCTGTTCGGCGGCAGCGACGGGATGCCGGGCATCGCCCGGCTCGACCTGTCGGGGGCCGGGCTCGATCTCAACGACTCGCGCGGCTATGCCCTGTTCTGCACGGTCCTGGCGCTGCTGGCCTACGCTCTGGCGGCGACGCTGCTGCGGTCCGGCTTCGGCCGCACGCTGGTCGGCATCCGCGCCAATGAGCCGCGCATGCGCGCACTCGGCCTGCCGGTGTGGCGGCACAAGGCCGCCGCCTTCGGCACTTCCGGGGCGCTGGCCGGGCTGGCGGGGGCGCTGGCCGCCCAGCACACCATGTACGTCTCGCCGGGGCTGCTGCACTGGACGGTGTCGGGCGAGCTGCTGATCATGGTCATCCTCGGCGGGCTCGGCACGTTGGTCGGCGCGGTGCTGGGGGCCGGGGTGCTGGTGTTCGTCAAGCACGAGGTCGCGCGCTTCACCGACCACTGGCACATGGTGGTCGGGCTGGTGCTGATCGCGACGGTGCTGAGCGGCGGACGCGGGATCTTCGGACAGATCGAGTTCTTGTGGGGCCGGCGCGGCGCACGCAGGCCCGAGCCGGCGGCAACCGAAGGATCGCCGGACCATGCTTGAGGTGCGCGATCTCTCGAAGAGCTTCGGGGCGCTGGCGGTGACCCAGCGGGTCTCGCTCCGGGTCGCGCCGGGCGAGCGCCGCGTGCTGCTGGGGCCGAACGGCGCCGGCAAGACCACGCTGTTCAACCTGCTGGTCGGCGAGCTGGCGCCGGATTCCGGGCTGATCCTGGTCGACGGCCGCGACGTCACCGCCCTGTCGGTGGACGCCCGGGCCCGGCTCGGCCTCGCCCGAAGCTACCAGAAGAACAACCTGTTCGCCGGCCTGACGGTGCACGAGAACCTGGCCCTGTCGGCGGCCTGCGCCCAGGGCAAGGCGACGGCGCTGCTGGCCGACAGCCACCGCGACCGCGGGGTGGTCGCGACGGTGGAAGAGGTGGCCGAGCGGGTCGGGCTGTCCGAGCTGCTGGATGCCTCGGTCGACACCATCCCCTACGGCGCCCGCCGCCGCCTGGAGGTCGGGCTGGCGCTGGCGTCGAAGCCGCGGATCCTGCTGATGGACGAGCCGACCTCCGGCATCGGGCCCGGCGGC
This sequence comes from Thalassobaculum fulvum, assembly GCF_014652915.1. GTDB lineage: Bacteria > Pseudomonadota > Alphaproteobacteria > Thalassobaculales > Thalassobaculaceae > Thalassobaculum_A > Thalassobaculum_A fulvum. Next base: position 246,483 of record NZ_BMZS01000005.1, read on the forward strand.
ATCAATGCCTTCCACGCATTCCTGCACGGCCTGCCGGCGGAGCTGACGATCCTGATCGTCGAGCACGACATGGACCTGGCGTTCGGCATCGCCGACCGGGTCACCGTGCTGAACCACGGCGAGGTGGTGTTCGACGGCCCGCCGCAGGAGGCCCGCGACAGCGCCCTGATCCGGGAGATCTATCTCGGCAGTTGGGGCGCTGAAGGGGGCGGCCATGCTTGAGATCGAGGACCTGCACGCCGGCTACGGCGAGACCTGGGTGACCCATGGTCTGTCGCTGTCGGTGGCGCCCGGCCGGGTGCTGGCGGTGCTGGGCCGCAACGGGGTCGGCAAGTCGACCACCCTGAAGGCGATCATGGGCCTGCTGGGCAGCGTGCGCGGCACGATCCGGTTCGACGGGCGCCCGCTGCTCGGCCTGCCGCCATACCGTATCGCCACCCTCGGCATCGCCTACGTCCCCGAGACCCGGGACATCTTCCCGTCTCTGACGGTGCGCGAGAACCTGGAGCTGGCGGCCCGGCGGTTCGGACGCCCGGACGGCGCCTGGACCCTGGAACGGGTGCTCGACCTGTTTCCGCGCCTGCGCGAGCGGCTGGACAACGGCGGGACCCAGCTGTCGGGCGGCGAGCAGCAGATGCTGGCGATCGCCCGGGCGCTGCTGATGAACCCCCGCCTGTTGATCCTGGACGAGCCGACCGAGGGCCTCGCGCCGATCGTCGTGCAGTCGATCCACGCCGTGCTGGACGGCCTGCGGGGCGAGGGGCTCAGCATGCTGCTGGTCGAGCAGAACTTCGGCTTCGCCACCAGCCTGGCGGACGAGGTCCGGGTGATGGGCCGCGGCACCGTGGTGTGGGCCGGCTCGCCCGCCGACATCCGCGCCGACACCGCCGTGCAGGCGCAGTGGCTCGGTGTGTGAACCGGCTCGGGGTCTGACGGGACGACCCGATGGCCCGTCCGGTCAGGAGCGCCGGACCAGCTGGTCTTCCAGGAACGCGGCCAGGTGATGGACCGCCGGCGAGCCGGCGCCGGGCGCGCGGTGCAGGGCGATCTCCGAGACCGGCAGCGGCGGCAGGCCCTCGGACGGGCCGATCAGGCGCAGGTCGTCGCGCGCGGTGCTGCGCTTGACGACGGTGACCGCGATGCCGGCCGCCGCGGCCGACTCGACCGCCGCGATGCTGGTGCTGCTGTACACCACCCGCCACGGGATGCCGGCCGCGTCCAGCGCGCCGGTCGCCCAGTTCCGGAACAGGTTGCCGCGGGCCAGCACCGCCAGCGGCACCGTGCCGAGATCGGGCAGCGGCAGCCGGGCGGCATAGGCCCAGCACGTGTCCTCGGTCCGCAGCACCCGACCGGTCCCGGTGCCGATCGGCTGGGTCGCCAGTACCAGGTCGAAGCTCTCGCCGAGCTCCTGCAGCAGGTCGGCGGTGAAGCCGGTGGTCACTTCCAGGATCACGCTGGCGAAGCGGCGCTCGAACCCGGCGAAGATCCGTGGCAGCACGTGGGTCGCATAGTCGTCCATGACGCCGATCCGGACCGTGCCCTCGACCGAGGCGCCGTGCATCTCGGTCAGGGCGCGGTCGTGCAGCTCGAGCAGGCGTCGGGCATAGCCGAGCAGCGTCTCCCCCTTGCGGGTCAGCGTCACGCCGCGGGCCGACCGTTCGAACACCGGCCCGCCGACCGCGTCCTCCAGCTTCCTGATCTGCATGCTGACGGCCGACTGCGATCGATGTACCCGCCGCGCGGCGTGCGTGAACCCCCCGGTCTCGGCGACCGCCAGGAACGAGCGGAGGGTCTGGGTGTCGAGATCGTGCATCGTTTCAATATCAGAGATTCGAATGACGACTATCAATTCAATTCGTTTCTCAGATGATTCGGGGCCGCCTAGCGTGGACGCGACAAGTCACGTCCGAAGGGGGTTCAGACATGCCGGCCTATCGCTCGCGTACCACCACCTCGGGGCGCCGCATGGCGTCGGCCCGCAGCCTGTGGCGCGCCACCGGGCTGGTCGACGAGGATTTCGGCAAGCCGATCGTGGCGATCGTCAACTCCTACACCCAGTTCGTGCCGGGCCATGTCCACCTGAAGGGGATCGGCGACATCGTCGCCGAGGCGGTCTGGGCGGCCGGCGGGGTGGCCCGCGAGTTCAACACCATCGCGGTCGACGACGGCATCGCCATGGGCCATCACGGGATGCTGTACAGCCTGCCGTCGCGCGAGCTGATCGCCGACTCCATCGAGTACATGATCAACGCGCACTGCGTCGACGCGATGGTCTGCATCTCGAACTGCGACAAGATCACGCCCGGCATGCTGCTGGCGGCGATGCGCCTGAACGTCCCGACGGTGTTCGTCTCCGGCGGGCCGATGGAGGCGGGGCGCACCACCCTCGGTGGCGTCGAGCGTGCCACCGACCTGATCGACGCCATGGCGGCGAGCGCCGACCCGACCGTCAGCGACGCCGACGTCGACGCGCTGGAGCGCTCGGCCTGCCCGACCTGCGGATCCTGCTCCGGGATGTTCAGCGCCAACTCGATGAACTGTCTCGCCGAGGCGCTCGGGCTGGCGCTGCCCGGCAACGGCTCGCTGCTGGCCACCCACGAGCTGCGGCTCGGCCTGTACGAGCGGGCCGGAGAACTGATCGTCGAGCTGGCGCGCCGCTGGTACGAACACGAGGACGCGACGGCCCTGCCGCGCGGCATCGCGACCTTCGAGGCGTTCGAGAACGCCATGGCCCTCGACATCGCCATGGGCGGGTCGACCAACACGGTGCTGCACCTGCTGGCGATGGCCGGCGAGGCCGAGGTCGACTTCACGCTCGCCGACATCGACCGGCTGTCGCGGCGGGTGCCGCATTTGTGCAAGGTCGCGCCGTCGACCGGCAGGTTCCACATCGAGGACGTGCACCGGGCCGGCGGCATCGTCGCGATCCTCGGCGAGCTGCGCCGGCTCGGCCTGCTGCACACCGAGATCCCGACCATCCATTCGTCGAGCCTGGGCGCCTTCATCGACGCCTGGGACGTCCGCTCGACCGGCGATCCGGCGGTCCACGACTTCTTCCGCGCCGCGCCTGGCGGCGTGCGCACCATCCAGCCGCTCTCGCAGGACCGGATGCACGAAGCCCTCGATCTCGATCGCCGCGAGGGCTGCATTCGCGACCTCGACGGCGCCTACAGCCGCGATGGCGGGCTGGCGGTGCTGTACGGCAACCTGGCGCGCGACGGCTGTATCGTGAAGACCGCCGGGGTGCCGGCGGAGATGCGGCGCTTCGTCGGGCCGGCCCGGGTGTTCGAGTCGCAGGAGGCGGTGACCGTTGCGATCCTGGAGGGCGGCATCGAGCCTGGAACCGTGATCGTGGTCCGCTACGAGGGCCCCAAGGGCGGGCCGGGCATGCAGGAGATGCTGTACCCGTCGACCTACCTGCGCTCGGTGGGGCTGGACCGGAGCTGCGCGCTGATCACCGACGGCCGGTTCTCCGGCGGGTCGTCCGGGCTCTCGGTCGGGCACATTTCGCCCGAGGCGGCGGAGGCGGGGGTCATCGGGCTGGTCGAGGACGGCGACGTCATTCGTATCGACATCGACGACCGCTGCATCGAACTCGCCGTGGACGAGGACGAACTACAGCGGCGCCGGGCCGCGACCGACGCCCGGTGCGGCCCGGTCTGGCGGCCCGGTGAGCGGCATCGGCCGATCTCCCGGGCGCTCGCCCTGTACGGCCGGACCGTCGCCAGTGCGTCCAAGGGCGCCGTACGGACGCTTGATCCCGTCGGCTAGGCGGTTCGACGGGAGCTCACTGCCGATCGTCCTGCTTGGCGAACAGCGACCGGTAGAAATCGTAGCCGGCCATCGCCACGACCACGGCGACGACGATCACCAGGTCGATGTCCGGCACGAAGCCGACCAGGATGCCCATGAACCCGGCCAGCAGAGCGATGGCCGCGACGCCGATCACCTTGTCCATTGCCCGTCCTCCGTCGATCCGCTTCCGGCCTGCGCCGAGACTGCGGCAGCCAGCCAGCGGGCGGTGCGCAGGAGCCGCCCGTCGTCGCCGTGGCGGCCGACAAGCTGCACGCCGATCGGCAGCCCGCCATAGGACTGGAGCAGCGGCACCGTCACCGCCGGCAGGCCGCAGAAGCTCCAGAGCGCGTTGAACGCCGGGCTGCCGGTCGAGTCCAGCCCGGGCGGCGCCGGTCCGGATGCCGCCGGGGTGAGGATGGCGTCGTAGCGCTCGAACACCGCCTCCAGCGACGCGGTCAGGACACCGGGCCAGTCGCGGGCCGCCAGGTAGTCGTGGGCCAGGATCCGCCGGCCCCGGTCGATCGCGTCCACGAGCTCGGGGCTCAGCCGGTCGCCGGCCCGCTGCCGGTAGCGGTGGTAGCTCTTGGCCATCTCCGCCAGCTGCACCAGCTCGCACAACGGCCCGGCCTCGGCGAAGGCCGGCGGCAGCTCGGCTTCGTCGCAGGCGTCGCCGAGGGCGGCGAGCAGCTCGGCGAAGCCGGCGTGGATGTCGGGATCGGCGGTGTCCCAGGCCGGCTGCCGGACGAAGGCGAGGCTCGGCCGGACCGGCGGCTCGCTGCCGGCGACGGCGGCCAGGCCGGGTGCCGGTGCCGGCCGGGTCGCCGGATCGCCCGGGTCGCAGCCGAACAGGGTTTCGGCCAGCAGGGCGGCGCCGGCGACGCTGCCGGCGAACACCCCGGCGGTGTCGAGCGACGGCGCCTGCGCCAGGATGCCGGTGCGAGGGATCGCCCCGAAGCTCGGCTTGAACCCGACGACCCCGCAGAACGACGCCGGGCGGATCACCGAGCCCACGGTCTGGGTGCCGATCGCCAGCGGCACCATGGCCGCCGCCACCGCCGCGGCCGATCCCGAGGACGACCCGCCCGGCGTACGCGCCGGGTCGTGCGGATTGCGGGTCGTCCCCGGATGCCGGAACGCCAGCTCCGTGGTCACGGTCTTGCCCATCACCACGGCGCCGGCCTGCCTGAGGCGCCGCACCACGAACGCGTCGGACTGCGGTACCCTGCCGGCGTCGACCGCGGTGCCGTTGCCGGTCGGCATGCCGGCGGCGTCGACGATGTCCTTGAGGCCGACCGGCAGGCCGTGCAGCGGTCCGATCGGCCGGCCGGCCGCCCGGTGCTCGTCCAGGGCACGGGCCTGGCGGCGGGCGTGGTCGGGGTCGATCCAGGCCCAGGCGCCGACCGCCGGCTCGCGCCGGGCGATCTGCGCCAGGCAGGCCTCGACCAGCTCGGCGGCGCGCAGCGAGCCGGCGGCCAGCCGCTCGCGCAGGGCGACGGCGTCGAGCCCGAGGATCGGATCGGCGGGCGCCTCAGCGGCCATAGATGATCCCCGGCAGCCACAGCGCGATCTTCGGCTGCAGGTACAGCACCGCCATGGCGATGAACACCATCACCAGGAACGGCATGCAGCCCTTGAAGATCTGGATGAGCTGCACGTGCGGTGGCGCTATCCCCTTGAGGTAATAGGCCGACATGGCCATCGGCGGGGTCAGGAACGAGGTCTGAAGGTTGAGCGCGACCAGGATGCCGAAGAACAGCGGGTCGATCCCGAAATGCGGCAGCAGCGGCAGGAAGATCGGCACGAAGATGATGATGATCTCCGACCATTCCAGCGGCCAGCCGAGCAGGAAGATGATCAGCTGGGCCAGGATCAGGAACTGCAGCGGCGTGATGTCGAGGCCGGTGACGAAGTCGTTGATGATCTGCTCGCCGCCCAGGTACGAGAACACCGACGAGAACGTCCACGAGCCGACGAACAGCCAGCATACCATCGCCGTCGTCCGCACCGTCAGGTACACCGACTCGCGCAGCCGGTCCCAGGTGAGCGCGCGGTACGCGACCGCCAGCACCAGGCCGCCGAGTGCGCCGATCGACGCCGCCTCGGTCGGGGTTGCGAGGCCGAACAGGATGGCGCCGAGCACCGCCAGGATCAGCACCGCCAGCGGGAAGAACGAGGTCAGCAGCATGACGATGAGTTCGCCGACCGGAATGTCCGGAACCTCCTCCGCGGTCGGCTTCGGCGCCACCGATGGCTGCACGACGGCGCGGCCGACGACGTAGAGCAGGTACAGCCCGGACAGCAGCAGTCCCGGGAGCAGGGCGCCGGCGTAGAGCTGGACGATCGAGACCCCGGACGAGGCGGCGTACACGATCAGCATGATCGACGGCGGGATCAGGATGCCGAGGGTCCCGCCGGCGCAGATGATGCCGGCGGCGAAGCTGTTGTCATAGCGCGCCTTCAGCATGGCCGGCAGCGCCAGCAGCCCCATCAGCGTCACCACCGCGCCGACGATGCCGGTGGCGGTCGCGAACAGCGTGCAGGTGATCAGCGCCGCCACCGCCATCGAGCCGGGGATCCGCCGCGACGCGATGTTCAGGGTCGAGAACAGCCGCGCCACGATGTTGGCGCGCTCGACGATGTAGCCCATGAACAGGAACAGCGGCACCGCGGTCAGGACCTCGTTGGTCATGACCGAGTAGGTCTGGTTGATGAACAGGTCGAAGATGCGGTTGTTGAAGAACCCCTCGATCCAGGTCTGGAATTGGGTCCAGTCGTCGGCGCCGCGGTCGACCGCCCGGTTGTAGGCGCGCCACATGCGCGGGGCGTCGAAGTAGGCGTAGTAGCCGAAGCTGATGCCCATCGCCATCAGGGTGAAGGCGATCGGGAACCCCAGGAAGATGATCAGGATGAAGATGCCCAGCATGAACAGGGCGACTTGCGGATCGGTCATGAGCGCCTGCCACCCCGGTTGTCGTCGTCGGACGGCCTGATGAAGTCGACCGCCTCCGAGCCGTGGTCGAGGATGTCGTGGGAGGCCTTGTCCATGAGCATGACCTCGGTCTCCTCGACGTCCTCGGCGGCGCGCAGCCACTCGCCGGTGCGGATGCAGAGGATGCAGCGCAGGACCTGGGCGATCCCCTGGATCAGCAGCAGCAGGCCGGCGGCGACGATCACCGACTTCAGCTGGAACACCGGTACGCCGGCCGGACTGTTGACGCTGACCTCGAGGTACCGCCACGAGCGGGCCGCGTACTTCCAGCCGGCGAACACCAGGGCGAGCACGCCGGGAAAGAAGAACAGGAAGTACAGGACCAGTTCGACCCGCGCCTGGGTGCGCGGCGACCACAGCCGATAGACGAAGTCGCCCCTGACGTGGCCGCCGCGCGACAGCGTGTAGGCCCCGCCCATCATGAACAGGCTGCCGTACATGATGAAGGAGACGTCGAGCGACCAGGTGGTCGGGGCGTTCAGCACGTAGCGGACGAACACCTCGTAGGCCACGCCGAAGGTCATGACCAGGATCGTCCACGCGAACGCCTTGCCGAACCACGCTGACAGGCGGTCGGCGAACATGATGCAGCTGATCATCGCGGCCTCACGGGCTGGCGGCGTTCGGCCGCCCCGGCGGACTGGGCACCGGGGCGGCCCGACGGACGCGGGGCAGCCTCAGAGCTGGAGCTTGCCGGGGAAGTAATGGTCGTAGGCGAGCGCGTAGTCGGGCGCGTTCATCAGCTCGTAGAACACCACCCGCTCGACCCAGGCGCGCTGGCTGTCGAGGACCTTCTTCATGTAGGCGTCCTGCTCCAGCTCCGGGATCAGCTCGTCCCAGGCCTTGAGCTCGGCGTCGAGGATCTCCTTGGAGGTCCGGTGCACCTTGACCCCGTGCTCGTCCTGCAGCTTGCGCAGGTCGGTCGAGTACTGGTCGAGCGCGAGCGCGGTGTTCGAGGTGCTGACCGCCTCGACGGCGTAGCGCAGGATCGCCTGCAGGTCCGGCGGCAGGTCGTCGTAGAAGTCCTTGTTGAACAGGAACTCGAAGGACTCGCTGGCCTGGTGGTACGACGACAGCATGTAGTTCTTGGCGACGTCCTGGGCGCCGAACCGCATGTCGGACGACGGGTTGTTGAACTCGAAGGCGTCGATCACGCCGCGTTCCATGGCCGGCACGATCTCGCCGCCCGGCAGCTGGGCCACGCTCATGCCGAGCCGCTGCATCAGGTCGGCGGCGAGGCCGACGGTCCGGTATTTGAAGCCCTTGAGCTCGGCGACCTTGGTCACCGGCTGCTTGAACCACCCGAAGGGCTGCGCCGGCATCGGGAAGCCGTAGAACCCGTAGACGTTGAGCCCGAGGATGTCCTGGGTCAGCTCCCGGTACAGCTCCTGGCCGCCGCCGGCGTAGAACCAGGCAAGCATGGTGTTGGCGCTGCCGCCGAACACCGGGCCGGTGCCGAACAGCGAGGCGGCCTTGTGCTTGCCGTACCAGTAGACGGGTACGGTGTGGGCGGCGTCGAGAACGCCGTCGTTCACGGCGTCGAGGACCTGGAACGCCGCGACGACCGCGCCGGACGGCAGCAGGTCGACCTTCAGGCGGCCGCCCGACATCTGCTCGACCCGGTCGACGTACTGCCGGGCGAAGTCCATCCAGATGTCGGAGGCCGGCCAGGAGGTCTGCATCTTAACGACGACCGGGCTCTGGGCGATCGCCGGTGCGGCGAGGACGCCGGCGGCGGACGCGCCGGCAGCGAGGGCGCTGCCCTTCAGCAGCTTGCGGCGCGACAGGGAATGGTTCTCGGTGATCATGTTCACGGCACTCCTCCCCTTGCGTTATCAACCCTGACGGGTGTGTCCTTGTCGGACTATTGTCGGTCGGAGGTCTGGCGCTTCAGCGTCGGGTTCGATGCGGACGTTGCTCGGCCACCTCCTGCGTGCGCTTCGGGGGTGGCACGGGCCGTCGGCCGGTCGGGCAGGACTCGACCTTGACGGGTCCGGCAGGTCACCCCTGCGGCAGAGTGTCACAAGTTACGCCCGACGGCAAAGTAACGCTTGCTTGTCCCGGCTGCGTGGTCAGGGCTGCGTCTGCAGCAGGAAGGTGTTGGCCGCGCTCTCGAGCCGGAACGGCGTGTCGACCCGGTCATGCTCGATCGTCCCGAGACCGATCGGGCCGCCGAGCCGCCCGACCAGGCCGGCCAGGCCCTGGTCCACCACGGTCTTTCCACCGCGGCCATGCTTCGAGAGCACGAAGCCGAAGTCGACGTCGGGACCGATGACGTCGGTGTAGGCGGCACCGCCGGCGGAGCCCATCTCCGGAATCTCGATGGTCTCGTTCAGGCCATCGAGCACGACGTTCCAGGCGCAGCCCTTGACCCCGTATCCGCCCATCTGCCGGTTGCGCGCGTCGAACTGCTCGACGGCGTCGTGAAACGCCGCGAGCAGCAGGACCCGGGGCCGGCCGTCCGGCACCGGCGCGTAGAACACGATCTCGTCGCCGAGGGTCTTCCAGACGCTGTAGTCCGGGATCTCGTGCTCGTCGTCGAACCGCAGGGCGACCCTGCCGACGAACACCAGCGGGAAGGTCTCGAACAGGTCGCGGAACAACGGCAGCCAGGATTCGTTCCGCTGCATGTAGGCGGTCTTCAGCTTCTTCGAGCTGACCATGTCGACCGACAGGTACATCACGCTCGACCGGGCGGCGGCGTTGTCGCTCATGGGGAGAACCCTCTGACCGCTGCCGCGAGCTCCGGGCGCGGCCTTCCGATGGCGCAGGCTACGCGGCGACGCCGCCGAAGGCAAAGCCCCGTCCCGGGGCGGCGGCGAACAGCGACCGCGTGTAGTCGTGCCGCGGATCGCCGAACACCTCGCCGGCAGTACCGTACTCCACCACCTTGCCCCGGTGCATGACCGCGACGGTGTCGCAGACCTGGGCCGCGACCCGCAGGTCGTGGGTGATGAACAGCATGGCGAGGTCGAGGCGCTGGCGGATGTCGTCCAGCAGGTCGAGCACCTGGGCCTGCACCGACACGTCCAGCGCCGAGACCGCCTCGTCGGCGATCAGCAGATCCGGCTCCATCGCCAGGGCCCGGGCGATGCAGATGCGCTGGCGCTGGCCGCCGGAGAACTGGTGCGGGTAACGGTCGAGCGCGCCCGGATCGAGCCGGACCAGGGTCATCAGCTCGCGGGCCCGGGCCATCGCCTCGGCCGCGCCGGTGCCGTAGTTCATCGGCCCCTCGACGATCGAGGCGCCGACGGTGCGCCGCGGGTTGAGCGAGCGGTACGGGTCCTGGAACACGATCTGCACCCGGCGCCGGAGCTGGCGCAGCCGGGCGGTCGAGGCACGGGCGATGTCGTCGCCGTCCAGGTAGACGTGGCCGTCGCTCGGATCGATCAGCCGGGCGATGCAGCGCGCCACCGTCGACTTCCCGGACCCGGACTCGCCGACGATGCCGAGGGTCTCGCCCTTGCGGATCTCGATCGACACGCTGTCGGCGGCGTGCACCGCCCGGGCCTTCTGGAAGAACCCGCCGCCGGTGTAGATCTTGGACAGCCCGTCGGTCGCCAGCACCACCATGGCGGCCGGATCGCGCGGCCGCTGGCGCGGCGTGAAGCTCGGCACCGCGCCGATCAGCATCCTGGTGTAGGGATGGCTCGGCCGCTGCAGGACCTCCTCGGCGGTGCCTTCCTCGACCACCTTGCCCCACTGCATCACCGCCACCCGGTCGGCGATGTCGGCGACCACGCCGAAATCGTGGGTGATGAACAGCACGGCGGTGTCGTGGGTCTCCTGGATCTCCTTGATCAGCTTCAGGATCTGCGCCTGGGTCGTGACGTCGAGCGCGGTCGTCGGCTCGTCGGCGATCAGCAGTACCGGCTCCAGCACCAGGGCCATGGCGATCATGATGCGCTGGCGCTGCCCGCCCGAGAGCTGGTGCGGGTAGGACGCGGCCATGCGCGGCGGGTCCGGCAGGTGCACCTGCTCCAGAATGCCCAGGATCCGGCGCTGGCGCTCCTCGGGGCCGTAGTCGGTATGGGTGGTCAGGACCTCCTCGATCTGCGCGCCGCAGGTCATGGTCGGGTTCAGGGCGGTCATCGGTTCCTGGAAGATCATTGACATACGGGCGCCGCGCAGCTCGCGCAGGCGGGCCTCGTCGACCTCCAGCAGGTTCTCGCCCTCGAGCCGGATGGCGCCGCCGACCGGCGCCATGTCGCGGCTCGGCAGCAGCCCCATGACCGAGAACGCGCTGACCGACTTGCCGGAGCCGGACTCGCCGACCAGGCAGACGATCTCGCGCTTGCGGACGCTGATCGAGACGTTCTCGATCGCGTGCTCGCGGTCGGCGCCCTTCGGCAGCCTGATGGTCAGGTCGTCGATCTCCAGGACCGGCCGGTCCGCCTTCCCGTCGGCCGTCGTCACGCTGTCAGCCACTCCGGGCCCCCTCAGAAACGCTTCGCCATGCGCGGGTCGAGCGTGTCGCGCAGACCGTCGCCGAGCAGGTTCACCGCCAGGATGGTCAGCGCCAGGAACACGCCCGGGAACAGGATGTTGTGCGGGAACACCTGAAACAGCACGCGACCCTCGGCCATGATGTTGCCCCAGGTCGGGGTCTCCGGCGGGATGCCGACGCCGAGGAAGCTCAGGATCGCCTCCACCAGGATCGCCGAGGCGCAGACGTAGGTGCCCTGGACCAGCAGCGGCGCGATGGTGTTCGGCAGCACGTGGCGGTACAGGATCGGCACCAGCGGCGTGCCCACCGAGATCGCCGCCTCGACGTAGGGCTCCTCGCGGATCGACAGCACGATCGAGCGCACCAGCCGCACCACCCGCGGGATCTCCGGCACGGCGATGGCGATGATGACCGTGGCGAGGCCGGCTCCCCACAGCGACACCAGGCCGATGGCGAGCAGGATTCCCGGAATCGCCATCAGGCCGTCCATCACCCGCATCGCGACGCCGTCGAGCCAGCGCACGTAGCCGGCCAGCAGGCCGATCACCAGGCCGACCGCGATCGAGATGACCGCCACCGCCAGGCCGACGACGAGCGAGATGCGGGCGCCGTACAGTACCCGGCTGTACAGGTCGCGGCCCAGCGAGTCGGTGCCCATGCGGTGCACGTACTCCAGCTCCTGGCCGGACGGCAGGGTGATGGTGTGCTCGGTGCCCGGCCGCTTGTTGCGCCAGGCCGGGTCGATCCCGGCCGGGTCGAGGGTGTCCAGCGCCGGCGCCAGAAGGCCCAGCACCACCATCACCAGCAGGACCACCGTGCCGAACACCACGCTCGGGTTGCGCGAGAGCTGGCGCAGCAGGCCCGGCCGTTCGGCGGAGGCGGCGGCCTGGGCGGCGGAATCGACGAGGTCGGGGGAGGTCATCGAACGGTCGCCTCGCTACGCTGGGCGGATGCGCCGGAACCCGCGTCGTGACGGGCGGCGCAGGGATCCGACGGGAAGTCTGTTTGCGAACCGGCTCATGCCCGCCCCCTCAATACCGGATCCGCGGGTCGAGCAGGGTGTAGGACAGGTCGATCACCAGGTTGATCAGCACGTAGACGAACGAGAACACCAGGATCACCGCCTGGATCGTCGGGTAGTCGCGGCCCAGAACCGCATCGACGGTCAGCCGGCCGAGCCCTGGGATGTTGTAGACGCTCTCGGTCACCACCACGCCGCCGATCAGCAGGGCGATGCCGATGCCGACGATCGTGACGATCGGCACCGCGGCATTGCGCAGCGCGTGCTTGACCAGCACGGTGCGGTTGGTCAGTCCCTTGGCCTTGGCGGTGCGGATGTAGTCCTCGCCCAGCACGTCGATCACGCTGGCCCGGGTGATCCGGGCGATCAGCGCGATGTAGATCACGCTCAGCGTCAGGCTCGGCAGGATCAGGCGGTGCAGGAACGGCCACAACCCGGCCGATATCGACTTGTAGCCCTGCACCGGGAACCATTTCAGCTCGACCGCGAACACGTAGATCAGCAGGTAGCCGAGCACGAACACCGGCACCGAGAAGCCGGCCACCGAGAACCCCATGACCGTCCGGTCCAGCCAGCCGCCCTGCCGGTAAGCCGCGAGCACGCCGAGCGGGATCGCGACCAGCAGAGTGATGATCATGGTGGTGGTGGCGAGCGCCAGGGTCGGCTCGACCCGCTGCAGGATCAGCTCGGTGACCTTCTTCTTGAAGAAGAAGGACTCGCCGAGATCGCCCTGCAGCAGCTTGCCGGCCCAGATCGCGAGCTGGGTCGGCAGCGGGTCGTTCAGCCCCAGGCGCTCGCGGATTTCCTCGATCTGCACCGGGGTGGCGTTGTCGCCGGCGATGATCGCCGCCGGGTCCCCCGGGGTCAGCCGCAGCATCAGGAACACGAAGAGCGCCACCATCACCAGCACCGGGATGGTGGCCAACAGACGTTGCGCGACGAAGGCGGTCATGCGCAGTCTTCCCCTCGGATGTCCGTCATCGCTCTCCGTGCTCCGATGCGGCCGGACGTCAGCCGTCGATGCGGCTGATGTTCCAGAAGAACGGCGCCGGGCCGTTCAGCATGCCCTCGACCTTGTCCTTGCGGACGGCGGTCGGCTGGTACCACTGGCCGGCATGGGCGTGGGTGCCGATCTCCATGGCGCGGACCTGGATCTGCTTGGCCAGATCCTTCTGCTTCGCCTCGTCGGTCTCGGTCGCGAAGGCGTTGCGCAGCTGCTCCATCTTCTCGTCGCACGGCCAGCCGAACCACGCCTTGTCGCAGCCGGTGTTGTAGCCGGCCGCCGAGATCGGGTTCAGGATGTCGGCCGCCACCCAGGAGGTCAGGAAGGCGTTCCAGCCGCCCTCGGACGGCTTCTCCTTCTTGGCCCGGCGCGACACCAGGGTCTGCCAGTCCATCGACTGCATGTCGACGGTGAAGCCGCCCTTGCGCAGCAGGTCGGCCGCGACCGGGGCGAGGTTGGCCAGCACCGCCAGGTCGGTCGAGTGCATCAGCACCACCGGCGTGCCGTCATAGCCGGCTTCCTTCAGCAGCGCCTTCGACTTCTCGAAGTCCGACTTGACCATCGCGTCGCCGCCCTCGGTGAAGGCGAACGGCGTGTCGCAGACGAACATCGCCGGGCAGACCTTGTAGTAGGCCGGGTTGCCGATGACGGCCTGCAGGAACGGCTCCTGGCTGAGCGCTGCGATCGCCGCCTGCCGGACCTTCTGGTTGTCGAACGGCGGATGCAGCCAGTTCATGCGGAACATGTACTGGTTGCCCAGCGGGTTGGTGTTGAGCAGCGCGACTTCCTCGGCGCCCTCGAGGATCGGCAGCAGGTCGTGCGGCGGCGCCTCCAGGACGTCGATCTCGCCGGCGACCAGCGCGTTCACCGCGGTCTGGTGGTCGGGCATCGAGATCCACTCGACCCGGTCGACCTTCGCGACCTTGCCGCCGGCGGCCCAGCTGCCCGGCTCGCTGCGCGGCTTGTAGTCGGCGAACTTGGTGTAGACGGTCTTGTCGCCCGGCTTCCACTCGTCTTTCTGGAACACGAACGGGCCGGAGCCGACGTAGTCGGAGATCTGCTCGCCGGCCGGGGTCTCGGCGACCCGCTTCGGCATCATGAAGGGCACGTTGGAGCTCGGCTTGGCGAGCGACAGCAGCACCAGACCGTAGGGCTCCTTCAGCTGCATGGTGAAGGTCTTGTCGTCGACGGCCTTCATCTCGGCGACGAAGGACATCAGCTTCTGGCCCATGGAGTCCTTGGAACCCCAGCGCTTGACCGACGCGATGCAGTCCTCGGCCGTCACCGGGGCGCCGTCGTGCCACTTCAGGCCGTCGCGCAGGGTGAAGGTGTAGGTCAGCTTGTCGTCACTGACCTTCCAGGTGTCGACCATCTGCGGCGTCACGTTCAGCTTCTCGTCCATGGCGAAAAGCGTGTCGTAGATCATGTAGCCGTGGTTGCGGGTGATGTAGGCCGTGGTCCAGATCGGGTCGACGATCTTCAGGTCCGAGTGCATCACCACGCGCAGCGTGGTCTCGGCAGCTGCCGGCGTCGCGGTCATCAGCCCCGCGAGCATCGGCACCGCCGCCGCCGCTGCCAGCAGGCTGCGTGCGAACGAGCGTCCCCAGTTCATGAGCCCCTCCGTTGTTAAGGAGTTGTGGAGGGTCGAGGGTAGAGGAGTTTTCGCCCGCGGGTCCAGGGTGGTTCGGCCAACCGGCGCGGTCGGCCGCCGACAGCCGATCGGAGCGAACGCCCGGCCGCGATCACGGTGCGGGCGTGGCCGCGGCGGATCGGCGCGCCGCCAGCGGGGTCACGCCGTGCTGGCGCTGGAAGGCACGCGCCAGGGCCTCCGAGCTGCCGTAGCCGTAGCGTCGTGCCACGGCCTGCACGCGATGTCCGCGGTCGAGGTCCTGGCGAGCCAGCGTCATCCGCCAGCGTCGCAGATAGGCCATCGGGGTTTCCCCGACCCGGGTGCGGAAGGCCTCGGCGAACCGGCTCAGCGACATGCCGGCGACTTCTGCCAGATCGGCGCTGGACCAGCCTTGGCCCGGCTCCTCGTGCATGGCGACGATGGCGCGGCTCAACCGCGGATCGGCCAGGCCGGCGACCAGCCCGGGCTCGGTGCTGCCGCGCTCGATCTCGGCCCGCAGCATGCGGACCACCAGCACCTCCGCCAGCCGGCTCAGCACGACGCCCGAGCCGCAACGCTTCGCCTGCGCCTCGGCGATCAGGAACCGCACCAGGGCGCGGGTATCGTCGTCGTCGATCGCCAGGCTCACGCAGGCCGGCAGTGCGGCGAGCAGGGGGTTGCTGTCGCCGCCCCAGGTGGCGGCGGCTTCGATCAGCGGGCGCTCCCCGGCCGGCCCGGCGCCCGCCGGGCCGCGCAGCCGCAGCGTCATGCGGGACGGCGTGCCGGTGTCGGCGTCGCCGAGGATGCGCAGGTTGCCGGTCCCGGGGTCGGCCTGGACCACGCGCATCTCGAAGCGGGCGATCAGGGCGGACAGGCGGTCGTAGCGGATCATGGGGGTTTCTATCGGATAATCGGGGTTTTTCGGACCGTATCATCCGCTACCTGTCGATGCTCCGCAACGACGCCCGGGAGAGCCCCGATGCTGATGCCCCGCCAGAAGACCCCCGACCTGACCCTCGAGACCGTCGCCCACGGCCGCTTCGACCTCGGCTCGGAGCCGTCGGAACGCGGCACCGTGGTCTGCTTCTACCGCGGCCTGCACTGCCCGATCTGCGCCAACTACCTGACCGAGCTGGAGAAGCGGACGCCGGAGTTCGCCGAGCGCGGGGTCGGCACGATCGCCGTCAGCACCGACGACGAGGAGCGCACAAGGGCGATGGCCGAAAAGATCGGCGCCAAGGCGCTGCGCTTCGGCTACGGCCTGACGCTCGCCAAGGCCCGCGAGTGGGGGCTGTACATCTCGACCTCGCGCGGCACCACCTCGATCGGCATCGAGGAGCCGGCGCTGTTTGCCGAGCCCGGCCTGTTCATGGTGACGCCGGACCGCTCGCTGTACTACGGCTCGGTCCAGACCATGCCGTTCGTGCGGCCGCATTTCTCCGAGCTGGTCGCGGCCCTCGACTTCGCGATCGCCAAGAACTACCCGGCGCGCGGCGAGTACGCCGGCCCGGTCTGAGCCGGCGAACAGGCACCGGAGAACGCGAAGCGACCCTCGGCGCCCGGCGCGCCGGGGGGTTCGGTGTTCGGTGCGGTCAGGTTGCCGGGCAGGCTTCGAGCGGGCCCAGCCCGTGGTGCCGGCGCGCCGTCAGGCACTCCTCGTCGCCGGGTTGGCACTCCCGGCAGACGACCGGTCGGAAGTCGTAGATCCCGCAGGCGGTCTCGACGCCGATCTTCCCGACCAGGGCGGCGCAGCGATTGCCGGTGCAGCGCATGCCGGACCCGGTGTCGTCGACCAGATAACCGGGGATGAGCGCGATCTCGGCGTCGTCCTCGACGGTGAAGCGCGGCCAGTTCCGCGAATACGCACAACAGGCGCCGCAGCTCTGGCAGGGTGACGTCGGCGGGGACGGCAGGCGTCGGTCGGGCATAGGCGCTCCGGCTGAGCGGGCGGCTGAGAGGGCGGATGACGGACAGTATCCCGGCCGCCCGGGCTTTCCCAGCAGCGAGCGGCGACCGGCATCGTTCCGTCCAGGTGCCCAAGACCGGGTGCATAAGATATGCGCGGCGGCGGGACCTCCGATGCGCTATCTGGCGGTGCCCCTTAAGCGACGAGCGAACCATGGACTTCGATCCCTTCGACACCCGCGGCTACCCGACCCTGCCGGTGGCCGAAGGCTACGGCGAATGGGCCGAGAGCTACGAGCGGACGGTGTTCGACCTGCTGGACATCCGGCTTCTGGAGCGGCTGGCCGCGGTCGACTGGCCGGCCTGCGATCGGGCTGCCGACCTGGCCTGCGGCACCGGCCGCACCGGCGCCTGGCTGAAGGCCGCCGGGGTCGGACGGATCGACGGCATCGACCTGACGCCGGAGATGCTGGCGAAGGCCCGGGCGAGGGGCGTCCACGACGATCTTGTGCTTGGCGACCTCGCGGCGACCGGCTTCGAGACCGGGGCCTACGACCTCGTGACCGCGTGCCTGGTCGACGAGCACCTGGCGGATCTGCGGCCGCTGTACCGCGAGGCGCATCGCCTGTTGGCACCCGGCGGGCGGTTCGTGCTGGTCGGCTACCACCCGCACTTCCTGATGCTCGGCATCGTCACCCATTTCGACCGGCCGGGCGGCGGGCCGGTGGCGATCCGCAGCCACGTGCACCTGACCAGCGACCATGTAGCGGCCGCCCACGCCGCCGGGTTCCGGCTGCAGGAGATGGCGGAGAATGTGGTCGACGACGACTGGCGGGACGTGAAGCCGAAATGGCACGCCAGGTACCGGCACCATCCCGCCAGCTTCGCCCTGGTCTGGACGCCGGCCCCGGTCGCCGCGAAGATCGTGGCCGATCACCTTCCGGAGGCCGCCCCGTGCTGACCCTGTACTACACGCCCGGTACCTGTGCGCTGGCGTCGCATATCTGCCTCGAGGAGGCCGGTGCCGAGTACGAGGCGCGCCGGGTCGACTTCGCCAAGCAGGAGCAGCGCCAGCCGGCCTACCTGGCGATCAACCCGAAGGGCCGGGTGCCGGCGCTGGTGACGCCGTCGGGCGTACTGACCGAGACCCCGGCGCTGCTGGTCTACATCGCCCAGTCGTTCCCGCAGGCCCGGCTGGCGCCGCTCGCCGACCCGTTCGCGCTGGCCCGGGTGCAGGAGCTCAACAGCTTCCTGTGCTCGACCCTGCACGTGGCGCATGCCCACAGGATGCGCGGGCACCGCTGGGCCGACGACCCCGACGCCATTGCGGAGATGAAGCGGAAGGTGCCGGAGACCGTTGCGGCGGGCTTCGACTATATCGAGCGCCACGCCTTCGTCGGCCCTTACGTGATGGGCGAGACCTACACGATCGCCGATCCGTACCTGTTCACGCTGGCGCGCTGGATGGAGGGCGACGAGGTCGATCCGGCCCGGTTCCCGAAGGTCGCGGCGCACCGCGAGATGATGGGTGAGCGGCCGGCGGTGCGGCGGGCGCTGGCGATGCAGCTGGCGAACGGGTGAGGCGGTTCTACAGCGCCATCTCGGCGTCGCTGCGCACCACCTGGACGACCAGGCGCTTGGCGTCCTCGTCCTCGATGCCGATGGCGGCGGCAACGTACATGGCGGCCGCCACGGTGCCCTCCTTGTGGGCGGTCAGCTTGGAGCCGCCGCGCTGCAGCGTCTCCTCGGCCGCTTCCATGTAGGTGTCGCGGATCAGATCGAGAGTGATTCTGTCGAGCGTTTCCGGCGCGGTCATGGCGTGTCTCGGGGGGGGCGGGTTGTTAACCTCATTGTCCCCGAGTCGGGTGAACGAAATCCTAAGACCGGCGGCGAAAATCAACCAGTCGGCCAGGTGTCGCTCAACCGGTAGCCCTGTGGCCACGGATCGTCCGGGTCGACCATCAGCTGGCGGGTGCCGGTGATCCAGGCGCGCCCCTCGATCGAGGGCGTCACCCAGGTCTTGCCGGCCCGCTGCTCGACCGCCTCGATGCGGCCGTCGAAGCGCGAGTCGATGATCGAGGTCGCCGCGAAGGGCTGGCCGACGGCGAGCCGGCCGCGGGCGTGCAGCACGGCCATGCGGGCCGAGCAGCCGGTGCCGGTCGGCGACCGGTCGATCTTGCCGGGCCGGATCACCACCGCGTTCCTGGCGGTGAAGCCGTCGCCCTGCGGCTCGACCGGCCCGGCGACCTGGCAGAACGAGTAGTGGGTCCACTCCGGCAGGTCGGGATGGGCGAACGGCAGCTGCTCGGTCGCGGCCGCCGTGATCCGGGTGCCGACGACCGCGATGTCGCGCGCCTCGTCGGGCGTCAGCGCGAAGCCGAGGTCGCCCGCGGGAACGATCACGAAGCTGTCGCCGCCGAACGCGGTGTCGACGGTCAGCGTGCCGATCCCCTCGACCTCCAGGACCGCGTCGAGCCGGTCGGCGAAGGACGGGATGTTGCGGATCCGCACCCGCTCGACCTTGCCGGCGCGGCAGGTGGCGGTCGCCTCCACCAGCCCGCCCGGCGCCTCCAGGACCAGCCGGGTGACCGGCTCGGTCATCGGCACGATCCCGGTCTCCAGCAGGACGGTGGCGACGCACAGGCTGTTCGACCCGGACATCGGCGGGGTGTCGGCCGGTTCCATGATGATGAAACCCATGGCTGCGCGCGGGTCCTTGGGCGGGACCAGCAGGTTGACGTGCCGGAACACGCCGCCGCGCGGCTCGTTCAGCACCAGGTTCCGCAGCGCCCCGTCGCGCGCGATGTGGCGCGACTGTTCCCACAGGGTCGCCCCGGGCGGCGGTGCCACGCCGCCGACGATGACGTCGCCGACCTCGCCCTCGGCGTGACAGCCGACGATGTGGATGACGGTATTGCTGCGCATGGGACCTCCGGAACTGCCAGGCGACGATGCCGTGTCGCCGCGCCCCGCGCGACGGAAATCGCGGCTGCGGCCGTTTGCTTGGGACGGGAACCGGGGAAATCGGTCGGCGTTGTCCGATCGCCAACCCAACGGAGGTCGACCATGCGCTCCCTCAATTTCGGTCTTGCCGTTGCCGCAGCGCTGATGATCGCGGCAGCCCCGGCCGGGCCGGCGTTTGCCGAACCGCCGCCCTGGGCGCCGGCCCATGGCTGGCGGGCCAAGCATCATGGCCATGACCGCCACCGCGAGGTCCACGTCTATCACCACTACGACCGGGCGGACGACTACGGCCGGCCGGTGATCGTCACCCGCGGCGCATCCTACCGCTGCGACCGGTCGCTGCTCGACGGCAACAAGACCCTGCTGGCCCAGATCCTGGGCGGCGCCGGTGGCGCGGTCGCCGGCTCGCAGTTCGGCAAGGGAACCGGTAAGCTCGCCGCCACCGCCGGCGGCGCGTTGCTGGGTGTCCTGATCGGGACCGAGATCGGCGGATCGCTCGACGCCGCCGATGCGGCGTGCGCGCAGCAGGCGCTCGAGACCGCCGACACCGGCCGGCCGGTGGTCTGGGACAATCCGGACCGGGGGACCCGGTACGCCATGGTCCCGACCCGGACCTACGAGAACGCCGGCACCTACTGCCGCGAGTACACCACGCGCGCCTCGGTCGGCGGCCGCACCCAGGAGGCCTACGGCACCGCCTGCCGGCGGCCGGACGGCAGCTGGCGGATCGTCCGGTAGTCGGCAATGGCACGCTGTTTGCTTCGTTGCTTGCAGGACATGACATCACCCGGGAGGGAACGATGCGACACCTGCCGAAGTTCTCCGACGACTACGGGCCCGCGGCCGACGAGCTTACCGCTTCGGCCATCCTGTCCTCGGATCTGGACGAACTGATCGACGCCTACGGCGACGACTGGTCGCTGGCGGATGCGGACGAGATCGAGCTGCTGCAGCCGGTGGCTCACTGAGCCGCGGAACGGTCGGCGCGGATCACCGCGCCGATCCACCGCAGGACCGGGGCGAGCTCCTCGCGCCACAGGCGCCACTCGTGGTCGCCGTCCCGGACCCGCAACTCGGCGCCATGACCGGCCCGGCGCGCGGCCTTGAAGAACTGCAACGTGCCGTGCCACAGGCCGAAGGAGTCGTGGTCGCCGGTCATCAGGTAGAAATCGGTCGGCGTCCCGCCGCTTCGCCGCCCCAGCGACACCAGCGGCGCGAACACGTTGCGGGCGTTGAACGCCGCCGGGTCGAGCGGACTGCCGAAGGCCCCGGCGAAGAACTCGATCTGGAAGTCGGGAAACTGGCCGGCCGACCTGACGTCCTCGAAGATCGCCGGGCTGAGCGCCGCGGCCGCGCGGAACCGGTCCGGACGATGGGTCGCCAGGTGCAGGGCGCCGTACCCGCCCATCGACAGCCCGGCGACGAACCGGCGGGCGCGCCGCCCGTCGGTCGGGTAGGCGGCGTCGACCGCGGCCACCAGATCCTCGCCGACCGCCCGGCCCCAGTTGCCGTAGCGCGCCGAGTCCACATACCAGGAGTTGCCGACGCCCGGCATCACGATCAGCAGCGGCACCGCGTCGGGCTCCGCGAACACCGCGTCCGCCGTCTCGACGACGCCGGCATTGCCCCAGTCCCGCTCGCCGCCGCCGTAGCCGTGCAGCAGGTAGAGCACGCCGAGCGGTCCGTCGGCGCGGTCCGGCCGGTAGACGACCGCCGGGATGTCGGCGCCGAGGGCCGGGCTTGCGAACGACCGGGTCTCCAGGGTTCCGGCGCCCGCCCCGCGAACGTCGGTCGCCCCGGCCAGGGCCAGGGCGACGACGGCGGTACGGGTGAGGGCTCCGGCGAGGCTCATTCGGCGGGGGCGACGCCCGGCCGGTAGGTGACGACCGGATGCGGGGCGCTCGCATTGGCGGCCGCCGCCGACCGGGACGAGTGCTCGGCCTCGAGCCGGCGCCAGGGCTGGCGCTTCAGCAGGGTGCACCAGTAGGCGAACCCGATCAGGATCGCGATTCCGGCTCCGTGAACCAGGGCGAGCGACGCGGCCGAGCGACCGAACTCGTCGAGCGCCATGCCGGCGACCCGCGCCAGGCCCATCGACAGCAGGAAGATCGGCAGGGAGTTGCGGCCGACGGTCAGGATCGGCCGGGCCCAGCGCTCGAGCAGGTGGTGCTCGCGGCCCTTCGCCAGCGCCACCGCGAGATAGGCGAGCGCCAGGAAGTGCAGGTAGCGCAGAACGCCGAAGTCGGTCTTCTCCTGCCAGATCCAGATGTCCTCGCGAAGCTGCTGCAGGAACCCGAAATGCTGGGCGGTGCCCCAATGGGCGGCCGGGATCGACAGCACGACGAAGCCGCCGGCCAGCCACAGCAGCGGGCGCGAGATCGGCGGGGTCCGGATCCAGCCCATCGAGATGCCGAAGCCGGTGAAGAACAGCAGCTGCCAGCCGAGCGGGTTGAAGAACCACTCGCGGTCGGAGAACGGCTCGGCCGGGAGGCCCCAGCCGTACAGCCAGTTGGCGGCGTACAGGGCGGCGCAGAAAGTCAGCCCGGCCCAGGCATGCAGCCGCGACAGCGCCATCACCACCGGCACCAGCACCAGGGCGCCGATGTACATCGGCAGGATGTCGAAGTAGTTCGGCACATAGGTCAGGGTGAACAGCCCCAGAAGACCCTGCGCGGGGTTCTCCATGAACCAGGTGAGGTTCAACTGCTTGAGGTAGTCGCCGTCCAGCCAGGCGCTGCCGGCGGCGACGACGGCGGCGATGAAGAAGAACATCGCGACGTGCGCGGCGTAGATCTGCCACACCCGGTAGCCGATGCGCGCCGTGCCGTAGCCGTAGCCGGCCTTGACGAAGGTGCCGCCGAACGCGATCGCGGCCGCGAAGCCCGAGCAGAACACGAACATCTCGGTGGCGTCCGACCAGCCGAACCGGGCCGGGATGTATTCGTTCCACGGATTGTTCGGCACGTGCGCGATGAAGATGATGAGCATCGCGAGACCGCGGAAGAAGTCGAGCCGCGGATCGCGGACCCGAGGGCCGCCCGTGCCGGGGCCGCTCGTCGTCATGGTCTATGCCTCGTCAGTACGTCGATCGTGCTGGACAACCTAAGAGATCGGGGGGCGTCCGGGCCAATCAACAAGGATCAAGCCTTCTGACGGGAATGTGAGGGAGCCGATGGGTCTTCCGGGCTTCCGGTCAAGCGCTTTGGATCATATCGACTCACGAGTCTGTCATGCGGCTTTCGCGCATCTGGATTCGCCCGTTTCCAGCCCACATAGTCCCGCACGGTCGGGTAGCCCGATTTCCGGGCCGTTTTGCCGTGAGGGGACGACAGCATGTCCAGTATCGATCTGTCGGCGCCGGCCAGCGATGGCGCCACAGTGGATCAGGCGCGCATCATGGCGCGCCGCCGCATGGTTTTCTTCACCCTGGTTTCGCTCACCTGTCTGGCGCTGTTCGGGTGGATGACCCGCCTCGTCGGCGCCGACGGGGTCGACGTGTTCGACGTGATGGTGCTGGCGCTGTACGGCGGGACTCTCCCATGGGTGGTGATCGGGCTGTGGAACGCCGTGATCGGCGTGGCCCTGATCTACCTGAAGCGCGGCTGGCTGCGCTCGGTCGTGCCGCTGGACGGGCTGGACGACACGAGCTCGCCGATCACGTCGCGCACGGCGATCGTCATGCCGGTCTACAACGAGGATCCGGCGCGCGTGTTCAAGCACCTCCACACGATCGAGGCCTCGCTCGAGCGGACCGGTCAGGCCCACGCCTTCGAGTTCTTCCTGCTGTCGGACACCCGGGTGCAGGAGGTCTACGAGGAGGAGGAGCGGCGGTTCGAGAACTGGCGCATGACCTCGGCGCACCCGGAGCGGCTGCACTACCGTCGCCGGCTCGACAACGTGCGGCAGAAGGTCGGCAACCTGGAATCCTTCTGCGACCGCTGGGGCCACAAGTTCGACCACATGCTGGTGCTGGACGCCGACAGCCTGATGTCGGGCGAGGCGGTCACCCGGCTGGTCCGGCTGATGGAGCACAACCCGCGGCTCGGTATCCTGCAGACCCTGGTCGTCGGCCTGCCGGCCACCAGCCCGTTCGCGCGGATGTTCCAGTTCGGCATGCGCCACGGCATGCGCTCCTACACCACCGGCAGCGCCTGGTGGCAGGGCGACAGCGGCCCGTACTGGGGGCACAACGCGATCATCCGGCTGGCGCCGTTCATCCGGCACTGCCACCTGCCGCGGCTGCCGGGCAAGGCGCCGCTGGGCGGCGAGATCCTGAGCCACGACCAGGTCGAGGCGGCGCTGATGCGGGCCGCCGGCTACGACGTGCGGGTGCTGCCGATCGAGTGCGGCTCCTACGAGGAGAACCCGCCGACCCTGCCGGACTTCATCAAGCGCGACCTGCGCTGGTGCCAGGGCAACATCCAGTACGTGCGGCTGATCAACTGGAAGGTCTGGCGGCCGCTCGGCCGCCTGCAGCTGGCGCTGGCCATCCTGATGTACCTGTCGCCGGTCATGTGGATGGGCTTCCTGTTCGCCGGGCTGATGCGGACCGTGGCGACCGCCCTGTTCCCGAACACCGAGTTCGCGTTCATGCCGGCGGTGTGGGAGCGGGCGGCGTCGGGCGAAGGGCTGGCGCTGTTCGGGACCATGATGGCGATCATCTTCGCGCCGAAGATCTTCGGGGTGCTGGACATCATGCTGTCGTCGCAGAAGCGGCGGCGCTACGGCGGCGGCGTCCGGACGCTCGTCGGCACCGTCGTCGAGATGGTGTTCGGCGCGCTGCTGGCGCCGATCGTGGCGGTCGCCCAGACCGTGTTCGTGATCGGGCTGATGTTCGGCAAGAAGGTCGCCTGGAACGTCCAGGCCCGCGACCTCGAGACCGTCGCCTGGAGCCGGGCGCTGCGCGGGCTGTGGCTGCAGACGGTGTGCGGGGTGCTGTTCGGTGCCGCGCTCTGGGCCTGGGCGCCGGGGGCCCTGCCGTGGGCGACGCCGCTGCTGGTCGCGTGGGTGCTGGCGGTGCCGTTCGCGGTGCTGACCTCCAGCGCCGGCCTCGGCCGGTTCTTCCGGCGGGTCGGCCTGTGCGCCGTTCCGGAGGAGTTCGAGCCGACCGCCGAGGTCGCCGAGGTGATGGCGCCGGTGCCGACGCCGGTGATCGCGCCGGGCGCCGCGCTCGGCCCGACCATGACGCTCAGCCACGCCGTGCCGTCGCGGCCCGACAACTGATGCGGCCGGACATCTGATGCGTCCGGGGGCGGGGCGGGCTTGACGCCGTCCCGTCCCCGGCGTTCTGTCGCGCATGGCCTGGCATCACTGGGAACACCTGACGACCACCGACCTCGCGGCCCCGGGCTTCCGCGACGCGGTCGCCGTGCTGCCGGTCGGGGCGGTCGAGCAGCACGGCCCCCACCTGCCGCTCGGCACCGATGCGATCCTGGTCGACGGCGTCCTCGATGCCGCCCTGGACCGGCTCCCGGACTCCTGCCTCGCGCTTCGCCTGCCGACCCAGCGGGTCGGTCTCAGCCCGGAGCACGCCGGCTTTGCCGGCACCCTCACCCTGGATCCCGGGACCGTGATGGCGCAGTGGACGGCCATCGGCGCCGCGGTGGCGCGCGCCGGGATCCGTCGCCTGATGCTGGTGAACGGCCATGGCGGCCAGGCCGCCATGGTCGACGTGGTGGCCATGCGGCTGCGCGCCGAGCACGGGATGACGGTCGCCCGGGTCACCTACTTCGACCTGATCGGCGGCGATCCCGCGATCGACGGGCGCGAGCGCCGGTTCGGCTGGCACGGCGGCCAGGTCGAGACTGCGCTGATGCTGGCGCTGCGACCGGAACTGGTGCGGCGGGATCGCCTGGACGACTTCGTGTCGGCCGCCGAGTCCGTCGCCGACCGTTATCGGGAACTGCGGGTCGAGGGTACGGCCGGGCTCGGCTGGATGGCCGAGGACCTCAACCCGTCCGGGGCCACCGGCAACGCCGCGGCCGCCACCGAGGCGATCGGCCGGCACCTGCTCGACCGGGTCGCCGGGCGCCTGGCGGTGCTGATCGGCGAACTCCACGCCTTCGAAGGGTTCGGCGGATGAGCGACGCCTGGCCGGCGGTCCGCGACGCCATGGCGACGGCGCGGCGCGTGCGGCGTGGCGACGTGTCCGCGGACGATCTTGCGGCGCTCCTGGCCGGCCTGCGCGGCCGTGCCGATCTGCCGCCCGCCGGGCCGGCCCTGCTCGATCTCGTGGCGCGGGCCGGAGCCGGACCGACGGCGGTCGCCCAACTCGGCCAGACCCTGGACGGCCGGATCGCCACCGTCACCGGTCATTCGCGCTACGTGAACGGGCCGGAGGCGCTCGACCACCTGCACCGGCTGCGGGCGCTGGCGGACGCGGTGGTGATCGGGGCCGGCACCGCGGTCGACGACGATCCCTCGCTGACCACCCGCCGGGTCGACGGGCCGAACCCGGTCCGGGTCCTGATCGACCCGTCGGGGCGGGTCCCGGCCGGCCGCAAGCTACTCACCGACGGACTGGCGCCGACCCTGGTGTGCGGCCCGGCCCGGGACGGCACCGAGACCCTGGATCTGCCGGCGGGAGGCGCGTCGCCGCGGGCGATCCTGCTTGCGCTGGCGGCGCGTGGCCTGGAGGTCGTGCTGGTCGAGGGCGGGGCCGCGACGGTCTCGCGGTTCCTGGGCGACGGCTGCATCGACCGGCTGCACCTGCTGGTGGCGCCGACCCTGCTCGGGTCCGGGCGGCCGGGCATCGTCCTGCCGGAGGTGGCGACCATGGCCGGCGCCCTGCGGTTCGACGCCCGCCGCTATCCGCTCGGCGACGACACGCTGTTCGACCTGACGGCGTCGGCCGCTAAGCTCCCGGCATGACCAGCTGGTCGAGGTGGCCGACGGTCAGCCTGGCCTGCCGGCCGAGCGAGCGGCTGCGCCAGGCGTCGATCTCGGTCGCCTCGCCCGGCGACATCTCGATGGCGGCCGCCGTCCAGCCCTCGACCAGGGCCGACCGCATCGGCGCGTCGTTCGGGGCGATGACCCAGTCGCTGGTCGCCTGGGAGACGCGGGCGCCGGCGAGCCGGGCCAACGCCGGTCCGGCATCCGGGCCGAGCGCCGGCCCGAAGCCCTTGTCGGTACGCTGGTGCCGGTTCACCAGTTCGACGACGCGCCCGTCGACCGGATCCGGCGGCTGCCAGGCGGTCCGGCCGTCGTAGGTGAGCACTACCAGCAGGGCGGCGCCGACGGCGTCGACCCGCGCCAGCAGGCGCTCCAGCCACCCGGCCGAGACCAGGTCGATCAGCGCCGAGGCGGTGACCAGGTCGGTGGTCTCCGGGATCGCCGCCTCGAGGTCGGCGGCGAGGTCGACCCCGCGGACCGCAACGGACGGGTCGGCCCGACGGGCCGCCTCCAGCAGGGCCGGGTCGGCATCGACCAGGGTCCAGGACTGCTCGACCGGCAGTCGCGGCGCCAGATGCCGCTGGTTGTTGCCGGTTCCGGCACCGAGGTCGACCACCGATAGTGCCCGGCCGGCCGCTGCGGTGCGGGCCGCGGCCCAGCGGGCCAGCTCGCGCTCCAGCACAGGGGACCGGGCGGCGGTGTCGTAGCCGGCGCGCAGCGCCAGCCAGGTTTCCGAGAAGCTCACGATTCCTCCGTCACGGCGGTCCCTCGGTCACGGCGGCGACGAACTCGCGCTCGGTGTCGATCCAGCGACGCAGGCCGGCGGCGGCCGCGACGGCGCCGACGGCCAGCCGGGCGAACGCGGCACGGTCGTCCAGCAGCCGGGCGAGCGCCGCGGTCAGGGCTTCGAGGTCGTCCGGCGGCACCAGGACGCCGGCCCCGGCCGGCACAGCCTCGGGAATGGCGCCGGCCGAAGTGCCGATCACCGGCAACCCCCAGCGCACCGCCTCGACATAGGCGATGCCCCAGCCCTCGTGCCGGCTCGGCAGCACGAACAGGTCGGCCGCGCGCCAGTAGCGGTCCAGGTCGTCGTGGCGGACCGCGCCGCGCAGGGCGATCCGGTCGCCGAGGCCGAGTTCGCCGATGCGCCCGGCGACCGCTCGGGCGAACGCCGGGTGGCGGGCGTCGCCCACCAGGTCGGCGGTCCAGGGCCGGTCCTGCAGCCGGGCCAGGGCGTCGACCAGCAGGTCCTGGCCCTTACGCGGGATCAGGGTGGCGACGGTCAGCAGCCGCAGCGGTGCGTCGGCGGCCGGCGGCCTGCGGAACGACAGGTCGATCGGGCCGTCGACGCCCGGCGGGACCGCCCGGATCCGGCCCGGGTCGAGTCCCAGCTCGGCGAGCCGCCGGGCGGTGGTCCGGCTGGTGGTGACGATGCGCCGGACCGGTCGCAGGGCGGCGACCTCGTCGCGCAGCCAGCGGGCCCGCTCGGCGTCGGTGATCCCGGTCTCGTCGCCCAGCGGGTGATGCACCAGGGCGACCAGGGTCAGCCGACCGGCGTGCGGCCGCAGGCTTTCGACCAGCGGGGCGAAGGCCAGGCCGTCGACCACCAGGATCGCGCCGTCCGGCACGCCGGCCACGGCTTCGGCGGACCGGGCGAGGGTGTCGGCGTCGGTGGCGGGGAACCGCCCGTCGACCCGCAGCACGCCACCGAGCCGGCCGGCGCCGGCCAGCCCCTGCACCGCGTAGCGGTCGTAGACGAAGCCGCCGGTCGGCGTGTCCGGGTCGCCCGGAACCAGGAACCAGACCGGGGCGTCGCGCATGGCGCCTCAGACCGGGCCGCTGAAGCCGGCCGAGGCGACGTGGGATTCGTTCAGGACCACCTCGATGGAG
This sequence comes from Thalassobaculum fulvum, assembly GCF_014652915.1. Taxonomy (GTDB): domain Bacteria; phylum Pseudomonadota; class Alphaproteobacteria; order Thalassobaculales; family Thalassobaculaceae; genus Thalassobaculum_A; species Thalassobaculum_A fulvum. The sequence continues at coordinate 274,997 of NZ_BMZS01000005.1, forward strand.
TCGAGCTCGCCGCCCGGCCGGCCGAGCGCGCCGGCGCGTGCCCTGGCGGCCAGCTTGTCGAACACCGCCTTGGCCAGGAACTCGGTGGTGGTGTTGACGCCGGCGAACTCCGGCAGCTCGTCCAGGTTCCGGTAGGCCCAGGGTCCGAGCGTGTCCTTGAGCGCCTGGTGGGCGGCGGCGATGTCGATCACCACGCCGTTCGGGTCGAGCTCGCGGGCCCGGAAGGTGACGTCGACCACGTAGGTGGCGCCGTGCAGCCCCTGGGCCGGGCCGAACAGCTCGCCGCGGAACGAGTGGGCGATCATCACGTGGTCGCGGACGGTGACGCTGAACATCGACGGCCTATCCTTCGGCGGCTGGGTAGCGGACGCGATGACATAGGGCCGCCAGCCGTCCCTCGGCAAGGGCCGCCATGGTCGCCGGCAGGTCGGCGAACCGGCTCTCGCCGTCGATCAGCGCGTCGAGTGCCGGATCGCACAGCAGGTCCAGCGCCTTGGCCATCCGCCGGGCGTAGCTCCAGCGGCTGCGCTGGGCGGTCGCCACCGCGCCGACCTGGCTCGACCGGATGGTCAGCCGCCTGGAGTGGAACGCCTCGCCGAGCGGCAATGTCACCGGGGTCGATCCGTACCAGCTCAGCTCCACGATGGTGGCCTCGAAGCCGGCGACCCCGAGGGCGGTGACCAGCCCGTCCGGGTGGCCGCTGGCATGCAGGATCACGTCGAACTCGGCCCCGTCCGGTGGCGCTTCGGCGAAGCGCAGCCCGAGCGCCTCGGCCGGCGTCCGCTTGGCCGGATCGAGGTCGACCGCCAGCACCTCGGCCTGCGGGATCCGCGCCGCCAGCCGGGCGGCCAGCAGGCCGACGACGCCGAGGCCGATCACGCAGACCCGGTCGCCCGGCCGGATCGCGGCGTCCCAGACCCCGTTCAGCGCCGTCTCCATGTTGGCGGCCAGCACCGCGCGCGCCGGCGGCAGGGCGTCGGGCAGCGGGGTGAAGGAGGCGGCCGGCACCACGTAGCGGTCCTGGTGCGGGTGCAGACAGAACCCGGCGCGGCCGACCAGGCCGGCAGGCCCTTCGACGACGCGCCCGACCGAGCAGTAGCCGTACTTGACCGGGCCGGGGAACCCGCCGGCCTGGAACGGGCAGCGCATGACGTCGTGCTGGCTGACCGGGACCCGGCCGGTGAACACCAGGGTCTCGGTGCCGCGGCTGACCCCGCTGTACAGGGTCTCGACCAGGACGTCGTCGGGGCCGCGCGGCGGCAGGTCCTCGGTCCGCAGGGCCGCGTGCCCGGGCCGCTCGATCCAGAACGCGGTGGCGCCAGCATCCATGGTCATCGCCGTCTCACCATCTTCCGGCAGCGGTCGCCGCGGGGTAGGGTCCCGCCGCACCATATCGGAGTTCTTCATGGCGGACGAGCAGCGGCGCGGGCCGTGGACCGTGCGGAGCAGCCGGCGGGTCTACGACAATCCGTGGATCAGCGTGATCGAGCACGACGTGCTGCGGCCGAGCGGCAATCCCGGCATCTACGGGGTGTGCAGCATGAAGGGCATCGCCGTCGGAGTGGTGCCGGTCGATGCCGACGGCTGTACCTGGCTGGTCGGCCAGCACCGGTTCCCGCGCGACTACTACTCCTGGGAGCTGCCGGAGGGCGGCGGCGACCCGGCCCTGCCGCCGCTGGAATCGGCCAGGCGCGAGCTGCGCGAGGAGACCGGGCTGAGCGCCGCCAGCTGGCACGAGTTCCTGCAGACCGACTTCTCGAACGCGGTGACCGACGAGATCGGCTTCGGGTTCCTGGCCTGGGATCTCAGCCCCGGCGACACCGACCCCGACGACGGCGAGATGCTGGAGATCCGCCGGCTGCCGTTCGCCGAGGCCCTGGACATGGTGCTCGACGGCAAGATCCGCGACGCGTTCAGCATGATGATGCTGATGAAGGTCGACGCGCTCGGCCGCCGCGGCCGGCTGCCGGCCGAAGCGGCGCGGCTGCTGGGCTATCCCGGCTGAACCGCGCGGACCGGCGCCATGCTGCGGGTTCTCGGTAACCGGACCTACCGCCACCTGTTTCTGGCCCAGGTCGTCGCCCTGGTCGGCACCGGACTGGCCACGGTGGCGCTCGGCCTGCTGGCCTACGACCTGGCCGGCGCGGACGCCGGTCTGGTGCTGGGGACGGCGCTGGCCATCAAGATGATCGCCTATGTCGGCGTCGCCCCGATCGCTGCGGCGTTCGCCGAGCGCTGGCCGCGGCGGGGGATGCTGGTCGCCCTCGATCTGGTACGCGCGGCCGTCGCCGTCTCGCTGCCGTTCGTGACCGAGGTCTGGCAGGTCTACGTCCTGATCTTCGCGCTGCAGGCTGCCTCCGCCGCCTTCACCCCGACCTTCCAGGCGACCATCCCGGACGTGCTGCCGGACGAGGCCGACTACACCCGCGCGCTGTCGCTGTCCCGGCTGGCCTACGACATGGAGAGCCTGGTCAGCCCGATGCTGGCGGCGGCGCTGCTCACGGTCGTCGGCTTCCACGACCTGTTCGCCGGGACCGTCCTCGGCTTCCTGGCGTCGGCGGCGCTGGTCGTGTCGGTGGCGCTGCCGAGTCCGGCGCCGGTGGCACCGCGCGGCATCTACGACCGCACCACCCGGGGCCTGCGCATCTACCTGGCCACGCCGCGGCTGCGCGGTCTGCTGGCACTCAGCCTGGCGGTCTCGGCCGGCGGGTCGATGGTGATCGTCAACACCGTGGTGATCGTGCAGGGCGGTCTCGGGCTGGACCAGCAGGCGACCGCGCTGGCGCTGGCGGCCTTCGGCGGCGGCTCGATGATCGCCGCCCTGGTGCTGCCGCGTCTGCTGGAGACGGTTGCCGACCGGGCCGCGATGCTCGGCGGCGGTGCGATGCTGACGGCGGGGCTGGCGGCGGCGGCAGCGTTCGGCTCGGGCTTCCCGGCGATCGTCGGGTTCTGGCTGCTGCTGGGGCTGGCCTATTCGGTCACCCAGACCCCGTCGGGCCGGCTGCTGCGGCGGTCGTCGCATCCGGAGGACCGGCCGGCGCTGTTCGCCGCGCAGTTCGCGCTGTCGCATGCCTGCTGGCTGCTGACCTACCCGGCCGCCGGCTGGCTCGGGACCGGGATCGGCATCCCGCTGACCTTCGCCGTGCTGGCGGCGGTCGCCGGCGGCGCCGTGCTGCTGGCCGTCATGCTCTGGCCGAGCCGGGACCCGGAGACTCTCGAGCACGTGCATGCCGACCTGCCGGCCGATCACCCGCACGTGCGCGGCGCCGTGCCGGCCGGCGGCGGGCTGCGGCACAGCCATGCCTACGTGATCGACAGCCACCACCCGGACTGGCCGCGCAGCGCGTGACCGCTACCGCACCCGCATCCGCTTCGAGGGATCCTGGCCGCCGAGCTCGTAGGTGACCCGGCGCAGGTACTCGATCAGCTCCTTGCGGTCGCGGTAGCGCTCCAGGGTCGCGTAGGGCAGGACGTCGCCGATCCGGATCGGAACGTCGCTGCCGATGCGCCGGGCGATCTCCTTGAACAGCAGCGACTCGCGGGCCGTCTGGCTGAGGTTGCTGGCGATCTGGAACAACCGGCTGTTCTGGCCCTCGAAGAACACCGGCACCACGCTGGCCCGGGCCTGCACGATCAGCTTCGACGTGAACGGCTTCCAGTCCGGGTCGTAGGCGCGGCCGAACGGCGGCGTCGCCGTCGACACGGTGCCGCCGGGGAACACCACCACGGCACCGCCTTCCGACAGCTCCTGCAGGGCCTGGCGCCGCGACTCGATGTTGGTGGCGAGCGCTGCGCGGGTCTCGGCGAAGTCGATCGGCAGCAGGAACGGCTGGACCTCCGGCGCCCGGAACAGCACCGAGTTGGTCAGCACCTTGAAGCGCGGTCGGATCTGCGAGGTCAGGTAGCTGATGATGATGCCGTCCAGTACCCCGAACGGGTGGTTGGCGACGATCACCAGCGGGCCGTCCTTCGGCACCGCCCGCCAGCGCGCCCGGTCGTACACCAGGTTGAGCTCGAGCTTGCGGATCGCGGCGGTCCAGAAGTCCTCGTCGGGGATCGGGTTCAGCCGGTGCTCCAGGTACAGCCGCTTCAGCCTCGGCTGGCCGGTCAGCCGCTCGACCACCTGGATCGCCAGCCGCTTGAGCAGCCGGTGCTCGGGGGTGGCGTAGGAGAAATTGGGGAAGTCGGCCGGCAAGGGCGGGGCCGGCCGGGTCAGCCGCTTCAGCAGGGCGGATGTGCGGCCTGCGACCATCGGTCTGCCTCGCTCCCTGCCGGCACAGGTCCGGTTCGTCGTTCCATGGGAATGCTCGCGCGCGGCCGGGGCCGGGTCAAGCCGCGGCCGGTCAGGTCTCGGCCCACATCCGCAGCAGGTTCAGGCGCGCCTTCTCGACCCGCCGGATGCTCTCGCCGTCGGCGTTGTCGCGGACCAGCCGGTCCATCACCTCCGCCAGGTCGCCGATGATCTCGCGCTTGGCCGGGTCGCGGACCATGCTCTCCATCCAGGTCACGATCGCCAGCCGCCGGCCGCGGGTCACCGGGTTGACCCGGTGCACGTAGTGGGTCGGGTACAGCACCGCGTCGCCGGACGGGCGCTTGTAGACCTGCTCGCCGAACGGGGTCTGCATCACCAGCTCGCCGCCCTCGTAGGCGCCGGGATCGTTCAGGAAGATGGTGATCGACAGGTCGGTACGCATTCCCGGATACGGCCCCATCAGGGCGGCGTCGACGTGCTCGCCGTAGCGGTTGCCTTCGACGTAGGACGCAAAGATCGGCGACAGGATGCGCCGCGGCAGGGCGGTGATCGCCACCTGGTCGTTCTGGCGCAGCACGCCCAGGACCAGCTGCGACAGCTCCCGGTACTCCGGGCTCTGCGGCGACACCTGGGTGTTCTTCTTGATGCTCTCGCCGAGCGGGCCGCCGCTCATGCTGCCGTCGACGAACTGGGCGCCGAACAGCCGCTTGGCGATGGTCTGTACCTGATCCTTGGACAGCAGCCCCTCGATGACCGCGACCATCCCGTCCTCCCTGCGCGCCCCGTCGGTTCTCCGGGCCGGCGAACGCGGCCCGCGCGGACCCTAGCAGACCCGGGAACCGGGGGCGACGGTCGAGCGTTGTCCCGGTGAATGGCATGCCCCTTGCTTCGGTCGTATCGAGATCAGGTGCGGCGGAATCCTCTGCCGGGCCGCCGAGACCAGGGAGACGCACATGTCGCTTGCTGCAGCGTTGAAGAAGGGCCAGGCCGCCATCGACACCCTCGGGAACTGGGATCCGTTCCAGGAGACCGGGGGCGAGGCGCCGGCGCCGGCCAAGCTGCCGGCGGCCCGTCCGGCCCGCCCGGCGCGCAGCGTGGCGTCCCCGAACCGCACCCCGGCCAACGTCAACGCGGCGGCGGATCGCGCCGCGCCGCGGGTGCAGAGCCAGCTTCGGCCGGTCCGCGACATGGACGAGCTTGCCGACTTCGACCGCCCGGCGGCCCATGCCGCAGCCGCCCGCTCCGGCGATGCCCGGCCGGCCCAGGCCCGCGCGGTCCTGTCCGGGAAGCCTGCGCCGCGTTCCGCCGCCCCGAAGGCCCGCGGCAAGGCCGCTTGGCTGCACGAGGGCATGCCGCAACGCGGCCGGGTCAACGCCGCCCAGTACATCCGCGAGCTGGAACGGTTCGCGGCCGAGGAGTCCCGGCGCGTCGTCGCCGACACCGTGATGGACGTGAACCCCGCCGAGATCGAGGGGGTCGCCAAGCTGGCCGCCCGGATCAAGGGCCGATACCTCGCCAAGCTGCTCGATCTCGGCAACCCGACCAAGGGAACCGTCCAGGACACCGAGGTCCGCGAGCTGACCCGTTATCGCGAGACCTACGAAGAGCTCGCCCGCGGCCTCGACATGCTCAAGGCCGCGATCGAGGCCGGGGACGTCGGTGTCTCCGGCATGGTTCGCCGCTGAGTATCGCGCCGGACCTTTTCATTCCCCCCGAACTCGAGGGCCGCTTCCGGGCGGCCCCTTTTTTGTCCGCGGACCGGGAGGCATGCGGTGCGACGGGCTGCCGTCGGCTCGCGCCGGTGCTGCTCGGCGTACCCGCGACCGCCGGGGGCGCCGAACTGGCGGGCGCCCGGCAGCAACGCCTGAACATGACAGTTGCTCCGCCGTGCCTCCGGCACCCCGGTCCGGGATGAGGGGGCTTGGGCGGTCTCCCTTGCTCCCCTCATCCCGGCCGTAGCGGCATAGCCGCGGAGAGCCGGGACCTGTGTCCGGAGGATGGCCAGGCCGCGCCCGCCGCTGAACCTGCGTGCGCGGGCGTGATCTCGGGGGGGGGGCGGAAAGGCGACGCGCCACGTCCGTTCCGCACCGAGCAAGCCAGCACGGGCAGGCCACCGCAAAGAAAGCGGCCGTCCCGAGGGGGACGGCCGAAGTGAGGGCTCTGGAGTAGTCGCCGCCTGCGAGGAGGCGGTAGGCGAAACCGGTCAGTTAAGTGCCAGCTGACGCGGCCCCGTGCGGCCGAGGAAGACCCTGGCCGCGAGCTTGTGATGGTCGTGAACGCTGTCGAGGTAGATCCGGGCCTGGTGCAGGTCGGCGACCGGCTTGCCGTCGTCGAGGCGCTCGAGCAGGCAGGTGAAGCCGATCTCGCGCAGGCCCTCATAGGCCTCCTCGGTCATGTCCGGGATGTTGGCCTCGAACTGGTCGGCGAACACCTTGGCAAAATGGGTCATCACCTCGCGCCGGAACCGCCAGGGCTGGGCCATCAGCTTGGTGGCCCACTCGTCGACCGCCTCGCGGATCACCCGCGGCAGCTGGTCGAACAGCTGCGAGCCGGAGTCGCCGTCGTCGTCGGCCAGCGGGGCGTTCTCGTTGGCCGCCGCGATCTCGACCGGTCCGGCGGCGCGGCCGCACAGCTCGGCCGGCGTGCGGATCGGCACCCCGGGCGCCGGCCCGTCGATCACTGCCGGCCAGTCGGTGCTGGCGCCCTCGATGGCGCGCGGATCGTAGTCGGACATTCGGTCGCTCCCGCGATTGGTGTTCGTTCGCGGGAGGCGTCGCAAGCGCCGGGCCAGGGTGTCGTCGAATGAAAAGTGTATTTTTTCAGTTGGTTGAGACGGTCGACGCAGGGCGGGGGCAGGATTTGCCGGGGCTCCGGTTCGGCCGCCCCGGCAAGGCCTGCCGCGCGGCACCGGCAGTTCCCGCCGCGCCGCGGGGCCTGACCGGCTTGGCAGCCGACCGGACCATCGAGCCGCGTAGGCAAGACCCCACCCGTCCGGGTAGCATCGGCGGCCGGCCGGGCGCAAAGATCCGCCGCTCCGATGGCCGGGCAAGAAAAAAGGGCCGCCTGACGGCGGCCCGAGTTAAGGGAGGAAACGCCCAAGAAGTGAAGCAGCACGTTGGGCAGTCGTGCTGCACTGCAAAATCTGGTCTCCCGCGCTGCGTAACGCAAGCGGAAAATTAGTGAGCAGGCGCAAAAAATTTTCTGGCATGATCGATAGCGAGCTTGCTGTGACCGAATTGCAACATCGTCCCCGGCCGGATGCGGCCCGTCTGAAAGCCCTGTCGGAACGGCGCGACGGCCCCGGAGTCCGGCGGATTCTGACGCATCTCGGCCTGGCGGCAATGACCGGGGCGGCGGTCCTGGCGGCCCCCGGGGCGTGGTGGCTGCTGCCGGCGGTTGCCCATGGCATCGTGCTGGTCTTCCTGTTCGCCCCGCTGCACGAGACGGTGCACCGCACGGCGTTCCGTACCGGGTGGCTGAACCGCGTCGTGGGGGATGTGGCGGGATTCGTCCTGGTCCTGCCGCCGCGCTGGTTCGCGGCCTTCCACTTCGCCCACCACCGGTTCACCCAGGACCCGGAACGCGACCCGGAACTGGCGACCCCGAAGCCGACGACACTGGTCGGCTATGCCTGGATCGTCTCGGGAATCGAGTACTGGTTCCGCACCGTCCGCGGCCTGCTGCGCCGGGCGCGCGGAATCGCGCCGGACGCCTTCCTGGACGACCGGCTGCGTCGCCGGTCGATCGCGGAGGCCCGGGCCTATCTCGCGCTGTACGGGGTCCTGGCGGCCGGATCCGTCGCCCTCGGCAGCGACCTTGCGCTAAGGCTCTGGGTGGTCCCGGTGCTGCTCGGCCAGCCGTTCCTGCGGCTGTATCTGCTGAGCGAGCACTGGGGCTGCCCGACGGTGAGGGACTACTGGGCCAACACCCGCTCGACGGTGTCGCTGGCGCCGGTGCGCTGGATCGCGTGGAACATGCCGAACCATGCCGAGCACCACGCCAACCCGGCGATCCCGTTCCATGCGCTGCCGGCCTATGCCGAACTGATGAAGGGCGCGCGGGTCCATGAATCGCCGGGGTACGCGCCGTTCCACGCCGGCCGGATCGCCGACCTGGCGGCCGGCCGGGCGGGGCCGGTGTAGGACGGGGCAACTCGCGCATGGGTCCCGGCTCATCGCGGCTTCGCCGCTTCGGCCGGGATGAGGAAGCGGGGCGCATCCATATCCCCCTCATCCTGGCCGCAGCAAAGCGGAGAGCCGGGACCCATGACCCAGCTTGTCAGCCGATCCGGGTCGCCGCCAGCCGGTCCTCGTCGAGGGCGACGCCGAGACCGGGCTCATCGGACAGGATCAGCTCGCCGCCTTCGGGGACCTGGATCGGCTCGGTCAGCATGAAGTCGCGGCGTTCCGGCGTCCATTCCGGCGGGTCGTAGGGGAATTCGAGAAAGGGCGGGTTGCCGGCGCCGACCGCCAGATGGGCGTTGGCGACGAAGCCGAGCCCGTTCGACCAGGTGTGCGGGGTGAACGTCAGCCCGGCGTCGACGGCCGCCTCGGCGACCCGCTTCAGCCCGCCGATCCCGCCGGTCAGGGCGGCGTCCGGCTGCAGCACGTCCAGGCAGCGCCGCTCGATCAGGGTGCGGAACTCGAAGGTCTCGCGGTTCATCTCGCCGCCGGCGATGCGGACGTCGAGCATGTCGCGCAGGGCCGCCATGCCGGCGTAGTCGGCGCGGTGCAGCGGCTCCTCCATCCAGAACACGTCGAGCTCCTCGAGCTCACGGCCGACCGCGACGGCGTCCTTCAGGGTCCAGGGCGGCTCGACGTCCCAGGGCATGCGCCAACCCTGGTTGCAGTCGACCATCAGGACCAGCCGGTCGCCGACCGCGTCGCGCACCGCCTCCAGCGCGGCGATGTCCTCGCGCCAGTCGCCGCGGTGGAAGCGGATCTTCATCGCCGGGAAGCCGGCGTCGAGGAACGCATAGGCGGCGTCGGCCATCGCCGACGGGTCGCGCAGGGTGCCCGACGAGGCGTACAGCGCCGTGCGGTCGGAGCGGCCGCCGACCAGCCGCCAGACCGGCTGGCCCAGGATCTTGCCGGCGAGGTCCCAGAGCGCCAGGTCGAGCGGCCAGTAGCGGCTGTAGTGGAACGCCAGGTTGTCGAGGACCCGCCAGTGGCGGTCCAGGTCGAGCGGGTCCCGGCCGAGGAACAGGTGCTCGTGCTGCTCGAAGCCCAGCATCAGGTCGCCGGAGCCGATGCCGACCAGCCCGTCGTCGGTGATCACCCGCATCACCGCCGCCTCGAACACGGTTCGGGGCCGGGTGTCCCAGCTGGCCCGGAACGGCGGGTCGAGATGCAGGCGGTGCCGGGTGACGTCGATCCGCTCGATCTTCATGACATCCAGTTGGCGCGGCGGTTCGACCGGCGTCAACACCGCATGCGTCGCCGCGTCCGGCTTCAGGCGTTGCGGTCCAGACCCAGCAGAAGGTCCCGCAGGGCCGGCACGCCGGCCACGATATGGTGGGCGCCGGCCGAAGACAGCGCGTCGAGGGCGTTGTACCCCCAGCCGACGCCGATCGCGGTGACGCCCGCCGCCCGCGCCATCTGCATGTCGAACACCGAGTCGCCGATCATCACGGTCGCCTCGGGGGCGTGACCGGTCTCGGCCATGGCGTTGCGGATCAGCGTCGGATCCGGCTTGCCCGGGCCGCTCTCGGCGGTCTGCAGCGAGCGGAACAACCCGTGCCAGCCGTTGGTGTCCAGCATGTGGTCGACGCCCGGGCGGCGCTTGCCGGTGGCGATGCCGAGGGCGAAGCCGGCCCGGTCGACCGCCGCCAGCAGGCCGTCGATGCCGGGGTACGGCGTCTCGATGTCCGGCCGCTCGCGCCGGGCCGATTTCACCGCCTCGACGTAGCGCGCGGCCAGCGCCAAGCGCTCCGGCTCCGGGCGGTCCGGGAACAACCGCTCCATCATGCGGTCCGGCAGCAGGCCGATGGTCGCCAGGAACGCCGCGTCGCCGGGATGGGGAAACCACCCGTCGGCGAAGGTGCGGCGGGCGCACTCCAGGATCATGGCGCGGCTGTCGACCAAGGTGCCGTCGACGTCGAAGATCAGCAGCACGGCCGGGTTCAGGCGTGCGGGGTGGCGTTCGCGGCGAAGTCCGAGCGCTGCGGCTTGACCACGCAGAACCGATGACCGCTGGGGGCCTCCAGCACGACCCATCCCTTGATCCGGGCGACGATCGCAGCACCCAGGCCGACCAGCCGCTCGACCTCGGCCTCGATATCGTCGGTCTCGATGTCGAGATGGACACGGCTGTCGTGCTCGACCTTCTGGAGGATGATCTTCACCTCGCCGCCGGGCCCGACCAGGGAGACGTATCTGTCGTCCGATTGGTCGGGGGCCACGTCGTAGCCGAGAGCCCCGGTCCAGAACGCGGTGGCGTCGTCGAGGTCATCGGTGCGGCAGTCGATCACCACGGCACCCAGGCGGCTCTTGTGCATGGTTCGGTCCTCTGCTTGCGGGCCGGCAGTATGGCGCCGTCGGCAGGGCGGTGAAACCAGTGGTGGAAAGCTCAGGCGAGCTCTGGATATCCGAGCCGCTCGGCGGTCCGTCGCATCGCGGGAATCGCGGCATAGGCGCCGTCGTCGATCGGCGCCACGGCCGTCAGCAGCAGTCCGGCTCGCGCCGCGGCGGCGTCCGGGTGCTCGGCGGCGTTCAACAGGGCGGCGGTGATCCGGGCCCGGGTCTCGGCATCGGCGTCGCGGCGGGTGGCGTAGGGCAGGGCGGGGGCCTCGGCGCTCCAGTCCAGCACCCGCAGCCCGTCGACCTCGGCGGGGGCGTAGCGGCGCAGCAGCGCGAAGGTGACGGCGTCGATCGCCGCGATGTCGGCGGCGCCGGTCCGCACGGCCGCTGCGCTGGCCCGGTGGGCGCCGGACCAGACGACCGCGCCGAAGAACCGGCCGGCCCCGGCGAGCGGCGCGACGGCGGCGCGCAGGACGTTGCAGCCGGACTGCGAGTCCGGGCCGTTGGCCGCCGCGCGGCGGCCGCGCAGGTCGGCGAGACCGACCGCGGGATCGTCGTCGCGGACCACGAAGGCGCTGCGGTAGCGGCCGGCGGCACAGCCCTCGGCGGCGTAGCTCGGCACGGCCACCGCGGACAGCACGTCGGCGAACTCGTGCATCAGCGGGTAGCCGCAGGTCTGGGTCAGCAGCAGCGCCGGGTCGCGCCAGATCGTCTGCACCGGGCGGGCCCGGTCGAGGGCCGGCGGCACGTCGGCGAGACCTTCGGCCCGCAGGGCCCGGGCGATCGCATGCCACCAGGAATCGGTCGCGGCCCGCAGTTCCGGGAGGTCGTACATGGCGAGGGCGGCGACGGCACTCATCCACCGGTCTCCTGCAGTTCGGCGACCAGCCGGCGCACGAAGCCGGGGATCTCGTGGGCCTGGACGACGGCCCGCCGGATCAGGTCGTCGAACCGGCGGGTCAGCACCCGGATATGCTCGGTCGTGGTGAACACCAGGTACATGTTGCCGACATACAGGGCCGCCCGCTTCGGGCCGAACACCGTCACCGGCACCGCGTACTCGTTCCGGCCGTCGTAGAGATACCACCGGACGCTCGGATACAGCTCGTCGATCAGGTCGGCGATGTGGACCAGCTGGCGGATCCGCACCTCCGCCGGCAGGTCCTCCCAGACTCCCTGGCCCAGGGCGAAACCGCGCAGCATCTGGATCGAGGTGCATATCTCGATGTCGGTCTCGGGCTGGCGGGCGTAGTCGAGGCGGTCGAGCGAGCGCCGCATGGCCTGCTCGGCGCTCAGCCCCGGGGTCTCGCGGTACTCGTAGGCGACGACCTCGGCGATCTTCAGGGGGTCCGGCAGATTGGTCGGTACCAGGCGGATCTTGTAGCCGGCGGCCTCGGCGTACCAGCGGCGCAGGTTCTCGTCCTCCGGCGCCCGGCGCCGCGGCGAGATCTCCGGCGCCCGCTCCAGGATGTCGGCACCGAGCTGGTTGCCTTCGGTCAGCCCGAGCAGCCAGTCCAGGCTGACCTGCAGCGCCCCGGCCATGGCGGCGACGGTGTCGGCCCGCGGCAGCCGGACGCTTTCCGGCGACAGGATCTGCGACAGGGTGGAGCGGTCGACGCCGATCCGGCGCGCCAGCCCGGCCCGGGTCGTGCCGGTGCGCTCCATGGCCTGTTCCAGGCGATCCCTGAACAGCTGGACGGTGAGGCGCTTGTCGAGGCTCGACGTCGCAGGGGCCATGGTCGGGTGTTGCGTTTAGTAAACAGAAAGAACGATTGCGCACCATAAACAACATAAGTTTCGCGTACCAGCGTTGTGGCAACGGTCGCACAGACCATACCGTCGGCTGCATGACGCAGACCCCCGACAGCGCTCCGTTCGATGCCCGTCCCGCCGCCCCGACCACCGGGATCTTCGGCGACAGCGGCGGAGCCGCCCTGCCGTCGGCCGCGGCCGCCGAGGTCCGGCTGACGGACCGCGTGGAATGGCAGACCGTGGCCCTGGCGGCCGGGATCTATGGCGGCTGGGCGGCGGCTCTGGCCGCCGGCGGCGGGGCGTTGCTGCCGCTCTGGCTGTGGGCGCCGCTGGCGGCCTGGTGCGTCGCCTGGCAGGCCTCGCTCCAGCACGAAGTCATCCACGGCCATCCGACGCCGAGCCCCGGCCTGAACCGCTGGATCGCCGGGCCGCCGCTGACCCTCTGGCTGGCCTACGAGCGCTATCGGGAAACCCACATGCAGCACCATGTGGACGAACGGCTCACCGATCCGCTGGACGACCCCGAGAGCTTCTACGTGACCGCCGGGACCTGGGAGCGCATCGGCCGGCTGCACCGAAACCTGCTTTTGGTGCTCAACACGCTGGCCGGACGGCTTGTCCTGGGGCCGTTGTGGACCGTCGGCCGGTTCGCGGTCGCGGAGGGGCGGCGGCTGCATCGCGGTGACCGCAGGTTGAGGAACCTGTGGCTCCGGCACGCCCTGCAAGCGGCGGCGGTGGCGGCCGTCGTCGACGGTGCGTTCGGGGTTCCGGTCTGGCTCTACCTGCTCGCCGTGGCCTGGCCGGCGACCTCGCTGATGCTGCTTCGGTCGTTCGCCGAGCATCGCCCGGCCGCGCTGCCGGGCCACCGCAGCGCCATCGTCGAGAGCCGCGGCCCGCTTGCCTGGCTGTACCTCTCCAACAACCTGCATGCGCTCCACCACGAGCGGCCTGGCCTCGCCTGGTTCGTGCTGCCGAAGGTCTTTCGGGCCAACCGCAGTGCGGTACTGGAGCGCAACGGCGGGTTCCGGCTGTCCGGATACGGCGAGGTGGCCCGCCGCTGGCTGCTGGCGCCGCGCGACCATCCCCGGCACCCCGGCCGGCCGGTGTGACCTTCGGCCGCACGACTGCGGCGCCCCGGCGATACGGCAGAGCAACCCTGCATTCAGCGACCGCCGTCTCCGCGCGGCGGGACGGTCCGGCCCACGTCGTCGGGTCATTTTGATTGCGTTCCGAATTCGGGAACCCTATATCGCCCGTCACGGTTGATCGACCGTGGCGACGCGGGAGCCCTCCGCACGCCGTCCCCCGACCGGAGATTCCAAGCAAGGGCTGTGTGCCGGGCGCGGTACTGTGGAAAATACGGATCTATCGATCACCTCTGCTGCGCTACTGTTAACGGAATATTCGGCATATGCTGGTAATTAAGCTGGCATTGCACTTGCCACGAGGAGGTTAGATTCGTCACATGGCTCAAGCGAAAGCTGAATCCCGACGCGACGATCCGAACTACCAGATCACGAACAACAACCCGATCGACGTTCACGTCGGTCGCCGCGTCCGGCTGCGCCGCACACTGCTCGGCATGAGCCAGGAGCAGCTCGGCGACGCCCTCAACATCACGTTCCAGCAGGTTCAGAAGTACGAGCGCGGCAGCAACCGGATCAGCGCCTCCCGGCTCTGGGACATCGGCCAGATCCTGGACGTGCCGGTCAGCTTTTTCTTCGACGACATGTCGGATGACACCGCCGCGCACTCGCCGCGCCGGATGAAGAGCGGTGCAGTGAAGGACGAGTACGAGGAGAACCCGACGGATCCGATGGCCCGCCGCGAGACCCTCGAGCTGGTTCGCGCCTACTACTCGATCAAGAATCCGAACCTGCGCAAGCGCATCACCGAGATGGTGAAGTCGGTCGCGACCGCGATCCCCGAAGAGGTCTGACCGACCCTCCGGGTGGCATGAGGAAAGGGCGCGCCGCAATTCGCGGCGCGCTCTTCTCGTTGCTGCGGATCGTCGCGGGACGCCGTCGGGCGAAGATGCCGACGGTCTGGACGCGACTCGGATCGATCGAGAGGGCAGCGTCGCTCGACGCGATCGTCAGTCCGGCGCACTGTCATCGTAACTGACACCGCAATTCGGCATCATCCATGACCGGCCGCCGCCCACCGTGACCGAACCCGCCAAGCTCCTCCGCCGCACCCGCCGCCTCGATGCCAACGATCCTGCCGTGCGCGAATCGTTCGAGCGCCTTTTCTACCGGGGCTTCGCGCATGTGACCCACAACCGCCTCATCCGCACCCTTTGGGACTGGGATATTCCCGGCGAGCGCCTGCGCACCCGCGTGCCCTACGAGGACCAGGCACTCTGGGGCCGTTTCACCAACGATCGGTTCGACGCTGGGGCCGCGGTGAACGTCCGGCTCAACCAGCTGCAGAGCGGCGCCTTCGGCTTCACCATGCCGCTGGAACTCACCCCGCAGGCGGCCCAGGGCCGTGTCTGCGAGTTCATGGCGTTCTTTGTGGTGGACGACAACTCCCTCTCCGGCCTGTTCGCCTTCTGGAACGATGTCTTCGAGGCGCTCCGCGAGGAGGGCTTCACCCACACCGTCGGCACGACCGCCCCCAAGATTCTCCCCCTCTACCGGCGGATCGGAGCCATCCCGATCGACGAGGCGGTCATCGAGGGGGAGACCCGCTATTTCATCCATTTCGACCTTTCCCGCACCAGCCGCTGGATGAAACGCGAAGCCAGTTCCCTGGCCGCGCCGGAACTTTCCGAGCCCGTGTATCTCGTCTCACCCACCCCGGCTCCCGGCGAGGCCCTGGCCTTGGTCGACCAGGAACTGGGCGTGCAACTGGCCCGTCTCCTGGTCGTACTCAACATCGCCCGCGGTGAGAGTGACGAGGGGTATTCCCTCGGTGTCCGCACCCGGTGCGCGGCCAGGATCCGGCAGTTGCTCCAGAAATACCTGGCCCACATCGCCGCCGCGTCCAAGACCCCCGAACAAACCGCTGCCGTCGTTCGGCGGGAAAGACAGCTGGTGGCCTTCGACGCCCTGACGGAATCCGTTCACGGCTTCGCCTCCCTCGCCTGCGCCCACCCCGGCCGCATGACCGATACTCTGATCGAATCCCTCGACGTCCTGCTCCTGACGGCGCTGCGCGCCTGGGACCAAGAGGAAGGTGAGCAGGAGACGTTGGTGGCCGTCACCAGGGAGGACCGCGCCCCGATGCTGGCCAAGCTCCGGGAGAACGCCCGGCGCGAGGCTCTCGGGGCGCCTTCAGAAGCCGTCCTGGCCGAACTGGCCGACCACTTCGCCCAGGCCGTGCGCGTGCTGCACCGCCTGTTCGGAAGCGACCCGCTCTGAAGGAGCATGCCGCTGGCTGGATGCGGAAAGGGCGCGCCGCGATCAGCGGTGCGCCCTTCTCGTCTGTGTCGGTGCAGGGAACGGGTAACGGGTGTCCGATGCCGCCCCGAAGCGCTGTCAGGCGAAGATGTCGACCGTCTGGCCGCGGTTCGGGTCGATCGGAGCCGCCGCACTGCTCGACGCCGCGCCCTGGGCGCCCTCGGCGACCTGCGCAGCGCCTTCCAGGAGCTTCGAGAAGCCGGCCCCGAGCGTCCGGACCTGCTCGTTCTGGGCCCGCACCCCGGCGACGGTGTGCGAGCTGAGCGTGGTGCCGATGCCGTCAATGGCCATAAATTTCCTCCGTGCGTCGGATGGTCGAGTAGCACCTTACGGCCGACTGGTGAACATCCCGTTAACGGCCGTCGATCGTCGCTGCGGCCCCGTTCACTCGCCCGCCGCGCTCCCGGTTGTCGCGCTCCCGGCCCCTGGGCCGGCCGGCGATCCGGTCTCTGCCACGCTGAAGAACACCGGTTCCACCGCCTGCAGGCTTTCCAGCGGGATGTGACAGGCGATCCGATGGGTGTCGCTGTCAACCAGGACCGGCGGGCGCTCGGTCTCGCAGATCGCGCCCAGCTTGCGCGGGCAGCGGGTCTCGAACGGGCACCCCTTCGGCGGGTTGAGCACGCTCGGCAGGTTGCCTTCCAGCACGATCTTGCGCTTGTCGACCGAGGTGTCGGCGATCGGCACCGCCGACAGCAGCGCCTCGGTGTACGGGTGATAGGGCGGCGCGAACACCTCCTCGGTGGTGCCCTGCTCCATGATCTGGCCGAGATACATGACCACGATGCGGTCGGCGAGGTAGCGGACCACCGACAGGTCGTGGCTGATGAACAGCAGCGTGGTGCCGTGCTCGCGCTGGATCTCCATGAGCAGTTCGGTGACCGCCGCCTGCACCGACACGTCGAGCGCCGAGACCGGCTCGTCGGCGATCACCATGGCCGGGTTGCCGGCGAACGCCCGGGCCACGCCGACCCGCTGCTTCTGGCCGCCCGAGAGCTGGCGCGGCCGGCGGAAGTAGAAGTCGCGCGGCAGCTTGACCATGTCGAGCAGCCGCATCACCCGCTCGTGCACCTTGTCGGGGTCGGTCTCGACCCCGAACTTGCGGATCACCCGGCCGATCTGGCCGCCGACCGTCATCGACGGGTTCAGGGTATCGTTCGGATTCTGGAACACCATCTGCAGCGACGCCACCTGCTCGCGCGGCCGTTGCTGGACTTCGGTGCTCTCGATCTCGTCGCCCTTGAAGGTGATGGTGCCTTCGGTGGCGGTCTCCAGCCCCATCAGGACCTTGGCGAAGGTCGACTTGCCGCATCCGGACTCGCCGACGATCGCGACGATCTCCGCCTCGCGGGCGTCGAACGACAGGGTCTCGTTGGCCTTGACGTACTTCACGCCCTCGCCCGACAGCATGGCCTTGATCGAGCGGTCGTACAGCTCGTAGTACTTGCGCATGCCGTCGACCACCAGCACCGGCTCGCCGGGCTCGATCGGATCGTTGACCTGGCCGGCGCCGAGCGGCGCGTCCCAGTCGATCTCCTCGAAGCGGGCGCAGCGGGTCTGGTGCGGGCTCTTCTCCCCTGGAACGTCGCGCATCTCGATCGCGTTCGGGCCGCAGACACCGTCCCGGAAGTACTCGCAGCGCGGCCCGAAGTTGCAGCCTTCCGGGCGCTGGTGCGGCAGCGGCAGCTGCCCCGGGATCGCCACCAGCGGCCGGTCGTTCTTGTTGGCGCTGGGCAGCGGGATCGCGCCGAACAGCCCGCGCGTGTAGGGGTGGCGCATCCTGGTGAAGACGTCGCCGATGGTGCCGGTCTCGACCGCCTCGCCGGAGTACATCACGCAGATCCGGTCGCAGGTCTCGCGCACCAGCCCGAGGTTGTGGCTGATGAACACCTGGGCGGTCCCGAACTTCCCGGCGATCTCGGCGATCAGCTCGATGATGCCGGCTTCGACCGTGACGTCGAGCGCGGTCGTCGGCTCGTCGAGCAGCAGCAGGGCGGGCTTGGACAGCAGCGCCATGGCGATCACCACGCGCTGCTGCTGACCGCCGGAGATCTGGTGCGGATAGGCCGCCATCACCCTGTCCGGGTCCGGCAGCTTGACGTCGGCCAGCATCTGCCGAGAGCGGTCGTAGGCCTCCTGCTCGGACACCGCTTCGTGGATTAGCGGCACTTCCATGAGCTGGGCGCCGATGGTCAACGCGGGATTGAGGGCGGCCATCGGCTCCTGGTAGATCATCGCCACCTCGGAGCCGCGCATCCGGCGCAGCTCCTCGTCCGACAGGTGGGTGATGTCGCGGCCCTTGAACTTGATGGAGCCGCCGACGATGCCGCCGTTGGAACCGAGATAGCGCATGATCGCCATGGCGACGGTCGACTTGCCGCAGCCCGACTCGCCGACGAGCCCGACGCTTTCGCCCGCATGGACGGTCAGGTTGAAGTCCTTCACCGCCGGGATCTCGCCGGCCCGGGTGAAGTAGGAGATGCACAGGTTCTCGATCTCCAGGACCGGCGGGCGGGCGTCTTCCGTCATCGCTGCCTCCTCAATCCCGGATCGAGATCTCGCGCAGGCCGTCGGCCAGCAGGTTGAGCCCCAGCACCAGCGACGAGATCGCCAGGCAGGGGTACACGATCATGTGCGGAAAGGCCGGGGCCAGGGCCCGGTTCTCGTTGACCATGCCGCCCCAGTCCGGATCCGGCGGCGGCAGGCCGAGTCCGAGGAAGCCGAGGGTGCCGATGGTGATGGTCACGTAGCCGAGCCGCAGGCAGGCGTCGACGATCAGCGGGCCGCGGGCGTTCGGCAGGATCTCCACGAACATGATGTAGAGTGGGCTCTCGCCGCGGGTCTGCGCGGCCGCCACGTAGTCGCGGTTGCGCAGGTCCAGGGTCAGGCCGCGCACGATGCGCATGATCCCGGGGGCGGAGGCGAAGATGATCGCCAGCACGATGTTCAGCCCCGAGGCGCCGAAGGTCGAGATCACGATCACGTACAGCACGAAGATCGGGAACGACAGCACGATGTCCGACACCCGCGACAGGATCGAATCCCACCAGCCCCGGAAGTAGCCGGCGGCCAGTCCCATGACGATGCCGACCGCGTAGGCGCAGGCGGTGGCGATCGGCCCGTAGATCAGCACCCGGCGGCCGCCATAGATGATCCGCGAAAGGATGTCGCGGCCGATCTTGTCGGTGCCGAGCCAGAACACCTTGCCGGTGGTCGGGTCGATCGCGCCGGGCTTCTGGAACGGCAGGATCGTCGAGTTCGGGTCGAACGGCGAGATCAGCGGGGCGAGGATCGCGGCCAGGGCCCAGGCGATCACGATGCCGGCCCCGACCATCCCGACCGGGCTCTCGCGCAGCAGGGCGACGCTCTTGAGGAACCGGGCCAGGGCGGACTGGCGCCGAGGCAGCGGGACGGCGGCTTCCGTGCTTGCGACCATCGCGCGCTCCTCAGCTGAACCGGATGCGCGGGTTCAGGTACATGTACCCGATGTCCGCCAGGGTCTGGGTGCCGACGGCGACCAGCACCGCCACCATGGTGCACGCCTCGATGACGAAGATGTCCTTGTTCAGGGCGGCTTCCAGCAGCAGCGAGCCGAAGCCCTTGTAGGCGAACAGGTACTCGATGACGATCACGCCCGAGAGCAGCCAGTTGATCTGCAGCATGATCACCGTGAACGGCGCGATCAGGGCATTGCGCAGCGCATGCTTCATGATCACCTGGCGCTGCGGCACGCCCTTGAGGACCGCGGTCCGGATGTAGTGGGTCTGCATCACCTCGGCCATCGACGCCCGGGTCATGCGGGTGATGTAGCCGAAGCCGTACATGACCAGCGCCGCCACCGGCAGCACCATCTGGGCGATGTCGAACCCGCCGACCATGTTGCTGACACCCGGCAGCCAGCCTAGCCACAGCACGAAGATCCCGACCAGGAACACGCCCGAGGCGAACTCCGGAACCGAGGTCGTGGCGATCGAGAATACCGAGATCGTGCGGTCCTGGACCGAGCCTTCCTTCATGCCGGACAGCACGCCCAGCAGCAGCGCCAGCGGGACCATGACCAGCAGCACCCCGAGGCCGAGCAGGGCGGTGTTGCCGAGGCGCGGCAGCAGGATCTCGGAGACCGGCACCTTGAAGCGGGTCGACATCCCGAAGTCGCCGATCATGAAGTCGCCCAGCCAGCGCGCGTAACGGACCGGCAGCGGGTCGAGATACCCGTTGGCCTCCATCCAGATCTGGCGCTGCTCGTCGTTGGAATACGGCCCCAGCACCTTCTGCGCCACGTTCCCCGGATCGAGCTCCAGCACGAGGAACACCAGGATGGACACCACCAGCATGGTGAACACCAGGTATCCCAGTCGCTTGGCGAGAAAGATCAGCATCGCTCGGTTCGCCTCCCGTGCCGCGCCGGCGGCCATTGGACCGCCGGCACGCCCCCCTCGGTGGCGCGCACCCTTGGCGCGCGATCGTCGCTACGAAGACCAGCGGGCGGCGCCATCACACCGCCCGCCGGTTCGCGGCCGGCTTACGCGTCCAGCCAGACCTTGTGCCACTGATGGTACAGGGTCGGGTGCGTGACGTAGCCCTTCACCTTGTCGGTGGCGGCGGAGAACACCGACCGCCAGATCGGTTGCACCATGATCGCGTCGTCCTGAAGGATCCTCTCGACCTTCTCCATCGCAGCCTTGCGCTTGGTGACGTCGAGGATCGCACTGGCCACGTCGAGAGCCTTGTCGAACTCCGGATTGGCGTAGCTGGCCTCGTTCCACGGCACCCCGGAGCGATAGGCGAGGTTCAGCACCATCACGCCGAGCGGCCGGTGGGTCCAGGACGTCATGCCGAACGGCGTGGTCGTCCAGATGCCCCAGTAGGTGGCCGCCGGGACCGGGTTGAGCTCCAGGTTGATGCCGGCCGGTGCGCACTGCTCCTTGAAGGCCTGCATCGCCGCCAGCTCCCAGGCGCCGGAAGTCTGGCCGAAATCGATCTTCAGGGTGATGCCGTCCGGGTAGCCGGCCTCCGCGAGCAGCTTCTTGGCGGCCGCCGGGTCGTACTTCGGGAACGGCAGCTTGAAGTACTCGGGATGAATCGGCGACACGTGGTGGTGCTCGGCCGGCTGCCCGCGACCGCGATAGGCGATCTTCAGGATCTCCGGGGTGTTCATGCAGAGCTGGACGGCCTTGCGTACCTTGATGTCGTCGAACGGCTTCTCGGTGACCTTCATGCGGCCGATCGCGGTCTGGGCGGTCGCCGCCTCGTATACCTTCACGCCCGGCAGGGCGTCGTAGACGTCGAGCTGGCTGACGTCGACCTCGTAGATGCCGTCGACCTGGCCGGAGGCGATCGCCGCGATCTGCGCCGAGGAGTCCTCACCGAGATCGATGTACTGGATCTCGTCGAGATACACTTCGCCGCCCCAGTACGGGTCCTTCCGCTTCTTCAGGACGGCAAGGCTGCCGACCGTGAACTCGGCGAGTTCGTAGGGGCCCGTGCCGATCGGGTTCTTCGACAGGTTTGCGCCCATCTCGCCGAACTTCCGGTGCACGATGGCGGTCGGGTAGTTGTACAGGTTCTCGGGGATCGACAGCACCGGCGAGTTCAGGTGCAGGCGGACGGTGTGGCTGTCGACCTTCTCGACCGCGCCCTCGGTCATCCGCTTGGACATGACGGGCTTGCCGTCCTTGTCCTTCTTGCCGGTGTCGACCTCCTCGACCATCGCCGAGAACAGGCCGACGTTGGACGAGCCGGTCTTCGGATCCAGCCAGCGGGTGAAGTTGTAGACCACGTCGTCGGCGTTGAACTCGTCGCCGTTGTTCCACTTCACGCCCTTGCGGAGCTTCAGCTCCCAGGTCTTCAGGTCCTCGGAGGCCGACCAGCTCTCGGCGAGATACGGGCGGGTGACGTTGTCCGGCCCGGTGATGGTCAGATACTCGAGGATGTGGCGCGCCACGTTCGACTTCTCGGTCCAGTCGAAGGTCGCCGGATCGGTCATCTCCTGGACCTTCATGGCGAACTTGAAGGTGCCGCCGGCCTTGCCCTGGGCGCGCGCCGGCGCGGTCAGCCCCTGGCCGAGGATCTCGCCCGCCATCGCGTAGGCGGACCCGGCCGACACGCCGAGCAGCGTAATCGTGCGCAGGAACTCGCGACGATCGACCTCACCTCGTCGGAGCTGTTCCCTCAGCTCGGGAATGTAGGGATGATTGGCCCCCGACTTGCGCTTGTCCATGATCTGCTCCCGTCTCTCGTTCGTTGTCGTTGTCCGCGCGGCACGGTTTCCAGGAATGCAATCCCAGACGGCTCAGACACTACCGAGTGATGGTCCAGACGCGCTTTTTATCGATCTTGCTTGGCGTCTACAGTCGTCCCCGGCGTCTTCCCCCCGCGCCGTACGCGGAGCGACGAACGCATCGTGTGCCCGCCGCTACCTGCCGGCAAAATCATTGGTCGCCGCTCCGGAGATGTCAAATTGTTATGGTAAACACTCGGTCCTCCGCCTGCCGCAGGCCGTTGCAGATGCGGCAACACAGCAGGGGTCGATCGGGCTCGAAACCGCTCGGCATTCTTGTCGTGGACAGGACGACTTCGCGATGACGGCCTGTGGATATCTATGGGGGCTGCCCGCGCCGACACGGCGCGTACCCGCGGCGATTTCGGCGATTGCGGAATGGTGCCGCGACCGGCGGATCGGGCGACCGATGCTGGTCGGTGGCCGGTCGCTCGGAACCCCGCCGGCCGGCCTGGACGTGGTGCACGGCCTGGAGGCCGAGGGCCTCGCGGTCTGGGCGTTCGACCGGGCGACCGGCCCGTCCGTGGCGACCGTCGCCGAGGCGGTGGCCGGCTATGGCTTCGAGGGTTGCGACGCGGTGGTCGCGATCGGTGGCGGCGTCGCCCTGGACGTCGCAAAGGCGGCCGCGCTGATGGTCGCCCAGCGTAGCCCCTACCGGGCACTGGCGGACCGGCCGGGCGCCGGCGGCGACCCGGTGGTGGCCTCGGGGATCCCGGCGCTGCTGATGGTGCCGGCGACCCCGGCGGCGGCGCTCGCGGTCGGTGCGGTTGCCTGGATCGCCGACGAGACCGGTGCGGCGCGCCCGGTCCGGCATCCGGCGCTGCGCCCGGCCGAGGCGATCCTGGCCGGCGACCGGATCGACGCGGTCCCGGACGACGCCTTCGCCCGGTCGGCTGCGGTCGCCGCCCTGATCGCCGTCGACGCCGGGGCTGCCGAGGTCGATATCGCCGGGCTGCTGGCGTCCGGCGGCGACCGGGTGGCGGCGATGGAGCGCGCGCTGCGACTGTCGGCCGTTGTCGAGGCTGCGGGCGGACCGCGGCGGCGGCTCGCGTTGACCGCGGCGGTCGCGGGCGGCGCCGACTTCGCGGGGACACTGGCGGCACTGACCCCGACGGCCGACCGGCTGGACGCCGCCCGGGCCCGGCTGTCCGGCACGGGGGCGGCGGAGGCGACCCTGGACGCTCGCACGGTGCGGGCGGCCCGGGAGGCCTGCGGACCGGCTGACGCGGCCGAGCTGGATCGTGTACTGAACGGTATCGGTCTGGATTTCAACGAGGCGCCGCGACGGCGCGGGCGGCGGGGGCGAACGGCATGAGCGCGGGTGTGCGGATACGCGGTGTGGCGGCCGACGACCTTGCGGCGCTGGTGCCGCTGAACAACGCCGCGGTTCCGGCGGTCAATGCCCTGGAGCGGCACGACCTCGAGCGGTTCGCGGCGACCGTGCCGCACTTCCGCGTCGCGGTGCGGGACGACAACCCCGTCGGGATGATGATCGCCCTGGGGCCCGGAGTCGACTACGGCAGCCCGAACTACCGGTGGTTCGAGCAGCGTTACGACGCCTTCCTGTACGTCGACCGGATCGTGGTCGATTCCGCGCTGCGGTCGGCCGGCATCGGCGCCGCGCTGTACGACGACCTGGCGGCGGCGGCCGGTGCCGCCGGCGTGCCGCGGCTGGCCTGCGAGGTCAACCTGCGGCCGGCCAACGACCGCTCGATCCGGTTTCACGAGCGCCTGGGATTCCGCGGCGTCGGCACCCAGGACACCGAGAACGGCGCCAAGACGGTGCAGCTCATGATCCGGGAGCTCGAGAACGGGGGTGCGGCATGACGGGGGATCTGCCGCGCGAGGTCCTGGACGCCGTCCGGCGGATGCGGCTGGTCGGACCCGACGAGACCCCGCAGACCGAGGCGCTGAGCGGCGGGGTCGCGTCCGACATCTGGCGGATCGACGCGGCCGGCGGGCCATTCTGCGTGAAGCGGGCGCTCGCCCGACTCAAGGTCGCGGCCGACTGGCGCGCCCCGGTCGAGCGCAACGTCTACGAGGTGGCGTGGTTCCGGGTCGCCGGCGCGCTCGTGCCGGAGGCGGTGCCGGCGATCCTCGGTCACGACGCGACGGCCGGGCTGTTCGCCATGGCGTGGCTGGAGCCGTCGCGGCACCGGCTGTGGAAGGCAGACCTGCTGGCCGGTGTCGTCGACCCGGCGGTCGCCTGGGCGGTCGGCGACCGGCTCGGGCGGATCCATGCCGGCAGCGCCGCCCGGCCCGAACTGGCGGTCGAGTTCGCCACCGATGCGATCTTCCACGCGATCCGCTTGGAGCCCTATCTGGAGGCGGCGGCGCGGGCCCACCCGGACCGGGCCGAGATCCTGCACGCGCTGGTGGCCCGCACGGCGGCGACCAGGCGCTGTCTGGTGCATGGCGACGTCAGCCCGAAGAACATCCAGGTCGGGCCGCACGGCCCCATCCTGCTGGACGCCGAGTGCGCCTGGTGGGGCGACCCGGCCTTCGACGTGGCGTTCTGCCTCAACCACCTGCTGCTGAAGGCCCTGCACGTGAAGCGGGCCGCCGCCGACCTGCTGGAATCGTTCGATCGCTTGTGGGCCGGCTACCGGGCGCGGGTGGACTGGGAGCCGGCGGACGCCGTCGAGGCCCGCATCGCCACGCTGCTGCCGGGGCTGTTCCTGGCCCGGGTGGACGGCAAGTCGCCGGTCGAGTACCTGACCGACGAGGCGGAGCGTGCGCGGGTCCGGGGCAAGGCCAGGGAGTGGCTGGCCGAGCCGGTGGAACGTTTGGCGGCACTTCGGGACGACTGGACCAGGGAGATCGCAGGGTGAGCGACCGCATCGAGAGAGTGATCGGCAGGCGGGTCTGGGACAGCCGTGGCCGGCCGACCGTCGAGGTCGAGATCCGCTGTGCCGGCGGCGCCGTCGGCCGGGCGATCGCGCCGGCCGGCGCCTCGACCGGATCGGCCGAGGCCCTGGACAAGCGCGACGGTGGGACGGCGTTCGGCGGCCGCGACGTGCGGGCCGCGGTGGCGGCGGTCAACGGGCCGATCGCCGAGACCCTGGTCGGCCGCGACGCTTCGGCCCAGGAGGAGCTGGACCGCGTGCTGATCGCGCTGGATGGCAGCCCGGACAAGTCCCGCCTCGGCGGCAACGCGCTGGTCGCCACCTCGATGGCGCTGGCGCACGCCGCCGCCGCCGCGCGCGGCCTGCCGCTGTGGCGCTACCTGGCCGGCGACGAGCCCGGGCCGCTGCCGCTGCCGGAGATCCAGATCCTCGGCGGCGGTGCCCATGCCGCGCGCCGGGTCGACGTGCAGGACTTCATGGTGGTCGCGGTCGGCGCCCCCGACTACCCGACCGCGCTCGACTGGACCGCCGAGGTGTACCGGGCGGCGGGCGAACTGCTGGCCGATGCCGGCCGGCTGCAGGGGGTGGCCGACGAGGGCGGCTGGTGGCCGGCGTTCGACGGCAACGAGGACGCCCTCGACCTGCTGCTGCGGGCGATCGAGCGGTCCGGCCGCAAGCCGGGCGACGAGGTCGCCATCGCCCTCGACATCGCCGCCTCGGATTTCGGCCGCGACGGCCGCTACCGGCTGGCGCGCGACGGCCGGGAGATCGACTCCGACGGCCTCGCCGAGATGCTGCTGGGCTGGCTGGAGCGTTATCCGGTGGTGTCGATCGAGGACCCGCTGGCCGAGGACGACCTGGCCGGTGTCGCGGCGTTCACCCGGGCGGCGCCGGCCGGCGTGCAGATCGTCGGCGATGATCTGGTCACCACCAACGCCGCGCGGATCGCCGCGGCGGCCGCGGCCGGGGCCGGCAACACCGCACTGATCAAGCCGAACCAGATCGGCACCCTGACCGAGACCCGGGCCGCCCTCGCGGCGGCCGATGCGGCCGGCTGGGGCGCCATCGTGTCGGCCCGGTCCGGCGAGACCGAGGACGTTACGATCGTGCACCTCGCGGTCGGCTGGGCGATCCCCCAGCTCAAGGTCGGGTCGTTCGCCCGGTCCGAGCGCATGGCCAAGTGGAACGAGGGGCTGCGGCTGGCCGAGGAGGTGCCGGGCGGAGTCGCGCTGCCGCCGCGCTCGCGCTTCCCCTGGGGCCGGGCGGTGGCGTCATGAAGGTCATCTACCACTACGGCGTCGGCCCCTGGCTGGCCGCCCGGCTGGAGGCGCTGGCGGCCGAGCACGATCTGGAGATCGCCGCCTGCGCCGAGGACGACGATGCCCGGCTGGCCGAACTGCTGCCGGACACCGACGTGCTGCTGCACAACCTTCGGCCGGTCACCGCCGAGCATATCGCGGCCGCCCCGCGGCTGAAGCTGGTCCAGAAGCTCGGGGTCGGGGTCAACACCATCGACCTGGAGGCCGCCCGCGCGCGCGGCGTGGCGGTCTGCAACATGCCGGGCTCCAACAGCCGGGCGGTCATGGAGATGACGCTGCTGCTGATGCTGTCCTGCCTGCGTCGGCTGCCGGTGTTCGACGCCCGCACCCGGCGCGGCGAGGGCTGGGGCTGGCCGGCCGAGATGCAGGACACGCTCGGCGAGCTGGCCGGCCGTACCGTCGGCCTCGCCGGCTACGGGTCGGTGCCGCGGCTGCTGGCGCCGGTGCTGGAGGCGATGGGCGCGCGCGTCGTCTACTGCTGCCGGTCCGAGAAGGCCGACGCGGTCGGCACCTGGGTCGACAAGCCGACGCTGCTGGCCGAGTCCGACATCCTGTCGCTGCACATGCCGCTGACCGAGGACACGCGGCACTGGCTAGACCGCGAGGCGATCGCCGCGATGAAGCCGGGCGCGATCGTCGTCAACACCGCGCGCGGCGGGCTGATAGCCGAGGACGCGATGGTGGCGGCGCTGACCAGCGGGCATCTCATGGGGGCCGGGCTCGACGTGTTCGCCGAGGAGCCGACGCCGCGCGACAACCCGCTGCTGGCGATCGACCGGGTGGTGGTCGCCCCGCATGTGGCGTTCTTCACGCTCGGCACGCTGGAACGCGGCCTGGCGGTCGTGATCGACAATATCGCCCGGCTGCGCGACGGGCGCGAGCTGGTGCATCGCGTGGTCTGAGGACAGGAAACCGACATGCTGATCAAGGATCTGCCGACCCCGCACCTGGTGCTGGACCGGCGCAAGCTGGAGAGCAACCAGGCGCGCATGCGGGCGCGTGCCGCCGAGCTGGGGGTCCGGCTGCGGCCGCACGGCAAGACCGCGAAATCGGCCGAGGTGGTACGCCGGGCGGTCGGCGACGGCCCGCTGGCGGTGACGGTGTCGACCCTGCGCGAGGCGCACTACTTCGCGGAGAACGGCATCCGCGACATCGTCCACGCCAACTGCATCGCCCCCAACCGGCTGCCCGAGGCGGCGGCGCTGCTGCGCGACGGCGTCGACCTGGCGATCACCATCGACAGCCCGGACGTGGCGGCCGAGGTGGTGCGGGTCGGGCGCGGGCAGGGTGTGCGGTTCGCGGTCATGCTGGAGGTCGACGTCGGCGAGCACCGCGGCGGCGTCGCCCCGGGGTCCGAGGCGCTGCTTGCCGCCGCCCGGATCCTCCACGAAGGCGGCATGGAGGTGCGCGGCGTTCTGGCCCATGCCGGCCACACCTACGGCTGCACCGATGCCGACGCGGTGGCGGTGATCGCCGAGGCCGAGCGCGCCGGCGCGGTGAGCGCGGCCGAGCGGATCCGGGCGACCGGCATCCCGTGCCGCGAGGTCAGCGTCGGCTCGACCCCGGGCGCGCTGTTCGCCCGCCACCTGGAGGGGGTGACCGAGTTCCGGCCGGGCGTGTACATGTTCATGGACCTGTTCCAGGCCGGCGTCGGCTGCTGCGGGCTCGACGACATCGCGCTGAGCGTGCTGTCCAGCGTGATCAACCACCGCACGACCGAGGGCACCGCCCATATCGACGCCGGCGGGCTGGCGCTGTCGAAGGACCGGTCGACGGCGTCGCAGCCGACCGACCGCCACTTCGGCCTGGTCACCGACGTCGCCGGGTCGCCGTTCCCCAACCTCACGGTCGAGGCGGTACACCAGGAGCACGGGCGGCTGGGTGGACCCGGCGGCGTTCCGTTTGCGGTGCTGCCGATCGGCGCGCGGGTCCGGGTGCTGCCGAACCACGCCTGCATGACCGCCGCCATGTACGAGCGCTATGCGGTGGTCGACGGGACGGAGCTGGGCGAGGAGCAGCCGGTGGTCGAGTTCTGGGATCGCGTCAACGGCTGGTAGCGGCGGCCGCGGTCAACCTTCCTCGCGGTAGCCGAATTCGTCGATGAACGGGTCCAGCCGGTCCATGAACGGCTCGAGGTGGGCGCGGTACCGGTGCCACCGGCCACGGGCCCGCTTGTAGATCGGCTCCGTCACCTGGCGGAAGCTCGGGGTCCGGATCAGGCCGCGCGACCTGGCGTGCTCGAGATGGCCGAGCACCCGGTCGTCCCACTCCAGCCCCAGGAAGGCGACCGTCCGGCGGGCATGGCCTTCGACGTCCTCGATCAGGTCCTCGTAGCGCACCGCGACGTGGTCGGGCGACAGCGCGTGGCGGGCCCGCAGCCAGACCCGCATGACCAGGGCATACAGGCGCGTCGCCGAATCCAGGTCGACGAAGTTCGCCATCGACGGGTTGAGCCGGAACGGCTGCATGAAGCAGCTCAGGCAGACGTCGCACGGGTGGCGCAGCGACAGCACGATCCGGGCGTTCGGGTACATCCGCAGGATCAGCCCGGTCAGCGCGATGTTGAGCGGCATCTTGTCGATTACCATCGCCGGCGCGTCGGGGCCGGCGTAGCGCTCGCGGAGTGCCGAGTACGTCGCCCGCAGCTCGCCGATCTGGGGCTCGGTCAGGTCGGCGAGGCGCTCCGGCAGGGTCGCGTGCGGGCGCGCGAGCCGGTTCGCCACCGCGGACAGGATCGGCAGTTCCTCGAGCACGCGGACCTCGGGATGCGCGTCCAGGACCTGGTCGAGCAGCGTCGTGCCGGACCGCGGGAAGCCGACCATGAAGACCGGCGGCGGGTCGACCGGCCGGGCCGGCCGCCAGCGTCGCACGTAGGACGCGGCCAGCGCCTGGGCGTGCGCCCGGACCTCGGCGACATAGGCGGCCGCGTTGGCCGTACCGGGGGCCGCGCGGGCGAGCGCCAGCGCGTTTCCCCGGGTGAAGTGGGCGAAAGCGGCGTCGGTCTCGCCTAGCCGGTCGTGCAGGGCCCCGAGCTCGAACTCGACGACGTCGCGCTTGATCTCGCCGAGCAGCCGGTCCGGCAGCGCGGCCAAGCCCTGCAGGGCGGCCTCGATCCGCCCGGTCCGGCGGTGGACGAAGGCCAGGACGATTGCGGCGTCGTGGTCGCGGCGGTCGACGGCAAGGGCGCGTCGGGCGGCCGCCTCGGCACCCGCCAGATTGGACAGCAGCTCCTCGGCGATGGCGATGCGGCGCCAGGTCAGCAGCGCCGCCGGCTGCAGGATGGCCGCCCGCCGGAGCTCGGCGCGACTGGCCGCGACCTGCCCATTGTTGCGCAGGATCACGGCGAGGTTCATCCGCACCTCGACCAGGCTGGGATCGGCGGCCAGCGCCTGCCGGGCGCAGCGCTCCGCCGGTCCGGTTCGGTCCTGCAGCTGATAGCTCGACGCGAGCTGTCCCATCGCCCGGGCCTCGGCCGGGTTGGTCAAGGCTGCCATCGCGAGCGCCCGGTGGCGGGCGGCGGGGGTTCCGGCGAGGTCGATGAACAGCAGCAACCGGGTCGTGGCGCCGTCCTCCGGGGCGAGCGTCAGGGCCCGCTTCAGGGCGACGGCGGCGGCCGGGCGCGTGCCGTACTGTGCGCTTGCCGCGGCCAGCTGTCGCCAGCCTGCTGGGGCGGCGGGATGGCGTCCGGCAATGGTGCGGTAGGTTTCGATCGCGCTGGCATGTTCGCCGGCCTGCGTCAGTCGGCCGGCGAGCGCCAGCAGCCTCATGGTCTCTTCGACGTGCCCGGTGCTCGACATGGCGACGTCCGGTTAGTGCGGGCTGTCCGGGGTGGCGCGCGGTACCGGCCGGCTCGGCGGGACGCGAGGCGGTTGCCGCAGGCTCGACGCCCGGTTCGCCGCCGTTGACGCGGTGCCGGGCAGGCGGGTCACCGCATGGACGCCTGTGCGAGCTGCTGCTCGGTGATGCGGGCACCGTCGAGGTCGGTACCCCGGAGTTGCGCGCGCGTCAGGCGGGCCCCGGTCAGATCGGCGCCCTTCAGGTTGGCGCCGGACAGCCGGGCGCCGGTCAGGTCGACATCCACGAGGATCGCGCCCGACAGGTTGGCGACCCAGAGGCGGCCGGTCGGCTGGCCGTCGGCCCCCTTCAGCTCGACCGAGGTCAGATCGACGCCGGCGAGCCGGGCGCCGGTCAGGTCGGCGCCGGTCAGGTTGACGCCGGCCAGTTCGGCGTCGCGCAGGTCGGCGCCGTTGAGGCGGGCGCCGGACAGGTCCGACATCACCAGGCTGGTCCGGCGCATCACCGCCCCCGTCAGCACCGCCTCGCGCAGGTCGGCACCGGACAGGTTGACGTCCGAGATGTCGATGTTGCTGAGATCGGTCTTGGCGAGCTGGGCCCGCGAACCGCCGCGTCCCTGCTCGCGGATCCAGACCGCGTGCTCTTGCAGGATGTCCCGCATCGAGCGCGACAGCCCGCGGCCGTCGCCGGCGCTGAGGTTGGCGCCGGCGAGGTCGGCCGAGGACAGGTCGACGTTCTCCAGCACGGCGCCGTGCAGGTCGGACTTCTGGAACTGGGTCCGGTGGATCAGCGCGCCGGTCAGGTTGGCGCCGGCGAGGTTGGCACCGACGATACGGGCGCTGGAGAGGTTGGCGCCCGACAGGTCGGCGCCCTGCAGATTGGCCCCCTCCAGGTTCACGCCGGACAGGTTGGCGCCGCACAGCAGCGTCTTCTCGAGTGTCGCGCCGATCATGCTCGAATGCGACAGGTCGGTGCCTGACAGGTTGGCGCCGCCCATGTCGGCCTCGTCCATGTCCGACTGGCCGATGTTGGCACGGATGATGGTGGCGGGGGCGGCCGGGTTGCCGCTGATCAGCGCGCCGCCGCGCAGGTCGGCTTCCTTCAGGTTGGCGTGGGCGAGGTTGGCGCCGCGCATGAAGGCGCCGCGCAGGTCGGCGCGGATCAGCAGCGCGCGGTTGAGGTCGGCGCCGTCCAGGTTGGCGCAGAACATGTCGGAATAGGACAGGTCGGCGCCGGTGAGAATGGCGCGTGCCAGATAGGCGCCGGACAGCTTGGCGGACTGCAGGTTGACCTGGGCGAGGTTGAAGTCGGCGAGGTTGCAGCCCGACAGGTTCGCCCGGCTGCCGCCGGACTTGCGCTGAAGCCAACGCTCATGGCTCGCGATGATGTCCAGGATCTGTTCGGGGGTCATGGTCATGACGACACGTCAACCCCACCCATCGACGATGACGCGGTAGATCTTCGTCGGTCGCGGGTCGTCCGCGTAGTAGTGCTCGTCGATGCGGAGAGACAGGGACAGTTCCTCGCAGTAGTTCCGCAGTCGTTCGAACCCGCCGGTCCTCTCGATATCCTCCAGCGTGATTCCCTGGTCGCCGGCGTTCGTGGACTTCAACGGCTCGCCGGTCTCGTCGGTCAGGTAGTAAATCACGAAACCGCCACCGGCCGGACCGACTTTGGTGTCGGCATAGCGGGCAACGTCATCCGCAACCCGCGTCATCAGCCGCTCCAGTTGGTCGCTGATGGTCGAGAGCATTCGGCCGCGTGCGTCGTTCGAAGGTGCTGACAAGCCGGCGTTCATCGCTAACGGTTTCACGACCCGGACAGAGTGCCCGGATGAACAGCCTTGTCATAGCCTTAAGGGCCAAAGGTTAAAAGGATGTTTCGGTATTCGATCGGCGAACCTGCGGTATCCGATCGGCGGGCCGACGCCTGAACCGCCTTGCGCGCCCCCCGGAAACCGTGCGGATCAGGCGGTCGCGGCCTCGTTGTTCACCGCGGCATCCAGCTGTTCGATGTCGACGATCGAATCGGTGAGATTGCAGCCGGTGATGTCGGCGCCGGTCAGATCGGCGCCGGTGAGATCGCAATGCGACAGGTTGGCGCCGCGCAGGTTGGCGCCGCGCAGCTTGGCGTCGTTGAGCTTGGCACCCGACAGGTTCGCGGGCCACAGGCGCCCGGTCTGCCTGCCCTTGCTGTCCTTGAGGTTGACCGGGCCGATCACCGCCTCCTCGAGATTGGCGCCGGTCAGGTTGGCGCCCGACAGGTTGACGCCCTCGAGCAGCGACTTGGAGAGATTGGCGCCCTCCAGGTTGCACTTGGCGAGGTCGGACATGACCATCAGGACCTCGGAGAGGTTGGCGCCCGACATGTTGGAGCCGTGCAGGTCGGCCCCCGACAGGTTTACGCCCGGGATGTCGATGAAGGTGAGGTCGGTGTTGACCAGCACCGCGCGGTTGCCGAGGCGGCCGTCCTCGCGGATCCAGACGTAGTGGTTGTTCAGGGTGTCGCGGATGTCCGGCGGCAGCGAGTCCTCGCTGCGCACCATGTTGGCGCCGGTCAGGTTCGCCGAGGCCATGTCGCAGCCGTCGATGGTCGCGCCGGCGAGATTGGCGTGCTTGAAGATGGTGTTGTCGATGATCGCGTTCTTCAGGTTGACGTCCTGAAGGTTGGCGCCGGTGAAGTCGGTGTCCGCCAGGATGCAGTTCGAGAGATCGGCGCCCTCGAGGTTGGCGTTGCGCAGGTTGACGCTGGACAGGTTGGCCCCGGTCAGGGTCGCGCCGGCAAGGTTGGCGTTCGCCATCGCGGAGTTCGACAGGTCGGCGCCGCGCTCGTTGCGGGTCGGGGCCTCGCGGCTGCCGTCCTCGTTGTCGCTGCCGAACATCAGCGTGCCGCCGCGGAAGTCGGCGCCGCGGAGGTTTGCGCCGTTGAAGTTGACGTTGCGGATGTTGGCGCCGCGCAGGTCGGCGTTCTCGAAGCTGGCGCCCTTGGCGTCGGCGCCGTCGAGGATCGCGCAGAACAGGTCGGTGTGGCTGAGGTCGGTGCGGATCAGGATCGAGCGGGACAGGTCGGCACCCGACATCTTGGCGCCGCGAAGCCGGGCGCCCTCCAGCGAGAAGCCGGCGAGGTTCTGCCGGGCCAGGTTGGCGCGCACGCCGCCCCGGCCCTTGGCGAGCCATGCCTCGTGTTCCTGTAGAACGCTCACAAACTGCTGCGGCGTCATGCCGGCGCCCCCGAGATCCCTTGACGAACCTGTACAGGCTTCCCCAACCCTGTCCTAGAAAATGTTAACATATTCTCCCCGTCGCGCGACGGTGCGCGTGACACGCGCACCCGCCCGTCCGAGTTCATGCAGGTTTCGGGCCGCCCGGTGACGGCGCGGCGCTACTCGGCCGGAGCCTTGCCCTCGGCGACCGGGCCGGCCGCCGGCTTGGCCTTGTCCCGGGCCGCACGCCCCTCGATCGCCGCCATGAACAGCGACAGCATCGGCGGAATCAGCCCGAGGGTCAGCACCGCCGACAGCGACAGCCCGCCCACCACCACCGAGCCGAGGCCGCGATACAGCTCCGAGCCGGCGCCGGGCATCAGCACCAGCGGCATCATGCCCAGCACGCTGGTCAGGGTGGACATGAAGATCGGTCGGATGCGGTTGCCGGTCGCCTCGAGGATCGCCTCGGCCGGCGTCAGGCCCTCCTTGCGCAGGTGGTACAGGGTCTGGTCGACCAGCAGGATGGCGTTGTTGACCACGGTCCCGATCAGGATCACGAAGCCCAGCAGGGTCAGCATGTCGAGGTTCTGCTGGTACAGCCGGTTCAGCAGCCACAGCCCGATCACGCCGCCGGCGGTCGCCAGCGGCACCGAGAACACGATGATCAGCGGATAGAAGAAGCTCTCGAACAGCACCGCCATCACCAGGTAGACGATGACCAGCGCCAGCGCGAGGTCCAGGACCATGTGGTTCCAGGTCTCGGTCAGCTTGTCGGCGGTACCGGACATCAGCAGCTTGGTGCCCGGCGGCAGCCCCTCGGCACGCAGCGGCTCGATCACCTCGGCGCGCAGGATGTCCATCGCCTGCTCCAGAGGCATCGCCGCGGGCGGGCTGATCTGCAAGGTGATGGTCCGGGCGCGCTCGCGGTGGCGGATCTCGGTCGGACCGGCGGTCTCGAACACGCCGGCGAGCGAGCCGACCGGCACGATCGTCCCCGAAGCGGTGACCACCGGCAGGTCTCGGATGCCCTGGGTCTCGGTGATCTGCTTGAACGGGCCGCGCAGGGTCAGGTCGATGCGTTCGCCGGCGACGGTGATCTCGGCCACCCGCAGGCCGTCGTTGAAGGCGTCGACGGTCTGGCCAAGCTCGACCGCGGTGACGCCGTTGTCGGCCAGCCGCAGCCGGTCGGGAACCACCCGGACCTCCGGGGCTCCCAGGGTCAGGCCGGGACGCGGCCGCATCTGGGTGCCCTGGTCGCGCGGCATGGCGGTCGCGACCTTGCGGGCGGCCCGGCCGGCGACCTCGACGATCTGCTCCAGGCTGCCGCCGGCGATGTCCAGGTCGATCGCCCTGGCGCCGCCGATGCCGCGGCCGAACAGCGAGGTCTGGCGGAAGAAGCCGAGGGTGCCCGGCTCGCTGAACGCGGCATTGCGCATCGGGTCGATCAGGTCGGCGGCGCGCGCCGGGTCGACCGCCGCGGCGCCGATGATCGCGTTGGCCCGGAACGCGGCGAAGAAGAACTGCGCGATTTTCGGCCGGCCGTCGGCGGTCGTGGGCGACTGGTCGCCGTCGGTGGCCCACAGGTCGCGGGTGGCGTCCTCGATGCGCCCGGCGATCGCGGTCATGGTCCCGAGGTTGTAGCCGGCCGGCGGCTGCACCCACCCGATCACCAGGTTCCGGTTGCCGTTCGGCAGGTAGTCGATCTTCGGCAGCATCGCCCAGGTGACCGCCGAGGTGACGGCGGTGAGCCCGACGATCAGGCCGATCGCGACCGGCTTGTGGTGGATGGCCTGGCGGGTCAGGGCGAGGGCGCCGGCCTTGAACGCCCGGGCGCCGGAGTCGATCAGCGGTATCCGCAGGGTGCCCATGGAGTTCGGGTTCTTGCCGAGCAGCCGGCCGGCGAGCGCCGGGATCACGGTCACCGACACCAGCAGCGACAGCAGGACCGAGACCGAGATCGCCACCGCGATGTCGCGGAACAGCTGGCCGACCTCCAGCTCCATGATCAGGATCGGCAGGAACACCATGACCGTGGTGAGGGCCGAGACCAGCACCGCGCCCCAGACCTGGGCGGCGCCGCGATAGGCGGCGTCGCGGGCGCTGTGACCGGTCTGGCGCAGCCGGAAGATGTTCTCCAGCACGACGATGGCGGCGTCGACCACCATGCCGACCGCGAAGGCGATGCCGGCCAGCGAGATGACATTGATCGACCGCCCGAGCGCCGCCATCGCGACGAACGAGCCGATGACCGATACCGGGATCGCCAGGGACACGACGAGCGTCGCCTGCCAGGACCGCAGGAAGGTGAACAGCACCAGCGCCGCCAGCGCGCCGCCGATGTAGATGTTGCTGGTGACCAGCTCGATCGCGGAGTCGATGTAGGTGGTCTCGTCGTAGACCTGCTGCAGGATCAGGTTCTGGGCCGGCAGGTAGTCGCGCTGCAGTTCGGCGATGGCGTCGCGCACGCCCTGCATGGTCTCGATGACGTTGGCGCCGGTCTCACGGTACATCGGCATGCCGATCGCCGGCGTGCCGAAGCGGCGGATGTTGGAGACCGCTTCCTTGTAGTCGAACGTCACCTCGGCGACGTCGCCCACGGTCACCCGCGCGACCCGGCCGGTGACCGGGTCGGTATCGGACCGCAGCACCACGTCGCGCACTGCCCCCGGGCTCTCCAGGTCGCCTTCGGTGCGCACGGTATAGCGCCGCTTGCCTTCCTCGACGGCGCCGCCGGAAATCGACGCGTTGGCCTGGCGCAGCGCCGACACCACCTGCGGCACGGTGATCTGGAAGCGCGCCAGCCGCTCGGGATCGACGATCACCTGCATCTCGCGCTCGCTGCCGCCGTAGATGTTCATGCGGGCGATGCCGGGCACGCGCTCGATGCGGTCCTTGATGACGTCCTCGGCGAAGTCGTAGTAGGTCCCGATCCGCCGCTCGTTGCCGGGACCGGGCATCAGCACCATCCAGGCGATGGCGTTGTCGTCGGACCCCGCGGTGTCGAGGATCGGCTCCTCGGCCTCGGCGGGGTAGTCGCCGACCCGGTCCAGCCGGTTGGCCACCAGCAGCAGCGCCTTGTCCATGTCGGTGCCGATCAGGAACTCGAGCTCGACCCGGGCCCGGCCGATCTCCGACTGGCTGGTCATCGAGCGCAGCCCTTCCAGGCCGCGCAGCTCGTCCTCCTGGCGGTTGGTGATCTCGCGCTCGACCTCGGCCGGCGCCGCGCCCGGCCACTCGGTGGTGACGGTGATGACCGGCTGGTTGACGTCGGGGGCGAGCTGGATCGGGATGCTGAGCAGGGCGACGTACCCGAACAGGATCACCATCAGCACGGTGGAGACCACCGCGATCGGGCGCTCGATGGAGGCGCGGATGAGATCCATGAGTCGCTCCTCGCGCCGTCAGGACTGCGGTTGCACGGGCTGGCCGGAGCGCAGGTTCTCGTTGCCGCGCACCACCACCACGTCGCCGGCGTTGAGGCCCTGCAGGACCTCGTACCGGCTGCCGATGCTCTCGCCGAGCTGAACGGTCTTGGCGACCGCCTTGCCGTCGACCACGACGAACACCGACTGGCGCTCTCCGGCGCGCACGATCGCGTCCTTCGACACGGTCAGGACGTCGCGGGTGTTGCCGATCGGGATGTGCAGCATCACCGACTGGTTGGCGGCGATCACGTGGCTGACGTGCTCGGTCGCCAGGACGAAGCGCACCGCCCGGGTGCGGGTCCGCGGGTTCTCCTCGGGCACGATCGCCCGGACCGCCACCAGGATGTGGTCGCCGTTCTGGATCTCGGCCTCGACGGTGGTGCCGGGCGGGATGCCGTCGAGCCGGTCGGCCGGCACGTCGGCCTCGACCTCGATCTCGGCATCGTTCAGGAGGGTGACCACCGGGTCGCCGACCCGCACATAGGCGCCGGCGGCCTGGTGCTTGACGGTCACCACCCCGTCGTACGGCGCCCGGACGCTGGTGTCCACGAGCGCGATCTCGGCGAGGTTGAGCTGCGCCGTCGCCGCCGCCAGATCGGCCTCCGACCGGGACAGCGTCGACTGGGCGATCTCGACGTCGCGCTGGGCGTCCTCGGCCCGGTCCTTGCGGTAGGCGGTCGAGCCCTTGAGCTGTTCCTGGCGGTCCAGCGCCTGCCGGGCCTTGGCCAGGGTGGCCCGGTCGCGGCCGACGGCCGCGCGCGCCGCCTCGACGGCTGCCGCCCGCAGCCGCCGCTCGCTCTCGGCCCGGTCGTCCGAGAGCTTGGCGAGCACGTCGCCGCGCTGCACCCGGTCGCCGACCTGGACCTGCACACGGTCCACCCGCTCCGCCACGCGGGCCGCGACCACGCCGCTCTGCCGGGCCACCAGCCGGCCGAGCACGTCGATGGTCTGGCTCATCGGCTCCTCGCGCACCGCGTCCACGCCGACGCCCTGCTTGCGTTCCTGGCCGGGGCCGGACTGCGCGGTCGCGGACGGCGTCGAGGCCAGGAGGGCGAGGGCGACGAGGGCGAGGCGGAGGAACATCTGGCGCATCCTGTCCAACACCGATCGGGTCCGGACACGCGGCCGGACCACGGGTTATATCAACGAATCCTCGCAGCTGCGAAGGACGATCGACGCAGTATACGCAGGCGTGAGGCCGCCGGACCTCACACCAGCCGGACGAACAGCAGGACCAGGCCGGCCGCCAGCATCGCCGACCGCCGCCAGGACAGCACCAGCGCGTCGGTGCGGCCGGCCAGGGCGGCGGCGATCAGCCAGAGCGCGGCGCCGATGCGCAGGAACGCGATCGCGGCGGCGAGCGGCTGGCCGGCCGGGTCCAGCAGGGCCGGCTGCACCACGAAGGCGATCGGCACCAGGTACAGGCCGAGGCCCAGCCGCAGCGCCCGGCCGGCGACCGCCAGCCACGGCGCGTCGGCCATCCCGGCGGCGATGAACACGGTCCCGCACACCGGCGGGGTGATGGTCGACAGCAGGGCGTACCAGAACACGAACAGATGGGCGACCAGCGGCGGCAGGCCGAGCTCGATCAGCGCCGGGCCGGCGACCGCGACGCAGATCACGTAGGCCGCCGTCGTCGGCACCTCCATGCCGAGGATCAGGCAGGCCAGCGCGGTCAGCGCCAGGGCGGCCCAGAGCTGGCCGCCGGACACCGCCAGCATCGCCGACGTCACCTTCACCCCGAGCCCGGTCTGGTTCAGCACCCCGACGATCAGCCCGGCGCAGACGATGATCGCGGCGATCCCGGCGGTCTGCCGGCCGGCGTCGACCGCCGCCCGGGCGATCCGGTCGACGAACGCCCGCGGAACCGGGCGCAACCGCTCGTCGACCATCAGCAGGGCGGCGGCGGTGACGATCGCCGCGCCGGCCGCCGACTGCGGGGTCCGGCCGGTCCCGAACAGCACCGCCAG
Organism: Thalassobaculum fulvum; assembly: GCF_014652915.1. GTDB lineage: Bacteria > Pseudomonadota > Alphaproteobacteria > Thalassobaculales > Thalassobaculaceae > Thalassobaculum_A > Thalassobaculum_A fulvum. Next base: position 313,763 of record NZ_BMZS01000005.1, read on the forward strand.
CAGCACCCCGAACGGCAGCGCGAAGAACGGCAGCAGGCGCAGCACCGAGCGGCCGCTCGGCCGCTCCGAGGCCGGCATCGGCGCCAGCCCGGCGTGCTGGGACTGGCGGTCGACGCCGATCCAGACGGCGATGAAGAACAGGATCGCCGGCAGCGTCGCGGCGACCACGATGTCGGTGTAGGGCCGGGTCAGCAACTCGGCCATGACGAAGGCCCCGGCCCCCATCAGCGGCGGCATGATCTGGCCGCCGGTCGACGCCACGGCCTCGACCGCGGCGGCCAGGCTGGCCGGATAGCCGAGCCGCTTCATGGCCGGCAGCGTGATCGCCCCGGTCGAGGCGACGTTGGCGGAGGCCGAGCCGCTGATCGAGCCGAACAGCGCCGAGGCGATCACCGCCACCTTGGCGGCGCCGGCCCTGAGGCCGCCGGCGCTCCACACCGCGATCGCCATGAAGGCGCGGCCGGCCTCGCCCGAGCCGACCACGGCGCCGAGCAGCACGAACACCGCCACCACGTCGACCGAGATCCCGGTCAGCGGCCCCCACAGGCCGCCCTCGGCGATCGTCAGGGTGCCGAGGAAGCTCTCGAGCGGGAAGCCGGGGTGGCCGAACCGGCCGGGCAGCAGGTCGCCGAACACCCCGTAGGCGAGCGCCACCAGGGCGACCGCCGGCAGGATCCACTTGATCGCCCGCCGGCCCATCTCCAGGACCACCAGGATCAGGCCGACCGATATCGCGACCTGGGCCGGGCCCTCCAGGTAGCCGTACTGGTCGACCAGGGCGTCGCGGTCGAGTGCGACCCACAGGCAGCCGGCGGCGCCGACCGCGGCCGCCAGCCAGCCGCCCCAGCGCGCCAGTCGCCCGGAGACCGGCGCGAACACGAACACCCAGGGCAGCGCGAACAGCAGGTGGATCGGCCGGGTCACCAGGTTCGGCAGCAGCCCGGCCGACATCAGGTAGAGATGGTAGCCGGCGCCGAGCAGCCCCCAAAACACCGCGACCCGCCGGACCAGGGGATGGCCCAGCGGGTCGACGATGGCGGTCCCCCGGTCGGGTGTGACGGCGCCGTCGCTCACTTCACGGTGTCGGGGACCGCCACGCCGGCCTCGGCGTAGTACTTCGCGGCACCCGGGTGCAGCTTGGCGCCGAGGTTGGCCAGCATCCCGGCGGTCACGCCGCCCCACCACGGGTTGCTCTTGGTCATGCCGGCCTTGCTGGTCCAGAACGCCTTGGTCAGCTTGTAGGCGGTGTCGTCGTCCATCGAGGCGACGGTGTAGGCGTTGACCGGCAGCGAGATCGTCGTCACGTCGTAGTCGACGCCGGGATAGGTCCCGGCCGGGATCACCAGCTGGTCGCCCTTGACCTTCTCCAGGTCGGCCGCGCTCAGGCCGAGCAGCCGGACGGCGGTGCCGGCGGCGGCCTCGGTGACGTTCGGCGCCGGATAGGAGCCGGCGGTCGCGAAGCCCGCGACCTGGTTGTTCTTGAGGGCCGGCACCGCGGCGTTCAGCTCGACGTCGACGAACGAGACCTTGTCGTCGATCCCGAGCGCCTTGAAGACGTCGTGGGTCTTGCGCTCGCCGAAGCTGCCCTTGCCGCCGGCGATGAAGCTCTTGCCGGCGAGGTCGGCGAAGCTCTGCACGCCGGAATCGGCGCGCACCACCCAGTGCATGGTCAGGGACGGGATCGGGAACAGGCCGCGCACCACGTCGTAGCCGTCCTCGCCCTCGAACGGCTTCTTGCCGGCCATGGCGTTGCCGACCAGCGACGGCGGCGAGGTGAACACGTAGCCGCCGGTCCGGCGCTTGGCCTCCTTGACGTTCTGCACCGAGCCCTGGCTCTCCTCGACGGTGACGTCGAGGCCGGCGGCGGTCTTGGCCGCCTCGGACAGCTGGACGGCCATCACGTAGTAGGACGAGCCGGACTTTGCGGCCTTCAGGGTGACGCGGCCGTCGGCGGCGGCCGGGCCGGCGGCCGACAGGACGAGCGTGGCGGCAGCGAGCGCCGCCGTCAGGGTCTTCTTCATACGGATTTCCTCCCATCGAACGCGCCGGCCGGAATCCGGCCCGGGGCGCAGTTGCCGGCAGGTGAGCATCGCTGCAACGGACCGTCAAGCCGGGCCGTGACGGGGGGGCCGGGGAAGCGCGACCGCGCCGAGACGGGCGTGTCGACCACTGCCCCAACCACATCCGAAGGTGGTGAAGCTTGCTTCTCGCCGGGGCACAATGATACGTCGTTCTGGCGGGGTCGATGGGCGAGCATGGGTGAATCGACGCTCCGGCGATCGCGACCGTCTTTCGATCAGGGCAGCATGATCCGGGGCATCAGCCGACAAGCCGAATTCCACCGGTTGGGGCATGCCTGCGCGCGTCGGTCGTAGCGTGGCCGCCGGCGTATCGGCGTGGCCGGCCCGGGCGGGGCGGATCGGGGCACGTGTGGGGGGGCACGCTCGCATGAAGCGCATCCAGAATCTCGAGATGCATGCGTGGCATGGCTGCAATCTGGCCTGCGAGAGCTGTTCCCACTTCTCGTCGCTGAACCTGCGGGGCGGACCGTCGGCGGCGGACTGCCGGGCCTGGATGGCCGCCTGGCGGGACCGGCTGGAACCGGTGGTGTTTTCCGTTCTCGGCGGCGAGCCGGCGATGAACCGGGAGTTTGTCGAGATCGTCGAAGCGGCGGTGGAGTGCTGGCCGCGGAGCCATATCCGGGTCGTGACCAACGGCTTCTACCTGCACCGCCATCCGCGCCTGCCGGAGGTCATGAAGCGGGCCGCGCGCTCGACCTTGGAGGTGAACTCGCACCACGCTTCCGAGCCGTTTCAGCGCCGGTTCGCGCCGGTCCGCGAGCTTGTCGGGCAATGGCAGCAGACCTACGGCCTGCACGTCCGGCTGATCGAAGCCAGCCGCAAGTGGTCCCGACGCTACGAAGCCGACGACGAGGCCATCCGGTTCTATGACAGCGACGCGCGGACGGCCTGGACGGCTTGCGTCGGCAAGTACTGCACGCAGTTGCACGACGGCCGGCTTTGGAAGTGCGCGCCGGCCGCCTATTTCGAGATGGTCGCGGGGACCCGTCGCACCGCCGACTCGGCGCGCGCCCTGTTCCGTGGATACGAGCCGCTCGGTCCGTCGGCCGGCGACGCCGAACTCGACGCGTTCTTCGCGCGCGAGGAAGAGAGCATCTGCCGGCTGTGCCCGGAGCGTCTCGAGCGGTTCGAACTTCCGATGCCGCTGGGCCGCCGCGCCGTGCCGATACCACAGGCGGCCGAATGAGGGTGGGGACGACGGTCGACTTTCCGCGGCTCGATCGGCGAGGCTGTCGGCGGGGTTCCGCCGTGCTAGGTTGGCTGCCATGACGACGCTGCTGTTCACCCACGAGGCCTGCTTCGCGCACGATCCGGGCCGCATGCATCCCGAGCACCCGGCCCGGCTGAAGTCGGTGCTGCTGGCGCTCGGCGAGCCGGAGTTCTCGACGCTCGAGCGGCGCGAGGCCCCGGAAGCCACGATCGAGCAGATTGCCCGGGTCCATCCGGAAGCCTTTGTCCGCAACATCCTCGCCTCTGTGCCGACCGAGGGCATGGCGGCGATCGACGCCGACACTTTCATGTCGCCGGGGACCGGCGAGGCCGCGCTGCGGGCCGCCGGCGCGGCGGTCGCCGCGGTCGACGCGGTGCTGGCCGGGGAGGCGCGCAACGCGTTCTGCGCCACCCGGCCGCCCGGCCATCATGCCGAGCCGACGCGGGCCATGGGCTTCTGCTTCTTCAACAACGTGGCGGTCGCCGCGGCCCACGCCCGCGCCGTGCACGGGCTGCGGCACGTCGCCGTGGTCGATTTCGACGTGCACCACGGCAACGGCACCCAGGCGGCGTTCGAGGCCGACGGCAGCCTGTTCTACGCCTCGACCCACCAGGTTCCGCTGTACCCGGGTACCGGGGCGGCGAGCGAGCGCGGGGTCGGCAACATCCTGAACGTGCCGATGCGGCCGATGGCCGGCGGTGCCGACTTCCGGCACGCGATCGGCGAGGTGGTCGTGCCGGCGCTGATCGACTTCCATCCCGACCTGCTGATCATCTCGGCCGGGTTCGACGCGCATGTCGACGACCCGCTGGCGTCGGTCGCGCTGGAGACCGAGGACTTCGCCTGGGCGACGCGCGAACTGATCCGGGTGGCCGACATGGTGTGCGACGGCCGGGTCGTGTCATGCCTGGAGGGCGGTTACGACTTGCACGCGCTCGGCGAGGCCTGCGCCGCCCATGTTCGCGAGCTCATGGCCGCCTGATCGGCGTCCTCGGGGGTTCTCGCCGACCGGATCAGGTCGACCGCCCGTACCGCGACCGCCCGCTGCGAGTACCGGAACGGGTGTCGTTCCTCGTACGGGTCTACGTAGTCGAAGTCGTACCGGCTGGCGCCGATGACGTAGAGGCGCCCGGCCTGATCGGTGAACGGCAGGGACAGCCGCTTGACGACGTAGTGGTCGCGCTCGATCGAGCGCCCGAGCAGCACTGCCGGGGCCGACACGCAATAGAGCCAGCGCCGGTGGCCGGCCCGGAAGTATCCCGGCGCCGAGATATCGGACAGCAGCATGCCCTTGGTGGTCTTGCCCCAGACGTGCCGGATCTCCTCGCCCGCCAGTCGGCAGACGAAATCGTCGCGGTCCGGCGTCAGCTCGTAGATCCACATCCGGGGTAGCAGCGACGGATGGTCCAGGGGGTCGAAGCCGGCCTTGTCCGGCAGGCCGCTCTCCGGCGCCAGCCGCAGCCAGGTGTCCAGAAGCTGGGCGACCTCCGGATTGCCGATCTCCTCCTTGAGGCGTTGGACGAGGTTCTGGCCGGCTGAATACTTGAAGAAATGGATCACGGATCAACCTTCGCGAAATCCGGGAGATACTCTCATCTCGGATTCCGACGTTCAAGCCTGCGCTCGCGGGACCGGCGCAGCGTCGCTCGGTCGCGCCGCGCCGCCCTTGTCTCGCCATCTGCCGATGCATAAACTCCGCGCCTCTTTCGGAGGGACGCCGTGACGACCGATACCGCCGAACCCGGAGCCGAGCCCGAAGGCCTGAGCTTCGAGGACGCCCTCAAGGAGCTGGAGCGCATCGTGGAGACCCTCGAGCGCGGCCAGGGATCCTTGGACGATGCCATTGCCGCCTACGAGCGTGGGGCCAAATTGAAGAAGTACTGTCAGGCCAAGCTCGAGGAGGCGCGCCTGAAGGTCGAGAAGATCAAGCTCGACGACGGCGGCCAGCCGGCCGGGACCGCCGGGCTCGACGGCTGATCGGAGGCGGGGATGGCTGATCTGCAGGCCGCGCTGTCGGAGTGCGCCGACGAGGTCGAGCGCATGATGGACCTGCTGCTGCCGCAGCCGGAAGGGCCGGAGGCACGCCTGTACGAGGCGATGCGCCACTCGTCCTTCGCCGGCGGCAAGCGGCTGCGGCCGTTCCTGGTGATGCAGTCGTCCCGACTGTTCGGGGTCGATACCCGCTGCGCCGCCCGCGTCGCCGCGGCGGTCGAGTTCGTGCACACCTACTCGCTGATCCACGACGACCTGCCGGCGATGGACGATGCCGACATGCGGCGCGGCCGGCCGAGCTGCCACGCCAAGTTCGACGAGGCGACCGCGATCCTGGCCGGCGATGCGCTGCAGGCCCTGGCGTTCGAAGTGGTGTCGATGCCCGAGACCCATTCGGACCCGGCGGTGCGCGCCGAACTGGTGCGCGAGCTGGCGCAGGCGGCGGGCGGACGCGGGATGTGCGGCGGCCAGATGATCGACCTGCTGGCCGAGAGCACCGAGATGGACATCGGCGCCATCACCCGGCTGCAGCGCCTGAAGACCGGCGAGATGTTCGCGTTCTCGGCGATCGCCGGCGCGGTGCTCGGCAAGGGCTCCTATCGGTCGTACATGGCGCTGCACAACTACGCCCAGGAGTTCGGCCTGGCGTTCCAGATCGTGGACGACCTGCTGGACGCGCAGGGCGATTCCGAGTGGATCGGCAAGCCGACCGGGCGCGACGCCGAGGCCGGCAAGGCGACCTTCGTGTCGATCCTGGGGGCCGAGCGCGCGCGTGCCCAGGCCGGGCTGTTGGTCGAACAGGCGATCAGGGCCCTCGACGTTTTCGACGAGAAGGCCGATCTTCTGAGGGAGGCCGCGCGCTATGTCGTCGCGCGGACCAAGTGAAGGACCGGCCATGGCCGAGAGCAAGACCCCGCTGCTGGACACGGTGCGCCTTCCCGCGGACCTGAAGGACCTCGAGGTCGCCGACCTGAAGCAGGTCGCCGACGAGTTGCGGCGCGAGACCATCGACGCGGTATCGGTGACCGGCGGCCACCTCGGCGCCGGGCTCGGCGTGGTCGAGCTGACCGTGGCGCTGCACCACGTGTTCGACACGCCGCGCGACAAGGTGATCTGGGACGTCGGCCACCAGGCCTATCCGCACAAGATCCTGACTGGTCGGCGCGACCGCATCCGGACCCTGCGTCAGGGTGGGGGCCTGAGCGGCTTCACCCGGCGCTCGGAGAGCGAGTACGACCCGTTCGGCGCGGCGCACTCCTCGACCTCGATCTCGGCCGGTCTGGGCATGGCGGTCGCCCGCGACCTGAAGGGCGAGAAGTTCAACGTTGTCGCGGTCATCGGCGACGGCGCCATGAGCGCCGGCATGGCCTACGAGGCGATGAACAACGCCGGTTCGTCCGACAGCCGGCTGATCGTCATCCTGAACGACAACGACATGTCGATCGCGCCGGCGGTCGGCGCCATGAGTGCGTATCTCTCGCAGATCGTCTCGTCGCGCTCGTACCGGTCGTTCCGGCACATCGCCAAGCAGGTCGCCCAGCACCTGCCGAAGCCGCTGGAGCGCACCGCCAAGCGGGCCGAGGAGTTCGCCCGCGGGCTGGTGACCGGCGGCACGCTGTTCGAGGAGCTGGGATTCCTCTATGTCGGCCCGGTCGACGGCCACAACCTCGACCATCTGCTGCCGGTCCTGAAGAACCTGCGCGACACCCCCGGCGACGGACCGGTGCTGCTGCACGTTGTGACCGAGAAGGGCCGCGGCCACCCGTTCCCGGAGGCCAGTGCCGAGAAGTACCACGCGGTCGCCAAGTTCGACCTGGTGACCGGCGCCCAGTCCAAGCCCAAGGCCAACGCGCCGTCCTATACCCACGTGTTCGCCGAGAGCCTGATCGCCGAGGCCGAGAGCGACGAGCGGATCGTCGCGATCACCGCCGCCATGCCGTCCGGCACCGGCCTCGACCGGTTCGCCCGGCGGTTCCCGGAGCGCAGCTTCGACGTCGGCATCGCCGAGCAGCACGCCGTGACCTTCGCCGCCGGCATGGCGACCGAGGGCATGAAGCCGTTCTGCGCGATCTACTCGACCTTCCTGCAGCGCGGCTACGACCAGGTCGTGCACGACGTGGCGATCCAGGGCCTGCCGGTGCGGTTCGCGATCGACCGGGCCGGGCTGGTCGGGGCCGACGGCGCTACGCACGCCGGCGCCTACGACCTCGCCTATCTCGGCTGCCTGCCGGGCTTCGTGATCATGGCGCCGTCGGACGAGGCCGAACTGGTGCACATGGTGGCGACCGCGGCCGCCATCGACGACGGCCCGAGCGCGGTGCGCTACCCGCGTGGCGAGGGCGTCGGGGTCGAGCTGCCGGCCCGCGGCACGCCGCTGGAGATCGGCCGTGGCCGTATCGTGCGCGAGGGCTCGTCGGTCGCGCTGCTGTCGCTCGGCGGCCGCATGCAGGAATGCCTGAAGGCGGCCGACGAGCTGGCGGCCCGCGGCCTGTCGACCACGGTCGCCGACGCCCGCTTCGCCAAGCCGATCGACACCGACCTGGTGCGCCGGCTGGCGGCCGAGCACGCCGTGCTGATCACGGTCGAGGAGGGCGCGGTCGGCGGCTTCGCGGCCCAGGTGCTGCAGTACCTGGCGTCCGAGGGCCTGCTCGACCGCGGCCTGGTGGTGCGGCCGATGACCCTGCCGGACCGCTTCATCGACCACGACAAGCCCGAGGTGCAGTACGCCCGGGCCGGGCTCGACGCCGCCGGCATCGTGGCGACCGCCCTGACCGCGCTCGGCAAGGACGCCGAGACGGTGGCGCGGGCCTAGAGGTCGGTCTTCGAGAAGTCGTCGCCTTTGTAGAGCAGGGGCGAACCGGTGACCTTCGCCAGTGCATAGGCAAAGCAGTCGCCGTAGTTCAGGGCGGCCGGATGCCGACCCTTGCCGAACTGCCGCCAAGCCACGCGCGCGATCTCCGTCTGCTCGTGGTCGACCGGCACGATTTCGATCCCGGCGCGGTAGACCAGCAGGTCGAGTTCCCTACCGGCGCTCTCGCCCTTCCTGGTTTCGATGACGATCGAGGCCTCCAGCAGCGTCGCCGCCGACATCAGCCTCGGGCCGGCGGCCTCGATTGCTTCGGCGAAGCGGCCGGCGTCGGGTTCGTTCAGAAGGATCGCGACGACCGCCGACGTGTCGATCACCATCAGTGCGGCAGTCCGTGCTCGTCGTAGCCGATGACCTCTTCGGCCGTCCGGCTGTCGAGATCGGGCAGGGCGGCGCACCGCTGTCCGATGGCCAGCAGTTCGGCCGCGAGGCTGCGGCCGGCTTTGTCGCGTCGCAGTCGCTGCAGCCGTTCCTCGGTCGCCTTCCGTATGGCGCCCGTCACGCCTTCGCCGGTGGCGGCAGCAAGTTCCCGAACCAGCCTCTCGGTGACCGGATCCTTGATGTTCAGGGGCATCGCTATTCCCAGGCAGAAATCTTATGCCGATAAAGATAGCGCATGGGACGACTGCGGCAAGCCTGCCGCCTGCGCCGTCAGTCCGGCCGCATCATCTGGAACACCTCGGTGACGGTCGCGTAGTCGAAGTAGCCGAGCCGGGAGACCGGGCGGTAGCGGGTGACGTCGACCAGGCCGTCCTCGACGATCGCCGGGTCGACGTGGACGCCGATGACCTCGCCGAAGATCGCGTAGTTGCCGGCCGGCTCGTTCCAGGACGGCAGCTTGACGGTCTCCAGGTACCGGCACTCCAGCGCCACCGGGGCGGCGGCGACCCGCAGCGGCCTGACCTTCTGGCAGGCGGCGCCCCGCAAGCCGGCCTTGGCCATCTCGTCGTCGCCGTGCGGCAGGTGGGCCGAGGTCTCGTTCATCTGCTCCTTCAGCGCTTCGGAGACGATGTTGCAGACGAACTCGCCGGTCGCCTCGACGTTGCGCTGGCTGTCCTTCGGCGAGCCGTCGGGCTTGGTGCCGGTGCCGAACACCACGACGGGCGGCAGGAACGACATGGCGTTGAAGAAGCTGTAGGGCGCCAGGTTGGTGCGCCCGTCGGCGTCGACGGTCGAGATCCAGCCGATCGGCCGGGGCGACACGAAGGCCTTGAACGGGTCGTGGCGGAAGCCCTGGTCCTTGTGACGGCCCGGCTCGTAGAAGATCATGCGTTACCCTCCCGCACGCGCTAAGACAGGATCAGATGTGGCGCACTGCCCGGGCCCGCGCAACCGCCGCGGCGGAAACGGTACTGTGCCCGGCCGTGGCCGAGCGGGGGAAGTGAACGCGTGATCGTCCTGGATCTGGTGGGCATCGTCGCCCCGGTGTTCGTGTGCGCGGTCATCGGCTGGACCTGGGCCAAGCTCGGCAAGGCGTTCGACAGCGAGACGGTGACCGGCCTGACCGTGCAGATCGGCACGCCCTGCCTGGTGTTCGATACGCTGACCCGGCTCGACCTCAACATCGCCGATTTCGGGATGATGGCGGCCGGCACCGGGCTGACGGTGATCGGCTTCGGGCTGCTGGCGATCCCGTGGCTGTACGCCGCCGGCCTCGACCGGGCGACCTTCCTGCCGGCCCTGATGTTCCCGAACACCGGCAACATGGGGCTGCCGATCGCCCTGTTCGCGTTCGGCGACCGCGGCCTGGCCCTGGCGATCTCGTTCTTCGCGGCCATGGTGATCCTGCAGTTCACGGTCGGCGTGGCGATCGCCTCTGGCCGGGCCTCGCTGCGCATGGCGCTGACCTCGCCGGTGCTGTACGCGGTCGTCGCGGCGCTGCCGGTGATGGCGTTCGACCTGGAGGTGCCGGCGGTCGCCGCCAAGACCCTGCACCTGCTGGCCGGCTTCACCATCCCGGTGATGCTGATCGCGCTCGGGGTGTCGCTGGCCAAGCTGGAGGTGCGGTCGCTCGGCGACGGGCTGGCGGTCGCGCTGGCCCGGCTGTTCATCGGCTTCGGGGTCGGAACCGCGGTCGCCTGGGGCCTCGGGCTGTCGGCCGAGGCCGCCGGCGTGCTGATCCTGCAGTCGTCGATGCCGATCGCGGTGTTCAGCTACCTGTTCGCGCTGCGCTACGGCCGCCGCCCGGAGGCGGTGGCCGGCGCGGTCGTGCAGTCGACGGTGCTGGGCTTCGCCGCCCTGCCGGTGGTGATCTGGCTGGTCCGGTTCGGCGGCCTTTCTCTCTGAGGTCAGGTCGTCGCCGTCGCCATCTCCGGCTGGCGGGCCAGGCGGACCGCCGGAGACGCCAGGATGACCAGGGCCTGCAGCAGGAAGCCGACGACCGCCAGCAGCAGGCAGGCCTCGGCCCCGGACATCGCCGCCACCGCCGCCCCGAGCGCGGCGCCGAGCGGGCGCGAGCCCTGGGCCAGGACGCTGAACGACGACACCCGGCCGAGCAGGCCCGGCGGCGTCACCGCCTGGCGCAGCGTGGTGGTGCTGATCACCCACAGGATCGGCCCGAGCCCCAGCAGGAAGAAGCCGAGGCCGGCGAGCACCGGGGTCGGGACCCAGATGGTCGCGGCCATCACCAGCGAGGCGGCCAGCCCGGTGACCGGGCCGATCGCGACCACCGTGCCGAACGCCAGCCGGCGCATCACCGCCGGCGCCAGCAGCGCGCCCGCCACCATGCCGGCACCGTACAGGGCGAGCACCAGCCCGACGCCGGAGGCGGTCATGGCGAGGTGGCGCACCGCAAAGGGCACGAACACCGCCATGATGACGAAGTAGGCGGTGTTGAACACGAACTGGGTGATCAGCACCGGCCGCAGCAGGGCATGACCGGCGACGAACCGCGCGCCCTCGGCGATCTCCTGCAGCACGTGGCGCCGGGGCCGCGCGGCCCGGGCCGGTTCGTGCAGGCCGGCCAGCAGGCCGGTCGCCGCCAGCGAAAGCCCGGCCGCCACGGCGAAGGCGGCGCCGGCGCCGGTCCAGCCGACCAGCACGCCGCCGAGCGCCGGCCCGGCGGTGAAGGCCAGGGTGCGGGCGAGCTCCAGCCGGGCGTTGGCGGGTGCCAGCCGGTCGGCCGGGACCAGGGCCGGCACCAGCGCCGGGGCGGCGACGCTGTAGACCACGGTCCCGCAGGCCGCCAGGAAGCCGAGCGCCGCCAGCAGCGGCCAGGTGACGTGGCCGCCCAGGATCAGCGCCAGGATCGCCAGCAGGGCAAGCGCGCGCAGCGCCTCGGCCGCGACCATCAGGCCGCGGCGCGACAGCCGGTCCGCCAGCACCCCGGCGGGGATCGCCAGCAGCAGGAACGGCAGGGTCAGGGCGGTCTGCAGCAGGCCGGTCTCGGCGGCGCCGGCGCCCAGCGCCAGCACAGCGACCAGCGGGGCGGCGGCCAGCGCCACCTGCTCGGCCGACTGGGCCGCCAGGTTGGACCAGGCGAGTCGGACGAAGGAGACCGGGAACCGGGGAGCGGGAGAGGACATGGCGGGCTCCACCCTCAGGCGCGGTCGATGCGGGCGGCGTAGCAGCCGCGCGTCGCGTAGTGGGCGTGCAGGTAGGCGGTCGCCGGGTCGGTCAGGTAGCGATGGATCAGCGCCTCGACCTCGTCGCCGCGGGCCAGCTCGGCGGCGACGATCATGTGGTCGGCGTCGAAGGCGCGTAGCGAGATCGGCCGGAGCTTGAGGGCCTCGGGAACCTCGTTGACCCGGTCGTAGGCGACCTCGGCCCCCTCCAGCACGAAGATCGCGTGGCTGGAGCGGTACGGGCCGTCGGCCGGCTGGTGGGTGTAGTTGACCAGCAGCAGGCGTTCGCCCGGCTCGGCATCGCGGACCTCGACCCGGTCGGGGAAGCCCGGCTTGCTGTCGGCGACGCAGCGCCGCGCGCCGCGCTCGGCCAGCGCGGCGTCGGTCAGGCCGTACAGGTGGCGGAACGGCTCGGGCGACAGCCCGGAGATGCGGAAATCCATGACGGCCTCCATCGTTGCGATGGAGGTACGCTAGGGTCTGGCGAGAGGGCCCGCGTCCCGGCGCTTGCGGTACAATTGCGATGGGCCGGTGGCGGCGGGTGGGTTCCGGCTCGACCGCGCCGGGGCGGCGCGTCCGTCCGGAATGACGACAGGGGTGGGGGGCGGCTACTCCCTTCCTTTGTCGTCATCCCGGCCGAACCCCGGACCTGATCCGGGGGACGAGCCGGGATCCACCGGCCGCCTCAGCGGGGAACGGTTACGCGAACTCCAGCGCCAGGTAGGAGTTCAGGATCCGTTCGACGGCCTCCTTCTCCAGGTCGCGGGCGATGATCACCAGCTTGGAGCGGCGGTCGTCGTCCGGCCAGGCGTCGAGCTTGGCCGGCGGGTGGAACAGGTGCTGGACCGCGTGCACCACCACCGGCTGGTCGACCTCCTTGACGTTCAGGATGCCCTTCATGCGCAGCAGGTTCAGGCCGTGGCTCTGCACCAGCATGTCGAGCGCCGGGGCGATGGCGTTCCAGGCGAACGGCTCGTCGAAGGTCAGGCAGAACGCGCGGATGTGGTCGTCGTGCCGGTTGACGTCGTGGTGGTGATGGTCGTGCCCATGGTGGTCATGACCGTGGTCGTGGTGATGATGCCCATGACCGTGGCCATGCCCGTGCTCGTGCTCGCGGTGATAGACGTGGCCCTCGGTGTCGCGGTAGGCCTCCTCCTTCAGCCAGCGCTGAACGTCCGACGACTTGGTCATCGGGTTGTACAGGCCGGCGTCGAACAGCGCCTTCGGCTCGATGTCGCCGTTCACCGCCTTCAGCACCGGCGCCGCCGGGTTGATGGCGTACAGCCGCTCCTCGAGGGCGGAGACCGCCCCGGCCGGGGCGAGGTCGGTCTTGCTGAGCACGATGCGGTCGGCGACCGCTACCTGCTTGACGCTCTCGAACTGCTGGTCGAGCTGCCAGGGCGCGTTCACCGCGTCGACCACGGCGATCACCCCGTCCAGCGTGAAGCGGGTCACCAGGAAGCCGTCGGACATCATGGTGTGCAGGATCGGCGCCGGGTCGGCGAGGCCGGTGGTCTCGATGACGATCCGGTCGAACGGCGCGATCTCGCCCTTGGCGCGCCGCTTGTAGAGCGACTTCAGGGTGTCGAGCAGGTCGCCGCGCACGGTGCAGCACAGGCAGCCGGAGTTCAGCAGGACGGCGTCCTCGTCGACCTTCTCGATCAGGGTGTGGTCGAGGCCGATCTCGCCGAACTCGTTGATGATCACCGCGACCCGGTTCATCCCCGGATGCGCCAGCAGCGCCTTCAGCAGCGTGGTCTTCCCGCTGCCGAGGAAGCCGGTCAGGATCGAGACCGGCATGCGGTCCAGCGGGGAGGGGGCTTCGTCGGTCATGCGTGCTCTCCGGCGTGGGACGGTCTGGACCGGGCTTGACCACCCGGGCGGCGGCAGGCCGGACAGCGGCCGGCCACCTCGATGGTGATGCGGCGGATCTCGAAGTCCATTTCGCGGGCCTTGGCCTTGAGGTCGGCGTCGAGTGCGCCGCCTTCCAGCTCGTGGGCGATTCCGCAGGTCTCGCAGATCAGGAAATAGCCGCGGTGGGGGTGCTCGGGCTGGGCGCAGCCGACGAACGCGTTGCGGCTCTCGATCCGGTGCACCAGTCCCTGCTCGATCAGGAACTCGAGCGCCCGGTAGACGGTGGGCGGCGCCACCCGGCCGCCTTCGCCGTCGGCCTCGCGGGCCCGCGACAGCTTGTCGATCAGCTCGTAGGCGCCGATCGGGGCGTGGCTTTCCCAGATCAGCTCCAGCACCCGGCGGCGCAGGTCGGTCAGCCGGGCGCCGCGCTGGCGGCACACGATCTCGGCCGCGGCCAGCGCGTCGGCGACGCAGTGCGCGTGGTCGTGCTCGTGTCCGGGAAAGCGTTCGGCCTCGGCCAAGGAGATCTCCGTCAGCGGGACCCCCCCGTATATCAGGTTTGGCGGGGGGGCTGCCAACCCGCGCGTCCGGTTCAGTCCTTCCGGAGTGCCTTGAACGCCGCCAGCGCCCGGTCGCGGGCGGCGGCGTGGTCGACGATCGGCCCGGGATAGTCGCGCCCCAGGCGGATGCCGGCGTCGGCGAGATCCAGCGGCCGGGCGGCCCAGGGTGAATGGATGGCGGCGGCGGGCAGCCGCGCCAGTTCGGGCACCCAGCGCCGGACATAGGCACCGTCCGGATCGAACTTGACGCCCTGCAGCGACGGGTTGAACACCCGGAAGAACGGCGCGGCGTCTGCGCCGCAACCGGCCACCCACTGCCAGGACGCCGCGTTGTTGGCGAGGTCGGCGTCGACCAGCGTGTCCCAGAACCAGGCCTCGCCGGCCTGCCACGGGATCAGCAGATCCTTGATCAGGAACGACGCCACGATCATCCGGACCCGGTTGTGCATCCAGCCGGTCTGCCACAGCTCGCGCAGGCCGGCATCGACGATCGGGTAGCCGGTGCGGCCCTGCTGCCAGGCGCGCAGGCCCTGCGGGTCGTCGACCCAGGGGAAGCCGGCGAACTCCGGGCGCAGCGGCCTGTCGGGCAGGTCGGGAAAGTGATGCAGCAGGTGATGGGCGAACTCGCGCCAGGCCAGCTCGGACAGGAATTTGTCGGTGCGGCCGGGCTCGTGCCGGGAGAGCGCGGCGTGCCAGGCCTGGCGCGGCCCGAGCTCGCCGAAATGCAGGTGTGGCGACAGCCGCGAGGTGGCCGGTTCGGCCGGCAGGTCGCGCTTGCGGGCGTAGTCCAGCACCGCCTCGTCCAGGAACCCGTCCAGGCGACGCAGCGCAGCGTTCTCGCCCGGCAGCCAGGCGGCGCGCAGGCCGCCGGCCCAGTCCGGACCGCGCGGGGTCAGGGCCCAGTCGGCGAGGGCGTCGCCGGTCGGCATCCGCGCCGGTGTCGGCAGGCGCTCCGGTGGCGGGGTCGGCGTGGCGGTCTCGACGGCGGCGCGCAGTGCCTTCCAGAACGGCGTGAACACCTTGTACGGGCCGCCGGTCCTGGTCTCGATCTGCCACGGCTCGCACAGCAGGGCGCTGTTGAAGCTGCGGGCCTCGACCCCGCGACGCTTGAGGTCCGCCTTGATCTCGGCGTCGCGCCGCGTCGCCCAGGGTTCGTAGCGGCGGTTCCAGAAGACCGCCGCAGCACCGGTCTCCTCGACCAGCCGCCCGATGACCTCGGATGCCGGACCGCGCCGCAGGACGAGGCTGCCGCCGCGCGTGCCCATGGCCTCGGCCAGCGCTTCGAGCGAGTGGTGCAGCCACCAGCGCGCAGCACCGCCCGTCGCCCAGTGCCCGGCGTCGGCGTCGTCGAGCACGAACACCGGGATCAACGGCCGGCCGGCCGCGACGGCGGCTGTGAGCGCCGGGTTGTCGGTCAAGCGCAGGTCCTGGCGGAACCACAGCAGGGTGGGGGCGGCGGTCATGGGGCGGCATTCCGGGGCGGTGGACGGACGCAGGCGTCTACGGCCGCGGTCGGCGACCGGATCACCCGCGGGCGCGGAGCTCGGCCCGGGTCAGGTCCGGGACCGGCGGCACCAGCCGGTCGTTCGGCACCCGCAGCAGCCGCTCGGACGCCAGCAGCAGGACCTCGAACCGGCGCTGGAACAGCCGGCGGAGATCCGGGCTCAGCACGTCCAGCCCGCCGGTGTAGGCGCCGAACGACGGCAGGATCAGCCGCCTGCCGTCGGTCGCGAAGCAGCGCCCCGTCAGGTTGCGGGCCCGCAGCTTGACCCGGGCCTTCGGGTGGTAGTGGGCGGAGACCTCGCCGTGCACCGGCCCGGCGGTCGCCGCGTGCCGGAACACCAGCGGCCCGTCGATCAGGTCCGGCAGCACCCGGCCGCCCCAGTCGGCGGGCGGCTCGGGGTCGTGGTTGCCGGCGATCCAGATCCAGTCGACATCGCGGGTCAGGGCGGCCAGCCGGTCGCGCTCGGCCTCGCCCAGCCGGTCGCCGGCGCCGGCATCGTGGAAGCTGTCGCCGAGGCAGATCACGCGCTCCGGCCGATGCGCCTCGATGGCGGTGGCCAGGCGCGCCAGGGTCGCGGCGCTGTCGTAGGGCGGCAGCAGCACGCCGCGGCGCGCGAAGCCGGAGCCCTTCTCCAGGTGCAGGTCGGCGACCACCAGGGTGCGCCGCGCCGGCCACAGCAGGACGCCGAGGGGATCGGCATGCAGTTCGGCGCCGTTGAGATGCAGGATCGGGGACGTCATGGTGCGACCGTATTCGCGGCGTTCGAAAGGTCAACGGGCTTGCGGAGCACCCTCGGCAGGCACCACGCTGCCGACGGCGATGCTTGCTGCGGTGAAGGACCTGGCCATGAAGATCGCGGGTCGCCGGCCGATGACGGTCATTCGCGACGGCGTGCGGTGGGCGGACGATACCCTGCCGCCGGGCGTCCGGACGGCGGCCGGATTCCTGCTGATGATCGGCGGCTTGTTCGGGTTCCTGCCGGTTCTCGGATTCTGGATGCTGCCGCTGGGCGGAGCCGTCGCGGCTCTCGACATCCCGTTCCTGCGGCGGCGCCTGCTGGGCTGGCTCGACCGGGTCGGGGCGGAGCCGGATCGTGCAACGCCCGGCGGCGCCTCGACGCCGCGCCCGGGCCGTCCTACTTAGAGATCAGGCGTGCAACCGGCGGGGTAGGATGAGACGCAGGCGGATGTCCCGGCGGAAGGCCCTGGCGCTGGTCGGCGGCGGGGTCGTGCTGGCGGCCGGCGCTGCCGTCGGCGGCTACCACTACGACCGCACGCGGCGGCCGGCGGCGGCGCTCGAGCCGTGGCGTCACGCCGGCGGCTACGACGAGCCCCGGCGGCGAGCCCTGTCCTATGCGATCCTGGCGCCGAGCCCGCACAACCTTCAGCCGTGGCTGGCCGACCTCCGGCAGCCGGGTCGGATCGGCATCCTGCGCGATCCGGACCGGCGGCTGCCGGAGACCGATCCGTACGGCCGCCAGCTCACCATCGCCATGGGCTGCTTCCTGGAACTGCTGGTCATGGCGGCGGCCGAGGACGGCCATGCCGTGACCCTGGACCTGCTGCCGGACGGCGACGATGGCCCGGTCGCGATCGCGCATCTCGGACCCGGCGGGACGCCCGACCCGCTGTTCCGGCAGGTTCTGGCGCGGCGCTCGTGCAAGGAACCCTACGAGGACAGGCCGCTGCCGGCCGAGATGGTGAGGCAGCTTTCCGAGCACGCCCGCATCGTCGTCGAACCGGACCTGGTGGAGAGCCTCAAGGGGTTGAGCTGGACGGCCTGGCAGGTCGAGGCCCGCACCCCGCGCACGTTGCGGGAGAATGTCGGGCTGATGCGGTTCGGCAAGGCCGAGATCGAAGCCGAGCCCGACGGGATCGCGGTCGGCGGCGGTCTCCTGGAAGGGCTGATGAGCCTCGGCGCGCTCGACCGGGCCGCCCTGCTGGACCGGGACTCGGCGGCGTTCGACGCGATGATGCGGCTGCAGGAGCGGGTTCTGTGGGCGACCCCGGCCTTCGCCGTGATCGTCACCCCGGACAACACCCGCCTGGACCAGATCGAGGCCGGGCGGCGCTGGCTGCGGTTGAACCTGGCGGCGACCGCCCTCGGCCTCGGGCTGCACCCGGTCAGCCAGACCCTGCAGGAGTACCGCGAGCTGTCGATGCACCGGCGCCGGGCGCACGAGCTGCTGGCCGAGCTCGGACAGGCGGTACAGATGCTCGGGCGGCTCGGCTTCGGGCCGGGCGTGCCGGCGGCGCCGCGCTGGCCGCTTGAACGCCGGCTGGTCGGGACGTAGACGGCCGTCGGTAGGATCGGGGCTGGACGTTTGCGTTCCGGCGGCCATCTTTCCGACGGGCTTTCAGCGAGGTACGCATGTCTCCGATCGATCTGGCGCTGTCCAACCTGCTGTCGCCGCCGGTGCTGTTCTTCCTGCTCGGCCTGTTCGCGCAGCTGGTGCGGTCGGACCTGACGATCCCGGACGCCATCGCCAAGGCGCTGTCGCTTTACCTGCTGATCGCGATCGGCATGAAGGGCGGCGCTGCGGTCGCCGAGGCGGGGGTCGGCCAGACCCTGCTGGCGGCGATCGCGGCCGGAATCGCCCTCAGTTTCCTGCTGCCGGTGGTCGCCTTCGGCTGGCTGCGTGCGGTGACCCGGCTGCCGGCGGTCGACGCGGCGGCGGTCGCCGGCCACTACGGGTCGATCAGCGTCGTCACCTTCGTCGCCGCCACCGAAGTCATCCGGGAGATGGGGATCGGGGCCGACGGCTGGATGGTGGCGGTCGCCGCCGCCATGGAGGCCCCGGCCATCCTGACCGCCCTGCTGCTGGCTGCCTGGAGCGGCACCGCCACGCGCGCCGCCACCGGATCGCTGGTGCGCGAGGTCGCGGTCAACGGCTCCATCGTTCTGCTGCTCGGGGCGTTCGCGATCGGGGCGGTCACCGGCAAGCCGGGCATGGAGAAGGTGGCGCCGCTGATCGTGGATCCGTTCCTCGGCGTGCTGTGCGTCTTCCTCCTGGAAATGGGGCTGAAGGCCGGCGAAGGGCTGCGCTCGGCGACGCGGGAACTCGGGCCGCGGACCCTGGCGTCGGGTTTCGTGCTGCCGGTGGTCGGGGCGCTGTTCGGCACGCTCGCAGCCTGGCTGGTCGGCCTCGGGCAGGGCAGTGCCGCGCTGATGATCACCCTCGCGGCCAGCGCGTCGTACATCGCCGTGCCGGCGGCGTTGCGGGTCGCGCTGCCGGAGGCGAGGCCGGCCGTCTACCTGACGCTGTCCCTCGGCATAACCTTTCCGTTCAACCTGACGGTCGGGCTGCCGTTCTACGTCTGGCTCGCCGGGCGCGTGGCCGGCGGCTGAGCGCGCCGCCGATCACCCGAGTCCGAACAGCCGGCCCCAGCCGCGGATCGCCGACGGGGCCCCGCCGGCGGCCCGGATCGCGCCCCACAGCGCCACCGACACGCTGTCCAGCAGCGTGATGCCGAGCTCGGCCTCGAGCCGCTCGGCCAGCCGCGCGCCCCGCAGGTTGGTGCACAGCACCACCACCGCCGGCGCACCTTCCTGGGCGACCTCGCGGATCATGCCTTCGATGGTCGCCTCCGGCACCTCAGCGAAGGCGAAGTTGTCGGTGATGTCGAGCCGCCGGTCGGCGACGCAGGCGAAGCCGGCGGCCTCGAAGTTCTCCCGCACCCGTTCCTGCACGTCGGCGACGTAGGGCGTCACCAGCCCGAAGCCCGGGACATCGAGCAGCCGCAGCGCCTCCAGCGTATCCAGCACCGCCGAGGTCGCCGGGATCCCGGTCTCGGCGGTGATGTCGCCGAGGATCCGCCGGTCGCGGTCGGGGCCGAGCCAGCCGGCCGAGGTGCCGTTCCAGCAGATCGACCCGACCCTGGCGTCGGCCAGCAGCCCGGCGGCCTCGCGCATCGGCGAGGTGTCGAACTGCGCGACCGAGCCGCCGCCCATCGAGATCGAGGTCACCCGGATGCGCGCCGAATGCGACGAGATGTGCGGCGTGCCGGCCAGCAGAGCCGCCGTCATCGGTTCCAGCACGGTGTTCGACGACGGCGTGATCATGCCGAGGCGGATCGGTTGGGGCATGCGGGTCTCGGCTCCTGGGCGCTGCGGGTGTATCGGACGATAGTGACCGTTCCCCGCGCCCGGCCGCAAGGCGGTGGCGGCCCCGGGTCTCGCCGAGCCCGTCAGCGCCTGTCGATCTGCTCCGCCTTGGCGCCGCCGGCGACCGAGTACTGGATCGCCACCTTGCGGGTCTTCATGAACTCCTCGAGGGTCTCGCCGCGCATGCTGGCGTAGACCTGCGGGTTGGACACGCCGATCACCGCGGCCATCTTCTCCAGCACGAAGAAGCTGACGCCGCGGCGGATCATCTCGATCCACTTGCGGCCCTCGATCAGGTCGCGCTCCTCCGCCGTCAGCGCGTACTCGTCGGCCAGGGCGGCGAAGTCGTTCAGGAACCGCTCGCGGTGCGCCGGCTCGACCAGCCGGTGCAGGAAGTCGTTGATCCGGAAGTTGTCCAGGCTGCGCTCCAGGGTGAACGGATAGGTGCCCTTCAGCGCCTCGGCCCCGGCCATCTGGTAGCCGATATGGGCGCGGTACGCCTCGAGCGCCTGCTCGGACGGCTGGTCGCCCTGGTCCTCGAACACCACGGTCGCGATGTTGGCGACCGACGGCGCGTAGGTCGCCGAATGCACCTTGGTGACCGTGTCCGACAGGGCGCCGCGCATGATCAGCCACATGATGACCTCGGACCCCTCCATGCCGCCGAGGGTGGCGTATTCGGCCAGCCGCTTCTCGACCAGCTTCTCGGGCGCGGTCTCCAGCAGGCCCAGGAACTCCTGGTCCCAGGCCTCGTTGAGGAACCCGGCGCGCTCGCCGTGGACCTGGTGCGACAACCCGCCGGTGGCCATGACCGCGACCCTCAGGTCCTCGGGGAAGCTCTGGATCGCCTTGCGCAGCGATTGGCCCAGCTTGTAGCAGCGCCGGGCGCTCGGGATCGGCATCTGCAGCACGCCGACCTGCAGCGGCACGATGCTGCCGGGCCACGGGCCGGTCTCGTCGCCCATCATCGACAGCGGCGACAGGCAGCCGTGGTCGAGCGGCTTGCCTTGAAAGAACGCCATGTCGAACTCGTCGGCGACCAGCGCCCGGCCGATGTGCCGGGCGAGTGCGGCATGGCCGCGGGCCGGCGGGACCTTGCGCGGGCCGCCGCCCTCGTCCGCCGGGGCGTAGGTGTCGTCGACGCCGAGCGCGAAGGCCGAGTAGTGGTCGAAGAAGAACGACGTGATGTGATCGTTGTAGATCATGAACAGCACGTCGATGTCGTTGCGCTTCACCCAGTCGCGCACCACCGCGAAGCCTTCGAAGATCGGCTTCCAGGCCGGGTCGTCCTGCTTCTTGGTGTCGAGCGCGAAGCCGATGGTCGGGGAGTGCGAGGCGCCGATGCCGCCGATGATCCGGGCCATGTCCGTGTCTCCTCCGGGTTCTTGTCGGGCGGCCGTGGCGGCGCGCCGACGACCCTCCGGACCCGGACGCCGCACCACCCAGCCTCCACTGACGGTAGCCGGTTCGCGTGACGATACAATCGGCGTTGTGCTAACGCTGTGTTCAGATAATTGAACAATGGGTGCCCCATGAAGTGGAAGATCGACGACGTGCCGGTGTTCCGCGCGGTGGTCGAGCACGCCGGCATCAGCGCCGCGGCCGAGGCGCTGGGCATGCCGAAGTCGACGGTCAGCACCGCGATCAGCCGGCTGGAACAGGACCTCGGCGTCCGGCTGCTCGACCGCAACACCCGGCGGATGCGGCTGACCGGCGAGGGCGAGACCTTCTACCGGCACTGCCTGCTGATCATGGAGCAGGTCGACGAGGCCGACGCCCTGATGGCCGGGCTGACCGCCACGCCGACCGGCCGTCTGACGGTGGCGCTGCCGGCGGCGTTCAGCCAGGAGATCCTGGCACCCCGGCTGCACGAGTTCCGCCGGCGCTATCCCAGGGTCGAGCTCGACCTGGTCGTGACCGGTCAGCCGGTCGACGTGCTGCGCGACCAGCTCGACATCGCCATCGTGGTCGGGGCGCAGCCGGATTCCGAGCTGACCCAGAAGGTTCTGCTGGCCGGCCGACTGGTCTGGATCGCCAGCCCCGGTTACCTGGCCCAGACCGAGATCGGCGAGACCGTCGACGACCTGCTGGCGCACATCGCGATCTGCGAGACCCGCTACGCGCTGCCGCGCCTGCCGGTGCGGGTGGACGGCGAGCCGGCCGTCCTGTCTCTCGCGAGCGGCGTGATGCGGGCCAACGACCCGGTGACCGTGCGCGAGGCGGTGCTGCGCGGGGCCGGGATCTCGTTCCTGCCGGACCGCTACTGCACCCAGCACCTGCGCCGCGGCGAGCTGGTCGAGGTGTTCCCGCACGTCCAGTTCGAGATGTCGGCGGCGACCCTGTCGGCCGTGTTCCCGTCGCGTCGACTGATATCGGCCCGGCTGCGGGTGTTCCTGGAGTTCCTGGAGGCAGTGTGCGGGGCGGCGGCGGGGTGAGGGTATTGCCGCGCCCCTCGGGTTGATAGTGCAAATTTTACACTATATAATCATGCGATGCCGACGGTTCACAGGCAGCAAGGCTGGAAGGTCCAGATCTTCGCCAACGACCATGCGCCGCCACACGTTCACCTTGTTTCAGCGGAGCACAAGATCGTCGCCGAGATCGCAACCGGCCAAGTCCTCAAGGGCAGCGAGGCGTCGGTGCGAGCCCTGGCCGAGAGTCTGGCATGGGTCCTTGAGAACCGGTCCCGGCTGTTGGCCGAATGGAACCGGATCGTGGAGCGTGAGGATGACTGAAGCGCGACCTGAAGAGCCGTTCGAGTTCGTCTGGAGCGTCGAATACCTCGGGCCGGAGTACCTGCTCTCGGTCACGTGGCGGGACGGCCGGACCGAGGAGGTCGACCTCGCGCCGCTGGTGTTCCGGTACAAGATCCTCCGGCCGCTACGGGATCTGGAGCGGTTCCGGCAGGTGGCTGTCGACGAGTATGGCAACGGTCTCGTCTGGGGCGACGGCCCGGACCTGGAAGTGAGCCCGGAGCAGCTCCGCGAGCTGATCGAAAGCCAGAAGGGTCCTCGGCTGCGCACCAGCTTCTTCCGGCGTTGGATGGCGACCCGCCACCTCAAGCAGGACGACGTCGCCGGTCTGCTCAACGTCTCGAAGCGGACGGTCGCCGGCTATGCGACCGGGAGCGCTGCGATCGACACGCCGACCAGCCTCGCGGTCGGCCTGATCGTCGGGTACGCCAAGGCAGTGACCGGTCCCGAAGTCTTGACTGCTAGGGTTAGGGAGATCGAGCGCTACATCGCCGCGTAGCTCTGACGACACATCCGTTCACACCGGCAGGCTCCCCTGCATCGCCCCGCCCGTCGCTTCCGCCACCAGCTCCTCGGTCAGCTCGTCCATCAGGATGTCGACGGCGCCGCCGGCGACCTGCTCGCGGCCGATCTCCAGCAGCACCGGCACCGCCAGCGGCGACACGCGGTCGAGGCGGCGGTGCACGATCCGGCCCTGCACCCGGGTCAGCAGCCCGGCCAGGCGGGAGATGTCGGTCAGGCCGCGGGCGGCGTCCTCGCGGGTGGCGCGCAGCAGGATGTGATCCGGCTGGTGGCGGCGCAGCACGTCGTAGATCAGGTCGGCGTTGAAGCTGACCTGCCGGCCGGTCTTCTCGTGGCCGGGCAGCTTGCGCTCGATCAGCCCGGCGATCACCGCGACGTTGCGGAAGGTGCGCTTCAGCAGGCTGGACTCCGCCATCCACTCCTCGAGGTCGTCGCCCAGCATGCCCTGGTCGAACAGCGCGTCCATGTCCTCGCAAGGGCGCACCGACCACACCGCGATCACGTAGTCGGTGGCGACGAAGCCGAGCGGGCCGAGGCCCATGCGCTCCATCCGCCGGGTCAGCAGCATGCCCAGGGTCTGGTGGGCGTTGCGGCCCTCGAAGGTGTAGGCCACCAGGTACTGGCGCTCGGCCCGCGGGAAGCTCTCGATCAGCAGGGTGTCGGCCCGCGGCAGCACCGAGCGCCAGCGCTGCAGCTCCAGCCATTCCTCGACCGGGCCGGGTAGGGTGGCCCAGGCGTCCGGATCCTCCAGGATCGCCCGCACCCGGGTGGCGAGCCGGGTGGTCAGCGGCAGCCGGCCGCCGCCGTAGACCGGCACCGCCGGCTCGCCCTGGCCGCCGGGCGTGGCCTCGACGAAGCGCTCGCGGATGCCCTGGAAGGTCAGCAGCCGGCCGGCGAACATGAAGGTGTCGCCGGGCCTGAGGCCCTGCACGAAGAACTCCTCGATCTCGCCGAGGATGCGGCTGCGCGACAGCCGCACCTTCAGCACCTCGGCCTCGACGATGGTGCCGACGTTCATTCGGTAGGACTGGGCGACCCGCGGGTGGGCGATGCGCAGGCGGCCGTCGTCGGTCGGCCGCAGCCGCTGCCAGCGCTCGTAGGCCGACAGCGCGTAGCCGCCGGAGCGCACGAACTCCACGACCTCGTCGAAGGTTTCACGGTCGAGGTCGGCGTAGGGTGCGGCGGTCACCACCTCGGCGTACAGCTCGTCCGGGTCGAGCGGATCGGCGCAGGCGGTGCCGAGCACGTGCTGGGCCAGCACGTCGAGCCCGCCGGGCCGCGGCGCGTCGCCGTCGAGGTCGCCGGCGCGCACGGCGTCCAGCGCCGCCTTGCACTCCAGCACCTCGAAGCGGTTGGCCGGCACCAGCAGGGCGCGGCTCGGCTCGTCGAGGCGGTGATTGGCGCGGCCGATCCGCTGCAGCAGCCGCGAGGCGCCCTTCGGCGCGCCGACCTGGATGACGAGGTCGACGGCGGCCCAGTCGATGCCGAGGTCGAGCGAGGAGGTGGCGACCACGGCGCGCAGGGCGCCGCGGCTCATCATCGCCTCGACCTTGCGGCGCTGCTCGGCCGCCAGCGAGCCGTGGTGCAGGGCGATGGCCAAGTGGTCCTCGTTGGCGTGCCACAGCGCCTGGAAGATCAGCTCGGACTGCGCCCTTGTGTTGACGAACACGATGGTGGTTCGGTGTGCCTTGATGGCGGTGTAGATCCGCTCGACCGCGTGCAGCCCCATGTGCCCGGACCATGGCAGCCGGCCGTCCGGCATCAGGATCTTGACCTCAGCGCGGGCCGCTTCCCCGCCTCGGACCACCGCGACGTCGCCGGAAGAGGCCTGCCCGGAGCGCGCCAGGAACGCCTCCAGCGCCGCCGGGTAGGCGACCGTCGCCGACAGCCCGACCCGCCGGGCCTGCGGTGCGAGGCCGGAGAGCCGAGCCAGGCCGAGCGCCAGCAGTTCGCCGCGCTTGGTGCCGGCGAGCGCGTGCAGCTCGTCGATCACCACGCAGCGCAGGCCCTCGAACACTTGGCTCGCGTCCGGGTAGGAGATCAGCAGCGCCAGGCTCTCCGGCGTGGTCAGCAGCAGGTTCGGCGGCCGCTGGCGCTGGCGCTGGCGCTTGCCCTGCGGGGTGTCGCCGGTGCGGGTCTCGGCGGTGACGGCCAGGCCCATCTCCTCGATCGGCACCGTCAGGTTGCGGTGGATGTCGACCGCCAGCGCCTTCAGCGGCGAGACGTAGAGGGTGTGCAGGCCGTCGCGCGGAGTCTCGGCGAGGTCGACCAGGCTGGCCAGGAACCCGGCCAGGGTCTTGCCGCCGCCGGTCGGGGCGATCAGCAGGGCCGAGCGGCCGGCACGCGCCGCAGCCAGCATCTCCAGCTGGTGCGGGTGCGGGGCCCAGCCCTTGGCGGCGAACCAGTCCTGGAACGCCGGGGGCAGGGACGTGTCGGGAAGGCTGCCGTCCATGCCGGCAGTCTAGCGATTCGGCGCCGCGCCGCGCGGCCGGAAATCAGTCGACGTCGATCGACTCGACCCGGTTCGGGTAGAACGCCACGTGGCCGCGGATCGGCATCGCCTCGTCGTAGGGCAGGTCGTAGGACCACGCCACGTCGCGGCCCTCGACGCCGCCGGCGGTCACCGACCAGTAGCTGGCCTCGCCCTTGAACGGGCAGTAGCTGCGGGTCGCGGTCGGGCGGAACAGGTGGGCCCGGGTATCGGTCATCGGCACGTAGTAGACCGGGCCGTGGCCGGTCTCCTCGCACAGCACCGCCTTGTCGGACTCGGCGATCACCTCGCCGCCGAGCCTGACGGTCACGCGCTCGCCGGCCGGCCGGAACGCGACCACGTGATCGGGCTTCCGGGCGAAGCCGGGGGCGGGGTTGGCGATGGCTGTCGGGGACATCGGGGCCTCCTCGCTGCGGGCATGTCACCGGGGATTTTGGGGGCGGGGGCCGGAAGCGCAAGGTGCGCCGGTGGGGTCGCCCCGGTCGGAGGGTCACGGTCGGAGGGTCACGGTCGGAGGGTCACGGTCGGAGGGTCACGGTCGGAGGGTCACGGTCGGAGGGTCACGGGCGGCGGACCGAGTCGCAGGCGACCGCCAGCCCGAGCCCGAGGAAGGTCAGTCCGAAGAGCATGCCGATCGATCGCCGTGCCCGCCGGAAAAACCGGACGGCGCAGTCGGTCGAGAACACGGTTGCGGTGATACTGTGGCACGCGACCGCGAGGACCGAGCACAGCAGGACGACGGCGGCCAGCACGCCGTCGGTCGCCTCGGCCGGAACGAAGGCCGTCAGCACCGATCCGAAGAACAGGGCGGCCTTCGGATTGGTCAGGCTCACCAGCAGGCCGGTTCGGAAGGCCGACCCGGCGCGGGCCGGCGCCGCCGGGGCCGCGTGTCCCCCCGGCCCGGGTCCGAGCGCCGCGCGCAGCGACTTCAATCCCAGCCAGACGAGGTAGCCGGCGCCCGCCATGCGAAGCGCGAGCACCGCGTGCGGGAACAGGTCGAACAGCGACGCCACCCCGACCATGGCGAGTCCGGCCCAGACGGTCGCACCGGCAGACAGGCCGAGCCCGGTGAGCAGGCCTGCCCGCCGGCCCCGGGACAGCGATGCGCTCATCACCGCGATCATGTTCGGGCCGGGGGTGATCCAGGCGACGAGGTTGACCAGGGCGATGGAGGCGAAAGTCGGGAGCAGATCCATGGCGAACTCGCTGTCGGTCGCGGCCATGGGTCCGATTGTGCGGAACGCGCCGGGCCGGAAGACCCGTCGAATGCTGCAAGACCGATCATCGGAAATGCGCGCGGCAGGGCGCTCGGCAAGAGACCGGGGCGGAACGACGAACCCGGGCGACGTCGCCGCCGCCCGGGCCGGTCACGGTCGTCCTCGCGGGTCAACCGCCGTAGATCAGGTCGACCAGGAACATCGGGACCGCCGGCACGTAGGTGCAGATCAGCAGCACCGCCAGCAGGACGCCGATGAAGTGGATGTTGACCTTGGTGGTCTCCCAGATGTCGGCCCGGGCGATCGAGCACGAGGTGATCAGCACGCTGGCGACCGGCGGGGTCTGCTGGCCGATCGCCAGGTTCAGGGTGACGATCAGCCCGAAATGCACCGGGTTGATCCCGACCGTCTCGATCAGCGGGACGATGATCGGCACCACCAGGATGATCGCCGCCGCCGAGTGCAGGAAGAACCCGATCACCAGGAAGAACACGTTCAGGATCAGCAGGATCAGGTACTTGTTGTCGGTCAGCGCGACCAGCCCCTGGGCCAGGTTCTGCGGCACCTGGGAGACCGTCAGCAGGTCGCCCATGAGCACCGAGGCGGCGACCAGGATCATCACCACCGCGGTCTGCAGCCCGCCGTCCAGCATCGACTCGCGCAGGTGCTTGAGGTCGAAGTCGCGGTACCACAGCCCGACGACCACCGAGGCCAGCACCGCCAGCCCGGCCGCCTCGGTCGCGGTGACCAGCCCGGAGAAGATGCCGCCGAGGATGATCACCGGCAGCATCAGCGCCGGCAGGGCGTCGACGAAGGTGACGCGCAGGTCGTGCAGGTTGAACGCCTTCTCGACCGGGAAGTCGTAGCGACGGGCGAAGATGTAGGCGACGCCCATGAGGCCGAGGCCGCCGAGGAGGCCGGGGATCAGGCCGGCGACGAACAGCTGCTCGACCGAGGCGTTGGCCGACACCGCGTACAGGATCATCGGGATCGACGGCGGGATGATGATCGCCAGCGAGGCCGAGGACGAGGTGACGGCGGCGGCGAACGGCGCGGAGTAGCCGCGCTTCTTCATCTCCGGGATCATCACCGAGCCGAGTGCGGCGACGTCGGCGACCGCCGAGCCGGAGATCTCGGCGAAGAACAGCGACACGCCGATGTTCACCATGGCCAGGCCGCCGCGCACGAACCCGATGATCGCCGAGACGAAGGCGATCAGCCGGCGCGAGATGCCGCCGGCGTTCATGATGGCGCCGGCCAGCACGAACATCGGGATCGAGATCAGCGCGAACCCGGTGGCGCCGCGGTACATCTCGATGCCGAGCGACAGCAGGCTGTCGACACCGTGGAAAGCGGTCTGGCCGAGCAGGGCGGCGATGGCGAGTGCGATGCCGATCGGGACGTTGATGAGGATCATCGCCAGCATGGCGAAGAACATGAGCGCGAGGATCATGGGTCAGCGCTCCATCGGCGCGATTTCGGGGTGCTCGAGCGAGCGGCCGGCGCGGGCCGAGCGCCAGGCCTCCGGCAGGCTCAACAGCTCGCATATGACGAACAGCGCGGCACCGATCGGGATCACCGACTGGGTGAAGCTGACCGAGATCCAGGGCAGGCTGATCAGGTTCTCGTCGCCGACCACCTCCAGCACCTTCCAGCCGGCCCAGGCGAGCAGGACGAAGAACCCGACGACCAGGATCTCGGCGACGACCAGCGCGGCCATCCGGACCTCGCGCGGCAGGCGCAGCAGCAACCCGTCAAAGCCAAGGTGCTGTCGCCGCAGCGCGGCCAGCGCGGCGCCGTAGTAGGTGATCCAGGCGAGCATCACCGAGGCGACCTCGTCGTACCAGCTCAGCGAGGCGCCGAACTTTCGGTAGAACACGGCGAGCAGGACGATCACGGTCAGGAGGATCATCAGGCTGATGACCATCCATTGCAGGGTGACGTCGAGGGTTCTTCGGCAGCGGGAGAGCATGGCGTTGGTGGGCTCCGGGCAGCGGGCTGGCTAGGGAGAATCCGGCGGCCGCCCCGCAGAGCGGCCGCCGGTCGTCGCTTGGTGGTCCGCCGGTCAGTTGCGCAGGGCAGAGATCTGGTCGATCAGGGCCTTGCCGCCCTCGACGGAGGTCCCGAACTCGTCGTAGATGCCCTTCGAGGCAGCCACGAAGGCCTCCTTGTCGGCCTCGTTGACGGCCATGCCCTTCGCTTTGAGCTTGTCGAGCAGGTCGTCGTCGAACTTCTTGCCGGCCTCGCGAGCGAACGGCTCCATCTCGACCGCGGTCTCGGCGATGACCTTCTGGACGTCGGCCGACCACTTGTCGAAGGTCTTGGGCGAGGTCACCAGGTAGGCCGGGATGTACACGTGCCCGGTCATCGAAAGGTACTTCTGGACCTCGTAGAACTTGGCGCTCCAGACGTTGATCAGCGGGTTCTCCTGGCCGTCCATCACGCCGGTCTTCAGCGCCGTGAACACCTCCGAGAACGCCATCGGCGACGGGTTGGCGCCGTACGACTGGAACATCTTCACCCGCCACTCGCCGCGCGGGGTGCGCAGCTTGACGCCCTTCAGGTCCTCCGGCTTCACGATCGGCCGGACGTTGTTGGTGATCTGCCGGAAGCCGTTCTCCCAGAAGCCGAGGATCTTCACGCCCTTGGCCTCGGCGGCGGGACGGAACACGCTGTCGCCCATCTTCGCCATGACGCGGGCGGCGTGCTCGCGGTCCTTGATGATGTAGGGCATGTCGAACACGCCGAACTCGGGCGTGACCGACGACATGATCGACGACGGGATGAAGAAGTCGACCTGGCCGAGCTTCATCTTCTGCAGCATGTCCTTGTCGTTGCCGAGCTGGCTCGACGGGAACACCTGCACCTCGACCTTGCCGCCGCTCTTCTCCTTGACGCGCTTGGCGAACTCGTGGCCGGCGACGTCGAAGTGGCTGCCGACCTCGCCGACATGGCCGAGGCGGAGAACGGTCTGGGCATGCGCGGCGGCGGTCAGTGTCATCGACACGGCGAGCGCGGTCGCGCAGAGCATCATGGATCGCATGGGCTTCCTCCTGGGGTGAGATTGCCGGGTTTTTCTTATGGTTGGGCCGGACGGCCGGGGAGACCGGGAAGCGCTCCCGGGTCTCAGTATCGTCTCATTGTCGTTGCCTGGCCAACTGTCTCCCGGTGATTCAGACGGCCTTCAGGCGGTCACGGTACAGGTGCATCCGCTCGATGTAGCTTCGGACGCCCTGGCGGATGCGCTTCAGGTCGTCGTCGCTGACCTCGCGGACGATCTTGCCCGGCGCGCCCATGACCACCGATCGCGGCGGGATCTCCTTGCCCTCGGTGATCAGGGCGTTGGCGCCGATCAGGCAGTTCTCGCCGATCTTCGCGCCGTTCAGGACCACCGCGCCGATGCCGACCAGGGTGCCGTCGCCGATCGTGCAGCCGTGCAGCATGACCAGGTGACCGATCGTGACCTCGGCACCGATCGTGAGGGGGATGCCGGGGTCGACGTGCAGCACGGAGCCGTCCTGCACGTTGCTGCCACGGCCGATGTGGATGCGGTCGTTGTCGCCGCGGACGGTGGCGCCGAACCAGACGCTGGCGTCCTCCTCCAGCACCACGTCGCCGATGACCGCGGCGGAGTCGGCGACCCAGCTCTTGGTCGGGTCGCAGACCGGGCGTTTGCCGTCGAGCTCGTACAGCATGGCGGTCAGGCTCCGATGAAGTTGGGCTTGCGCTTCTCCATGAAGGCGCGCCGGCCCTCGATGTAGTCCTGGCTGTCGAAGCAGGCCTTGACCAGATCGGCGCACTTCTGCAGGTCGCGATCTGACTCCGCCTTCACCGTCTCGCCGACGATGAACTTGACCGAACCGACGGTCAGCGGCGCGTTGCCGGCGATCCGGTTGGCCATCGCGGTGCAGAACGCCTCGACCTCGCCGTCCGGGACCACCCGGTTGACCAGCCCCATAACCTTGGCGTCCTCGGCGCTGAACCGGTCGGCGGTGAAGAAGATCTCCTTGGCGAAGGCCGGACCGACCAGGGCGACCAGCCGCTCCAGCCCGGCATAGGCGTAGCCGAGGCCGAGCTTGGCGGCCGGCACCGCGAACTGCGAGCCCTCGCCGCACACCCGGATGTCGCAGCACACCGCCAGGGCGGCGCCGCCGCCGACGCAGAACCCGTCGATCTGCGCGATCACCGGCTTCGGGAAGCCGTGGACCTTGGAGTAGACGCGCGCGGTGGTCTCGTTGTAGTGCGCCACCGCCTCTTCGCTGGCCCGCTCGCTCTCGAACTTCGAGATGTCGGCACCTGAGACGAAGGCCTTGCCGCCGGCGCCCGACAGGATGACGACGCGGACGTTGTCGTCGGCGGCGTAGCGGTCCAGCGCGGCGTCGACCGCCAGCCACATCTCGAGCGAGACGGCGTTCCGCTTCTCCGGCTGGTTGAAGACGATCCGACCGATCGCACCGTCGATACTGGTCAGGATTTTGTCGGTCATGGGTGGAGTTCCTTTGTCAAAACGGAGTGGCGAGCGGCGGGTGGGTTCCGGCTCGGTCGCGCCGAGGGCGGCGCGTCCGTCCGGAATGACGGCACGGGAGGAAGGCGAAGTCGTTCCGTCGGTCGCGTACGCAGGAAGGGCGTGGCCTCACCCCTTCCTGTCGTCATTCCGGACCGGACCGCGGTCGGCGGGACGGAGCCGGAACCCACCGGCACCTCCGTCGCGTGTCGGTCCTGTGACATCCCGGCAGCCCTCAGATCACGCCGCCGGCGCGCAGGCCGGCGATCTCTTCGTCGTTGTAGCCGGCCTCGCGCAGCACCTCGTCGCTGTGCTCGCCGGCGGTCGGCGGCGGGGCGGCGATCCGGCTCGGGGTCCGGCTCATGATGATCGGCTGGCCGACCAGGTGGCTGGCGCCGCGCTCGTGCGAGTCGACCGGCTGGGCGATCCCCAGATGCTTGACCTGCGGGTTCTCGAAGGCCTGGTCGATGTTGTTGATCTCGCCGCACGGCACGCCGGCGGCGTTGAAGCGCTCGACCCAGTCCGCGGTCGAGCGGGTGCGGGTGACCTCGTCGATCGCGGCGTTCAGGGCGTCGCGGTTCTGCGAGCGCAGCTTGCCGTCCGCGTAGTCCGGGTTCTCGGCCAGGTCCATCCGGTCGATCGCCCGGCAGAACCGCAGCCAGATTTCCTGGCCGGCGACCGCCAGGTTCATGTAGCCGTCGGCGGTGGTGAACACGCCGGTCGGGATGCTGGTCGGGTGGTTGTTGCCGGCCTGCTTGGGAACCTCGCCGTCCATCAGCCAGCGCGACGCCTGGAAGTCGAGCATGAACAGCTGGGCCTGCAGCAGCGAGGTCTGGATCCACTGGCCCTTGCCCGAGACCTCGCGCTCCAGCAGCGCCAGCATGATGCCCTGCGAGGCGAAGATGCCGGCGGTCAGGTCGGCGATCGGGATGCCGACCCGCATCGGGCCCTCGCCGGGCTTGCCGGTGATCGACATCAGCCCGCCCATGCCCTGGGCGATCTGGTCGAAGCCGGGCCGGTCGCGGTACGGCCCGTCCTGGCCGAATCCGGAGATCGAGGCGTACACGAGGCCGGGGTTGTCGGCGCTGAGCGTCTCGTAGTCGATGCCGAGGCGGTGCTTCACGTCGGGCCGGAAGTTCTCGACGATCACGTCGGCGGTCTTGGCCAGCCGGCGGAAGACCTCCAGCCCCTCGGGCTTCTTCAGGTCGAGCGTCAGGCTCCGCTTGTTGCGGTGCAGGTTCTGGAAGTCGGAACCGGCGCGCGGACCGCCGAGCTGGCCGGCATCGTCGGTCACCGGCATCTCGATCTTGACGACGTCGGCGCCCCAGTCCGCCAGCTGGCGGACGCAGGTCGGGCCCGACCGGACACGGGTCAGGTCGAGCACCTTGAACCGGGACAGCGCCGTGCTGGCTCGCTCGATGGGCATGCGGGTCTCCTCCGGGAAGGCTTGTTCAGACACCCAAGGTGAGCGCGGGTGACGGCCTTTGCGCAAGCACCGTAACGCTCCGGCAGATTGTTGACAATAAACTGTCTGGAATCTACCGTCGCGAGCAAGATTGGGAGGGCCGATGACCTCGGACGCCGACAAACCGTTCCACGCCCGCGCGTTCGAAACGCTCACCACCCAGGTCCACCGCGAGATCGAGCGGCGGATCCTGACCGGCGAGATCAAGGCCGGCGAGAAAATCGGCGAGGCGGCCCTGGCCGACAGCCTGGGGGTCAGCCGCGGCCCGGTCCGCGAGGCGATCCGGGCCCTGGAACTGGCCGGGCTGGTCAGCGTGATCGCCAACCGCGGGGCGATCGTGCGCAGCATCGGGCTGGACGAGGTGGTCTGCCTGTACGAGCTGCGCGGCGCGATCTTCGCCTATGCCTGCGAGCGGGTGGCGCGGCGGCGGACCGAGGCCATGCTGGCGACCCTGCACGACCAGGTGGTCGGCATGGAGGAGGCGGTCGCCCGCGACGACCTCGCGACCTACTACCGGCTGAACGTCGAGTTCCACGCCAGTCTGCTGGAGATGTCCGGCAACGCCCGGGCCCGGTCGGCCTACGAGGGCGTGGTCAAGGAGATGCACCTGTTCCGCCGGCGCAGCCTGTCGAAGGTGCCGAATGTCGACGCCTCGCTGGCCGAGCATCGCGACATCCTCGATGCGATCGAGCGCGGCGACGCCGACGCGGCGCGCGAGGCCGGGCGCATCCACGTGGTGCACGGCTGCCGGCGGTTCCTGGACACGCTCGACGAGGCCGACGCCTCGGGCCGCCGGCCCACCCGGACCACGGAATAGCCTTTGGCCGTCCGCCGGTTCCGGTCGGACGGGAGCCTGATCCCAAGGGCCCGCTCAAGAGGGCCCGACATCAACGAGGGGGCGGCCGTTCCGGCACGTCCCCGGAGCCATCGGAGGAGGAAGCCATGACGACGACACCCGTTCGAACGTCCCGACGCACCGTGCTGCGGGGAGCGGCCGCCGGCGCCGGCTCGCTGCTGCTGCCGAGCCTTGCGCGCCCGGCCTTCGCGGCCGAGGAGTTCCCGTCGCAGACCATCAACGTCGTCACCCATGCCGGTCCCGGCGGCGGTACCGACATCACGACGCGCATGATGATGCTGCGCGGCCGCCGGGAGTTCGGCCAGGACCTGGTGGTGGTGAACAAGCGCGGCGGCAGCGGCTCGGCGGCGCTGATGTACACCAACAGCCAGCCGCGCGACGGCTACACGGTGATGACGATCACCCAGTCGCACATCTTCCAGATCATCCAGAAGAAGGTGCCGCTCGGCATCGACGACCTGGTCGGGATCGCGCGGGCCACCGACGACCCGACGGTGATCTCGGTCAACGCCAACAGCAAGATCAAGACCCTGGAGGACCTGATCGCCGCCTCCAAGGACGCCAAGGGCGGCCTGAAGTGGGGGACCACCTTCGCCGGCGGCGCCGACCATGTCGGCATCCACAACTTCGCCAAGGCGGCCGGCGGCATCCCCTACACCATCGTGCCGTTCAAGGGCGGCGGCGACATCGTCACCAACCTGGTCGGCGGCAACGTCGACGTGGCGCTGCTGAACTACGCCGAGGGCGAATCGCAGTTCACCGCCGGCGAGATCCGCGGCGTCGCCAGCCTGTCGGAGGAGCCGATCGCCGCGCTCGAGGGGGTGCCGACGGCGCGCGACAAGGGCATCGACGCGCTCGCTTCGACGGTGCGCGGCTTTGCGGTGCTGTCGGGCGTGCCGGAGGACCGGATGGCGCGGCTCGAGGCCGGCATGCTCAAGGCCATGAAGCACTCGGTCTATCAGAACTACCTGACGACCAGCGGCATGCCGCTGTCGAGCGTGGCCGGGCGCGAGGTCTGGAACAAGCAGATCCGCCGCATCCACGACGAGAGCAGGACCGCGCTGACCGAGCTCGGCATGCTGTGAGGGCGGGGCCATGGGCATGCCCCGGGGCGAGGGGAGGGCCGCCATGCCGGCGGCCCGGCTCCCCCGCGACCTGATCGTCGCACTCGCCATCCTGGCGTTCTGCGTCGTCGCCTACGCCGTCACGCTCGGGTTCGCGAAGGCGCCGGCGGCGGTCGCCCAGAACGTCCAGCCGGCGACCTTCCCGCGCCTGGTGATCGGGGTGATCGCGGTGCTGTCGGCGGGGCTGGCGGCGATGTCGTTCCGCATCGACTCGGCGCGCAAGGGCCCGATCAGGCCGATGGTCTGGGTGACCGCCGCCATGATGGTGGCGTTCGTGATCGCGTTCGACACCCTCGGCTTCATCGCCGCGATGGTGCTGTTCGCGGCCGGCATGCCGGTGCTGTGGGGCGAGCGGCGCTGGCGCCGGCTGGTCCCGTTCGCGGTGCTGTTCCCGGCGGCGATCTACGTGGTCTTCGTGCTCGGCCTCGGCGTGCACTTCGACGCCGGCCTGCTCGGCATCAACTGAACCTCATTCCGGGTCTCGACGATGGACGCGTTCCTGGCCGCCGGTGCGGCGTTTCTCGACCCCTATCTGATCGGCCTGGTGCTGGTCGGCACCCTCGGCGGGGTGATGGTGGGCGCCATGCCGGGCCTGAGCTCGACCATGGCGACCGCGCTGCTGCTGCCGTTCACCCTGACCATGGACCCGATCCCGGCGATCGCGCTGCTGAGCGCGCTGTATTGTGCCGGCACCTACGGCGGCTCGATCACCGCGATCCTGGTGAACGCGCCGGGCGCGCCGCCGGCCGCCGCCACGGCGTTCGACGGCTATCCGCTGGCGCAGCAGGGCCGGGCCGGGCTGGCGCTCGGCATGGCGGCCATGTCGAGCGTGATCGGCGGCATCTTCAGCGTGATCGTACTGATCGTGGCGGCCCCGCTGCTGGCCCGGGTGGCCTACGACTTCGGGCCGCCGGAGTACTTCGCGCTGGCGCTGTTCGGGCTGTCGATGCTGGCGACGATCAGCGGCGAGTCGGCGGTCAAGAACCTGATCGGCGGCGCCTTCGGCGTGCTGCTGGCGACCGTCGGCATGGACTTCACCACCGGCGTCGACCGCTTCACCTTCGGATTCTGGGAACTGTCCGAGGGCATCCACTTCATCCCGGTGATGATCGGCCTGTTCGCCGGCTGCGAGTTCCTCACGCAGGCCGGCCAGCTCGACCGGGTTAAGGTCCGGGCGGTCCTGGACGCGGTGCGGCTGCCGTCGCTGGACGACTTCCGCAAGTGCGCCTCGACCATCCTGCGCTCGTGCGGCATCGGCACCTTCATCGGCCTGCTGCCGGCCGAGGGCGGCACGGTGGCCGCCATGATCGGCTACAACGAGGCCAAGCGCTGGGCCAAGGACAAGTCGCGGTTCGGCAAGGGCGACATTCGGGGCATCGCCGGGCCCGAGACCGCCAACAACGCCGCCACCGGCGCCGCCATGGTGCCGACCCTGGCGCTCGGCATTCCCGGCAGCGCCACCACCGCGATCATCCTCGGTGCCCTGCTGGTGCACGGCCTGCGGCCGGGGCCGCACCTGTTCACCGAGACCCCGACGCTGCTGTACGCGATCTTCCTGGCGATGCTGCTGGCCAACCTGGTGTTCGGGGTGTTCGGCCTGATCGGCGCCAAGCTGTTCGCGCGGGTGACGCTGATCCCGATCACCTTCCTGTGGCCGTCGGTGTTCGTGCTGGCCTGCATCGGGGCCTACGCGCTCGAGCAGTCGGTGCTCGACGTGTGGATCATGGTCGGGGCCGGCCTGCTCGGCTTCGTGCTGAAGCGCTACGGCTTCGCGGCGGCGCCGATCATCATGGGGCTGATCCTGGGCGAGCTGGTCGAGAACAGCCTCAAGCAGTCGCTGATCATCTTCGACCACGACTGGCTGCGGTTCCTGGAACGGCCGATCGTGGTGGCGTTCCTGGCGCTGACCCTGGTGTCGGCGGTCTGGCCGCTGGTCTCGGTCCTGCGAGCGCGTCGGGCGGCCGCGGCTGCGGCGGAGTAGGCCGAGCGAAGAACGCCCGTCGCTTCGTGGGTTCCGGCTCCGTCCCGCTGCTGGCGGTCCGGTCCGGAATGACGACGGGAAAAGAACGGCGTCGGCGCTCTCATCCTCCTGTCGTCATTCCGGACGGACACGCGCAAGCGCGGCCGAGCCGGAACCCACGGAGCGACGGGCGCGTCGGCCTCAGAAGTACTTCGCCAGGTTGCGCCGGATCCGGTCGAGCACGGTGCCTTCCATCGCCGGGATCTCGAACTCCCGGCCGGTGATGGTCTCGTAGGCCTGGATGTAGACCTCGGCGGTCTGCAGCACGACCTCCTGCGGGATCTCCGGGATCGGATCCTTGTACGGGTCGCAGCGCGCCACCACCCAGTTGCGCATGAAGTCCTTGTCGAAGCTCTCCGGCCGCTCGCCGCGCGCGAGCCGGTCGGCATAGCTGGCCTGGAACCAATAGCGGCTGCTGTCGGGCGTGTGGATCTCGTCGGCCAGCACGATGTTGCCGTCGCGGTCGGTCCCGAACTCGTACTTGGTGTCGACCAGGATCAGCCCGCGTTCGGCGGCGATCGCCCGGCCGCGGGCGAACAGCGCCAGCGCATAGCGGCATACCGTCTCCCACTGCCCGGCGGTAAGCAGGTCGCGGCCGAGGATCTCTTCCGGGGTCAGCGGCTCGTCGTGGGCGCCGTAGGCGGCCTTGCTGGTCGGGGTGATGATGGTCCGGGGCAGCCTGGCGTTGTCGGCCAGCCCGTCGGGCAGGCGCACGCCGTACATCTCGCGCTTGCCGGCCTTGTACATCGACAGGATCGAGGTCGAGGTGGTACCGGCCAGGTAGTCGCGCACCACGATCTCGACCGGCAGAATGTCGAGCCGGCGGCCGACCACCACGTTGGGGTCGGGATACTCCAGCACGTGGTTCGGGCAGATGTCGGCGGTGGCGTCGAACCAGTACCGCGCCGTCCGGGTCAGCACCTCGCCCTTGAACGGGATCGCCGCAAGGGAGACGTCGAAGGCGCTCAGCCGGTCGGTGGCGATGATGATGCGCCGGCCGTCGGGCAGGTCGTAGTTCTCCCGTACCTTGCCGCGGTAGTGGTTCGGCAGCTCGGGAATCGCGACCTCGTCGAGGACGCGGTCGGCGTGGGTCTTCAGGGCGTTGCGGTCCATGACTTCGGTCCGGATGTGGCACGCCGGCGGCGCCGCC
The DNA here is from genome assembly GCF_014652915.1 of Thalassobaculum fulvum. Taxonomy (GTDB): domain Bacteria; phylum Pseudomonadota; class Alphaproteobacteria; order Thalassobaculales; family Thalassobaculaceae; genus Thalassobaculum_A; species Thalassobaculum_A fulvum. The sequence goes on from NZ_BMZS01000005.1 coordinate 351,599, forward strand.
GGCAGGCCCTGTTATGACCGGTATCGGCGCGCCTGTCTCCCGTCGCGAGCTGTCGAATCCGGCCATGAGTTGACCGGAAGGTGCCGCCGCCGCATTACTCACGGCGAATGCCGGCCGCGAGGAGCGATGCCATGGACATCCCGGCCCGGGTTACGGTGCTGGAGCGGGTTCCGCTCTTCAAGGGCCTGCGCCCCGACGAACTCGAGGCGGTGGCGCGTGAGGCGCACGAGCGCAAGCTCGAGAAGGGCGAGGTGCTGTTCCGGCAGGGCGAGGACGCGGCGCACAGCTATGTGCTCGGCTGGGGCCGCCTGCGACTCGACCAGGCCACGCCGGACGGCCAGAACGTGGTGTTGCGGTTCATGGGGCCGGGCGACATGGTCGGCACCGTCGCGGTGCTGCGACGCATCCCGTTCCCGGCCACTCCGCTCGCCATCGAGGATTGCGTGATCCTGGCCTGGAGCGCCGGGCGCACGGCCGAGCTGATGACCCGGTTCCCGGCGATCGCCCTGAACGCGGTCGCGGTGGTCGGCGGCCGGGTCGAGGAGCTGCAGGCGCGGTTGAGCGAGATCGCCACCCAGCGGGTCGAGCGGCGGATCGCCTCGACCCTGCTGCGCATGGCCCGGCAGTCCGGTCGGCGGATCGAGGGCGGCGTCGAGATCCCGTTCGCGATCTCCCGCAACGACCTGGCGGAGATGACGGCGACGACGCTGCACACCGTCAGCCGGACGCTCGCCGCCTGGGAGCAGGAGGGGATCGTCTCCGGCAAGCGCGGCTCGTACCTGACGATCGCGCAGCCGCATCGGCTGGTGGAGATCGCCGAGCAGGCCTGAGGCTTCGAGTCCGGGGAAGTTGCGCCAGCGCAACGCTGTCGACCGCGAGGTCGGTAGGGTGATCGTGCTGCATTCGTCCCGCCGGATGAGGCTCGCGATGACCCGAACCGAACTGCTGTCGATGACCGTCGACGACGTGATGGCGCGATGGCCGGAAACCGTCCCGGTGTTCCACCGTCGCCGCATGGCGTGTCCCGGCTGCGTCATGGCGCCGTTCATGACGGTCGCCGAGGCGGCCCGCTCCTACGCACAGCCGGAGGACGAACTCGCGGCGGACCTGGCCCGTGCCATTCCGCCGGAAACCACCGATTCTGCACGGAGAGTGTCATGACCGACGCCTTCGCCACCCGTCCCCGGCCGGCGCCGCCCAGCCTGGCGGTGCTGGAGGTCGGGTTCCGCCCGTTCTTCCTGGCCGGTGCCGCCTGGGCCGTGGCGGCCCTGGCGATCTGGCTGGCCGCCCTCGATGGCCGGCTGTCGCCCGGCGGAACCGTGTACGGGCCGCTCCTCTGGCATGCCCACGAGATGGTGTTCGGGGTGGGGGCCGCCGTCGTCGGCGGCTTCCTGCTTACCGCGGTCCCGAGCTGGACCGGGCAGCCTAAGCTGGTCGGCGGCGGGCTGGCGCTGCTGGTCGTAGCCTGGGCGCTCGGACGGGCCGTCATGCTGGTCCCGGATTCCGTCGGGCTGCCGGCGGTCATTGCCGTCGACCTGGCGTTCCTCGCGATCCTGGCGGTGCGCACCGGCTGGCAGGTGCGGGCCAGCCGCAACTGGCGGAACCTGCCGGTGGTGGCCGGTCCGATGCTGCTGCTGACCGGCAACCTGCTGTTCCATGCCGAGGCGGCCGGCCTGCTGACTGCCGGCGGCGACTTCGGGGCCGAACTCGGACTGGCGGCGATCGTGCTGCTGGTCGCGGTGATCGGCGGGCGGATCATCCCCGCCTTCACCCGCAACTGGCTGATGAACACCGGCCGCGGCGGCCCGCTGCCGGTCGAGCCGGCCCGCTTCGACGTCGCCGTGCTGCTGGCGACGTCGGTGGCGTTCGCGGCGTGGCTCGGCTGGTCGACGTCATTCGAGACCGGGGTCCTGGCGGCCGTCGTCGCGGCCGGGCACGCGGTCCGGCTGCTGCGCTGGCGCGGCTGGCGGACCGGGGCCGAGCCGCTGGTCTGGGTGCTGCACCTCGGCTACCTGTGGGTTCCGGTCGGCTTCGCCCTGATGGCCGGGGCGGCGCTCGCGCCCGAGGCGGTGCCGGAGGCGGCGGTGCTGCACGCCTTCGCCGCCGGCGCGATGGGCACGATGATGCTGGCGATGATGACCAGGGCGACCCTCGGCCACACCGGCCGGGCGCTGACCGCCGACCGGGCGACCGCCGCCGTCTACCTGCTGATCACCGTCACCGCGGCGCTGCGGGTGACCGCCGCTCTGGTACCCGACCTGTACGGGACGGCGATCGCCCTTTCAGGGGCCGGGTGGATCATGGCGTTCGGGGTCTACCTGCTGGCGTACGCGCCGAAGCTGTGCCGGCGCCGGGTCGCCGCCGGGGGCTGATCGAGGACTCCTCCGATCCCTCTGGTCTTCGGTGGTCGGGGCGCTCTACCATCGCGGCAACCACGCCGATCGTCGGGCGCTGCGGGGAGCGGGCATCCTGCCGGCCCCCGCCGCCCGTCCTTTCCGAACGAACCCCTGCCGGAGACCCCGATGCCCATCAACAACCGCATTGCCGACTTCCACGACGAGATGACCGAGTGGCGGCGCGACTTCCACGCCCATCCGGAGATCGGGCTCGAGGAGTTCCGGACCTCGGCGATCGTCGCCGAGAAGCTGGAATCCTGGGGCATCGAGGTGCACCGGGGGATCGGCGAGACCGGCGTCGTCGGGGTGCTGCGCGGTACCGGCAGCGGCACCGGCACCGTCGGCCTGCGCGCCGACATGGACGCCCTGCCGATGCAGGAGGAGAGCGACGTTCCCTACCGCTCGACCATCGAGAACCGCATGCACGCCTGCGGCCACGACGGCCACACCACCATGCTGCTGGGGGCTGCCAAGTACCTGGCCGAGACCCGGAACTTCGACGGCACCGTGCACTTCATCTTCCAGCCGGCCGAGGAGGGCCGCGGCGGCGCCAAGAAGATGGTCGAGGACGGGCTGTTCGAGCGGTTCCCGTGCGACAGCGTGTTCGGCATCCACAACGCACCGCACCTGCCGGCCGGCACCATGGCGTTCCGCGGCGGCCCGATCCTGGCGTCGGCCGACCGCGCGACCATGACCGTGCACGGCAAGGGCGCCCACGCCGCCCGGCCGCATGACGGGGTCGACCCGATCGCCGTCGGCGTCCAGCTCTACCAGGCGGTGCAGACCGTGGTGAGCCGCAACGTCGACCCGCTGAAGTCGGTGGTGATGAGCATTACCCAGTTCCACGCCGGCACCGCCAACAACGTCATCCCGGCGAGCGCCCAGCTGATCGCCTCGATCCGCACCTTCGACGCCGAGGTCCAGGATCTGGTCGAGAAGCGCCTGCAGGAGATCTGCGACGGCGTCGGCCGGATGTACGGCGCGCGGGTCGAGCTGGAGTACCTGCGCGGCGTCCCGCCGACCGTCAATGCGGTCGACGAGGCCGACTTCGCCGCCGGGATCGGCGACCAGATCGTCGGCGGCGACAAGGTCGACCGCGAGCCGGAGCTGGCCATGGGCAGCGAGGACTTCTCGATCATGCTCGCCAAGCGCCCCGGCGCGTTCGTGTGGCTCGGCGGCGGCGCGCCCGGCAAGGACTACGGCCTGCACCACCCGAAGTACGACTTCAACGACGAGGTGCTGCCGGTCGGCGCGTCGTTCTTCGCCAAGGTGGTCGAGAGCAAGCTGCCGCGGCAGTAGCCGTTTCCTCTCGCCCTCATCCCGGACGACTGCGCCGCCCCCGGCGCGGTCGATCCGGGACCCCGAGGGACACTGGCCGATAGGTCCCGGGTCACGCTTCGCTCGCCCGGGATGAGGGGAAGAAGAGAGCGCTGACCCTCACCAGCTCCAGAGCGTGCCGTCGGGCAGCCGGGCGACCGGCAGCTGGGCCGGCTCGTAGGGGTATTTCGCGGCCAGCGTCTCGTCGATCTCGACGCCGTGGCCGGGCGTCTCGCCCGGGTGCATGTAGCCGTCCTCGAACCGGTAGGCGTGCGGGAACACCTCGTCGGTCAGCGGCTCGTGCGCCATGTGCTCCTGCACCCCGAAGTTCGGGACCCAGAGCGCGAAGTGCAGGGCCGCCCCCATGCACACCGGCGACATGTCGGTGGCGCCGTGGCAGCCGGTGCGCACGCCGTACAGAGCGGCCAGGTCGGCGATCCGCCGCAGGTGGGTGATGCCGCCGGCATGCACCACCGAGGCGCGGATGTAGTCGATCAGCTGCCCCTCGATCAGGTCCTTGCAGTCCCAGATGGTGTTGAACACCTCGCCGACCGCGACCGGCGTCACCGTATGCTGCCGGATCAGCCGGAAGCTCTCCTGGTTCTCGGCTGGGGTCGGGTCCTCCATCCAGAACAGCCGGTACGGCTCCAGGCTCTTGCCCAGGCGCGCCGCCTCGATCGGGGTCAGCCGGTGGTGGACGTCGTGCAGCAGGTGCGGGCCCATGCCGTACTTGTCGCGCAGCGCCTCGAACAGCTTCGGGGTGAAGTCCAGGTAGGGCTCGGTCGCCCAGATCGACTCCTGCGGCAGGCCCTTGGTCGCCGGCTCGTAGTGACCGTCCTTCTTGCCGATACCGTAGACGCCCGCGACCCCGGGGATGCCGGACTGGGCGCGGACCGCCTTGTAGCCCTTTTCCAGGTACTCGCCGACCCGGTCGACGGTCTCGGCCAGGTCGCGGCCGTTGGCATGGGCGTAGACCATGGCGCCGTCGCGGCTGCGGCCGCCGAGCAGCTGGTAGAGCGGAACGCCCAGGGCCTTGGCCTTGAGGTCCCACAGCGCGGTGTCGACCGCGGCGATCGCCGCCATGGTCACCGGCCCGCGGCGCCAGTAGGCGCCCTTGTAGAGGAACTGCCAGAGGTCCTCGATGCGGTGGGCGTCGCGGCCGATCAGGCAGGGGATCACATGGTCGGTCAGGTACGAGGCGACCGCCAGCTCGCGCCCGTTCAGGGTGGCGTCGCCGATCCCGTGCAGCCCCTGGTCGGTCTCGATCTTCAGGGTGACGAAGTTGCGGCCGGGGCAGGTGACGATGACGCGGGCGCTCTCGATCTTCATGGGCGTGCCGGTTTCTCGGTGGCGGGGACGATGGGGGAGCGGCGGACGAACGCTGTCGCATGGGGCCCGGCTCTCCGCGGCTTTGCCGCTACGGCCGGGATGAGGTGAGAAGGAAGGCTCTCAACCCCTGTCCTCATCCCGGACGGACGCGCCGCTCCGGCGCGACCGATCCGGGACCCACGGCGCGACGGGCGCATCAAGCCGGCCCCGGTCATGCGGCAGACTCGGCCAGGTCGGACGGCTCGGGCTCGAACAGGTCGGGGAACCGTTCGGCGAGCGTGGGCAGCGAAGTCAGGATTTCGCTCAGGTGGGTGCGCATCGCCGCTTCCGCCCCCGCCGGATCATGCGCCGCGATGGCGTCCACGATCGCCTCGTGCTGGTCGATCAGCCGGGACAGCGGCGTGGCTTCGGGCAGGCTGAGATAGCGCACCCGGTCCATCTGCGCCTTCATGTCCTCGACCACGTGCCAGGCGTACTCGCAGCCGACGCCGAGCGCGAGGCCGCGATGGAACGCCTCGTCGAGCGGGAAGAACCGGTCCGGGCGCTCGTCCGAGGCGACCTTGCGTTGCGCGTTCACGGTCTCGCGCAGGGCGCGGACCGCGCTGCCGGGCAGCTCGAGGGCGGCCTTGCGCACCACGGCGACCTCGACTGCCTCGCGCACGAACCGCACGTCGTAGACCTGGCGGGCCGAGATCTTGACGACGTAGGTGCCGCGCTGCGGGCGGATGCTGAGCAGGCCGGCCTCGCTCAGCTTGATGAACGCCTCGCGCACCGGCTGGCGGCTGACGCCGAACCGGTCGGCGACGTCCTTCTCCGACAGCGCCTGGCCGGGCCGGAAGGCCATCTCGACGATGGCGCTGCGCAGCTCCTTGAACACCCGGCTGGCGACGGATTCCGGCCCGTCCTGGCTGATCGGATTGAGCATCGCCGTCCCCTTTGCGGCTCGTTGCGTCCCTGTTGCCGGCGATTCTGCACCAAAGCCGGGACGGCATTGTCATTCGATTTCAACCATACTACCATACTAGCATTCTAACCAAGCATCAACGCCCGACACGGGCGGGCAATCGGGCCCGGACAGGGCCACACAGCAGGGGCGCAGGAGGAAACGATGACCATGGTGACGAGGACTCTGCGCGCCGCGGCGATCGGCGCGATCGTGGCGGCGGGGATCGGTGCGGCGGGAATCGGGGCGGCGGGAATCGGGGCGACCGGGGTCGCCCTGGCGGCGGACTACACGCTGAACGTCAACACCGCGCTGCAGCCGCAGGACCCGCTGTTCAAGGGCCTGAACGCGTTCAAGGAGAATGTCGAGAAGGGCTCGGGCGGCAAGATCGCGGTCCGGCTGTTCCCGGGCTCGCAGCTCGGCAAGGACGAGGACGTGCTGGAGCAGGCCCGCGCCGGCGCCGGCGTGGCGGTGGTCGTCGACGGCGGCCGGCTCGCCGTCTACACCAAGGAGTTCGGCGTCCTCGGGGCGCCGTACCTCGCGTCCGGCTATGACGGGGTGCGCAAGGTCGTGACCTCGCCGATGTTCGAGACCTGGGTCGAGAAGCTGCGCAAGGCGGCCGGCCTGCAGGTGCTGTCGTTCAACTGGTGGCAGGGCGAGCGCCACCTGGTGACCAACGTGCCGGTCAGGGTGCCGGCCGACCTCGCCGGCATCCGCATGCGCACGCCGGGCGCGCCGGTGTGGATGGAGACCATCCGGGCGATGGGGGCCACTCCGACCCCGATGGGCTGGGCCGAGGTCTATACCGCCATGCAGCAGAAGGTGATCGACGCTCTCGAGGCGCAGAGCCCGGCGGTGTACAACTCCAAGCACTACGAGGTGGCCAAGTACCTGACCAAGAGCGGCCACATCAACCTGATCACCGGCGTGGTGACCAGCGCCGCCTGGTTCGACGGACTGCCGGCCGACCTGCAGGCGCTGGTCCGCGACGAGGCCCTCAAGGCCGGCGACATCGCCTCGCGCGGCACCGAGGCATCGCTCGCCGACTACGAGAAGCAGATGCAGGCCAAGGGCATGACGGTCACCGAGATCGACGTGACGCCGTTCGTGGAGGCGACCAAGCCGGTGTACGAAAAGCTCGGCTACGGCGAGCTGCGGGTCGAGCTGAACAAGTTCCTCGGGAACTGAGGCGCAGCGCCCGACGCATCGCGTGGCTTCCGGAGTCCGCTGCGCGGCTCCGGAATGACGGGAAAGAGAGAGGCGGCCGGCTGTCCCGGGCTTCCTCTCTCCGACATCGTCATCCCGGTGCGGCCGCGAAGCGGACGACTCCGGGATCCACGGCGCGACGGGCACCCCGATCCGAGTGCGCTATCGTGTGTCCCGGCGGCGCGCAACTCCGATAGAGGCGACGAATGAGTGGCATGCTCCTCAGGGTCGAGGCATGGCTCGCCGGTGGCCTGCTCGCGGTCATCGTGTTCCTGGTGTTCATCGCCGGCATCATGCGGTGGTTCGGCCAGCCGCTGGTCTGGTCGGTCGACCTGGCGCAGCTGCTGTTCGTGTGGGTCAGCTTCCTCGGGGCCGACATGGCGCTGCGCAAGCGCGCCCACATCGGCATCGACTATCTGGTCCGCCGCCTGCCCGGGCGGCCGCGGGTGATCCTGGACGCCCTGCTGGCGGCGGTGTGCATCGCGTTTCTCGGGGTCATGGCGGTGCTCGGCTACCGGTTGACCATGCTCAACATGGAGCGGCTGTTCGGCGACAGCGGGATACCCTACGCCTTCGTGACGATCGCGGTGCCTGCCGGCTGCGTGCTGCTGGCCCTGACCCTGCTCGGCCAGGCCTGGGAGTCGCTGAGCAGGCTGCGCACCGAGGCCCGCCCGATCTTCACCGGCGGCAGCAGCGGCGAGATCGAGGAGCTGGTGCCGTGACCTTGCTGGCCGTCACGTTCTTCGTGCTGATGATCCTCGGCCTGCCGATCGCTTTCGCCATCGGCATCGCCGGGTTCACGTTCTTCGCGACCGGGCCGATGCCGCCGTCGATCGGCGTCCAGCAGGTCGCCTCGGCGTCCCAGAGCTTCCCGCTGCTGGCGGTGCCGTTCTTCGTGCTGGCCGGACACATGATGAACCGGACCGGCATCACCTCCCGGCTGATCGCCTGCTCGAGCGTGCTGGTCTCGTGGATGGCCGGCGGGCTGGCCCAGGTCTGCATCGTGCTGTCGACCCTGATGGGCGGGGTCTCCGGCTCGGCCGTCGCCGACGCCGCGATGGAGGCGCGGATCCTCGGCCCCGGCCTGATCGCCCGTGGGTACTCCCGGGGCTTCACCGCCGCGGTGATCGCCGTCAGCTCGCTGATCACCGCCACCATCCCGCCGAGCCTCGGGCTGATCCTGTACGGCTTCGTCGGCAACGTCTCGATCGGCCGGCTGTTCCTGGCCGGGATCGTGCCGGGCCTGCTGATGATGGCGTTCCTGATGGTCACCGCCTGGCTGATCGCTCGCCGCCGCGGCTACGGCGCCGAGGCCAAGGCGCCGCCGTCCCTGGCCGATGTCCGCCGCGCGGTGGCCGACGCCAAGTGGGCGCTGCTGTTTCCGCTGGCCCTGCTGTTCGCGATCCGCGGCGGCCTGTTCACCCCGTCCGAGGTCGGGGCGTTCGCCGTGGTCTACGCCGCCGTGGTCGGCTTCCTGCTGCACCGGGAGCTGACCTGGAAGAGGCTGACCGAGGCGCTGACCGAGGCGGTGGTCGACACCGGCATGATCATGCTGATCATCCTGTTCTCCGGCATGGTCGGCTACGCGATCATCTTCGAGCAGGCGCCGCAGTCGGTCGCCGCGGCGCTGACCGCGCTGACCGAGGAGCCGGTGCTGGTGGTGGCGCTGATCCTGGTGTTCCTGTTCGTCGCCGGCCTGTTCGTCGAGAGCACGGTGCTGGTGCTGCTGCTGACCCCGATCTTCCTGCCGATCGTGCAGCCGCTCGGCGTCGACGGCGTGCATTTCGGCATCCTGATGATGACGGTGGTCACCCTCGGCTCGATGACGCCGCCGGTCGGCGTGGCGATGTACACGGTGTGCAGCCTGCTCGACTGTCCGGTCGAGGAGTACGTCGTGGAATCGCTGCCGTTCGTCGGGGCCGTAGTCGCGCTGATCGTCGTCTTGACCCTTTGGCCGGGGCTGGTGCTGTTTATCCCGAATGCCCTGATGTGATAGGCCCCAGTCATGCATGAGGACCGCCTGTTCCCGGCCGACCCGGGCGAGCGTTCGATCGCCCGGCGCCTGTACGCCGAGGTCGCCGGCCTGCCGATCGTCAGTCCGCACGGCCACACCGACCCGGCCTGGTTCGCCTACGACGAGCCGTTCCCGAACCCGGCCGAGCTGCTGGTGGTGCCGGACCACTACGTGCTGCGGATGCTGTACAGCCAGGGCGTCCGGCTGGAGGAGCTCGGCGTGCCGCGGCTCGACGGCACGACGGTCGAAGGAGGGCCCGTCGAGGGGGATCCGCGACGGATCTGGCGCACGGTGGCCGAGCACTGGCACGCCTTCCGGGCGACTCCCAGCCGGCTGTGGTGGGAGCATGCGCTGGCCGAGGTGTTCGGCGTCACCGAGCGCCTGACTCCGCAGAGCGCCGACGCGATCTACGACCGCATCGCCGACTGCCTCTCCAAGCCCGAGTTCCGGCCGCGCGCGCTGTTCGAGCGCTTCGGCATCGAGGCGCTGGCGACCACCGAGGGCGCGCTCGACCCGCTGGAACACCACAAGGCGATCCGCGAGTCCGGCTGGCAGGGCCGGGTGGTGACCACGTTCCGGCCCGACACCGTGGTCGACCCGGACACCCCCGGCTTCGTGGCCAACCTGGAGGAGCTCGGCCGGATCACCGGCGAGGACACATTCACCTGGCGCGGGTACCTGGCGGCGCTGGCGGCCCGGCGCCGCGACTTCATGGCGGCCGGCGCCACCGCCACCGACCACGGCCACCCCACCGCGTTCACCGCCGACCTGCCGCCGGCCGAGGCCGAGGTGCTGTTCAACCGGGTCGCCGCGGGGCGGCCGGGTCCCCAGGATGCCGAGCTGTTCCGAGGCCAGATGCTGACCGAGATGGCCCGCATGAGCCTGGAGGACGGGCTGGTCATGCAGCTGCACTCCGGCGTGCGGCGCGGCCACAACGCCTGGATGCAGCGGGTCTTCGGCGCCAACCGCGGCGACGACATCCCGACGCGCTCGGAGTTCGTCGACAACCTCAGGCCGCTGCTCGACCGGTTCGGCAACGAGCCGGGCCTGACCCTGATCCTGTTCACCCTGGACGAGACCACCTACTCGCGCGAGCTGGCGCCGCTGGCCGGCCACTATCCGGCGCTGCGGCTCGGCCCGCCCTGGTGGTTCCACGACAGCCCCGAGGGCATGTGGCGCTACCGCCAGCGCATCACCGAGACCGCCGGCTTCTACAACACCGTCGGCTTCAACGACGACACCCGGGCCTTCCCCTCGATCCCGGCCCGCCACGACGTCGCCCGGCGCGTCGACTGCGCGTTCCTGGCACGGCTGGTCGCCGAGCACCGGATCGACGAGGATGAGGCTCTCGAGGTCGCCACCGACCTCGCCTACCGTCTCGCCAAGCAGGCTTACCGACTGTGACCGGCCGTCTTTCCCCAGGCACCCTCGCGGGACTGCCCGCCGCCATCTCCCGCCCGCGCTACGACCGCGCCGGGCTCGACGTCGGCATCGTCCATATCGGCCTCGGGGCGTTCCACCGGGCGCATCAGGCAGTCTACACCGACGACGCCCTGAACGCGGTGCCGGGGGCCTGGGGCATCTGCGGGGTGTCGCTGCGCAGCCCCGACACCCGCGACGCGCTGGCGCCGCAGGCCGGCCTCTACACCGTCGGCGTGCGCGACGAGGAAGGCGAGCGGTTGCGCGTCGTCGGCTCGGTGGTCGAGACCCTGGTCGCGCCCGAGGATCCGGCCGTGGTGCTGGCGCGGCTCGTCGACCCGCGGGTCCGGGTGGTGACGGCCACGGTCACCGAGAAGGGCTATTGCCACAACCCGGCGACCGGCGAGCTGGACGCGAGCCATCCCGACATCCGCCACGACCTGCTGAACCCGACCCAGCCGCGTACCCTCGCCGGCTTCCTGGTCGAGGCGCTGCGCCGCCGCCGTGCCGCCGGCCGGCCGCCGTTCAGCGTGCTGTCCTGCGACAACCTGCCGGGCAACGGCGAGGTGACGGGCAGCATCCTGCGGGCCTACGCGGCCATGCTGGAGCCGGACCTGGACCACTGGATCGCCGACAACGTGTCGTGCCCGAGCTCGATGGTCGACCGCATCGTGCCGGCGACCACGGCCGACGACCGCATCCGGATCTCCGCGGCGCTCGGCGTCGAGGACGCCGCCCCGGTGGTGACCGAGCCGTTCACCCAGTGGGTGTTCGAGGACCGGTTCCCGACCGGCCGCCCGGCCTGGGAGGATTTCGGCGCCGAGCCGGTGGCCGACGTGCGGCCCTACGAGGCGATGAAGCTGCGGCTGCTGAACGCCAGCCATTCCTGCATCGCCTATCTCGGCTACCTCGCCGGCTACCAGACGGTGGCCGAGACGATCGCCGACCCGGCCTTCGAGCGGTTCGTCGGGGCGCTGATGGACGACGAGGTGACCCCGACCCTGCGCATGCCGGCCGGCGCCGACCTGGCCGGCTACAAGGCGGCGCTGCTGGCCCGGTTCGCCAATCCGGCGCTCAGGCACCGGACCTGGCAGATCGCCATGGACGGCAGCCAGAAGCTGCCGCAGCGCATCCTGGTGACGATCCGCGACCGGCTGGCCGCCGGCGCGCCGTTCGACCGGCTGGCGCTCGGCGTGGCGGCGTGGATGCGCTACGTACGCGGCGTCGACGAGACCGGCGCCCCGATCGACGTGCGCGACCCCCTGGCCGAGCGGCTGCGGCGGCTGGCCGAGGAGGCCGGCCCGGTCGCCGGCCGCCTGGCGCCGGCGCTGCTGTCGGTGCGCGAGGTGTTCGGCGACGACCTGCCGGCGAACCCGGCATTCGTGACCGCGGTCACCGGCGCCCTGGAAGGGCTGTTCGACCGCGGTGCGTGGTACTGCGTGGAGCGACTGGGGTAGGGGACGCAACGGCAGGCGGGTCAGCCGGCGTCCTCTCCATGCGCCAGGGACGCGAGCAGCGGCTGGGCGAGGTGGCCGACCTCGTACCATGTGCCGGGCCTCGTGCCGTCAGGCTCGCTCTCCGTGACGACGACCCGCAGCGTCCGCCAGTTGCCGGCATCCAGCCCGGCGGTCGCGACCACGACGTCCGGCTCTGCCGAAACCTTCCGGCACCATGCCGCCTCCGCCGCCAGGGCGTCGGTAAGGTCGGCGTCGACCGGCAGGTCGGCCTCCCGGAGCACCGCGAACCGGGCCTCGCTGCCGAGGCCGCGGCGGGCGTCCAGGCCGACCCAGGTCCGGATCGGCGGGCGGCCGAACGCGTCGGTGACCACCTTGAAGCGTCCGTCGGTCAGGAAGTCCCGGAAGGCGTCGGCCCGGCGCCACAGGTACAGCGACGAGTACTCGTTGGCGGCGGCGCCGTAGCGGCCGGCCTCGCGAACCAGGAACGCCTTGAAATGCAGCTCCGGCACCGCCGACCAGAGGGCGCCGCGCGCCTGGACGCGCGTCCGGATCAGGCCGAGGTCGTAGGCCGCCGGCAGGCGGTGGGCGTAGTGGGCGATCAGCACGGTCGTGTCTCCCGTCGAGAGGAACTGCGCCCCGCATCGGCGCGCTCGTCCGGGAAGCCTAGGGTTCGCCCTCTCATTGCGAAATCCGCGGGAATTGGGTTTCAATGATTTGAGTTGGAAATGGACGGAATGCCGTGGACACGCTGGATATCGAGGCGGTCCGAGCCTTCGTGCTGGTCGCCGACCTGAAGAGCTTCACCCGCACCGGCGAGGCCATGGGCATGACGCAGTCGGCGGTCAGCCTGAAGGTCAAGCGGCTGGAGGACGGGCTGGGCCGGCGGTTGCTCGAGCGCACGCCGCGGCTGGTCAGGCTGTCGCGCGAAGGCGACGTGTTCCTGGAGCCGGCCCGGGCGCTGCTGGCCGCCCATGACGCGGCGCAGGCGTCGTTCGCCGAGACCACGCGGCGCCTGACGGTCGGCATCAGCCATCACATCGTCGGTGCCGAACTGCCGCGCCTGCTGAAGCGCATGAGCGAGTCCGAGCCCAGCCTGGTCGTCGACATGCGGATCGCCGCCTCGCGCGACGTGCTGGAGGCGTTCGACCGCGGCGACCTGGACGCGGCGATCGTGCTGCGCCACGGCAACCCGCGGCGCGACGCCGAGATCGTGATGGAGGAGGGATTCGGCTGGATGGCGGCCCCGGACTTCCGGCAGCCGGGCGGCGAGCCGCTGCGGCTGGCGACCCAGGCCGAGCCGTGCAGCGTCCGCAGCATGGCGGTCGCCGCCCTCGACGCCGCCGGCATCCCGTGGCGCGAGGTGTTCGTCGGCGGCGGCGTCGCCACCGTCGGCGCCGCCGTCTCGGCCGGGCTGGCGGTCGCGGCACTCTGCCGCCGGGTGGCGCCGCCAGGCACCGTCGACGCCGGATTGCGGCTCGGGCTGCCGCCGCTGCCGACTGGCGAGGTGATCCAGTGCTCGCGCCTCGCCGACCGGCGGGCCCGCGAGTCGCTGCGGACCCTGCTGGCCTGCATCCGGTCGACGGCGTAGTTCCTGAGCTGGATTACGCGGCTTCGCTGGCGTCGGTCAGGGCGATGAGCCGCCCGGTGCGCATGCCGGGCAGCAAGGCGGCGGTACTGCGTCGCCCGGAAGAGGACGGACCGTTACCCGCCGCCGACCCGGTGGAACTCGACGAAGAACTCGACCGGCCCGTCGATCACCACCCGGTGCCGCTCCTGCGGCCTGATCACCGCGCTGGCCCCGGCGTCAAGGACCGTTTCCTCACCGGTTTCGGCGACCACGTAGGTCAGGCTTCCGGCGTTCACCTGGAGCAGTCCCCACACGCCCGCCTTGGTGCTGTGGTCCGCACGCAGCGCCGCAGGGACGGTCGATTCCGTGAAGACCGGCGTTCGCTTGTACGGCCGCGAGCCGTCCGGGAGGAGCACCGAACCGGCCGGCCCCCGGCTCATGCCGCGGTGCCGTCGGTCAGGGCGATGAACCGCTCGGTATGGAAGTCGACGTCGCCGAGAAGGTGGTCGATCATCACCAGTCGCTTGGCGTAGTGCGACAGCGCGTATTCCCAGGTCATGGCGATGCCGCCGTGCAGCTGGATCGCCTCCTCGGCGACGTGGTGGGCGGCGCGGCCGATCGTGACCTTGGCGGCGCTGACCGTGCGCTCGCGCTCGACCCGGTCCGCTCCCAGCTTGGCGGCCGCCAGGATCGCCATCGAGCGGGCCTGCTCCAGCTCGGTGCGCATGTCGACCATGCGGTGCTGCAGCGCCTGGAACGAGCCGATCGGTCGGCCGAACTGCTTGCGGGTCTTCAGGTAGTCCAGCGTGGTCTCGCAGGCCACCTCCATCGCCCCGACCGCCTCGGCGCACAGCGCCGCGATGCCGCGCGCCACCGCCGCCTCGATGGCGGGGAAGGCGGCACCCGGCTCGCCCAACGGCTCGGCGGCGACGCCGTCCAGCACCACCTCGGCCGAGCGGCCGCCGTCGATCGTCGGGTTGCCGTGCACGGTCAGGCCGGCGGCGTCGCTGGCCACCAGGAACAGGCCGATGCCGGCTTCGTCGCCGGTGCCGCCGGCGGTGCGGGCCGACACGATCAGCGTGTCGGCGGCGTCGCCGTTGATCACCACCGACTTGCGGCCGGTCAGGCGCCAGCCGTCGCCGCTCTCTTCGGCCCGGGTTCCGACATGGGCGAGGTCGTAGCGCCCGTCCGGCTCGCCATGGGCAAACGCCAGCAGCTTCTCGCCGGCGACGACGTGGCCGAGGATGTGGGCCTTCTGCTCGTCCGAGCCGGCCAGTTCGACCAGACTGCCGCCGAGCACGACGGTCGCCAGGTAGGGCTCGACCACCAGGCCGCGGCCGAACGCCTCGGCGACCACCATCAGGTCGACGCCGCCGCCGCCGAGCCCGCCGACCGCCTCCGGGAACGGCACCGCCAGCAGGCCGAGTTCGGCGAAGGTCGCCCACATGGCGCGGCTGAAGCCCTGCTCGGAGGCCGCCGCCGCCTGCCGCGCCTCGAAGCCGTACCGGTCGCGGACCAGCCGGTCGACGGTCTCCTTCAGGAGCCGCTGCTCCTCCGACAGCGAGAAGTCCATGGGCGTTCCTTCCTCAGTGTCTCTCGGCCTTGTCTCTCGGCCGCGCCCGTCGCGCCGTGGGTTCCGGATCCGTCTCGCCTGCGGCGATCCGCCCCGGAATGACGAAGGGGAGGGGTGACAATGCTCCCGGTCCCTGCCTCCTCTTCGTCATTCCGGCCGAAGCGACATCGTCGCGCAGAGCCGGAACCCATGACGTGACAGGCGTCGCAGGCCCCTCACAGCCCCAGGCTGGCCTTGGCGATGATGTTCTTCTGGATCTCGTTCGAGCCGCCGAAGATCGACAGCTTGCGCATGTTGAAGTAGTGCGCAGCCACCGGGGCGGCGTAGCCGGGGCCGATCGGCTCGCCGTTGAAGCCGCCGTCCAGCGCCTCCGACTGGAACGGCAGGGCGTACGGGCCGAGCGCCCGGCGGGCGAGGTCGGTGATCGCCTGCCGCACCTCGGTGCCCTTGATCTTCAGGATCGAGCTCTCGGCCCCCGGCGCGCCGCCGGCCTGGACGTCGGCCAGCACCCGCAAATTGGTCATCTCGAGCGCCATCAGGTCGATCTCGATCTGCGCCATGCGGGCCCGGAAGATCGGGTCCTCGATCAGCGGTCGGCCGTTCTTGAGCTGGTCGCGGGCGATGGTCTTGAGGTGGCGCAGCGCCTCCTTCGACAGGCCGACGCCGGCGATGTTGGTGCGCTCGTGGGTCAGCAGGTACTTGGCGTAGGTCCACCCCAGGTTCTCCTCGCCGATCCGGTTGCCGACCGGCACCCGGACGTCGTCGAAGAACACCTCGTTCACCTCGTGCTCGCCGTCCAGCAGGATGATCGGGCGCACGGTGATGCCGGGGGTCTTCATGTCGATCAGCAGGAACGAGATGCCCTCCTGCGGCTTGGCGGCCTGCGGGTCGGTGCGCACCAGGCAGAAGATCCAGTCGGCGTGCTGGCCGAGCGTGGTCCAGGTCTTCTGGCCGTTGACCACGTAGTGGTCGCCGTCGCGCACCGCCCGGGTCTTCAGGGACGCGAGGTCGGAGCCGGCGCCGGGCTCGGAGTAGCCCTGGCACCACCAGTCGGTCAGGTCGAGGATGCGCGGCAGGTAGTGCGCCTTCTGCTCGGCGGTGCCGAACTTCATGATCACCGGCGCCACCATGTTGACGCCGAACGCGATGATGCGCGGCCCGCCGGCGGCGGCGCACTCCTCCTCGAAGATGTGGCGCTGCACCGGCGACCAGCCGGTGCCGCCGTACTCGGTCGGCCAGTTGACCCCGAGCCAGCCGCGCTTCGACAGCGCTGTCATCCAGCGCACGTGGTCGTCGCGGGTCAGCCGCTTGCCGCCCTTGACCTTGGCGGCCACGTCGGCCGGCAGGTCGGTCCGCATGAACGCGCGGACCTCGTCGCGGAACGCCTGTTCCTCGGGGGTGAAGTTCAGGTCCATGGGCGTCCTCCTTCCCTCATCGGGCGTCGCTCCATTCCTTGAAGGTCCGGCCGGCCTCGGCGAGCTCGACCAGCAGCGGCGCCGGCTGCCAGCTCTTCGGGTCGTGGTCGGCGAAGCCGCGGATGTCGGCCAGCACCTTGTCGAGGCCGCGCCGGTCGGCCCAGAACATCGGGCCGCCCTCGTAGGCCGGGAAGCCGTAGCCGAACAGCCAGACCATATCGATGTCGACCGGCCTGAGCGCGATGCCCTCGGCCAGCACCTTGGCACCCTCGTTGACCAGCGCGCACAGCGCCCGGGTCAGGATCTCGTCGGCGCCGAAGGCGCGGCGGTTGATGCCCTTCTTGCCCGACTCCTCGAGGATGATCGCCTCGACCTCCGGGTCCGGGATCGGGGTGCGGCCGTCCTCGTAGCGGTACCAGCCGGCGCCGGTTTTCTGGCCGAGCCGGCCGAGTTCGTACAGCCGGTCGGCGATCGCCACGTAGCGGGCGTCGGCCGGGCGCGTGGCGTCCTCCCGCCGCCGGGTCATGTAGCCGATGTCGAGACCGGCGAGATCGCCCATGGCGTACAGCCCCATCGGGAAGCCGAAGCCGGTGATCGCGGCATCGATCTCCTGCGGCAGGGCGCCGTCCTCCATCACGTAGTCCATCTGGGTCTTGTAGGTCTTCAGCATGCGGTTGCCGATGAACCCGTCGCAGACCCCGGCGACGACCGCGACCTTGCCAAGCTTGCGGCCGATCTCCAGCGCGGTCTTCAGCGCATCGTCGGCGGTCTTCGCGCCGCGCACCACCTCCAGCAGCTTCATCACGTTGGCCGGGCTGAAGAAGTGCATGCCCAGAACGTCGGCCGGCCGCGAAGTGACGGCGGCGATCTCGTCGACGTCCAGGTAGGAGGTGTTGGTGGCCAGCACGGCACCGGGCTTGGCGACCGCGTCGAGCTTGCGGAACACCTCCTTCTTCACGTCCATGCTCTCGAACACCGCCTCGATGACGATGTCGGCCTCGGCGACCGCCGCCAGGTCGAGGGCCGGGGTGAACAGGGCCATCAGCCCGTCGACCTGCTCGGGCGTGTAGCGGCCGCGCCTGGCGCTGATGTCGTAGTTGTTGCGGACCCGGCCGAGGCCGCGGTCGAGCGCCTCCTGGCTGGTCTCGACCACGGTCACCGGGATGCCGGCGTTGGCGAAGCACATGGCGATGCCGCCGCCCATGGTGCCGGCGCCGATCACCGCCGCCTTCTTCACCGGGCGTACCGGCACGTCCTTCGACATGCCCGGCACCTTGGCGACCTCGCGCTCGCCGAAGAACGCGTGCACCAGGCCGGCGCGCTGCGAGGATTCCATGCACTCGGTGATCAGCTCGCGCTCGCGCTTCAGGCCCTGGTCGATGGCCAAGTCGACCGCCGCCTCGACGGCGTCCACGGCCTTCTGCGGCGACATCCGGCCGCGCATCGACCTCGCCAGCTTCCGGCGGGTTTCCTCGAAGATCGAGCGGTCGGCGCGGGCCGCCGCCAGCTTGTCGTCGCGGTCGCGCACCGCCGGGGCGTCGAGGCCCTCGTCGACTACGCGCCGGGCGAAGGCGATGCCGGCGGCCTTGACGTCGGTGCCGTCGACCACCGCGTCGACGATGCCGAGGGTCAGCGCCTCCTCGACCGGGACGTGACGGCCGCTGGTGATCATCTCCAGCGCGTTCGCCACGCCGGCGACCCGCGGCAGGCGCTGGGTGCCGCCGGCGCCCGGGATGATGCCGAGCTTGACCTCGGGCAGGCCGACCTTCGAGCCCTTCAGCGCCACCCGGAACCGGCAGCCGAGCGCGGTCTCCAGCCCGCCGCCGAGCGCGGTGCCGTGGATCGCCGCGACCGTCGGCTTCGGGCAGGCCTCGATCTCGTTGATGACCTCGCCCAGGATCGGCGGCATCGGCGGCTTGCCGAACTCGCGGATGTCGGCGCCGGCCATGAAGGTGCGGCCCTCGCCGTAGATCACCAGGACCTTGGCGTCCGGATCCGCGATGCCCTGCCTGATGGCCGCGCTGATGCCGGCACGCACCGCCTGGCCGAGCGCGTTGACCGGCGGGTTGACGACCTCGATCAGGCCGATGGCCCCTTCGCGGCTGTAGCGGACGGCATCAGTCATGGTTCCTCCCGAGGGTCGGCTTTTTCGATCACATAGACTGGGTCAGACACGGCTTCAAGAAAATTGGAACAGTGTTCCGAATGACGGAATTGATCGATCCGCACCCGACGGCGCGGGTAGGTTCCGGTTCCGTCCCGCCTCCGGCGACCCGGCCCGGGATGACGTCGGGAAGGAGGATGCTCCGGCTCTTTCCACTGACGTCATTCCGGACGGGTGCGCCGCTCCGGCGCGGCCGAGCCGGGACCCACGGAGCGACGGGCGTCGTCGGCTCACGTCCCGGGCTCGCGCGGCCGGAAGCCGGCGGTGGCGGTCGGGGCGCCCGCCAGGTCGTGCTCGACCAGTCGTACGGTTTCCACCAGCCGCGGGCCGACCGTGCGCTCCAGCACGCTGCGGGTCAGGCGCAGGGACGAGCCGCCGCAGTTGAACGCCAGCACGTGGGCACCGCCCTCCAGCACCAGCGGCACGCCGGCCGAGGCGACGTCGCGGTTCCAGTCGCCTTCGGAGACGCAGTAGCCGTGGTCGGCGTAGAACTTCAGCGCCTCCTCCAGGCCCTTGCGGAGGAACGGCCATTCGTCGCCGTGGTGGGCCTGCAGGCGGGCCAGCACGGCCTCGCGGTCGGCCTCGGGCAGGCCGGCGATGTAGGCCCGGCCCATGGAGGTGACGGGCATCGGGATGCGGGCGCCGACGTCGAGCCGCAGGATCAGCGGGCCGCGGCCCTGGCAGACGTCGATGTAGACCATCTCCGAGCGGTCGCCGGAGCCGAGCGCCACCGAGCAGTCGGTCGAGTCGGCGAGCGCCTGCATGTGCGGGTGGGCGATGTCGCGCACGCCGTTGCCGGCGAGGTAGCGGTAGCCGAGCGCCAGCACGCCCGGGCCGAGTTGGTAGCGCTCGATCTGGTCGACATACCGGAGATAGCCGAGGGAGGTCAGGGTCTGGGTGAGGCGGGAGACCGTCGACTTCGGGATGCCGGTGCGCTTGGCCAGTTCGCCGTTGCCGAGGTAGCGGTCGTCGCGGCCGAAGGCCCGCAGGATCTCGAGACCGCGTGCCAGGGCGGTGACGAACCCCGGGTCGGCCTCGGCGCCGTGGCGCCAGTCCTCGATGTTTGCCAGTCGCGGGTTGCTCGGTCGTCTCGGCATGCGGTCGGCTCAGCTTGTTGCGGCGCGGGCCTGGTTCTCCTGGTCCTGCAGCACCCGCCACTGCACCTTGCCGGTCGGGGATTTCGGGAGGCTGCCGGAAAACTCGATCACGGCCGGGACCTTATAGGCGGCCATGCGCTCGCGACACCAGGACTGGATGTCCTCGGCCGTCGGCGAGGCGCCGTTGCGCGGGACCACCACCGCCTTCACGGTCTCGCCGCGGCGCGGATCCGGAGTGGCGATGACGCAGACCTCCTGGATCCCCGGGTGCTCGTACATCATGGCCTCGACCTCGGCCGGCCAGACCTTGAATCCGGAGGCGTTGATCATCCGCTTCAGGCGGTCGACCAGGAAGAAATAGCCCTCGTCGTCGTAGTAGCCGAGGTCGCCGGTCCGGAAGAACCGCTTGCCGTCGCGCTCGAAGAACACCGCCGCGGTATCGTCCGGCCGATTCCAGTAGCCGAGGAACACCTGCGGGCCGGACACCACGATCTCGCCGACCGCCTCCGGCCCCAGCTCGGCCAGGGTCTCGGGGTCGACCACGCGGGCGTCGGTGTCGAAGAACGGGATGCCCCCGCACTGCCGCTTCGAGCGGCCGACCGGGTTGATGTGGGTCGGCGCGATGGTCTCGGTCAGGCCGTAGCCTTCCAGGTACTCGATCCCGGTCAGCGCGTGCAGCCGGTCGGCGACTGCCGCCGGCATCTGGGCGCCGCCGCCGCTGACCGCGACCAGCGACGACAGGTCGAAGCTGCCGGCCTCCGGGTCGGACAGCAGGTCGACGCACATGGTGGTGATGCAACGCCAGTGCGACACCTGGTGGCGGGCGATCAGCGCGGCCGCGGTACGGCGGTTCCAGCGGGTCATCATGACCATGGTGGCGCCCTGGTAGACCAGCATGTTCATCGAGTTCTGCATGCCGGTCACGTGGAACAGCGGCAGGCTGACCAGCGACACCGACTCCGGGCCGCTCGGGCTCCAAACCAGGTTCCCGTACATGGTGAACCCGACCGTCCGATGGGTGTGCAGGCAGCCCTTCGGCCGGCCGGTGGTGCCGGAGCTGAACGGCAGCACGCACCAGTCGTCGAGCCCGACCGTCAGCGGCGGCACCGGATGGTCGGAGGCCATCACCGCCTCCCACGCGACCATGCCCGGCCCGTCGACCGGGCGGCGCGGGGCGGCGACCGCCTCTGGCAGCTCCAGGTCGGTCGCCTCGCGCACGTAGTCGCCGTAGCAGCCCACCACGACGTGCTTCAACGGAGTTTCGCCGACCAGCGGCGCCACCACGTCCAGCATCTCCTGGCCGACGACCGCGGCGGCGGCATCGGTGTCGGCGACGATGTGCCGGAGCTCCTCGATCTTGCTCATGGTGTTGACCGGCACCACCACCGCGTTGGCCCGCAGGATGGCGTAGTAGCCGATCACGAACTGCGGGCTGTTCTGCATGAACAGGATGACCCGGTCGCCCTTGCCGACGCCGGCGACGGCGCTCAGCCAGCCGGCCAACCGGTCGGTCGCGCGGTCGAGCTCGGTCCAGGAGATCCGGGTGCCGTAGTAGTGGATCGCCACCTTGTCCGGGAACCGCCGGGCGGCCACCGTCAGGTTCTCCGAAAGGGTCGTCGCCGGTGGGGTGAGGCTGTGCGGCAGCCCCTTCGGCCAGACACCGAAATGACGATCGAACATCGGACCTCCCTCGACTGGACGCTTTTGCGCCTCGCTTCCTGAACCTATCCCACGCGGCGACCGGGGGATCAACTCCGCGGAACGTGGTTCCGTATGTCGGAATGCCGCAAACCGCGGGCATCAGCGCGCTTGACCGGGTTTCAATATCGATATCACTATTTCGCACTTGCTAATGCAAAGGGGGCGGGATGTCGGTGGCGGAAGCCTTGGAAGCGGGTGGAATCAACCCGTTTCCGTCGTCGAACAAACGGCAGGCGATTCAAGAGGCGCTGCAGCGGCTGATCGTGACCGGCCGGCTGGAGCCGGGCACGCCGCTGGTCGAGACCCAACTGGCCGCCGAGTTCGGCTCGAGCCAGGCGCCGGTGCGCGAAGCGCTGATGAAGCTGGAGGAGGCCGGGCTGGTGGTCCGCAACGGCTACCGCGGAACCGTGGTCGCGACCACCTCGATGGACGAGGCGCGCGAGATGGTCGCGGTCCGGCTGCGGCTGGAGACCAGCGGCGCCCGCCGCGCCGTCGCCGGGTTCGACCGGGAGATGCGTGATCGGCTCGCCGGGCTGATCGCCGAGATGGAAGCCGCGGCCGGGAGCGAGGACCTGTTCGCGCTCACCGAGCTGGACCGCGCCTTCCACCTGGCGATCTTCGAGCGGGCCGAACTGCCGTCGCTGGAGCCGATCCTGACACGCTGCTTCCTGCACGTGCACCGGGCGGCGCTCACGAACCCGGCACGGGCCCGTTCCCTGCTGCAGTCGGCCCGTTGGCATTGGCCGATCGTGGAGGCTCTCGACAGCGGCTGCCCCGACCGGGCGGCAGCGGCGCTGGCCGAGCACGTCAACAACGTCATCGAGGGGATGCCGCCGTTGGCCGGCGGCCTGCCGGAGTGACGGGGGTCAACGCTTAGGCAACACGGAGGTGGAAGAGAGACCATGACCCGGAAACTGTCGCTGGCCGTCGCGGCCGGCATGATGCTCATCGGCTCGGCCGCGTCGGCCGAGACCCTCAGGATCGGTCTCGCCGACGATCCGGACGTGCTCGATCCGGACCAGTCGCGCACCTTCGTGGGGCGGATCGTCTACACCGCGCTGTGCGACAAGCTGGTCGACATCGACCCGGACCTGAACTTCGTGCCGCAGCTCGCCACCGCGTGGGAGTGGTCGGATGGCGGCAAGACCCTGACCATGAAGCTGCGTGACGGCGTCACCTTCCACGACGGCGAGAAGTTCGACGCCGCCGCGGTGAAGGCGAACATCGAGCGCTCCAAGACCCTGCCGGAGTCGCGCCGAAAGTCCGAGGTGAAGTCGATCGACACCGTCGACGTGGTCGATCCGCTGACCGTCCGCTTCAACCTCAAGGCGCCGGACGCCACGCTGCTGGCAACCCTGTCCGACCGCGCCGGCATGATGGTGTCGCCGAAGGCGGCGGCCGAGGCCGGCGCCGGCCTGGGCGCCAAGCTGGTGTGCTCGGGCCCGTTCAAGTTCGTCGAGCGGGTGCAGCAGGACCGCATCGTGCTGGAGAAGTTCCCGGCCCATTGGAACGCCGCGAACATCCATTTCGACCAGGTGATCTACCGGACGATCCCGGACTCGACGGTCCGGCTCGCCAACCTGCAGGCCGGCGACCTCGACATGCTCGAGCGGCTGTCGCCGCCGGACATCGCCACCGTCAAGGCCGACTCCAAGCTGCAGGTCGTCGACGTGGTCGGCCTCGGCTACCAGGGCATCACCATCAACAACAACAACGGCGAGCGCTCGAAGACCCCGCTCGGCCAGGACCCGCGGGTCCGCAAGGCGCTGGAGCTGTCGATCGACCGCGCGGCGCTGAACCAGGTGGTGTTCGACGGCGCCCACCTGCCGGGCAACCAGTTCGTCTCGCCGCAGAGCCAGTTCTACAACCAGGCGATCCCGGTGCCGGCGCGTGACGTGGCCAAGGCCAAGGCGCTGCTGAAGGAGGCCGGGGCCGAGGGCTTCTCGTTCGAGATGCAGTTCCCGAACAACCCGGACATGACCCGGGCCGCCCAGGTCATCCAGGCAATGGCGGCCGAGGCCGGCTTCGACGTCAAGCTGCGCGCGACCGAGTTCGCGACCATGCTGAAGGAGCAGTCGGCCGGCAACTACCAGGCGACCGAGGTCGGCTGGTCGGGCCGCGTCGATCCGGACGGCAACATCCACGCCTTCGCGACCTGCAAGGGCGGCATCAACGACACCAAGTACTGCAATCCCGAGGTCGACAAGCTGCTGGACGCGGCGCGCCAGACCAACGACGTGGCGGAGCGCAAGAAGCTCTACGCCTCGGCCATCGAGATCCTCGATCGCGAGCGGCCGATCATCTACCTCTACCACCCGAAGTGGATCTGGGCGCTGAGCAGCAAGCTGCAGGGCTACAAGCCCTATCCGGATGCCATGATCCGGCTCGAGGGCATGAAGAAGGCCTCCTGAGGCCGCGGGCCGGGCGGTCCCCTGGGCCGCCCGGCTCTTCTCTCCGTTTCACGCTCTGGGGAGCGGCCGGTGCTCGCCTATTTCCTTCGCCGTCTCGTCGGCATCGTGCCGACCGTGGTGCTGGTCTCGATGTTCGTGTTCGCGCTGCAGCAGATGCTGCCGGGCGACCCGGCGCTGGCGCTCGCCGGCGAGGAGCGCGACCCCGAGTCGATCGCCTATATCCGCGAGAAGTATCATCTGAACGAGCCGATCTGGGTGCAGTACGGCTACTGGATGGGCGGGGTGCTCAAGGGCGATCTCGGGATCTCCCTGCGCACCAACATCCCGGTCACGGAGCTGCTCGTGCAGAAGCTGCCGGTGACCATCCAGCTGGCGCTGATGGCGATCGCCATCGCCCTGCTGATCGGCATCCCGATGGGCGTGCTGTCGGCGCTCAAGCGCGGCACGCCGCTCGACTGGCTGGCCAACGTGACGGCGCTGTCGGGGCTGTCGATCCCGAACTTCTGGCTCGGCGTGCTGCTGATCCTGCTGGTCTCGGTCAAGCTCGGCTGGCTGCCGGCCTCGGGCTACGAGAGCCCGTTCGACGACCCGGTGCAGAACCTCAAGACCATGATCATGCCGGCGTTCGTGCTCGGCACCGCGATCGCGGCCACCATGATGCGCCACACCCGCAGCGCCATGCTCGAGGTGCTGCGCTCGGACTACGTCCGGACCGCGCGCGCCAAGGGGGTGCGCGAGCGCTTCGTAATCCTGCGCCACGCCTTCCGCAACGCGCTGATCCCGGTGGTCACCATCGGCACCCTGCAGCTCGGCGAGCTGCTGGCCGGCGCGGTGCTGACCGAGCAGGTGTTCACCATCCCGGGCTTCGGCAAGCAGATCGTCGACGCGGTGTTCAACCGCGACTACGCGGTCGTCCAGGGCGTGGTGCTGTGCAGCTCGCTCGCCTTCATCCTGCTCAACCTGGTCGCCGATATGGCGTACTTCTTCCTCAACCCGCGGATCCGGGCGTAGCGCCATGGCCGAGACCGCCGCAACCGTTCCCTCCGTCTTCGGTCTGCGCATCCGCTCGCGGGCCGGCCGTAGGCTGCTGCGCCACCGCGGCGCGCTGATCGGCGGCGCGCTGATCGCGTTCTTCGTGGTGCTGGCCGTCGGCGCGCCGCTGTTCGCCACCCACGAGCCGATGGCCACCGACTGGATGGCGGTGCGCAAGGCGCCGTCGTGGGCGCACCTGATGGGAACCGACGAGATCGGGCGCGACGTGTTCTCGCGGCTGGTCTGGGGGGCCCGGACCTCGCTGCTGGCCGGTGTCGTGTCGGTCGCGTTCGCACTGGCGCTCGGCGTGCCGCTGGGCGTGCTCGCCGGCTATGCCGGTGGCTGGGTCGACACCGTGATCTCGCGGTGCAACGAGGCGGTGCTGTCCTGCCCGTTCCTGATCCTGGCGATCGCGTTCGCGGCGTTCCTCGGGCCGAGCCTGACCAACGCGATGATCGCCATCGGCCTGTCGGCGGCGCCGATCTTCGTGCGGCTGGCGCGCGGCCAGACCCTGGTGGTGAAGGCCGAGGAATACGTCGACGGCGCCCGGGCGGTCGGGCTGGCGCACACCCGCATCGTGCTGCGCTATATCCTGCCGAACATCTTTCCGCCGCTGCTGGTGCAGTCGACCCTCACGATCGCGACCGCGATCATCGCCGAGGCCAGCCTGTCGTTCCTCGGCCTCGGCCAGCAGCCGCCGGACCCGAGCTGGGGCAGCATGCTCAGCATCGCCAAGAACTTCCTGGTGCAGGCCCCGTGGATGTCGGTCTGGCCGGGCGTGGCGATCTTCCTGGTGGTGTTCGGGTTCAACCTGCTGGGCGACGGGTTGCGCGACGCGCTCGACCCCAGGGGCGACTGATGGCGGCGATCGAGAGGATGCAGGCATGACGTGGTCGATCATCGCGCGCGAGCCGGAGACTGGGGTGATGGGGCTGATCGTCGCCACCCGGTTCTTCGCGGCCGGCGCCCTGGTGCCGCACAGCGCGCCGGATGCCGGGCTGGTGGCGACCCAGGCGCTGGTCAACCCGACCTACGGCCCGCTCGGTCTGGAGATGCTGCGGGCCGGCCGGTCGCCGGAGGAGACCGTGGCCGCGCTGATCGGGCCGGACGAGGGCAGGGCGGCCCGCCAGGTTCACGCGATGAGCCTCGACGGGCGGACTGCGGCGTTCACCGGCGGCGCCTGTGTCGACTGGGCCGGGTCGCGCTCCGAGCAGGACCTGTCGGTCGCCGGCAACATGCTGGCCGGGCCGGCGGTGGTCGAGGAGACCTTCGAGACCTTCCGGGCCCGCGCCGACCTGCCGCTGGTCGACCGGCTGATCGCGGCGATGCGGGCCGGCGAGGCCGCCGGCGGCGACAAGCGCGGCAAGCAGTCGGCCGGCCTGGTGATCCAGGACGCCCGGCCGTATCGCTGGCTGGACCTGCGGGTCGACGACCACCAGGATCCGCTGAGCGAGCTGGAGCGCCTGCACACCGTGGCCGGCCAACGGTTCCTGGCGTTCCGCCACGCCTTCCCGACCGCCGAGCGGCCCTGGGGCATCTGGGAGCGCAGCGAGGTCGAGGCGATGATCGCCGAGCGGCTGGGCGGCTGACCGTCCGGAATTTCGCTGCGGTGGCCTGCGGTCTTCATGGACCGTTTACCAACGTCGGCGCAGACTGCGCGAACCCATCAGCAGCGGTACGGCCATGAGCGCAACCAGCACGGCGATCCAGAATACCCAGTCGGTCATCACGGACCTCGAGGCGGACCTCAATCTCATTCGTGACGTGGCGCGGCGCATCGACCAGATCGCCGGCCAGACCAACCTGCTGGCGTTGAACGCCACCATCGAGGCGGCGCGGGCCGGCGACGCCGGCCGCGGCTTCGCGGTGGTCGCGGGCGAGGTCAAGACGCTCTCCGGCAACACCAAGGAGGCGACCGACCAGATCGCCAAGGTGATCGCCACGGTCGAGAAGCGGGTCGAGACGCTGAAGCGCACCCTGATGGACGCCGACCGCGCCGATCACGCGTTTACCGCCGCCGAGTAGCCGATCCGCCCGGGCCAGGACCCGGGCACGGGCCGAATGCGGGAGCCGGCACGGCATCGTGACGGCCGGCCGGCGACGCCGTGGTTGTGCGGCGCGGGCGCAGCGGGTTTGATCCCCGGCACGATTCGGCGCCCGTCCGGGCCGCCGGCATTCCCGTCAGGAGGAACACCCATGGCCAAGGCCTACTGGATCTCGCTGTACCGCGCCGTTCACGATGCCGACAAGCTGGCGGCCTACGCCAAGCTCGCCGGTCCGGCCATCCAGGCCGGCGGCGGCAGGTTCCTGGTGCGGGGCATGCCCTCGAAGACCTACGAGGCGGGCCTCGACCAGCGCACGGTCGTCATCGAGTTCGACAGCGTCGAGCAGGCGATCGCGACCCACGACAGCGCGGGCTACAAGGCGGCCCTCGACGCGCTCGGCGACGGCGTCGAGCGTGACATGCGGATCGTCGAAGGCGCCTGAAGACCACGAACCGGGCGGCGGTCGCCCGCCGCCCGGTCGCAGGCTGCGCGGGTCAGCCGAGGTCCATCTGATAGCCGGCCGCCACGTAGCGGAAACCGTCGCCCATCGGCTCGATGTAGCCGACGTTCGGGAACGGCATGTGATAGCCGGTGAACGGGATCTTGTCGGCGGCGATCATGCCGAAGATCTCCTTGCGGGCTTCGGCCGCCTTCTTCTTGTTCATGTCGAACGAGACTTCCCAGTCCGGGCGCTGCAGCGACACGACGTAGTGGTTCGCGGTGTCCGCCGTGATCATCAGCCGCTTGCCTTCGCTCTCCACGTGGAAAGCCAGGTGGCCGGGGGTGTGACCACCGGCGTCGACCGCGGTGATGCCGGACACCACCGCCTGGTTGTCCTCCAGGAACGTCGTCTTCTCCGCCAGCGGCACGACGTTGGACTGCACCAGCTTGCCGACCCGCTCGGTCTTGCCGGTCGCCTTCTCGGGCGGCGACCAGAAATTGTACTCCTCGGCACCGGTCACGTAGCGGGCATTCGCGAACGCCGGAGCGCCGTCCTCCATCAGGCCGCCGATGTGGTCGGGATGGAAGTGGGTCAGCACGACCACGTCGATCTGCTCGGGCGTATAGCCCGCCGCCCCCAGCGTCGCCCGCAGCGCGCCGGCGTTCGGCCGCCGGCCGGCGCCGTTGCCGGTGTCGAACAGGATCAGTTCGTTGCCGGTGTTGACCAGCACCGGGGCGAAGCTGATGGCCATCCGCGAGGTCGGCAGGAAGTTCTCGGCCGCCAGCTTCTGGACATCCTCGGGCTTCTGGTCGGCGCCGAAGATCGGATGCGGGCCGTCGAGCTGGATGGCGCCGTCGAGGATGGTGGTCACCTCGTACGCGCCGAGCTTGAAGCGGTAGACCGACGGCTTGGTCGGGCCGAGCATGGGCGCGGCGGCCTGGGCCGGGCGGACAGGCAGGCCGGTCGAAGCGAGTGCGGCCCCGGCGCCGAGGGCGCCGAGCAGAGCTGTCCGACGGGACAGGGTGGATGACGTCGATGACATGGTTGCCTCCCTCAGAGGTCGCGAACGCGACTGTATACAATTAGAGGGAGCCGATCGCAGATCAATCGGGCGCGTGCGTGGACCGCGATCACGGATTCGCGAGGTGGAACCACGGGCGCAGGCGGACCCCGACCACCGTCCCGAGCAGCGCCATCACGATCCAGGCCCAGCCGTGCAGGCTGGTCGAGGCGACACCGGAGAAGAACGCGCCGATGTTGCAGCCATAGGCGAGCCGGGCGCCGTAACCCATCAGCAGTCCGCCCAGCACCGCCGCCGCGAGCGGCCGCAGGCCGACCCGCCAGACCGGGCGGAAGCTGCCGGCGAGCGCCGCGGCGATCGCCGCGCCAAGCAGGATGCCGAGATTCGAGACCGAGGTGGTCGAGGCCAGGATCGACTGGCCGAGCGCGGCCCGCGTCCAGTCCGCCGACCAGAACGCGCTGGAGGCCGGGTCCCAGCCGAGCGCAGCGGCGGTCTTCGCGCCCCACAGGGTGAAGCCCCAGGTGATGCCCCACGGGCTGCCGGTGAGGGCCAGGGTGACGGCGTTCAGAACGGCGAGCGCCAGCGCACCGAGCAGCAGCGGCCACGGGCCGCGCAGCAGGGCCGAGGCAGAGAACCGGCCGTCCCACCACAGCGGCCGCCGTACCCGGCCGCCGAACAGGTAGAGGACCCGGACGATCAGGGCGAGCACCGCCGCCTGCGCCAGCACCGCCGGTACCCAGCCGATGGAATGGCCGAGCGAGACCGGCGGCAGCGTCGGCAGCGACCGCCACCACGGCAGGTCGAGGGTGCCCCACCACGAGCCGGCGCAGAAGAACACCAGCACCACCAGCATGCGCGGGCTGCCCCCGCCGCTGGTGAACAGCGTGCCGGAGGCGCAGGCGCCACCGAGCTGCATGCCGATGCCGAACACGAACGCCCCGGTCAGCATGGCGATCCCGACCGGGGCCACCGCCCCGCCGACGCCGTGTCCGAAGGCTTCGCCGGCGGCCAGCATCGGCGCGAACAGGATCGACGCCACCACCAGCATCACCGCCTGCGCGACCACGCCGGACAGCTCCTTGTCGAGGATCGCCCGGCGGTAGGCGGCGGTGAAGCCGAAGGCGGCGTGGTAGAGCGCGATCCCGAGCCCGATGCCGACGGCGAGCACGGCGGCCAGCAGCGGCGAGTCGGTCCAGAGTGCCGCGCCGAGCGTCAGCGCGACGACGCCCGCGGCGGCCAGGGCCGGCCGCTGGACCGCCGGCAGGGCGACCGGCGGAACGGTCGCGGTGGTGCTCACGAACCGGCCCCGGCATCGGCGACGATGCGGGCCACGTGGTCGTCGAGTTCGCGGCCCATGGCGGTCAGGTCCGGCACCTCATAGGCGCCGAACACCGCGCTCGGCTTGCGGTACGTCACGTGCGCGCTGCCGTCGGCGGCCTCGGTCGCGTACACCCGGATCGGCGCCTCGATGCCGGCCGCTACCGATGCCGCCAGCATGCGGCGCGCGTAGGCCGGCTTGAAGAACAGGAACACCCGGTTGCCCGGCACGGTCTCGCCGAACACCCCCTGGATGGCGCAGTTGGCGCAGGCGATGCCGACGATGTTGAAGCCGTTGGAGGTGATCGCCTTGGCGAAGGCCTCGACGAACGGCCCGAACGGCTTGCCGGTCTCGATCGTCACGGTGTCCGGATACGGCGTCGGGTTCTCGGCTCGTGCCGGCGCCGCGATGGTCAGGCAGGCAACGATCAGGCCGGCGGCGAGGATACGCATGACGGACCTCCTTGCGCTCGCCGCAGTCCTAGCGACGGCGGCCGCTCCCGGAAAGACAACAGGACGTGAGAGTCAGGTGATCGGATGCCGCTTGAACGGGAGCTTCGACTGAACCAGACTAAACTAACTTAGTTTATCGAGGCGCATATGCGAACGGTCAACATCCATGACGCGAAGACCCATCTCTCCCGTCTCGTCGAGCTGGCGGCGAAGGGGGAATCGTTCATCATCGCGAAGGCCGGGCGCCCGATGGTGAAGGTGGTGGCGCTGGACAGCCCTGCGGCGCGTGGCGCCAGGCGGCTCGGCTTCATGGCCGGCGAGATCGCAGTGCCCGAGGACTTCGACCGCATGGGCGAGGCCGAGGTCGCGGACCTGTTCGACGGTGACGCGTGAAGCTGTTGCTCGACACCCACGTCCTGCTGTGGGCGGCCGGCGAGCCCGAGCGCTTGTCGGTGGAGGCACGGTCCTTGCTGGAGAACCCGGCGAACCAGCTTCTGTTCAGCGCCGTCAGCCTGTGGGAGGTCGCGATCAAGAACGACCTGGGAAGGGACGACTTCAAGGTCGATCCGAGGGTGCTTCGACGGGGCCTGATCGACAATGACTATGCGGAAGTGCCGGTCCTCGGCGAGCATGCGCTGCAGATCGCGGCACTGCCCCGGATCCATCGGGACCCGTTCGACCGGATGCTGGTGGTGCAGGCACAGGTGGAAGGTGTGACATTGCTGACCGTCGACGCCCGGGTCGCGGAATATCCCGGACCCATCAGGCTTCTGTAGGCATGACAGAGACTTCCGGACAGCTCGATGAGGCCGGCACGACCGTGACGGCGTCACTCGAGCGCTACGACGGCGCCCTGCGGCTGCGGGTCGCCGAAGGCCGCA
Source organism: Thalassobaculum fulvum (assembly GCF_014652915.1). Classification (GTDB taxonomy): domain Bacteria; phylum Pseudomonadota; class Alphaproteobacteria; order Thalassobaculales; family Thalassobaculaceae; genus Thalassobaculum_A; species Thalassobaculum_A fulvum. The sequence continues at coordinate 382,799 of NZ_BMZS01000005.1, forward strand.
TCGACGGGTTCCGGCAGACCCCGCCGATGCGGCTGTTCCGTCCGCACCCGGAGCCGGGCGAGCCGCGCAGCGTGGTGGTCGGCAACGTCGCCGGCGGCGTGGTCGGAGGCGACCGGCTGGGCGTCCGGATCGAGGTCGCGGAGAACGAAAGCCTGCTCGCCACCACCCAGGCGGCCGAGAAGATCTATCGTTCCGACGGCGCGACCGCGACCATGGGTGTCGATCTCTCGGTGGCCGACGGCGGCACCCTGGAATGGCTGTCGGCCGGCACCATCCTGTTCGACGGCGCCCGGCTCGACCGCACCACCACCCTCGACGTCGCCGCTGCCGGGCGGCTGCTGTACTGCGAGACCCTGGTGCTCGGCCGGCTGGCGCGCGGCGAGGTGTTCGCCTCCGGGACCCTGCGCGATCGGATCCGGCTGCGGCGCGGCGGACGGCTGGTCTGGGCCGACGACCTCGGCCTCGTCGGCGACGGGTTCGCCGCCCTGGACGCCGCCGCCGGGTTTGCCGGCGGGCGCTCGTACAGCACGATCCTGTTCGCGGCCCCGCGGGCGGCGACCGCGCTGGAGGCGGTGCGCCCGCTGCTGGAGGCGGAGCCGGCGGTACGGGCCGGCGTGACCGCGCTCGCGCCCGACCTGCTGCTGGTCCGGATCCTGGCCGGAGACCCGGCGCAGGCCCGCAAGCTGGTCGCGGCGACCTGGATGGGCCTGCGGTCGGGGTGCCTCGGCCGGCCGGCGCAAATGCCCACGATCTGGGCAATCTGACGCCCTTTTGTGCAGTGCAGGAAATGCTCGACGCCGCGGCCGCGGGGCGCCACGCTTGCGTCCCGGGAGCATGTTGAGGAGGGGCCCATGCAGCTCACCCCGCGGGAGAAGGACAAGCTGCTGATCGCCATGGCGGCGATGGTGGCGCGCCGGCGCCTGGAGCGCGGCGTCAAGCTGAACTACCCGGAGGCGGTCGCGCTGATCACCGACACGGTGGTCGAGGGCGCGCGCGACGGGCGGTCGGTCGCCGACCTGATGGAGGCGGGCGCGGCGGTGCTGGCGCGCTCGCAGGTCATGGAAGGGATCGCCGAGATGCTGCACGAGGTGCAGGTCGAGGCGACGTTCCCGGACGGCACCAAGCTCGTCACCGTCCACGAACCGATCCGCTGAGGGGGAGAGTGCGATGATCCCGGGCGAACTGATCCCCGCGCAGGGCGAGATCGAGCTCAACGCCGGCGCCGACCGCGTCACCATCACGGTCGCCAACACCGGCGACCGGCCGGCGCAGGTGGGCAGCCACTACCATTTCGCCGAGACCAACCCGGCGCTCGACTTCGACCGCGAGACCGCGACCGGCCGCCGGCTGGACATCCCGGCCGGCACCGCCGTGCGCTTCGAGCCCGGCCAGACCCGCGAGGTGACGCTGGTTCCCTATGCCGGCGGGCGGACGGTCTACGGCTTCAACCAGAAGGTCATGGGCGCGCTGCCGGCGGTCGCCAAGGGCCAGGGCAACGTGCCGCCGCGGATGATGGCGCGCGCCGCCTATGCCGGCATGTTCGGCCCGACCGTCGGCGACAAGGTCCGGCTCGCCGACACCGACCTGGTGATCGAGGTCGAGAAGGACTTCACCACCTACGGCGAGGAGGTGAAGTTCGGCGGCGGCAAGGTGATCCGCGACGGCATGGGCCAGAGCCAGGCGAGCCGGGCCGACGGCGCCGTCGACCTGGTGATCACCAACGCCACGGTCCTGGACCACACCGGCGTGTTCAAGGCCGACATCGGGGTCCGCGACGGCCGCATCGTCGGCATTGGCAAGGCCGGCAACCCGGACGTCCAGCCGGGCGTCGACATCGTCATCGGCCCCGGCACCGAGGCGCTGGCCGGCGAGGGCAAGATCCTGACCGCCGGCGGGCTCGACGTGCACATCCACTTCATCTGCCCGCAGCAGGTCGACGATGCGCTCGCGTCGGGCGTGACCACCATGATGGGCGGCGGTACCGGTCCCGCTACGGGAACCAACGCCACCACCTGCACGCCGGGTCCGTGGAACCTGATGCGGATGCTGCAGGCCGCCGACGGCATCCCGATCAACCTCGGCTTCTTCGGCAAGGGCAATGCCGCCCTGCCGCGCGGGCTGGAGGAGCAGATCGCCGCCGGCGCCTGCGGCCTCAAGCTGCACGAGGACTGGGGCACCACGCCGGCCGCCATCGACTGCTGCCTGTCGGTCGCCGACGCGATGGACATCCAGGTGATGATCCACACCGACACGCTGAACGAGTCGGGCTTCGTCGAGAACTCGATCGCGGCGTTCAAGGGCCGCACCATCCACGCCTTCCACACCGAGGGCGCCGGCGGCGGTCACGCGCCCGACATCATCAAGGTGTGCGGCGAGGCCAACGTTCTGCCGTCGTCGACTAACCCGACCCGGCCGTTCACGGTGAACACCGTGGACGAGCACCTCGACATGCTGATGGTCTGCCACCACCTCGACCCGCGCATCCCCGAGGACGTGGCGTTCGCCGAGAGCCGGATCCGCAAGGAGACCATCGCCGCCGAGGACATCCTGCACGACCTGGGCGCGTTCTCGATCATGGCCTCCGACAGCCAGGCCATGGGCCGGGTCGGCGAGGTGGTGATCCGCACCTGGCAGACCGCCGACAAGATGAAGAAGCAGTTCGGCGCGCTGGCCGGCGAGACCGGCGACAACGACAACCTGCGGGCCCGGCGCTACGTCGCCAAGTACACCATCAACCCGGCGATCGCCCAGGGTGTGGCCCACGAGGTCGGCTCGATCGAGGTCGGCAAGCGCGCCGACCTGGTGCTGTGGTCGCCGGCGTTCTTCGGGGTCAAGCCGGACCTGGTGCTGGTCGGCGGGCTGATAGCCTCGGCCATGATGGGCGACCCGAACGCCTCGATCCCGACCCCGCAGCCGGTGCACTCCCGCCCGATGTTCGGCGGCTACGGCAAGGCGCTGGGGGCGGGCTCGGTCAGCTTCGTCAGCCAGGCGGCGATCGAGCGCGACGTGCGCGGCCAGTACGGCCTCGCCAAGGAGACCGTGGCGGTGCGCAACACCCGCGGCGGCATCGGCAAGAGCGCGATGCGGCTGAACGACCACCTGCCGACGATCACCGTCGACCCGGAGACCTACACGGTCACCGCCGACGGCAGGGTGCTGACCTGCGAGCCGGCCAAGGTGGTGGCGATGGCGCAGCGCTACTTCCTGTTCTGAGGGGGCGGCGATGGTGGCGAAAGTCGAGGCGGCGGGTGAATCCCGGAGCCGGCTGCTGTCGCAGCCCCTCCGGGATGACGGCCAAAAAGGATCTGCTCTGAAACTCCCAACCTCTCGTCATCCCGGAGGGGCCGCGCGAGCGGCCGGCTCCGGGACCCACGGAGCGACGTGCGTCAGCATCGGAGTCGCCAGATGAAGCGCGCCATCGAGCACGTCGCCGCCGGGCGCTGGCCGGCCGGCGAGAGTTCGGACGCCGTCACCCTGGACTATGACGCCCGGTTCCGGCGCCGCATGGTTCTGCACTGCGACAGCGGCCGCGAGGTGCTGCTGGACCTGCCGAAGGCGGTGGCGATGGCCGACGGCGACGGCCTGCGGCTGGAGGATGGCGGCTGGCTGGCGGTCAGGGCGAAGCCGGAGCCGCTGGTCGAGATCCGCGCCGCCGACGCCCACGCGCTCGCCCGGCTGGCCTGGCATCTCGGCAACCGGCACCTGGCGACCGAGATCGCCGACGGCATGCTGCGGATTCGGCCGGACCACGTGATCGAGGCGATGCTGGAAGGTCTGGGTGCACGGCTGACCCGGGTCGAGCGGGCGTTCCAGCCCGAGGGCGGGGCCTACGGCGACCACGCCGGCCACCACCATCACGACGATGGGGACGCCCACGGGGGTCATACGCATGGCGGCCACGGCGGCCGGATCCACCATCACCATGACCACCACCACTGACCCGGCCGCCCTGCTGAAGCTGGCGGCCTGGCTGTCGCCGTCCTTCCCGGTCGGGGCGTTCGCCTATTCGACCGGGCTGGAATGGGCGGTCGAGGCCGGGCTGGTCGAGCGCCGGGCCGGGCTGGAGGCGTGGCTGCGCACGGTGATCGCGACCGGCCCGCCGCGTCAGGACGCGGTGCTGGTGGCCCGCTCCTGGCGCGCGGTGACGACCGGCGACGACGGCGCGCTGGTCGAGACCGCTGAGCTGGCGTCGGCACTGAAGGGCACCGCCGAGCTGGCGCAGGAGACGATCGTGCAGGGCGGCGCCTACCTTCGTACCGTCTCCGCCGCCTGGCCGAGCCCGCGGCTGGACGCGGTGGCGCGGACGCTCGCCGGGGTCGGCATCGAGCCGGCGCTGCCGGTGGCGGTCGGGGCGGCCTCGGCGGCGCACGGCGTGGCGCTCGGGCCGACGCTTTCGCTGTTCCTGCATGCGGTCGCCGCCAACCAGGTGTCGGCCGCGATCCGGCTGTCGGTGATCGGCCAGACCGACGGCCAGCGGGTGACGGCGGCGCTGGAGCCGGTCATCCTGGCGGTGGCCGCGATGGCCGAGGCGGCCGACCCGGACGACCTCGGCGCCGCCGCCCCGATGCTCGACTGGTGCTCCATGCGCCATGAGACCCAGCACACCAGACTGTTCCGGTCCTGAGAGGCAACACGACCATGAGCGAAGCAGTGCAGATGGAGGCCACCGGTCCACTGCGGGTGGGTATCGGCGGGCCGGTCGGCTCCGGCAAGACCGCGCTGGTCGAGGCGCTGTGCAAGCACATGCGCGCCGATCACGAACTGGTGGTGGTCACCAACGACATCTACACCGACGAGGACCGCCGCATCCTGGTGCGCGCCGGCGCGCTGCCGGAGGAGCGGATCATGGGGGTGGAGACCGGCGGTTGCCCGCACACCGCGATCCGCGAGGACGCCTCGATCAACCTGGCGGCGGTCGCGCGCATGCAGGCGATGTTCCCCGAGGCGGAGATCTGCTTCATCGAGAGCGGCGGCGACAACCTGGCCGCCACCTTCAGCCCGGAGCTGGCCGACATCACCATCTACGTGATCGACGTGGCGGCCGGCGAGAAGATCCCGCGCAAGGGCGGTCCCGGCATCACCCGCTCGGACCTGCTGGTGATCAACAAGATCGACCTGGCCCCGTTGGTCGGCGCCGACCTCTCGGTCATGGACGCCGACGCCAGGCGGATGCGCGGCGACCGGCCGTTCATCTTCACCAACCTGAAGGCGGGCAAGGGCGTCGCCGAGATTGCCGGCTTCATCTGCAAGGCCGGCGGGATCCAGTAGCGATCGTCGCCCTGTGACCGGTCGTTCGGGGCCCCTCGGTGTGCCAGCCATCGGCGGGCCACGAAGTGCCGGCCGACATCACGCTTCGTCGTCGACCCACGCCCCGACCAGGGCCGAGGCCGGATCGGCGAGATCCGCGATGACGTCGAAGTGGTGGCGGCCGGGGGCCTCGAACGCCTGCGTCCGCGCCCCCAGGCCGGTCCAGATATTGGCCAGCAGGGCGTTCTGGCGCCGGAACTCCGGGCGCTCGGCCCCTCCGACCCAGCAGCACAGCGACAGGCGGTCGAGCGGAGTGCCCAGCGCGGCGCTCTCGGCTGCCGCCTCGGCCGCGTCCATCCGCAGGGTCTCGTTCATCCTGGTACGCAGCAGCGGCCGCAAATCGTGCAGGCCGCTGATCGACACCACCCGGGCCAACCGGCCGCGCAACGGCGCCGTCAGGGGCCCATCCTGGCAGGCCATGCGGGTGACCAGGTGGCCGCCGGCCGAGTGCCCCGACAGCACCAGCGGCCCGGCGACCCGCTCGGCGGCCGCGGCGACCGCCCGGCCGACCTGCAGGGTGATCCCGGCGATCCGCGCCTCCGGGCACAGGGTGTAGCTCGGCAGCGCCACCGCCCAGCCGCGGGCCACCGCGCCGGCCGCCAGATGCGACCAGCTCGACTTGTCGAACGCCATCCAGTAGCCGCCGTGCACGAACACCGCGAGGCCCCTGGGCTCGCCCTCCGGGCGGAACAGGTCGAAGCGCTCGCGCGGGGCGGGGCCGTAGGGCAGGTCGATTTCGGCCCGGCCGGCGTCGGTCATGGCCTGCCGGAACGCCGCCGCCGACGCCGTCCAGCGCGGCGGGTAGTCGCCCGCCCCGGGGATGTGCGCGCCGTTGGCGTAGGCGTCGTCCCAATCCTGTATCATGCTCTACCCTCCGGCCGGAACGGTCCCCGTCCGAGATATTTTAAGCTTGAAGTTTTTTCGGCGCACCCGGATGTTCGTCACACCCTCGGCGGTTGCAGGGAGGTCGACCGGACCATGACCGATTTCACGAAGACCCGCGAACTGTTCCACATGCCCGACGGGCTGATCTACCTCGACGGCAACTCGCTCGGCCCGCTGCCCAAGGCGGCGCAGGCCCGGGTGGCCCGGATGATGACCGAGGAATGGGGCGAGCGGCTGATCCGGGGCTGGAACGACTGCGGCTGGATGGCGCAGCCGACCCGGGTCGGCGACCGGATCGGCCGGCTGATCGGCGCGCCGGCCGGGACGGTGACCACCGGCGACACCCTGTCGATCAAGGTCTACCAGGCGCTGGCGGGGGCTCTCGAAATGCGGCCGGACCGCAAGGTGGTGCTGTCCGACACCGGCAACTTCCCGACCGACCTGTACATGGCGTCCGGCCTGCTCGACACAATCGGCCGCGGGTACGAGCTGAAGCTGGTCGAGCCGGAGGCGGTCGAGGACGCGATCGACGACAGTGTCGCGGTGCTGCTGCTGACCGAGGTCGACTACCGCACCGGCCGACTGCACGACATGGCCGGGCTGACGGCGAAGGCTCACGCCGCCGGGGCGCTGACGGTATGGGACCTGGCGCACTCGGCCGGCGCCCTGCCGGTCGACCTGGCCGGCGCCGGCGCCGACTTCGCGGCCGGCTGCACCTACAAGTACCTGAACGGAGGGCCCGGGGCGCCGGCCTTCATCTATGTGGCGCCGGAGCATGCCGATGCCGCCCGGCCGGCGCTGTCCGGCTGGCTCGGCCACGAGGCCCCGTTCGCGTTCGACCTGGACTACCGCGCCGGGGCGAAGATCGAGCGCATGCGGGTCGGCACCCCGCCGGTGATCGCGCTCGCCGCCCTGGAGGCCGCGCTCGACGCCTGGGACGAGGTCGACATGGCGGACGTGCGCCGGGCCTCGATCGCGCTCGGCGACCTGTTCATCGCCGAGGTCGAGCGCCGCTGCCCGGGCCTCGAACTCGGCAGCCCGCGCGACGGCAACGCCCGCGGCAGCCAGGTGTCGTTCCTGTTCGACGAGGGCTACGCCGTCATGCAGGCGCTGATCGCCCGCGGCGTGATCGGCGACTTCCGGGCGCCGAAGACCATGCGCTTCGGCTTCACCCCGCTGTACATCGGCGAATCCGAGGTGCTGGCGGCGGCGGAGATCCTGGAGCGGGTGATCGCCGGCCGGCTGTGGGACCGGCCGGAGTACAGGACCCGGAGCGCGGTGACGTGAGCGAGCCCTACGATCCATCCGTCGAAGGGGCGGAGATGTCGTTCGACGGGCGCATGTCCTACGGCGACTACCTGCAGCTCGACCGGATCCTCGGCGCCCAGACCCGGCTGTCGACCGCCCACGACGAGATGCTGTTCATCATCCAGCATCAGACCTCGGAGCTGTGGATGCGGCTGGCGATCCACGAGATCGCGGCGGCCCGCGCGGCGATCGCCGCCGACGAGTTGCAGCCGGCCTTCAAGATGCTGACCCGGGTGGCGCGGATCTTCGAGCAGCTCAACGGCGCCTGGGATGTGCTGCGCACCATGACGCCGAGCGAGTACACCCGGTTCCGCGAAGCGCTGGGGCAGTCCTCCGGCTTCCAGTCGTTCCAGTACCGCGAGATCGAGTACATGCTCGGCAACCGCAACCGTGCCATGCTGCGGCCGCACGCCCACCGCCCGGAGGTGCACGCCCGGCTGACCGCGGAGCTGGCGCGGCCGAGCCTGTACGACGAGGCGCTGCGCTGCGTCGCGCGCGCCGGCATCGCGGTTCCGGAGGCGGTACTGAGCCGCGACGTCGGCGCGACCCATCGGGCGGACGACGGCGTGATCGAGGCCTGGCGCGCCGTCTACGCCGACCCGGCCGGGCACTGGGAGCTCTACGAACTGGCCGAGAAGCTGGTCGATCTCGAGGACTATTTCCGGCGCTGGCGGTTCAACCACGTGACCACCGTCGAGCGGGTGATCGGCTTCAAGCGCGGCACCGGCGGCACCGGCGGCGTCAGCTACCTGCGCCGCATGCTGGAGGTCGTGCTGTTCCCCGAACTGTGGCAGGTCCGCACGGCGCTGTGAGCAATTCGGCGGTTCGTGGTTTCCGGCTCTCCGCGGCGCCGCCGCTCCGGCCGGAATGACGTCAGGAATGGCAAGCGGCCCGCCCCGGCGCGGCGGGCGATGTCACACTTTCTGCCGTCATTCCGGACGAACGCGCCGCCCGCGGCGCGGTCGAGCCGGAACCCACCCGCGGCTACGGCGTCGGCCCACTCTTCTGCCGTCATCCCGGGCAAGCGCAGCGCGACCCGGGACCCACGCAGCGACGGGCCGGCCTCACACCACGCCGCTGCTCGACAGCGCCAGGATGTCGTCCTCCAGCTTGCCGGTCACCGCGGCGTACAGGTCGCGGATCGACACGATCGCCACCAGCCTGCCGTCCTCGACCACCGGCAGGTGGCGATAGCCGCCGTCGGCCATGTGCTCCAGGGCCTTCAGGATCGGCCAGTCCGGGGTGGCGGTGGTCGGGGCGGCGGTCATCACCTGCCCGATGGTGGTGTCATGCGGGTCCAGGTCGCGGTCGACCACCCGGCACATCACGTCGCGTTCGGTGAAGATGCCGGCCAGCGTGCCGTCGGCGTCGACCACCGGCACCGCGCCGATGTGGCGCTTGGTCATCAGGTGGACGACCGCACGCACGCTGTCGCCCGGGTGGACCGTCACCAGCGATTGCCGGCTGACGGCGTCGGGGATGATGGTCTGGGGCATGTCTCCCTCTCTTTCCGGGTCGTCGCCCGGTCGATGAAACGCTTGGTCAGGCCGCCTCGCGGGCGACCCGGGGGGCGGGCAGCACGACCGCGCCGGCGACCGCCACCAGGGCGGCGAACACCAGGAAGCCGGTGGCGTAGCCGTGACCGAGCGCCAGCAGCAGGCCGAAGCTGCCGGGGCCCGTGGCCAGGCCGATGAAGGTGACGAACGACACCGCCCCGGTGGCGGTCGCGGCGTTGCGGATGCCGGCGGCCCGCACGACCTCGGCGAACAGCAGGCCGTTCCAGCTCATCGCGACGCTGCCGAGGATCGCCGCGCCCAGCAGCACCATGGCGGTCGGCCAGCCGGGCGACAGGGTGGCGGCGCCGGCCAGCGCGGCCGCCATGGCGAACCCCAGCAGGCTCAGCACCAGCCGCGGCCGTCCGCTCGCCATCGCGAGGCCGCCGAGCAGGAAGCGGTTGGCGAGACCGGCGGTCTGCGCCGCCGCGAACGCCAGGCCGGCGACCACCAGGGTCAGCCCCGCGACCTCGTGCATGTAGGCCACCAGGTAGACGACCAGCGAGAGCTGAGCGCTGGCGAACACGATGGCCGCGAAGCTCAGGCGTCGCAGTTCCGGGTTGTCGCGGATCATCGCCAGCGGCTCGACCAGCCCGCGCCGGCCCGGCTTGTGGAACTTCGTCGAGCCGGGATCCAGCACGGGACGCCAGCGCTCCAGGGCCAGGGCGAGCCCGGCGGCCAGAACCGCCCAGGCGATCAGCGTACCGGTCCAGTCGCCGAGCAGCACCAGGCCGGGCACCACAAGCCCGGTCGCGAGCCGGCCGATGGTCATGCCGGACTGGCCCAGCGACATGGCGAGCGACAACTCGCGGCTGTGGGCGTGGCGGGCGATCAGCTGGCTGCCGGCCGGCACCGACAGGCCGAGGGCGACGCCGTAGCCGAGGGCCGACAGCAGCATCGCCGGCGGCCAGCCGGTCGCGAACAGCAGTGCCGCCGACCCGGCGGCCAGCAGGCAGGCCTGGGCGCCGCGAATCGCACCGTGACGCAGCACCAGCGTCCCGGCGCGCAGCGACACCAGCATCGCGACCGCGTAGCACAACGCCACGAACGGGCCGAGCCAGCCGACTTCGACGCCCAGGCTGCGGGCGATGCTCGGCGCGGCCACCTGGATCGACGCCATGGTCAGCGCCACCGCCATCTGCACGGCGGTCGCGATCAGCACGGGCGGCGTGGCGTCGCGCGACAGTCGCATGCACGGAACCTCCCCGGTTCCCGACCGACTGCCATGGTACCGTCTGCGGGGCTCCGAGGGAATCGCGCGGAAGATCGTCCACCGGACGGAAACGGCCCGTTGCCCCGGGGGCCCCTGGCAATCCCGGCGGCCGCGGCCACCTGTTCGGGGCAGGACCGCAAGACTGAACCGGAGATGACGAATGGGACTGCTGATCGACGGCGTCTGGCACGCCCGCGGATACGATACCAAGTCGAAGGGCGGCCGGTTCGAGCGCCGGGAGTCGGCGTTCCGCAACTGGGTCACCGCCGACGGGGCGCCGGGCCCGACCGGCGAGGGCGGGTTCAAGGCCGAGCCCGGGCGCTATCACCTTTACGTCTCGCTGGCCTGCCCGTGGGCGCACCGCACGCTGATCGTGCGGGCGCTGAAGCGGCTGGAGGACGCGGTCTCGGTGTCGGTCGTGCACTGGCACATGGGCGAGGACGGCTGGAACTTCGCCGAGGGGCCGGGCGTGGTGCCCGACCCGATCCACCGGGCCGACCTGCTGCGCGAGGTCTACCTGGCGGCCGACCCGCGCTACACCGGCCGGGTCACCGTTCCGGTGCTGTGGGACCGCGAGACCGCAACCATCGTCTCGAACGAGTCGTCCGAGATCATCCGGATGCTGAATACGGCGTTCGACGGCGTCGGCGCCGCCCCCGGCGACTTCTACCCGGCGGCGCACCGCGACGAGATCGACCGGGTCAACACAAGGGTCTACGACACCGTCAACAACGGGGTCTACAAGGCCGGGTTCGCGACCTCGCAGACGGCCTACGAGGAGGCGGTCGGCCCGCTGTTCGACAGCCTGGACTGGCTTGAGGAGCGGCTGTCCGGCCGGCGCTGGCTGGTCGGCGGCACCATGACCGAGGCCGACATCCGGCTGTTCACCACCCTGGTCCGGTTCGACCCGGTCTATGTCGGGCACTTCAAGTGCAACATCCGCCGGCTGGCCGACTATCCGGCGCTGTCGGCCTACACCCGCGACGTCTACCAGACCCCGGGCGTCGCCGGGACCGTCGACCTCGACCACATCAAGCGGCACTACTACGGCAGCCACCGCAGCATCAACCCGACCGGGATCGTCCCGGCCGGGCCGGACATCGACTACGCCGCCCCGCACGGGCGGGACGGGCTTTAGGCAAGAATGGCCGGACTCAGCCTGCCTTGGCGGCGATCGCGACCACCTCGATCAGGCAGCCGTCCAGATCGGAGACGCCGATGGTCGCGCGCGCCGGCACCTGGGCGGGGCTGAGCCATTCCTTCCAGACCGCGTTCATCGCCGGCTTCAGCTTCATGTCGGTGATGTAGATCGTGACCGACAGCAGGTGGCTCTTGTCGGAGCCGTTGGCCGCCAGAAGGGCGTCGATCTGCTCGGTGATCGACCGGGTCTGGCCGGCCATGTCGGCGGTCGTGTCCTCGCCGGTGACGCCGGCGAGGTAGAGGATGCCGTCCTTCTCGACCACCTCGTGGAGGATGTCGGCATAGGGGGCGCTGCGCTTGATCATGGTCGGTCTCCGATCGGGGGGATGAGTCGGGGCGGACGGCCCCGGGGTGGGTCAGTTCAGCGCGTCCCACACCGCGGTCGCGGCGGCGTCGGCGGCGACGCCGGCGCGCAGCAGCAGGGTGAGCAGCAGGCGGGCCTTCAGCGGCGACAGCCGGCCGGCCGAGATCACGCCGCGCCGCGCCAGGTCGATCTCGGAGCCGAGCCGCTCGTAGGTCGACTTCAGCAGGTAGCCGGACTGGATGCGCGCCGCCATCACCACCGGCATGCGCTTCGCCAGCCGCTCGACGTCCTCGACCACCCAGGCCGGCGAATGGCCGCCGCCCATGCCGCCCAGCACCACGCCGGCATAGCCGAGATGCGCCGGGTCGTCGGCCAGCGCCGCCAGCAGGCCACCGGATTCGCCGAGGCCGAGGGTCAGCAGCGCCACGCTGTCGGGCTCGTCCAACGTGCCGTCGGACCAGGCCGCCGGCCTGCGGTGGCCGGTGACGGCGTCGAACGCCCGCTTGTGGTCGCGGTTCGGGGTGCCGATCAGCCGCACCCGGTCCTCCACCAGCACGCCGACCGGGCCGGCGACCATGCTGTGGAAGGCGTCGATCCGGTGCGGGCTGGCCTTGGCCACGTCGATGGCGGCGTGGATGGTGTCGAGCAGCACCACCAGCACGCCGAGCTCGGTCGAGCGCCGCCGGACCTGCGGGTCGGCCACGGTCATCGCCGCCGCCAGCAGGTTGCCGGGGCCGTCGTGCGAGACCGACAGCGGGTTGCGCATGGCCCCGGTGACCACCACCGGGACCCGGCCGTCGAGCACGAGGTCCAGCAGGAAGGCCGATTCCTCCATGGTGTCGGTGCCCTGGGTGACGATCGCGCCGTCGATCGCGTCGGCCGCGGCCAGCTCCTCGATCCGCTTGGCCACCGCCAGCACGTCGTCGACCCGCAGGTCCGAGCTGCCGACCGTCTTGACGGTCTCGGCGGTGACCGTGGCGATCCGGTCGAGGCCGGGGACCGCCGCCACCAGGTCGGCGGCGGTCAGGCCCGGTTTCACGCCGCCCTCGTCGCCCTTGACCATGGCGATGGTGCCGCCCAGGGCGAGCACGGCGATTCTCGGCTTGTCGGTCATCGGGGACTCCTGCGCCACGGCCTTGACGCGGCCGGGCGGTCGTTGTGGGATCAGGGCAAGCGATACACCGCCCGCCCGGGCGGTGCCAAGACGTCGCCGTCAGCGACGCATCCCCATTGTCGAGGAGGAAGCCATGGCCGCCCGTGCATTCGGCCCGCTGCAGGGCATGACCGTCATCGAGCTCTGCCACCACATGGCCGGCCCGACCTGCGGCCTGATGCTGGCCGACATGGGCGCCGACGTGATCAAGGTCGAGAAGATCCAGGGCGGCGACGACACCCGCCGCACGATCCCGCCCGAGATCAACGGCGAGAGCGCGTCGTTCATGATGATGAACCGCAACAAGCGCGGCGTCGTGCTCGACCTGAAGTCGGAGGCCGGCGCCGCCGCCCTGCGCAAGCTGGTCGCCAAGGCCGACGTGCTGACCGAGAACTTCCGGCCCGGCGTGCTGGAGCGGCTCGGTCTCGGCTACGAGGACCTCAAGAAGATCAACCCGGGCCTGATCTACGCCTCGATCTCCGGCTTCGGCCTGACCGGCCCGTACGCTTCGCGCGGCGGCTTCGACCTGGTCGCCCAGGGCATGAGCGGGCTGATGAGCGTGACCGGCGAGCGGCCGGACGGCCCGCCGGTCAAGGTCGGCCCGCCGGTCTGCGACATCACCGCCGGCCTGCTGCTGGCGATGGGCATCTGCGCCGCCTACTCGCACCGCCTGAAGACCGGCGAGGGCCAGCGTCTCGACACCTCGCTGATGGAGGCCGGCATCACGCTGACCTACTGGCAGTCGGCGATCGCCTTCGCCACCGGCACCGCACCGCGCGCCATGGGCTCGGCCCACCCGCTGAGCGCGCCGTACCAGGCGGTCGAGTGTTCGGACGGCTACATCAACATCGCCGCCAACACCGCGCGGTTCTGGGAGAAGATGTGCACCATGATCGGTGCGCCGGAGCTGTTCGAGGACCCGCGCTTCAAGACCAACGGCGACCGCATGGCCAACCTGAAGGTGCTGGAGGCCGAGCTGAACGCCCGCTTCCGCACCGACACCTGCGCCAACTGGCTGGCCAAGTTCGAGGCCGAGGGCATCCCGGCCGGGCCGATCTTCGACATCCTGGAGATGCACAGGGACCCGCAGACCCTGGCCCGCGAGATGGTGCCGACCGTCGAGCACCCGAAGGCCGGCCCGGTCCAGACCATCGGCCTGCCGATCAAGTTCTGGAGCACGCCGGGCAAGGTCGCAACGCCGGCGCCGCTGTTCGGCCAGCACACCGCCGAGGTGCTCGCCGAGCTCGGCTACGGCGAATCCGAGATCGAAGCCATGGGGGCGGCCGAGGCCGTGCACCTGGGAGACAACGCCAGCCGGGAGGCAGCCGAGTAATGGGTGACGTGAAGGGTAGCTCCGAGATCTCCGGGACCGAGGACCTGCTGGTCCACGTCGAGGACCGGATCGCCACGGTCACCATCAACCGGGCGGCCAAGCACAACGCCATGAACCTCGAGGTGTTCGGGGCGCTCGGCAAGGTGTTCACCGCTCTCGACGCCGATCCGGAGCTGCGCTGCGTGGTGATCCGCGGCGCCGGCGGCAAGGCGTTCTCGGCCGGCGCCGACATCTCGGAGTTCGAGTCGGTCCGCAAGGACAAGGCGGCGGCCAAGAAATACGCCGAGACGTCGCTGCCGTCGTCGGACGCGGTGGTGAAGTGCCGGCACCCGGTGATCGCGCTGATCGAGGGGCTGTGCGTCGGCGGCGGGTTCGGGTTGGCGGCGCTGTGCGACCTCAGGATCTGCGGCGAGAGCAGCCGGTTCGGGGTGCCGGTCAAGCGGCTCGGGCTGGTCGAGTCGATGGAGGAGCTGGAGTTCCAGGTGAAGAAGTACGGCGCCAACGCCATGCTGCAGATCCTGCTGGTCGGCGACCTGCTGAACGCCCAGGACGCGCTGCGCTACGGCATCGTCAACAAGGTGGTGCCGGACGATCAGGTCGAGGCCGCGGCCTTCGAGTGGGCCGCCAAGGTCGCCGAGGGCGCGCCGCTGACCGCGCGCTGGCACAAGCAGTTCGTCTACCGGCTGATGGAGCCGGCGCCGCTGTCCGAGGCCGAGAAGGACATGGGCTACGACGCCTTCGACACCGAGGACTTCCAGCGCGGCTACAAGGCGTTCCTGGCCAAGGGGAAGCCGAGCTTCGTCGGGCGGTAGGGCCGGCGCGGACCCGTCGCGTCGTGGGTCCCGGATGCGTCTCGCCGCAGGCGATCCGCTCCGGGATGAGGACAATGGGTGTCTGCCTTCAAATCCTCATCCCGGCCGCAGCGGCGAAGCCGCGGAGAGCCGGGACCCACGGGGCGTCGGGATCAGTTCTGCCGGGCCTGCTCGTTGATGCGGTCGTGGCGCTGGCGGATGTCGGCCGGCCAGGTGCTCTTGATGTAGGACAGCGCGGCGATGATCTGGTCGTCGCTCAGGGTTTCGTCGTAGGCCGGCATGTCCGACTTGTAGGCCGGGTCGCCGATCATCCGGGCCGGGCCGTACTTGGTGAGCGCGAACAGCACGCTGTCCGGGTGGTGCCAGGTGTGCCCGGTCGGGTCGTGCGGCGGCGCCGGCAGCTTGCCGTCTGGGCCGCGGGCCTGCCAGTTCGGCTGGCCCTGCAGGTCCGCGCCGTGGCAGCTCGCGCACTGGTCGGCGTACACCCCACGCCCTTCGGCCACCACCGCCGGGTCGTCCGGGGCCAGCGCGATGCCTGCCGCCGGTTCCTGCGTCGGGGCGGACAGGAACACCGCGAGGCCGCCGGCCAGGGCGAGCCCCGAGGCTGCGATCAGCACGATCCGGGCGCGCGACAGAGGCACGTGTCGACTCCTCTCAGAGCTTCGAGCTGCGCAGGCGCAGCGCGTTGCCGACCACCGACACCGAACTCAGGCTCATGGCAGCGGCGGCGATTATCGGGCTGAGCAGCACCCCGAGGAAGGGGTACAGCACCCCGGCCGCGATCGGCACGCCCAGTGCATTGTAGACGAACGCGAAGAACAGGTTCTGCCGGATGTTGCGCATGGTCGCGCGGCTGAGGTGCCGGGCCCGGGCGATGCCGCGCAGGTCGCCGCGCACCAGGGTCACGCCGGCGCTCTCGATCGCCACGTCGGTGCCCTTGCCCATGGCGATGCCGACATCGGCGCGGGCCAGTGCCGGCGCGTCGTTGACGCCGTCCCCGGCCATCGCCACCACGGCCCCCTCCTTCTGCAGGCGGGCGACGATGTCGGCCTTGTCCTGCGGCTGGACCTCGGCCTCGACCTCGTCGATCCCCAGCGCCCGGGCCACCGCCTCGGCGGTCGGTCGGGCGTCGCCGGTCAGCATGACCACCCGGATGCCGTCGCGCCGCAGGGTCTCGACGGCGTCCCGCGTGGTCTCCTTGATCGGATCGGCGACCGCGACCACGCCGGCGGCTCTGCCGTCGACGGCGACGAACATGGCGGTGGCGCCTTCGCGGCGCTGGGCCCCGGCCGTGTCGGTCAGCGCGTCGATCGCCACGCCCTGCTCGCTCATCAGGCGCTCGTTGCCGAAGGCGACGGCATGGCCGTCCACGGTGCCGGTGACGCCGCGCCCGGCGTGCATGTCGAAGGCAGCGGCCTCGGGGATGGCGACGCCGCGGTCGCGGGCGCCCGACAGGATCGCCTCGGCCAGCGGGTGCTCGCTGCCGCGCTCCAGCCCGGCGACCAGGCGCAGCACCTCCGCCTCCTCGAAACCGTCGACCGCCGTCACCGTCTTCAGCTTCGGCCGGCCCTCGGTCAGGGTGCCGGTCTTGTCGCAGACCAGGGTGTCGACCTTTTCCAGCCGCTCCAGCGCCTCGGCGTTGCGGATCAGCACGCCCATCTGGGCGCCGCGGCCGGTGCCGACCATGATCGACATCGGGGTGGCGAGGCCGAGCGCGCACGGGCAGGCGATGATCAGCACCGAGACCGCGGCGACCAGGGCGTGCGCCAGCGCCGGTTCCGGACCCCAGGCCGCCCATACGACGAAGGCGACGACCGCGATCACCACCACGGCCGGCACGAACCAACCGGCGACCATGTCGGCCAGCCCCTGGATCGGCGCCCGCGAGCGCTGGGCGTCGGCGACCATGTCGACGATCCGCGACAGCATGGTGTCGCGGCCGACCTTCTCGGCGGCCATCACGAACGAGCCGCGGCCGTTCAGGGTGCCGCCGACCACCTTGTCGCCGGCCTGCTTCTCGACCGGCACCGGCTCGCCGGTCACCATGGATTCGTCGATCGAGCTGCTGCCGTCGATGACCGAGCCGTCGACCGGGACCCGTTCGCCCGGCCGCACCCGCAGCCGGTCGCCGACCTGCAGGATGTCGATCGAAACCTCCTCGTCGTCGCCGTCGTCCTTGACCCGGCGGGCGGTCCGCGGCGCCAGCTCGAGCAGCGCCTTGATCGCACCGCTGGTCCGCTCGCGCGCCCGCAGCTCGAGCACCTGGCCGACCAGGACCAGGAACACGATGACGGCGGCGGTCTCGAAATACAGCCCGATCGTGCCGTGCTCGCCGCGCAGGCTCTCCGGGAAGATCCCGGGGGCCACCAGGGCGGCGAGGCTGTACAGGTAGGCGGCGCCGGTGCCGAGCGCGATCAGCGTGAACATGTTGGGGCTGCGCACCCGCACCGACACCCAGGCGCGCTCGAAGAACGGCCAGCCGGCCCACAGGATCGCCGGGGTCGACAGGATCGCCTGGGCCCAGCGTGCCCACGGCGTCTCCAGCACCCCCATCAGCGCCGGAACCATCCCGCCCATGGCCAGTGCCAGCACCGGAACGGTCAGCACGCCGCCGATGATCATCCGGCGGGTCATGTCGACCAGCTCCGGGCTCGGGCCCTCGTCGGCGGTCACCGTCATCGGCTCCAGCGCCATGCCGCAGATCGGGCAGGAGCCGGGCTCGTCGCGGACGATCTCCGGGTGCATCGGGCAGGTGTACCGGGTCCTGGTGGCGCCGCGCGGGTCCGCCGGTTCCAGCGCCATGCCGCATTTCGGGCAGCTTCCCGGCTCGGGGCTCCAGACCCCGGCGCACATCGTGCAGATGTAGCCGCCGCGCCTGCGCTCCTCCTCCGACACCTCGCGGTTGGCGTGGTGATGATGGTGGTGCTGATGTCCGCCCTGGTCGTGAGAGTGGCCGTGGGATTGCTCGTGACCGTGCTGGTGGTGCTGGTGGTCGGACATGGTCGCCTCCTCCGTCGCCGGACGGTTCCGCTCGGCCCTAGTTGGGGCTTCCAGCGACCGGAAGGTCAACCACCGATGGTCCGGCGTGCCGGATCCGGCAGCGTGCGCCCGGCGGCGGGCCGCCCTACAGCTCGACCGAGACCGTCGGCCCGGTCGGCAGGGCCTGGCACAGCAGGACCCGGCCGGCTGCCGGTACGGCGGCGGGCGCTTGCAGGTACCGGACCGACCCGCCGCTCAGGGCGGCGGCGCAGCTGCCGCAGCTGCCGGCCCGGCAGCTCGCGGGGGCGTCGATGCCGTGCGCCTCGGCGAGGTCGAGCAGGGAGCCCGATTGCGGGGTCCAGGTCGCGGTCACGCCGGAGGTCCGGAAGGTGACCTCGGAGCGCTCGACCGATGGTCCGGCAGGGGATGCCCCGGCCGGCCCGAACGCCTCGCTGCGGATCCGGTCCGGCCGCACGCCGAGGCCGGCGAGCGCGTCCCGCATGTCGGCCATGAACCCGGCCGGCCCGCAGAGATAGACGTCGGTATCGCCGGACGGCAGCAGCGCGCCCAGCGCCGAGCGGTCGATCCGCCCGGTACCGTCGAAATCGCGCCCGGGCACGTCCTGCGGCCGCGGTGCCGTGTAGCGGACATGGACCGTCAGGTGCTCGGGATGCCGGCCGGTCATCTCCCGCAGGTGGTCGCGGAACGGGTGCTCGCCACCGTGGCGCGCGGCGTGGACGAACCAGACCCGGCGGTGCGGCGACCGCCGCCGGCCCTCCGGCCCGCCGAGCAGGTGGTTCAGCATGGCGATCATCGGGGTGACGCCGATCCCGGCCGACAGCAGCAGCACCGGCCGGCGGCTGTCGGTGTCGAGCACGAAGCCGCCGGCCGGGCGGGCGGCGCGCAGCCCGTCGCCCTCACGCAGGCCGTCGTGCAGCCAGCGGCTGGCCAGCCCGTCGGCCTCGCGCTTCACGGTGATGCGATAGCCGCGGCCGTCCGGCGCGTCGGACAGGGTGTAGGTACGGCGGACCGGGCGCGGCTCGCCCGGAATGTCGAGGGCGATCGGCAGGAACTGGCCGGGCCGGTACGGGGCGACGCCGTTGCCGTCGGCCGGCTCCAGGTGGAACGACCGGGCGGTCGCGCTCTCGTCGACGATCCGGGCGATGCGGAACGGCCGGTCACGGCGGCTGCTGTCGGCGGCCAGCGCACGCTCCGCCTCCGCCCAGGTGCCGGTGGCGTCGAGCTGCGGGGCCGGCTCGGCTGCGCTCCAGCGCAGCGGGACGGCGCGTTCGATCCGCCGGCTCTCGCGCAGCCGGAACCGCAGCAGCCGCTCGGCGCCGGCGAAGGCGGCGACCTCGCGGCCGTCCCACACCACCTCGGCCTCGCCCGACAGCATCAGCGCGTCGCCGGTCTCGAAGTCGACGAACAGCAGGCCGGCAGCCGGGTTCAGGGCGATGTTGCCCAGGGTGTTGAAGAAGAAGTTGCCGAGGAAGTCCGGCACGGTCAGCACGGTGACGCCGCCCTCCTTGGCGATGCGAACGAAGCCCGGCCGGCCGCCGCGGTGCGAGACGTCGACGCCGCGCACCGGGTCGCCGGTCCGTGCGCCGGGCGCCGCGGAGGCGATGAAGAAGGTGTCGGCCCGCTCCACCAGTTCCCGGCTCCGGTCGTCCAGCAGCGTCCCGCCGTGGTGCACCGGGCGGGGGGCGGCGACCCCCTCCGGTTCGGCGACGAACCGGGGCGTGCGGGCCTGGATGTATTGCGGGCAGTTGCCGAAGCTCTGGCTGACCCGCACCGTCACGGTACCGTCGGCGACCGCCTCGACGATCCCGTTCATGCGGTTGCGCCGCCGGGTTTCCGGCTGCAGGCCGAGCAGCCCGACCGGTACGCCGACTGCCTGCGCCCCGGCCGCCAGCGCCTCGCCGAGTGGGTCGCCGAACGCCGGGACGGCTCGGATCGTCAGGGTCTGGGGATCGGGCGAGTCCAGGAAGCCGGGCCGGCCGGTCAGGATCGAGGCCCAGGGGCGGTCGTCGCGGTCCAGGCTGCCGACCACCAGGAACGGCAGCTCGGCGAAGAACGCTCGGTGCTGGTCCGGCATGTAGTCGCGGATCGCATGGCGCAGGAACCTGTCGGCCCGGGCGCGCACGCCGGCGCGTTCCTGCAGCGCGATCTCGCCTTCGTGGATCGGGGCGTCCGGCCCGGGCCAGCCGGGCAGGGGGGCGGTGGCCTTGGTCATTCCTGTTCTCTCCTGTCCGTGCCCCGATCGGCGCGTGGCGGTGCCTAGGCGGCCAGGCCGACGGCGGTGCGCGGCATCGCCACGAAGCCGGGCAGCGCCTCGATCCGGGCCAGCCAGGCGCGCAGGTTCGGATACGGCTCCAGCGAAATGCCGCCCTCGGGCGCGTGCGCGGTGTAGGAGTAGTGGGCGATGTCGGCGATGGTCGGCGTGTCGCCGGCCAGGAACGGCTTAGCCGCCAGCTCGTCGTCGACGATCCGGAACAGGGTGTCGGCGATGCCGTGGGCCTTCGCCATGTCGATCTCGCGCTTGAACACGTTGGCGACCCGGGCGGTCGCCGGACCCTCGGCCAGCTGGCGGGCGGCCGCCGACAGCCAGCGCTGGATGCGGCCGGCGATCGCCGGGTCGTCCGGGTACCAGCGGCCGGTCGTGTCGTACTTGCGGCAGAGATAGACCAGGATCGCGTTGCTGTCGGCGAGCGTCAGGTCGCCGTCCTCGATCACCGGAAGCTGCCCGAAGGCGTTGCGCGCCAGGAACTCGGGCGAGCGCGACCCGGTCGGCCCGAACCCGGTGTCGACCGGCTCGACCGGTAACCCGAGCAGGGACAACATCAGTTCGACCCGGTGGCAGTGGCCGGACAGGACGTGGCGGTACAGGCGGATCGGCTGGCCAGGCATCGGGTGGCTGGTCATGGGCATCGGTGTTCTCCCTGGAGCGGGCCGTGTGGACGGCGGGACGCTGGCAAGGTAGGTATTGCAGACTGGATCAAGAATAATTGCAGAGTGAAATCCACAATTCCGCCAGAGAGAATTATCGGATGGACCGGCTGGACGGCATCAGGGTTTTCGTGGCGGTCGCCGAGGCGGGCGGATTCGCGGCCGCCGCCCGGTCGCTGCGGATGTCGCCGCCGGCGGTGACCCGGGCGGTGGCGGCGCTGGAGGAGCGCATCGGCGCCCGTCTTCTGCACCGGACCACCCGCACCGTCCGGTTGACCGAGGCCGGCGCCCGCTACCTGGCGGACGCCAAGCGGATCCTGGCCGAGCTCGACGAGGCCGAGGCCACGGCCGCCGGCGCCCATGCCGAGCCGCGCGGCCTGCTGACGGTCACCGCACCGCTGCTGTTCGGCAGGATGCACGTGGCGCCGGTGGTGCTGGACTTCCTGGCGCGCTACCCGGAGGTCTCCGCCCGGACCCTGTTCGCCGACCGCGTGGTGGACCTGCTGGACGAGGGCGTCGACGTGGCGGTGCGGATCGCCGAGCTGCCGGACAGCACGCTGAGCGCGGTGCGGGTCGGCCAGGTCCGGCGGGTGGTGTGCGCGGCGCCCGGCTATCTGGCCGGCCGCGGCGCGCCGTCGGTTCCGCGCGACCTGGAGAGCCACGACTGCATCGGCTTCCAGGCCGGCGCGACCCCGGCGCCCTGGCTGTTCCCCGGGCGCTCCGGCGACGGCATCGAGACCGTGCGGCCGCCGATGCGGCTGCTGGTCAACAACGCCGACGTGGCGGTGGCGGTGGCGGTCGCCGGGCGCGGCGTGACCCGGGTGCTGTCGTACCAGGCGGCCGAGGCGGTGCGCGAGGGCCGGCTGGTGGTGCTGCTGGCCGAGCACGAGCCGCCGCCGATCCCGGTGCACCTCGTCCACCTGGAGGGACGGCGGGCGGCGGCCCGGGTGCGCGCCTTCGTCGAGTTCGCGGCCGAGCGGCTGCGGGCGGTGCTCGGAGCGATCTAGCGGGAGGTCGGCCAGCGGGCCGTCTCAGTCGGTGGCGACGACCGCCTCGTACCGCCCGAGGTCGCCGAGCAGCCAGATCAGCCGCTCGGCGTGGTTGGCGGCCGCCAGCAGGCGCAGCCGCTCGTCCGGCTCCAGGTTCCGGTCCTCGGCCAGGTAGGCCGACCGGACGCCGCGGATCCCGTTGCCCTCGTCCGAGGTCATGGCGGCGAGCATCGCGCGGTCGGCCGGATCGTGGCTCTGCAGCACGTCGCCCAGGGTCAGCACGATGGTGTCGAGGCCCTCGACGATCGCGGCCGAGAACCGGCGGCCGACTTCGGTGGACACCAGGGTGCGCTGTTCGCGGGCGATGCCGGACAGGGTGGCGGCGGCGGCCTCCAGCGAGTGCTGGAAGCTGAGCAGGGCGTTCAGCCGCTCGTAGGAGTCCTCGCTCAGGCGGCGGCCGGCGCCGAGGTCGTCGAGGGTCTCGCGGACCGTGCCACCGAGGATCCCGAAGGCTTCCTGGATCTGCCCGAAGGCGGCGGCAGGCCGGCCGGGCCGCAGGGCGTCGAACATCCGCGACAGGTACTGCACCAGCCGGGCCTGCTCGAGCGCCACCAGGTCCATGCCGGTGTCGGGGTCGTCGGCGGCGTGCTCGTGCAGGTATTTCGGGCGCGAAGCGACCTCGACCTCGGTATCCGGCCACAGCCGCTGCAGCAGGGCGGTGGCCGGGGTCAGCAGCGGCAGCAGGATGGCGCCGGGTATCAGGTTGAACAGGATGAACGCCGCTGCGATCTGGCCGCCGACGTCGTCGGTGATCATCCGGATCGCGGCCAGCATCAGCGGCGCGTCGAACCAGAGCTCGACGTAGAACAGCGGCACCAGCAGGGCGGCCCCGGCGATGTTGTAGAAGGTCTGGAACATCGCGATCTGCCGGGCCTGACCCTTCAGGCCGACCGACAGCAGCAGGGTCAGCAGGGACGAGCCGGCGTTGGCGCCGTACACGATCATCACCGACTCGCCGAGCCCGAAGATACCGGAGTGCTCGAAGGCGAGCACCACGGCCATCACCGCGATCGAGGACTGGACCACGAAGCTGAGGGCGCAGCCGATGACGAAGCCGAGCAGGTAGGAACCACGGGTCCAGGACAGCAGGTCGGCGAACCAGGCCTCGTCGGCCAGCGGGGCGACGCTGCCGTTCATCACGTCCAACCCGAAGAACAGCATGGCGACGCCGAACAGGGCGCCGACCAGCGAGGCCGCCGTGCTTCGGCTGTCGGCCTTGTACAGAACGCCGGCCACGCCGATCAGGCAGAGCACCGCCAGCTTGATGTCGACCACCAGGATCAGGACGATCAGCGCGCCCACGATGTTGACGCCGACGATCATCGGCATCGCCTGGCGGACTGCCATCATCCCGGAGCGCATCATGCTGACGATGATGAACATCGTCGCCGCCCCGCTCTGGGTCACGGCGATGAACGCACCGCCCCACAGGACGCCCATCAGCGTCGATCGGGTGTAGCGGGCGACCAGGGTGCGAAGGCGGCGGCCACTGAGTCGCTTGAGATTCTCGGTGAGCAGCTGCAGGCCGCCGAAGAACAGGCCGAGCCCGGCGAGCAGCCAGGCGGTAGTCGATATCAAGAGTCCCCCTGTCGTGCGTTCCTATGCCTCGACGCCGCGGCGTCGTTCGGAACGATAGCGGGATTCGGGGTGGCGATGCGAGGCGTCGACCTGACGCGGCCGGTCCGCGTCGGCGTCAGGACGCCTTCATCGACCTCGCGAACCACTGCAGCATCGGACCGAGGGCCCGGCGCCAGACCGTCCAGTCGTGGCCGCCGTCGTCGATCCGCAGCTCGGCCGGGATCGTCCGGCCCCGCAGCTCCTGGAACAGCTCCAGGGTCGCGAACTGGCTGCCGAAGCCGTCGTCGTCGCCGGCCTGCAGATAGATGTCCAGCGGCGCCGGCGGGTCCTCGACCCGCGACAGGAAGCGGCGCGGATGGTTTGCCAGGAACCGCAGCGGATCGAACGGCTCGCCGAACGAGCCCGCGAAGATCCGGGTCATGCGGGCCGGATCGGACGGTTGCCAGCCCGGCGCCACCCGGTTCCACAGGGCCGGGCTCATGGCGCCGACCGCGCGGTAGCGCTCCGGGTGCGAGAAGCCGAGCCGGAGCGCCCCGAACCCGCCCATCGACAGGCCGGCGACGAACCGGCCGTCGCGACCCGCCATGACCCGCCAGGTGGCCTCGACATGGGCCGGTAGATCGTCGCGCACCGCCGTGCCGTAGTTCCCGGGGCCGCCGATGTCGGCGGAATCGACCCACCAGCTCTTCACCCCGTCCGGCATCACCGCGACGAACGGCGGCAGGCTGCCCTCGGCGATCAGCCGGTCCATGGTCTCCTCGACCTGCCCGAACTTCGGCCAGGCACGCTCGTCGTCGCCGACGCCGTGCAGCAGGTAGACCGCCGGATAGCGGCGTTCCGCCTCGGCCGGTGCGTGATAGCCGGGCGGCAGGTAGATCGAGAACCGCATCGGGCCGCCGAGCGCGCGGCTGTCGAAAGACTGCGACCACAGCAGCTCGGCCGAGGCGGGGACCGCGGCCAGGGCGCATGCGGCGCCGATCCAGGCGGCCGCTGCGCAATCCATCGAACGGATCATCACGGGACTCCGGAGCCGGCCAGACCATCCCCGATACGCGCCATGGCGACTAGCGGGCGTGCTCCGCCGGTTCCACCAGGATGCCCCGGGCCCGCTCGGCCAGCGCCGCCGGGATCGCGCTCGGACGCCGCGCCTCCATGTCCAGGTGCACGCCGAACTGCGACATCTCGGCGATCAGCGCGTCGTCGGTCGGGCGGATCAGGCGATGCACCATCCGCATCGACGAGCGGCCGACCTGGGCGAAGCAGGAGTGGCAGTCGACCGGCTCGCCCAGCGTCGCCGGCTCGACGACGCGGAGCTGGAACTCGAAGGTCGAGTAGCCGATGCGGTTGTCGCGCAGATAGGCCGGCGTCATGCCGGCCCGGGCCAGGGTCTGGACGATGCCCGACGAGAACCGGTGGATCATGGCGTCGACGCCGAGCCGGCCGGAGCGGTCGAGATCGCGCGGGATCACGGTGTCGGTGGCGGTGCGGACCCAGTCGGGGCCCCAGGCCGGCGCCGGGCGGATCTCGCGGGCCGGGCCGTCCCACACCGCCAAGGCCTCGGGCGCGGCGCTGGCGCCGATCACGGTCTGCTCGGTTGTCGCGCACAGCTCGCCGTCGGCGCTGTCGAACAGCTTGTGGCCGATCACCAGGTCGCCGTCCTCGGCCGAGATCGGCGCCGACAGGACGTGGTAGCAGTCGCCGGCCCGCAGCTCGCGCTGGTAGCGGGTGTGCCAGTCGACCGTATGGGTGGCCGCCGGGTCCTGGCCGAGCGCCAGCAGCGTCCGGTCGCCGGCCTGGGCGAATTTTTCGTAGTAGTAGGCGACCGTGAAGTGCTCGACGAAATCGGTCTCCCACGGGAAGACGGTGGAGCGGAAGGTCTCGAAGAAGGCGCTCACGAGGGGTCCTCCAGGCGGTAGAAGCGGGTGGCGTTGTCGTGGAAAACGGCCTCGAGCTCCGGCCGGGACAGCCCGGACAGGATGTCGAGGAAGCCCTCCAACTGGTCGCGGTAGCCGATTTTCAGGCTGGCCGGCGGGAAGTTGGACGCCCACATGCAGCGCTCGACCCCGAAGATCTCCACCGCCTCCAGCACGACCCGACGGTTGCTCTCGACGGTCCAGGGCGCGTCCTTCAGCCCGAGTTCGGACAGCTTCACATGCACCCAGGGCAGCCGGGCGATCGTGCGCATCTGCGCGCGCCACATCGCGAGGCCGGCTTCCGATCGGTCCCACGGGAAGCCGGTATGGTTGAGCGCTACGGGGATCTCCGGGTGTGCCTCGATGACCGCCGCGGCCTCGGCCAGGTGCCAGCACGGGACCCGCAGATCGTAGCTGAGGCCGAAGCGGGCCAGCGCGGCATAGCCGCGCCGCCAGGCCGGGTCGGACAGGCTGCGCGGCCCGTCCGGGCGCGGCGCGTCGGGGGCCGGTGAGGTGACCGGCTTGGAGCGGATGCCCCGCATCAGCGGCGCCTCGCAATGCCCGGCCAGCTTGTCCTCGACCACCGGATCGTCCAGCCAGACATGGCCGACGATGGCGTTCGGCATGCCGTAGCGGGCCGCCACTTCGGTCAGCCAGCGGGTCTCGCCGACCTGATCGTCGCGGTCCCATTCGGCCTCGACGTGGACGGTCTTCACGATCCGGAAACCGGCGGCGTCGCGGCGGTAGTCCTCCGGCATGTAGCGGCGCTTCAGGGCGGAATAGTCGCCGAGAAAGAAGTGCGGTTCCGGGTGGTCGCTAAGCCAGGGGTAGTAATTCCGCTCCAGGTCCCAAAGATGGTGGTGGGCGTCGACGATGGCGAGATCGGTCATGGCGGGCCGGGTGCGGGAGATTGCGGACGAGGGTCGGGCGGCGCGAGCATGGCACGCGGCCGGCGCCCCGGCAAAGAGGCGGTCCACTGTGAGGGCATCCGGATGGTGAAGCGTATCGGAGTGATGACCAGCGGCGGCGACTGCGCCGGCCTGAACGCCGCGATCCGAGCGATCGTGCTGCATGCCGACGCGCACGGCTGGGAGGTCGTCGGCATCGAGGACGGCACGCTCGGTCTGTACGAGCGGCCGATGCGGGCGCGGCGTCTGCATCCCGAGGAATTCGACGGCATCCTGCTGCGGCGCGCCGGCACGATCCTCGGGACCGTCAGCCACGGCGACCCGTTCGCCTTCCGGATGCCGGACGGCTCGGTGGTCGACCAGTCGGACCGCATGATCGAGGGCATGCGGACGCTCGGGATCGAGGCGCTGATCTGCATCGGCGGCGACGGCAGCTTCCGGATACTCGACCGGCTGTGTCGCAAGGGCGGGATCCCGCTGGTGGGGGTGCCGAAGACCATCGACAACGACGTGTACGGCACCGACGCCGCGATCGGCTTCAACACCGCGGTCGAGGTGGCGGTGGAGGCGCTCGACCGGCTGCAGCCGACGGCGCAGAGCCACGACCGGGTCATGGTGCTGGAGGTGATGGGGCGCGACGCCGGCCATATCGCCATCCATGCCGCCGTCGCCGGCGGCGCCGACATCTGCCTGATCCCGGAGATCCCGTATTCCTTCGACAACGTGGCGGCCAAGCTGACGGCGGTCCGGGCCAGCGGTCGCAGCTTCTCGCTGGTGGTGGTCGCCGAGGCGGTTCGGACCGACAAGGGCGAGCCGGTCGCCCGGCCGAAGCCGGACGGCGGCATCCGCTACGGCGGCATCGGCCAGTGGTTGGCGGATCGGATCGAGTCGGAGCTCGGAATCGACTCGCGGGTGACGGTCCTCGGTCACGTCCAGCGCGGCGCCGAGCCGATCGCGGTCGACCGGGTGGTGGCGAGCGCGCTGGGGATCCACGCCGTCGACCTGATCGCCTCCGGCCGGACCGGGACTGTGGCGGTCTGGAGCCGGCGCAGCGTCGGCGAGCTGCCGCTCGCCGAGGTCGTCGGCCGGTCCCGCCCGGTCGAGCCCGACGACATCCTGGTGCGGACGGCGGCCGGCCTGGGGATCTACGTCGGCGAAACCGCGGCATGCCCGGCTGTGCCATAGCGGAGGAAGCGCTACACTCGACCGCTCGCGACGGACAGAAGAGGGAGGAGACCGTGGCCCGTATCAATCCCCTGAAGCGGCGCCTGGAAGCCGACGAGGCGGCGGCCGGGGTCCTGATCACCATGCCGAGCGTCAACCTCGCGCAGGTCCTGGCCGGTGCCGGCTTCGACTGGCTGTTCATCGACATGGAGCACGGCGCGATCGACCTGGCCTCGGCCCATCACCTGATCGCCGCCACCGCCGGCACCGGCTGCGCGCCCTTGGTCCGGGTGCCGCGTCCCGACCTGGCGCTCTGCAAACCGGTCCTGGATGCCGGCGCCATGGGGGTGATCTTCCCGATGGTCTGCACCCCCGAGCAGGCCGAGGCGACGGTCCGCTGCGTCAAGTATCCCCCCGAGGGCGACCGCGGCTGGGGGCCGTTCTACGCGCCGGCCCGCTGGGGGCTGAAGGGGCCGATGGAGTATTTCCAGGCCGCCAACCGCGAGATCGCCAACATCGTCCTGATCGAGCACATCGACGCGGTCGAGAACATCGAGGCGATCATGGCGGTGCCGGGGATCGACGTCGCCACCATCGCGCCGATGGACCTGGCGGTCAGCATGGGGCACCCCGGCGACCGGGACCATCCCGAGGTGGTCGGGGCGATCGAGCGCGCCGAGAGAGCGATCCTGGCGAGCCCGGCCGCGCTGGGCGGCATGGCGCTGTCGAGCGCCGAGGCGAACGCCAAGATCGCGCGGGGCTACCGTTTCCTGGTCATGGGTTATGATGTCATGCTGATCGAGCAGATCGCGTCCCAGTTGCTGGACGGTCTGCGACGTTGAAGCACGACGGACCTGTCCCGGGCCCGTGCGGCCGGAGCAGCGTCTCGTTCAGCGGTTCGCGTTAGGCGGAGCGGCATGACAGCGAGCGACGGTCCAACGATACCCCTGCGGCACCGCCTGATGGCGTGGTGGCGAGGGTACGACGCGGCCGAGTATCACGCCTGGCAGACCGGAGAGGGACCGCCGAGGGGCCATTCCATCGAGGATCTGATCCCGGCGACCCCGGTGCTGTCGACCGTGGACCACACCCGGGCCAGGATCGACGTGCTGCAGCGGCTGTTCGGACCGGGGTTCACGTCGCCGGGCGGGCCGGAGCACGCGGTCGAGATGGTCAAGCCGTTCGGGCTCACCCCCGAACGCTCGCTGCTCGACCTGTCGCCCGGTCTGGGCGGGGCGGCGGCCGCGGTGGTGCAGCGTTTCGGGGTCTGGATCACCGGCTACGAGATGGACCCGGAGCTCGCCGAGTGGGCGCCGGGCGTGATCGCCACGCTCAAGGGCGGCGACCACGTGACCGTCCGCGGGTTCGCGCCGGAGAGCCTCAGCCTGCGGCCCAACAGCTTCGACTGCGTCCTGAGCCGCGAGTCGATGTTCGTGGTCCGGGACCGGGCGGCGATGCTGAAGAGCATCCACGGCGTCCTGCGGGACTGGGGCCAACTGGTCATCACCGACTACGTCCTGCCGTCCGAGGTCGAGCCGTCCGAGCAGGTCAAGGCCTGGCTCGAGTCGGAGGATCTCACCTACAAGCCGTGGGCCAAGCAGGAATACGAGAAGGCGTTCGCCGGGCTCGGCTTCGACGTGCGGGTCCTGGAGGACCGGTCGGAGGAGCACCGGAAGCATATCCGCGACACCTTCGCCCGCTTCGTGGAGAACCTGGACGGCAGCGATCCGCTGGCCGAGGATCCGGCCCGGCGGGCGGCCCTGATCGTCGAGGCCGAGCGCTGGGCGCGGCGGGCGGCGTTGATGGAGAGCGGCGAGCTGGCGCTCTACCGGTTCTTCCTGATCAAGCCCGAACCGAAGGAGACGGAGGCGTAGCCGCAGGCCGTTCCCTGCCGTGTTGACAGACGTCCCGGCCCTGAGTAAGTTCCGCGCTCTTCGCGATTCCGGAGATTGACGATGCGTGTGGCCAACTCGCTGAAGACGTTGAAGAAGCGGCACAAGGATTGCCGCATCATCCGCCGCAAGGGGCGCGTCTTCGTGATCAACAAGACCAACCCGCGCTTCAAGGCGCGGCAGGGCTGATCCACGCGCCGGGGCGGCGCCCGTGGCGCTGCCCCGTGCCGAGGATGCTTCTGCAAGCCCCGAGGGGCAGGCGGCCGGCGGCAGCGTCGAGCCGCCTTTCGTGTTTGTGGTGTCGGCCGTCTGCGGTCGTGCCCCGCTCGGCCCAGCCACGCGCGGGCGGCTTGAAATGCCGGTCCCTTCGGGCAAGGTAAGCTCACGCAGTCGCTGCGACCGGGGAGATCGCCGATGAAGATGCCGGAGCCGGACCGGGAGGTGCTGGAGCGGCGCGACGAGATCGTCGCGGCGCTGCGGGCGATCGTCCCGGGCGAGGGCGTGATCGCCGACGACCGCGAGATGCGCCCCTACGAGTCCGACGGGCTGACCGCCTACCGCCAGCTGCCGATGGTGGTGGTGCTGCCGGAGACCACGGCCCAGGTCGCGGCGATCCTCAAGTACTGCCATGCGAACGGCGTCAAGGTGGTGCCGCGCGGCTCCGGGACCTCGCTGTCCGGCGGGGCGCTGCCGCTGGCCGACGGCGTGCTGCTCGGTCTCGGCAAGTTCAACCGGGTCCTCGACATCGACTACGCCAACCGGACGGTCACCGCACAGCCGGGGGTCACCAACCTCGGCATCACCCATGCGGTGCAGGACCGCGGCTTCTACTACGCGCCCGACCCGTCGTCGCAGATCGCCTGCTCGATCGGCGGCAACATCGCCGAGAACTCCGGCGGCGTGCACTGCCTGAAATACGGGCTGACCACCAACAACGTGCTCGGCGTCGAGCTGGTGACGATCGAGGGCGAGGTGCTGCGGATCGGCGGCAAGCACCTCGACTCCGAGGGCTACGATGTGCTCGGCCTGCTGACCGGCTCGGAAGGGCTGCTGGCGGTGGTGACCGAGGTGACGGTGCGGATCCTGCGCAAGCCGGCGACCGCGCGCGCCGTGCTGGTCGGCTTCGGCACCAGCGAGGAGGCCGGCGCCTGCGTCGCCGCCATCATCGGGGCCGGCATCGTTCCGGGCGGCATGGAGATGATGGACAACCCGGCGATCAACGCCGCCGAGGACTTCGTGAACGCCGGCTATCCGCGCGATGCCGGCGCCCTGCTGATCGTCGAGCTCGACGGGCCCGAGGTCGAGGTCGACTTCCTGATCGACCGGGTGCGCGAGATCGCCGAGGCCAACGGCGCCACCTCGCTGCGGGTGTCGGAGAGCGAGGACGAGCGCAACAATTTCTGGGCCGGCCGCAAGGCGGCGTTCCCGGCGGTCGGCCGGATCTCGCCGGACTACATGTGCATGGACGGCACCATCCCGCGCCGGCAGCTGCCGGAGATCCTGTCGCGCATGACCCGGATGAGCGAGAAGTACGGCCTGCGCGTGGCCAACGTGTTCCACGCCGGCGACGGCAACCTGCACCCGCTGATCCTGTTCGACGCCAACCAGCCGGGCGAGCTGGAGCGGGCCGAGGCGTTCGGCGCCGACATCCTGACCACCTGCGTCGAGCTCGGCGGCGTGCTGACCGGCGAGCACGGCGTCGGGGTCGAGAAGCGCGACCTGATGGGCTCGATGTTCAGCGAGATCGACCTGGAGCAGCAGCAGCGCGTGAAGTGCGCCTGGGACCCCAAGGGCCTGCTGAACCCCGGCAAGGTGTTCCCGACCCTGCACCGCTGCGCCGAGCTCGGCCGCATGCATGTGGCACGGGGCCAGCTGCCGTTCCCCGACATTCCACGGTTCTGATGGTCGCTCGCAGCCTCCCCTCCCTTCGTCATTCCGGACGGGCGCGCGCCGGCGCGGCCGATCCGGAACCCACGGCCCGACGTGCGCCGCGGCGGCGGGTGGGTTCCGGCTCCGTGCCGCCAGCGGCGGCCCGGTCCGGAATGACGAGAGGGGGGAGTGCATCACTGGTGGAGCAGCACGCATGACCACCTTCCGCCCTGACACCGCCGAGCAGGCCCGGGACGTCGTCGCCTGGGCGGTCTCCGAGGAGACGCCGGTCGAGATCGTCTCGCGCGCCAGCAAGCGCGCGGTCGGCCGGCCGATGCAGACCGGGCACACCCTCGACCTGTCGGGGCTGTCCGGCATCGGCCTGTACGAGCCCGAGGAGCTGATCTGCCAGGCCGGCCCCGGCACCCCGGTCGCCGAGATCGAGGCGGCGCTGGCCGAGCAGCGCCAGATGCTGGCGTTCGAGCCGATGGACCTCGGCGTGCTGCTGACCGGCGAGGCCGGCAAGGGCTCGATCGGCGGGGTGTTCGCCGCCAACCTGGCCGGGCCGCGCCGCATCAAGGCGGGCGCTGCGCGTGACCACCTGCTGGGCTTCACCGCGGTCACCGGCCGCGGCGAGACCGTGAAATCCGGTGGCCGGGTGGTGAAGAACGTCACCGGCTACGATCTCTCGAAGATCGTCTGCGGCTCCTGGGGCACGCTGGCGGCGCTGACCGACCTGACCTTCAAGGTGCTGCCGGCGCCCGAGCACGAGACCACGCTGGTGATCAGCGGCCTCGACGAAGAGACCGCGGTCCGCGCGATGAGCGCCGCCATGGGCTCGCCGCACGAGGTGTCGTCGGCCGCCCACCTGCCGTTCGCGATCGGCGCCGGCGACGTCGCCGGGCCGGCGACCTGCATCCGGCTGGAGGGCTTCGGCCCGTCGGTGGCGGCGCGGGCCGCCGCTTTGGAGGGCGAGCTGGCGGGGTTCGGCGGCAGCCAGGGCGCGGTCGAGGGCTACCTCAGCCGCGACCTGTGGCGGGCGATCCGCGACGTCGAGCCGCTGGCCGCACCGGCCGACCGGCCGGTCTGGCGGCTGTCGGTGCCGCCGATGGCGGGTCCCGCGGTGGTGTTGGCGATCCGCTCGGCGGTCGAAGGCGCCGACCACTACTACGACTGGGCCGGCGGGCTGATCTGGATCGCGCTGCCGCCGGCGTCCGACGCCCATGCCGGGCTGGTGCGCAGCGCGGTCGCCGGGGCGGCGACCGGCCATGCCACCCTGGTCCGGGCCGACGAGAGCGTGCGCGCCGCGGTCCCGGTGTTCCAGCCGCAGGACCCGGGCCTGGCCGCCCTGGCGGCCCGCATCAAGGCGAGCTTCGACCCGCTCGGGATCCTGAACCCGGGGCGGATGACGGCGGGGGTGTAGGCGACCGACATGCAGACCAACTTCACCCTGGCCCAGCTCGCCGATCCCGACGTCGCGGTCGCCAACGAGATCCTGCGCAAGTGCGTGCACTGCGGGTTCTGCACCGCGACCTGCCCGACCTACGCCCTGCTGGGCGACGAGCTCGACAGCCCGCGCGGCCGGATCTACCTGATCAAGGACATGCTGGAGAACGACCGGCCGGCCGGCGAGCAGGAGGTCAGGCACATCGACCGCTGCCTGTCGTGCCTGTCCTGCATGACCACGTGCCCGTCCGGCGTGCACTACATGCACCTGGTCGACCATGCCCGGGCCCATATCGAGCGGACCTACAGGCGGCCGTTCCTGGACCGGGCGATCCGCGCGGTGCTGGCCACACTGATCCCGCGGCCCGGCTGGTTCCGGCTGGCGCTGACCGGCGCCGGGCTGGCGCGGCCGCTGGCGCCGCTGTTCGGCGACCTGCTGGGCGGGCGACTGCGGGCCATGCTGGAGCTGGCGCCGAAGCGGGTGCCGGCGCGCTCCGACCTCGACCGGCCGGGCACCTTCCCGGCCGAGGGCGCGCGGCGGGCGCGGGTGGCGATGCTGGCCGGCTGCGCCCAGCGGGTGCTGGAGCCGGCGATCAACGACGCCACCCTGCGGCTGCTCACGCGGCTCGGGGTCGAGGTGGTGGTGCCGGCGGCGGCCGGCTGCTGCGGCTCGCTGACCCACCACATGGGCCGCGAGCACGACGCCCTGGCGGCGGTGAAGGCCAACGTCGACGCCTGGTGGGCCGAGACCGCCGAGGGCGGCGGCGCGGGGCTGGACGCCATCGTCATCAACGCGTCCGGCTGCGGCACCACGGTCAAGGACTACGGCTTCATGCTGCGCGAGGACCCGGCCTACCGCGACAAGGCGGCGGCGGTGGCGGCGCTGGCCAAGGACGTGACCGAGTTCCTCGCCGAATTTGGGGATGCTCACGGCGTTCCGAAGCCGGCGGCGCCGGCCGGGCTGACCGTCGCCTACCACTCGGCCTGCTCGATGCAGCACGGCCAGAAGATCAAGACCCTGCCGCAGGCGCTGCTGACGGCCGCCGGCTTCGCGGTGAAGAACGTGCCCGAGGGGCACCTCTGCTGCGGCTCGGCCGGCACCTACAACCTGCTGCAGCCGACCCTCGCCCGGCGCCTGCGCGACCGCAAGGTGCGCAATATCGAGAGCGTCGAGCCGGACGTGATCGCCACCGGCAACATCGGCTGCATGAGCCAGATCGGCGGCGGCACGGCGATCCCGGTTGTGCACACGGTCGAGCTGCTCGACTGGGCGACCGGCGGCCCGAAGCCGGCGGCGTTGAGCTGACGGGAAAGACCGCCGCCCGGTGGGTCCCGGCTCTGCGCGGCTGCGCCGCTACGGCCGGGATGAGGGAAGGAGGGGAGGCCTCCCGAACATCCTCATCCCGGACGACGCGCATCGGCGATGAGAGCGTCGAGCCGGACGTCATCGCCACCGGCAACATCGGCTGCATGAGCCAGATCGGCGGCGGCACGGCGATCCCGGTGGTGCACACGGTCGAGCTGCTCGACTGGGCGACCGGCGGCCCCAAGCCGGCGGCGCTGAGCTGACGGGAAAGACCGCCGCCCGGTGGGTCCCGGCTCTGCGCGGCTGCGCCGCTACGGCCGGGATGAGGGAAGGAGGGGAGGCCTCCCGAACATCCTCATCCCGGACGACGCGCAGCGGCGATCCGGGACCCACGAAGCGACCGGCGGCCGTCAGCGGCCGCCGTTCGTGCCGTTGCCTCGGACCTGCTCGAGGAACCCCGTGACTTCCTGGTCGAGCAGATCGGCGTCGCCGGATAGCGCCTCGGCGGCGGCCAGCACCGCCTCGGCCTGGGTGCCGGTGTCGTTGGCGACCGCCGACACGCCCTCGATGGT
>NZ_BMZS01000006.1 GCF_014652915.1 Thalassobaculum fulvum
GGCCGGCGGCCACCGCGCCGACCCTGCGTCCGCCCGCCCCGGCGACCCGGACCGAGGCGCCGAGCCCGCCGCCGCCGCCCAGGAAGCCCGAGGCGATGGCCGAGAAGCCGCCGGCCGCCGAGGCCGCCCCGCCGCCGCCGAAGCCGGCCACCCCGGCGGTGACCGCCGAAGCCAAACCGCCGGCACCGGTCGTCAAGGCGCCCGCGCCGCCGAGCGCGCCGCCGCCGCCGGCCCTGCCGAGCGCCGCCGCCCCGGACCCGGCCAAGACCGTCCCGGCCGAGAAGGATACCCAGGTCGCCGCGGCGACCGCCGGGCCGGTGCCGTCGGCATCGCCCCCGGCGCCGTCCGCCCAGGGAGCCGGAGGCGAGGTCGTGCGGGTGCCGTTCGAGCCGAACCAGTCGGCGCTGCCGACGGCCTCGACCGCCGGCCTGGACGCGCTGATCGCCCGGCTGCGCAAGGACGACAGCCTGCGGGTGCAGTTGCTGGCCTACGCCGACGGCGACGAGGACAATGCCAACAAGGCGCGGCGGCTGTCGCTGTCGCGGGCCCTGGCGGTCCGCGCCTACCTGATCGACAAACAGATCCAGAGCACCCGGATGGATGTCCGCGCCCTGGGCAATCGCACGAAGGAATCCCCCAAGGACCGCGTGGACGTCGTGCTGGTGAGCCGCTGATCGGCGGCAGGCCGGTCGACGCGGGAACCGCCCAATCCCTGGAGCGAGGCCGGTGACCGATCCGCGCCGATACCTGATCCGAATGGTCGCATTCATGGTCGCCGTGGCGGTCGTGTGCGGCGTGCTCGGCGGGCCCCTGACCGCGGCGTTCACGGCCAACCCGGCCTTGAACGGCGTCATCCTCGGCGTCCTGCTGATCGGGGTGATCTTCATCCTCCGCCAGGTCTTCCGGCTGGTGCCGGAGGTCAACTGGATCGAGACCTACCGGACCCACTCCCCCGGCTCGTCGATCCAGGAGCCGCCGAGCCTGCTGGTCCCGGTCGCGACCCTGCTGGGCGCCCGCCAGCAGGACAAGCGGCAGAGCCTGTCGGCCATGTCGCTGCGGTCGCTGCTGGACAGCATCTCGGTCCGGCTCGAGGAATCCCGCGACATCGCCCGCTACTTCGCCGGGCTGCTGATCTTCCTGGGGCTGCTCGGCACGTTCTGGGGGTTGCTGGGAACGGTCGGCGCGGTCGGCGGCGTGATCGGCGGGCTGAACATCGACGGCGGCGATCTCGCCCAGGTGTTCGCCGATCTCAAGGCCGGACTGCAGTCGCCGCTGTCCGGCATGGGCACCGCTTTCAGCTCGTCGCTGTTCGGCCTCGCCGGATCGTTGGTGCTCGGCTTCCTGGACCTCCAGCTCGGCCAGGCCCAGAACCGGTTCTACAACGAGCTGGAGGAATGGCTGGCGAGCCTGACCCGGCTGACCTCCGGCAGCTTCTCGTTCGAGGGCGAGCACTCGGCCACCGCCTTCCAGCAGGCGCTGATGGAGCAGACCGCGGAGTCGCTGGACAAGCTGCAACGCATCATGGCGCGCGGCGAGGAGGACCGGCGCAGCGCCAACAGCACCCTGCTGGCGCTGGTCGAACGGCTGGGCGCGCTCTCCGACCGGCTCGACGGCGACCGCGACCTGCTGGAGCGGCTGGTGACCACCCAGGGCGAACTGCGGCCGGTGCTGTCCCGGCTCGCCGACATGACCGGCGGCAGCCGGGACGAGATCGTGCGGACCCATCTCCGCAACATCGAGGCCTACATGGCCCGGCTGCTGGAGGACGGGGCCTCCGGGCGGGCGCAGATGACCGAGGAGCTTCGGGGGGAAATCAGGCTGGTGGCCCGCACCATCGCGGCGCTGGCCGAAGAAGAGCACCGGTAGGGCGGGACCATGTCGACCCTGGCCCGGCGACGGCAACGCGACAGCAACATCTGGCCCGGCTTCGTCGACGCCCTGGCCACGTTGCTGATGGTCGTCATCTTCATCCTGATGATCTTCGTGGTGGCGCAGTTCTACCTGACCCAGGTGCTGTCGGGTAAGGACGAGTCGCTGGCGCGCCTGACCCGGCAGGTCGCCGAGCTGAGCGAGCTGCTGTCCCTGGAACGGGAGACCAGCGCCGAGCTCAAGATCACCGTGGCCCAGCTGTCGGCCGAGCTGCAGAGCTCGATCGCGGCACGCGAGGAACTGAGCCAGCAGGTCGGCCAGCTGACCTCGGCGCGCGACGCGCTGGAGGGACGGCTGGCGGAACTGATGGCCAGCCGGGCGGTGCTGCAGCAGAAGCTCGACGAGAGCGAGCAGGCCCGCAAGGGAGTCGACGCGCGGCTGCTCGAGGTGCTGAACGAGCGCGACGCGCTGCTGGGCAAGCTGCGGTCGGTCGAGGAGGATGCCGGCGTGTCCGAGGCCGAGCGGGCGCAGACCGCCGCCGAGCTCGAACAGGCGATCAAGGTCATCGAGGCGAACCGCAGGACCATCGAGCTCCAGCTCCAGGACCTCGAGCGGCTGCGTCGCGACATCGCCGCGCTCAGGGAGGTCCGGCAGAACCTCGAAGACGACATCGGCGGCCTGGTCCAGGTCCGCAACAAGCTGCAGGAACAGTTCGACGCCAGCGAACAGGCCCGCCAGGAGGCCGAGAACAAGGTGATCCTTCTGGTCGGCGAGATCGACGAGGCCGAGGCCCGGATTCGCTCGCTGGACGAGACCAACGCCCAGAGCAAGGCCCGGATCGCCGAGCTGCTGGAGAAGCTGACGCAGTCCGACAAGCATGTGGTGACCCTGCAGGACCAGCTGCAGCAGCAGCGGGCGACCTCGCAGCAGTTGCAGACCGACCTGGACACCGAACAGGCGACCTCGCAGCGGCTGCAGTCCGAGTTGGACCGCCAGCAGGCGACCTCACAGGCCCTGCAGGCCGAGCTCGACGAGAGCCGCCGGACGGCCGACCGGCTCCGCGCCGACCTTGCGGCCGAGCGCAGCAGCGCCGAGACCCAGCGCGACCAGATCGGCGAGCTTCGCGACACCACGAAGAAGCTGGAGGCGCGGCTGGCCGACCAGCGGGAGCGCACGCAGCTCGCGCAGACCGAACTGGAGCAGCGCGACATCCGCCTGGAGGAGCTGTTCAGCGAGCACCAGCGCACCCAGAAGGCGTTGTCGGAGGAGCAGAAGATCTCGACCGAGGCGCAGGAGCAGGTCGCGATCCTGAACGCCCAGATCGCCGCCCTGCGCCAGCAGCTGGCGCGCATCGAGGCCGTGCTGGAGGCCACCGAGGCCCGGAACCGCGAACAGAAGGTACAGATCCTCGATCTCGGCAAGCGGCTCAACGCGGCGCTCGCGACCAAGGTCCAGGAACTGGCGAGGTTCCGCAGCGAATTCTTCGGGAGGCTGCGCGAGGTGCTGTCCGACCGCGAGGACGTCAAGATCGTCGGCGACCGCTTCGTCTTCCAGTCCGAGGTCCTGTTCACCTCCGGCTCGGCCCAGATCGGCGACCCCGGCAAGGAGAAGCTGGCCCGGTTCGCGTCGACCCTGCGCGAGATCGCGCCCCGGATCCCCCGGGAGATCAACTGGGTCCTGCAGGTCGAGGGCCACACCGACACGGTTCCGATCCACAACGAGCAGTTCCGCAGCAACTGGGAGCTGTCCGCCGCCCGCGCGATCTCGGTCGTGAAGTACCTGGTCGAACAGGGCATTCCCGCCGAGCGCCTGTCGGCGACCGGCTACGGCGAACACCAGCCGATCGACCCCGGCGATCTGGAGCGCAACCGGCGCATCGAGATGAAGCTGACGCAGCGCTGACCGGGCTCCGGACGACGGTGGCGTTCCGGGGTTGCGCACCGCGGCGGGTTCGGGTATCTACCCGCCTTCCGAACGATCATGGATCCGTCGGGCGCGCACCGGCGCGACGGCGGAGGAGAGACGCGATGAAGGCCGACATCCATCCCGACTATCACGAGATCAAGGTCGTCATGACCGACGGGACCGAGTACACGACCCGCTCGACCTATGGCGAGCAGGGCGCGGTCATCCGCCTGGAGATCGACCCGAAGTCGCATCCGGCGTGGACCGGCCAGCACCGCATCGTCGACAGCGGCGGCCAGATCTCGCGCTTCAACAAGCGCTTCGGCGGTCTGAAGCTCTGATCGCCCCGGCGGTCGGGACTGCGGCGGCGGCCCTCGGGCCGCCGTTTTCGTTTGCGCCGGACGGGCGCCCGGCTCAGGCGCCCGCCGCCACCGAGGACATGCGCGCATCCAGCCGGGCCAGCCGCACGTAGAGCGCCCTGCTGGCGCCGAGCAGGTGCCGCAGGCGCCTCGGCAGCCTCGGATTGCCCTCGCCTCCCATCGCAAGGCAGACCGACCCGCCGCTCAGACGGTTCTCCGGGTCGTAGGCGGCGTCGGGCGACAGTTCGCCGGCCTGGATCGCCTTGTGGACCATGACCCAGGCCAGGCAATGGGTGAGCCGCGACGTGACCCGCAGGGCCTCGCAACTGGCCTCCAGCCGGACGACCGACACCGGAAACCGCGGCGCCGCGCGGTGGTCGTTGGCATGGACGTTCCCGCCGCTCAGGGCCTGCGGCGAGGCGGCCAGGTCACGGGCCTCCTGGAGGAGATCCAGGACCTCACGGTAGGTACCGTCGAAGGGCGCGACCCGGGTAGCGGAACCCATATGGTTAATTTGTTCCGTCATCAAAACGAGTATGGAGCGCCCCATCCGCTCTGCCAACCCCTCGCCGCCGAGGGATCTCACCCTCTTGACTCGGGGACCGGCGCTTCCCACCTCGAAAGGCGTCGGGGCGCCGGACTTTCGGGCTCCGGCGGTAACCGGTCCGGCCGAGCATCGGCGGGCCTGAGAGACAGAGACTCCATATCGCTTCTGAGGAGGATGTGGCATGCGTACCGTCGATTTCACCCCCGTTTTCCGTTCCACCGTCGGCTTCGACCGGATGGCCCGCCTGCTGGACCACGCGATGCGTGCGACCGAGGCCGCCAACGCGCCGACCTTCCCGCCCTACAACATCGAGAAGCTCGGCGAGGACGACTACCGCATCACCATGGCGGTCGCCGGCTTCGGTGAGGGCGACCTCGACATCACCGCCGAGAACGGCCAGCTGGTGATCTCCGGGCGGATCGAGAAGTCCGACGAGGAGCAGCGCAACTACCTGCATCGCGGCATCGCGACCCGGAACTTCGAGCGCCGCTTCGACCTCGCCGATCACATCCGCGTCAAGGGCGCGTCGCTCGAGAACGGCCTGCTGCACGTCTCGCTGGTCCGCGAGGTTCCCGAGGCCATGAAGCCGCGCAAGATCGCGATCACCGGCGCCACGGCGACCAAGGCGATCGAGGACAAGCACGCCGCCTGACGCCGGCGGAACTCCGAACGAAACCGGGCCGGTCCCAGGGGGGCCGGCCCTTCGCTTTTCCGGGAGATACCGTCGGTGGGTCCCGGCTCTTGCCCCGGATCAAGTCCGGGGTCCGGCCGGGATGAGGGCTTTTCGAAGCCCCCTTACTTCCTCATCCCGGACGCCGCGCAAGCGGCGAGCCGGGATCCAAGACCGCCGCTACCCGACCCGGATCGCCTCCATCGCCGCCCGCGCCCGCTCGGGGATCGGCACCGGCCGGTTGCTGGCCCGGTCGACATAGACGTGCACGAACCGGCCGAACGCGCACACCGCCTCCTCGCCCTGCCGGAATATGCCGACCTCGTAGGTCACCGAGGACGTGCCGATGCGCGCCACCCGGATGCCGGCCTCGACCACGTCCGGGAACGCCAGCGAGCGACGGTAGGAGCAACCGGTCTCGACCACCAGCCCGACCACCTCGCCATCCCGGAAGTCGAGGCCGCCGGCCTCGACCATGTACTGGTTCACCGCGGTGTCGAAGAACGAGTAGTACTGGACGTTGTTGACGTGACCGTACACGTCGTTGTCCATCCAGCGGGTGGTGATGGTCCGGAACAGCGGATAGTCGGCGCGCGTCGGGTCCGGCGCCCGCTCCGCCGCGCTCATCGGGCCGCCTCCGCCAGGAAGTCCCGCATCGCGTCGAGGGTCTCGTCCGGCCGCTCGATCGACATCATGTGGCCGGTCTTCGGCAGCACCACCACCCGCGGGTCCGGCAGCGCCTCGGCCAGCGGCCTGACCTGGCGGGGCGGGGTCATGCGGTCGTCGTCGCCGGCCAGGATCAGCGCCGGGCAGCGCACCCGCGCCGCCGCGTCGAGCGCGCCGGCATAGGCGTTCGCTGCCCGCAGGTCGTTGCCGAGCGGGCCGGCGAGGCCGCGCTCCAGCACCCGCAGCCCGGCCCCCGACACCCAGCTTCCGGGCGCCCGGTTGCCGCCGATCTGCATCGGCCGGCCGAAGCCCCAGCCGACCATCTGCTCGACCGCCCGGTGATCCCCGGCATCGGCCGCCGCCTGCAGGTCCGGATGCACCCCCATGGCCGGCACCACGCCGAGCAGCAGCAGGGCCAGCGCATCGCCGCCGGCACCGGCCGCCGCCTCCAGGGCCGCCAGCGCACCGAGCGAGTGGCCGGCGAACGCGGCCCGCCGACCGCCGACCGCCGCCAGGGCCGCGCGCGCCCATTCGCCCATCGCCTCGACGCTCGCCAGGGGCGGCCCCTCGCTGCCGCCGTGCCCCGGCAGGTCGAGCGCCAGCACCGACCAGCCGTGATGCGCGAAGTAGCGGGTCTGCATGGTCCAGACCGTGTGGTCCATGCCGGCACCGTGCAGGCAGACCAGGGCCGGCTTCGCCGGATCGAACGGGCGCCCGCCGGTGGCGGCGAAGGCGCCCTTGCCGTCGACCTGAAACTTCATCGCTCAGGCCGCCTTGGCGGCGCGGGCGGCCGCCCGCAGCGCCTGCTTCAGGTCGTCGATCAGGTCCCTGGGGTCCTCCAGGCCGACCGATAGCCGCACCAGGTCCTCCGACAGTCCCGCCGCCTTCATGGTCTCCGCGTCCATCTGCTGGTGCGTGGTGCTGGCCGGGTGGATGACCAGCGACTTGGCGTCGCCGACATTGGCGAGGTGCGACCAGAGCTGCAGCCGCTCGATGAAGGTCCGGCCGGCCTCGCGCCCGCCCTTGATCCCGAACGCCACCATCGAGCCGGTGCCGTTCGGCAGCAGCTTGGCCGCCAGCGCCTTGTCCGGGTGGCTGTCGAGCTCCGGGTAGGCGACCCAGGCCACCTCGTCAGCCGCCTGCAGGAACGCCACCACCGCCCGGGCATTGGCGACGTGGCGGTCCATCCGCAACGGCAGGGTCTCGATCCCCTGCAGGATGTGGAACGCGTTGGCCGGACTGATGCAGGCCCCGAAGTCGCGCAGCCCCTCGGCCCGCGCCCGCATCAGGAAGGCCTGCGGCCCGAACTCCTCGGCGAAGTCGAGGCCGTGATAGCCGGCATAGGGCTCGGTCAGGGTCGGGAACTTGCCCGACGCCTCCCAGTCGAAGGTGCCGCCGTCGACCAGCACGCCGCCGATCGCGACACCATGGCCGCCCAGCCACTTGGTGGCGGAGTGCAGCACCAGGTCCGCGCCGTGGTCGATCGGCCGGCACAGATGCGGGGTCGCGAAGGTGCTGTCAACCAGCAGCGGCACCCCGGCCTCGTGGGCGATCGCCGCCAGGGCCGGGATGTCCATGACCTCCAGGCCCGGGTTGCCGATGGTCTCGCCGAACACCAGCCGGGTCTCCGGCCGGATCGCCTTGCGGAAGCCGTCGTGGTCGCGCGGGTGGACCTTGGTGGTCTCGATCCCGAAGCGCGGCAGGGTATGGCTGAACAGGTTGTGGCTGCCGCCGTACAGCGCCGACGAGGCGACGATGTGGCCGCCCTGCCCCATCAGCGTGGCGACCGCCAGGAACAGTGCGGCGTGGCCGCTGGCGGTCGCGATCGCGCCGACCCCGCCCTCGAGCGCCGCGACGCGTTCCTCGAGCACGGCGACCGTCGGGTTGGAGATCCGCGAGTAGATGTGGCCGGCGCGCTCCAGGTTGAACAGCGACGCCGCGTGGTCGACGTCGCGGAACACGTAGGAGGTGGTCTGGTAGATCGGCACCGCCCGGGCGCCGGTGGCGGGGTCCGGCTGCTGGCCGGCGTGCAGGCTCAGGGTGTCGAAGCCGAAGACGTTGCCGTCCGTGCCCATGGTCGATGCTCCTCGGGGCGTCGCGATCGCCGCAGTCTAGCGGAGCCGTCGGCGCCGCGTCCCGCCCCTCGGAGGAGCCGCGCGGATCGCCGACACGGTTACGGGGCCGCGTGGTCCGCGGCCCCGTCCGGGCTTTCGCCGTGAGCTCCCTGCTCAACTTGCTTGGGGAGGACGCTAGCGAGCGCCCTGGCGACGGTCAAGCGGTGACATCGCGTCGCATCCCGGCGCGCGGAATACTCCGTGCGCTCCCGCGTTGTCCAGCCCGAAGCGCCGAGACCCACGGTTGCCCGATACCGTCAGCGCTTGAACAGCGAGTCGGCGGCCGAGGCGATCCCCTTCTTGCGGGCGATCTCGGCGCGAGCCCGGGCGATCTCCGCCTCCATCGCGGCGATGTAAGCTTCCAGATCCTCGAAGCTCCAGTTCGAGAGGTCCTTGGGCTTCTTCGACTGGTTGCGCGGTTCCAGATCCTCGAGGTCC
Source organism: Thalassobaculum fulvum (assembly GCF_014652915.1). Classification (GTDB taxonomy): domain Bacteria; phylum Pseudomonadota; class Alphaproteobacteria; order Thalassobaculales; family Thalassobaculaceae; genus Thalassobaculum_A; species Thalassobaculum_A fulvum. The sequence goes on from NZ_BMZS01000006.1 coordinate 8,569, forward strand.
ATGACGTTTCTCCCGATGCGGTCGCGAGCGCCGCCGCCCGAGCGTACCGGCGGCCTGACCGTCATGCTAAAGCGACTCCGGGCCCGCGATAACCACCGGCGAGCAGCCCGGCCGCGCGCCGGCGGCCGCGACGCCGCCCGACATAAACCTTTGCCGCTCGAAGCGGAAATCCCTATATAGAGACACGAATCCCGACACGTGGACTTTGACTGCAGCCGGGCGTCGACGTCGGTGACGCCGGGGCGAGGAGAGGACATCATGGCGCAACCGCTCATGCCGAAGGCCACCGCCGTGTGGCTGATCGACAACACCGCGCTCACCTTCGACCAGATCGCGGCGTTCGTCGGGCTGCACCCCCTCGAGGTGCAGGCGATCGCCGACGGCGAGGTGTCGACCGGCATCCAGGGCTTCGACCCGGTGCTGGCGAGCCAGCTGACCAAGGCGGAGATCGCGCGCTGCGAAGCCGACCCGAAGGCGCGTCTGCAGATGGCGACCAGCGACCTGCCGAAGCCGGTGCAGAAGACCAAGGGGCCGAAGTACATCCCGATCGCCAAGCGCGGCGACAAGCCGGACGCCATCGCCTGGCTGGTCAAGCACCATCCGGAACTGAAGGACGCGCAGATCGCCCGGCTGATCGGGACCACCAAGGACACGATCAACAAGATCCGCGAGCGCACCCACTGGAACAGCCCGAACATCCAGCCGCGCCACCCGGTGTTCCTGGGCCTGTGCACCCAGCGCGACCTGGACTCGGCGATCGAGACGGCCGGCGGCACCCAGGTTCCACCGGAGGAGCAGCTGGAGTCGATCAGCGAGTTGCCCTGACCCGAGCTGTCCCGACCCGAGCTGTCCCGACCGCAGCCCTCCGGACACCCGGACCCGCGACGCCCCCGCCCGAACCGGACGGGGGCGTTCTCGTTCCGGAACGCGCCTCAGGCTCAGGCGTGCGGCTGGGACGCGTGAGCGCGCCCGGTCAGGTCCGACAGGCTCTCGCGCTGGCGGCCGTCGGCGTCGAAGTTGGCCGGGTCCAGCCAGCGCTGGAACGCCGCCTTGAGCGCCGGCCACTCGAGATCCAGGATCGAGAACCAGGCGGTGTCCCGGTTGCGGCCCTTGTACAGGGTGGCCTGCCGGAACAATCCCTCGTACTGGAAGCCGAGCCGGTTGGCGGCGGTCCGCGACGGCGCGTTCAGGCTGTCGCACTTCCACTCGTAGCGCCGGTAGCCGAGCTCGTCGAACACCCGCGCCATCATCAGGTACATGGTCTCGGTCGCCATCACCGTGCGCTGCAGCGCGGGCGACATGGTGATGTGGCCGACCTCGATCACCCCGACCGCCGGGTCTATCCGCAGGTAGCTGGCATAGCCGAGGCACCGGCCGCTCGCCTGCTCGACGACCGCGAAGAACAGCGGGTCCTCGCTCGCCTCGCACTGGGCGATCCATTTGTCGAAGCCGGCGCGGTCCGTCCCGAACGGCCCGACCGCGAGATAGGTCCACATCCGGCCGTCGTCCTCCGAGACCGCTTCGAACAGCGACCGGGCATGATCGGCGACCGTCAGCGGCTCCAGCCTGACCGTTCGCCCGACCATCGCCGACCGGGGCGGCCGCGGCCGCGGCATCCAGCCGGGCACGGGATCGCCGATCGGCTGGCCGAGGTCGTTGGTTCGGGCGGTCATGGCGGGCTCCATGGCGAACGGGTTGGTGCCTTCGGATGCCACGACCGCCGGAGCAGGCTTAGAGCCAAGCCCGCTCCGGCCACCGGGCCATCAGCCGCCTTCGGGCGACGCCTCCCTGGGCGCCAGCCGGTCGAGTACCGCGTACACCACCATGTAGGCGGCGTAGAGCATGAAGAAGTAGTTCACGATCGGGATCAGCGTCAGCAGTGCCCACAGCCACGACGGCTGTTTCAACCGCTCTGCCAGGAAGTAGTTGCCGATCGCAAACGGTAGCGCGATCAGCAGCATCGGCAGGAACGGCATGAAACCGTGCCCGTCCCATCCTCCATACATCATGTCACCTCCTCCGGCCGGTACGGCCGAGATTTCGGCATCCTTCGGTCTGCCAGGGCCCCATTCTACGCGCGACCGGTCCGTCGGCCGCTTGGTTTCTCGGGGCAACGGTGCGACAGCCCTGGACATTGACGGATCGCTGAGCAATTTGAGCTCATATGGCGGATGCGGCGGTTGCGGCCGGCCGCGGCGGATCACCATCGACAGGCGCCGGGAATGCCGTCCGAGTATCGTTTCCTGGTCTTCACTCCCGGCGAGGCCGCAACGGCGCTGGCAGCGTTCGCCCGCAAGTCCGGCAAGCCGCTGCCTACCGGCCGCCTGACCGGTGCGGAACCGTCGGGCGCCAGGGTCATCGGCGGCCAGCTCATGATCGAGACCGCGAGCGGACCGGCCGAGGCGGTGGCGTTCAGCGCCGAGGAGGTGCTGGAGGCGCTCATCGACTTCTGCCTGAACCGCCGGATTCCGCTGCCCATGTCGTCCGAAAAGACCCTGGAGAAGCTGCACGGCCGCTTCGCGCTCCGCATTGGCCACATCGACTCGATCGACTTCCAGATGCGCAGCCACGCCCCCAGGGTCGAGTAGACGCCGGCGTTCCCAAGGCCGCTCCACCTCCCTAGGCTGCCCCCTCCTGAACCGCCTCGACCGGTCGAAGGGAGCGCCTGCCATGAAGCTCGTCACCTATGAGGCCGCCGACCGAGCCCGGGTCGGCCTGGTCCACGACGGCCGGGTCGCCGACCTCGCCGAACTGGGCATCGACGCCGCGGACATGCTGCAGCTCCTGCGGTCCGGCCTCGACCGGCTGGCTGCCGCCGCCCGCCGCGGCCTGCCGGCCGGGCGTCCGCTCGACGAGGTCCGCCTGCTGGCGCCGGTCCCGCGGCCCGGCAAGATCATCGGGGTCGGCCGGAACTACCGGGCGCATGCCGCGGAGGGCGGGCTGGAGACGCAGGAGAAGCCGCGTCTGTTCACCAAGGTGCCGTCCTCGGTCACCGGCCCGGACGGCCCGGTCGAGAAGCCGGCGATCGTCACCAAGCTGGACTGGGAGGCGGAGATCGCCGTGGTGGTCGGTCGCACCATGCGCGACGTTCCCGAGGACCGGGCGCTCGACTACGTGGCCGGCTACACCCTCCTGAACGACGTCTCGGCCCGCGAGTTCCAGTTCGACGTCAAGCCGCCCCAGACCAGCTTCGCCAAGTCGATGGACGGATTCTGCCCGATGGGACCGTGGCTGGTGACCGCCGACGAAATTCCCGACCCCGGCCACCTGCGGCTGACCTGCCGGGTCAACGGCGCGCTCATGCAGGACGGCAACACCCGCGACATGATCTTCCCGATCCCGCTGATCCTGTCCTACGTCAGCCGCTATCTCGCGCTGGAGCCGGGCGATGTCATCGCCACCGGCACGCCCGACGGCGTCGGCGTCTTCCGAAAGCCGCCGGTGTTCCTGCAGCCCGGCGACCGGGTGGAGGTGGCGTGCCCGGCGATCGGCGTGCTCGGGAACACGGTGGTCGAGCGCGCCGGAGGACAAGGGGGCGCAACGTGACCGCTCAGAACCGGCGGAGTCAATGCCACGGGAGGTTGCCGTCGGCCCCGTCGTGCGATCCTCCCGGCTTGAGCTTCAGACGGTCCGCCACCGTGTAGACGGAGATCGCGATATCCATGTCGAACGAGATCGCCTTGATCATCGAGCGCAGGTGCTGAGCCGAAACCAGCGCCCCCAGATAGTGATTCACGATGAGGTCGACGACGTTTCCCATGAAATTGTTGTAGCCGCTGATGTAGAGATAGAGCGGCAGATTGATTCGATAGTGGGCAACGCCGACCCTTACCGCGCTGTGCACATAGTCTTCGCTGAACCCGGAGAACATCAGCCGGTTCCAGTGTTCTTTCTGCCTTAGCTTGATTTCGGCCACGTCGAAGCTGCTCAAGAACCGCGCCGCCTCCGGGAACGTCCCGACATGACGATAGAAAGCTGCAATTATTTGCGGCATGTTTTCGTCGATGATGCGGCCGGTTTCCACGATCATCGATCGCGCATCATCATTGATCTGGTAGAACGCCAATCGACGATCTATTCTTTTAATTATACCCTCTGTAGCCAATGCCGTCAGTTCGACATAGGTCTTCTCGTTTCCGACACCAGGAGGCGGCGACATCGTCCATTCTCCGGTTAGGCGCGGCAGCCAGGCTCTTGATAGTTATTTTCGCTTAACCGCATAAGCTAATATTTAATTCAATTAGTATTCTATCTGATCGGGCACCCGTTTCCAAACCCCGGCCTTGTTCCCGTCGCCGTCCGCCCGGGGCCGAGTCCTACCGGGGGCCCGTTCGATCGGCGATGCAGGGCCGGCACCGCAGCGCTGACACCACTGATCCGCCGGTGCCCCGTCACCGCGGCTGTCGTCATGAATAATTGCATTTCATGAAATTATTTCAATCTTACAGATTCGCCGCGGCAGGGGTGCCGGCCGGGCGCCGATCGAGGCGGTGTACGCAGCCGCGGTCGCGAACGGGGCGGAACGGGTCTACTGGCAGAATCACGCGGACAACGCGGCAGCACCACGGCTGTACGACGCCGTCGCCGGGTTCTCCGGCTTCGTCGTGTACCGCAAGATCCTGCCGCCCTGACGGCCGGCGCTCCCGTCACGATTGATATTGACCTCGGTGGCCGGACGTGGCCACTTGGCGCCATGAACGCGATGCTCACTATCAAGCGCCCGACCAAGACGACCGCCGCCGGCGGGGCGTCGTCTGGTGCTTGCGTGGCGATCGCCGCCGCATAGACCGCCAGATGGCCCCGCCGGAGACGGACGGGGCCCCTGCAGCGAGCGGCCCCGTCTCTACCGGCCTACCGGAAGAGAGACTGCCATGCCGAACGCCGTCGAACTGTCCGCACCCGCCCCGTTCCGCCAGGTCGAGGCCCCGGCGCCCGTTGTCGCCATCGTCGGTGCCACCGGCGCGGTCGGGGTCGAACTGCTGGCCTGCCTCGCCGCCCGCGGCTTCCCGCTCGGCGGGCTGCGCCTGCTGGCCTCGGCCCGGTCCGCCGGCCGCACCCTCGACTTCGCCGGGCGCGCCGTCGCCGTCGACGAACTGACCGAGGAGAGCTTCCGGGGCGTGGATATCGCCCTGTTCTCGGCCGGCAGCGACATCTCCAGGCGCTACGCCGCGGCCGCCGTGAAGGCCGGCGCCATCGTGATCGACAACTCCTCGGCATTCCGGGTGGACCCGGACGTGCCGCTGGTGGTGCCGGAGGTCAACGCCGCGGCGCTCGCCGGGCACCGCGGGATCGTCGCCAACCCGAACTGCGTCGCCGCCATCGCCACGGTGGCGCTGGCACCGCTGCACCGGGCGCGTCCGATCCGCCGGCTGGCCGCCGCCACCTACCAGGCCGCCTCGGGCGCCGGCACCGCCGCCATGGAGGAGCTGCGCGCCTCGACCGCGGCCTGGCTGCACGGCGAGCCGTTCGAGCCGACGGTCCTGCCGCACCCGTATGCCTTCAACCTGTTCAGCCACAACGCCGCGGTCGATCCGGAGACCGGCTACAACGGCGAGGAACTGAAGGTGATCGCCGAGACCCGGCGCCTGCTGGACGCCGCCGACCTGCCGGTCGGCATCACCTGCGTCCGGGTGCCGGTGCTGCGCGCCCACGCCATGGCCCTGACCATGACCTTCGACGAGCCGCTGTCGCCGGACGAGGCCCGCCGCCTGCTGACCGCCGCCCCGGGTCTCCGGGTGGTCGACGACCGCGCCGCCAACCACTTCCCGATGCCCTCGGAAGCGTCCGGCCGCGACGAGGTGCTGGTCGGCCGCATCCGAACCGACCTCGGCGACCCCTCCGGCCGCAGCCTCTGCCTGTTCGTGGCCGGCGACCAGCTGCTGAAGGGCGCCGCCCTGAACGCGGTGCAGATCGCCGAACTGCTGCTGCGGAGGTGATGCGCCCCCTACCCCTTCGGCATCACGTGGCTGAGCGCCAGCCTTCCGCCGTCGGGGTAGATGGTCTGGCCGGTGAAGTAGGCGCTGTCGTCGGTCGCCAGGAACAGGGCGGCGCCGGCGATCTCCGCCGGGTCGGCCGGGCGGCCGAGCGGAGTGCGCGCGCGCAGGCGGTCCATCGCCTCCGGGTCGGTCAGCATGGCCGAGCGGAACAGGTCGGTCGCCACGCTGCCGGGGCCGATGGCGTTGACCCGGATGCCGTGCGGCGCCAGCTCGACCGCCATGGTCTTGGTTAGCTGGTTCACCGCCCCCTTCGAGGCGTTGTAGGCGGCCAGGCCCTGCGGGACGATCACCGCGTTGACCGACGCGGTGTTGACGATCTTGCCGGCGATGCCGCGCTCGACCATCCGCCGGGCCGCCTCCTGGCCGGTGTAGAACACACCCTTGAGGTTGACCGCCACGACCCGGTCGAAGGTCTCGTCGTCGAGCTCCAGGAACGGCGTGTTGTGGATGATGCCGGCGTTGGCGCAGACCACGTCGAGCGAGCCGTAGGCGGCGATCGCGTGGTCCATCAGGGCCGCCACCTGGTCGCGCCGGGTGACGTCGCAGGCGACGAACCGCCCCTCGCCGCCGGCCTGCTTGATGCGGCCGACCACGGCGTCGCCCGCCATCGGGTCCATGTCGGCGGCCACCACCCTGGCGCCCTCGGCGGCGAACCGCTCGGCGATCGCCGCGCCGATGCCGCGCGCCGCCCCGGTGACGACCGCGACCTTGCCCTGCAACCGCCCTGTCCCTGGCATGCCCGTTACCCCTTCTTCGCGTAGCCGACGCCCTGCAGCGACTCGGTGATCTCGCCGAGGATCGCCGGGTCGTCGATGGTCGCCGGCACGCCGGGATCCTGACCGTCGGCGATCTTCTGCATGGTGCCGCGCAGGATCTTGCCGGAACGGGTCTTCGGCAGCCGGTGCACCACGGTCGCGACCTTGAAGGCGGCGACCGGGCCGATGCGCTCGCGCACCATCGCCACCACCTCCTTGACCACCTGGTCGTGCGGCTTGTTCACGCCGTCCTTGAGCACCAGGAAGCCGAGCGGGACCTGCCCCTTGAGGTCGTCGGCCACGCCGATCACCGCGCACTCCGCGACGTCCGGATGGCTGGCCAGCACCTCCTCCATGCCGCCGGTCGAGAGACGGTGTCCGGCGACGTTGATGATGTCGTCGGTCCGGGTCATCACGTGGATGTAGCCGTCGTCGTCGATCAGCCCGGCGTCGCCGGTCTGGTAGAAGCCCGGGTACTCGGTCATGTAGCTCTGGACGAACCGCTCGTCGTTGTTCCAGAGCGTCGACAGCGCCCCCGGCGGCAGCGGCAGCTTGATCGAGATCGCGCCGATCTCGTTCGGCTTCACCGGGGTGCCCTCCGGCGCCAGCACCTGCACGTCCCAGCCCGGCACCGGATGGGTCGGCGAGCCGGGCTTGTACGGCAGCTCCTCGATGCCGAGGCAGTTGGAGGCGATCGGCCAGCCGGTCTCGGTCTGCCACCAGTGATCGACCGCCGGAACCTTCAGCTTGTCCTGGCACCACTTCAGGGTGTCCGGGTCGCAACGCTCGCCGGCCAGGAACTGCGCCCGGAAGTGCGACATGTCGTAGTTCGCCAGCAGCTTGCCGTCCGGGTCCTCCTTCTTGATCGCCCGGATCGCGGTCGGTGCTGTGAACATCACCTTGACCTTGTGGTCGGCGATCACCCGCCAGAACACCCCGGCGTCCGGCGTACCGACCGGCTTGCCCTCGAACAGCACGGTGGTGCAGCCGTGGAACAGCGGCGCGTAGACGATGTAGGAGTGGCCGACCACCCAGCCGACGTCCGACGCCGCCCAGTACACGTCGCCGGGCTCGACGTCGTAGATGTTCTTCATCGACCACTTCAGCGCCACCAGGTGGCCGCCGGTCGGGCGCACCACGCCCTTCGGCTGCCCGGTGGTGCCGGAGGTGTAGAGCACGTAGGCCGGGTCGGTCGCCTTGACCGGCACGCATTCGGCGGCCGGCGCCCCGGCCTCGGCGTCCTCCCAGGTCAGGTCGCGGCCGTCGACCAGCGGGGCTTCGGCCTGGGGGCGCTGCTTGATCACGCAGCGTTCCGGCTTGTGCGCCGACAGTTCGATCGCCCGGTCCAGCAGCGGCTTGTAGGGCAGCACCCGCTGGCCCTCGATGCCGCAGGACGCGGAGACGATGACCTTCGGCTTGGCGTCGTCGATGCGGGTCGCCAGCTCCTTGGCCGCGAAACCGCCGAACACCACCGAGTGGACGGCGCCGATCCGGACGGTCGCCAGCATGGCGATCACCGCCTCGGGGATCATCGGCATGTACAGGATCACCCGGTCGCCGTAGCCGACGCCGAGCCCGCGCAGCGCACCGGCGAACCGGGCGACCCGGTCCTGCAGCTCGGCGTAGGTGAACTTCGTGACCGTCCCGGTGACCGGGCTGTCGTAGATCAGCGCCGTCTGCCCGCCGCGCCCGGCCTCGACGTGCCGGTCGATCGCGTTGTAGCAGGTGTTGGTCTCGCCGCCGACGAACCAGCGGGTGAACGGCGACCGGGAGTCGTCGAGGACCCGGTCCCAGCGCTTCGTCCAGGCCACGTCCTCGGCCGCCTCGGCCCAGAATCCCTCGGGATCCTCGAGCGAGCGCCGGTAGATCTCGTGGAAACGGCCCATGTCTCCTCCCCTGTGCCGGTCGTGGCCCGGGCATCGCCGGGCTCGTGCTTGCCGGTGATCCTGCGTCAGACGGCGGCGGATGTTAACAACGGAGAACCGTCGCACCCGTGCGCTGGATCAAAAGGGCGGCGGCGGGTGGGTTCCGGCTCGGCCGCGCCGGCGCGGCGCGTCCGTCCGGAATGACGACAGGAGAGCCGCAGCGTCACGCCCCCCAATATCGTCATTCCGGACGAGGCGGGCCGCGTGAGCGGACCGGGTCGAGCCGGAACCCACCCGCCGCTGCGGGACGTCCACCGCCCCTCTCACGCCGCCAGCTGCAGGATCTCCAGCACCTCGGCCGGGGACGGGATCGGCCGCGGGTTGCGCGGTACCCACGGGGTGCTCAGTGCGCCCTCGGCGATGCGCTGGAACCTGTCCGGCCCGATGCCGACGGCGGACAGGCTGCGCGGCATGCCGAGGCCGCCGATGAAGGCGTCGAGCACGTCGCCGGCATCCTCGCCCGGATGCCCCATGGCGGTCGCGACCAGCGCCTGGCGGTCGGCGTTCACCCGCTTGTTCCACCGCATGACCGCCGGCAGCATGATGCAGGACGTGTGGCCGTGCGGCACGTCGAACATGGCCCCCAGCACGTAGCCGATGCCGTGGCTCGCCCCCATCGGCACGCCGCTGGCCAGCGGTCCCATCGACAGCCACATGCCCATCTGGCAGTCGAGCCGGGCGTCCAGGTCGCCCGGGTCGCGCTTCACCCCCGGCAGGCCGCGCGCCAGCAAGGACAGGCCCTGCAGCGCCTGGGCGTCGCCATAGGCGTGCGCCTCCTTCGCGCACACGCCCTCGACGCAGTGGTCGAGCGCCCGGATGCCGGTCGACAGCCACAGCCACTCGGGCGTGTGCACGGTGACGGCCGGGTCGAGCACCACGGCCGACGGCATCATCCCCGGATGCCGGAAGATCTCCTTGGCCTGCACCCGCTCGTCGGTGACGCCGGCGAGGCCGCTGAAATCGCCGGCCGACAATGTCGTCGGCACGGCGATCTGGCGGACCGTCGGCGCCGCGCACGGCGGCGGCCCGAGGGTGCCGTCCGGCCCCTTGACCGGGCGGAACATGTCCATCGCCGCGGGCGTGTCGACGCCGTTCGCCAGGCACAGCCGCACCGCCTTGGCGGCGTCGGTGATCGAGCCGCCGCCCAGCGTGACGATGACGTCGGCGCCGACGTCCCGGACCGCCCGGGCCGCGGCGATCACGTCGGCCCGCGGGGTGTGCGGTTTCATTCGGTCGAAGGTACCGACGCACTTGTTGCCGAGCGCCCGGCGCAGCTTGGCGATCTCGTCGGTCTCGCGGTTCAGGGTGCCGCTGACCATCAGGAACACCCGCTCGGCGCCGAGGGCCGCGACCTCCTGCGCCACCGCCTCGGCCGCCGGCCGGCCGAAGCTGACCGCCTCCATGCGTCCGAACGCGACCCGTCCCTGCTGCGTCATCGGTCCAACCTCCCGCGGGCGTTCTTGTGTCTTGCGGGAAGCCTAGATCAGGCCCCCGGCGCCGGCAAAAGGAAGCGGCCGCACGCGGCGGCCGCTTCCGCCAGGCCAGGAGTCCGGCCGCCTCACATCATCGCGATGACCCGGCACGGCCCGCCCGAACCGCCGCGGTGCTTGGGCGCGCCGACCACCAGGGTGGCACCCTTCGCCGGCAGTCGGTCGAGGTTGGCGATGCACTCCAGCCCCCAGCGGTTGGTCGGCAGCCAGGCGTAGTGGGTCGCGAAGTCGCCGGACGGCCCGAAGTCGAGCGACAGCGTGTCGACCGCCATGCCGACCGCCGAACTCTCCTCCATCAGCATCTTGGTGGCTTCGACGTGGAAGCCCGGGAAGTGCATCTTCTGGTCGGCGCCGACGTTGCGGAACTTGTCGGAGGCGGCGTGCCTGTCCCAGCCGGAGTTCATGGCGACGCAGCACTTCTCGGGCAGCGGGCCGTTCTTGGCGATCCAGGCCTTGACGTCGTCCGGCGTCACCTGGGCGTCGGCGTCGCCGGCCGCCTTCTCGCGGATGTCGATGATCGCCAGCGGAACCACCAGGTTCTCGATCGGCACCTCGTTGACCGCCTGGCCGTCCTTCGAGAAATGCAGCGGCGCGTCCAGATGGGTGCCGGTGTGCTCGTTGACGGTCATGATCCCGAGGTTGAAGCCGTTCTTGTCGAAGCTGAACTTCTGCTCGTAGTCGAACTGCGGCTCGCCGAAATAGGTCGGGAAATCGTGGTGCAGCTCGTGAGTCATGTCCTGGAGCTTGGCGACCCCGGCGGCCAGCGCCGGCGGTGCCGAGGCGGCGGTGGCGGCGGCCCCGACCGCGGCGGCGGCGACGCCTGCCGCCCCGGTCCGGAAGACGTCGCGGCGGCTCAGCATCCGGCGCTTGACGGATTCGACGACGCAGTGATGGCACATGGCCCGATCCCCCTGTTCGCTCGGCCGGTCCCGGTGCGGCCCGGCTTCTAGCGGATAGGGTGCAGCCACGGGGGCGCGATTTCCAGCCCGTCCGCGGACCCGCCCGGCGTCAGCCGCGGCGACCGATCCGCTCCGCGACGCGCTTCTCGATCTCGACCACCGCCAGCAGGGCCGCGCCTACGGCGACGATCACGAGCCCGTCCGGCAGCGCCACCGGGCGGCTGGCGAACACCGCCTGCATGACCGGCAGGTAGGTGAAGGCGAACTGCGCGACGACGACCGCCCCGACGCCCATCAGCACAGCCGGCGTGCCGAGGACGCCCCGCCATGTCAGGGCCGTGCCGTGCACGTAGCGGACGCTGAACAGGTAGAAGATCTCCATCACCACCAGCACGTTCACGACCATCGTCCGGGCGGTCTCGATGTCGAGCCCGCGGGCCGTCGCCCAGGCGTAGATCCCGAACGTGCCGGCGACCATCAGCCCCGACACGAAGGCGATGCGCCACAGCAGGCGCCGGGTCAGCAGCCCCTGCCCGGCCGGCCGGGCGGACCGCCGCATGGTGCCCGGCTCGGTCGGCTCGAAGGCGAGCGCCAGACCCAGCGCCACCGCGGTGATCATGTTGATCCACAGAATCTGGACCGGCGTCACCGGCACGGTGAGCCCGAACAGGATGGCGAGCACGATGGTGAAGGCCTCGCCGCCGTTGGTCGGCAGGGTCCAGGCGATCACCTTGGTCAGGTTGTCGTAGACGGTCCGTCCCTCGCGCACGGCCGCCACGATCGACGCGAAGTTGTCGTCGGCGAGCACCATCTCGCTCGCCTCCTTCGCGGCCTCGGTGCCCTTGCCGCCCATGGCCACCCCGACGTCGGCGCGCTTCAGGGCCGGCGCGTCGTTCACCCCGTCCCCGGTCATCGCGATGATCGAGCCGTCGGCCTGCAGCGACTCCACCAGCCGCAGCTTGTGCTCCGGACTGGTTCGGGCGAACACCGTCGCCTCCTGGGCATGGCGGTGGAAGTCGTCGTCCGCCATCCGGTCCAGGTCGTGGCCGGTAACCGCCCGCGGGTCGTCGTCGAGACCGAGCTGCCGGGCGATCGCCTGGGCGGTCGCGCCGTGGTCGCCGGTGATCATCTTCACCCGGATGCCGGCCGACCGGCACTCGGCGACCGCGGCGATCGCCTCCGGCCGCGGCGGGTCGATCAGCCCGACCAGGCCCAGCAGGGTCAGGCCGGCCTCGACGTCCTCCGGCCGGATGTCCTCGGTTCCGGGCGGCATGGCCCGGCGCGCGACCGCCAGCACCCGCTGGCCGTCCGCCGCGAGCGCCTCGGTGCGCCGGTGCCAGCGCTCGAGGTCGATCGGCCGGTCGCCGTCGGGCGTGGCCTCGGCCGTGCACATCTCGACGATGCGCTCCGGTGCCCCCTTGACGTAGACCACCGGAGCACGGCCGGGGCGCGCATGCAGCGTCGCCATGTAGCGGTGCCGGGAATCGAACGGGATCTCGTCGAGCCGAGCGAGCCCGGCGCGGGCCGCCGTCAGATCGTGGCCGGCCTTGCCCGCGAACGCGACCAGCGCGCCTTCCATCGGATCGCCGTCGACCGCCCAGCCGCCGTCGGTGCCGCGGAGATGCGCGTCGTTGCACAGCAGCGCCGCCAGCGCGAGCTCCTCCAGCACCGGATAGGCCGGGGGGTCGACCGGCTCGCCGGCGACCAGGAACCGGCCCGAGGGCCGGTACCCGTCGCTCTCGACCCGAAAATCGGTCAAGGCGGTCTCCACCGCGCTGACCGTCATCTCGTTGCGGGTCAGGGTGCCGGTCTTGTCCGAGCAGATGACCGAGACCGATCCGAGCGTCTCGACCGCCGGCAGGCGTCGGACGATGGCGTTGCGCGCGGCCATCCGCTGCACCCCGACGGCGAGCGCGATCGTCATGACCGCCGGCAGGCCCTCGGGGATCGCCGCGACGGCCAGGCCGACCACCGCCATGAACGCCTCGTCGAGCGGGTACGACCGGAACCAGACCGCATAGCCGAACACCAGGACGGAGAGCCCGAGGACCAGCACCGTCACCTGCCGGGCGAAGCGGTCCATCTGCCGGACCAGCGGGGTCGCCAGCCGTTCGACCGCGCCGATCATGGCGCTGATCCGGCCGAGTTCGGTCGCCCCGCCGGTCTCGACCGCGACGCCGGTGGCCTGGCCGGCGGTGACGAAGGTGCCCGAGAACGCCATCGACGTCCGGTCGCCCAGGGCGGCGGCCGGGTCGACCGGCGCGACGCCCTTGTCGACCGGTACCGACTCGCCGGTCAGGACCGCCTCGTCGACCCGCAGGTTCCGGGCCCGCAGCAGCCGCAGGTCGGCCGGCACCCGGTCGCCGGCCTCCAGCAGCACGACGTCGCCGGGCACGATGGCCTCGGCCCTCAGCGTGGTACGGCGGCCGTCGCGGATCGCCGACGCGGTCGGGTCGATCATGCCGCGGATGGCGTCGAGCGCACGCTCCGCCCGGCCTTCCTGGACGAAGCCGATGACGGCGTTGACCAGCACCACCGCGGCGATCACCGCGGCATCCGTGAAGTGGCCGATCGCCCCGGCAAGTACGGCGGCCGCCAGCAGGACGTAGATCAGCAGGTTGTCGAACTGCCCGATGAACCGGCGCAGCGCCGACCGGTGGCGGCCGCGCGGCAGCCGGTTCGGCCCGTACCGGGCCAGCCGGCGTGCGGGCTCGTCTCCCGCGAGTCCGCCGGCCGACGCATCGAGGATGGCCAGCGCCTGCGCCGGCTCGAGGGCGTGCCAGTCGTGTGCATCGCGACGATCGCCGCCCCGTCGACGGTCCGCTTCGGCCATATCTGGTGCTCCCTGGGACCCGGACCGCATCCCGGGTGGAGTGCGCCATCGCCCGGTCGTCGATACCATCGACCAATCAAGGACGGCGTTGTCCCAGGTCAAGGCACCCGCATTGCCCTCCCCCGGCCCCGGCGGTACGGTTCCGGACCCCAGGCAAGCCCGCGCGAACGGCCATGAACGCTTACGACACCGACCTCGACAAGACGCCCGCCAACCACGTCCCGCTGACCCCGCTGTCGTTCCTCGACCGCACCGCCGCGGTGTTCCCGACCCGGCTGGCGGTGGCGCACGGCAAGCGGCGCTACACCTGGGCCGAGGCGGCGGCGCGCTGCCGGCAGCTGGGCTCGGCGCTGAGCCGGCGCGGGATCGGCAAGGGCGACACCGTCGCCGCCATGCTGACCAACACGCCCGAGGCGTTCGAGGCGGCGCACGGCGTGCCGATGACCGGCGCCGTGCTGAACATGCTCAACACCCGGCTCGACGCCGAGGCGATCGCCTTCATGCTCGACCACGGCGAGGCCCGGGTGCTGCTGACCGACACCGAGTTCGCCCCGACCATCAAGGCGGCGCTGGCCCGGACCCAGCGCGAACTGATCGTCATCGACGTCGACGACAGCGAGGGCCCCGGCGGCGACCGGCTGGGCGAGACCGACTACGAGGCGTTCCTCGGCACCGGCGATCCGGCGTACCGCGGGGTGCGCCCGGACGACGAATGGGACGCGATCGCCCTGAACTATACGAGCGGCACCACCGGCGACCCCAAGGGCGTGGTCTACCACCACCGCGGCGCCTACCTGAACGCGCTCGGCAACGTGCTGGTCTGGGGCATGAAGATGCACCCGGTCTACCTCTGGACCCTGCCGATGTTCCACTGCAACGGCTGGTGCTTCCCGTGGACCGTCACCGCCCAGGCCGGCACCCATGTCTGCCTGCGCCGGGTCGAGGCCAAGGCGATCTACGACGCGTTCGCGGACGAGGGCGTGACCCATCTTTGCGGCGCCCCGATCGTGATGTCGATGCTGCTGAACGCCCCGGACGAGGCGCGCCGGGAATTCCCGCAGGCGGTCCAGATGATGACCGCCGCCTCGGCGCCGCCGGCGGCGGTGCTGGAGGGCATGGAGCGACTCGGCATCAAGGTCACCCACGTCTACGGGCTGACCGAGGTGTACGGGCCGGCCGTCGTGTGCGCCTGGCACGAGGAATGGAACGGCAGGCCGATCGAGCAGCAGGCCGACCTGAAGGCCCGCCAGGGCGTGCGCTACCCGGTGCTGGAGGGCCTGATGGTCGCCGACCCGGAGACCCTGGAGCCGGTGCCGGCGGACGCCGCCACCATCGGCGAGGTGTTCATGCGCGGCAACGTGGTCATGAAGGGGTACCTGAAGAACCCGTCGGCGACCGGGAAGGCGTTCAAGGGCGGCTGGTTCCACACCGGCGACCTCGGCGTCATGCACCCGGACGGCTACGTCGAGCTGAAGGACCGGTCCAAGGACATCATCATCTCCGGCGGCGAGAACATCTCGACCATCGAGGTCGAGGGCGTGCTGTACCGGCACCCGGCGGTGCTGGAAGCGGCGGTGGTGGCCCGGCCGGACGAGAAGTGGGGCGAGACGCCGTGCGCCTTCGTCACCCTGCGCCCCGGCAAGACCGCGACCGCCGAGGACATCATCGCCTTCTGCCGGCAGAACCTGGCGCACTTCAAGTGCCCGCGGACCGTGGTGTTCGGCGAGCTGCCGAAGACCTCGACCGGCAAGGTCCAGAAGTTCGTCCTGCGCGACCGGGCGCGGGAGATCTGAGGGTCGGAGCCGGTCGCCCCGTGGATCCCGGAGCACGCTGCGCGTCTCCGGGATGACGAAAGGTGGGTATTCGATCCTCTGGAGTTCTCTCCCTGTCGTCATCCCGGAGGGGCCGCGCCAGCGGCCGGCTCCGGGACCCACCGAGCGACGGGTGTCACGCTTCGGGAAAGCGGAAGCCCGGACATAGCAAAGCCCGCCTTCCGGACGAAAGGCGGGCTTCGGCAGCCGGCCTTGCAAACTCAAGGCCGGCTCGAATGTCCGGGTGGAGTGTCGGCTAGACCCGCTCCAGGCGCGCTATCTCATCCTTGATCGCGAGCTTCTGGCGTTTCAGGTCGTGAATGACCGCGTCGTCCGGATGGGGGCGCCGCTCTTCATCCTCGAGCTTCGTCTCCAGAGACGCATGACGGGACCGAAGGGTGTCGATCCGATCGATGGTGGTCATACGCACCTCCTTTCTTCCGCTCCGGGCAGGGTAGCCCGGACTCAGTAGGCTACGCCTCTGCACGTGAGGCCGTAAAGCCGCCGCGGCAAGATGTTGGAGATGCAAAAAAACGTCGCAGGCCGGCGCTCTCGCGCCGGCCTGGAATCCTATCGGAACAGCCCCTCGACGGCGGCCGCGACCGACAGCAGATCGTCGTCGGCCATGGTTTCGCCCATCAGCATCAGCCCGACCGGCGCCGATCCCGGCTCGTGCACCGGCACGGTCGCCGCACAGCGGTCGAGGAAGTTGCCGACCGAGCAGTTGCGCAGCATCAGCGCGTTGGTCTTGGCGAACACTTCGTTGCTGGCCTCGAGCTCGGCGATCGGCGGCGCCACCCGCGCCGTGGTCGGCATCACCACCGCGTCGAACGGGGCGGAGACGGCGTTGCAGGCGGCCTGGATCTCGGCCCGCCGGCGGATCAGCGAGATGTAGTCGACGGCGCTCTGCTCGTTGGCGCGATGGATCCGCACCAGCACCCGCGGGTCGAACAGGTCCGGCGCCCGCACAACGTGGCGGCCGTGCGCCGCGTAGCACTCGACCGCGGCGAACCCGCCCTTGGCGTTGGCCTCGCCGATCTCCAGCAGTTCGCGGAACGGTACCTCGGTGACGACCGCACCGGCCGCCGACAGCTTCGACAGGGCGACCTCGAAGGCCCGCGCGGTGGTGCCGTCCAGGTCCTCCAGGACCACGCTCTGCGGCACCGCCAGCCGCAGCCCGGCGACCGGTCGGCGCGCGATCGGCCGCACCGGCTCGCCGGCCATCACCTGGTGGACGCGCGCCGCGCAGGCGACGGTCGGCGCCAGCGGCCCGAGCGAATCGAGCGAGGTCGACAACGGGAACGCGCCGTCGATCGGCACCCGGCGCTGGGTCGGCTTGAAGCCGGCGAGGCCGCACAGCCCGCTCGGGATCCGCACCGAGCCGCCGGTGTCGGACCCGATGCCGACCGTCGCCATGCCGTCGGTCACGCTGACCGCCGCACCGGACGAGGAGCCGCCGGGAATCCGCCGGGTCTCGCGGTCCCAGGGGTTGGCCGGGGTGCCGTAGTGCGGGTTCAGGCCGATGCCGGAATAGGCGAACTCGGTCATGTTGGTGCGCCCGACCAGCACCGCGCCGGCCGCCCGCAGCCGCGCCACCACCGGGGCGTCGGCCGCAGCCGGCGGCTCGTCGGCCAGCACGCGGGACCCGGCCATGGTGACCTGCCCCTGGACGTCCAGCAGGTCCTTGACCGAGATCGGCAGGCCTTCCAGGGGCCGCGCCGGAACCCCGGCGCGGCGCAGCCGGTCGCTGGCCTCGGCCTCGGCCCGGGCGGTGTCGTCCATCATCCGCACGAACGCCCGGGAGCCCTCGCCGGCCGGATCGGCGGCGCGGGCCAGGGCGGTGTCCAGCAGCGCCTCGGCGCTGGTGCGGCCGGCCGCCAGGTCGGTCAGCAGGGAGGCGATCGGGGTCAGGGGCGCGAAGCTCATCAGCGGATTTCCGGAAGGGTTTCGATGGAATAGGCGTGTTCGACGGCGGCCCCGCTCTCGGGATCGGTCAGCCGCATGGCGAATCGGTCGGCGTGGCGGATGCCGCCCGAGACCGGCACGGTCCCGCACAGCATCACGGTCCCGGGCTGCAGCCCGCCATAGCCCTCGACCAGCTCGGCCAGCGGCCGGATCATGGCGAAGGTGCCGGTCTGGTAGACGACCTCGCGGCCGTCGATGGTCGCCCGGCTCTCCAGGGTCAGGCGGTCCATCCACGGCCCCGGCTCGACCGGCCACGCGGCGGTCGCCAGCACCTTCGGGCACATCTGCTTGGACACCGCGATCGAATAGCTCTCGACCTTGCGGTCGGTGTGGTCGGAGCCGACGGTCAGCAGCAGCCCGTCCTCGGTGGCGATCAGCACCGGCTCGACCTCGCCGGAGCTGTCGCGCCCGAGCACCTGGACGGTGTCGCCCTGCTGCACCTGCTCGGCCGCCACCCGGTAGTACAGCGGCACCGTGCTCGGCCCCGGCACGCCGATCGCCGCCAGCTCCTCGATGTGGTGGTCCAGCGCCGCCTTGTCGCGCCCGGTCCAGCCGGCGACCACGCAATCCCGGACCTGGACCGTGACGGTTCCCGCCGGCGTCGTGAAGTTCAGAACCCGACCGCTCATGTCGCTCCTCCGAGAGTCGCCGGACGATAGCGCCGCGGTCCGGGGAAGGGGAAGCGCGGCGTGCGGCACCCATCGTGCATGTTTCGTTGTTGGATTGTTGACAATCCTACATCACTCCTCCATGGTCCGGCATCCCGTCCCGCACGCCAGGAAGCCCGATGCCGCTCTCCCAGATCCGCTACGTGTCGTTCGACTGCTACGGTACGCTCACGAACTTCCGGGTCGGCGACGTCACCCGCGGGCAGCTGGCCGGTCGGGTTCCGGCCGAGCGCATGCCGGCGTTCCTGGAGGACTTCACCGCCTACCGGTTCGACGAGGTGCTGGGCGCCTGGAAGCCGTACCCGGAGGTGCTGCACCGCGCGCTCGAGCGCACCTGCCGGCGCTGGAGCATCGCCTTCGACCCGGCCGATGCCCAGGCGATCGTCGAGGCGATCCCGAGCTGGGGCCCGCACGCCGACGTCCCGGCACCGCTCGCCCGGGTCGCCGAGAAGCTGCCGCTGGTGATCCTGTCGAACGCCGCCGACAGCCAGATCCAGGCGAACGTCGACCTGCTGGGCGCGCCGTTCCACGCCGTGCTGACGGCGGAGCAGGCGCAGGCCTACAAGCCCCGGTTCCAGGCCTTCGAGTACATGTTCGACACGCTGGGCTGCGGGCCGGAGCACTTCCTGCACGTGTCGTCCAGCCTGCGCTACGACCTGATGTCGGCCCACGACCTGCGGATCGGCCTGCGCGTGTTCGTCGAGCGCGGCCACGGCCCCGGCAATCCGGCTTATGGCTACCGGGCGATCCCGGATCTCGGCGGCCTCCCCGGAATCGTGGGGCTCTGACCGCCGTGCCGGCCACTCAAGGGCCCCTGCAGCGCGCGACGCTCTCGGTGCAGATCGCCGGGCGCATCCGCGACGACATCCTGTCGGGCGCCTACCCGCCGGGCGCGCAGCTGCACGAGGTCGAACTCGCGCTGAGCTTCGGCGTCAGCCGCGGCCCGCTGCGCGAGGCGATGCAGCGCCTGGTCCAGGAGGGCCTGCTGCGCAGCGCCCCGCACCGCGGCGTGTTCGTCCCGGAGCTGTCCGAGGACGACATCCGCGACGTGTTCTTCGTCCGGGCGACCCTCGAGGTCGCGGCGGTCCGCCGGGTGGTCGCGAGCGACCGGCGGCAGGACATCGCCCGGACCATCGCCGGCATCGCCGACCGCATGGACCGGGTGCTGAAGGCCGGCGACCGGGCGACCGGCGGCGAGTTCGACTTCGAGTTCCACCGCACCCTGGTCGACGCCGCCGGCAGCGAGCGGCTGTCGCGCACCTACGCGACCGTGCAGGCCGAGACCCGGCTGTGCCTGCACCGGCTGATGGGCGGCTATCGCAGCAGCCGCGACCTCGCCGACGAGCATCACCGCCTCGCCCGCCTGATCGCCGAGGCTCCGGTGGACGCCGTGGTCGAGGAGCTGCAGCGGCATTTCGGCGACCCGACGACGCATCTCCGCAAGGCCGGCCTGGCCGGTACCGGCACCGAACCTTCCGGGTAACACTGCATGTCCGACACCATCTCCCTGCCGCCCGTCGCCTTGCCGCCCATCCCCTTGCCGCCCATCCCCTTGCCGGCCGTCTCGCTGGCCGACCTGGACGCGGTCGACGGTCTCGTCGCCGAAGTCCGCTGGCCGCACCGCCGGGTCGACATCGGCGCGCTGATCGAGCTCGGCCACGGCCGGCTGGTCAGAGAGGGCGAAGACGGGCCGGCCCTCGGGGTCGGGCTGTGGTGGTCGTTCGACGACGCGCTGGCCCGGCTCGGCCTCATCATCGTCTCGCCGGAGGCCCAGGGCCGCGGCCTCGGCCGCCGGCTGGTCGAGGCGCTGCTGGCCGATGCCGCCCCGCGTCCGGTCATGCTGCTGGCGACCCGGGCCGGCAAGCCGCTGTACGACAAGCTCGGCTTCGTCGAGACCGGCAGCGTCTCGCAGCACCAGGGCGAATACCGCGGCACCCCGCACCGGGACCCGCGCATCCGGCCGGCCGGGCCGGCCGACCGCACGGCGATCGCCGCGCTGGACCGCGCCGCCTTCGGCACGGCGCGGCCGGAAGTCCTGGACCACCTGCTGGCCGTCGGCCGGGCCGCCGTGCTGGTCGAGAACGGCACCGTCGCCGGCTATGCGGTCGAGCGACCGTTCGGCCGGGGATCGGTGATCGGCCCAGTGGTCGCGACGTCCGAGGACGACGCCATCGCGCTGTTCGACGCGCTGGCGCATCCGGGGTTTCTGCGGGTCGACCTGACGACCGACGCGACCCGGTTCGCCCGGCACGTGAGCGATGCCGGCCTGGCCTTCGACAGCGCCTCGCCGGTCATGGTGCTCGGGAATGCCCCCGAACCGTCCGGGCCGCAGCGGATCTTCGGACTGGCCAGCCATGCGCTGGGGTGACAAAGGAGCACAGGAATGTACCGGACCATCGTCGTCGGGCGCGGCCTGATCGGTAGCGCCGCCGGACGGCACCTGTCGGAGCTGGTCGACGGCGTCGCCGTCCTGGGCCCCGACGAGCCGGCCGACTACGCCGGCCACACCGGCGTGTTCGCCAGCCACTACGACGAGGGCCGGATGACCCGCGTGGTCGACCCCGACCCGTCCTGGGCGATCACCGCCAAGCGCTCGATCGACCGCTACGCCGAACTGGAAGCTCGAAGCGGCATCCGGTTCTTCACCGAGTCCGGCTATCTCGGTATCGGCGACCCGGGCTCCGACTACCTCGACCGGTCGGAGGCCCGCGGCCGCGAACTCGGCGCCGACATCGAGCGGCTCGACATCGCCGCGATGCGCGCCCGCTACCCGTTCCTGAACCTGCCGGACGACGCCGACGGCCTGCGCGAGGGGCGCAACGCCGGCCACATCAGCCCGCGCGCCATGGTCCGCGCCCAGACCGAGGCGGCCCGCCGCCAGGGCGCCGACATCGTCGCCGAAGAGGCCGCGGCCGTCCGCCCGGTGTCGGGCGGCGTCGAGGTGGAGACCGCCGGCGGCCGTGTCCTGAAGGCCGAACGGGTGCTGGTCGCCGCCGGCGGCTTTACCGATGCCTGCGGCCTGTCGCCGGTCGACCTGAAGCTGCGGGTGTTCGGCCGCACGGTGGTGCTGGCGCGCATCGACGACGACATGGCGGCCGACTTCGCCGGGATGCCGACCATGGGCCACGCCGCCACCGGCGCCTACATCCTGCCGCCGATCACCTATCCCGACGGCAACAGCTATCTGAAGATCGGCATCGGCACGACGTCTGACGCCGACCTGCGCTCGCTGGCTGACCTGCAGGGCTGGTTCAAGGGTGCCGGCTCGGAGGCCAACCGCCGCGACTTCCAGGCGTTCCTGGCCGACCTGATCCCGCCGCTGGCGCGCTGTCGGCACTGGCACACCGCCACCTGCGTGGTCGCCTGGACCGCCACCGGCCTGCCCTATATCGACCACGTGCTGGACGACCGCATCGCCGTCGCGGTCGGCGGCAACGGCAAGGGTGCGAAGTCCTCGGACGACTGGGGCTGGCTGGCGGCCCGGATGGTCGCGGGAATGGACTGGGACCACCCGGTGGAGCGGGAGAAGCTGCGGCTGCCTTCGACCCTGCGGTAGCGCGCAGCCGATCGTCCCGCCTGGACCAGAGCGGCGACCGGGGGCCAGAATACCCGTCGTCGCAATCGTCCGAGGGACACCGGATGTCGCCCCAGCAGCCCGAGCCGCAGGACCACCCCTGGCAATGGCCGGAGGCGCGCTGGCGGGCCGTGGTCGACAAGGTGCGGGCCGGCCGCTCGCTGAAGCCGGCCGCCTGGAAGGACGGCGCGCGGGTCGCGGTGGCGATCTCGTTCGACTCCGACCACGAGACCAGCACCCTGCGCTGGGGCGACACCTCGCCCGGCCGGCTGTCGCAGGGGCAGTACGGCTCGCGCGTCGGCATCCCGCGCATCCGGCAGATCCTCAGCCGGCATGGCGTGCCGGCGACGTTCTTCGTGCCCGCCGTGGTCGCCATGCTTCACCCGGACGAGCAGCGGGCGCTGGTCGGCGACGGCCACGAGATCGGCATCCACAGCTGGATCCATGAGCTGAACAGCAAGCTGCCGCCGGAAGACGAACGCGATCTGCAGTTCCGGGCCGCCGACACGCTCGAAAAGATCACCGGGGTCCGACCGGTCGGCATCCGCACGCCGTCCTGGGACTTCAGCCAGCACACCCTGGCGATCACCCGCGAGATGGGGCTGCTGTACGACTCCTCGCTGATGGCCGACGACGAGCCCTACGAGCTGCTGGAGAACGGCGAACAGACCGGCGTGGTCGAGCTGCCGGTGGAGTGGATCCGCGACGACGCGGTCTACTTCAACATGGACCGGTTCTCGGCGCTCCGCCCGTACACGCCGCCGTCGTCCGTGCTCGAGGTCTTCAAGGCCGAGTTCGACGGCGCCTACGAGGAAGGCGGCCTGTTCCTGCTGACCATGCACCCGCACATCATCGGCCACCGCTCGCGGGTGCGGATGCTGGAGGACCTGATCCGCCACATCCGCGCGCATGACGGGGTCTGGTTCGCGACCCACGCCGAGGTCGCCCGCCACTGCCTCGACGCAGCCTGAACGATGCGGTCGCGCGCGTCCGGAAACAGTGATCTGCGCGCCAGGCCCTTGCCACGTGCTGCAGCGCACACATAGGCTGCCGTCATGCCGTCCGGCACCGCCGCTCCCCCCGCACCGGCTCGCGCCGGAAACCGAGACACGATGATCGCCTTCCTGTTCATGGGGGTGTCGATCACCGTGCTGCCGTTCATGAACGTGGCGGCCAAGTTCCTGTCCGTCGACTACCCGACCACCATGGTGCTGTGGGCCCGCTACACCGGGCACCTGGTGTTCATGATGGCGATGTTCATGCCGCGGCGCGGCCTCGGGCTGCTGCGTGCCAGCCGGCCGGGGGTGCACATCGTCCGCTCGCTGCTGATCTTCGTGTCGACGGTCTGCTTCTTCACGGCACTGCGCTGGATCGACGTGCCGACCGCCAGCGCCATCAACTTCACCGGGCCGCTGATCGTGACCGCCCTGGCGGCGCCGATGCTCGGCGAGACGGTCGGTCCCCGGCGCTGGGCGGCGGTGGCGGTCGGGTTCGCCGGCGCCATGATCATCATCCGGCCCGGCGGGGCGGATACCCACTGGGCGATGCTGCTGGTGCTGGGAACCGCGTTCTCGTACGCGCTCTACCAGATCGTCACCCGCAAGACCTCGACCGCCGACACGCCGGAGACCTCGATCACCTACATCGCGGTGGTGGGCGCGGTGCTGTCGTCCTTGGTCGTGCCTTTCGAGTGGGTGACGCCGCATTCGGCGATCGACGTCGGCCTGTTCTGTTCGCTCGGCGTGATCGGCGGCATCGGGCACTACTTCATCATCCGGGCCTTCCAGCTCGGCGAGGCCTCGCTGCTGTCGCCGTTCGCCTACGGCCAGCTGATCATGGCGACGATCCTGAGCTGGCTGGTGTTCGGCACGTTTCCGGACCTGTGGACCTTCGTCGGAGCCGGCGTGATCGTGGCGAGCGGCCTGTACATCACCTACCGCGAGACCCACAGGAAGGTCACGGTCACCCGCGATCAGCCGTCGTCCGGGACCTGAGGACGGAGCGAGATCGGCAAGGGTCTCTCCCGGTCCTGGCGTGGATCCCGGCGTTCGCTTCGCGCCACCGGGATGACGAAAGGACAGAAGTCCAGGTTTTCCTACCCTGTCGTCATCCCGGTGCGCCTGCGAAGCAGGCGACTCCGGGATCCATCCTCCAACCCGCTCACTCCCTCGCCCAGTTGGCCAGATCCCCGGCCAGCCGCTGCATCAGCGGCTCCCAGGGCTCGACCTGGGCCTTGCGGTACGGGCGCACGGTCGGGAAACCGGGGTAGCGGTCGGTCCCGAACTCCAGGAACACCGGGGTGTTGTACAGCAGCCAGTTCGGCACCCCGACCGCGGCCGCGATCCAGCCCAGCGTGCTGGACGGGCAGACCACGGCGTCGAGCTGCGACGCCAGCGCCACGACGCCCTCGATGTCGGCGGTGGTGTCGAGGCCGGGGACGACCGCCATCGAGACGCCGGCGGCCCGCAGCTCGTCCTGCCAGCCGGTGCCGTATTGCAGGCACACGAAGGTGACACCCGGCACCCGCAGGACCGGCGCGAACGCGGCCAGCCCGGGATAGTGGATGTTGCGCATCTCGGTCAGCCGCATGCTGCGCCACGAAACGCCGACCTTCCGCCCCGGGCCGAGCCGGTCAAGCTCGTCGCGCATCGCCGTCACCCGCTCCGGGTCCGGGGTCAGCCAGGGACCGCCGGCCGCGTCGAGGGCCGCGACCGACGGGCGGAACCAGCGCATCATGGCCCCCGCCTCGATCATGACGTCGGGCTTCCAGTCCGGCGGAATCCAGCCGTAGCGCTGGACCGGCCGGACACGGGTGCCGCCGCGGTCGTACGGGTGCACGAGGGCCTCGGGGAACGAACGGCGGAACAGGCTCACCAGCCGCTGGTCGCACTCCAGGACGACCTTGCCGGCCGCCCGCACCGCGTCCGGGACGCAGCTCGAGAACAGCAGCTCGTCGCCGATCCCCTGGTCGGCAGTGATCAACAGGGTCCGCCCGGCCAGGTTGTCGCCGGTCCAGCGCGGCGGCGCATCCACCCGCCTGACCGCGCTCGCCTTCTTCCACTGCGCGTCGTAGTCGACCCAGCCGCCCGCGAGATCCCCGGCGGCGAGCCGGTGGATGCCGGAACGGAAGCGCAGCTGGGGATTGCCCGGGTCGGCCTCGACGGCGCGCGCCGAGTAGCGAGCAGCCGAGCCGGCATCGCCGCTGGCGAACGCCGTCTCGGCCCGGCCGGCCCAGGCGCTGCCGTAGCCCGGCCGGATCTCGACCGCATGCCGGAAACTGCGATCGGCCGCATCGACCTTGAGCCGAACCAGCGACCGGTATCCGAGGTCGTTCCACGGCTCCGCGAGCGACGGGTCGAGCAGCGCCGCCCGGACCAGATGCCCATGGGCCTCGTCGTAGCGCTCGGCCTCCACCAGGGTGGAACCGAGGTTGAGGCGGCGGGTCGCCAGCATCGGCCGGACGGCCAGCGCGCGGCGGTGCGCCGTGAGCCCGCGGTCGAGATTCGCGGCGATCCGCTCGAGCGCACCGAGGTTGCCCCAGGCGTCGTCGTGCGCCGGTTCCAGAACCAGGGCCCTCCACAGCGCCCGGCGTGCCTCGCTCTCCTGCTTCGGCCACGGCAGCAGGCCGCCGAGATTGGCGTAGGCGTCGGCGTAGCCGGGATTGAGGCGGGCCGCCTCGCGGAAGAACACCACCGCCCGCTCGCTCTGGCCGAGCGCCCGCAGCACCATGCCGAAGTTGTTGCGGAAGTGCGGCGCCCCCGGCCTGAGGGCGACGGCCACGCCGATCAGCGACTCCGCCTGCCGGTTGTCGCCGATCTGGTGCATCACCAGCCCCAGCAGGTGCAGCGCGTCCGGGTTGCGGGCGTCGGCCTTGAGCACTTGGCCGTAGACCACGGCCGCTTCCCGCAGCCTGCCCGCGCGATGCAGCGCCAGCCCCGCCTCCAGCGACGGCCGACCCGTCGGTGTTCCGTCAGTCATCGAGGCCCGGCACTCCCCCGGCGACCATGTCGGCGGTCAGCGGCTCGCCGCGCTTCAGGTCCCGGGCGGCGCGGCACCCCAGCACGGTGTCCAGCCATTTCGGAGCCATGCCCAGCGCCGGCCGGATCGAGCGCACCGATGCCTCGGTCAGTTCCTCGCCGGCCCGGACGTCGGCCACCACGTAGAGCGAACGCCGGAACTTCAGGGTCTTGCGCTCGGACTCGGTCGGCCCGTAGGCCGGCGCGCCGATCGCCGAGTGCGCGATCCGCGAGTCACGGACCAGGCGGGCCAGCTCTTCCGGCTCCAGCGAGAACGCGCTGTCGACCCCGCCGTCGGCGCGCGCCAGGGTGACGTGCTTTTCGATCAGGCAGGCGCCCATGGCGACCGCCAGGGTGGCGATCGCGGTGTCCATGGTGTGGTCGGACAGCCCGACCACGGTGCCGAGACGGCGCTCCAGGTCGCGGATGGTCGCGAGGTTGGCTTCTTCCGGGGGGGTCGGATAGGCGCTGACGCAGTGCAGGACACACAGCGCGGTCGCCCCGGCCCCGCGGGCGGCGGCGACCGCCTCCTCGGTCTCCTCGAAGGTCGCCATGCCGGTCGAGATGATCATCGGCTTGCCGGTCCGCGCCACCCGCCGGATCAGCGGCAGGTCGACGATCTCCGGCGAGGCGATCTTGTAGGCCGGCGCGTCGAGCGATTCGAGCAGGTCGACGGCCGTCGGGTCGAAGGGGGCGGAGAACACCGTGATGCCGAGCTCCCGCGCCTTCGCGAAGATCGGGGCGTGCCATTCCCACGGCGTGTGCGCCTCGTCGTACAGCTCGTACAGCCGGCGTCCGTCCCACAGCCCGCCCTGCACCACGAACTCCGGCCGGTCGCAGTCGATGGTGATGGTGTCGGCCCGGTAGGTCTGCAGCTTGACCGCGTCGGCACCCGCCGCCTTCGCGGCCGCCAGGATCCGGAACGCGCGGTCGATCTCGCCGTTGTGGTTGCCCGACATCTCCGCGACGATGTACGGAGGCTCGCCCGGCCCGATCCGGCGTCCGGCGATGCTGAACTCGGCTGCCACGCACTATCCTCCGTCGGGAGTTCCGTGTGACCTGTGCCGGAGACGATACTGCCCAAACGGCAGCAGTTGAAGCCGAGCCGCGGGTTCCCGACCTCGCCGGCCGGCGGCTGACGATCCGGGCCGACGGCGATCCGGAGATCGGGACCGGCCACCTGATGCGCTGCCTGGCGATCGCCAGCCGCTGGATTTCGGCCGGCGGCACCGTGCGCCTCGCCTGCACGGCGGTGCCCGCGACCCTGGCCGAGCGCTACCGGGCCGCGGGCGCCGAGGTCGCGCAGCGGCCGGCCTGGCCGGTCGAAGACGTGCTGTCCGGCGCCGACGCGGTGATCGCCGACCAGCCGCGCATGGCCGACGCCGAACTGGCGGCACTGGCCGGCGCCACCCCGGTGCTGATCACCATCGACGACATGGGGTCCCGGGCCGCCTATCCCGGCGACGTCGTGCTGAACCAGAACGCCCACGCCACGCCGGCGCTGTACCGCGGCAAGACCCGGGCCCAGCTCTGCCTCGGCGCGCCCTGGAGCCTGCTGCGCGAGGAGTTCGCCCGCCACCGGGCGACGCCGCGGCCGGTGCCCGACGCGGTCGGCCGCATCGTGGTGCTGCTGGGCGGCGCCGACCCGAAGCGCTTCAGCGCGCCGACCCTCGACGCGGTCGCGCGGGCGGCGGCGACGCTCGCGCCGGCTCCCGAGGTCGTGCTGGTGGTCGGCGCCGCCAATCCCGCCCTGGGCGAGCTGCAGCGCCACGCCGCCGCGCTGCCCGGGCGGGTCACGGTCCGTCACGACGTCCGCGACATGCCGGCCCTGATGGCCGGATCGGACATCGCCGTGTCGGCCGGCGGGTCGACCGTCTGGGAGCTGGCGACGCTCGGCGTGCCGATGATCCTGGCCGCCCAGAACGCCAGCGAGACCGGGCCCGGCACCGGACTGCAGGCCGCCGGCGCCGCCGTCTACCTCGGCGCGTTCGAGGCACTTCGTCCCGAGACTTTGGCGGCGGCCGTCACCGAACTGGCCGGCGACCCGGCCCGCCGGCGCGCCATGCACCGGGCCGGCCGGCAGCTCGCCGACGGCCGCGGCGTCGACCGCCTGCTCGCCCTGGTCGCCCGGCTGATGGCCGAGCATCAAATGGACGGGCGTCAGCCGGCCCGGCGGTAGGTCACGAACCCGTCGCGCTCACCCGCCGCCACGAAGCCGCAACGCTCGAACAGGCGGCGGCTGGCGGCGTTCTCGACGCGCACGGTGGCGACGATCCCGCGGTCCGGCCAGGTCCGCGCCGTCTCGGCCACGCAGGCCCGCAGCATGGCACCGCCGACCCCGCTTCCGCGCAGGCCGGGCGCGACCGTGATCGACACCTCGACGGTGTCGGGGCCGGTTCGCGCCGCCGACACGGTGCCGAGCTTGCGGCCGTCGGCCTCGGCGACCCAGATCCGCCGGTCCGGATCGGCCAGCGCCCGCTCCAGCCATGCCTCGTGCGAGTCGCGGGCGATCGTGTCGGTGTTGCGGGAGTTGGCCCGGGTCTCCGGGTCGTTGCGCCACGCCAGCAGGTCCCCGGAATCCCGAGGCCCGGCAACGCGCAGGACCGGCGGCGACATCGCACTCATGGCCCGACTCTAGCGCCTTGCGACGCCACCGGCGACGGCGTGCTAGGGTCGGGCACCGACGACAGGAGGCCGCGTGACCGTCGCCGCCGTGATCCAGGCCCGGATGACCTCGACCCGCCTGCCGGGCAAGGTGTTGCTGCGTGCCGCCGGCCGCGAGATGCTGGCGCATCAGATCGACCGGGTGCGGCGGGCCCGCTCGGTCGAGGCGATCTGCATCGCCACCACCACCAACGCCGACGACGACCCGGTGGCGGCCCTGGCCGGCCGCGAGGGGGTGGCGGTGTTCCGCGGCTCCGAGCACGACGTGCTCGGCCGATTCGTCGGCGCGGCCGGGCTTGTCGGCGCCGACATCGCGGTGCGGCTGACCGGCGACTGCCCGCTGACCGATCCCGAGCTGGTCGACGCGGTGGTCGGCGTGTTCCGGTCGGCCGAGCCGCCGGTCGACTACGCCTCCAACAGCTTTCCGCGCACCTGGCCGATCGGACTGGACGTCGAGGTTGCGTCGATGGCGGCCCTGCGCACCGCCGCTGCCGAGGCCGACGACCCGTACGACCGCGAGCACGTCATGCCGTTCCTCTACCGGCAGCCGCAGCGGTTCCGCACGGCCGGCTACCCGGCGCCGGAGGACCTGACCGGCCACCGCTGGACCCTCGACGAGGCCTCCGACTACGAGCTGATCAAGCGGATCCTGGAGGCGCTGCTGCCGGTGAACCCCGAGTTCGGCTGGCGCGACGTGATCGCGCTGCTGGAGGCGCACCCGCAGTGGCGTATCGTGAACGCCGGCGTCGCCCAGAAGCAGCGGCGCTACGAACAGCAGGGCAGCGGGCGGCAGGGCAGCGGGGTGGCCGATGACTGAAGGCTTCAAGACCGAACAAGAAGCGTTCTGGAGCGGCGCGTTCGGCGACGACTACGTCGACCGCAACCGCGGCGAGGTCCTGGCCGCCGGCCGCACCCACATGTTCTCGAACGCGCTGCGGCGGGCCGGCACGATCGGCTCGGCGGTCGAGTTCGGCCCGAACATCGGCCTCAACCTGGTGGCGCTGCGCCGGCTGCTGCCGGCGATCGACCTGGCGGCCGTCGAGATCAACGCCAAGGCGGTGGAATCGCTGAAGCGGATGGACGGCGTCGAGGTCCACCACGGCTCGATCCTGGACCGCCACGTCACCCGGACCTTCGAACTGGCGTTCTGCTCGGGCGTGCTCATCCACATCAACCCGGACGCTCTGCCGACGGTCTACGACAACCTGCACGCCGCCTCGCACCGGCTGATCCTGCTGGCCGAGTACTACAACCCGGCGCCGGTCGCGATCCCGTACCGCGGCCACGCCGAGCGGCTGTTCAAGCGCGACTTCGCCGGCGAGATGCTCGACCGGTTCCCGGACCTGCGGCTGGTCGACTACGGTTTCCAGTACCACCGCGACCCGAACTTCCCGGCCGACGACCTGAACTGGTTCCTGCTGGAGAAGACCGGGCGGTAGCGCCCGTCGCTTCGTAGGTCCCGGCTCCGTTCGTCCCGCTGTGGCGGGCCGCCCGGTCCGGGATGACGGCAAGGGAGGGGCACCGCAGCTCTTCCTTTTCTTGCCGTCATCCCGGACGGACGCGCCGCCCCGGCGCGATCGATCCGGGACCCACCCGCCGCACTCGGGTCTGGACGCCTTCGCCCCGGCTTGCGACCATCCCGGCCTCCCCCCGCCGGCGTCCCCCGCCGGCCCCCAGCGACGAGAAGGCAGCGGCCTCATGCCGAAGGTTCTGGTCATCGTTCCGTTCCCGATGGACGCGGACAACCTGGCGAAGCGCCAGGCGCAGATGAAGGCGGTCCGGCTCGGCCCGGACATCGCGTTCGACTTCAAGCCGGTCGCCATCGCGCCCGCCAACTACGTCAGCCAGCAGGACGCGCTGCTCGCCGACGTCGGCATCCTGGAGGCCGGCCTGACCGCCCAGGCGGACGGCTACGACGCGGTCTGCATCGACACGGTCAGCGATTCCGGCATGAACGCCCTGCGCTCGATGCTCGACATCCCGGTGATCGGCCCCGGCCGGCACGCCATGCTGACCGCCCTGATGCTCGGCGACAAATTCTCGGTGGTGTGCATGTGGGACCGCTGGCGGCCGCTCTACACCAAGACCCTGGCCGAGCTCGGGCTCGAGGGCAAATGCGCCTCGATCCGCTCGGCCGACCTGCAGCCGAACAACCAGGAACTGCTCGGCGGCCGCGAGGACGAGGTGTTCCCGGTGCTGCACCAGGTCGCGCTGCGCTGCGTCGAGGAGGACCGGGCCGACGTCATCGTGCTCGGCTCCACCACCATGCACGAGGCCCATGCCTACCTGGCCGAGCGGCTGCCGGTGCCGGTCATCAACCCGGGCCCGCTCAGCTACCGGCTGGCCGACGCGGCCATCCGCCTGCGGCTGAGCCACTCCAAGACCACCTACCCGACCCCGCTGACCCCGCGCGCGCAAGCGATCGCCGCCATGGGTGCGGCGGCGCGCGCCCAGTAAGGACCCGTCCGATGCCCAGGATCCTGGTGATCAACCCGTTCCCGCTCGACGAGGCCGGCGTCGCCCGGCGCGCCGCCCAGAGCGGCCACGTCGCCCTCGACCCCGATACCGAGCTGGTCTACCGGCCGGTCAAGTTCAGTGCGGTGTCGTTCATGAGCCCGCACGACTGGCTGATGATGGACCTCGGGGTGTACGAGGCCGGCCTGACCGCCGAGCGGGAGGGCTTCGACGCGGTCGTCATCGACACCATGAGCGACAGCGGCATGGCGGCCCTGCGCTCGGTGCTGTCGATCCCGGTGATCGGCCCCGGCAAGGCGTCGATGCTGTACGCCCTGACGCTCGGAGCGAAGTTCTCGGTGCTGGCGCAGTGGAAGCCGGCGCTGCCGCGCTACCGCAAGGTGATCCGCGACTACGGCTTCGACCGGCAGTGCGCCTCGGTGCGCTCGTTCGACGTCGAGCCGGACTTCGTGAACCTGACCGAGGGCAAGGAGGACAAGACCTTCCCGATCATGCTGGACGTCGCCATGCGATGCGTCGAGGAGGACGGCGCCGACGTGATCTGCCTCGGCTCCACCACCATGCACCAGGCCGCCGAGTACCTGGCCGAGCGGCTGCCGGTGCCGTTGGTGAACCCCGGCCCGCTCAGCTACAAGCTGGCGGAGACGCTGCTGGCCACCGGCCTCGCCCACAGCCGCAAGGCCTATCCGGCCCCGCTGGTGCGCAAGGACGAGCTGGTGCACGGCATCGTCGGCGCCGCCGCCCGGAGCGCGTGAGCCCGATCGCAGGAGAACCGGCATGACGAAGATCGACGAGGGCTTCGACCCGGCAGCCCACCTGTGCGCCCGGCAGCGCTGGTTCGAGGACTTCGCGGTCGGCGAGCGCTACCTGCTGCCGAGCCGCACGGTGACCGACGCCGACTTCGCGGCGTTCCGAACCGTGTCGGGCGACAACCACCCGATCCACTACGACGCCGAGTACTGCCGGGCCCGCGGCCTGCCCGGCTTGCTGGCGCACGGCCTGCAGGTGGTGTGCTTCGCGGCGGCCGGGGCCGGCCGGTTCCCGCACGAGACCTCGGACTCGCTGGTCGCGTTCCTGGAGCAGTCCTCGAAGTTCCTGGGGCCGGTGGTGGCCGGCGACACCCTGTACCCGGCCCTGGAGATCGCCGAGCTGACGCCGCAGCGGACCACCGGCGTCATCGTCATGACCGCCACCATCCACAACCAGCGCCGCGAGCTGGTGATGACCGGCGAGCACCGCTATCTGGTGAAGAAGCGGCCGTAGGCGCTGACCGTCGCCTCAGCGCCCCGGGTTACGCCGGCGCCATTCCTCCGGCGACATCCGCTCCAGCGCGAAGGTGCCCTCGACCGGAGTGTACAGGTCGCCGAACATGCGGCCGACGATCTGGTACTTCGAGAGGTCGATGCGCAGGGTGTCCGGGTCGATCAGGCCGTCGCGGACGTGCATGTGCAGCACCTCGCCGACCACCAGGTCGCGGTCGCGGCCGACGCTGAGGGTGACCACCCGCTTGCACTCGAACGCCACCGGCGCCTCGGCGATCCGCAACGCCGCGATGCTCCGGCACGGCAGCCGGGTCAGGCCGGTCAGGTCGAACTCGCTGACCTCCTCCTCGAAGTCGATGGCGCAGACGTTCATCGCCTCGGCGATCGGCCGGTCGACCAGGTTGACCACGAACTCCCCGGTGTCGCGGATGTTGCGCGTGGTGTCCTTCACGACGCCGTCCGGGCGGAGCTGCAGCCCGAGCACCACGGTCGGCGGGTTCTCGGCGAACACGTTGAAGAAGCTGTACGGGGCGGCGTTGTCGATGCCGTTGGTGCCACGGGTGCTTACCAGGGCGATCGGCCGCGGCACCACGGTCGAGCTCAGCAGCTTGTAGCGCTGCGGGCCGGTGAGCTTGGCGAAATCGAATTCCACGGGTGAGTCTCCGTCTGGCTGCGGGGGCGGCGGCGTCCGGGTCAGCCGCGGCCCATGGTGTAGAACTCGTCGTTCGGGCGCATGCTGGTGACGTTCGCCAGCCGGTTCGACAGGCCGAAGAACGCGGCGATTGCGGCGATGTCCCAGGCGTCCTCCTCGGTGAAGCCGTGGGCGGCCAGCGCCGCCAGATCGTCGTCGCCGACACCGTGGGCGGCCTGCGAGACCTTCACCGCGAAGTCGAGCATCGCCTTCTGCCGGTCGGTGATGTCGGCCTTGCGGTAGTTCACCGCGACCTGGTCGGCGATCAGCGGGTTCTTCGCCCGGATCCGCAGGATCGCACCGTGCGCGATCACGCAGTACTGGCACTGGTTCAGGTTCGAGGTGGCGACCACGATCATCTCGCGCTCGGCCTTGGTCAGATTGCCGGGCTTGTCCATCAGCGCGTCGTGATAGGCGAAGAACGCCCGGAACTCCTCGGGCCGATGGGCCAGCACCAGGAACACGTTCGGGATGAAGCCGGCCTTCTCCTGCACCGCCAGGATGCGCTCGCGGATGTCCCCGGGCATGTCCGCGAGTTCGGGCACGGGAAACCGGCTGATGCGGGGTTCGGTCGTCATGCAGGTATCTCCATGGCCTTCGGATGCGGCAGGCTCGGCCGCTCGCCGGCGCCCGCTACCGGCAGAGGTATAGCGCTCCCCGGGGCAGCGTGAACACCGGCGCGCACACCATCGCCGCGCGAAAGGCGCTCATTCACGGCTTGTTAACAAGAAGATCGACATAAACGCAGTGCACGAGTCTCCGCCGGGCTCGGCCACGAAACTGAGCGACGGAGCGGAGTGCTTGTCCATCGCCCTCCAGACCAGCGCCGCGCGATCCTCGCCGGGATCGCGGACGGGGAGGATCCGGTGACCTGCCGCGGGCGTCCGGTCCTGGCACTGCTCTTCCGGCTGGCGGCGTTGCTGGTCGTTCTGAGCGGGTCGCCGGCCGCAGCCGCGCCGCCGGAGCGCGTGGCCGTCCAGTTCCACTGGCTGCACCAGTTCGAGTTCGCCGCCTTCTACATGGCGAAGGAAAAAGGCTTCTACCGGTCGGCCGGGCTGGACGTCGAGTTCCTGCCGTTCCGGCCCGACAGCACCGACGTGGTCGGCGCCGTGACCTCCGGCAAGGCCCAGTACGGTGTCGGCTATTCGTCGGTGCTCTACGACTACTTCAACGACCGGCCGGTGGTCGCGCTCGCGGCGCTGCTCCAGAGGTCGCCCCTGGTCCTGATGACCCGCGACGAGCCGGACCTGCGGCGGCCGAAGGACCTGCGGGGCCGAAAGGTGATGATCGGCGGCGACGCGCTGAACTCCGCCTCGATCATGGCGCTGCTGTTCGCCGACGGGCTCGGCAAGAACGACTTCGTCCGGCAGGAGCACAGCTTCGACATCGAGGACCTGATCTCCGGCCGCACCGACGCGATCACCGCCTATCTCAGCAACGAGCCGTTCCACATGCAGGAGCGGGGCGTCGGCTACCGTCTGTTCGACCCGCGGGAAGCCGGCTTCTCGTTCTACGGCGACATCCTGTTCGCGAGCCGGGACGAGGTGCAGGACCATCCCGACCGCACCAGGGCGTTCGTGGAGGCGACGCTGAAGGGCTGGGAGTACGCCTTCGCGCATGTCGACGAGACCATTGGCGTGATCATGCGCGACTACAACGTGCAGAGGAAATCTCTCGCCAGCCTGCAGTTCGAGGCGACGGCGCTGCAGCCGCTCGCGATCCGGCCGGACACGCGCATCGGCGAGTTCAACCTGCTGAAGCTGGAGAAGATCGCCGACGCCTATCGCCTGATGGGCCACGGGATCTCGACCCGGAGCCTCGAGGACTTCGTCTGGGAGGGAGCCCGGACATGGCAGAAGCGCCGCCCGGTCTTCACCGACGGCGAGCGCCGGTTCATCGAGACCACCGTAATCAGGACCGCGACCACGACGAACTGGAAGCCGTTCTCGTTCGTCGACGGCGCGACCGGCGCCGCCACCGGCATCAGCCAGGAGTTCTGGCAGAAGATCGTCGACACCGCCGGCCTCAGTCAGACGGTCACGGCTTTCGACAGCTTCGCCGAGGAAGTCGACAGCCTGAGAAACCGCGCCCACGACGTCATCTACAGCGCCGGCCTGACCGAGGAACGCCAGGAGTTCGCGCTGTTCTCGGAACCCTATGCGTCGTTCCCGCTGGTCTTCGCGACATCCAAGGACGAGAACTACATATCCAGCCCGGCCGCCTTGACCGGCAGGACCGTGGCCGTCGGACGCAACTTCACCGCCCACAAGATGATGGCCGCGGCCTACCCGAAACTCCACTACCTGCTGGTGGACGATGTCGTCAGCGGGCTGCAGGCGGTCTCGAAGGGCGACGCCTACGCCTTCGTCGACGTCATGCCGGTGGTCGCGCATTCGATCAACGCGTTCGGCTACACCAACCTGAAGATCTCCGGGGACACGGGCCTGACCTACGATCTCCGGGTGATGATCCGCAAGGATTACCCGGCGCTTCTCTCGATCGCCAACAAGACCATCGCCTTGATCTCCCCGTCAGAAAGGCAAGACATCATCGACCGGTGGATCAATGTCGAGTACCAGAACGGCCCGGGCTTCTCGGAGTACTGGCCCCAGTTCGCCGTCCTCGGCACCGGCCTGACGATCATCTTCCTGTGGCTGTTCCTGGCGAAACGCCAGGCGGACCGTGCCAACCGCGCGAAGTCCGAGTTCCTGGCCCTGATGAGCCACGATCTGCGCACCCCGCTGAACGCGGTGATCGGCTTCACCGACATGATGCGCAACCAGGTCTTCGGCCCGCTCGGGCATCCCCGGTACGCCGAGTACGCGGACGACATCCACCACAGCGGCACCCTGCTGGTCAGCCTGATCAACGACATCCTCGACCTGTCCAAGGTCGAAGCCGGCAAGTACGACCTGAACGAGGAGGTTCTGGACCTCCGCGAGCTGACGTCCGCCGCCATCGCGCAGTGCGCGGTGCTCGGCTACAAGTCGAACGTCACGATCGAGAACCGGACGCCCGGGGACTTTCCCCTGCTCCGCGGCGACCGGCGGGTGCTGACCCAGATCCTCAACAACATCATCTCGAACGCGGTGAAGTTCTCCCGGGACGGCGGCCGGGTCGGGGTATCGGCCCGGCTCGACGACCGCGGGGCCGTCATCCTTCAGGTCGAGGACAACGGCGACGGCATGTCGAGAACCGACCTGCAGCGGGCGGTGCGGCCGTTCGAGCAGACCGACCGGAACACGGTCCGCCGGACCCAGGGCACCGGCCTCGGGCTGTATCTCTGCCACCGGTTCATGAAGCTGCTGTCCGGCCGGCTCGACATCGAGAGCGACGTCGGCCGCGGCACCCGGGTCTCGCTGGTCTTCCCGCCCGAGCGGACCGTCGCCGCCTGACACTCCGCCCAGTGGCCTCGCCGCTCAGATGATCTCGAAGTAGCGCTGCATCTCCCAGTCGGTGACGTGGCGGCGGAACTCGCGCTCCTCCCACTCGCGGGTCGCGGCGAAGTGCTCGACGAAGGCGTCGCCGAACAGTGCCCGGCCGGCCTTCGACCTCTTCAGGCGCTGGGCGGCATCCCACAGGGTGCGCGGCAGCGCCAGCCGGGCGGCGTGCTTCATGTCGTAGGCGTTGCCGACCACGCCCGGCGTCGGCTCGATCCGGTTCTCGATGCCCCACAGGCCGGAGCCGAGGGCCGCCGCCATCGCCAGGTACGGGTTGGAATCCGCGCTCGCCACCCGGTACTCGACCCGCTGGGCCGCCGGCGAGCCGGTGATGACGCGCAGCGCCGTGGTCCGGTTCTCGACCCCCCAGGTCGAGTCGGTCGGCGCCCAAAAGCCCGGGATCAGCCGCGTATAGGCGTTAACCGTCGAGGCGGTCATCGCCAGCAGCTCCGGCATCAGCGCCTGCTGGCCGCCGACGAACCAGCGCATGGTGTCGGACATGGTGTCGGCCGCCTTGGCGTCGTGGAACACCGGCTTGCCCTTGGCGTCGGTCAGCGACAGGTGGACGTGGCCGGACTGGCCCGGATAGTCCATCGACCACTTCGACATGAAGGTCGCCATGATCTCGTGGCGCTGGAAGAACACCTTAGCGAAGGTCTTGAACAGCGCGCCCCGGTCGGCCGCCTCCAGGGCGTCGCAGACCTGGATCGCCGCCTCCATCACGCCCGGGCCGGTCTCGGTGTGCAGCCCCTCGATCGGGATGCCCATCTGCTCCATCGCCTCGATGAAGCTCAGGTGCAGGTCGGCGTGCACCGACGAGCGCAACGCCGAGTAGCCGAAGAAGCCGGGGGTCAGCGGCTTCAGGTTCTTGTAGTTCTTGGCCCGCACCGATTCCGGCGTCTCGTCGAACAGGAAGAACTCGTACTCGCAGGCCGCCTTGACGCCGAAGCCCATGGACCCGGCCTTGTCGATCATCCGGCGCAGCGCCGCGCGCGGGCAGACCGCCTCCCACTTGCCGGCGAACTCGGCGAGCATGAACAGCATGTCGCCCTCGAACGGCACCTCCCGGCAGGTCCCGGGCAGCAGCCGGACCTCGGCGTCGGGATAACCGGTGTGCCAGCCGGTGACCTGGACGTTGTCGTAGAGCTGGTCGTTGCTGTCCCAGCCCAGCACCACGTCGCAGAACCCGAAGCCCTTGCTCAGCGCGCTCGCGAACTTGTCGCGGCCCATCCACTTGCCGCGCAGGATGCCGTCGATGTCGAACACCCCGACCTTGACGTGGTTCAGGCGCCGCTCCTCCACCAGCGCCAGCGCCTCCTCGGCGGTTTTGACCTCGCTCGGCTCCATGGGTCACAGTCTCCCGGTCGCATACCGGCGCCCCCGCGCCGCCCGCCCGCACTCTAGCCAGAAGCACGGCGCCACCGGAAGCGCCGAACCCGAAGGGAGGACCCGATGACCGATCTCGCCGACCGGCTGGCCGCCTGCTACGCCAGCGCCGTGCACGACGTGCTGCGCGCCAGGGGCTACGGCAACCAGGTGCTCCCGCCCTCGATCCGGGCCCTCGACCCGACCCGCCGGGTCGCCGGCGAGGTCTACACGATCTCCGGCCACGTCGATCAGACCCTGTCGCGCCACGAGACCCTGCTGCGCTGGGCCCAGGTGCTGTCGCGCGTACCCGGCGGCAAGGTGCTGGTGTGCCAGCCCAACACCAAGGCGATCGCGCTGATGGGCGAGCTGTCGGCGCAGGCGCTGCGGGTCAAGCACACCCGCGGCTACGTGGTCGACGGCCACTGCCGCGACACCGACTTCATCCTGGAGATGGGCTTCCCGGTGTTCTGCGAGGCCAACACGCCGGCCGACATCGTCGAGCGCTGGACCTACGACGCGCTGGGCGACCCGATCACCATCGGCACCGTCACCATCCGCTCCGGCGACTGGCTGCTGGGCGACCGCGACGGCGTGGTGATCATCCCGCACGAGGTGGCCGAGGAAGTGGTTGCCGAGACCGAGGCGGTCATGGGCACCGAGGGCGAGATGCGCCGCGCCATCATGGAAGGCATGGACCCGGAACGGGCCTATCTGAAGTTCGGCAAGTTCTGAGGCGCACGCAGGGGTTGCCCGCGACGCACCGCGGCGTATAGACCAGGACGAACACGGGAAGGGATCGTCAGCCGGGAGGATCGGCGAGCATGCGCGCAATCTTGAATCGGTTGTGGTCCCGCACCGGACGCGACGACCGCCCGAAGCCGATCGAGCCCGAGGTTCCGGTCAACGCCGCCTCGATCGGCGTGGCACGCGCCGAGAACTTCCCGGCGGCCGGACCGCTCCCGTGGCTGGACCGGCCGGACGCGCCGGAGCGGATCGCCGCCCGGCTCGCCGACGGCAGCCTGACCGAGGAACAGGCCGCCCTTTGCCGCAAGTGGCACGACGACGGGTATATCGTGCTGAAGCGGTTCTTCCCGGCCGAGCGCCTGGCATCGGTGTGGTCGGCCTACGAGGCCGCGATCGCCGACGGCCGGGTCGTGCCGCCGCCCGAGGAGTACGAGGAGGGCATGCCGGGACGGGTGCTGAACCCGCATTTCCGGGTCGACCCGGTGCGCGAGATGCTGGCCGACCCGGCCATGGTCGCGATCACCGACCTGCTGTTCGGGGTCCGGACCCTGCCGTTCCAGACCATCATCGGCCACAAGGGCTCGGAGCAGAAGCCCCACTCCGACTCGATCCACATGACCACGTACCCGCAGGGCTACCTGGCGGCCAACTGGATCGCCTTCGAGGACATCCACGCGGATTCCGGGCCGCTGGTCTACTACCCGGGGTCGCACCGGTTGCCCTACGCCTACTCGCGCGAGGTCGGCATCGCCCTCGAGGAAGGGCGCGCCGGATACGACGCCTACCACGCCAAGTACGAGCCGTTCATCGAGGCGGCGATCCGCGACAACGGCCTGCAGCCGGCCTACTTCGAGGCGGAAGCCGGAGACGTGCTGGTGTGGCACGCCAACCTGTTGCACGGCGGCTCGCCGCGCCGCGACCGCCGCTGGAGCCGCAAGGCGCTGGTCTGCCACTACTTCGCGGAAGGCTGCATCTGCTACCACGACTACAGCGGCAATCTCAGCCACCTCCACCTGTCGAAGCAGGTTCCGCGCGAGGAGTTCGATGCCGCGGCCTACCTGACGGCCAACCCGGACGTCGCCGCGGCCGGAGTCGATGCCTACCGGCACTACGTCAGTCACGGGGTCGCCGAGGGCCGTCGACTGCGGCCGGACGGCTGAGCGGCCACGACGCTACAAGCGGCGGCCCCGAAACGACGACGCCCGCCTGGCGGCGGGCGTCGGAACTCTCGATCGAAGCGACCGGATCAGGCGGCGGCGCGAGCCTGCGCCTTCTCGATCTGCTTCTTCAGGCGGCGGGCCTCCAGCGACAGGTCGGCCGGCTTCGCCTTGACGAGATAGGCGTCGAGGCCGCCATTGTGCTCGATCGTACGGATCGCGCTGGTCGACAGCTTCAGCCGGATCATCCGGCCGAGCGCGTCGGACAGCAGCGAGGTTTCCTGGATGTTCGGCAGGAAACGCCGACGGGTCCTGTTGTTGGCGTGGCTGACGTTGTTGCCGGACATCACGCCCTTGCCGGTCACCTGGCAGCGTCGCGCCATGGGTCGCTCCTTCGTCTCGGACCGGGGGCCGATGCCGCCACGGACCACACAAACTGGGACGCCGCCCGACGGCGGGCGGCGAAGAGCGGGCGGTATACGCGAGGCTTCGGCGGGCGTCAAGCGCGTGCGGAGCCCCCGGACCGCTGGATCCGACGACGGATCAGGCCACCGGCGGCCGATCGTCCGGAATCGCGTCGCCGCCGGCTCCCACCGCCAGCAACAACAGGGGCCGCTGGTTCTCGGCGAGCCCGACCACCCCCCCGACGTCGGCGTCCACGAACGCCCCGACGACGGCCGCGTCCAACCCCAGCGCCCGGGCCATCAGCCAGGCGTTGCCGGCGGCGAACCCCGCCTCCTGGTCGACGTAGCGCTCGCCCCGCCGGCCGTACTTGTGGACCGTACGCTCGCAGCAGGCGGCAAGAACCAGGACCGCGGCGCAGTCGTCCAGCCAATGCTGGCGCAAGGCCGCATGCGCCAGCTCGGTTCGCCGGTCACCCTCGCCCCTGCGCTCGAGCGCGTGGTGCTCGGGGCTGTAGCGCCACACCCCCGCCGGCAACCCGTCGACCCGGCGGGCCACCACATGGAGCGACAACGGATACAGCGCGCCCGCCGACGGTGCGGCGCGCCGGCCGTCGGGCGAAGTCACGCCCTGCGCCGCCCATACGATCCCGGCCAGCGCCTCCAGCGGCATCGCCCGGTCGGCATAGGACCGGACCGAACGACGCCCGGCGATCGCCTCCCGAACCGGCATGGTCGCGGCCGCCGGGCACGGCGGCAGTTCGACGGTCTCCCGCGGGTCATTGGCTGGCATGGTCCGCTGCTCCCCGGCTTCGCCGCTTGCTGCGGGCACGGCATTGCCTTGGATATCCGGCCGCCGGATCGGGCGCATTGACTCAACTCAAGCGCGGCTACCGCCACCCGGTACACCCGGGACCGGGGCAGTCCCCGGTCGATTGACCCAGATCATGGTGAGCCGGAGCCGCCGAGCCCAGCCTTGCCGCATGGAACGGAGCGACACGGTAGCGTCCGATCCGGCTCTCAAGTCGGTGGAAGACTACGAGCCGCTCGTCGGCGCCGAAGCGGTCGAGCGGATCATGGCCAAGGCCGCCCGCCTGCACGACCTGCACGTCGTCAACGTGAACTCGACCTACTACGGCGGCGGGGTCGCCGAGATCCTGTCGTCGCTGACGCTGCTGATGAACCGCGCCGGCATCCGCACCGGCTGGCGGGTGATCCAGGGCCGGCCGGACTTCTTCAGCGTCACCAAGAAGATGCACAACGCCCTGCAGGGCGGCGACATCAACCTCAGCGACCTGAAGCGCGATATCTACGAGCAGGTGGTCTACGAGAACGCCTGCCGGAACCACTTCGACCACGATCTGGTGATCGTGCACGACCCGCAGCCGCTGCCGCTGATCTGCCACTACCGCAAGAAGGCGCCCTGGGTCTGGCGCTGCCACGTCGACCTCAGCAACCCGAATCCGGACGCCTGGGCCTATCTCGCCCGGTTCGTCGAGCGCTACGACGCGGTGGTGCTGTCGCTGCCGGAGTACGCGCAGCCGATCGGGCCGCCGCAGCGCTTCATCATGCCGGCCATCAACCCGTTCACCACCACCAACAAGGATCTGTCCGAGGCCGAGATCGACGACCGGCTGGAGCACTACGGGATCCCCACGGACCTGCCGCTGGTCGTGCAGGTGTCGCGGTTCGACAAGTGGAAGGATCCCCGCGGCGTGATCGAGGCCTTCCGGATCGCCCGCAGGCAGGTCGACGCGACCCTGGTGCTGGTCGGCAACGTCGCGACCGACGATCCGGAGGGGCAGGAGATCTTCGCCTCCCTGTGCAGCTGCCGGGAGGACCGGATCCGGATCCTGTCGGTCCAGGACTCGGCCCTGGTGAACGCCCTGCAGCGCCGCGCCGCCGTGGTCCTGCAGAAGTCGACGCGCGAGGGCTTCGGGCTGACCGTGACCGAGGCGATGTGGAAGGGCACGCCGGTAATCGGCGGCCGGGTCGGCGGGATCCGCCATCAGATCGAGGACGGCGTCAGCGGCTTCCTGGTCGAAACCGTCGAGCAGGCGGCCGAGCGGATCGTGCAGGTGCTCAAGGACCCGGATCTCGGCCGGCGGCTCGGCGAGGCCGGACGGGAATCGGTCCGCGAGCGGTTCCTGATGACCCGCCTGATGGAGGACTGGATCGACCTGATCGGCGCGTTCGAGCCGCACTTCCGGCTCCGCGGCGCCGCCTAGCAAACGGGAGAGTGGGTTGGCCGAGGCTACGGTACTGGTCGAATGGTTCGAGGATCTTCGCCGCGGCGACGTCCCGCGGGTCGGCGGCAAGAACGCCTCGCTCGGCGAGCTGATCGGCGCCCTGGCGCCACGCGGCGTGCAGGTGCCGCCCGGATTCGCGACCACCGCCGACGCCTACTGGCGCTTCGTCGAGCACAACGGCCTGCGCGACGTCGTATCCGGCGCCCTGGCGAAACACGAAGCCGGCCGGCTGTCGCTCGCCGAGGCCGGGCGGCACATCCGGCGCGCCTTCCTCGCCGGCGACTGGCCCGACGACCTCGCCTCCGCGATCCGGGCCGCCTACGCCGAACTGAGCCGCCGGGCCGGTGCCGGCGAGGTCGACGTCGCGGTCCGCTCCAGCGCGACGGCCGAGGACCTGCCCGACGCCAGCTTCGCCGGCCAGCAGGAGAGCTTCCTGAACATCCGCGGCGCCGACGCCCTGATCGACGCCTGCCGGCGCTGCTACGCCTCGCTGTTCACCGACCGCGCCATCAGCTACCGCCGGGCCAAGGGCTTCGACAGCCTCAAGGTGGCGCTGTCGATCGGCGTGCAGCGCATGGTCCGCTCGGATCTCGGCGGTTCCGGCGTGATGTTCACGATCGACACCGAGACCGGGTTCGACAAGGTGGTGCTGATCAACGCCGCCTGGGGACTCGGCGAGAACGTGGTGCAGGGGACCGTCGACCCGGACGAGTACCAGGTATTCAAGCCGCTGCTGGCCGATCCCGCACTCGTCCCGATCGTCGAGAAGCGGATCGGGGCGAAGGCCCAGAAGATGATCTACGCGGCCGAGGGTGACGGGCGAACCACGCGCAACGTCCCGACCTCCAGGGCCGAGCGGGAGGACTATGTCCTGGGCGACGACGAGATCCTGGCCCTGGCGCGCTGGGCCGGCACGATCGAGCAGCACTACGGCCTGCCGATGGACGTGGAGTGGGCGAAGGACGGCGCCACCGGCGAGCTGTTCGTCGTCCAGGCCCGGCCCGAGACCGTGCAGTCGCGCCGCGGGTCCGAGGGGTTCGCGACCTACCGCATCCGGTCCAAGGGCCGGACCCTCGCGACCGGCCTCAGCATCGGCGACGCCGTTGTGGCCGGCCGGGTCTGCGTGATCGAGGACGCCGGCGACATCGGCCGCTTCGTCGACGGCGCCGTCCTGGTCACCCGCACCACCGACCCGGACTGGGTGCCGATCATGAAGCGGGCGGCCGCGATCGTGACCGACCATGGCGGCCGCACCTCGCACGCCGCGATCGTCAGCCGCGAGCTCGGCCTGCCGGCGATCGTCGGCACCGGCGACGCCACCCGGGTCCTGCACGGCGAGCAGGAGGTGACAGTGTCCTGCGCCGAGGGCGACCAGGGCTTCGTCTACGACGGCCGCGCCGACTACGAGCGGGTACCGCTCGACCTCGGCGACATCCCGGCGACCCGGACCAAGGTGATGCTCAACCTCGCCAACCCGGCGGCGGCGTATCGCTGGTGGCGACTGCCGGCCGACGGCGTCGGGCTGGCCCGCATGGAGTTCGTGGTCGCCAACCTGGTGAAGGTCCACCCGATGGCGCTGGTCCGCTTCGACGGGTTGCGCGACGAGACGGCCAGGCAGGCGATCGCCGACCTCACCGCCGGCTACGACGACAAGACCGAGTACTTCGTCGACCGGCTGGCCCGCGGGCTGGCCCGGATCGCCGCCGCCCGCTTCCCGGACCCGGTGATCGTCCGGATGAGCGACTTCAAGACC
The DNA here is from genome assembly GCF_014652915.1 of Thalassobaculum fulvum. Lineage (GTDB taxonomy): Bacteria > Pseudomonadota > Alphaproteobacteria > Thalassobaculales > Thalassobaculaceae > Thalassobaculum_A > Thalassobaculum_A fulvum. Next base: position 52,705 of record NZ_BMZS01000006.1, read on the forward strand.
AACGAATACGCCAACCTGCTGGGCGGTGCCGAGTTCGAGCCGAAGGAGGAGAACCCGATGATCGGGTTCCGCGGCGCCTCGCGCTACTACTCGCCGCGCTACCGTGAAGGCTTCGCGCTGGAGTGCCGGGCCATCAGGCGGCTGCGCGAGGCCATGGGGTTCACGAACGTCGTGGTGATGATCCCGTTCTGCCGCTCGGCCAAGGAGGCCGACCGGGTGCTGGAGGTAATGGCCGAGAACGGCCTGCGGCGCGGCCAGAACGGGCTCGAGGTCTACGTCATGTGCGAGATTCCGTCGAACGTGATCCTGGCCGAAGCCTTCGCCCGGCGCTTCGACGGCTTCTCGATCGGCAGCAACGACCTCACCCAGCTGACGCTCGGCGTCGACCGCGACTCGGCGGAGCTGGCCGAACTGTTCGACGAGCAGGACGAAGCGGTGAAATGGATGATCCGCAACGTCATCGTCGAGGCGCACAAGGCCGGCGCCAAGGTCGGGCTGTGCGGCCAGGCCCCCAGCGATCACCCGGCGTTCGCCGAGTTCCTGGTGGAATGCGGCATCGACTCGATCTCGGTCAGCCCGGACAGCTTCGCCGCGGTCAAGCAGCGGGTCGCCGCCGCCGAGACGGCCGCCGGACCATGAGCGAGTACCGTCAGGACGCGACCACCGGCGCCTGGGTCATCGTCGCCCCGGAGCGCGGCCGGCGCCCTTCGGACTGGCTGGTCGACGGGAACCGCGAGCCGGCGGGCGACACCGATCGTGCGTGCCCGTTCTGCCCGGGAAACGAGCGGCTGATCCCGCCGGTTCTCGATGAGACCCCCGCCGACCGGTCGCCGGGCTGGTACACCCGGGTGATCGCGAACAAGCACCCCGCACTGCGGCCGCAGGGCGATCCGGCGCCGATGCCGGCCACCGTGCAGACCCGGCTGGCCGGCTTCGGCTACCACGAGGTGATCATCGAATCCCCGCGCCACGACGCCGACCTCGCGACGTTCGACGAGGCCGAGTTGCACGCCGTCGTCCACACCTGCCACCGCCGGTTCGTCGACCTCGCGAAACGGCCCGGCGTGGAGGCCGTCTTCGTGTTCCGCAACCGCGGTCGCCGCGCCGGCGCTTCGCTGGTCCATCCCCATTCGCAGGTGATCGCGACCGCCATCGCGACCCCGAAGGTGACGGCTCGGGCGCAGTGGACGCGCGACCGGTATGCCCAGACCGGCTGCTGCCCGGTCTGCGACGAGCTCGAGCGCGAGGCGACCGACGGTCGCCGTACGGTGGAGGCGACCCGACGCTTCCTGGTCACCGTGCCGTTCGCCGCCGGCAGTCCGTTCGAGCTGCGGATCACGCCGTTCCGCCACGCCGCCACCTTCGCCGAGGCGGGTCCGGAGGAACTCGCCGAGCTCGGTCCGGTGCTCCGCCGGGCGGTGTCGCGTCTGGAACGGGCGACCGGGGAGCCGGCCTACAACCTGATGATCGAGTCGGCCGGCCTGCGGGACCGTGTCCCCGCGAGCGACCACTGGTCCGTCCGGATCGTTCCCGACCTTGCCCGGCCCGGCGGCTTCGAGCTGGGCTCCGGTCTGCCGATCAACCCGTCCAGCCCGGAAGACGACGCCGCCGCCCTGCGGGCGACGGACATCGCCGACGGGAGCGAAGCTGCGGGTCGGTTGAGCTAGGTCAACGCCGGCTCGCCGCATTCATGCAATGCGGGACTGTCGACAACGGCGCCGTGGATCGGTGAGGGGGCGACAGCGGCCCAGGACAATGCGCATCGGCGCAGGGGGCTGCATGCGACGTGTCTTGATCGCATCGAACCGGGTCCCGCCCCTCGACGGGGATTCCAGAGCGGGCGGGCTGGCGATCGCCCTGCGGCCCGTTCTGGCGGAGCGTGGCGGGCTGTGGCTCGGCTGGAGCGGCCGGACCAGCGCCTCGCCGGCCGGTCGGGCCAGGTTGGCGGACGCCGGCAGTTTCGCGGTGGCGACGCTGGACCTGACCGAGCAGGAGCGCTCGCGGTACTATGACGGCATGGCGAACTGCGCGCTCTGGCCGGTCCTGCACGGCCGGCTCGATCTCGCCCGCTTCGACTACGCCGACTACACCGCCTACCGGACGGTCAACCGGCGGTTCGCCGACGCCCTGCTGGCCGAAGTCGGCCCGACCACGAGCGTCTGGGTGCACGACTATCACCTGATGCCGCTCGGCCGGATGCTGCGGAACCGCTGCGTGCGCGGGCCGATCGGCTTCTTCCTGCACGTCCCGTTCCCGCCGGCGGAAACCTTCGCCGCGATGCCCTGGGCGCTGGAACTGGTCGACGACCTCGCGGCCTACGACCTGGTCGGCTTCCAGACCCGGGCCTGCGTGCAGAACTTCCTCGATTTCGTGGAGCGGCACCGGCTCGGCCGTCGGGTCGGCGAGGACCTGGTGACCATCGGCTGGACGACGGTCCGGGTCGGCGCCTTCCCGGTCGGCGCCGACACGCACGGCTTCGCGGCCCTGGCGGCCTCGCCGGCGGTGGCCGCCCGCGCGGCCCGGCTTCGCGCGACCGCCGGATCGCCGCTGACCATCGCGAGCGTCGACCGGCTGGACTACAGCAAGGGGCTGGCCGAGCGGTTCCGGACCGTCGAGACGTTGCTGGAAAGGCACCCGGAATGGGCCGGGCAGGCGACACTGTTCCAGATCGCCGCACCGTCCCGGCTGCTGGTTCCGGAATACCGCGCGATCCAGGGTGAGCTCGAGGCGCTGTCGGGGCGCATCAACGCCCGCTTCGGCATGGTCGACTGGACCCCCATCCGCCTCATGCACCGCACCGTCGACCATGCCCAGGTCGCAGCCCTGTTGCGGGCCAGCCGGGTCGGCATGGTGACGCCGTTGCGCGACGGCATGAACCTGGTGGCCAAGGAATTCGTGGCCGCCCAGGACCCCGACGACCCGGGCGTTCTGGTGCTGTCCCGCTTCGCCAGCGCCGCCGAGGAACTGCCGACGGCCCTGCAGGTCAATCCGCATGACGTCGAAGCCACGGCCCGGGAACTGCGGACGGCGTTGCAGATGCCGCTCGACGAGCGCCGCGAGCGGTGGCGCACGATGATGGAGCACCTCGCGGTCCACGACGTGCACCGTTGGGGCCGCACCTTCCTCGAGACCCTGAGCAACAGCCGGTCGGGCGCGCCCGCCAACCGGCCGGCGCCGACCGGCCGGGAGGCCTGCATGGCGTGATCAGGCCGTCGGGTCGCCGTTCTTGCCGGTGCCGGCGACCAGCGTCGGGACCATGCGCTGCGTGGCGATCGAGGCGAACAGGCACGGGTCGTCGGCCGGCAGGGTCGGCCGGCTCAGGACCAGCAGACGCTCCCGGACGCCGCTCAAGGCGCGGCTCAGGTCCTGCAGGCTGAGCGGGCCACCGACGCCGGGGGAGCTTCCGTGGGCAGGCGGCGGCAGGTTCAGCAGGTCCTCGCCGATGGTCGCCGCCACCTCGGCCGCCAGCCGCTGGCCGGGGTCGTCGGGCCGGGGGGCGATCGACACCACCGGGCCGCGCCGCTGCAGAACCCGGTGCGGCATGTACAGCACCGGCACCGACGTCCTGGCGATGGTCTGCAGCAGACCCGCGAACGGGTAGCTCAGACGGGCCATCGGGTCGGTCGGCTCGACGACCACCAGCAGGTCACCCGGTTCCCTGCCGTCGAAATCGAGCGAGCTGGCGCTGGTCCGCGCGACCCGGAACCCGGCGGTCAGTCCGACACCGCCGGCCAACCGGGCCAGGCGCTCCCGCATCATCGCCGCCGCGGTCGCGAAGTCGGCCGCCAGCGTGTCGGGCGTGAACGTCCCGCCGGGACGGACGCCCCGGCCGACCTGCCGGGTCAGCGGCGACGACGACCACTCGAGCAGCGGGGCGTCCTCCACGAAGATGCCCAGCAGCTGGGACTCCATGGTGCGCGCGAGGCGCACCGTGGCCTCGAGCGCCGACGACGACCCGGCCGCATCGTGGAAGCCGACGACCAGTCGCCGGATCACCCGCGGAGCCGACTGAGGGTCGGTCATGTCACGCGTCCTCCGAGTTCCCGCGCGCCGGCCTCGCCGACGACCGAGCGGCGGGCCTTCGCGAACGTCGCCAGACGGTCCTCGACCAGACGGTTGACCGTGCCCTCGGCGAAGGTTCCGTCCGGCCCGCGCTCCCCGACCGGCGACCCGGTCATCAGCGCCAGCCCCTGGTCGACCGTGGCGACCGGGTAGACGGCGAAGCGCCCCTCCGCACAGGCCTCGATCACGTCCTCGCGCAGCATCAGGTGCTGGACGTTGGCCTCCGGGATCAGCACGCCCTGGCTGCCGGTGAGCCCGCGCGCCCGGCAGATGTCGAAGAAGCCCTCGATCTTCTCGTTCACGCCGCCGATCGCCTGCACGGTGCCGTGCTGGTTGACCGAGCCGGTGACCGCAAGGTCCTGCCGCAACGGCACCTCCGCGAGGGCCGACAGCAGGGCGTACAGCTCGGCCGACGACGCGCTGTCGCCGTCGACGCCGCCGTAGGACTGCTCGAACACCAGGCTCGCCTGCAGCGAGATCGGCGCCTCCAGCGCATAGCGGCCGCTCAGGAACCCCGACAGGATCAGCACGCCCTTGGAATGGATCGGCCCGCCGAGCTCGACCTCGCGCTCGATGTCGACCACCTTGCCGGCCCCCGGGCTGACGCGGGCGGTGATCCGGGTCGGCCGGCCGAACATGAAGCCGCCGAGCTCCAGGACGCTCAGCCCGTTGATCTGCCCGACCGCCGAGCCGCTGGTGTCCACCAGCGCGATGTCGCGCAGGATCGCCTCCTGGCTGCGCTCGCGGATCCGGCTGGCCCGCCTGATCTGCTCGGCGATCGCCCGGTCCACGTCGGCCGCCCGGATGATCGGCGCGCCGTCCTTCTTCGCCCAGTACTCGGCCTCGACCAGCAGGTCGCCGATCTTCTCGACCGCCAGGGTGAGCTTGGCGGCGTCGCCGGCCAGCCGGGCGGCCCGGTCGACGACGCGGGCGACGGCGTCGCGGTCCAGCGGCGCGAGCTGCTTGGCGCGCGCCAGGGTCGCCACCAGCCTGGCATAGGTGACCTCGGCATCGTCCTTGCGATCGACGGCGTCGTCGAAGTCGGCCAGCACCTTGAAATGCTCGCGGAACTCCGGATCGAGGGCCGCCAGCAGGTAGTACAGTCGCCGTTCGCCGAACAGCACGATCTTGAGACCGAGCGGGATCGGGTCGGGCTCGAGCGAGATCGTGCTGGTCAGGCTGAGCAGGTCGACCGCGCTCTCGATGCGGATCTGCTGGGCCTTCAGCCCGCGCTTCAATGCGGTCCAGGCAAACGGTTCGGTAAGGACGGAACGGGCGTCCAGCAGAAGATAGCCGCCGTTCGCCCGGTGCAGGGCGCCCGGCTTGATCAGCCGGAAGTCGGTGATCAGCACGCCCTGCCGCGACACGTGCTCGATCCGGCCGACCAGGTTGGACAGGGACGGGTGCAGTTCCTGGACGACCGGTGCGCCCTCCCCTTCCGGGCGCGTGACCAGCAGGTTCACCTCGTAGCGGTCGAACGGCGCCACCACGACGGCGTCGCCCTCCTGGTTTTCCTCGCCACCCTGCTGGGGAATGAACAGGCCGACATTGTCGACGAGGTCGGTCCGCACGTGCTCGAGGTGCCCGAGCACCTTCGGCAGGTCGGCGAACGGCGCCTTGAGCTCGTCGATCAGGTGACCGACCGCGTTCTCGGTGGTCTCCTGGCCGAGCTTGCGGAGGTCCATGCGGCGCTGCTTGTCCCACACCGGCACCGACCGCAGGATCGCCTCGAGCTTCTTCTCCAGACCCTGGATGGTCTCGTGGACCCGGTTGCGCGTCGCCTCGGGAAGCTCGTTGAACGCCTCGGGCCGCAGCACCTGCCCGTCCTTCATCGGTGCCAGCGTGAAGCCGAACGGCGTGCGGATCACCGCGATGTCGGCCGCGGTCGCCTCCTCCTGCAGCGCCTTGAAGGCGGCTTCCTGCTTCTGGCTGAAGGCCTGCTCGATGACGGTCCGGCGAGCCTGGTAGTCGTCGCTCTCGAACGCCGCCGGCAACGCCACCTTGAGGTCCTGGACCAGCGCGCGCATGGCGTCCCGGAAACCCGGGCCGCGCCCCGGCGGCAGCTCCATGGCGATCGGCTTGTGCGGCTCGGCGAAGTTGTTGAGGTAGACCCAGTCGCTCGGCGGCGGGGCCGAGCGCGCCCGGTCCTCCAGCAGCGCCTTGACCGCCTCGTCGAGGCTGTCGGGCGACGCCCCGACGACGAACAGGTTGAACCCCGGCGCCGAGACCTCGGCGCCGAAGTCGATGGCCGCGCTCGCCCGGTCCTGCGCGACCATCAGGTCGACGTCCGACAGGTCGGCAGTGGTTCCGAAAGCCAGTCCCGACAGGTCGCACCGAAGGGCCAGGCGCTCGCGCTCGAGCGGTTGCGGAGCCTCCATCACCGGCCCGGTCACTCGACGATGTGATGCTTGCCGACGGGGACGATGGTGGAAGCCTGCGGGCCGTGCTCGCCTTCGCCCTCCGCGACCACGATGCGGACCTCGCTGCCCTGTTCGAGCTGGTTGAAGGCGTCCCCGGCGACGGCGTTCTGATGGAAGTAGATCTCGCGGCCGTCGCTGGCATCGACGAAGCCGTAGCCCTGCTCGGGAAACAGTCGGATCACCCGGCCGTGCAGCGGCGCCTCGTGGGTCTTCACATGCCCGCCGAGCTTGCGCGAGTGGTCCTGCAGAAGCCTGCGGGCGGCCGCGAACGCGTCGCGGATCGCCACGTAGACGTCCTCGTGGGCATGGCTCTGCGGCTTGGCGCGGTTGACGTCGAGCGACCCGGACGGCGGCACCTTCATGTGGATGCCGACCTGGTACAGATCGCCCTTGCGATGGGTCTTGTTGGCGGCCTCGATCACCACCCGGATCGAACCGGTGCGGTCGAAGAACCGGTCCAGCTTCTCCGCCTCCTTGTGGACGCGCTGCTCGACGAACTCCGAATGATCCATGTTCTTGAAGACGATCTCGATCGGGGTCGACACGGGTTCCTCCTGATGCTTTTGGGTGAAGGGTGGCGCCGTCTCGGCGGGGCACGCATTGACCGGAGTCAATTCCGCGCCACCCGCCGTTGACCCATCTCAACGACGCCCGGGCCGGCCGCGGTCACCCTGTTGCGGTCACCCTGCTGCGGCGCGCACACCCGCAGGGACGGCCGAGCGGGACGATCCCGGGAGACCACCGACGTGGATCAGGACGACCGGAGCACAGGTGCCGGGGACAACGGTCTCGGGCTGTTCACCGACCTCTACGAGCTGACGATGGCGCGCGCCTACCAGGCGCTCGGCATGGCCGGCGAGGCGGTGTTCAGCCTGTTCGTCCGCAAGCTGCCGGCAAGCCGCAACTTCCTGCTGGCGTGCGGGATCGAGCGCGCCGTCGACATCCTCGAACGGCTGCGCTTCGACGCCGGCGACCGTGCCTACCTCGGCACCCAGCCCGGGTTCGACCAAGCCTTCCTGGACAGTCTGTCGAGCCTGCGCTTCACCGGCGACGTCCACGCCGTCGCGGAAGGTACGCCGGTGTTCGCGAACGAACCGATCCTGGAGGTCGTGGCGCCGATCGCGGAGGCCCAGCTCGTCGAGACGGTGCTGATGAACGTGGTCGGCCTGGAGACCGTAATGGCATCGAAGGCCGCGCGTATCGTCGCGGCGGCAGCCGGCCGGCCGGTGATCGATTTCGGCAGCCGCCGGGCCCAGGGGATCGACGCCGCGCTGTACGGGGCCAGGGCGTTCTACCTCGCCGGCGTGGCCTCGACCTCGAACGTGCTGGCGGGCCGGCGGTTCGGCATCCCGGTCGCCGGGACCATGGCGCACAGTTTCGTGCAGGCCTGCGACGACGAGATGCAGTCTTTCCGCGGGTTCGCCGGCGTGCACCCGGAGACCGTCCTGCTGGTCGACACCTACGATACCCTGCACGGGGTCGACCGGGTCGTGGCGCTCGCCCGCGAGCTCGGCAACCGCTTCCGGGTGCAGGGCGTCCGCCTCGACTCCGGCGACCTGGGCGCCCTGGCGACCGCAACCCGGCAACGCCTCGACGCCGCCGGCCTCGAGCGGGTCGGGATCGTCGCCAGCGGCGGCCTGGACGAGCATGCGATCGCCCGGCTGCTGGCCGACGGGGCGCCGATCGACGCTTTCGGCGTCGGCACCGACATGAGCGTGTCCGCCGACGCACCGGCCCTGGACATCGCCTACAAGCTCACCGCCTACGGCGGCGAGGGCCGCATGAAGCTGTCGACCGGCAAGCGCACCCTGCCCGGGCGCAAGCAGGTGTTCCGACGGTTCCGCGACGGTACCGCCGACGGCGACACGATCGCCCGGCACGACGAGGCCCTGCCCGGAACCCCGCTGCTGCAACCGGTCATGGCGGGGGGACGACGGACCGCCCCGCCACGGCCGCTCGCGGCCGTCCGCTGGCACGCCGCCGAGCAGGTGACGGCGCTGCCCGATCCGGTACGCGCGTTGTCCGCGTCGGCCTACCCGGTGGTCGTCAGCGACGCGCTCGCCGCCGACGAGCGCGCGGTGCACGCCCGGATCGCATCCGCCAACCGGGCGGCGGGACCGCCGGACGCATGATCGAGATCAATGCCGCCGGCCATGCATGTGCCAGCGTGTCGCCATCGCCGCGCCGCCACGGTCACGGGTGGAGGGCCGGCATCGTCCTGTGAGGAGAAGTGTGATGCCCGTATTGCGGAGTCTTGCCGTCGCCAGCGTTCTCGTCGCCACCGCCGCCCTCGGCGGATGCGCCAGCCAGGGCGAGATGGGCAGCGTGAACAGCCGGCTCGGCGACCTCGAGAAGAGCGTTCAGGCGATCAACCAGCGGCTCGACTCGATGATGGACCACAACAAGATGGCCGCCGAGAAGGCCGCCAAGGACGCCGCCGACGCCAAGCGGGCGGCCGAGGCCGCGGCGGCGAGCAGCGCCAAGGTCGAGGAGGCGTTCCGGAAGTCGCTCCGCAAGTAGTCCGCTGAACGTCGCGCGGCGCTGACAGCCATCGGCCGGGGCCCTCCCGGATGACCGACCAGCGGCTCCGGGAAGGTCTCGCGGTCGGCTACGGGGGGCTGTGGCTGGCGCTCGCGGTGGCGCCACTCGACCGGGGCGACTGGGCGCTGGAGAACCTGCTGGTCGTGGCGTTCGTCGCGATCCTGTGGCGTACCGGCGCGTGGCTGTCGCTCAGCCGCGCGTCGTTCCTGTGTATCCTGGCGTTCCTGTGCCTGCACGCGGTCGGCGCGCACTATACCTACTCCCTGGTGCCGTACGACCGCTGGGCCGAGGCGCTGACGGGCTCGACCCTCAACGGGATGCTGGGCTTCGAGCGCAACCACTACGACCGGCTGGTCCACCTCGCCTACGGCCTGCTGCTGACCGCACCGATCCGGGAGATCCTGCCGCCGACGGACCGCATAGGGACGGCCTGGCGCCTGTTCCTGCCGGTGGCGGTGGTGCTGAGCCTCTCGGCCGCCTACGAGATCCTGGAATGGGCGGCCGCGGCCACCCTGGGCGGCGAGATCGGCATCGCCTATGTCGGTGCCCAGGGCGACGTCTGGGACGCCGAGAAGGACATGGCCCTGGCGACCGCCGGTGCGCTGCTCACCAGCGCGCTCGCCATCGTCTCCGAGCGGCTGCGGGCTTGATCTGCGTCAATGTCACGCCGGTGGCACCGGCGCTTCATATCAATGACGCATTCCGTCGATATCAACCGGCCGTGCCGGGGGAAGGCGTGGGGATCGGCACATCCGCTCACAGGGAGGATGTCCAATGACCGCTTTTCAGTCACCCGACAGCCGCGCCGCACCACTGACGCGGGACCGGCACGGGCCGCTCGGCGCGACGTGGCCGGTGTCTCCCCTGGCCCTGGCCGCCCTCGTCGACATGGGAATGACGGACGAGACCATCGGGCGGTACTTCGGGGTCGATCCCGCCGAGGTCCGCCGGGAGCGCAAGGAGATACCATCGTGAACCCAGCGCCCTCGGAGGAGGACGGCGATGCCCTGGAACTCGACCTCGCGAGGATCTGCTTCATCGTCGTCAAGGCACGCGCCTTCGACGCGCAGGAGGAGGTCGTCGAGCCCGACTACGGGTCGGACGCGGTCGACGACCAGGCGCGCCAGGTCCTGGAAGCCTACGGCGACGACCCGACCTATCAGGAGCTCTGCCAGGCGATCGACGACCTGAGCGAGGAGGAGCAGTGCCGGCTGGTGGCGCTGGCCTGGATCGGCCGCGGGACCTACGAGCGGGGCGACTGGGACGAAGCGCTGGAGGCGGCCCGGGACGGCCACACCGATCATACCGCGCAGTACCTGACCAGCATGCCGTTGCTCGGCGACTATATCGAGGAAGGCCTGGCGGCCTTCGGGCTGAGCTGCATGGAGCTCGAGGGCGAGCACCTCTAGGCCGGCGGGAACCGCCTCAGTCCCGCTTCTCGTGCAGGTGCGCGATGTTGCGCACGACCTGGGCAACCTCGTCGTCGTCGAGCGGCGGCCGGCAGCGCAGCCGGTTCCAGCCCAGCATCAGTTCGAGCGCGATCTCCGGATCGACCTCGTGCCACAGCAGGTGCCCGGTGAGCGAGGCGACGGTGCTGTTCCGCTCGCCCTCGGGCACGCCCTCGCGCACCAGCGACCGCCAGTCGGCCAGTCTTCGACCGGCCCGGACACCATGTGGGTCGAGCAGCCAGAACGGCATCGCCGCCGGCTCCCGCTCCGCCGGCGAACAGCCGTCGCGCCAGGCATAGCGCCGGCCGTTCGGGTGCACCGACGGCGGCGCGACGATGTAGCCGCCGTCGCCCCGCAGATCCAGGCCGGGGCGAAGCCCGGCGCGGTTCGACACCTCGCTGCCGGGATGCCGGAAGTACAGGTGCCGCCCGCCGCCGCCGGAGATCGATTCCACGGTATCGGCAAGCGGCCCGTGCTCGCGTTCCAGCCGTTCCAGCGACTCCGCACCGCCGTGCTTCGGGTCGACGTCCAGCACCACCAGATGCGAGATCGCGCCGGTCACGATGCCGACATTGGCGTCCGGCCACCGGTCGTACCATTTCCCGACCGTTTCGGCGCTCGCCGCGTGCTCCTGCAACGCCTCCCAGGCGATCAGCGGGCGCTTGTCGCCCGGGCGCAGCGGGACCACCGACCAGCCGCGGGCGGCATAGTCCAGGGCCGCCGGGCCGCAGCCCTCGGCGCCTCCCCCGCTCATCGCCGCAGGTCCCGGAGCGCCCGGTCGACGCCGGCGACCAGGGCGTCGACGTCGCTCTCCAGGTTGTACAGCGCGAAGCTGGCCCGCGCCGTCCCCGGCACCCCCAGGGCGTCGTGCAGCGGCTGCGCGCAGTGATGTCCCGAGCGCAAGGCCAGGCCGTCGCGGTCGAGCCGCCGGCAGAGCTCAAGGCTGTCGATCCCCTCGGCCACGAAGCTGACCACCGGGCCGCGTCGGTCGAGATCGGTCGGTCCGACGATCCGAACCCCGGGCAGGCCCTGCAGCCCTTCGATGGCCCGCCGCGTCAGGTTCCGCTCGTGCGCCCGGACCGCCGTCCAGTCGAGCCCGCCCAGCCAGTCGAGCACGGCGCCGAGGCCGACGGCACCGCCGAGCGGCGGCGTGCCCGCCTCGAACCGCCGCGGCGGGTCGGCGAAGGTCGCGGTCTGCAGCGTCACCTCGCGGATCATCTGGCCGCCGACCAGGAACGGCGGCAGCGCCGCCAGCGCCTCCTGCCGGCCCCACAGCACGCCGATGCCGGTCGGCCCGTACACCTTGTGGCCCGAGAACGCGTAGTAGTCGACACCGAGCGCCGGCAGGTCGACGGGCCCGTGCGGTGCGCCCTGGGCGCCGTCGAGCAGCACCTGGGCGCCGACCGCCCGCGCCGCCGCCACCACCCGGGCGACGTCGGTTTCCGCCCCGGTCACGTTCGAGCACTGGGTGATCGCGACCAGGCGGGTATCGGGATGCAGGATCTGCTCGAGCCGGTCGAGGTCGAGCCGGCCGTCCGGGCGGACCGGGATCACCTCCAGCCGGACGTCGCGATGATGGGCCAGGCGCTGCCAGGGCAGCAGGTTGCTGTGGTGTTCGAGCTGGGTCACCACGATCCGGTCGCGCGGCCCGACCAGCTCGGTCAGCGCGCCGGCCGCGATGTTGATGGCCGAGGTGGCGCCGTAAGTGAACACGACCTCCCGCGGCACGACACCGAGATAGCGGGCGACCGCCGCGCGGGCATGGTCGTAGGCCGCCTGGGCCGCCCGCGAGCGGCGGTGCGGCGTGCCGTGGACGTTGCCGCGCGCCTCGATCTCGAAGGCGCGCTGCGCCGCCAGGACGACCTCGGGAACCTGCGCGGTCGCGGCATTGTCCAGGTAGATCAGGTCGGGAGCTGCCAGCCCCGGGAACTGGCGCTTGATGACCGCGGGGTCGAAACCGGTTTCTCCGTCGGCCGCCATGTCGATCGCTCCACCGCACCGTCTGTGGGAAGCATGGCAGCCCGCCCACCGCACGCCTTGACCTGGGTCAGTCGGGCCCGCCCGGCCATTGATCCATGTTAATGCGGCACCGCTCAGGCCCGCCAAAGTCGACGAGGCGGCCCTGGCGCCGCTGCCTCGCAGGCCGTTCGGAGGTCAGGGACATGAGCGTCATCGCCGCCATGACATGCAGCGCGACAGGGGCGACCTGGATCGGCAGCGACACGCTGATGTGCTCGGCCACGTTGCGGCAGATCGTCGGACCGAAGTGGATCCGGCACAGCCCCTGGGCCCTCGGGGTCGCGGGCCACCTGCGGGCACTCAACCTGTTCCAGCACAACGCCGCCGAGCTCCTCGGCAACCTCGACGGACCGTTCGAGTTCGCCGGCCGGGCGCGGGAGCTGCTGAAGGCGGACGGCTTCACGACCGAAACCAACGGCAACGGCGGGCCGATCGTCTACGGCCAGATGCTGATACTGGCGCGCCCCGGCGCGGTCTGGGCCATCGCCGCCGACTTTTCGGTCATGTCCCTGGCGCCCGATCGCCTGTGGGCCGAGGGCAGCGGACGCGAGCTGGCGGTGGGCGCCGGCCACGCCCTGGTGAACTCGGGATTCCACCTTGCCGCCGACGACGTCGTGCGCCGGGCCGTCGAGACCGCCATCGCCTACGAGACGAGCTGCGGCGGCGAGGCCTGGGTGGACCGGCTGACGGCCTGAACTGCCGGGACGCATCGGCACGGAGGGATGCGATGAAGGACCTACCTCTCTCGGAGGTCTACCGGCTCCTGGAACCGGGGCCGGTGGTCCCGCTGACCACCGCGCGGGACGGCCGCCCCAACGTCATGACCATGTCGTGGCACATGATGGTGGACTTCGAGCCACCGCTGGTCGCCTGCGTGGTGAGCGACGCCGACCACAGCGCGACCGCCCTGTCCGCGACCGGCGAATGCGTCACCGCGATCCCCGAAGTCGATCGGGCGGCGAAGGTGGTCGCGGTCGATGGCGAGATCATCCAACTCGACTCGGCCAAGCCGTAGGCCGCGGCCGGGTCAGCAGATCCCCGGCCGGCGCGCCCAGCCGTCGCCGTCGGCCCCGCCGGTGGCGAGGTCCTCCAGCTGGTCGAGATCCAGGAACTCGACGCTCACCGGGCACGGCAGGGCGATCAGGCCGTCGTTCCGGAGCTTGGTGAAGGTCCGCGAAACCGTTTCTGTGGTCAGCCCGAGATAGTCCGCGATGTCGGTACGCGACATCGGAAGGTCGATGCTGTCCGCATAGTCCCCGTCCTCGTCGGCGGCGAGGCTCAGCAGGAAGCTCGCCACCTTCTCGACCGCCGACTTGCGGCCGAGGAGCAGCATCTGGTCCTGGGCCCGCCGCAGGTCGTTGCACATCTCCGCCAGGATGCGCCGGGCCAGCCCCGGCTCCGCGTCGATGCGACGCTCGAAGGCGGCACGCGGGTGGCGGCGCAGGACCGCCGGCGTCACCGCTTCGGCGGTGCACAGGCATTCGCCGCTCTGGGCGACGCCGAGCAGCCGGCCGCCCGACACGAAACCGGTCACCTGCCGCCGGCCGTCCACCATGACCTTGTGAAGACGCAAGGTGCCGCTGACGACCTCGAACACGCTGTCGGCGACGTCGCCCTCGGCGAACACGATGGTCCCCGCGGCCACTCGCTGGACCGGGGTGCCGGCCGGTCGCGCCGCACCCGGCCGCACCGCCAGGGGCGAGAAACCGTCGTTGCCGGAAAGCTGCGAAGCGAAGTGCGCACCCATGACTGACCCCGATCCCTGTCGCATCGGTCTTGATTGATCCGATGCGACAAGCATGGTCGAGCCCGGTAACACGCCGATGACGACAACCGCCTGTTGTGTGAACCCTTCGAGACGAAGTGTGACGTTGTGTGACAGTCCCTGCTGGCGACAGGAGCGTCAGGCGTCCTGCAACTTCCCCGAAAGGTAGCCGAGACAACCCTCCAGGCTCGCCACTTTGGGATAGTCGATCTCCGGGATCTCGACGCCGAGGCTCCGGTGAAGGGCGATGGCGAAGTTCAGGAGGTCCATGGAGTCGAAGTCGAACTGGTCGCGGAACGGCGTGGCCGGGTCGACCGTCTCGTCCTCAATGTCCGGTGCCACGCCGGTCAGCGCCGCCAGCACCGCCGCCCTGATCTCGTCCTCGGTCATGCGAGTGTCTCCGGAGTTTGAAGGAGCCGGTCGAGCGCGCGCAGGTACAGGGCGCCCCGGTGGCCGTCGCTGGCCCGATGGTCGGCGGCCAGGCTGGCGCTGATCACCCGTCGGGATTCGATCGTCCCGTCGACCGACCACGGCCGTTCCACGACGCTGCCGAAGCCGACGATGGCGACCTGCGGCGGGTAGATCACCGGGAACACGGTCTCGACGCCGTTCTCGCCGAGGCTGGTCACCGTGACCGTCGGGTCCGACAGTTCCGAGGCGCGCAGCCGGCCGGTCCGGGCGCGCTGCACGAGGTCCCGGAACGCCGCCATGACGTCGCCGAGTTCCCTGGTGTCCGTGTCGCGGATCGCCGGCGCCACCAGGCCGCCGCGCCGCAGGGCGATCGCCGCGCCGACGTGGATCCCCGTTCCCGGCACGAACGCGTCGTCGCGCCAGAAGCCGTTGAGCTCGGGCACCTCCTTCAGCGCCAGGGCCGCGGCCTTGATCAGCAGAGCGCCGTACAGGAGCCGCTCGGCGACCGGCCGCCGCCGGTTCTCGGTCTCCAGCCAGTCGAGCGCCCGGGTCAGGTCGATGGTGGTGGCGAGGTAGTAATGCGGGATCTCGCGCTTGGAACGCGCCATCGCCGCGGCGATCGCCCGCCGCATGGCGGCCGCCGCATCACCGGTCGGCTTGGCCGCCGGAGCGGGAACCGGGGCCGGAGCGGCCGCGCCGGCGCGCTCGACGTCCACCAGGGTGACCGCGCCGTCGGCTCCGGTGCCGGTCAGCGTCTCCAGATCGACGCCCAGGTCCCGCGCCCGCTGTCGGGCCGCCGGCGACACCCGGGCACGGGAGGCCGCGGCGGGCGCCGTCGGCTCGGCCGGCTTCCGGGGCTTGGCGGCCTTCGGTGCCACCGGCTCGGACGCGGGTGTCGGTGTCTCGGGCGCCGGCGCCGCCGGCTCGCCCTCCCCGCGGATATGCGCGATCACCGTGCCGACCGGCACCTCCGTGCCGGGCTCGACCACCAGCCGGTCGACGACGCCGGCCTGGAAGGTCTCGATCTCGATCGCGCCCTTCTGGGTCTCGACCACGGCGACGATGTCGCCGCGCGCCACCGTGTCGCCCGGCTTCACCAGCCACTCGACCAGGGTCCCGGCCTCCATGTCGGAGCCGAGCGACGGCATTCGGAACTCAGCCATGGTTCCCCATCAGATGCTCGACCGCCCGGATGATCTTGTCGGTCTGCGGCAGCGCCGCGTCCTCCAGGTGCTTGGCGTACGGGATCGGCACCTCCTCGCTGCACACCCGGGCGACCGGGGCGTCGAGGTCGTAGAATGCCTGCTCCATGATCCGCGCCATGATCTCGGCGGCGATGCCGACGCTGCGCCAGCCCTCGTCGACGATCACCGCCCGCCGGGTCCGGCGCACCGAGCCGAGGATGGTCGCGTCGTCGAGCGGCCGGAGTGTCCGCAGGTCGACGACCTCGGCGTCGACCCCCTGTCCGGCGAGGCTTTCCGCCGCCGCCAGGGTCTTGCCGAGGCTGCCGCCATAGGTGATCAGGCTGACGTCGCGACCGGGCCGCCGGATCGCCGCCCGGTCGATGTCGACCGCCCCGGCATCGGCCGGGATCTCGCCCTTGTCGTTGTACAGCAGGGCGTTCTCGAAGATCAGCACCGGGTCCGGGCAGGCCAGCGCCGACGCCAGCATGCCGCGGGCGTCCTCGAGGGTCGCCGGGGTCACCACCCGGATGCCGGGGATGTGGGCGTACCAGCCCTCCAGGCTGTGCGAATGCTGGGCGGCCAACTGCCGGCCGCCGCCGGTCGCCATGCGGATGACCAGCGGGATGCTGAACTGGCCGCCCGACATGTGCCGGATGGTGGCGGCGTTGTTCACGATCTGGTCGATCGCCAGCAGGCTGAAGTTGACCGTCATGATCTCGACGATCGGCCGCATGCCGCCGAGTGCCGCCCCGATGCCGGCGCCGACGAACGAGGATTCCGACAGCGGCGTGTCGCGGATCCGCTCCGGCCCGAACTCCGCCAGTAGCCCGGTGCTGACGGCGTAGCAGCCGCCGTAGCGGCCGACGTCCTCGCCCATCAGGAACACCCGGGGATCGGCTTCCAGGGCCTCGCGCAGCGCCGCCCGCACCGCCTCGCGATAGGTCAGGGCGATCGTCCCGCCGTTCGCGGTCTGGGCCGTCATGCCGCGTCCTCCTCGGTGTAGACGTCGCGGGCCAAGTCGCCGACCGGCTCCCATTCGCTCGCCTCGGCGAACGCCACCGCCGCGTCGACCTCGCGGGCGACCTCGGCCTCGATCCCGGCGAGCGCGGCGTCGTCGAGCAGCCCCGCCTCCCGCAGCCGCTGCGAGAACGTCACGATCGGCCCGCGCTGCTTCCAGGCCTCGACCTCCTCCTTGTTCCGGTACAGCTCCGGGTCGAACATCGAGTGCGGCCGGAACCGGTAGGTCCGCAGTTCCAGGAAGTACGGCCCCTCGCCGGCCCGGATCGCCTCGGTCGCGCGCCGCGCCGCCGCCCCGACCGCCAGCACGTCCATGGCGTCGACCGCCTCCGACGTCATGCCGTAGCTGGCCGCCTTCGCATGGATGTCGGTGTTCGACTCGGAGAGCTGCAACGCCGTTCCCATGGCGTAGAGGTTGTTCTCGCACAGGAACAGCACCGGCAGGTTCCACAGCGCCGCCAGGTTCATGGATTCGTGGAACTCGCCCTCGGCGACCGCGCCTTCGCCGAAGAAGCAGGCGGCGACGTTGGGCCGGCCCTGCATTCTCTCGGCCAGCGCCAGCCCGACCGCCAGCGGCAGGCCGCCGCCGACGATGGCGTTGCCGCCGTAGAACCGCGTGGCCGCGTCGAACAGGTGCATGGAGCCGCCGCGGCCGCGGCTGCAGCCGCCCGCCTTGCCGTACATCTCGGCCATCACCGCGCCCATCGGCATGCCGCGGGCGAGCGCGTGGCCGTGCTCGCGGTAGGTCGCGACGATCGCGTCCTCCGGCACCAGCGTCGGCATCACGCCGACCGGGATCGCCTCCTCGCCGATGCACAGGTGCAGGAAGCCGCGGATCTTCATGGCGCTGTACAGCTCGGCGCACTTCTCCTCGAACCGGCGGATGCGGATCATGCCGCGCAGCAGGTCGAGGGCCTGCGCCCGCTCCGGCAGCGCCGGCCGGTCGTCGTTCGTGGCCTCGGTCGGGGTCATGTGCCGCTCTCCAGGGTCGAGGTGTCGCCCTCGGGCAGGCCGAGCTCGCGCGCCTTCAGCAGCCGGCGCATGATCTTGCCGCTGCGGGTCCGGGGCAGGTCCTTCAGGAAGTCGATCTCGCGCGGGGCGACGGCGGCGCCGAGCCGCTTGCGACAGTGCCCCAGCAGCTCCCGGCGCAGCGGCTCGCCGGCCTCGAAGC
The DNA here is from genome assembly GCF_014652915.1 of Thalassobaculum fulvum. Taxonomy (GTDB): domain Bacteria; phylum Pseudomonadota; class Alphaproteobacteria; order Thalassobaculales; family Thalassobaculaceae; genus Thalassobaculum_A; species Thalassobaculum_A fulvum. The sequence continues at coordinate 70,743 of NZ_BMZS01000006.1, forward strand.
CGGGCTTCAGCGCGACGAACGCCTTGACCACCTCCATCGCGACCGGGTCGGGCTTGCCGATCACGCCGGCCTCGGCGACCGCCGGGTGCTCCATCAGCGCGCTCTCGACCTCGAACGGGCCGATCAGGTGGCCGGCCGACTTGATCACGTCGTCGGCCCGGCCGACGAACCAGAAGTAGCCGTCGGCGTCGCGGCGGGCCAGGTCGCCCGACAGGTACCAGCCGCCGGCGAAGCACTTGGCGTAGCGCTCCTCCTCGTTCAGATAGCCGCGGAACATCGACGGCCAGCCGGGCCGCAGGGCCAGTTCGCCCTCGCGGTCGGGCTCGTCGATCACCCGCACGCCGCCGTCGTCCAGGCGTTCGACGACCGCCGCTTCGATGCCTGGCAGCGGCTTGCCCATCGAGCCGGGCCGGATGTCCATGGCGGCGTAGTTGGCGATCATGATTCCGCCGGTCTCGGTCTGCCACCAGTTGTCGTGGAACGGCAGGCCGAACGCCTCCACGCCCCAGACCACGCCTTCCGGGTTCAGCGGCTCGCCGACGCTGGCCAGGAACCGCAGGCTGGAGGTGTCGAAGCCGCGGATCGGCTCGATCCCGAGCTTCATCATCATGCGGATCGCGGTCGGCGCGGTGTACCAGACCGTCACCTTCTGGTCCTGCAGGGTGCGGTACCAGCGCTCGGCGTCGAACTCCTCCTCGTCGACCAGCAGGGTGACGCCGACCGACAGCGGACCGATGATCCCGTAGGAGGTGCCGGTGACCCAGCCGGGATCGGCGGTGCACCAGAACACGTCCTCGGGATGCAGGTCGAGCGCCAGCCGGGCGGTCGCGTGGTGGGCGACGATGGCGCCGTGGACGTGGATCGCGCCCTTCGGGCGGCCGGTGGTGCCGCTGGTGAAGTGCAGCAGCGCCATGTCCTCGGGGTCGGTCGGCGCGATCGCGAAGGCGTCGCCGGCATCGGCGGTCAGCGCCGCGAAGCCGAGGGTGCCCGGAACGCTGCCGTCGCCGTCGATCAGGATCACGTGCCGCAGCTCCGGCAGCTCGGCCCGCATCGGCTCGACCTTGCGGCGGTACAGCGCCGTGGTGGTCACCAGCACCCGGGCCGAGCCGAGGGTCATCCGCGACTTGATCGGCTCCGGCCCGAACGCCGAGAACAGCGGGCAGAACACGCTGCCGGCCTTCAAGGTGCCGAGGGCGGCGACGTACAGTTCCGGCACCCGCCCGGCGAGCGCGAACACCCGCTCGCCCTTCGCGACGCCGAGGCCCTTCAGCGCGTTCGCGAACCGGCTGGTGAGGGTACGCAGCTCCGCGTAGCTGATGTCGCGGACGGCCCCCGACCTGGCGATCCAGCGGATGGCGGTGTGGCCGGCCCGCGGTCCCGCGGCATGCCGGTCGACCGCCTCGTGCGCGATGTTCAGCCCATCGCCGCCCGGCAACCCGTCGAGCGCGGCGCGAGCGCTCACCCAGCTGAACTCGCTCCGGACGCGATCGTAGTCGCCGAGATTGGGGGCAACCGGGCCGGTCCCGTTCTTCTTGTGGATCGGTTCCCACTGCATCGGACGCTCACGCCTCCCTCGGTCGTGGCTCGCAACGTCGACGAGTGTCGGGGACCGGCCCCGCTCGCGCGTTGATGTCGATCAACGCGCCGACGGGTGGCGCTCCGTAGCGTGCGACCCACCTGTCCGACGGGGGCCGTAGCGCTGAGGAGACAGACGTGATCGAGATCCTGCAAGGCTATCCGGACGACGTCGTGGCGATCGCCGGCAAGGGCGTCATCAGTGCGGAGGACTACCGTTCGGTGCTGATCCCGGCGGTCGAGAAGGCGCTGGAGCGACACCGGAAGGTCCGGCTGCTGTACCGCATCGGCCCCGACTGCACCGGGTTCGAGCCCGGCGCGATGTGGGAGGACTTCCGGGTCGGCGTCGAGCATCTGACCCGCTGGAACCGGGTCGCCGTCGTCACCGACACCGAGTGGATCCGGCACACCATGAGCGCGATCGGCTTCCTGATTCCGATCGACATCAGGATCTTCTCCCTGGCCGAAAGCGACGCCGCCCGGGACTGGGTGACCGCCGACTGACGGGGGTGCATCGGCGGCGGCGGCCGCACCGATTGCCAGCGGGCCGAGACTGGGCTAGAGCGGCGCAACGCAACCGGAGCCCCACCCATGCCCCTGAAGCCGAGTGCCCAGCGCGTGCAGGACCTGCTCGCCGAAGGCGGGTTCGACCTGACGGTCGTCGAGATGCCGGATTCCACGCGGACCTCCGCCGACGCGGCCGCGGCCTGCGGCTGCACGGTGGCGCAGATCGGCAAGTCGCTGGTGTTCCAGGCCAAGCAGAGCGGCCGGCCGGTGCTGGTGGTGGCCAGCGGCGTGAACCGGGTCGACGAGAAGAAGATCGCCGCGGCACTCGGCGAGAAGATCGGCCGCGCCGACCCCGAGTTCGTGCGCGCCTCGACCGGCTTCGCGATCGGCGGGGTGGCGCCGATCGGACACGCCGTGCAGCCGGCGGTCTACCTGGATGCCGACCTGATGGCGCTGGAGCGGATCTGGTGCGCGGCCGGCACGCCGAACGCGGTGTTCGAGCTGACCCCGGCCGACCTCCAGGCGATGACCGGCGGCACGGTGCTCGACGTCCGCAAGGATTGACGGGCGGCGGCGCCCGGCCCCGTTCCCTGTCGTCCTGAGGTGCCCGAAGGGCCACCGCCGAGCGAATAGAGCATCCGGCTCTTCAGGGTGGGGAGCGGCCGTTCGCTGCTTCGTGCCTAGAGCTTCGTTTCGCTAAATGGGCAGACCTATCCACTGCAGTCGATAGCACCTAGTCTACCCTCGGTAGCAGAGTGTGTTTCCGACATTTGAGGTCTGTCTGATGCAATGGGCCCATGACCACATCGTTCATATTGGGGGTGAGACAGAAGCGCCCGACGATCCAGCCAGTGAAGTCGGCGCTTGGCGGAAGCGGATTGAGCCTTGGCTGTCCGCAGTATTTCAGGCGGAGCACCTCTCGCTTCTGCTCGGAAATGGCTTCACGACTGGCATAGCCAATCACGCAGGCGGCGCCCCAACAAGCATGGCCGGTTCCGGTTTTGGCGGATGCCCGAATGAAGACAAGGTGGCAGCTCGTGCTAAAAAGCTGGCAGATGCCATGGGAAGAGGCAGTGCCAACATTGAGGACCAACTTTCGGCGGCACTTGCCCTTCTTGCAGGTTTGCAGATTCTCGAACATACGGATGTCGCTGCGTGGGAGGCGGCGATCGACAACGTACTCGGTGGATTTATCAAGGATGTTCTGGCTACAGAAAAAAGCATCAGCGACGGTATCGATGACGAGCCTACCGGCGGCGGACCGCTAGCCAGGGAAATCCTTGTTTCGTTCTTAATGAGCTTTGCCAGCAGGGCCGCTTCGAGGGAACGGCTGCACATTTTCACGACCAACTACGATCGCCTTATTGAACGCGGCTGTGATTATGCCGGGCTGCGTATCATCGACCGCTTCACCGGCGCGCTTGAGCCGGAATTTAGGTCTTCGCGACTGCATGTGGACATGCACTACACGCCGCCGGGAATACGAGGCGAGCCGCGCCACCTGGAAGGCGTCATACATCTGACCAAGCTTCACGGCTCGCTCGACTGGCGATATGACAAGCCGCGATTGTATCGGATCGGTCTACCTTTCGGGGCCGATGCCGGGCATCCAGCGGTGCCGAGTAGCCCGCGGAGTTCGGTGATGATCTATCCCAACGCAGTCAAGGACGTTGAGACTGCGGCCTATCCCTATGCCGACCTATTCCGCGATTTCTCGTCGTCAATATGCCGGCCCAACAACGTGCTCGTTACCTATGGATACGGTTTTGGGGATGACCATATCAACAGGGTCATCGCGGACATGCTCACGATTCCGTCCACGCATCTCGTAATTCTGGCCTGGGGTCAGAAACCGCATGAACGGATCGCATCGTTCGTTTCTCGTATCGGCAGGCCGCAGCAGCTCACACTGCTGATTGGCAAACATTTCGGCGATATCCGGACGCTGGTTGAACACTATCTGCCGAAACCGGCTATCGATCCGCTCACGATCCGCATGAGCGAACTTGTGGAGCGGCGCGGCAAGATCACGACCAAAGAGCCGAGTGAAGACGGTGGCTCACCATGACCACAATTGTCGAACGCATCGGCACGCTCTCGATAGGCCGCGTTGAAACCGTCACCGCCGAAGCGCTGCGCATAGCTCTTTTCAACGAGACGCCGCAGGCAACAGCGCTCAATACCGGGACGCCTACCGGCTTTCCGCGCGTCAACGCCTATATGTTGATACCGAATGAGACCGGCGCGGTCGTTGCGGTGATCAAGGAAATTTCCATCGTGCGCGCGAAGCCAGCTTCAGTAAGGCACGACGACACCCTTGTGGACCTTCCATATCCCGACCGAACCGTCATCGCCATTCCGTTCGGCACTCTTTTGCGCGAAGGAAATGACGGCGACAGCCAGCCGCTCTATGCCCTGGAACGGGGCGTTCCGGTATTGCCGTCCGTTGGAGACCCGGTACTTCTTCCAACTGCAACACAGCTACGCTCTATTGTTGAAGCCAAGACCGACGACCGGCTGATCCAGATCGGCACCGCGCCATTTGCCGGTAATGCCCGTGTGTGGGTGCATCCCGACAAGCTTTTTGGCCGTCATCTTGCTGTGCTCGGTAATACCGGCAGTGGAAAGTCCTGCTCCGTCGCCGGCATTGTCCGCTGGTCTCTTGAAAGTGCAGCCGCTGCGGCACAAGCAGTATTTCAGGAGGGCGCACAAGTACAGCCAGCCAACGCCCGGTTCATAGTTCTCGACCCCAATGGCGAGTACTCTCAGGCGTTTAGTGATCGCACCCTACCTGTCAGGCGGTTCTCTGTCGGCGGCAAAGACGGCGCGAATCCGCTGACCGTGCCGGGCTGGTTGTGGAACGGACAGGAGTGGGCGGCATTCACATCCGCACAGCCCGGCGTTCAGCGCCCGATATTGCTGAGGGCGCTGCGCCAATTGCGCAATGCCGGTTCGTCAGCCATGACCGCGCGTGCGCAGGTGATTAGGCGTTACACAGGGTATGTCAGGCAGGTCGAACAACTCTACGCGGACCTACCTCAGAGCGTTGCCGGCTTTCCGCGCAACCGTGACTTCGGGTCCCTACTAGAAGGACTGCTTGGCCTCATCCAATCGGATGAAACAACACTTGCTACGTACGGCAAGGACGCTGCTGATCTTGCCGCCGCCGTCATAGTAATTCGTGCTCCTATCGAAACTGTACGCGCATCGCGCCATTGGACCTCTGCGAACTCATCCGGGTACAACGACTTCCAGCCCGGTGACCTTCAAACCGTTCTCACGGCACTACGAACGATCACCGATGTATTTCCGATCACTGTCACTCACGGTGAGATCAGTGAAGACGCGCCGGTCCGGTTTGACGTTTCGGCGCTTCCCGACCGTATACACGATGTTGCGATGGCGACTGGCGGGCAGGCTCTGAATAATGTCGAGCCACTGATCAACCGTGTACAGGTTATGCTTGGCGATGCCGGGCTCCGGCCGGTCATCGATACCGCCGGTGCGACATCCCTCGGCGAATGGCTCGCAGCCCTGCTTGGCCCCAGCAAAGGCTCTCCCGAGCCGCTCGCGATACTTGATCTCTCACTCGTGCCTTCGGATGTTGTTCATATTGCCGTAGCTGTTATCTCCCGGCTGATATTCGAGGCCCTACAGCGTCACATCAAAGAGACGAACAAGGCCCTTCCGACCGTGCTGGTGCTTGAGGAAGCGCACAGCTTCGTGCGTAAGGACGCGGACGTTGGCGCGAGCGCGCAGGCCGCCGATTTGTGCCGACAGACTTTTGAGCGGATAGCCAGAGAGGGCCGAAAATTTGGTCTTGGATTGGTGCTGGCTTCGCAGCGCCCGTCCGAACTCTCGCCGACCGTTTTGGCGCAGTGCAATTCATTCTTGCTACACCGCATCGTCAACGACGTTGATCAGAATCTTGTACGCCGTCTTGTCCCCGACGCCCTGGGTGGGCTTCTCGGCGAACTTCCAACACTGCCTTCACAGCAAGCAATCCTTCTCGGATGGGCCGTCCCCACACCCGTTCTCGTTCGTGTTCGCGACCTTCAAAAGACGCAGCGCCCGCGTTCCGATGACCCCCACTTCTGGAAGACGTGGCTCGGTCAGGAAGGGGCGCCGCCGAATTGGACAGGAATTGCGGAATCCTGGGAAATGCGGGAAGACGAATCTCACGGAACGGACAGAACCGAAGATGTTGCTTACAGAGATTCCGATCCCGAACCAGATATTCCACTCTAATTCGGAGAGTGTCTGGAGGCGGGACCCACACTTGATAGCTACCCCACCATGACCACTTCGAGTCTAATACTCTCGGCTAGAAACGAACGGAAAGCAGTGAAGGATGGTACGCGTCGTGCGGATGACGCATTGGTCGCCAGCCATGAGTTAAAATACTAAATCAGGGGCGCCTTCTCGCCCCCGACTTCGAAGAAAGACGCCAAATCACCAAACAATAAGCGACGAGCTTTGCGAGCTGCGCGGCAATCTCAATGTAGTGCTGAAAGTCGACCATGGCTTTCTCCTTCGCCGGATTTTGGACACACCTCGCCTGCGCGAGACAGATTTCCAAAAGTCCGGACTGATCGGAGTTAGCTCATTCCATGGTCTCCACATTGCCGTGCGCACAGATATCGTGCGTGGAGTTGTATGTAAGAAGGGCAGACTGAGGCTGCAACCCCTCATCGATTGGCATTGCTAATTTGAGGCGGTCGATGACCATGACAGTGAAACACTACCAATTTCCGTCTCATGGCCGTGTCGGCGAATGCCCCCACTGACGTCGACCGGACTGATCGTCGCGGTGCTTCCGGCCTGAAAGGCTCGTCATCTGAAACAGTTCTGAGTGGGGCTGGTTCGGATGACAATCGGCGTCGCCACGAAGCGTCCGCTTCGGGTCGACGCCGGCCGCCCGGGTGTCGGAGACTCCGCCAGCCGACACAGCCCGTCACACGCCTCCGACGCCTCGGCAGCGTAGGCCGGCCCTTCGCGGCCCGACTTCGTCGGGCACCTCAGGGCGACAGGTGTCTGGGAGAAAACCCCGAAGGGCTCAGCCGGCGTTCTCGAACGCGATCGGCGGCAGCTGCGGCCCGACCCGGACGCTCGGCCCGGCCATCACCATCTTGGCCTTGACCGGCGACGACAGCACGATCGAGGTCGTGGTCTCGCCGTAGGTCCGGAGCTGGGCGATCACGTGCTCCAGGTGGACCATCGACGACACGATCACCTTGATCATGTAGCTGTCCTGGCCGGTGACGTGATGGCACTCCTGCACCTCGGCCAGGGTGTGCGCCATGGTGGCGATGCGGTTGTGGTGCTCGCCGGTCACCTTGAGGTGGATGAAGGCGGTGGTCGGGTAGCCGAGCTTGGACGGCTCCACCAGCGCGCGGTAGCCGGTGATGATCCCGGAATCCTCCATGCGGCGCACCCGCTCGGCGACCGCCGGCGAGGACAGGCCGACCCGGCGGCCGAGTTCGCTGAACGACAGGCGGGCGTCCTCCTGCAGAACCCGAAGCAGCTGCCAGCCGACCTTGTCGAGCTGGCCCTCAAGCTCTCCCGCCATGACCCAAATCCCTTGGATTTCAACGTAGTAATTATTCTATGGCATTACTCGGGCCGGCACAAGCAGAACGCCGGACGGCGACAGTGTTCGCACCGGCCGTCGACCTTCTCCACCGGACTCCCGATCCGGGCGAAACATGGCTAACATGACCCGGCGCCCGAGCCACGGCAGCGGCGGCCCGGATTCCACGACTGTGTTCCATGCAGGAGGCGGACCTGAACAGCGACGGCAAGAACCGCCACCGGCTGCGCCGGAACGTGACCATCGGCGAGCGCCGGACCAGCGTCAGCCTCGAGGGGCATGTCTGGCTCGGCCTGTCGGATGTCTGCCAGCGCGAGGCGATCGACATCGATGCGCTGTGCACCGAGGTCGACCGGCGGCGGGTGCGATCGTCGATGTCGTCCGCGCTTCGCGTGTTCCTGCTGCTCTACTTCCGCGGCCTCGCGGAGGCGATCGGCAACCACCACGCCGCCGGCCGGCCGGACGGGGCCGGGCACCTGGCAATGGCCCTCGACGTGTTCAGCGCCGGCGAGCAGCTGCGCGAGGCCGCCTGATCGCGGTCGCCCGCCCTGCGGCACCCGGCCTACCAGGCGAGGCGATCGGCGACCCAGCGCGGCAGCGGACCCGGCGTCGCCAGGAAGCCCCGCAGGCGGTCGTCGGCGAGCTGTCCGTCGACCAGCAGGACGTCGCCGTGCACGCCGTCCGCCAGCAGCAGCGAATCGATGCCGGCCGCCACCGCTCCGGCGACGTCGGTCGCCCGGTTGTCGCCGACCACCAGCACCCGCTCGGGCGCCACGCCGAGCACCGCGACCGAGCGCTCGAACACCGGCGCGTGCGGCTTGCCGTGATAGTGCACGAACCCGCCCAGTTCCTCGTAGCGCTCGGCCAGCGCGCCGGCATGGATCAGCCGCACGCCCTGCTCGATCACCACCTTGTCCGGGTTGGCGCAGATCATCGCCAGCCCGCGCTCGACCCCGCGCCGCAAGGCCGCCTCGTAGTCGGCGACCGCGTGCAGGCCGCTGGCCGGGCCGGCGTTCAGGATCCAGTCGGCGGCCTCCAGGTCGGCGGTCGACTCGAAGCCGGTGCCGGGCAGGATGTGCGGGAAGCGGCCGGGGTCGAAGCCGTAGGCGAGCGGGCCGAGGCCGGCGTGGAAGGCGTCCGGGCGGTCGCGCAGATAGCGGTGGCTCTCGCCGCCGGAGGTGATGACCTCGCGATACATCGAGGCCGGAATGCCGATGCCCCGGAGACGCTCGGCGACCGTCGCGGCCGGACGCGGCGAGTTCGACAGCACGACCACCGGCTTGCCGGCGGCGGCCAGACGCTCCAGCACCTCGACCGCCTGCGGGTAGGCCGCACCGCCGTCGTACAGCGTGCCCCAGACGTCGAAGACATAGCCGTCATAGCGGTCGGCGATCGCCGCCAGACCGTCGATCCTGTCGAACATTCAACCCTCTCGGTGTATCGGCGGACAGCGGGTCAACGCGCACCGGCCAGCGGTCGCGGCTCCCCGAACAGGTATCCCTGACCGAAGTCGACGCGCAGCTCCAGCATGTCGAGCAGCATGTCCTCGCTCTCGATCTTCTCGACGATCAGGTCCATGGCGTTGCGGTCGAGCGCGCCCTTCAGCGCCCGCATGTCCAGCACCGGATCGTCGCCGCGCGCCAGCTCGTGCAGCATGTGGGCGCCGACCTTGATGTAGCGGAAGCCCTGGCCGGCCAGGTCCTCCAGGTCGAGGTCCATGTCGGTGACCTGGTCCATCGAGAACCGGTAGCCGCAGCCGCGCAGCCGCTCCAGGTTCATGCGGGTGACGTAGTCGCCGGCGGCGATGCTGGCCTGGTCGAACTCGAAGATCAGGGTCTCCGCGAGCTGCCGGTTCTCGGCCATGAACGCGATGAAGTCCTGGAAGAAGTCGGCGTCGGCCAGGGAGTGGCTGGAGATGTTGCAGAAGAAACCGACGTCCGGCTGGTCGCGGCGCGCCCGGCGCACCAGCTGTACGCAGCGCACCAGCAGCAGGTTGTCGATCGCCGCCACCAGGCCGGCGCGCTCGGCCACCGGGATGTACTGCTCCGGCGTGATCAGCTTGCCGTCCTCGGTGACGATCCGCGAATAGCACTCGTAGAACCGGCGCTTGCGCTGCGGCAGGCTGACCACCGGCTGCAGGTACAGCTCGACCTTCTCCTCGCGCAGCCCGCGCTCGACCGCCTCCAGCAGCTGGGCCTCGCCAAGCACCACGGTCGGGGCGGTCGCGTGCCTGATCTCGGCCCCGCCGGCCGGCCTGCCCTCGGGGCCGGCGATCACCTTGCCGGCGACCGCCGCCTGCTTCTTCTCCGACAGCTGGCGCAGCAGGCCGCCCAGGACCTTGAGCTCCGACGACAGCCGCTCGGCGTCCGGCATGTCGTCGAGCCGGACCCGCAGCGTGTCGAGCTCGGCCCGGGTCGCCTCGGCCTCGTCGTGCAGGGTGTCGACGTCGCGGACCAGCGTGCGGATCCGCGCCTCCAGCGCCCGCATCCGCAGGCGCTGGGCGACGACGGCGTGCAGCACGACCGCGACCGCGGCGAGGCCGATCCCGGTCTCGGCCGCCGGCGCCAGTTCCAGCCACGCAGCACCGGCACCGCCGGCGGCGGCCAGGGCCAGATAGACGACGGCGATCAGGACGTGGCCGAGAATGGCGATGCTCCTAGTCGTGGGCGAGCCGCTCGGCGTCCAGGCCGACCGCGTCCTCGATCCGCGCAAGGCCGTCCGCCGCCATCAGCCCCGCGAGCTCGTCGCGGATCCGGTGGAACAGCCCCGGTCCCTTATACACCAGCGCCGTGTACAGCTGCACCAGTCGGGCGCCGGCCCGGATCTTGGCATAGGCGGTCGCCCCGTCCTCGATCCCGCCGACCCCGACCAGCGGCAGCCGGCCGGCGGCGGCCCGGTAGGCGCGGGCCAACACCCGGGTCGACGGCGCGAACAGCGGCCGGCCGCTCAGGCCGCCGGCCTCGCCGCGGGCGGCGCTTTGCAGCGACTCGGGCCGGGCGATCGTGGTGTTCGAGACGATCAGCCCGTCGACGCCGCGCTCCACCGCGGTGCCGACGATCGCCTCGAGCTGGCCGTCGGCGAGGTCGGGGGCGATCTTCAGCAGCACCGGCGGGGCGGTCTCGCCGCACGCCTCGCCGCGGGCCTGCAGGGCCGCGGTCAGCAGCCGGCCGAGCTGGCCCTCGCCCTGCAGGTCGCGCAGGCCGGGGGTGTTGGGCGAGGACACGTTGATGGTCACGTAGTCGGCCAGCGGCGCCAGCATCCGCATGCCGTAGGCGTAGTCGTCCACCGGGTCGGCGGTGTCCTTGTTGGCGCCGATGTTGATGCCGACGATGCCGGACCGCGGGTCGCGCCGGGCGAGCCGCGCGGCCGCCGCCTCCAGCCCGTCGTTGTTGAAGCCGTTGCGGTTGATCACCGCCCGGTCCTGCGGCAGCCGGAACAGCCGGGGACGCGGGTTGCCGGCCTGCGGGCGCGGCGTGACGGTGCCGACCTCGACCGCCCCGACGCCGAGCCGCAGCAGTGCCCGCCAGCACTCGGCCGACTTGTCGAAGCCGGCGGCCAGGCAGACCGGGTGCGGGAAATCCAGGCCGAACACCCGCTGGCCGAGACCGGCCGGGACCGGCGAGCGGTCGACCGGGCCGAAGCCGGCGGCGAGGGTGCGGACCGTGAGGCGATGCGCGGTCTCCGGGTCGAGGCAGCGCATCGCCGGCATGGCGAGATCGAACAGCGTCATGGCGGCGGACGGTAGTCGCGGCCGCGGCCGTCGGCAAGCGGGAGTGGCGGCGGTGCGCGGGCTGTCGCTCGGCACGCGCCGACGTGCACGGCCGCGGCGTCTACACGATCCGTGCGACTTGCCCAGACGACAGACGATAGACGTCGACCCCGCCGATCTGCCGCACCACTGCGCGGATCTCGTTCCGGTCCATCAGCGAGAACGCCGTCGACAAGGCGTCGGCGAGCGTCGCGTCCGGCGCCGCGACCGTGGTTCCCCGGAGTACCGGCGCCGTCCGGCCGGTACGCGGGTCGATCAGGTGGCCGTACCGGCCGGCCGGATCGAAGACCGTCCCGTATCCGCCGGAGGACGCGACCGCGCGTTCGAAGCACTCCAGGGTCGCCAACGAACGTGCCGGGTCGGTCGGGTCGGCGACGCCGACCCGCCAGGGCCGGCCGGCGCCACGGTCGCCCACCGTGCGCGTTTCGCCGAGATCGAGCAGCATCCGCTCCACCCCGTTGCGCCGAAGCACCGCCGCCACGCGGTCGGTCACGTAACCCTGGGCGATGCCGTTGAGAGTGACGGCCATGCCCGGGCGCGCGAAGGCGATCTCCCGCGGCTCGACCCCGACGCCCCGCCAGTCGACCAGCGGCAGCAGGTCGGACACCACGGGCAGCCGGTCGGCGCCCGGTTCCGCGAAGTGATCGCGGTAGCGCTGCCAGAGCGGCTGTACCGTCACGTCGAAGGCGCCGCCGCTCGCCCGGCTGATCTCGCCTGCCCGTGCCAGCAACTCGACCAGTTCGATCGGCGGGTCCGGCAGCCGGCCGGCCCTGTTCAGGGCGACGACGGCGGAATCCGGCCGGTACAGGCTGAAGATCGCTTCCAGCCGCTCGATTTCCCGCACCGCGAGCCCGACCAGCCGCCGTGCCTCCGCCGGGTCCGGGTGCAGCACTCGGATCGAGGCCCGGGCACCCAGGGCGACACCCCGCCAGACACACGGTTCGACACTCCCAGCCTGTGCCTGCGGGCCACCAGGCAACAACGCGACACCGGTCGCCGCCCCGGCGATCGCCAGGAAGCGTCGGCGTCCGCACGCCGCAGCGGCGGTATCAGTCGGTTGAGCTGTCGTCATGGTCGGGTTCCTAGTGACGGGTGGGGGCGGACGCCAGTCCGCCGTCGGCGCCGAGGACGAGGTTCGCCGGCACCTCGCCGAATCGGTAGATCGTACCGCCGTTGACCTGTCGGAAGCGTTCCGCGGCGGCCCGGTCGGCGAACGGAACCACCTCCCGGGCACCCATGCCGCCGACCGCGGTGCCGCCGGCGACGAACACCGCGTCACGGGCCTGGACCCAGGCGCCCGGCGACGGCTCGCGGCCGTCGGTCGAGCGCCCCATGTCGCTGACGTAGAGCGCCACCACGGTCCGCGGCTCGCCCGGCAGGATGGTGAACGCCAGGGCATCGCGCACCGAGGTGAACCACAACGGTTCCGACTGCCCGCGCAGGAACACCTGCCCCTTCGGGCCGGGGTGCTCGGCCACCGCCATGCCGCAGAAATAGCCGACCGAGTCCGGTCCCGGCTCGCGCGGCGTCGGCAGGGTCGCGACCTGGCCACCCTCTCCGCAGGCTGCCAGTCCCAGCACGGCCGTCAGCGCCAGCAACGCCGTCCGCATGAACTTCATGGATGCCTCCTGTTGAAGACCGCCACCGCGGCCGCCAGCGGCAGCACGATCCAGCCGGCGAGCGCGCCGTACAGCACGGCGACCGGCATGCTGCCGGCGTCGCCGGGCGCGCTCATGCCGGCGAGCAGAGCCGCCGCACCGTCGCCGGTCAGGTTGATCAGCCGGTACACGTCGGCCGGGTTGAAGAGCAGCAGGACGTCGAGCGCGCTGCCGCTCAGCACCGTTCCCTGGTCGACCACCAGGACGCCGAGCAGCGCGGAATCGTAGAGCAGCACGAAGAACAGCCAGAGCCCGACCGCGAGGCCGGCGGCCGTCGGCCGCTCGCGCACCGCGATGCTGGCCAGGCTGCCGAGCGCGACGAACGCGACACCCAGCATGACCGACGTCCCGATCAGCCCGGCATAGGCCCGCCAGTCCTCGGCGTCGGCCGGCACCGTCGCGGCCAGCAGCACGCCGGCGGCGCCGTACCCGGCGACCGTCGCCAGCGCCAGGGTCGCGCCGTGACCGAGGAACTTCCCGAGCACCACCTGCCAGCGCGCCACCGGATGCGCCAGCAGCAGCAGCAGGGTGCCGCGCTCGGCCTCGCCGACGATCGCGTCGAAAGACAGCAGCAGGGCCAGCAGCGGCACCAGGAAGATGGTCAGGCTGGCGAGGCTGACCACCACCACCGCGACCGGCGAGGCGCCGACGGTTCCGGTCGGTGCACTGCCGAGCAGCACCAGGCTGAGCGCGAGGGCCGCCAGGATCAGCGTGGTCGCGGCGGCCCAGCGGTTGCGCAGGCCGGCCCGGATCTCCTGTCCGGCGATCACCATGAGGGCGTTCACGGGCGGTCTCCTCCGGTCAGATGGCGGTACAGGGCCTCCAGGCCCGGGCTTTCGATCTCGACGTCCTCGATCACCTCGCGCAGGCCGTCGAGGGCGTGGATCACGTCGGCCCGGTGCGCCGGGTCGACGGCCAGGTCGAGGTGCTCGGGGTCGCGCGCCAGCACCGTCGCCCAAGCCGCGACGGCGTCGAGCACGCGTTGCGTCGTGCAGTGCCGCACCGTGAGGCGGACCCGGACGGGCATCGGTGCCCGGCGCCGCAGGGCGGCCACGTCGCCGGCCGCGATCAGCCGGCCGCGATGCAGCATCGCCACCCGGTCGACCCGGGACTCGACCTCCGCGAGCGCATGGGTCGAGAGCAGGACCAATGCCCCCCGGTCGCGCAGCTCGGCGATGGTGTCGTAGACCTGCCGGCGGGAGTCCGGGTCGAGCCCGGAGGTCGGCTCGTCGAGCAGCAGGATGCCGGGCTCGCCGATCAGCGCCTGGGCCAGGCCCAGGCGTTGCCGCATGCCCTTCGAGTAGGTGCCGACCCGGCGATCGGCCGCCTCGGAGAGCCCGACCCGGTGCAGGATCCCCGGATTGGCCTTCACCGGCGCGTTCTTCAGCCGCGCGTAGAAGGCCAACAGCTCGGTGCCGGTCATCGCCGCGTGAAACGCCACGCTTTCCGGCAGGAAGCCGAGCCGGGCGCGAACCCGCGCGCCGTGCCGGCCCGCCGGGTCCTCGCCGAGCACCCGGACCGTTCCGGCGGTCGGCCGGATCAGCCCGAGGATCAGCTTCATCAGCGTCGTCTTGCCGGCGCCGTTGTGCCCGACCAGGGCCACGGTCTCGCCGGCGTCCGCCCGCAGACTGACGTCGTCGAGGGCCGACAGGCGCCCGTAGCGCCGGGAGACGTGCTCCAGGGTGATCGTCGGTGTCATGGTTCGGACCTTCCGATGTCCGGCGGTGTCATCAGCGGCGCCGTGTCGACCACGCCGCCGGGGTACAGCGCCGGCAGGCGGGCCTGGGCGAAGCGCAGCACGGTGACCGCCGGGCTGTTGATCAGCAGCTTGGCCTGTGGGTGCCGCCACAGCAGCTCGTCGACGATGTCGTTCGGGCGGTACTCGCGGTCGGCGATGCCGTCGCCGTCGAGGTCGAAGGCCGGGTTGTCGCTCCAGTAGTTGCCGCGCCCCTCGTACGCCCAGACCACCCGGCGGGTTCCGACGTATTTCACCTGCGTCCGGTTGCCGACGAAGGCGTTCCCGGTGATCCGGTTGCGCTCCGCCCCGGCGGTGAAGTGGATGCCGATGGGGCAGCCCTCGAACCGGTTGCCTTCGATCCGGTTGCGGTGCGCGTTGTAGATGAACAGGCACTTGCCGGCGCTGTCGCGCACGACGTTGCCGGTGATCCGCGAGCCGTTGACGTAGTTCATCAGCAGCCCGTGCTCGCGGTCGCCGGTGCTGACGTTGCCGCGGACCTCGAGATTGTCCGAGAACATCAGCGCCCAGCCGACATGGTTGCCGGTCGAGCGGTTGCCGACGATCCGGCTGTCGTGGGTGTACATGTAGTGGATGGCGAACCGCAGGTCGGCGAAGCGGTTGCCTTCGAAGGTGTTGTCGCGGCTGGTGTTCACGAAGATGCCGTCGCGCCCGTAGCGGATGTCGTTGCCGACCACGGCGGCTCCCGGCGCGTTCCAGATCGACACCCCGTTCCCGGCCTCCGAGATCCTCAGGTCGCGGCGGCCGCGGATGACGTTGTCCTCGACCCGCGAGCCGGCGGCGCCGTGCAGGTAGACCCCGAACAGGTTGCCGTCGAGCCGGTTGCCGACGATCGTGGCGCGTCCCGCGGTCCGGGTGACCAGGACCGCCGAGTCCATCGCCGGGACGTCGGTGCCGGAGCCCCGGATGGTCAGCCCTTCGACCCGAACGCCGGGCGCGGTGAGCGTGACCACGCTGCCGGCGCCGGTGCCTTCCAGCACCGCCCCCGGCTCGCCGACCAGGGTCAGCGGCCTGTCGACGGTGACCGGCCCGGCGTGCCGGCCGGGCGCCAGGCGCACGACGTCGCCCGGTGCCGCCGCCGCGACCGCAGCCGGCAGGTCGCCGCCCGCCGGCACCCGATGCTCGGCGGCGGTCCCCGGCGCCGCCTCGGCCGAAGCCGCGACGGCCGCCAGGGCCATGCCGACGAGTAGCTGGCGCATCCTCGTCATCGACCGACGCCTCCGGCTACGCCGCCCGCGGCTCGACGAGCATGCGGCCCTTCATCTCCATGTGCAGGGCGTGGCAGAACCACTGGCAGTAGAACCAGTGCACACCCGGCCGGTCGGCGGTGAAGGTTATGGACGCGGTCGCCTGCGGCGGCACCTCCATGGCGACGCCGTGGTTGGTCAGGGTGAAGCCGTGGGTCAGGTCCTCGACCTCGTCGATGTTGGTGACGTAGACCGTCACCTCGTCGCCCTGCCTGACCGTGAACTTCTCCAGGCTGAACGCCGGCGCCACCGAGTACATGTAGACCCGCACCTTGTTGCCGTCGCGGATCACGTCGGCCGCCTCCTCCAGCACCACGCCGTCGGCCGCCGCCTGCTTCTTGGCGTCGTCGAACAGCGGGTCGTTGCGGTCCCAGACGTGGACCGGGCTGACCTTGGAGCGGTGGACGATGGTGGCGTCATGCGGCTCGGCGAAGCTCGGCCCGTCATGCACCAGCTTCATCTCGTCGCCGGAGATGTCGATCAGCTGGTCGCACTCGGGCTTCAGCGGGCCGACGTTCAGGAACCGGTCCTTGGAAAACTTGTTCAACGAGATCAGCCACTTGCCGTCCGCCTCCTTGGTCTGCCCCATGGAGGTGTGGTTGTGGCCGGGCTGGTAGTGGACGTCGAGCTTCTGGACGATCGGGTCGACGTCCTTGCCGGCGAACTTCTGGATCGCCTTCTCGAGGTTCCACTTGCAGATCTGGCTGTCGATGAACAGCGTCGTGTAGCAGTTGCCGCGGCCGTCGAAGGCGGTGTGGAGCGGGCCGAGGCCCAGTTCCGGCTCGGCGACGATGACGCCGCGCGGCTCGATCTTGTCCTCGAACAGGTCGTCGAACCGGCGCACGTCCATGACGCTGACGGTCGGCGACAGCTTGCCGTTGGCGACCACGTGGATGCCGTCCGGCGCCGTGTTGATGCCGTGCGGGCTGTTCGGGATCGGGACGTAGCGGGTGTAGCGCGAGCCCTTGCGGCCGTCGATCACCGGCACGCCGTTGTACTCCTTGTAGTCGCCCTTCTTCACCGCCTCCTCGATGCGGGCGATGTTGAAGACCACCACCCAGTCCTGCTCCGCCGCGGTCATCTCCGCGAGCGTGACGCCGCCCTCGGAGTTGTAGCTGGTCGAGAAGCAGTACTTGCCCTGGTAGTCGGCATCGACGTTGTCGAGGTTGCCGTCGACCATGACCTGCCAGGCGATCTTCATGGTGTCGCCGTCGATGGCGGTGAAGATGCCGTGGTACTTGCCCGGCTCGTCCAGGACCGAGCCGTCGTTCGGCAGCGGCAGCCGGTCCTCGCCGTTGGCGAACACGTAGCCGGTGCGCGGGTACTTCTGCACGCGCAGGCCGTGCACCGCTTCCATGTTCGGGATCTCGATGATCTTGTCGCACTTCATGACGTCGCAGCGCACCCGCGCGACCCGCGAGTTCGCCTTGTCGTTCACGAAGACGTAGCGACCGTCGTAGGTGCCGTCGGTGAACGACATGTGCGGGTGGTGCAGGTCGCCGTTCAGGTACACGCCGCCGCGCTTGGCCAGGTACTCCCTGGTTTCCGGCAGCAGGCCCTCGGTCAGGATCTTCCGGCTCTCGTTGGTGTCGCCCCAGCCGGTCGCGCTGCACCGGTTGAACACCGGCACCCGCATCAGCTCGCGCATCGACGGCAGGCCGACGATCCGGAGCTCGCCGGACTGGCCGCTCGAGAAGAACACATAGTACTCGTCGAGTTCGCCCGGCCCGACCTCGGCCTTCTGGGCGGCGGCGTGGGCCGCACCCGGCGCCAGCAACGCGCCTCCCGCGAAGCCCGAGGCGCCGGTGAGCCCGGCCAGTGTCGCCGCCTTCGCGGTGGTCCCCAGCAGGTCGCGCCGGCTGACGCCCGCGGCTTGATCGATCGTCTTGGCCATGTCGGATCCCCTTTCAGTGGCCGTTGTCGTGAACTAGAGCTTGTCCGCGGCGATGCGCGGCCGTTCTGCCGGCCGTGCGCCGAGGCTCGGCGATGCCATCGCCGCCCGCTTCTCCCGCTTCAGTCGCTTCTGGATCACGACCGGGCACTTGCGGTCGTGTCGGTACAGGACCTGGCAGTGCAGGCAGGAGATGCATTCGTTGGGGTTGATGTGCCCTTCCGGGTGGATCGCCTCGACCGGGCACTCGTTGAAGCAGCGCATGCAGGGGTTGCCGCACTCGCGGTAGCGCTTCAGCCAGTCGAACATCCGCATCCGGCCCGGGATCGCCAGGGCGGCCCCCAGCGGACACAGGTAGCGGCAGAAGAACCGCTCGACGAACAGGCCGGCGCCGAGCAGCGCCAGGGCGAAGGCGACGAACCACCACTCGCGCATGAACCGCAGGACGATCGCGGTCTTGAACGGCTCGATCTCGGCCAGCTGCTCGGCCGTCGCCAGCGAGCTCAGCGACACCCCGAACAGCACCAGGAAGATCACGTACTTGATCGGCCACAGCCGCTCGTGCACCGCCCACGGTACCTTGAGCTGCGGCACCTTCAGCAGCTTGGCACCGCGGTTGGCGAGCTCCTGCAGGGCGCCGAACGGGCACAGCCAGCCGCAGAACGGTCCCCGCCCCCAGAACAGCAGGGCCGCCGCGACCGAGAACCACAGGATGAAAATCAGCGGGTCGACCAGGAAATGCGACCACTGGAAGTCGGTGCGCAGCGAGTTCAGGAACGCCAGCACGTTGACGATCGAGAGCTGCGCCTGCGCCACCCAGCCCAGCCAGAACAGCGTCATCGCCAGGTAGCCGAGCCGGATCCGGTCGAACAGCTTCTCGTGCTTCACCAGCACATCCTGGAAGAAGAAGATCCCGGTCAGCGCCGCCAGCATGGCGCCTAGCACGACGATCGAGACGACCTTGCTGCGCCAGATCCGCTGCCAGAGCGGAACCGCCGGCTCGCTCTCCGTCGCCGCGGTCTGTCCGGCTGCGGCGGCCGGCGCTGCCGGGGACGACGGGGCCGCCGTCGCGGCGGCCGGAGCCTTCGGCTGCACGGTCCTGGCGTAAGGTTCGGGCAGGCGGTAGTCGAGCGCGAAGCTGGTGAACGCCTTGTCGAGCGCCCCGGTGGCGCGCTGCACCAGCAGCTGCAGGCTCCAGGTCTCGGCCGGCTCGAACTGCACGCCGGCCGGCACCCGGAACAGCGCGATCTCCTTGAAGTTCGGGGCGCCCTCGGCCGCGAGGTCGGCGATCCGCTCGTGCTGCTTGTCGCGGAACCGGATCGTCTCGGTGCCCTGCGTCACCTCGATCCGGTCGAACACGCCGCCCCGCACGTAGCCCGATCCCTTGAAGGAATACCGGCCCTCGCCCATCACCAGGATCGCGGCCCCGTCCGGCCCCAGCCGCTTGCGCAACCGCTCGTAGCCGCCGTCGCCGAGCAGGCTGCGACCGATCGCCGGCTGCGAGACCAGGGCGACGTACAGGTCGATGAACCGGTCGGACGGCTCGCCCTTCTCGGGCCGGTCGGCGGCCTTGCGGTTGCCCGAACGCTCGAAGGCGGCGTTGACGTCGCCGACCGAGACGCGCAGCCGCCGCACCGCGCCGTTGCCGAGCAGGGTGTCCCAGTCCGCGGCCTGGCCGCCTTCCGGGTCGACCACGCGACGCGGGCCGACGTCGGCACCGGGTCCGGGATCGCCGAGCACCCGCTGGGCCATCCGGCCGGCCGAGCGGATGACGGTGTCGCCGATCACCAGCACGGTGACCGTCGCCCCCGACACGATGTCGACGTCGGGCGCCGACTCGCCGCGGGCCGCCGCCTGCAGCGGGTTGAAGCCGATCAGCCCGGCGATGTAGTCCTCGATCCGGTCCTCGGGGATGCCGATCAGCACGATCGGCTCGTGGTGCTCCATCAGCTTCGCACCCACCACGGTGCCGGACGGATCGAGGCCGACCAGCGTGTGGATCGGCTTACCGGAATAGCCGGCGGTCCCGACCACGTCGGAGGTCAGGTAGGCGTAGCCGACGACCTTGCCGCCGCTCAGCGCCGGCGCCAGCGGCGGCGCGCCCTCCGGTTCGCCGAAGCGCTCGGCGCCCGGCACCAGCGTCCCGGCGTCGACCTGCGGCAGGAACCGGCCGAGCAGCGGCTCCGCCCGTACCGGTGCGGCCGGCAGGAAGATCGTCGCGACCGCCAGCGCAGCGAGCACAACCCGCAGCCACGGGACGCGGCGGCAATCTGCCCGCAGGTGGAAGGGACGGAAGGTCGGCATGACGGCTCCAGGTCCATGCGCATCGGGGAAGCCCGAGGCGGCGTGAACCTAGCGAGCCGGATCCGCCGGCATGTTGTGCCGGAACAACTTCCCGGCCCGTTGGTCGTGCGATCCTTCGCAGGGTGAGGAAATGCGAGGCTCCGGAAACCGATGACACGTCTCAGCGTCCAGCCACCGACCCGCGTCGCGACCATGGCGGAACTGGTCGGCATCGCCCACGCGATCGAGACCGAGGCGGTGCGCTGCTACGACCGCCTCGCCCGCGAGATGCACCGGCGCGGCGAGTCCGAAACCGCCGCGGCCTTCGAGGCGATGGGCCGCGAGGAGGATGCCCACATCGCCGCGGTCGAGGGCTGGGCCCGGGGCCTCGGGGAATCGGTGCCGGCGGACGACCGGTTCCGCTGGGGGCTGCCGCCCGAACTCGCCGCGAGCTGGGACGAGATCGCCGGCAGCGCGCTCCTGACGCCCTATCGCGCCTACGCGATCGCGGTCGACAACGAGCAGCGCGCTTTCGCCTTCTATGCCTACCTCGTCGCCGCGGCGGAGGATCCGTCGATCGCCCGCGAGGCCGAGGCGCTCGCCCGTGAGGAATTGCGGCATGCGGCAGTCCTGCGGACCTGGCGCCGTGCGGCGTGGCGCAAGGAGCGACAGGAGGGCGGCGGCGACGCCGACCCGGTCGAATCGCTCGCGGGCCTGAACCGCCTGATCGATGCCACCGAAGCCGAAACCGCGGGCTGTCACCGCCTGCTGGCGGAGCGGCTGCGGGCCGCCGGCGATCCGGAGAGCGCGGCCCTGCTCGACGAGCTCGCGGAGCAGGCGGTCGCCCGTACGGCCGCGCCGCCGCCGGCCGGCTGCGAGGCCGAGGAATGCCGGACCCGGCAGCCGGTCGGCCTGCTGCACGCGGCACAGCGGCCGCTCGAGCGGCTGTGCGACGTGCTGGAAGCGACCCTCCTGGCCACTCCGGACCCGGCCATGCTGGCGGCCGCCGAGCGGGCGCTCGACGACACCGTCGCACGGATTGCCAGGATCGGCCGGCGCCTCGAGGCGATCGACCGGCCGGCACCGCCGGGGAAATGAGGAACCGGCCGGTTGTTTGTCCTGGAACAATCCGCCGGTCGCCGCTTGCCGGTACGACCGCCTCAACGCCCGTGTGACGGGTTCACCGGGATCCGAAACTCAGGAAGGGAATTCGACAATGCGCAAGCTCGTCATGATCGGCGCTCTCGCCGCTGTCGTGGGAGCCGCCGCGACCACCGGCGCCGCATCGGCCGCCGAAGTCGAGGTCAAGATGCTGAACCGAGGTGCGGCCGGCATGATGGTGTTCGAGCCGGCCTTCGTGAAGATCGCCCCCGGCGACACCGTCCGCTTCGTCGCGGTCGACAAGGGTCACAACGCCGAGTCGATCGACGGCATGCTGCCCGAGGGCGCACAGCCGTTCGCCGGCAAGTTCAACGCCGACCTGGCGGTCACCTTCGAGAAGCCCGGCGTCTACGGCTACAAGTGCAAGCCGCACTACGGCATGGGGATGGTCGGGCTGGTCGCGGTCGGCGACCCAGTGAACGCCGACACTGCCAAGGCCGTCCGGCAGTCCGGCAAGGCCAAGAAGGTGTTCGCCGGCCTGTTCGAGAAGCTCGCCTCGACCGAGACCGCGGCCAAGTAGCGCCGTCGGTCGCGGCCGGCCGGCCGGAGGCCCCCCACCATCCGGCCGGCCGGTCCGACGGTCGATATGGGCGGCCAGCCAGGGAGAACCAATCGATGTCGCTCGCCGATGCCGACCCGATCGCCACCGTGGACTCGCCCTCGAAGGCGATCCCGGTCGGCATCCTGACCGTGTCCGACCGGGCCAGCGCCGGCGTCTATGCCGATGCCGGCGGGGCCGCGGTCGCCGAAGCCTTGGACGAGATCCTCGTCACCCCCTGGCGGGCCTGCGTCCAGCTGGTGCCGGACGACCGTCCGGTCATCGAGCGGGCCCTCGTCGACCTCGCGGACCGGGAGCGGTGCCCGTTGATCGTCACCACCGGCGGCACCGGCCCGGCCCCGCGCGACGTCACGCCGGAGGCGACCGAGGCGGTCTGCGACAAGCTGCTGCCCGGCTTCGGCGAACTCATGCGCTCGATCAGCCTGCGGCACGTCCCGACCGCGATCCTCTCGCGTCAGACGGCGGGCATCCGGGGGGCGTCCCTGATCGTCAACCTTCCGGGCCGCCCGGCGGCGGTCCGCGAGTGCCTGCTCGCGGTGTTCGGCGCGATCCCCTACGGGATCGACCTGATCGGCGGGCCCAGGCTCGATACCGACCCGACGGTCGTACGGGCGTTCCGTCCCGGCGAGCCGAATTCGAACACCCGAACGACGGAGGTTCCGCGATGACCGCGCTTTCCCCCGAGGCGACCTGGCTCGAGCTGGTCTCGACCCACGAGACGACGTTCGAGCGCCTGGTGGCCCACGACCCGAAGATCGCGAAGTTCGGCCGCGTCCTGGGCGACGAGCGGGTGGCCGACCGGCTCACCGTCCAGGACGTCGCGCATATGCTGAACCTGCCGGCCCCCACCTTGCTGGCGGTCGCCGCCGGCGCCGCCGTAGTCGAACCGCCGATCCAGGCGCCGCCGTCCCCTGCGGAAGACGCCGTGAGTACCGGCGCGGTGATGCAGCGGGTGCGGCTCGACCTGCGGCCGGTGTTCGCCGACGGCCACGAACCGCTGGGCCTGATCCTGGACGAGATCGACAGGTTGCCGGACGGCGCCGCCCTGGTGATCGAGGCACCGTTCCACCCGGTGCCGCTGCGCCGGCTGCTCGGGGGACGCGGCTACGACAGCGCCGCCCGGCAGGTCGCGGCGGATCACTGGCGCGTCGCCTTCCGCCGCCCGGCGCCGGCGGCCTAACCTCCGGGCCGCCGACCGGCGCTCAGGCCACCATGCCGGCACCGGCCGTGCCGTGAACGAAGCCGTTGGCGAACGGCACGTCCGGATACAGGCGAGCCAATGCCCGGTGACCCTCCGCCGCGTCGCAACGGCCATCGAGCACGTCCCGGAACACCCGGGCGACCGCGACCATGTCGCAGCGCTGCGGCGACAGGCGCAGCGCTGCGACCCCGGCCCCGGCGAGCGCGACCGCCTCGCCGAGCAGGTCCGCGCAAGTGTGGGATAGCGTCTGCACGCCGTTGACCGCGAGGAACCCGTCGCCGTCGAGCGTGCGCACCGGCAACCCGTCGGGATCGTTCTCGCAGACGAACCGGCAGTTGTCCTTGGCCAGGCCGTGCAGGCGGGCATGATAGCAGCGGGCCGAGATCGCCAGCGGCACGCGACCGAAGGCGAAGACCTCGACGGTGACGGCCGGCAGCGTGCCGGCGATCGTCCGGATCGACGCCATCGGCAGCTCCGGCGGCAGCGACAGGCGGCGGGCGCCGCGCTCGGCGAGCCAGGCCGCGGTCGCCTCGTTGTAGACGTTGACGAACGGCCCGACGGCATGCGGCTTTCCCTGCAGGTATCGCAGGCAGGTCAGGTCGTTGGCCTCGACCATGAACGCCCCGCTTTCGGCCAGCTCCGCCGCCTGCCGGCGCTCGCGCGGCAGTGAGATCAGGATCGCCGAGCCGAGCAGCACCCGCTTGCCGGCCGCGCTCAGCCGCTCCGCGACCGCCGGCAGATGCTCCGCGAAGAACGGCGCACGCTTGGAGCAGACGGTCTCGCCGAGCACCACGGTGTCGACCTCGGCCTCGTCGGCGATCCGGAAGTGGAAGTCGCGCCAGTCATCGGGCTGCCAGTTGTACAGCACGGGTCCGAGCGTGAGCTGCATTGCGGTCTCCTCCCCGGTCGGGATCGCGGATCGGGATGTCAACGCCAGGTCTTGCGGTAGGCGCCGGCGGTGGTCGCCTGGCCCTCGGTCAGGTCGGCGAGCGCCGCGGTGTCGATCTCGCGGCCGGCGGCCAGCGCCGCCAGGGCGTCGCGAAAGCCGCCGACGACGCGCTCGGTGTAGGCGCGGCTGCGCTGCCGGCCCTCGATCTTCAGGGCGGTGACCCCGGCGTCGCGCAAAGCCGGCAGCAGGCTCGCGGCGTCGAGGCTGACCGGATCCTCGAACAGGTAGCCGGTCCCGAGATCGGTGGCGAACCGGCCCTTGCACAACGTCGGGTAGCCGGCGGCTTCGCCGGGACCGAAGGCGTTGATGGTGAAGCGGCCGAGCCGCGACAGCATCCGGCCGTCGCGCTCCTCGTAGCGCACATGGCCGGCCGGCGAGCACACCCCCTGCATGTTGGGCGACTGGCCGGTGGCGTAGGACGACAGCGAGCATCGGCCCTCGGCCATCACGCACAGCCCGCCGAACACGAACACCTCGGTCTCGCAGTCGATCTCGCGGACAATCGCGGCGATCTCGGGCACGCTCAGCACCCGCGGCAGCACCACCCGCCGGACTCCGAACGCCTCGACGTAGAAGCCGATGGCGTCCGGGTTGGCGGCCGCCGCCTGCACCGAGACGTGCAGTCGCTGACCGGGGTGCCGGTTGGCCGCGTAGGCCAGCAGGCCGAGATCGGCCAGGATCAGCGCGTCCGCCCCGGCGGCGACCGCGTCGTCGACGGCACGGTGCCAGACCTCGATGGCGCCGGCACGGGGGAAGGTGTTGACGGCGACCAGCACCCGGACGCCGCCGCGATGGGCGTGCTCGATACCGGCGCGCAGCTCGTCGCGGCTGAAGTTCAGACCGGGGAAGTTCCGGGCGTTGGTCTCGTCGCGGAACCCGCAATAGACCGCGTCGGCGCCGGCCGCGACCGCGGCCTTCAGGGCGGCCGGCGTCCCGGCCGGGCAGATCAGTTCCATGAGCGGCTCTCCGTCCGGTGAGCGGCGACCCGGCCCGCCGCCGCGCGGACCCGGCGGAACGCCCGGTCCAGCGGATCGGCGGCCGGGCCCAACGGCGACAGGGCGATCCGCCGCAGGTCGATGCAGGCATCGTCGACGGCGTTGCGCAAAGCGAGCAGCGCCTCCATGTCGCCCTCCACCTGCAGGCTTCGGGAAAAGAACAGGGCGTCGCCGTCGAATGCCCCGTCGACCATGCCGAGCAGCGCCCCAAGCGGCCCGGCGATGCGCACGTCGAGGTCGCGCGGCAGCTGGCGCACCGGGGTCACGCTCGGCGCCGCCGGTCGCGGCTCGAGCACGAAGGCGAACGGCAGGTCGGTCGGATCGAGGCCGAAGCGCTTGGCGGCATGTGGGCCGAGGCGCTCGAACAATTCCGGATGCCGGTCCCGGATCCGGACCGCCAGCATGGCCAGCGGCGGCCTCAGCAGCAACAGGGGCAAGGGGCGCAGGGCGGCGGCGATTGGCGCCGGGACCTGCGGCACGACCGATCCAGCGGGTTGCATACGGTGACCTCCCGGCAATCGGATACCCGGTCCCGGCGTCTCTCGTATTTGCGCTGGCGCAAAGAGCGCCCCGATAGTCCGCGCCACTCATCGGGCTCCGAACGCCCCGAAGGAGACCCCCGTGCTGCGTCGCGAGTTGCCGCCGTTCCGCGACCTGCGCGACTTCGTCGCCCATCTCGACGCCCGCGGCCAGCTGGCGCGCATCCGCGAGCCGGTCTCGGTGGTGCACGAGGCTACCGAAATCCACCGCCGCGTCCTGGCCGAGGGCGGGCCGGCGATCGTCTTCGAGCGCCCGGTGCGGGCCGACGGCTCGCCGTTCGATATGCCGATGCTCGTCAACCTGTTCGGCACGGTCGAGCGGGTGGCCTGGGGACTCGGGATAGCGCCCGGGTCGCTGCCCGACCTGGGCGAGGCTCTGGCGGAACTGCGCGAGCCGCATCCGCCGCGGGGGCTGGACGACGTCTGGCGCAAGCTGCCGCTGGCCCGCGCGGCGCTGTCGATGCGGCCGCGCGGCACCGGATCGGCACCGGTGCAGCGCCGGACCGCGACCGGCGCCTCGGTCGACCTCACGCGCCTGCCGGTCGCCACCCACTGGGCCGGCGAGCCGGCGCCGCTGATCACCTGGCCGCTGGTGGTCACCCGGCCGCCCGGCCCGTCGTCGGTCGACGAGGGCAATGTCGGGGTGTACCGGATGCAGGTGCTGGGCCGGGACCGGGCGCTGGTCCGCTGGCTGCCGCATCGCGGCGGCGCCCGCCATCACCACCAGTGGCGGGCCGAGGGTCGCGACATGCCGGTGGCGATCGTCGTCGGCGCCGATCCGGCGACCGTCCTCGCGGCCGTGCTGCCGCTGCCGGAGAACCTGTCGGAGCTTCGGTTCTCAGGCCTGCTGCGGGGCGAGCGGCCGCGGCTGACCCCGTGCGCGACGGTGCCGCTGATGGTGCCGGCGGATGCCGAGATCGTCATCGAGGGGATCGTGCCGGTCGACGAGACCGCGCCGGAGGGCCCGTACGGCGACCACACCGGCTACTACAACTCGGTGGAGCCGTTCCCGGTCGTCCGGGTCACCGCGGTCACCACGCGCCAGGACCCGATCTACCTCTCGACCTACACCGGCCGGCCGCCGGACGAGCCGTCGCGCATCGGCGAGGCGCTGAACCCGCTGTTCCTGCCGCTGGTCCGCCGCCAGTTCCCCGAGATCGTCGACCTCTGGCTGCCGCCCGAGGCCTGCTCGTACCGCATCGCGGTCTGCTCGATCGCCAAGCGCTACCCCGGCCACGCGCGGCGGCTGATGCTCGGGCTGTGGTCCGCGCTGCCCCAGCTCGTCTACACCAAGCTGCTGATCGTCGTGGACCCGGACGTCGACGTCCGCGACTGGGCCGACGTCATGTGGGCGGTCTCGACCCGTTCCGACGCCATGCGCGACCTCGTGACCCTCGCGGACACGCCGATCGACTACCTGGACTTCGCGTCGCCGAAGCCCGGTCTCGGCGGCAAGCTCGGGATCGACGCGACCAACAAGATCGGCGCCGAGACCGAGCGGGAATGGGGGCGGCCGGTGGAGATGCCGCCCGAAGTCGTGACGCGGATCGACGCGTTGTGGCCGACCCTCGGCCTGGCCGGCAGGAGGACGGGATGACGGCGCGGCGACCGGTCGTGGTGGGACTCAGCGGCGCATCGGGCGCCGCGATCGGCGTGCGGGTCGTCGAGCTGCTGGCCGGTGCCGGCATCGCGGTGCACCTGGTGGTGTCGACGGCGGCCGAGCGGACCCTGCGCCACGAGGTCGGGCCGGACGCGCTGCCGCGGATCGCCGGCCTCGCGGCCGTGGTACATCCGGTGGCGGACATCGGGGCGACGATCGCCTCCGGATCGTTCCGTACCGGGGGCATGATCGTGGCGCCGTGCTCGATCCGGACCCTGTCGGCGATCGCGTCCAGCGCCGCGGACAACCTGCTGGTCCGGGCCGCCGACGTGCACCTCAAGGAGCGCCGCCGGCTGGTGCTGATGGTGCGCGAGACCCCGCTCCATCTCGGGCACATCCGGGCCATGGCCCAGGCCTGCGAGATCGGCGCCGTGATCGCGCCCCCGGTGCCGGCGTTCTACCGCAGGCCGCGAACGGTCGAGGACATCGTCGAGCACACCGCGCGCCGGGCGATCGACCTGCTGGACCTGCAGGTCGACGGCCTCGCCGGGCCGGAATGGGCCGGCGACGGCGACCGGCCGTGAGGTGCGATCACCGTCGCAGCAACGCGACGAGACAGAGGATCATCGCGGCGATCCAGGCGATCCCGGCGACCGGGTAGGCGACCGCCGGTTCCCCCTGGCCGAGCACCCGGACCGCGGCGGACACCCCCAGCAAGACCGTCGCCAGGCCGACGGTCCTTGCCGGCAGCGGCAGCCGCGCACGCTGCGCCCGGGTCTTCAGCATCATCGCGACCGTGGCGATCCCGATGCCGCCGATGGTGAGGAGATGCAGCGGCGCGCTCTCCGGCCACGGACCCCAGAGCGCGGCGGCGCCGATCCCGGCCAGGCCGAGGGCGACGAACCCCTGCGACGCCACCAGCGACAGCAGATCGGAGCCGGCCAGGCCGAGGCCGGGCGCCCAGCCGGCCAGCCGAATAGCGATCGCGCCGGCCGCGATCCACGCCGCCGGCGCCAGCAGCGACGGCAGGTCCATGGCCAGACCGACGCCCGCAGCGGCCAGGGCAGCGACCAGCACCCGCTCGAGCCGCGGCTGCGGCGCAATCCGGGACCGGCCCGCCCGCTGCGCCAGGCCGGACAGGGCGGCGCCGGCGATCCGCCCGCCCATCACCACGATGAGCAGGACGACCAGCATGACCGCCGCCCGACCGGCGGCCCGCTCGGCTGCCGGCTCCGCCAGCAGGATCGCCGCCTGCAGGGCGGCGTCGCCGATCCAGAAGGCGGCCAGCACGATCGGAAACACCGCATTCTGGCCGCGCTTCACGGCACGCAGGAAGCCGCGGGACGCCAACAGGACGATCACGCCGGTGGACGCCAGGCCGGCGGCCGCACGCACCGCCTCCGACGCATCCGGCAGAAACCACACGCACCGTGCCGCAAGCCAGGTCACGGCCGCGACCGCGAGTTCCACCCGGCTGGCACGGGTCAGGAGAAATCCCGCGATCACGGCGGCGGCATAGCCGTAGGCGAGCTCGTGGACATGCCATGCCACGGTGACGCCGCCCGGCGACAGGACGGTCCAGATCCCGATGATTGCCGCCCCGTCGACGGCGGCCATCGGGAAGAACAGGTTCTCCGAAGACAGTCTGGTCATCGAGGCTCCGCTCTCGCTGGTCGCGGCATCGTAGCCGACCCGCGCGGGCAGGTCGGACGGAGAAGGTTCGATCGGGTTTCCAATGGGACCGGGGAACTCAGCCCGCGTTGACGGCCGGGTTTCCGGATCGTCGGGGCTTTCGGCATGCGGAATGCCGCCCTGGAGATCGGAGCACGGCTGCAGGACCGATCACTCCCGCCCGTCAGGCCACTCGGCCCCTTTGCGGTCGACGGAGCAAGATCGACCCTCTCTCGTGATTCCGGTGCCGCGAAGCGGACTCCGGGGCTGAATCGCCCGCCGGTGTTCGGTAGTCTCCCCCGACGCCCCACCGCTGTGCATGTCGAGGCCGGACCCGATGACCGACGTCACCCTGCAGTCGATCTACGAGGCGCGCCGGGCGATCCAGGGCGTGGCCTGCCGGACTCCTTTGGTCCCGGCCCACCGGCTCGGCGGCGACGAGCTCGACCTGCGGCTGAAGCTCGAGACCGCGCAGCCGACCGGGGCGTTCAAGCTGCGCGGGGCCGCCAACGCCGCCGCCCGGCTGTCGGCCGAGGCCCTGCGGCGCGGCGTGGTCTGCGCCTCGACCGGCAATCACGGCCGGGCCGTCGCCTACGCCGCCCGGCGGCTGGGCGGGCGGGCGGTGGTCTGCATGTCCAGCCTAGTGCCGCAGAACAAGCTCGACGCCATCCGGGCGCTCGGCGCCGAGACCCGGATCGTCGGCGAGAGCCAGGACGAGGCCCAGGTCGAGGTCGAGCGGCTGGTCGCCGAGGACGGGCTGAGCGAGATCCCGCCGTTCGACCACCCCGACGTGATCGCCGGCCAGGGCACCATCGGCCTGGAGCTGCTGGAGGACTTCCCGGACCTGGACACCGTGGTGGTGCCGCTGTCCGGCGGCGGGCTGATCGCCGGCATCGCCCGGGCGGTGAAGAGCGCGTCGCCGGCGATCAGGGTGATCGGCGTCAGCACGCAGCGCGGCGCCGCCATGCACGCCAGCCTGGAGGCCGGCAGGCCGGTCGAGGTGCGCGAGGAACCGACCCTGGCCGACTCGCTGGGCGGCGGCATCGGGCTGGCGAACCGCTGGACCTTCGCGATGGTCCGCGACCTGGTCGACGACACCGTGCTGGTGTCCGAGGCCGAGATCGCCGCCGCCATGCGCCGGCTGTTCCTGGAGGAGAGCTGGGTCGCCGAGGGCGGCGGCGCGGTCGGCGTGGCCCTGCTGCAGGACCGGCATCGCGCCCGGCTCGGCCGCCGGGTCGCCATGGTGATCTCGGGGCGCGGCATCGACATGGCGATGTTCCGCCGCGTGGTCGACGGCGAGGTGCCGTTCGGCACTGCCATCGGGGCGAGCTATGACTGATGTCCTGGTCCTGACCGAGCGCGAGCTGCGCGCCGCCGTGTCCCTCGACCTTGACGCGGTCGACGTCGTCGAGCGCGCCTTCGCCGGGCTCGGCGCCGGCGGGGTGGTGATGCCGCCGATCCTGTCCATGGCGATCGAGGAGCGCCATGCCGAAGTCGACGTGAAGACCGCCTACGTGCCCGGCCTCGACGGCTTCGCGATCAAGGTCAGCCCGGGTTTCTTCGACAACCCGAAGCGCGGCCTGCCCAGCCTGAACGGCATGATGATCGTGCTCAGCGCCGAGACCGGCATCGTCCAGGCCGCCCTGCTCGACAACGGCTACCTGACCGACGTGCGGACCGCCGCCGCCGGCGCGGTCGCGGCCCGCCACCTGGCGCCGGCGACGGTCCGCCGGGCCGGGGTGCTGGGCGCCGGCCTGCAGGCCGAGCTGCAGATCCGCGCCCTGGCGCTGGTGCGGACGGTGCCGGAGGTACTGGTCTGGGCGCGCGACCCGGCGAAGGCCCGGGCCTATACCGAAAGGATGGCGGCCTCGCTCAGCATTCCGGTCCGGGTCGCCGACAGCCCCGAGGCGGTGGTGCGCGGGTGCGACGTGGTGGTAACCACCACGCCGTCGCGCACGCCGCTGATCGAGGCCGGGTGGCTGCATCCCGGGCTGCACGTCACCGCCATGGGCTCGGACGCGCCCGACAAGAACGAGCTGGCGCCGGCGGTCCTGGCGCGCGCCGACCGGTTCGTGTGCGACCGCCGCAGCCAGTCGGCGGTGCTGGGCGAGCTGCGGTCGGCGATCGCCACCGGGGCGGTGCCCGAGGACTGGCCGGTCGACGAACTCGGCGAGATCGTCGCCGGGACCAAGCCGGGGCGGCGGTCGGCCGACGAGATCACGGTCTGCGATCTGACCGGCACCGGCGTGCAGGACACCGCGATCGCCACCCATGCCCTGCGGGTCGCCCGGGCGAGCGGAGCCGGCCATGTCGTCGAAAACTGAGCGCGGCGGACCGAGGCAACCGCGGCTGGACCGGCACGACGTCGGCATCCTGAAGGCGCTGATGCGCGACGGCCGGATGACCAAGGCGCGGCTGGCCGAGACCGTCAACCTGACCGCCAGCCCATGCTGGGAGCGGCTGAAGCGGCTGGAAGACGCGCGGATCATCACCGGCTATGCCGCCCGGGTCGACGTCAAGAAGCTGGCGCCGGCGACCGTGGTGATGGTCGAGCTGTCCCTGCGCCAGCACCGGGCGGTCGACTTCGAGCGCTTCGAGCGGGCGGTCCGCGAGATCCCGGAGATCGTCGAATGCCAGGCCACCGGCGGCGGCGTCGACTACGTCATGAAGGTGGTCGCCCCCGACGTCGACGCCTATCAGCGGCTGATGGACGACCTGCTGGGCCGCGACCTCGAGATCGAGCGCTACTACAGCTACATCGTCACCAAGTCGGTGAAGGAGACCGCCGAGCTGCCGCTCGACCGGCTGCTCGACGCGGCCGAACCGACGCCATAACCGCAGAAGAATCGTCTGCTCCGCTACCGTCCGGCAGACGAACCGTCGGCGACTCGCGCGTACTTCAGCGGCACCCTCTGCGGCCGATCCCCTAGCCTTGCGGCTTCCGACGAACCGCGACCGGCACGGGGGCTGCACCATGGACGACATCCTCACCACCAACGATCTCGAGACCATCGACCGGGCCCGGGTGTTCCACCCGTCGACCCACGTGTCGCAGTTCACCCGCGGCGAGGCGCCGAGCCGGATCGTCACCGGCGGCTCGGGCATCAGGATCGTCGACCGCGACGGCCGCGAGAGCATCGACGGCTTCGGCGGGCTGTACTGCGTCAACGTCGGCTACGGCCGCCAGGAGATCGCCGACGCGATCCACGCCCAGGCCTCGCAGCTGGCCTACTACCACGCCTATGCCGGGCACTCGAACGAGCAGGTCATCCGGCTGTCCGACCGCATCGTGCGGTCCGCCGGCATGGGCATGAGCCGGGTGTACTACGGCCTGTCCGGGTCCGACGCCAACGAGACCAACATCAAGCTGGTCTGGTACATGAACAACGTGCTCGGCCGGCCGGAGAAGAAGAAGATCATCTCGCGCTGGCGCGGCTACCACGGCTCCGGGATCATGACCGGCAGCCTGACCGGCCTGGCGCTGTTCCACGACGCCTTCGACCTGCCGCGGGCACCGATCCTGCACACCGCCTGCCCGCACTACTGGCGGGGCACCGAGCCCGGCGAGAGCGAGCGCGAGTTCTCGAAGCGGATGGCCGCCGAGCTGGAGGCGACGATCCAGGCCGAGGGGCCGGAGACCGTCGCCGCCTTCATCGGCGAGCCGGTCATGGGCACCGGCGGCATCATCACCCCGCCGGAAGGCTACTGGCAGGAGATCCAGGCGGTGCTCGACCGCCACGACATCCTGCTGATCGCCGACGAGGTGGTCACCGGGTTCGGCCGCACCGGCCAGTATTTCGGCTCGCACACCTACGGCATGAAGCCGGACCTGATCACCATCGCCAAGGGCCTGTCCTCGGCCTACCTGCCGCTGTCCGGCGTGATCGTCGGCGAGCGGGTGTGGCAGGCGCTGGAGCAGGGCGCCGACCAGCTCGGCGTGTTCGGCCACGGCTGGACCTACTCGGCCCACCCGGTGTGCGCGGCGGCCGCCAACGCCAACCTGGACATCGTCGACCGCGAGGACCTGACCGGCAACGCCCGCGACACCGGGGCGTACTTCCAGCGCCGGCTCCACGAGACGTTCGACGACCACCCGATGGTCGGCGAGGTGCGCGGCGTCGGCCTGCTGGCGGCCATCGAGTTCGCGCCGGAGAAGCACGGCGGCTCGCGCTTCGAGGCGGACCTCAAGGTCGGCCCGAAGGTCGCCGCCGCCTGCCTGGAGGAAGGCCTGATCGCCCGCGCCATGCCGCAGGGCGACATCCTCGGCTTCGCGCCGCCGCTGGTGATCACCCGGGCCGAGGTCGACCAGGTGGTCGAGCTGACGAAACGGGCGGTCGACCGGGTGCAGGCCACGCTGTAGGCGCCGGAGCGCGCCGTCCGGTCAGCCGTCCGCGAACTCCGCATTCAGCCGGTCGGTGACCAGCATGCAGCCGGGCGCGTGGGTGATGCAGAAGTCGAGGCGGGCGGCCTGCAGCGCGGCCTGCGGCGTCACCCCGCAGGCCCAGAACACCGGCACCTCGCCCGGCTCGATCTCGACCGGGTCGCCGTAATCGGGGGTCGCGAGGTCGGCGATGCCGATCGCCGCCGGGTCGCCGATGTGGATCGGCGCGCCGTGGACCCGCGGATACCGGGCGGTGATCTCGGCCGCCCGCGCCGCGTCAGCCGCTCCGAACGGCCGCATGCTGACCACGGTCGGACCGCTGAACGGGCCGGACGGCTCGGTCGGCAGCGAGGTCCGGTACATCGCGACGTTGCGGCCCTGTGCCACGTGGCGCAGTCGCAGGCCGGCCGCCAGAAGCGCCTCCTCGAACGAGAACGAGCAGCCGAGGACGAACGCCACCAGATCGTCGCGCCAGAGCTCGGAAATGTCGCACCGCTCGTCGGCCAGCTCGCCATCGCGCCAGACCCGGTAGCGCGGCAGGTCGGTGCGGATATCGAGGTCGTCGGCCAGCGACCGGATCGCCGGGTCGCCCGGCGCGGCGATGCCGATCACCGGGCACGGCTTGGGATTGCGGACACAGAACGCGCGGAAGTCGTCCGCCCAGCGGGCCGGCACGACGACCAGGTTGCCCTGCACGTAGCCCGGGGCCAGCCCGGCGGTCTGGCCACGGTGCAGCCCGGCCCGGGCGGCATGACGGACATCCTTTCCGGTGGCGAGGGACGGGACGCGAGCGGGTGCGTTCATGGTCCGGTCGATCCTCCGATCCGTCCCGGCAGCACTCCAGTCGGCCGGGGGCTGTGTCCAATCTACCGGCTCCGGCCGTCCAGTTCACCCTTGCCGATCGGAATCGACCAGCCAGGCGCCGCCCCTCTCCGTCAGGCGAAGACGAACCAGCCGCTCTGCAGGTCGTCGGCGGTCACCCCGGACAGCAGCAGGACGTTGCCGGAGAGGTCGAAGCGGACGCTGCCGTCGTCGCCGGTCCCGAGGGTGGCGATCAGCTCCGGCAGGTTGCCGACCCCGGAATCCGACGCGATCTCGACCCGGTCGCCCCCCGCTCCGTCGAAGTCGGCGACCGTGTCGTCGCCGGCCGCGGCGCCGAAGACGAACAGGTCGGCGCCGTCGCCGCCGGACAGGACGTCGTCCCCCTGTCCGCCGACCAGCGTGTCGTCGCCCAGGTTGCCGTACAGCACGTCGGGCGCCGACGGGTCGAGCGCACTGCCCTGGTTGCTGCCGCCGTACAGGACGTCGTTTCCCTGACCCCCGAACAGCGTGTCGCCGCCCCGGTTGCCGTACAGCACGTCGTCGCCGAGATTGCCGTACACGGCGTCCTCGTGCTGGCCGCCATAGGCGATGTCGGAATCCTGGCCGCCGTACAGGCTGTCGAGGCCGGTGTTGCCGTACAGCACGTCGCCCGACTGGTTGCCGTAGACCGCATCCTGGTCGGCGCCGCCATAGACCGTGTCGGCGTCGGCCCCGCCGAACACGCTGTCGCTCCCGGCCTCGCCGAACAGCCGGTCGGCGCCGCTTCCCGATCCGACGGTGTCGTCGCCGGCGCCGCCGTAGAGGGTGTCGTCGCCGTCGCCGAGGGAGATGTACTGGGCGCCGGCGTCGCCGACCGCGTAGTTGTTTCCGGCGCCGCCGCTGACGGTCGCACTGCCGAGGATGGAGGCGAACTCGATGTTGTCGAGCCGGATCGCCGAGCCGGCCGGGAGCCCGCCGACGTCGATCACGAAGGCCTCGGACTGGGTACTGCCGTCGGCCGGCGTGGTGCCGGTGATCGCGATCGGCTCGCCCGACGCCGACGGGGCCGTCGGAACGATTGTCCGGATGTCGAGGGTCGTGGTCGACGCCAGATCGCCGAGGTAGCTCTGCGCATTGGCGATCAGAGCGGACTCGCCGGCGGTGTCGCGGGCGTCGATCGCCGCGATCAGCGTGGCCATCGCCTGGTCGCCGGATTCCGCCACGGCCGGACCCTCGGATGTGAGCGTCGTGCCGGCCGGCAGGGTAGCGGTGACCACGTTGCCGTTGTTTCCGGTGTTCTCCACCAGCGCGGCGAAGCCCGACACCGGCCCGGTGTTGCTGATGGTGCGGGACGCACCCGACGATCCGGCCGCCGCCGGAACGTCGGTGATCACGATGCCGCCGGAACCGGTGGCGGAGGACGAGCTACCGCCTCCCCCGTCTCCCCCGCCCCCGGCCGAGGAATCGCTGTAGGTGATCCGCGCGACACCGCCGTCGAGGGTCACCGCGAAACTCGCCCAGAAGGTCAGGCCGGCGGCCTTCACCGTCAGATCGGCGGTGCCGTCGCCGTCGGTGTCGATCGCCAGGTCGTCGCGGGTCCGCACGATGTCGGCGGTCGTCAGCGAGGTGGAGGCGACCTGCAGAACGTCGCCGGCCGCCCAGTCGGCCAGGGTCACCCCGTCCGAGCCGACGAACAGGTCGGCACCGGCGCCGCCCGACAGCGTGTCCGCGCCACTGCCGCCAGCCAGCACGTCGTTGCCCATGCCCCCTACCAGGAGGTCGACACCGGCCCCGCCCGACAGGGTGTCGCTGCCGTCGGCCCCGGAGAGCGTGTCGTTGCCGGCACCGCCGGACAGGGCGTCGGCCCCGGCGGCGCCACACAGGCCGTCGGCGCCGTCGCCACCGCGCAGCACGTCGTCGCCGTTCTCGCCGCACAGAACGTCGCCGCCTTCGCCGCCGCTGAGGGTGTCCCGGCCGTCGCCGCCGTACAGCCCGTCGCCGTCCCATCCGCCACGCAGCACGTCGTCGCCGCTGCCGCCGGTCAGGAAGTCGCTGCCGACATTGCCCTCGAGGACGTCGTCGCCGCCGGCGCCACTCAGGTCGTCGTCGCCGTCGCTGCCGCTGAGCGTGTCGCCGGCCGCCCCGCCGGTGACCGTGTCGTCGCCGCCGCCGGCGCTGACGGTCACCGCCAGAGCGGACGGCCCGACGATGGTCTCGGCATCGTCGTTGAGCTGGTCGCCGTAGACGGTCACCGAGCCGGTCAGGCCGGATGCCACGACGCCGCTCAGGTCCAGCAAGGTCAGCGAGGAGGCCGCGAAGTAGACTTGGCCGGCGCCCGTGACGGTGACCGCCGACCCGCTGAACGCGTCGACCAGCACCGCCGTCGCCCCGGAGCCGACGGACACCGCCTCGATGCCGGTGATCGACCCGACCGCGCTGAAATCAACGCTGGCGTTGGCCGGCAGGGAGATCGTATCGGTGCCGGCGCCACCGACGATGGTGTCGCCGGACGCGTCGCAGGCGCAACCGAACACGAACACGTCGTTGCCGGCGCCGCCGGACAGCAGGTCGCCACCGCCGGCGCCGGTCAGGGTGTCGTCGCCGCCGGCGCCGCTGATGGTGTCGGCGTTCGCGGTGCCGGAGAGCGTATCGTCGCCGGCGGTCCCGGTCAGGGTCGCGAGCAGGCCCGGCCAGCGCGCGCGGGCGCCCGCCGAGAATGCCGGCTCGACCAACCGGCCGTCGCGCGCCTGCAGGAACCAGCCACCGCCGCGGGCGGCGGCCCCGACCGGGCCGGACGATGCCGCTACCGGGACCCGCAACCATGTTTCCAGGTAGTCGATGAACGACCGGCCGTCGGTACCGGCCGCGACCGAGCAGCCATACAGCAGGACCCTCGCCCGGCCGGCGAGGGCGGCGGCGACGTCGGCCAGCACGCCCGGCCGGACCGCCAGGGCCGGCAAGTCGACCCGCTCGCCCGCGAGATGCAGGACACCCGGTTCGCCATGACAGACGATGTGCAGGCGGACGACGCCGGACCGCCCGGCCAGCGCTTCCGCGACCTGCTCGATGCCGCGCCCGCCGGCCACCAGCCGGACCACCTCGGTCCCCGGGCGCAGGCCGTCGAGCAGCACCTCGGCATGCTCGACGCCGGGGTCCAGGATCAGGACCTCGTCGCCGCGTTCCGTATTGGCGGCGACCATGCTCTGCCAGTCGATACGCGTCACCGTGTCGGCCTTCCGCCCGGGCCGGCCGGCGGGGAGAGCCGGAGCTCGGACCGGCGGGATCGCGATGGTCGATCCACGGGCCGGCCTTCCCCACGCAGTCGGCGCTTCGAGATCACCCGTCCCGGATACCGCGACCGGCCGCCACCCACTCTTCCGGACGTCTCAGATTCGCGACGGACTGTCTCAAACGTCAGGCCGCACGGCGTTAAGGGCGGCAGGGCGGCGTGCTATCGTGTCTCACACCCTGATACGCAAGAGGGGCAGCCGATGGTGGAGGAGACAGGCCCGGGAACCGTCCCGGTCCCCCGAGCGGTGTTCACGGTGCGGGACCTGCCGGAGCGGCAGCGCTACGAGGTCTGGAGCGACAGCATTTCGTGCATCTTCGACGTCGATGCCGATCGGGAGACCCGCAAGGACGGGTTCTTCGCCTCGGTCGACGCCAGCATGTTCGGCTCGGTGATGCTGGCGCGCACTTCGACCCCGAGGCAACGCTGGAGCCGCGCGGCCTCGACCATCGCCCGCGACGGCATGGACCACTACATGATCCAGCTGTACGAGAGCGGCAGCCAGAAGCTGTCGGACGGCCGGGCCGAGGCCGAGCAAGTGGCAGGCGATCTGGCGGTCTACGACCTCGCGCGTCCGGTGACCGCCCGGACCGACGTCTTCACGAACCTGTCGCTGATCATCCCGCGCGGCCTGCTGGCCGAGTCCCTCAAGATGCCCGACGACCAGCACATCCGGACGCTCTCGGCGGCGGACCCGACGGTGGCGCTGCTGCGCGACCACATGATCTCGCTCAAGAAGCTCGGTCCGCGGATGACCGACGCCCAGGCCAAGGCCGTCGTGCCGGCGACCGTCGCGCTGGCGGCGACCTGCCTGAACGCCTCGGCCCCGGACACCCCGCGCGGCGACGCCGGAGTCGCGTTCGCGACCCTGACCCTGGCCCGCCGGTTGGTCGAGGCCAATCTCGGCGAGGAGCACCTGACGCCGGCCTGGCTCACCCGCCAGCTCGGCATGTCGCGTGCGAAGCTGTACCGGTTGTTCGAGCCGATCGGCGGGATCGCCCACTACATCCGCGAGCGCCGGCTGCGGCGCGCCCTGCTCGAGCTCGCCGACGACGAGGCCCGAAGCCGCCCGATCTACGACATCGCCCTGGCCGCGGGGTTCTCCAGCGAGACGGCGTTCGGCCGCGCCTTCCGGCAGCGCTACGGCGTGACCCCGCGCGACGTCCGGGCCCGCAGCGTGACCCCCCGCGTCAGACCGGCCGATCACACGCTCGACCGGCGCTACGAGGACTGGCTGCAGCATCTGGCAGTCTAGCGGCCGCCCCGCAGCGCGATCCGCCCACAATCCCGTTCCGCATGGCCGGCCGGCCGGGTACACTCGCGGAGGGCGACAAGCGGCGGAACAAGCCGCGGCCGGGTACCCGAGGGGGAGGATTGGCGTGTCGGCACGAGTCCTGATCGCCGAAGACGAGCCGAATCTCGTGGAGTCGCTGAGTTTCATTCTCAGCCGGGAAGGGTGCGAGGTGTCGGCGGTGTTCGACGGCGAGTCGGTGCTGGAACGGCTGCGGACCGAGCGGCCGGACGTGCTCGTGCTCGACGTCATGCTGCCGCGCCGCACCGGCTTCGAGGTCCTCAAGCTTATCAAGACCGATCCCGGCCTCAGCGCCATCCCGGTGATGGTGCTGACCGCCAAGGGCCAGGAGCGCGACCGCCGCACCGCCGAGGACCTCGGGGCCGACGCGTTCGTCACCAAGCCGTTCTCGAACCAGGACGTCGTCGATCGTATCAAGCGATTGGCGGGCGGCTGACCGGAGGTTCCGGCAGCCATGACCTGGAAGAAGGCACGCGACGCCACCCTGGTCCTGACGGTGGTCGGGGCGCTCGGCCTGCTGCCGCCGGTCCTGCCGTTCTTCGATCGTCCGGTCACCGTCTTCGGCATGCCGCTGATCGTGGTCTACGTGTTCGGGGCATGGCTGGCCCTGATCGTGCTGGCGCGCTGGCTGTCGAACCGGCTGCCGCGGCACGTCGCCCGCGAGACCACGCTGGGCCCGGCCGACGAGGACGCCGTGTCGGGCGACCGGCCACCGGGCGGGGAGCCCGGCTGATGCTCTCGGCCAACATCGTCCTGTTCACCGCGCTCGCCTATGTCGCGCTGCTGTTCCTGGTGGCGTTCGTCAGCGACGTGCGGTCGCGCAAGGGCTGGCTCGGCCTGGTCCACTCGCCGCTGGTCTACACCCTGTCGATCTCGGTGTACTGCACGTCCTGGACGTTCTACGGCGCGGTCGGCTCGGCGGCCCGCAGCGGGCTGGAGTTCGCGACCATCTATCTGGGGCCGACTCTGGTGTTCGTCGGCTGGTGGTTCCTGCTGCGCAAGCTGGTCCGGATCGGCCGTATCCACCGCACCTCGTCGATCGGCGACCTGATATCCTCGCGCTACGGCAAGAGCACGTCGCTCGCCGTCCTGGTCACGCTGATCGCGGTCATCGGCACCACCCCGTACATCGCCCTGCAGCTGAAGGCGGTGACCGCCAGCTTCCAGGTGGTGGCCGAGGCGACCGGCACCTCGCTGCTCGGCATCCCGACCCGCGACATCGACATCCGCACCGGCTTCTGGGTGGCCGCCGGCATGGCGGTGTTCACGATCCTGTTCGGGACCCGCAACATCGACGCGAACGAGCACCATCACGGGGTGGTCGCGGCGATCGCGCTGGAAGCCCTGGTCAAGCTGGTCGCCCTGCTGGCGGTCGGGCTGTACGTGGTGTTCTGGATCGCCGGCGGCGTGCCCGAGGTGTTCCGGCTGCCGGCCGCGGCGACCGTGCTCCAGGGCTCGGAGACCTTCGGTGCCCGCTGGGTGGCCCTGACCTTCCTGTCGGCCACGGCGATCGTCTGCCTGCCCCGGCAGTTCCAGATCACCGTGGTCGAGAACGCCGACGAGAACCACCTGCGCACCGCCGGCTGGCTGTTCCCGCTCTACCTGTTCCTGATCAGCCTGTTCACCCTGCCGATCGCGATCGTCGGGCTGGCCACCCTGCCGCCCGGATCGAACCCGGACATGTTCGTCTTGACCCTGCCGATGCTGCACGACCAGAGCGCGCTGGCCCTGCTGGTGTTCATCGGCGGGTTCTCGTCGGCGACCTCGATGGTCATCGTCGCCAGCATCGCGCTGTCGATCATGGTCTCGAACCACATCGTGATGCCGATCGCGCTGCGCCTGCCGCGCCGCTCGGCCGGGGTCAGCGGCGACGTCAAGACCCTGCTGCTGGTCAGCCGCCGCATCAGCATCGGCGTCATCCTGCTGCTGGGCTTCGCGTACTTCGTGGCGAGCGCGCAGTCCGACGCGCTCGCCTCCATGGGGCTGATCGCGTTCGCCGGCGTCGCCCAGTTCCTGCCCAGCCTGATCGGCGGCCTGTACTGGTACCAGGCGTCGAAGGCCGGTGCCTTCGTCGGCCTGCTCGGCGGCGTGCTGGTGTGGGGCTACACGCTGCTGCTGCCGAGCTTCGAAGGTGGTTCGGTGATCCCGGCCAGCCTGTTCCAGGAAGGTCCCTGGGGCATCGCCGACCTGCGGCCGCAGGCGCTGTTCGGCACCGAAGGCGTCGACCCGCTGGTCCATTCCCTGGTCTGGAGCCTGGGGATCAACGTCGCGCTGTTCGTGCTGGTGTCGCTGGTCCGCGACCAGAAACCGCTGGAGCGCCTGCAGGCGACGCTGTTCATCGACGTGTTCCGCAACCCGGCCGACAACGAGGCCCGGTTCATCCGGCGCTCGGCGGCGATCGACGACCTGTACATCCTGGCCCAGCGCATCCTCGGCACCGACCAGGCCTACCGGCTGTTCCGCGACTTCGCCCGCCAACAGGGCAGCCGGGATTCCCTGCCGCAGCCGGACACCGAGTTCATCGCCCACCTGGAGCGCCAGCTGGCCGGCGGCATCGGCGCCGCCTCGGCCCGGGTCATGGTCAGCCAGGTGATCACCGGCGAGACCATCAGCCTGGACGAGTTGATGCGGCTGGTCGACGAGACCCAGCAGGTGATCGAGTACAGCCAGCAGCTCGAGCACAAGTCGCAGGAGCTGCAGATCACCGCCCGGCAGCTGCGCGAGGCCAACGAACGGCTGCGCGCCCTGGACGCCCAGAAGGACGACTTCCTGAGCCAGGTCAGCCACGAGGTGCGCACCCCGATGGCCTCGATCCGCTCGTTCTCGGAGATCCTGCTGTCGGGCGACGACCTGACCTCCGAACAGTCGAAGCGGTTCCTGGGAATCATCCACAACGAGACCCTGCGCCTGACCCGCCTGCTCGACGAGATCCTGGACCTCAGCCATCTGGAGCGCGGCGAACTCAACTGGTCGCTGAGGCCGATCGACGCCTCGGCCGTGCTGGCACGGGCCGTCGAGACCTGCCAGGG
Organism: Thalassobaculum fulvum; assembly: GCF_014652915.1. Classification (GTDB taxonomy): domain Bacteria; phylum Pseudomonadota; class Alphaproteobacteria; order Thalassobaculales; family Thalassobaculaceae; genus Thalassobaculum_A; species Thalassobaculum_A fulvum. Next base: position 112,506 of record NZ_BMZS01000006.1, read on the forward strand.
CATGGCCGCGGGCGTGACCGTCGAGGTCCGCAACGATGCCGGGTCGGTGGAGGTGCTCGGCCACAGCGACCGGCTGGCCCAGGTCTTCATCAACCTGATCTCGAACGCCATCAAGCACAACACCGGCGCCGATCCGCGGCTGAGCATCCACAGCACGATCATCGACGGCCGCTTCGTGGTCGACGTCCAGGACAACGGCCCGGGCATCGACCCGGCCGACCGGGAACGGATCTTCAGCAAGTTCTCGCGGGCCTGGAGCACGGACCGCCCGTCGACCACCGGGGCCGGCCTCGGCCTGGCGATCAGCCGGGCGATCCTGCGACGCATGAACGGCACGCTCGACCTGCTGCCGGCGACCGGCCAGGGCGCCTGCTTCCGGGTGACCCTGCCGCTGCGCCAGAACGCCGATCAGTCGCCGCGCGCGGCCGCCGAAGGGTGACGAACGGCGACGCCCGTCGCAGACCGGATTCCAACGCCTGTTGCGGACCGAGAGGGAGTTGCCCCCGCCCTTCCCCCTCGTCCCGGACCGGCCCGAGCGAGGGCCGGTGGCGTGATCCTGGCCGCGACGGGCGTACCCCGTGCCGTAGCCCCGCTCAGATCGCCAGGTAGCGATGCCGGAGGTCGGCGTCCTCGAGCACTTCCTTGGCGGTGCCGTCGAACACGATCTCGCCCATGTCGAGGATCAGCGCACGGTCGGCTAGTTGCAGCGCGGCGATCGCGTTCTGCTCGACGATGATCGTGGTGATCCCGAGTTCCTTCACTTCGACGAGGATCTTCTCGATCTCCCGCACGATGGTCGGTGCCAGACCCTCGTAAGGTTCGTCCAGCAGCAGCAGCTTGATGTCGCGGGCCAGCGCCCGGGCCACCGCCAGCATCTGCTGCTCGCCGCCGGACAGCGTCACCGCTTCCTGGGTCCGGCGCTCGGCCAGTCGCGGAAAGTGACCGTAGATCCGCTCCAGCGGCCAGCCGATCGGCTTGGCGACCTGGGACAGGACCAGGTTCTCCTCGACGGTCAGGCCGGGGATGATGCGCCGGTCCTCGGGCACCAGTTGGATGCCCTGGCGCGCCGCCTCGAACGCCTTCATCGGGTGGATGGCGGTGCCGGCCAGCCAGATCTCGCCCTGCATCAGGGCCGGGTCGTCGGTCCGGGCGATGGTCCGCAGCGTCGAGGTCTTGCCGGCGCCGTTGCGGCCCAGCAGCGCCACGATCTCGTTCTCGGCGACATCGAACGACACGCCCTGGACGATGTAGGATTCGCCGTAATAGGCGTGCACGTTGCGGACGCTGAAGTAGGCCTCCCGGCCGTGCGCCGGCGCGGCGCGCTCGACGGTGGTCGCCTCGCTCATAGGTGCGCCCCTCCCAGATAGGCTTCCTGAACCCGCGGATTGCCCTTGATCGCCTCCGGCTCGCCCTCGGCGATCACGGCGCCCTGGGCCATGACGGAGATCGTGTGGGCGAGCGTGAACACTACGGTCATGTCGTGCTCGATCACGATCTTGGTGATGCCGCGCTCGCCGATGCGCTGCAGCAGGTCGATGGTGGCGTTGGTGTCGGCCCGCGACATGCCCGCCGTCGGCTCGTCGAGCAGCAGCAGCTTGGGGTCCTGGACCAGGCACATCGCCAGCTCCAGCCGACGCTTGTCGCCGCGCGACAGCGAGCCCGCGTGCATGTGCCGCTTGTCGGCGAGGCCGACGTCCTCCAGCACCGCCTCGGCGTGGTCCCGGACCTCGGCGTGACTGTCGGTCCGCGACCACAGGTCCAGGCGGAAGGCGCCGTCGCGCTTGGCGAAGGCCGGGATCTTCACGTTCTCGATCAGCGACAGGTCGGCGAAGATCTCCGGCGTCTGGAACACCCGCGCGACGCCGGCCTGGTTGATCTCGTGCGGATTGATGCCGAGCAGCGACTTGCCATTGAACGTGACGCTGCCGGTGTCCGGCTTCAGCCGGCCGACGAAGCAGTTGAGCAGGGTCGACTTGCCGGCGCCGTTCGGGCCGATGATGGCGTGGACCGAACCTTCGCGGACCTGCAGGTTGACCTGGTTCAGCGCCCGCAGGCCGCCGAAGTCCTTGCACACGCCCTGGACGTCGAGAATGGCCATGGTCCGCTCTCCTCAGCTCGACCGGTTGCTGCGGGATCGGGAGATCCGGGCTGAGATCCGCCCGATCCCCTCCATCACCCCGCCGGGCAGGAAGATCACGATCAGCATGAACACCACGCCGAGGGTGAGGTGCCAGCCCTCGCCGACGAACGGGTGCACCAGCGTGACCATCAGGTTCTGCAGGACCTCCGGCAGGAAATCGAAGATCCGCCCGAGGACCTGGTCGTTGAACGCCGAGAAGATGTTCTCGAAGTACTTGATGATGCCGGCCCCCAGCACCGGCCCCAGCAGGGTGCCGGTGCCGCCGAGGATGGTCATCAGCACGACCTCGCCGGACGCCGTCCACTGCATGCGCTCGGCCCCGGCCAGCGGGTCGACCACCGCCATCAGCGAGCCGGCGAGCCCGGCGTACATGCCCGAGATCACGAACGCCGCCAGGGTGTAGGGCCGGGTGTTGAAGCCGGTGTAGTTCATCCGGTTCTGGTTCGACTTGATCGCCCGCAGCGTCATGCCGAACGGCGAGCGGGTGATCCGCATCGCAACGTAGTAGGCGACGATCAGCATGACCGCACAGACGTAGAAGCCCGGGTAGCCGATGGTCTCCATGCCGAACAGGGTGGTGGTCGGCAACCCCGCCTCGGCCGGCCCGTCGAGCACGCGCGGGTCGTGCAGCGCCAGCTGCAGGCCGGTCTCGCCGTTGGTGATCGGGGTGAGCACCGAGTAGGCGAGGTTGTAGGACATCTGGGCGAAGGCCAGCGTCAGGATCGAGAAGTAGATGCCGGTCCGGCGCAGGCTGACATAGCCGATCAGCAGCGCGAACACGCCGCTCGCCAGGACCCCGAAGATCATCGCCGGGACCACGTTCATGGTCAGCAGCTTGAACGACCACACCGCGGCGTAGGAGCCGACGCCGAGGAAAGCAGCGTGACCGAACGACAGGTAGCCGGTCAGCCCGAACAGGATGTTGAAGCCGATCGCGAAGATCCCGAAGATCGCGAACTTCTGCACCAGGTCCGGGTACCCCGCGCCGATCGGCGACAGCCAGACCGGCATGGTCAGCACGGCGATCGCGAAGACCGCGAACTTGATGTGATCGCTCCGGCTCGACGCGGTGTCGCCCGCGGGAACCGAGGCGGCGGCGTTGCCGCGGCGCAGCGTGTCGACGGTGGCGGCGCTCATGCCTCAGCCCTCCATGACGCCGCGCCGGCCCAGCAGGCCGCGCGGACGAACCTGCAGCACGACGACGGCCACTAGGTACACGATGATCTGATCGATGCCCGGGATGATCGCCTTGACCTCGTTCATCGAGGCGAAGGACTGCAGGATGCCGAGCAGGAAACCGGCGAGCACCGCGCCCTCGAGAGAGCCCATGCCGCCGACCACGACGACCACGAAGGACAGCACCAGGAAGTCCATCCCCATGTGGTAGTCGGGCGGCAGGATCGGCGTGTACATCATGCCGGCCAGCCCGGCGACCACGGCGGCGATACCGAACACGATGGTGAACCGGCGCTGCACGTCGATGCCGAGCAGGCCGACGGTCTCGCGATCCTGCATGCCGGCACGCACCACCATGCCGAAGGTGGTGAAGCGCAGGAACGCGAACACGGCGCCGATGATCGTCAGCGAGAACCCGAGGTAGATCAGGCGCCAGTACGGATAGTACAGACCGTCGCCGAAGCCGATCCAGGCACCGACGTCGGCGCTGCCGGACACCACGTCGGGCGCCGGGGTCGGGATCGGGTTCGCCCCGAACACCGACTTGATGATCTCCTGAATCACGATCGCCAGGCCGAAGGTCACCAGGATCTGCTCGGCGTGGCTGCGCTTGTAGAAGAACTGGACCAGCCCGCGCTCCATGACCAGGCCGACCAGCAGCATGAACGGTATGGTCAGCAGGATCGCGATCGGCACCGAGTAGTCGATCAGCATCCGACCGGTGTCGCCGAGCCAGATCTCCAGGTACGGCACCTCCTTGAACGCCTTGAAGAAGGTGACGCTGGTATCCTCGATCTGCTTGGACAGGGTGAGGATCTTCTGCATGGTGACGGCACAGAAAGCGCCCAGCATGAACAGCGCGCCGTGCGCGAAATTCACCACGCCGAGCGTGCCGAATATGAGCGTCAGCCCGAGCGCGATCAGCGCATAGGCACCGCCCTTGTCGAGCCCGTTCAGGGCCTGGAGAACCAACGCGTCCATGACGTCACCATCCCACCTGCTGACCGTCCTACGGGTGTCCTAGGACACCGCGCCGGGCCGCCCGTCGGCATGCGACGGACGGCCCGGCCGGGATTCCTTCGACGGAGGCTCAGACCTTGTACGGGCCGAGCTCGCCGCCGAAGATCTTCCAGTCGTAGGTGACCGCCTCGCGCGGCACTTCCTTAACCACCTCGAGCAGGTCGAACTGGTTGGTCGGGTTCTCGTTGCCGCGCACCACCAGGACCTTCTTGAAGCACTGGTGATCCTCGGCGCGGTACAGCGTCGGGCCGTTGCCCATGCCGTCGAACTCGAAGCCTTCCAGGGCCTTGATGACTTCGGGCGGATAGAAGGTGCCGGCCTGCTCGCAGGCGTTGGCGTACAGCAGCGCCTGGACGTAGCAGGTGTGGGCGGCCTGCGACGGCGGGAAGCCGTACTCCTGGCCGAACGACTTCACGAAGGCCTGGGAGCCCTCGTCCTTCAGCGACCAGTGCCAGTTGGTGGTGCCCAGGATGCCCTTCACGTTCTCGCCGGCGCCCTGCGCCATCAGGCGCGAGTACAGCGGCACGATGATCTCGAACTTCTTGCCGTTGACCATCTTGTCGCGGAGCCCGAACTGCACGGCCTGGGTCAGCGAGTTGACCATGTCCTTGCCGTAGTGGTTCAGGATCAGCACGTCGGCGCCGGAGTTCAGCACCGGCGTGATGTACTGCGAGAAGTCGCCGGCACCGAGCGGGGTGCGGACCGCGTTCACGGTCTGCCAGCCGAGCCCTTCGGTGGTGTTCTTGATCGACTCCTCCTGGGTCCAGCCCCAGGTGTAGTCGGCGGTCAGGTGATAGGCCCGGCGGTCGGTGCCCATCTCTTCCTTCAGCACCGGGCCGAGCGCGGCGCCCGACATGTAGGCGTTGAAGAAGTGACGGAAGCCGTAGCGCTTCTTGTCCTTGCCGGTGGTGTCGTTGGAATGGGTCAGGCCGGCCATGAAGATGACGCCCATCTCCTGGGCGAGCGACTGCACCGCGACCGCCACGCCGGACGACGAACCGCCCGAGAACATGATGACGCCGTCCTTCTCGATCATGCGCTTGGCCGAGGCCCGCGCTGCGTCGGACTTGGTCTGGGTGTCGCCGGTGACGTATTCGACCTTCTTGCCCAGGACGCCGTTGCCCTTCAGCGACGACGGCTTCAGCGTGTTCATCATACCGCCGTCGCCCTCGCCGTTGAGGTGCTTCACGGCCAGCTTGTAGGCCCGCAGTTCGTCCGCGCCCTCGTCGGCATAGGCGCCGGTCTGCGGAACGTTGAAGCCGAGCTTGATGCTCTTGGCGTTGCCCGGGTTGTTGCGGAACTCTTCCGCCCAGGCACCCTTCACGAAGAAGTTCGGCGCCGCCAGCCCGGCGGTCACCGCGACGCCGCCCTGCAGCAGGCGACGGCGATTCACGTTCCTGTCGAAAATGGTCATGTCGATCCTCCCTTGGGGTGAGCCGAACGCGGCGCCCTCGCATGTCCGGGCGTCTTGATTGCGAACCGCATCGGGCCAGACGGTACCCGACAAGAAAACATGGTCAATAACTACTTGAAAAATCGTCGATATTGTGTAAAGTTCTCGCCGTTAATTACTGCGTCGCTGTCAAGATGTGACAACCGGCCTCGCCGGGATCAGCGCGGGAGGACGGGGGGAATGGCGCGTCAACTGACGGGGTACCGGATCCGCGAGCGCCGCCGGCAGCTCGGCCTGACGCAGGCCGGAGTCGCCAAGCGCGTCGGCATCTCGCCGTCCTACCTGAACCTGATAGAGGCCAACAAGCGGGCGATCGCCGGGGCGACGCTGCGCCGTATCACCGAGGTTCTCGATCTCGACCCCGACACCCTGACCGGCCGGACCGAACAGCGGATGATCGACGACCTGGTCGAGCTGGCGGCCGAGCCGATGCTGCGCGACCTCGGGCTCGACGACACCTCGGTCGGCGACCTGGTCGGCCGGCATCCGGCCTGGGCCGGGGCGCTGCTGGCATGCTGGCGGGCCTACCGCGACCAGGCACAGACCGCCGCCGCCCTCAGCGACCGCCTGAACCAGGACCCAGCGCTGGCGGACGCCGTGCACCAGCTTCTGACCCACGTTACGACGGTGCGCTCGACCTCCGAGATCCTCGACACCACCGACGACCTGCCGGCCGCCATGCGCGCCCGGTTCCACGCCATCCTGTCGTCGGAGAGCGCACGGCTGTCGGAAGTGACCCAGGCACTCGCGACGTTCTTCGACAAGCCGCATTCGCGGACCCGCTCGATCACCGCCGCCGAGGAGGTGGACGACGTCATCATCGAGCGCGAGAACCACTTCCCGGCCCTCGAGCAGGCGGCCGAGGAACTGTCGCGCGAGATCCGTCGGCACGGCGACATCCTGCTCGGCGCTCTGCCCGAGTACCTGCGGGAGGCGCACGGCGTTACCGTCGCCAACCGCCCGCCGGCCGACATCGGCGGCATGCGGTTCCGCAATCTCTGCGCCTATGACGGCGACGCCCGCCGCCTGGAGTTCCTGGACCACGCCTCGACCGGCACCCGGCAGTTCCAGATGGCCCGGCTGGCCGCCGAGCTGGCGGCCCGCGACCTCATCGAGCGCGAGATCGACGACCCGCGGCTGACCTCGCCGGCATCGCGAACCCAGGCGTACCGGGCGTTCGCCTCCTATGTCGCCAGCGCCGTGATCTTCCCCTACGACCGGTTCCATGCCGACGCCGAGGAGGTGCGCTACGACGTCGAGGTGCTGCGGCAGCGCTATGGCGCCAGCTTCGAGCAGGTCGCCCACCGGCTGGTGACCCTGCGCCGTCCCGGGCGCGAAGGCATCCCGTTCGGGTTCCTGCGCTCAAACCCGGCCGGCTTCACCACCAAGCGGTTCCCGCTGCCCGACCTGCCGCTGCCGCGCCACGGCCACGGCTGCCCGCTCTGGGCGATCTACGGGGCGTTCCAGACGCCCGGCCGGGTACTGCGCCAGCTGGTGCAGTTTCCCGACAACGCCCGCTACCTGTTCGTCGCCGGCACCGTCACCAAGCAACCGGCGAGCTTCCACGAGCCGCCGGTGCCGCACTCGGTGATGCTGGCCTGCGACGTCATGCACGCCGACAAGACGGTCTATGCCGACGGTCTCGACCTCGGCAGCGCCGGCCGGACCGCCGTTCCGGTCGGCCCGTCCTGCCGCCTGTGCCTCCGCCTGGATTGCCTGCACCGGGCCGAGGAGCCGATCGTCGGGCGCGAGCAGCCGGCGGGCTGACCGGCGGTCGCCCGCGACTTCAGCCGCTCCGTCCGTCCCGAGCCACCAGCAACCGCCGGGCCGCCGCCTTCATGCCGTCGACATAGGCACGCTGCGACCAGCCGCAGTCCGTCCGCAACGCCTCCCAGGCCCGGACCGACAGCATCGTCCACAGCAGATCGGTCGCCTCGGCCGGAGAGAACGCGTCGGTCAGGTCGCCGTCGGCCGCCAGCGCCCGGATCGCCGCCTCGCAACCCTGGCGGACGGCCTGCATCCGATCGTCCCATGCGGTCTTCGCGTCGGGGTCGTGCTCCCGCATCGCCATCAGGGCGCGCCCGACCCCGTGGATCTCCGGAATGTAGTTGCCCCACGCCTCGACGAACGCGTCCAGGCGCTCGACGCCGGAGCCGGCGTTCCGGCTCGCCGCCAGCCGGGCGTCCACGCCCTTCGCGCGGTCGATGTGCCGGGTGGTCGCGATCAGCAGCTCCGCCCGCTTCGGGAAGTGCAGGTAGACCGCCTGCCGGCTGACCCCCGCCCGCTTGGCGATGTCGCCCATCCGCACCTCGCGGCCGTCGGCCGCCTCCAGAAGGTGCCATGCCGCGTCGAGGATTCGCGCCCGGGTTTCCGGATTGCCGCTTGACACAGTGTAAACTCCACCCTAATTGACACGGCGTCACTTTACACAATGTAAACCCACGAGCAACGTGCCGCCGGCACGGAAGGAGCGGACCATGAGCGTGTCACCCATCCTGGTCATCGGAGCCACCGGCAAGACCGGTCGCCGGATCGCCCGAAGCCTCGAGCGCAAAGGCCTCCCGGTACGCCACGGCTCCCGCAACGCGCCGACGCCGTTCGATTGGGACGAGCCCGAGACCTGGCCCGCGGCACTGGCCGGCGTGCGGGCGGCCTACGTCTCGTACTTCCCGGACCTCGCCTTTCCCGGGGCGTCGGACCGGATCGAGGCCCTGACGAGGGCGGCGGCCGATGCCGGCGTCGGCCGGCTGGTCCTCCTGTCAGGCCGCGGCGAGCCGCACGCCCAGCATTGCGAGGAGATCGTCCGGCGCAGCGGCTTGGACTACACGCTCGTCCGGGCTTCCTGGTTCGCCCAGAACTTCAGCGAGGGCTACCTGCGGGACCCGGCGCTCGAAGGCATGGTCGCGCTGCCGGCGGGCGAGGTCCGCGAGCCGATCGTCGACGTCGACGACATCGCCGATGTCGCGGTCGCCGCACTGACCGAGCCCCGCCACTCGAAGCAGCTCTACGAGGTGACGGGACCGCACCTCCTGACCTTCACCGAGGCCGCGGCCGAGCTGTCGAAGGTGGTCGGCCACCCGGTCCGCTACGTCCCGATCACGCTCGAGCAGTTCCACGCGCACATGACCGGGATCGGCGGCGCGTTCATCGCGGACGTGTTCACGGAGATCTGCCGGGAGACGCTGGACGGCCGGAACCAGTCCCTGGGCGACGGCGTGCAACGGGCGCTCGGGCGCGAACCCCGCGACTTCACAGCGTTCTGCCGGGCGGCCGCCGCGGCCGGCGCCTGGGCGCAGGCCGCCTGACGGAGGCGGCGACGGTGTCCCTCCACCGGCGCTACGGGCTGACTCGCGTCATCAACGCCCGGGGTCCGTTCACGCCGATCGGCGTGTCGCGGTCCTCGGGCGAGACCGCGGCCGTCGTCGCGGAAGCCCTGTCGCACCACTTCCTGCTCGACGAACTGCAGGACAGGGCGAGCGAGTCGATCTCCCGGTTCACCGGCGCGGAGGCCGGCACCGTCACGCACTGCGCCGCTGCCGGCATAACGCTCGCCGTCGCCGCGGCCATGACCGGGCGTTCGGCCGAAAGGGCGGCAGCCCTTCCGGTTACCGAAGGCATGGCCGACCGCGTCGTTCTCCCGGCCGGCCACGCGGTGAACTACGGGCAGTCGATCCTGCAGGCTGTCCGCCTCAGCGGCGCCACCCCGGAGCTCGCCGGAACCGAAGCGGGCTGCCCGGTCGCTGATCTGGAGCGTTCGCTCGCGTCGACCCATGTCTGCTGCCTGCTCCTGGTCGCCTCCCGGCTCACGCGGGGCGAACCGGTCGACCTCGCCGCCGCCGTCTCGGCCGCGCACCGGCGCGGCGTCCCGGCGATCGTCGACGGCGCCGCACAGGACCTGCGGATCCCGGACCTGCTCGGTACCGGCGCCGACATCGTCGTGGTCAGCGGCCAGAAATACCTGGCGTCTCCGACGGCGGGGCTGGTCGTCGGCCGTCGCGGCCTGGTCGAGGCGGTCCGCGCCCAGGAGAAGGGGATCGGTCGGGCAATGAAGGCGTCCAAGGAGGCGATCCTCGGCGTCATGGCCGCCATCGACGAGCGCGAGCGATCAGAAAGGGACGGCTGGCAACGCGAGCAGGACCGCAAGGTCGCGACCTTCCTCGCCCGTGTCGACGGTCTCGCCGGCGTGGCGGCCCGCGCCGTCCCGGATCCGACCGGCCTGCCGTTCGGGCGCGTCCATCTGCGCCTCGACGGCCGGGACGCCCGGCTGAGTGCCGAGGCGCTGGCCGTCGCCCTCCGGTCCGGGTCGCCGCAGATCCACGTCATGGAGCACGGGCTTTCGAGCGGCGATATCGTCTTCGAGCTGGTCCAGCTCTCCGAGGACGAAGTCAGGGCCGTCGGCCGGCGTCTCACCGACCTGCTGGATTAGCGACGCCGGCGCCCACCAAGTGAGCCCCTAGTACCGTCGCGGCCCGGTCAGCACCGCGTCGATCCGGGTCTTCAGGGACTTCAGGGTCGGCGGCTTGACGATGAAGGCGTCGACGCCGGCGGCGACCGCGGCCTGCACCGTCTCCGACTCGTTGTGCGAGGTCAGGAACACGATCGGGATCGAGCGCACCGCGCCCGACCGGGTCCGGCGCAGGGCCTTGAGGAACTCGAGCCCGTCCATCGGCGCCATCTCGATGTCGCAGACGATGAGGTCCGGCAGCCGCGCCATGCAGGCCTTCAGCCCGCTCTGGCCGTCCTCGGCCTCGCGCACCCCGCCTAGGCCGATCACCTTGAGCGCCTGCACGACCAGGCCGCGCTGGAACTCGTCGTCCTCGATCACCAGCGCGTCGAGGGTCTCGTAGGGGATCTCGGTCTCGGACGTCATGCGGTCACCCCTGCTCGTTCGATCCGGTCGTGCAGCGCCATCCGCAGCCGCGCCGCCGCTTCCGCCAGGGCGTCGATCTCCGGCCCGGCCTCTCCGGTCGCGGCCTCGAGGTCGGCGCAGGCCGCAGCCATCGCCGCCGCCCCGACCGACGCCGCGGCACCGCGCAAGGCGTGCGCCGCCGCCTTGCGCGCGGCAGCGTCCGGACTCTGCGATATCGCGTTCAGGCCCTCGTCCAGCCGCACCGCGAAGCGGGCCAGCACCGCCGCCGTCATCGCCGCCTCGCCGCCGCACATGGCCTCCAGCTCGGACGTATCGAGGACGCCGACCGACTCGTCAACGGCTCCGGCCGCCGCTGCCGTCCCCGGGTCCGGCGCGACGCTCGACAGCACGGGGGCCAGGCGGTCGAGGGTGACCGGCTTCACCAGCACCCGGTCGGCTCCCGCCCGTCGGGCCCGGTCGATCTCCTCGGGCAGGCCGGACGCCGTCATCATCACCACCAGGGGGCGGACCCGCGCGAACCGCGGGTCGCCGTGCAGGGCGGTCAGCAGGCCGAGGCCGTCCAATTCCGGCATGTGCCAGTCCGTCACCAGCACCCGCCAGCGCTCGGGCTCCGCCCGCCAGGCCTCGAGTGCCTCCGCCCCGTCGGCGACGATGGTGGCGCGGCAGCCGAGCCGTTCGAGCTGGCGCCCGACCACCCAGCGGTTGGTCGGGTCGTCGTCGGCGACCAGCACGTCGAGGCCGAGCACGGCATCCCCGGCCGGCGCGCTCCGCTCCGGCACCGTCAGATCCGAGGCCGGCAGCGGAACCACCACCGTGAAGGTGCTGCCCCGCCCCGGCGCGCTTGCGACGCCCAGCGTGCCGCCCATGAGTTCGGCCAGCTCGCGGGCGATCGAGAGCCCGAGCCCGGTCCCGCCGAACCGGCGCGTCGTCGAGGCGTCGGCCTGTTCGAACGGGTTGAACAGCCGGGCGAGGGCGTCCGCGGCGATGCCGATTCCGGAATCCGTCACCCGGATCGCCACCCGGTCGCCGCCACCGGGCGCCGGGGCGGCCGCGATCGACACCCCGCCCCGCTCGGTGAACTTCACGGCATTGCCGCACAGGTTCAGCAGGATCTGCCGCAGCCGCGCCTCGTCGCCGGCCACCACCGGCGGCAGCGCGCCCGACACCTCGACCGACAGCGACAGCCCCTTGGCCCGGGCGGACGGCCGCACCACGTCGGCGACCCCGGCCAGCAGGTCGGCGAGCACGAACGGTGCGGCGACGATCTCCAGCTTGCCGGCCTCGATCTTCGACTGGTCGAGGATCTGGTTGAGAAGTTCCAGCAGCGCACCGCCGGACCGGCGGATGACCGAGACCATGTCGCGCTGGTCGTCGGCGAGCGGGCTGGACTCCAGCAGCTCGGCGGTCGCCAGCACGCCGTTCATCGGCGTCCGGATCTCGTGGCTGACGGTGGCGAGAAACCGCGACTTGGCGGCGTTCGAGGCCTCGGCGGCCCGCCGCGCGGCCGCCAGCATGCGCTCGCGCTCGAGCCGGAAGGCCATGGTACGGCGCACGAACGCCACCGCCACGGCGCCGGCGACGGCGATCAGCACGACGCCCACGGTGGAGGCGTACAGCCCGATGCGGCGATACGACTCCGCGCTGTCGGAGACATCCAGATAGGCCTCGAACGCCCCGACGACGCGTCCGTCGGTCCGCCGGTGGTCGCGCACCGGCACGTAGGTCTCGGCGACGATGCCGACGATCTCGCCGTCCGGCCCCCTGGTCTCCTCGAAGACCGCGTGCGGGCTGCCGCGCAGCACCTCGCTCGCCCAGTAGCCTGAGACGTTGACGCGGCCCAGCTCGGCCGGGTCCGAGGCGGCGATAACCCGGCCATCGCGATCCCAGATCAGGAACGCCTTGAGCCCGCCGATGCGGGACGCGAGGTCGATGGTGCGCCGGTCGCGTTCCGACAGCTGACCGCCGTCGAACACCGTGTCGACGGTCTCCAGGGAGTCGAGCAGGCCGTTGGTCCAGCGCAGCCCCTTGGCGATCGCGTCGTGCTCCAGCAGCGTGGTCTGGATCCGGTCGACCGCCACCACCAGCAGCACGGCGGCCAGACCCAGCACCCCGACGATCAGCACGATCAGCGCACGCGGCCCCAGCTCGCCCTGCAGCATCCCGCCGGTCGCACCGGTTGACGGATCGGTTCCCTCGGCCGACACGCGGCTCTCCTTCCCTTGGCCCGTTCACAACCCTCGCAGACGGGCCGGGTCGCGCGAATGACCTGCCTCAATACCCGCCCGTCAATGGCGTCCCGGCAGCGGCGGGTCGACGTCGTCGGGGATCGGGTTGACGAACGGCATGCCCGCCAGGCGCCTGCTGAAGTCCGCCCTGGCGCGCTCGACCAGGGCCGGGTCGCGGATCAGCTCGGCCGCGGTCGAAGCCATGATCTTGGCGGCGTGCTCCATGCCCTTGTGGGCGGCCGGCGCCTTGCCCTGGGCGACCAGCTGCCAGGAATGCCCCGGCGTGCCGATCGCCACCGTGGCGCCGCGCATCTGCACGGTCGGCACCACCCAGCTGACGGTGCCGACGTCGGTCGACCCGACCGAGCTGCCGTCGCCGGCGCCGAGCGGGTAGATCCGGTCGACCAGCGACAGCCCCGGGCGCGGCGCCATGCCGAAGCGCTGGAACGACGCGGCGATGTCCTCGTCGCTGAGAGTGGCCTGGAACTGCGCGGCGAACGCCCGGTCGGCCTCGTCGAAGGGCGGCGGCCCGAGCCGCTCCAGATGGCTGTGCATGAGCTCCTCCAGGGGCGTATTGCCGACCAGGTTGGCGTCGCCGCTGACGATCCGGCACGACACCGCCGTCTCGGTCATCAGCGCCGCACCCTCGGCAATCTTCTGCACGCGCCTTACGAGAGCCTGAAGCTGCGGCAGGTCGCTGGCCCGCACCAGGTAGCGGACGGTGGCCCGGCCCTGCACGACGTTGGGCGCGGTGCCGCCGGCGTCGGTCAGCGCGTAGTGCACCCGCGCCGAGCTCGGCATGTGCTCGCGCATGTAGTTGACGCCGACGTTCATCAGCTCGACCGCGTCGAGCGCGCTGCGGCCGAGATGCGGCGACGCCGCGGCGTGGCTGGTCCGGCCGGTGAAGTGGAAGTCCATCTCGTTGCAGGCCAGCGAGACCGGCGTGTTGACGCCGGCGAACGGCCCCGGGTGCCAGGAGATCGCCACGTCGACGTCGTCGAAGCAGCCGGCCCGCACCATGAAGCCCTTGGCCGAGCCGCCCTCCTCGGCCGGGCAGCCGTAGTAGCGGACCCGTCCGGCCAGCCCGTTGGCCGCCAGGTAGTCTTTCACGGCGGTGGCCGCCAGCAGCGCCCCGGCGCCCAGCAGATTGTGCCCGCAGGCGTGGCCGTTGCCGCCGGCCTCGACCTCGCGCCGCTCGGTCACGCCGGCCTGCTGGCTCAGCCCCGGCAGCGCGTCGTACTCGCCGAGGATGGCGATCACCGGGCCGCCCTCGCCGGCCTCGCCCATCACCGCCGTCGGCAGGCCGGCCAGCCCGGTCTCGATCCGGAAGCCCTCGCGCTCCAGCATGGCGACGTGCTCGGCCGCCGGCCGGTCCTCCTCGTAGTTCAGCTCGGGGGTTTCCCAGACCCGGTCGCTGAGGTCGAAGAACGCGTCGCGCTTCGCTTCAACGAGGGACCAGGCCTCGTCGGTGTTCCTGATCATGCCGGGGTGCCTTTCCGGGCCGGTTGCCGAGACCGGTGCATGTGACGCCGGCCCGGAACGCGACGCAAGCGGCCAGGGTCGCTCAGGTGCCGGCGGCGGGCTTGGCGGAGACGGCCGGGGGAGCGTCGAGCGCGCCGTGCAGCAGGCGCCGGGCCTCGGCGTCGCTCGGCGGCTCGACCAGCGGCCTGCGGACCCGCCTGGTCGCGAACGAGTAGGTCGCCGGCACCACGAACAGCGACAGCAGGGTCCCGACGATCAGGCCGCCGATCAGCACGACGCCGATCTGGAACCGGCCGTTCGAGCCGGAGCCGACGTTGTAGATCAGCGGCATGGCGCCGACGATCATCGACACCGTGGTCATCAGGATCGGCCGCAGCCGGGTCACCGACGCCTCGAGCACCGCGTCGTGGATGCTGCGGCCCTCGTCGCGCAGCTGGTTGGCGAACTCGGTGACCAGGATGCCCTGCTTGGCGACCAGCCCGACCAGGGTGATCAGGCCGATGCCGCTGTACAGGTTCAGGCTGCCGCCGGCCTCGGCCAGGCCGAGCAGGCTGCCGAGCACCGAGAACGGCACCACCAGCAGGATGATGAACGGGTCCCGGAAGCTCTCGAACTGGGCGGCCAGGAAGCCGTAGATGAACAGGAACGACAGCACGAACACCAGACCGGCGCTGGCGTCGGCATCCTTCAGCTGGCGCGACGGCCCGGTCCAGTCGACGGTATAGCCGGGCGGCAGCACCTCGGCGACCGCCGGCTCGAGATCCTTCAGCACGGTGCCGAGCGACGCCCCGTCGGCCAGCGACGCCGACAGGGTGGCCGAGCGCTGGCCGTCGAAATGGGCCAGCTGGTCGGCGCCAACGGTGTGCTCGAGCGTCACCAGCCGGCGCAGCGGGATCTCGCGCCCGCCGCTGTCGGCGACCTGCACCAGGCCGATCCCCTCCTCCTGGGTGACGATCCGGTCGTCCAGCTCGACGATCACGTTGTAGTTCCGGGTGCCGTAGGTGAAGGTCGAGACCCGGTAGTCGCCGAGCGCGGCGGCGACGGTGTTGGCGAGCGCCGTGACGTCGACCCCCAGGTCGCCGGCGAGATCGCGGTCGATGTCGACGGTGAGCCGGGGCGAGCTGAGCCGGAGATTGCTGGTCGGACTGGCGACGCCGGACACCCCGCGCGCCGCCGCCAGCACGTCGTCCATGACGCCGGCCAGCGCCGGATAGTCGCCGGTCGACTTGATCACCATCTGTACCGGCAGCTGGCCGCCACCGGACAGCACGCCAGGATCGACCACGTTGATCCGGATTCCCGGAACCTCCAGCAGTGCCGGCTCGATCGAGGCCCCGATCTCGGCGGCCGAACGGTCGCGCTCGGCGATCGGCGACAGCAGCAGGATCGCGAAGCCGGAGCGCGAGTCCGGGCTGCCCAGCAGGATCAGCGAGCCGGTCTTCTCCGGCACGGTGTCGAACACCGCTGCGATCGCCTCGCCGTTCTTCTCCAGAGTCGAATAGGCCGATCCCGGCGCGCCCGAGAACGCTGCCATGACGTAGCCCTGATCCTCGGTCGGGGCCAGCTGCGACGGCAGGGTGCGGGCCGCCGCGACCGCGATCGCGCCGACCGCCACGAACACCACGAAGACCACCCAGCGCTGCGCCAGCGCGCCTTCCAGCAGGCGGCGGTAACCGGCCTCCAGGACCTTCATCGGACTGCGCTGCGCCCGGCCGGCCGGTTTCGGCTTCTCGGGCACCAGCATGCGCGAGCACATCATCGGCGACAGCGTGCGCGAGATGAACCCGGACAGGATCACCGCGGCCGCCAGCGTGAACGCGAACTCCTGGAACAGCGCCCCCATCAGGCCCGGCAGGAAGCCGATCGGCAGATAGACCGAGGCCAAGGTCAGGGTGGTGGCGACCACCGCGAAGCCGATCTCGCGGCTGCCGACGAACGCGGCGGTGACCGGGTCGAGCCCGCGGGCGATGTGGCGCTGGACGTTCTCGACGTCGACGATGGCGTCGTCGACCACCAGCCCGACCGACAGCACGATCGCCAGCAGCGAGAAGATGTTGAGGCTGTAGCCCATCAGCAGCATGAAGGCGAGGGTGCCGATCAGCGACAGCGGGATGGTGACGACCGTCACCGCCGACGCCCGCCACGACCCCAGGAACAGCACCACCACCGCGATCACCAGGACGACCGCGTCGCGCAGGGTCGCGAACACCTCGTCAACCGATTGCCGGATCGACACCGTGCTGTCGAAGAACGGCTCCAGCGTGACGTCGCCCGGCAGCGACGCCCGGACCGCCGGCAACGCGTCCAGCACCGCCTTCGAGACCGCCAGCGCGTTGGCCCCGGACTGCCGCAGCACGCCGATGGCGAGGCCGGGCTTGCCGTTGATCAGCACGCCGGTCCGGACCTCGTCGGCCTGGATCGCCACCTCGGCCACGTCCTGCACCCGGACCAGATAGCCGTCGTCCGCCTTCAGCACGATCCGCCGGTAGGACTCGACCGAGCTGAGCGCGGTGTCGGCCACCACGTCGACCCGCAGCCCAGCCTCTTCGACCGAGCCCGCCGGGATCGTCGCGCTCTGCCGCACCACCGCGGTGCGGACCTGCTCCGGCGTCAGCCCGAAGGCGTCGAGCTTGAACGGGTCCAGCTTGACGTGCATCGCGTACTTGCGCTCGCCGAGCAGGCTGACCGAGGCGACGCCGGCCAGGGTCGACAGCGGCGTGCGGATGATCGTGTCGACCAGCTCGGTCAGCTCCATCGCCGACCGCCCGGTGCTGGACAGCGACAGGTACAGGATCGGCGCGGCGTCGACGCTGAGCTGGGTGACCACCGGGGCCAGCGCATCGGCCGGAAGCTGGCCGCGGATCGCCTCGACCTGGGCTCGCACCTCGGCGACCGCGGCGGCGGAGTCGACGTCGCCCTTGAAGGTCACGGTGACGGTGCTGAGGCCGGACGAACTGATCGAGCTGAAATAGTCGACCGCGTCGATCGACGAGATGGCATCCTCGACGCGCGACGTGACCTCGGCCTCGACGAGCTCGGAAGCGGCGCCGGGGAACGAGGTCGTCACCGTGGCGAGCGGCACCTCGAACTGCGGCAGTTCCCGCACCGAGAGCTGCAACAGCGCATACAGGCCGAGCACCGCCAGCAGGGCGTTCACGACGATCGCGAACACCGGCCGGCGAATGAAGAAATCGGAGAGCAGCATCAGCCGGTCCCCGGCCCCCTGCCGGCGACCACCTTCACCGGCGAGCCGTCACGGACCTCGAACCGGCCGTCGGTCACCACCGCGTCGCCGGTCGACAGCCCGGACAGGATCTCGGCGGTGCCGTCGTTCATCGCCCCGACCTCGACCGCGACGCGCTCCGCCTTGCCGTCCCTGATCCGGTAGACGAACCGGCCGGTCAGCTCGTAGACCAGCGCGTCCTCGGGGATCATCAGGGCCCCGGAGCGCTCGGCCAGGGTCAGCACGAGGCGCGCGAACATTCCCGGGCGCAGCACCCCGTCGCCGTTCGGCATCTCGCCCCGCAGCTCGATGCTGCGCGAGACCTCCTTGATCTCCGGGTCGATGAACGAGACGACGCCCTCGACCGGCTTCCCGACCCCGTCGATGGTCGCCGTGAACACCGCGCCCGGCCGGACCCGCCCGACCAGGCTCCCCGGAATGTGGAAATCGACGTACAGGACCTCGGTCGAGCGCAGCGTCATGACGACGTCGCCGGGCTGCACGTAGGCGCCGACATCGTAGTTGGTGCGGCCGATCCGGCCGGCGAACGGCGCCTTGAAGGTCCGGTGGTCGACCTCGGCCTGGGCACGGGCGAGCGTCGATCTGGCGGCGATCACCCCGGCCCTGGCCTCGTCGAGCTGCGACTGCGCGGCGAAGCCGCGTCCCGACAGGGCCTTCGCACGGTCGAACTTCTCGGTCTCGAGCTCAAGCTGGGCCTTGGCATCCTCGAGCGCGGCGGTCTGTGTGACCGCATCCAGCATGAGCAGCGTGTCACCTTCGGCGACGGCCGCGCCCTCGAGCACCGGGATCGCGTCGATATGCCCGGCTTCCGGCGGTGTCACGTCGACCTTGAACTGGGCGTACAGGGTGCCGACGGCTGTCAGCCGGTCCACCGCGGTCCCGGTTCCGACCTCGACGGTCTTCACGGCGATCGCGGCGGGGGTGCCGCCGTCCCCGGCCCCCTTGGCCCGCTCGACCATCTGGTACCAGTAGACCCCGGCCGCCGCTGCCGCGACCGCCCCGATCGCCACTGCAAGTCCGATCAGCCTGATGCGCATGATCTCCCAACGGGGTAGCCGGACCACCGACCCTCGGCAGGGAAACCTTACATAACGCAACCGCTGGCGAACAGCCGCTTGCTGCCCGCGCCGCCGACGACCCCGAGCCCGGCCTCGCCCCCGCCTCCAAGGCCGGTCAGCGGATCGTCACGGGCGGCGTCCGCTCAATCGTCGTCGTCGTCGTCGTCGAGCATGCCGCGGAGGCTCCACTCCTCCCGGACCACGACGACCACGGTCTGGGCGTCGGGCTTCAGCACGCCCTGCTCCTGCAGGCTCGCGACCGCGTCCTCGACCTTCTCCATCAGCCGGCCGCCGCCCTTGCGGAGCTTCTTGACCCGCTTGCGGCGATGCTCGCCGAGGTCGAGGACGCACACGATCCCCGACTCGGATTCCTGATCCTGGACTTCCTTCTTGGCTTCCGCGGTAGCGGCACTCATGGCCCGATCCTTTCCGTGGTTGCGCCCCGGCCCGGCCGGAATGGCGATCGTCAAAGGGTCACTTCGACTTCCGGATGGCCTTGCGGAGATTGCTGCCGATCTCCCGGATCCACCCGTTGCGCTTCTTGCGGTTGGAACGGTCATGAAGCGCCAGGTACATCGACAGGGCCCGCGACTCGCGACGGGCGAGCTTGCGGATACGCCGCTCGATCGGCCGCAGCCACTTCGACTGCTTCTTGCGCGGCCCCAGCTCCTCCTGCAGTACCCCGCGCCACGCCCGGCCGGACGGCTGGACCGCCACGAACTTCATCCCGAGGTCGTCGAGAACGTCGTCGTCGTCGGAAACGTACACTTCGCGAAAGCGGCGCCGGCCGGCCGCGTCGCGACGGACGACCACCACTCGCTCGATATCGTCGCTGAGATGCAGACTCATGGCGCCGTGCCTCCTGTTGCCGCGTCCACGCCGTCCTGGACCGAGTCAACCTTACCTCGAACCCTGCCATGAAGCCACGCCGCTGACGATCGACGGCTCACCGCACCGGATCGGGACTGCATTACCAATCCGCGAAAATGCCGCGCCCCCTCGCATCCTCGCGGCAACTCGGTCTCGCGGCCGACATGGAACCATGAACCCGACCGTCCCGTCGATGTCATTTCCGCCAGCGGCGCTTGCAACCGCCGTTCGTCAAAGGCCAGTATGTCCCCGGGTGGTCGTCGGTTGGCAGCATCCGCCGGGCGGCGTTCATACTGCCTGGCCACTGACTGTGAGCGATCGCCATGACGCACCGACCGCGTCCCCGGCAGGACGGGCGCATGACCTTCGATCGATGGCAACACGGTTTTCCCGTCCATGCTCGATGAGGCCTTGCTGCCGACGCTCCTCGAGCGTGCGAAGGAACGCAGACCGGTCGAGATCCGGTCCCCGATGCCGGAAGCCCGGTGGCCGTTCGGGCGCGTGGTCCTGCTGTTCGGCACCTACCTGCTGACCCGGCTGTGGAACCGCGTGACCCGACGGTCGAGCATCGACGAGGAGGCGCACCGGCTGCGCGAGGTGTTCGAGGAACTCGGCGGGCTGTGGATCAAGATCGGCCAGCTGGTCTCGCTGCGGACCGACGTGTTCTCGGAGGCGACCTGCCGCGAGCTCTCGAAGCTGCAGCACGCGGCCATCGGGTTTCCGCTCGCCGAGGTCGAGCGGACCCTGCGCATGGAGTACGGAGCCGAACTCGACTCGATCTTCCAGTATTTCTCCGAGGAGCCGATCGCCGCGGCCTCGATCAGCCAGGTGCACCTGGCACTGCTCCGCGACCCGAACGTGGTGGTCGCGGTCAAGGTGCGGCGCCCGAACGCCGAGCACTCGTTCCTGCGCGATCTGCGGCACATCAAGCAGCTGATCGGCTTCATCGACCTCCTCGGGATAGGGCGCCACCTGCACCTGCGCGACGCGCTCTGGGAGCTCGAGCAGATGGTGCGGGAGGAGCTCGACTTCCGGTTCGAGGCCGCCAACACCCGCCGCATGCGCAAGAGCCTGAAGCGGCACAACATCTATGTCCCCCGGGTGTTCCATAAGGTGTCCAACCGGCTGGTGCTGGTGACCGAGTTCGTCGACGGCGTGCTGATGTCCGACTTCATCCGGGTCGGCCAGAGCGATCCCGGGCGGATCGAGCACTGGTGCCGCACCAACAATTTCAGTCCCAAGAAGGCCGGTAGGCGGCTGTTCCGGTCGGCGGTCCGCCAGATCCTCGAGGACAACCTGTTCCACGCCGACATCCACCCCGGCAACATCATCCTGCTGCGCGACAGCCGGTTCGCGCTGATCGATTTCGGCACCATCGGGTTCTGCGAGCGCGACCTGCTGTCCAACTACAAGGCCAGCCTGCAGGCCGTGGCCCAGAAAGATTTCGGCAAGGCCGCCGAGATCATGCTGCGGCTGGCAATCGAGCCGCCCTCGCTCGGCGACGTCAAGAACCTGCGCCGCGACCTGGTACGGACCTATCGCGAGTGGGAGAACCGCACGCACCTGAACGGGATCGGCTACCACGAGCGGTCGCTCGGCTCGGCCGGCACCGACGCCGGCCGGATCATGACCCGCTACAAGGTCACGCTGAGCTGGGCGTTCATGCGGATCAACCGCACCTGGTCGACGATGGACGCGGCGCTGAGCTACCTGATCCCGGACGCCAACTACATCGAGCTGTTCGCCGACTACTTCGAGGATTCGCGACGCCGCCACCTGGCGCCGCGCCGGGTGCTGTCCCGGGCGGCATCCTCGATCGGCCAGGTCATGGGCCGGGTCGAGGAGTACAATTCCGCCCTCGACCACCTGGTCCGTCGCCAGCAGCTCTACAGCAACATCATCGGCAGCGCGTCGGAGCGGATCCTGCGGGCGATCACGACCTTCCTGCGGTTCGTGCGGTTCCTGGTCGGGTTCGCCTTCCTGGCCAGCGCCGTATCGTTCCTGGTCATTCACCACGAGCATCTGCTGCCGGCCCCCGAGGAAAGCGTCATCGCCCACTTCGCGCACCAGTTCGACGACGTCGCGTACGAGTGGTGGTGGATCATCCTGGCCGTGCTGTTCGTCGCGAACCTGGCGTTCAAGGCGATGGAGCGGCGCCTGGAGAACCGCGGCTGACCGGACAATCGCCGGTAGCATTTCGGGGATGGCGGCCGCTATGGTGACGACGGGGTCCGTCAACGAGGAGCACCAGCGCATGATCGCCGGACCGACCGCCAGCCGCCTGCGCGAGACATGGGGCTACCTTCGCTGGTTCTACTGGCCGTTCGGCTCGATGTCGGCCAGGGACATCTACGAGCTGGTGTCCACCAACGCCTTCAGCAACGACGGACTGTACCTGAACCTCGGCTACTGGAAGGACGCCGCGACCATCGACGAGGCCTGCCAGGGCATGGCACGGCTGCTGGCCGAAACCGCCGGCTTCGGCCCCGACGACACGGTGCTCGACGTCGGCTTCGGGTTCGGCGACCAGGACATGTTCTGGGCCGCGACCTACGGGGTGCGCATCGTCGGCCTGAACATCACCCCGTCGCAGGTCGAGACCGCCCGCCGGCGGGTAATGGAGCGCGGCCTCGCCGACCGTATCGAGCTGCTGGAGGCATCGGCCACAGACATGCCGCTGGAGCCGGCGTCGGTCGACAAGGTGGTCGGCCTGGAATGCGCCTTCCACTTCGACACCCGCGAGCGTTTCTTCCACGAGGCGTTCCGGGTGCTGCGCCCCGGCGGGCGCATGGCGCTGGCCGACGTGGTGCCGAACGCGCCGCTGCCGGGCGGCCTCGCGCGCCGGGTCCAGCGCATGAACTGGAACACCTTCTCGAAGAAGTATTCGGTGCCGGCGGCCAACGCCGACAGCCACGACGCCTATCGGGCGAAGCTGGAGTCGGCCGGGTTCCGGGACGTGCGGATCGAATCGATCCGCCATCACGTCTACCCGGGCCTGCACGCCTACATGAAGCGGGATCCGCGGATGCTCGCGCGGTTCCACCCGCTGGCCCGGTTCCCGTACAAAATGACACTGTTCTTTTCGCCGGAGCACGTCTACTCGGCCTACGACTACATTCTGGTCTCGGCCGAGAAACCGGCCTGACGGGACGGCGGACGTGGATACCGGCACGATCAGCGGCTTCGATCTCATGGACCCGGCGGTCCATGCCGACCCCTACCCGACCTATCGCTGGCTGCGCGACAATGCGCCGGTGTACCGGGTGCCGGGCGCGCCGCTGTGGGTGGTGTCGCGCTACGCCGACGTCGAGCGCATCCTCCACGACCACCAGACCTTCTCCTCCGACCTCGGCATGAAGGTGCCGCTGATGTCGATGGTGATGAAGGACCCGCCGGACCACACCCGGCTGCGGCAGACCGTCAACCGGGCCTTCACGCCGCGGAACATCCAGCACCTCGCACCACGGATCGAGGCGATCGCCGAGGACCTGGCGTCCGGGCTGGCGGGTCCCTGCGAGTTCGTGCAGGCGTTCGCCAACCCGCTGCCGGTGACGGTGATCTGCGAGATGCTGGGGGTGCCGCTGAAGCAGCGCGCCCGCATGAACCGCTATGCCCGCGACGCCCTGCTGGCCAGCTTCGCGGCGACCGGCATGGGGAGCGCCGAGTTGCGGGCCGAGGCCGAGGCCGGCCTGGCGGCGCTGATGGCGATCCTGGACGAGGCGATCGCCCTGCACCGCGCGACGCCGAAGGACAACATCATCTCGGCCCTGGTGGCCGAGGAGGCGCGCGGCGTGGTCGACCGGGCCGAGCTGCGCCACCTGTGCGCGCTGCTGCTGATCGCCGGCCACGAGACCACCGCCAACCTGCTGGCCAACGGCGCCCACATCCTGGCCCGCGACCCCGACCTGTTCGCCCGGCTGAAGGCCGACCCGGCGCTGATCCCGGCGTTCGTCGAGGAGATGGCGCGGATGAAGCCGCCGCTGCAGCGGCTGATGCGCCGGACCACGCGCGCGGTCGAGGTCGCCGGCACCACCATCCCGGCCGACGTCTCGGTCATGCTGCTGCCGGGCTCGGCGAACCGCGACACCGAGGCGTGGGACGTCCCCGACGATCTCGACCTGGACCGCGACAACCGCCGGCACCTCGGCTTCGGCACCGGCATCCACGTGTGTCCCGGCGCCTCGCTGACCCGCCTGGAAGCCCGCATCGCCTTCGAGGTGCTGCTGAAGCGAACCGCCGCGATCGAGCCCGCCCCGGACCGGCCGCCCAGCCCGATCGTCGGCTACGGCGCCGGCAGCCTGGGCTGGAATCAGCTACCCTTGATCGTACGACCGGCATGACGGGTCCGGCATGACAGGTCCGAGGCGATGAACGACCAGTCCGTTCCGATGACGCCGCTCCAGAAGGCCGCGGTCGCGCTGAAGGCCCAGCGCGCCCGCATCGCCGAGCTGGAGCAGGCGGCCTCGGCGCCGATCGCGGTGGTCGGGATGGGCTGCCGCTACGCCGCCGGCGGCGACAGCCCGGATGCGCTGTGGCAGGCCCTGGCGGAAGGCCGCGACGGCAGCCGCGAGGTCCCGAAGGAGCGCTGGGACATCGACGCGGTCTACGACCCGACACCGGGCGTGCCTGGCAAGATGTACGTCCGCAAGAGCTGCTTCATCGACGGCGTCGACGGCTTCGACCCGCTGTTCTTCCGGATCTCGCCGCGCGAGGCGGTCGGCATCGACCCGCAGCAGCGGCTGCTGCTGGAAGTGGCCTGGGAAGCGCTGGAGGACGCGGCGATCCCGCCGCCGTCGCTGGTCGGCAGCCGCACCGGCGTGTTCCTCGGCATCAGCACCAACGACTACTCGGCCCTGCTCAGCCGGACCGCCCACGGGTCCGGCAGCAACGCCACCGCCGGCGCCGGCAACGCCGCCAGCGTCGCCTCCGGCCGGCTGTCCTACGCCTTCGGCTTCCAGGGCCCGTGCATGGCGGTCGACACCGCCTGCTCGTCGTCGCTGGTCGCCACCCACCTGGCGGTCAAGGCGCTGCGCAACCGTGAGTGCAACCTGGCGCTGGTCGCCGGCGTCAACCTGATGCTGGCGCCCGACATCACCATCAACTTCTGCCAGGGCCGGATGCTGTCGCCGGACGGCGCCTGCAAGACCTTCGACGCCGACGCCGACGGCTATGTCCGCGGCGAGGGCTGCGGGGTGGTGGTGCTGAAGCGGCTGGCCGACGCGCTGGCCGACGGCGACCGCGTCCTGTCGGTGATCCGCGGCACCGCGGTCAACCAGGACGGTCGCAGCGCCGGCCTGACCGCGCCGAACGGCCTGGCGCAGGAGGCGGTGATCCGCCAGGCCCTGGCCGACGCCCGGCTGGAGCCGCGGGCGGTCGACGCCATCGAGGCGCACGGCACCGGCACCGCGCTCGGCGACCCGATCGAGATGCACGCCCTGAAGGCGGTGTACGGCGACCGCGACAGGCCGCTGTACGTCGGCTCGATCAAGACCAACATCGGCCACACCGAGGCCGCCGCCGGGGTCGCCGGGATCATCAAGGCGGTGCTGATGCTGCGCGGCCAGGCGGTGCCGCCGAGCCTGCACTTCACCCGACTGAACCCGCACATCGAGCTCGGCGGCGCCGACTTCCGGGTGCCGACCGGGCGGGTCGAGACGAAGCTGGATCGGGTCGGTGTCAGCTCGTTCGGCTTCAGCGGCACCAACGTCCACGTGATCCTGGAGGCGCCGCCGCAGCCCGCGGCCGAGCCGAGGCCCGCGACCGCCGCGGCGCCGCGCCTGCTGATCTCGGCCCGCACCCCGGAGGCGCTGCGTGCGCTGAAGGACCGCTACCGACGGTTCCTGGCCGAGACCCCCGACGACTTCGCCGACATCTGCCACACCGCCGCGGTCGGCCGGGCCCGGCTGCCCTGGTGGATCTGCGTGGAGCGGCCCGAGGACCTGGACGGCGCCGAGCCGAGCAACGAGGCGCTGCCGGAACTGCCGGCCATGCCCGGCCGCAAGGTACCGCTGCCGAGCTACGCCTTCGAGAACGCCCGGTACTGGGTCGACACGGCGCCCGGGCCGGAACCGGAACCCGAACTCCCCGCCGGCAGCCACCCGCTGCTGGGCCGCCGGCTGTCGCTACCGCTGTCGAGCGAGACCCGGTGGGAGGCGATTGTCGGCACCGGCCGGCCCGGCCTCGGCTTCCTGGCCGACCACGTGGTCGACGGCACGCCGACGGTGCCGGCGGCGGCGTTCGCCGAGATGGCGCTGGCCGCCCGGCCCGGCCACGACCTGGTCGACCTGCGGATCGCCGCACCCCTGCACCTCGCCGACCGCGCGAGCCGGCACCTGCAGACCATCGTCGACGCCGACGGCGCGCTCCGCATCGTCGGGTTCGATCCCGAGGGCGACGGCGCCGACGCGACCGTCCACGCCACCGGCCGGCTGGAACCGGCGACCGCCCCCGCCCCACCGCCGGCCCTGGCCGCGATCTCGTCGATCGAGCCCGATGCGGTCTACGCGGCGATGGAGCGGCTGGGGGTCAGGCACGGCCCGGCGTTCCGGCTGCTGCGGTCGGTGCGCCACGGCAGCGGCGTCGCCGAAGGCGAGATCGCGGCACCGGCCCCCGGCCCGTTCGCGATCCACCCGGCGGCCCTGGACGCCGCGCTGACCCTGGTGGCCGCCGCCCTGCCGGAAGCCGGCGACGACCTGATGGTGCCGACGCGGATCGGCCGGATCGGCCTGCCGCGCTCGCCCGCCGGGACCCTGACCGCGACCGCGACGGCCCGGCGCGACGGCGACCGGGTGAGCGCCCAGGTGACGATCCGCGACGCCGACGGCCCCTGCCTGCAGGTTTCCGACCTGGTGTTCGAGCGCGCCGCGACGGCCGGCCCCGCCTCCGGCCTGTACGAGCTGGCCTGGCGCCCGACCCCGCCAGATTCCGACGGCCCGCCCGACTTCTTCCCCGGGCTCGCCGGCCTCACCGCCGATCTGGCGGCCGAGGGTGAGCGGCTGGCCGAGGCCAACGACATGGCCGCCTATGCCGAGGCCGGCGAGGCACTGGAGCGGGTGGCCACCCTGTACGTGCTCGACGCCCTGCGCCGCCGCGGCCTGCGGCTGGAACCGGGCCGGCAGTTCGGGTTCGGCGCGCTGGCCGAGAGCCTGGGCATCGCCGAGCGCCACCACCGGCTGTTCCGCCGCATGCTGGAGATGCTGAGCCAGGACGGCATCCTGGCCCGCCACGAACGGCGCTGGAGCGTCCAGGCCGCACCCGAGGAGGATGACGCCGAGGCGGCGGCCGAGGAAGTCGAGCACCGGTTCCCGCAGATGGCCGGCGAGATCCGGGTGCTGCGGCGCTGCGGCAGCGCCCTCGCCGAGGTGCTGGCCGGCGAGGTCGATCCGTTGACCCTGCTGTTCCCGGCCGACGACGCCGGGGCCGGCGCATTCTATGCCGACTCCGGCTATGCCCGCACGGTCAACGGCCTGCTGCGCGCCGCCACCACCGCCCTGTCCGGCGCTACGCCGGCCGGCCGGAAGCTGCGCGTGCTGGAGGTCGGGGCCGGCACCGGCGGCGCCACCGGCGCGGTGCTGGAAGGCCTCGGCGGCACCGCCCGCTCCTATGTCTTCACCGATCTGTCGGCGGGCTTCCTGGCGGCGGCGCGCGAGCGCTTCGGGACCGATGCCGTCGAGACCCGGATCCTAGACATCGAGGCCGACCCGGCGGCCCAGGGCTTCGCCCTCGGCGGCGCCGATATCGTACTGGCCGCCAACGTGCTGCACGCTACGCGCGACATCGGCCGGAGCCTGGCGCACGCCCGCGCGCTGCTGGCGCCGGGCGGGTTGCTGATGCTGGTCGAGAGCTCCAGCCCGCGGCGCTGGGTCGACATCGTGTTCGGTCTGACCGAGGGCTGGTGGCGGTTCGAGGACACCGGGCGCCGGCCCGACCATCCGCTGCTGTCGCCCGACGGCTGGCGCGCCGCCCTGGCCGAGGCCGGGTTCGAGCCGGGCCTGGTCGAGGGCAGCGACGTCATCCTGGCCCGCCGCCCGCTGGAGAAGCTGGCGCCGGAGACCGGAAGCTGGGCGCTGACCGGCGACCCCAGGCTGTGCGGCGACCTGTCGGAGGCGCTGGCGGCGGCCGGGCAGAGCATCGCCTATCCGTCGCTGGCCGATCACCGCGTGCATGTCGTACCGGCCACCGATGCCGACGAGGCCGCCCAGTCGGCGCTGCTGCTGGACCTGGTGGCGCTGGCCAAGGAGGCCGCCGAGAGCGCGGTGCCGCAGCGCCTGACCCTGGTCGCCACCGGCGCGACGGGGCATGCCGGCCTGTCCGGCTTCGTGCGCACCCTGGCGATGGAGGAGCCGGAGCTGGCGCCGCGCCTGCTGCTCGACCCCCCGGACGCCGAGACCCTGGCCGCCGAGCTGCTGGCCGACCGCGGCGAGGACGAGGTCTGCTGGATCGACGGCGAGCGCCGGGTGCTGCGGATCGCACCGGTGCCGGCCCCGCGTGGCGAGCCGCCGACGATTTCCGGGGCCTGGCTGATCACCGGCGGGTTCGGTGGCTTGGGACAGGCGGTCGCGCGCTGGCTGGCGACCCGCGGGGCCACGAGGATCGCCCTGCTCGGCCGCAACCCGCCGGAGCTGGTGCCCGACCTCGGGGTGCCGGTCGAGATCCACCAGGGCGACGCCGCCGACACCGCGCTGATCGCGACCGTCCTGGCCGGGATGGGCGAGGTCGAGGGCGTGATCCACGCCGCCGGCGCGCTCGCCAACGCACCGGTGACTGCCCAGGGTGAAGGCACGATCGCGCGGGTGCTGCACGCCAAGATCGGCGGCGCCGTCGCCCTCGACCGGGCCACCCGCGAGCATCCGGTCAGGCATTTCATCCTGTTCGCCTCGGCCGCCGGGGTGCTCGGCTCGGCCCGGCAGTCCAACCACGCCTTCGCCAGCAGCTTCCTCGACGGCCTGGCCCGCGCCCGCCGCGCCGACGGGCTGCCAGCGCTCAGCCTGGACTGGGGGGTGTGGCGGGAGATCGGCGCCGCCGCCCGCATGGGCTTCGACGAACAGGCCGACCAGCTCGGCCTCGGCAGCATCGACCCGATCGACGGGCTGGCGGCGTTCGAGAAGTCGCTGGCCGCCGGGCAGCCGCAGCTGCTGGTGCTGCCGTCGGTCGACTGGCCGGCGTTCCTGGACAACTTCGAGGGCGCGCCGCCGTCGCTCTACGCCGACGTGGCGGCGCCCCCGGCCGAGAGCGCCCCGGCGCCAGCGCCGACACCCGCTCAGGTTGCACCCGCCGCCAAGGTCGCCTCGGACGCGGTCGACCGGGTGGCCGGCATCGTCTCCGACATCCTCGGCCTGGCCGGCCAGCACGTCGACCGCCGTGCACCGCTGCACGAGCTCGGCCTCGACTCGCTGGTGGCGGTCGAGATCAAGAACCGGGTCGAGAAGGAGCTCGGCATCCCGGTCTCGGTCCGCGACCTGATCGAGGGCGCCTCGATCGAGGCGATCGCCGGCAACGCACCGGCCGCTCCGGCCGACGACGGCCACGCCCGGTTCAGGGAGACCCGCGACAGGGTCGAGGCGATCGTCGCCCAGGTGCTCGGCCTGACCGGCAGCGTCGACGTGCGCGCGCCGCTGTACGAGATGGGCCTCGACTCCCTGGTCGCGGTCGAGATCAAGAACCGGGTCGAGAAGGAGCTGGGCGTCCCGCTGTCGGTCCGCGACCTGATCGAGGGCGCCTCGATCGAGAGCATCGCCGAGAGCCTGACCGGCGGTGCCGCGACCGCCGCCGAACCGGCAAGTCCGGATCGCACGATCGTCCCCGACCCGGCCAACCGGTACGAGCCGTTCCCGCTGACCGAGATGCAGCAGGCCTACTGGCTCGGCCGGCGCAGCGACGTCGAGCTCGGCAATGTCGGCTGCTACCTCTACACCGAGTTCGACACCTCGGTGGTCGACGTCGAGCACGCCGAGCGTGCGTTCAACGCCCTGATCCGCCGGCACGACATGCTGCGCGCGGTGATCGGCCCGGACGGGCTGCAGCGGGTGCTGCCGGAGGTCCCGTACTACCGCTTCGAAGTGCTCGACCTGCGCGGCCGGCCGGCCGAGTCGGAGCTGGAGCGGCTGCGCCGCGATCTGCCGCAGCGGCTGGTCGACCCGGACACCTGGCCGCTGTTCGACGTGCGGGTGACGGTGCTCGACGACCGCGTCCGCCTGCACACCGGCTTCGACCTGATCGCGCTCGACGCCGCCAGCATCTTCGCGCTTCGCCGCGAGTGGGGCCGGCTGTACGACGACCCCGACGCCGAGCTGCCGCCGGTCGGCCTCAGCTTCCGCGACTACGTGCTGGAGGAGCGCGCCTACCGCGAGACCGAGGCCTGGAAGACCAGCGAGGTGTACTGGCGCGAGCGCGCCGCCGCCCTGCCGGGCGGCCCGGAGCTGCCACTGGCGCGCGACCCTGCCAGCCCGGAACGCCCGGTGTTCGAGCGTCACCGCGTGGTGGTGCCCAGGGACACCGCCGAGGCGCTGAAGCGCCAGGCCCAGGCCCGCAACCTGACTCTCTCGACCCTGCTGGCCGCCGCCTATGCCGACACCCTGGCGGCGTGGAGCCGGTCGGCGCATTTCAGCCTGACCGTCACCTCGTTCAACCGGCCGCAGCACCACCCCGACATCGGGTCGCTGCTGGGGGACTTCACCTCGACCATCCTGCTGGAGGTCGACGCCACAGCGCCGCGGTTCCAGGACCGCGCGCTGGCGCTCTCCCGTCGGCTGTCGGAGGACCTGGAGCACTCGGCGGTCGGCGGCGTCCACGTGCTGCGCGAGATGAACCGGCAACCCGGCAGAGGTATCCGTTACGTCCCGGTGGTGTTCACCAGCGCGCTCGGCTTCCGCCGGCCGGGATCGCTCGACGCCGAGGAAACCGACGCCACCGGCTGGGACCGGCTCGGCACCACGGTCTACAACGTCTCGTCCACCCCGCAGGTCTGGATCGACCACCAGATCTCCGAGGAGGACGGCAACCTGCTGTGCAACTGGGACACCGTGGTCGGGCTGTTCCCGGACGGCATGGTCGAGGCGATGGTCGAGGCCTATGGCCGGCTGCTGCACGAACTGGCCGAGGGCGCCGGCTGGGAGCACCGGGTGTGCGACACCCTGCCGGCCGCCCCGCGCGCCGCGTTCCGGCCGGTCGACGATTCCGGCCTGCTGCACCAGGGCTTCGAGGAGCAAGCGGCGCGCGAGCCCGACCGGGTTGCGGTGATCGCGCCCGACACGACCCTTACCTACGGACAGCTCGACCGGGCCGCCACCCATCTCGCCTTCTCGATCTCCGAGCAGCTGTGCGGCGCCGAGGCGGCGCGCGACCGGCTGGTGGCGGTGTGCTTCCCGAAGGGCTGGCGGCAGATCGTCGCCTGCCTGGCGATCCTGAAGGCCGGCGCCGCCTACCTGCCGATCGACCCGTCGCTGCCGGCCGAGCGCCGCCGCCTGTTGATCGAGCAGGGCGAGGCGCTGGTGCTCGACGACCCGGACGAGCTGGACGACGCACTGGCCGCGGCCAAGCGCGGCGAGCCGCTGCCGGGCCTGGCGCCGATCGAGGGGCCGGACCGCCTCGCCTACGTGATCTACACGTCCGGCTCCACCGGCCAGCCGAAGGGGGTGATGATCGACCACCGGGCGGCGCTGGCGACCGTGCGCGAGATCAACCGGCGCTGGGCGGTCGGTCCCGACGACCGGGCGCTCGGCCTGTCGGCGCTAAACTTCGACCTGTCGGTCTACGACATCTTCGGGCCGCTCGCCGTCGGCGGTGCGGTGGTGCTGCCGGCGCCGGAGGCCAACCGCGACCCGGCGGAATGGGCGCGGCTGCTGGTCGAGCACCGGGTGACCCTGTGGAACACCGTGCCGGCGCTGATGGCCATGCAGGTCGAGCACGGGCTGCCGGCCGACCACACGCTGCGGCTGGTACTGATGAGCGGCGACTGGGTGCCGCTCGACCTGATCCCGCGGCTGCGCGCCCAGGCGCCGGGGGTCGAACTGGTGGCGCTGGGCGGTGCCACCGAGGCGGCGATCTGGTCGAACGCCCACGAGATCGGCGAGCTCGACCCGACCTGGCCGAGCGTGCCCTACGGCCTGCCGCTCGACGGCCACATGCTGCACGTGGTCAACGACCGCGGCGAGCCATGCCCGGACTGGACGGTCGGCGAGATCGAGATCGCCGGCCAGGGCCTGGCCCGCGGCTATTGGCGCGACCCCGAACGGACCGACGAGCGGTTCCGCCTCGACCCGGTCAGCGGCGAGCGCCGCTACCGCACCGGCGACCTCGGCCGGTTCCGGCCCTATGCCGGCACCCCCGAGGGGGGACCGACGCCGATCGAGTTCCTCGGCCGCGAGGACTTCCAGGTCAAGATCCAGGGCCACCGCATCGAGCTTGGCGAGATCGAGGCGACCCTGGCATCGCACCCGGAGGTCGCCCAGGCGGTCGCCGTGACCGCCTCGGAGGGCGGAAGGGCCAAGTCGCTGCACGCCTTCGTGGTGCCGGAAGCGACCGCCGCGGACGACACCCCGGCCGACTTCGACGCGGTCGTCGCGGCCGCCCAGGCGGCGGCTGACGAGATGGCGGTGGCGATCTCTGCCGACGACTACTCAGCCCTGTCGGACCGGCTGTCGGACAACGCCGCGGCCGCCGCCGCCGCCGCGCTGCGTCGGCTGTCCGGCACGCCGGGTATCCCGGACGCCGACGCGCTGATCGCCGAGCACGGGGTCGCCGAGCGCTATCGCGACTGGCTGAACCGCATGCTGCCGGAGGTCGCGCGGGTCGGCTGGGACGCCGAGCCGCAGCCGTTCGAGACCGTCGACAGCGTCAACCGGCTCGGCTTCGGGCCGGAGGCGCTGGGGCTGCTGGACATGGTGACCGGCAGCCTGGCCGACATCCTGACCGAGCGGCGGCACTCGTCGTCGATCTATCTCTCGGCCGCGACCCCGGCGGTCTACGACACCCTGTTCGCCGGGCCGAACGCGGTGATCGCCGCCGCGGTCGCCGGGCTGGCGGAAGACCGGCCGATCTCCGTGCTGGAAGTCGGCGGCGGCCTCGCCACCACGCTGGAGGCGATCGCGCCGACCCTGCCCGAGGGCCGGGTGCGCTATCGCTTCACCGACGTCAGCCGGCACCTGGTGAACCGGGCGCGCGAGCGGTTCGGCGCCTACGATTGGGTCGACTTCGAGGTTCTCGACTTCGACCGCGAGCCGGACGGGACGCCGGAGGCCGTCGACGTCGTGATCGCCAGCAGCGCCCTGCACGCCGCCGCCGACGTCCGCCGCACCCTGGCGATCCTGCGCCGCCACCTGAAGCCGGGCGGCCTGCTGATCCTGTCGGAGCAGACCCGGTTCTTCCCGTGGTTCGACCTCAACATGGGCCTGCAGGCCGGGTTCGACACCCGCACCGACCGCGACCTGCGCCCCGACCACCCGCTGCTGTCGCGCGACACCTGGAACGCGCTGCTGGCGGAGGCCGGCTTCGTGCCGGTCGCCACGCCGGGCGCCGAGGACAGCCTGACCGGCCGCATGGGCCTCGACGTGATCCTGGCGACGGTGCCGGGCGCGCCCGCGGCCGCCGCCGGGCTGGAGGAGCGGCTGCGCGCCCATCTCGCCGACCGGCTGCCGGCCTACATGATCCCGCAGACCATCACCGCGCTCGGCCGGTTGCCGCTGTCGGCCAACGGCAAGGTCGACCGCGGCGCGCTGCAGCGGATGGTCGCGGCGGCAGCCCGGCCTAGGGCCGAGACCGGCCCGGCCGATGCCCTGGAAGTCGAGGTCGCCGCCGTGGTCGGCGAGCTGCTGCAGCAGGACGACTGCCCGCCCGACCGCTCGCTGTTCGAGCTCGGCGCCACCTCGCTGACCATGGTCGCCCTGCAGCGGCGTCTGAGCGAGCGCCTGGGGCGCACCGTGCCGCTGCAGGCGATGTTCGAGGAGCCGACGGTGCGCACCCTGGCCCGGGCGATCGCCGACGGGCTCGGCGGCACCCACGCCCTGGTGACCCTGCAGCCGCGCCCGGACGACACCCGCCGGCGGCTGTTCATGATGCCGGGCATCATGTCGCTGCCGTTCTACCTGCAGGGCATGGCCACGGCCCTGGCCGACGAGGTCGCGCTGGTCTCGGCGCAGTTGCCGGGGCTGCTGGGCGACGAGCGGCCGCTCGACAGCATCGAGGCCCAGGCCGAGTTCGTGCTGCAGGAAATCCGGCGGATGCAGCCGCACGGACCTTACCTGATCGGCGGCCATTCGTTCGGCGGGTGCGTGGCCATCGAGGTCGCCCGCCGGCTGCGCGATGCCGGCGAAGAGGTGCCGCTGCTGCTGCTCGGCGACACCGTCCGCACCCGGACCGACCTCGCTGCCTTCCAGACCGACGCGGTCGCGCACACCGCCATGACCCGGGCGCTGTACGCCCTGTACGGCGACCGGCTGGCGCTCTCGCAGGCCGACCTCGACGCGCTGCCGCCCTCGGACGCCCTGCAGCGCATCGCCGACGCCGTCGCCGGGGCCGGCCTGATCGGCCCGATCGCGCTGCCGATCGACCGCCTAGTGGCGGTGTTCAAGGCCAACTGGCGGGCGCTCGGCGGCTACCGGCCGGCCCCGATCCCCGGCGACATGGCGCTGATCCGCACCGAAGGCGGCTTCCCGGCCGAGTTCCTGGACTACGAGCCGGCCGACTCGCTGGCCGACCCCGGGCTCGGCTGGACCGAGCTGGTGCAGGGCCGGCTCGACGTGCGGACCATGCCCGGCGACCACCTGTCGATTCTCGACGGTGATAATCTGCCGGTGATGGCGGACCTGGTCGCCGAGCTGGTACGAGGGGCAATCGAGGGTCAGCCGTAGAGCACGCGCCGAAGGTCGTGCGCCGCCCGGAACCCGAGATGCTCCGCGGCCCCCGTCAGATCGTAGAGCGGGGCATGCGGGTTGTCGCGGTACAGCGCCGGGTCGCGCAGGTCGGTCTCGCGCCCGGTCCTGTCGCGCAGGCGGTCGACCGTCGGCTCCGGCGCCAGCGTCGTCGGGCCGCACAGGAAGTAGGGGCCGAAACCGGGCTCCTCGACCTCCAGCGCGCAGCGGTAGGCGCGGGCGACGTCGCGCGGGTCGATGTAGTGCCACATCGGTCCGCCGCCGGCCGGCTGCCGGCCGCCCGCCGCCGGGCCCTTGTAGCCCTTCGGGTCGGCGGCCCGCGCCTTCACCTCGCACTCGAACTCCGGGTACAGCACGTAGACCGGCCGCACCACCACCACCTCGAGCTTGCCGCGGTCGGCGAAGCTGCGCGCCATGTCCTCGCACAGCTTCTTGCTGAGCGCGTACGGGTCGGTCGGCCGCCGCGGATGCTCGCCGTCGACCGGCAGGTAGTCCGGCGGGATCATCGCCCCCTCGAACACCGTGAAGCCGACCACCGAGTCGCTGGAGGTCACGATCACCCGCTTCACCCCGGCATTCTCGGCCGCCTCCAGCACGTTCCAGGTGCCGACCACGTTGGTCTGGATGATCTCGCGGCCGCTGCCGCTCCACACGTTCGGCCGGGCGGCGATGTGGACGATGGCGTCCTGGCCCTCGCAGGCGCGGGCGACCGCATCGGCGTCCTCGATGCTACCCTCGACGTGCGGAATGCCCTCGGCCGGCAGCAGGTCGAGCCCGGACACCCGGCACCGGTCCCTGAGCTCGGCCACCGTGTAGCCGCCCAGCAGCCCGCCGGCACCGGTCACCAGGACGTTCTCGAAACGCATCGCTTCCTCCGTTTGTGGGCGCCCGTCGCCGCCTGGGTCCCGGCTCGCGCTGCGCTTGGCCGGGATGAGGAAGGTGGGGTGGCCCCCGTTCTCCCTCATCCCGGCCGTAGCGGCGGCGCCGCGCAGAGCCGGGACCCACGAAGCGACGGGCGCCGCCTCGTATTGCCTCATGGTTTCGCGATACGAAACAACTTGTCAATTTCAGAAACCCATGTTTCGAATGCGGAACACCGGGAAACCGAAACGCCGGGGAGGCGTGCCGTGACCGAGCCCGACCGCGATCCCTACCTGATCGCCTCGCTCCGCAAGGGGCTGGAGGTGATCGATTGCTTCGCCCAGCGCGAGAGCTGGAGCCTGACCGAGCTGGCCGCCCATCTCGGCCTGAACAAGGCGACCGCGTTCCGGATCCTGCACACCCTGCAGGAGTCGGGGTACCTGGCGAAGGACGAGGATACCGGCCGGTTCCAGCTCGGCATGCGGTTCTATTCGCTCGGCAAGACCGCGATGCGGCACGAGCAGCTCAAGTGGCAGGCCCTGCCGCCGCTGATGAACCTGGCGGAGAGCACCGGCGAGACCGTCTATGTCGGCATCCTGTACGAGGGCGACGCGGTCTGCGTGCAGATCGTCGACGGCACCGAGCTGGTGCGCATGCACTCGTTCGTCGGCAAGCGCAGCCCGGCCCACGCCAGCGCGCTCGGCAAGGTCCTGCTGGCCTACATGCCGGACGCCGAGATCGACGACTACGTCGCGACCTACGGGCTGAAGAGCTTCACCGCCAACACCATCACCGACCCGGCGCGCCTGCGCGAGGAGCTGCGGCAGATCCGCGACCAGGGCTACGCGCTGGACGCCGAGGAGATGGCCATCGGCCTGCGCTGCATCGGCGCGCCGATCACCGACCACACCGGCCGGCCGTTCGCCACGGTCAGCCTGTCCGCCCCGTCCGACCGCATGACGCCGGAACGGATCGCCACCCTGGTGCCGCAGATCAAGGCCGCGGCACTCGACATCTCGCGGCTGCTCGGCAGCCCCGGCCTGCACCGGCGCGCCGCCGGCGCGGCCGTCTGAGCAATACCGGAGGAGACCCCATGGATCAGGCCACCAAGGCGCTGCAGAACGGCGCCGACATCATCGTCGACCAGCTCTGCAAGGAAGGCATCCCCTACCTGTTCGGGGTGTGCGGCCACGGCAACGTCGGCTTCCTGGACGGCGCCTACAAAGCCGGCAACCGGATCAAGACGATCTCGGTGCACCACGAGCAGTCGGCCGGCTACATGGCCGACGCCTACTGGAAGATCAGGCACGAGCCGGCCGCCACCTTCACCTCCTGCGGCCCGGGCTCGGCCAACCTGGTGGTGGCGCTGGCCGCGGCGATGATGGACTCCTCGGCGTTCCTGGCGATCACCGGCAACGTCCCGACCGACCAGTTCAACCGGAATCCGTTCCAGGAGACCGGTCAGTTCTACCAGGGCGACTTCCCGTCGGTGGTCCGGCCCTACGTCAAGCGCAGCTACCAGCCGACCCGGGTCGACATGGTGCCGCTGGCGGTCCGCCAGGCCTGCCAGCTGATGCGCAGCGGCCGGCCCGGCCCGGTCAACCTCGACGTGCCGCTGAACGTGTTCGTCGAGGAGGCCGAGGTCGAGGTCCCGCAGCCGATCCACCACATGAAGCAGCGCTCGCCCGGCGCCCCCGAGGCGCTGGCCGCCGCCGTCGACATGCTGCTGGCGGCCGAGCGGCCGGTGATCATCGTCGGCCAGGGCCTGATGCTGAGCGAGGCCACCGAGGCGCTGACGAAGTTCGCCGAGGCCACCAACATCCCGGTGGTGACCAGCCCGAACGGCAAGGGCTCGATCGACGACCGCCACGCGCTGGCGTTCGGCACCATCGGCCGCAACGGCACCTTCGCCGGCAACGAGGCCAGCCGCGGCGCCGACGTGATCCTGGCGATCGGCTTCAGCTTCGACGACCGCGCCACCAGCGCCTGGCTCAAGGGCTACACCCTGGCGATCCCGCCGTCGCGGCTGATCCAGATCGACATCGACACCTTCGAGATCGGCAAGAACTATCCGGCCGAGCTCGGCATCGTCGGCGACGCCCGGGCCAGCCTCGAGGTCATGGTCGAGCTGGCCAAGGCACGGCTGACCGAGCCGAACCAGCGCACCGCCGGCTGGCTGAAGAAGCTGCAGGGCGACCGCGAGATCTGGAACAGGTACCAGGGCCAGTTCATCGCCTCCGACCAGGTGCCGCTGCGCCCGGAACGGCTGATGCACGCGCTGTCGAAGTCGCTGCCGGAGAACGCCATCGTCGCCTCCGACGTCGGCGTGCACCACAACTGGGTGATCCAGATGCTGGAGACCCGGCGGCCGCGCCAACTGATCCACAGCTGGGGCTTCGCCGCCATGGGCTTCGCCACCTCCGGCATCCTCGGCGCCAAGCTGGCGGCCCCGGACCGGCCGTGCGTGGCGGTGGTCGGCGACGGCTCGTTCCTGATGACCCCGCACGCCCTGCTGACCGCCGTCGAGTACGACATCCCGGTGGTCTGGGTGGTCTGGAACAACAACGGCTACTGCTCGATCCGCGACCTGCAGGTCGGGCTGTTCGGCGGCCGCGAGCTGGCGACCGGCTTCATCCACGACGCCTCGCAGCAGCTGTTCAGCGCCGACTTCGCGATGATGGCCAGGTCGATGGGCGTGGAATCTGCCCGCATCGACCAGGCCGGCCAGCTCGAGGACGCGCTCGACCACGCCATCAAGGCGAACAAGCCCTACCTGCTGGAGGTCCCGGTCGACCGCGAGGTCCGGCCGATCGGCACCGGCAGCTGGGAGCTGCCGCCGCTGCCGCATCCGGAGCCGAACTTCCGCAAGGCGCTGGAGGCCGCGGGGCTGAAGCCGTGACCGGCCCGAAACAGGACGGATGGCCGGTCGGCATCCACACCTACTCCTACATCTGGAAGCTCTCGGCCCGCGACACGCTCGCGCACCTCGCGGACCGGGGCTACCGGCTGGTGGAGCTGCTGGTGAACCGGCCGCATTTGTGGCCGGAGGAGCTCGACGCCGGCGAACGGCGGGCGGTGGCGAAGCTGCTATCCGACCGCGATCTCAGGGTCGAGGTCCTGAACCCGCCGAGCCTGGACCTGAACCTGGTCAGCCCGTCGCCGGAGATGCGGGCGATGACCCGCGCCCACTACCGGCGGGTGGTCGAGCTGGCGGCCGACTGGGGCGTGCCCTGGGTGCTGGTGGTGCCGGGCAAGACCCACCCGCTGCTGCCGGCCCCTTCCGACCTGGTGTGGGGCTGGTTCGAGGAGGCCCTCGCGGAGCTCGACCGGCTGGCCGAGGACAACGGCCTCGGAATCGTGCTGGAGAACATCCCGATGGCGTTCATTCCGACCGCCGACGGCCTGATGAAGGCGATCGACCGGCTCGGCAACGACCGGCTCGGGATCTGCTACGACGCCGCCAACGCCACCTTCATCGGCGAAGCCCCGGGCGAGGGGCTGAAGCGGGTGGCCTCGCGGGCCAAGGTCGTGCACCTGTCGGACACCCGTCTCGACAAGTGGGACCACTCGACCATCGGCACCGGCGTGGTCCGGTTCGACGAGGTGGCGGCGGCGATGCGCGAGACCGGGCTCCAGGTCCCGACCATGCTGGAGATCATCTCGGCCCACGGCGACGAGGACATCGCCAAGAGTCACCGGGCGATCGCCGGGCTGGGGTGGGAGGCGGTGCCGCGCTAGGGCTTCACCCAGACAAAACTTGGTCCCGGCTCTCCGCGGTTGTGCCGCTCCGGCCGGGATGAGGACTTAAAGACACGCCCATCTCACCCTCATCCCGGACGCCGCAGCGCGGCGATCCGGGACCCACAACGCGACGGGCGCCACAACAGGAGGAATGCATGACGGACCAGTTCAGCGTCTCCGGCCAGACCGCGGTGGTGACCGGGGCGGCCGGCGACATCGGGCGCTGCCTGGTGGCCGGGTTGCTCGGCGGCGGGGCGCGCGTCGTCGCGGTCGACCGTGACGCCGACGGGCTGGCTGCCGCGGCCGAGCAGTGGGCCAGTGACCGGGTGACCACGGCGGCCTGCGACATCACCGACGAGAAGGCGGTCGACCGGCTGTTCGCCGAGGCGGTGCCGGCCGAGCTCGACCTGCTGGTCAACAACGCCGGGGTACTGATGCGCGCGACCCCGGACGACACCGAGTTCGAGCGCTGGCGCGCGCTGATGAGCGTCAACGTCGACGCCGCGTTCCTGTGCGCCCGCGCCGCCGGCCGGCTGATGAAGCCGCGCGGCAAGGGCGCGATCGTCAACATCTCGTCGATCGCCTCGATCAAGGCGCTGGACGGCCGGGTCGCCTACTGCACCTCGAAGGCGGCAATCGCCCACATGACCCGGGTGCTGGCGCTGGAATGGGGACCGTTCGGCATCCGCAGCAACGCCATCGCCCCCGGCTTCATCCGCACCCGCATGAACGCCGACCTGCGCGCCATCCCGGAGCGCGCCAAGGCGATGACCGACCAGGTGCCGATCAAGCGCTTCGCCGAGCCCGAGGAACTGGTCGGCCCGCTGCTGTTCCTGGCCTCGCCGGCCGCCAGCTACGTCAACGGCCACATCCTGTTCGTCGACGGCGGCCTGCAGGTGACGTGACGCCCGTCGCACCGTGGGTCCCGGCTCTCCGCTTTGCTACGGCCGGGATGAGGGAAGAAGGATCATCATTCCTCATCCCGGCCGCAGCGGCGAAGCCGCGAAGAGCCGGGACCCACGGTGCGACGGGCGCCCCTCACCCCGGCAGCCAGTCGGGCGAGTGCGCCAGCAGGTCGGTCCGCGGCAGCGGATGGTCCAGCGGCAGCGGATCGACGCGCAGCCTGGTGAGCCGCAGGAAGCAGAACTTCCAGGCCCCGTCGACCACCCGGTACTCCTCCTCGTAGTGGCCGAGGCCGTGGAAGCCGCGGTGGCCCGGCGCCTCCTTCGGGCTACGCCCTCCGCCGAGCTCCACCAGGTCCATCATCGCCCACACCCCGCGCGCCCGATGCGGGGCGATGAACTCGATCTCCGGCATGTGGCAGTGGTGGATGGTGACGGCGTCGGTCAGCCGCCCGGCGACGCCGGCGACGAACTGGTCGGCGG
This sequence comes from Thalassobaculum fulvum, assembly GCF_014652915.1. Classification (GTDB taxonomy): domain Bacteria; phylum Pseudomonadota; class Alphaproteobacteria; order Thalassobaculales; family Thalassobaculaceae; genus Thalassobaculum_A; species Thalassobaculum_A fulvum. The sequence goes on from NZ_BMZS01000006.1 coordinate 152,898, forward strand.
TCGAGCCGGTCGGGGCCGAGCCGAAGCCCTCGAACACCGTGTCGTCGGCGAACAGGCTGCGCAGCCGGTCCCACTGCTTGGTGTCGAGATAGCGGCAGTAGGCGGCCTTCAGCCGCTTGATCTCCTCGAGCGCCAGCAGGCTGTCCAGGTCGTGCGCGCGCATGGTTTCCTCTCTCTCAGGTCCGGTCGTTGGTGGTTTCCTCGGCCAGCGCCCGGGCGAATCGCTCGGGCCGGTCGGTCAGGTAGAAGTGCCCGCCGTCGAACAGCCGCTGGCTCGCCGGCCCGGCCGCCAGATCCGCCCAGCCGTCCATCTGCGCGGTCTGCGGGTCGTCGCGCCCGCCCCAGATCGCGATCGGCAGGTCGAGCGGCGGCTCGTCGCTGAACCGGTAGGTCTCGAACACCTCGAAATCCGCCTTCAGCACCGGCAGGAACAGCTGCAGCAGTTCCGGCTCGTTGCGGATCACCGCCGGGATGCCGTCGTAGCGCCGGGTCAGCTCGTGCACGAAGTCGGCGTCCGGCAGCTTGTGCAGGTCGAGCTCCGGGGCCGGGTAGTTCGGCGGCCGCCGCCCCGACACGATCAGCCGCCGCGGCAGGGCGTGGCCGGCCCGGCGCAGTGCCCGGCACAGCTCGTGCGCCAGGAACGCCCCCATGCTGTGGCCGAACAGCACCCAGTCGCGCCCCTGCACCGCCGCCACGACCGCCGGCAGCAGCGCCGCGATCAGCGTCTCCGAGCGCCGGTGCGGCGGCTCCGACAGCCGCTTGCCGTGGCCCGGCAGCTCGGCCGCCAGCAGCTCGAGGTCGTCCGGCAGCAGGCCGGCGGCCTGCCGGAACACCGTCGGCCCGGCGCCGGCATGCGGCAGCGCGACGATGCGGGTCGCGGCCGCCAGGGACGCGGCCGAAGGGGTCGGGCGGTAGCTGACGAGCCAGTCGGAGGTCATGCGGGCTGGGAGGGTCGGTGGGAGGTGCCGAATCCGTAGCATCCGGGCCGCCGCCTGTCGCCCTTCACCCGTCGACGGAGCGGTGGGTGGGTCCCGGATCGACCGCGCCGGGGCGGCGCGCTCGTCCGGGATGACGGCAAAGAGTGTGACGGGCCGTCCCCCTCCCCCTGACGTCATCCCGGAGCGGACCGCCGACGGCGGGACGCATCCGGGACCCACGCCGCGACGGGCGTCCACCCGTCTCCTCCGGCACAACCGCGGGTACCCGCCGCCGTCCCGCCATGCCACACTGCGGCGGCTCGATACACGCGACCAGGGACGCCATGAACCAAGTCGGACGCGCGGCCTTCCGGCCGCTCGACCCCGAGGTCCGCGAGGACCCCTACCCGATCTACGCGCGGTTGCGGCGCGAGCATCCGATGGCCTGGGCGACCACGCCGGCCTCGGGCTATCTCGGGTTCTGGTTCGTCAGCCGCTACCACGACGTGGTCGCCGGGCTGAAGGACAACCGGTTCGGCCGCGAGCTGGCCAAGGTGTTCCCGCCCGACGCGTTCCCGCCGATCCCGGACGAGCACAAGCCGCTGTACGGCATGATCGCCAACTGGATGCTGTTCAAGGACCCGCCGGACCACGCCCGCTTGCGCCGGATCGCCGCCCCGGTGTTCACCCTGCGCACGGTCACCGCCATGCGGCCGCGGCTGGAGGAGCTGGTCGCGGCGGCCCTGGCGCGGCTGCCGGCGAGCGGCACCGTCGACATCGTCTCCGACTTCTCCTCGCCGCTGTCGATCGACATCGTCTCAGACCTGCTGGGCGTGCCGGAGCGCGACCACCCGCTGATCCGCGGCTGGGTGCGCGAGATCACGCTGGCCCTCGACCTGGTGCGCACGCCCGAGCGGATCCTGGCCGGCAGCGCTCGGGCGCGCGAGCTGATCGAGTACTTCCGCGGCCTGGTCGCCGCCCACAAACGCGGCACCGGCGTCACCCTGATGGACCTGCTGGTGCAGGCCCGCGCCGACGGCGAATACCTGACCGACGACGAGCTGCTGGCGTCGTCGGTATTCTTCCTGTTCGCCGGCCACGAGGCCTCGTCGCTGCTGATCGGCAACGGGCTGAAGGCACTGGCCGCCAACCCGGCGCAGTACGCGGCGTTCCGCGACGGCCGAGTGCCGGCCAAGGCGCTGGTGTCGGAGTTGATGCGCTACGACAGCCCGCAGCAGATCGCCTTCCGCCACGCGCTCGAGGACCTGGAGTTCCGCGGCACGAGGATTCGCAAGGGCCAGACCATCGGCTTCGGCCTGGGCGCGGCGAACCGCGACCCCGACGTGTTCCCCGACCCCGACCGCCTGGACCTGGCACGCGACGACAGCCGGCACCTGGCGTTCGGCATCGGCATCCACACCTGCGCCGGCTCCAACCTGGCGAACCTGGAGGCCGAGATCGTGTTCAGCGAGCTGGCGAAGCGGCTGCCGGAGCTGAAGGTGGTCGGCCACGAGCGCCAGGAGAGCATCCTGGTGCGCGGGCTGACCAAACTGTTCGTGGAGGTCGGGTAGGGGCAGCGCCCGTCGCCTGGTGGGTTCCGGCTCGGCCGCGCCGGGGCGGCGCGCCCGGCCGGAATGACGTCAGGGGTGGGGAGCCGGGTGCCTACCCTTTTTTGACGTCATGCCGGACGAGGCGGGCCGCACGAGCGGACCGGATCGAGCCGGAACCCACCCGCCGCTCCGTGAGCGTTAAGCCGCTGCCACCAGCCTGTCCGCCAGCCCCTGCAGATCCACCCCTGCCCCGTCCTCCGGGCGGCAGCCGATGAGCTGCAGCCGCGCGCCGTCGTAGGTCAGCATCACCACGTCGCCGCCGCCGCGCGCCGAGCTCAGCACGATCTGCATGGGGTGGCCGTCGCCCGCATCCTCGGGGCGGCGGTACGTGGGAAAGCCGCTGATGGTCACCGCCGACGGCTCCGAGACGAAGGCGCTGCCCTCGCGCAGCAGGGCAAGCGGCAGGATCAGCAGGGCGTCGCCGGCCTCGCCGGCCTGGATGCGCTCGAAGATCGCGCCGCGCACGCCGCGCGCCGCCTCCCAGAAATCCTCGTCGGCCGGGTTCTCGGCGAACACGTGCGAGACCGCGACACCGGGTGCCTGCGGCAGCGGCGGGCGGACGAACCGGCTCATGTCGACCGCATGCGCCACCCGCCCGGCGCCCAGGAGGTCGCGCAGGGCGATCGCCACCGCGCCGTTCAGCGAGGCGCCCTCGTCCTCGATCCGGGCCTGCAGGGCGGCGGTGTCGTCCGCCGACAGCCGCACCACGTCCAGCCGGCTGCGGTTCGCCGCGGGCAGCACCGAGGCCAGCCGGTCCAGGCCGATCGCCTCCCAGCGGGCGCCGGCGCGGGCCAGCCACCACTCCTCGACCAGGTCCAGGGAGTCCTCGCCGCCGTACAGCTTCGACGGCAGCACCTCCTCGCAGGCCGGGGCGATCTCGCCGGGATGCGTGCCGGCCAGCAGGTGGTCGGCCAGCCACTGGCCGGTACGATAGTCGGCGACCGCATGGTTGACCGCCAGCACCACCGTCGAGGCGTCGCCGTGCTGCAGCACCGCCGCGTGCCAGGGCGGGTGACCCTCGGTGCCGATCCGCCGGTCGAGCAGGCGCTCGGCCACGCCGAGCCAGCCCGCCCCGTCCGCTTCCGCCGCGTCCGTCGCCGCGACCTCCTCGACCGTGCCAGCCGCATCGCTCGCCGCCCAGCGCGGCCGCTGGTGGCGGTCGAGCGTGACCACCGGCACCGCGAAGTCGCCGCCCGTCAGCGCCGCCGGATCGACCCGGCCGGCGGTGCGGGTGACGATCACCGTGTTCATCGGCGCGCCCCAGTCCATCAGCCAGAACTTGGCCTCGTTGGGGCTGAGCAGGCGATCCATGGCCGAGTCCGTTCGTCGCGGGCTCAGGCGGCCTTGCGGGCCAGCAGCTCGACCATCTGGCCGACGTTCTCGAGCTTGCCGACCTCGGCGGCGTTCAGCTTGACGGCGAACTCCTTCTCGACCGCCAGCACCAGGGTGATGTGCATCAGCGAGTCCCACTCGTCGACGTCCTTGGCGGTCATCGCCGGGAACACCGTCAGCTCGTCGTCGTCGAACACGTCGCGGAACACCTCGGTCAGCCTCGCCATGACCTCGTCCTGCACCGTCATGCCTTCCCCTTCTCCTGTGTTTATTCCGTCGCGTCAGTTTGCCCGCATGTCGGAGCGGCGGGTGGGTTCCGGAGCCGGGCGCTGACGCGCCCCCTCCGGAATGACGGAACAAGGAAAACGGTCGTCATCCCGGAGAGTCCGCGCAAGCGGGCGGCTCCGGGACCCACGGCGCGACGGGCGTCTCGACGCGATCGCATACCTAAGCCTCCGCCACCCGTACATGGGTCTTCCAGCCGTCCGGCCGGTCGGCGACCGCCAGCGACCAGCGCCGCTCGGCTTCGTCACCGCCCAGCGGCGCGAAGCCGAGCCGGTCGTACAGCCCGGCGACCAGGGCGTTCTTCGGCGACTTCACGTAGCGCCCGACCACGCTCCGGCAGCCGCGCCGCCGGGCCCGCGCCAGGATCTCGTTGGCGATGAACTCCTCGACCGTGCGGCCGAGCACCCGGCAGCTCATCGCCCAGGTGTCGACGTGCAAATCCTCGCCGTCCCGGCGCAGGATCAGCACCGCGATCAGGCCGTTGTCGCCGAACCGGTCGGCCAGCCGGACGTGGAACACCTCGGTGTCGTCGGCGGCCGCCAGCCGCTCGACCTCGCGCTCGGTCAGCCGGGTGCCGGTCAGGTGGAACTGGTTGGACTTGTTGATCAGCTGGGCGATGCGCGGCAGGTGGAAGTCGTCGACCCCGCCGACCGTCGCCACCATCACCAGCCCGTCCAGGTAGCCGTCCATGTCGACCGCGGCCCGCTTCAGCTCGACCCGCCGGGCATTGTCGGCGTAGTAGCCGGCGCGCCGGCGGTCCTCGGCCGAGAACGCCGCCGCCTCGAAGCAGCCGGCCCGGGCCAGCGCCTCGACGTAATGCGCCGGATCGTCCGGCAGCTCGATCACCTCGACCGTCGGCAGGGCGCGGCGCACCAGGTCGCGCTCGGCCGGGTTGTCGTCGACGAACACCAGGGAATCCAGGCCGATCGACAGGGTCTCGGCGACGTCCTGGATGGTATCGGCCTTGTTGCTCCAGTTGGCGCGGAACACCGCGATGTCGTCGAGCCGCAGCACCATGTCCGGGTGGCTCTCGAACGGCGCCCGGGCGGCCGCCTCCTCGTTCTTGCTGACCACCGCCAGGATCACGCCGCGCTCCTTCAGCGCCTTCACGTGGCGCTGGAAGGCGACGAACGCCTCGCCGTCGGCGCCGGTGCCGAGCGCGATCCCGGCCACGCCGTCGTCGCCGATCACGCCGCCCCACAGCGTGTTGTCCAGGTCCAGCACCAGGCACTTCTTCCCCAGCCCCATGGCGCCGGCCAGCAGCCGCGCGGCGGCGGCGGCGACGGTGCCGGTCGCATCCGGCGCGAAGGCGTGCTTGGAGTGGTGCCAGTAGCGCGGATCGGTCCAGCGCGCCCGGCCCCACAGCCCGGCGACGTGGTCCAGGTCGAACACCGCCACACCGGCGGGCGCTGCGGCCGCCAGCCGGGCGTTGTACAGCCGCAGGGCCGTGCGCATGCCCCAGGGCGCGGCCCCGGCCAGGTTGCCGAACGGGTCGTCGGCCGGGATGTCGGCGTTGTTCTGCAGGACCAGGGCGTCCAGCCGCTCGGCCAGCACCCGCCACAGCGCCGTCCGCTCGGCGACCGCCGCGTCCACCGCCGCCTCGACCTCGGCCACGGTCGCCCCCGGCTCGACCGCGACCCCGGCGTCGCGATGGGTCGAGAACAGCCACACCACCTGCGGCGCGAACCCGTACAGCCCGCTGGCCGGGTCCAGCACGGTCTGCGCGACGGTGTCGTAGGGTGCCAGGTAGATCTCGGCGGCGAACCCCGAAGCGGCCAGCCAGAACCGCAGCACGTCGGCCAGGTGGTCGACCGTGCTGCCGGCCAGCACCGCGACCTTCAGCGGCCTGAGCCCGAGGGCGCCGGCGTCGACCTTGGCGAAGGCGCGCGCGATCCGCGCCTGCTCGGTGAAGTCGTCCTGCGGGCGGATCGCGGCGCGCAACTCGGCGAAGGCGCCGGCATGGTCGCCGGCCGCCAACGCCGCCCTGGCCCGCGCCACCGCGGCCTTCGACCCTCCCGCACTGTCGGCCGTACCGTGCATCAGCCGCCCCCGAGATTGGCCAGCTCGGCGTCGATCAGCGCCTCGATCTCGCCGTCGGACATCGTGCCGATCTCGGCGTCGTAGGTCGGTTCCGGCGCCCGCTCGGGCTTGGATGCGGCAGCCGGCACGCCGTCCAGCAGCCCGGCCGCGAAATGCTCGGTCAGGGCCGCCACGCTCGGGTAGTTGAACAGCAGGGTCGCCGGCTGGGTCGCCCCGAGCGCGGCCGACAGCCGGTTGCGCAGCTCCAGCGCCAGCAGCGAGTCGAGGCCGAGCTCGTTCAGCGCCTGGGTCGGGTCGATCCGAGCGGGATCGCCGACCCCCAGCACTGCCGCCGCCTCGGCCAGCAGCAGCTCGCCCAGCAGCGCCTGCCGGGCCTCCGGCTTCGCCTCTGCCAGCCGGGCCGGGATATCGGTCGAAGACCTGCGGGCGGGTGCGGAGGCCGCCCGCCTCGGCTTGCGCACCGTCGCCGCCGGTCGAAACCGCTCCAGATAGGCCGGCACCGCCTCGCCGTAGCCGGCCAGGAAGGTTTGCCAGTCGACGTCGACGAAGCCGATCTGCCCGCGGTCGCCCACCATCGCACGGGCCAGGCCGTCGAGGCCGTTGCGAGGGTCGATCGGCCGCACGCCACGGCCCGCCATGTCCTCGGAATAGGCGCCCTCGACGACAGCGCCGACCTCGCCCCAGGCACCCCAGTTGACGCTGAGGCCCGGCAATCCCGCCGCCCGCCGCGCCCGCGCCAGCGCGTCGAGGTAGGCGTTGGCGGCGGCATGGTTGGCCTGGCCGGGGTTGCCGATCAGGGACGCCGAGGTCGAGAACAGCACGAAATGGTCGAGCATCCGGTCGCGGGTCAGCCGGTCGAGAATCCGCGCCCCGCCGACCTTGGCCCTAAGCACCGAGGCGAAGCCGTCCCAGGACTGCGCCACGATGGTCCCGTCGGCGACGCTGCCGGCGAGATGGAACACGCCCTTCAACGGCCGGTCGCCGGAATCGATCCCGGCCAGCAACGCCGCCATTGCGGCTTCGTCGGTCACGTCGACGACCCGCGCCTGCAACGCCGAGCCGCGGCCGGCCAGCCGCTTCGCCGTGGCCGCCTCCGGTTCCCGCCGGCCGGTCAGCACCACCGACCCGGCCCCGTGCTCCAGCAGCCAGTCGGCCAGCAGCGGCCCGAGCCCGCCGAACCCGCCGGTCACCAGGTAGGTGCCGTCGGCCGCGAACGACGGCTCGGCGGAGGGGAGCGGATGCGGCGCCAGCCGGGCCGCCAGCCGGGTCCCGTCGCGCCAGGCGATTTCGGCCTCTGCGTCACCGGTCAGCACCTCGGTCAGCAGCGCCTCCAGCGGATCGCCGGCCGGATCGAGATCGACCCACCGGCAGCCGAGCTCCGGCAGCTCGAGCGCCGCCACCCGGCCGAAGCCGGTGAGGCTGGCGCCCTCCACGCCGTCCAGGGACGCGCCTTCGGTCTGCGCCCCGCGGGTGACCAGCAGCAGCCCGTCGCGACCGGCCTCCGCCAGCGCCCGGGTCAGCCCGAAGGCATCCTTGAGATGGCGCTGGTCGCCGGCCCCGACGCCGCCGGTGTAGACGACCGTGGCCGGCTCGGCCGCGACCGCCCCGATCGCCGCCTTGGCAGCCAGGGCCCGGGCCGGGTGCCCGCGCTCCGACAGGGCCGCCGTCAGGGCCTCGGCGAGCTCGGCCGCCGGACCGTCGCGCCCGTCGTGCACCGCCAGGAACGGCCGGGCGGCCGCGGCACGCGCCAGGATCACCGACTGCCGCCCTTCGCTGTCCGCCGCCACCGCCTCGGCCCCGGCGAAACCCGCCTCGGCCAGCACGTCCTGCCAGCGCCCGGCCGGCAGCAGCGGGTGGTCCGGCCGCAGGTCGGTGTCCTGGAACCGCCACCAGCCCTCGGTCAGGCCGAATACGATGTCCCACCAGGACTGCGGCGCCGTGCTCTCGACCAGCAGCAGCAGCCCGCCGGGCGCCAGTGCCTGGCGGATGTGCCGCAGCGACTGCCGCAGGTCGACGGTGGCGTGCACCACGTTGGCCGCCACGACCACATCGGCGCCGCCCGGCGCGAAGCCCTGGCCGGCCGGGTCCTGCTCCAGGTCCAGCAGCTCGAACCGCATGCCGGGACGCCCGCCGAACGCCGACTCGGCCGACGCCAGGAAGCCGGCCGACACGTCGGTGAAGCGGTAATCCACCGCGGGCACGTCCTCCAGCGCCGCCAGCAGCGCGCCGGTCGTCGCCCCGGTACCGGCGCCGATCTCCAGTATCCGCAGGGGTTGCCCGTCCCCCCGCCGCCCGGCCGCCGCCCGCAGCGCAGCGGCCGCCATTGCGTTGGCGGTCTCGGCCAGCCCGCCGCCGGCATAGACCGACGACGAGCCGTCGGCGAACAGAAGCTGCAGCGGATCGGCCTCGCCGCGCAACACCCCGGGCAACCCGCCGCCGCAGCGCGCCACCAGCTCGACCTCCAGCTCGTTGTCCGGGTAGTCGGCCCGCAGCCGCGCCGCCAGCATGTAGCCGTCCTCCTCGCCCGCCGCCGAGGCCAGCACGGACAGCCGGCGGAACAGCCGGGCGTGCCGGTCCGCCACGCCGTGCGCCCCCGGGTCGCCGTCCGATCCCGCACCGAGCGCCGCGAGGGCGTCGCGGGCGCAGGCGGCGGCCAGCCGCTCCAGGTCGTCGGCCAGGGTCGAGGCCGGCAGTTCGGCAATGCGAGTCGCCGCTTCGGCTGCCGCGGCCGCCGCCAGGGCCGCCGGATCGGCCCAGTCGATGTCGGAAACCGGTGCCGGCACCCAGTCGACCGCGAGCAGCGAATCCGCCACCGGATCGCGCGCGCCGGGTCCCACGACCCGCTTGATCTGCAGGCCGTCGACCGCCGCCAGAACCGTGCCGTCGGCGTCGGTCAGAACGAAATGCCCGACGGCGATCTCGCGGCTCGGCCCGCTGTCGGCGATCCGGGCATGGCAGTAGAACCGCTCGCCCGGACGTCGCCACAGCCGCACCCGGTCGATCGACAGCGGCAGGAAGCCTCCGGCGGTACCCTCCCCGGCGAAGGTGGCGCCGAGCAGCTGGAAACAGGAATCCAAGACCGCCGGATGGATCGGCAGCCTCGCCGCGGCCTCGGCCAGCGCCGCCGGCCGGACGATCTCGGCCAGTGCCTCGCCGTCGCCGCGCCAGATCGCGTGCAGGCCCCGGAAGCTCGCTCCCAGCTCGATCCCGCGCTCCCCGAGCATGGCGAACAGCGCCTCGGGCCCGGCCTCGTCCTCCGCCAGCCGGCTGCGGAGCGCGTCCAGGTCGAGGGCTTCGGGCACCGGGCCGGCTTCCGGATCGATCCGGCCGCTGGCATGGGGGACCCACTCCCCACCCCCGGCTTGACCCCCCTCGTCCAGGCCGTTGACGGTGTAGCCGCCATCCGGCTCCAGCACGCACTGCACGCTGACGCCGCCGACCGGCACGGTCAACGGCTCGGAGAACACCAGGTCGGCCACCGCCGGAATCCCGTGGCCCTGGATCTCGGCCATCGCCATGCCGAGCACGGCGTGCATGGCGCCGGGCACCACCACCTCGCCGAACACCACATGGTCGGCCAGGAACGGCACGCTGCGGGTGTCGAGCCGGGCCTCGTACAGGGTCGCCTCGATCGGCGACGGGATGCGGGCGCCGAGCAGCGGGTGCTCGAGCCGGCGCCGCGGCCCGGCGACCGACCTAGCCGCCGACTGGGCCTTCGGCTCCGGCCAGTAGCGCTCGCGCCGGAACGGATACAGCGGGGCGGCCGCTCGCCGCCAGCCCGGCCCGTGATAGGCCTCCCACTCGACCGGCGCGCCCAGCGTGTACAGCCGGGCCAGGGCCTCGGCCACCATGCGCCGGTCGTCGCCGCCGCGGCGCAGGCTCGGCAGGTAGACGGCCTCGGCGTCGACCGTGCGGCCGAGGGTCGACAGCACCGGGTGCGGCCCGACCTCGACCAGGACCCGGCAGCCCTTGTCGAGCACCGCCCGCAGCCCGTCGGCGAACCGCACCGCGCCGCGCGCCTGGCGGCGCCAGTAGTTGGAGTCGAAGCGCTGGACGAGGCTGCCGGTCAGGTTCGAGGCCAGCGGCAGCCGCATCGGCGTCCACTCGGCCGCATCGGCGGCGCGCTGGATGCCGTCGAGGCAGGGATCCAGCACCGGCGAGTGGAAGGCGGTCGCCACCTCCAGCTTCTGGGTCGACAGCCCGGCGCGCTCAAGCGCCGCCACCGCCCTGGCCATGGCGGCCGCATCGCCGGCGATCACCGTGTTGGCCGGGCCGTTCAGGGCGGCGACCACCGCCCCGGTCCCGTCGATGACCCGCGCCACCTCGGCCTCCGGTGCGAGTGCCGCGGCCATTCCGCCGAGCCCGGCGCGCTCCTGCATCAGCCGCCCGCGCTCGGCGATGAAGGCGACGCCGTCCTCGACCGATATCGCACCGGCGACACAGGCCGCCGCCACCTCGCCGACGCTGTGGCCCAGCACCACCGCCGGCTCGACCCCCCAGGACCGCCACAGCGAGGCGGTCGCGACCTCGACCGCGAACAGCAGCGGCTGCACCAGCGCGGTGCTGTCCAGTGCCGCGGTATCGTCCGCCAGCAGCGCCGACAGCGGCCGGCCCAGGCGATCGCCCAGCGCCTCGGTGCAGCGCTCGATCACGTCGCGGAACGCCGGCTCGGCCATCAGCCCGCGCGCCATCCCCGGGTACTGGCAGCCCTGGCCGGTGAACAGGAAACCGACGGCGGGCGTCTCGGCCGCGCGCTCCGGTGTCGCGGCGGCCAGCGCCTTGCGGGCCTCCGCCGGATCGGCGGCCGCGACCGCCAGCCGGTGCGGGTGATGGCTGCGCCCGGCCGACAGGGTGGCGGCGAGGCCCTCCAGGTCGACCGCCGGCTCGCCGAGCGTCGCCTCGACCGCGCCGCGCAGGTCCTCCAGCGCCTCGGGATCGCGGGCCGACAGGGCGAGCACCTCGACCGGCCGGGTCGCGCCCGACGGCGGGGCCGGTTCCGGCGGCTCGGCGACGATCACGTGGCCGTTGGTGCCCGAGAACCCGAACGAGCTCACCCCCGCGACCCGCCGCCCGCCCGGCGGCTGCCAGGGCACGGTCGCGGTCGGCACCTGGAACGGGAAGCCGTCGGCCGCGATGTGCGGGTTGAGGGTGTGGAAGTTGAGATGCGCCGGGATCCGGCCGCGCCCGACCGCCAGGGCCACCTTGATCAGCCCGGCCATGCCGGCCGCCGCTTCCAGATGGCCGATGTTGGTCTTCACCGAGCCGACATGCGGCCGGTGCGTTTCGCCGAACACGGTGGCCAGGGCGCGCGCCTCGATCGGGTCGCCGAGCGGCGTGCCGGTGCCGTGCATCTCCAGGTACGACACCGCCTCGGGCAGAATCCCGGCATCTGCCAGGGCGGAACGGATCACCGCGACCTGGGCCGGGCCGTTCGGCGCAGTCAGGCCGTTCGAACGACCGTCCTGGTTGACCGCGCTGCCGAGCACCACGGCGTGGACGTAGTCGCCGTCCGCCACAGCGTCGGACAGCCGCTTCAGCACCACCACCCCGCAGCCCTCGCTGCGGACATAGCCGTCAGCCCCGGCGTCGAGGGTCTTGCAGCGGCCGTCGGCCGCCATCATCCGCGCCTTGCTGAACCCGATGGTCAGCTCCGGGCTCAGGATCAGGTTCACGCCGGCGGCGAGGCCGAGGCCGATCTCGCCGCTGCGCAAGGCCTGGACCGCCAGGTGAACCGACACCAGCGACGACGAGCAGGCGGTGTCGACCACCATCGCCGGGCCCTGCAGGCCGAGGGTGTAGGACAGCCGGCCGGCCGCCACCGCCGCGGAGTTGCCGAGGCTGGCATGGGCGTCGATCCAGTCGACCCCGTCCTCGCGGTCGGCCAGCACCTGGGCGTAGTCGGCGGTGCTGAGGCCGACATAGACGCCGGTGCGGCTGCCCTCCAGGTCGTCCGGCGGCAGCGCGGCGTCCTCCAGCGCATGCCAGACGGTCTCCAGCAGCAGGCGCTGCTGCGGGTCGATACCGACCGCCTCCCGCGGCGAGATCCCGAAGAAGCCGGCGTCGAACCGGTCGACACCGTCGACGAAGCCGCCCCAGCGGCTGTTCATCTTGCCGGGCGCGTCCGGGTCCGGGTCGTACAGGGCGTCGACGTCCCAGCGCTCGCGCGGCACCTCCGAGATCGCGTCGCGGCCCTCGTCCAGCAGCCGCCAGTAGCTGTCCAGGTCGGGCGCGCCCGGGAACCGGCAGGCCATGCCGACGATGGCGATCGGCTCGTGCGCCTTGGCCTCGACCGCCTCCAGCTTCTGGCGCATGCCGGCGACCGCCGCGATCGCCCGGCGCAACTGCAGGGCGGTGTCGACCGGCGCCGAGCCCGCCGCCGCGTCCTGGTCGGGTGCCTCAAAATCCGGCACGGTCCACCTCCAGCATCAGCGCCCGAGCGAGTTCCTCCTCGGACATCGTATCGTCGATCGCCGCATCCGCATCGCTCATCGGTGCGCCCATCGGCGCGCCCGGCGGTTCGGTCGGCGGCGGCGGTTCGGCCGGCGGCGCCGGGAGCGCGCCGGCCATCCGCTCCAGCAGGAAGCCTGCCAGAGCCTGCACCGTCGGGTAGTCGAAGATCAGGCTGGCCGGCAGACGCTCGCCGCACAGCCCCGCCAGCGCGTTGCGCAGCTCGACCGCCATCAGCGAATCGAGACCGTACTCGTTCAGCGCCCGCCGGGCATCGATGCCGGCGGCCGGCAGTGACAGGATGCCGGCGACCTGCTCGCGCACCGCCTCGCGCAGCATCGCCGGCCGCTCCGCCTCCGGGGTCGTCGCCAGCCGCTCGCGCAGGGCCGGCGCCGACGGGCTTTCCGGCTCGGCATCGGCCACGGACAGCGGCTCCGGCAGCACGACCGCCTGGGCGGTGCCGTCGGCCAGCAACGCTTCCAGGGCCGCCAGCGCCTGTTCCGGCTCGAGCGCCGGACCGGCCCGCCCGGCCGCCATGCCGGCGCCGTGCCACGCCCCCCAGTCGATGCAGAGCGCCGGCAGCCCCTCGGCCCGGCGGCGATGCGCCAGTGCGTCGAGCCCGGCGTTGGCGGCGGCGTAATTTGCCTGCCCGGCCGAGCCGAGCACGCCGGCCGCCGAGGAGAACAGCACGAAGTGGTCGAGCGGTTGCCCGCGGGTCGCCCGGTCGAGTGCCAGCGCCCCGTCCAGCTTGGCCGCCATGACGGCGCGGAACCGGTCCTCGGTCATCTGCTCCAGCACGCCGTCGTCGAGCGCACCGGCGGCGTGGAACACCCCGGCCAACGGTCGGTCGAGGTCGGTCACCAGGGCATCGACCTGCGCGCCGTCCGACAGGTCCGCCGAAACGAACCGGACGTCGCCCAGGCGCCGCAGCGGGTCCAGCACCGCCGGCTCGGGCTCGCTTCGGGCCGTCAGCACCACCTGGCCGGCCCCGCGCATCAGCAGCCAGCGGGCAACCGCCGGGCCAACCCCGCCGGTGCCGCCGGTGACGAGGTAGGCGGCGTCGCCGCGCAGGAACCGGCGGGTCAGCGCGATCCGGCCGATGTGCCGGGCCTGCTGCATGAAGCGGTAGGCGCCCTCGGCGTCGGCCATCGCGAACGGCGTGACCGGCAGCGGCTGCAGGGTGCCGGCGGCGAACTCGGCCATCAGCACATGCCAGAATGCCCCGACTGCCGCCGGGTCGCGGACGATCTCGGCGTCGAGCGCGACCGGGCGGTAGGCGACGTCCGGCCGCGCCGCCCTGGCCTGCTCCTCGCTCCAGATCCCGGCCTTGCCGGCCTCCAGGTACCGGCCGCCGGGCTTCAGCACCTCGAAGCCGCCGGCGATCAGCTCGCCGCTGAGCGAATTGAGGACGATGTCGACGCCCGCGCCGCCGGTATGCGCCATCACGTCGTCGACGAACGCCCGCGACCGGGAGTCCGAGACGCAGGCGATGCCGAGGCCGCGCAGGTACTCGCGCTTCTCGTCGCTGCCCGCGGTCGCCAGCACCTCGGCTCCGGCGGCCCGGGCGACCTGGATGGCGGCGAGGCCGAGCCCGCCGGTGCCGGCGTGCACCAGCACCCGCTGCCCCGCCCCGAGCGCGCCGTCGCGGCGCAGCGCCCAGGCGGCGGTCAGGAACACCGTCGGCATGGTCGCCGCCTGCTCGTCGCTCCAGCCGGCCGGCACCGGCAGCACCAGCGGCGCCTCGCCGACCGCGTGGCTGGCGTGGCAGCCGGGGGCGACCGCCATCACCCGGTCGCCGATCGCCAGCCCGTCGACGCCCTCGCCGAGCGCGTCGACGATGCCGGCGCACTCGCCGCCGAGCCGGCCACCGTCGCCGGGATAGGTGCCAAGCGCGTTCATCACATCGCGGAAGTTCAGCCCGGCCGCCGTCACCGCGATCCGCACCTGGCCCGAGCCGGGCTGCGGCATCGCCGCCGGCCGCAGCGCCAGCTCGGCGAGTTGTCCGCTGTCGGGCCGGTCGAGGGCGAACACCGCACCCGAACCGGCCGCAGCGCGCGGTTCGACCGAGCGGACGAAGACCCGGCCACCGCGCACCGCCAGCACCGGCCCGCCGCATCGCAGGGCTTCGGGAACCCCAGTCGGCTCGGCGTCGATCAGCACCGGGTCGAGCTCCGGATGCTCGCGTGCGACAGTCGCCACGAGGCCGGCGAGGGCACCGTGCGCGACCGACGGCGGGGTCGGGTCGTCCGGCACCGTCACCGCGCCAAGCGCGACGACCGCGAGACGCGGCGGCGCATCGCGGCCAGCGAGGTCGAGCGCCAGGCCGGTCAGGGCCGCGCACAGCGCTGCCGGCTCGCCGTACGCCGGCGCGGACCAGATCACGGTTTCGGGGCTCTCGGCCGTCTCGGCAACCGCGATGCCCGACACCGCCAGCGCCTCCGCCAAGACGGGCGAAGCCGGCCCGGCGACCGCGACCCTCGCCGGCATCTCGCGATCCGCCGCTGCTTCCTGCCAGACCACGTCGTGGACCGCCGCCGGCCGCGACGCCGCCTCGCGCGCCGGGACCAGCCGCAGCCCGTCGGCCCGAGCGACCACGGCGCCGTCGTCGGTCAGCAAGGTCACGTCCCCGATCAGCTCGCCGCCCCGGCCGGTCCGCAGCCGGGTCCAGGCCCACAGCTCGCGCCCGGCCGGCGTGCCGCTCCAGGTCATGCGGTCCAGGCGGGCCGGCAGATGGCCCTCGCCGGTAACGTCGACCCCGCGCGCCGCCGCGCCAAGGCTCTGGAACGCGCCGTCGAGCAAGCTCGGGTGCAGGCGGAAGCCGGCGGGATCAAGGCCGTCCGGCAGCACCAGCCGGGCCAGCGCCTCGCCGTCGCCCTGGTGCAGCCCGGCCACCGCCCGGAACGCCGGACCGTAGGCCAGGCCCCGGGCCGGAAAGGCGTCGTAGAAGCCGGCAACGTCGACCGCGTCGGAACAGCGGCGACGGACCCCGTCCAGGTCCACCGACGCCATCTCGCCCGGGTCCGCCACGCTCGCTTCGGCGACCGGCCGCCAGTCGTCGCCGTCGAGCGGCGTCGCCTCGACCGTCAGCGCCATGCCGTCGCGATCGGTCACCGCGAGCTGCGGCGCATCCAGCGTCAGCAGGCCGCCGAACCGCACGTCCTCGACCGCCACCGGGCCATCTCCGGCAGCTGCCGCCAGCATCTCCAGGGTCGCCGCCGCCGGCACGGTCGGCACGCCGCGCACCGCGTGGTCGGCGAGCCAGGGCAGTGCGGCGACCGACAGCTCGGCCTCGTACTGCCGGCGTTTGCCCGGCGAGCGGCGCGGCGCCCCCAGCAGCGGATGCCCGGCACGACGCGGCCGCGGCGCCGCGGCGGGGGCCGACTCGACCCAGTAGCGCCGGCGCTCGAACGGATAGGTCGGCAGCCGCACGATCCGGCCGCCGCGCCCGGCGGCGACCGCCCTTCCGTCGATGTCGACCCCGGCGGTGAAAAGCCGGCCGAGCGCGTCCAGCGCCGCGGTCGCGTCGTCGGCGTCGCGCCGCAGGGCCGGGATCCAGGCGGCCTCCCCGGCGACACGGCGACCGAGGCCAGTCAGCACCGGCTGCGGCCCGAGCTCCAGGAACACCGTGCAGCCGAGCCCGGCCATGGCGGCCACGCCGTCGGCGAACCGCACCGGCCGGCGCGCATGGTCCCGCCAGTAGGCGGCATCGAAGCCCCCGGCCGGGGCGCCGGTCAGGTTCGACAGCAGCGGGACGCGCGGCTCGCTCCAGGCGCACTCGCCGGCGGCACGCTCCAGCTCGTCCAGCACCGGGTCCATGCAGGCCGAGTGGAAGGCGTGGCTGACGGTCAGGCGCCGGAACGCCACGTCCGCCGCCTCCAGCCGCGCCAGCACCCGCTCGACCACGGCACCCTCGCCGGAGATCACCGTGGCCTCGGGGCCGTTCAAAGCGGCGACCGACACCGGCTCGGCGCCGATCGCCTCGACCACGGTCGCCTCGCCGGCCTGCACCGCCGCCATGGCGCCGCCGTCCGGCAGCGCGTCCATCATGCGGCCGCGCCGGGCGATCAGCCGGGCGGCATCCTCCAGCGGGACCGCCCCGGCGACGCAGGCCGCCGCGAACTCGCCGACGCTGTGGCCGAGCACGGCGGCCGGCTCGATCCCCCAGGACCGGTACAGCTCGGCCAGGGCGACCCCGACCGCGAACAGCGCCGGCTGGGCCTGGCCGGTGCGGTCGACGCCGTCGCCGGACAGGATCTCCAGCAGCGGCCGGTCGAGCTCGCCGGCCATCTCGGCGGCGATCCGGTCGACGGTGTCGCGGAACGCCGGCTCGGCGTCGTACAGCGACCGACCCATGCCGGCGTACTGGGCACCCTGGCCGGTGAACACGAAGCCGACCCTGGGCGGCGTAGTGGCGGCGTCCGACGGCACGGCGTCGCGCAGGGCCGCGGCAATCCCGGCGGCATCGGTCCCGGCGACCGCGATCCGGTGGCCGAGCTGAGCGCGGCCGACCAGCGCCGTATGCGCCAGGTCGGCGAGCGCCGTGCCGGCGAGCGCATCGGCATAGCCCTCGGCCACCGCCCGGGCCGCTTCTGGCGTCGCACCCGACGCCACGACGAGTTGCACGCGGTCCGGCGCCGTCTCGGGTTCCGCCGCTTCAGGCGCCTGCTCCAGCACGACATGGGCGTTGGTTCCGGAGAACCCGAAGGAGCTGACCGCCGCGATCCGGGTGCCGTCGCGGTCCGGCCATGGGGTCGGCGCCTGCGGCAGCAGCACCGGGAAGCCGTCCAGGTCGATATGCGGGTTCAGGCGCTCGAAATGCCGGTTCGGCGGGATCGCGCCGTGGCGGATCGCCTGCACCGCCTTGATCAGTCCGGCGATGCCGGCCGCCGCCTCCAGGTGCCCGAGGTTCGACTTCACGGCACCGACCGCCAGCGGCTCGCTGTCCGGCCGGCCGGCAGCGAACACCGACTTCAGCGCGTGGATCTCGATCGGGTCGCCGAGCGCGGTGCCGGTGCCGTGCGCCTCGACATAGCCGACCGCCGCCGGCGCTATCCCGGCCCGCTGCAGGGCGCCGCGGATCACCGCCTCCTGCGCCGCCCCATTGGGCGCGGTCAGGCTGGACGATCGGCCGTCCTGGTTCACGAAGCTGCCGCGCACCACGGCCAGCACCCGGTCGCCGTCGGCCCGGGCGTCGGCCAGCCGCTTCAGCACCACCACGCCGCAGCCCTCGCCGCGCACGAAGCCGTCGGCGCGGGCGTCGAAGGCTTTGCAGCGGCCGTCCGGCGCCATCATCTGCAGCTCGGACAGCGCCACGGTCGAGGAGGGCGCCAGGATCAGGTTCACGCCGCCGGCCAGCGCCATCCGGCAGTCGCCGTCGATCAGGCTGCGGCAGGCCAGGTGCAGCGCCACCAGCGACGATGAGCAGGCGGTGTCGACCACCATCGCCGGCCCCGACAGGCCGAGGACATAGGCCAGCCGCCCGGCGACGATGCTGGGCGCCCCGCCGGTGCCGGACCAGGCGTCGATCCGCCCGCCGCCCGAGGCGATCTGGGCGTAGTCGTAGTTGCACAGACCCATGAACACGCCGGTCGGCGAGCCGGCCAGCCGGTCCGGCGCCTGCCCGGCATCCTCCAGGGCGTGCCAGGCGGTCTCCAGGAGGATGCGCTGCTGCGGGTCCATCGACGCCGCCTCGCGCGGGGCGATCCGGAAGAACGCCGCGTCGAACCGGTCGACGCCGTCCAGGAAGGCGCCCCATTTGGTGGTCATGCGCTCGCGCACGCCGGCATCGGCCCAGCGGTCCGGCGGGAACTCGCCGACCGCGTCGAAGCCCTCGCACAGCAGTCGCCAGAACGCGCCGGGGTCGTCGGCACCGCCGGGGAACCGGCAGCCCATGCCGACGATGGCGACGGCGTCGCCCTCGGCCTGCGGCCGGGCCGCGACCGCCTCGGCCGCGCCGGCATCGCCGAGGAAGTCGGCCAGCGCCGCCGGGGTCGGGTGGTCGAACAGCAGGGTCGAGGGCAGCGGCCGTTCCAGCCGGGCCTGCAGGCGGTTGCGCAGCTCGACCGCCATCAGTGAGTCGAGGCCGAGCTCGAACAGGTTGCGGCGCGGATCGATGGCGTCAGCCCCCTCGGCCGCCAGCACAGCCGCCGCCTCGGTGCGGATGGTGTCGAGCAGGTCGAACGACCGCGGTGCCGCCCGCGACGGCCCCTGTGCGGCAATCGGCACGGCGGCCGGCGCCGGTTTCGCGGCCTGCCGGACCGCCGGCACCAGCTCGGCCAGCACCCGCGGCACCTCGCCGTCGAGTGCGGCGGCGAAGGCCGGCCAGCGCACCGGCAGCACGCCGACGCAGGCCGGAACGTCGCCGAGCGCCCGGTCCCCGAGCGCCCAGTCCAGCACCCGCACGCCCTGCTCTGGCGGGATCGGGTCCATGCCGGACGCCCGCATGCGGTCGTGCAGGGCCTCGGAGGTGGCCGAGCCGATCTCGCTCCACGCCCCCCAGGCCAGGCTGACGGCCGGCCTGCCCTCGGCCCGGCGCCGCGCCGCCAGGGCGTCGAGATAGGCGTTGGCGGCGATGTGGTTGGCCTGCCCCGCCGTGCCGATCAGCCCGACCGCCGAGGAGTACAGGACGAACAGGTCGAGGTCGCCGGCCAGCCGGTCGAGCAGCCAGGCACCGACCACCTTGGCCTCCAGCACCCGGCGCATGCGCGGCCAGTCGAGCTCGGCGAGAGGGCCGTCGTCGAGGGTCCCGGCGGCGTGGATGACGCCGGCCAGTCGGCCCGGCGCCACCGCCAGGGCGGCGCGGACATCCGCCTCGTTCGCCACGTCGCCGATCGACCGGACGACCGTCACGCCGCGCGCTTCCAGCTTCGCGATACCAGCCTCGGCGGCTGCGGACGGCGCCGAGTGGCCCATCAGCACGATCCGGCGGGCGCCGCGATCGGCCAGCCATTCGGCGGTGCGCAGGCCGAGCCCGCCGAAGCCGCCGGTCACCAGATAGGCCGCCTCGGGATCGAGGGTCGGCAGCGCCGGCCGCTCCGCCACCACGCGCTCCAGCCGCGCCACCGCCCGGGTGCCGTCGCCGAGCCGTACCTGGTCCTCGCCATCGCCGGCCGCCAGCTCGCGGGCCAGCGCCGCGGCGACGGCCTGTGCCGCCAGGCCGGGGTCGATGTCGATCAGCCGCACCCCGAGCGCCGGCAGCTCGGCGGCGATCGCCCGGCCGAGCCCCCAGAGCGGCGCCTGCAACGGCCGGTCGGTCGTGGCGCCGGCCGTCACCATCGCCAGTGGGATACCGCGCGCAGCGAGATCGAGCGCCAGCCGGCGGGTCGGGTCGAGCAGCCGCTGCTGGCCATCGAGCAGCGCCTCCGGATCGGCCGGCGCCTCGTCCAGCCCGAGCGCGCCGGTGTAGACGCAGCCGTCCCAATTGCCGTCCGGGATCGGGTCGCCGGCCGCGATACGGGTTGCACCGAGCGCACCGGCCAGTGCCACCGTCACCGGGTCGTCGCCGCCGGCCAGCAGCCAGGCACCGGGCCGTCGCCGCGCCACCAGCACCGCCTGTCGGTCGAGCACACCGGGCGCGTCCGCCGCGACCTCGGCCGGTTCGAAGCCGCTCTCGGCCAGCACGTCGCGCCAGCCGTCGCGCTCCGGCAGCGGGTAGTCCGGACGCCGCTCGCGGTCGGCGAACCGCCACCAGCCCTCGGTCAGGCCGAACACCAGGTCGATCCAGCCCTGCGGCCCGGCACCTTCCAGCAACACCACCGCGCCGCCGGGGACCAGCAGGTCCCTCAGCCGGGCCAGGGTTGCCTTCAGGTCGCGGGTCGCGTGCACCACGTTGGCCGCGACCACGACGTGATAGCGCCCGACCTCAAGGCCCTGCGCTTTCGGATCGCGGTCCAGGTCGAGCTGCCGGGTCTCGAGCCACGGCCGGTCGGCGTAGCGCGACCGGGCCTGGGCCAGCAGCGCCGGTGCTATGTCGGTGAAGGCGTACTCGGCCATGCGGTCGGCCGGCAGCCGCGCCAGCAGCCCGTCGGTGGTGCCGCCGGTCCCCGCCCCGACTTCGAGGATCCGGATCGGTCCGGCCGCCGGCAGCGCGGCCAGAACGGCGTCCTCGACCAGGCCGTTCAGCAGCGCCGAGACCGGCGAGTCGCGGTAGACGTTTCCCCCTCCTGCGCCGGAATCCTCGGGCGGGAAGATCAGCGCCAGCGGGTCCTGGTCGCCGGTCAGCACCGCCGGCAGCGCCGATCCGCAGCGCCGCAGCAGGTCGATCTCGGTGACACTGCCCGGATGCCGGGCGGCGAGGTCGTCCAGCAGGGCCTCCGGGTCGGTCCCCCACCCGGCCTCGGCCAGCAGCGGCAGGCGGGCGTACAGCTGCCGCTGCCGCTCCACGACCTGCTCCGCCGGCACCGCGGCCAGCGCCGCCGCGGCATAGCCGCCGGCCGCCGCGTCCAGCCCGACCCCGAGGTCGGCGAGCCCGTCCAGCCCGGCACCATCCAGCCCGGCCCCGGCGAGACGATCCGGAACCCCGGCGGCCACCGCCTCGGCGATCTCGGCCGCGGTGTTCGGCGCCTCGACCGCGCGCCATGCCCGTGCCAGCAGCCAGCGCTGCCACGGCTCCTCGACGCCGCCGGCCGCCAGCCGCAACCCCTCGATCGCCGCGACGGTCCGACCATCCGCATCGAGCGCGACGATATCGGCCTCCGGCATCGCATCGCCGCGCAGCCGGGCGTGCACGATGATCTCCCCGGCCGCAGCCGGACCTATGGTGGCGCGCCCGGCGCCCGCCGGAATCCGCATGGCCCCGTCGCCGCGGCCCAAGGTGACGACCGCCAGCGCCTGCAGCATGGCGTCGAGCACCGTCGGGTGGATCCGGTGCCCTGCCGGATCGACCCCGGAGATCGTGACGGTCGCAGCGTCCGACCCGCGCCGCGCCTCGACGATCCGCCGGAAGCCCGGACCGAGGTCGACGCCTCCGTCCGCCAGCCAGCCGTAGAGGGCCGCCGGATCGACCGCTTCCGCCGACTCGGCGGGCGTCCAGTCGGCCGGCGCGTCGGTCGACAGCCGGGCGGTCAGGTGCCGGGTCCAGGCGCCGTCGGCGCCCCGGCTGTCGATGGCGACCGTGTCGCCGTCGAGGGTCACCGTCGCCTCGCGCAGCCCGTCGAGCGGCCCATGGAGCGGTAATGGCGCGTCGAAGCTCAGATCGGCGAGCGTAGCAGGCAGCCCGGCCCGGTCGGCCGCCGACACCGCGACCTCCAACAGGGCCGCCGCCGGGGCGATGGCGGTGCCGCCGACCCGATGCTCGGCGAGATACGCCGCCCCCGGCGCCGGCAGCGCGAACCGGAACACCGTGCGGCCATCCGGCAGGGCGATCGGCTCGCGCAGCAGCGGGTGACCGCCGGGCGCCAGGGCCGGATTCCCGCGCGACCGCCAGAACGAGCGGCGCCGGAACGGGTGCCCCGGCAGGTCAACCAGCCGCCGCCCGCGCCCCTTGTGCACCGCCTTCCAGTCGACCGGAGCGCCAAGCTCCCACAGCCGTGCCAGCGCCGCCATCAGCGGCCGGGTCGACGGGTCGTCGCGGCGCGCCGTCGCCAGCCACTCGCCGCCCTCCGCTACGGTCCTTCCGAGGCCGAGCAGCACCGGCTGCGGCCCAAGCTCCACGAAGGTATCGCAGCCGATCTCGCGCAGCCGCCGCATGCCGGCCGCGAACGCCACCGGCTCGCGGCTGTGCCGGACCCAGTACCCGGCGTCGAAGCCGGCGACCTCGCGGCCGTCCAGGTTGCCGACCAGCGGCACCGTCGGCGCCCGCCACTCGACGGCGCCGGCGGCGGTCCGCAGGTCGTCCAGCACCGGCTCGACCAGGGTGGAATGGAAGGCGTGGCTGACCGCGAGGCGCCGGCAGGTCACGCCGTCGGCCTCCAGCTCGGCACAGGCCGCCTCGACCGCCGCCGCCGGACCGGCAATCGTGGTCGCCGCCGGGCCGTTGTCGGCGGCCAGCGACAGCTCGGGATGCCGCGCCAGCACCGGCGCCACCCGGTCGGCACCGGCCATCACCGCCGCCATGGCGCCGCCGGCCGGCAGCGCCTGCATCATGCGGCCACGCGCGGCGATCAGATTCAGCGCCGGCTCCAGCTCGACGGCCCCGGCCACGATCGCCGCCGCGTACTCGCCGAGGCTGTGGCCCAGCACCGCGTCCGGCACGATCCCCCATTCCGCCAGCAGCCCCGCCATCGCCAGCTCGAAGGCGGCGAGCGCCGGCTGGGCGAATTCGGTGCGGTCGAGATCGGCCCCGCCCTCGAACAGCAGCGCGGTCAGCGGGCGCCCCAGCAGCGGGTCGAGCACGGCGGCGCAGCGGTCGATGGCGTCGCAGAACGCCGGCTCGGTCTGGTACAGCGCCCGGCCCATGCCGGAGAGCTGCGCGCCCTGGCCGGAGAACAGGAAGGCGATGCGCGGCGACCCGGCCTCGCGGGGCTGCGCGGTCGTCAGGGCCTCAATGGCCTCGGCACCGTCCGCCGCCACGACCGCCAGCCGGTGCTCGAAGGCGCCGCGGCCGGTCGCGGCGCTGAAGCAGGCGTCGCCGAACCAGGCCAGGGCCGGCGAGGCCGCCACCGCCGCCGCCAGCTCGCCAAGCGCCTCCGGCGACCGGGCCGACAGCGGCAGCACCTCGACCGGCCGGCCGGCCACCGCCGCCGGTTCCTCGGCCGGCGCCGCCTCGACCACAAGATGCGCGTTGGTGCCGGAGAACCCGAACGAGCTGACCCCGGCAACGGTCGCCCCGTCCGGCAGCGTCGCCGGGGCCGACGGCACCTCGAGCGGACAGGCGCCCGGCTGGATGTGCGGGTTCAGGGTCTTCAGGTGCAGCACCGGCGGCACCCTGCGGCGGCGGACCACACCGATCGCCTTGATCAGTCCGGCGATGCCGGCCGCCGCCTCCAGGTGGCCGAGATTGGCCTTCACCGAGCCGACCACCAGCGGGTCTGTACGACCCTCGGCCATGACCGCGGCCAACGCGTTCATCTCGATCGGGTCGCCGAGCGCGGTGCCGGTGCCGTGCGCCTCGACATAGGCGACCTCGGCGGGCTTGCGGCCGGCATTGGCCAGCGCGTCGCGCACCACCCGCTCCTGGGCGAGGCCGTTCGGCGCGGTCAGCCCGGACGAGCGGCCGTCCTGGTTGACCGCGCTGCCGGAGATCACCGCGAGCACCCGGTCGCCGTCGGCGCGGGCGTCGGCCAGCTTCTTCAGCACCACCACGCCGCAGCCTTCGCCGCGCACGAAGCCGTCGGCGGCGGCGTCGAACGGCTTGCAGCGGCCGTCCGGGGCCATCATGTGCAGCCGCGACAGGGTCACCGTGCCGTCCGGCAGCAGGACCAGGTTGGCGCCGCCGGCCAGCGCCAGCCGGCATTCGCCGAGCCGCAGGCTCTGCACCGCCAGGTGGGTGGCGACCAGCGAGGACGAGCAGGCAGTGTCGACCACCAGGCTCGGCCCCTGCAGGCCCAGGGTGTATGACAGCCGGCCGGCCGCCACCCCGCAGGCGCCGCCGGTGCCGGAATAGGTGTCGAGCGCGCCGAGCGTACCCGAAGCGTCGCCGAGCCGGGCGTAGTCGCTGGTGCAGATCCCGAGGAACACGCCGGTCCGGCTGCCGGCCAGCGACTGCGGCGGCACGCCGGCATGCTCCAGCGCCCGCCACGCGGTCTCCAGCACCAGCCGCTGCTGCGGGTCCATCGACACCGCCTCGCGCGGCGACACCCCGAAGAACTCGGCGTCGAAGCGGTCGACATTGCGCAGAAACCCGCCCCAGCGGGTGTTCATCTTGCCGGGCGCGTCCGGGTCCGGGTCGTAGTAGGTGTCGGCGTCCCAGCGCTCCGGCGGCACCTCGGTGACCGCGTCGGTGCCGGCCTCCAGCATGTCCCAGAACGCGTCAGCGTCCTCGGCCCCGCCGGGCATGCGCAGGCCGATGCCGATGACCGCGACCGGCTCGCGCGCGCGCCGCTCGGCGGCGTCGAGCTTGGCCTGCATCTGCCTGAGCAGCAGGACCGTGCGCTGCTTCTCGCGGAGGTCCTTCTCGCGGAGGTCAATGTCGTTCATGACGCGAGGTGCCTGTCTTCCATCTCCCGGAGGATCGAATCCAAATCCTCCGAGCTCAGCGACAGGATCTCCTCCTCTTCCACCACGGTGATGCCGTCGTCCGCCGCGGTCTCGGCAACCTCGGCTCCGAGCAGGCGCTCGACCAGGTGCCCGGCCAGGGCCGCGACCGTCGGGTAGTTGAACAGCAGGGTCGCCGGCAGCGCCTCGCCGGCGAGCGCGCCGAGCCGGTTGCGCAGCTCGACCGCCATCAGCGAGTCCAGGCCGAGCTCGTTCAGCGGCCGGTCACGGGGCACCGCGCCGCCGACCGCCAGCAGCGAGCGCGCCTCGGCCTCGACCAGCACGGCCATCCGCTCGACCCGGCGGGCCGCCGGCAGGGCCGCCAGCTCGGCGCGCAGATCGGTGGCGGGCGCCGGCGCGGCAACGGGTGCTTCGGCCGGCGCCGGCGCCGGCTCGACCAGCTTGCGGAAGATCGCCGGCACCGTGTCGCCGAAATGCCGGCGCAGGGCCGGCCAGTCGATCGGCAGGGCCGCGACCCGGGCAAAGGGTGCGTCGAGCGCGGCCTCCAGGGCGGCGATGCCCTCGGCCGGCGACAGCGTGCCCATGCCGGTCTCGGCCAGCCGATCGGCGATCCCCAGCCGGTCGGCGGCGCCGACGTCGCGCCACGGCCCCCAGGCGATGCACACCGCCGGCAGCCCGTGCGCCCGCCGCCGCTCGGCCAGCGCGTCGAGCGCGGTATTGGCGGCGGCGTGGTTGGCCTGGCCCGGCGACCCCAGCAGCCCGGCAGCCGAGCCGAACAGCACGAACGCGTCGAGCGGCCCGCACAGCCGGTCGAGATGCCGCGCCGCGTCGATCTTCGCCGCCATGACCCTGTGCAGGCGCGCAGGCGTCATCTCGGCGAGCGGCCCGTCGTCCAGCTCCCCGGCGGCATGGAACACCCCGGCGAGCGGCGCCGAACCGGCGGCGATGCCGGACAGCACGCGCTCGACCTCGGCCACCCGGGACACGTCGGCGGCGACGGTGCGGACCTCGGCGCCGGCCGCCCGCAGCCGGTCGAGCCGGGCAGCGGTATCGGCATCCGGCTTGCGCCGCGACACCAGGACGAGGTGCCGCGCGCCCTTGCGCACCGCCCAGTCGGCGACCGCGAGGCCGAGCCCGCCGAGGCCGCCGGTTATCAGGTACGAACGGTCGGTGCGGAACCGGAACGGCGCCGGGTTCGTCAGCACCACCTTGCCAAGGTGCCCGGCGCGCTGCATCAGCCGGAACGCCTCGCCGGCCTCGGCCATCGGCAGCACCGTCAGCGGCGGCAGGTCCATGCGGCCGTCGGCGACGGCGTCGACGGCAGTGTGCAACAGCCGTCCGCCTTCCCGGTCCGACACCGCGTCCAGCGACACCACCCAGTAGCTCACGTCCGGCCGCTCGGCCGCCGCCCTGTCGGCCGGCCACACCCCGGTGCGGCCGATCTCGACGAACCGGCCGCCCGGTTTCAGCACCGACAGCCCGGCCGGGATCGCCTCGCCGGTCAGGCTGTTCAGCACCACGTCGACTCCGGCGCCGCCGGTCGCCGCCATCACCCCGGCCGCGAAACCGGTGGAGCGCGAGTCGAACACATGGGCGACGCCGAGCCGGCGCAGATGCGCCCGCTTCCGGGCGCTGCCCGCGGTCGCCAGCACCTCGGCCCCAGCCTTGAGCGCCATCGACACCGCGAAATGCCCGACCCCGCCGGTGGCGGCATGGATCAGCACCCGCTCGCCCGGCTTGACCGCCGCCAGTTCCTGCATGGCGTGCCAGGCGGTGAAGCCGGCGACCGGGATCGCCGCCGCCTGCTCGACCGTCAGGGTGTCCGGGATCGCCGCGACCCGCGCCGCCGGCACGATGACGTGGCTGGCCAGGCTGCCGCCGGCGACCGCCACCACCCGGTCGGCTTCCCGGAGATCCGCGACGCCCGGTCCGACCGCCGCGACCACGCCGGCGCACTCGCCGCCGAACCGGCCGTCGCCCGGCACCAGCCCGGCGGCGGTCAGCACGTCCTTGAAGTTCAGGCCGGCCGCCTGCACCCGGACCACGACCTCGCCCGGCCCCGGTTCCGGACGCTCGGCCTGCTCGATCGCCAGGCTGTCGAGCCGCCCCGGCTCGCGCTGGGCCAGCCGGAACACGTCGGGCAGCGAAGCGGGGGCCGGCAGCCGGTCGAGCCGCGCCGCCATGCGCCGGCCGTCGCGCCACGCCACCTCGATCTCGCCGTCGTCGATCGCCGCCTCTTCCGCCAGGGTCGTCTCGGGATCGTGGTCGAGCGGGTCCAGATCGACCAGCCGGATCGCCGTCGCCGGCCGCTCCAGCCCGGCCGCCTTGGCGAGGCCGAGTACGGCGGCCTGCGCCGGGTCGGCGTCCTCCCACGGCCGCAGCCGGTGGGCGCCCTGCGTGACCACCACCAGCCGCCCGGCCGCGCCTTGCAGGGCCGGCAGCACCGCCGCCGCCGGATCGTCTGAGCCGAGCGCCGCCCGGCACACAGTCGCCGCCGCGGCCGCCGGGGCCTTGCGCGCGACGATCGCCGCCTGCTCGCCGAGGCGCCCCTCGCCGGGGGTCAGCACCGCCACGTCGTCGAACCCGGCCTCGGCCAGCAGCCGGCGCCAGGCCCCGGCGTCGATCAGCGGGTAGTCGGGCCGCAGCTCCCGGTCGGTCGCGCGCCACCAGCCGGATGTCAGACCGAAGGTCAGGTCGAGCCAGCGCGACGGACGCAGCCCCTCGACCAGCAGCAGCCAGCCGCCGGGGGCGAGCGTCGAGCCGGCATGTCGAACGGCGACCGCGAGATCGGCGGTCGCGTGCAGCACGTTGGCAGCGACCACCAGGTCGAACCCGCCGGCCTCGACCGCCTGCCCGGCCGGATCGCGCTCGACGTCGAGCACGCCGGTGCGGAAGCCCGCGTGGTCGCCGAAGCTGCGCTCGGCGGCGGCCAGGAATCCGGCGGACACGTCGGTGAACAGGTACTCGGCGGTACGGCCGTCCAGCACCGGCAGCAGGTGCCGCGTGGTGCCGCCGGTGCCGCCGCCGATCTCCAGCACCCGCAGGCCGGTCCTGTCGCCGACTCCGCGTTCCAGCGCCGCCGCCGCCAGGCCGTTCAGCGCGGTCGCATAGCGCGACTCGCCGTACAGTCCCTCGGCGTCGCCGCCACCGAACAGCACCGTCAGCGGATCGGTTCGGCCGGCCAGGATCTCGGCGAGCGCCGCGCCGCAGCGCGCCAGCATCGCGGTCTCGGCCGCCTGCCGGGGGAAGCGGGCCCGCAGGTCGGCGAGAAGGGCGTCGGGGTCGGCGTCCGGTCGCCGGAGCACCCGGTGCGAGCGGTCGACGACGCCGTCCACCGTCAGCATCGCCCACAGCCGCGGCAGCAGCCGGTCGAAGGCCGGCGCGACGCCGGTCACCGCCGCATGCGTACCGGGCTCGAACCGTGCGCCGAGACCGGCGAACGCCTGCGCCACATAGGCGCCGCACAGCGCGTCGACCGCCTCGCCGAAGCCCTGGTAGTCGGACAGGTCGGCCGCCGACACAATCCCGGCCGCCACCTCTGTTGGTTTCGGCAGGCCGCGCGGATCGGCCGGCACCCAGACCGGCCGGTACAGGTGACGCCGCACCGCCTCGCCGGCCGCCGCCGGCCTGCACACCAGGCCGTCGACCCGGAGAACCGCCGTCCCGTCGGCGCGCGCCAGCACCAGGTCGCCGACCAGCGCATCGGCCGTGCCGTCGCGCAGTCGGGCATGGCACCACAGCTCGCCGGCACCCGCCAAGGCCCCGGCATCGACGGCCAGCCCGTCGAACCCGGTCGGCAGGTGCCCCGGCGCGTCGGTACGCTGGAGCACGGCCCCCAGGGTCTGGAACATCGCATCGAGCAGCGGCGCGGGAACCGGCGCATCGCCGTTCGGCACGCTCACCCGCGCCACCGCCTCGCCGGCGCCGGCCCGGATTTCGCTCAGCAATCGGAAGCTCGGGCCGAGGGCGATGCCGTCCTCGGCCATCCGGCCGTAGAACGCCTCGGCGTCGACAGGCTCGCCGGACCTTCCCCGGAGTGCATCGATATCCACCGTGCCCTGCATTTCCGCCGATCCCGATGCCAGCGTCGCGTGCCGGCGCCAGCCGTCGGGGGTGCGGGCGTGCACCGTCACCGTGCCGTCCTCGTCGACCGCGGTCTGGACCGCGACGCCACCCTCCGGCACCTCCAGCAGCGCCTCGATCTGGGTCGCACCCAGCGACCCGGCACCGACCGCCAGCGCCATCGCCGCGAACCCGGCGGCCGGCAGCACCACGCGCCCCTGCACCCGATGCTCGCCGAGCCAGGCCGGCGACGCCGGGGTCAGGGTGGTCGCGAACAGCCGGCGGGCCAGCGGGGTCTCGATCTCGCTACCGAGCAGGCCAGTGCCGACGGCAACCGGCACCGCAGCCGGCCGGTCGCGCCAGTAGCGCCTGCGCTGGAACGGGTAGGTCGGCAGCCGGGTCCGCGAGCCCGCCGGCAGCACCGCCGCCCAGTCGACCGGCACGCCCTGGCAATGCAGGTCCGCCACCGCCTGCAGCAGCGCCTCGACCTCGTCGCCGGAGCTCAGCGCCGAGGTCGCGGCCACGCCGTCGAGTTGCGGCCGGGCGAGGTCGCGCAGGGTGGTGCCGGGCCCGATTTCCACCAGGCCGGTGCAGCCGAGGCTTGACAGGGTCGACAGCGCGTCCGCGAACTTCACCGGCTCGCGCGCGTGCCGGCACCAGTGCTCCGGGTCGACCGCCTCGACCACGCCGCCGGTCAGAGTCGACACCAGCTTTACAGTGCTGCCGGCGCCCCGTGGCGCGACGGCGGCGAGGTCCGCCAGCACCGGCTCCATCAGTCCCGAGTGGAAGGCGTGGCTGACCGACAGGCGCCGGGCCGGCACGCCGTCGGCCTCCAGCCGAACCAGCGCCGCATCCAGCGCCGCCGCCGCGCCCGACAGCACCACCGAGCGCGGGCCGTTGACCGCCGCCAGCGACAGGCCGAGCTCCGCCGCCAGCGCCTCGGCCGCCGCCGGCTCCAGCATCGCCGCCGCCATGCCGCCGCCCTCCGGCAGCCCGCCCATCAGCCGGCCGCGCGCGGCGGCGAACCGCAGGGCGTCCTCCCAGCCGACCAGGCCGCTCGCCGCCGCTGCGGCGATCTCGCCGACGCTGTGGCCGGCACAGGCCGCCGGCTCGACGCCCCAGGCCCGAAGCTGCTCGGTCAGCGCCCACTGCAGCGCGACCAGCGCCGGCTGCGCCCGGGCGGTATCGGCGCGGTCGGCGGTGTCCTCGAACAGCGTCGCCCTGACCCCCGGGACCAGCGCCTCGGCGCGCTCCAGGGTCTGGCGGACCACCGGGAACGCCGCGGCCAGCGCCCTCCCGGCACCAGGCTTCCAGGCGCCCTGGCCGGTGAACAGCAGGGCGAGCCGCGGCCGGTCTGCTGCGGCGACGGGCGTTGCCGATGCCAGCCGCTCGCGCGCTTCCGCCGGGGTCCGCGCCACCACCGCCGCCCGCTGCCCGAACGCCCGGCGGCCGAGCAGCGCGGTCCGCGCCACGGCCGCCAGGTCGGCATCGACGTCGAGCGCGTCGACCTGCCGCCGAACGGCCTCGGCCAGGGCGGCCTCGTCGCGCCCGGACACCGCCACCACGAACGGCCCCAACGACTTGGCCACGGCCGGCGCTTCCGGTGCCTGCTCCAGCACCACATGGGCGTTGGTGCCGCCGATCCCGAACGAGCTGACCCCGGCCCGTCGGATACCAGCCTTCGGCCACGGACGTTCGACGCCGGCCGGCACGAACGGCGTCTCGCCCAGCCGCAGCAGCGGGTTGGGCTCGCGGAAATGCGCCACCGGCGGCACCACGCCCTCGCGCACCGCCAGGGCGGCGGCGATCAGCCCGGTCACCCCGGCCGCCGCCTCCAGGTGCCCGACCGACGCCTTGGCGGTGCCGAGCGCCACCGTGCCCGGCCGCACCCCGGCGAACGCCTGGGTCAGCGCCCGGATCTCGATCGGGTCGCCGATCGGCGTCGCCGTACCGTGGGCCTCGACGTAGCCGATGCCGGCCGGCTCGACCCCGGCGACCGCCAGCGCCTCTGCGACCACGGCCGCCTGGCCGTCGACCCCGGGGGCGGTGTAGCCGGCCTTGGCGGCGCCGTCGTTGTTGACCGCCGAGCCGAGGATCACCGCGTGCACCGGGTCGCCGTCGCGCAGCGCGTCCGCCAGCCGGCGCAGCACCACGACGCCGACGCCGGAACCGAACACCGTGCCGTCGGCCGCCGCGTCGAAGCTGCGGCAGCGCCCGGTCGGCGACAGGATCGAGCCGTCCTCGTAGCGGTAGCCGACCCGGTGCGGCACCCGCACGCTGGCGCCGCCGGCCAGGGCCGCGTCGCACTCGCCGGCCAGCAGGCTTTGGCAGGCGGTGTGGACCGCGACCAGCGAGGTCGAACAGGCGGTCTGGATGCCGACGCTGGGGCCGCGCAGGCCGAGCAGGTAGGCGAGGTGGCTGGCCAGGTAGTCCTTCTCGTTGCCGATCATCGCCAGCAGGGTCGCCGGCGAGGCGCCGGCCCGCAGGCCGGGCAGCAGGTTGAACAGCAGGTAGGAGCTGATGGCACAGCCGGCGAACACCCCGACCGGGCCGGCGAACCGCTCCGGCACGATCGCCGCGTCCTCAAGGGCCTCCCAGGCGCACTCGAAGAACAGCCGGTGCTGCGGGTCCAGCAGCTCGGCCTGCTCGGCGTTCAGGCCGAAGAAGCCGGGGTCGAAGCGGTCGACGCCGTCGAGTACCGGAGTGGCCCGGACATAGCGCGGGTCGTTCCACTCGGCCTCGGCGATGCCGGCGGCGGCCCGGTCCTCGGCGCCGAGCGTGGTTATCGCGTCATGTCCCGTCCGCAGATTGCGCCAGAAGGCGGCGACGTCGGACGCGCCTGGGAACCGGCCGCTCATCCCGACGATCGCGATCTTCCCGGCCGCACTCATGACGACGGCTCCTCGCGCCGCGCCGCCCGGCGGGCCGCCCCGCGCGCCACGGCATCGGCCGCGATCCCCCCAGACCCGCCCTGGCCGAGATGCCCGGCCAGCGCGGCCACGCTCGGGAACCGGAACAGGTCGACGATGTCGATGCTGCGCCCGAGCGCCTGCTCCAGCCGGCGGTGGATCCGCACCATGTGCACCGAGGTGCCGCCGAGGTCGAACACCACGTCGTCGCGGCCTACCTCCGGTACCGCCAGCACCTCGCCGAACACCCGGGCCAGGGTTTCCTCCAGCGCGCCCTCGGCCGCCGCCGACGCAATGGCGGGGCGGACGGCCACCGGTTGCGGCAGGCGGGCGCGGTCGACCTTGCCGTTGGCGGTCAGCGGCAGGGCGTCCAGGCGCTGGACGGACTCCGGCACCATGTAGTCGGGCAGCCGGTCGCGCATCCAGTCCCGCAGAACCTCCGCCAGGTCGGCCACTGCCGCCGGTACCGCGGTGTCGTCGTCCGAGCCGTCGGGCACGCCGCCGACCAGGGCGTAGACCAGCTCGCGGTCCGGCCCGAGGTCGAGCGAGCGGTCGACCGCTGCGGTGTCGAGCACGCCGACCGGGCACAGCCCGAGCCCGGCGCCGACGGCGGTCTCCGCCAGCAACTGGCCGATGCCGCCGGCCTCCAGCAGGCAGAAGTCGCGCGACCGGTCGCCGTACAGCGGCCGGATCGCCGGGTAGTGCGCGACCAGCAGGATCATGAAGGCCGACGCCTCGGCCATCGCCCGGTTGGTCTCGGCATGCGCCTCGGCGGCGAGAGCGGCGTCCGGGTCCACCGGCTCCAGGTCGTGGCGTTCCGGGTGGTGGTAGTACAGGCCGCCGTCCAGGCCTTCGACCCGGCCGGGCTTGGCCAGCACCCAGACCTGCAGCGGGTAGCTCGAGCCGGCTGACGGGTAGCGGTACTTCGGCAGGCGTCCGACGCCGGCCGGCCGCGGGCGCAACTGCGCAAGCACCGCAGCCAGCCGCTCCAGCGGCACCGGCCCAGCGTCGAACCGCCGGACCGACCGGCGGCGGTGCCACAGTTCCTCGTCGGGCTCAGCACCCGGCAGGGAGATCCGGGCGTTGGCGCCTGGCGCCGGCTTGCGGACGGCGGGGCGCTCCAGCAGTAACGCCAGCCTCGCCGCCTGCTCGGCCGCCTTCTTCGGATCCGGCGCCGGGGCGTCGTCGGCGACCACGTAGGCCGCCAGCCGCCGCTCGCCGCGCGGCTCGCCCCAGGCGACCGCCACCGCCGCCTGGATCGCCGGATGGGCGGCCAGCGCCGCCTCGATCTCGCCGAGCTCGATGCGGTGGCCGCGGACCTTCACCTGGTCGTCCTCGCGCCCGAGGAACTCAATCGCGCCGTCGGGCAGGTAGCGGCCGTGGTCGCCGGTCTCGTACAGCCGCTCGCCGCCGCGCGGGTGGATGACGAACTTCGCCGCCGTGCGCTCGGGATCGCGCCAGTAGCCGCGCGCCAGCCCGGCGCCGGCGATGAACAGCCGGCCAGGCACGCCGTCGGGCGCCGGCTCCAGCGCCTTGTTCAGCACGTGGAAGCGCTGGTTCGCCAGCGGCCAACCGTAAGGGATGCTGCGCCACTCCGGCTCGATGCGCTCGACCCGGAACCAGTTCGACCAGATCGACGCCTCGGTGGCGCCGCCGAGCCCGTACACCGTCACCCCGCTGGCCAGCGCCTTGATGCGCGCCGGCAGGCCGAGCGGGATCCAGTCGCCCGACAGCATCGCCACCCGCAGGGCCGGGCCGATGTCGCTTCCGTGCTCGACCAGCATCGCCAGGAGCTGCGGCACGGTGTTCCAGACCGACACCCCGTGGGCCTGCATCAGCTCCAGCCAGTGGCCGGGGTCGCGCAGCCGCGCCGGCTCCGGCAGTACCAGCCGGCCGCCGCAGCTGAGCAGGCCGAACACGTCGTAGACCGACAGGTCGAAGCTGAGCGAGGACAGGCCGAGCACCGCGTCGCCGGCCCCGATCCCGAAGCGCCGATTGATGTCGGCGACGGTGTTCAGGGCAGCTCGATGCTCGATCATCACGCCCTTCGGCTGTCCGGTGGAGCCCGAGGTGAAGATCACGTAGGCGAGGTCCGACGGATCGGCGTCGGCCAGCGGCGGCACCGGCTCGTCGACCGGCGGCAGGGTGTCGACCGCGACCACGTCGACACCGGCCGGCCAGGCCACGCCGGCCAGCCGCGCCCCCACCAGCCGAGACTGGGTCAGCACCAGGGTCGCCCCGCCGTTCTCGACCAGATAGCCGCGCCGGGCCTCCGGCAGCGCCGGATCGACCGGCAGGTAGGCGGCCCCGGCCATGACGACGCCGAGCACCGCCGCCACCTGCTCCCAGCCCTTCTCCATGGCGACCGCCACCAGCCGGTCGCGGCCGATCCCGCGCGCCCGCACCTGCCGGGCCACGGCGCGGGCATGGCCAGCGAGCTCGCCATAGGTCTTGCTGACCGAGGAGGTGACGACCGCCGGCCGGTCCGGCTGGCGCGCCGCCCAGTCGAGGAACCCGTCCTGCAGGAAGCCCTGCGGCAGCGGCCCGTCGGTGGCGTTGGCCCGGGCCCGGCGCTCGACCTGCTCCGCCGGCAGATGCCGGCCGAGCGGCCAGGACCAGGCCTCGTCGCCCGCCGCCAGCGCCCGCAGCAGCCGGCCGTAGGCGGCGAACATCGCCTCCACCATGCCGGCCGGGAACATCCCCTCCAGCACGTCCCAGGACAGCACAAGGTCGTCGCCGTCCTCGATGGCGTGGTGGTCGATCCAGACCTGCGGGGTCTGGGTGATGGCGTGCACGGTGCGCCCGAGCCAGCCGATCGGCAGCGCCGCCTCGCCCTCGCCGCGGTGGCCGAGCGCGCTGGTGAACACCACCGGGATCGAGTCGACCGCGCCGTGCCGCCGGCGCGCCAGCTCGCGGATCACGCGGACCCCGCTCCAGGCGTCGTGGTCGAGGTCCTCGGCCAGCCGCGCCTGCAGGGCGGTCGCGCGGTCGCGGAAGGTGGCGGCGCGGGCGTCGGCCTCCAGCAGCAGGGTCGAGGTGAAGTCGCCGACCGTCCGCTCGAAGCCGGGCGGTGACTTGAAGGTGGTCAGGGTCAGCAGGAAGCGCTGGGTCTTGCTCCAGGCCGCCAGGATGTCGGCGTAGGCCGCGATCAGCAGGTTGGCGCGGGTGACGCCGGCGTCGCGGGCCCGGTCCCCGAGCGCGCGCCACGTCGGCCCGTCCAGGATCAGGCTGTGGCGGGCGAAGCGCGGCGGTCCCTCGGTCGCGCCGGCCCGCGGCAGCTCCGGCGGACCCGGCAGCTCGGCCAACCGCGGCGTCCAGTAGGCCTCGGCCCGCGCCTGTTCGGCCGGGTCCGGCGCCGCGTCGGTCACGAACTCGCGGAACGGCCGCCCGACCGGCGGCAGGGCGGCGTCCGGATCGGCGTACAAAGCGCCCCATTCCCGGTACAACTGCAGCATGCTGGCGGCGTCGGCGATCAGCAGGTCCATGCCCATGTGCAGCCGGACCTCGCCGTCCAGCCGGGTCACCCGGATGTCGAACAGCGGCCAGCGTGCCGGCTCGAACACGTGGTGCGACATGGT
The DNA here is from genome assembly GCF_014652915.1 of Thalassobaculum fulvum. Classification (GTDB taxonomy): domain Bacteria; phylum Pseudomonadota; class Alphaproteobacteria; order Thalassobaculales; family Thalassobaculaceae; genus Thalassobaculum_A; species Thalassobaculum_A fulvum. The sequence continues at coordinate 188,171 of NZ_BMZS01000006.1, forward strand.
CTCGCGCAGCGCCGCCGCCCGGGCCTCGGCATCCGGCCGGCCGCGCAGGTCCAGCACGTCGATCCGGTAGTCCGGCACCTCCGCCAGCACCCGCTGCCGGCCGTCCTCGGTGACGATTGCGCGCAACATGTCGTGGCGTGCCACCAGCCGGCGCCAGGCCGTCTCCAGCCGCCCGATGTCGAGGTCGTCGGCCGCGAACTCGCGGTAGGCGTGGCAGCCGACATTGCCGAGCGCTACCGAGCGGCGGCCGACCCAATAGGCCTGCTGCACGTCGGTGAGCGGGAAGTCGTCCGAGCCGCCGGCACGCAGCCGCGCCAGAATGCGCTCCTTGTTGAGCGCCAGGGTGCGCTTGTCGGCGTCGGTCAGCACGCCCTTGGGCGCGCGGATGCTGAGGCCCTGGCCATCGAGCGCGATGGTGACGCCGCGGCGCGCGAAGTCCTCGAGCAGCTCGCCGGCGGTAAGATCAGCGGGGTTCGGGAGGTCGGAGCCGTTCACAGCGTCAGCTCCTCCCACTCGGTCTGCTCGGCCGCCGGCGCCGCCTCGCCGGCCAGCCGCTCCGCCACCTCGGCCAGCGATGCGCCGCCCAGCAGCAGGGCGATCGACGGCGCCCGGCCGAGCCCGGCGTTCAGGCGGTTGCGCAGCTCGACCGCCATCAGCGAGTCGAGGCCGAGCTGGACCAGCGGCCGGTCGGGATCGACCCCGGCCGCCTCGGCCCCCAGGATCCGCCGCGCCTCGCCGGCCATCCAGTCGCGCAGGACGGATGCCCGCTCGCCGTTGGCCAATCCGGGCTCGCGCAGCCGCTCCAGCAGCCCGTCGGCCGCCGGCTCGGCCACCGCACTGCCGGCCAGCGATGCCAGCAGCGGAGGCGTGCGGCCGGACGGGTGCCGCGCGGCATGGCGGCGCCAGTCGACGGCGGCGACCACCGGGTCGACGAGCCCGCCGGTCAGAGCGAGGTCGAGGGCCTGCAGCGCCGCCGCGTCGTCCATCGCCAGGATGCCGAGCGCCTCGACCCGCTGCCGGGCCGCTTCGTCCAGCTCTCCCGCCATGCCGGCCGCGGCCCAGCGCCCCCAGGCGACCGACAGCGCCGGCAGCCCCTCGGCCCGGCGCCTGCGTGCGAGCGCGTCGAGAAAGGCGTTGGCGGCGGCATAGCCGCCCTGGCCCGCCGCCCCCAGCACCGAGGCGATCGACGACACCAGCACGAAGTGGTCCAACTCCAGCCCGCGGGTCGCGCGGTCGAGCAGCTCCGCCCCTGTCGCCTTGGCGGCCAGCGCGGCCTGCAGGTCCGCCTCGCCGAGCTCCGCCAGCAGCCCCGGCGCCTGCACGCCGGCGGCGTGGACGACGGTTCGCAGCGGCGGCAGCCCGTCGGCGGCGGCCAGCATCGCCGCCACGCCGGCCTCGGTCGACACGTCGGCGGCAACGACCCGCGCCGGCACGCCGAACTCGGCTGACAGCATCTCGACCTGTTCCGGACCGGCTCTACGGCTGGCCAGGACCAGGGCCTCGGCCCCTCGATCCACCGCCCAGCCGGCCAGCCGGCGACCGACCCCGCCGAGCCCGCCGGAGACCAGCGCGGTGCCGCGCAATGCCGGCCGCCCGGTCAGCGCCGACGGCCGCGCGGTCAGCCGCGCCACCAGCCGGGACCCGTTTCGCCAGGCGACCACGTCCTCGCCGTCCGCGCCGGCCAGCTCGGCCGCGACGGCGTCGAGGGTATCGGCGTCGACCCGCCGGACCCGCAGCTCCGGATGCTCCAGCACCAGGGTCGCCGCCAGCCCCCAACGTGCCGCCTGCCAGGGCCGCGGGCCGTCCAGGACCGCCCCTTGCGTGACCACGATTAAAGAAGGTCGCGCCGCGCCGTGCAGGATTCGCCGGGCCAGGGCCAGGCTGTGGGCCACGCCGGACGCATCGCCGTCCTCGCCCCACGCCGTCAGGTCGACGACCGTATCGCCGTCCTGCAGGACCGGCAGGTCGGCGGGATCGGCGATCACGACGGCCCGGTCGCCCAGGGCCGCCGCCAAGGTCCTCCCATTTGCCGGGTCCGCGGTAACGACCACCACACGGCCTCCCACGGTTGCCTGCGGCGGTTCGGCCTCGCGCCAGTCGACGGCATGGAACAGCGGCGACGCCGCCCCGCCGCGCAGCAGCCCGGCCGGCGCGCGGCGCACGTGCAGGCCCTCGATCGTGGCGACGACCGTGCCGTCTTCGGTGCAGACCGTCAGGTCGGTGCTGATCACCTCGCCCTTGCCGGAACCCCGCGCGTGCACCCACAGCGGGCCGGCCGCCGGGCCGAACAGCGCGACCCGGTCGATGCCGACCGGCAGCAGCGGCTCGCCGGCCAGGTCGTCGGCGAGGGTGCCGCCCGCCACCTGCAGGCAGGCATCGAGCAGCGCCGGGTGCAGCCCGTCGGTCGGCGCCGCGAGCCCGTCCGGCAGCCGCACCTCGGCCAGGGCCTCGCCGTCGCCGCGCCACAGCCGCCGAATGCCGGCGAAGGCCGGGCCGATCGCGATGCCGATTCCGGCCAGCCGCTCGCGCCAGTCGTCCGGGGCAATTTCCGTGCGACAGCGTCGGCGTACCTGCTCGATGTCAGCGGCGGCCGGAGCACCGCCCGCCGCGCCGAGCCTCGCATCGGCATGGGGGATCCAACCGTCGCCGTCGCGGCTCAGCAGCCGCGCGGTGCCGTCCGGCGCCAGCGACGTCCAGACCTCGACCGTGCCCTCCTCCGGCGCCACCAGCGGATGCGCGAAGGTCAGGTCGGCGATGCCGATCGGACCGTCGCCGTTCACGCGACGCCACGCCCCGGCGAGGCAGGCGATCTGGAACGCCCCCGGCACCACGGCCCGCCCATGCACCCGGTGGTCGCCCAGCCACGGGAACCCGGAGAGCCCGACCGGCAGCCGGAACTGCGCCTCGGCGGCCGGCGTCACCACACGCTCGCCCGGCGGCCATGCACCGGTCGAGGACACCGCCGCAGGCGTCGTGTTGCGCCAGTAACGCCGGCGCTGGAACGGATAGGTCGGCAGCCGCAGCCGCGGCCCGGCCGGCAGCAGCGTCCGCCAGTCGACGGCGACGCCCTGGCAGTGCAGGTCGGCCAGGGCCTGCAGCAGAGCCGTTCGCTCGTCAGCCCCGCCGAGCGCCGAGACCGCGTGGACACCTCCGAGCTGCGGCCGCGCCAGGTCGCGCAGGGTGGTGCCGGGACCGATTTCCAGCAGGCTGGTGCAGCCGAGCCCCGCCAGGGGCCCGAGAGCATCGGCGAACCGCACCGGCTCGCGGGCGTGGCGGGCCCAGTGCGCCGGGTCGACCGACGTTGCGACGTCACCGGTCAGGGTGGAGACCAGGGTCGCCGACCCGCCGGATCCCGACGGCGCGACCGTGCGCAGCTCGGACACCGCCGGCTCCATGAGCGCCGAATGGAAGGCATGGCTGACCGCCAGCCGTCGCACCGCCACGCCGTCGGCTTCCAGCCTTGCCGTCAGCGCATCCACCGCGTCGGCATCGCCGGACAGCACCACCGAGCGTGGGCCGTTGACCGCCGCCAGCGACACCGCCCCGCCGGTCCCGGCGACCAGCGCCTCGGCGGCTTCCGGCTCCAGCATCGCCGCCGCCATGGCGCCGCCGGCCGGCAGCGCCCCCATCAGCCGCCCGCGCCGGTGCGCGAACCGCAGTGCGTCCTCCCAGTCGATCAGGCCGCTAGCCGCCGCCGCCGCGATCTCGCCGACGCTGTGGCCGGCGCAGGCGATGGCCTCCACGCCCCAGGTCCGAAGCTGCTCGGTCAGCGCCCATTGCAGCGCCAGCAGGGCCGGCTGCGATTTCGCGGTGTCGGCCCGGTCGGAGGCGTCCTCGAACAGCGTCGCCCTGACGCCCGGCACCAGCGCCTCGGCCCGGTCCAGGGTCGCGCGCACAGTGGGGAAGGCCTCGGCCAGCGCCCGTCCGGTCCCGGCGGCCCAGGCGCCCTGGCCGGCGAACAGCAGGCCGAGCCGCGGCCGGGCCGCCGCCTTCACCGGGACCGCCTTGGCCAGCCGCTCGCGCGCCTCGGCCGGGTTACCGGCGACCACCGCGACCCTGTTCTCGAACGCCCGCCGCCCCAGCAGCAGGGTCCGGCTCGCCGCCGCCAGGTCGACGCCGTCGGCGAGCGCGTCGGCGGTCCGCCCGACGCTCTCCGCCAGGGCCGCTTCGTCGCGCGCCGACACCGCCAGCACGACCGGCCCGGTGGCGTGCTCCGCGGCCGCCGGCTCCGGCGCCTGCTCCAGAACCACATGCACGTTGGTACCGGAGAACCCGAACGAGCTGACCCCGGCGACCCGAGGGCCGTCGCCTTCAGGCCACGGCGTCGGCTCGGTCGGGAACACCGCCGGCAGGCCGTCGAGCGCGATGTTCGGGTTCAACGCGTGGAAATGCAGGTTCGGCGGGATCGTGCCGGCGCGCACCACCGCCACCGCCTTCACCAACCCGGCGATGCCGGCGGCCGGGCCGAGATGGCCGACGTTGGACTTCAACGCCCCCAGCACCACCGGCCGCTTGCGGTCGCGGCCCAACGCGTCGGCCAGCGCGTGCACCTCGATCGGATCGCCGAGCGCGGTGCCGGTGCCGTGCGCCTCGACATAGCCGACGGCATCGGGCTCTAGCCCGGCGTCGGCCAGCGCCGCCTTCACGACCTGCACCTGGGCACTTCGGGAGGGCGCCGTCAGGCTGCCGCTGCGGCCGTCCTGGTTGGCGGCGCTGCCGCGGATCACCGCATGCACCGGATCGCCGTCGGCCAGCGCGTCGGTCAGCCGCTTCAGCGCGACGACGGCGCAACCCTCGCCCTGGACGAACCCGTCGGCGGCGGCGTCGAAGGATTTGCAGCGGCCGTCGGCGGCCATCATGTGCAGCTTCGACAGCCCGACCGTCAGGTTCGGCTGCAGCACGGCGTAGACGCCGCCGGCCAGCGCCAGGTCGGTCTCGCCGGCGCGCAGCGACCGCACCGCCTGGTGGACCGCGGTCAGCGAAGACGAGCACGCGGTGTCGACCGCCACCGCCGGGCCGTTGAACCCCATCAGGTAGGACAGCCGCCCGGCCGCCACGCTGGCGACCCCGCCGGAGATCGCGTGGGCGTCGATCGCCGCCGGGTCGGCGATGCCCATGCCGTAGTATTCCGACGCGTTGATGCCGACCCACACGCCGGTGGCGCTGCCCTTCAGCCGGTCGGCGGCGAGGCAGGCCTCCTCCATGGCCTCCCAGGCGCATTCCAGCAGCAGGCGCTGCTGCGGATCCATGGAAGCGGCCTCGCGGGCCGACAGCTCGAAGAAGCCGGGGTCGAAGCGGTCGATGCCTTCCAGGAAGCCGCCCCAGCGGGTGTTCATCCGGCCCGGCGCGTCCGGATCCGGGTCGTACCAGGCGTCGGCGTCCCAGCGGTCGGCCGGCACCTCGACGATCGCGTCCGCCCCACGCATCAGCGCGGCGTACAGCGAGTCCAGGTCGACGATCCCGCCCGGCAGCCGGCAGCCGACGCCGATCACCGCGATCGCCGGCCGGCGATCCGCCTTCAGCGCCTCGACCTCCTGGCGCAGCGACCGGATGGTGGTGATCGCGCGCCGGAGCTGGTCCTCGATCGCCGCGCTCACGCCGCCCCTCCCAGCTCCGCGTCCAGCAGGTCGGACAGCGCGGCGGCGTCGAGGCCGACGAGGTCGTCGCCATCACCTGCCCCGGCACCGGCGGACGGCGTCACGAACAGGTCGGCCAACGCCTCGGCAGCGACGAACGCCGCCAGCGCCGCCACGCTCGGGTGGTCGAACAGCAGGGTCGCCGGCAGCTTGCGGTCCAGCTTCGCCACCAGGGCGTTGCGCAGCTCGACCGACATCAGCGAGTCGAGGCCGAGGTCGCGCAGCGGCCGCTGGTCGTCGATCGCCGCCGGGTCCGGGTGCCGCATGATCCGTGCCGCCTCGTCGCGGATCGCGTCGCCCAGCAGGTCCATCCGGCGTCCGGCGGGCGCGGCGGCGAGCCGCGCGCGCAGGGTTTCGGCGACCGCCTCGGCAGGCTGGGCCGTCGCGGTCGACGCGACCGACCGGCCGAGCCCGGCCAGCAGGGTCGGCACGCCGCCGATCGGGAACCGCCGGCGATAGGCCGCCCAGTCGGCGTCCAGGACCGTCACCTGCTCCGGCTGCGCCGCCATCGCCCAGGCGAACGCCCGCATCGCCTCGTCCGGTGCCATGTGGACCAGCCCGGTGCGCTCGACATGCGCCTCGACCCCGGCCTTCGGCACCGCGCCGATCTCCGCCCAGGCGCCCCAGTCCATCGAGATCGCCGGCAGGCCCTGCTGGCGGCGCCAGGCGGCGAGGCCGTCGAGGAAGCTGTTGGCGGCGGCGTGGTTGGCTTGGCCGGCGGGCCCGAGCAGGCCGGCGGCCGAGGAGAACAGCACGAAGTGGTCGAGCGCCAGGTCCCGGGTCAGCTCGTGCAGGTTCCAGGCCCCGTGCAGCTTGGCCCGCAGCACGGTCTCGACGCCGTCCCAGCTCTGCCGGGAAAGGCCGGCGTCGGCCAGCGCACCGGCGGCGTGGATGACGCCCTTCAGGGGTGCGGGCAGGTCGGCGAGCAGGGCGGCAACCTCGGCGCGATCACCGACGTCGCAGCGCCGGGTCAGCACGGTCATGCCGTCGTTCCACAGCGCCTCGACCGCCGCGGCCGCATCCGGCGCCGGCTCGCTGCGCCCGGCCAGGACCAGGGTCCGCGCGCCATGCGCCGCCAGCCAGCGCGCGACCTCGAGGCCGAGCCCGCCGAACGCCCCGGTGACCAGATAGCTGCCGTCGGGGTCGAGCCGCACGTTCGGTGCCGGCGTCGGCTGCCGGCGCGCCAGGCCCGGGACCAGCCGCCGGTCTCCGCGCAGGGCCACCTCGGTCCCGCGCCCGTGCCGCAGCTCGGCCGCCAGGAGAGTCGCCTCGATATCCGGCTCGGCATCGACCAGCCGCGGGTGGGCGTCGGACAATTCGCCGGCGACCGCGCGCACGAAGCCCGGCAGGGTCGCCTGCGCCGGCTCGACCGGCCCGGCCCCAGGCAGCGCGCCGGCGGTCACCACGGTCAGCCGCGGCGGGGTGTCCAGCCGGGCCACCGCCTGCGCCAGCGCCAGCGCCGGGGCGAGGATCGCCTTCTGGTCCGTGACCTCGCGCCGGCCGGCGGGCTCCAGCAGCACCGTGTCGGTGATCCCGTCGAGCGCCGGCACGGCATCGGCCGCGGCGCGGGTCACCCGGTCGCCGGCCCGCTCCAGCTCCGCCGCCAGCGCCGCCGCCCGATCCCCGCCGCCGGCCAGCAGCCAGTGCCGCTGCTCCTCGCGACGGGCCAGGATCACGCATTGCTGCGAGACGCCGCCACGATCCGGCTCGCCCGGCGTCAGGATCTCCACGTCGCCGAAGCCGCAGCCCGGCAGCAGCGCGCGCCACTGGTCCCGGCGCAGCAGGGCGTAGTCGCGCAAGGTCGTGTCGGTGAAGTTCCACATGCCCTCGGTCAGGCCGAAGGTCAGGTCGCCCCAGTTCAGGGTACCGGTGTTCTCGACCAGCAGCAGCAGCCCGCCCGGCGCCAGCAGCTCACGGACATGCCCGAGGGTGCGGGCGAGATCCGGCGTGGCGTGCAGCACGTTGGCGGCGACCACCAGGTCGAAGGTTCCTGTGGCGATGCCCTGGCCCGATGCCGGCCGGGCGATGTCGAGCCGCGCGAACTCCAGCCCGCGCCCGGCGAACCGTTCCTCGGCCCGCGCCACCAGCGAGGCGCCGAGGTCGGTGAAGACGTAGCGGCTGCCGGCCGGCAGGGCGTCCAGCAGGTGCGCCGTGGTCGCCCCGGTACCGCCGCCGACCTCGATCACCGACAGGCTGCGGTCGCGCGGCAGCGCCGCCACCGCCTCGGCCGCCAGCCGCTGCACCGCCTTCGAATACGGCGAGGTCTCGTACAGCCGGTTGGCCGCGCCGGTGTTGCCGCCGGGGAACAGCAGCGACAGCGGATCGGTCCGGCCGGCCAGCACCGCCGCCAGTTCCGGCCCGCAGCGCCGCAGCAGCGCCAGCTCGGCCTCGGCGTCCGGATAGTCCACGGCCGCGCGGTCCGCCCGCCCGGCGACGTCGCCCGGGTCCGGCAGCTCGTCCAGCCCGGCCGCCAGAATCACCGCGACCAGCCGGTCCCGCAGCCGCGCGTGCGCCGGCGCCACCGCAACCGTGCGCGCGTCGTCGACGCTCCGGCAGCCGAGCTCGCAGAATGCCCGCACCGCGAAGTCGAGGCTGAGCCGGTCGAGCACCGCCCCGGTGTCGCCGAACGCCTGCAGGGCCGCCCGCTCGCGCTCGACCGACGCGGCGAGGCCGGTGGCGATCTCCGCCGCGGCCGGCAGCGCCGTCGCGGCCGGGGTGTCCCGCCAGTCGACCCCGTACAGCCAGCCCTGCCACCGCCCGCCGGCGCGGGCCCGCGGCGTGTCGCGGTAGGGTATGGCCCCCCGTAGCATCGCGGTGTTGGCCGCCGTCAGCGCCGCCTCGTCCTCGTAAGGCGAGTGCTGCGCCGTCAGCAGCAGGTAGCGCATGACGTCGGCCCTGAGCGCCCGGCCGATGTTGCCGTTCGACAGCAGGTGCCGGCGGGTCAGCTCGCCGAGCCCGAAGCGCGCCACCAGGGCGTCGACATTGGCCTCGAACTCCGGATCGTCGAGCCAGTTGGCGACCTCGGCGCTGGCGTCGACGGCGCGCACCAGTCGCAGACGCCGGCTGCTCAACAGGCGGATCCAGTCGTCGTAGCTCGGCGTGAAGGAGTGAGTGTCCGGGTTGTCGATGGCGTCGCCGGTCGACACGAAGTCGGCCACCACCAGCAGCCCGCCCGGCGCCAGGTGCCCGGCGACGTTGTCGAACAGCCCGTCCTTGTTCTCGATCAGCCCGGTGACCTCGAAGCCGTAGATCAGGTCGAAGCTGCCGGGGAACGGCACGACGCTGGAATCGTTGCGGTGGACCCGCACCCGGTCGGCCAGGCCGAGCCGGGCGATCCGCTCGGTCCCGACCCGGACCTGACCCTCGGAGATCGTGAAGCCCTGCAGCTTCAGGTGCGGATGTGCCTGGGCCAGGCTGCACAGATCGGCGGCGTGGCCGCAGCCGTAGTCGAACACCCGGCGCATGCGGGTGAAGTCGACGCCGTCGAACAGGCTGTCCTTGAGCGCGCGCTGAGTGCGGCGGAACAGGTCGTGGGCCGCCGGGTCCTCGTCCTTCTCGAACAGCGCCCTGACCCAGGAGAACCCCGGCACCGGCTCGGACAGGAACCCGAAGGTAAGGTGGCCTTCCAGGTCGTCGCCGGCCGCGGCGCTGGCGTCGTAGGTACGCGAGACCACGGTCAGCTCGTCGTAGAAGTCGTAGACCACGGCTGAGCCGGTGGCCGCGGTCTCGACCGGGGCCGGCGCCGAAGCGTCCGGCAGGTCGAACCAGTAGCGCCGGCGCTGGAATCGGTAGGTCGGCGCCGAGCAGCGCCGGCCGGGCCCGTCCCGGTGCACGGCGCGCCAATCGATCGCCGCCCCGCGCTCGTACAGCCGGCCGAGGGTCCCGGCGATCTGCTCGTCATCCGCGGTACCGCGGCGCAGCGACGGCAGGAACGCGGCGTCCTCCAGTACCGCCGTGCCGAGGCCGGACAGCACCGGCTGCGGGCCGATCTCCAGGAACACGTCGCAGCCGATTTCGGCGGCCGCGCGCAGCCCGTCCTCGAACCGCACCGCGTGGCGGGCATGGTCGCGCCAGTAGGCCGCGTCGAAGGCCTCGTGCGGCCGGCCGGTCAGGTTGGACACCACCGGGATCGCCGGGCGGTTCATGACGATGCCGCCGGCGATGCGCTCCAGCTCCGGCAGGATCGGGTCGAGCAGGGCGGAATGGAAGGCGTGGCTGACCGCCAGCCGCCGGCTCTCGATACCGGCCTCGCCCAGCCGCCCGGCCAACGCATCGAGGGCCGCGACCGGTCCGGCGACCACGGTGTTGGCCGGACCGTTCAGCCCGGCGATCGACAGGGACGCATCCAGGTGCGGCTCCACTGCCGAGGCCGGCGCGAACGCCGCCAGCATGCCGCCGCTCCCCGCCTCTCCACCGGTCGGCAGCGACTGCATCAGCCGGCCGCGCGCCACTGCAAGCCGCAGGGCGTCGTCCGCGGACAGCACCCCGGCGACCGCAGCCGCGGCGATCTCGCCGACGCTGTGGCCGAGCACGGCCGACGGATCGATGCCGCAGGACCGCCACAGCGTCGCCAGCGCCAGTTCGACCGCCACCAGCAGCGGCTGCGCCAGGGCGGTGTCGTCGATCGGCGCGTCGCCGAACAGCAGGTCGAGCGACGAGCGGCCGATTTCGGCATCGAGCACCGCGGCGTGCCGGTCGAGCGCCGCCCGGAACGCCGGCCAGCGCCGGTAGGCCTGCCGCGCCATGCCCGGATACTGGGCGCCCTGCCCGGTGAACAGGAAAGCGACCCTCGGCGGCCGGCCGGCCGTCACCGGAGCCGCCCTGCGCAGGGCGGAGGCGACCGTCGTCCTGTCGGTGCCGGCGACCGCCAGCCGCACCCCGAGATGCGACCGCCCGGTGGCTGCCGTCACGGCGGCGTCGGCGAGCGACGCGTCGGTCCGCTCCAGCCAGTCGGCCCAGGCGCCGGCCAGATCCGTCAGCGCCGGCCCGGTCGCCGCCGACAGCACCAGCGCCTCGGCACCGGCGGTCGCCTCGACCGGCTCGACCGCCGGCGGGCCTTCCAGCACCACATGGGCGTTGGTGCCGCCGAAGCCGAAGCCGCTGACCCCGGCGATCCGCCGGCCGCCGATCCCGTCCCACGGCACCGTCGCGGTCGGTATCCGCAAATCGACCGGCCCGGCATCGATCTCCGGGTTGAGCGACCTGAAGTTCAGGTGCGGCGGCACCGCGCCCCGGTTCACGCACAGCGCGGCCTTGATCAGCCCGGCGATGCCGGCGGCGGCCTCCAGGTGGCCGAGATTGGTCTTCACCGAGCCGACCAGCAGCGGGTCGGTCCGGCCCTCGCCCAGCGCCGCGGCGATCGCCTCGATCTCGATCGGATCGCCGAGCCTTGTGCCGGTGCCGTGCGCCTCGACGTAGCCGACCTCGCCCGGCGCCACCCCGGCGCGCGCCAGGGCGGACCGGATCACCGCCTCCTGGGCCGGGCCATTCGGCGCGGTCAGGCTGTTCGAGCGGCCGTCCTGGTTGACCGCCGAGCCGCGGATCACGGCGACGATACGGTCGCTGGCCGCCTGTGCCGCCGCCAGCGGCTTCAGCACCACCAAGCCGCAGCCCTCGCCGTGGCCGAAGCCGTCGGCGGCCGCGTCGAAGGTCTTGCAGCGGCCGTCGGGCGCGGTGGCGCCGAGCTTGGTGCTGGCGACCAGCCCCTCCGGCCCGAGGATCAGGTGGACGCCGCCGGCCAGTGCCATGGCGCATTCGCCGGTCTGGATCGCCCGCACCGCCAGATGCACCGCCGTCAGCGACGACGAGCAGGCGGTGTCGACCGCCAGGCTCGGCCCGGTCAGGCCGAGGCTGTAGGACAGCCGGCCGGCCGCCACGCTGGTGTGGGTGCCGGACGCCGACCAGCCGTCGATCGCCTCGACCGCGGGAGAGCCGCGCCCGGTCAGCCCGTAATTGTCGTTGTACAGCCCGACGAACACGCCGCAGGGAGCGCCGGCGAGGCTGTCCGGCGCGATGCCGGCGTCCTCCAGCGCCTCCCAGGCGACCTCCAGCAACAGCCGCTGCTGCGGGTCCATGGCGGTGGCCTCGCGCGGGGCGATGCCGAAGAACTCGGCGTCGAACCGGTCGATCCCGCCGGCCAGGAAGCCGGCGCGCCGCAGGTTCATCCTGCCGAGTGCCGCACGGTCGGGATCGTACCAGGCGTCGACGTTCCAGCGCTCGGCCGGCACCTCGACGACCCCGTCGCGGCCGTCGCGCAGCAGGTCCCAGAACGCCTCGGGCCCGTCGACCCCGCCCGGCAGCCGGCAGCCCATGCCGACGATCGCCACCGGTTCGCCGCCGCCCTCGGCCCGCGCCAGCCGCGCCCGCAGTTCCTCGATCGCGACCAGGGCACGCTTCAGCGGGCTGAGGGTATCGACGTCGGTATCCACGGCTCTGCTCTGCTCCGTCGTCGTCAGTTCGATCGTGCTGCATCGAGTTCGGCCAGCAGCGCCGCCATGCGCCGTTCGGCCTCCGCCTCGGTCATGCTACCGACGCGAGCAGTCACCGAAGTCGCCGGCTCGGCCGGGTCCGGCGACACCGTAACGCGTCGGGCCAGGAAACGCACGACGGCGGCGATCGACGGATGGTTGAAGGCCAGCGTCGCCGGAACCGGGACACCCAGTTGACCGGAAAGCCGATTCCGGAGCTCGACCGCCGCCAGGGACCCGAGTCCGAGATCGCCGAACGACCGGTCCAGCATCGGGTCCCCGACCGGCCGGTCGACCACCGCGGCGACCGCCGCCCGCACCACCGCCGCCAGCTCGCCGGAGGTCCAGGACCTTCGACTCTCGCCGATCGGCTGTGGCGTCGGCAGGTCCGACGCCACCCGCTCGTACAGGCTGGCGCCGGAGCCCTCCTGCCGGCACCAGCGGGCCAGGCGGTCCCAGTCGACCCGGCCGGCGACCGCCTCGGTCGCGTCGGCCGCCAACAGCGCCTCGAGCGCCGCCAGCCCGGTCGTCGCGTCGAACGGCGCGATGCCGTGCCGCGCCCACTGCGCGGCAAGGTCGGCACCCGCCGCCTCCGCCATGCCCGAGCCGGCCCAGGTGCCCCACATCACCGACAGTGCCGGCTGCCCCGCCACCCGCCGCTGTCGGGCGATCGCGGACAGCCCGGCATTGGCCGCGGCGTAGAGGCCGGTGCCGACCAGCCCGCACAGCGCGGTGATCGACGAGAACAGCACGAACGCGTCGAGCGCACGGCCCCGGGTCGCCCGGTCGAGCGCCAGCGCCCCCTCGGTCTTGGCCCGCAGCACCCGCTCGACCTCCGCCGCGCCGGCATTCGCCAGCAGCGTGTCGGCCGTCACTCCGGCGCAATGGAACACCCCGGCCAGCGGCACGCCGTCGGCGTCGAGCGCCCGCAGGATCGCGGCGATCGCGACCACGTCCGAGACGTCGGCCGCCTCGGTGCGGACCCGCACGCCGCTGGCCCGCCATCCGGTCGCCTCCGGCAGATCGCGGACGGTTCGGCCGACCAGGACCAGCTCGCACGCGCCCCGCTCCACCAGCCAGCCGGCGACCGCCCGGCCGACGCCGCCGAACCCGCCGGTGACCAGATAGGCGGCGTCGGGGCGGACCGAAAAGCGCCCGGCGGGCACCGACAGCGGCACGACCCGCGCCACCTCGCGGTCGGCCGGACCGTGGCGCACCAGTTCCTCGCCGTCGTCGAGCCGCAGCTCGGCGGCCAGCGCGTTGCCGGGATCCGGCTGGCCCGGAATCAGGTCGATCCGGCGGCAACCCAGGTCGGCGTGCTCGATGGCGACCGCCCGGCCGAGCGCCAGGGCCATCGCCGGCAGCACGGCCTCGCCGGTTCCGCCCTCGGTGACGATCCGCAGCGGCCGCGGTGCGTCGGCCAGGGCCCGCACCAGGTCCAGCAGCCCGGCCAGATGCCCGGCGTGCCCTGCCGGGTCGAGGTCCCCCACCAGCCACAGGACCGGCGCCACCGGATGGCGGCTCAGATCGCCCGGGCCGTCGGCCAGCACCGAGCGGATGCCGGCGCGCGCCAGCCCGGGCGCGACCCGGTCGGCCAGCGCGCGATCGCCGAACAGCAGGACCTGCGCCGGCGCCGGCCCCAGGGTCGCGGTGCCGGCCGGCTGCCAGGCCAGTCGATGCAGGAAATCCGCCGGCACCGTCGGCAAGACCGTCTCGGCCCGTGCCGGACCGCCGAGATGCTCCGGCCAGTACCGGCGATGCTCGAACGGGTAGGTCGGCAGCCGCAGCCGCCGGGCCGGACGGCCCTGCTCGGCCAGCCAGTCGACCGGCTGCCCGGCCGCCGCCGCCCGACCGAGCGGCGTGACCGGTACCGCCGGCCGGCCGGCCACGAAGGCCCGCAGCCGGTCCCGCCCTTCGGCGGTGTCGGCGGCCTCGACCACGCAGCGCCGGGCGAACGCCCTGCGCCCGAGGTTCAGGGTCGCGCACAAATCCGGCCAGGGCATGTCGTCGTGCAGCGCGGCGGCGATCGCGCCCGCCAGCGCGGCCAGCGCGGTGTCGGTCGCCGCGCTCAGGCACAGGACCCGGGTCCGTCGGTCGGCCGATGCTGCGGCCGCCGGCTCCGGCGCCGGCCCCAGGATCAGGTGGGCGTTGGTGCCGCTCATCCCGAAGGCGCTGACGCCGGCGCAGGGCGCGTCGGCCGGCCACGGCGTCTCGGCGGTCACCAGTTCGATGCCGGACTCGTGCGGGTCGATGTCGCGGTTCAGCGCCGCGACCGGCCGGGTCGGCGGGATCGTGCCGGCGCGCCGGGCGAGGATCGCCTTGACCAGCGCCGCCATGCCGGACGCCGCCTCCAGATGCCCGAGATTAGGCTTCAGCGCGCCGACCCGGACCGGCGCCGGCCGCCCCTGCCCATAGACCGCGCCGATCGCCTCGGCCTCGATCGCGTCTCCCAGCCTCGTGCCGGTGGCGTGCGCCTCGACGTAGCCGACCTGCGCCGGCGCCAGCCGGGCGTCGGCCAGCGCCGCCCGCAGCACCGCCTGCTGGGCCGGACCGCTGGGCGCGGTCAGCCCGTTGCTGTGGCCGTCCTGGCCGACCGCCGAGCCGTGGATCACCGCCCAGATCGCGTCGCCGTCGGCGACCGCGTCGGACAGCCGCTTCAGCACCAGTGCACCGGCGCCCTCGCCGCGCACGAACCCGTCGGCCGCGTCGTCGAACGAGCGGCAGGCCCCCGACGGCGACAGCAGGCCGCTCTGCCGTACCGCCCGCGAGACCAGCGGCGACAGCACCAGGTTGACCGCCGCCGCCAGTGCGGCATCGCACTCCCGCCGGCGCAGCGACTGGCAGGCCAGGTGAACGGCGACCAGCCCGGACGCGCAGGCGGCGTCGACCACCATGCTGGGGCCGCGCAGGTCGAGCAGGTAGGACAGCCGGCCGGGCATCAGGCTGTGGAAGCTGCCGGGGATCGCGTTGGCGTCCAGCCGCGCCGGGTCGGTCAGTTGCCACCAGGAATAGTCGCTGTTCTGGGCGCCGAGCCCGAGCCAGACCCCGGTGCGGGTGCCGGCCAGGCCGCCGCCCGCCCCGCCGGCGTCCTCCAGCGCGGTCCAGGCGGTCTCCAGCAGCAGCCGCTGGTGCGGGTCCATGGCGATCGCCTCGGCCTCGGCGATCCCGAATGCACCTGCATCGAAACCGGCGACATCGGCCATGAAACCGCCGCGCCGCAGATCGCCGTCGGCACCGTCGAACAGGCTGGCCCGGTCCTCGGGAACCGCGCCGACCGCGTCGTAGCCTACTTGCAGCCGCTCAAGGAACGCGTCCGCGTCATCGGCACCGGGAAACCGGCAGCCGAGCCCGACCACGGCGATCGGCTCGTGCGCCGCGTTCTGCATCGCCTCGAGCCGCGCCTGCATGCGCTCGAGCGCCAGCATCGCGCGCTGCAGCGCGTCCTCGTGCGGATTCGCGGTCGTCACGGCTCGTCCCCCAGCAGCCGGTCGATGCTGGCCAGTTGCGCATCGAGTCGGTCGAGCAGAGTCACCGTCACGCCATCTCCTCCGCCGTCGGACGCCCCGGAGGATGGCACATTCGACCCCCGGTGTTCCTCCCCTATCGGGTTCAGCCGGTCGACCAGATGTCGGGCAAGGGAATCCGGCGTCGGGAAATTGTAGGCGAGGGTGCCGGGCAGGCGCTGGCCGAGGCGCCGGGACAGCACACCCGCCAGGTCGGTCGCCATCAGCGAGTCCAGGCCCTGCTCGCTGAACGTCCGCTGCCGGTCCAGGTCGCCGGCGGAGCGCAGGCCCAGGACCGACGCCGCCGCCTCGGCGACGATCGCATCGATCGCCCCCGGCAGGTCGGCCGGCGAGACCGCGGCGACGTCCGAGGGCGGGGCCGGAACCTCGGGCTCGACCTTCATCGCAGCCTTCGGCATCACCCGGGCCAGCAGCGGCGGCGCCGCCTCGGTGCGGGCCGCATAGCTCCGCCAGTCGACACGCAGCGCGATCAGGTCGCCGGTCCCGCCGAGCACCGCGTCGAGCACTTCCATGCCCTGAGTGGCGGACAGCGGCTCCACCCCCCAGGACCGCCAGACCGCCCGGCTGCGTTCGCCCAGCGTGGCCCCGATGCCGATCGCCCACGGTCCCCACCGTACCGACCGGGCCGGCAGGCCGAGCGCGCGCCGGCGCCGGGCCACGTGGTCGAGGGCCGCGTTGGCGGCGGCGTAGGCGCCCTGGCCGGCCGACGGCAGGCTCGCCACCACCGACGAGAACAGCACGAACGACCGGACCGGCAGCCCCCGGCTCAACCGGTCAAGCACCCGCGCCCCCTCGACCTTCGGGCGGAACACCCGTGCCAGGCGCCCGGCGTCCAGCTCGCGCAGCGGCGCGTCGTCGAGCACGGCCGCGGCATGCAGGACCCCCTCGATCGGCGGCAATCGGCGCGCGGCCTCGGCGAACACCGCTTCCATCGCCGCTGCGTCGGCGACGTCGGCGGTCGAGACCACGGCCGCGGCGCCGGCCGCATCCAGGGCGGCGCCGGTGTCGTCGGCGATGCCGGCAGGATCGACCAGCACGAAGCCGCGCACCCCGCGGTCGAGCAGGTGACGCACCACGGCTCTGCCGATGCCGCCGGCCGCCCCGGTGACCAGCCAGGTGCCCGCCGGCTCCGGCGCCGGCTCGTCCGCCAGCATCACGCTCAGCCGGCCGACGACACTGCCCGCACCCAGCCGCCGGAACCCGTCGGCGGCGGCCGTCCGGTCGACAGCCTCGACTGGCACCGGCGGCAGCCGGCCGTCGGCGACCGCCGCCATGACCGCGTCGAACAGCGCGTCGAACCGCTCCGGCTCGTCGCGGGCCAGGCGGTCCAGGTCGACGTCGTCAGGGTCGCCGCGCCGGGTCAGGTCGACCAGCCGGCCGCCGGGTGCCAGGGCTTCCGCCGCGGCCGCCCGGGCGGTGTCGTCGAACGCGCCGATCGCGACGCCGACGCCGCGCCCGCCGGTCGCCGCCCGCACGGCCTCGCCGAAGCCGCCGTCGCGGGAGCTGCCGACGACCGTCAGGCCGAGCGCCCGCAGTGCCGCGTGCTTGGCCGGGCCGGCGGTCGCCAGCACCTCGGCCCCGAGCATGCCCGCGACCGCCGCGGCCGCCAGCCCGACGCCGCTGCCGGCGGCATGCACCAGCACGGTCTCGCCGGCCCGCAACCCGGCCCGCTCGACCAGGGCGTGCCATGCCGTCAGGCCGGCGACCGGCAGGGTCGCCGCGGCCGCGAACGACAGGTGACCGGGCTTCGGCCGGACCAACCGGGCCGGCCCCATGACCCGGTCGGCAAGCGCGCCGCCGCCGGGGACGTAGCAGACCACCGGGTCGCCGACCGACAGCCCGGCGACGCCCGCGCCGACCGCCGCCACGGTGCCGGCGGCGTCGGACCCGAGCCCGGCCGTCGCTGGCATCCGGCCGTACACGGCCAGCACGTCGCGGAAGTTCGGGGCGGCGGCGATCACCCGGACCGCCACCTCGCCCGGCCCGGGCTCGGCAACGACGGCCGGCTCCCAGCACAGGCTTTCGGGCTCGCCGGGCCGGCCGACCGCCAGTCGCCGCGGGCCGTCCGTCGCGTTCGCCGGCAGGTCCGCCAGCCGCGCCGCATGGCGCCGGCCGGCGCGCCAGGCGGTCATGGTCTCGGGCCCGTCGTCCGCGGCCTCGGCCTGCAGGACCGCCAGGGAATCGTCGGCCGGGTCGAGGTCGACCAGCCGGCAGGACAGGGCCGGATACTCGGCCTGGATCGCCTGGGCGAGACCCCAGGCCCCGGCCCCGCCCTCGGCGAGCGCACAGATCTCCGCCGCCGGCACCATCGCCCCCCGGGTGACCAGCAGCAGCCGGCTGCCGGCCGCGACCCCGTCGAGCGCCTCGATCGCCCGCGCCAGGGATTCCGGCTCGGCCGCAGCCGAGGGCTCGATCAGCAGCGCCACCACCGGCGCGACGTCGTCGACAGGTCCCGCATAGCGCGCCGCCAGGGCCGCGGTCCGGTCGCCGGTGGCGATCAGCCGGACCGGGCCCGCGCCGGCGCGCGGCATCGCCACCGGCTCCCACTCCACCCGGCCGAGCCACGGCGCCGGTGCCGTGCCATGCCACGCCCCGGCCTCGATCCGTTTCAGCACCGCGCCTTCGACATCGGCGAGCAGCCTTCCCTCGGCGTCAGCCAGCCTGATCCTCGCCGTCATGACCGCGCCGTCCACTGACCGATTCGCCACCGCATGCAGAAGCATGGATCCCGTCGCCGGAACCCCGGTCAGCGTCAGCCGCTGCCAGCCGACCAGCATGAATGGCTCGTCGGCCGCGGGGTGCGCCGCCGCCGGCAGTTGCGCCATCACCTCGAACAGGGTGGCCGGCAGGCCGAACGCAAGCGGATCGTCGTCGGGCGGCAGGGTCACCGCCGCAAGCAGCTCGCCCGCCCCGCGCCGAATCCGCTCGATCCGCCGCAGCCGCGGGCCGAGCGCGAAGCCGCGCGCCTCGAGGTCGCGGTAGAAGTCGTCACCGGCGACCGTCTCGCCGCAGCGTGCCTCGACCGCTGCGACATCGAGTAACTCGGACGGCACCGGCGCCAAATCCCCGACGCGCATCTCCGAATGCCGCACCCACTCGCCGCCGTCGGCCTTCGAGTACAGCGCGGTCAGCCCGTCCCGGCCCTCGACCACCTGCAGGTCGCGCGGCGCCTCCAGCACCAGCGCCGCCGGGAACCCGGCGTCCGCCAGCACCGTCGCGCCGGCTGCCGCCCGGTCGAGCGCCGCCGCCACGAACGCGAGGTGCAGACCGACATGCACGAGGCCGCCGCTGTCCTGCAGCCCCGGGACCTCGGGCGGGCCGAGCCGGTCGGCGTAGGCCGGCGCCGTCAGGCCCGGCGAGTCCAGCTTCGTCGCGAACCACCGACGTCGGCTCGGCCCGACATCCGGTCGCCCGTCGTCGAACCAGTGCCGGGTCTCCCGAAACGGATAGGCCGGCAGCGGCGCCGCATCCCTCGGCCGGGCCCCGGTGACCGCCCTCCAGTCGACCGGCGCGCCCAGGGTCCAGGCGGTCGCCGCTGCCGTCCGCAGGGTCGCGACGTCGTCGGCGTCGCGCCTCAGGCTGGCGATCCAGCTGCCGCCCTCGACGCACTGCCGGCCGAGCCCGCACAGCACCGGCTGCGGGCCGATCTCGACGAAGGTGTCGCAGCCGAGCTCGGCGAGCGCCGCCATGCCGTCGGCGAACGCGACCGGCTGCCTCGCCTGCCGGCGCCAGTAGCCGGCGTCGAACGCCGTCCGCAGCGCCCCGTCCAGGTTCGAGGCCACCGGGATGGTCGCCGGGCGGAAAGCGATCCGTCCGGCCGCCCGCTCCAGCTCGTCGAGGGTCGGGTCGAGGCGAGCCGAGTGGAAGGCGTGGCTGACCGCCAGCGGCCGGCCCTCGACGCCGCGCGCCGCCAGCCGGGAAGCCGCCGCATCGATCGCCTCGGTCCCGCCGGTCAGCACGATGTTGTCCGGGCCGTTGCGGGCGGCGATCTCGACCTCCGGGCCCAACAGGTCGGCGACCGCCGCCTCGGACGCCGGTACCGCCAGCATCACGCCGCCGGCCGGCAGCGAGCCCATCAGCCGGCCGCGCTCGACGATGAAGGCCGCGGCGTCCTCCAGGCTCATCGCGCCGGCGACGCAGGCTGCGGCGATCTCGCCGACGCTGTGCCCCAGCACCGCCTCCGGCACCACGCCCCAGCTCCGCCACAGCGCCGCGAGGCCGCAGCCGACGGCGAACAGCGCCGGCTGCGCATGCTCGGTCGCGACCACCGGCAAGGTCCCGTCCAGCAGGCTCGTCAGCGGTACCGGCAGCCGGCCGCGCATGGCGGCGGCGCAACGCTCGATGGCGTCGCGGAACACCGGCTCGTGCCGGTACAGCGACCAGGCCATACCCGGGTGCTGAGCGCCCTGGCCGGTGAACAGGAAGGCTATGCGCGGGGTGCCGGCGCGGACCGGGACCGCCTCTGCCAGCGCCCGCCGCAGCCCCTCGCGGTCGGTGGCGGTCACCGCGACCCGCCACGGCAGGCCGGTGCGTGACAGCGCCGCCTCGCGGCAGGCGGCCACCGTGTCGGGCGCCGACAGCACCGCCTCGCCGATCGCCGCCAGATCGTCTGCGCGCCGGGCCGACAGCGGCAGCACCAACGGTGCGGTCCCCGCTTCGCGCGGCGGCTCGACGGGCGGTCCTGCCTCGACCACCAGATGGACGTTTGTGCCGCTGGCCCCGAAGGCACTGACCCCGGCGATCCGGCGGCCGTCGACCGGCCGCCAGTCGGTCTCCCCCGTGGCCACCGCGACATGCTCCGGCGGCACCCGGATCTGCGGGTTCAGGCTTTGCAGATGCAGATGCTTCGGAATCCGTCCGGCGCCGAGGCCGGCAACCACCTTCAGCAGCCCGGCGATCCCGGCCGCCGCCTCGGCATGGCCGATATTGGTCTTGATCGAGCCGACCAGCAGCGGGTCGGCGCGGCCGTCGCCGTAGACCGCGTCGAGGGCGTGCATCTCGATCGGGTCGCCGAGCGCGGTGCCGGTGCCGTGCGCCTCGACATAGGACACCGCCGCCGGCGCGACCCCGGCATCGGCCAGCGCCGACCGGATCACCGCCTCCTGCGCCGCCCCGCTCGGCACCGTGAAGCCGCCGGACGCGCCGTCATGATTGGCGGCGCTGCCGCGGATCACCGCCAGGATGCGGTCGCCGTCGGCCTCGGCGCGCGACAGCGGCTTCAGCACCACCAGCCCGCAGCCTTCGGCCCGGACGTAACCGTCGGCGCCGGCATCGAAGGTCCGGCAGCGCGCCTCCGGCGACAGCATGCGGGCACCCTGCAGGATCGCCGTGGTCTCGGGCGCCAGGACCAGGTTGACGCCGCCGGCCAGCGCAGTCTCGCACTCGCCGCCGCGCAGCGCCCGGCAGGCCAGGTGCA
Organism: Thalassobaculum fulvum; assembly: GCF_014652915.1. Taxonomy (GTDB): domain Bacteria; phylum Pseudomonadota; class Alphaproteobacteria; order Thalassobaculales; family Thalassobaculaceae; genus Thalassobaculum_A; species Thalassobaculum_A fulvum. Next base: position 209,214 of record NZ_BMZS01000006.1, read on the forward strand.
CCGCCATCGCCGACGACGAGCAGGCGGTGTCGACCGCCAGGCTCGGCCCGCGCAGGCCGAGCGCGTGCGAGATCCGGCCGGCCGCCACGTTCAGGAACTGGCCGCCGACGGCATGGGCGTCGGCCCGGCCGGCGGCCCGCGCCATCGCCGCGTACTCGGTACCGGTGATGCCGACGAACACCCCGGTGCTGGTGTCGCGCAGGGACGGCGGCGACCAGCCGGCGTTCTCCACCGCCTCCCAGGCGGTCTCCAGCAGCAGCCGGTGCTGCGGGTCGATCTGTGCCGCCTCGCGCGGGCTGATCCCGAAGAAGTCGGCGTCGAACCGGTCGACCGCGTCGAGCCAGCCGGCCTGCCGCAGCGCCGGCTCGGCCGGCACCGGCCCGGTCCGCCGTCCCTCCGGCAGGTCGACCACGGCGTCGACCCCGTCGAACAGCAGGCGCCGCAGCCCGTCGAGGTCCCGTACCCCGCCCGGCAGCCGCAGCCCGGCGCCGACGACGGCGATCGGCTCATGGGTCGCGGCCGGAGCCTCGAACGCCGTCTCCGCCGTCGCATCCGGCACCAGCCGGGCCGCCAGCGCCACCACATTCGGCGCCTCGAACAACGCCGAAGTGGGCAGCTCCAGCCCGTACTCCCGCTCGACCGCCCGCCGCAGCTCGACCACGCCGAAGCTGTCGAGACCGAGCGCGAAGAACCCGCGCTCCGGGTCGATCTCGGCCTCCTCGACCCCGAGCAGGCCGGCGACCAGTACCCGCAGCCGGGCGGCGACGGCCGGGCGCGGCGGCAGGGAAGCCGGCGCCGGCGGCTCGGCGGTCGGCGCCCTCTCCGACCCGAGCCGCGACAGCAGCGGACGCGGGCACCGGCCCTCGTAGACCGCCCGGAACGCATCCCAGTCGACGTCGGCGACCACCGCCTGCGGCCGGCCGGACGCCGCCAGCGACCGCATGGTCGCGAACGCCCGCTCGGCCGGGATCGCCCGGATGCCGAGCCGGTCGAAATCCGCCGCTGCCGCGTCGCTGAGCATGCCCGCCACGTCGAAGCGCGCCCAGTCGACGGCGGTCGCCGGCAGCCCCTCGGCCCGGCGACGGTGCGCCAGGGCGTCGAGCGCGGCGTTGCCGGCGGCGTAGCCCGGCAGGTCGCGGTCGCCCCAGACCGCGGCGGCCGAGCCGAACAGCGCGAACAGCTCGACCGGCCAGCCCCGCTTCTGCCAGCGCCGCGACAGCCGGTCGAGCACCGAGGCACCGGCCAGCTTCGGCGCCAGCACCTCCGCCGTCGTCCCGTCCTTCACCCCGGCGGCATGCAGGATCCCGGCGACCGGCGGCATGGTGGCGTCGATCGCCCCGGCGACCGCAGCCATCGCTGCTTCGTCGGCCACGTCGGCGGCGAACACGCGGATCTCCGCCCCGGCGTCCCGCAGCGCCGCCGGCAGCCCGTCCGGCCCGGCGGTGCGACCGACCAGGGCCAGGTGCCGGGCGCCGGCAGCGACGAGGTGCGTCGCCAGCGCCAGTCCGAGAGCGCCGAGCCCGCCGGTGATCAGGTAGGTGCGATCGCCGCGGATCGGCATCGGCTCCGGCAGGGTCGCGGTGACCGGCGCCAGCCGCGGTGCCAGCAGCCGGCCGCCACCGATCGCCACCTGCTCCTCGCCCGCGAGGGCCGAGACGACCGCCGCCGCCTGGTTGGCCGGCAGCGCTGTCGGGTCGAGGTCGATCAGCCCGCCCCAGCGCTCCGGCTCGCGCAGCGCCAGCACCCGCCCGAGGCCCCACAGCGCCGCCGCTGCCGGATCCGCGGCCTCGCCGCACGCCGCCTGGGCGCCATAGGTCAGCACATGCACCGGAACCGACGAGGCGGCGACCAGGGCCTGCAGCCCGTCGCACAGGGCGGCGGTTTCGTCCTCGCGGCAGCCCAGGCCGTTCGCCCAGATCACGCCCGCGGTCGGCTCGTCGCAAAGGTCGAGGCCGGCTGCCCGCAGCGCCGCCGCCAAGGCAGGATCGCCGCCGACCAGCCGCCAGGTACCGCCCGGCGCCGCGCTTGGTTCGGCAACCTCCCAGACGATCTCGTAGACGTGGTGCGGCGCCGACGGCCGGCCGGCCCGCGAGGTATCGATCCAGTCGAGCCAGTGGCGCTTGCGGGCGAACGGCGTGGTCGGCAGGGCGATGCGCCGGGCCGCCGGCTCGTTCAGGAGCGCCGCGAAGTCGACCTGCGCCCCGGCCTGCCAGGCCCGGCCGGCCGCCTCGAACAGCAGGCGCCGGTCGTCGCCGTCGCGCGCCAGGCCGGGCACCAGGGTCGCCGTGTCGAGCACGGCGCCGGCCAGGGTCGTCAGCACCGGCTGCGGGCCGAGCTCGACGAACACCGTGCATCCGAGTCCGGCCGCCGCCCGCAGGCCGTCGGCGAAGCGCACCGCCGCGCGGGCGTGCCGGCGCCAGTAGCCGGCATCGAACTCGGTGCGCGGCGCCCCGGTCAGGTTGGAGATCACCGGGATCGCCGCCGGCCGGTAGGCCACCGCGCGCGCCGCCGCCACGAAGTCGTCGAGCATCGGCTCGAGCAGGGCCGAGTGGAAGGCGTGGCTGACGGTCAGTGGCCGCCACGGCATCCCGGCTTCGTCGAGCGCCGCGCTCAGCCGGTCGAGGGCGTCGAGCGGGCCCGACACCACCGTGTTGGCCGGGCCGTTGACCGCCGCCACCGACAGCGACGGCTCGGCGGCCAGCAGCGGCGCCACCTCGGCCTCCGGCGCCAGCACCGCCCGCATGCCGCCGCCGGCCGGCAACGCCTGCATCAGCGCACCGCGCCGGACGACCAGCGCCATCGCGGCGTCCAGCTCCATCACCCCGGCGGCGACCGCGGCGGCGTACTCGCCGACGCTGTGGCCGAGCACCGCGGCCGGCTCGACGCCCCAGGAGCGCCACAGCGCCGCCAGCCCGCACTCCAGTGCGAACAGCGCCGGCTGGGCCAGGGCGGTGCCGTCGATCGATGCGCCTGCATTTTCCTCGAACATCGCCGCCAGCAGGCTGCGGCCGAGCAGCGGCGTCGCCACCGCCTCGCAGCGGTCCAGCACCGTGCGAAACACCGGCTCGGACGCGTACAGGCCGCGACCCATGCCGGCGTATTGCGCGCCCTGGCCGGTGAACAGGAACGCGACCTTCGGCCGCTCGGCGGCGCGTACCGGCGCCAGGGCATGCAGCCCGGCCCGCAGTTCCTCGGCGCCGTCGCCGAGCGCGAAGCCGCGCACCGGCAACCCGGCCCGCGACGCGGCGGCGGATCGCGCCACGTCGGCGAGGTTGCCGTCGTCCAGCATGACGGCCACGGCCTCGCCGAGCGCCGCGAGGCCGGCCGGATCGCGGGTCGACAGGGGTACGATCCGGAGCGCCGGTGCCACCGCGGCCGGCTCAGCCGGTGCCGCCGCCTCCAGCACCACGTGGGCGTTGGTGCCGCTGGCCCCGAACGCGCTGACCCCGGCGAGCCGCGGCGCGCCCGCCGGCCAGTCGAGCGGCGCGGTCGGCACCAGCAGGCCTATCGCATCGGTGCGGATATGCTCGTTCAGGCGGCCGAAATGCAGGTTCGGCGGGATCCGCCCGGCCCGCAGCGCCAGCACGGTCTTGATGAAGCCGGCGATGCCGGCCGCCGACTCGGCGTGGCCGATGTTGCTCTTCACCGAGCCCACGACCAGCGGCCCGTCGCGGCCCTCGGCCAGCAACTCGGCCAGAGCCTGCGCCTCGACCGGGTCGCCGAGCCCGGTGCCGGTGCCGTGCGCCTCGACATAGGCGATGTCCGCCGGCGCCGCGCCGGCGTCGGCCAGAGCGGCCCGGATCACCCCGGCCTGGGCCGAGCCGTTCGGCACCGTGAAGCCGCTGGCCCTGCCGTCGTGATTGACCGCGCTGCCGCGTACCACCGCCAGGACCGGGTCGCCGTCGGCCAGCGCCCGGTCGAGCGGCTTCAGCAGCACCATGCCGCAGCCCTCGGCCCGCACGAAGCCGTCGGCGTCGGCGTCGAAGCTGTGGCAGCGGCCGGTCGGCGACAGCATTCCGGCGCGCGACAGGATCACCGAGGTCTCGGGCGCCAGCACCAGGTTCACGCCGCCGGCGAGCGCCGCGTCGCACTCGCCGTCACGCAGCGCCCGGCAGGCCAGGTGCAGCGCCACCAGCGACGACGAGCAGGCGGTGTCGACCGCCAGCGCCGGCCCGGTCAGGCCGAGGGTGAACGAGATCCGGCCGGCCGCGGTGTTGGCCGGCTGCCCGGTGATCGCCTGGGCCTCCAGGTCCTCCGGCCGGCCGCAGCGGGCGAGGGCGGCGTAGTCGCTGCCGGTGATGCCGACGAACACGCCGGTGCGGCTGCCGGCCAACCCTGTCGGGTCGATGCCGGCGCGCTCGACCGCTTCCCAGGCGGTCTCCAGCAGCAGACGCTGCTGCGGGTCCATGAAGGCGGCGTCCTTGGGCGGGATGCCGAAGAACGCCGCGTCGAACCGGTCGACCCCGTCCAGGAAGCCGCCCCAGCGGCTGGCGATAGCGCCGGGCGCATCCGGCCGGTCGGCGGCCCACTCCCGCCAGTCCCAGCGCGCCGCCGGCACCTCGGTGACGGCGTCGACGCCGTCGAACAGCAGGCGCGCGAACGCGTCCGGGTCGCCGACGCCGCCGGGGAACCGGCAGCCGATGCCGATGACGGCGACGGCGTGGCTGGTCGCGGTAGCCGGCGCGGACGCAGGGGCCGGTGGTGCCGCGTCGGGCGCCAGCCAGGCCGCCAGCGCCTCGGCCGTCGGATGGGCGAACAGCGCCGCGGTCGACACCGGCCGGCCGAGCGCCTCCTCCAGCCTGGCCCGCAGCCGGACCGTCATCAGGCTGTCGAGGCCGAGGTCGAAGAAGCCGCGATCGGTCGGCAGGGCGTCCGCCGCATAACCCAGCGCTTCGGCGACGACACGGCGTACCGTGTCGAAGGCCGAGCCGTCGGCCGACGGTGCGGTTTCGGGGCGTGATGCCGCCCCGGCCGGTTCCGCCGCCGGCAGGTCGCGCAGCAGCGGGCTCGGGCCGTGCAGTTCGTAGACTGCCCGGAACCGCGGCCAGTCGACATCGGCCACCACCGCATGCGCCCGGTCGGTCCCGGCCAGCCGCCGGGCAAGGTCGAAGGCGGGCGCCGGCGCCATCGCCCGCAGCCCCATCTCGGCGAGCGCGGCGTCCTCGGCCGCGTCGAGCAGGCCGCGCACCGTGAACCGGCCCCAGGCGACGCTGAGCGCCGGGTACCCGGCGGCGCGCCGTGCTGCGGCGACGGTGTCCATGGCGGCGTTGGCGGCGGCGTAGGCCGCCCGGCCGCTGGCGCCCCAGGTCCCGGCGGCCGACGAGAACAGCAGGAACAGGTCGACGCCGTCGCGCCGGGTCAGCTGGTCCAGGATGCGGGCGCCGTCGAGCTTCGGGGCCAGCGCCGCCACCGGGTCGTCCGAGACGGCGCCGGCGGCATGGATCACGCCGGCCAGCGGCCAGTCGCCGAGGCCGGCCAGCGCCGCCTCCATCTCGGCCCGCGAGGCGACGTCGGCGGCGACGGTCAGGATCTCGGCGCCGGCCGCCTCCAGCACCCCAATGCGATTCGATGCATCTGCATTCGGCTGCCGCCGGCCAAGCAGTGCCAGATGCCGGGCACCGCGCTCCACCAGCCACTCGGCGACGGCGAGGCCGAGCGCGCCGAGGCCGCCGGTGATCAGGTAGACGCCGTCCGATCGCACCGGCGGGCCGTCGCTGACCGGTGCCGGCAGCGCCTGCAGCCGCGCCGTCCGCCCGGTCTCGCCGTCCCAGCGCGCCGGATCGGTCAGCAGCGCGCTCAGCCCGTAGGCCCTGCCGGCGGCCGTCGCCGGGTCGTCGGGCGGCCCGGCGACCGACAGCCGTCCGAACCGCGGCTCGGCGACCAGCGGATCGAGCGTCCGGCAGGCCGCCGCCGGGTCGCCGGCGGCTTCGAGGACCGTCTCGTCCCAGGTACCGGTCTCGGGGACCGGGTCGCCGGCCGCGAGGATCAGCCGGCGCGCGGCGGCCCGGGCGACGATCAGGCTTTGGCGGTCGCCGTCCGGGGCGACCTCGACGGCGTCGAAACCGCATTCGCCCAGCAACGTCCGCCAGCGATCGGCGTCGAGCAGCGCACTGGCCGGCCTCAGGTCGCCGTCGGCGAACCGCCACCAGCCCTCCAGGGTGCCGAACACCAGGTCGAGCCAGCCCGGTGCGCCAGTCACCTCGCCGAGCAGCAGCAGGCCGCCGGGCCGCAGGGTGGCGCGGGCGTGCGCCACGGTGGCCCGCAGATCGGCGGTCGTGTGCAGAGCGTTGACCGCAACCGCGACGTCGTGGTCGGCGCCGATGCCCTGAGCCGCCGGATCGTGCTCGATGTCCAGCAGGCCGGTCGCCAACCCGGGCGCGGCGCCGAACCGCTGGCGGGCACGGTCGAGGAAGGCCTGCGAGACGTCGGTGAACAGGTAGGAGCCGGCGGCGGGCAGCAGCGGCAGCAGGTGCGCCGACGTGCCGCCGGTGCCGCCGCCGATCTCGACCACCCGCAGGCCCGGCCGGCCGTCGGCGATCGCCGCGAACGCGGCCCGCAACCGTTCGGCCAGCCCGGCCGCGAACGGCGAGCGCTGGTACACCGCCTCCAGCCGCTCCATCGAGCCGCCGGGGAACAGCAGGCCGACCGGGTCGACGGTGCCCGCGAGAATGCCGGGCAACGCCTCGCCGACCGCGCGGACCACCGCCAGCTCGGCGGCAGCCTGCGGCCAGGCGGCCTCGATCTCCGCGACCAGGGCTTGCGGCTCGGCATCGCCGGCGCCCGCCGCCAGCGCCCGCAGCGCGGCGAGCTGGCGGTCGCGGAACGGCGGCGCGGCGGCCGTCGTCGAAAGCCCCTGCAGCGCCCGGGCCGCGTAGGCGCCGGCCAGCCGGTCCAGCGCCGCACCCAGGCCCGTCGGCGGTTGCGGCGAGGGCAGGCCGCCGACCAGCGCCGCCGGATCGGGCAACTCGCCCACCCGCGGTTCCCAGGCAACCTCGTAGGCCCATTCCGGCATCGCATCGCGCAACGGCACCGGCCAGTACGACCGGCGCTGGAACGGGTAGGTCGGCAGCAGCACGCGCCGGCGCGGCAGGCCGCGGTCGACCGCCCGCCAGTCGACCGGCACGCCGGCGACGAACAGGGAGGCCAGCGCGCCCAGCACCTCGGCCCAGGCGTCGCCGGCGCCGATCCGGACGTCGCCGTCGGCGCCGCCGATCGCCACGACCAGGGCGTCGTCGCCGGCATCATCCGCGAACGGCACGCCCCAGTCGGTCAGCAGCCGGCCGAGCGCCGCGGCCGGGTCGGCCTCCGCCAGCGCGTCGGCGAAGGCCGGGGCCAGCCGCGCCAGGTCGTCGAGGCCCGAGGGCAGCGGACCGTCGCCGATCCGCAGCGCGACGGCCGGCCGGCGACCAGGCTTCACCGCCCCACGCCAGCTTCCGGCCGGTTCTTCGCCGCGGGCCAGCGCCGACAGATGCAGTCGCATCGTCCCGGTGTCGGGCGCCAGGACGGCGGCGCGCTCGTCGAACGGATCGCGGCCGGTGTTGGCGGTGAAACAGGCATCCGCGAGTTCTTCCGGCAGCGCCTCGGCGTAGCGGGCCGCCAGCTCGGCCAACGCCGCCGCGGTCTTCGCCGTCAGGGTCAGGACGTGCAGCGGCCGGTCGGCCGGCGGCTCGCCCGGCGCGATCCCGGCCGCGGCCAGCCGGTCCAGCGCCGCGCGCAGGCAGTCGGCCGCCGGCTCGGCCCGCCGCAGCAGCGGCACCGCCGGTCCCGCCCGATCGAGCGCCGCCAGCCCCTGCTCGACCGCGCCAGACAGCACCGGATGCGGCGACACCTCGACGAACACCGCGTCATCGGGAAGGCCCGCGACCGTCTCGGCGAAGCGCACCGGCTCGCGCAAGTTTCGGCCCCAGTACCGGGCGTCGAACGCCGCCCCATCGAGGGGACCGGCCGTCACCGTCGAATGCACCGGCACGCTGCCGGGCCCTGGAACCAGGCCGGCCAACGCTTCGACCAGCCTTGGCCGCAGCGGATCCATGGCCGGGCTGTGGTAGGCGACGTCGACCCGGATCGGCTGCACCGTCACGCCCCGGGCCACCAGCGCCTCGGACGCCGCCGCCACCGCCTCGGTCGGCCCGGCCACGGTCACCGCCGCGGGCGCATTGGCGCCGGCGATGCAGACCGCCGGATGACCGGCCAGCGCCGCCTCGGCCTCGTCCCAGGGCAGATGCACCAGCGCCATCGCGCCCTGTCCTGCAGCCTCGGCCTGCAGGCGGCTGCGGTGGAACACCACGCGGGCGGCATCGGCCAGGCCCAGCACGCCGGCCGCCTGCGCCGCCGCCACTTCGCCGAGGCTGTGGCCGACCACGGCGTCGGGCCGGTAGCCCCAGGATTCCAGCAGCCGGGTCAGCCCGACCTGCACCGCGAACATCAGGCACTGCGCGACCGCGGTCTCCGACACCCGGGCCCGCGCCGGCTCGGCGACCAGCAGGTCGAGCACCCGCCACTCGTCGGTCAGCGTCGCGAACGCCGCGTCGCAGGCCTCGACGGTGGCCCGGAACGCCGGCTCCGACGCCAGCAGGTCGCGGCCCATGCCGGCCCATTGGGCGCCGTTGCCCGAGTAGACGAACACCAGCCTGCGGGATGCGGGTCCCGGCGCCGGCGGCTCGACCGGCTCGGCCCGCCATTCCTCGACCACGGCGTGGCTGTTGGTGCCGCCGAAGCCGAACGAGCTGACCCCGGCGCGCCGCGGATGACCGGTCTCCGGCCACGGCTCCGGCGCGGTCGGCACCCGCAGGTTCAGGGCCGGGAAGTCGATATGCGGGTTCGGCGCCAGGTAGTGCAGGCCCGGCGGGATCGTGCCGTGCCCGAGCGCCATCACCGTCTTGATCAGGCCGGCCGCGCCGGCCGCCGCCTCCAGGTGGCCGATGTTGGTCTTGGCCGAGCCGACCACCAGCGTCCGCTCGCGCCCTTCCGCGGTGCCGAGCACGGCGCCGAGCGAGCCGGCCTCGATCGGGTCGCCGAGCATGGTGCCGGTGCCGTGCGCCTCGACATAGTCGACCTCGGCCGGCGGCACCTTCGCGGCGGCATAGGCGTCGCGCAGCACGCCGCGCTGGGCGTCCGGGCTGGGCGCGGTCAGGCCGTTCGACGGGCCGTCGTTGTTGACGGCACTGCCGCGCAGCAGCGCCAGCACCCGGTCTCCGTCGGCGATGGCGCGCGACAGCGGCTTCAGCACAACCACCCCGGCGCCCTCGCCGCGGACATAGCCGTTGGCGCGGGAATCGAAGGCCTTGGAGCGGCCGTCCGGCGCCATCGCGCCGAACTTGGTCATCGCCACCGTGCTGTCGGGGGTGAGGATCAGGTTCACGCCGCCGGCGACCGCCAGCGTACTCTCGCCCGACCGCAGGCTCTGGGCCGCCAGGTGCACCGCCACCAGGGAGGACGAGCAGGCGGTGTTCACCGTCAGGCTGGGGCCGGTCAGGCCGAGCACGTAGCTGACCCGGTTGGCGATGATCCCGGTGTCGCGGCCGGTCGCCGAGTGCTGGGCGATGGCGTCCAGGCCGCCGGCGATCTGGCCGTACTCCGACCACATCGCCCCCATGAAGATGCCGGTGCGGCTGCCCTGCAGGCGCGACGGCGGCATCCCGGCGCGCTCCAGCGACTCCCAGACCAGTTCCAGGATCAGGCGCTGCTGCGGGTCGGCCTCGACCGCCTCGCGCGGCGACATGCCGAAGAACAGCGGGTCGAAGCCGTCGACCCGGTCGAGATAGCCGCCCCAGCGGGTCGCCATGCGACCGGGTGCCGCCGGATCGGGGTCGTACAGCGCGTCGACGTCCCAGCGGCTGCGCGGCATCTCGCCGACCGCGTCGACGCCGTCGACCAGCAGCCGCCAATAGGCCTCGGGGTCGGCAGCGCCCGGCAGCCGGCAGGCCACGGCGACGATGGCGACCGGATCGTCCTCGGCCATCGGCCGCATGGCGCCCGGGTCGGCGGCCGGGTCGGCCGCGCCCGACAGGAACCGGATCAGCCGCGCGGTGGTCGGGTGATCCCAGACCAGGGTCGGCGGCAGCGGCCGGCCGAGGCGCTCCGACAGCACCCGGATCAGCCCGGATGCCGCCAGCGAGTCGAGGCCGTAGCGGCTGAACCGCTCATCGAGATCGAGCGCCGCCGGGGCGATCCCGACCGCCGCCGCCACCGCGTCCGCGACGACGCCGCTCAGGTCTTCGGGATCCGGGACCTGGGCCATGCCGTCTGCGCTCCCGTCGCCGGGATCAGGAACCGGCGCCGCCCGGCGCCCGTCCGGTTCCGAGATCGGCAGCGACCATGTCGGCGAAGGCGCGCAGGAACGCCTCGCGCCGCTCGTGCAGATAGAAGTGACCGCCGGGGAACCGCCGCATCGCAAATCCTCCGGTTGTCAGCTCCTCCCAGGCTTCGAGGCCGTCCGCCGTGGCCCGCGCGTCGTCCACGCCGCCGAACGCGGTGATCGGTACTGCGAGCGGCGGCTCGGTGGCGAAGCCGTGACGCTCCAGCACCGTCAGGTCGGCCCGGATGACCGGCAGGAACAGCGCCATCAGCTCCGGCTCCGCCAGGATCGCCGCCGGCAGCCCGCCGAACCGGCGATTCAGCTCGGCGACCAGTTCGTCGTCGGGCAGGACATGCAGCGGCGCCTCGGCGGTCGGCACGGTCGGGGACCGGCGGCCGGAGACGTACAGCCGTTCCGGCGCCGGCAGGCCGCGGCGCCGCAGCTCACGCGCCAGCTCGAAGGCGACCAGCGCGCCCATGCTGTGGCCGAAGAACGCGAACCGCCGGTCGAGATACGGTTCGACGGCGGCGACCAGCCGTTCCAGCAGGGTCGCCATGTCGGCGACCGGTGGCTCGGCGATCCGGCCCTCCCGGCCCGGCGGCTGGACTGCGAGCACGTCAACGCCGTCCAGCGCCGCCGGCCAGTGGAAGTAGCTGGATGCGGCACCGCCGGCATGCGGGAAGCAGAACAGCCGGACCGCGGCCTGCGGACGCGGCCGGACGCGCGCGAACCATTGGCTCTGCGGTCCCAGTCCATCCATCGGCATCGCGTCCCTCCGCAACCTCAGGCGGCGCCCGCTCCCCGCGCGACGGTATCACGCTGCCGCCCGCGCCATAAATTACATTCCGGACGCATCGATACGACTCTTCGTTGCAGCACGCCGATCAGGCACCCGTGGCGAGCTGGCGATCGACCAGCCCGGCCAGCTCGCCCACATTCCTGACCGTGTAGGCGTCACGCCTCGGCAGGACGATGTCGAAGCGTTTCTCGACGGCGTTGATGATCATCAGATGCGCCAGGGAATCCCACAGCGGCAGGGTCGCAGAGCATGTATCCGCATCGATCTCGGCGCGATCGACGTCGAGGGTCTCCGCCACCACCGCGCACACCGTCTCGAACCGTTCCGCGCTCACGCCCGCCTCCAGCTCAAAACCCCTGGTAGATCAGCACCGGCACGTCTCCCTGCCGGACCAGCAGATAGTAGGCGATGGCGACGACCTGGGCGACGCCGGCCGCCATGACGATTCCGTCACGCCGGGCAACGGCCTCGAGCCGTCCGCAGGCGATCCCGACGCCGGTAAGCGAACCGATGCCGGCGGCGACCGCGATCGCCGCCACCACCACGCCCACGGCCTCGGCGACGCCGCCGGCTCCGAGCTGTGCCGCGGTCGCGGCGACGACGCCCAGATCGGCCCACAACAGGACCAGGGCGAGCGCGAACCAGGACAGCGCCAGGGTCCGGGCGGCGACGCCGTACCAGCGCCGGGCCATCAGCGCGCCGTAGCCGCGCCGCCCGAGCCGCTGCAGCATCCAGACCTGCCAGGCCTTGTTCAGGCTGACCCCGAGGCCGAGCAGCAGGCCGTAGGCCACGAAGGTGGCGCTGGTGCCGTGCCACACGCCCATGACGAAGAACGTCAGGAAGTACCCGACCGCCCCGAGCCAGGGTACCGCGGCCGGCCGGTCGACCACCCGCAGCAGCTCCTTGGTCGCCGGGTTGAACAGGTAGAACTTGAACCACTCGGACAGGGTGATGTGCCAGCGCGACCAGAAGTCCAGGAAGTTGCGGGCCAGCCACGGCCGGTCGAAGTTCTCCGGGATCTCCAGCCCCAGCAGCCGGCCGAGGCCGACGACCACCCCCATGTAGCCGGCGAAGCTGGCGTAGAGGTGGAGGCTGAAGGCCAGGGCGGCGAGGCCGAAGGCGATGCCGCCGCTCGCCGACCGGCAGGCCAGGAACCCCTGGTGGGCGAGCCCGGCGACCACGATCACCAGGAAGGCGCCCTCGAGCACCCGGCGCATGCCCTCGTGGACCGCGTCCTCGGTCGGCGGGGACATCGGCTCGGCGAGCTGCGGCGCCAGGTGCTCGTAGCGCTGGATCGGGCCGGCCAGCAGGTTCGGGAAGAACAGCAGGTAGCCGAGATAGCCGCGGACCCCGATCGGCTCGGTCAGCTCGCCCTGGCCGACGTCGACCAGCAGGTGGACGAGCCGGAACATCACGTAGGACAGGCCGAGCAGCACCACCGGCTCCGGCCGCGGCAGGCCGAGCGCCACGTCGTTCTCGCCGAGCAGCCAGAACAGCGTCACCGCCGCCGCGACCGCCGCCGGCAGAACGCCGGGGCGCCGGACCGCGACCACTGCGCGCAGCAGGGCGAAGCCGGCGGCCACGAACACCGCCATCCCGGCCAGCGAGATCAGGTCGAGCGCCGCCGCCGCGAATCCCAGGCTGGCGACCAGCAGGATCAGGTCGCGCCGCACCCGGCCGCGCAACGCGTGCACCGCGACGACGGCCAGGAAGGCGACGGCGAGGAAGACCGGCGAGACGACGGTCATGCGGGGGAGTGGTTCATGGAGGCGAGCCCGCCGGCCGACGGGCCCTGCATGGGTCCCGGCTCTCCGCGGCTGCGCCGCTGCGGCCGGGATGAGGTTCGGGGGGCAACCGTCTTCCAACCCTCATCCCGGACCGGCGCGCCGCAGGCGTGGCGGAGCCGGGACCCATCGGGCGATCCTGCGCGCGAACCCGGGACACGGTCACTCGGCGGCGACCGCCGCATCGGCCGGCTTGCCGAGCGATCGCAGCTGCGCCTTCATCAGGCCGTTGATCTCGTCCTGCTCGCGCCGGATCTCGGGGAAGGACAGGCCCTGGTCGTACAGGTAGGCCATGTACCAGAGGCTGGTGTCCGGATCGACGTGGGTGCTGGTGTCGATCGACTGGAACAGCTCCAGCTTGATCTCGGCGGCACGGTCGTGGGTCATGGTGTCGTGCGCCCACTTGCCGCCGTCGCCGGTCAGGCCGTACCGCTCGCGCTGCTCGTGCACCAGCGTGTGCGGCATGTAGTAGAATTCCTTGAGCGAGTAGTAGCGCACGCCGTTGTCGCGGATGAAGTCCACGTTCTCCTGCACGGTCGCGTCGGTCTCGCCCGGGAAGCCGAGCACGAAGGCCGCCAGGTAGTCGATGTCGTATTTGTTGAGCAGCTGCACGCCCTTGGCGAACTGCGCGCCGGTCGCCCGCTTGTTCATGTTCTTCAGGATCCGGTCGCTGGCCGACTCGATGCCGAGGTAGACCCCGCGGCAGCCGGAATCCTTCATCATCGCCATCACCTCCTCGGTCACGTACTGCACCCGCAGGAACGAGAACCATTCGAAGGGGTAGTCGGCGAAGATCCTGACCAGTTCCTTGAAGCGGTGCGGCGGCACGTTGAAGGTGTCGTCGATGAAGATCACGCGGTCGACGCCGGGGATCCGCATGACCGAGTCGAGATGCGCCCGCACCGTGTCTGCGTCCACGGTCTTCCAGGGCCCGGCGGTGGTCGGGTAGGAGCAGAACGCGCAGGAGAACGGGCAGCCCGCCGCCGTGCGGATCTGGATGGTGCGGTTCAGGAACGGCATCTCCAGCCGGTCCCAGGTCGGCGGCACGTCGGAAAGCGCCAGCAGCGGCGTGTTCCACTGCGTCCCGGTCGCCGCGAACGCGCCGGTCTTCAGCGCGCCGTCGATCCAGGCGAGGTTGTTCACGGTGTCGGGGCTGCGCCCGGCCCGGCGGGCCAGCAGCAGGTCGCGCAGGTCGGGCTCGGAGTTGAAGGCGTGCAGCACGTAGCGGAAGCCGTATTTCCGCATCCGCGCCTCGAACGCCGCCGGGCTCTGGTGGATGGTCTCGGCATTGGCGAAGGCGCCGCCGAGCACGATGTCCATGTCCGGGTCGAGGCCGCGCAGCCGCTTGGCGACGCCGCCGACCTCCTTCCAGGACAGATAGAAGGTGGAAGACAGCCCGACCAGCGGCGGCGTCGCGCAGTCGCGATACGCCTCCTCGAACCAGTCCCACTCGGAATCCAGGTTGTTGATCAGCCGCACCCGCAGGCCGAACTGCGCCAGGTAGTTGGCGAGGTGGACGCCCGCCATCGAGGCGAGGTTCCAGATGTTGTACATGCCGCGCCGTTCCGGGTAGCTGGCGTCGGCAAAGTATTTCCCGAAACGCTTGTGGTTCAGGTAGTCGAGGTGCGACCGGAACCGGCCGCCGTGGTGCACCATGCGCGGGTAGACCAGCGACTTGTAGAGGTCGAGCCGGTCCAGCGGCAGGTCCCCGAAGCCCTCGTAGTCGACGACGTTGGACTGGGTCACCAGGATCAGATCGAGGTCAGCCATGCGTCGCCTCGTCCTCGGTGCGGGTGCCGCCTTCGCGTTGCACGAACGGCGGTCGGGGAACGGCGGTCGGGGCCGGCGGGGCCACGCCCGAAGTTCACCGGCCATCCGCCCTCGTGTCAATGTTCGCGCAAAACGCGCAGCTCAGGCGACTGACCAAACCGCCAGCTCGTAACCGTCCGGATCGAGGAAATGGAACCGCCGGCCGCCGGGAAACTCGAAGACCGGCCGGGCGATCGTTCCGCCAGCGGCCTCGACCCGGCGGAGCAGGTCGGCGAGATCGTCGCCGTACAGCACGACCAGCGGGCCGCCGGGCCGCGGCGGCGTCAGGGTGGTGAACCCGCCCTTCATGCGGCCGTCGGAGAACTCGCAGTATTCCGGCCCGTAATCCGTGAAGGTCCAGCCGAAGGCCCCGCCGTAGAACGCCTTGGCGCGGGCGATGTCGGCGACGCCGAACTCGACGTAGTCGATCCGCCGGTCGCTGTCGGTTGCCGTCATGATCGCCTCACCGGATGTCTCGATGCGGACACTGTGCCTCCCACCCGATCCGGAGTCCAGAACAAATCAGGAACAATCGACCGTCGGTCGAGGCGATCGTCGGAGATTGACTAATCTACCTTCTAGTAGGTAAATTTCGCTCGTCCACCACGGAACGGCCTCGACAGGGAGACGGATATGACCACCGAGCTGTACTGGATGACGTTGACGGTGCTGATGACGGCGCTGTTCTGGGTGCCCTACATCCTCAACCGCATGGCGGTCCGGGGTCTCGGCGCGACCCTGTCCGCCGAGCTGCCGGAGCGCGGCGAGCCGCAGGCGGCCTGGGCGCAGCGCGCCGCCAAGGCGCACACCAACGCGGTCGAGAACCTGGCGATCTTCGTCCCGGCGGTGCTGGTCGCGCACGCGCTGGCGATCTCGACCCCGGCGACCCAGGCGGCCGCCGTCGTCTACTTCTTCGCCCGCCTCGCGCACTTCGTGGTGTACAGCGCCGGCATCCCGGTGGCCCGCACGCTGGCCTTCGCCGCCGGCTGGGCGGCGCAGGTCGTGATCATCGCCTCGATCCTCGGCTGGCTGTGAGGCAGGTGCCATGACCGTCCGCCCGATCACCCTGATCGCCGGCATCGGCGAAGGCCTCGGCGTCAGCCTCGCGGCCGCGTTCGCGGCCGACGGCCACGACGTCGTCGGGTTGTCGCGGTCGGACCGCGCCACCGGCCCGGCGACCGAGGCGGTGGCCGTCGCCGCCGGCCGGTACAGCCACCTCGTCGTCGACCTGACCGACGTCGCCGCGACGGCGGCCGCGATCGCGCCGTTCGCCGACCGCGTCGAGGTGCTGGTCCACACCGCGCACACGCTGCTGATCAGGCCGTTCCTGGAGACCGCGCCTGCCGAGTTCGAGGCGGTCTGGCGGACCGGCTTCCTGGGCGCCGTGCACGCGGCCCGCGCCGTGCTGCCGGCCATGGTCGAGCGCGGGAATGGCACGATCGTGCTGGCCGGCGCCACCGCCAGCGTGCGGGCCGGCGCCCGGTTCGCGGCCTTCGCCTCGGCCAAGTTCGCGCTGCGCGGGCTCGCCCAGTCGCTGGCCCGCGAGTTCGGGCCGGCCGGGATCCACGTCGCCCACCTCGTCCTGGACGGGCTGATCGACGAGCCGCAGACCGACGGCCGGTTCGGCCCCGCTGGGGACGGTCCCACGGGGGACGGACGCATGGATCCCGACGCCATCGCCGCCGCCTGCCTGGCCCTGGCCCGCCAGCCGCGCTCGGCCTGGACCCAGGAGCTCGACCTGCGCCCCAGCACCGAGAAGTTCTGAACCCGCCCGGCGGCCCCGATCGCGAGGAATTGATCGCGGCCGCCGGCACGGGGTATTTGGAGCGTCAGGCACCTACCGCAGCACGGGAACCCGAGCGATAACCACGCCCGCCAAAGCCCCGTCCCCGCGATCGAACACCGCAGCGGACATCCTCGACATCGCCGAGACGCTGATCCAGACGCGCGGCTACAACGCGTTCAGCTACCAGGACATTTCCGACGCCCTCGGCATCCGCAAGGCCAGCATCCACTATCACTTCCCGTCGAAGGCCGATCTCGGCCTGGCGGTGGTCGACCGCTACGCCGACCGCTTCGGCGCCGCCCTCGAGGTGATCGCCGCCGACGACGGCCAGTCCGCGATGGCGATGCTCGACCACTATCTCGAGCCGTACCTGATATTCGCCGGCACTCCGGACCGGGTCTGCCTGTGCGGCGCGCTGGCCGGCGAGATGCCGGCGCTGCCGGAGCCGGTGCGCGACCGGGTCGCCCGGTTCTTCACCGAGCACCAGGCGTGGCTGGCGGCGACCCTGGAGCGCGGCCGCCGGCGCGGCGAGTTCGCCCTGCGCGACGACCCGGCCAAGATGGCCCGGCTGGTGTTCGGCGCCCTGCAGGGCGCGCTGCTGGTCAAGCGCACCACCAACGACGCCTCGCAGCTGCACGACGTGATCGCCGTGCTGAAGCACGGGCTGACGGGCGGGACGGCGCAGCCGGCCGGCTGAACGCGACCCGGCGCCGGGCGCGCCCTAGCCCTTGAAGCCCTATCCCTTGAAGATCGTCTTGCGGTGATACCGAAGGTGCTTCGGGTTCGGCCGCTGGTCGTCGCGCGACGGGACGATCAGACGGTTGTCCTCGTTGAACAGGCGGGTGACCGTCGGCGGCAGATGCCCTTCGGCGGTCAGGATCGTCAGGTCGTCGTCGATCGAGACCAGCCCGCGGTCGAACATCCAGTGCACGGTGCCCGACAGCGCAAGCCCGTTGCGTACGGAGTCCGAGCCGCCCGACGCGACGGGGCGGATGTGGGCTGCCTGCACCTCGGCGCGGCCACCGCCGTTGATGATGCGAATCCCGGTCATCGCACAGGTATTCCCGTAGGCAGACTTGACCGCGACGGCGAAGGCTGCGTCCCGGAACGGGCGCCGCACGACGCGCTCGACGATCGGCCGCTCGAAGGGCGTCTGGTCGGCTTCGGACAGCCCGCCCCTGGCCTCGCCGGCGGGAACGGCGGTCACCGTCGAGGCCGCCGTCTCGAACAGGGTCGTCGCAAAGCCCGCCTTCAGGACGAGATCGTATTCGAGCTCGGACATGACCCGCACGGCCCGGCCGAACATCCCCTTGCTGGTGCCGCCGTCGGGGCGCCGAAGGGCCCGCTCGTAGTAGTGGGTTCCTTCGCGGAACGGGACCGGATGATCGAACTCGAGGAAGTCGGCCACATAGGCGAAGAAGTGATCCTCGCGGTCAGGATCTCGCTCGATGCGAGTGACTCGCGCCGTCGCGAAATAGGCCTGCCGGCCGCCGCGGCTGTTCGCCCGCCCGGACGTCCGCCGCGGCTCGTAGTAGACGATCCAATCGCCGACCACGGCTTCGACCTGCCGGAGATAGGTGCGCGGAAAGTGGTACCGCTCCTCCGGCAGGTCGTCGTAGTCCGGCTCGACCTTGGTCGTGAACACGCCCTTCGACAACGATCCCGCCCCGCCGCGATCCGCGCGGCCAGGCTAAGGCGACTGCAACCTTGACGTCAATTTCCGGCTCGGCACGCAGGCAAGCGGACGGACCGGCGGGAACGCGCATCGTGCGCCCCCGCCAGCCCTCGGGCGGTCGTCACGCCTTGGTCTGGTCGCCGATCGGCAGGTCGCGGATGCGCTTGCCGCCGGCGTTGGCGATGGCGTTGGTCAGCGCCGGCAGGAACGGCGGCACCGCCGGCTCGCCGACCCCGGTCGCGTGCACCGCGAACGGATGCGGCACGATGTGGGCATGCACCACCTCCGGGAAATTGTCGGAGCGCACCATCCGGTAGTCGTGGAAGTTGCTCTCCTGGACCGCGCCGTTCTCGAAGTTGACGCCGCCGTGCATCGCCGCCGTCATCGCGAACACGCACGCCCCCTGCATCTGCGAACGCACCCGCTCCGGGTTGGCGACGAAGCCGCAGTCGATGGCGACGTGCACCTCCGGTACCCGCACCGTGCCGTCGGCCCCCAGCGTCACCCGGACCGCCGTGGCGATGTAGGACACGAAGCTGCGGTGCACGGCGATGCCGAGCCCTTCGCCCTTCGGCAGCTGCCGGCCCCAGCCGGCCTTGGCGGCGGCCAGTTCGACGACGCCGCGCAACCGCCCGGTGTCGAACGGGAATTCCTCGGCCGGCTCGCCGTTGTTCCACATCGGCTGGGCCAGCCCCATGGCCTGCCAGTCGAGCTTGCGCGGACTGCCGATCATCTCCAGCAGGAAGTCCTTCTGGTCGCGCCCGAGCTCGTCGGCCAGCTCGGCCGTGATCGACTGCACGGCGAAGGCCCGCGGGATGTTGGACACCGAGCGGAACCAGCCGACCCTTGTGTGGGCCATCGCCTTGCACTGCTCGGCCCGCACGTTCGGGATCTCGTAGGGCATGTCCTCCAGCCCCATGCCGACCTCGATCGGGTGCTGCACGCCCTCGTCCGGCGCGAAGGTCGACAGGAACGACGGTGCCGCACTGCGGTGCCGCCAAGCCACCGGCCTGTTGTCCTTGTCGAGGCCGATCTCGATCCGCTCGACGCTGGTGGTGTGGTGGTAGCTGTGCCGGATGTCGTCGTCGCGGGTCCACTGCACCCGCACCGGGGTGCCGGCCAGCTTCGACAGGTACGCCGCCTCGATCGCGAAGTCGCATTTCGACTTCCGCCCGAAGCCACCGCCGAGCAGGGTCACGTGGACCGTGACGTCCTCCTCCTTCATGCCGAGATAGTCGGCGATGTCGAGGCGGGCGCCGTACGGGCTCTGCAGCGGCCCCCAGACCTCGCACTTGCCGTCGGCGACGTTGGCGAGTGCGACCGGCGGCTCCATCGGCGCGTGCACCATGTGCTTCTGGTAGTACTCGCGCACGAACACCCTGGCGGCGCCGGCCAGCGCCTTCTCCGGGTCGCCCTGATCGCGCACCGGGTTGCCCGGGGCCGCGGCCGAGGCGCGCAGCTCCTTCTCGTAGGCGACGGTGTCGAAACCGGCGTGCGGCCCGTCGTCCCAGGCGATCTTGAGGGCGTCGCGGCCCTTGAGGGCGGCCCAGGTGTTGCGGGCCAGCACCGCGACCCCGCCCAGCGGCTTGAACTTCGAGCCGAGCGGCGTGCCCGGGATCTGCTCGACCCGGACCACGCCCGGGACCTTCAGCGCGGCGGAAGCGTCGACCGACTTCACGGTGCCGCCGACCACCGGCGGCCGCGCCACCACCGCGAACAGCATGCCGGGCAGCGCCACGTCGGCGCCGTACACCGCCTTGCCGGTGGTGATGTCGTGCAGGTCGACGATCTGCACCGCCCCCTTGCCGATGTAGCGGAACGCCTTCTCGTCCTTGTATCTGAGCCGGTCGCGCGGCGGCGTCGGCAGCGCCATCGCGGCTTCCGCCAGCTCGCCGTAGCCGGCCCGCAGGCCGAGCGACTTGTGCACGACCTCGTGGCCGATCGCCTCGACGTCGTCGGGGTCTGCGTTCCACTTCGCCGCTGCCGCCTGTTCGAGCATGTGCCTGACCGCGGCGCCGATGTCGCGGGCCGGCTGGATGTGGTGACGCAGGCTGCGGGAGCCGTCGGTGTCCTGGTTGCCGTACTTTTTCTCGTCGCCGACCGCCTGGACGATCTTCACCCGCCCCCAGTCCGCCTCCATCTCGTCGGCGATGACCATCGGGATGCTGGTGCGCGAGCCGGTGCCCATCTCCGAGCGGTGCGCGACGATCGTCACGGTGCCGTCCGGGGCGATCGCGACGAACACGTGCGGGTCGTCGACCACGCCGTTCGGCATGGTCAGACCGCCGTGCTTGTAGGCGACGTAGGCGTCCGCCGGGAACACCTGCAGGGCGACGGCGAAGCCGGCGGCCCCGGCCAGGAAGCCGCGGCGGCTGACGTTCTCGATCACCGTCCGTCCGGTCCCCCCGGAGGGCAGCGGGCGTGGCGACAGGGTCTTCTCGATGTGGTGCAGCATGGCTCACGCTCCCGTCGAGGCATGGCGGACGGCCGACACGATCCGCTGGTAGCAGCCGCAGCGGCAGACGTTGCCCTGCATGCCCTCCAGGATCTCCTGGTCGGTCGGATTCGGGTTGGCCTCCAGCATCGCCGCCGCCTGCATGATCTGCCCGGACTGGCAGAATCCGCATTGCGGGACATTGAGTTCGCGCCAGGCGATCTGGACCCGGTGGCTCCCGTCGGGCGAAAGCCCTTCGATCGTGGTGACCGACTTGCCGGCCGCCTCCGCGACCGTGGTCAGGCAGCCGCGCACCGCGACGCCGTCCAGGTGCACCGTGCAGGCGCCGCACAGCCCGACGCCGCAGCCGTACTTGGTCCCGTTGAGGCCCAGCTCGTCGCGGACGAACCACAGCAGCGGGGTATCCGGATCGCCGTCGAAGCTCTGCTCGACGCCGTTGATCCTGAGCTTGACCATGATTGCCTCTCCTCCCGGTTGCGTGCGCCGGATGCCACGGGGAGAGAAGCCGCGAGGTAGGCAGCGGCGCCCGCGCGGGCCGGCACCGGGCCGGTCGACCCGGCCACTGGTATGGTAGTCGACTCATACGATGACCGGTCAATGCAATTCGGCATGGTAAAGCGGGAACCAGGCCTGTTCCGGCAATGCGCGAATCCCCCTGAAGGCAGGTGGATATCGCGGACGATGGCGGTCCCGGCGCGGTCGCGATAACGGAATTGTGAACGCTCCCCGATGCGGCGACCGGAGCGGTGGCACCGGACCGTTCCGGGACGCTAGTATCGGCCGCCCGGGGCCGGTGCGGCCTCGCCCGTCCTCGAGGAACGTCGATGGCACGCATACTCGTCACCGGCGGGGCCGGCTATGTCGGCTCGCATGCCTGCAAGGCCCTTGCCCGCGCCGGGCACGAGCCGGTGGCGCTGGACAACCTGGCGCAGGGCGACCGCTCCCTGGTGCGCTGGGGGCCGTTCGAGGTCGGCGACATCACCGATCCGGCCGGCCTGGACGCCGTGTTCCGCCGGTACAGCCCGGAAGCCGTCATGCACTTTGCGGCGGTCACGAATGTCGGCGAGTCGGTCGAGAACCCGGATCTCTACTTCCGAACCAATGTCGACGGCACGGTGACCCTGCTCGAGGCGATGGAGCGCCATCGGGTCGACGTCCTGGTGTTCTCCAGCAGCTGC
This sequence comes from Thalassobaculum fulvum, assembly GCF_014652915.1. Lineage (GTDB taxonomy): Bacteria > Pseudomonadota > Alphaproteobacteria > Thalassobaculales > Thalassobaculaceae > Thalassobaculum_A > Thalassobaculum_A fulvum. The sequence continues at coordinate 230,997 of NZ_BMZS01000006.1, forward strand.
GCCGTCTACGGCGCCCCGGACGCCGTACCGGTATCCGAAGACCACCGGCTGGCCCCCGTCACCCCGTACGGCGCCAGCAAGCTGATGGTCGAGCGCATTCTGTCCGACTTCGGCCAGACGAGGGGACTCCGGTCCCTGTCCCTGCGCTACTTCAACGCCGCCGGCGCCGACCCGGACGGCGAGACCGGTGAGATCCACGATCCCGAGACCCATGCGGTTCCGCTGCTGCTGATGGCGGCCACCGGCCGGCTTCCACGGTTCGACATATTCGGCTCCGACTATCCGACGCCGGACGGCAGTGCGATCCGTGACTACGTCCACGTAAGCGACCTTGCCGACGCGCACGTTTGCGCCCTCGACCATCTGCTGAGGGGCGGCGGCAGTGCCGTGGTCAACCTCGGAACGGGACGGGGTACGTCGGTGCTGCAGCTGATCGAGGCGGTCGAGCGGACGACCGGCCGGCCGGTGCCCCACCGCCTGCAGCCGCGCCGCGTCGGCGACCCGCCTATCCTGGTCGCCGATCCCGGCAGGGCCGGCACGCTGCTGGGCTGGCGGCCGCGGTTCCTCGAGATGGCCGACATCATCGCGACGGCCCATGCCTGGATGGAGCGGCCGGTCGGGGTGCGACGGACCGCCCGCGGCTGACCTCGGCCGTCACGGGCGCACGCGAACGGCCGGCAGCACCGCCGCCGCCATACTCGCCGAGAATGTCCGAAAGGGAATGGCGCACCCGACAGGATTCGAACCTGTGACCTCTGCCTTCGGAGGGCAGCACTCTATCCAGCTGAGCTACGGGTGCGTCAGACGGCGGAACCTAATGCGGTTCGTTCCGCGGTGCAAGGCATGAAGCGCTGCTTGTCGGCGGATGGGTCCCGGGTCGCGCTACGCTTGCCCGGGATGAGGATTGGGGAAGGCGCTTCACAACATTCCTCATCCCCGACGGACGCGCGACAGCGCGACCGATCCGGGACCCACCCCAACCAACCTAGGCCTTCCGCCCCAGCGCCGGGTCGATCTTCACCGCGTCTTCCGGCGACACCACGCCGGCGGTGCCGGTGATCAGCCCGTAGGCGTGCGGCTGGCGGTGCTTGTGGAAGGCGAACACCGTCTCCTTGTAGGACCGGCACAGGTCCAGGTCGCAGTCGGCGGTGATCAGCTCGTCGCCCTCGGTGACGGCCAGCGCCACGGTCTCGCCGGACGGCGCGATGATCTGGGTGCCGCCCATCTGGTGCACCCCCTCCTCGACCCCGGCCTTGGCGACGCCGACCACCCAGGTGCCGTTCTGGTAGGCACCGGACTGCATCACCAGGGTGTTGTGGTGCCAGGACAGGGCGTCGTGCTCGGGCGCCGGCGGGTTGTGGATCGGCGTGTTGTAGCCGAGCAGCACCATCTCGACGCCCTGCAGGCCCATGACCCGGTAGGTCTCCGGCCAGCGCCGGTCGTTGCAGATCGCCATGCCGATCCGGCCGCCGAACGCGTCGGCCACCCGAAAGCCCAGGTTGCCGGGCTCGAAATAGCGCTTCTCGAGGTGCTGGAAAGCCCGCCACGGCTCGTGCTCGGCGTGGCCGGGCAGGTGAACCTTGCGGTATTTCGAGACGATCCGGCCGTCGCCGTCGACCAGGATCGCGGTGTTGAAGCGGCGCCTGGCGCCGTCCTCGTGGGTCAGTTCCGCGTAGCCGAGGTAGAAGCCGATGCCGAGGCGCTTCGCCTCGTCGAACAGCGGCGCGGTCTCCGGCCCCGGCATCTCGGTCTCGTACCAGCGGTCGAGCTCGGCCTCGTCCTCGATGTACCAGCGCGGATAGAAGGTGGTCAGCGCCAGCTCCGGGAACACCACCAGCTTGCAGCCGCGGGCATGCGCCCGGCGCAGCAGGGCGATCAGCCGCTCGACCACCTGGGCGCGGGTCTCGTCCTTGGCGATCGGGCCGAGCTGGGCGGCCCCGACGGCGACGATGCGGGTGCTACCTGACATCTGATGCTCCGTGTGGTCATGGATCCCGGATCGGGTCCGCCTTCGGCGGTCCCGTCCGGGATGAGGGCTGGAGAGGGAATCCATACTCCGGTTCCCGGCCCGCATGCCAGCGGCAAGCCGCCGTTCGTGGCCGTCGCGTAGATGCCCGTCGCGACGTGGGTCCCGGAGCCGGACGCATGCGCGTCCCCTCCGGGATGACGATGCGAGGGAGAACAGCTGCCCCGGAGAAGCCTCTCTCCTTCGTCATTCCGGAGACGCGCAGCGGGCTCCGGAATCCACCCGCCGCGCCGACGCCCGCCTTACACCGGCTTGTCGCCGCCGAGCGTGATGCGGTGCATGAGCCGGCGGAAGCCGTGGTAGTCGTTGATCGGGTTGTGCTGGGTGCAGCGGTTGTCCCAGAACGCCACGGCACCCGGGGTCCAGCGGAACCGGCAGGTGAACTCGGCCTTGATCTGGTGCCGGAACAGGAACTCCAGGATCGGCTGGCTCTCGTCCTCGGTCATGCCCTCGAAGTGGGTGGTGTGGGCGACGTTCACGTACAGCGCCTTGCGGCCGGTCTCCGGATGGGTGCGCACCACCGGGTGGCGCGACACCAGCTCGTCGCCCTTCATGCCGACCGAGGAGTGCTTCAGCATGTCGGTGCGGGTCTGCTGGACCCGGCCCTTGCCGGAGATGTTGACCGCTGTCAGCCCGTCCAGGAACCGCCGCATCGGCTCCGACAGGGCCTCGTAGGCCAGGTACTGGTTGGCGAACTCGGTGTCGCCGCCATAGGGCGGGATGTCGATGCCGTACAGGATCGTGCCCATCGGCGGGACCTGCTGGTAGGTCGTGTCCGAGTGCCAGATGCCGCCGAAGTTGTTGCGGTCCTCCTCGCGCTTGAGGATCGGCGTGATCTCCGGGTAGCCGTCCAGCCCCTTCACGAACGGATAGGCCACCGGCTCGCCGAACCGCCCGGCGAACGCCATGAAGCGGTCGGGCGACAGCTCCTGGTCGCGGAAGAACACCACCAGGTGATCCAGCAGCGCCCGGCGGATCGCACCGACGGTCTCGTCCGAGAGATCCTGCGACAGGTCGACCCCGGCGATCTCGGCGCCGATCGCGCCTGCGACCGGACTGACGGCGATGCTGTTCTGAAGCATGGCGAATCCCTTCTCGCGTCTCCTGCCCGTGGAACGCTAGCGCGGCCGGCGGGCACGGCCTACCGTAACCGGCGCAAAACTGATCGGCGATTCAGGAAAGGATGCGGGGATGCCCGACGCGCAGGTCTTCGAACTCGGCTCCATGAAGCTGCAGCGCGGCATGACCGTGCCGAACGCCCGGATCGTCTACCAGACCTACGGCACCCTGGCGCCGGACAAGTCGAACGTCGTGCTGTACCCGACCTCCTACGGTGCCCAGCACCACGACACCGAGTGGCTGATCGCGCCCGACCGCATCCTCGACCCCGGCCGCTGGTTCGTGGTGATCCCCAACATGTTCACCAACGGGCTGTCGACCTCGCCCGGCAACATGGCCGAGCCGTTCGGCCACGGCCGGTTCCCGGAGTTCACCCACTGGGACAACGTGCACGCCCAGAAGCGGCTGCTCGAGGAGGTGTTCGGGATCGAGCGGATCGCGCTGGCCTATGGCTGGTCCATGGGCGGCCAGCAGGCGCTGCACTGGGGCGCGATCTTCCCGGACCGGGTCGAACGGATCTGCGCGGTCTGCACCTCGGCTCGCACCTCGGTCCACAACAAGGTGTTCATCGATGGCACCCGCGCGGCGCTGACCGCCGACCCGGCCTGGCGCGGCTCGTACTTCGACGGCCGGCCGGTCGCCGGCCTGCGCGCCATGGGACGGGTCTACGCCGGCTGGGCGATGAGCCAGGCATTCTACCGGGAGAAGCTGTACCTGCAGGCCGGGTTCAGCGACCTGGAGGACTGGCTGGTGCGGAGCTGGGAGGGCAATTTCCTGCGCCGCAACGCCGACGACCTGGTGGCCAGCTTCAAGACCTGGGAGCTGTCGGACATCAGCGACAACGAGATCTACCAAGGCGACCTGGACAAGGCGCTGGGCGCGATCACCGCCAGGTCGATGATCATGCCGTCGCGCACCGACCTGTACTTCACGCCCGAGGACAGCGAGGCCGAGACCGCGAAGATGCCGAACGCCGAGTTCCGCCCGATCGAATCGATCTGGGGCCACCGAGCCGGCAACCCGGCGCTGAACCCGGAGGACATGCGCTTCATCCGCAAGGCGGTCGACGACCTGACGGCCGCCTGAAGAACGCCGTCGGCGGCCGGGCGGCCTATATCGCCGGAAGGTGGCGGCCGCGGCGATCGTGATCGAGCCGCCGCGCGGACCGGCTTCGCGCCGTGGAGCCGGCCATACGGGACAGCGGTTCTTGCCGCAATCCGCTTGCGCCAGGGACCGTGTTGGTCCCGAATGTCGAGAGGGCGTCCTGCCCGTCAGCCGAGCCGAGTCCGATGGCATCCCAAACGGCGGCGCCCGCCGCCGCCCCAGCAGCCGATACCGCACCGCCCGACCGGCCGCTGCTGGCGATCGGCCTGCTGCTCGGCGCCAACTTCGTGTTCACCGCCATGGACGGATTCGCCAAGGGCCTGGCTGGCACCGGCATGGCGGCCGAGCAGATCATCCTGATCCGCTACCTGCTGGTCACCGCCCTGTTGGTGCCGGCGGTGCTGCGGCACTGGGGCGCCCGGCCCTGGCGGACCGGCCGCCCGGTCGCCCACGTGGTGCGCGGCGTGCTGCTGATCGGCTCGGCGACCCTGTTCGTGCACGCCATGACCCACCTGCCGCTGGAGACCGCGACCGCCATCGGCTTCGTCTCGCCGCTGTACGTGACCGCACTGTCGATCCCGTTCCTCGGCGAGAAGGTCGGGATCCGGCGCTGGGCGGCGGTCGGGGCCGGCTTCCTCGGGGTGATGCTGATCCTGCGGCCGGGTACCGACGTGTTCCAGCCGGCCATGCTGATCCCGCTGGTGTCGTCGCTGTGCTGGGCCGGCGGCCTGATCATCACCCGGCAGATGCGCGGCACCGAGAAGCCGCTGACCATCCTGATCTGGTCGACCGCCGCCGGGCTGGTCGCGATCGCCCCGCTCGGGCTGGCCGACTGGCGGACGCCGACGGTGCGCGACTGGGGGTTCTTCGCCGCCATCGCCGCCTGCCACGTGGCCGGCCAGTACCTGACGATCCGCGCCTTCATGCTGGCCTCGGCCTCGCTGATCGCGCCGTTCTCCTACAGCACCCTGCTGTGGGCGATGCTGATCGGCGCCTTCGCCTTCGGCTCCTTTCCCGACGCCGCGACCCTGATCGGGGCCGGCGTGCTGGTCGCCGCCGGCGTCTATGTCTGGCACCGCGAGCGGCAGGTCACCGGCAAGCCGACCAATCCCGGCGGCTCGATCGCCGAGGTGGCGGAGGCCGAGGCAGGCAACCCCTAGCTATCAGAGCGCCAGGTCCGGCCCGGCGACCTCGGCCCGCAGCCGATTCAGCTCGCGCAGCGCCTCCAGCGTCTGCTCCGGGCGACGCGCGGCGACGCCGACCAGCAGGGCCTCGATGAACGCCAGGGTGGCGGTGTGCAGGCTGACGGTGTCGGCCCGGCCACGCGGAATGTCGAGCACCAGGTCGGCGCGGCCGCCGATCTCGGCGCCCAGCGTGTCGGTCATCAGGATCCGCGGCACGCCGAGCGCGTCGGCCCGGTCGAACACCGCCCGAAGCTCCGGATAGATCCGGCCGTAGGCCATGACGACCAGCAGGTCGCCGGGCCGCAGGCGCAGCAGCCGGTCGGCCAGTAGCAGGCCGCTCTCGGTCAGGGCGAGCGTGTCCAGGCCGAACCTGCCGAGCTGGACCGCGAGATACTCGGCCATCGCGCTCGACGGACCGAGGCCGAAGACCGCCACCCGGCCGGCCTGCACCACATGCTCGACGGCCGCCCGGAACTGCGGCGCCGTGACGCTGCGCCTGAGCGAGGCGATCGACTCCGCATGCAGGTCGAGGGTGGCGGCGAACGCCGCGTCGGGGTCGCCGCCGACGGACTGCAGGGTGCGGGCGACCCGGCCGGCCGGGCTCAGGTCCCGGCGCAGTTCCTCCGCCAGTTCCCGGCGCAGGGCGTCCAGCCCCTCGTAGCCGAGCGCCTTCGCCGTCCGCACCACGGTGGCGTCGCTGGTCTCCGCCTTGCGGGCGAGTTCGGCGGCCGACGCCACCAGCACCTCTTCCCGGTGATCGGCGAAGTACCGCGCGACCCGGCGCTCGGCCAGGGTCAGGCGCTCGACCGCCGCGCGGACCCGCTCGGCGAAGGTGGTTTCGATCCCATGGCTTGACATCGACGTCGCGCTCACTACAGATTCGAATATTCCTGTCGTATATACTACACACACGTGGGAGCCAACCATGGACGGCATGACCTGGACCGTCGCCGCGCCGGCGGTCGGGGCGGCGTTCACCGCCTCGGTCGTCGAGGTGGTCGAGGCCTTCACGATCGTTCTGGCGGTCGCCACCCTGCGCGGCTGGCGTCCGGCGGTCGCCGGCACCGCCGCCGCGCTGGCGGTGCTGGCGTTGCTGGTCCTCGGTCTCGGGCCGCTGCTCGGGCGGGTGCCGCTGGAGGCGCTGCAGCTGGTGATCGGCGTGCTGCTGCTGCTGTTCGGCATGGGCTGGCTGCGCAAGGCGGTGCTGCGCTCGGCCGGGGTGCTGGCCCTGCACGACGAGGAGGCGGCGTTCGCGGCCGAGACCGAGGCGCTGACCGAGGAGGGCCGCAGGAACCCGGCATCGCTCGACTGGATCGCCGGGCTCGGCGCCTTCAAGGCGGTGCTGCTCGAAGGGCTCGAGGTGATCTTCATCGTCATCGCGGTCGGTGCCGGCCGCGGCATGCTCGGGGCCGCCGCCCTCGGCGCCGCCGCCGCCTGCGCCGCGGTGCTGACGGTCGGCGCGATCGTGCACAAGCCGCTCTCGAAGGTGCCCGAGAACACCCTGAAGTTCGGCGTCGGCGTCATGCTGTCGTCGTTCGGCGTGTTCTGGACCGGCGAGGGGCTGGGCATCGAATGGCCGGGCGCCGACCTGGCGCTCCTCGTGTTCGCCGCGGTGTTCCTGGTCGCCGGCGCCGGGCTGGCGACGCTGCTGCGCCGCCCGGCGGGGGAGGCCGCGTGATGGAAATCCTGAAGGAAGTCGTCGCCGAACTGGTGAAAATGTTCGTCGCCGACGCCCGGCTGAGCGTCGCCGTGCTGATTCTGGTCGGCGCGGTGGCACTGCTGCTGGATGTCGGCCACGCCGCCCCGCTGATCGGCGGGGCGGTACTGCTCGGCGGTTGCCTGGCGATTCTGGCGGCGGTCACCGCCGCGACCGCCCGGCGGCGCTGAGCTACTCTCCCTCCCGCGCCACGATCCCGGCGTCGTACAGCTTGCCGATGGCGCCCGACGACAGGCCGAGGACGTCGCCGAGGATGGCGTCGTTGTCGGCCCCGAGCGACGGCGCCGACCGGGCCTCCGAGCGCGCCTCGCCGGCGGCGGCCAGCGGCGAGCCGGCCGCCAGCACCGAGCCGACCCCCGGCTGCTCGATCGCCGTGAACAGCGGGTTGGCGGTTGAGACGCGCGGGTCGCGGGCCAGCGCCTCGGTCATGGTCTGGTACGGCCCCCAGGACACGCCCGCCGCGTCGAACGCCGCCGCCACCTCGGCCAGCGGCCGGGCCGCCACCCAGGGGGCGACCAGCGCGGCGATGGCGTCGCGGTGGAGGTAGCGCGCGCCCTCCTCCGACAGGTCGGCGCCCAGCCGTTCCTCCAGCAGCGTCACGGCGTCGGCGATCCCGCAGACCTTGACCAGCCCCGACCACTGCTTGCGGGTCAGCGCCACGATCATCACCCGACGGCCGTCGGCCGTCGGGAAGTCGCGGCCGAAGGCGCCGTACAGGTCGTTGCCGGACGGCGGCCGGTCGACGCCGCCGAGCGCCGCCTCGGCCAGCATCCCGAGGTGCCCGACCGTCGCGAACGCGACGTCGGACAGCGCGAGGCTGATGCTCCTGCCCTGGCCGGTCCGGGCCCGCTCCAGCACCGCCGACACCAGCCCGAACGCCGCGGTCAGGCCGCAGGCGACGTCCCAGGCCGGCAGCACGTGGTTGGTCGGGGCATTGGGGCCGCCGGTCCCGGTCATCGCCGGCAGGCCCACGGCGGGGTTGACCGTGTAGTCGACGGCGTTGCTGCCGTCGAAATTGCCGGCGATCTCCAGCTTGATGACGTCGGCCCGGCGCGCCCGCAGCACCTCGTCCGCGAGCCACGGCATGCCGGCGAAGTTGGTCAGCAGCAGGCCGCCGCCCTCGCCGGGAGCGGCGATCAGGTCCTGCACCAGCTCGCGGCCCTCGGGCCGGCGGATGTCGACGCAGAGCGAACGCTTGCCCTTGTTCAAGCCGGTCCAGAACAGGCTGCGCCCGGTCCCCGGCGCCAGCGGCCAGCGCCCGTAGTCGAGCCCGCCGCCCGGGGGGTCGAACCTGATCACGTCGGCGCCGGCCTGGGCCAGGGTCAGCCCGGCGAGCGGGGCTGCGACGAAGGCCGAGCCCTCGACGACGCGGAGGTGATTGAGCGGGCCGAACATGCTGGGGGACTCCCTGGGACGCGACGGCGGCAATCTTGTTCGTTCCGCGGAAAAGATCAAATATGAGAGGTTGTCGCTGGGTCCGATCACCGGATGGAACGAATGAAGATCGTCGCGCCGAACTTTTCCCTGGGGGCCATCGTCAGGCACCGCCTGTACGACTTCCGCGGGGTCGTGTTCGACATCGATGCCGAGTTCGGCAACACCGAGGAGTGGTACGAGGCGATTCCCGAGCACCTGCGGCCGCGCAAGGACCAGCCGTTCTACCACCTGCTCGCCGAGAACCCGGAGAGCTACTACGTGGCCTACGTCTCCGAACAGAACCTGGTCGAGGACGCCGCGAACGGCCCGGTGGGCCACCCGAAGATCCCCGAGCTGTTCGACCGCCTCGAGGACGGCCGCTACGTGTTCAAGCAGACCTCGGCGTAGCTCACCCCCGTCAAGCCGGAACGCCCCATGGCTTCCGGAGTCCGCTACGCGGCTCCGGAATGACGACAGTGGGTAGAGCGGGACGGCCTCCTTCCCTTCGTCATCCCGGTGAGCTCGCAACGCGAGCGGCTCCGGGATCCATGGAGCAGGCGGCGGGCGCGCCGGCCTAACGCGCTCCCACTTGCCGCCCGCCGCCGCGTCGGCGCAGGATACCGGTTCCTGAACGCAACCGGACCACAAGGCGGCTGACATGAACGCGGACCCGAAGGCGGCTCTCGGCGAGGATCTCGTGCGTCGGATCTGCGACGCGGTGGATGCCGGATTCGACGACCAGATCGCGTTCCTGCAGGAACTGGTGCGCCGCCCGTCGGTACGCGGCCAGGAGCACCTCGCCCAGGACCTGATGTTCCAGGCCATGAACGAGCGCGGCTACGAGATGGACCGCTGGAAGGTCGACCCCAAGGACATCGAGCACCATCCCGGCTTCTCGCCGGTCGCGGTCGACTACGCGCACGCCTGGAACGTGGTCGGCACCCACCGGCCGCGCAACGAGACCGGCCGCTCGCTGGTCCTGAACGGCCATGTCGACGTGGTCCCGACCGGCCCGCTCGACATGTGGACCGACCCGCCGTTCGCCGCCGTGATCAAGGGCGACTGGATGTACGGCCGAGGTGCCGGGGACATGAAGGCCGGCGTGGTCGCAAACCTGTTCGCCATGGACGCGCTGCGCCGCGCCGGCCTGCAGCCGGCCGCCACCGTCCATATGGAGACGGTGTGCGAGGAGGAGAGCACCGGCAACGGCGCGCTCGCCACCCTGGTACGCGGCTACAGGGCCGACGCCGCCCTGATCAGCGAGCCGTCGGGCGGCAAGATGACTCGCGCCACCATGGGCGTGCAGTGGTTCCAGGTGAAGGTCCGCGGCCACCCGGTGCACGTCGCCCAGGCCGGCACCGGCTCGAACGCCATCCAGGCGGCCATGGACCTGGTCCCGGCCCTGAAGGCGGTCGAGGCGAAGTGGAACGCCCGCAAGGCCGGCACCAAGCACTACGACGTGCACGCCCACCCGGTGAACATGAACGTCGGCAAGATCGCCGGCGGCGACTGGGCGTCGTCGGTGCCGGCGTGGTGCACCATGGACTGCCGGATCTCGATCTTCCCGGGCTTCAAGCCGGAGGAGATGCAGCGCGATATCGAGGACGCGGTGCGCAAGGCGGCATCGGGCCATCCGTTCCTCTCGAACAACCCGCCCGAGATCGTCTGGAACGGCTTCTTCACCGAGGGCTACGACCTGGAACCGGGGAGCGATGCCGAGACCGTGCTGAGCCGCTGCCACGAGCGGATCTCCGGCGCGAAGCCGGTGGACTACGTCGCCACCGCCTACATCGACAGCCGGGTGTTCGTGCTCTACGCCGACATGCCCTGCATGGTCTACGGGCCGATCTGCGAGGATGCCCACGGCTTCGACGAACGCGTGAACATCCCGTCGATCCGCGAGGCCACCAAGGCGATCGCGCTGTTCATCGCGGAGTGGTGCGGAGTCGAGCCGGTTCAGGCCTGATCCCGGCTCCGGACCTGTTCCCGGGCCTGCCCCCCGCCTGCCCCCCGCCTGCCCCCCGCCTGCTCCCCGGCCTGCCCCCCGGCCTGCCAAAGTACCGTGGAACCACCGGCGACGGTTCGGTATGGTTGCATCGGGCCGTGCCTCGTCCCCGCCCGCCCCTCTCGCGCCCTGGGAGGTCCATGACCATCGATCCGCTCCGACCGGAGAACTGGGTGCCCTATTCGCCGGAGCACGCTTCCGAGGCGGCGGTTCGCCTGCACGACTACTGGGCCTCCAAGCGCGCCGCGCCGGACATGGTGCCGAGCCGAGACGACATCCGGCCCGAAGAGATCAAGCCGCTGCTGCCGTTCGTGTGGATCATGGATTTCGAGCGACAGACGCGGACTTTCCGGTACCGGCTGATCGGCACCGCGGTGGTGGAAGGGGTCGGCCGGGACTACACCGGGCGCACCCTCAAGGAGTGCCATCCGAATGCCGGCGCCTACGAGTTCGCGACCCGGGCACTGACGCGGATTCTGGAGGACCGGCAGCCGCTGTGGCGCCGCGGGGTGCCGATGTTCCACCATGAGACCGAGGCCCTGCGGCTGGAGAACCTCGCCCTGCCGCTGGCCTCCGACCGGCGGACGGCCGACCGGATCCTGGGCCTGACCCTGTTCTTCGACAGTGAGAACCGGCTCTACCGCCCCGGGGTGATCCGGGCGACCTGACCACGACGGCTTCGCTACGGGATGTCCGAAATGGGCCGCCGGGCGGCCGGCTGATAGTTTCCCGGCTCCGATCCGATGTCGAGCGAGAGAGCTTTGGGAATCACCGTGACTATCGCTGCAGGACAATCGGACGACTGGCGACCGTATCCCGAGGAGGGGCCGTCGGAGCTGATCGGGCAGCTGCACGACTACTGGCATGCCCGCCGCGGCGGAACGGACCGGGTACCGAGCCGAGACGACATCAGGACGGAGCACATCGAGCCGCTCCTGCCTTTCGTCTGGCTGCTCGACTTCGACCGCGGCACGCGGGACTTCAGGTGTCGCCTGATCGGCCCCGCCGTCGTCGACGGGGTGGGTCGCGACTGCACCGGCCGCACGCTCGCCGAAGTCCACGGCGACGCCCGCCTCCACAGCCGGGCCGTCCGCCCGTTGCTGGACATGATGGACGACGCGCGGCCGCGCTGGCGGCAGGGCCCGCCGCTGCTGGTGCACGACGCCACCGATCTGTGGCTGGAGAGCCTCATCCTGCCGCTGGCCACCGACCATCGGATGCCCGACCAGGTCCTCGGGATGACCCTGTTCCTCGCGAGCGGGCGGCGAAACCACCGACCCGTCGCCCTCCGCGTCGTCTGACCGCGCGCGGTCGGCCGGGCTGCTCAGCCGTTCTCCCAGCCGCCGCCGGCGATCGCGGCCCGCAGTCGTTCGGCCGGCCAGTCGGCCTCGAGCGCCTCGGCCTTGGAGCGGGCGGTGTCCTCCATGTCGTCGTCGGGCACCTCGACCGGATCGGAGCGCCGCCACTCCTCCAGGTAGTCGTCGGACTGCTCGGCGCCGCCGCGCATCGCCGCCGCGTCGATCGCCGCGATGAACCGGTTGGGCAGCTCGACCTTGGCGCTGTCGCGCCGGCGGCCGCGGCCCTTCTCGACCACCACCTGGGCCGGAATGTCGCGCCAGTACATGACGATCAGGCTGGCCACCGGCACCTCCTGTCTTCAGGCGTCGGCCGGCACCGGCGTGCCGGCGGCCCGGGCGACGAAATCCGCGAGTTCCCCGTAGCCGACCATCCGGTACTCGAACGCCAGCCCGAGCCGGGCCGCAGCCTTGGCGGCCCGCGCCTTCAGGGAGGAATCTGCGAGCTGGGCCAGGTACACGACCTTGCTGTAGTTGCCGAAATAGTCCGGCAGCAGCTCAGGATGCCGGTCCAGGCCGAGGCCCTTGATGATCAGGCGGTCGAAGTGCCGGACCAGGTAGTCGGTGAGGAAGAAGCAGCCGGGCTCGTCCTCGGTGAGCGCCTCGAACCCGGCCGTGCCCATGAAGAACTGGTAGCAGTGCGGCCCGGGGATCCGCTCGACGCCCTCGGCGGCGAGCGCCCGGTCGAGCTCTCCGCCGGTGCCGCAGTCACCGTAGATCACGCAGATCCGGTCGTAGGCGCCACGCGCCGACCTGATCTTGCGCAGCACGCCGGGCGTGATCTTCTGCGGAACGTTGTGCCAGTGCGCCGGCAGGCAGGTGATGGTCAGCTCGGCCCAGCCGGTCGCCCGCTTCAGTGCCACCAGTTCCCGGGCCAGCGCGCCGCAGGCGATGAACAGGGTGGTCGGCCGCACGATCCGCTCCATCGGCGAGGCGGCATCGTCCCCCCAGGTCGCATCGGGTTGCAGGTCGTCCATCGCGTGTCCTTCCTCCGGCCCGCCCCGCGGGCCGCATCGGCTCGATCTCCTCAGCCCTCGGCCGCCTCCGAGTTGGACTTCCGTCGCTCGGCGATCAGCGCTTTGGCGGTCTCGACGGCGACCGCGGCATCCCGGCAGTAGGCGTCGGCCCCGACGCTCTCCGCAAACGCCTCGTTCAGCGGCGCGCCGCCGACCAGGACGATGTAGTCGTCGCGGATGCCCTTCTCCTGCATCGCGTCGATCACGACCTTCATGTACGGCATGGTGGTCGTCAGCAGCGCCGACATGCCGAGGATGTCGGGCTGGTGCTCCTCGATCGCCGCCAGGTAGTTCTCGACCGGGTTGTTGATGCCCAGGTCGATGACCTCGAAGCCGGCGCCCTCCATCATCATCGACACCAGGTTCTTGCCGATGTCGTGGATGTCGCCCTTGACCGTGCCGATCACCATCTTGCCGACCCGCGGCGCGCCAGTCTCGATCAGCAGCGGCCGCAGGATGGCCATGCCGGCCTTCATGGCGTTGGCCGCCATCAGCACTTCCGGCACGAACAGGATGCCGTCGCGGAAGTCGATGCCGACGATCCGCATGCCCTCGACCAGCGCCTTGGTCAGGACATCGTAGGGCGCCCAGCCGCGCTCGAGCAGAATGTTGACGGCCTCGACGATCTCGTCCTTGAGACCGTCGTAGAGGTCGTCATGCATCTGCTGGACGAGTTCTTCGTCGTCGAGCTCGGAAAGAACGATGTCGTCGTCCTCGGCCATGCCAACCCTCCTGACGGCTCCTGGTCAACCTCGCCGGAAGAGACACGGGAATCGGCGGCATCGCTGCCACCGCCGCGACCGATCATGTCGGTCGCGCGACATGAGTCGAGGACCCGCCGGCTCGGGGCTCAGCCGGAAGATGCGGCGGTCCCGCCGCCGGCCCCGGGGGCGGCGGCCTCGACGCTTTCCTCCGCCGCCTTCAGGGTGGCCAGGATCTGGCGCCCGACGGGGCCGCCGTCGTCGATGATCTCGCGCGCCAGCGCGTCGCGCAGCGCGTCCAGATAGGCTCGCAGGAGCGCCAGCACGCCGCGCACCGGCCGGCCGGTGTCGGCGGTATGGCCGACCAGGCCGCGAACGATCATCCCGACCAGGAGAAGCCCGCGCGTCTCGGTCAGGGCGGCGGCCTCGCGGGCGACCGCGTTCAGGCGCTTGAGCGCCTCGCGGTCGGGCTTGCCAGCGAGTTCGGCAAAGGCCTCGTCCATGCGATGGCGGGTCAGCCCGAGCATCGCCAGCGCCTGCTCCTTCTTCAGCCTGATATGCGCACGCGCCGGCTCGATGGTCTCGCTGCTCAGGCCGTTGCGCAGCGCCAGCGCGAGGTCCGGCTCGGCCGTCGGCATCCGGCGGAACCTGAACACGGTGGTCGACGGCTTGATCTCGAAGCCCAGGCTGGTCGACGCCACGGTCTGCTCTGCCGGCCCGGTGACCGTGCGACGGTCGACCATCTGCTGGCGGTTGGCGCGCCGCCGGTCCGGCCCGGTGTAGGAGCCCGACACGATGAAGTCGGTACGGTCCGCCGGCCATTGGCTCAACGCCTGCGCCACCGGCTCGGCCTGCAGGGGCCGGCCGAGGAAATGCAGGCAGCCGAGCACCGCGGACTTCCGGATGTCGGCCTCGGTCAGGGCCTCCCCGACGAGGCCGAGCGCGAGACCCGGATACGGGGCGTCCGGGTCGCGGCGCACGAACCGGAACACGTCGAACGGCGTTCCGTCCTTCAGCTGCTTGTCGACCAGGACCAGAACGAAGTCGTGGGTCGCGCGCCCCAGAAGCTCGACGGCCTCCGCAGCGCCCGCCACCCATTCCACCGTCGGGCCTTCCGATCCAACGGCAACACGGGTCAGCTCCCGCATCACGCCGATGTCTTCGCCGACTACAAGTACCCGCCCCTTGGTTTCGTGCATTGCACGTATCATCCGCATCGTATTCCTACTGTGCGGCGGTATTCACGGCCCCCAGCCCTTAACGAATCGTTAACGCCGCAGCGTCCGATCGCCCAGATCCGCCCGACCGCTGCGCGTGCCGGGGCACTCGCGCCGCCGATCCTTGCCCGCCACGGGCGATACCGGCGAGCCGGGAACGCATGCCCCGGACACGCATGCTCCGGACACGCATGCTCCGCACACGGGGCTCACGTGGCGAACGAGGCGACGTCCACGGGGCGACGCCGGCGCCCCCAGTTTCCCGGCGGGCCGTCGAAGACGCCGGCCATCCGGGTGCCGCAGGAGGTGCAGCGCCCGTCCGAGGTCAGGTTCCAGTCGGACAGCTCGTACCAGTCGCGGCCGATCGTACGGCTGCCGCAGGCGTGGCAGTAGCTCGACTGCCGCCCGATGTCGTGCACGTTCCCGATATAGGCGTGCCTCACGCCGTTCCGGCGGGCGATTCGCCGGGCCGTCGCCAGGGTGGCGAACGGCGTGTGCTGCGCGTCGAGCATGCGGTAGTCGGGGTGGAACGCGGAGAAGTGGATCGGGACGTCCGGCCCCAGATGCTCCACCACCCAGCTCGTCATGGCGTCGATCTCCGCCTCGTCGTCGTTCTCGCCGGGGATGATCAGGTTGGTGATCTCGACCCAAACCCCGGTCTCCCGAACCAGGTAGACCAGGGTGTCGAGCACCGGCTGGAGCTGGCTCTTGGTGACGTCGCGGTAGAACCGGTCGGTGAACCCCTTGAGGTCGACGTTGGCGGCGTCGATGTGCCGGAAGAAGTCCGGGCGTGCCCGGTCGGTGATGTAACCGGCCGTGACCGCGACGGTCTTCACGCCGATCTCGTGGCACGCGATCGAAATGTCGCGGGCGTACTCGTGGAAGATCACCGGGTCGTTGTAGGTGAAGGCCACCGAGCGGCAGCCCAGGCGGCGCGCGGTTTCGGCGATGGTCTCGGGCTGCGCCTCGGCCTGCATCCGATCCATCTCGCGGCTCTTCGAGATGTCGTGGTTCTGGCAGAAATTGCACGCCAGGTTGCAGCCGGCGGTCCCGAACGACAGCACCGGGGTACCCGGCAGGAAGTGGTTCAGCGGCTTCTTCTCGATCGGGTCGACGCAGAAACCGCTGGAACGGCCGTAGGTCGTGAGCACGATGGCGTCGTCCTGCCGCGCCCGCACGAAGCAGAGCCCGCGCGCACCTTCCTTGAGACGGCAGTAGCGCGGGCACATCTCGCACTGGACACGGCCGTCGTCCAGCATCCGCCAGAACTCGGTCGGGACGATCGGCCCCTTGCCCCGGACCGGCGGCGGCGCGGTCTCGGCGAGGCCGGGCACGGCGGTTTCCCGAGGACTCGACGACCCCTGCTCGCTCTGCACCCAATTCTCCTTTCGCCTCGACCGACGACGCTGTCACACCCGCGCGCCGTGTGTTAATCAAATGGTTACCATGACACCGTCTGCCAACGTCTCGGTCCGGCCCCCGGAAGTCGCCGGGCGCTTCTATCCGGACAGCCACAACGCCTGCGTCGACCTGCTGGAGCGTTGTCTGGCAGCCGCCCGTCCGAGCGGCGGCGTCGACGCCAAGATCCTTGTCGCCCCCCACGCCGGCTGGGTGTTCTCCGGCCCGATCGCCGGGACCGCCTACGCCTCGCTGCGGCGCAGGGCCGACGCCATCCGGCGGGTCGTTCTGCTGGGACCGGCACACCGGGTCGCGTTCCGCGGCATCGCGACCACCAGCGTCGACGCCTGGGCCACGCCGCTCGGCACCCTCGCGGTCGATTGGAAAGCGTTGACCGAGGCCCTGGCCGTCCCGGGCGTGGCGGTCGCCGACGCCGCCTTCGCCGAGGAGCACAGCCTGGAGGTCCATGCGCCGTTCATCCAGCGCGTGTTCCCGCGGGCGGCGATCGTGCCGCTGCTGGTCGGCGACGCCCCGATGGCGCTGGTGTCGGAAGTCGTCGGCCGGCTCTGGGGCGGGCCGGAGACCCTGATCCTGGTGTCCTCGGACCTGTCGCACTTCCACGACCAGGCGACCGCGCGCCGGCTCGACGCCGAGACCGCCGGCCTGATCGAGACGCTGCGGCCGGAGAACCTGAACGGCCGCGGCGCCTGCGGGCACCGTGCGCTCGCCGGCGTGCTCGACCAGGCCCGGAGCCGCGACCTCAGGGCCACGACCTTCGACCTGCGCACCTCCGGCGACACCCGGGGCAATCCGGACCGGGTGGTCGGCTACGGGGCCTTCGCGCTCGAGTACGCCCACGCCGCCCGGTTGCCGGAAGCCGACCGGCGGCAGCTGATCGAGGCCGCACGGTTCGGCGTGAAGTTCGGCATCGAGCACGGCCGCACCCCGAAGGTCGGCCTCGGGGGCGGGCTGTCGCCGACGCTCACCACCCGGCGTGCCTGCTTCGTCACGCTGACCCTCGACGGCCGGCTTCGCGGCTGCATCGGCAGCATGGCCCCGCACCGGCCGCTGCTGCCCGACGTGATCGACAACGCCTGGAAGGCGGCGTTCGGCGACCCCCGGTTCCCGCCCCTGACGGCCGAGGAGCTCGACCGGATCGAGGTCTCGGTGTCGATCCTGTCGACGCCGCGTCCGATGTCGTTCGCCGACGAGGCGGACCTGGTCCGGCAGCTGCGCCCGGACATCGACGGCCTGATCATGCACGACGCCGACCGCCGCGGAATCTTCCTGCCGAGCGTCTGGTCCGGCCTGCCGAAGGCCGAGACCTTCCTCACCCAGCTGAAGCGCAAGGCCGGGCTGCCGACCGACCACTGGTCCGAGACATTGCGGGTGTTCCGTTACACCACCGAAAGCTTCGGGGCCGCGTTCCGGGAGGTCGCATAGGCATGGCGAAGTCCCCTCCGCCGTTCGATTCGCCGCCGCCGCCGACCGCCTACGCGCCGGCCCCGAAGCCGCGCCGGCCGGTCGCGACCGGCGTGGACTTCGCCCTCGAGAACACCCGCCAGCTCAGGGATCTGTGGTCGCTCAAGCGGCCGGGCCGCGGGGCCCTGCCGGCCTACCGGTTCTTCGACGAGCTGGAACTGCGGCCATGGGCCGACAACCTCGTCCTGTACAAGGCCGAACGGCTCGACGACCAGTACGTCTACCGGTTCGAGAAGGTTGGCAAGGGCGTCGCCGCCATCGACGGCGGCGACTTCACCGGCAAGCTCATGCACCAGGCCCTGCCGCCGACCCAGCTTTGGGCGATCGTCGGGCACTACGACGCCGCGGTACGGACCCGCGGCCCGGTCGAGTTCCACGACACCATCCCGTCGCCCGACGGCGGATCGGTGAAATGGGACAAGCTGGTCCTGCCGCTCAGCGACGACGGTACCGAGGTCGACCACCTGCTGATGCTGCTGTACGCCGAGAAGGTCGGCTGAGCGTCGCCTCCCCGGGACAGCGGGCCCGACGTCGCCCCTTAGGCCCCCACCGCCGCCGGCAGCGGCCCGAACACATGCGCCGCACCGCGCGGGCCCTCCGGGCCGAAGGCGACGGCGTTCGGGATCGCCCACTGCGACGGATAGGCCACCGCCGGGGCGGGCCGCACCGGGGCGACCTTCTGCAGCGCCGCCATGGTCGCGGCATCGAGCCGGTCGTCGGCGATGATGGTGTCGATCAGGCTGACGTCGATGCGCGGCTGCAGCAGGGCCTGCTCCAGCCCCAGGCCGAACTCGCCGATGAACGAGCTGAGCTGGAAGATCGCCGGCATGATCTTGCGGCCGCCCGAGGCCCCGAGGCCGAACGCCGCCCTGCCGTCCTTGGTGGCCAGCACCGGGCACATGTTCGACAGCGGACGCTGGCCGGCGGCCATCGAGTTCGGCCGCCCCGGCCGCGGGTCGAACCAGTTGATGCCGTTGTTCATCAGCACGCCGGTCCCCGGCAGCACCACGCGCGACCCGAAGCGCGACAGCAGGGTGGTGGTGATCACCACCATGTTGCCCTCGGCGTCGACCGCCGACAGGTGGGTGGTGCAGCTGCGGTCGCCGACGTCGCCGGCATGCCCCATGGTCTCGAGACGGACCTTGTAGGCCTCGATCAGCGAGCTTGCGTAGGCCGCGTAGACCGCGGCATCCGGCGCCGATCCGGCGAACGCCTCGGGCAGGCGCGCCAGCGCGCCGGCGAAGGTCGGGCCGGCCGAGTAGCCGGGCACCAGGTTGAGGGTGTGACCGGCCCGCTCGCGCACGATCGGGTCGACGATGCGGGCCCGGTAGGCGGCCAGGTCATCGGCCGAGATCGTCGAGCCGCCGGCCTGCAGGTCGGCGACCAGCCGTCTGCCGGTCTCGCCGGTGTAGAAGTCCGCCGGACCGGCCTTCTGCAGCCGCTCGAAGGTGTCGGCGAGCGCGCCCATCGACAGCAGGCCGTACGGCGCCTCGGCCGGCGCCGACGGCACCAGGCCGCCCGGCAGCCAGACCCGCCGCGATTCCTCGTACTGGCCAAGCCAGCCCGCCTCGGCCGCGACCTGCAGGGTCGTCCACCAGGTCAGGCGGTGCCCGCGCCGCGCCATCCCGAGCGCCGGGCCGATGGCATCGGCCCACGACCAGCTGCCGAAGCTCTCCAGCAGCGTCGCATAGCCGGCGCAGGAGCCGGGGACCGCGATCGAGTGATAGCCCTGCAGGTTGCGGTCCTCGACCACCGCCGGCCAGGCGAACAGGTCGGCGGCCGCGTCCCGGCCGGCGTCGAGCGGGTAGGTCGCCGGATCCAGGCCGCGCGGCGCGATCATCCCGAAGTCCACCACCTTGGTGGTCCCCGACTTGGCCTCGTGCACCACCGCGAAGCCCCCGCCGCCGAGGCCGCTCATCCAGGGCTCCGCCACGCACAGCGCGAGGGCGGTCGCGATCGCCGCGTCGACGGCGTTGCCGCCGGCCTGCAGCACGGCGGCGCCGACCTGGCTCGCCTCGACGTTCTGCGAGGCGACAACGCCGCGCTCGCCGGCGACCGCCGGCTTGCTGACGGTCCAGGCCTCGATCGGGGCGGATTCCGGATAACTGACGGCGGGCATGACGCTCTCCTGGACGGGTGCGGACGGCGGGGCCGGCGTGCTAGAACTACCCACCGGCGGAGGGATGAGACGGAGACAACGGTATGGCGGCTCGAATCCGCTTGTCCAGCCTCGCCATGTGCCTGATCGCCTGGATCACGGCGCTGCCGGCGACAGCCCAGGAATCCACCGGGCGCGACTCGGAGGGGACGTCGTCCAAGCCGCCGGTCGCGCGCAAGGACGACTGCCAGAAGCTTCCCGGCGGCAACGCGCCGATCAACCGGCTGGTCAGGCTGGAAGGCGGGCTCTCGGTCCGCAACCTGGACCTCACCTACAACGGCAAGCCGCTGTTCGAGTACACCGACGAGGATTTCGACTACCTGCGGTCGCTGTGGCGGATCTGCGATACCTACGACTCGGCTACCACCGGCAAGATCGCGGACCGCCTGAAGAGCCTGATCGAGGACGCCAAGGCGGTGCGCCGGGACACCATCGACTGGATCAAGCGGACCGAACAGGAAGCCAAGGCCCTGAAACCGGGGCAGGCCGGCATCGAGAAGATCCACGACATGTGGCAGCAGATGCTGAATCACGAGTTCCACATGCTGGAAACCGACATGAAGTACATTGCCGGCGTGCTGTCGAAGCGCCGCGACGAACTGTATGCCGCCCCGCAGCCCCGGGAACGTACGCTGGTCTCGCCGTTCGACCCGGGCCCGCCCGAGCCGCGGCCGCTCGGCGGCAGCGGCGGGTAGGACGATGCCGCCGTTGCCGACCGAAATCCGGGACCGCCACCGCCCGCCGGTCACCAAGCGGGTTCCGGCCAACGATCACCGGCCGTCCTGGGCGGGACGGGGCCATCTCGGGGCGTTCGTCCTCCAGCTCTCTGCGCTGATCCTGGTCAACCTGGCGCTGTGGGGGTTCTTCGCCTGGTGGGCGATGCGGTACGCCGAGGACAAGGTCTCCTTGCCGCCCCCGGGCTCCGGCCCGCTCTGAGCCGGCCGGCATTCGCCGGTCACGCCGCCAGCCGCCGGTCGAGCCAGTCGCGCAGCTTGTACCAGGCGCCGACCGCCGGCAGGAACCACGGCCGGCCGTCGTACAGCGGACGGGTCTCGAACGGCAGTCCCTCGAAGGCGCTCGGCCGGTTGGTCTTGCCGAGGATCTTCAGCGCGGTCCGGTGGCCCAGGTGGCTCATCATCACGACACCGCTGCCGTTGCAGCCCAGCGCGTAGTGCACGCCGTCGCGTTCGCCCATATGCGGCACCCGGTCGAAGGTGAAGGCGACGTTGCCGGTCCAGGCATGCGAGATCTTCACGCCTTGCAGCTGCGGAAACACGCCGAGCATGTAGTCGTACAGCACCGGCGCGGTCTCCAGCGCGGTCTTGGTCCGGAAGCTGGCCCGCCCGCCGAACACCACACGGGTGCCGTCCGGCGACGGCCGGAAATAGAACAGCACCCGCTTGGTGTCGGCGACCACCCGCATGCTCGGGAACAGCTCGCGGATCCGCGCCTCGCCGAGCGGCTCGGTGGCGATGATGTAGCTGCCGACCGGGATCACCCGCCGGCGGAACCACGGCGTCGCGGCCCCGGTATGGCCGTTGGTGCCGAGCACCACCTCGCGGGCCCGCACCGGCCCGCGCGAGGTCCGCACCGTCAGGTCGCCGGCCTTGCCGTCGATGCCCTCGACCGCGGTATTGGCCGACAGCCTGACCCCCGCTTCCCGGCAGGCCCGTCGCAGGCCCTTGTGGTACAGCGAGGGGTGTGCCCCGCCGGCCCGCTCGACGACCATGCCGCCGTAGTAGAAGTCGGAGCCGAGCTCCTCGCGCTGCCGGTCCCGGGGGACCAGCCGGGCCTCGGCGCCGGCGTGTGCGTTGAGGGTCTCCACCCGTGCCGCCATCGCCGCGAATGCCGCCGGCGTGTGGGCGCCGACGAACCGGCCGGACCGGCGGTACTGGCAGTCGATGTTCTCGCGCTCGATGATGCGTTCGAAGTGGCCGTAGGACTCGGCGGCCTCCTCGATCATCGCCTGCACGCGGTCGGCGCCGTACAGGCGCTCGATGTCGCCGCCCTTGCCGACGTTGACCCCGCCCGACAGCATGCCGCCGCTCCGGGTGCTGGCCCCCTCCCCGAAGCGGTGAGCCTCGAGCACGGCCACGTCCACGCCGCCGCGCGCAAGCTCCAGCGCCGCCGACAGGCCGGTATAGCCGCTGCCGACCACGACCACGTCGGCCCGGTCCGGCGGCGGCGCGTCGCCCTCGGTGTCCGGCGGCGCGGCGTCCCACCAGTAGGGGTCGGTCTTGAAGCCTTCGGCGAAGATCGACTGGTCGGCCATGTGAGCCTCGCTCCGGTCCGGGATGCCGGCGGCAAGGCTACGCCGGCGTCGGTCAGCCGACAACGGGACGCTCCGACGTTTCGTAGACGGCGGCCCCCGCGAACTTGGCGATCCGGCCGTCGGCCCCGGCAAGCGGCAGCAGGACGCTCTCGAAGCTGCGGTACTTCTTGTCGACCCAGTCGAGCCGGCCGTGCGTCCGGACCGGCGCCCGCCGCGCGATCGCCCGGTGATAGACCGAGACGACCGGATGGCCTTCGGGAAACGTGTCGCCGACGAGCCGGCCGGTGGTGTCGCGTCCCAGGGCGTCCACCAGATAGGTGCCGATCAGCGTGTATCGGAGATCGGGCGCCGGGTCGCCCGACGAGGCGGCTTCCACCCGGACGACGAACAAGTGTCCCAGGTGCTGCACCAGATCCAACGGGTCCCACCGGTCCGCGGGAGGCACGTCACCTCCATCGCGGATAGACCTCCAATGATTGTAAATATCGACCAGCCTACGGTTTGCGACCTGCATGTCGAAATCGACGAAGTACCAGGGTGGCCTGTTCAGTCCCTCGCTCACGTCCCGTCCTTGTCGACGCCCTGCATCCGGCGCCCGCTGTCGTCGACCGGTCCCGGTCGCCGACGACCCCGTGCTTCCATTGATCCCGCTATTGTTGAATCGACTGCCACAAATCCCGGGCGACAGGCTATGCGGAGGGCCGACACGGATCAACACCGGGCCGACGGAAAGTGCCCCGACTTGATCCACATCAGTGACCCGGCCGGCGAAACGGGGTTGATCTCGATTGACAGAATGAGACCCATTTGCAACAAGAGCCGTCATGCGAAGCATTCTCATCTCGAGGGAAACTCCATGACCCGCAGCCTGACCGGCGCCGTGCTCGGATCCGTGATCGCCCTTGCCGCCGTGACGACCGCGGCCAAGGCCGATGGCGAAGTGAACATCTACTCGCTGCGCCAGCCGTTCCTGATCGAGCCCCTGCTCGAGGCGTTCACGGCGAAGACCGGCATCAAGACCAACGTGGTGTTCGCCAAGGAAGGCGTGGTCGAGCGCATGAAGGCCGAGGGCGTGAACAGCCCGGCCGACGTCATCCTCACCGTCGACATCGGCCGGCTGAACGACGCGGTCGAGGCCGGCGTGGTTCAGGCGGTCGAAAGCCCGGTCCTCGCGGCCAACGTTCCGGCGAGCTTCCGGGATCCGGAAGGCCGCTGGTTCGCCCTCACCCAGCGGGCCCGCCTGATCTACGCCTCCAAGGACCGCGTGAAGCCGGGCGAGATCACCTCCTACGAGGAGTTGGCCGACCCGAAGTGGGCGGGCCGGATCTGCACCCGCAGCGGCAAGCACGACTACAACATCGCCCTGCTGGCCGGCATGATCGCGCACCACGGCGAGGCCAAGGCCGAGGCCTGGCTGGCCGGGCTGAAGGCCAACCTCGCCCGCAAGCCGCAGGGCAACGACCGGGCCCAGGTCAAGGCCATCAAGGAAGGCGAGTGCGACCTGGCGCTCGGCAACAACTACTACTACGGCGCCATGCTGGCGAACCCGGAGCAGAAGGCCTGGGCCGACGCCGTGAACCCGGTGTTCCCGACCATCGGCGGCACCAAGGGCACGCACGTCAACGTCTCGGGTATCGCCATGTCGAAGTCGGCGCCGAACCGCGACAACGCCCTCAAGCTGATGGAGTTCCTGTCGGGCGACGAAGCCCAGGAGATCTACGCGACCGCCAACTTCGAGTACCCGGTGAACCCGCACGTCAAGTGGTCGCCGGTGGTCGAGTCATGGGGGCGGTTCACGCCGGACGACCTGCCGCTGTCGGCGATCGCCGAGCTGCGGAGCACCGCCGTCAAGATGGTCGACCGGGTCGGCTACGACGGATGACGGCGGAGGCCGATGCCTACCGGGGCGCCGCACCGGCGCCCGAGCAGTTCGCGGCGGTGCCCGGAGACGGGCGCCGCCGTTGGCATGTGGCCGCCCTGACGACCGCCGGCCTGGTGGCGTTGCCGGTGCTGGCGATCGTCTGGAAGGCCCTGTTCCCGACCGAGAACATCTGGCCGCACCTGGCGTCGACGGTGCTGCCGGGCTACGTCGTCACGACCCTGCTGCTGATGCTGGGCGTCGGCGTGGGCGTGTTCGTGATCGGCACCGGCACCGCCTGGCTGGTCGCCATGTGCCGGTTCCCGGGGCGTCGCCTCTTCGAGTGGGCCCTGCTGCTGCCGCTGGCGATGCCCGGCTACCTGATCGCCTATGTCTATACCGATCTGCTGGAGTTCGCCGGCCCGCTGCAATCGACCCTGCGCGCGGTGTTCGGCTGGACCACGCGGCGGGACTACTGGTTCCCGGAGATCCGCTCGCTTGGCGGCGCCATCGCCATGCTGACCCTGGTTCTCTATCCGTATGTCTACGCCCTGGCGCGCGCCACTTTCCTGGAGCAGTCGATCTGCGTGCTGGAGGTCAGCCGGACGCTCGGCCGCAGCACTTGGCGCTCGCTGATCGACGTCGCCCTGCCGCTCGCCCGGCCGGCGATCGCGGTCGGCGTGACACTGGCGCTGATGGAATGCCTGAACGATTTCGGCACCGTCGATTTCTTCGCGGTCCGGACCCTGACCGCCGGCGTGTTCGACGTCTGGCTGCGCATGGGCAACGCCGGCGGTGCCGCGCAGATCGCCCTGGTCATGCTGGCGTTCGTGGTCCTGCTGATCTGGGCCGAGCGTCGGTCGCGCGCCCGTCAGCGCTTTCACCACACCTCGTCGAAACTGCGGCCGATCGAGGGCATCCGGCTGCACGGCCGCAAGGCCTGGGCAGCGACCCTGGCCTGCGCCCTGCCGGTCGCGCTCGGCTTCGTGGTGCCGGCTGCGACCCTCGCCGACTATGCGTTCACCAGCACGGCGGCCGAGTGGTCGCCCGACTTCGTGCGGCACGCGCTGAACAGTCTCGGCCTGTCGGCGGCCGCCGCCCTGGCGGCGGTCGGCCTCGCCACCCTGCTCGCCTATGCCGCGCGCCAGCGCGCCGGCGGGCTGGTGCATGGCGCCATCCGGCTGGCCTCGGTCGGCTACGCCATTCCGGGTGCGGTGCTGGCGATCGGCGTGCTGATCCCGTTCGCGGCCTTCGACAACGCGGTCGACGCCTTCCTGCGCCAGACCCTGGGCGTCTCGACCGGCCTGCTGCTGAGCGGGACCGTGGCGGCCCTGGTGTTCGCCTACACCGTCCGGTTCCTCGCGGTCTCCCTCGGGGCGGTCGAGGCCGGGCTCGGCCGGGTGACGCCGAGCATGGAGATGGCGGCGCGAACCCTCGGTCACAGCCCGGGCGCCACCCTGCGGCGGCTGCACCTGCCGATGATCCGCGGCAGCCTGCTGACCGGCGGCCTGCTGGTGTTCGTCGACACCATGAAGGAACTGCCGGCGACCCTGGTGCTGCGGCCGTTCAACTTCGACACGCTGGCGACCTTCGTCTACCAGTACGCCTCGGACGAGCGGCTGGAGGCCTGCGCCCCGGCGGCGCTGGCGATCGTGGCCGCCGGCATCCTGCCGGTCCTGCTGCTGGCCCGCAGCGTCGGCGCGGCGAGGCCGGGCCGGAAGCGCGACGGCACCTGAACCCGGCCCGCGGCGGCGCCGGCTCGTCCGCGCCGCGACTTGGAAGGGTCGCGGGTTTCGGTATTCCCCAATAGATCGCAGCCCTGCCCGGTGTCATTTACGGGCCGTGTAGTGCACCGCGCGTGCACTCCTCTCGCTCACACCCGACAAGACCGG
Source organism: Thalassobaculum fulvum (assembly GCF_014652915.1). Lineage (GTDB taxonomy): Bacteria > Pseudomonadota > Alphaproteobacteria > Thalassobaculales > Thalassobaculaceae > Thalassobaculum_A > Thalassobaculum_A fulvum. Next base: position 256,917 of record NZ_BMZS01000006.1, read on the forward strand.
AGGTTCGGCATGCTGTCGACCGTACGGGGCGCCGTGCGCGCCCTGATGACCGCCCTCGCGCTGTCCCTGCTCGCCCTGCCGGCGGCGGGCGAGACGCTGCCCGCGCCGAACGGCCGCGTGATCCTCGAGGTTTCCGGCACGATCGCCAACACCAACGCCCCCGGCAAGGCCCGCTTCGACCGGGAAGCCCTGGAAGCCATCGCCACGACGACGCTGTCGACCTCGACCCCGTGGACGAAGGGCGTCCAGACCTTCGAAGGGTTCCCGCTGGCCGCCCTGCTCGAAATCGTCGGAGCCACCGGCACCAGCCTCAAGGCGGTCGCCCTGAACGACTACTCGGCCGTCGTTCCGATCGACGACTCCGTCGCTGCCGGCGCCTTCGTCGCGGTCCGGGCCAATGGCGAGCGGATGTCGGTCCGCGAGCGCGGCCCCCTCTGGATCGTGTTCCCGTACGACGCCGACTCCCGCCTGACGACCGACACCTATCTCAACCGGTCCGTCTGGCAGCTCAAAGCGCTGATCGTCGAGTGAGATGATCTCGAAGGCGGCCCACCGGCGCTGGACGCCCCTGAAGCTTGTCGCCGTCGCGGTGCTGGCCGTCGCGATCGGGGCGGCGGCGGTGGCGACCTCGCTGTACCTGGATCTGGACGAGGCGGCGAACACGCCGCGCGAGAACATCCAGTGGGCCGCCTACCAGGTTCAGGCCGAGCATCTGAAGCTGATGCTGGCCGCGCACGAGGCCGAACTCGGCCAGATCGACCTCGACGACCTCGCCGAGCGCTATGAGATCTTCGTCAGCCGGCTCCTGGTCCTGCGCGACGGCGGGTCCTACGCCGCCATGCGACTGATCCCCGACTTCGGCGTCACGTTGTCCCGCGCGCTCGCCGCGGTACCGGTGATCGACGGCGAACTCGCCGGCGGCGGTCTGGACGCCACCGCATACGCCGCCACCTTGACGCGCCACCTGGAGGGCATGGGCGTCGAGTTCCAGCAGATCGCCCTGCAGTCGGTCGGCGCGGCCAGTCAGGACCAGACGGCACGGCAGCTGGAAGTCCGGAACACCGTCTCCTACCTTGCGATCACCCTGGTCCTCATCGTCGCCGTCAGCATCGGACTGGCCGCGGTCGCCATGAAGCAGTTCGCAGCGATCGAAACCGCCCGGCGGGACCTTGCCGCCGCGCTCTGGCGCGCCGAGGCGTCGAACCGCGCCAAGAGCACCTTCCTCGCCGGCATGAGTCACGAGATGCGGACGCCGCTGAACGCGGTCATCGGAATGCTTCGGGAGATCGGGTATCGCACTCCCGACCCGGGCATCCGCAAGCTGAGCGAGACCGCGCACGCCTCCGCCGACATGTTGTGCGGACTGGTCGACGACGTGCTCGACACCACGCGCATCGAGACCGGGAAGTTCCAGTTCCAGTTCACCGCCTTCGACCCCGCCGCCCTCGTCGAGGAAGTGACATCGGTGCTGTCCAGCCGGGCCGAGGACCGCAACGACCGGATCGTGACCGACACCGAGGGACTGACCGGGCGGTTCGTGGTGTGCGACCGGGCGCGCCTCAAGCAGGTCCTCGTCAACCTCGTCGGCAACGCCATCAAGTACACCGGCGACGGCACGATCACGCTGCGCGCCACCCTGGCCCCCGGCAGCGACGACACCGTCAGACTGCGGGTCAGCGTAACGGACACCGGGATCGGGATCGCCCCGCACCTGCACGACAAGATCTTCGGGCGCTTCTTCCAGGCCGGGAGCAACGACGGCCTCGGGCTGGGGCTGACGATAGCCCGCGAGATCGTCGAACGGCTGGGCGGCACGATCGGAGTCGACAGCGCCCTGCGCAGAGGCAGCACCTTCTGGTTCGACGTCCCGGTGACGCTCACCGCCGAGCCGGCGGTGCCGCTGTCCGCCCCGCGACTGTTCGACCGCCTGGACGGGGTCCGCCTGCTGGTCGCCGAGGACAACGCGACGAACCGCCAGGTCGTGCGCCTGCTCCTGGAGCGACACGGCGCCGAGTTCGCCTTCGCCAGCAACGGTGAGCAGGCGGTCGCGATGGCGCTGTCGTCCCGCTACGACGCGGTGCTGATGGACATCAACATGCCGGTCAAGGACGGCCTGCAGGCCCTGGCGGAGATCCGCCGGAAGGCCGGCCCGTCGGCCCCGCCGGTGATCGCGCTGACCGCCGATGCCTTGGCCGACGACCGGGAGCGGTTCCTGGCCGCCGGCATGATCGCCTGCGTCACCAAGCCGATCGACGAGGCCGACCTGCTGCAGACCCTGGACCGGGTGCTCGGCCGGCCGGGCTACGTGGCGGACCGGGCCGGCGCAACGGGTCCGGCCCGGGACGCTGGCCGGTCGACCTTGACCGAGGGTCAACGCCGGGCCGTCCTCGATCTCGTATCCGCCCTCGACGACGAGCCGGAGGCGGACGCATGAACGACCCGGCCAGCCGACAGACATTCGCGGGGCGCTCGGCGCTGCTGATCGACGACAGCGCCTACATGCGGCGGCTCGTCCGCTCGCTGCTGCGGCAGTTCGGCTTCGAGGTCGTCGACGAGGCCTCGGACGGCTCCCAGGCGCTCAGGCTGGTCGCCGACCGGATCTACGACGTGGTGGTCTGCGACTGGATGATGGAGCCGGTCGACGGCTACGCCTTCGTGCGATCGCTGCGGCAGCACGACATCGCTACCGTGCGCAGCGTCCCGGTCGTCATGCTCACCGCGGTCGCCCGGCACGACAAGGTCGCGGCGGCGCGCGACGTCGGGGTGACCGAATATCTGGTCAAGCCGGTCTCGGCCGGCAAGCTGAAGGCCCGTCTGGTTGCGGCGCTGACGCGCCCCCGTCCCTTCGTGGTCTCCGACAGCTACATCGGCCCGGACCGCCGCCGGCGGGCCGATGCCGGCTATCAGGGGATGCGCCGGCGCTTCAGCGACGCGCTGCAGGACCAGGATGTCGAGCCGGACGCCGAGTGGATCAACGCGGCCAAGAACTATCCCAGCGTACTCCGCGGCGAGATCGGTCGTCTTCGCGCCGCCCTCGTCGACCTGCGCGGCGAGCCCGCGGCCGCGCTGGAGCCCTGGCGGCTGGTGCACCGCATCGCGCACGACCTGAAGGGCCAGGCGCCGACCTTCGGTCACGTGGCCGCGGCCGAGATCGCCGGCAGTCTCGAACGGCTGGTCCGGCCGGGCGTCCAGGCACCGGAGACCCTGGAGCGTTGCGTCGCGCGCCGGCTGCGCGCGGCCGAGACGCATGTCGAGGCCCTCGCGCTCGTGCTCGACCAGGGCATCACCGGACGCAGTTCCGAAACCGACGCCCTGGCCGAGCGCCTGAACCGGGCGGTCGAGCGCGTCCACCGGGAGTCACTGGGCGGCGGCTGACGGTCAGTCGATCCCCAGCGACGCGCAGAGCGTGATCCACAGCCCCGACAGCTTGTTGGCGGTGACGCTGAGCGGGAACACCGCGAGGCCGCCGAGGATCATGACGCCGAACAGCAGGACGATGACGGCGTCCAGCCGGCGGTTCCGGCGTGCTCCCTTGTGGTCGTCCTGATCGACCCGTGTCGACATCGTCCGCTCACTAGTCCGTCCGGTTGCGCAGCTCCTGAAGGCGGTCGCACGCACCGTACCATAGATAGGCGCCCGCCAGCGCGAGCCGACGCAGGCCGGAGACCGGGAAGCGCGGCGGCAGCCCGCGCAGGACCGCCGGGATCCGGTCGCCGGCGTCGCCGAGGGCGATCGCGTCGGCCAGGGTCTTGCCGGCCATCGGCGCCGCCGCCACCCCGGCCGCATGAAAGCCGAAGGCGTAGTGCACGCCGGGCTCGTCGGCCAGCGTGCCGATCGACGGCACCAGCTTGCGCGACATCGCCACCAGGCCGCGCCAGCGATAGTCCACTCCGACACCGGCCCAGCTCGGGAACAGCTCCCCGAGCCGGCGGTGCATCCAGGCCTGAACCCGGCCGGCGGCATCGGGCGAGCCGGTGGTGTCGCCGCGCGCGCCGAACAGCAACCGGCGGTCCGGCAGCAGGCGGTAGTAGAACAGCAGGGTCCGGGCGTTCACCACGCCGGTCTCGGTGTTCCAGGACTCTGCCGCGAGTTCGTCGGCGGTCAGCGGCCGCGTCACCAGGATGTTCGAGATCGCCGGCAGCACCCGGGCATCGAACCCCGGATGCAGCCCGTCGGGCGTCCAGCCGTTGGTCGCCACCACCACCTGCCGGGCCCGCACCGCCGCCCCGTCAGCGGTCACCAGCCGGTGGCCGCCGCGGTCGCGCTCCCAGGCCACCACCGGGCTGCGGCCGTACACCCGCACACCCCGCCGCACGGCGGCCTCCAGCAGCCCGAGGGCGTAGGCCAGCGGATGCAGGGCGAACCCGACGCCGAGGTGGACCCCGCCGAACTGCTCGGTACCGCCATGCCCGACCGCGGCGAACCCGGCCCGGTCGAGGGTCCGGACCGGAACGCCGGTCAGCTCGGCCAGGTGGCGGGCATGCTCGATCAGCCCGGCCAGGCGTGCCGGATGGTCGGCGACCTCCAGGTTGCCGTCGCCCTGGGCCCGCACGTCGAACCCTTCCGCGGCCGGCAGCGTCCGGGCGAGCTCGCAGCCGTCGATGGCCCAGCGGTAGAACCGGGCGGTCTCGTCGCGGCCCCAGCGGGACACGAGCTCGGGGATCGAGGCCTTGGCCGGCGGTATGCACACCAGCCCGCCGTTGCGGCCCGACGCCCCCCAGCCCGGCTCGCCGGCATCCAGCACCACCGAGCCGATGCCGTGATCGCGCGCCAGGTGCAAGGCGCAGGACAGGCCGGTGAACCCGCCGCCGATGATCGCGACCTCCGCGGTCTCGTCGCGGCCGAGCCTGGCGACCGACGGCCGCTCGACCGTGGCCTCCCAGTACGACGGCTCGAGTTCGCCGTAGCGGTACAGCGAAGCGTCGAACACCCGCGCCGTCATGCCCGCACGATTCCAAGGATGCACAACGGGCGCGACTCGGCCAGTGTGTCGGCCGGCAACGACCCGGAACGGCTCGAGAAGGCACCGAGGGGCATGGCGATCGTCCATGGTATCGCGGACCCGGTCGCGGTCCGCCTGGCCCTGTTCTACACCGCCTACTTCGCGGTTGCAGGCGTCCTGCTGCCCTACTGGCCGGCCTGGCTGGAAGGTCGCGGCCTCGATCCGGTGACCATCGGGGCGGTCCTGGCGGTCGGCTTCTGGATCAAGCTGGCGGCCCAGCCGGCGATGGCGGCGGCGGCCGACGCCAGCGGGGCGCTGCGCGGCCTGGTGATCCTTCTGTCGGTCGCCGCCCTGGCGGTCTACGCCGGCTTCGCATGGGCGCAGGAACCCTGGCACTACCTCGCGCTCGCCGCCCTGGTCGGGGTCACCTTCCAGACCATCATGCCGCTCGGCGAGGCGCTGTCGCTGGCCGAGATCCGCGACCGCGGGCTCGACTACGGCCGGATCCGGATCTGGGGATCGGTCGCGTTCATCGCGGCTGCGGGGCTCGGCGGCTGGACGATCGACGTGTTCCAGACCGAGGCGGTGCTGCCGATGGCGCTGGCCGCGCTGGCGGCCCTGGTCCTGGCGGCCGCCCTCATGCCGCGCCGGAAGGCCCGGGCGGCACGCTCATGGTCGTGGCTGGCGGTCGGGCGGCTGGTGGCCGACCGGCGGTTCGTGACCTTCGTGATCGCGGCCGGAGCCGCCCAGGCCAGCCACTGCGTGTTCTACGGCTTCGGCACCATCGCCTGGCGCCGGATCGGCTTCGACGACACCGTCATCGGCATGCTCTGGACCATCGGCGTTCTCGCCGAGATCGTGCTGTTCTGGGTGGCCGGGCGGCTCGGGCGCTTCGGAAGCGCGCCGGTGCTGCTGGCGGTTGCCGGCGTCGGGGTCCTGGTGCGCTGGCCGCTGACCGCGGTGGCCGACGCCGTCGCGCTGGCCGCACCGCTGCAGGTACTGCACGCGCTGACCTTCGGAGCGGCGCATCTGGGCGCCATGCGGTTCCTGCAGGACAACGCCCCGCCCGGCCTGGAGGCCACCGCCCAGGCGCTGTACTACGCCCTGGTGACCGGCGTCCTGATGGGCGCCTGCATGCCGGCGGCCGGGCTGCTGTACGACGCCGTCGGCATGGGCGCCTACCATGCCATGGGCGCGCTCGGGCTCGTCACCCTGGCAGCCGCGGCCCTGCTGGCACGGTTCGGCGGTGGCGACGGCTCGCAGCTCAGCCGCTCTTCTGAGCCCGCCGCATGATCGGGGCGGCGCCGACCGAGCCGACGACCGCGATCGCGGTCAGGCCGACCAGCTTGAACGTCACCCAGCCGTCGGTCGACAGCGACCGCCAGGCGACCTCGTTGGCGGCGGCCATGACCACGAACACGCCCATCCAGTACAGCGTCAGGTGACGCCAGCTGCGGTCGTCGAGCTGAAGCATCGAGCCGAGCAGCGCCTTCAGGAGGTTACGCCGCAGCAGGAGCCCGATTCCGAGCGCCGAGGCCGACAGCAGGGTGGCGACCGTCGGCTTGATCTTGATGAAGAAGGTGTCGTCGAAGACCAGGGTCAGGCCACCGAACACCGAAACCAGGACGGCGCCGACGACCGCCAGCCACGGCACCCGGCGCTCGCGCAGCATCGCCCAGGCGACCGCCACGACGGTCGCCGCGATCAGCACCGCCGTCGCCGGCATGATGCCGAACGCCAGGTTGCTCAGGAAGAACAGGACCAGCGGTCCGTACTCGGTCAATGCGCGGGTTCGGGTCACGGCCGGTCCTCTCAGGCCGCGGCGCGGCGTTGCGGCGCCACCCGGGCGGCGGCATCGACCAGGATCTCCGGCCCGGCATCGGGGTCCGGCATGGTCTCGGCGAGATGGCGCCGCCACGCCCGCGCGCCCGGCAGGCCCTGGAACAGGCCCAGCATGTGGCGGGCGATCGACTTGACCGGGGTACCGTGGTCGCGCCGCATGCGGGCGGCGTAGTCGGCCATCGCCTCGACCACGGTGTGGCGGTCCGGGTGCGACGCCGGCGCGCCGAAGAAGCGGCGGTCGACGTCGGCCAGGAGCCACGGAGTCTGGTACGCGACACGGCCGAGCATGACGCCGTCGAGTCCCCGGTCGAGGGCCGCCTCGGCCGCGTCGAGATCCTGCAGCCCGCCGTTCAGGACGACGACCAGATCCGGCCGCGCCGCCTTCAACGCGTCGACCCGGCCGTAGTCCAGCGGCGGCACGTCCCGGTTCTCCTTCGGCGACAACCCCTGCAGCCAGGCCTTGCGGGCATGCACGATCACGGAATCGCAGCCGGCACCGGCGACCGCGTCCACCAGGGCGTCGAGGGCCGGTCCCGGATCCTGGTCGTCGACCCCAATCCGACACTTGACGGTCACCGGGATCGAGACCGCCGCGCGCATCGCCGCCACCACCCGGCCGACCAGCTCCGGCTCGCGCATCAGGCAGGCGCCGAACCGGCCTGACTGCACCCGGTCGGAGGGGCAGCCGACGTTGACGTTGACCTCGTCGTAGCCGAAACCCTCGGCGATCCGGGCCGCTTCCGCCATCGCCGCCGGATCCGAGCCGCCGAGCTGCAGCGCGACCGGGTGCTCGTCGGCCGAGAACCCCAGCAGCCGCGCGCGATCTCCCAGGCGCACGGCGTCGGCCGTCACCATCTCGGTGTACAGCAGCGCGCGACCCGTCAGATGACGGTGGAAGGCCCGGCAGTGCCGGTCGGTCCAGTCCATCATCGGCGCGACGGAGAAGCGATGCGGGGGAACGGTCGGCATTGAGCGGGCGCTCTCTCTCCTCGGATCGGCGACTGCCGCCCGGGTTAGCACACGGTCGGCGCGGCCGCACCAATTCGCGGCGGCCCGATACATGGCGACTTGCCGGCCGGTTTCCACCCCGCCCCTCGACCGGCCTGCGCAAAGAAGAGAGGCGCCGCAACCCGGTCGCGGCGCCCCTTTCTTGTCGCAGGATGCCGGAGCTGCCGGTCAGGCGCTCTTCTTGCGGCGGCCGGCCGGCTTCGCCGAGACCTTGCCGAGCCCGATCTTCTTGGCGAACTCCGAACGCTGCTTGGCGTAGTTCGGGGCGACCATCGGGTAGTTGGCCGGCAGCCCCCACTTCGCCCGGTACTCCTCGGGCGTCATGTCGTAGGTGGTCCGGAGATGCCGCTTCAGCATCTTCAACTGCTTGCCGTCCTCGAGACAGACGATGTATTCGGGCGTCACCGACTTCTTGATCGGCACTGCCGGCTTCAGCGGCTCCGGCTCGGGCTCGCGGCCGCCTTCCGACAGCCCCTTCAGCGCGTCGTGAACCGTGCTGATCACTTCGGAGATCTGCGTGGAAGGGACGCTGTTGTTACCGAGATAGGCGGCGACCACCTCTGTCGTCATGCGCAGAAGGTCGGACGACCCGGCGTTCTCTCGCGATGCTTCATCAGACATTTTCAATTCCCAAGTTTACGGCGTCGTTCGACCCCCATGCCGCAAAATTGGCTGAGGCCCACCATATGTCAAGACACTTTCATTACTCGGAAGCGACAATTACCAGATGAAATGTAAGACAAATGAGTGATCTCCACCCTTTGTTTAGCAAATTCAATGAAATTGCCGACAAACATCCGGTAGCGCAGATCGCTTCTCGTCAAAAGCCGGTGCAAGGCCTCCGCGCGAGAGTCACGGCCGAAATCGACCGATTCCCATCATGCGTAGACCGACATCGCGGGTGTGCAACCGGTCGTTCCGGGCGGGGTTTGGCGGCGACCGGCAGCGGGGATAGGATATCGAGCGCAGAACGCGACGATCGAGGACGGAGACGATGACCATCGACTCTCTGGCGCAGGCTATCGACCAGGGCCGGGGGACGACGGCCGCCGACCTCGTCCTGAAGCGGGCGAGAGTGTTCGACCTGGTCACCGGCGAACTGGTCGACACCGACGTCGCCATCGCCGGCGACCGCATCGTCGGCACCGGCGGCGACTACCGCGGGGTCCGGGAGATCGACCTGAACGGCAAGACCGTCGTCCCGGGTTTCATCGACACCCACCTGCACATCGAGTCGTCGCTGCTGACCCCGCACGAGTTCGACCGCTGCGTCCTGCGCTACGGCGTGACCACGGCGATCTGCGACCCGCACGAGATCTCCAACGTCCTCGGGGCCGACGGCCTGCGGTACTTCCTCGACTCCGCCGAGGAACTGGTGATGGACGTGCGGGTGCAGCTGTCGAGCTGCGTGCCGGCGACCCACCTGGAGACCTCCGGTGCCCGGCTCGAGGCCGGCGACCTGGTGCCGTTCATGGACCATCCCAGGGTCCTCGGCCTCGCCGAGTTCATGAACTTCCCGGGGGTCCTGGCCAAGGACCCGGCCTGCCTGGCCAAGCTGGCGGCGTTCGAGGGCCGGCACATCGACGGTCACGCCCCGCTGCTGCGCGGTCTGGACCTGAACGGCTACCTGGCCGCCGGCATCCGCACCGACCACGAGATCACGACCGCCGACGAGGCGCTGGAGAAGCTGCGCAAGGGCATGCACGTGCTGATCCGCGAGGGCTCGGTCTCCAAGGACCTGCACGCCCTGATCCCGATCATCACCGAACGGCACTCGCCGTTCATCGCGCTGTGCACCGACGACCGCAACCCGCTGGACATCGCCGAGGAAGGCCATCTCGACTACATGATCCGCACGGCGATCGCCGCCGGCGCGCCGCCGCTCGCCGCCTACCGGGCCGCCAGCATCTCGGCGGCGCGGGCGTTCCGGCTTGCCGACCGTGGCCTGGTCGCCCCCGGCTGGCGGGCCGACCTGGCGATCCTCGACGACCTGGCGGAATGCCGCGTCGCCAGCGTGATCTGCGGCGGCCGGCCGGTCGAGGACGCCCTGTTCGCGGACCGGCGGCCGGTCTCCCCGGTCGGGCTGGCCAGCGTCAAGGCGCGGCGGGTGTCGGCCGCCGACTTCGCGGCACGCGGCGGCGGTCCCTCGACCCCGGTGATCGGCGTGGTGCCCGGAAGGATCATCACCGAGCGCCGGCAGGCCACCCTGCCGTTCGCCGACGGCACGCGCCGGGCCGACACCGGCCAGGACGTGATCAAGGTCGCGGTAGTCGAACGCCACGGCAGGAACGGCAACATCGGCGTCGGCTTCGTCCACGGCTTCGGGCTGCAGCGCGGCGCCATCGCCTCGACGGTCGGCCACGACAGCCACAACATCTGCGTGGTCGGCGCCGACGACGGCGACATGGCGGTGGCGGTCAACCGGCTCGCCGAGATCGAGGGCGGCTTCGTGGTGGCCGAGGGCGGTCGCGTGCTGGCCGAGATCGCCCTGCCGGTCGCCGGCCTGATGAGCCTGATGAGCCACGAGCAGGTGCGCGATGCCCTGATCCCGTTGCGCCGCGCGGCCAAGGCGCTCGGCACCACGCTGGCCGAGCCGTTCCTGCAGGTCGCGTTTCTGCCGCTGCCGGTGATCCCGCACCTGAAGATCACCGACAGGGGGCTGGTCGACGTCGACCGCTTCGAGCTGATCGCGGCCTGACGGGATGGCCCGTCGCTTCGTGGGTTCCGGCTCGGCCGCGCCGAGAGCGGCGCGCCCGTCCGGAATGACGATAAGGGGGCGAGGGATGGAGCGATGGTCGTCCCATACCGTCGTCATTCCGGACCGGGCCGCCGACGGCGGGACGGAGCCGGAACCCACGAAGCGACGGCTGGGCGACGGCAGTAGCCCCGTCAACTGGAGACTTGATTTGAGCGGCGACCCGTATCATTGACGGCCCGTTCGACGGCACGGGGTGAGCTCCGGTCGTCGGGTCGCACGCCCCGGCAACCACATCGCAGTACGACGGCGCCACCCGCGCCGGTCGCGAGGGAGATCGTTGATGACCGCCTCGACCCACTGGCCCGTGCACGGCACCATCGACGGCCCGATCGTGATGATCGGCTTCGGCTCCATCGGCAAGGGCACCCTGCCGCTGATCGAACGGCATTTCCGCTTCGACCGCAGCCGGTTCGTGGTCGTCGACCCGGACGATTCCGACCGCGCCATCCTGGACGAGCGCGGCATCCGCTTCATCCACCAGTCGGTCACCCGCGACAACTACCGCAAGCTGCTGGAGCCGCTGCTGACCGCCGGCGAGGGCCGGGGCTTCTGCGTGAACCTGTCGGTCGACACCTCCTCGCTCGACCTCATGAAGTTCTGCCGCGAGCTCGGCGTGCTGTACATCGACACCGTGGTCGAGCCGTGGCTCGGCTTCTATTTCGACGAGAACGCCGGCCCGGCCGACCGCTCGAACTACGCGCTGCGCGAGACCATCCGGGCCGAGAAGGCGGCCAGCCCGGGCGGCACCACCGCGGTGTCGTGCTGCGGCGCCAACCCCGGCATGGTGTCCTGGCTGGTCAAGCAGGCGCTGCTGGACATCGCCCGCGACACCGGCGCCGACACCGCCGTGCCGACCACCCGCGAGGGCTGGGGCCGGCTGATGCAGTCGCTGGGCGTCAAGGGCGTGCACATCGCCGAGCGCGACACCCAGCGCGCCAAGCGGCCGAAGCCGATGGACGTGTTCTGGAACACCTGGTCGGTCGAGGGCTTCCTGTCCGAGGGCTTCCAGCCGGCCGAGCTCGGCTTCGGCACCCACGAGAAGTGGATGCCGGAGAACGGCCGCCGCCACCTCGACGGCTGCCGGGCAGCGATCTACCTGCTGCAGCCGGGCGCCAACACAAGGGTGCGCACCTGGTGCCCGACCCCGGGGCCGCAATACGGCTTCCTGGTGACCCACAACGAGTCGATCTCGATCGCCGACTACTTCACCGTCGGCGACCCCGAGGCGCCGGAATTCCGGCCGACCTGCCACTACGCCTACCACCCGTGCAACGACGCGGTGCTGTCGCTGCACGAACTGTTCGGGCGGGCCGGCAAGGTCCAGCCGGTGCTGCACGTGCTGAACGAGGACGAGATCATCGACGGCGAGGACGAGCTCGGCGTGCTGCTCTACGGCCACGCCAAGAACGCCTACTGGTACGGCTCGCAGCTGTCGATCGACGAGACCCGCGGGCTGGCGCCGTACCAGAACGCCACCGGCCTGCAGGTCACCTCGGCGGTGCTGGCCGGCATGGTGTGGGCGCTGGAGAATCCGGAGGCCGGCATCGTCGAGGCCGACGAGATGGACTTCGCGCGCTGCCTCGAGGTCCAGACCCGGTATCTCGGCCCGGTCAAGGGCTACTACACCGACTGGACGCCGCTGACCGACCGGCCGGGCCTGTTCCCCGAGGACATGGACCCGACCGATCCCTGGCAGTTCCGCAACGTGCTGGTGCGCTGAGCCGGGCTGGCGGCGGCCGGACCGCGCCCCTATATCGGGGCCGATGACCGGACGCCTCGCCTCCCTCCCCGCCATCCGTCCCGCGCCCAGCCGGCGGGCGGTGCTCGCCGGGCTCGCGGCCACCGGCGCGACCGGCCTCCGCCCGGCCACGGCAGCCGCCACGGCCGCCGTCGAGAGCGTTCGGCGCCGGGCGGCGGCGTTCGAGCAGCTTCACGCCCTGGTGGTCGGCCGCGGCGGCGAAATCCTGCTGGCCGAGGCGTTCCGCGGCCCGCCGGTCGACCGGCCGGTCAACGTCAAGTCGGTGTCGAAGACCGTGGTCGCCAGCCTGGTCGGCTGCGCGCTCGATCGCGGCCTGCTGGACGGCGTCGACGTCCCGTTCGCGGCAATGGCGCCCGACCTGATCCCCGCGGGCGCCGACCCGCGGGTGCGCCGGATCACGGTCGCCGACCTGCTGACCATGCAGGCCGGGCTGGAGCGCACCTCCGGCCCGAACTACGGCCGCTGGGTGCGGAGCCGGAACTGGGTGTCGCACGCGCTGACCCGGCCGTTCGTGGCAGAGCCCGGCGCCGGCATGCTGTACTCCACCGGCAGCTACCACCTGCTGGGCGCGGCACTCGCCGAGGCGACCGGGCGGGACCTGCTCTCGCTCGCCCGCGACTGGCTGGGCGGCCCGCTGGGCATCGCCGTGCCGCCGTGGACCCGCGACCCGCAGGGCCGCTACATGGGCGGCAACAACATGGCGCTGTCGCCGCTCGCCCTGTACCGGTTCGGCGAGATGTGGCGCTCGGGCGGGCTCTGGAACGACAGGCGCGTGCTGAGCCGGGCCTGGGTCGAGGCCTCATGGACGCCGCGCACGACCTCGGTGTTCTCCGGCGACGACTACGGCTACGGCTGGTTCCTGACCGAGGCGGGCGGGCACGCCGTCAGCTACGCCCGCGGCTACGGCGGCCAGATGCTCTACGTGGTGCCCTCGCTCGGACTGACCGTGGCGGTGACCTCCGACCCGACCCGGCCGGCCCGTTCCGAGGGCTATGCCGGCGACCTGAAGACGATGCTGGCCGAGGACATCATCCCGGCGCTCGGGCGGGCCTGAACGGCCGGCTCATCCCTCGCCCTCGGTATCGAGGTGGATCAGGTTGCCGCAGTGCTTGCAGTGCACCGCATCGGGCTCGTGCCGGTTCAGGCCGCAATGCTCGCACTCGTGGCGGACCTTGTGCGGGCGGAACAGCACCTGTGCCAACCGCAGGAACAGGGTCACGCCGAAGATCATGATGACCACGGCCAGCAGGTGGCCGCCGGATCCCTCCAGGGTGATGTCGCCGAAACCGGTCGTGGTGAGCGCGGCGACGGTGAAGTACAGCGCGTCGACGTAGTTGTTGATGTCGTCGTTGCGCCCCGCCTGGGTCTCGAAGACCAGCCCGGTGGTGACGAACAGGAACACCACCAGGTGCAGGATCGCCATCAGCAGGTCCTCGTGCCGGCGGAACACCGGCAGGTCGGCGCGCAGGCGCCGCAGCATCTGGTAGGCGTGCATCAACCGCAGCGTCCGCAGCACCCGCAGGAAACCGGCGGCGCCGCCCAGGGCCGGGGCCAGGAACGACACGATCGCCGCCAGCTCGGCCAGCACGATCGGGTTGGCCAGCATGGCGAGCGGCCGAGGGTCGATCCACAGCCGGGCCAGCAGGTCGGCGAGGAAGACCGTGCCCAGCACCGGGTCGACCACCCGGGTGACCGCGCCCGCCTCCAGGAACGATGAGACGACGATGTACAGCAGGGTCGCCAGGTCGAGCGCCAGCACGCCGTAGCGGAACGCCTGGGCCCGCCGCGACCCGCCCGCGTATAGATTTCGGACCGACTGGCGGGCGGCGCCGACCCGGTCGCCCAGCCGCCCGCCGATCCCGGCCGGTTCGTGCTTCCTGCCCATTCCCGATCCGCCGTGTTGCCTGCGCTCGCCGCCGCCGACATGGTCGCGTTCCGCGTGGATCCGGCTACGGTATCGTTCCGAGCCCGCCACCGCCACGAGGCCGTCCGATGCCGACCGATCCCAGCCACCATTCCGCCCACGACGCCGAGGCCGATCCGCGCAACGACGACCTGCGCCTGTACGTCAACGGCCGCATCGTGCACCGCTCGGAAGCGGTGGTGTCGGTCTACGACGCCGGATTCATGCTGGGCGACGGGGTGTGGGAGGGGCTGCGCCTGTACAACGGCAACTGGGCGTTCCTGGGCGAGCACCTGGACCGGCTGTTCGAGGCCGCCAAGGCGATCGACCTGGAGATCGGCATGACCCGGGCCGAGCTGAAGGACGCGCTCGATGCAACCGCCGCTGCCAACGCCATGCGCGACGACGCCCACGCCCGGCTGATGGTGACCCGCGGGGTCAAGGCCAAGCCGTTCCAGGACCCGCGGCTGTCGCGCTCCGGCCCGACCGTCGTGATCATCATGGAGCATTCGACGCCGAGCGCCGCGACCGCCGACCGCGGGCTGCGCCTGCACACCGTGCCGATCGTGCGCGGCCTGCCGGTCACCCAGGACCCGAAGCTGAACTCGCACTCCAAGCTGAACTGCATCCTGGCCGGCATCCACGCCATCAAGGCCGGCGCCGACGAGGCGCTGATGCTGGATCCGCACGGCTTCGTCAACACCACCAACTCCTGCAACTTCTTCATCGTCCGCCGGGGCGAGGTATGGACCTCGACCGGCGACTACTGCATGAACGGCATCACAAGGAAGAAAGTGATCGAAGTCTGCCGCGCCGACGGCATCCCGGTGTTCGAGCGCAACTTCTCGCTGGTCGACACCTACGGCGCCGACGAGGCGTTCGTCACCGGCACCTTCGGCGGCCAGACCCGGGTCGCGGAGATCGACGGCCGGGCGATCGGCGAGGGCGAGACGGGGCCGGTCACGCGGCGGATCCAGGGGCTGTACAAGGCGCTGGTGGCGCAGGACACGGCGTAGGGTGGCGGGTGGGTTCCGGCTCGCCCGCGCCGGGGCGGCACGGAGCCGGAACCCACCCGCCGCTGCCGACAGCCGCCGACACCCTCAGGCCGCCACCCCCGACAGCAGCCAGTCGCGCACCCTTCGGGCGTTCGCGCCGATGTCGCGGTCGGCCGGCCAGACCACGCGGAACGCCAGCCCGGTTTGCAGCACGTGGTCGGAGACCCGCTCGAGCAGGCCGGTCTCGACCATCGGGTCGATCAGGTGGCGCCAGCCGAGCGCGATGCCCTGGCCGCCAAGCACCGCCTGCACCACCAGGACGTAGTCGTTGATCAGCAGGCCCCGGTCGCCGGACGGCGGCGGCACCCCCTGGCCGGCGAACCAGTCGTCCCAGTCGGCGGTCGGGCGGAACGGCTCTTCCAGGTGGATCAGGCGGTGCTCCGCGAACTCGGCGGCCGAGGCGGGGCAGCCGAACTGCTCGACATAGGCCGGGGCGACGATCGGCGTGATCTCCTCCTCGGCCAGCACAGCGTCCTCGCAACCCGGCCACGATCCCGCCGGGCCGACCCGGATGCCGAGCGGCAGACTCTCCGCCACCAGGTCGAGGTCGCGGTCGGAGGTCTGGATGCGCAGGTCGATGCCCGGCAGGTCGGCCCGGAACCGCGCCAGCCGCGGCAGCATCCAGAAGCTGGCGAACGCGGTCGAGGCCGACAGGGTCACGTGGCGGTCGGCGCCGGCGGTCAGGTCCTCGGCCGACTTGCGGATGTAGGTCAGGCCGAGCGCCACGTCGGCGTGGAACCGCTTGCCGGCCTCGGTCAGCGCCACCGAGCGGTGCTGGCGGCGGAACAGCGGAGTGCGCAGTTCCGCCTCGATCTTGCGGATCGCGAAGCTGACCGCCGCCTGGCTGATGCCGAGCTCCTCGGCCGCGCGGGTGAAGCTGCCGAGCCGGCCGGCCGCCTCGAACACGATCAGGGCGTTCGCCGAGGGCAGCAGTGAACGCAGGGTTGCCATAAGCCCTGATTATCTGACGGGCCAGAATTTTCCGTCGTCACGGCGACCGCCGGCGTCGCCTACGCTGCAGGATACGGTCGACAGGGAGGTTCGCCATGAGCGTTGCCGAGCCGATGGGAGACACTACCGCCGCGCCCACCCGGAGCCGCCGCCGCGAGCGCCGGCCGGAGCGCCGCGCCGGCGCCGCCGCCCCCGCCTACATCACCCGCCGGATCCCGACCTACGAGTTGCTCGGCGAGGAGGCGCTCGCCCGCATCGAGGACACCGCCGACCGGATCCTGGAGGAGATCGGCATCGACTTCCGCGGCGGCGACGACCGCGCCATCGAGCTGTGGCGCGAGGCCGGCGCCGAGGTCGACGACGAGCGCGTGCGGTTCCCGCGCGGCCTGGTCCGCCAGGTGCTGTCGACGGCGCCGGCCGAGTTCGTCCACCACGCCCGCAACCCGGCCCGCTCGGTCAGGATCGGCGGCGACGCGGTGGTGTTCGCGCCGGCCTACGGCTCGCCGTTCGTCATGGATCTGGACCAGGGCCGGCGCTACGGAACCATGGACGACTTCCGGAACTTCGTGAAACTCGCCTACGCCTCGCCCTGGCTGCACCACTCCGGCGGCACGGTGTGCGAGCCGACCGACGTGGCGGTGAACAAGCGCCACCTGGACATGGTCTACGCCCACATCCGGCACTCCGATAAGGCCTACCTGGGCTCGGTCACCGCCGAGGAACGGGCCGAGGACTCGGTCGAGATGACCCGGATCCTGTTCGGGGCCGGGTTCTTGGAGTCGAACTGCGCGATAATGGGCAACTTCAACGTCAACTCGCCGCTGGTCTGGGACGCCACCATGACCCAGGGCATCCGGGCCTACGCCCGGGCCAACCAGGGCACCATCATCGTGCCGTTCATCCTGGGCGGCGCCATGGGGCCGGTCACCAATGCCGGCGCCATCGCCCAGGCGCATGCCGAGACCCTGGTCGGCTGCGCGCTGAGCCAGCTCGAGCGGCCGGGGGCGCCGACCATCTACGGCAACTTCCTGTCGTCGATGTCGCTGCGCTCGGGCTCGCCGACCTTCGGCACGCCGGAGCCCGCGCTCGGCTCGCTGGTGGTCGGCCAGCTCGCCCGCCGCGCCGGGCTGCCGCTGCGCTGCTCGGGCGCCTTCACCACCTCGAAGCTGCCCGACGCCCAGTCGATGATGGAGAGCGTCACCTCGATGCACGCCGCCGTGCAGTGCGGCGCCAACTACATCCTGCACGCCGCCGGCTTCCTCGACGGCCTGCTGTCGATGTCCTACGAGAAATTCGTGCTCGACGCCGACTTCTGCGGGGCGCTGCACACCTATCTCGCCGGCGTGACGGTCGACGACACTACGCTGGCGCTCGACGCCTTCCGCGAGGTCGGGCCGGGCAACCACTTCTTCGGCTGCGCCCACACCATGGCGAACTACGAGACCGCGTTCTGGGACTCCGAGCTGTCCGACAACACTACGTTCGAGCAGTGGAGCGAGGCCGGCGGCGAGGACTCGATGGTTCGTGCCAACAAGCGCTGGAAGCGTATCCTGGCCGAGGTCGAGGACCCGCCGATCGACCCCGCAGTCGACGAGGCGCTGCGAGACTTCGTGACCCGGCGCAAGGGATCGATGCCGGACGCGTGGTACTGATCGGGGAGCCCTTCGACCGCGGAACCAGGGGGAGAACCGCATGACCACCGACCCGCTGCTCCAGCCCTACCGGCTCAGGCACCTGACCCTGCGCAACCGCATCATGTCGACCGCGCACGAGCCGGCCTATTCCGAGGATGGGCTGCCGAAGGAGCGCTATCGCCTGTACCACGTCGAGAAGGCCAAGGGCGGCATCGCGCTGACCATGACCGCCGGCTCGGCCATCGTGTCGCGCGACAGCCCGGCGGCGTTCGGCAATTTGCACGCCTACAAGGACGAGATCGTGCCGTGGCTGCGCGAGCTGTCGGACGCGTGCCACGAGCACGGCACCGCGGTGATGATGCAGATCACCCACCTCGGCCGCCGCACCAACTGGAACAAGGCCGACTGGCTGCCGGTGCTGGCGCCCTCGCCGATCCGCGAGCCGGCCCACCGCTCGTTCCCGAAGACCGCCGAGGACTGGGACATCGAGCGGATCGTGCGGGACTACGCCGCCACCGCCGAGCGCATGGCCGCGGGCGGCCTCGACGGCATCGAGATCGAGGCCTACGGCCACCTGCTGGACGGCTTCTGGTCGCCGGCCACCAACACCCGGGACGACGACTACAACGGCAGCCTGGACAACCGCCTGCGCTTCACCTGGCGGGTGCTGGACGCGATCCGCGAGCGGGTCGGGCCGGGCTTCATCGTCGGCCTGCGCATGGTCGCCGACGAGGACTGGGACAAGGGCCTCAGCCGCGCGGAAGGCGTGGAGATCGCCCGCCGGCTGGTCGCCTCCGGCAAGGTCGACTTCCTGAACCTGATCCGCGGCCACATCGACACCGACGCCGCGCTTTCGAAGGTCATACCGGTCCAGGGCATGGCGGCCAGTCCGCACCTGGACTTCTGCGGCGAGGTCCGGGCCGAGACGAAATTCCCGATCCTGCACGCCGCCCGAATCAGTGATGTCGCTACGGCGAGACACGCAATTGCCGAGGGCAAGCTCGACATGGTCGGGATGACCCGGGCGCACATCGCCGACCCGCACATCGTGCGCAAGATCGCCGAGGGCCGCGAGGACGAGATCCGGCCCTGCGTCGGCGCCACCTACTGCCTCGACCGGATCTACGAGGGCCACGAGGCGCTGTGCATCCACAACCCGGCGACCGGGCGCGAGCGCAGCATGCCCCACGTCGTCACCCGGACCGACGGCCCGGCCCGCAAGGTGGTGGTGGTCGGCGCCGGGCCGGCCGGGCTGGAGGCGGCGCGGGTCTCGGCCGAGCGCGGCCACGCGGTCACCCTGTTCGAGGCGGCCGACCGGCCGGGCGGGCAGGTCCGGCTCGCCGCCCGCCTGCCGCGGCGGCGCGAGCTGATCGGCATCGTCGACTGGCGGGCCGAGATGTGCGCGCGGCGCGGCGTCGACATGCGCTTCAACACCTACGCCGAGGCCGCCGACGTGCTGGCGCTGGAGCCCGATCTGGTGATCGTCGCCACCGGCGGCCTGCCGAATACCGGCATCGTCGAGGGCGCCGAGCTGGTCGCCAGCTCCTGGGACATCCTGTCCGGCGACGTCAAGCCGGCCGGCCGGGTGCTGGTGTACGACGACAACGCCTCGCACCCCGGGCTGATGGCGGCCGAGGCGATCGCCGACGCCGGCTGCGAGCTCGAGCTGGTCACCCCGGAGCGGTTCTTCGCGGCCGACATCGGCGGGCTGAACCATGTCCCCTACGCCGCCGCCTTCGACCGCCACGGCGTGCGCATCACCATCAACAAGCGGGTGCTGGGCGTGCGCCGTGCCGGCAACGGGCTGGTCGCCACCCTCGGCTCCGACTACAGCGAGCGGGTCGACGAGCGCGAGGCCGACCTGGTGGTGGTCGAGCACGGCACCCTGCCGCTGGACGAGCTGTACTTCGACCTGAAGCCGCACAGCCGCAACCTCGGCGAGGTCGACCACGACGCCCTGATCGCGGTGGCGCCCCAGGCGGTCGACCGCAACCCGGACGGCCGGTTCCAGCTGTTCCGGATCGGCGACGCCGTCGCCTCGCGCAACGTGCACGCAGCGATCTACGACGCCTTGCGGCTGTGCGTGGCGGTGTAGCGGTGAGGGCTGCTCTCCCACCCCAGACCTCATCCCGGACGGAGCGGCAAGGCCGCGGAGATCCGGGACCCAGCGGGCGACAGATGCTCGGGAGACGGCTAGCCGGATGCGGCGCTTGGGTCCCGGCTCGCGCTGCGCGCGTCCGGGATGAGGGATGGGGTGGGAGAGCGAACTACCGACACCTGGCCGCTCGATGACCGCGACCGGCGCCTACCCCCGCCTGTTCACGCCCGCCAGCCTGCGCGGCCACACTCTGCGCAACCGCATCGTGTTCGGCGCCCACACCGCCAACATGGCGCGCGACGGGCTGCCGGACGACCAGCACGTCGCCTACTACCGCGAGCGGGCGCTCGGCGGGGCGGCGATGATCGTGGTCGAGCCGATGCCGGTGCACGCCGCCGCGGTGCTGACCCGCGGCAACTTCCGGCACTCCAGCGACGCGGTGATCCCGCACTTCCGCCGGCTCACCGACGCGGTGCACGAGCACGGGGCGGTGGTGCTCCAGCAGCTCTACCACGTCGGCCAGCACGGCGATGCCGACAACTCCTGGCATCCGAACTGGTCGCCCTCCGGCCTGCCGAGCTACCACGACAGCGACGGCAGCCACGCCATGACCGAAGCCGAAATCGAGCAGACCATCGACGGCTTCGTGCAGGCGGCGCGGCGCTGCCGAGAGACCGGGTTCGACGGAGTCGAGGTGTGGGCCGCCTATCACGGCATGGTCGACCAGTTCTGGACGCCGTGGTCGAACCGCCGCGACGACCGCTGGGGCGGCAGCCTGGAGAACCGCACCCGGATGTCGCGGGAGATCTGCACCCGCATCCGCAAGCTGTGCGGCGACGACTTCGTGGTCGGGCTGGCGGTCAACGACGAGCCGGACTTCGACGTGGCGCTCTCGCGGGAGTCGCTGGCCGAGATCGTCGAGCGGCACGAACGGGACGCCCTGGTCGACTACATCACCTGCGGCTCCGGCAGCTATTTCGACTTCACCAAGCTGATGCCGACCTTCCTGTATCCGGAGAGGCTCGGCGCCGACCTGGCGGAGACCCTGAAAGGCGTGGTCCGACACGCCCTGGTGACCGCCGAGAGCCACATCCGCACCCCGGACAACGCCGAGGCGGTGCTGGCGGCCGGGCAGGCCGATCTGGTGTCGATCGTGCGCGGCCAGATCGCCGACCCGCACCTGGCGAACAAGGCCCGCGACGGCCGGCCGGAGGACGTCCGCGGCTGCCTGTCCTGCAACCAGATGTGCTGGGGCCGGCGGTCGCGCGACTACTGGATCTCCTGCGTGGTCAACCCGTCGGTCGGCCGCGAGTGGGAATGGGGCGGCGACCGCTTCACGCCGAGCCGCGCGGCGAGGCGGGTGCTGGTGGTCGGCGGCGGCCCGGCCGGGCTGGAGGCGGCGCGGGTGGCGGCGGAGCGCGGCCACAGCGTCACCCTGGCCGAGGCCAGCGGCCGGCTCGGCGGGCAGTTCCGGCTGGCCGGCCTGCAGCCGCGCCGGGCCCAGATCCTCGACCTGATCGAATGGTACGAGCGACAGCTCGCCAGGCTGCGGGTGGAGGTCCGGCTGAACGCCTATGTCGAGGCCGACGAGGTTCGCGCGCTCGCGCCCGAGGTCGTGGTGGTCGCCACCGGCTCGCAGCCGGCCGGCGACGGCTTCCAGCGGGGGCTGCCACACCTTCTCGCACTGCCCGGGATCGAGCGTGGCCGGGTATGGTCGGCGGAGGAGGTCATGGGCCGGGCGGCCGGGCTCGGCGACCGTGTCGTGGTGCTCGACGAGGGCGGCAACTGGCGCGGCTGCGGCACCGCCTGGAAGCTGGCCGAGGACGGCAAGGCGGTGACGATCGTCACCCCCGACCCGCTGGTGGCCAAGGAGCTGCAGCGCACCGCCGCCGACTTCCCGCTGCGTCGGCGCCTCGCGCAGCTCGGCGTCCGGTTCGTGTGCGAGAGCGGCATCCTGGAATGGACCGCCGAAGGGGCGCGGGTGGTGTCGTTCCTGACCGGCGAAGAGGCGCTGGTGCCGGCGGACGACCTGGTGACGGCGACCGCCAACCGGGCCGAGGACGGGCTGGCCCGGGAGCTCGACGGTTCCGGCTTCGCGGTGCATCTGGTCGGCGACGCCGCCGCCCCGCGCCAGGCGGCCTACGCCATCCACGACGGCCGCAAGATCGCCCTGGGGATCTGAGATGACCGGGACGGTAACTCTCGCCTTCGACGATGCGCTCGCCCTCGCACGGCAGGCCCTGGCCGCCAGCGGTGCCGGCCACGAGACCGCCGAGGTGACCGCCGAGGCCCTGGTCGAGGCCGAGGCGGAGGGCCTGGCCGGCGTCGGCCTCGCCCATCTCGTGACCTACTGCGAGGCGTTGCGTGACGGCCGGATCGACGGCCGTGCCGAGCCGGCGGTCGAACGCCCCGCGCCGGCCCTGCTCCGCGCCGACGCCCGCGGCGGAGTCGGCCACCTGGCGTTCCGGCGGTCGCTCGACGACCTGACCGCCGCCGCTCGGACCTGTGGCGTCGCGGTGTTCACCTGCCGCAACGGCTTCACCAACGCCGCTCTCGGCTGGTTCGCCGCCCGGCTCGCCGAGCGCGGCCTCGTCGCAATGGCCGCGACCAACGGCGGCCCGGCGCTGCTGGCGGCGTCCGGCAGCACCAGGCCGGTGTTCTGCACCAACCCGATGGCGTTCGCAGCCCCCGTCGCCGGCCGCCCGCCACTGCTGATCGACCAGTCGAGCAGCGCCACCGCCTTCGTGAACATCGCGCTGGCGGCGGCGCGCGGCGAGCCGATCCCCGAGGGCTGGGCGCTCGACCGCGACGGCGCCCCGACCACCGACCCGGCGGCGGCGATGGCCGGCGTGCTGCTACCGTTCGGCGGTGCGCGCGGCGGCAACGTGGCGCTGATGGTCGAGGTGCTGGCCGCCGGACTGACCGGCGCCAACTGGTCGCTCGACGCACCGTCGTTCCTGGCGGGCGACCGCAGCCCCGGCGTCGGGCTATTCGTCCAGGCGCTCGACCCGGACGCTCTGTTCGGCGGCGGCTTCGCCGAGCGGCTGGCGGCCTATCTGGAGCGCATCGAGGCTGCCTACGGTGCCTACGTCCCGGGCCGGTCGCGGGCCGATAAGGCCGCCGCGGCCCGGCGCGACGGGATCGCGATACCGAGCGACCTGTATACCCGGCTCCAGGGATTCGCCGGAACCGGGGGGTGAGCCCGGCGCCGCGGCCGGTCGGCACCGGCTGCTCGCCCTGTCCGGCGATCCGCGCTACCGTTCGCCATCCTCGTCGTCGACCTTCCCGGATCAGCCATGACCCCGCTCGCCTCGCATCCGTCGCTCGCCCCGTTCGCCGATCGCACCGCCGAGCCGCTGGCGCTCGGCTTCGCGCCCGACCGGCTGGCCCGGCTGTCGGCCTGGATGCGGCGGTACGTCGACGCCGGCAAGGTGCCGTACCTGACGACCCTGATCGCCCGCGACGGCGAGATCGCGTTCCTCGACGCCTGCGGCAGCGGTGACCCGGACAACCAGGCGCCGACCCCGCCGGTCGACCACATCGCGCGCTTCTATTCGATGACCAAGCCGATCACGACGGTGGCGGCGATGACCCTGCTCGAGGAGGGGCTGCTGCAGCTCGACGACCCGGTGGCCAGGTACATCCCGGAGTTCGCCGACACCCGGGTCTACGTCTCGGGCCCGTACTCGGACATGAAGACCGAGCCGCAGCAGAGCCCGATGACCGTGCGGCACCTGATGACCCACACCGCGGGCCTGACCTACGGGCTGTTCGACCCGGGCCCGGTCGGCGAGGCCTACCGCCGGACCCCGGTCAACTTCGGCGCGTCCAAGGGCAGCCTGGCCGAGATGGCGGTGGCCGCGGCCTCGGTGCCGCTGTGCTTCCAGCCCGGCACCAAGTGGACCTACTCGGTGGCGACCGACGTGCTCGGCCGGGTCGTCGAGGTGGTCGCCGGCAAGCCGCTCGACCAGGTGTTCCAGGAACGCATCCTCGGGCCTCTCGGCATGGTCGACACCGCCTTCGGCGTGCCGGCCGGCAAGGCCGGGCGCATGGTCGCCTGCTACGAGAAGACCGCCTCGGTGCTGATGAAGCGGGTCGATGGCGGCGGCGACTCCCGGTTCAGCGGCACCCCGGCGATCTTCTCCGGCGGCGGCGGGCTGGTCTCGACCATCCCCGACTACCTGCGGTTCCTGGAAATGCTGCGCCGCGGCGGCGCGCTCGGCGGCACCCGGGTGCTCGGGCGCAAGACCGTCGAGCTGATGATGGCCAACCACCTGCCGGGCGACATCGCGTCGATGGGGGTGGCGACGTTCTCGGAGATGCCGATGGTCGGGCTCGGTTTCGGGCTCGGCGGCTCGATCCTGCTCGACCCGGCCAAGGCCCAGGTGCTCGGCAGCGAGGGCGAGTTCGCCTGGGGCGGCCTTGCCAGCACCGGGTTCTGGGTCGACCGCGCCGAGGGCATCTCGGCGATCATCGTCACCCAGCTGATGCCGTCCTCGTCCTGGCCAATCCGCCGCGAGCTGCGCAACCTGGTCTATCAGGCGCTGGTCGACTGAGGCGAACCGTTCCCCGTCAGTCGGCGGCGTCCTCGCGCAGGGCGTCCAGGTCGAGGAAGCCGTCCGACTGGCGCTCCCACAGCCGGGCGTACAGACCGCCGCGCGCCACCAGCTCGGCGTGGGTGCCGGTCTCGACGACGCGTCCCCGGTCCATCACCACCAGCCTGTCCATGCGGGCGATGGTCGACAGCCGGTGGGCGATCACGATCACCGTCTTGCCGGCCATCAAGGTCTTCAGGCTCTCCTGGATCGCCGCCTCGGCCTCGGAGTCGAGCGACGAGGTCGCCTCGTCCAGCACCAGGATCGGGGCGTCCTTCAGCAGCGCCCGCGCCACCGCGAGGCGCTGCCGCTGACCGCCGGACAGCTTGACGCCGCGCTCGCCGACGAAGGCGTCGTAGCCCCGCCGGCCGCGCGCGTCGACCAGGCCGGTGATGAAGTCGTCGGCGCGCGCCATCCTGGCCGCCGCGACGATCTCCGCCGCGGTGGCGTCGGGCCGGCCGTAGCCGATGTTGTCGCGGATCGAGCGGTGCATCAGCGACGGGTCCTGGGTCACCACGGCGACGGCGTCGCGCAGCGAGTCCTGGGTGACCGCGGCGATGTCCTGGCCGTCGATCAGGATCCGCCCCGACCGCAGGTCGTAGAGCCGCAGCAGCACCATCATCAGCGACGACTTGCCGGCGCCGGACGGGCCGACCAGCCCGATCCTTTCGCCCGGCCGGACCACCAGGTCGACGCCGTTGAGCGCCGCCGGCCCGGCGCCGTCCTGCCCGTCGCCGTCCTGCCCGTCGCCGTCCTGCCCGGCGCCGCGCTCCCGGCCGTAGTCGAACCGCACCGCCTCGAAGGCGATCTCGCCGCGGGTCACCGCGAGCGGCTGCGCCCCCGGCCGGTCGAGCACGGTCTGCGGCTTCGACAGCGCCTGCACGCTGTCCTCGAGCGTGCCGACGGCGTCGAACAGGTCGCCGAGGTTGAACATCGCGATGCGCGACAGGGTGTGGATCTGCAGCAGCAGCGCCATCGCCGCCGCGACGTCGCCGGCACTGACCCGCCCGGCCTGCCAGAGCAGCACGCCGACGATGCCGCCGCTGGCGATCAGCGCCCCGTTGAGCAGCGACAGCCAGGATATCTGGACGGTGGTGTAGCGGGCCTGCTCGCCCATCCGCTCGACCGCCTGCTCCAGCGACCGGCGGACGTGCGCGTCCTCCCGGGCGTGGCCGGAGAACAGGCGCACGGTGAGGTAGTTGGAATAGCCGTCGACGATCCGCCCGGTGAACACCGAGGCCGCCTCGGCGACCCGCCGGGCGGCTCGCCGGTTGCGCGGCAGGTAAAGCCGGAGCGACAGCGCGTACAGCACGATCCAGCACAGCACCGGCAGCGCGAACAGCGGGCTGCGATAGACCAGGAAGATCACGGTGCCGGCCAGGAACAGCACGGCGTACAGCAGCTGGTCGGTCAGCACCCGAAGCAGCGTGCGGATCGAGCGCCCGGTCTGCACCACGCGCGAGGCGATGCGGCCGACGAAGTCGTTCTGGAAGAACCCGACGTCGTGCCCGGCGACGTATTCGTGGAACCGCCAGCGGACCAGCGAGCTGACGTTGCGGGCGATGGTCTGGTTGCGCAGCAGCGAGGCGAGCACCGTGATCGCCGGGCGCACCAGCACCAGCAGCACGACCAGGACGCCGACCTCGCGCCACGGGTTCGCGACGTTGGCCGGATCGCCGGCGACCAGGTCGACGACCCGGCCGATCGACCACGGAATCGCCACCTCGACGGCGCTGACCGCCGCCGAGGCCGCCACCAGCAGGCCCAGCGGCCAGCCGATCTCGCGCACCAGGCCGAACAGGATCCGCCAGGTCGACGTCGGCGGGGTCAGCGGATGCGGGTCGCCGGCCGGCCGCAGCGGGTCGATGCGGTGCTCGAACCATTCGACGATGCGCCGGACCGGCATGACCGGGCTTCCTCCGTGACGGCGTGCTACCGCTCAACATAGGCGCCCGGCGCCGGCTCGCGGAGTCCCGGCGGCGCTATCGCCGCGGCGTCGTCAGCGTCAGCCGGACACCGTCGGCCACGGGCTCGCCGGCCCGGACGCAGGAGATGTCCGGCACCAGCCAGGTCGCCGCGCCCATGGCTTCGGCGGGCTGGGTGGTGGTGAAGCCGAGGACCCGCATGCCGGCCGCCAGCCCGGCCTGCACGCCCGGGGCCGCGTCCTCGACGACGACGCAGTCGCCGGCCGGCACGCCGAGCCGCTCGGCCGCCAGCAGGTAGCCGTCGGGCGCCGGCTTGCCGCGGCTGACGTCCTCGGCGCACACCATGACCGCAGGCACCCGGATCGCCCCGCGCCGCAGCCGGTCGACGGCAATGCTGCGCGGCGCCGAGGTCACGATCGCGTAGCGGTCGAGCGGCAGCGATCCCGCCAGGGCGGCCGCCCCCGGAAACGCGCGGAATCCCTCGGTGTCCTCCAGCTCCTGGCGGATCAGCACCTGCCACTCCGCCTGGGCGTCCAGATGCGGCGCCACCAGCGCGATGGTCTCGAGCGCCCGCCGGCCATGGATCAGCGGCATCACCACCGACTCGGCGATGCCGTGACGCCGCGCCCAGGACCGCCAGCTGCGCTCCACCACGCCGGAGGAGTCGACCAGCACCCCGTCCATGTCGAACAGCACGGCCCCGCAGTCGACCGTAACGGCGGGCGTCATCGGGCGGCTTCCGGCCCGGCGTCGGCGGTGGCCCGCCACAGGTACGCCGCCATGTCCCGGAACGCCGCCCCGACGGTCTGCTGCCGCCGGACGAAGATGGTCTCGCAGTCCTTCAGGAACCGGTCGAGCTCGTAGCGGGCGCCGGACGGCCCCCAGGCGAACGGCGGCAGGTATTTCGGCGGGTCGCCGGCGAACACGTTGCAGCCGACGTCGATGACGGTGCCGGTGTTCAGGCATGTGCCGATCGCGATCTTCACGCAGTCGCCGACGATCGAGCCGAACTTCATGCGGCCGAGCGGAACCGGCACCGGCTCGCCGCCACGCCCAGGAAGGAAATCCGTCGGCACCGACAGCCGGACCTCGCCGTAGTTGTTCTTCAGGTCCGAGGTGGTGACCAGCGCGCCGAGGTTGACCCAGCGCCCGACGATGCTGTGGCCGAGGAATCCCTCGTGATGCTTGTTCGAGAAGTCGCCGAGGATGCTGCATTCGATCTCGCCGCCGACCCGGCAGTGCCGGCCGATCGCCACCGGCCCGAGCAGACGGCAGTTGTCGACCCGGGCGTCCGGCCCGACATAGGCCGGCCCGGCGATGTAGGAGAACTGCCCGACGCTGGCCCGGGCATCGATGGCGATCGGGCCGTCGCGGGTATCGAGGATGGTGCCGGGATACAGCGCCGCCTCAGGGTGCAGGAACACCTCGGACGGCGTGCCGACGACGTGCACGCCGTCGCCGGGCTGCGCCATCGCCACGAAGCCGCCGCGCGCCACGGCCGCCGCGATGTCGTCGACGATCCGCCCGCCCAAATCGTCCAGCAACCGGCCGGCGGCGAACTCGCCGGAATCGATCACGGCCTCGAAGGCCGAGGCGATCTCGTCGGTCTCGCCGGCGAGGTAGCGAAGCGCCAGGTGCTCCGGATGCAGCGACCGGAACGGCGCGGCGCCAAGGATGGCGGCGGCCTGCCGTTCGTACTCCGCCTCGGGGTGAAAGTAGGCGATCTCCGCGTCCGGGCTCGCGAGCCGGAGCCGCTCGACCGGCGCGTGGAGGCCGTTACGGCTGCCGAACACCGTCCAGACCCGGCTGACGTGCCGGGACGCCGCCGTGTCGCGATCGAGGAGCAGAACCGTCGAACCCATCCGCCTATCGTCCCGTCATCCTTGCGACCGAACCCTACGGCTTGAGCGCCGTCAGCGCATGCCGGCTCTCACAGAACTCCCCCAGCTCGTCAAGCTCGGCCGAGAAGAAGATGCTGCGGTCCTCGGCCGACAGGTCGGTGACGAGCCCGGCGTACACGTCGGCTTCGAGCTGCTCGTGCCGGGTCCGGGCCTCGCGCTCGGCCTCGTCGAACCAGCCGCGCACGCCCGGGTCCTGCACGATCGCCGCGCAGCGCCGGGCGATGTCGCCGGCCTCGAACAGCACCCGGCTCTCCATCATCACCTTGACCGCGATCTTGTCCTTCACCGTCTCCAGCCCGGCCTGCCGGCGGACGTCGCCCGGCGTCTTGATGATGAAATCGAGTTCCTCCTGGATGGTCGGGTGACGCAGCCAGAAGTACTTGTGCTTGAGCAACTCGGTTTCGAGCCGGTCCTTCAGGTGCAGGTCCGGCTCGTCCAGCAGGATCACCAGGTCGATGTCCGAGCCCCGCACCGGTATTCCGGTCGAGTGCTCGCGCCGGCGGGCGTCGTGGGCCAGGTCGTAGACAACGTCGCCGCAGATCAGCACCGCGAAGTCGCCGGTCAGCTCGGCCGCGCAGAGGTCGTGCAGCTCCCGCACCAGGTCCTGCGCCAGCTCGCGCTTGCGCCGGCTGATGGTCCGGTGCTTGTCGACCAGCGCCGCGAACGCCGCGTCGAGCGCCGCCCCGTCTTGCGCCGCCCCCTCCAGCCCGAACAGCGTGAAGCTGATGAACTTGCGCAGGAACGAGGGGCTGATGCGCGCGCAGCCGGGCGAGTCGGCGTCGATCCGCAGGTAGCTGGTCCGCAGCGCGCGACGGCCGACCGCGGGATCGGTCCCGAGGACGCGCGCCAGGGTCAGCACGTTCTCGCCGGTGTGCGAGACCAGGTCGACGCCGAGCGACGGTCCGCGCGCGTGCAGGAAGCCCCGCAGGACCGCCGCGAGGTCGCCGTCGCCGCTCATGGGCGGCCCGGACGGGGCGAACGGATCGCAGATGGGGCGGGCCGGCTCATTCCGGGATCGACGTCACGCCAGTTTCGCTCGACGGCCACGGTATCCCGGCCGGGCGACCCCGTCGAGCCACGCCCCTGCTCGGGCACGCCCCTGCTCGGCCACGCCCCCTACTCGGCGGCGATGGCGCTCAGCCCGAGCAGGCCCGGCTGGGCGTGCGTCACCACCGCCGTCGGGATCCGGCGCAGGTAGGCGCTGGACCGGCCCTTGGCCTCGAACCGCGCGCGGAACCGCTCCGGATCGAACAGCTCGCCGAGATAGAGCGGCATGCCGCCGGCAAGGTAGACGCCGCCGGTCGCCCCGAACGTCAGGGCGAGGTCGCCGGCGACCGTCGCCAGCAGATCGACGAACATCGCGACCGCCCGCAGCGCTTGTGCCTCGCCACCGCGGGCCGCCGCCAGCACCGACTCGGATTCGCGGTCCGGCCGCGGCGCCGCCCCCTCGACCACGGCGATCGCCGCGTCCAGCGCCGGCAGGCCGATCCCGGACAGCACCCGTTCCGCCGAAACGTGGTCGACCCGCCGTCGCAGGACGGCCAGGACGGCGCTCTCGGCGTCGGTCATCGCCGGCAGGGTGACGTGCCCGCCCTCGCCCGGCACGGCCAGCCAGCCGCGCGGGCCGACCGGCACCAGCCCGGCCACGCCCAGCCCGGTGCCGGGGCCGATCGCGACCATCGGACCGCGTGGCTCGGGATGCCAGTCGCCGACGACGTGCCGGTCCGCCGGCCCGAGCAGCGGCAGAGCCCGCGCCACCGCGGCGAAGTCGTTGACCAGCCTGACCGTGTCGAGCCCGAAACGGCGGGCCACCGCCGCCCCGTCGATGTCCCAGTCGGCATTGGTCAGCTGCACCCGGTTGCCGCTCACCGGGCCGGCGACCGCCAGGATCGCACGGTCCGGCCGGGTCTGCCCGGCCTTGGTGGCGAGGTAGTCGGCGATCGCCTGCTCGACGCTGTCGAAGTCGGCGGTATGGACGATCTCGACCGAGCGGAAGCGGCCGGCCGCGTCGGACAGCGCGAACCGGGTGTGGGTGCCGCCGACATCGGCCAGAAGGGCGGGCAGCGGCTCCACCATCGTCCGCCTCACCGCCCCTGGAGCGCGCGCAGGAAGCTGCGCCGCCAGACGCCGAGGTTGTTGGCGCGCAAGGCCGACATCATCGAGGTCCAGCGCGCGCGCCGCTCCTCCACCGGCATCGCCAGCGCCCGTTGCAGGCCGTCGGCGACGTATTCGTGGTCGTACGGGTTGACCGTCACCGCGCCGTCCAGCTCGGCCGCCGCGCCGGCGAACTGCGACAGCACCAGCACGCCCGGATCCTCCGGGTCCTGACAGGCCACGTACTCCTTGGCCACCAGGTTCATGCCGTCGCGCAGCGGCGTCACGAAGCCGACCCGGGCCGCCCGGAAGAACCCGGTCAGCTGGTCGCGCTGGAACGACTTGTTCAGGTAGCGCAGCGGCACCCAGTCGAACTCGGCAAACCGGCCGTTGATGCGCCCGGCCTTGCCTTCCAATACCTCCCGGATCGCCCGGTAGCTCTGCACGTCGGAGCGCGACGGCGGCGCGATCTGCATGTAGGAAACATGGCCGCGCAGGCCGGGCGCGGCTTCCAGCAGGGTCTCGTAGGCGTCGAACCGGCGGTCCAGTCCCTTGGAGTAGTCGAGCCGGTCGACACCGACGATCAGGTCCTTGCCGGCGAGCGATTCGACCAGCCGCCGGGTCTGCCGCGAGCGTGCCGAGGCCGCCGCCTGCGACGCCAGCTGGTCCGGGTAGATGCCGATCGGGAACGCGCACGCCCGCGAGCGTTCGCCATAGGCCTCGAAGCGGCCGTTCCGCCCGACGCTGCCGCCGGCGATCGTCCGGATGTAGGCGAGGAAGTTCCGCACGTCGTTCTCGGTCTGGAACCCGACGACGTCGTAGGCGCACAGCGACTGCACCAGGTAGGCGTGGTCGGAGCAGGCGGTCAGCAGGTCCGGCGGCGGGAACGGGATGTGCAGGAAGAACCCGATCCGGTTGCGGTGCCCCATCATCCGCAGGTCGCGGCCGAGCGGGATCAGGTGGTAGTCGTGCACCCAGATCAGGTCGTCCGGCTCCAGCATCGACGACAGCCGCCCGGCGAACTCCTCGTTGACCCGCCGATACCCCGCGACGTAGCTGCGCTGGTATTCGACGAACTCCATGCGGTAGTGGAACAGCGGCCACAGGGTGGCGTTGGCGTAGCCCTTGTAGAACGCGTCGTAGTCGCGCCGGGCCAGCGGCATGGTCGCATAGGTGATCCGGCCCTTGGTCTCGGTCTTCACCCGGGACGAGCCGCTGGTGTAGATCTCGCCGGACCAGCCGAACCAGACGCCGCCGACCTCCGACAGCGCTTCCTGGACCGCGACTGCCAGGCCGCCCGAGGACTGCTTGCCCTCCTGGATCGGGGCGACGCGGTTCGATACGACGACCAGACGGCTCACACCACCTCCTCCCACGGCCGCGACAGCCGCATGGCGCACTTGATCAGGCCGACCATCGAGTAGGTCTGCGGGAAGTTGCCCCACAGTTCGCCGGTCACCGGGTCGACGTCCTCGGACAGCAGGCCGAGGGTGTTGCGGCAGGCCAGGACCTCCTCGAACATCCGCCGGGCCTCATCCTTCCGGCCGATCGCCGCCAGCGCCTCGATGAACCAGAAGGTACACACCGTGAACGCGACCTCCGGGGTTCCGAAATCGTCGGGCGCGTCGTAGCGGAACACGTGGCTGCCGCGCTTGAGGCCGCGCTCGATCGCCTCGACCGTGCCGACGAACCGCGGGTCGTCGGCCTTCAGGAAACCCAGCTCGTGCATCAGCAGCAGGCTGGCGTCGAGGTCGTCGCCGCCGAAGGTCGCGGCGAACCCGCCGAGCTTCTCGCTCCAGCCGCGCTCGCACAGCCGGGCGTGCATGGTGTCGGCATGGCCGCGCCACTCGGCCGCCTCCTCGGCGAACCCGAGCTGGAAGGCGATCCGGGCCAGCCGGTCGGCCGCCGCCCAGCACATCATGGCAGAGAAGGTGTGGACCGAGGCGCGGGTCCGCAGCTCCCAGATCCCGGCGTCGGGCACCTCGAAGCGCTCGATCGCGGCATGCCCGAGCGGCGTGAGCTGGCGGTACAGGGCCTCGTCGCCCTTCCGGACCAGCCGGGAGTCGAAGAAGCTCTGGGTGACCGCCAGGATGATCGCACCGAACACGTCGTGCTGGACCTGCCGGTAGGCCTGGTTGCCGACCCGCACCGGCCCCATGCCGCGATAGCCGGGCAGGGTGTCGACGATCCGCTCCTCGACCCGGTCCTCCAGCGTCAGCGAGTACAGCGGCTGCAGGATCTCGCCCTCGGTCCCCTTGGCGACCACGTTCTGGATGTAGCGGAGGTAGTGCTCCAGCGTCCGGGTGGCCGACAGCCGGTTCAGGGTGTGGACCACGAAATAGGCGTCGCGCAGCCAGCAGTAGCGGTAGTCCCAGTTGCGCTGGCTGTGCGGCGCCTCGGGGATCGAGGTGGTCATGGCGGCGATCACCGCCCCAGTCTCCTCGAAGGTGCACAGCTTCAGGGTGATGGCGGCGCGGATCACCTCGGCCTGCCACTCGAACGGGATGTTCAGCGAGCGCGTCCAGTTGCGCCAGTACGCCACGGTGTCGTCGAAGAACACCCGGGCGGTGTCCCGGATCGAGTCCTGCAGGCTCTCGTCGGCGCCCAGCAGGAAGGTCGCCGGCCCATCGAGCAGGAACCATGCCTCGTCGATGATGTAGGAAGGCACCGCGTCGGTGGTCAGCCGGACGGTCTGCGACGGGCCGACCCAGCGGATGTGGTTCGAGCCGCGCGTCACCTGCGGCTCGACCGCGCCCCAGCCGAACGCCGGGCGTATCCGAACCCGGATCCGCGGCAGGCCGGCGACCGGGCGGACGTGGCGGACGATCGTGGTCGGCCGGAACATCCGGTCGTGCCGGTTGAAGCGGGGCGCGAAGTCGGTGATCTCGATCGCCGCCCCGTTCTCGGCGGTGATCCGGGTCACCAGTACCGGCGTGTTGGGCACGTAGTGGCGCTCGGCGTGGGTCGCGCCGGCCAGGTCGATCGCGAAGAACCCGCGGTCGGCCGGCGTCGCCTCGTCGTCGACGCGCAGCAGGGCGTCGAACACCGGCTCGCCGTCGAAGCGCGGCAGGCAGCACCACACGATCTTTGCGTAGGGGTCGACGAGCGCGCCGAAGCAGCAGTTGCCGATCAGTCCGAGGTCGAGGGTGCTCACAGGCCGTGAAGCTCCGCGCCGGTGGGTACCGGGGAAAGGTAGGCACCCGCGCCGGGACGGTCAAACGCGCGGTAGCCCTGGCACGCCGGCCCTCCTCTCACAACACGCCCCCGAACCTCACACCAGGAACGCGTCGGCGTCGTAGCCGCCGTCCAGCAGGCGGGCGATCGTCCGCAGGCCGATCTCGACGCGCTCCCGGTCGATCTCGTGGCTGAGGCACAGGCGGACGGCTGCCGGGCGCGCCCGCGCGTCCACCGCGAAACGCGGGCCGCCCCGGACCTCGACACCGAGCCGGCGGGCGGCGGCCTCGAACCCGTCCGGCGACCAGGGATCCGGCAGGGGCAGCCAGAGATGGAATCCGTCCGGCGACCCGGCCAGGACACCGCCGGCCAGCATCGCCCGCGCCATTTCCCGGCGGTGCCGGGCCTCGGCCCGCTGTTCGGCGTTCAGCCGCTCGGCGGTGCCGTCCTCGATCCAGCGCGTCGCGACCTCGGCCATCAGTGGCGGCGGCATCCAGGACGACAGGGCGACCGCCGACCGCAGGGCGGCCTCCAGACGCTCCGGCGCGTGCAGGTACCCGACCCGGAGGCCCGGTGCCAGGCTCTTCGACGTGCTCGCCACCAGGACCGTCCGGTCCGGCGCGTACGCGGCCAGCGGCGCCGGGCGCGCGGCAGGCAGAAAGCCGAAGACGTCGTCCTCGACGACGGTCAGGCGGTGGCGCTCGGCCAGATCGGCGATCGCCCGGCGACGCTCGGCGCCCATCGTGACCGCGGTCGGCGTCTGCAGGGTCGGTGTGCAGCACAGGACCCGCGCCGCCGTGGTCCGGCACAGCTCGTCCAGCGCCGCGGGCGCGACGCCCTCGCCGTCCAGGGCGACCGGGAACACGTGCAGTCCGAGACGGCGCGCGATCGCCAGCAGGGGCGGATAGGTCAGTTCCTCGACCAGGATGGCGTCGCCCGGCCGGGTCAGGGCCAGAAGCGTCACCAACAGCCCATGCTGCGCGCCGCTGGTGAGCACGACGCGACGTCCGCTCCCGTCCAGGCCCAGCGTGGCGATCCAGCGGCGCCCCGCTTCGGCGTGACGGTCCAGCGCGACGTCGGGCTTGTGGTCCAGGAGCGCGCCCAGGGCGGTGTCGGCGGCGAGCCCTGCGAGGGTCCGGGCGAGCGCGTCCGCGGCGGAGCCGCGGAACGGCAGATTGTTGGCGAAGTCGATCGGCCCGGCGACCGGCCGGGTCAGCGCCGCCCGAGCTCCTTCGGCCGCCGGTCGGTCGGCGGGCGGCGTCCGGACATAGGTTCCCCGCCCGACCGCGCCGTCCAGGTAGCCGCGTCGGATCGCTTCCGCATAGCCACGGGTCACCGTGTTGAGGGACAGCCCCAGACGGTAGGCGAGATCGCGCTGCGGCGGCAGGCGGTCGCCGGGCGCCAGCCGGCCGCTCGCCACGGCAGCGCCGACCGCATCGGCGATCGCGCAGTAGGCCGGACCGGCATGCCGGGAGAGGTCGGGGCACCACATTGTCATCAGCGCAATACTCTCATTGCAACGACAGCGAGACAAGAATATCGATGCAAAATGCATCGATACGCACACTGGAGCCCGATCCCATGGACAGGTCACCCCGAACCGGCATCGGCTTCGCTCTGCTGTGCCTCGGGATCCTCGGCGCGCTGCCGATCCTGGCCAACGCCCGTCCCGCCGGGAGTGCCGGCCTGACGTTCGCGGTCTGGCTGACGTTCTGGCAGCTCGTCGCCTCCCTGCCGCTGTTCGGAGCCGAGATCCTGCGCGCCCGTAGCGCGGATCCGCTCGGGCGTCTGGTGCAAGCCTGCCGGGGACGATCCGGGCTGATCGCCCTCGTCACCGGCGCGATGTTCGGCGGATCGACCTACATGTACGTGGTTGCGGCGGAACGGGCGGGCCCCGTCAGCCTCGCCATCGCCCTGCAGGCCTATCCGGTCTTCGCGACGCTGGTCGAGCGGCTGTTCCTCGGCAAGCGCAAGTCGGGCGCCGAACTGTTCTTCACGGCCCTGATGATCGCGGCGCTGGTCTACCTGACGACCGAGGGGACCTTCCGGGTCGCCGACATCTCCTGGTGGACCGTGTTCGCCCTCGGCATCCCGCTGCTGTGGAGCGTCGCGCACATCATGCTGAAGCGGGTGCTCGAGACGACGCCGGCGACGCCGAACCAGGTGACGGTCTCCCGCCTCGTGGTGTCCGGCGGCTGCCTCCTGGTGCTGGCGATGGTCATCGGGGACGGCGCGGGGCTGCTGGCGGCCGGCATCGACCCGTCGTTTCAGCGGGCGGCGATCGTCATGGGCGTCGCCTACTACCTGGAGCTGATCCTCTGGTTCCACGCCATGCGGCACATCGACGTGTCGCTGGCCAGCTCCGTCACGGTTCCCGCCCCGGCGGTGACGATGCTGCTGGCGGTACTGGTGCTCGGCGACAGCCTGCAGACCTACCAGCTGCTCGCCATGGCGCTGATCGCCGCCGGCATGTACGGGCTGGTGCTGACCGGCGGACGGGGCGAGCGGACGTCGGAGCCCCCGACCGCGCGACCCGAACGGCCGGGCAACCGCCCCCGAGCCTAGCGTTGCCCCTGCGCCAGCGCCTCCTGGGCGCCGGCGTGGCCGGGCTCGAACAGCAGGCACTGCTGCCAGCACACGGCCGCCTGGTCGGGCTCGCCGAGCTCCTTGAAGGCGACGCCGAGCCCGTACCAGCACTCGGCGTCGCGCGGGTTGACGTAGATCGCGTGGCGCAGCGCGTCGGCGGCCTCGTGCCACCAGCCGCCACGGGCGCACACCTTCGCCATGTGGAACAGGTAGGTGCGCTCCGCCGGTTCGATCACCAGCGCCCGGCCAATCAGCTCGGCCGCCTCGGCCACCCGGCCGTTCTCCAGCGCCAGCACCGACTTGACGTTGAGCGTGCGGGCGTCGTCCGGACGCGACGCGGTGACCTTGCGGTACAGGCCCTCCAGGCCGCCGATACCGCCCCGCCCCCTGCCGCGTCCGGGACCGCGCACCGGGCCGGCCTCTAACCCTGCACCGGACCGCCGAGCACCCGGCCGGCAACCGCGTCGAGGCGGGCGACGACCTCCGGATCGCGCGCCTCGGCATGGGTGATCAGCGCGTACTCCAGGGCGTGGTCGCCGCCCTGCTCGTCGACCAGCGGCCGACGCCGCAGCTTGGGCGCCGCAGTCTTGATCAGCGACCGGGCGTGCTCGGCGTTCGACAGCAGGACCTTGACCACCATCTCGACCGTGACGTGGTCGTGGTCCGGATGCCAGCAGTCGTAGTCGGTGACCATGGCGACCGTCGCATACGGGATCTCCGCCTCGCGCGCCAGCTTGGCCTCCGGCATGTTGGTCATGCCGATGACGTCGCAGCCCCAGGACCGGTACAGGTTGGACTCGGCCAGGCTCGAGAACTGCGGCCCTTCCATGGTCAGGTAGGTACCGCCGCGGGTGTGCGCGAGGCCGAGTTCCTTGCAGGCCGCCTCCAGCGCGTCGCCAATCCGGGTACTGACCGGGTGCGCCATCGACACGTGCGCCACGCAGCCCTTGCCGAAGAAGCTCTTCTCGCGGGCGAACGTCCGGTCGATGAACTGGTCGACCAGGACCAGGTGGCCCGGCGCGTATTCGTGCTTCAGCGAGCCGACCGCCGAGACCGAGATGATGTCGGTGACCCCGGCGCGCTTGAGGGCGTCGATGTTGGCCCGATAGTTGATGTCGGTCGGGCTGTAGCGGTGGCCGCGGCCGTGGCGCGGCAGGAATACCAGCCGCTGGCCGTCGAGTTCGCCGAACAGCAGCTGGTCGGACGGTTCACCGAACGACGACGGCACGGTTTCCCAGCGCGTGTTCTCGAGGCCGTCGATCTGATAGACGCCGCTGCCGCCGATTACGCCGACTAGGGCCTCCCGGGTATCGTCCGCCATGGTCCGTCTTTCCGCTGTTCGTTCTTCACAAGACCTATAGCGCGGGGCAGCGGCCGAGCGAAAGGGCGTGCGGCGCCGCGCCCGCTCTGCCGAAGCGGATCTCGGGCCGACCCGGCCCCGGTCGATCACACATTCACCGCCGGGAACTCGAAGCCCTCGCGCCAGACCGTCAGGCAGGCATCGACGACGGCGGGGTCGTATCGGGTCGCCCGGCCGTCCCGGATCTCGGCCAGTGCCGCGTCCTTCCCGAGCGCGGGCCGGTACGGCCGGTGGCTGCACATCGCCTCGACGACATCGGCGACCGCGATGATCCGGGCCTCGCGGCGGATCTCCCCGCCCTTCAGGCCGCACGGGTAGCCGGAGCCGTCGAGCCGCTCGTGGTGCTGCCGGATGATGTCGGCGACCGGCCACGGGAACGAGACCGATCGCAGGATCTCGTAGCCGTGGTCCGAGTGTGACTTCACGATCTCGCGCTCGCTGGGCGTCAGCAGGGCCGGCCGGACCAGGATGTCCGCCGGCACCGCCAGTTCGCCGATGTCGTGCAGGCTGGCGGCGTACTGGAGCCCCTCGCGCTCCTCCGGGGGCAGCCCCATCTCGTCGGCGATCGCCAGCGACAGGGCGGTCACCCGCTGCTCGTGACCGGCCGTGTAGGCGCCGCGCTTCTCGACCGCGACGGTCAGCGCCGCGACCGTCTGCCGGAGCAGGTGCTGCGCGCGCAGCACCGACTGCTGCAACTCGTCCTGGATCGCCTTGAGGTCGGTCAGGTCGACGCCGACCACGGCGACCCTGTCGATCCGCCCGTCCGCGTCGCGGCCGGCGGCACCGTGCCAGCGGTACAGGCGGGCCGAGCCGTCGGCGGTGATGATCCGGGCATCCACGCTGTCCGGCCGGCCGGTCTGGACCACGCGCCCGAGCGCCGCCGCCGCGGCGGCGAGGTCGTCGGCATGCGCCAGGTCGGCGATCGTCGCCTCGGACAGCCGTTCCGGGCCAAGCCCGGTCAGGGTCTCCAGGGCGCCGTTCCATTCGAGGTGCCGGCCCTCGGGCGACAGCACCAGCAGCGGATTGGGGATCGCGTTCGCCAGTTCGCCGAGCCGCTGCTGCGCGGTGATCCGCCGCCGGCGTTCGCCCTCCTCGCGGCGGGCGAGATACGTCCACGTCGCGAACAGCCCGAGGGCGGTGACCAGGACGAAGACGGTGCCCTTGATCGTGCCGTACTCGACGAGGCGGCTCGAATCCTTGACGAGAAGGCCCAGCAGTCGATCGGACAGGACGATGTAGACCGTTGCCACAACGGCGTAGACGCCGGCGACCACCGCGGCGCGGCCGATCAGGCGTCTCCCGAGACCCAGAAGCCCGTATGGTTGCATCCGTTATTTGTACCACCCGTGCGCCGATCACGACACACGCAATGCAGATCAAATATCGCCGATCGATCCCGGGGCCCCCCCCCATTCCCGACCGTCCAGCGCACCATCCACGACCTCGACGGCCGTCGCCGTCAAACGGAAAGGGCCGGAAGGTTTCCCTTCCGGCCCTGCCCGGTACGTCCGTGACGGACGGTCAGTGCACGTCGGCCCAGATCTTCCGCTTGGTCGCGTAGAGCAGGCCGGTGAACACCAGCAGGAACAGGATGGTCATCAGACCGGCCCGCTTGCGCTCCTCCAGGTTCGGCTCGGACGCCCACGCCAGAAACGTGGTCACGTCCTTGGCCTGCTGGGCGATCGTCGCGGCGGTGCCGTCGCCGTAGGTCACGCCGTCCGGGAACAGCGGCGGCGGCATGGCGATCTGGTGCCCCGGGAAATAGGCGTTGTAGTACATGCCGTCGGGAACGGTGACGCCGGACGGCGCGTCCTGGTAGCCGGTCAGCACCGCGTAGATGTAGTCGGCACCGCCGGCGCGGGCGTCGACGATCAGCGACAGCTCGGGCGGAAGGGCGCCGCCGTTGGCGGCCCGCGCCGCCGCGTCGTTCGGGAACGGGCTGACGAAGCGGTCCGACGGCTTGGCGGGACGCTCGAACATCTCGCCCTCGTCGTTCGGTCCGTCGGTCACCTGCTTCTCGGCCGCGATCGCCTTGATCTCGTCCTCGTTGTAGCCGAGCTGCTCGAGGTTGCGGTACGCGACGTAGTCCAGCCCGTGGCAGCTGGCGCAGACGTTCTGGTAGACCTGGAAGCCGCGCTGCAGGGCGGCCCTGTCGAAGGTGCCGAAGATCCCCCCGAACGACCACTCCTGCGACGGGATGGCCACGCCCTCGGCGGCCATCGCCGCCGGGGCCGCGAGGCTGGCCGCGACCAATCCGGCCGCCGCCAGCGTCTTGATGCGCGCGATCATCAGACCTTCTCCCTCGGGGTCGCGGTCGCGCCGGCGAACCCTGCGCCGCCGCCGGTCACCGGCTCGCTGATCGATTTCGGCAACTGCCGCGGGGTCTCGAACACCGAGAGCAGCGGCAGGATCACCAGGAAGTGGATGAAGTAGTAGGCGGTCGCCAGTCGCGACGCGATCACGTACCAGCCCTCCGGCGGCTTGCCGCCGAGATAGGTCAGCGCCACCACGTCGATCACCAGGATCCAGAAGAAGATCTTGAAGATCGGGCGGAACTGGCCGCTGCGGACCGGCGAGCGGTCGAGCCAGGGCAGGATGAACAGCACCGCGATGGCGCCGAACATGAACAGCACGCCGCCGAGCTTGTCCGGGATCGCGCGCAGGATCGCGTAGAACGGCAGGAAGTACCATTCCGGCACGATGTGCGCCGGGGTCACCAGCGGGTCGGCCGGGATGTAGTTGTCCGGGTGCCCCATGTAGTTCGGCGCGAAGAACACGAACGCCGAGAAGATGATCAGGTACACGCCGAGGCCGAAGGCGTCCTTCGCGGTGTAGTACGGGTGGAAGGGGATCTGATCCTTCGGGCCCTTGACGTCGATGCCGAGCGGGTTGTTCGAGCCGAACCGGTGCAGCGCCACCAGGTGCAGCACCACCACGCCGACGATCACGAACGGCAGCAGGTAGTGCAGCGAGAAGAAGCGGTTCAGGGTCGCGTTGTCGACCGCGAAGCCGCCCCACAGCCAGGTCACGATGCTGTCGCCGACCACCGGGATGGCCGAGAACAGGTTGGTGATCACGGTGGCGCCCCAGAAGCTCATCTGGCCCCAGGGGAGCACGTAGCCCATGAACGCGGTCGCC
The DNA here is from genome assembly GCF_014652915.1 of Thalassobaculum fulvum. Classification (GTDB taxonomy): domain Bacteria; phylum Pseudomonadota; class Alphaproteobacteria; order Thalassobaculales; family Thalassobaculaceae; genus Thalassobaculum_A; species Thalassobaculum_A fulvum. The sequence continues at coordinate 297,640 of NZ_BMZS01000006.1, forward strand.
ATCATCAGCAGCAGGATGACCACGCCGAGCATCCACAGCAGCTCGCGCGGCGCCTTGTACGACCCGTAGTACAGGCCGCGGAAGATGTGGATGTAGACCACGATGAAGAAGAAGCTGGCCCCGTTCATGTGGATGTAGCGGATCAGCCAGCCGTAGTTGACGTCGCGCATGATGCGCTCGACGGAGCTGAACGCGTAGTCCACGTGCGGGGTGTAGTGCATCGCCAGGGTGATGCCGGTCACCAGCATGACGACCAGGGCGATCCCGGCGAGCGACCCGAAGTTCCACCAGTAGCTCAGGTTCTTCGGGGTCGGGTACTCGTGCATCTCGTGATGCATGAAGCTGAAGATCGGCAGCCGATGGTCGATCCAGCGCACGATCGAGTTGTCGAATTTCGCGGCCATGACGCGTCGCCCTCCCTCAGCCGATCCGGACGACGGTATCGGAGATGTACTGATACTCCGGGACCTCGAGGTTCCGCGGCGCGGGACCCTTCCGAATGCGCCCGGACGTGTCGTAGTGCGAGCCGTGGCACGGGCAGAACCAGCCGCCGAACTCGCCCTTCGGATCCGAGGGCTTCTGGCCGAGCGGGACGCAGCCGAGGTGCGTGCACACGCCGACCACGATCAGCTGCTCCGGCTTGGTCGCGCGCTCGGCGTCGGTCTGCGGGTCGCGCAGGTCCGCAAGCGGTACCGCCCGGGCCTCGTCGATCTCCTGCTGCGTCCGGTGCCGCACGAACACCGGCTTGCCGCGCCACTTGACGGTCACCGCCATGCCCTCGGCGACCGTCGACGTGTCGAACTCGATGGATGCGAGCGCCAGCGTGTCCGCCGCCGGGTTCATCTGGTCGATGAACGGCCAAGCCACGCACGCCGCCCCGACGGCGCCGACCGCGGCCGTCGCGACATACAGGAAGTCGCGGCGGGTCTCGCCCTGATGGGTGTCAGCCATGGTCCTCCAGCCCTCAAACGGTCGCCCCCGGACGACCCGTGACTCATTTCACTATACGGACCGGGCGGCCGGACCAACGCGACGCGCTGTCGCAATCCGGCCGGCGTTCCCGCCCCGTGCCGCTTCGCTATACCGCAGGCCCCGGAGGTTTGCAAAGCGTCGCGCCGCGGTTATTAGCCGCGCATGCGTCTCGTGCTGTTCGAACCCGACATTCCGCAGAACACCGGAACCATACTCCGGCTGGCCGCCTGTCTCGGCGTCGGAGTCGACATCGTGGAACCCTGCGGCTTCGTGTGGTCCGAGCCGCGGCTGCGGCGGGCCGGCATGGACTACCTGGAGTTCGCCGAGGTGCGGCGTCACAGCTCCTGGAGCACATACCTGGCGGCGCGCCAGCCGGGGCGGCTGGTCGTGCTGTCGACCCGCGGGTCGGTCGCGCTGCCGGATGTGCGATTCGCGCCGGACGACCGCCTGCTTCTCGGCCGCGAAAGCGCCGGCGTGCCGGACGCCGTCCACGCCGCCGCCGACCTGGCGGTCCGGATTCCCATGGTCGCCGGCGCGCGCTCGCTGAACGTCGCAGTCAGCGCCGGGATCGTCGTCGCCGAGGCGCTGCGCCAGACCGCGGGATGGCCCTGACGCGTCCACGGTAGGAGCGGCCGGTGGGTCCCGGAGCCGCCCGCTCGCGCGGACCCTCCGGGATGACGGAAATTATACAGCTATCCCCTCTCCCTTCGTCATTCCGGAGAGGGCGCGTAGGCGCCCGGCTCCGGAACCCACCCGCCGCCGCGACGCCGAAAGACGCTACCGGTCCAGCCGGAACGGGTAGGGCAGCAGCCGCTCGAGATCGAGGATCTCGCCGAGCGAGCCGTCCTCGCCGGAATCGATCAGCACCAGGCTCGGCGGCTCGTCGGTCGCGAACTCGGCGATGAACTGCCGGCAGATCCCGCAGGGCGACCGGTCGGCCAGGCGGGCGTGCAGCGCCCGGGCGCACGACACCGCCAGCACCGAGAGCCTGCGGAACCCGGCCGAGGACGCCTGGGTCAGGGCCGTGCGCTCGGCACAGATGGTGCCGCCATAGCTGGCGTTCTCGACGTTGGTGCCGACGAACACCCGGCGCTCCGGGTCGTCGGCCATGACCAGGGCGGCGCCGACCGCGAACCCCGAGTACGGCGCGTGGGCGTTGGCCGCCGCGCCGCGGGCCGCGTCGCGCAGCCGGGCCAGTTCCTCGGGGTCGACCGACACCCGGCGCTCCGGGATCGCCCGCGACGGCACCGTCAGCCGGCCAAGCGGCGTTTCCGTCACCGCCGCCGTCCTGGCCACCGCCGGCAACGTCACCTCGACCGTTCCGCTCACAACTCGCTCCTCAAGGCTTGGTCTTGTAGACCGCCTTGGGATCGTACGCCTTCGGGCCCGTCGTCTCCAGCCGCACCCCGCCGGCGCCGTCGGGCGCGACCCGCCGGAAGAAGCACGACCGGTAGCCGACATGGCAGGCCCCCGGGCCTTCCTGCTCGACCAGCAGCAGCACCGCGTCCTGGTCGCAGTCCAGCCGGACCTCCCGGACCTTCTGGACATGGCCGCTGGTGCCGCCCTTGCGCCACATCTCGCGGCGCGAGCGCGACCAGTAGTGGGCCTCGCCGGTCTCGATCGTGGCCTTCAGCGCCTCGGCGTTCATCCAGGCCATCATCAGCACCGTGCCGTCCCCGGCATCGGAGGCGATCGCCGGGATCAGCCCGTCGGCGTCGAACTTCGGGGCGAGTGCCGTGCCCTCCTCGATCTCGGCATGGCTGCCGCGCGCGGCAAATTCCACCGTCATTTCAGGCCTCCCAGCAGCTCGACCCACATGGCCGCGCGCGGTTCCAGCGACGACACGTAGATCTGCTCGTGCAGGGTATGCGCGCCCTTGCCGTCGGCCCCGAGGCCGTCCAGCGTCGGAATGCCGAGGGCGGCGGTGAAGTTGCCGTCCGACCCGCCGCCGGTCAGCGGCGTCGACACCAGCTCGAGCCCGGTCTTGGCGGCCAGCTCCCGGGCCTGCTCGAACAGCGCGTCGATCGCCTCCGAGCGCTCGTAGGGCGGCCGGTTCATGCCGCCGGAGATCTCGACCTCGACGTCCGGGTCGCGCGCCACCCGGTTCAGGATCTTCGCCGTCAGCTCCTCGCCGTCGGCCGCGGTGACCACCCGCAGGTCGATCTCGGCGCTCGCCTCGCGCGGCACCACGTTGACCCCGGTGCCGCCCTGGATCATCCCGACATTGGTGGTCACGCCGCGCTCGTAGTCGGTATAGCCCTCGATCTCCAGGATGTGGTGGGCCAGTTCCCTGACCGCGCTGCGGCCGTCCTGGTGCTGGGCGCCGGCATGCGCCGGCCGGCCGGTGATCTTCAGCTCGAACCGCCCGACGCCCTTGCGCGCCGTCACGATCTTGCCGCCGTCGCGGGCCGGCTCGGTGACCAGCACGTACTTCGCCCTGCGGCCCTCGCGCTCGATGACCTCGCGGCTGGTCGGGCTGCCGACCTCCTCCTCCGAGACGTACAGGAAGGTCACCGGCAGGCCGTTGGCCCGGCCGAGCCGCTTCAGGTGGCGCCAAGCGTAGTACGGCAGGTAGGCGCCCGCCTTCATGTCGTAGATGCCGGGGCCGAAGACCGAATCGCCCTCGCGCCGGATCGGGTTGGCGGCGTCCTTGGTGCCCAGCGGGTGCACCGTGTCCATGTGCGACAGCACCAGGATCGACGGCTCGCCCTCCTTCCAGTCGGGCGAGCGCACCAGCACGTGGTCGCCGAACCCGTCGCGCCCCGGAATCCGCTCGACCGTGCAGCCGACGTCAGACCAGACCGTCTGCACCTTGTCGGCCAGCTTGTTGACCTCGGCGCCGTGGTAGGTCGGGGTCTCGACCTCGACCCAGTCGAGGATGCCCTCGAGGATCTCCTCGGCGTCGATACGGGGCTCGTTCTCGCGGGGTGCGGCCGCGTCGGTCATCGGGTGCTCCAGTCGGCTGGCGTTCGGAAGGACCGGCATATTAGGCCGCCGGGGAAGGGCCGCAAGGCGTTCCGCCCCCGGAAACCCCGCTAGTCCGGATCGAGCAGCCGCGCCCCCGCCCCCTGGCCGGCCAGCACGTCGTCCGGGTTGCACAGCGGGCAGGCGCCGACCGACAGGCAGCCGCAGCCGATGCACAGGTCCAGCAGGTCGCGCAGGCGCGTCAGCCGGCGGATCCGGTCGTCCAGGTCGCCGCGCCAATGGGTCGACAGCCGCCGCCAGTCCTCGGTGGTCGGCGTCGCGTCCTCCGGCAGGCCGCTCAAGGCCTCGCGGATCTCGGCCAGCGGGATGCCGACCCGCTGGGCCGTCTTGATCACCGCAACCCGCCGCAGCACCGCGCGCGGATAGCGGCGCTGGTTGCCGGCGGTACGCTGGCTGCGGATCAGCCCCTTGGTCTCGTAGAAGTGCAGCGCCGACACCGCCACACCGCTGCGCGCGGCGACTTCGCCGACGGTGAGCTGCCGATCGGCCGGCCCCTGAAATTTCTTCGCCATGCCTCTTGACCTGAACTTTACTTGAGGTTCCATATCCTCGCACTCATGGTATCGGAACACCAGGAGTGCACGCATGAACCCATCCCCCAGTCCCGCCGGCGCGACCATCGACGCGGCGCCAATCGACGTGGCGCCAATCGATGTGGCGGTCATCTACGGCAGCGCCCGCGAAGGGCGGCTCTGCGACACCGTCGCCGGCTGGACCATCGCCCGCATCGAGGCGGCCGGCGGCTTCGCCGTCGATGTCCTGGACCCGGCCGACGCCGACGTGGCCCGCGGGATCGACGGCAAGGACCCGGCGGCGCGGGCCACCCTGCGCGCGCGGATCGCCCGGGCCGACGCCTACGTGGTGGTCAGCCCGGAGTACAATCACTCCTTCCCGGCGCCGCTGAAGGCGCTGATCGACTCCGCCAAGCAGGAATGGGAGGCCAAGCCGGTGGCGTTCGTGTCCTACGGAGGGGTATCCGGCGGCCTGCGGGCGGTCGAGCACCTGCGGCACGTGTTCGCCGAACTGCATGCGGTCGGCACTCGCGACGGCGTGGCCTTCGCCAACGCGGCCGGCCAGTTCGGCGACGGCCGGCTGCGCAACCCGGAAGGTGCCGAGAAGGCGGCGGCGACCATGCTGGCCCGCCTGTCCTGGTGGGCGAGCGCCCTGCGCCGGGCCCGCGAGTTCACCCCCTATGCGAAGGCCGTGGCATGACCCGACAACCCGAAGCCCCGGCCGCCTCGCCGGCCCGTATCCTGGTCCTCGGCCGCTCGCAGAACGCCATCGACACGGTGCTGCACGGACTGGCCCAGCTCGGCCACGCGGCCCAGGGGTCGAGCCGGCCCGAGCAGGCGGCCGCCGACTTCGATCCGGCCGCATTCGACCTGGTGGCGATCGGCGGCAGCGTCGACGGCGCGACCCGGGCCGCCGTCAAGCAGGCCTTCGCCGCACGCCACCCGTCGATCCGGCTGGTCGACGTCCAGGCCCCGGTCGCGGTCCGGCAGATCCTGGCGGCCCTGGCCGGGACGGAGGCGGCGCCGGCGGTCGACCTGGACCAGTACTTCGCGCGGGTCGGCTACCGCGGACCGCGGACCGCCGACCTCGCCACCCTCAAGGCGCTGCACGAGCTGCAGCCGGCGGCGATCCCGTTCGAGGGGATCGACGCCCTGCTCGGCCGCGGCATCGACCTGACCCCCGGCGCAGTCGACCGCAAGCTGCTGGGCTCGACCCGCGGCGGCTACTGCTTCGAGCAGAACAGCCTGTTCCGCCGCGTCCTGACCACGCTGGGCTACCCGGTGACGCCGATGATGGGCCGGGTGCTCTGGAACATGCCGCCGGGTGCGCGCCCGCAGCCGCGCACCCACCAGGTGCTGCGGACCGAGCTGGACGGCGTGCCCTGGCTGGTCGACGTCGGCTTCGGCAGCGTGGTCCCGACCGAGCCGTTGCGCCTCGACACCGAGGAGGCGCAGGAGACCCGGCACGAGACCTTCCGGGTCATCCCGTTCGGCACCGAGTTGCTGCTGCAGGCGCGGCGCGACGGCGTGTGGCTGTCGGTCTACCAGATCTCGCAGGACGCCGTGCAGGACGCCGACCTGGAAGCCGCCAACTGGTTCACCTCGACCCATCCGGAGTCGAACTTCCGGCGCAACCTGCTGGTGACACGGGTCACGCCGGAGGCGCGCCACACCCTGTTCAACTCCCGCTACACGGTACGCCGGCCGGGCCGGGCGCAGGAACAGCACCAGCTCGACGCCGGCGGCATCGAGCGCACCCTGGTCGAGACGTTCGGCCTGCCGGTCGAGCCCGGCTGGCGGCCGGCCATCGAGCGGGCGGCGGCCGCCGGGTAGCGGTCAGCCGTTCCGGGAAGCCGATATCTCGGCCCAGGTCTCGCGCAGCCACCCGGCGCAGGCGATCGACTGCTCGAACAGCGAGTAGCGGCAGCCCTCGCCGTAGTCGAGGTTGGGGATGAACTCGGTGCTGATCTGGCCGAGCCGGCTTTCCGGGTCGGCGGCGTGGTGGCGCATCAGCTGGCGCACCACTTCCTTCCACGGCTCCAGCAGGGCGCCGTCCCAGGCGGCGTCGTAGTTGCCCGGACCGGGATCGACGAACGGGTACTGGATGCCGCGGCCCGGCTTGCCGTCCGGGCCGGTCGCCGCGGTGTTGCGCGGGTTGTTCGGCACCGCCGCGCGGGCGTGGCAGTGCCGGACCCAGCCGGCCTCGATCCAGGTCCCGCAGACGTGGCCCGGCCGATACGGGTCCAGCACCAGCCGGCCGGCCGCGACGTCCTCGCGGATGCCGGAGACGTCCTGCTCGTCGGGATGGTCGATCTTGAAGATCACGTGGCTGTGGTCGAGGGTCATGCGGAACGGCAGGCCGCGCCCCTCGACCAGGCGGGCGACCGTCTCGACCCGCCGGAAATCCTCCGACCACATGTTGACGTGGATCTCGAAGCACGGCTCGACCCCGCGCTTGGCGCCCTCCTCGAAGGCGAAGGCGTAGAACTCGGCGACGTCCTCGTCGGTCGCCGGCCGGCCGTCGGCGCGCAGGGTCTTGACCTGGACGTTGTGGATCGTCGAGCCGAGCCGGCGGGCGGTGTCCAGGTTCTTCAGCAGCAGCGGCTCGTCCTCGCCGAGGGCGTAGAACCAGCCGCCGCAGCGCACCGGGATGCCGTACTTCTCGCTGGCCCGCGCGAAATCCTCGATCTGGTCCGGGTCCGGGGTCTTGTCGACGTAGTCGAACACGCCGGCGTCGCGGACCATGCGGAACCGGGTGTCGACGTCCGGCATCGCCTCGGCATGGGTGTGCTTGATGCCGTTGGTCTGGATGCCGATCGGCAGCGCCTTCGCCGCGGCCGCCCTGACAGTCGCCACGGCGTTCACCCCATCATCGAGGCGAAAGCGCTGCGAGCACCGCCGGTCTTCTGGGTCTTGAAGATCGACCCGGCATCCGGTGCCGGCGGCAGCGGGATGCGGACCGGATTGGCCACCACCCGCGGCTGCGTGGTCGGCTGGCCGCAGATCATCCGGTTCTGCACCAGATCCTCCCAGAGCTGGCGCTGCGGCAGGCGCTGATAGTAGGAGGCACCGCCGACCAGCGGCCAGGCGTCGGCCGCCAGGCACTCGTAGAACAGGATCAGCCGGGCGCGGTCGCTCATGTTCGGGGCCGAGCCGTGCAGCAGCCGGACGTGGTGGACGGTCATCGAGCCGGCCTTGCCGGTCAGGGTGACGATCCTGTCCTGGTGGAAGTCGGCGTCGTCCGGGTCGACCGCGCCGCAGAACACGCCGTCCTTGTTGGTGTGCGCCAGTACCGGGCCCTTGTGGGAACCGGGTATGACCTGCAGCGGGCCGTTGGCCTCGTCGACGTCCTCGAGCATCAGCCCGACCGCCAGCAGGTCGTCGTTGGTGTGCGGGTAGAACGCCCAGTCCTGGTGCCACTCGACCGCAGCACCGCCGCCGGGCGCCTTGGTGTTCAGCTTGGCGGTGCTGAGCGCGATGTTCGGGCCGAGCAGCGCCTTCAGCACGTCGGTGATGCGGCTGTTGACCAGGGTGTCCCAGTAGATCGGGTGCTGCTTGTGCGGCAGCTTGATGCGGGTCAGCCGGGGGTTCTCGGCGGTGTGCCCCTCGTCCAGGTCGAAGACGTCGTCGCTCTCGGTCACGGCGCGCGACCGGTCGATCAGGTCGTAGGTGACCTTGCGCATCGCGTCGAGCTGGGCCGGGGTGATGGCGTTCTCGACCAGCAGGTAGCCGTTGTCGCGGTAGAACGTGATCTGGTCGTCGGTCAACGCGGCGGCGGCGGCCTGGACGTTCATGGCGGCTCCTCCTGGCAGCGGGTCCGCCCGCGCCATGATCGTACGGCAGCGTCAGCCCGGCTTCTCCAACCGGCGTCACTATGTTATCGATAACATCGAGGAGTCAACGCGGAATGTTATCGATGTCATTCTCGGTCTTTGCGACGGTTGAACGATGAACGACGCTGCTCCCCCACCGCACCGCTGGGTGACCATGCAGGACGTCGCGCGGGCCGCCGGGGTGTCGACCATCACGGTGTCGCGGGTGCTGCGCACGCCCGAGAAGGTCAAGGCAGCGACCCGCGCGCGCGTAGTAGCGGCGGTGCGCGAGCTCGGCTACGTCCCGGACCAGGGGGCGGGCGCCCTGTCGTCGCGCGAGAGCCGGCTGGTCGCCGCCCTGGTCTCGACCCTGTCCGGCTCGATCTTCGCCTCGACCGTCGACGGGTTGGCGCAGAGCCTGCGCGAGGCCGGCCACCAGCTGCTGCTCGGCACCACCGAGTACTCGAGCGCCACCGAGGAGGCGCTGGTCGCCACGGCGCTGAGCCGCCGGCCGGACGGCATCGTGCTGACCAGCGGCGACCACACCACGGCCGCCCGCAGCATGCTGGCCGGCGCCGGCATCCCGGTGGTCGAGGTCTGGGAACTGCCCGAGGACCCGGTCGACATGGCGGTCGGGTTCTCCAACCAGGAGGCCGGCCGGGCGATGACCCGGCACCTGCACGCCACCGGCCGCCGGCGCATCGGCTTCGTGGGTGGTGGCCGGCAAGCCGGCAGGGGTGGTGGCCGGCCAGCCGCCGGCGGCGGTGCCGCCGACGGGGATCGCCGCGGCAGGCTGCGCCGCCGGGGCTACGAGGCAGCACTCGCCGAGCTCGGCCTCGGCGCGCCGCGCGTGGTCCCGGAGCCGGCCGACGGCTCGATGGTCGAGCGCGGCGCCCGCGACCTCGCCGCCCTGCTGGAGTGCTGGCCCGACACCGACGCGGTGTTCTGCTCCAGCGATTCCGCGGCGCTGGGCGCCGTCAGCGAGGCCCGGCGCCGCGGCATCGCGGTGCCCGACCGGCTGGCGATCGCCGGTTTCGGCGACTTCGAGTTCGCCGGCGAGCTCGGCCTCGGCCTGACCACCGTCAGCATCCCCGGCCGCGCGATCGGCGCCGAGGCCGGGCGCATGCTGCTGGCGCGCAAGAGCGGCGAGCCGGTCGAGACGCCGATCCTCGACCTCGGCTTCACCATCGTGCGGCGGGCGACCGCCTGAGCGTCCGCGCGCCGCCGCCGCGCTCGGGCGTTCAGTCGATCTTGAACTTGGCGGCGGCGTCCATGAGGCCGGCGACCGCGGCCTCCTCGTGGCCGGCCGCCGCCGGATCGGGCTGGTCCAGCAACCGCGCCCGGCGGATGTCGAGCCACAGCCACAGCGCCACGCTCCAGATCCGCGGCATCTGCTGCAGCAGGGTGTCGCGCTGGTACACACCCTCCAGGTTCAGCCGGCGGCCGCTGCCCATGGCGTCGAGCACGCTCTGTGCCAGCACCCCGTAGCCGAGGGTGCTCAGATGCATGCCGTCCAGGCTCTGCAGCCCGCCGCTCCGGAACGCCGGGAACGGGAACGGCGCGGCCTCGAGGATGGTGTTGGTGAAGCGCTTGCGGTCGGCCATGCGCAACCCGTTGGTCGGGGTGTCGGGTTCATGCTTGGCGTTCAGCCGCTTCAGCACCGCGGCGACGTCGACGAAATGGAACCGCGCCTGGTTCTTCGAGCGGATGTAGTCGAGGGTGTAGGCGTTGTGCTCGGCGACGTCCTGGTCGAGAACCGCCATCTGGGCCGCGCTGATGGTTCCGTAGCTGCCGAGGCTGAAGGCGTTCTCGTACTCGGCGTAGTAGCCGCCCTCCGGCGGCCGGTTGTTGGTGGCGTAGTAGTCGACCGGCATCAGGTTGGAGACCGTGCTCGGCAGCACCAGGCCGTTGAAGTAGATCTCGGTCTCCGCCGGCAGGGCGGCCAGCGCGTCGACCAGGTCCCGCAGCGCCGGCCGGGCGTTCGCGTAGCGGATGTCGGCGCGGGCGTCGAACGCCATGGCGTACAGGCCGTCGTTGCTGCCGATGTTCACCAGCAGGGCCTTCGGCCTGCGGATCGCCGCGATCTCCACGGCGGTCTTCCCCATCAGCTCGTCCAGGCCGCGCGGGTTGAGCACGAAGCGCGTGTTCAGCGCGAAGTACAGGCCGGCGAGCCGGGCGATCACCCCGTCGGCATCGTCGATCTGCCCGGCGTTCATGGCGTGCAGCTCGACCTCGGCGGTCTCGGCGGTCCGTTCGATGAGGTCCCGGTACACCGTCGAGGCGATCGACAGGTTGTCGAACACCGGCAGGCCGGAGCGCGGCGCCGGGGCCGGCAGCCAGTAACGGAAGTTGTCCAGGATGTCCGCCTTGATGCCGCCGACGTCGGGCAGCATGTGCACGTACTTCTCGAAGTCGATCAGCATCGGCCGGCCGTAGTCCGGGCAGGCGAAGCGCCGGCGGATTCCCAGCCCCTCGGCGACCAGCGACGGTGCGCTGAGTTGCGACAGCTCGTTGTTGATCGAGAGCGAGCGGACGCCGTTGTAGATCGAGTCCCCGATCGCCATCAGCTCGGGTTGCGGCAAGCTGTCGAGCACGCCCATGGCCACCTCCGTTGCGACACGTGCATTGCGGGGTCGACCCTAGCCGCGCACCAGCATCGCGCGCATACCGCAAAGAGGGGATGCCGCGACGGGCCGGGCGCGATTGCGCTTGGCCGGCGGGCCGACCGCCGGCAACATGTTCGGAACCGAACATGAGTCGCGGCCCGAAGGGTGCACAGGGGGGCGCATCGGGCCGCCGCCAGCAGTGCGTTCGGGATCACAGGGAAACAGAGAGGCACACCATGTTCGACACCATGCACCGCCGCCCGCTCGCCGGGCTGGTCGCGGCTGGACTGTTCGCGCTGACCGCGGCGGGGTCCACGTCGGCCCTCGCCGCCGACCCGGCGCCGAACGACGGCCTGAACGCGACCTACTGGACGCAGCGGGCCGTCGAGTTCAAGGCCAACGCCTACGGGCTCTACAAGCTGGCGGAGCTGCGCCTCGACCAGGCCCTGGCCGACAACAGCTGGACGGCGCTGCCGGGCGAGCAGGCGTCCGGCTACGAGAGCCTGCCGACGGCGGTCATCCTCGACCTCGACGAGACCGTGATGGACAACTCGGGCTATCAGGCCTGGACCGTGAAGAGCGGCAACGGCTTCAGCTCGAAGACCTGGACCGCCTATGTGAACACCGAGACCTCCGGTGCCGTCCCCGGCTCGCTCGAGTTCATCAAGTACGCCCAGTCGAAGGGCGTGGCGATCTTCTACGTCTCGAACCGCAAGGACATCGAGGAGAAGGCCACGATCGCCAACCTGAAGAGCCTCGGCTATCCGGTCGCCGACGACGGCAGCAACGTGCTGGTGCGCGGCGAGAAGGAGGAGTGGAAGAAGTCGGCGAAGAGCCCGCGGCGCATGGCGGTCGGCGCCACCCACCGGGTGCTGCTGAACATCGGCGACAACCTGGGCGACTTCACCGACGAGTCGGACGGCACGCCGGACGAGCGCCTCGCGGTCTACAAGAAGCACCAGGACATGTGGGGCAAGCAGTGGATCATGATCGCCAACCCGACCTACGGCTCGTGGGAAGGCGCGGCGTTCGGCTTCAACTGGAAGCTCTCGGACGGCGAGAAGCGCCAGATGAAGCTGGACAAGCTGGACGCCTGGAAGGGCCCGGAGTGACCGGCCGGCCGACCGCCCGCTGACGGAAGCCGACGCGACACCCTGCCGACCTCCCCGCATCGCCCCGATGCGGGGAGGTTTCGGTTTATGGCCCGGTGGTTCGCGGTCGACGGGCGACGCGGGCGTCAGCCCTCGACCAGGATTCCGGCGGCGTACAGGGAATCGATGCCGGCGGCATCCAGCCCGGCGGCCGCCAGGACCTCGCGGTTGTGCTCGCCGATCCGCGGCGGCTGGCGCAGCAGCGGGGCCCGCTGCCGGTCGCCGCCGAACTCCAGCGGCAGGGCCGGCAGCGGCACCAGGTCGCCGCCACCGATCGCCGAGATCGCGGTCTGCAGCAGCCCGCCGCCGGCCAGCAGGTGGGGATCGTCGAACATGTCGGCCGGCCGGCCGACCGGCGCCCACGAGATGTTGGCGGCGTTGCAGCGCGCCCGGACGTCCTCGTACGCCATGCCCCCGATCAGCTCGCGCAGATGCGGGATCAGCGTCGGCCGGTGCTTGGCGCGCAGGGCGTTGGTCGCCAGCTCCGGGTCGGCCGCCATCCCGGCCAGTTCGAACTCGGCGCAAAACCGCTTCCACTGCTGGTCGCTGGTCACCCCGACGAACAGCTGCCGGTGGTCCTGCGTCTCGAACAGGTCGTAGATGCCCCAGGCGCCGCGCCGCGCCGGCATCGGCGGCGGCGCCTCGCCGGTGGCCGCGGTGCCGGCCATGTGCGAGCCGACCAGGAACACCGCCGATTCGAACAGCGCGCTGCCGACCCGCTGGCCCTTGCCGGTGCCGTCGCGCTCGCGCAGGGCCGCCAGCACGCCGGTCACGCCGAACACCGCGCCCAGGATGTCGATGATCGAAGCCCCGGCCCGCAGCGGCTGCCCCGGCGGCCCGGTCATGTGGGCGAGGCCGGACTGGAACTGCACCACCTCGTCGAGCGCCGGCCGGTCCTCGTACGGGCCGGCCAGGAATCCCTTCAGCGCCAGGTACACCAGCCGAGGGTTGATCGCGCTGAGCTGTTCCCAACCGCAGCCGAGCCGCTCCATGGTCCCGGGGCCATAGTTCTCCAGCACGACGTCGGCATCACGGACCAGCCGGTGCACGGTCGCCCGGCCGTCCGGGCTCTTCAGGTCGATCGCCAGGCTTCGCTTGTTGCGGTTGAAGGTCGCGAAGAACCCGGCGGCGAAGCCGGGCAGCCGGCGGGTGTGGTCGCCGCCGGGAGCCGGCTCGACCTTGATCACGTCGGCGCCCATGTCGGCCAGGACCAGGCCGGCGCACGGCCCCATGATGGTGTGGCTGAACTCCAGGACCTTCAGGCCCTGGAGCGGATTCGGCCCGGTCATGCGGCGCGGTTCCGGAAACCGGTGAGGCTGCCGCCGCGCAGCGCGGCGCTGGGCAGCGGGTGGCCGACGATCCGCTCGGCCAGGTGCCCGACGTCGATCAGGGCGTCGAGGTCGACCCCGGTCGCGATCCCCATCTCCTCGCACAGCAGCACCAGTTCCTCGGTGGCGATGTTGCCGGGCGCGCCCTTGTGGGCGGCGAACGGGCAGCCGCCGAGCCCGCCGACCGTGGTGTCGAAACTAGCCACTCCCATCCGCAGGCCGGCATGGGCGTTGGCGATGCCCAGACCCCGGGTATCGTGCAGGTGCAGGGTCAGCCGCAGCTCCGGCCAGCGGCTCCGGACCGCGCCGACGACCCGCTCGATGCGGTCCGGCGTCGCCCATCCCATGGTGTCGGCGAGCCCGAGATCGGTGATCGTCACGCCGGCCTCGGCGGCGATGCCGAGCCCGTCATGCACGGTCTCCAGCACCCGCGCGACCGGAATGTCGCCGGCGAAGTTGCAGCCGAAGGCCGCCATCACGCCGATCCGGGTGACCGGCACCCCGGCCGCCAGATGCGCCTCTGTCTGCTTGCGCATGGCCTCGATGTTGCCCTGGCGGTCGCGGTTCAGGTTCTTCTGCGAGAACAGCTCGGACGCCGCCAGCGCGATCGAGCCGGTGACCTGCAGGCGGTCGCGGAACGCCAGCGCCCGCTCCAGCCCCTTGGCGTTGAACCAGAGGGCGGTGTAGTCGACGCCGGCCCGCGGCGCGAAGCCGGCCACCACGGCCTCGGCGTCGGCCCAGCCCGGCACCAGCTTCGGCGACACGAAGGAGCAGACCTGGATGTGCCGGATCCCGGTGGCGGACAGCGCGTCGATCAGCGCGATCTTGTCCGCGGTCGCGACCGGGCCGGGCTCGATCTGGAAGCCCTCGCGCGGGCCCTCCTCGTTGATGTCGACTCGGCTCGGCAGGTCGGACATGTCAGCGGCTCCTTTCTCCGGAGACGGTCACCACGACGCCCCGGCCGGATCGGCCCGGCCGGGACGGCATCGACAGGTTAGGGTCCGGCCGGCGCCTTGAACAGGCGGGCGCCGGCCGCCAACGGGTTCAGCGGCGGCGGTGGCGGCGGATCGCCGAGACCACCGCGATAGCCAGCAGCGCCGCGGTCGCCGCGTACAGCGACACCGCGATCGTGCTGTCGAACAGGATCGACGCGTCGCCGCCGGAAATGCTGAGGGCGCGCCGGTAGTTGTTCTCCATCTCGGCGCCCAGCAGCAGGCCGAGCACGATCGGCACCAGCGGGATGTCGAGCTTGCGCAGAAGGTAGCCGAGCACGCCGAACCCGACCATCACCAGCAGGTCGAAGGTCGAGTGGTTGATCGAGTACACGCCGACGAAACTGACCATCACCACGGTCGGCAGCAGCAACCACATCGGCAGGGTGAGCAGCCGGGTGAACAGGCCGACCAGCGGCACGTTCAGCAGCAGCAGCACGACGTTGGCGATGTACAGCGAGGCGATCAGCCCCCACACCACGTCCGGCTGCTTCTGGAACAGCAGCGGGCCCGGCGTGATGTTCAGCGAGATCAGCAGCGCCAGCAGCACCGCCGTGGTGCCGCTGCCCGGCACCCCGAGGCTGAGCATCGGGATCAGCGCGCCGCCGGCCGCCGCGTTGTTGCCGGCCTCGGGGGCGGCGACCCCGCGCGGGTCGCCGTGGCCGAAGCTGCCCTGCTTGTCGGAGACCCGCTTCTCCATGGCATACGCCAGGAAGCTGCCGAGCGAGGCCCCGGCCCCCGGCAGCACGCCGGAGACGAAGCCGATCAGCGAGCCGCGGACCATGGCGCCGCCCGCCTTCGCGAGGTCGGACAGCCGGGCATAGGCGCGGTGGACAGCGACCGCCCCCGGGTGGGTGCCGTGGGCATGCTCCAGGTACACCAGGATCTCGCTGATCGCGAACAGCCCGACGATCGCGACGATCGGGTGGAAGCCGTCGAACAGGTGGAAGATCCCGAAGGTGTAGCGGGCGGTGCCGCTGACCGGGTCGAGGCCGACGGTCCCCAGCGCCAGCCCGAAGGCGGCGGCCATCAGGGTCTTCGCCGGGTTGGCGCCGGTGACGCCGCCGATGGTGGCGAACGCCAGGACGTACAGCGCGAAATACTCGGCCGGACCGAAATGGATCGCCACCTTGACCAGCAGCGGTGCGAACAGGGTCAGGCCGATGGTCGACAGGGTGGCGCCGACGAACGACGCGACGGCCGAGATCGCCAGCGCCTCGGCGGCCTTGCCCTTGCGCGCCATCGGATAGCCGTCGAGGCAGGTCATCATCGCCGGCTCGTCGCCCGGGATGTTCAGCATGATCGACGAGATCCGGCCGCCGTACATGGTGCCGTAGTACACGCAGGCCAGCAGGATCAGCGCCGAGGCCGGGTCGAGCCCGAGGGTGAACGCCAGCGGGATCAGGATGGCGACGCCGTTCACCGGGCCGAGGCCGGGCAACGCGCCGACGATCGTGCCGGCCACGCAGCCGAACACGGCGAGGCCCAGATTGGTCGGCGTCAGCGCGACCGTCAGGCCATGGGCGAGGAACGAGAGGATTTCCACGGCAGCCTACTGCAGCGACGGCAGCATCGGTAGATGCAGGCCGAGGATTTGATCGAAGGTCACGAACAGCCCCAGCGAGATCGCCACGGCGGCGACCCCTGCCGCCCTTCGGGTGCCGCGCAGCAGCACCGCCATGATGAAGATCGCGAGGGCGGTGGCCAGCGGAAAGCCGAGCGGCTCGAGGATCAGCGGGTAGACGACCAGCGCCGCCAGCATGACGCCCTGGCGGATCAGCGGGTTGCCCCGCGGCCAATCCGGATCGGCGTCCGGGCGGATCACGAGGTACAGGGCGAACAGCCCCATCGGGACCGCCAGCAGCTTCGGGAAGGCGGAGGGGCCGACCGGATCGCCGAACCCCTCCTCGAAGTTGTTGGCCGTCCAGCCGTACCAGATCGCGAGCGCCGCGATCAGCAGGCCGGTCAGCCGGTCGCTCACTTGATCACCCCGATCGCCTTCGAGACGTCGCGCATGTCCGCCTCGGACTGGCGCACGAAGCCGTCGAACTCCTTGCCGCCGCGCCAGATCAGGGTCAGCCCCTTGGCGGTGGCTTCCTGCTGCCAGGCGTCGGACTTGTACAGCTTGCCGAGCATGTCGACCCAGGCCTGGTACTGCTCGTCGCTGACCTTGCCGGGCATGTAGAAGCCGCGCCAGTTGTAGCCGGTCACGTCGTAGCCCTGCTCCTTGGCGGTCGGCAGGTCCTTGAACGCCGGCAGGCGCTCGTCGGACATGGTCGCCAGCGGGCGGACGTCACCCGACTCCAGGAACCCGGCGATCTCGCCGATGTCGGTCAGCACGACGCCGATGTGCTTGCCCATGAGCTGGGTGACGGCGTCGGAGCCGCCGGAGTACTGGACCCAGCGGATCTTCTTCAGGTCGTCGGTCGGCATACCGGCCTTCTTGGCCAGCAGCAGCAGCCGCAGGTGGTCCCAGCCGCCGACGCCCGACGACCCGCCGGCGACCACCGAGGTCGGGTCCTTCTTCAGCATCTCGAGCAGGGTCTTCAGGTCCTTGATCTCGGACTCCTTGTTCACCATGACGATGCCGACATCGGCGCCGAGCATGGCGACCCAGCGCATGGTGTCGACACCGGCCGGGTACTTATTCTGGGCGATCTGGGTGATGCCGACGGTGCTGGCGGCGACGATCAGGTTCGGGTCGTCGCTGCGCTTGCCGGCAACGTTGGCGAAGGCCACCGCCCCGACGCCGCCCGGCATGTTGGTGACCTGCATCGGGTTGGCGAGCAGCTTCTCCTCGACGAGCAGCTTGCCCACGGTCCGGCAGGTGAAGTCCCATCCGCCGCCGGGGTTGGCCGGGGCGATGCACTCGGTGTTTTCCGGTGTGAAGGCCATCAGCGGCAGGGCCACCGCGGCCAGGCCGACCGCTCGGCCGAGCTTGGTCAGGAACATCTCGCGTCTCTCCCTCGGAGGCTGGTTAACGTTTCGTTACCGAAGGTCACATTTCCCTGCCGGAGGGGCGGTCTGTCAATCCGTCCGGCGGCATGGCACGCATGCCTGCGGGAAGAGCCGCGCAAACGGTGGGCTCACAAGGCCGCGGCGCTTCGCCAGTGCCGGACCGGCGGCATCACGTACTCGATGCCGGCCGCATCCTTGAGCGCCACCACGACGTCGGTCGAGATCGACACCCGCGGCAGCTCGGTCTCGTTCGGTTCGGTGGCGTGATAGGCCTTGGACGGGAAGATGACCACGTCGTCCTCGGCGACCGGCAGATTGACCATCTCGGAGTTCAGGATGCTGCTGGCGGTCAGCAGGCCCGCCGACTGGGCGTGCGGTTCGAACAGGCCGGGCGTGAACTCGTTGGCCGGCTCGGCGTCGTGAAACACCAGGTTGCCGGTCCCCGGCCCCTTGAGCGGATAGTAGACCAGCGAAATGTGGGACTGGTTGTGGCGGTGCCGGCGGATGCTCTGGCCGCGCTCGCTGAGGGTGCCCCAGGCCCGGGTGTAGAACAGGTCGAGCCGACTGTTGTCCACGGACAGGGCGTCGAGGTACTGGCGAAGCCTCAGGTGCAGCGCCTGGAACAGGTCCCGGAACTCCGGGTCGTGGTGCAGGCATTCGGCACCGTTGCGGTCGCCGGTCCACGCGTTGCGCCGGTCCTGGCCGGCCTTCGGGCCCGCCTGCCAGGCCTCGACCACGCGTTCGCCCAGGCGGTGCCGGTACGCCTGCGGCAGGCCGAGCCTGTCCTTGAAGACGGTCAGCGGAAAGCAGTTGAAGATCTCGGGCACGGCCATTCCCCCCGGTCTCGCCCCCAGTCTCGCCAGGGCATAAACGACCGCATTCCCGATGCCCCGCCCCTACCGCGAAGGTTTCGGCTGCAGCTTCTCGCCCCCGGCCATGGTGCGCGAAGCCGCCCGAGAAGGAAACCCCGCGGGCCCTGGGCGGTATTAACCATTTCTTGGGGTTGTCGGCCGATAGTCCGTCGTCGAGCGAGTCGTCGCGGCGGAGGGGAGCACCGGACAACGACGGCGAGCGCCCGACCGGCAGGCTCATCACCATGGTCCCATCCCTCGATCCAGGCAGCATCCTCGTGACCGTCGGCATCGCCGTCGGCGCTGCCGTCGCGGGACTGCTGACCGGCTACCTGCTCGGCCGCCGCCGCAAGACCGGCGACGGACCGGCGGCCGCACCGCTTCCGGGCGTTCCGGCGGACACCGCGCTCACGATCCTGCGCGAATTCCTGCGCAACGCCACCGGCCCGGTGGCGGTCAAAGATTTGAACGGTCGGTTCGTGCTGACGAACGACAAGTTCGCGGAGATCCACGGCCTGACGCCCGAGCAGCTCGCCGGAACCGAGATCGCCGCCCTGTACCCGCCCGAAAAGGTCCGCTTCTTCCAGGAGCAGGACCGCCGCATGCTGGCCGCCGGCGCCACCACCCAGAACGAGGTACGGGCCACCCGCCGCGACGGCACGGCGATGGACCTGCTGACGACCCGGTTCCCGATCCGCGACGACACGGGCGCGATGTTCGCGATCGGGACGATCAACACCGACATCGGCGCCCTCAAGGCGGTCGAGGCCGAACTGCGTGCGCACCGCGACAACCTGGAGGCCGTGGTCGCCCAGCGGACCGACGAGCTACGGCAGATCAACGCCCAGAAGGACCGGTTCTTCTCGATCGTCGCCCACGATCTGCGGGGGCCGTTCAACAGCATCCTCGGGTTCTCGGCCATTCTGATGGAGCGTGCCGACCGGGCGGATCCGGAGAAGCTGAAGCTGTTCGCGACGCACATCCACGAGAGCAGCAAGACGCTGTTCGATCTCCTGAACAACCTGCTCGACTGGTCGCGGCTGCAGATGAACGCGGTGAGCTTCCACACCACCACCTTGTCGGTGTCCGCCGTGGTCGCCGAGGCGATCGGGCAGTGCCGACGGGACGCCGATGCCAAGGACATCGCGATCGAGGCCGGAATCGAGCCCGCGCTCGAGGTCGTCGCCGACCAGACCGCCCTGGTCACCGTCCTTCGAAACGCCGTCGTCAACGCGGTGAAGTTCAGCCCGCCGGGCGGCCGGATCCGCGTCGGCGCCGTCGCCACCGGCGGTCGCACCGAGATCGAGATCGCCGACGACGGCATCGGCATGGACGCCGAGACGCTGGCCGGGCTGTTCGACCTGTCGCGGCGCAACACCCGGCCGGGCACGCTCGGGGAAAGCGGGACCGGGCTCGGCCTGTACATCTGCAGGGAACTCGTCGAGCGTCAGGACGGCATCCTGCGGATCCACAGCACGCCGGACGCCGGCACGGTCGTCAGGATCGTCCTGCCGGCCCCCGCGGCCGGTCCGGAAGCCGCGGCTCCGGCCCGGGCGCCCGCCGAGGCTCAGTAGCCGGCCGCCCGGTCGACGGCCTGGCTCAGCGGCTCGCCGGCCAGGAACCGCCGGAGGTTCTCGACCACCAGTTCGGCCACCAGCGCATCGCGATACGGGTGCAGGCCGCCGACATGCGGCCAGACGCTGATGCCCGGCGTCGTCCAGAATGGATGGTCGGACGGCAGCGGCTCCTGCCGGAACACGTCGAGCACCGCCCCGGCGATGGTGCCGTCGCGCACCGCCGCCACCAGATCGGCGTCGACCACGGCGTCGCCGCGCCCGAAATTCAGCAGGTAGGCGTCGCGGCGCATCGCCGACAGGCGCCGGGCGTTCATGAAGTCGCGGGTCTCGCCGGTCGACGGCATCAGCAGCAGGACGAAGTCGGACTCCGCCAGGACGTCGTCGGTCCGGTCCGGCGTGAACACCTGGTCGACGCCCGGCACCGCGACGCCGGAACGGCGGGTGCCGATCACCCGGATCTCCAGCGCGGCGGCCTTGCGGGCCAGCTCGGCCCCGATCGTGCCGATCCCGAGGATGCCGAGGGTCCTGCCGGCCAGCGGCACCGAGGTCCGGCGGGTCCAGCGGGCCTCGCGCTGGTCGAGCGCGGCGGCGACGATCGGCTTGGTCAGGTGGAACAACGCCGCCAGGATGTTCTCCGGCATCGACACCCGGTGGACCCCGCGCGCGGCGGTCAGCACGATGTCGTCGCGCAGGTCCGGCCGGCCGATCCACATCTCGACCCCGGCGCTCATGGCCTGCAGCCAACGCAGGTTCGGCATTGCCGCAAGCGCCCCCGGCGGGCTGCGCCAGGCGACCAGCGCCGCCGCCCGGGCCGCCAGCGGCTCCGGCACCGGCTCCGCCATCGGCACCACGGCGACGTCGACGCCGTCGGCCAGCCCGGCCGCGGCCAGGGCCTCCAGATACGGCTCGGCGCTATCGATCCACAGCACCAGCAGCGGCTTGTCGCTCATGCCCCGTTCCCTTGCCCGTTCCGCGCCCGCCGACTTCCTGCCGGTCGAACGGCCCGGCCAACCGTAGCACGGCGACCGGCCGTTCCACCCCCCGGACGGCGACCGTCTCGGCGCTCCCCGGCGCGACGTCGGCCAGGACCTCGAGCACCTTCGGATCGTCGGCCAGGCTTTCCGACAGCAGCACCTCGCCCGATCGCGCCAGCCCCTGCAGCCGGGCCGCCAGGTTGACCATCTGCCCGAAATAGTCGAGCCGGTCGTTCAGGGTGACCGCGATGCAGTGACCGGCGTGCACGCCCATCTTGATGGCGATCGCCTCGCCGTCCTGCCGGCCGTTGAACTCGGCGACCCCGGCCTGCACGGCGACCGCGGCGCGCACGGCGTCGGCCGGCTCGGCGAACGCCGCCATCACCGCGTCGCCGATGGTCTTCACGATCGCCCCGTCGTTGTCCCGGATCGTGCGGGCCAGGAACGCGAAATGCTCGCGCACCAGGTGATAGGCCGCGGCATCGCCGATCCGCTCGTACAACGCGGTCGAGCCCGACAGATCGGTGAACAGCAGCGCGATCTGGGCGATCGCCACCTCGTCGCCCGGCCGCAGCACCTCGCCGGCGAACAGGTCGCGGAACGCCTGCAGGGTGGTGACCCGATGGGCGGTCAGGGCGTCCTCGACCCAGCGTCGCGACTCCACCACCACCAGCCGCGGGCGATCGTCCCGGTTCTCCAGGTTCAGCGTCCCGCCGGGCGACGGCGGCCCGGCCCCGACACCCTCGGACCCGACGATCACCGCCGGCATGCCGGCATCGTCGACCGTCACGTCGGCCTGCCCGCCCGGCTCCAGCGTCCGGTAGCGCCACGGCCCCGGCGCCAGACCGGCCGGCACCGAGCGGCGCTCGCCGGCCTCCAGGCGAAGCTGGGCGGCGACGTGCGGCGTCGACATCGGCCCGAACAGGCAGAACTCGCCATCCGCCAGCGGCCGGATGCCGGGGGCCGGCCGGAAGCTGAGCTCGACGTTGCGGGCGAAGTCGCGGTCGTAGCCGATGTTGCAGCTGTCGCAGTGCGCCCTCGTCGGCAGCCGGTCGAGCGCGGTGGCAGCCAGTTGGGCACCGCGGCAGCGCGGGCACAGGACATCCCAGCGCGACTCCAGCAGGCCGTCGCGGACCGCCTGCAGGCACAGCTCGACGGCCTCGCGCTCCGGCACGCCCCAGCGCCGGGCCAGCGCCCTCGGCCGGATCTTCTCGACGTCCAGGTCCTGGCCGTCGGCGATCAGCGCCGCCAGGCGGTCGGCGAGGCCGTGCCCGTTGCCGCTGGCCTCGACCGTCTCGACCAGGCGCTCGAGGCGCCGGCGCCGGGCCGCGTCGAGCGGCGGCCGCGGCGGCGCGTAGGCCACCGGCCGGCGACCGGCCAGATGCTCGCGGACGCGGTCGACCAGCGTCGCGAGCGACCTCTCCGCCCGGCGCAGGAAACCGGCCGCCAGCAGCAGCCGGCCGAACGGCCCGGCCGGCTCCGCCGCCATGGTGTAGCGGCACACCGTCCCGGTCGCGGACGGCCGCAGCTCGGCCACGGCGGTCAGCCGTGCCAGCGGCCCGCGCGAGAACCGCCGCTCGTGCCGGAACCAGCGCTCGCTCACCCACTCTACCGGGATCTCCTCCCAGGCCAGGTCGACCAGGCCGATCCGGGCCTCGGCGAAGAACCGGACCGAGCCGTCCGGCTGCTCCTCGCGGCGCACCGCGTGCTTCGGCAGGCCGGCGGCCTCGTTGAACCGGGCGGTGTCGGCCAGCAGCGGCCACACCGCCGACGGCGGGTGGTCGAACTCCCACTCGACGGTATGCTCGGCCATGGCCGGCCTCCCTCCGCGGTCCCCGCCTCGCGCCCGGGCAC
The DNA here is from genome assembly GCF_014652915.1 of Thalassobaculum fulvum. Classification (GTDB taxonomy): domain Bacteria; phylum Pseudomonadota; class Alphaproteobacteria; order Thalassobaculales; family Thalassobaculaceae; genus Thalassobaculum_A; species Thalassobaculum_A fulvum. The sequence goes on from NZ_BMZS01000006.1 coordinate 320,212, forward strand.
CCGGCCCGTGCCAGGCCCGCGCCGGGGTTGAACTCATGGTGCAGACCTTCCCTTGATACGGCTTTCGGCCGGCCCCGGATGCGGAGAGAGTGCCAGAGCATCAGCCGCCGAGGTATCGCCGGTTCTGCTGGACGGTCGTCCGGCACGGAGTATCGATCCGGCGGCGCCCCGACCACGCGGCCCTTCATGCTTTGTTTACTCTCGGAAATCTAACTTTTACGGCGATTGCGATGCTCAGAAGCCTTCGGGACGACGGTCAGCGCAACTCGACAGATCCCCGCTCGATCATCGTCGAGCCCTCTCGCCCGGCCCTTCGAAATCGAAACTCGCCACGAAATGACAGCCCGACGAGCGATCCTTCCAACCACCATGGCGTTCGGATCGCCGGCCAGCGACGAACCACCGTCGTCGGGGCCGCCGAACCAGGGCTGGGGGGCAGCGACTGTCGGCGACGCGAGCCGGTCGCGCCCGGCCGCGCTCGGCTCGCGCCTGGCCGCCGACCCCCTGGCGAATCCCCGGCTCTGGGGCTTTCCGATCGCCCTGACCGGCATTCTGCTGGTCATCGCCTATTTCGATTTTCTGACGTTCCACACCCTGGCGGAGTTCTTCGCGATCTCGGTCGCCTTGGTGATGTTCTCGTTCTCCTGGTATACCAGCGACTTCAGCCGGAACCGGTTCCTGCTGTTCCTGGCCAGCGGGTACTTCTGGGTCGCGGTGCTCGATCTGGCGCACGCCCTGACCTACAAGGGCTTGGCGATCCTTCCTTACACTGGCACGAACGCAACCTCGCAGTTCTGGATCGTCACCCGGTATTTCGAATCCGTTCTGCTGTTGCTTGCGCCGATCCTCGCCGGCCGGGCGTTACGCAAGGAGTGGCTGTTCGCCGCGAACGGGGTGATCGCGGTCGGCCTCGGCGCCTGGGTGGTGTCGGGCCACATGCCGGACACCTATGTCGAGGGTACCGGGCTCACCCCCTTCAAGATCTACAGCGAGTACGTGATCATCGCCGTGCTGATCGCCGCGGTCGTCGCCCTCCTGACCTACCGCCGGACGCTGCTGGATCGCGAGGAGGCGACGATCCTGATCGCGTCCGTGCTGCTCACGATCGCCGCCGAACTGGCGTTCACCGTCTATGACGACCCGTACGGGCTCGCCAACCTGGTCGGTCACGTCTTCAAGCTGTTCTCGTTCTGGATGATCTTCCAGGCGATCGTCGCCAGCAGTCTGCGCCGGCCCTACCTGGACCTGCAGGACGCCCTGGAGGTCGCGCGCGAGAGCCGGCGCTCGGCCGAGCAGGCCAACCAGGCCAAGTCCGACTTCCTGTCGATGATGAGCCACGACCTGCGGACGCCACTGAACGCGATCATCGGCTTCAGCGACATGATGCGGCACGAGACCCTCGGCCCGCTCGGCAATCCGAAATACGCCGAGTACACCGAGGCGATCCGCAAGAGCGGCGCCCAGCTCGTCGACCTGATCAACGACATCCTCGACGTCTCGAAGATCGAGAGCGGCAGCTACGAGCTCGACGAGGAGCTCATCGAGCTCCGGCCGCTGCTGTCCGAGATCTGCCTCGGCTACGATCGCGACACGCCGCTCGGCCGCCATGCGATCCGCCTCGACATCCCGGCCGATGCGCCGCGCCTGCGGGCCGAACGCCGCGCGCTGTCGCAGATCGCCACCAACCTGATCGGCAACTCGGCCAAGTTCAGCGAGCCCGGCAGCGAGATCGTGGTCTCGTGGGGCCCCCGCGGGGACGGCCGCTGGGCGCTCGGCGTACGCGACCGCGGGCGCGGCATCCCCGCCGACCGGATCCACCGGATCACCGAGCCTTTCGTCCAGGGCGACCCGCATGTCAGCCGCCGCCGTCAGGGCATCGGCCTGGGCCTGCACATCGTCCGGTTGCTGAGCGAGCTGCACGGCGCGGCGCTGCTGATCGAGAGCGTCGAGGGCGAGGGCACCGCGGTCCATGTGGAATTCCCGGCCGAGCGGATCGTCCGGGGGGCCGCGACCGCCTGACCGGCGATCAGCCGCGGCGCCGCCGCTGCTCGGCCTCGTACTCCTCGCCGAGCGGACCGTAGAACGCCGCCGAAAACCCGGCGGCCTCGCGGGCCGGGACGTTGAACGGCGGCTTGACCCCGCCGCGGAACCGGGCCCGCACGATCTGTTGCCAGGTCGCGACCGGCGCCAGCCCGCGCGCCGCGCACAGATGGTCGAACCAGCGCTTGCCGACCGCCACGTGGCCGATCTCGTCGTCGTGGATGACCTGCAGGATGTCGGCCGAGGCGTCGTCCCCGACCTCGCGCAGTTTCGCGATCATCGCCGGCGTCACGTCGAGGCCGCGCGCCTCCAGCACCAGCGGCACCACGGCGTGGCGGGCCAGCGGGTCGTCCATGGTCTCGACCGCCGCCTGCCACAGCCCGTCATGGGCCGGGAGATCGCCGTAGCGCGAGCCGAGCCGCTCCAGCCGGTCGGCCAGCAGCAGGAAGTGCTTGGACTCCTCGTCGGCCACCCGCACCCAGTCGTCGACATAGGCCCGCGGGAAGCCGGCCTCCGGGAACCGCGCCACCGCGTCCCACGACAGGTCGACCGCGTTCAGCTCGATATGGGCGAGCGCGTGCAGCAGCGCGATCCGGCCGGCCGGGGCCGCGGTGATCTTGCGCTTCTTCACTGCACGCGGCGGCAGCAGCGGCGGCGCGTCCGGCCGCGCCGGGCGGTCCGGCAGGTCGACGGCCAAGGGCATGGCGAGTTCGCCGGCCCGCCACGCCGCCGCGACCGCGCGCCCGGCCTCGGCCTTGGCCCGGGCGTCGGCGGTCAGCAGCACCGCGCGGGCGGCGGTGGCGATGTCGGAGGTACGGTCCATGGGGAGGGTGTGCGGCGCAGCGGCGGCGGCGTCAACCGCGACGATCAGCCGTGGCGCCCCTGGCGGGAACGCAGACGCGTACCGGTCAGTGACGTTGGTTTACTGTTTGATACGGACCATGGAATCAAGGCCGATATAGAACCTCAAGTGAGGCAGCCCGGCACGCGCACCTGAACGCCGATGAACTGATCGGAACGCTCGAACAAAAAGCAGAAGGGGCTGCAGATTTCCCTGCAGTCCCTTCCGCCAGAGTACTGATATTAGGCCGCTTCGGTTCGATTTTCCTCGATCTGATCGAAGATCTTCTTCAAGGCGGCCCGGATCGGGAAGTTGAGCTTCCACCTGATGATGTCGCCGAGGTGACGGGCAACATCCCGGCTGTTACTGGCGAACCGCATGACCTTGGCTTTTTCGTCCCACGTGCCGACAGTCAAGTTGGCGAAGCCGCTCTCCGGCGGGGTAATCGCCGCACTGATACCGGGGCAGACCGCTTCGCGCTCCGCCTTGCTCATCTCGAAGACCCGCCACATCGGATTGGTGTGCGCGAAGTCGATCTCGCCGTTCTCCAGTGCAGTCAGCAGCCGCTCCAGATGCTGCGGATCAGCCTCGCGCGAGTCGTGGAAGGTGTACACAAGCGTGCAAAGCCCCTTCAGCACAACTGGCGCGGCCAGGATGGTCTTCGTGTTCGATCCAGGCTCGCCGAAGTGCGGCTGATTGTTTACGGCGCTCCAGAACCGCCGGCCGAGTTCGACATGGTTGTTGACCTTCGTCGCCATGACCTTCTTGGGATCGGACTTGCCGTCAAAGAGCATGGCATTGGCTGCAACAAGATCCTTGCGCGAGATGCTCCCATCATTTCTGTTCCAGACGTGAGCCGTGTCGTGATCAACGACGGTCGCGCGGATGAGTCCCTCGCCCTCAAGAACTCGGGACACGAACTGATTGACCGGATTCGCGGCATCGAATTTCTGCGCGACGCTCCGTTCGACCGGCTTCGCGAGGTTGTTCAGGTCGTGGAAGAGCTGCCGTTCTTGCTTGGCGGTCAACCCGAGGTGCACCTGAATGTCGACCGTGCAGGATGTCTTGGCAGCCTGTAGTGCAAGTCCCCAGACGTCGGCCTCCTGTGGCGAGACCTCGAGCGAATTGTGGGCCGGCAGGAACAGCCCCTTCTTCGGGTATCGGTGCGTGCTCAGTACTGACTTCAAGAAGTCGAACACGATGTCCATGGCCGCTCGACGGTGCTGACCGTCGACGACCCAGAGAATGTGCGACTGATTCAAGAACACGATGGTCCCACTGCCGTCCACCTGGCGAACCCGAAGGTCCGTTCCGTTCGGCCGGCAATTCCGGATGTTCGCCACGATCCCGGCCATACCCTGATATGGCTGATCCCCCAGATCGTTGACCAGCCGCTCATGCGCTTCGCTGATCCCATTGCCGGCCTCGACCTGCATGATCTTCGCGTGCTTCACCAGGCCCTTCAGTAGATAGGTCGCGATCCCCTTGGCGTGGCTCATGTCCAGCTTCCGTTGCGCCACCTCGGAGCTATCACCGCCTCGCTCGGCAATCGCCCTCTCGTTCGCGACCTCGGACAGGTCAAAGAACCGATGCATTGGCAGCGTCATATTGAGCGTGGTGTGACCAAGATTGCGGCCCAGCATCACCCGGAACGGCTCGCCATGCGACTCGCTGGCACCGAAGAGGTCGCCCAGCGTCTGCTCGGGCGCAATAGAGCTATTGACCTCGACATCACTCGGAGACATCCGGCAACTCCTTCAGAAATTGGCCCGGACCATCCGAGCACATGCTCGAAAAATGGACAATATATGACGCCTGGTCAATGAAAAAATGTGCCAGGCGCAAATTTTGATCAATCATAGCAAAATCTCGTTCGGCCAGGCCGATGATAATGCGTGAGACGCAGAAGGATGCACCACCTCGCCTGCCGATGCACACGGCGGCCACGCCGAGACATACGGTTCGCACGGAGACCAAGGGTTTTCGGAGCAGACGGCGACCTGCAAACCTCAGGAGTCGAGGTACAGCCCCGGGTACATCCGAGGTACAGCAAAGCCGCAAATCAGCAGACGCGAGGACTCCTAACCATCTGATATCGGTTGAAAGAGAGGGAAAGTGGTAGAGCGCAACGATCCTCCTCGGCTCCACCGATCCCGATCGTGTACCTTATCCCGTATGCGCCCCCGATCTGACACGACCGTCACCGCCTCCAGCGGCAACGTGTTCGCCGACCTCGGCTTCGCGAATGCCGAGCTGGAGCTGGCGAAGGCGCGGATGGTGCAGACCATCGCCGACGAGATCGAGCGCCGCGGCCTGTCGCAGCGCGAGGCCGGGACAATCATCGGCCTGCCGCAGCCGAAACTGTCGACCCTGCTGCGCGGCCACTGGTCGAGCTACAGCCTGGACCGGCTGGTGCGGTTCACCACGCTGCTCGGGCTCGACGTGACCGTCCGGATCGAGCGGGCCGGCGACGCCGCCTCGGACGACAAGCCGGGGCACCTGACGGTCGCCGCCTGACCGCATCCACGCCGCTCACGCCCCGCAGCACTTCTTGTATTTCTTCCCCGACCCGCAAGGGCACGGGTCGTTGCGGCCGACCTTGGCGGCCCGGCGCGGCTGGTCCACGACGCTGACCTGCCCGTCGACGTAGACCCAGCGGCCCCGCTCGCGCCGGAACCGGGAGACCTCGCGGAGCACGTGCGACCGGCCGCCCTCCCGGTGATGTGCCGCGAACTCGACGGTGCCGGCCTCGTCGGCGGCGCCGCCGCCGCTGGTCGCCAGGATCTCCAGGCCCGTCCACTCGACCGCCCGGGCCGTGCTCTCGGCCCGCCGCCGGTCGAACCCGAGCCGCGTCTCGGCGGCCTGGGTCCGCTCGATGTGGTCGAGGTCCTGCAGGACGTAGGCGGTGTAGCGCGAGCGCATCAGCGCCTCGGCGGTCGGGGCCGGGGCACCGGCGAGGATCGGCCCGCAGCACGCCGCCAGGCTGGCGCCGGAACCGCAGGGGCAGGGTTGCATGGACGGTGGCCTCCTTCGTCGACGGCTCGCGGGAGCGGCGTCGCGGACCATAGCAGCCCGGCGGTTCCGCCCCTCCCCCACTGATTCATGTCAATGCTACTCTCCCACGCAAGGTGATTGCTTAGCGGCCGACGGACAGGGTCCGCGAGACAAGGGAGAGCTCAATGGCTTACAAGAACCTTCTGGTCCACCTGGACCCCTCCAAGTCGTCTGCCAAGCGCGCGGACGCCGCGGTCGCCCTGGCGGCCAAGCACGGCGCCCACCTCACGGCGCTGGCGGCCGCCCCGACCCCGTCGGTCCCGTCCTACGTCGAAGCCCAGATCCCGGCCGCGGTGTTCGAGCAGGCCCGTGCCGCGCTGATGGAGGGCCTGGACGAGATCGGCGCGACCTTCGAGAAGAAGGCCAAGGCCGCCGGCATCTCCTACGAATTCCGCAAGGAGCTGGCGCAGGAGCCGCTGGCCGACCTGATCTCGCGCCACAGCCGCTACGCCGACCTGGCGATCCTCGGGCAGTCCGACCCCGACGACCCGATGTCGGCCGACCCGGAGCTCAGCGAGGACGTGATCCTGGCCTGCGGCCGGCCGGTGCTGATGATCCCGTACATCGGCGTCATGCAGGAGCCCGGCAAGAAGATCGTCGTCGCCTGGGACGCCGGCCGCGAGGCCGCCCGCGCCGTCAACGACGCGATGCCGCTGCTGGAGGCGGCCGACCAGGTCGTGGTGCTGATCGTCAACCCGAAGCGCGGCGCCTCGGCGCACGGCGCCGAGCCAGGCGCCGACATCGGCACCCACCTGGCCCGCCACGGGGTGAAGGTCGACGTCAAGGTGTACACCCAGCGCGACCTGTCGGTGGCCGACGTCATCCTGTCGCGGATCTCCGACGAGGGCGTCGACATGGTGGTGATGGGCGCCTACGGGCACGCCCGGCTGCGCGAGATGGTGCTGGGCGGCGTGACCCGCGAGATGTTCCGCTCGATGACCGTGCCGCTGTTCATGTCGCACTGACCCTCATGTCGCACTGACCGCCCGGTCGCACCGACCGGCTTCGCGCCCGCCCGGGCCAAGGTCACGGGCGGGCGCATCCGGGCTTCCCTCCGCCGCCGGATTTCGGCACTGTCGCGGCCTGTGATCCCATCGGGGCCGCGGGCGCGCTGGCGGCCGCGATCCGCCCCGGCAGTCAGGCAGCGAGGAGAAGGCCATGGGCACCCGCGAGGCGGCGATCGAGGCGGTTGAGCGGTATTTCGATTCCGGCGGCTTCCGCGACGAACTGGCCGCCCGGGTGGCGGTCCAGAGCTCGTCCCGCGAGGAGGAGCACGGCAAGGACCTGCGGGCCTATCTGGAAGAGCTGATGGCGCCGCGCTTCGAGGCCATGGGCTTCGAGGTCGCGATCCACGCCAACCCGGCGCTGCCGCGCGCGCTGTTCCTGGTGGCCAAGCGGGTCGAGGACCCGGCGCTGCCGACCCTGTTCTGCTACGGCCACGGCGACACCGTCCCCGGCGAGGAGGGGCGCTGGAAGCAGGGCCGCGACCCGTGGACGCTGGACGTCGCCGCCGACGAGCGCTGGGGCGAGCGCTGGTACGGCCGCGGCACCGCCGACAACAAGGGCCAGCACGCCATCAACATGGAAGCGCTGCGCCACGTCCTCGAGACCCGGGGCCGGCTCGGCTACAACGTCACCTTCCTGATCGAGATGGCCGAGGAGATGGGCTCGCCGGGGCTGCGCGAGTTCTGCACGGCCCACAAGGACGCGCTGCGGGCCGACCTGCTGATCGCCTCCGACGGGCCGCGCCTGCGCGCCGAGCTGCCGGACATGAAGCTCGGCACCCGCGGGGTGATGAACTTCCGGCTGCGCCTGGAGTACCGCGAGGGCGGTCACCACTCCGGCAACTGGGGCGGGCTGCTGGCCAACCCGGCCGTGGTGCTGATGCACGCCATCACCTCGATCATCGACCGCGACGGCCACGTGAAGCTGCAGGCGATCAAGCCGGAGCGGATGCCGAACTCGGTGCGCGCCGCGCTCGGCAACATCGAGGTGGTGCCGGGACCGGACGATCCGGCGATCGACCCGTGGTGGGGCGAGCGCGGCTTCACCGCGGCCGAGAAGGTGTTCGGCTGGAACACCTTCGAGGTGCTGTCGTTCATCAGCGGCAACCCCGACAAGCCGCAGAACGCCGTGCCGCCGTTCGCCGAGGCGGTCTGCCAGATCCGCTTCGTGGTCGACACCGACCCCGACACCTTCCTGCCGGCGATCCGCAAGCACCTGGCCGACCAGGGCTACGAAGGCATCGAGATCGACGGCATGCGCCAGGAGATCATGCGGGCCTCGCGGCTCGATCCCGACCATCCGGCGGTCGGTTGGGCGCAGCGCTCGATCGAGAAGACCCTCGGCGTCAAGCCGGGGGTGATCCCGAACTCCGGCGGCTCGCTGCCCAACGACATCTTCCTCGACCTGCTCGGCATGCCGACCATCTGGGTGCCGCACAGCTATCCCGGCTGCTCCCAGCACGCCCCGGACGAGCACGTTCTGGCGCCGCTGATGCGCGACGGGCTGCGCATGGCGACCGGACTGTTCTGGGACCTGGGCGAGAACTTCCCCAGGGCCTGACGGCGATGCCGGCGGGTCGGCCGCCGACGCGGGAGCTGCCGTTCGGCGCCGCCTGCTATGCCGTGAACCTGCAGATCCGGCCGCCGGACGCCACCCGTGCCGCGCTGGTCGATCTGCGGGCGCGGATGGCGGCAGCGACCGGCCTGGCCATGCACTTCGCGCCGGCCGAGACGCTTCACCTGACGGTGTTCTCGATCGTCTACGTCCGGGCGGTCTACCCGACGCCGCCGGAGACCGTCTGGGCCAGCCTCGAACATCCGGTGCGCGCTGCGCTCGAGGCGACGGCGCGCGATACCGCGCCGTTCACGCTGGCCTTCGACCGAGCCGGACTGCGCGGCGACGCGGTGATCGTCCAGGCGGAGCCGGATCCGCGGCTGGAAGCGATCCGCGACCGGGTCGAGTTCGCCATCGCGGGCATCGCCCCGGTGTTTCGGGCCACCACTACGCACGCGACCGTCGCCCGGCTGGCGGAGCCGGTCGCGGAGCCATCGGTGGCTCCGCTCGGCACTTGGCTCGACGGCCCGGCCCTGACCTGGCCGATCGACGAATTGCGGTTGGTGCTGGAGACCCGTTACCCGGCGCTCGAGGAGACCTTGCTCGGCCGGTACTCGCTGGCCGGCACCTGAGCCCGGGCAGGTCGGCATCGCGTCGACCGGCGATGGCTGTCGTGCCGCGCCGCCGGTTGGTGCCGCGCCGGAGGACAATTAGCTTCTCGCCGAACCGCTACAGGAGGATGCCATGGACCTGAAGATCGCCGGCCGTCGCGCGCTCGTGACCGGAGCGAGCACGGGGATCGGGCGCGCTATCGCCCTGGGGCTGGCCGCCGAAGGCGTGCACCTCGCCGTCTCCGCGCGCAACGAGGCCAAGCTGAACGCCCTCGCCGACGAGATCGCCGCGACCGGGGCGCCTCGCCCCGTCGTCGTCATCGCCGACATCGCGTCCGCCGATGGAGCCGCAAGCGCAGTCGACGCAACCCTTCGGCAACTGGGCCCCGTCGACATCCTGATCAACAACGCCGGCGCCTCGCGGCCCCGGGACTCCGCCAACGCCGGCCTGACCGAGGACGAGTGGTGGGCGGAGTCGTTCGCGCTCAACTTCACGGCCGCCCGCCGGATCACCGACGGCCTGGTGCCGGCCATGAAGGCTGCCGGGTGGGGCCGGATCGTCACCCTGACCGGGGCGCTGACGCAACCGGGCGTCAACGCCGCGGGGCCGGCGAAGGCGGCGCTGTGGAGCTGGTCGCGCAGCCTGTCGGCCCAGCTCGCGCCGCACGGCATCACCGTGAACTGCATCGCGCCCGGCCGAATCAACACGCCGCAGATCGTCGAGCGCCTGTTCCCGACCGATCAGGCACGGCAGGCCGAGATCGAGCAGCGGATCCCGATGGGCCGGTTCGGCGAACCCGAGGAACTGGCGGCGCTGGCGGTGTTCCTGTCGTCGGAGATCGCCGGCTACATCACCGGCACCCAGGTCCCGGTCGACGGCGGCATGATCCGGATGGCCCTGCCCTGAGGCGGGAAACGCAACGATCGCGCGCACTGCCCACCCCATTCTCGGCGGCGGAACTTTCCGCTCGCCGCAATTGAGATTCGACGGACATCGAACGACCGTGTATACAACCAACGCTGGTCATCAGTCGGGATCGATCCAGATATGCCTTCGAATGTCGTTCCTCTCCGGCGGGTCGAGTCGGTCCGCATGAGCTTCCTGCGGATGGGAGCTGCCGGACAGAGCCTGCAGGCGGCGTTGGCGACCTGGTTCGACCTGCTGCATAAACGGTCGCCGGAAGATCGCGAAGCCTGTATCCTCGATATGCGAGAGATCGTGAACGATCGCAGCGTCGTGTTTGCCCGGTCCGGATCGACGGTGTGGGACGAGGCGATCCTCGTGGGGAACGACTTGACGCGGACGCACGAGGCGATCGCGGCCGAAACCCTCCGAGTGGTGAGCCTAGCGACGCCGATCGCCTTCACCCACGAATGGGGCCTCGACCAGTCCGTGAATTCGCTGGTGCTGCCGTTCGGTCATCCCCATCAGGTCGTGGTGGTGCTGTTCGACTGGTGAGGCCTATGTCGGTGCGTGTCTACTCGGGTCTGGGAGAGGTGACCCGGGCGCGGTTCATGGGCACCGACGGCTTCGTGGTCGGGCCCGACACGCCGTTGATCCGGCTGTTCCGGACCTGGGAGGACCGCCGCCGCGGACCGCTGCTCTACGAGAACCAGGTCCTGCTGACGGACGCGTTGCTGGCCGAGCTGATCGGCTACATGCACATCGTCGACGTACAGTCCGACGCCCCCGACCGGTTCTTCTTCCAGAGTTACGGCTTCCGCGCGAAAGTGGCCGAGGCGGCGGACTTCACCGGTCGCCGCCTCGGAGAGATCCCCTGCCCCGGCTATCGTTCCTTCGTCCAGGACTCCTACTCGATGGTGAAGGCCTCGGGCACCCCGGCCCTGTCACGCATCGCCACCACCCACCTGGACTACGCGGGGACGTACCACCGGCTCGTGTACCCGCTGACCGACGATGGTCGCAACGTCACGCATCTGGCAGTCGCCGTCTGTCATCCGGATTAGGTCCTCCTCGAACTGGGCGGCGATCTGCTCCCGGTCGATGTGGATGACGAACACCCGCGCGTTGCCGCGAACCGGTGGAAAATAGCCCTCGACCACCATGTGCGACTCCGGGAACCCGTAGGCCTGGGCCGACAGGCCGGAGTCGTGGATGCCTTCGAACACCAGCCCGCAGTGCCGGTCGACGCTCCAGTTGATGATCGAGAGCGCCCGGACCAGCCGCGGCAGCAGCCAGGACAGGCCGTCCTTCCGGCGTCGCGGGTGCACCCACAGGCCGCCGGCATGCCCGACCCGGCCGGCGTAGCGGCCGACCGGCAGGGACGGCAGCATCTCGGGCTGATCGCCCTCGCCCGGGTGCGCATACCAGACATGGCCGGTCGCGATCTCCCGGGCGATGAAGTCGTCGGTGGTGAACAGCCGGTCGGCGATGCAGGCCGCCACCCCCACGTCGTCGTTGAGCTGCAGCCAGAACGCCTCGTTCGGCTTCAGGTCGCTGTGGGCCGGGTCGAAGGTGGGATTGACGATGCCGATCTTCGGGGCGGAACGCAGCAGCGCCGCCCAGCCGCTGAGGTCGAAGTTCAGGGAAAGCCGGTAGCCGGAGCGCTGCAGCAGGCCGATCGACTCCGTCATGTAGCGCTGAGCAAGTTCGAGATGGCTGGTCATGACCAAACTCCCCACAAGGTTTTGTAGAAAGCATGATCATACACCACTTGATTTTGGCCGAGATGGGATTGCGCGACCCGCGGGAAAGCCGGCCCGGCGAGCCTTTCTCCGGCCGTGACCGATCCCCCCGTGCCGGGCCGGAGCGAGCGATCGCGAGGCGACTCGGAACCTGCCCGTCGCCGACGAAAAAGGCCGGGCACAGGGCCCGGCCTCTCGCAGGATCGCCATGCGGCTCGGGGCTACGACGCCGCGGCCGAGTCACCGTCGCGGGTCATGCCGACCTTCGACGCCAGCGACGCTTCCAGAAAGTCGTCGATGTCGCCGTCCAGCACCGCGGTCGGGTTGCCCGACTCGACGCTGGTGCGCAGGTCCTTGACCATCTGGTAGGGCTGCAGCACGTAGGACCGGATCTGGTGGCCCCAGCCGATGTCGGACTTGGTGGCCTCGGTCGCCGCCGCCGCCTCTTCCCGCCGCTGCAGTTCGGCCTCGTACAGCCGGGCCTTCAGCATGTTCATGGCGGTGTCGCGGTTGCGGTGCTGCGACCGGTCGTTCTGGCACTGCACGACGATGCCGCTGGGCATGTGGGTGATGCGCACCGCCGAGTCGGTCCGGTTGACGTGCTGGCCGCCGGCGCCCGACGCGCGGTAGGTGTCGATCTTGAGGTCCTTGTCCTCGATCACGATGTCGATCGAGTCGTCGATCACCGGATACACCCAGGCGCTGGAGAAGCTGGTGTGCCGGCGGGCCTGGCTGTCGTATGGCGAGATCCGGACCAGCCGGTGCACGCCGCTCTCGGTCTTCAGCCAGCCATAGGCGTTGTGGCCGGTGATCTTGACGGTCGCCGACTTCAGGCCGGCCTCCTCGCCCTGGCTCTCTTCCAGCCACTCGACCTTGTAGCCGTGCCGCTCGGCCCAGCGGGTGTACATACGCAGCAGCATCTCGGCCCAGTCCTGGGCCTCGGTGCCGCCGGCGCCGGCGTGCACTTCGAGATAGCAGTCGTTGGCGTCGGCCTCGCCCGAGAGCAGGCTCTCGATCTGCATCTTCTCGGCCTTGGCGCGGATCGCCTCGAGATCCTTCTCGGCCTCGGCCACGATGGCATCGTCGCCCTCGGCCTCGCCGAGCTCGATCAGCGCGAGCGCGTCGTCGAAGCCCTGGGTCATGGCCTTGACCTCGCCCAGCTGCTTCTCCAGGCGCGTCCGCTCCTGCATCAGCTTCTGCGCCCGGTCAGGGTCGTCCCAGAGCGACTGGTCCTGGGTCAGCGCATCGAGTTCGGACAGTCGGGTAACCGCGGCATCCCAGTCAAAGATGCCTCCTCAGCAGCTCGATCGACTGCTTGATCTCTTCGGCGGTCGCGGTGGTTTCCGCGCGCATGGCGCTCTCCGTCACGCGGGTTGGTCAGGGACGCCTTAATAGAGGCCGGAACCGCCGGTCGCAACAGGCGGCCGCGGAGCGGTGCCGACGCTCGCCTCGCCGCCGCCCCCGGCGACCGGCACGCCGCCGTCCAGGACCGCCGGCACGCCGGTCGGCTCGGTGCCCGGCTTGAACGCCTCCAGGATCGCGCCGCGCGCCCCCGGGGCGGCGCGCATGCCGGTGTCGTGGTCGACCCACACCAGCCGGATCCCGGGCGGGATCCGGAAATCCACGATCGGCCGGTCCTTCAGCGCCTCGCCCATGAACAGCTTGAAGATCGGCGCGGCGACGCTGGAGCCGGTGTCGTGCGCACCGAGCGTCCGGGGCTGGTCGAAGCCGACGAACACCCCGACCGCCAGGTTCGGCGAGAACCCGACGAACCAGGTGTCGACGTTGTCGTTGGTGGTGCCGGTCTTGCCGGCCAGCGGCCGCCCCAGCTCGGCGATCCGCCGCCCGGTGCCGCGCTGCACGACGCCCTCCAGCATCGAGACCACCTGGAAGGCCGAGGCCGGGTCGACCAGCTGCGCCCGGGTATCCGGGATCGCCGGCGGCGGCCCGCCGTTCCAGGCCGGCTCGCCGCAGCCCTCGCACGGGCGGTCGTCGTGCTTCCACAGGGTCCGGCCGTGCCGGTCGACGACGCGGTCGATCAGGCTCGGCTCGATCTTCTTGCCGCCGTTCACCAGCATGCCGTAGGCCGCGGTCATCTGCAGCAGCGTGGTCTCGCCGGCGCCCAGCGAGTAGGACAGGTGCGGCTGCATGCCCTCGACCACGCCGAACCGCTCGGCGTAATCGACCACCTTCTCCATGCCGATGGTCTGGGCCAGCCGCACGGTCATCAGGTTGCGCGAATGCTCGATGCCGATCCGCATCGGGGTCGGGCCGTAGAACTTGTTGGTGTAGTTCGCCGGCTTCCACTTGCCGAGGCCGGCGCCCTGGTCGATCACGAACGGCGCGTCGAGGATCTGCGTGTTCGGGGCGTAGCCGGAGTCAAGGGCCGCCAGGTAGACGAACGGCTTGAACGCCGAGCCTGGCTGCCGCTTGGCCTGGGTGGCGCGGTTGAACTCGCTCATCTTGGCGTCGTAGCCGCCACTCATCGCCAGCACCCGGCCGGTGTGCGGGTCGAGCGCGACGATGGCGCCGCCGACGTCCGGGATCTGGCGCAGCGCGTAGCTGCCGGGCGCCACCTCCTTGCCGTCCTCGTCGACGGTGACCGGCTCGACCGGCACCACGTCGCCCGGCTTCAGCACCTCGTCGACCGACCTGGGGGCCGGTCCGAAACGCTGGTCCTCCAGCCAGGTCCGGGCCCACTTCATTCCGGCGTACGGAATGCTCGCAAGCGAGCCGTCGGCGAAGCCGATCCTTGCCTCCTTGCCGTCCGACTTCAGGACCAGCGCCAGCCTCCACGCCCCGAGCCCCTTCGGGGGCTCGACCTTGGCGAGCGCATCGCCCCACCCGGGCTGCACCGGCACGGTCGCGACCGGCCCCCGCCAGCCGTGCCGGCGGTCGTACTCCTCGAGGCCCTGCCGCAGCGCGTTCTCGGCGATCACCTGCAGGTGCGGGTCGATGCTGGTGCGGACCGACAGGCCGCCCTCGTAGAGCGCGGTCTCGCCGAACCGCCGGAGCAGGTCGCGGCGCACCTCCTCGGCGAAATAGTCCGCCGACGCCACGTCGCTCGCCGTGTTGCCGTGGCTGACCAGCGGCTCGTTCACGGCGGTATCGGCTTCGGCCTGGCTGACGAAACCGTTGCGGCGCATCTGCTCGATCACCCAGTTGCGACGCTCGACCGCGGCCTTGTGGCGGCGGACCGGGTGGTAGTTGTTGGGCGCCTTGGGCAGCGCGGCGAGGAACGCCGCCTCGCCGATCGTCAGGGCCGACAGCGGCTTGTCGAAGTAGTTCAGGGCCGCCGCCGCCACGCCGTAGGACCCGTACCCGAGGTAGATCTCGTTGAGGTACAGCTCAAGGATCCGGTCCTTGCTGAGCGACCGCTCGATCCGGAAGGCCAGGATCGCTTCCTTGGCCTTGCGGTCGAGCGAGACCTCGTTGGTCAGCAGGAAGTTCTTCGCGACCTGCTGGGTGATCGTCGAAGCCCCGACCGGGCGGCGGCCGGTTCCGTAGTTGCGGATGTTGATGACGATCGCCGAGGCCAGGCTCACGAAGTCGACGCCGGGATGCTCGTAGAAGTTCTTGTCCTCGGCCGCCAGGAACGCCTTGATCACCCGCTTCGGGATCGCCTCGATCGGGACGAACACCCGCTCGTTGCGGGCGTACTCGGCCAGTAGGCGGCCGTCGCCGGCGTGCACCCGGGTGACCACCGGCGGCTCGTAGTCGGCCAGGTAGTCGTAGTCCGGCAGGCCCTTGCCGAAGTGATAGAAGCCGTACAGGACCGCGCCCGCACCGGCGATCGCCAGGATGAACACCGTCGCCAGGAGTCCCAGGAGCCACCGCATTCTGCGTCACGTCCCTTTGCCGGTTGGTCGCCGCCGGCCCGCCGATCCCCGCCCGTCGTCCTCACCCGCGGGAAATCTAGCAGATCGGACGGTCGACCGCATCGCTATCCCAGGATTGTGACGGAGCTGTGGTGATCGGGGCCGGGGCGCTCGGGCACCGCGTTCAGCGGAACGCTGCCTGGATGCCCTGGAAGTAGTCGTCGATCGAGCGCGCCAGGCCCTCGGCGATCCGGTCGCGATAGGCGGCGCTGCTCAGGTTCTTGTAGTCGATAGGATTGGACAGGAAGCCGAGCTCGACCAGCACCGCCGGCACGTCCGGGGCCTTCAGCACCGCGAACCCGGCGAACCGGTGCGGCCGCCGCAGCAGCGGCGTGACGTGCCCCATCTCCTCGACCACGTAGGCCGCCAGCCGGGCCGACAGGTTCTTGGTCCGGCGCTGCGCCAGGTCGATCAGGATGTCGGTGACCTCCGGCGCCTGGTCCGACAGGTCGATGCCGGCGATGATGTCGACCTTGTTCTCGCTGGCGGCCAGCGCCGCCGCCTCATCGTCGGACGCGGTCTCCGACAGGGTATACACCGACAACCCGCGCAGCGACTTGTCGTCGATCGAGTCGGCGTGCAGCGACATGAACAGGTCGGCGCCGGCGCGCCGGGCGATGGCGATCCGGTCGCGCAGCCGGATGAACACGTCGCGGTCGCGGGTCATCACGACCTTGTAGCGGCCGGTCTCCTCGAGCCGGCGCGCCAGGGTCCTGGCGGTCGCCAGCACGATGTTCTTCTCGTAGTCGCCGCGTCCGAGGGCCCCCGGGTCGACGCCGCCGTGCCCGGGGTCGATGACGATGACCTTGCGCGGATCCGCGGACCGTGCGGAAGCCGGTCCCTGCGCCGGCGCCTCGATCGAGGGGGCGCGCAGGGCCACCCGCTTGGCGACCGACTCGTTCGACGCCGTCAGGAAGGCCTCGCGATCGGTCGGCACCAGATCGACGACCAGACGATGCCGGTTGCGGCCAGACGGCGGCAGTATGAACGACGACTTGACCGCCAGCGGCGCCGCCGCGTCGATCACCACCCGCGAGGTGCCCGGCTCGAACAGCCCGTAGCGCCAACCGGTAATCGCACCGACCCGCCGCGAATGGCCGCCATCCGGCAGCGCGAAGTCGACCTGCGGGAGATCGACGACGATCCGGTACGGATCCGGCAGCTGGAAGATGAAGTAGTCGAGCCGTTCGGACAGATCGAGCACGAACCGGATCTTGTCCGGGTGCACGCCGACCCGCAGATCGGTCACGCCGGGCTCGGCCCGCGCCGCCGAGCCGTGCGCCCCGACTGCGAGCGTCCCGGCCGCGATCGCTACCGCGACTGCGAACACCGCGAGAAACCGGCCGACTGCCGCCACCCGTCCGCTCCTCCGACAGAAACTCGCCGCAGTTTAGCCGACGGTCGACATGTGATGCAACGAAAAGAGTTGAGTTTCATTGGATTACAGCCGCTCCTTTGGGTTACACTTCAACCATGCCCGGTCGACGGGACCGGCAGCCATGCAGCAGCCGCTTGCCGCGGTCGCGAAAGAAACCGTTGTTCGGGTGCGGACTGGACAGTATGTTGCAATCGTTCCGGAAGACTGCGCGACCTGGGTTGACCCGACCGGTCGGCTCGGCGGTCGCCAGACCCACGGGACGAGCGACAGATCTTTTCGAACTCCGGCTGGACGGCGTCGCCGCTCCACCGGCGCAGGGCCAAACCGAGTGACACCTGCACTTCCGACCGGGACGGCGACGACCTCAACCCCGTCGCCCGCGCCGACGCCGACGAGCCTGATCGATACCGATCTCGGCGCGCGGAGCGGTGTGCGCTCTCCGGTCCGGACCCGGCTCATGGCCGGACTGCCTTCAACCCTATGCACCGCGCCCGCGGCCGCGCGTTCACGCGCCGCCGCGTTCCTCCGCTCCCGGCCGATCGGCCCCGGGCGGCGGCGCGCCACGGAGATTTGCCTCGATGACCAAGCGCATGCTCATCGATGCCACCCACCCGGAAGAGACCCGGGTCGTGGTGGTCGACGGGAACCGCCTCGAAGACTTCGACTTCGAAACCGCCACCAAGAAGCAGCTCAAGGGTAACATCTACCTCGCCCGGGTCACCCGGGTGGAGCCGTCCCTGCAGGCCGCGTTCGTCGAGTACGGCGGGAACCGGCACGGCTTCCTGGCGTTCTCGGAAATTCATCCCGACTACTACCGGATCCCGATCGAGGACCGCGAGGCGCTGCTCCGCGAGGAGAAGGCCCGTGCGTCCGAGGAGCTGGACGAGGACGCCGACGAGCCGGAGGTCCCGGACGAGCCCTCGGGCGAGGACGCCGAGTCGGACGAGGCCGCCGGCGAACCCCAGGCCCGCCCCGAGACGGTCGGCGGCGACCCGGTGGAGGAGGTCCGGCGCAAGCGCAAGTCGTCGGTCAACCGGCGCTACAAGATCCAGGAAGTGGTGGCCCGCCGGCAGATCATGCTGGTGCAGGTCGTCAAGGAGGAGCGCGGCAACAAGGGTGCGGCGCTCACCACCTACCTGTCGCTGGCCGGCCGCTACTGCGTGCTGATGCCGAACACCGCGCGCGGCGGTGGCGTCAGCCGCAAGATCACCCACGCCGGCGACCGCAAGCGCCTGAAGCAGATCGTCGAGGGCCTGGACGTGCCGGACGGCATGGCGGTGATCGTGCGGACCGCCGGCAGCGAGCGCACCAAGACCGAGATCAAGCGCGACTACGAGTACCTGCTGCGGCTGTGGGACGACATCCGCGAGACCACGCTGCAGTCGACCGCGCCTTGCCTGATTTACGAGGAAGCCAACCTCATCAAGCGGTCGATCCGCGACCTGTATGCCCGCGACATCGACGAGGTGCAGGTCGAGGGCGAGGACGGCTACCGGATCGCCAAGGACTTCATGAAGGCGCTGGTGCCGAGCCACGCCAAGCGCGTCCAGCCGTACCGCGACCCGCACACCCCGCTGCTGCACCGCTTCCAGGTGGAGAGCCAGCTCGACGCCATCCACAGCCCGGTGGTCGAGCTGAAGTCCGGCGGCTACATCGTGCTGAACCAGACCGAGGCGCTGGTCGCGATCGACGTCAACTCGGGCCGCGCCACCAGCGAGCGCAACATCGAGGAGACCGCCCTCAAGACCAACCTGGAGGCGGCCGACGAGATCGCCCGCCAGCTTCGGCTGCGCGACCTCGCCGGGCTGGTGGTGATCGACTTCATCGACATGGAGGAATCGCGCAACCAGCATGCGGTCGAACGCCGCATGAAGGAGGCGATGAAGTCCGACCGGGCGCGCATCCAGATCGGCCGTATCAGCCATTTCGGCCTGATGGAACTGTCGCGCCAGCGCCTGCGCCCGTCGCTGTTCGAGGCCAGCACCCAGGTCTGCCCGCACTGCAAGGGCACCGGCCACGTGCGCTCGACCGAGTCCTCCGCCCTGCACGTCCTGCGGGTCATCGAGGAGGAGGGCCTGCGCAACCGGGCGGCCGAGCTGGTGGTCTACGTCCCCGCCAGCGTCGCGCTGTACATCCTCAACCACAAGCGCGAGCGGCTGGCCGAGATCGAGCAGCGCTACGGCTTCAGCGTGCTGCTCGAGCAGGACGAGTCGCTGACCCCGCCGGACCACCGGATGGAGCGCCGGCGGCCGAAGACCGCCGAGGAACGGGCAGCCTTCCAGACCGCCGCCTCCAGCCTGCCGGCCCCGGTCGTCGAGGAGGACGAGGATCTCGTCGAGGAACCGGAGGACGAGGAGGAGGAGCGGCCGTCGGGCGGCCGGCGCGGCGAGCGCGGCTCCGACGACGAGCGTGGCGGACGTCGTTCCCGGCGTCGGCGTCGCGGCGGCCGGCGCCGCGGCGGCGAGGGAACAGCCGAGGAGCGCGCGGCCGAGACCGCATCGGAGGAGCTCGAGGGCGAGGCCGAGGCCGAAGGCGACGAGCGTCCTGACCGCGAGGAGCAGGCGGCGGAGTTCGAGGACGACGAGAGCGCCCGCAAGCGGCGGCGCCGCGGGCGGCGCGGCGGGCGACGCCGGTCGCGCCGGCGCGACGACGAGGCGACGACGGACGCCGGCGGCGAGGAAGCGACCGCCGACGAGGGAACGACCAGCGACGAGGGCGCGGAAGCGACCGAAGAGCCGGTCGCGGACACTGCCGCCGAGACCACCCCCGTCGCCGTCGTCGAGGAGCCGGCGATCGAAGCGCCGGGCGTTGTCGAGGAGACCGCCCCTGCCAAGCCGGAACCGGTCGAGGCCGAGGCGCCTGCCGAGCCCGAGACCGCAGTTCCGGCGGCCGCCGCCGAGGCGCCGGTTCCGGAGACGGTGACCGAGGCCCCGGCCGAACCGGCGGAGAAGCCGGCCAAGCCGAAGCGGGCCCCGCGCCGCCGCAAGAAGGCCGAAACCGTCGAGGTCCCGCCGGAGGAGACCCCGGCAGCGGAGGCCCCGGCAGCGGAGGTCCCGGCAGCGGAGGTCCCGGCAGCGGAGGTCCCGGCAGCGGAGGTCCCGGCAGCGGAAGTCCCGGACGAGGAGGTTGCAGCGGCTGAGGCGCCGCGGGCGGAAGACCAGCCGATCACCGGCGAGGCCGGCCAGGACGAGACCGTGGCACCGGAGGCGGACGCGACCGCCGCCGAGGCTCCCGCGGCCGAGCCGGTCCCGTCGCCGGTCGCGGTCAAGACCATCGACGCGCCGGTGGAGAAGCCGAAGAAGGGCTGGTGGCGCCGCTGACCGGCGGCACCGCGCAGGCAGACGCGAACCCCGGTCGGCGGCCGCCGACCGGGGTTTTTCGTGCCCCGAGGATACCCGACGACGCTACTGCGTTTCCGGTTGCACCGTTCCGGCCGCGATCCGAATCCGGTCAGCGCAGCCAGTCGCCGAGCCGACGGCAGGCCTCCGCCATGGTGTCGGTCGCCCCGGCGAACGAGAACCGGACGGTGGCGTGGCCGCGCGACGGATCGAAATCGACCCCCGGCGTGCAGGCGATTCCGGTCTCGGCCAGCATCCGCCGGCAGAACTCCACGCTGTCGTTGGTGTGGGCCGCCACGTTGGCGTAGACGTAGAAGGCGCCGTCGGCCGGCGCCAGGTCGTCGAGCCCGGCCTTCGGCAGCTCGTTCAGCAGGACCTCGCGGTTGGCCGCGTAGCGCGCCAGGTTGGCCTGCAGCTCGTCCTCGCACTCGAACGCCGCCTCCGCCGCGATCTGCGACAGGGTCGGGGCCGAAATGAAGAAGTTCTGCGCCAGGCACTCGACCGAGCGCAGCAGGTCCGCCGGCACCACCATCCAGCCGATCCGCCAGCCGGTCATCGAGAAGTATTTCGAGAAGCTGTTGATCACCAGCGCATCCGGGTCGGCCTCGAGCGCCGTCACCGCGCGCGTCCCGTACTCGATGCCGTGGTAGATCTCGTCGGAGATCAGGCGGACACCGTTGGCCCGGCACCAGCCGGCCAGCCGCTGCATCGCCGGGCCGTCCAGCATGGTGCCGGTCGGGTTCGACGGGCTGGCCACGATCACCCCGTCGATCGGCCCGGCATCCCCCGAATGGGCCGCTACCAGCCGCTCGACCGTCGGCTGGTAGCGGTCGGCCCGCTCGGTCGGCAGATCCACCACCTCGATGTTCAGGGCCTGCAGGATGTTGCGGTAGGCCGGGTAGCCGGGCGACGCCAGCGCCACCCGCGACCCGGCCTCGAAGGCCGCCAGGAAGGCGAGCTGGAACCCGGCCGAGGAGCCGGTGGTGACGGCGATGCGCTCGGCCGGCACCGACACCCCGTAGCGGTCCCGGTAGTGGCGGGCGATCCGCTCGCGCAGGCTCGGGATGCCGAGCGCCACGGTGTAGCCGATCCGGTCGGTGTCGAGCGCCCGGCGGGCGGCGTCGAGCACGCCCCGGGGCGCCGGCGTCGACGGCTGGCCGACCTCCAGGTGCAGCACGTCGCCGCCGGCCGCCTCGCGGGCGGCGGCGGCCGACATCACGTCCATGACGATGAACGGGGCGACCTGCCCGCGGGTCGACGGGCGCAGCTTCCGGGGGCCTTGGGTCATGCCGTCACTTCCCGCGTTCGAAGAATCCGAGTCCGCGCGACCGCGGATCGACGGCCGCTTCGCACCGCAACTCGCGCCGCGGAATGCCCTCCACGCAGCGGAAGCCGCTGACCCGGCCCAGTTCCGGCTGCTCGGCGAGCCGGTAGCCGACGCTTTCCAGGCCGCGACGCTGGTCGGCCGGCAGGGTAGGCTCGGCGGCCATGACGTCGCCGCCGCCGGCGTAGTGGGTGCGCGGCGCCGCTACGACGACATCCATGTGCTCCCGGAGCTCCCAGTGGTCGAGCGCGCTCCCGAGCAGCGCCGACAGTGCCGGCCGTCCCCCGGACGACGCCATCGCCAGGTGCAGCTGGCCGGTGCGGGTGTTGCCGACCACCAGCGCCGAGGCCCCCGGGCCGTCGCCGCCGGCGACCTCGGACCGGCCGAGCAGGAACCCGAAGCCGGGTGCGGTCCGGCCGGTTCCGAACGGTGCACCGAGCCCGATCGCGCAGCCGACCGCCAGACCGGCGCGATCGACCATGTAGAAGCCGGTGGCGCCCGAGCTCTGCCTGCCCTGCTCGCCCAGCGTGTCGGCGAGCCTGGCACGCGACGCCAGCAGGCCGCGACGCCTCGGGTCGTAGCCGGCCATGGCGTCCTGGGCCGCGTCATCGCTGACGGTCCTCGCCCCGGAGGCGACGACGCCGTTCGCCCGGGCCATCGCCTCGGCCAACAGGTGACGGCGCTCGGTGGCGTCGCCGTCGGTCCAGTCGGCCGCCTCGAACACCAGGGCCAGCGTCACCTCCGCCAGCGCGGAGTCGCCCAGGTCCTGACCGGCCACGGCCCACAGGTGATTGTCGTGCTCGAGTCCCTGGACCGTCGACCAGTCCGGCAGGGCGTCGCGCAACCGCGCCGGATCGATCTTGAAGCCGGCCCGCGACGCCGCCTCGACGAAATCCCGTGCCATCGGCCCGGCGTACAGCGCCCCGACCCCGTCGCCGCGCAGGCGGCCGAGGGTGGCCGACAGGTCGAGCTGGATCAGCATGTCCTGCTGGTTGAGCGGACGCCCCCCCGGCAGGAACGCCCCGGCCACCCGGGGATCCCCCGCCACCGCCCGGCCGTCGGCCGCCAGGTCGAGCGCGAACGCCCGGCTCACCGGCTCGCCGAAGCGCGCCAGGCGCTCGGCCTCGATCAGCAGTTCCTCGAACTTGGTGCGTCCGTAGCGGGCGTTGAGCGCGAACATGGCGCGCGGGCCGGTCGGCAGCGCCACCGTCGGGCCGTCGGTCGAGGCCGGCGTCGGGTAGAACGCCAGGCGCTCGAACCGCGGGGTCTTCGCCGGCTCGAACACCAGGCACGAGCCGGTCGCCCCCAGCCCGCCCGACGACGGCAGGGTGGCGGCGAGCGCGAAGTAGGCGACCACGGCGGCATCGGCGGCGTTGCCGCCGTTGACCAGCACGTCGCGCGCCAGCAGCGCCGCCCGCGGCTCCTCGACGGCCACCGAGCCGAAGAAGCCCTCGGGCACCTCCTTGGTGTCGGATCCCGCGCAACCGCTGAGCGCGAGCACCGCGATTGCCGCGACCGCCATGCTGATGACACGATCTCGCACGATTTTGCGAGTTTCGACGGCTCGGGTTTCCGGGCGTGCGGGCCGGCGGTAAGGTGCGCCGGCAACGAGACGGGCAACTATGGACATGCGCAGAACCGGTCGGTGGATCTTGTGCGTCGCTCTGGCGGCATTGCTTGCCCTGTCCAATTCCTCGGCGGCATTCGCCCAGGGCCGCAGCCTCATCCGCGATGCGGAGATCGAAGCTACCATCCGGGATTTCGCGACGCCACTGTTCCACGCGGCCGGCCTCGACCCCGATGCCATCGACATCTACATCGTCAAGGACGACACCCTGAACGCGTTCGTGGCCGGCGGTCAGAACCTGTTCCTCCACACCGGCCTGCTGCTGCGCACCCGCGACCCGCTGGAGCTGATCGGGGTGATGGCCCACGAAACCGGCCACATCGCCGGCGGCCACCTGGCCCGCACCGCCGACGCCATCGAGTCGGCCTCCAAGCTGGCGCTGGTGTCGACGATCCTCGGGGTGGCGGCAGCGGTGGCCACCGGCAACGCCGGCGCCGGCGCCGCGGTCGCGCTCGGCGGCGGCAACGTGGCGCAGCGCTCGTTCCTCGAGTACAGCCGGGGCCAGGAGTCGTCGGCCGACCATGCGGCCCTGTCCTACCTTGACCAGACCGGGCAGTCGGCCAAGGGCCTCGACGAGTTCCTGCGGACCCTGTCGGGGCAGGAGCTGCTGTCGGCCGCGCGCCGCGACCCGTACCTGAACACCCACCCGCTGTCCCAGGATCGGATCTCGGCGGTCGACGCGCATCTGGCGGACTCGCCGTATCGGGACAAGCCGGCGACCGAGGACCAGATCCGCCGGCACGCCCGCATGGTCGCCAAGCTGTACGCGTTCCTGAAGACCCCGGCGCAGACCTTCCGCAAGTACCCGGACACCGACACCGACCTGCCGGCGCGCTACGCCCGGGCGATCGCCTATTACGAGATCCCGGACTTCGACAAGGCCCTGACCGAGATCCGGACGCTGATCCGGGACTACCCGGACGACCCGTACTTCCACGAGCTCGAGGCGCAGATCCTGTTCGAGAGCGGCCGCCCGGCCGAGGCCCTGCCGGCCTACGAGGCGGCCCACCGGCTGGACCCGAAGAGCGGGCAGATCGAGGTCCTGCTGGCACGCTGCCTGCTGGCGCTGAACGATCCGGCGGCCGACGAGCGCGCCGTCAGGCACATGGAATCGGCGATCCAGACCGAGGACGACTGGTCGTCGGCCTGGCGCGAGATGGCGATCGCCTACGGGCGCGTCGGGCGGATCGGCGACAGTGCGCTGGCACTGGCCGAGCAGTTCGCCCGCGAGAACAAGTGGCGCGAGGCCGAAGGCCAGGCCAAGCGCGCCCAGGCGCAGCTGCCGCAGGGCTCGCCGGCCTCGCTGCGCGCGCTCGACCTCGAGGAGCTCGCCAAGCGCGAGCAAGAGAAGAAGAGAAGCGGCTGACCGCCGTCCCCATCCGGAGAGACCCAACGATGCGATCCGTCCGCCTTCCGTCCGCCGCCCCGATGCTGGGCGCCGCCATGCTGGCAGCCTTCCTGACCGCCGCCACCGCGGCGCCCGCGGCGGAGCCGTTCACGCCCGAGCAGAAGGCGGCCGTCGAGGCGATCGTCCGCGACTACATCGCCCGCAATCCGGAGCTGGTGCTGGAGGCGATCGCCGCCATCGAGGCCAAGCAGAAGGCCGAGAAGGAGAACGCCGTGCAGGCCGCCCTGGCGGCCCATCGCGACGTCCTGGAGCGCAGCAAGGACGACCCGGTGCTCGGCAACCCGGACGGCGACGTCACCGTCGTCGAGTTCTTCGACTACCAGTGCGGCTACTGCAAGTCGATGGCCGGGCCGATGCGCGACCTGATGCGCAGCGACGGCAAGATCCGCTGGGTGATGAAGGAATTCCCGATCCTCGGCCCGGAATCCGCGGTGGCGGCGCGCGCCGCGCTGGCCGCCGCCCGCCAGGGCAAGTACGAGCCGTTCCACTTCACCCTGATGGGGCTGCGCGGCCGCTTGAGCGAGCCGGCGATCTGGCAGGCCGCGGCCGAGACCGGGCTCGACCTGGACAAGCTCAGGAAGGACATGGCCGACCCGGCGATCCAGGCGACCATCGACGCCAACTACCAGCTCGCCGAAGTGCTGCAGATCCAGGGCACGCCGGCATTCACGGTCGGCCGCACCGTGATACCGGGTGCCGCGCCGAAGGAGCATCTGGCCGAGCTGGTGCGCCGGGTCCGCGCCGGCGGCGGCTGAGGGCGGTCAGCCCGGCGCCTTCGGCCCTTCCGGCTGGCCGGCATAGATCCCGGCGGTCACGACCAGGACCGCGATCACCGTGGCGAACACCAGGCGGAAGCCGGTCTCCGGCGCGCCGCCGGTCGCCGCGACCATGTCGATCACGGCGCCGGTGCCGGTCTGCAGCACGAACACCCCGGTCAGGCCCATCAGGCTGATGCAGGTGATCGCCCGGCCGGCGCGGCGCTGCGGCACGAACCGGCGGGCGTGGGCCGCCAGGATCACGAACAGCGGGGCGGCGCAGCTGAACACGAACAGCAGCACGCCGGCGACCGGCAGCGGCGCTGTCGGCCACGCTGCCAGCACGCCGAGGCACACCACCTCGATCGCCACGCCGGTGAGCACCACCCGCCGCCGCGACGTGGCGATCCGGTCGAGCACGCCGTAGCCGTAAGTCCCGACGTGCAGGGCGATCACCAGCAGCAGCAGGGCGACCGAGGCCTCGGTGTGGCTGAGATGCTGGACCTGCGCGAAGTACGGGCCGGCCCACAGCCCGCCGATCGTCATGAACGGCGCAGTGAAGCAGACCCCCATGATGAAGATGCGGCGCAGCTCCGGCATGCGCATGACCTCGACCAGCCCGGCGACCGACTGGGCCAGGGTCTCCTTCGGGCCCTGATCGTCGGCGTCGCGGCTGTCCGGGCCGTCGCGCACCAGCAGGTGGATCACCAGCATCAGCAGCGCGGTCATTACCGCCAGGACCAGGAAGCTGCCCTGCAGCCCGACACGCTCGAGCGCCAGCGCCAGCGGCGTGGTCGCCAGCACCCCGCCGATGCCGCCGGCGATCCCGACCAGGCCGGCGGTCGCCTGGCCGACCCGGTCCGGCGGCGCCCATCCCATGGCGATCAGGTAGACCGCGGTGATCACCCCGCCGTGGCCGACTCCGATCGCCACCCGGCCTGCGACCAGCACCCAGGGGTCGCTGGCCAGCGCGAACAGCAGGATGCCGGCGAGCGCGATCAGCCCCAGCACCATCAGGGTCCGGGTCGGCCCGATCCGGTCGAACAGGATGCCGGTCGGCAGCTGGGCGGCGGCCGAGCCGAAGAACATCGCGCCCATGACCGTGCCGATGTCGGTCGGCGACAGGCCGCGCTCGGAGCCGAGATAACTGGCGAGCACGCCGCCGCCCGAGCGGTTGATCTGCACGAACACGAAGAACACGCCGAGGATCAGCAGGATGCGCCGCAGCGAGCGGCGTCGGTCGGCAGAGTCCGCCTCCGACGGGGTCTGGGTCATCGCGGGCGGCTCACTCGGCGTCGGGCTGGCGCGACGGGTGCGCCGCCTGGAACGCCTCGAGCGCGTCGCAGGCCTCGGCGATCCGCCGGATCGTCGGGTACGGGGTCAGGTCGAGGGCGTGGCGGGCGCTGTTGAACACCTGCGGCACCAGGCAGACGTCGGCGAGGCCCGGCGCGTCGCCATGGCAGAACCGGCCGGTGCGCGGGTCGTCGGCCAGCATCCGCTCGAGCGCCCGGAAGCCCTCGGCGATCCAGTGGTTGTACCAGGCGACCATCGCCTCCTGGCTGCAGCCGAGCGGGCCCTGGATGTACTGCAGGACCCGCAGGTTGTTCAGCGGATGGATGTCGCAGGCGACGGCGGCGGCGAGCGCCCGCACCCTGGCCCGCTCGACCGCGCCGTCCGGCAGCAACCGAGGCGTGTCGGGATACGCCTCGTCCAGGTATTCCAGGATCGCCGGCGACTGGGTCAGCACGGCGTCGCCGTCGACCAGGGCCGGCACCATGCCCTGCGGGTTCAGCGCCAGGAAGGCGTCGGCGCGCTGCTCGCCCTTGCGCAGGTGGACCGAGACCCGCTCGCAGGCGAGCCCCTTGAGGTTGAGGGCGATCCGCACGCGGTAGGCGGCGGACGAGCGGAAATAGCCGTGCAGGACGCGGGACATGGGGGCTTCCTCGGATGCGCGCGGCCGGGCGGCCGTCTTTGCCGCCAGCCTAGCCCGACTTGCCCCCCGCGCAAGCCCTCAGCCGCGCACCATCGGGAAGTCCTCGCCGCGCAGCCTGTCGCCGTGCGCCAGCCGGACGTCCGGGAACGGCGGCGAGACCTCGCCCTGGCGCTTCACGAACACCACGTCGTCGCCGCAGTAGCGGGCCGCGAAGGCGCGGCGGCGGGCACCGCTCTGCAGGTTGCCCGGGGCGCCGTGCACGGTCAGGAACGAGAACGCGATGGCGTCGCCCGGCTCCAGGTCCCAGCCCAGGATCTCGTACTCGCCGCGCTGGGCGTCGATGTCCGGCAGCGGCTCCAGCTCGGCGTCGGCCCGGTCGTAGGCCTGGCCCTTGAACTTGGTCGGCATGAAGCGCTTGCCCCATTCGTGCGAGCCGGCGACGAACTCGACGCAGGTCGCGCGCGGCACCGGGTCGAGCGGCACCCACAGCGAGACGGTCTGCCGGCCCTCGACGCAGTAGTACGGCAGGTCGTGGTGCCAGGGCGTGCGCTCCTCGGTCGCCGGCTCCTTGACCAGCACGTGCTCGTGGAACAGCACCACTGTGCGCGATCCCATCAGCTCGGCCGCGAGGTCCGGGGCCGGCGAGTTCTTCAGGAAGTCCTCGTACTCCGGGATCCGGCGCCAGTTGCAGTAGTCGCCGAAGAAGTGCCCGGGCCTGCCCTCCGGCGTGTAGCCCTTGGCGTAGATCCCGGGCTCCGCCATGTTGCGGGCGACGCCGTCGCGCAGCTCGGCGATCCACTCGGCGGAGAACACCCCGCGCAGCGCCACCGCGCCGTCGCGCCGGAACGCCGCGACCGTCTCCGAGTCCAGCATCGATTCGACCTGTGCCGCCGTCATCGCCATCTCCGTGCTTCGTCCGCGGCGATGGTAGACGGGGCGCGCCGGCGCGTCACCGGTCGACCGATGCTCAGAACCCCTGCAGCTCGTTCAGCAGCTTCTCGATGTTGGCCTTGATCGAGCGCTCGTTCGCGACCTTCAGGCGGATCACCGCCGCCACCGAGTCCGACATGCGGCCGGTGCCGACCGCGGTGACCGGGTACGACCGCTCCGTCCCCTGCCCTCGCAGCGTGTAGTTGACCGTCGAGGTCACGTCGAAGTCGAAGCCGATGAACGGCTGGTCGAGCGACATCAGGTTGGCGTCGAGCGAATACGACGCCCGGTCGGCCGATGGCGCGAGGTAGCCGTAGGCCCGCAGGCTGTTGGTCAGGGCCTGCCGGAACGACTCGTTGTCGACCTGCGAGGTCCACAGCGGGTTGGTCTCCTGACCGCCCGCGACAGTACCGACAGACATCGCCCCGGCCAGCCGCGGATTGGGCTTCGCTTGCCCGTACGGAACCGCCGTCATCGCCCCCGGCGAGGTGTTCGACGAACATGCCGTCACCAGCAGCGGAATCACCACCGCGACGAGCGCTGTCAGGATCGACCGCATCATTCCCCCCTGTCCGACCTGGAGCCCCCACGCCGCGGGCCGCCCCTACCGACTCACGGAATACGCGAGGCAGCCGGCCACCGCAACCGCCGGACCGGTCACCGGATCAGCCGCCGCGGCGAGTGACCTTGACCCCGTCGACGTAGACCGCGTCGACCTCGGTCGTGGCCAGGAACCGCAGCGCGTCCCCGGGGGTCTCGACGATCGGCTCGCCGGGGCCGTTGAACGAGGTGTTCAGCACCACCGGCACGCCGGTCTCGGCGTCGAACGCCTCGACGACGCGGCGGAACTGGCCGGTGTCGTCGGCCACCGTCTGCACCCGCGCCGAGCCGTCGACATGGGTGATCGCCGGCAGCCGGTCGTTCCGGACCTGGGCCGTGAACAGCATGTGCGGCGAGTTCGACGGCCCGCCCCGGAACCAGTCGCCGGCGCGCTCCTTCAGCACCGCCGGCGCGAACGGCCGCCAGACCTCCCGGCGCTTCAGCTCGTTGACCCGCCGCCAGTTCGCCGCCGGCCGCGGGTCGGCCAGCAGCGAGCGGTGGCCGAGCGCCCGCGGGCCGATCTCGCTGCGACCCTCGAACCAGCCGACGATCGCGCCCGCGGCGACCGCCCGGCCGGCGTCGGCGGCGGCATCGACACGGTCCTCCGCCACGAGGTCCTCGCCATGGGCGGCCAGCGCCCGGTCCAGGTCGGCGCGGGTATAGGCCAGTCCGCGGTACGCCGACGCCGAGCCGCCATGGCCCTGGCTCTCGCGGGCGACGTCGAACACGTCGTGCACCACCGCCTGGGCGGCGCCGACCGGCAGCCCGGAATCGTCGCAGGCCGGCGCGATCAGCACGTCGCGGAACGCTCCGTGATCGTGCACCAGGGTGTTGGCCGGGCAGTTCAGCGCCCCGCCGCCGCCGAGGCACAGGGTCGGGACCGGGAACCCGGCCCGCGCCAGGCCGACCGACAGGCTCCGGGCCGCCAGCAGGCTGCTCTGCTCGAAGATCCACTGGGCGGACGCCGCGAGGTCGACGCCTGCCCGCCGCAGGTCGTTGCTGCCGCGGGCATCCGGGTCGACGCCGTCGATCCAGGCGTCCGGATCGTCGTAGAGCCCGGGCAGGAGCTCTTGCATGCGTCGGTGCATCGGCTCGAGCACCGTGTACAGCGAGGTCTTGGTGCCGTGGGCGTAGGATTCCCCGAACACCTCGTAGGCATTGCCGACCATCGCCTGGTCGGCGAACCGCGCCCGGCCGTACGGCGCCAGCCCCATGAGCTTGCCCGCCCCCGACCCGTGGCCGAGCTTCAGCCGTTCGGCGGTGCGCTGGTACAGGTGGCCGTGAATGTTGTAGTTGGGCCCGATCGTGACGAGCCGGTTGCCCTCGCCATAGGCGTAGATGCCGCCGACATAGCCGAGGTCGTGACGGAATACGTCGCCGTTGTCGAGGGTGTGGACCGCCGCCCGGTCCGCGTCCGACTGGTAGAACGCGTAGGCGGCGTGGGCCAGGTGGTGCGGCACCAGCAGCCCCGGCTTGGAGACGCCGTCGAGCGTCACCCGGATCGGCATGTAGCCCTGGTGCATCTCCTTGAGTTTCGGAATCCGCGCGCACCAGTTGCCGAGAGACTGCTGGTCGTGCGGCTTGTGCCACCAGTCCAAGTAGTACGGCCACTCGAAGCACCACAGCGCGTCCCGCTCGTGATCGAGTCCGGCGACGTCGTCGACCAGGTACTCGGAATAGGCGCCGCCGTGGATCCGGGGAACCACGTCCGCCAATCGCTTGAGGGCCAGCGGCTGGTTCAGCGCCGCCGTCGCGTATTGCCGGATCTCCGGCTTGAACGGAAACCGTGCGAGCGCGTTCAGATCGTAGTCGAAGCGGAACCTCTCCTGCTCCACGAACAGATAGGGCCAGGACTGGCAGGTGGCGATCGCGACCACGTCGACGTCGCTCCACGCCAGCCCGAACCGCTGCAGCGACTCGTTGAGGAAATCCGCGGTGACGAGGGCGCAGCGCTTGTGGCGGGCCACCCGCTCGCGCTGGATCAACCCGCGGAGGTGGCCGTCCTCCACCACGGCGACGCCGGCGTCGTGGGCAACCGAAAGACCGAGGCAAAGCATGTCTGGGGGGACCTACCTAGTTCGAAACGCGACCACACGGACCGCTGCCTCAATACCCCAGCCATCCCGTCGGTTCGACGGAAAACCGAGCGTCGGTCCCGGGCGCCCTCGGTTCCCGTCGGCGACCGCCCCGTACCGGGCCGGGCGCCCCGGTCCCGACCGCATCGCGTATCCCGACACCGCCGCGGCCGCCGCGTCGCCGGTCAGCCGGTGTCGTCAGCCGCCGCGACGGGTGACCTTGACGCCGTCGACGTAGACCGCGTCGACCTCGGTCGTGGCCAGGAAGCGCAGCGCATCTTCGGGGGTCTCGACGATCGGCTCGCCGGGACCGTTGAACGAGGTGTTCAGCACCACCGGCACGCCGGTCTCGGCGTCGAACGCCTCGACCACGCGGCGGAACTCCCCGGCGTCGTCGGCCACCGTCTGCACCCGCGCCGAGCCGTCGACATGGGTGATCGCCGGCAGCCGGTCGCCCTTCACCTGGGCGGTGAACAGCATGTGCGGCGAGTTCGATGGCCCGCCCCGGAACCAGTCGCCGGCGCGCTCCTTCAGCACCGCCGGCGCGAACGGCCGCCACGCCTCCCGGCGCTTCAGCTCGTTGACCCGCCGCCAGTTCGCCGCCGGCCGCGGGTCGGCCAGCAGCGAGCGGTGGCCGAGCGCCCGCGGGCCGATCTCGCTGCGGCCCTCGAACCAGCCGACGATGGCGCCCGCGGCGACCGCCCGGCCGGCATCGGCGGCGGCATCGACACGGTCCTCCACGACCAGGTCCTCGCCATGGGCGGCCAGCGCCCGGTCCAGGTCGGCGCGCGTATAGGCCATGCCGCGGTATGCCGACGCCGAGCCGGCATGGCCTTGGCTCTCGCGGGCGATGCCGAACACGTCGTGCACCACCGCCTGGGCGGCCCCGACCGGCAGCCCGGAATCGTCGCAGGCCGGCGGCACCAGCACCTCGCGGAACGGCCCCTGGTCGTGGATCAGCGTGTTGGCCGGGCAGTTCAGCGCCCCGCCGCCGCCGAGACACAGCACCGGCGCCGCCAGACCGGCCGCCGACAGCGCCGACGCGAAGTCGCGGGCATCCTGCAGGGCGTTCTCCTCGAAGATCCACTGCGCCCCGGCCGCGAGGTCGACCGAGAGCCGGCGCAGCGCGGAACTGCCGAGCGCATCCGGGTCGACCCCTTCGATCAGGGCATAGGGGTCGTCGTACATCAGCCGGCACAGCTTGGCCGCCCGGCCGTGCAGGGGAGCCAGAACCGCGTCGCGCGCCGCCTTCCGGCCGAAGGCGTAGTCCTCGCCGAACACCCGGAACGCGTTGCCGATCCCCGAGCGGTCGGCGAACCGCTGCCGCCCGTAGGGCGCCAACCCCATCAGCTTTCCGGCGCCGGCGCCCGACCCGAGGCCGAGGTTCTCGGCGGTCCGCTGATACAGATGGCCCTGGATGGCGAAGGTCGGGCCGATCGGCACGAGGCGCGTCCCTTCGCCGAGCGCGTAGATACCGCCGGTATAGCCGGTATCCCGATGCGCGGTGTCGCCGTTGTCGATCGTGTAGACGGCCGCCCGCTCGGCATCGGACTGGTAGAAGGCATAGGCCGCGTGCGCCAGGTGATGCGGCACCAGCAGCCCGGGCTTCGACACGCCGTCCAGCGTGACCCGAACCGGCATGTAGCCGAACCGGGTCCCCCGAACCTTCGGCACCTGCCCGCACCAGTCCGGCAGGGCCGAGCCGTCGCCCGGCTCCATCCACCACTTCGGGTGATAGGGCCACTCGCGGCACCACAGGACGCCGCGCTCGACGTCGAGGGCTCCCAGGTCGTCCTTGATGTATTCGCCGTAGCTGCCGCGCTGGATCTGCCCGGCGGCCCGGCGTGCACGGTCCCACCCGGTGGTGATCCGGCAGCTCCGGGCCATCGCCGCGCGGACCGGACCGGCAACCGGAAGGCTGTCGGCGACGGTTTCGTCGTACTCGAACCGGAAGCGGTCGGGGTCGACGAACAGGTAGGGCCAGGCCTGCGTGGTGGCGATCGCCACCGTGTCGACGTCGGCCCACGCGATCCCGAATCGAGCCAGGGTCTCCGAGAGGAAATCCGCGGTCATCAGCGCACAGCGCTTGTGACGCTCGACCCGCTCGCGCTGCACCAGCCCCCGTACCGCGCCGTCCTCCACCACCGCGACGCCGGCATCGTGGGCGACGCTCAGGCCGATACAAAGCATGGATCCGAACTTTCCTGCGACGGGAACGGGCACCGTGGTCAGCGGTGCTTATCGCATCCCCGCCGGGCAAACGAGCCCCAAACCCGCACCGGCACCGGAAAACCGGAACTCCGGGTGTCTATCGGGCCGGTTCGCCCTGCCTCACTCGGCGGCGTCCTGCTTCGGCATCCAGGAGTTGACGTAGGCGTGGTTCTCCACGCCCTCGGGCAGCGGGCCGATCTCCAGCGCGTCGCGGGTGTCGAGCATCACGGCGTACTCGTCGGTCTCGGCCCGGCGCGGCGTGAACGCCCCCTGCAGGGCCTTGGGGTGCGGACCGTGGGTGAAGCCGCAGGGATGGAAGGTGACCATCCCGCGGTCGATGTTGTCGCGGCTGAAGAAGTCGCCGCGATGGTAGAACAGCACCTCGTCGTAGTCGTCGTTGTTGTGGAAGAACGGCACCTTGAGGGCCGCCGGATCCATCTCCATCGGCCGCGGGCAGAAGGTGCAGATCACGAACCGCTTCGCCACGAAGGTGGTGTGGGCCGAGGGCGGCAGGTGATAGCGGTGGCTCATCAGCGGCCGGAAATCCTCGACGTTGATCTTCACCGGCATCATGTCGCCCTTCCAGCCCACCGCGTCGAGCGGGTTGAACGGGTAGGTGACGGTCGAGATCGCGTCGCGTCGCTTGATGTCGACCTTCCAGACCTCCTCCTGGCCGTCCGGGGTCTGCTGGGCCCGGAACGCCTCGTCCATGACCGGGGTGTCGAGCATCGCCGGGTCGAAGATCGCGTGGTGGCCGACCAGCCCCTTGTCCGGCAGGGTATAGCTGTCGTTGGTCGCCTCGATCATCAGCACGTCGGCGTCGCCGTCGAACTCGGTGCGCCACATGGTGCCGCGCGGCAGCATCACGTAGTCGCCGGGCCGCACCGTCAGCCGGCCGAAGTCCGAGAACAGCGAGCCGCTGCCGTCGTGCACGAACAGCAGTTCGTCACCGTCGCCGTTGCGGGCCAGCCGCTCCATCTTCCCGGACGCCCGCCAGTACCGCATCTTGACGTGGGCGTTGTGCAGCACCGTCGCCGCCTCCCATGGGGAGCTCGGCCGGTAGTTCAGCCTGTTGAGGTCGAAGGCGCGCGGCCGCAACGGGCCTTCCCAGTCGATCCAGGCGGTCGGCGGGCGCTTGTGGTAGAGATGCGCCGCCGGGCCGAAGAAGCCCTCCTTCGACATCTCGCGCTCGTAGGTCCCCTCGGGCAGGTCGGTGTGGGCCTGGCGCGACGCCGTGCCCTCGACCTTGGACAGGCGGATGTAGTCCCTCATCCCTTGAGCACCCCGCGCTTGATCTGGTCGCGCTCGATCGATTCGAACAGCGCCCGGAAGTTGCCCTCGCCGAAGCCCTCGTCGCCCTTGCGCTGGATCAGCTCGAAGAAGATCGGGCCGATCACCGTCTTGGTGAAGATCTGCAGCAGCCGGCCGCCGTCCTCGGTCGGCGCGCCGTCCATCAGGATGCCGCGCTCCTTCAGCGCCGCGACGTTCTCGCCGTGGCCCGGCAGCCGCTCGTCCAGCATCTCGTAGTAGGTGGCCGGCGGCGCGTCCATGAAGCCCATGCCGAGGCCGCGCAGGCCGTCGACCGAAGCGACGATGTCGGTGCTGCCGAGCGCGATGTGCTGGATGCCCTCGCCCTTGTACTGGTCGAGGTATTCCTGGATCTGGCTCTTGTCGTCCGACGACTCGTTGATCGGGATGCGGATCCTGCCGCACGGGCTGGTCATTGCCCGCGACTTCAGCCCGGTCAGCTTGCCCTCGATGTCGAAGTACCGGATCTCCTTGAAATTGAAGAGCTTCTCGTAAAACTCCGCCCACACGTCCATGCGCCCGCGGTGCACGTTGTGGGTCAGGTGGTCGATGTAGGTCAGCCCCACGCCCTGCGGCTGCTGTTCCTCGCCCGGGATCGGCACGAAGTCGACGTCGTAGATCGTGCGGTCGCCGTAGCGGTCGACCAGGTAGATCAGGCTGTCGCCGATGCCATGGATCGCCGGGATGTTCAGTTCCATCGGCCCGACCTTGCCCTGGAACGGCCTGGCGCCCAGCGCGATCGCCCGTTCGTAGGCGGCGGCCGCGTTCCTGACCCGGAACGCGATCGCGCAGCAGGACGGCCCGTGCACCTTCGCGAAGGCCTGGGCGAAGCTGTCCGGCTCGCCGTTGACGATGAAGTTGACGTCGCCCTGGCGGTACAGGGTCACGTTTTTCGACCGGTGCCGGGCGACCGGCCGGAACCCCATGGTGGTGAACAGCTTGTCCAGATCCGCGACGTCGGGCGCGGTATACTCCACGAACTCGAAACCGTCGGTCGCCATCGGATTCTCGGCGGTGCCCTGCGGCACCGGCGGATAGGAGGTCTGGGCCATCGAAACGCTCCCTGCGCGACGACGACACCGCCCGCCGAGACGCGGTCTCGCGCAGCGGGCGATGTCGTGTTAGTTTCATCTGCAACCAAACTGGACATTAGTTTCATTTGAAACCATCTGCAAGCCCCCTCGACGCGTCGACTGCCGAGGAGCCCGACGGCGACCGGGAGACCTGCTCGGGTACCGACCCGGAGACCGGTGTCCTGGTGCTCGACCGCTTCCTGCCGTACCGGCTCAGCGTGCTCTCCAACACGGTGTCGCGGTCGATCGCGCGGCTCTATGCCGACCGCTTCGGGATCACCATCCCGGAGTGGCGGGTGCTGGCGATCCTCGGCGATTCCGGGCCGAGGACCTCGGCCGAGATCTGCGGCCGCACGGCCATGGACAAGGTCCAGGTCAGCCGGGCCATTCAGCGCCTCATGTCGGCCCGGCTGGTCAGCCGGCGCAC
Organism: Thalassobaculum fulvum; assembly: GCF_014652915.1. Taxonomy (GTDB): domain Bacteria; phylum Pseudomonadota; class Alphaproteobacteria; order Thalassobaculales; family Thalassobaculaceae; genus Thalassobaculum_A; species Thalassobaculum_A fulvum. The sequence continues at coordinate 356,228 of NZ_BMZS01000006.1, forward strand.
CGACCCGGCCGACCGGCGCCGCGCTACCATCGCGATGACCGCGAAGGGGGCCGCGGTGTACCGGGAGGTCGTGCCGTTGGCGCTGTCGCGCGAGGCGATCCTGCTGGACGGCTTCACCGCCGAGGAGTGCCGTCTCCTCGACCGATTGCTCGACCGGCTGGCCGACCGCGCCGGTGCCCTCGCCGGCCCCGACGACGGAGCCGGCGGCGGCGCCTGACCGCGGGGACGTCCGGCGCTACGCGCCGAGAGCGCAGGACCCCGTTCCAGTACGCTCCGGCCCGTCGGCGGGCATTTATCGGCAACCCGAAAACTGACCGAGATCAATGAACTGCAATAAGATTCTGGCCGAAACTCCACAACAGCGGGTAGAATACAGGCGACCATACATTCCAGAATCATGGCGTGGCCCTCGGGCTATGGCCACGTCGACCTTCGAGGAGGGGGCCATGAAGAGCATTCGGACGGGCGTGGCGGCGTTGTTTATTGCCTCGATGCTGAGCACGACGATTGCCTCCGGCACTGCATCCGCGCAGACCGCAACCCCGGCGGCGACACCCTCGAGCGGGTTGGACGGCTACTGGTTGCTGGCAGTGGGAACCGGCGTGGTCGCCGGAATCGTGGTGGCGACCGTGCTGACCGATGGCGTGATTCTTCCGGTCTACGCCTGGGCGACCGCCGCCGAGGGAGGCGGCGGGATGCTCGCCGGCGGTATGGGCGGAGCGCGCGCCGGCATGGGCGGCATGGCCGCCGGTGAGGGTGCCGCCGTCGCCGCCGGCGCGGCAGAGGGCGCGGCCGCCGGCGAAGGCGCGGCGATGGCCGCTGGCGGGGCGCGCGCCGGCATGGCGG
>NZ_BMZS01000007.1 GCF_014652915.1 Thalassobaculum fulvum
GGTGCAGTCGGCCAAGGACCTGGCCGACCGCGGCGAGATCGTCATCGGCGGCTCCGGCGGCGACGACCAGCTGGTGTACTGAACGCGCGCCGGCGCGCTCAGTCGATCCCGATCTGGCGGGACGGGGCCGCGAACAGCGCGGCGATGCCCGGATGGGCGGCCAGCAGCTCCGAAGCACCCGGTACCCGCTCGACCTCGAGCACGCCATCCTGCCAGAGCGCCGTGCCGTCGATCGACACGGTCGGGTCGATCACGTTCCAGCAGATCTCGCCCGGCGGGTAGGACCCGCAGGTGTGGAAGTGCAGGACCCGCGGGTTGCCGAAGGCGGCGCCGCTCCAGCGTTCGTAGGATTCCCGGGCCGGCCACGGGAACGCGCAGCCCGGGTGGATGCCGGCGTGCCACGAATGCACGCAGTCGCGGTCGATCCCGAAGCGCCCGGCGACGAAGTCGTAATGCGCCTCGGCCCGGCGGACCTCGGCGGCGGAACCGTCGAAGCCGGCCAGCCGGCCGTTCTCCAGGATCGCGAACAGCGGCTCCGCGAACTCGATCGTGAACGGGTCGTAGTACATCGACCCGGTTCCGGTCAGGAAGCCCGGCAGCGCGACCCGGCCGCTGAAGCTGTGCGCCGGCACCGGCGTGAACACCGGCATCGGGAACCGCCGGACCGTGGTGTCGCCGTCGACCGCCAGGTCGATGTCCGGCCGGCCGACCACGTCGGTCCCGCGGGCGCAGGTGATCCGCACGCTCCCGGATGCGGCGAGGCGGGCGTCGATCAGCTTCTTGAGCTTGACGAAGAACCCGTAGTCGGCGCGCCCGAACGGCGAGGCGAACATGCCGCCGGCGAGCGCGAAGCTGACCACGAAGGTCTTGCCGGGCGGCATGTCCGAGAACCGCAGCTGGTCGCCGAGCCGGGCCAGGAAGACGATCACGTCGGCGGCGCGGACCGCCTCCAGCAGATCGTCGGTCAGCCGTGGGGCCTCCGGCTCGAAGCCGACGTCGAGAGTCGTCACCTCGGTGCCGATCGTGCGCGCCGCGGCGACCAGGCATTCCAGGGCGTCCGCCTCGTAGTAGCCGAACGACGGCGGCTCGAACGCGATCAGGACCCGGTCGCCCGGCTTCGCCTGTGCGCAATCGACCAGAAGGTTCCGGGCGCCGGCGATCGCGTCAGCGGTCATGGTCCGTCCCCTCCGCGGTCGGCCGTCGCCGGTCGTCGCTCTTGTAGTAGCCGACGATGTCCCCGTCGGTGGTGACGCCGAGGCCATTCAGGAGCCGGTTGACGTAGTTGAAGTAGCCGACGATCTGGTTGGCCTCGAGGATCTCGCCGTCGTCGAGCCCGGCCGCCCGCAGCGCGTCGACGTCGGCCTTCGTCATTTCGCCGGGGCGCAGCGTCAGCTTCTCGGCGTAGCGCAGGAGCGCCAGCTCGCGTCCGTCGAGGGCGCGCTCCGGAGTCCGCGCGTCGAGGGCGGCGCGGATCTCGGCGGCCCGGCCGTCGTCGCCGATCAGGTGGGCGGCATTGGCCCAGTGATTCGCGAGCGAGTAGGGGCAGTCGTTCAGGATCGACACGTAGGAGCTGATCGTCTCCTGCAGCCAGGTCGGCAGCGTGTTGGCGTCGTCGTGCAGGGCCGCCCGGTACAGGATGACGTGGCCGCGCATGGTGTTCGGGCGCAGCGAGTGCACGCGCATCACGTTGTCGACGGTGCCGTGCGGCGTCCGTGCCAGCGCCAGAACCTCCCGCAGTTCCGGGCCGGCGTCCTCGTCTGCGATCATCTCGATCCAGGCCGACATTCTCGATCTCCGTCGTTGCCGGCGGCGATTGTCGGACCCGGTCGGTCGCGGTGTCCAACGCAATGCGATCGCGTTGGCGGGCGGCAATCTGTCCCATGTCGGATCCGACGGGGCCGCGGGGCGCTTTGGGGGCTGGATTCGAGATGGGAACGATACTAGCGTTCCGGCCCGACGGTAGGGGGGACCCCGGTCGGATGCCTGCTCCGAAGCAGTCGGATTTCGAGCTGAACTGGACGATCGCGCGGGAAGCATCGCTTGGCCCGGGGGACGAGAGCGCCCTTCTCGCGGAGGCGAATCGGCGCCTTTTCCGACGCTGGATGGCTGCCGGGCGCGGCGAATGGATGGTGCCTCGGGACGCCTTCGACGTGGTGGAGCTCGGCAGCGTGATCGGGTCGCTGTGCGTCTACGACCGCGACGAGGCGGCCGACGACTACCTGTGCCGGGTGTTCGGCGGGGCGGTGGTTGCCGACCTCGGGGTCGACATGACCGGCCAGTACATGTCGAGCTATCCGGCGCAGCTCGGGGATGCGGTGCGCCGAGGCTATGACACCGCGCGTACCAGCCGCTGGCCCTACGTTTCGACTCACCTGCTGATTCGCTCCGAGCGCGACGACTTCTACCGGCGCGAGGACGGCCGGGTGCTGCACGAGAAGCTGATCCTGCCGGTGACGCGCAGCGGCCGCGGCATCGACTGCTTCATCACCCATGTCGCCCGCCTGCCGGCCGACGCGTTGCGCGGCGTGTTCCCGATCGCCGACGCCGGACCCAGCGGCGTCGCCTGACGGCAAAGCCGCCGATCCTGCGACCACGACCGCAGTTGCCACCACCAGGGGCCGGTGGCAATGTCCGCGCCATGCCAGCGACCGAGACAACAGAAGCGCCGCGTCCCGACACGCCGAGCCGCGGTCCGTCGGCCCGCGACGACGGATTCCTGCGCGACATCTGGTATTTCGCCATGCCGTCGGGCGACCTCGCTCCCGGCAGGATGCTGGCCAAGACCCTGCTCGGCGAGCCGGTGCTGTTCGGCCGCGGCGACGACGGTTCGGTGTTCGCCATGCGCGACATCTGCCCGCACCGCGGCATCCCGCTGTCGGACGGCCGGTTCGAGGCCGGCGAGGTCGAGTGCTGCTACCACGGCTGGCGGTTCGCCCCGGACGGCCGCTGCACGGCGATCCCGTCGCTGACCGCCGACCAGGCGATGGAGGTCGAGAAGATCCGGGTCGCCACCTACCCGACGGTCGACCGCCACGGTGGCATCTGGGTCTACATGCGCGCCGATCTGCGCTCCACCGCCGAGCCGGTGGTGCCGCCGCCCGCGCTGCCGGCGGTCACCGACAGGGCGCCCGGCATGGTCCAGCGCATGACCTTCCCTTGCCATGTCGACCACGCGGTGATCGGCCTGATGGACCCGGCGCACGGCCCGTTCGTGCACACCAGCTGGTGGTGGCGGACCCGCAAGTCGATCCACGAGAAGGCCAAGCGGTTCGGGCCGAGCGACCTCGGCTTCGCGATGCTCCGCCACCAGCCGTCCAGGAACTCCGCCGCCTACAAGCTGCTCGGCGGCACCCCGACCACCGAGATCCGGTTCCGGCTGCCCGGCCTCAGGGTCGAGGACATCGAGATCGGCCGGCACCGGGTATGCGGCGTGACCGCGGTGACCCCGGTCGACGAGAAGACCACCGAGATCACCCACATGATCTTCTGGACGGTGCCGTGGCTCAGCCTGCTGAAGCCGATCCTGGCGCCGTTCGCCCGCCGGTTCCTGGGCCAGGACCGCGACGTGGTGGTGCGCCAGCAGCGCGGCCTCGCCCACAACCCGACGCTGATGCTGATCAACGACGCCGACGTCCAGGCCAAGTGGTACTTCCGCCTGAAGAAGGCCTATGCCGCGTGGCGCAGCGACGGCGTCCCGTTCGAGAATCCGGTCCGCGAGACCACGCTGCGCTGGCGGAGCTGATGGACGACACCCCGGCCCTGCTGCGCCAACGCGAGGTGCAGGGGCTGCGGTGGTTCCTGATGGCGCTGACCGTGGCGTCCCTGGGCTGGGCGGTCGGCGGCCTGGTGTTCATCACGGCCGACACCGGCAAGGCCTTCGTGTTCGGCAGCGGCCTGGTGACCGTCGGCATTCTTGCGCTGCTGCTCCGCGCGCTGAACCGGGGCAAGGCGTTGACCGTGGTCGGCTACCTCACGGTCGCCGTGGCCTTCGCGATGATAGCACCGTCGCCGGTGCTGGAGTGGCGGGCGGCGGGCGTCGACCTGGTGCCGGCCGCCTACGTGATCAAGACCGGCCTGCCCGCCGCCTTGGTGGTCTGTGCGTTGAGCGCGCTGACCCTGCACCCGCGGTACCCGCTCACGGTGACGGCACTGACGGTGGCCTATCAGCTCCTGCTGCTGGCGGTCGCGCTGGACGACCCGCGGACCGGCTTCGCCAGCGAGGCGACGTGGCAGGAGCACGTCATGGGTCCGGCCCTGCATCCCGGCAAGGTCGCCTACACGATCGGGCTGACCGGCGCCGCCGGGCTCGGCATCGCCCTGGTCGCCTGGGTGGCGCGGTTGACGGTGCGCCGTGCCGTGTCCCTGGAGAAGGCGAACGGCCAGCTCCGGCGCTACTTCTCGCCGGAGGTGGCCGAACGCATAGCCGGTGCCGATGCCGCGTTCCTGCGGCCGGGCGGGCGGATGCGCGAGGTGGTGGTGCTGGTCTCGGACCTCACGGCGTTCACACGGCTGGCCCACGCCATCGGTCCGGACGAGACGCTGAAGCTGCTGGCCGACTACCAGGGGCGGATGACGACCGCGATCTTCGCGGAGGGCGGGTCGGTCGACAAGTTCCTGGGCGACGGCATCCTGGCGACCTTCGGGGCCACCGGCGTCCGGGAGGAGGCTTCCGCGCGTGCCGTCCGGGCGGCGTTGGGCATGGCCGAGCAGCTCGCCGCCATGAACCGCGAGCGGACGGCGCGCGGCGAACCCGAACTGGCCCAGCGCATCGGCCTGCATGCCGGCCCGGCCCTGGTCGGCAACGTCGGGACCGCCGACCGGCTGGAGTTCACGGTCATCGGCGACGTGGTCAACCTGGCGTCGCGCATCGAGCAGGCCTGCAAGGTGACCGGCGACCGGGTCCTGGCCAGCCGGGCGGTCGTCGACGCCGCCGGCGCGGCCGCCGTCGCAGTGTCGCGCGGGACGGTGCCGCTCCCCGGCGTCGAGAACCCGCCCGAGCTGCTGGCGATCGGGGTCGCGGCATGAGGTTTTCCGGGCTCCGGGCACTGCTGGCGGACCGGCGGCTGCTGGCGTTCGGGTTCCTGATGGCGTTCGCGTCGAGTGCCGGGCAGACCTACTTCATCTCGCTGTTCTCGCAGGAGTTCCGCGACGCCTTCGGCCTCGGCCATGCCGGTTTCGGCGCGGTGTACTCGGTCGCGACCCTGACCAGCGGCCTGCTGCTGACCTGGGCCGGGGGGCTGATCGACCGGCTCGACCTCCGGCTGTTCGCGGCTGGCGTGCTCGCCGGGCTGGCGCTGGCGGCCGGCGGGGTGGCATGGGCAGCCGGGCCGGTCGCCCTGGGCGTGTCGATCTTCCTGCTGCGGTTCTTCGGGCAGGGGCTGGCCTCGCATACCGCGGTCACCGCCACGGCGCGCTATGCCGATCCGGCGGTCCGCGGCAAGGCGGTCAGCGTGGCGACACTCGGCTTTCCGGCGGGCGAGGCGTTGTGCCCGGTCCTGGTGGTGGCGGCGATCGCCACGTTCGGCTGGCGTCAGACCTATGGCGGCACCGCGCTGCTGGTGCTCATACTGATCCTGCCGGTCGCCCTGCTGCTGCTGGCGGGCCACGGCGACCGCCATGCGGCACTGCTGGGGCGGACGACAGGCGGCGACGGCAGCGACGGCATCCGGCAATGGACACGGGGCGAGGTGCTGCGCGACCGGGTGTTCCACCGGGTGCTGGTCGCGGCGATGGCGCCGTCCTTCATCGTCACCGGCGTGCTGTTCCACCAGGTGCACCTGAGCGAGGTCAAGGGCTGGAGCCTCGCGGTCTTCGCCGGCGGCTACATCGGCTACGCGGCGTTCCAGGTCGGCACCGCCCTGGTCGCCGGGCCGGTGATCGACCGGATCGGGGCGCGCCGGACCTGCCGGTTCTACCTGGCGCCCCTCGGCCTCGGGCTGGTGGTGCTCGCCGCCTTCGACCCGATCTGGTCGGGCTTCCTGTTCCTGATGGCGGCGGGGGCGACCGCCGGCTTCAGCTCGACCCTGCTCGGGACCCTGTGGGCCGAGCTCTACGGCGTGCGACACCTGGGGGCGATCCGGGCCATGGTGACCGCGTGCTCGGTGGTCGCCAGCGCGCTGTCGCCGGTGCTGCTGGGCGTGCTGCTGGATCTGGGCGTGAGCATCGAGGCGATCGCGCTCGGCTGCGCCGCCTATGTCGCGCTCGGCGTGGTCGTCCTGGCCCGGCAGTTCGCGCCGGCCGCCTACGGCATGGCGGGTTGAGCGGTCAGCCGCCGCGCAGGGTCCTGAGGCGCTCCTGGCTCTCGGCCGGCCAGTACCTGCTGCGCTGGTAGTACTCCTCCATCGCCGGCACGCCGTCCGGCAGCACCACCCAGGGCTGCTTGGTGGAGGTGAAGATGTGGATGTCCGGCGGCAGCCGTCCGGGCTCGTCGAGGGTGCCGACCCGCACGAAGTTCACGGCCTCGCCGGCCCCCGAATAGTTGCTCCACACCGCGACCCGGCAGCTCGGGCAGCGCCAGATCTTCTGGCCCTTGCCGCTGGCCGACGGGGTGTCGACGCACTCCGGGGCGCCGCTCGTCAGCTCGACCCGGTCGGCCTCGATCATGGCGTTGAGCGCGAACGCCGAGCCGGTCTCGCGCTGGCACCAGCTGCAGTGGCAGCAATGCACGAACAGCGGCCGGCTGGTCATCCGGTAACGGACCTGCCGGCAGGTGCAGCCGCCCTCGGCGTTGAACTCGGTGGTCATGGCCGTCTCCGCGTCAGTGCCTCAGGGGGGGGGACATCATTGGCATGGTCGCCGGGACGGGACAACTGACGCCATCGAGGGTTGCTGCCACCGTTCCGGCAGTATGGGCGCGCGACGGTTCCTACCGATCCAGGCCGACCGCCTTGCGGAGGGCGAGGTTGATCCGGGCCTGCCAGCCCGGCCCGTCGCGCTTGAAGCGTTCGACCACGTCCGGGTCCAGGCGGATCGTGACCGAAACCTTGGTCGGCTTCCTCTGCGGGCCGCGGCGGCGCACCAGGTCGGGGTGTACCTCGGCGAACGGGCGCATGCGGGCGAGTTGCTCGTCGGTCAGCGGTAGCGCATCGGGGTCGCTCTCCGCCGCCGCCGTGATCGCCGCGTCTTCCTCGGGCGAGAGCTCGAGGGGCCTCCGCCACTTCGGTTTGCTGTCAGACATCGGACTGCTCGTTTTGATCAACCCAGGCATTGTATCGGGCACGCTCGCGTCGGCTCGCCGGTCGGAGGCTGATGATCCGAAGCACATGGCCGCGGCGGGTGAACGCCAGCTGGTGCAGTCTGTCGTCGATCATGCGGAGCGCCTGCTCGCGGATCTCGCCGTAGTCGCGCCGGTCGTCGAACAGGATGAGCGCAGTCTCCAAATCGAACCGGGTCACTGCCTCGAACGCCACGCCGTGCTTCGCGCGGTTGTATCGGGCCTTCGCGTCGCTCCAATCGAACAACATGCGTTAATCGTAAGTACGATTTGATACATCGACGGTTCTCTGATGTCTATGGAAGAGCGTGGGGCGCTTTGGTCGCCGGCTATGCCGACATCGCCAGGGTCGGTGCCGCGGCGGTGCCCTCGATCTCGGCGCGGTGCGCCTTGAACAGCTGCACCAGGGCGTCCATCACGATCCGCACCCGCGGCACGTTGCGCAGGTCGCTGTGGACCAGCATCCACTGGTCGGTGGCGGCCTCGTCGATCACCGGGGTGATCCGCACCAGCGCCGGGTCGGCATCGCCGATGAAGCAGGGCAGCACGCCGACGCCGTTGCCGCCGCGGATGGCGTTGACCAGCATCACCCCGTTGTTGGTGCGCACCGCCGGCCGGCCGTTGCCGAGCAGCGCCGCCTGCCAGCGCTGACCCGGCATGTACTGGTGCTCGTCGTCGAAGCCGACCCAGGGCAGCTCGACCAGGGCCGAGCGCGAGCCGTCGGTCCGGGCGGCCAGCTCTGCGGTGCCGTACAGCGCGAACGCGAAGGTCGCGAGCTTGCGGCCGACCACGCTGGCGAGGTCGGGCACGTGGTGGCGGATCAGCAGGTCGGCCTCGCGCCGCGACAGGTTGGCGGAGATGTGGGCGACCGCGATCTCGAACTCGATGCATTTGTGGTTGGTGGTCAGCTCGCTCAGGTGACGGCCCAGGAATTCCGCCATGGTCTCGTCGACCGAGATCCGCACGGTGCCGAGATGCGAGCCGGACAGGCCGGCGCTGCGCCGGTCGATCGACAGCGAGGCTCGTTCCATCTCCTTGACGTCGTGCAGCAGCTCGAGCGCCTGCTCGGTCGGCTGGAAGCGGTCGGGCAGCCGGTCGAACAGCCGGGTGCCGAGTTCCTCCTCCAGCGCCTTGATGCGACGGGATATCGTCGGGTGGCTGACCCGCAGGCGCCGGGCCGCGGCCGTCAGGTTGCCCTCCTCGGCCAGCGCCAGGAACACGCGCAGATTGTCCCAGTCTCCAATCATGCGGCCATCATAGCTTCGCCGGCGGCCCGCCCGCCTGTACATTTCTCTACGAGCGGTCGTCGATTTTGTCTACGGACGAACGAAACTGTTCGACATAGAAGTCCTGCGACTCATTCGCAAAGTCGGAGCGGCACTCATGCATTTCGAACCCCGTCTCTGGGCCTTCACCGAGGGCGTCCGCATGCGGATCGCCTGGGCGGTGCTGATCGGCCTGATCGCGGTCGGGCTCGGCGTGGCCCGGCTGGCGCTGCTGGGCTGGCTGATCGCCCGGGTATTCGCCGGCGACGGGCTGGCCGACGTGGCGCCGGCGGCCGCCGGCATCGCCGTGGTGATGGTGCTGCGCGGTGTCTTCGAGCAGTGGCGCACGATGGTCGCGCACGAGACTGCGGCGATCGTCCAGAAACGGCTGCGCCGCAACCTGTTCGAGCGGCTGACCGCGCTCGGCCCGGCCTATGTCGGCGCCGAGCGCTCCGGCGACCTGACCCTGGTGCTGATCGACGGGGTCGAGCAGCTCGAGACCTATTTCGGCCAGTACCTGCCGCAGCTGCTGGTGGCGGCACTGACGCCGGTGCTGATCTTCGCCTTCGTCGCCTGGCTCGACCTGCCGGTGGCGGCGGTGATGTGCGGGTTCGCCCTGGTCGCGCTGTTCGCGCCGGCGGCCTGGCACAAGAAGGACACCGCCAACTCGATCGCCCGGCAGAAGGCCTACGCGGCGTTCGCCGCCGAACTGCTGGACTCGATCCAGGGCCTCGCCACCCTCAAGGCGTTCGGCCGGTCGGCCGAACGGGCCACGGTGCTGGCGGAGAAGGCCCGCCACCTGTTCCAGACCACCATGTGGGTGCTCGGGACCAACACGCTGGCGCGCGGCATCACCGACGCGTCGATCGCGCTTGGTGCTGCGTCGGCCCTGGCGCTCGGCGCCTTCCGGGTGCAGGGCGGTGCCATGGAGCTGTCGGCGCTGCTGGTCATCCTGATGCTCGGCGTCGAGATCTTCCGCCCGATGCGCGACCTGCGCTCGGTGCTGCACCAGGGCATGGTCGGGCTGTCCGCCGCCCAGGGCCTGTACAAGCTGTTCGACGCCCGGCCGCCGGTCGCCGACGCCCCGGCCCGTGCGGTGCCCGAGCTGGAGCCGAGCATCGCCTTCGAGGGCGTGCGCTTCGCCTATCCGGGCTCGCGCCGGGTTACCCACGAGGATCTGAGCTTCGCCGTCCGTCCGGGCGAACGGGTCGGCGTGGTCGGGCCGTCCGGCGTCGGCAAGTCGTCGATCGTGCGGCTCCTGCTGCGGTTCTACGACCCCGACTCCGGCACCGTGCGGATCGGCGGCGAGGACCTGCGCACCCTGCCGTTCGAGGCGATCCGCTCCCGGGTCGCGGTGGTCCAGCAGGACGCCTTCCTGTTCCACGGTACGATCGGCGAGAACATCCGGCTCGGCCGGCCCGACGCCACCGAGGCGCAGATGATCGAGGCCGCCAGGGCCGCCAACATCCACGCCTTCGTCGCCGGCCTGCCGCAGGGCTACGACACCCCGGTCGGCGAGAAGGGCATCAAGCTGTCGGGCGGCCAGCGCCAGCGGGTGGCGATCGCCCGGGCGATCCTGCGCGACGCGCCGATCCTGGTGCTGGACGAGGCGCTGTCGGCGGTCGACGCCGAGAACGAGGCGGTCATCCAGTCGGCGCTCGACCGGCTGATGCAGGGCCGCACCACGCTGATCCTGGCGCACCGGCTGTCCAGCGTCGTCGACTGCGACCGCATCCTGGTGCTGGACGAGGGCCGGGTCGTCGAGGAGGGGCCGCACCGCGAGCTGCTGGCCAAGGGTGGGGTCTACGCCTCGCTGATGGCCGAGCAGGTGCGCGACGCCGAGCGCTCGGACGGCGACGTGGTGCTGGACGAGGCGCCGGCGGCCGAGGATACCGAGGCGGCGACAGCGGCGCGCCGCTACGACGTGCTGGGCGGGCCGACCGAGGGCATCGTCGCGGCCGAGGGCCTGGGCTGGGGCCGGCTGGTCGCGCTGCTGATGGGGATGATCGGGCCCTGGAAGGGCAAGATGACCGCGACCTTCGTGTTCGGCGTGGCGCGGGTCGTGGCCTTCATCGGCGTCGGGGTGATCAGCGCGCTGATCGTGCTGGCGCTCAAGGAGGGCCGGCCGTTCGAGCCGCTGCTGCCGTGGCTGTTCGTCACCGCGCCGCTGGCCGGCATCCTGCACTGGGCGGAATCCTGGCTGGCCCACGACGTTGCGTTCCGGCTGCTGGCGGAGATGCGGATCGCGATCTTCGACAAGCTCGACAAGCTGGCGCCGGCCTACCTGGTGCGGCGGCGGACCGGCGACCTGATGGGCATCGCCACCCAGGACGTGGAACTGGTCGAGTACTTCTTCGCCCACACCGTCGCGCCGGCCTTCGTGGCGGTGCTGGTGCCTGCGGCGGTGCTGGCGACGCTCGCCTGGGCCGATTTCTGGCTGGCGGCGGCACTGGCGCCGTTCCTGCTGGCGGTCGGGCTGTGCCCGTGGCTGATGCGCGGCCGGGTCGACACCCTCGGCTCGAAGGCCCGCGAGGCGTCCGGCGAGCTGGCGGCCCATGCGGTCGACTCGGTGCAGGGACTCGGCGAGATCGTCGCCAACCGCCAGGAGACGGTGCGCGGCGACGACCTGGACCGGCTGACCGACGCCCATGTCGGCCACCGCATGCCGTTCTTCCGCGAGCTGACCGCCCAGCACAGCCTGCTGGAGGTGCTGACCGGTCTTGGCGGCCTGGCGATCGTGGTGACCGGGGCGGCGCGGGCGGCTGAAGGGGCGATCGATCCTGGCCTGCTGCCGTTGCTGACCCTGCTCGGCATCGCCGCCTTCCTGCCGGTCTCGGAGATCGCGCAGATCGGCCGGCAGCTCGCCGACACCCTGGGCGCCACCCGCCGCATCCACGCGGTCGAGGTCGAGACCCCGGTGGTGCAGGACGGTCCCGGCGTCGACACCCCGCGGCCGGAGCGCGGGGCGGCGCTGTCGGTCGAGAACGTTCGGTTCCGCTACCCCGGCACCGACCGGCCGGCGCTCGACGGTGTCAGCTTCGAGGTTGCGGCCGGCGAGACCGTGGCGCTGGTCGGCCCGTCGGGGGCCGGCAAGACCACCACCGCACAGATGCTGATGCGGTTCTGGGACCCGGAATCCGGCCGCGTCCTGCTGGACGGCCACGACCTGCGGGAGCACCGCATCGACCAGGTGCTCGACCGGGTCGCCCTGGTCGCCCAGGACACCTATCTGTTCAACGACACGCTGGAGGCCAACATCCGGATGGCCAAGCCGGACGCCACCGCGGCCGAGCTGCGGGCGGCGGTCGAGCACGCGGCCCTCGGCGACCTGGTCGACGCCCTGCCGGACGGCCTGGCGACCCGGGTCGGCGAGCGCGGGGCCAGCCTGTCGGGCGGCCAGCGCCAGCGGGTGGCGATCGCCCGGGCGTTCCTGAAGGACGCGCCGATCCTGATCCTGGACGAGGCGACCTCGCACCTCGACGCGGTCAACGAGCGGCTGGTGCGCGGCGCCCTCGACCGCCTGCAGGAGGGCCGCACCACGGTGGTCATCGCGCACCGGCTGTCGACCGTGCGCAACGCCGACCGGATCGTGGTGATGGAGCAGGGCCGGGTCGCCGAGATCGGCCGCCACGACGAGCTGCTGGCCCGGGGCGGGCTGTACGCCCGGCTGGTCAGCCGGCAATCCGGCGCGGGAAGGGCGGCGGCTGCGGAGTAGTCCGGGCGACGGAGCGGCGGGTGGGTTCCGGATCCATCCCGCCGCTGGCGGTCCGGTCCGGAATGACGAAAGGAATTGAAATCGGCCGTCCCTCTTCCTTCGTCATTCCGGACGGGCGCGCTACGACGCGACCGATCAGGAACCTACGAAGCGACGGGGGTGCACTGAAGCAGCCCCCGCTCAACCCTCGTAGTACGCCTCCCACGGCCGGGTCGCGCGCGGCGGGTCGGCTAGGTGCGGGCGCTCGTAGTCGAGGGTCAGGTTCGGGTTGTAGAACGGGTCGGCCTCCAGCCGGGTGTTCCAGCGTTCCTGCATGGTGCGGACCTCGGCGGCGAACCGCTCCATCTTCTCGGGCGCGGTGTCGACGCCGCGGCTGACCGACTCGTGGTGGTACAGCTCGGCGTACGGCGTCCACACGATCCGGTAGCCGGCCTTGCGGATCTTCAGGCACAGGTCGACGTCGTTGAACGCCACCGCCAGGTGGTGCTCGTCCAGGCCCTCGACCTCGTCCCAGACCTTCTTCGGGGTCAGCAGGCAGGCGGCGGTGACCGCCGAGAAGTTGTTCACGATGGCGGCGCGGCCGAAATAGCCGCGCTTCTCGCGCGGCAGCCGCTTGTCGAAATGCCCGGCGACGCCGCCCAGGCCGACGATCACCCCGCCGTGCTGCAGGGTGTCGTTCGGGTAGTACAGCTTGGCGCCGACCGCCCCGACCCCCGGCTGCAGCACCTGGCGGACCATCTCGGTCAGCCAGTCGCGGTTGATCGGCTCGATGTCGTTGTTCAGCAGGCCGAGGATCTCGCCATTGGCCTTGCGGGCCGCCCGGTTGTTCAGGCGCGAGTAGTTGAACGGCCCGTCGTCGCGCAGCACGGTGATGCGCTGGTCCTCGGCCAGGGTCTCGAAATACGCCAGCGACTCGGCCTCGTCGCTGCCGTTGTCGACCAGGATCATCTCCCAGTTTTCGTAGTCGTTGTTCTCGCGGATGCCGTCGACGCAGAGCTTCAGGATGTCGGCGCGGTTGCGGGTCGGCACGATCAGGCTGACCAGCGGCTTCTGCTTCGGCAGGGCGTACACCACGCGGTGGCTGTAGGTGTCGGCGCCGGCCACCACCTCGGCGTCGATCTTCGAGCGCTCCAGGTGCTCGCGGATCGCCCGGCGGGCGGCGTCCAGCGCGTAGTCCTTGGCCTCCTCGGTGTCGGCGACCGATCCGCTGACCGCCCGCCAGTGGTACAGGATGAACGGGATGTGGCGGATGTTCTCGGGCCGGATCCTCTCGATGATCCGCAGCGCCAGGTCGTAGTCCTGGCTGCCCTCGAAGCCGAGGCGGAACCGGCCGACCTCCTCGACCAGGCTGCGGCGGTGGGCGGTCACGTGGTTGAGGTAGTTCTGCGCCAGGAACATGTCCGGCGACCAGTCCGGCTTGCAGTACGGCTGGTCGGTCTCGCCGGCCTCGTCGATCTTGTCCTCGTCGCTGTAGATGACGTCGGCGTTCGGGTGGAAGTTCAGCTCGTTCGCGATCATGTAGAGCGCGTGGCGGGTCAGTTCGTCGTCGTGGTCGAGCAGCACGACGAACTCGCCGGTGGCGAGGTCGAGCGCCGAGTTCGAGGCGGCCGAGATGTGGCCGTTCTTCTCCCGGAACACCACCTTGATGCGGTCGTCCTCGGCGGCGTGCCGGCGGATCGTCGCGCGCGTGTCCTCGCGGGTCGAGGCGTCGTCGGCGATGCACAGCTCCCAGTTCGGGTAGAGCTGGTCGCGCACCGACCGGATCGCCTTGTCGAGCACTTCCGGGTCGGTGTTGTAGGTCGGCATGATCACCGACAGCAGCGGCTTGCTGCCCATCGCCTCGATGTGCCGGCCGATCGCCTCGAGGTCGCCGTCGGCCAGTGCGGCGTAGGTGTCCCACCAGTTCCGGTAGGTGCGCAGCGGCTCGGTCGCCTGGTGGCGCAGGCCTTCCTTGACCTCGCGGAGGCCGCCGCGCTTCAGCGCCGCGGTCAGCCCGTCCCAGGTGCGGCGGCGGACGTCGCGGTCCTTCAGCGCCGGCGCGATCCGCTCCCACATGAGCTGGACGGCCAGCACGATGCCGTTGAGCTCGCGGATCTCGATCGGGCCGACCCGGAACTCGCCCATGAAGGTCACCGGGTCGAGCCGCAGCGCGGTCACCCGGTCCGGCAGGCGGACGATCGCGCGGCCGCGGCCGTTGCGGGTCGGCGGCAGGCGGATGCGGCCGGACTCGTCGGTGCCTTCGCCCTGGTCGACGAACAGGAACGGCGAGGCGATCCGCTTGGCCTCGATCTGGTACTTGATCTCGATCCAGCCGGTCGGCAGCCGGCCGCGCTGAGTCCCCAGCACGATGTGCGGGTGCGGGTTGGTCGCGTAGTAGTGGCCCTGGCTGATGTGTCGGATGTTGATGAAGGTCAGCGGCGTCATCTCGAAGGTGCGCAGCCGCATGGTCCCGAGGATGCCCTGGCCGACCCGTGCCAGCAGGCGCATCGGCCGGGTCAGCTGCCACGACCAGGTCGAGCTGATGTAGCGGAAATTGTGGTGCAGCCGGGCGACCTCGCCCTGCGCCATGCTGATTTCCGATTCCTTCTCGACCAGGGTCCGCCGCAGTTCCTGGATGGTCTGGGCCTGCGACGACGAGATCTCGTGCAGCGAGGCGTGCACGTTCTCGAGCGCGGCGTCGCGCTGGGCGATGCGGGCGTCGCGCTCGGCGATGCGGTTCTCGCGCTCGGCGACCCGGGTTTCCTGCTCGGCCGCCCAGATCTGGCGCTCGTGCAGGCGGTGGTGCAGGTCGTCGATCTCCTCGGCGAGCCGCTTCTCGCGCGGTATCGAGTCGGCGACCACGTCGTCGTAGTACCAGCCGGCGAGGTCGAGCTCGGCGGCGACCGCGTCCAGCGCCGCCTCGGCTTCCGGGTCGGGACCGGCGGCCAGCCGGGCCAGCGCGCCGTGCACTGCCCCGACCCAGCGGGCCAGCCGCTCGTCCTCGCCCAGCACCTCCTCGTGGAACGCGAAGTGGCGGAGCTGCGGCTTCAGGAAGCCGTCGATCGCCTCCTGAGCGGTGGCGTCGTCGAGCTTCAGCGGCAGGCCGAGCTGGTCGGCCAGCCGGCGCATGGTCGCCCGCCAGTCCGACATCAGCCCCGTGTAGTCGACGAACGCCCGGGGCTGGCCGCGGGTCGCCCGCTCGGCTTCCAGGGCATGGCGCAGCCACAGCAGATAGGCTCGACCGGAGGACATGCCGTCGCGCTGGTGCAGCGACCGCACGATCTCCATCGGATGCCGGAGCATGACGACCCAGGCCGGGGTCGCGCCGAGGTCGTCGGACAGCGTGCGCCACAGCGGCACGAACCGGCACATCCGCGGGTCCTTGATCCCCCACAGCGGCTGGCCCTCGAAGTCGCCGCGCAGCCGCGTCGCCGCCGCCTCCCGGAACCTGCCCGCGGCCTCGCTGTCGGCCCAGCCCGCCGGCAGCGCCCGCGGGTCGTCCCAGCTCGAGCCGAGCCCGTCCAGCAGGTCGCCGTGCAGGTCGACGATTCCCTGATGCTCCCAGAAGCCGGTCTCGTTGTTGCCGGCGGCCGGCGGCAGCAGGTCGTCGCCGAGCTCCACGCCGAGAACGTTGAGCACCCGGGTGAGCGCGGAAGTGCCGCTGCGGTGCATGCCGAGGACGAGGACGGCGGTGGGATGGCCGATGCTGGCGCCGGGCTGCGCGCCGCAGGGGGCGCTGGTGGGGGCGCTGGTCGGGGCGGTCTCGCCGGTGTCGGGCGGGTTCTTGGTCGCCATGTTCCCCAATTCCAAAGGGTGACGGGGTCGGATAGCGGTTTGCCCGAGTCCGGTCAACGCGCTCGCCGTGCCGGACCTCCCTTTGATGACAGGCGGTTTACAAGGCGAGGCGTTTCATAAGACACTCGCGCCGGCCGGTACTGGCCAAGTTTCGGGTTTCACCGGCGGCGGTGTTTGGTATAAGCCGACGTCGCTGAACGAGCGATTGAGACGCGTGACGGGCGAGGGTCATGGGCACCTATCTGGACGATCTTTGGAACGATCTCGAGAAGACTTGGGATCTCGCCATGGAGATCAACGATCTTCCCGAGGCCGAGCGCGCCAACGTCGGGGCCGCCTGGGAGAAGTTCAAGGCGTCCGACCTCGTGGACAACGGCCGGACCGAGCAGGAGGCCGGCGGAACCCTGCCGCCGCAGAAGGTGTTCTGCACGAACATCTACGGCATCCAGTTCAACCCGGAGACCAAGTACTGGATTCCGTTCCGCCACGGCGAGATCGACCTCGCGAAGTTCACCGAGGACTGACCGCCGGTCCGGTCGCCGTCGGCCGGAGGGTGTGATACGGTGACGCCCGCGCGACCACGCGCGTTTGGCCCGGTCCAGCGAAGGCGAGAATGCACTCGCGCAGCCCCGTCACCGTCCATCGACTTCTGAAAGCCTGCTATACGGCATTCGCCGCCTGCGGCGTGTTCAGCTTCTTCGTCAACCTGCTGATGTTGACGATGCCGCTGTTCATGTACCAGGTGTTCGACCGGGTGCTGGCGAGTCGCAGCTCCACGACCCTGTTCCTGCTTCTCCTGATGGCGGCCGTCGCGCTCGGGGTGCAGGCGGCGCTCGACAGCGTCCGCGGCTTCGCCTTCGTGCGGGTGTCGCGCTGGATCGACCGCCGGATCGGCCCGCTGCTGCTGTCGGCGATCGTGGTCGACGCCCTGGACCGCTCGAAGGTCGGCTCGACCCAGGTCCTGCGCCAGCTGGCGGTGCTGCGCAGCTTCCTGACCGGCCCCGGCATGCTCACCATGCTCGACATGCCGTGGGTGCCGGTGTTCCTGGTGATCATCTTCTACATCAACGCCCCGATGGGGCTGGCGGCGATCGGCGGGGCGATCGTCATGCTGGTGCTCGGCATCCTGAACGACCGGGTGACCCGGCCGGCCCTGGCCGAGGCGCAGAACCATTCCGTCACGGCCTACCAGTCGGCCGATTCGGCGGTCCGCAACGCCGCCGTGATCGAGAGCATGGGCATGCGGCAGGCGGTACTGAAGCGCTATCACGCCGCCAACGAGCAGGTCCTCGAGCTGCAGGGCCGGGCCAGCGACCGGGCGGCGGTGTTCCTGGCGATCTCCAAGTCGGCGCGAATGCTGGTCCAGATGATCATCATGACGGTGGCGGCGGTGCAGATCATCGACCCGCACACCCCGATGACCTCCGGGCTGATGATCGCCTCGACGCTGATCCTCGGGCGCGCCCTGCAGCCGATCGAGGGCGGCGTCAGCCAGGCCCGGCCGATGATCGAGGCCTATCAGGCGTACCGGGCGATCGAGGCGGTGCTGGAGGCGGCGCAGAGCCGGCTGGAGAAGATGGAACTGCCGCCCCCCGAGGGGCACCTGTCGGTCGAGAACCTGTACTTCCAGCCGCAGGGCCTCACCAAGCCGGTGCTGCAGCGGATCAGCTTCGATCTGCCGGCCGGCGAGGCGCTCGGCGTCATCGGCCCGTCGGCGGCCGGCAAGTCGACGCTGGCGCGGCTGCTGGTCGGGGTCGCCAAGCCGACCATCGGCAACGTGCGGCTGGACGGCGCCGACGTGTTCACCTGGGACGGCGAGGAACTCGGCCGCTACATCGGCTTCATGCCGCAGGACACCGAGCTGTTCCCCGGCACGGTCGCCGAGAACATCGCCAGGCTCGAGGCCGAGCCGGATCCGCAGAAGGTGGTCAAGGCGGCGCGCCTCGCCGGCCTGCACGAGATGATCCTGCGGCTGCCGAACGGCTACGACACCGAGATCGGCTGGGCCGGGCAGATCCTGTCGGGCGGCCAGCGCCAGCGCGTGGCCCTGGCGCGGGCGCTGTACGGCGATCCGCGCGTGGTGGTCCTGGACGAGCCGAACGCCAACCTGGACAGCCAGGGCGACGACGCCCTGCTGAACGCCGTGCGGGCGCTCAAGGCCGCCGGCGTCACCCTGGTGCTGATCACCCACCGGCCGCAGACCCTGTCGCTGATGGACAAGGTGCTGGTGCTGCAGAACGGCATGATGCAGCGCTTCGGCAGCCGCGAGGAGATCATGCCGGCCCTGCCGGCGGCGGCGCCGGCCCGCCCGGGAGTGGCCGGTCCGGCACCCCGCCTGCCGGCCGGCCAGCAGCCGCAGCAGCCGCAGGCCTCGACGGCTCCCCGTGTGGCTTCTGTGCCGCGCCCGGATGTGCGCCCGGATACGCGCCCGGACGCGCGTCCGGGCTCGGGCTCCGAATCCGGCCCCGAGCCGCGTCCCCAGCCGCGGCCGGAACTGGCGGGTGCCGGCGCCGACATGGTGGTCGATCACGAGCCTGGCCCGGACGGGGCCGCGGGGGCTCGCATGCAGGAGTTTCCGCCGGAGGACGACGGCAAGGCCGCGTCGCCCGCGGCGACCGAGCCCGGTCCCGAGCGTCCCCAGGCCGAGGCGCCCCGCCCGATCGGCGGCGGCGGCGTGGTGGTCCGCCCGCCCGGTCCGATTCGCGCGCAGTCCACCTCGCTGAAGGTCCACAACGTCCAGGCGATCTCGGCCGGGCCGGAACGCCGGAACGGCTGAGGGGGCGCGGTCGGCCATGGCTCTGGTGCGCGACGACAGAACCCGGGATCTGTCCCCCTGGCACGACCCGCTGGGGGCAGACGAGGGGCACAACCCGGTCGGCTGGAAGCGGGTGCTGTGGATCGGCTACGGCATTGTGTTCATGTTCTTCGGGGTGTTCGGCCTGTGGGCGGCTCTCGCGCCGTTGGAGTCCGGGGCGGTCGCCCAGGGCCAGGTTCAGGTCTCCGGCAACCAGCGCATCGTCCAGCACCTGGAGGGCGGGTTGATCCAGGAGATCCTGGTGCGCGAGGGCGACCGGGTGAAGGCCGGCCAGCCGCTGATCGTGCTCGATCCGACCCGGGCCCGGACCCAATACGACCGGGTCCACCAGCAGTACGTGGCGGCGCTCGGCCGCGAGGCGCGCCTGCTGGCGGAGCGCGCGAACGCCCAGACCGTCCAGTTTCCGGGCGAACTGACGAGCGACCCCAACGGGATCCACGCGGCCGAGATCGTCGAGGGCGAGCGGCGGCTGTTCGAGGGACGCCGGGCCGCGGTAGAGAACCAACTGCACCTGCTGGACCGGCGGATCGCCAAGGCGAGGGAGGAGATCGCCGCCCTGAAGGCGCAACAGCGCTCCGACCGCCGGCAGCTGGCGATCATCGACGAGGAGATCTTCGGCGTCCGCGAGCTGTACGAGAAGGGGTTGGAGCGCAAGCCGCGGCTGCTGGCCCTGCAGCGTACCCAGGCCGAGCTGGAGGGCTCGATCGACAACCGCGAGGCGCTGATGGCCCGGGCTTCGCAGACGATCGCCGAGACCGAGTTCCAGAAGGCCGGGCTGGTCGAGAACACCACCGCCGAGATCGAGACCGACCTGCGCACCGTCCAGAACGAGATCCAGGACCTGCGCCAGCAGCTGACCGCGGCCAGGGACGCGCTGAACCGGACCACCGTCACGGCCCCGGAATCCGGCCAGATCTACGGGCTGCGGTTCCACACCCGCGGCGGCGTGATCGCGCCCGGCGACCCGATCCTCAACCTGGTTCCGGAGGGCGAGGAACTGATCGTGCGGGCCCAGCTCGACCCGAACGACATCGACAGCGTGCACGAGGGCGCGCTGGCGACGGTCCGCCTGACCTCGTTCAACCAACGTACCTTCAAGCCGATCGAGGGCCACGTCACCCAGATCTCGCCGGACGTGGTGCGGCCGGAGCAGGGACCGCCGTTCTACGAGGCGCGCATCCGGCTGGACCCGGCGATGCTCAAACGCTTCGAGATCGACCTGGTGCCCGGCATGCCGGCGCTGGCGATCATCTCGACCGGGGAGCAGACCATGCTCGACTACCTGATCGCGCCGATCGCGCGCTCGCTCGAGACCGCGCTCCGGGAGAAGTAGGCCGGTGAGCGTCCCTCCGCCCTCCCTGCCGCCCTTCCTGCCCTACGGCCGGCAGGTCATCGACGACGACGACGTGGCCGCCGTGGTCGAGGTGCTGAAGGGCGACTTCCTGACCACCGGACCGACCGTCGACGCCTTCGAGGCGGCGTTCGCGGCCGCCGTCGACGCGCCGCATGCGGTCGCCTGCTCCAGCGGCACCGCCGGCCTGCACCTGGCGATGCTGGCGCTCGGAATCGGGCCGGGCGACGCGGTGGTGGTCCCGACCGTCACCTTCCTGGCGAGCGCCAACTGCGCCGCCTATGTCGGGGCCGACGTGGCGTTCGCCGACGTCGATCCGGACACCGGGCTGATGACCGTGGCGCAAGCCGAGGCCGCCGCCGCGCGTGCCGGCCGCGAGCGGGTGAAGGCGCTCGTCGCGGTGCACCTGAACGGCCATTGCGTCGACGTGGCGGCGCTGGCCGACGCGTTCCCGGGCGTGCCGATCGTCGAGGACGCCTGCCACGCGCTCGGCGGCAGCATGCGGGCCCGCGACCAGGGCCGGCACAAGGTCGGCGCGGTGCCGGACAGCGCCATCGCCATGTTCTCCACTCACCCGGTCAAGACCATCGCCACCGGCGAGGGCGGGGTGCTGACGACCCGCGACGCGGGTCTCGACGAGCGCATGCGGCGGTTCCGCAACCACGGCATGGTGCGCGACCCTTCGCGCTTCACCGACACCGCGCGGGCGTTCGATTCCACCGGAGCGGCGAACCCCTGGTACTACGAGATGCCGGAGCCGGGCTTCAACTACCGGCTCTCCGACATCCACGCCGCCCTCGGCCTGCGCCAGCTCACCAAGCTCGACCGCTTCGTGGCGGCGCGCCGGTCGCTCAGGGTGCGCTATGTCGAGCGGTTGGCCGGGCTCGGCCCGCATGTCCGGCCGCTGCCGGTCGCCGAGGGCTGCGAGCCGGCCTGGCACCTGTCGGTGGCGCTGATCGACTTCGCCGCCCTCGGCATCGAGCGGGCGGCGGTGATGAACCGGCTGCGCGAGCGCGGCATCGGCACCCAGGTGCACTACGTCCCCGTGCACGGCCAGCCCTGGTTCCGCGACCATCACCCGACCCCCGGGCTGCCGGGGGCCGAGGCCTACTACGCGCGCTGCCTGTCGCTGCCGCTGTTCCCGGGCATGGCCGAGGCCGACGTCGACCGGGTGGTCGACGCGCTCGGCGAGGTGCTCGGGATCGGGTAACGGGCGACCGTCGCGCCGTGGGTTCCGGCTCGACCGCGCCGGGGCGGCGCGTCCGTCCGGAATGACGTCGGAAATCGGAGAAGCCGTCGTCGCCCCCTCTCCTTGTCGTCATTCCGGAGCGAACCGCCGCAGGCGGGACGCATCCGGAACCCACGAAGCGACGGGCCGGACCGGTGGCTACCCCCCGAACGCCACCTCGATCGTTCCCAGCACGCCGAAATCGCCGTGCAGCCGGTCGCCGGGCCGGATCGGGATCGGCACCACGCAGGTGCCGGTGGTGACGACCTGGCCGGCGGCGAGCGCGATGCCCTGGCCGGACAGCTCGTTGACCAGCCAGGTCAGCGCCACGCGGGGATCGCCGAGCACGTTGGAGCCGACGCCCGGGTGCTCGCCGGTCCGCGGCATGGTGCCGAGCACCCGGTGCGCCGCCAGGTCGATGGCTCGCCAGTCCGCGGTCGTCGGCGCGCCCAGCACGAAGTCGCGGGCGCAGGCGGCCTCGGCGATCAGTTGGGCGGCGCCGGCGGTCTCGAACCGCTCGAACCGGGAATCCGGCACCTCGACCGCGGGGTGCAGAGCGGCGACCGCGTCCAGCACCTCGGCTCGGTCGTAGGGGTCGGCGCGCGGCGGCAGGTCGCGGGCGAACCGGAACGCGAACTCCAGCTCGGCCACCAGCATGCGGTTTCCGGCCAGCGAGACGGTGGCGCCCGGTGCCTGCACCCGTTCGGCCAGGATGCGCCCGGCCAGCGGCCCGTCGACCCCGATGTGCTTCTGCCCGGCGACGCTGGTGGCGGCGATCTTCCAGCCGTACGGCGGCTGGGCGGTGAAGCGCTCCAGCCCGGCCTGCACCTTGTAGCCCTGGTCGCGGGTTTCGGGGCGCAGCCCGTCCGGCAGTGCCGGCATCGCGGTCCCGGCCTGCCAGTGCTTCCAGATCAGGTCGGCGGCCTCCTGCACGCGTGCCGGGTCGAGCATGGTCGGTGTCTCCGTGAGGGTCGGTCCGCCGCACGGGGTAGCAGGATCCCCCGATTCTCGGAAGACTGCGCGTGACCGGTTGCCTTCCCCGCCAGCCATTTCTCCCCGCCGTCATTCCGGAGAGACGCGCAGCAGCCCGGCTCATCCGGAACCCGCGAAGCGACGGGCGCAGGTGGCGGCCGGTGGGTTCCGGATGCGTTCCGCCTCCGGCGTCCCGCTCCGGAATGACGACAGGAGTGGGGCGGTCGATGCGCGTCCTCCGCCCCGCCCCCGCTACTCCGCCGCCCGCACCCCGCCGAACTCGTACCCGCGCCCGGGGGCGGCGTCGAACAGGGCCTTGGTGTAGTCCTCGCGCGGGTTGGCGAAAACCTCGGCGGTCGAGCCTTCCTCGACCACCTTACCCTTGTGCATCACCATGATGCGGTCGCAGATCTGCGCCGCGACGCGCAAATCGTGGGTGATGAACAGCACCGCCAGGTTGAACCGCTTGCGGACGTCGTCGAGCAGTTCCAGCACCTGCGCCTGCACCGAGACGTCGAGTGCGGAGACCGCCTCGTCGGCGATCAGCACGTCGGGCTCCATCGCCAGGGCGCGGGCGATGCAGATGCGCTGGCGCTGGCCGCCGGAGAACTGGTGCGGGTAGCGGTCGACGGCGTCGGGCTCGAGCCCGACCAGGGTCATCAGCTCGCGCGCCTTGGCCAGGGCGTCGGCTCGGCTGACCCCGAAGTTCATCGGCCCCTCGATGATCGACTCAGCCACGGTCTGCCGCGGGTTCAGCGAGCGGTAGGGGTCCTGGAACACGATCTGCACGCGCTTGCGGTGCTTGCGCAGCAGCGAGGCCGACAGCTTCGCCACCTCGGCGTCGTGCAGGTAGATCTCGCCCTCGGTCGGGTCGATCAGCCGGACCACGCAGCGCGCCACCGTCGACTTGCCGGAGCCGGACTCGCCGACGATGCCCAGGGTCTCGCCCTTGCGCACCACCAGGTTGACGTCGGTCGCCGCCTTGACCGTGCGGTCCTTGCGGAAGAACCCGCCGCCGCCGTAGGTCTTGCCGAGGCCGCGGGTCTCCAGCGCCACCGGCGCGTGGTGCAGCGGCGCGCGCGCCGGCGGATGCAGGCTCGGCACCGAGCCGATCAGCATCTGGGTGTAGGGATGGCTCGGCCGCCGCAGGATCTCGTCGGCGGTGCCGCTCTCCACCACCCGGCCGCGCTGCATCACCACCACGCGGTCGGCGATGTCGGCGACGACGCCGAAGTCGTGGGTGATGAACAGCACGCCGGTGCCGCGCCGCTCCTGCATCTCCTTGATCAGCTTCAGGATCTGCGCCTGGGTCGTGACGTCGAGCGCGGTCGTCGGCTCGTCGGCGATCAGCAGCGCCGGGTCCAGCACCAGGGCGCAGGCGATCATGATGCGCTGGCGCTGGCCGCCCGAGAGCTGGTGCGGGTAGGCGTTCAGCATGGCCTTCGGGTCCGGCAGGCGGACCAGGTCCATGATCTCCAGCACCCGTTGCTCGCGCTCGCCGCGGTCCAGGCTGGTGTGGATGTCCAGCACCTCGCCGATCTGGTCGCCGACCGTCATCACCGGGTTCAGCGCCGTCATCGGCTCCTGGAAGATCATCGACAGCCGCTCGCCGCGCATGGCGCGCAGCTCGGCCGCCGACTTGGTCAGCAGGTCGGCGCCCTCGAACAGGATCTGGCCGGCCACCGGCCTGAGCTGCTGCTTGGGCAGCAGGCCCATCACCGTGAAGGCGGTGACCGACTTGCCGGAGCCGGACTCGCCGACGATGCAGACGATCTCGCCGGCACCGACGGTCAGCGACACGTCCTCGACCGCGTGGCGCCGGTCGGCGCCGTCCGGCAGCCGGACGGTCAGGCCGCGGACGTCGAGGACGGTGCGTCGCTCGGTCATGGGCCCGTTCGTGGGCCCGGTCATGGGAGCGCCCCCGGTCATATGCGCCTCGCCAGTTTCGGGTCGAGCTTGTCGCGTAGCGCGTCGCCCAGCACGTTGACGGCCAGGATGGTCAGCGCCAGCGCCACGCCCGGGAACAGCACGATCCAGGGCGCCAGCGGGAAGAACAGCCGGCCCTCGGCCATCATGTTGCCCCAGCTCGGGACCTCCGGCGGGGTGCCGGCACCCAGGAACGACAGGAAGGATTCGGTCAGCATCGCCGAGGCGCAGACATAGGTGGCCTGCACGATCAACGGCGGGATGGTGTTCGGCAGGATGTGCTTGCGCAGGATCTTGGTGACCGGGGTGGCGACCGAGATCGCCGCCTCGACATAGGGCTCCTCGCGCACCGACAGCACCACCGAGCGCACCAGCCGCACCACGCGCGGGATCTCCGGGATGGTGATGGCGATGATCACGGTGACGATGCTGGCGCCGGACAGCGAGACCAGCGCGATCGCCAGCAGGATGCCGGGGATCGCCATCAGCCCGTCCATGACCCGCATGACGATGCCGTCGAGCCAGCGCACATAACCGGCGACCATGCCGATCAGCAGCCCGAACACCACCGACAGCGCCGCCGCCGAGACCCCGACGGTCAGCGACACCCGGGCGCCGTAGACCACGCGGCTCCAGACGTCGCGGCCGTACATGTCGGTGCCCAGCCAGAACAGCTCGCTCGGGTGCTTGAGGCGGTTGACCGGGTTCAGCGCGATCGGGTCGCTGGTCCCCAGCAGCGGCGCCAGGATGGCGGCGGCGACCACGACGATCATGACGGCCGCGCCGATGATGCCGATCGGATGGCCGGCGAGCAGGGACCACGGCCCGGAACGGCGGCGGCTCCCCGCGGATGACGTTTGCTCGGTCAATACCGGATCCTCGGATCGAGCACCGTGTAGACGATGTCGATCAGCAGGTTCAGAAGGATGTACAGGAACGAGAAGAACAGGATCAGGCCCTGGATGATCGGGTAGTCGCGCTTCAGGATCGCGTCGACCACCAGCCGGCCCAGCCCCGGGATGTTGAACACGCTCTCGGTGATCACCACGCCGCCGATCAGCGCCGCGATGCCGAGGCCGATCACCGTGACGATCGGCACCGACGCGTTGCGCAGGGCGTGCACCAGCAGCACCTTGCTCTCGACCTGGCCCTTGGCGCGGGCGGTGCGGATGTAGTCCTCCTCCAGCACCTCCAGCACGCTGGCCCGGGTGATGCGCGCCACCAGAGCGATGTAGAACGCCGACAGGGCGCCGGCCGGCAGCGCGATGTGCCGGAAGAACAGGCCGATGCCGTCGGCCGGGCTCTTGTAGCCCTGCACCGGCAGCCACTTCAGCTCCAGCGAGAAGCCGTAGACCAGGAAGTAGCCGAGCACGAACACCGGCACCGAGAAGCCGAGCACGGCGACCACCATCACCGTGCGGTCGATCCAGGTGCCCGACTTCCAGGCCGCCACCGCACCCAGCGGCACCGCCACCAGCACCGAGAACACCACGGTGGTCAGCGACAGCATCAGGGTCGGTTCCAGCCGCTGGCCGATCAGCGTGGTCACCGGCAGGTTCGAGAAGATCGAGATCCCGAGGTCGCCCTGCACCAGGCGGCCGATCCAGCTGACGAACTGCAGCGCCACCGGCTGGTCGAGGCCGAGCTGCGCGCGGATCCGGGCGATGTCGGCCGGGCTGGCGTAGTCGCCGGCGATCACCGTGGCCGGGTCGCCGGGCGACAGCCGCAGGATCATGAACACGACGAACGCCACCACCAGCATCACCGGTATGGTGGCGACCGCTCGTCGGCCGATGAACATCCACATGGTCGAGAGTGCCTTTCGGGTGGTCGGTCTCGGATCGGCGGCAAGTCTACAGCCGATCGGAGGGGCGGGTGGACCCGGGAGACTGCTTAGCGCCTCCGGGATCCACCCGCCACTCCGGACGACGGCGGTGCCGGCTCCGGCGGCCGGGGCCGCCGGAGCCGAACGCTCGTCACACCGACATGTTCCAGAAGAACTGGACCGGGGACTTGATCATCCCCTTCACGTTCTCCCGATAGCCGCACGGCACGAAGAAGGTGCCGACGTTGGCATGGGTGCCGATCTCGATCGCCCGCTTCTGGATCTGCTTGGCCAGATCCTTCTGCGCGGCCGGATCGCTGGTGAACGCGAACTTGTCCCGCAGCTCTTCCATCTTGGCGTCGGTCGGCCAGCCGAACCACGCCTTCTCGGTGCCGCCGCCGGACAGGCCGACCGCGGCGATCGGGTTGACCAGATCGCCGCCGATCCACCACGTGTGGAAGACGTTCCAGCCGCCGTTTTCGACCGGGTCCTTCTTGGCCCGGCGCGAGGTCAGGGTCGACCAGTCCATCGCCTGGATCTCGACCTCCATGCCCATCGACCGCATGGTCTCGGCGGCGACCAGGCTGAACGCCGAGGTGATCGGGATGTCGGTCGGCTGCATCAGCACCACCTTGGTGCCGTCGTAACCGCCCTCGGCCAGCAGCTTCTTGGCGGCCTCGATGGTGTGCGGCCGGATCATGTCCAGCCCGGCGTCGTTCTCGAGCGGCGAGCCGCACGGGAAGTAGCTCTCGCAGACCTTGTAGAAGTCCGGGTTGCCGACGCCGGCCTGCAGGAACTTCTCCTGCTGGACCGCGGTGATCACGGCACGCCGGATCTCGGGCTTGTCGAACGGCTTAAGCAGGTGGTTGAACCGCAGCATGCCCTGGCTGCCGAGCGGGTCGAGCACCTCGACGGTGATGCCCGGGGTCTGGCCGATGATCGGCGCCAGGTCACCCGGGACCTGCTCGTAGTAGTCGACCTCGCCGGAGATCAGCGCGTTCATCGCGGTGGTCGGATCCGGGATGTACAGCCACTCGACCCGGTCGACCTTGGCGACCTTGCCGCCGGAAGCGGCGCTCGCCGGCTCCTTGCGCGGCACGTAGGCCTCGTTCTTGGCGTACACCACCTTGGAGCCAGGGACCCACTCGTCCTTCAGGAACTTGAACGGGCCGGAGCCGATGACCTCCGGAACCTGCTTGAACGGGTCGGTCTCGGCCAGCCGCTTCGGCATCATGAACGGCACGTTCGACGAGATCTTGCCGATCGCGTCGAGCACCAGGCCGAACGGCTTCTCGAGCTTGAGCACGAAGGTCTTGGCGTCGACCGCCTCCAGGCTCGCGGTGTACTGCATGAGCTTCTGGCCCATGCCGTCGCGCTTGCCCCAGCGCTTCAGCGAGGCCACGCAGTCCTCGGCGGTGACCGGCGGGCCGTCGTGCCAGGCCAGGCCGTCGCGCAAGGTGAAGGTCCAGGTCAGCTTGTCGTCGCTGACGTTGTAGGTCTCGACCATCTGCGGCCGCGGGGTCAGGGTCTCGTCCATCGCGAACAGCGTGTCGTAGACCATGTACCCGTGGTTCCGCGTGATGTACGCGGTGGTCCAGATCGGGTCGATGTTCTTCAGGTCGGCGTGCGGAATCACCCGCAGGACCGAGCCGGCGGCGCTTGCCGATCTCGGCAGCGACGCGACGAAGGGGGCGGCCAGCGCTCCTCCGACGAAGGCTCGACGACTGAACTTCATCCCTGCTCTCCTTGCTTCTTAGCCGGTGCGTCCGACCGTCCCCTTCGGGAGGCAACCGGCGCCGGCCCGGTTTCGCAATTCGTATGCCATCCGCAATGCCCGCGGAACACCGTGGATTCTGGCGTTCTGGGAGACAATCCGACGGGCCTTCCGCTCCGCGTGACCGTCAATCGGGCGATCGGGACAGGCATATGCCCAAGAGACCGGCAATCCGGAGACCGGCCATGAGACCGCCCTTCGAACTGCCGTGTATGCAATCGAGCGCCCACGGGACCGGAGCTGTCAACCGCCGCGCTTCACAATCCGCGGACGGCGCGGGACAATGGCGGCGATTCGGGCGCGGGCGCCCGGCCGCAAACCGCGCGGGCGCGACACGGGGTCACATGGCGATCCGACAGTTCGACACCGGCTTCATCGACCTGAACGGCAAGACGGTGCTGGTCACCGGCGGCACCGGGTCGTTCGGCCGCCAGTTCATCCGCACCGTGCTCGGTCGCTTCAAGACCCGGCGCTGCATCGTGTTCTCGCGCGACGAGCAGAAGCAGTACGACATGGGGCAGGACATCTCGGACGCCGAGTTCCGGGAGATCCGCTACTTCATCGGCGACGTCCGCGACGTCGACCGGCTGGAGATGGCGATGCGCGGCGTCGACTACGTGGTGCACGCCGCCGCCCTCAAGCACGTGCCGACCGCCGAGTACAATCCCTTCGAGTGCGTGCGCACCAACGTCGACGGTGCCGAGAACGTGGTGAAGGCGGCGATCCGCACCGGCGTGCAGAAGGTCATCGCGCTGTCGACCGACAAGGCGGCCAACCCGATCAACCTGTACGGCGCCACCAAGCTGGCGTCCGACAAGATCTTCATCGCCGCCAACAACCTGTCGGGTGCCGGCGGCTGCCGATTCTCGGTGGTGCGCTACGGCAACGTCATCGGTTCGCGCGGCAGCGTCATCCCGTTCTTCAAGAGGCTGGTCGCCGACAAGAAGGACAGCCTGCCGATCACCGACCCGCGGATGACGCGGTTCTGGATCACCCTGCAGCAGGGCGTCAACTTCGTGCTGTCGTCGATGGAGCTGATGCACGGCGGCGAGATCTTCGTGCCGAAGATCCCGAGCATGAAGATCGTCGACGTCGCCTCCTGCATGGGCCCGGGCCTGCCGCACGAGGTCGTCGGTATCCGGCCGGGCGAGAAGCTGCACGAGGTGATGGTGCCGGAGGATGACGCCCGCACCACCGTCGAGATCGACGACCGCTACATCGTCCTGCCGGCCTTCACCGACGGCCCGATGCGCGACTGGACGGCGCGCGGCGCCCGGCCGGTCGATCCGGAGTTCCGCTACGCCAGCGACAGCAACGACGAGTGGCTGAGCGCCGGCGAGCTGGCCGGCATGGTCGGCGAGCTGTAGGTGCCGGCCGACCCAGCCCCCTCCGCCGGGCCCGTGCCCTGGCAGGACCAGGTATTCGGCCTGCTGAAGGCGGCCGGCATTACCCAGTTCGCCTATGTCCCGGATGCCGGGCACAAGCGCCTGATCGAGCTGGCGCTGGCCGACAACGAGGTCCATGCGGTGTCGCTGACCACCGAGGAGGAGGGCGTCGGCCTGCTGGCCGGGGCCGACCTCGGCGGGCAGCGCGGCGTCCTGCTGGTCCAGAGCAGCGGCGTCGGCAACTGCGCCAACCTGCTGTCGCTGGTTACGCTCGGCCGGTTCCCGTTCCTGTGCCTGGTCAGCATGCGCGGCGACTTCGGCGAGGGGAATCCGTGGCAGTATCCGGCGGGTCGGGCGGTCGAGCCGATCTTCCAGGCCATGGGCGTCCGGACCGTGCGGGTCGACCGCGCCGAGGACGTCGCCGGCGTCGTCTCGGCGGCGATCGCCCAGGCCTTCAAGGGCAACTGCCCGACCGCGGTGCTGCTGACCCAGCGCCTGCTCGGCGCCAAGGCGTTCTAGGGGCGCCGACGGACACCCGATACCTGAGCTGAACGGCTGACCCGGGGGATGGCGGGCGCGAACCCCTACTTTCCCGAGAACAGCAGATCCGGCAGCCAGAGCGCGATCGACGGGAACAGCACGATCAGGAACAGGCCGAACAGCTCGACGACCGTGTAGGGCCCGACCGACCAGTAGATGTCCTTCATGGTCAGGTGTCGCATCGACGGATCCGCCTGAGTCACCGATCTCAGATAGAACAGGTTGAACCCGAAGGGCGGCGTCATGTAGCTGATTTCCATCATCACGACGAAGAGGATGCCGAACCACACGGGGTCGAAGCCGTGCGCGTTCACCAGCGGCAGGAACACCGGCAGGGTGATCAGCATGATTCCGACCGGATCCAGCACCATGCCGAGGAAGAACAGCACCGCCATCATGAACAGCAGCGCCCCCCAGGCGCCGCCCGGAATCTGTTCCGTCAGGCCGGTAATGAAGCCCTCGGCGCCCATCGCCGTGTAGGCCGTCGAATAGGCATGGGCGGCGAACACGATCCAGGCGATCAGGGTCGTCAGGCGGAAGGTGCGGATCGAGGCTTCCCGAACCAGCTGCACGTCGAGCTTGCGGTTCACGGCGCTCGCCACCAGGGCGCCCAGGACACCGACCGCTGCCGCTTCGGTCACCGTCGCCAGGCCGGTGAAGATCGCGCCCAGAACCATCACGATGATCATGATCGGCAACAGGACGGACCGGAGAGCGGCGAACTTCTCCGACCAGCTTCCCCGATCGTCCGCCGGGAGCGACGGTCCCAGCTTCGGCTGCACCCAACAGCGGATGCCGATGTAGAAGGAGA
The DNA here is from genome assembly GCF_014652915.1 of Thalassobaculum fulvum. Lineage (GTDB taxonomy): Bacteria > Pseudomonadota > Alphaproteobacteria > Thalassobaculales > Thalassobaculaceae > Thalassobaculum_A > Thalassobaculum_A fulvum. Next base: position 30,595 of record NZ_BMZS01000007.1, read on the forward strand.
CCAGCACGAACAGCAGGAGGCCGGGTCCGACGCCCGCGGCGAACAGCTTGCCGACCGAGACCTCGGTGATCAGCGCGTAGAGCACCATCAGGATCGACGGCGGGATCAGGATGCCCCAGCCGCCGCCGGAATTGATCGCACCGAGGGCCAGCCGCGCATCGTAGCCGCGCGAGAGCATCTGCGGCAGGGCGATGGTGCCCATCGTAACGACGGCGGCGCCGGAGATGCCCGACATGGCGGCGAAGATCGTGCAGATCAGCACCGTGCCGATGGCCAGGCCACCGCGCAGCCCGCCCCACCAGAGGTGCATCATCCGGTAGAGCGCGTGGGCGACACCGGATCGCTCCAGCACCATCGCCATGAAGACGTAGAGCGGGATCGCGATCAGCGCCGACGTCTCCATCAGGTCCCAGATCTTCGACGCGACCAGGTAGAGACCGTCCGATGCCGGGTTCGCCTGGAACTCGACGAAGATGAAGATGACGCTGAGGCCGCCGAGGACGAAGGTCAGCGGCACGCCCAGCAGGATGAACAGGAACAGCAGGCCGAAGAACAGGAACGTCTTCCACTCAATGGCCAGGGCCGCGTAGGCGGCGACCATGTCAAGCATCGACCTTGTCCTCCGCGCCGTCGGTGACGGGACCGTAGGCGGATTCGTCGACCTCGATGCCCATCACGATCATCACGTCCGCCGCCAGCTTGACGATCCCCTGCAACAGCAGGAGGACCGTCGCCACGACGATCAGCCATTTCGACGGCCAGAGCGGCGCCTTCCAGACAGCGAGCTCGTCGACCTCCCACTTGCACCAGGGCGGGACGCCCTCGGTCATGCACACGGACTGGGCGGCCATGTCGTAGGCGTTCGGCAGCAGCACGATCATGAAACTGAAGAACAGAAACGACGTCGCGATATCGACCGCCGCCTTCCGCTTCTTCGAAAAGGTCGCGTAGAACAGGTCGACGTTGACGTGCTCGCGCCGGGCCAGCAGGTAGCCGCCGCCAATGACCGCGTAGACGCCGAAGATGAGCCGGGACGCCTGTTGCGACCACGAGATCGGCGCACCGACCACCTTGCGCATGATCACGTCCATCAGCAGAAGAATGAAGAGGATCAGGACGGCCCAGTTGATGACCCTGGCGATCCAGAGGTTCGTTGTGGTGACCGCCCGGGCGATCGCCGTAATGGCGCCCATGACACTATCCGTTCTGTTCAGTGTACGGAGGATCCGCCGGCGTGACGCCCGGCCGCATGACCGGGCGCCGCGCCGCCGAAGCGGGCCGGAGCGGATCCGCGCCCCGACCCGGTCGATCCGGCGGAGTCGCGATCAGGCGTAGCCGAGCACCTTGAGGAACTCGACCAGCATGTCCGTGCCCTTGGCGGCGTTGCCGCCCTTGGCGCGCTCCGCCTCGAGGATGTCGCGCGAGGCGGCGGCGAACTTGTCGAGGACGCCTTGCGGGAACTGCTTCACCTGGACGCTCTGCTCGGCGATGCCGGCGGCCAGCGCCGTCATCTCCTTGTACTGATACTCGGCGCACCGCTTCCAGAACCGGGTTTCCAGATGCGTCATCAGTGTGAACCGCAGATCCTCGGGCAGCGCATCGACCGCCTTCTGGTTCATGATCAGCGTGTCCATGGCGAGGCCCATCGTCGGCTTCATGTGGAACTTGGCGACCTCCCACAGGGACATGGACTTGGCGCCCTGCGCCGCGCCCCAGTGCGCACCGTCCACGACGCCCGAGGCCAGCGACTGGTAGAGTTCCGGACCCGCAACATATTGCGGTGCGGCGCCGGCGGCCTCCAGGTACTTGAGGTAGGAACCGGAGGAGCGCAGCTTCATGGCCGAGAAGTCGTCGGCCGTCGCGATCTCCTTGGAGACCACGAGCTCGGTCGGATAGACCTTCTCGGCCCGGCTCACGACGCCGTGGTAGGCCAGCTCCTCGTTGAACATGGCTTCCGCGCCCATGTTCTTCAGGTAGTGCTGGAACTCCCAGGGCTCCCGGAACGTGCCCGGCACACCGAGGCACAGGCCCGCCATCGGGGCTTCGCCGAGGATGTAGCCGGGCGAGATGGTGCCCATCTCGACCACGCCCTTCTTGACGATCTGGAAGATCTCGGCGCCCTTCGCAAACTCGCCGGCTCCGTGAAGGTTCAGGGTGAACCGGCCCTTGGTGATCTCCGCCAGTTCGTCGGCGATGACCTGCAGGCTGTCGCCGTAGGAGGCCGAGGCCTTCGGCCAGTGCGACTGCACCTTCCAGGTCACCTTTTCCTGCGCCCGGGCCGAACTGGAGCCGATGAATGCAGGTGCGGCGACCAGCGCGGCGCCGGTGGCGAGCGCCGTGCGGCGCGACAGCCCGTGTCTACTCGCAGTCATGACATTCCTCCCATTGTTGTGTGGCACCTGGCAGCGTGCCGTCGCCGTTTATTGTGATTTGCGGTCTCACGACCAATTGGCGGCAGCCCATGATGACCGGGCCGAAGTGGTTCGGCAAATATGCGAGTGCGGAGGAGGGGCAGGCCGTACAAGAGAGAGCAGCGGACAGGCCATCATGATGGTCCGATCCTGGGTCGAGATCGGTATTCCGTTTGCCGGAACAAGCGCTAGACTCTCGCCATCGGGCCCACCCCTCGTTCGCGGACCAGGTGACCATGGCGATGGACTACGTTCTCGACCGTCGGGTCGCGGTGCCGGCGCTGGTCGGCGACCCGGACGACTTCCTGTTCGTCACCGGGCTCGGCGGCACCTCGCGCGACATCGGCCACCTGACCGGCGACGGTCCCAACCTGTTCGCGCTCGGCGGCGCGATGGGGGCGGCGCTGTCGACCGGGCTCGGGCTGGCGCTGGCCCGGCCCGACCGCCGGGTCATGGTGGTGACCGGCGACGGCGAGCTGCTGATGGGTGTCGGCACGCTCGCCACCATCGCGGTCCTGGACCCGGCCAACCTGTCGGTGCTGTGCGTCGACAACGGCCACTACCTGGAGACCGGCGGCCAGGTGACCCACACCGGCCGCGGCACCGACCTGGAGGCGATGGCCCGCGGTGCCGGCTTCAGGATCACGGCCAAGGTGGCGTCGGAGGCGGACATCGAGCATGGCCGGGCCATCCTGCGCGACGCCAGCGGCTGCAGCTTCGTACTGGCCCGGGTCGCCCCGACCGAGCCGCCGAGCGCCAAGCGCGACATGGACGCCGGCGCCGCGCGGCTGCGGATGAAGGCGTTCCTGGCGGAAGGGAAGCCGGCCTAGCTCTCGCCGTCGTCGCGCCTGGCCCAGCCCATGATCCAGACCGCCGGGAAGATCCACAGCAGGCCGGCCGCCAGGTAATAGACCGCCTGCAGCAGGGCGTTGTCGGGCAGCGCGCCGCCGAGGGTGGCGGCAGCGACGGCATAGAGGGCGAGGCCGACCAGGATGGCCAGGCCGCCGATGGGGGTGCGCCAGCGCATGGCGCCCGGCATAGACGAGCCGCCGTCCGACCGCAAGGAGTCGCTTGCGGGGTAGGCACGGACCCCGCGGCGTGATAGCGCAGCCCGACGGGTGCGCGGAGGACCGACATGCCAAGCCCCTTTGCCTCGATTGCGTCCCTGCTGCTCAGTGTCGCCCTGCTGCAGAGCGCCAACGGCCTGTTCAGCTCGCTGCTCGGCGTCCGTCTCGGCATCGATCCGGAGTTCTCGGCCAGCACCGCCGGCCTGGTACTGTCCGGCTATTTCGTCGGCCTGGTGCTCGGCTGCCTGATCTGCGGCCGCATCATCGAGCGGGTCGGCCACGTCCGGGCGTTCGCCGCCCTGGTCTCGATCGTGTCGGCGACCGCCGTCGGCCACGCCTTCGCGGTCGAGCCGGTCTACTGGTTCGTGCTGCGCGTCATGTTCGGGTTCTGCATGGCCGGCGTGTACATGGTCGCCGAGAGCTGGATGAACGGCGCCGCCTCGAACGCCACCCGCGGTGCCCTGCTGTCGATCTACATGGTGGTGCAGTACGGCGCCATGGGCGCCGGCCAGTTCCTGCTGAACCTCGCCGACCCGGCCAGCTTCGTGCTGTACGGCGTGGCCTCGATCCTGTTCTCGCTGGCGCTGGTGCCGCTCACCCTGGCGCGCTCGGCGGCGTCGGGCGAGGTGGCGCCGTCGGCGCTCGGCTTCGTCGCGCTGTACCGGATCTCGCCGCTCGGCATCGTCGGCAGCTTCGGCAGCGGGATGCTGGCGGGGGCGGTGTTCGCCACCGCGTCGGTCTACGCCACCACCATCGGCATGGAGGTGTCGCAGGTCGCGATCTTCGTGTCGGCCGGCATCCTCGGCGGGCTGGTGATGCAGTGGCCGCTCGGCAAGCTGTCGGACCTGTTCGACCGCCGCACCGTGCTGACCGCCTCGCTGTTCGCAGCGGCGGCACTGGGCGCGGTGCTCGCCTTCGTTCCCGGCCTCGGGTTCTGGCCGTTCGTGATCCTGGCCGGCGCCTATGGCGGCGTCGCGGTGACCCTGTATTCGATCGCGGTGGCGCACGCCAACGACCACATCGACGCCGCCGACCTGGTGGCCGCCAGCGCCGGCCTGCTGCTGGCCTACAGCCTGGGAGCCGTCATCGGGCCGATCGCGGCGACCAACGCGATGGGGCTGGTGGGGCCGTGGGGGTTCTACGGCTTCGGCACTGCGGTGGCACTGGCGGTCGGGCTGTTCGCGGTCTGGCGGATGACCCGCCGCGCGGCGCCCGAGGACCAGGCGCCGTTCGTCGCGATGCCGCGCACCAGCCCGGTGGTGTCCGAGCTCGACCCGCGGGCCGAGGCGCCCGGGGAAGACGACGCGACCACCAGCCAGACGAGCCCGGCATGACCGCCGCGACCGCGACGATCGACTTCCAGCCGGCCACCGAGGACGATTTCGAGCGGCTGCTCGACCTCCGCATCCGGGTCCTGCGGCCGCATCTGGAGCGGGTCGGGCGGTTCGACCCGGAGCGGGCCCGGCGCTACTTCCGGGCCGGCTACGATCCCACCCATCTGCGGCTGATCCTGGTCGACGGCGGGTTCGCCGGCTGCGTCGCGCTCAAGCCGGCCGGCGACGGGCTGGAACTCGAGCACTTCTATCTGGACGACGCGATGCAGGGCCGCGGCGTCGGCGGCGCGGTGCTGGCCCGGCTCACCGGCGAGGCCGACGCGGCCGGCCTGCCGATCCGGCTCGGCGTGCTGAAGGGCAGCCCGGCGGCGCGGCTGTACAGGCGCCACGGCTTCGTGTGGACCCACGACGAGCCGTACGACGACTACTACCTGCGGTCGCCGGGCGGAGATGACACTCGCCCTTGACCAACTTGACCAACAAAATCCGATCCACCATCTTCCATAGGTCGTGAGGCAGTCGGCCGAGGCGGGAGATGACGCAGGTGAACCTGTACGAAGCGAAGACCCATCTCTCGACGCTGGTCGACCGGGTCGCCGCCGGCGAGGAGATCGTCATCGCCAAGCACGGCAAGCCGATGGCGCGCCTGGTGCCGGTGGAAAAGCCAAGGAAGCCGCGCGAGCCGGCCCATGTCATTCAGGTCACGTACATCGCCGACGATTTCGACGAGGTCGATCCGGAAATCGTCGAGATGTTCGAAGGCCGGGACTGATGGACCTTCTGCTCGATACCCATGTGGTGTTGTGGTGGAACGAAGGTGACGCACGCTTGCGGCCGGATGTGCGGGACATGGTCCGCGACCCGGACAACACCATCTACGTCAGCGCCGCCACGCCCTGGGAAATCGCCATCAAGGCGCGCAAGGGGCGGATGGCTTTCCGGGGGCCTCTCGAGCGGCTCATCGAGGGCAGCGGGTTCGTCCCACTGCCGATCGATCCGGCCCACGGCGTGATGGCCGGTTCGCTCGACTGGGACCACGCCGATCCGTTCGACAGAGTGCTGGTGGCGCAGGCGGCGATGGAGAACCTTGTTCTGGTTCACGCCGATCGGGCAATCTGCGACTACGGCAGGGTCGGTCAGATCTGGGCAGCCTGATCCCAGCCGCCTGACCCCAGCCGCCCGATCTACGCCGCCTCGGCGCCGTAGTAGGTGGTCACCACGTGCGTGGCCTCGGCGAAGAACAGCCAGCGCTCGACCACCGCGCCGGCCGAGCCGGCCAGCGCCGCCAGGAACAGCGGGACGACGTCGGCGTCCTCGCCGGCGACCGCGCCGATCAGCAGCAGCACGACCGGTGCGGCGACGCCGACGGCGCCGGCGATCGCCCGCAGCTTGTGGGCGTGTTTGCGGGCGACCCGGTAGCCCATCTCGCGCATCACGAAGTTCTGCGAGGTCGTCGGCGCCTCCAGCAGCCGCACCCGCCCGAGCCGGCCGAGGCCGGTGGCGCTCTCGGCGGTGGCGGCGGGCGCGCCGGAATCGATCGACTGCCAGTAGGCGAGCTTCAGGGCGGCCACCCCGATCCCGGCGACCACCGCCAGCCACAGGAAGATCTGCACGGAGCCGCCGAACGCCGCGGTCAGCAGCGCCATCAACAGCGCCCCGGTGTACAGGCCGATGGCGAGGTAGCCGGGCACGGTCAGCGGGTGGCGCCACTGCCGGATGGTCGGCAGCGAGGCGTAGATCATGCCGGTGCACAGCACGGTAGCGACCGCGCCCAGGCTGGCCAGCAGGCCGAACAGCCCCCAGACGCCGCCGGCGGTGCCGAACACCACCCAGCCGAGCGCGAACAGGCCGGCCGGCAGGTAGGTCGCGACCGCCGCCACGCCCTCGCGCGACAGCCAGGACGAGCGCCACTGCGACAGCGCCCGCCAGGCCCGCTCCGGATGGCCGAGGTGGAAGGTCGAGGCCATCAGGCCGGCGGTGATCAGGCCGAGTGCCACGGTGAAGCCGACCAGCCCGAACGCCAGGCTGGCCGGCACCAGGCCGGCAGCACCGGCGAGGCCCAGCAGGAACAGCAGGCCGTAGCCGGCGCCGGAGGCGGTGGTGAAGAAGATGACGGAGGCGGCGGGATGCATCGTTTCGTCTCCGTCAGCGCGACAGCACGGCGTCGACCCAGGCGAGGAACTTCCCGCCGGTGGTCTGCGGCGCGCCACCCGGCACCGCGTCGGCGGCCTCGGCGGCGAGCTGCTCCAGCCGGCTCGGCGCGCCGGTGGCGCCGCAGGTCTTCTTCTGGGGACGCGGCGGCAGGTACTTGTTGACCGGCTTGTAGCCCATCTCCGGCATCAGGTCGTAGCCGCCGCGCTCTGCGACCAGTTGCGACACCGCGCTGCCGGGATCGCCGAGGTCGCCGAAGTGCCGGGCGCCGGCCGGACAAGTCGAGACGCAGGCCGGCACCCGGTCCACCTCCTCGAGGTTCTCGTTGTAGATCCGGTCGATGCACAGCGTGCACTTCTTCATCACGCCGTCGGCGTGATCGTACTCGCGCGCGCCGTAGGGGCAGGCCCAGGAGCACAGCTTGCAGCCGATGCACAGATCGGCGTTGACCAGGACGATGCCGTCCTCCTCGCGCTTGTAGCTGGCGCCGGTCGGGCACACGGTCACGCAGGCCGGGGTCTCGCAGTGCAGGCAGGACCGCGGGAAGTGCACGGTGCGGCCCTCGGCGCCGTCGCCGACCTCGTAGGTATGCACGCGGTTGAACCACACGCCCCAGGCACCGGCGTCGTCGCCGTCGCTGCTCTCGGTGCCCGAGTAGGCGTTCCAGTCGGTCAGCGGGGCGGAATGGCCGCCGGTGTTCCATTCCTTGCAGTTCACCGCGCAGGCATGGCAGCCGACGCAGATGTCCAGGTCGATCACCAGGCCGAGTTTCCTGGCGGTGGCGGTCTCGGGGAGCGAGGTCATCGGGTGGTCTCCTTCGCCCCGTGGGTTCCGGATCGGCCGCGCCCGAGCGCGGCCGTCCGGAATGACGATGGGAGTGATGGCACGCCATTTCCTTCACCAGTCGTCATTCCGGCCGGAGCGACATCATCGTCGCGGAGAGCCGGAACCCACCCGCCGCCTCGATACGGACGATTGACGATCGTCGGAGTCATTCCGCGGCCTCCTTCGCCCCATGGCGGACGATGGCGGGGGCGCGCGGCGCGTTCGGCGGGGCGGCCAGCGGGTCGAACTGCGGCTCGGCGACGGTGCCGGGAGCGTCGGCGGCGACCTTCTCGATCCGGACCCGCAGATCGTACCAGGCCGCCTGGCCGGTGACCGGGTCGGAGTTGGCGTAGCGGTAGCCCCCCTGCTCCGGCAGCAGCTCGGCGATCAGGTGGTTCAGCAGGAAGCCCTTGGTCGCCTCCGGCGCGTCGGCCGCCAGGTTCCAGGCGCCGCGGCGCTTGCCGATGGCGTTCCAGGTCCACGCCGTGTCGGGGTTCACCCCCTCCATCAGCTTGACCTGCGCCTTGATGCGGCCGTGGTGCGAGGTGACCGCCACCCAGTCGCCGTCGGCGATGCCGAGCTTCTCGGCCCGCTCGCGGCTCATGTGCAGCTTGTTCAGGCCGTGGATCTGGCGCAGCCAGGCGTTCATGGTGCCCCAGGAATGGTACATCGCCGCCGGCCGCTGGGTGATCGCGTGCATCGGGAAGGCGGCCTCGTCGAGCGCCTCGCCCTCGAACGGCGGGTACCAGAACGGCAGCGGGTCGAAGTAGGTGGCGATCCGCTCGCGGTGCTGCTCGGGCGGCTGGACGTCTCCGTGGCCCTGGGCCGCGAGGCGGAAGCGCTGCAGCGGCTCGGAGTAGAGCTGGATGACGATCGGGTCGGCCTTGCCGATCAGGCCGAGCGCGACCGCGGTCTCAAGGTAGTCCTTGTTGCCGTGCTTGAAGTAGCGCTCTTCCGGCTTGAACTCGTGGCGCCAGAAGCACTGGTTGTCGACGTAGCGGCTGAGCTGGTCCGGGTTCGGCTCGCCCTTGCCCTCCTTCGAGCCGTCGGTGCCGCGCCAGCCGGCCAGCGGGCCGATGCCGGGCGAGCGCTCGTGGTTGGCCAGGTAGTCGGGATAGCCGCCGGGATAACGTGGCGAGCCGTCCTCCTTGGTCAGGCCCGGTAGGCCGATCCGCATCCCGAGGTCGATCAGCACGTCCTGGAACGGCCGCACGTCGCGGTCCGGGGCGACGACGGGCTGGCGGATCGAGTCGGCGGCGCCGTCGGCGTCGCAGATCGGCCGGTCGAGCAGCGAGATGCAGTCCCAGCGCTCCAGGTAGGTGGTGTCCGGCAGCACCAGATCGGCATAGGCGATGGTCTCCGACGCGTAGGCGTCGGCGTAGATGATCTTCGGGATCCTGTACTCGCCGGTCTCCGGGTCCTTGTCGGTGAGCATCGCCATGGTGCCGGCGGTGTTCATCGACGAGTTCCAGCCCATGTTGGCCATGTACATGAACAGCAGGTCGACCGGGTAGGGATCGCCGGCCCAGGCGTTGCGGATCACCATGTGCATCAGGCCGTGGGCGGCGACCGGCGCCTCCCAGGAATACGCCTTGTCGATGCGCCGGGGGCTGCCGTCGTCCTCGATCAGCAGGTCCTCGGGTCCGAGCGGAAAGCCGAGCGGCGGCCCGGCCATCGGCGTGTTCGGCTTGACCTGATCGGCCTTGCCGACCGGCTTGACCGGCGGCGGCACCGGCTTCGGGAACGGCGGCTTGTAACGGAACCCACCGGGGGCGTCGATCGAACCGATCAGGACCTGCAGCAGGTGCAGGGCCCGGCAGGTGTGGAAGCCGTTGGAATGGGCGGAGATGCCACGCATGGCGTGCATCGCCACCGGCCGGCCGATCATGCGGTCGTGACGGCGACCGGCCCAGTCCGTCCAGGGCTGCTCGATCACCACCTCCTGCTCGAAGGCGGCGTGGGCGATCTCGGCGGCCAGCCGGCGGATGGTGTCGGCCGGCACCCCGCAGCGCTCGGCGACCGCGTCGGGCGCGTACTCGTCGTCGACATAGCGGTCGTGCAGGAGCTGGAACGCCGGGACCGCGGTGCGGCCGTCGGCCAGCGTGTGCTCGCCGACCAGGGCCGGGGCGACGTCCGGCAGCATGGCGCTGGCCAGCGACCCGGCCTTGCGGTCGAAGCACAGCGGGTTGCCGTCGGCGTCGCGGGCGAACAGGCCGTCGTCGGCGCTGCCGGGCGCCTGGATCACCAGCCAGTGGGCGTTGGTGTAGCGCACCAGGTAGTCCAGATCGACGCGCCGCGCTTTCAGCAGCTCGTGCACGATCGCCAGGATCAGCAGGCCGTCGGTGCCGGGGCGGATGCCGACCCATTCGTCGGCGATCGCCGAGTAGCCGGTGCGCACCGGGTTGACCGACACGAACTTGGCGCCGTGGCCCTTGAGCTTGCCGAGGCCGGCCTTGATCGGGTTGGAGTCGTGGTCCTCGGCGACCCCGAACATCACGAAGTAGCGGGCATGCTCCCAGTCCGGCTCGCCGAACTCCCAGAACGAGCCGCCGATGGTGTACAGGCCGCCGGCCGCCATGTTCACGGAACAGAACCCGCCATGGGCGGCGTGGTTGGGCGTGCCGAAGTTGCTGGCCCACCAGCCGGTCAGCGACTGCGACTGGTCGCGGCCGGTGAAGAAGGCGAGCTTGCGCGGGTCGCGGGCGCGGATCTCCTTCAGCCAGCCGGCGGCGGTGCTGAGCGCCTCCTCCCACTCGATCTCCTCGAACTCGCCGGAGCCGCGCGGCCCGACCCGCTTCAGCGGCTTGGTCAGCCGGGCCGGCGAGTAGTGGGTCATGATCCCGGCCGATCCCTTGGCGCACAGCACGCCCTTGTTGACCGGGTGGTTGCGGTTGCCCTCGATGTAGCGGACCTTGCCGTCCTTGAGGTGGACTTTGATCCCGCAGCGGCAGGCGCACATGTAGCAGGTGGTGTACTTGACCGCGTCGGAGACCGGCGGCGACGGGTCGACGACCTCGCGCACGGTCTCGAAAGGATTGGGGATCATTCGGGCGGACTCCAGACTGGCGAGACTGGAAGGTGCAAGCTGGCCCTCCGCGGGTCAAGTCATGGTGAGGGGCGGGTGTCCGGCGCGAAGCGGTGGGCGCGAAGCCGGGACAGCGAGGAGCAGGCGATGAAACTGGTCATGGCGATCATCAAGCCGTTCCGGCTCGACGACGTCCGGACGGCCCTGGCGACTGCAGGGATCGAGGGCATGACGATCTCGGAGGTGAAGGGCTACGGCCGCCAGGGCGGCCACACCGAGATCTACCGCGGCGCCGAGTACGCGGTCGAGTTCGTCCCGAAGGTCCGCATCGAGGTCGTGGTCGACGACGATCGCGCGGCGACCACGGTCGAGACGATCGCCGCGGCCGGCCGCACCGGGCGGATCGGCGACGGCAAGATCTTCGTGTTCGAGGTTGGCGAGGCCGTCCGGATCCGTACCGGCGAGACCGGCAGCGCCGCACTCTGACCGCCTTGGCCTCGCCGGCGGCCGGGCGTAGGCTGGGCGCGTCCACGGTGCCGAGGCGGGGCCGCGCGACCGGCCGTCGGGTGCAACGCCCGACGCGGAGAAGCATGGATGGCCAGGTGCAACGCCCGGCCCGACCGAAGGGAGAAGCAGCATGTCGACCTCTCCGACCGATTCCCGCGACGCGTTCCTGCGCGATCCGATCGTCGGCCCGGCGGCCTGGTCCGCGCCCGAGCTGGCGGCCGACGGCAGCTGGGTCCAGGCGCTGGACGCCGGCGAGGTGGCGGAGATCGACGCGGCGTTCCGCGCCGCCAAGGCGCGCGGGCTGGACTATGCGACCGTCCGCAAGGCCGACTTCCCGCTGCCGAAGCTGGCCGGCAAGCTGGCGGCGCTGCTCGACCAGCTCGAGAGCGGCCGCGGCGTGGCACTGCTGCGCGGCCTGCCGGTGCAGGACTACGACGACGAGGACCTGCGGCTGCTGTGGGCCGGCATCGGCACCCATGTCGGTCCGCTGCTGCCGCAGTCGCTGGACGGCAAGCTGATCCGCGACGTGCGCGACGAGGCCTCGGGGAAATTCGCCAAGCATGCGCCGTCGACCGCCGAGGGCTCGCTGACCTCGACCCAGAAGGCGCAGTCGAACGGGCCGCTGCGCTTCCACACCGACCGCGCCGACGTGCTGGGCCTGCTGTGCGTCCGGCAGGCCGGTGCCGGCGGCGAGAGCAAGGTCGTGAGCGCGGTGACGGTCCGCAACGAGATCCTGAAGCGCCGGCCGGACCTGCACGACCTGCTGTGCCGGCCGTACTGGCGGACCCGCGAGACCCAGGACGTGGGCGGCGGCCGCAAGGTCTACGCTATGCCGGTGTTCGGCTTCCGCGACGGCCATTTCTGTACCCAGTACTCCCGCACCTTCGTCGAGGAGGCGCAGCGCATCGACGGCGTGCCGAAGATGACCGCGGCGATGGACGAGGCGCTCGACCTGCTGGCCGAGGTCGCCGAGGAGCAGTGCCACACCTTCCGCCTGACCCCGGGCGACATGGTGTTCTACAACAACCTGGTCGTGTACCACGGCCGCACGCCGTTCACCGACGACCCCGCCAGCCGGGCCGACCGGCTGCTGTACCGGCTGTGGTTCGCCCCGGCGAAGACCCGCCCGCTGCCGGAGAGCTACCGCGAGACCTGGGGCTCGACCGAGCCGGGCGCCTACCGCGGCGGCATGATGACCGGCGGCGCCTCGCAGGCGGCGTAGCTGAAACGGCTCATCGCCTGATGCTGCGGCTGGGTTCCGGATCGGTCGCGCTGCCGCGCGTCCGTCCGGGATGAGGCATGTTGGGCCCATCCGATGCCGTCATCCCGGACAGCCGTGCGCCAGCACGGGAGATCCGGGACCCACGGTGCCACGGGCGGCTACCGCCCGGCCTCACGTCAGGGCGTCGATTTCCTCGTCGGTCAGCGAGCCGGGCACGATGGTGATCGGGATGCGCAGGCGCGCCGCCCCCTTGCTCGCCAGGTAGCTGATCAGCGGTCCCGGGTTGTCCGACTTGGCGGCGGCGCCCAGGACCAGGACCGAGATCGACCGCTCCTCGTCGATCAGGGTCAGCAGCTCCTCGCGCGTGGTGCCTTCGCGCAGGTAGATGATCGGGATCGCCCCGGTCATCTCGACGACCTGCTCGCTCATCCGCTCCATCAGCGCCTCGGCTTCCTGCCGGGCCTCCTCGCGCATCAGCTCGCCGACGCCCATCCAGTGCTGGAACTCGACCGGCTCGATCGCCCGGAACAGCGCGACGCGGCCGCCGGTGTGCCGGGCCCGCTGGCCGGCGAACCGGAGTGCCACGCGCATCTCCTCACTGTCGTCGACGACGACGAGGAATACGCGCGGGTGCGCGGACAGGTCTTCGGTTGCGGTGTCGCTCATGCCCCGTTCCGAAACGCCGATCTGCCGTCGTGCTGTTCCAGGATCAGACTTTACGGAAGATCGCGGCGGCGAGCCAGCCCGCCAGAATCGCGATCACGATCGCGAACACGCCGTAGGCGGCGGAGTTGGTGTGCGCGAACCGGAAGACGTAGGCCCCGACGCCGATCTTTGAGACCCGCAGCGGCGTGGTCTGCGCGTGCACCGGGCTGCCGTTGCGGATGTAGTAGACCGAGACCGTGTAGATCCCGGTGACCACGTTGGCCGGGAACGACACCCGGGTCCGGAACAGCCGGTCGGACAGCACCGAGATCCGGCCGGTGCCGGCGGCGTACAGCCCGTGCCGCACCTGGTTGCGGATCAGCCCCTCGCGGAACGCCTTGATCTCGGCCTGCGGGGTGTCGCGGTCCCGCAGGACCGGGCGCAGGCTGAGATGGCCCAGCCCCATCTCCTGGCGGGCCCGCACGTCGGGGTCGATGTCGTCGAGCGAACCGGTCGCGGCGACCGCGTAGAACGACGGCGCGTTCTGGAATCGCATGGAGGCGGTGTTGATCCAGATCCCGGCGACCCGCTGCTTGCGCCGCACGGTCATGGACTGGCGCGGGCCGGTGACCGTCACCACGATCTGGCCCTCGCCCTCGATCGCGCCGAACAGCAGCAGTTCGGCCCCGGTGAACCCGGTGGTGATGGCGATCTCGTGGTCCGACAGGTCGGCGACCAGGTCCTGCTGGCTGCTCACGGTGGGGGCGGCCGCGGCGAACGCCGCCAGCACCAGGCCGGCCGTGATCAGGAAGCTGACGACCCGCCGCTTCATTCGTGGATCACGTGGAAGTCGAGCGAATACAGGTCGACCGGCGTGGCCACCAGGTCGACCGCCAGCTTGATGCAGACCCCCAGAACCATCAGGGCGAGCAGGCTGCGCAGCTGCTCGCCCTTCAGCTTGGCGCCGATCTGGGTGCCGAACTGGGCGCCGATCACCGCGCCGACCAGCAGCGTGATCGCCAGCACCACGTCGACGGTCTGGGTGTTGAGGGCCTGCAGGAAGGTGACGTTGGCGGTCACGAAGATGATCTGGAACAGCGAGGTCCCGACCACCACGCCGGTCGGCATGCCGAGCAGGTAGATCATCGCCGGGACCATCACGAACCCGCCGCCGACCCCCATCAAGGCGGTCAGGACGCCGACCGAGAAACCGATCCCGAGCGGCAGCAGCGCGCTGATGTACAGCTTCGAGCGCCGGAATCGCATCTTCAGCGGCAGCCCGTGCAGCCAGTTGTGCTGATGCAGCTTGGAACGCCGGCCGGTCGGCTTGCGCGACCGCAGGATGGCGCGCACGCTCTCGTGCAGCATCAGCAGGCCGATGGTCCCGAGAAAGATCACGTAGCTGAGGTTGATGACCAGGTCGATCTGGCCGAATCGGCGCAGCACGGCGAACAGCGCGACGCCGGCCGACGACCCGAAGAAGCCGCCGACCAGCAGCACCAGCCCCATCTTGAAGTCGACGTTGCCGCGCCGCCAATGGGCGATGACCCCCGACACCGACGAGGCGACGATCTGGTTGGCGCTGGTGGCGACCGAGACCGCCGGCGGGACGCCCATGAAGATCAGCAGCGGGGTCATCAGGAAGCCGCCGCCGACCCCGAACACCCCCGACAACACCCCGATCATCCCGCCCATCCCCAGAACGAGGAAGACGTTCACCGATATCTCGGCGATGGGGAGATAGACGTGCATCCTGCGCCCGGGGCGGAAACGGGAACGCGCCCCGAGGAGAACCAGGGGACGTGCGATTAGTGGTACACCGATCCCACGCCGGATAGAAGGCGTTTGTTTGGTGAGGTTTAGCGGCCGTTCCCCGGCTCGACCGGAAGTCCCTCCTGGGCCCAGGCGATGATGCCGCCCTGCAGCCGGTACAGCGGTCGCGAGTCGCCGGCGGCCCGCAGCCGCTCCGCCGCCATCCCGCAGCGCCGGCCGCTGCGGCAGTGCAGCACGATGCGGTCGTCCGGGCCGGCGACGATCGCCGCCGGATCGAAGCGCGACAGCGGCACCAGGGTCGAGCCGGCGATCCGTGCCTGCGCGAACTCGTCCTCCTCGCGCACGTCGAACAGCGCCACGCCGCCCTGGCTGAGCCAGTCGGACAGGGTGGCGGGGTCGATGAACTGGGTCTTCGGCTCTGTCATGGCTCGGCTCGGTCTCGCTTCGTCCAGCGACACCTCAACCGGCGACGGCGCTCTTGGCTTCCCTGCCCGGCTTGGTGTCGTCATGCGGCAGATAGAGCCGGCACAGGACTTCGATCAGGACCCGCGCCTCGTGCGAGGCGAGGGAATAGTAGATCGTCTGCGCCGACCGCCGCGTCTTGACGATCCCATGGTGGCGCATTTTCGCCAAGTGCTGAGACAGCGCGGACTGGCTGAGGCCGCTGACCGCCTCCAGCTCGGTGACGGAGCGCTCGCCCGCCTCGACCAGCTCGCAAAGCACCAGCAGGCGCCGGTCGTTGGCCATGAGCTTGAGCAGGGCGGCGGCGTCTCCCGCTCGGGCCTGAAGGTCGTTGGCGCTCAACTTCGCGACTGGCGTCATCTGGCTCGCAACCCGTCCGTCGAATTGAGATTCCTATGGCAACACATACGGAAGATGCAATAGTGCCGCATCGACTATACGAAAAGGCGAGAGCCTTCAGGCCGGCGAGACCGCGCGGCCGGACACCACGGTCGCGGCAATTCGGACCCCGGCCGGCGCGAAGATCCAGCGGTCGACCAGCTCCGTCGGATCGTCGCCGAACCCGGCCGTATCCTGCAGGACCACGAAGTCGGCCCGCCGGCCGGGCTCGAGGGCGCCGATCGGGCGGCCCAGGGCGCCCGCACCGCCGCGGCAGACCCGCTGCAGCAGGCCGACCCCGACCGATGCGCCCGGTCCGTCGGCGAGCACGGTCCGCCGCCCGCTGAACAGCCGCTGGCCATTCTCCAGCCATCGCAGCTCCTCGGCCGGGTCGACCGAGACGTGACTGTCGGACCCGATGCCGATCGCGCCGCCCTCGGCCAGGTAGGCCGCGGCCGGAAACAGCCCGTCGCCGAGGTTGGCCTCGGTCGTCAGGCACAGCCCGGCCACGGCGCCGGAGCGCGCGATCGCCTGCCGCTCGGACTCCGAGAGATGGGTGGCGTGCACAAGGCACCAGCGCGCATCGACCGGCACGGTGTCGAACAGCAGCTCGACCGGGCGGCGCCCGCACCATGCCAGGCAGTCCGCCACTTCCTTGGGCTGCTCGGCGACGTGGATGTGCAGCGGGGCGGTCGGGTCGAGCCGATCGAGCGCGGCGACGGCGGCCCGCAGCCGCTCGGGTCGCGCCGCCCGCAGCGAGTGCGGGGCGATGCCGAGGCGACGGTCGGGGCGGTCGCGGAACTCCGGCGCCAGCGCCTCCAGCAGTCCGGCGAAGCCGTCCGGGTCGTGCAGGAACCGGCGCTGCCGCTCGCCGGGAGCGGTTCCGCCGAACCCGCCATCCTCGTAGTAGACCGGCAGCAGCGTGATGCCGATGCCGGCGGTTTCGGCGGCCCGCAGCAGCCGGCGCGAGGTCTCCGCCGGGTCGGCGTAGCGGCGGCCGTCGGGCGCGTGATGGACGTAGTGGAACTCCCCGACGGCGGTGTAGCCGCGTGCCAGCATGGCCCGGTACAGCCGGGTGGCGATCGCCTCGATGCCGTCGGGGTCGAGGTCGCCCAGGAAGCCGTACATCGCCTCGCGCCAGGTCCAGAAGCTGTCGCCGCCGCCCGGCGCGCCATGATCGGGGCCGGCCCGTTCCGCCCGGCCGGCGAGGGCGAACTGGAAGGCGTGACTGTGCACGTTGGGCAGACCGGGCACGACGACGCCGTCGAGCCGCTCGACGTCCCCGGCGGCGTCCCGGGCACCGGCGCCGGGCTCGACCCGGAGCAGCGTGCCGCGGGCGTCCGCTTCCAGCAGGACGTCGCGGGCCCAGCCGGCCGGCGTCAGCGCCCAGTCGGCGAACCAGCGTCGCGCTCGCGGGTTTTGCATCGCCACCGTCATCCGATTACCGTCGGGCCGTTGCGGGCGCGGCGCCGTCGGGGCGGCAGCGAACCGGTGCGACGAGGTGCGCCATGTGGGATTCTCTGTGGGTCGATGTCGGACTCGCCACCATGGCGGGGACGGATCCGTACGGCAGGATCGAGGACGGGGCGATCGCGGTCAAGAACGGCCGTATCGCCTGGGT
The DNA here is from genome assembly GCF_014652915.1 of Thalassobaculum fulvum. Taxonomy (GTDB): domain Bacteria; phylum Pseudomonadota; class Alphaproteobacteria; order Thalassobaculales; family Thalassobaculaceae; genus Thalassobaculum_A; species Thalassobaculum_A fulvum. The sequence continues at coordinate 48,016 of NZ_BMZS01000007.1, forward strand.
CGGTCCGCGCGAGGAGCTGCCCGGGCGGCCGGAGAAGCTGGCGGCGGTGGTGCAGGAGGGCGAGGGCGGCTGGATCACGCCGGCGCTGGTCGACTGCCACACCCATATCGTCCATGGCGGCCAGCGCGCCGGCGAGTTCGAGCAGCGCCTGATGGGGGCCAGCTACGCCGACATCGCGCGGGCCGGCGGCGGCATCCTGTCGACGGTGGCGGCGACCCGGGCGGCTTCGCTGGAGGATCTGGTCGAGTCGGCGGTGCGGCGCCTGCGCCCGCTGCTGGCCGAAGGGCTGACCGTGGTCGAGATCAAGTCCGGCTACGGCCTGGACCTGGACTCCGAGCTGAAGATGCTGCGGGCGGCCCGGGCGATCGAGGCGCGGGTGCCGGTGACCGTGGTCACCACTTTCCTGGGGGCCCATGCGGTGCCGCCGGAGTGGAAGGGGAACGCGGACGGCTACATCGACTTCCTGTGCGACGAGGTGCTGCCGGCCGCGGTCGAGCAGTCGCTGGTCGACCAGGTCGACGCGTTCTGCGAGACCATCGCGTTCTCGCCGTCCCAGGTCGCGCGGGTGTTCGAGGCGGCGGCGCTGTTCAAGCTGCCGGTGAAGCTGCACGCCGAGCAGCTGACCGACCTGGGGGGCGCGACGATGGCCGCCGGGGCCGGTGCCCTGTCGGCCGACCATCTGGAGTACCTCGATGCCGACGGGGTGGCGGCGATGGCGAGGGCCGGCACGGTCGCGGTGCTGCTGCCCGGCGCGTTCTACACCCTCGGCGAGACCCGCCGGCCGCCGGTCGAGCGGCTGCGCAAGGCCGGCGTCCCGATCGCCGTCGCTACCGACAGCAATCCCGGCTCCTCGCCGGTGACCTCGCTGCTGACCACCATGAACATGGCCTGCGTGCTGTTCGGCCTGACCCCGTCCGAGGCGCTGGCCGGCGTGACCCGGAACGCCGCGCGGGCGCTCGGCCTGCAGGCCGAGCGGGGCACCCTGGAGGCCGGCAAGGTCGCCGACTTCGTGCACTGGTCGATCGACGAGCCGGCCGAGCTCGCCTACCGGATCGGGTTCAATCCGTGCACGACGGTGATCCGCAACGGGGCGCCGACCCTGTCCGGCTAGAGCGGGCCGCGGATGCCGTCGCGAGCGGGTGCGAAAGCGGCGACGCCGGTGTCTTTTTTTCGATATTTTCCGAATGCATAGTGCGGTGTGTTCGAAGTAATCTCGTCGGGACGTTTCGCTGGCCGGCGTCCGACGCGAAGACCAGGAAATAAAGGCGGTTCCGGAGCGCGCCCGATCCATGTTCGACGATCCGAACGCGGTCCCGACCCGAATCGGGTTCCTTCTGATCCGGAACTTTTCGATGATGGCCTTCACCTCGGCCGTGGAGCCCCTGCGCTCCGCGAACCGGATGGCCGGCCGGACCCTCTACGAGTGGCAGATCTTCAGCCCGGACGGCAAACCGGTGGCCGCCAGCAACGGCATCGAGGTGGTGCCGCACAAGTCGATGGCTGAGGTCGACCGCGAGAAGATCGTCGTGGTCGTCACCGGCATCGACGTCCAGCGCTACGAGGACGAGCGGATCCTGGGCTTCCTGCGCCGGATGGCCCGGCAGGGCGCGACCATGGGCGCGCTGTGCACCGGCAGCCACCTGCTGGCCAGGGCCGGCCTCCTGGACGGCCGGCGCTGCACGATCCACTGGGAGAACCTCGGCGGCTTCACCGAGGACTTCCCGGAGATCGAGGTCTCCTCGGACCTGTACGAGATCGACCGCGACCGCTTCACCTGCTCCGGCGGGACCGCGGCGCTCGACATGATGCTGCACCTGATCGGCCGGCAGCACGGCCAGGCGCTGGCCAACCAGGTGTCCGAGCAGTTCATCCACGACCGCATCCGCGAGCCGCACGACCACCAGCGCATGGAGCTGCGGTCGCGCCTCGGCGTCAGCCACCCGAAACTGATCTCGGTGATCGGCGAGATGGAGGGCAACCTCGAGGAGCCGCTGACCCAGACCGACCTGGCCGAGCGGGCCGGGCTGTCGACCCGGCAGCTCGAGCGGCTGTTCCGCAAGTATCTCGGGGCCACGCCGACCCGCTACTACCTGACCCTGCGGCTGCACCGCGCCCGCCAGCTGCTGGTCCAGACCTCGATGTCGATCCTGTCGGTGGCACTGGCCTGCGGGTTCGTCTCGGCCAGCCACTTCTCGAAGTGCTACCGCGAGTGCTTCGGCCGCACCCCGCGGGCCGAGCGGGCGATCGGCGGCGTGACCGGCACCTCGTCCGGCTCGGCGCCGCCCGCGCCCGACCTGCCGATCCGGCTGGCCGGCCAGTTCTGAGGCCGGGTCGGCCGCTGCGCCGTCAGCCCCGGAACGGGAACCGCCCCGTCATCGCGAACGGCCCGCCGCGCCGGTCCTGCCGGAACACGGCGACCGCGTCGATCGCGATCGGCTCCCCGGTCACCGCGGCGACCCGCGGTTCCAGGGCGGCCACGATCGCCTCGCGCTCCGGCCCTTCCGGCAGCCGCGCGGTCAGGGTCATGTGAAACCGGAACTCGCCCATCACGTAGGGGTAGCCCCAGCGCTGCAGCAGCTCCTCCTGCTGTGCCGACAGCCCGGCGTTGCGGCGGCGCGCCAGCTCGGCGTCGCCGGGCAAGGCCCGGAAGCCGTCCAGTTCGCGCACCACGTCGGCGGCCAGCGCCGAGACCCGATGGTCGGCCGGGGTCGTCATCAGCGCCAGGAATCCGCCGAGGGAGCGCAGGCCGAGCCGGACCTCGATCGGCGCGCGGGTCGCCGCAAAGCCGGCGACCGCCTCCGCCAGCTCGTCGGGGCTTCGGCCGGGCTTGAGGTGGAACGGCGGCTTCAGGGTGGCGTGGAAGCCGTAGCCGCGCGCGCTCTCGGTGATCTCGGCGAACCGCTCCGGCGGCACGCCCGGAACCGTCGGCAGCGGCCGTTCCGCCCCGCTCGCGCAGTCGCGGCCCAGCCAGTCGGCGCCGAACTCGGCGAGCGGCGAGCCCGGCTCCGGCGCATAGTACACGGCGTAGCGCGGCCATGCCGGCTCCGGCTCGACCGGACCGTTCGGGAATGCGGGGAACTCGGCCACCGTGACACTCCTGTTAAACGGCGATCCGGGGTCTGGCGCTCGCCGGCGCCGGGCGCTAACAAGGAGGCGTCGACCCCGGCCGGGGTTATGGCACGCCCCCCGGACGAGGAGAAGGCCGGTGACCACCCGCACCATCGCGAGCCGACGCGTGCTGCTGGCCGACGGGTCCGTCGAGGACACCACCGTGACCGTCGAGGACGGCCGGATCGCCGGCATCGGCCAGGCCTGCCGGGGCGAGGAGTGGAACGTCGGCGACGCCTGGCTGCTGCCGGGCATCGTCGACCTGCACGGCGATGCCTTCGAGCGCCAGATGATGCCGCGGCCGGGCGTGCACTTCCCGACCGACCTGGCCCTGCTGGACACCGACGCCCAGCTGATCGCCAACGGCGTCAGCACCGCCTACCACGGCGTCACCTATTCCTGGGAGCCGGGGCTGCGCGGCCGCGAGTCGACCTGCGCGCTGAAAGCGGCGCTGGCCGAGATGAAGCCGCGGCTGGCCTGCGACACCCGCTTCCACCTGCGGCACGAGACCCACAACCTGGCGGCCGAGGGCGAGGTGATCGACTGGCTGGCCGACGGCAGCGTCGACCTGCTGGCGTTCAACGACCACACCGACATGATCCTCGACCGCATCCTGACCAAGGGCAAGTCGACCGCCACCTACACCGCCCGGACTGGCCTCAGCCACGACGAGTTCATCGCCCTGCTGCACCGGGTGGCGGACGGCAAGCCGGCGGTGCCGGCCTCGGTCGAGCGGCTGGCGGCGGCGGCGGTCGCGCACGACGTGGCGCTGGCCAGCCACGACGACCACACCCCGGAGATGCGTCGCCGTTTCCACGCCATGGGCTGCCGGATCGCCGAGTTCCCGATGAACACCGCGACCGCCGAGGCCGCGGTGGCGCTCGGCGACCCGGTGATCTGCGGCGCCCCGAACGTGGTGCGCGGCGGCAGCCATCTCGGCCCCGACGGCATCCTGGCGGCCCGCGAGATCCGCGAAGGGCGCTGCACGATCCTGGTGTCGGACTACTACTACCCGGCCCTGGCGCAGGCGCCGTTCCGGCTGGCCCGCGACGGCGACGCGGCGTTCCCGCAGGCCTGGGCGCTGGTGTCCGGCAATCCGGCGCGGGCCGCCGGGCTGGACGATCGCGGGACGATCGCCGAGGGCGCGCGCGCCGATCTCGCGGTGGTGCAGGATCCCGGCGTCGGCCCGGTGCGGGTGACCGCCACCCTGGTCGAGGGCGCCGCCGTCTACCGTTCGGCGGCCGCCTGACGCCTGCCGTCGGCGGCGCGGGCATCGTACAGGCGTTTGAGCTGGGCGCCGCCGAGGCCGAGGATCACCAGGCCGGCCCCGAGCAGATGCTGCGCCGTAACGGCGGCCCCGAGCATCGCCGACAGGCCGATGGCGACGACCGGCAGCAGGTTCAGGTAGAGCGCGGCGAGCGACAGGCCGAGCCGGCCGACGCCGAAGTTCCAGCACACCACGCCCAGGCAGATCCCGAACATCGCGACGGCGGTGAACAGCCCGGCGTCGAGCGCGGTCGGGGCCGGCGGCGGGAACCGGACCAGGCCGGCGAACCCGGCGATCAGGTAGGCGACCGTGAACAGGATGCCGCCGGACGCGATGGTCGCGGCCGTCAGGGCGACCGGCGGCCAGCCGGGGAGCCAGCGGCGGGCCAGCGCCGAGTACATCGTCCAGGAAACGTTCGCCAGCAGCACCAGTGCCACGCCGAGCGCCAGGGTCCACGGGCTCGCGGCCGCCGTCGCGCCGGCGTTGCCGGCGCCGAGCGCGACCGCCGCCCCGGGTGCTGCGACCGCGATGCCCAGCAGAAGGGTGCGATCCGGCACGTCGCGATGCACCAGCCAGCCGATCGCCACGGCGATCACCGGGGCGGCGCTGCTGACGATCGAGGCCTGCACCGGGCCGGCGTAGTAGATGCCGAAGGTATAGGCGCTGGCGAACGCCACGACGCCGAGCCCGCCGAGCCCGACCAGGCGGGGCAGGGCGCCGGCGATGGTTCCCGAGGCCGGCGGCCGGCCGCCGATCGGCGAGACCAGGATCGCGATCAGCATCGGCGCGGCCACGGTGTAGCGCAGCACCGCGATCTCCACCGCCTCGTAGCGCTTCAGCAGTTCGTGCATGAGCGGTGGCATCGAGCCCCAGCACAGCACGGTCACGATCAGCGCCGCGTTGCCGAGCAGGACGGCGCGCACGGCCGGACTCGACAGGGTCATGATCGGTGGACTCCGGGGCGGCGGGTGCCTTCTCTAGCGTGCCCGGCCGGTACGGCCAAGCGGGGGCGCCCGGGGTGACGGTCAGTCGCTGGCGGCCGGCAACGGCACCGAGAGCGGGAACAGACCGCCGGCGATTGCGGGGCCGGGGTCGGCCCCGCGCGGTCCCGCCCGTCGCGCGGCCTCGTCGAGGGCCGAGCGGAACGTCGTTTCCGGCATCGGTCGGCCGAGCAGATAGCCCTGTACCGCGTCGCAGTTCCGAGCCCGCAGGAACAGGAGCTGCGCTTCGGTCTCCACGCCCTCGGCCACAACCTCCAGTCCGAGGGTGTGGGCGAGGCCGAGGATGGCGGTCGCGATCGCAGCGTCCTCGTCGCTGACCGTCACGTCGCGCATGAACGACCGGTCGATCTTCAGGCACTGGACGGGCAGGCGCTTGAGCAGGTTGAGGGACGAATAGCCGGTCCCGAAGTCGTCGATCGACAGCCGCACCCCCAGGGCCCGCAGCCGGCGCAGCACGTCGACCGTGCTGTCGGCGTTGCGCATCACGATGCTCTCGGTCAGCTCCAGCTCCAGCAGCCTGGCATCGACCTTGGCCTCCTGCAGCGTGTCGCGCACGAACTCGAAGAAGTCGGGCCGGTCGAACTGCTTGAACGACAGGTTCACGGCGACCGACGGCCGTGGCCCGGCGTCGTCGGCGGCTGCGTTCCAGCGCTTCACGGCGGCCAGCGCCTCGCGCAGCACCCAGTCGCCGATCGGGACGATCAGGCCGGTCTCCTCGGCGACCGAAATGAAGGCGGCGGGCGGGATCAGGCCGCGCTCGGGGTGGTTCCAGCGAAGCAGCGCCTCCGAGCCGATCAGCTCCGGCGTGCCGCCGGCGAGCGAGAATTTCGGCTGGTAGTGCAGCTCGAACTCGCCGCGGTCGAGGGCCAGACGCAGGTCGGCCTCCAGGCGCAGCCGCTCGGACACGTCCGCCATCGCGATCATGGTCGGCAGTTCGACCCCGTCGCCGCCGCGCCGCTTGATCGCCGACATCGCGGCGGTGGCGCTTCGGGTCAGGTCCTCGGCGGTGCGGCCGTGGCGGGGGGCCAGGGCGATGCCGACGCTGGCCGACAGCTGGAAGCGCTGGCCGGCGACATCGTAGGGGCGGGACAGCGCGGCGCGCAGCCGCTCGGCGACCGCCAGCGACGGGGCGGCGCCGGCGGTGTTCTCCAGCAGGACGAGGAACTCGTCGCCGCCGATCCGGGCCGGCGTGTCGGTGTGGCGGAGCGTGCGGCGGATCCGCCGCGACGCCTCCGCCAGCACCGCGTCGCCGGCGGCGTGCCCGAAGCCGTCGTTGATGAAGCGGAAGTTGTCCAGGTTCAGCACGATGAGCGCCGGGGCCCCGTCGCCGTCGCGCTCGCCGGCCAGGGCCGCGTCCAGGCGCCGGTACAGGGCCTCGCGGCCGGTCCGCTCGGCGCCCTGGGGATCGGGCCCCGGGCCGGTCGGGCCGGCGCTGATCTGCAGCGTTCTGGGCAGCCGTCGCAGGTATCGCGCGGCGACCAGTCCGAGCACGCATCCGGCGGCCAGCCAGGGCGCGGCATGCAGGGCGGCCTCTATGACCGCCTGGAACGTGGTGTCAGCCATATGCGCGCGTATCTCCCTCGCGTCGGCGCACTCTGCTCACGATATCTTTCGATACCGTAAAGGCATTTGGTTAACGGAACCTTATTCGAATCGGGCTTTTCGACTATTCGGCGGCCTCGCGGCTGCCGTCGGCATCGTCCCCGGAGAGCTCCCGGTCGTGCTCGAACAGCCCCGCCAGATGACTGGCGGCTTCCCGCGTCGACTGGATGATCGCCGACTCGTCGCCCTGCAGGCGGTACTGCTCGCGGACCAAGGTTTCGTCATGTTCCTTGAAGGTACGGGTAATTTCGTCGGCGCGCCGATACGGCATGCCGAGTCCGATGAACACCGCCTTCGCCATGTCGATGCTGGAGCCGAACATCTCGCGGAACACGGCGTCGACGCCGACCTCCATCAGCCGGTAGGCATGGAACCGGTCGGCCGCCCGGGCATATACCCGGATTCCGGGAAAGTGCATCCGCACCATCCGGGCGATCTCGACCGCCCGATCGGGGTTGTCGACGGCGATCACGAAGATCTCGGCCTTGCCGGTGCCGGCGGCCTCCAGCACCTGCAGCCGGTTGGCGTCGCCGAAATACGCCAGGTTGCCGAACCGGCGCGCCACCTCGATCCGGGCGTTGTCGGAATCCAGCGCCACGAACTTGATGCGCCGGACGTTCAGCACCCGGCCGACGATCTGCCCGAACCGGCCGAAGCCGGCGATCACCACCCGCGGGTCGTGCTCGTCGACCTCCGGCAGCGGGGCCGCCGCCGCGTCGTCGCCGTTCCGCAAGGCGTGGCGAACCCGATCGGCCAGGGCGACCGAGAGCGGCGTCAGCGCCATCGAGACCGCGACCGCCATGATCAGGAAGTCGGCGATGGGCCGGTCGACCGCGCCGACGCTGGTGGCCTGGCCGAACAGCACGAACGCGAACTCGCCCCCTTGCGGCAGCACGGCGGCCAGCGCCAGGGCCGCGTCCCAGCGCATGCCGACCGCCAGTCCCAGGACCAGCAGTACCACCAGCTTGATCGCCATCAGGCCGACGGCGACGCCGAGGATCGCGACCGGTTCCTCCGCCAGCAGGCCGAGGTCCATCGACATGCCGACGGCGATGAAGAACAGCCCGAGCAGCAGGCCCTTGAACGGCTCGATGTCGCCCTCGAGCTGGTGCCGGTACTGGCTGTCGGCCAGCAGCACGCCGGCCAGGAAGGCGCCGAGCGCCGTCGACAGCCCGATCTTCTCCATCAGCAGCGCCATGCCGAGCACCACCAGGAGCGCGGCGGCGGTGAACAGCTCCGGCACGTCGGCGGCGGCCACCAGCTTGAGGAAGGGGCGGAGCACGTAGCGGCCGCCGACCACCGCGACCGCGACCGCCGCGACCGAGAAGCCGATGGCCAGCCAGTCGGTCCCGGTCAGCCGAGCGGCACCGTCGGCCACCGTGGCGATCGAGGCGCCGGCGATCCAGGGCAGGATCGCCAGCAGCGGGATCACCGCCAGGTCCTGGAACAGCAGGATCGAGAACGCGGCCCGGCCCTGCTGGGTCCGCAGCTCGCGGCGCTCGGACAGGGTCTGCAGCGCAAAGGCGGTCGACGACAGGGCCAGCACCAGGCCGATCACCACCGCCGTCTGGGTGCGCTGGCCGGCCAGCCAGGCGGCGCCGGCGATCGCCGCGGCGCTGAGCAGGACCTGGCTGGCCCCGAGGCCGAGAATCGGCCGGCGCAACGCCCACAACCGGGACGGATGCAGCTCCAGCCCGATCAGGAACAGCAGCAGGACGACCCCGAACTCGGCGAAGTGCAGGATCGCGTCGACGTCGGACACCAGGCCGAACAGTCCGGGGCCGATCGCGATTCCGGCGGCCAGATAGCCGAGCAGCGACCCGAAGCCGAGCCGCTTGAAGACCGGCACCGCGATCACCGCCGAGCCGAGGAACAGAACGGTGTCTTCCACCAATGCCATGGCGCCAGCTTAGCATGGTCCGCGGCCACCGGATGGCGTTCCGGTGGCCGCTCGGCGCCTCGCGGCCAGTGTCGGGCGACCAGTGTCGGGCGGCCGGCGTCTCGGCGGCCGCCGGGGCTATGCCGCCAGGCCGCGCGTCACCGCCTCGACCGCCCGCTGGTTGGCGGCGTCGAGGGTGAAGCGAAGCCGGGTCAGCTCGCCGGCCTCGACGATCTGGGAGGCCAGCCGCTGGCCGTTCACCAGGACCGTCACCGTCTCACCGGTCCGGCCGGCGACCCGTCCCCGGAACAGCGCGCCGCCGTTGCCGATGTTGCAGATCCGCCCGGCGATCCGGCTGCCGCCGGCCTCCACGGTCGCCTCGATATCACAGTCGCGGCGGGCGAAGTTGCGGCGCTCGCCGGCCCGGCCGATCTCCTGCAGGAAGGCGGTGACCTCCTCGCGCAGGGTCGACGTCTGCTGGCTGAGCTGGCCGGCGGTCTCCGAGACGCTCGACGCGGCGCCCCGCGAGTCGACCGCCGCCTCGCGGACCGACTCGATGCTCTCGGCCACGATGCTCGTGCCGCCGGCGACCTCCTCGACGGACCGGACGATCTCCTGGGTCGCGGCGTTCTGCTGGTCCATGGCGGCCGCGACCGAGGTGCTGATGGAGCCGATCCGCTCGATCGTCTCGACGATGCCGGCGATCGCGCCGGTCGCCTCGTCGGAGACCTGCTGCATCTCGGCGATCTGCCGGCCGATGTCCTCGGTCGCCCGGGCCGTCTGGTTGGCCAGTTCCTTGACCTCGCCGGCCACCACCGCGAAGCCCTTGCCGGCGTCGCCGGCGCGGGCCGCCTCGATCGTGGCGTTGAGGGCCAGCAGGTTGGTCTGCGCGGCGATCGTGCTGATCAGCTCGACGACCGCGTTGATCTGGGCCGTCGCGGTCTGCAGCCGGCCGACCGTCCCGGCGGTGTCGCTGGCCTGGCGCTGAGCCTCGCCGGTGACCGAGCTGGCCTGCCCGACCTGGCGTGTCACCTCGGCGATCGAGGCCGCGAGCTCCTGGGCGGCGGCCGAGACGGTCTGCACGTTGACGCTGGCCTGTTCGGCGGCGGCGCTCACCGCAACCGCCTGCTCGGTCGTGGTCGAGGCGCTGCGGTTCACGGTATCGGCGGTCGCCGACATCTCCGACGACGCGTCGGCGAGCTGGTTCATGGTGCTGGCCATGGTGATCGAGAAGTCCTGGATCAGCCGCTCGACGGCCTCGCGCCGGCGTTCCTTCTCGGCCCGCTCCGTCTCCTCGCGCTCGGCCAGCGTCCGGCGTTCCAGAAGCTTGGCCTTGAACGCGGCGATCGCCCGCGACAGGTCGCCGATCTCGTCGGCGCGGCTCTGGTCGCCCTCCTCGACGGTCAGGTCCTCATCGGCCAGCCGCTGTACGGTTCGTACCGAGTGGGTCAGGGGGCCGACGACGTTGCGGACGAACAGCCATCCGAACAGCAGCATCGCGGCGGTCACACCAGCGACGGAAAGGCCGGTACGCAGCGCGATGGCCCGGAACTCGGCCTGGAGGTCGTCCAGGTACAGGCCGCTCCCGATCACCCAGTTCCAGGACGGCAGGAGCTTCACGTAGGAGGTCTTCCCGACCGGCTCCTCGAAGCCCGGCTTGGGCCAGAGATAGTCGACGTAGCCGCTTCCGGCGGTCTTGGCGACCGAGACGAACTCGCGGAACACGAAGGTGCCGGCCGGATCCTTGAGTCCGGACACGTCCCGCCCGTCGAGCTCCGGCTTGATCGGGTGCATCACGACCCGATGCTCCAGGTCGTTGATCCAGACGTAGTCGCCGTCCTCGTAGCGCAGCAGGCGAATCGCGGCGAGCGCCGCCGCCTGCGCCTGGTCGGTGGAAAGCGCCCCGGCGCCGGCCTGCTGCTCGAAGCCGGCGGCGATCGAGTAGGCGGCGTCGACGATCGCCGTGATCTCGCGCTGCTTGTCCTTCAGCAGGGTCCGATGGTCACCGTAGAGCATCCATCCGCCCCAGGCGACGTTGAGCATCGTGATCGCGGCAACGAGCAAGGCCATCTTGCGCGCGAGCGAAAGGTCCTTCAGGCGCATGCGTCGACTCCTGGATGAGGCAATGGATTGCCACTGCGTCGCTTTTCGTCGGGATGCGGAGTTCTGGCGCAACCGCCCGGGAACGTCATCTCCGTGTTTGCCGCAGTGCAGCATCCGGTCAGCATACGCCAATGGCGGCGCGGCAAGTTGATCGACGTCAATTATCGGCGCGGCATCCCGCCCTCGGGCGCGGAGCCGCCCTTGCCCCGGTTTCCCGCCGCCGCGTATCGTCTGCCCGAGCAAACCAGAACACCGCAGGGAGAACGCGCCATGTCCGCCACGATCTTCGGCCCCCGGATCATGCTGATCGGCGGTGGCTCGATCGGCCGCGCGCCGGAAGTGCTCGGCAAGCTGGGGGTGACCAAGCCGCTGATCGTCTCCGACCCGTTCATGGTGTCGTCCGGCCTGATCGCCGCCCTGACCGCCCCTCTCGAGGAGGCGGGAATCGCCTACGGCGTGTTCTCCGACACCGTGCCGGACCCGACCACGACGGTGGTGGAGGCCGGGGCGGTGGCGTTCAAGGAGGGCGGATACGACGGGCTGATCGGGTTCGGCGGCGGCTCGCCGATGGACACCGCCAAGGCGATGAACATCCTGGCGGCCCACGGCGGGCGCATGCGCGACTACAAGGTGCCGAACGGCGTCGACACCGCGGCGGCGCCGCTGCTCTGCATCCCGACCACCGCCGGAACCGGCTCCGAGGTGACGCGCGGTACCGTGATCACCGACGTCGAGACCGACGAGAAGATGCTGGTCATGTGCCTGGCCGGCCAGGCCGACGCCGCGATCGTCGACTATGAGCTGACGATGAAGAAGCCGTTCCGGCTGACCGCCGACACCGGCATCGACAGCTTCACCCACGCGCTCGAGGCGTTCGTCAGCCAGAAGCGCAACCCGTACTCCGATTCCATGGCGATCGCCGCGATGCAGCGGATCGGGGCGAACCTGCGGACCGCCTGCTTCGAGCCGTCGAACCGCGAGGCGCGCGAGCAGATGATGCTGGGGGCCACCCAGGCCGGCATGGCGTTCTCCAATGCCTCGGTCGCCCTGGTGCACGGCATGAGCCGGCCGATCGGGGCGCACTTCCACGTACCGCACGGGCTGTCCAACGCGATGCTGCTGCCGACGGTGACCCGCTGGTCGCTGGACGCCGCGCTCGACCGCTACGCCGAGGCCGGCCGGCTGATCGGCGCCGCCGAGCGGACCGACCCGGACGAGGCCGCGGCCGGCAAGCTGCTGGAGTGGCTGTTCCAGATCAACCAGGACCTGGAGGTCCCGAGCCCGCCGGCCTACGGCATCGACGAGGCCAAGTGGTTCGGCCTGATGGAGACCATGGCCAAGCAGTGCATCGCCTCCGGCTCGCACGCCAACAACCCGAAGATTCCGGACGAGGCCACGATCGTCGAGCTGTACAAGCAGGTCTGGGGCGCCAATCGGTGAGCGCGACGGGCACGGCCGCGGTCGCCCAGGCTTCCGTCGATCTGGTCGATCCGCACGACTGCACCGACGACCCCGACAAGCTGGCGACCCTCGAGGCGACCCACATGGCCCTGGTGCGCCGGGGACCGGACGGTCGCTGGCGGCCGGCGCTGGCGGACCGCTGGACGGTGTCGCCGGATGCCCGCACCTGGACGTTCGAGCTGAAGCCCGGCGTACGTTGCCACGACGGTGCTCCGGCCGATGCCGAGGCCGTCGCCTGGTCGGTCGCCCGGATGGCACGGCCCGACATGGGGGCCACCCTGGGCGCCCCGGCGGTCTGGGCGCAGTATCTGGCCGGCGCCCGGATCGAGGCGTTGTCCCGCTCGACGGTCCGGATCGAACTGGATCGCCCGATGGCCGATCTGCCGGACGTTCTGGGTGCCGGCTACGTGCTGTCGCCCGGCTCGGACCCGGATGCCCCGGTCGGCTGCGGACCCTACCGGATCGAGGATCACGTTCCCGGCGAACGCCTCGTCCTGCGGGCCGCCCCGGCGTCGGCCGCGGTGCCCGCCGCGAACCCACGGCTCCGGTTCCAGCGGATCGCGTGCGCGGCGGAGCGGGCGGCGGCGCTGGCCGCCGGAACCGTACAAGCGGCCACCGGCCTGGCCGGCGAAAGCGCGAGGCCGCTGGGCGCCGGCCCCGCGGTCACGGTGGTCGAGCATCTGGTGCCGACCGCCATCATCTTTCTGTTCAACGCCGCGCGCGGTCCGGTCCGCGACGCCCGGGTGCGCCGGGCGCTGAACCTCGCGCTGAACCGCGAAGACCTGGTGGCGGACGTCCTCGGCGGTGCTGGCCGGCCGTTGCACGGCTTCGTCAGCCCGGTGCATTTCGGCGCCGCCGCCGCGACCGCCGGCTGCGATCCCGACAGCGCCGGGCGCTTGCTGGCGGAAGCCGGGTACGGCTCGGGCCTGGAGCTCGAGGTCACGTGTCCGACCAGCCTGCCGGACGAGGCGGAAGCGCTGACCGCCGCGGTGGCGGCCCAGCTGGCCCCGCTCGGGGTATCGTTCCGGGTTGAGCGGGTCGAGGACCGGGTCGACTATGCCAACCGGGTTCGCCTGAAGCGGATCGGCGACCTCTGCGTCTTCGATTCCAGCCCGATGAGCACGTTCCGGGTGCTGCACGAGAAGATCGACTCGCGGGTCGCCGGGTCGTGGTGGCAGGGCTATCGGAATCCAGAGGTCGAGGCGTTGGTCGACCGCGCCAGAGCGACCGTCGGCGACGCCGAGCGCGAGGCGATCTACCGCGAGTGCCACCGGCTGCTGCAGGCGGATCCGCCCTGGCTCTATCTCTACAACCACACGCGGTTCGCGGGGCTGGCGGGACGCCATCCGGACTGGCGGATGCGGGCCGACGGCATCCTGGACGTGGCGGCCCTGCCGCCGGTGTGACGCCGGGCGGGCGGCGGTCAGCCGTAGGGTGCCAGCAGCACGAGGGCCGAGCGCTCGGGGCTGCGCGGGTGCCGGCTCAGCGGGATGCTGATGCGGAAGTAGCTGTCCATCGGCGCTTCGTCCCGCATCACCCGGCGCAGGCCGCGCACGAAGGACACCACGATCTGCGGTCCTTCCAGCAAGGCGGCCAGGTCGGCGCGGACCGACCGCTTCAGCGGCGTCGGCATGGGGATCTCGTCGAGGCTCTCGCCGGCGAACCCGTCCGGCCGCTTCCAGAGGGCGGAGGTCTGGCGGTCGTGGGCGAGGTAGCGGACCTTGCCGCCGGGGCCGACGGAGACGATCTTGGCCCGGCCCGGCGTGTCGACCACGCGGTCGACGAGCTGGTCGCCGGGACTGAACCGGGTGGCCACGAGGAACCGCCACATTTCCTGCACCTGCCGGTCGTTGATGTCGGTCGGCAGGCAACCGGCGAGGCGATCCTGCATCAGCGGGAAACCCGGGCGCGATGTCAGGCCGACGGATTCGTGGATGAGTTCCGGCAATTGCTCGATCGAGTCCGCGACCAATGCGCCGCAGGCTCCGCGATCGTACACCCGGACCACGAATCGACGTTCACTTCGGGCTCTACGAAGGATCTCGATCGCTGCGCACACCGTCCTCGACCCGGCGTTCAGCGGATTGATCCAGAGCTCGACGCTGTCGGTCCCGGCGCGCAGGTTGATCCAGCCGCGTCGATCGACCGCGTCGATCCGCTCGTCGATCGAGCGAAACAGGGCCGCGTCGTTTGCCGGAACCGTGGCGCCCGTCCCGTCTACCCAGATCGACTCGAAATGGTGCGTCCGCACGTTGGAACCACCCGCAGAGATACACCCACTGCGCGAAGTACTAACGCAAAACGACGACGTAAGCGAACCAAAAAATGGCCATTTGGCGCATTTTTCGTATCTCGCCTCTAGAACTGAGGCCTTCCGAGCGACGTGATCGTCACCAGGCCGCGTTCGGGCCCGTCATCGGTCGGCACGGTGAGCGCCACGAACTCCAGCCCGAGCGGCGTACGCACGTACTGGAACACCGGGTCGTTGGCGATCAGCGCCTTCCAGTAGCGCTCGGCGGCCGCCCGGGCGACGGCCGGGTCCGCCAGGTCCAGGACACGCGCACCTCTGACGTGGTTGCCGGCCCAGCGAATGCCGTCGCCGATCCAGTCGAAGTAGAGATCGTTGTCGCGCAACGACACCGACGTCGTCCGCTTGGCGTTGATCTTCGCCATCTGCTCGACGACATCGCTCTTGCGGCGGGTAACCGAGGCGATTTCCAGCATGGCGTAGAGATCCGGAAGCGCCATCCGGGCCCGGTACAGCTTCTCCGGCGGCAGGTCGATGACCAGCAGAGGGTCCGGGGAATGGAGCCGCGCGGCCGGACCGAGCCCGACGACCTTGGCGATCGTATCGAGCGTGGACTGCCGCGCGTCGAGGTGCCCGTCGCTGTTGAACACGCGATTGATGGTCCGGACCGACAGGCCGGTGGCCTTCGAGATGTCCCGTTGGCTCAGCTTGAGCTTGCGCGCCGCCTCCTGGAGATCGCGTCCGGTCAGCCCTTGCGTCATGTCAGGCGCTCTCCGTGCGCTCCCTTCGCCATGCAATCCTGCCATACATCGCCGCGGCGATGATGAGAACCGCGCCGGCCACGACCAGGGCCGACGGTACGACACCGAACAGCAGGCCATCCACCGCCAATGCGAAGATCAGCCGGCTTGCCTCGGCCGGCTGTATCGCCGCCGCCGCCGCGAACCGATACGCGAGGACGTTGAGGTGCTGTGCCAGCCAGAGCAGGACCCCGACGGCCACGCAGGCGGCCAGGGCGCGCCAGTCCAGGTCGACCCATCCATGGATCGCCGGCACCCCGAACACGAACACCAGGCCGATCGCCTGCCAGCCGACGACCGCCTCGGCTGTCTCGTCGGGCATTGCCCGGATCAGCAGCATGGTCACCGAGATGGCCAGGGCGGAAACCAGGGCGGCAAGGCTATAGACGTTGACGGCGGTGGTCTCCGGCGCGAGCACCATCACCACGCCGAGGCTCGCGATCCCGATCCGCACCCACGAGGATGCTCCGACGGCTTCCTTCAGGAACAGCGTGGCCAGCGCCGCCGTGAACAGCATGCGGGAAAACAGCAGGGCGGTGGTCTCGGCCACCGGCAGGTTCGTCATCGCCAGGAAGCCGGTGAAGATCGCCACTCCGGTCGCGAGGCAGCGCGCGAGATGCTTCCAGGGCGCGCGGGTCTTCATGACGGCCACGCCCTTCGCGCGGATGCCCGGCATCACCAGGATGACCACCACGAGCTGCTGAAGGAAGGCGATCTGGAAAGCCGGGACCGAGCCGCCGAGGCCATGAACAATCGCATTGATCGCAACGAAGGCGGCGCCGGCTGCCGAGAGGCACGCCGATCCCTTGAACTCGCCCGGCTGCCCCTTCCACCAGTTCAACATCGGTCCGTCGACCCTTCGCAGTATGCCGATGCGTAAGGCGCCGGACCGAAACTTGGAGCCGGCTGGCGCTCAACGAATCGCGCTTGAGGAGCACTCCCCCATAGAGTGGGACGTCACCGAATGGTGGCGACAACCAATGGAGGAAGTTGATGAAACACGAGGCGCCCAGCATCCGCAAGACCGACATCGATCGCGAAAGCTCGTACCTCTTGCGTAAGTTGCTCCGTCAGGCGCGCGGGTCCGTCGCGAACGCGTTCGGGGCCACGCTTTCGGTGCATGGCGATTTCCAGGCGTTCGGCCAGGTGGACCGTGAGGGTGGCTACGCCTTCGGGGCCTACGACAACCGCTTCACCCGGTCCTCCCGCGGAACCTGCATCATCGTCAAGCACCGGGGACGCAAGATCGGGACGTATGCCTGCGCGTTGTACGATGCCCATCCGTGCATGAGCGATGTCATGGAGGGACCGGGTCTGTACTTCGACGGCACCGACGACCACCTGCGCATCGAGGGGGCGACCGCGCGCCAGTGGTTCCAGGCGATGCGCGGCTCGGTCGGTTTCTCCGGCGGGATCTGGGTATCCAAGCAGTACCGCGGCACGCCGCTCAGCCGTACCCTCGTTCCGCTCCTGCCGCTGCTCGGCCGGGCGATCGCGGTCGAGTGCTGGGGCGTCGACCACGTGTTCGCGATGATGCCCGAACAGGTCATGCGAAAGGGAATCGGCGCGCGCTACCGGCTGTCGATCACCGAGCCGGGCATCGTCTGGCACCACCGCGGCGCCGACATCCCGATGTGGTTCGGCTACCACCCGCCGCTGATGATCGTTCACGACGCCCTGTCGTTCCTCGACCGCGGACTGTCGCTGTTCGACGAATCCGGCGCCGGCGCCGTGCGGACGGCCGCCGCCTGAGCGGCAGGTCATGCATGCAACCCGACCGTCTCGGCGTGCGGGGACGGACGCCGAGACGGGCCGGGGTTGCGCCGGATCAGCCCTCGATGATCACGAGGGTCCTGACCTCGATGCTCTCGCGCGGGGCGGCGTCGGCGGGGGTGTCCGGCTGCTCGAAGGCGCCGTGCGGGGTGAACCGGGCGCGGCCGTCGTCCAGGCTGTCCCAGCCCTTGATCAGCAGCACCTCGTCGGCGGTCATCCACGGCGCGTAGTACCAGCGCTGACCGGGCTCGTGGGCGAGGTGGTAGATCTCGCCGACCCGGTTCGGGAACACTTGGTCGGTGGCGATCAGGTCCTCCGGCCGGACGCTGGAGGCGTCGGCGAGGGCCAGCGGGGCGCGCTCGACCGGGCCGCGGATCGGCCGCCAGACGTTGACCTGGACGACCCGGGCGCCGCCGGCGAGCAGCCGGTCTGCCTCGTCGTTGCCGACCACGTCGCGCAGCCGCTGCGGCCCGCTCTTCGCCGTGTAGTCGACGTGGACCCGGCTGGCCGGGCCGCGGCTGCCGTCGCGGTTCGGGGCGCCGGGGCCGGCGTCGGAGCGCCGGGTGGCGTCGAAGATCACCACGCGGGCGGCGCCGAGCGCCTCCTTCAGCAGCGCCTCGATCTCGGCATAGTAGCGGGTCTCCACCGCCACGTCGTCGTACAGGTCCTCGACCGCGGTCGGCCGGCGCAGCAGCGCGAAGCCCTCGCGGTCGAGCGACAGCGAGTAGGCGATCGGGCGCATGTCGTGGATCGGCACCCGGTGGCGCTCGGTCTCGAACAGCACCCGCGGTGCGCCGCCGGTCAGCGCCGAGCTGTGGAAGACCGGCTTGGTGTCGGACGGGGTGATGAAGGTCAGTTCGGCCTCGATCGCGGCAAGCGGCGCGCGGGTGGAGACGCCGGGGTTCGCTGCGGTGGTCCGGTTCGCGGTCTGGACGCTCATGGCTTGCTTCCTCGGTTGTCGCGACCGGCAGGCCGGCCGTCGAAAGTCGATGCGAGGAAAGTGGGGGCTTCGGCGGGTGCGCGCCAACGAGTTCGGTTCAGGGTGACTTGAACAGAATTCAAGTGGCGGGTCTCGCAGGCGCAATCCTCCGTCGCCGAGAGGTGAACAGCAGTCAACCGGGATCGGGCCGGGGTGCGCGGTCGTAGCGGTCGACCAGCTCGGCGGCCAGGGCCGTCTCCGTCAGGTAGCGGGTGCCGCCGAGCTGGACCTCGGCGACCTCGCCCCCGACGTTCCGGATCAGCCTGGCGCCCTCGCCGTGGTTGGCGAAGCCGCCGGCCAGCCGGATGGTTCCCGCGTCCGGCCCGGTGACCGCGATCTCGCCGGCGTCGAGGAAAGGGTTGAGCAGGGCCGGGGCACAGATCGCCACGTGATCGCGCATCGGCACCAGGTCGGCGACGTTCCACAGCGTCCACCAGCGGCCGGCCCAGTCGCGGGTCCTCGCGGTCGCCGCCCCGCGCTTCTCGAACGCTCGCAGGATGTGGACGATGCCGTCGGACCACTGGTGGGCGTAGCCGTCGACGGCGTTTGTCAGCACCGACACCGTCAGGTCGCGGCCCGGCAGCACGACGGTGCGGCTGATGCAGCTCTGGAAGCCGCCGGCGTGGCCGAACCACTCCCAGTCGCCGACCCGGCCGAGGATCAGGCCGAGGCCGTAGTGGCGGTCGAGGCTGGAATGCGCGTCGCTCCACTGACGGCGAACCATCTCGCGGCGGCTCTCGGACGCCAGCACGCTGCGCTTGGCGGCCGGGTCCAGGCTGGCGAAGAACCGCGCCAGGTCGCCGGCGGTCGACACGAACCCGGTCGCCGAGGACAGCGCCCGTGTGTCGTTGGTGCCGGGCACGATCACCCGCCGGCCGAGCGGCAGCTTGCCGCTGTGGCCGCTGACCATCGGCGTGCCCTCGGGCAGCGGCATGTCGGGCTCGGTCTCCTGGAGGCCGGCGCGGGCCACGACGGTGCGGCGGATCCACTCGCGGTACGGCTTGCCGGTCACGCTCTCGATCACCAGTCCGAGCAGGCCGAAGCCGTGGTTCGAGTACTTGAAGCGGGTGCTGGCCGGCAGCACCGGCGCCTCGGCGAGCGCGGCCCGCAGCTCGGCCTCGTCGAGATAGGGGCGGCGGTCCTGCCACTGGCCGGCGTCCAGGCCGTCGCGGATCAGCCCGGCGCTGTGCGACAACAGCTGGCCGATGGTGGCGGCCGCGACCGCGGGATGCAGGCCGTCGACATGGCGTCCGACCGGGTCGTCGAGCCGCAGCCTGTCGGCCTCGCGCAGCTTGAGGATGCCGGCGGCGGTGAAGCTCTTGGAGTGCGACGCGACCCTGAACCGGTGCCGGGGCGTCAGGCGTTCGCCGGTCGCCAGGTTGGCGTGGCCGAACGCCCGCTCCAGCACGACCTTGCCGCGATGGGCGATCGCGATCGCGCAGCCCGGCTGTTCCGACAGCCGCATCTGGTGCTCGAGCCAGCGGGGGACGTAGTCGAGCGCCGCCGTGATCCAAGCCTGCATGGTGCCGCCTTCCGAACCGTCGTGCCGATGGGGGACGGCAGTGTATCCGCGTCGGCCGGCCGCGCGCAGCCGGCAGCACCGTTCCTTCCCGGCGAGACTGCCTCTTCACCGCGGCACGAAGCCACCTACGTTACGGCTGCAATCGACGAGGCTCACGATGGCGACGAACGGTCGGCGGCGCTCCGTGCACAGGCTGCGCAACATCCTGCACTCGGTCGTGCTGGTGCTCGGCATGGCGCTGATCGCCGCGGCCTGCGCCTGGGCGCTGTGGGGCTGGGAGGGCGTGCTGTGGGCGGTCGGCGCGGTCGTGCTGGCGATGGGACTGTCGCCGTCGATCCCGCCGGGGCTGGTGCTGTCGCTGTACCGGGCCCGGCCGATGAGCCGGGCGGAGTTCCCCGAGGGCTACGCGCTGTCCGACGAGCTGGCCCGGCGGGCCGGGCTGCCGGTGCCGCCGCGGCTGCACTACGTCCCGAGCGCGGTCGCCAACGCCTTCGCGGTCGGCAACCGGCAGGACGCGGCGCTCGCGGTCAGCGACGGCATGCTGCGCACCCTGACGGCGCGCGAGCTGGCCGGGGTGCTGGCGCACGAGATCAGCCACGTCGCCAACAACGACCTGTGGATCATGAACCTGGCCGACGCCATGAGCCGGGCGACGGCGCTGCTGTCGAACGTCGGGATCGTCCTGCTGGCCCTGAACCTGCCGCTGGTCCTGATGGGCGCGGTCGCGGTGCCGTGGTCGCTGATCCTGGTGCTGGTGCTGTCGCCGACCGCGATGAGCCTGCTGCAGCTCGCGCTGTCGCGGGCCCGCGAGTACGAGGCCGACCTCGGCGCTGCCGGGCTGACCGGCGATCCGGCCGGTCTCGCTTCGGCGCTGCTGCGGCTGGAGCGCCAGCAGGGCCGGATCTGGGAATCCATCCTGATGCCCGGCCGCAACGTGCCCGACCCGTCGCTGCTGCGCACCCACCCGCCGACCGCGGAGCGGGTGCGCCGCCTGATGGACCTGGCGGAGCACGAGCCGCGGCCGGACGAGGGGAGGCGACGGCCAGTGGTACTGCCGGGCGACTACCGCGTAGTCGGCTCGGCCCCGCGCTGGCGGTGGCCGGGCCTCTGGTACTGACAGTGGTGCGTGGGTCCCGGCTCTGCGCTGCGCTTCGGCCGGGATGAGGATTGGGGGTGTTCTCCTTCAGCCCTCATCCCGGCCGCAGCGGCGAAGCCGCGTAGAGCCGGGAGCTATGCGCTAGGTGGGCGCCTCAGCCCAGGCTCTTGGCGAAGAAGGCGAGCGTGCGCTCGCGAGCGATCTCGGCGCTCTTCGGCTCGAAGCTGCCGCGGTGGTCGCAGTTGAAGCCGTGGCCGGCCGGGTAGACGTGCACCGGCAGTTCGGGGTGCGCCTTGCGGACGGCGTCGACCTCGGTCATCGGGATGGCGTGGTCGTTCTCGCCGAAATGCAGGATCACCGGGCAGTGCGGCTGCTCGGCCGCGAAGCTGCCGATGCCGCCGCCGTAGTAGGAGGCAACCGCCGCGAAGCCGTCCAGGCGGGTGGCGGTCAGCCAGGCCAGCGTGCCGCCCCAGCAGTAGCCAACCGCGGCGATCCGGCCGGCCGACTTCACCGTCTCGGCGGCGGCGCGGATGTCGAGCAGGGCGTCCTCGTTGCTCACCCGGCCGCGGATCTCGCGGCCCTCGGTGATGTCGTCCTCGCTGTAGCCAAGCTCGATCCCCGGCTTCACCCGGTCGAACAGGGCCGGTGCGATCGCCAGATAGCCCTGCCCGGCATAGTCGTCGGCGACCGCCCGGATGTGGCTGTTGACGCCGAAGATCTCCTGGATGACCACGACGCCGCCCTTCGGGCGGCCTTCCGGCTGGGCGAGATAGGCGGCGAACTTGTGCCCGTCCTCGGCGGTAAGGGTCAAAGTGTCGGCCATGGCGGCTCCTCCCGGTTTTCGGTCGCCGGATCGGCGGTGGCGGATTTCGGGCGGGAAGGTTGCACAGTTGCCGGGTGGGTAGAAGGGGCCACGCCGCGCCGGCATCGGGGCGGCGCGTCGGAGCGTTCGGCGTATATGCATTCTAAAGTTGTGTTATATTTAATCGTGTACATTGAATTGGTGTTCTCGGGTGCTGTCGGGCCGAGCCGGGCGACGAGCCGGCCCCGCCCGTGGCGTGAGGGAGGGGGACATGATCCGATTCGCATCGCTTCTCATGGGCGCGGCGCTGGTGCTGCTGCCGGCGGCCGGCGCGCGCGCCGCCGGCTCGCCGTGCCAGGGCTCGATCGACTACCTGATGGACCGCTACGCCAACGACCCGGCGACCCAGGCGGCGTTCCAGGCGACCTTTGACGGCCTGCAGCCGCTGCCGCCCGGCTACGCCTACGGCGGGTCGACCGACAATCCGTGGAAGGCGGCCGGCAGCGGGGCCGGGCTGGCGTCGGCGGTGGCCGAGTTCTACACCCAGGTCTGCACCCTGCTGCCGCAGATCGTCGGCACCAACGACAACGCGCTCGATTCGATCCAGTACTTCGCGTGGCTGTACTACCACAACGCCGCCGGTCGCCGGATGGTCCAGGGGATCGATCCGGTCGATCCGGCCAAGCCGCTGGAATCGGTGAAGGTTTTCCTGATCCGCTTCAACCGCGAGTACAAGGCCTACATGGACGGCCCGGACTCCACGACCTTCGTGCCGGAGTGGATCAAAGACCCGCGGCTGGAGATCGAGGACTACGAGATCACCAAGGCGGCCGACTACCCGAGCTGGAACGCGTTCTTCGCCCGCAACCTGAAGACCGACCCGGTGACCGGCGGTTATCCGTCCCGGCCGGTCACCCTGCCGGGCCGCGACTACGTGGTGGTGTCGCCGACCGACTGCATCATGAACCCGCTGGTGCAGATGGTGGTCTCGAAGTCCGGGCCGGTGGAGCGCAGGCTCCTGGAGAACCCGCTGCAGCAGGACACCGTGCTCGACGTCAAGGGCATCCCGCTGTCGGTCGACGACCTGCTGGCCAACGCCCCGGACGACCTGAAGGCCAGGTTCGGCGGCGGCAGCGGGCTGGCCTGCGTGCTGATGCCGAACACCTACCACCACTTCCACAGCCCGGTGGACGGCACCATCCGCTATGCCGAGATCGTCGAGGCCGGCACCAAGGACGCGTTCGGCACCTTCGGCTACGACGACTGGCCGAACTGGGTGCCGCTGAGCGGCGACGTCGGCCGGCCCGGGACCGATTTCAGCCAGTTCCAGGGCTTCACCCGCGGCGTGATCGTGATCGAGGTGAGCTACGCCAACCTGCCGAGGCTCGAGCCGGAGCGGCTGACCGGCTACGTCGCGTCGATCCCGGTCGGCCTCGACACCGTCGGGTCGGTGGTGTTCGCGCCCGGCGTGGTCGAGGGTGCGCGGGTCCGCAAGGGGGTCACCGAGTTCGGCAACTTCTTCTTCGGCGGCTCGCTGAACATCCTGCTGTTCTCGCCGATCCAGGGCACCGACGGCACCCAGATGGTCAGCCCGGCGGTGCAGACCCGCATGGGCAACCAGATCGCCATCCTGAACACGCCCTACCGGGCGCCGAAGACGCCGTGGACGCCGGACTGAACCAGCGGTTCAACCGAGGATCAGCGCGACGATCAGCGATCCCGCCAGGCTGACGACCAGCGCGAGTTGCGCCAGCCGCAGCCGGGCCAGGGCGACCTCTTCCCAGTAGTCGACGGGGTCGCTGTCCGGCGACGGGATCGGGTCGGGGTATCGACGTGGGCGATGGGGCCGGCGTGCCCGTCGTTCGGCATTGGTGGTCATGGCAACCCTCCATTGACCTTTCGATCCGATGGCGTTGCCCCCCAGACGATGTTTTCTATGTGGTCCGATCATGGGCCCGACGCACCGTCCGCCGCCTTCCCGGGGCCGCGATCTCACGCGGGTGTGACGACGGAGCGCGGCGGAATCCGCCGCGGCATACCCGGCCGAATCAGTCACGCGTGTGTCGCTCCAGCGGCCCGGCCAGGACCGGTTGTGCGGCCTCGAACGGTTGGTTTCGCAGGCGGTCCGGCCGCCGGATGGACCGGCGTCGCGCGATCGGTTATCCGGAGGGCCGGCAACGGGAGAGTCGCGATGTCGTCAACGACCTGGACCGGGATCCTCGAGGCCCATGCCCGGGCGCACGGCGAGATCGTGGTCGGCATCGATCCCCACCTCCCGGACGTGCCCGCGGCGTTCGAGACCGTCGGCGGCACGATGGGCTGGCTGCCGGCCTATCTCGACTTCGTCCTCGACACCACCGCCGGCCGCGCCGGTTTCGTCAAGTTCCAGGCGGCGTTCTTCGAGGCCTGCGGCCTGGCCGGCCTTGGCGCCCTGTCGGTGGCGATGCATCGCGCGCGGGATCTCGGATTCGGCGTCATCCTCGACGCCAAGCGCGGCGACATCGGCTCGACGGCGGCGGCCTACGCCCGCGCCTACCTGACGCCGGCCGAGCACGGCGGCGGTGGCGATTTCGAGGCCGACTGCCTGACCGTGAACCCGATGATGGGTCCCGACACGCTGGAACCGTTCCTGGACTGCGTCGACCGCTACGGCAAGGGGCTGTTGGTGCTGTGCCGCACCTCCAATCCCGGCGCCGGCTGGCTGCAGGACCGGATGACCGGCAACCGCCTGGTCTCCGAGCGGCTGGCCGAGCTGATCACCGCGGTCGGCCGGGGACAGTCGACCGGTGCGGGGTTGAGCCCGGTCGGCGCCGTGATCGGGGCGACCGTGGCGGCGGAGGGGCGGCGCCTGCGGCACCTGCTGCCGAACGCGACCATCCTGGCCCCGGGCATTGGCCCGCAGGGCGGCGATCCGGGGGCGCTGGACGCGCTGCGCGGCGGGCGGCCGGGCGACCTGCTGGTGCCGGTGTCGCGCGGGTTGCTGCGGGCCGAGGACCGCGGCATCGCCCTCGACGACTACCGGCGGCTGGTCATCGGGCGGCTGGAGCACCTGAAGGCGGCGGTCGCACGACCGCCGCTCGACGCGGCCGGCTGACCGTCAGCCGCCGTCCGGGTCGCGCCGCAGGTCCTTGGCGATCCGGCAAAGCTCCACGATATCGGCCCGGTAGGCCAGCGACTGCGAGAAGAACACGTACTCCTCGAACGCCTCGCCGGCCTCGGCGATCGGGATCCGGGCCAGGCCGTCGCGCCGGCTGCTGGCCTGGTCGAAGGCGAAGCCGATGCCGACGCCGGCGGCGACCGCCTCGACCACCGCCTCGCGGCTGCCGAGCACCAGGCTCGGCTCCAGCGCGACCCGGCTGCGCTCGGCGATGCGCTGGAGCGAGCGCTGGGTGATCGAGGTGCCGGTCCGCAGGATCAGCGGCTCGCGCGACAGCGCTTCCAGGGTGGTCCGGCGCTGCCGGGCCAGCCGGTGCCCGCTCGGGACCAGGGCGACCAGCCGCAGTGGCGCGCAGGCGACCCGCATGAACGGCTCCTCGCCCGGCCCCTCGGTCAGGATCCCGACATCGGCGTGGCGCTCGGCGACGTCGCGAACGACCTCGTTCCAGTCGCCGAACCGCACCGTCAGCCGGACCTCGGGATGGGCCAGGCGGAACCGGGCGATCAATGCCATCGCCGGGTTCGGCGCCCCGGCCGCGATGGTCAGCGAGCCGCGGGCGAGGGCGGCCGACTGCCCGAGGATCTGCGCGGACTCGTCGAGCAGGTCGTCGAGCCGCTGGCTCGCCCGGAACAGCTCGCGGCCCAGTTCCGTCAATGTGACACCTCTGCGACCGCGCTCGCACAGCTGGGCACCGTGCTCGCGCTCCAGGCTGCGGATCTGCGCACTGACCGCGGGCTGCGAGATTCCGAGCTCGGCGGCGGCGGCCGAGAAGTTGCCGTGGCGGGCGACGGCGTTGAACACCCGGAGCTGGGACGGCGAGGGGCGGGGCATCGGGGATTATCCTGACATAAGCTGAAATTATGATTCAGGGCCAAACCGGCAAGATGAATATCATCTTCGGCCGGTATCCGGATGCCTGTCCCGCCGAATTGCGGGTCGCCGTCATCCGAGGCCGTCGTGCTGCGCTACATGTCGATCCGAACCGCCAGGGCCCTGCTCACCCTCTGGGTGATCCTGACGGTGGTGTTCGTCGCCACCCGGATCTCCGGCGACACCATCGACTTCCTGCTGCCCGAGGGCACCGATCCCGACTCCCGGGCTGCGATGGTCCAGTACCTCGGGCTCGACCGCTCGATCATCGAGCAGTACGCGATCTATGTCCGGGAGTTCCTGGGCGGGCATTTCGGGCTCAGCTTCTACGAGCGCCGGCCGGTCGAGGTGATCTACCTGGAGCGCCTCGGCCCGTCGCTGGCGCTGTACGCCTCGGCGCTGATCCTGGCGATCGTGCTCGGCATGCCGCTGGGCATCGTCGCCGCGCTCAAGCGCAACACCGCGCTGGCCCGCGGCATCATGACCGCGGCGTTCCTCGGCTACGCGATCCCGAACTTCGTCCTGGCGATCCTGCTGCTGCTGATCTTCAGCTTCCATCTCGGCTGGCTGCCGAGCGCCGGCGCCGCCACGCCCGCCCACTACGTGATGCCGACCTTGGCGGTCGGCTCGGTGCTGCTGGCGGCGGTCGTTCGCTTCACCCGCAGCTCGATGCTCGACGTGCTGAGCCAGGACTACCTGCGCACGGCGCGCGCCAAGGGGGTGAGCGAGCGGGTGCTGGTGCTGCGCCACGCCCTGCGCAACGCCCTGATCCCGATCCTGACCGTCATCGGCCTGCAGGTGACCAACGTGCTCGGCGCCGCGGTCATCATCGAGACCGTGTTCGCCTGGCCCGGCCTCGGCGAGCAGATCGTGCTGGCCACCATCCGCCGCGACTACCCGACCCTGCAGTTCGGGGTGCTCGGGTTCGCGGCCGTCGTCGTGACCGTGAACCTCGCGGTCGACCTGCTGTACTCGGTCGTGGACCCGCGGGTCCGGGTGGGAGGCTGACATGACCCTGGCATTCCCGTCGCTCGCGGAGGCCGATCGCCGGCCCAGCCGGGCGCTCAAGGCCTGGCGCCGGATTCCGCTCGGCATCCGGCTGTGCTTCCTGGTGGCGGCGCTGCTGGTGCTGGCAGCGGCCCTGGCGCCCTGGGTGTCGCCGATGGACCCGGACCACCAGTCGCTGCTGTCGCGGCTTCGGCCGCCGGTCGGCTTCGAGCGGGCCAAGGCCGGCTACCTGCTCGGCACCGACCAGCTCGGCCGGGACGTGCTGTCGCGCTGTATCCACGGGCTGACCGTCACCCTCGGCATGGCGGCGCTCGGCGCCACCATCAGCCTGACCCTTGGCACCGGGCTCGGCCTGCTGAGCGGCTATGTCGGCGGCCGGGTGGACGACGCCATCATGGCGGTCGTCGACATCCAGATCGCGGTGCCGTTCACCCTGGTGGCGCTACTGGTGGTGGCGATCGCCGGCACCGGCGTCGAGGTACTGATCCTGGTGCTCGGCATCGCCTACTGGGAGCAGTACGCCCGGATCGTGCGCGGCCAGGTCCTGGCGCTGCGCAGCCTGCCGTTCGTCGAGGCCGGCCGGGCCATCGGCATGTCGAATTCGCGCCTGCTGTTCCGCCACATCCTGCCGAACGTGGCGTCGCCGATCATCGTCCAGGCGACCCTGGTGATCAGCAACCTGATCCTGCTCGAGTCCTCGCTGTCGTTCCTCGGCCTCGGCATCCAGCCGCCGACCGCCTCGCTCGGCTCGATGGTCGGGCAGGGCCGCGACTACATGGCCTCGGCCCCGTGGATCGTCGCCGCCCCGGCCCTGCTGATCGTCGCGGTCGCGCTGGTGGTGCTGCTGATCGGCGACTGGCTGCGCGACAGCCTGGACGTGCGGCTTTCGGACTGAGGTTCCCCAACCACCAGAGAGCGGGGGCCACCCGCCGGAGACCGATCACCCCAACACCGACCACCCCACGACGGGACCCGCGCCCGCGGTTCCCCTGCCGAAGGAGGGCATACCGATGAAGAGACTGCTGCTGTCCGCGGTCGCGCTGACCGCGGTCATGGCCGCGATGCCGGCCGGCGCCGCCGAGCTCAAGGTCGCGGCCGCCAACATGCAGAGCTATTTCGACCCCGGCAAGGACCACTCCAACGTCGGGTCGCTGCAGTACTACAACACCTTCGACACCCTGATCGAGAAGGACCACACGAAGGTCGAGCCGGTGTTCATGCCGGGCCTGGCCGAGAGCTGGAAGATGGTCTCGCCGACGGTGGTCGAGCTGAAGCTGCGCCACGGCGTGCTGTTCCAGAACGGCGACCCGATGACCGCCGACGACGTGGTGTTCTCGCTGAACCGCATGTTCAAGCCGACCTATGCGCCGTACGTCAGCCGGTCGAAGGAATACTTCGACAACATGGACCGGGCCGAGAAGGTCGATGACTACACCGTGCGGGTCGTCACCAAGCGGCCGGACCCGATCCTCGAGACCCTGCTGAACGTCCAGCAGTCGATGATCGTCCCGAAGAAGTACCTGATGGGCCTGACCGGCGACCCGAACGTCGACGAGGCCTCGGACTACGATGCGTTCGGCCTGAAGCCGGTCGGCACCGGCCCGTACAGGGTCGCCGCGTTCCAGCCGGGCGAGCGCCTGGTGTGGGAGCGCTTCGACGGCTTCTGGGGCGACAAGCCGGACTTCGAGCGGGTCGAGGTGGTGCGCATGCCGGAGATGGCGGCGCGGCTGACCGCCCTGAAGAACGCCGAGGTCGACATCATCACCAACGTCCCGCCGGACCAGCTCGAGGCGATCGACAGGGACCCGAACACCAAGACCGTCGGCATGCTGACGCCGCTGTTCCACGTGGTGTTCTACAACGCCAACAACCCGAAGATGACCAAGCAGATCCGCCAGGCGCTGAACCTGGCGATCGACCGCGACCTGCTGAACGAGGCGCTGTGGAACGGCAAGTCGAAGGTGCCGGCGAGCCACACCTACCCGCAGTACGGCGCCATGCACGATCCGGACTTCAAGTGGATCGAGTATGACCCGGCGAAGGCCAGGAAGCTGCTGGCCGAGGCCGGCTACGACGGCTTCGAGATCCGTTACGACACCCACCCGACCTACTACACCAACGGTCTGCTGGCCGCCCAGGCGATCCAGGAGATGTGGGCCGCGGTCGGCGTGAACATGAAGATCAACGTCGACGAGCGCTGGACCGGCGGCGACAAGGACCTGATGGCCCGCAACTGGTCGAACCCGATGTACTTCCCGGACCCGGCCGGCTCCTACGGCACCATGTGGAGTCCGACCGGCGCCCGCATCAGCGCCGGCACCTGGACCCCGTCCAAGGAATACGAGCAGATGTGGGACGAGTTCCGGTTCTCGCTCGACCCGAAGCAGCGCCTGGAGGCCTACAGGAAGGTCCAGCGCTACGCCGCCGAGGAGGCGCCGTTCACGATCCTGTACCAGCCCTACGAGTCCTACGGGCTGCGCAAGAACGTCGAGTGGCGGCCGCTGCCGGGGCACATCCCGTACGTGCTCGACTTCCGCAAGGGCAACGTGGCCGTCGCCGCGGCGACCAACTGACCGCATACTCGCCGGGGGCGGGGCTGTCGGCTCCGCCCCCATTCCTTGCCTGAAGAACCCGAGGAACCGCCTCCGATGGCCGACGCCCTGAAGCTCGCGATCGTCACCGACATCCATCACGGCGCCGACACCGGCACCAAGCGCGGCTCGGCCGCCCTGCCGTTGCTGCGCGAGTTCATCGCGTTCGCGAACGACTGGCAGCCGGACGCGGTGCTCGACCTCGGCGACCGCATCTCCGACGTCGACCGCTCGACCGATGGCGCCCTGCTGGCCGAGGTCGCCGCCGAGTTCGAGGCGGTCCGCCCGCCGCGCCATCACCTGCTCGGCAACCACGACGTGGCGTTCCTGAGCCATGACGACAACGCCTCGGCCCTCGGCCGCGAGGTCGGCCACCACAGCGTCGTGATCAACGGCTGGCGCCTGGTGTTCTGGCAGGCCGACACCTTCATCCACCGGCCCCAGGGTTTCCAGCTGCGGCCGTCCGACCTGGAGTGGCTGCGCACCGAGCTGGCGGCCAGCGCCGAGCCGGTGCTGCTGTTCAGCCATGTGCCGCTCGGCGGCGGCTCGATGGTCGGCAACTACTATTTCCAGGAGAACCTGCAGTACGCCCAGTACCTGGCCGACGGTGCCGCGATCCGGCGGGTCATCGTCGACAGCGGCAAGGTCAAGCTGTGCGCCGCCGGCCACGTGCACTGGAACGCCATGCACACGGTCGACGGCATCCCGTTCCTGTCGATCCAGTCGCTGACCGAGACCTGCACGACCGGCGACCCGGCCGCCGCCTGGGCGACCCTCGACGTCTCCGAGCTCGAGGTGCGCTGGCGCAGTCACGGGCTGGACGGCCTGTCGATGACCCTGCCGCTGCCGGCCGACAATGCCCGCTGGGCCGGCATCCTCGATCCGTTCGACCGGCGGCCGAAGCCGACCCGGGTCGACGGCGGGCTCGACGGCGTCGGCGGGTTCGTCCTCGACATGGACGGCGTGCTGTACCGCGGCGACGAGGCGATGCCCGGCGCCGCCGCGTTCATGGCCGAGCTGGCGCGCGATCGCGTGCCGCACGTGCTGCTGACCAACAACGCGCGGGCGACGCCCGCGGCCTACACCGCCAAGCTGCAGCGCCTCGGGATCGACGTTCCGGCCGAGCGGATCGTGACCTCCGGCATGGTGGTCGCCGGCTACCTCGCCGGGTCCGGGATGCGCTCGGTCGCCGTGATCGGCCCGGACGCGCTGGCCGAGGCCTGCGCGGCGGCCGGGCTGGCCGCATCGTCGCACCCGGACGCCGTGGTGGTCGGGATCAGCGAAGCCCTGACCCTGGCGGACCTGCGCGAGGCCGTGCGGCTGGCGTCCGAGGGCGCGCGCATCATGGTCACCAATCCCGACGTGGTGGTGCCCGGCCCGTTCGGGGCCGAACCCGAGACCGGGGCCGTGAAGGCGTATCTGGAGGCCGCGCTCGGCCGCCCGGTAGCCAGTGTCGGCAAGCCGCACCGCCTGGCCTTCGAGCTGGCGCGCGACCGGCTCGGCCTGCCGGCGGAGCGGGTCGCGGTGATCGGCGACACCCTGGAGACCGACATCGCCGGTGCGGTGGCGGCCGGCATGCGCTCGGTCCTGGTCGGCACCGGCAACCGCAACGACCGCCGCGACGGCGCACCCGAGCCGACCGTCGAGGTGGCGGACCTGGCCGAGCTGGCCGGCCTGCTCACGCGTCGGGCGGCGTAGGAGAGGGCTCGCGTTCCGCTCCTGGTCCCGGATCGCCGCTGGCGCGACGTCCGGGATGAGGGTGGAGCAAACTGTCCTTCGAGTCCTCATCCCGGACGGGCGCAACCCGATCCGGGACCCAGAGCCCGCGGGGCATTGCGGCACGGCACAGCTCTCTTCCCACCGACGTCGGCCGCAACGGGTGTCGGCCCGCGCGCAAACCGCCTAGAATGCTGCGTTGCAAACCGCGTGGACGGGTCCGGCTCTCCGCGCCGACGGAGCCGCGTCCGGACGGAGCGATCTTGGCTGACGACGAAGCGATTCTCCCGGACACGAGCAGGGTGCGCGCCCCGAAACTGCGGCGGCTGATCAACCTCTGGCACGCGGCCCGCGACGGCGACGCCGGAATGCCTCGGAAGGCCCGGATCGACCCCATCGACCTGGCGCGGGCCGGCCTGCTGCCGCAGATCTGGCTGGTCGAACGGCAACCCGACCGGCGGCTGGTCTACCGGCTCGCGGGCGAGGAGATCAACGCGGTGTTCGGGCGTTCGGTGGCCGGGGCGGCGCTGGAGGACCTGATCGAGCGCTCGCAGGCCGAGGTGGTCGTCGGGCGCTGGAATCGCGTGCTGGACGAGGCGCTCGTCATGCATGCCGTCGGCGAGGTGTATTCCGACGCCGGCAACCTCTACAGCGGCGAGCGGGTGGTGCTGCCGCTGGCCGACGAGCAGGGCGCGCCGATGTTCCTGATCGGCGCCACCGAGTACCGGCTGCTCGGCTCCGAGGGCCGTGCCGGCCGACCGGCGCTGGCCGACCTCCGCGGGGTGCGTCGAAGCTTCGTTCCGGTCGACCGGATCGCGCCGCTGCCGGCCGAGTGAGAAGTGCGTCTCAGACGTTGAAGCGGAAGTGGAAGACGTCGCCGTCCTTGACCACGTACTCCGACCCTTCGACCCGCATCTTGCCGGCTTCCTTGGCCCCGGTCTCGCCGTTGCAGGCGACGTAGTCGTCGTAGGCGATGGTCTCGGCCCGGATGAAGCCGCGCTGGAAGTCGGTGTGGATCTCGCCGGCCGCCTCCGGGGCCTTCGCACCCCGGCGCACGGTCCAGGCGCGCGCCTCCTTCGGGCCGACCGTGAAGAAGGTCAGCAGGTCGAGCAGCCGGTAGCCGGCGCGGATCAGCTTGGCGAGGCCCGGCTCCTCGAGGCCCAGGGTCTCCAGGAACTCGGCCTTGTCGGCCGGGTCGGTGAGCTGGGCGATCTCGGCCTCGATGGCCGCCGAGATGACCACCGACTCGGCCCCCTGCTCGGCGGCCATGGCGGCGACCTTCTCCGACAGCGCGTTGCCGGCCGCGGCGTTCTCTTCCTCGACGTTGCAGACGTACAGCACCGGCTTGGCGGTCAGCAGCTGCAGCAGACGGAGCTGGCGGCGCTCCTCGGCGTCGAGCTGCGGCAGCAGCACGCGGGCCGGCTTGCCGTCGCGCAGCACCTCGGCGACCCGCTGGGCGATCGGCAACAGCTCCTTGGCTTCCTTGTCCTGGCCGCGGGCGCGCTTCTCGAGCGCGACGATCCGCTTCTCGACGCTGTCCAGGTCGGCCAGCATCAGTTCGGTCTCGACGGTCTCGGCGTCGCGGATCGGGTCGACCGAGCCCTCGACGTGGGTGACCTCGCCCTCGAAGCAGCGCAGCACGTGGATGACCGCGTCGACCTCGCGGATGTTGGCCAGGAACTGGTTGCCCAGCCCTTCGCCCTTGCTGGCGCCGCGCACCAGCCCGGCGATGTCCACGAACTCGATCTGGGTCGGCAGGATCTTGCCGGACTTGGCGATCTTCGCCAGTGCGTCCAGCCGCGGATCCGGCACCGCCACCCGGCCGGTGTTCGGCTCGATGGTGCAGAACGGGTAGTTCGCCGCCTCGGCGGCAGCGGTCGCGGTCAGGGCGTTGAACAGCGTGGACTTGCCGACGTTCGGCAGGCCGACGATGCCGCAGTTGAAGCCCATGGGGCTACGCTCCGTCTTTGGGTTGGGGGGCGTCGGTCGAGGCCGTCATCGCCGGATCGGATTTGATGGGCTCGGGTCTGGCGGGTTTGGGTGTATCGGGTTTCGGGGGCGGCGGGAACACCGCGTGGGCGACCCGGCTCATGAACCGGCCCTCGTCACCATCGACCAGCGCCGGCACCTCGCGGGCCACCGAGTCGATCAGCACCGGCAGCCAGCTCGTGCGCTCTGCCTTGGCGAAGTCGGACAGCACGTAGCCGTGCACCTTGGCCTTGTCGCCGGGATGGCCGATGCCGAGGCGGATGCGGTGGTAGGCTTGGCCGATGTGGCGGTCGATGCTGCGGATGCCGTTGTGGCCGCCGGCGCCGCCGCCGGTCTTCACCCGCATCTTGCCGGGCACCAGGTCGAGCTCGTCGTAGAACACGTAGACCGCCGACGGCTCGAGCTTGAAGAACCGCACCGCCTCGCCGACCGAGCGGCCGGACTCGTTCATGTAGGTGAGCGGCTTCAGCGCCAGCACCTTGTGGCCGGCGATCGTGCCTTCGGCGACCAGGCCCTGGAACCGCGAGCGCCACGGCCCGAAGCCGTGGTGGCGCGCGATCTCCTCGATCGCCATGAAGCCGATGTTGTGGCGGTTGCCTTCGTAGGACGGCCCGGGATTGCCGAGCCCGACGAACAGCAGCATCGCTCGCTCCCGAGATCGCGGGGGCCGGAACGGCACCGGGGGGACCGCAAGCGACGGTCCCCCCGGGCGTTGTCTCCGGCAGAGAAGGCCGGGCGGAGAACGAGGGGCGGAGGATTACTCCTCCTCTTCCTCGTCCTCTTCCGCAGCGGCCTGCGACTCGGCCTGGGCGTCGGCAGCCTCTTCCGAGATCAGCGTCGGCGCGGCGATGGTCGCGATCGTGAAGTCGCGCTCGATCGTCGGGCGCACGCCGTCCGGCAGCTTCACGGCCGAGATGTGCAGCGAGTCGCCGATGTCCAGACCGGCGAGATCGACCTCGATCTTCTCCGGGATGGCGTCGGCCCGGCAGTACACCTCGATCTCGTGGCGCACGACGTTCAGCACGCCGCCGCGGCGCAGGCCGCGGCAGGCCTCGTCGTTGATGAACTCGACCGGAACCTCGACCGTCAGCTCGCTGGTCGCCGACACCCGCAGGAAGTCGACGTGCAGGGCGCGGTCGGTGACCGGGTGCTGCTGCAGGTCGCGCGGCAGGACGCGGTGCTTCTGACCGTCGACCTCGATGTCGATCAGGTGCGAGAAGAAGCCCGGCTTCAGCAGCTTGTCCAGCTCGCGCTGGTTCAAGACGATCGAGAACGGATCCTTCTTGTCGCCGTAGATCACGGCGGGAACGAGCCCCTCGCGGCGCGCTGCCCGGGCGGACCCCTTACCGACCCGGTCGCGTGCGCGGGCGCTCAGCGTCGAAACGTTCGACATTGGCGTCTCCTATGGAAAAGGCCCGGCCTCCAGGGGTGCCGGGCTGACGGGCGCGGGTTCTAGACCGAATCGCGCCGGATTGCCAGCCTTGATTGCCCCGGTTTCCGGCGGCGTCAGTCGAACACAGCGCCGGGCAGCCACAGGGCCAGAGCCGGAAACGCCATTACCAGGCCCAGCACGGCGACCTGGATCAGCACGAAAGGAACGATCCCGCGATAGATCGTGCCCATGTCGACCTTCGGCGGCGCCGAACCCTTCAGGAAGAACAGCGCGAAGCCGAACGGTGGAGTCAGGAACGAGGTCTGCAGGTTGATGGCGATCATCACCGCGATCCAGGCGAAGGTCTGTTCGGGAGTCTCGAACCGGTCGCCGAAGTCCAGGCTCTCCAGGATCGGATAGAAGATCGGCAGGGTGATCAGCGCGATCTCGATCCAGTCGATGATGAAGCCCAGCAGGAAGATCACCGCCAGGATCATCGACAGCATCCACCACGCGCCGAGGCCGGTGGCCCCCAGCAGGTCGACGATCAGGTCGTCGCCACCGATGCTGCGGAAGGTGTAGGAGAACACCGACGCGCCGATCACCACGAAGAACACCATGGCGGTGACCGACACCGTTCGTTCCAGGACCTCGCGCAACATGGTCCGGGACAGGCTGCGGTTGGCCACGGTCAGCAGCACCGAGCCGGCGGCGCCGACCGCGCTGGACTGGGTCGGGGTGGCGATGCCGGCGACGATCGAACCGAGCACCAGGGCGATCAGGGCGACCGGTAGCGCCAGGCTGCGGGCGACATAGGCCAGTAGCGACGACCAGGGCATGTCGGGGATGTCGAGGCTCGGCGCGGCCCTCGGCGTCAGCACGCCCCGGGCCAGGAAGTACAGGACGTAGAGCCCGAGCAGGACGGCCACCGGCAGCACCGGTGCCAGGAACATGGTCCCCATCCGCACGCCGAGCAGGTCGGCCAGGAAGAACAGCATGATCGCCGGCGGAAAGATGATCCCCAGCGTGCCGGCGCCGGCGACCGCGCCGGCCGCGAAGGCCGGGTCGTAGCCGCGGTCCAGCATGGTCGGCAGGGCGATCAGCGCGATGGTCGCGACCGACGCCCCGATCAGCCCGGCCGAGGGGGCCAGGATGATGCCCAGGAACGCAACCGCGATCGCCAGGCTGCCCGGGACCCGCCGGAGCACCACCTGCAGGCATACCAGCAACTCGCGGGCGACGCCGGAGCGCTCCATCATCAGGCCCATGAAGATCAGCATCGGTACCGACGGGTACAGCAGGCTCTCGCCGACCGAGCCGTACATGCGGGCGGTGATGTTGGTGATCTCCAGCACCGAGAGCAGGTCGAGCGCCATGCCGATGCCGGCGAAGGCGAGGCCTATCAACGACAGCACCAGCGCCACCGGGTAGCCGCTGAACAGCAGTACCGCCAGCGATCCGGCCATCAGCAGGGGCAACCAGTCCTGCAGCCAGTAGATCAGCGTCTCGGGGAGCAGCTCCGTCATCGGCCGTTCCGCCCGGCGGCGCGCCGCCGGGCGATCGAACGGCGCAGCATCAGCAGCCCCGACATCAGCAGCAGGGCGCCGCCGATCGGCATCAGGCTCTTGACGATCCAGCGCTGGCCGAGCCCCATCGCGGCCTGCGAATGCTCGCCGCTCTCGAAGGCGGTCCAGGCCTGCAGACCGCCGGCGACGATCAGCAGGAGCGCGAGTGGAACCAACGCCAGCAGGACGCCGGCGATCTCGACGGCGTGCCGCCGCCGCTCCGGCCAGCGGGTCCGGAAGACGTCGATCCGGACGTGGCCGTCGCGCAGGTACACCCAGCCGAGCGCCAGCATCACGCTGGCGAAGAACAGGTGCCACTGCAGCTCCTGCAGGGCGGTCGAGCCGGTGTTCATGAACTGCCGGCCGACGATGTCGTAGATCGAGATCGTCACCAGCAACGGAAAGCACACGAGCGCCGCGATCCGGAACGCCCAGTGCAGCAGCCGATCCAGTGGAGCGTCCACCCCCAGCCCTCTTGTGATTGCGTCGCGACACCGTGGGCTCGTTGCCGCGCTATCCGGAGAGCTTAGAACCTCCAGCTACTGGAGGTTCAAGTCTCCCCCGAGGTCGCCGGCGAGCGCCTCGACGATCCGGCAGTCGGACATGGCGCCGCCCTGGCAGCCGGTCACCATGGCCGCGAGGCCGTCGCGCAGGGCGGACAGCCGCTGCAGCCGCTGCTCGACCTCGGCCAATCGGGCGCGGGCGATGTCGATCACCGTATTGCAGGACTCCCCCGGCCGGTCGGACAGATCGAGCATGGTGCGGATCTCGTCGAGCGAGAAACCGAACTCGCGGGCGTGGCGGACGAACGCCAGGCGCCTGAGGTCGGACGTCAGGAACCGGCGCTGGTTGCCGTCCGTGCGGACCGGCGACGGCAGCAGGCCGATCTGCTCGTAGTAACGGATCGTCCGGACGTTGCAGCCGACGGCGGCGGCCGCCTGCCCGATGGTAAGGGTTCCGTTCACCGGTGGCTCCACGGCGGTCCTGGTCACCCCACGACTATGCGCCGGCAGCGGTGCCGTTGCCAAACGAACGCTGGGCGGTCTGAAGCCATGCCGTCGGGATCGGCGGGCGCTCGAGCGACCGGCCGAAGGCCTCTGCGCCGTGCTCGGCGATCAGCAGAAGCGGACGACCGATCAGTTCCTGCTCGTCCCGATGGGCACGATGGGAGCGATGTAAGGCCGTGGATCCCGGATCGCGGCGCCGGGGCGTCCGGGATGACGCCGCTTGGCGCCGTCAGTTGAACAGACTGGAGACCGAGCGTTCCTCGCTGATCCGCCGAATCGCCTCGCCGAGCAGTGCGGCGACGGTCAGCTGCCGAATGTTGCGGGCCACCCGGACCGCAGCGGTGGCCTGGATCGAGTCGGTGGTGACCAGCGAGGTCAGCGGCGAGGAGGTGACGCGCGCCACCGCGCCGCCGGACAGCACGCCGTGGGTGCAGTACGCGTCGACCGAGGTGGCGCCGGCCTCGATCAGCGCCTCGGCGGCGTTGCAGAGGGTGCCGCCGGAATCGACGATGTCGTCGACCAGGATGCAGCGCCGGCCGTCGACGTCGCCGATGATGTTCATGACCTCGGACACGCCGGCCCGCTCGCGCCGCTTGTCGATGATCGCCAGGTCGGCATCCAGCCGGCGGGCGACCGCGCGGGCGCGGGTCACGCCGCCGACGTCCGGCGACACGATCATCAGCTTCTCGTCGCCGTAGCGCTCCTTGATGTCGTCGGTGAACAGCGGCGCGGCGTACAGGTTGTCGGTCGGGATGTCGAAGAAGCCCTGGATCTGGCCGGCGTGCAGGTCGATCGTCAGCACCCGGTCGGCGCCCGCCTTGGTGATCAGGTTGGCGACCAGCTTGGCCGAGATCGGCGTGCGCGGGCCCGACTTCCGGTCCTGGCGGGCGTAGCCGTAATACGGGATGACCGCGGTCACCCGGCGCGCAGAGCTGCGGCGCAGGGCGTCCAGCGTGACCAGCAGTTCCATCAGGTTGTCGTTCGCCGGATAGCTCGTGGACTGCACGACGAACACGTCCTCGCCGCGGATGTTTTCCTGGATCTCGACGAACACCTCCATGTCCGAGAACCGACGGATGTCGGCCTTGGTCATGGGCAGGTTCAGGTAGGCGGCGATGGCCTCGGCCAGCGGACGGTTGCTGTTGCAGGCGAGGATCTTGGGATCACGAGGGCTCATGCGCGGACCGGGTTGGTGGGCGGCACGCCGGGCGGCGGGACCACCGCCCCGTCAAAGCGCGCCGGAACTTAACCGCCCCGGCGGGGCGCTCGCAAGCCGGAAGTCATTTCGGTTACGCCGCCGGTCCGTCCGCGACCGGCCGCCGACGCGCACCCGGCAGCAAGGAATTGGCGGCTTCCTCGGCGCGGGCCAACGCGGAATCAAGCGCCTTCATGGTTACCGCCATGTCCGGGCTGTCGTCCGACAGCCACGCCCGCAATGTGGAAAGCCACACCAGCGACAGCCCCTTCACCTTGAGCGGTCCGAACGGGGGCAGCGGCGACTCGCCGACCGCCTCCAGCGTCCGGGCCATCGATCGGCCGAGCAGCGGCAGCGCAGCCAGTGCCGACGGCGGGTCGAGCGGCACCCCGCGCAGCACCGCGCGCATGCCGTCGCGCCGGGCGCTCAGCACGTCCAGCCGGGCCATCAGCGCCTCGAACAGCCGGTCGCGGACCGGCAGCCCGGGATCGCGGGCGTCGTCGTCCAGGCCGTCGCGCATGCCGTCGTCCACCCGCTCGATCAGGCAGGCCAGCAGCCGCGGCCGGAACGGCCCGAAACCACCCAGCACCGAGGCCTCGGCACCGGAACGGGCCGCCACTTCGCCGGCGGTCAGCGACAGCCACCCGCGCTCGGCGGCGAGGTCGAGGGCGGCGTCCAGGAAAGCGTCGAGGGTGGCCTGTGCGGCCCCGGAGGCGATGTCGGTCATGGTCGACATATTGCCCGTGACGGCGTGGGCGTCCAGGGGTGACTGGGCCTCCCCAACCTGCCGTCATTCCGGACCGGAGCGCCGGAGGCGGGACGGAGCCGGAACCCACAGGCTGCGAATGGCGCCCGTCGCTCCGTGGGTTCCGGACCGGCCGCGCCTTTGCGCGGCCGTCCGGAATGACGACAAAGCAGGACCTACCCCGCCAGCTCCTTCGAGCGGGCCGTCGCCGCGGCGATCGCCTTGTCGAAGATCGGCTGGATGCCGGTCTCCGGATCCATCAGCACCTTCAGGGCCTCGGCCGTGGTGCCGCCGGGCGAGGTGACGTTGATGCGAAGCTGCGAGGCCGGCTCGGCCGACCGGCGGGCCAACTCGCCGGAGCCCGACACCGTCGCGCGCGCCAGCTTCATCGCGAATTCCTCGGGCAGGCCGGCCTTCACACCGGCGGCCGCCAGGGTCTCGATCAGCAGGAACACATAGGCCGGGCCGCCGCCGGACAGCGCGGTGACCGCGTCGATCGCGTCCTCGCCGTCGGCCTCCAGGGCCTCGCCGACCGCCTCCAGCAGGCGGTGCGCCCGGGTCTTCTGGTCGGCGGTGACGTTGGCATTGGCGACATAGGCAGTGATGCCGCGGCCGACCGCGGCCGGGGTGTTCGGCATCGCGCGGACGATCGCCGCCTCGCTGCCCAGGTGCCTCTCGAAATAGCCGATGGTCTTGCCGGCGGCGATCGACAGGAAGCAGGTGCCGGGGGCGACGAACCGCTTCAGCGGCTCCAGTGCGGCATCCATGGTCTGCGGCTTGACCGCCAGCACCACGGTGCCGGGCGCCAGGTCGGCCGGCACGGTGTCGGCGCTGGCGTGGACGGTGACCTCCTTGCGGTCGGCCAGCCCGCCGAGCGATCCGCCGTGCGGCTCGACCACGTGGACGCCGCCGGAGGCTTCCGGGCCGTCCAGCCAGCCGGCCAGCATGGCGCCGCCCATCTTTCCGCAGCCGATCAGGAGCAGGGGCGCAACAGTCATGACGTGATGCCTCGCGTTGTCTCGGGCCCGGCGGTCGCCGCGCCGCGCGCGCGTCAGGCCTCGCCCTGGACGTCCAGCAGGGAGGAGGCGACCGCTTCCTCGGCAGTCTTACCGCCCCAGATCACGAACTGGAAGGCCGGGAAGAACCGCTCGGACTCGCCGAGCGCCACCTCGACCAGATCCTCCATCTGCTCGACCGAGACGCCGCCGGCGCCGCGCACCAGCAGGGTGTGGCGGAACATCGGGGTGCCGTCGTCCGACGACAGGTCGAAATGGCCGAGCCACATCTTCTCGTTCAGCAGCGCCAGCAGCAGGCTGACCTCGCGCCGCTTTTCGACCGGCACCCGGCTTTCCAGCAGGCAGGAGAAGTGCAGCGCGCCGAGATCCTCCTGCCACAGGAAGTACAGGCGGTAGTCGCACCATCGCCCGGCGATCTCGACCGCCAGCTCGTCCGGCCCGGCCCGGTCGAAGGCCCAGTCGTTGGCGCCGACCAGCTCCTCGAGCAGGTCGAGCGGGTGGGGCTGGGCCGTGCCGGTGTCGACATAGGTCAGGGACATATCGGAAGGCTCCCTTCTGGCGCGCGGGCCGGCGCGTCGGAGCGGCCCTGGCGCGGCCGACAGGGTCGCTTGTCGGCCACATCTTGTGGCGCAGGCCGCCGAGTCACCACGAGGGTTAGGATTTCAAAGTCGGAATCGCGGTTCAACACAAGATTTCGCGGGTCAAAAAAGATTCACAGGTAGATATAGGCTTGCCCGCGAAGCTGTTGAAATCGGACGAAAGCCGGTCGGCGCTTCGGTCGTCCGGAATGTTCGTGCAAATCCAATCTATTCCCGGACCGGCGGCCGGGGGCGGCGAATCACCCGTTCCAGCCCGCCTATTCGTCGGCGCCCGACGGAGTCTCGTCGCTGCTCTTGCGGCGCGGGGCCGGACGGCGGGCGGCGGTCGCGGCGCGCCGGCGGGTGGCAGCCGGCTTGGCGGCGGCCGCGGCCGGCTTGCGGGCCGGGGTCTTGGTGGCCGGAGTCTTGGCGGCCAGCGCGGCCTCGAGCTCGGCGACCCGGGCGGCCAGCTTCTCCTGCTCGCCACGCGCCTTGGCGGCCATCGCCTCGACCGCCTCGAACTCCTCGCGGGTCACCAGGTTGCGGTCGGCCAGGAAGCGGTCGAATTGCTGGCGGACCAGCTGCTCGATCTCGGCCCGCACCCCGGCGGCGGCGCTGAGCGCACCGTTGGCGACACGGGCGAGGTCGTCGAAGAACCGGCTCTGGGTCTGCATGGCTCACCTCCTCTCCGGCATATGGCACGCGCAGGCCGGGGCCGCAACCGGCACGCCTGTCGAGCTTGCGTGCGGGGGCGCCGGGCGGGAGGATCGCTCCCATCGATCCCGCAACCCCGCGAGCCCCGACGGTGATGCGCCCCTGGCATATCGAGTATCCCGAAGCGCTGGCGGTCGAGGCGACGGTGCTCGACCGGCGACCCGGCGCGGTGCTGCTCGACCGCTCGCCGTTCTTTCCCGGCGGCGGCGGCCAGCTCGCGGACCGCGGCACGCTGACCTGGTCCGGGGGTGTCCAGACGTTCGAGGGTGTCGATCCGGACGAGCGCGGGTTGTGGCACCGCTTCGCCGGCGCGGGCGAGCCGTACGGGACGGTGCTGCTGCAGGTCGACGCCGGGTTCCGGCGGCTGATGTGCGAACTGCATACCCTTGCCCATGTGCTGAACGCCCTGGTCTACCAGGCGCACGGCGGCGCCCTGCTGACCGGGGCGCAGCTCTCGGCCGACGGCACCTTCCGGGTCGACTTCGACCTGCCGGGCGTCGACAGCGCCTCGCTGCGGGCCCTGGAGGCACCGATGAACGCGGCGATCCGGCAGGACCTTGCGGTCGGCGCCGCCTACATGCCGCGGGAAGAGGCCGAGGCGATCCCCGGCATGTTCCGCAGCAAGTCGGTGGCGCCGCCGCCGAGCCCGGACGGCATGGTGCGCGTCGTCGAGATCGCCGGCCTCGACCGCCAGGCCTGCGGCGGCACCCATCTCGCCTCGACCGGGCAGGCCCGGCTTGCGCGCATCCTCAAGATCGACAACAAGGGCCGGCAGAACCGGCGGATCAAGGTCGGCGTCGGGGCGGCCTGACGCCGGAACGGCATGACCAGGACCATCGACATCGCCATCGTCGGCGCCGGCATCGCCGGGCTGTGGTGCTTCAACCGCCTGAAGCGGGCCGGCTACGACGTGCTGCTGCTGGAGCGCGAGGCGATCGGCTGCGGGCAGACCCTGGCGTCGCAGGGGATCGTCCATTCGGGACTGAAGTACTCGCTGGCCGGCAAGGTGAACGAGACCGCGCGGTCGATCAGTGCCATGCCGGACCGCTGGCGCGCGGCCCTGCGGGGCGAGGGCGAGGTCGACCTGTCGGCGGCCCGCACCCGGGCCGACTCGCAGATGCTGCTGATCC
Organism: Thalassobaculum fulvum; assembly: GCF_014652915.1. Lineage (GTDB taxonomy): Bacteria > Pseudomonadota > Alphaproteobacteria > Thalassobaculales > Thalassobaculaceae > Thalassobaculum_A > Thalassobaculum_A fulvum. The sequence continues at coordinate 90,310 of NZ_BMZS01000007.1, forward strand.
CGGGCGGCATTCTCGGCGGCCTGACCCGGCTGGTCGCGCAGCGCGCGCTCGGCGGCAACACCCGCACCCTGGCCGCGTCGGAGTGGCCGGACGGGCTGAAGGCTTCCGGCTTCCGCGGCTCGGCGGTGTTCATGGACGAGCCGGTGCTCGACGTGCCCGGCATCCTGCGCGCGCTGGCCGACCCGTACCGCGACTCGGTACGCCGGATTCCCGAGGAAGCGGCGGCGGAGCCGCTGGCGTTCCTGCGCGACCGCGGCATCGAGGCGCGCGCCGTGCTGGTCACCGCCGCCGGCGGCAACCACGGCATCGCGCGGCGCAACCGGCACGACGACGGGCTCGAGACCCAGCACCGGCCGCTGCTGCAGGGCCTGATGCGGCCGGCACCGTTCCCGCTGTACGCCCATCTGGTCGGCACCTCCGACAAGCCGGTGGCGACCGTGACCACCCACGAGACCGCCGACGGCGCCCTGGTCTGGTATCTCGGCGCGGCGGTCGCCGAGCGCGCCAAGGAGGCCGATCCCGCGGAGGTCTACGCCGCCGCCCGCAGGGCATTCCGCGACTACCTGCCGGCGGTCGACCTGGACGGGATCGAGTGGGCGGTGCTGCCGATCGACCGGGTCGAAGGCCGGACCCAGGGCTTCCACATGCCCGACACCCCGACCCTGCACCGCGCCGGCACCGTGCTGTACGGCTGGCCGACCAAGCTGACCTTCGCGCCGATGCTCGGTGACATGGTGGCGGTCGAGATCGACCACCTCGGCGTCGCACCGTCCGGCCGGGCGACCGACTTCTCCGACCTGCCCGCGGTCGACTACGCGGTCGCGCCATGGGACAAGGCGGCATGGACCTCGTGAACCTCGGCAGCACCGGGCTGCGCGTCTCGCCGCTCGGCCTCGGCACCGTGAAGTTCGGGCGGAACCAGGGCGTGAAGTACCCGAGCGGCTTCGTACTGCCGGACGAGGACACGCTGGCCGAGCTGCTGGCACTGACCCGGTCGCTCGGCATCAACCTGCTCGACACCGCGCCGGCCTACGGCGCCAGCGAGGAGCGGCTGGGCCGGCTGCTGGCCGGGCAGCGCGACGACTGGGTGATCATCGGCAAGGTCGGCGAGGAATTCGAGGACGGCATCTCGTCGCACGTCTTCACCCCCGACCATTTCCGCCGCAGCTTGGAACGCTCGCTGGAGCGCTTGCGCACCGACCGGATCGACGTGCTGCTGATCCACTCCGACGGCTCCGACATGGCGATCCTGCAGGACGACGCGCTGATGCGGACCATGGCCGACTTCAAGGCCGAGGGCACGGCGCGGGCGATCGGGGTCTCGACCAAGACCGTCGAGGGCGGCATCCGCGCGCTGGAGCTGATGGACGTGGCGATGGCGACCTACACCGCCGACTACCGCGCCGAGGAGCCGGTGCTCGACTACGCGGCCGCCCACCGCAAGGGCGTGATCCTGAAGAAGGTGCTGTCCAGCGGGCACGCCGCCGACGTGCCGGCCGCCATCCGCTTCGCGTTCTCGCACCCCGGGGTGGCGAGCGCGGTGATCGGCACCATCAACCCGGTGCACCTCGAGCAGATCGCCGCCTGCGTCGACGAGGCGACCCGGCGGCGGTGAGGCCCGTCGGTCGGTGGGTTCCGGGTCGCGCTACGCTTGCCCGGAATGACGACATTGAAAGGGAGCGACCGGCGGCATCCTTCCCCTTGCCGTCATTCCGGAGCGAACCGCCCCAGGCGGGGCGCATCCGGAACCCACCGGCTGTTTCGCCGGCATCCCCACTGATCCAGATCAGCGACAGCTTATGGATCCCGGTCTCCAATGCGCCGACCGCGGGCGTCCGGTCCCGCTCTGCCATGGAGAACGGAAATGCAGACCAATGTCGGGCTTGTCGACCGGGTGCTGCGGATCGTCGTCGGCGCGGCGTTGATTGCGGTGGCGCTGCTGGTCGCGCACCCTTACGCGTGGGTCGGCTGGATCGGCGTGGTGCCGATCCTGACGGCGATCGTCGGCTACTGCCCGGCCTACCAGCTGATCGGCCTGAGCACCTGCCCGCTGAAGCGCGAGTGACGGCTGGCCGGCGGCACGCAGGGTTTGCGGGGCGGCGCCGGAGCGCCTAAACCATCCGGCGTCGCCGAGCCACGCACGGACCGCCGCCATGCTGCCTGCCATCGCGTTTCCCGTCATCGACCCGGTGGCGATCGCCATCGGGCCGTTCGCCGTGCGCTGGTACGCGCTGGCCTACATCGCCGGCATCCTGATCGGCTGGCGGTACTGCCTGTGGCTGGCACGGCGGCGGCCGCAGTATTTCGATCCGGCGGCGCTCGACGACTTCGTGCTGTACGCCACCCTCGGCATCGTGCTGGGCGGACGGATCGGCTACGTGCTGTTCTACAACCTGCCGTACTTCGCCGAGCACCCGCTCGAGGCCTTGATGATCTGGCAGGGCGGCATGTCGTTCCACGGCGGCATGCTGGGCGTGCTGCTGGCCATCGGGCTGTTCGCCCGCAAGGTCGGAGCGCCGTACATGGCGGTCGGCGACATCGTCGCGGCGGCCACGCCGATCGGGCTTTTCTTCGGCCGGCTCGCCAACTTCGTGAACGGCGAGCTGTTCGGCCGGGCCGCGCCCGACGTCGCGTGGGCGATGGTGTTCCCGCGCGGCGGGCCGGAGCCCCGGCATCCCTCGCAGCTCTACGAGGCCGCCCTGGAGGGGCTGGTGCTGTTCTTCTTGCTGTTCCTGCTGGCGCGCCGGCCCGAGCTGCGCGAGCGGCCGGGTCAGGTCGGCGGCGCCTTCCTGGCCGGCTACGGCCTGTTCCGGATCGTCGTCGAGTTCTTCCGGGAACCCGACGCCCAGCTCGGTTTCCTGGCGTTCGGCGCCACCATGGGCCAGCTGCTGTCGGTGCCGATGGTGCTGCTCGGCCTCGGCCTGATCGCCTACGCCCGCCGCCGGCCGCCGGCGGTGCCGAAGCCGCGATGAGCCGTTCGGCGATGGCTCTGGCGGACCGTTTGCGCCGCCGGATCGCGGCCGAAGGGCCGCTGTCGGTGGCCGACGTGATGGCGGCGGCGCTGGTCGACCCCGAGCACGGCTACTACACGACCCGCGACCCGTTCGGCGCGGCCGGCGACTTCGTCACCGCCCCGGAGATCAGCCAGACGTTCGGCGAGCTGATCGGGCTGTGGGCGGCCGTGGTCTGGCAGGGCATGGGCGCGCCCGACCCGGTTTCCCTGGTCGAACTCGGCCCCGGTCGCGGCACCCTGATGGCTGACGCCCTGCGCGCCGCCAGGGGCGTGCCGGCGTTCCGGGCGGCGCTGCGGGTGCATCTGGTCGAGGCCAGCCCGGTGCTGCGGCGACGCCAGGCCGAGGCGCTGCGGGACGCCGCCCCGGTGGGCGCCTCGCCTGTCTGGCACGACGCTCTCGACAGCCTGCCGGACGGGCCGTCGATCGTGATCGCCAACGAGTTCTTCGACGCCCTGCCGATCGTCCAGCTGGTGCGCGACGGCCGGGTCTGGCGGGAACGCCGGGTGGCGGTCGACCCGGCCGGCGGCGGCTTCGTGTGGACTCTGACCCCCGGGGCCTCGCCGCATGCCGCCCTGCTGGCGCCGGCGATCCGCGACGCCGCTCCTGACGGCGCCCTGGCCGAAATCTGCCCGACCGGGCTGTCGGTCGCCCGCACCCTGGCGGAACGGGTGGCCCGGGGCGGCGGGGCGGTGCTGGCGATCGACTACGGCCACGCGCCGAGTGGCGTCGGCGATACCCTGCAGGCGGTGAAGGGCCATCGGCCGGTGGGGGTCCTCGATACCCTGGGCGAGGCCGACCTGACGGCGCATGTCGACTTCGCGGCGCTGGGCCGGGCGGTCGTCCAGGCCGGCGCCGCGCAGCACGGGCCGGTGACCCAGGGCGACTTCCTGCGCCGCCTCGGCATCGAGGCGCGGGCCGAGGCGCTGTGCCGGAACGCCGCCGAGCATCAGCGCGCGACCATCCGCAGCGGCTGCACTCGCTTGATCGACCCGGACGAAATGGGCACCTTGTTCAAGGCGGTGGCCTGGACCCCGGCCGCGGCGCCCCCGCCCCCGGGTTTCGAGAGGCCTGACGCGTGACTGCGGCCCAGTTGAGAGTTCCTGAGCGGTGATCCAGATCGAGGGTTTCGACGAGGGCGCGGTCCGCCACGCCTTCTTCACGCGCCGCGGCGGGGTCAGCCGCGGCATCTACACCTCGCTGAACTGCGGGCGCGGTAGCGGCGACAGCCCGGCGGCGGTCGAAGCCAACCGGGCGCGGGCGATGGCGGCCCTCGACCTGCCGGCGTCGGCGCTGTTCACCAACCACCAGATCCACTCGGCCACCGTCGTGGTCGTCGACGAGGCGTCTGACCCCGAGGTCCGGCACGAGGCCGACGCCTTCGTGACCGTCCGCCCGAACGTGGCGCTCGGCGTCATGAGCGCCGACTGCGCCCCGGTGCTGTTCTCGTCGCCGGAGGACGGGGTGATCGGCGCCTGCCACGCCGGCTGGCGCGGCGCCGTCGGCGGGGTGTGCGAGGCGACCATCGACGCCATGCTCGAGCTCGGCGCCCGGCCGGACGGCATCCGCGCGGCGATCGGCCCCTGCATCGGCTTCGACTCCTACGAGGTCGGGCCGGAGTTCCCGGAACCGTTCCTGACCCAGGACCGCGAGAACGCCCGGTTTTTCGAGAAGGCGCCGCGCGACGGCCATTTCCTGTTCGACCTGTCGGGCTACCTGGTGCGCCGGCTGACGGCGGCGGGGATCGGCGAGATCTACCGTCTCGACTGCGACACCTGCCGTGACGAGGCGAATTTCTTCAGCTATCGCCGGTCCCGGCAGCGCGAGCAACCGGACTACGGCCGGATGCTCGCCGCCATCACCATCTCGGAATAGCAGGTACTAGCCATGGCACTGCATTTCGAACGAGCGGAATTCGCGGCGCGGCGCGACCGGACCCTGGCGGCGATGGCCGAGGCCGGCCTGGACGGGCTGCTGATGTTCAAGCAGGAGAGCATGTTCTGGCTCACCGGCTACGACACCTTCGGGTTCTGCTTCTTCCAGTGCCTGTACCTGGACGCCGACGGCAGCTTCGTGCTGCTGACCCGGGCGCCGGACCTGCGGCAGGCCCGCAACACCAGCCTGATCGAGGATATCCGGATCTGGGTCGACCGCGACGGCGCCACCCCGGCCGACGACTTGCGCGACCTGCTGGCGGAGAAGGGGGCGAAGGGCAGGCGGCTCGGTGTCGAGTACGACAGCTACGGGCTGAACGCCCGCAACGGCAAGCGGCTGGACGCCGCGCTGGACGGCTTCGCGGCGCTGGCCGACGCCTCCGAGCTGGTGTCGCGGCTGCGCATGGTGAAGTCGCCGGCCGAGCTGGCCTATGTCCGGCGGGCCGCCGAGCTGGCCGACGACGCGCTCGAGGAAGCGCACCGGCTGACCGGTCCCGGCGCCGACGAGGGCGATATCCTGGCTGCCATGCAGGGGGCGGTGTTCAAGGGCGGCGGCGACTACCCGGGCAACGAGTTCATCATCGGCTCCGGCCCGGACGCCCTGCTGTGCCGCTATTTCACCGGTCGCCGCAGGCTGGGTAGCACCGACCAACTGACCCTGGAGTTCGCCGGGGCCTACCGGCACTACCACGCCTGCTTGATGCGGACGATCCCGGTCGGCCCGGTGCCCGACCACCAGCGCCGGATGTTCGACGCCTGCGCCGCCGCACTGGAGGCCTGCAAGGGCGCGCTGCGGCCGGGACGGCCGATCGGCGAGGTGTTCGACGCCCACGCCCGGGTGATGGACGGCCACGGCTTCCGGCATGCCCGGCTGAACGCCTGCGGCTATTCGCTGGGCGCTGTGTTCGCGCCGATCTGGATGGACTACCCGATGTTCTACCACGCCAACCCGGAGCCGGCGGCCCCGGGCATGGTGTTCTTCCTCCACATGATCCTGATGGACAGCGAGGCCGACCTGGCGATGACCCTGGGCGAGACCGTGATCGTCACCGACGGCGAGCCCGAGCGGCTGTCCCGGATGCCCCTGGAGCTGGTCTGCCGCTAGCGTCCCGGGAACCCGACGATGCCACACCTCTGGATCTTTCTTGCGATGCTGCTGCTGGGGCTGCTGGTCGGATGCTGGGTGATGTGATCTGGGGCCGCGCGGCCCCGGTCCTGGTCGCCGCGGCGCTGGCGCTAGCCGGCTGCGGGCAGGTGCCGCAGCCGTTCTCGAAGGACCGGGCCGACCTGGCCAAGGCGCCGTTCCTGATCGCGCCGACCACCGAGGGCGTGGTGGTGCTGCCGGTCGAGGGGGTCGACGCCGAGACCGGCGAGATGATCGCCGACCTCACGGCCAGGGCCCTGCAGAAGCAGGACGTGGTCGCCGGCACCCGCTCCAGCAATCGGGCCAGCCTGTTCCTGTCCGGCGCGGGGCGGCGGCGGCTGGATGGCGCCATGGAGATCACCTGGACCCTGGCACGGTCCGACGGCACGGTCGTCGGCCAGCGAACCGACGCGATCGCCTCCGACGAGCAACTGGCCGAGTCCACGGCCAGCGTCGCCGCCTGGCTGCGGCCGCGGGTGGCGCCGGCGGTGAAGACCGTGCCGAAGGTCGCGGTCTACCCGGTCGACGGGGCGCCGGGCGACGGCAACGACCTGCTGCGCCGGGCGCTCGCCCTGGCGCTCGACCGGGCGCCGGTCGAGCTGACCGACGACCTGGTGCAGGACGGCCACGTGGTGCAGGGCGACGTCTCGGTGGTCCGCCAGAACGACGGCCGCGACAGGGTCGAGATCTGGTGGACGGTGATGGACGCGCAGGGCAAGCAGATCGGCACCGTCGACCAGCGTAACCAGGTTCCGGGCGGGTCGCTCGACAAGTCCTGGGGGGCGGTCGCGGCGCCGATCGCGAACGCCGCGGTCGGCGGGATCGTGGCGCTGCTCAAGCAGTCGGAGGCGGTCAAGGCGGCGGCCGCGAATGCGCCGGCGAAGCTGCGCGAGTGAGGCGCGACGGCCATTGCTGCACTGCACAATGGCCATTGACATTCGGCCGGGCCGATCGCATCTATACCCGGTAATTGTGCGGTGCAGCATCGCGCCGCGCCGGTGGAGCGAAACGTCCAGGTGGGACGAAGGAGAGCGCAATGGCCGAGTTCAAGAATCCCTTCATGGAGATCGACGTCCAGAAGATGATGGGCGAGTTCCGGATCCCGAACGTCGACGTCGAAGCCGTCGTCGCCGCCCAGAAGAAGAACATCGAGGCGCTGACCAGCGCCAACCAGCTCGCCGTCGAGGGCATGCAGGCGGTCGCCAAGCGGCAGGCCGAGATCCTGCGCCAGACGGCCGAGGAGCTGCAGAAGAACATGCAGTCCCTCATGGAGAACGGCGCGCCCGACGCCAAGGTCGCGAAGAGCACCGAGCTCACCAAGACCGCCTTTGAGAAGGCGATCGCCAACATGAAGGAGCTGTCCGAGATGGTCTCCAAGTCGAACGCCGAGGCGTTCGACGTGATCAACAAGCGGGTCGCCGAATCGCTCGACGAGATCCGCGACCTGACCAAGGCGACCAAGAAGTAACGCCTGCTCCCGAGGCGTGTGTGCGGGGAGGCCGTCCCGGGCGACCGGGGCGGCCTTCCTGCGTTCGGGGACGGCGCGGGTCGGTCCGGGTCTCCGTCGCGCGACGTGACTCGCTTGTCTCGGCCTTGTCCGTGGCGCCGGGGGCGTGCTACCCGACCTGCCACGATCTGGCGGGCATCGGGAGGCGGGCATGGCTGACGTGGAAGCGACGATCGGCTTCGGCGACTTCATGAAGGTCGACATCCGGGTCGGAACGGTGGTCGACGTGCAGCCGTTCCCCGAGGCCCGCAAGCCGGCCTACAAGCTGTGGGTGGACTTCGGACCGGAGATCGGCACCCGCAAGAGTTCGGCGCAGATCACCGTGCTGTATACGCCGGAGACGCTGATCGGCACCCAGGTGGCGGCGGTGGTGAACTTCCCGCCGCGGCAGGTCGGCCCGTTCATGAGCGAGATCCTGGTGCTCGGCTTTCCCGACGCCGACGGCAACGTGGTGCTCATCCGGCCGACCCACCCGGTCCCGAACGGCGGCCGTCTGCACTGACGGCCGACGGTCAGCAGACCAGTCGCCACGGCTGCCCGCCCGGCGCCTCCTGCAGGTCGCCGGCGCCGGGCAGGAACGCACCGGTCGTCGCATCCCAGCGCAGCGGCGGCTGCGGGTCGGTTCCGGCGGGGGCCGGAGGCACGACCCGGGCGGCCGGCAGGGTGACCGTGACCTGGGTTCCCCGCCCCGGCACGCTGGACAGCTGCAGGACGCCGCCGTGCAGCTCCGTGAGGGCCTTGGCGAGCGGCAACCCGAGGCCGGTGCCCTCGTGCTTGCGCTGCAGCGTCGACTCCACCTGCTCGAACGGGCTGAAGGCCCGCGGGATGTCCTCGGGGCGGATCCCGATGCCGGTGTCCGTGACGGACAGCGTCAGGTCGCCGTCCCGGTTCAGGAAGCCGCTGACCTCGATGCGGCCGCCGGCCCGGGTGAACTTCACGGCGTTGGACAGCAGGTTGAGCACCACCTGCCGGATCTTGGTGACGTCGCACCGCACCCGGAGGCCGCCGGGCAGCCGGGCCGACAGCTCGACGCGCCCGCCCGAGGCCCGCGGAGCCATCAGCCGCAGGCACGGCAGCACGAGGTCCTCCAGCGGCTCGTCCTCCTCGTGCAGGTCGAACCGGTTGGACTCGGCCTTGGCGATGTCGAGGATGTCGCCGATCACCAGCATCAGGTGCTGGCCGCTCTGGTGGATGTCGCGGGCGTAGCCGCGGTACGGCGCCGGAATCGCGCCGCGCAGTTCCTGCGCCATGACCTCGGAGAAGCCGATGATGGCGTTCAGGGGCGTCCGCAGCTCATGGCTCATCAGCGCCAGGAACTCCGACTTGGCGCGGTTCGCCGCTTCGGCGGCACGCTGGCTGTCGAGGGCGGCGCGTTCGCGTTCGGCGCTGGTCGCGGCGTCGATGGCGGCGGTGTGCCTCAGATGCTGCAGCCGCAGCACGACGCCGCTCACGGCAGCCGCGACCACGAAGAACAGCGAGCCGAGCAGGATCGACTCGGTGCGGGCGTTCAACAGGAACGCCTCGGCCGGGACGTCGATGACGAACGCGCCCATGACGTCGTTCAGGCGCCAGGGCGGGCGGCCCTCGAGGTACCGGTTGTGGCAGTCGACGCAACCCTGCTGGCTGGCGATCGACGGGGCGATCGTCCGGAAGGTCCGCTGCCCGCCGGTCACCCACCACCGGCTGGACGGCTCGACGTTGCCGCTGCGGGCGGCTTCGCGGATCGCCTCGCCGGTCGCCGGATCCGAGGGCGCGGTGCGGATCTCCCGGCCGGGCACGCCGAGCCACAGCAGTTGCAGCACGTTGTCGCCTTCGCGGGCCATGTTGAAGCGCTCGATCGAATGGGCCCGGAACGACGCGGGAACCGGCGCGTCCGTACCGAGGTGCCGGCCGCGGATCTCGGTGTAGTCGGCCACGAACGCGTCGACCAGCTGCAGCGCGGTGACCTTCTCCTCGAACTTGTTGGTCTCGAACCAGTGGACGCTGATCCGGTAGCTGGCGACTCCGAGTGCTACGGCGAAGGCCGCGATCAGCCCGATCACGGTGATCGAGAGCCGTCCCGACCTGCTCTTGAAGAACGAACCAAGGGCTGCGGCCATGCCCACCTCGTCAGCTCGCCGCAAGTCTGACGGCAGCGGCGAAACAAAACGTTAACGCTGCGACGAATTGAAGCGGCGGGGCCGGCGCGACGCCTCAGACCGGCAGCCTGATCACCGCCCGCAGCCCGCCGCGCGGCGAGTCCTCGAGCATCAGGTCGCCGCCGTGGCCGCGGACGATGTCGCGGGCGATCGTCAGGCCGAGGCCGGTGCCGCCGGTCGCCGGGTTGCGCGACGGCTCGAGCCGGACGAACGGCTGGAAGGCGTCGGCTCGCTTGGCCTCTGGGATACCGGGGCCGTCGTCGTCGACCACGATCTCGACCTGGTCGCCGGCCCGCACCACCGTGATCCACACCCGCTTGCCGTAGCGCTTGGCGTTCTGCAGCAGGTTGGCGACCGCCCGCTTCAGGGCGTTCGGCCGGACCGGCAGGGCGGCGGCGCCGGCGTCCGGGCGCTCGAACGCGATCGGCGGGCCGTCGCGGCGCTCCGACTGCACCACGTCGGCCACCAGCTCGCCGACGTCGCTGTCGACCGGCAGCTCGGTGCCCTCGCCGCGGGCAAACGCCAGGTAGCCCTCGACCATCTTCTCCATCTCGCCGACGTCGGCCTGCAGCTCGGCGACCTCCTCGCCGCCGCCGAGCATCGCCAGCTGCAGCTTCATGCGGGTCAGCGGGGTGCGCAGATCGTGGCTGACGCCGGCCAGCATCTCGGTGCGCTGGGTGAGCTGGCGGTTGATGCGGTCCTTCATCTGCAGGAACGAGCTGGCGGCCTGCCGGACCTCGGTGGCGCCCTCCGGCTTGAAGCCGGTCACGTCGCGCCCCAGGCCGAACGCCCGGGCCGCCACCGCCAGCCGGCGGATCGGCCGGATCTGGTTGCGCATGAACACGATGGCGATGGCGAACAGCACCAGCGACGAGCCGACCATCCACAGCAGGAAGATGTAGGTGGTCGAGCTGAACAGCCGCTTCTTGTGGGCCAGCACCTGCAGCACGCCGTCCGGCAGCTGCACCAGGATCTCGATCTGCCGGTCGCCGGTGTCGGTGTCCATGACGTAGGGCCGGCGGACCTTGGTGCGCATGGCGTCCTGCATGGCGACCCGGGTGTCGTCGAAGAACGCCAGCGGCGGCCGGTTCGGCAGGATGTCGCCGGGCCGCCAGTCGAGCACGATGTCGAAGTGCCGGTCGGCCCGCTCGGATAGCCGGGCCACCGCCTCCGGGGTGATCGGCGGCCGCAGCTCCTCGATCAGGAAGGCGATGTCGCCGGCCAGGCTGTGGACCAGCCGGCGGGTCATGATCTCCCAGTGCCGGTCGTAGAACACGTAGGCCGAGATTGCCTGCATCAGCACCAGCGGGGTGACGATGATCAGCAGGGCCCGGCCGAACAGGGTCTTCGGCAGGAACTGCTTCACCCACCGGTCGAGCTTGAAGCCGCCCAGCCTGGTGCCGTCGGCCTTGGGCTCGCCGCGGCGCGAGCGGGCGGCGCCGGTGAAAGCGGGACGGTCGGTTCGGGTCGCGTCGGCCATGCGGGGACCTCAGCTTTCCAGCCGGAGCACGTAACCCTTTCCGCGGACGGTCTGCAAGAAGCGCGGGAATTTCGGGTCCGGCTCGATCTTGCGGCGCAGGCGCGTGATCTGCACGTCGACCGTCCGGATCCCGCCGTTCACGGCGTTGCCGTCGACCAGGTCCTCGCGGGTGAAGGTGACCCCGGGCGCCACCGCGAAGGCCCGCAGCAGCGTGGCCTCGGCCTCGGTCAGCCGCACCGGCAGCTCGCCGCGCCACAGGATGTTCTGCCCGAGGTCGAACCGGAAGGCTCCGAACCGGACCTCGCCGCCGGCCGCGGCGGCGGCCTGCGGCACCGCCGGCTCGCCGACACGGCGCAGGATGGTGCGGATCCGCAGCAGCAGCTCGCGCGGCTCGAACGGCTTGGCGAGATAGTCGTCGACCCCGCTCTCCAGGCCGGCGATCCGGTCCTCGGCCTCGCCCATGGCGGTCAGCATCAGGATCGGGATGCGCTGGCGCTGGCGCTGGCGCAGGTCGTGGGTGAGCTCGACCCCGCTCTCGCCGGGCATCATGACGTCCAGGACCATCAGGTCGTAGGACACGCCGGCCATGCGGGCGCGGGCCTCGGCGGCGTCGGCCGCGGTCGACACCCGGAAGCCGTTGTCGGACAGGAACCGGCGCAGCAGCTCGCGCAGCCGGCCGTCGTCGTCGACCACCAGGATGTGCGGCAGGTCGTCGGCACAGGCGCCGCCCGCCTCCTCGGCCAGGGTGTGGGGGCGCGGCGCCGTCACCGCTTGCCGGCGCCGGCCTTCAGGCGGGCGGCGCCGAGCGGGCCGCCGGTCCCGGGCACGTCGAAGCGCCGCCGGTCCTCGGGATCGATGATGCCGTGCAGGACCAGGTTGAAGCCCTGCACCGCCTCGGCGCCGGCGTTGCGGAACGCGGTGGCGATGCGCTCGCGCTGGTTGGCGGTCAGCCGGCGCTCCAGCTCGACGCCCTTCTGGGTCAGGGTCAGCAGCCGCTGGCGGCGGTCGCGCTCGCCCGGCCGCTGCACGATGTAGCCTTCCTCGACCAGGTGGCTCAGCACCCGCGACAGGCTCTGCTTGGTGATGCGCAGGATCTTCAGCAGTTCGGACACGGTGATGCCGGGGTTGCGCCCGACGAAGTAGATCACCCGGTGGTGCGCCCGGCCGAGGCCGAGGTCGGCCAGCATGGCGTCGGGCTCGCCGGTGAAGTCGCGGTAGGCGAAGAACAGCATCTCGATCGCCTGGCGCAGTTCCTCCTCGCGCAGGAACAGGGGATTCGCAATGCCCTTTACGTCAACCATGTTGACTTACTTTCTTCCGAATGTTATGCGTCGGGACCCAATCGGGAAACAAAAGAACCTCACGAAACGGTCGACGGATCGTTTCTGACCGGCGCGAAACCGGACGACATCCAGGCAGGAAACGACATCATGTCCTTGATTCCCTTCGACGACCGTGACGGCGCGATCTGGTTCGACGGCGAACTGATTCCCTGGCGCGACGCCAAGGTGCACGTTCTGAGCCATGGGCTGCATTATGCCAGTTCCGTGTTCGAGGGCGAACGCGTTTATGGTGGCCGTGTCTTCAAGTCGCTGGAGCACACCCAGCGGCTTCAGCGCTCGGCTAGGACGCTCGACTTCGAGATTCCCTACAGCGCCGAGGAGATCGAGGCGGCCAAGCGGGCGGTCATCGACTCCATGGGCATCGTCGACGGCTATGTCCGCCCGGTGGCTTGGCGCGGCAGCGAGATGATGGGCGTGTCGGCCCAGCAGAACCGCATCCACCTGGCGATCGCCGCGTGGGAGTGGCCGTCCTACTTCGACCCGGCGGCCAAGATGAAGGGCATCAACCTGGCCCTTTCGGGCTGGCGCCGTCCGGCCCCGGACACCGCGCCGGTGCACGCCAAGGCGGCCGGCCTGTACATGATCTGCACGCTGTCGAAGCACAAGGCCGAGCGCGAGGGCTTCCACGACGCGCTGATGCTGGACTACCGCGGCCTGGTGGCCGAGGCGACCGGCGCCAACGTGTTCTTCGTGATGAAGGACGGCAGGATCCACACCCCGGTGCCGGACTGCTTCCTGGACGGCATCACCCGCCGCACCGTGATCGAGCTGGCGAAGTCGCTCGGCTACGAGGTCGTCGAGCGGCAGATCAAGCCGGAGGAGATGGCCGACGCGCAGGAGTGCTTCCTGACCGGCACCGCCGCCGAGGTCACCCCGGTCGGCACGATCGGCGACTACAAGTTCACCCCGGGCGACATCACCCGCGCCCTGGTCGAGGGTTACGACGCCCTGGTGCGCGCCGATCCGGCGAAGGCCCAGGCGGCGGAGTGACCGCCGACCCGGCTCGCCGGGTCCCGAAACGCGAAAGCCCCGGCCTCGGTCGGGGCTTTTTCGTAGGCAGGTGCGATATCGATCTCGCCCTCAGGAATCGTGAGTCCCCGCCGGTTTCCTGCGCTCGTCGGCCTGCCACCAGCCGTCGCCGCTCGCCAGCAGGCAGGTCGGGCCGCCGGGGATTGTCAGCACAATGGTCCAGCTGCCGCCGGCGGAGCTGAACACCTCGAGAAGGTTGCCGTTGCGGTCGACGCCGGTGGCGCTGACGGTCTCGCCAAAACGCGTGGCCAGCGCCGATACCACGGCTTCGCGCGCGGCGCAGGCCATCTGTGCGTGGACTGGTGCAGCCGGCATCAGCAACAGCGCGACCGCGCCCCACATCGCCCCTCGGACTGCCCCGACAAGAGTCCGATTCATGGCTCACCTCCTTCCCGGAGACCATCCTTGGTTCCGATGGAGGACGACGCGTCGTCGTAGAATGAATATGGGATGAAGACTCAGGAAATGTAAGACGACCGTCGCCGGCTCACGCAGAGTCTACCGACGAGCCGGGCGGGCTTTGCGGCGATACTTGCGGTCACCAAGCGCACAACGACGGTCAGCGCGCCCGTTCAAGCCGTCGCCGGCAGTGCCTCGGCGTAGTCGTGCGATCGGTCCGGCATCTCGACCACCGCATAGGCGGTCGGGTCGGCGAACAGGGCGCGCAGCACCTCGTTGTTGGTGTGGTGCCCGGACTTGGTGGCCGTCACCCGTCCCAGGATCGGGGCGCCGGCCAGATACAGGTCGCCGACGCAGTCCAGCACCTTGTGGCGCACGAACTCGTCGTCGAAGCGCAGTCCGCCCTCGTTCAGCACCCGGTCGGTGTCGACCACGACGGTGTTGTCCAGCGAGCCGCCGAGGCCGAGGCCGGCCGCCCGCAGCTTCTCGACGTCGGCCAGGAAGCCGAAGGTGCGGGCCTTGGCGATCTCGCGCTTGAAGGTGCCGTTGACCAGCCGGACGTCCAGCGTCGAGTGCGCGACCACCGGGCTGGCGAAGTCGATCTCGAAATCCACCGAGAAGGCGTCGGCGGGAGCCAGGGTCAGGCCGCGCCGGGCGTCGCCGACGGTGACCGGCTTGCGGACCTCGATGGCGCGGCGCGGGGCGTCGAGCTCGACGGTGCCGGCGCACTCGATCAGGAACACGAACGGCTCCGACGAGCCGTCCATGACCGGCACCTCGGCGGCGTCGATGTCGACGATGGCGTTGTCGATCTCGCAGCCGGCGAAGGCGGCCATCAGGTGCTCGATGGTGCCGACCGTCACCCCGTCCCGGTTGCCGATCACCGTGCACAGGCGGGTGTCGACCACCCGGTCGTAGCGGGCGGCGATCCAGGGATCGCGGTCGGTCACGTCGGTGCGCCGGAAACGGATGCCGCGGTCGGCCGCGGCCGGGTGCAGCGTCATCTCGACGGTGGTTCCGGAATGCAGGCCCACGCCTCGGCACGGAATCGAGCGCCGCAGCGTCTTCTGCCGGAGCCCGGTGCGCACACCGTGGGATTGTGTCCTGGTCGCCATGCAGTCGCCTTCCGGGTGCCGTGTTCGGCGTCGAGACTTCGGACTCAAAGAGAGCCCCGGTAGATGTACCAACACCTACCGGGGCCCCCAAATCACTCTTTGTTACCGAGTGTTACGTTGAAACACCGCAGAAATCCGCGGGTTCCGCCGGGTTCCGGCGAAACCGCGCGAAGTTCTCCCTCAGTTCGCCTGCCGGCGCAGGAACGCCGGGATGTCGAGGGTCTCGTCCTCGGACTGGCTCGGACGCACCCGGTCGCTCGGGTTCAGGGCGCCGAGACGCGGCTGGACCGGCTGGCCGGCGGGCTGGGCGGCCGGCTGCCGCGGAGCCTCGGCGTGGGTCGGCTCCGGCTTGTCGGCCTTGCCCAGGCCGAGACCGGTGATCTGCCGGAACAGGCTCGGGCCGCGGCCGCGCGCCGGCTCGGCCTTCGGTTCGGCGGTCGGCGCGGCGTTGACCAGGTCGCTGGCCCGGAACGCGTCGGCGGCCCGCGGGGCGGTCTCCGGCCGGCGCGGCGGCACCTGGGCGGCCGGGGCGATGAACGGCTTTTCGTCGACCGTCGGCTGCACCGGCTCCTCGCCGGCCGGGGCCTCCATCATCTCCTCGGTCAGGTCGAAGGCGAGCGACCCGTCGGTCTCGGCCATCGACGGGACCTCCGGCATGCTCAGCTCGCCGATGCCGCTGGCCGCCTGCCGGCTGATGTCCATGGTCGACATCGCCGACACCGCGGTCGCCGGGACCGAGTGCTGGGCCGCCGGCTGCGGGGCCGAGGGCTGCTGGATCGCGGGCTGCTGGGCGGTGATCGGCATGGCAGAGGCCGGAGCCTCGGCCGCGGCCGGCCTGTCGGCGATCCGCTGCTGGGCCTGGGCCCGGACCAGCGAGAGCTGCGGGCGCGGCTTGGCGGCCATGCCCTCGGCGGCGATGCCGGTGGCGACCACCGAGACCCGCATCATGCCGTCCATCTTCTCGTCGAAGGTGGAGCCGAAGATGATGTTGGCGTCCGGGTCGACCTCCTCGCGGATCCGGTTGGCGGCCTCGTCGACCTCGAACAGGGTCATGTCGAAGCCGCCGGTGATGTTGATGAGGACGCCCTTGGCCCCCTTCATCGTGGTGTCCTCGAGCAGCGGGTTGTTGATCGCTGCCTCGGCCGCGTCGATCGCCCGCTTCTCGCCGGACGCCTCGCCGGTGCCCATCATCGCCTTGCCCATCTCGCTCATCACCGTGCGGATGTCGGCGAAGTCGAGGTTGATCAGGCCCGGCATGATCATCAGGTCGGTGACGCCGCGCACACCCGAGTGCAGCACGTCGTCGGCCATGTTGAAGGCGTCCGCGAAGGTCGTCTTCTCATTGGCGATCCGGAACAGGTTCTGGTTCGGGATGATGATCAGGGTGTCGACGTACTGGGTCAGTTCCTCGATGCCGGCCTCGGCGATCCGCATGCGGTGCTGGCCCTCGAAGTGGAAGGGCTTGGTCACCACGCCGACCGTCAGGATGCCGCGCTCGCGAGCGGTCTGGGCGATGACCGGAGCCGCGCCGGTGCCGGTGCCGCCGCCCATGCCGGCGGTGATGAAGCACATGTTGCTGTCACCGAGGTGCTCGATGATGGCGTCGATCGACTCCTCGGCGGCGGCCTTGCCGACGTCCGGCCGGGAGCCGGCGCCGAGACCGCGGGTCACTTCCGTACCGAGCTGCATGCGGCGGTCGGCCAGCGACTGCTTCAGCGCCTGGGCGTCGGTGTTGGTCGAGACGAACTCGACGCCCTCCAGGTTCGACCGGATCATGTTGTTGACGGCATTGCAGCCGGCGCCGCCGACGCCGATCACCACGATGCGCGGCTTCATCTCGTTGTCGTCGTGCGGGACGGTGATGTTGATGGTCATAGGGGCCTCCGGGGCTGACGTGTCTCTGTTCGGGGGTGGCGGCGGCTCACGCCGCTTCGTCTTGGGCCGGGCGGGCGACACCCGGGTGGTCGGTGCAGGGGGTCGCCGACGGGCGTCCGGTCGACTCTCTGCATCTGCCGGCGCACGCCGGCGGGATCGCGGACTCTGCGAACGGTCGGGCGCATCAGAAGTGCTCCCTGAACCAGGAGCCGAGGCGCCCGGCGAGCCCGGCCGGCACCGGCTGCGGCACCGGCGCCAGGCGCGGCGCGTCGAGATTGGGGTCGGCGGCATAGGCCAGCAGGCCGGCGCAGGTGGCGAAGGCCGGGCCGCCGGCGGCCTCGGCCAGGCCCTGCACCCGGGTCGGTCGGCCCATGCGGACCTGCTTGTCGAGCACCTGCTGGGCAAGCTCGCGCACGCCCGGCAGCTGGCTGGCGCCGCCGGTCAGCACCACCCGGCGCCCGGCCACCCGGTCGAAGCCGCTGGCCTCCAGCCGCGATCGCACCAGCTCGAAGGTCTCCTCGATGCGCGGCCGCACGATGCCGACCAGCAGCGACTTGGCGACGTGGTTCGGCTGGGCGTGGTCCTCCTCGCCGATGGTCGGGACGTCGATGGTCTCCTGGTCGTCCAGCGGCGAGGGCAGGGCGCTGCCGTACAGGGTCTTGATGCGTTCGGCCGCCAGCACCGGGGTCGACAGGCCGCGGGCGATGTCGTTGGTCACGTGGTGGCCGCCGACCGGGACGATGTCGGTGTGCACGACGTTGCCGTCGTAGAACACCGCGAAGCTGGTCGTGCCGCCGCCCATGTCGACCACGGTGACGCCGAGGTCCATCTCGTCCTCGACCAGGGTGGCGAGTCCGGACGCATAGGGCGACACCACCAGCGCCTCGAGGTCGAGGTGGCAGCGCTCGATCACGGTGGTCAGGGTGCGGACCGCGCCGGCGGCGGCGGTGACCACGTGCATGTGGGCGCCCAGGCTCTGGCCGAACATGCCGCGCGGGTCGCGGATGCCGTTGGCGCCGTCGATCGTGAAGCCGACCGGGATCGAGTGGATCAGGTCGCGGTCCTCGATGCCGTCGAGCTTGCGCCACTGGTCGAGCACAAGGCGCAGGTCGGTGTCGCCGACCTCGTGGCCGGCGATCGAGACCTCGACCGGTACGGTCTCCGACACCGGCCAGCCGCCGGACAGGTTGACGATGACGCCGCGCAGGGTCTCGCCGGCCATCTTCTCGGCTGCGTGCACGGCGTTCAGGATCGAGGCCTCGAGCGCGTCGATGTCGACGATCTGGCCGTTCCTGACGCCGCGCGAGATCTGGTGGCCGATCCCGGCCACCCGGATCGAGCCCAACGGCACGCCGCTGGCGCGGGCCAGCAGCGGGTTCGACGAGGGCTCGCCGATCCGCGCCACGAAGCAGCACACCTTGCTCGACCCGATGTCGAGCGCGGCGACCGTTCCACTTCGCGTCTTGCCGAGGGGTTTTCTCACTGCCTTGCCTTGCTCGCTCTGCGGTTCCGGGGTCAGGTATTCTTGCCGGGGGCCAGGACCCGCTCGGCGGGGTCGGACGGGACGCGCACGATCAGCTGGTTCGGAATGCGCAGGTCCACGGTGGTCACCTCGCGCTTCAGCACGCCGTGGTCGCGCTCCATGCCGGCCAGCTGCGACCACGCGGCGGCCGCACCGCTCTCCGGCAGCTGGACGTCGATGCCGCCGCCTTGCAGGTCGTCCAGCCGCACCGTCCAGCGCCGGTCGCCGACCCAGGTCAGGGCGCGCACCCGCGCCAGCAGGTCGGGCTCGGCCGACAGCATGGCGATCGCCTCGCGCGCCCGTTCCGGCGCGCCGTCGCCGATCACGATCGGCAGGTGGGCGAAACGGCCGAGCTTGCGGTCGGTGATGACCACGCCGTCCTCGTCGACCAGGGCGAGCGCGCGCTGGCGCTGCCACAGCGCCAGCGGGCGGCGCTCGGTCAGGGAGATGAACAGGGTGTCGGGCAGCCGGCGCTCGACGCGGGCGCTCTTGACCCAGGGCAGGGCCTCCACGCGCTGCCGGATCGAGGCGAGGTCGAGCGCCAGGATCGGCATGCCGCGCTCGACGCCGACCACGTCCAGCAGGTGCGACGGATCGGTCTCCCGGCGGCCGGCCACCAGCACGTCGCCGACCGCCAGCCCGGCGTCGGCGGTCATCTGCTGGACGCCCTCGACGGCCTGCTGCCAGGCGGCGACCGCCCGACCGGATTCGACCGACCAGCCGATGGCGCCGCCGACCGCCGCGAGCGCGACCGCGGCGGTTCCCCAGCGCAGCACCGGGGCGAGCCAAGCCGGCCGGGCGCGCCGGCGGGGGCGGCCGGCGGGCGACCGGGGGGCGGGCTTGCGGGGGCCGGCGATCACTCGTCGCATCGCGCGTCCTCCACCATCCGCGACACCAGCTCGGGGAACGAGACGCCGAGATGGGCGGCCTGCTCGGGCACCAGCGAGGTCGGGGTCATGCCGGGCTGGGTGTTGATCTCCAGCAGGTACAGCTCGCCGGGCTCGCCGGCGGTGTCGTCGTAGCGGAAGTCGGCCCGGCTGATGCCGCGGCAGCCGAGCGCCTGGTGCGCCCGGGCCGCCACCTCCATGGCCTGCCGGCGGATCGCCGCCGGCACCGGCGCCGGCAGCAGGTGGACCGAGCCGCCGGCGGCGTACTTGGCCTCGTAGTCGTAGAAGCCGCGGTCGGAAGTGATCTCGGTCACCTCCATGGCCTCGCCGTCCCACACCGCCACAGTCAGCTCGCGGCCGGGGACGTAGCGCTCGACCAGCACGTGCTGGCCGAACGGCCAGTCGGCGGCGGTCGGCCGGTAGTTGTCGCCCTGGCGCACGATGTGCACGCCGACGCTGGAGCCCTGGTCGATCGGCTTGATCACGTAGGGCGGCTCGAGCGGCTCGCCGTCGTCGAAGTCCTCGAGGGTCACCACCCGGCCTTCCGGGCAGCGCAGGCCGTGGCGGGCGAACACGTCCTTGGCGGTCGGCTTGTCCATGGCGACCGCCGAGGCGCGGACGCCGGAATGGGTGTACGGGATGCCCAGGATGTTCAGCAGGCCCTGGATGTTGCCGTCCTCGCCGATCGGGCCGTGCAGGGCGTTGAACACCACGTCGGGCCTCAGGGTCGTCAGCCTGGCGGCGATGCCCCGGTCGACGTCGACCTCGGACACCTTCCAGCCGGCCTGACGCAGCGCCTTGGCGCACTCGCGGCCGGACGACAGCGACACCTCGCGCTCCGGCGACCAGCCGCCCATCAGCACCGCCACGTGGGTTTCCGACCGGTTCGCGTTCATGCCGCACCGCCTTCCGCGCCCTTGGCGACGCCGATCCGCCGGATCTCCCAGCGCAATTCGATCCCGCTGCTGTTCCTGACCCGGCGCCGGACTTCCTCGCCCAGGGCCTCGATGTCCTCGGCGGTGGCGTTGCCGACGTTCAGCAGGAAGTTGCAGTGCTTCTCCGACACCTGGGCGCCGCCGATCTTCAGGCCGCGGCAGCCGGCCGCGTCGATCAGCTGCCAGGCCTTGTGGCCGGCCGGGTTGGCGAAGGTCGACCCGCCGGTCCGCACCCGGCGCGGCTGGGTGTCCTCGCGGGCGTCGCGGATGTCGGCCATGGCCTGGGCGATGGTCGCCGGGTCGCCGGGGCGGGCCTGGAACACCGCGCTGGTGAAGATCCAGTCCTCCGGCACCGCACAGTGGCGGTAGGACAGGCCCATGTCGGCGGCGGCCAGGGTGTGGACATGGCCGAGCCCGTCGATCGCCCGCGCCGAGACCAGCACGTCCTTGACCTCGGCGCCGTAGGCGCCGGCGTTCATGCGCAGCGCGCCGCCGACCGTGCCCGGGATGCCGGACAGGAACTCCAGGCCGGTCAGCCCGGCGCGCTGGGCGGTGGCCGCGACCGTGACGTCGAGGGCGCCGGCGCCGGCGGTCACCCGGTCGCCGTCGATCCGGGTCTCGGCGAACGCCTTGCCGAGGCGGACCACCACGCCGCGGATGCCGCCGCCGCGGATCAGCACGTTGGAGCCGACCCCGAGCACGGTGACCGGGACGTCGCCGGGCCGCTCGGCCAGGAAGTCGATCAGGTCGGCCTCGTCGGCCGGGCGGAACAGCACCTCGGCAGGGCCGCCGACCCGGAACCAGGTGAGCTGCGCGGTCGGCGCGTCGGCGCGGTACTCGCCGCGCACCGGGGGCAGCCGTTCGATCAGATGGGTCATGGGCTTGCGGTGCCGTGGGGACGCGAGGGTGATCACCGGCCACCTCCGTTGCCCAGGATGTGGCGGATCTGGTCGGGCAGGGCCTGCGCCCAGGCGGTGATGTTGCCGGCGCCGAGGCACACCACCATGTCGCCGCTGCGCCCGAGGTCGACGACCTTGGCGGCCAGCTCGACCGGGTCGGTCAGCGCCGCCACCTTGCGGTGGCCGCGGGCGCGCAGACCCTCGACCAGGGCGTCGCGGTCGACGCCGGGGATCGGCGCCTCGCCGGCCGGATAGACGTCGGCGACGATCACCGCGTCGGCGTCGTTGAAGCAGGTGCAGAAGTCCTCGAACAGGTCGCGCAGCCGGGTGAAGCGGTGCGGCTGCACGACCGCGATGACCCGGCCGGCGCCGGAGGCGGCGCGCGCCGCCGACAGTACCGCGGCGATCTCGACCGGGTGGTGGCCGTAGTCGTCGATCACGGTGATGCCGCCGGCCTCGCCGGTCTTGGTGAACCGCCGCTTGACCCCGGCGAAGCCCTGCAGGGCGGTGGTCACCACATCGTCGGGCAGGCCCATCTCGTTGGCCACCGCGATGGCGGCCAGGGCGTTCTGGACGTTGTGCTGGCCGTACATCGGCAACAGCAGGTTCTCCAGCCGGCGCTCGGTGCCGTGCAGGCGGTCGGCGATCACCGCGGTGAAACGCGAGCCGGCCGGGGTGATCTCGACGTCGACGCCGCGGACGTCGGCCTGCGGGCTGAAGCCGTAGGTGACGATCCGGCGGTCGGAGACCTTGGGGATCAGGGTCTGCACCGTCGGGTGGTCCAGGCACATCGCCGCGAAGCCGTAGAACGGGATGTTCTGGACGAACGACTCGAACGCCCGCTGCAGGTTCTCGAACGAGCCGTGGAAGTCCAGGTGCTCGGGGTCGATGTTGGTGACCACCGCGATGGTCGCCGGCAGCTTGACGAAGCTGCCGTCGGACTCGTCGGACTCCACCACCATCCAGTCGCCGGCACCGAGCCGGGCGTTGGTGCCGATGGCGTTGATGATGCCACCGTTGATGATCGTCGGATCGAGGCCGGCGGCGTCCAGCACCGCCGAGACCAGCGAGGTGGTGGTGGTCTTGCCGTGGGTGCCGGCGACCGCGATCGACCATTTCAGCCGCATCAACTCACCGAGCATCTCGGCCCGGTGCACGATCGGCAGCATGCGGCTGCGGGCGGCCGCGACCTCCGGGTTGTCGGCCTTGATCGCGGTCGACACCACCAGGATCGAGGCGTCGTCGACGTTGCCGGCGGCGTGGCCGACGAACACCGGGATGCCGAGGCCCTTCAGGCGCCGGACGCTCGGGTTCTCGGCGATGTCGCTGCCCTGCACGGTATAGCCGAGGTTGTGCAGGATCTCGGCGATGCCGCTCATGCCGATTCCGCCGATGCCGACGAAATGGATGGTGCCGATCGAGAGCGGAAGCTGTCTCACGCGGCGGCCCTCCGGGCGGATTGGTCGGTGGTGGCGGCGGCGCCGTGCGGGCGGGCGACCCCGGCCCGGCGCTCGACCAGGTCGGCGAGCCGCTCGACCGCGTCCGGCACGCCGACCGAGCGGGCGGCCTCGGCCATGCGGGTCAGCAGGGCGGGGTCGCCCAGGATCTCGGCCAGGGCGGCGGCCAGGGCGGCGGCGTCGGTGCCGGCCTGCGGCATGACCCGGGCGCCGCCGGCGGCGGCCACCGCGCGGGCGTTGGCGGCCTGGTGGTCGTCGATGGCGTGCGGATAGGGCACCAGCAGGGCCGGCCGGCCGGCGACGGTGTTCTCGGCCACCGTCGACGCGCCCGAGCGGCAGACCAGCAGCCGCGCCTCGGCCAGGCGGGCCGGCATGTCGTCGAAGAAGCTCCGGACGTCGGCCTCGATGCCGAGCTCGCGGTAGGCCGCGGTCACCTGCTCCAGCTCGACCGGGCGGGCCTGCTGGGACAGCCGCAGGCGGCGGCGCAGCGCCTCCGGCAGCCGGGCGACCGCCGCCGGCACCAGGTCGGCGAACACGCTGGCGCCCTGGCTGCCGCCGGTGACCAGCACGGCGACCGGGGCGTCGGGGCTGAGCGGCGGCAGCACGGTGTCGCGCACCGTCCGGATCGCCTCCCGCACCGGGTTGCCGGTGAGCAGCAGCTTGCCGCGGTCGGCCGGCCGTACCTTGGCGACCTCGGCGAACGACACGGCGATGGCGTCGGCGCGGGCCGCCAGCAGGCGGTTGGCGCGGCCCAGCACCGCGTTCTGCTCGTGCAGCACCACCGGCACGCCGCGGCCCGCGGCGGCCAGCACGGTCGGCACGCTGGCGTAGCCGCCGAAGCCGACCACCACGGCCGGCGCCAGGGTGCGGATCAGCCGCCGCGCCTCCAGGTAGCCGAGCAGCAGCTCGCCGACCGCCCGGGCCTTGGCGACGATGCCGCGGCCGGCGATCCCGGCGGCCCGGATGCGGTGCACCTCCAGGGTGCCGCTGGCGGTCTCGAAGGCGGTGCCGCGGCGGTCGGTGACCAGCCCGACCCGGTGACCGCGCGCCAGCAGGGTCTCGGCGAGCGCCCGGGCCGGGAACACGTGGCCGCCGGTACCGCCGGCGGCGAGCAGGATCAGGTCGCTCACGGCAGGTCCTCCCCGCCGAAGCGCTTGCGGGTCAGCGCCAGCGCCATGCCCATGCCGAGGCCGAGCGCCAGCAGCGACGAGCCGCCGTAGCTGACGAACGGCAGGGTCATGCCCTTGGCCGGCATCAGGTGCACCGAGGACGCCATGTGGATCAGCGCCTGCAGGGCGAACTGGGTCAGCAGCCCGGTGCCGGCCAGCAGCACGAACAGGCTCTGCTCGCCCAGCAGCCGGGCGTAGCCGCGCAGCACCACGAAGGCGTACAGCGCGATGATCACCAGGCAGGCGATGCCGCCGAACTCCTCGCCGGCGACCGAGAAGATGAAGTCGGCATGGGCGTCCGGCAGGTAGGCCTTGACCGTGCCCTCGCCCGGGCCGGTACCCAGCAGGCCGCCGTTCATGAACGCCTCCAGCGAGCGGTCGACCTGGTAGCTGTCGCCGGCCGACGGGTCCAGGAACCGGTCGATGCGGCTGGAGACGTGCGGAAACAGGAAGTAGGCGCCGATCAGCCCGAACACCCCGGTGGCGATGAAGCCGACCACCAGGATCATCGGCAGCCCGGCCAGGAAGAACTGCCCGAACCAGATCGCCGAGACCACCACGGTCATGCCGAGATCGGGCTGCGACAGCAGCAGGGCGGCGGTCATCAGGTACAGGCCGATGGCGACCAGATGGCCGGGAAACGCCTCGTCGCGCCGCCATTCGGCGAACATCCAGGCGGTCACCACGGCGAAGAACGGCTTGGCGAACTCGCTCGGCTGCAGCGAGAAGCCGGCCAGCGAGATCCAGCGGGTCGCGCCCTTGATCTCGGCGCCGACCAGCGGCACCAGCAGCAGCAGGACGACGGTCGCCGCGAAGCCGAGCACTGACAGCCGCCGGACCTGCAGCGGCGACAGCAGCGACACCGCGACCATCAGCGCCAGCGCCACCGGCATGATCACGAACTGCCGCTGCACGAAGTGGTAGGCGTTCAGGCCGATCCGCTCGGCGACCGCCGGACTGGCCGCCAGGATCAACAGCGCGCCGATCAGCACCAGCAGGAACAGCGCGCCCAGGGTCCAGCGGTCGACGGTCCACCACCACTTGCCGAACACGCTGGTGTCGGTGCGGGCGATCGCGCTCACGACGCCCTCCTTTCGCCGGCGCCGCTCTCGTCGGCGCCGCCGTTGCCGTCCACCAGCTCGCGGACCAGGGTGCGGAAGCGGTCGCCGCGGACCTCGAAGTTCGGGAACTGGTCGAACGAGGCGGCGGCCGGCGACAGCAGCACCACCGCGCCCGGCTGCCGGTCCGCGCGGGCGTCGAGATGCGCCTGGCGGACCGCCATCTCCAGGGTCCGGCACAGCGCCGTCGGGCAGCCGTCGCCGATCTGCCGGGCGAACGCCCCGGCCGACTCGCCGATCAGGTAGGCCTTGCGGATCCGCGGGAAGTAGGCGGAGAGGGAGGAGACACCGCCCTCCTTCCCGCGGCCGCCGGCGATCCAGTAGATTGCGCTGTAGCAGGCCAGCGCACGGGCCGCCGCGTCGGCATTGGTAGCCTTCGAATCATTGATGTAGAGCACGCCCCCGGCCTCGGCCACCCGCTCCTGGCGGTGGGCGAGGCCGGGGAAGCTGCGCATGCCGTCGGCGATCGCCGTGCGGTCCAGGCCGAGGGCGGCACAGGTCGCGAACGCCGCGGCGGCGTTCTGGGCGTTGTGCTCGCCCGGCAGCGCCGGCGCCTCGGCCAGCATCAGCACGGTCTCCGGCCGGCCGGAGCGGGCGTCGACCAGCTCGCCGTCCTCGGCGTAGACGCCGCCGACCACCGGGCCGTCGCCGGAGACGTCGACGACCCGCCGGCCGGCGCGGCGCAGCCGCTCGGCGACATCGCGCGAGACCGCGTCGTCGCAGCCGACCACCGCCAGGTCGGCGGCGGTCTGGCGGGCGAAGATGTTGCGCTTGGCGGCGACGTAGCCGGCGAGGTCGCCGTGCCGGTCGATGTGGTCGGGGGTGATGTTCAGCCAGACCGCGACGGTCGGCGCCAGCGACGGGGTCAGCTCGAGCTGATACGAGCTGAGCTCCAGCACGATCACGCCGTCGGCGCCGGGATCGTCGAACTCCAGGGCCGGGCGGCCGAGGTTGCCGCCGACCTCGACCGGCACCCCGGCGCTGGCCAGGATGTGGCCGATCAGGGTGGTGGTGGTCGATTTGCCGTTGGTGCCGGTGATTGCCACCAGCCGGCGCTTCGGCAGCGCCCGCAGCAGCAGCTCGACGTCGCCGACGATCGGCACGCCGGCGGCCTTGGCGGCGGCCGCGACCGGGTGCGGTGCCGGATGGGTGTGCGGGATGCCCGGGGACAGCACCAGGGCGTCGACGCCGGCGAGGCCGCGCGCCGCCAGGTCGGTCACGGTCACGCCGGAAGCGTGCTCCAGCGCGGCCCGGCGCTCGGCGGTGTCGTCCCAGGCGAGCACGTCGGCCCCGGCGGCCGCGAGCGCCCGCGCGGCGACCGCCCCGGACTTGCCGAGGCCCATGACCGCGTAGGTGTGGTCGCGTGCGAAGCCGAGGGTCACCATCGCGTCACCTCAGCTTCAGGGTCGCGAGGCCGATCAGCGCCAGCACGATGGCGATGATCCAGAACCGGATGACGATGGTGGGCTCCTGCCAGCCCTTCTTCTCGAAGTGGTGGTGCAGCGGCGCCATGCGGAACACCCGGCGGCCGGTCAGCTTGAACGACGCGACCTGCACGATCACCGACACCGTCTCCAGCACGAACAGGCCGCCGATGATCGCCAGCACCAGCTCGTGCTTGGTGACCACGCTGATGGCGCCGAGCGCGCCGCCCAGCGACAGCGAGCCGGTATCGCCCATGAACACCATGGCCGGCGGGGCGTTGAACCACAGGAAGCCGAGGCCGGCGCCGACCAGCGCCCCGCACAGCACCGCCAGCTCGCCGGCGCCGGGCACGTGGTGGATCTGCAGGTAGTTGGCGAACACCGCGTTGCCGGACAGGTAGGCGATCAGCGCGAAGCAGCCGCCGGCGATCATCACCGGCACGATCGCCAGCCCGTCCAGGCCGTCGGTCAGGTTCACGGCGTTCGAGGCGCCGACCATCACGAACACCGCGAACGGCACGAAGAACCAGGACAGCTGGATCAGCACGTCCTTGAAGAACGGCACCGCGACGCCGAAGGTCAGCGGCTCCGCCACGGTCGAGGCGATGCCGAGGGTGGCGGCGGTGCCGATGGCGATCTGGAAGACCAGCTTCAGCCGGCCGGGCAGGCCCTTGGAGTTGCGGCGGGTCAGTTTCAGCCAGTCGTCGCCGAAGCCGATGGCGCCGAACCCGATGGTCACCAGCAGCACCGCCCAGACGTAGGGGTTGGCCAGGTTGGCCCACAGCAGGGTGGAGACGCTGAGCCCGATCAGGATCAGCAGCCCGCCCATGGTCGGCGTGCCCTTCTTGGTCAGCAGGTGGCTCTCCGGGCCGTCCTCGCGGATCGGCTGGCCGCCGCGCTGCCGGCTCTTCAGCCAGCGGATCAGCGACGGGCCCAGCACGAAGGCGATGAACAGCGCGGTCATGGTCGCGCCGCCGGTCCGGAAGGTCAGGTACCGGAACAGGTTGAACACCTGATGCTGGTCGGCGAGCGGGGCCAGGAGGTTGTACAGCATCGCCTCAGCCCCCGTTGACCACACGCCCGGCGACCGCGAAACGGGTCGGGGTGGCCAGAGCCTCCAGCGCCGTCACGATCGGCTTCATGCGGGTGCCGAGCGACCCCTTCACCAGCACCACGTCGCCCGGTGCGACGGCGCCGGCCACGACCGTCGCCAGATCCTCGGAGCGCTCGGTGTGGGCGGTGACCAGGCCCGCCGGAAGCGCGACCGCCAGCGCCCGCATCTCGGGGCCGACCAGGTAGACCGCGTCGGGCCGGGCGGCGAGCACCGCCTCGGCCAGCCCGCGATGGGCGGCCGGGGCGCCGGCGCCGAGCTCGCGCATGTCGCCGAGCACCAGGATGCGGCGGCCACCCGGGCCAGGCCGGGTCTCGGCGAACACCGCGAGCGCCGCCCGCACCGCCGGCGGGCTGGCGTTGTAGCTCTCGTCGATCAGGGTCAGCGGACCGCCCGGCAGGTCGAGCCGGACCTGACCGCCGCGGCCGCGCATTGCCGACACTCCGGCCAGCGCCGCCATGCCGGGGGCCGGGTCCAGCTCGAGCGCGAGCAGGGTGGCGGCGACGCCGATGCTGTTGAGCGCCCAGTGCCGGCCGATCCCGCCGACGGTCCAGGACAGCCGGCGGCCGGCGACCTCGGCCTCGACCCGGGTGCCGCCGGCGTCGGACGCGCTGTCGAGCAGGCGCACGTCGACCGCGGTGTCGGTGCCGAAGGTGACGATGCGGCCGATGCCGAGCCGGGCGGCGTGGCCCGCCAGCCGCCCGTACTGGCCGTTGTCGCGATTCAGGACGGCGGCGCCGCCGGGCTCCAGGCCTTCCAGGATCTCGGCCTTGGCGTCGGCGATCTGCTCGATCCCGGTGAAGAATCCGGCATGCACCATCTCGACGTTGGTGATCAGCGCGGCGTGCGGGCGCACCAAGCGGGTCAGCGGCCGGATCTCGTCCGGGTGGTTCATGCCGAGCTCGAACACCGCGTAGGCGGCCGACGGCGTCAGCCGGGCCAGCGACAGCGGCGCGCCGATGTGGTTGTTCAGGTTGCCCTGGCTGGCCTGGGTCGGCCCGTAGCCGGCCAGCGCCGCGGCCAGCATCTCCTTCGAGCCGGTCTTGCCGACGCTGCCGGTGACGGCGGCGATCCGGGCGGTCGAGCGGGCGCGGGCGGCCCGGCCGAGGGCGGCGAGGCCGGCGAGCACGTCGTCGACCAGCAGCAGGGGCGCGTCCTCGGCGAGGCCGTCGGGGCGGCGGGACACCAGCGCGGCGGCGGCGCCGGCCTTCAGGGCCTGCGCCACGAAGTCGTGGCCGTCGACCCTCTCGCCCGGCAAGGCCGCGAACAGGTCGCCGGCGCGCACCGCCCGGCTGTCGATGACCACGCCGGACGCGTTCCAGCCACGGCCGAGCGGCTGGCCGCCGGTCGCACGGACGGCGTCGTCGCGGGTCCAGAGGGCGGCGGTCATGCGGGCTCTCCCGAGCGGGCGGCGGCGGCTTCGCGTGCCACCGTGGCGTCGTCGAACGGACGCTTCTCGCCCCTGATCTCCTGCCCTTGCTCGTGGCCCTTACCGGCGACCATCAGTACGTCGCCCGGGCCGAGCCGCAAGATCGCCGTGCGAATCGCCTCGGCGCGGTCGCCGATCTCCTCGCCGCCGGGGCAGGCGGCCAGGGCGGCGGCGCGAATCGCGGCCGGATCCTCGGACCGCGGGTTGTCGTCGGTGACGATGGCGCGGTCGGCCAGCTTGGCGACCACCGCTCCCATCATCGGCCGCTTGCCGGGGTCGCGGTCGCCGCCGCAGCCGAACACGCACCACAGTTTGCCTGTGGTGTGCGGACGCACCGCGTGCAGCACGGTCTCCAGTGCGTCCGGGGTATGGGCGTAGTCGACGTAGACCGCGGCGCCGTTGTCGAGCACGGCGACCCGCTCCATGCGGCCGCGCACGCCGGCGAGGTGGCCGAGCGCCGCGATCGCCCGCTCGGCCGGGGTGCCGGTGGCGATCGCCAGGCCGAGGGCGGCCAGCGCGTTCCAGGCCTGGAAGTCGCCGACCAGCGGCAACTCGACCGAGTGGGCGCGGCCGAACACGATCAGGTCGAGGGTCTGGCCGCCGGGCCGCGCGGTGCGGCCGGCCAGCCGCAGTTCGGCACCCGGCCGGCGGCCGTAGGCGACGATACGGTGGCCGCGCCGGCCGGCGGCGGCGGCGAAGGTCTGGTATTCCGGCGAGTCGACGTTCAGCACCGCGGTGCCGCCGGACTCCATGACCCGGTCGAACAGGCTGAGCTTGGCGACCCGGTAGGCGTCCATCGAGCCGTGATAGTCGAGGTGGTCGCGGGTCAGGTTGGTGAAGGCGGCCGCCTTGATGCGGACGCCGTCCAGCCGCGCCTGGTGCAGGCCGTGGCTGGACGCCTCCATCGCCGCATGGGTCACGCCGCGGTCGACCAGGTCCTTGAGCACCGCATGCAGGCGGACCGGGTCCGGCGTGGTCAGGCTCGGGCCTTCCGACGGACCGTCGACGATCAGGCCGAGGGTGCCGAGGCTGGCCGAACGGGCGCCGGTCAGCGCCCAGATCTGGCGGGTGAACTCGGCGACCGAGGTCTTGCCGTTGGTGCCGGTGACCGCGACCATGGTCTCCGGCTGGGCGGCGTAGAACCGAGCGGCCAGCCGGGCCAGCCGGCGGCGCGGCTCGGCGTCGGCGACCAGCGGCACCCGGCCGCGGACCCGGGCCCCGGCGTCCGGGGTCGTCAGCACCGCGCAGGCACCGCGGGCCAGCGCGTCGTCGATGTAGGACCGGCCGTCCAACCGGCTGCCGGGCAGGGCGGCGAACAGCCAGCCCGGCCGGACCTCGCGGCTGTCGGCGGTCAGGCCGGTCACGTCCGGATCGGCCCCGACCAGGATCGCGGGGCTCATGCTGCGGCCGTCGAGTAGCTCAGAAAGACGCAAGGCGCTTACCTCCCTCGACCGGCACTTCGATCATCAGATCGCGGCGAATCTCGGGCGTTTCCGGGTCCACCGGCGCCACACCGAGGAGGGGAGCCGAACGGGCGACGATCCGGCTGACGGCCGGAGCCGCCACCCAGCCGCCGGTGGCATAGCCGAACGTCTCTTTGGTGCCCTTGGGCTCGTCGACCATGATCAGGACGACGTAGCGCGGGTCGTGCATCGGGAAGGCGGCGACGAACGACGAGATCAGCGATTTCTGCTTGTAGCCGCCGCGCCCGCCGGCCTTTTCGGCGGTCCCGGTCTTGCCGCCCACGACGTAGCCGGGGGTGTCGGCCTTGCGCCCGGTCCCGTCCTCGACCACCAGCCGCATCAGGCGGCGCATGTCGTGCGAGGTCTGCTCGGAGATGACCCGCTGGCCCGGCGACGGGATGTCCGAGGCGAGCAGGGTCACCGGGCGGCGGATGCCGCCGTTCACGATCGCCGCCACGCCGCCGACCAGGTGGAGCGGGCTGACCGCCAGGCCGTGGCCGAACGCGATGGTCATGGTGTTGATCGGTCGCCACGGGCTCGGGACCATGGGCCGGCCGCGCTCCGGCAGCTCGATGGCGGTCTCGCGCAGCATGCCGAGCTTGGCCATGAACGCGCGCTGGCCGTCGGTCCCGACGTCCAGCGCCATCTTCACCGAGCCGATGTTCGAGGAGTACTTGAAGATCTCCGGCACCGACAGCCAGCGCGCCTTGGCGTGGTCGTCGTTGATGGTGAACCGCGCGATCCGGATCGGATGGGTGGCGTCGTAGCCGCTGCGCATGGTCGCGGTGCCGGCGTCCAGCGCCATCGCGGTGTTAAAGATCTTGAAGGTCGACCCCATCTCGTAGACGCCGAGCGTCGCCCGGTTGAACAGCGTGTCGGGGTCCATCTGGCCGGGCACGTTCGGGTCGAAGTCGGGCAGCGACACCATGGCGATGGTCTCGCCGGTGTCGACGTCCAGCACCACGCCGGCGCCGCCGATCGCGCTGAAGGTTGCGATCTGGCGGAGCAGTTCCTCGCGGACGATGTGCTGGACCCGCAGGTCGAGCGACAGCCGGAGCGGGTCGCGGCCGCCGCGCAGCACGTCGTCGAAGCTGCGCTCCACGCCCGAGATGCCGCGGTCGTCGACGTCGGTGAAGCCGACGGCATGGGCGGTCAGCGTTCCCTGCGGGTAGATCCGCTTCCACTCGTCCTGGAAGTGCAGGCCGGGGATGCCGAGGCTGTTCACCTCCTGCTGCTCGCGCGGGGTCAGGTTGCGCTTCAGCCACACGAACCGCCGGTCCGACGCGAGCTTGGCCGCGGTCTCGGCCGGGTTGATCTCGGGCAGCACGGTGGACAGCCGGAACGCGGCGTCCTCGGCGTCGAGCACCTCCTTGGGGTCGGCGTACAGTGACGGCGTGCGCAGCGAGGTGGCCAGCAGCAGGCCGTCGCGGTCGACGATGTCGGCACGCCCGACCGTCAGCTGCGCGTCGGGGTCGACGCTCGCCACGCCGGGCTCGCCGGCGCCGCCGAGGGCGGACAGCTCGATCACCCGGGCGCCGATCGCGGCGAACGCGAGGGCGACCAGGCAGCCGGCCAGGATCAGCCGGTTGCGGCCGGTCTCGATCGCCTGCTTGGCGTGACCTTCCAGGCGGACGGTCTCGGAACGCGTCTTCATCGCCGGGCCTCCCGGGTCAGGACCAGCGGACGCCCGACCGGCAGCGGCGGCAGGCCGGCCAGCGTCGGCGCGACGCCGTCTTCGGCGGCGTCCGGCATCGGCAGGCGCATCGGCAGCATCTCGACCGAGCCGATCCTGCGCGTGTCCATCGGCACCAGGTTCAGGTGCCGGCGCACCAGCGCCTCGATCCGGTCGGGGCGGTTCAGGTAGCTCCACTCGGCTTCCAGCACGTGGATCGCCTCCTGGCTCGCCAGGATCTGCCGGTGCAGGCCGGCCAGCTGCTCCTCGCGCCGCTGTACCTCGTGCTTCACCAGGAACAGCGCGACCCCCAGGCAGGTGGCGATCAGGAACCACAGGATCGTCGCCCGGCGCATCACGCCACCTCGCCCGTGGACGCGTTCCCGGCCGTCCAGGCCGGTGCGTCGGTCCGCTCGCCGACCCGGAGGCGGGCCGAGCGGGCGCGCGGGTTGCGGGCGGCTTCCTCGTCGGTCGGCCCGATCGGCCGGCCGGTGATTACGCGGAACGTCGGGCGCGGGCCTTCGGCCGGGCCGGCGATCGCCGCGGCGGCGTGCCGCGACGGACCGGCGGTCCGCCCCGACCGGCCGCGCAGGAAGGTCTTGACCCGCCGGTCCTCGAGGGAATGAAAGGAGACCACGGCCAGCCTGCCGCCCGGGGAGAGCAGCCGTTCGGCGGCCTCGAGGCCGTGGTCGAGTTCGTCGAGCTCGCGGTTCACGTGGATGCGCAGCGCCTGGAAGGTCCGGGTGGCAGGGTCGATGCCGCCGGACTTGGCGGACGGCACCACCCGGCGGACGATGTCGGCCAGCTGGCCGGTCCGCTGGATGGCGCCGTGCGTCCGTGCCGCGACGATCGCCCGGGCGACCCGGCGGGAGTGCCGCTCCTCGCCCAGGTGGAAGATGATGTCGGCCAGCTCCTGTTCGCCCGCCTTGTTGACGACGTCGGCGGCGCTCGGCCCGGACTTCTCCATGCGCATGTCGAGCGGGCCGTCGAACCGGAACGAGAAGCCGCGCTCGGCCTCGTCGAGCTGCGGCGACGAGACGCCGAGGTCCAGCGCCACACCCTCGACGCGGTCGGCGCCGGCCTCCGACACCAGCCGGTCCATGGCGCCGAACCGGCCCTCCAGCGGGATCAGCCGGCCGTCGTACTCGGCCGCCAGCCGGCGCGCCCGGGCGATCGCGTCCGGGTCGCGGTCGATGGCGTAGACCGTGCACCTGGCGGCCGCCAGGATGGCGCGGGTGTAGCCGCCGACGCCGAAGGTGCCGTCGACGTAGCGGCCGCCGTCGCGCGGCGCCAGGGCCTCGACCACCGGTTCCAGCAGGACCGGGACGTGCTGGGCGGCGGCAGGGGACACGCCGGTCATCGGCCGCCTCCGTCGCCGTCGTTGCGCACCAGCCGCAGGGTGGCGCCGGACCGGCGGGCGCGCTCGCGCGCCTCGTTGCGGTGGGCCTCGTAGGCGGCGGGCGCCCAGATCTGGAAGCTCTTGCCGAGGCCGACGAAGGTCGCGGTCTCATCCAGTCCGGCGAAGTCGACGAGCTCCTTCGGCATCATGATCCGGCCGTCGCCGTCGACCGTCAGGCGGACCGAGTCCGCCAGGATCGTCTGCAGGTTCTCGGCTTCCTCGGAGAACGCGTCCAGGGCGTCGATCGATGCCGCGATCTGCTCGATGCGCTCGTCGCCGCAGCCTTCGATACAGGGGTGCTTGAACGACGGGTAGAGGATGACCCCGGCGGATTTCTCCTGCTCGAGGGCGGCGCGGAAGGTCGCCGGGACGGATACCCGCCCCTTCTTGTCGACCTTGTTCGCGAATGTGGACAGGAAAACTGCCACTTCTGCCCTCGCGTGCCGGGTAACCGGCCCCTGTTCGTCGACCTCTCGGCCCGATCGCCCTCCTCGTTCCCGACCCGCAACCGGACGATCGCCCCGGCCCGGCGAACGGAGCGGCATGGGATGGGCCCGCCTCGTTCATGGGATAACATGGGATATCATGGGACCAGATGGGCGTCAACGGGACGACACCCTCATCACTTGGGTCGACAGGGCCAGATCGGGGTTTTTCCCGTCGTTCGTGAAGTCTTTGAAAGAACACGCGATGCGTCCGAAAGGACCGGGCGGTCACGACCGACGGGATTTATTGTTCATGTAATGTTCTCATGGGGGCCGGCGCGGGGGCGCGGGCGGGCGTCGCGGGAGCGGTGAAAGGGAGCGTCGAAGGGGGCGAAGGGGGCGGGCGCCCTCCGCGAGCGCAGCCGATCGCTGCCGGCCCCCGCGTCAGGCGGTCAGGATCGTGACGTCGGCGTGCTCGACGTCGGCGGCCGCCACCACCGCGATCTCGTGGCGTTGCGTGGCCTGCGGGTCGGTCAGCAGGGCCCGGTAGGTGCGGGTCACGTCGCCGGCCTGGATCCGGCTGCCGAGAACCATGTCGACCCGCTGCCCGTCGTCCGAGAACGGCAGCAGCAGGCGCGTGAACCGCGTCCGCGCGCCGTCTTCCTCCATCGTGAAGATGGTGGAGTAGCAGGTGATCAGGCCGTTGAATGCGACGTCGGCGAAGCGCTCGGTGGTGAAGTCCAGCAGCGCCCCCGCGAACGTCTCCTCAAACGGCTTCCCGGTCATCGAGTAGCCCTGCTGCTCGTCGATCTCGGTGCCGCACAGACGGTTGACGAAGTGCGGCGGGGTGCCGGCGATCTCGACCAGGAAGATCCGGGGCAGAAAGCGGGGATGCTCGACGGGATCGAAGTCGGCGCGCGACGGCATGGCCCGGCCGCCGCGGGCGGCGAACCACCAGTCGAGGAGTTCCCGATGCTCGGTATCGGCGATGAACTCGCGAAGCGTACCCATGTAAAGATGCTGATCCGGGCGCCTTAACAATTTCTTAAGGCCGGCGCGCTGCACGCGGTCCCGGCGGCTACGGCCCCAGGACCGTGACGGTGCCGCTGGCCGCTTCGGTCGCCGGCACCATGGCGACCTCGTAGCGGCGGCGGACGCGATCGTCGTGGTCGAGCTGGTCGAAGTTGCGCCGGAAGTTGCTGACCTGGATGCGGCTGCCCAGGATGGTGTCGACCCGGGTCCCGTCCCCCGACAGCGGCAGCAGCAGCCGGGTGAAGCGCGACCGTTTCGCCGTGTTGTCGTTGCTGAAATGCGTCGAGTGGTAGCTGATCCGCCGCTTGAAGGCGACGTCGCCGAAGCGTTCCAGCGTGAAGCGCAGCAGTTCGCCCTCGAACAGCTCCTCGAAGCTGTGGCCGGTCATGGAGTAGCCCTGCTGCTCGTCGATCTCGGTGCCGCACAGCCGGTAGCGGAAGATCGGCGGCCGACGGCCGACCTCGACAAGGAACAGGCGCGGCAGCCAGCCGGGATGGTCGAGCGGGTCGAAGTCCGCCCGTGAAGGCATGTCGCGCTCGCCGCGGACCGTGAGCCACCAGTCGAACAGCGCCCGGTGCTCCGGGTCGGCGATCGTGTGCATCAGATCGCCCATGGCGGCAGCATGCGCCGGGCGTGGTTAACGGGGGATTAAGAGGGGGAAGCCGAACGGATCAGACGGTCTGTAAGCCGGGTTCTGTCCCCGCCGCGGTTCCCCGGACCGAGATCCGGGGCCAGCCGGCGGGCGACGGCCATTCATCTGGGACGGTCGTTGCCGACCGCCTCGCGCGACCTACCCGGACGACGACGCGGGAACGCGTCTGCCGCCGACCCCGTTTCCGGAGCCGCGGCCGGCCATCCCTATTCGGTCTTGCTCCCGGTGGGGTTTACCCTGCCGCCGCCGTTACCGGTGGCGCGGTGCGCTCTTACCGCACCCTTTCACCCTTGCCCGCCGGCGCCGGGCCGAAGCCCGGAGCGGGCGGGCGGTTTGCTTTCTGTGGCACTTTCCCTGGGGTCGCCCCCGCCGGGTGTTACCCGGCACCGTATTCCCGTGGAGCCCGGACTTTCCTCCCGCCCCGGTCCCCGGAGGGCCGGGACCGGCGGCCGTCCGACCGTCTGATCCGTGGCCTGCACTTAGCACGCGGGGGGTGTCCGTCAAGGTGCGGCCGCTCTAGCATCGCCGCCTGACCGCTGCGGGAGGGTCCGATGTCCGCACCGACGATCGATCTCTACGGCTTCGCGCCGAGCGTCTACGTCCGCTCGGTGCGGCTGGCGCTCGAGGAGAAGCGGCTGCCCTACGCGCTGCACGAGGTCGATCCGTTCCAGGACGGCGGGCCGCCGGACTGGTACCGGGCGATGCAGCCGTTCGGGAAGGTGCCGACGCTGCGCGACGGCGGCTTCGAGCTGTTCGAGAGCGACGCCATCCTGCGCTACCTGGAGGCGGCGTATCCCGAGCGCCCGCTGACCCCGGTCGAGCCGCAGCGGATCGGCCGGATGGCCCAGGCCATGCGGATCATGGACGGCTATGCCTACCCGGCGATGATCTGGACGGTGTTCATCGTGCTGGCGCGCGGCCAGGAGCGCGGGCGGCTGTCGATGGAGGACGGGCTGGCGCAGTCGAGGCTGGTGCTGGCGACCCTCGACCGGCTGATGCCTGAGGGCGCGGCGTTCCTGACCGGCGACGCTCTCACCCTGGCCGACACCCACGCCCTGCCGATGATGGTCTACTTCGAACGGACGGCTCCGGGGGCCGGGATGATCGCGGAGTTCCCGCGGATCGCGAGGTGGCTGGAGCGCATGCGGGCGCGGCCGTCGGCGGCGGCGACCCGCTCGGTGCTGGAGGACGGATAGCGGGCGGCGGCACGCTCCGGCTCGGGCCCGGAGCGTGCCGTTCTCGCCTCAGAGGCAGACGGTCTCCAGCGGCGGGAAGCCGTTGAAGCCGACCGACGAGTAGGTCGAGGTGTAGGCGCCGGTCGCCAGGATCAGCACCGTGTCGCCGGCCTTGAGGTCGAGCGGCAGGCGGTAGCTGGCCTTCTCGTACAGGATGTCGGCGCTGTCGCAGGACGGGCCGGCCAGGATCACCGGGCCGTCGGCCGTGCCGTCGTGCGCGGTGGTCACCCGGTACTTGATGGCCTCGTCCATGGTCTCGGCCAGGCCAGAGAACTTGCCGATGTCCAGGTAGACCCAGCGGGTGTCCTCGCCGGCGTCCTTGCGCGACACCAGCACGACCTCGGAGCGGATCACGCCGGCGTCGCCGACCAGGCCGCGGCCCGGTTCCGCGATGGTCTCGATCGCCCGGCCGCCGAAATGCCGGGTCAGGGCGGAGCGGATCGCCGCCCCGTAGGCCTCGGCGCCGGCGACATCCTCGCGGTAGCGGGCCGGGAAGCCGCCGCCCAGGTTGATCAGGTCGAGGTGGACGCCGTGGCGGTCCATCTCGTCGAACAGCTCGGCGGTCTCGGTCAGCGCGATGTCCCACTGGCCGAGGTCGACCTGCTGGGAGCCGACGTGGAACGACACGCCGCGCGGCTTCAGGCCGAGCTCGGCGGCCCGCAGCAGCACGGTGCGGGCCATCGCCAGGGTGCAGCCGAACTTGCGCGACAGCGGCCACTCGGCGCCGGTGCCGGAGGTCAGGATGCGGCAGAACACTGCCGCGCCGGGGGCGGCCCGGGCGACCTTCTCGACCTCGCCCTCGCAGTCGACGGCGAACATCGGCACGCCGACCTCGTGCGCGAAGGCGATGTCGCGCTCCTTCTTGATGGTATTGCCGAACGACAGCCGTTCGGCCGGGACGCCGCGCGCCAGGCACAGCTCGATCTCGCCGCGGCTGGCGACGTCGAAATGGCTGCCGAGCGCGGCCAGCCGATCGACCAGGTCGTCGGCCGGATTGGCCTTGACGGCGTAGTAGATCTGCGTGTCGGGCAGGGCCAGCGCCAGCGACCGGTAGTTCCACTCGACGATCGACAGGTCGACCGCGAGCACCGGATGCTCGTGCGGGGTTTCGTCGAAATAGCGCCGGATCGCCTCGGACGGCTCGCCCCTCGGCGGCACCACGGCCGGCACGAGACTGAGAGCCGGCCGGTGGGCCGGGGTGGACGGAGCGGATTCGGTGAAGAGACGACGACGGGCCTCCAGGCCCGTATCGGGTCGCAGCATCGTGGGTTCCCCCTTCGACAACCGGCCATTCAAGGCCGGGGTTGTGAAAAGAGACGCCTCGTCGTTGCGTAACCACTATGGGGCCAGCGGCACGTGCGCACGCGTCAATGAGCGGAAGGTATGTTCTATCCCCCCGGCGCGCAATGGGTTTTTCAGGTTTTTTTGACGGCGTCGGCGACCGCCTTCAGCATGCCCGCCATGCTGTCGTCGAACGGTTTTTCCAGGGTGTCGGGACACCAGTGCCGGCGGAATGCCCTGAGGGCGGCGCGGTTCGCCGGATGGGCCGGATCCGGACCCTCGGTGCGGTACCCGATGGCGGCCAGCGCGGCCACGATGCCGGACCCCGACAGTGCCGTCGGCGCGACCTCTTCCGGCCACAGCCCGATGCCGGCGCGCGCCAGCCGCTGCCAGTCGAACAGGTGACCGGGGTCGATCTTGCGGCCGGGCGATACGTCGGAATGGCCGAGCACCCGGTGCGGCGGGATCGGGTGCCGGGCCAGGATTCCGCGGCACAGCGATTCGAGCGCCGTCATCTGCGGCTCCCGGAACCGCCGGTAGCCGTGCGAGTGGCCCGGGTTCGAGATCTCGATGCCGACCGAGCGGGAGTTCAGGTCGCTCTCGCCGGCCCACCAGGACACCCCGGCGTGCCAGGCCCGCTCCGATTCGGGCACCAGCCGCCAGACCGTGCCGTCCTCGCCGAGCACGTAATGGGCGCTGACCTGGGCCGCTGAATCGCACAGCCGGTCCAGGGCGTCCGCGACCCGGGGCATGTCGGTGTAGTGCAGCAGCAGGACGTCAACCGGGCCGCCGCGCCGCGGTCCGTGGTTCGGCGACGGGCGCTCGACGAGTCTCACGCCGCCGTCCCTGTCTGCTTCGGACGCGGCGCCAGGATCACGATGGCGACGCCGGACAGGGTCACGGCGGCGCCCAGCAGCTTCTCCGGGCTCGCCGGCTCGCCCAGCAGGAAGATCCCGCACAGCACCCCGAAGGTCGGCGCCAGCAGCGACAGCGGCATGACCGTGGTGACCGGATAGCGGAGCAGCAGCCGGTACCACAGGCCGTAGCCGAACACGGTGACCGCGACCGCCATGTAGACGACCGCCGCCCAGCCCCAGAACCCGGCGTCCGGCACCGACGCCCAGCGGTCGCCTTCGAAGATCAGCGAGCCGACCAGCAGCTGCGGGGTCGCCAGCGCGGCGATCCAGGCGTTCAGCACCAGGGTGTCGATCGAGCCGAGCTTCTTCACCTGGATCGACGAGACCGCCCAGACCAGCGAGGCGCCGATCACCATGGCGAGCGACAGCGGGTCGGACTGGCCGGTCGGCTGCCCGGCGATCAGCGCGATGCCGCCGAGCGCCAGCGCGATGCCGGCGGCCCGCCGCCAGCCGATGGCGTCGCGGAAGAACAGGAATGCCAGGATCGCGGCGAACGGCACCTGGGCCTGCACGGCGATCGCCGCGATCGACGAATCGACGCCCTGCAGGCCGGTGATCATCAGCGAGAAGTGCAGGAAGCCGAGGGTGAACGACACCGCCAGGATCTGCCGGAACTGGCCGCGCGGCCAGCGCCGCAGCCAGGGGAACAGCAGCAGTGCGGTGAGGCCGTAGCGCAGCCCGATCAGCAGCATCGGCGGCAGCTCGCCGACCCCGAGCTTGGCGATCGCGAAGTTGAGACCCCAGGCGAGGTTGACCGCAACCGCCGCCAGCAGGTCGACCGGCTTCACGAGACGCCCTCCAGTTCCTCGCGCAGGGCCTCCAGCTCGAGCCAGCGGTCCTCGGCGGCGGCCAGCCCGGCCTGGGCCTCGGCCAGTCGGGCGGTCTCGCGTTCGAAGCGCTTGGGGTCCTTCCCGTACAGGTCGGGATCGGCGAGCGCGGCTTCCAGCTTCGCGATCTCGGCCTCCAGCCCGGCGATCCGGTCCGGGAGCTGCTCCAGCTCGCGCGCGTCCTTGTAGCTGAGCTTGGTGGCCCGGGCCTTGGGCTTCTCCGCGGCGGGCTTGGCCGGGCGGCCGGTGCGGCCGGCGGCGATCCCGCCGGCGTCCGTCTCGGTTCGCGCGCGCTCGGCGACGTAGTCGCTGTAGCCGCCGACGTACTCCCGGACCTTGCCGTCGCCCTCGACCGCCATGATCGAGGTCACGGTGCGGTCCAGGAAGTCGCGGTCGTGGCTGACCAGGATGATGGTGCCGTCGTAGTCCGCCAGCTCTTCCTGCAGCAGGTCGAGGGTCTCGACGTCGAGGTCGTTGGTCGGCTCGTCGAGCACCAGCAGGTTGTGCGGCTGGGCGAACAGCTTGGCCAGCAGCAGGCGGTTGCGCTCGCCGCCGGACAGGGTGGCGACCTTGGCGGTGGCTTGCCGGTCGGCGAACAGGAAGTCGCGGAGGTAGGACACCACGTGGCGCGGCTTGCCCTGCACCGTCACGGTGTCGCCGCCACCCGGGCACAGGGTCGACCACAGGCTGTCGTCGGGGTTCAGCTGGGCGCGCTTCTGGTCGAAGTACACCGGCTCGACCCCGAAGCCGAGCTTCACCCGCCCGGAATCCGGCTCTTCGCGGCCGAGCAGCATGCGCAGCAGCGTGGTCTTGCCGGCGCCGTTGCGGCCGATGATGCCGATGCGGTCGCCGCGCCGGACCGTGAACGAGACGTCGTCGGCGACCTGCTTCTCGCCGCCGCGGTCGTCGGTGTAGGTCTTCGACAGCTTGATGGCTTCCAGCACCAGGCTGCCGCTGCGGGTGGCGTCGCCGGCGTCGAGCTTCAGGCCCTCCGGGCGCTTGATCCGCTCCGCCTTGTCGCGGCGCAGGCCGAGCAGGGCGCGAACCCGGCCCATGTTGCGCTTGCGCCGGGCGGTCAGGCCCTCGCGCAGCCAACGGGTCTCCTCGGCGATCCGGCGGTTCAGCTTGTGGGCCTGGGCCTCCTCCTCGGCCAGCACCCGGTCGGCCCAGTCGGGAAACTCGTCGATGCCGCCGTTCAGCCGGCGCAGCTCGCCGCGCTCCAGCCACAGGGTGCGGTTGGCCAGCCGGCGCAGGAACGCGCGGTCGTGGCTGATGATCAGCAGGCCGGCCTCGCTGCGCAGCAGTTCCTGCTCCAGCCACTCGATGGTCGGCAGGTCCAGGTGGTTGGTCGGCTCGTCGAGCAGCAGCACGTCCGGCTCCGACACCAGCGCCCGGGCCAGCGCGGCGCGCCGGGCCTCGCCGCCGGACAGGGTGCCCATCGAGCGGTCGCCGTCGAGGGCGAGGCCGGCCAGCGCGGCCTCGACCAGATGGTCGCGGGGAATCCCCTCCGGGGCCGGCGGCAGGCCGGCGAAGACATAGTCGAACACCAGCTGGTCGGCCGGCGGACGCGGGTCCTGGGGCAGGTAGGCGATGCGGGCGCCGGGCTGCACGAAGCGCTCGCCGGCGTCGATGTCGACCTCGCCCGACAACGCTTTCAGCAGGGTCGACTTGCCCGAGCCGTTGCGCCCGACCAGGCACATCCGGTCGCCCTTGGCGACCGGCAGGTCGATGCCGGTGAACAGCGGCCGGCCGCCGAAGCCGAGTTGCGCGCCGCGGAGCGCGACGGCCGGCGGAGTCGCCCTGTCGCTGGGAGATGCCATGTTGCGGACCAAGAAAAGCGGTTCAGGTCAGGTTGCGGTGCTGCTTGATGCGGTCCCAGGCGCCGTTGATGCGCGCCAGTTTCTCGGTGGCCGCCGCCACCGCTTCCTCCGGGAGACCCTGGGCGATCAGGCGGTCGGGGTGGTGCTCGCGCACCAGGCGTCGGTAGCTGTCGCGGATGCTCTTGTCGTCGTCGTCCGGGGACACGCCCAGGATGGAGTAGGGGTCGTTGCCGGGCTCGCCGCTGAAGGTGGCGCGCAGGCGCTCGAACGCAAGGTCGTCGAATCCGAAGATGGCGGCGACGCGCCGGAGATACTCGATTTCCTTCTCGTGCACCACGCCGTCGGCACGGGCGATGTGGAACAGCGACCCCAGGAGCTGCTCGAGGACCGGCGACCCGGGGTTGAACAGCCGGGCGATCTGGGCGGCGTAGGCCTCGAACCCCTCGCTGGTGCGGCGGGCGGTGTCCCACACCCGGCCGACGTTGCGGGTCTCCTCGGGCGGGATGTGGAAGACCTCGCGGAACGCCGCGATCTCGTCGCGCGTCACCACCCCGTCGGCCTTCGCCATCTTGGCGCCCAGCGCGATCACGCCGATGGTGAACGCGATCTTGCGGGTCGCGGCTTCCTCGTCGATCGGCTCCGGCGGAGTCGCATAGCGGTCGATGGCGTGACCGCCGACCACGCCCAGCAACGCCCCGATCGGCCCGCCGAGCGCGAAGCCCGCGGCGCCGCCGATGATTTTTCCCCAGATGCTCACGCTTGACCCGGCCCGTTCCGCAATCCCGTGGTCGGGTGCGGAGTCTGGCGTCCGAGCCGGCGGGGGTCAACGCTTCGCGTCGAGCCGCGCGAAGTAGTCCATGATGATCCGCTTCTTGGCCTTGTCGATCATGAAGAACTGGGCCGCCACCTTGTCGCCGGCGAGGCGGACCACCACCGCCTCGGCGTTGAACTCGATCAGCCCGCGGTCGCCCTGCACCTCGAGTCGCATCTTGAAGCGCTGGCCCTTGGCCAGACGGCCGTCATGGCCGCTGAACAGCACGCCGGAGGCGCTCCAGTTCTCCAGCGGGTAGGTCCGGCTGTCGACGTGGACCGTGCCGATGGCGCTGACACGCGGGGCCACGCGGCGCTCGTCGCTGCCGCCCAATGCCGATTTGATTGCCGCCCACATGTCGATTCACCTTTGGCGAGAAGTTCTGTGTCTCCCCGGAACCGACAATAGGGCCATGGCGTGAATGAACCCTTAACGTCACGAAAGCCCGTGTCGTGTGGCGGTCGGCCGTGTAATGAGGGGCCGATCGAACCGCGGGTCCCGACACCGGCCATGACGACCGACAAGAGCGCCGATCTGCCGACGGCCTTTGCCGCGGCCGCCGAACTGGCGTCGAACGGCCCGCCGGAGGCGGCGATTGCCGCGTTCGAGGCGGTGGTCGCGCGCTGGCCGGCGGTGTCGGTGGCGCACGCCAACCTGGCCGTGCTGCTGCGCCGGACCGGCCGGATCGACGATGCGATCGCCGCGTTCCGGACCGCGGCCCGGCTGCAGCCCGCCGACCCGGACCGGCATGCCGCGCTGGCCGGCGCCTGCCACGGCGCGCGCCGGGTCGACGAGGCGGCGGTGGCGCTGCGCCGGCAGGTCATCCTGCAGCCCGCCGATCCGGAGGCGCTGTACAACGTCGGGGTGACCCTGCCGCTGCTCGGCACCCGGGCAGACGGACGGCGCTGGCTGAAGCGGGCAGTCGCCCTCGACCCGGCGCGGCCCGGGGCGTGGGACCGGTTGGGCCGGGTGACGGCCCGGCTCGGCGATCTTGCCACGGCGACGCTCCTGGTGCGGCGCGCCCTGCTGCTGGCCCCGGGCCATGCCGAAGCCTTGGCCGACCTGGCCCGACTGGCGGAATCCGAGCCGCCCTGCCGGCGCTGGCTGTGCGTCGACCCGGGCGACGACCAGGCGGCGATCGCGCTGGCCGAGGCGCTGGTCGCGGCGGGCGACGCTGCGGCGGCGGCGCCGGTGCTCGCGCGGTTCGAGGCGGCCCCCGAGGTACCGGAGCCGGCCCTGCGGGTCGGCCGCCGCGCCGGCCTGGACTGGGCCCGGACCGCGACCAGCCGGTACGAGCGCTGGATCGCCGCCGTCGAGGCGCGCGACGACCCGGTGGCGTTGGCGGCCGAGTGCGCCGGCTGGACCGAGCCGCCGGTGATCAGCGTGCTGGTGCCGGTCTGCGACCCGCCGCCGGCGATTCTCGAGCAGGCGATCGCCTCGGTCGAGCGGCAGCTCTATCCGCACTGGCGCCTGCGGCTCGCCGACGATGCCTCGTCGGACCCGGCGGTGCGCGCGGTGCTGGAGGCGGCGGCGGCGCGCGACCCGCGGATCGCGGTAACCTGGCGGGCCGAGCGCGGCCACATCTCGGCGGCGACCAACTCGGCGCTGGCCATGGCCGAGGGCGGCTGGGTCGGCTTCCTCGACCACGACGACATGCTGCACCCGCACGCCCTGCACCACGTCGCCGCCGCGATCGTCGCCGACCCGGACCTCGACCTGGTGTTCACCGACGAGGACAAGATCGACGAGCTCGGCTCGCGCTTCGGCGCGCATTTCAAGCCGGACTTCGACCCCGACCGGGTGCTCGGACAGAACTACGTCTGCCATCTCGCGGTATACCGCCGCGCGCTGGTCGAGCGGGTCGGGGGGCTGCGCAAGGGCGTCGAGGGCAGCCAGGACCACGACCTGCTGCTGCGGGTCTCGGAGGCGACGACGCCGGACCGCATCCGGCACCTGCCGCGGGTCCTGTACCACTGGCGGGCGGTCGCCGGGTCGACCGCACTCACCATGGACGCCAAGCCGTATGCCGCCGCCGCCACCCGGCGCGCCGTCGCCGAGCATCTGGCGCGACGGCACCCGGGCGCCCGGCTGGTGCCGGCCGGCGACGGCCATCGGGTCGAGTGGCCGCTGCCGGCACCGGCTCCGCTGGCCAGCATCGTGGTCGCCACCCGCGACCGGCTCGAGCTG
Source organism: Thalassobaculum fulvum (assembly GCF_014652915.1). GTDB lineage: Bacteria > Pseudomonadota > Alphaproteobacteria > Thalassobaculales > Thalassobaculaceae > Thalassobaculum_A > Thalassobaculum_A fulvum. The sequence continues at coordinate 134,957 of NZ_BMZS01000007.1, forward strand.
CTGCGGCGCTGCGTCGACGGCGTCCTGCACGCCACCGGCTATCCCGAGCGCGAGGTGGTGATCCTCGACAACGGCAGCGAGCGATCGGAGACCCTGGCCTGGTTCCGCCAGGTCGAACAGGACCCGCGGGTCCGGGTGCTGGCGCGGCCGGGGCCGTTCAACTTCTCGGCGCTGATGAACGATGGTGCTGCGGCGGCGCGCGGCGACGTGCTGGTGTTCCTGAACAACGACGTCGAGCCGCTCGATCCGGACTGGCTCGAGGAACTGGTGCGCCAGGCCTGCCGGCGCGACGTCGGGGCGGTCGGCGCCAAGCTGCTGTACCCGGACCGCACGGTGCAGCACGGCGGCGTCGTCCTGTCCGGCGACTGGGTGGCCCGGCATGTCGACGTCGGTCAGCCGGACACCGACGGCGGCTACATGGGGCGGGCCCGGCTTGTGCAGACCCTGAGCGCGGTCACCGGCGCCTGCCTGGCGATGCGCCGCGAGGTGTTCGACGCGGCCGGCGGGTTCGATGCCGAGCATCTGACGGTCGACTACTCCGACATCGACCTGTGCCTGCAGGCCTCGGCGCGCGGCTTCCGGACGGTCTGGACCCCGCACGCACGGCTGCTGCACCACGAATCCGCGACCCGCGGCCCCTACATGACGGTGGCGAAGCGCCGGCGCTGGGAGGTCGAGACCGCGATCATGCGGGAACGCTGGGGCGCCCTGCTGCACGCCGATCCTTGGTACAACGCCAATCTCGGCATCGACCCGGAGACGCGGACCTACGAGTTCGCGGTTCCGCCGCGCCCGACAACGATGCCGATCGGGGAGTGAGGGCATGCGACCGGCACTGATCGTCATCGACATGCAGCAGGGCTCGTTCACCGCGGCCAGCCCGCGCCACGATACGGCGGGGCTGGTGCAGCGGCTCAACCGGCTGGCGACGGCGGTCCGTGGCGCGGGCGGGCTGGTGGTGTTCGTGCAGCACGACGGGCCGGAGGGCGACCCTCATCATCCCGATGCGCCCGGCTGGCACCTGCTGGCGGACCTGGAGGTGCGGGACGGCGACGTGGTGGTCCGCAAGACCGCCTGCGACTCGTTCCTCGGCACCACGCTCGACCGGGTGCTGGCGGACAACCGGATCGAGCGGTTGATCGTGACCGGCTGCGCCACCGACTACTGCGTGGACACCACGGTGCGCAGCGCCCTGGCGCGAGGCATCCCGACGCTGGTGCCGTCCGACGGTCACACGACGGCCGACCGCCCGCATCTGCCGGCGGCCAAGATCATCGAACACCACAACGCGGTGTGGGCCGACTTCATCGCGCCCGGCGGGCCGGCGACGGTCTGCCCGTGCGCGGAGGTTCCCTTGACCTGAACCGGCTGGCCGGCAGGTCCTAGCGGAACAGCCCGATCAGGGTCTCCGGACGGGTGTTGACGATCCCGAGGCTGTTCTGGTCGCCGAGCGCCTGCTGGAGCTGGGACGCCAGCTGCTGCGCGGTCTGCTGGGCGCCCTCGCTGTCCAGCCCGGGATCGACGGCCAGGTCAGCGCCGGCGAGCTCGGTCTGACGGTCCTGGATCGCGGTCAGCCGCTCGCCGATCCGGCCGTTGTCCTCGGTCAGCTGACGGACCGCGATGTCGGTGGCGGTGCGGGCGTCGGCGAACACGCCGTCGATCGCCGACTGTGCGCCCTCGGCGGTCTCGAGGTTGAGGGTCTGGAGGTTTTCCAGCGCCGGCCGGAGGGTCTGGTCGCGGACCGTCTCGGTGTTGCCCTCGCGGTCGGCCACGACCTCCAGGTTCTCGTTGCGCTCGGCGTCGAGCAGGTTGACGCCGTTGAAGCTGGCCTGGTCGACGGTCTCCAACCCCTGCCGGACCAGGGTGTCGATCTCGGCGGCGAGCGCGGTGCGCCGGTCCTGGCTCAGGCTGGTGTCGGTGAGCTGCTGGAGCCGGGTGCCGATCTCGTCGAGCGTCCCGGACACCGCCTGGGAGCCGGCGAGCGCCACGTTGCCGGCCGCCGAGGCGTCGCTCAGCCCTTGCCGGATGGTGTCGAGCTCCTGCTGCTCCAGAACCCGCGGGTCCGGGGTCGCGGTATCGGACACCCGGACGGAATCCTCGGTGCGAATCCGGTCCGGATCGTCCGCCGTCGGATTGATCCGGTTGATCGTGTCCAGTCCCCGAAGGGCGGTGATGGTATCCCGCAGCTGCGAGACGGTGCCGCTTCCGGTCCCGGACGAGTCGATGGCCATTTCCCCACCTCCGGCCGGTCGATCGTCGGACACCCGGGTGCTTGTTCCGGGCATCGGGCGCTGCGTTCTGCAACCGGGTTTCAATATAAGGATTCGTTAACCGTTCGGCAATCCGAGCCCCGGTCCTGTGGTATGCGGTATCCGACCGGTCAGATCGACGGAGGTGCAGTCATGCCGGACGGCGCGGTGACGGCGGGGAGCTACCGGGGCTACCAGACGGTCGGCCTGCTGCTCGGGCCGGCCCTGTTCGTCGCGCTGTCGGCCTCGCCGGTGCCGGCCGGGCTGTCGCCGGCCGGCTGGTCGACCGCCGCCGTTGCGGTGTGGATGGCGGCCTGGTGGGCGACCGAGGCGGTGCCGCTCGCCGCGACCGCGCTGCTGCCGCTGGTGCTGCTGCCGGTCCTCGGCATCGCCGATGCCAGGGCGGCGGCCGCGCCGTACGCCGACCCGCTGATCTACCTGTTCCTCGGCGGCTTCGTGATCGCGGCGGCGGTCCAGCGCTGGAGCCTGCACCGCCGGATCGCGCTGCACATCGTGATCCTGGTCGGCAGCCGCCCGCGCAGCCTGGTGGCCGGCGTCATGCTGGCCACCGCCGTGCTCAGCATGTGGATCAGCAACACCGCCACCGCGATGATGATGCTGCCGATCGCGGCCTCGCTGGTCGCGGTCGCGTCCGGCGAGGACGACGCCGGGGCGGTCGTCGGCTCGAACTTCGCGACGGCGATGATGCTCGGCGTCGCGTATGCCGCCTCGATCGGCGGGCTGGCGACCCTGATCGGCTCGCCGCCGAACGCGCTGGCCGCCGGGTTCCTGGCCCAGGGCTTCGGCGTGACCGTCGGCTTCGCCGGCTGGATGGCGGTCGGCGTGCCGGTTGCCGTCGCGATGCTGCCGCTGGCATGGCTGGTCCTGACCCGCGTGGCGTTCCCGTTCGCCGACACGGCTCCGCAGGGCGGCCGCGACGCCCTGGCCGGCATGCTGCGGGCCATGGGGCCGGTCAGCGTGCCCGAGAAGCGGGTTGCCGCGGTGTTCGCGGCGGTCGCGGTGTGCTGGATCCTGCGGCCGTTCCTCGACGACCTGCTCGGCAGGGGCCTCGTCACCGACACCGGCCTGGCGATCGCCGGCGCGGTCGCGCTTTTCGCGATTCCGGCCGACTGGCGGCGCCGCGAGTTCCTGATGGACTGGCCGAGCGCCAAGCGCCTGCCGTGGGAGATCCTGGTGCTGTTCGGCGGCGGGTTGAGCCTGGCGCGGGCGATCGAGACCTCGGGGCTGGCCGGCTGGCTCGGCGGCGGCCTCGACCTGCTGGCGATCGCGCCGCCGGTGGTGCTGCTGGTCGGGGTGACCCTGCTGGTCATCCTGCTGACCGAGCTGACCAGCAACACCGCCACCACCGCGGCGCTGCTGCCGGTGGTGGCGGCGTTCGCCGACGGCACCGGGCTGTCTGCGACGGTGGTCGCGATGGCGGTCGCCCTGGCCGCGTCCTCGGCCTACATGCTGCCGGTGGCGACGCCGCCCAACGCGATCGTGTTCGGCTCCGGCTACATCACCCTGCCGCAGATGCTGCGGGCCGGCCTGCTGCTGAACCTCGCCGGGGTCGCGGTGATCACGGCGGTGCTGTCGATCGCGGCAACCTGACCGGGGGATCAGGGCACTCGACCCGGCGGCGGCGCCGGGGCATTCTGCGCGCCACCCGTTTTGACCGCCCGATCGGAGAGCCTTGCGATGCAGGTCGACGCCATCCCTTCGAACGCCACCGCCCGCGAGACCGCGATCGCCGCGCTGAAGGAGCGCTTCGGCGTCCGCCTCTCGACCGGCGAGGCGATCCGCCGCCAGCACGGCACCGACGAGAGCTATCACCCGACGGTCGCGCCCGACGCGGTGTTCTTCGCCGAGAGCACCGACGAGGTCTCCGAGGCCGTGAAGATCTGCGCCGCCAACAAGTGGCCGGTGATCCCGTTCGGGGTCGGCACCTCGCTGGAGGGCGGGGTGGCGGCACTGCGCGGCGGCCTGTGCATCGACGTCTCCGGCATGAACAAGGTGCTGGAGGTCAACGCCGAGGACCTGGACGTCCGGGTGCAGGCCGGCGTCACCCGCAAGCAGCTCAACGAGCACCTGCGCGACACCGGGCTGTTCTTCCCGATCGATCCCGGGGCCGACGCCACCATCGGCGGCATGTGCGCGACCCGCGCCTCCGGCACCAACGCGGTGCGCTACGGCACCATGCGCGACAACGTGCTCAGCCTGACCGTGGTGATGGCCGACGGCCGCATCGTGAAGACCGCGCGGCGGGCCAAGAAATCGGCCGCCGGCTACGACCTGACCCGGCTGTTCGTCGGCTCCGAGGGCACGCTCGGCGTGATCACCGAGGTCCAGCTCAAGGTCTACGGCATCCCCGAGGCGATGTCGGCGGCGGTCTGCCAGTTCCCGGACCTGGAGAGCGCGGTCAACACCTGCATCCTGACGATCCAGACCGGCGTGCCGGTGGCCCGGGTCGAGCTGCTGGACGACGCCCAGATGGGCGCCTGCATCAGCCACTCGAAGCTCGAGGGACTGGAGGCCAAGCCGACGCTGTTCTTCGAGTTCCACGGGACCAGCGCCGGGGTGGTCGAGCAGGCCGAGACCGTGCAGGGCATCGCCCAGGAGATGGGCGGCACCGACTTCAAGTGGGCGACCAAGCCGGAGGACCGCACCCAGCTGTGGGAGGCGCGGCACAACGCCTACTACGCCGCTCTGGCCCAGCGGCCCGGCTCCAAGGGCTGGCCGACCGACGTCTGCGTGCCGATCTCGCGGCTCGCCGAGTGCATCGTCGAGACCAAGAAGGACCTGGAGGAGACCGGCCTGTTCGCGCCGCTGGTCGGGCATGTCGGCGACGGCAACTTCCACCTGGTCTACGTCATCGACCCGAACGATGCCGACGAGCTGCGCCGCGCCAAGGAGCACGCCGACCGCATGGTGCTGCGGGCCCTGTCGATGGACGGCACCTGCACCGGCGAGCACGGGGTCGGCTACGGAAAGATGGAGTTCCTGGCGGCCGAGCTGCCGGAGGCGATCCCGGTGATGCGGGCGGTCAAGCAGGCGCTCGACCCGGACAACATCATGAACCCGGGCAAGCTGTTCCGCATGAACTGAGACGGGCAGCGTCGAGGCGGCGGGTGGGTTCCGGACCCGTCCCGCCAACGGCGGTCCGGTCCGGAATGACGAAATGGGGTGTGTGACCTTCTCTCCCTTTCGTCATTCCGGACGGGCGCGCCACTACGGCGCGGCCGAGCCGGAACCCACCGGCCGCTCAGGGTCCGTCTCTCCATGGATCCCGGCGTCGACTGCTTGGCGCTCGCACCGGGATGACGAAAGGCAGGGCGGGAGCCACCCTCTCCTTCGTCGTTCCGGAGCCGCCTCGCGGACTCCGGAACCCACCCGCCGCCCCGCGCCGAGTTTCGCCGAATGTTGCATTGCGGTAGACGTTGCCGAACCGCCGGCGCATCCTATCTTCCCGGGATGGAAGTACATGGAACGGGGCGCACGGCAGTGCGGCGGGGCCGATGGGTGTTCTTGCCAATCTCTCGATAGGGATCGCCGTCGCCGGGCTGCTCGCCCCGGTGCTGATCAAGAGTGCCGGGCATTCCTGGGCGCAGGTGCCCTGGTACGAGGCGTCGCGCGCCTCGACCGGTCTGGCCCCGGATCCGGCCGAGGAGCCGCGCGCCGTGGTCCAGGTCTACGCCGCCCAGACTTTCGGCTGGCGCGGGGTGGTGGCGGTCCACACCTGGATCGTGACCAAGACCGAGGGCGGCGAGGCTTATACCCGCTGGGACGTCGTCGGCTGGGGCGGCGGCCGGGTGGTCCGGCGCAACTACGCCGCACCCGACGCCATGTGGTACGGCCAGCCCCCGCGGCTGCTGGTCGACCGGCGGGGCGAGGCGGCGGCCGCGCTGATCCCGCGGATCGAGGCGGCGGTCGCGGCCTATCCGTTCCCGGAGCGCTATCGCAGCTATCCCGGGCCGAACAGCAACACCTTTACCGCCCATGTGGCGCGCTCCGTGCCGGAACTCGGGCTCGACCTGCCGCCGACCGCGATCGGCAAGGACTACCGCCCGCTGGCCGACGCGATCGGCCGGGCACCCAGCGGCGGCGGCGTCCAGGTGTCGCTGCTCGGGCTCGCCGGCCTGATCCTGGCGCCGGAGGAGGGGGTCGAGATCAACCTGCTCGGGCTCTCAGTCGGGCTGGACCTGACGAAGCCGGCCCTGCGGCTGCCGGCGATCGGCCGGGTCGGGTTCGGCTCGTAGCCGTCAGTCGCCGCGGTCGCCCTTGACGCTCGGGTGCGTCTCCACGAAGTGCTTCAGCACCATCTTCAGCGCCAGGGCGTGCCGGCTGTCGCCGCGGGCCCGGGCCGCCTCGATGTCGTCCAGGATCATCCGGCGGATCACCGGGACGCCCTTGTCGTCGTGGACCAGGTAGTTGCCGAGCTCGGCCGCGACGATGGCCGGCAGGTGCTCGTGCTCGGCGATCGCCGCGATCTCCTCCTCGGTCAGCTCCGCCAGGGCGAGACAGTCCTCGAATGTGAGCATTCCATCCTCCGCCGCCGGCCGTCTCCATCGTAGCGCTGTCATATTTCCGCAATCCGTGCGGTCCGGCGTTGACGTGGGTCAAGCAGGGGGGGCGGCTTGTCCCGCCCGGGGCGGACGGCTAGGGTCGCGATCCCTCCCCGCCGCGTCCGCCGGCCCTCTCCCGACAGGATTCCCATGCGCCACAAGGTTCTGCTGATCGATCCGCTGTACCATCCCGGCGGCGAGGCCCATCTGCGCGAGCACGCCGACGTCGAGCTGCTGCTCCGCCCGGAGCGGGCGGCGGTGCTGGGGGCGGCGCGCGGTGCCCACGGCATCTGCGGGCGCTACCCGAACAAGGTCGACGCCGAGGTGATCGCCGCGGCCGAGGACCTGCTGGTGATCTGCTCGTCCGGGCGCGGCACCGACGCCATCGACATCGCGGCGGCGACCGAGCGCGGGGTGTCGGTCGTGAACAACCCGGGCTTCGGCAAGGTGCCGGTGTCGGAGCACGCGCTGTTCATGATGATGAGCCTGTCGCGCCACGGCTTCGAGCACGACGCCATGACCCGGGCCGGCACCGGCTGGAGCGACCGGCTGGGTGCGGGCAACACCATCCGGGACCTGGAGGGCTCGACCCTCGGCATCGTCGGCCTCGGCCAGATCGGCCGGGAGATGGCCCGCAAGTGCGCCGGCGCCTTCTCGCAGACCGTGCTGGCCTACGACCCGTACGTCGACAAGGCGACCATGGACGAGCTGGGCGTCGAGAAGGTCGAGGACCTGGTCGACCTGCTGGGCCGCTCGGACTACGTCTCGGTGCATGCCGAGCTGAACGACGAGACCCACCACATGTTCGACGACGCGGCGTTCGCGGCGATGCAGCCGCACGCCTGCCTGATCAACACCGCGCGCGGCAAGATCGTCAGCCAGGACGCCCTGCACACGGCACTGGCCGGGCGGCGGATCCGGGCCGCCGCGCTCGACGTGTTCGAGGTCGAGCCGGTCGGCCCGGACAACCCGCTGTGCAAGCTCGACAACATCCTGCTGTCGCCGCATGTCGGCGGGCTGACCGCCGGCTTCATGGAGCAGAGTGCCGCGACCGTGGCCCGCACCATGCTGAGCGTGTTCCGCGGCGAGCGGCCGGAGGCCATCTGCAACCCCGAGGCCTGGGAGCGCACCAAGCAGCGCGCCACGCGGCTGCTGGCCGGCGGCTGACGCTCAGCTGCCGACCGCGATGTCCAGCCAGCCATGCGCCGTGGCGGTGCCGCGGTCGCCGGGGCGCAGCAGCACCGTGGTGGTCTCGGATTCGACCAGAGCCGGGCCCTCGATCACCTGGCCGGCCGCCAGCAGCGGGAACTCGTAGACCTCGGCCGCGGTCCATCCGCCCAGGTAGATGTCGCGGGCACCCTTGGGCGCTGCCGGCTCGCGGTCCTCGACGGTCGGCTCCTGCGGCAGATCGGGCAGGACGCCGACGGTCGCCACCCGGGCGTTCACCAGCACCGGCTGCTGGTCCGGCAGGTTGTAGGCGTACAGCTCCTCGTGGCGGGCCTCGAACGACCGTTTCAGGGTCGCCATCGCGTCCGGCGCCTGCAGGTCGATGTCGCCGAGTTCGACGTCGATCTCGAACACCTGCTCGCCGTAGCGCATGTCGGCCTTGCGGCGCGCCGCGATCTCGCCGTCGAACCACTGCGCCATGCGGGCCCGGCCGTCGGCCACCATGCCGGCATACAGCGCCTGCACCGCCTCGACGTCCAGGGTGTCGGCCTCGCCGAGCAGCGACTGCACGGCCTCCAGGCGCAGCTCCGTCGTCAGCATGCCCCAGGCCGACAGCACCGAGGCGACGCGCGGCACCACCACCCGGCGCAGGCCGAGCATGCGGGCCAGCTCGGTGACGTGCAGGCCGGCGGCACCGCCGAAGCCGAGCAGGCCGAAGCGCCGCGGGTCGACGCCGCGGCGCACCGTGACGGCGCGGATGCCCTCGGCCATCTGGGTGTTGACCACCCGGTGCACGCCCTCGGCCGCCTGCAGGGCGTCGACCTTCAGGGCCTCGCCGAGGGTCGCGAACGCCGCCAGGGCGGCGTCGCGGTCGAGCCTGGAGCGGCCGCCGGCGAAGTTGTCGGGGTCGAGGAAGCCGAGCACCACGCTGGCGTCGGTCACGGTCGGGCTGGTGCCGCCGCGGCCGTAGCAGATCGGCCCGGGCCGGGCGCCGGCGGACTCCGGTCCGACGGTCAGCAGGCCGCCGGCCACCGGCCGGGCGATCGAGCCGCCGCCGGCGCCCAGCGTGACGATGTCCAGGCTCGGCATGGCGATGCGCTCGTTCGCCATGGTCCGGTTGCTGGACAGCACCACGTCGCCGTTCATGACCATCGAGATGTCGGTCGAGGTGCCGCCGACGTCGAAGGTGATCAGGTCGGGGATGCCCATCATCTCGGCGATCCGGCGCCCGCCGGCGAGGCCGCCGGCCGGGCCGGACAGCACGGTGCCGGCGGCGATCCGCACCGCCTCGCCGACCGGCGCCACCCCGCCGTGCGAAAAGATGATCAGCAGCGGGCCGGTGAACCCGGCGTCGCGCAGCCGGCCCTCCAGGCCTTCCAGGTAGCCCTTGATCAGCGGCGCCACATAGGCGTTCACCGCCGTCGTCGAGACCCGCTCGAACTCCTTGATCTGCGGCAGCACGTCGGAGGACAGCGAGATGCTGGCTTCCGGCATCGCCGCCTGCAGCGCCTCCAGCGTCTCCCGCTCGTGCCGGTCGTTGCGGTAGGAGTGCAGGTAGGCGACCGCCACCGAGGTGACCCCCTCGGCCTTCAGCGCGGCGATCGCGGCGTCGAGCGAGGCCCGGTCGAGCGGCGTCTCGACCCGGCCGTCGGCGCGGATCCGCTCGCGCACCCCGAACCGCAGGTGCCGCGGCACGATCGGCTCCTGGCGCGGCAGGCGCAGGTTGTAGCGGTCGGGCTTCAGGCCCTCGCGCATCTCCAGCACGTCGCGGTGGCCCTCGGTGGTCAGCAGCCCGACCTTCGCACCCTTGCGCTCCAGCAGGGCGTTGGTGGCGACGGTCATGCCGTGCAGCACCTGGTCGGTGTCCGCCAGCAGGTCCGGCACCGCCAGCCCCAGGGTCTCGGCCAGCCGGGCGATGCCGTCCATGAAGCCGATCGCCTGGTCCTCGGGCGTGCTCGGGACCTTGACGAAGGTGACCCTGCCGGCGGAATCGACCGCCACCAGATCGGTGAAGGTGCCGCCGACGTCGACCGCGATCCGGTAGCTCATCGGTCGCCTCCGGCGTTCGGGGCGGTGTTCGGGGCGGAGACTAGGCCGTCGCGGGCGTCGCGCGCCCGGGCCGCCGGGTCGCGCTGCTCGGGCGGTCCCCAGCCGCCGCCGCCGCCGGAATGGATCTCGAAGGTGGTGCCCGGCGGCACCCGGATGCCCTCGGCCTTGCTGGCCAGCACCACGGTGTCGGCGCCGGGCGGGTGCATCAGGTAGTGGTGCGGCGCGCCGTCGTGGCCGCCGAGCATGCCGCGCGCCCCGTGGCGCAGGCCGTCGCCGGCGGTGTTGGCGACCGCCGGCTGCTCGGTCTCGACGGTCAGGTCGAGGTCGACCCCGGTGCCGCCGACATAGCGGCCGTCGCCGCCGGAATCCGGGCGGAACTCGTGGCGCCCGAAGAACAGCGGGAACCGGGCCTCGGCGACCTCGACGGAGCCGAACTTCAGGCCGCCGGCCGAGTGCCACTCGCCGGCGTTGTGCCAGCCGTCGCCGCCGGACGAGGCGCCGCCGCCCGGCCGGGCGTGGAACATGTGCCAGATGAACGGCCGGTCGTTGCGCGGGTCGACGCCCTTGATGGCGATCCGCAGCCGGCGCCCCCAGCCGCCCATGGCCTGCTCCGGGCAGGCGCCGGACAGGGCGGTGACCACGGCCTCGATGATCTCGTTGCTGCAGTGCGAGGTGCACATGGTGACCGGCAGGCCGGGGTCCGGGTCGACGATGGTCCCGCGCGTGGTGAGGATGGTCAGCGGCCGCACCATGCCCTCGTTCTTGGCGATCTCCTTGTCCAGCAGCACCGACAGGGCGACGATCACCGCCGAGCGGGTGTTGGCCGGCGACGAGTTCACGAAGCTGGTCACCTGTGGCGCGCACTCGCGCAGGTCGACGGTCAGGCTGGAGCCGTCGACGGTGACCTTGGCGCGGATCAGGATGTCGTCGTTGCCGCGGCCGTCGTCGTCCAGCCAGGCCTCGCCGATGTAGGTGCCGTCCTTCCACTCGGCGATGCTCTCGCGGGTCTGCGCCTCGGTCGCCTCCAGCATCCGGTCGACCGCGGCGACGATGGTGGCGCGGTCGAACTCACGGGCCAGCGCCTTGACCCGGCGGTCGGCCAGCAGCACCGAGCCGATCTGCGCCGACAGGTCGCCCTCGAAGTCGCGGGCGTGCCGGACGTTGGCCTTCAGCATCCGCAGCATGTCCGGGCGCATGACGCCCTTGTCGTAGAACCTGATCGGCGGCAGCCGGATGCCCTCCTGCCAGATCTCGCGGGCCGAGGCGTTGTAGGCGCCGTAGGTGGCGCCGCCGATGTCGGAGTGGTGGGCCCGGTTGATCGCCCAGAAGGTCAGCGCGCCGTCCAGGAAGATCGGCACGAAGGCGGTGACGTCGGGCAGGTGGCTGCCGCCGGCATAGGGGTCGTTCAGCAGGAACACGTCGCCCGGGTGGACGTCGTCGCCGAACGCCTGGATCACCGCCTTGGCGGCCGGCTGCAGGGCGCCGACATGGACCGGGATGTGCTCGGCCTGGGCGACCAGCTGGGAGTCGGCGCCGCAGATCGCGGTCGAGAAGTCGCGGCTGGAGTTGAGGATCTGCGAGAACGAGGTGCGCAGCATCGCCTCGCCCATCTCCTCCACGATGCCGGTCAGGCGATGGTGGATCACCGAGATCGTGATCGGGTCGGGCGCGGTCATCGGGCGGGTCCGTATCGGTTCACAGGGTGGCGCCGGCGAGGCGCAACGAATGCAGGGTCTCAGGCGGCGGCGGCCCGGCGCAGCTTCCGGTAGGCCCGGGCGGCGTCGCCGAAACGCCCGAACAGCACGCTGTTCACCGGGTCGGTCTCGGCCTCGTACTCGGCGTGCCACTGCACGCCGACCGCGAAGCTGCGGGCGCCGGCGACCGAGATCGCCTCGACCGTGTCGTCGGCGGCCCAGCCCTCCAGCACGACGCGCTCGCCCGGCTCCAGGACCGCCTGGCCGTGCAGCGAGTTGGTAACGATCGACTCGGTGCCCAGCATGGTCGCCAGCACGCCGCCGGGCCGTAGGCGGACCTGCTCGCGCAGCTCGAAGACGATCTTCGGGTCCTTGCAGCCCTTCGGCATCCGGTGCCGGTGCTTGCCCGGCAGCTCGCCGACTTCCGGGTGCAGGCTGCCGCCGAGTGCCACGTTCATCTCCTGGATGCCCTTGCAGATCCCGAAGATCGGCACCCCGCGCTCGATGCAGGCGCGCACCAGCGGCAGGGCGACCCCGTCGCGGCCCTCATCCATCTCGCCGTGCCGCTCGGTCAACTCCTCGCCGTAGTGCCGCGGGTGCACGTTGGCCCGGCCGCCGGTCAGCATCACCCCGTCGACCGCCTCCAGCAGGTCGCCGACGGAAATCGCATCGGGCAGGCTCGGGATCAGCAGCGGCGCGCAGTCGGCCGCGTTGGCGACGGCGTCGATGTTGCGCCGGCCGGTCATCTGGGTCTCGCGCGTGCCGTCGACCAGATGGCGGCTGCAGATGATGCCGATAACGGGTCGCGCCATGGTTTTCCCTTCGGACTGCCTTCGGATGCATTCTGGCGGCCGGACATCGACGGTCCGGCCCCTTCGGCGGGCCCTAAGAGTGGCGGCGCAATCGGGCGGATGGCAAGGGGGCGGTCGTCCCGGCGGCGGCGGAGACCGTTGCGCCGGCCGTCCGCCGTGGTGTAAGCGGCTTGCACCGATCATCGATGCCGACCAGACCTCGACGCGCGCCGCCTGCGGCCGGTCGGCGCGATTCTTCTTTTTGGGAAAGGGGACCGGCGTGTCCGACGACAGCGACGAGTACGTCTACGACGAAGCGACCGGCGAATGGCGCCCGGCCTCCGAGATCGCCGCGGCCGCCGCCGAGGCGCTGGTGGTCCGCGACGCCGCCGGCAACGTCCTGGCCGACGGCGACTCGGTCGCCCTGGTCAAGGACCTGAAGGTGAAGGGCACCAGCCAGACCCTCAAGCAGGGGACGGTCATCAAGTCGATCCGCCTGACCGACAACCCCGAGGAGATCGACTGCCGCCACGAGTCGATCAAGGGCCTGGTCCTGCGCACCGAGTTCGTGCGCAAGCGCTGAGGCACCCGTTCGGACTGCCGTCTGCACGCCGTTCCCCGGAGGCCGAGCCGGTCGGCCCGAACAACCCGCTGTGCAAGCTCGACAGCTTCCTGCCGTCGCCGCATGTTGGCGGGTTGACCGCCGGCCTCAAGGAGCAGAGCGCTGCGACCGTGGCCCGCACCACGCGGAGCGTGTTCCGCGGCGAGCGGCCGGAGACCATCCGCAATCCCGAGGCCTGGGAGCGGACCAAGCGGCGCGCCATGCGGCTGCCGCCCGGCGGTTGGGCGGGTCGCTCTGCCGGTCCGGTGCTTTTTGCAGGCATTTAATTCAAGACCGCTTGCAGGAACTTCTGAAACGTATGTAACGTCCGGGACGTGGTTCACTTGTGCGGTATTGCGGGTCGGCGAATATAGTCGGCGCAGTCTGCAACAGGGTTCTGCGGTCTGAGTGGGGAGTTCTTGTGAATTTGGGGAGTTCGCGATGCGAAACATGGTTTTCGTACTGGGCGTTCTCGTGCTCGCTCTCGGGGCAGGCGCGGCGCAGGCCAAGGAAATGCACTGCAAATGCTATAAGGATTTCAAAGATAAAATTCATGGAAAGACGCAGGACGACTACAAGTTTACCTGTAAGAAGACATTCGAAAAGCTTGGATCTGGCAGCAGTAGTGACGATTTCAACGGATTTGTTAAGATTTACTTTGAGGAAGGCAAGAGCAACGACAAGAAGCTGGCGATCAAAATCCGGCCGCGCAAGCCGGGCCCGGAGTGCCTGGTCGGCGTCTACAATCAGGAAAAGAAGCTGATGTGGGGCGGGTCCTACTGCAACAATGACAAGAAGAAAGAGTTCGGCGGATTCAACATGAAGGAGATGCCGGATGGCAGCCTTCAGGTCGGGGGAATGGCGCAGACGCTGAGCAAGAACAACCAGTTCCTTGGCATCTACTTCAAGACGCCGCAGGACCCGAACAACAACTACCTCGGCGCTGTGTGCGTTGAGGACAAGTAACTGCTGACCGGACGCTCCGGCTCATGAGTCGTCTCCGCAAGGCCTTCGTGCCGGCGGTGGCCTGCCTGCTGCTCGGCGCGTGCGCCGAGGCCACGCAGATGTTCGCATCGCCGGCGCCGGACAACCCGGCGCCGGCCGCGTCCCCTCTCGCCGAGCGCAAGGTCGATCCGAAGGACGTGCCGGCAACCCTGGCGGTCGACGGGCTGAAGCGGCTGGAGGCCGGCGACTTCGATGCGGCATCGGAGCGCCTGCAGGCCGCCATCAAGCTGCGCCCCGACGCCATGGGGTACCACCTGCTGCTCGGCACGATCTATCACCTGAAGTACCTGTCGGGCCGCAACACCGCCGACCTGGCGATGACCGCCTACGAGGTCGCCGCCCGGCTGGACGATCGCAGCCCGCTGCCGCATCAGCAGATCGGCCGGCTGCATTTCCAGGGCCGGCGGTACGAGGCTTCGCGCGACGCCTTCCTGAAGGCCTACGCGCGGCAGCCTGGAAAGCCGGAGTTGCTCGACGAACTGTTGGTGGCCGCCTGGTACGCCGGGGACCTGCCGGTCGCCCGGTCGCTGCGCGAGGATGCCCGCAGCCGCGGGCTGGAGACTCCGACGGTGCTGCGCCTCGACGCCCTGATGGCCGGGATTCTGCAGGACCCGATGGCAGCGCGACCGGCCCTTGCCGCCCTGGAGAGCAACTACGGCTACGGACGCGTGCAACTCGCCCAGCTGGAGCAGCGGCAGGCCGACCTGCAGCTCGCGGCGGCCGAGGCCACCGATGAACCGACGGAGACGTCGTCCGACGCCGCCGTCGAGGAGGACGCGCAGGGCACTGCCGACAAGGCGGCTGGGCACTGGTTCGACTGTGACCGCGAGCCGGGCGTTCCGTTGCCGTCAGCGTCGGAGATGCAGGGCACACAGCCTGGCAACGGCGACGAGACCGAGCGTCTGCCGGCGATACCGCGGCCCTGCCCGGGTGCCCCGGCGCCGCCGTCGGTCATGCTCGACACCGCGATCATCCAGTCGAACGACGCGGTCGGCAGCCGCTACGGCGTGAACCTGCTGAACGCGCTGAGCGTGTTCGCCACCGGCGGCCTGACCTTCACCGAGACCACCAGCTCGTCGAACGGGACCTCGATTGGGACCAACTCGACCAACGTCCGCAGCTTCAGCATCGACCTCGGCAGCTCGCCGACCACGAACTACATCGCCTATGCGCTGGACATCGCCAATTCGGTGCAGTCGACCAGCGAGATCATCTCGCAGCCGTCGCTGGTCGCCATCGACCGCCTGCCTTCGACCTTCTTTTCCGGTTCGATCGTGACGATCGGGATAGTCGGCAGCGACAGCTCGTCCAGTTCGATTACGGACAAGCCGATCGGGGTCAGCCTGTCGATCACCCCGACCGTGATCGATGACCAGACCCTGAACCTTAACGTCAAGGTGGCGCGCTCCTCGCTGGCGACCTCGTCCCTCGGCGGGGCCAGCACCTTCTCGCAGACCCTGTCGACCACCCGCACCAGCGTCGCAGCTAGCGTCACCGCCCGGTACGGGCAGACCATCCTGGTCAGCGGGCTGACCGAGGCCGGCTCGACCAAGTCGAACGACGGCACGCCGGTGCTCAAGGACATCCCGGTCGTGCAGTGGCTGTTCGACCGGCAGTCCGACCTGCGTTACCGGTCATCGGTGCTGGTCGCGATCACGCCGCGCCGGCTGGGCGAGGTGTCGCCCAACCGGCTGGCCGACGGCGTCCAGGATCCGCAGGTGCGCATCAGGCTGCGCCGGGTGCTCGACCGGCTGGCTGAGCAGTCGTCGACCCAGCTGGCGCTGAAGCGCATGTCGGGGCGGAGCTTCTTCGACCTGACCGAGGACGGCGACTTCGCGATCGACGAGTGGTACCGGGGGGAACGCCTGAACCGGCTGTTCGAGGACCTTGGGCGGATGCTGTATCGCTGAGGCCGTCGCAGGATTGCACGATCAAGGTGACCAGGCGATCGTTCCGACGCGGTGATTTGCCCCGGGCGGGCCGCGTCCGGCGGCGAAAGCCACTACACCCGACCGCCGGCAGGCCGTATGGTCGCCGTCAACACGGGCGACAAGCGATGGGACGGGCCGCGATGAAGGCGCGCATCAAGTGGGTCGAGGAACGGACCTTCGTCGGCGAGTCCGGCAGCGGGCACAGGATCGTCCTGGGCGCGCGGGCCACGCCGGACGGGCCGACCCCGGGGCCGAGCCCGATGGAGCTGGTGCTGATGGGCGCTGGCGGCTGCACCGCGTTCGACGTGGTCCAGATCCTCGAGAAGGGCCGCGAGGCGGTCGAGGACTGCGTGGTCGAGCTGGAGGCCGAGCGGGCCGAGACCGACCCCAAGGTGTTCACCCGCATCCACATGCACTTCGTGGTCAAGGGCCGCAACCTGGCGCCGGCCAAGGTCGAGCGGGCGATCGCGCTGTCGGCCGAGAAGTACTGCTCGGCCTCGCTGATGCTGGCCAAGACCGCGACGATCACCCACGACTTCGAGGTCGTCGACACCGCCGCCGGGTGACCGGTTGCGGGCGTCATCCGGCGTCCTCGGTGAGCGGGCGCCGGGGACGGCCGGCCGTCGCGACGACGAGCGCGAGGACCATCAGCCCCCCCGCCACCGCGAAGGTGATCCGCATGCCGGCGGCGACGGCCTCGGGGCCGGCCGTCGCAAAGTCGTCGGTCGCCGCGGCGAGCGCGAACACGGTGCCCATGACCGAGGCGCCGGTGATCAGGCCGAGGTTGCGCGACAGGCTGAGCAGGCCGGACACCACGCCCTTGCGGTCCGGTCCGACGCCGGTCATGACCGCGGTGTTGTTGGCAGCCAGGAGCAGCTGGTAGCCGGGCGTCAGGACGGCGATGGCGGCGACGAAGCCGGCGACGCCGAGCAGGCCCGGCAGCAGCGCGAGCGCGAGGCAGCCGGCGGCCATCGCGGCCAGCCCGCTGCCGACCATGGCCGGCGCGCCGAACCGGTCGACGATCCGACCGGCCGGGACGCCGCTGAACGCCGAGACCAACGGGCCGAGGGACATCACCGCGCCGACCGCGGCGGCGTCGAGCCCGAGGCCGTGTGACAGATAGAACGGCCCGACCACCAGGGTGGCCATCATCACCGTCGAGACCAGGGCGTTGGCGGCCAGACCGGAGCCGAGCCCGGCATCGCGGAGGGCCGACGGCCGGATCAGCGGCGACTTCGCGCGCGCCTCGACCGCGACGAACAGCCCGGCGCCGAAGGCGGCGGCCAGCAGCAGCGCCAGGTTGGCGCCCGCGAACCGGCCGTTCCCGACGGTCATCGCCAGGGCGTAGGCCGCCAGGGTCAGGCCGAGCAGCAGCGTCCCCGGGACATCGAAGCCGGCCGGTCCGGCCGTCGCCTTCCGCTCGCGGTCGGGCAGCCAGCGCCAGGCGAGGCCGAAGGTGACCACGCCGAGGCCGGCCATCGCCAGGAAGATCGCCCGCCAGCCGGGGCCGGCGATCAGCAGCCCGCCGAGCGACGGGCCGAGCGCGGTGCCGATCGCCGACATGGTGCCGAGCAGGCCCATGGCGCTGCCGGTCCGCTCCGGCGGCACCGAGGCGCCGACCGACGCGACGGTAAGCGCCATCAGTGCCGCCGCCCCCAGGCCCTGCAGGGCCCGGGCGGCGATCAGGGTTCCGAGCGTGGGCGCGAGGCCGCACAGCACCGAGGCCGCCGCGAACACCAGAAGCCCGCCCAGCAGGACCCGGCGGCGCCCGACGACGTCGCCGAGCCGGCCGACGCCGACGATCAGGACCGTGATCGCGAGCAGGTAGGCGAGCACCACCCACTGCACGGCCTGGAACGATGCGCCGAAGGCCTGGGCCAGGGTCGGCAGGGCGACGTTGGCGATGCTCACACCAAGCGAAGACAGCAGCATCGACAGCGCCAGGCTGGCGAGCGCCCAGCCGGCGCCTCGGGTTGTGACGGTCGTCGCGGTTTCCGTTGCGGTCGGTCTCACCATGCACCTCGCTTCCTTGCGACCCCGGATCGGAGACGCCGGAAACCTGGGCCGTGATGCGGCATGGCGGAACGCGCAGCGTTTGCACTCAAATACTGCATATGACGCCATGTATTGGCTGGGACGTGCTACGCTCGGCGCATGGCACGGCCGGACTTCAACCTGCTGGTCACCCTCGACGTGCTGCTGGCGGAAGGCAGCGTGGCGCGGGCGGCAAAGCGCCTGCGGCTCAGCCCGTCGGCGATGAGCCGGGCGCTGGCCCGGCTGCGCGAGACTACCGGCGACCCGCTGCTGGTCCGGGCCGGTCGCGGCCTGGTTCCGACCCCGCGAGCGCTCGAACTTCGCGAACGGGTCGGCGAACTGGTCCGCGAGGTCGAGGCGGCGCTGCGTCCGGCCGAGGCCCTCGATCTCCGGACGCTGGCGCGTACCTTCACCCTGCGTGTGCGCGAGGGGTTCGTGGAGAATTTCGGGCCGGCCCTGATCGCGCGGGTCGCCGCCGAGGCGCCGGGGGTGCGGCTGCGGTTCGTGCCGAAGTCCGACAAGGAAAGCGGGGCGCTGCGCGACGGTAGCGTCGACCTGGACACCGGCGTGGCCAGCGGCACCAGCGGGCCGGAGGTGCGGGCCCAGGCGCTGTTCCGGGACCGCTTCGTCGGCGTGGTGCGCCAGGGGCACGAGCTGAGCGAGGGCGAGGTTACGCCGACCCGCTATGCCGCCGGCCGCCACATCGCGGTGTCGCGGCGCGGACTTGATCGCGGCCCGGTCGACGAGGCGCTGCTGCCGCTCGGATTGACCCGCCGGGTCGCGACGATCGTCGCCGGCTTCGCCGAGGCGCTGGCGCTCGCCCGCGACACCGACCTGATCGCCACCGTGCCGGAGCGGCACACCGTCGCCCTGCGTGCCGGGTTGTACAGCTTCCCGCTACCGGTGCCGGTCCCGGAGATCACCGTCTCGCTGCTGTGGCACCCGCGGATGGACGCAGATCCGGCGCACCGCTGGCTGCGCGGCTGCGTGCGTTCGGTGTGCGGCGGTCAGGCCTCGACCCGGTAGCCGACCTCGAGCGACGCGTCGGTCAGCCAGTCCCACAGGTACCTGGCGAAGGACGGCCGGACCAGGATCTCGAACGACGGAAGGTCGTCGGTCTGCCGGATGATCGCGTTGGTCAGCGCCAGCTGGCTCTGCGCCACCCGGCCGGGGCCGAAGGCGCGCGGGTGCAGGTCGACCGCCCAGCCCTTGGCCAGCACCCAGCGGGCCTTCGGCCCGGCGATCCTGACGGTCGTGTAGTTGTCCGACACGTCGGTCGCCGAGGCCCGCATCCCGGCCAGCGCCGCGTTCAGGGTACCGGCGAGGTCGCCGCCTTCGCCTTCCGGGGTGACCACCAGCCACTCGTCCGGGCCGAGCCACAGGATCGCGCGCCCGCCGGCGGTCGCCACCGTGCCGGGGGTCGCCGGCGGCTCGACGCCGATCGCCTTGGCGACCGCCGCGGCGAACGCCTTGTCGGCGGCGTCGCCGCGCAGGTTGATCTTGCCCTGGAAGCGCAGCTCGCCCAGCACCACGCCGGCGTCGGACGGGCCGCCGACCGGGCCGGTACAGCCGTCCAGCGGGCTGCGGGCGGCGGGGGTAGCAGTGTCAGCCATCGCGGCGGCTCCCTTCCGGGTCGAAGAACACGGTGCCGTCGGTCACCGTCACCTCGACGGTGCGGCCCTCCAGCGGCACGTGCAGGGTCTGGCCCTTGCGGGCATGGCCGCCCTTGATCAGCGCCATGGCGATCGATCGGCCGACGCTCGGGCTGTAGTAGGACGAGGTGACGTGGCCGAGCATCGCCATCGGCGGCTTCGGCTTCAGGGTCTCGACCACCTGCGCGCCCTCCGGCAGCACCTCGTTCGGATCCTTCGTGTACAGGCCGACCAGCTGCTTGCGGTCCGGCTTCGACAGGTCCGGGCGGGCCATGCCGCGCTTGCCGATGAAGTCCGGCTTCTGCTTCGAGACGATCCAGTCCATGCCGAGGTCGAGCGGGGTCACCGAGCCGTCGGTGTCCTGGCCGACGATGATGAAGCCCTTCTCGGCCCGCAGCACGTGCATCGCCTCGGTGCCGTACGGCGTGATGCCCAGGTCCGCGCCGGCCGCCATGACGGCTTCCCACAGCGCCAGCCCGTAGCGGGTCGGCACGTTGATCTCGTAGCTGAGCTCGCCGGTGAACGAGATCCGGAACACCCGGGCCGGGATGCCGGCGACCGTGCCTTCCTGCATCGCCATGAACGGGAAGGCATCGTTCGACAGGTCGATGTCGGTGCAGATCCGGCCCAGCAGCTCGCGGCTCTTCGGCCCGCAGATCGAGGCGACCGCCCACTGCTCGGTGACCGAGGTCAGGCGCACGTCCATCTCCGGCCACTCGGTCTGCAGGTATTCCTCCAGCCAGTTCAGCACCCGGGCGGCACCGCCGGTGGTGGTGGTCATGTGGAAGTGGTCGTCGGCGAGCCGGGTGGTGACGCCGTCGTCCATCACCATGCCGTCTTCCTTCAGCATCAGCCCGTAGCGGCAGCGCCCGACGCCGAGCTTGGCCCAAGCGTTGGTGTAGACCCGGTTCAGGAACTCGGCGGAGTCCTTGCCGCGCACGTCGATCTTGCCGAGGGTGGAGGCGTCCAGAACGCCCACGCCCTGGCGGGCGGCCGTGACCTCGCGGTCGACCGCCTGGCGGAAGCTCTCGCCGTCCTTCGGGTAGTAGTACGCCCGCATCCAGTCGGCGACGTGCTCGAACCGGGCACCGTTGGCGCGGTGCCAGGAATCCATCGCGGTGGTGCGGACCGGCGCGAACAGCCGGCCGACGTCGCGCCCGCCATAGGCGCCGATGGTGGTCGGCGTGTAGGGCGGCCGGAAGGTGGTGGTGCCGACCGCCGGCACGTCGACGCCCAGGGTCTGGCCGACGATCGCCAGCGCGTTGACGTTCGAGGTCTTGCCCTGGTCGGTGCCCATGCCGGTGGTGGTGTAGCGCTTGACGTGCTCGATCGAGCGGTAGCCCTCGCGGGTCGCCAGCATTACGTCGGCGGCGGTCACGTCGTTCTGGAAGTCGACGAAGTGCTTGCCCTTGCGGCCGACCGGGGCGGTCGACGGCAGCATCCAGATCACCCGGTTGCCGGCGCCCTGGCCCGGCTCCTCGACCGCCGGGGCGGCCGGCTGGCGCACGGTGTGGCCGAGGTCACGGACCTGCTCGACGGCGGCCCTGATGCCGTCCTTGATCGCCTGGGCGACGCTCTCGGTGCCGGCGCAGCCGCCGACCGAGACCTCGGCCTCGTGGCTTGTGCCGGGCAGGAAGATCGCCCGCTCCTCGTCCCATCGCAGCTTGCCGCGCGACTGCGAGAACAGGTGGACGGTCGGGTTGAAGCCGCCGGCCATGGCGATGGCGTCGCACTCGATGGTGCGGGTGCCGCCGGTGATTCCGGAGCCGTCGCGGGTCATGAAGGCGATCTCGGCCGCCTCGACCCGTCGGCCGCCATGGGCGCCGGCGACGCTGTGGCCGGCGAACACCTCGATGCCGCGGTCGCGGGCCGCCTCGACCAGAGGGCCCTCGGGCTCGGCCCGCAGGTCGACGATGCCGGCGACCCGGGCGTGCCGGTCGGCCAGCGCCAGGGCGGTGCGATAGCCGTCGTCGTTGCCGGTGACGATCAGCGGCCGGTCGCCGGCCAGCACGCCGTAGCGCACGGCATAGCCGCGCATCGCGCTCGACAGCATGACGCCGGGCCGGTCGTTGTCGCGGAACACCAGCGGCCGCTCGATGGCGCCGGTCGCCAGGATCACCCGTTTGGCCCGGATCTTCCAGAGCCGCTGGCGCGGCACCGTCGGCAGGCCGACGCCGAGGTGGTCGGTCACCCGCTCGGCGACGGTCAGGTAGTTGTGGTCGTAGTAGCCGTTGACGGTCGCGCGCCGCAGCAGGGTCACGTCCGGCATCGACTCGAGCTCGGCCACCACCTCGGCGACCCAGTCGGTCGCCGGGCTGCCGCCGATGGCCACGTCGGCCTCGCCCAGCAGCGAGCCGCCGAACTCCGACTGCTCGTCGGCGAGGATGACGCGCGCCCCGCTGCGCCCGGCCGCCAGCGCCGCCGCCAGTCCGGCCGGGCCGCCGCCGCACACCAGCACGTCGCAATGGGCGTGCATGCGCTCGTAGCGATCGGGGTCGGGGCCTTCCGGCGCCTTGCCGAGGCCGGCGGCGTTGCGGATGACCTCCTCGTAGGTCTTCCAAAGCGCCGGCGGCCACATGAAGGTCTTGTAGTAGAAGCCGGCCGGGAACAGCCGGTGGAAGGCCGAGTTGACCGCGCCGACGTCGAACCGCAGGCACGGCCAGCGGTTCTGGCTTTGGGCGTCGAGGCCGTCGAACAGCTCGATTTGCGTCGCCCGCAGGTTCGGCTCGGTGCGGTTGCCGCGGCCGAGCTGGATCAGCGCGTTCGGCTCCTCGGCGCCGAGGCCGAGGATGCCGCGCGGCCGGTGGTACTTGAAGCTGCGGCCGACCAGGTGGACGCCGTTCGCCAGCAGCGCCGAGGCCAGGGTGTCGCCGGCATAGCCGTGCAGGGTGCGGCCGTCGAAGCGGAACGCCAGCGGCCGGCCGCGGTCGATCCGGCCGCCGGTGGCGAGGCGGTTGGGTTGGCTCATCGGGGGGGCTCCGTGGGAAAGCACGTCGCTTCGTGGGTTCCGGCTCCGTCTCGCCTCCTGCGATCCGGTCCGGAATGACGACAAGGGAGTATGGCGAGGATGGCCACCGACCCTCCCTCTCCGTCATTCCGGACGGACGCGTCACCCCGGTGCGGCCGATCCGGAACCCACCCGCCGCTCCGCAGCACCCGCATCACGACGTGCCCTCCCGCGGGTCGATCGCCGGGTCCGGCCACTCGCCGACCTTGTAGGTCTGCAGGATCGCGTGGGTATTGGTGTCGCGCACCACGTGGAACCAGCGCCGGCAGCCGGCGGCGTGCATCCAGCGCTCGGCGAACGGGCCCTTGGGGTTGTCGCGGTAGTACAGGTACTCGGCCCATTCCTGGTCGCTGCACACCGACGGGTCGACGGGGCGGGCGATGTGGGCCTGGTTGCCGTAGCTGAACTCGGCGTCGTCGCGCGGACCGCAGTACGGGCAGGTGATGAGCAGCATGGTCCGGTCCCTCAGTGCGCCACGCCGGCGGCGCCGTGCTCGTCGATCAGGTAGCCGCCGCTGAACCGCTCCAGGCTGAACGGGGCGGCGATGGCGTTCGGCCGGCCCTTGGCCATCAGGTCGGCGAACACGTGGCCGGAGCCGGGGGTGGCCTTGAAGCCGCCGGTGCCCCAGCCGCAGTTGAAGAACAGCCCGTCGACCGGCGTGGTCGAGATGATCGGCGAGGCGTCCGGGCAGGTGTCGACGATGCCGCCCCAGGTCCGCAGCACCCGCAGGCGCGAGACGATCGGGTACAGCTCGCAGGCGGCGGCCAGCTGGTGCTCGATGATGTTGAGCGAGCCGCGCTGGGCGTAGGAGTTGTAGCTGTCGGTGCCGGCGCCCAGCACCAGCTCGCCCTTGTCGGACTGGCTGACGTACATGTGCACCGCGTTCGACATGACCACGGTGTCGATCACCGGCTTGATCGGCTCCGACACCAGGGCCTGCAGCGGCCGCGCCTGGATCGGCAGCTTGAACCCCGCCATGGCGGCCAGCACCGCGGAATGGCCGGCGGCGACGCAGCCGATGCGCTTGGAGCGGATCGTGCCGCGCGTGGTCTCGACGCCCTCGATGTGGCCCTGGCCGTCCTTCAGGAAGCCGGTGACCTCGCAGCCCTGGATGATGTCGACGCCGAGATCGTCGGCGGCGCGGGCATAGCCCCAGGCAACCGCGTCGTGCCGGGCGGTACCGCCGCGGCGCTGCACGAAGCCGCCCATCACCGGGTAGCGGATCGACTGGTCGGTGTTGATGATCGGCACCAGCTTCTTCACGCCGGCGGTGTCCAGCACCTCGGTGTCGATGCCGTTCAGGCGGATCGCCTCGACCCGGCGCCGCATCTCCTTCAGCTCGTGCTCGGAGTGCGCCAGGGTGATCACGCCGCGCTGGCTGAACATCAGGTTGAAGTTCAGCTCCTGGGTCAGGCCCTCCCAGAGCTTGAGCGCGTGCTCGTAGATCGCCGCCGATTCGTCCCACAGGTAGTTGGAGCGGATGATCGTGGTGTTGCGGCCGGTGTTGCCGCCGCCGATCCAGCCCTTCTCCAGCACCGCGACGTTGCGGATGCCGTGCACCGAGGCGAGGTAGTAGGCGGTCGCCAGGCCGTGGCCGCCGCCGCCCACGACGATGGCGTCGTAGGACGGCTTCGGCTCCGGGCTGCGCCAGGCTGCCTGCCAGTTCTCGTGATAGCTGAGCGCGTTGCGCGCCAGCGCGAAGATCGAATAGCGCGGCTTGCCCGTCGGGCCGCGCCGGCGTCCTGCCTCGGCCATGCGGCCTGCTCCCCCGGATGCGTCTGGCTACGATGTACCGCACCCTAGCGGCCGCGGACGACGCCGTTTTGCCGGGGGCGACGGATACGCGTCGGTTTCAGGGGGGAGGGCGTCGCGGAACCGGGCGCGGCGCCGGTCAGCTGGTCGCCGCCCGCGGCACCGTCCAGGGGCACGGGAAGCGGTCGGGCGGGATCCGGGTGACGCGCGCCGGGTCGAAGCCGTCGCGGCGCAGCAGGTCGTCGAGCCCGGGCGGCGCCGGCTCGATCGCGGCGTCGGCCACCGACAGCCTGTAGGGCTTGGCCGGGTCGTCGCCGGGCGCGACGGCGATGGTGATCACGAAGTGCCCGAAATACCCGACCTCGCCGGCCCGCAGCGCGACCGGCTCGACGCCGGGCGCCGGGGCGCCGCCGTACAGCAGGCAGCCGCGCTGGCCGTTGCGCGGCTTGCTCCGCTCGAAGCCGGCGGTCGAGCCGAAGCTGTGGACCAGGTACCAGCCCGGATCGACTTCGCGCCGGTCGAACAGCACCTTGTCGTGGTCGTCCATCCAGACGGTCTGCCGGTAGGCGTTCGGCGCATAGACGGTGGTGCGGGTCATCTGGCCGCTGGCGTCCGGCATGGCGACGGCGCTGCGGATCGGGGTCACCGCCTCGCCGGTCTCCGGCTGGTACTCGGTGATGGTGGCGAGCGCCAGGGCCAGCCGTTCGCCGACCTGGGCCGGACGGATGCCGCCGACAGCCGAGGTGTCGACCCGGACTTCCATGGTCGAGGCCAGTGTCGCCTTGCCGTTGGTCGACGGTGTCGGTGCCGGGACGCTCGCGACCTCGGGCTGGCCGGTGGTCACGCAGGCGGAAAGCAGGATACAGGTCAGTCCGGTCAACAGCAGGCGCACTGCAGGCTCGCTCCGTTCTGGGCCCCCGCCCGTTCCGATTCGATACCCGATCCGGGCGCGTATATCCAGGGTGACGCGAACCGGCCCTCAGTCGCAGCGTGCCGTCATGCCGCCGTCGACCACGATCTCGGTTCCGGTGACGAAGCGGGCCTCGTCGGAGGCGAGGAACACCGCGGCGTTGGCGGTGTCGCGGCCGTCGCCCATGAAGCCGAGCGGGATCCGCGCCACGCGGTCGCGCAACAGCGCCTCGACGTCGCCGCCGGCGCGCTGGCCGGCCAGCCGCGCCTCGACCATCGGGGTGTGGAGCTGGCCGGGCACCACGGTGTTCACCCGGATGCCCTTCGGCGCGTACTCGACCGCCACCACCTTCGAGAGCTGGATCACCCCGGCCTTGGTGGCGGCATAGGCGACCTGGGCGGCGCCGGTCCAGCGCAGCCCGGAGGTCGAGGCCAGGTTCACGATCGCGCCGCCGCCGTGCTCGACCATCACCGGCAGCACGTGCTTGCAGGTCAGGAACACGCTCTTCAGGTTGAAGTCGACCTGGGCGTCCCAGACCTCCTCGGCCATCTCGACCGGGCCGCCCCGGGCCGAGCCGCCGACATTGTTCACCAGCACGTCGACCCGGCCCCAGCGCTTGGTACAGGCGGCGACCATGCCGGCGACCGCCGTGCTGTCGGTCACGTCGCAGAGATGCGCCTGGACCTCGCCGCCGACCGCGCGGGCCCGCTCCAGGGTCTCCTCCAGGGCCTCCGGCGAACGGTCGACCGCCAGCACCGACGCGCCTTCCTCCAGGAACCGGATTGTGGTGGCGCGGCCGTTGCCCCAGCCCGGGCCGACGCAGCCGGCGCCGGTGACGATCGCGATCTTGCCCTCGAGGCGCTTGCCCATGATGCCGGTCCGTTCGCTGTCAGGATGTCGGGAAACGGTAGAGCCGGGTCGGGTTGTCGACCAGCAGGGCCCGCAGCGCCGCCGGGTCCGGGGCGATCCCGGCCAGCAGGTCGACCAGCGCGCCGTCGTCCGGCACCGGGCCGCTGAAGTTCGGATGCGGCCAGTCGGTGCCCCACAGCACCCGGTCCCCGGCGTCCTCGACCAGGGTCCGGGCGAACGGCACCGCGTCGGCGTAGGGCGGGCCGGTGCGCGTCGAGCGCTCGCTGCCGCTGACCTTGACCCAGAAGTTCGGGTCCTCGAGCAGCCGGCGCAAGTCGACGAAGGCCGGCTGATCGAGGCCGAGTGCCGCGTCGACCCGCGCCATGTGGTCGATAGCCACCGGCACCGCCGAGCGCTTCATGGCCGGGATCATCTCCGCCAGCAGCCCGCTCTCCATGTGCAGTTGCAGGTGCCAGCCGAGCGGTTCCAGCCGCGTCGACAAGGCGATCACCTCGTCGATCGACGCCCCCTTGCCGAGATGCCGCATGAAGTTGAAGCGCACGCCCCGGAAGCCCTGGGCGTCGAGCCGCCGCAGCTCGGCATCGGGTACGTCGACCGGCAGCAGGGCGACCCCGAGATAGCGGCCGGGCCGGGCGGCGATGGCGTCGGCGACGACCGAATTGTCGAAGCCGTGGCAGCCGGCCTGGACGATCACCGAGCGCTGGAGGCCCATGGCGTCGTGCAGGGAGAACAGCTTCTCCTTCGGGGCCTCGGCCGGCGGCGTGTAGGTCCGGTTCTCGGCGTACGGGAAGGCCGCGGCCGGGCCGAACACGTGGCAATGGGTGTCGCAGGCGCCGGCCGGTAGCCGGAGGGTCGGCGCGCTGGGCGAGAGGTGGAAGGTCGGGACGGAACAGGTCATCGCCGTCACCCGAGTTGCGGCGGCGTGCCGGCGGGCAGGTCGACCTCGAAGGCGTTAAGGGTCATGGAGACCAGGCTGTAGTAGCCGAGCACCCCGATCAGGTCGACCAGGCCGCCCAGCCCCAGCACGGCGACCGCCCGGTCGTACAGCGGCTGCGACAGCCGGCGCTCGGCGTTCATCGCCCGGGCGACGTCGTAGACGACCTGCTCGTCTTCGCCCGCGAAGACCGGCTCCGCGCCGGTCCGGATCGCCTCGATCGCCGCCGCCGACAGTCCGCCCTCGGCCGCCAGCGGGGCGTGCGCGTACCACTCGAACTCCGCCCCCCAGACCCTGGCGGTGACCAGGATCGCCAGCTCCGACAGCCGCGGCGGCAGCGAGCTGTCGTAGCGGCAGTAGCGGCCCAGCGCCTGGGCGCGGTCGGCGAGGTCCGGGCGCTGTAGCCAGATCGCCAGCGGGCCGCGGACCCGGCCGCGCGGGCCGGCGACGATGGCGTCGTAGACCCGGCGCTGCTCGGCGGTCAGGGCCTCGGGGTCGATCTCGGGAACCCGGCTCATGTCGTCAACTCCGTGTGGGCGTCGGTTCGCTCGGAAACGATCGGCCGAACGCCGGCTCGTGTGCCGCGAAGGCGTCGAGCCAGCCGGCGAGGGCGGGGAAGTCCGGGCGCCAGGATACCGGCTGGCGCCAGTCGAGATAGGCGAGCGCGCAGGCGAGGCCGATCGACACCAGGTCGGTCCGCAGCGGGTCGGGCGGCGCCTCGGCGAACGCGGCAAGGCCGCGCCGCACCTTGCCGCGCTGGTGGTCGAGCCAGCGCTCGGACCACGGGCCGTCGGGGCGGAACCGCCGTTCGTACACCATC
The DNA here is from genome assembly GCF_014652915.1 of Thalassobaculum fulvum. GTDB lineage: Bacteria > Pseudomonadota > Alphaproteobacteria > Thalassobaculales > Thalassobaculaceae > Thalassobaculum_A > Thalassobaculum_A fulvum. Next base: position 162,985 of record NZ_BMZS01000007.1, read on the forward strand.
AGCAGGGCGGCGTCGGCGATGCCGTCGGCCAGCGCCGCCCGGGTCAGCGCCCGATAGCGGGCCTCGCCGCGGGCCGGCAGCAGGCGCTCGGTGCCCGCCTGCTCCTGCAGGAACTCGACGATCACCCGACTGTCGTACAGGGCGGTGCCGTCGGCCAGCAGCAGGCAGGGCATCTTGCCGAGCGGGTTCTGCTGCCGGAGGCTGTCGCCGGCGTCCAGCGTGTCGGCCGGGACCAGCCGGATGCGGTCGGCGAGCCCGAGCACGTCGACCGCGATCCGCACCTTGCGGCCATACGGCGAGGTCAAGGTGGCGCGCAGCACGTAGATATCGGGCGGCGCCCCCGTATGCGGATCGCCGTTCATCGTGTTGTGTCCTTCACGTGTGTCGCGGGCGACTGCGACCCGGAGAGTAGCATCAGCGTGACGGGTTCGGGGGCGATAGCGCAGGCAGGTGGGTGAGCCTGCGGCGAACTGGGGCCGCCGCGACGATCCCGCCGTTGCCCCCGGCGCCGGTTTCCTCTAGGACAATGCGCCCGTCAAAACGCCCCGACGAAGAGGCCTGCGAGCCCGTGTCCGATCCGATGACCGATCTCGGCCGCCGCGCCCTGCTGCCCGCAGGGCTGCGCGACGTGCTGCCGCCCAACGCCGAGAACGAAGCCCGGCTGATCGAGGTGATGGTGGCGCGCACCGCCACCCACGGATACGAGCGCGTCAAGCCGCCGCTGATCGAGTTCGAGACCAGCCTGCTGGAGGGCCCGGGCGCCGCGCTGTCGTCGCGGGTGTTCCGGCTGATGGACCCGATGTCGCAGCGCATGATGGGGGTGCGCGCCGACATGACGGCGCAGGTCGCGCGCATCGCCTCGACCCGGCTGAAGAACGTGCCGCGGCCGCTGCGGCTCTGCTACGCCGGCGAGGTGCTGCACACTACCGCCGAGCAGGTCAGCCCGGAGCGCGAGATGGTGCAGGTCGGCGCCGAGCTGATCGGCAGCCACACCGCCGCGGCCGACGCCGAGATCATCCTGGTCGGCATCGAGGCGCTGCGCGCCGCCGGGATCGAGCGGCTGTCGCTGGACCTGATGGTGCCGCCGCTGGTGCCGGCGGTGCTCGCCGGGCTCGACCTGCCGGCGGCCGAGGCGGCCCGGCTGCGCGCCGCGATCGACCGCAAGGACACCGCCGCGGTCGAGGAACTGGGCGGCAAGGTCGCGCCGGTGCTGACGCGCCTGCTGGCAGCCACCGGGCCGAAGGACAACGCGCTGGCGGCGCTGGCGGGGATCGACCTGCCCGAGGAGGCGCGGGCCGCGCTCGACCGCCTGACCGAGGTGGCCGACCTGGTGGCGGCCGCCGCGCCCGGCCTGGCGATCACCCTGGACCCGGTGGAGAACCGCGGCTTCGAGTATCACACCGGCATCGCGTTCAGCCTGTTCGTGCGCGGGGTGCGGGCCGAGGTCGGGCGTGGCGGCCGGTACCGGCCGAACGGCGACCCGAACGAGACCGCGACCGGTTTCACGCTCTACATGGAGAAGGTGCTGCAGGCCCTGCCGGCGCCGAAGCGGCGCGAGGCGGTGTTCGTGCCGCACGGCGCCCCGCGCGAGGCGGCGGCGGCGCTGCGGGCCGAGGGCCGGGTGACGGTGCAGGGGCTGGAGCCGGTGGCGGACGTGGTGGCCGAGGCCCGGCGCCAGCGCTGCGCCGCGGTCTGGCAGGACGGAAAGGTCATCGCCCTCGGAAAGGCCGGGGCGTCGGAGGACAAGGCATGAGCAACGTCGCCGTGATCGGCGCCCAGTGGGGCGACGAGGGCAAGGGCAAGATCGTCGACTGGCTGTCGGAGCGCGCCGACGTGGTGGTGCGCTTCCAGGGCGGCCACAACGCCGGCCACACGCTGGTGATCGGCAACCAGACCTACAAGCTCAGCCTGCTGCCCTCGGGCGTGGTGCGGCCGGGCAAGCTGTCGGTCATCGGCAGCGGCGTGGTGGTCGATCCCTGGGCGTTCCTCGACGAGCTCGACCGGGTGCGCGGCCAGGGCCTGAACCTGCAGCCGGGCGACCTGCTGATCGCCGAGACCGCGGCGCTGATCCTGCCGGTGCACCGCCGGCTCGACCAGGCGCGCGAGGCGGCGCGCGGCGACGGCAAGATCGGCACCACCGGCCGCGGCATCGGCCCGGCCTACGAGGACAAGGTCGGGCGCCGGGCGGTCCGGGTCGCCGACCTGGGCGAGCCGGAGACCTTGAAGGCCAAGGTCGAGTACCTGGCGCAGCACCACAACGCCTATCTGCGCGGGCTCGGCGAGGAGGAGATCGACCCGGCCGAGCTGCTGGCCTCGCTGGCCGGGATCGCCCCGCGGATCCTGCCGTTCGCCGGCCGGGTGTGGGAGCGGCTGGAGCAGGCGCGGCTGGCCGACAAGCGGATCCTGTTCGAGGGCGCCCAGGCGGTGATGCTGGACGTCGACTACGGCACCTATCCGTACGTGACGTCGTCGAACACCGTGGCCGGCCAGGCCGCCACCGGCTCCGGCATGGGGCCGACCAACATCGGCTATGTGTTGGGCATCACCAAGGCCTACACCACCCGGGTCGGTGCCGGTCCGTTCCCGACCGAGCTGACCGACGCGATCGGCGAGAAACTGGGCGAGCGCGGGCGCGAATTCGGCACCGTGACCGGCCGCAAGCGGCGCTGCGGCTGGTTCGATGCGGTGATGGTCCGCCAGGCGATCAAGACCGGCGGCGTCAACGGCATCGCGCTCACCAAGCTCGACGTCCTCGACGGCTTCGACGAGCTGAAGGTGTGCGTCGGCTACCGGCTGGACGGCCGGGAACTGGACCACCTGCCGGCCGGCCAGGCCGCGCAGGCGCGGGTCGAGCCGATCTACGAGACCATGGAAGGCTGGCAGGACAGTACCCACGGCGCGCGTTCGTGGGCCCAACTGCCGGCCAGCGCCGTCAAGTACATCCGGCGGATCGAGGAACTGATCGAGGCACCGGTGGCGCTGCTGTCGACCAGCCCGGAGCGCGACGACACCATCCTGGTCCGCGATCCGTTCGCCTCGGGGCTCTGACGGGCGCGAGGCCGGCCGCCTTCCGGGCAATGTGGGTGCTTTCGGCGGCACCCCTCGTGCTAGACTTGCCCGGTCGGTTCCCGGGAGCGAGCCATGGCCGAACGTGTCGTCATCAAGGAACGGGTGGAGGTCGACCCCGACCAGCCGCTGCCGGATTTCGACCTGCCTCAGGCCAAGGCCTACAGGGCGACGGCCCGGCGCGAGGAGCACGGGGACCTCGTCGCCTATGTCTGCGACGCCCGCGTTCCCTATCGTCACGAGGACATCGAGCCGGTCCGCGGCCTGACCTCCAGCGCCATGATGCGATTCGTGGAGTGGGGTGTCGCGGCCTGGGCGCCGGCGCGCCGCCGGCTGCCGGTCCTGGTCTACGAGCGTCCGCCGGGCGGCCGGGTCGCGCACGCCATCGCCGACGTGATCGAGCCGATGAGCGACGAACGCATCGTGCGCGGCTTCGTGACGCCGGCGATCGGCATACTCCGCGACCTGTCGACCCGCGGCATACCGCATCGGGCGATACGGCCCGACAACCTGTACTTCGCCGACACCGGCAAGAAGCAGGTGATGCTCGGCGACTGCCTGACGTCGCCGCCGGGACTGAACAACCCCGCGTTCTGCGAGACCCTCGAGCAGGCGATGGCCGAGCCGTCGGCACGCGGCCGCGGCGGGATCGCCGACGACCTGTATTCGCTCGGCGTCTGCATCGTGTTCCTGCTGCTCGGGCGCAACCCGGTCCATGAGCTCGGCAGCACCGAGATCATCGAGCGGAAGATCGCCCAGGGCTCGTACGCGACGCTGACCGCCGGCGCGCGGATCCAGATGAACATGATGGAGCTGCTGCGCGGACTGCTGTCGGACGACGCGCGCGAGCGCTGGTCGGTCCGCGAGGTCGAGCTGTGGATCGGCGGGCGCCGGCTGACGCCGAAGCAGGCCAAGCTGCCGGCCAAGGCGGCACGCCCGATCCTGATCGGCGGGCGCGACCACGAGAACGTGCGGTCGGTGGCCGAGGCGCTGGGCCGCAACTGGCTGGTCGCCGGCGAGGTGGTGCGCGGCCAGGACTTCGACAACTGGCTGCGGCGCAGCCTGAACGACGAGAAGGTGCTCGAGAACGTCAACAAGGTGCTGGGCAACCACGCCGCGGTCCAGAACGCCGCCGAGGCCGAGACCCCGCGGCTGATCACCCGGGCCTGCATGGCCCTGGATCCGGGGGCGCCGATCCGGCACAAGGGGTTCGCCGCCCATGTCGACGGGGTCGGGGCGGCGCTGGCGCTCGACTTCGAGCGCGACGACGTCCGCCAGAAGGTCGCCGACTTCATCAATGGCCGGTTCGTCGGGCTGTGGATGTCGCTGCAGGCCCGCACCCGGTCCGACCTGAACGAGCTCTACGCGCTGTTCGACAAGCTGCCGCTGATCCTGAACCAGACCGGACCCGGGTTCGGGATCGAGCGGGTGCTGTATCAGCTGAACGACCACGTCCACTGCCGCAGCCCGTTGATCGAGCACCTGTACGTGACCCGCATCGAGGAGCTGGTGCCGGCCCTTGAGCGGGTGGCGGCGTCGAAGGACCGCAGCGGCCGGCCGATGGACCGCCACATCGCGGCGTTCGCGGTGGCCCGGTCGCCGGACGTCGACGAGCGGTTCGTGCGGCCGCTGGGCGGCACCGACAACTCCGGCACCGACCATGTCCTGGCGGCCCTGACGCTGCTGGCGCGGGTGCAGGTGATGACCAAGAGCGGACCGGCGCCCAACCTGGCGGCCTGGTTCGTCGACCTCATGAAGTCGGCGGTGAACGGCTTCCACAATCTCAAGCAGCGCAAGGCGATGGAGCAGAGCATCTCGCGCGCCGCCGATACCGGCCTGCTGATGGAGCTGCAGAACATCTACGGCGACACCAAGGCGTCGCAGCGCGACCAGCAGGGCTATACCCGGGCCCAGCAGGAGCACCAGCATTGCGGGGCGCAGATCCAGCAGCTGACGATCGAGCTGCAGAACCGCGACCACATGGCCACCGAGCTCGGCGAACAGGTGGCCGCGGTCACCTCGGGGGTGGTCGGCAGCATCGGCTCGACCGCCATCATCATCATGTTCATGCTATAGACATGGCCGACGCCCAGCTTTCTTCGCATCGACCGATCCCACGTTCGTCGACATGACAGCCAATTCGGCCAGCAGCGCGGCCACCCGCGCGATCTTCTTCATGATCATCGCGGTGATCGGCCTGTTCACCCTGCCGACCATCCTGGTGCTGGGAATCGGCATGCTGCCGACCCTGGGCGCGATGATCACCGATCGCCGCAAGGAGAAGTACGCGACCCTGTGCGTGGGGGCGATGAACTTCACCGGCGTGCTGCCGTTCATGATCCAGTTGTGGACCGAGGATCACTCCTACGAGCACGCGTTCCGGGTCATCGCCCAGCCGGTCACCTGGCTGGTGATGTACGGCGCCGCGGCGCTCGGCTGGGCGATCTACTTCGTGGCGCCGGGGATCGTCGGCATGTTCATCGGCATGCGGACGGAGCAGCGGATCCAGCGGCTTCGGCGGCGCCAGCGCGACCTGGTCGAGGAATGGGGCCCCGGCGTCGCCGGCGGGCGCCGCGAGGCCGACGACGATCGCGCCGGCCAGGATCGGCCTAACCAGGGACGGCCCGGCCGCGAGTGACGCCGCCGGGCCGGGAAAGCTGCGGTCAGCGGCTCTCCTGGACCAGTTTCTCCTCGATCGCGGCGTTGCGGATCGCCTTCTGCAGCTTCTCGAACGCCCGCACCTCGATCTGACGCACCCGCTCGCGGCTGATGTCGTACTCCTGGCTCAGATCCTCGAGCGTCGTCGGATTGTCGCGCAGCCGGCGCTCGGTCAGGATGTGGCGCTCGCGGTCGTTCAGGGTCTCCATGGCATTGTTCAGCAGGCGCCGGCGCTTCGACAGCTCCTCGTCCTCGGCGTACCGGGCCTCCTGGTTCTGCTCCTCGTCGACCAGCCAGTCCTGCCACTCGCCCTCGCCGTCCTGGCGGAGCGGCGCGTTCAGCGAATGGTCCGGACTCTGCAGGCGGCGGTTCATCGAGACCACGTCGGCCTCGGAGACCTCCAGCTTCTCGGCGATCGCCTTGACCCGCTCGGGCGACAGGTCGCCGTCCTCGATCGCCTGCATCTGGCCCTTCAGCCGGCGCAGGTTGAAGAACAGCTTCTTCTGCGCCGCCGTGGTGCCCATCTTCACCAGCGACCAGGAATGCAGGATGTACTCCTGGATCGAGGCCCGGATCCACCACATGGCGTAGGTGGCGAGGCGGAAGCCGCGCTCCGGGTCGAAGCGCTTCACCGCCTGCATCATGCCGACGTTGCCCTCCGAGATCAGCTCGGCGAGCGGCAGGCCGTAGCCGCGGTAGCCCATGGCGATCTTGGCGACCAGCCGCAGGTGGCTGGTGACCAGCTTGTGTGCGGAATCGACGTCGCCGTGCTCGCGCCACGACTTGGCGAGCACGTACTCCTCGCCGGGCTCCAGCATCGGAAACTTCCGAATCTCCTGGAGGTAGCGGGAGAGGTTGCCCTCGACGCTGATGGACGGAAGACTCGCGCGTGGAGCCGCCATTTCGATCCTACCCCTGTGTGTCCTGGACAGCCTGAATGCCCCGGCTTTGTGGTATAAATAGGACCATTGAGGTCTGATTTGAAGAGGGCGCGCTATCCGGCGCCCTCGAGACCGGCGAGCAGCGCGGCGATGTCAGCCGGCAGCGGGCTCTCGAAGCGCAGCGCCTCGCCGCTGACCGGGTGTGCGAAGCCGAGCACGGCCGCGTGCAGGGCCTGCCGCGGGAACCCCCGCAGCTTGTCGCGAACTGCGTCCGGCAGCCCGGCGAGACGCGCGGTCCGGCCGCGGCCGTAGACCGGGTCGCCGACCAGCGGATGGCCGATATGGGTCAGGTGGACGCGGATCTGGTGGGTGCGCCCGGTCTCCAGGCGGCACTCCAGCAGGGAAGCGGCCTCGCCGAACCGGCGCAGCGTGCGGTAGTGGGTGACCGCCGGCTTGCCGGACCCCTCGGGGCGGACCGCCATGCGGATGCGGTCGCGCGGATGCCGGCCGATCGCGCCCTCGATCCGGCCGGCCGGCGGCACCGGTACGCCCCAGCACACCGCCCGGTAGGCCCGTTCGATCTCGTGCTCGGCGAACAGCCGGGCGAGCGCATGGTGGGCGGCGTCGGTCTTGGCGACCACCAGCAGGCCGCTGGTGTCCTTGTCGATGCGGTGCACGATGCCGGGCCGCTTGACGCCGCCGATCCCCGACAGGCTGTCGCCGCAATGGGCGATCAGGGCGTTGACCAGCGTGTCCTTCGGGGCGCCGGGCGCCGGGTGCACGGTCATGCCGGCCGGCTTGTCGATCACGATCAGGGCGTCGTCCTCGTAGACCACCGACAGCGGCAGGTCCTGGGCCTCGGGCTCGGCCGGGGCCGCCGGCGGCACCTCGATCCGGTAGCGTGCGCCCGGTTTGACCGGGTCCGAGGGGTCGGATATGGTCGCGCCGTCCGCTTGAACCTGGCCGTCCAGTATTAACGATTTCAGTCGGTTACGGGAAAGCGGCGGGCAGTCGTCACGGGCGTCGAGGCAGCGCGTCAGCCAGCGGTCGATCCGGTCGCCCGGATGCGCGGCGAGGGCTTCGGCGGTGGCCTCGACGACGACGACGGTCGGCGCTGTAATCCCGGTCGGAACCGGGCACTGGGGATCGGAATTCATGGCCGGCAACATAGGACAAGGCGGTACCCCCGAGAAGCGGCCGGTCGTGCCGTATCTTGGTGCGGTCAAGGTTGCGGCGGTCGTGATGGGCGTCATGATCGTGGCCGGGCTCGGCATCCTGGGGGTGACGGTCGCCAAGCGACTTGGCGGCGCCGGCTCCGACCAGCCGGAGGCGGCCGTCGCGGTCGCCGTGCCGACCGCGCCGCCGACGGCTTTCGGCGAGGTGTCGCTGCAGCTGCCGCCGCGGGCCCGCATCCTCGACATGGCGATGGACCAGCGCCGGCTGGTCCTGCACCTGCAGCTCGCCGGGCGCGACAAGGCGCTGATGGTTGTCGACCTGGAGAGCGGCCGTTCGCTCGGCCTGATCAGGCTGGAGCCGGACCCGCTGCAGCCGTGAGACACCATTTCCGGTTCGCGAACTTCACCGGCGCCGCCGGCGTCGCTATCGTCGGCTGACCGAAGACCCGCCTCGCCCGGCGCGCCGACCGCCGATACCATCTTTTCAGCCCTGGAGGAGACTGCCCGATGAGCGGCGTTGAGAAGTCCTGGGAGCCGGACGCGCCGGGGGCGCTCGACGGCATCCGCGTGCTGGACCTGTCGCGCCTGGTGGCCGGCAACGCCGTCACCCACGTGCTGGCCGACCACGGCGCCGAGGTCGTCAAGATCGAGAAGCCGAAGGTCGGCGACGACCTGCGGAACTGGCGGACCGAGGGCGTGTCGACCCACTGGAAAGTCTACTGCCGGAACAAGAAGAGCGTGACCCTGGACTTCCGCCATCCGCGGGCGGTCGAGCTGATGCTCGACCTGGCGGCGACCTCGCGGGTGCTGGTCGAGAACTTCAAGCCCGGCACCCTGGAGGCCATGGGCATCGGCCCGGACGTGCTGCACGCCCGCAACCCGGACCTGATCGTCGTGCGGATCTCCGGCTGGGGCCAGGACGGCATGTGGGCGCACAAGCCCGGCTTCGGCAGCCTGGTCGAGGCGATGAGCGGGTTCGCCGCGATGAACGGCTTCGGCGACCGGCCGCCGGTGCTGCCGCCGCTGGCGCTGGCCGACATGATCGCCGGCCTGTACGGCGCGTTCTCGGTGATGGTGGCGATCCGCGAGATCGAGGCCAAGGGCGGCAATGGGCAGGTGATCGACCTGCCGCTGTTCGACCCGATCCATTCGGTGCTCGGCCCGATCGTCGCCAACTACGACCTGTCCGGCCGGGTGCCGGAACGCCTGGGCTCGCTGTCCAACCAGACCGCGCCGCGCAACGTGTACCGCTGCAGCGACGGCAAGTACGTGGCGCTCAGCGGTTCGATGCAGGCGATGGCCGAGCGGCTGTTCCGGACCATCGGCCGGCCGGAGCTGATCGACGACCCCCGCTTTCGCACCAACACCGACCGGGTCCGCAACAACCACGAGCTCGACCCGATCGTCGGCGCCTTCATGGCCGAGCGGACCCAGGAGGAATGCCTGGCGATCTTCGAGAAGGCCGGCGTCACCGTCGGCGCCGTGGCCGACGTGGCGCAGCTCGCCGAGCACCCGTACCCGCTCGACCGCGAGGTCATCGTCTCGATGCCGGACGCCGATACCGGCCGGCTGGCCATGCACAACGTGATCCCACGGCTGTCCGAGACCCCCGGCAAGCTGCGCCGGCCGGCGCCGGAGTTGGGGGAGCACAACGACGAGATCTGGCGGGCGCTCGGGCACGACCCGGCGGCCCTGGCGGCGGAAGGAGCGCTGTGATGACCGGGACGACCGACGTCGGGATCGCCGACATGCCGCTGTGGCGCTCGCTGCTGTACGTTCCGGCGACCGCCGAGCGGTTCGTGGCCAAGGCGGCCGACCGTGGCGCCGACGGCGTAATCCTGGACCTTGAGGATTCGATCCCGCCGGACGGCAAGGCGGCGGCCCGGGCGGCGCTGGCGACCGCCGTGCCGACGGTGGCGGCCGGCGGCGGCGAGGTGCTGGTCCGCATCAACCGGCCGTGGCGGCTGGCGCTGCCGGACCTGGAGGCCTCGGTGATCGCCGGCGTGACCGGCCTGTGCCTGCCCAAGGTCGACTCCCGCCACCATCTGGTGGAGATCGATCAGGTGGTCTCCGAGCTCGAGGCCGAGCGCGACCTGCCGGTCGGGCGGATCCGGTTCTGCGTGCTGGTCGAGACCGCCCAGGGCATTGCCGAGGCTCGTGAGATCGCCAAGGGGCCGCGGGTTGCGGGAATCGTGGCCGGCGGCGAGGACCTGGCGGCCGATCTCGGCCTGCCGGAGCCCGACCCCGAGGTGCTGGCGCCGTACGAGGCGGCGGTGCGGCTGGCGGCGCGCGAAGCCGGTGTGATGCCGATCGGCTATCCCGGCTCGATCGCCGAGTTTACCGATCTCGATCTGTTCCGGCGCTGTGCCGAGGCCGGCCGCCGGGCCGGGTCGGAGGGCGGCATGGCGATCCATCCGGCCCAGGTGCCGGTGCTGAACGCCGCGTTCGCGCCGAGTGCGGAGGAGATCGCGCACGCCGAGGGGCTGCTGGCAGCGTTCGAGTCGGCCCTGGCCCAGGGTCTGGGGGCGGTCGCCTACAAGGGCAAGATGATCGACAAGCCGATCGTCGACCGGGCCCGCCGAATCCTGGAGATGCGCGACCGGATCGCCGCCCGCCGGGGCTGAGCGCGCGCCGCTCCGGCTGCTTTGTTGCCGGCCGCGCGGAACCTCCCTAGGCTGTCTGCGGGCCGTCTGGGGCGGCCGGCGGGCAGGGAGGCGGCATGCGGCGTCTCAGGCGGGTCGAACGGCCGGAACCGGCGTTCGGGGGCCTTATCGAGGGACTTCGGACGCTCGGCCAGTCGGGCGAGTTGTGGCGGACCATCCGCGACTATCTCGGCCTGGGCCGGAGCCGGCGGCGGGAGCCCGTGGCCGACCGCGAGACCCTCAGGCGGTTCCTGGCGACCCGCGCGAGCCACGTGGCGCAGATCTCTCTCTACGGATACCTGCGGACCCGGGCCGGCATGCGCTACCCCGAACTGTTCGACGACGACGGGTTCGTCCACTCGATCAACATCGCGAAATGGCAGATGTGGCTGGCCTGCCTCTCCGACCTGGCGGTGTTCGCCGGTGGGCTGATGGCGCGCGACCTGCCGTCCGCGGTTCCCGAGATCGGGGCGGCGGTGCGCGAGGCGGTCGCGGAGATCCTGGCGGAAACCGGCAAGCCGACCGACTCCGGACCGGCGTTCGAGGAGAGTGCCCGGGCGGTCCTGGCCCGTATCGAGGCCTGCGACTGGACAGCCGTCACCGACGACGCCGCCGCTTTCGTCGAGAGTCCGCCGGCGCTGGTGCGCTGGGCGCCGATCGTCGACGAGCTGAAGGAGCTGGACGAGCCGATCGTCCTGAACTCGGTCCGGTTCCGGTGGCGCGAGGTGCGGCAGAACCTTCGCGATACCCTCGACACGGCGGCCGTCCTCCGGGACGGGCAGCGCGAAGCGGGAGCGACCGGATCGTGCTGATGGGGGTCGACTAACGGGACCTGCTGATCGGCGGCTTCACCGGACCGACGGCCGCGAGTGACGGCGGCCTAGTTCTGGAAGCGGTACATGAGCGACGCCAGGCCGCGCGCGATCTCGCCCTCCAGCGGGAACGACAGCATGCCCATAACCGAGTACCCGAGCAGCCAGGGCATCAGGTAGAAGCGGGCCATGTAGAAGAACCAGGCGACGTACAACGGCCAGAAACGCTGGTCGAGGAAGCCCGGCGTGACCGGACGGAACACCCGGATCAGCGGGTCGGTCGAGCGCACGAAGAACCGCATGAAGAAGAAGCTGGAGTTCTCCGGCAGGAACAGGCCCATCCCGAACCGGCCGATCAGCGTCCACATGACGACGCCGAGGACATAATCGATCACCACGGCCCACAGCGGGACGAAGTCCTCCATTGTCGGCAATCCCCCTAAGCTGTCGTCAGTGCAGCAATAGCCCGAAAAAGCGAAGCCGGGGAGAGGCGAGCTCCCCCCGGCTTCCCGTATGCGTCTGGTCAGTGCGTCGAGCCGAGGATGGTCTGGCCGGACGGGATCCGGACTTCGTCGACCATGTCCTGGGTCTCCTTGTCCGGGGCCTCGGTCAGCAGCGATACCACCACCATCGAGATCAGGCTCGCGCCCGCTCCGATGATGCCGAACCGCAGATGATCGATGCCGATCCAGGGCTCCATGCCCGCGAAGCGGACCATGTAGAGGTACCAGGACCCGGCTGCCAGCCCGATCGCCATGCCGGCGATCGCACCCGGACGGTTGGCGCGTTTCCACCACACGCCGAGCACCAGCGGGAAGAACAGGCCCGACATCGCGAAGTCGAAGGCCCAGGCCACCGCTCCGAGAATGCCGGTCAGCTTCAGGCTGGCCACGAACGCACCCGCCGCACCGATCACGATGAGCAGGACGCGGGCGACCAGCAGTCGCTTCCGGGTCTCCGCCTTCGGGTCGATGATCTTGTAGTACAGATCATGCGACAGCGCGTTGGCGATCGCCAGCAGCAGGCCGTCGGCCGTCGACATCGCCGCCGCCATGCCGCCCGCGGCCACCAGGCCGGAGATGACATAGGGCAGCCCCGCGATCTCCGGAGTCGCCAGCACGACGATGTCGGCGCGCATGAAGAACTCGTTGATCTGCAGGATGCCGTCGCCGTTGCTGTCGACGATCTTCAGCATGTCGACCGCGCTCCACTTCTGGATCCATTCGAGCGCGTTCACGTCCGATACCGCCTTGCCGATGATGCTGGTGGCCAGGTTCGGATCGAGAACCTGCAGCTTGGTCAGCGTGGCGAGCGCCGGGGCCGTGAAGTAAAGCAGCGTGATGAAGAACAGCGACCACGCCACCGAGCTGCGCGCCGCCCGGACGGACGGGGTGGTGAAGTAGCGCATCAGGATGTGCGGCAGCGACGCGGTGCCGAGCATCATGCACGCCACCAGGGTCACGAACTGCCACGACGCCAGCGCGGTGTTGGCCGGCGTGGCGTGCAGGACCGTCAGCGCGCTCATGCCGGCGACCTTGTCGACCGGCTTCAGCACTCCGACCTGCAGCATCGGTTCCAGCTCGTTGATGCGGGCGACCGCATCGCCGTAGGCGAACTGCGGGAACCAGCCGAAGTCCTGTTTGATGGACATCCAGAACACCGGCACCAGGTAGGCGATGATCAGCACGATGTACTGGGCCACCTGGGTCCAGGTCACCGCCCGCATGCCGCCGAGCATCGAGCACAGCAGGATGCCGAGGAGACCGAACCAGACGCCGACCTCGAACGGGATCTGCAGGGCGCGGGCGGCGATCGTGCCGGTGGCGTTGATCTGCGCCGTCACATAGGTGAACGACGCGACCACCAGGACGACCACGGCCAGGAACCGGGCGAGGTTGCCGCCGTAGCGGGTGCCGATGAAGTCCGGCACCGTGTAGCAGCCGAACTTGCGGAGGTACGGCGCCATCAGTACCGCGACCAGGACGTAGCCGCCGGTCCAGCCGACCACGAACGCCAGGTACGGGTGACCGGCCATGTAGATGCCGCCGGCCATCGCCACGAACGACGCGCCGGACATCCAGTCCGCCGCGGTCGCCATGCCGTTGAACACCGGCGGAACCTCGCGGCCGGCGACGTAGTAGGCGTCGACCTGCATGGTTCGCGACAGCCACCCGATCATGGCGTAGATCACGATGGTGAAGCCGACGAACAGGAGGCCGATCGTATCGGCGCTGAGGCCGGCCTGCTCGAGGATCGCCATGAGGACGACGAACAGCAGGAAGCCGCCCGTGTACATGGCGTAGATCTTGGGAAGGTTGTCTACGAACCGTCCCTGGATTCGAAACCAGCTCATGTTGCGTACCCCCGTCAGTCTTCTTCAGCCACGCCGCATTCGCGGTCGATGCGATCCTGCTGTTTCACGAAGATGAACAGCTGGATCACGAACGCGAACAGCGAGCCCTGGGCGGCCATGTAGAAGCCGACAGGGAAGTGCAGGAAGCTGATCTTGTTGAGGTCGGCCGCGAACCACTGGACGAGATAGGCGAAGAAGAACCAGACCACCAGATGCGCGATCATCAGGTTCCTGGTTCTGTTCCAGTGTTCTTGTCGGTTGTCCGAGGCGTGATCGGTCACCGTCTTTTCCTCCCCTTGAGGTCGGGGGTGTATATTGGGATTTCAGAGTATCTGAATTTTTATTCAAACCCCCAAGATGGGCAGCCTATCCACCCATACTGTTTTGTATATTAACGTGATTCTCCGGTCTTGGAAAGCAAAGCGGAAAGGAGTGTTGGGGAGCGACAAGGGGATCGCGTCATCTGTCCGCGAAGCCGGGGAACGAATCGTTGGAAGCGCAGCGGTCTGCTCCACGATATCTTCGGGGCAGTGTCCGAATTCTTGGGGTCGGCCATTGGGAGGCCGTCCACGCGACGCGCGGAAGCAGGATGGGGTCTCGCGTGTCTCGCGTGCGGTCGGTCGCTTCGAGCGTGCCGGGAATGGGGTCGCCCCGTCCTCCGGGCGATCACGTTCCGGGGCTTCGCCTCCACGACCGTCGCGTCGCCGCCCCCGACGGCATCGGCGCGTCCGCAGTTTTCGAGTGCTTCTGTTGCGCTTCTCTCCGCGATGAGGGGGCTGTTTCCCCCTGAAGCGGGCCACCCGCTGTGCCCGGCGAATCTGTCGAAAACGACATTACTATGGCAACCTGCAGTACGGTATCGGGTGAGAAAACACAGTCAACAACCGACTGAAATTCCGCGCCGAGTTTGTCAATTAATCGTCCTGCCGGACTGTCATTCTGTAAATTATTGACAAGCCGCGTCGACGGACGGCCCCGTGCCGGGCGAGCGCCGCCTGTCGTCGACGGTGCGGTGGCCGGCTATTGCGCCGGCTCGCCGAGGCGCTTGCGTCCGGTGACCATCGCCCGGATGAGGTTCTCGCCCTCCCGGATGCTGGCGAGCAGGACGCCGGCGATATGCAGGGCGACCAGGACGACCAGCCCGTCGGCCAGCGTCTCGTGGGCCTCCTCGATCCAGTCGACGCCCCAGAGCGCGTCGGTGGTTCCGAGCCAGCCGGTCAGTCCGAGACCGAGGATCGTCGCCAGCAGGGCGACGATCATGGCGCCGCCGGCCGGGTTGTGGCCCAGATGGCGCCGCTCGCGCCCGGCAGCCAGGTCCCTGAGGTAGGCCAGCACGGTCGACGGGCCCCGCACGAAATCGGAGAACCGGGCATGCCGGGAGCCGACGAAGCCCCAGACGACGCGGAGCGCCACGATCCCGACGGCGGCGTACCCGGCGGTTTCGTGCAGGGCCTGCCACTCGTCGCCGCTGATCCAGGCGACGGCGATGCTTGCGACCAGCGCCCAATGGGCGACCCGCACGATCGGGTCCCAGACCCGGATCTTCCCGGCCATGGTCAGCTGTCCCCGTCCGTGCCCGCCGGCTGCAGGGTCCGGGGGTCGAAGTGGCCTTCCTTCCGGTTCCCTGCGGCATCGATCGCGTAGACCTCGTAGCAGCCGTCCTCGACCTTGATGCGCCGGATCCGCCAGTGATCGGCCTCGAGCCTGGCGCGCAGGGCGTGCTCGGGCTGCCACTGGTCGCGCGGGACGGCACAGCGATCGCCGTCGGCGTGGGCGATGCCGGCCCCGAGAACCAGGGCCAGCGGCAGCGCCAGGTAGAACCGCTTCATGGAAATCTCCGTTGGTTTGATCGACGATGGGGGTTGATAGGCGGCGAAGCTGACGGGGGCCTGACGGGCGCCGGATTTTGCCTTCAGCCTGCCGTAAGGTCCGCGGCGGACCTTCGGGATCGGCAGCAGGGACGGGGCCAGGGCGATGCGCATTCTGCTTGTGGAGGACGAGCCTCGTCTCGGCGAGGCGGTCCAGGAGCATCTGGCGGCCGACGGCCACGCCGTGGACTGGGTCACCCGCGTCGACGATGCCGAGGCCTCGCTGCGGGCCGTCGACTACGGCCTGGTGCTGCTCGACCTGCATCTTCCGGACGGCCGTGGGCTCGACCTGCTCAAGGCCATGCGGGCCGCCGGCAACGCCAGTCCGGTGATCATCGTCACCGCGCGCGACCAGATCAGTGACCGGATCGCCGGTCTGAACGCCGGCGCCGACGACTATCTGGTGAAGCCGTTCGATCTCGACGAGCTGCGGGCCCGGGTCGCGGCAGTGTCGCGCCGCTATGCCGGCAACCCCAATCCGACGCTTCGGCTGGGCGATCTCGAGATCGACAAGACCGCGCGACGGATCCGGCGCGGCGACGAGGCGATCGAGCTGACCCGCCGGGAATGGGCGGTCCTGGACCTGTTGACCCGGCGGCCCGGGGCGATCGTCTCCAAGGACCGGCTCGAGGAGGCGCTGTACGATTTCGAGGCGGAGGTCGAGAGCAACACGGTCGAGGTTCACGTCAGCCGGCTGCGCAAGAAGCTCGGCCGCGACACGATCCGGACGCTTCGCGGCGTCGGCTACCGGGTCGACCCTTCGTGAGCGATGCCTGGAGCCTGTCCCGGCGGCTCTCCGGGGCGCTGATCCTGGGGATCGCCGTGTTGTGGATCGTCGCCGTCCTGTCGGCGGTCGTCGTGGTCCGCGACGAGCTGAACGAGGTGTTCGACAGCGCCCTGCAGGAGATGGCGCAGCGGCTGCTGCCGCTGGCGATCGACGACCTGCGGGATGAGGACGACGACGGCGATGGCCGGGAGATCGATCACGCGGCAAACGTCCCGGAACACGAGGAGTACCTCGTCTATCAGCTTCGCGACGCCAGCGGGCGGGTGCTGCTCCGGTCCCACGACGCCTCGACGAAGCCGTTTCCGGTGCCGTTGCGGCCGGGCTTCACGGATGTCGAGGGCTGGCGGGCCTATACCGAGCGCACCACCGACGGCCGGCTCTACATCCAGGTCCTGGACCGCCAGGCGCACCGCCGCGAGGCGCTCCTGGAAACCGTGGTCTGGCTGGTGGCTCCGCTGGCGCTGCTGATTCCGTTGGCCGGCCTGATCATCGTGCTGGTGGTCCGACGGGTGCTGGCGCCGATCGCCGGCGTGCGCGAGGCGATCCGCGACCGCGGCGGTTCCGATCTCGCGCCGATCCCGGGCGACGGGATGCCGGTCGAACTGGTCCCGATCGTCGACGACGTGAACCGGCTCATGCGGCGGCTGGCCAAGGCCCTGGAGAGCGAACGGTCGTTCGCCGCCAACAGCGCGCACGAGTTGCGGACGCCGGTGGCGGCGGCGCTGGCGCAACTGTCGCGGCTGACCGAGGAACTGAAGGGCACGGCCGGCGCCGCCCGGGCGGACCGGATCGCCGACATCCTGCGTGGCCTGGCCCGGACCGTCGAGAAGCTGCTTCAGCTCGCGCGGGCCGAGGCCGGCATCGCCCTGCGGCGGGAGCCGGTCGACCTGGTCCAGGTCGCCGAACTGCTGGTCGAGGAGTTCCGGCGCGACGGGCGCTACGCCGACCGGATCCGCCTGGAGGTCGAGACCGACCGGGATGTCCTCGCCATGACCGACATCGACGCGATCGCGATCGCGGTCCGGAACCTGATCGAGAACGCCCTGGTCCACGGCAGTGCCGAGGAGCCGGTGCGGGTCAGCGTGGCGCCCGACCGGTCGATCGCCGTGACGAATGCCGGGCCGGTGGTTCCGCCCGAACGGATGGCGGTGCTGACCGACCGGTTCGAGCGGGGCGCGGCCAAGGCGTCGGGCTCCGGGCTCGGCCTCGCGATCGTCGCCAGCATCGTGCGCCAGGCTGGCGGTAGCCTGGAGCTGCACTCGCCCGCGCCGGGCAGCGGATCCGGCTTCGCGGCGGTCATCCGGCTTCCGGAGACCTCCTGATCCGGCTTCAGGTTCAGGTCAGTTTGCCCGGGCATCCTTCGCTCGTACCGGCCGGACGGCCGGCCCGGTGAACAAGGAGCGATCCGATGTCGAGCGACCTGTACAGCCTCTTCGAGAGCGAGGACGAGCGCGACGACGATGCCTTCGAGCATCGCGACGATCGAAGCGGGCACGACGATCACGATTCCGACGGCCACGATTCCGACGGCCACGATTCCGACGACCGCGACCACGGCGACGACCGCGACCACGGCGACGATCGGCGGAACGACGACGACGACGTCATGAGCGGCGGCGATTCCGACGACCACCTGGACGGCGGCGTGGGCCGCGACGACATCCACGGCCGTGACGGCGACGACGACCTGCACGGCGGCTTCGACGACGACGTGATCTACGGCAACGTCGGTTCCGACTTCCTGTACGGCGACGATGGCGCCGACGTCCTGTACGGCGGCCAGCACAGGGACCATGTCGAGGGCGGGACCGGCGACGACCGGCTGTACGGAAACCTCGGCGACGACACCCTGGACGGCAGCGACGGCGTCGACTGGCTGCATGGCGGCCAGGGCGACGACATGGTGTCGGGCGGGACCGGCGACGACGTCCTGAACGGCGGCCTCGGCGACGATCTTCTGAACGGCGGCGCCGGCGCCGACCAGTTCGTGTTCGGCGGGCTGTCGGGGACCGACACGATCGCCGACTTCGATCCGACGGGCGGCGACGTCATTGTCCGCGCGGCCCTTGCCGGGGTCGGGCCGGCCTCGGTTGCCGAGCTTCTGGCGAGTGTCACGAACGACGCGTCTGGCGATGCCGTCGTCGACTTCGGGGCGGGCCAGTCGGTGACCCTGATCGGGGTGTCGGCGGACGCGCTTTCCGCCGCGAATTTCCAGCTGGTCTGAGCGGCGACCGTCCGCCCGCTTCAGAACATCAGGTCGCGGAGCAGGGTCGGAATGTGCTGGAGATGGCCGAGCGCCTGCTTCAGGTCCGAGCGCTGCTGCCGGGTCAGCGTGCCGATCTCCACCATCCGGCTCGGCTTCAGGCCGGCGGCGATGTCGCGGCTCTGCTGGTCGAGGGTCAGCGACACGCCGAGCGCATGGGCCTCCATCAGTGCCGACAGGTCGGCCTCGCTGCCGATCCCCCGGGCGATCAGCCCACCCAGCCGGGCCCGGGTCGAGCGTTCCTCGATGCCGTGGCGGATCGCCAGGGTCCGCGCGGCCGAAGCCACCGGGAACAGGATGTGCTGCTTCAGGTCCAGCCGGCCGTTCTCGCCCCGGATCTTTCCGAACAGGCTGACCGGGCTCGGCACCGAAGCCAGCCGCTCGCCCAGCAGCTTGGCGAAGGTCGGGTTCTCGCGGCCGGCGGCATAGGCGGCCTCGAACAGCGTGTGACCGAGGCCGAGCGTCCCGTGCACCGGGGCCTCGTCGAAGAAGATGTCGACGTTGAGGAGGTCCTGCGGCCGCGACAGCCGGACCCAGCGCGCGATCCGCTCCGTCCAGGTCTCCAGCGACCCGCGCCAGTCCGGATTCTTCGCCATCACCCCGCCGGTGCAGTACGGAATGCCGGCCTCGTCCAGGATCGTTGCCAGCCGGTCGCCGAGTTCGGCGAACCAGCGGTCCTCGGGACCGTCGGGCGCGCCGGCCGCGAACACGACGGCGTTGTCCTGGTCCGGCACCAGCAGGCTTTCGCCGCGCCCGCCGGAGCCGAGCACCATCACCGCATAGGGGCAGGGCGCGTCGCCCTTGCCGTCCGCCCGCATGGCGTCGGCCGCCAGCACGCCGGCCCGCCGGGTCATCGACCGGATCTCCTCGCTGACGATCCGGCACACGACATGGGCGTCGACGCCCTCCGCCAGCAGCGAGCGGACGACGACCGGCAGGGTCGACCAGGCCAGCGCCAGGTCCCTGGCCGACCCCGCCTGCTCGATCGCGTCGGCGAGCGTGATCGCCGGCCCGGCCCGCAGCTTCAGCAGGTCGCGGGCCGAAACCACGCCGACCAGGGCGTCGCTGTCCGACCGGACCCCGAGGTGCCGCGACCCGACCCGTCCCATCCGGCCGACGGCGCGGTACAGAAAGGCGTTCTCGCGGATCGTGACCAGCGGCCGCGAGCCGATCGGGCCGACCGGCTCGTCGAGCGCCGGGGCGCCGGCGGCCGCGATCCGCCGCATGGCGTCGCGCTCGGTCACGATGGCGTACTCCGCGACGTCGCGGCCGGGCCGACCGTCGGAGGTCACGAACACCGAGGAGATCGAGCGGGCCGTCATGATGTCGATCGCCGCCTTGAGCGTCGTCTCCGGCGGCACCACCACCGGCGGGCTGGCCATGATGTCGCCGACGCGATGCCGGTAGGGGTAGGTGTCGAAGCTGCCGAGCACCTCGTCGCGCGGTTCCTCGACGGGGGCCTCCCAGCCGGCGCCCTGCTGGCGTTCCAGCTCGCCGCTCAGCCTGCGGCAGGCGCGCTCGGCCTCGGCCAGCGTCCGGATGCCTTTCGCCTCCAGGTGCGGGAGCAGGGCCAGGAACACCAGGCCGGCGGCCTCGGCGTCGCCGAGAGCCCGGTGCCGGTCCCGGGTCTCGAGGCCGAGCCAACTGGCCAGCGCGTCGAGCGAGTGGCTGGCCAGGGTCGGAGCCGCGACCGCGGCCAGCATGCGCACGCAGAGCGCGCGCGGCTTGCGCCACGGCAACCGGTGGCGGCGCGCCTCGTTCGCCAGCACCGTCAGGTCGAAGCCGATGGTGTGGCCGATCACGACCCGGCCGTCCAACAGCGCCGTGACCTCGCCCCAGACCGCCGGCAGGGCCGGCGCGCCCTTCACCGTCGCGTCGGCGATCCCGTGCACCTGCGTCGAGGCGGGCGGGATCGGCGCCCCGGGGTCGACCAGCCGCTCGTAGGCCGCGGCGCCCCCGAGGGTCGCCTTCGCGATCGGAACCGCCCCGACCTGCACGATCAGGGCCTTGGCGGCGTCGAGCCCGGTGGTCTCGAGGTCGAGCGCGACCGCCTCGAGCGCGAACAGGGGAGTGGCACCGGTGATGGGCGTCACGTCCGGCCTCCTGGACCTGGTCCGATGCGGGGAACTCCCGGAGCCAGGGATCCGTCAATTCTGTGCGCCGCCGCGGTTCGCGGCAATGCCCGCGCGCGAGCCGCCGCGCCTGACCGGCGAGGAACGTTGCGGTCGCGCGGCCGCCTGCGCTAGAACCCGCCGTCACCTGCAACCGACGGCGAGCCGCCCCGATGGCCTCCTATCAGTACATCTACGTCATGAACGGTCTGTCCAAGACCTATCCCGGCGGCCGCGAGGTGCTGAAGGACATCCGGCTGTCGTTCCTGCCGGGCGCCAAGATCGGCGTGCTCGGCGTCAACGGCGCCGGCAAGTCGACGATCCTTCGGATCATGGCCGGCGTCGACAAGGACTTCACCGGCGAGGCCTGGGTGGCCGAGGGCGCGACCGTCGGCTACCTGTCGCAGGAGCCGGAGCTGGATCCGTCGAAGGACGTGCAGGGCAACGTCATGGAGGGGCTCGGGCCGCTCAAGGCGCTGATGGACCGCTTCAACGAGGTCAGCGCCCGGTTCGCCGAGGAGCTGACCGACGACGAGATGAACGACCTGCTGGCCGAGCAGGGCGAGCTGCAGGAGAAGATCGACCACGCCGACGGCTGGGACATCGACCGCAAGGTCGAGATCGCCATGGACGCGCTGCGCTGCCCGCCGGGCGACGCCGACGTCACCAAGCTGTCCGGCGGCGAGCGGCGCCGGGTGGCGCTGGCCAAGCTGCTGCTGTCGCAGCCCGACCTGCTGCTGCTCGACGAGCCGACCAACCATCTGGACGCCGAGTCGGTGGCTTGGCTCCAGCGTACCCTGGCCGACTACGCCGGTACCGTCGTGACGGTCACCCACGACCGCTACTTCCTCGACGAGGTCGCCGGCTGGATCCTGGAGATCGACCGCGGCCGCGGCATCCCGTACGAGGGCAACTACTCGGGCTGGCTGGTGCAGAAGCAGAAGCGCCTGGAGCAGGAGGGCCGGACCGAGGCCGCGCGCATGCGCACCCTCAACCACGAACTGGAGTGGATCCAGCAGAGCCCGCGGGCCCGCCAGGCGAAGTCGAAGGCGCGCATCGCGGCCTACGAGGATCTGCTCGCCCAGAACCAGGAGAAGGCGCCGGACACCGCCCAGATCGTCATTCCGGCCGGACCGCGCCTCGGCGACGTGGTGATCGAGGCCGAGCACCTCTCCAAGGGCTTCGGCGACCGGCTGCTGATCGACGACCTGTCGTTCAAGCTGCCGCCGGGCGGCATCGTCGGCGTGATCGGCCCGAACGGCGCCGGCAAGACCACGCTGTTCCGCATGATCACCGGCCAGGAGAAGCCCGACGGCGGCAGTTTCCGGGTCGGCGAGACCGTGAAGCTCGGCTATGTCGACCAGAGCCGCGATACCCTGCGGGCCGACAAGACCGTGTTCGAGGAGATCTCCGACGGCAACGACGAGATCGACCTGGGCCGCCGCAAGATGCAGAGCCGGGCCTATGTCAGCCTGTTCAACTTCAAGGGCTCGGACCAGCAGAAGAAGGTCGGCCAGCTCTCGGGCGGCGAGCGCAACCGCGTTCACCTCGCCAAGATGCTGAAGTCCGGCGCCAACCTGCTGATGCTCGACGAGCCGACCAACGACCTGGACGTCGACACCCTGCGGGCGCTCGAAGACGGGCTGCTGGAGTTCGCCGGCTGCGCGGTGGTGATCAGCCACGACCGCTGGTTCCTCGACCGCATCGCCACCCACATCCTGGCGTTCGAGGGCGACAGCCACGTCGAGTGGTTCGAGGGCAACTACGAGGCCTACGAGGCCGACCGCAAGCGCCGTCTCGGCGTCGAGGCGGACACCCCGCACCGCATCAAGTACAAGCCGATCCGGCGCAGCTGACCCTTGGTGGCGGCCCCCGCTTTCGCGGGGGCGCCTCAGGGTGATGGTGCGTCAATCCGGGACTTTTGAGCCTCTGTCACCCCGAGGCGCCCGCCGCGCCGGCGTCCCTCTAAGAGGGGAGGAGGCGCGCCGGGGACTTGTCGATCGAGAGCAGCGCGATTGCTTCCTGTCCAGGCGAGCGCCCGAACCGCATGAATTGCCAGGGCTCCTTCCGAAACGCCCAGCCATGGCGATCCACGCCGCCGGGAAACCGTCCAACGCCGAGCTGAGGACCTAGCGCGGCGGGCCTTGAAGGATCAGGAACCCGACGATTTCAGCCGGGCCATACGCTCGTTCAGGGCCTTGATCAGGGCCTTGACCTCGCCGCCGTTGCTCTGAATGACCGAGGCGTACTCCTGACGCTGGGTGACGCTCATGCTCACCCCCTCGATCACCACGTCGACCACCCTGTAGTCGTCGCCCTGGCGGATCAGCCGCCATTCGACCTTGACGTCGGCGTTGCCGTTCGGGTCGACGATGCGGCTGCCGACCAGGGTGAACTGCCCGTCCTCGCGACTGCCGTCGACCACCAGCTTCTGGCCGGCGTACTCGTCGAACCGCGCCGTGTAGGTGTAGACGATGCTTTCCTTGAAGGCCTTGAGATAGGCCTCGCGCTCTTCCGGCGTCGCCAGGCGCCAATAGCGGCCGAGCAGGAACCGGCCGATCCCCTCCATGTCGAAGGTGTCGCTCAGCAGCTCGTCGAAGCGGGCGCGCTTGGCCTCCATGTCGGCGGCCTTGTCGGTGACCAGCCCGAGGGCGCGGTCGGCGAGGGCGTGGATGAACGCCTCGGGGGCCGCCGCATCGGCGCGCGCAAGCACCGGCGCGGTCAGCACCAGCAGCACGAACGCGAAAACCCGCGCGAACGCCATGTGACAACTCCCGTTGCTGATGGCCGCCTCAGCTCGACGGCGACTTCGGCCCGGCGCTCTCGGCGGGCTGGCCGCCCGGCACGTACTCGTCGAACTCCTCGGAGGTGTTCGAGCGCCCGCCGGCTCCGGCCGGCGGCGTGCCGTTGTTGATGAGCGCGTCGCGCCGCTGCTTGTAGATCGTGCGGACGCGCGCGTAGTAGTCCACCGATGTCTGCTTCAGGTCGTTGATGGCCGCGAAGTTCCGGGCCCGGAAGTCGACGGCGCCGGCGGCACGGCGGGCCAGCTGGACGCGGGTCCGGTCGCCGTCGCGCTCCAGCGGGTTGCCGTTTCCGACGTAGTTGATCGGATCCAGGAAGTAGTCGACCACCAGGCCGACCGTGTCGCGCACGTTCGACGGGCCGAGCAGCGGCAGCACGATGTAGGGCCCGTCGCCGGAGCCGTAGACCGCCAGGGTCTGCCCGAAATCCTCTTCCCGGTGCTCGAGCCCGAGACCGGTCGCGTTGTCGACGAAGCCGAACAGCGGCGCGTTGGCGACGAACCGCGACGCCGTGGTGCCGGCCGCGCTCCAGTCGCCCTGGAACAGGTTGTTGGCCAGCACGACCGGGGTCGTCAGCCACTCCAGGAAGCTGCGGACCATGTCGCGCACCGGATCCGGCACGGCTTCCTTGTACATGTACGCGGTCGGCTGCAGCACGAAGGTGTCGACGGTATCGTTCACCGCGAACACCATCCGGTTGGCCGGTTCGATGGGATCGTAGACCGCCCCGGGCTCAAGCTCGGTCTGGCTTGCGCATCCGGCTAAGAGCCCCGTCGCGAAAACCGCGGCCGTGAACGAGCGACGCATCCGACAAAGCCCCATTTCCGCCTGTGCGACCCGCATTTTACGTACGCACGCCCGAGACTTGAGGCCAACACGGCGCGGATTCTCGGCCGCTGTTGATCCCCTCAGACGCATTGTCGAGGTATCACAGAGACGGCCCCGATACCAGATGGCGGGACCCGCGGCGTTGGAGCTTCAATCCGGGTGTTGCAAAAATATCGCGGTTTTTAACTATCCCGGCTCAGCGGACCCGATGGGCCAGGGCGTGCGCCTTGCGCTGCCACTCCACGGCGCCGACGGCGCGGTACAGCCGGCCGGCCTGGACCAGCAGGGCGGTCGCCGTGGCGTTGTCGATGTTGACCGCCAGCAGCCCGATCAGCAGCGCCGCATCGGCCTCCGACAACCGGTCGCCGACGCTCTGGAACAGGATCCGGGCCTCGGCGTAGGCCTGCTGGGCCTGCGGCAGCCGTCCGAGCGACGACTCCAGATCGCCGATCGCGCGCAGCGCCGAGGCCTCGCCGTGCGGATCCTTCAGGCCCTGGTACATGGTCCGGACCTGGGCGAAGTTGACCCGGGCCCGGTCGTGGTTCTCCATCAGCAGGTCGACCTGGCCGAGGTCCATCAGCGCCTGCGCCGCGTCGCGCGCGCCACCGGCGTTCTGGTAGTGGCCGTAGGCCTCCTTGAGGATCTCGCGGGCGCTCCGCTTCTGGTCGCGGGCGATGTCGACGTGCCCGCGGCCCTTCTGCGCGTCGGCCGTGATCAGCAGGTCCTCCGAGCTCTTGGCCTGGGCGATCACGCGGTCGAACATGACGCGCGCGTCCTCGATGTTGCCGGCGATCCGCTCCATCTCGCCGAGCCCGACCATCAGCCGCGCCTCATTGTCCTTATCGCCCGATTCGACGAACAGGTTGCGGGCGATGGTGCCGTTGGCCCGCCCCCATTCGAAACGGATGCGGCAACGCCGGGCGTCGCCGCGGCCGGCGATCAGCGCGCTGGCGCCGACCCGCCGGCCGGCCTGCTTGAAGCGCTGGGCCGCCTCCAGGGCCATCTCGCGGGCCTCGGTCGGCCGCTGCATCTTGCGGTAGCCGTCGGACATCACCAGGCGGACCAGGCCCTCGCCGACATAGTCGCCGGTCCGCCGGTAGAGGGTGAGGGCACGCTCGAAGCGGTTCTGGGCCTCGGCGGCGTTGCGCTCCAGGCGGTACATCTCGCCGCGGGCGTACAGCGCGTGCGCCTCGCCGATGCGGTCGCCGACCTGGGTCAGCAGGAAACGCGCCTGGTCGAAGCAGCCGGCCGCCTCCTCGGTCTTCGCCAGCCTGACGCACGCCTCGCCGAGGCTGAGATAGGCCGACCCTTCGCCGAACCGGTCGTTCTCCTGGCCGAAGATCGCCCGGGCCTCTTCGAAGGCCTGGCGCGCCGCCTCGTAGCCGCGACGGGCGAGCGCGAGGTTGCCGAGCCCCATCAGGGCCCGCGCCGCGTTCCGGCTGTCGTTGCCGCCGCGGAACCGGTTCAGCGCGTCCTCGAACAGCCGGCCGGCGTCGTCGTACTCGCCGCGCTCGGCGGCCAGTTCCCCCTGGCTGAGCCTGACCGTCGCTTCGAGCAGTTCCTGCTTGGCCTCGCGCGCCAGCGATGCCGCCTCGCCGAAGTTCTTGCGGGCGTCGTCGAGCAGACCGCAGATCCGGAACCCCTCGCCCTGCGCCCACAGCCGGCCGGCCATCGCCGCCGGGCCGGTCGACAGCACGCCACCGGACCGCATCGCCTGGACGCCGCCGCTGCGCTTGATGCCCCGGCTGATCCACCAGTCCAGGACCAGGGCGCACAGGCCGACGAAGCCGACGACGCAGGCGAGCAGGAGCTGATAGTTGGCCGGGCGCCCGAGCGAGAACACGTAGCTCACGGCGACCGCACCCGCGGTGCACAGCAGGATGGTGAAGCGACGCTGCCAGGTTCCGAGCCGGCCCCGCCGTCGCGCACTCCGGATCGCCTTCACGGATCCCGCCTCGATGTCAACTCAGGGTGGTGCGGACGCCCGACCGACGGGCGTTGCGACGCCGCCGGATTATCGCCGATCTGCCGGAGCACTCCAACCCCGGCCGGCAACATCGCGGCTGGCGGCGCGCCGGTAGACCGGGCGCAGCAACCCCGGCAGCAGGTAGATCGGAAATTGCAGGAGCGCCAGATACAGGAAGGTATCGGGGGCGAACGCCGCCGGCGCGGCGCCGAGCACCAGCGCCATGTTCCGGTTGCCGCAGGCCAGCGCCAGGGTGGTGGCGGTCCGCGCGCCGGTCGGCCGGAACACCGCCCAGCCGAGGGCCTGCATGCCGAGGCTGACGCCGAACACCAGGGCGAGCAGGCCGGCGACCCGGGCCGGGCTCGCGACCGCCGCCTGGGTGACCCCGTCCATCACCGCGATCGCGAACAGCAGCATGACGATCACGAATCCGCCGTCGATCGCGGCGGCATGGGTCCGCAGCCGGGCCGGGCCGGCGAGCCGCCGGATGACGGCGGCGGTCAGCACGGACCCGGCCAGCAGCGCCGCCAGCCGGACCGCCAGCGCGACCGGCCCGATGTCGAGTTCGAGGCCCAGCAGCGCGAACACGATCGGCGGCAGGGTGACCGGGACCAGCAGGCCGGTGACGGTGGTCACGGTCAGGGCGAGGGCGCCGTCCAGCCCGACCAGCGTGGCGATCGCCGGAACCGATATCAGCGGCGGCGACGCCGACCACACCACCAGCGCCACGGCGATGCCGGGCGACAGGTCGAGGGCCCGGGCGGCGGCGAACCCGAGCAGCGGCGAGGCCAGCAGGACGAACCCGACCGCCGGCAGCAGCAGCCACGGCCGCCGCAGCGACCGGCCGACTTCGGCCGGTTCCAGGCGCAGCAGCGACAGGGTCAGCATGAGCGCGATCGCCGGAACCAGCAGCGGCTTGGCCGAGGCTGCCAGCTCCGGCAGCGCCAGCCCGAGCACCACGCCGGCCGGCAGGCAGCCGGTCGCGCGTTTGCCGAACCAGGACAGGATGCCCATCATGGGGCGGCACCCGCCGTTGGCGGGCAATGGGAAGCCATGACAGGAGACGGCAGGGTGACGGGCATCGACGACGCAGGTTGGTTCGATTCGGGGCGGGCGGTCGTCCGGTCGGACTGGATCGACTACAACGGCCACATGAACGTCGGCTACTACCTCGTGGCGTTCGACCAGGCGACCGAGGCGATCCATGTGCATCTCGGAATCGGTGAAGCCTATCGGCGCGAGCACGACGCGTCGACGTTCGTGCTCGAGGCCCACGTCACCTACGACCACGAGCTGCTGGAAGGGGCGCCGCTGGCGTTCCGCACCCGGATCGTCGCCTTCGATTCCAAGCGGCTGCACCTGATGCACCGGATGTTCCACGCCGAGGAAGGGTTCCTGGCCGCGACCAACGAGCTGATGTGCCTGCACGTCGACCTGAAGCAACGCAAGACCAGCCCGTTCCCGGACGACGCCATGGCGCGGATCCGCGAGGTCGGCGAGGCGCACGCCCGGTTCGGGGCGACCGACGGTGCGGGCCGGTCGATCGGCATACGTCGCCGGTGACCCTGTCGGGCGAGTTCGGGTAGACTTTCCGGAGTCGGTTCGCCCGGGGCATGGGGGACGGGGCGCCGACGACGGAGGCGCACGATGGTGTCCGGTCCGGAACTCGACCGCGCGCGCGAGACCGCCGAGACCGCGCTGCGCCACATGGCGGTCCTGGGGATCCCGCCGACGCCGGAGAACTATGCGGTCTGGTTCGCCTATGCCGCCGGCAGCGATCCGCACCTGCGCCGGACCATCGACATCCTGATGGACAACGGCCAGGAATTCGACGACCTGCGCAACGCCGAGCTGCATGCCCGCTTCGTGCTGCCGACCTACCGGACCAGCGCGGTCGACACCGTGGCCGACGACCTGCATGCCGTTGCCGGGCAGCTGTCGACGACGGTCGGCCACGCCGGCGCCGGCGTCCGGCGCTACGGCGACGCCCTGTCGAACGTGTCCGGGGCGCTGCACCGGACCGGCGCCGACGGGACCGGCGCCGACGACACCGGAGTGCGGAGCCTGGTGACCGGGCTGATGCAGGAGACCCGGGAGATGGAGGCGAACAACGCGCGTCTGCGCGAACGCCTGGAGCAGTCGTCGAGCGAGATCGCCCGCCTGCGCGAGACCTTGGAGGAGACCCGCCGCGAGGCCTCGACCGACGGCCTGACCGGGATCGCCAACCGCATGCGCTTCGAACGCGAGCTGCGGATGGCCGCCGCCGCGGCGATGGAGGACGGCACCACGCTGTGCCTGCTGATGGCGGACATCGACCACTTCAAGGTGTTCAACGACACCCATGGCCACTCGGTCGGCGATCAGGTGCTCCGGCTGGTCGCCCGGGTGCTGTCCGAGGCGGTGCGGCCGGGCGACCTGGTCGCCCGCTACGGCGGCGAGGAGTTCACGGTGATCCTGCCGGACTGCAACCTCGACGAGGCGGCGCGCATCGCCGAGCGGATCCGCGACCGCATCGGCCACCGCCACGTGGTCCGGCGCAGCACCGGCGACGACCTGGGCGCGGTCACGCTGTCGCTTGGCGCCACCGCCTACCGGTTCGGCGAGCCGATCGCCCAGGCGGTCGAGCGGGCCGACGCCGCGCTGTACCGGGCCAAGCAGGCCGGGCGCAACCGGGTCGAGGTGGACGGCGACCTGTCGGCGGCGGCGGCGAACTGACCCGCGTCAGGTCGCGGTCCCGGCCAGCGTCCGCAGGGCGTCGTCGGCGATCGCGTAGGGCAGCCAGGTTCCTTTGCGGACCATGCCCAGGCGCTCGTAGAACTCGCGGGCCCGGTTGTCGGTCTTGACCGCCAGCTCCAGGCGGGCGCAGCCGCCGTCGACCGCCGCCCTGGCCAGCGCCGCCACCAGCCGCCGGCCGATGCCGTCGCCGCGGCGGTCCGGGTCGACGTACAGGTCCTCGATGTACAGGTTCGGCCGGCCGGCCCAGGTCGAATAGGTGAAGTAGTAGAGCGCCAGCCCGATCGCGTCGCGCCGTCCGGAGGCCGGGTCGACGGCCTCGGCCAGGAGGGCGTGAAACCGCGGCGCCGGCCCGAAGCCGTCGCGCAGCAGGTCGTCGACCGTCGATTCCACGTAGTCGGCAGCGTCCTGGGCCTCCGCCAGCCGGCGGATCAGGTCGAGAAGGGTGGTGGCATCGGCGGCGACCGCCGGGCGGAGTTCGATCGTCATGGCGGCGCACGGTAGAGAGTTGCCGGCACGATCCGCAAGGCTGCTTTCAACCCGGCCCGAGAGTCGTTAAGCTGCAAGGGCTTACCTCGCCGGTCGCGAACCCCGGGCCGCCATGCTGAAGTCACTCATCGGCCGTCCCGTCATGGGACTGAAGCGGCTCGTCCGCAACGACCAGCTGGTCACCAGCGTGGCGGCGCTGGTGGTCGGCCTGGCCGCGGCGGCCGGGGCGGTGGCGTTCCGCGAGGCGATCGTCGGGCTGCAGTGGCTGTTTCTCGGCTTCTACCACGAGCTGGTCGCCAGCGGCGCCCGCGAGGCGGCGCGCTGGCGCGTGGTGCTCGCGCCGGTGGCCGGCGGGCTGGTGGTCGGCGCGATCGCCCGCTGGCTGATGCCCGGCGGCCGCCCGCAGGGGGTGGCGAACGTGATCGAGGCGAGCGCGCTCAGGGCCGGCCGGATGTCGGCCCGGCAGGCGGCCGGCGCCGCCGCCATGAGCGCGATCTCGATCGGGGCCGGCGCCTCGGTCGGGCGCGAGGGGCCGGCCGTCCACCTCGGCGCCGCCCTGGCGAGCTTCGTCGGCCGCCCGCTCCAGCTCACGCGCTCGCAGTCGCGGACCCTGCTCGGCTGCGGCGTCGCCAGCGCCGTGGCGGCCTCGTTCAACGCCCCGATCGCCGGCGTGTTCTTCGCGCTGGAGGTGGTGGTCGGGCATTACGCGCTGTCGGCGCTGGCGCCGATCGTGATCGCCTCGGTGACCGGCACCATCGTGTCGCGCATCTGGTTCGGGGATTTCCCGGCGTTCCGGCTCGGCGACCACGAGATCGTCTCGTTCCTGCAGTTCCCGGCCTTCGCGCTGCTGGGCGTGGTGTGCGCGGTCGCCGCCATCGCCCTGATGCGCCTGACCGAGATCGTCGAGCTGCGGACCTCGGACCTGCCGGCGCGCTGGCTGCACCCGGCGGCGGCCGGTCTCGCGGTCGGCGTGGTCGCGGTCTGGTACCCGGAGATCCTGGGGGTCGGCTACGAGGCGACCGACGACGCCCTGAAGGAGCAGTACGGCTTCCAGATGCTGGTGACGCTGGCGGTTCTGAAGATCCTGATGACCGCGCTGTGCCTGGGGGCCGGGTTCGGCGGCGGGGTGTTCTCGCCGTCGCTGTTCATCGGCGCCATGGTGGGCGGCGCGTTCGGGATCGTCGCGAGCCACCCGTTCCCGGACCTGTCGTCCGGCCACGGCGCCTACACCCTGATCGGCATGGGCGCGGTCGCGGGGGCGGTGCTGGGGGCGCCGATCTCGACCATCCTGATCATCTTCGAGCTGACCGGCGACTACCGGCTGACCATCGCGGTCATGATCGCGGTGGTGATCGCCTCGCTGATCACCCGGATGTGGCACGGCCCGTCGTTCTTCACCGACCAGCTCCGGCGCCGCGGGCTGGACCTGCAGGGCGGCCACGACATGGCGGCGCTGCGCGCGCTCCGGGTGCACGACGTGATGCGCCAGGACCACATCGCGGTGCCGGTCGACGCGACGCTCGACACCCTGCGCGACCGGCTGCGCCAGGCGCCGATGAACGAGCTGTTCGTGGTCGACGCCGACGACCGGCTGGTCGGCACCATCACGCTCGCCGAGCTCGGCGAAGCCGCGTTCGACCACAGCCAGGACGCTGACCGCTGCGCCGGCGACCTGGCGCGACGGTCGCCGCCGGTGCTGGCGCTGTCGGACGACCTGCAGAAGGCGATCCGCCGGTTCGGCGAGGTCGACGAGGGCCTGCTCGGCGTGGTCGACGACCACCAGGGCACCCGGCTGGTCGGCTGCCTGCACGAACGCGACGTGATGCGGGCCTACAACACGGCGCTGGTGAACCTCCGGAAGGAGGAGCACGGGGAGACGCTGTAGGGGGATTCGGCGGGACTCGACCCTCTTTCGTCATTCCGGAGCCGCGGAGCGGACTCCGGGATCCATCCGTCGAACCGCCCCGCGGACGCCCATGTTGCCCCATGGATCCCGGAGTCGCCCGCTACGCGGCCGCACTGGGATGACGGAAGGGAGAAGGAACCAACGACCGCTCCCCACCCAGGGTGGCCGTTGCCCCGGTCGAGTCCGGTCGCCGCGCGCCTTCTGACGGCGGTGCCGGGCCTTCGACGCCGGGCGGCGTTCCCGGACTGCCGTGGCTCGCCGTGCTCTGGCCGATTTTGCCCCTCGGCCCCCGCCGCCCGCGTGTTATATCCGGGGCTATGGCTGATCTGTTCTCGTCCCGTTCCGATCCCGCGTCCGGTGGCCCGGCCCACAGCGACCCCGCCGCCCTGCCGGCGACGCCGGCGATCCACGCGCCGCGCCCGGACAGCTACCTCTCCGGCCTGAACCCGGCCCAGCGCGAGGCGGTCGAGGCGCTCGACGGGCCGGTGCTGGTGCTGGCGGGTGCCGGTACCGGCAAGACCCGGGTGCTGACCACCCGGCTCGCCCACCTGCTGGCGCTCGGCAAGGCGCGGCCGTGGAACGTGCTGGCCGTCACCTTCACCAACAAGGCGGCGCGCGAGATGAAGGAGCGCGTCGCCCGGATCGTCGGCCCGGCCGCCGAGCAGGTCTGGCTCGGCACCTTCCACGCCCTGGCCGCCCGCATCCTGCGCCGGCACGCCGAGGTGGTGGGGCTGCGCTCCAACTTCACGATCCTCGACGCCGACGACCAGGTGCGGCTGCTCAAGCAGGTTCTGCAGGCCGAGAACATCGACGACAAGCGCTGGCCGGCGCGCGTCGTGATGGGCGTCATCCAGCGCTGGAAGGACCGCGGCCTCGGGCCCGAGAAGATCACCGTCGCCGAGGCCGGCGACCTGGCCGGCGGCCGGCTGCAGGACGTGTACCGGCAGTACCAGGAGCGGCTGACGACGCAGAACGCCGCCGATTTCGGCGACCTGCTGCTGCACAACCTGACCCTGTTCCAGACCCGGCCCGAGATCCTCAAGGACTACCAGGAGCGGTTCCGCTACCTGCTGGTCGACGAGTACCAGGACACCAACGTCTGCCAGTACCTGTGGCTGCGGCTGCTGGCCCAGGGCCACAGGAACATCTGCTGCGTCGGCGACGACGACCAGTCGATCTACGGCTGGCGCGGGGCCGAGATCGGCAACATCCTGAAGTTCGAGACCGACTTCCCGGGCGCCAAGGTGGTCCGGCTGGAGCAGAACTACCGCTCGACCTCGCGGATCCTGGCGGCCGCCTCGGGGGTGATCGCCAACAACGAGGGCCGGCTCGGCAAGACCCTGTGGACCGAGGGCGACCACGGCGACAAGGTCGTGGTGCGCGGGGTGTGGGACGGCGAGGAGGAGGCCCGGGTCGTCTGCGACCGGATCGAGGATCACCAGCGCAAGGGCGTGCCGCTGAACCAGATGGCGGTGCTGGTGCGGGCCGGCTTCCAGACCCGTGAGTTCGAGGAGCGGCTGATCACCCTCGGGGTGCCGTACCGGGTGGTCGGCGGCGCCCGGTTCTACGAGCGCAAGGAGGTGCGCGACGCCGTCGCCTATCTCCGGGTGATCCACCAGCCCGACGACGACCTGGCGTTCGAGCGCATCGTCAACGTGCCGCGCCGCGGCATCGGCGACACCACCATGCGCGCCGTGCACGGCTATGCCCGCACCCAGGGGCTGTCGCTGACCCGGTCGGTCGACGAGCTGGTGCAGACCGACGAGCTGCCGGCGGCGGCCCGCCGCAACCTGAAGGCGCTGATGGAGGCGTTCGGGCGCTGGCGCGAGGCAGCCCGGACCGAGACCCTGCCGGACCTCGCGCGCATGATGCTCGACGAATCGGGCTACACCGGATCGCTGCAGAAGGACCGCTCGCCGGAGGCGCCGGGCCGGCTGGAGAACCTCAAGGAGCTGGTCACCGCGCTCGACGAGTACGAGACCCTCGGCGGGTTCCTTGAGCATATCAGCCTGGTCATGGAGAACGCCGACGACCCGGCCGAGGCCAAGGTCAGCCTGATGACCCTGCACGCCGCCAAGGGGCTGGAGTTCGACGTGGTGTTCCTGCCGGGCTGGGAGGAGGGCATGTTCCCGAACCAGCGCGCGCTCGACGAGAACGGTGCCGCCGGCCTGGAGGAAGAGCGGCGGCTGGCCTATGTCGGGCTGACCCGGGCCCGCAAGTCGGTGGAGATCGTGTTCGCCGCCAACCGCCGGGTGCACGGGCTGTGGCAGAGCGCGATCCCGTCGCGCTTCGTCTCCGAGCTGCCGGGCGAGCACGTCGAGGTGGTCTCCGAGGCCGGGCTGTACGGCGCCACGGGCGGAAGCTACGGCGGGGGCGGCTACGGCAGTGCGGCACAGGCCGGCCGGCGCGACGGCCTCAGCTTCGGCGACCGCGAGGACGACGCCGGCTCGTTCGGCGCCGCCCGGTCGAGCCGCTGGGAGTCAGCCGGCGGGGTCGCCGGGCGCGGGCCGGGCTACCTGCGGCGCGGCGGCGGCAGCATCCGCAGCCGGCCGCCGGTGATCGACGGCGAGGGCTATACGGTGGACCGCTCCAAGCCGGCGCGCCACGCCGTCGGCGACCGGGTGTTCCACCAGAAATTCGGCATGGGCACGGTGCAGGCGGTCGACGGCGACAAGCTGGAGATCGCGTTCGACCATGCCGGGGTGAAGAAGGTCGTCGATACCTTCGTGTCGACGCCGTGAGACCGCGAGGCCGGAGATCCCAACCATGACCACGCCGCTTTGGCGGATCGCGATGACCGCGCCGGCGCGCGCCGCCGAGGCCCTGGCCGCCGCGCTGGAGCCCTACGTGACCGCGCTGACCGCCATGGAGGACACGCCCGGCGGGACCTGGTCGATCGAAGGGCTGAGCGAGACCGAACCGGAGCGCCCGACGATCGTCGCCGCCCTGGCGCTGGCCGCCGCCACCGTCGGCACGCCGCCGCCCGACACGGTGATCGAGCCGCTGCCGGAGGTCGACTGGCTGTCGCTGAACCGGCAGTCGTTCCCGCCGATCCGCGAGGGCCGGGTGTGGGTGCGCGGCAGCCACGTCACCGATCCGTGCCCGGCCGCGTCGATCGAGCTGATCGTCGACGCGGCGCGCGCCTTCGGGTCCGGCAGCCACGCCACCACCGCGCTGTGCCTGCGGGCGCTGCAGGACGAGATCAGGCGGCGCCGGCCGGGCCGCGTCCTCGACCTCGGCTGCGGTTCGGGGATCCTGGCGATGGCGGCGGCCAAGCTGGTGCCGACCGCGCGCGTGGTGGCGGTCGACCTGGACCCGGTGTCGGTCGCGACGGCGGCCGAGAACTGCCGGCTGAACCGCACCGCGACGCGGATCCGGACCGGGGTGTCGCGTGGCTGGAACGCGTCGCTGGTGCGCGGCGCGGCGCCCTACGACATGGTGCTGGCCAACATCCTGGCGAAGCCGCTGTGCGCCATGGCGCCGGATCTGGGGCGCGGCCTGGCGCGCGGCGGCCGGGCGATCCTGTCGGGCCTGATGACCCACCAGGAGGCGCAGGTCGTCGCCGCGCACCGCGCCCAGGGCCTGCGGCTGGTCCGGCGCTACCGGCGCGACGGGTGGAGCGCCCTGGTGCTGGGGTAGGCTTGCGGTATCGCAAGGATTGCCGGCGGCATCGGCTGCTATGGTCCGCCGCGCGTCCGGCCGACCGGCCCGACAGGTGACGCGCTGCCGATGGGAGAGTCCCGATGAACTGGTTGAAACCGTCCTGCCTGGCACTGCTCGCGGTGCTGGCATCATTCGAGGCGACGGCCGGGACCGGCGCCCTGCCGGCGAACAAGCTCACCACCGCCGGGCTGTACCTGACGGCGGCCGAGGCAAGGGACTTCCGCGCCGCGCACAAGACGCTGTTCGTCGACGTGCGGTCGCGGGCCGAGGTCAACTTCCTGGGGCTGCCGACGGACGTGGACGTCAACATCCCGTACATGGAGCTCACCGACCTGGCGCGCTTCGATCCCGAGAAGGGCACCTACAAGCTCGAGCCCAACCCGGACTTCCCGCTGGTGTTCGAGAAGGAACTGCAGAAGCGCGGCCTGGGGAAGGACACCGCGATCCTGCTGATGTGCCGCTCCGGCACCCGCAGCGCCAAGGCCGCCAACCTGCTGACCTCGATGGGCTACACCCGGGTCTACAGCGTGGTCGACGGTTTCGAGGGCGATACGGCGAAGGCCGGTCCGGCCAAAGGCCGGCGGACCGTGAACGGCTGGAAGAACGCGGGGCTGCCGTGGTCCTACAAGCTCGCGCCCGGGCAGGTGTATCCGCCGGACCGGAAGTAGAGCGGCGGACGCTCGCTCCCACAAAGCAAGTCGGCCGGCGACCCGAAGGTCGCCGGCCGCTTCACACGCCGGTATTCCCGACCGGGGGGGAGGGGGAGGAGGTCAGGCGGCCCGGCGCGTGTCGTTGGCGGCCGCCGGCGTCACCGCCGGGGCCAGATGCGGTTCGGCGGCATGGCGGGTCACCGGGCGGGTGACCGGGGCCAGCGTCTGGGTGGCGATGGCCTGCGCGCGATCGGCGTCGATCCGGCGGATGACGCCGGCGGCGAAGGCCCCGCGGTCGAGGCCGATGTCGGCCATCATGCGGGCGTCGAGCTGGCTCAGCTCGGCCATCGCGCGGCGCTGGCGCAGCCAGGTGTTCAGGCGACCGAACAGCAGCGAGGTCAGGCTCGTGGTGCCGCGGGACAGCAGCCCGGCCACATAGGCGTCGCGCTTGCGACGGGCGTCGATCGCCAGGGCCAGGGCGTTGACGGTC
This sequence comes from Thalassobaculum fulvum, assembly GCF_014652915.1. GTDB lineage: Bacteria > Pseudomonadota > Alphaproteobacteria > Thalassobaculales > Thalassobaculaceae > Thalassobaculum_A > Thalassobaculum_A fulvum. Next base: position 199,127 of record NZ_BMZS01000007.1, read on the forward strand.
GTGCCGTGCAGCGTGCGGTCGTTGAGGAAGGTGTCGGTGGTCATCGTGGTATCTCCGAGAAGAGGGTCTCGGACCTTGGGCGAAGTCGTCTCGGGTCCGCTGTGTCGCACCGGTATTTGGGACTTCCGGCCGGCCGGGCACAGCGGCCGTTTTGCAGTGCAGCATTGCATCCGGCGCATGGATAGGCCTAGCCGCTATGTTCTGAGCGGGAGGCTCGCGGTCAAACGAGATGCGCCCCTCCGAGGAGGGGCGCATCCGTAGTCAGGGAGTCTAGGGAATGAAGCCGGTCCGTCTGGCGGGGGGAACCGGCTGAACCGGGTCGCCTCAGGCGGCCCGGAACCTCGAGTTGGCGTTCGCGACCGGCGGCAGCAACGGGTCGCGGGCCGTCCACCGCGCCTCGGTGGCGCGGGCGGCCATCGCGACGACCTGCCGGCGGGCGAGGCCGAGATCTGCGAAGACGCGATCGTCCATGTCGGTCAGGGCGCGACGGCGCGACCGGTGGACGCAGAAGAACGAGCGCAGGGCGGCGGTCAGCGTGCCGAAGCGGACGTCGCGGTCGACCACGCCCTGTCCGGCCCGGTCGAGGTCGGTGAGGGACTCCAGGGACGCCTCGCGCGCGGCGATGTAACGATCGAGCCAACCGCTGGTGGACATGGTAACCATGGCCTGCATTCCCAAAACGGGCGCGCCGAAGGCATTCGGAACCGCGCCGCCATCGTAACCGATACGCTCCAAATAGAAAGCATGCGTCGCGGAAAAAAGACGAAAAACCGCAAATCCGCATGACGGATTTGCATGGCTCGACGGCGTAGCGCGCAGGTCAACCGGTCGGTAGACGACAACACCTTGATTCATTGGACGTATTGGATCGTGCCGCAGGGCGGCGTCAGTCCCCGATCAGGGCGAACCACTCGTCCTCGGTCAGCATCCGCACCCCGAGCGCCTCCGCCTTGGCGGCCTTCGAGCCGGCATCGGCGCCGACGACCACGTAGTCGGTCTTCTTCGAGACCGAGCCGGCGACCTTGGCCCCCAGGCCCTCGGCCCGGGCCTTGGCCTCGTTGCGGCCGACCCGGGTCAGGGTGCCGGTGAACACCACGGTCTTGCCGGCGACCGGCGAATCGGTCGCGACCGGTGCTGCGAACGGCTCGATGGTCAGTTCGGCGGCGAGGTCGTCGAGCACCTCGCGGTTGTGCGCCTCGGCGAAGAAGTCGGTCAGGTCCTGGGCGACCGAGGAGCCGATCTGGTCGATGTTCACCAGGTCGGCGTAGGCCTCGCTCTCCGGGTCGTGGGCGGCGGCCATGGCGGTCCGGAGCGCCTCCAGGGTGCCGTAGTTGATCGCCAGCAGCCGGGCGGTCGCCTGGCCGACCTGGCGGATCCCGAGGGCATAGACGAAGCGATCGAGACCGATGGTCCGGCGGTTCTCGATCGCCGCCAGCAGGTTGTCGGTCGAGACGGCCTTGGTGCCCTTCTCGCCGACCAGGGTTTCCCGGTGCCGCTTCAGGCGGAAGATGTCGCCCGGCCGCCTGATCAGCCCGTCGGCGTAGAACGCCTCGACCTGCTTGGCGCCCAGTCCCTCGATGTCGAAGGCGTCGCGGCTGACGAAGTGCTTCAGGCGCTCGACCGCCTGGGCCGGGCAGACCAGCCCGCCGGTGCAGCGCCGGATCGCCTCGCCCTCGGGACGGACCGCGTCGGAGCCGCATTCCGGGCAGGTCTCGGGGAAGACGTACTCGGCGCTGCCGGCCGGCCGCTTCTCCAGGACGACCCGCACAACCTGCGGAATGACGTCGCCGGCGCGCTGGATCACCACGGTGTCGCCGACCCGGATGTCCTTGCGGCGGATTTCGTCCTCATTGTGCAGGGTGGCGTTCGACACGGTCACGCCGCCGACCTTGACCGGCTCGAGCCGGGCCACCGGGGTCAGGGCACCGGTCCGGCCGACCTGGATCTCGATGGCGTTCAGCACGGTCTCGGCCTGCTCGGCCTTGAACTTGTGGGCGATCGCCCAGCGCGGCGCCCGGCTGACCATGCCGAGCCGTTGCTGCCAGTCGAGCCGGTTGACCTTGTAGACCACGCCATCGATGTCGTAGGGCAGGCTCGCGCGGCGCCGGCCGATGTCGGCGTAGACCTCGAGCGCCTCGTCGACGGTGCTGCACAGCCTGGCCAGCGGGTTGGTGCGGAAGCCCCAGCCCGTCAGGCGCTCCAGGAAGCCCCAGTGGGTGTCGGCGAAGTCCTCGCTGACCTCGCCCCAGGAATAGGCGAAGAACCGCAACGGCCGCGACGCGGTGATCGACGGATCGAGCTGGCGCAGCGAGCCGGCGGCGGCATTGCGCGGGTTGGCGAAGATCTTGGCGCCGGTCTTGGCCTGGCGGTCGTTCAGGGCGACGAAGTCGTCCTTGGTCATGTAGACCTCGCCGCGGACCTCAAGGATCTCCGGCACCCCGGCCGGGAGCGTACCCGGGATGTCATCGAGGGTCTGCAGGTTCCGCGTGATGTTCTCGCCCTCGGTGCCGTCGCCGCGGGTGGCGCCGACCTGCAGCCGGCCGTCGACGTAGCGCAGCGACGCCGACAGCCCGTCGATCTTCGGCTCGGCGACCAGCGCGACCTCGTCGCCCTCGCCGAGGCTGAGGAACCGCCTGACCCGGCGCTCGAACTCGCGCACGTCCTCGTCGTCGAAGGCGTTGGCCAGCGACAGCATCGGCCGGGCGTGCCGCACCTTGGCGAAGCCCTCGGCCGGGCCGGGGGCGACCCGCTCGCTCGGGCTGTCCTCGCGCTTCAGCTCGGGGAACCGGGACTCGATGGCCTCGTTGCGGCGGCGCAGGGCGTCGTATTCCGGGTCGGTCAGGACCGGCGCGTCCTCGACGTGGTACAGCCGGTCGGCCTCGGCGATCGCGTCGGCCAGCCGCTGCAGCTCGGCCTTGGCTTCGCCGGCGTCGAGCGCGTCGACGGGCTTGTTCGCGAGGTCGGCGTCGGTCGTCATTGCGGGGCTTCCGTCACTGCCCGGCGCCGGCGGCGCGGGCTCCGTTGGACTGGGCGAGCAGGCTGCCGGCGGCGGCGCGCGCCTCGGCGGTGACCGCGGCACCCGACAGCATGCGGGCGATCTCCTCGCGGCGGGCGGCGGAGTCGAGGGCGGCGACCGTGGTGCTGACGCTGTCGCCGTCGGTGCGCTTCTCGACGTGCCAGTGATGGGCGCCCTGGGCGGCGACCTGCGGCGAGTGGGTGACGACCAGCACCTGCAGCCGACCGGCCAGCCGGGCGAGCCGGTCGCCGACCGCCGCCGCAACCGCGCCGCCGACCCCGGAATCGACCTCGTCGAACACCAGGGTCGGCACCGTGCTGGATTCCGCCAGCACCACCTTGAGGGCCAGCAGGAAGCGCGACAGCTCGCCGCCCGAGGCGATCCTGCTCAGCGGGCCCGGCGGGGTTCCCGGGTTGGTCGCCACCCGGAAGCCGACGGCGTCCAGGCCGTCCGGCCCCCAGCGGGTCTCGTCGAGCGGTTCGACGGCGGTCTCGAACCGGGCCTTCTCCAGCTTCAGGGGTGGCAGCTCGGCGGCGATCGCGGCGTCGAGCCGGCCGGCGGCCTCGCGGCGGCCTTTCGACAGTGCTTCGGCGGCTGTCAGGTAGTCGGCCCGGGCCCGCCGCTCGGCCGCCGCCAGCGCCGCCAGCCCGCCGCCCTCGGCGTCGAGCGAGGCCAGCCGGTCGACCGTGGCGCGGTGCAGGGCCGGCAGGTCGTCCGGCTCGACCCCGTGCTTGCGGGCGACGTCGCGCAGCGCGTGCAGGCGGTCGTCGATCTCGGTCAGGCGGCCGGAATCGGCCTCGATGTCGTCGGCGGCCGACTGCAGCTCGGCGATCGCCTCCTGGATCTCGGCGGCCGCCCGGTCGAGCGCGGCGAGCGCCCCGGCCAGCCGCTCGCCGGCCCGGTCCGCCACCCGGTCGAGGGCGCGCTGCGCCTGGGCGACCGCGCCGTCGGCCCCGGCGTCCTCGCCGGCCAGCGCATCGGCCGCCGCGTTCATCGCCGACAGCACCGCCTCGGCGTTGGCGAGCACGCCGCGGGTCTCGGCCAGCCGCTGCTCCTCGCCCTCGGTCGGGGCGAGGCGGTCGAGCTCCTCGACGGTGTGGCGCAGCCACGCCTCGTCGGCGCGCGCCTTGTCCAGCGCGGCCCGGGCCTCGGCGTGCCGGGCCCGGGCGTCCCGCCAGGCGGTCCAGGCCGCCCGCACCGCCGCGGCCTTGCCCGCCAGCCCGGCGAAGGCGTCGAGGGTCTCGCGGTGGGTCGACGGGTCCATCAGGCCGCGCTGGTCGAACTGGCCCTGGATCTCGACCAGGGCGTCGCCGAGGCGGCGCAGCAGGGTGACGCTGGTCGGCTGGTCGTTGACGTAGGCGCGCGAGCGGCCGTCGGCGGTGACCACGCGGCGCAGGATCAGCGGGCCGTCGCGCGGGTCCAGGTCTGCCTCGGCGAGGACGGCGTCGACCGCATGCCCGGGCGGCGGGTCGAACTCGGCGGTGACGCTGGCCTGGTCACGGCCGTGCCGCACCAGCCCGGAATCGGCGCGGGCGCCGAGCGCCAGCCCCAGGGCATCGAGCAGGATCGACTTGCCGGCCCCGGTCTCGCCGGTCAGGACCGACAGCCCGGGCGCGAAGCCGAGGTCGAGCCGGTCGATCAGCACCACGTCCCGGATCGCGAGCGCGGAGAGCATGGATCAGAACGGGCCGAAGCCCCAGCCGAACCAGCCGCCGTCGCTTTCCGACTGGGCGCGGGCCTCGCCGGTGGTCGCGAGGGCATAGGCGTCCTGGTACCACTCGGTACCCGGGTAGTTGTAGCCCAGCACCGAGGCGGTCCGCTTGGCTTCGTCCTTGAGGCCGAGAGCGACATAGGCTTCGGTCAGCCGCAGCAGCGCCTCCGGAACCTGGTCGGTAGTGTCGTACTGCTCGACCACCCGCTGGAACCGGTTGATCGCCGCCAGGTACTGGCCGCGGTTCAGGTACCACCGGCCGATCGACATCTCCTTGCCGGCCAGGTGGTTGCGGGTGAGGTCGATCTTCAGGCGGGCGTCGCGGGCGTATTTCGAGGTCGGGAACCGCCTGACCACCTCGTCGAAGCTGTCGAGCGCCCGGGTGGTGAGCTTCTGGTCGCGGCCGACGTCGACGATCTGCTCGTAGTAGCAGAGCCCCTTCAGGTAGTAGGCGTAGTCGACGTTCGGGTTCGACGGGTTGAGCTGGATGAACCGGTCGAGGGCGTTGATGGCGTCGGTGTACTTGTTGGCCTGGTACTGCGAGTAGGCCGACATCAGCTGCGCCTGGGTCGCCCAGACCGAGTACGGGTGCTGGCGCTCGACCTCGTCGAACAGCGGGGCGGCCTTCCTGAAGTTGCCGCCGAGCGCGGCGTCGTAGGCCTCGTTGTAGATCTCCTCGACCGGACGCTCCACGTAGGGCGTCTCGTCCTTCGAGCTGCAGCCGGCCAACGCTGCGAAGATCAGCGGTGCGAGCGCGAGAAAGCGTAACCTGGGCATCGGCATCCGGGCGCTGTTCCGAGCAGGGGCGAGCGGTTGACCGGAACATACGGCCAGCGGGGTTCCGAGGGAAGGGCCGGGTGCCCCTTGCATCCGATCCTTGCGATGAGCGCGACGGTCAGCACGTGGGCTTGGCGAAGAAGACCGATTGAGTTCATGGTGAATTCCGGTGGAATTCCGGTGACAGTGCACTGGAATTCCGGTGACAGTGCACTGAATTCGATCCCCGGGACCGTTGCCCGATCACCTCTCCAGGCGTTACCGCCCCCAGCGCGCCGCGGCGGCATCGTCGGACTCGCGGGCGTCGACCCAGTGCTCGCCCTGCGGGGTCTCCTCCAGCTTCCAGAACGGCGCCTTGGTCTTCAGCCAGTCGATCAGGAACGCGGTGGCGTCCAGCGCCGCTTGGCGATGGGCCGAGGCGCAGGCCACCAGCACGATGTTGTCGCCGGGCTCCAGGCGGCCGACCCGGTGCACGATCAGGCTCGCTTCCAGCGGCCAGCGGGCGCGGGCCTCGGCCTCGATCGCCTCGAGCTGGCGCTCGGTCATGCCGGGATAGTGTTCGAGCGTCATGCCGGCGACCGACGAGCCGTCAGCGATGTCGCGCACCAGCCCGACGAACACGCCGAGGCCGCCGATCCCGTGGTTGCCGGCGGTCAGGGCGGCCAGCTCGGCCCCGACGTCGAAATCCTGCTCCTGGACCCGGACGGTCATGACGGTTTCCTCAGCCCCCGGTCACCGGCGGGAAGAACGCGACCTCGTCGCCGGCGATTACCGGGTGGTCGGGCTCGACGTATTCCTGGTTCACCGCGCACCGGATCGCGCGGGTGTCCTTGAACGCTTCGGCATAGCCCGGCCCGCGCGTGCGCAGCCAGTCGACCAGGGCGGCCACGGTCGCCACGCCGTCGGGCGGGCTGACCGTCTCGTGGCCGACGCCGATCCGCTGCCGGACCCAGGCGAAATACAGAACCTTCATCGCATCACCTCGCTGAACGGCAGATAGGCTGCCGTGTCGCCTTCCGAAACCCCCAGCGTGTCGTCGGCGAGCTCGACCAGGCCGTCGGCGGCGACCAGCGACGACAGGATGCCGGCCCCTTCGTTGCCGACCCGGTGGGCGACCGGCATGCCTCCGGGCACCGGCTCCAGGCGGACCCGGACGTATTCGCGCCGGCCCGGCTTCTTGCGGTAGCCGAACGCCGCGGTCACCGGGAACCGCTGCGGGGCGTGCACCGCGGTGCCGGCCAGGGTCAGCAGCACCGGGCGGGCGACGTGCAGGAAGGTCACGACCACCGCCACCGGATTACCCGGCAGGCCGAGGAACGCCGTGCCGCGCACCACGCCGAGTGCGACCGGCCGGCCCGGCTTGATGGCGAGCCGCCAGGCGTCGAGCCGGCCCTCGCTCTCGACCGCGGCGCGGACGTGGTCCTCCTCGCCGGTCGACACACCGCCCGAGGTGATCAGGGCGTCGTGACCGGCGGCTGCCTCAACCAGGGCGGCCCGGATCGCCTCCCGGTCGTCCGGCAGGATGCCGAGGTCGGTGACCACGCAGCCGAGCGACCGCAGCAGCCCCTTCAGGGTGTAGCGGTTGGAATCATATATCGCGGCCGGCCCGCGCGCGTCGCCGGGCTCGCGCACCTCGTCGCCGGTCGAGAACACCGCCACCCGCAGCGCGGTGCGCACCGGCAGCGCGGTCAGGCCGACCGAGGCGGCGAGGCCGATGTCCGGCGGCCCGAGGCGGCGGCCGGCCCGCAGGATGGTCGCGCCGGTCTTCACGTCCTCGCCGGCGAACCGTCGGTTGGCGCCGCGCCTGATGCCGGCCGGGAACACGACGGTTTCGCCGTCGACCCGGCAGTCTTCCTGCATGAACACGGTGTCGGGTCCGGGGCTGCCGTCCGGGCCGGCCGGCATCGGGGCGCCGGTGAAGATGCGGATGGTCTCGCCGCGCCGCTGCGGCCGCGCCAGGCGCTCGCCGGCCGCCACCCGGCCGCCGACCGGCAGGCGGGTCTCGCCCTCGCCGGCGATGTCGTCGACATAGACCGCCCAGCCGTCGACCGCCGAGTTGTCGTGCGGCGGCACGTCCATGCCGGCGACGACCGGCTCGGCCAGGGTGCGGCCGAGTGCCGCGTCCAGCGGCACGGTCTCGACCCCGGTCACCGCCGCGAGGCGCGCCTGCACGCGCTCCAGCGCGGTCTCCACCGGGATCAGGCCGCCGTCGAAGGCGAAGCAGTCGTCGGTCAGCTGCACCATGCGGCTACCCTATCAGCGCGGCCGGGTCGGCCGCACGCGCCTCGACCAGATCGGCGATCGCGGCGACGTCGTTCAGGTCCAGCACCGGCCGCGGGCAGTCGGGCAGGGGAGCGTCGCTGGCGACCGCCACGACGGCGTCGTCGGACGGCCACAGCGGCGGCTTGCCGACGGCCGCGCGGTACACCTCCAGCTTCGGGTGGCCGGTGCGCTTGAAGCCCTCGATCAGCACGAAGTCGACCGGCGCCATGCGCGCCAGCAGCTCACCGAGCTCCGGCTCGGGGGCGCCGCGCAGCTCGTGCATCAGGGCGTACCGGGCGGCCGACCCGATCATCACCTCGGTGGCGCCGGCCGCCCGGTGCTCGTAGCTGTCCTTGCCGGGCTGGTCGACGTCGAAGGCGTGATGGGCGTGCTTGACGGTCGACACGCGGTGCCCGCGCCCGACCAGTTCCGGGATCAGGCGGCACATCAGGGTCGTCTTGCCGCTTCCCGACCAACCTGCGAGCCCGAACACGCGCATGCCATTTCCTCGCCCGATCTTTACCCCATATTGACGGGGATATCGGATACGGTTGTTCCGCGCACACCGCAACTATACGCTCGCGCCCGAGCCCGAAACCCCGGAGCGTTTGTTGAAGGCCCTTTTCAAGCGAATCGTTACCAAGATCATGCGCCAGGCCCGGCGCATGACCCTGTCCAAGGGCGTCATCGCCCGCTCGATGGCCATGGGGATGGTGGTCGGGTTCTCGCCGACCGTCGGGCTGCAGATGGTGATCTGCCTGATCCTCATCCTGATCGTGAACCGGCTGGCCGGCCGCTACCTGTTCGACATCGTGGTCTCGGTGGTGGGGACGCTGGTGGTCAACCCGCTCACCATGGTCCCGACCTACACGCTGTACTACGTGATCGGGTGCCGGGCGGTGACCTGCTCGACCGTCGTCGAGTTCCAGTCCGAGCATCAGGTGCACCAGATGCTCACGACCCTGGGCGACGGGGCGCTGGCGATCTTCATCGGAAGCCTGCCGTTCATGATCGTCGGGGGCCCCGTCGGCTATTGGATCGGGCGCGGCATCGAGCGGTTCCTCGAGCGTCGGGTCGAGCGGCGGCAGGCGCGCCAGGTCCAGATGGCCAAGCGCCGGCGCGACGCCCGGCCGCAGCAGACGGTGGTGGAGAACGGCTGAACGCCGAGTCGGCCCGGAGCGGCCGGGCGCCGGCCGCCGACCGGTCACGGAAATCCGGCAGGACCGGCGCCCGATCGGTTTTGCCGACGGCGTCATGTACACTATGGTTCGGGCGAACGCCCATGCCGGCAACGGAGAACCGAGCGCGATGCTCGCCCAGCTTCCGAACCTGCTGACGCTTTCGCGGATCCTGGTGCTTCCGCCGCTGATCGCATGCCTGTGGATCGGCGGCGAGACCTTCCGCTGGGTCGCGCTCGGGCTGTACGCGCTGGCCAGCATCACCGACTACCTCGACGGCTACCTGGCGCGGACCCTGAAGGCGCAGTCGGCGTTCGGCCGGCTGCTGGACCCGATCGCCGACAAGCTGCTGGTCGGGGCGTGCCTGCTGATCCTGAGCGCGCTGCACTACATCTCGGGGTGGACCGTGCTGGCGGCGCTGGTGATCCTGCTGCGCGAGATCCTGGTTTCCGGGCTCCGGGAGTTCCTGGCCGAGATCCGCATCGGCATGCCGGTCAGCCGGCTCGCGAAGTGGAAGACCACCGTGCAGCTGCTGGCGATCGGCTTCCTGATCATCGGTGGCGACGCCCCGGCCTGGACCCGGGCGCAGCTGATCGGAGAGGTCGGGCTTTGGCTGGCGGCCGGATTCACCCTGGTGACCGGTTGGGACTACCTGCGCTCCGGCCTCGGCCATCTGGCCGACCAGGACCGCGACCGGGTGAAGCCCGGCGTCAATCCGGCCCGGACCACGTCCTGACCGATCGGCCGGCCCTATCCGTCCTCGTGGAAGAAGTCGTAGACCCGCTTGGCGACGGTCCGGCTGATGCCGTCGACCGCCTCCAGGTCGGCCAATCCGGCCCGGGCGACCCCGCGGGCCGAGCCGAAGTGGTGCAGCAGCGCCTTCTTGCGGCGGGCCCCGATTCCCGAGATCTCGTCGAGCGGGTTGCTGCCGAGCGCCTTGGTGCGGCGGGCCCGGTGGGTCTCGATGGCGAACCGGTGCGCCTCGTCGCGCAGCCGCTGCAGGAAGTACAGGACCGGGTCGCGGCGCTCCAGCATGAACGGGTCGCGCCCGGGCACGAAGAACCGCTCGCGGCCGGCATCGCGGTCCGGGCCCTTGGCGATCGAGGCGACCGGCACGTCGTCGATGCCGAGCTCGGCGAACACCTCCTGCGCGACCGCCAGGTGGGTCGCGCCGCCGTCAATCAGGACCAGGTCGGGCCAGTTGCCTGAGCTGCGCTCCGGGTCCTCCTTCAGCGCCCGGGCGAACCGGCGGGTGAGGACCTGGCGCATCATCGCGTAGTCGTCGCCGGCCTCCAGGTCGTCGACCCGCTCGTCGCGCTCGCCGTCGGCGACGTTGCGGATGTTGAACTTGCGGTAGGCGTTCTTCACGAAACCCTCGGGGCCGGCCACGATCATGCCGCCGACCGAGTTGGTGCCGCGGGTATGCGAGTTGTCGTAGACCTCCACCCGCTCGGGCGTGGCGTCCAGGCCGAACACCTGGGCCACGCCGTCCAGCAGCTTGCGCTGCGAGGCGCTCTCGGCCATCCGCCGGCCGAGCGCCTCGCGGGCGTTCAGGGTGGCGTGCTCGACCAGCTTGCGCTTGGAGCCCCGCTGCGGCACCAGCAGTTCGACCCTGCGGTCGGCCCGGGTCGACAGCGCCTCGGCGATCAGCTCGGCCTCCGGCACCGCCTGCGACAGCAGGATCAGGCGCGGCGCCGGCTTGTCGTCGTAGAACTGGCCGATGAACGCCGCCAGCACGTCGGAATCCTCGGTCTCCTTGTCGTGGCTCGGGAAATAGGCGCGGTTGCCGAAGTTGCTGCCGGCCCGGAAGAAGAACACCTGGATGCACGAGTGACCGCCCTCGGCGTGCATGGCGATCACGTCGGCTTCCTCGATACCCTCGACGTTGATGTCCTGGTGCGCCTGGATGGCGGTCAGCGCCCGGATGCGGTTGCGGTAGATCGCCGCGGTCTCGAACTCCAGGGCGTCCGAGGCCTGCTGCATGTGGGCCGCCAGCTCCTGCTGGACGTCGTGGCTGCGGCCGGTCAGGAACCGGCGCGCCTCGTCGACCAGCTCGGCGTATTCGGTCTCGGACACATATCCGACGCAGGGCGCGCTGCAGCGCTTGATCTGGTACTGCAGGCACGGCCGGGTGCGGGCCGAGAACATCGAGTCGCTGCAGTTGCGCAGCAGGAACGCCCGCTGCAGCGCGGTGATCGTCCGGTTGACCGCACCGGCCGAGGCGAACGGCCCGAAGTAGTCGCCCTTGCGGGTCCGGGCGCCGCGGTGCTTGGTGATCTGCGGGTAGGGGTGGTCGCCCGTCATCAGGATGTGCGGGAACGACTTGTCGTCGCGCAGCAGCACGTTGTAGCGCGGCTTCAGGCGCTTGATCAGGTTGCTCTCGAGCAGCAGCGCCTCGACCTCGGTATGGGTCGTGACCACCTCCATGCGGGTGGTCTCGCTCACCATCCGGAAGATCCGGTGCGGCAGCTTGGCCGGGTGGGTGTAGTTGGTGACCCGCTTCTTGAGGCTGCGGGCCTTGCCGACGTAGAGCACGTCGCCGTCGTCGTCGAGCATGCGGTAGACGCCGGGGCCGGCCGGCATGGTCCGCAGATGCTCGCGGATGACCGCCACCCCGCGCTCGATGTCCGGCTGGGTGCGCCGGCGTCGGCGAGCCCGCTCGGTTCCGGTCGGCGGATCGGCGAAAGCGCTGTCGGTCATGGCTTGGTGATGGGCGTGCGCCGGGCTGCCGTCAAGCGCCGTCTGGCCGGAAGCAACGGGCGCGGATTTTCCACGGGAACGGTGGAGAACCATGTGGATAACCCTTGGGGTCAAACGCCGAGCCCTAGGACTCCATGGGGATTCGCGACATTGCTTAATTTTTGGGCAATTCTTGTAACCCGTTGAATTTTAACATTTTGCTAGCTGCCCAATGTTAAGATCCTTTTACAGAAAGATAATTCCTTGACAGTGCTGTGACAGTCGCGTGACCGAAGGTGCCGTGTGAACAACTTGATGACGCTGACGCCGGAAGCTGCGTTGAATCTGCCTGTTTGGCGCCGATTCGCCTGTCAATCCGGGCGGTTCAGTCGCGCGGGGTGGCGTCGGTCGGCGGCGCCCACCAGAGGTGCTGGCCGCCGTCGACGGCGATCATCTGGCCGGTGATCGAGCGGGCGTCGGCGAGATAGGCGACGGCGTCGGCGATCTCGGCCGGGTCGATCGCGCGGCGCAGCGGCAGCGACCGCGCCTGGGCGTCGAACGCTTCGGGATGCTGGCGGGCGTTCGGCAGGGTCGGCCCGGGACCGACGCCGCAGACCCGGATCCGCGGGGCCAGGTCGAGCGCCAGGGTCCGCGTCAGGCCGTGCAGCGCGACCTTGGTGACGGTGTAGGACAGGAACTCCTCGTTCGGATTCCAGACGCGCTGGTCCAGGATGTTGACGACCACGCCGTCGTTGTCGGCGGGCAGCAGGGCCGCGAAGCGCTGCATCAGCACCACCGGCGCCCGCAGGTTGGTCGCCATGTGCCGGTCCCAGCTGTCGCGGGTCATGGTGTCGAGCCGGTCGGGCTCGAACACCGAGGCGTTGTTGACCAGCAGGCCGATCGGCCCGAGCGCCTCCCGGGCCCGCCCGACCAGTCCCTCGACCTCGGCTTCCTCGGCAAGGTCGGCCGACAGCGTCACCGCCCGGCGCTGCCGCTCGCGGACGGCGGTGGCGGTCGCCTCGGCCTCGTCGCGGGACCGGCCGTAGTGCACGGCGATGTCCCAGCCGGCCTCGGCCAGGCGCAGGGCGACCGCCCGCCCGACGCGCTTGCCGGCGCCGGTGACCAGGGCTGCGCGGGGAACGGGGCAGGGGTGGCGCTGCGTCATGTCGTTAACCTGACGCCGGATGGCGCAACGTCAAGCGCTTGCACGGGCTGGTCCGGAGCGGTCAGTTGGCGGCCATGTCGAAAGCCGATGCCCAGGCGCCGGCCGGCAGGAACTGCTCGGTGATGAACAGGGCGTATCCGAGGAAGAACAGCACGGCCCAGGGCCGGTTGAAGGCCGGGAGCCGGATCGCCAGGGCGACGAACCCGACGGTGACCGCCGCCATGATCCACAGATCGGCGGACAGCACCTCGGGCGGGATTGCCAGCGGCTGGACCATCGCGACGACGCCGAGGATGCCGAGCGTGTTGAAGATGTTGGACCCGATGATGTTGCCGAGGGCCACGTCGGAGTGCCGGCGCATGGCGGCGACCACGGTGGTCGCCAACTCGGGCAGGGAGGTTCCGACCGCGACCACGGTCACGCCGATCACGGTCTCGGAGATGCCGGCGACCTGCGCCACCGCGATGGCGCCGTCGACCAGCAGGCGTGCGCCGGCGAGCACCGCAATCAGCCCGCCGATCGTATAGGCCGCGCTGCGCCACAGGCTGGTCGGCAGCTGGTCGAATTCGGCGACTTCCTTGGCGTGCAGGCTCTCGTCCCCGGATCGCCGCTCCTCGCGGTAGCAGTACAGCAGGTAGCCGATCAGCAGGACCAGCATCAGGACGGCGTGCCAGCGCTCGATCATGCCGTGGAGGCCGGCCGCCACGAACAGCACGGTACCGAGCAGCAGCACCAGCCCGTCGCGCTTCAGAGGGGCGCCGCGGCACACGAACGGGGTGACGACGCCGACCGTGCCGATCATCAGCAGGATGTTGGCGATGTTCGAGCCGATCACGTTGCCGATGGCGATGCCCGGCGAGCCGTGCAGCGCGGCCTTCAGGCTGACGAACAGTTCCGGCGCCGAGGTTCCGAAGGCGATGACGGTGAGGCCGATGACGTGCGGGCTGACCCGGGCCCGTCGGGCCATGGCGACGGCGCCGCGAATCATCACCTCGGCACCGAGCAGAAGCAGGACGAGTCCGGCAAAGATCCAGGCGGCAGAGATCATCGCGGCGACGGGCCCCCGGCATCGGCGGCGCTTCGGAGATGCACTCGGTCGCGTCGGTTGTCGATGATCATTGCCGGCCGTCGGTGGAAGGGCCGGCGCACGACGACGCCAGCATGGGACCAGTTGTGGTGATTCTTTGCCACATTTCAATGTGTCCGTCGGCTGAATTCGTCTGACGTCTGGCCGCTCGTCGGCCGGCGGGCTAGGGTTGAGGGACTGTCATTCGACCGGAGGAAGGCGGTGGAGACCCTGCTGAGCGCGTTCGGCGGGATGCCGGTGGACGGCCACGGCGGCACGATCGGCGACGCGCTGGTTTTCCTGGCGGCGGCCGTGCTGGTCGCACCGTTGCTCCGGCGCCTGAAGTTCAGCCTGGTCCTCGGTTACCTGGCCGCGGGGGCGGTGATCGGCCCGCATGCCCTCGGCATGGTCGACGACGTCGACGCGACCCGCGAGCTCGCCGATATCGGCGTGGTGTTCCTGCTGTTCGCGATCGGCCTGGAGCTGTCGCTGGAACGCCTGAAGGTAATGCGTCGGCTGGTGTTCGGCCTGGGGGCGGCCCAGGTCGCCGCCACCGCCGTGCTGATCGCGGCCGCCGGCGTGGCGCTTGGCTACGGCGCGGCCACCGTCGCGGTGGTCGGCGCGTCGCTGGCGCTGTCGTCGACCGCGTTCGTCCTGCAGCTCATGACCGAGCGCGGCGAGCTGGCCACCCGACACGGCCGCGCGGCGTTCGCGGTGCTGCTGTTCCAGGACCTCGCCGTGGTGCCGATCCTGGTGGTGGTCCCGCTGATCGCCGGCGGCGGCGACGGCGAGTCGATCGCGTTGGCCCTGTCGATCGCCCTGCTGAAGGCGCTGGCGGCGCTGGCGGTGATCGTGATCGCCGGCCGCCAGCTGCTGCGCCCGCTCTATCACATCATCGCCGCCGCCAACGCGCCCGAGGTGTTCACGGCGATGACCCTGCTGGTGGTGCTCGGCATCGGCTGGGCGACCCAGATGGTCGGCCTGTCGATGGCGCTGGGCGCGTTTCTGGCCGGGCTGCTGCTGTCGGAGAGCGAGTTCCGCCATCAGGTCGAGGCCGATATCGAGCCGTTCCGCGGCATCCTGCTCGGCCTGTTCTTCATGACCGTCGGGATGACGGTCGACCTCGGGCTGGCGCTGCGCGAGTCCCTGACCGTGCTGGGCTTCCTGGCCGGCCTGGTCGGCCTGAAGCTGGCGGTGGTGTTCGGCCTGGTACTGGCGTTCCGGATGCCGTTCGCGACCGCGCTCAGGACCGGCGCGCTGCTCGCCCAGGGCGGCGAGTTCGCCTTCGTGATCCTCGGCCTCGCGGACTCGCATGCCCTGATCTCCGACGGGCTCAGCGACCTGCTGTTCCTGGTGGTCGCCATCAGCATGGCCACCACGCCGCTGGTGGTGGCCCTGGTCGGGCGCCTCGCCGACCTGCTGGAGCACCGTCAGAACCAGGCGATGGGCGCCGCCGACCACAGCGTCGCGGAACTCGAGGGTCACGTGATCATCGCCGGGTTCGGCCGGGTCGGCCGCACCGTCGCCCGGCTGCTCGACGCCAAGCTGGTGCCCTACGTGGCGCTCGACACCGACGCCCAGCGGGTGCGCGAGGGCCGGCGGGCCGGGCAGCCGGTGTTCTACGGGGACGCCAGCCGGCACGAGGTCCTGCGGCGCCTCGGCGGCGAGCGGGCCCAGGCGGTGGTCGTTACCCTGACCACCAGCGGGCAGGGGGTCGACCGCACCGTCGCCTACCTGAAGGCCCGGTTCCCGGAACTGCCGGTCTACGCCCGGGCGCGCGACCCGCTGCACGCCCGCCGGCTGGAGGAGCTGGGGGCCGAGGGAACCGTGCTGGAGACCCTGGAGGCCAGCCTGCAGCTCGGCGGCGAGGTGCTGCGGCGCACCGGCGCCCACTGGCGCGACATCGAGGAGCTGATCCGCCAGCTCCGCTTCGTCGACGGCATCTCCGACCCGATCGGCGTGCGCCCGGCCGGCGAGGGCGAGCCGGCGGCGCCGCCGGCCGACCCGGTGCTGGCGGCCGCCATGTTCGCCGAGGAGGAGGAGCGCCAGGAGGAGGCGGAGCGGGCCGAGGCGGCGGAAGTCGAGGCTGACGTTGCCCGAACCGCGGAGGCCCGAACCGCGGATGCCCGAACCGCGGATGCCGGAACAGCGGACGCCGCGACGGCAGACGGCGGAGCGGCGGACACCGCGCCGATGCCCCCGCCGGGCGGCCGCGCGGCTGCCACTGCCGCGGCGGCGGACGAGGCACGGGCCGATCCGGCGGTCGGGCAGGACCTGGCGGCTCGGGAAACGGCCGGCAGCGAGGAAGCCGACCCGGCGGACGATCGCGGCCCGCGCGCACCGGACCGGCGGCTGACGGCCGGCTGACCTACCGCCCCCGCCTGGGCCGCCGGCCGCCGCCCTTCTTCTCCGGCGGCCGCCCGCTGGGCGGCTGGATCGGCACCTTGAGCCTGACGACGGCGCCCTTCGGCAGCGGCTTGCCCTCGGTGGTCATGCCGAGCTCGGCCGCCTCCAGGCGCTTGATCTCGTCGCGGATGCGGGCCGCCTCCTCGAACTCGAGGTCGGCGGCGGCGGCCTTCATGCGGGCTTCCAGCTCCTCGATGATCTGGCGGATCGGCTTGTCGACCAGTTCGCCTTCCTCGGCGCCGGTGTCGACCGTGACGTGGTCGCCGCGCTCGTAGACGCTGGAGAGGATGTCGCCGATGTTCTTCTTCACGCTCTCCGGCGTGATGCCGTGCGCCGCGTTGTACTCCATCTGGCGTTGGCGCCGACGCTCGGTCTCGCCGATCGCATAGTCCAGGCTGGCGGTCATCTGGTCGGCGTACAGCAGCACCCGGCCGTCGACGTTGCGCGCCGCCCGGCCGATGGTCTGGATCAGCGAGGTCTTGGAGCGCAGGTAGCCCTCCTTGTCGGCGTCCAGGATGCAGACCAGCGCGCATTCCGGGATGTCGAGCCCCTCGCGCAGCAGGTTGATGCCGATCAGCACGTCGAACACCCCGAGCCGCAGGTCGCGGATGATTTCGATGCGCTCCAGGGTCTCCACGTCGGAGTGGATGTAGCGCACCTTGATGCCGGCCTCGTTCATGTACTCGGTCAGCGCCTCGGCCATCTTCTTGGTCAGCACCGTGATCAGCACCCGGTGGCCGCGGGCGGCGGCGTCCTGGCACTCGGCGATCACGTCGTCGACCTGGTTCTTGGTAGGCCGGATCTCGCACACCGGGTCGATCAGCCCGGTCGGCCGCACCACCTGCTCGACGAACACGCCGCCGGTGCGGTCCAGTTCCCACGGCCCCGGGGTCGCCGAGACGAACACCGTCTGCGGCCGCATGTCCTCCCACTCCTCGAACTTGAGCGGGCGGTTGTCCATGCAGGACGGCAGCCGGAAGCCGTACTCCGAGAGCGTGTACTTGCGGGCGTAGTCGCCCTTGTACATGCCGCCGATCTGCGGAACCGTGACGTGGCTCTCGTCGACGATCAGCAGGGCGTTCTCGGGCAGGTACTCGAACAGGGTCGGCGGCGGCTCGCCGGGATTGCGGCCCGAGAGATAGCGCGAGTAGTTCTCGATACCGGCGCACGAGCCGGTCGCCTCGATCATCTCCATGTCGAACGTCGTGCGCTGCTCCAGGCGCTGCGCCTCCAGCAGCTTGCCGGCCCGGTTCAGCTCGTCGAGCCGCTGCTTCAGCTCCGCCTTGATCAGCCGAGCCGCCTGCTGGAGGGTCGGCTTCGGGGTGACGTAGTGCGAGTTCGCGAACACCCGGACCTGCTCCAGGCTCGCGGTCCTCTCGCCGGTCAGCGGGTCGAACTCCTGGATCGCCTCCAGCTCGTCGCCGAACAGCGACAGCCGCCACGCCCGATCCTCCAGGTGGGCCGGGAAGATCTCCAGGCTGTCGCCGCGCACCCGGAAGGTGCCGCGGTGGAAGCTGGCGTCGTTGCGCTTGTACTGGAGCTCGACCAGCCGGCGCATCAGCTCGGTGCGGTCGACGATCGCCCCGACCTTCAGGTTGACCGTCATCTTGCCGTAGGTCTCGACCGCGCCGATACCGTAGATGCACGACACCGATGCGACGATGATGACGTCGTCGCGCTCCAGCAGCGCGCGGGTCGCCGAGTGCCGCATCCGGTCGATCTGCTCGTTCACCGACGCCTCCTTCTCGACGAAGGTGTCGGTGCGCGGGACATAGGCCTCGGGCTGGTAGTAGTCGTAGTAGGAGACGAAGTACTCGACCGCGTTGTGCGGGAAGAAGCTCTTCATCTCGCCGTACAGCTGGGCGGCGAGCGTCTTGTTCGGGGCCAGGATCAGGGTCGGCCGCTTCACCGCCTGGATGACGTGGGCGATGGTGAAGGTCTTGCCGGAGCCGGTGACCCCGAGCAGCACCTGGTCGAGCTCGTCGGCCCGGATGCCGGCGGTCAGCTCCTCGATGGCGCGCGGCTGGTCGCCGGCCGGCGCGAACTCCGACACCACCTGGAACGGCACGCCGGCGTCCTGGCGGGCGACGTCGGACTTGAGGTCGGGGGCGACCGCGCCGTGCAGCGGGGCCGGCCGTTCGCGCTCGGCGGTCTGGGTGCTCATGGTGGGAACATAGAGCGAACGGCGGGCGGGCGAAAGTCCCCCGGTGGCGGACCGCCTGCTACTCGTAATGCCGCATCACCAGGTCGAGCAGGGCGCGCTGCTGGTCGGTGTCGGCATCGTCGGACCGGAAGCGGACGTGCAGCCGGTCGCCGCTCGCCCCGACCACCTCGGCCTCGATCCAGCCGGCCGGCGGGACGGCGATCCGCAGCACGGTGCCGGCAGCGAGCTGCTCGTCGGTGACAAGCCCGACGCCGCCCACCGAGATGTCGACGATCGCCGCATCGAGCTCGCGGTCGTCGACCATCAGGGCGGTGCCGATGGTCTCCGGAACCCGCATGTGGGCGCGGCGGCCTCCGGGGCGCGGCAGGTCGAGCAGAAGCCGGACCTCGCCGATTTCCCGGGCGGCCGCTGCCAGGGCCGCGGCAACGTCGAGATCGGAGGTCCGGGCAATCAGGTTGCGGAGGGCCTCCTGTACGCCGGCCAGACGAGCCGACGGCAAGTGTCCGGTTTCCGGCGGATGTCCGGTTTCGTCTGCCTCGCTCATGCGTTCCTCCCGGCCGGTTCGGGCCTCTGCCGCGCCCGTCGGCGCGCGTCGATGCGCGTTCCGACAGGCGCGCAGGATCGCCTTACCCCGGCGGATCGGCAACACACCGATTGCGGCGTCGCGATCCGTCGCGATCCGTCGCGCCGTCAACCGGGTTCCGTTCCGACCGGCCCCCGGTCTATAGCTGACTGGATTTCGCCACCATCGAGTCGAGGAACCCGCATGATCGTCCCGGACGGATACAGCGACGTGCCCGCCGGCCGCGTGGCCACGGTCGTGACTTCGCTGCAGATGACGGCCCACCCGGGGCGGCGGCCGGAGGCGGGCGGCGGGACCTGGTCGCTGCGGGCGGTCGAGCGCCCTGACCTCGACTGGTACCGCGACCTGTACCGCCGGGTCGGCGAGGACTGGCTGTGGTTCTCGCGCCTGCGGATGAGCGACGGCGAACTCGCCGGGATCGTGCATGACTCGCGGGTCGCGGTGTATGCCTTCGAGGCCGCTGGAGCCGCCGAGGGGCTGCTGGAGCTCGACTTCCGGGCGGCCGGCGAATGCGAGCTGGCGTTCTTCGGGCTGACCGCGGCGGTCCAGGGTACCGGCGCCGGGCGGTGGCTGATGAACCGGGCGCTCGATCTGGTCTGGCAGCGACCGGTCGAGCGGCTCTGGGTCCACACCTGCACGCTCGATCACCCGGGAGCGCTGGCGTTCTACGTGCGCTCCGGGTTCGTGCCGTTCCGCCGGCAGATCGAGGTCGCCGAGGACCCGCGGCTGACCGGCACGGTGCCGCGCACCGCGGCGCCGCACGTGCCGATCATCGGATAGACGCCCGCATCACGCCGCCCGGATCGCGGTGCCGGGATCACGCCGCCCGGATCCGGCGCACGAAATCGTGGACCTCGCGCTCCAGATTGCCGGCTGAGGCGGCCAGCTCGCCGCACATGTTCAGCACTTCGGCCGCACCCTCGCCGGTGCGTTCCGACGCCGCCGACACGTCGGCGATGCCGTCCGACACCTGGCTGGCGCCGGACGCCGCCTCCTGGGTGTTGCGGGCGATCTCCTGGGTGGTCGCGCCCTGCTCCTCGACCGCCGAGGCGACCGCGGTGTTCATCTGCTCGAGCGACTGCACCACCTCGGCGATCGCCTTGATGGTCTCGACCGCGTCGCGGCTGGCCGACTGGATCTCCTCGATCTGGGCGCGGATCTCCTCGGTCGCCTTGGCGGTCTGGCTGGCCAGGCTCTTCACCTCGGACGCGACCACCGCGAACCCCTTGCCGGCCTCGCCGGCCCGGGCGGCCTCGATGGTGGCGTTCAGGGCCAGCAGGTTGGTCTGCTCGGCGATGTCCTGGATCAGGGTGATCACGTCGCCGATCTGCTGGGCGGTCTCGGCCAGCGCCTGGACCCGGCCGTCGCCGCGCCGGGCCTCCTCGTTGGCCTGGCGCGACATCTCGGCGGCCCGGGTCATCTGGCTGCCGATCTCGGTGACCGTCGCGGCCAGCTCCTCGGCGGCGGCCGAGACCGCCTGCACGTTGGTGCTCGACTGCTCGGACGAGCCGGCCACCACGCTGGCCTGCGAGCGGGCCTCGTCGGTCGCCTGGCTCATCGCCTCGGCGCGGCTCCGAACGTCGGCGACGTAGCCGGCCAACGTCTCGACGATCGCGCCGACCGAGGACTCGAAGCTCGCCGCCAGCTCGTCCATGGCCCGGCGCTTGTCCTCGGCGGCCCGGCGGTCGGCCGCGGCCTGTTCGGCTTCCATGGTCCGCATCCTGACGGCGTTGTCCTTGAACACCTGGACCGCCCGGGCGATGTCGGCGATCTCGTCCGTGCGGGCGAGGCCGGGCACCTCGACGTCGAGATCGTCGTCGGCGAGGCGGCGCATGGAGCCGGTCATCTCGCGGATCGGCCGGGTGATGCCGCGGCCGAGCACGATCGCGACCAGCAGGGCCAGCACGACGGCGCCCCCGGTGGCGCCCAGGATCACCCGTCGCGCGAGCTCGCCCTCGACACTGCGCGCCGCCGAGACGTCATCGACCGCGTGGTGCACGGCGGCCAGCACCTCGGCGGTCGCCGACTTGATGGTCTCGCCGGCATCGGCGCGCGCCGCAAGCGTGCCGAGCGCGGCGTCGAGGTCCGATCGGTAGCTGTCCAGCAGGCCGCCCAGGGCGGTCAGCGCCTCATGGGTCGAAGGCTCGGTGGCCATGGCGCCGAGCCTGGTCAGGTCGGCCCGGATCGTCTCGATGCCCGCCCGTGCGTCGGCGGCGGCCTCCCCGGTCCCGCCGGCCTCGAACACCACGTTGACCGCCTGGCGAAGCTGGCGGATGTCGGCGAGCGCCTGGGTCGCGACCGTGACCGTGCCGGCGGCGCTGGTGAGCGCGGACGAGGCCGCCGCGACGCCGGCCTGCGCGGAGCGCCGGTGGTCGAGCTGGGCCCGGCTGGTGATCGCGGCGGTCATGCCGATGCGCCGCGACACCTTGTCGAGCGCCTTGCCGGCCTCGGCGTCGCTGCCGCCGGACGCCTGCCAGGCATCGAAGGCCTTGCGGTAGTCGTCGACGATCTCGCCGAGCTTGACGATGATCGGTGCCTCGTTGCCGGTGCTGATCAGTTCGCGCAGGCCGGTCGAGGCCTTGGTCAGGACGGCGAACGCCTTGCGGGCGTTCTGCACCGCGTCGGCGTCGCCGCCGCGGATCCGGTAGGTCGCGAACTGCGCGTCCAGCGTGGCGCTGCCGAGGTCGCCGGCGAGGGTGGCGGCCCCGATGCGACGGAGCAGCTCGGCCATGGCGTCGTCGCGCTTCTTCGTCAGGGCGGCGAAGTGCTCGTCCTCGTGCGCCCGCACGGCCTCGGCGACCGACTCCATGTCCGCGATCCGGTCGAACAGCGCCTGGCGCGCCTCGGCGGTGGTGTCCATCAGGCTGACGAGGTCGTCGAAGGCGGCCTCGACCCGGTCGATGCTGCCGACCACGGTCGCCAGCCCGGCGGCCGTGGCGATGTTGCGGGCGGCCGCCAGCTTGCTGCTGGCGGCGCTGATCCGGTCGGGGTCCTGGCTCGCCCGGTAGGCGTCGATGTCGTTGCCCGCCGACCGGGCGGTGTCGGCGATGGCCGCCATGCGGTCGGCGGCGTCGACGGACAGGGCGTAGCGTTGGAGGCCGAACCATCCGGCGGCGCCGAGCACGCCGGTGAGGACGACGATTGCCGAGAATCCGATCCCGATTCTGGTCCCGATCCGCATGGCTGCGAGCCCTCCTGCTCATGCCTGAACCCGGGCATTGGAAGGCTTGCAACCTTAACGGTCTATTAAATTCCTACTCTCGCGCGGAGATAATTTTGCGTTGCAGCATTTACCTAAAATTGTGTCCGCGGCCGCTGGAACCACTCTTGGTCAACCGGCGCGGATCCGGACGAGGAAGTCGCGGACCTCCTGGTTGAGCGTGTCGGCCGCACCGGCGAGTTCCCCGCACATGGCGAGCACCGCGGAGGCGCCCTCGCCGGTCCGCTCGGACGCGCTCGAGACCTCGACGATCGCGACCGAGACCTGGCTGCTGCCGGCCGCCGCCTCCTGGGTGTTGCGGGCGATCTCGTTGGTGGTCGCGCTCTGCTGCTCGACCGCGGCCGCGACCGCACCGTTCATCGAGTCCAACTCGTTCACGGCCTCGCCGATCGACTGGATCGCGCTGACCGCGTCCCGGCTGCTCTGCTGGATCTCCTCGATCTGGGTGCGGATGTCCTCGGTCGCCTTGGCGGTCTGGCTGGCCAGGTTCTTGACCTCCGAGGCCACCACCGCGAAGCCCTTGCCGGCCTCGCCGGCCCGGGCCGCCTCGATGGTGGCGTTCAGGGCCAGCAGGTTGGTCTGCTCGGCGATGTCCTGGATCAGCGTCAGCACGTCGCCGATCCTGGTGGCGGTGTCGGCCAGCGCCTGAACCCGGGAGTCGCCGCGCCTGGCCTCTTCACTGGCCCGGCGCGCCATCTCGGCGGCCCTGGCGACCTGGCTGCCGATCTCGCTCACCGAGGCGGCCAGCTCTTCGGCTGCGGCCGAGACCGCCTGCACGTTGGCGCTCGCCTCCTCGGACGAGCTGGCGACGCCGGTGGCCTGCTGCTGTGCCAGCTCCGAGGCTTCGGTCATGGCCTCGGCGCGATTTCGCACGTCGTTGACGAAGCCGCTCAGGTTCGCCACCACCGAACCCACCGACTGCTCGAAGCTGTCCGCCAGCTCGGCCATGGCCCGCTGCTTGTCCTCGGCCGCCCGGCGGTCGGCCTCCGCCTTCTCCGCCTCCATGACGCGCATGCGCTCGGCGTTCTCCTTGAACACCTGGACGGCCTTCGCCATGTCGGCGATCTCGTCCTTGCGGTCGCGGCCAGGCACCTCGACCTCGGTATCGTCGGCGGCGAGCCGGTTCATCGCTTCGGTCATCGAGCGGATCGGTAGGGTGATGCCGCGTCCCAGGACCAGGGCGACCAGGATCGCCAGCACCGCGGCGCCGGCGGTGGCCGCCGCGATCACGATGCGCGCGGTGTCGCCGTCGCTGTCGCGGGTGTGGGCGAATTCCCCGACGGCCGTCGCGACGGTGGCGTTCACGTCCTGGGCCGACGCCGTCATCGACGCCGCGGCCTGCGCCTGCTGCTCGAGGGCGGCGACCATCGCCGCGAACGAGCTCCGATACTTGCCGATCTCGGCCTTGGCGGTCTTGATCGCAGCGCGCGTCGAGTCCGCGGTCGCGTCGGCCGCCAACTGGTCGACGTTCTTCTCCAGGGCGTCGAGGGCCGACACCACATGCTCGATGGTCTCGCGCTGCCCGCCGGAAGCGGTGACCCTTTCCCGTGCAAGTGCAACGCGCTGCACGTCGACGACCATCGTCAGCGCTTCTGTCATTGTGATGACCGCCTTCTCGGTCGCCTCGGAAGCCGCATCGGCAACGGTGCGTGCCTTGGCATAGCTGTCGAGCTCCATCCGCGACAGCTCCATCGCCATCTTGCTGATCTCCGAGGTTACGGAATCCAGGGCAGCCGCCGCCTCCAGCGCTTCGGGGGTTCCGGCGGCAGACTTGCTCAGTTTGTCGAAGGCCTGCCGGTACTCGTTCACGGCGCCCGCCAGCTTGCTCGCCAGATCTGCTCCGGCGCCGTCGCCGGCGACCTTCTTGAGGGAGAGTGCCGAGAGGAACATCGCCTTGATGGCGTTTCGCGCGTTTTCCGCGGCCTTTTCGTCGCCCGACAGCCGGAACATCGCCTGCTCGCGGTCGGCGGTCAGGGTGGCGCGCATCAGCGCCTCGGCGGCCTGGGCGCCCTTCAGCGTACGCTCCTGCTCGGCCAGCGCCGCCTGGCGTTCCTCGGCGACCCGCGTGTACCTGGCGCGTTCCATCTTCTGGATGGCCACCGCGAACCGCTCCAACTGCTTGGTGTTGGCTTCCATGTCGGCGGTCAGGCTGTTCGCCTCGTCGCTCAGGCGGACGAGGTCGGAGAACGCAGTGTCGAAGCGGCCGATGGCGTCCGACAACTCGGCCGCTCCGATCCGCGTGGCGGCTTCGCCGGCCCCGCTGAGGCTGTCGGCGGCTCGGGTGACGGCATCCTTGTCGCCGGTTGCCCGGAAGGACGTCGCGTCGATGTTTGCAGAGGCGACCTGCTCCGCAATGGCGGCGATCTGGTCGGCGCCGTCGACGGACGTCGCATATCGGTCCAGTCCGAGCCATCCCGCCAGGCCCAGTACGCCGGTAAGGACGACCATCGCCGCAAACCCGGCACTGATCTTGCTGCCGATCCGCATCGCTTCCCTCACGGTTCAACGTGCCTATTCGAGGATCACACAACAGTAGGGCCGGTTAACAAATGATTATAAAAAGCGATATTCTTGGAGTTCTCTCAAAAGTTGCGACATTGTTAGAAACTATTTCTTAAAGCTTTGAGTAAACCCTCGCGTTGAGCCTGAGGCCCGCGCCGATGACGGGGCTCGTTCACAATGGTCCAGAAGGAGGGTGGAATGCTCGGAAGGATTCTCAGGGTCACGTCGGCCGGCCTGCTGCTGTTCGGCGCTTTGACGACCGCCGCGGCAGCGAACGATTTCGCACCGCAGATCACCAAGTTGATGAACGAACAGATCAAGCCGTGGCTCAGCGACCCGGCCGTGGTCGATGCGGTCAAGGCCCAGAACGCCAAGACCTCCGGACTGAGCGACGCCGACATCGACAAGCTCGACAAGCAGTGGCGGGCCGAGGCCAAGGCCGGCGGCGGGCCGCTGGTGAACGAGGTCATGGGCAATGCCCTGTCGGCCTTCCTGAAGGGCAAGAAGGACGGCTCCGGCGGCGTGTACTCGGAGATCTTCGTGATGGACGCCAAGGGCCTGAACGTCGGCGCCAGCGACGTGACCTCGGACTACATGCAGGGCGACGAGGGCAAGTGGCAGAAGACCTACCCGGTCGGCCCGGACGCCATGTTCATCGACGATGTCGAGTTCGACGAGTCGAGCAAGACCTTCCAGTCGCAGGTGAGCGGGACGGTGGTCGATCCGGCGACCGGCCAACCGATCGGCGCGATCACCGTCGGCATCAACGTCGAGAAGCTCTGAACCCGCTCGACGCGTATCGGTTTCCATGGGATGGGGCCGGCCGAGAGGCCGGCCCTTTGCCGTTCGAGAACCTCGCCCGGAGGCCCGCGCTTCGGCTTGCACAGGCCCGGGGGCGGGCGTAGGTTGCTCGCCGTCTCCCGTCCGCCAGTCCACGAGGAAAGATCATGGGCATTCTCGCCGAACGGCTCAGCCGCGTGAAGCCGTCGCCCACCATTGCCGTCACCAACAAGGCCCGCGAACTCAAGGCCGCCGGCCACGACGTCATCGGCCTGGGCGCCGGCGAGCCGGACTTCGACACCCCGCAGCACATCAAGGACGCGGCCAAGGCCGCGATCGACCGGGGCGAGACCAAGTACACCGCGGTCGGCGGCACGCCGGAACTGAAGGACGCGATCTGCGCCAAGTTCAAGCGCGACAACAACCTCGACTACAAGCCGAACCAGATCATCGTCGGCACCGGCGGCAAGCAGGTGCTGTACAACGCCTTCATGGCGACCCTGGATCCGGGCGACGAGGTGATCATCCCGGCGCCGTACTGGGTCAGCTATCCGGACATGGCGATCCTGGCCGAGGGCAAGCCGGTGTTCGTCGACTGCCCGCAGGAGACCGGCTTCAAGCTGCAGCCGGCTGACCTGGAGAAGGCGATCACGCTGAAGACCAAGTGGCTGGTGCTGAACTCGCCGTCGAACCCGACCGGCGCCGGCTACACCCGCGACGACATGAAGAAGATCACCGACGTGCTGCTGAAGCATCCGCACGTCTGGGTCCTGACCGACGACATGTACGAGCACCTGGTCTACGACGACTTCGAGTTCTGCACCCCGGCCGAGGTCGAGCCGGCGCTGTACGACCGCACCTTGACCGTCAACGGCGTGTCGAAGGCGTACTGCATGACCGGCTGGCGGATCGGCTTCGCCGGCGGCCCGGCGAACCTGATCAAGGCGATGACCGACATCCAGTCGCAGTCGACCTCGAACCCGTCCTCGATCAGCCAGGCCGCCTCGGTGGCGGCGCTGAACGGCCCGCACGACTTCATCAAGGCCAACAACGAGGTGTTCAAGCAGCGCCGCGACCTGGTGGTGTCGATGCTGAACCAGGCCAACGGCCTGAACTGCCCGACGCCGGAGGGCGCGTTCTACGTCTATCCGTCCTGCGCCGGCGTGATCGGCAAGAAGACCCCGGACGGCAAGGTGATCGAGAACGACAGCGACTTCGTCTCGGCCCTGCTCGAGGCCGAGGGCGTGGCCGCAGTCCAGGGCGAGGCGTTCGGCCTGTCGCCGCACTTCCGGATCTCCTACGCCACCGCCACCGAACTGCTGGAAGAGGCCTGCACCCGCATCCAGCGGTTCTGCGGCTCGCTGCGCTGAGACGCCGCTCCGGCCGCCCCGGGGGTGGCCGGGGCGCCGAAATGACCTAGGTTCCCGATGGGCAAGGGCGCCACGTCCGGTGGCGCCCGTTCCATTTTCGGACGGGCATTCGAATGGTGGAGGCGACGCCGGGGGCCGCCGGCCCTCTCCGTCGGTTGGCGGACATCCTTCTTCCGAAGCAGATCGACACGCCGCAGGCGGCGCGTGCCTACCGGCTGAATGTCGCCAGCGGCGCCTGCACCAAGCTCGCCGAACAGCTCGCCAGTCCTGAACTGGTGCTGCCGTGGCTGCTGGGGGCGATCGGGGCGCCGGCCGGGCTGGTGGCGCTGCTTGTGCCGGCGAAACAGGCCGGCTCGCTTGTCCCGCAACTGGCGGTGTCGGGGAGGATCCGGCGGCTGGCGCGACGGAAATGGGCGTGGGTCTCGGCGGCGGCGGCACAGGCGTTGCTGCTGGTGGCAATGATACCGGCTGCCGCCTTGCTGCCGACCGCCGCGGCCGGCTGGGCGCTGATTGCGTTGCTGCTGCTGTTCAGCGCGGCGAGCGGGTGCGGCTCGGTGGCGTTTCAGGACGTCACCGGCAAGACCGTGCCGGGCGGCGCCCGGGGCCGGATGCTGGCGACCCGGGCCGCCGTCGGCGGGGCGCTGACCCTGGCGGCGGGAGCCGCTATGCGAGCGACGCTCGGCGAGACGGTCGAGGTGCTCCCGCTGCTGGCGCTGGTCGGCGCGGCGGCCCTGCTGTGGGCGGTCTCGGCGGCGCTGTTCGCGGCGATACCGGAGCCGGCGAGCGAGCCGGGCGAGGTCCGGGACGCCCTGGCGGAATGGCGACGCGGAGTGGCGGCGCTGCGCCGGTATCCGGGGTTCCGGCGGTTCCTGACCGCCCGTGCCCTGCTGCTGGCGGTCGAGGTCGCCATGCCGTTCTATGCCCTGCATGCCCACGGCCTGCTGGGCGGCGGCGCCGCCGACCTCGGCTATTTCGTGCTGGCGGTCGGCCTGGCCGGGGTGGTGGCGAGCCCGTTCTGGGGGCGGCTGGCCGACGGCTCGGCACGCCGGGTCATGATCGTGTCGGCGCTGTTGGGGGCGGCTTCCGCGGTTCTGGCGCTGGCCCTGCCGCGGCTGCTGCACGGCGATGCGCTCGGCTGGGCGTATGGCGGGGTGTTCCTGGTTCTCGGCATCGCCCTGGCGGGCGTTCGGCTCGGCCGCAAGACCTACCTCGTGGACGGCGCCCCCGCGGACGAGCGAGCGCTGTTCGCGGCGTTCTCAAACACGCTGGTCGGGCTCCTATCGATGATGGCTGCCGGTTTCGGCTTGCTGGTCGAGGCCGGCGGCGTGGAGATCGGCATCGTCGCGCTGGGCGTCGCCGGCGCGTTGGCGGCCTGGGCCTCCCTCGCCATGCCGGAGGCCGCCCGCATGACCTCGACCGGGTGAGGCGGTGCCGGCTTCCGCCCGAATCGGCTTGCGCCCCCGGTTCGGACGGGTCGAAGATGACCGAACCGACGCCGGTCGTCCCGGCGTTCCGACGATGAATGCCCTCGGACCAGGGGCGACCACGGGATCACGCGACCCGGGACGCCCCCGCTCGAACCTCGACACGGGTGGCACCACCCGGGCGAACCGAGGGAGAACCACATGGCAGGAGAACCGAACGGCGCCACACGTTGCGCCGTGATCGTTGGACCTTACCAGTCCGGCAAGACCAGCCTGTTCGAAGCTCTGCTCGCCGCCTGCGGGACGATCCCGCGCAAGGGCTCCGTGAAGGACGGGTCGACGGTCGGCGACACGGCGCCGGAGGCGCGGGCCCGCAACGCCAGCACCGAGCTGGCGGTCGGCTACGGCGAGTATCTCGGGGATTCCTGGACCTTCATCGACACGCCGGGCAGCATCGAGTTCGCGCCCGAGGCGCGCAGCGCCTGCATGATCGCCGACCTGGCGATCGTGGTGGTCGAGCCGGAGGCCGGCAAGGCGATGGCCGCCGGGCCGATGCTGAAGTTCCTCGACGACCACGACGTCCCGCACGTCGTGCTGATCAACAAGATGGATACCGACAACGAGCGGGTGCGCGACGTGCTGGCGTCCCTGCAGGGCTTTTCCACGCGCCCGCTGGTGCTGCGCCAGGTGCCGATCCGCGAGGGCGAGGAGGTCACCGGCTACGTCGATCTGGTCAGCGAGCGTGCCTACCGCTACCGCAACGGCGAGCCGTCGGCGCTGATCGAGCTGCCGGGCGACGTGGCGGAGCGCGAGGCCGAGGCCCGGACCCAGCTGCTCGAGACGCTGGCCGACTACGACGACGGGCTGCTGGAGCAGCTGCTCGAGGAGATCGATCCGGACAAGAAGCAGGTCTATGCGCACCTGACCGAGACCATGCAGGCCGACCTGCTGGTGCCGGTGGTGCTGGGCGCCGGCGAGCGCGACAACGGCGTGCAGCGGCTCCTGAAGCTGATCCGCCACGAGGGACCGAGCCACACCGCGACCGTCGCGCGCCGCGGCATCGCGGTCGAGGGCGAGCCGCTGGCGCAGGTGTTCCGGACGGTGCACGCGCCGCACATGGGCAAGCTGTCCTATGTCCGGATGTGGCGCGGCACCGTCAAGGACGGCGACGTGCTGAACGGCGCCAAGGTGTCGGGCGTCTACCGCATTCTCGGCGGCAAGCTGGACAAGGCCGCGTCCGCCGCCGAAGGCCAGGTGGTGGCGTTCGGCCGCATGGATCCGATCCAGACCGGCGACGTGCTGACCCCGTCCGGCGGCGTGCCGGAAGCCGGCCTGGCCTGGCCGGCGCCGCCCCAGCCGGTCTATGCGCTGGCCGCCCACGTGCCCGACCGCAACGACGAGGTGAAGGTCTCGGGCGCGTTGACCAAGCTGTGCGAGGAGGATCCGTCGCTGCTGGTCAAGCAGGACGCCGAGCTCGGCGAGCTGGTGCTGTGGGGCCAGGGCGACACCCACCTGAAGGTGGTGGTCGAGCGGCTGCGCAACCGTTTCAAGCTGAACGTCGAGACCGGCCGCCCGGCGGTCGCCTACCGCGAGACCATCCGGCGGTCGACCGACCAGCACGCCCGCCACAAGAAGCAGTCCGGCGGTCACGGCCAGTATGCCGACATCAAGGTCAAGGTCGAGGCGCTGCCGCGCGGGTCCGGCTTCCAGTTCGAGGAGCGGATCGTCGGCGGGTCGGTGCCGAAGCAGTACATCCCGGCGGTCGAGGAGGGCTGCCGCGAGTACACCAAGCGCGGACCGCTCGGCTTCCCGGTGGTCGACTTCAAGGTGACGCTCCACGACGGCGGCTTCCACTCGGTCGACAGCTCCGACATGGCGTTCAAGATCGCCGCCCGGCTGGCGCTGTCCGAGGCGCTGCCGAAGTGCGACCCGGTGCTGCTGGAGCCGATCCACGAGGTCACGATCTCGGTACCGTCGGACGCCACCAGCCGGGTGCACGGCATCCTGTCGAGCCGGCGCGGCCAGATCCTCGGGTTCGACGCCAAGGACGGCTGGCCCGGCTGGGACGCGGTCACGGCCTATCTGCCGGAGGCCGAGATCCACGACCTGATCCTGGAGCTGCGGGCCCAGAGCCAGGGCCTGGCCACCTTCGAGTGGCGGTTCGATCACCTGTCGGAGCTGACCGGGCGGCTGGCCGACCAGGTGGTGCAGCATCGCGAGGAGGCGGACGCCCGTTGACGCGGCCGGCGACCGTCGGCGGTCGTTGAGCAACCAAAGGCTCCCGGGCGGCATTGCCTGTCCGGGAGCCGGCCGTTCCTCACCCCGAGTTGATTTGGCGTTTGTCGCGGAACGGCCTAGCTCGAAACGGGCAATCGCTAGTCGAGGAGGGCCGCCATGCTGATCAAGCGTACCCGGGGATGGGAGATCCCGGAGAACCGGGCGACGCCGGAGGGGGTGTGGCTCGACCGCCGCCGTCTGCTGAAGGGCCTGGCGGCCGGGCCGGTCCTGACCGGGGCCGCCGCCATGCTGGGCGCCGGGACGGCCGGTGCCCAGGCGGCGACCGACCCGTCGGCCGGGCTGTACCCGCCGAAGACCAACATGCGCTACCGCGGCGAGCGGGCCATGACGCCCGAGGATCTCGCGACCACCTACAACAACTTCTACGAGTTCGGCAGCCACAAGAACATCTGGCGTGCGGCCCAGGTCCTGCCGATCCGGCCGTGGACCGTGACCTTCGACGGCATGGTCGAGAAGCCGCAATCGGTGGCCATCGACGACCTGCTGAACGCCATGGGACCGCTGGAGCAGCGGGTGTACCGGCATCGCTGCGTCGAGGCTTGGTCGATGACCGTGCCGTGGGCCGGCTTCCCGATGAAACGGCTGGTCGGGTACGCCAAGCCGCTGGGTTCCGCGAAATACGTCACCATGCAGACCTTCCAGAACCCGGACCTGGCATCCGGGCAGAAGCAGTACTGGTACCCGTGGCCGTACGTCGAAGGACTGACGATCGCGGAGGCGACCAACGAACTGGCGTTCATGGCGACCGGCATCTACGGCAAGCCGATGCCCGCCCAGAACGGCGCGCCGATTCGGCTGGTCACGCCGTGGAAGTACGGCTTCAAATGCATCAAGTCGATCGTGCGCTTCACCTTCACCGACAAGCGGCCGGTGTCGTTCTGGGAGCACCTGCAGGCCAGCGAGTACGGGTTCTGGGCCAACGTGAACCCGGAGGTGCCGCACCCCCGGTGGTCGCAGGCGACCGAGCAGCCGCTCGGCGAGTCCGAGCGCATCCCGACCCAGCTGTACAACGGCTACGGCGAGTTCGTGGCCGACCTGTACAAGGGCATGGACGGCGAGCGCCTGTTCATGTGAGGCCGGGCTCAGAGCTCGTCGCCGTAGCGGTCCAGGAACAGGGTGGCCGCGAGGATCATGTCGACGGTGCGGCCGTCGCCGGCCAGCGGCAGGTAGATCCGCTCGATGCGGACATAGTCGTGCAGCCGCCACAGGCGCGGGCGGCCGGCGCGCCATGAGGCCTGGCCGTTGGTGGCGACGGTCCCGAGCGACGCCTCGACACGGTCGTCGCGGGAGCCGGGCGTGAGGGTGTCGAGATACGCTCCGGTCGGATCGCCGTCGAAGGCCCGGGCGATGTGAGTGCCGACCAGCCGGTAGCGGAACCGTAGGGCCGGGGCGCGCTCGACGTCGGCGAGCCACAGATTCGGCAGCAGGGTCGGCACGTCCAGCGGCTCGAAATGCACGCGCCCCGGCACCGCTGCCTCCGCCGGCCGGATCGAGAGCCAGTATTCGATCAGCGTCCGGATCTTGGGATGCAGCGGCCTGTCGAGCAGCGCTTCGGGCGGTGCGGTCAGCTCCTGTTCGACATCGCTCTGCAGGGGCGGGACCGACGTCAAACGGCTACTCTCGGCGGTGGCGTGTCGCAGGTTCGCGGCGATCATCCGTAGCGGGCCTTAACAATCCGTCACCAGGGCAGGCTCGGGATGCGCCTTCGGGCCGCTTTCGCTAGAGTCCCGGATCTCGCAAGGCTTCAACGACGATCTCGGAGGAACGGAATGGCACGGCTGCAGGGCAAGGTCGCGGTGATCACCGGTGCGGCATCGGGTATCGGACGGGCATCGTCGGCGCTGTTCGCGCGCGAGGGCGCGGTCGTGGTGATGGCCGACGTCAAGCGCGAGGCCGGGGACGCGGCCGCCGCCGAGATCGTCGCCTCCGGCGGCCGCGCGGAGTTCGTGACCACCGACGTCTCCAAGGAGGCCGAGGTCCAGGCGCTGATCGACGGCGCGGTCGCCCGGCACGGCCGGCTCGACGTGCTGTACAACAACGCCGGCGGCGCGACTCCGAAGGACGGCAAGGTCACCGAGATGCCGCTGGAGGAGTTCTGGCGCACCATGTCGGTCGATCTGTTCGGCACCTTCCTGGGGTGCCGTTTCGCGATCCCCCACATGGCGGCCGGCGGCGGCGGGTCGATCATCAACACCACCTCGATCCGGGCGCTGATCGGCACCGCCGGGGCCGATGCCTACTCGGCCGCCAAGGGCGGGGTTCTGACTCTGACCAAGTCGCTCGCCATGCAATGGCATACCGCGAAGATCCGGGTGAACGCGATCGGCCCCGGCGTGGTGGCGACCGAGCGGGTGAAGGCCATGCTGAAGCCGGACGATCCGCTGGTCGCGAAATCCCTGATGGGGGTGCTGGAGCCCGACGACATCGCCTATCTGGCACTCTACCTGGCATCGGACGAGTCCCGGCGGATTACCGGCGCGATCCTGCCGGCGGAGAGCGGCGCGAGCGCGTTCTGAGCGACCGGGACCCAGGCGATGCGCCTGCGCGCGATCTCCGATCTGCATCTCGCGGCGGCGCACAACCGGGCGGCGCTCGAGGCGTTGCCCGAGCACCCGGGGGACTGGCTGATCGTCGCCGGCGACGTCGCCGAACGGCTGGAGGTCGTCGACTGGGCGTTCGGCCTGCTGGCGGGCCGCTTCGAGCGGGTGGTCTGGGTGCCGGGCAACCACGAGCTGTGGACCGTCGCGCGCGACGGCCCGGATGCGGCGCGCGGCGTGGCGCGCTATGAGCGGCTGATCGCGATCGCCCGCCGGCACGGTGTCGTCACGCCGGAGGACCCGTTCCCCGACTGGCCAGGGCCGCTGCCGGACGGGGTGTCGCGGCTGGTGATCGTGCCGCTGTTCCTGCTCTACGACTACAGCTTCCGCCCGGACCACGTGGCGCTCGCCGACGTGGTGGCCTGGGCCGACGAGGCGCACAACGTCTGCGCCGACGAACTGCATCTGCTGCCGGACCCGTTCAGCACGCGGCACGACTGGTGCCGGGCCCGGCTCGAGGAGACCCGGCACCGGCTGTCGCGCGAGCTTCCGGCCGAGGCGCACACGGTGCTGGTGAACCACTGGCCGCTGCGCCGCGACCTCGTACGCATCCCCCGGGTGCCGCGGTTCACGCCGTGGTGCGGGACGACCGAGACCGAGGACTGGCATCGCCGCTACCGGGCCCATGCGGTCGTGACCGGGCACCTGCACACCCGGCGCACCGACATCGTGGACGGCGCCCGCTTCGAGGAGGTCTCGCTCGGCTATCCGCGACAATGGGATCACGGCCGCGGCTGCGCGGGCTATCTTCGGACGATTCTGTGAAGCACCACATCGTGACGGCGGCGGACGGTCCATGAATGACCCTGAACACAGAGCCCTGGAGAGCCGGGTGCGCGAGCAGTACGAGCGGTTTCCGTTCCCCGACCACTCGAAGTCGCGTGCCGTGATCTCCGCCCTGGCGAATTCCGACGATCCGGCGCGTCTCAGCGGGTCGCTGTTCGGCGGTCGGGCGGACCCGTCGACCTGGTCGATCCTGATCGCCGGCGGCGGGACTGGCGAGAAGACGCTCGGCCTGGCCATGCTGACCCGGCATTTCGGGACCCGGATCGTTCACCTGGACCTGAGCGGGCGCTCGATCGAGGTCGCCGAGGGGTTCTGCCGGGCCAGGGGCGTCGACAACGTCGAGTTCGTGCAGGGCTCGATCCACGACATCCCGTCGCTGCTGCCGGGGCGCCGCTTCGACTACGTGCAGTGCATGGGAGTGCTGCACCACCTTCCCGACCCGCAGGCCGGTCTCGACAGGCTGGCCGGGGTACTCACCGACGGCGGCGCGTTGTCGCTCGCGGTCTATGCGGACGTCGGTCGCACGGCGGTGTATCTCGCCCGCGAGGCGATGGGCGTCCTGACCGACGGTGTCGCGAGCCTGGACGAGACGGTGGCGATCGCGCGGTCCGCGATGGAGCGGCTCCCGAAGTCCAACTGGCTCCGTTCCGATCCGGCGATGATGCTGCACATCGGCCGCCACGGCGACAACGCGCTGCTGGACGCCATCCTGCACGCCCGCGACGTCGCCTACGACGCCTACAGCTTCCGCGCGCTGCTCGACGGCTCCGGTCTGGTGTTCGCCGACCACTGCGAGCCGTTCCAGAAGATGGTCTACGATGTCCGGGGCTACCGGTTCCCCGCCGACCTGCGACGGCGCGTCGAGGCGCTGCCCGAACTGGCGCGCAAGCGGTTCCTCGAGCTGTTCCACGGACGGCTCGTGGTCCAGAGCGCCTACGCCTCGCGCGGTGCCGCCCGCCGCGCCCCGTTCGTCGACGACATGATTCCGCACCGGACCATCTTCACCAACATCCGCTGGACCCTGGACACCGAGGGCCGGGTCGAGCTGCGGGACACCCGGTTCGGGGGCCTGCGGATGCAGGTCGGCGGGGCGGCGACCTTCTATCTGCTGAGCGTGAACGAGGTGCGGACGAACGGCGAGATCTTCGACCTCATGATCGCCAAGCAGCCGGCGTTCGGCGACCGGGACACGCTCCGGCAGCGACTGGAGAAGGAACTCGAGCCGCTGTTCCGCTACGACCTGATCAGCCTCTGCGACCGGCCGTTCCGGGCCGCTACCTAGGGCCGGGGCCCGGTTGTCGGCCCGCCGCCGCGACGCTCGACCCGGAAACCGTCGAAGTACAGCCGGTCGAGCTCGGACTGCCGGAAGAACCGGACGGCGTCCTGCGGGGTCTCCACGATCGGCTCGCCCGGCCCGTTGAACGACGTGTTCATGACGACCGGGACGCCGGTCTCCCGGTCGAAGGCCTCGATGACCCGCCGGAAGCCGCCGCAATCGGCCGATACCGTCTGGATCCGGGCGCTGCCGTCGACATGGGTGATCGCCGGCAGGCGGTTCGAGCGGACCTGCGCGGTGAACAGCATGAACGGCGAAGGCAGCGGCGCTCCCTGGAACCACTCCGCCGCCCGTTCTTCCAGGACCGCCGGGGCGAACGGCCGCCAGGCCTCGCGCTTCTTGACGCGGTTGACGCGCTCCCAGTTCTCCTGGCGGCGCGGATCCGCCAGGATCGAGCGGTGCCCGAGGGCGCGCGGACCGATCTCGCTGCGGCCTTCGAACCAGGCGACCAGTGCGTCGTCGGCGAGCGCGCGGCCGGCGTCCTGGGCCGCGTCGCCGACCGGCGTCACCACCAGGTCGCTGCCGGCCTCGCGAAGGGCCCGCTCGACGCTCTCGGAGCCGTGCCGCCGGCCGAGATAGGCCGAGGTCGAGGTTTCGGCGCCCTGGGGCTGGCGCGGCAGGTCGAGCACGTGGTGGCTGAGGTAGAGCGCGGAGCCGATGGCGAGCCCGGAATCGTCGCATGACGGCGGCGCGAACACGGTCTCGAACGGGCCTTCGCGCCAGACCCGGCTGTTGAACGGGCAGTTCAGGGCACAGCCGCCGGAGATCGCCAGGTTCAGCGATGGCTGACCCAGCTTCCGGGCGAGCTCGAACAGCGTCAGCGTCGCCAGCAGGCCCTGTTCCTCGAACAGCTTCTGGGTGGTCGCTGCAAGGTCCTTGCTGAACCGCGACAGCTTGGTCTCGGCCGACGGCTCCGAGACGTCGAGGCCGGCCTCCCGCATCCGCCGGTGGGCCTGTGCGATCAGTGCCTCGGCGCTGGCCATGAACTGCGGCCCGTCCGCCCCGTCCGCCGTCGGAAAGATCAGTGCCGGATTGTCGTAGACGTTGCCGACCAGATCGGGGTCGAAGTACCGGGGGCGCCCGTACGGCGCCAGCCCCATCAGCTTGCCCGGCGCCCCTTCGCCGCGATCGAGCTGCAGATAGCGGCCGACCCGCATGTACATGTTGCCGGACGTCAGGAAGTTCGGCAGCAGCGGGTAGATCCGGTTGCCGCGACCGAGACAGAACAGGCCGCCGCTGTGGCCGAACTGGTTGCGGTTGACGCCGCCGTCGGTCGTCAGGATCGCCGCATCGTCGCGGTCCGACTGGTAGAACGCGCTGGCGGCATGGGCGGTATGGTGCGACAGCAGGACGCCGGGAACCACCCGGTCGCGCAGCCGGACCGCGATCGGGAGGTGAAAGGTCTTCGCCTCGATCCAGGGCGCGATACCTTTCCGCAGATCCTCGGGGCTGATGTCCCGCAAGGCCCGCAGCGACAGGTTGCGGTCCCAGACCTGCGGGTAGATCGGGAACTCGCGGGTGCCGTGGAAGTCGAATCCGGGGGCCGAGGCGTCGACCGGCCGGGCCGCCAGGTGGGCGAAGTCCCTGCGGGTCTGGAACCGGATGGCGATCATCTCCGCGAACTGCCGACGGGTGTTCGCCAGATAACGCATATGCGCGCGGACGCCGTCCCGCAGCGGCGCCGGCACGCCCAGCGGGCCGTCGAGGTCGGGGGCGAAGTCGAAGCGGAACGCGTCGCTGTCGTAGAAGATGAACGGCCAGTTCTGGGTGCCGGAAACCGCGACGCAGTCGACCTCGTCGAGGGTCGCGCCGGCATCCGCGAGCGCCAGCTCGATGTCCTCGATGGTCGAGATGCCCGCATGCTTGACGCGGGTGTGGCGTTCCCGTTCGACCAGCGCCCGGATGACGCCGTCGTGTACCACCGCGACGCCGGCGTCGTGGCCCATGTGTATGCCCAGTACAAGCACGTCCTGCCGTCTCCATCGAACCTGGCGAAACCGCGTCCCGCCGCCTGCCGCGGGAAGACGGCCGATGCCGTCAATACCATTCGCCCACGGCTTGGCGTATTGCCGATTTGCGGTCTGTCGGCCAGCAGCTGCCGCGGCTAGTCTCCCGGCAAAGCAGGAGGAAGCCCATGAAGATGCGCGCCGCGGTCCTCAGGACCATCGCCCCCGACCGTCCCTACGCCCGGACCCAGCCGATCTCGGTCGAGGAAGTCGAGCTCGACGGACCGCAGGCCGGCGAGGTGCTGGTGAAGATCGCCGGCGCCGGGCTCTGCCATTCCGACCTGTCGGTGATCGACGGCTCGCGGCCGCGGCCGCTGCCGGTGGCGCTCGGCCACGAGGGCGCCGGCACCGTCGTCGAGGTCGGGGTCGGCGTCCGCGACATCGCCCCCGGCGATCCGGTGGTGTTCCAGTTCTCGGCCAGCTGCGGGCGCTGCGAGCGCTGCCTGGAGGGCCGGCCGCAGATCTGCATCGCGCACGGGGCGGCCCGGGCCAAGGGCGAGCTGATGGCCGGCGGCAAGCGCCTGCGCGACGCCCGCGGACAGCCGGTCAACCACCAGTCCGGCGTGTCGTGCTTCGCCGAGTACGCGACGGTCGACCGCGGCTCGGTGGTCAAGGTCGACAAGGACGTGCCGCTGGCGATGGCGGCGGTGTTCGGCTGCGCGGTGATGACCGGAGTCGGTGCGGCGCTCAACACCGCGGCGATCCGGCCGGGCCAGAAGGTGGCGATCATCGGGCTCGGCGGCGTCGGCCTGTCGGGCCTGCTGGGCGCGAAGCTGGCCGGTCCGTCGGTATTGATCGCGGTCGACGCCAACCCGGCCAAGCTCGGTCTCGCCCGCCAGCTCGGCGCCGACCACGCGATCGACGCGCGCGAGCCCGACCACCTCGACCAGATCCGCGACCTGACCGGCGGCGGCGTCGACGTGGCGGTCGAGCTGGCCGGCAACATCAAGGCTCTGGAGACCGGCTACGGCATCCTGCGCACCGGCGGGACCCTGGTTACCGCCGGCCTGTCGCCGGCCGGCGCGGCGTTCCCGATCCATGCCGCCGACCTGGTGACCCGGGAGATCTCGGTAAAGGGCAGCTACATGGGGTCGTGCGTGCCGGTGCGCGACATCCCGCGCTTCATCGAGGCCTACCGTCAGGGCCGGCTGCCGGTCGACCGGCTGATCGGCGAGCACATCGGCTTCGAGGACATCAACCGCGGCTTCGACCGGCTGGCCGACGGCGAGGTGGTGCGCCAGATCCTGGTGCCGCACGGCTGAGCCGGCGGCACTCGCGCGCCGCGGGCACGGCCTAGGTGTTCGCGGCGGCCTTGCGCTCGACCCGCAGCCCGTCGAAATAGAGCCGATCCAGTTCCGAGGTCCGGAAGAACCGGACGGCGTCCTGCGGGGTCTCGACGATGGGCTCGCCCGGGCCGTTGAACGAGGTGTTGAGCACCACCGGCACGCCGGTCTCGCGGTCGAACGCCTCGAGCACGGCCCGGAAGCCGCCGCCGTCGCGGGCGACGGTCTGGATCCGCGCGCTTCCGTCGACATGGGTGATGGCCGGTAGCTCCCGCGAGCGGACCCGGGCCGTGAACAGCATGAAGGGCGACGGCAGCGGGGCCCCGTCGAACCAGTCGGCGGCCCGTTCCTCCAGGACCGCCGGCGCGAACGGCCGCCAGGTCTCGCGGCGCTTGATGTGGTTGACCCGCTCCCAGTTGCCGCCGGCCCGCGGGTCGGCCAGGATCGATCGATGCCCGAGGGCGCGCGGCCCGATCTCGCTGCGCCCCTCGAACCAGGCCACGACCGCATCGCCGGCGAGTGCCGCACCGGCGTCGGCGGCGGCGTCGCCGACCGGGGTCACCACCAGGTCGTCGCCGGCCTCGCGGAGCGCCCGCTCGACCGCCTCCGGGGGGTGCCGGCGCCCGAGATAGGCCGAGGTCGATGTCTTCGATCCCTGCGGCTGCCGCGGCCGGTCGAGAACGTGGTGGGTGAGGTAGAGGGCCGAGCCGATCGCCAGCCCGCTGTCGTCGCAGGACGGCGGTACGAAGACGTTTTCGAACGGACCTTCGCGCCAGACCCGGCTGTTGAACGGGCAGTTCAGGGCGCAGCCGCCGGAGATCGCGAGGTTCGGCGAACGGCGACCCAGCTTCAGGCCGAGCTCGAACAGGGTCAGGGTGGCCAGCAGGTTCTGTTCCTCGAACAGCTTCTGGGTGGTTGCGGCCAGATCCCGGCTGAACGGCGAGAGCCTGGTGTCGGCGCTCGGCTCGACATGGTCGTATCCCATCTGCCGGGCGCGGGTCCGGGCCCGGTCGACCAGGGTCTGTGCATAGATCAGATGGTCGTCGCCGTCGCCCGGCCGGCGCGACGACAGCATCAGGTCGGGGCGGTCGTAGGCATTGCCGACCAGATCGGGGTCGAAGAACCTCGGCTTGCCGTACGGGGCGAGGCCCATGAGCTTGCCGGGGGCGCCGGGCCCGTTGTCGAGACACAGGTGCTGGCCGACCCGTATGTAGGTCGGACCGGAGGTCAGGTAGTTGGGCAGCAGGGGAACCAGCTTGTTGCCGCGACCCTGGGCGAACAGCCCGCCGCCGTGTCCGAACCGGCTCTTGATGGCCCCGCCATCGGACGTGAGGATCGCCGCCGTGTCGAAGTCCGACTGGTAGAACGCGCTCGCGGCGTGCGCGGTGTGGTGGGAGATCAGGATCCCCGCCAGGCGCCGGTGCCGCAGCCGAACCTCGACCGGCATGTGGAACACGCCGTGCTGCACCCAGCCGGAGAGCTGCTCCGCGAGCTCGCCTCCCGGCATGCGGCGCAGGGCGCCGAGCGAGAGGTTGCGGTCCCAGATGTTGGGATAGAACGGGAACTCGCGGGTGCCGTGGAAGTCGAAGCCGGGCGCCCGGACGTCGACCGGACGGGCGCTGAGCCGGACGTAGTCGCTCGACCCGCTGAACCATTCGAGCATGACCGTGCGGAAGGCGTCGCGCTGCTCGACCATCGCCCTCGC
This sequence comes from Thalassobaculum fulvum, assembly GCF_014652915.1. GTDB lineage: Bacteria > Pseudomonadota > Alphaproteobacteria > Thalassobaculales > Thalassobaculaceae > Thalassobaculum_A > Thalassobaculum_A fulvum. The sequence goes on from NZ_BMZS01000007.1 coordinate 239,441, forward strand.
GTGATCCCGGGTCCGCTCCTGGAAGGCGGGAGGCACGCCGAGCGGGCCGGCCATCCCGGGCGCGAAATCGAACCGGAACTCGGCCTCGTCGTAGAAGATGAACGGCCAGTTCTGGGTTCCCGTGATGGAGACGTAGTCGACGTCGTCGATCGTCGCGCCGGCATCGGCCAGGGCCAGCTCGACGTCGTCGATCGTGGCGATCGCCGCGTGCTTCACGCGGGTGTGCCGCTCGCGCTCGACGAACGCGACGATCCGACCGTCGTCGACAACCGCCACACCGGCGTCGTGGCCCATGTGTATGCCGAGAATCAGCACGCTTCGAACTCCCTTTCGAGCCGGTCAGCCGGGATACCCATCCGCGATCGTCACTTGGCGTTGCGTGCCGCGGTGGCCTCGACCACGGCCGAGAGGTCACCATATGCCTCGAAGATGCTTTCCTGGTCCCGGTAGTCGCGGAGCGCGACCACGCTCAGCACCTTGCCGTGCAGCAGCACCGACTGGTGCAGCATGACGCGCGGGAACGCCCGGCCGTCGGGGCCGGCGACGCTCAGCACGGCCGCCTGCACCGGTCCGTAGCGATCCCGGTGGACGACCCCGAGGTCCCGCTTGCCGCCGGGTGGCACGGCCGTCCAGGCGGCCTCCAGGTCGGCGGCCAGACGCGCGATGTCGGCGCGGTAGTCGGCGACGCCCTGGTCGGCCAGCGCCTGGGCGATCGCGTCGGCGAGCGCCGGCTGGTCGAAACCGAAGACCGGTTCGAGGTGCGTCTCGGCGATCATCACGTAGCCGAAGCGGCGCAGGGCGGGCGGGTCGCCGGTCCGCCAGCCGGCGATCCGGTCGCAGGCACCGAAGGCGAGCAGCGGGACGAAGGCCGGTCCGGTGGCGACCTCGAGCTGATCCATCAGGGCGCGGTCGGCCGGCTGTTCCGGGTCGAAGAAGCAGTCGCCGTCGGCGAGCGCGACGGTCAGCTCGACGCTGCCGATCGCGACGACGCGTTCCTCGCGGGCCGCCGCCGGTCCGGCCCACAGCGCCGCGGCGCCGGCCAGCGCCAGGAGACCGAGCGTCGCCGGGCGGAGGGCACCATCCACTGTCCCGGCCTACTCGCCGACCGGCACGGTGACGATGCAGGAGAACATCGGTCGGACCGGTTCCGCCGACAGGTTCTGCTGGTGGTTCAGGATGAACGCCAGGTCGACCGCCTTGTAGGCTTCGACCTGCAGGCCTGCCGCGTGTTCGAAGCACTCCTTCGCCGCGGTGAAGGTCACGCCGCTTTCGATAACCTGGTTGCCGATCATCGTCACCAGCATCCAAACCAGCTTCATGCTCCGCCTCCAGAACGAGAAGACCCGCACACTAGCAGGGCCGTCGCCGGGTTTCACGAGGCGCCGCGCGGTGCGCGTCGCTTCCTGGCCGACCGTTGCAGACCGGCATCGGTGGCGGGATCGCGACGGTCGGCGGCGCGTGCCGGGGGTCGACAGGACCGGCGGTCGTGGCAGGGTAGGGGCACGACGAGCGGAGGGCGGACCGATGCCGGCACGAGCCGAGATCATGGGGTGGCGGCGGGAGACCCGGAGCCGGCTTATCGAGGCCCGGCTCGCGCTGCCGGTGGACGAGCGCGCGCGCCGGGCCGCCCGGGCGCTCGCGGCCCTGGCGGACGCGGTCGATCTGGCCCGCTTCGCCACGGTCGGCCTGTACTGGCCGTTCCGCGGCGAGATCGACCCGCGTCCCCTGGCGCGATCGTTGATCGAATCCGGCACCCGGGTCGGCCTGCCGGTGGTGGTCGAGCGCAACGCGCCGGTGGCGTTCCGCGAATGGGCGCCGGACGTCCCGATGACGCGAGGGGTGTGGAACATCCCGATCCCGGACGGCACGCCGACCGTGCATCCGGCCTGCCTGGTCGTGCCGCTGGTCGGCTTCGACGCCATGGGCTACCGGCTCGGCTACGGCGGCGGCTACTACGACCGGACCCTGGCCGCCCGGCGGCCGCGTCCCTGGGCCATCGGGCTCGGGCTCGATCTCGGTCGGCTCGACACCATTCATCCGCTGGATCACGACGTGCCGATGGACGGCATCGTCACCGAGAGCGGCGCCGTGCGCCACGACCGCGCGGTCCCCGATCGGCTGGAGGCGGAGCCGGAGGTCGGGTTCGCGTCGCCGGCATGCCTGCTGCCGGAGGTCGGCCTGGACGACCCGGGGCCCTGGCGATAGGCCGGGTCGACCGGAGGGCGGCTACGCGCTGCCGGTTTCCGCGACCGGCTGGTGGAAGTGCTCGGCCCAGCCGATCAGCATCGCGACGTCGCCGGCTCCGCTCGGGTCGCCCAGCGGGCAGACCACGGTCTCGTACCAGGACCGCAGGCCCATCCGGGTCCGGTAGGCGATCCGCTGGAACCGCGGGGTCCGCCCCGCCACGACCGACGCGTACAGGGCGGTCAGCTGCTGCTGGGTGCCCTGGTCGGCGATCTCGGAAAGCCGCCGTCCGGTGTTGTCGCGCGGGGTGTGCGCGACGATGTCGGTGCCGACCAGCCGGTAGCGGAAGTCGGTGCCCCGCTCCAGCGCATCCAGCAGGAAGGTGTAGGGCAGAAGCGGCCGCATCGCCGACGGGTCGACGGCGTTGCGGTTCGGCATCGCCCGATCCCCCCGCAGGTGCCGCCAGTGTTCCAGGCCGCTCCGGCAGATCGCCGAGGTCAGCGCCTCCGCGGCGGTGACCGGAAGCGACACCGCTTGCACGACGACCTGGTCCGCCCGCAGGCGCCGGTCGGTGTTCGGTCCCCGATTGAGCACGATGTTCCCGGCGGCCCCCGACGGACGATGGACAAGATCGGCGGGTATGAGACCGGACGGAGACGCCGCCGTCCAGGGGATCGGCGAACCGGCTCCGGCAGCGATCGGTCAGCGCGCCGTCGCCGACGCCGGCAGCAGGCCGAGCGACATCAGCGTTTCCCGCGTCCAGCCGGTCAGCCTGGTCGGGTCGGGCCCGGCCTCCTCGACCAGGACCGCCAGGGTCGCGCGATACCGCGCGGCGTTGCGATCGGGCTCGGTTCCCGGCGCCTCACGGGCGCGCGTCAACAGGGTTCGGACGATGTCGTCGGGGAACAGATCCCACTCCGCCCCACCGGTCTGGATCGCCAGCCTGCGCCTCTGCAGCAGCATCCGGGTCGCGGCCGGATCGGCGTCGGACACGGCGAAGCCATAGAGGAGGCGGTAGTCCGGCGGCAACCCGGCCGCGAGCAGTTCCGCCAGGATCGCGCGCCGGGCGGCGTCCTGCTCGGGCGAACTCGGCTCCGGATCCAGCACGTGGCGACCCAGCACCACGCGCAGGCTGTCGATCGCGCAGATCGTCGGCGTGCGCACGAAGGCCCCGGCGTCGCGGATCGCCGCCGCCCGCTCGGCGGCCGGCAGGACGACCAGCGTCTGGTAGAACTCTTCCGCCGCCCGGCACTCCGCCTCCCGGGCGTGCCGGTCGTAGGCCCAGGCCGCGACGGCCAGCGCGACGACGGCCAGCACCGTCACCGCCGGGACGCTCGACAGCTGCCAGCCGTCGCGGATCACGATCCAGGCCATGTACAGGATCACCGCGGCCGCCCACAGCACGCCCGTGGCCATGGCGTAGACCAGGTAGTCGAGGGCGTCCAGGCCGCCGCCGGTCAGCTTGCCGAGGATCAGGAAGGTGACCGCCAGCGCCAGGAACGGGATGGTCACGTACAGGAGCGTCACGGCGTCCCGCAACAGGCGCTGCGCTGCCCAGCCCGCCGGCATCTACCACCCCCCGCCGCCACCGCCGCCGCCGCCCCCGCCGGACGACCCGCCACCGCCGGAAAAGCCGCCGCCGGACGAGCCGCTGCTGGACGGACGCGACATGGCGTGCGCGGCGGCGCTGCCGAGCCCCTGGGACAGCGCGCCGGCGAGCGTTCCGGCCTTCGCGAAGCCGCTGCCGTCGCCGCGGTACCACCTGGGCCGGTACGAGCCGCGGTCGAACGGTTTGTCGGTGCTGGCCTCCAGACGCGCCATGACCTTGTCCGTCCACTGCTCCTCGACACCCAGGGCCATGGCGTAGGGCAGGTGGGTCTCGAACAGCGCGGTGGTGACCTCCGGCTCGCGGCCGGCGCTGTTCAGGCGGTCGGCCTCGGCCACCGACAGGTACAAGCGGTATCCCTCGATCGCGTCGAGGGTCCGGCGACCGAGTCGGGTCGGCGCCTTCATCAGGAACCAGAACGCGATCGTCACGAGCACCGGCAGGGCGGCCAGCGGTACGGCCGCCGGTGCCACGAAGTCGGCCAGGATCAGCCCGACGACCGCGGCGGCCAGGAATCCCGCGATCCCGCCGACCAGTTGCCCGAGCGACAGGATCGGCCGGATCGGGGTCCCGATGGAGAACGCCCTGGACCAGCGTCCCGACACGAGGATGACCATGGTCGTCCCGATCGTCAGCAGGGCGGTGGCGAACACCGCCATGACGGACACGATAAGCCAGGCATCCTGGCCCGTGGCGTCGATCACCAGGCTGCTGAGGGTTGCGGTGACGGCGATCAGGGCGCCGATCAGCCAGGGGCGGGAGTTGCTCCGGAAGTAGGCCCGGCCGTATTCCCAGTCGAACGCGTCGAGCAGGACCGACGACGCCCGCCCCATCGCCGGCTCGTACTCGCTACCAAAGCTGGCCGTGTCGCGGCCGTGGGGGAACAGGGCTTTGTACACCGCCAGTTCGCCGGGCGGCAGCTTGCCGCGCGCACCCTTGACGGCCGACAGCGTGTACCGGCGCTTGCCGTCGTCGTCGATCACCAGGCGCCGCTTGGTGGCGAGGCTGGTGATCGCCACGGTCAGGGCGCGGGCGACGCCGAAGCCGTTTCCGAATCCGCCGTGCCAGACGTAGCCGACCGCCACCGGCGACAGCCCGTCCGGGGCCTCGAAGCGCGGGAACACGACGCCCTTCCGCGGATCGCGGCCGACCCGGTGCCAGGCGACCAGGAAGTAGACCAGCAGCACCGCCGTCAGGAAGGCGCCGGCTGCCAGGCCCGCGTTGTCGTACACCGCCCGGCCGATCACGGTCGCCTGGGTCGGGCGGTCGACCAGCCCGGCGGGCCACGCCGTCGCGATCGTCAGGCCCTCGCCGGGGAGCAGGGTGCGGGTGGTCGCGATCCGCAACGTGCCGCCGCTGTTCCCGACGATCCGGAAGTCGTCGCCGCGGGCGCCGCGCGGGCCGGTGTAGGCGTCGGTCTGCCCGACCGCGGCCCCCTCCGGCAAGTGCACCGTTGCCGTGGCCCGTTCGATCGGGAACGCCCAGGCGTCGCCGGTGACGTTCCAGTACAGCTCGTCCGTGTCGGGCCAGTGGTAGAGCTGGCGGCTGGTGTCGTAGGCGATCGTATAGCGGTATCGTCCCGGCCGCAGCAGAACGTCGGCATTGCCGACGTAGACGCGCACGCCGGCGTTCAGTTGTTCGGTATGATAGGGCTCCCGCCGGCCGTCGCGCTCGATCCGGTCGATCTCGAAGTCGACGCGGCGGTTCACGCCGTACTCCGTGAGGCTGCGGGTCGGGAAGTCGCGGTAGATGCCGCGGCGGATGCTGTCGCCGGTCGCGACGACCTCGATGGTCTCGACCACGTGCAGCCAGCCGTCGGGCCGGACCGTGATGTCGGAGTCGAAGGAAACGATGCGCTCCCGCTCGGCCGAGGCCGGACCGCCGGTCGCGATCAGCAGGCCGACCGCCGCCACGATCGCGAGGGAGACACGGCGGAGGGCGGACACGGTCACGGCGCGATGTCCCGTGGGCTAGAACGACACGGTCGGCACGGCCCGGTCGCCGTCATGCTCGACCTCGAAGTATTCGCGCGGCTCGAACCGGAACCAGCCGGCGATCAGGTTGCTCGGGAAGGCCTCGATCAGGGTGTTCAGGTCGCGCACGGTCCCGTTGTAGTAGCGGCGCGCCATCTGAATCTGGTCCTCGAGCTCGCCGAGTGTCTGCTGCAGGTCGACGAAGGTGCCGTCGGCCTTCAGGTCCGGGTAGTTCTCGGCGACCGCGAACAGCCTGGTCAGCGCCGCCGTGAGCCCGTTCTCGGCCGCCTGGCGGTCCGCCGGGGTGGCGCCGGCCGCCGCCTGCACGCGGGCCCGCTGCTCGGTGACCGCCTCCAGCACGCCGCGCTCGTGCTGCGCGTATCCCTTGACGGTACTGACCAGGTTGGGAACCAGGTTCGCTCGCCGCTTGAGCTGCACGTCGATGCCGCTCCAGCCTTCGCGGACGCGCTGACGCAGTGCAACCAAGCGGTTGTAGGTGAGAACGCCCCAGCCGAGGACGACAACGGCCACGGCGATGACAACCAGGGAACTCGTCGACAGTCCGGCCATTCGCCTCGCCCCGCCGCTGCATTCCACGACAAACGACATCGGCGCCCGAACGCCCGATCCTCGTTTCGGTCGAGAAGTATGTCGAGCTTAGCGTTTTCCGAACGATTCCTCGAAGCGAATTCACGGTTTCGGCTGTAGGGCGGGGGAGCGAGACCGGATCCTGGAGCCGCCGGACGCGAAGCGCCGGACGCGCAAGTATTCCCGTCGCCGCCCGGAAGGGGTCGAGCGAATGCAGCGGAATTGCCCGCGGGAACGGCAGTGCCGGATAAAAAAACTGCCCGGAAGCGGGGGCTTCCGGGCAAGTTGAACAGGGAGGCTTCACGTCTGGGAGACGTAGGACCCCGGAGGGCCCTGCTCTGAGCGGGGGGCTCAGAGGATGTTGCAACGCAACATCTGAACATTAGGAGAAATAGGTTGCGGAAGCCTTAACGACCATTCGCAAAACAACAGTTCCGATATGCGCCAGACGCATGGCTCGGAATGTCGAATCGACGGGGCCGGTCGGAGCCGCCGGAAACCCCTCAGAACTGCGACTTCGCGACTTCCTGGATCAGGAAATCCCGCAGCACGGTGATCCGCTTGGAGTGCCGAAGCTCCTCCGGATACACGAAGTAGGCCGGCACCTGCGGCCCTTCCAGATCCGGCACGACGCGGATCAGGTTGACGTCCTCACGCGCCATGTAGTCGGGCAGGGCGGCGATGCCGATGCCGGTCTGCACGGCCCGGTACATGGCGAAATAATTGTTCACCCGCAGCACCGAGGTCGGCCGGCCACGCGGCCCCGCCGCGACGTCGAGCAGCCAGTTGACGTTCGGGAACGGCGGGTGCGCGGTTTCGCCGTAGATCACCAGCCGGTGGTCGACCAGATCGGCCGGCGAGCGCGGCACCCCGGCCCTCTTCAGGTAGGAAGGGGCCGCGTACAGGTGGAACTTGATGGTCTTCAGGTGGCGCTGGATCAGGTCCGGCTGGCGCGGCGGCGTCAGCCGCAGGGCCACGTCGGCCTGGCGCATCGACAGGTCCAACTCGGAATCGTTCAGGATCAGCGTCAGGCTGATCTCCGGGTACAGCTCCAGGAACGCGCCGATCCGCGGGGTCAGCCAGTTGGAGCCGAGCGCGACCGTGGTGGTCAGCCGGAGCGGGCCCTTCGGGCGGTCCTTGCCCTCGGACAGGATCGCCTCGGTGGTCGCCAGCTTGGCGAACACGTCGCGCGCGGTCTGGTACAGGATCTCGCCCTGCTCGGTCAGGATCAGGCCGCGGGCGTGCCGGTGGAACAGCGGCACCCGCAGGCTCTCCTCGAGATGGCTGATCTGACGGCTGACCGCGGACTGGCTGAGATTCAGCGTGTCGCCGGCGTGCGTGAAGCTGCCGGCCTCGGCGACCGCATGAAAGACCCGCAGCTTGTCCCAGTCCATATTCCGCCCGCCGACACTGGCGCGGTGCCGACCGCGCCCCCTATCTCTACACGAGACCGGGCGCCGGGTTAACCCCTTCGACGGCTTGTCCGATTCGCGAAGTGCCGGGGTCGGGCCGGCGGATCACTCCGCCGCGGCCGCCTGCGAGGCGTCCTCGAGCTCGGCGAGGTAGCGCTCGGCTTCGAGCGCCGCCATGCAGCCCATGCCGGCGGCGGTCACGGCCTGGCGGAACACCTTGTCGACGCAGTCGCCGGCGGCGAACACGCCCGGCACCGTGGTGCGGGTCGAGCCCGGCTGGGCGAGCAGATAGCCCTCGCCGTCGACCGGCAGGTGGCCGCGGAACGGCTTGGTCGCCGGATCGTGGCCGATCGCAACGAACAGTCCCTCGGCCGGGATCACCGTGGCGTCGCCGCTGCGCACGTTCTTGATGCGCACCGCCTCGACGCCGGCGAACGGGCCGTCGCCGCCCAGCACCTCGTCGACCACGCTGTCCCAGATCAGCCGGATCTTGGGGTTCCGGAACAGCCGGTCCTGCATGATCTTCTCGGCCCGCAGCGTGTCGCGGCGATGCACCAGCGTCACCGAGCTGCAGATGTTGGCTAGGTACAGTGCCTCTTCGACCGCGGTATTGCCGCCGCCGACCACCACCACGTCCTTGTTGCGGTAGAAGAAGCCGTCGCAGGTGGCGCACGCCGACACCCCGCGGCCGTTGAACTGCTGCTCGCTCGGCAGGCCGAGCCAGCGCGCCTGGGCGCCGGTCGCGACGATCACCGCGTCGGCCAGGTAGACGTCGCCGGTGTCGCCGACGCAGCGCAACGGCCGGGACGAGAAGTCGACGTCGACGATCACGTCGCTGACGATCCTGGTGCCGACGTTCTCCGCCTGCTTCTGCATCTGTTCCATGAGCCATGGGCCCTGGATCACGTCGGCGAAGCCGGGGTAGTTCTCGACCTCGGAGGTGATGGTCATCTGGCCGCCCGGCTGAAGCCCGGCGACGAGCATCGGCGAAAGGTTGGCGCGCGCGGTGTAGATGCCGGCGGTCAGCCCGGCCGCACCCGCGCCGATGATGAGAACCTTCACGCGATGCTCGGCCATCGACTCCTCCGTCCGTGGGAACCCGCCCAACATAGTGACGTCGCCGGACCGCCTCAACCGACCGTCCGGTGACAATCCGAGACGCCACAATTGCCGCGAGTCGTCGAGTGGCGGGTCCGACAGCCGGTTTCCGCGGACGGTCCGGCGCGCGTGCGACTCCGGCGGTCGCTCAGAACCCGAACATGTGATCGAGCGAGAACGCCGCGCCGTCGCGGATCAGGCCGTGATAGCCGAACAGCCGGCAGGTGGTGTCGCGGATCAGCACGTAGCCGCCGCCGCCCGCCCGGGCGAGATCCTCCGCGGCGAACGTCTCGGACGCCCGCCACAGCCGCGAGCCGCCGCACGGGATGGCGAGCGGGGCGTGGGCGATGGTCTCGCCGTCCGCGGAGGTCAGGATCAGGTCGGTGGCCGACACCGCGTGCCAGGGCGTCGACGCCGGATAGATCAGGTGACACAGCGTGTCGACCCGCTCCAGATCGTGGCCGAGCCGCAGGAACAGCCGGGTCGACAGGCCCGGCGGCGGACCGCCGTAGCTCTGCGGCTCGCCCTTGAAGGTCAGCACGCCGTTGAACACGTGGCCGCCGAAGCTGGTGTCGGCGGCGTGACCGGTCCGGGTGTCCTCGTAGCGGAACAGACCGTGCAGCCAGCCGTCGGGGGCGTCGTTGGCGCCGGCCTCGAAGTCGTAGATCAGTTCCAGGTGGCCGTAGCCGCTGGGCAGGCCGCTGCCGTTGACCAGGGCGCCGGCCTCGATCGCGACGCTGTCGGAGCGCGCCAGCACGCCGAACCGGTGGCGGGCGGCCTCGATGCCGTCGGCGTCGTAGACCACGGCCTGCAGCGGCAGGCGGGTCTGGGCGGTCGACATCGGGGTCGGCAGCGCGAACGACCGGTAGCGGTCGAGCGGCAGGATCGGCGCCGGCAGGACCCAGCCCTTGCCGAGGTGCCTGGACGCCTCGGCGATCCGCGGATCGGGCTTCAGGTCGACGCGCTCGACGTTGACGTGAGCGATCCGGTTGCGCCGGTTGCCGGCCAGGATCTCGTAGCGCGGCCGCACCACGTGCTTGCCGGCCTGCAGCTCGAACTGCGCCGGCCAGCGCTCGTCCGGGAACAGCGCAGCCGGGTCCAGGGCACGGCAGCCGAAGCCCGGGATCGCCTCGTCGAAGGGGCGGATCTCGTCGCGGCCCATCAGGTTCAGGCCGATCGCGCCGGCCGGGACCGGCGAGGGGTGGGCGTTCTGCAGCCACAGGGTGACCCGCTCGCCGTCCTTCGGCGCCGGCAGGCCGGCGTACAGGTCGGCCGGCCAGGCGTTGGCGTCGTGGGTGCAGGACAGCTCGTCCTCGGCGTCGCCGTAGGTGTCGACCGCGTACTTCACCACGTCGTGGCCGCGCGCCCCGATGGCGTGCACGAACAGGGTGCCGGTGAACTCGCCGAGGCCGAAGCGCCGGCGCACCTCGGCGCTGTCGATGACGATGCCGGAGACGCCGTCGCCGAGCGGCTGCTCCCAGGTCGCCAGCACGCCGCCGTCGGCATCGAACAGCCGCAGCCACAGCCGCAGCCCGGTGCCGCCGTAGCCGGCCCAGTAGTTGGCGGTCACCAGCCGGGTGTGGCGGCCGCCCGCGTCGCGCAGGAAGCCGTGGTTGGTGGCGAAGTTCAGCGGGTCGAGGTAGTTCCGCCTGTTGGTCAGCATGGCGTCCGGCAGCCGGACCGCGTCCAGGGTGACCAGTTCGACGCCCGCGGGCAGCAGGTGCCGGATGTGGTCGGCGGCCCGGCCGGCGTCGAAGCCGGCGACCAGCACCGACCGGGCGGTCGTCGTCGGCAGCTCGGTCACCGGGCGGGCGGGGTGGCCGAGGATGTCCTCGCCGATCCGCTCGATCGCCTGGACGAACACGTCGGCGACGGTCAGCCGGCCGAGGTCGTGCAGCTCGGCGAGCGTGCCGAGATGGCCCATCGGGTCGTACAGCGCCACCGGCCCAAGGCCGGCCAGCCGGGTCAGCAGCGCGTCCAGCGCCTCGGCCGTCAGCGGGTGGCCGACCGCCTTGAAGAAGCTGAACCCCCTGCCGTTCTGGTTCGAGAAGGTGTCGATCTTGAGGGCCATGGCGCGCGTCCCGGTGCGGTCGGAGCGGTGTCGGTCGGATGCATACCCGACCGGGGCGCTTCCGGCAACGCGGCCGGATGGCCCAGGGGTAAGGCGCGGCGGCTTCCGGCGGTGGGGCGGCTGGTGGGTTCCGAGTCCGTCTCGCCTCCAGCGATCCGGCCCGGAATGACGAAAGAATGAGGGGCGGATTCTCTCCCTGTCGTCATTCCGGGCGGGCGCGCCGCCCTCGGCGCGGGCGAGCCGGAACCCACCCGCCGCTCCGTCGTCACTCGGCGGCGAACAGGCCGCGTTCCGCCAGCCGCCGGCGCAGCAGCGCGCCGACCCGCGGGGTCTCGTCGAGCGGCGGGGGCGACCAGGAGTCGATGCGGCCTTCGAACGCGCGGGTATGGCCGTCGGCGCGCAGCCGGGCGTGAAACGCGGCCAGTCGCCCGGTCTCCGGCTCGACCGTGGCGACGTGCACCGGCTTGCCGGTGGCGCAGGCCTCGGAGGCCATGTTGACCGAGTCGGAAGTGACGACCAGCGCATCGGCCAGCGCCAGGAACGCCAGATAGGGGTTCTCGCCGTCGCCGGTCCACACGATGCCCGGGCAGCCGGCGAGGCCGTCGCGCAGCGCGGCGCGGGTCGCCTGGTCGGTCCGGCGCGAAGCCGCGACCAGCAGGCTGGCTCCGGCCTCGGAGACCGCCCGCAGTTGCCCGATGAACCGGGCCACGGCATCGGCCGAGAAGTCGTAGCGCTTGTTGCTGCCGCCGACCATGACACCGACCAGCGGACGCGGCAGGCCGGCGACCTCCGGCTCCCACTGCCGGGCGGCCGCCGCCAGGATCTCAGGGTCGTGCGGGTTCAGCGCGCCCAGCGTGGTGACCACGTTGGGGCCGCGGGCCGGGTCGTGCTCCGGCACGATCAGCATGTCGAAGCGGCGCGGGTCGAGGCGCGGGTCCTGGATGTGCGCCAGGAAGGCGTGGCCGCCGGACAGCCGCTTGACCGCCAGGGCGGCGCCGGCGGTGCGCCGGCCGCAGGAGATCACCACGTCCGGCCACGGCGCGGTCAGCGGGTCGCCGCCGGCCGCGGCCGGCACGCCGGGGACGCCGGCGATCGCCGGCAGCGCCCGCAGCAACCAGCTCGGGTGGATATGCTTCACGATCGGCGTCAGCCCGGCCGCCTTGGCGAGCCCGAGGCACTGGATCCGCATGCCGACGGTGCCGTCGGTCAGGATCCAGGTCACGGGCTGTCGGAGGCCGCGAGAGGCCTCGGGGGGCGCCGGTTCTGGGAGAATTTTGGTCATTTATGTCACGTTCGAGTAATAATCTTGCGCAATGGGTGCGGCGTGCCTATGTTGATTGCCGGGCGCCGAGCGCGCCGATCCCAATTCACCCATGACAACACCGTCCCCGACAGCCACTCAGATGGGAGCCGCGCGATGCGTCGCGTGAAACTTGACCGGATCGATCGACGCATTCTGCGCGATCTCCAAGACGACGGCCGCATGACCAATGTCGACCTGGCGAGCCGGGCCGGCATCTCGGCCCCGCCCTGCCTGCGGCGCGTGCGGGCGCTGGAGGAGGCGGGGTACATACGGGGATACCACGCCGACATCGCGCCCGAAATGCTGGGTTTCACGGTGACGATATACGCCCATGTCGGCCTGACCAGCCAGGCCGAGGGCGATCTCGCCCGCTTCGAGCAGATGGTCGGCGACTGGCCGGAAGTCCGCGAGTGCCACATGCTGATGGGCGAGGCCGACTTCCTGCTGAAGATCGTCGCCAAGGACTGGGACGCCTTCCAGCGCTTCCTGACCTCCAAGCTGACGCCGGCGCCGCTGGTCTCCAACGTCAAGACCGCGCTGGTGATCCGCACCCGCAAGCGCCTGCCGGGCGTGCCGGTCGAGGAGGAGCCGGACGATGATCACGAGGACGAGCACGCCGCCGGTTGAGGCGGCGCGGCCACGCGCCGGTCGCTCCGTGGGTCCCGGCTCGCCGCTGCGCGTCGGCCGGGATGACGTCGGGGGAGGGGCAAGCGGTCGGCATTCCCCTATTTGACGTCATCCCGGACGGGCGCGCCGAAGGTGGGCCCGATCCGGGACCCACTCGCCGCACGTCGCTGTGTCGCCCTACTGAATGGCGATCGACAGGATTTCCAGGCTCTTGGCGCCGCGCGGGGTCGCGACCTCGACGGAATCGCCGACCCGCTTGCCGATCAGGGCGCGGGCGATCGGCGAGGACGTCGAGATCATGCCCTTCGACAGGTCCGCCTCGTAGGGCCCGACGATCGTGTACTTGGTCTCTTCGTCGGTGTCCTCGTCGGCGACCTCGACCGTGACGCCGAAGGTGACCGTGTCGCCGGACAGCTTCTTGACGTCGATGACCTCGCACCGGCTGATGACGTCCTCGAGCTCGGCCACCCGCCCCTCGATGAAGGACTGGCGTTCGCGCGCGGCGTGGTACTCGGCGTTCTCCGAGAGGTCGCCGTGCTCGCGCGCCTCGGCGATCGCCTTGATCACCGCCGGCCGCTCGACCGTCTTGAGCTGCCTCAGCTCTTCCTGCAGACGCTGAAAGCCGCCCGCTGTGATAGGAACCTTGTCCATCGGCCCACGCTGTCCGTTCACCTGCGAATTCTAGCTCGTCCGTTCCGGGCGCCGCCATAGCCGCGCCGCCGCTACCGCGCCGCCGCTACCGCATCGTCGACTCCCGGCCGTGTCGGGGAACCGGAACGGCTCCCCGCCCACGCCGCGACCGTCAGAACGATCCGGTCAAGTAGGACTGCAGGGGAGCCACTTCAAGGCGCCCGGCCTTCATCGCCGCGATCGCTCGAACCGCCGCGCGGGCGCCCTCGACGGTCGTGTAATAGGGAATATTGTGGGTCAGGGCGGTGTGGCGCAAGCTGAAACTGTCCCGGATGGCCTGCGCGCCCTCGGTGGTGTTGATCACCAGATCGACGTGGCCGGACAGCATGTTGTCGACGATGTGCGGCCGTCCCTCCAGCACCTTCTTGACCCGATTGGCCGGGATCTGCTCGGCCTCCAGCGCGTCCGCGGTGCCGGCCGTCGCCATCAGCTTGAAGCCCAGGCGGTGCAGGTCGCCGGCGATCTTCACCAGCGCGGCCTTGTCGGAATCGCGCACCGAGACGAACACCGTGCCGGTCTCCGGCAGCACCACCCCGGCGCCGAGCTGCGACTTGGCGAACGCCCGGTCGAAGCCGCGGTCGATGCCCATGACCTCGCCGGTCGAGCGCATCTCGGGGCCGAGGATGATGTCGGTGCCGGGGAAGCGCGCGAACGGGAACACCGCCTCCTTGACCGCGATATGGCCGAGCGGCCGCTCCGACAGGGTGAACGACGCCAGCTTCTCGCCGGCCATCACCCGCGAGGCGATCTTGGCGATCGGGTTGCCGGTCGCCTTGGCGACGAACGGCACGGTCCGGCTGGCGCGCGGGTTGACCTCGAGGATGAACACCTCGCCGTCCTTGACCGCGAACTGCACGTTCATCAGCCCGACCACGCCGAGGCCGCGGGCCAGCATCTCGGCCTGGCGCTTGACCTCGTCGACGATGCCGTCGGGCAGCGACACGGGGGGGAGCGAGCAGGCGCTGTCGCCGGAGTGGATGCCGGCTTCCTCGATGTGCTCCATCACCCCGGCGATGAACACGTCGGTGCCGTCGGCGACCGCGTCCACGTCGATCTCGGTGGCGTTGCGCAGGAAGCTGTCGATCAGCACCGGGTTCTTGCCCGACACCACGACGGCGGTCCGCATGTAGCGGCGCAGCCCCTCGATGTCGTGCACGATCTCCATGGCTCGGCCGCCCAGTACGTAGGACGGCCGGATCACCACCGGATAGCCGATGGTCTCGGCGATCTTCTCGGCCTGCTCGGTCGAGGTGGCGGTGCCGTTCTCCGGCTGGCGCAGCTTCAGCTTGTGCAGCAGCTTCTGGAAGCGCTCGCGGTCCTCGGCCAGGTCGATGGCGTCCGGCGAGGTCCCGAGGATCGGGATCTGCGCCTTCTCCAGCGCCGCCGCCAGCTTCAGCGGGGTCTGGCCGCCGAACTGCACGATGACGCCCAGCACCTCGCCCTTGGAGCGTTCGAGCTCGACGATCTCGGTGACGTCCTCGGCGGTCAGCGGCTCGAAGTACAGCCGGTCCGAGGTGTCGTAGTCGGTCGAGACGGTCTCCGGGTTGCAGTTGACCATGATGGTCTCGAACCCGGCCTCCGACAGCGCGTAGGCGGCGTGGACGCAGCAGTAGTCGAACTCGATGCCCTGGCCGATCCGGTTCGGACCGCCGCCCAGGATCACGATCTTGCGGCGGTCGGTCGGGTCGGCCTCGTTCTCGGCCGCCACGGCGCCGTCCGGGCCGGCCATGCCGGTCTCGTAGGTCGAGTACATGTACGGCGTGTCGGACGGGATCTCGCCGGCACAGGTGTCGATCCGCTTGAACACCGGGCGCACCCCGGCGCTGCGGCGGCGGGCCGCCACCACGTCCTCGTCGTGGGCGGTGAGCTGGCCGAGGCGGGCGTCCGAGAAGCCCATCGACTTGGCCCGCACCCAGTCGGCCGGGCTGTCCGGCAGGCCGTCGGCCGCCAGCTGCGCCTCGGCGTCCACGATCTCCTTCATGCGCGCCAGGAACCACGGGTCGATGTGGCAGGCGGCGTGCACCTCCTCGACCGTCATCCCGACCCGCAGGGCCTGGGCGACCTTCAGCAGGCGGTCGGCGGTCGGCGTGCTGAGCTCGGCGGTCACCCGCTGGCGGTCGATCTCGCCGCCCTCGGTGCCGGGCAGCTCGACCGGGTCCAGGCCGACCAGCCCGGTCTCCAGCCCGCGCAGCGCCTTCTGCAGCGATTCCGCGAAGGTCCGGCCGATCGCCATGACCTCGCCGACCGACTTCATCGAGGTGGTCAGCCGGGCATCGGCGCCCGGAAACTTCTCGAAGGTGAAGCGCGGGATCTTGGTGACCACGTAGTCGATGGTCGGCTCGAAGCTGGCCGGCGTGACCTTGGTGATGTCGTTGTCGAGCTCGTCCAGCGTGTAGCCGACCGCCAGCTTGGCGGCGACCTTGGCGATCGGGAAGCCGGTGGCCTTGGAGGCCAGAGCCGACGACCGCGACACCCGCGGGTTCATCTCGATGACGATCTGCCGGCCGGTCGCCGGGTCGACCGCGAACTGCACGTTCGAGCCGCCGGTATCCACCCCGATCTCGCGCAGCACCGCGATCGAGGCGTTGCGCATGCGCTGGTATTCCTTGTCGGTCAGGGTCAGCGCCGGCGCCACGGTGATCGAGTCGCCGGTGTGCACGCCCATCGGGTCGACGTTCTCGATCGAGCAGACGATGATGCAGTTGTCCGCGCGGTCGCGGATCACCTCCATCTCGTATTCCTTCCAGCCCAGCACCGATTCCTCGATCAGCACCTCGTGGGAGGGCGACAGGCGCAGGCCGTTCTGGACGATCTGCTCGAATTCCTCGCGGTTGTAGGCGATGCCGCCGCCCTGGCCGCCGAGCGTGTAGCTGGGGCGGATGATCGCCGGCAGGCCGACATGCTCCAGCGCTTCCGCCGCGTCGGCGAAGTCGCCGATCAGCCGCGAGCGCGGGGTGTCGAGGCCGATCGCGTCCATGGCGGCGCGGAACTGCTGGCGGTCCTCGGCCTTCTCGATGGCCTCCAGGTCGGCGCCGATCAGCTCGACCCCGAACTCCGCCAGCGTGCCGTCGCGGGCCAGCGAGCGCGCGGTGTTCAGCGCGGTCTGGCCGCCCATGGTCGGCAGCAGGGCGTCCGGGCGCTCGCGCTCGATCACCTTGCGGACCATCTCCGGCGTGATCGGCTCGATGTAGGTGGCGTCGGCCGTGCCCGGGTCGGTCATGATGGTCGCCGGGTTGGAGTTCACCAGGATGACCCGGTACCCCTCCTCGCGCAGCGCCTTGCAGGCCTGGGTGCCGGAGTAGTCGAACTCGCAGGCCTGGCCGATGACGATCGGCCCGGCGCCGACGATCAGGATGCTCTCGATGTCGGTGCGCTTAGGCATTGCGTTCCATCAGCTCCCGGAAGCGGGCGAAGAGATAGTGGCTGTCCATCGGGCCCGGCGAGGCCTCGGGATGGTACTGCACGGAGAACACCGGCTTGCCGTCGACCTTCAGGCCCTCGACGGTGCCGTCGAACAGCGAGCGGTGGGTGACCGTGACGCCTGATGGCAGCGAGCCCTCGGCGACCACGAAGCCGTGGTTCTGGCTGGTGATCTCGACCTTGCCGGTCTCCAGGTCCTTGACCGGGTGGTTGGCACCGCGGTGACCCATGTGCATCTTCTCGGTCTTCGCACCCAGCGCCAAGGCCAGCATCTGGTGGCCGAGGCAGATGCCGAACATCGGCACGCCGCTGTCGATCAGCCGGCGCAGCTCCGGCACCGCGTACACGCCGGTCGCCGCCGGATCGCCCGGGCCGTTGGCCAGGAACACCCCGTCGGGCTTGTGGCCGAGGATCTCGTCGGCGGTGGCACTCGCCGGCACCACGGTGACCCGGCAGCCCTGCGAGGCGAGGTTGCGCAGGATGTTGCGCTTCGCACCGTAGTCGACCGCGACCACGTGGAATTTCGGCTCGGCCAGGGTGCCGAAGCCGTCGCTGCGGCCGTCGTCGGCGAAGTCCCAGAGCGTCTCGGTCCAGATGTAGGTCTGGCTGCAGGACACTTCCTTGGCGAGGTCCATGCCCTCCAGGCCCGGCCACTCGGCCGCCAGCTTCTGCAGGGCGGCGACGTCGATGGCGCCGTCCGGGGCGTGGCACAGGGCGCCGCTGGGCGCGCCGAGGTCGCGGATCCGGCGGGTTAGGCGGCGGGTGTCGACGCCGGCGATGCCGGGCAGGTCGACCGACTTCAGCCAGTCGTCCAGGTGGCGCTGAGAGCGGTAGTTCGACGGGTCGGTGACGTCGGCCCGCAGCACGCAGCCGAGCGAGGCCGGCGTGGTGCTCTCCAGGTCGTTCGGGTTGGCCCCGACGTTGCCGATGTGCGGGAAGGTGAAGGTGATGATCTGGCCGGCGTAGGAGGGGTCCGTGAGGATCTCCTGGTAGCCGCTCATCGAGGTGTTGAAGCAGACCTCGCCGACCCGGGTGACCGCCGCACCGAGGCCTCGCCCCCAGAACACCGTGCCGTCGGCGAGCACGAGAGCGGCGGTGGCGCCGGGCAGGGGAGAGGCGGGCGCGGAAGGGTCGGTCATCGGCGGACTCCGGTCGGGCGGGTACCCGCGCGCATGGCGGCCCAACGGGGGCGCTGGGCTTGAAATCCGGCTGCGAACGGGCAAATTGGCGGGTTGATAGGCGAAAGGCCGTCTGGCGTCAAGCCGGAAGAATCTATGAGAATGCAGTAAAATCAAAGCCTTGCAAAACAGGCCCCCGTTTGCATGGTGCGGGCCGATCCTGTAATGTCCGCCATCGCTCCGCCCTGGGGCGAATGACGGGCGACGGTTTCGGTCCTTGGGGAGAACCGACAATGTTGCGCGAACAGCTCAATACCGCCTTGAAGGAAGCGATGCGCGCGAAGGACAGCCGCGCCGTCGCCACCGTGCGTCTGATTCTCGCGGCCCTCAAGGACCGCGACATCGCCGCCCGCGAGAAGGGCGTGATGGACGGTGTCGGCGAGGACGAGGTCCTCGCGATGCTGCAGACCATGATCAAGCAGCGCCAGGAATCGATCCGGCTCTACGAGCAGGGCGGGCGATGCGAGCTGGCCGAGCAGGAGCAGGAGGAGATCGACGTCATCCGCCGGTTCATGCCGACGCCGATCGAGGGCGCCGAGCTGGAGACCGCGGTGCAGACGACGATCAAGGAGATCGGTGCCTCCAACCTGAAGGACATGGGCCGCACCATGGCCGCCCTGAAGGAGCGCTATCCGGGCCGCATGGACTTCTCCAAGGCCTCGGGAATCGTCCGCGCTTCGCTGGTGTAGGCAGCCCGTCGCTTCGTGGGTTCCGGATGTGGCCCGCTCCGGAATGACGACAGGGGGGGGCCGCATTTTCTCACCGTCATTCCGGGCGACCCTCGAGCTGGTCGAGGGGCGCCCCGGAACCCACCCGCCGCCTCGGCGCCGATGGCCCGGTACCCGACCGTCAATCCGGTGACAGTGCGCTCATCTCCGCGCTTCGCTCGTCGGGCGTCGCAGCGGTGCAGTTAAGTGCACTGTCACCGTATTCGGCGCAGTTAAGTGCACTGTCACCGTATTCTAAGTGCACTGTCACCGTATTGACTGTGTTGCCTGAATTGCCCAAGGCCTCGGGAATCGTCCGCGCTTCGCTGGTTTAGGCCGTCCGTCGCTTCGTGGGTTCCGGATGCGTCCCGCCTGCTGCGGTCCGCTCCGGAATGACGATGGCGAGGGTGGCTTGCTTCTCTTCTTCGTCATTCCGGGCGACCCTCGAGCTGGTCGAGGGGCGCCCCGGAACCCACCCGCCGCCTCGGCGCCGACGGGCGCTTACCCGACCGTCAGCCAGCCGATATAGCCGCCGTACAGCGCCAGGAAGCCGAGCCCCTCGAGCCGGCAGATCCGCCGGCCGGTGGTGGCGAACAACATCAGCAGCAGGGTGGCGCCGACCATGACCCAGATGTCGGAGCCGGCGATGTCGTCGGGCAGGTCGATCGGCTTGACCATCGCCGTGATCCCGAGGATCCCGAGCACGTTGTAGATGTTGCTGCCGAGGATGTTGCCGAGCGCCATGTCGGTCTGGCGCCGATAGGCCGCGACCAGCGAGGTCGCGAGCTCCGGCAGCGAGGTGCCGACCGCGACGATGGTGAGGCCGATCACCGATTCCGAGACGCCGGTGCTGCGGGCGATGTCGACGGCCGACGAGACCAGCAGGTCGGCGCCGAACATCACCATGGCGAGCCCGGCGAGCGCCAGCAGCACGGCGACCGGCAGCCGGGCCGGGGCGGCTTCGCCGTCCTGCGGGAGCGGGCAGTCCGGGCAGGCCGGGTGGCGGATCGTGACGTAGATGTAGGCGACCAGGCCGGCGACCAGCAGGGCGCCGGTCAGCCGGTCGACCACGTCGAACAGGGCGAGCCCGAGGCAGGCCACCGCGACCGCCAGGGCGATCGCGCCGTCCTGGCGCAGTACCGCCCGGTCGACGGCGATCGGCATGAGTGCCGCGGTCAGGCCGAGGATCAGCAGGATGTTCGCGATGTTGGAGCCGACGATGTTGCCGACGGCGATGCCGGGCGCCCCGACCAGGGCGGCCTCGACGCTGGTCACCAGCTCCGGCGTCGAGGTGCCGAAGCCGACGACCACCACGCCGATCACGAAGTGGGGCACGCCGAATCGCTCGGCCAGGGCCGTGCCGCCGCGCACCAGAACCTCGCCGCCGGCGAGCAGCAGGACCAGGCCTGCGAAGAGCAGAAGGATCGTCATCGGTCGGGGAGCCGTTCGGTTTCGGGACTGGCCGCTGTAGATGGGGGGCCGGCGCCGATCTACCATATCGGCGCGCGCATTCCTGTCGTTGCGCTCCGTGCATGGCTGCCGCCGCTTCGCCGGCCGGTCGCGCGCTCGCGCAGCAGCTTGACCGCTGCCGGTCGCCGGGGGCAGGCTGCCGGCACGGATTCATACTATCACTCGACCGCAACGCTCGACCGCCCCAAGCCGCGACGCCAAGCCGGCCACCGACTCCCGGAGGAAACCACCATGACCGACCGTCCCGATCCCATGAAGGGCAAGCGCCGCTCCTCGCAATGGTGGGGCAAGACCGACAAGGACGGCTGGGCCCACCGGTCCTGGATGAAGAACCAGGGCTTCCCGGCGCACCTGTTCGACGGCCGGCCGGTGATCGGCATCGCCAACACCTTCAGCGAGTTCAATCCCTGCAACGCGCACTTCCGCAAGCTCGCCGAGCACGTGAAGCGCGGCGTCTACGAGGCCGGCGGCTTCCCGGTGGAGTTCCCGGTGTTCTCGAACTCCGAGAGCCAGCTGCGGCCGACCGCGATGCTGTACCGCAACCTCGCCTCGATGGACGTCGAGGAGGCGATCCGCGGTCTGCCGATGGATGGCGTCGTGCTGCTGGTCGGCTGCGACAAGACCACGCCGGCCCTGCTGATGGGGGCCGCGAGCTGCGACCTGCCGACGATCTGCGTGTCCGGCGGGCCGATGCTGAACGGCTACTACAAGAACGAGAAGATCGGGTCCGGCACCCACATCTGGAAGTTCTCCGAGGCGGTGCGCGGCGGCCAGATGAGCATCGAGGACTTCATGAGCGCCGAGGCCGACAACTCGCGCTCGGCCGGCCACTGCATGACCATGGGGACCGCCTCGACCATGGCGTCAATGGCGGAGTCGCTCGGTATGACCCTGCCGGGCAACGCGGCGATTCCGGCGGTCGATTCGCGGCGCTACGTGCTGGCCCACATGTCCGGCATGCGTGCGGTCGAGATGGTGATCGAGGACCTGAGGCTGTCGAAGATCCTCACCAAGCAGGCGTTCGAGAACGCCATCGTCACCAACGGCGCGATCGGCGGCTCGACCAACGCCGTGGTGCACCTGCTGGCGATCGCCGGCCGGGTCGGCGTCGAGCTCGACCTGAACGACTGGGACCGGCTGGGCCGCGACGTGCCGTGCCTGCTGAACCTGATGCCGTCGGGCGAGCACCTGATGGAGGACTTCTTCTACGCCGGCGGCCTGCCGGCGATCCTGCGCGAGATCGGCGACTTCCTGAACAAGGACGCGGTCACCGCCAACGGCAAGAGCATCTGGGAGAACGTCAAGGACGCCCCGTGCTGGAACCGCGACGTGGTGTTCGAGCTGAAGAAGCCGTTCAAGCCGAACGGTGGCATCGCGGTGCTGCGCGGCAACCTGTTCCCGGACGGCGCGGTGCTGAAGCCGTCGGCCGCCTCGCCGGAACTGATGGTGCATCGCGGCCGGGCGGTCGTGTTCGAGGACATCGAGGACTACAAGGCGAAGATCGACGACGAGAGCCTCGATATCGACGAGACCTGCATCATGGTCCTCAAAAACTGCGGGCCGAAGGGCTATCCCGGCATGGCCGAGGTCGGCAACATGGGCCTGCCGCCGAAGGTGCTGCGCAAGGGCATCACCGACATGATCCGGGTGTCCGACGCCCGCATGTCGGGCACCGCCTACGGCACGGTGATCCTGCACGGCGCGCCCGAGGCGGCGGCCGGCGGGCCGCTGGCCTATGTGCAGAACGGCGACATGATCGAGGTCGACGTGCCGAACCGGCGCCTGCACCTCGACGTGTCGGACGAGGAGATGGCGCGGCGCCGGGCCGCCGGCACGGCGTTCGTGAACCCGTACGACCGCGGCTACTCGAAGCTGTACGTCGAGACCGTCAACCAGGCCGACAAAGGCGCCGACCTGGACTTCCTGGTCGGCAAGTCCGGCACACCGGTGCTGCGCGAGAGCCACTGAGGGCATGGGTCCCGGCTCTTCGCTGCGCTTCGGCCGGGATGAGGAGGAGTGGCGATCGCTGCAACCCCTCATCCCGGCCGAAGCGGCGAAGCCGCGCAGAGCCGGGACCCACGAAACGATGGCGGCGGGGGCTCAGGCCACCGCCATGCCCTTCTGCACGGCCGGCCGGCCGCCGACCGCGGCGGCCCAGCGGGCGACGTTCGGCAGTCCGCCCTTGGCCTCGATCAACGCCCTGCGGCCGTCGTACACCGGGTACAGCGCCATGTCGGCGAGGCCGTAGCCGCCCGCCAGATACTCGCTTTCGCCGAGTCGCCGGTCGACATGGCCGAACATCGCCAGCAGCCGGCCCTCGAACAGGCCCTGCGCCGACTTGTCGTCCAGTCGGGAGGCGTAGAACACCGCGCTGCTGGTCGGTGCGACGTCGGTCAGCGCGTACAGCAGCCATTGCAGGTGGACGGCGCGCTCGGCCGGGTCGGCCGGCCAGAACTTGCCGGTCTTCTCGGCGAGATACAGCAGGATCGCGCCCGACTGCGCCAGCGTGACGGTCCTGCCGCCCGGGCCGTCGCGGTCGACGATCGCCGGGATCGCGCCGACCGGGTTGATCTTCTGGTATTCCGGGCTCTTGCCCTCGCCCTTCATCAGGTCGATCTTGTGGGCGGTGTAGGCGAGGCCGCATTCCTCGAGCATGAGGGCGGGGCGGCGGCCGTTGCCGGTGCCGGCGGTGTAGAAGTCGATCATGGAGCGGAACTCCGGGTTCGCTGAACGCCGGCGCGGGCGGGCCGGACGGCCGCCCTGGTGCCGGCGGAGCAGACTACCGTGAAGCCGGCGTCGGCGTGTAGTGGGCAGGTGGGAGCCCGCCGCGTGCCACCCGCTCGCGGGCCGCTTCCGGGCTCTCGATCCTCTCCGCCGCCGCCAGCGCCGCCTTGCGGTCGACCGGCACGGGGTCGAGGCGGTCGGGAGGCGGCATCGCGTCGGCGTGGTGGTAGGCGATCCGCTGCTTCGCCGGGTCGAGCGAGGCCTCCCGGGCCGGGTCGATGTCGCGCTCGTTGGTGCCGCGAGGCGTCACGCAGACGCCGTCGACGATCTCCAGGTCGAGCCACCATTTCTTCACCGGGTTGCGCTTGCCGTGGCCGAGCGCGTCGTCGAGCCGGACCGCGGCCGGCACCATCGCCGGCTTGGCCCACATGGCGTTGACGCCCATCCAGCTCGCGACCCGGGTCAGCAGCGGCCCGTCGGCGGAGATCACCTTGTTCAGCGGGCAGGTCTTCATGCAGCGCCCGCAGGCCGAGCCCTTGACGTTGGTCAGCCGGTAGCGCGTGCAGCGCTCGACGTCCGGCTTCCACATCTCGTAGCCGTTGAACATCACCTTCGGCCCGTACGGGATGGCGTCGCACGGGCACTCGCGGGCGCATTTCAGGCAGCGGTCGCAGAAGTACTGCAGGCCGAAGTCTATCGGCCGGTCGACCTCCAGCGGCAGGTCGGTGGTCAGCACCACCGACTTGAAGCGCGGGCCGACGAACGGGTTCAGCACCAGTTCGCCGATCCGCGCCAGCTCGCCGAGGCCGGCCCACAGCACCAGCGGGATGTGCAGCACGTCGCTGTCCAAATTGGTCTGCGGTCGCGCCGGCACGCCGAGGTCGCGCAGGGTGTCGGCCATCACCCCGGCGATCTCGGCGCCGCGCATGTAGGCGCGCATCGACTGGGCGCCGGAGATCCAGTCGTCGCCGCTCGCCCCCTCCATGGTGTCGAACTCCTGGTCGATCAGCATGACCACGGCGTAGCGGTGGTAGGGCTCGATAGGGGTCCCGTCCTCCTTGTGCGAGAACCAGGCGTAGCGCGGGACCTCGCAGATCCCGGTCAGGTCGGCGCCGAGGAAGTACGACAGCGACTTGACCGCCCGGGCGTTGGCTGCCGGATCGGAGAGGCCGTGCGGCGCGGTCTCCGCCGCCGGACCGTCCTGCATCGGCACCATGCCGCGGATCAGCGGCGTCATCGCATGGGCGAACGGGTGCTTGAGGGCGAACCGGCCGCGTTCGGCCCTGCTCTTGTCGCCGAGGTCGCCGCGCAGCGCCCGCTCGAAGAAGGCGGCGCGCTTCGGCACCCGCGGCACCTCGTCGTCGAGGATCAGCGTGGTCGGCCGGTCGACCCGCTTCACCTGCTCCATCGGATAGGCGCTGAGGTGGCTGGCGCGGCCGGCCCGGCGCCGGCGCTCGCGCCCCGACATCGCACCGTCGATGCCCCACCAATAGCGCAGGGCGGAAGGGCCGGGGGCCGTCGGGTCGAGCGGCAGGTCGACCGCCAGCGCGTAGTCGGTGGTGACGGCGGCGAGCGAGAAGCCGCCCGCGATGAACGGGTTGCTGAGCGGGCCGTCGGACGACCGGAACGCCAGCCCGGCCAGCACCGCGAGCCGGTTGAGGTCGACCAGCATGTCGGCGGCGGTGTGGGCGCGCGCCGCGAACCCCATGCGGCGGATGTGCCCGGCGACCACCACGGCGAGCGAGCCGGCCCGCATGTCGAAGGTCGCCGCCGCGGCGTCGCCGATCCAGCCGCGGGCGAGGTTGTCCGGCTCCGGCAACCGGGCGTGCTCGACCAGGACGACCACGGCGTGATCGTGCGCCGCCGGCTTGGCCCCGAGCAGCCAGGCGTTGGCCGGCAGCCGGCAGATCCCGACCTGCGAGGCGTTCAGGAAATACGCCCCGCCCTTGATGTCGGCGGCGCGACGATCGAGGTCGTCGGGCACCGGGGCCCGGACCGGGGCGGTCTCGCCGTCGACGAAACCGCCGAACAGCGCATCGTAGCGCGCGGCGGCGCGGGCAAAGGCGGTGTCGGTGGCGGGACGGGCCGGCGGTGCCGCGACCCGGGGCCGGGCGGCCTCGACCTCGGCGACGCTCGGATCGCGCTTCAGTACCTCGAGCGGGAACGGGCCGAGATGGTAGGGCCGGGTCTCGGAAGCCGATCGAATGAGCACGTCGCCTCCTGCCACAACGAGCTGACGGGGCAGGGTAGACGGGGCGGGGAGCCGTGGGAACGGGGGCGGTGGTCAACAGCGCTTGACCGGCGAGGAGGGGCGACTTGTTCCGGCGGCCCTGGGACCGGGATGCGGTCGATTGGTGGCTTGCCAATGCGGGTCGCGTACTCCATGAGGGATGACCCTGCCGGCAGTCGTCCAGGACTTCCCATGACAACGCCCGAACCCTTCCTTTCCTCCGAGACCTACCGCGCCCGCGAGGCGGAAGCGATGGACGCCATCGGCGTTCGGGCCATCCAGGCGTTCTCGCCGATCACGTTCGCTGCGGTGGGAATGCCGACCCGGGCGCTGACGGAGCGGGGGCTTCAGCGCTATGTCGACAACCTGTTCGTGGGCAAGGCCATCGCCTACTGGACCGAGCGGTTCGCCGTGTCGGAACACGAGGCCAAACTTGTCCAGGATGCGTGTGCCCTGGCCGAGGAACTGACCGGCGAACGCTTCGGCCGGTCAATTCGGCCCGTCTTCACCACGGTCAAGAGCCTCGAGTTGTATCGCCTGGTGACCAGCCTGGCACAGGCTGTAGGGCGGCCCCTGAGGATCCTGGAAATCGGCCCCGGCAGCGGCTACGTCGGCCTGTACCTCGGCCTCGCCGGTCATCAATGCCTGTTGATGGACAATGCCGAGGGCTACTACCTCTGGCAGAACCGGCTGTTCCGTCGCGCCTTCGGTGATCACTTCGTCGAGACCGTGGAGACAGGACGGGCGCCGGAACGGTATCTCGACGGGGGGGCGACGATCGTGCACCTTCCGTGGTGGGACTTCGTCGAGTTGTTCGAGGCCGAGAAGCTGCCGGCGATCGACCTCGTCATCGCCGAGGACATGCTCGGCGAGATGGACCGGATCGGGCTCCGGTACACCCTGAGGCTGTCGTCCAGGCTGCTGCGCGGCGGTAGCCCCGGCCTCTTCGCCTACGTGTCGCCCGGAATGCAGTTCGTGTCCAAGGTGAAAGACATTCACACCGAGTTCTGCCGGGCCGGATTCCACAACGTCAGGGGCCAGGACTTCTGGCTCTATGCCGCGCCGGACACCGAGTTCTTCCGCTACGGTGAAGGCGAGAAGCTAAGGATTTCGCCGACGCCCGGGTTGGAGCAGGTGTCGCCGAGCGCGCCGGTTCCAGGGCCCGGATCCCGGACCCTGGACGTGCGCGACGTGATCGATCTGCCGCGGGACCTCACCACCCACGACTACCGGTTTCTCGAGGCCACCGGCGTCGAGCATCCGTTCGGCCCCCGACGCGGCTGAGTTCCGGCGCCGGCCTCAGCCGACCCGCTTGCCCTTCTCGTCGTAGCGGTACCAGCCGCGGCCGTAGCGGCGGCCGAGGCGGCCGGCGGCGTGCAGTTGCTTGATGGTCGGCCGGGTGTGCATGCGGTCGCCGTAGGCGTCCTCGAGGATCTGCGACACCTTGTAGGTCAGGTCGACGGTGACGTTGTCCATCAGCTCGAACGGGCCGACCGGGTGGCCGAGGCCGAGCCGGCAGCCGGTGTCGATGTCCTCGGGCGTGCAGGCGCCTTCCTCGACCAGCCGGATCGCCTCGTCCCACATGGCGAACAGGATGCGGTTGACCGCGAAGCCGACCACGTCCTTCACCTGGATCGGGCTCTTGCCGATCGCCTCGCAGGCGGCGGTCGCGGCCTTCACGACCTCCGGGTCGCTGTCCATTGCGGTGATCACCTCGACCAGCTTCATGCGGCTGACCGGCGAGAAGAAGTGCAGGCCGATGAAGTTCTTCTGCCGGGCCTCGGAGAAGTAGGACGAGAGCACGGTGATGGAGATCGACGAGGTGTTCGACGCGATGATGCAGTCCGGCTTCAGCACCGCGTCGAGCTGCTTGTACAGCGCGCCCTTGGCCTCCTGGTCCTCGGTGATCGCCTCGATCACCAGGTCGACGTCACCGTAGGCCGAGACGTCGGTCGCGGTCTCGATGTTGGCGAGCGCGCGCGGCTTGTCGGCCTCGGTGTAGAAGCCGCGGCCGATGCCGGCGTCGAGGGTCGCCTCGAGCTTCTTCATCGCCTTGTCGACGAACGCCTTGTCCATGTCCATCAGGCGCACCTTGTGGTCGGCGAGCGCGAACACCAGCGCGATCTCCGAGCCCATCATGCCGGCGCCGCACACGCCGATCTTCTGGATGGTCATCAAGTTCCTCCGGGTTGGTCGGGTCTGTCTGTATTCGATGGTCGAGGCGGCCGGTGGGTCCCGGAGCCGGCTGCTCGCGTAGCCCCTCCGGGATGACGAAGCAGGGTCAGGGACCACACTTCCTTTTCGTCATTCCGGAGAGGGCGCGTGAGCGCCCGGCTCCGGAACCCACGAAGCGACGAGCGCTCACAGCCAACTCGCCTCCATGGTCGTCAGCGTGTCGTCGAGCGAGCCGAGCAGGGCGGCGTGCTGGGCCGTACGCGGCAGCTCCCAGGCGGCGACGTAGCGCGCCGTCTGCAGCTTGCCCAGCAGGAAATCGCGAGGCCGGCCCGCGGCCGCCTGCGGCAGCTCGGCCAGCGCCGCCAGCCCCTGGCGCAGCCACACCCAGCCGAACACCACCAGCCCGGCCATGTCCATGTAGGCGGCGGCGTTCGACAGCATGCGGATCGCCCCGATGTCGGGGGCGGCGGTCAGCAGGGTCTCGGTGGTCGCGACCAGCCGCTCCAGCCCGGTTGCGGTCTCGCGCCGCAGCGCGTCGAGTTCCGGCTTGCCCTCGGCTTCGGCCAGGGTCGCCCGGATCTCGTCGACCACCGCCCGGAACGCCGCGCCCTCGGCGATCCCCGCCTTGCGGCCCAGCAGGTCGATCGCCTGGATCGCGTTGGTGCCCTCGTGGATCGGGTTCAGCCGGTTGTCGCGGTAGATCCTCTCGACCGGGTAGTCGCGGGTGTAGCCGTAGCCGCCGAGGATCTGGATGGCGTTGTGGTTCGCCTCCAGCGCCCGGTCCGAGTACCAGGCCTTGATGATCGGCGTCAGGAAGTCGAGCAGCAGCGCCTCGTGCCGGCGCACCGCCTCGTCCGGGTCCTGCTTCTGGCGGTCGATGCGCAGCGCCAGGTCGAGCGCCAGCATCAGCCCGCCCTCGGCCACCGCCTTCTGCTGCAACAGCATGCGGCGGATGTCGGCGTGCTCGACCAGCGGCAGCTGCGGCGTGGTCGGGTCCTTGTCGCCGGGATGCCGGCCCTGCGCCCGGGTGCGGGCGTACTCCAGGCTCTCCTGGAACCCGGCATAGGCCAGCATGATGGCGCCGAACGCCACGCCGACCCGGGCCTCGTTCATCATGTGGAACATGTTGGCGAGGCCGCGGCCGGGCGCACCGACGAGATAGCCGACGCAGTCGTCGCCGTCGCCGAAGTTCAGCGCCGTGTTGACGGTGCCGCGGTAGCCCATCTTGTGGTTCAGGCCGACCAGGGTGACGTCGTTCGGAACCGTCGGCTCGCCGGCCGCGTCCAGCCGGTAGCGCGGCACGATGAACAGCGACAGGCCCTTCACCCCCGGCGGCGCGCCCTCGATGCGGGCCAGCGTCATGTGCACGATGTTGCGGGTCAGCTCGTGCTCGCCGGCCGAGGTCCACATCTTGGACCCCTTGATGGCGTAGCGGTCGCCGTCGAGCTGCCTTGCCGCCGTGCGCACGTCCGACAGCGACGAGCCGGCATGCGGCTCCGACAGCGCCATGGTCCCGAAGGTGCGGCCGTCCAGCATCGGCTGCATCCACAGCCGCTTCTGCTCAGCGGAACCGTGCGCGTGGATCAGGTTGGCGGCGGCGATGGTCAGGAAGGCGTAGCCGACGGTCGGGGTGTTGGCCGCCTTGAAGTGGGCGAAGGCGGCCTGCTGGATGGTCCAGGGCAGCTGCAGCCCGCCGATCTCGGCGTCGTGGTGGGCGGCCAGGAAGCCGGCCTCGGCGAACGCCTGCAGCGCCTCGCCGATCTCCGGGATCAGCACCACCTTGCCGTTCTCGATGCGCGGCTCGTTGGCGTCGGACTTGGCGGCGTGCGGGCGGAACTTGTCCTCGGCGATCGCCCGGGCGGTCTCGATCACTTGGCTGAAGGTGCCGCGGTCGTGCTCGGCGAAGCGCGGGTAGCGGGTGAGAGACTCGGCGCCGAGCACCCGCCACAGCGTGAAATCCAGGTCGTCCCGGTCGATCAGCGGCACCGCCATCGTGTCACCCCAGCAGGAAGCCGCCGTCGACGGTGACCACCGTCCCGGTCATGTAGCGCGAGGCGTCGGAGGCCAGCAGCAGCAGGGCGCCGTCCAGGTCGTCGGCCTGGCCGAGCCGGCGCTGGGCGATGCCCTTGACCAGCTTCTCGCCGGCCGGGCTGTGGAAGAACTCGCTGTTCATCGGGGTCTCGATGTAGCCGGGGCAGATCGCGTTGACCCGCACCCCGACCCGCGCCAGCTCCAGCCCCATCGCCTTGGTCAGGTGGATCAGCCCGGCCTTGGAGGCGCAGTAGCTGGCGAGCTGGCCGATCACCTGCTGGCCGAGCACGCTGGAGATGTTGATGATCGAGCCGCCGCCGTGCTGCGACATCCGCCGCGCGGCCTCCTGGCCGGCCAGGAAGCAGCCCTTGAGGTTGGTGTCGACGACCGCGTCCCAGTCCGCCTCGGTAACCTCGAGGAACGGCTTGGGGATGGCGATGCCGGCGTTGTTCACCAGCACGTCGACCGGCCCCAGCGCGGCCTCGGCGTCGTCGAAGGCGGCCCGCACCGAGGCGGCGTCGGTGACGTCCATGGCGACCGCGTGGGCGGTGCCGCCGGCATCCTCGATGGTCTTCTGCAGCTCGGCCAGCTTGCCGGCCTGGCGGGCCGCCAACGCCACCTTGGCGCCGGCCGCGGCCAGCGTGACGGCGAAGCCGGCACCGAGGCCCTGGCTGGCCCCCGTCACCAGGGCGGTCCTGCCGGTGAGGTTGAAGGCGTCAGCCATCTGTCGATCTCCGTCCGGTCGCAGCGTGCCGCGACTCATAGCCGGGAGCGTTGTGCGGCGCAAACCCGACCGGCGGGGCTACCGGTCGCCGGGCGGGACTGGGGGCTTGCCGGCGGCGGTGAGCGCCTCCGGCGCGGCGACCGCGCCGAGCAGGGCGGCCATCTCGGTCTCGGTGCCGCACTGGGTGGCCAGCACCGGATAGGGGTAGCCGAAGGAACCGTCGAGCAGCCGGTCGGCCGCGACCTGACAGGCCTCGCGGCTCGCGTAGGATTCCGGCGGTTGGGCAAGCACGTCGCACAGGGTGCCGCTGTCGTCGCAACCGAGCAGGATCAGGAAGATGAGTCCCTTGGTCATCGCCAGGCCTCTCGTGAGACCAGTGCGGCAAGCACCGAGTGAGCCGGTCCGAGCCGCTCCTCTGGGATGTGGTCGTGCAAACCCAGCTTAGCACCCGGGGCTCACCAGGACGTTAACGGTGCGGCGTCACTCGACCGGGTATTCCCGCCCCGGCCGCGGCTTGTAGGTCGGCAGGGTCCAGCCGAACTGGATGCCGCCGCCCCGGATCGCGAAGCCGACCAGGAAGCCGAGCGCCGCCGCCCAGGGCTTGCCGGCGCCGAGCGCCAGCGCCGCCACATAGGTCCCGGCGCCGGCGGCGACCGCGGTCGCGTACACCTCGCGGCGCAGGATCAGCGGGGTCTCCTGGCACAGCACGTCGCGGATCAGCCCGCCGAAGGTCGCGGTCATCACCCCGAGCACCACGGCGACGGCGGCGGCGGCGCCGGAACGCAGGCCGAGCTCGGCGCCCATCACCGCATAGGCGGCGATGCCGATCGCATCCGCCCACAGCAGGGCGACGAACCGGCGCTGCACCACATGGGCGCCGACATAGACCAGCACGGCGATGCCGAGGCAGACCGCGAGATAGCGGCCGTCGGCGATCCAGAACACCGGCCGGCCCAGCAGTACGTCGCGCAGGGTGCCGCCGCCGATGCCGGTGGCGGTCGCCATCAGGCCGAAGCCGATCAGGTCCATCTGCTTGCGCGAGGCCACCAGCGCCCCGGTTGCCGCGAACACCGCGACACCGAGCAGATCCAGCCACGCCACCCATCCAGCCATCCGTCCCTCCCTCGGTCGACCCCGGGCTTGCCGGCGGGAGTATGGCAGGAACGAGGGGCGCCGGGCGAAGTGTTGCGACCCGGATTGGGGGATCGACCGCGGCCGCCTCTGCGCGGTAATGCAGCGGTACCGGCCGCGCTGAGCGGCACTGGTCGTCGAACCCTGTCGTCCTCTCCGGAGCCCGCATGATCGCGATCCTGCTGTCGATCGCCCCGATCTTCCTGCTGATCGTCCTCGGCCACGGGCTGCGGCGCGGCGGCATCCCGTCGGTCGAGTTCTGGAACCTGAACGACAAGCTGGTCTATTGGGTGCTGTTCCCGAGCCTGCTGTTCTACAAGACCTCGACCATCGAGCTGTCCGGCGAGCTGGTCGGCGACTACGCGGTGGTGATCCTCGGCGGCTTCGGCGGCGCGGTCGCGTTCGCGCTGCTGTCGACGGCGGTGTTCCGGCTGCCGGGGCCGACCGCCACCTCGGTGCTGCAGGGGGCGGGCCGGCACAACACCTTCATCGCGCTGGCCGCCGCCGAGCGGCTGTACGGCGGCGAGGGGCTGGCGATGGCGGCGCTGGCGACCGCGCTGCTGATCCCGGTGACCAACATCACGGTGGTGTCGCTGATGGTCACCATGCTGCGCGGCCGGGCGGCCGGCGGCCTCGGGCTGGCCACCGCGATCGCCCGCGACCTGGCGCGCAACCCGCTGCTGATCTCGGTGCTCGGCGGGGTGGCGGTCAACCTGTCGGGCGTCGGGCTCATCCCGGTGCTGCACGACGTGACGGCGATCCTCGGGCAGGCGGCGCTGCCGGTGGTGCTGCTGTGCGTCGGCGCCAACATCCGGGTGCGGGAGATGACCGCGTCGGTCGGCCCGGCCCTGCTGTCGACCGTCGGCAAGATGGTGGTGTTCCCGGCGGTCCTGGTCGGGCTGGCGGTGTGGACCGGGCTGTCGCCGATGGCGGTGACGGTCGCCGGGCTGTTCGGGGCGGTGCCGACGGCGGCGTCGGGCTATACGCTGGCCCGGGCGATGGGCGGCGACGCGCCGCTGATGGCCACGATCATCACGGTCCAGACCGCACTTGCGTTCGTCACCCTGCCGCTGACCGTGTGGCTGCTCGGCAGCCTGCTCGGATAGGGCAGGGCCGGCCGCGGTCCGGCCGTGGCGTGCGGCCGTGAGTCTGCTTGATTCCCCGGACCCTGCCGTCTAGTTTCTCGCACCCGCGAAAGCGGCCATGAATCGTGACGTGCGAGTCGTGCCATGCCCGATGGGGACAGACCGGACAGCCGGTTCGCCTTCCAGAACCTGATCCTGACCCTGCAGAGCTACTGGGCCAGCAAGGGCTGCCTGATCCTGCAGCCATACGATATGGAAGTGGGCGCGGGTACTTTCCACCCGGCGACCACGCTGCGTTCGCTCGGTCCGGACGACATCTGGAAGGCGGCCTACGTGCAGCCGTCGCGGCGGCCGACCGACGGGCGCTATGGCGAGAACCCGAACCGGCTGCAGCACTATTACCAGTTCCAGGTCCTCATCAAGCCGTCGCCGGTCGACAGCCAGGAGCTCTATCTCGGCTCGCTGCGCGCCATCGGCCTGGACCCGATGGAGCACGACATCCGGTTCGTCGAGGACGACTGGGAGAGCCCGACCCTGGGGGCCTGGGGGCTCGGCTGGGAGGTCTGGTGCGACGGCATGGAGGTGTCGCAGTACACCTACTTCCAGCAGGTCGGCGGCATCGACTGCGCGCCGGTAAGCCTGGAGCTGACCTACGGCCTGGAGCGGCTGGCGATGTACATCCAGGGGGTCGACGACGTCTACGACCTGGACTGGGACGGCATCCCGAAGGACCAGGGCGGCAAGGTCTACGGCGACGTCTACAAGCAGGCCGAGCTGGAGTTCTCGACCTTCAATTTCGAGTTCTCCGACGCCGAGACCCTGTTCCGGCATTTCGAGGACGCCGAGCGCACCTGCCAGAGGCTGCTGGCGGCCGACAAGCCGATGCCGTTGCCGGCCTACGACCAGTGCATGAAGGCCAGCCACAGCTTCAACCTGCTGGACGCCCGCGGGGTGATCAGCGTGACCGAGCGCCAGGCCTATATCGGCCGGGTGCGGGCGCTGGCCAAGGCGTGCTGCGAGAAGTGGGTGGAGACCAGCACGGCCTGGAAGGCCGACTGGGAGCAGAAGAAGCGGGAGCGCCGCAGCAATGGCTGAACTGCTCGTCGAGCTGTTCTCCGAGGAGATCCCGGCGCGCATGCAGGCGCGCGCCGCCGAGGACCTGAAGGGGCTGGTCACGGCCAAGCTCAAGGCCGCCGGCCTGGGATTCGCGTCGGCCGAGGCGCACGTCACGCCGCGCCGGCTGGCGCTGGCGATCGACGGCCTGCCGGCCCGCCAGCCGGACCGCACCGAGGAGCGCAAGGGCCCGAAGGTCGGCTCGCCCGACAAGGCGGTGCAGGGCTTCCTGAAGGGCGCCGGTCTGGAGTCGATCGACCAGGCCGAGATCCGGGCGACCGACAAGGGCGACTTCTACTTCGCGGTCCGCCACATCGCCGGTGCGCCGCTCGAGACCTACCTGCCGTACCTGCTGTTCGAGGCGATCTCGGAAATGCCGTGGCCGAAGTCGATGCGCTGGGGGCGCAACGACTTCCGCTGGGTGCGGCCGCTGCACTCGATCCTGGCGATCGTCGACGGCAAGCCGCTCGACCTCGACTTCCACCTGCTGCGCACCAAGGAGGAGGCCGAGGCGCCGACCGCCGCGGGCACCATCCGCGCCTCCAACACCACGCGTGGCCACCGCTTCCTGGCGCCCGAACCGTTCGCGGTCGGGTCGTTCGCCGACTACAAGGCGAAGCTGAAGGACGCCTGCGTGATCCTCGACCGCGAGGAGCGCAAGCGGATCATCGCCGACGGCATCGCCGCCCTGGCCGCCGAAGCCGGGCTGGTGTTCAAGGGCGATCCGGGCCTGCTGGAGGAGGTCTGCGGTCTGGTCGAGTGGCCGGTACCGATGCTGGGCCGCATCGACGACCAGTTCATGGGCGTGCCGAAGGAGGTGCTGGTCACCTCGATGCGCAGCCACCAGAAGTACTTCGCGCTGGAGACCGCCGACGGGGCGCTGGCCGACCGGTTCGCGGTGGTCGCCAACATGGCGAGCGAGCCGAAGCGCGACGCCAACATCGTCGCCGGCAACGAGAAGGTGCTGCGCGCCCGGCTGTCGGACGCCAAGTTCTTCTGGGACCAGGACCGCAAGGTCCGGCTGGCCGACCGGCGCGCGGCGCTGCAGGACGTCAAGTTCTACGAGAGCCTTGGGACAATCGCAGACAAGGTCGAGCGGTTCGCCACGCTGGCAGCCGAGATCGCCGGCCGGATCGGCGCCGATCCGGAGCTGGCGCGGCACGCCGCGACCCTCAGCAAGGCCGACCTGACCACCGGCATGGTCGGTGAGTTCCCCGAGCTGCAGGGCATCATGGGCCGCTACTACGCCCTCGATTCCGGCGAGGACCCGGCGGTCGCCGACGCGATCGCCGAGCACTACTCGCCGCTCGGCCCGTCCGACACCTGCCCGACCGCACCGGTCTCGGTCGCGGTCGCGCTGGCCGACAAGATGGACACCCTGGTCGGGTTCTTCGCGATCGACGAGAGGCCGACCGGCTCCAAGGACCCGTTCGCGCTGCGCCGCGCCGCGCTCGGGGTGATCAGACTTATCTTGGAAAATGACCTCAGGCTTCCCCTCGCCGAGATGCTCGCATCTGCCTATTGGCCCATCGCCAATCATGTGACGGGCTTCGAGCGGTTCAGTGAGCATTTGGGCCAAGAGGATGGCGAATCCTCTGAGCAAGGGGCGCTTCTTAGCTGCGATGATGTTGTGGCGGCATTGCTGGCGTTCTTCGCCGACCGCCTGAAGGTCCACCTGCGCGAGCAGGGCGTGCGGCACGACCTGATCGCCGCGGTGTTCGAGCTGGGTGGCGAGGACGACCTGGTCCGGCTGCTGGCGCGGGTCCATGCGCTGGCCGACTTCCTCGGCACCGACGACGGCGCCAACCTGCTGACCGGGTTCCGGCGCGCTGCGAATATCGTGCGCATCGAAGAAAAGAAGGACGGTCGTACTTACGAGAGCTGGCCGGAGATCAGTCAGTTCGCTGCCTTTAGCGATCCGAACGAAAGTGCTGAAGTCGAGCTCATGCACGCCCTTGGCGAGGTGGATGAGAAGATCGAGCCGCTGCTGGTTGACGAAAAATTCACTGACGCAATGAGACTTTTGGCGACGTTGAGAGGGCCGGTTGACCGGTACTTCGAGAAAGTGACTGTCAACGACGCCGACGCTACCCGTCGGGAGAATCGCTTGAGATTTCTCTCGAGTATTGTGCGAACGATGAACCAAGTTGCCGACTTCTCGAAAATCGAGGGTTGAACACCAAGAGGGTGCGATGATGACCAAGTGGGTGTACGGCTTCGGCGGCGGCACGGCGGACGGCCGGGCCGACATGAAGAACCTGCTGGGCGGCAAGGGCGCGAACCTGGCCGAGATGAGCTCGATCGGCCTTCCGGTGCCGCCGGGCTTCACCGTCACCACCGAGGTCTGCACCTACTACTACGCCAACGGCCGCAAGTACCCGGACGAGCTGCAAGGCCAGGTCGAGGCCGCGCTCGCCGCCATCGAGGCCGAGGTCGGTGCGAAGTTCGGCGATGCCGACAACCCGCTGCTGGTGTCGGTGCGCTCCGGCGCCCGCGCCTCGATGCCGGGCATGATGGACACGGTCCTGAACCTCGGGCTGAACGACACCACGGTGGTCGGGCTGATCAACCGGTCGGGCGATCGCCGCTTCGCCTACGACAGCTATCGCCGTTTCATCCAGATGTACTCCGACGTGGTGCTGGGGGTCGACCACTACCACTTCGAGGAGCTGATGGACCTGGCGAAGGAGGAGAAGGGGGTCGAACTCGACACCGCCCTCGACGCCGACGACCTGGCCGCCCTGACCCAGCGCTTCAAGGACAAGGTCAAGCAGGAGACCGGCGAGCCGTTCCCGGAGGACCCGCGCGACCAGCTGTGGGGCGCGGTCGGCGCGGTGTTCGGCTCCTGGATGAACCAGCGCGCCATCGTCTACCGCAAGCTGAACTCGATCCCCGAGGAGTGGGGCACCGCGGTCAACGTCCAGGCCATGGTGTTCGGCAACATGGGCAGCGACTGCGCCACCGGCGTGGCGTTCACCCGCGACCCGTCGACCGGCGAGAACGTGTTCTACGGCGAGTTCCTGATCAACGCCCAGGGCGAGGACGTGGTCGCCGGCATCCGCACGCCGCAGCAGCTCACGGTCGCCGCCAAGCGCGCCCAGGGCTCCGACCTGCCGGCCATGGAAGAGGCCATGCCGGAGGTGTTCGCCCAGCTCGCCGAGGTCCGCCGGACCCTGGAGCAGCACTACCGCGACATGCAGGACATCGAGTTCACGGTGCAGCAGAAGAAGCTGTACATGCTGCAGACCCGCAACGGGAAGCGCACCGTGCACGCCGCCCTGCGGATCGCCGTCGAGATGGCGGCCGAGGGCCTGATCACCCACGACGAGGCGGTCAGCCGCATCGAGCCGCGCGGTCTCGACCAGCTGCTGCACCCGACCCTGGACCCGAAGGCCGAGCGCAGGGTCGTCGCCAAGGGCCTGCCGGCGTCGCCGGGTGCGGCCTCGGGCAAGGTGGTGTTCTCGGCCGACGAGGCCGAGACCGAGGCCCGCAAGGGCGAACGGGTGATCCTGGTGCGGGTCGAGACCAGCCCCGAGGACATCCACGGCATGCACGCCGCCGAGGGCATCCTGACCACCCGCGGCGGCATGACCAGCCACGCCGCGGTGGTGGCGCGCGGCATGGGCCGGCCCTGCGTGTCCGGCGCCGGCCAAATCCGCGTCGACTACGCCGACGGCAGCTTCTTCGTCGGCGACGTCACGGTGAAGGCGGGCGACAGGGTCACCATCGACGGCGGCACCGGCGAGGTGATGCTGGGCGAGGTCCCGACCGTGCAGCCCGAGCTGTCCGGCAAC
Source organism: Thalassobaculum fulvum (assembly GCF_014652915.1). Taxonomy (GTDB): domain Bacteria; phylum Pseudomonadota; class Alphaproteobacteria; order Thalassobaculales; family Thalassobaculaceae; genus Thalassobaculum_A; species Thalassobaculum_A fulvum. The sequence goes on from NZ_BMZS01000007.1 coordinate 276,775, forward strand.
TTCGCGACCATCATGGAGTGGGCCGACAAGGTCCGCCGGATGCGGGTTCGCACCAACGCCGAGACCCCGGCCGACGCCCGCGCCGCCCGCGAGTTCGGCGCCGAGGGCATCGGGCTGTGCCGGACCGAGCACATGTTCTTCGAGGGCGACCGCATCGTCGCGATGCGCGAGATGATCGTCGCCACCGACGAGAAGGGCCGGCGCGCTGCGCTCGCCAAGCTGCTGCCGTACCAGCGCCAGGACTTCGTCGAGCTGTTCCGGATCATGGCCGGCCTGCCGGTGACCATCCGCCTGCTGGACCCGCCGCTGCACGAGTTCCTGCCGCACACCGATGCCGAGATGAAGCAGGTGGCCGAGGCCGCCGGCATCTCGGTCGAGACCGTGCGCCGGCGCGCGCTGGAGCTGAAGGAGGCCAACCCGATGCTCGGCCACCGCGGCTGCCGGCTGGCCATCACCTTCCCGGAGATCTGCGAGATGCAGGCCCGGGCGATCTTCGAGGCGGCGGCCGAGGTGGCCAAGGCCGGCGAGGACGCGCCGGTGCCGGAGGTGATGATCCCGCTGGCCGCGACCGAGAAGGAGATCGCGGTCCTGAAGGCGATCATCGACCGGGTCGCCGGCGAGGTGAAGGCGGCCAGCGGCGTCGCGCTCGAATACATGGTCGGCACCATGATCGAGCTGCCGCGCGCCGCCCTGCAGGCCGGCAAGATCGCCAATGTCGCCGAGTTCTTCAGCTTCGGCACCAACGACCTCACCCAGACCGCGTTCGGCCTGTCGCGCGACGACGCCGGCTCGTTCCTCGGCGAGTACGTCGACAAGGGGCTGCTGGAGGCCGATCCGTTCGTCAGCCTCGACCAGGAGGGCGTCGGCGAGCTGGTGAAGATCGCCGCCGAGCGCGGCCGCGCCGCCCGCCCGGGCCTCAAGCTCGGGATCTGCGGCGAGCACGGCGGCGACCCGGCCTCGATCGGGTTCTGCGAGACCGTCGGCCTCGACTACGTCAGCTGCTCGCCGTTCCGCGTGCCGATCGCCCGCCTGTCGGCCGCCCAGGCCACCATCGCCCTGCAGTCGCAGAAGCTGGCGGCGGAGTAGGCGTGGGCCTTGCTGGGTCCCGGATCGGCCACACTGGCGCGTGGCCGTCCGGGATGAGGTCATTGTCTCGATGGCCGTTCGATGGCCTGGAGACCGGCGGTGCCTGTTGTCAGCTCCGGATAGAGGTCTCTCCAGTCCGGGTTCTGCTTTTCGATCAGGGCGATCTTCCAGGCTCGCCGCCAGCGTTTGAGGCGCTTCTCGAAGGCGATGGCGGCGATCATGTCGGTCTGTGGTTCGTACCAGACCAGCCGGTCGACACGGTAGTGCGCGCAGAAGCCCGACGGATGCTCGCGATGCACCCACACGCGCCGGACCAGATCGCCGGTCACCCCGACGTAGAGCGTTCCGTGCCGGCGGGACGCGAGGATGTAGACGCAGGGTCGGGTCTGCCATGCGGAGGCTATGGCAGGCGGAGGCCGCAAAACGCCGATTCCCAAATTGACGTCATCCCGGACGGGCGCGCGACAGCGCGGCCGATCCGGGACCCATGGGGCGCTCGATGGGCACGGCCACTTCGGGGCAGCGGGTGGGTCCCGGCTCCGCTCCACCTTCGGTGAAGCGGGCCGGGATGACGTCAGGTAGTGGGGGCGCACTCGAGGCCCACGGTGGCGGCCGTTACTCTGCCGCCACCGTGTCCTCGGCCAGGAAGCCGCCGGCCTGTCGGCTCCACATGTCGGCGTACAGGCCGCCGCGCCGCAGCAGCTCGTTGTGGCTGCCCTGCTCGACGATCCGGCCGCGGTCCATGATCACCAGCCGGTCCATCGCCGCGATGGTCGACAGCCGGTGGGCGATGGCGATCACGGTCTTGCCGGCCATCAGGTTGAACAGCTGCTCCTGGATCGCCGCCTCGACCTCGCTGTCGAGCGCCGAGGTCGCCTCGTCCAGGATCAGGATCGGCGCGTTCTTCAGCAGAACCCGCGCGATCGCCACCCGCTGGCGCTGGCCGCCCGACAGCTTCACCCCGCGCTCGCCGACCTGGGCGTCGTAGCCGCGCCGCCCGTTGCGGTCCTCCAGCCCGAGGATGAAGTCGTGGGCATGGGCCTGCCGGGCCGCCTCGATCACCTGCTCCATCGTCGCCTCGGGATGCCCGTAGCGGATGTTGTCGGCGACCGAGCGATGCAGCAGCGAGGTGTCCTGGGTGACCATGCCGATGGCGTGGCGCAGGCTCTCCTGGCTGACGTTCCGGACGTCCTGGCCGTCGATCAGGATTCGGCCGCCGTCGAGGTCGTGGAACCGCAGCAGCAGCTGCACCAGGGTCGACTTGCCGGCCCCGGAGCGGCCGACCAGCCCGACCTTCTCGCCGGGTGCAACGGTCAGCGACAGGTCCTCGATCACCGCCGCCGCCTGGCCGTAGCGGAAGCCGATGTGCTCGTAGCGCACCTCGCCCCGGTCGACCCGCAACGCCGCCGCGTCCGGCCGGTCGACCACCGCATGCGGCCGCGAGATCGTGCCGATGCCCTCCTGCACCACGCCGACGTTCTCGGCGATGCCGGTGGCGACGTTCATGATCCAGTGCGACATCATCGAGATCCGCATGGCCAGGCCGATGCTGGCGGCGACCGCGCCGACGCTGAGCTCCTGCACCGACCACAGCCACAGCGCCGTGCCGCCGACCGACACGATCAGGAACGAGTGCAGGGCGCCGACCACGATGTTGATCGCGGTGAGCGAGCGCAGCAGCTCCGTGGTCCGCACGTTCTGCTCGGCGATGCCGGCCCGGGCGTAGTCGTCCTCGCGGTTGGCGTGGCTGAACAGCTTGACCGTCAGGATGTTGGTGTAGCTGTCCACGACCCGCCCGGTCAGCCGGGAGTACGCCTCCGACGACACGGTCGAGCGCTGCTTGATCTCGGGCACCCAGTGCCGCAGCGCGGCGGCGTACAGCGCGATCCAGGCCAGCAGGGGGATCGCCAGCCGCCAGTCGTTGTCGGCCAGGATCGCCAGGGCGCTGACCACGAACACCGACACGTACCAGACCGCGTTGATGAACTCCGCCACCGCCCGGCGCAGGCCGAGCGAGGTCTGCAGGACCTTGTTGGCGATCCGCCCGGCGAAGTCGTCCTGGAAGAAGCCCATGGACTGCCGCAGCACGTAGCGGTGGGTCTGCCAGCGCACCAGGTTGGTGAAGGACGGCACGATGCCCTGGTTCATCACCAGGATGTGGACCGCGTCGACCCCGGGGGTCAGCACGGCCACCAGGATCGTGACGCCGATCAGCAGGCCCAAATTGTCGGCGAAGAAGCTGTGCGCGTCCGGGGCCTGCTCGATGCGGTCGATCAGGACGCCGACATAGGCGTACAGCGCCGCCCCCAGCACCGCCACCAGGGCGGCGGTGAACAGGGTCAGGGCGAACATCCCCCAGGCCTGCATCAGGTAGTGCCGGAAGAATGCGGCGAGCCGCTGGGGCGGCTGGTCCAGCCGGTCCGACGAGAAGGGGTCCAGATAGGTCTCGATCCAGCGGATCATCGCTTCGCTCCACGCACGCGGGAAATTGGAGTGCCCTCTCGGGGGCATCACCGGTCGCGTGATCGGGTGAAGCGGTCAGGCGGAACTCAGGTCCCGCGATCCGCGTCGCATGTCAGGCGCCGGCGCCTCAGGCCATTCGGCCGAGAATCAGAAGCCGTTCGTACGACATCGAGTTTCCTTTCGGTTGTCGCCGGGGCGGACGGGCCGCAGCCGACGGGCGCCCTGTCTCGCACAACCCATGCGGGCCGTCGAGTCGAACTGCGGCGGGATGACGCAGTTGGCCGCCGGGTGTGGCGGAATTGCCGCAGTGCGGTGTAGCGCAGCAGTCGCACGTCGCTGCGTGGGTTCCGGATGCGACCCGCCTGCGGCGACCCGCTCCGGAATGACGACAGGGGGAGAAAGCGGCGGAACGTCCCCCTTGTCGTCATTCCGGACGGCCGGGCCGCCCCGGCGCGGCCGAGTCGGAACCCACCCGCCGCCTCGGCGCTGCAGAGCGGCTACTCCCCCGGCTTGAACGCGGCGAATGCGGCCTGCCAGTCCGGGTGCCAGCGCGACAGGGCCGGGCGGTTCTCGGTGATGTCGCCGGCGCCCCACAGGATGCGGGCGCGGTCCATCTCCGGGGTGACCTCGTTGTCCGGGCAGACGATGTAGAAGTCGCCGGCCTCGAGTGCCCCGATCATCCGGTCGACCACCTGCTCCGGCAGCCAGGCGCCGGGGTTGTGCGGCCGGTTGCCGGTGGTGGTCCAGCCCGGCACCAGCAGGTGGGCGGTGACCTGGCAGCCCGCAGTGTTGCGCAGCTCGTGCTGCAGCCCCTCGGTGTAGGACTTCACCGCCGACTTGGTGACGTTGTAGGCGGTGTTGCCGGGCGGGTTGGTGATGCCCTGCTTGGAGCCGCAGTTCACCACCATGGCCGGCTCGCCGTGCGCGATCATGGCCGGCACGAAGGCGTTCACCCCGTTGGTGACGCCCCAGAAATTGACCTCAAAGGCCTTTCGCCAGTCGTCGGGGCTGGCCCAGACACCGCCGCCGGTCCGGGTGACGGCGTTGTTCATCAGCATGGCCACCGGGCCGAGCCGGTCCTGCACGTGCTCCGCGGTCGCTTCCATCTCGGCGGCGTTCGAGACGTCGGCGGCGACCGCGATCACCTGCTGGTGCGGGTGTGCGACATGGGCGGCGACCCGGTCTCGGGCCCGCTCCAGGGCGTCGTCCTCCAGGTCGATCAGGCAGACCGGCATGCCCAGTGCGGCGAACCGCTCGCAGGTGGCGAGGCCGATGCCGCTGGCGGCACCGGTGACGACGGCGGCGCGGTGGGAGCCGAGGACGGGATGGGTCATGGGACGGTCTCCGGGCTGGGGGCCTTCCGGCCGATGGTCGGAGCGCCGGCCCGGCCGGTCAACCGGCCTCGGCCAGCATGCGCTCGGCGTTGCCGCCGGCGATCAGGGCCTGCTCGGTCGGGGTGAGCCGAGCCTGGCGCGCCGCGTCGAGGCAGCGGGCGTCGTCGAAGATCGGCCAGTCGCTGCCGAACAGCACCCGGTCGGCGCCGTACACCTCGGCGGCCAGCGCGATCGCCCGCGGCCCGAGCGAGGCGGCGTCGACGTAGAGCGGGCGCAGGCTGCGCGACGGCGCCGGCTGGTCCGGGTGGCGCAGCGCGTAGACGTGGTCCATGCGCTCGATCACGAACGGCAGGGTGCCGCCCAAATTGGCGACCTGCACCGGCACCGAGGGGTAGGGATCGAGGAAATCGGTCAGCGCCAGGGTGACCATCACCTCGGTCATGCGGTTCTGGATGTCCACGGTGACCCGGCGATGGACGATGCTGTCGCTGTGCGGGGCCGGGGCGTCGACGGCGCCCGAGACCGTGTCGGGCAGCGGCCCCGGATGCACGAACGCCAGCCCGCCGATCTCGGCCGCCAGCTCGAACAGCGGTCGCACCCGTTCGGCGCCGGCGACGCTGACGAAGGCGTCGCCCGGCAGGATCATGCCGCTCAAGCCCAGGCCGCGGGCCCGGCGGTACTCCTCCAGGGCCGCGGCCGGATCGGCCAGCGGCAGGGCGGCGATGCCGGAGAATCTGTCGGGATGCCGGCGCACCAGCTCGGCGATGCCGTCGTTGAAGGCACGCACCAGCGGTAGCGCCTGGTCGGCCGGCCGCGAGTCGACGCCGAACAACCCCGGCAGCGAGATCACCTGGCGGTCGACGCCGAGTTCCTCCATGCGGGCGAGCCGGGCGTCCAGGTCGTCGTAGGCCCGGCCGTAGGGCATGCGGGTGCGGTAGATCCCGAAGCTCTCGCCGCCGCCGGGCTCGGCGCGGATGTCCGGCGCCTCGCCGCGGGCGCGGAGCGCGGCCACGATCGGCTCGGGGAGGAAGTGGGCGTGGGCGTCGATGACGGGCGGCATGGCGGTTCAGCGGGCTGGGGTGGACGCAGAAGGGGGCCGCCGAGGCGGCCCCCTCCATGAACTTCCGGCTGGCGTGGGCCTTACGCCGCGTAGACCTTACGCCGCCTGGGCCTTCTTGAGCGCCGCCAGGGCGTCGTCGAGAGCCTTGTGCATCTTGTCGAACATCTCGTCGATCTGGCTCTCGTTGATGATCAGCGGCGGGGTGAAGGCGATGGTGTCGCCGATCGACCGCACGATCAGGCCGTGCTCGGCCGCCGCCTTGTAGGCCAGGGCACCGGCGCCGGCCTTCGGGTCGAACGGGGCCTTGGTGGCCTTGTCGGCGACGATCTCCAGCGCGCCCATCAGGCCGCGGCCGCGGGTCTCGCCGACCAGCGGGTGGGCGCCGAGCGCGTGCAGCCGCTCCAGGAAGCGCGGCGCCACGGCCTGCACGTGGCCGACGATGTCGCGCTCCTCGTAGATCTTGAGGGTCTCGAGCGCGACCGCGGCGCACACCGGGTGCGCCGAGTAGGTGTAGCCGTGGCCGAGCACGCCGAGATCGGCGCTGGCCTGGGCGATCGGCTGGTACACCTCGTCGGTCATCATCACCGCCGAGATCGGCAGGTAGCTGGACGACAGCGCCTTGGCGCAGCTCAGGATGTCCGGCTTGATGCCGACGGTCTGGGAGCCCCAGAAGTTGCCGGTGCGCCCGAAGCCGCAGATCACCTCGTCGGCGACCATCAGCACGTCGTACTTCTTGAGGACCGCCTGGATCTTCTCGAAGTAGGTGGCCGGTGGGACGATGACGCCGCCGGCACCCTGGATCGGCTCGGCGATGAACGCCGCGACCGTCTCCGGGCCCTCTTCCAGGATCATCTGCTCCAGGTCGTTCGCCATCCGGGTGGCGAAGTCCTCCTCGCTCTCGCCCTCCTGGCCGAAGCGGTAGTAGTGCGGGTTCGAGGTGTGCTTGAAGCCGGCCAACGGCAGGTCGAAGCCCGGATGGTTGACCGGGGTGCCGGTCAGGCTGGCCGAGGCGACGGTGACGCCGTGATAGCCCTTGATCCGGCTGATGAACTTCTTCTTGGCATGCCGGCCGCGGGCGTTGTTGTAGTACCAGACCAGCTTGATGACGGTGTCGTTGGCCTCGGAGCCCGAGGAGCAGAAGAACACCTTCGACATCGGCACCGGCGCGAGCTGGATCAGCTTCTCCGCCAGGTCGATGCCCGGCAGGTGCGCCTTGTGGGCGAAGGTGTGGTAGTACGGCAGCTTCTCGAGCTGGGCCGTCGCGGCCTTGACCAGGCGCTTCTCGTCGAAGCCGAGCGAGGCGCACCACAGACCCGCCATCGCCTCGATATAGGCCTTGCCGGCGTCGTCGTAGACGTACACGCCCTGGCCTCGCTCGATGATCATCGGGCCCTGCTCTTCGTGGGCCTTGGCGTTGGTGTACGGATGGAGGAAATAGGCGACGTCGCGCGCCGCCGGTGAATTCGGCTGGAAGCTCATGGTGTTCTCCCGAGACGGGGTACGAGATGTCTGACCCGCGACCTTATCACGCCAATTTTTGCGCGAAAGGGGGGCTGAACCGGTGATCGAAGCGTCTGCTGACGGATTCCGGCAACTGGCTGGATTGACCGACGGCGAGTGCGCGGCGGTCCGCGGGTTGCTGGGTGGGCACCCGGTGTTCCGGCTGTACTTCGAGGCCGGGCTCGACGCGGCCCGGGCGGGCGAGCGGAACCGCTCGGTCATGATCGGCCGGGCCGGGGCCGGCGCGGTTCTGGCGATCGAGTTCGACGACGTGACGGTGCGTACCGTCATCGGCCGGCTGGCGGACGACGAACTGGCTGCGGTCTGCGCGACCGATCGCCGGACCGAGCTGCACGTGGCCGAGCCGCTGCGGCCGGCGGTGATCGAGCTGTGCGTCGGCCGGGTGCTGGCCGACCAGAGCATCCGCTACTACGCCCGGCCGGTCGGCGACGAGCCGCCGCCGGACCCGCGCTGCCGTCGCCTGGCGGCGGCGGACTACGAGACAGCGGCGGCGCTGTTCCGGGCGCACCATCCGTCGACCATCTTCTCGCGCTGGATGCTCGAGGACACGCTGGTCGGGCTGGTCGAAGGCGGGTCGCTGGTGGCGTGCGGCGGCGTGGTGATCCGGAACGCCGGGCTGTCGACCGTCAACCTCGGAAACTTCCTGACGATCCCCGAGCATCGCGGCCGCGGCCTCGCCAAGGTGGTCATGGCGGCGGTGCTGGCGTCGCTGGCCGCCGACGGCATCCGGCTCGCCACCCTCGGGGCGACCGCCGAGAACCGGGCGGCCTGCCGCAGCTACGAGGCGATGGGGTTCGAACTGATCGACCAACGTGCCGAGCTGGTGGTCGGGCCGGGGTGAGGGGGGCAGATAGGTCCCGGGTCGCGCTTCGCTTGCCCGGGATGAGGATTGAAGGGAGAAGCCTCATCCCGGCCGCAGCGGCGCGGCCGTGGAGAGCCGGGACCCACCGTCAGGAGGTCGTCGCTCAGATGTCTACCGGCTCGGAATCGTCGTCCATAATCCGGTTGAGGGCGTCGCGCAGGGTGCGCAGCAGGTCCTCGGCGGCGCGGTCGTCGATGTTGCGGAAGATCGCCTCGTAGTCCAGCAGCTCGCGCTCCAGCATGACCGTGCGGTCGGTCCGGTTGGCGGCGATCAGCTGGTCGAGCTGCCGGCGCGCCTCGTCCACCATCTCGACCGCCTCGCTGCGGTCCAGCACGCCCTTGCGCACCAGGGTGCGCAGGGTGTTCACCAGCAGGACGAAGGAGGCCATGGCGAAGGCCTCGGTCTTGACGTCGCGGCTCAACGGGCGGTCTCCGGTTCGCGCGTGCCTCCGGGCAGCAAATACCACAGCAGCCCCGCCGCCTGCAGCGCCAGAAGCCCGCCGAACGCCCAGCGATAGGCTTCCGGCCGATAGCCGCCGGCCTCGGCGGGCGGCCACAGGTCGATGGCGGCCCCCAGGAGATATTGTCCCGCGAACGCGCCAAAGAAGGCCAGGGTGTTCAATCCGGTCGAGGCCCGGCCGGCCAGCGCGAGCGGGAAGTGCCGGTTCAGCAGCGGGTAGGCCAGGGCGGCGCCGTTCGCCAGCAGGCCGAACGCCAGCCACGGCAGCAGCGAGGCCGGCGCCAGCTCGAAGGCGATCGCCGCCTGGGCCAGCAGGAACGCGGCGCACAGCCCGCCGACCACCGGGATCAGGCCGATGCCGCGGCGGCCGCACCAGTCGGCGAACGCGCCGGTCGCCACGAAACCGGCGGTCATGGCGGCGGCGATGGCGAACAGGTAGGTGGCGACGCCGGCCCGGTCGAAGCCGGCGACGTCGCGCAGCCACGGGCCGGCCCACAGCCCCTGGATCGCCAGATTGGCGGTCATGGTGGTGACGGTCAGCGGCGCCACCCGCCAGAACAGCCGGTCGCCGAACACCGTGCGGTAGCCGGCGACCTGCTGGCGGAACGTGCCGTGGCCGCCGGTCGCCGGGCGTTCCGGCACCGCGAACCGGATGACGGCGGCGACCAGCACGGTGACCGCGGCGAGGCCGGCGAACACCCCGCGCCAGTCGGTGACCTCGAGGGCGGCTTCCAGCGGCGCGGTGGCGGCGATCGCGCCGAGCCCGCCCATCGCCAGGAAGCAGCCGTTGACCAGCGGCCAGCGGTCCTTCGGGAACCACAGGGTGATCGCCTTGAACGACGCCATCAGCCCGCCGGAGACCCCGAGCCCGATGAAGGCCCGGGCGACCGCCAGCTCGACCAGCGAGTCGCCGGCTGCGAACAGGCCGGCCCCGAGCGCCGCCGACAGCAGCAGCGCGGACTGCACCCGGCGCGGCCCGAACCGGTCCAGGAGCAGGCCGAGCGGCAGCTGGAAGCTGGCGAAGGCCAGGAAGTAGCAGCTGGTCAGCAGGCCGAGATCGGCCGCCGTCAGCCCGATCTGGTCGGTCAGCTGCGGGGCGATGACCGCGTTGGTCGAGCGGAACAGGTAGGACAGGAAATAGCCGCCGGCGAACGGCAGGAAGACCACCGCGACCAGCCTGGTCATGGTCGGGGCCACGGTGGGGGACGGTGGCGTGGCCACCCGGGTTTCGACTGTCATCGGGCAGCGGTCTCCATCGCCGACCCGGCGGCGGGGACCAGCCGGACGCACACGCCGTTGGTGATCTCCGGCGGCACCACGACCGCCGGTCCGTCGCGCCAGGCGCCCGCCAGCAGGCCGGCCGCCGCCTCGACGTCGTCGACGGCGATGTCGATCGCCGGGATCGCCGGCGGGCTGCCGGGCACGACCTCGAGGCGGTCGTGCGCCAGGGCGACCCCGTAGCAGCCGTCCGGGGCGGTGGCCCCCGCGGTGCCGCCGGAATAGGCCTCCAGGAACGGCCGTGCCACCTCGGGATCCGGGGAGGCGAGGGTGACGGCGCTGATCCGCCGGGCGCCGTTGCGGTGCTTCTGGTAGTCGGGCTTCCAGAACGCCTCGGGCGTGTGCTGCTGGCACACGAAGAAGCTGAGCCCGTCCAGCGCCGCATCGCCGGTGAAGGCCAGCGAGAACGCGACCCGGACCTTGCTGCCGTCCGGCAGCGTGGCCTGGCGCTCGAAGTCGACCGGGTCGTACTCGCGCAGCCCCCGGGTGCTCCAGCCGGCGCGATCGGCGTCGCGGTCGTCGCTGGTCAGAACCAGCATCGATGCGCCTTCGCCGCAGCGTTCCAGGAACGCGCGGTTGTGCTCGGCGAAGCTGAAGAACCGGTCCGCCATCGGGGGAATCAGGCTCGCGTCGTCGATCTCCAGCAGCTCGACGAAGTTGCCCTGCATCTGGATCAGGCTGTTGGCGGTCCCGAACGGGTGGACGGCGCGCGGCGTGGTGGTGAAGCCGAGCTGCTCCCAGCCGGCGCGCGCGGATTCCAGGTCGCGCGTCATCACCACGACGTGGTCGATGTCTCGGACGGGCATGCGGTTCCTCCTCGTTTTGCCGGGACAATGCCACAGATGCGGTCGCGGTCTCACCGTCAATCCGGCGGCCGAACCGGCCGGTTGTACATGCCGGCGGCTGCCGCCACACTCGCCGCCGGCAGACAGTGGCGGGCAGACAGCGGCGGGCAGGCAACGGCGGGGGCCACCATGGAACGACTTCAATCCGGGGTCGGGCTGATCGCGATCTTCGCGATCGCCTGGGCGATCAGCGAGAACCGCCGCCTGGTCCGGCCGCAGGTGGTGCTGGTCGGCATCGCCCTGCAGCTGGCAGTAGCCGCCATCGTCCTGCACGTCCCGCCGGTCCGGGCGGCGTTCGCCGGGCTCAACGGGCTGGTGCTGGCGCTGCAGTCGGCGACCGAGGCCGGCTCGACCCTGGTGTTCGGGTATCTCGGCGGCGGCCCGCTGCCGTTCGAGGAGACCCGGCCGGGGGCGGCGTTCATCCTGGCGTTCCGGGCGCTGCCGCTGGTCATCGTGATCTCGGCGCTGGCCGCGGTGCTGACCTACTGGCGGGTGCTGCCGCTGATCGTGCGCGGCTTCGCCCTGCTGTTCGAGCGCACGCTCGGCGTCGGCGGCCCGGTCGGCCTGTCGGCCGCCGCCAACATCTTCATCGGCATGGTCGAGGCGCCGATGTTCGTGCGGCCGTATCTGGCCCGGCTCGACCGCAGCGAACTGTTCATGGTGATGACCTGCGGCATGGCGACCATCGCCGGCACCATGATGGTGCTGTACGCCACCATCATCGGCCCGGTGCTGCCGGACGCCGCCGGCCACCTGCTGGTCGCCTCGATCATCAGCGCCCCGGCCGCGATCGCCGTCGCCGCCCTGATGATCCCGCGCGAGGGGCTGCCGACGGGCGGCTCGCTCGAGATCGCGTCCGAGGCCACCGGCACCATGGACGCCATCGCCCGCGGCACCCAGGCCGGGCTGGAGCTGTTCCTCGGGATCATCGCGATGCTGCTGGTGATGGTCGCCCTGGTCGCGCTGGTCGACTCGGTCCTCGGGCTGCTGCCGGCGGTCGGCGGCGAGGCGCTGTCGCTCAGCCGGCTCTTCGGATGGGTGATGCGGCCGCTGGTCTGGCTGATCGGCCTGCCCTGGGACGAGGCGGCGGTCGGCGGCCGGCTGATGGGCACCAAGACCGCGGTCAACGAGTTCGTCGCGTATCTCGACTTCGCGAAGCTGCCACCGGACGCGCTGTCCGAGCGCAGCCGGCTGATCATGACCTACGCGATGTGCGGGTTCGCCAACTTCGGCAGCCTCGGCATCATGCTCGGCGGTATGGCCGGGCTGGTCCCGGAGCGTCGGGCCGAGATCGCCGGCCTCGGCATCAAGTCGATCGTCGCCGGCACGCTGGCGACCCTGTCGACCGGCGCGGTGATCGGGGTGCTCTGAAGATGACGGGTGAAGCGAAGCGGCAACGCTGGCCGGACTGGGCGACGCTCGACCGGTCCGGGCGCGGGCGGGTCCTCGAGATCAGTCGGGAGATCGCCGGGGCGCTGCAGGACACATTTCACGCCTTCGTCGAAATCGCTCCCGAACGACCGGTCGGCTCGGGACCGTTGGCCGGCCTGCCGTACGCCGTCAAGGACATGATGGTGTCGGCGCTCCGTCGCCCGGGCTGCGGCCTGCCGGAGGGCGTCGACCTCGCGACCCGGGAGCCGGCCCGGGTGCTTCGGCTTCTCGACGCGGCCGGGGCCAACCTCGTCGGCTTCGCGGCAATGACCCCGCTCGCGTACGAACCGTCGGGGGCCGGGACTGCCCGGAACCCGTGGAACACGGCCTTCATGCCCGGCGGATCGTCCTCCGGTCCGGCGGTCGCGGTGGCGACCGGCGCCGCCGTGCTGGCCCTCGGGTCCGACACCGGAGGCTCGGTCCGGATTCCGGCACAGGCTTGTGGCGTGACCGCGTGGAAGCCGACGCCGGGTCTGATACCGACGGACGGAACGATGCCGCTGTCGCCGAGCCTCGATACCATCGGCCCGCTCGCCCGAGGCGCTGCCGACATCATTGCGGCGGCCGAGGTTCTCACCGCGGGTCGGGTCACGGTGCCGGCCGGGTCCGCTGCGCCGGCGATCGCGGTGGCCGAGGATGCCGTATCGGCCAGCGAGGAGGCGGTCGCCCGCGCCGTTCGAGGGGCCGCGGACGTGCTGGACGGACTCGCCCGCGGCCGATCCCGGGTCCAGGCGATGGAGGTCATGCGGCAGGCCGGCGACGAGGCGCTGTCCGTCATGCAGGCGGAAGCGTGGCGGTGCTGGTCGGGGGCGATCGAGCGGGGAAAGTTGGACCCGGTCTTCGCGAGACGCCTCGCGAAGGGGCGCGACATCGGCGACGCCGAACTGGCAGCGAGCCTCGAACGTCGTCGTGGTCTGGCCGGGGAGGCGTCGGAACGGCTGTTCCGGGATGCCGACGTGGTGGTCCTGCCGGTCATGCCGCTCCGGACGCCGCCGCTCTCGCAAGTCGAACCCGGCTCCCCGGCCTTCACCCCGCGGACGCTCTATGCGGTGAGCGCGTTCACCCGATTTGCCAACTATCTGGGGCTGCCGGCGGTCGCTCTGCCGGTCGGCTTCGACGATCGCGGAATGCCGGTCGCCATGCAGCTGGTGGGGCGTCCGGGAACCGACGCGACGCTCCTGGCGATGGCCCACGCCTACCAGTCGGAAACCGATTGGCACGGCCGGATACCCGTCGAAGCAGGCTCCGTGGTCGCACCGGCGCTCGCCCGACTCTGAGACGAAAGGCACGTCCTCCCGAACCTGCGCTGTCGACAGTTTACAATTGCCGGCATTGTATACACATTTGCATCAGGCCGTCCGGCCAGCGATCAGCCAGGGAGAGAGAGACATGTCGTTGCTCAGGATGCTCACCGTCGCATCGACCGTCGGGATGATGTCGGTGTCGGTGGCTGCTGCGGCCACCTGGGAGATGCCCACGCCGTACCCGGAAGCGGAGTTCCACACCAAGAACATCCGCCTGTTCGCCCAGGACGTCGAGACCGCGACCGGCGGCTCGCTCAAGATCAACGTCCACAGCGGGCAGTCGCTGTTCAAGCATCCGGAGATCAAGCGCGCGGTCCAGACCGGCCAGGTGCAGATCGCCGAAATGCTCATGGCGAACCTGCTGAACGAGGACGCGATCTTCGGGGTCGACGCGGTGCCGTTCCTCGCGTCGAACTACGACGAGGCGGCCAAGCTCTGGAAGGCCCAGCGGGGCATGGTGGAGGCGCGGCTGGCCAAGCAGGGCATGCGCCTGCTGTATGCCGTGCCGTGGCCGGGCCAGGGCTTCTACACCAAGAGCCCGATCGCGTCGCTCGCCGACCTGAAGGGCGTCAAGTTCCGGACCTACAACTCGGCGACCGCCTCGATGGCCGAGCTGATGGGCGCGGTCCCGACGATCGTCGAGGCGGTCGAGATCCCGCAGGCGTTCTCGACCGGCGTGGTCGACGCGATGGTCACCTCGGGCGCTACCGGCCTGCGCACCAAGGCCTGGGACTTCGCCAGCTATTTCTACGACCTGAACGCCTGGATGCCGAAGAACATGGTGTTCGTGAACGAGCGCGCCTGGCGCTCGCTCTCCGATGCCGAACGCGAAGCGGTTCAGAAGGCCGCGGCGGCGGCCGAGGCGCGCGGCTGGACGATGAGCAAGGAGGTCTCCGACTCCAGCTCGAAGGAACTCGCGGCGAAGGGGATGAAGGTCGAGTCCGGCAGCGCGGAGCTGGTTTCCGGGCTCAAGGATATCGGTGCGAAGATGGCGGCCGACTGGGAGAAGAGCGCAGGAGCCGACGGCGCCGCCCTCCTGAAGGCCTACCGCAACTGATCGCGGTGCGCCGCCTCCCCCGGGGTTCGGCCGGGGGAGGCGGTGACGCGCCGTCGATTTCGGAGACAGCAGATGGATCGACTGTTCGCGGCCTGCGGCGGACTGGCGGCGTTCTTCCTCGCCGCGATCTGCGTGCTGGTGCTGGCCCAGGTCGTCGGCCGGCTCATGGGAGTGGCGATCCCCTCCGCGGATGAGTTCGCCGGGTACTGCCTGTCGGCTTCTTCGTTCCTCGCCCTCGGCTACGCGCTTCGCAAGAACCACCACATCCGCGTCACGCTGCTGCTCGATCGGCTGCCGCGAGCCCGCCGCCGCGTCGCCGAGGCGCTTTGTGTCGTCGGCGGCTTGGCCGTGAGCCTGTTCATCACCGTCAACACGGCCGAGATGGTCTACTACTCCGTCACGTTCGGCGACCTGACCCAGGGCCTGGTGCCGATCCCGCTGTGGATCCCGCAGTCGGGAATGATGATCGGGGTGACCGTGCTGACCCTGGCCTTCCTGGCCGACGCACTGCGGATGCTGAGAGGCCTCGATCCCGTCTACCTGTCCGGCGGCCCCGGGCGCGACACCGACGTCTCGCAGGAGGTATGAGGCATGGACGTCGGGCTCATCGGCGCCTTCCTCGGCCTGGTCCTGGTGGTCGTGCTGGCCGGCGGCTTCTGGGTCGCGCTATCGCTGTTCGCGGTCGGGATCCTGGGGATCGCGGCATTCTCGTCGTCGCCGCCCGGGGCGATCCTGGCGACCACCAGCTGGGGACAGTCGTGGTCCTGGTCGTTGACCGCGCTGCCGCTGTTCATCTGGATGGGCGAGATCCTTTTCCGGACCCGCCTCGCGGAGGACATGTTCAAGGGACTGGCCCCCTGGGTGACCCGGATCCCCGGCCGGCTGATGCACGTCAACGTGGTCGGGTGCGGAATCTTCGCCGCCGTCTCCGGGTCGTCGGCGGCGACGACCGCGACCATCGGCCGGATCACCATCCCCGAGCTGGCCAAACGCGGCTACGACGAGCGCATGACGCTGGGTACGCTGGCGGGGTCGGCGACGCTCGGGCTGCTGATCCCGCCGTCGATCATCCTGATCGTGTACGGCGTGGCGGCCGACGTGTCGATCAGCCGGCTGTTCATCGCGGGGGTGGTCCCCGGCCTGGTGCTGGTCACCCTGTTCATGTCGACGATCGTGGTCTGGGCGCTCCTCAACCCGTCGAAGGTTCCGGCGGCCGAGTTCTCGATGAGCTTCGGCCAGAAGATCATGGCCGCGGGGCGGCTGATCCCGATCGTGTTGCTGATCGTCGGCGTGATCGGCTCGATCTATCTCGGCTTCGCGACCGCCACCGAGGCGGCCGCGGTCGGCGTGGCCGGTGCCCTCCTGCTGTCGGCGGTCACCGGCTCCCTGAGCTGGCGGACCTTCAAGGAGAGCCTGCTCGGCGCGACCGGAACGTCCTGCATGATCGCCTTCATCCTGGCCGGGGCGGCGTTCCTGTCGGTGGCCATGGGATTCACCGGCATTCCGCGTCAGCTGGCCGAATGGATCGCAGGCCTGCAGCTCTCGCCGATGATGCTGCTGTTTGCGCTGACCGTGTTCTTCGCGGTGCTCGGCTGCTTCCTCGACGGCATCTCGATCGTCGTGCTCACCGTCGCCGTCATCATGCCGATGGTCGAGCAGGCCGGCATCGACCTGATCTGGTTCGGGATCTACATCGTGGTGGTGGTGGAGATGTCGCAGATCACGCCGCCGATCGGGCTCAACCTGTTCGTGATCCAGTCCCTGACGGGGCGGGACCTGCTTTATCTGGCGCGTGCCGCCCTGCCGTTCTTCATCGTGATGGTGGTCATGGTCGCGCTGCTGATCGTCTTTCCGGACATGGCGACCTACCTGCCGCGCCAGATGACCACCGGCTGAACTCAACCGAGGTGAACCTGCATGTGGTCGAACCCACGCGTGCCCTTCGAGCTGTCGAGCGACCGGCCCCGGCTCGCCCCGTATCGCGGCAAGCCGATCATGGTGAACCTGGCGATGAACATCGAGTACTGGCCATTCGACCGGCCGATGCCGCGCGGTGTGCTGCCGCCGCCGCACGGCCGGCCGAGCGATCCGCCGGACGTCCCGAACTTCGCCTGGGTGGAGTATGGCCTGCGGTGCGGGCTGCCGCGCTTCATGCGGGCGGTGGCTGATCGCGGCCTGAAGGTCTCGGCGCTGATGAACGCCCAGGTCGCCGACGTCTATCCGACGATCGCCGACGCCGTACTGGCCGCCGGCTGGGAGTTCGTTGGGCACGGCTGGTTCCAGCAGTCCCTGAAGCAGGCGGAGGACCAGGAGGCGGAGATCGAGCGCTCGCTGGCCCGGCTGCGCGGCCTGTCGGGGCAGCAGGTCCGTGCCTGGCTCGGCCCGGGGATCGGCGAGACCCTGGAGACACCGGACCTGCTCAGGAAGCACGGCGTCGAGTTCCTGCACGACTGGCTGGTCGACGACCTGCCGTGCTGGATGCGAACCGAGCACGGCCCGATGGTGGCGATGCCGTACACCTTCGAGATGAACGACGTGCCGATCTATGCGGTGCAGCACAGCTCGAGCGACGAGATGTACCGGCGCCTGCAGGCGACCCTGGCGGTCTTCGAACGCGAGGCGCCGATCCAGCCCCGGGTCCTGACGATCGCGCTGCACCCGCACCTGATCGGCGTGCCCCACGTGGCGCATCACTTCGAGCGTTGTCTCGACCTGCTGCTCGAGCGCGACGACGTCGTCTTCATGACGTCCAGCGAGATCGGCGACTGGTTCGTCGAGGCCGACGGAACGCACGGGCGCCGGCTCCCGGACGGGCCCTGACGGCGGCCGGCCGTACCCGCTCGCGATTGACGCCGTAGGGCACAACAGCTTTATTGCCCCGATGTGCCGGCAGGGCCGGCACCAATAAGTCGAACGCGGCGGTCCGCGCCACCGAGATGCGGAACCGTCGCCACTGGCGACACACGTGGGAGCTTTGACAATGCGTAAGACGTTGATGGCCGCCGCCGCGGTGGCCGTGCTCGCCGGGGCGTTCGCCGCCCCCGCGGCGGAAGCCAAGACCTTCCGATGGGCCTTCCAGGGCGACGCCCAGTCGCTGGACCCATACTCGCTGAACGAGACCTTCACCCTCGGTTTGCTCGGCAACGTGTACGAGGGGCTGATCCGGCGCGACGAGAACCTGCAGATCCAGCCGGCCCTGGCGGAGAGCTGGGAGATCGTCGAGCCGACGCGCTGGCGGTTCCACCTTCGCAAGGGCGTGAAGTTCCATAACGGCAACGAGTTCAACGCCGACGACGTGCTGTTCTCGGCCGACCGGGTGCGGGCCGAGGGGTCCGACCTCAAGACGCGCCTCGCCGGCGTGACCGAGATCGTCAAGGTCGACGACCACACCGTCGACTTCGTCACCGACGCCCCGAACCCGATCCTGAACGCCGAGTGGGCGACCTGGTACATCATGGACAAGGAGTGGTCCGAGGCGAACGACGCCACCGCTCCGACCGACGTGACCGCCGGCAAGGAGAACTACGCGACCCGCAACACCAACGGCACCGGGCCGTTCATGGTCGCCTCGCGCGAGACCGACGTGAAGACCGTGCTGAAGCCGTATGACGGCTGGTGGGACGCCGCCAACAAGAAGCACAACCTGACCGAGGTCGTCATGACCCCGATCAGCTCCGACTCGACCCGGGTAGCGGCCCTGCTGTCCGGCGAGATCGACATGATGTACCCGGTGCCGGTCCAGGACATGAAGCGGCTCGAGGGCGACCCGAACACCGACGTGCTGGCCGGGCCGGAGCTGCGCACCATCTTCCTCGGCATGGACCAGGAGTACGACGAGCTCCTGTACTCCAACGTCAAGGGCAAGAACCCGTTCAAGGACGTGCGGGTGCGCGAGGCGTTCTACCGCGCGGTCGACGTCGAGGCGATCAAGAAGAAGATCATGCGCGGCCTGTCGACCCCGTCGGCCCTGATGATCTCGCCGTTCCTGTTCTCGCGCTCCGACGAGTTCAAGCGGCCGGAGTACGACCCCGAGAAGTCGAAGAAGCTGCTGGCCGAGGCCGGCTACCCGGACGGCTTCGAGGTCGGCATGGACTGCCCGAACAACCGCTACGTCAACGACGAGAAGATCTGCCAGGCGGTGGTGGCGATGCTGGCCAAGGTCGGCGTCAAGGTCGACCTGCTGGCCCAGCCGAAGGCCCAGTACTTCGCCAAGATCCTGCGGCCGAAGCGCGACACCAGCTTCTACCTGCTGGGCTGGACCCCGGGCTCGTTCGACAGCTGGAACGTGCTGTACAACATCATCGCCACGCCGGCCGACGACGGTCGCGGCAAGTTCAACGTCGGCGGCTACTCGAACGCCAAGGTCGACGAACTGACCGCGAAGGTCCTGAGCGAGACCGACGCCAAGAAGCGCGACCAGATGATCTTCGACGCGTACAAGCAGCTGAACGACGACTGGGGCTACATCCCGCTGCACCAGCAGGGTCTGGCCTGGGGCAAGCGCGCCAACATCGAGCTCGCCCAGCGGGCCGACAACCAGTTCATGCTGTACTACGTGAAGGTGAACTGAGCGCCTGACGCACTGGGGCCGGCCGGCGGAGTCCCCGCCGGCCGGTCGTCATTTCGACTCGTCGAGTTTCAGGATATTTCGACCCCATGGTCGCTTTCATCATCAGACGGTTCATCCAGTCGCTGTTCGTGATGTTCGTCGTCGCGCTGGTGTCGTTCGCGATGTTCCAGTTCATCGGCGACCCGGTGAACCAGATGGTCGGCATCGAGACCAGCCTCGCCGAGCGCGCCGCCCTGCGCGAGCGGCTCGGCCTGAACGACCCGATCGTCGTGCAGTTCTGGCACTTCATCGTCAACGCCGTGTCCGGCGATTTCGGCATCTCCTACCAGCACAAGCGGCCGGTCGCCGACATGCTGCTGGAGCGGCTGCCGGCGACGCTCGAGCTGTCGGCGGTGTCGGCGCTGTTCTCGCTGCTGGTCGGGATCCCGATGGGGGTCTACACCGGGCTGAACCGCGACGGCTTCCTGGCCAAGGTGTTCCTCACGGTCTCGCTGATCGGCATTTCGCTGCCGACGTTTCTGATCGGCATCCTGCTGATCTTCCTGTTCTCGGTGACCTTGGCGAACGCGCCGGCGATCTCGGTGTTCGGTCTGTTCGCGATCGACCCGTCGGTCCTGCAGCTGCCGTCGTTCGGCCGCGGCACGGTGGTCGACCTGGGGGGCTGGCGCACCGGCCTGCTGACCGCCGACGGGCTGAAGGCGCTGATCATGCCGTCGATCACGCTGGGGCTGTTCCAGCTGACCCTGATCATGCGGCTGGTGCGCTCGGAGATGCTGGAGGTGCTGCGCACCGACTACATCAAGTTCGCGCGCGCCCGCGGCCTCGCCAACCGGGCGATCAACTTCGGCCATGCGCTGAAGAACACGCTGGTGCCGGTGATCACCATCACCGGGCTGCAGATCGGCTCGATCATCGCCTTCGCGATCATCACCGAGACGGTGTTCCAGTGGCCGGGCATGGGGCAGATGTTCCTGCAGGCGGTCCAGAACGTCGACATCCCGATCATGGCGGCCTACCTGATGCTGATCGCCTTCTTCTTCGTGGTCATCAACCTGATCGTCGACATGCTGTACTACGTGGTTGATCCGCGGCTGCGCGTGGACACCGGGAAGGCGACCGGCCATGGCTGACGCACACACCTCGGCGCCGGGCCTGCTCGACCCGTTGCGGCGGTTCCTCGACGGTGACGTCTGGGCCAGCTTCAAGCGCTCGCCGGTGACGGTCGGTGCCGCGGCGGTGACCCTGCTGTACTTCCTGGCGGCGGCCTTCGGGCCCTGGGTCGCGCCGCACGATCCGTTCGACCTGGCCAAGCTGGACCTGCTGGACAGCCTGATCCCGCCGGCCTGGATGGCGGACGGCGATCCGCGCTTCCTGCTCGGCACCGACGACCAGGGCCGCGACATGCTGTCGGCGATCATCTACGGCAGCCGGGTGTCGCTGCTGATCGGCTTCGCCAGCGTGCTGCTGTCGATGGTGCTCGGCATCGCGCTCGGGCTGCTGTCCGGCTTCGTCGGCGGCGCCGTCGACGCCTTCATCATGCGGATGGCCGAGATCCAGCTGTCGTTCCCGGCGATCCTGGTGGCGCTGCTGATCAACGGCGTGGTGATCGGCTACTTCAAGACCCATCCGGAGTGGCAGGTCGACCAGGTGACGCTCGCCTATGTGGTGCTGGTGCTGTCGATCGGCCTGTCGAACTGGGTGCAGTACGCCCGCACTGTGCGGGGCTCGACCCTGGTGGAACGCGGCAAGGAGTACGTGCAGGCGGCCCATGTGATCGGCATCCACCCGGCCAAGATCATGCTGCGGCACATCCTGCCCAACGTGATGGGGCCGGTGCTGGTGATCGCCACCATCCAGCTCGCGCTCGCCGTCATCGCCGAGGCCACCCTGTCGTTCCTGGGGGTCGGGGTGCCGCCGACCGAACCGTCGCTCGGCACGCTGATCCGGGTCGGTAACGACTACCTGTTCTCCGGCGAATGGTGGATCACGATCTTCCCGGGCGCGGCCCTCGCCATCCTGGTCCTGGCGGTCAACCTTCTCGGGGACTGGCTGCGCGACGCCCTCAACCCGAAGCTCCGGTGATGGCCATGGCGAATCCTCTGCTGCAGGTCCGAAACCTCGTCGTCGAGTTCCCGACCCGCCGCGGCACGCTGACCGCGGTCGACGACATCTCCTTCGACATCGCCGAGGGCGAGGTGCTGGGCGTGGTCGGCGAGTCGGGTGCCGGCAAGTCGATGACCGGTGCTGCCGTGATCGGTCTGCTGGAGCCGCCGGGGCGGATCGCATCCGGCGAGGTCCTGCTCGAGGGCCGGCGGATCGACAACCTGCCCTACGAGAAGATGCGGCGGATCCGCGGCAAGGAGATCGGCGCCATCTTCCAGGACCCGCTGACCAGCCTGAACCCGCTGTACTCGATCGGCCGGCAGCTGACCGAGACCATCATGACCCACACCGACATGACCCCGACCCAGGCGCGGGCGCGGGCCGTCGAGCTGCTGGCCGAGGTCGGCATCCCGGCGCCGGAGCGGCGGGTCGACCAGTACCCGCACCAGTTCTCCGGCGGCATGCGGCAGCGGGTGGTGATCGCGCTGGCGCTGTGCGTGAACCCGCGGCTGATCATCGCCGACGAGCCGACGACCGCGCTCGACGTGTCGATCCAGGCGCAGATCATCGCGCTGCTGAAGCGGCTGTGCCGCGAGCACGGCACGGCGGTGATGCTGGTGACCCACGACATGGGCGTGATCGCCGAGACCGCCGACCGGGTGGCGGTGATGTATGCCGGCCGGATCGCCGAGATCGGGCCGGTGCGCGAGGTCATCAAGAACGCCAAGCACCCCTACACCCACGGGCTGATGGGCTCGATCCCGGCGATCGGCCACGATGCCGACCGGCTGGAGCAGATCCCGGGCTCGATGCCGCGGCTGACCGACATTCCCCCGGGCTGCGCGTTCAACCCGCGCTGCCTGCACGCCTTCGACCGCTGCCGCCGGGACCGGCCGGAGCTGATTGCGGTCGACGACGGGCAGGTGTCGTGCTGGCTGTACGACACAGCCGCCGGCCGCACGACCGCCGAGGCCAAGGCGATCGTCGCCAGCCGGTCGGGCACGGCGATGGAGCGGGCCGATGGCTGAGGCGGCGAAGATCCACGATCCGGCGGCCAGCGGCACGGTGCTGAAGGTCGCCGGGCTGAAGCGCTACTTCGACGTCTCGGCACCCTGGCTGAACCGGGTGCTGGAGCGCCAGCCGCGGCAGATCCTGAAGGCGGTCGACGGGATCGACCTGGAGATCGCCCGCGGCGAGACCTTCGGGCTGGTCGGCGAGTCCGGATGCGGCAAGTCGACGGTCGCCCGGCTGATCGTCGGGCTGCACGGCCCGACCGCCGGCTCCATCGAGCTCGAGGGCCGCAACATCGCCGGCCTGAGCCGCAAGCAGATGGCACCGGTGCGCCGCCGGCTGCAGATGATCTTCCAGGACCCGTATGCCAGCCTGAACCCGCGCTGGCGGGTGCGGGACATCGTCGCCGAGCCGATCCGGGCGTTCGGCCTGGCGTCCGACAAGGCGGCGGTCGAGCGCCGGGTCGGCGAGTTGCTGGAGCAGGTGCGGCTGAACCCGCGCGACGGCGAGAAGTTCCCGCACGAGTTCTCGGGCGGCCAGCGCCAGCGCATCTCGATCGCCCGGGCGCTCGCCTCCAATCCCGAGTTCCTGGTGTGCGACGAGCCGACTTCGGCGCTCGACGTGTCGGTGCAGGCGCAGATCCTCAACCTGATGCGCGACCTGCAGCGCGACCTCGGGCTGACCTACCTGTTCATCAGCCACAACCTGGCGGTCGTGTATCACATCTCCAACCGGGTCGGGGTGATGTACCTCGGCAAGATGGTGGAGCAGGCGCCGTCCAGGACGCTGTTCACGACGCCGCGGCACCCGTACACGCGGCTGCTGCTGGACACCATTCCCGACCTCGACATGACCGGGCGCGAGCGCACGCCGGTCGGCGGCGAGGTGCCGAACCCGATCAACCCGCCGACCGGCTGCAGCTTCCATCCGCGCTGTCCGTTCGCCAACGAGCGCTGCCGCGTCGAGAGTCCGCGGGCGCTGGCAATGCCGGGCAACGCGACCGTGGCGTGCCACGGCGTCGAGGAGGGGCGGGTGCCGGAGGAGCCGGTGCTGGCCGCGCCGGCGGTTCCGGAGGGTCTCGGCGGCAGCGTCCACGACGGCTGACCGCGGCGTCGGTCACGTCGTCGCGACCGATCGACGGGACCGGGTGGCGGCGGTCGCCGGCCTTCACTAGACTTCCCCACGGGCGCGTCATTTGGCCGCGCCCCAAAAGCTCAGGACAACAGGGGACTGACCGTATGAGACACGTGGCATATGCGCTCGGGCTCGCGACGGCCGTCGCGTTCGCCGGGGGAGCCAGCGCGAAGACGCTGAACTGGGCCAGCCAGGGCGACGCGCTGACGATGGACCCGCACGCCCAGAACGAGGGTCCGACCAGCACCATGAACTCGCAGGTCTACGACAGCCTGATCCTGCGGGATTCGAAGCTCGCGAAGATCCCGGGGCTGGCGGTGTCGTGGAAGCCGGTCGAGCCGTCGGTCTGGGAGTTCAAGCTGCGGGAGGGCGTCAAGTTCCACGAGGGCCAGCCGTTCAACGCCGACGACGTGGTGTTCTCGTTCCAGCGGGCGCTGTCGGAGACCTCGGACTTCAAGAACTACGTCAACTCGATCGAGACCGTCGACAAGGTCGACGACTACACGGTGCGGATCACCACGAAGGGTCCGAACCCGATCCTGCCGGACCAGATCAGCTCGATCCGGATCATGGACAAGGAGTGGTCCGAGCAGCACGGCGTCCAGGCGCCGCAGAACTACAAGGAGAAGGAGGAGACCCACGCGGTCCGCAATGCCAACGGCACCGGCCCGTTCATCCTCGCCAAGCGCGACCCGGACATCGAGACCCGGATGACCGTCAACGAGGCCTGGTGGGGCTGGGGAGTCTCCGACCCGAAGACCAACGTGAGCGAGATCGTCTACCGGCCGATCGCCAACCCCGCGACCCGGGTGGCGGCGCTGCTGTCGGGCGAACTCGACTTCGTGCTCGACCCGCCGCTGCAGGACCTGGCCCGGATCAAGGCCACGCCCGGCCTCAAGGTCGAGCAGGTCAACCAGATCCGCACGATCTTCTTCGGGGTCGACACCGGCGTCGACAAGCTGCGGCACACCGAGGTCGCCGGCGGCAACCCGTTCAAGAACCCGAAGGTCCGCGAGGCCATGTACCGCGCGATCGACATCGACACGATCCGCAAGAAGACGATGCGCGGCATGAGTTTCCCGGCCGGCATCATCACCTCGCCCGGCGTGCACGGCTACACCGAGGCGCTGGACGAGCGGCTCGGCTACGACGTCGACGCGGCGAAGAAGCTGCTGGCCGAGGCCGGCTATCCGAACGGCTTCAAGGTCCAGCTGGACTGCCCGAACGACCGCTACAACAACGACGAGGCGATCTGCCAGGCGACCGTCGGCATGCTCGCCAAGATCGGCATCGAGGTGTCGCTGAACGCGCGCTCGAAGAGCATCCACTTCAAGAGCCTGCAGAACAAGGAATCGGACTTCTACATGCTCGGCTGGGGCGTGCCGACGCTCGACTCCCACTACGTGTTCTCCTACCTCGCGGCCTCCAAGGGGAGCTGGAACTTCACCGGCTTCGCGGATGCCCGCCTGGACGAATTGACCACGCTGATGGAGACCGAGACGGACTCCGCCAAGCGGGACGCGATGATCAAGGAGGCCTGGGACATCCTGAAGGCGTCCAACGTCTACCTGCCGCTGCACCACCAGGTGATCGCCTGGGGCATGAAGGACGGGCTGACGCTGCCGATCGTGCCCAACGATTCGCCGCAGTTCCGCACCGCGCAGTGGAAGTGACCGTGACCTGACCCGGCGGCCGGCCCGGTTCCATCGGGCCGGCCGACCGCTTCGATCGAGGGACCCGCCTTTGGTTTCCTACGTGATCCGCCGGCTCCTGCAGGCCGCGCTCGTCATGCTGGTCGTGGCGTTCGTGTCGTTTTCGCTGTTCCGCTTCGCGGGCGACCCCGTGAACAACATGGTCGGCCAGGAGGCCACCCAGGAGGACCGCCGGGAACTGCGCGAGCGGCTCGGCCTCAACGATCCGTTTCCCGTGCAGTTCGGCCGCTTCGTCGTCGACGCGCTGCAGGGCGAGTTCGGGATCTCCTATCGGCTGCAGCGGCCGGTCGAGGACCTGATCGCCGAGCGCATGCCGGCGACGCTCGAGCTGGTGCTGGTCTCGGCGGTGCTGGCCCTGATCACCGGCATCCCGCTCGGCGTGTACTGCGGCATCCACCGCGATTCCTGGGTCAGCCGCGCGTTGCTGACGGTGTCGCTGATCGGGGTGTCGCTGCCGACCTTCGTGATCGGAATCCTGCTGATCTACCTGTTCTCGGTGCAGATGCTGGTACTGCCGTCGTTCGGACGCGGCGAGGTCGTGCAGATCGGCTGGTGGAGCACCGGATTCCTGACCTTCTCCGGCTGGCAGGCGCTGATTCTGCCGTCGATCACCCTCAGCCTGTTCCAGCTGACCCTGATCATGCGGCTGGTGCGCTCGGAGATGCTGGAGGTGATGCGCACCGACTACATCAAGTTCGCGCGCGCCCGCGGGCTCAGCAACCGGGCGATCAACTTCGGCCACGCCCTGAAGAACACGCTGGTGCCGGTGATCACCATCGTCGGCCTCAACATCGGCTCGCTGATCGCGTTCTCGATCATCACCGAGACGGTGTTCAACTGGCCCGGCATGGGCCTGCTGTTCATCAAGGCCGTGCAGTTTGCCGACGTGCCGATCATGGCCGCCTACCTGACCATGGTCGCGTTCGTCTTCGTGTCCATCAACCTGCTGGTCGACCTGCTGTACTACGCGATCGATCCGCGCCTGAAGGTCGACAGGGGGACCGCCGCCGGGCGGTTGAGCTGACATGGCCGTCGACGTCGAACCGCGGCGCGCCGCCGCATCCGACCGCCCGAAGGCGCCGTCCTCGGCGCTCGGCCGGCTGCTCGACTCCGATCTCTGGTGGAGCTTCACGCGCTCGCCGGTGACGGTGACCGCGGCGGTCGTGACCCTGGCCTACCTGCTGGCCGCGCTGTTCGCGCCGCTGGTCACGCCGCAGAATCCGTTCGACCCCGCCAGCCTGGTCTACGCCGACGCCTTCACGCCGCCGGCCTGGACCGAGGACGGCATGGCGCGCTACCTGCTCGGTACCGACGACCAGGGCCGCGACATCCTCTCCACGCTGGTGTACGGCGCCCGGATCTCCCTGCTGGTCGGCTTCGCCGCGGTGCTGTTCTCGGCGGTGCTCGGCATCTCGCTCGGCATCCTGTCGGGCTATGTCGGCGGTTTCGTGGAGACGCTGATCATGCGAACCGCCGACATCCAGCTCACCGTGCCCGGCATCCTGATCGCCCTGATGATCGACGGGGTCGTGCGGGTCCAGGTCGGCGGCGAGATGGACGAGAAGCTGGCGATCATGGTCCTGGTGGTCGCCATCGGCATCTCCGACTGGCCGAAATACGCCCGCGTGACCCGCGGCGCCACGCTCGTGGAGCGCAACAAGGAGTACGTCCAGGCCGCCCGGGTGATCGGCATTCACCCGTTCCTGATCATGTTGCGGCACATCCTGCCGAACGTGATGGGGCCGGTGCTGGTGATCGCCACCATCGGGCTCGCGCTGGCGATCATCAGCGAGGCGACCCTGTCTTTCCTGGGGGTTGGGATGCCGCCGACCACGCCGTCGCTGGGGACCCTGATCCGCATCGGCAACAACTTCCTGTTCTCCGGCGAGTGGTGGATCACCTTCTTCCCGTGCCTGGCGCTGGTCGGGCTCGCTCTCAGCGTCAACCTGCTCGGCGACTGGCTGCGCGACGCGCTGAATCCGAAGCTGCGGTAGCGGGCCGTGATCGTCGTCCTCGGCTCGATCAACGCCGACCTGTTCTTCGCCGTCGACCGGCTGCCGGGGCGCGGCGAGACCGTGCTGACCCCGACCGTGACCGTGCGGCCGGGCGGCAAAGGCGCCAACCAGGCAGCGGCCGCGGCCCGCGCCGGGGCGGTTGCGGCATTCTTCGGCTGCGTCGGCGAGGACAGTTCCGGCAGCGACATGCTGACGGCGTTGGCCGACACCGGCTGCGACGTCTCGGGCGTGCGGCGGGTCCCCGGCGCCACCGGCACCGCGGCGGTGATGGTCGAGGCCGGCGGCGAGAACCAGATCGTGGTGGCCAGCGGCGCCAACGGCGCGGTCGCGGCTGACCTGCTGGCGGACGCCGGGCTCGGCCCGGGCACCACCCTGGTGTGCCAGATGGAGATCCCGGTCGAGCAGACTGCCGCGGCCCTGCGGCGGGCCAGGGCGGCCGGCGCGCGGACCGTGCTGAATCTGGCACCGGCCCGGCCGATCCCGCCGTCGGCGCTGGCCGACGTGGACGTGCTGGTGGTCAACGAGCCGGAGGCCCGGACCCTGGAGGGCGAGGCCGGCACCCCGCTCGGCCTGGCACGCAACCTGGCGGCCCGGCACCGGCTCACCTGCATCGTCACCCTCGGCGGCGACGGGGCGGTGGCGGCCGAGGCCGACGGCACCGCCTGGTCGGTCGGGGTACTGCCGGTCGCGGCGGTCGACACCGTCGGCGCCGGCGACGCCTTCGTCGGGGTGCTGGCGGCGACCCTCGACGGCGGTGGCGCTCTGCCCGAGGCGATGCGCCGCGCCAGCGTCGCCGCCGGCCTCGCCTGCACCGCCGAGGGCGCGATGAGCAGCCTGCCGGACGCCGCGGTTATCGACGCCCGGCTCGCCGACCTTGCCCCGGCCGGCCGGCTGGACTAACCATCACCGACCTTTCGTTGCGGCCGGCGACCGGCCCCCAATCAGCACAGGAGCAGACCGATGGCGACGCTTTACGCGGGCGGCCTGGTATTCGACGGAACCGGCCGGCTGCTGGAGGATCACGGCGTGCTGGTCGAGGGGGCGACGATCGCGAAGCTCGCCCCGCTCGGCGAGTTCGACGGGTTCGCCGGCGAGCGGGTCGACACTTCGGGCGGCACCCTGCTGCCGGGTCTGGTCGACTGCCACGTCCACCTGTGCATGGGCGGCGAGGCCAACCCGCACGCCGCCATGGTGGTGCTGCGCGACAGCCAGATCGTCATGAAGGCGCTGGCCAACGCCCAGACCACCCTGCGCGGCGGCGTCACCTCGGTGCGCGACTGCGGCGGCAAGGACTACCTGGAGTTCGCGGTCCGCGACGCCTGCAACACCGGCCAGCAGCTCGGCCCGACGATCCGCGCCGCCGGCCGGATGATCTGCATGACCGGCGGTCACGGCAACCGGCTGGGCCGGATCGCCGACGGCGTCGACGAGGTGGTCAAGGCGGTGCGCGAGCAGGTGCACGCCGGCTCCGACGTCATCAAGATCATGGCGACCGGCGGCGTGATGACCCCGGGCGTCAACCCGGAGGATGCCCACTACACCGCCGAGGAGATGGCGGCCGGGATCCACGAGGGCCATCGCTTCCACAAGAGCTGCGCCAGCCACGCCCAGGGCTCGGAAGGCATCCTGAACGCGGTGCGCGGCGGGATCGACTCGATCGAGCACGGCATCTTCATGACCGACGAGTGCGTCGAGGAGATGACCAAGCGCGGCACCTACCTGGTGCCGACCCTGGCGGCGGTGAAGAACATCCTGGCCCACAAGGACCAGGGCGTGCCGGCCTACGCGGTCGAGAAGTGCGAGCGCGTCGTGGTCGACCACGTCAACTCGATCCGCAAGTTCTACAAGGCCGGCGGCAAGATCGCGATGGGGACCGACGCCGGCACCCCGTACAACCGGCACGGCGTGAATGCGCTGGAGCTGCAGTACATGGTCACCGAGGCCGGCATCTCGCCGGCCGACGCGCTGGTTTTCTCGACCCGCAACGGCACCGACCTGATGGGCGTGACCGACCGCGGCACGATCGCCGACGGCAAGGCCGCCGACCTGCTGATCGTCGACGGCAACCCGGTCGACGACATCGCCATGGCGGCGCTGGTCGCCAACCACCGCATGGTGGTGAAGAACGGCGTGGTGGCGAAGGCCCGGTAGTGGCGCGGCGACTTCGGACCCGCTTTCGGTGAACGGTCCTTTTCGGACACGTCCTGAACCCTATAGGGTGTCGGGCAGCGCTTCGGACGTTTGCGCCGCGGCAGCGCCGCGTTTCAGACGGACGGCGGGGACGAACTGGGGGCAACGATGTCGCGTAGGTGGATGGCGCCCGCTCTGGGTGTGCTGCTGTGTGTCGTACTGGCGGCGTGCGCCGGGCGCTCGTCGCCGCGCTCGACCTTCAACGACGGGCCGCCGTTCGGCGGGCCCGAGACCGAGATCGTCTACAGCTACAGCGTGAAGCTGATCCCTCCGGCCGGAATGGCGGACTGGGAGAGCCGGAAGGTCGCGTCCCTGCCAAGCATCCATCTAGCGGAGCTGGGCGCCTCCGGGACGCTCTCGCCGGAGCAGCGAAGCATGCTCGCGGGCAAGGCCGGCCCGAGCTACATCGAGCTGCCGGCGATCGAGAAGACCGGCTATGTCGCGCGCCGCGTCGACGCCGGCCGCTACGCCTTCGTAAAGGCGGTCGACGTGGCGCAGACCGGCGGCCAGGGCCTGGTCTGCTTCGATCAGGCGGGCCGTCCGCTCGACGCGTCCGCCGTCATCGACGTGCGCCCGGGGGCCACGGTCTACGCCGGGCATGTGTCGATGGAGATCGCGCTGGCGCCGTCTGCCGATCCCAAGGTCCTGGAGGCCTCGTTCGCCCGGCTCACGACGGCGCCTGCCGCACCCGGCGAGGATTTCGGGAAGCTCGGTGTCACCGAGGGTTCGGTGACCCGGCAGCCGTCGGCGCTAACCGCCTGTCAGCCATGGGTCTTTCGCGAGCTCATGGGCCGTCGCACGCAATGCACCGGCGAGACCCGCGGGCAGATCGACGACCGGGTCAAGGTCATTCGAGGCAACCGATCGATCATGCGGGACCTGTCCAAGCGTTTCAAATCCGCGTTTCCGGTCGGTCCCGAGCAGATTCTCCCTTGCCCGAGCTGAGCCGTTCGGTCGAATACCCTCTCGCCCGGACGCCGCGTCCACAACCAGGAACCCGATCATGCCGATCATCAACCGTATCGCCGATTTCCACGCCGACATGACCGCGTGGCGGCGCGAGCTGCACCAGCACCCGGAGCTGTCCTACGAGGAGGAGTGGACCAGCGACTTCGTGGCGAAGCAGCTGGAGTCGTTCGGCATCGAGGTGCACCGCGGCCTGGCCGTCACCGGCGTGGTCGGCAAGCTGGTCGGGCGTTCGGACAACGGCAAGGCGATCGGGCTGCGGGCCGACATGGATGCGCTGCCGATCACCGAGGCGACCGGTGCCGAGCATGCGTCGCTGAACCCCGGGCGCATGCACGCCTGTGGCCATGACGGCCACACCACCATGCTGCTGGGGGCGGCACGGTACCTGGCCGAGACCCGCAACTTCGACGGCACCGTGTACTTCATCTTCCAGCCGGCCGAGGAGGGCGGGGCCGGCGGCGACCGCATGGTCAAGGAAGGCCTGTTCGAGCTGTTCCCGGTCGAGACCGTGTGGGGCATGCACAACATGCCGGGCATGCCGGTCGGCGAGTTCGCGGTGAAGGCCGGGCCGATGATGGCCGGCACCAGCGAGTTCGACATCGTCGTTCACGGCCGCGGCGGCCACGCCGCCATGCCGTACCAGACCGTCGACCCGATCGTCGTCGCTTCCGAGCTGGTCGGCGCCCTGCAGTCGATCGCCAGCCGCAGCACCCACCCGCTCGACTCTGTCGTGGTGTCGGTCACCCAGATCCACGGCGGCGACGCCTACAACGTCATCCCGCCGCTGGTGAAGCTGTGCGGCACCGTGCGCACCTACCGCGACGAGGTCACCGACATCGCCGAGCGGCGCATGCGGCAGATCGTCGACGGCGTGACCGCCGCTCATGGCGGCCGCGGCGACGTCGACTTCCGGCGCGGCTACCCGGCGACCGTCAACCACGAGGCCGAGACCGAGATCGCGGCCCGGGTGGCGGCCGAGCTGGTCGGGGCCGACAAGGTGGACCGCAACCCGACCCCGAGCATGGGCGGCGAGGACTTCGCCTACATGCTGCGGGCCCGACCCGGCAGCTACATCTGGCTCGGCGCCGGCGAGGCCGAGGCCGGTGCGATGCTGCACAACCCGGGCTACGACTTCAACGACGAGGTGCTGCCGCTCGGCGCCAGCTACTGGTCGAAGCTGGTCGAGGCCGAGCTGCCGCGGGCGGAAGGATAACGGGGAGCGCCCGTCGCTTGGTGGGTTCCGGCGCCGGTCCGCCGAGGGCGGCCCGGTCCGGAATGACGACGGGGGGAGGGGGAACCGGCCGCCGCATCCCCGCTTCCGCCGAGGGCGGCCCGGTCCGGAATGACGATAGAGAGGTCGCGCGGGCCGACGCATCCCCCGATTTCGTCATTCCGGACGGCCGCGCGTGGGCGTGGCCGAGCCGGAACCCACGGCGCGACGGGCGCCGCCCGCTACCGGCAGGTCGCGTTGTACAGCCAGCTGTCGCCGCGCTGGTAGGCGAACACCTCGATCGCCTGCTCGGTCGTGGTGTAGCAGCTGAACAGCGGGATGGTGACGAAGTTGGTGAGCACGAAAGACACCGTGTAGTTGCCGTAGGTCGTTCCCGACAGGCAGAGCCGGCGGGTCTCGTTGCGGGCCAGCCGGAAGGTGGCGCGTTCGCGCGTCTTCATAAGAACGCGACCGGTGATGGTGAACGGCGCGCGGTTGCGCACCACCACGCAGACGTCACCGGTGAACTCGGGGCCGGAGGGTGGCTTCACCTCGCGCAGGTTCTCCTGTCCCCGGGGCTGCTGAGGAGGATCGTCGCAGCCGGCGAGCAGGCCGAGCGCCAGGACGGCGAGCAGGATGGAGCGGGCTGCGGTCATGGCCCGACTTTGGCGGTTTCGGGCAGCGCCCGCAATCGTGGGTGACCGCAGCGCGCCTATTCGCCGCCCCGGGCGCCACCGGCCGCGCGGCGCCGCGAGCGCGGGTCGAGGGCGTCGCGCAGGGCGTCTCCCAGCAGGTTGACGCTGACCACGGTCGCGAAGATCAGCACGCCCGGCCAGACCGCCAGCCGCGGACTCTCCCAGATCAGCTCCTGGGCGCCGGTCAGCATGTTGCCCCAGGACGGGGTCGGCGGCCGGATGCCGAGGCCGAGGAAACTCAGCACGCTCTCGAACAGCACCACGTTCCCGACCGCCAGCGTGGTCGCCACCAGGATCGGTGCCGCCGCGTTCGGCAGCACGTGGCGGACGGCGACGCGCAGCGGCGAGAAGCCGAGGGCGCGGGCGGCCTCGACGAATTCGCGTCGGCGCAGGCTGAGGGCGGCGGCGCGCACCAGCCGCGCCGTGGTCGGCCAGCCGACCAGCGCCACCAGCACCACCAGCCGGCCGAGCAGCACGGTTTCCGACGCCGCGGCCTCGGGCGACAGGCCGAGCTTGGTCAGGTCGACCGCCGCCAGCACGATCAGCAGCGGCAGCAGCGGCAGGGCGATCACCCCGTCGGCGAACCGCATCAGCACGGCGTCGGTGCGGCCCCCGAGATAGCCGGCGGCGAGGCCGATCGCGGTGCCGATCGCCGCCGCCGCGACCGCCGCCACCACGCCGACGGTCAGCGACACCCGGCCGCCGTACAGCAGCCGCAGCAGCAGGTCGCGCCCGAGTTCGTCGGTGCCCAGCGGGTGCGCGGCCGAGGGCGGCGCCAGCCGGCCGAACAGGTCGACCGCCTCGGCGTCCAGGCCGAGGGCGCGCTCGACCAGCGGCGCCGCCGCCGCGGCCAGGGCCAGCGCGACCAGGATCGCGGCCGCCAGGCTGGCGCCGGGACCGAGGCGTCGGACGATGGCGCTCACGCCCCGGGCTCCGCGCGGTAGACGATGCGCGGGTCGAGCCGGGCGTAGGCGAGGTCGGCCGCCAGGTTGCCGAGCAGGGTCGCCGCCGCTGCCACCAGCAGGCCGACCAGGGCCAGGTTGTAGTCGTTGCCCATGACCGCGTCGTAGATCGTCTTGCCCATGCCCGGCTGGGCGAACATGGTCTCGGTCACCAGCGCGCCGGACACCAGGCTGCCGAGGTCGAGGCCGAGCAGGGTGACCACCGGCAGGAGGGCGTTGCGCAGGGCGTGTCGCATGGTCACCACGCGCTCGCTGAGGCCCTTGGCGCGGGCGGTGCGGACGTAGTCCTCGCCGAGCGCCTCGATCAGGGCGGCGCGCAGGTGCCTCGTGTAGGCGGCGACGCTGGCGGCGGCCAGGGTGGCGACCGGCAGCACCAGATGGGCGGCGCGGTCGAGCAGGCCGCCTCCCTCGGCACCGACCGTTCCGCCGGCCGGCAGCCAGCCCAGGACCACGGCGAACACGATGATCAGGATCAGCGCCAGCCAGAACGGCGGTACCGAGATGCCGGCGAAGCACAGCAGGTTGACCCCGCGGTCGACGATCCCGCCGGGGTTGCGGGCCGCCACCGTGGCCGCCGGCAGGGCGACGGCGAGCGCCACCGCCAGCGCCAGGCCGATCAGCACCAGGGTCCGCGGCATGCGGTCGGCGACGATGTCCAGCACCGGCTGGGTGTACAGCCGCGAATAGCCGAGGTCGCCGTGCAGCGCGGCCCCCAGCCAGTGCAGGTAGCGCTCCCACAACGGCCGGTCGAGGCCCTGCAGCGCCTTCAGCCGGGCGATGTCCTGCGAGGTGATCCGCGGGTCGGCGCCGACCATCAGGTCGATCGGGTCGCCCGGCATCAGCCCGAGCAGGACGTAGGTCGCGGCCGACAGCAGCAGCAGGACCACCAGGGCCTGCACGATCCGCCCGGCGAGGTAGCGCAGCATGGCTTCAGCCGGCCCTTCGAACTCTGGGTCCCGGCTCCGTCACGCTTTCAGCGCGCCAATCCGGGATGAGGACAAATGGAGATCGCCCAAAACACCCCTCATCCCGGCCGAAGCCCGGGCTTGATCCGGGCGAAGAGCCGGGACCCACGAAGCGACGGGCGACGGCCGCCGTCACTCCGCCACCCTCCAGTCCTCGATCCAGTTGGTGGTCGTGTACTTGTGACCGGTCGGGCGGACGCCGGTCAGCCAGTTCGGCAGGATGTAGGGCTCGGCCCGGAAATACAGCGGGATAGCCGGCAGCTCGGTCGCGTAGATCCGCTGCATCTCGGCCCACAGCGCCTTGCGCCGGTCCGGGTCGAGCTCGATCTCGGCGGCGTCGATCAGGCGGTCCATCTCGGCGTTGCGGAAGCCGGTGGCGTTCTGGCCGGCCCAGTTGTTGGCTTCGGTCGGGATCGATTCCGAGTGCAGGGTGGTGCGCGGCAGGCTCTCCGGCGCCGACAGCCAGGCGAACATGGCGAGGCCGGTGAACCTGCGCTTCTGCACGGTCTCGCCGAAGAACACCCGGGCCGGCTCGTTGCGTATCCGGGTCTCGACGCCGACACGCTTCCAGTAGTCGGCCAGCACCTGCTCGACCAGCTCGCGGGTGCGGTTGCCGGCGGTGGTCATCAGCTCGACCGAGAGCCTCTCGCCCTTGCCGTTCATGCGGACGCCCTGGGGGCCGGGGGGCCAGCCGGCCTCCTCCAGCAGGGCGGCGGCGCGCGACGGGTCGAAGCCGTAGGTCGGCACGCTGTCGGATGCGTGCACCCGGTCGAGCGGGTGCACGAATCCGTCGGCCACCGGCTGCTTGCCGGCGAACAGCCGGTCGCTGATCGCCTGCCGGTCGACCGCCAGGATCAGCGCCTGCCGGACCCGGCGGTCGGCCAGGACCGGATTGTCCAGCATCACGTCCAGGTGCTCGTAGACCAATCCCGGCTGGTACAGCACGGCGAATCGGTCGCCGTGCCGCTTCTCGAAGGCGATCGCCTGGTCGACCGCCAGGCCGAGTTCGCCGGCGATCATGTCGATCGAGCCGGACAGCAGGTTGGCTTCCAGGGCCGAGGTGTTCTCGATGGCCCGGACCTCGACCCGGTCGAAGGCCGGCCGGGTGCCCTTCCAGTGCTCGTTGCGGGCCAGCACGATGCGGGCGCCGGTCTCGACCCGCGCCACCCGGTACGGGCCGTTCCACAGCCCGGGATTGGCCGGGTCGGTCTGGTACAGGGTGCGGTTGCGGTACTCGCGCGGCTCCGCGAAGGCCGGGCGCTCTAGATGCACCGGCAGCACCTGGAAATCGCCCATCGAGCGGTAGCGGTAGTCGAGCTTGCGTTCCACCACGGTGAAGCGCTTGTCGTCATGGACCACGATGTCGAGCACGTCGCGGTAGGCGCGGAAATTGGCGACCCCGGTATCCGGGTGGCGGCCGACCTCCCAGCCGAACAGCACGTCGGCGGTGGTGACCGGGGTGCCGTCGCCCCAGTACGCGTCGTCGCGCAGCGCGTAGGTCTTGCGCACGCCGTCGACCGGCTCGCCGGCCTCGGTCTTCGAGGGGAACCGCTCGGCGTCGCCGTCCTCCAGGCTCGGCAGCTTGACGACCAGCTGGGGCACCGGTTCCCAGTCGTGGCCCTCGATGGTCAGCTGCCGCTGGCTGGCGCCGAGTACATAGGACTTCGCCAGCATCGAATCGATCATCGGGTTCAGGGTGCCGGGGTACTGCGTCAACCCGATGGTCAGGGTGTCGCGCGGCGCCGCCCGGACCGGCGACGACAGCCCGCCGGCGCCCGCGGAGACGGTCGTCGAAGCGGCGAGCATGGCGAGCAGCGAGCGGCGACGGATCATCGGCGGGTCCTCCTGGCAGCGAGGATAGGCGCCGCCGACCGTCCGTCAAATTACCGTGCGTTCATCTCGCCGTTCAGCCGGCCTCGATCCGGCGCACGAAGGACTCCAGCAGCTTGCGGTACAGGGCGTCCTTGAGGACCTTGTCCTCGACGCCGGCGTCGATGTTCGGGTTGTCGTTGACCTCGACCACGAACACGCCGCGGCTGTTCTGCTTGAGGTCGACGCCGTACAGCCCGGTTCCCATCAGCCGGGCGGCCGCCACGGCGGTGTCCAGCACCTGCTTCGGGGTGTCCTCCACGGCCATGGTGCGGAAGCCGCCCGACTTGGCCGGGCCGGTGGCGGTGTGGTTGTAGATCTGCCAGTGCTTCGGGGCCATCGTGTACTGTGAGACGAACAGCGGCTTGCCGTCGAGCACGCCGACCCGCCAGTCGAACTCGGTCGGCATGAACTCCTGGGCCAGGATCAGGTCGCTGTCGTCCAGCAGCTCGCGCGACATGCGCTTGAGCATGTCCAGGTTGTCGGCCTTCATCACGCCGCGCGAGAACGAGCCGTCCGGGATCTTCAGCACGATCGGGAACGACAGCTCGTCGGTGGCCCGCTTCACGCTGCGGGAATCGAGCACCAGGGTCTTCGGCGCCGGGATCTTCTTGGCCGCCAGGGTCTCGGCCAAGAACACCTTGTTGGTGCAGCGCAGGATCGAGGTCGGGTCGTCGATCACCGGCATGCCCTCGTCCTCGGCCTTGCGGGCGAACCGGTAGGTCGGGTTGTCCAGTGCCGTCGTCATGCGGATGAACAGGGCGTCGAACTCGGCCAGCCGGGAGTAGTCCTTCGGCTGGATCAGCTCGACCGACACGCCCATCTGGGCACCGACCCGCTCCAGGGTGGCCAGCGCCTTCGGGTCGGACGGCGGCATCGCCTCCTTCGGGTCGTGCAGCACCGCCAGGGTGTAGCGTACCCGCTTCGGGCCCTTCGGCGCGCGCCAGGCCCGCCGGGTGTAGGCCTCCAGCGCGGCGGCGAACACCGGCTGCTCGGCGGCGTGCAGCTCGTCGATGGTGCGCGGCCGGATCGCCTTGACGTAGAAGCCCCATTCCGGGTCGCGGCGGATCTGCACCCGCAGGATCGGCGCCCGGAACCGGTCGAACGCCTCGCGCGCCACCCGCTCGTAGCGCGGATCGGCGGTGCGGCCGAAATAGACGTCGATCGAGAACGAGGCCTCGGGCGTTTCCTTGATCCGGGCGAGCGTGCGCAGCAGCACCCGCTCGACCGCCCGCATCCCGGTCCAGGCCCGGCTGCGCTCCTTCAGCGACAGGATGGCGGCGGCTGACGGGATGACGCGGTGGCCGCGCGCCTCGGCCAGCAGCGACGCGTAGTAGCCCTGGCCGAGATAGACCAGGTCGCGCGACAGGTTGACGATACGGACCGTCTCGTCGCCGAAGCCGGAGGGCTGGGTGAGGTAGTCGCGGGTCCGCATCACCCGCAGCCCCTCGGGCGGAATCGGCAGGTCCTCCATCCGGTCGACCAGGACGACGAGCGCGCTCATGCATCGTGCTCCTTGCCGGCGGTCTTCTTGCGGACGGTCGCCTTGCCGCGCAGCAGGACCGCCGCCTGCAGGCGGGAGCGGCCGTAGCGTGCCATGCTGTCGAAGGCGGAACGGGGAACGGGCACGTGGACGCAGTCCACGTCGGTCTTCAGCAGGTCGTCGTCCATGTCGGGGTCGTGCACCAGCAGGAAGCGATCGTCGACGCCGGTCACGACGATCCAATGGGGAACCTTCTCGGCGTTGAATCGGTAGGAGCTGATAAGCAGGATCGGGATCCAGCCGTCGTCGAGCGCCTGCTTGAGGGTGTCGGCGGTGATCGGGGCGATCTCCGCCTTCAGGCCGGCGGCCCGGAAGTCGGCCCGGACCGAGGCCTGGGCCCGCTCCATGATCCGCTTCTTTTCGACGCTGCGCACGCTCTCCAGGAACAGCGGCCCGCTGCGGGTGACGATGGTGCGGACCTGGAAGCCGCGGCGATGGGCGGCCAGCGACAGGCCGAACGGCCCGCAGCCGCCGTGCCCCGAGGTCATGAAGATGGTGGTCGCCTCGCGCCAGATCCGGATCTCGTCGTCCGGGTCGATCGGCCGCGCCGGGTCGAGCGCCGACATCGCCATCATCAGGCAGGCCGGGCCACAGGTGAAGTCGGTGGTCTGGTGGTAGTAGGGGACCTGCGGCACGCTCGGCGCCGGGCTGAACTTCATGCGCTTCTCGTAGCGCCAGCCGTCGCTCTCGTCCTCGTAGTAGTGCGGCAGCGGCGCCAGCCGGCGATAGCCCCGGCTCTCGTACAGCGCGATGGCGGCGGCGTTGTCGGTCCGCACCTCGAGCCGCAGCGCCACGCAGTCATGCGCCCGGGTCTCGGCCTCGGCGTAGTCGAGCAGGCGGACGCCGATGCCGCGGCCGCGGGCTTCGGGGTGGACCGCCAGGGAGTACAGCCGGGCCAGCGCAGTGCCGAGATGGAACAGCACGATGCCGTAACCCAGGAGCTCGCCGTCCGTGCCCTCGGCCTGGGCGACGAACAGCGACGCCTTAGCCTTGGTGAGCATGTGGTGGAAGCTGCGGCGCGACAGCCGGTCGGTCTCGAAGCAGGTCTCTTCGAGCCGGACCAGGGCGGGGATGTCGGCCAGACGGCCGGCCCGTATCGCGAACGGCGCGCGGTGGCGCGGCGTCGGTGCCGGGGTGGTCGGGGTCTGCAGGGCGTTAGCGGACATCGTCGGGACGCCTTTCGCGTCGGAGAGGCGGACCACGTTGCTCCGCCCGCTCCTAAATCGATGATCCGCGGTGCAAGTCAAATGCGTCAAGCGCATGACTGGGCGTCGGTTTCTCTCTGAGGGCGCCGGACGTCGTCGGTCGCGCCGACGACGTGCCGGACGGCGTGGTCGCGGTCGATCTCGCCGCGCGGCGCCAGTTCCCAGATCCAGGTCTCGTCGTGTTCCGGTGCGGCGGCGCCCTTCAGCGGATCCAGGGTTGCGATCACCGAGCCGTCCGGGCCGGCGATCTCGATCGCGCGGTCGCAGATCAGCGCGGCCGGGCAGGGGAGCCGTCGCAGCCAGTCGAGATGCGCCTGCACCAGTGCCCGGCCGATCCGGTCGGCCGTGGCGTCGTCCAGGTCGCGGGTCGCCACCACGGCCAGCTGCGAGAGCAGGTTGACCGACGCCACGAACCGGGTGCCGGGCTCGCCCAGCAGGAAGCGCGGCTCGGCGACCGGCGCCAGCGACGGCAGCGACTCCGTCACGTCGCGGCGCAGGCAGGTCACGTTGCCGAGCCGCCGGGCCGCCCGCCGGGTCGCGGTGGAGAACGCCAGGTCGACCAGCCGGACCCGGCGGAACCGCGTCGCCAGCTCTTCCAGCGGCACGTCGTACAGGTGGCCGGCCCCCAGGATCACGGCGGTGCCGTCCGGGTCGGCCGCGGCGGCGGCGCGCAGCACCGCCGCCCGGCTGCGGGCCTCGTGCGACGCCCAGGCCGCGCGGTGCCGACGCCGACGGGCGGCGATCGCCACGAACTCGGACAGGTGCCCGGACCGCCGGGCGAACGGCAGGCTCGGGGTGACCAGCCACTCCAGGGCTTCGCGGATCATGGGGCGAGTGTAGCCGTCGTATCCGTGGTGTCGCGATTGCTGAGGCGGCGTCCTACCCCGCCAGCCGCGCCCGGTCGACGATGGCGTGCACCGGCAGGTCCGCCGCACCGCCGCCGAAATGGCCGCGCCAGCCCTCGCCGAGCCGGGTGGCGCAGAACGCCGCCGCGACTTCCGCGGGAGCTTGGGCGATCATCAATGCGGCCTGGAAGGCGTGGGCCATGCGCTCCACCACGTGGCGGGCGGGCGTCTCGTCGGCGGCGAGCCGCGGCAGCAGCTCGGCCAGCGCGTCGGCCTCGCGGTCGAGCAGCGGGTCGGCGCCGCGGTCGGCGCGCAGCACGTCCAGGAACGCGTCGACGGTCGCCGGCTCGCGGCGGATCGCCCGCACCACGTCGAGGCAGATGACGCTGCCGGTACCTTCCCAGA
Source organism: Thalassobaculum fulvum (assembly GCF_014652915.1). GTDB lineage: Bacteria > Pseudomonadota > Alphaproteobacteria > Thalassobaculales > Thalassobaculaceae > Thalassobaculum_A > Thalassobaculum_A fulvum. The sequence continues at coordinate 316,878 of NZ_BMZS01000007.1, forward strand.
TGCCGTTCAGCGGCGCCTCGCGGTACAGCCGGGCCATCAGGTGGTCCTCGATGAAGCCGTTGCCGCCGTGGCACTCGAGCGCTTCGGTGACGACCGCCGGGGCGCGCTTGCAGGCCCAGTACTTGGCCATCGGCGTGGCGATCCGGCCGAGCAGCCGCTCGCCCTCGTCGGTCGCCTCGCGGTCGAGGGTGGCGGCGAGGCGCAGCCCCATCCAGGTCATGCCCTCGACCTCCAGCGCCAGGTCGGCGACGACCGGCCCATGATCGGCAGGTCGACCAGCCGCTTCTGGAAGGCGGAGCGGTTGCTGGTGTGGTGGATCGCCTGGGTGACCGCCTGGCGCATCAGCCCGGCCGAGCCGACCGCGAAGTCGAGCCGAGTCAGGTGCGCCATCTCGATCGAGGCGCGGATGCCGTGGCCCTCCTCGCCGACCAGCTGCGCCTCCATGTCGTAGAACTCGACCTCGGAGGAGGCGTTCGACTTGTTGCCGCACTTGTCCTTCAAGCGCTGGATCTTCAGGCGGTTGCGGCTGCCGTCGGGCAGCCAGCCGCGCGCCAGGAAGCAGGTCACGCCCTTCTCGGTCTGCGCCAGGGTCAGGAACACGTCGGACTGCGGCACCGAGAAGAACCACTTGTGGCCGGTCAGCAGCCAGGTCGAGCCGGGGCCGCGATCGTTGCCGGCCGGCCGGGCCGTGGTCTGGGTGCGCCTGAGGTCCGAGCCGCCCTGTTTCTCGGTCATCGCCATGCCGACGGTGACCGCCCGCTTCCGCTCGGCCGGCAGCGGCCGCGGGTCGTAGTCGTCGCGCAGGATCATCGGCTCCCAGTGCGCCGTCAGGTCGGGGGCGTGGCGCAGGGCGGCGACCGACGAGAAGGTCATGCCCATCGGGCAGCAGATGCCGTTCTCCGCCTGGTTCCACAGGTAGGACAGCGCGGCCCGGGCGACCTGCGAGCCGGGCCGCCTGTCGACCCAGGACAGGGAGTGGCTGCCGCTGCCGAAGCAGCGCGCCATAAGCTCGTGCCAAGCCGGATGGAACTCGATCTGGTCGACCCGGTTGCCGAACCGGTCGTGGGTACGCAGCTCCGGCAGGACCCGGTTGGCCTGGCGGGCCAGCAGGCGGGTCTCGGCCGAGCCGGTCACCCGTCCGGCCGCATGCAGGCGGTCGGTCGCCCAGCCGGCGTCGAAGGCGGCGACCGCGTCCCGAAGCACCGCGTCGCCGCCGAACAGGTCGACGTCGCCGAGGTCGCCCGACTGGTTGTAGACGTCGTGGGTCGCGTAGGTTGCCTCTGCTGCAGTCATCGATCTACCTCCGTGGGGGCTTCCTCCGTGGGATCGGGCGCGTCGACGATCGCCAGGCAGAGCCCGGCGATGTCGGCCGCCAGCTTGTCGTCGTCGTCGAGCAGGGTGGCCGGAGTCAGCGGGCCGACCAGCGCCTCCATGAAGGCGCCGACCACGCAGGCGGCGGCCAGTTTCGGATCGACCGGCCGGAACGCGCCCCGGGCGACGCCGTCGGCGATCAGGCCGGCCAGCGCCTCGCCGATCCGGCGCCGCCATTCCAGTCTCGCGTCGTCGACCGCCGCCTCCACCGGCTCGGCGATCATGGCGTAGGCCAGCCGGCGGTTGTGCAGGGCGCGGCGGGCGAACGCGGACACCGCGTCGCGCAGGCGCTGCCCCGGGGCACCGTCGGCCTCGCAGATCGAGCGGATGACCTCCAGCTCGCGTGCCGACACTTCGGCGACCAGGGCGGCGCACAGCTCGGCCTTGGTCGGGTAGTAGCGGTAGATGGTGCCGACGGCGGTACCGGCGGCGGCGGCCACGGCCAGCATCTGCAGGTCCCGGAACCCGCCGTCGCTGACCACGCGTCGCGCCGCCGCCAACAGGTCGCGACGCCGCCGTTCGGAGCGGGAGGACGGTTCAACTGGCGTGAACATGAATTCATATTCATTTTTGCGACATGTCAAGGCGGTCCCGGCACCGCTTCGCTATCGGTGAGCGCGGCCCACGGAGCGCGCATCGGGAAGTACGTAGATCCGGATCGACCGTGATGTCGTGTATGATGCGGATGAATTGCCGCGGCCGAGCCGGAGTTGGCCATGGACTCAGCAAGCGACACGCGCGAGGTGCGGTATCGGCGGTCGGTCGCGACCGTGGACGCCGACGAGTCCTGGGCGCTGGCCAGGCGGCTGGCGGACGGCGAAACCGATTGCTGCGATGCGTTGATGGCGCGGCTCGGCAGCCCGCCGCCGCTGATCGCCTGGAACCCGGACCCGCAGGACCTGGATTCCGTGGCCCTTCGTCATCTTGCCGAATGGTGGCGGGACGCGGCCGCCGAGGCGGGCGGTCCGCCGGGTCCGGACACGGTCGATCCCCTGATGCTGCGGCCGGCGCTGGGCGCGATATCGCTGCTCGACGTGCTCGACGGCGGACGGGACTTTCGGTTCCGGCTGCACGGCTCCGACATCGCCACCACGCTGGGCACGGACATGACCGGCATGATGGTCGGCCAGATGACCATCCCGTTCATGGCGTTCCTGACGGTGACCTATCGCGCGCAGATCCTGCGCCCCGAACCGCTGCTGCTGCGCTACACGCCGGCGATGCAGTTCTTTCTCTCGGCCTGGTGGCGCATCGGGTTGCCGCTGATGCGGGACGGCGAGGTCGTGCGGCTGCTGGTCGGGATGGAGCGCGCGCCGCGTCAGTCCGAACTCTGAGGTCGCCACCGGCCCGCTGTCGGGCGGTTCACGCCGCCGGATGTCGGGCCGCCCAGTGCCGGGCGATGTCGGCACGCTTCGCCACCCACACGCCCTCCTTGGCCATGCAGTAGTCGAGCAGCCGGGCGAGGCCGGCGGCGCGCGAGGGGTGGCCGATCAGGCGGAGGTGCAGCCCGCACGACATCATCCGCGGGGTCTCCGCCCCTTCCTCCCACAGCAGGTCGATGGCGTCCCGCACATGCGCCACGTAGTCGTCGGCGGTCGGGAAGTGGTTGCGCGAGAACTTGGAGTCGTTGGTGGCGAGCGAGTACGGCACCACCAGGTGCGGGGTGTCGCCGACCCGGGTCCAGTACGGCAACTCGTCGGCGTAGCTGTCGCTGTCGTAGAGGAAGCCGCCGTGCTCGACCAGCAATCGCCTCGTGTTCACGCTCGGTCCGTGCCGGCAGTACCAGCCCGGCGGCCGGGCGCCGGTGGTGCGCTCCAGCGACTCGACGGCCCGGCGGATGTGCTCGCGCTCCTGGTCCTCGGTCAGCCGCCAGTGCTCGACCCAGCGCCAGCCGTGACAGCAGATGTCCCAGTCGGTCTCGCGGATCGCCGCGGCGGCCTCGTCGTTGCGCTCCAGAGCCAGGGCGCAGGCGTTGACGGTCGCCGGCAGGCCGCGCTCGGTGAACAGCCGGTGCAGCCGCCAGAACCCGACCCGGGTCCCGTACTCGTACATGCTCTCGGCCGCGAGGTCGCGCGAGCCGGGGCCGTTCGGCGAGTCAGGGGACTCGGTCAGGCTGGCCTCGGAGAAGCCGTCGCCGTCCGGGATCGAGTACTCGGACCCCTCCTCGTAGTTGATCACGAAGTTGACCGCGACCCGGGCGCCGCCCGGCCAGTCGGCTCTGGGCGGGGTCCGGCCGTAGCCGACGAAGTCGCGGTCGAGATGGGGCGGCAGGTTCGGGTCGGGTGCGCTCATGCCGGCATCGGAGCACGCGCGGGCCGGCGCGGCAACGGGGCTAGGCGCGGGCGCCCGGCTCCAGGATCTCCAGTTCCGGCAGTTCCCTGGCCAGCGCCCGACGCAGCAGCCCGGCGAGGGTGCGGTAGCCGTCCTGGCGCACGCTCGATCGCCGCCAGGCCAGGCCGACGGCACGGTGCAGGGCGCGGTCCGCGAGCTCGAGGGTCCTGATGCTGTCGTCGCGGGCCGCCACGGTCCGCACATAGAGCGCCGGCAGGAAGGTCAGGCCGAGGCCCATCGCCACCATCTCCCGCAGGGTGTCGAGGCTGGTGCCCTCGTAGTCGAAGCGCAGGCGCGCGCCGTGGTCCTGGCAGAACGCGAGGACCACGTCGTGGAGCTGGTGGCCGGCACCGAGCGCCAGGACGTCCTGGTCACGCAGGTCGGCACGCCGGACAGTGCCCCGGCTCGCCAGCGGATGGTCGGCGGCCACCGCGAGATACAGCCGCTCGCGGAACAGCGGCTCGACAACCAGTTCGCGCAGCCTGACCGGCAGCGGCGCCATCACCAGGTCGTAGCGGCCCTCGCGCAGGGCCGCCGGCAGGCCGCCCGGCAGTTCCTCCCTGACGTACAGCTTCAGCTTCGGATGGGTTCGGTGCAGCTCCGGGATCACCTGGGGCAGCAGGTAGGGGCCGACGGTCGGCGGCAGGCCGAGCCGCATGACGCCGGACAGCTCGGTGCCGCGGCTGACCGCCAGGGTCCGGATCTCCTGCGCATCCGCCAGCATGCGCCGCGCGATCCCGACGACCTCGGCACCGAGCGGCGTCAGGATCACCCTCGTGCGGCTGCGCTCCACCAGCCGCGCGCCGAGCCGGTCCTCGAGCGCCTTGAGCTGGCCGCTGAGGGTCGGTTGGGTGGTGTTGCAGCGCTCGGCAGCCCGGCGGAAGTGCAGGGTCTCCGCGATCGCCACCAGGTATTCGAGCTGTCGGAGCGAGGGCATCCGGCAAGCATGGGAGATCGTTCGAATCCGGTCCAGCGATGCTGTCGGTGATCGGAAAATCCGATCAATCGGAGATCGGTTTCCGATTGGCGGCAGGGCTCCACGATCGCCACTTCGTCCTGACCGCATCGCCATGCATAAGGGGGAGCGACGCGTCCACGGCACGACCGGACAACGGAAGATCGCCGAAACCGTTCAGGCAGATCATCAGCGGCGATACGGTCGGAGGCATGCTGCTGATCTCGGCGACCGTCGCAGCGCCGGTGTTCTCGAACACCTCGCTGAACGGGCTGTACGCGTCGCTCCTCAATATTCAGAACTCGCTCGGCATCGCCGTCGGCCCGGCGGCTGGCGGTCGATCGAGCCGGTCGCGGCGGGAGGGGGCCGGCGGCTCCGGGTCCGTGGCTCATCCGCGCATGAATACCGCGAAGCAGCGTCCGATACGGTGACCGTCCGGGTCGTGGCGGCAACCGGCGGCGCCGTCGGGGCCGACCTGGAACTCCTCGCCGGCGAAGAACGGCGCGCCGCACCTGGCGCACCATGCCACCGGCCGGTCGCCGTCAGTGGTGTCGGCCAAGTAGCGGGTCTCGGCTCGCTGAATTGCCGGCAGCTGGTCGGCGTAGGGTCCCTTGAGCGCCTGCAGGGCGTGCCACTTCTCGCTGAACGCGCGACGGTCGAGTTCGGGATGCGGGTCGGGCCTTGCGCTGTCCGCACTCATGGTTCCTCCCGGTCGGGCATGTCGCATAGTTGCAATGCACCTTCCGGAGAGTAGTCTGCACGGTTGCGCGGGGGTCAACGCCGCGGGGAGGTTCTTGGCGGATCCCGGCGCGCAAAAAAACGCGTATGCTGTGGATCGTCTGTGGATAAGTTACCCTTATTGGGCGAGATGATGTCGGCGTGCTTCGAGATGTTGAAGCACGACTGCCAGCGCTTCGCCCGGTTGGCGGGGGCTGCCGAACGCGGATCGGGCCGACTCACGCCCCGGCAGATCGCCCGGACCGTCCGCTGGGGCGATACCACCGTCCGGAACATCGCGCGCGACAACTGGGACCCGAAGAGCCTGCAGCTCCTCAGGGACATCGAGCGGGCCTATCACGCGCACCCCGACTGGCACCCCAAGCGGGTTCTCGACATCCGCTCGGCGGCCGGCGACGACGGCTACGTGTTCCGCCGCCTCGTCGACCCGGAGACCGCGCCGGAGTTCGCCGGGCTGCTGGAGCGCTGGCGGCTGCGCCCCGACGACGCATCGTTCGTCGCCGAGGCGCTCCGCGACCATGGCGTCACGCTCGTCGATGTCGCGGCCGAGGAACCCGGCGACTTCCTGGTGCGGCACTACGCGCCGCGTCTGCTGGCGCTGCACGGTTTTGACAAGACCGGCATCAGGTTTCGAAACAACCGCTCATTCACATATGCCCGGTCGATCATGGCCGATTTCTCCGCCTGCAAGACATCCGGGGCTCCGATGAGCCGAGACGTGTTCTGTTGGTACAGGCGACCGTCGGAAGCGATCATGTTTCGCGGAGCGATGTTTCCATGCCTGAACGAGGGGGTAATCGTCAGCAAGGCAATCGTGTGTTCCGGGCCGTCGATGCGGCCGCTCCCGCTGCCGAAGGGGCCGTCCCGGGCGATGGTGCCTGCTCGTCCGCATGGGCATCTGAGGGGGGCGCTCTCGTCGGGTACTTCCACCCGTTGACACCATCCCAAGTATTCCGCACCCTCGCCGCCGTACGTGATGCTGGGGTGCCTGCCGTGTCGTGCGGCGGGCTGAGATCACACCCATCGAACCTGAACCGGGTCACGCCGGCGGAGGGAGACGTCACGGTCTTGGACGATCCCCATCGCAAGGCCGCGCTCCTCCGTCCGGCGCCCGAGGAGCGAGACGCATGCGCCGCCTGATTCCCGTTCTGCTGCTGAGCCTGGCCGTTCCGGCCGCTGCCGCCCCCGCGCTCGCCGCCGGGGCCGCCGAGCCGGTCGCGGTCTCGGTGCTGGTCCCGATCACCGGCTTCCTGGCGCTGGAGGGCACCGCCCAGCGCAACGGCGCCGTGCTGGCGCTGGACAAGCCGCCGGCCGGCGTTTCGGTCACTTACCAGGTGGCCGACACCGCGACGTCGCCCGAGGTCGCCGTCACGGCACTGCAGCGCGCACTCGACCGCGAGCAGCCGGTGGCGGTCGCGGCCCCGATCTTCGGAACCCAGATGCTGGCGATGGCGCCGATCGCCGACCGCGCCGGCGTGCCGCTGGTGACCGTTTCCGGCACCGCCAAGATCACCGAACTCGGCCACGACGTGGTGTTCCGGTTCTTCCCGACCGACGCGGTCGTGAAGGTCGCCCAGGCGCGCTACGCCGTGCAGGAACTCGGCATGAAGAAGCCGGCCGTCCTCTACCAGACCACCGCCTACGGACAGAGCGGGCGCGAGCATCTGGCCCGGACCCTGAAGCAGCTCGGTGTCGAGCCGGTGCTGGAAGAAGCCATCGACCCCGGCATCAAGGACCTGGTGCCGGCGCTCGAGCGGGCCCGTGCGGCCGGGGCGGACGGCCTGCTGCTGCAGCTGCACTCCGGCCCGACCGCCCTGGCGGTCCGGCAGGCGCACGGCCTGGGACTCGGCCTGCCGGTCGTCGCCGGCTCGGCCATGCACCAGCCGACCACCGCGGCGCTGCTGGAGCCGGACCAGCTGACCGGGGTGTGCGCCGAGACCGCGTCGTCGCCGGTCTCCGAGGCCGATCCGAGGGTCGCTGCCTTCACCAACGCCTATCGGGAGCGGTTCCATAGCGAGCCCGACGCCTTCGCGCTCGGCCAGTACGACGGCATGCGGATGGTGCTGGCGGCGGTCGCCGACGGCGCCCGGAGCCCGCAGGCGGTGCGGGATTGGCTGGCCGGTCGCCGCTACCAGGGGTTGGCGATGGACTATGTGTCCGACGGCACCGGAAACATGGCGCACGACGCCGTGATCGTGTGCTACGACGGCACCGGGAGGGTGCCGACCATCATGAAGCGCTATGATGCGGTGGACGGGGTGAGGTGATCGAGGCGGCGGCGCAGCTCGCGGTCAACGCGGTCGCGCTCGGCGCCGTCTATGCGCTCGTCGCCCTCGGCTTCGTGCTGGTGATCGGCGCGGTCGGGGCGGTCAACTTCGCGCACGGCGAACTGGTGATGCTCGGCGGCATGGTCGGCGTCGGCGCGGCCATGCTGCTGCCGGCCGACCTGCCGGTCCCCGGGCTGCTGGTCCTGCCGGCGGTTCTGGCGGTCATGGCGGCGGTCGGGCTGGCGGTCGCCGGCATCGCCTATGCCCCGCTGCGCCGGGCGCCGCCGACCGCGGTGTTCATCGCGACCATCGCGGTCGGGCTGATCGTCCACCACGGCGTCACCGTCGGCATCGGGCCGGAGCCGCGGCGCGGGCCGCCGCTGATCGACTCCGGCATCCTGGACGTGGCGGGGGTCGGTCTCGCGCACCAGCAGCTCGCGACCATCGCCACCGCCGCGGCGCTGATCTTCGCGGTGCACTTCCTGCTGCAGCAGACCCGGTTCGGTCGCCGGTTGCGGGCGGCCGCCCAGGACCCGGAGATGGCGCGCGCCGTCGGCATCCCGGTCCGGCTGACCATCGCGGTCAGCTTCGCCCTGGCGGCGGCGCTGGCCGGGGCTGCCGGGCTGCTGCTGTCGAACCAGTACCTGGTCACCCCGACCGACGGCGGTGCGCTGATGCTGAAGGCCTACGTCGCGACGGTCATCGGCGGCTGGGGCCGGATCTGGGGGGCCGCTCTCGGGGCCTTCGCGATCGCCGTGTTCGAGACCCTGGTCGCCGCCTCGGCTTCCTACCTGGTGGCCGAGGCGCTGCTGTATCTCGGCGTGCTGGCGGTGCTCGCGGTCCGGCCGCAGGGGCTGTTCGGCGAGACCACGGGGCGGCGCGCGTGACCGGTCCGGACCGTCGCGACCTGGTGTATCTGGCGGCCGCCGCGGCCGGGCTCGGCGGGGTCGTCGCACTCGGGGACACCTACGCCCTGCGGGTCGCGACCCTGGTCGGGATCTACGCGATCGCGGCGATCGGCTACCAGCTGGTGTTCGGCCGGCTCGGCCTGCTGTCGCTCGCCCAGGGCGCCCTGTTCGGCATCGGCGCCTACACCAGCGCCCTGCTGACGCTGTCGCTCGGGCTGCCGGCGCCGCTCGGCATCGTGGCGGCGGTCGTGGCACCGGCGGCGGTCGGTGCCGCCGTGGCGCTGCCGATCGCCCGGCTGGAATCGCACTACGTGGCACTCGCCACCCTCGGTCTCGCCCAACTCGCCCTGCTGGCGGCGACCAACCTGGAGCTGACCGGCGGCGCCAACGGGCTTTACGGGGTGCCGCCGCTTGCCGTCGGGCCGGTCGAGATCGTCGGCGGCTGGCCGATGCTGACGCTGGTCTGGACCCTGGTCGGCCTCTGCCTGCTGGCCTCCCGGGCGATGCTCGCCGGTGGCCGGGCCGCCCGGTTCGCCACCCTGCGCGACGCACCGCACGCCGCCCTGACGCTCGGCCTGAACCCGGTACCGGCGCGGCTGGTGCTGTTCGCCGCCGCGGGCGCGCTCGGCGGTCTCGCCGGCGGGCTGCAGGTGCACGGGATCGGCGTGGTGTCGCCGTCGGTGACCGGCTTCGAGGTGATGGTGACGATCCTGGCGATCGCCGTGGTCGGCGGCCGGGGCAGCGGGCCCGGGGCGGTCGCCGGTGCCGCCCTGCTGATCCCGCTGCCGGAGGTGCTGCGGTTCCTCGAAGGCTCCTACCTGGCGGCCTACGGCGTGGTGCTGCTGGCGGCCATCGTGCTGATGCCGCGCGGACTGGACGGCTGGCTGCGCGACCGCTTTCCGCGCCGGCCGCCGGCGGTTCCGGCGGCCGCTTCCGCCCCGGCCCGGCGACGCGGCAAGGCGCTGGCGGTCGACGGGCTGCGCAAGCGGTTCGGCGGCGTGACGGCGCTCGACGGCGTCTCGTTCGCGGTGTCGGCCGGCACCGTGGTCGGCCTGATCGGGGCCAACGGGTCCGGCAAGACCACCGTGCTCAACCTGATCAGCGGATTGGAGACGCCGGATGCCGGACAGATCCGTCTGGGCGGCGTGCCGCTCGCCGAGCGGCCGGCCCACCACCGCACCGCGCTCGGGCTCGGGCGCGGGTTCCAGCATCCGGAGTTCCCCGAGGGCCTGTTCGTGCTGGAGGCGGCGGCGGTCGCCGCCCGCGACCGCTCGGTCGCGCTGGCGGCGCTGGAGCGGGTCGGGCTCGCCGGCCGGGCCGCCGAGCCGGTCGCCGCGCTGGGCGCCGCCGAACTGCGGCGCCTGGATCTGGCGCGCACCCTGGCGACCGAGCCGGGTGCTGTGATCCTGGACGAGCCGGCGGCCGGGCTGACGGCCGACGAACGGTCGGCGCTCTCGGCATTGCTGCGCCGGCTGGCGGACGAGGGCCTGGCCGTCCTGGTCGTCGACCACGGCATGGACTTCCTGCTGCCGCTCGCCGACCGCATCGTGTGCCTGGACGCCGGCCGGGTCCTGGCGGCCGGCACGCCGGAGGCGGTGAGGCGCGATCCGGCGGTGGTCGCCGCCTATCTCGGCCAGGGTGCGGCGGCATGACCGAGGCGGCGTCGCGCGACGGGCTGACGCTCGAGGACGTCGAGGTCCGGGTGGCCGGCGCGACGCTGCTCGGCCCGGTCTCGCTGTCGGTGGAGCCGGGGACCGTGGTCGCCGTGCTCGGGGCGAACGGGGCCGGCAAGTCCACGCTGATGCACGCGATCGTGGGGACGGCAGCGGTGGCGCGCGGCCGGATCTGGCTGGGCCCGGCCGAGATCTCCGATTGGCCGGTCGAACACCGGGCCCGGCACGGGATCGGGTGGTCCCCCGAGGGCCGGCGGCTGTTTCCCGGCCTGACGGTGGAGGAGACCCTCGACGTCGCCGCCCCCGGCAACAAGGGCGAGCGGGCCCGGCGGATCGACGCTATGCTCGAGCGTTTCCCGGTCCTGGCGGAGAAGCGGCACGAGACCGCGTGGCGGCTGTCCGGCGGCCAGCAGCAGATGCTGGCGATCGCCCGGGCGGTGATTGCCGATCCGTCGGTCGTGCTGCTGGACGAGCCCTCGCTCGGTCTGGCCCCGGTGGTGCGCGACCAGGTGTTTGCGGCCGCGCGAGGGCTGGCCGACGCCGGTGCCGCGGTGCTGCTGGCCGAGCAGGATACGGCGCGGGCACTGGCGGTCGCCGACCGGGTCGTGGTGCTGGCGCGCGGCCGGCTGGTGCTGGACTGGCCGACACAGGTGGCGGTCGGCAACCCGGATTTCGAGCAGGCGCTGATGGGGGCGTGACGGCTCGACGAGCAATGAAGGACACGGTGATGGACCAGACGAATATCGACCCGGCCGCCATGGGGCGCCTTGCCAAGGCGCTGAATTTCATCTGCGGCCCCAAGCATGCCGCCACGCAGGCGATGCAGAAGGCTGCCGACAGCGGCAGCGAACCGGATGCCAAGCGGGCCCGGACCCTGTTCCTGAAGCTGAAGCCGGGCGAGCGGCGGGCCGCCATGACGATGCTGTCGGACTGAGCGGGCCGTCGGATTGAGCGGACTGTCGGATTGAACGGGCTGTCGGACCGAGCGGAGGACCCATGGCCGACCTGACGATCCGGGCGGCCGGTCGGGCCGACCTGGTGTCGATACGCGAACTGTACCGGCACCTCCATCCCGACGAGCCGGTCCTGCCCGACGGCGAGGCCGAGGCGGCCTGGCACCGGCTGATCGGGCATCCGGGGCTGACGGTGTATCTCGGCCTGCAGCCGGGCGGGCAGCCGGTCGCCTCCTGCACGCTGGTGGTGATCCCGAACCTGACGCGGTCGGCCGCACCCTACGCCCTGATCGAGAACGTGGTGACCCATGGCGACCACCGGCAGCGCGGTTTTGGCCGGGCGGTGCTGCACGCGGCGGTCGCCGCTGCCTGGGAGGCGGGCTGCTACAAGGTCATGCTGATGACCGGCTCCCGGAACCCGGCGACCCATGCGTTCTACCGCAACGCCGGATTCGAGCAGAGCAAGACCGGCTACCAGATCCGCCGACCGGAGGCCTGAGCGGACCGGTCACGGCCGACAGTCCGGGTTGCCGTAGGCCCCGATGCAGTGCCGGGCGGCGCAGGACCGGACATGCGGCTCGCGCCGCCGCGCGTTGACGTCGACCGTCTCGGCGACGGTGTAGGGGATCCATTCGACGCGCATGCCCTTCTCGCAGCGCCGGGTGCCGCCGACCGTCGTGCAGGTCTCGGTGCCATCCGGCACCTCGACTGACCGTTCCCGGGTCGTCAGGACCTGCCGGAAGTCCGGCGGGATCCGCTGCACCCACGCCTCGTGGCAGGCCCGCCAGGCCCGGACGTAGCCGGGAGACGCGCAGGCCGCGACCAGGCCGCACGCCAGCACGGCGAGGATCGTCGGGAGGGATCGGCGCATCGGGGCGTCCTCGTGGTGGAGCCGCCCACGGCACGGTGTGGCTGCGGCACGCCATGGCTATGGCAGGCCGTGGGCGAGTTCCACGATCCGTTGACCCGGACCGTCGGATCGGGTACTGACGCCGCCCCGTCGCGATCCCCCCCCTTCGCGATCCCAATCCATCGTCAGCCGTGCCGCGCACCGGGAGGAGACCCATGGCCGCCTCGATCGGTATCGATTTCGGCACCACCAACACCGTCCTGGCGCTGGCGGACCGGGATGGCGTCGTGGCGACCGCGACCTTCACCATGGACGGCGAGACGTCGAGCGGCTGCCGCACCGTGCTGACCTTCACGCCGGCTGAGGGGAAGGCGAACCCGATCCAGGTCGAAATCGGGCCATGGGCCATCCGGCGCTACCTGGCGGCGCCGGAGGAATGCCGGTTCGTGCAGTCGCCGAAGTCCTATCTCGGCAGCCGGCTGTTCCAGGAGACGCGAATCTATGGCCGGACCTGGCGCCTGGAGGACCTCGTCTCGGCATTCCTTGCCGCGCTCGTGGAACTCGCCGACGGGAAGGTCGGCCCGGTTTCGGACTGCGTCGCCGGCCGGCCGGTGACGTTCTGGGGCAGCGACCCGGACGACGGGCTGGCGATGACCCGGCTGCGCACCGCCTACGGCGACGCCGGGCTGGGCACTCCGGGCTTCGTGTACGAGCCGGTCGCCGCCTCCTACTACTTCGCGACCCGCCTGACCCGCGACGCGACGGTGCTGGTCGCCGACCTCGGCGGCGGCACCACCGACTACTCGGTGATCCGCTACGGGATCGGCGACGGCGCCCCCCATGGAGCACCGATCCGGGTGACGCCGATCGCGCACCGCGGCGTCGGGATCGGCGGCGACCGCCTGGACTTCCGGATCGTGCAGAACGCGGTGGCGCCGCTGGTCGGCAAGGGCACGACCTACAGCTCGTTCGGCAAGCGCTTCGACATCCCGGCCGCCTACTTCAACCGCATCGCCAACTGGCACGAGTTCTCGTTCCTGCGCACGCCGGAGGTGCTGCGCGACCTGCGCCAGCTGGTCCGCCAGTCCGACGACCCGGAGAAACTGGAGCGGCTGCTGGCGCTGGTCGACGGCAATTTCGGGCTCCACCTGAACCACCGGGTGACGGCGGCCAAGGCGGCGCTGTCCGCGGCCGAGTCCGTCACCCTGTCGCTCGACGACCTCGGGGTCGACGTCGAGTGCACGGTCGAACGCGACGCGTTCGACGGCTGGATCGCCGACGACCTGGCCGAGCTGGACCGCCACCTGGACGCGGTGCTGGCCGACACCCGCGAGGCCGGCGCCGAGGTCGACGTGGTGTTCATGACCGGCGGCACCTCGCTGGTCCCCGCTGTGCGCCGGCGCTTCGAGGCGCGGTTCGGCGCCGACCGCATCCAGGCCGGCGACGAGTTCCAGTCGGTCGCCAAGGGGCTGGCGCTGATCGGCCTGGCCGACGACCGCCGGGCCTGGACCTTCGACGGGGGGTGAGCGGTTGCTGGGGTCGACGCCCGTCGCACCGTGGGTCCCGGATCCGTTCCGCCGGTGGCGGCCCGGTCCGGGATGAGGAAGAGACGAGCGTCCATAGTGCTCCCTCATCCCGGCCGAAGCGGCGGAGCCGCGCAGAGCCGGGACCCAGCCGCGTCTCATCCTCCGGCAGTTGCCGACTCCGACCTCTCGGGCGTATGACGGGCGAGTTCCACGCCCCGAAGGAGACGACATGACCGGAGCGCTCACGCCCGCCAGCTTGACGCCAGACTGGCACAAGAGCCCGGCGGCGGTTGCCGCCGACATCCTGCTGGAGATCCAGGCGGTGCACATCCGCCCGGAGGAGCCGTTCACCTTCACCTCCGGCCGGCTGTCCCCGGTCTATGTCGACTGCCGCAAGATCATCGCGTTCCCGCGCGCCCGTCGTCGGCTGATGCGGCTCGGCGTCGAGATGCTGGCGCACAAGGCCGGGGTCGAGGCGTTCGACATCGTCGCCGGTGGCGAGACCGCGGGCATCCCGTTCGCCGCCTTCATGGCCGAACTGCTCGACCTGCCGATGGCCTACATCCGCAAGAAGCCGAAGGGCTTCGGCCGCAACGCCCGGATCGAGGGCGAGGTGAAGGACGGCGCCCGGGTGCTGCTGGTCGAGGACCTGGCGACCGACGGCGGCAGCAAGCTGTCGTTCGTCGACGGCATCCGCGAGGCCGGCATGGAATGCGCCCACTGCTTCGTGGTGTTCCACTACGGGGTGTTCCCGCAGAGCGTGACCGACCTGAAGGCGCGCGGCGTCGACCTGCACGGGCTGTGCACCTGGTGGGACGTGCTGGCCGCCGCCCCGGCGCGCGGCTACACCGAGGCCCAGCTCGACGAGGTCCGCGCCTTCCTGGCCGATCCCGAGGCCTGGGACGCCCGTCACCGCACCGCCACCGCCTAACCCCGAGGGTTGCCATGCTGAAGATCTGGGGCCGCGCCAACTCGGCCAACGTCATGAAGCCGCTGTGGGCCTGCGAGGAGATGGGCGTCCCGTTCGAGCGCGAGGACGTCGGCGGCGCCTTCGGCCGGACCAGGACGCCGGAGTACCTGGCGATGAACCCGAACAGCCGGGTGCCGACGATCGACGACGACGGCTTCGTCCTGTGGGAGTCGAACGCCGTCACCCGGTATCTCTGCAACAAGCACGACAAGGGCGGGCTGGCGCCGTCCGACCCGCAGGAATACGCGGACGCCGACCGCTGGATGGACTGGCAGCAGACCACGGTGCTGCCGATCATGACGCCGATCTTCTGGGGGCTGGTTCGCACGCCCGAGGTCGACCGCAAGCCCGAGGTCATCGACCAGGCCCGGCGCGACGGCATCGGCGTGTGGGGCATCCTGGAGGAGCGGCTCGAGGGCCGCGACTACATCATGGGCGATCGGCTGACCATGGCCGACATCCCGCTCGGCCCGCAGCTGCACCGCTGGATGGTGCTGATCCAGGACCGCCCGGCGATGCCGAACCTGGAGGCCTACTACGACCGCCTGATGGCGCGGCCGGCCTTCAAGAAGTGGTGCGGGGTGACGCCGCTGACGTGAGGCTTCGATGGCGGGTGGCGAGGTCGAGGCGGGGAACGCGCCACCACTGCGGTGGTGGCGATGGCCGCTGGCCTACGTGGTCACGGTGCTCGCCGCCCCTTGTCTCGCACTGGGCGGCATTCCCCTCGTCATCTCGATCGTATCGAAGAACCTGCTGCCCTTTCTGGCTCTGGCGCTCGGCGTGTTCGGAGCGCCAACCATGGCAGGGGTCACCCTTTTCGCGGTCCTCTATTGGCCGCTGCGAAGAGTTCTTTCATCGAGGCAGCTATATCTCCTCGGAGCAGCTATAGGCCTAACCGTAACCCTGGGCGCGATGCTTCTTGCGGGTCGAGTTCCCATTTTCGAGAAGTCTGGCCTGTTCGTGATTTTCGCGCTTTGCGGAGCTTCTTCAGGAGCTATCGGTAGTGCGATCTTCGCGTCGATCGTCGGACGTCCGGACGGAGCGGGTCGCGGGCGGGAGCAAGCGGATTGGCATTGCTGACTGGTGGGGACGGGCCGCTCTCTCCTGGACAGTCCGGAGACATGGGTCCCGGCTCTTCGCTGCGCTTCGGCCGGGATGAGGATTCGGGGGAGGGCGCATCTTCAGTCTCTCATCCCGGCCGCAGGGGCACAGCCCCGGAGAGCCGGGACCCAGACACAATGAGAAACGGGCCGAGGTACTGATGGCGCTGGTTCTGGCAGTCGACCTCGGCGGGTCCGGTCTTCGCGCGGCACTGGTCGCGGCCGACGGATCGCTTCGAAGTGCGGTCGCCAGCCGCCCCGGCGATGGATCGGTCGGCAATGCCGACCCGGACCTCTGGTGGTGGGAACTGGGCGATGCCGCCGCCGAACTCGCCGCCCGGGAGCCCGACGGCTTCGCAGCCCTCGAAGGCATCTGCATCTGCGGCATGACCCGCACGCAGGTGTTCGTCGGCAGCGACGGCGAGGCGGTGCGGGCGGCGATCGGGTTCGGGGACACACGGGCGGCGGAGGTCGTGGAGCGGGCCGAGGAGACCCTCGACCTCGCCGGGCTGCCGGAGGCCGCCAACCTCAACCCCTATCACCCGGCCGCCCGGCTGCTGTGGCTGAAGCAGGCCGAGCCGGCGAACTACGCCGCCACCGCCAGGGTGCTGGAGCCGAAGGACTGGCTGGCGTTCAGGCTGACCGGCGTGGCGCGCTCGGACGCGGTCTCCTGCGCCCGGCTGCGGGCCGCTGCCGAGCCGGTCGCCGGGCGGTCCCTGCTCGACGCGCTCGGCCTCGACGCCGGGTTGCTGCCGGAGATCGTCGCGCCGACCGCCACGGTCGGGCGGGTGCGCGCCGGCCTGCCCGCACCGTTCGACCGGCTGGCCGGGGTGCCGGTGTTCTGCGGCTCGCACGATACCTGGGCCGGCGTGGTCGGGCTCGGGGCGCTGGTGCCGGGGCGGGCCTATAACGTCGCCGGCACCTCCGAGGTGCTGGGGCTGATCACCGGGCGGGCGGTCGCGGCCCCGGGGCTGGTGACCATCAACTGGGGCGAAGGCTGGCAGGTCGGCGGGCCCAGCCAGAGCGGCGGCGCCACCGTGCGCCACGCGCTCAGGCTGCTGGGTCGCGGCGGCGAGGACCCGGCGGCGGCGGTCGCGTCCCTGGAGACCGCCGACCTCGCCGACGAGCCGCCGCTGTTCCTGCCGTTCCTGGAGGGCGAGCGGGTGCCGTACTGGGATGCCGGCCTGCGGGGCTCGTTCATCGGGCTGTCGGCCGAACACGGGCCGGCCGACCTGCTGTGGTCGGTGCTGGAGGGCATCGCCCTGCTGAACCGCGAGGTGCTGCGCCGGGCCGAGGCCGCGGCCGGGCGGGCGGCCGAGGTGGTGCGGCTCGGTGGCGGCGGGGCGCGCAGCGGCCTCTGGGCGCGGATCAAGGCCGACGCCCTCGGCCGGCCGGTCGAGCTGGCGGCGCAGCCGGAGGCCGGGTTGGCCGGAGCGGCGGCGGTCGCCTGGACCGGGCTCGGCCGCTACCCGGACCTGGCGTCGGCGCAGGCGGCGATGGTGCGGGTCGCCCGGCGGATCGATCCGGACCCGGCACGGGCGGCGGCCATGGACCGGCGGGCGGAACTGTGGGCCGAGATGCAGGCGGCGACGGCGCAGGCCGGGCGGCGGTTCGGCGGCTGACGGCGGCCCTTCGTGGCCGCGCGATGCGCGCGGCGCCTCAGGGCGATAGACTTAACTCTTTGACTCGTCATATGACTCTGTCGCCCTGAGGTGTCCGGCGAAGCCGGGCCGCGAAGGGCAGGCGGATGACGGGCAGTCGGAACTTCTGCAGGCAAGGCGCATGCGCGGCTTCATCGGGACTTACGGCACCGCGCTGGCCGGGCTCGCGGTGTTCCTGTTCTTCGTGGTCGCGGCGCCGAACTTCGCGAATCCGGTCAACCTGCTGAACATCCTCAAGCAGGTCAGTTTCCTGGCGATCCTCGGCATCGGCTTCACCTTCGCCCTGACCACCGGCGAACTCGACCTGTCGTTCGCCAACCTGGCCAGCCTGGCGGCGGTGGCGACCGGCGGGCTGATCCACAACGGCTATCCGCCGGCGCTGGCGATCGCCGCCGGCCTGGCGCTCGGCAGTGCCGGCGGCGTCCTGAACGGCGTTCTCGTGACGCGCGTCAAGGTGCCGTCGCTGATCGCCACCCTCGCCACCGCCTCGATCGCCAATGGCTGCGCGTTCTTCCTGACCGCCGGCGTCGCCTTCGTCGGCCGCTGGGACCCCGGCTTCGTGGCGCTCGGCCGGGCCCATGTGCTCGGCGTCCCGGTGCTGGTGCTGTGGATGGCGGCGGTGGTGCTGATCGCGCTGTTCGTGCTGAAGAACACCCGGGTCGGCTTCCACATGATCTGCACCGGCGAGGCTGAGGAGCCGGCGCGGCTCGCCGGCATCCGGGTGCGCTCGATGAAGGTGCTCGGGCTCACGCTCTCGGGCGCGCTCGCCGGGGTGACCGCGGTGCTGCTGACCGCCAACCTGTCCTCGGCCGCGCCGACCATGGCCGGCGACTACCTGCTGACCGCGATCGCCGCCGTGCTGCTCGGCATGACCATGTTCGAGCCGGGCCGGCCGAACGTGCTCGGCACCCTGGTCGGCGGGGTGGTGATCGGGGTGCTGTCGAACGGGCTGATCCTGCTGGGCGCCGACTACTACGTGCAGGACATCGTGCTGGGGCTGATCATCATCGGCTCGGTCGCGCTTTCCGCGAGCACGTTGAAGAAGGCCGCGTTCGGCGTTTGACTGTTACTGGGCTCCAATGGGGAGGATGCTATGAGAAAGCTGGTTACCGGAGTGATTGCCGCCGCCGCCGTGTCGCTCGCCACGGCTTCGTCGGCGCTGGCGTTCGACCTGGGCGTGGTGGCGTTCCAGATGTCGGCGGAGACCCATGCCCGGGTCGCCAACGCGGTCGAGGCGGCCGCCAAGCAGCGCGGTTGGAACGTCACCGTGCTGAACTCCAACGGCACCATGCCGACGCATCTCGAGCAGCTCGAGACGCTGGTGCAGAAGGGCGTGAACGGCATCGTCGTGGCGATGGGCAAGCCGGTCGAGGCCGACGCCCAGTTCGCCGCCGCCAAGGCCAAGGGTATCCCGGTCATCACGGTGATGAGCGGCACCAGCCCGCATACCCTGTTCGACATTCAGGTCAACGAGTACAAGGTCGGGGCCGAGGCGGCGCTGTACCTGCTGGGCCAGCTCAACTACCAGGGCTCGATCCTCACCCAGCGGTTCGAAGGCAATGTCGGCACCCGGATCCGCGGCAAGATCCTCGACGCGGTGCTGTCCGAGAACACGGCGGTCACGGTCGCCGGCAGCCACACCATGGCCCGCACCAAGTCGTGGCGCGACGACGTGCGCAACGGCATGCAGGCGCTGCTGCTGCAGAACCAGGGCAACGTCCAGGGCATCTGGGCGTCGTTCGACGGCCAGGCCTTCATCATCGACGACCTGCTGCAGGCCCAGGGCATGAAGAAGGGCGACATCACCCTGGTGTCGATCGACGGCGGGCCCGAGGCGTTCCGACGGGTCGCCGACCCGGCCAGCCTGCTGTCGGCCACCGTGTCGATCCCGTTCGAGGCCATGGGCCAGGCCGCGGTCGACGCGATGCAGGCGATCGCGGTCGACGGCAAGCCGAAGGACGCGATCGTCTCCGGTCCGTACCTGTTCACCGACGCGGTGCTGGTCGACGCCAGCAACGTGCAAGGCTTTCTGAAGTGACGCCGACCGGCGAACCGATCCTGTCGGTCCGCCGGCTCGCCAAGCGCTACGGTGCGGTGCAGGCGCTCGCCGGCGTGGACCTCGACGTCCAGGCCGGCGAGGTGCTGGCGATCTGCGGCGACAACGGCGCCGGCAAGTCGACCCTGATCAAGCTGATCTCGGGCGCCGACGTGCCGAGCGAAGGAGAGATTCACCTGCGCGGCGAGCCGGTCCGCTTCGTGTCGCCGCAGGACGCCCTGACCCGCGGGGTGGCGACCATCTACCAGGACCTGGCGCTGGCGCCACGGCTCGCCATCTACCAGAACGTCTTCATGGGGGCGGAACTGACGCGGGGCCTCGGGCCCCTCAGGGTGCTCGACAAGAGGACGATGATCGATCAGGCCTCGGGTTACATGGTCCAGCTCGGCTCGGCCGTCACCGACGCCACCCGGCCGGTCGCCAGTCTGTCCGGCGGCCAGCGCCAGTCGGTCGCGATCGGCCGGGCGCTGCGCTGGAACGCCGACGTCGTGATCATGGACGAGCCGACCGCCGCCCTCGGCGTCAGGGAGACCGCCCAGGTCCTGGACCTGATCCGGGCCCTGAACGGCACCGGCAAGACCGTCGTCCTGATCAGCCACAACATGGCCGACGTGGTGGCCGTCGCGCACCGCGTGGCGATCCTCAGGCAGGGCCGCAAGGTGATCGAGCGGCCGGTTTCCGGCCTGGATGCCGACATGCTCAGCCATATGGTCATGACCGGGCGCGAGGCGGCATAGCGGTCTCGAAGATTAGCCATTGGTTAACTGCCGCTGCGGCATCCTGGTCCGGTTGAGCGCAACTCCATCCGGGCCGGCAGCAGCGAACATGACGGATCGAGACGACGGCGGTGCAGGCTTGCGGGCGCTGCCGGGGAACAGCCCGATTGCCCAGCTGTTGCGCGTCTATGCGGAGGTCCGCGCTTCGCTCGGCGGCCGCCTGCCGGGGCGCGGCGACCTCGGTCCGGACCGGCTCCGGGAACTCCTCGGATGGGTGTTCCTCGCCGAGTGGGCGCCGCCGGACTCGATCGTCGTGCGGCTGTCCGGCATCCATATCGACTACGTTCTCGGCACCAATGTCACCGGGGTCGACTTCTTCGATCTCTACACCGAGGAAGCGCGTCCGATGTTCTCGCGCTTCTACGGACACCTGACGGACCGGCCCTGTGCCGGCTACACCCGCCGCGACGTGATCGTGGGCGGCCGCGAGACCTTCGACTATCACTCGCTCTATCTGCCGCTGGACGGCCCGCCGGACCGTGTCCCGATTATCGGTGCGGTCGCGGTTTCCGGGTTCCAGCGACTGTCGGCGGCGGTCGAGGCCGGCGCCCGGCCCGACTTCCGCAACCTGTCGCGGATCGGCCTGATCGATCTCGGCGACGGCGTCCCGGCCGGCGGCTTCGAGTCGGTCGATGCCGCAGCGGTCTGCCGGGAATTGGACGGGAGCGGCCCGCCGCGGCTGGACGACGACGCCCTGATGGCGCGTTCCTTCGCCAACCGACCGCAGCACCGGGTCAGCCTCGGCTGATTAGCGCGCCGCGTCGCCGGTCGACCGGTGCCGTCAGCCGGCGCGGCGGGTAATCTTGACGCCGTCGACGTAGACCGCGTCGACCTCGGTCGTGGTCAGGAACCGCAGCGCGTCCCCGGGGGTCTCGACGATCGGCTCGCCGGGGCCGTTGAACGAGGTGTTCAGCACTACCGGCACGCCGGTCTCGGCGTCGAACGCCTCGACCACGCGGCGGAACTGGCCGGTGTCGTCGGCCACCGTCTGCACCCGGGCCGAGCCGTCGACATGGGTGATCGCCGGCAGCCGGTCGCCCTTCACCTGGGCGGTGAACAGCATGTGCGGCGAGGCGGGTGGCCCGCCCTGGAACCAGTCGCCAGCCCGCTCCTTCAGCACCGCCGGCGCGAACGGCCGCCAGACCTCCCGGCGCTTCAGCTCGTTGACCCGCCGCCAGTTCGCCGCCGGCCGCGGGTCGGCCAGCAGCGAGCGGTGGCCGAGCGCCCGCGGGCCGATCTCGCTGCGGCCCTCGAACCAGCCGACGATCGCGCCCGCGGCGACCGCCCGACCTGCATCGGCGGCGGCATCGACACGGTCCTCCACGACCAGGTCCTCGCCATGGGCGGCCAGGGCCCGGTCCAGATCGGCCCGCGTGTATGCCAGGCCGCGATAGGCCGAGGTGGCGCCGGCATGGCCTTGGCTCTCGCGGGCGATGCCGAACACGTCGTGCACCACCGCCTGGGCGGCCCCGAGGGGCAGCCCGGAGTCGTCGCAGGCCGGCGGCACCAGGACCTCGCGGAACAGTCCCTGCTCGTGGATCAGCGTGTTGGCCGGGCAGTTCAGCGCGCCGCCGCCGCCGAGGCACAGCGCAGCCGTCCCGTAGCCGACCGCGCGCAGGCCGGTCGCCAGGTCGCGCGAGGCCTGCAGCCCGTTCTGCTCGAAGATCCACTGCGCGGTGGCGGCGATGTCCACCGGCAGGCGGCGCACGTCCCGGCTGCCCTTGGAGCCCGGGTCGATCGACGGCAGCAGAGCGTCCGGTTCGTCGTACAGCGCCGGCCAGAGTTCCCGGGCTCGGTTCAGCAGCGGCTCGAACACCGCGTTGCGCGACGGTTTCGCGCCGAACGCGAAGTCCTTGCCGAAGACCGCGAAGGAATTGCCGATCATTGCGGTCTCGGCGAAGCGCGGCTGCCCGTACGGCGCCAGGCCCATCAGCTTGCCGGCACCGGACCCGTGGCCCAGGTTCAGGTTCTCGGCGACCCGCTGGTACAGATGCCCCTGGAAGTGGAAGCTCGGGCCCAGCGTGACCAGCCGCGTGCCCTGGCCGTAGGCGTAGATGCCGCCGGTATAGCCGGTCTCCGGGGTCGATCCGTCGCCGTTGTCGAGGGTGTAGACCGCGGCGCGCTCGGCGTCCGACTGGTAGAACGCATAGGCGGCGTGCGACAGGTGGTGCGGGACCAGCAGACCCGGCTTGGACACCCCGTCCAGCGTGACCCGGATCGGCATGTAGCCCTGGTGCATGTCGAGAAGGCCGGGGATCTGTCCGGCCCACTCGCCGACGGCCCGGCGGTCGTGCGGCTCGTTCCACCACTTCGGGCGGTACGGCCAGTCGTAGCACCACAGTGCGTCGGTCCGGCTGTCCAACGCCGACAGGTCGTCGCGGAAGTACTCGCCGTAGGCGCCGTCCTTGATCCGCGCGACCGCGAAGTCCACCCGCTGCTGCGCGTTCGGGCGATTCATCCCCCTGGCCATCAGCTGCCGGGTCTGGGCGCCGAACGGGAACCGGTCGAGGCAGGATAGGTCGTAGTCGAACCTGAACCGGCCGGGGTTCAGGAACAGATACGGCCAGGCCTGGCAGGTCGAGACCGCGACCACGTCCACGTCGGACCAGTCGATGCCCAGGCGCGCGAGCGAGTTCGTCAGGAAGTCGGCGGTGACCAGGGCGCAGCGCTTGTGCCGGTCGGTCCGCTCCCGTTGCACCAGTCCGATGACCCGCCCGTCCTCGACCACGGCGACGCCGGCGTCGTGGGCAACGGTGAGACCGACACACAGCATCTGGTATCAGGCCTTCTTCCGGTGGGTGGGAGGGGACCGCCTCAATAGCGCATGTCCCGGTTGGCGCGAAGGGCAATCGGGTTCACGGTCGCCGTCGCGCGGCGGTGCAGTGCGGCGCCTAGCCGGGCGTCGCGTCGGCGGCCCTGAACCGGGCGATGAACGCCTCGCGCGCCTCGGGTTCGTAGATCCCGCTCGGGTTCCGGCGGGTCGGCAGGGTTGCCAGGTAGGGACGCCGCTCGGTCCAGAACAGCTCGAACACCCGGCGCAGCTCGGCGATCGGCTCGGCGTGCTCGTCGACCCGCAGGTCGACCTCGGCATGCGCCTCGTCGCCCACGACCTTCAGGGCCGCCGACTGCTGGCCGCGCTTGTCGCCGCCGACCGCCTGGCCGGCTTCCAGGGCGGTGAGCAGGCGGTCGGCGAACCGCCGGCCCTGGCCGCCCAGCCAGGCCTCGGCGGCGGCGTCGACCACGGCCGGGCCGGACAGCATGTTGCCGGCGACCGACACGCCGTCGCCGGTCCAGTGTCCGCACCAGGTGACGCAGGACGTCCCGGTGTAGGCATAGGGCCGACCGGCGGCGTCGACGCCGTGGACCTGCCGCCACACCCGCCCGTCGTCGTCGCCGAGCGCCTGCGCCACGGCGGCGTCGAACGGCTGGCCGGCGGACAGGTGGGCCAGGGTGCGCTCGGCCGCCACCGGCGAGGTGTAGGACTGGGTCGAGACCGCTGCCACGCCGGGACGGATCCACGGGCAGAGCGCGCCGACCGCGATCACCCGCGAGGCGATTGCGATCCCGAGCGCGCCGGTCGCCGCATCGCGGGCGACGATCGAGAATGTCACGTCGGCTACTCCGCGGCAGCGGCCGATGCCTGGCCCTGGACGGTGAAGAACGAGGCGGACTTCGGCTGCTTCGGCAGCTCGACCTCCAGCGGGATCATGCGCGCGGTCGGGCTGGGCTTGCCGCGCACGATGCGGCCCTCGTTCGGGCTCGGCATCGGGTTGCGGGCGATCGGCACCGCGTCGGCGGCGGTGTAGACGCAGATGTACAGCCCGCGCGGCCGGTCGGAGCGGTTGGCGGCCGAGCCGTGGGCGAGGCGGGTGTGCATCAGGCAGACCGACCCGGCCCTGCCGGTCACCGGGATCTGCCGGGCCAGCATGTCGGCCTCGACGTCCGTGTCCATGCGGCCGGTGAACACGCCGTCCTTGAACAGGCTGTGGATCGGGCCCTTGTGGGTGCCCGGCACCACCATCAGGCAACCGTTCTCCTCGGTGACGTCGTCCAGCATCAGCAGCGCCGTGATCACGTCGTCGTTGGTGTGCGGGGTGTAGGCGAAGTCCTGGTGGTAGGCGACCTCGGTGCGCGCGCCCGGCAGCTTCACGTTGATCTTGCAGTGGTGGAACTTGACGTTCGGCCCCAGCAGGTCGGCGATCATGTCGACGGTGCGGGCGTCGGTCATGACCTCGAAATAGGCGTCGGAGATGTCGGATGGATTGTTCACCCGCCGCAGCGCCGGATGCTCGGCGGTGTGCTCGGTTCCCATGTCGAAGCGCGGCCGCTCGTCGACTGTCGGCGGGCCGAACGGTTCGGTGTGCGAGCGGCTCTCCTCGACCCAGCCGGCGAGATCGGCCCTCAGCCGGGCGAGCTGCTCCGGCGTCACGGCGTCCTCGACGGTCAGCACGCCGTCTCGCCAGAACGCGTCGACCTGTTCCCGGGTCAGCACTGTGGTCATGGATGCCTCCTCGCCTGACAACGCCTCTCGCGACGACTATATGACGGCGATGCCGAGCGAGAAACCGAAGT
Organism: Thalassobaculum fulvum; assembly: GCF_014652915.1. Classification (GTDB taxonomy): domain Bacteria; phylum Pseudomonadota; class Alphaproteobacteria; order Thalassobaculales; family Thalassobaculaceae; genus Thalassobaculum_A; species Thalassobaculum_A fulvum. Next base: position 341,585 of record NZ_BMZS01000007.1, read on the forward strand.
CGCCGTCCCCCGCCTTACTGCTCGCCGGGGCGCTCGGCGCCATCCTGGTCGTTGCGATCGTGATGGCGGTCGACGTGTGGTCCGGGGCCGGCGACACCGGGATGTCGGTGCACGGCTACATCGCCATGGGCCTCGGCACGGTCGTCACGCTGCTGCTCGGCGGCGGCCTGATGGCGCTGGCGTTCTTCAGCAGCCGCCGCGGCTACGACGACGCGGCGGGCGCCCGCGACGAGTTCGACGGGCGGGAGTAGGAAGCGCCCGTCGTCGGGTGGGTTCCCGCTCCGTCCCGCCGCGGGCGGTTCGGTCCGGAATGACGACAGAAGGGGGGAGACGGTCGACTCATCTTGTTTGTCGTCATTCCGGGCGACCCCGGAGCTGATCCGGGGGCGACCCGGCAACTGTGTTGTCGACGATCATGCGGCCTGGAATTCGGTGTCGTCACGGACCATCGCGTTGAGGGTGAGCAGG
>NZ_BMZS01000008.1 GCF_014652915.1 Thalassobaculum fulvum
ACCACAGCCACAGCCGAAACCGCAGCCACAGCGCCCTCAGACGCACAGTCAAGATGCACAGACAAGCTCATAAGCCAAGCCCCGAAAGACCCAGCAACGCCCAGCCAAAACCAAAGCCAGACCGCCGCCTGCGCATCCCTTCCTATTCACTTGTCCAAGAGCCGCGGACCGCTGCCCCGAGGGGCGCCCCGGAGGGCTTCCGGTCCGTCGCCGCGACCCGTTGTGTCCCGGCGAGGAGGCGGCTTATACGAACCCCCAAAACCGATGTCAAACACCTTTTTCGAAGTTTTTTTCGGCTTCCCCCGCGCCGGCCTTTCGCGCCAGTATAGCTCGCACGCGTGAGGGGGCTTCAGGGGCCGGATCGATTAAACCGCCGGCTCAGAAAACGGACAAAACAACCTGAATTCGCTCGGTTTCCTTGACACGGACAGACCGAGTGGGGATCATATGTACGGCCGCCCGGGGGAGTGGGCGCCGGCACGACATATTCCGGATCGAGGAGACGCGGGCCGATGAGATGGACGAGCGCGGTGGTACTCGGGATTCTGGCCGCCGCCTGGATTGCGCTGGGTGAACCCGACAGTTCCGACGCCCGTTTCGCCGAGGCAGCCTCGCCGCCGGCCGGCGGTGGCGACATCGAGCGCCCGCGGTCCGATCCGAAGTCGCTCGGCGAGGCGCATTCCTTCCCGTCGATCGACGAGAAGCCGGGTCCCGAGGACCGCATCGTCACCGTGTCGCGCGGCGACACCCTGATGGGCATCCTGACCGGCAACGGCGTCGACCGCGGCAGCGCGCACGAGGCGGTGCGCAGCCTCGGCACCGTGTTCGACGTCCGCCGCCTGCAGATCGGCCAGGACATCACCCTGACCTTCCAGCCGGGCTCCGACGGCGACCAGTTCCTGGGGCTGGCGCTGCGCCCGTCGCCGGAGCGCGACGTGCTGGTCAAGCTCGACGACGACGGCGGGTTCGTCGCCGAGGAGGCCGAGCGCCCGCTCGACCAGCGCGACGCCTACGCCGGCGCGACCATCGAGAGCAGCCTGTACGAGGCGGCGGTGAACGCCGACATGCCGATCGACGTGCTGATGGACCTGGTCCGGGTGTTCAGCTTCGACGTCGACTTCCAGCGCGACGTCCAGCCCGGCGACCGGTTCGAGGTGCTGTACGACCGGTACGACGACGAGTTCGGCGAGCCGGTGCGCAACGGCGAGATCCGCTACGCCGCCATGACCCTGTCCGGCAAGACCCTGTCGTTCTACCGGTTCACGCCGTCCAGCGGCCTGACCGACTATTTCGGCCCGAACGGCCACAGCGTCCGCAAGACCCTGATGCGCACCCCGATCGACGGGGCCCGGCTGTCGTCGGGCTTCGGCAAGCGCAAGCACCCGATTCTCGGCTACACCAAGATGCACAAGGGCTCCGACTTCGCCGCCCCCACCGGCACGCCGATCATGGCCGCCGGCGACGGCGTCGTCGAGGTGGCGGGCCGCAACGGCGCCTACGGCAACTACGTGCGGATCCGCCACAACAGCGAGATCAAGACCGCCTACGCCCACGCCTCGCGGTTCGGCAAGGGCATCCGGCCCGGCGCCCGGGTGCGGCAGGGCCAGATCGTCGCCTATGTCGGCACCACCGGCCGCTCGACCGGCCCGCACCTGCACTACGAGGTGCTGCTGGGCGGCCGCCAGGTCAATCCGATGAGCGTCAAGCTGCCGGCCGGCGAGCAACTCGCGGGCAAGGACCTGAAGAAGCTGCAGGCGCTGATTCCGAACGTCGACCTGCGGGTGGCGGCGGCGCGCGACGCCAGCACCAAGGTGTTCGCCTCCAACATCGGCCGCTGAAACCCGGCCGCTGAAACCCGGCCTCTGGAGCCCGGCCACCGAAGCCGGGCCGCCAGGACGCCGACGGCGCGACGGCCGGCTATCCGGCCGTCCGGACCAGCGCGTCGACCGCCACGACGCCGGATTCGCCGACGATGACCGGGTTGGCCTCGGCCTCCTCGACCCGGCGGTCCGGATCGGCCCCGAGGCGCGACAGCGCCGCCACCGCCTCCGCCAGGGCCGCCAGGTCTCCCCTCGGCCGGCCGCGCCAGCCGTCGAGCGCCGCGAACCCCTTGACCTCGGCGATCATCGACCGGGCGGTCGCCGGGTCGACCGGCGCCAGCCGGACCGCCACGTCGCGGTACAGCTCGGCGAAGATGCCGCCGGCCCCGACCGTGACCACCGGGCCGGCCTCCGGATCCAGCCGGTAGCCGATCAGCGCCTCGCCGACCCCGCGCGCCATCGACTGGATCAGCCAGCCCTCGAGCCGCGCCGACGGTGCGGTCTCCATGAGCCTGGCCCGCATCGCGTCGCGGGCCGCCTCGACCGCCGCCCGGTCGGCAAGGCCGAGTGCCACCGCTCCGGCCTCGGTCTTGTGCGGCAGGTCGGCCGACACCGCCTTCAGCACCACCGGATAGTCGAGGCCGTCCGGCACCGGATCGTCGGGACCGAGCAGCCGGCGGCCGACCGTCGGCACCCCGAGCCGGTCGAGCAGGTCGAGCCCGGCCGCCTCGTCCAGGGTGGCGCCGGCCGGCACCGCCCCGAAGTCCGGCGGCACGATTCCGGCCGTCAGGTCGCGCGGCGGCGCCCAGGCCAGGAACGCCCGTACCGCATCGGCCATCGATTCGACGGTCCGGAACCCGGCGACCCCGCCGGCCGCCAGCATCGCCAGCGCCCGGTCGGCCTGCGGCAGCGGCACCGCCGCCAGCGGCGTCCCATGGCCCGCACAGTCGATGATCGGTTGCACCGCCCGCTCGGGCAGGAACTGCGCTGACGAGCCGATCGCGGCCACCACCGCGCCGTACTCGCCGGAGTCGAGCAGCCCGTCGAGCACCGCCTTCATGACCTCGTAGCGGGCGCCGGCCAGCGTCACGTCGATCAGCCGGCCGCCCTTCACCTCCAGCCCGTGCGCCGCCTTCACGGCCTCGCGCAGGGCCGGGCTGGCCCCCGCCAGCGCCACCCCGGCGCCGCCCAGCCGGTCGACCGCCATGGCGCCGCCGCCGCCGGTGGTAGTGACGACCGCCACCGGACGCCCGGCCCGGCCCGGGTCCGGCTGCCGGCCGTTCAGCAGTGCCGGCAGCTCCAGCAGCGCCTCGAACTGGTCGACCCGCAGGATGCCGTGGTCGCGGAAGAACGCGTCGGCCGCGAGGTCGGAGCCGAGCAGCGCCCCGGTGTGCGACACCGCCAGCGCCTGGGCCTCCGGCGACCGCCCCAGCTTGTAGGCGACGATCGGCTTGCCGGCGGCGTGCGCGGCCCGCGCGAAGGCGGCCAGCCGCTCCGGCCGGCGCAGGGTCTCCAGAAACAGCAGGAACGCGTCGACCTCCGGCAGCGCCGCCGCCGCCTCGCCGATCGCGCCGACGTCGAGGTCGGCCTCGTTGCCGAGCGACACCAGGTGCGCGAAGCCGATCCCCCGGGCCGCCCCGCGCGACAGCAGGGTGCCGATCAGCGACCCTGACTGCGACAGCGCCATCAGCCGCCCGGGCACCAGCGAATCGGTCTCCAGGGCCGCGTTGGTGGTGAACGGCACCCGGTCGACGATGTTCGCCGCCCCCATGGAGTTCGGCCCCAGCAGGCGCATGCCCCCGGCCCGGGCCCGCGCGACCAGCCGGTCCTGGTGCGCGCGGCCCTCGGGGCCGGTCTCGGCGAAGCCGTCGGCCAGAATCGTGGCGACCTTGACCCCGAGTCCGGCGGCCTCCACCACCGCCTCCTCGACCCGGTCGGTGCCGGTCACGATGTAGACGTGGTCCGGGACCTCCGGCAGCGCCGACAGCGACGGCCAGGCCTTCTCGCCCAGCACCGTCTCGCGCCGCGGGTTCACCGGATACAACGAGCCGGCGTAGCCGTGCTTGCGCAGGAACCGCACCGGCCGGGCGGCGTCCTTCCTGGGATCGTCGGAGGCCCCGACGACGGCGACGACCTTGGGCCGCAGCAACGCCTGCAGCCACGGGGCGATCGGATCGGACATCGGATGCCTCAAGCCTGCGGTTTCGGCGGACGCTGCGAGAACCGCCGGCCGAACACGCCCTCGGCGATGCGGTTCTTCATCATCTCCAGGCTGCCGCCGGCGATCTGCCAGCCGCGCGCCCGCCGCCAGCAGTATTCCACCAGGCTCTCGTCGCTATAGCCGAGCGCGCCCAGGACCTGCATCGATTCGTTGGCGGCGAAGAACCCGGCCTCGTTGCACAGGTACTTCACCAGCGCCGTCTCGTAGGCGTCAGGCAGCCGGTCGACGGCCCGCGCCGCCACCCGGTACAGCATCAGCTGGGCCGCCTCCATCCTCGCGGCCATCTCGGCGAACTTCCACTGGATGCCCTGGAAGTCGCTGAGGGTGCGGCCGAACTGCTTGCGGGTCTCGGCATGCGCGCGGGCGATGTCGAAGGCGTGCCGGCCGAACGCCAGGGCGCGCGCCGAATTGCCGAGCCGCTCGACGTTGAAGGCGGCGATCTGCTTCTTGAAGCCGCCCTCGCGCAGCAGCACGTTGGCGGCCGGCACGTGGACGTCCTCGAAGTACAGCTGGCACCACTCGTCGCCGCCGACGTAGCGCACCGGCTTGCCCATGGTGAAGCCGGGCGCGCCGCGCTCGATCAGCACCGAGCCGATGCCGTCGATCCCGCGGCCGTAGCGCACGTAGACCAGGAACAGCTCGGCGTCCGGACTGTGCGACGAGAACACCTTGGTGCCGTTGATCCGGAAGCCGTCGCCGTCCGGGGTCGCGGTGGTGGTCAGGTCGGTCGCCGCCGAGCCGGCCTCCGGCTCGCTCATGCCGAGCGAGATCGCCATCTCGCCGGCCAGCAGCCGGCCGAGGTAGCGCTGCTTCTGGTCCGGCGTGGCGAACTCCGCGAAGGTGCGGATCGGCCCGAAATTGCCGGCCTGAACCACGTCGGCCGAGCGCGGGCAGACCGACGCCACCGCCTCGATCGCCAGGATCGCGTCCATCAGCGTGCCGCCGGCGCCGCCGTCCGCCTCCGCGAAGGTCATGCCGAGCAGCCCCTGCTCCGCCATCAGCCTGGCGACGTCGAACGGAAACGCCGTCTCGTGCGCACGGGCCAGGGCACCGGCGGCCAGATGCCGCTCGGCGAAGCCGCGCACCGAGTCGCGGAAGAGGATCTGCTCCTCGGTGAGCAGGTCTTCGAACAGGGAAGTCATGAGCCGTTGTCTCCGGTCGGCGACGGGAAGGGAGGAAAGACGAGTGGGCGGACCCGCCGGGTTATTCGGCCGCCTCCGCCAGGGCCGCCCCCGCCATCAGGTCGCGGACCGGGCGCGTGCCGCCGAGCCCCTGCAGGGACGCCAGCAGTTCGGCCGCCCGCGCCGGCCCCAGCACCGGCTCAGCCAGCTCGCGGAACTTGTCGGCCAGGTCGGCGTCGGTCAGCGGGTTGTCGGGGTCGCCCTTGCGGGTCGGCGCGAACCGCTCGAGCCGGCGGCCGTCGCGGGTGACGACGGCGACCCGGGCCGAGCGCGCCTTCGGGAACGCCGCCTGGCAGTCCGGGTCGACGGTGTGCACCACCCGGGCCGCGACCGAGCGGACCGCCGGGTCGGCCATCGCCGCGTCCTCGAAGGCGGCCCGTCGCACCGAGCCCAGCACCAGGGCGGCGCCGACGCAGTACGGCAGGCTGAACTTGGCCTCGAACACGGTCGCCGGGGTCGGGTTGCCGCAGATCTCCTTGGACTTGGCGTAGGAGCCGACCTCGATGCGCTCGACATCGGCCTCGCCGAGCCCGTGCTCGTCGGCCAGCGCCCGCACCGCGTCGACCGCGGCGTGGACGTGGCCGCAGGCGGCGTGGTTCTTGAAGGTCATGCGGGTGATGGTCCAGTCCGCCCCGAGATCGGCGGTGACCGCGTCCCAGTCGATCACGGTGTCGCGGCTCATCGCCACGGCGAAGCCGCGCGGCCCCTCGAGCGCGTCGAGCGCGCCGGTCACCCCCTCGGCCGCCAGCCGCGCCGCCAGCAGCCCGGCCTCGGCCGCCCGCCCGGAATGCAGCGGCTTGCTCATGGCGTCGGCCAGGAACGCCTGCTGCAGGCCGGCCGCCATGGTGGTCACCGTGGCCAGCGCGTGCGAGGTCTGCCGGTCGTCCAGCCCGAAGACCACGGCGGCCGCCGCGGCGGCGCCGAAGCAGCCGACGGTCGCGGTGGTATGCCAGAAGTCGTAGTGCCGCGGATTGACCGCGACCGCGATCCGGTTGGAGACCTCGTAGCCGGCCACCACGCCGGCCAGCAGGGTCTCGCCGTCGGCCCCGGCCAGTTCGGCCGCCGCCAGCGCCGCCGCGATGGTCGGGGCGCCCGGGTGGTACAGGCCGTCGCGGTAGATGTCGTCGAACTCGACGGTGTGGGCGGCTGTGCCGTTGATCAGCGCGGCCGCCTGCCCGCCTGCCGGCGTGCCCGCCGGCAGCAGGGTGGCGCCGCCCTGCCCGACCTGGTCGGCGAGCGCCTTTGCCACCAGCGTCGCCGGCGGCAGCACGCCGCCCGGCAGGGTCGCCGCGAACCAGTCGATCACCGCCCGCCGGGCATGGTGCCGAACCCTGTCGTCGAGGCCGGCGGCGGGCAGCCCCGCCGAGAACGCACCGAAGCGCTCGAGTACCGTGGCCATCGTTTCCTCCTCAGCAACCGAGCCTGTCGGCGAGTTCTTCCATGCCGCCGACGACCTGGTCCCAGGCCTCCTCGGCTTTCAGGTCCTTGGTCTGGTTCGGGCCGTATTCGTCGGGACGCAGGATGAACGCGGTCCGGAACCCGAGGTCGCGCGCCGCTCGCAGGTCGCCGTTGTGGGCGGCCGTCATCATCACCTCCTCGGGCCGCAGGCCGAGCCAGTCGGCGCCGGTCAGGTAGACGGTGGGAACCGGCTTGTAGTTCCGGGCCGGCTCGGCTCCGAGGATGGTGTCCCAGGGCAGGCCGGCGTGCTTGGCCATGTTCACCATCAGCGCGACGTTGCCGTTCGACATGGTCGCCAGGATGAATCGCTTCTTCAGGCGGGTCAGGCCGGGCACGCAGTCGGGCCAGGGGTCGAGCCGGTGCCAGGCTCGGTTCAGGTGCTCGAGCTCGTCGGCCGGCAGCGGATCGAGGCCGAACTCCTCCAGCAGGGCGAGCAGGCTCGTTCGATGCAGGTCGTCCAGCCGCACGTACGGCTTCTCGCCGCGCCGCACCGGCTCCATCGACGGCTGGTACTTGGCCCGCCAGCGATCCGCGAACTCGTACGGATCGACCGCCCAGCCCTTGACCCGGGCCACCGCCTCGACCTCGCGGGCGATGCTGTTGCGCCAGTCGACGACGGTGCCGAACACGTCGAACACCAGCGCCTTAACTTCCGGCTTCAAGTCGGATTCGGCCACGCTCTCCTCCCGCCCGCCGCGCGGGCTCTTTCTTGACCCCCGGTACGGGGCGTGAAAATGTATACAAGCGCTCCAGGGCGCGGCAACCGGCGGTCTCAACAACGCCGGTGAAAACGAACGCAGGGAACGGGGAGGCCGGCAACCGGAGAGTTGCCCCTATCCGTACATCCGTCCGCGGCGGCCCGAGGGTATCGGGTTCAAGGCGGACTGCAGGACCGATCGGATCGGGACGAGCCCGAGCCGCGTCGATTGGGAAGGAGACGTCCAAATGAATTCAGGACTCAAGACACTGGCGGCCTCGCTCGCGGTCGGCGCCGCGCTCAGCCTCGGGCTGGGCGGGGCGATCGCGGCGGAGACCCCGAAGAAGGGTGGTGTGCTGAAATTCGTGGTGCCGGCCGAGCCGCCGAGCTTCGACGGCCACCGCGAGACCACCTTCGCCCTGGTCCATCCGATCGCACCGTTCTACAGCCTGCTGGTCAAGCAGAACCCGCAGAACTCGATGGACCCGACGGACATCATCTGCGACCTGTGCACGGAGATGCCGAAGCCGACCGACGGCGGCAAGACCTACACCTTCAAGCTCCGCAAGGGCGTCACCTTCGAGGACGGCGCGCCGCTGACCGCCGCCGACGTGAAGGCGACCTACGACAAGATCATCTTCCCGCCGGCCGACATCAGCTCGGCCCGCAAGGCCTACTTCGTCATGGTCGAGTCGGTCGAGACGCCTGACGACGAGACCGTGGTCTTCAAGCTGAAGTACCCGTCGTCGGCCTTCATCCCGGCGCTGGCCATGCCGTTCAACTTCATCTACGACGACGCCAAGCTCGCCCAGGACATGCACTGGTACGAGAAGAACATTCTCGGCAGCGGCCCGTTCCAGAAGGCCGAGCGCCAGGCCGGCGCGTTCATCAAGGGCACCGCCAACCCGAACTACTACGAGAAGGGCAAGCCCTACCTCGACGGCTTCGAGGCGATCTTCGCCAAGAAGGAATCGCTGCGCGTCCAGGCGATCCGTGGCGACCGTGCCGCCATCGAGTTCCGCGGCTTCCCGCCGCAGAGCCGCGACGATCTGGTCAAGGCGCTGGGCAAGGACATCACCGTCCAGGAGAGCGACTGGAACTGCGTGCTGCTGATCACGCCGAACCATCGCAAGAAGCCGTTCGACGACGTCCGCGTCCGCCGGGCGCTGACGCTGGCGGTCGACCGCTGGGGCGGCTCGCAGTACCTGTCGAAGATCGCCATCGTGAAGACGGTCGGCGGCATCGTGTTCCCGGGCCACCCGCTGGCGGCCAACAAGGAAGAGCTGCAGCAGCTCGCCGGCTACTGGCCCGACCTCGCCAAGAGCCGGGCCGAGGCCAAGCGGCTGCTCAAGGAAGCCGGCATCCCCGAGGGCTTCAAGTTCGTGCTGAACAACCGGGCGGTCGACCAGCCGTACAAGATCGTCGGCACCTGGCTGATCGACCAGTGGAAGCAGATCGGCCTCGCCGTCGAGCAGCAGGTGCAGCCGACCGGGCCGTTCTACGACACCCTGCGCAAGAAGCAGGACTTCGACGTGTCGATCGACTTCAACTGCCAGTCGGTCGTCAACCCGCTGCTGGACGTCTCGAAGTTCATCTCCGAGGACACCTCGGGCAGCCAGTACGGCGGCTACACGAACCGTGAGGTCGACGAGCTGTTCAACGCGATGAACCAGACCGACGACCAGGCCGCGCAGCGCGAGAAGATGCGCCGGATGGAGAAGATCGTCCTCGACGAGGAGGCGCTCGGCTTCATCACCATGTGGTGGTACCGGATCATCCCGCACCGGTCCTACGTGAAGGGCTGGAACGTCAGCCCCAGCCACTACCTGAACCAGCAGCTGGCCGACGTCTGGCTCGACCAGTAACCGCCGCTGTGCAGACCGCCGCCCGCCGGTTTCCGGCGGGCGGCGGCCCGGTTCACCAAACGCTCAGACCGCCCGCGACGGAAGGCCGCCGCTCATGCACCAGTACATCATCAAGCGCATCCTGATGATGATCCCGACGTTGTTCGGGGCAGCAGTTCTCGTGTTCTTCCTCATGCGCGCGATCCCCGGGGACGTGTGCGAACTCCGACTTGCCGGCACCGGGGCGACCTTCGATCCCGACGCCCTGAGAATCTGCCAGCAGGAACTGGGCCTCAACGAGCCGATCTTCCTTCAGTTCTTCAGCTGGATCGGCGGCTTCTTCGTCGGCGACTTCGGCACGTCCATGTGGACCAACCAGCCGATCGTCAGCGAGATCTCGCTGCGCTTCCAGGTGTCCATGCAGATCGCCCTGATGGCGACCCTGGTCTCGATCGTGATCTCGATCCCGATGGGCATCATCTCCGCGGTCAAGCGCAACACCTGGGTCGACTACTGCGTCCGCGGCTTCTCGATCGCCGGCATCGCGATGCCGTCGTTCTGGCTGGGCATCCTGATCATCCTCGGCCTGCTGGTCGGCAGCCAGGCCCTCTACGGCGAACCGTGGATGCCGCCGATCAACTACGTGCCGATATGGGTCGATCCGGCCGAGAACCTGGCGATGCTGATCTGGCCGGCGCTGGCGACCGGCTACCGGTACTCCGCGGTCGCCACCCGCATGACCCGCTCGGCGATGCTTGAGGTGCTGCGCGAGGACTACGTCCGTACCGCCCGCGCCAAGGGCCTGGTGGAAAGCGTGATCGTCAACCGGCACGCGCTCAAGAACGCCCTGCTGCCGGTCGTCACGGTGATCGGCATCGAGTTCGCGTTCCTGATGGGCGGGCTGGTGGTGACCGAGCAGGTCTTCAACCTGAACGGCCTCGGCAAGCTGTTCGTCGAGTCGGTCAGCAACCACGACTACACGATGACGCAGGCGCTGGTCATGCTGGTGGCGCTGATCTTCGTGCTGACGAACTTCGTCGTCGACCTGTTCTATGCGTGGCTCGATCCGCGCATTCGCTACAGCTGAGGGAGACCGTGACCATGGCGATTTCGGAGCTCCCGACGTCGGTCGAGACCGCCGCCCCGCGGCGACGGACCGCGTGGCAGCAGTTCAAGCGGGTCGCACGCCGCCAGCCGCTCGGCGTCGCCGGCGGCGCGATCGTGATCCTGATGATCCTGATGGCGATCTTCGCGGACGTCATCGCCCCGTACGACCCGACGGCGATGAACTACAGCGCGTTCACCGCTCCGCCGGGCACCGAGTTCTGGCTGGGTACCGACCAGATGGGCCGGGACGTGTTCTCGCGCATCGTGCACGGCGCCCGGACCGCGGTGTTCGTCGGCTTCGTCGCCAGTATCGTCGGCGCCGGCATCGGCCTCGTCCTCGGGGTCGGCAGCGCCTATTTCGGCGGCAAGATCGATCTGGTGTTCCAGCGGGTGATGGACATCTTCATGTCGTTCCCGCTGATCATCATGGCGCTGGCGATGGTGGCGATCTTCGGCACCGGCGTCGACAAGGTGATCGTCGCGATCACCATCCCGTTCATCCCGCGCTGCGCCCGGGTCGTGCGGTCGACCGCCCTGTCGGTGCGCGAGATGCCCTACGTCGATGCCGCCCGGTCGATCGGCTACAGCCACACCCGGATCATCCTGCGGCACATGGTGCCGAACGTGATGGCGCCGTTCCTGATCATGATCACCGCCTTCGTCGGGCAGGCGATCCTGCTGGAGGCCTCGCTGTCGTATCTCGGCCTCGGCGTGCAGGAGCCGACCCCGGCCTGGGGACTGATGCTGCAGGGCGGCGCCGAGCTGTACGCCGAGAGCGCACCCTGGGTGGCGATCTTCCCGGGCCTGGCGATCACGCTGGCGGTGTTCGGCTTCAACCTGTTCGGCGACGCAGTCCGCGACATGCTGGATCCCAAGCTGCGCTCGCAGTAGGCCGCCGGATTTCGGCTGTCACGGGAAGGGCCCCGGCGAGGGGCCCTTTTCGTATCCGGCCGACCGCCGGCTACGCAAGCGGCGAGTCGTCGAACCGAACGTGATAGACGCCGTTCCGATCGGGTTGCCCGACGACCTCGGCCGACGTCAGGAAGCGCTGGGCGCTGAACAGCACGGACGGATGGTCCGGCGCGGTGCCGAGAGCCGGCACGTAGAGGCGGTCGTTCGCGATGAACTCCCGCCCCGGAACCGCGAACCGAAATCGGCAGACGACCGGCCGCCGCTCGTCGAGCACGCGCTCGTACAACCGCGCGCGAACACGTGCCGCCTCCGGCGGCATCACCTCGTCCAAGTAGGCCCCGGTCGGATCGAAGCCGAAGTACTCGGCCATCGCGGTTCCGGCCAACCGGCAGTGGAACCGGCCGGACGCCTCGCGTTCCAGGACCAGCATCGTCGGCAGGACGTGAGGCGGCAGGTCGAGCGGATCGATCTCCTGCCGGTACGGCAGCCGTCCCAGCTCGCGACCCAGGCGCACCCAGAGATCGTACAGTCCTGCCAGTCCGGGATCGGCAAGGGCCCCACGGAATCCGAGTGCCTGGTTCACGGCTCCTCCACGACTACTCCGCAGCGACCGCCGTCGCCGTGATCTCCTGGACGAAGTGCCCGGGCGACACCTCGCGGTAGTGGCGCGCCGGCGGCTCGTAACCGGCCGGCTTCAACGGGCTCGGGATCTCGTCGGTCATCAGCCGCAGCTCGGTCTTGCGCTTGGTCGGGTCGGCGATCGGCACCGCCGCCATAAGCTTGCGGGTGTACGGGTGCTGCGGATCCTCGAACACCGCCTGGCGCGGCCCGATCTCGACGATCTCGCCGAGATACATGACGGCCACCCGGTGCGCGATGCGCTCGACCACCGCCATGTCGTGACTGATGAACAGGTAGGCGAGCCCCAGCTCCTCCTGCAGTTCCATCATCAGGTTGATGACCTGCGCCTGGATCGACACGTCGAGCGCCGACACCGCCTCGTCGGCGATGATCAGCTTCGGGTTCAGGCCGAGGGCCCGGGCGATGCACAGGCGCTGGCGCTGGCCGCCGGAGAACTCGTGCGGGTAGCGGCTGGCGTGCTCCTCGTCGAGGCCGACCCGGCGCAGCAGTTCGATCACCCGGTCCTCGGCCTCCTTGCCGCGGGCCAGGCCGTGCACGACCATCGGCTCGGCGATCGCGGCGCCCGCCGTCATGCGCGGGTTCAGCGAGGCGAACGGGTCCTGGAAGATCATCTGCATGTCGCGCCGCAGCGGCCGCATCTCGCTGGCCGACAGCCCGACGACCTCCTTGCCCTCGAACACCACCGAGCCGCGGGTCGGCTCGACCAGGCGGATGATGCTGCGGCCGGTCGTCGACTTGCCGCAGCCGGATTCGCCGACCATCGCCAGCGTCTCGCCCGGCTGCAGGTCGAACGAAATGTTCTCGACCGCATGGATCCGCCCGGTGGTCCGGCCGAACACGCCGGCCCGGATGTCGAACCGGGTGGTCAGCCCCTTCACGCTCAGGAGCGGTGGCGCGTCCCGCCGCACGGTGTCCTTGATCTCGAGCTCGACCTCCGTCTCGCCGGCGCCCTCCTTGATCTCTTCGCCCTCGGCGCGCTTGACGTCGACGTTGGCGAACTTCATCGGCAGCTTGTGGCCGCGCATCGACCCGAGCCGCGGCACCGCGTCGAGCAGCGCCCGGGTATACGGATGCTGCGGGCTCTTGAAGATCTGCTCGGCCGGACCCTCCTCGACCTTCTTGCCGCGCAGCATGACGACGACGCGGTCGGCGACCTCCGCGACCACGCCCATGTCGTGGGTGATGAACATCACCGACATGCCGATCTCGTTCTGCAGCATCTTGATCAGATCGAGGATCTGCGCCTGGATCGTCACGTCGAGCGCGGTGGTCGGCTCGTCGGCGATCAGCAGGCTCGGCCGGCACGACAGCGCCATCGCGATCATAACGCGCTGGCGCATGCCGCCGGACAGCTGGTGGGGATACTGCTGCAGCTGCTTCTCCGGCTCGGGAATCCGGACCAGCTTCAGCATCTCGAGCGCCTGCTTCAGGGCCTCGTCCTCGCTCTTGCCCTGGTGCAGCATGATCGCCTCGGCGATCTGGAAGCCGACCGTGAACACCGGGTTCAGCGAGGTCATCGGCTCCTGGAAGATCATCGAGATGTCGTTGCCGCGGATCGAGCGCATCTGCTCGGGGGTCTGCTTCACGATGTCGATGACCTTGCCGTCCGGCTTGCGGAAATTGATCCTGCCGCTCGGGATCCGGCCGCCGGCGTTGTCGGTCAGCCGCATCAGGCCCATGGCCGTGACCGACTTGCCGGAGCCGGACTCGCCCACCACCGCCAGGGTCTCGCCGCGGTCGATGTGCCAGGACACGCCGTCCACGGCCTTGACCGTCCGGTCCTCGAGCGGGAAGTGGATCCGGAGGTCCTCGACCTCGATCAGGCGCTTCTCGTCCATCGTACCTTCTCTCCCGCTCCATGGCCGGTCGCTGCGGCGGGGGCATTTTGCGGATGCCGGCGCCTGTCGACAACCGTTACCATCAAAATATTGCATACAATGCACAGCGCCGATCGCCAGGGCACGGAAACCGCTTGAGCGTCCGCCCGCCTCCCCGGCAGGCTGAACGGCGAACGACAGAAAGGCGCCCCCGCCCATGAGGATCCATCACGCTCCGAACTCCCGCTCCGTGCGCATCGTGTGGCTGTTCGAGGAACTCGGCCTGCCCTACGAGCTCCAGGTCTACAAGCTCGGCGACCCGGCCATGCGCTCGCCGGAGTATCTGAAGCTGCACCCCATGGGACGGGTGCCGGCACTGGAGGACGGCGACGTCACGGTCTACGAGAGCGGCGCGATCGTCGAGTATGTGCTCGCCCGCTACGGCGACGGCCGTCTGCGTCCGGCGATCGACTCGCCCGACTTCCCGACCTACCTGCAATGGCTGCACTACGCCGAGGGCATGATGATGCCGCAGGTCAACATCATCGTGGTGGAGACCCTGTTCCTGCCGCCGGAACGCCGCAACGCCGAGAACGTGACGCGGGCCATGAAGCTGCTCAACCGAATGCTGACGGCGGTCGAGGCGCATCTGGCCGACGGCAGGGAGTATCTGGCGGGCGGGTTCTCCGGGGCCGACATCATGACCGGCCACGCCTGCATCGCGGCCAGGCGCATCAAAGCCGACCTCGCCGACAAGCCGCACGTCGAGGCCTACGTCGATCGCCTGACCGCACGGCCGGCCTATCAACGGGCGATCGAGGCGGCCTGAGCCGGCAGCCCGGGGCGATTGCCCCGGTCACGAGCCAGGAGAGGCGACGTGCCCGAAGTCGACACCCGTTCCGCCGCCCTCGCCGGCCTGCGCACCGCCGCAGGCGTTCCGTTACTGCTGGTCAGCGGCGGCATGGCCGGCTTCGGCGCCCTCGCCCACGACATCGGCTTCGCGGCCTGGGAGGCGGTGATGGCGCCGGTCGTGGTCTGGGCCCTGCCGGCCCAGGTGGTGGCGGCCGAGCTGCACGCCGCCGGGGCCGACCTGGTGGCGATCGCGCTGGCGGCGGCGCTGACCAGCATGCGGTTCTTCCCGATGGCGGTCGCCCTGCTGCCGACCTTCCGGGCCGGCGGTCTGCTGTCCCGGCTGCTGCAGGCGCACCTGATGTCAGCGACCAGCTGGGCCTTCGTGATGCGCCCCAGCGCCCCGCGCGAGCCCCGTGAACGGCTCGCCTTCCATACCGCATTCACCCTGACCTGCATCGCCGCCGCCGCGGTCGCCGCTTTCGCCGGCTGGCTGGGGGCGGCCGCCCTGCCGAAGCCGCTGGCGCTCGGGCTGCTGTTCATGAACGCCGCCTTCTTCATGGTCCTGCTGGCGGAATCGCGGAACCGGCAGGTGCTGCTGGCGGTCGCGCTCGGCGTGATCCTGTGCCCGCCGATCCACGCCGTGCTGCCGGAGGCCTCGATGCTGCTGGCCGGGGTGCTGGGCGGCACCGGCGCCTTCCTGTTCGGCGACAGGCTCCGGTCATGACGGGGGGCGAGCACGCCGGCTACCTGGTGCTGCTGGCGGCGGCGGCCGCGACCTTCGTGTGGCGGGCGCTGGGCGCGGTGCTGGTCGGGCGAGTCGATCCGGAAGGGCCGGTGGTGCGCTGGTTCACGCTGACCTCCTACGCCCTGCTGGCCGCCCTGGTGGTCCGGCTGGTCGCCCTGCCGACCGGCTCGCTGGCCGGGATCCCCCTGGCGATCCGGCTGGCGGCCGTCGCCGTGACCCTCGGGGTGTGGTGGCTGAGCCGGCGCCGGGTGCTGCCGGCGGTGCTGTCCGGCAGCGCCTGCATCGTGGCCGCCGCGCTGTGGCTGGCGGGCGGCTAAGCGCGGCGCTACGGTCCGGGATCATCGCCGCAACCCGGGTGCCGTCATGCAGATCCCTGCCCTGCCCTTCACCGTCACCGACTGGTCGGCGGTCGAGCCGACCATCCATCCCGGCGACAGCGGGACCGCCGAATGGCGCACCCTCAACATCGGCGACATCCGGGTGCGCCAGGTGACCTACTCGCCCGGCTACGTCGCCGACCACTGGTGCGAGCGCGGCCACATCCTCTACGTGGTCGCTGGCGAGCTGGTGTCGGAGCTCAAGGACGGCCGCAGGTTCACCCTGACCCCAGGCATGAGCTACCAGGTCTCCGATCGGGGCGACTCGCCCCACCGCTCGGTGACCGAGAAGGGGGCGACGCTGTTCATCGTGGATTGAGGGCGCGCCCGTCGCATGTCGCTTGGTGGGTCCCGGATCGCCGCGTCGCGACGTCCGGGATGAGGGAAGAACGGCGGATCACCCCCTGTCCCTCATCCCGGCCGAAGCGCAGCGCAGAGCCGGGACCCAGGCCACGACCGGCGCCCGCCCCTCAGGCGTTGCCCGACAGGTAGTCCATCGCCGCCTGCACCCCGCCCGGCTTGATCGGCACGCCGGCGATCCGCAGGCCCATCTCGCAGCCGGCCAGCGTGCCGGCCAGCATCAGGTCGTTGAAGTCGCCGAGGTGGCCGATCCGGAACATCCTGCCCTTGACCTTGCCGAGGCCGGCGCCGAGTGACATGTCGAACTTCTCCAGGATCACCTTGCGCACCGCGTCGGCGTCGTGGCCGTCCGGCATCACCACGCCGGTCAGCACCGGCGAGTACTCCTTCGGCTCAAGGCACTGGATCTCCAGCCCCCAGGCCCGCACCGCCCGGCGGGTCGCCTCGGCATGCCGCTCGTGCCGGGCGAACACGTTGTCGAGCCCCTCCTCCATCAGCATGTCGCAGGCCTCCTTGAGGCCGTACAGCAGGTTGGTGGCCGGGGTGTAGGGGAAGTTGCCGGACGGGTTCTGGCCGAGCTGGGAGGCCCAGTCCCAGTAGGAACGGGTCATCTTGGCCGACTTCGACGCCTCGATCGCCTTCGGCGACAGCGCGTTGAAGCCCAGGCCCGGCGGCAGCATCAGCCCCTTCTGCGAGCCGGTGACGGTGACGTCGATCCCCCACTCGTCGTGCCGGAAATCGGCCGACGCCAGGCCGGAGATGGTGTCGACCATGAACAGCGCCGGATGCCCGGCGGCGTCGATTGCCTTGCGGACCTCGGCGATCCGCGAGGTCACGCCGGTCGAGGTCTCGTTGTGGACCACGCAGACCGCCCGGATCCTGTGCTCCTTGTCCTTGCTCAGCCGGTCCTCGATGGCGGCGGCGTCGACCCCATGGCGCCAGTCGCCGGTGATCACCTCCGGCTTCAGGCCGATGCGGGTCGCCAGCTCGGACCACAGGGTCGAGAACTGCCCGGTCTCGTACATCAGCACCGTGTCGCCCGGCGACATGGTGTTGACCAGCGCCGCCTCCCACGCTCCGGTGCCCGAGGACGGGAAGATGATCACCGGGTTCTTGGTCTTGAACACCGGCTTGACCTTCTCCAGCACCTCCTTGGCGAGCGCCTGGAACTCCGGGCCGCGGTGGTCGATGGTCGGCCGCTCGATGGCGCGCAGGATCCGGCCCGGCACGTTCGAGGGACCGGGGATCTGCAGGAAATGCGGGCCGGCGCGATGTCCGCTCATGGCGTTGCCTACCTTTCGTGATTTCTGAGAACGGTTCGACCGGCGAAAGCCGGCGGTTTTTGCCACCCACCCCGGGTTCGGCTACCCTTCCGGGAGGGGAGATGCAAGCTAAGGTCGCCGCGACGCGATCGAGGGAGGGCCGACCGATGACTCACGGACTCGCGACGCGACGAAACGTCCTGACCGGCATCGCCGCAACCACCGCCCTGGCCGGTCTGCCGACCGGCGCCTTCGCCCGCAAGCCGAAGATCGAGATCGAGGCCACGACCCGCGAGATCGAGGTCGGCGGCAAGCTGGTCAAGCGCCTGGCGCTCAAGGGCCCGCAGGGCATGGACGGCCTGCGGATGAAGAAGGGCGACGACTTCGCGGTCCGCCTGACCAACAGGCTCTCGGAAGAGACCCTGATCCACTGGCACGGCCT
The DNA here is from genome assembly GCF_014652915.1 of Thalassobaculum fulvum. Taxonomy (GTDB): domain Bacteria; phylum Pseudomonadota; class Alphaproteobacteria; order Thalassobaculales; family Thalassobaculaceae; genus Thalassobaculum_A; species Thalassobaculum_A fulvum. The sequence continues at coordinate 17,738 of NZ_BMZS01000008.1, forward strand.
GATCCTGCCGCCGTCGCAGGACGGCGTGCCGGGGATTTCGGCGCCGCCGATCCCGCCGGGCGGATCCGCCGAGTACGACTTCCCGCTGGTCCAGGCCGGCACCTACTGGATGCACTCGCATGTCGGCCTGCAGGAGCAGCTCGGCCTGGCGATGCCGCTGATCCTCGAGGACCCGGACGATCCGCTGCGCGACCTGCAGGAGGTCGTGCTGTTCCTCGAGGACTTCACCTTCAAGGACCCCTACGAGATCCTCAAGACGCTGCGGCTCGGCGGCATGATGGCGATGGAGCATCAGCACGACCACACCATGAAGGGTCATGCCCACAGCATGGCCGAGAGCATGAAGTTGGCCGCCGAGAAGATGAAAATGGGCGGCGGCAAGATGGACCCGTCCAAGCCCGACCTGAACGACGTCGACTACGACGCCTACCTGGCGAACTCGCGCACCCTGCAGGACCCCGAGGTCGTCAAGGTCGAGGCGAACGCCAAGGTCCGGGTCCGCATCATCAACGGCGGCGCGTCGACCAACTTCCACATATCCGCCGGCGGCCGGACGGCCCGGCTGATCGCGGTCGACGGCGAACCGGTCGCGCCGATCGACGACACCGTGTTCCCGATCTCGATCGCCCAGCGCCTCGACCTGCTGGTCGACGTCCCGGCCGGGGCGGCGGTGCCGATCCTGGCCCAGCGCGAAGGCGACACCGCCCGGACCGGTCTGATCCTGGCCGCCCCCGGCGCATCCGTCGCCAAGGTCTCCGACAACGCCGACAAGGCGGCCGGCGCCATGGGGGTGGAACTGGAGACGCGCCTGGTCACCGCAGCACCGCTGCCGCCGCGGCCGATCAGTGCGGAGCTGACCTCCTCCCTGACCGGCAACATGCAGCGCTACGTCTGGATCATCGACGGCGCACCGTACCCGCGGAACAAGCCGCTGGTGGTCACCACCGGACAGCGCACCGCCGTGCGGATCAGGAACGAGACCGGCATGTCGCACCCGATGCACCTGCACGGGCACGTCTTCCAGGTCATCGAGATCGGCGGCCTGCCGGTGGACGGCGCGGTGCGCGACACCGTCCTGGTGCCGCCGATGTCGAACGTCATGATCGCCTTCGACGCCGACAACCCGGGCAACTGGGCCTACCACTGCCACAACCTCTACCACATGGAGGCCGGCATGTTCTCCTACCTGGCCTACGTCCCGGCGACCTGAGCGGCCGCAAGACGGCCCGGTCGCGACACCGGTCACGACGCCAGGCTCCGGGCCAGCACCACGGCGACATGCTCGGCTTCGCGGCCGGCACCGTCGTGGATCTGGTGGCGGCAGCTGGTGCCGTCGGCGACCAGCAGCGTGCCCGGCTCGGCCTGACGGACCGCCGGCAGCAGGCTGAGCTCGGCCATCTTCATCGAGACCTCGTAGTGCTCGGCCTCGTAGCCGAAGGCGCCGGCCATGCCGCAGCAGCTGGACTCGATCACCGAGACCTCGAGCCCGGGGATCAGCTTCAGCGCCGCGGTCACGTCGCCCATGGCGGCGAACGCCTTCTGGTGACAGTGGCCGTGCACCAGGGCCTTGTCGGCAATCGGCTTCAGCTTCAGACCGTCCAGCCTGCCCGCCTTGGCCTCGCGCGCCAGGAACGCCTCGAACAGCATGGCCTGCGCCGGCACCGCGCCGGCGGCGTCGCGCAGCAGCGACGGCAGCTCGTCGTTCAGGGTGAACAGGCAGGACGGCTCCAGCCCGACGATCGGCACGCCGCGCTCGGCATAGGGCGCCAGGGCCGCGACCAGGTTGCGCATCTCGGCCTCGGCCTGCTCGATCAGGCCGCTGGCGAGATAGGTCCGGCCGCAGCACAGGCGCCGGCCGTCGCCGCTCTCGGACGGGTCGACCACGTGGACCGTGTAGCCGGCGGCGTCCAGCACCTTCACCGCCGCCCGCAGGTTCTCCGGCTCGAAGTAGCTGTTGAAGGTGTCGGCGAACAGCACGACCTCGCGGCCGTCGGCGACCGCGCGCTCCGGCACCTCGGAGGCGCGGAACGGCTCGGCCGCGAACGCCGGCAGGCTGCGCTGCCGGGCGAAGCCCATCAGCACCTGCGACAGCCAGGGCAGGCCCGGCACCGCGTCGCGCAGATTGGCGAGGTAGTGGAAGCGCGAGGCCGCCTCGGCCCAGCGCGGCAGGGTGGCGATCAGCCGGTCCTTCAGCGACAGCCCGTGGCGCCGGACATACTGGCCCAGCACCTCGGTCTTCATCTTGGCCATGTCGACGCCGGTCGGGCACTCGCGCCGGCAGCCCTTGCAGCCGACGCAGAGATCCAGCGACGCCTTCATCGCCGGGTCAGTCAGGCCCTCGGGGCCGAGTTGGCCGGACAGCGCGAGGCGCAGGGTGTTGGCGCGGCCGCGGGTGACGTGCTGCTCGTCGCCGGTCACCCGGAAGCTCGGGCACATCACCGCCGGGTTGCGCTTGCGGCAGGTGCCGTTGTTGTTGCACATCTCGACCGCGCCCGAGAGCCCGCCCCAGGCCGACCAGTCGAAGCGGGTCGCCGGGTTCGCCGGCCTGTAGTCCGGCCGGTAGCGGAACAGGCTGCGGTCGTCCATCTTCGGCGGGTCGACGATGCGGCCGGGGTTCATCAGGCCCCTGGGGTCGAACGCCCGCTTCACCTCGCCGAAGGCGTCGACGACGCGGTCGCCGAACATCTCGCGGTGGAACTCCGAGCGCACGATGCCGTCGCCGTGCTCGCCGGAGTGCGAGCCCTTGTACTCGCGCACCATGGCGAACGCCTCCTCGGCGATCGCCCGCATCTTCTTCACGTCGGTGCCGTCCTTCATGTTCAGGACCGGCCGGACGTGCAGGGTGCCGACGCTGGCGTGGGCGTACCAGGTGCCCTCGGTGCCGTGCTTGTGGAACACTTGCGTGAGGCGGCCGGTGTATTCCGCCAGGTCCTCCAGCGGCACCGCGCAGTCCTCGATGAACGACACCGGTTTCCCGTCGCCTTTCATCGACATCATGATGTTCAGGCCGGAGGTCCGGACCTCGGTGATCTGCGCCTGGAACGCCGCGTCCTCGGCCCGCACCACGGCGTCCGGGAAGCCGAGGTCGCCCATCATGGCTTCCAGGTCGGCGAGCCGGCGCAGCAGCGGGTCGCGCTCGTCGCCGGCGAACTCGACCACCAGCAGGGCCTGCGGCTCGCCGCGTACGAAGCGGTCGACGATCGGCCGGAACATGGCGATCTCGCGCGCCAGGTCGACCATCGTGCGGTCGATCAGTTCGACCGCGTAGGGCTGCAGGGTGACGAGATGGCGCGCCGAGTCCATCGCGTCCCAGAAGGTCGGGAAGTGGCAGACCCCCATGACCCGGTGCCTGGGGATCGCGTGGGTCTTGAGGCGGATGCGCCGCGACAGCGCCAGCGTGCCCTCGGAGCCGACCAGCAGCGACGCCATGTTGTGGCCGCCCCGGCCGTCGCGGGCGACCACGCGATCCAGGTTGTAGCCGCCGACCTTGCGCATCAGCTTGGGGATGCGGGCGTCGATCTCGGCGGTCTCGCGGTCGGCGATGGCGCGGATCGTCTGCACCAGGTCGCGGTAGCGCGCCGGCCCCGCCAGCTCGCCGATGTTTCCGGGGACGTAGCCGAAATTGGCCTCGGTCCCGTCCATCAGGATCGCGTCGATCGCCTCGACGTTGTCGACCATGATGCCGTAGTGGATCGACCGGCCGCCGCAGGAGTTGTTGGCGGTCATGCCGCCGATGGTGGCGCGCGACGCGGTCGAGACGTCGACCGGGAACAGCCTGCCCTTCGGCTTCAACCAGGCGTTCAGGTGGTCGAGCACGATACCCGGCTGCACCGTGACTTCCTGGCTGTCCTCGTCGTAGTCGACGACGCCGTTCAGGAACTTGGTGCAATCGAGGACCAGCGCGGTGTTGACAGTCTGGCCGCACTGCGAGGTGCCGCCGCCGCGCGGCAGCACCGGGATCCCCTCGTCGGCGGCGATCTGGATGGCGACCCTCAGGTCCTGCTCGGTCCTCGGGACCACCACGCCGATCGGCTCGACCTGGTAGATCGAGGCGTCGGTGGCGTAGCGGCCGCGCGAGAACGCGTCGAACAGCACCTCGCCCTCGAGCTCGCGGCCGAGGCGCGCGGCGAGCGCCGAATCCCCGATGCGGGCAGCAGCAGCCGTCATGGTCTCACTCCCTCCAACGCCTGCTAGACTACGCGCGAACGGGCAGGACCGATACCGGACCAGCGGACAGCGGATGTCGCCGAGCGGACACGACCGGAAGGACCGGAACAAGGACGAGACGGGCCAGCGCGACCCGGTCAGCGGCCATGTCGAGAGCGACGCGGCGGTGATCGGCCATGCCGCCAGCTTCGCGCCCGGCGCCAGCGTGCCGTGGCACCGCCACCGCCGCGGCCAGCTCGCCCTGACCCTGGCGCGGGTGATGCGGGTCGAGACCCCCGACAGGGTCTGGCTGGTGCCGCGCGGCTCGGTGCTGTGGCTGCCGGCCGGCACTCCGCACCGCAGCCTGGCACCGGAGGAGCGGCTGATGCGCAGCCTGTACGTCCGCCCTGGTGCCGCCGACGCGCTGCCGGACGCCCCGACAGCCGTCGAGCAGGGCACGCCGCTGGCCGACATGGTGACCTGGCTGGCCGAGACCTACGACAGCGACCGGCTCGACCGGGCGTGGTCGACCGTGGCCGGGGCGGCCCTCGCCCTGGTGCGCCCGGCGCCGGGCGTGCACATCCGCCTGGCGGCACCCAAGGACCCCGGCCTCGCCGCCATCGCCGACGCGGTGCAGGCCGACCCGTCGGAGGACACCAGCCTCGAGGACTGGGCCGAGCGCCTGGGCGTCTCCGCCCGCACCCTGCGCCGCCGGGTCCAGGCCGAGACCGGCCTCAGCTACCGCGACTGGCGCCGCATCCTCGGCCTGACCGTCGCCGCCGAGCGGCTGCTGGCCGGCGGCACCGTGACCGACGTGGCGTTCGAGACCGGCTACGCCGGGACCAGCGCCTTCGTGGCGGCGTTCCGCCACGCCTTCCAGGTGACCCCGGGGGAGTTCCAGCGCCGGGCGGCGGGGCGGTAGGGGAAGCGCACGCCCCCCTATCCGACGTCATTCCGGAGCGGATTGCCATCGGCGAGACGCATCCGGAACCCACGGTGCCACGGGTGCCAGCGGCCATCCGACTGGCGGTTGGGTTCCGGCTCCGCCCGCCTACGGCGGACCGGTCCGGAATGACGTCAGGAGGGGGAGGCCGCCGCGAGAATCGGCCCCTCAGAACCTGAGATGCACCTTCATCGACCGCCGCCGGTCGCTGGCCGTGCGGAACGCCTCCATGGCGTCGGCCGCGGCGAACTCGTGGGACAGCACCGGGCCGACGTTCAGGCGGCCGCTGGCCAGCAGGTCGACCGCCACCGGGAACTCGCGGGCGAACCGCATCGAGCTCTTCAGGGTCAGTTCCTTGACCATCACCTGGTCCATCGGGACCGTCACCTGGGTGTTGGCGTACATGCCGACCTGCACCAGGGTGCCGCCGGGGGCGAGCTGGGCCAGGCAGGTGGCCAGCGCCGCCGGGTGGCCCGAGCACTCGACCGCGACGTCGAACCGGCCGCGCGGATGCGCCGGGTCGGCGAGGCTGTCGGGATTGCCCGCGACGTCGTGGGTGCGGTCGGCGCCGAGCGCCTCGGCGACCTTCAGCGGCTCCGGCGTCACGTCGGTGATCTCGACTGCCGCCGCGCCGGCGAACCGCGCCATCATCAGCACCAGCGAGCCGATCGGCCCGGCCCCGGTCACCAGCACCTCGCGTCCGAGCAGCGGTCCTGCGTGCGACAAAGCGTGCAGCACCACCGACAGCGGCTCGGCCAGGGCCGCGACCCGCGCCGGGGTGTCGGCCGGCACCTTCACGCATTGCCGCTCGTGGGTCGCGAAGCTCTCGGCGAACAGGCCCTGGGCGTGCGGGAACCGCCGCGACGAGCCGAGGAAGATCATGTCGCCGCACAGGTTCTCGCGGTCGGACCGGCAGAACTCGCACTGGCCGCAGGGGTGGCTCGGGTTGATCGCCACCCGGTCGCCGACCGCCACCCGGGTGACGCCGGGGCCGGTCTCGGCGATCGTGCCGGCGGCCTCGTGGCCGAGCACGAACGGCTCGCGCACCGGGAAGTCGCCCATCCGGTAGTGATGGAAATAGTGCAGGTCGGAGCCGCAGATGCCGCCGGATTCGACCCTCACCCGCACCTCGCCGGGGCCGAGCGCCCGCTCCTCGCGCGGCTCGACCCGCAGATCCTCGGCCGCCCGCAGCACCACCGCCTTCATCGGCTTCCTCCCTGGTATGGCAGGGCGAGTCTGCGGCCGGGCGGGGCTGGGTGGCAAGCGCCCGTCGCACCGTAGGTCCCGGCTCTCCCCCGGCTCAGGGCCGGGGTCGGCCGGGATGAGGACTCTTGAACGCCCCCCACACCCTCATCCCGGACGGTCGCGCAGCGGCCGAGCCGGGACCCACCCGCCGCTCCGTCGCCAGACAGCCGCCTCAGTCCCCGGTCGCCCGCACCTCCGGCGCGTCGGCGGGCGGGGCGTACTCGGGAACCAGCTGCGACAGGATGCGCAGGGTCGCCGCGGTGTCGCGGTCGCGGGCCGCCGCCTCCAGCTCGTCCAGGCCGCGCCCCAGCAGGGCGATGTCGGTGGTGCGCGGCCGGGCCCGGCGCAGCGCCGGCACGGGGGTCGGCTCCAGCGCCTCGGCGTCGTGGAACAGCTCCTCGTACAGCTTCTCGCCGGGGCGCAGGCCGGTGAACTCGATCCGCACGTCCTCGTCGGGCACCAGCCCGGCCAGCCGGATCATCTGGCGGGCGAGGTCGACGATCTTCACCGGCTCGCCCATGTCGAGCACGGTGATGCCGCCGCGCCCGCCCTCGGTCGCGACCTCCAGGGCGGCGGCCTGCAGCACCAGTTCGACCGCCTCGCGCACGGTCATGAAGTAGCGGGTCATCTCCGGGTGGGTGACCGTCAGCGGCCCGCCCCGCTCGAGCTGGCGCTGGAACAGCGGCACCACCGAGCCGGTCGAGCCGAGCACGTTGCCGAACCGGGTGGTCACGAACCGGGTCGCGGTGCCGTCTGCCAGGTCGAGGGCCTGGGCATAGGCCTCGGCCAGCCGCTTGGTCGCGCCCATCACGTTGGTCGGGTTAACCGCCTTGTCGGTCGAGATCAGCACCACCGCCCGCACCCCGGCGGCCCGGGCGGCGTCGGCGACGATCCGGCTGCCGATGGCGTTGGTCAGCACCGCGTCGTCGACGTTGGCCTCCATCAGCGGCACGTGCTTCAGGGCGGCGGCGTGGAACACGATCTCGGGCGCGGCGAGGCGCATGATCTCGGCGACCCGGGCGCGGTCGCGCACGTCGCCGATCATCGCCCGGCGCTCCAGCTCCGGGAACCCTTCGCCCATCTCGCGGTCGATCAGATAGAGCGCGTATTCCGAGCTGTCGACCAGGGTCAGCGCCGCCGGGCCGAAGCCGGCGACCTGGCGCACCAGCTCCGAGCCGATGGTGCCGCCGGCGCCGGTCACCAACACCCGGCGGCCGGCGATCAGCGCCCGCATGGCGTCGCGGTCCAGGGTCGCCTGCGGCCGGCCCAGCACGTCCTCGACGTTGATCGGCCGCAGCGTGACGGTGCCGCCGTCGGCGGCCTCCAGCGCCCCGACCCGCGGCATCCGGCTGACCGGGATGCCGAGCGCGTCGCCCTGCTCGAACAGCCGGCGCACCGTCGCACCGTCCATGCGCGAGCGGGTCAGCACCAGGCGCTGCGGGCGCAGGCCGCCGCCGGTCAGCCGCTCGACCACGGCGGCCAGGTCGTCGAGCCCGCCCATCACCCGGACGCCACGGATCTGCCGGCCGGTCCGGGCGTCGCGGTCGTCGACGATGCCGACGACCCGGTAGGTCGCCTCGCCGCCGCGCGCCATCTCGCGGATGAACAGGTCGGCCCCGTCGCCGGCGCCGACCAGCAGCACCGGGATACGGGACTGGGCGTCGCGCTCGAGCAGTGCCGACAGAGTGCCGTCCTTCAGCAGCCGGTAAGCGAAGCGCGGCGCCGCCAGCAGCACCGTCAGCACGAACGCCTCGATCACCAGGAACGAGCGCGGGAAGTCGTCGAGCCGGGTCAGCGCGAACTGCACCACCAGGAAGCCGGCCAGGATGAACACCACCGCCCGCACGATCCGCACCAGGTCGCCGATCGAGGTGTAGCGCCACACCGCGGTGTCGAGCCGGACCACCAGCAGCACCGCCAGCGCGGTCAGGGTGAAGGCGGCCAGCCCGGTCTCGACCACCTGCCGCGGCCACCACCAGATGCCCTCGCCCAGCCGCAGGTAAAGCGACAGCAGGAACGAGACCGCCGCCATGGCGACGTCGTGGACCAGGATCGCGGCCGATCGTCGAAGCGCCCGTCCGGTCACGGCTGCCTCCTCCGAATGAACGCGGAGTGATGGGTGGGTCCCGGATCAAGTTCGGGATGACGGCGGGGAGAATACACCGGGACGCGGCGTCCCTCTTCTGTCGTCATCCCGGAGCGCGTCGCCACAGGCGGCGTGCATCCGGGACCCACCATGCGACGGGCGCTCATCTCGCTCACAGGCATGGGTCCGGCCCCTCGGCCACGGCGTCTGCCATCGCCCGCTCCGGATCAAGCGGGGGCGCCCAGCCGAGGGCGGCGCGGATCGCCCGGTCGTCGACCGCGTAGGACTGCACCAGCCGGCGCGCCGCCTCCGGGCCGAGCCGGGCCGAGACCAGGGCCGACAGCACCGCCCGCGGCACCGGCAGCACCAGGGCCCGGCGCTCCAGCGCCCGCAGCACGCGCCGGACCAGCTCGGCCGTCGAGACCGCCTCGCCATCGGACACCAGGAAAGTCCCGGCAACGTCGTCCGGCGCCTCGACGCAGCGGACCAGCGCCGACACCAGGTTGTCGCGGTGGATGAACGACCGCCGGTTGCCCGAATACCCGAGCGGCAGCACCGCCGGGGCACGCCGCAGGAACTCGATCATCTGCCGGACGTTGCCGCCGCTGGCCCGGCCGTAGACCGCCGGGCTGCGCACCACGATCGGTCCTGGCGCGTCGGCGAGCACCAGACGCTCGGCCGCCAGCTTGGCCTCGGCATAGGCGTCGTTGGGGTGCGGTTCGTCGGCCTCGGTCAGCGGCCGGGCGCCGGACTCCTCGCCCATCGCCTTCAGCGAACTGACGTAGACGAACCGGCGCACGCCGGCGGTCCGCGCCCGGTCGATCAGCCGGCCGGTGCCCTCGACGATCACCCGCCTGGCCTCGGCCCGCCGGGACGCCTCGTCGCCCTCGCTCAACGGCGGCGACACCGTGTGCAGTACCGCTTCCACGCCATCGAGCGCGGCGTCCCAGCCGGTCCCGGCGTCGACCTCCCCGACCGCCAGCGCGCCGGCCCGGCGATGCGTCGGCAGCCGGTCGAGCGACCGGACCGCCGCCACCACCCGGTGGCCGGCACTCTCCAGCGCCAGCCGGGCGGCCCGCCCGACATAGCCGTTGGCGCCGGTCACCAGGACCTTCATGCCCGTTTCACCCTGCGGGGCGCCGGGGCCGGCCGCAGCACCACGAACAGCAGGGCCACCACCACCGCGCCGGCGGCCAGCGCGATCACCGGCTCCCGCGGAGCGGCGAGCCAGGCGAGCGCAACCAGGGCGGCGTTCGCGACCGCGATCCGCAGGCACACCGCCGAATGGCTGGCGCCGCCGATCACCGCGCGCTGGTAGACGTGCTCGCGGTGCGCCTGCGCCGGGTTCTCGCCGCGGGCGACGCGCCGGCCGAGGGTCAGGGTGGCGTCGACCACGTAGACCAGCGGCAGCAGCAGGGCGGCGGCCAGCCCGACGATCCCGGTGCCGGCCAGACCGACCAGCAGGAAGCCGAGCAGATAGCCGAGCGGCACGCTGCCGACGTCGCCGAGGAAAATCCGCGCCGGGTGCCAGTTCCACACCAGGAAGCCGAGGGCGGCGGCCACCAGCAGCGCCGCCACCGGCGCGACGCTAGCCGGCGCGATGCCGAGCAGCGCCAGCCCGACCAGCCCGACCCCGATCGACACCGTCTCGGTGCCGGTGATGCCGTCGATGCCGTCCATGAAGTTGTACAGGTTGACGAACCACAACCAGCCGAGCGCGGTCAGCGGCAGATCGATCCAGGCCGGCGCCACCGCCGCCAGCGCGCCACGGCCGTCGAGCGCCCACAACCCGGCCGCGACCGCCAGGGCCTGCACGCCGAGCCGGACCCCGGCGCCGAGGCTGCGCAGGTCGTCGACGAACGAGATCGCGCCGAGCGCCAGGGCCGCCGCCAACGGCACCAGCCGGCGCCAGAGATCGGCTCCCGGATCGGCGTCGCCCGCCCCGTGGCCCGCCCCGTCGACCGCCAGCAGCCAGATCCAGCCGGCGGCGATCGCCGCGACCACCGCCAGGCCGCCGCCGCGCGGCACCGGCACGCTGTGGCTGGAGCGCTCGTTCGGCCGGTCGAGGATCGCCCGCCGGGTCAGCACGCCGACCAGCACGCGGGTCCCGAGACAGGCGAGCAGGAACGCCAGGGCTGGCGCCGCGAGGGCGGGTAGGTCGACCATGATCGCGCTTATACCGAAGTGGCCGGACGGTAGATAGGGATCAGCGCCGGCGCACGCTACGCGGCCCGCCGGTCCTCGCGCCGCAACGCCCACTTGATGGTGAGCGTGCCGTCGTCGCGGACCGCGCCGGCCGGCACGGTCAGCACCAGCTGCCGGCAGCGCTGCAGGATCCCGCGGTCGCCGAAATAGACGCTTTCGTGCAACTGCAGGGCCCCGCCGGCCGAGCGCAGCCGCCAGCCGGCGCCCGACGCGGTCCGCAGCAGCGCCGCCCCACCGTTCTGGACCACCGAGGCTGCGACCCGCGGGTGCAGGTGGAAGCGGATGACCGCCTCGGACGGCCGCACGCCCGGTCCGCCGGAATAGGTCAGCACGTCCTCGCCGCGCAGATCGTCGCCGCCGGCCGCCATGTACAGCCGCCGCCGGTGCGAGACGCCGTGGCTCTCGGCATAGCCGTCGTGCTCGGCCTCGACCCAGACGGCGCCGTCGGCTTCCCAGCGCTCGACCCGGACCCGGCTCGGGCAGCGGCCGATCGCACCGCGGGCGTCGATCTCGGTCGAGTTGGTGTCGTCGATGATCAGGGTGGAGTGCGCCGCCGTCGCCCGCAGCGCGCCCTCCCAGCGCGGATCGGCCGGCGCCGCCCCGCAGTTGACGATCAGGCGCTCCTTGCCGACCGACAGCTCGAAGGACAGCGTGCCGGCATGCACCAGGCCTTCGCTCTCGGTCGGTACCCCGGTGTCCATGATCGCCACCGCCCGCCCGGCCGACAGCCGCTCGAACCCGGTGTCCGACGCCGACGCCACCGCCCGCACCTTCGACTCGGTGCGCGCCAGCAGCGAGTCGATCCGCCACACCGCGCCCTCGGTTGCGCCGTTGAACAGCGCCAGCCCGCCGTCGCCGTGCCGCAGCATCCGCAGCACGCCGGTCATCCGGCCGATCGCGTCGTCGAGCCCGCCGGTGGATTCCCGCCCGGCCGCCCGCAGCGCCGCCCGCGAGTCCACCAGGCACGCCAGCACCGCCATCTGGGCCCGCGGCGAGCGCGCCCGGTGGCCGCCGTCGGCCAGCACCTGGTCGCGCAGGGCGGCTTCCAGCCGGTCCAGCAGGGACTGCAGCCGGTCGCCGTCCTGGCCGAGCGCCACGCTGGTGACGATCGCCCCGCGCAGCGCCTCGATGCGGGCGATCCCGGTCGGCCCGCTCGACAGCGCGCCCAGCAGGTGGCGGTGCTGGCGGGCCAGGCTGGCGAGCACGGCGTCCCGGAAGCCCTCCTCGGCGGACTCGGCGAAGAAACCGAAGGTCGCGACCCAGGCCGCCAGGCGCGCGGCCAGCACATCCGCCCGCCAGGCCAGCCGGTCCCAGCGGTCGAAGCTCTCGATCCAGCCGCCGACCAGGTCGCGGGCCTTGCGGCGGGCGGCGTCGCCGCCGAGGTCGCGCAGGTCGCGCAGCCACTCGAAGCGGTGCAGGATCTCGGTGGCCCCGTCGGTCAGGCCGTCGTTGCGCCAGGGGTCGGCGCCGACGTGAACCAGCTGTCCGGCGACCGGGAACGCGCCCTCCAGGATCTCGCGGCCGGAATCGGCGTCGCCCGGCCACGGGTCGGTGAGAGCGACCGCCAGCCCCTGGGGCGCCTCGCCACTGATCCGCCAGGCGTGCAGGGGAGACGCGTACCAGGCCTCGCGGAGCCGCCGGCCGATACCGCCGTCTCCGGTCATGCCGGTGCCTTCTGCCGGGCCGCTGCCTTGAGTCGGGCGATGTTGTCGGCGTAAGCCGACGGGCCGCCGCGGAAGGTCGCGGTGCCGGCCACCAGCACGTCCGCGCCGGCCGCCGCCACCCGCGGTGCGGTCTCGACGCTGACGCCGCCGTCGACCTGCAGGCGGATGTCGCGCCCGGTGGCGTCGATGCGGGCCCGGGCGGCGGCGATCTTGGCGAGCTGGCTCTCGATGAAGGCCTGGCCGCCGAAGCCCGGGTTGACCGTCATCACCAGGATCAGGTCGACCATGTCCATCAGGTTGTCGAGCGCCTCCACCGGGGTCCCGGGGTTCAGGGCCACGCCGGCCTTGGCGCCGAGCGACCGGATGAGCTGCAAGGTGCGGTGGACGTGCGGCCCGGCCTCCGGATGCACGGTCACCACTTCGGCCCCGGCCTCGACGAATGCCGCCACGAACGGGTCGACCGGGGCGATCATCAGGTGCACGTCGAAGGTGCGTTCGGTATGCGGGCGCAGGGCCTGCACCACCGCCGGGCCGATCGTCAGGTTCGGGACGAAGTGCCCGTCCATGACGTCGATGTGGATCCAGTCGGCGCCGGCGGCGTCGACGGCACGGACTTCCTCGCCCAGCCGCGCGAAATCGGCGGACAGGATCGACGGAGCAATCAGGATGTCGCGGGACATGGACCGGTCGTTATCAGGTTGCTCGGACGGCTTCAAGCGGCGGCGATCCCAGCCTCAGGTTCGGACGAGGCGGCAGGCGTAGAACCCGTCGATCCCGCCGAGGTTCGCGAGCTGGTCGGGCCGGCTGCGCAGATCGCCGTCGGCGCTGATCAGCTCGGCCAGCCCGCCGACCTCCTCCGGCCGAATCGGCTCGCGCCGCAGCCCCGGAATCGACGCCAGCGCCGCCGCCACCCGCTCCGGCCCCTCGACCGGCTCCAGCGAGCAGGTGCAGAACATCAGGGTCCCGCCCGGGGCGAGCAGGCGCACGGCGTTGGCGATCAGCCGGTCCTGCAGGACGGCGAGCTTTGCCGGGTCCTCCGGGTGCTTCAGCCACGGCACGTCGGGATGCCGGCGGATCGTGCCGGTGGCCGAGCACGGGGCGTCCAGCAGGATCGCCTCGGCCGGGTTCTCCAGGCTCATCTCGGCGGCGTCGGCGACCCGGGTGGCGGCGCTCAGTCCGAGTCGGCCGAGGTTGCGCTCCAGGCGCTGCAGGCGCGGCTTCGAGCGGTCGACCGCCAGCACCTGCGCGCCGGCCGCCACGAGCTGCGCCGTCTTGCCGCCGGGCGCCGCGCACAGGTCGACGATGCGCCGGCCGGCGACCGGGCCGAACAGCCGGGCCGGCAGCGCCGCCGCCATGTCCTGCACCCACCATGCCCCTTCAGAGAACCCGGCAAGCGCCTCGACCCGGCCGTCGAAGCCGCGCCGCAGGGTGCCGGTCGGCAGCACCGTCGCGCCGAGCTTGCCGGCCCAGCCCTCAGGATCCGCCTTTACCGAGATGTCGAGCGGCGGCTCGACGAAGCCGGCCGCCGCCATCGCCTCGGCCGTCGCCTCGCCATAGGCCGCCCGCCAGCCGTCGGCCAGCCAGTCCGGCAGCGCGGCGAGCGCGGGCATGCTGATGATCTCGCCGCGGCCTTCGCGGTCGAGCCGGCGCAGCACGGCGTTGGTCAGCTTCACGAACGGCTCGAAACCGCGCGATCGCACAAGGGTGACCGCGCTGTCGACCGCGGCGTGCGGCGCCACGCCCAGCACCAGCAGCTCGGTGGCGGCCAGCCGCAGGATGTCGCGGACCACCGCGGCCTTGGTCGGCAGCGGCTTGTCCAGGCACTTGTCGATCAGCCGGTCGACATGGCCGAGGCGACGCAAGGTCGTGGCGACCAGCAGCCGGGCGAACCCGCGGTCGCGGTCGGGCAGCTTGGCCAGCCCGTCATGGGCGGCCAGCGCCTCGTCCAGGGGGGTGCGCTTGGCGAGGACGCCGCGCAACAGGTCGAACGCGACGCTGCGCGACGCGGAGACCTTGGCTTCGGGGGCGGTGCGGGTATCGGCCATAATGGCGCCGTTTGACCACGCGCCGGCCCGGTCCTCAAGCCCTCTCGTTAACCCCAGGGACCGCGCCGCGAATCCGGCTCGCCGGCCATCGCGCGCAGCCGCGCGATGCGCTCGCGCATCGGCGGGTGGGTGGAGAACAGCGAGTCGACCGAGCGCGCGTGCAGCGGGTTGACGATGAACAGGTGCGCGGTCGCCGGGTTGGCCTCGGCGGCGTCGTTGTCGATCCGGTGCGCCGCGGTTTCCAGCCGCTCCAGCGCCGAGGCCAGCCACAACGGCCGGCCGCAGATCTGCGCGCCGAGCGCGTCGGCCCCGTACTCGCGGGTCCGGCTGATCGCCAGCTGCACGACCGTGGCGGCCAGCGGCGCGATGATCGCCATCAGCAGCAGGCCGATGCCGCCGAGCGGGTTGTTCCTGTCGTTCGAGCCGCCGAACATCGCCGAGAACATCGCTAGGTTGGCCAGCATCGACATTGCACCGGCGATGGTCGCGGTGATCGTCATGATCAGGGTGTCGCGGTTCTTCACGTGCGCCAGCTCGTGGGCCATGACCCCGGCGACCTCCTCCGGGCTCAGCCGGCGCAGCAGGCCGGTGGTAGCGGCAACCGCGGCGTTCTCCGGGTTGCGGCCGGTGGCGAAGGCGTTCGGCTGGTCCTGGTCGATCAGGTAGACCCGCGGCATCGGCAGCTCGGCGCGCTGCGCCAGCTGGGCTATCATGTCGTGGAACCACGGCAGGTCGCCGCGCCCGATCTCGCGCGCGCCGTACATCCGCAGCACGATCGAGTCGGCGTTCCAGTAGGCGAAGAAGTTCATGGCGACGGCGATCGCCAGCGCGATCAGCATGCCGCCCTCGCCGCCCATCGCGTAACCGGCGACGCCGAACAGCGCGACCAGCGCCGCCAGCAGCAATCCCGTGCGGAAAGTGTTCATGTCTCCGTTGTCCGAGGAATCCCGGGAACCTCGCAGAAATGGCCCGCGACGCGGCCGCGTTCAAGGACTGGCGGCAGGCGCGCGGCCGGCCTATATGCTGTGGTCATGAGCCAGCCGCGCAGCCCGTTCCGCGACGTCCGCACCCCGCAGTCGAAGGCCGACACGGCGTCGCCGGCGACCGCCCCGAAGCCGCTCGCGGTCCCGCCACGCCTGGACCCGCGCGCCGCCGCCGCCGACCTGCCGCCCGAGCGCGGCGGCTACGCCGGCCCCGAGCCGACCCGCTTCGGCGACTGGGAGCACAAGGGCCGCTGCACGGATTTCTGATCCTTCGCGGCTGCGGCCTGGGTCCCGGATCTCCCCTCGATCAAGTCGAGGGTCGTCCGGGATGAGGGAGTTGGGGTGGGGACATATTGTCCTTCCTCATCCCGGCCGTAGCGAAGCGCAGAGCCGGGACCCAGCAGCGTCCGTTGCGTGATTCAGCCCGGGGTAGAGGTCAATCCACTCCGGGTTTGCCGCTTCGATCAGTTCGATCTTCCACTGCCGACGCCAGCGCTTCAGGCGTTTCTCCTGCTCGATCGCTTCCGCCATCCCAGCATACGGGCCGAACCACACCAGCCTGGTCACACTGTAGCGGGCGCAGAAGCCCGACGGCTGCGTCCGGTGCATGTGCATCCGACGGAAGAGGTCGCGAGTGACTCCGACGTAGAGCGTACCCCGGGGTCGAGACGCGAGGATGTACACGCAGGGTCGGATCGGTTCGGGCATGCACGTCATAAGGCAGGGCCAGGGCGACTCTCCAGGGTGTACCCGATAGGTCCCGGCTCTTCCCCTCGATCTGGTCGAGGGTTCGGCCGGGATGAGGTGAGGTGGGGAGGTTATTCACCCTCCCTCATCCCGGACGGCGCGTCAGCGGCGATCCGGGACCCACGCTGCCCTGGCGACAGATGGCTACGGGCTGTGCCACTCTCCGGCCGGACAACGACCCCGACCCGGAGGAACCCCATGGCATCCCTGCGTGACAAGCTGCGTCCCGGCAAGCTGCTGACCGCGCCCGGCGTGTTCGACGGCATCTCGCTGCGGCTGGCCGACCGCATGGGGTTCGAGTGCCTGTACATGACCGGCTACGGCACCGTCGCCTCGCATCTCGGGCTGCCGGACGCCGGGCTGGCCTCGTACCGCGACATGGTCGAGCGGGTCCGCACCTTCGCCGGACTCGCCACCACGCCGCTGTTCGCGGACGGCGACACCGGCTATGGCGGGCTGCTGAACGTCGAGCACACGGTCCGCGGCTACGAGGCCGCCGGCGCCGCCGCGATCCAGCTCGAGGACCAGGAGTTCCCGAAGAAATGCGGCCACACGCCCGGCCGCCGGGTGATCCCGATCGAGCAGGCCGCCGCCAAGATCAGGGTCGCCGCCGAGGCCCGCGACAGCCGCGACTTCCTGATCGTCGCCCGCACCGACGCCCGCACCGCCCACGGCCTGGACGAAGCGCTGCGCCGGGCCGAGGCGTTCGCCGAGGCAGGCGCCGACATCCTGTTCGTGGAGTCGCCCGAGACCGTCGAGGAGATGGAGAAGATCGGCCGCAGCTTCGACCTGCCGCTGCTGGTCAACGTGGTCGAGGGCGGCAAGACCCCGGTGCTGAGCGCCGAGGAGTACGTCGCGCTGGGTTACCAGATCGCGATCTTCCCGGCGGTCGGGTTCCTGGCCATGGGCGCCGCCCTCGACTCGGTCTACGGCACGCTCAAGCAGACCGGCGCCTCGACCGGCGTGACCGCGCCGCTGGCCGACTTCATGGAATTCTCCAAGGCCATGGGCTTCCAGCAGGTCTGGGAGTTCGAGAAGGCGCACGCCGACATGGAAGGGCGCTGACCGGATAGAACGGTCAGCCCTCGGCCGGCGCCTTCTGCAGCAGGATCAGCCGGGCGGCGCCGTAGCGGCGGTCGTCGACCAGGGCGTAGCCGGTCGGGGCCGCCACCTTCTCCTTCTTGCCGACCTCGACCGCGACCACCGTCTCCGGTCCGACCCAGCCGCCGCGGGTGATGGTGTCGAGCGACTCGGCCCACAGGCCGGAGCCGTAGGGCGGGTCCATCAGCACCAGGTCGGCCGGCATCGGGCTGCGCTCCAGGAACCGGGTGGCGTCGGTCTCGCGGATGTGGGTGAGGCCGGCGGCCCGCAGCTTGGCGATGTTGGCGCGCAGGGCGGCCAGCGCCGTCGGCGCGTTCTCCACGAACACCACCTGGGCGGCGCCGCGCGACAGCGCCTCCAGGCCGAGCGCGCCGGAGCCGGCGAACAGGTCGAGCACCCGCGCCCCGCGCAGGGTCAGACCGAACCGGCCGCCCTCCAGGATGTTGAACAGCGCCTCGCGCGCCCGCTCCGACGTCGGGCGGACCTCCAGCCCTTCCGGCGCGGTGAGCTTAGCCCCGCGGTGCTTTCCGGCGACGATCCGCACCGGCACTCCCCCCCTTGCTGCGTGGGCCGGGAGCATCCCCGCCGGCGGACTTCGGCTTCAACCGCAGGGTTCCGGGCCGGGTCGGCTGGTCGCCACCGGCCCTGGTCGGCTGCTTTGCCCCGGACCGGGGAGCCGGCTTGCGCGACGGCGGCGGCGTGCCGGTGCGCTTCGGCTTGGCCCTGGCGTAGCCGCTGTCGTCGCCCTTCTCGAGGCCGAGCTGGTCCTTCAGCACCCGGCGCTTGACCTCCTCGACCCCGCCCGGCTCGATATCGCCGAGCTGGAACGGGCCGTAGGTGATCCGGATCAGCCGGCTGACGGTGAGCCCGAGGTGCTCCATGACCCGGCGGATCTCGCGGTTCTTGCCCTCGCGCAGGCCGACGGTCAGCCAGGAGTTGGTGCGCGACGCCTTGTCGATGGTCACCTCGATCGGCCCGTACTCGACGCCGTCGACCGTGACGCCCTTCCTGAGGTTCGCCAGCCTTGCCTCGTCGAGCGGGCCGAACACCCGGACCCGGTAGCGGCGCACCCAGCCGGTCGCCGGCAGTTCCAGATAACGGGCCAGCGCGCCGTCGTTGGTCAGCAGCAGCAGGCCCTCGGAATCCAGGTCGAGGCGGCCGACCGTAACCACCCGCGGCAGGTCCTTCGGCAGCCTCTCGAACACCGTCGGCCGGCCCTCGGGGTCGCGGTTGCTGGTCACCAGCCCGGCCGGCTTGTGGTAGCGCCACAGCCGCGGCGGCTCGATGACCGGCAACGGCTTGTCGTCGACCAGGATGACGCTGGCGTCGTCGACGTTGACCGCCGGCGAGGTCAGCACCGTGCCGTCGACCTTGACCCGGCCGTCGGCGACCCAGCGCTCGGCGTCGCGGCGCGAGCACAGGCCGGCCCGTGCCAGGCGCTTGGCGATGCGCTCGGGGCCGCGGCTCTCCTCGAACAGCGGAGCGAGGTCGGTGGGCGTGCGGCGGGGCGCTTTGGATCGAGGGGCCATGGCGATGCGATGTACCGCGCGCCGCCCGGCGTGACAATCGCCGTGCGACGGCGTATGCCCGCGCCATGGCTGGATCGGGTTACATGGCGCGGGCGCTGGCGGCGGCGCGCAAGGCGGCCGAGGCCGGCGAGGTGCCGGTCGGCGCGGTTGTGGTGCACGCCCCGACCGGCCGGGTGCTGGCCGAGGCCGGCAACCGGGTCGAGACCGACCGCGACCCGACCGCCCATGCCGAGATGCTGGCGATCCGGGCGGCGGCGCGCGCGATCGGCGCGCCGCGGCTGGTCGACTGCGACCTGTACGTCACGCTCGAGCCGTGCGCGATGTGCGCCCAGGCGATCGCCCACGCCCGCATCCGCCGGCTGGTGTTCGGCGCCTACGACCCCAAGGGCGGCGGCGTCGAGCACGGATCCCGGGTGTTCGAGCAGCCGACCTGCCACCACCGGCCCGAGGTCGTCGGCGGCGTCGAGGAGACCCAGGCCGGGGCGCTGCTCAGGGACTTCTTCGCCGAGCGGCGCTGAGTGCGACCTAGAGCCCCGGCGCGTTGCGGCCCGGGAAGCCGTGGTCGATCAGCACGTGGTCGCGCTCGATCTGGTCGATCGCGGTGCAGCCGAGATAGCCGAGGGTGCGGTCGATCTCGTCCTTCATCAGCCCGATCAGGTGCGCCACCCCGGCCTCGCCGCCGGCGGCGGCCGCGAACGCCGCGGGCCGGCCCATCAGCACGCCCTCGGCGCCGAGCGCCAGCGCCTTGACCACGTCGGTGCCGCGCCGGAAGCCGCTGTCGATCAGCACGTGCATTTTCCTGCCGACCGCGTCGACAACCTCGGGCAGCATCTCCAGCGGCGCCGCCGAACTCTCCAGGTTGCGCCCACCGTGGTTCGACAGCACGACCCCGTCGCCGCCGCACTCCATGATCCGCACCGCCTCGTCCGGGCGCAGCACCCCTTTGACCAGCAGCTTGCCGTTCCAGAGTTTCCGCACCGCCCGCAGGTGGTCGTAGTCGAAGGCGTAGCGGCGGTTCTCGATGAAGTATTTGGTGGCCGACAGGCTGTCGACGACCTCCGGGGCGTAGGGCGTCAGGTTCGGCATGCTCGGCAGCCCGGCGCGAATCAGCACGTCCCACACCCAGCGCGGCCGGGCCAGCACCCGGGCGACGTTGCGCGGCGTGCGCTCCAGGGTCAGCGTGAAGCCATTGCGGCGGTCGCGCTCGCGCTTCGGGCCGACATGGGTGTCGGTGGTGACCATCAGGGCCTCGTAGCCCGCCGCCTGGGCGCGCCGCACGATGCCCTCGTTCACCCGGTCGTCCTTGAAGACGTAGAGCTGGTACCACAGCCGGGCGTCCGGCACGGCGGCGCGCAGGTCCTCGATCGAGATGCCGGCGGCGGTGCTGAGGCAGTACGGGATGCCGGCGGCGGCGCAGGCCCGCGCCATCGCCAGCTCGGCGGCGGGCGCGAAGTTCGACAGCCCGCCCATCGGCGCGATGGCGATCGGCGCGGCCGAGGGCTGGCCTAGCAGGGTGGTGGCCAGGCTGCGGCTCGATACGTCCGCCATGGTGCGCGGCCGGAACCGCACCCGCTCGAACACCGCGCGATTGTTGCGCAGTGCGACCTCGTCCTCGGCGCCGCCGTCGATGAAGTCGAACACCGGTTTCGGCAGGTAGCGCGCCGCCGCCCGACGGAGGTCCTCGGCGTTGTGGATCTGCTTGAAGTTCGGCATGGCCGGGAGGGCTCCCGTTCAATTGGCGGAAGCGAGCCTAGCCGAGCACGCGACGGGCGGGGACCGGAATTTGTGCGTCGGACGGGGCGCAAGCGGCGGCGCGGAACGAACTGGCCTCACCGGCGGGAGCGGTCGGCCCTGCGGCCCATGCGTGGGCGCGCGACCGTCGCCCAGAGGGAGGCCGGCGCCCAGAGGGAGGCCGGGCTTCGGCCCGGGCCTCGCCCCCCGGGGATCCCTTGCCTTCCGGCCTCTCCTCAGGGTTCTTCCTGAGTGTCCAACGCCTCCTTCAGAAGGATGCCGTGACGGACCAGTTCGGCCAAGGTCTTGGCCCCCATCTTCTCGAACACCCAGGCACGATAGGTCTCGACGGTGCGGATGCTGATCCCAAGTCGGGCGGATATCTCCTTGTTGGCGCAGCCGGCGACCACCAGCCACATCACCTCACGCTGACGAACCGAGAGGCTCGCGTAGCGCTGACGCAGATCCGTAAGCTCGGTCAACCGAACCACCGTGGCCTGTCCGACCTCGACGGCCTGGGCGACGGCGGAGAGCAAGCGCTCCTCCTCGAAGGGCTTCTCGATGAAGTCGAACGCCCCCTGCTTGAGTGCGCGGACCGCCAGTTCGACATCGCCATGCGCGGTCAGCAGGATCACCGGCCGCGGGTCGTGGGCTTCCTGCAGCGCCGCCACCAGGGCGAGCCCGTTCATCCCGGGCATGCGGAGGTCGCTGACGACGCATCCGCCAGCCGCCGGCGCCGACAGGAACTCGGCCGCGCTGGCATAGCGCTCCACGGCATAGCCTCTACTGGCAAGCAGCTGGCCCACCGCATCCAATACGCCGGGGTCGTCGTCAACCAGTGCTACCGTGCTCATCTGCCGTCGTTCCGGTTTGGGCGATCCTAAGCTTCACAGTCGTTCCTCCGGCATCGCTCGCGATCGACAGCGACCCGCCGTGCACTTCCGCCACGGATCGCGCGATCGACAGGCCGATGCCGGTACCCTTGGCCTTTGTGGTGACCAGGGGGGTCACCCCATAGTCAAGCATTTCCGGTGCGAATCCCGGACCGGAATCGGTGACCGTGAACTCGACGGACTGCCCGTCGCTCGCCACGTCGATGGAAACGGTACCGGGCGACCCGGTCGTCTCGATCGCATCGATGGCGTTGTCGAGGATGTTGTAGAGGGCCTGCTCCACCTGGACCGGGTCGCACACCACGGTCCTGACGTCCGGAGCCACACCGACCACGAACTGCACGCTGCCGAGCCGGTCGACCAGCAGCTCGCGCACGTTCTCCAGCAGTTCCTCCGCGCGCACCGGCTGGGGGCGGACGGCCTCCTGGCGCACGACGTCCCGGGTCGCGCGGATGATGGCGCTCGCGCGGTCGCACTCGGAGCGGATCCGAACGACGGTCGCGACGGCGTCGTCGACCTTGCCGGCCTGCAGCGCCTCGCGGGCGATGCCGGCGTAGGTCCTGATCGAGGTGATCGGCTGGTTGATCTGGTGCGCGATCGATGTCGCGATCTCGCCCATCGACCGCAGGCGCAGCGCCCGTCCGAGCGCCACCTGCTGCTGACGCAGCCGCAGGGACGCGGCGCGCTGCTGATCGATGAGGCTGCCGAAGACCAGGCCGGTCGCCGCCAGGGAGACCATCAGCATCTGGAAGGAGACGAGGTCGGCGAGCGCGTCCTGGCGCAGGGAGACCGCAACCACCAGGCCGACCTGGATCAGGCACAGCGCCGCCGCCGCTCCGGCGACGCCGCCGCGGAAGGAGAACCACAGCAACGGCACGAACAGCAGGTAGAAGAGCTGGAACTCGCGGGCATGCGGCAGCGCGAAGATCGCACCGAACGCCAGCACCATCGTCGCGACCTGCGGGATCATCTCCCAGCCGGGAGCCGGCATCCGCCTGTGCCACAGCAGGAGCAGCGCCGGGGTGACGATGAGCATGCCGATCAGATCGCCGACGAAGAAGCGCAGAAACGCATCGGGGATCTCCGCGGGCTGCAGGATGCCGGCCAGGATCAGCACCGCGTCGTAGCTGAACGCCGCCATCGCGCTGGCGCCGAACGCCGCCGCCATGAGCAGCAACGTGTGACGCGGCGTCAGGAGACGGCTGTCGAACGCCACGCTGCGCCGCGCCAGGAGCCCCACGACCAGGTAGCTGCCGCCGAACAGCACCCCCTCCACGAGATGCACCGAGGCCGGCACCATGCCGCCGCGCACCAGGATCCCGGCCAGCACCGGAGCCACCAGGACGACCGGTGCGCTCGGGAGCCCGCGCAGCATCACCAGGGCGACCGCCAGTCCGGCCGACGGGTTCCAGGGCGTGATCGCCAGCCCGCGATAGGAGTCGATGAAGCTGACATAGTCGAGCGCCACGTACGCCGCGATCCACAGCGGCCAGGCGATGGCCATTCGCACGAAATCCCGGTCCCACTTCAGCAACTCGTTCCCCCCGCATATCGGACGATCCCGAAGGTAATTCACTATCGGGTTTCTACGGAGGGGGTAGCCCCGTCGTTTCCCCACCGAGGCCCGTCTACGTGGGTGGCCGCCACAGCTTGTCCGCCACCGTCTTCGAACTGACTTTGAAGGTTGATCGCAAGCCAGGCGGTCGTCACGACATGACCGGCGGATGATCTGGAATGGTGGATCAAGCGAGATACGCGTCAGATGCCCCCCGGTATCGGGACAGATCGGCCGGGACTGGTGCCGGCGTTGCGGACCAAGACAGACAGGCTGACGAGGAATCCCCTGTTGTTCTTACGCTCATCGATCGACTGGAACGAAACTGGACATTCCCGGCGGCCCTCGTACTGGGCGCCATCTTTCTGATCTCGGCACTCCAATAGATCCGAGACCGCGCCGGCGGCCGGCAGCGGTGCAGGGTCGGGGTGCCCGGGTGAGTGTGGATTTCCACAGGGCGAGCAGCAAAACGCATGTATGTGCCACTGGTCGTGTTGATCCCGACGCTCGGGGCGATTGCCCCGGCGCTCGCCGGCCGACTGGGCCGGGCAGGCTGCGCGGCCGTTGCCGCGGCGGTCAGCCTTTCCGCCCTGGCGGTGCTGCTGTCGCTGGCACCGGCGGTGCTGCGCGGCGAGCCCGTCGCTTTGCATCTGCCCTGGATCCCCGGGCTCGGGCTCGCCTTCTCGTTCTTTGTCGACGGCCTCGGCCTGTTCTTCGCCGGGTTGATCCTGGCGATGGGCCTGCTGGTCATCGTCTACGCACGGTACTACCTCGCTCCGGCCGACCCGCCCGGCCGGTTCTTCGCCTCCCTGCTGCTGTTCCAGGGCGCGATGCTCGGCATCGTGCTGAGCGACAACATCATCCTGATGCTGGTGTTCTGGGAACTGACGAGCCTGTCGTCGTTCCTGCTGATCGGCTACTGGAGCCACCTCGCGGAGTCCCGGCAAGGCGCGCGGATGGCGCTCGCGATCACCGGCGGGGGCGGCCTCGCCCTGTTCGCCGGTGCCCTGCTGCTCGGCGACATCGCCGGCAGCTACGAGCTCAGCACGATCATCCGGCGCGCCGAGGTCGTGCAGGCCTCGCCGCTGTTCGGCCCGACCCTGGCGCTGATCCTGCTCGGCGCGTTCACCAAGTCGGCGCAGTTCCCGTTCCACTTCTGGCTGCCGCACGCCATGGCGGCGCCGACACCGGTTTCCGCCTACCTGCATTCCGCGACCATGGTGAAGGCCGGGATCTTCCTGCTGGCCCGGCTCTGGCCGGTGTTCGGCGCGACCGAGGCGTGGTTCCTGACGGTCGCCCCGATCGGCCTCGCCACCATGGTCATCGGCGCCTGGATCGCGATCTTCAAGGACGACCTCAAGGCCGTTCTGGCGTACTCGACGGTCAGCCATCTCGGGCTGATCACCATGCTGCTCGGCCTCGGCACCAAGATGGCCGCCGTGGCCGCCGTGCTCCACATCCTCAACCACGCCCTGTTCAAGGCCGCCCTGTTCATGAGCGCCGGCATCGTCGATCACGAGACCGGCACCCGCAGCATGGCGCGGCTCGGCGGCCTGCGGCGCGCAATGCCGATCACCGCCGCTCTGGCGCTCACCGCCACGGCGGCGATGGCCGGGGTGCCGCTGCTGAACGGCTTCGTCTCCAAGGAGATGATGCTGGAGTCGGCGTGGCACGCCACCTATGCCGGCCAGCCCTGGCTGTTCCCGCTGCTGGCCACCGCCGGCGCCCTGTTCTCCGTCGCCTACTCGGCCCGGCTCGCCGCGGTCGTGTTCTTCGGCAAAGAGACCCATCCGACCGGATCGCACCCCCATGACCCGCCCGCCGGCATGTGGGCGCCGGTCGCCGTGCTGGTGGCGCCGGTCATCGCCATCGGACTGCTGCCGGGGTTGGCGCAGCCGCTGGTGGAGGTGGTGGCCGCGGCGGTGGTCGGGAGCGCCCTGCCGGAGTTCCAGCTGGCGCTCTGGCACGGGCTCACCCCGGCCCTCGGAATGAGCCTGGCGGCGATGGCCGGCGGCCTCGCCATGCTGCTGGTCTTCGCACCGATCGAGCGCATCCGCGACGCGCTGCCGCGGCCCGATGCAAAGGCGATGTACGAGGCTGCCGTGCGCGGCGGCGCGGCGGCCGCGCACGCTGTGGTGCGCGCGCTGCACACCGAGGATCTGACCCGCTACGCCCTGGTCATTGTGCTCGCCACCGTCGGCATCGGCACGTTCGGCTTCGTCACGGGCTCGCACGCGCCCGGCACGCGCGCCACCCTCGAGGCCAGCCTTCCCGCGGTCGTCGGCTGGGGGGCCCTCGCGGTCGCCTGCGTCATCGCCGTGCTCCGCCACCAGGACCGGCTGCTGCTGCTCCTGGTCACCGCCGTCGTCGGCCTCATGGTCTCGCTCGCCTTCCTGCATTTCTCGGCCCCGGACCTGGCGCTGACCCAGATCTCCGTGGAGGTGGTGGCGACGATCCTGATGCTGCTGGCCCTGAACCTGCTGCCGAAGACGTCGCCGCGCGAGACGGCCAGGCCTCTGCGCTTCGCGCAGGCGGCCCTCGCCGGGGCATCCGGCCTGGGGGCCGGGCTGCTCGCCTTCGCGGTGCTGACGCGCGACTACCTGCCGATCTCCGGCTACCACATCGCGCAGGCCAAGCCGGGGGGCGGCGGGACCAACGTCGTCAACGTCATCCTGGTCGACTTCCGCGGCTACGACACGTTCGGGGAGATCATCGTGCTCGGCATCGCGGCCCTGGTGATCTTCGCGCTGCTGGAGTTGAGCGCCCGGGCACGCCAGGCGGCGGGCCGGGCGGCGCGCGCGCCCGCCTTCCGGACCGGTGACGCCCATCCGATCATGCTGGTCGTCACCACCCGGCTGCTCCTGCCGTTGGCCCTGACGGCCGGGGTCTACATCTTCCTGCGTGGCCACAACCTGCCGGGCGGCGGCTTCATCGCCGGCATCATGGTCGGCATCGCCTTCATCATGCAGTACATCGCCAGCGGGTATTCCTGGGCCGACGAACGCTTCCGCTTCGACCCGCAACGCATGATCGGGGCCGGGGTGCTGCTGGCCGGACTGACCGGGATCGGTTCCTGGGCCTTCGGCTATCCCTTCCTGACCAGCACGCACGGGCACATCGACATCCCGCTGATCGGCGACGTCGAACTCGCATCGGTCATCCTCTTCGATCTCGGCGTGTTCCTGGTGGTCGTCGGGACGGTGCTGCTGGCGCTCGCCACGATCGCCGCCGTCGAGAGCATTGGCGACCAGAAGCCGGCTGACGCCCGCACCCCGGCCGACGAACCCAAGCCGAGCCCCGCAAGCCGGGTCCGGATCGAGCAGGAGGAGCACGTCTGATGGAGTCGCTCGTCGCCTCCGGGATCGGCATTCTTACCGGCGCGGGGGTCTACCTGCTGCTGCGGCGGCGCACGTTGCCGGTGATCGTCGGCCTGACGCTGCTGTCCTACGGCGTCAACCTGTTCCTGTTCGCCATGGGCCGGCTCACGCTCGACCGCCCGCCGATCCTCGGCGACGGCGTCGCGGCCTACACCGACCCGCTGCCGCAGGCACTGGTCCTGACCGCGATCGTCATCTCCTTCGGCATGACCGCCCTCGTGGTGGTCCTGGCCCTGCGCGGCTACCTCGACACCGGAACCGACGATGTCGCCATCCGGCAGTCCGACATGGTGCGCGACTTCGGGCCGCAGAACCTCGGCCACCACCCGCTCGATCCGCAGGCGCGGAGGGACGCATGGTGAACCACTGGATCATCGCGCCGGTGGTGCTGCCGGCCATGACGGCCGTCGCCCTGCTGTTCGTGCCGCGCGGCTGGATGCAGGCGCGGCGCGCGGTCTCGGTCGCTTCGGTGGTGGCGCTGTCGGCGATCTGCGTCGTGCTCTGGGGCATGGCGCAGAACGGGCCGCAGGCCTATGCCGTCGGCGACTGGCCGGCGCCGTTCGGCATCGTGGTGGTGCTCGACCGGCTGTCCGCCCTCATGCTGCTGGCCGCCGCCGCCATCGGCCTCGCCGCCGTCCTCTACGCGATCATCGGATGGGATCGTCGCGGCGCGCACTTCCATACGCTCTTCCACTTCCAGCTGCTCGGGATCAACGGTGCGTTCCTGACCGGTGACGTCTTCAACCTGTTCGTGTTCTTCGAGGTCCTGCTGATCGCCTCCTACGGCCTGGTGCTGCACGGCGGCGGTGCCTGGCGCCTCAAGAGCGGCTTCCAGTACGCCGCGGTCAACCTGATCGCGTCGACCATCTTTCTGTTCGCGGTGGGCCTGCTGTACGGCGTCACCGGCACCCTCAACATGGCCGACCTCGCGGTCCGGGTGGCGGCGCTGCCGGCCGCCGACCACGCGCTGCTGCGAGTCGCCGCGCTGCTGCTGTTCATCGTCTTCGCGGTGAAGTGCGCCCTGGTGCCGTTCCACTGGTGGCTGCCGAGCGCGTATTCGGCGGGCTCGGCGCCGGCGGTGGCGCTGTTCGCGGTGCTGACCAAGGTCGGCGCATACGCCATCATCCGCATGCACACCCTGGTATTCGCCGACGACGCCGCGGGCATCTCCGGAACCTTGCAGGAGCTTCTGGTACCGGCGGCGGCGGTCACGCTCGCCCTCGGGGCCGTCGGGGTGTTCGGCAGCCGCAGCATGCTGCAGCTCGCGTCCTACTCGACGGTCGCGTCGATGGGGACGCTGCTGCTGGCGGCGGCCGGGCTCGGTGCGGCACAGATCTCCGCCGCGCTGTACTACCTGCTGCACAGCTGCCTGATCGGCGCCGCCCTGTTCCTGCTCGTCGACCTGGTGGCCGCTGGCCGCGGTCCGGTCGCCGACCGCCTGCTGCCCGAGGTGCCGGTGCCGCAGGCGCTGATGCTGGGGGGCCTATTCTTCCTGTGCGGCATGGCGATGGTCGGCATGCCGCCGCTGTCCGGTTTCGTCGGCAAGGTGGCGATCCTCGACGGCCTGCGCGGCAGCGAGAATGCGGTGCTGGCCTGGACCGTCATCCTGGCTGCCAGCCTGCTGCTGCTCGTCGGCTTCGCCCGCGCCGGCAGCACGGTGTTCTGGAAGGCCGGGACCATGGCATTGCGGTCTGCCGGCGGACGGCCCGAAGCGATGCGACCGGCGCCACGGCGGGCCGGCCTGGTGGTCGCACTGCTGCTCGCCGGCACCGCCGTCCTCAGCGCTTTCGGCGGCCCGGTGCTGGAGGCCACCGACGCGACCGCCGCCGAGCTTCTCGACCGCCAGCTCTATATCCGCGCGGTAGCCCCCGCCGCGTTCCCTCCGGAGTCGTGACGTGACCGCCGCGCTGTTCCCGCATCCGCTGCTGAGTGCCGCCATAGCGACCGTCTGGATCCTGCTGGCCAACGAGCCCACGCCCGGGGCGATCGTGCTCGCCGCGATCGTCGGCGTGGCGATCCCCAAGTTCACCAGCGTCTACTGGCCCGGCCGGCCCCGCGTGCGGAACCCGCGGATGATCGTCGAGTATACGCTGATCGTGCTGTGGGACATCGTCGTGTCCAATGTCCAGGTGGCGCGGCTGGTGCTGTTCCGGCGGCCGGAGACGCTGCGCTCCCGCTTCGTCACCATCGCCCTCGACCTGGATTCGCCGGAGGCCATCACCGTGCTGGCCGGCACCATCACCATGACGCCGGGCACCCTGACCGCCGACTACGACCCGGACGGTCACACGCTGAAGGTGCACTGCCTGCACGCGCCGGACCCGGACGAGGTAGTCGCCACCATCAAGGAGCGGTACGAGCGCCGCCTGCGGAGCATCTTCAGATGATCGGATACGCCCTGGCATTCGCTCTGGCGGCGGCCGCCGCCGCCACCATGCTCACCCTCTGGCGCCTTGTCCTCGGGCCCGCCGCGGTCGACCGGATCCTGGCGCTCGACACGCTGGCGATCAACGCCATCGCGATGATCGTCCTGGCAGGCATTCTCTGGTCGACGCCGCTGTACTTCGAGGCGGCGATGCTGTTCGCCATGGTCGGGTTTCTGACCACCGTGGCGTTCTGCAAGTACCTCATGCGCGGCAACGTCATGGAGTGAGGCGATGACCCCCGCTGAGATGAATCTGGTTGCCGAACTGGCGGTCAGCGCCCTGCTCGTGGCCGGCGGGATCTTTCTGCTGGTCGGCTCCTACGCGCTGGCCAGGCTGCCCGACACGATGCAGCGCCTGCACGGGCCGACGAAGTCGACGACGCTCGGCATCGGCGGCGTGCTGATCGCCTCGATGCTCTACTTCCTGCTGGCCGAGGGCACGCTGTCGATCCACGAACTGCTGATCACGTTGTTCCTGTTCCTCACCGCGCCGGTCTCGGCGAATCTCGTCGCCAAGGCCTATATGCGCAGGGGCGGCCCCCAGGCGGGCGCCGGTCGCACGACCCACGGCCGGCCGACGCCCTGAGCCGGGCTCCGCCGAGCAAGCCGCCGACGGCCCGGGGTGACGGCCCGGGGTGACGGCTCGGGGTGACGGCTCGGGGCCCCTACCCCGCCAGCTCCGACACCGCCAGCCGGCGCCCGCCCGCCTTGGCGGTCTTCTTGAGCCGGGCGATCTCGGCCATCGCCCGGTCGACCGCGACCGCCGGGCGGCCGGCCGGCAGCACCAGCAGGCCGGCGCTGCAGGTCAGCAGACCGAAGCGGCGGGCCAGCCCGTCGCGTCCGGTCGCCTCGAGGAAGCCGCGCCGCCGCGCCTCCGGCTCGTAGAAGCTCTCGACCTCGTGGCGGAACCGGTCGAGCAACGCGCCCACCTCGGCCTGGACGTCGGCCGCGGCGGGCCCGGTGAACCCGGCGAAGAAGTCGTCGCCGCCGACATGGCCGAGGAAGGTGTCGCCACCGCCGAACGCCTTCTGCATCAGCTCGGCGAACAGCTGGATCGCCCGGTCGCCCTGGCGGAAGCCGTAGGAGTCGTTGAACGGCTTGAAGTTGTCGAAGTCGAAATACGCCAGGACGCGGCCGGTACCGGTGTCGGCCAGCGCCTCGGCCACCCAGTCGCCGATCGACAGGTTGCCCGGTAGCCGGGTCAGCGGGTTCTGGTCGCGGGCCGCCGCCAGGTTCTTCTCGTGGACCGCCCGCAGGATCGCGATCGAGCCCATGAAGCCGGCATAGCGCCCCTGCTCGACCATCAGCACGCCGGGGGTCTCGGCGTGGTGGGCGAACAGCTCCAGGATCTTCTCGACCGGGGTCTCGACCGCCGCCACCGGGCACGGCCGGACCAGGTCGCGGAGCTGCTTGCCGTAGGTCTTGTTGGCCATCAGGTCGCGGCCGAACGGCGAGTAGACGTAGGTCTTCAGGTCGACCTCGCGGATCACCCCCAGCGGCACCCCGTCGCGATCGACCACCGGGAACAGCGTCAGCTCGCCATGCCGCCGGAACGCCTCGAACACCTCGACCATGTCGATGTCGGCGAACAGCGGCGGCAGCCGGTCGATCTGCTCGCGCACCAGCCCGACGTCGCCGGAGCGGTTGCGGCGCTCGGTCTGCACGATGCGTTCGACCACCGGATAGACGGTGCGCAGGGCCGAGCGGTCGGTGGTCGGGTGCTGGATCAGGAAGCCCTGCGCCAGGTCGAAGCCGAGGTCCTTGCAGGTCCGGAACTCGGCCTCGGTCTCCACGCCCTCAGCGACCATGCGGATGCCGAACACGTGCATGACGTCGAGGATGCGCGACAGGAACAGCCGCTTCTTCGGCTCCGCCGAGACCCCGGAGATGAAGTAGCGGTCGATCTTCACGTAGTCCGGCTGGTGCTCGTGCAGCAGACGCAGCCGGGAATAGCCCTGCCCGAAATCGTCGAGCGCCAGGTGCCCGCCGGCCTCTTTCAGGCGCCGGAACACCCCGAGCGCGCCGTCGCCGGTCGCCAGGTCCTGGGTCTCCGGGATCTCCAGGCAGAACCGGTCGCGGGCGATGCCGCGGGCGTCGAGGCGCTCGGCGATCTCCTCGGCCACCGCTTCGGCCGCCGCCACCCGGCGGGCGTCGACGTTCAGGAACAGCCGGGCGGTGTCGGACGGGATTTCGGCGAACGCGTCGATCGCCTTGCCCTGCAGCAGGCGCTCCAGCGGGCCGAGCCAGCCGCGGTGATGGGCGAGGTCGAACAGCGCCCCGATCGGGGTCAGGCCGAGCCGGTCGACCCCGCGCAGCAGCGCCTCGTAGCCATGGGCGATGCCGGTGTCGACATGGACGATCGGCTGGAACGCGTAGGCGGTCGCGGAATCGACGGCGGCCAGAAAGCTCTCGAGCGACGCGAACGCGCCGGACCGTGCATCGTCCAGGCGGACGACGGTCGCGTCCTTGTCCTTCGTCACGCGAGCCCCACCCGCAGACCTTGACCTCGGGCGCAAGCCTCGCCCACAACTCCTACCCGGATCTTAATGCACGATGAAGTTTTCATGACCGATTCCGCCCCCGCCACCGTCCGCCGGCTGCATCTGATCTTCGACCTGGAACGCGGCCGCCTGGTGGCCCGCGACTTCCTGCGCGAGCTCTCGGAGCAGAACTGGCCGGTGCAGGTGACCGGCGCCTCCAAGCGCCAGGACCTGGACGCGGCGCACCGCGAGCTGGTCATGGTCGAGACCATGCGTCGGGCCCAGGTAGCCCTGGTTCTGGTCACGCCGATGGCGTCGACCAGCCGCAACGTCGTCGAGGAGGTCCGGTATGCCAAGCACGCCAACCTGCATGTCGCCGGCCTGCTGATCGCCGGCTCGACCGCCCACACCCAGCTGCCGCAAGGGCTGCACAAGTCGGCGGTGGTGGGCTGGGACTGGGGTGCCCTCAAGAAGCTGGTGATGTAGCCGCGCCGCCACCGGCCTATCCGCGATCCACTGCCCGCCACCCGATGTCGCGCCGGCAGAAGCCGTCCGGCCAGTCGATCCGGTCGACCGCGGCATAGGCGCGGTCCCGGGCCTCGGCCGCGCCGGCGCCGAGGGCGGTGACCCCGAGCACCCGGCCGCCGGTCGCCAGCAGCCGGCCGTCGCCGTCCCGCGCGGTGCCGGCGTGGAACACCACGACATCGTCGGTTTCCGCCGCGTCCGCACCCCGGATCTCGGTGTTCTTGGCGTAGCTGCCCGGATAGCCGGCGGCCGCCATGACGACGCACAGGGCGAACTCGTCGCGCCAGCGCAGGTCGACATGGGCGAGCTGACCGTCGGCGACCGCGATCAGCGCCGGCAGCAGGTCGCTCTTCAGCCGCAGCATCAGCGCCTGGGTCTCCGGGTCGCCGAAGCGGACGTTGTACTCGATCAGCTTCGGCCCCTCGGCCGTGATCATCAGCCCGGCGAACAGCACGCCCCTGAAGGGGCGGCCCTCGGCCTTCATGCCGGCGACCGTCGGCTCGACGATCTCGGCCATGATCCGGTCGGCCATCGCGTCGTCGACCACCGGCGCCGGCGAGTACGCGCCCATGCCGCCGGTGTTCGGCCCGGTATCGCCGTCGCCGACCCGCTTGTGGTCCTGGGCGCCGGCCAGGGCCAGCACCGTCGAGCCGTCGGTCAGCGCGAAGAAGCTGGCCTCCTCGCCGGTCATGAACTCCTCGACCACGATCTCGGCGCCGGCGTCGCCGAACGCCTTGTCGGCCATCATCGCGTCGACCGCGGCAAGCGCGTCGTCCACCGTCTCGGCGATGATCACGCCCTTGCCGGCGGCCAGCCCGTCGGCCTTCACGACGATCGGCGCGCCCTGCCGGCGGATGTAGGCCTTGGCGGCCTCGGCCTCGGTGAACCGGCCGTAGGCCGCGGTCGGAATGCCGTGGCGGGCGCAGAAATCCTTGGTGAAGGCCTTGGAACCCTCCAGCACCGCGGCCGCCGCGTTCGGGCCGAACGCCTTGATGCCGGCGGCATCGAGCTTGTCGACAAGGCCGGCGACCAGCGGTCCCTCGGGGCCGACGACGACGAAGTCGATGCGCTGGTCGCGGGCGAAGCCGACGATGCCGTCGAGGTCGTCGACCGGGATCGGCACGCAGGTCGCCTCGCGGGCGATTCCGGCATTGCCCGGCGCGCAGTACAGCGCGTCGACCAGCGGCGAGGCGGCGATCGCCCAGCACAGCGCGTGCTCGCGCCCGCCCGATCCGACGACCAGAACCCGCATGCCAGTCCTCCTGCCTCCGGTACCGCACGCGCCCGGGCGATTCTTGTCCGGCGCGGCCGTTCACAGCTGCCGGTGTGTAGCATAGATTGGCGTCATGCAAGACGCCGCTTCCCCCGACATCGCCGCCCCCGGCAACCTCCCCGAGTTCACCGTCACCGAGATCTCCGGGGCGGTGAAGCGCACCATTGAATCGTCGTTCGAGCGGGTGCGCGTGCGCGGCGAGGTCTCGCGCCCGACCCGCGCCGGCTCCGGTCACGTCTATCTCAGCCTGAAGGACGAGCAGGCGGTGCTGGAGGCGGTGTGCTGGCGCGGCACCGCGCAACGGCTGTCGGTCCAGCCCGAGGAGGGCATGGAAGTCATCGCCACCGGCAAGCTGACCACCTATCCCGGGCGCTCGAAGTACCAGATGGTGATCGAGCAGCTCGAGCTGGCCGGCGAGGGCGCGCTGCTGAAGCTGCTGGAGGACCGACGCCGCCGGCTCGCCGCCGAGGGCCTGTTCGACGCCGAGCGCAAGCGGCCGATCCCGTTCCTGCCGAAGGTCATCGGTGTCGTCACCTCGCCGACCGGGGCGGTGATCCGGGACATCCTGCACCGCCTGACCGACCGCTTCCCGGTGCACGTGATCGTCTGGCCGGTGCTGGTCCAGGGCGAGGGTGCCAAGGAGCAGATAGCCCGGGCGATCCAGGGGTTCAACGCCCTGCCGGCGTCCGGCGGCAAGGTGGCGCGCCCGGACCTTCTGATCGTGGCCCGCGGCGGCGGCAGCCTGGAGGATCTGTGGGCGTTCAACGAGGAGATCGTGGTGCGGGCCGCCGCCGCCTCGGACATCCCGCTGATCTCGGCGGTCGGGCACGAGACCGACACCACCCTCATCGACTTCGCCAGCGACCGCCGCGCCCCGACCCCGACGGCGGCGGCGGAGATGGCGGTGCCGGTGCGCGCCGATCTGGTCGCCCGGATCGCCGAGGACACCGCCCGGCTCGCCCACGCCATGGCGCGGCGGCTGACCGACGGCAGCAATCACCTGACCGGCCTGGCCCGCGGCCTCGGCGATCCGGCGGCCCGCATCGAGCAGGCCCAGCAGCGGCTCGACTACGCCGCCCAGACCGGCGATTCCAGCCTGCGGCGGACCCTGGAGCGGCTGTCCGACCGGGTCGCCCGGCGGCTGCCGACCCCGTCGGAGATGCTGGCCCGGACCGAGGGCCGGCTGACCGCCCTGCTGCGCGGCCTGCGGATCGAGCCGATCGTCCAGCGCATGGACCAGGGCGGGCGCGACATGGACCGCCTGGCCAGGGCCGCCGACTCCGCGATCGACCGTGTCATCAAGCTGGAGACCGACCGCCTGAAGGGGCTCGAGCGGGTGCTGGAGGCCAACTCCTTCGAGCGCGTGCTGGACCGCGGCTTCGTGCTGGTCCGCGACGCCGACGGCGCGCCGGTCACCGCGGCCGCGGACACCAGCGACGGCCAGCCGGTCTCGTTGCGCTTCCGCGACGGCGAGCGGGCGGCGATGATCGGCTCCGCCTCGGCAGGGTCCGGCGGCTCCCGGCCGAAGCCGAGGCCGGCAACACCCCCTCCCACCCAGGAAAGCCTGTTCTGATGCGCGGCCTCGCGTTCCTTCTGACGCTTCTCGCCGGCCTGTCCCATGCCCATGCGAAGACCAGCCTGGACGGCAATCTCGTCCAGGGCGGGCTGGTGATCGGCCATGCCGAGCCCGGCTCGACCGTGGTGCTCGACGGCCGCACCGTCCGGGTCGACGCCGACGGGCTGTTCGTCCTCGGTTTCCACCGCGACGCCGCGGCGACCGCCGAGCTGACGGTCACCGGGCCGGACGGCAAGGTCGAGCGCCGGACCTTGGCGATCGCGCCGCGCGAATGGAACATCCAGCGGATCGACGGCCTGCCGAAGACGATGGTGACGCCGCCACCCGAGGTGCTGGAGCGGATCCGCCGGGAGAACGCCGAGATCGCCGCGGTGCGCAGGATCGACCGGCCGGAAGCGCTGTTCCGCTCCGGCTTCGCCTGGCCGGCGACCGGCCGGATCAGCGGGGTGTACGGCAGCCAGCGCATCCTCAACGGCGAACCCAGGCAGCCGCACTACGGCGTCGACATCGCCGCCCCGGTCGGCACCCCGGTCAAGGCGCCGGCCGACGGCGTCGTCGTGCTGGCCGCGAACGACCTGTACTACACCGGCGGCACCGTGATCCTCGACCACGGCCACGGCCTGTCCAGCGCCTTCCTGCACCTGAGCGCGGTGACCGTGAAGGTCGGCGACCGGCTGCGCCAGGGCGAGGTGCTCGGCAAGCTCGGCGCCACCGGCCGGGCCACAGGCCCGCACCTGGACTGGCGGATGAACTGGTTCGAGGAACGCATCGACCCGCAGCTGCTGGTGCCGCCGATGCCGGGGAGCTAAAGCCCCACCACCCGCCGCAACCATGCCGTCACCGGCGCCGGGTCGCGCCAGACCAGCGCCACCGGGAACACCTCGACCATGTCGCGGGCAGCGGCCGGCAGCCGGACCGCGTCCTTCTCGGTGGTGACCGGCGTCGCGTCCAGTTCGCGGGCGCGCTCGACCAGCTCCATGACCTCGTCGGCGTCCCAGCGGTGATGGTCGGGGAACTCGACGAACTCGACCACCTCGGCCCCGACCTCGCGCAGGGTCTCGGCGAACTTCGCCGGCCGGCCGATCCCGGCGAAGCCGAGCACCCGGGTGCCGGCGAACCGCTCGGTGCCGGGCAGCGGCTCCAGCAGACCGCGCATCACCGGCCGGGCACCGGCCAGCGCATCCGCCACCCCGGCCCGGTCCTCACCGACCACGGCGACCGCGTCGACCCGCGCCAGCGCGTCGTCCAGCGGCTCGCGCAGCGGCCCGGCCGGCATCACCCGGCCGTTGCCGAACCCGGCCCCGCCGTCGACCACCAGCAGCGACGCGGTCGGCGCCACCGTCGGGTTCTGCAGGCCGTCGTCCATGACGATGACGTCCGCCCCCTCGCCTTCCAGGAACCGGGCGCCGACAGCGCGGTCGCGCGCGATCACCGTCACCGCCGAGCGGGCCAACAGCAGCGGCTCGTCGCCGACGGCCGCGGCGTCGTGCACGGCCGGGTCGACCCGCAACGGACCGCGCTCCGACCCGCCGTGACCGCGCGACAGGAAGCCGACCCTGAGGCCGAGATCCTTGAGCTCGGCGGCGAGCGCCAGGGCCACCGGGGTCTTGCCGGCACCGCCGGCGACCGCGTTGCCGACGCAGATCAGCGGCACCGCCGGCCGGTACGGCGACGCATATCGCCGGCGAGCCCGCCCGGCCGCCGTCCACACGGTCGACAACGGCGCCAGCAGGCGGGCCATCCGGCCGTCGACCGCCCAGAAGCCGGGCGCCCTCACCGGTCCGGCCCTCCAGGGAGCAAGGGCGCCAGGGCGTCGACGATGTGGTCCAGCCCGCGGCGGCCCTCGACGGCGACCCGGCGGGCCGCCTCTGCCATCGCCCGGACCGCGTCGGGGTCGTCCAGCAGGGCGCCGACGGCGGCGGCGATGGAGGCCGCGTCCGCGACCGGCCGGGCCGCTCCGGCGGCGATCAGCGCGTCGGCCGAGTCGCGGTTGTTCGGCATCAGCGGGCCGAGCAGCAGGGCGGTGCCGGCATGCGCCGGCTCGATCGGGTTGTGACCGCCGACCGGCACCAGCGAGCCGGCCAGGAAGGTGATCGGCACGCTGGCGTACAGCGCCCCCATCTCGCCCAGCGTGTCGGCCACGTAGACCGCGGTGTCGGGGCTCGGCAGCTCATCGAGCGAGCGCCGCGCCACCGCCAGGCCGCGGCCGGCGGCGAGTTCCGCGATCGCCTTGCCGCGGTCCGGGTGGCGCGGGGCGACGACGGTTAGCAACCGGGGCCGCGACGCCGCCAGCCGGGAATGGGCGTCGAACACCACCTCGTCCTCGCCGGGGTGGGTGTTGGCGGCGAGCCAGACCGGCCGGCCGGCGATCGCCCCGGTCAGTGCTGCGACCACAGTCGCGTCGACCGGCGGCGGCGCGCCTGCCGCCTTCAGGTTGCCGACGAACCGGACGTCGCGAAAGCCGAGCGCCCGGAACCGCTCGGCCTGGGCCGGGCTCGAGGCCAGCACCCGCTCGAACGCCGCGAACAGCGGCCGGGCCAGCCGGCGGAACCGGTGCCAGCGCCGGAACGCCCCGTCCGACATGCGGGCGTCGACCAGCGCCAGCCGCACGCCGGCGGCCGCCGCCTCGGTCACCAGGCTCGGCCACAGATCGGACTCCACCCAGATCCCGACCTCCGGCCGCCAATGCGCCAGGAACCGCCGGACCCAGGCCGGCCGGTCGACCGGCACGAACTGGTGGATCGCGCCGTCCGGCAGCCGCCGGGCCATGGTCGCCGCCGAGGTGACGGTGCCGGTGGTCACCAGGACCGCGAGGCCCGGCCGCTCGGTCCGCAGCCGCTCGATCAGCGGCAGCAGCGCCACCGACTCGCCGACGCTGGCGGCGTGCAGCCAGACCAGCGGGGCGTTCGGGCGCGCCCGGCCGGGCACCCCGCGGCGCTCCTCCAGCCGGGCCGGGTCCTCCTTGCCGCGGCCGATGCGGCGGCGCAGATAGGCGTCGATCAGCGGACCGAGGGCGGTCGCGGCGCCGCGATACAGGGCGAGCATCACCGCTTCTCCGCTCGCTCGGGCGCCGGCTCGATCGGCGCGTGGCCGGTCAGTCGGTCGGCCTCGGCGGCGACCGCGTTGAGGGCCGCCTCGACCGCCAGCCGGCTCGCCTCCAGGGCCGCGTCGTCGGCGTCCGGCGGCACCCGGATCGGCGGCCCCAGCACGACCACGCCGCGGCCGAACGGCCAGGCGACGATGAACCGGTCCCACGACCGCAGCACCCTGCGTCGGGTCACGCTCCAGGCCGCCGGCAGGATCGGCGCGCCGCTCTGTTTCGCCGCCTCGACCAGCCCGGGCCGGCACCGCATGCGCGGCCCGCGCGGGCCGTCCGGGGTGATCGCCACGCTCATGCCGTCGTTCAGGGCCCGCAGCATGCCCTTCAGCGCCGCCGTCGGGTTGCGCCGGGTCGAGCCCCAGATCGGCCGGGTGATGTAGTCGCGGACCGCGATGCCGAGCAGCCGGCTGTCGCCGTGCTCCGACATCACCATGGCCATCGGCTTGGGCTTCGGCCAGGTGACCAGGATCAGCATCAGCCGGTTGTGCCAGAACGCGCCGATGATCTGGTCCTTGCCGCGCAGCAGCGCCAGCGACTCCGGATCGGCGACCCACTCCCAGCGCGTGGTCGCGCTGACCGCCCGCACGATCAGTCCGGCGAGAACCCCGGCGACCCACAGCCCGGCATCGCTCTTGAGCAGTCGTTTCAGCATGGACGCGCGGTCTGGACGGTCACCGGAAGCGGTCGGCAGGTTTCGGACGGCCGGAACCTATCACGCCGCATCCGGCATGGGTACGCGCGCGACCGCCCCCGCGGGCCTCAGGCCGCGACGGTGCCGGCGAGGTCGCTGTCGAACGGCTGCAGGTTGTGCACGAACGCCTCGGCGCAGCGCCGCCAGGTGAAGTTCAGGGCGTGCGCCCGCGCCAGTTCCCGGTCGATGCCGAGCGCGCGGTCGACCGCCAGGCCCAGATCCTCGTCCAGCGCGCCCGCCCCGGAGTCGCCGATCACGTCGAGCGGCCCCGGCACCGGGTAGGCGGCGACCGGCACCCCGCTGGCCAGCGCCTCGATCAGCACGAGGCCGAAGGTGTCGGTCCGGCTCGGGAACACGAACACGTCGGCCGACGCGTAGTGGGCGGCGAGATCCTCCCCCTGCCTGGCGCCCAGGAACACCGCTTCCGGGTGCCGGCGCTCCAGCTCGGCGCGCTGCGGGCCGTCGCCGACCACCACCTTGGTGCCGGGCCGGTCGAGCGCCAGGAACGCCCCGACGTTCTTCTCGACCGCCACCCGGCCGACATACATCAGCACCGGCCGCGGCAAGTCGAGGATCGACGGGCGCGGGTGGAACAGCCCGACGTCGACGCCGCGGGTCCAGTCGCGGATGTTGGCGAAGCCGTGCGCCGCCAGCTCGCGCCGCAGCGATGCGGTCGCCACCATCACCCCGCTGGACGGCGCGTGGAACCGCCGCATGACCGCATAGGTCCATTCCGGCGGAATGCCCGAGCGGGCCTGGACGTACTCCGGGAACTTGGTGTGGTAGGCGGTGGTGAACGGCAGGCCGCGATTCAGGCAGTAGCGGCGCGCGGCGTGGCCGAGCGGCCCCTCGGTGGCGATGTGGATCGCGCACGGCGCCGCCGCGTCCAGCAGTCGCGCGATCTTGCGTTGCGGCAGCAGGGCCAGCCGGATCTCCGGATAGGTCGGGCACGGCACGGTGCAGAAGTCGGCCGGGGTAATGAAGGTCACCCGGTGGCCCATCGCCTGCAGTTCGTCGCCGGTGGTCGCCAGCGTCCGCACGACGCCGTTGACCTGGGGGTGCCAGGCGTCGGTGACGATCGCGACGTGCAGCCGGTCGCCGGTGCCGCTGGGATCGTGCATGGGTCGGGCCCGGTCCGGGATCAGGCCACGAGCGCCATCTGCCGGACCTCGGTCCAGTGCAGGATCTCCAACTCGCCGTTCATGTGCTCGACCAGGGCGGTGCAGCTCTCCACCCAGTCGCCGTCGTTGCAGTAGAGAACTTCGCCGATCCGGCGCATCTCGGCCTTGTGGATGTGGCCGCAGATCACGCCGTCGACGCCGCGGCGCGCCGCCTCGGTGGCCAGCGCCTGCTCGAACCGGCCGATGAACTCCACCGCCCGCTTGGCCTTCTGCTTGAGGTAGGCGGACAGCGACCAGTACGGGTAGCCGAGGCGCCGTCGGACGTCGTTAAAGACAGTGTTGATCGACAGCAGGGTGTTGTAGGACCAGTCGCCCAGGACCGCGAGCCACTTGGCGTAGGTCACCACCGCATCGAACTCGTCGCCGTGGATCACCAGGAAGCGTTCGCCCTTGCGGGTCACGTGCACGTGCTCCGGCCGGATCTCGATCTGGCCGAAGTCGGCGTTCAGGAACTCCCGGAACATCTCGTCGTGATTGCCGGGGATGAACATCACCTTGGTGCCCTTGCGGGCCTTGCGGAGCAACTTCTGGATGACGTCGTTGTGGGCCTGCCGCCAGGCCCAGGACCGGCGCATCCGCCACAGGTCGATGATGTCGCCGACCAGGTAGAGATGCTCGGACTCGGTGTGCTTCAGGAAGTCCAGCAGCTGTTCGGCCTGGCACCCACGGGTGCCCAGGTGCACGTCGGAGATCCAGATGGACCGGTACCGCATGGCGCCGCGCTCGGCATTCATCGCCCTCTCCCGTCCCGCTCCGGTCGCGCGTAAGGACTACACTTGGAAAGGGGGGATACCGACGGCCCCAAATCTGGTAAAGTTAAATATCCATGACAGAAACTTGGATTTCGACTTCGTAAGACCAACCCAACACGACACCATATTTGTCACAATTCTTTAATACTGGAAAATCGACCAAGTCGAACACCGGGAACCCAAGGAATCGACGCAGAATGCGCAGAAGCCCCGACGTCGCTCACGAGGACACGGCCGCCGCCCCGCAGCCGCCGCCGCGCCGCCGGGTTCTGGTCATCCACAACCCCAACGCCGGCCGCGGCCGGCGGCGGCACCGGCTGCAGGCGGCGATCGCCGAGCTGGAGCGGCTGGGCGCGCAGGTCGAGGTCGTGCTGACCGCCGCCGCCGGCGACGCCATCCGCTACGCGCATGCCGCCCTGGCCGGCGCAGCCGCGGGCGACGGCCCCGACGTGGTGGTGGCAGCCGGCGGCGACGGCACCATCAACGCGGTGGTCAACGGCCTTGCCGGCGGCCCGCTGCCGCTGGCGCTGCTGCCGCTCGGGACGGCCAACGTCCTGGCGGCCGAGATCGGCCTGCCGGACGATGTCACGGCCGTGGTGCGGGCGATCCGGCACGGTCCGGCGGTGCCGATCCATCTCGGCGAGGTCAACGGCCGCCGGTTCACCCTGATGGCCGGGGTCGGCATGGACGCCGAGATCGTGGCGTCGGTCAGCCCGAGGCTCAAGCGGCGCGCCGGCAAGGCGGCCTATGCGGTCGCCGCGCTGGTCCGCTGGTTGAAATACCGCCGGCATCGCTACCGGATCGAGGTCGACGGCGTCCTGCACGAGGCCGCCGCCGCGGTGTTCGCCAACGGCCACTACTATGCCGGCCGGTTCGTGTGCGCCGACGACGCCCGCCTCACCGACCCGCACCTGCATGTCTGCCTGTTCGAGACGCCGGGACGCTGGCACATGGCGCTCTACACGCTGGCCCTGCTCGGCGGTTTCCTGGGCCACCTGAAGAGCTATCGCGTGATCACCGGCCGGGAGATCGTCATCGCGGACGACGACGGCCGGCCGGTGCAGGGCGACGGCGACGTGGTCGCCCGCCTGCCGGTGCGGATCCGGATCGCCGACCAGACCCTCCCGCTGGTCATGCCCATCGCCGGATAGGCCGGATCGCCCGGCGATCGATTTTCATGCTGCACCGCACACACCGGTGGTGGACAATGGCGCTTCCACAACGCCCGACGTCGACGGGAAGGACAGCATGGAACCGGTGATCCTCGGCGACGGAGCCGAGAAGGACTCCCCGCTCCGCTACGACATCCGGCTGCTCGGCCGGATCCTGGGGGAGACCATCCGGGCCCAGGAGGGCGAGGCGGCGTTCGACATGGTCGAGCGGATCCGCCAGACCTCGATCGGCTTCCACCGCGAAGCCGACGAGACCGCTCGCGCCGAGCTCCAGGCGCTGCTGAGCGGGTTGCCGGTCGGGCTGGCGACCACCGTCATCCGCGCCTTCGGCCATTTCTCGCACCTCGCCAACATCGCCGAGGACCAGCACCACATCCGCCGCACCCGGGCGCACGCGCTGACCGGGGCGGCGCCGCGCGAGGGCACGCTCGCCTGCGCGCTCGGCCGGGCCTACGCCACCGGGGTATCCGGCAAGCGGCTGCAGGAGTTCCTGGACGGCGCATTCTGCAGCCCGGTCCTGACCGCGCACCCGACCGAGATCCGCCGCAAGAGCTCGATCGACCGCGAGATGGAAATCGCGCGGCTGCTCGACGACCGCGACCGCATC
This sequence comes from Thalassobaculum fulvum, assembly GCF_014652915.1. GTDB lineage: Bacteria > Pseudomonadota > Alphaproteobacteria > Thalassobaculales > Thalassobaculaceae > Thalassobaculum_A > Thalassobaculum_A fulvum. The sequence goes on from NZ_BMZS01000008.1 coordinate 59,770, forward strand.
CACTTCACCCCGGCCGAGCTGACCGCCAACCGCAAGGAGTTGCGGCGCGCCGTCCTGATCCTGTGGCAGACCAGCATCCTGCGCGGCAGCCGGCTCCGAGTGCTGGACGAGGTCGTGAACGGCCTGTCGCACTTCGACCACACCTTCCTGCGCGAGTTGCCGCGATTGTACGGCGACCTGGAGGACGAGCTGGCGCTGGTCGAGGGGTGGGAGGAGGTCACGGTGCCGTCCTTCCTGCGGGTCGGCAGCTGGATCGGCGGCGACCGCGACGGCAACCCGTTCGTCACAGCCGAGGTGCTGCGCGAGGCCCTTCGGCTGCAGAGCGCCCAGGCCCTGAACTTCTATCTCGACGAGCTGCACCTTCTGGGCGGCGAGCTGTCGCTCGACGAGCGGCGGGTCACGGTCAGCGATGCGCTGCGGGCCCTGGCCGACCGCTCGCCCGATCACTCGCCGCACCGCGCGACCGAACCGTACCGCCGGGCGATCGCCGGAATGTACGCCCGGCTGGCCGAGACTGCCCGGAGCCTGGACGGAGTCGAGGCGGCCCGCCATGCGGTCGGCGCCGCACCGGCCTATGCGACGGCCGAGGAGCTGCGGGCCGATCTCGACACCGTCTTCGACTCGCTATGCGCCAACGGCTCGGCCAGCCTCGCCCGCGGCCGGCTGCGGCGGCTGCGACGGGCGGTCGACGCGTTCGGCTTCCACCTGGCGTCGATCGACCAGCGCCAGAACTCGGACGTGCACGAGGCGGTGGTCGCGGAACTGCTCGCGGTCGCCGGGGCGGGGACCGACTACCCGGCGACCGGCGAGGACGCCCGGATCGCCCTGCTGCGGGCCGAACTCACCGGCGCCCGTCCGCTGTCGGCGCCGCACCTGGGTTATTCCGAGCGCACCGCCGGCGAGCTGGCGACCCTGGCCGAGGCGGCGGACGGCCGCCGGCGGTACGGCGCCCAGGCTGTGCGCCACTACATCATCTCGAAGACCGACGGGGTGTCGGACATCCTGGAGGCGGCGGTGCTGCTCAAGGAAGTCGGCCTGCTGAACCCGCGCGAGCCGCGGCTGGACGTCGACATCGTGCCGCTGTTCGAGACCATCGGCGACTTGCGGCGCTGCGGTGACGTCATGGACCGGCTGTTCTCGCTGCCCGAGTACCGCCGGCTGCTGCCGTCGCGCGGCGACACCCAGGAGGTGATGCTCGGCTACTCCGACAGCAACAAGGACGGCGGCTACCTGACCTCGATCTGGGAGCTGTACAAGGCGCAGACCGTGCTGATCGAGGTGTTCGCCCGGCACGGCGTGGCGATGCGGCTGTTCCACGGCCGCGGCGGCTCGGTCGGGCGCGGCGGCGGCCCCAGCTACCAGGCGATCCTGGCGCAGCCGCCGGGCGCCATCCAGGGCTCGATCCGGGTGACCGAGCAGGGCGAGGTGATCGCCGCCAAGTACTCCAACGCCGAGGTCGGCCGCCGCAACCTGGAGACCCTGGCGGCAGCGACGGTCGAGGCCACCCTGTTGGCCGCCGACGGACGCCCGCCGCCGCCGACCGCGCACCTTACCGTCATGGAGACGCTGTCGGAGCGGGCGTTCGCCGCCTATCGCGGGCTGGTCTACGAGACCGACGGGTTCGAGCGCTACTTCCGGGAATCCACGGTGATCGGCGAGATCGCCAACCTCAACATCGGCAGCCGGCCGGCATCGCGGAAGAAATCGACCCGGATCGAGGACCTGCGGGCGATTCCGTGGGTGTTCAGCTGGGCGCAGTGCCGGCTGATGCTGCCCGGCTGGTTCGGCTTCGGCAGCGCCGTTCGGGCCTGGCTCGCCGACAACCCCGACGGGCTGGCGACCCTGCAGGCGATGTACCGCGACTGGCCGTTCTTCCGCAGCGCGCTGTCGAACATGGACATGGTGCTGGCCAAGAGCGACATCGCCATCGCCTCGCGCTACGCCGAACTGGTGACCGACCGGGCGCTCGGCGCGGCGATCTTCGAGCGGCTGCGAACCGAGTGGCTGGCCTCGATCGACGCGGTGCTGGCGATCACCGGGCAGCAGAGCCTGCTGGAGGGCAACCCGCTGCTGGCGCGCTCGATCCGCAACCGGTTCCCCTACATCGACCCGCTGCATCACGTGCAGGTCGAACTGCTCCGACGGCTGCGCGCCGGCGACCCGGACCCGGCGGTGGTCGAGGGCATCCACCTCAGCATCAACGGCATCGCCGCGGGGCTGCGCAACAGCGGGTGACAGGGGGTAAAGCGCCGGTCGCTACGTAGGTTCCGGCTCCGTCCCGCCATTGGCGGTCCGGTCCGGAATGACGACATTCTTGGGCGGCTTTTCCTTTCCTGACGTCATTCCGGACCGATGCGCCGCCCCGGCGCGGCCGAGCCGGAACCTACCCGCCGCTCGCGCCCGTCACGCCCCGGAGCCGCGCACCCGCTGGCGCCAGGTCTCGTCGGCCTCGGCGATGTAGCCGGTCGGGTTGCGCAGCCAGAGCTCGCGGACCCGGGCGTTGCGGTGCAGGTAGAGCCGGCCGTCGACCACGTCGAATACCGTCGGGTCGACGTCGTAGGCCTTGCCGATCGACACGCCATAGGCCCCGAACCCGCCGTATTGCGGCGCATAGCCGACCGGGTCGGCGAGGAAGCGCGACAGGTTGCGGGCCGAGCTGAACCGCCACTCGACGCCGCGCCAAGTCGTCGCGAATTCCGGCAGGCCTGCAACGGCCTCGTGGTCCTCCAGATAGGCCACCGGGTCGTACCCGTGGATCGCCACGCCGTCGGCCGCGTTCACGGCATAGTCGACGGTCGGGTCGGTCACCTCGGGCTCCTGCTTGGACAGGGCAACCCCGGTGCCGAGGATCAGGGTCAGCAGGATCACGCGGGCAAGCGTGCCACAGGACGGCATGTCGAACTCCAGACACCAGCCCCACTCCCGCAAGCCGCGAGATGGGGAGAACACAGGGAAGAATCCAGGCCTCACGCGCTCACGAGCGCGCGATCCGGAGGGTTTTCAGTGGAACGGAACCGACGGTCGGCCCGGCGCAGGCTCCAGTCCTGGCCGACCTCAGTCCTGGCCGCCGGCGACCAGCAGACCCTCGACCCGGAGCGTCGGCACGTCGATGCCGTACTTGAACTCCAGGTCGTCGGCCGGGGTCAGGGTCCGGAAGATGTCCCGCAGATGGCCGGCGATGGTCATCTCCGAGACCGGGAAGGTGATCTCGCCGTTCTCGATCCAGTAGCCGGCGGCCCCGCGGCTGTAGTCGCCGGTCACCAGGTTCACCGACGAGCCCATCAGTTCGGTCACGTAGAACCCGCGCTCGATGTCGGCGATCAGCGCGTCGCGGCCGACCGCGCCCTTGTCGAGGTACAGGTTGGTGGAACCCGGGCTCGGCGGCGAACCGGCGCCGCGGGCGGCGTGGCCGGTGCTCTCGAGCCCGAGCTGGCGCGCCGTGGCGAGGTCCAGGAACCAGCTCGCCAGCCGGCCGTCCTCGACCATCGCCCGCGGGCCGGTCGGCAGCCCCTCGCCGTCGAACGGCTTGGAGCGGTGGCCGCGCGGCCGATGCGGGTCGTCCACCACGCGGATTCCGGGCGCGAACAGGGCCGCGCCCATGTCGTTCTTCAGGAAGCTCGTCCCGCGGGCGATCGACGAGCCGTTGATGGCGGAAGCCAGATGCATCAGCACCGAGCGGCCGGCCCGCGGGTCGTACACCACCGGCAGGGTCGCGGTCTTGGGGCGTCGAGGGTTCAGCCGCCGGACCGCCCGTTCGCCGGCACTCCGGCCGATCTCCTCGGCGGGCTTCAGGTCGGCGTCGTACACCGCGGCCGTGTAGTCGTAGTCGCGCTCCATCTTCTGGCCGGTACCGGCGACCACCGAGGCGGCGATCGAGAAGCTGGACCGGCGGTAGGTGCCGGCGAAGCCGTTGCTGGCGGCCAGCGCGACCTCGGTGGTTCCCCAGCTGGCCTCGCCGCCCTCGGAATTGGTCACCCCCTCGACCGCCAGCGCTGCCTCCTCGGCGATCCGGGCGCGCTCGACCAGGGTCTCGGCCGACGGCTCGGTCGGGTCGAACATCTCGATCGCCGGCCAGCTCCGGGCGATCTGGCCGGGGTCGGCGATGCCGGCGTACTTGTCCTCGGGCGCCGCCTTTGCCATGGCGAGCGCCCGCGACACCAGCTCGTCCAGCGCGTCGGTCGCGAAGTCGGTCGACGACACCACCGCCTGGCGCCGGCCGACGAACACCCGGAGCTCCATGTCGCGGCCTTCCGACCGCTCGACCGCCTCGGGCGTCCCCATGCGCTGCGACACGGACTGCGAGACGCCGCGGGCCAGCAGGGCGTCGGCAGCATCGGCCCCGGCCCGCCGGGCGCGGGCCAGCAGGTCGTCGAGCAGGGACAGGGCGTCGGTGGCGGCGTTGTCGGTCATGAACTCGCTCGGATCGCTCGTGAGGCACGGACTTCGGACGCCAACCGGGGGCGCGGGCCGCGGATGGTAGCCGCTCGGCGAGCGGCCCGCATCATCGGCTCGTTGAATGGGCGTCGTGGTCGGGCTCAGATAGAGTGCGACCGGGCACTCCGCAACCGGTGCCGTGCAATCGGAGGGCAACGATGGCACTCGACATGGAACGGCTGAAGCACATCCGCAACGGCGGGAAGGTCGTCGGCACCTTCTCGGAGGCCGAGATGGCGCGCCGGATCGCGGGCCTGCGCCGGATCCTCGGCGAGCTCGACCTGCACGCCGCGATCCTGACCTCCTATCACAACATCGCGTACTACTCCGACTTCCTCTACACCCGCTTCGGGCGGCGCTATGCGCTGGTGGTCACCGCCGACAAGGTGACCTCGGTCAGCGCCAACATCGACGGCGGCCAGCCCTGGCGCCGCACCGTCGGCGACAACCTCGTCTACACCGACTGGCGCCGCGACAGCTTCTTCCACGCCCTGCAGACCCTGCTGCCGCGCGCCACACGGATCGGCATCGAGTTCGACCACGTCGACCTGGACACCCGCCAGCTGCTGGGCGACGCGTTCGACGGCGCCAGCTTCCTGGACGTCGCCGCCCCTGCGATGCGCCAGCGCATGGTGAAATCGGCCGAGGAGATCGCGCTGATCACCGAGGGGGCGCGTATCGCCGATCTGGGCGGCGCGGCCTGCGTCGAGGCCATCGCGGTCGGGGTGCCGGAGCACGAGGTCGCCCTGCATTCGACCCGGACGATGGTCCGCGAGATCGCCCGCAGCCTCCCGCATGCCGAGCTGATGGACACCTGGACCTGGTTCCAGTCCGGCCTCAATACCGACGGCGCCCACAACCCGGTGACCTCGCGCCGGATCGAGCGCGGCGACATCCTGTCGCTGAACTGCTTCCCGATGATCGCCGGCTACTACACCGCGCTGGAGCGCACGCTGTTCGCCGAGGAAATCTCGGACGCGCACCTGAAGTACTGGGAGATCAACCTCGAGGTCTACCGCGCCGGCCTCGAGCTGATCCGGCCGGGCGCCAAGTGCCGCGACATCGCCCACGCGCTGAACGAGATCTATGCCGAGCACGGCGTGCTCGACAGGCGGACCTTCGGCTACGGCCACTCGTTCGGGGTGCTGTGCCACTACTACGGCCGCGAGGCCGGGCTGGAGCTGCGCGAGGACGTCGATACCGTGCTGGAGCCGGACATGGTGGTGTCGATGGAGCCGATGATCATGATCCCGGAGGGCGAGCCCGGCGCCGGCGGCTACCGCGAGCACGACATCCTGGTGGTGACCGCCGAGGGCGCCCGCAACGTCACCGGCTTCCCGGTCGGACCGGACGCCAACGTCATCCGCAAAGGCTGACCGCTCCGGCCGGCCTCAGTCGTCGTCCGTCTCGAGCCCGTCGCAGCCGATCAGCTTGGCGTTCCACAGCAGGGCATCGCGATGGGCGCTGCCGGTGAAGTCGGCCGCCTCGATGCGGGCGCCGGTGAAGTTGGCGCCCTGCAGGTTGGCCTTCTCGAACCGGACCCTGATCTTGCGCCCGGTCCGTCGCCCGCGTGTGTCGGCCAGGTCGGCCGCTGTGATCTGCGCACCGACGAAGCTGGCGCCCGACAGATTGGCGCCGGTGAAATTGGCGCCCGAGATCGTCGCGAAGGAGAAGTCGGCCGAGGAAAGATTGGCGTTCTTCAGGCTGGTGAACAGCAGCTCGGACTTCACGAAGGTCGCGCCCGACAGGTCGGCGCCGTCGAAGATCGCGGCCCGCACGTCGCAGCCCGAGAAGTCCAGGCCCTTCAGTTTCCGGTCGGCGAAATTGGCGACCGCGCCGACGGCGCCGCCGCTGGCGATCCACTGGCTGTGCGCACGCAGGGACGCCTCGATGTCGGCCGGCAGGGAAGCGTCGATGTCCCGGGTGACCGCCCCTTCCAGATCGGCGCCGTCCAGGTTGCAGGTGGAGAGATCGACGTTCCGAAGGTTGGCGTCGGCCAGCTTGGCGTTCGACAGGTCGGCCCCGTCGAGATTCGCCCCCGTCAGGTTGGCGCCGGTCAGGTTCGATCCCGACAGGTCGGCGCCCGACAGGTTGGCGCCTGCAAGGTTCACGGCGCGCATCCCGGTATCGGCAAACACCGTGCCGAGCGCGGTCGCGTCGGTCGCGTCGGCCCCTTCCAGGTCCGACCCGGTGAAGTCGGCGTCCGAGATGTTGGCACCGGACAGGCTGAGCAGCCGCTTGATCGCCGTGCCCCATTCCTCGACCTCGGCCGATCGCAGGTCGGCATTCCGGATGACGGCGCCGCTCAGGTCCGCCATGCAGAAATTGGCCCCGCGCAGGTCCGCCTGGCTGAGTGTCGCCTTGCGAAGGTTCGCCCAGGTGAAATCGACAGCGAACAGGTCGGCCCCGAAGAAATTGGTCGACTGGGCCGACGCCCTGGACAGGTCGCTGCTCGACAGGACGGCGGAAATCAGACACAGGCCGTCGAGGGTCTTCCCCGACAGCCGGGCGTTCTTGCACATCATCCGCCTGCCGCCGCGCTTCTCGGCGAACAACTGGTGATCGCGGACCTGCTGGGCGATCTCCCGGGGCAGATCGAGGTTGCGCGGCTCGAACGACATGGCATGCCCACATGACGATGCCGACCACCGTCGGCTCCGGCGCGATGGTCGACCATCCGCCGCTAACACTGCGTAAAAGAATTTAGTTAAAAATTAATGCGTGTCAGCAAGCGTCGGAAATCGCACGAGGCCGTGCCCCGCGGTCGCCGCATTGCTATGATCCGCTCGAGTGCGCTCGACCACGCTTGGAGTGGTAAACGGAACGGCAGCGAGGAGGACGGAAACAATGCGTCAACTGCCAGCGGCGGCGATCCTGGCGACCCTGCTCGCCGCCCCGGTCGCGGCCGCCGCCCAGGAAGCCGGCGACAAGGGAAAGGGGTTGGATCTGGCGCTTCGGGTCTGCGCCAACTGCCATGCGGTCGCCGAGGGCGAGACGGTCTCTCCGGTCGACGCGGCACCGAGCTTCGAAGACATCGCCGACAACCCGGGCATGACCGGCATGGCGCTGTCGGCGTTCCTGCGCACCCCGCACCGGACCATGCCCAACCTGATCCTGACGCCCGACGAGATCAGCGACGTGGTCGCCCACATCCTCAGCCTGAAGGACGGCGGCTGACCGGCAGGCTCGCCGACCAGGGTCAGCCGAACGCCAGGCGGACGACGTAGTCGTACGGGGCGGCCAGCCTGAGCTTCGGCCGCGGTCCGCCGCCGTCGATTGAACCGGCCGTCGGGCTCCGCTATACGGGCCGCAAATCCTCCACCGCACGCCTCGGAGACGGCCATGAAGTACTGGGTGATCGGCGGCGAGTACACGGACACCAGCTTCACGCTCATCAAGGGCGGCGACGCCGAGCAGCGCATCGGCCCGTTCCAGGACTACGAGACCGCCAAGTCGGTCTGGGGCAAGCTCGCCTGGCAGCACGTCGACGACGCCCATGTCCGCTACCGCATCCTGCAGGAGGAGGCGACCGAGTTCTGGGTGGTCGGCGGGGTCTACAAGTCGACCGACTTCACCGAGACCGCCGACGGCTCGCCGGAAGCCCGGATCGGCCCGTTCGAGACCTACGAGCAGGCCAAGTCGGTCTGGCAGCAGAAGGCGTGGGACAGCGTCGACGACGCCCACTCGCGCTGGCGCATCGAGAAAGTCGGCAACTGATCCGACTGGTCACGCGATCCGTCGCGTGACTCTCCGGAACCGCAGCACCAGGGCCGCCCACACCACCGCCAGGCCGAGCGCGAGCCCGCCCCACACGCCGACGCCGCCGAAGCCGAGCGGGAACGCCAGCACCGCGGCCCCGCCGATTCCGAACGCCCAGTAGCCGACCACCGCGATCACCATCGGCACCCTGGTGTCCTTGAAGCCACGCAGAGCGCCGGCGGTCACCGCCTGACCGCCGTCGGCGATCTGGAACAGCCCGGCCATCGCCAGGAACGCCGTGGCGTGGGCGATCGCGACGGCCCCTGCGGCGTCGTCGCCGTCCAGGAACAGCCGGGCCAGCGGCCCGCCGGCGGTAACGAACAGCAGCGCCATCGGCAGCACCACCAGCACCCCGACCACCATGGCCACCCGGCCGGCCCGGCGCGCCGCCTCGAGATCGCCGCGCCCGACCGCCAGCCCGACCCGCACGGTCGCTGCCTGGGCGATCCCGAACGGCACCATGAACGAGATCGCCGTGTACTGGATCGCGACCGCGTGGCCGGCCAGCGCCTCCGCCCCGATCAGGCCGACCAGGAAGCCCGACGCCGCGAACAGCCCGGATTCCGCCAGCTTGGTCAGGCCGATCGGCAGCCCGATCGCCCAGACCTCGCGGTAGCGCGGCCAGTCCGGCCGCCAGAACCGCACCAGGATCCGGTAGCGGCGCCAGCGCCGGTCCCGCAGCACCACCGCCAGCAGGCCGAGGAACATCGCGGTCTGCACGATGCTGGTCGCCAGGCCGAGCCCGTACAGCTCCAGCCGCGGCAGGCCGAACCCGCCGAACATCAGCACCCAGTCGGCGACCGCGTTGATGACGATCCCGACCGCCAGGATGTACAGCGCCGCCCGCGGCCGGGAGTGCGCGGCGATGAAGTTGCGCAGCAGGCTGAAGCCGGCCATGAACGGGAAGCCCCACATGGCGCCGTCGGCGTACTCGCCGGCCCGCACCGCCAGCGCCGGATCCTGGCCGAGCGCGTGCACCAGGATCCATTCGGCGTGCCAGAAGTACAGCCAGGCCGGCCCGGTCAGGCTGACGATCACCCAGAAGCCCTGGCGGGCGGTGCGCCGCACCCCCTTGTAGCGGCGTGCGCCGATCTCCTGCGCGAACATCGCGGCGGTCGCGAACAGCACCCCGATGACGGTGATGTACATCGGGAAGAACAGGCTGTGCCCGAGCTGGCCGGCCGCCAGCGCCTCCGGGCCGAGGCGGCCGGTCATCACCACGTCGGTGGTGTTGAGCGACATCTGCGCGATCTGGGTGAGCGCGATCGGGATCGACAGCGCGACGGTCGCACGGATCTCGTCCCGCAGGACGCGGCCCGCGCCACCGCCGCGCACGGCGGATGCGATGGACATAGGGGTCTCCCGGCCCTGTCGTCAGGCGACGGGCCCGGACCCGCTTTAGGTGTGGCTCAGCGGGGGGTCAAGGGGAAACCCGGCGCCGCCGATGGGTCCAAGCGGCCGCGGGCCCTCAGGCCTCCGTCTCCGCCATCGCGCAAATCAGCCGCCACTGCTCGTCGGTGACCGGCACGACGGACAGCCGCGACTGCCGGACCAGGGCGAAGCCCTCGAGCCGCGGCTCGGCCTTGATGTCGGCCAGGGTCACCGGCTTCTTCACGGACTTCACCGCCCTGACCGTCACCATGCCGAACCGGCCGGATTCGTCGGTCGGGTCGGGGTGGTAGGTCTCGATCACCTCGACGATGCCGACGATCCGCTTCTCGTCGACCGAGTGGTAGAAGAACCCGCGCTCGCCGACCTGCATGGCCTTCATGTTGTTGGCGGCCTGGTAGTTGCGGACGCCGTTCCAGCCCTCGCCCTCGTCGCCCTTGGCCACCTGGTCGTCCCACGACCACGCTCCCGGCTCCGACTTGAACAGCCAATACGCCATGCCCGCCTCCTGGATTTCGGTCGCCGGGATTGAAACCCGGCCCGGCTTTTCGCTCAACCGGCCTTTCGCTCAACCGGTCTCCGGCACGCCGGTCGGGCGCGCCAGCAGGCCGGCCGCGGTCGCCGCCAGGTCGGCCCCGCGGTTCAGCACGGCGTCGACCGCCTCGGTCACCGGCAGGTCGAGCCCGAGCGCCCGCCCGCGCGCCAGCAGGCTGGCGGCCGTCGCCGCCCCCTCGACCACGCCGGGACTCGCCGCCAGCGCCGCCTCGCGGCTGGCGCCCTCGCCGAGCCGGCGACCGAAGCTGTAGTTGCGCGACTGCCCGCTGGTGCAGGTCAGCACCACGTCGCCGAGGCCGGCGAGCCCCATCACCGTCTCCGGCCGGCCGCCGAGCGCCGCCACCAGCCGCGCCAGCTCGGCCAGCCCGCGGGTGATCAGCGCCGCCCGGGCGTTGTCGCCGGTGCCCATGCCGTCGGCGATGCCGCAGGCGATCGCCAGCACGTTCTTGAAGGCGCCGGCCGCCTCCACCCCGACCACGTCGGCCGAGGTGTAGAGCCGGAAGGTCGGCGACCCGAGCGCGGCCGCCACCCGGGCCGCCACTTGCCCGTCGGCCGACGCCACGGTCGCCGCGGTCGGCACGCCGCGCGCCGCCTCGGCCGCGAAGGTCGGGCCCGACAGCACCGCCACCGGGTCGTCCGGCGCGTCCGCTTCCAGCACGTCCGACAGCAGCCGGCCGGTCCCGGGATCGAAGCCCTTGGCGCAGACTACGCGGATGCCGCGGCCGCCGGCACGCCGCCAGTCCGCCGCCACCGCCCGCACCGCCGCCGCCGGCACCGCCAGCAGCACGACCGGCGCCAGCACCCCGGCGAGATCGCCGGTCACCAGGATGCCCGGGTCCGTCAGTTTCGCCCGCGCCGGGTCGCGCGCCCACAGCACCGGCGTCCGGCCGGCCCGCTTCGCCAGCACCGCCAGCGCGCTGCCCCAGGCGCCGCCGCCCAGGATCGCAACATCCGTCATGCCTTCACCGCCCCGGCGCCGATCGACGGCGCCGCACCGGGGTCGAGCGGCCAGCGCGGCCGCGGCCGGAAATCGAGGCCGTCGACCTGGCCGAGCGCCAGCTTCTCCTGGCCGGCCCAGGCGATCATCGCGGCGTTGTCGGTGCACAGCCCGAGCGGCGGGGCGACGAACGGCATGCCGCGGCGCTCGGCCAGCCCGGCAAGCGCGGCCCGCAGCGTCCGGTTGGCGGCGACGCCGCCGGCGACCACGAACGGCCGGCCCGCCCCGTGGTCCGCCTCGAACGCCTCGATCGCCCGTCCGGACCGGTCGACCAGCGAGGCCGCGACCGCCGCCTGGAACGACGCCGCCAGGTCGGCGCGGGCCTTCTCGTCGAGAGCGCCGCCCAGCTCCTCGACCCGCCGCCGCACCGCGGTCTTCAGGCCGGAGAACGAGAAGTCGCAGCCGGGCTTACCGACCATCGGGCGCGGCAGATCGAAGCGCGCCGGGTCGCCGCCCTCGGCCGCCCGCTCCAGCGCCGGCCCGCCGGGATAGCCGAGGTCGAGCAGCTTGGCGGTCTTGTCGAATGCCTCGCCGACCGCGTCGTCGATGGTGGTGCCGAGCCGGCGATAGCGCCCGGCGCCCTCGACCGCCAGCAGCTGGCAGTGGCCGCCGGAGACCAGCAGCAGCAGGTAGGGGAAGTCGATACCGTCGGTCAGACGCGCCGTAAGGGCGTGGCCTTCCAGGTGGTTGATGCCGATGAACGGCAGGCCGTGCACCAGCGCGATCGCCTTGGCGGTCGTGGCGCCGACCAGCACGCCGCCGATCAGCCCGGGGCCGCCGGTCGCCGCCACCGCCGCCAGGTCCGCGAAGCCGATCCCGGCCTCGCGCATGGCCTCGGCAATGATCGCGTCGAGATGGTCGAGATGGGCGCGCGCGGCGATCTCCGGCACCACGCCGCCATAGAGGCGGTGCTCGTCGATCTGCGACAGCACGACGTTCGACAGTATCCGCCGGTCGGCCGCCACCACGGCCGCCGCGGTCTCGTCGCAACTGGTCTCGATCCCGAGCACCAGGTCCATGCCCATCCGGTCCAAGTTTGGCCGTCCGTTCAACCGCGCCCCCTTTTCGTTCGCGCCGCTTCCGTCTACACGATGCGGCCATGAGCGCAAGCACGACACCCGGTACCCCACGGCTGGTCCTCGGCTCCCGCGGATCGCCGCTCGCCATGCGGCAGACCCACGAGGTCCGCGACCGCCTGATCGCGGCCTGGCCGGAACTCGGCGCCGACGGCGCCATCGGCATCGAGGAGATCAAGACCACCGGCGACGCCGTGCGCGACCGTCCGCTCGCCGACATCGGCGGCAAGGGCCTGTTCATCAAGGAGATCGAGCAGGCGCTCGTCGCAGGGCGGATCGACGCCGCGGTGCACTCCATGAAGGACATGGAGACCACCATGGCCGACGCCACCGTGCTGGTCGCCGTGCTGCCGCGCGAGGACCCGCGCGACGCCTGGCTGTCGCCGGTGGCCGACCGGATCGAAGGCCTGCCGGACGGCGCCAGGATCGGCACCGCCTCGGTGCGGCGCGCCGCCCAGGTGCTGAACCGCCGGCCGGACCTGCAGGTCGTGCTGTTCCGCGGCAACGTCGACACCCGCCTGCGCAAGCTGGCCGAGGGCGAGGTCGCGGCCACCTTCCTGGCGGCCGCCGGTCTCAGCCGGCTCGGCCTGCTGGACCGGGCGACCCGGGTGCTCGGCGTCGAGGAGATGCTGCCGGCGGTCGCCCAGGGCGCCATCGGCGTGCAGAGCCGCGACGGCTCGGCCTCGGCCCGCGACGCCGAGATCCGGCGCTGGCTGTCGGCCCTGGACGACGGACCGAGCCGGGTCCGGGTGACCGCCGAGCGTGCCATGCTGGCCGCCCTCGACGGCTCGTGCCGCACCCCGATCGCCGGGCACGCCACGCTCGACGGCGACCGCCTGACCCTGACCGGGCTGGTGCTGTCGCCGGACGGCCGCCACAGCCACGGCGCCGCCCTGACGGGCGGGGCCGACGATCCGGAGGCGCTCGGCCGCGACGTCGGCGAGAGCATCCTGGCGCGCTGCGGCCGCGGCTTCCTCGCCGGCTGAGACGGCCGTGCCCCGCCGGGTCCTGGTCACCCGTCCCGAGGCCGAGAGCCGCGAGCTGGCCGAGGCGCTGCGGCGGCGCGGGATCGAGCCGGTGACGGCGCCGATGCTGGCGATCGAGCCGACCGGCGCGACGGTCGGCGATGCCGGGCGCTACCGGGCCGCGGTCGTGACCAGCGGCAACGGCGCCGACGGGCTGGCGGCCGCGACGACATACCGCGCGATGCCGGTGTTCGCGGTCGGCGAGGCGACCGCCGAGCGGCTGCGCGGACAAGGTTTCACGGCGATCGAGGCTGCCGGGGGAACCGGCCTTGCTCTTGTCGAATTGATCCTGGACAAGGTCCGTCCCGCTTCCGGGCCGCTATTGTGGGTCAGCGGCGACGAGGTGCGGGTCGATATGGCGGAGGAGCTGGGCAGGCATGGCTACGAGGTCGAGCGCGTGATCGCCTACCGGGCAGTGGCGGCGGCGGATCTGCCCGCCGCGGCCCGGTGCGCCCTGGCCGAGGGCACGGCGGACGGCGTCCTGTTTTTCTCTCCACGCACCGCGGAGCGCTTTGCTAGTCTCGTGGCCGGTGCCGGACTGACCAAGCGGGCCGCGGCAATGACCGCCCACTGCCTGTCGGCGGCGGTCGCCGAGGCCGCCCGTTCCCTGCCCTGGGCGGCGATCCGGATTGCACGGCGACCGACCCGAGACGACTTGCTGGCGACCCTGGACGACACCACCGCGTCCGATCCGGACTGACAGGAGCATTCGATGGCCGAGACGCCCAAGGGCGACACCACCTCCTCCACCGACGCCCCAGACACTGTCCGGGCCGACACTGCGTCATCCACCGCGTCATCCACCGCCGCGGACAGCCTCGCCGGCGGCACGATCGCCGGCGACGTCGGCGCCGACAGCCTGGCGAGCGCCGAGCCGGCCGCCGATACCGAGGCTCCGGCGTCCGACGCGACCGACCGGGTCGCCGAACCGGCAGCCGGGGACCGGCCGGCGACGGTGACCGTACCGGCCGGCGGCGGCGGCCGGCGGCGGACCCTGATCCTGGTCATCCTGCTGGCGCTGGCGGTCGGCGGCGGCTACGCCAGCTATCCGATGTGGCGCGCCGAGGTCGAGCCGCTGGCCCGGCAGCTCGGCATCGCCCTGCCGCCGGTACAGACCGCCGAGGCCCCCGAGGCCGCCAAACCCTCCGTGCCGGCGAAGGCTCCCGAGGCGCCGGCACCGCAGCCGAGCGCCCCCGCGCCGGCGACGGCTCCCGCGCCGGCCAAGGCACCGACGCCGCCGGTCGCCGTGTCCGACCCGGCGCTGGCTGGCGACGTCGACCGGCTGACCGACCGGGTGAACGCGCTGGAACAGCGGCTGGCCGCCCTTGAGAGTCGTCCGGTGCCGGAGCCGGCGGCCCCGGAGACACCCAAGGCCGACGCCGCGGCGCTGGACGAGCTGGCGGCCCGGGTCGACGAGATGGCGCAGACCCTGACTGCCGCGACCGACGAGGTCGCCATCGTCCGCGAGGGGCTGGCGGCGAGCGCCGGCGGCGAGGGCCTCGGGCCGATGGCGGAGAAGCTGTCCGAGCGGCTGCAGGGCCTGACCGACCGGATCGAGGCGCTGGAGAACGCCCCGGCCAGGCCGGCGGTGGCACCGGAACGGCTGGACGGGCTGCAGGCCGGGCTCGACGAGGCGAAGGCCCAGGGCGACGCACTGCAGGCCGGCGTCGACGCGCTGAAAGCCCAGAGCGGCGAGCTGCGGGCCGGCCTCGACCGGCAGCAGGCGCGCCTCGACGATGTCGCCGGCAGCGTGGCCGACGCCGCCAAGGCCGGTACCGAGGCACGGGCCGCCCTGGAAAGCCGGCTGACCGAGCTGCAGACCCGGATCGACGGCCTCGCCGGCGCGCTCGACAGCACCCGCAGCGGCCGTGAGCGGGCCGGCGCGTTCCTGCTGGCGTCGAACCAGCTGGCCGCGGCCGCCGCCAGCTCCGGCGGCTTCGCGCCCGAGCTCGAGGCTCTGCGCGCCGCGGCCCCGGCCGACGACGCGGTGACGGCGGCACTGGACACGCTCGGCGGCCATGCCGGCGGCGTGCCGTCGCTGGCGGTGCTGCGCAGCCGGTTCGCCGCGACCGCGAGCCGGGCGGTCGATGCCTCGGTGGTCGGCAGCGACGAGGGCGTCGTCGGACAGGCCCTGACCCGGATCGCCGCCCTGGTGACCGTCCGGCGGACCGTGACGGACGACGGCGACAGCCTGGAAGCGCTGCTGCTCCGGGCCGAGGCGGCGCTCAACGCCGGCGACCTGGCGGCGGCGATCGCCGCCGTGAAGAAGCTGGACGGAGACCCGGCCAAGGCCGTCTCGGATTGGCTCGGCGGTGCCGAGGCGCGGGCGGCGGTCGACGGCGCGGTGCGCACACTGCAGTCCAAGGCCCTGGCGGGCGTGGCGGGAGGCTGAGACGGTGCGGCGCTCGATCTTCTACCTGATCCGCCTCGCGGTCCTGGTCGCCCTGGCGATCTGGTTGGTCCGCAACCCCGGCGAAATTCGCGTCGACTGGCTCGGCTGGCGCTTGGAAACCTCGTTCGCGCTGTTCGCGGTGGTGGTGGCCGGGCTGATCTGGCTCGGCGCCATCGGCCTCCGGGCCCTGACCCATGCCGTCGGCTCGCCCTGGGTCGCCATGCGCCGGCGTGCCGACCAGCGCCGGGAGGGCGGGTTCCGGGCGCTTACCCTGGGCCTGGCCGCGGTCGCCGCCGGCGACGCCGAGGAGGCCCGCCGGCAGGCGCGCGAGGCCGACCGGCTGCTACGCGACCCCAGCCTGACCCGGCTGCTGTCGGCCCAGGCCGCGGCGCTGAACGGCGACACCGCGGCCGCCGCCAAGTACTTCGCCGCCCTGCGTGACAACGACGACACCCGCTTCCTCGGCCTGGTCGGGCTGCTGCGCCAGGCGATCGGCCGCGGCGACGAGGACCGCGCCCTGGAACTGGCCGAGGAGGCGCACGCCCTGCGCCCCGACGCGCCGCTGGTCGCGACCACCCGGCTGTACGGCCGGGCCCGCGCCGGCCGCTGGTTCGACGCCCAGGTCGCACTGTACGACGCGGTCAAGCGGCGGATCGTGCCCGAGGCCGAGGGCCTGCGGCACCGCGCCGCTCTGCTGACCGAACGCGCCCGCGAGGATCTCGCGGCCGGCAAGACCGACGAGGCACTCGACCATCTCGGCAAGGCCCGCGAGTCTCAGGCCGGCTTCGTGCCGGCGGTCGCGCTGGAGGCCGAACTGCTGGGCAAGACCGGCAAGGCCAGGCGCGGCCAGCGGCTGATCGAGGACGCCTGGGCCCGGTCGCCGCACCCGGCGCTCGCCCGGGCCTATCGCGAGCTGTCGCCGGAAGGCACCGCGATCGACCGGTTCAAGCGCCTGCACGCGCTGACCGAACGGGCGCCGGACGCCGTCGAAAGCCGGCTGACGGTCGCCGAGGCGGCGCTCGACGCCGAGCTCTGGGGCGAGGCGCGGGTGCAGCTCGAGGCCCTGTCGGGTGCCGACCTGACCGCACGGGCGTGCCGCCTGCGTTCCCGCCTCGAGGAGTCCGAGCACGATGACGGCCGGGCCGCCCGGACGTGGCTGGAGCGCGCGTCCTCGGCGCCTGCCGATCCGGCCTGGACCTGCTCGACCTGCGGCGCGGTCGCGCCCGACTGGTCGGCGATCTGCGGCCATTGCGGCGAGTTCGACACCCTGGCCTGGACGCCGCCGCCTCGGGTCAGCGTGATGACCGAGGAAGAGGTGTCGGCGGCCGAAGCGCAGATCGTAGAGCTGGCCCCGGCATCCACCGCCGAGCCGCGGGATCCCGGGAAGACCCCGTCGCAGCGGGCCGAAGAGGCGGCCCGGGCAGCCGGTTCGAATTAACCGGAGACTCTTGATCCGATTTTCGGTAGAATTCGAACTATCCGGTCAAGAAGGCCGGGCCGTACGGACTCTCCTTGGGGGAGACCGGCCGTCCAGAAGGGACTGAGCCATGCTTGCTCCTGTGGACATTGCGGGGACATCGTCGCCCGCTGTGGCAGTCGCCGCAGGGACCGGTCGGGCTGTTGCGTCCCCTCCGGCGACCGCGTCGACGACCGGCTCCGGCCTGCGCCAGGCGGTCCCGCACGACAGCCAGTTCCTGACAGTCGAGCCGGACGGCCGCGACGACATCTCCTTCCAGGACCGCCTGCGCCACGCGCTTCGCACCGTGTTTGCGGCGGTTCAGAAGCCCGACGAGGCCGCCGAGGCGGCCGAGCGGGCGCTGCAGGCCGCGGCGGAAGCCCTCGACGGCGCGTCGGCAAGCGAGGGCTTCCTGGTGCAGATCCGCATCGTCGGCGTCGACGTCGCGTTCTCGGACCAGGGTGCCGGCGACGAAGCCGCCTACGCTTCGTACCGCCGTCTCGGGGTCGAGATCGGCGTCGCCCGCGACGGTGCGGTGCGGGCCGAGGACACCTCGGTCGTGGGTCTCGACGGCAGGTCGTTCGGCCTGACCGCCGAGCAGACGCGGACCGGCCTGTCGACCGGCCACTACCGCCTGGTCGAGACCGGCGGCGGCTCGCTCTCGACGGCCGCCCGCGAGCGGCTGGAGGCGGCGCAGACCGGCCTGGCGCGCGTCAAGGCGACCCAGGACGCCCTGAAGGCCTTCCGCTCCGGCGACAGCGATCCGCTGAAGAAGCTGCTGGTCGACGGCGAGAGCCCGGCCGGCGGAAAGTTCGGCGCGGTGTTCCCCGGCATCGGGGCGCTGGCCATCAACTGACATCGGCGCGCGCCGCACTTGCATCCGGACCGCGCAACCCGTATCTAGGGCCCGCACCACTCCGGGGCCGCAGTAGCTCAGCTGGTAGAGCATCGCATTCGTAATGCGAGGGTCGGGGGTTCGAGTCCCTTCTGCGGCACCACCTTCACGCTTCCCCACATTCCCTCAGGCCGATCCGGTCACCGCTTCCCAGTTCGGTAGCGGCCGTTGCTCGTACGGCATGTCCCAGGCATCGCAGTTGCCCGCGTCGACGATGTCGGCCGGCAACTCCAGCAGCTTCGGAACCGGCTCGCCCCGCAGGATCCGGACGGCGGCCAGCACGCCGGTGCCGACCAGCGACAGCGCGTCGTAGCTGACCGTCGCCAACAATGTTCCCGCCCTGATCGCCCGGATCGCGTCCGGCATCGCGTTGATGCCGACCACCGGTGCCTCGCGCCCGGCCTCCCGCAGCGCCTCGAGGGCGCCGAGCGCCATCACGTCGTTCGCCGCCACCACGCCGTCCATCCGGGCGCACCGCTCCAGGATCCCGGCCATCGCGCCCTTGCCGCCGCCGAACTGGTAGTCGCCGACGGCGGACGCGACGATGCGGATGCCGGGGAAGCCCTCCGCGGCCTTCAGGAAGCCCCGGGTCCGCGGGGCCGCGGTCGGCGACTGCGGCAGCCCCTCGATTACCGCGATGTCGCCGGACCCGCCGAGGTGCCGGAACAGGTGGTCCGCGATTCCCGCGGCCAGGGTCTCGTTGTTGGCCGTCACGAAGGTGTCGGCGGGGATCGCCGGCGCGCTCGACACGAAGAAGATCAGCGGGATCCCGGCGTCGACCACCTTCTGCAACGTCGGGTCCAGGGCGGTGGTGTGGACCGGCGAGATGAGGATCGCGTCCGGCGCGCTCGCCAGGGCTTCTTCCAGCAGCGCGGTCTGCTCGGCCACGTCGTCGGGCGTCTGCGGGGCGTAGCCGACCAGCGTGCAGCCGAGGCGCTCGGCCAGCCGGGCCGCGCCGATCTGCGCCCCGACATAGGCCGGGTTGGTCCGGTTCTTGGTCAGGCAGCACAGCCTCCAGGCCCCGGTCATCGCTCTCCCCTTCCCGCTCGCGTCGACCAAGCATGCCATGCGGGCCGGCACGGATTGAACGCTTGCCCGCCGCCGCCGTATCGTTGCGGTCTCGCCCGCGGCGCCGGTCTTGCGACGCCGCCCCTCCCGCCCCGGAAAGGCCGGCCGCCATGAGCGTATCCCTCGTCCTGTCGATCGACGACCGCCGCCCGTTCGCCGACGGCCACGCCTTCGGCGAGGCCGGCGCCTATGAGCGCATCACCGGCAAGGTCCGCTTCAAGGCCGACCCGAACGGCAACCAGCCGCGCATCGTCGACCTCGACAAGGCGCCGCGCGACGGCGACGGGCTGGTCGACTACGCCGCCGATTTCTGCCTGCTGAAGCCGGCCGAGCCGGCGCGCGGCAACGGAAGGGTGTTCTTCGACTACGGCAACCGCGGCAACAAGCGCGCCCTGCAGTTCTTCAACGACGCGGTCGGCTCCAACAACCCGTTGGCCATCGAGCACGCCGGCAACGGCTTCCTGATGCGCCGCGGCTATACCGTCGTCTGGCTGGCATGGCAGGGCGACCTGCTGCCGGGCGACGGCCGCCTGCTGCTGGACGTGCCGGTGGCGACCGAAAACGGCCGCCCGATCACCGGCACCGTGCGGGTCGAGTACATCGTCAACGCGCCCGGCATCCACGTGATCCCGCTCAGCGGGCTGGCGCCGTCGCGCAGCTATCCGGCCGCCTCGCTCGACACGTCCAAGGCGCAGTTCACCCGCCGCCGCTATGCCGCCAGCGAGCGCCAGCCGATCCCGGCCGGCGCCTGGGCGTTCGCGCGCATCGAGGAATCCCCCGCGGTCGACGGCCTCGGCCGCGACAAGGCGATCGCGCCGTCCGACAGCCACCTGTACATGCCGGGCGGCTTCGAGACCGGCTGGATCTACGAACTGATCTACGAGGCCCGCGACCCGCGGGTGCTCGGCCTCGGTCATCTGGCGGTGCGCGATTTCGTCAGCTTCCTGAAGCACGCCGACAGCGACGCCGCCGGCACCCCGAACCCGCTGCGCGAGGCCGGCGGCCGGGTCGAGAAGGCCTATGCCTGGGGGCGGTCGCAGACCGGCCGCTGCATCCGCGACTTCGTCTGGCAGGGCTTCAACGCCGACGCCGAGGGCCGCCGAGTGTTCGACGGCGTGCTGCCGCACGTCGCCGGCGGCGGCAAGATGTGGATGAACCATCGGTTCGCCCAGCTCACCGTGCTGCCGGGCCAGGAGCACGAGAACCACTACACCGTGGTCGACCGCTTCCCGTTCAGCTACGCCCGCTCGACCGACCACCTGACCGGGCGGGACGACGCGATCCTGAAGCGCCCGGACACCGACCCGCTGGTGATCCACACCGACACCTCGTCCGAGTACTGGCACCGCCGGGCCTCGCTGGTGGTCACCGACAGCGAGGGCCGCGACCTGCCGCAGCCCGACGGCGTTCGGGTGTACTGCTGGGCCGGCTCGCAGCACTTCGCCTCGCCGCTGGTCGCGAAGCCGGAACGCGGGATCGCCGCCAACCTGCACAACACCGTCGCCACCTCGATGTTCTTTCGGGCCAACCTGGACAACCTGGACCGCTGGGCGACCGACGGCACGCCGCCGCCGGCCAGCCGGGTGCCCTCGGTCGCCGACGGCACCCTGGTGTCGGCCGAGGAATGGCGGGCCGGGTTCCCGGCGGTGCCCGGCGTCATGCTGCCGCGCGGGCCGAGCCGGCTGGAGCTGCTCGACTTCGGATCGGCGCTGGACGAGACCGGCGTGATCGAGCACGAGCCGCCGCGCGTGGTCGGCGACAAGGAGTACCCGGTGCTGGTGCCGGCCGGCGACGCCGACGGCAACGACCGCGCCGGGGTCCGGGCGCCGATGGTGACCGCGCCGCTCGGCACCTATGTCGGCTGGAACCTGCGGCGACCGGAGCTCGGCCACGGCGCCATGGTCGGCATCACCGGCGCCTACCTGCCGTTCGCCGACACCGCCGAGGAGCGGGTCCAGACCTGCGACCCGCGGCCGGCGATCCTGCAGCGCTACAGCGACGCCGCCGACTACGTGGCGGCGATCCGGCGTGCCGCCGAGGCGCTGGTCGCCGACGGGCTGATGCTGGAGGAGGACGTCGAGCGGGCGGTCGCGGCCGCCGCGAACTGGAACCGGGCGCGCCACACCACCCGGCTGCCGGGAGAGGCTTCGTGACGGCGCCGGCGCCGACCCCGGTCACCGTGCTGGCCGGCTTCCTGGGGGCCGGCAAGACCACCCTGCTGAAGCGCATCCTCGAGGACCCGCGCGGCGTGCGCTACGGCGTGCTGGTCAACGACTTCGGCGCCATCAACATCGACGCCGAACTGGTGGTCGAGACCGGCGCCGACCAGGTGTCGCTGGCGAACGGCTGCGTGTGCTGCACGATCCGCGACGACATGGTCGAGGCGATCGACCGGCTGCTCGGCCAGGACCCGGTGCCCGAGCACCTGCTGATCGAGACCAGCGGGGTGTCGCGGCCGATCGCCGTGGTCGACGCCCTGCTCGACCCGACGCTCGACGGCCGGGTGGCGATCGCCGGGGTGTTCTGCCTGGTCGACACCGCAGGCTTCCGCGACCTCGACTTCGCCTCGACCGAGCTGGCGATCGAGCAGGCCTGCTCGGCCGACATGGTGGTGCTGAACAAGACCGACATCGCCAGCGCCGCCGACCTGGAGCTGGTCGAGAGCACCCTGCGCGGGCCGACGCCGAGCATCCGGTTCCTGCCGACCCGGTTCTCCGAGGTGCCGCGCGAGGTGCTGTTCGGGATCGAGCGGGCGCCGGCGGAGCGCCCGGCCGCCGGCCACCAGCATGGCCACCACCACGATCATGACCATGATCACGACCACCATCACCACGACCACGGCGAGGAGTTCCAGGCCTGGTCGTGGCGCAGCGCCGCGCCGCTCGACCGCGCAGCCTTCCGCGGCGCCGTGCGGCGGCTGCCGGCCTCGCTGCTGCGGATGAAGGGGGTGCTGGCGTTCGCCGACGGCCCGGACCAGCGCGCGGTGTTCCAGATGGTCGGCAAGCGCCACACCCTGGAGACCTCGGACGGCCCGGCCCCGGCCGAGAGCATGCTGGTGGCGATCGCCCGCACCGGCGAGCTGGACGGCGACGCGCTGACCGCGCTGCTGGACGGCTGCGCGGCGAGCGGGTGAAAGCTCAGATCGTCTCGACGTGAAGGTGACCGATCGCTGCCGCGAGGCGTCTGTCGCCGGTCAGCAGTTTCGCGTCGAGCGTCTCCGCGAGCGCCACGTACACGGCATCATAGGCCGAGACGTTGTGACGGAGCTCCCAGACGCGTGGGAGGAGGACATCGTGCGGATATCGGACGACCTGCAGATCGGCAAGGTCTGCAAGCGCTCCGCGCGCGCGCCCGGCTTCCACGAAGCCCGTGGCCGCAAGGCGGCGGAGAACCTGAGCGACCTCGACATCCAGGAGATGCGGTGCGTGAAGGCTCTCACCGGAGTCGAAGAACAGCTTCGCGATCCGTTCGGCGGCAGGCGTGTCGAGAATGACTTCGACGACCGCCGACGCATCGACGACGATCAACGGGCTTCGCGCTCCTCGCGCAGAACATCCGCCGCCGAGACCGGCAGATCGGCACTCCCCCGGCTCCTGATTCGTTCGCGCAGTTCCTCGATCGTCGGGCGTTCCGCCGCCTCGCGGATCTGGCCCAGCAGGTAGTCGGACAGCGACATCCCCGCCATCGCCGCCCGCGACTTCAGGCGCCGATGCAGCTCCTCGGGCACGTTGCGGATCTGGATCATCACGGACATGTGCCGAGCATATTCACATGTGGCACACATGTCCAGATCAGGCCAATGGGGGCAGGAAGCGGTTCGCCGCCTGACGCCGGGTTCAGCCGAGGCTGGCGAGGGCGTCGACGAAGCCCGCGAGGCGTTGCGGATCCCGGAGTCCGGCGCGCTTCAGGGCGGCCCGCGCCATCGTCAGGTCGATGTCCCGGTATGCCATCGCCGCGGCCACTGCCGGGCTGGCTCGGAGATCCGTGCGGAGGGCCTCCCGTTCGGCCTCCGAGGTCCGCGCCGCCCGCAGCCGGGCGAGGAAAGCCGGCCGCTCCGACGCCGCCAGCGCGTTGACATGGGCGGCCAGCGGCACTGTGCGCTTGCCCTGCTTCAGGTCGCGGCCTTCGGGGCCGAGCAGTTCGGCGAGATCGCTCCACAGGCTCGCGGCGCCGGTGAGGTAGTGGGCGTAGCCGGCGAGGTGCCGCGCCGCTTCCGGGGGGGCGCCGGCCAGCACGGCCGCCATCGCGGCATATCCGGACGCCTGGTCCGGACCGCGCGCGGTCAGCACCCGGCGGGCGGTGACCATGTCCCAGGAGGCGTCCCAGTCGGCGGGGTCGGCGGCCGCCAGGTCCTCCCGCTGGCCGTCGGCCATGCGCAGCAGCGACTGGCGGTGGATGGCGCCGAGCGCGGCCAGGAGCGCCGGATCGTCGGTCGTTCGCGCCAGCGCCTCGGGGACCAGCACCGAGAGGATCAGCACCCCGGTCAGCTCCATCTCTGCCGGACGGAGGTCGCCCCAGTGCGCCGGCCAGTCGCCGTCGGCCAGGTCGTCGAGGATGTCGAGCGCCAGGAAGCAGAGCGACGAGGCGGCCGGCAGGGCGAGCGGCACCGGCCGGCCCGGCGCCACCGCCTCGAAAATCGCAGCCGGCAGGGTGCCGAACAGGGAGCATCCGAAGACCTCGCGATTGCTGCGCTCCTTGGCCGCCAGCTCGGCCCGGGCGAGGCGCAGCAGGTCGCGCTGGCCCTCGCTGCGGGCGAGGCCGTCGGCGAGGTCGCCGATCCACGCCATCAGCGCCTCGGCGAAACCCGGGTCGTCGAGGCGCGCCGTCGCTGAGGCCGGGCCGGACGGGGCCGCCGTCATATCCCGGTCGCCGGCCGGTTTCGGGAGGCCAACCAGGCGCGCTTCAGGCTGCGGGAGAGGAAGGCAGCGCTGCTGGCATACCAGAGGAGGGCGATGGCCAACGCGCCCAGCTCGGCCAGCAGAGCCGGGGCGGCGTCGCCGAACCAGCTGGCGAGCAGGGGGCGATAGACCAGGTACAGCACCACGCCCATCGCCGATACGTAGACCAGGGTCAGGGCGGTATAGGCGATCTCCACCGGATGCCGCCGGGCGATCGCCAGGTCACCGGAGCGCACCAGGTCGAGAAATCGCCGGAACGACTTCTCTCGAAGGTTCGCACGGTCGAGCCAGTCCGACAGCAGGTAGTAGCCGTCCAGGTCGAAGAACGGATTCAGGTTGACCAGGACGATCTGCCAGGAGAACACCGCGAACAGCCACAGCACCGCGACCGTCGCCGGGTCCTCGGCGAGCAGCAGGCCGAGCCCGGCCAGCCCGGCTAGGAGCATGTTCACCACGAGGCCGGACGCGTCGACAACCAGTCGCGGTCGTCGCCCCTCGAGCCACATGTCGCTGGTGTTGACGTAGGCGAAGACGAACGGCCCCTGGCAGCCGAGGCCGGCGCCGAGCACCTCGCGCCCGTAGTGTTTCACCGAGAGACCATGGCCGAGCTCGTGCAGGACGATGCTGGCGTAGACCAGCGGCACCACCAGCCACAGCGAGCCCTCGCCCCATCCGCCCTGCATCGCCAGCCGCGCCTGCGGGCCGGTGAGGACGACGATCGCCGTTCCTGTGAGGATGACCGTCGCGATGACGGCCAGCCCGGCCGCACGATAGGCGAGATGCCCGCCGCCATCGTAGAGCCGCCCGACCAGGCGGTCGCCGGAGCCGATATCCCAATGCCAGACGAAGATGCGCCGCAGGGCCGCGGCGATCCGGCCGAGCGCCGTGCCGCCGGTCTGGTCGCCGAGCCGCTCCGAGACCTCCGGCGTCACGGTCCGGACATCGACGAATCCGCTGGCGATGAGCGCGGCGATGGTGTCGGCCACCATCTGCGGCGCGAAGGTCCTGGTGGCGAGCATATGGGCGATGGTGATGTCCCGGAGGGTCGACTCGCCGTCGAGCTTCTGCCAGAGGCGCCAGCCGTTCTCGGACAGCTGGAAGAAGGCACTGGTGTCCCGGCGCTTCAGGACGTACATCGTGTCGCCGTCGACGGTCCGCCGCTCGTGTACCTCGACGCCGGGCGCCTGTCGCGGCTGCTCGCGCAGGCGCAGCAGCTGGATCGCCTGCAGGCCGATCCGCCGGTCGCGCTCGAACATCTCCAGCATCGCGTCGCGGTCGATCCGGAAGGCGTGGCCGTCCTTCAGTGCGCGGACCGCGGCGTTGCGGACCTCGCCGGTGAGGATCGCCGCCTCGCCCAGCATGGCGCCGACGCCGAGCGCGGCGAGCCGACGCTCGTCCCCGCCGTCGCGCCGGACCACCTCCACCTCGCCCTCGGCGATCAGCAGCGCGAAGTCGCCGGCGTCGCCCTGCCGGATCAATTCGTCGCCGGCGGAGAAGTCGGTCCGTGTCATGCGCGCCGACAGCGCGTCGAGCATTGCCGGCTCCAGCGCGCCGAACGGGCTGGCCATGCGCAGGAAGCGGAACCGGAGAATGGTGTCGCGAAGCCGGAGCACCGCGTCGCGCAGCCCGCCCTCGGCCTGGAGTGACTCCGTGAACACCGGTCTCGGCAGGCTGAGGACCCTGACTTCGCCGGTCGCGGTGACGGTGGCGTTGCGCCGGCCGTCCGGCTCGAGCAGGGCCATTTCGCCGAACATGTCGCCCGGCCCCAGCGATTTCATGAACACCGACCGCTTGCGGTCGGCGGAATGGACATCGACGGTTCCCGAGACGATCAGGAACAGCCGGTCCCCGGGGTCGCCCTCGCGGACGATCGCCTCGCCAGGGGCGTACCGCTCCTCCGCGAAATGCCCGGCGAGCGATTCCAGCGCCGCCCCGGACAGCGTCGCGAAGGCCGGGTGGGAGGCGAGAACACCGCGCTTGTCGGCGAGAGATTGATCCTGGGCGGGCACAACTGCTCGGAGGTCTTGGTCCTGGCGATGCGTGTTCAGGCCGGTCCTCGCGGAGATCCGTTCCGAACGCAGCCCGTTCGCTTGCGAGAGGTCAATCCCACGGCGTTCCTATGGGGTCCGACCATGCGCCCGACAACCGCTTCGAAAGCTGCTCATCCGTCTGCGAGAAGTCGATCGACTGCAGCAAGGCCCGCTCCTCGTCGTCCAGTTCGAAGCCGGCGGCCTGGATCGCACCTTCCGGATCGGCCCGGACCTCGGTCCGGAACGTCTCGTCGGCGACGTACTTGTCCACGATCGCTTTCACGATCTCTTCGCTCATCCCCCATCCCCCATCGTCAGGCAATGCGAGACTGTCCGTCGGATGCCGCAACCGCCCGCTTGTCACCGTCGGATCGACACGCCGTCCGGAGCAGAAATCGTCTCAACGTCTGGAATTCAATCACAGGCAAAGACGAATTGGAATCGACACGCGCAAAACTTGCCGGTTCCGTCAGTATTGGTGGCTGGATCAGGCGGACCGGCCGGCCGCTCTCCCTGTCGCCCCGGAAGCGCCGGGCCGCGAAGAGTCAGCGCCGGTAGCGCTTCTGCAGCCTGAACCCGGCGATCATGGTGAGCACCAGGGTGGTGATCATCAGGATGAACGACACCGCGGCGCCGAACGGCCAGTTGCCGAGCTGCATCTGCCCGAACACCAGCGGCGCCATCATCTTGAACTCCGGCCCGCCGAGCAGCACCGGCGTGGCGTAGGCGTTCATGCCGAGGATGAAGGTCAGGATGACGCCGGCGGCGATACCCGGCAGGGCCAGCGGCCACAGCACCCGCCAGAACATGTGCCAGGGGCCGGCGCCCATGCTGAACGCCGCCTCCTCGACCGAGCGGTCGATGCTCTCGATCACGCTCTGCAGGGTCAGCACCATGAACGGCAGGTTGACCGCGATGATGCCGATGATCACCGCGCTGGTGGTGAACATGATCTCGGTCGGCTCGGAGGTGATGCCGATGCCCATCAGCCCGACGCTGATGATGCCCTTGCTGCCGAACAGGGTCATCCAGCCGGCCGCCCGCACCGCGTTGCCGACGAACAGCGGCAGCACCACCAGCATGACCAGCACGTTCTTGAAGCGGGTCCGGGTGCGGGCCAGCACGTAGGCCAGCGGAAAGCCGAGCACCAGGCAGATCACCGTGCAGGCCAGCGCCACCTGGACGGTCGTCAGGAACACCCCGATGTAGTAGGCGTCGGTGAAGAACTTGACGTAGTTCTCGAAGGTAAAGGCCTCGACCATCAGCAGCCGGGGCACGAACTTGTTCAGGCTGTAGCGGAACAGGATGGCGATCGGGATCAGCAGGCCGGCCGCGACGATGAACGTCGCCGGGCCGATCAGCGACGCCGCCGACAGGATCGACCCGCCGCGCTCCTCCACCCTTGCGGGGGCTGTCGTTCCTGCCGCCATCAACCGAGTTCCTCTATGCCGGTCGGATGTCCCGGACGCCCGACCGTGCAACGGCGGGCGTCCGGGACCGGATCATGCGAAGTCCGGGCCGGTCAGGCCTTGAACTCCTTGTCCCACCACTCCTTCAGCTCGACGTCGTGGTCGGTCATGAAGCCGAAGTCCATGTTGCGGAGGTTCTTGATCTGCTCCGGCGTGAAGCCGATGCGCTCGTTCAGGTCCGGCGCCACATTGGCGTTGTCGACGGTCGGGTTGTAGCCCATGTCGATCGCGAACGCCTCCTGCGCCGACGGCTCCAGCATGGCGTCGAGATAGGCGTAGGCACCGTCCTTGTTCGGGGCGTTCGACGGGATCACGAAGCCCGAGGTGTAGGCCAGCGTGCCTTCCGTCGGGGCCACCGACTTCACGTTGATGCCCTTGTTCTGCCACTGCACCGTGCGGGCCTTCCACATGATGCCGACCTCGAACTCGTCGGCCGCCAGGCCCTGGGCGAACGCCTCGTTGGTCGGGTAGATGCGGCAGCCGGCCTTGCGCAGTTCCAGCAGCAGCTTCTTGGCGCCGTCCATGTCGGTGACGCCGCCGCCGGCCGCCAGCGCCGCCGCGACCAGCGTGTACTGGTACTGGATGTCGATGATCGCCAGCTTGCTGCCGTGCTTCGGGTTCAGCGTGTCGGCGTAGCTGGTCGGCGGGGTCTTCACGAGGTTGGCGTTGTAGACCGCGACCTTGCCCGAGTAGATGTGGCCGACGCCGGCCTCGAACTTCATCGACGGCAGGATGTGCTTGGCGTTCTTAAGCTTCGAGTAGTCGATCTTGTCGGTCACGCCGAGCGCGTGCATCTGGTAGATGTTCAGGGCGGACAGGCCCTGCACGTCGCTGGTGCCGCGCGGCAGCCGCCGCTCGGCCTGCATCTTGCTGCGGCGCTGCGGATCGCCGGCC
This sequence comes from Thalassobaculum fulvum, assembly GCF_014652915.1. Classification (GTDB taxonomy): domain Bacteria; phylum Pseudomonadota; class Alphaproteobacteria; order Thalassobaculales; family Thalassobaculaceae; genus Thalassobaculum_A; species Thalassobaculum_A fulvum. The sequence continues at coordinate 88,107 of NZ_BMZS01000008.1, forward strand.
TGGTCCTGGATGACCTCCCAGCCGGCGGCCTTCAGGATCGGGTCCTCGATGTTCTTGGTCAGGAGGCGGGCGTAATCGCCGCCCCAGGTTCCGACGACGATCTTGCCCTTGGACTGGGCGAGTGCGCCGCCGGCACGACCGAGCGCCGCGGTCCCCGCCACGGCCGCCGCGCCCCTCATCAGATTGCGGCGCGAGATCCCCAAGCCTTGCTTGATCTTTTCCATTCTCCGCACTCCCTGTTCGTGGTTGCCCGTCTGGTTTTCCCGTTCCCCTCGGCCGGCCGAGCTAGTCCGGCTGAAGCTCGTCGGAATCGGCCGCGCTGCCGGCTCCGGCGAAGACGGCGGCCGAGGCCGTCGTCCAACCCACATGCACCTTGTCGCCGACCTCGGGCATGAACCCGTCCTCGCGGTTCGGGATCTGCGCGATCACCAGGTCCTGTGGCGACAGGCGGATATGCAGGTCGATCAGGCCACCGAGATAGGAGACGAACTCGACCTCCCCCGGGAACCCGTTGTCGACCTCGGTCAGTTCGCTCGGTCCGACGATCACCCGCTCCGGCCGGAGTGCCATGGTGGCCGCGCCCGGTGCCAGGTCGGCATTGCAGGCGACCGCGATTCCGCCGGCGGTCCGGAACCGCTGCGGCGCCTCCAGTGCCCCCTGCAGGAAGCTGCTGCGACCGACGAAGCCGGCGACGAACCGGTCGGCCGGCCGCTCGTAGAGGTCGCGCTGGGTCCCGACCTGCCTGACCGCGCCCTCGCTCATCACCACCAGGCGGTCGGCCATGGTCAGGGCCTCCTCCTGGTCGTGGGTCACCATCACCGTGGTCAGGTTCAGCGACTGCTGCAGCTTGCGGATCTCGACGCGGACCTCCTGGCGCAGCTTGGCGTCCAGGTTCGACAGCGGCTCGTCGAGCAGCAGCACGTCGGGCCGGAACACCAGGGCGCGCGCCAAGGCGACCCGCTGCTGCTGGCCGCCCGAAAGCTGGCGCGGCAGCCGCTCGCCGAGATGCCCGAGGCGCACCAGTTCCAGCGCCTCGGCGACCCGCTTGTCGGCCTCCGGCTTCGCGACCTTCCGCATCTCCAGCCCGAACGCCACGTTCTGGGCCACCGTCAGGTGCGGGAACAGCGCGTAGTTCTGGAACACCAGGCCGGTGTTGCGCTTCCACGCCGGCAGCCGGGTCACGTCGGTGTCGCCTAGCCGCACGGTCCCCGACGTCGGCTCCACGAAGCCGGCGATCATCCGCAGCGTCGTGGTCTTGCCGCAGCCCGACGGGCCCAGCAGCACCAGGAACTCGCCGTCGGCGACGTCCAGGGTGACGTCGCGGGCGGCGAAGAAGTCGCCGTAGCGCTTGGAGAGCTGGTTCAATACAAGGCGGGCCATACTGTCCTCACACCACGCGGCTGATCTTCACGAAACGGTCGGTCATGAGCATCGCGGCGCCGATCAGCACGATCTGCACCACCGACACCGCCGCGATCGACGGATCGATCTTCCACTCCAGGTACTGCAGGATGGCGATCGGCAGGGTCGTGCGGCCCGGCCCGACCAGGAACAGGCTCATCTCCAGGTTGCCGAACGACGCCACGAACCCGAACATCGCGCCCGCCACCACGCCCGGCAGGATGCCCGGCAGGGTGATCCGGCGGAACGTCGTCCAGCGGTCGGCCCCGAGGTTGTGCGCCGCCTCCTCGAGCGTGCGGTCGAAGCCGGCCAGGCTGGCGAGTACCAGCCGCACCACCCAGGGGATCACCACCAGCACGTGGCCCGACAGCAGGCCGACGGTCGAGCCGAGGATCTGGAACTCGCCGCCGGTGGCGATCTCGGCCTCGACGTGGAACACGTACAGCGCCGTGCCGAGCACCACGCCCGGCACCATCAGCGGCAGCAGCAGCAGGTTGTTCAGCGCCTCGCGCCCGGGAAACCGGAACCGCGACAGGCACAGCGCCGCCGGCACCCCGACCGCGAGACCGATGGCGGTCGCGCTCACCCCGAGCTGGACGCTGAGCAGCAGGCCGCTGACGAACCGCTCGTTGCCGACGATCGAGGCGTACCAGCGCAGCGAGTATCCCTGCGGCGGGAAGGACGGGATCTCTTGGGCGTAGAACGACAGCCAGGTCACCGAGATCAGCGGCATCAGGATGTAGAACAGGGTCAGCGCGGCCGTGCCGGTCAGCGCCCACCGTCCGATCGTCCGCCTGTCGATACCGCCCATCATTCCCGCCCCGCCATGCCCCGTCCCGCCATGCCGCCGCTCCCGATCAGTTCAGCCGGTTCTTGTGGAACGCGCCACCCTTGACGATCGCCGCCAGGTGCCGGCCCTGGCCCTCCAGCAGCGTGATGTCCCGCAACGGGTCGTCGTCGACCACGATCAGGTCGGCCCAGGCGCCCGGCTCGACCACGCCGAGCTTGCCCGGACGGCGCACCACCTCGGCGCCGATCAGGGTCGCCGAGCGGATCACCTCGATCGGCGACACCACCTCGGTGCGGATCGAGAACTCGCGGCTCTGGTCCTCGACCAGCGCGCCGAGCAGGTCGGAACCGTAGGCGACCTTGACGCCGGCGCGCTTGCAGATCTCCAGGCTGCGGTAGCCGCCCTCCAGCACCATGGCGTTCTTCTCGAGCATCTCCGCCGGCATGCCGTAGTCGGCGGCGCGCTCCTTCATCGCCACATAGGCGACCAGGTTGGCCACCAGATAGGCGCCCTCGCGGGCCATCAGCTCGGCCCTGGCGTCGTCGATCAGGTTGCCGTGCTCGATGGTGCGCACGCCGTTCGATACCGCCCGGTCGATCGCCTCGGCGCTGTAGGCGTGGGCGCAGACGTAGCGGCCGAACGCCTCGGCCTCCTCGACCGCGGTCCGGATCTCGCCGATCGAGAACTGCAGGGAGTCGAGCGGATCGAACGGCGAGGCGACGCCGCCGGACACCATGATCTTCACGTGGTCCGAGCCCTGGCGCATCTGCTCGCGCACCACCCGCCGCAAATCGTCCTCGCCGTCGACCATCTCGCGCAGGTTGGCGAAGGCGTTGCAGCAGTAGCAGGGATAGCCGGTGTTGGTGCGGCCGCGGCCGTCGGAATGGCCGCCGGTCGGACCGATCGAGCGACCGGCGATGAACAGCCGCGGGCCGACCAGCAGGCCCTGCTCGACCGCCGTCTTGACCCCCCAGTCGGTCCCGCCGGTGTCGCGCACGGTGGTGAAGCCGCGGTCCAGCATGTCGCGCAGCCGGACCGCGCAGCGTGCCGTCGCCAGGGTCAGCGGCACGTCCTCCATGCGCCGCATGTACACCTCGCTGTGCATGCAGTGCACGTGGCTGTCGATCAGGCCCGGCATCAGCACCCGGCCGCCGCAGTCGATCGCCGTCGCCCCGTCCGCCCTGATCGGCCCGTCGGCGACCTCGCGGATGCGGTCGCCCTCGACCAGCACCTCGTAGCCGCCCCGCGCCTCGTCGAAGCGCGGATCCAGCAGGCGCAGGTTCCGGAACAACAGCAAACTACCGGTCGGGGCCATGGAGGGTCGTCCTCGGTATTGCGTCTCGTGCGGGCCGGCAGGCGGGATGGGAGCGGCCGAAGGCGGGAAGGCTAAGGCAGGAAGGCGCAGGCGGAAATACGTGCTCGCGCTAACCGAGGGTGTTCTTGTGGAACCGTCCGCCCTTCATGATCGCGGACAGGTGGGTCTCGTGCTTCTTGAACAGGCTGAGGTCCTTCAGCGGGTCGCCGTCGATCACCAGCAGGTCGGCATAGGCGTCCGGCCGCAGGCAGCCCAGCTTGCCCTCGCGGCGCACGACCTGCGCGCCGATCAGGGTGGCCGAGCGGATGATCTCCATCGGCGACAGCACCTGCGAGCGGATCTCGAACTCGCGGCCCTGGTCGACCTGGAGCTGGCCCAGCAGGTCGGTGCCGTAGGCCACCGGCACCCCGGCCCGCTTGCAGATCTCCAGCGACCGCAGGCCGCCGTCGATCACCATCTCGTTCTTCTCGAGCATCTCCGCCGGCATGCCGAAATCGGCGGCCCGCTCGCGCATGGCGTAGTAGGCGATCAGGTTGGCGATCAGGAACATGCCGTTCTCGGCCATCAGCTTGGCCGAGGCGTCGTCGATCAGGTTGCCGTGCTCGATGGTGCGCACGCCGGACTTCGCCGCCCGGGTGATCGCCTCCGGGGTGTAGGCGTGGGCGCAGACGTAGCGGCCGAACGCCTCGGCCTCCTCGACCGCCGCCTCCACCTCGCCCGGCGAGTACTGCATGCTGTCCAGCGGGTCGAACGGCGAGGCGACGCCGCCCGACATCATGATCTTCACATGGTCGCAGCCCTGCCGCATCTCCTCGCGGACCGCCTTGCGGACCTCGGGAATGCCGTCGGCGACCCGCATGGTGAACGCCATGGCGTTGCAGCAGTAGCAGGTCGGGCCGCTGTCGGTACGGCGCCGGCCGTCGCTGTGGCCGCCGGTCGGCCCGAGCGCGCGGCCGGCGATGAACAGGCGCGGACCGGGCACCAGGCCCTGGTCGACCGCCGCCTTCAGGCCCCAGTCGGCACCGCCGGTGTCGCGCACCGTGGTGAAGCCGCGATCGAGCGTGGCCCCCATGAGCGCGATCGAGCGCGCGGTCGCCAGGGTCAACGGCACGTTCTCGAGCTGGCGGATGAACACCTCGCTCAGCATCACGTGCACGTGGCTGTCGATCAGGCCGGGCATCAGCGTGCGGCCGCCGCAGTCGACGGCATCGGCACCGTCGGCCTTGATCGGGCGGTCCGACACCTCGCGGATCCGCTCGCCCTCAACGAGCAATTCGAACCCGTCGACGATCTCGTCCCGTTCGGGATCGAGCATCCGGAAATTCCGGAACAGCGTCTGGCCCACCGACTCCCTCCTCGACCGCAGCGGCGATCCGGCAAGCAAAGGTCAGAAATTCGTCGCCGTCAACGTGACCGCGTTTTCGCCAAATGCCTTTCCGGAATGCCCTCTTTCTAGTCGCCGCCCGCTGGCGTTATCGTCCAGTCCTCGCCTTGCTCCCGGAGCGCCCTGCCCATGACAGATCCTTGGAAGACCGAGGTGGCCGGCACTCGCCACATGGTGGTTGCCGGACATTATCTGGCGGCACACGCCGCATTCACTGTCCTGGAGGCCGGCGGCAACGCGGTCGACGCCGGGGTCGCCGGCGGCATCGCCCTCGGCGTGGTGCAGAGCGACCTCGTCAACGTCGCCGGCGTGGCGCCGATCATGATCCGCATGGCGACCGGCGAGACCGTGACGATCGACGGGCTCGGCGGCTGGCCGAGCGCCCTCGACCCGGAGAGCTTCTTCGAGGAGCACGGCGGTCGAATCCCGCGCGGCCTTCAGCGTACGGTTGTACCGGCAGCCCCGGCCGCCTGGATCGAGGCGCTGCGCCGCTACGGTACCATGTCGTTCGGCGAGGTCGCGCACAGCGCCATCCGCTTCGCCCGCGACGGCTTCCCGCTGCACCGGCTGACCGCGGCGGTGATCGCCGAGCACGCCGACGAATACCGGGAGTGGGACGAGAACGCCCGGATCTACCTGCCGGGCGGCAAGCTGCCGCAGGCCGGCGACCTGTTCCGGCAGGAGGACCTCGGCCGGTCGCTGCAGTTCATGGCCGACCAGGAGGCGGCGCAGGCCGGCCGCGGCCGCGAGGCCGGGCTGCAGGCCGCCCGCGACGCGTTCTACCGCGGCGACCTGGGTCGCCGGATCGTCGCCTACCACGAGGCGAACGGCGGGCTGCTGCGCGAGCGCGACCTGACCGACTACCGGGTCTCGCTGACGCCGCCGGTGTCGACCGGCTTCGCCGGCGGCGAGCTGCTGTGCTGCGGGCCGTGGTGCCAGGGGCCGGTGCTTGCGATGGTCGTCAACCTGCTCAAGGGCTACGACCTCGCCGCCCTGCCGCACAACGGGCCGGAGCACCTCCACCTGCTGCTGGAGAGCATCAAGCTGGCGTTCGCCGACCGCGAGCAGACCTTCGGCGACCCGGACTTCGTCGACGTTCCGCTGGAGCGCCTGCTGAGCGCCGAGTACGCCGCCGAGCGCCGCGGCCAGCTGCACCGCGACCGGGCCTGGCCGGGCCTGCCGCCGGCCGGGGTCGATGCCCCGACGCGTCGGGCCTTCGCGGTCGCCGCCGGCGACCCGCCGCCGCCGCCGGACACCTCCTACGTCTGCACCGTCGACCGCTGGGGCAACACGTTCTCGGCGACCCCGAGCGACGTGTCGTACCAGAGCCCGGTGATCCCCGGGACCGGGCTGGTGCCGTCGTCGCGCGGCTCGGCGAGCTGGGGCGACCCGCGCCACCCGAGCGGGGTCGCCCCCGGCAAGCGGCCGCGGCTGACCCCGAACCCGGCGATGTGGATCGCGCCCGACGGCCGCGCCATGCCGTTCGGCACCCCTGGCGGCGACGTCCAGATCCAGGCGATGACCCAGTTCCTGCTGAACCTGCTGGTATTCCGGATGCCGCCGCAGGTCGCGGTCGAGGCCCCGCGGGTCGCGACCTACAGCCAGCCCGACACCTTCGAGCCGCACACCGCCTATCCGGGACTGGTGAAGGCCGAGGCCCGGATCGCCGACACGACGGTCTCCGGCCTGGAGGCGCTCGGCCACACCGTCGGCCGCTGGCCGCAGAGCACCTACCTCGCCGGCTCGGTCTGCGCCATCGCGCCGGGTCCCGGGGGCACGCTGTGGGCCGCCTCGGACCATCGCCGCCCGACCTATGCTCTCGGCTGGTAAGGGCTGACACGTAAATACGAGCGAACTCGAAGACGACTATTCCAACCGGGAAAATCCAGGCTAGAGTTTTGCCGCCATGGGTCTTCTCGACGTCCGCAATCTTCATCGGAACTTCTACGGCGTGCAGGCCCTGGCCGGCGTCGACCTGGTCGTCGAGCCCGGCACCATCACGGGCCTGATCGGCCCGAACGGCGCCGGCAAGACCACCGTGTTCAACTGCGTCACCGGCCTGGTACCGCCGGATTCCGGCAGCGTCACCTTCGACGGCCGCGACATCACCGGCTGGCGGCCGGAACGGATCACCCAGGCCGGCCTGGTCCGGACCTTCCAGATCGCCCGCGGTTTCCCGCGCCTGTCGGTGCTGGAGAACCTGATGCTGTACGGTGCCCGGCAGCCGGGCGAGACCCTGTGGAAGGCGCTGGCCTGGACCCGCGACCAGGCGGCGCGCGAGGCCGAGGTGCGCGAGCGTGCGGTCGCCGTCGGCCGCCGGCTCAACCTCGGCCACGTCCTGAACAACGCCGCCTCCGACCTGTCCGGCGGCCAGAAGAAACTGCTGGAGATCGGCCGGGCGCTGATGACCGATCCCAAGCTGATCCTGCTGGACGAGCCGATCGCCGGCGTCAACCCGACGCTCGCCAACCAGATCGCCGACCATCTGCGCTCGCTTTGCGACGAGGGCATCAGCTTCCTGGTGATCGAGCACCACATGGACATGATCGCCCGGCTATGCGACCCGGTGATCGTCATGGCCGAGGGTCGGCACCTGGCCCAGGGCAGCTTCGCGGAGATCGCCGCCGACGAGCGCGTCCAGGACGCCTACATGGGGAAGCGCCGATGGGCCTCCTGACCGCGTCCGGCGTGGTGGCGGGCTACACCGCCGCCGACGAGATCCTCAAGGGCGTCGACCTCGACGTCGAGCCGGGCGAGATCGTCAGCATCATCGGCCCGAACGGGGCCGGCAAGTCGACCCTGCTGAAGGCGATCGCCGGTATCCTGAAGCCGAGCCGGGGAACCATCGTCCTCGACGGCACCCCGATCCACGGCCGGCCGCCGCGCGAGATCGCCCGCCTCGGCCTCGCCTTCGTGCCGCAGGAGCACAACGTGTTCGGCACCCTGACGGTGCGCGAGAACCTGGAGATGGGCGGCTACGTCGATCCCGCCCACACCGCCGAGCGGATCGACCGGATCCTGGAGCGGTTCCCGATCCTGGCCGAGAAGCGGCGCCAGATGGCCCGCACCCTGTCCGGCGGCCAGCGGCAGATCCTGGCGATGGCCATGGCGCTGATGGTGGAGCCGGCGCTGCTGCTGCTCGACGAGCCGTCGGCCGGGCTGTCGCCGATCGCCGCCGAGCGGCTGTTCGAGACCATCGTCGCGATCAACGCCGAGGGCGTGGCGATCGCCATGGTCGAGCAGAACGCCCTGCAGGCCCTGTCGATCGCGAACCGCGGCTACATCCTGGTCGACGGGCGCAACAGCATGTCCGGGCGCGCTGACGAACTAGCGGCCGATCCGAGCGTCCGCCGGGTGTTTCTCGGGGGTGAGGCCGCCTAACAGTGGGGGTAGAGGTCATGACGATCTTTGTGCATCCGTCTCGGCGTCAGGTACTCATGGGAACCGCGGCCGCGGTGACCGCGCTGGCGGCCCCGTCCATCGTCCGCGCCCAGGGCGAGCCGATCCGGCTCGGCGCGCTGAACCCGCTGACCGGCGCCGGCGGCTCCTACGGGCCGACCATGCGCAAGGCCATCGAGGGCGTCGTCGACCGCGTCAACGCCGCCGGCGGCATCAACGGCCGCAAGGTCGAGCTGGCCGGCGAGGACACCCAGACCAACCCGGACGCCGCGGTGCGCGCCGCCCGCAAGCTGATCGACGTCGACAAGGTGTCGGCGATCATGGGCACCTGGGCCTCGGCCTGCACCACCGCGGTGGCGCCGCTGTGCTGGGAGAGCAAGGTGTTCCTGACGACCGTGTCGGGGTCGGACACCATCACCAAGCTGCCGCACCAGGGCTATCTGGTCCGCACCCAGCCGAACACCCACCTGCAGATCGGCAGGCTCGGCGAGTTCCTGCTGGAGCTCGGCTCGAAGAAGGTGTTCGTGCTGGCCGCCCAGACCCCGTTCGCGCTGCCGTCTCAGGAACGCCTGGGCGAGGTGCTGAAGGCCGGCGGCTCGGAGCTGATCGGCGGCGTGATCTACGACAAGGACAAGACCACGTTCCGCTCCGAGATCGACCAGGCCCTCAAGGCCAACCCGGACATGATCTACCTGAACGGCTACACGCCGGACGTCACCATCGTGATGCGCGAGCTGTACAAGGCCGGCTACGAGGGCGGCAAGATCGGCCAGGCCTACGCCGTCAACAAGAAGCTGTTGGAGTCGCTGCCGGCCGACGTCACCGAAGGCTGCTACACGGTCGCGCCGTCGCCGTCGGTCAACTCCGCCGCCTACAAGCGGCTCGCCGAGTTCCTGGGCAAGCCCGACCTGGACCCGTACTCCTGCCAGTGCAACGACCAGGCGAGCCTGGTGTGCCTGGCGATCGCCAAGGCCGGCGACGCCAGCGGCACCGCCATCAAGGACGCGGTCCGCAAGATCTCGCAGGGACCGGGCGAGAAGGTCGACGACGTGGTCGACGGCCTGAAGCTGCTGGCCGCCGGCAAGGACATCAACTACGAGGGCGCCAGCGGCGCCTGCGACTTCGACGACATCGGCGACATCCTGACCACCAACTTCCGCTACGAGCAGGTGCAGAAGGGGGCGTTCAAGACCCTGAAGGTCGGTTGAGAGCGCGGGAATGCTTCGGGTGAGCGGCCTCAACCCCAATTCCGTCATTCCGGACACCCGCGCGCCGGCGCGGGCGATCCGGAACCCACGCAGCGACGGGCGGGCTCAACGACCACGGCGGCGGGAGCCCGTGGGTTCCGGATGCGTGCCGCCCTGCGGCGGCCCGCTCCGGAATGACGACAGTGGGGGAGAGCCGGCCGGCGGGCCGCGAAGGACGCTGGCCCCGGACCATCGGACCTGCCGATGCTGACCGAGGTCGTCCAGCTCGTGCTGAACGGGCTGATGGCCGGGACCATTCTCGCGGTCCCGGCCATCGGCTTCACCGCGATCTACGCGGTGCTGCGCTTTCCCAACTTCAGCGTCGCCTCGCAGGTGACCATCGGGGCGTTCGCCGGCTATGTGGCGAACGTGACCTTCGGGCTGCCGGCCCCGGTCGCGGTGGCCTTCGCCTTCCTGGTCGCCGGGTTCTCCGGGCTGGTCTGCGACGAGTTCGTGCTGCGGCCGATGCGGCCGGCCGGCCCGCTGGCCGCTGCCATCGCCGCCGTGGCCCTGACCATCGTGCTGGAGAACGTCGTCCGGTTCTGGTTCGGCAACGACCTCAGGGGCTACGACCTGCCGGTCCTGCGCGACTGGCGGTTCGCCGGCCTCAGGGTCAGCCCGCAGCAGCTCGAGAACGGGGTGATCGCGATCATCGCGATGGCCTGCCTGTTCGGCTTCCTGGCGTTCTCGCGCATGGGCAAGGCGATGCGGGCGGTCGCCGACAACCCGATGCTGGCCTCGATCAAGGGCATCGACTCGGTCGCCGTCGGCCGGCTGGTCAGCTTCGTCGGCATGGGGCTGGCCGGGCTCGGCGGCATGCTGCTCGGCCTCGACACCTCGATCGACCCGTTGACCGGGTTCCGGGCGATCCTGACGGTGTTCGCCGCGGCCGTGGTCGGCGGCCTCGGCAGCATCCCCGGCGCGGTGGTCGGGGCGCTCACCATCGGCGTCGCCGAGGAGCTGTCGCTGCTGGTGCTCGACCCGGCCTACCGCTCGGCGGTCGGCTTCGTCGCCATCCTGCTGGTGCTGACGCTCAGGCCGCGCGGCATTCTCGGCGAGCGGGCCTTCTGAGGAGCCGGCGATGGAGAACTACATCGTCGCCATGCTCGTGTTCGCCGGCCTGTACGGGCTGATGGCGCTCGGCCTCAACGTGGTCTGGGGCATGGCCGGGATGATCAACCTGGGCCTGGTCGGCTTCTTCGCCTTCGGCGCCTATGTCTCGGCGCTGCTGACCAAAGTGCTGGGCCTGCCGATCTGGTTCGGCGTGGTCGCCGGGGCCGCCGGGGCCGCAGCCGCCGGCATGGTAGTGGCGATGGTCACCGCCAAGCTGCGGGGCGACTACCTGGCGATCGTCACCCTCGGCTTCTCCGAGGTGATCCGGATCACCGCGTCGAACGAGATCTGGCTGACCAACGGCACCGACGGCATCTCCGGCATACCCGGTCCGCTGCGCGGCCAGGTGACGCCGGAAGCCTTCAACCTGATCTTCCTGGCGCTGGTCGCCGTCGTCGTCGCGATCGTGGTGTTCCTGCTGCAACGGGTCCGCCACGCCCCCTACGGCCGGGTACTGCGGGCGATCCGCGACGACGACCAGGTGGCGGCGGTCGCCGGCAAGACGGTGATCCGCTTCAAGGTCGAGGCGTTCGCGCTCGGCTGCGCCGTGATCGGCCTCTCCGGCGCGCTGTACGGCCACTACACCTCCTACATCGCGCCCGACGGTTTCGTGCCGCTGATCACCATCTACATCGTGCTGGCGCTGACCGCCGGCGGTACCGGCAACAACTACGGCGCCGTGGTCGGCAGCGTGCTGGTGGTGTTCTTCATGGAATCCACCCGGTTCCTGACCGAGGTCGTGCCCGGCCTGCAGGCCGTGCAGGTCGCCGCGCTCCGCGAGATGCTGATCGGCGGTGCCCTGATCGTGATCATGCGGCTCAGGCCGGGCGGCCTGCTGCCGGAGCGGCTGCCGCGCATCGATCTGCCCGAGTCCAACCTGCCGCAAGAGAAGAAAGCGACATGAGCCACGTCGGAACCGTCGACCCGCTGCCGCATCTGGAGGCCGCCGCCCGGGCGCTGGCCGCCGGCGGCCAGCCGCAGGCCGCCTTCGCCGCCCTGGACCGGGCGATGGACGCGGCGATCGGCCACAAGCTGTTCACCGTCCTGCGGTTCCACGCCGACAGCGGCGAGTCCGAACGGGTCTACACCAACCAGCCGGACAGCTACCCGGTCGGCGGCCGCAAGGCGCTGAACCCGACCTTCTGGGCCGGCCACGTGATCCACGGCCGCAAGCCCTACATCGGCTACGACGCCGCCGACATCAAATCGGTGTTCTTCGACCACGAGCTGATCGCGTCGCTCGGCTGCGACTCGGTGCTGAACGTGCCTGTCGTGTGGAACGACACCATGCTCGGCACCATCAACATCCTGCACGAGGCGAACTGGTACGGCGAAGGCGACATCCCGCTCGCCACCGTGTTCGCCGGGCTGGCGGTGACGCCCTACCTGGCGCTGAGCTGAGAGCATCGGTAGCTGGATTCAGCAGCTGCGGGTGGGTTCCGGATCCGGTCCGCCTGCCGCGGCCCGGTCCGGAATGACGAGGGGGAAGCGGAGTTGCCGACAGGAACCTCCCCTCCTTCGTCATTCCGGACGGACGCGTCGCCTTGGCGCGGTCGATCCGGAACCCACCCGCCGCCCCGAAGCCTGCGCAATGGCGCTTGAACGCACGACTAGAGGACGGCCATGACGAACAACGGAATGGTGGTGTGCCCGCAGCCCGAGGCGGCGGAGGCCGGGGTGGAAATCCTGCGGGCCGGCGGCAACGCGGTCGACGCGGCGATCGCCACCGCGCTGGCCCAGACCGTGGTCGACCCGCTGATGTGCGGGATCGCCGGCTTCGGCAGCCTGGCGGTCTACAAGCCGGCCGACGGCGCCCACGAGTACATCGACTTCCACGCCCCGGCGCCGCAGGCCACCCGCCCGGACATGTGGGCCGACCTGGTCGAGGGCGAGACCCGCGACGGCTTCGGCTTCGTGCTGAAGGGCCGGGTCAACGACCTCGGCTACCAGTCGATCTGCGTGCCGGCGGCCCTCAAGGCCTACGAGGCGGCCCACAAGGCGCACGGCAAGCTGCCCTGGAAGGAAGTCTGCGCCCCGGCGATCGCCTGGGCCGAGGACGGCTACTTCGTGCGCCCGGCGATGTACGCGTTCTGGATCGACGAGGGCACCATGGGTCGGGTGTCGTCGACCGAGCGGCTGGCCTACTCGGCCTCCGGCCGGGCGATGTACTGCCGCCCCGACGGCTCGCCCAAGACCATCGGCACGCCGCTGCGCAACCCGGACTACGCCGCCACCCTGCGGACGATCGCCGCGGGCGGCGCCGACGCCTTCTACCGCGGCGAGATCGCCGACCGGATCGTCGCCGACATGGCGGCCAACGGCGGGCTGATCGGCCGCGCCGACCTGGAATCCTACCAGCCGGTCCGCACCGCGCCGCTGGTCGGCAGCTATCGCGGCCGCCGCATCGCCACCAACCAGCCGCCGGGCGGCGGGGTGATGCTGCTGGAGATGCTGAACATCCTGGAGGGCTTCGACCTCGCCGGCATCGGCCACAACACGCCGGAATATCTGCGGGTGGTGTGCGAGGCGATGAAGCGCGCGACCGTCGACAAGGACCGCTTCGTCGGCGATCCGGCGTTCGTCGACGTGCCGCTCGACCGGCTGACCGGCAAGGACTACGCCGCCGGCCTGGCGGCCGCGATCCGGCGCGGCGAGAAGGCGTCGGTGGCGCGGCTGCAGGCGACCGATCTGGTGCCGAAGGACACCACGCACCTGTCGGTGGTCGACGCCGACGGCAACTGCGTGGCGATGACCCATTCGCTCGGCATGCCCTCGGGCGTCATCACCGGCGGGCTCGGCTTCATGTACAACGGCTGCATGGGCGTGTTCGACCCGCGCCCGGGCCGGGCCGGCAGCCTGGCGCCCGGCAAGTCGCGGTTCAGCGCCATGTGCCCGACCATCGTGTTCGAGGACGACCGGCCGCTGCTGGTGCTGGGCGCGCCCGGCGGCACCCAGATCGTCATGGGCGTGCTGCAGGCGATCCTGAACGTGCTCGACTTCGGCATGACCATGCCCGAGGCGGCGGCGGCCCCGCGGTTCTCGTCGACCAGCAACGCCATCGACGTGTCGAACCGGATCCCGCGCTCGGTCACCCGCGAACTCGAGGCCCAGGGCTACGAGGTGATCCGCAACCCGTTCGGCTTCACCATCGGCTGGGTGCACGGCATCCGCATCCTGCCCGACCGCCTCGACGGCGCCGCCGACCCGGGCCGCGACGGAGTGGCTCTGAGCGCCTGACGGGCGAGGCAGGCCGGAGGGGGGCCAACGCGCGCCCCGGAGCCCCCGGCGTCCCGCTTCCCCCAATTGCCGTCATTCCGGACGGCCGCGCCCTCGCGCGGGCGAGCCGGAACCCACCCGCCGCCGCGATGGCCATGGCTGGCGCCCGTCGCTTGTTGGGTTCCGGATGCGTCGCGCCGAGGCGGCGCGCCGCTCCGGAATGACGGCGAAGGGAGAAGGACCGGCCTTGGCGACCATGCGATCAGAGACGCGCGGCCACCCTCAGATCCCGGCGACGCGCTCCAGGCCCGGCGGGGCCTCGCCGCGCTCGACCGCCTGGACCGCGGCGGTCAGCCCCGCGTTGGCCGGCGCCGCGAGGCCGATCTCCTTGCCGCGCTCGACGATGTAGCCGTTCAGCATCTCGATCTCGGTGCGCCGGCCCTTGGCGATGTCCTGGCCCATCGACGGCCGCCCGGTCTCGCTGCGGCCCTCGCAGGCGGCGATCATCTCGGCCTCGATCCGCTCGCGCACCGCCGCGTCGCCGTCGGTGGCGGCGATCCAGTCGTCGGCGCTGAACTTGTTGATGGTCTCCAGCTCGTAGCCGAGCGCCCGGCCGATCCGCGCCGCCTCGCCGGCCAGCCGGATCGAAAGCCAGCGGGTCACCGGCTCGCGGGCCATCCCGTTGTTGCCGAGCCCGGTGGCCGCCGACACCCCGTTGGCCTGGGCGTTGGCGCACAGCTTCGACCAGCGCTCGCCCCACAAATTCGACGTGGTCTTGGCGCTGTCGACCCGGCCGAGCATGGTCGCGATCCGCTCGATCCGCGGCGTGATCCGGCCGTGCACCTCGCCGACCCGGAACACGGTGTGCTTGTTGCCGCCGAGCGGAACACCGCGCCGGACCTGTGCCGGCCCGGTCAGCTCGACGGCGATCTTGGCGGCGATGCAGCCGACGACGCGACCCCAGCCGACGATCCGGGCGATGGTCTCCTCGTTGATGCAGTTCTGCAGCGAGACCACGGTGGCGTCCGGCGCCAGGTAGCCGCGGATCATCGCGGTCGCCCAGTCGGTGTCGTAGGACTTGGTGCACACGAACGCGATGTCGATCGGCCCGGTCCTGGCCAGGCTCTGCACGTCGGTGAGGTGCATCGCCTTGACCGGGGTGGTGAAGCATTCGCCCTCGGTCATCCCGGACAGGCTGAGGCCGTCGCGCCTCATCGCCTCGACGTGCTCCGGCCAGGGGTCGATCAGGGTCACGTCTTCGCCGGCCCGCGCGAAGTAGCCGCCGACATAGGCGCCGACGGCGCCGGCCCCGACGATCGCGATGCGTTCGCTCATTCTCGGTGTTCCTCGACTGTGGTTGTTTTCCCGGTCACCGCCGCTCCGGCGGGCCGCACCCCTTCCTCGAGGGGTGATGCCAGCGCAAGACTCGCTCCGCGCGATTGGCCAATGTCGAGCTCAGTGCGGGCGGTCGCCTCCGCCGATGGTCAGGCGGTGCATCACCCGGCGCTCGCCGGGATAGTCGTTGAGCGCCCGGTGCTGGGTGCAGCGGTTGTCCCAGACCACCAGGGTGCCGGGCCGGTAGCTGACCCGGCAGGTGAAGTCCGGCGTGGCGGCGTGGTCCTTCAGGAAGCCGACCAGGGCCGCGCTCTCGGCGTCGGTCATGCCGGCGATCCGGTACAGGTGGCTGCCGCTGACGTAGAGCGCCTTGCGGCCGGTCTCCGGGTGGGTGCGCACCAGCGGGTGCTCGGCCTCCATCTCGCCGGCCCGCTCGACGTTGGCGGCCTGGAACCGGGTCGAGTCCATCAATGCCTTGCGGCCGCCGCGCCTGCCCTTGAGGTCGCCGCTGTACACCCCGGTCAGCCCTTCGACCACGCGCTTCATGGGGTCGCTCAGGGTCTCGTAGGCCCGGTACAGGTTGGCAATCAGGGTGTCGCCGCCGCGCGACGGGGTCTCGCGGGCATACAGCATGGTGCCGACCGGCGGCCGTTCCTCGAACGACATGTCGGTGTGCCAGGCGCCGCCGAAGTTCTTCTCCTCGTCCGGCTCCTTGCGGATCTCGAACACCTCCGGATGGTCGTCCAGGCCCTTCACGAACGGATAGGGGACCAGCGGGCCGAAGCGCCGGGCGAAGTCCTTGTTCTGCTCGATGGTCAGGTCCTGGCCGTGGAACACCAGCACCTGGTTCTCCAGGAACGCCTGGTGGATCTCGGCGATCTGCTCGTTGCCGAGCGGCCGGGCGAGGTCGATCCCGGCGACCTCCGCGCCCAGGGTGCCGCCGATCGGCGTGACCTCGATGGTCCGGTAGGCCATGGCGGGAACCTCCGCATTTCTTGTCGGGCCGTCTGCCGCGGCATCGCCATGTCAGCACGGCCGGACGGCGCGATCCAGGGGGTCGGGATCGAGTGCAATGTTCAGATCAGCGTCACCGCACCGTCATCAGCACGTCGACGACGGCGACGTCGCCGGAACCGGCGCTGATCATGACCGGGTTCAGGTCGCAGGAGGTGATCCGGTCGCCGAGGTCGTGGGCGATCCGCGACAGGTTCGCCACCAGCTCGGCGAGCGGTCGCGTGTCGGTCCGGGCGATGAGGTTCCGGTAGCCGTCCATCCGCCTGCCGAGCCTGGTCGAGGCGATCAGCGCCTGCGCGTCCGCCACCGTCAGTGGCGCCAGCCCCATGGCCAGGTCGCCGGTCAGCTCGACCAACGTCCCGCCGGTTCCGACCATGACCTTGACGCCGAACGGCGGCGAGGCGACGTACCCGACCACGGCCTCGAGATCGCCACGGACTTCCCGCTGCAGTTCGTAGCCGTCGATCGCCGCTCCGGGCGCCGCCGCAGCGACGTTGTCGGCGATCCGGGCGATCGCCGCCGCGAGCCCGTCCATGTCCTTCACGCCGAGCACGACGCCGCCGAGCTCGGAGCGGTGCGCGATGTCCCTGGACGCGATCTTGACCGCCAGCGGGAACTCGATCTCGGCGGCCCGCTCCGCCGCCTCCGACGCGCTCCCGACCACCACGGACGGGGCCGTCGGAATGCCGTAGGCCTTCAGGATCTCCAGACAGCTTTGCGGCGCCAGCTGGGACCGGCCGCTGTTCACTTCGCCCCCGATCAGGCCCAGAGCCCGGCTCCTGCGGGCCGTCGCCTCGGGCGTCTCTGCCATCTCGGCGCGCGCCGGCGGACGGGGTCGCGAGATCGTCCTGATCCCGACGATGCCCTCGCGCAGGCCGCTGACGATCGGAATGCCGTGGCTCTCGAACTTCGCCCGGACATCGGGATGGATCGGCTCCGAGGTCGGCGAGATCGCGACGATCGGCTTCGACGCCTCGAGAGCGCTCCGGCAATAGGCGTCGATCGGCGTGCTGTAGGATTCCAGCGACTTCGGGTGCAGGCCGGCCTGGCAGTCCTGGAGCACCGCCAGCACGTCGATGCCGTCGTCGTCGAGCACCGCCCTGATCGAGCCGACGATGTCGCGGGCCGCCTCGTCCACCACCGATCCGAAGTCGATCGGGTTCTGGGCCCGGGTGCCGGGAGAGACCTCGCCCATCCGGCGGACCACGTCGTCGCCGAAGCGCGCCAGCTCGACGCCGGCGGCCGCCGCGACGTCGCAGGCGAGCGCGGTCTGCCCGCCCGAGATGCCGACGATCGCGAGCCTGCCCGCACCTGGGCGGTGGCCGACGCGCGCCAGGATCTCCAGGGCCGCGTTCAGCTCGTCGTAGTCGTCCACGGTGGCGATGCCGTGCGCCTCGAAGAACAGCCGGTAGGTATCGGAGTCACTGGTCATCGAGCCGGTGTGGGCGAGGGTCGCGGCCGATCCGACCTCGGAATTGCCGACCTTCAGGACGGCGAGCGACTTGCCGTTCTCGAAGATCCGGCGGGCGGCCCGGGCGAAGGCTTCCGGGTCCTTGATCGCCTCCAGCACCACGCCGACCGCCGCGGTGTCGTCGTCGGTCGCCAGCCAGTCCATGTAGTCGGCGGCAGTCAGCTGGAACTCGCTGCCGACGGTGACGATCTTCGAGATGCCGAACTCGGCCGAGTTCATCAGGGTGATCGCCGCCGAGCCGGACTGCGCGATGAACGCGACCCTGCCCGGCCTGATCTTGCTCGACGTCGTCGCCGGATACAGGAACAGCCCGTCGTTCAGGTTGATCAGGCCCATGCAGTTCGGTCCGTGGACGGTCATGGCGCTGGTGGTCGCGAAGGCGCGGAAGGCGTCCTCGTCCGCCGCCGCGAACCCGGAGGCGAAGAAGATCGCCGATTTGACGCCGCGCCCCTCCAGCGCCCGCGCCGTCTCGGTCGCGGCGGCGGCCGGGACCGAGGCGATCGCCAGATCGACCCCGTCGGGCAGGTCGTCGATCGACGCGACGGTCGCCAGCCCCTGGATCGCCGTGGCGCTGCGATGAACCGGGACGATCCGGCTCCGGCAATCCCGGCTCAGCAGGTTGTCGATGACGGCGTTGCCCTGGGCCCGTTTGGTGGCGGACGCACCGATCACGGCAATCGTCGCCGGCCTGATGAGAGACGAGACATCCCTGGTCATGGTGACCCCTTGTGGTGTTCTGGCTGGACGCGCGGCTCCTGGGTGGGCGCCGCGCGAGGCCAGTCGAGGCGTTGCGAGGCGCATGCGTGTAGGTCCCGGCTCTGCGCCCGGCCTGGGGCCGGGCTCCGGCCGGGATGAGGGTCGGGTGGTGAAGTTCCCTTATCCCGGCCGCAGCGGCGGAGCCGCGGAGAGCCGGGATCCAGCAGGCGGATCGCCGCCCTCAGCCGCCTTCGAAGAACCGCTTGGCGTTGTGGTAGAACCACTTGTCCAGGACCTTCTCCTTGAGCGGGAGTTGGCTGTACTCCTCGATCAGCTCCTCGAACGGGCAGCCGAACAGGTAGCGCGACATCCCGATCATGATCTTGTCCTGCAGGCGGGTGTTGCCGAACTGCAGGAACATCTCCCAGCCGGACCCCGGCTTGGCGAAATAGCGCGGGCGGTGGGCCGAGGTGTCGCAGTAGAGGTTCGGATGCCGGGCCAGCAGGCCGACCATGTCCGGGACCCACGGCCAGCCGCCGAGGCCGGCGACGATCTTCAGCTCCGGGAAGTCGACCGCGACCTGGTCGAGGTGGCGCGGATGGCCGAGATCGTAGGGCCGGTCGTTGGCGTAGTTCATGGTGCTGTAGATCTTGACCGGCACGTTCAGCTCGACGCACTTGGCGTAGAGCGGGTAGTAGCGCCGGTCGCTGGCCGGCAGGCAGTTGCTGAGTGCGGTCACGCGAAAGCCGTTGGCCCCGTCCTCGCGCACCAGCCGCTCGAGCTCCCGCACCCCGCGCATGCCGTCCATCGGGTCGATCAGGGCGAACATCCTGAAGCGGCCGGGATGCTTGCGGTGGATGTCGCCGATCTCGCTGTTCAGCATGTTGCACAGGAAGCCGTACTCGATGTTCGCCCGGTCCATGTCCGCGACGATCGCCTCGAGCTGCCGGTCCCATTCGTCCGGCGAGAACCCCCTGGTCGCCGAGCCGGTCGAGCCACCGCCGAAGACCGTGCCGTAGTTGGCGAACCCGTATCCCTCGGGTCGCGGCAACGGCTCGCCCGTCGGCGTGCCGGGCCGGCCCTTGCCGATCTCCTGGGCACGCAGGGCGGCCTCGGAAAGCGGGGCCTCGATCTCCATGTCGATGATGGGGCGCATCGTTCCTCCCTTCCGGACGGTGTCGAAGGGGCTGACCCCGTCAACCCGCACCGGCGGTCGACCGGGACAGCCTCGTGACTGTCTTTCGCTTGTCTTGGACTCGGTATTCAGAACGGGGATCGTCCCCTGGCAGGGAGCAGTAGAGCGCATCGATCGTCCCCGGCGCCACCACATTCGGGACCGGTATGGAGCGGATGGGTCCCTCTACACCCGCCCGAACTTCCGCATCACGTCGACCAACGGCCCGTGCGGCAGGGCGTGCACGGTGCGGCCGTCGATGCCGGTCATGGTATCGGCCGCCAGCATGGCCTCGACGATCGCCTCCTCGGTCGCCTGCACGGTCGCCTCGAACAGCGGGTCGAGGGCGGCGTCGGGCAGGAAGTCGAGGTGCTTCGGGGTGAGTTCGCCGTCGCCCAACGCCGCCTGGTTGCCGGTCGAGAACGCCAGGAAGATGTCGCCGGAACCGTTGGTGGCGACCGAGCCGGTGCGGGCCAGGCCGAGCGAGACCCGGCGGGCGACCCGGGCGCACTGGTGCGGCAGCAGCGGCGCATCCGTTCCCACCATCACGATGATCGAGCCCTCGGCCCCGCCGGTCGGAGCCAGCGGTCCCGGGAGCGGCACCTCGAGCAGCCGGCCGGCCGGCACCCCGAGCGGCGCGAACAGGTCGCGGCGGCCGAAATTGGCCTGCACGAACGCCCCCAATGTCCAGCGTTGTCCGCCCGCCTCCGTCACCCGCGAGGCGCTGCCGTTGCCGCCCTTGAACTGGTAGCAGATCATGCCGGTGCCGCCGCCGCGGTTGCCGAGCGGCGGGAAGCCGGCCGAGGCGCCGTCGATGGCGGCGATCACGTCGTCCTCGGTGACGTGGAAGCCGTTGATGTCGTTGAGATAGCCGTCATAGGTCTCGGCCGCCACCGGCAGTCCCCAGGCGGCAACCGAGGCGCCGAGCCCGGCATGCTGGACCAGCCAGCGCACGCTGGCGTCGCGGGCCCGGCCGACCGAGTGGGTGTTGGTGATGGTCAGCGGCCCCTCGCAGCGGCCGGACTCGACGATCCAGTGGCTGCCGGTCAGCTCGCCGTTGCCGTTCAGGCTGTGAATGCCGGCGAACACCGGCACCGCCATGCCGGTCTTGCCGCGCGGCAGGATCGCGGTGACGCCGGTGCGCACCGGCCCCTGGCCGACCAGCAGCGGGCCGTCGCCGCGGATCAGGGTGACGGCGCCGACCTCGACGCCGGGGACGTCGACGATGGAGTTGGTCGCCCCGGTCTGGCCCGGGAACGGCAGGCCGAGGCCGCGCCCGCGCGGGCGGCCGTCGGGCTGGTGGGTGGCGCCGCTCATCGGTTGGCCCCCTATCGCGCTGCGTAGGCCGCCAGCTTGGCCTGGAAGCCGGCCCGCTCCAGCACCGCGCGGTTGACCACGTTCGCCGGTATCTGGCCAGCCTTCACGTCGGCGATGGCGCCGCGGTTCACCTCGCCCATGGTGGCGAACATCTGGTCGGTCCAGCCGAGCGAGTGCGGCGCGGTGATCACGCTGTCGAGCTGCAGGATCGGATCGCCGGCGGCCGGCGGCTCGGGGTCGAACACGTCGATGGCCGCACCGGCGATCCGCTGCTCGACCAGCGCGTGGTACAGCGCCTTCTGGTTCACCACAGGGCCGCGACTGGTGTTGACCAGATACGCGGTCGGCTTCATGCGGGCGATCAGCGCCGCCGAGCCGATGCCGCGGGTCTCGTCGTTCAGCGGGCAGTTGAAGGTGACGAAGTCGCTCCGCTCGAACACCGCCTCCAGCGGGACGGACTCGACCCCGAGCTCGGCGAACCGCGCCGGGTCGGTGTACGGGTCGTGGGCGATCATCCGCACGTCGAACGCCCTCAGCAGCCGGAACATCTCGGCGCCGATGTTGCCGATGCCGACCGAGCCGACGGTCCGGCCGACCAGGCCGGTGCCGTGGAAGTCCAGCCGGGCCGGCCAGCCGAGCGAGCCGGTGCGGGCGATCCGGTCCTTGGCCACCAGATTGTGGGCGAGCGCCAGGATGAAGCAGACCTGGGTCGTCGCCATCGGCCGGCGGACCGCCTCGGGGGTGATCGTCAGGGCGGTGTCGTTGGCGGTGCAGGCCGCGGTGTCGACGGTGTCGAAGCCGACCCCCATGCGCGCGACCAGCGCCAGCCGGCCGTCGCCCGGAAAGCTGGAGGCCGCCATCCGCTCGCCCAGCAGCACGATGGCGTCGAAGCCGGCGACGTGCCCGGGGGCGAGCACCGCGGTACGCGGCAGCTCCACCAGTTCGACGCCGTCGGCGGCCAGCGGCGACAGGTCGTAGCTCGGAAAGGTCGGCTTGCCGTCGGCACGGGTGAAATCGGCGCTGAGGCCGACGCGGAAGGCAGTCATGGCGGCACTCCCTCGATTGGTCTTCGAGCGAGCATACACCGCGTTCCAGGGCTGTCGGGACGTCGCGGATCGGGGGATGACCCGTGCCGGAAAAGAAAAGGCGGACCGCTTCACGACCCGCCCAGTTGGCACGACCTGGATCTCTATATGGAGCGGTCTGTGGCGAAAAGAAGATCGACCCGGTGCAGGAAATCCTGCCGTGCTCCGACGGGCGTTGATCCAAACGCGGCGAGCGTGGACCATGCGCACCGGACAGACGGAGGACGACATGGCGAAGAACAAGGCCGTGGTGGTCGGCGCCCTCGGGGTCATCGGCCGCAAGCTGATCGAGCACCTCGGCAATCTCGGCGGCTGGGAGATCGTCGGGCTGAGCCGGCGGGCGCCGGATTTCGACAGCCCGGCGACCTACATCTCGGTCGACCTGCTGGACCGGGCCGACGCCGAGGCCAAGCTGTCAGGCCTGACCGACGTCACCCACATCTTCTACTGCGCCTTCCAGGCCCGCCCGGTTTGGGCCGAGCACGGCCCGCCGAACCTGGCGATGCTGGTTAACTCGGTCGAGCCGATCGAGCAGGCCTCGAAGGCGCTGCGCCACGTGCAGCTGATCGAGGGCAACAAGATCTACGGCTCGCATCTCGGCCCGTTCAAGACGCCGGCGCGCGAGGACGACCCGCCGCACATGCTGCCGAACTTCTACTGGGACCAGGAGCAGTGGCTGCGGGCCGCCCAGAAGGGCAAGGCCTGGAGCTGGTCGGCATTGCGCCCGCACACGGTGTGCGGCTTCGCGCTCGGCAACCCGATGAACATCACCACCTGCATCGCGGTGTACGCGACGATCTCCAAGGAGCTCGGCCTGCCGCTCCGGTTCCCGGGCAAGCCCGGCGCCTGGGAGGCGGTCTACCAGGTCTGCGACAACCAGCATCTGGCCAACGCCATGGTGTGGTGCGCGACCGACGACCGGGCCGCCAACGAGGTGTTCAACATCACCAACGGCGACTTCTTCCGCTGGAAGAACGTGTGGCCGAAGTTCGCGAGGTTCTTCGACATGGAGCCGGCCGACGTCCAGACCATCAGGCTGTCGGAGTTCATGGCCGACAAGGCCGGGCTGTGGGCGAGCATCGTCGAGAAGTTCGGGCTGCAGCGCATCCCCTACGACCAGATCGCCGCCTGGCCGTTCGCCGACTACGTGTTCGGCACCGACTGGGACGTGATGAGCGACACCCTGAAGCTGCGGCTGCACGGCTTTCCCGACTGCGTGCGGTCCGACGCCATGTTCGAGCGTATCTTCGGCGAGTTCCGCGACATGAAGGTGATTCCCTAAGGAGAACGGCGATGCCCGACCTGCCCTACCGCCTCGGCGGCCTCGACCACGTGGTGGTCCGGGCCCGCGACATCGACGCGATGCTGCGGTTCTACCGCGACCTGCTGGGCTGCCCGGTGGCCAAGCACAACGAGCCGCTCGGGCTCTGGCACCTGGACGCCGGCGGCTCGATGATCGACCTGGTCGACATGAACGGTAAGGCCGGCAGCCGCGGCGGCCCGCCGCCGGGCCCGGGCCGCAACGTCGACCACGTCGCCCTCAAGGTCGAGCCGTTCGACCCGGAGGCGATCCGCGCCTGGTTCGCGGCCCACGGCGTCGAGACCGAGGCCCCGGCCACCCGCTTCGGCGCCGAGGGCGACGGCCCGTCGATCTACCTGCGCGACCCCGAGGGCAACGGCGTGGAGTTGAAGGGGCGGGGGTAGGTCGCAAGGCGCAGGCGCCCGTCGGTTCGTGGGTTCCGGATCCGCCGCGCCAAGGGTGGCGCGTCGCTCCGGAATGACGAAGTTTGGTGAGGACCGGCCGCGCGCGCCTTCTCCCCTTTTTTCGCCATTCCGGAGCGGGCCGCCGCTATTGCGGTGACAGTGCACTCAAATTGCCTCGTAGCAACGCGCTCGAGAGTGCCGGAACTCAAGACAAGTGCACTGTCACCGTAATGCAAGGCGCGGGCGCCCGTCGCTTCGTGGGTTCCGGATCCGCCGCGCCAAGGGTGGCGCGTCGCTCCGGAATGACGAAGTTTGGTGAGGACCGGCCGCGCGCGCCTTCTCCCCTTTTTTCGTCATTCCGGAGCGGGCCGCCGCAGGCGGAACGCATCCGGAACCCACGAACCGACGGGCGCCGTCGCCCCCTATCGCGCCCCCACCCGCGCGAACTGGCGGCGGTAGGCGGTCGGGCTGATGCCGAGCCGGGTCCGGAAGTGGTGGCGCAGGGCCTCGGCGCTGCCGAAGCCGCATTCGGTCGCCACCCGCTCGACCCCGAGCCCGGTGGTCTCCAGCAGGTCGCTCGCCCGTCGCACCCGCTCGCCGATCAGCCACTCGCCCGGCGTGGTGCCGGTGGCGGCCTCGAACCGGCGCACGAAGCTGCGCCGGCTCATCGCCGCCTCGGCCGCCATGCGGTCGACGCTGATGCGTTCGCCCAGCCGGTCGCGTGCCCAGTCGAACAGCGCGGCGAACCGGCCGTTCTCGCGGTCCGCCACCGGCCGCGCGATGAACTGCGCCTGGCCGCCCTCGCGATGCGGCGGCAGCACCAGCCGGCGGCCGACCTCGTTGGCGATCCGCGGGCCGAAATCGCGCCGCACCAGATGGACGCAGAGGTCGAGCCCGGCGGCGCTGCCGGCCGAGGTGAACACCCGGTCGGCCTCGGTATAGAGCACGTCGGCGTCGACCCGGACCGCCGGGAACCGCGCCGCCAGCTTCTCGGCATGGCGCCAGTGGGTGGTGCAGCGCCGGCCGTCCAGCAGCCCGGTCGCCGCCAGCACCGCCGCCCCCGAGCAGATCGACACCAGCCGGCTGCCGCGGGCGTGCGCGGCCCACAGGGTCTCCAGCAGGTCGTCCGGCACCGGGGCGTCGATGCCGCGCCAGCCGGGCACCACGATGGTCGCCGCCGCGCCGAGCTCGGCCAGCCCGCCGCCGGCCTCGACCCGGAAGCCGCCGATGGCGCGCAGCGGCCCGGGGCGCTCGGCGCAGACCCGGAACCGGTACCAGTCGTCGCCCATCTCCGGGCGCGGCAGGCCGAACACCTCGACCACCTGGCCGAACTCGAAGGTGCAGAGCCCGTCATAGGCGAGCACGGCGACGCTGCGGGGGTCGGGCCCCGGATGAGCACCCTTTGGCATGATTTTTACGATACATGGCTTGAGTGCCGATTTCCAGGCGCGGGCGGCGGCGCAATGCTGGCCGGCAACCGCAACCGTTCCCGGAGCCCCGCCATGCCTTCCGCAGTCGCCCCCTCCGCAGTCGCCCCCTCCGCCGTAGCTGAGATCCCGGCCGCCCCGTCGGCTGCCGCCCTCGCCCATTTCGAGGCCCTGATGGCGTTCGAGACCGACTGCTGGGACGTCCACGACGCGATGTCCGGCGGCCGGGCCGACTTCGTGCTGCTCGACGTCCGCTCGCCGGCGCTGTACGCCGCCGGCCACGTGCCCGGTGCCGTCAACCTGCCGCACCGCAAGATCATCGAGCGCAAGCTGGCCGACTGGCCGGCCGACACCCTGTTCGTGGTGTACTGCGCCGGACCGCACTGCAACGGCGCCTGCCGGGCGGCGATCCGGCTGGCCCGGCTGGGCCGCCCGGTGAAGCTGATGATCGGCGGAATCGAAGGCTGGAAGGACGAGGGATTCGCCCTCGCAACCGAGGCGCCCCCCGTCCCGGCGTGACCCGCCCGGACGGTCGATCTCCGGCATTGCCGGGTGCGGTGCGGGACACTATGTTCCGCGCCGCATTTTTCAGGCATAACCCGGCTCCATGACCGACCTTACCCACATCCGGAACTTCGCGATCATCGCGCACATCGACCACGGCAAGTCGACCCTCGCGGACCGGCTGATCCAGATGTGCGGCGGCCTCACCGAGCGCGAGATGAAGCAGCAGGTGCTCGACTCGATGGACATCGAGCGCGAGCGCGGCATCACCATCAAGGCGCAGACCGTTCGGCTGATCTACGACGCCAAGGACGGCAAGCGCTACACGCTCAACCTGATCGACACCCCGGGCCACGTCGACTTCGCCTACGAGGTCAGCCGGTCGCTGGCGGCCTGCGAGGGCTCGATCCTGGTGGTCGACGCCAGCCAGGGCGTCGAGGCGCAGACCCTGGCCAACGTCTACCAGGCGATCGAGGCGAACCACGAGATCATCCCGGTCCTGAACAAGATCGACCTGCCGGCCGCCGACCCGGCGCGGGTCAAGGAGCAGATCGAGGACGTCATCGGCATCGACGCCTCCGAGGCCATCGAGATCTCGGCGAAGACCGGGCTCGGCATGGACGAGCTGCTCGAGGCCATCGTGAAGCGCCTGCCACCGCCGACCGGCGACCGCGACGCGCCGACCAAGGCGATGATGGTCGACAGCTGGTACGACCCGTATCTCGGCGTCACCTGCCTGATGCGCGTCCACGACGGCGTGCTGAGGAAGGGCCAGCGCATCAAGATGATGCAGACCGGCGCGGTGCATCCGGTCGAGCGCGTCGGCGTGCTGACCCCGAAGGGCCTGGAGGTCGATAGCCTCGGCCCCGGCGAGGTCGGGTTCCTGAACGCCGGCATCAAGACCGTGGCCGACACCCAGGTCGGCGACACCATCACCGACGAGCGCAAGCCCGCGGCCAAGGCGCTGCCGGGCTTCAAACCGAGCATCTCGGTGGTGTTCTGCGGGCTGTTCCCGGCCGACGCCGGCGAGTTCGAGCACCTGCGCGACAGCCTGGAGAAGCTGCGGCTGAACGACGCCAGCTTCCACTACGAGATGGAGACCTCGGCGGCGCTCGGCTTCGGGTTCCGGTGCGGCTTCCTCGGGCTGCTGCACCTGGAGATCATCCAGGAGCGGCTGGAGCGCGAGTTCGACCTCGACCTGATCACCACCGCGCCCAGCGTCGTCTACAAGATCCATCTGACCGACGGGAAGACGATCGAGCTGCACAACCCGGCCGACATGCCCGACGTCATGAAGATCGCCTCGATCGAGGAGCCGTGGATCAAGGCCACGATCTTCGTCCCCGACGAGTATCTCGGCCCGGTGCTGACGCTGTGCACCGAGCGCCGCGGCGAGCAGCTCGACCTGACCTATGCCGGCAGCCGCGCCATGGTGGTCTACCGGCTGCCGCTGAACGAGGTGGTGTTCGACTTCTACGATCGCCTGAAGTCGATCAGCCGCGGCTATGCCAGCTTCGACTACCAGCTCGACAGCTACCGCGAGGGCGACCTGGTGAAGCTGACCATCATGGTCAACCAGGAGCCGGTCGACGCGCTGTCGATGATCGTGCACCGCAGTCAGGCCGACCCGCGCGGCCGGGCGATGTGCGGCAAGCTGAAGGACCTGATCCCGCGGCAGCTGTTCAAGATCGCCATCCAGGCGGCGATCGGCGGCAAGGTGATCGCCCGCGAGACCGTCGGCGCGCTGCGCAAGGACGTCACCGCCAAGTGCTACGGCGGCGACATCACCCGCAAGAAGAAGCTTCTGGAGAAGCAGAAGGAAGGCAAGAAGCGGATGCGGCAGTTCGGCCAGGTCGAGATCCCGCAATCCGCCTTCATCGCCGCCCTGAAGATGGACAGCTGAGCATGCCCGGTCGGCGGCCGGCACGGCACCGGAGCCCGCGGTGACGGACGCCGGCCCCGGGGACCGGATCGCCGCCTTCTACGAGCGGTTCCCTTATCCCCACCGCGACCCGGACGCCGCCGTCGGCGATCTCGCCTGGATCCGGCCGGGTTCGCTGCCGGCGGTCGCCCATCACGTCTTCGGCGGTCGGCTCCCGGCGGGCCGGCCGCTGCGCCTGCTGGTCGCCGGCGGCGGTACCGGCGACGCCGTCGTCTGCCTCGGCGGCTGGCTCCGGCGGCTGGGGCTGGCCGGACGGATCGACTATGTGGATCTGTCGGAACGGTCCTGCGCCATTGCCCGCGCCCGCGCCGCCACCCTCGGGCTGCAGGACGTCGCGTTTCGGGTCGCACCGCTCGAATCCCTCGCCGAGGGCATCGACGGGCCGTACGACTACATCGACCTCTGCGGCGTCCTCAACCACGTCCCCGAGCCGCGGACCGCGCTGGCCGTGCTGTCGCGCGTGCTGGCCCCGGGCGGCGGCATCGGGGTGATGGCATATGGCCGGATCGGTCGGACCGGCGTCTACCAGGCCCAGGCCGCGCTCGCGCTTCTGGGAGTCGATGCCGGACGGCCCGACGCCGTGGCCCTGGCGCGCGCCTTCGTGCGCGGCCTGCCGCAGACCAACTGGCTGCGCCGGAACCCCGCGTTCCAGGCCCTGGCCGACGCCGACGACGCCGAGCTGGCGGACGTGCTGCTCAACCCGCGGGACCGCGCCTTCGGCGTCGCCGAGCTCGACGAGCTGTTCGCGGCGGCGGGCCTGCGGATCCGGACGTTCACGCCGCCCTTCCTGTACGATCCGGTACCGGCCCTGCGGGACCCGACCCTGCGGGCGGCGGCGGCCGGTCTCGATCACCGGACCGGCCGGCAGCTGGCGGAACTGCTGCAGGGCTCGTTGAAGAAGCACGTGTTCTATGCCGTCCGGGACGACCAGGGCGCCGCTGCCGAAGACGAGGATCCCGCCGAGCGCTTGCTCGATGACCCAGCGACCGTGCTCGTTCCGGCCGGCATCCGCCCGCCTGCCCTGGCCGCGACCCTGCGCGGCCGGTCCGAACAGGCGCGCGGCATCCAGATCGACGTGGACGGCCGCACGATCTCGGTCGGCCTGCGCCTCTCGGACCTGGGGCTGGATGTCCTGTCGGCGATCGACGGCCCGACCCGGGTGGGCGCCGTGCTGGACCGGTTCGCCGGACAGCGCGATGCGGCGCGGGCGGAACTCAGGCAGGTCCAGCGCCGCCTGACCGGACTGGGTCTCCTGTACCTGCTGGCCGGGTGAATTCGGCCCCGGCCATCGGGCGGGCAGAACTAAGGGCTTCCCGCACTGGACGCCATCGGGCGGCCCGATCACACTTGCGCAGAGCCGCGAGGAAGTCGGCGATTGCCCGGCCGGCCGCTTCGCAGAAACGATGCGAAAGATTCCCGGAGAACGCCGGTTTCCGGGAACGGGGAAGCAGAATGCGCCCGATGAAGACTTTGGTCGGGAAACCGCTCGGTGCCTTCTGGGCACTGCCGGGCGAGCATGCGACGCTGCCGCTGGACCGGCTCGTCGACTATCCGATCCTGGCGCAGTGCCTGGAGAGCTGGCGCAGCCTGGTCGCGGACGGCCTGCCCTCGCAGGTCGACCCGCTGGTGTTCCCGCGCTCGGCCATCGCCGGGCTCAACCTGTTCGAGTTCGACGCCGACACCGACGACTGGCGGGTCCGGCTGGCCGGCCGCCTGATCACGGAGCATGTCGGATCCGAGTTGCGCGGCACCGGTCTGGTCGAAGCGTTCTCCGAAGCCGACCGTGCCCAGGTCAAGGCGGCGATCCACGCGGCGGTGCAGCGCGGTCAGCCGGAACTGATGCGCCGCAATTTCGTCGACCCGCGCGGCCGCCGGTGGTCGTACGTCCGCCTGTTCCTGCCGTTCGGCCGCGCCGGCGACGGCGTCGACCGCTTCGTGACGGTGATCGATCCGGACAGCTTCGGTCGTGTCGACCCCGAGGATCCCGGCCAATGAGATCTCCGACCCTGGCCCCCGAAGCGTTCTGGCGCCTGCCGAGCATCCATGTGGAGATCCCGATCGCGGAGATCGCCGACTACCCGCTGCTCGCCGAGTGCCTGAAGGTATGGCGCAACGCCTCGACCGGACGGCTTCCCGAGACGCTCGACCCCCTGACCCTGCCGGTGGCGGTCATCAAGGGGGTCAGCCTGTTGCGCAAGAATCCCGACAGCGGCGACTGGATCGTCGACCTCGGCGGCTCCCTGCTGACCGACGGCCACGGGCGCGAGATGAAGGGCACCGGCCTGTCCGAGGGGTTCGCGCCGGGCGACGTCGAAAAGGTACGCGAGGGCATCGAGCGTGCCATGGCACGCGGCGAGCCGGAACTGATGCGGCGCGAGTTCCAGGACCCGCACGGCCAAATGTGGTCGTTCGTGCGCCTGCTCCTGCCGCTCAGCAGCGACGGGGTGAAGCGCGACCGCTACGCCATGATCATCGACCCCGAAACCTACGGCCGGCCGGTCATCGACTGACGCCCGCGGGTCCGGCCGCCGCCGATCTGGCCAAAGCCGGCCGGCTGCCCCAGGATGCGGTCCCGCCATCGCGACCGTCCGAGAGACCGCCATGACCGATACCGCAGCCGCTCCGGCGTCCGGAGAGCCCAGAACCGTGGCCGTGACCGGAGCGTCGCGCGGACTGGGCGCCGCCATGGTCCTGGAACTGGCGCGCCGCGGCCTGACCGTCGGCTGCCTGTCGCGCAAGGGGATCGGCCCGGAGGACAGCGCGGTGCCGGCCGACATCGAGCCGCGCCTGGTCGGCATCGCCTGCGACGTCGACGACCCGGCGTCCGTTCGCGCCGCCCTGGCGGAGCTGACGGCCCGGACCGGCGGCCTGCACGCCCTGGTGAACAACGCCGGCATCCACCGTCAGGGCCGCAGCGAGGCGTTCGACCTCGACGACTTCGCCGCGGTGCTGCACACCAACGCGCTCGGCACCTTCGCCGCCTGCCAGGCCGCCCACCCGCACCTGCTCGCGGCCGGCGGCGGGGTGATCGTCAACATCGGCTCGCACTACGACAAGATGGGCGTGAAGTACAACGCCGCCTACGCCGCCTCGAAGGCCGCGATCGGCGCCATCACCCGCTGCCTGGCGGTGGAATGGGCGAAGCAGGGCATCCGGGTGGTCGACGTCGCCCCGGGCTTCACCATGACCGACCTGAACAAGGCGCACATGGAGGACGCCCGGTTCCGCGCCTTCATCGAGCGGGCGATCCCGCGCGGCCGCCCCGGCGAGGCCTGGGAGGTGGCGCGTTTCGTCGCCGCCATCGTGACCGAGGACATCCCGTTCCTGACCGGCGAGACCTTCTACATCGACGGGGCGCAGGCGATCTCCAACTGACGCCCGTCGCTTCGCGGGTCCCGGCTCTCCGCTGCGCTTCGGCCGGGATGAGGACAATGGGTGAATTCCTACCGACCCTCATCCCGGACGGAGCGGCAACGCCGCGTAGATCCGGGACCCACCGGCCGCCGCGAAGCCAGGCGCCGTCTACCAGGCGCGCAGGAACACCTCGTCGACCGGGATCTTGTACGCGTCGGACATCTTGTTGGTCTGGTTGAACATTCCGACCACGGCGATCAGTTCGCCGTACTCGGCGTCGGACATGCCGAGCTTGCGGGCCGCCGCGGTGTGGCTGCGGGTGCAGTAGTCGCAGCCGTTGGTCGCCGACACCGCGATCGCGATCATCTCCTTGAACTTCGGGTCGAGCGCGCCCGGCGCCATCACCTCCTTCAGCCCGTACCACAGCCGCTTCAGGCTCGGCGGATGACTGGCGAACACCTTCCAGGCGTTCGGCACGAAGTCGATGCCCTTGGTCGCCATGATGTCGTCGAACACCGCCCGCACCTCGTCGCTGGCCTCGGCGTACTCGACCATCTTCACGGTCGCCGGCTCGCTCATGGTCCCTTTCTCCTGACGCTCGTTTCCTGGTGGCGGAACTGTGGCATGGTCGCGTCCGCGGCACGAGACAATCAGACGACGAGAGGAGGACTCCGCCATGAAGGCGTTCGACATGGACCTGTCCGGGCGGACCGCCCTGGTCACCGGCTCGACCCGCGGCATCGGCTACGCGACGGCGGCCGGCCTGGCCGCCATGGGCGCCCGGGTGCTGGTCAACGGCCGCACCGAGGAGACCGTGCACCACGCCATCGGCGAGCTGCGGGTGCGGGTGCCGGACGGCGACTTCGGCTCGGCCCCGGGCGACCTCGGCACGGTCGCCGGCTGCGAGGACGTGATCGCGATGGCCCCGGACGTCGACATCCTGGTGAACAACACCGGGATCTACGAGCCGAAGCCGTTCGAGGACACCCCGGACGACGACTGGCAGCGGATGTTCGACGTCAACGTGATGAGCGGCGTGCGGCTGACCCGCCACTACCTGCCGAAGATGCTCGACAAGGACTGGGGACGGGTGGTGTTCGTGTCGTCGGAATCGGCGATCTTCATCCCCGCCGACATGATCCACTACGGCTTCTCGAAGGCGGCCCAGCTCGCCATCGCCCGCGGCTGCGCCGAACTCACCAAGGGAACCAGGGTCACCGTCAACTCGGTGCTGCCGGGCCCGACCTGGGTCGAGGCGCAGGTCGAACGGGTGGCGGCGCGGGCCGAGACCATGGGCATCTCGGCCGAGGAGTTCAAGCGCCGCACCTTCACCGAGCGCCGGCCGACCTCGCTGCTGCAGCGCTATGCCGAGCCCGACGAAGTGGCGTCGCTGATCTGCTACACCTGCTCGCCGGCCGCCGCGGCCACCAACGGCGCCGCCCTGCGCTGCGACGGCGGCATCGTGCGGACGCCGTTCTGAGGGTGAGGGCCCGTCGCGCCATGGGTCCCGGATCGCCGCTGCGCGACGTCCGGGATGACGGCAGAAAAGGAGGCGGTCGCCGAGGCATTGCCCTCTCCTGACGTCATCCCGGGCAAGCGAAGCGAGACCCGGGATCCACGGCGCGACGGGCGCCCTACACCCGCGAAAGCAGCTCCTCGACGAACGCCGGCACCAGCTCGGTCGCCGGGCCGTGCCGGGCCTCGTGGAAGTCGGTCACCCCGGCCGACGGCTCCAGGTTGAGTTCGACCGTGTGGGCGCCGCCGACGTAGCGCGCCTCCTGCACGAAGCCGGCGGCCGGGTAGACGTTGCCGGAGGTGCCGATCGACACAAACAGCGCGCACTCCGCCAGTGCCGCCATGATCCGGTCCATCTCCAGCGGCATCTCGCCGAACCACACCACGTGCGGCCGCATGCCGCCGGCGCCGCCGCAGGACGGGCAGGCGGTCGCGACGGTGATGTCCTCGCGCCACGCCCCGACCCCGCCGCAGCCGGCACACCGCGCCTTCAACATCTCGCCGTGCATGTGGATCAGCGCGGTCGAGCCGGCGCGGTCGTGCAGGTCGTCGATGTTCTGGGTGACCAGCAGCACCGGGCCCGGCCATTCCCGCTCGAGCCGGGCCAACGCGGCATGGGCGGCGTTCGGCTGCACGTTCGGGTTCAGCATACCGCTGCGCCGGGCGTTGTAGAACTCGTGCACCCGGACCGGGTCGCGGGCGAAGGCCTCGGGCGTCGCGACGTCCTCGATCCGTACCCGCGACCAGATTCCATCGGCATCGCGAAAGGTATCGAGGCCGGACTCCTTGGAGATACCGGCCCCGGTCAGAATGACGATCGCATCCGTCGGTTTCAGATCCTTCACGGTCGCTCCCGCCTTGCTCGTCTGCGACAAACCCGCTCTTGACCGCCCCCGGCCGGGTCGCGACTGTAACCGCCCGCAGCGCCGGGCGCGACCCCCGGTATCTGAGCCCGCCGTAACCGAGACCACCTCACGCACCGGCATGTACAGCATCCTGTTCGTCTGCACCGGGAACATCTGCCGCTCGCCGACCGCCGAGGGAATCGCCCGGGCGATGCTCGAGAAGCGCGGTCTCGGCGATAAGGTCCTGGTCGACTCCGCCGGCCTGTACGACGGCCATGTCGGCGAGGCTCCCGACCTGCGCGCCCGCATGACGGCCCAGAGCCACGGCTACGATCTCTCCGGCCTGCGCGCGCGGGCCTTCACCGACGAGGACTTCCAGCGCTTCGACCTGATCCTCGGCATGGATCGCGGCCACGTCCACGACCTGCGGATCCGCGGCGGCCGGGCGCATCGCGACCGGGTCCGGCTGTTCCTCGACTACACGCCCGACATGAAGGGCGTGGCGGTGCCGGACCCGTACGGCCGCGATGCCGAGGAGTACCGGCGCGCCTTCGAGATGATCGAGACCGGCTGCACCGCCCTGGTCGACGCCCTGGCCGACGCCGGCGTGGCCGACTGATTCAGTCGAACTCGCCCTGCTCCCAGTCGTCGGCGTCGGGCAGGCGCTCCAGCGGCACCGCCAGCCGGCGCTCGTACAGCGGCCCGTCGCGTCCCGGGAAGCTCTCGAACAGGACCGCCTCACGCACCTCGAACGGGCCGGCCGTGAACGCTCCGCGCACGGAGATCCAGTGCGCGACCTCGTCCTCGCCGACCGGGCCGGCCATCCGGGCCAGGGTGACGTGCGGCACGAACTTGCGGGGCTCGGCCGGCTGGCCGGCCCGCCGGGCCGCCGCCTCGACCCGGCCCTGCAGCACCTCGAGCGCCGGCTGGGCCTCGACCCCGGCCCATAGCGCCCGCACCCGGCGGCCGCCGCCGAAGTAGCCGAAGCCGCTCAGCCGCAGCGCGAACGCCGGCGCCCGCAGCGACGACAGCGCCGCCGCCAGGTCCTCGGCCGCGTCCCGGCCGACCTCGCCGACGAACCGCAGGGTCAGGTGCAGGTCGGCCGGATCGACCCAGCGCGCGCCGTCGAGCCCGCCCATCACGGCGGCCAGCCGGTCGGTGACGTCCTCCGGCATCGCGATCGCCACGAACAGGCGCATGGGTGAACCTCCATATCTCACGCATCCGCGCCAGGGGTCCCGGGTCGTGCTTCGCACGCCCGGGATGAGGGTGTGAGACGCCCCCCCTTGCTCCCTCATCCCGGCCTTGAGCCGGGACCTACCGAGTGACGGGCGTCTGACGACCCTACCCCGTCACGGGCACGGATTCGACCAGCGCGCCTGCAGGGTCTCGATGCCCTGCAGCACCTCCGGGCCCAGAACCACGTCGACGCTGTCGATGTCGGCCGCGAGCTGCTCCAGCGAGGTGGCACCGATGATGTTCGAGGTCAGGAACCGCCGCGAGTTCACGTAGGCCAGCGCCATCTGCGCCGGGTCCAGGCCGTGCTCGCGCGCCAGCGCCACATAGCCGGCGATCGCCGCCTGTCCGGTCTCGCCGGAATAGCGCCGGAAGTAGTCGGCGAACTCGGTCATCCGGGCGCCGGCCGGGCGCGCGCCGCCGTCGTACTTGCCGGTCAGCCAGCCGCCGGCCAGCGGCGAGTACGCCAGCAGCCCGATGTCCTCGCGGATCGCCACCTCGGCGCAGCCGACCTCGAACGCCCGGTTCACCAGGTTGTAGGCGTTCTGCACCGACACCGGCCGCGGCAGGCCGGTGGCGTCGGCGATCCGGGCGAAGGTCATCATGCCCCACGGCGTCTCGTTCGACAGGCCGACATGGTGGATCTTGCCGGCCTTCACCAGGTCGCCCAGGACCGCCAGGGTCTCGGCGATCGGCGTGGTGTCCTCGTCCTCGACATGGACGTAGCCAAGCTTGCCGAAGCTGTTCACCGAGCGCTCCGGCCAGTGCAGCTGGTACAGGTCGATCCAATCGGTGCGCAGCCGGCGCAGGCTGTCCTCGACCGCCCGGGTGAGATGGGCGCGGTTGAGCCTCGGCTTGCCGTCGCGGATATGGCCGAAGCGCTCGCCCGGGCCGACCGCCTTGGTGGCGACGACCACGCGGTCGCGGGTGCCGCGCGCCGCCAGCCACGAGCCGATGATCTCCTCGCTGCGCCCGTAGGTCTCGGCGGTCACCGGCACCGAATACATCTCGGCCGTGTCGATGAAGTTGACGCCGCGCTCGAGCGCCAGGTCCATCTGCGCGTGGCCCTCGGCCTCGGTGTTCTGGCGGCCCCAGGTCATCGAGCCGAGGCAGATCAGGCTGACGCGGAGGTCGGTGCGGCCGAGCTGGCGGTACTGCATGAAAAAGGGCTCCGGAACAGGCGACGAAAGAGGTCGCGCTATACCGGAGCCCACTCACGGGGGCAACGCCCCCACCCTCGGGAGGTTCGGTGTGGCTCAGCCCGCCCGCAGCATGCCGAAGATCTCGTCCTTCAGCTTGACGCGCTGGCGCTTCAGCTCCTCGGCGTGCTCGTCGGTCGTCGGCTCGATCTCCTGCTCGATCCGGGCGATCTGCTTGTCGAGGTCGTGATACTGGTCGTACAGCCGCGCGAAATGCGCGTTGCCGGTC
The DNA here is from genome assembly GCF_014652915.1 of Thalassobaculum fulvum. GTDB lineage: Bacteria > Pseudomonadota > Alphaproteobacteria > Thalassobaculales > Thalassobaculaceae > Thalassobaculum_A > Thalassobaculum_A fulvum. The sequence continues at coordinate 124,019 of NZ_BMZS01000008.1, forward strand.
TTCAGGTCGTGGATGCGATCGCGGTACTCGGGAAATTCGGTGCCGATATCGTGGTGGAAATCGCCCATGTGGTCTCGCTCCTGGTGGGTTGCTGCGCGAACCTAGCAGCCGGCCTGCGCCTCAAGGATGACCTGGATCAAGTCCACGTCGCCACGCCAGCCCCACCAGGATTGCCGTGCCGCCGGCCGACCGCCGAAGCGCGGTACGCGACGCGGATGCAGAGCACCCTGTCCGCGATTGACTTGGCAAATCCATCAACCGAAGATCGAATACTGCAGAACTCGAAGTGATAGCAGGGAGGGTGCCGTGGTCTTCTCCATCGGGCCGTTCTTCTTCGGCGTCGTGATCGGCTTCATCACCTACCGAACGCTGCGGCACACCAAGAATTCGGGGATCTCGGATCTCGCGACCGTCATCGGCGCCGTGGGCGGCGGAACCGTCCTGACCTTGTTCCAGACCGGCACAGACCGGTTCGACAGCTATGCCATCGGGCTGGCGGCCGGGTTCTTCGCCTATCTCGCGATCGCGCTTCTTCTGGCCGGCAGAGACAAGACCGCGACCTTCCTCGGCGACGACGGCTAGGCCCGGCCATGGAGCCGGTGAGTGCGCTGAAGGCTGCGCTCGGCGATCCCGTCGGGTGGATCCGCATCGGCGCAATCCGGGCGGCTCAGGAACTCGCGCCGACCCGGGCCGGCGGCCTGCTCGCCGAGCATGCCGGGGCGCTCCGTCGTCCACTGGCGGTCGACGAGGCTTCGACCCTGGCCATCGCGATGGCGCATACCCGAGAGAACCCGCTTCCGCTAACCGCGGAGCTGCTGCAGGTGCCGCAGGACAGGCTGCGCGAGGCCCTGGCCGGCAACCGCGCGGACTGGTTCGAATTCCTGCGTGCGTCGGTGACCTCCGCCGGATTGCGCGGACCGGTCGGCGTCATCGGGCCGCTGATCGCGGCGTGGAACGGGCTGAGCTACCCCCCGGCGGCTCTCAGGCCGGGGAGGTCGGCGGCCCATCGCGCACAGGCCGCGAAGTCCGCTCTCGACCGGTGGAGCCGGATGCATGCGGACCCGGCGGCGGCGGCCGGCGCGTTCGAGGCGGTTCGCACGATGCTCGAGCGCGAAGACACGGCCGCAGCCGCGGATGCTCTGATTGCCGTCGCCTTGACCGACCCGCACGAATGGACGCGCGTCGTCGCCAGGAAGGCGGCCAGCGAACTTGGCCTCGACGCCGCCACACCGCTGCTCCGCAAGCTCGCGGGCGACGACGGACCGCATCCGGACGCCGACGCCGTCTGGGCCATCGCCCGCGACGACCGTCGCGAATCGATCGACGGGCTGACCCCCGAGGGGCTCTCGATGTTTCTGACGGCGGAAGCCCTCGAGGATTTCGCCGACCCGGCGACCGGCGCCGCGGTCGCGGCGGCGGCCATCGGCTGGGACGGCGACGCACGCGCGCGGGTCGTCCGGGTCGCCGGGCGAATGTCGGCGTCGGCGGCGCTGCCTGCCCTGGTCTGGTCCGCCCGACACCTGCCGTCGCCGCGGGAACGCGCCCGAGCCGCCGAGGTCTTGCACCGCATCGTCGCGCTGGACGGTGCGCTCGATGCCCCGTTCCATCACATCCACCGGATCGAGTTCCCCCACGGGCATCTGGACTGGCTGCTCGACCTGGTGGCGCGGAACCGCACGCAGACGAGCTGGGATGGCGATCCGGGCGTGGCGATCCCGATCCTTCGCGAGGCGATCGAAGCGCTGCCCGATATGGTCGGCACGGTGGGCCAAGCCTATTCCACCGCGCGGACTGCCCACCTGGCGATGCTGTTCGGTTCGCACGTGCCGACGATCAGGCACCTGTTCGGGGACCGGCCGCTTCCCAAGGCACGACTCGAACGCGAGCCGAAGATCGACTTTCCCGAGCAGTGCTCCGTCGACGCCGAGGTGACGCTGACGGTGCAGCTGCGCGCCGTCGCCGGGCCGGCCGTCGGGCCGGTCGCCGTTCCGTTCGACGAGGGCGAGGCCGAGGTCGAGTTGCTGGTGGTCGTACAGGCGCCGGGTTTCTCGGTCCGGGAGCCCGTCAAGGCCATGACCGTGCCACGGGACGGGTCGTCGGAAACCGTCGCCTTCGCCCTGCGTCCGCGGGCCGCCGGCGAGCAGGTGATCGACGTGAAGTTCATGCATGGCACCGCGACCATCGGACAGAGCTGCGTCGCCACCAGGGTGATCGAGCGGACCGAGACGACGCCGGAGAGCGCGGGCACCGCCGCGGTGACGATGTTGGAACCGATCGATGCCGAAGCACTTGAGCTGGCCGGCGTCGCGGAGGCGACGTTCCTCGTTCAGACGGCCGACAATGGCAGGCTCGACTGGACCCTGGTGCGCCCGACCGGTCCCCGCGAGTTCCTCGGTCAGTCGTCGGGGGCTTTCGAGCCGGCCCGGGTGGCGGCATGGCAGGTCGAGCAATCCCGGCTGATCCGCGAGATGCTGGAGCCTGAACCGACACCGGAGGACCTCGACGCCCTTCGCGCGCAACTCGCCGCCACCGGCAACGAGCTGTACGCCCAGATTGCGCCGAAGGGCCTGGAATCGGTGCTGGACGGCCTCAACGAGAACGCGCTGGTCGTCTTCGACTGCGACGCCGATTGGATTCCGTGGGAGCTGCTCGCCAGCCGTCCCGAGGGCACCCTGTGGGGCGAGCGGTTCGTGCTCGTGCGATCGCCGGTCGCGAGCCGCCCGCCGCATGCGACGATCGCGACCCCCACTACCGTCACCACCGCGCTCGACCGGGCGCTCCTGGTGGTCGGCGACGAGATCGATCGGCCCGGCCGGGTCGGCCAGTTGACCTTCGGCCGCATGGAGGCCCGCGCGGCGCCGCCCCTGATAAAGGCCAGCTGGGCGGAGCTGCAGCGCGACGTGGCCGGCAAGGACATCGTGCACTTCGTCTGCCACGGCCGCCAGCAGCCCAGCTACCATCTCAGCTACCGCGAGGGTGTCGCGGGAAGACTGCTGCCGAGGCAGGTGCACGCCCTCGGCGTGAAATGGGGCGCCGTGGTGTTCGCCAACGCTTGCAGTTCCGGCGCCTCCGATCTGCTGCTGTCGGATTTCCAGAGCTTCGGGCGGGAGTTCTACTATGCCGGCGCCCGCCCGTTCATCGGCACGCTCGGGCCGGTGCCGACACGGGAGGCGGTGGAGTTCGCGGGCCTGTTCTACGAACACTTCGCGATCGCCGGACTGCCCGCGGGACATGCCCTTCGCATGGCTCGCCAGGACGCCGCCCGACGGTTCAAGCGTCCGGTGTGGCTGTTCTACTGCCTGTACGGGAGCCCGTCGGTGGTGCGGCGCTGGAGCACGGCGCCTCGGGCGTGACAACCGGCACCGGGCGCCCTATAACCGTCCCCATGACCCATTCGTTCGCCGGCTTCTGGTTTTACTTTAGCTATCCGCAGCCGCCGGCGGAGGCATGGGTGCGCGCGACCTAGACAGACAGCGCAGCAGACCATCCCGAAGCCGCCGGCCCTCCCGGCGGCTTTTTCGGTCGCCGGCGGGCCTCCACCCGGAGGACCCCACAAGTGAAGACCGTCACCGACGATATCCAGACCCAAGCCGAGGCGATCACGCCCGGCACCGACGACCTGCGCATCGCCGCGATCACCCCGCTCAGCCCGCCGGACGCGGTGATCGCCGAACTGCCGCGCGGCGACGCCGCCTCGCGCACCGTCGCCGGCGCCCGCAACGCGATCCACCGCATCCTGAGCGGCGAAGACGACCGCCTCGCCGTGGTCATCGGCCCGTGCTCGGTGCACGACCCCGAGGCGGCGCTGGACTACGCCGGCCGGCTGCTCGAGCAGCGCCGCCGGTTCGCCGGCGAGCTCGAGGTGGTGATGCGGGTGTACTTCGAGAAGCCGCGCACCACGGTCGGCTGGAAGGGGCTGATCAACGACCCCGACCTGGACGGCAGCTTCCGGATCGACCGCGGCCTGCGGCTGGCCCGCGGCCTGCTGCTCAGGATCGCCGAGATTGGACTGCCGGCCGGCTGCGAATTCCTCGACACCGCCACCCCGCAGTACTTCGCCGACCTGGTCGGCTGGGGGGCGATCGGCGCCCGCACGACCGAGAGCCAGATCCACCGCGAGCTGGCGTCCGGGCTGTCCTGCCCGGTCGGCTTCAAGAACGGCACCGACGGCAGCGTCAAGATCGCGGTCGACGCCGTGGTCTCGGCGGCCCAGCCGCACCATTTCCTGGCCGTCACCAAGAGCGGCCAGGCGGCGATCGCCGCCACGGCGGGCAACCCGGACTGCCACGTCATCCTGCGCGGCGGCAACGACGGGCCGAACTTCGACGCCGCCAGCGTCGACGCCGCCTGCGCGATCGCCGAGAAGGCCGGGCTTCGCGGCCAGGTGATGATCGACGCCAGCCACGCCAACAGCGCCAAGAAGCCGGAGAACCAGCCGGCAGTGATCGACGACGTGGCCGGGCGCATCGCCGCCGGCGAGCGCCGCATCATCGGCGTCATGGCCGAGAGCAACCTGGTCGCCGGCCGCCAGGACCTGGAGCCGGGCAGGCCGCTGGTCTACGGCCAGAGCATCACCGACGGCTGCGTCGACTGGGAGACCTCGGTGGCGATGCTGGAGCGGCTGGCGGCAGCGGTGCGGGCACGGCGGGCCCGATGACCGTCGCTTCGTGGGTTCCGGCTCGGCCTCGCCAGGGGTGGCGCGTCCGTCCGGAATGACGACAGGGGGAGGAGATCGGCAGTCCCGCTTTCTTCGTCATTCCGGACCGGACCGCCGACGGCGGGACGGATCCGGACCCCACCCGCCGCCGCAACCCCTCAGCCGCCGCGCTTCGCCCGAACCCGCTCGATCAGCGCCTCGACCGTCGGGAGGATCCCTTCGACGATAACGCCGACGCCCTCGGCGGTCGGGTGGATTCCGTCGCCCTGGTTGAGCGAGGCGTTGGCGGCGACCCCGTCGAGGAAGAACGGATAGAACTCCACGTCGTACTTGCGGGCGAGATCCGCATAGACCTGCCGGAACGCCCGGCCGTAGTCGCGGCCCATGTTCGGCGGCGCCCGCATGCCCGCCAGCAGGGTCGGAATGCCGCGCCTGTCCAGCTCGCCCAGCATCGCATCGAGGTTGCTGCGCAGCTCCTCGACCGCCAGCCCGCGCAGCCCGTCGTTGGCGCCGAGCTCGATGATCACCGCGTCCGGGTTCTCGGCCAGCGACCAGGCCAGCCGGGCCTTGCCGCCGGCCGAGGTGTCGCCGGACACCCCCGCGTTCACCAGCCGGACCGCATGGCCCCTCTGCGTGAGCGCCGCCTGGAGCTGGGCCGGGAAGCTGGACGCCCTGCCGAGGCCGTAGCCGGCCATCAGCGAGTCGCCGAAACCCAGTATGGTGATCGGATCGGCCGCCCGCCCCGTATGCGGCACGGCGAGCCCGAGAAGCAGCACCAGGACGGCCAGCGCTTTTATCGGTCCGGCCAAGGGACCATATGGGCGTGAGGCTCGCCGCCGGCACCGGGGTCCCACGGCAACGATGATGGAACGCGACACCATGACTTCTCCCGACCGACCGCACGCCGCCCAGCCGGCAACGGCCGAGCCGATCATCCGCCTCGAGGGCGTCACCCTGAAACTGAGGAGTGCGGCCGGCGAGGTCAACGTGCTGCGCGGAATCGACCTGTCGGTGGCGGCCGGCGAGGCAGTCGGCGTGGTCGGCCCGTCGGGCGCCGGCAAGTCGACGCTGATGATGGTCGCGGCCGGGCTGGAGGCGCCGAGCACGGGCCTAGTCCGGGTAGCGGGGCGGGATCTCGTCGGGCTCGACGAGGATTCGCTGGCGCGGTTCCGGCGCGACCATGTCGGGATCGTGTTCCAGGCGTTCCGGCTGGTGCCGACGATGACCGCCCTGGAGAACGTGGCGATCCCGCTGGAACTGGCGGGCCGGGCGGACGCCTTCGAGGCGGCCGAGGCGGCGCTCGCCCGGGTCGGCCTGGCGGCGCGCACCGACCACTACCCCGACCAGCTCTCCGGCGGCGAGCAGCAGCGCGTCGCCATCGCCCGCGCCTTCGTCGGCCGCCCGCGGCTGCTGCTGGCTGACGAGCCGACCGGCAACCTCGACGGCCGGACCGGCGACACCATCATCGAGCTGCTGTTCTCGCTGGCCCGCGACCACGGCACCACCCTGCTGCTGATCACCCACGACACCACGCTGGCCGGGCGCTGCGACCGGGTGATCCACATCGCCGACGGCCGCATCGTCGACGGCGACGCCGCCCTGGCCGCGGAGTAGCCGGCCGTGACGCTGCCGCTTCCCCTGCATCTTCCGTTGCGCCTCGCCCGGCGCGAGCTGCGGACCGGCCTCAAGGGCTTCCGGATCTTCCTGGCCTGCCTCGCCCTCGGCGTAGCGGCGATCGCGGCGGTCGGCTCGGTCTCCTCGGCCATGATGGCCGGGATCGAGGGCGACGCCCGGCGCCTGCTCGGTGGCGACGTCGACCTGCGGCTGGTGCACCGCCCGGCCGACGCTGCCGAGCGCGCCTTCCTGGAGGCCTCGGGGCGCGTGTCGGCGGTCGCCGAGATGCGGGCGATGGCGCGCACGGTCGACGGCTCGGCCCGCACCCTCGTCGAGCTGAAGGCGGTCGACGACGCCTATCCGCTGGTCGGCGCGGTCGGGCTGGAACCGGCGATCGAGCTGGACGCCGCCCTGGCCGGGCGCGACGGCACCTTCGGCGCGGTCGCGGAACAGTCGCTCGCCGACCGGCTCGGGCTCGCGGTCGGCGACCGGCTGCGGCTCGGCGACGCCACCGTCGAGCTGCGCGCCGTGCTGGCCGCCGAGCCCGACCGGATCGTCACCTTCGCCAGCTTCGGACCGCGGCTGATGGTGTCCGAGGCGGCCCTGCCGGCCACCGGGCTCGTCCAGGTCGGATCGCTGATCCGCTACCACTACCGGATCGCCCTGCCCGCCGGCACCGCTCCGAAGCCCTGGCTGGAGCGGCTCGACGACCGCTTCCCGGACGCCGGCTGGCGCCCCCGCTCGCTGGAGAGCGCGGCCCCCGGCTTCGACACCTTCGTCCAGCGCACCACCCTGTTCCTGACCCTGGTCGGCCTGACCTCGCTGCTGGTCGGCGGGGTCGGCGTGGCGATGGCCGTGAAGGCCTATCTCGACGGCAAGACCGAGACCATCGCGACCCTGAAATGCCTCGGCGCGTCGCGCGCGCTGGTGTTCCGGACCTATCTGGCGGTGGTGCTGGTGCTGGCCGCCGCCGGGACCCTGATCGGCCTGGCGGTCGGCGCGGCCGCGCCGATCGCGGCGGCCGAACTGGCCGGGCCGCTGCTGCCGTTCGACCTGCCGGTCAGGCTGTATCCGCTGCCGCTCGCGGTCGCCGCGGCCTTCGGTCTGCTGACGGCGCTGGCCTTCTCGCTGTGGCCGCTCGGGCGTGCCGGGCAGGTGCAGGCGGCGGCGCTGTTCCGCGCCGTGGTGGCGCCGCTGGGCGGCCGGCCGGCGGCGCTCGTGATCGCCGCCACCGCCGGGACCGTGGCGCTGCTGGCGGCCCTGGCGGTCGCCACCTCGCAGGACCGGGCGTTCGCCGGCTGGTTCGTGGCGGGGTCGGCCGCCGCCTTCGCCCTGTTCCTGGGAGCGGCCCGTGTGGTGATGACGGCGGCCCGGCGGGCCGGCCGGCCGCGGAATCCGGAGTTGCGGATCGCGCTCGCGAACCTCTATCGCCCCGGCGCACCGACGGCGGGCGTGGTGCTGGCGCTCGGCCTCGGGCTGACGGTGCTGATCGCGGTCGCGCTGATCCAGGCCAACATCGCCCGCCAGGTTGCCGAGCGCATCCCCGAAGCCGCCCCGGCGTTCTTCTTCATCGACATCCAGCCGGACCAGGCGACGCGGTTCCAGTCGATCGTCGACGCCATCCCCGAGGTGACCGAGGTCCGGACCACCCCGATGGTGCGCGGCCGGATCGCGGCGGTGAACGGCGTCGATGCCGAGGCCCTGTCGGCCGACCCGGACGCCGCCTGGGCGCTGCGCGGCGACCGCGGCCTGACCTATTCCGCCGAGCCGCCCGAGGGAGCCGAGGTGGTGGCCGGCGAGTGGTGGGCGCCGGACTATGCCGGGCCGCCGCTGATCTCGTTCGACGCCCGCATCGCCGAGGGCCTGGGCGTCGGGGTCGGCGACACCGTGACCTTGAACGTGCTCGGCCGGCCGATCACCGCCACGATCGCCAACCTCCGGCGGATCGACTGGTCCTCGATGTCCATGAACTTCATCTTCGTGTTCGCGCCGGGCACGCTGGAGGCCGCCCCGCACTCGATCGTCGCGACCGTCCGGGTGTCGGATCCCGCGGCCGAGGCGACGGTCCAGCGCCGGGTCACCGACGCGCTGCCGAACGTCACCGCCATCCGGGTCAAGGACGCGATCGAGGCCGCCGACCGGATCCTCCGGGCGGTCTCGACCGCCGTGCGCGCCACCGCGGCGGTCACCCTGGTGGCCGGCATCCTGGTGCTGGCCGGGGCCGTCGCCGCCGGCCACGCCCGACGGGTCCGCGACGCCGTGGTCCTGAAGGTGCTCGGCGCCACCCGCGCCCGCATCCTGAAGACCTATGCCCTGGAGTACGGCATCCTCGGGCTGGCGACCGCCGCCGTCGCCGCCGTCGTCGGGTCCGGCGCCGCCTATGTGGTGGTCACCCGGGTCATGCGCTCCGACTTCGTGCTGGCGCCGGAGGTGGTGGCCGCGGTCGCGGCGCTGGCCACCGCGGTCACCCTGACGTTCGGCTTCGCGGGCACCTGGCGGGCCCTCGGCCAGCGCCCGGCCCCGCTGCTCCGCAACGAGTGACGTCATCGTCACGCCGCATTCGCGAGGGAGGCTACGATCATGAGACGTCTTGCCGCCACCGTCATCGTCGCCGCCCTGGCCGGCGCTCCCTGGGCTGCCGGCGCCCAGTCCGATCCCGGCGGCCAGTCCGATTCCGGCGGCCAGGCCGGGCCGAAGGCCGACGGGCCGAGCGCGACCGACCGCCTGCAGGAGGGGGCGGCGGCGATCGTCGACGGGCTCCGCATGCTGATGGATCAGCTGCAGAGCTACCAGCCGCCCGAGGTCCTGCCGAACGGCGATATCATCATCCGGCGGCGCCCGCCCGGGGAAGCCGATCCGCCGGCGCAGCCGGACACGCCCGACGGCAAGGACGGCAACTCCCTCAAACTGTAGAACCCGCGGCATTCCGGCCGTCTTTACGCGCTGTTAACTCGCGCAGGGCAAATTGGCAGCCAGGCAAACCGACAGCGCAGACGATGTCCGATACCCTGGCCCTGCCTCCGGTACCCGACCCGGTGCCGACAGACCACGACCTGCTGGTATCGCTCCTGGACAGCGCGTTTCAGGGGCTGATGGCGTTGCGCCCGGTCCTCGGGGCCGACGGGGCCACCGTCGATCTGGTCTGGACGGTCGTGAACGCCGGCGCCGAGCGCCTGCTCGGCCGGCCGCGTTCGAGCCTCGTGGAGACCTCCTTCCTGACCCTGGTTTCCGGCTGGCCGGTCCCGGACGCGGCCGGGCGGCTGCTGCGCGTGATGGACACCGGCATCCCGGACGCCTTCGACCTCAACCTGCGCGTCGAGGGGCGGCCGCGGACCTACACGGTCAAGGTCACTCCGTTCAGCGGCGGCCTCGCCCTGTATGCCCAGGACGTCACCGACCGGCGCGCCGACGAAGTGCGGATGCGCGAGCTGGAGCAGCGCGCCCGCCGCGCCGAGCAGCGGCTGATCGACGCCCTGTCGGCCAGCCCCGACCCGTTCGCGGTGTTCGATGCGGACGAGCGGCTGGCGCTCTGCAACCAGTCCTGGGCAACCATGAGCGGCCTCGGCGACGCCGCCCGGTTGCCGGGACGGCGGTTCGAGGATCTGCTGCGACAGGTCTCCAAGGGCCAGAATCCGGCGAATGTCGGCTTCGACAGCATGGAGGACTTCATCGCGTGGCGGATCGAGCGCCACCGCAGCCCTGACGGCGACCCGATCCAGATCACCCAGAAGGACGGCCGGGTGTTCCTGATCCGCGAACGCCGCATGGGCGACGGCGGCGTGGTCAGCGTGGCGACCGAGGTCACCGAACTGGACCGCAGCCGCCGCCTGATGCGCGCCACCCTCGATGCCACCGAGCAGGCCGTGGCGCTGTTCGACCGCGACGACCGGCTGGTGGTCTGGAACCAGTCCTACGAGCGGTTCGCCGAAGGCGTCGAGCTGCGATCCGGCATCACTCTCGGGGAGATCGCCGATGCGGTCATCCGGGAACGCGGCGCCGTCCTGCTCTACAAGGGCGAGCCGGTGTCGGTGGCCCGCCGACTTGCGCTCCGGGGGCCGGACCCGGTCGAGCTGGAGCGCCGGACCCGGGACGGGCAGATCCACATCATCCGGGACCTGCGCACGGCCGATGGCGGGACCGTCATCACCGGGACCGACGTGACCGAGCTCAAGCGCAAGGAGGAGATGCTCGAGGCCCAGGTGCAGGAGCTGGACGCCGCGCGCGGCGAGGCCGAGCATCAGGCCCAGCACCTCGCGCAGGTGACCGAGATGCTGACCCGCGAAAAGGAGCGGGCGGAGGCGGCGAGCCGCACCAAGTCCCAGTTCCTGGCCAACATGAGCCACGAGCTGCGAACCCCGCTGAACGCCGTGCTCGGCTTCTCGGAGATCCTGAAGACCGAGGCGTTCGGCCCGCTCGGCGGCCGACGCTACAAGGAATACGCCGACGACATCCACGCCAGCGGCAGCCACCTGCTGAGCCTGATCAACGATCTGCTCGACATGTCGAAGATCGAGGCCGGCAAGTACCGGCTGCACCGGGAGAAGGAGGCGCTGGCCCAGATCATCGGATCGGTCGGGCGGATGATGCGCGGGCGTGCCGCCGAGGCCGACCTGGTGCTGCAGGTCGATCCGATCGATGCCGGCCTGATGGTCGACGTCGACGTCCGGGCGATCAAGCAGGTCCTGATCAACCTGCTCGCGAACGCCATCACCTTCACCTCCGCCGGCGGCCGGGTCCGGCTCGGGGTCAGGACCGAACCCGGGCAGGTCGCCATCCAGGTCGCCGACAACGGCATCGGGATTCCGAAGGACGAGATGCCGCGCCTGTTGCGGCCGTTCGAGCAGATCGACCGCAACGACCGCCGCGGGCGCGAGGGCACCGGCCTCGGCCTGGCCCTGTCGAACGCCCTAGTGGAGTTGCACGGCGGCAGCCTGACGCTCGACAGCGAACCCGGCGTCGGCACCACGGTCACGGTGCGACTCCCCCTCTGAGCCGGACTACGACGGCTGTTCGGAGACCCGCCGCTGGTGGCGATGCGCCAGCAGCACGCCGATCGCCGCCACCACCGCCAGCGCCGCAAGCACCCGGAACAGCGTGCCGTACGGCATGACCTGCAACAGCGCGCCGGCCGCCAGCGGACCGGCGACCTTGCCCAGGTTCTTCAGCGTGCCGTAGACGCCGAGGCCGAGCCCGAGATGCCCGGCCCCGACCGCGGTTCCGACCATCGCGACCGTCGACGGGAATATCAGGCCCTGCCCGACCCCGCTGGCCACCGCGACGGCGAGCAGCGACGGGGCGATCGACACGGCCGGCAGCCAGGCGAGCGCCAGGGCGACCAGGGCCAGCCCCCCGGCGATCGCCGGCAGGTAGCCGATGCGGTCGCCGACCCGGCCGCCGACCGGGCGCGTCAGGACGTTCGCCGCCTCCTGGATGGTGAAGAACAGCCCGGCGTCGAGCCAGCTGAACCCGGCCACCTGCACCACGAACAGCGGCAGGAACGCCTTCAGGCCGTAGGTGACCGAGTACACGGTCATCTCCAGCGTACCCGCGAACCACATCTCGCCCCGGGTGGCGGTGTGCCGGAAGCCGTCGACCAGTTGCCGGATCACCCCCGGCCTGTCGCCCCCGCCGGCCTGCAGCGGCGTGGGCGGGAACCGCATGAAGGCGGCCGGCGCGAACGCCGCACAGCTCAGCAACCCGATCACCGTGAACAGGTCGGCCGGATCCTCGAACACGAGCAGCAGCCAGCCGGCGATCGCCGGCGCCAGCAGGTAGCCGATCTCGCGGGCGATGCCGAACCAGCCGAGTCGTGTCGCCCGGTCCCGCGTCCCCATCTCGGCCACGATCGCCAGGGTGACCGGCCCGAAGATCGCCGTCGCGCTGCCGTGGAACAGCCGCAGCCAGAACAGCTGTTCCGGGGTCTCCACCAGCCGGTAGAGAAACGGCGTTCCGGCGAACAGGAGCAGCGCGGCGAAGAACCAGAGCCGGCGCCCCCAGCGGTCGGACAGCGCCCCGACGAACGGCTTGGCGACCATGCCGGTGACGGTCGACACCGCGACGATCGTGCCGATCATCAGCTCGCCGGCGCCGATCAGCGCCGCAAACATCGGCAGCACCGGCGTCTTGCCCATCTGGTAGCCGGTGCGGACGATCGCATCGGCCACGAACAGCGGCCAGAATCCACCCGGCTGCTTCAGCATGACAGATCAGCTCCCAAGTGGCGCCCGCCCCGGGTCCGGTCAGGCCGTCACCTCGACGGCCCTGACCCCGGCCTCGGCCAGCGCCGTGTTGAGGGCGGCCAGCTCGCCGTCGACGAGATGGTCGAGGGCCGCGATCTGCTCGCGCACCTTGCCGATGATCTCGGCCGAGACCGCGTGCGCCTGCGTCGTCGGCGCCGCGTCGGCGGTCGAGGCGACGTTGATCAGGTCGACCAGGGTGTCGTCGAGCCCGGCCGGGTTGCGCAGCACGTCGCGCGGCGACTCCCGCTTGACGTCGACCAGCGCGCCCTCGATCGCCGACAGGCTGTCGGCGATCTCCGCGGCCCGCTCGCCCAGCGTCTCCCGACCGTCGCCGAGCCGCTCCGGCAGGAGGCCGAGCTGGCGCTTCAGCCGGCGGATCCGGTTGACGCCCTGGTTCAGGGTCGAGAGCGCGGTGTTCAGCGACCGCAGCAGGTTGAACTGGGCGACGAAGTCGGCCTCGGTGGTGCGCACCCGCGGGTCCGGCACCACCGCGAAGCCGGCCGTCAGGCTGGTCGTGCCGACCTCCAGCGTCACCTCGTAGGCCCCGGGCACCACGGTCGGCCCGGCCGGCGGCTCGCCGTCGCCGGCCAGCGGCTTCAGCTTGCGCGGCGACAGAGCCGGGTCGAGCTTCTCCGGCCCGGCGACCTTGAGGTCCCACACGAAGCGGTTCAGCCCGGGCTTCGCCCCCGGCCGCTTGGCGAACGGCGCAGCCTTGTCGTCGCTGACGAAGTTGGCGACCACCTCGCCGGAAGCGTTGCGGACCGTGAGCTGCACCGCGCCCTCGGTGCCTTCGGGCAGCCAGTAGTAGATGATCGCCCCGTTCGGCGGGTTCTCGCCGACGTCCAGATGGTGGCGGACCCGGCTGCCGTCCGGCCGCTCGACCAGCTGGGTGCTGCCGTCGATCCCGAAGGCCGGGCCGTAGCTGATGCCGTTGAGGTTGCCGCGGCCCGCGCTCCAGGCCAGCTTGGTGCGCACGGTGTCGCGCGGCGCAACCAGCTGGGGCTTGCCGCGGTCGGCGAGTGCGCGCAGCGGCGACACGTCGTCGAGGATCCAGAACGACCGGCCGTGGGTGGCGGCCACCAGGTCGCTGCCCTTGAGCTTCAGGTCGTAGACCGGCACCACCGGGAAGCCGCCGCCCATTCGCGACCAGGTCGCGCCGTCGTCGAGGCTGAAGAACACGCCGGTCTCGGTGCCGACAAACAGCAGGCCGGCCCGCACCGGGTCGGCGCGCAGCACGCGGGTGATCTCGTCCTGCGGCAGGTCGCCGACGATCGAGGCCCAGGTCCTGCCGCCGTCGGTGCTGCGGAACAGGTACGGCTTGTAGTCCGACAGCTTGTACTGGGTGGCCGAGACGTAGACCGTGTCGGCATCCAGCGCCGAGACCTCGACGCTGCCGACATAGGCCAGCTCCGGCATGCCCGGCGGGGTCACGTTCTCCCAGGTCTTGCCGTCGTCGCGGGTGACGTGGACCAGCCCGTCGTCGGTCGAGGCCCAGATCTCGCCCTTGCGGTGGATCGACTCGTGGATGCAGGCGCAGGTCGCGTAGGTCTCCGCACCGGCGCTGTCACGGGTCAGCGGGCCGCCGGAATAGTCCTGCTTGCTGCGGTCGTTGCGGCTGAGGTCCGGGGAGATCTCGTCCCAGCTCATGCCTTCGTCGCGGGTCCGGAACACGTGGTTGCCGCCGACGTACAGCGTGTTGCTGTCGTGCGGCGAGAAGATGATCGGGAAGGTCCAGGCGAACCGGTAGCGCATGTCGCGCGGCGCGATGCCGGTCGACTCCTCCGGCCAGACGTTGACCAGCTGGACCTGTCGGGTGCCGTGGTCGTAGCGCTGCAGGGCGCCGGCGCCGCCCGGGCTAGAGCCGATGGCACCGACATAGACGATGTTGGCGTCCTCCGGGTGCACGGCGACGAAGCCGCTTTCGCCGGTGCCGGGGTAGGAGCAGTCGGCCAGCGTGATCACGCCCCATTCCGACGCGCTCGGCACCGAGATCGAGGTGTTGTCCTGCTGGGTCGCGTAGACCCGGTAGGGGAACTGGTTGTCGATGTCCATCCGGTAGAACTGGGCGGTGTTCTGGTTGTAGATCGTCGACCAGGACTCGCCGCCGTTGAACGACACGTTGGCGCCGCCGTCGTTGCCCTGGACCATACGCCGCGGGTTCGCCGGGTCGATCCAGAGGTCGTGGTTGTCGCCGTGCGGCGTGGTGATCTCCTTGAAGCCGGCGCCGCCGTCGGTCGACTTCCACATCTGCAGGTTGGTCACGTACACCGTGTCGGCGTTAACCGGGCAGGCGAACACGTGGGTGTAGTACCAGGGCCGGTGCATCAGGTCGCGGTTGCGGCAGACCTGGGTCCAGGTCGCGCCGTAGTCCTCGGACCGGTACAGGCCGATCTTGTCGTCCTCGGCCTCGAGCAGCGCGAACACCCGGCCGGCCTTGGCCCCCGACACCGAGACGCCGACCTTGCCGAGCACGCCGTCCGGAAACCCGTTGCCCTCGACCTGCTCCCAGGTGTCGCCGCCGTCCATCGAGCGGAACAGGCCGCTGCCCGGGCCGCCGCTGCGCAGGCTCCAGAAGTGCCGGCGCGCCTCCCAGAAGCCGGCGAACAGGATGCGCGGGTTGTTCGGATCCATCGACAGGTCGACGCAGCCGGCGTCGACGCCGCGGTACAGCACCTTCTCCCAGGTCTCGCCGCCGTCCTTCGAGCGGTAGACGCCGCGCGCCTCGCTCGGCCCGAAGGCGTCGCCCAGCGCCGCCACGTAGACCAGGTTCGGGTCGCTCGGGTGCACGACGACGCGGCCGATGTGCTTGGTGTCGCGGAGACCGATATGCTTCCAGCTGCGGCCGGCGTCGGTCGAGCGGTAGACGCCGTCGCCGTAGGACACGTCGAGCCGGATCGTGGTCTCGCCGGTGCCGGCGTACACCACGTTGCTGTCGGAGCGGGCGACCGCCAGGGCGCCGATGGTCGCCGAGGTCAGGAACCCGTCGGTGACGCAGCGCCAGTAGGTGCCGCCGTCGACGGTCTTCCACACGCCGCCGGCGCAGGCCCCGAAGTAGAAGGTCATCGGGTCGTGGTAGTCGCCGGCGACGGCGACGACGCGGCCGCCGCGCGACGGCCCGATGCAGCGCCACTTCAGCGCGTCGAGTTCGGCGGGACTGGCGGAGAAGGCGGCGGGGGTCGGCATGGCGGATGTCCGGTTCCTGTGGCGGGGCAGAGGCTCGTGGGCAGAGTCTAGGGGCGCGCGTGCGGCGGACGGACGGGACGCACGGCGCCGTCCGTCGGCTTCTGCCGAGGCGCGCGCCGGAACGGTCGTCCGGAATCTGAAGATGGACTCGTCACACGGGATGCCTGTGGTGGAGGCCGGCCCGAACGGACCGGCCGCGGGAAAGCCTATGGCACGAGGCCGGCCGGCGGCAACGGCCTAAGTTGTTGGGAGCGGCTGAATTCGGAATGCCTTGGTTCCGGCCCTGCCGGAAGCGGCGTCCGGCCCGCAGGCGGCTTGCCGGGCGCCGGGCGGGCGCCTAACGTCGGGGCTCCCGCCTCCGTTTCCCCTTTCCGAGAGTCCCAGCCATGACCCCTCCCGATCGCCTGCGCGCCCTGCTCGCCGAACCCGGCTTCGTCGTGATGCCGGCGGTGTGGGACGGGCTGACCGCCAAGCTGACGGCGGAGGCCGGCTTCAAGACCGCGTTCCTGTCCGGCTCCTGCGTGGCGGCCAGCCGGCTCGGCGGCCCGGACCTGGACCTGATCACGGCGACCGAGATGCTGGATGCCTGCCACATGGTGCGGGCGGCGGCGCCGGACCTGCTGCTGCTGGCCGACGGCGACCACGGCTACGGCAACGCCATGAACGTCCAGCGCACGGTCCGCAACTATGGCCGGGCCGGGGCGGCGGCGGTGCTGATCGAGGACAAGATCACCCCGCGCCCGCTGACCTCCGCCGGCAAGCCGTGCCTGACCCGCGACGAGGCCCGCATGAAGATCCGCGCGGCGATCGAGGCGGCCAAGGAATCGGGAATCATGGTGCTGGCGCGCACCGACTGCCGGCCGACCCAGGGCATCGACGAGGCGGTCGCCCGCATCGAGATGTATGTCGAGGAGGGCGCCGAGATCCTGCTGCTCGATTCGCCGGCCGACGACGACGAGTGCCGGCGCGCGGTCGCCGCGGCCCAGGGCCGGGCGTCGTTCTCGGTGCTGTCGCCGGGCGCCCCGCGGGCGACCCCGACCCAGGCCGAGGCCGAGGCCCTGGGCTTCAAGATCGGCACCTTCCCGACCGCCATGCTGGCGCCGGCGATCGCCGGCATGAAGGCCGGGCTGGCGGCGCTGGCCGCCGGCGGGTCGGAGGCCGCGGGCGCGCTGCCGCCGGCCGAGCTGCGCACGACGCTCGGCTACGCCGACTACGACGCCCAGGCCAGGCCGTTCATCGTCGGAGGGTGACAGGCGCCCGTCGCCTCGTGGGTTCCGGCTCTCCGCGGCCTCGCCGCTGCGGCCGGAATGACGATGATATGAATGGCCGTCATTCCGGAGCGGGTCGCCGCAGGCCATTTCGGTGAGGCCATTTCGGTGACAGTGCACTCATCTCCGTGCTTCATCCGTCGGGCGTCGCAGGCGTGCAGTCAAGTGCACTGTCACCGTATTTGCGTATTTGCCACCGCCCCCGGCGGTTGCCGCGCCGGCGCCCGGGGGACTACGCTCTTGCCGCGGATCGAGACGAACGGCGCGCCCGGGAAATGTCCGCCCCAGCCGAAGCGAGCGCGCCCCGCCAGGGAGGCGAGGATGCAGCGCGAGGAATTGTTCACCCGGGCCAAGGAGCTGGCCGCGGCCCGTGTCCATGACGGCATGGGCCTGGACGAGAAGATCGACGCGCTCGAGATGGCGATGATGGAGCTGCTCGACATCCAGATCATGAAGCCGGCGATCGGCCGGGTCGGCAACTACGCCTCCGGCAGCATGCCGCGCTCGCAGGGCCGATGGCTGATGGGCGACGACCCGCGGCTGCCGGAGATGCCGGAGAAGCCGACCCTGATGGACTTCTTCCGCTACCGGTTCCTGAACGACTCCTACGGCGGCAACCACCTGCTGCAGAGCGGCAAGCTGGCCATGGAGAAGGGCTGCAGCGAGAAGGTGATCCTGGCCTGCCTGCTGCACGACATCTCGGTCGTCGGCTTCGTGCGCACCGACCACGGCCACTGGGGCGCGCAGATGATCGAGCCCTATGTCGACCCGGAGGTCACCTGGGCGATCCGGCACCACCAGGCCCTGCGGTTCCGTCCGGACCCGGACTATGGCTACGAGTACCCGGCGTCGTACATGAAGGCGTTCGGCGAGGACTACGACCCGCCGGCCTACGTCAAGGCCGAGTGGGAGTACTGCCGGGGCCACCAGTGGTACGACACCGCGATGCAGGTCGTCGTCAACGACCTGTACGCCTTCGACCCGGACAAGCAGGTGACGATCGACGAGTTCGAAGGCGTGATCGCGCGCAACTGGCGGGACCCGGCGGAAGGCCTCGGCTTCGACGGCAGCCCGGTGGCGCACATGTGGCGGACGATGATCTGGCCGAATAACTTTTTGTGAGGGGGGCTGGATTTGGGGGTTCGCGAAGTAGTCGGCGCGGGTGCGGCCCCAATGCGCCTTCGGGCAGGTCCGCTTCGACGTCGATGGCCGCAGTCAGAATTGACTGTGATGGCTAGAGAGCGAAAGGGTACTCTGCTCGGCACGAACGACTGAAGACAATTGGAAGCAGGATGGTAGCCCCGTGGCTGCATCAGCGGCCTCGCGTGATCAACCGGTGAGTGCCTCCAATATCCATTCCCGTTCGAATTCAGTCAGTTTGCTTCCAGGATCCCTTGCCTGCCGAACAAGGCGTTGGCGAAGCGATTCGATTGTGTCGTTGTGCGCTAGGAAGCGCTCGGAGATCTGTACAGGCACTCCTTGCTCATCAAGATTCTTAAGCACTTCGGCTCGGAACCAACGGGGCATTTCGGCAATGAAGAGACTATAGTTTGTGGTCGGCTGGATTCGCTTGGCAAATAACTCCACAACTGAAAACAACTGCGGAAGTCCATATTCACACGCCCGGAGAAATCGAAATACATTATCCTGCTGATGCGCTTGACCACGATAACTGCCGCTATGCCAGCGGAAAAACTCACGCAAAGAATTGTTAGACCGAAGATTAGATAGATAAAATGCCAACTGCGCTGGACTACGAACCCCAAATTCACTTGCGTTTCGCACTTTGCAAATCACAGCACACACGGCCAAAATTTCATTATAGCTGGGTGATCCGCCCCAGTGAATAACGGAATCTTGTCGTGAAGCAATCTGCGTTAGCTGCTTTAGAGCAAGCGCATCCTCAAGACCGACAGAAGACGCCAAGCGAAGTTCATCTGGCGAAAGCTCCATCGCTCGAGCGAGCTCCGCAACGCGGTCAGATATCTTGGGAGAACTATCCTCATCAGATATGTGAACAACTAGCTCATCAGGAGCATCATCGAGATCACCGAAAAGTGGAGGCTCGACTTCGACGATTTGTTCATCCGGTGGCGCGTGAAATAAATAAACTGAACCAACGTGATGTTGACCAAGGCGTCCCGCGCGACCACGGATGTTAGAAAACGTAAAGAAGTCATAATTTTTTCGGGCTATCTGTTTATCGTAAATTAGAACAGATTTTGCAGCTGTATTAACCCCTTCAATTAATGTTGAAGTACAAATGAGAATGGGAAGAGACCCATTGTTAAACATTCGCACAAATTGGGATGCTAGAGATCGCGGAATACGACCATGATGCACGGCAACACCAGAAGCAACAGCGTCGCTCAATTCCCACCCATCGCCAAAATTCTCATCGATCCACTCTGACATATTGGCAACCTTCGAAAACGCAGTCTCTGCTGTCAGAGTCGCAGCGAGTCGATTTGCGCGATCCGGCGATGAAATAAACACAAGCGCTGGCCAGTTCTTAGAATCCTTTAGCTCAGCTACAAGTCGGTCTTCCTTATTTTCTATTCTTGTTAAATCAAAAGTATCAACAGCAACGGTTGCAAACCGTGTATGTAAAAACTCAAACTTCCACCGATTCTCTGCTGAATATCGAACGGTCTCGATGTTAGGGCCCAAAAAAAAGAACTGATTAGACCGACGAAGCAATTGATAGACAGCAGCGTTGAGAGTCGAACTACGATCATCCTGGCGAGAGGGGTCCAATTTATAAAACTCATCTACGACAGCCAAATCCAGTCGCCCAAGATCCTTCCGATTGATCAGCCTTTCTTGCGTCCCTAAAAAAATGACTGGGTCATGAGATGGAGCCTCCTGAGAATGATACATTACTAGAGCAAATCGGTCTCCAAATCGCCTCTCAATCCGACGCCTAAACTCGTCAAGGAGCGCGATAGTTGGCAGAACAATTGCGACTCGCTTATATCGGTTCGTCGAAAGCAGCGCATCAATCAGGAGACTTTTTCCAAAACTGGTCGGCGCACTCAGTACCAAGTTTTTGCCTGAAAGCAAGGTATTCAGCGCCGCAACCTGTTCTCTGTGAAACGTGATACCATCGAGTTCATTAGCCGTAACAGCATCGGCCACCATAGAGTCCCGATAGTCTGCCGTTTCTTTATCAATATAGTTCCATAGTCCAACGGCTCGTGCGAGGGAACTGAAGGCCTCGCGATACGACTCTAATTCTGGACGAGCTTCCAATAAATTGGCCAATCGTGGCACTACATCGAGCACGCCAGGATCGTCAACATCAAGAATTTGAATGTCACGCGCAGCCTCCTGCAATACAGAAAAAACACGACTCTTTAGTTCATTTCCTTGAAGTTTTTCTATTTCTCGCCATTGTTGCTGAGACACCGTCATTGGAGCCCCCTCAGTTTCTTATCAAATTCAGCAACAAATTGATCTTTATCCGCTAACGGAATGTAAACCAAAACAACACGAACGATCTTTGTAAGTCCCGACTTTTCGAGCTTACCTCTGATACTGCA
This sequence comes from Thalassobaculum fulvum, assembly GCF_014652915.1. GTDB lineage: Bacteria > Pseudomonadota > Alphaproteobacteria > Thalassobaculales > Thalassobaculaceae > Thalassobaculum_A > Thalassobaculum_A fulvum. The sequence continues at coordinate 144,522 of NZ_BMZS01000008.1, forward strand.
TAGTTCTTTTTCTAAATCAGATATATACGCCGGAGTAACGGCGCCCGCTGAGCTGCACGCCTTACTATTTGCAAGAATTCCAATTACAAACACGCCAGAAGAAATGAACTTATCCAAACTAGTTTGAGGCTCAAATAGCTCAATCAGCTCATCGTAACGCGGAGTTGTTTTGGGAATCTGCGGACCAAGAAGTAGTTTTTGTTCCTTTAGAAATCCTTTTTCCAGATGGTCCGCAACAGAATTGAGCGCTTCGACTATAGCACTGTTTGTGTCCTGGTAGAGTTTAGATTCGCCCAACCATAGCTCAACACCGCCGCTATCCGGAAACCGCGCATGCACCATATCGAACGCTTTTATAACATCGTTGGATGCGCTCTTGTAGAACACGCGGTTGGATATTGGCAATGTATTGAAATAATCCCGACAAATTGCGTGCAGCGCAATCTCGCCCGCTTCGCCACGTTTTGCATATTTCACACTTGTGTAGACTCGGTATGCGGCCTGTTTTAATTTAACATACATATTTGCATGCGTGACTGATAGCTCGTCTTCTGGAAGGGCGTACTCTGGGAGCCATTCAATCAGATGCTCCGCAAAAGGAATACAACGCCACGCGCTTAACTCGAAACCGGCACAACAGATTCCTTCGACGGGGTTGCCTCCGTCCTGGAAGTATAGTCGTTCGAGGAAACGCTTTGGCTTGTGGCTATAAGCCGTCACGCTAGTTCACCCCATTTTTGATCGGATAATTGCCTATGGTTGTACCCGACGCAAGCAATCGTATCACTCTCTGACGGAACGCAGTGTGCGATATGTCTGGTGATCGCTGACACCACACCCGCTCCATCAGAGCCAACTGCTGCTTCGAGTTCCAGGTGACGCGAAACTCCCGCTCCCCACTCCCCCTTGCCCCCCGCCGCGCTCTCCCTATACAACGCAGCCGTTCCGGGCCGGCGCGTGCCCGGCGATTCGCACCATCACGAGGGCACCATGGCCGACTCCCCGAAGAAGGTCGTCCTCGCCTATTCCGGCGGGCTCGACACCTCCATCATCCTGCGCTGGCTGCAGGACACCTACCGATGCGAGGTGGTGACCTTCACCGCCGACCTCGGCCAGGGCGAGGACCTGGAGCCGGCCCGCAAGAAGGCCGAGATGCTCGGCGTGAAGGAGATCTTCGTCGAGGACCTGCGAGAGGAGTTCGTGCGCGACTTCGTGTTCCCGATGTTCCGCGCCAACACCCTGTACGAGGGCACCTACCTGCTCGGCACCTCGATCGCCCGGCCGCTGATCGCCCAGCGCCAGATCGAGATTGCCGAGATGACCGGGGCGGACGCCGTGTGCCACGGCGCCACCGGCAAGGGCAACGACCAGGTGCGCTTCGAGCTCAGCTACTACGCGCTGAAGCCGGACATCAAGATCATCGCGCCGTGGCGCGAGTGGAACCTGTCGTCGCGCACCGCGCTGCTCGAATACGCCGAGAAGAACCAGATCCCGATCGCCAAGGACAAGCGCGGCGAGGCGCCGTTCTCGGTCGACGCCAACCTGCTGCACGCCTCGTCCGAGGGCAAGGTGCTGGAGGACCCGTGGGCCGAGCCGGAGGACTACATCTGGTCGCGCACCCTGTCGCCCGAGGAGGCGTCGGACATCCCGGCCTATGTCGAGATCGGCTTCGAGAAGGGTGACGCGGTCTCGATCGACGGCGAGAAGCTGTCGCCGGCCACCATCCTGACCAGGCTGAACCAGCTCGGCCACGACCACGGCATCGGCCGGCTCGACATGGTCGAGAACCGGTTCGTCGGCATGAAGAACCGCGGCCTGTACGAGACCCCGGGCGGCACCATCCTGCACGTCGCCCACCGGGCGATCGAGAGCGTCACGCTGGACCGCGGCATGACGCACCTCAAGGACGAGCTGATGCCGCGCTACGCCACGCTGATCTACAACGGCTTCTGGTTCTCGCCGGAGCGCCAGATGCTGCAGGCGGCGATCGACTACAGCCAGCAGGACGTCACCGGCCGGGTCCGCCTGAAGCTGTACAAGGGCAACACCATCGTGGTCGGCCGCGACAGCGAGAAGTCGCTGTACTCGGCCGACTGGGTGACCTTCGAGGAGAGCGCGGTCGCCGACTACGACCACAAGGACGCCGCCGGCTTCATCAAGCTGAACGCCCTGCGCCTGCGCCTGAAGAAGATGCTGCAGGGCTGACGGGGCGCCCGTCGCTGCGTGGGTTCCGGCTCTCCGCGGCTGCGCCGCTACGGTCGGAATGACGAAAAGGAAGGGGGTCGCCGCGGCGGCCCCCTTCTTCGTTTATGCCCCCCTTACTGCCCTCCCCCCCTTTTCGTCATTCCGGAGCGGGGCGCCGCCGGCGGCACGCATCCGGAACCCACGGGGCGACGGGTGGAAACGCCTCTGCCCCGACCATACCGGGGGACATGGCCCGCACCCTCCGCCCCTGCGTCTACATCCTGGCGTCGAAGCGCAACGGCACCCTCTACGTCGGCGTGACGGGCGATCTGCTGCGGCGGGTCTGGGTGCATCGCGAGCAGCCCTCCGGCTTCTGCGCCCGCTACCGCGTCGACCGCCTGGTCTGGTTCGAGCCGCACCTGGACATGGCCGCCGCCATCCTGCGCGAGACCCGCCTCAAGGGCTGGCGGCGGGCCTGGAAGATCGCGCTGATCGAGCAGGCCAATCCGGACTGGCGGGACCTGTACCCGGACCTGGTCTGACCGGGCCTGACCTGAGTGGGCCCGTCGCTTCGTGGGTTCCGGATGCGTCCCCCGGGCCGAGCCCGGGGTCCGCTCCGGAATGACGAACAGTGGGGAAAGCCTGGCGCCACGCCCCCTCCCCCTTCGTCATTCCGGAGCGGGTCGCCGCAGGCGGGACGCATCCGGAACCCACGCAACGACGGGCGCCCCCTGGACAGCCCGCCTCCCCGGCCGGTAACGGAATCTCCACATTCCTCTGTCCTGATCGCCGATCCGGGAACCCGCAGCCACAGGACTCCACGATGACCGACGCCACGCCCTCGAACGACACCCGCCCGGTCGCGCTGGTCACCGGCGGCGGCCAGGGGATCGGCCGGGCCACGGTTGCCCGGCTGGTGGCCGACGGCTGGCGGGTGGCGGCGGTCGACCTGGACGCCGAGGCGCTGGCCGAGGTCACCGGCCGGCACGGCGGCGTGGTGTGCGCGGTGCCGGCCGACGTCGCCGAGCCGGACGCTCCCGGCATCGCGGTCGAGCGCGCGGTCGCTACGTTCGGCCGGCTCGACGCCCTGGTGAACAACGCCGGGATCAGCGCCAACGGCCCGCTCGAGCAGCTCGAGCCGGCGGCCTGGAACCGGGTGCTGGCGGTCAACCTGACGGCGCCGATGCTGTTCGCGAAGCATTCCCTGTCCCATCTGCGGCAGTCCCCGCGCGCAGCCATCGTCAACATCGCCTCGACCCGGGCGCTGATGAGCGAGCCCGACACCGAGGCCTACTCCGCTTCCAAGGGCGGCATCGTGGCGCTGACCCACGCCCTGGCGGTGTCGCTCGGCCCCGCAATCCGGGTCAACGCGGTGTCGCCCGGCTGGATCGAGACCGGACCCTGGCAGAAGGCGTCGCGCCGGCGCGAGGCCCGGCACAGCGACGCCGACCGCGCCCAGCACCCGGCCGGCCGGGTCGGCACGCCCGACGACGTGGCCGAGGCGGTCGCGTTCCTGCTGTCCGAGCGCAACGGCTTCGTGACCGGCCACAACCTGGTGGTCGACGGCGGCATGACCCGCCGGATGATCTACGTCGAGTAGCCCTGCTCGAAGCCTGACGGTTCCGTCAGCCCCTCCCCCGGCCGGTTTGCCGCGACACCCGCAGCCGGATCGGGCAGACTCGGTCAACGGCCCGCATCGGAGGGGCGGTTTCCGACCGCGCGCAGGCCGACGACCAGGGAAGTCCGGACAGGGGGGTGGGAGATGACACGCGACAGGCAACCGGTCACGCGGCGCGGCTTTCTGCGCGGGCTGGCGGCGCTCGGCGGCGCCGGCGCCGTCTACCACGGGTTGACGACGCTCGGGCTGCTGGCTATCCCGCCGGCCTATGCCGGAATCCCGGCCTACGCCCCCGACATCGGCAAGGGCCGCAGCGTGGCGATCCTCGGCGCCGGCATGGCCGGACTGACCGCCGCCCTGCTGCTGGCGCGCGCCGGCTTCACCGTGAAGGTGATCGAGGCCAACAGGCACATCGGCGGGCGCAGCCTGACGGTGCGGCCGGGCGACGAATACGCCGAGGTCGGGCGCGAGGCGATGGTCTGCCGGTTCGACCAGGGCCTGTACCTCAACGCCGGCCCCGGCCGCATCCCGCACCACCACACCGCGGTGCTGGAGTACTGCCGCGAGCTCGGCGTGGCGATGGAGCCGTACATCTTCGCCAGCCGCGCCAACCTGATGCAGAGCGACAAGGCGTTCGGCGGCCACCCGGTGCAGCTGCGGCGCATCAAGCACGAACTGCGCGGCCAGCTGTCCGAGATGCTCGCCAAGGTGCCCGACCCGGCGGCGCTCGACGGCTCGCTCACGGCCGACGACCGCTCGGCGTTCCTGGAGATGCTGCGGCAGTTCGGCGACCTGCAGCGCGGCCGCAACGGCGCGCTGGTCTACAACGGCTCGGGCCGCGCCGGCTACACGATCGCGCCGGGCGCCGGCCGCAACCCGGGCATGCTGTACCCGGAGATCGACCTCAAGACCCTGCTCGATTCCGACTTCTGGAAGAACGGGCTGTTCAACGACATGGTCGACTTCTGGCAGACCAGCCTGCTGCAGCCGGTCGGCGGCATGGACATGATCGTCAAGGGCCTGCTCAGGGCGAAGATCCCCGGCGGCAGGACCGTCCGCGACCTGGTGGTCACCGAGAGCCCGGTCGGCGAGGTGACCAACACCGGCAGCGGCGTCCAGGTGGTCCACGCCAAGGGCCCGGAGACCTTCGACTTCTGCATCTCGACCATGGCGCCGTCGCTGCTGGCCAAGACCAAGAACAACTTCACGCCCGCCTACACCGACGCCCTGAAGCGGATCCAGGACGCCGCCGCCTTCAAGCTCGGCTGGCAGGCGAGCCGGCGGTTCTGGGAGGAGGACGACCAGATCTACGGCGGCATCAGCTGGACCGACCATCCGATCACCCAGATGTGGTACCCGTCGAACGAGTTCTTCTCGAAGACCGGAGTGCTGACCGGCGCCTACAACAACGGCGCCACCGCCGAGATGTTCGGCCGGCTGACCCACGAGCAGCGGGTGCAGCTGGCGCTCGAGGGCGGCGAGAAGCTGCACCCCGGCTTCGCGAGCTGGGTCTACCGGGACCGAGCGCTGTCGATCGCCTGGCACAACATGCCGCACTTCGCCGGCGGCTGGCAGAACAACCCGCCCGAGGCCGATCCCGAGGCGTATTTCCGGCTGACCATGCCCGAGGGCAATCTGATGCTGGCCGGCGACTTCCTCAGTTACTGGTGGGGCTGGAAGGAGGGCGCGATCCGCTCGGCCGACCTGGCCGTCGAGGCCGTGGTGTCGCGGGTCTCCCAGGGCGGGTAGGAGCCGCGCAACTCCCGACCGTCACAGCACCGGGTGCGGCCAGACCCCGGCATACATCGGGTGCAGGCCGTACAGCGCCGCCCACAGCAGCAGGCCGAGCGCCGGTCGCCACAGGCCGATGCCGCGCCAGTCGACCCTTACCCGGCCCTGGGCGGCCGCCAGGAACGGCGTCCGAGAGGTCGTCAGGACGACCGGCCCCCAGGCCGATTCGGCGCGCCGTCGCACCTTGGCGTCGATCGCCGGCATGCCGCCATAGGACAGCACCGCGATCCCGCCGAACAGCAGCATCGAGGCCAGGTCGCCGTTGGCGGCCAGGTGCGCCAGCGCCCACAGCCCGGTGGCGTTCAGGAACGGGTGGCGGGTGACGGTCAGGATGCCGCGGACCGGATTCGGCTCGTCCAGCGCGGTCTCGCCGCCGACCGCCGTCGGGTTGCGGGTGGTGACGCCGGCGACCAGCAGCACCGCCGCGAACGGCATGACGACGTTCGGGATCCAGCGGGTCCATGGCGGCGGCGACCACACCTCGACGAACGGCGCCTTGCCGAACGCCAGCACCGTCCACAGCAGCGAGGCCAGCGCCAGCATGGCGTACAGCCCGCGGAACCGCTCCTCGCCGACGGCCCGGATCGCCGGCTCGCGCAGCGGCGGCGACGACAGGGCGAAGTGCCCGCCGACGAACAGCACGAGCCCGAGCAGCAGCGCGTCGATGGTGCCGAGCATCGCGGTCTGGCTCCCTCCCGGGTTTCGAGTACAGTGCCGATATGACACGCCCCTCCGACGAAGCCAACCCCGCCCCCCGGACCGAAGCCGAACCCGCGCCGGGCTCGTTCGACGAGCCGGTCCGCAAGGCGATCCTGACGCACTGCGCCGACGCCGGCCCCGGCAAGTCGGTCGACCCCTCGGCGGTCGCCCGGGCGCTCGGCGGCAACCCGAACGACGTGGTGCCCTGGCGCGCCCTGATCCGCCGCATCCGGGCCGAGGCGACGCTGCTGCAGGACGCCGGCGAGATCGTGGTGCTGCGCAAGGGCAAGCCGGTCGACATCCGCACCGCCAAGGGGGTCATCCGGCTGGGCCTGCCGTCGGCGGGAACCGACGGCGAATGACCGCCGGCGGCCCGGCGCAGCCGGGACCGGACGATCGTGTAGCCGTTGCGGCAGCGGGTGGGTTCCGGCTCGACCGCGCCGAGGCGGCGCGCCCGTCCGGAATGACGTTATAGATAGAGAGCAGCTCACTATTTTTTCGTCATCCCGGCCGCAGCCCCGGATTGAACCCGGGGCGGAGAGCCGGGACCCGCGAGGCGACGGGCGGCCTGCCTCTACATCCCCGGCCCCCCTACATCCCCGGCCCCCCTACATCCCCGGCACCGGCACGCCGCGACGCCGGCAGGCGGCCTCGACGGTGTTGCGCAACAGAACGGCGATGGTCATCGGCCCGACCCCGCCCGGCACCGGGGTGATGGCCCCTGCCACCTCGGCCGCCTCGGCGAACGCGACGTCGCCGACCAGCCGGGTCTTGCCCTCGCCCTTGTCCGGCGCCGGCACCCGGTTGATGCCGACGTCGATCACCGTCGCCCCCGGCTTGATCCAGTCGCCGCGCACCATCTCGGGCCGGCCGACCGCCGCCACCAGGATGTCGGCCTGCCGGCACACGGCGGCCAAGTCGCGGGTCCGCGAGTGCGCGACGGTGACCGTGCAGTTGGCGCCGAGCAGCAGCTGCGCCATCGGCTTGCCGACGATGTTGGAGCGGCCGACCACCACGGCGTGCAGCCCCGACAGGTCGCCCAGCCGGTCCTTCAGCAGCAGCAGGCAGCCGAGCGGGGTGCACGGGACCAACGCCGCCCCGCCGGTCGCCAGCCGGCCAGCGTTGACCACGTGGAAGCCGTCAACGTCCTTGGCCGGGTCGATGGCGTCGAGCACCGCCTGGCTGTCGATCTGCGCCGGCAGCGGCAGCTGCACCAGGATGCCGTCGACCGCGTCGTCGGCATTCAGCTCGGCGATCAGGGCCAGCAGGGTCTCCTGGGAGGTGTCGGCGTCGAGCCGGTGCTCGACCGAGTGCATGCCGACCTCGACGGTCTGCTTGGCCTTGTTGCGGACATAGACCTGGCTGGCCGGGTCCTCGCCGACCAGCACCACCGCCAGCCCCGGCTTGAACCCGCGATCGCGGACCAGTTCCGCGACCGCGCCTGCCACCCGTCCGCGCAGCCCTTCGGCAAACGCCTTCCCGTCGATGATCGCACCCGTGCCCATCCGCCCGTTTTCCTTTCGCTCAGCCCGTTGCCGCGAGGCCCTCGTCCGCCAGCCAGGCGTCCAACCGCGCCGCCAGCCCGTCGGGATCCCCGCTGCGGACCAGCAGCGTCTTGCGCCGGTCGGTGGCTCCCTGCACCACCTCGACCGTCGATTTCGGAACCCGCCAGCGCTTGGCCAGCAGCGCCGCTACGGCCTTGTTGGCACGGCCATCCTCCGGCACCGCCGTGACGGCGACTTGCAGCCAGGCGACGCCGGCTTCGTCGAGGACGACGCCCCGCACCCTGTCGGCCGAGGCCCTGGGCGTCACCCGGACGGCGACGCGGACACCGTCGGCGGCGGACTGGAACGGCGACGGCATGCCCGGCCGGCCTGCGGCGGTCGGCGCCGCGTCACTGCATCATGCCGCGGACCAGCTCGTGCAGCAGGCGCAGCCCGAACTGCAAGCCCAGCACCAGGACGACCGGCGAGATGTCGATGCCGCCGAGATTCGGCATGACGTTGCGGATCGGCCGCAGCAGCGGCTCGGTGATCCGCGACAGGAAATCCATCACCACGTAGACGACGCGGTTGTAGGCGTTGATGACGCCGAACTTCACCAGCAGATCGATCACGATGTAGGCGAACAGGAGGTAGGTGTACGCTTGGACAACCCAGTCGATCAGCCACAGCACCGAGTACATCGCGATCCGCCCTCCATGGTGTGCGGCGCACCCTACCCAGCAGAGTTGCCGACGGCAAGGTTGCGGCGTCGCCGGCGGCCCGCCCAACCGCCTGAAACACCGGCATCGGCCGGCCCGGGCGCGGGCGGTGCGGTCGTCCCCGCCCGGGTTCGGCAGAACCGCCACGCCCGGATCGAGACGGCGATCGTTGAACGGCGATTCATGCAGTGATCCTAATGTTTTGCTGGCGAATCCTAGAGTTTCGTATAATTCTGTAAGCGATGGAAACGTCCACGGCAGCGATCGGCGACGCTCTCCCGATCGAACGGATCTTCGATGCGCTGGCGTCGATCGACGTGGCGGTGGCGATCTATGACCGCGAGGACCGCGTGGTCGCGGTCAGCCCCTACTACCGGGCGATGTTTCCGGAGGAGGAGCTGTCCATCGGGCTGTCGTACCGCGACGCGCTGCGACGTTTCGCCGAACGGCACGATCGGGTCCGCACCCTCGGCTACCCGGACATGGACAGCTACCTGGACGCCGAGATCAGGCGGCACCGCACGCCGTACGCCCATCAGGTCTACAAGCTGTCGAACGGCCGCTGGATCGAGGCCCGCAAGGTACCGCTGCCGGACGGCGGGGTCGTCGGCCTGTGGCGCGACGTCACCATCCAGCGCGAGGCCGAGGCGGCGATGCTGCGCTCCAAGGAGGCGTCGGAACTCGCCAACCGCGCCAAGGCCGACTTCCTGGCACTGATGAGCCACGAGTTGCGAACCCCGTTGAACGCGGTGATCGGCTTCGCCCAGCTGCTGGAGCGTTCCGGCGGCACCATGGCGACCGAGACGATGAGCGAGTATGCGGGCCTGATCCGCGCCAGCGGCGAGCAGCTGCTGCAGACCATCAACGACATCCTCGACCTGACCCGGCTCGGCGGCAACGGCACGCCGATGCCGATGGCCCTGGTCCGGCTCGACGCCATCGCCGCGACCTGCATGCGCATCACCGAGCCGTTCGCCCGCCCGCGCCAGGTCACGCTCGTCAATGCGGTCCCCGACGGGATACCGCCGCTCAGGGCCGATGGCGGATCGCTGCGGCGCATGATCACCCACCTGCTGTCGAACGCCGTGAAGGTCTCGCAGGCGGGGTCGAGCGTGACGCTGTCGGCCGAGCGCGACCCCCAGGGCGGCCTGGCGATCGTCATCGCGGACGACGGTCCCGGCATGACCCCCTCGCAGATCCAGGCCGCCCTCCAGCCGTTCACCCAGAACGACGAGGTGCGGTCGCGCCGGATGTCGGGGGCCGGCGTCGGTCTGCCGCTGGTCAAGACCCTGGTCGAGCTGCACGGCGGTCGCCTGATGCTGGACTCGGCCCCGGGCCGGGGCACCCGGGCCCGCCTCGAGTTCCCGCCCGGCACGGTCGCCGGCTGACCCGTCGCCGCCGCCACATCGCGATCCCCGCACGACTCCTCTTGAACCCGGCGGGCGAAGTTCTTATAACCCCGGTCACTCAACGGGCGGCCGACAGGTCGACCCGCCCAGACGGTGGGGCGGTAGCTCAGCTGGGAGAGCGTCGCGTTCGCAATGCGAAGGTCGGGAGTTCGATCCTCCTCCGCTCCACCAAACTCCTTCGACTGCCACGAAGACACGGTCCGCGCCGGATTCCGGCCGCGCCCCCGGCGCAGCGTTGCGCTCCGCGCAAATCCCGGCATGCTCCCCCGGTCGGCTGTACTTCCGGGCCCCGTCCTCGCGTGAACGCCATGCTGCTTCCCGACTACCCCATCGAGACCGACCGGCTCCGGCTGCGGCCGTTCCGGGCGGAGGACCTCGACGCCCTCCATGCGATCCAGTCACGGCCCGATGTGACACGCTACCTGTACTGGGACGCCAGGCCCCTCGACGACGTTCGGCTGGTGCTGGCCGACCGGCTGCGGCAGGACCGGATCGTCTCCGAGGGCGACAAGCTGAACCTGGCGATGGAGCGGCGGGACACCGGCGCGCTGGTCGGCGACGTCAACCTGGTGTGGGTCAGCCGCGAACACGAACAGGGCGAGATCGGGTTCGTCCTGCATCCCGACCACCACGGCCGGGGCCTCGCCCGCGAGGGTGCCGAGGTCATGCTGGAGCTGGGATTCGCCGGGCTCGGCCTGCATCGCATCGTCGGGCGCTGCGACGGCCGCAACAACGCCTCGATGCGGGTCATGGAGAAGCTCGGCATGCGCCGGGAGGCGCATTTCCGCCAGAACGAGATCGTCAAGGGCGAGCGGACCGACGAGGTCGTCTACGCCATGCTCGCCGACGAGTGGGGCGGGCCGCCCCCCGGACCGGCGTAACCCAACCTTAACCAGCCGCGTGCTGAACTGTCCGGGAAACATGCCCCGGAGGTATCGATGTGGCTTCCGTTCGCCATGACCGCTGCGGCTGTCGGTGTCGGACTGCTGGCCATCGTCGGGATGCGGCGCGCGCAGGCGATGGCGCGGCGGGCGCAGTCGGAGGTCGACATCGCCGATCGCCGGCTGTCGGACTTCGTGCAGATGTCGTCCGACTGGTTCTGGGAACAGGACGCCGACCTGCGCTTCACCTACCTGTCGCACTCGGTCTGGCAGCACTCGACCCTCACCCCGGAAGACCACTACGGCAAGACCCGACGCGAGACTGCGCCGCTGGGCGTGAGCGAAGAGGAATGGGCGGCCCACGAGGCCGCGCTCGCGCGTCGCGAGCCTTTCAAGGACTTCAGGTTCCATCGAACCGGGCCGGACGGCGCCTGCCGGTGCCTGTCGGTCAGCGGCGTGCCGGTGTTCGACGACAGCGGCGTCTTCAAGGGCTACCGCGGCATCGGCCGCGACGTGACCGCACTGATCGAGGCCGAGCAGCGGGCGAACGCGATCAACAGCCGACTGGTCCAGGCGATCGATGCGCGCTCCGAGGGCGTTGCGTTCTGGGATTCCGACGACCGCCTGGTGATGTGCAACCAGGCCTACCGCGACCTCGCCGGCGCGGCCCGGAACGCCCTGGTACCGGGTGTGACCTGGATCGATTTCATGCGCGCCAGCATCGCCGCCGGCGATATCCCCGCGGCGGTGGAGCGGCAGGAAGCGTGGCTCGCGGAGCGGCTGGAGCAACGCCGGAGCCTGCCCTATTCGATCGAGATGCTCCGGGACGGCCGCTGGCTGATGATCAGCGAGCAGGGCACCCCTGACGGCGGGAAGCTCCTGACCGTCACCGACATCAGCGAGCTGAAGCGCCGCGAAACCGCGCTGACGGAGGCGGTCGCCGACGCGCAGCTGGCGAACCGCGCCAAGATGGCGTTCCTCGCGACCATGAGTCACGAACTGCGTACCCCGCTGAACGCCATCATCGGCTTCGCCGAGATCATTCAGTCCGGCCAGTTCGCCTCGAACGGCGCGGTGCAGAGCGAATACGCCGGCTACATCCACGAAAGCGGCACGCACCTGCTCTCGGTGATCAACGACCTGCTCGACGTGTCGCGGATCGAGGCCGGCCGGGTGACCCTGGACGAGAAGCCGTTCGCGCTCGCCAGCCTGCTGGAGGAAACCGACCGGATGATCCGCCAGCGCGCCGAGCAGAACAGATTGCGCCTGGCGATCGCGGCGGTCGATCCGTCGATCGGCATCCGGGGCGACCGGCGCGCCCTCAAGCAGATCCTGCTCAACCTGCTGTCCAACGCGATCAAGTTCACGCCGGCCGGCGGCGCCGTGACCCTGACCGCCGAGCCGGATGCGGACGGCGGGCTCCGGATCGTCGTCAGCGACACCGGGGTCGGGGTCGAGCCGGAGCGGATCGTCGAGCTGTTCGAGCCGTTCCGGCAGCTCGAGAACGTCCACGCCCGCCGCCACCACGGCACCGGGCTCGGCCTGTTCATCTCCAAGAACCTGGTCGAGGCGCATGGTGGTAGCATCGCCTTCGAGAGCTCGGTCGGTGCCGGCAGCAAGGTCACCGTGGTCCTGCCCGCCGACCGCATGATCGACGCCGCAGCGCACGGCCGACGCCGGGCCGTTGGATAGGATGGCAGCATGGCCGAAGGGTTCCTGCAGGCGGTCCGCCGCGAGGTCGAGCGGCTGCAGCACCGCGGCTTCCTGGAAGCATTGATGGCGGTCGCCGCGCTCGCCGCCATGGCCGACGGCGACTACGGCATTGCCGAGAAGTACCGCGCCGAGGCGCTGCTGTCCGAGCTCCCGATCTTCGACGTGTTCGACCTGCGGGAAGCGATGGAGATCCTCGACGAAGACGTGTTCGCCCTGCGGTCCGACCGGGTGGCGGCAACCCGGCGCCTGGAGAACCGGGTCGCCGGCTATGCCGGGTCGCCCGACCGGGCCCGCACCCTGCTGCGGGCGGCGCACGCCGTCATCACCTGCGACGGGGCGACCACGGCCGCCGAGCAGGCCGAGTTCGAGCGCCTCGCCCGGCTGCTGGGACTGGAGCCGGACGATCTGGCCCTGGCGTAATTCCGGGCACGATGCTAGTGCAACGATCGGTCGAGCGAGGCCCGGTTCGGGTCGAGTACCGGCGGGTCCGCAAGCGCCCGACGACGCGGTCAGGGACCCGTGTCGTCGACGCGGCCCTCCGGCTCGCGTCGCCCGGAAGGAGGACGCACCAATGCCCGGTCGGATTCGTTCGAGGATCTTGGCGGTTCTCGTCCGCGTCACGCTCATCGCCTCGTCGGCGGCCATCGTTTCGACCGGCGCGAGCGCCGGCGAATGGAAGAAGGTCTCCGCCGAGGGCAGCCCGCTGATCTTCCGGGCTGCCCCGAACGTGCTGCCGGGCGCCGGCTTCCAGTCCAAGGGATGGGACGACGGATACCGGTTCCGGAGCGAGTACTTCGGCAACGGCGGCAGCCTGGGAAGCCGGAGATTGGCCGGCATCTGGTATTACGACCTGTCAGGTGGCCGCCACTACCCGACGCGCGAGGATGTCGCGGAGGCGATCTCCAGGTTCCGGATCTTCAAGGAGCGGACCAACAGCGTCCGCTCCACCCATCGCACCGTCGCCGCCTTCGGCAACACCGACTTCGTCCTGTTCGACTCGGGCGGTGTCGGTTGCATGCTGTTCTCCAGCACCTTCGGCGACGGCACCTTCCACATCGGCACCTATGCCGGCACGTCCCGGGTCCACGGCTACTACTGCGAGCCGACCGGCGGGCGCGTGGCGCAGGACGATGCGGAGCGGTTCATCAAGGCGATCGGCATCCGAAACCTTCGGGACCCGATCGCGCCGGAGTTCGTCCCGCCCGGCTCGAAGCCCGCGGACGCCGCCACGGCGCCGACCACCGGGGCGGTCGCACCGGGATCATCCGCCGAGGCGCGCCTCGCGACGTTGAAGAGCCTCCTGGACCGCGGGCTGATAACCAAGGCGGACTACGAGAAGAAGAAGCAGGAGATCCTGTCCGGGCTGTAGGATGCCTGCGCACGCCGCCGCGACAACGTCCTACACCGTGCTCCGCCGCACCGACGCGTCCTTGCGCTTGGCGACGTCCGGCAGCAGGTCGAGGCCGAGCCCCGGGCCGTCCGGCGCGCGGATCATGCCGTTCTCGACCGGCGGCAGGGCGGTCACCAGCTCGCCGTACCAGCCGTGGTAGAACGCCCTCACCATCTCCTGGATGAAGCAGTTGCGGGTGTGCAGCGCCAGGTGGGTGGAGGCGGTCAGCGCCACCGGACCGGTGCAGTCGTGGAACGCCACCGGCAGGTGCCACGCATCGGCCATGGCGGCGATCTTGCGGCCCTCGGTCAGGCCGCCGCACCAGGTCAGGTCGGCGATGATCAGCGACAGCTCGCCGAGCTCGATCAAATAGCGGAAGTCGGCCTTGCCGCCGCGGGTCTCGCCGACCGCGATCGGCGAGCGGGTCGAGCGCGCCACCTCGCCTAGCGACGATAGGTGGTCCATGAACACCGGGTCCTCGACCCACAGCGGGTCGAGCGGCTCCAGCGCCCGGGCGATCTTCACCGCGGTCGGGCGGTTCCACATCGAGTGCAGCTCGGCCATCACGTCCATGCGGTCGCCGACGGCACGGCGAATCTTCTCGAACGGCTCCAGGGCCTTCTTCAGGTCGGCGGCAGAGATGTAGGCGCCGGACGAGGCCTCGGCGGCGTAGTCGAACGGCCAGATCTTCATGGCCGTGATGCCCATCTCCAGCAGCGAGTGCGCGACCTCGTCGGCCCGGTTCAGGAAGCCCTCGAGGTCCTCGTACGGCCCCTCCTCGGCGCCGATGCCGAAGTTCGCGGTCCCCTGCACCGGCTTGTTGCGGACGTACTGGTAGCCGGCGCAGGTGTTGTAGACCCGGATGTCGTCGCGCACCGCCCCGCCGAGCAGCTGGTGGATCGGCAGCCCCGTCGCCTTGCCCCACAGATCCCACAGCGCGATGTCGACCGCCGAGCGGCCGCGCTGCTCGGCACTGACGCCGGCGAACCCGACATAACCGATCAGGTGCGCCTGGTGTTGCTCGATCCGCAGCGGGTCCTTGCCGAGCAGGTACGGGGCAATGATGCCGTGCACGTGCGCCTCGGCCGAAGCCGCCCCGTAGAACGTCTCGCCGAGCCCGGCGATCCCTTCGTCGGTCTCGACCCGCACCCACAGCAGGTTCGGGAACTCCTCGAGCCGGATCGTCTCGATCGCGGTGACCTTCACGGCGCATCCTCCCGGTGGTTTCGAGCGGGAGTATGCGGAGGGACACGGGCGGGTGGAAGAGGTGGAACCGCGCCGCTGACCGGCCGAAGCGGCTGGTGGGTTCCGGATGAGCCGCGCCGGGGCCGCGTCTCTCCGGAATGACGACAATGGAAAGTAGGATCGCCATCCCTTTTCCTGCCGTCATTCCGGACCGGCCCGCCGGCGGCGGGACGGAGCCGGAAGCTACGAGCCGACGGGCGCTACTCCCCCCGCACCGTCTCGCGCGCCTGGTGGGCGATGCGGCGGGGCAGGATGCGGCGGAACGGCTCGTTCAGGAACCGGTTGAGGGCGGCCGCCAGGGCCGGCACCCAGGCGGCGTTCGGCGCCGCCGCGACCTCCTCGCGGACCGCGCACAGCATCTTGGCGAGGTGGGCGGTGACGATGTACTCGGCCTGGCCGTGGTCGACCACCCCGTCGGCGGCCTCGGCCAGGAACCGGTCGACATCGGTCACCTGCCAGCGCCGCCAGTCGTAGCCCGGGTCGACGAAGCCGCCATTGCGGCCGAGGAAGCAGGCGATCTGCAGCAGCACGTCCGGCCACAGCTCGCGGTGCCGCGCGGCGATCCGCCGGCCGGCATTGGCGAAGGTGATGGCGTGGCTGAAGTCGAGCCGGTCGACGTTCTGGCTGACCGGTTGGGCCGCGCGGCCGGCGTACAGCGGGTCGGCCCGCAGCAGCTGCCAGGCCGCCGCCTCCAGCATGGCGTCGTACAGCCGGCCGGTGTCGCCGCTGGCCGCCAGCGCCCGCTCCAGGCACTTGGCGACCGAGGCCCGGCAGAAATCCGCCGGCTTGGCCTTGGCCGAGCCGCGCCCGGTCCAGGTGTCGCGCGCCGGCCGGTAGGCCTTGAACTCCGGGATCAGATCCTCGCGGCGGGCGTTGATCAGGCTGCGGACCAGCGCCAGCACCATGCCTTCGACCGGCGCATGCTCGCCGAGCCGGACCGCCGCCTCGCGGGTCTTTTCCACGTAGATCGCCGAGTGCCCGAAATCCTGGTAGTGCCTCAGTGCCGCCCGGCACAGCCCTCGGTCGACCGTCGCGAACCCGCCGGCCGCCAGCCCGCCGCGCACCAGCCGGACCGCCGAGGCCTCGTCCTCGGCCTCGACCGCGGCGACGAACCGGTCCTCGTTCCAGGGCTCGCTGCCGACCGGGTACGGGAAGGCGGGATGACGGAGCGCATCGTCGGCGAGGTGGCCGACGGTCTCGGTCAGGCAGGCCAGCCGGTCGACCGGGTCGGCCGCCGCGTCGGCCAGCGCCAGCCAGTCCGGCAACGCCGCATAGCCGTGGCGGGTGCCGTATTCCAGCCGGTCGTGGGTCCACTCGACCGCCGCGGCCAGGGCAAACCGCGGGTCGCCGCCGGCCGCCTCGATGCGGGCCAGGTCGCGGGCCATGCGGTCGCGCTCGGGCCGCCGGAAGCCGTCCTTCAGCCCGGCCAGCGCCCGGGCGATGCGCTCTTCCGCCGGCAGGTCGGCAACGTCGACATGGACCATGCCGTCGCGGATCTCGACCGGGAACACCCGCACGGCGTCGCCGCCGCCGGCGACCTCGCCGGTCGTCAGGTCGAACTTCCAGTTGTGCCAGTTGCAGGTCAGCGTGCAGCCGCCGGGGCCGTCGGCAAGGGTGCCCTCGGACAGCGGGTAGCCCTCGTGCGGGCAGCGGTTGGCGACGGCGCGCACCCCGCCCGGCGTCGCGAACAGCGCGATCTGCCGGCCGCCGCGCTTGACCAGCGCCCGGCCCTTGGCCTCGAGCTCGGCCAGCGGCAGGGCGGCGACCCAGTCTCCAGCGGCGGCGTTGTCCCGGCCGGACGGCGCTTCGGTGATGGCGACGGACATGGCGACCTCCCGTGAATCTGTTTCACGAAGTATGGGGCGACCGTCGAATTAAAACAAGAAATGACTTGTAAATTTATGTCGACCGGTTGTTCGGATCCGTACGCGCTCAACCGCCGAACCGGCGCGACCGGCGCCCGCGCCGCCGGCCGGTGACCAGCAGCAGCAGCAGCCCCGGCACGCCCAGCACAAGGCAGGCAGGCGACAGCAGGACGGTGAGCATGACCGGGTCCCACAGGACCGGATGGACATGCCGGGCGATTGCCGGCTCGGCGAGTTGCAGCGAGGTCGGGTGAAGCCACCACCACAGCGCGCCGGTGTCGATCGGCGCCCAGCGGCCGGTCTGCGCCAGCACGAACAGGTCGCGCGCCAGCAGGGCGGCGGCGAGGCCGGTCAGGATCCAGCCGATGACGCGAAACCCGGTACGCATGTCAGACCCGCGGGCGCCGATCGGGGACCGGCGAATCGCCCGCATCGTCCGCCCGTCCGCGTTTTTCCCGCAAGGAGTTAACCACGACCGACGGGTTCGCGGAACCCGCCCCGCGGGCGGACCGGGCCGGACCGGGCACCGGCCGGCGACGGGCGGTTCCTGAAGCGTTGCAAAGCCCGTCCCGGTCGATTAGTTTGCGCCGCTTCCGGAGGGGTGGCCGAGTGGTTGAAGGCGCACGCCTGGAAAGTGTGTAGGGGTGAAAGCCCCTCGTGGGTTCGAATCCCATCCCCTCCGCCATTCCCGCCCCGTGCGACGGGACTCTCCGTCCGCCGGCCCCCCGAAATCGCCGCCCCCCGCCGCCCTCTACGACCGCCGGAACGTCGCCAGGATGCCGGTCGTCCACCCCTGCGGCGGCGCGCCGGCCGCCGGGCGCTCGAGCACGATCCCGGCCAGGCCGCCGCCGATCCACATGCACAGCAGCGCCACCCAGGCGGTGAGCGACAGCACCGAGCCGCCGGTCACGCCGGCGCCGACCGCGCAGCCGCCGGCCGCCATGCCGCCGAAGCCCATCAGCACCGCGCCGACCAGGTAGCGGATCGTGCCGCTCTCGGCGTCGAAGGTCTGCACCCGGAACTCGCGGTGCGCCAGCGTCGCGATCAGCGAGCCGGCGAACACGCCCGGCACCAGTCCGATGCCGAAGTTCATGACCATCTCGGGCCGGACGATCAGCGCCATCAGGGTGTCGGCCGACGGGCCGGTGAAGGTGACGCTGCTGACCGTCACCGGCTCGAACGAGACGTGCGACAGGGCCGCGGTGAAGGCCCAGCCGAGCGCGATCGTCAGGCCGACACCGACCGCGGTCGCCGCGGTCCACAGCCCGACCTTGTTGCGCCACGCCAGGAACGCCGCCAGCGCGACGCAGGCGAGGCCGAGCGCCAGCCCGGTGCCGTCCGGCAGGTGCAGGGCCAGGTTGCGGGCGTTCGGGCCGACCACCCACAGCCGGTTCACCGCCTCGCGCACCGGCGACAGGATGCCGGACAGGCTGGCCTGGGCGGCGACCGTCACCACCAGCCCGGCGACCAGCGCCCGGACGTTGCCGGTGGCCGACAGCACCAGCAGGCGGCTGGCGCAGCCGCGCGCCAGCACCATGCCGACGCCGAACATCAGGCCGCCGACGATCGCGCCGGACAGGCTGCCGGCCATCGCCAGCTGCCGCACGTCCAGGGGGTTCAGCCGGCCGGTCGCGATCAGGTGCTGCACGGCCAGCAGCGCCGTCCCGAACACGATGAGCCAGACCGCCACCTTGGGTCCGAGCCTGCCGCCCCAGAACTCCAGGCAGGCCGCCCTCAGGCAGAACCGGCTCTGCTGGGCGCAGTAGCCGAAGATGAGCCCGATCACCCCCGCGCCGAGGACGATCTTGGTGGAATCCGACAGGGCGTCGGTGGCCAGCAACTGTTCCATGGCTGACGTATCGGTCCAAACGCCGGCCAGGGATATGACATAAGTCAGTGCTTAAGTCAGGGCCGGGCGGCGTGCTGCACCGTCACCTTGCCGGCCCGTTCCCGCGCCACGATCATCTTCATGATCTGTGCGGTGCCGTCGCCGATCTCCAAGCCCATGACGTCGCGCAGCCGCTGCTGGTGCGGCAGGTCCATCGACCAGCCGTAGTGGCCGTGGGTCAGCAGGCACTGGTGGATCACGTCGACCGCGGTCTTCGGGCCGAGCCACTTGCACATCGCCGCCTCGGCGGTGTGCGGGGCGCCGTCGTCGCGCAGGCGCAGGGTGTGGTAGCAGAGCTGGCGGACCGCCGCGATCATCCCCTCGCCCTCGGCCAGCGGGAAGGTCACCCCCTGGTACCGGGCGATCGGCGCGCCGAACGCCTCGCGCTCGGTCACGTAGGCCCAGCTCTCGTCGAGCGAGGCCTGCGCCGCCGCGCAGCACTGCAGGCCGATCAGCGCGCGGCTGTAGTCGAAGCCCTGCATGACCTGCACGAACCCCATCCCCTCCTCGGCGAGGCGGTGGTCGGCCGGCAGCTTCACGTCGTCGAAGAAGATCGAGCCGCGGCCGACGGCGTGGCTGCCGAGATCCCTGAAGCGGGTGGTGGTGACGCCGGGCGTGTCGGTCGGCACCAGGAACGCGGTCACCCCTCGCGCCCCGCTGTCGGCGGCGCCGGTGCGGGCGAATACCACCGCCGCGTCGGCCTGGTCGGCCATCGAGATCGACGACTTCTCGCCGTTCAGGACGTAGCCGTTGCCGTCGCGCCGGGCCGAGAGCTGCAGGTTGGCGGCGTCGGAGCCGCCGCGCGGCTCGGTCAGGGCCAGCGCGAACAGCGCCTCGCCCGAGACGATGCGCGGGATCCACTCGCCGGCCAGCTCCGGCGAGCCGTGGCGGGCGACGATCTGGCCGTTCAGCGACGCCAGCAGCTGGACGTAGCTGACGTTGATGTCGGCGTGGCTGACCGCCTCGACCGCCAGGCCGGTGGTGACGCTGGGGGCGCCGAGCCCGCCATGGGCTTCCGGCAGGTCGGCGCCGATCAGGCCGAGCGCCCCCATTTCGCGCACCAGGTCGCGGTCGACCCGGCCGGTCTGCTCGCGCGCCATGTAGCCGGGGGCGATCCGCTCGCGCGCGAACCGCTCGGCCGCCTCGCGGATCGCGACCTGCTCCTCGCTGAGCCCGGCGGTGCCGAGCCCGGCAGTGCTGAGTCCGGCGGTCATTTCTGGTACTTCCGGAACTCGGGCTTGCGCTTCTCGTTGAACGCCCGCACGCCCTCCTGGGATTCCTCGCTGGCGTAGTACATCGACAGCGCCTGCATGCCCATGCCGCTGATCCCGCGGATGCTGTCGGTGTCGGCGTTGAACGAGCGCTTGGCGATGGCGATCGCGGTCGGGCTCTTCTCCATGATCTCGGCGCACCAGCGCGCCACCTCGGCATCCAGTTCCTCGTGCGGCACCACCGTGTTCACCAGCCCCATGGCCAGCGCCTCGGCGGCGGTGTAGCGGCGGCACAGGTACCAGATCTCGCGCGCCTTCTTCTCGCCGACGATGCGGGCGAGATAGGCGGTGCCGAAGCCCGGGTCGACCGAGCCGACCTTCGGGCCGACCTGGCCGAACTGCGCCTTCTCCGAGGCGATGGTGAAGTCGCACAGCGTCGCCAGCACGTTGCCGCCGCCGATGGCGTAGCCCTGCACGCGGGCGATCACCGGCTTCGGCACCTCGCGGATGATCGACTGCAGCTCCTCGACCGGCAGGCCGATCATGCCGCGGCCGTCGTACTGGCCGTCATGGGCCGACTGGTCGCCGCCGGTGCAGAACGCCCGGTCGCCGGCGCCGGTCAGCACGATCACCCCGATCGACTTGTCCCAGCCGGCCTTGTTGAAGGCGTGGATCAGCTCCTCGCAGGTCCGGCCGCGGAAGGCGTTCATCACCTTCGGCCGGTCGATCGTGATGGTGGCGACGCCGTCGGCCACCGTGAACCGGATGTCCTCGTACTGCATCTCTCTGCCCTCCCCTCAACCGGCCATGGTGAGACCGCCGGACACGCTCAGCACCTGGCCGGTCACGAACGCCGCGTCGTCGCTGGCGAAGAACAGGATGGCGCCCGGCAGGTCCTCGGGCTCGCCGATCCGGCCCATCGGCACGGCCCGGCGGAACGCCTCCTCCAGCTTCTCGGGATTGCCGGCGCCCTTCTTGTACTCGGCGAACAGGGCGGTGTTGGTCGCCCCCGGGCAGACCACGTTCACGGTGATGCCGTGCCGCGCGTGCTCGCGCGCCAGGGTCTTGGAGAACCCGAGCATCCCGGACTTGCAGGCGGCGTACACCGCCTCGCCGGTCGAGCCGACCCGCGCCGCGTCGGAGGCGATGTTGACGATCCGCCCGTACCGCCGCTCCAGCATGCCCGGCAGCACCACGTGGTGCATGTTCAGCGGGCCCATCAGGTTGATGGCGACCAGCTTCTGCCACTCCTCGGGCGTGCTGTCCTTGAACAGCCGGAACACGTCCCAGCCGGCGTTGTTCACCAGCACGCCGATCGGGCCGAGCGCCGCCTCGACGGCGGCGACCGTCGCGACGACGGCGGCGTGGTCGGTGATGTCGCAGGCGAACGCCCGTGCCGCGCCGCCGATCTCCTTGGCGACGCGCTCGGCCGCCGCCAGGTCGATGTCCAGCACCGCCACCTTGGACCCGGCCTCGGCGAAGCGCCGGCAGGTGGCGCTGCCGATCCCGCCGCCGCCGCCGGTGACGACCACCACCCTGTCCTTCAGACCGCGCATGTCTCCTCCCTCGGGCTCGCTCGGGGGACCGCGGGCAAATCCGCTGGTCCCGACATTATGACAATGGTATGCTATATCTCAAACGATATGACAAGGTGTTGATGAATTATCCAGCCTCCACGCGCCTTTCCACCGCCGATGCGGACGCCCGGTTCGACGTCGCCAATCGGCTGTTTCTGCGGCTCTATCAGGCCTCCAACCTGATGCATAAGACCGGCACCCGCGCGGTCGCCCGGCACGGCGCCACCACCCAGCAATGGGCGGTCATGGGCGCGCTGTCGCGCCCCGGCGCACGCGAGCGCGGCATGACGGTGAAGGAGCTGATCGGCTTCCTGATGGTCAGCCGCCAGAACCTCGCCGGCGTGCTGGCGCGGCTCGAGGATCTCGGCCTGGTCGAGCGTGTGCGCGGCACCGAGGGCGACGGCCGGCTGCGGCACGTCCGCCTCACCCCGGCGGGCGAGCGGGTGTGGACCGACATGCTGGCCGACATCCGCCGCTACTACGCCGACGCGCTGGACGCCTTCTCGCTCGAGGAGTGCGTGCTGCTGTTCCGCCTGCTCGACCGGCTGCGCGACAGCCTGGACGGCCTGCCGCCGCCGGAACCGACCGCATCCGATTGATCCAGGTCGGGGCCGGCGCAGCGCAGCCGTGCTGTACTGCCCGGCATGCGCATCGGCTTCCTGATCAACCCGATCGCCGGCATGGGCGGCCGGGTCGGGCTCAAGGGCACCGACGGGCTGGCCGACGAGGCCGCCCGGCTCGGCGCCGTCCCGGTCGCTCCCGGACGGGCCGTCGAGGCCCTGCGACACCTGCGCGACAGTCTCGACGATCCCGCCGCGATCGAGTGGCTGACCTGCGCCGGGACCATGGGGGCCGACGTCCTGCGGGCGGCCGGCTTCGACGCCGTCCGGGTCGTGCACGCCACCGCCGCCATCCCGAGCCGGGACGACACCGTCGCGGCGGTCGAGGCGTTCGTCGCCGCCGGGGCCGGGCTGGTGCTGTTCTGCGGCGGCGACGGGACTGCGCGCGACGTCGCGTCGGTGGTCGGCGAGGCCACGCCGATGCTCGGCATCCCGGCCGGCGTCAAGATGTTCTCCGGCGTGTTCGGCGTGACGCCGGCCGGGACCGCCGAGGTCGTCCGCGACTGGCTCGCCGGGACGCTGCCGCTGGCCACCGTCGACGTGCTCGATCTCGACGAGGAACGCTACCGGGCCGGCGAGCTGGCGATGCGGCTATCCTGCAGGGCCCGCACGCCCTTCGAGCCGACCCGCACCCAGACCGCCAAGGCGCTGGTCGTCGAGAGTTCCGACGCCGAGGTGAAGGCCGCGATCGCCGACTATCTCGGCGAGGAGATCGCCGCCCGTCCCGATACCCTGTTCCTGCTCGGCCCCGGCAGCACCGTCCAGGCGGTCGCCGAGGCGCTCGGGCTCGACAAGACCCTGCTGGGCGTCGACGCCCTGCTGGCCGGAAGGCTGATCGGCCGCGACCTGGACGAGTCCGCCATCCTCGCGCTGCTGGCGCGCAATCCGGACGCCCGACTGATCGTCAGCCCGATCGGCGCCCAGGGCTTCGTGCTCGGCCGCGGCAACCTGCAGATCAGCCCGGAAGCGATCCGCCGGATCGGCACCGGGAACATCGTGGTCGTCGCCACCCCGGCCAAGCTGAAGCGCACCGCCGCACTCCGGTTCGACACCGGCGACGCCGCACTGGACGCCGAGCTGGCCGGCCGCGGCTACCTGCCGGTGATCGTCGGCTATCGCCGGCACCGCCTGACCCCGGTCGCCGGGTAAATTGACCGACGTCAACGCGGACACCGGCGGAGTGGCGTCGGATGGTCGTCTGTCCCGCGGAAGGCAGGCGATGAGCTACACGCCGCACACCCCGGACGAGCAGCGCCGAATGCTCGACGCCATCGGCGTCGACAGCTTGGAGGCGCTGTTCGACGCGATCCCCGGGCGCGCCCGGTTCCCCGAACTCGGCCTGCCGGCGCCGCTGTCCGAGCTGGAGCTGGACGCCGAGCTGCGCCGCCTTGCATCGCGCAACACCGGCATCGACGCCGGGCCGTGCTTCCTCGGCGCCGGCGCCTGGCGGCACTTCGTGCCGGCGACCGTCGACTACGTCCTGCAGCGCGGCGAGTTCTACACCGCCTACACGCCGTACCAGCCCGAGCTGAGCCAGGGCATGCTGCAGGCGATGTTCGAGTACCAGACCATGATCTGCCGGCTGACCGGCATGGAGGTCTCGAACGCCAGCCACTACGACGGCGCGACCTCGCTGGCCGAGGCGGTGCTGCTGGCCCTGGACGCGACCAAGGACGCGCGCACCGGCATCGTGATGTCGCCGTCGGTGCACCTCCACCACCGCGGGGTGGTCGAGACCTATCTGCGGGGCAGCGACGCCGAGCTCCGGGTCCCGGACGATCCGACCGTCGCCGCCGCCGATCTCGCCGACATGGTGGACGAGCGCACGGCCGCCCTGGTGCTGCAGACCCCGAACGTGCTCGGCCGGCTGGAACGGCTCGACGGCATCGCCGAGGCCGTGCACGGCAAGGGCGCGCTGCTGATCGTCGCGGTCGACCCGATCGCGCTCGGCCTGTTCCGGCCGCCCGGCGAATTCGGCGCCGACGTGGTGGTCGCCGACGGCCAGCCGCTCGGCCTGGCGCCGTCCTTCGGCGGCCCGTCGCTCGGCATCTTCGCGACCCGCCGGGCCCACATCCGCCGGCTGGCCGGACGGCTGGTCGGCGAGACCGCGGACGCCGACGGCCGGCGCGGCTACGTCCTCACCCTGGCCACCCGCGAGCAGCACATCCGGCGCGCCAGGGCGACCAGCAACATCTGCACGAACTCGGCGCTCGGGGCGCTGGCCGCCGCCACCTACCTGGCGACCGTCGGCAAGGCCGGCCTCAGGCGGATCGCCGAGCTGTGCTTCCACAAGAGTCACTACGCTGCCGACCGGATCGCCGCGATCGACGGCGTCGCCGTCAACCCGGACGCGCCACAGGCGCCGTTCTTCAAGGAGTTCGTCGTCGAGCTACCGGTCCCGGCCGCCGAGGCGAACGCGCGGCTGCACGACGGGCACGGGATCGTCGGCGGCTTCGACCTCGGCCGGTTCTTCCCCGGCTACGGCAACCGCATGCTGGTGGCCGTCACCGAGACCAACACGCGGGCCGAGATCGACCGCCTCGTCGCGGCGCTGCGGGAGATCGTGTCGTGACGGACATCCCCACCCTCTACGAACTCAGCGTCCCCGGCCGGCCCGGCACGAGCCTGCCGGACTGCGACGTGCCGCCCGCCCCGCTGCCGGACGACCTGGTCCGCGCCGACAACGGCCTGCCGGAGCTGTCGGAGCCGGAGGTGGTCCGCCACTACCTGCACCTGTCGCAGCGCAACTACGGGGTCGACGGCGGCTTCTATCCGCTCGGCTCCTGCACCATGAAGTACAACCCGAAGATCAACGAGCGGCTCGCCCGGCTGCCGGGCTTCGCCGGCCTGCACCCGCTGCAGGACGAGGCGTCCGCGCAGGGGGCACTGGAGCTGATGCACCGCCTGCAGGAGGCGCTCAAGCGGATCGGCGGGTTCGCCGGCATGACCCTGCAGCCGGCGGCCGGCGCCCAGGGCGAGCTGACGGCGCTGCTGATGATCCGGGCCTGGCACGCCAACCGCGGCGAGCCGGGCCGCGACGTGATCCTGATCCCCGACTCCGCACACGGCACCAATCCGGCCTCGGCGACCATGGCCGGGTTCGTGGCGGTCGAGGTGCCGTCCGACGGGCGCGGCAACGTCGACATCGAGGCGGTCAGCGCGGCCTGCGACGACCGGCTGGCCGGCATCATGCTGACCAACCCGACGACGCTCGGCCTGTTCGAGGAGCGGATCGACGAGGTCGCCGCCCTGGTGCATGCCGCCGGCGGCCTGGTCTACGGCGACGGCGCCAACATGAACGCCCTGACCGGCATCGCCCGGCCCGGCGACCTCGGCGTCGACCTGATGCACTTCAACCTCCACAAGACCTTCGCCACCCCGCATGGCGGCGGCGGCCCGGGCTCCGGCCCGGTCGGGGCGAGCGCGGCGCTGGCGCCGTACCTGCCGGGCCCGGTGGTCGAGATGGATGGGGACGGCCGCTATCGGCTGGAGACGCCGGCGAGATCGATCGGCCGGATGTGCGCGTTCCACGGCAATTTCGGCATGCTGGTCCGGGCCTACGCCAGCATCGCCGGCCACGGCGATTCCGGGCTCAAGGCCAATGCCATGGCCGCGGTGCTGAACGCCAATTATCTCAGGGTGAAGCTGCGCGACCGGTATCCGGTGCCGTTCGACCGCACCTGCATGCACGAGTTCGTCTGCGAGGGCCGGCCGGATGGCACCAGGGCGCGCGCGCTCGACGTCAGCAAGCGGCTGATGGACTACGGCTTCCACCCGCCGACCAACTACTTCCCGCTGATCGTGCCGGAAGCCCTGATGATCGAGCCGACCGAGACCGAAACGCTGGCCACCCTCGACGCCTTCGTCGCGGCGATGCTGGCGATCGCCGACGAGGCCCGCGACCGGCCCGACCTGCTGCACGACGCCCCGCACACCACCCCGGTGCGGCGTCTCGACGAAGTGCGAGCGGCACGGGAACTGCGGGTCGCCGAACCGGGCGACCCGGAATAGGCCGCTGCGCCTACCGGACCACCAGGCAACTGCACGACGACCGCTGCATCACCTTGTGCGACACGCTGCCGAGCAGCAGGCTCTGAAGGTCGCCGAGTCCGCGGCTGCCGAGGACGATCAAGTTCGCCTCGACGGCCTTCGCCGCCTCGACGATCGCCCCGGCCGCGTCGCCCTCGACCAGGATCGGCTCGACGTCCGGCAGGCCGCGGCCGTGGGCCTCGGCGATGGCCACGTCGAGCACCGCCTGGGCACGCAGGCGCTGCAGGTCGACCTCGGGTTCGCCGGCCTGCCGGCGCGCCCCCGCGCGACGCGCGCCGCCGGGCGGCACGTCCCACTCGTGGTGTCCCTGCACATGCACGATGACCAGCTTGGCACCGTGGCTGCGGGCGAGATCGCAGGCCAGGTCGAGCGCCTTCCCGGCATCCCGCGAGCCGTCGGTCGGGTGCAGGATCACGTCGATGTCCATGGCGGATGCTCCCGGTCCGTCTCCTGCCCGTCCGTCTCCTGCCGGTCCGCCTCCTGCCGGTCCGCCTCCTGCCGGTCGCGGCGACGCGGGCGCCCTGCGGAGCCGGCGGTTGCAGACTGAGGCCGCCGGCCGGCCGGCGCCTTGATGCCGCTCAATCGCGGGCCCCACCGATCCCGGTCAGCCGGCCGACACCCGGTTCCGGCCCATCGACTTGGCGCGATAGAGCCGGGCATCGGCGAGTGCCAGCGTGTCCTCCAGCGAGGTCGCGGCCTCGGCCTCCACACACGCGACTCCGACGCTCACGGTCACGACCGCTGCGGTGTTCGCGCCCTCGTGCGGAATCGCGAGTTCCTCGACCGCCGCCCGCGCGCGTTCGGCCAGCACGAGAGCGCCGTCCAAGGGGGTCTCGGGCAGGATGCCCACGAACTCCTCGCCGCCATAGCGCGCAACCATATCGGCCGGGCGCGCGAACTGCCGGCGCAGGGCGGCGGCAACCTGTTTCAGGCAGGCGTCCCCCTGCAGGTGGCCGTACGAGTCGTTGTAGTGCTTGAACTCGTCCACATCGACCATGAGGATCGAGATCGTCCGGCCATGGCGGGACGCCCGCCGCCACTCAAGCGCGGCGTACTCGTCGAACCGCCGCCGGTTCGCCAACCCGGTCAGCCCGTCCAGGTAGGCCAGCTCGCTCAGGCGGTCGCGGTGACGCTTGAGTTCGAGGTGCGTGCGCACGCGCGCCCGGGTGATCGGCGCACTGATCGGTTTGGCGACGTAGTCGACCGCGCCGGCCACCAGCCCGGCCTCCTCGTCGGTCTGCTGGTTGAGCGCCGTGATGAAGATCACCGGGATCTCGGCGGTGACCGGATTGTCCTTCAGGCGCCGACAGACCTCGTAGCCGTCCAGGTCCGGCATGACCACGTCGAGCAGCACGATGTCGGGCCGCTCGGTCTCGGCGATCGCCAGGGCGGAAGCGCCGGTGGTGGCGAACAGGATGTCGCCGTCCTCCTCCAGCACCGCCGCCAGCAGGTCGATGTTGGCTGGTTCGTCGTCGACGATCAGGATCTTCGCCGGCACGGGTGCGTCAGCCATGTCCGTCCCCCATGTCGATCGCGTGCAGGGCGGCGATCGCCCGGAGCCGTCGCCGGGCCGCCGGGAAATCCAGCCGCACGAGGTCGGCCGCCATCCGGTCCAGTTCGGACTCCGCCCCCTTGCCGCACAGCGAGCGAAGCTCGTCGAAGCGCCGCCGGACCGAGATCCGGTTGGTTGCGAGCCCGGCATCCATCTCCCTCACAAGGTCGCCCAGCCCGGCATTGTCCCTCGGCATCTCGACCGCCCCGGCATCGCCGCCGGCGATCGCCATGCCGTCGATTGCGGCCATCACGTCCCGGTGCACCATCGACAGGACCGCCAGGTCGGGCCGTTCGCCGCGCCGGCCCGGATCGCGCAGCGACGACTCGATGACCCGCGCCTCGGCCGACAGGGCGTTGGCACCGATCGTCGCCGCCAATCCGACCAGCGAATGGGCATAGCGCTCGGCCTCCGCCCAGGCCTCCCCGTCCAGCTTGCCCGCCAGCACCGCCGGGGCGTCGCGGTAGGTATCGGCGAACTGCCGCACCGCCCGGTGCAGCACCGGCATCGGCACGCCGAGCCGGGCGCGTGCCGCATCCAGGTCGAGGGCCGGGCGGCGCCCGGCGTCGGGCCCGGCCGCCGCGGCATGCGCGACCGTGAAGAACTCGCCGGCAGGCTCCGGGTCGTCCTCCGTCGGTCGTACCCCCTTCCGGGTCCACCGTTCCAGGGTGTCGAGGAGATGGCGGACCTCGACCGGCTTCGGCACGTGGTCCACCATGCCGGCGGCCAGGCAGCGGACCCGCTCGTCGTCGGTGACATGGGCGGTCATGGCAATGATCGGGATGGCGGCGAACCGGTCGTCCGCCCGGATCCACCGGCTCGCCTCGTAGCCGTCCAGCTCCGGCATCTGCAGGTCCATCAGGATAGCATCCGGCAATGTCCCGGCGGAGCGGAGATGCGTCAGCGCGACCGCCCCGTTCTCGGCGACATCGACGACCAGGCCGGCGCTCTCCAGGATCTCGCGGGCGATCTGCTGGTTGA
Source organism: Thalassobaculum fulvum (assembly GCF_014652915.1). Taxonomy (GTDB): domain Bacteria; phylum Pseudomonadota; class Alphaproteobacteria; order Thalassobaculales; family Thalassobaculaceae; genus Thalassobaculum_A; species Thalassobaculum_A fulvum. The sequence goes on from NZ_BMZS01000008.1 coordinate 173,399, forward strand.
TCTCGTTGTCCTCGACGACCAGGACCCGCAGCCCCGCAAGCCTGGGATCGGCGGCCTCGGCCGGGGCCTGGGAGTCGTCCGTCACCACCCGGGCCCCCTTTCCGGCGTCCAGCGCCTCGGCGATGCCGTCGACCAGCATCGAGACGTTGAGCGGCTTGAACAGGACCTTGAAGACCGCGGCGTCCTGGGCCTTCTCGATCACCTCCGCCCGGGTGTGGGCGGTCATCAACAGAATCGGCGGCGGCTCCCCGGCGCCGGACAGCGCCCGCAGGTGCCGGGCCGTCGCGACCCCGTCCATGCCGGGCATCCACCAGTCGACCAGCACGACGTCGAAGGGCTCGCCGTCCCGCACGGCGTCGCCGAAGCACCGCAGTGCCTCCGGGCCGTCCGCCGCCGTCGCCACGTCGGTGAACCTGAGCCCCTTCAGGGTGTCGGACAGCACCGCCCGGGCGACCGCGTTGTCCTCGACGACCAGGATGCGGACATTGGCCGGGTCGACGTGCCGGGGCAGCTCGCGCCGGGCGCTGCTGCCGGCGTCGTCGAGCAGCACGCTGAAGGTGAAGGTGCTGCCCTTGCCGAGCGTGCTTTCGACCGAGATCTCGCCGTTCATCAACCCTACGAGCTGCTTGCTGATGGCGAGGCCGAGACCGGTTCCGCCGAACCGTCGGGTGGTCGAGCCGTCGGCCTGGGAGAACGCCTGGAACAGGTGCGCGACCTGGTCCTCGGACATGCCGATCCCGGTGTCCGAGACGCTGCCGCGCAGCCGCAGCCGCCCGCCCTCGCGACTGGCGACTTCGATGCGGACCAGGATCTCGCCGGCCTCGGTGAACTTGATGGCGTTGCCGACCAGGTTGACCAGGACCTGGCCGAGACGGAGCGGGTCGCCGATCAGGGTCCGGGGAATGCCCGGGTCGGAGGAGAACACCACCTCGACCGGCCGGTCCTCCTGCACCTCGCCGATCAGCGTCGCCACGTCCTGCAGCACGTCGTCGAGGTCGAACGGCGTCGCTTCGATCGATAGACGGCCGGCCTCGATCTTCGAGAAGTCGAGAATGTCGTTGATGATCCGCAACAGGGTCATCGAAGACCGGTTGATCTTCTCCAGGTAGTCGCGGGCACGGTCCGGCAGACCCGAGCGGAGCGCGAGCCCGCTGAGCCCGATCACCGCGTTCATCGGGGTGCGGATCTCGTGGCTCATATTGGCCAGGAACTCGGCCTTGGCCCGGGCGGCGTCCTCCGCTTCGGCCTTCGCGGTCGCCAGCCGGTTCAGGGAGCGCTGACGTTCGAGCTCCATGCCGAGCCAGCGTGCGGTCAGCTCCACCAGCGCGATGTCGCCTTCGCTGAACGGGCGGTTGCGCGGTTCGACCGAGGAGAAGTTGATGGTCCCGTAGACCTCGCCGTCGACCGTGATCGGGGCGCCGATATAGGCACCGCGGCCGAATGTCCGGAAACAGACGTCGTCGGCGTACTCGCTGTTGGCGAAGTCGTGCCGGGCCCAGGCATGCCCGGCCTCCAGAGTGTGCCGGCAATAGGTGGTGTCCAGGTCGAAGCGGTCGCCACGTCGCCTCTGCGCCTCGCCGCTGCCGACCGACTGCTCGACGATGTACTGGCCGTCCGCGATCCGCGCCACGGTCCCCAGCGACAGCCGGAAATGCGCGAGCCCGAACTCCAGGATCTGCGCGATCCGCTGTTCCAGCGGCACACTGACATCGGTGGACAGGCGCTGGAAGTGCTGCAGCGTGGAGACGTGCAGCGCGAGCTCCTCGGCGTAGCGCTTGAACACCTCGGTGGCGTCGGCCAGCGCCGACAGCTCGGCGACGTGGCTGTGCACCACGCCCGGCCCGACCTCCTCGCCCGCCGCAACCCGGTTCATGTCCTCCGCGATCCGCGTCAGCGGCGCCTGGACGGCCCGCAGCAGGACCCAGGCGACGAACGCGCAGACGATGGCGCCCATGGCGATCGCGGTCGCCACCAGCGCACTCGACAGGGTGGTGACGAACCCGAGGGTACGGTCGATCCGGTGGGCCCTCAGATCAGCTTCCTGGGCGATCTCCAGTTCGAGGGTCGCGAGCCCGGCGACCGCCGGTGCGTCGTCGACGCGGACCGCCGCGTCGATGGCACTCACCGGGTCGCCCGTCTTCCACATCGAGACCACGAGGTCGGTCCGGGCACCGTACGTTTCGAGAATTTTCGCGATGTCCGACAGCGCCGCGTCCTCGGCTTCGTTCACGCCGAGGCCTCGGTAGCGCGCGATCTGCTCGGCCGCGGCCCGGACCCCGCCCTCGACCTCGGCGGCGGACGCCGGGTCGCCGCGCAGCACGAGGTTCTTGAAGGCGTGGATCATGCCGCCGAAGCCGATCGCCCGGCGCAGCCCGTACAGCACCTCGAGCTTGGTCGGACCTTCTGCCTGCAAGGCCCGCCGGGCGCCGACCGCGCGCTCCAGGACGCCCAGGGCCTCGACGGCCTGCCGGACCTCGACCGCCGGGATACCGTTCCCCGTCCGGTCCGGGCGCGCGTCGGCCCGCAGCGTCCGGGTGGTCGCGGCGGTCCGTTCCAGCCTTTGCAGGGTGGACTCGATGGTGTCGAGCGCGGTCAGTTCGCCGTCGGTCGACGCCATCGTCCGGTATTTCGCCAGCGCCGCCCGGACCCGTCCGGCCGAGATCCGCAGCCGCTCGAGGTAGGACGGCTCGTTGCGCAGCAGGTAGTTCTGCAGGTGATGGATGGCACCGCCGTATCCGAGATACGTGCCGATATCGACCAGGGCGGCGGCGTCCGGCGAGTTGCTGTCGCGGTAGGCGCGCCACTCCGCCTGGCCCGCCGCCACGCGGTCCGCGACCCACCACGTGCCGCCGATCAGCAACAGGCCACTGACGGCGATCGTCGCAATCAGCACGGTTGCCAGTGTCCTGAGCGATACGACTGCCATCATGCCCTTCTGACGACCCCCGTCGAAGCGGTCCCGGCCGTCCCGGCGCGCACGGGACGACCGCCGGCACCATAGTCTCAACAAGGTATCGAAATCACTAACCCGCGGGCGATCGCGAAGCCCGGGCTCGAGGTCGGCGGGCCTGCGGGCCTGCTAGGCGAGCGTATCGCGCCGAAGCCTGATTCCCGCGCCCTCGCGGTCCCAGGTGTCCGCCGTCACCCCCTCGGTCCGCAGCACGTGCTTCTGCAGCTTGCCGCTGGCGGTCTTCGGCAGGTCGTCCACGACCCGGACGTAGCGCGGCACCATGAAGTGGGCGACCCGCTCGGCCAGGAACCCGACCAGGTCGGCCGGATCGATCGTCGCTCCTTCCAGCGGCGTGACCACGGCCAGCACCTCGTCCTCGCTGACCTCGCTCGGCACCGCCACGGCGACGGCCTCCTTGACCGCCGGATGGGCGGTGATCTCGGTCTCCAGCTCGAACGACGAGATGTTCTCGCCGCGCCGCCGGATCACGTCCTTCAGGCGGTCGACGAAGAAGAACCGCCCGGACTCGTCGACCCGGAACGCGTCGCCGGTGTGGAACCAGCCGTTGCGCAGGGCGGCGACCGTCGCCTCGGGATTCCGGTAGTAGCCGCTGAACAGTGCCCACGGCCGGTGCGCGCGGACCACCAGTTCGCCGACGGTCCCGGCCGGCACCTCGACGTCGTTGCCGTCCACGACGCGCAGCTCGAACGGCGCCCGGGGGCGGCCGGCAAGCCCCGGTTCGCTGATGCCCGGGCCGGCGATCAGCGGGCTGGAGATCTCGGTCATGTTGTAGACCGTGTGCAACTCGACGCCGAACCGGTCCCGGAACGCCTGCGCGTCCTCGCCGAACGGCACGATGTAGGCCTTGCGCAGCGGGTGGTCGCGGTCGCCCGCCGTCACCGGGGCCTTCAGCAGGAAGCTCGCCATGACGCCGAGCAGCAGCACCACCGTGCTGCCGGTCTCGCGCACCGCCGCCCAGAACTCGGCGGTCCTGAACTCCGGGATCATCGCCATGGTGCCGCCCTTGGCCAGCATGGCGTAGACGTACAGCGTGCTGCCGCAGTGGAAGATCGGCCCGGCGATCAGGCAGCAATCCGCCGGTGCGATCGCCTGCATCGCCTCCGGCCCCATGGTCCAGTGCTGGACGTAGGAGAACAGCACGCCCTTGGCGTTCCCGGTGGTCCCGGAGGTGTACATGATCGCCTGCACGTCCCACGGCTCGATCGGCCGGTCGAGCGCCAGCGCGTCGTCCGGGACCGAGTCCGGATCGACCAGGGGGGACAGCGCGACGCCGTCGATCGCCGACACTTCGACGTCGTCCGGCCCGGCCAGCAGCACCCGCTTGAGCGCGCCGCGGTCGAGCCCTTCCAGCCGTCCGACCAGCGCCGGGTGCGCGACCATCAGCCGGGCATCGGCGTTTTCCAGGATGTGGGCCAGGGGGCGTCCCCGCGCCGCGGTGTTGATCGGCACGTAGACCGCGCCGAGATAGTTGATCGCGAACCAGGACAGCAGCAGTTCCGGGCCGTTGCCCATCCAGCACAGCACCCGGTCGCCCTGCGCGACCCCGGCTTCCCGCAGGGCGGCGGCGCGCCGGCGCACCCGTTCGAGGGTGTCGGCGTAGCTCCAGGTCTCGCCGCGCCAGAACCGCACGAACTCGCGGGTCGGCCGCTCGCGCGCCTGCCGCTCCAGGAGCTGGCGCAGCACCGACAGCTCTGCCGCAGGCACCTCCGCCGCACCGACATCGAAGCCCAGAGTCATGGCCGGGTCCCTACCGCGATCGCAGGACGCGAGGTTGAAGCATCGGCACCGGGCACGTCAAAGCGTGGGACCACCTTTCGGGCCCTACGCTCCCTGTTGTTGCAACGGAACCGGGGCACGATCATCGGGCCGGCCGGACCGCCAGGATGCGCTGGCGCACCGCCGGCCGCGGGTCGGTCTCCTCGACGTCCTCGTAGGCCATGACGACCAGCTCGGGCCGGACCGCGATCAACAATTCTTCGCGGTGCAGCAGGTAGTCGGGATTGGACGGGTGGCCGTAGGCCTCGTTGCCGACCGCGAAGGTGTCGTAGATCAGCGCGCCGCCCGGCGCCACCGAGGCCACCAGCGCCGGCAGCAGAGGCCGGTACAGGTAGTTGACCACGATCACCCCGGCGAACTGCCGGCCGGCGAGCGGCCAGGGCCGGCCGCTCTCCAGGTCGCGGGCGACGATCTCGACCTCGTCGTCGCTGGCCATGTCGACGACCTTGGTGATGTCGCGATCCAGGAACACCACCGGATGGCCGAGGCTGCGGAAGAACCGGCCGTGCCGGCCGGGCCCGCAGGCGACGTCCAGCACCGTGCCGCCGGGCGGGATCATGCCGCCGTGCTTGACCACCCACTTCGACGGCGGGGGTATCGACCGGTCGGTGTCGCTCGTCATGCTTCCCTCCCCCCGATCACGCCGGCACCCGGGCGCCGGTGAACCGGCAGGCCGGGCTGGCCAGGCGCACGAACACGTCGGCGACCGCCGCCGGGTCGGCCAGGCGCTCCGGATCCTCGCCCGGGAACGCGGCCGCCCGCATCGCGGTGCGGACCTCGCCCGGATCGACGATGTTGCAGCGGATCCCGGTGTCACCGGTCTCGGCGGCGTAGGCCCGGGCCAGCGCCTCCAGCCCGGCCTTGCTGGCGGCATAGGCCGACCACGCCGGGTGCTCGCCCTCGGCGGCACCCGAGCTGACCACCAGCACCCGGCCCGACGGCGAGGCGCGCAGCAGCGGGTCGAGTTCGTGCAGCAGCCGGTACGCCGCGGTCAGATTGACCGCCACCACCCGGTCGAACTCGCCGCCGTCCAGTTCCGCGGTCGGCTTCAACGGGCCGAGGATGCCGTGGTTGGCCACCAGCACGTCGAGCCGGCCGAGCTTGCCGGCGATCCGGTCGGCCAGGCCGGCGACCGCGTCCGGGGCGGCGAAGTCGATCGCCAGGGTCGCGGCCTGCCCGCCGGCATCCCGGATCCGCGCCGCGACCGCGTCCAGCTCGTCCTGGCGCCGCGCCGCCAGCACCACCCGCGCGCCCTCGGCGGCATAGCGCTCGGCGACCGCTGCTCCGATGCCCCGGGAGGCGCCGGTGACCAGGCAGGTCAGGCCCTCCAGCGCCCGCCCGCCGGCGGTCGCCGCCGCCAGCGCCCGGTCCTCCTGGACCAGCCCGAGCTCGTGGCTGATCAGCTCCAGCACCTCGGCGAGCGTGTCGACGATGCGGTCGATCTCGGCGTGCGTGACGACCAGCGGCGGCGCGATCACCAGGGCGTCGCGCACGGCGCGCAGGATCACCCCGCGCTGCTGCATCTGGTCGCGCACCACCGCCGCCACCACGCCGACGGGATCAAAGGCGACCCGCGGCACACGCTGCTGCACCAGCTCGACCGCGCCGATCAGGCCGATCGACCGGACCTCGCCGACCAGCGGATGCTCGGCCAGCCGGGCGAGCGCCCCGGCGAAGTAGGCTTCCAGGTCGTCGCGCACCCGCTCGACCAGCCGTTCGCGGGCGATGATGTCGAGGTTGGCGAGCGCCACCGCCGCCGCCACCGGGTGGCCGGAGTAGGTGAAGCCGTGGGCCAGGTCGCCGCCCTTGTCGATCAGCGCCCGAGCCACCCGGTCGCCGATCATCACCGCCGAGATCGGCTGGTAGCCGGAAGACAAGCCCTTGGCGAGCGCCATGAAGTCCGGGGTCAGCCCGAACCGCTCGGCCGCCGACCAGGCGCCGAGCCGGCCGAAGCCGCTGACCACCTCGTCGAGCACGAACAGCACGTCGTGGCGGCGGCAGATTTCCTGCACCCGCTCCAGGTAGCCCGGCGGCGGGATGATCACCCCACCGGCGCCCTGCACCGGCTCGACCACCACGCCGGCGACCTTGTCGGCCCCGACCTCCAGGATCTTCGCCTCGATCCAGCCGGCCGCCTGCTCCGCGAACGCGGCGGGGTCGGCGTCGGGGGCGTAGCGGAACGCATAGGGCGCCCGGGCCTGCTCGAAGCCGGGCAGCGGCAGCCGGCCCTGGGCGCGCATGCCGGAGATTCCGCCGAGGCTGACGGTCGCCAGGGTCGAGCCGTGGTAGCCCTCGTCGCGGCCGATCATCACCCACTTGTCGGGCTTGCCCTCCAGCCCCCAGAAGTGCCGGCAAAGCCGGACGATGGAATCCAGCGCCTCGGAGCCGGAATTGGCGAACAGCACCCGGCTCAGCCCGGCCGGCATCAGCGCGGCCAGCCGCGCCGCCAGCGCCGCGGTCGGCGGGCTCGTGGTCTTGAAGAAGGTGTTGTAGTAGGCCAGCCGCTGCATCTGACCGGCCGCGACCTCGGCCAGCTCGGCCCGCCCGTAGCCGACGTTGACGCACCACAGCCCGGCCAGCGCATCGAGATAGGCGTGGCCGTCCTCGTCCCACAGGGTGCAACCCTCGCCGCGCACGATCACGGTCGGGCCGCCTTCCTCGATCAGGACACGCGGATCGGTGAACGGGTGGAGATGGTGGTCCCGGTCCTGTCGGGCGAGATCGGACGCGTCTTCCGGCATCGGCCTCCCACTGCGCTATATGCCCGGGCGCGCAGGCGAATCTGGATCGCCGGCGCGTTCGCTCTATATTAGGCCGATCGAACGGAACCGACGACGATGATCCTGTACCGACTTCGCTGCAACGACGACCACGAATTCGAAGGCTGGTTTCGGAACGCCGACGCGTTCGACACCCAGCGCGACGCCGGCGCGCTGGAATGCCCGCTCTGCGGCAGCAAGGACGTCGCCAAGGCCCTGATGGCGCCCAGCATCGCCAAGGGCCGGGAGGTCGCGGTGCCGGCACCGGCCGCGCAAGCCCAGGGCGAGGTCCCCACGGAGATCCAGGCCATGCACCCGGCCGCCCAGCAGGCGGCCGAGCTTAAGCGCCAGCTCCGGGCCCTGCGCCGGGTCGTCGAGGAGAACTGCGACTACGTCGGCGACCGGTTCGCCGAGGAGGCCCGCAAGATCCACTACGGCGAGGTCGACGCCCGCGGCATCTACGGCGAGTCGACGCCGGAGGAATCCGAGCGCCTGAGGGACGAGGGCATCGAGTTCGGCTCGATCCCCTGGGTGCGCGACGACGCCTGAGGCGTCAGGGCCAGCCGGCCAGCCGGTAAACGTCGTCGACCAGTTGCAGGGTCGCGAGGTTCTCCTCGGCGGTGGTCTCGAACCGGTCGCCGTGGCGAAGCGACCTCGCGAACTGGGCGATCACCGCGTCGAACGAGGCCTGGTAGACGGCCTCGCGCTCGAAGTTCTCGGTCGCACCGTCGGCGGTGCACGACAGCACCCAGTCGCGGAACGCGATGGTCCCCGTCTCGCCGATCAGCGTCAGGGTATCGCTGCTGCGCGGGCCGGCACCTGGAACGGTGAGCGAAGTCGACAGCGTGCCGATCGCGCCGCCGGGGCTCTCCAGCAGCAGCATCGCGGTATCCTCGCCGACCACCTCGTCGCTGAGCCGGGCAAGCCGGGCGCCGGCCACCGACAGCCCGTCCAGCAGGAACCGGAGCGCGTCGATCTGGTGGATCACGCCCTCCAGCACGGTGAAGCGCGGCATCCGTGCCATGAACGGCTGGCGGCGCAGCGCCGGCGGCGGCTGGTCCGGCAGGTCGGGAACCAGCCCGCTGGTCATCACCGCCATGGTGAAGGCCCGCACCCGGCCGATCCGGCCCTCCCGCAGCCACTGCCGGATCCGCCGGTACGGCGGGCGGAAGCGCCAGTTCTCGTGCACCACGAACGGCACCCGGCCACCGATCTCGGCGACCAGGGCGCGGGCCTCGGCCACGGTCGGGCACAGCGGCTTCTGGCACATCACCGCGATGCCACGGTCGGCGGCGGCCCGACAGATCCCGGCATGGACCTCCATCGGCGCCGCGATGTCGACGGCGTCCGGCCGCAGCGCGTCCATCAGCGCGACGGCATCGGCGTGGACGGCGGGAATGCCGAACTCGGCGGCGCGGCTGCAGGCCGCCGCCGCGTCGGGATCGGCGATGCCGACCACCTCGGCCTGCGGGCAGCGGGCCCAGGCCTTCAGGTGGTACGGGCTGATCATGCCGGCGCCGATCATGCCGACCCGCAGCGGCGCGGCCGCGGTCACGATGGCGCGGCCTCGGCCTGCCGATGCGCCACCAGCGCGTAGTTCACCCGGGCGTCGGCCGACTCCCGGAACGTCCCCTCGACCGGGTCGTAGGCCAGCCCGACCGCCGGCCCGACCGCGAAGCCGCGCGGCTCCAGCAGGCCCTTCAACTCCTCCGGGGTCGGGAACTTCGACCAGTCGTGGGTGCCGCGCGGCACCCAGCGCAGCACGTACTCGGCACCGACGATCGCCGTCGCGTAGGAGCGCGGCGTGCGGTTGATGGTGGTCAGCACCAGCACGCCGCCCAGCCGCAGCAGCGCCGCCAGCGCGTCGGCGAACGCCTGGCGGTCGGCGACGTGCTCGATCACCTCGCTGGCCACCACCGCGTCGAAGCTGCGGCCGGCGGCGACCAGGTCCTCGGCGGCACCGGCGACGTACTCGATGTCGAGCCCGGCGTCGCCGGCATGCTCGACCGCCGCGGTAATGCCGAACATGTCGGCGTCGACCCCGGTCACCCGGGCGCCCAGCCGGGTCATCGGCTCGGCCAGCAGGCCGCCGCCGCAGCCGATGTCCAGCACCGACAGCCCGGCCAGCGGCCGGCGCCGGTCGGGCGAACCGGCGAGCGGCGCGAGCGCGTCGCGGATCACCGTCATGCGCACCGGCACGAAGCGGTGCAACGGGCCGTGCGGGCCGTCCGGGTTCCACCACTGCTCGGCCAGCCGGGCGAACCGGTCGATGTCGGCGCCGTCGACGGTTCCGCGGTTCGCTGTCGGCGTCTCCGCCCCGGCCCCGCCGGCCCGATGCTCCCCCCGGTGCTCCGCCAGGAGCGAGCCCCGGCGGGCGGCCCGGACCGCGGTCCGGCACAACGCTGCGATCATCGTCATCGCAAATCCTCTCGAATCGGCCGGTTCTCCCGGGCGCCGCGCTTGCCCCACGGGCCCGCAAGTAATATGGATACGCCCGCCTGCGGCCGGCAAGCAAACGCCGTTCCGGCGGCGGCATCCCTTTGGCTCGGATACGGATCCCGCGATGGCGCGCATCGTGATGAAATTCGGCGGCACCTCGGTGGGGGATGTCGAGCGGATCAAGAGGGTGGCCCAGCGCGTCAAGCGCGAGGTCGACGCCGGCCACGAGGTGGCCGTCGTGGTATCGGCGATGGCCGGCACCACCAACCAGCTCGTCAAGTGGTGCGGCGAGGTCTCGCGCCTGTACGACGCCCGCGAGTACGACGTGGTGGTGGCTTCGGGCGAGCAGGTGACCGTCGGGCTGCTGGCGATGGCGCTGCAGGACATCGGGGTCAACGCCCGGTCCTGGCTCGGCTGGCAGATCCCGTTCGGCACCGACGGCATCCACGGCAAGGCCCGGATCGCCGAGATCGACACCACCGAGATGGTGAAGCGCTTCTCCCAGGGCCAAGTGGCGGTGGTCGCCGGCTTCCAGGGCATCGGCCCGGACGCCCGCATCACCACGCTGGGCCGCGGCGGCTCCGACACCTCGGCGGTGGCGCTGGCGGCGGCGCTGCGGGCCGACCGCTGCGACATCTATACCGACGTGGACGGGGTCTACACCACCAATCCGCGGATCGTCTCCAAGGCCCGCAAGATCGAGCGGATCACCTACGAGGAGATGCTGGAGCTGGCGTCCCAGGGCGCCAAGGTCCTGGAGACCCGTTCCGTCGCCATGGCCATGCAACACGGGGTGCGCGTGCAGGTGCTGTCGAGCTTCGTCGACATGCCCGGTACCCTGGTCGTCGATGAGGATGAGATCGTGGAACAGCAAGTCGTCACCGGCATCGCCTACAGCCCGGACGAGGCCAAGATCACCCTGGTCGGCGTGCCCGACCGGCCGGGCGTCGCCGGCGCCATCTTCGGGTCGCTCTCGGACTCCGCCGTCAACGTCGACATGATCGTCCAGAACGTCAGCCAGGACGGCAAGACCACCGACCTGACCTTCACCGTCAGCCATGCCGACCTCGACCGCGCGACCCACGTGCTCGAAAAGCTGAAGGGCGAGCTGGCCTATGGCGAGATCGTCTCCGACCCGAACGTCTGCAAGATCTCGGTGGTCGGCGTCGGCATGCGCAGCCAGCCGGGCGTCGCCAAGACCATGTTCCAGACGCTGGCCGAGAAGGGCATCAACATCCAGGTGATCTCGACCTCGGAGATCAAGGTCAGCGTGCTGATCGGTTCGGACTACACCGAGCTCGCCGTCCGCGCCCTGCACACCGCCTACGGCCTCGACGCCGACGCGGAATGACCGGCGCCACCGCCTCCCGGGGTGTCGGCCGGGGCGGTGGCCCCCGGGAGATGCTGCGCCTCCTGCGCGACGTGATGGCCGGCGGCGGCACGCCGCAGGAGCGCCTGGACAGCATCGTCAAGACGATCGCTGGCGCGATGGGGGCGGAGGTCTGCTCGATCTACGTGCGCCGGGCCGGTAACGTCCTGGAGCTGTGCGCCACCGAGGGCCTGAATCCCGAGGCGCTGTACCGGACCCGCATGAAGTTCGGCGAGGGCCTGGTCGGCCATATCGCCGATACCGGCCGGCCGGTGGCGCTGGCCGAGGCCCAGACCCATCCGAAGTTCGCCTACTTCCCGGAGACCGGCGAGGAGATCTACCACTCGCTGATGGGCGTGCCGATCCGCCGGTCCGAGCGGGTGCACGGCGTCCTGGTGATCCAGCACACCGCCGCCCGCCAGTACACCGAGGAAGAGGTCGAGTCGGTCGAGACCCTCGCCATGGTGCTGGCCGAGATGATCTCCGGCGGCGAGATCCCGGGCTCGGCGGCGAACCGCGGCGACGGCACCCCGGTGCGGATCGGCGGCACGCGGATCAACGGCGGCCTGGCGATCGGCCGGGCCCGCCTGCACCGGCCGCGGATCGTCATCCACCGGGTGGTGGCGGAGGACCCCGAGGACGAGCGTCGGCGGCTCGACGCCGCGCTGTCGGCGATGCACGACTCCCTGGACCGGCTGCTGGACTCCGACGCGATGGCGGCGGCCGGCGAGCATCGCGAGGTGCTGGAGACCTACCGGATCATCGCCAGCGACGCCGGCTGGATCGGCCGGATCCGCGAGGCGATCGTCGGCGGGCTGACCGCCGAGGCGGCGATCCAGCGGGTGCGCGACGACACCCGGGCGCGCATGGCCGGCGTGACCGACCCGTACATCCGCGAGCGTCTGGCCGACTTCGAGGACGTCGCGCTGCGCCTGATGCAGCACCTGTCGCCGGACAGCACGCCGGACGACGAGGCGGAGCCGGAAGGCGACTGGATTCTGATCGCCCGCTCGCTCGGGCCGGCCGAGATCCTCGACTACGACCAGAGCCGGCTGCGCGGCCTGGCGCTCGAGGAGGGCTCGGCGACCGCGCATGTGGCGATCGTCGCCCGGGCGCTCGACATCCCGGTGGTCGGCCGGCTGCCCAACCTGCTGGGCGAGGTCGAGCCCGGCGACCCGCTGATCGTCGACGGCGACCACGCCCAGGTGTTCGTGCGGCCCGGCGAGGACGCCCGCGCGTCGTTCCGGGCCGGCATGGCGGTCCGGGCCGAGCAGCGGGCCCGCTACGCCGCGCTGCGCGATCGCCCGGCGGTCAGCATCGACGGGGTGCGGGTCTCGCTGCTGATGAACGCCGGCCTGCTGGTCGACGTCGCGCAGATGGCCGCCGCCGGCGCCGAGGGGGTCGGCCTGTACCGGACCGAGATCCCGTTCCTGGTGCGCCGCGAGTACCCGGACGTCGAGGCCCAGACCCTGCTGTACCGCCGCGTCCTGGTGGCGGCCGAAGGGCGGCCGGTCACGTTCCGCACGCTCGACGCCGGCGGCGACAAGCGGCTGCCGTCGTTCGAGCACGAGCCCGAGGAGAACCCGGCGCTCGGCTGGCGGGCGCTGCGCATCGGGCTCGACCGCCCGTCGTTGCTGCGCCAGCAGATGCGCGCGCTGATCCGGGCCGCTGAGGGCCGGCCACTGCGCGTCATGGTCCCGATGGTGACCACGGTCGAGGAGTTCCGGGCGGCACGCTCGCTGCTCGACCTGGAACTGCAGCGCGCCCGCGACCGTGGCGTCGCCGAGCCGGCGGACGTCGCGGTCGGCGCCATGGTCGAGGTCCCGGCCCTGGTGCTGGCGATCGAGGCACTCGCCCGGGAGGCGGATTTCCTGTCGGTCGGCAGCAACGACCTGCACCAGTTCCTGTACGCCGCCGATCGCGGTGGCGAGCGCGTGGCCAACCGCTACGACACCCTCGACCCGGTGTTCCTGCGGGTCCTGCAGCGCATCGCGCAGGCCGGGGAGGCCGCCGGCATTCCGGTCACGGTGTGCGGCGAGATGGCGGGGCGGCCCCTCGAGGCGCTGGTGCTCGCCGCCCTCGGCTATCGGGCCCTGTCGATGTCGCCGATTTCGATCGGCGCTGTAAAGGAATCGATTTTGGCAGCAAATATCAGCGAGTTGAGGGATTATGTTAATTATTTGACTAAATTGTCGAGTTCCAGCGTGCGGAATCGCCTACAGAACTATGTGTCCGAACGCTTGCGCGACCGGTCTGACGATCATCCGCCGATCACGCCGGACGATTGAACCCCGATCGCCAGTCTCGGCAATAGATTATTGATATCGCAATAGTTTCAGAGTAGCTTAGCCCCATGTAACAGCAGATGCCGCGGGCAGGAGCGGGTTCCGCGGTGTTTTGGCGGTCCGCAAGTCGGCCCGAGGGAGCATGGCACTGAAGTCTGATCGGTCGCGCCTCCGGCTCAAGGACATCGAATCGGTCCAGCCGTTCGAGACCGTGCGGCGAGCCGGCCTGTCGGCGACGACTCCCGAGCCACCGGCCAACGAGGAGCGGGGCATGAGCTCACAACCGCTACCAGTCGGCGAGGAGCTCCGGCGCGCCCGCGAGGATGCGGGCCTCGACTTGGCGGACGTCGCCGCGCATCTCCGCATTCGAAGCAACTTCCTGTCCGCCCTCGAAGAGGGCCGCCCGGACGCCCTGCCCGGCATCACCTACGCGATCGGCTATGTCCGCACCTATGCGGCGTTCCTCGGCCTGGAGCCGGATGCGGCGGTGCGCCGCTTCAAGGAGGAGGCCGCCGGGCTCAACTCGAAGACCCAGCTTGTATTCCCGTCACCGGCTCCGGAGGGCCGCGTCCCCGGCCTGGTCCTGATGCTGGTCGCGGTGATGCTGGCCGGCGGTGCCTACGGCGGCTGGTACTGGCTGTCGGAGCGCGACGGCAGCCTGCGCGACCTGGTTCCGGCCGTGCCGGAACGCCTGGCCCAGCTGATCGGGGGCGAAGCACCGTCGCTGCCGCCCGCAGCGCCGGCGACCGCGACCGCAGGTTCGTACGCCGACGCCAACCCGACGGGCGTCACGGTGCCGCGCCCCGCCGCGCCGGCACCCTCGGCCCCCCCGCAGCCGGCCGCGGCCGTGTCGACGGCAGAGCCCGCGGCGCCGGCGAAGACCGCCGCGCGCGGGCCCGCCGCAGAGGCCCCGGCGGCCGGCACCGCCGCCTCCAAGGCGGGCGGCATCGCCGCGACGGCTCCCGCACCGCCGACCGCCGCCGCCCCGCCGGCGGCACCCGCGTCGTCGCCGACCGTCGCAGCATCCGACGCCGCCACTCGGCCGGCCCGGACCGCAGCCGAAGACACCCCCGACGTGACCGCACCGCCGGAACCGGCCGGGGCCGCCGAGACGACGGTAACCCATACGGCGGCAGCGGAGCCGGCGGCAACGGAGCCGGCGGCAACCCCGACGGCGGCAACCCCGACGGCGGCAGCCCGGTCGGCCACGGCCGAACCGGCCCCGGACACCGCGGCCGCCGGCGGCACCGCGCCGCGGAGCGCCGCCGACGAGGTACCCGCCGCCCCGCGGATCGCCACGCTGATCGGCTCCTCGGAAGCCGCGGTTCCGCCCGGGCGGACCACCGCCGGGCCGATCGACCGGGTGCTGGTCAAGGCGACCGGCGACAGCTGGGTCCAGGTGCGCGACGCCCAGGGAACCGCCCTGTTCACCCGGGTGCTGCGCGAGGGCGACGTCTATCGCGTGCCCGACCAGCCCGGCCTGCGGCTGGCGACCGGCAACGCCGGTGCCCTGCAGATCCTGGTCGACGGCAACCCGGTGCCGAGCCTGGGTGGCTACGGCGAGGTGGTCCGCAACGTCCTGCTCGATCCGGCACGACTGGCCGCCGGCACGGCAACCGGCGCTTCCCGCTGACCCGGACCCCGGACGGCCGGCCGCGGCTTCCGCCGGTCCGCCGGTTTCGCTATAACCCCCACGACATCGTCCGGCCGGCCCGAGCCGGCCGCGACGTCCGACCCCTGCGAGGCTCCCGATGAGCGTGCGCCCGTATCGAGACATCCAGCGTCGCGCGTCCCGCCAGATCCATGTCGGCCGCGTGCCGGTCGGCGGCGATGCGCCGATCACGGTCCAGACCATGACCAACACGCCGACCGCCGACGTGGCGGCGACGGTCGCGCAGATCCGGCGCGCCGAGGCGGCCGGTGCCGACATCGTCCGGGTGTCGTGCCCGGACGAGGCCTCCTCGGCGGCCCTCAGGCACATCGTGCCGCAGGTCTCGGTGCCGATCGTGGCCGACATCCACTTCCACTACCGGCGCGCCATCGAGGCGGCCGAGAACGGTGCCGCCTGCCTGCGCATCAATCCCGGCAACATCGGCTCGGCCGAGCGGGTGCGCGAGGTGGTCAAGGCGGCCAAGGACCACGGCTGCTCGATGCGGATCGGCGTCAACGCCGGCAGCCTGGAGAAGCACCTGCTGGAGAAGTACGGCGAGCCCTGCCCCGAAGCAATGGTGGAGAGCGCGCTGGACCACGCGAGGATCCTCGAGGACAACGACTTCTTCGAGTTCAAGATCAGCGTGAAGGCGTCCGACGTGTTCCTGGCGGTCGCCGCCTACCAGGGCCTGGCCGACGCCTGCGACTACCCGCTGCACCTCGGCATCACCGAGGCCGGCGCCCAGCGGGTCGGCACCGTCAAGTCGTCGATCGGCATGGGCATGCTGCTGTGGAGCGGGATCGGCGACACCATCCGGGTGTCGCTGTCGGCGCCGCCGGAGGAGGAGGTCAAGGTCGGCTTCGACATCCTGAAGTCGCTGAACCTGCGGCACCGCGGCGTCAACGTGATCTCCTGCCCGTCCTGCGCCCGCCAGCAGTTCGACGTGATCGAGACGGTCAAGGTGCTGGAGGACCGGCTGGCCCACATCACCACGCCGATGACCGTGTCGGTGATCGGCTGCGTGGTGAACGGCCCCGGCGAGGCGCGCGAGACCGACATCGGCATCACCGGCGGTGGCAACGGCACCCACATGGTGTACATCGCCGGCCAGCCGCACCACCGGCTGAAGCAGGCCGACGTGGTCGACCACATGGTCGAACTGATCGAGCAGAAGGCGGCCGAGCTCGAGGCCGAGAAGACCGCATCCAAGAACGGGGCCGCCACGGCAGCGGCCGAGTAACCAACGGGAGTCCCTGAGTTGTCCAAGCTGCAGCCGGTCCGCGGTACCCACGACCTCCTGCCCGAGGATGCGCGGCGCCATCGCCATATCGTGGACACCGGGCTCCGGGTTTCCCAGCGCTACGGCTTCGGCGAGATCGAGACGCCGATCTTCGAGTTCACCGACGTGTTCAAGCGCACGCTCGGCGAGGCCTCGGACGTGGTCTCGAAGGAGATGTACACCTTCACCGACCGCGGCGGCGAGGAGCTGACCCTGCGGCCGGAGGGCACCGCCAGCGTATGCCGGGCCCTGATCACCGGCGGCCTGACCCAGAACCTGCCGGCAAAGTTCTACTACCAGGGCCCGATGTTCCGCTACGAGCGGCCGCAGAAGGGCCGGATGCGGCAGTTCCACCAGATCGGCATCGAGCTGCTGGGTGCGGCCGAACCGCAGGCCGACATCGAGGTGATCGCCTGCGGCGCCGACATCCTCGACGCCATCGGCGTGCTGTCGCGCACCACGCTCGAGCTGAACACCCTGGGCGACACCGACAGTCGCAAGGCCTACCGCGCCGCCCTGGTCGAGTATTTCGGCGACCACCGCGACGCGCTGTCCGAGGACAGCCGCCGCCGGCTCGAACTCAACCCGCTGCGTATCCTCGACAGCAAGGACGAGGGCGACCGCCGGCTGGTCGAACACGCGCCGTCGTTCGACGACTACCTGAACGACTACTCCAGGGACTTCTTCGCGGCGGTCACCGCCGGGCTGGACGCGCTCGGCGTCGGCTACCACCGCAACACCCGGCTGGTGCGCGGCCTCGACTACTACTGCCACACCACCTTCGAGTTCGTGACCGACGCGCTCGGCGCCCAGGGCACGGTGATGGCCGGCGGCCGCTACGACGGCCTTGTCGAGACCATGGGCGGACCGGCGATCCCCGGCGTCGGCTGGGCGGCCGGGATCGAGCGGCTGGCGCTGCTGGTCGAGGGCGTGGCCGACCCGGCCCGGCCGGTCGCCATCGTGCCGGTCGGCGCCGGCTCCGAGATCGAGGCGCTGAAGCTGGCCCACCGGCTGCGCCGGGCCGGCCATGCCGTCGAGCACGGCTATTCCGGCAACGTCGGCAAGCGCCTGAAGCGGGCCAGCAAGGTCGGCGCGCGGGTGGCGCTGATCCTCGGCGAGGACGAGCTGGCGCGCGGCGCCGTGCAGCTCCGCGACCTGGATGCCGGGACGCAGGACGAGGCCGCTCTCGACCGGATCGAGGAGAGCCTCGCGCGGTTCCGATAGCGGGGCGCCGTGACGGCCAGCGCCCCAGCGATCTCGGTGATCGGCGTCAACCACCGGACCTGTCCCGACAGCCTGCGGGAGCGGCTGTACGTCGACGACTCCGAAGTCGCGGCGGTGATCGGCACGCTCAGGATCCGCGGCGTACGCGAGGCCATGGTGCTGTCCACCTGCGACCGGGTCGAGGTCACCGCGGTGTTCCAGGACGGGCCGATGGCGCCGATGACGGTCGCCACCGCGCTCGGCGCCCCGGTCGGGCTGCGCGGCGAGGAGCTGGTTCCCTACCTGTACCGGCACGACGGCGGCGAAGCGGTCCGGCACGTGTTCCGGGTCGCCAGCGCCCTCGACAGCCAGGTGGTCGGCGAGCCGCAGGTGCTGGGCCAGGTCAAGGCGGCGCAGCGGCTGTCGCAGGATCTCGGGGCCTGGGGCCCGTCCCTCGACCGGGTCCTGCAGGCGGCCTATGCGGTGGCCAAGCGGGTGCGGACCGAGACCCGCATCGGCGAGGGCGCGGTGTCGCTGGCGACGGCGGCGGTCGCCCGGGTCCAGGACCTGCACGGCGACCTGTCCTCCCGGAGCTGCCTGGTGATCGGCGGCGACGAGCTGAGTGTGATGATCGCCCGCCAGCTGCGCGAAGCCGGCCTGCACGACCTCACCGTGCTCGACCGGTTCCGGCGCCGGGCGGCCGTCACCGCGGCCGAACTGGAGGCCCATCACGGCCCGCTCGACGACCTGGCCGACGCCCTCGACCGGGCCGACGTGGTGATCGCCGGCCTGGGCTCGGGCCGCTACCTGATCACCGCCGAGACCATGGAGACGGTACTGCGCCGGCGCCGGCGGCGGCCGGTGTTCCTGCTCGACGTGGCCGTACCGGGCGACGTCGAGCCGGCGGTGCACAGGCTCGACGAGGCGTATGTCTACGACATCGGCGACCTGGAACGGGTAACCCGCGAAGGCCGGGCCGGCCGGGAGGCCGAGGCGGCCAAGGCCGAGGCCCTGGTCGAGGAGGCGCTTGCCGCCTTCGACCAGGAGCTTGCGGTCCGCGACGCCGGTCCCGATATCGCCCGTCTGCGCGCCCATCTCGAGGCCCAGATCCGGGAAGGCGCCGGCACCGGGGCGGACGCCGACGCCCTGGCCCGGCGGATCGCCGGCCGGGTGCTGCACGCGCCGAGCGAGACGATGCGGCGGTGGGCGGCCGCCGGCCGCCTGGACGACGAGACCCGCGGGTTGATCGCCGAGCTGTTCGGCCTCGACCCGGCGGGCAGAGGAGACGGACCGTGAGCCTCGACGAGAAGCTCGACCGCGTGCTGACGCGGGCGAAGGAACTGGAAGCCCGGCTGGCCAGCCAGGAGGGCTTCAGCGCCGACGAGTTCATGCGGCTGTCGAAGGAGTTCGCCGAGCTGTCGCCGGTGGTCGAGTCGGTGGAGGAACTTCGCCGGACCCGGTCGGAGCTGGCCGATGCCCGGGCCCTCGCCGAGGAATCCGACGCCGAGATGCGGGCGCTGGCCGAGGAGGAGGCGCACGCCATCGAGGAGCGGCTGCCGGCGCTCGAGCGCGCGGTGATGCTGCAGCTGCTGCCGCGCGACGAGGCCGACTCGCGCAACGCCATCCTCGAGGTGCGGGCCGGCACCGGCGGCGACGAGGCCGCCCTGTTCGCCGCCGAGCTGTTCGCGATGTACCAGCGCTACGCCCAGCTGCACGGCTGGCGTTTCGAGGTGATGGAGGTCTCGGAGAACGAGATCGGCGGCTACAAGGAGGCGATCGCCACGATCAGCGGCAACGCGGTGTTCGCCCGCATGAAGTTCGAATCCGGGGTCCATCGGGTCCAGCGTGTGCCGGTGACCGAGTCCCAGGGCCGCATCCACACCTCGGCAGCCACCGTCGCCGTGCTGCCGGAGGCCGAGGAGGTCGACATCGCGATCAGCGAGAACGACCTGCGGATCGACGTCTACCGGTCGAGCGGCGCCGGCGGCCAGCACGTCAACACCACCGACAGCGCGGTGCGCATCACCCACCTGCCGACCGGCGTGGTGGTCAGCCAGCAGGACGAGAAGTCGCAGCACAAGAACCGGGCCAAGGCGATGAAGATCCTGCGCGCCCGGCTGTTCGACCTGGAACGCGGCCGGCGCGACGCCGAGCGCGCCGCCGACCGCAAGAGCCAGGTCGGCTCCGGCGACCGCTCGGAGCGCATCCGCACCTACAACTTCCCGCAGGGCCGGGTCACCGACCACCGCATCAACCTGACGCTCTACAAGATCGAGAAGGTGATGACCGGCGAGGCCCTCGACGAGATCGTCGACGCCCTGATCGCCGAGGACGAGGCCGAGCGCCTGGCGACCATCACGTGACCCCGTCCCCCACCCCCGCGGTCGCCGACATCCTGCGCGACGCCGCCCGGCGGCTGGCCGCCGCCGGCATCGACACCGCCCGGCTGGACGCCCGGCTGCTGCTGGGGGAGGCACTCGGCCGCGAGGTCTGGCCGCACGAATCGGGACCGGTCGGCAGCGACGGGCGCGCGCGCTTCGAGGCCCTGCTGGCCCGCCGCCTGGCGCGCGAGCCGGTGTCGCGCATCCTGGGCCGGCGGGCGTTCTGGACCCTCGACCTCGGGGTCGGACCGGACACCCTCGACCCGCGCCCCGACTCCGAGACCCTGATCGAAGCGGCGGTCGAGGCGTTCGCCGGGCGGCCCGGCCCGCGCCGCATCCTCGACCTCGGCACCGGTACCGGCTGCCTGCTGCTGGCCGCCCTGTCGGAGTTTGCCGACGCCGCCGGCATCGGCGTCGACCGGCTGCCGGGCGCGGTCGAGACGGCGCGCGAGAACGCCCGCCGCACCGGGCTGGCGGATCGGGCGCGGTTCCTGGCCGCCGACTGGAACGCGCTGGATGCCGACCGGCTCGACTGGGGCCCAGCGCCGCCGGGACGCGCCGACCTCGTGCTGTCGAACCCGCCCTATATCGAGGACGAGACGGTCGAACGGCTGGAGCCGGAGGTCGCGTTGTTCGACCCGCGCGGCGCCTTGGCGGCCGGCCCCGACGGGCTCGACGCCTATCGGGAACTGTTCCGGATATTGCCGCACCTGATCGATCCGCAAGGAATCGTGGTTCTTGAATTGGGCGAACACCAACGCCAAATAGTTTCGGACCTTGCAGCCGGCGCAAATTTCACCGTGCGAAACGTTCGCCGCGACTTGGGTGGTGTCGAACGGGCGTTAGTTCTCAAATGGAACGACACTGTTGATGACTGCCTGAACACGAACGATTTTTGCTTGGAATAGGGTGGAATCCGGTCTACTGTTGACACGTACCGCAGGCCATAGGGGCCCGGTACCGCCACTCACTCGATTGAACCATGAAAGCGCGTTCTGCCTGCTCTTGTGCGGGCCGTGACGTGTCATGGGGAACGAGTGACCGAACGGACGAGGGGTCCGTTCACCGAAAAAACGGGACTCGCGACAAGGAATGAGACAAGGCCCACACCAGAAGCGTGGACGCGGTCGCGGCAATCGCCGATCGAGCACGCCGAACCGTAACCAGACCTTCGACAGCAACGGGCCCGACGTCCGGATCCGCGGCAACGCCAGTCAGGTGTACGAGAAGTACTTGAACCTGGCGCGCGATGCGACGGCGTCCGGCGACCGGGTGCTGGCCGAGAGCTACTACCAGCACGCCGAGCATTACTACCGGATCCTGGCGGCGTTCCAGGAGAGCCAGGGTGGCGAGAACCGGGGTCAGCCGTTCCAGGGTGCCGCGCGCGAGTGGGACCAGGACGACGACGACCGCGAGTCCGGCGACGAGCGTGGCGACGGCGGCGATCAGGGTGGCCGTGGCGATCAGGGTGGCCGGGGCGACCAGGCCAGTCGTGGCGACCAGGGCGGCCGCGGCGACCGGCAGCGCGCCGACGGCGAGCGCGGCGGCGACTGGAGCCGGGGCGACCGCTTCGGCCGTGACCGGGATCGTGGTGACCGGGGCGATCGCGGCGAGCGCCGCCCGATGCGGGCCGAGGGTGATGCCGAGCCCCGCAGCGAGCGGGCTTCGGCGCCGCAGGTCGAGCCGACCGCCACCGCCGAACGCGCGTCCGGGACCGTCGAGTCGGCTCCGGCCGAAGCGCCGGCCGCTCCGCGGTCGGAAGGCAACGACGCCGACGGGATCCGCCGCACCCTGCGGCTGACCTCCTCGCGTACGGCCCGCAACGCCGCTCCGGCGCCGGAAGCCGCCGAGGCGGCTCCCGAGGCGACGGCACCGGAAGCCGAGCCGGCCCCGGCCGTCGAGGCCACGGCCGAGCCGGAGCGCAAGCCCCGGCGTCGGCGGGCCAGCCCGAAGACCGAGTCGGCGGGCAAGTCCGAGGGTTTCGTGTCCGCCCCGGCGATCGACGACGACGGCGCCGTCGCCGCCAGCTGACCCCGGCGACGGGCGACCGTCACTCGGCCCAGCGGTCCAGAAAATCGGCGAGCGTCCGGCCGGGTTCCGGCCGGAACCGCTCGCCGGTCGACTGGGTGGCCGCGATCCGGTCGAGCCGGAACGAGCGGAAGTCCCCGCGCAGTTCGCACCAGGCCGCCAACAGCCACTTCGGTCCGTAGAACAGCAGCCCGAGCGGGCGAACCCGCCGCTCGGTGCGCTGCCCCTCTTCGTCCTCGTACAGGATCTGCAGGACCTGCCGGTCCCGGATCGCCCGTCGGTACGGGCCGGTGTCGACCCGATAGCGGTCGTCCGGTTGCTGGCGCGGCGGGGCGAACAGCGCCAGATCGGCGATCCGCCGGTCCAGCTCCTCGGGAACGGCTGCCCGGACCCGGTCGACCGCCCGGCCGGCTGCCGCGGCCATCGCCGGGTCGGTCCAGGTCTGGACGATGCGGAGCCCGAACACCAGCGCCTCGATCTCGTCGGCGTCGAACATCAGCGGCGGCATGTGAAAGCCGGGCCGCAGCAGGTAGCCGACCCCGGCCGAGCCCTCGACCGGCACCCCGCTGGCCATCAGGTCGGCCATGTCGCGATAGATGGTCCGCGGCGAAACCTCCAGCAGCTCCGCGAGCTCGGCCGCACGGGTCGCCCGCCGTCGCCGGCGCAGCTCGTCGACGATCCGGAACAGGCGGTCGGCACGGCGCATGCCGCAGTCTACCCCGGTCTGTTGTCAGGACGCTGTCAGGAAGTGGTCGCGACCGACGGCGCTGCTGACACCGCGGTGTCGGGAGAGTCGGCGCAGGGTCGCCGCATGGGACCTTGCTACGACACCGACCGGATGATCGCGCTCGGGCTGGATCCGCGGGTCCGCCGGCAACCGGCGCGGTGGCCGCCCCGGGGTACCGGCCTCCTCGGGCGACTGCGGCGGTTCTGGCTGCGGCTCGGCCGCCGCGCGGTTCAGCCGAGGACCGTGACCGAATCGCCGACCGAGACCCGCCCGCCGAGCGTCACGCACGCGTAGACACCGCAGTCGGCGTGGCCGAACCCGCGCAGCAGGTCGCGCGGCACCGTCAGGTCGCGCTGCCCGGTGGCCGGGTCGACGTTGGTCGCGGCACAGCGGCCGATCCGTTCCACGACCTCGACTTCTGCCGCGCCGATCCGCAGGCGCCGGCCGACCCAGCCGAACTCGGTCCAGGGCGCCGCGCCTTCCAGCAGGATGTTGCCGCGGAACCGTCCGGGGTCGACCGGCTGGCCGACGACACGCTCCAGATCGGCGACCGACGCCCGGTTGATCAGCGAGAGGAACGGCGCATCGGCGTCGCTGAACGCCTGCTCGCCGCGATCCACCAGCCGCGGCGCGCCGCGCAGCTCGGCCTTCATGTAGGCCGCGAAGAACTGCTCGATCACGGTTCGGCCGGTCTGCGTCGACAGCACGCCGCGCGCCACCGTCCGTCCCCCGCGCTTCAGGGCCAGCGCGGTGGTCTCGGGGTCGTACTCGACCGCCAGCGCCGCCAGGCGCGGGTTGCTCATGAGCTGCAGGAAGTGCGCCTTGGCCAGCCATTTCGGGGCGGCCGGGTCGATCGGCGCCGTACCGTGGGCGACCGCGAACCGGCGGTCGTGCGGGATCGTGCACCCGGCCCGCAGCTCGACCGCGTCCAGCGACTGGGCCGACAGCCCCTTGACCGGGTAACGCTGCAGTGCGGCGACGGTGATGCTCATGGCTCGAAAGAACGCCCGCGCCCGGACGATGTCAACGTTGCGCCGCGGGGTCGGCAAGGTGTCGCAGGCGCTTGTGTTGCACATGCGCAACACCCATATGCCGCCATGACGGAGGGCGGGGCCATGTCGGACCGCTCCGGGTCGGCAGGGAGGGGCCTTTGGGGGTCCCGGACCCTGGGACGACCCGGTATCCTTCGTCGCACGCCGGACGATCGCCTGAACGGGGTCGGCCGGCGGTACTGGCGAAACGCGGTACTCGACGGAGACATTGATGAACTTCGAGAAGCTGTCCGACCGCTCGCGCGGTTTCCTGCAGTCGGCTCAGACCTTTGCGCTCGGCCAGGGCCACCAGCGCCTGCTGGTCGAACACCTGCTGAAGGTCTTCCTGGACGACAAGGAGGGCCTCGCCTCCAGCCTGATCGAGCGGGCCGGCGGCGACCCCAAGGCGGTGCGCAGCGCGGTCGACGCCGCGCTCGCCAAGGTGCCGCGCGTGGAAGGCAGCGGCGCCGGGCAAGTCTACATGTCGCCGGAGCTGGCGCGGGTCCTGACCCAGGCCGAGGAAGTCGCCGAGAAGGCCGGCGACCAGTTCGTGACCGTCGAGCGGCTGCTGCTCGCCATCGCGCTGTCGACCGGGACCGACGCCGCCAAGGCGCTGAAGGAAGCCCAGGTCAACCCGCAGGCACTCGAGCACGCCATCCAGGACCTGCGCAAGGGCCGGACCGCCGACTCGGCGAACGCCGAGGGCAATTTCGACGCGCTGAAGAAGTACACGCGCGACCTGACCGATGCGGCCCGCAACGGCAAGATCGACCCGGTGATCGGCCGCGACGAGGAGATCCGCCGCACCATCCAGGTGCTGTCGCGCCGCACCAAGAACAATCCGGTCCTGATCGGCGAGCCCGGCGTCGGCAAGACCGCCATCGTCGAGGGGCTGGCGCAGCGCATCGTCAACGGCGACGTGCCCGAGGGCCTGAAGAACAAGCGCCTGCTGGTGCTCGACCTGGGTGCCCTGATCGCCGGCGCCAAGTTCCGCGGCGAGTTCGAGGAGCGCCTGAAGGCTGTGCTGAACGAGCTCGGCCACTCCGAGGGCGAGATCATCCTGTTTATCGACGAGCTGCACACCCTGGTCGGCGCCGGTGCCGCCGAGGGCGCGATGGACGCCTCCAACATGCTGAAGCCGGCGCTGGCACGCGGCGAGCTGCACTGCGTCGGTGCCACCACGCTCGACGAGTACCGCAAGCACATCGAGAAGGACGCCGCCCTGGCGCGGCGCTTCCAGCCGGTGTTCGTGGCCGAGCCGGGCGTGGTCGAGACCATCTCGATCCTGCGCGGCCTGAAGGAGAAGTACGAGCTGCACCACGGCGTGCGGATCACCGACGGCGCGCTGGTATCGGCCGCCAACCTGTCGAACCGCTACATCACCGACCGCTTCCTGCCCGACAAGGCCATCGACCTGGTCGACGAGGCGGCCAGCCGGCGGCGCATGGAGGTCGACAGCAAGCCCGAGCAGATCGACGAGTTGGACCGCAAGATCATCCAGCTGAAGATCGAGCGCGAGGCGCTGAAGAAGGAAGAGGACAAGGCCAGCCAGGACCGGCTCGGCAAGCTGGAGAGCGAACTCGCCGACCTCGAGGACAAGGCCGCCGAGCTGACCGCGCGCTGGCAGAACGAGAAGGAGATGCTGTCCGGCTCGCAGAAGCTGAAGGAGAAGCTCGACCAGGCCCGCCAGGACCTCGAGGTGGCCAAGCGCCAGGGCGACCTGACGCGCGCCGGCGAGCTGACCTACTCGGTGATCCCGCAGCTCGAGCAGACCCTGGCCCAGGCCGAGGACGCCTCGTCCAAGCGCATGCTGAAGGAGGAGGTCAACGACAGCGACATCGCCGCGGTCGTGTCGAAGTGGACCGGCATCCCGGTCGACAAGATGCTGGAGGGCGAGCGCGAGAAGCTGCTGTCCATGGAGCAGAACCTGCACAAGCGGGTGATCGGCCAGGACGAGGCGATCGGCGCGGTCGCCAACGCGGTGCGGCGGGCCCGCGCCGGGCTGCAGGATCCGAACCGGCCGATCGGCTCGTTCCTGTTCCTCGGCCCGACCGGCGTCGGCAAGACCGAGCTGACCAAGGCGCTGGCCGAGTTCCTGTTCGACGACGAGCAGGCGATGGTGCGCATGGACATGTCCGAGTACATGGAGAAGCACTCGGTCGCCCGTCTGATCGGCGCGCCCCCGGGCTATGTCGGCTATGACGAGGGCGGGGCGCTGACCGAGGCGGTGCGGCGCCGGCCCTACCAGGTGGTGCTGTTCGACGAGGTCGAGAAGGCCCACCCGGACGTGTTCAACGTGCTGCTGCAGGTGCTCGACGACGGCCGCCTGACCGACGGCCAGGGCCGCACCGTCGACTTCCGCAACACGCTGATCATCATGACCTCCAACCTCGGCGCCGACCTGCTGGCCGGCCAGCCCGACGGCGAGTCGGTCGAGGCGGTGCGCGACGGCGTGATGGAGGTGGTGCGCCGGGCGTTCCGGCCGGAGTTCCTGAACCGGCTGGACGAGGTGCTGCTGTTCACCCGGATCGGCCGCGAGGCCATGAAGAGCATCGTCGACATCCAGCTCGGCCGGCTGCGCAGGATGCTGGCCGACCGCAACATCTCGCTGGACCTCGACGACGCCGCCCTGGCCTGGCTGGCGGAGGCCGGCTACGACCCGGTCTACGGCGCCCGGCCGCTGAAGCGGGTGATCCAGCGCTCGCTGCAGAACCCGCTGGCCAACCGGATCCTGGAAGGCCGGATCCGCGACGGCGACCGGGTGCAGGTCTCGGTGGTCGACGGCCAGCTCGCCATCGACGGCGAGAAGGCGGCGCGCGCCGAGGAAGTCACCATCGAGGCGGCGGAGTAACCCGGGCGGGGCGTCGGACCACGCATTTGTCCCGGATCGGGCGCGCTTCGGCGCACCCGTCCGGGATGAGGCTGCAAGGCGCCCCCCTTTGACCTCATCCCGGCCGCAGCGACGAAGTCGCGGAGAGCCGGGACCCATGTACCGTCTTCCCCCTCGCCTTCCCTCACGGCACACTCCCCGGAAAACGCCCAACCGTTTTCCGGGAGAGACCGCTCATGGACACCGTCGCCCAGCTTCGCGTCGACCTCGCCTGCGCCCTGCGCTGGGCCGCCCGCCTGGGGCTCAACGAGGGCGTCGACAACCACTTCTCCGCGGCGGTGCCGGAGCTCGACGGCACCATCCGGGGCGACCGGTTCCTGATCAACCCGTTCGGCTGGCACTGGTCGGAGATCACCGCCTCGTCGCTGGTGCTGTGCGACGTCGACGGCAACGTGCTGGAAGGCGACGAGACGGTCGAGGCCACCGCCTTCTGCATCCACAGCCGGGTCCACATCAAGCACCCGGACGCCGCCGTCGTCCTGCACACCCACCAGCCCTACGCGACCGCCCTGACCGTGCTGGAGGGCGGCCGGCTGGAGATGGTCGAGCAGAACGCCCTGATGTTCGACGACCGGATCGCCTACGACGACGACTACGAGGGGCTGGCGCTGGCCACCGAGGAGGGCGACCGGCTGGCGGCCCAGATGGACGGCAAGCCAATCCTGATGATGGCGTCGCACGGCGTGATGGCCAGCGGCCCGACGGTCGCCGACGCCTTCAACGACCTCTACTACCTGGAGCGCGCGGCGATGTTCCAGGTCCACGCCAGGTCGACCGGCGGCAAGCTGCGGCGGATCGGCGACAACGTCCGGGCCCGGGTGCGCGGGCAGATGGAGACCGAGCGCCGGGCGGTCGCCGACCGCCACTTCAAGGCGCTGCGCCGCATCCTCGACCGCGAGGAGCCGGGCTACCGGATGTAGCCCGGTCCCGCACCGCCGGTCACGACCCCTCGGCCGGCTTGGTCAGGGATTCCGCCGTGGCCCGCAGGCGCTCCAGGTCGTAGGACGACACCCGGTAGGCCCAGCCCTCGGTCTGCCTGCTCGCCGCCTCGGCCAGCTTGCGGGCGTCGTCGCCGGCATCGGCCGCGACCGCGATCGCGACCCGGATCCAGGGCCCCGCCCCGGGTTCCGGCGCCTCGGGTTCCGGCGCCCCGGGGCCCGCCGCCTTCGGGTCGGCCGCGAACTCGAGGGTCACGGTCAGCCCGTCGCCGGTCTTGAACACGGCCCTGCCCTGGTCGGCCGAGAACGTCAGGCCGGCGGCCGAGCGCACGTCGTCGAACAGCAGCTTGTCCAGCACCGTGGCGGCGTTGTTCACCGAGTACTGCGACGCGACCTTGCGGCCCGCGGGCATATCGTCGATCCGGAAGTCCTTGCCGACCCGGCTGAGGTGCAGCACCGCGCCCGACGGCGCGGTGATGGTCGCCTCGGCGATGCTGTCCTTGGGCACGTTCACGATCTCGCGCAGCAGCCATTCCACCGGACCGCCGCGCAGGTCGAGTTCGCCCTCGGCGAGGTAGGTCTGCCGCTCGTCGCTGCGCCGCACGTAGACCCGCGGTTTGCCCCCGGTCGGGCTCTCGCGCCGCTTGCCGACATGCAGGTCGACGACCTCGTCGCCGCCGGCGGTGGTCACCACGACCCGCGACGCCTTGGCCCCCTTGCCGCCGACATCCGCCAGCTCCAGGCGGTCGAAGCGGGTCGGGTCGGCGGTCTTGCGCTCGATCAGCTCGAGCTGGCCGAGGTCGAACAGCAGCTTGCGCACGAGGTCGGTGCGCGCCGGGTAGTGGTCGCGCTCCTTCAGAACCCAGCCGCCGTCGGTCCGCAGCAGGGTCACCGTGCCGTCCGGCGAGTCCGCGGCCCGGGCGACCTGGACCTGCTGCACCTCGCCGGCCTGATCATCCAGCTTCGGGTACAGCCGCACGGCCTCGACCTCGGTCCGGGTCTCGGCGGTCCGGTCGACCACGGCGGCCACGGCGCCCGCCGCGGTCGCCAGGGTGACGGCGCCGAGCAGGATGACGGTGCGTCGCTTGATCATCGCGTCCTCCTCACGCCTCGGCCGCGGTGCGGCGCGACCGCCGTCGCACCCGCCACGCCGCCAGCAGCAGCGCGAACACCGCGACGACCACCGGCATCAGCGCGATGTTCGCGACCAGCACCCGGGTCTCCAGCCGCTCGACGTCCTCGCGCAGCGAGCGCTGGACCTCGCGCAGTTCGGAGCGCAGCCGCAGGATCTGGCGCTGGTAGTCGGTGACCTGCCGGCGCTCGTCCTCGCTCAGCGCCACCGGTCCCTGGGTCCCGGCCTGCCGGTTGCGCAGCGCGTCGAGCTTCTTCTGGGTCTCCGCCAGGGTCTCGCGCAGCTCCTGCTCCTTGGCCTGGTACTTCCGGTCGGCCTCGCGCTTGAGC
The DNA here is from genome assembly GCF_014652915.1 of Thalassobaculum fulvum. Lineage (GTDB taxonomy): Bacteria > Pseudomonadota > Alphaproteobacteria > Thalassobaculales > Thalassobaculaceae > Thalassobaculum_A > Thalassobaculum_A fulvum. The sequence continues at coordinate 202,587 of NZ_BMZS01000008.1, forward strand.
TGTTCGATCACCTCGAACGGCCGGTAGGACGAGCCCTGGCCGCGCAACTCCAGCAGCGCCGACGAACCGGTCAGCGCGTCCAGGGCGTTGGCCACGAAGTCGCCGTTGCCGGCCCCCGGAACCGCGATGCGGCGGCCGTAGAACTCGCGGAACTGCACCCAGAACCGGTCGGTCAGCACGTCGGTGTCGGCAACCACGATCGCCTCGATCGGCCCCTTCGACTCGGTCAGCACCGTGTCGAAGCTCGCTTCCGGGTCGTCGTCCTGGCCCTCGGCCAGCGGCGGCCGCCCGTCCGGGAACGCGGTCCTGACCGTGCCGGTGACCAGGCCAGCGATCGTGTAGGCGTCCGGTCCGGCCTTGTAGTCGCGCAGCAGCTTCTCGGGCTGCGGCATCGGGCCCATCAGCTGCTTGCTGTCGATCAGCATCGAGCCCGGGCTCGACGAGGCCAGCGGCTGCAGCGCGATGGTCGCGCCGTCCTTGACCGACAGCGCGCCGGCGCTGGCCACCGCCAGGCTGTCGACCTGGGCGGTGATCGGCGAGTCCCGGTTCAGGTTGCGGGCCCCGCGCAGCAGCAGCCAGGGCACGTAGGAGACGTAGTCCCGGCCGTTCGGCTGCAGCACCCGGCGGGCCGCGAAGCGGTCGCCGACCACCTTGTCGGCCGGCATCTCCAGCCCCCAGGCGTCGAAGATCGGCTGCAGGGTGCTGGACGGCGGGTCGGCCAGCGGTGCACCGGTCATCGGGCCGGCCTCGGACTCGGCATAGGGGTCGACGAAGATCGCCGCCTTGCCGCCGCCGAGGATGTACTGGTCGATCGCGAACAGGGTGCGCGGCGTCAGCGCCTTCGGGTGCGCCACCATCAGGATCGCGATGTCGTCCGGGATCTTCTGGATGTCGGTCGGCAGGGTCTCGATGTCGAGCACCTCGTGGATGCGCTCGGCGACCACCATCGGCGGCACCTGTTCCGGCCGGCCCATCTGGCCCATGCGCACGTCGCCGTTGACCTTCAGCGACCCGATGACGCCGAGCTTGCCGACCGCGCCCTTGGACAGGGCGTAGACCATCTTGGTCAGGTCGTATTCGAGGAACTGCTCGCGGTCCGGCTGCAGGAACGGGATGGTCTCGACGTCGTCGGTCGTGTTGGAGCCGACCAGGCCGAAGAACACGGTGCCGTCGACGCCCTCCAGCGGGATCTGCTGCAGGCCGTAGGACACCGCCCGGTCCTCGACCGGGGTGAACGGCGTCGGGTCGTAGATCTCCAGGATCACCTTGCCGTTCGACCGGCTGGCGTATTCGCGCAGCACGTCCTGCACGCGCTCGGCGTAGATGCCGTAGCCCGGCGCCTGGGTGCCGAGCCGCTTGGAGTAGAACAGCCTGAGCGTGACCGGCTCGTCGATCGAGTCGAGCACCTTCTGGGTGGCCGGCGACAGCGAGTACAGCTTGTCGGCGGTCAGGTCGACGCGCTGCGCGGTCAGGGTGAACGACACCAGCACGTTGACCGCGACGAACAGCACCGCCAGCAGCGCCAGCGCGATGGCGGTGAGGCGTGCCGGATCGCGGCGCCCGGCGATCGGTGCGGTCGGGTCGGAATGCGTGGTCGCCATGGTCAGTCCGCCTTCTCGAGGTCCACGATCAGCGCGTTGGCGAACAGCGCCACCACGATGGTCGAGCCGAAGAAGATCGCGTCGCGCAGGTCGATCACGCCGCGGGCGATCGCCTGGAAGTGGGTCAGGAACCCGAACCCGGAGACGATGTCGACGACCACCGCCGGCGCCCAGCCCCGGAACGCCTCCAACACGACGTTCGAGCCGGCCAGCGCGAACACGAACAGCACCGCCGTCGTCACCACGAAGGCGATGACCTGGTTCTTGGTGGTCGCCGAGATCATCGAACCGACCGCCAGGAACGCGCCCGCCATCAGCAGGCTGCCGACGTAGGACGCCAGGATCACCCCGTTGTCCGGATTGCCCAGCACGTTGACCGTGATCCACAGCGGGAAGGTCAGGGCCAGCGCGATCGCCGTGAAGATCCAGGCCGCCAGGAACTTGGCGACGACCGCCTCGGCCATGGTGATCGGCAGGGTCAGGAACAGCTCGATCGTGCCGGTCCGCCGCTCCTCCGCCCACAGCCGCATCGACAGCGCCGGCACCAGGAACAGGTACAGCCACGGATGGAAGGTGAAGAACGGCTGCAGGTCGGCCTGGCCGCGCTGCAGCAGCCCGCCGACGAAGAACGTCAGGGCGCCGGCCAGCACCAGGAAGATCACGATGAAGATGTAGGCCAGCGGTGTCGCGAAGTAGCCGCGCAGCTCGCGGCGGGTGATCAGCGCGACGTTACGCATTGCTCGTCACCTCTCCGGTCGTCACCTGGCGGAACACGTCGTCCAGGTTCCGGCTGGCCGCCAGGCTGCGCAGGCCCTCCGGCGTGTCGTCGGCCAGCAGCCGGCCGCGCGCGATGATCATGGCGCGCGAGCAGACCGCGTCGACCTCCTCCAGGATGTGGGTCGAGATCACGATCGCCTTGTCGGCGGCCATCGCCTTGATCAGCTTGCGGACCTCGAACTTCTGGTTCGGGTCGAGGCCGTCGGTCGGCTCGTCGAGGATCAGCACGGGCGGGTCGTGCAGCAGCGCCTGGGCCAGTCCGACCCGGCGTTTGAAGCCCTTCGACAGGGTCTCGATCGGCTGGTGGGTGACCTCCTCCAGCCGGGTCTTGGCCATCGCCTCGACGACGCGCTCGCGGCGCTCGGCACCGTCGTAGCCGCGCACCCCGGCGATGAAGTCGAGAAAGCCGACCGTCGTCATGTCCGGATAGGCCGGCGCGCCTTCCGGCAGGTAGCCGAGCGCGCGCTTGGCGGCGATCGGCTCCTCCAGCACGTCGTGGCCGCAGATCACGGCGGTCCCGGCGGTCGGCGCCAGGAAGCCGCAGATCATCTTCATGGTCGTGGACTTGCCGGCACCGTTCGGGCCGAGGAAGCCGAGGACCTCGCCGGCCGAGACCTCGAAGCTGAGATCGTCGACGGCAGTCTTCGGCCCGAACCGCTTGACCAGGCCGCGCACCGAAAGAGCGTTCGTCATCGTCGCTGGACCGTGATGCCTTTGGACCGGTGATGTTCGGGAGCCGTGCCTCACAGGGCGGGGTGGTGTACCAATTTCTCTGCGATTTTCAAGTTGCTGCGGTAGTCTCGCCGACATTGTGGAGAGAACATGGCAGTGATCGACGAGCGCCGGGCGACCTCCCGGGCCCTCTCCGCGAACACCCTCATCGCCCGGGCGCGGCTGGCCTCCGGCCTGATCCTGTTCGGCTATGTCCTGACCCACCTGCTGAACCACGCGGCCGGAATCTGGTCGCTCGAGGCCCTCGACACCGGCCACGGCCTGTTCGTCGCGGTCTGGCGCAGCCCGGCCGCCACCGCCCTGCTGTACGGCGGGCTGGCGGTGCACGTGCTGATCGCGCTGCGGGCGATCTGGCTGCGCGAATCCCTGCGCGCGATGCACCCGGCCGAGATCGCCCAACTGGTCCTGGGCCTAGCGATCCCGCTGCTGCTGCTGGACCACGCGATCGCCACCCGCTACGCCCATGCGGCGTTCGGGGTGAACGACGACTACACCTACGCCCTGCTCAACATGTGGGTGTTCTCCGGCTGGCAGACCGTCAAGCAGCCGACCGCCCTGGTGGTCGCCTGGGTGCATGGCTGCGTCGGGCTGTATTTGTGGCTGCGCTACCGGCCGTGGTTCGACCGCGCCGCACCCTGGCTGCTGGCGGCGGCCGTCGCGGTGCCGACCGCGGCGCTGGCCGGGTACGTGGCCGCCGGCATGGCGGTCATGGAGCTCGCCCGCGACCCGGACTGGCTGCGGCAGGCGGTCGCCGGCATGCGGCTGCCGTCGAACGCCGACATCGCCGCCACCGTCGAGACCATCGACCGGGCCCGCATCGGCTTCGCCGTCGCCGTCGCCGCCACCTTCGCCGCCCGCGCGGTGCGGCTGGCGGTCGAGCGCCGCAACCGCGACGCGACGGTCCGGTACGGCAGCGGGCGCAGCGTTCGCGCCACCGCCGGAATGACCGTGCTGGCGGTCAGCCAGTCCTACGGCATTCCGCACGCCTCGGTCTGCGGCGGCCGCGGCCGCTGCTCGACCTGCCGGATCAGGATCGGTGCCGGACTGGAGGCGCTGCCGCCGCCGGCCGAGCCCGAGGCCAGGGTCCTCAGGCGGGTCGGGGCGCCGCCGAACGTCCGCCTGGCCTGCCAGACCGAGGTGATCGACGGCCTGGAGGTGATGCCGCTGCTGCCGCCGCACACCGCCGGGGTCGGCCAGGCGCGCGGCGGCCCGGACTACCTGCAGGGCCGCGAACTCGACATCGCCGTGCTGTTCGCCGACCTGCGCGGGTTCACGCAGCTGTCGGAGCACCGCCTGCCCTACGACGTGGTGTTCATCCTGAACCGGTACTTCGCCGAGATGGGGGCGGCGATCGAGGGCGCCGGCGGGCGGATCGACAAGTTCATCGGCGACGGCATCATGGCGCTGTTCGGCGTCGAATCCGGCCCGGCCGAAGGCTCCCGACGGGCGCTCGCCGCGGCCCGCGCGATGAGCGAGCGGCTGGCCGAGCTGAACGCCAGCCTGGAAGGCGACCTCGAGGAGCCGCTGCGGATCGGCATCGGCATCCATCTCGGCGCCGCGATCGTCGGCGAGATGGGCTACGGGCAGGCGCGCGGCGTGACCGCCGTCGGCGACACCGTCAACACCGCCAGCCGGCTGGAGGCCCTGACCAAGCAGCACGGCGCCCAGCTGCTCGTCTCGCAGTCGCTGGTCGAGGCCGCCGGCGCCGACCTCGGGGCCGCGCCGACGGTCGAGATCGACATCCGTGGCCGGCAGCAGACCCTGGCGGTGCGCGTCGTGGCGGACGCGTCGGCGCTGGCCGCGAGGTAGGCGCGGCGCCCCCCAATCCTCATCCCGGCCAAGCAAAGCGCGAGCCGGGACCCATCCTCGGCCCCCGTCATGGGATCCGGTGCATGGGATCCGGTGACAGTGCACTCAACCCTGAGTCGCCGATATCCGATCAGCCAGCCCCGCGTCGAGGGCGTCAAGTTGAGTGCACTGTCACCGGAATGGACACCGGAATGGAATCCGTCACCGGAATCCGGGGCGGTCCCGGATCGCGCTTCGCTTGGCCGGGATGAGGTCGAAATGGAGCGCCGGCAGGAAGGACTGCCACAGCACCCGTTCCGCCCCGGCGCTTGTGGCGGTGCAGCACGGCGCATAGGGTGCGGCGGTGACAGCTGGATCCACGCCCCGCCCCCTGCCGATCCCGGCCCCGCTGGCCGGCGCCCTGATGATGGCGCTGGCGGCGGCCTCGTTCAGCATCATGCACGCGGTCATCCGGAACCTGAGCGTGACCGGCGAGATGCACCCGTTCGAGGTCGCGCTGTTCCGCGTCGTGTTCGGCTTCCTGGCCCTCGCCCCGGTGTTCCTGCGCCAGGGCATCGCGCCGCTGAAGACCCGGAACATCAAGCTGTTCGCGCTGCGCGGTGTGCTGAACTCGGCCGCCATGCTGATGTTCTTCTACAGCCTGTCGATCACGCCGCTGGCCACGGTCGCCGCCCTCGGATTCACCGCCCCGCTGTTCGCCACCCTGCTGGCCATGCTGGTGCTCGGCGAAGTCGTGCGGCTCAGGCGCTGGACCGCGATCCTGGTCGGCTTCGCCGGCACCCTGATCATCCTGCGGCCGGGCGTGATCGAGGTCGGGCTCGGCCCGCTGCTGGTGATCGGCTCGTCGGTGGTCTGGTCGGTCGCGCTGATGGTCATCAAGGTGCTGACCCGCACCGAGTCGAGCGTCACCATCACCGCCTACGCCTCGATCTTCCTGACCCCGGTCTGCCTGGCCGCCGCCCTGCCGTACTGGACCTGGCCGGGGCTCGAGCAGCTCGGCTGGCTGGCGGTGATCGGGGTACTCGGGACGGTCGCCCAGACCGCGATGAACCAGTCGTTCAAGTACGCCGATGCCTCGGCGGTGCTGCCGATGGACTTCAGCAAGCTGATCTGGGCCGCCGCCATCGGCTTCGCGCTGTTCGGCGAGATCCCCGACCTTTGGACCTGGGTCGGCGGGGCGCTGATCTTCGCCAGCGCCACCTACATCGGCATCCGGGAGTCGCGGATGCGCAAGCGGGCGGCGGTTGACCTGACGCGCGCGAGCGAGGATAAGCCGGTCCCATCCTGACCGCCGTTCCGAGGAGTTCCCGTCCGATGGCCGAGATCGATCGCGTCGCCGTCAAGCGTGCCCTGATTTCCGTGTCCGACAAGTCCGGCCTCGTCGAGTTCGGCAAGGCGCTCGCCGGCATGGGCGTGGAGATCCTGTCGACCGGCGGCACCGCCAAGGCGCTGGCCGACGCCGGCGTGCCGGTGGTCGAGGTCGCCGAGCGCACCGGCTTCCCGGAGATCATGGACGGCCGGGTAAAGACCCTGCACCCGGTGATCCACGGCGGCCTGCTCGGGCGTCGCGACCTCGGCGAGCACGTCGCCGCCATGGACAAGCACGGCATCAACCCGATCGACCTGCTGGTGGTCAACCTCTACCCGTTCGAGGCGACCCGGGCGCGCGGCGCGGGCTGGGACGAGTCGGTCGAGAACATCGACATCGGCGGCCCGGCGATGATCCGCGCCGCCTCCAAGAACCACGACTTCGTCACCGTGGTGGTCGACGTCGAGGACTACGGCGCGGTGCTCGACGAGATGCGCGGCAACGACGGCGCCACCACGCTCGCCCTGCGCCGCAGGCTGGCCGCCACCGCCTACGCCCGCACCGCCGCCTACGACGCCGCCATCGCCGGCTGGCTGGCCGGCGAACTGGGCGACACCTTCCCGCGCCGCTTCACCCTCGCCGGCTCGGCCCCGCAGGTCCTGCGCTATGGCGAGAACCCGCACCAGCAGGCGGCGTTCTACCGGACCGGCGAGAACCGGCCGGGCGTGGCCAGCGCCGAGCAGCTGATGGGCAAGGCGCTCAGCTACAACAACCTGAACGACACCGACGCCGCCTTCGAGCTGGCGGCCGAGCTGGAAGGCCCGGCGGTGGCGATCATCAAGCACGCCAACCCGTGCGGCGTGGCGGTCGCCGAGTCGCTCAGCGCCGCCTGGGACGCCGCCCTCGCCTGCGACCCGGTCAGCGCCTATGGCGGCATCGTCGCCCTGAACCGCACCCTGGACGGCGAGACCGCCGAGAAGATCGGCCGGATCTTCAGCGAGGTGATCATCGCGCCGGAGTTCGACGAGGACGCCATCAAGGTGTTCGCCGCCAAGAAGAACCCGCGCATCCTGCTGCGCACCGGGGCGCTGCCGGACCCGACCGCGGCCGGCACCATGGTCCGCAACCTGGCCGGCGGCCTGCTGGTGCAGACCCGCGACAACGGCCGGATCGCCCGGGCCGACCTCAAGGTGGTGACCAGACGGGCGCCGACCGAGCAGGAGCTCAAGGACCTTCTGCTGGCGTTCCGGATCGCCAAGCACGTCAAGTCGAACACCATCGTCTACGTCAAGGACGGCTCGACCGCCGGCATCGGCGCCGGCCAGATGAGCCGGGTCGACTCGGCCCGGATCGCCGCCCTGAAGGCCAAGGACGCCGCCAAGGCGGCCGGCTGGGCCGAGCCGCGCACGATCGGCTCGGCGGCGGCGTCGGATGCGTTCTTCCCGTTCGCCGACGGCCTGCTGGCGGTCGCCGAGGCCGGCGCCACCGCGGTGATCCAGCCGGGCGGCTCGATGCGCGACGACGAGGTGATCGCCGCCGCCGACGAGCAGGGCCTGGCCATGGTGTTCACCGGCATGCGGCACTTCCGGCACTGAGCCTTTTCTCATCCTCGTCATTCCGGACGGATGCGCCGCCCCGGCGCGTCCGAGCCGGAACCCACGGAGCGACGGGCGCCTAGCGACAGGATGTCCACGGGCAGCCGGTGGGTTCCGGATCCGTCCCGCCTGCGGCGGTTCGCTCCGGAATGACGAACAAGGAAGTGCGACGGGCGCCGCTCGCCTAGCGCGACAGGTGCGCCAGCGCGTGGCGCACCACCTTCGCCATCAAGGTCGGCAGCGCCGCGTCGTCCAGGCGGTCGAGCGGCCACCACTCGCCGCCCGGCACCGCCGGCTGGTCGCGCAGCCGGGCGGCCAGCACCTCGAGCTCCAGGTCGTAGTGGGTGAAGCCGTGCCGGACGATGCCCGGCAGCGCGATCCACACTGCCCCCGCCACCGGCTCGTGGTCGTCGGGATCGGCGCGCCAACCGGTCTTGCTGTCCCACGGCGTCGCCGGCACCTCGTGCATCCCGCCCAGCATACCCTTGGCCGGCCGCACCCGCAGCAGCAGGTTGCCGGCGCCGCTGAGCACCACGAAGGCGGTGCCGCGCCGCATCGGCCGCTCGGCCTTCGGCGACTTGCGCGGCAGCTCCTCGGCGATCCCGGCGATCCGTCCGTCGCACGAACCCGACAGCGGGCAGGACAGGCAGGCCGGCCTGCGCGGCGTGCACACCGTGGCGCCCAGGTCCATCATCGCCTGGGCGAAGTCGCCGGGCCGCCGGTCGGGGGTCAGGGTCGCGGCCAGCGCGCGAAGCGTCGGCTTCGCCGCCGGCATCGGCTCCTCGACCGCGAACAGCCGGGCCACCACGCGTTCGACGTTGCCGTCCACCACCGTGGCCTTGCGGTCGAAGGCGATGGCGGCGATCGCCGCCGCGGTGTAGGCGCCGATTCCCGGCAGCGCGCGCAGCCCGGCCTCGGTGTCCGGGAACACCCCGCCGCGCTCGCCCGCCACCGCCCTGGCGCAGGCGTGCAGGTTGCGGGCCCGGGCGTAGTAGCCGAGCCCGGCCCAGGCCGACATCACCTCCTCCGACGGTGCCGCGGCGAGGTCGTGCACGGTCGGCCAGCGCTCCAGGAACCGCCGGAAATAAGGCCCGACGGTCGCCACCGTGGTCTGCTGCAGCATGATCTCGCTGAGCCAGACCCGGTAGGGATCGGCGGTCTCGCCCGGCCCGGCCCGCCACGGCAGGTGGCGGCGATGACGGTCGTACCAGGCCAGCAGATGGTCTGCGACCGGCGGGCTTGCGCGGTCGTGAGGTGCGGCGGCGTCCATGGGATGGCAAGATAGGAGTGGTCCGGACGCCCGGCCAGCACCATGTGCCAGCGGCACAGGCAACACGGCAGGAGCCGATCAGCGGGAGCCGATGACCGACGACGATCCGGAAGCCAAGGTCGCCCGACCGGCCATCGCATCCGCCTCCGGCGGCGTGCGGCGGGACGGGCTGCGGGCACTCGCCGGGGTGGCGCCGCGGCTGACCGACCCGCTGCTGCGCAAGCGCGGCTTCGTCGAGGGCCGGATCGTGCGCGACTGGCCGCTGATCGCCGGGGCCGACCTGGCCGGCGCCTGCCTGCCCGAGTCGCTGTCGTTCCCGCGCGGCCGCCGCGACGGCGCCACCCTGCGCCTGCTGGCCGCCCCGGCCCGGGCGCTCGAGATCCAGTACGCCCTGCCGCAGCTGATCGAGCGGGTGAACGCGCATTTCGGCTGGGCCGCAGTCGCCCGCGTCGCGCTCCGCCAGGGCCCGCTGCCGGCGCCGCCGAAACCGCGGCTGCGGGCGATGCGGCCGCTGTCGGCGGCCGAGCGGGCGGAGGTCGCCGAGCAGGTGGCGCCGGTCGCCGACCCGGATCTCCGGCGCCGGCTCGCCGCGCTCGGCGAGGCGGTGCACGCGGCTGCCAAGGCGGCCGAAAAATAGCCCGAATCGGCCGGTAGACGGGTCGCCACGGACAGCTTGCCCGGGGTGCCGGCTTCGGCGTATGGTCATCAACATCTGGTGTCGAGGATCGACGAATGGATCGCAGAACACTAAATCTTGGAATTGTGACGCTTGGTGTCGCCGCCGTCGTGCCACGCCTGTCTCGGGCCGCGGAGGTCGATCTCGAGACCGCGCTGGCGCCCCGCTTCGAGGGCGATCCGGATGCCGGGCTGACGATGATCGAGTACTCCTCGCTCACCTGTCCGCACTGCGCGCATTTCCACACCGATATCCTGCCGAAGATCCGCGAGGCCTACATCGCCCCCGGCAAGCTGAAGCTGGAGATGCGGGACTTCCCGCTTGACCAGTACGCGCTGCGGGCGGCCGCGATGGCCCGGTGCGCGCCGGAGAGCCGCTACTTCCCGCTGCTCGACATGCTGTTCAAGCAGCAGGCCAAGTGGACCCGGGCGACCGACCCGATCGGCGCGATCAAGCAGATCGGCCGGCTGGCCGGCATCAGCGCCGAACAGGCCGATGCCTGCATGAGCAACGAGGCGTTGCTGGACGGGATCCTGAAGATCCGGCTGGGCGGCCAGCAGGACCACGACGTCAGCTCCACGCCGACCTTCGTCGTCGGCACCGAGAAGGTGGTCGGCGCCCAGCCGTTCGAGGACTTCCAGAAGGTCATCGAGCCGCAGCTGGGCTGACCGCCGCCACAGGAGACCCACCACGGTGCATTTCAGCAAGCTGCGCCTCGCCGGGTTCAAGTCGTTCGTCGACCCCACCGAAGTCGTGATCGAGCCTGGCCTCACCGGCGTCGTGGGTCCGAACGGCTGCGGCAAGTCGAACCTGGTCGAGGCGCTGCGCTGGGTGATGGGCGAGACCTCGGCCAAGCAGATGCGCGGCGACGGCATGGACGACGTCATCTTCGGCGGCACCACGTCGCGGCCGAAGCGCAACATGGCCGAGGTCAGCCTCGTGGTGGCCAACGAGGACCGGCGCGCCCCGGCCCAGTTCAACGACGCCGAAGAGCTGGAGATCATCCGCCGGATCGAGCGCGAGCGCGGCTCGCACTACCGGGTCAACGGCCGCGAGGTGCGGGCCCGCGACGTCCAGCTGCTGTTCGCGGACGCCGCCACCGGCGCCCGCTCGGCCGGGCTGGTCAGCCAGGGCAAGATCGGCTCGATCGTGCAGGCCAAGCCGACCGACCGCCGGGCCCTGCTGGAGGAGGCCGCCAACATCCGCGGCCTGCACACCCGCCGCCACGAGGCCGAGCTGCGGCTGCGCGCCGCCGAGCAGAACCTGGAGCGCCTGGACGACGTGCTGAAGGCGCTCGAGGGCCAGCGCCAGGCCCTGCGCCGGCAGGCCAAGCAGGCGCAGCGCTACCGGGCGCTGAGCGAGCAGATCCGGCGCGCCGAATCGATCGTCCTGCACCGCCGCTGGACCGCCACCATGGCCGAGCGCGAGGTCGCCGGCCGGGCCCTGGCCCAGGCCGGCGACAAGGTGGCGCTGGCCGCCGAGGCCGCCGCCAAGGCCTCGACCGCCCAGGCCGAGGCGGCCGCCGCCCTGCCCGAGCTTCGCCAGATCGAGGCGGCGGCGTCGGCCGAGCTGCAGCGCCTGACCCTGGCGCGCGGCGAGCTCGACGCCGAGGAACGCCGGATCACCACGGCCCGCAGCGAGGCCGAGACCCGGCTGCGGCAGATCGCCGACGACGCCGGCCGCGAGAAGGCGCTGCTGGAGGAGGCCGCGGCCACCCTGGCCCGCCTGACCGCGGAGCGCGACGCCCTGACCGCCGCCGGCGAGGGCGAGGCCGAGGCCCAGGAAGCGAGCCAGGCGGCGCTGACCCGGATCAACCGGGCCGCCGAGGAGGCCGAGGAGGCGGTCCACAAGGCGACCGAGGCGATCGCCGTGGCCGACGCCCGGCGGGCCGCCCTGGAACGCCAGATCCGCCAGGCCGCCGACCGGATCGCCCGGCTCGAGCGCCAGCAGGCCGAGATGGCCGAGCGCCGGGCCGAGCTGGCCCGCCAGGCGGTCCCGGAGGCCGAGCGCGAGGCCGCGGCCCGTGCGGTCGAAACCGCCGCGGCCGCGGTCGCCGAGGCCGAGGCCGCGGCGCCGGCCGCCCGCGAGGCGCGCGAGGCCGCCAAGGCGGCCGACCAGCAGGCGCGCGAGGCCCTGCGGGCGATCGACTCGGCGGTCGCCGGGCTGGAGGCCGAGGCCGACGGCCTGCGCCGGCTGCTGGTCCAGAAGCAGGACAAGAGCGCCCCGATCGTCGATCAGGTGACCGTCGAGGCCGGCTGGGAAGCCGCTCTCGGTGCCGCCCTCGGCGACGACCTGGAATCGCCGGAACTGGCCGACGCCGCCGCCGACACCGCGACCGGCTGGCGCGCCCTGCCCGAATTCGCCGGGTCGGGTTCAGCCGAAACCGCCGCGTGGCCGGCCGGGATCGAGCCGCTGGCCCCGAAGGTCAAGGCCCCCGCCGCCCTGGCGCGCCGGCTGTCCCGCACCGGCGTCGCCGCCGATCCGGCCGCCGCCCGGGCCGCCCAGGCCGCGCTGCCGGCCGGTGCCCGCGTGGTCACCCGGGCCGGCGGGGTGTGGCGCTGGGACGGCTACTCGATCACCCCGGGCGCGCCGTCGGCCGCCGCGATCCGCCTGGAGCGCCGCAACCGGCTGGCCGAGCTGGACGCCGAACTGGCGGCCAAGGCCACCGACCGCGCCGCCGCCCGGTCCGCCGTCTCGGAAGCCGAGGCCCGCCTGGCCGCTGCCGACGAGGCGGTCGAAACCGCGCGCACCCGGCTGTCGGACGCGTCGTCCGCGCAGTCCGCCGCCCGCTCGCGGGCCGCCGAGCTGGAGGCCCGGGTGTCGGCGGTCGAGACCAAGCTGTCGGCCCTCGACGACGGCGCCGCCCGGCTGGCCGAGGAGCGGGCCGAGGCCGCGTCGCAGCAGCAGGCCGCCGAGGCCGGCCTGGCGGAACTGCCGGACGTCGACGCCCTGCGCAGCCAGTCCCAGGGCCACCGCGCCACCCTGGCCGAGCGCCGGGCCGCGCTGGTCGAGGCCCGGACCGAGCACGACCGGCTGGTGCGCGAGGGCACCGCCCGTCGCAGCCGGCTGTCCCAGGTGGTGCAGGAGATCACGTCCTGGACCGACCGCCGGACCCGCGCCGAGACCCGGGTCGGCGAGCTCGACACCCGGCGCGATGCCGAGCAGACAGAGATCGCCCGGCTGGAGGCGCGCCCGGAACAGCTGCGGTCCCAGCGCGAGCAGCTGAGCGCCAGGATCGAGGAGTCCGAGACCGGCCGCCGACGCGCCGCCGACCGCCTGGTCGCCGCCGAGAGCAAGCAGTCGGAGCTCGACCGGGCCGCCCGCGACGCCGAGCGCGCCGCCGGCGAGGCCCGCGAGGCGCGGATCCGGGCCGAGTCCGTGCTCGAGCAGATCAACCAGACCCTGCGGGTCGAGCGCGAGCGCATCGCCGAGCGCCTGGACTGCACCCCGGACAAGATCCTGGAGGCCGCCGGCATCGACCCGAACGAGCCGCTGCCGGAAGCCGACCAGACCCAGTCCAAGCTCGACCGGCTGATCGGCGAGCGCGAGTCGATCGGCCCGGTGAACCTGCGGGCCGAGACCGAGCTGGAGGAGCTGGACCAGCAGATCCAGGGCATGGAGAACGAGCGCGACGACCTGACCGGCGCCATCCAGCGGCTGCGCTCGGCCATCGCCTCGCTGAACCGCGAGGGCCGCGAGCGGCTGCTGGAGGCGTTCCATCGGGTCGACCGGCACTTCCAGACCCTGTTCACCCGACTGTTCGGCGGCGGCGAGGCCCATCTCAAGCTCACCGAGACCGAGGACCCGCTCGACGCCGGGCTGGAGATCATGGCCAGCCCGCCGGGCAAGAAGATGCAGCACCTGTCGCTGTTCTCCGGCGGCGAGCAGGCGCTGACCGCGGTCGCGCTGGTGTTCGCGGTGTTCCTGACCAACCCGTCGCCGATCTGCGTGCTCGACGAGGTCGACGCCCCGCTCGACGACACCAACGTCGACCGGTTCTGCTCGCTGCTGCAGGACATCGTGAAGGAGACCGGCACCCGGTTCCTGATCATCACCCACCACCGCATGACCATGGCGCGCATGGACCGGCTGTTCGGCGTGACCATGGCCGAGCGCGGGGTCAGCCAGCTGGTGTCGGTCGACCTCGCCCGGGCCGAGCGGCTGCGCGACGCCGGGTGATTCCGGCAGGGCAAGAAAATCGTCGCAATATCAAATAGTTGAAAGCTTGTCGCAGGCCCCCACACGGCCTTGACACCCCCAGGGGCCGTGCGTATGGTTGCGCCGCTTTCGCCGGGGCGCCGGCGAAGCACGGGCTGGCGCATGCCGAAAGCGTAAACCGGTCCGTTGGCGTAACCGATTACGGACCGCGGGAGACCGTGGCCCTGGACCGGGGATGCAGGACCGAGACTCCCCGCCATCGCTCGACGACCTGGACTCTCGCCTGAAGAAGGCACGGGGCCACCAGGACGAACGCGTGCGACGGTCGGAGATGCTCTCGCCGGACCTTCCGGGTTCGGCCATGGGTCTGGCCTTCCGGGTCGGTGTCGAGCTGGTGGCCGGGGTCGCGGTCGGAGCCGGAATCGGGTATGCGCTGGATCGCTGGCTGGGGACCGGTCCCTGGCTGATGATCGTGTTTTTCTTTCTCGGCGCCGCGGGGGGCATGATGAATGTCTTCCGCGCCGCGACCGGCCAGGGGCTGGCGGTGGGATACCGCAAGCCCGGGGACGACGCGGGGAACGGCAGCCGGGGCGGGACGGAGCGAGAGGGGTAGCGCGTGGCGTCGCCGGTCGAACAGTTCAAGCTGAAGCCGCTGGTTCCGATCGAGATCGGGGGGCTCGACCTCTCGTACACGAACTCGGCACTGTTCATGACGCTGGCCGTGGTCGCGGCGGGCGTGTTCCTGACCCAGTCGATGCGCGGCCGGCACCTGGTGCCGAACCGCTGGCAGTCGATGGCGGAACTCAGCTACGAGTTCATAGCCAACATGGTGCGCGAGCAGGTCGGGTCGGACGGGCGCCCGTACTTCCCGTTCATCTTCGCGCTGTTCATGTTCATCCTGCTCGGCAACCTGCTGGGCATGGTGCCGTACAGCTACACCTTCACCAGCCAGATCATCGTGACCTTCGCCATGGCGATCGCGGTGTTCCTCGGCGTGACGCTGATCGCGATCATCAAGCACGGCGTCCACTTCCTGACCTTCTTCTTCCCGTCGGGCGCGCCGATCTACATGGCGCCGCTGCTGATCCCGATCGAGATCCTGTCGTATCTCTCGCGCCCGATCAGCCTGTCGGTCCGACTGTTCGCGAACATGATGGCCGGCCACACCATGATGAAGGTGTTCGGCAGCTTCGTGGTGGCGCTCGGCGTGTTCGGCGTGGCGCCGATGGTGGTTCTGGTCGCGCTGACCGGGTTCGAGATCCTGGTCGCCGTGCTGCAGGCCTACGTGTTCACCATCCTGACCTGCATCTATCTCCGCGACGCCCTGCATCTGCACCACTGAGCGGGCTTCGCATCCACTCGCCTACCATCTGCTAAACGGAAGGACGCATATCATGGACCTCGCATCCGCCAAGATGATCGGAGCCGGCATCGCCGTTATCGCCCTGATGGGCGTGGGTGTCGGTATCGGCAACATCTTCTCGACCCTGATCGCTTCGATCGCCCGCAACCCGGCCGCCCGCGGCGAGGTCTTCGGCATCGGCATTCTGGGCTTCGCGCTGACGGAAGCCGTCGCGCTGTTCGCGCTGCTGATCGCGTTCCTCATCCTGTTCACCTGATCCGGGCGGCACCGGGCATCCCGGTGCGGCTCTCTCGTGAGGAGGGTGAAGGCATGAAGTGCTATGCGTGGCTGCGCGGTTCGGCGCTGGGCACGGCCGTGCTGGCCGGGCTGACGGCGTTGCCCGCGCTCGCCGCCTCCGAGGGCGGGGATGGGCACGGCGGCGGCGGTCTTCCGCAGCTCGACGTCCACACCTACCCGACCCAGATCTTCTGGCTCGTCGTCACTTTCGTGGTCCTGTACCTGATCATGTCGAAGGTGGCGCTGCCGCGCATCGCCGAGGTCCTCGAGGAGCGCCAGGAGCGTATCGCCGACGACATCGAGACGGCCGAACGGCTGCGCTCGGAGGCGGCGGCGGTCCAGGCCGAGTACGAGCAGGCCCTGGCCGATGCCCGCGGCAAGGCCCAGGAGATGTTCCGCGAGACCAACGACGCGCTCGCCAAGGAGCATGCCGAGGCCGAGGCCGAGGCGGCGAAGAAGGTGGCCCGCAAGACCAAGACCGCCGAGACCCGCATCGCCAAGCAGCGGGCCGAGGCGCTCGAGAGCCTGCGGACCGTGGCCAGCGAGACCGCGGCGGCGGCCACCGCCAAGCTGATCGGCGTGCAGCCGTCGGCCGAGGCGGTCGACAAGGCGGTCGAGGCGGCGGCCGGGGGAGGTGCCTGATGTTTGCCGATCCGACATTCTGGGTTGCCGTCTCCTTCGTCCTGTTCGTCGTGCTGGTCGCCAAGATGGTCTGGCAGAAGGCCACGGTGGCGCTCGACGCGCGGGCCGAGGAGATCCGCAAGCGGCTGGAAGAGGCGCAGAACCTCCGCGAGGAGGCCCAGGCCGCCAAGGCGAACTACCAGCGCCTGCAGCGCGACGCGCTGAAGGAGGCCGAGGCGATCCTGGCGCACGCCCGCGAAGAGGCGAAGCGGATGCGCGAGGACTCCGAGAAGAAGCTGGAGGCCGCCCTGGCCCGTCGCGAGCAGCTGGCGGTCGAGAAGATCGCGGCCGCCGAGGCCAAGGCCCTGCAGGACGTCCGCGAGCAGATGGTGGACCTCGCGATGGCCGCCACCCGGCAGCTGATCGAGGCGAACATCGACGATTCGGTACGGGGCCGGCTGGTCGAGGATGCGGTGACGGAGATCCCGGCCCGCCTCCAGTAGGATCCGCCTCGAACCAACCGCCTAGTCGCCTTCCGACACGGCCCGGCCCTCCGCCGGGCCGTTCGTCGTTGCGGCACCGCTCGACGCCTCGTCGCCGAACATGATCCGGATGCGGGCCCGCTGGGCCGACCGGATATGCGCCCGGGCCGCCGCCTCGGCTCCCTCGACGTCGCGGGCCTCGATGGCGTGGACGATGGCGGCGTGCTCCTCGCGCGCGGTGTCGGACCGGCCGGTCAGCGACAGCGTGGTCATGCCCAGCAGGGCCATGGCGTCGCGCAGCACGTTCAGGGTCTTCAGCAGGTAGCGGTTATGGGCGGCCCGGTACAGGGCGCCGTGGAACTGCCGGTTGTGGGTCGCCAGGCGCTGCGGGTCGCCGTCGTCGCCGGGGTCGCTGGCCATGATGTCGCGCAGCACCGCGATCTCGGCCTCCGAGGCATGGCGCGCCGCCAGGCCGGCCGCGGTGCCCTCGAGCACCTCGCGCATCTGGTACAGCTCCATGACCGCCTGGTGATCGAGCTCGGCGATCACCATGCCGCGGTACGGGGCGAAGGTCAGCAGGCCGTCGGCCTCCAGCCGGCGCAGCGCCTCGCGCACCGGGGTCCGGCTCATCCTCAGCCGGTCGGCCATCTCGATCTCGCGGATCCTCTGGCCGGGCTTCAGTTCGCCGGCCTGGATCGCCTCCTTGAGGCGGGCGTAGGCGATCTCGCCCCGCGATTCCTGGGCGTCGCCGCCCTCGCCTCCGTCGTGCATGCGCGTCATCGCCGCCTCCCGCCCCCGGGTCGGCCCCCGGTGGCCGACTCTCGGCCTGCGCCGCAGCCGGCCTTCCGGCGGTTACCGGGCGGCCTGGGCCACCCCGCCCTTCGCCGCCTCGCCGGCGCCGGTGCCGGCGATCTTGCCGAACACCGCCCCGGCGCACAGCCCGGTCCCGCCCGGATAGTTGAAGTAGAACAGGCCCCCGACCAGTTCCCCCGCCGCATACAGACCGGGGATCGGCACGAGATCGACGTCCAGCACCTGGCCGTTGCCGTCGATGCGCAGCCCGCCGAAGGTGAACGTCACCCCGCAGGTAACCTGATAGGCCTCGTATGGCGGCGTGTCGAGCGTGTTGGCCCAGTTCGACTTCGGCACCGCCAGGCCACGCGTGCTGCGGCCGTCCTTGACGTTCGGGTTGAACGGAACGTCCTGCATGACCGCCGCGTTCCAGGCCTTCAACTCGGCCAGGGCGGCCTGCGGGTTCACGCCCTCGAGCTTGGTCACCAGGTCCTCGAGGGTGTCGGCGGTCACCTTGGTGACCCGCCGGATCCGGTACTCGTCGCGCAGCAGATGGGTGACCTTCTGGTCGAACACCTGCCAGGCGAACTGGTTCGGCTGGTTCAGGATCACCCGGCCGTACTTGGCGTAGGTGTAGTTGCGGAAGTCGGCGCCCTCGTCCACGAACCGCTTGCCGTCGGCATTGATCATGATGCCGAACGGATAGGAGTGCTTCTGGAAGTTGTCGCCGACCGTCAGGTCGCCGAACTCCGGCGCGTTGTAGTCCCAGCCGACCGCGTGGCAGCCCGACCAGTTGCCGTAGGGGGCCGCGCCGATCGCCAGCGCCATGTTGATGCCGTCGCCGGTGTTGAACCGGCTGCCGCGCACCTTGGCCAGCTCCCAGCCGGCACCGAGATAGCGGGTGCGCCACTCCGGGTTGGCCTGGAAGCCGCCGGCCGCCAGCACCACCGCCTTGGCCTTGATCACCTCGACCCCGGTGGGGGTCTTCACCCGCACGCCGCTGACCGCGACGTCGTCGTACAGCAGCTCGAGCACGCGGGCCGAGAAACGGATCTCGATACCCTCGCGCCGGGCCGCGTTCCACAGCCCCTCGACCAGGCCCGGGCCACCGCCCCAGGCCTCGACCGTCAGGCCGCCCCAGAACTTGAACCGGCCGTCGACCTTGAACGCCTGACGGCCCCAGATCGGCTGGAACCGGATGCCCTTCCCGCGCATCCACATCAGCGTGTCGTATGACCGGGTCACCAGGGTCTCGGCCATGTCCGGGTTGGTCCGGAACTGGGTGACCCGGAACATGTCGTCGAAGAACTGGTCGCTGGTGTAGGTCCCGAAGTCGGTGATCGCCACCTCGTCGTCGGTCAGGTCGGGCATCAGCGCCCGCAGGTCGTCGACGCCGTTGTAGACCGTGCGAATCGCACCCGCGGTGAACCGGGTGTTGCCGCCGCCCTCGTCTTCGGGCGCGCGCTCCAGCACCAGCACGCTGGCGCCGTTCTCGCGCGCCGCCAGGGCCGCGCACAGGGCGGCGTTGCCGGCCCCGACCACCACGACGTCCCAATCCGCCATCTTCCAGCTCCGTTTCTTCGCGCTTGGGTATCACCGCAAACTAGGTCAAGCTGAGGGCGTTGTACACCCTTGTATACAATCCTGGAGGACACGCATGGCCACGGTCAGCGAGGTGATCGCCGGCTACCTCGACGCGGCGGAAATCGGTCACGTCTTCGGCTATCCCGGGGACCCGAGCGTCGAGGTGATCGAGGCCTTCAGGCAGGCCGGCATCCGGTTCGTGCTGGGCCGCCGCGAGGGCACCGCCGGGCTGATGGCGCTGGCCTATTCCCAGGTCACCGGCCGGCCGGGCGTGGCCCTGTCGACCCTCGGCCCGGGCTCCTCCAACCTGACCAATGCGGTCGCCACCGCCCTGCTCGACCGGGTGCCGCTGATCGCCATCTCCGGGCAGATCGAGACCCGGCGGGAGGCGGTGTTCACCCACCAGGTCCTGGACCACGCCCGGATGTTCGGCCCGATCTCGAAGTGGACGGCGGAGCTGCGCGCCAGCGCCGCCGGTGCGACACTCCGCCGCGCCTTCCGGACCGCCACCGCCGAGCGGCCGGGGCCGGTGCATCTGACGACGCCGGCCGACGTGGTCGGTGCCGAGGCCGGCGACGCGGCGATCGCGCTGCCGCCGCTGCGCCCGGCCGCAACCGCGGTCCAGGTGTTCGCCGACCCGGGCGTGGTGGCCGACCCGCTGAAGCGTCTGGCCGCCGCCCGCCGGCCGGTGATCGTCGCCGGCATCGGCGCGCTGCGCGCCGGCGCCACCGCCCCGCTGGTGCGCCTCGCCGAGGCCGCCGGCATCCCGGTCGTCACCTCGCCGATGGCCAAGGGGCTGATGCCGGAGGACCACCCCTACTTCGCGTCGGTCCTCGACATGGCCTGCAACGACGTGGTGTGGGACTTCCTGAAGGGCGCCGACCTGATCGTCTGCGCCGGCTTCGACGCGGTCGAGCTGATCAAGTCCTGGACCCCGAAGGCGCCGGTCGTCCACATCGACGCGATCCCCAACATCGACCAGGTCTACCCGGCCGAGGTCGAGGTGGTCGGCGACGTCGCGGCGATCCTGGCGAGCCTCGCCGACGGCTGGCAGGGCGAGCCGCGCTGGCGCGAGGCCGAGGTCGCCGAGCACCGCGAGACCCTGTCGAAGGCGTACTACGAGGGCCGGGTCGCCGGCGCGCTGAACCCGACCGACGTGATCGACCAGGTCCGCGCCGCGATGCCGGCCGAGAGCCGGGCGACCGCCGACGTCGGCTCGCACAAGCTGCTGGTCGGCCAGGGCTGGCGCACCTCGGTGCCGGGCGGCGTGCTGATGACCAACGGCCTCAGCTCCATGGGCTACTCGCTGCCGGGTGCGATCACCGCCGCCCTGGTCGAGCCGGAGCGGCCGTGCGTGTGCTTCACCGGCGACGGCGGCCTCGCCATGGTGCAGAGCGAGCTCGCGCTCGGCGCCGAGCTGAAGACCGCGCCGCTGGTGGTGGTGTTCTGCGACGACTCGCTGAACCGCATCGAGCTGAAGCAGATGCGCCGCCAGTACCCGGCCGAGGGCACCCGGATGATGCCGGTCGACGTCGCCCGCGCGGCCGAGGCCATGAACTGCCACGCCCTCGCCGCCGACAGCCCGGCCAGCCTGGACGCCGCCCTAGCGCAGTCCCGGCCGACCGACCGGCCGACGGTGATCGCCGCCCGCATCGACCCGCAACAGTACGCCGCCCAGTTCTAGGGCGGTCCCTCCCGCGTTAGGCTCGCCGCCATGGGCGGAAACCGGATTCCGGCACTGCTGTCCGAGCGCCTGCCGTTCTACTACGGCTGGGTCGTGCTGGCCGGCGTGTGCTGTGCCGGGTTCTCGCGGCAGGGCCCGGCGGTCGCCACGCTGTCGGTGTTCGTCGAGCCGATGACCGGCGAGTTCGGCTGGTCGCGCACGGCGATCTCCGGGGCGGTATCGCTCGGCGGCATCCTGGCGGCCTTCGCCTCGCCGGTGATCGGCCCGCTGCTCGACCGGCACGGCGCCAAGGCGATCCTGGCGGCCGCCGTGCTGGTGACCGGGGTGACGGTGACCCTGCTGTCGACCGTGCATTCGCTGCTGCTGTTCTACCTGCTGTTCTGCATCGCCCGGATGAACTTCGCCGGGCCGTACGACATCGGGATCTACGGGGCGGTGAACAACTGGTTCGTGGCGCGCCGGGCGCAGGCCGCCTCGATCGCCACGCTGGCCCAGATGCTGGGCCTGGTGGCGATGCCGCTGATCGCCCACGGCGCGATCCTGGCGGACGGCTGGCGGACCGGCTGGCTGGCGGTCGGCGCCACCGTGCTGATCGTCGGCTTCGTGCCGAACTGGCTGCTGATGGTGCGCCGGCCCGAGGACATCGGCCTGGAGCCGGACCGGCCGCCCGGCACCGCCGCCGCCGGGCCGGCACCGCCGGAGCCGCTGTTCACCCGGGCGGCGGCCATGCGCACCCCGACCTTCTGGCTGCTGTCGCTGTTCACCTTCCTGGTCTATCCGGTGCAGGCCGGGGTCAGCCTGCACCAGGCGCCCTACCTGATCGAGCGCGGGCTCGACCCGACCGTGGCCGCCACCGTGGTCAGCACCTTCTCGGCCGGTTCGGCGGTCGGCAGCCTGCTGTTCGGCATGGGCGCCAGGCGCATCGGCATGCGCGCCACCCTGACCGCGGTGGCCCTGTTCATGGGCGCCGGCACGGTCGTGCTGCTGGGCGTCCACGGCCCGCTGCAGGCCTATCTCGGCGGCGCGCTGTACGGCCTCGGGATCGGCGGTCTGGTGGTGTCGCTGCCGGTCGCCTGGGCCGACTATTTCGGCCGCCGCAGCTACGGCGCGATCCGCGGCGCCGCCCTGTCGATCCAGGTGACCGCCCAGGCGGTCGGCCCGGTACTGTCGGGGGCGCTGCGCGACTGGACCGGCGACTACGTGCTGTCGCTCGAGGTGTTCACGGCGCTGGCGCTGTCGGGCGCCGTGGTGGCGCTGCTGACGCGGGCGCCGCGGGGACAGGGAAGAGACGACGTGCAGGGAGGCACCCGATGACCGAGCAGACGACCTGGGAGATCGCCCATTTCGGGCTGTGCGTCCACGACCCGAAGGCCGCCGAGGACTTCTACGCCGACGTGGTCGGCCTGACGCCGGATCCGGGCGGGGCGCCGCACAGCTTCGCCAACGGCTTCCAGAGCCTGACCCTGTACGCGCCCGACCCGGAATTCGCCCGGGCCCGCGACATCCTGCACAACCCGCGCATGACCAAGGTCGCGACGCTGGCCGTGAACGACCTCGGCGCGGCGCAGGCGCGGCTGGACACCGTCGGGGTCGCCTACTCGGAGATCGACGGGCTGGCGCCCGGCCTCGGTCGCGCGCTGCTGAGCTACGACCCGTCGATGAACCTGATCGGCTTCGTGCAGCGCCACCCCGAGGCCGAGGCGCCCGACGAGGCGCCGTGGCTGCTGCACCACGTCAACCTGCAGGCCCACGAGGTGAGGAGGTCCGTCGAGTTCTTCGTCGCGGTCGCCGACATGACCGAGGGCCGGTGGGTGGCCCCGCCGGAGCGCGGCGACTTCAGCCTCGATCCGCACGAGCTCGCGCCGATGGTGCTCGGCGGCGAGAACAGGGGGCTGCACATCATCCGCCCGGACGCCGGCTTCGCGAAGCGCAACGGCTTCGCCCACAACCCCTCGATCGGCGGCCATCCGGCGTTCCGGGTGCCGGACATCCACGCCGTGATGGCCCGGCTCGACAAGGCCGGGGTGCTGTATTCGAATGCCGGGACCTACGCGATGTCCGGCTACCATCAGGTCTATGTCTACGATCCGTCCTGCAACCTGATCGAGATCAACCAGCGCGTCGGGTGATGTGATGTCGGAGATGGCAGGTGATTTCGACCGGTCGGCCGCCTGGCGGGCCGAGGACCTGGAGCGCGACCGGAGCTGGGTGTTCAGCCTCGAAGACCGCGACCGCCGGCAGCTGGCCGCCGCGGTCAAGGCGGCCTACGACCCGGACCGGGACCTGCTCGACTACCGTCGCGAGGAGTTCGACCTCGGCCCCGGGCTGGCGACCGTCGCCGCCGCCGCCCGAGAGGCGCATTTCGGCCGCGGCGTCGCCCTGGTCCGCGGCCTGCCGCGCGAGGCGCTGAGCGAAGAGGAGTTCCGGCTGCTGAGCTGGGCGATCGGACTGCAGCTCGGGGTCGCCCGGCCACAGGGCAAGGCGACCCACTACCTGTCCGACGTTCGGGCCGCCGGCATGAACTACCGCTCGGCCGGCGGCCGCGGCTACAACTCGGACGCCGGCCTGGACTTCCACGCCGACACCTGCGACCTGGTCACGCTGGCCTGCTACAACAAGGCGAAAGCCGGCGGCCAGAGCATGGTGACCAGCAGCGTGTCGGCCTGGGCCGCCCTGGCCGCCGAGCGCCCCGACCTGGCCGAGGTCGCGCGCCGGCCCTTCCACTTCAGCCGCAACCAGGAGGAGGCCCCGGACGAAGCGCCGTTCTACCCCCAGCCGCTGTTCGATTTCCGCGACGGCCGGCTGTTCTGCAAGTGGAACCGCAACCGGGTGCGCACCGCCCAGGAGCTGGAGGGCGTGCCGCCGCTGACCGAGGCCCAGCGCGAGACCGCGGACCTGCTGGACGCGATCCTGCGGCGCCCCGGCCTGATGTTCAGCATGTGGCTCGAACCCGGCGACCTGCAGATCATGAACAACCACGTGGCCCTGCACTCGCGGACCGCGTTCGAGGACTTCGCGGAGCCGGAGCGCCGGCGCCTGCTGCACCGACTGTGGCTGGCCCCGCCGGACTCCGTGCCGCTGCCCGAGAGCTGGCGGGTGTACTTCCGCTCGATCGAGCCCGGCACCGTGCGCGGCGGGTTCCGCGGCCACCACTACGACGACACCCGCCGCGCCTTCGAGCGGCGCCAGGCGGCCGCCCTCGGGATGTCGACGGCGATCGCCTGAGCGTGGCCCCGGGAGAGGGCGCTCCTACAGGCCGGCCGCGAACTCCCGGAGCGTCGCGACCGCGAAGTCGACGATCGCCTGGTCCTCCAGCACGCCGTCCTTCACCTTGTCGTTGGCGAACGGCACCACGATCTCGCGGGAGGGGTGGACCGTCGCCAGCATGCCGTTCAGCACGTATTTGAGGTGCCCTTGGGCCCGCACCCCGCCGAGCGCCCCGCCGGACACCGAGATCACCAGGCACGGCTTGCCCTTGAACACCGAGGCGAAGGCAGGTCGCGACGCCCAGTCGATGGCGTTCTTGAGCACGCCGGGGATGCTGTAGTTGTACTCCGGGGTCACGAACACGACGCCGTCCGCCTCGCCGACCGCGGCGATGAAGGCGGCGACCGCCGGATCGTCCTTCACGTCGGCGTTGTAGTGGGGCAGCGCGCCGATGTCGGCGAACGCGGCCGTCGCCTCCGCCGCGATCACGCCCGCCAGCGTACGGGCGGTGGCGCGGGCCGAGGATGCGGCGCGCAGGCTTCCGGGGATGAACAGCAGCTTCGGCATCGCGGGCAGTTCCTTCCAGGCTGGCGGCTGGCCCGGCTACAGGCGGGCCAGCCAGGTGGCGATCGGCGGGAACGCGACGAGGACGGCGAGCGCCGCCAGCATCGCGAGGAAGAACGGGGCGGCTCCGCGGAAGATCTCGCCGACCTTGAGGCCGGGATCGTCCATGGCCGACTTGATGGTGTAGACCGACAGCCCGAACGGCGGCGTCAGCAACCCGGCCTCGACCGCGACCACCGTGATCACCCCGAACCAGATCAGGTCGAACCGGGCCGCCTCCGCCACCGGCAGGGCGATCGGCAGCAGGATCAGCATGATCGAGATCGAGTCGATCAGGCAACCGAGGATCAGAATCAGCACCAGGTAGATCAGGATGAAGCCGTACGGCCCGACCGGCCCGGACAGCAGCAGCTCGGCCAGTTCGCGCGGCACGCCGGACAGCGCCAGCATCCGGCTGAAGAACGTCGCCGCCATGATCAGGAACAGGATCGACACCGTGATCTGCCCGGTCTCGACCATCAGCCGCCACAGGGTCGACCCGCCGAGCGAGCGGCGCAGCAGGGCGACCACCAGCGCACCGAACGCCCCGGCGGCGCCGGCCTCGGTCGGGTTGAAGAACCCGCCGTACAGCCCGCCCAGCACCAGCAGCATCAGCGAGACGATCGGCACCGACCGCCGGACCATCGCCCCGGCGCCGAGGTCGTCGTAGCCGGCGCGGTCGTCGGCGACGTCGAACACGAAGCCCGGCCGGAGCCGCGCCAACAGCACGATGGTCGCCGAGAACACCAGCGCCAGCAGGATGCCCGGCCCGACGCCGGCCAGGAACATCCGGCCGACCGACTCCTCCGCGAGCACCGCGTACACGATCAACAGCAGCGACGGCGGGATCAGCATGCCCAGGACCGACGAGCCGGCGACGACCCCGGTCGCGAACTTCCGGGTATAGCCGTGGCGCACCATCTCCGGCACCGCGACCCGGCTGAACACCGTCGCCGACGCGATCGAGATCCCGGTGATCGAGGCGAACACCGCGTTCGCGAACACGGTGGCGATGCCGAGCCCGGCGGTGATCCGCCGGAGCAGCCGCTGGAACACGTCGAAGGTGTCCTTGCCGACCCCGGAGACCGTGACCAGCAGCCCCATCAGCACGAACAGCGGCACCACCGCGAACAGGTATTCCCGCAACGAGTCGTTGGCGACCTGGCCGATCATCCGCAGGGCGACGATGTCGCCGCGGATCAGCGCGACGCCCAGGAACGAGACCCCGAGCATGCTCACCCCGATCGGCATGCCGACGACGATCAGGACCACCAGCACGACTATGGCGCCGGCACCGATCTCGACCGGGCTCACGCGCGGCCTCCGGCGCCGGCGCTGCGCAAGGCAGTCACCGTGCGCACCAGGAACTCGACGGCCGCCACCGTCACCCCGACCAGGATCAGCGCCCGGAACGGCCAGGTCGGCACGGTCGCGATGCCCGGCACCCCGATGAACTCGAACGACGCCAGGTCCTTCTCGAGGATGCGGACAGTCGACCAGGCGATCAGCCCCACCATCACGCCGCCCGCCAGGTCGAACGCCGCGTTCAGCAACGCCGCAGCCCGCGGGTGCGACGACTGCAGGGCGAAGATGAAGATCTCGGTCCGCGGCAGCCGGTCGGCCCGGACGGTGGCGGCGAGCTGCAGGTACACGATCATCACCAGGGTCAGCGCGCCGAGCTCGGAAATCAGCGGCAGCGACGAGCCCATCAGGTTGCGGGCGAGGATGTCGGCGCAGATCAGCAGCATGAGCACGCCGATCAGCAGCGTGCCCAGGGCCGCCAGGCCGTCGACCGCCCAGCGCCAGAGACGGTGGACGATCCCCGGCCGGTGCCCGCCGTCCTGGCGGGCACCGGGGGTTTCATGACGCTCCTGCATCGGACCGGGGGTTACTTGTCCCAGTCGCGGACCGGCTTCTCGCCGCGGGCGCGCAGGCCCTCCATGTACTGCTTCATGAACTCCCGCGCCGGGAGGCCGCGTTGCTCCAGCGACGCCGCCCAGTCGCCGGCGAGGTCCGGCAGCAGGCTCACCCACTTGGCGCGCTCGGACGCCGGCATCGGGACGATCGTCACCGGCGGGTTCTGGCCAGCGCCGAGCTCGACCATCTTGTTCAGGGCGAACTCGTGCCGCTTCACCAGATCCTGGCCGTGCGCCTCGGTGTAGTACTTGCCGGCCTCGACCATCGCGTCCTGCACCTCGGCGGGCAGGCCGTCCCAGCTGTCGCGGTTGATCGCGATCGCGCCGGAGAACGCGGCCCCGGCGTCGAACCGGTTGATGTACGGCGCCACCTCGTAAATCTTGACCGGCAGCGCGCCTAGCGCCAGCGTCAGCACGCCGTCCGACACGCCGGTCTGCAGGTCGGTGTAGTAGGTGGGCAGGGCACCGTCGACCGCGTTCGCCCCGGTGCCGCGCAGCCAGTTGCCGAGCACGCCCGGCGCCGAGATCTTCATGCCGTCGATGTCGGCGATGCCGGTCAGCGGCTTCTTCGTGTAGATGTCGTACAGGTCGGTCGCGGTCAGGCCGAGGACCTTCAGGTTGTGGCTCTCCCACTCCTTCTGGAACGCCTTGTTGGTCCTCAGCAGCTCCGCCATCACGTCGAGCAGGACCGGCGGGTTGGCGGTCGCGAACGGGGCGTTCGACGAGGCCTGGCTGAGCGGCAGCTTCGCCGCCTCCGGGAACGAGAACACCCAGCCGATGTCAGTGATCCCCTCCTCGACCGACGACAGGGTGGCGTTGACCTTGTAGAGCTGGCCGCCGAACGCCTCGTTCCACTCGATCTTGTACTTGCCGGACTTGGCCAGGATCTCGTCGGTCCGAGCCATGAAGTGGGTCTTCATCATTCCGACCCACGGCACCACGGTCGGGTGGCTCGATGCGATCGTCAGCTTGATGGCCTCCTGGGCGGCCAACGGCGTCGACAGCATCGCCGGCAGCGCGACGGCCGCGGCGACGAGTATTCCTGACAGCTTGCTCATGCTTCCCTCCCTCATTTCGCTTCTTATGAGCGCTTACGTGATTGTGAACTTCTGCGTGGAGTAGTCCAGCCGCAGCGTCAACGGGCTTCGTCGATCGTCCTCCCTCTCGCCGCGCGAACGCCGGCCTGGCCGGCCTTCCTGCGCGCCAGTTCGGCGCGGATCTCGTCGCCGTGCTCGTCCAGGGTCGGCGGCGGCAGCACCGTCAGCTCCGGCTCGCCGTCGAAGTTGTAGGGCGACCGGACCGTGGTGAACTCGCCCATGGTCGGATGCGGCGCCGACACCTTGATCCGCAGATGCCGGGCCTGCGGGTCCTCCAGCGCCTCGTCGCTGTCGTAGGCCGGCGCGTGCGGCACCTCGGCGGCCAGCAGCCGGCGGCACCAGCCGTCGCGGGTGTCGGTCCGGAAGATCGGCGTGAAGTGCGCGATCAGCTCGTCCTGGTGCTCGATCCGCTTCAGCCGCTCGTTGAAGCGCGGGTCCTGATTCATCTGCTGCTGGCCGGTCGCCTCGAGCAGGCCGTCCCAGAACTTAGTCGGCGACGACAGGTGGATCGCCACCCATTTCCCGTCCGCGCACTCGAAGGTGTAGGACTGCGAGACCACCGGGCGCGACAGCGGGCCCATCACCTCGCCGACCGAGTAGCAGTGGGTGAAGCTGTCCAGGTTGAAATGGCACATCGCCTCGAGCATCGAGATGTCGATGCGCCGGCGTTGCGCTCCAGCAGCGCCGCCAGGACCGCCATGGCCGCGTACTGCCCGGTCACCGCGTCGGCGATCGCCGGGCCGATCACCCGCGGCGCGACCGGCGGGGTCAGCAGGCGGAGGTAGCCGCTGGCGGCCTGGGCGACGGTGTCGAAGGCCGGCCGGTCGCGCGACGGCCCGGACGCCCCGAACCCGGAGATCGCGCAGTAGATCAGGTCCGGCCTGATCCGGCGCAGTGCCTCCTCGCCGGCGCCGAGCTTCTCGGCGACGCCCGGCCGGAAGTTCTGGATGAACACGTCGGCGCCGGCCACCAGCTCGTGCAGCACCGCGAGGTCGGCCGGGTCCGCGGTGTCGAGGGCGATCGAGCGCTTGTTGCGGTTGTAGGTCTGGTAGTGCGGCGAATACAGGCCGCCCTTGAATGCGCGGAACGGGTCGCCGGCGCCGGGGCGCTCGACCTTGATCACGTCGGCCCCCAGGTCGGCAAGGTGCATGCCGGCCGCCGGCCCGGTGATGTAGGTGCCGAGCTCGACGACCCGGACGTCCTTCAGGATCTTCGCCATCGCCCGATCCTCAGGCCGCGTCCGTCCGGCGGCCGCCGGCCGGGCCGTCATAGGCGATCGCCTGATCCGCCTTGTGGGACATGATGAAGCCGATCGACCGCAGGCTCTCCTCGTACAGATGCGCCGACAGGCCGGCGGTCCGGGCCAGCAGCGGCACCGCCTTGATCGCCTCGAGCGGCCATCCGGCATCCAGGACGGTCGCCGGGATCGCGCCGGAGACGTTGATCGGCAGCGGCCGGCCGACAATTCGTGGCGCGTGCTCGGCCAGCGTGCGGAGCGCACCGACGTAGGTTCCCGAGATCCCGAGGCCGTCGGCGATCGCCAGCAGCCGGTCGGCCCGCGGGTCGCCGCCGCTGTGCTGCGGATGGCCGAGGCCCGGCACCTTGCGGCGGCGCGCCTTCAGGTCGCCGAGGCTGGCGATCGCCGCCGCCTCGACCGACGTGCCGTCGGCCTTCGCCTTGGCCAGCACCTCGGCGAGGTACAGGCCGGCGATCTCCGAGCTGCCGGCGACCACGCTGCCCATGCCGAGCAGCCCCGCCGCCATCGCCCCCTGCCAGGCTTCGGGGCCGGCGGCCAGCGTCATGCGCGCGGCCTGCACCGACGGCACCAGGCCGTGCTCCGCGATCGCCACCAGGCAGGCATCCATCATGCTGCGCTGGGCGGCGCTCGGGCGCTCGCCCAGGACCAGGAACCAGAAGTAGTCCGTGAAGCCGATCTGGCCGATCAGCTCGTCGCACAGGTCCCGGCCCCGGACGGTCACGCTCTCGGAGTCCGACGTCGCGATCGCCGTGAAGGCCTGGTCCTGTTTCCCGATCCGCATGCTTACCTCGTGTTTTCGCATTCCGAAATCTTTTGCGCTTGCCGAAGCGTAGAGAGATTACTACCGTTGCGTCAAGCTGGAATGCCGCCTTCAATGGCGCGAACGGGCCGTAAGGCGCGAAGCGGAGGAAACGATGCGTGACATCAACCAGTTCACCATCACCCAGGCGGTGAAGGACTCGTTCAAGACCGAGCCGGGGAGCCGTTTCGAGCAGCTCCTGCACGGGTTCATCGACCACCTGCACGACTACACGCGCGAGATGAACCTCACCCACGAGGAGTGGATGGGGGTCCTGAACTTCCTCTACGCCTGCGGGAAGATCTCCACGCCCGAGCGCCACGAGTTCATCCTGGCGTCCGACGTGCTCGGCTTCTCGGCCCTGGTCGACATGATCAACACCCGGGGCGGCGCCACCGAGGGCTCGAACCTCGGCCCGTTCTACCTGCCGGAAGCGCCGGTCAAGGCCCTGGGGGCGGATCTGGCGGGCGACCGCGAGGGCGCGACCGTCCTTGTGCACGGCCGGGTGACCGACTCCCTGCACAACCCGCTGGCCGGCGCGACCGTCGACACCTGGCAGGCCGACGGCGCCGGCACCTATCCGATCCAGGAGCAGGACCAGGGCCAGGACAAGTTCGACCTCCGCGGGGTGTTCACCACCGACGAACAGGGTCGCTACTACTACACGACCGTGCTGCCCAAGCCCTACACGGTGCCCTACGATGGGCCGGTCGGCGACCTGCTGCGGGCCGGCAACCGCCACGCCTGGCGGCCGGCGCACTTCCACTACATCGTCAGCGCCCCGGGCATGTCCGCCATCACCACCGAGCTGTTCTTCGAGAACGCCGAGTATGTCGACAACGACGCGGTGTTCGGCGTGCGGCGGTCGCTGATCGCCAAGGTCCAGCCGGCCAGGAAGGTCGAGGACCTCGGCTACGCGCTGGAGAAGACCCCCGATGCCGTGGTCGGCTACGACTTCGTGCTGGCGCCGGCCGGCTGATCCGGCTTGATCGGACCGGCCGACAAGCCGCCCGAGTTCGTCGAGGCCCTGGCCAAGGGCCTGGCGATCATCGAGTCGTTCGACGCCGGGCACCCGGAGATGACCTTGAGCGAGGTGGCGCGCCGGGTCGGCCTGACCCCGGCGGCGGCGCGGCGCAGCCTGCTCACCCTGATGTCCCTCGGCTTCGTCGGGCAGGACGGCAAGCGCTTCCACCTGCGGCCGAAGGTCATGGCGCTCGGCTCGACCTTCTATCTGTCGGCGCGGATCGACGAGCTGTTGCTGCCGGACCTGCGCGCCGTGGTGGAGCGCTTCGGCGACGCCGCCTCGGTCGGAACCCTCGAGGGGGAGGACGTGATCTACGTCGCCCACCATTCGGTACAGCGCGCCCGCCGCGCCGCCGCCGTCGTCGGAGCCCGCTACCCCGCCCACGCCACCTCGATCGGCCGGGTGCTGCTGGCGGCGCTGCCGGACGACCGGCTGGACGATCGGCTCGAGGTTCTCGACCTGCAGCCGCTGACCTCGCGGACCTGCACGGACAGGGCCGAGCTGCGAGCCGAGCTGATGCGGATCCGCACCGCCGGCTACGCCACCACCGTCGACCAGCTCGACTACGGCATCACCGCGATCGCGGTCCCGATCCGCAACCAGCAGGGCCGCACCGTCGCCGCCCTCAACAGCTCCGGCTACACCGGGCTGGTGACGCCCGAGCGCCTGATCGAGGAGCGCCTGCCGGAGCTGCGGGCGACCGCGTCCCACATCGGCCGCGAGCTGGCCCGCTATCCGATCCTGGGGGCGATGCTGGGGTCCTGAGCGGCGACAGCGGCTCGACCCCGTCCGCCGCTCAGTTGTCGGCCGCCTTCAGCACCCGGCCCTGCTTCGCCAGCTCGGCGCGCTCGGCCAGCAGGCGGTCGAGCCAGTCCGGGTCCATCTCCGGCACCGACGACAGCAGCAGGTCGGTGTAGTCGTGATGCGGCGGGGTGAACATCTCCGATTTCGGCCCGCTCTCCACCACCTTGCCCTGGAACATCACCACCACCTCGTCGGCGATCGCCCGCACGGTGGCGAGGTCGTGGGTGATGAACATGTAGCTGAGCGAGAACTCGGTCTGCAGCCGGTCGAGCAGCTTCAGGATGCCCTCGGCGACCAGCGGGTCGAGCGCCGAGGTGACCTCGTCGCATAGGATCACCTCGGGCTCGGCGGCCAGCGCCCGGGCGATGCAGATCCGCTGCTTCTGGCCGCCCGACAGCTCACCTGGCAGCCGGTCGATGAAGGTGTCGGGCTCAAGTTCGATCATGTCCAGCAGCGCCCGCACCCGCTCACGCAGCTTGGACCCGCTCAGCCCGAGATAGAACTGCAGCGGGCGGCCGATCACCATCTCCACCCGCTGCTTGGGGTTCAGGGCGGTGTCCGGCATCTGGTAGATCATCTGCAGCTTGCGCAGCTGGTCGGTGCTGCGCCGGTCGAAGCGGGCGGGCAGCGGCTCGCCGTCGTACAGCACCTCGCCGGCGGTCGGCGGCAGCAGCCCGGTGATCACCCGCGCCGCCGTCGACTTGCCGGACCCGGACTCGCCGACCACCGCCACCGTCCGCTTGCGATGGATCTGCAACGACACGTCGTGCAGGACGGTCGACGCCCCGTAGCCGGCGGTCACCCCGCGCATCTCGAGGACCGGCGTCTCGTCGGCCGGCCGCGGCCGCTCCTCGACCCGGAAGCGCCGGATCTCCAAGAGGTCGCGGGTGTACTCCATCTGCGGGTCGGACAACAGCTGCCGGGTATCGCCCTCCTCGACCAGCAGGCCGTGGCGCAGCACCATGATCCGGTCGGCCATCTGCGCGACCACCGCCAGGTCGTGGGTGATGTAGATGGCGGCGGTGCCGAACTGCTCGACGGCGTCGCGGATCGCCGCCAGGACCTCGATCTGGGTGGTGACGTCGAGCGCGGTCGTCGGCTCGTCGAACACGATCAGATCGGGCCGGCACGACATCGCCATGGCCGTCATCGCCCGCTGCAGCTGCCCGCCCGACACCTGGTGCGGGTAGCGGAAGCCGATGGCCTCGGGATCGGGCAGGTGGATGCGCTCGAACAGGTCGATGGCGTCGCGCTCGGCCTCGGCCCGGCCCATCACGCCATGCACCACCGGACCTTCGCAGTACTGGTCCATCAGCCGGTGTGCCGGGTTGAAGGCGGCGGCCGCACTCTGCGCCACGTAGGAAATGCGGTTGCCGCGCAGCTTGCGCCGGGCGCTCTCCGGGGCCGAGCGCAACTCGCGGCCGTCGAACTCGATGGTGCCGGCGGACAGCCGGCAGCCGTCGCGCGCGAAGCCCATGGCGGCGAGGCCGATGGTCGACTTGCCGGCCCCGGACTCGCCGATCAGCCCCAGCACCTCGCCGCGCCGAAGGTCGAGATCGACGCCGTGGACGATCTCGTTCCAGCCCTCCTCGGTGCGGCCCTCGATCTTGAGGCCGCGGATACGCAGCAGCAGGTCGTCGCCGTTCGCGTCCGTCATTCCTTCAGCCCGCTCGTCTTGTGCAGGAACCAGTCGACCACGAAGTTGACGCCGACGGTCAGCAGGGCGATCGCCGCGGCCGGGATCATCGGCGTGATGTCGCCGTAGGAGATCAGGGTGGCGTTGTCGCGCACCATGCTGCCCCAGTCGGCGGTCGGCGGCTGGATGCCGAGGCCGAGGAAGCTGAGCGCGCTGATCGTCAGGAACACGAAGCAGAACCTGAGGCCGAACTCGGCGACCAGGGGTGCCGCGATGTTCGGCAGGATCTCCTGCCGCATGATCCACCACAGCCCCTCGCCGCGCAGCCGGGCCGACTCCACGAAGTCCATCACCACCACGTTCATCGAGACCGCCCGGGTCAGGCGGAACACCCGGGTGGAATCCAGGACCGCGATCACCACGATCATGTTGATCACGCTGGTGCCGACGATGGTCAGGATCAGCAGCGCGAAGATCAGCGACGGGATCGCCATCAACACGTCGACCGTGCGCCCGAGCAACTGGTCGACCCAGCCGCGCAGGGTCGCCGCCAGCAATCCGGCGATCGAGCCGATCAGGAACGCCAGCAGGGTCGTCAGGAACGCGATTCCGACGGTATTGCGGGCGCCGTAGATCACCCGGCTCAGCATGTCGCGGCCGAGGTTGTCGGTGCCGATCGGGAACTGCTCGCTCCAGACCTCGTACTCGGCCCCGACGATCTCGGTCTCGCCATACGGCGCGATTGCCGGCGCGAACAGGGCGGCCACCACGTAGACCAGGATCACCGCCATCCCGAACCGGGCGCTCCACGGGCTCTCGCGGAGCAGCTTGACGGCTCTCGCCGGGGACCTACGGGGGGTGTCGCTCGTCACGGCCATCGCGTCACCGGGGGTGCAGGAGGCGGGGGTTGCTCAGGATCGACAGGATGTCGGCGAGCAGGTTCAGCAGGATGTAGGTCAGCGCGAAGATCAGCGAGCAGGCCTGGACCACCGGGATGTCGCGCTTGGTCACGGAGTCGATGATCAGCTGGCCGAGCCCGGGGTAGACGAACACCACCTCGACCACCACCACGCCGACCACCAGATAGGCGAGGTTCAGGGCGATCACGTTGATGATCGGCGCCAGCGCGTTCGGCAGGGCATGGTGCAGGATGATGCGCCTTCGGGTCAGCCCCTTCAGGCGTGCCATCTCGATGTAGGGGCTGGCCATCAGGTTGATGATCGCCGCCCGGGTCATCCGCATCATGTGGGCGGTGATCACCATGGTGAGCACGATCGCCGGCAGGAACGCCTTGTACAGGCGCTCGTCCAGCGGCGTTTCCGCGGTCACGTTCACGATCGCCGGGAACCAGCGCCACGACACCGCGAAGATCGCGATCATGATGTAGGCGACGAAGAACTCCGGAAACGAGATCGAGGTCAGCGTGGCCGAGTTGACGAGCCGGTCGTACAGCGAGTTGCGGTACAGCGCCGCCAGGATCCCGAGCGCCAGCGACAGCGGCACCGCGATCACCGCGGCATAGCCAGCCAGGAACAGCGTGTTCCACAGCCGGGTGCCCAGCAGCTCGGTGATCTCGCGCTTGTTCGCCAGCGACCGGCCGAAATCGCCCTGCGCCATGTCGCCCAGCCACTCGAAGTAGCGGATATGCGCCGGCCGGTCGAGGCCGAGATCGCGGCGCAGCGCCGCCACGGTCTCCGGCGTGGCGGACTGGCCGAGGATCTCCTCGGCGACGTCGCCGGGAAGCATCTCCACCGAGGCGAAGATGATCAGCGACACCACGAACAGGGTCAGGAGGCCCAGCGCCAGGCGCTGGGCCACCATCTTCAGAACGGCATCCATCGGATGCTCAGGCGCCGGTTACGCGAACCACCAGCGCTCGACGATCTTGGAGCCGTCGCTGTCCCAGTTGCCGGCGACCGTGCCCTCGTTCGCCAGCGCCGTGGAATGCGCCCCGACGTAGTTGGCGAACATCGGGACGACCACGCCGCCCTCGTCGCGCACGATCGTCTGCATTTCCCTGTACATGGCCGCCCGCTTGGCCTCGTCGAGCTCGACCCGGGCCTCAACCAGGATCTGGTTGAACTTCTTGTGGTCCCAGAACGTGTCGTTCCAGGCCACGCCGGCCTCGTAGGCGGTCGAGAACATCCAGTCGGCGGTCGGCCGGCCGCCCCAGTAGCAGGCGCTCCACGGCTTCTTCATCCAGACGTTCGACCAGTAGCCGTCGTTCGGCTCGCGGATCACGTTGATGGTGATGCCGGCCTTGGCGGCGTGCTCCTTGTACAGCACGGCCGCGTCGACCGCGCCCGGGAACGCCGC
The DNA here is from genome assembly GCF_014652915.1 of Thalassobaculum fulvum. Taxonomy (GTDB): domain Bacteria; phylum Pseudomonadota; class Alphaproteobacteria; order Thalassobaculales; family Thalassobaculaceae; genus Thalassobaculum_A; species Thalassobaculum_A fulvum. The sequence goes on from NZ_BMZS01000008.1 coordinate 237,976, forward strand.
GTCGGCCGCCGACAGGTCGACGGTCAGGCCCTCGGCGCCCGCCTTCTTGAGGTGGAACTTCGCCTTGTCCGGGTCGTACGTGCGCTGCTCGAGCTCGGCGTAGAAGCTGGTCGCCGGTGCGATCGGCGTGTCGTTGCCGACCTTGCCGTAGCCGCGCAGGATCTTCTGGACGATCTCGTCGCGGTCGATCGCGTACTTCAGCGCCAGCCGCACGTCGTTGTTGTCGAACGGCGCCGCCCGGGTGTCCATCGGGAAGGTGTAGTGCCGGGTCCCGGTGACCTCGGTCACCACCACGTTGCGGTCCCGCTTCAGCAGGTGAACGGTCTTCAGGTCGCAGCGGTCCATGGCGTGGATTTCGCCGGTGGTCAGCGCGTTGGTGCGGGCCGCGACGTCGATGATCGACAGCAGCTCGGCGCTGTCGAAGTGCGCCTTGCCTTCCTTCCAGTAGTTCGGATTGCGCTCCAGCTCGGCGCGCACCCCCGGCTCGAAGTGCTTCACCTTGTAGCCGCCGGTGCCGATGCCGGCGTCCGCCATCACCGTGCCGTCGCCGTTCGAGGGCAGGATCGGCATGTGGTAGTCGCTCATCAGGTACGGGAAGTCGGCGCTGCCCTTCTCGAGCGTGAACACCACGTTGTCGCCGTCGGCCTTGATGCCGGTGACCGCCGACAACAGCGGCTTGGCCGGCGACTTGCTGTCCTCGCCGCGGTGCAGGGAGTTGATCGAGTCGATCACGTCCTGCGCCGTCATGGTCTTGCCGTTGTGGAACTCGACCCCCTTGCGGAGCTTGAAGGTCCAGACCTTGGCGTCGGGCGAGGCGTCCCAGCTCTCGGCGAGTTCGCCGACCAGCTTGCCGGAACTGTCGATCTCGGTGAGGTAGTTGGCGAACGCGAAACACAGCAGCAGGGTGTAGCCGTTCTCCCAGGTCACCGGGCTGAGGGAGTCGGTGGTCGAGCCGTGGCCGATCCCCATCTTGAAGTGCCCGCCCTTCTTCGGCATCGCGGCGCCGGCCGGCCGGCCGAGCACACGCTCGACGGCGCCCATCGCGCCGACTGCCGCGGCCCCCTTGATCAGGTCCCGCCGGCCGATCCGCCCCATCCCCACCAGTCGCGCAAGATCGTCGCTTGTCGTCATCCCCGAGTCTCCTGTTGCAGCGGACGGTTTTGGGAAATCCCGGCTCGATCAACCAAATGATGTAAGAGCCGGTCAGCGCCAACGACCGCCGCCGTCTGTCTCTTTTTCGATAGTTGGTTCTAAATCGTAGCACCTTGACCGGAAGGTTCAACCGGCCGGTCGCCCGCTCGACATATATCAGTCGAATTTCGACATGATTTCACGGCCTTGCCGCCACCGGGCGAGGTCGGCCCCGGCCCCGATGCCCTGCGCTTCGAGCGCCCGCAGAATCGCCACCAGCGCGTCGTCGCGGCTGCGCTCCATGTCGCGCACCGACCGGCCGGCGGCCTGCGCCTCGGCCTGCTCCGAAACCCGGTCGACCAGCGCCTCGGTCAGTTCGGGGGCCTCGAGCCTGGTCCACGGCAGCTTCAGGGCCGGGCCGAACTGCGCCATGAAGTGCCGCATGCCGGCCTCGCCGCCGGCCAGCCGGTAGATCCCGAACGTTCCCATGAAGGCCCAGCGCAGGCCGGCGCCGTGGCAGATCGCGCGGTCGATCTCGTCGGTGGTCGCGACCCCGTCGTTGACCAGGTGCAGGGCCTCGCGCCACAGGGCCTCCAGCAACCGATCGGCGACGAAGCCGTCGATCTCGGTGCGGACGTGCAGCGGATGCATGCCGATCGAGGCGTAGAACGCCGACGCCGCCGGCACCGTCTCCGGCGCGGTCGCCGCACCGCCGCAGACCTCGACCAGCGGCAGCAGGTAGACCGGGTTGAACGGATGCCCGACCACCACCCTGCCGGGGTGCCGGCAGTCGGCCTGCAGCCGGCTCGGCAGCAGCCCGGAAGTGCTGGTCGCCAGGATCACGTCGGCCGGCGCCACCGCGTCGGCGCGGGCCAGCAGGGCGCGCTTGAGGTCCTCGCGCTCGGGGGCGCTCTCCTGCACGAAGTCGGCACCGTCGACCGCCGCCTCGACGCTCGCCGCGTAGTCGACCGAGCCGCGCCGCGCCGGCGGTTCGGGGAACAGGGCGCGCAGCGCCCGCTCGGCATTCTGCAGCACCGCCCCGGTCTTGCGGTGGACCTCGGGATCCGGGTCGGCGACCACCACGTCGATCCCGCTCTCGACCAGCCTGGCCGCCCAGCCGGCGCCGATGACCCCGGCCCCGAGCAGGGCGACCCGTCGGATGTCGCGGCGCATCGCGGTGTCCTCAGGACGGCGCGCGGAGGCCGAGCCGGGCCCGTACCTCGGCGGGACCGAGCGGGCTCGCCCCCATCCGCACGAGGATCTCCAGAGCGCGCTCGACCAGCGCGCCGTTCGAGGCGAACACGCCGCGCTCCAGGTAGAGGTTGTCCTCCAGCCCGACCCGGATGTTGCCGCCGGCGAGCGCCGCCGCCGCCACCCACGGCAACTGCATCCGGCTGATCGCGAACGAGCTCCACACCGAGCCGGCCGGCAGCCGGTTCACCATCGCCAGCAGGGTGCCGAGGTCGGACGGTGCGCCATAGGGGATGCCGGTGCAGAGCTGGATCAGCGGCGTGCCGGCGATCAGGCCTTCCGCGACCAGCTGCTCGACGAACCACAGGTGCCCGGTGTCGAACACCTCGAGTTCGGGCTTGACCCCGAGTTCCATGATCCGGCGCGCCTTGGCCCGCAGCATCTCCGGCGTGTTGACCACGACGAAGTTGCCGTCGCCGAAGTTCATCGAGCCGCAGTCGAGGGTGCAGATCTCCGGCCGCAGCGCCTCGATATGATCCAGCCGCGCCATCGGCCCGACCATGTCGGTAGCCTCCACGTCCAGCTCCAGCGGCGTCTCGCCCGGCCCGAACCCCAGGTCCCCGCCCATGCCGGCCGTCAGGTTCAGGACCACGTCGACCCCGGAGTCGCGGACCCGCTCGACGACCTCGCGGTACAGTTCGACGCGCCGGCTGCCCCGTCCGGTCTCCGGCGCCCGCACGTGGATGTGGGCGACCGCGGCGCCGGCCCGCGCCGCCTCGACCGCCGCCGCGGCGATCTGCACCGGCGTCACCGGCAGGTCCGGGTGCTTGCCCGCGGTGTCGCCGGCCCCGGTGACCGCGCAGGTGACGAACGGTTCGAAGTTCATGGTTCGATCCCCCCGATCGGAAGCGCCGCCTGCGGGCGCCTCGTGTGCAGCTTAAGGCTGCGACAGGATCGGGCCGGTCGCAAATCCGCCGGTCTCTGACCGGTCGGCGACCCCGGCGAGCGGACCGACGCGGGCCCCGTTCTCCCCCGGCAGCCAGACCGTGACCGTGGTGCCCCGGTTAACCCGGGTGTCGAACTGCAGGCGGCCGCCATGGGCCTCGACCAGCATCTTGGCGAGCGGCAGGCCGAGACCGGATCCGCCGACCGCCGGCAGCTCGCGCTCGTGCGCCCGGTAGAACGGCTCGAACACCCTGGCCGCCCGCGCCGCGTCGACGCCGTAGCCGTGATCGGCGACGCGGATCGCAACGCCGTCGCCGGCGGCTTCGCACCGGATCTGGACGTCGCCGCCACGCGGCGAGTACTTGACGGCGTTGGAGACCAGGTTGACCAGGACGGTCAGCAGGGCCCGCCCGTCGGCCCAGGCGACGAGCCCGGCGGGAACGTCCAGGCTCACCGAGATTCCGGCCTCGTCGGCCGCCGCGCGGAGGCGGCCGGCCGCCTCCCGGCAGAGTTCCGCGAGATCCAGGCGGCCCGGCGTCGGCGCATCGGCGCCACGGCCGAACCGCTCCAGGTCCAGGATGTCGTTGATCTGGTCAAGCAATTGGATCGCCGCGGCGTGGATGTTGCCGCAGTACTCGCGCTGCCGGCCTTCGAGCGGCCCGCCGATCCCGGCCGTCAGCATCTCGCAGAACCCGATGATGGCGTTCAGCGGCGTACGCAGCTCATGGCTCATCCGCGCCAGGAAGTCGGCCTTGGTGCGATCCGCCTCGCGGGCCTCGTGAACCGCGACGACGAGGCGTTCGTTGGCCGCGGACAGCTCCCGGGTGCGGTCGCCGACGCGGTCCTCCAGCGCCTCGTTCAGGCGCCGGAGCTCGGCGTTCGCCGCCTGCATCTCGGCATGGCTCGGGGCGCTCAGCACGAATCCCAGGATCCGCCAGACCAGGGCCGCCGTGACGACCGATACCACCGCGCACAGGATCTTGACCACGCCCGACAGCAGGTACCAGGGCACCCAGAGCGTCACGATGCCGAGCAGATGGGTGACCGCACACAGGATGATGAAGGCGGCGAACCAGTAGAGCACCCCGTGCGGGTTGAGGTCCGGCCGGCGCCGCCCGACGATCGCCAGGGCCGCCGGGATTGCCAGGTACGCCAGCCCGATGGCGCCGTCGGCGGCCACGTGCAGCCAGATCAGGCCGGGATCCCAGAGCAGGCACACGCCGTGCGGCGTGAATCCCTCGGCGAAAAGCATCTGGTCGATCACCGCCATGGGTATTCTCCCTTCGGCTGGCGCACGCTTTTCGTGTGCACATAGGCTAGCATGTATATCGATCCGGCGATCGATGCACGCGGCACGGCCGGTGTCTTGCGGAAATCGGCACGCCGCGGACCCGGGGCTGCGCTACCATCCCGCCCCCGGTCATTCGAAGGAGCCGACCATGGCCCGCGTCCGCGACATCCCCATCGACGAGGTACCGGCCGACGTCCGGCCGGTGTACCAGCGCTTCGCCACCGACTACGGGCCGTTCCTGAACCAGGTCAAGGTGTTCGCCCACCGGCCGCCGGCCCTCAAGCACCTCATGGGCATGCTCCTGGACTTCGCCGACGAGGCGGTGCTGCCGAAGCGGTATCTGGAGATCGCCCTGGTGGTGGCCTCCAAGCTGATGGAATGCACCTACTGCGTCGGCCACCATGCGCCGCGGCTGGTGGACCTCGGGGTCGCCCCGGAATCGGTCGACCGGATCCTCGACGAGACCGTCCCCGGCTTCGACGCCGTCGACCACCTGGTGCGGGACTACGCGGTCCAGGTGACGGAGAACCCGCAGCGCATCCGCGACGGGATGTTCGGCGAGCTGCGCCGGCACTTCAGCGAGGAACAGATCGTCGAGCTGACCCTGCGCACCGCGCTGTGCGGCTTCTTCAACCGATTCAACGACGCGCTGCAGATCGAGATGGAGGACGGCGTGATCGAGGACATGCTGTCGCGCGGCTTCACCGAGGCGAGCCTGCCGCACCACGCCGATGCTGCGGATTGACACAGGTGGCCCGCGCCGTCGCCGGCGCGATATGCTTTGCCGAGCAGGGTCTTGAGCGCGATGTGACATCGACATGCCCGACTGGCTACGCTGGCATCTTCCCGGGGGGCAAATCGTCCGGATCGCCGTCGCCGTCTTCCTGATCGGCGTCGCCGGCTGGTTGCTGTATCCGCAGTTGGAGTCCGACATCAGGTCGGACGGGACCGTGAACGCCCGGATCGTGCCGATCACCAGCCCGATCGCCGGTCACGTGCTGGTGGACCTGCCGGGCAACGGGGAGGCGGTGCTGGACCACCAGCTGCTCACCCAGATCGGGGGCAGCCCCGAGGCCGGCCCGCTGCTGGCCCAGCTCGACACCGACCGGGCCGCGTCGCAGGCGACGCTGGTCGCCCAGCAGCAGCAGCTGGACGTGCTGCAGTCGCTTCAGGATCGCCTCGAGCGGGAGGTCGCGGCCTATCAGGAACGCGCCATCGAGCGGATCCGGCACGAGCTTTCGGAGGCGACCGCCCGCGTGAAGCTCTGGCAGGCGTCCCGCGAGGAACGCGTCGCCAACACCAATCGGGTCCGCGAGCTGGTCAGCAAGGGATACGCGCCGCTGGCCAGGCTCGAGGCGGCGGTCTCGCAGGAACAGCAGGCGGCCCAGGAGATCGAGCGCGCCCGCGCCGACGCCGCCCGCCTGGAAGCCGAGGCGGCCGCGGCCCGACAGGGCGTCTTCCTCGGCGAGAGCCGCAACGACGTTCCCTACTCGCGGCAGCGGCTCGACGAGGTCCTGATCATCGTCGCCCGGCTCACCCAGGAAGTGGCGGTCGCGCAGGCCCGGCTCGCCGCGCTCGACCGGCAGTACGAGCTCGAGAAGCAGCGGGCGCAGAAGCGCACGGATGCCGACGTCTTCATCCCCCTGAACGGCTTCGTCTGGCGGCGGCTGGTGAAGGCCGGCGACGTCGTCGAGCGCGGCACCAGGCTGGCCGAGATCCTGGACTGCTCGGTGCTGACCATCCAGATCGCGGTGCCCGAGAAGATGGCCGGGCGGATCCGTCCGGAAACCGCGGTCGAGGTGCGGCTGCAGGGCACGCGTGAGCGGATTCCGGCCACGGTCCGCGAGATCCGCGGGATGCTGGCCGTCGTCCCCGAGGAGAACATGGCGGCCCGGCCGCCGTCGCTCGACCGGGACGAGGTCCTCGTGACGGTCGAGCTCGGGGCGTCCAGCCTGGGGGTGCGGCCCGGTGCGGCATGCGGGGTCGGACGGCGGGCCCAGGTCATCTTCCCCGACGGGCTGCAGGCCTGGTTGGGCGGGCTGCTCGGCCGTGAGGCCAAGTCCGCCGAGCCGGTGAAGTGACCCTGCTGGAGAGCTTCGCGCCGGCGGTGCTGACTGCCGGCCTGTGGCTCCTCCTCGGGCCGATGCTGCCGCGGACCCGTCCCTGGGCGCGGGCGGTGGTGCTGGTCGCCTTCCTCGTCGTCGTCGCCCGCTACCTGCCGTGGCGGCTGACCGAGACCGTGCTGCCGGTGTCGCCGCTGACCGGCGGCGGGTTCTGGATCTGGCTGCTGTTCGCGATCGAGTGCATCTTCGTGCTCGACATGATCAAGCTGCTGGTCGTCCAGCTTCGCGTGGTCGACCGGTCGGCCGAGGCCGACGCCTACCAGGCGGCCCTGCAAGCGCGCCCGCGCGAGACCTGGCCGTCGGTCGACGTGTACATCCCGACCTACAACGAGCCGCTGGACGTGCTGGAACGGGCGATCGTCGGGTCGCTCGGCATGGACTACCCCAACTTCAAGGTCTGGGTGCTCGACGACGGGCGCCGCGACTGGCTCGAGGAATTCTGCCGGTCGAAGGGTGCCGGCTACCTGCGGCGCGGCGACAACGCGCACGCCAAGGCCGGCAACATCAACGCCGCCCTCGCCCGCACCGACGGCGACCTGATCACAGTGTTCGACGCCGACTTCGTGCCGCGCGAGGACTTCCTGCGCCGAACGGTCGGATTCTTCGACGACCCGAAGATCGGCATCCTCCAGACCCCGCAGCACTTCTTCAACCGCGACCCGGTCCAGCGGAACCTGTGGCTGTTCGACATCTGGCCGGACGAGCAGCGGCAGTTCTTCGACAAGCTCGCCCCCGCGCTCGACGCCTGGGACGCCATGTTCTGCTGCGGTTCCTGCGCGGTGATGCGCCGCCGCGCCCTCGACGCCATCGGCGGCATGCCGACCGCCTCGATCACCGAGGACATCCTGACCACGCTGTCGATGCACCGGCACGGCTACATCACCCGGTACCTGAGCGAACGGCTGTCGATCGGCCTGGCCGCGGAGAGCCTGGAGGCGTTCTTCGTGCAGCGCTCGCGCTGGTGCCAGGGCGGTATCCAGACCCTCTATCTGAGGGACGGACCGCTCGGTCCGGGACTGGAGCCGTCGAAGCGGATCCTGCTGTTCCCGATCTACTGGGTGTTCCACCTGCCGGCCCGGCTGATCGTGCTGATGGTGCCGATCCTGTACTTCTGGCTCGACCTCGACCCGCTGTACGGCGCCCGCTCGGGCGAGCTGTTCTACTGGCAGCTTCCGGTACTGGTGTTCAACTGGGCGGCGACCCTGTGGGCGTTCGGGCGGTCGGCGATCCCGCTGCTGCAGGAAGCCCCCGGAACGCTGATCTCCCTGAAGCTGCTGCCGACCGTGGCCTCGTCGCTGGTCCGGCCGTTCGGCCGGCCGTTCCGGGTGACGCCGAAAGGATCGGGCGCCGCCCGCGGCAACATCGACTGGTCCGGCTTCATTCCGGTGATGGGGCTGTTCGCCCTGACCGTCGGCGGCATGCTCCTGAACCTGTCGCCCTGGAGCCGCATCGTCTCGGACGAAAGCCTGTTCACGATCGCCACCCTCTGGGCCGGGGTCAACGCCGTGATCCTGGCGCTGGCGGCGCTGATCTGCGTCGAGAACGTGGTCGAGCGCCAGCAGGAGCGCTTCCCGGTCGACATCGGGGGCCGCCTGATCGGCACCGAGACCGAGACGCCGATCCGGATCGTCGACCTGTCGCTCGGCGGGGCCACGATCACCAGGCCGACCGGGGTGCCGTTGCACCGGGGCAGTCACGCCTGCCTCGCCGTGCCCGCGATCGGGACGATTCACGCCAAGGTGCTGCGTGTCGGCCGCGAGGAGGTCGGGCTGGCGTTCGCGGCGGACACCGGCGATGCGGAGCGCGACGCCCTGATCCGCGTCCTCTACACCGGCGGCATCGACAACGCCGCCCGCGTGGTCCCGATCCGGGAGGTCCTGGCGGCCGTCGCCAACCGCCTGTTCGGTTCGGGACCGTCCCAGCAATAGGACGCGCCCTGCGCCGGGAAATCCGAAGCGGGTCAGCCGGTTCCTGCCGCACGAGCAGGAAAACCCGATCCACGTTTCCCATCTGGAACGAATTCAATCGCCGATTCGTGCACGGATCTGCTTGATGCGACCCCGCCGTTCTGTTTCATAGCGGCACGCCGGAACCGGCAGAACCTGAGGAGCGATCAGCATGGTGGAACGGGTTGAGGTTGGTGGTCTGAAGATCGCGAAGCCGCTTTACGACTTCGCCAAAGCCGAGGCCCTGCCCGGCACTGGGGTATCGCCGGAGGCCTTCTGGGCCGCCGCCGACGCCATCGTCCATGACCTTGCCCCGAAGAACGCCGCCCTGCTCGCCGAGCGCGACGCCCTGCAGGCGAAGATCGACGCCTGGCACCAGGCGCGCAAGGGCGCGCTCCTCGACCTGGACGCCTACAAGGCGTTCCTGAAGGAGATCGGCTACCTGGTCGAGGAAGGGCCGGCCTTCCAGGTCACCACCGAGAACGTCGACGTCGAGATCGCCAATCTCGCCGGGCCGCAGCTGGTGGTGCCGGTGATGAACGCGCGCTACGCGCTGAACGCCGCGAATTCCCGCTGGGGCAGCCTGTACGACGCGCTGTACGGCACCGACGCGATCTCCGAGGACGGCTGCGCCGAGCGCAGCGGCGGCTACAACCCGACCCGCGGCGCCAAGGTCATCGCCTGGGCCCGCGACTTCCTGGACAAGGCCGCCCCGCTGGCGACCGGCAGCCACGCCGACAGCACCGGCTATGCGGTCAAGGACGGCAAGCTCGCGGTCGCCCTGAAGGACGGCACCGTCACCGGCCTGGCGAACCCGGAGCGCTTCGTCGGCTACAACGGCCCGGCGGATGCGCCGACCGCCGTGCTGCTGAAGAACCACGGCCTGCACGCCGAGATCGTCGTCGATCGCAGCCACCCGATCGGCAAGACCGACCCGGCCGGAGTCGCCGACCTGGTCCTGGAGTCGGCCCTCACCACCATCATGGACTGCGAGGACTCGGTCGCCGCGGTCGACGCCGACGACAAGGTGCTGGTCTACCGGAACTGGCTCGGCCTGATGAAGGGCGACCTGACCGAGACCTTCCAGAAGGGCGGCCGGACCGTCGAGCGCAAGCTGAACCCGGACCGCACCTACACCGCGCCGGACGGCTCGACCCTCAGCCTGCACGGCCGCTCGCTGATGCTGGTCCGCAACGTCGGTCACCTGATGACCATCGACGCGGTGCTGGACAGGGACGGCAACGAGGTGCCCGAGGGCATCCTCGACGCGCTGTTCACCTCGGTGATCGCCAAGCACGACCTGCTCGGCAACGGCACGCTGCGCAACTCGCGCGCCGGCTCGGTCTACATCGTGAAGCCGAAGATGCACGGGCCCAAGGAGGTCGCGTTCGCCGACGAGCTGTTCGCCCGGGTCGAGGACGCCATCGGGGTCGCCCGCAACACCCTGAAGATGGGCATCATGGACGAGGAGCGGCGGACCACCGTCAACCTCAAGGAGTGCATTCGCGCGGCCAAGGCCCGGGTGGTGTTCATCAACACCGGCTTCCTGGACCGCACCGGCGACGAGATGCACACCTCGATGGAGGCCGGCCCGATGATCCGCAAGGCCGACATGAAGGCGTCGGCCTGGATCCACGCCTACGAGGCCTGGAACGTCGACATCGGCCTGGAGTGCGGGCTGACCGGCAAGGCGCAGATCGGCAAGGGCATGTGGGCCATGCCGGACCTGATGGCCGCCATGCTGGAGCAGAAGATCGGCCACCCGAAGGCCGGCGCCAACACCGCCTGGGTGCCGTCGCCGACCGCCGCCACCCTGCACGCCACCCACTACCACGAGGTCGACGTGGCGGCCCGCCAGCAGGAGCTGCGCAGCCGCGGCCGCGCCAGGCTGGACGACATCCTGACGATCCCGGTGGCCGAGCGCCCGAACTGGAGCCCGGCCGACATCCAGGCCGAGCTCGACAACAACGCCCAGGGCATCCTCGGCTACGTGGTGCGCTGGGTCGACCAGGGCGTCGGCTGCTCGAAGGTGCCGGACATCAACGACGTCGGCCTGATGGAGGACCGCGCCACCCTGCGGATCTCCAGCCAGCACATCGCCAACTGGCTGCACCACGGCGTGTGCAGCGAGGCCCAGGTGATGGAGACCATGAAGCGGATGGCCGCGGTGGTCGACAAGCAGAACGCCGGCGACCCGGCCTACCGGCCGATGGCTGCGGACTTCGACGGCAGCGTGGCCTTCCAGGCGGCCTGCGACCTGGTGTTCAAGGGTCGCGAGCAGCCGAGCGGCTACACCGAGCCGGTGCTGCACCGCCGCCGCATCGAGGCCAAGGCGAAGTTCGGCGGCTGATCGCCGACCGGCGAGAGGGAGCCGCGCCCACGGCCCTGTCGGTGGTCGGCGCCGGCTACGGCCGCACCGGCACGGCCTCCCTCAAGCTGGCCCTCGAGCAGCTCGGCTTCGGCCCGTGCCACCACATGTCGGAGGTGCGGGGAAGCCGGGCCAACTCGAGCACCGGGAGGCGGCCGCCGTCGGCGAGGCTGTCGACCGGTACGTCGCAGCGGTGAAGGCGGCGTTCCGCCGCATCAACTCGACCGACGGCTTCCGGGACAGGAACCGCGGCGCCCGCGGACCGTCCCCGCTCCTCCGGCATCCGATACGGCAATTACGGCCGAACTGACATTCTTGCGCTGACGGCACGAGAATCTCGACGAATTCCTGCCGCGTTTTCCGTTCATTAAGAATTCCGGCGCACCATTTGCATGGGCGAGGGCGGACTCGACGAGGTTCGAGGAATTGAAGATGGCACGGATCAACGAAGTACTTGGCCAAGAGTCCCTGAGCGCCCTGCTGCGACGCCTGAGCCACCAGTTCCGGTCGCTGCTGCGTCACGCCGGCTACCGGCCCGAGCGCCACTACATGCGAGGCCGCCACCACTAACCGCCGGCCGCCCGACGCCCCGTGGATCCCGGAGCCACCCGCTCACGCGGGTCCTCCGGGATGACGGCGGAAGGGTGGTGCCCGCATAGGCAGTTGCCCCGCCATTCGTCATTCCGGAGGGGGCGCGGCAGCGCCCGGCTCCGGAACCCACCAGTAGAACCGACGCCCGATCAGTGCGTCGTCACGATCTCCGGCCCCATCAGGGTGGTCGGCAGCCAGGTCGAGAGGCCCGGCACGTAGGTCACCAGGATCAGGAACAGGAACAGGATCATCACCCAGGGGGCGGCCGCCCGCACCACCTGGACCAGGCTCATGCCGGTGATCCCGGAGGTCACGAACAGGTTGAGCCCGATCGGCGGGGTGATCATGCCGATCTCCATGTTCACCACCATGATGATGCCGAGGTGGATCGGGTCGACCCCGAGCTGCACCGCGATCGGGAACACCACCGGCGCCACGATCAGCAGCAGCCCCGACGGCTCCATGAACTGGCCGCCGAGCAGCAGCAGCAGGTTGACCGCCAGCAGGAAGGTCCACCAGTTGAAGCCGGCCCCGAGCATCCAGTCGGTGATCGACTGCGGGATCCGCTCGGTGGTCAGCACGTGCGCGAACAGCAGGGCGTTGGCGATGATGAACATCAGCATGACGGTCGTCTTGACCGAATCGTTCAGCACCTTCTGGGTGTCGCGGTGGAAGCACGCCGGCACGAACCGAGTGACGATCAGCCAGAGGTTCCGCCCGGCCGCCAGCCCCAGCCCCTCGCCGTCGCGCCGCCACGGCTCGGCCTGCAGCGGACCCATGTCGCGGTACACGAACAGCGCGATCACGAAGGCGTAGACCGCCGCCACCGCCGCCGCTTCGGTCGGGGTGAACACGCCCCCGTAGATGCCGCCGATGATGATGACGATCAGGAACAGCCCCCAGCCGGCGTCGGCCAGGGAGGCCCGGATCTCGCCGAACCCGGCCCAGGGCTGGGCCGGCAGTCCCTTCACCCGGGCGGCGATGTAGATGCCGACCATCAGCATCAGACCGGCCACCAGGCCCGGGAACACGCCGGCCAGGAACATCCGCCCGACCGACACGTCGGTGGCGGCGGCGTAGACCACCATCACGATCGACGGCGGGATCAGGATGCCGAGGGTGCCGGCGTTGCAGATCACGCCGGCGGCGAACTCCTTGGAGTAGCCGACCTGGCGCATGCCGGCGATCGCGATCGTGCCGATCGCCACCACCGTGGCCGGCGACGAGCCGGACAGGGCGGCGAACAGCATGCAGGCGAACACGCCGGCCATGGCGAGTCCGCCGCGGAACGAGCCGACGGTGGCGATCGCGAACCGGATGATCCGCCGCGCCACCCCGCCGGTCGACATGAAGGCCGAGGCCAGGATGAAGAACGGGATCGCCAGCAGCGTGTAGTGCTCGGAGCTCTCGTAGAACTTCAGCGCGATCGAGGCGAGCGAGTCGTTCGAGAAGAAGATGATGACGGTCAGGCTGGCCAGACCGAGCGAGATGGCGATCGGCACGCCCAGGAACAGCAGGCCGAGCACCATCGCGAACAGGATGAGGGATTCCATGGCGCGTCTCCCCGCTCAGTCCTGGAGGACGCGCTCGTTCTCGCGAACGAGGTCCTCGGCTTCATGGCCGGCGGCGAGGGATTCGCGGCGCCCGGTGACGATCGCCCAGCCGGCTTCGAGCGCGCGGAAGGCGAACAGCGCCATGCCGATCGGCAGGATCGAGTAGACCGCCCAGCGCGGCCAGTGCAGGTCCTCGGTCGGCAGGCCGATCTTGTACATCTTGCCGACGTAGCCGGCGCCGCACAGCTTGCCGGTGACGAACGGGTTGCCGCAGGAGCCGTAGAAGAAGATCGTCGCGTAGACGACGCAGCACAGCACGCCGAGCAGCACGAACAGCCGGAACACCGGCTTCGGGAACAGCCGGATCAGCGCGTCGACCCCGAGATGGCCGCCGATCTTCAGCCCGTAGGAACAGCCGAACAGCACCAGCCAGGCGAAGCAGATCGTGGTCAGCTCGAGCGCCGCCACCCAGCCGGAGTTGAAGACGTAGCGGGCGATCACCTGGGTGAAGGTGACGATGGTCATGGTCGCCAGCAGGAACGCCAGGATGGCGCGCTCGATGCGGTCGACCCAGTCGGAGACGGCCTGCATGCGGTATCCCCCCAAAGTGCTTGCGCGTTGTCGTTGTCGGACGCGTGCCGTTGGCCGGGGCCGCGCTTCGCCCCGGCGATGACGGCGGCCCGGGGACCGGGCCGCCGCCGCAAGGTCAGTTGGTGGCGCTGGCCGCCTGCGCCGCCTGGATCAGGTCGTCGCCGATGTTCGGGCCGAACTTGTCCCAGACCGGCTTCATCGCGGCCTTCCAGGCCGCCCGCTGCTCGGCGGTCAGTTGGCGGACCTGCTTGCCGGCGTCGATGATCTTCTGCTTCGCCTGGTTGTTGATCTCCAGCGCCTGGGCGTTCTTCTCCGCCGTCACCTCGGCGAAGATGGTCTCGAGCTGGGTGCGCACGTCGCCCGGCAGGCCGTTCCAGAACTCGGCAGAGGTCACGACGATGTAGTCGATGATGCCGTGGTTGGTCTCGGTGATGCCGTCCTGCACCTCGAAGAACTTCTGGGTGTAGATGTTCGAGAAGGTGTTCTCCTGGCCGTCGACGACGCCGGTCTGCAGGGCGCCGTACACTTCCTTGAACGCCAGCTTCTGCGGGCTGGCGCCGAGCGCCTCGAACTGCGCCTGCAGGATGTCGGACGGCTGGATGCGGAACTTCAGGCCCTTGGCGTCCTCAGGCATGACCAGCGGCTTCTTGGCCGACATCTGCTTCATGCCGTTGTGCCAGTACCCGATCCCCAGCAGGCCCTTGTCCTCGACCGAGCGCAGCAGCGCCTGGCCCTTCGGCGACTGCTGGAAGCGGTCGACCGCGGCGATGTCGTCGAACATGAAGGGCAGGTCGAACACCTGGAAGGCCAGCGAATAGTCTTCCATCTTCGAGACCGACGGCGCCGCCAGCTGGACGTCGCCGAGCAGCATGGCCTCCAGCACCTTGTTGTCGTCGAACAGCTGCGAGTTCGGATAGACCTCGACGCAGACCTTGCCGTTCATCTCCTTGTTGACGCGCTCGGCGAACAGCGTCGCCGCCTCGCCCTTCGGGTTGCCCTTGGCGGCGACCACGTGGCTGAACTTGATCACGGTCTCGCCGTCCTCGCAGCTCGCGAAGGCGGGGCCGGACACGGCCAGAAGCGCGGCCGCCGCCACGGCGGCCGTCAGGGTGTAACGCATGGAATTCCTCCCGTCGGATCCCGACGCCGGCATCCGCCGCCGGCGTTTCTGTACGCACCACAGCGCAAGCCGCGTACCAGAGCCGGACGATCCGGCGGTCTTCCGCAGACGGTCGGAATCGAGCCTTTGTTCCAAAAACTTCCCGCATTGCAGAACAAAATTGCGGCATCGCAGCATGACGCTGGGCCGAGCCGTTCCGTGTGGGCCGTCACACGCCGGAGGACGGCCGCGTGCGGAAATCCACACATCCGGTTCAACAGGGAAGCGCCGACGGCATGGGTCCCGGCTCTCCGGGGCTGCGCCCCTACGGCCGGGATGAGGACCGAAGAAGACGGCCCCACTTCTCCCTCATCCCGGCCGGAGCCAAGCGGAGGGCCGGGACCCATCGGGCGAGAATCCCGCCCCCCTTACCCTTCCCGCCTTCGGAACCGCGCCGGGTCGATACCGAGGCGCTGCATCTTCTCGTACAGGGTCTTGCGACCGATCCCGAGGCGGCCGTGGGCGTCGGTCACCGAGCCGCCGGTCTCGGACAGGGTCGCCTCGATCACCGCCTTCTCGAACCGGTCGACCTGGGCCGCCAGTCCCTCGTGCCCGGCGGGTTCGTCGGCGCCGGTCCCCTCGTCCATCAGCGGATCCAGGCCCAGGACCGCACGCTCGGCGGCATGCTGCAGCTCGCGCACGTTGCCGGGCCAGCGGTGCGCCCGCAGCCGGGTCAGCAGGCCCGGGTCGAGCGGCCCGACGTCGACCGCGTGCCGGGTGGCGTAGCGGTGCCGGAAATGCTCGAACAGCACCGGGATGTCGTCGGCCCGTTCGCGCAGCGCCGGGATCGCGATCGGCGCCACCGCCAGCCGGTAGTACAGGTCCTCGCGGAACGCACCGCGCTCGGCCTTGTCGCGCAGGTCGTCCTTGGTCGCCGCCATCACGCGCAGGTCGACCGGTACCGGCACGTTGGAGCCGACCCGCTCGATGGTGCGCTCCTGCAGGACCCGCAGCAGCCGGACCTGGAGCTCCAGCGGCATCGACTCGATCTCGTCGAGGAACACGGTGCCGCCGTTCGCGAACTCGAACCGGCCGATGCGGCGGCGCTGGGCCCCGGTGAAGGCGCCGGCCTCGTGCCCGAACAGCTCACTCTCGATCAGGCTCTCCGGCAGGGCGCCGCAGTTGATGGCGACGAACGGGCCGGCGGCCCGGTCGCTGCACTGGTGCAGGGTGCGCGCCACCAGCTCCTTGCCGGCCCCGGTCTCGCCGGTGATCAGCACGTCGACCCGGCGCGGGCCGATCGAGCGGATCAGCCGGCGCAGCGCCTCGATCCGCGCCGACGCCCCGATGATCGCCGCCGCCGGATCGGCCGCCGCGCCGCCGCGCTGCAGTCCGCGCAGCTCCAGCACCAGCCGGCGCTTCTCCAGGGCCCGCACCACGGTGCCGACCAGCCGCTCCGGGTCGAACGGCTTCTCCAGGAAGTCGTAGGCCCCGACCCGCATCGCCTCGACCGCGAGCGGCACGTCGCCGTGCCCGGTGATCAGCACCACCGGCAGGTCGCGGTCGACGGCGACCGCCCGGCGCAGCAAGTCGACCCCGTCGGTGCCCGGCATCCGGATGTCGCTGACCACCACGCCGTCGGTGTCGGGCCCCAAGCGCTCCAGTACCGGCTCGGCGCGCCCGAAGGTCTCGACCGTCAGCCCGGCCAGTTCCAGCGACTGCGCGCACGACCGCAGCACGTCCGGGTCGTCGTCGATCAGGAACACGGTTCCGGGCTCGATGGTATCGGTCTCGGTCACGCCGCCACCTCCACCGGGCTCGCCTGCAGGGTCAGGCGGAACACCGCACCGGTTCCGGACGGTGCGTCGACCGCCGCCAGCGAGCCGCCCATGTCGCGCATGATCGAGTACGCGATCGACAGGCCGAGGCCGAGCCCGGCGCCCGGCTCCTTGGTGGTGAACATCGGCTCGAAGATGCGGTCGCGGCGGTCGCTCGGGATCCCCGGGCCGCTGTCGGCGACGGTGATCTCGACGGCACCGCCGGACTCCACGGCATCGACCACGATCCAGCGCTCCGGCCGGGCGGACACCGCGTCCAGGGCGTTGGTCAGCAGGTTGACGAACACCTGCTCGAGCCGGACCGGGTCGGCGTTCACCGCCATCCCCGAGACGCCGGACCCGATGCGGATCGTGACCTGGGCGTCGCGGGCCTGGTGGGCGACCAGCTGCAGGGCCGACTGCACGACCGCGACCAGCGGGGTCGGCCCGAGGGTCAGCCGGCCCTTGCGGGCGAACGACTTCAGGTTCCGGATCAGCTTGTTGGCCCGCTCGGTGACGTCGGCGATGGTCCGCAGGTTGTCCTGCACCGCCTGCATGCGGCCGGCCGCCAGCAGCTTCAACGTGTTGTCGGCGTACGACCGGATCGCGGTGATCGGCTGGTTCAGCTCGTGCCCCAGGCCGGTCAGCATCTGGCCGAGCGCCGCCATCTTCTCGGCCTGCACCAGCTCGTCGCGGGCCGCCGCCAGGTCGGCGGTGCGCTCCTCGACCCGGCGCTCGAGGTCGGCGGCGGCGCGCTGCAGGGCCGCCCGCGTGCGTTCCTCGGTCTCCAGCTTCTCGCGCATCGCCCGCCGACGCTGCACCCCGGCCCACAGCGCGCCGGAGAGCGCCAGCAGCGCCACGCCGGCGATCAGGGTCACCGCGGCGATCCGGGTCTCGGCCGCGGCGGTACCCGCCAGCATCACCACGGTCCAGCCGGCGTCGGGCATGTCCTGCTCCAGCCGCATGAACCGCGCCGGCGCCTCGCGGCCGAGCGTCACCGTCGGGGCCGGTGCCGCCGCGGTGGCGACCGGCTGGACCGGCAGCGCCGGCCGGTCGATCCGGTCGTAGCGTCGGGTCTCCGACAACCGCGCCCGGTCGCCGGCGGACAGCGGCCCCAGCGGCCGGTACAGCCAGTCCGCCCGGTCCGACATGAACACCACCCGGGCGTCGTCCAGCACCAGGACATGGTCGGCGGGACCGTGCCAGACCCGCTCCATCTCCTCGACGTCGACCTTGACCGCCAGCACGCCGACCGCCTCGCCGTCGCGGCGCACCGGGTAGGCGAAGTAGTAGCCGCGCCGGTTCGAGGTGGTGCCGAGCGCGAAGAACCGGCCGAGCCGGCCCTGCATGGCCTCGCGGAAGTACGGCCGGTAGGCGAAGTTCTGGCCGACGAAGGTCGGGGTGTCGTCCCAGTTGCTGGCGGCGATGGTGGTGCCGCCGGCATCCATCACGTAGACGTCCGACGCGCCGATCACCTTGGCGGTCCGCACGTACAGCCGGTCGGCGGCGGCGATCGCGTCCGGGTCCGGCACCGGCGTGTCGAACAGCGCCCGGGTCACCGGATGCTCGGCCATCAGGATCGGCTGCGAGCGGAACTTGTCGAGCCGGCCGCGCAGGCTGGCGGTGTACAGGTCGAGCGTCGCCCGGCTCTGGGCCGCCAGGTCGCCGTACACCAGGTGCGAGACGCCGCGATGGACCGCCAGCACGGCGACCATCAGGAACAGCGCCCAGAGCGGGATCAGGATCGGTCGGGTCACGGCCTCGCCCCGGCGGCGGTTGATTGCGGCCCCTCGCTCGGGCCGCAGAGCCTTTATGCCGCGACTGCGGCGAAAGCGCGACGGGAGTCCGCGTGCCGGCGCCCGGCGCCTAGCACGGCTCCTCGCCGGCCGCCCCGGGCAGCCGCTTGACCGTCAGGGTCGTACCGTCGACGCCGGTCACCTCGACCTTGGCGCCTTCGGGCACGTCCTGCTCGCAGGTCGCCCGCCAGCGGCTGTCGCCGACCCGGACCGCGCCGTAGCCGTTCTGGATCGCCTCGATCACGGTGACGTGGTGGCCGATCGCCGAGCGGCCCCGGCGATTCAGGGTGTCGTCGTCGGTCTCGTCGCTGGCCCGCAGCTGGCGGGCCGCCCAGCGCACGGGGAAGTAGGAGACGAAGGCCAGGGTGGCGAACACCACCAGTTGCCAGGCGGCGCCGATCTCGGCCACCGCGACCGCCAGCCCGGTGACCACGCCGGCGATCCCGAACCACAGCAGGACGTTGGTCGGCATCACCATCTCGACCGCGACCAGGGCCAGGCCGATCACGATCCAGTGCCACGCCTCTGGCTGGAACCCGGTCACCGTCTACCCTCCTCATCGGGGCGCGACGCCTGCCGGCGCGGCGCCGGCGGGCTGACGGCCGTCGCGGACGGAGCAGCGGGCGGGGCGGCGGAAGGGCCGGCCGACGGAACGGACCGGCGCGGTGCCGGGCGACTGCCGCCGGTGCCGCTTGCCTGGCCGCCGGCTACGCCACCGCCATCGCTACCCGAGTTCGACCCGAGTTCCTTCAGCAGCTCGCGGATGCCGCCGATCGAGCCCAGCAGGCTGGTCGCCTCCAGCGGCAGGAACACGGTCTTCTGGTTCGGCGACTGGGCGAAGTCGGACAGCGCCTCGGTGTACTTCAGGGCGACGAAGTAGTTCACCGCGTCGTGGCCGCCGCGATTGATCGCCGCCGCGACCGAGTCGGTGGCGTTGGCCTCGGCCAGCGCCAGCCGCTCGCGGGCCTCGGCCTCGCGCCGGGCCGCCTCCAGGTCGCCTTCCGCCTGCAGGATCTTCGACTGCTTGTCGCCCTCGGCGCGCTCGATCTGCGACTGCCGGTAGCCCTGGGCCTCGAGGATGGCGGCGCGCTTCTCCCGCTCGGCCTTCATCTGCGCGGCCATGGCGTCGACCAGGTCCTGCGGCGGCGAGATGTCCCGGATCTCGACGCGGGTGATCTTGGTACCCCAGGGATCGGTCGCCTCGTCCATGGTGTGCAGGATCTTGCGGTTCATCTCGTCGCGCGACGACAGCGCCTCGTCCAGGTCGGTGCTGCCGAGCACCGAGCGGATGTTGGTCAGCGCCAGGTTGACCAGCGCGCGCTCCAGGTCGCGGACCTCGTACGCGGCGCGGCGGGCGTCGACGACCTGGTAGAACACGATGGCGTCGACCTTCACCGAGGCGTTGTCCCGGGTGATGACGTCCTGCTCGGGGATGTCGAGCACGGTCTCCATCATGTTGATGCGGCGGCCGACCCGGCTGAACAGCGGGTTGATCAGGCCGAGGCCGGGCGGCAGGGTGCGGACGTAGCGCCCGAACCGCTCGACCGTCCACTCCTCGCCCTGGGGCACGATCTTGATGCCCTTGACCACCAGCACGCCGATCACCACGGCGAGGATCACCAGCGCGATGTTGGTGCCGTTCAGGTAGGCGTCGATCGGCATGGGCCGCTCCGGCGTTGCGCATCCTGCAGCAGACGCCGGCCCCCTCGCCGCTCTCGACCGGAGCCCCGGCCGGAGCCCTCGATCGGGGAATGGATCGCCGTCGTCGCAACCTTTATATGGGATCGCGCGCGGCGTGACGACGGGAACGTCTTCCGGCCGGCGCCGCGCCCAGTCTGGGAAAACCGAACCCGGGGAAACCACGCCCGCCGATGCGCCGGTACCTGCGACGTTGGATACTCGCCGTCCTGGCGATCGCGGTCGGGCTTCCGGTCCTGCTGGTCCTGGCCTACCGGGTGGTGCCGCCGCCGGTCACCCCGCTCATGCTGATGCGCGAGGCGCCGATCGACCGGCGCTGGGTGCCGCTGGAGCGGATCGCCCCGGCCCTGCCGCGCGCCGTCATCGCCGCCGAGGACAACCTGTTCTGCCGGCACCGGGGGGTCGACTGGCAGTCGCTGTCGGCGGCGGTCGAGGCCTATGCCGAGGGCGAGCGGGCCGGCGGCGGGTCGACCATCACGATGCAGACCGCCAAGAACCTGTTCCTGTGGCCGGGCCGCAGCCCGCTACGCAAGGCCGTCGAGTTCCCGCTGACCCTGCTGATCGAGGTGCTGTGGCCGAAACGCCGGATCCTCGAAGTCTACCTGAACATCGTCGAGTGGGGCCCCGGGATCTACGGCGCCGAGGCCGCAGCGCGCCGGCACTTCGGCAAGCCCGCCGGCGACCTGACCAGGAACGAGGCGGCGCAGCTGGCGGCGGTGCTGCCGAACCCGCTGCGCTGGTCGGCCGGCCGGCCCGGCGACTACGTGCGGCGCCGGGCCGCGGTCATCAACCGCCGGGTCGGCCAGCTCGGCCCGCTGCTCGACTGCGCGCCGCCCCCCTGACGGCCGGCGTCAGAGGTTCTGGCCGCCGTCGACGCTGACGGTCTGGCCGGTCACCCAGGACGCGGCGTCGGACACCAGGAACGCCGCGACCCGCCCGATCTCCTCCGGCAGCCCCATGCGGCCGAACGGGATGCTGGCCAGGGTCCGGTCGTAGACGTCGCGGGCCTCTTCCTTGCGGCGCGCCCACACCCCGCCGGGGAACTCGATCGAGCCGGGCGCGATGCAGTTCACCCGGATGCGCTTCGGCGCCAGGGTCAGGGCGTGGCTCTGGGTGAGCTGGATCACCGCCGCCTTGACCGCGCCGTAGGCGATGTTGTTCGACGCTCCGACCCCGGAGATCGACGAGATGTTCAGCACCGCGCCGCCGCCGGCCTTCTCGAGATGCGGCCGGGCCGCCCAGGTCGCGCGGACCACGCCCATCAGGTCGATGTCGATGCCCTTCTTCCAGCCGTCCTCGTCGTCGGTCGAGCCGAAGCCCGACGGATTGTTGACCAGCACGTCGATGCCGCCGAGCGTGGCCGCCGCCGCATCTATGTAGCCGGCGAGCGCGGCCGGGTCGCCGACGTCGCAGCTCTGGCCGTGCACGGTGCCGCCATGGGCCCGGAGCCGCTCGACCGCGGTCTCGATTCCCCCGGCGCTGCGGGCGCAGATCGAGACCGCCGCGCCCTCGGCGGCGCAGGTCTCGGCGATCGCGAAGCCGATCCCGCGCGACCCGCCGGTCACCACCACCCGCTTGCCCTTCAGTCCCAGATCCATCTCGGCCGACCCCTTCCGTCGCGTTTGCCGGCGGGACTGTAGCGCGCCCGCCGTGCCCGCCGCCAGCGCCGACGCGACAGCGGCAGCCGGCTCGGATATCCTGCCCGCGAGGCTGGGGAGAGGCCCCGGGGATGAGAGAGATCCGGATCGCAGCGGCAGCCGCGTTCCTGGTGCTGGCCGTTTCCCTGCCGGCACGGGCCGAGCGGCTGCGCATCTGCTTCGAGGAGTGGGCACCGTTCTCGTCGATGGTCGGCGGCCGGGCCGAGGGCATCGTCGTCGCCGCCATGGACCGCGCCCTCGCCGCTGCCGGTCACGCCGGGCTTTTCGCCCAGCTCCCCTACCAGCGCTGCCTCAACGGCGTGCGGGCCGGGACCTACGACGCCATGCTGATGACCTCCGACGAGCCCGGGCTGGTCCCGATGCGGGTCTCGGTCGCGTTCTGGGAGGTCGGGGTGGTGACCCGGCCGGACTGGCCGCGGGACAGCTACGAGGCGCTGAGCGACTTCGACGGTGCCGTCGTCGGCCTGGTCGGGGCCTACGGCTACCACCCGGCGGTGCAGCGGGCGCTCGCCGACTGGCGGGTCGAGCTGACCTCCGAGGCGCTGTTCAACCTGCGGAAGGCGGCCAGCGGGCGGATCGACGCCACCGTCGTCGACATACCCTGGGCCCGGATCCAGGCCGAACGGGAGGGCCTCGCCCTCAAGGTCCTGACCCCGATCCTGTTCGCCACCCCGCAGTACATGTTCCTGACCCCCGCGAAGGCCGGACTCGTCCCGGAGCTCGACGCCGCGCTTCAGGGGCTGATCGACGACGGCACGGTGGACCGGCTGTACGAGCAGGCACTCGGCAGCGACTTCCGCACGGTCAGGGCGCGCGCGGCGAACGCTCTGATCAAGGACTGACGGCCCTGTGAAAACAGCGGATTGCGCACGACCCGGCGTGCTGCTTCGATGGCGTGCCGCCAACTCGAAGGTTCCACCGACATGAACGCCCGTTTCCCGATCTCCGGCGATGCCGTGCCCTACCGCCTGCGCCTGCCCGGCCCGACCGCCATCCCCGACCGTGTGCTGCGCGCCATGGCGCAGCCGATCATCGCCCACCGCGGGGCGGAGTTCCTGGCCCGGTTCCGCGACATCCAGGCCGGCCTGAAGCCGATTCTCGGCCGCACCGGCGCAGTGCCATTCCTGTTCGCCTCCACCGGAATCGGCGCCATGGAGTCGGCGGTCGTCAACGTCGCCGGCCCCGGCAGGCGGGTGCTGATCGCCAACAACGGCCAATGGGGACCGGTGTTCAAGCGCCTGGCGCTGGCGATCGGCGCCGAGGTCGACGAGGTCGTCACCCCGCCGGGCTCGCCGGTCGATCTGGAGGGCGTCGAGCGGGCCCTGAAGGCCAAGGAATATGCCGCCGTGCTGGCGGTCCACAGCGAGAGCTCGACCGGCTGCCTGACCGACCTGAAGGCGCTCGGCGGCATCGTCGCGCAGACCCCGGCGCTGCTGGCCGTCGACTCGGTGAGCGGCCTCGGCGGCGCCGAGATGCGCCAGGACGAGTGGGGGGTCGACGTAGTGGTCTCGGCCTCGCAAAAGGCCCTGATGTGCCCGCCCGGCCTCGGCCTCGCCTCGATCAGCGACAAGGCCTGGGATGCCATCCAGGGCGACGACCTCGGCCCGCGCAGCTACTTCGACTACCGGCGGTTCAGGCCGATGGCGGAGAAGGGCGAGCCGACCTACACCGCGCCGGTCGCCATGCTGACGGCGCTGCACGAGGCGCTGACCATGATCGGCGAGGAGGGGCTGGAGGCCACGCTGGCCCGCCACAAGCGGCTGTCGGCCGCGCTCGCCGCCGGGATGAAGGCGCTCGGCTTCAGCGCCTTCGCGCAGGGCACCCCGAGCCCGACCCTGGTGGTGATGCTGACGCCCGAGGGTATCGACGCCCCGGCGCTGATCGACCGGCTGGCCGGAGGCTACAACATGGTGGTGGCCGGCACCCATTTCGAGCACGTGAAACACCGCATGGTGCGGATCGGCACCATGGGCGCGCTCGGCGACGGCGACATCCTCGCCGACCTGCACCAGCTGGCCGCCGCGATCCGCGACCTCGGCGGCAAGTGCGACGAGGCCGGCGCGCTCGCGGCGGGCGCCGGGGGGCGGGGCCCCCGCCGAGGCGCTCGCCGGGTAAGTCGCCGGCTCGGCTACCCGACGAGCCGGTAGCCGAAGCCGCGGACCGTGGTGATGATCTGCGGGTTCCGCTGGTCGGTCTCGAGCTTGGCGCGCAGATTCTTGATATGGATGTCGACGGCACGGTCCGACGGGCCGTCGTCGGCGTCGCCGATCGCGTCCAGCAGGGTCGCGCGGGACACCGAGGAGTTCCGTCGCCGCAGCAGGGCGGCCAGGATCATGAACTCCGTCGGAGTCAGATGGACGACCGTGCCGTCCTCGCGTTCGAGGACCCGCTCGCTGTGGTCGAGAACGTAGCGGTCGAAGGTGACGCGCGCCGAGCTTTCCAGCTGTCCCGGCTTCCGCACCGCCATCGAACGCCGAAGCAGGTTGCGGATCCGCAGGCTGATCTCCTTGAGGTCGTACGGCTTGGTCTGGAAGTCGTCGACCCCGACCTCCAGGGCCGCCAGCCGGGTCGCCCGGGAATCGTCGCCGGTGATGACGATGATCGGCACCTCCGACCGGGTGCGCAGCTGGCGGGCCAGCGACAGGCCGTTCTCGTCCGGCAGGTTCAGGTCGAGGATGATCAGGTTGACCGCGTCGCGGGCCAGAACCGCGTGCATCTCCCGGGCCGAGGCGGCCTGGGAGACCCGGGCCCGCCCCTGATCCTCGGCCAGATAGGCGAGGATGGCCCGGCTCGGCTCGTCGTCCTCGACCACGAGCACATGCGCCTTCGGCCCCGCGGTCATCGTCCCCTCCACACAATTCCCAAACAATCTATACATAAAATCCCAACTAAATGCGTGCACATTCCGCCGTGGGGATTGGGGAGAGCGGCGGACGCGATCGTGGGGATCGCGGCCGTATCGATCCGGCCAGAACGCCGGCCCGGTCCCCGATGCAAGACGAGGACGTGCCATGCGATCGCTGACCTTCACTCTCGACACCCAGACCGGCTCCGACGAGATGGCGCCGGCCACGGTCACCATCACCGAGCAGACCGACGGAACGCTGGCGTTCACGATCAGCAACGTCGGCGACGGCGACAACATGATCGGCGACCTGCGGGCGCTGTTCCTGGACGTCGCCGACAACAGCCTGCTCGGCTCCCTGGCGGTCGCCGGCAGCGACGTCACCGAGTTCGACCAGTCGGGCAGCATCACCAACCTTGGCAACGGCGCCACCGTCTCCGGCGTGCCGGACGCGCCCTACGAGATCGGCATCGAGTTCGGCACCGCCGGTGCGGCCGCCGACGACATCCAGACCACCAGCTTCACCCTGTCGTCGAGCCTGCGCGGCCTGACCCTGGACGACATCGCGCTCGGCGGCGTCGCGGTGCGCCAGACCTCGGTCGGCGAGGAAGGCGGCGACCGCAGCTCGTCCGACAAGCTGTACGGCTTCAGCCCGTACCCGGTCGACGCCATCGACGACGCGGCGTCGGTCGGCGAGGACAGCGCCGTCTCCGGCAACCTGTTCGCCAACGACATCGACAAGGACGCGACCGACGCCGACGGCAACGGCATCGCGGACGGGCTGACTGTCACCGCGGTCGACGGCGACGCCGGGCTGGTCGGACAGACCATCGAGCTCGACGGCGGCGCCACCGTCGTCGTCAACGCCGACGGCAGCTACGCGGTCGACGCGACCGACGCCGACAGCCTGTCGGTGGGCGAGACCGTCTGGCAGAGCTTCACCGTGTCGGTGAACGACGGCAACGGCGGCTCGGACGACGCCACCTTCACCGTCGAGGTGACCGGCGCGAACGACGACCCGACCGCCGGCGACGACACCGCGACCACCGACGAGGCGGCCGCGATCTCCGGCAACCTGCTCGGCAACGACGGCGACGTCGACCGCCTCGACAGCATCTTCGTCTCCGCGGTCAACGGCGACGCGGCCGGCGTCGGCACGACGGTGACCCTGGCGTCCGGCGCGCAGGTGACGGTCGCCGCCGACGGCAGCTACAGCTACGACCCGAACGGGGCCTTCGACTGGCTCGACGCCGGCGAGACCGCGCAGGACGCGTTCGTCTACCAGGTCGCCGACGGCAACGGCGGGTACGACACCGCCACCGTCGACATCACCATCACCGGAATCGCCAACCAGCCGGAGGAGCCGGTCGAGCAGTTCGGCGAGTTCCTGAACAAGAAGGGCCAGGCCCAGGCGATCTCGAACGTCGTGTTCTACCTGCAGGACGACGACGGCGAGGTCACCAAGGTCAAGGTCGACGGCTGGAACGACGGCACCACCGACCTGGACGACGTCAACATCGGCAGCTTCATCGACGCGCACTACGAGGGCTATCAGCTGCTGGCGGTGTCGATCAAGGCCGGCAACAATCACAATGCCGACCTCGGCCCGGGCGAGGGCCAGCTGTTCCTGATGGACGGCGACGAGGACATCGACTACGTCGCCGGCGGCGCCGCCCCGGAGGGCCTCAGCCACGACATCCTGGGCGCCCGCGTCGACGCCAGCTGGCAGTACTCGGCCAGCCTGTTCGGCTGATCCGGCGAGCGGAGAGACATCGCCCGGGGCCTGCGGTGCCGCTGTCCCGAAGCCTCGCTGGCCCGGCCTCGCAGCCGGCGGTCAGCCGGTTCGGGTAAAGCGTTCGAACAGCTCCCGGTTGGGGCAGAACTCCATGTCCTGCGGCGTGTCCGCCGGCGCGTCCAGGGCGGTCCGGCATGCCGCCACGTCGCGGCAGGACAGGCAGGCATGGACGGCGTGCCGGACGGCGATCGCATCCGCCGGCCCGGTGACCTTGCTCCAGTCGACACCCTTGCGCTCCGCCATCCGGCCGAACAGCGCCGAGTGCTCCTCGACCCATCGCGTCCCGAGCATGACCGTTCTCCGCTTGCCGTTTCCCACGAGCGCAACCGATCGCGGGGTATCGGCAAGTCTGGCGCCGGCCGCCGTCATGCGTCCTTGCGATGGATCAAATCGGTTCCCGCCGGTCAGCCGGCGACCCCCAGCGCGATCGCCGCGAAATGGCAGGCGGCGGCAGCCAGGACGAATCCGTGCCAGATCGCGTTCTGGTACGGCAGCCGGTTCCAGAGATGGAACACCACGCCCAGGCTGTACAGCCCGCCGCCGGCCAGCAGCAGCAGCGAACCGGCCGGCGACAGCGCCGCCGTCATCGGACCGACGACCGGCAGGATCGACCAGCCGAGCGCCAGGTAGAGCACCAGCGAGACCCGCTCCAGCCGCCGCGGCCAGGCGAGCTTGATCGCGATGCCGACCGCGGCGACCGCCCAGACTGCGAGACAGAACGCCCACCCCCACTCGCGCGGCAGCCACAGCAGGGTGAACGGGGTGTAGGTGCCAGCGATCATCGCGAAGATGGCGGCGTGGTCGCAGCGTCGCAGCCAGTCGCGCCACGGCGAGGACCGCAACAGGTTGTACAGCGCCGAGCAGGTGAGCATGGTCAGGAGCGCTGCGCCGTAGACCGCCACGCCGAGCACGACGAGCGGGCCGCTCCGCGCCAGCACGACATCGGCGACCAGCGCCGCGACCGCGACCGGGGCGACCAGCAGGCCGACCGCGTGCACGACCCGGTCGGCGCGGTACTCCGATGCGGTGACGACTGGCCAGACCGGCTGCATGGCCCATTGTGCCCCGTCCGGATCGCGGCTCAACCCCGGATCGCCCCGCCGCGCGCCGGCCCCGGGGCTATCGCGGGGCGGTCGCGGGGCAACCGTTAACTGTTCGACAACCGGTTGCGGCCATGCTTGGGTCAACGTTCCGGTAACCATGTCGCGACATGCCGAACTCGACCTCCCGTGCCCTGGCGACGTTCATCGGGGCGATGCTCGGGATCCTCGCCATCCTGGTGGCGGCGAGTCTCGGCGGCATCGCCTCGGTCAACGTCATCCGCGGCTATGCCAGCGGCGGCACCTACTACGCCAAGGGACACCTGAGCGCGGTCGCCGCCCTGCGGCGGTATGCGGCCACCGGCAGCCCGGAGGACCTGTACCGCTATCGCGAGGACATCTATGCGCCGTACTCCGACGGAGTCGCGCGCGAGCTGCTCGAACAGACCGACATCCCGATCGACAACAGCTACCCGTTCCTGGTCGGCGGCAAGAACCACCCGGAGGACGCCCCGGGGATCGCGATCCTGTTCCGGATCTTCCGGACCACGCCGTTCTTCGCCCCGACGGTTTCGGTGTGGCGCGAAGCGGACCGGGAGGTGCGCCGGATCGACGAGCTGGCGGATGCGCTGCAGCGGTCCTGGGCGACCCGTCCCGGCGACTCCGCCACCCGGGCCCGGCTGCTGTCCGAGATCGAGGCCACCGATGCCCGGCTGCTGGCACTCGAGGACCGGTTCGCCTGGCAGCTCGGCCAGGCGGCACGGTACATCACCCGCCTGCTGTACGCCGGGCTGGCCGGCCTCGCCGGACTGCTGGTCGTCCTGGTGCTGGTCCTGGGCTACCGCACCCAGCGCCGGCTCAATCTCGCAGAGCGCACCATCCGGGAACGCGAGGAGCGGTTCCGCGACGTTGCCGACATGGCCGCCGACTGGATCTGGGAGACCGACGCCGACCTGCGGTTCACCTACCTGTCGGACCGGGTCGAGGGCGTGGTCGGGCTGCCGAAGGAGAGCCTGCTCGGCAAGACCCGCTTCGACCTCGTGCAGAAGGAGGGCGACGCGTCCTGGCGCCAGCACCTCGACGACCTGACGGCCCGCCGGCCGTTCCGCGGCTTCCAGTACTCGCTCCGTCTCCGGTCCGGCAAACGGCGCCACTTCCGGCTCAACGGGAAGCCGGTGTTCGATGCCGACGGGCGGTTCGCCGGCTATCGCGGAACCGGCTCCGACGTGACCGACGAGGTCGAGGCCCAACGCGCCATCGCCGACAACAGCGCGCTGCTGCAGACGGTCTTCGAGAACATGACCCAGGGCATCAGCGTCGCCGGCCCCGACCTGAAGATGGTGGCGTTCAACGAGCGCTTCCTGGAGCTGCTGGACTTCCCGAAGCAGCGGTTCGGCATCGGCACGCCGTTCGAGGACTTCATCCGCTACAACGCCGAGCGCGGCGACTACGGCGAGGTCGACGTCGACGCCTATGTGGCCGGGGCGGTGGCTGCCGCCCGCCGCTTCGAGCCGCACCTCGTCGAGCGGACCCGGCCGAACGGCACGGTCCTGGAGATCCGCGGGCAGCCACTGCCCGGCGGCGGCTTCGTGACGACCTATACCGACATCACCGAGCTGCGACGGGCGACCCGCGAGCTGCAGGCCGCCAAGGTCACGGCCGAGGCGGCGAACCATGCCAAGAGCGCATTCCTGGCCAATATGAGCCACGAGCTGCGCACTCCCCTCAACGCCGTCATCGGCTTCGCCGACTTGATGGCCGAGGAGAAGTTCGGGCCGCTCGGCGACCGCTACGCGACCTATGCGCGGGACATCCGCCAGAGCGGCCAGCACCTGCTCGCGGTCATCAACGACATCCTCGACATCACCCGGATCGAGGCCGGGCGGATCGAGCTCTCGATCACGCCGATCCCCCCCGCCGGCGTGGTCGACGGCTGCTTCCGGATGATGCGCCAGCGGGCCGTCGAGGCCGGGATCACGCTGCGGAACGAGGTTCCGGCGGATGCCCCGCCACTGCACGCCGACGTGCAACGGGTGAGACAGATCATCCTCAATCTGGTCGGCAACGCCATCAAGTTCTCGCCGGCCGGCGGCAGTGTCGAGGTGCGCTATGTCGACACCGGGAACAGCCACGGCCTGAGCGTCGCCGACCACGGCATCGGCATGCCCGCCGGCCAGATCGACGACGCCTTCCAGCCGTTCGCCCAGCTCCACGCCGGGTTCGGCCGCAAGTACGAAGGGGCCGGGCTCGGCCTGCCCCTGGTCCGCCGGTTCATGGAACTGCACGGCGGCAGCGTGACGATCGCGTCCGACGTCGATGCCGGCACCACCGCGACGATCCTGTTCCCGAAGCCGGTCGACACCTCAGGGCGCGCCGTCAGCGCCGCCGGCGGGGATTGAAGCCCACCCGCGGGCAGTCGCCGGACGTCCGCTCAGCTTCCCGGCCCGGCCGTCGGCAGCGGCAGCACCATCGCATAGTCGCCGCCGTCCCGGATGGCGTCGCGGATCGCGGTCAGCGACGCCTCGGGCCGTCCGACCCCGGCGAACAGGCGCACGTACGGCCCGGCCACGGTCTTGACCTCGACGAAGGTCGGGGTCTCGCCACCGAGGATCGCGCGGTGGCGGGTCTGGAGCACCTCCCAGCCGCGCAGCGCCGCGTCGTGGGTCCGGTAGGACGCCAGGTGCACGCCGTGATCGGCGCCGCCGTCGTCCGGCCACCCCAGGCCGCTGGTCCGCAGCTCGAGTCGCTCGAACCGGGCGCGAGCCGCGGCCTCCGCCCGCTCGCGGTCGGTCAGCAACTGGGCGACCGCGCCGGTCATTGCGTCGAGATCGCTTCGCAGCGCGCCGAGCTCGGCACGGTCGGCCGCCGACAGTTCGGCCACCGGTGCCGGCGCGGGCGCTGGGGCGGGCGCCGCGGCGCGCGCCGGTTCCGGCGTAGAGGCCCGCCCCCCTCCGGAAACCCGGCCGAACCCGGGGTCGGCGATCGACGGAACCCGGCGCACGACATCGTCCAGGCGGTCCTCGAGCGCCTTGGTCCGGCTGTCGATCTCCTGGGTCCGGGCGGCGATCGCCTGCTGCTCCGACAGCATGGTCTCGGTCCGGCGCTCGACGAACCTGGTCTGCCAACCCTTCTCGGCATCGAGCGCCTCGGCGACCGCCGCCGCGATCTCCTCGCGCCGCTCGCTCGGCGACTGCAGTAGCGATTCGGCCCCGCAGCCGGCCGTCGTCGCGGCCAAAGCCAGCGCCCAGATCAGTCGCCGCACCGCACCAGTCCTCCGTTCCACGGCCTCGATTTGTCGGTCCATCGTAGCAACCGGCAGACACTTTAGGAATCCGTCACGGACGCCGGCGCCGACGGAGTCCGCGGCGTCACGGTTGAGATCGCCCGAGCGGGCCGGTACGATCCGCCATCGAGGAGAGGAGAAGTCCGGTGCCGCGCTACACCCCTGGCCCCTGGAAGATCCGCCCGAACGGGGAGTTGTGGTCGTACAGCCGCGGCGGCGCGCCGCAGCAGATCGGCACGATGTACTGGTCGGGCAAGAGCGAGGAGCGCGACGGCAACGCCCGCATCATCGCCGGTGCCGCCGACCTGTGCGAGAGCCTCGACGAGCTCATGCTGATCGTCTCACAGCCCGAGGTGGTGTCGGCGATCCAGTCGAGCCCGCGAATTGCCGCGAAGTCCCGCATGATCATCGAGAACGCCCGGACCTCGCTCGAGGAAGTGACCGGCAAGCGCCTGCCCGAGTGGCCGAAGCGCGATCCGCACGACCGGCGCCTGGAATCGAGCTGAGAGCGGGCGGGTAGGATGAACCTGCGCGACCTGCTCGGGTTGGTGGCCGGCAGCAGCGTCGAGGACTGGACGATCCTGTTCCGACCGACTTTCCGGCATCGGGTGGTCGCGACCACCAAAGCGGACGGCAGCCCGGACAGGCTGCAGTCGGACGAGCATCTGGTGGCGTTCAGCTACCGGCCGAACATCGCCGTCACCATGGCCTACGGCCTGGTCGAGCAGGGCGCCTACACCCTGCCGCCCAGCAACCCGTTCGCCCAGGAGAACGCCCGGACCCGCCACCTCGACATCTTCCTCGAGGGGCGCCTGGCGCACCGCGAGACCGTGGTCGCGGTCGACCGCCAACGCTGCCTGCTGCCGATGCCGCGCGACTGGAACCCGCCGATCGCCATTCCGGTGATGCAGTACAGCCTGGTCCGGCTGGTCCACGACCTCGCCGGGCCGCCGACCGACTACGACGAATACTTCGCCAACGCCGGCATGAAGCGGTCCGACACGCCCTGGCCGTGACGCGGCGGGCCGGCGCGAGGAACGGTCAGAACCCCTTGCCCATCATGTCGCCGGCCTTGATGATCAGGTACAGGATACCGAGGCCGCCGATCAGGATGACGGTCAGCCACAGCGACGCCTTGACCGCGACCGAGATGTCCTTGTGGTGTTCCTTCTTGTAGCGCTGCCTGGCCCGCGGCTCGACCGCCGGTTTGGCCGCCGGCGGGGCAGCCTCCGCGGCCTTGGCGGCCGGCGGCGGCGGGGGCGTCTTCTCGCGGGGCGCCTTCGAGGTGTCGAAGACGACGATCTCCTTCCCCTCGCCGGTCTTCGGGTCGAAGGTATCCTTGACGACCTTGACGCCGTCGAAGCGCTTCTCGCCGTACAGCTGCTTGGCCACCTCGATCGCGGAGTCGCGGTCAGGATAGGTGGAGTCGATGACCCACTGGCCGCCCTTCAGCGTGTGCACCTCGTAGAGACTCTGCGCCATCCCAACCCTCGCCCGACCCACCGCCGCGGACCGGCATTCTAGTGGCTCGGACGCCCCCCGTCAGCCCAAAGGTCGGCCCGGAGGTCGCCGCCGAATGCCCTGGCCGCAAACGCAAAAGGCCCCGCCGGTCTCCCGGCGGGGCCTCTCCGACCTGATGCGGCGGCGGCGGTTACTCGCGATTGCCGAACAGCTGCAGCAGCATGATGAACAGGTTGATGAAGTCGAGGTAGAGCCGCAGGGCCCCCATGATCGCCTTCTTGCCGGCGACCTCGGAACCGTCGAGCTCGTCGTACATCTCCTTGATCGCCTGGGTGTCGTAGGCGGTCAGGCCGACGAACACCAGCACGCCGATCACCGAGATCGCGAACTGCAGGGCGGTCGAGCCGATGAAGATGTTCACGATCGACGCGACGACGATGCCGATCAGGCCCATGAACAGGAACGACCCGAAGCGGGACAGGTCGCGCTTGGTGGTGTAGCCGTACAGGCTCATCCCGCCGAAGGTCGCCGCGGTGATGAAGAACACCCGCGCGATGCTCTCGCCGGTGAACACCACGAAGATCGACGACAGCGACAGCCCCATCAGGCCGGCATAGACGTAGAACGCGACCTGGGCGGCGCCCAGCGACATCGACTGGATGCGCGCCGACAGGAAGAAGACCATGACCACCGGGGCGAACATCACCACCCACTTCAGCGGCGAGCCGTAGATCGCCATGCCGAACGCGGTGGGCGCGCCGCCCTGGAAGGCCAGCATCACGGTGCCGTACGCGACCAGCCCGGTCAGCACCAGCGCGGCCGTCATGCGGTTGTAGACGCCGAGCATGTACTGACGAAGACCGACATCGTACTGCGCGACGTCGGCGTCTGCCCGGCTCATGTATCTGCGATCATAGTCCATCTGAAACCCCATCCTGTGCCGACACGGTCGGAGACACATGGAAGATAAGGTGGCGAACGAGCACGTTCAATATGGGGACGACCGCATCGTGGACCGTCGCCGCCGGTTTTGCGGCCGTCGCCAGCACGCGCTTGCGGGACGGCCGGCCGGACGCTACCTGAAGGGCGGCTGAAGGAGACGGCAATGGACCCGGAACGCCTGCTGAAGCGCCTGTCCGCGGCGGGAACCGACGCCGACTACGAGCTGGACCTCCGGGGGCTCGACCGCGCGCATGCCGAGGAGTCGGTGCGCCGCATGCTGGAGCGCAACCGCTTCACCGAGCCGCGCAGCATCCGGGTCCGCCTGCAGGCACCGCCCTCAGGCGGCGGCGAGACGCTGTTCCAGCCGATCGGCCGGCTGCTGCTCGAGGCCCGCCGGCACGGCCTGTTGAGCCGGCTGTCGCCGCTGCCGCCGGAGACCGGCGTCGGCTATCGGATCGAAACCGTCGGAAAGGCCGGACACGACTGAGCCCCGCCGGACGGCGCGGCGCTATTCCGCCGCGGCCGTCCGCGCCTCGCGGCGGGTCAGCTTCGCGCTCTCGCTCTTGAGCTGGCCGCAGGCCGCCAGGATGTCGCGGCCGCGCGGGGTGCGGACCGGCGAGGCGTAGCCCGCCCGCAGCACGACCTGCGCGAACCGCTCGATGGTGGCGTCGTCCGAACACTGGTAGCGCGACCCCGGCCACGGGTTGAACGGGATCAGGTTGATCTTGGCCGGGATGCCCTCGATCAGCCCGACCAGCCGCCGGGCGTCCTCCGGCGCGTCGTTGACGCCGGCCAGCATCACGTACTCGAAGGTGATGCGCCGCGCGTTGTTGACGCCGGGGTAGGTCCGGCAGGCCTCCAGCAGCTCGGCGATCGGCCACTTCCTGTTGATCGGCACCAGTTCGTCGCGCACCGGGTCGGTGGTGGCGTGCAGCGAGATCGCCAGGTTGACCCCGAGTTCGGCGCCGCAGCGCGCCATCATCGGCACCACCCCGGAGGTCGAGAGCGTGATCCGGCGCTTCGACAGGGCGATGCCCTCGCCGTCCATGATCACCTTGAGCGCCGAGGCGACGTTGTCGAAGTTGTACAGCGGCTCGCCCATGCCCATCAGCACGATGTTGGTGAGCCGCCGGTCCGGCGCGCCGGTCGGGTAGCCGCCGAGATGGTCGAGCGCCACCAGCACCTGGCCGACGATCTCGGCGGGCGTCAGGTTGCGGACCAGCCGCTGGGTGCCGGTGTGGCAGAACGAGCAGGTCAGGGTGCAGCCGACCTGGGAGGAGACGCACAGCGTGCCGCGGTCCTCCTCCGGGATGAACACCGTCTCCGCCTCGTTGCCGTCGGCGAACCGGAGCAGCCACTTGATGGTGCCGTCGACGCTGTCCTGCCGCGTCACCACCGCCGGCCGCGAGATCCGGAAGGTCTCGGCCAGCCGCAGCCGCAGCGGCTTGGCCAGCGTCGTCATCTCCCGGAAGTCGGTGACGCCGCGATGGTACAGCCAGTGCCAGATCTGACCGGTGCGGAACTTCGGCAGGCCGATGCCGGCCAGCACCTCGGTCAGCGCGTCGCGCTCCAGGCCGATCAGGTCCGGGCGCGAATCGGCCGCCGCGGCGGCCGGCCGGCCGGCGAAGGCCAGCAGCTCGGCGCGCGCGTCGGAGGCGCTCGACGGAGAGTTCGCGACGACGGAGGACATGGCGACAACATATGCGTCGCCGGACCGCGCGACGCAAGGGCTGCGGTGCTTCGGCCCGCGATTTGGCGGACCGCTACTTGGGGCAGGTCTTGTCGATGACCTTCTTGGTCGCGGTGAAGCCGATCAGCGAATAGGTGTCGACGGTCTCGGTGCCGCGGGCGGACATTCCCTTCACGATCATGTCGGCGCCGTTGATCATCGCCTCGACCATGTCGCGGTCGTCCTCGGGGCCCTGGGTCCAGGCCTTGTCGGCCTTGTCGGGGTCCTCGGCCTTGGTGAACAGCTCGAAGGTCCTGCCGCCGATCGCGACGCTGACCGTGCTGTTCTGCCTGAACGGATAGCCGGCGACGAAGCTGACCTCGCCGCGTCCGCCGGTGGTCGCGTCGTTGGTCACGAGCGCATACGCGTTGCCGCGCCGGGTGTAGTCGCCGGCCGATTTCTTGGGGGCGCTCGCCATGTAGCAGACCGTGACGTCCCCCTTCTTGAAGGTGTAGGCCTTCCAGTCGCCGTTCTCACCGCCCGGGATGACGGTCTGCGCGCTCGCCGCGCCGCCGATCACCACCAGTCCGAGCCATACCAGAGAGCCAACCGCCCTCGCGCGCATCCGCCGCATGGTCCCTCGCTCGTCCGTTCTTCTAAGACCGCCGGGAATGGCATGCCACTCCCGGCGCAGGAATTCAATGCGGGCGATCGGGCGACATCGTGGCACGGGCGTGACCGCCCCTACGCAACGCCGGTTGCGGCCCTCGGGCGGCTGCCGCAGAGTCGGACCTATGGAGACGACCCCTAACACGGACGCCACCGGCGGCCGGCACGACGGCCTCGTCGAGGCGATCGCAGCGACCGGCGACCGGCCCGCGTTCGCCGAACTGTTCGAGCACTTCGCCCCGCGGCTGAAGGCCTACCTGATGCGGCTCGGCAGCGACGCCTCGACCGCCGAGGAGGTCGTGCAGGAGGTCATGCTGACGGTCTGGCGCAAGGCCGCGAGCTTCGACCGGCGGCAGGCCTCGGCCGGAACCTGGATCTTCACGATCGCCCGCAACCGGCGTATCGATCGGCTGCGCCGGGAACGCCGGCCGGAGTTCGATCCGAACGACCCGGCCCTGGTGCCCGAGGGCCCGGCCGACGCCGACCGGACGGTGTGGGCCGGGCAGATCGAGGGTCGGGTGCGGGCTGCCATCGAATCATTGCCGCCGGAGCAATCCGATTTGATTCGCCGTGCGTATTTCGAGGACCAGTCTCACCGGGAGATCGCCGAGACCAGCGGACTGCCGCTCGGCACGGTGAAGTCCCGTATCCGTTTGGCGATGCAGAGGCTGCGCGAGAGGATCGACGACCTTGGCTGACGCCGTGCCCACCTTCCACCCCGAACCCGAGACGCTGCTGGGGTATGCCGCCGGCAGCCTGGACGAGGCCAGTTCGGTCCTGGTCGCGACCCATCTCGCCCTGTGCCCGCGATGCCGCGCCGAGGTGCGTCGGCTGGAGACGGTCGGCGGCGCCCTGACCGGATCGCTCGAGCCGGTGGCGCTGGCGCCGGACGCCCTGGCGACGGTCCTGGCCCGGCTCGACGAGCCGGAAGCCCCGGCCCGGCGCCCCGCCGGCCCCGCGTTCGACCGGGAGACCCTGTTCTCGGTACCGGCGCCGCTGCGCGACTACCTCGGCGGCAACCTGTCGTCGCTCCCGTGGCGCTGGCGGGGGCCGTCGATCCGCGAGCTTCCGCTGGCGATCGGCGACGGCGGCCCGCGCGCCTCGCTGATCCGGGTGCGCCCCGGAACCGCGCTGCCGGCGCATACCCACACCGGCGCCGAGACCACGCTGGTGCTGTGCGGCGCGTTCGTCGACGACGGCCAGAGCTTCGCGCGCGGCGACGTCTCGATCGCCACCAGCGACGACGATCACCAGCCGGTCGCGACGCCGGACGCCGAATGCCTGTGCTTCGCGGTGGTCGACGGTCCGCTCCGGCTCACCGGCCCGATCGGGCGGCTGTTCAACCCGTTCCTGAGGCTGTAGCCGGCGCCGTCCCGATCAGCCCCAGACGCTCGAACGGGATCTCCGGGTAGTAGGCACAGAGCT
This sequence comes from Thalassobaculum fulvum, assembly GCF_014652915.1. GTDB lineage: Bacteria > Pseudomonadota > Alphaproteobacteria > Thalassobaculales > Thalassobaculaceae > Thalassobaculum_A > Thalassobaculum_A fulvum. The sequence continues at coordinate 274,903 of NZ_BMZS01000008.1, forward strand.
CGCGGATCCGCCGGTGGACAGGGTCGGGCAAGGCGGCGCCGCGGCCGACTTCTCCGACGTTGAACAGCGTCTTGTCGCGGAACTCGCCGTTCACCCTGTCGACGACGCCCTGCACGGCCTCCGCCTCGACGGCGAACCCCGCATGCTCGAGCACGCAGCGGACCGCGGTCTCGGAGTCCCGGCGCAGCAGGTCGTAGGTCAGCCACAGCGTGTCGATGTCCGCGTGCCACCACGTGGCGATGAAGTTCACCACCCACGGCACGTAGAAATCCAGCAGGAACCGGTACTGGCGGTCTTCGTCCCAGGTCTTGAACCGGCTGTCCATGTAGAACTGCGGCGCGACCGGGCGCCGGCCGGCGAAGTGGTCGCGGGCGCTGACCAGGGCATCCGGAATGCTGCGGACCAGGACGGTGGTCGCGATGTTGTAGTTCTTGACCGCGAAGTCGGTCGACCGGTTGGCACGGACGTGCTGCTGGGCGACGAAGAACCGCTCGCGCTTGCGGTTCAGGATCATGAAGTCGAGTTCCTGCTCGCGGCGGTCGTGCAGCGGCGACAGCTGCACCGCATCGAGGAACTCGAAGCTGCCCAGCAGCACCCGCAGCCAGCTCGATCCGCTCTTCGGGATGCACGCGATCAGGATGTTGGCCCCGTCGCCGGCCGGCTTCGGCGCGGCCGCCATGACGCCCAGCGCCTCGGCCAGCAGGCCCCGCCGGCGCAGCACCTTGGCCAGCCGTTTGTAGGCGTCCCGGTCGGCCCCCGGCAGTCCGACCGCCGCGCGATACTCCGCCTCGGCCTCTTCCAGCAGGCCGACTTGCGCCAGGACCTTGCCGAGCGATTCGCGTACCCTGGGGTTGTCGGGATACCGGTCCCGCCCGGCCCGCAAGGTCGCCAGCGCTTCCTGGATCCGGGCCGGATCGGCGCCTTCGGGCAGCGACATCTGGTCGGTCAATGCGCCTGCTCCGTCCGGTGGTCGCTCGTCGCGACGCCAGACCCCACCTGCCCGCAACAGTGGTCGCCCCGGGCTCCCGCCGTCAAGCCTGCCTAGAGGTCGGCACGCGCCGCCGCGGTGGCCCGGGCGTTGCGCTTGCGCTCTTTCTTGACCCACAGCGGCGGGCCGAACTGCGGCATGGGCACCGGCTCGACCGGCCCGCCCGGGCGGTGCGGCCGCGGGGCGAACAGCCCCATGCAGATCATGCGGTCGTACATCACCATGGCGCCGGCGATCGCCAGGTTGATCGAGAACCGCGACGGAATCTTCACCACGTGGTCGCAGCGCTCCAGCAGCTCGGGCGACAGCGAGCCGCGCTCGCGGCCCAGCACGTACGCCGCCCGCCGGGGATGATGGAAGCTCGGCAGCGGTATCGCCTCGTCGGTGATCTCGATGCCGACCAGCTCGCACCCCTTCGGCAGCATCACCTCGTCCGGCCCGCCGAACTCGTAGTAGGGCAGGCTGCCGGTCGCGTCCGAGGTGTCGACCCGGCCCCATTGGTGGCCGGCGTGCACCCGACCGATCGAGAACACGAAGCTGGCGCCGAAGGCATGGGCGGTGCGCATCAGCGCGGCGACGTTCATCGCCTTGGAGATGTCTTCCGCCCCGATTCCGAAGTATCCACGCATGGCGCGCGACCTTGCCCGACGACGGCTCCCGAGGCAAGGTGAGGCCCCTTTCGCCGGAGACCCGAGAGATGAACGACACCGCCCCCATCGCCGCCCCCGACGGCTCGGTCCTGCGCGTCCACGCCGGCCGTCCCGACAGCCCGATCGCCGTCGAGGTCACCCGCGGCGGCATGGTGGAGAGCGTCCACCGGGTGATCGCCGCGGTGGTCGACGCCGACGGCAAGGTGGTGTCGTCCTGGGGCGACGCCGACCGGCTGGTCTACGGCCGGTCCGCCATCAAGCCGATCCAGGCCCTGCCGGTGCTGGAGAGCGGCGCCGCCGACGCCTACGGGCTGGACGAGTCCGAGGTCACCCTGTGCTGCGCCAGCCATTCCGGCGAGCCGATGCACGTCGAGCGCGTGCTGGCCTGGCTCGAGCGGCTGGGGCTGACGGCCGACGACCTGGAGTGCGGGCCGCAGATGCCGAGCTACGAGCCGGCGGCACGCGCCCTGATCCAGGCCGGCGTCGCGCCGACCCGGGCCCACAACAACTGCTCGGGCAAGCACAGCGGCATGCTGACCACGGCCCGCCACCTGGGCGAGCCGACCAGGGGCTACAGCGGCGACGACCACCCGGTGCAGAAGCGCCTCAAGGCGGTGATGGCGGAGATGAGCGGCTGCGACCTGTCGGGTGTGCCGACCGGCTACGACGGCTGCGGGATTCCGGTGTTCGGCGTCCCGCTGAAAGGCCTGGCCACCGCGATGGCGCAGTTCGCCGACCCGTCGAGGCTGGCCGCCGGCCGCCGGGCCGCGGCCGAACGCATTGTCGCGGCCGCGGCCAAGAACCCGCTGCTGATCGCCGGCACCGACCGCTTCAACAGCGTGCTCCTGACCGAGACCGGCACCAGCTGCCTGCTGAAGAGCGGCGCCGAGGGCGTGTTCGCCGCCGCCGCCACCGGCAAAGGCCTCGGCATCTGCCTGAAGGTCGACGACGGTACCGGCCGGGCCGCCCAGGTCGCGATCGGGGCGATCCTGGGCCATATCGGGGTCCTCGACGCCGACGCCCAGCGCCGGCTGGCGAACGCCCTGACCCCGCCGATCCGGAACTGGGCGGGCCGTCTGGTCGGGGTCGCGCGCCCAGCTCCCGACCTCGCGTTCTGACCGGCCGCTTTCGACCGCGATGACATCGATCGACGACCGCGTACGCGAGCAGTACGAGTCCTACCCCTATCCGCACCGCGACCCGAAGGACGAGCACAAGCGCCTGATCGAGGGCTCGCCGAGCGACCTGGACGAGATCCGGCACTACGTGTTCGGCGGCCGCCTCGATCTCGACCGGCCGTTCCGGGCGCTGGTCGCCGGCGGCGGCACCGGCGACGCCGCCATCATGCTGGCCCAGCACCTGGCGAGCGCCGGCGCGCGCGACGCCGAGGTCGTGTATCTCGACCTGTCGACCGCCTCGCGGCAGATCGCCGAGGCCCGGGCGGCCGAGCGCGGCCTGACCAACATGCGGTTCGTCACCGGCGTGATCGAGGAGGTCGCGACCCTGGCGCCGGGACCCTACGACTACGTCGACTGCTGCGGCGTGCTGCACCACCTGGCCAGCCCCGAGGCCGGCCTCGCCGCCCTGGCCGCGCAGGTCGCGCCGACCGGCGGCCTCGGCCTGATGCTGTACGCGACCTACGGCCGGTCCGGCATCTACCCGGTCCAGGAGGCGCTGGCGCAGCTGGTCGACGACCTGCCCGACAAGGAGCGCCTGGCGGCCGCCCACCGGCTGCTGGCCGGACTGCCGGCGAGCCACCTGCTGAACCGCAACCCGCAGGTCAGCGACCACCGCAAGGGCAAGGACGCGCACCTCTACGACCTGCTGCTGCACCGTCGCGACCGCGCCTACCGGGTGCCGGAACTGGTGGAGCTGCTGGCCGGCGCCCGGCTGGAACCGCTGGCCTGGATCGAGCCGGCCCGCTACGCGCCCGAGACCTACCTGAGCGACCCGATGCTGCGCCAGCGCGCAGCGGCACTGCCGCCGGTCGAGCGCGCCGCCCTGGCGGAACGGCTGTCGACCACGATCGGCAAGCACATCCTGTACGCCGGGTTCGTCGACAGGCCGCCGGTTCCCGCACCGGATCCCGGCGCCGACGACGCCGTGCTGGTCCTGCGCGGGCTCGACCCGGCGGCGGTCGCCAAGGGACTGAAGCCGGGCGGCATGCTGCGCTCCGATATCGGCGGCGCCACCTACAAGGCGCCGCTGCCGCCGCTGACCACCGCGATCGTGCTGCGGCTCGACGGGGTCCGCACGGTCGCCGGGATCCGCGAATCGATCGCCGCCGCCGGTATCGCGGTGCCGGAGCCGGCCGGCTTCGCCGACCAGATGCGCCGGCTGTACGCGGCCCTCAACGGCATCAACCGGATCCTGGTCCGCCGGGCCGGCTGACCCCGCAAACAAGACGGCCGGACCCGAAGGCCCGGCCGAGTCGATGACCACAGGGATGGTCTCTGGGGAACGCCCGGCGTGCGAGCGCCGGGTAGGGTGGGAGCGGGCACCGTCCCGGTACCGACGGAGGGGGGATCCGCCAGCGGGGTAACCGGGGAGTCGGACGGTGCCCGTAGGCTGGAAGGTCCCGCCGGGACCTTCGTCGCGTCGCCGGTCAGGCCGACCAGAACGGCTTGTCGGCCTCGGCCTGGGCGTCGGCGCGGGAGACGCCGATGTCCTTCAGCATGCGGTCGTCCATCTCCGCGAGGTCGGTGCGCTGCTTGAGGCGCTCGCCCCACGCCGCGAAGACGGTGAACGGAGCCGCCAGAATGCGCTCGGCGATCGACGGCTGGGCTCCGCACGCGGCGGAGGCCCCGAACATCGGGCGAGCGGTCGCGATCAGGAACCGGCTCATGGGAACCTCCTTCATATTTCCTTAACGATCAGGACGGGGGACGAAGGTGGATAACCTTCGTAACCTGTTTTCTGGTGGGATATTTATGGCTGGGTCCGCTTGCCTACAAACGATAGTTTCTCATATGATCCATTAGCTTTATTAATTCGAAAGAGGGTCGCTTGAGGCGCCTTCCCCCGCTCAACGCGCTGCGTGCCTTCGAGGCCGCCGCCCGCCATCTCAGCTTCACCCGGGCGGCCGGAGAACTGAACGTCACCCAGGCGGCGATCAGCCACCAGATCAAGGCGCTGGAGGAATGGCTCGGCATGCCGCTGTTCCGGCGCCGGAACCGGGCGCTGCTGCTGACCGACGCCGGTCAGGCCTATCTGCCGCCGCTCCGGGAGGCGTTCGACCGGATCCGGGACGCCACCAACAAGCTGCGCGAGCGCGACAAGAGCGGCGCCCTGACCGTCGGCACCTTCACCAGCTTCGCCGCCAAATGGCTGGTGCCGCGACTCGGCCGGTTCGCCACGGCGCACCCCGACATCGAGGTCCGGCTGGCGATCAACGACGTCCTGGTGGACTTCGCGGCCGACGCCGTCGAGGTCGCCATCCGCTACGGCCGCGGCGACTGGAAGGGCCTGCACGCCGAGCGGCTGATGACCGAGGTGGTGTTCGTGGTGTGCAGCCCGAAGCTGCTCGACGGCCCGGCCCCCCTGACCCGTCCGGAGGATCTGCGCCACCACACCATGCTGCACGACGACCTGCCGGAGGACTGGGACACCTGGCTGGAGGCGGCCGGGGTCGGCACCATCAAGGCCAGGCGCGATCTCGCGTTCAACCACTCGGAGATGGTGCTGCAGGCGGCAATCGACGGGCTCGGCGTGGCCCTGGGCCGGAGCGTGCTGGTCGCGGACGACCTGGCCGCCGGCCGCCTCGTCAAGCCGTTCGACCTGGAGCTGCCGACCCACGCGGCCTACTACCTGGCCTGCCCCGAGGGCACCCAGGACCGCCCGAAGGTCAAGGCGTTCCGGGACTGGGTGATGTCCGAGGTCGCGCGCGACGGCGCCGCGGCCGCGGCCGGCTGACCGCCCGCTACGCCTTCTTCTCCGATGCCGGCGCGGCCGGCGCCGCGAAGATCCGCTGCATCGCGGCGTTGATCCGCTCCATGTCCTCGGCCGAGGGCTGCACCGGGCTATCGGCGAAATCCTTGCCGGCCTTCAGCTCGCGCCCGCAGATCTCGATATAGACGTCCATCAGCTCGCGAAACGCCGAGAACGACTTGTTGCCCAGGGTGCTGGAGCGGACCTCGAACACCGAGACGATCGCGCCCATCCGGCGCACCATCGCATCCAGTTCCTTAAACCGTCCGGCATCGAACGCCACGAGATCCTCCGGGTCACGCCAATCCTCAGGGGCGGGAATATAGGCGACCGGGTCGGGCGCCGTCACGCGCCACCGCATGTCGCCGGCACCGGGGGTGCGGCGGCTCCCCTGAGCCTCTAGACTGTCGGCCGGCGCGACCGGGCGCCGCGGTCCCCAAACCCCGCGGAGAATCCGGAATGGGCTTGATCCGCCAACTGTTGATCGTCGGCCTGATCGCCGGGCTCGGCGTCCTGGCCTGGGAGACGCTCGAGCCGCTGAACGGACAGGAGCCGCCGGCGCGTTCCGGAACCGGCGACCGCGAGCGCCGCGCCGCGGTGGTCGCCGCCCGGGTCGGCTTCGTCCCCGAACGGGTCCGGGTGAAGGCGGTCGGCACCGCCCGCGCCCATCGCTCGGCGCGGCTGCATCCGGCGGCGGCCGGACAGGTCGAGACCATCAACTTCGCCGCCGACCGCCGGGTGGCGCAGGGCGACGTGCTGCTGGAGCTCGACCGGGCGACCGAGGAGCTGGCGGTCGACCTGGCCCGGGTGCGGCTGGCCGACGCCGACCGGGTGTTCCGCCGGCTGCAGCGCCTGAGCTCCACCGGCGCCGCCGCCCAGGTGTCGCTGGACGACGCCCATACCGCGCTGGAGGCCGCGCGGATCGAGCTGAAGCGCGCCGAGGTCGCCCTGGCGGACCGGTTCGTGCTGGCGCCGTTCGCCGGCCATATCGGCCTGACCGAGATCGAGGTCGGCGACCGCGTCGACGAGGACACCGAGATCGCGACCCTCGACGACCGCTCCAGCCTGCTGATCCGGTTCGAGGTACCGGAGGCGCTGCACGGCCGGCTGGGGGTCGGCGCCGCGGTCCGGGTCACGCCCTGGGCCGACGACGAGAAGCCGCTGAACGGCACGGTCGCCGACGTCGGCAGCCGGGTCTCGGAGCGCACCCGGACCTTCGTCGTGCGCGCCCGGATCGCCAACCCCGACGACCGCCTGCGGCCGGGCATGAGCTTTCGCGTCCGGGTCGACGTCGAAGGCAGGCGGTATCCCGAGGTCCCTGAAATCGCGATCCAGTGGGGCGGCGAGGGCTCCTATCTGTGGGTCGTGACAGACGGCGCCGCCCACCGGGTCCCGGCGGTCATCCTGCAACGCCAGGGCGGCAAGGTGCTGGTCGAGGCCGGCCTCCGCGAGGGCGACCTGGTTGTGGTCGAGGGCCTGCATCGCATGCGCGACGGCGTGCGGGTCGACATCCTGCCGGCGGTGCCGGTCGAGGCCGAGCCGCTGCCGGCGCGGATCCAGGGCGCCGGCTCGTGAACAGCGGACCGACAGCCGAAGGGGCGGGCGCCGACCTGCCGTCGCTCAGCGTCCGCCGGCCGCTGCTCGCCCTGGTGCTGAACCTGCTGATCGCGCTCGCCGGGGTGGCCGCGATGCTGGCGGTCGAGGTCCGCGAGCTGCCGAACGTCGACCGGCCGATCGTCACGGTGCGCGGCATCCTGCAGGGCGCCTCGCCGGAGACCATGGACCGCGAGGTCACCAGCCTGATCGAGGGCGCCGTGGCCCGGGTGAACGGGGTCCGCGAGATCCACTCGTCGAGCGAGGAGGACAATTTCCGCATGCGGATCGAGTTCGGCCCCGGCGCCGATCTCGACACCGCCGCCTCCGACGTCCGCGAGGCGGTCAGCCGGGCCCAGCGCGAGCTTCCCGACGAGGTCGAGCAGCTGACCGTGGTGAAGGCCGACGCCGACGCCAGCCCGATCATGCGGCTGACGGTCCGCGGCCGGGAGCTGCGCCCGGACGACCTGGCGGAGATCGTCGAGCACGACATCGTGCCGGAGCTGATCTCGATCGACGGTGTCGCCGACGTCACGCTGTTCGGCGACCGCGAGCGGCAGGTCCGGGTGGTGGTCGACCCGCTGCGGCTGGCCGCCCACCGGCTGGCGGTGGCCGACGTGATCGCGGTGCTGGAGCGCGCGCCGTTCGACATCCCGGCCGGCAGCTTCTCGTCGGACGAGCAGGAGCTGATCGTGCGGGCCGACGCCACGGTCGAGACCGCCGCCGAGATCGCGGCGATGGTGATCCGCGACCCGGTACGGATCGGCGACGTGGCCGCGGTGTCGTTCGGCCCGGCCGACGCGGAGAGCCTGGTCCGGGTCGACGGCCGGCCGGTCGTCGGCCTCGGCATCGTGCGGCAGGCGCAGTCGAACACGGTCGAGATCTCGACCCGGGTGCGGGCCGCCGCGCAGGCCTTGAGCGACCGCTTCGAACGGGTCGAGGTCATCGTCACCTCGGACGACGCCCTGTTCATCCGCGGCTCGATCCGGGAGGTCGCGATCAGCCTCGGCCTGGCGGTGCTGATCGTGATCGCCACCCTCTGGCTGTTCCTCGGCTCGCCCAGCGCCACCCTGATCCCCTGCGTCTCGATCCCGATCGCGCTGATCGGCTCGGTGGCGGCGATCTGGCTGCTCGGCTTCTCGGTCAACATCCTCACCCTTCTGGCGCTGGTGCTGGCGACCGGCCTGATCGTCGACGACAGCATCGTGGTGCTGGAAAACATCCAGCGCCGCCGCGGCCAGTCCCTGGGCGCCCGGGCGGCCGCCGTGCTCGGGACCCGCCAGGTGTTCTTCGCGGTGATAGCCACCTCCGCGACCCTGGTCTCGGTGTTCGTGCCGATCTCGTTCCTGCCGAGCACCGCCGGCCGACTGTTCCGCGAGTTCGGCTTCGTGCTCTCGGTGGCGGTGCTGATCTCGTCCTTCGTGGCCCTGACGCTGGTCCCGGCGCTGGCCGCCCGGCTGGGCGACGGACCGCCGTCGCCGCGCGGGCTCCGGGCCGCGCTCGCCGGGATCGGGGATCGGCTGCTCCGGTGGTACGCGCGCAGCCTGCAGGTTGCGCTGGCGGTGCCGGTGCTGGTGGTGGCGGCGGCGCTGGCGGCGGCCGGCGGCGCCTGGCTCGCCTTCCAGCATCTCGACCACGAGCTGCTGCCGCCGGAGGACCGCGGCGTGATCTACGCGTTCGGTACCGGGCCGGACGGCGTCGGGCTGGAGTACAGCGACCGCGAGGCGCACCGCATGGAGGCGGTGCTGCAGCCCTATGTCGACAGCGGCATCATCGAATCGCTGTTCACCATCGTCGGCCGCTACGACCGGCACCGGGTGTTCATCGCCGCGCCGCTCGCCCCGTGGGACCGGCGCGACCGCAGCCAGCACGAGCTGATCGCCGAGATCGACGCCCGGATGAAGGAGATCCCGGGGATCCGGATCCGGGTCTACGGAACCAACAGCCTGAACCTGCGCGGCGCCGGCAGCGGCGTCGAAGGGGCGCTGGTCGGCAACGACTACCTGCGACTGTACGAGGCCGCCACCGGCCTGGCCCGGCGCATCGAGGACCGCATCCCCTACCTCTCGGACGTCCGGGTGTCCTACCAGCCGACCCAGCCGCAGCTCTCGGTGCGGATCGACCGACGGCGGGCTTCCGACCTCGGCATCCCGCTCGACGACCTGGCCGAGACCCTCAGGGTGATGATCGACGGCTACGAGGTCGCCGACCTGAACGTCCGCGACGAGAGCGTCCCGATACGGCTGGAGCCGCACGGCGGCCGGATCGACGATCCGAGCGACCTGGTGAACCTGTATGTCCGTACCGAGGCCGGCGACCTGGTCCCGCTTTCCAGCCTGGTGACGCTGCGCGAGGAAGGCGTGGCCAACGAGCTCGACCGCCACGTCCACCGGCGCGCCGTCGAGATCGACGCCGACATCGCGGCGGGGGTGCCGCTCGACCGCGGGATCCGGGACGTCCGGGAACTGGCGGCGGAGACGCTGCCGGAGGACGTCGACTTCATCCTGCTCGGCGAGGCCGAGGCGCTGGAGGCCGCCGATCGCGAGGTGGCGATCACCTACGCGATCGCGGTGGTCGTGGTGTTCCTGGTGCTGGTCGCCCAGTTCGAGAGCGTGACCAGCGCCGCCATCGTGCTGCTGACGGTGCCCTTCGGGGTCGCCGCCGCGGTGTTCGCGCTGCTGCTGACCGGCACCTCGGTCAACATCTACAGCCAGATCGGCCTGGTGATGATGATCGGGCTGATGGCCAAGAACGGCATCCTGCTGGTCGAGTTCGCCGACCAGCTGCGCGATCGCGGCCTGTCGGTGCGCCGGGCGGTGGAGCGCGCCGCGGTCGTGCGGCTCCGGCCGATCGTGATGACCATGGTCTCCACCGTGCTCGGCGGCCTGCCGCTGATCCTGAGCGGCGGCCCCGGCGCCGAGGCCCGCGGCGCGATCGGCTGGGTGGTGTTCGGCGGCCTCGGCCTGGCCGCGGTGTTCACGCTGTATCTGACGCCAGTCGTCTATCTCGGTCTCGCCGGGCTGTCGCCGGCCCGCGCCCGGGCCGGCGAGCGGCTGCGGCGGGAGATGGCGCACGCCGAGACCGTGCCGGACACTGCCGAGGCCGGCGACTGACCGCCGCCGCCGGACGCACCGGGCTTCCGCCACCGACGCCGCTTCGTCTATCCTGTTGGCCGCGAGGCCGGACACGGCAAGGGCCGGATGCCGGCCGGCGGACCGGGGGGCGGGACGCCGAACGACGGCAACAGGGGGCAACCGACGACGATGACGACAATCGGTGTGCGCACCGGCGCGCTGCTGGCCGGTGTGGCCGCCTACGGGTGGGCGATGGGCCCTGCCGCGGCCGCTGACGAACTCAGCGGCGGCGATACGGCCTGGATTCTGACCTCGACGGCGCTGGTGCTGTTCATGACCCTGCCGGGGCTGGCGCTGTTCTACGCCGGCCTGGTGCGGGCCCGGAACGTGCTCTCGGTCATCATGCACTGCGTGGCGGTGGCCTGCGTGGTCTCGCTGGCCTGGCTGGCCGGCGCCTACAGCCTGGCGTTCGGCGACGGCGGCGCGAGCCAGGCCTGGATCGGCGGGCTCGGCAAGGCGATGCTGGCCGGGGTCGGGGCCGACTCGCTCTGGGGCACCATCCCCGAGCCGGTGTTCTTCATGTTCCAGATGACCTTCGCGATCATCACCCCGGCGCTGATCATCGGCGCCTATCCGGAACGCGTCCGGTTCGCCGCGGTGCTGCTGTTCAGCCTGGTCTGGCTGGCAGTCGTCTACGCCCCGGTCTGCCACTGGATCTGGGGCGGCGGCTGGCTGGCCGAGATGGGCACCATCGACTTCGCCGGCGGCATCGTGGTGCACACCACGGCCGGGGTGTCGTCGATCGTGTTCGCACTGATGCTGGGGCCGCGCCGCGGCTTCCCGAGCGAGCTGCGGCCACCGCACAACCCGGGCATGGTCGCCACCGGCGCCTGCATGCTGTGGGTCGGCTGGTTCGGCTTCAACGCCGGCAGCGCGCTCGGCGCCAACGGCTCGGCCGGCATGGCGATGCTGGTGACCCACATCTCGGCCTCGACCGCGGCGCTGGTATGGGCCGGCATCGAGTGGCTGCGCTACGGCCGGCCCAGCCTGGTCGGCATCGTCACCGGCCTGGTCGCCGGGCTCGCCTCGATCACCCCGGCGGCCGGCTCGGTCGGGCCGGTCGGCGCGGTGATCATCGGGGTGATCGCCGGCAGCTTCTGCCAGTGGCTCTCCGGGTTCATGAAGTTCCGCCTGAGGGTCGACGACTCGCTCGACGTGTTCGCCGTGCACGGCGGCGGCGGCATCCTCGGCTCGATCCTGGTCGGCGCGCTGGCGGTCCCGGCGCTCGGCGGCCTGGGGCTCGCCGACGGCGTGAGCATCGCCGACCAGCTCGGCGTGCAGGCGCTGGCGGTCGGCGTCACCGCCGTCTGGTCGGCGGCGGCGAGCTGGGCGATCCTGGCGGTGCTGCGCGCGACCGTCGGCCTGCGGGTCAGCGAGGAGACCGAGATCGAGGGCCTGGACATCACCGCGCACGGCGAACGCGGCTACGAGCTGACCTGAGGAGGCGAGCGTGAAACTGATCAAGGCCATCTTCAAGCCGCACCGGCTCGACGCCGTGCGCGAGGCCATGGGCGAGGTCGGCATCCAGGGCATGACGGTGTCGGAGGTGAAGGGCTTCGGGCGCCAGAAGGGCCAGACCGAGATCTACCGGGGCGCCGAGTACCAGGTCTACTTCGTGCCGAAGGTCCAGCTCGAGACCGTGGTGCCGGACGAGCTGGCCGACCGGGCGGTCGAAGCGATCGCCGCGGCGGCCCGCACCGACCGCATCGGCGACGGCAAGATCTTCGTGCTCGACGTCGACCGGGCCGTGCGCATCCGCACCGGCGAGGAGGGCGACGAGGCGCTGTAGGTCAGGACCGGCGGGCGTCGGCCACCAGCGAGCGCGCCTCCCAGCGGCCGGACCGGACCGCATCGTCGACCAGGTCCAGGATCAGGCCGCGCATGGTCTCCAGCGCGAAGGTCGCCGGCCGCCCGGCCATCTCGCACAGGTAAAGGGTACGGGTCATCTCCGGCTCGACGATCGGCCGGACGTGCAGGGCGCCGGACTGCAGGTGCTCCTGCATGATCAGCGTGGTGCCGACCAGGCAGCCGAGGCCGGCCACCAGCGAGCCGCCGATCGCCTGCAGCGAGTTCATCTGCAGCATCGCCCGGCTCTCGAGCTTCTTGAGCAGCCCCGGGTCGTCGATGATCGCCCGCGTCGACAGGCCCGGACGCAGCGACAGCAGGGGCAGCTCGAGCAGCTCGGCGAAGGCGATCGGCGCGTCGGTGCCGCCGATGATCTCCCGCCGGCCCAGGCACACCAGCCGCTCCTCCAGCACCGGCGTGGTCTTCAGCGCCGGCTCCGCGGTCGGGTTGTAGACCAGGGCGATGTCCACGTCCGAGTTCACCAGATGCATCACGATCGAGCCGGACAGGCCCTCGGTCAGGCACAGCCGCAGCTTCGGATAGTCGGCCAGCACCGCGCGCGCCAGCGGCACCCCGATCGCCTTGACCACCGAGTGCGACAGGCCGACCGAGACCTCGCCGGATATCTCGCCGTCGGCTTCGCGGATGTCGCGCTCGGCCGCCGCCATCGCCTTCAGGATCGACTTGGCATGGGCATAGAGCCGCTCTCCGGCCGCGGTCGGCTGCAGGCCGCGCGGCTTGCGCACGAACAGCGGGGTCGACAGCTCGGCCTCCAGGTTGGCCAGGTGGTGGCTCAAGGCGGACACCGCCACGCGCGCATGCTGGGCGGCGTTCGACAGGGTTCCGTGTTCGTAGATCGCGGTGAAGTACCGTAGTTGCCGGACGTCCATCGGTTTCTCGATTTTCGAACACAACGTTACAATCACTATAATTTTCCGACAGGTCGGGCAACGTTAACCTGCCGAAGGGAACCACACCGCGCGACGGAGCTGCCGGCCGATGGACGCGAACTTCAGGCCGCTCGACGGCATCCGCGTCGTCGAGATGAGCCACATGATAATGGGGCCGTCCTGCGGCATGTTCCTGGGGTTCCTGGGTGCCGAGGTCATCAAGGTCGAGCCGCCTGCAGGCGACAAGACCCGCAGGCTGGGCGGCATGGGCCGGCCGATGTTCCCGCTGTTCAACCGCGGCAAGAAGTCGGTCCAGCTCGACCTGACCACCGAGGCGGGGCGTGCCGCGCTCGACCGGCTGCTGGCGACCGCCGACGTGTTCGTCGAGAACTTCCGCGACGCCTCGCTGTCGAAGATGGGCGCCGATCTGGAGCGCCTGCGGGCCACCTACCCCGGGCTGATCGTCGCCTCTCACAAGGGCTTCCTGCAGGGGCCCTACCAGGACCGCACCGCCCTCGACGAGGTGGTGCAGATGATGACCGGGCTCGCCTACATGACCGGACCGAGCGGCCGCCCGCTGCGCGTCGGCTCGTCGGCCAACGACATCATGGGCGGGCTGTTCGGGGCGTTCGCGGTCTTGGCCGCCCTGCTGGAGCGCAAGGAGACCGGGCGCGGCCGCGACCTGCGGATCGGCCTGTTCGAGAACTGCCTGCTGCTGGTCGCCCAGCACATGGTCCAGTTCGAGCTCGAGGGCCGCAACCCGCCGCCGATGCCGGAGCGGGACTTCTCCTGGCCGGTCTACGACATCTTCGACACCGCCGACGGCCGCCAGATGTTCGTCGGCGCCGTGACCGAGGGACAGTGGTCGGCCTTGTGCGACCTGCTCGGGCTCGACGCGCTGAAGGCCGACCCGCGGCTGCAGACCCGGCCCGACCAGATCGCCGCGCGGTCGTGGACCATCCCGATCGTCGCGAAGGCGATCGCCGACCGCGACTCGCGCGAGCTGGAGCGGGCGTTCGAGGCGATCGGCATCCCCTACTCGCCGATCGCCCGGCCCTGCGACATGTACCAGGACCCGCACGTGATGCGCCCGGGAGGCCTCGCCACCTCGCGGCTGCCCGACGGTACCAGCTTCCGGGCGCCGTCGCTGCCGTTCGAGGTCGACGGCGTGATGCTGGCCGGCGGCGGCGACCTGCCGGCGGTCGGCGACCATACCGACGCGGTCCTCGGCGCACTCGGCATGAACGCCGCCGCGATCGCCGCCGCCCGCGGCACCTGATCATCCCGGGGCGGGCACCGGTCCGTCCCACCAATTCGCGTCAAGAACCCAACGGGAGGAAGATCATGAACAGGATCGCAGCTACCGTCGCAGCACTCGCGCTGTCGACCTCCATCGCCGGGGCGGCGTCGGCCGCCGAGACCATGCGCTGCAGCCACCAGCTGCCGCCGCCTCACCACATCGCCAAGGTCATCGACCGCTGGGCGGCCGAGGTCGAGACGCTGTCGGGCGGCGAGATCGACGTCCAGGTGTTCGGCGCCGACAGCCTGGTGAAGGCCAAGGACAACATCCTGTCGACCGCCAAGGGCGACATCGAGTGTGCGTTCTCGCTGAACTTCCAGTGGGGCAAGACGCTGCCGCTGATGAACGTCACGCTGGGCCCGTACACCATGTCGTCGATCGCCGCCTGGAAGAAGTGGCCGACCTCCGAGGCCGCCGCCTTCCTGGAGGAGAAGCTGTCCGAGAAGGGCGTGAAGAACGTCGCCTGGATGTTCATCACCAACACCAGCGTGTTCACCTCCAAGGGCAAGGCGCTGATCACGCCGGAGGACTTCAAGGGCATCAAGATGCGCGGCATCGGCCCGTCCTTCGACCGGGCGCTGAACGCCATGGGTGCGGCCACCGTGTCGATGCCGGGCAGCGAGGTCTACCAGGCGCTGGCGGCCGGCGTGATCGACGCCGCCATCACCGACGTCGCCGCCGCCTGGTCGCGCAAGTACTACGAGGTCCAGGACCACATGACCGTGGTGCCGGTGCTGGCGGCCTACGTCCACGGCTACGTCAACCCCGCCTGGTACGCCAAGCTCAGCGACAAGTCGAAGGCCGCCCTCAAGCAGGCCGGCGAGAAGGCCGCCGGCTGGGCGCTCGAGGCCTCGCAGGAAGCGGCCGCCGCAGCCCCGCAGCAGCTCGCCGACAAGGGCGTGAAGGTGCACATCGCGACCGACGCCGAGAACGCCGCGTTCAAGGCGATCATGCAGCCGGCCTACGCCGAGGGCTTCGAGAAGGAGACCGGCGCCGAGGGCAAGAAGCTGCTCGAACTGGTCGCGAAGATCCAGTAACTGCGGGTCATGACGGACCCGCATGACCGACCCGGGGAGGGAACCGTGCCCTCCCCGGCCGACACTCCCTGGCCGCTGGCCGCGGCCAACGCGGTCTCGATCGCCGGCGGGGCGCTCGGCGCCCTGCTGATCGTCGTGGTTCTGGCCATGACCACGGTCGGCGTGTTCAGCCGCTACGTGCTGTCGCGCCCGATTCTCGGGATCGACGAGGGCACCGGCTTCCTGGTCGTCGCGATCGTCATGCTGGGAGCGGCCGAGGCCCTGCGCAAAGGCGACCATATCCGCATCGACCTGCTGGTGGACGTCGTCGGGCCGCGAACCCGCCTCGTCCTCGACCTGTGGGCCCATGCCGCCGTGCTGGCGTTCGCGGTGCTGCTGTTCCGGACCGCCTGGCACACGGTGAGCTTCTCGCACTCGTTCGGCGCCTATTCGGACGGCTACCTGGCCCTGCCGCTGTGGATCCCGCAGTCGGCGATGCTGGTCGGGGCCGTGCTGCTCGGCCTGCAGGCGGTCGCCGGGCTGGTGCGGCAGGTGTGGCGGTGAGCATGCGATCCCGCACGATGCGATCCGGCCAGACGCCCCCCTCCCTGACGTCATTCCGGGGCGGGCCGCGCGAGCGGCACGCATCCGGAACCCACCGGTGGCTGCTGCGTCTGCCGCCGACGCTGCCCGTCGCTTCGTGGGTTCCGGCTCGCCCACGCCGACGCGTGGACGTCCGGAATGACGTCAGCAAAGGGGAAGCAAGGTCGCCCCGCACGAGCGAGCCGGCTCGAGGCGTACCGGCGGTCGACTGGCCCGTCCCGGAGCCGTCGCACCTGGCCCGGCGAGGGCGCCAATGACGACCGTCCTGATCCTCGGCAGCCTGCTCGCCCTGCTGCTGACCGGCATGCCGATCTTCGCCGCCCTCGGCCTCGCCTCGCTCGGCGTGCTGATGCTGTACGAGGGCAAGATCTCCAGCATGGCGGACACCGTGTTCGCCAGCCTCGACAACCCGCTGCTCGCGACCATCCCGATGTTCGCCCTGATGGCGCACATCATGATCAAGGCCAAGGTGGTCGACGACCTGTACGACATGGCCAACAAGCTGGTCGGGCACGTCAAGGGCGGGCTCGGCTTCGCCACCATCCTGTCGTGCACGATCTTCGCGACGATCTCCGGCTCGTCGGTGGCGACCGCGCTGACCATCGGCTCGATCGCGATCCCGCAGATGCAGCGCTTCCGGTACCGCAAGCGCGACACCTACGGGATCATCGCCGCCGGCGGCACGCTCGGCATCCTGATCCCGCCGTCCGGGCCGATGATCCTGTACGCGATCGTCACCAACGCCTCGATCGGCGCGCTGTTCCTGGCCGGGCTGGTGCCCGGGCTGCTGATGGCGGTGATGTTCGCCGGCTTCAGCTGGTTCCAGGCGAACGCCCACGGCGAGACCGTCGGGCAGGACTGGGCCGGCACGCGCGAGGTGCTGCGGGCGCTGCGCAAGTCGATCTGGGCGGTACTGATGCCGCCGGTGGTGCTGGGCGGCATCTATCTCGGGGTGTTCACCGCCGGCGAGGCGGCGGCGGTCGGCGCGGTCTACGCCCTGCTGGTGGCGCTGCTGGCCTACCGCAACGTCTCGTTCGCCGACCTGGTCGACTGCGCCTGGCAGACCCTGCGGACCAGCGCGATGCTGTTCATGATCATCGCGGCGGCCGCCCTGCTCGGCCACGCGGTCACGATCATCCGGCTGCCGGCCCAGCTGATGGAGGCGGTGACCGCGCTCGGCCTGTCGGAGACCGGGTTCATCTTCGCGGTCATGCTGACGATCTTCCTGCTCGGCATGTTCCTGGAGACCATCGCGATCATCCTGATCACCACGCCGATCATCCTGCCGGTTCTGATCGCCCTGCACATCGACCCGGTGTGGTACGGGGTCATGCTGATGATCAACCTGGAGCTGGCGCTGATCACCCCCCCGGTCGGCATGAACCTGTTCGTGATCAAGGGCGTCACCGGCGCCCCGCTGACCGACATCATGCGCGGTGCGGCGCCCTACGTGGCGCTGCTGCTGGTCGGGCTGGCGATCATCTGGGCGTTCCCCGAGCTGTCGCTCTGGCTGCCGCGAACGGCAGGGTTCGGGGGGTAGCAGCGTTCCGGCACTCGCGTTGCCGCCAGCACGGGGCCGTGGCAGGCTTCGGGAAAACGGGCGAACGGGAGGATCGTCATGGCCGCGACCGTGGTCGACCGCTTCATCGACGAGGTCCGCTCGGCCGTGGCCGAGGCGCCGGACGCGGCCGCCGCCGTCGACCGCGTGGTGCCGCTGATGCGCACTCTCGCCGGCGACCGCTCGTGGATCCGGCCGGAGTATTACGAGGTCGATGCCGACCAGGGCTTCGGCATCGTGGTGCTGCACGAGGAACCGCAGGACGGCTTCCTGGTGGAGACCATCTGCTGGGCCCCGGGGCGCGGGGTGGCGCCACACGACCACCGCACCTGGGGCGTCGTGATCGGTCTCGACGGCCGCGAGGTCAACGTCGACTGGCGGCGGCTCGACGACGGCAAGGTGCCCGGCCGCGCCACGCTGGAGACCGCCGCCGAGACCGTGGTCGAGCAGGGCGTGGTGAAGACCTTCGCGCCGGCCGACATCCACAGCATCCGCAACGCGTCCGACCGACCGTCGCTGTCCCTGCACGTCTACGGCCGCAACCTCGCGAAGCTCGACCGGTCGGAGTTCAACCCGCTGGCCGGGACGGAGGCCCCATGTCCGAAGCGAGCCAAGAAGCAGGCCAACACCGAGTAGAACCGGGCAGCGTCGCCGGACGGCTGGCGGCCTGGTGCGCCGGCCGCGGCAAGGTCTGGTCGGACCTGGCGGTCGGCCGCGCCCGCGACGCGGTCGAGGATACGATCGCCTGCATGATCGCCGGGGCGCACGAGGCGCCGGCGGTGGCGGCACGGCGGGCGGCCCTGGCCTGGGGGCGCGGCGGCGCGACCGCGGTCGGCACCGCCGGCCGGCTGTCGGCACCGGCCGCCGCCCTGGTCAACGGCACCGCCGCCCACAGCCTGGACTACGACGACATCTTCGTGCCGAGCTTCGGCCACGCCAGCGCGGTGCTGGTGCCGGCCCTGCTGGCGCTGGCCGAGGAACGCGGGCGGGACGGCCCGGCCCTGCTCGACGCCTACATCGTCGGCCTGGAGATGCAGGCGGCGGTCGGCGCCGGGGTCAACCGGGCGCACTACCTGGCCGGCTGGCACAGCACCTCGACGATCGGCTGCATCGGGGCCGCCGCCGGCTGCGCCCGGCTGATCGGCCTAGACGCCGAGGGCATCGCCCAGGCGATGGTGCTGGCGGTCAGCATGGCCGGCGGGACCAAGGTCCAGTTCGGCACCGCGGCCAAGCCGCTGCACGCCGGGCTCGGCGCCCAGCACGCGGTGCAGGCCGCCGTCCTGGCCGAGGCCGGCATGACCGGCCGGCCGGAGGCGCTGGAGGGCCGGTTCGGCTTCCTGGAGCTGTACGGCGCCGGTGAGACCCGCGGCTGGGAGGGCCATCTCGAAGGCCTGGGCGATACGCCGGCAATCGAGACGGTCGGGCTCAACGTCAAGCGCCACCCGTGCTGCGGCTCGGCCCACAACACGCTCGACTGCGTGCTCGAGCTGCAGGCCGAGCACGGCTTCGCGGCAGCCGAGGTCGAGCGGGTCGACACCCTGGTCGGTTCGATCAACGTCCGCAACCTGATGTACGCCACCCCGCGCAACGAGATGGAGGCGCGGTTCTCGATGCCCTACTGCGTCGCGGCGGCCCTGCATCGTGGCCGGCTCAGCCTGGCCGACTTCCGGCCGGAGGCGGTGCGGCGCCCGGCGATCGTCGCGATGATCCCGCGGATCCACATGACCGGCCGCGACCCGAAGGACGAGCCGACCGAGGCCGGCACCCGGCTGCCCCACGAGGTCCGGATCCGGCTGGCCGACGGCCGGGTCCTGGAGCGCGCGCGCACCTGGCCGCGCGGCGGGGTCCAGGCGCCGCTCGACGCCGAGGACCGCCGGATCAAGTTCGAGGACTGCGTGGCCCCGGTCCTGGGAGCCGACGCGGCGGCGACGCTGCGCACCAGCCTCGGCCGGCTCGACCGGCTCGCCGATCTGTCCGAGGTGACCGCCGCGCTGGCGCTTGCCGGGACCGGCGCCGCGGCCGGTGCAGCGGAGTAGCGCCGCAGAGTAGCGCCGCAGGGCGGCGCCGGCCGGAGCCTGCGGATCAGCGCCCCCAGCCGGAATACACCCATTGCCCGATCACGCCGCCGGTCACCGCCGCACCGACCGCCACGAGACGCGACGTGGCGAGCGCCGCCTCGAGAGTCGCCCCCGTGACCGGGGCTCCGGCGAGCGCTGCCGAGACCGCCGAGTATCCGAGCATCGGCAGGACCGTGTTGGCCGCCACGACGCCCGCGACGGCGCCGAGGGCGATCGCCGTCATGCTGTATCCGGCGGACGCCCGCGGCTGGCCGACGATCTCCTCGTAGGTCACCGGCGGAAGGCCGGAACTCTCGGCGTTCCGGTCGGCGTATGCCGCGACGCGGGCGATCGGAGCTCCCGACGGGATCTCGGCGGCGGCGGCCCCCGCCCAGCCGACGGCCAGGAGCGTGGCGAGTGCGAACAGCGTGGCGATGCGGAACATCAGCTAGTCTCCCCGGTCAAGCCGCGCTTCCGATCGGCGGGCAGCCGCTGCGGCATCGACGTTGCAGGCTTACTTGTCGGCGGCCGGCGCGGACTCGTTCATGAGCCTCTCGACCGGCACGCACAGCATGGTCACGTTCTTGGCGTTGAGCGAGGCGAAGCCCTCGACCGCTCCCCGGGTGTCGGTCTCGGGGATCCGCACCTGGGGAACCGCCTCGATGCAGGCGTCGCGCGTCGCGAAGTGGCCGACCGAAGCCGGCACGCTGCTCCCGACGAACACCATCAGGACCCATTTCACCAAGATCGCCTCCTGTCATTCGATCGGTCGCGCCGCCCTAGCGTCCGGTCCGGGTCGCGGTCGAGCCCACGACGACGATCGGCATCACGCCGACGATGTTCTCCGTGTAGATCGGATCCCAGTCGGGATGTCCCGTCGGCACGCTGAGCTCGGCGATCATCCGGTCGATCTCCTTCTCCTCGGCGGAGTCCGGGGGGATCCGCTGCCTGAGCAGCCGGAGCGGCAGGTCGTAGGTCCTGTCGGCCCGAAAGGCCTGCCGAAGCTTCGGCACGGCCTCGTCGGGGCGGCCCTGCTTCTCCAGGCTGATCGCCCACATGACGAAGGCGGCCGAACGGGTCTGGGCAAACTCCGCCGGGGCGGCGTGACGGATCGCGGCGTCAAAGGCCTCGATCGCGTCCCGATGGCGCCCGTTGCCGGCAAGCACAGTGCCGAGGTTCAGCCAGGCCGGCGCGAAGTCCGGGCTGATCGAGAGAACGTCGAGAAACGCCCGGCCCGCCTCCTGGTCCCGGTGCAGCATGGCCAGGGCCACACCGCGCAGGTTGAGAAGCCATGGCCGGTCGCTGTCGGTGACCGTGGGCAGCGCTTCCTCGGCGCAGCGCAGCGTCTCGACCGGGTCCGGCCGCCCCTCCATCAGCGAACGCCGGAGCAGCTCGGCACACGCGACCTGCGGATCGACCAGCCGCACCAGCACCCATCCGGCATCCCGCATCAGCTGGTCGAGCTGGTCCATCGGCCGCTCGAAGCGCGCCCGGACGACCTGCTGGTCGGACCGGCGCGCCCGCAGCTCCATGAGCGCCTTGCCGTGCTCCGCGACGATGTCGCCGGTTATCGTGAACTCGAGCAGCCCGACGGACTGCTGGACGCGCTGCAGGAGACGCAGCACGCCGGCGTCGCGGGCGATCTTGTCTATGGAGCCGTCGGCGTTCGGGGTCGAGATGCGGGTCCCGCGACTGAAGGACCGGGCCCGACGCATCACCAGATAGGCTTCGTCCTTCAGCTTCTGCTCGATCGACGCCGGGGTGTAGCCCCAATGCTCGCCGATCGCCTCGGAGATGGTGATCCGGCTGATCGTGACCGGCCGGACGTCGAGGCTCGATTCCAGCCCGATGATGCCGAGCACGATCCCGAACAAGGAGATGAGATCGCCCATCGACCGGCTCCATCCGCCACCGAAGTCCCGCAGGGACTGCACAACGACGCGGCAGGATAGAGGCCCGTTCAGCCCCGGACGTTGATCAGGATCAAGACCAGCCCCACCAGGCCCGGACCGCGCGTCCCATGACCCGGGTCAGGTCGTCACCGGCGAGCCAGGGCAGTTCCTCGGTGAACATGGTCACGCACTGCCGCCAGGAGCACGGCATCTTGGAGATGTCGGTGCCCCAGAACACCCGGTCGGGGCCGAACGCGTCGAACACCTGCCGGAGGTATGTGTGCATCGCCGGAAACGGATAGGCCTCGCCGGAGTAGCCCGGCACGCCGGTCGCCTTCACTGCGACGTTCGGCAGCCTGGCCAGCTTCAGCAGGTCCGGGATGTGGGTCATCGCGGCGGCGTCCTTGAGCGTCGTGTTGCCGCCCCTGCCGCCGAGATGGTCGATGCTGAGCCGCAGGCCGGGATGCCGGGCGGCGACCTCCCCCAGCACCTCGAACGATCCGGTCGCCAGGGTCGTCACCGGAAGGCCGAACCGCTCGGCGGCGTCCCAGAACCACTCCAGCTCGCCGTCGTGCAGTCTCCGGCGGTTCTCGCCCTCCAGGAACATGCAGCGCAGGCCGAGCATGCCTGTTCGCTCGCGCCAGCGTGCCATGGCCGCCCGGCTCTCGTCCGGCCGGCCCAGGTCGACGGCGCCGATGATCGCGAAACGGCCGGGCCAGGTCCGGACGGCGTCGACCGCCAGCCCGGTCGAGGTCGGGTCCCAGGACGGCGGGTGGATCACCGCGGCGTCGACCCCGGCCTCGTCCATCATCGCGACGGCCTCGGCCGCGCCGAACG
The DNA here is from genome assembly GCF_014652915.1 of Thalassobaculum fulvum. Taxonomy (GTDB): domain Bacteria; phylum Pseudomonadota; class Alphaproteobacteria; order Thalassobaculales; family Thalassobaculaceae; genus Thalassobaculum_A; species Thalassobaculum_A fulvum. The sequence continues at coordinate 297,193 of NZ_BMZS01000008.1, forward strand.
ACGTCACCTGCCAGTGCGCCATGTTGCTCGGCAGCCCGGTCCCCCAGACGTGGATCTGAGCGTCGACGATCTCCAACGGTCTCTCCTCCGCCGCGGCCCGGCCCCGAAGCCGATCGCCGCCCTACGCCCCCTTGGCCTCCGGCCGCCACACCTCGACCCGGTTGCGGCCGTTCTGCTTGGCGGCGTACAGCGCCTTGTCGGCGCGCTCGATCAGCTCCTCGAGCGGCCGGCGCGGCGTCATCAGGGTCAGGCCGAACGACACCGTGACGGCGAGCTCGCGGCCGTCGCCGAGCCCGATCGGCTGGCCGGCGACCCGCTCGCGCACCCGCTCCAGCACCCGCCGCGCCTCCTCCGGCCCGGTGTCAGGCAGGCACAGCAGGAACTCCTCGCCGCCGTAGCGGTACACCGAGTCGTAGGGCCGCAGGCTCTCGATCAGCAGCCCGGCGACCGCCGACAGCACGATGTCGCCGGCGGCATGGCCGTAGCCGTCGTTGATCGACTTGAAGCGGTCGACGTCGGCCAGCGCCAGGCAGCCCGGCGTGCCGGAGCGCCGGGCCCGCTGCATCTCGCGCTTGAGGTCGCGCAGCATGACCTGGCGGGTCTGGGCACCGGTCAGCGGGTCGATGTCGCTGATCGCCGCCTGGAACGCCCGCACCAGCCGGCCGGCCAGCTCGTCGAACGCCCGGACCTTGTCGAGCAGGGCGTCGTACTCCTCGACCGGGACCTTGGCGTCCTTCCAGGCCCGGCCGGCCAGCAGCGCGATGTGGTTCAGCAGCGCCTCGTGCAGCGCCACCAGGGTGCCGAAGGCCGGCTGGTCGACCGGCGGCGTCTCCTTGCGCTGCTCGTACCACAGGCCGAACGCGCTCTCGCCGTGGGCGCCGAGCTTCAGCAGGTCCGGGTCCGGCCGCACCTTGGATATCGCCGAGCGGTGGAAGCGGGCCAGCCGGTCGTCGACCTCGGCCCGCGCCCGCTCGATCGCCGCCACCAGGCGGTCGTAATTGTGGCGATGGGAGGCGGCGTTGCCGGCGGTCATCGCCGGCTCCGCGTGCCTGCCGGGCCCCGCCGCATCCCCTCCCGCCGCACCCGCATCACCCCGCCAGCTCGACCCGGTCCCGGTACTCGTCCAGCGCCTCCGGGTTGGCCAGCGCCTCGACGTTCTTGACCGGCCGGCCGTGCACCACGTTGCGGACCGCCAGCTCGACGATCTTGCCGGACTTGGTGCGCGGGATGTCGCCGACCGCCAGCACCTTGGCCGGCACGTGGCGCGGCGTGGCGCCGGTGCGGATGCGCTGCTTGATCTTCGCCACCAGGTCGTCGTCGAGGGTCACGCCCTCGGCCAGCCGCACGAACAGCACGACCCGCACGTCGCCCTGCCAGTCCTGGCCGATCACCAGCGACTCCAGCACCTCCGGCAGCTGCTCGACCTGACGGTAGATCTCGGCGGTGCCGATGCGCACGCCGCCCGGGTTCAGCACCGCGTCCGACCGGCCGTAGATCACCATGCCGCCGCGCGGCGTCAGCTCGACGTAGTCGCCGTGGCACCACACGCCGGGCCAGGTCTCGAAATACGCTGCCCTGAACTTGGCGCCGTCGGGATCGTTCCAGAAGTAGATCGGCATGCACGGAAACGCCTTGGTGCAAACCAGCTCGCCCTTCTCCCCGACGACGGCCTGGCCCGCCTCGTTCCAGACCTCGACCGCCATGCCGAGGCCGCGCTTCTGGATCTCGCCGCGCCACACCGGCCCGATCGGGTTGCCGAGCACGAAGCACGACACGATGTCGGTGCCGCCGGAGATCGAGGCCAGCTGGATGTCCTCCTTGATGTGCTCGTACACGTAGTCGAAGCCCTCGGGCACCAGCGGCGAGCCCGTCGAGGTCATGGTCCGGACGGTCGAGAGATCGTGGGTCGACTTCGGGTCCATGCCGCCCTTGTTCAGGGCGTCGATGTACTTGGCCGAGGTGCCGAACAGGGTCATGCCCTCGGCGTCGGCGTAGTCGAACAGGATGTTGCCGTCCGGGTGGAACGGCGAGCCGTCGTACAGCAGCAGGGTCGCCTCGGCCGCCAGGCCGGAGACCAGCCAGTTCCACATCATCCAGCCGCAGGTGGTGAAGTAGAACGCCCGGTCGCCCGGCCGCACGTCGGTCTGCAGCTTGTGCTCCTTGAGGTGCTGCAGCAGGGTGCCGCCGATGCCGTGGACGATGCACTTCGGCACGCCGGTCGTGCCCGACGAGAACATGATGTAGAGCGGGTCGTTGAACGGCATCCGCGTGAACTCGAGGTCTGGCACCGGGCCGCCGCCCAGGTAGTCGGCCCACAGCGTCGCCTTCTCGATGCCCGAGATGTCCGGCGCCTCGTTGACGTAGGGGACGACCACGACGCGCTTCACCGTGGGAAGCTGGGCGGCGACCGCCGTCACCTTGTCTCGGATGTCCAGGCTCTTGCCGGCGTAGTAGTAGCCCTCGACCGCGATCAGCACGGTCGGCTCGATCTGGCCGAAGCGGTCGAGCACGCCCTGGATGCCGAAGTCCGGCGAGCAGGACGACCACACCGCCCCCAGCGAGGTGGCCGCCAGCATGCCGACGACGGTCTCCGGCATGTTCGGCATGTAGGCCGCGACCCGGTCGCCCGGGCCGACGCCGTCGGCCTTCAGGGCGGCGGCGAGGCGGGCGACGGATGCCCGGACCTCGGCCCAGCTCAGCCGCCGCTTCACCTTGTCCTCGCCCCAGAACACCATGGCGTCGCCGTCGCCGTCGCGGCGCAGCAGGTTCTCGGCGAAGTTCACCCGGGCGTCGGGGAAGAACTTCGCACCCGGCATGGCGTCGCCGTCGGCCAGGCGCCGTGCGCCGCCCTCACCTGTGCCCTTGTCGCCGATCACCCCGCCGAAGTCCCAGACCTGCTCCCAGAAGTCCTCGCGGTTGTCGACCGACCAGCGCCAGAGCGCGTCGTAGTCGCTGATCTCGGTGTGGAAGCGTGCGTTCACGGCATCCATGAAGGCGGCGATCTGGGTCGCCCGTCGCCGATCCTCGGACGGTTCCCAGAGCTTGATCGCCTCGTCGGTCATGCTGTCCTCCCAACTCGAAGCCGTAGGGTCTCACGCCTGCCCCGGTTCTTACAGCCGGCCTACCGGACCGCGCAACGCCGACGCGGTTCGTCCGGGTTGCGGCTGGCCGTCCGCCTCGGTCCTACCTTCCAATCCCTTGTGCCCTTGTCTTGACCTGAGCAACCATGGTGGCCTGGGAATGAGCATGCACAAGTAGACTAAACACCCACTTTCGCATCGCAACCACCGGCGGCACTCGGGGCCATCCTCATGCTGAGACTCATGTCATTGCTACTATTCTTGGTCGCGACCCTCGCGACCTCACACGCATATTCCGAAGATTATCGCGACCTTCGGCTTTTTAACCGATATATCGCGACATTTAATTTGCCCGTTCACGTCGCCATCAACAGCTCGACGCCCCCCTCCAATGAAATATCGGGTCGGCGCTTGGATCGATAAATTCAACAACCTCGGCGATCAAGATTCATTATTACTTGATAATAAGATTACCTTTAATGATGCTATAGATTCTTTCACACCCCTGCTACTGATTGACGTCATCGAAGAAAACATTAGAACCAAACAGGATCGAAATAGATATGTCGCGCCAAAGGTTCGCAATTTGTTCGACAGAATTCACATGAGAACAGTCGACCGGTCTGTATCCGGAGGTGCCGCCGTTATCTTTCAACCCAGAATGCAGTATATCGATCCCAAATCCCAAATCGCGAACTGTGAATACGATGTCATCGGCACAGTCAATCCTCAATCAAATAACGAGACAATCGATGGACTTGCCGTGTACCTTGGCGTATGGAAGCACATATCTGAAAAGAATTTAGATGTATGTATAATTCACACCCTAGGTGCACTTGCAAACATCGAAATTCGCATTGCTGCGGTAAAGAATGAAGAATTAGGTGGCGATGTTTCAACTCTCGATTTCCGAAAATCCATTAGCGAACCCGTTTTCAAGAAATTCACAGACTTTCTCAATTCCAAAACAAGAAGATAGCCAATTAGAACGAAACAGAATCACGGCGACAGTGCACCGAATTGAAGGCCGTCATCGCCGCTGAGCGCATGCACTAAGGCCTCGGCCAAATCGGACCGTGATCTGAAAATACCGTGGCCATCCCACCCGGAATCGCAATGGCGTCCGGGAAGGCCGAGCCGTCCCCGCCGGCCGGCGCAAGGCCGACGCAGGGCGGCCATGCGTCGAGGATGCTTGCTGCACCGCGAAACCGGCGTAGGCTCGGCGATCATGCCCGACACGCCAGCGGCCCCGTCCGGGGTCCTCCGCCGCCCCGCCGCCACCCTGCGCACCGCCCTCGACGCCGCCGAGGCGCGCTGGCTGGTGCTGCCCGGCAACGTCCGCGGCGCGGTGTGGATCATGCTGGCGGCCTGCCTGTTCACGGTCATGGGGGCGCTGATCAAGACGGTCGGCGCCCGGCTCGACAGCCTGCAGATCAGCTTCTTCCGCTGCGCCCTCGGGCTGGCGGTGATCCTGCCGTTCATGCTGGGCGCCGGGCCGGCGGCGTTCCGCACCGAGCGGCCGCTGATGCACCTGTGGCGCGGCCTGCTGGGTACCACCGCGATGTTCTGCGGCTTCTACGCGGTCACCCACCTGCCGCTGGCCGACGCCACCGCGATCGGCTTCGCCAACACCCTGTTCATGATCGTGCTGGCGGTGCTGTTCCTCGGCGAGCAGGTGCGCTGGCGGCGCTGGACCGCGACCGGGGTCGGCTTCGTCGGCGTGCTGGTGATGGTCGGACCGGCCGGCCAGAGCCAGGCCCTGCCGATGGCGATCGCCCTGTTCGGCACGCTCTGCGTGGCGACCGTGTCGGTGGTGATCAAGAAGCTGAGCCGGACCGAATCCCCGCTCAGCATCCTGTTCAGCTTCGGCCTGGTCTCGACGGTCGCGTCGGCCGGGCCGGCGATCATGGTCTGGCAGACCCCGACGCTCGCGGAACTGGGCCTGATGTTCCTGATCGCCGCGATCGGCACGGTCGCCCAGAACTGCGGCATCCGCGGCTACCGGGCCGGCGAGGCGACCGCGGTGGCGCCGTTCGACTACTGCCGCCTGCTGTTCGCCGGCGCGCTCGGCTACCTGGTGTTCGGCGACGTGCCGAGCCCGCAGACCCTGGCGGGGGCCGGGTTGATCGTCGCCGCCACCCTGTACATCGCCCGGCGCGAGGCGGCATTGGCGCGGCAGCCGGCGCAACCCGCCACGACACCCGCGCCGATCGCGCCTGTCGCGAAAGGCGAGCCGGCGGAGTAGTCTGAGCGTTCACAGCCGGGTCCACCCCCGCGGTGGGCACGACGCGTGGGGAGGCGTCGCGAAACGTGGCCGAAATCGTCGGATACGAGGTGCAAATCCGCCAGGGGCAGAATCCCTGGCAGACGGTCGAACGATTCGGCCCGGACGACCAGGCCGAGGCCAAGCGCAGTCTCGACCGCCTGCGGCTGGAGAACGGCGCGACGGCCGCCCGGCTGACCGAGGAGCGGGTCGACGCCCAGGGCTTCTTCCGCACCCGGACCCTGGGCCTGCGATCGGCCGTTCCCCCGGCCGGCGCCCCCGAGCGTCCGGCGCGCGGCGGCGCCGATCCCGCCGGGCGTGCTGCGGCGAAGCAGGCCGCCGCCGACGCGGCCGCCACCGGCAGGCTTCCGGACACGGGCAGGACGTCCGAGAGGGGCAGGTTTTCGGACGCGGGCAGGAGTCCGAGGGCAGGCCGGCCTACGGGCCCTGCGCCGCGTCGCGCCCCGCCCGCGCAGCAGGCCGCTCGCCCCGGGTCGCGGTTCTCGATCACCGACCTGCTCGGCTTCCTGTTCACGCCGATCCGGGATGCGGCCGCCCAGGCCGCGGCCGGCGGTGGCGCGCTCGCCCTGCCGCCGCCGCCGCAGCCGGTCGGCCGGCGCGGCGACCTGCCGGTCTACGCCGACGAGGCCGGCATGCCGACCGTCGACCTCTTCGTCTCCGACGCGATCGTCCGCGAGTTCCACAACTTCGTCGACGCCCTCGACGGCCTCGAAAGCGCGCAGCCGGCCCGCAACAACCCGCGCTTCGTCCAGGGCATCAGCCTGTTCAGCATCGGCGTGCTGTTCTCGATCGAGGAGCACATCGACATCTTCTCCGAGCGCGGCAAGACCGTGGTGCACGCCTGCCTCAGCCGGTTCCTCGAGCTGGTCGACACCGTCAACCACTTCCTGGAGGCGCTCGAGCGGTACCTGAAGGAGGCGGAGTCGGCGACCTGGATCCGCGCCGGCTCGCGCTGCTTCCGCTACTACCGGGAGACCGACCTGCAGAACCTGAACCGCGAGTTCGGCGAGGCGTTCGGGGTCTACGACGCGCTCGAGCAGCGGCTCGGCGGCCGGGTCAAGGTCGGCATCCTGTTCACCGACATCGTCGATTCCACCGCGCTGACCGGCGAGCTGGGCGACACCCTGGCGCAGGCGGTCGTTGATCACCACGACGCCATGGTCGAGGGCATCGCCCGCAAGTTCGGCGGCCGCAAGGTCAAGCATCTGGGCGACGGGCTGATGCTGTGCTTCGGCAGCGCCCAGGCCATGGCCGGCTGCATGACCTCGATCATCGACACCATGAAGGGGTTCGTGCAGCGCCCGGAGGTGCCGGTCTACCGGATCCGGTGCGGCGGGCACTTCGGCGAGGCGATCCACAAGGGCGACGATTTCTTCGGCAGCACCGTGCAGCTGGCGGCCCGGGTGGCCGGCTCCGCCGGGCCGAACGAGGCCCGGCTCTGCGCCACCGTCGTCGACCCCGACAATCCGGCGTTCCGGCGGTTCCAGGATTGCGGCGCCGCCACCCTGAAGGGCTTCGCCGAGCCGCGGGTGCTGGCCCGCTACCGGTGACCGCCGGACATCTCCCGACCTCCCGGCACGATCCCCCGGCGGCGATCCCCCGGCGGCGATCCCCCGGCGGCGGTCCTTGGTGATCGGCGGAGAGAGGCGTATCCTGCCGTCCTTGCCGGCGCGCGAACGACCGGCCGAACGGGGTCTCGCCTGGAGGAAGGCAATGGCCGCCGCCAAGAAATACGCCGAATTCCAGCTTCTCAGCGCCGACCCCGTCGACATCGACTCGCTGCCGGCGGGCTCGCCGGTCCTGCAGCTGCACGACTACTGGCGATCGATCGCCCCGACCCGGGCGCTGCTGCCCGGCCGGCAGCACCTCGACCCCCTGGACATCGACCCTCAGGTGATGCCCTGGGTCTTCCTGATGGACGTCGTCCGGCGCGACGGCGCGCCGCTGGACTATCGCTACCGGCTGGTCGGCACCGGCAACGTCGGCCTGGTCGGGCGCGACGCCACCGGCGAGCTCGCCAGCGCCGTGTTCAACCGGGTCGACGCGCCGTTCGTGCTGGACACCTTCGACCTGACCGTCGAGAACGCGGCACCGACCTACTGGATCGCCACGGTCCCGAACGACGTGATCGGCATGGTCACCATCCATCGCGGCCTGTTCCCGATGGCGCGCGACGGGCGGACGGTCGACATGCTGCTGTGCATCGCGGTCCCGCGCAGCCTGGCCTAGGCTCGCCCCCCGCCGCTCACACCACACGCAGCAGCGACGCCCCGAGGGACAGCAGCACCAGGGCGGTCGCGCGCCGGCGCAGCCCGAGATACCAGTCCGGCAGGTCGCCCCGGTCGCAGGCCCGGCGGTCGGCCAGATAGGCGGCGCCGAACCCCACTATCAGCAGGGTCAGGGCCCACGCGGCGGTCATCAGGGCCGCGACCCAGCCGATCAGCGCCGGCACCACCCCCCAGCCGAGGCGGCTCCAGAGACGATCCGCGTCCGGTCCGTCGGCGACCGCCACGCCCCAGTGCACGGCCCCAAGGAAGGCCAGCACGGCGACCGCGTAGAACACCTGGGCGTCGAGCGCGTGCGCCCCCCACTCCGGCGGCAGCAGCCAGAAGCCGGCCGCCCCGGCGGCGAACGGCACCACGCCCAGCCCGGTCAGCACCGCCGCGGCCGACGGCGTCTCGTGCATCCGGCCCACGCCCAGTCTCCTTCCTCGTGCATCGGCGCGCGATCTGCTATCACGCCCGCGACAGCCGGGAAACGGCCATGCGACAAGAGCGCACAAGCCGGCACCGGTCGGCGGGCCGGTCCGGCGGGATCGCGAGCGAGAGGGAACGGGCATGGATCTGCAGGGACAGGCGGCACTGGTCACCGGCGGTGGCGGCGGTCTCGGCGCCGGAACCGCGCGGGCGCTGGCGGCGCGCGGCGCCAAGGTCACGGTGCTGGACGTCAACGAGGCCGGCGCGCAGGCGGTCGCGGACGAGATCGGCGGCCTGGCCCTGGCCTGCGACGTCACCTCCGCGGACTCCGCCGAGGCGGCGGTCGCCCGGGCCCGCGAGGCGCACGGCGCGGCGCGGATCCTGGTGAACTGCGCCGGCATCGCCCCGGCCGAGCGGATCGTCGGCAAGACCGGGCCGATGCCGCTGGAGAACTTCCGCCGGGTCATCGACATCAACCTGATCGGCACCTTCAACCTGATCCGGCTGGCCGCCGCCGACATGGCCGGGCTCGAGCCTGACGCCGAGGGCCAGCGCGGGGTGATCGTGTCGACCGCCAGCGTGGCGGCGTTCGAGGGCCAGATCGGCCAGGCCGCCTACGCCGCCTCCAAGGGCGCGGTGCATTCGCTGACCATCGTCGCGGCCCGCGAGTTCGCGCGCACCGGCATCCGGGTCTGCACCATCGCGCCGGGCCTGTTCGGGACGCCGATGCTGCTCGGCATGCCGCAGGAGGTGCAGGACAGCCTGGCCGCCCAGGTGCCGTTCCCGTCGCGCTTCGGCACCCCGGACGAGTATGCCCGGCTGGTGCTCAGCATCGTCGACAACCCGATGCTGAACGGCGAGACCATCCGGCTCGACGGTGCCATCCGCATGGGCGCGCGCTGACACGTCCACCGCAGGCCGGAGCGTGGGTCCCGGCTCTCCGCCGCTTCGCCGCTCCGGCCGGGATGAGGAAGGTGGGAGAGCGCTCCCCCTCCTTCCTCATCCCGGCCAAGCGAAGCGCGAGCCGGGACCTGTGGCGCGGCTCCCGACCGCCCTACCCGCTCACCCCATGTCGGCGCGGCCGGTACCGGCGGCGGCCCGGTCCATGAATTCGGCCAGCTCGACGTCGAGCGCGGTCAGGCCGCCGGCGCTGTGGGTCGTCATGGTCACGTCGACCCGGCCGTAGACGTTCGACCACTCCGGGTGGTGGACCATCGACTCGGCCTTGATCGCCACCCGGGTCATGAAGCCGAAGGCGGCGTCGAAGCCGTCGAACCAGAAGGTCTTGGTGATCGCGTCGCGCTCGGTGTCCTCGGTCCAGCCGTCCAGGCGCGCCAGGGCGGCGGCGCGGGCTTCCGGGGTCAGCTTCTCGGTCATGGCGGTCTCCCCTGGGTCGGCTACCGAGGGTCACATCTGCGCGGAGGCTTCGCAACCACCGCTCACCGGGCCGTGCAACGAATTGTACCGGCGCGCCTATCCGGCGGACGCCTTCAGGTCCTGAAAGGCCCGCTCCGAGCAGTCGCGGTCGCTCCAACCGGCGTCGGGCAGGACCGGCGGATCGTCCGGCCCCAGCAGCGCCGGCAGCAGGCGGCGGAACAGCGCGAACCCGGACCGGAACGTGCGGTAGCGCAGCCAGGCCTCGGGGCTGCCGGCCGGAACCGCGAACCGCGACACCGCGACGATCGGCCCGGAATCGACCCGCGGGACCATGACGTGCGCGGTCACCCCGAACTCGGGCGCGCGGTCGTGCAGCGCGAACGCCAGGGCGTGCTTGCCGGGGTAGTCGGGGGTGCCGGGATGGAAGTTCATCGGCGCCGGGCGCAACGCCGCGAGATAGCGGCGCGGCACCAGCACCCCGGTGAAGAACCCGATCAGCCGCGCCTCGACCGGCCGCTGGGGGCCGGCCTCCCGGAACACCCCATCGAGCGCCTGCCGCGAGGTGACTACCGCCACCTCGCGGCCGGGGTCAGCGGCCTCGATCATGTCGGCCAGCGCCGCGCCCGACACCATGTCGCTCAGCAGCAGGATCGGCCGTGCCACGCTCGCGCCTCCTCGATCATCGCCCCTCGATCGTCACCCGCGGCCTACAGGAATGCCCGTCGGCCGGGTCGGCGCCGTCATCGCGCGGTCCAGCCGCCGTCGACCGAGAGCGAGGTGCCGGTGATCGACGACGCCTGGTCGCCGCACAGGAACACGGTCAGCGCCCCCAGCTCGTCGATGCCGACGAACCGCTTGGACGGCTGGCTGGCCAGGATCACGTCCCTGACCACCTGTTCCTCGGTCATGTCGTTCGCCCGGGCCTGCTCGCCGATCTGGCCCTCGACCAGCGGGGTCTTCACGAAGCCCGGGCAGATCGCGTTGCAGGTGATGTTCATCTGCGCGGTCTCCAGCGCCACCACCTTGGTCAGCCCGACCACGCCGTGCTTGGCGGCGACGTAGGCGACCTTGTAGGGCGAGGCGACCAGGCCGTGCGCCGAGGCGATGTTGACGATCCGGCCCCAGTTGCGGGCCTTCATGCCCGGCATCGCCGCCTTGATGGCGTAGAAGTTGGACGACAGGTTGATCGCCTGGATCAGCTCCCAGCGGTCGTCCGGGAACTCCTCGACCGCCGCCACCGTCTGGATGCCGGCGTTGTTGACCAGGATGTCGACCTTGCCGAACGCCGCCTCGGCGTCGGCGACCATCGCCTTGATCTGGTCCGGCTTCGACATGTCGGCGGCCGAGAAGACGGCCTTCACCCCGTGGTCGCGCTCCAGTCCGGCGCGTTGCCGCTCGACCGCGTCGGCGTCGCCGAAGCCATTCAGCATGACGTCGGCGCCGGCGGCGGCCAGGGCCTCGGCGATGCCCTGGCCGATGCCGCTGGTCGAGCCGGTGACGATGGCGGCCTTGCCCTTGAGGCTCATGACTTTTCCTTCCCGTTGCGTCGCGCCCGCGGCGTGGCGGGCCCTCGCTGGCTACGTTGCACCGCACCATGCCGGCCTGTCGAGCGCCGGCACAAGCCCGGCGGCGGGAAATGCCGCGGGCCGGCGCACGGTCGTCGGCGGACCCACATCCGGGCGTTTGGCGTGCGTCCCTTTCCCGCAGCCGCGTAAGGGGCTATAGCTGCGCGCATGTGCGCGCAATCCGCCCGACCCGACATCCTGGCCCCGACCGCCGATCACCTGGCGGCGCTGGCCGAGGACGCGCTGTCCAGCGTCCCGGAACAGCTGCTGAAACCGATCGCCGGCCTGGCGATCCTGGTCGAGGAGTTCCCCGACGAGGAAACCTGCGAGGCCATGGACCTGGAGACCCCGTTCGACCTGCTGGGGCTGTACCAGGGCGTTCCGCTCGGCCACCGCTCGACCGGCGAGACCCCGGCCGACCTGGACCGCATCTTCCTGTATCGCCGGCCGATCCTCGACTACTGGGTGGAGACCGGCGAGGACCTGTACCACGTGGTCCGGCACGTGCTGATCCACGAGATCGGCCACCACTACGGCTACTCCGACGACGAGATGGAGGAGCTGGAGCGCCAGGCCGAGGAGGACGAGTCGAACGCCCCGGTGGGGCGGGCGTAGGCTGCGGCCGACAGCGCCGCACGCTTGCCACGACGACCGGCTCGGCTATGGTGCCCCGCTAACGGGGGCAAGCCCATTGCAGCCACCAGTCAGGGAGACACGCCGATGCGCCGATTGGCGATCGTCGCAAGCATCATCGGAGCGATCATGACAACGGACACCAGCGGGGCCGCGGCGGCGGATCCGGAAAACACCCTCTACATGGACCTCGAATCCGGCCGCGTGACCATCGAGCTGCGCCCGGACCTGGCGCCGAAGCACGTCGCCCGGATCAAGGAACTCGCCCGCGAGGGCTTCTACGACGGCATCGTGTTCCACCGGGTGATCGAGGGCTTCATGGCCCAGTCCGGCGACCCGACCGGCACCGGCCGCGGCGGTTCCGACAAGCCGGACCTGCCGGCCGAGTTCTCGGACGCCAACTACGGCCGCGGCACCATCGGCATGGCCCGCACCCAGAACCCGAACTCGGCCAACAGCCAGTTCTTCATCTGCTTCAAGGACTGCAGCTTCCTGAACGGCCAGTACACCGTCTGGGGCCAGGTCACCGACGGCATGGAGCTGGTCGACGGCATCAAGCGCGGCGAGCCGCCGCGCGACCCCGACCACATCGTCAAGATGCAGGTCGCCGCGGACGCGAAGTAAGCCGCCCGCCCGGCTTTCCCCGGGCCGCCGCGGCAACCCTGCGGCGGCCCGGACTGTATTCTCCCCCACCGACACCGTCCGACGCTCGGTTGCCCAACGGGCAACGCTGCAGTGCGCCCGCGGGCGCTGCGCCCCGCCGTTCGCTGCGGCACTATGCGCGACCAACGGAGCCGGCCCGACGCCGCGCCCGGACAGGCGGGAGGATGCGATGACCACACGCTCGACCAACCACGACTGGCTGCAGACCGCGCCGGAGACGGCGCTGGAGCCCGACCTCCCGATCTGCGACCCGCACCACCACCTGTGGGACTTCCGCCAGGGCGACGTGCAGGAGCGCTACTTCCTCGACGAGATGCTGGACGACCTGTCGGGCGGCCACAACGTCGTGTCCTCGGTGTTCATCGAGTGCGGCACGCTGTTCGCCGCCGACGGGCCGGAGGAGCTGCGCTGCGTCAACGAGACGGTGTTCGCCGGCGGTCAGGCGGCGATGGCGGCCTCAGGGCACTACGGTCCGGCCCGGATCGCCGCCGGCATCGTCGCCACCGCCGAGCTGATGCTGGGCGACCGGGTGGCCGCCGTGCTGGACGCCCAGATCGAGGCCGGCCAGGGGCGGGTCAAGGGCATCCGCGAGGGCGCGTTCTGGCACCCCAGCCCCGAGGTCCGCAACCACCGCACCAACCCGCCGGAGGGAATGTTCGGACGCGACGACTTCCGGGCCGGCATGAAGCAGCTGGCGGCCCGAGGCCTGACCTTCGACATGCTGTGCTACCACACCCAGATCCCGGAGGCGGCCGACCTCGCGCGGGCGTTCCCGGACACCACCTTCATCCTCAACCACCTGGGCGGGCCGATCGGCGTCGGCCCGTACGCCGGCAAGGCCGACGAGGTGTTCGCCGACTGGCGCGGCAGGATCGACGCCATCGCCGCGCTGCCGAACGTGGTGGTCAAGCTCGGCGGCGTGAACATGAAGGTGAACGGCTACGGCTGGGAGAGCCGGCCGAAGGCGCCGTCGAGCCAGGAGCTCGCCGACGCGACGCGGCGCTGGTACGAGTACGCCATCGAGCGCTTCAGCCCGGACCGCTGCATGTTCGAGTCGAACTTCCCGGTCGACAAGCTGAGCTGCAGCTACACGGTGGTGTGGAACAGCTTCAAGATCCTGTCCAAGAGCTACTCGGCGAGCGAGCGGGCGGCGATGTTCCACGACACCGCGGCGCGGGTGTACCGGCTGTAGGCGCCCGTCGCTTCTTGGGTTCCGGATGCGTCCCGCCTTCGGCGGTTCGCTCCGGAATGACGAGGAGAGGGGGGGCGCTTCTTCCAGTTCGTCATTCCGGACGGACACGCCGCCCCGGCGGGGCCGAGCCGGAACCCAACCGCCGCCTCGCCGCCGCGTCAGCCCCGCGTTTCCGCCAGGAAGTCGACCAGCAGCCCCGAGACCTTGTCCGCCTGCTCCTGCTGCACCCAGTGGCCGGCGCCGTCCAGGACGTGCACCCCGCGCAAATCGGTCATGGCGCCGTTCTGCATGCGCTCGAAGTCGCCGGGCTTCTGGTAGATGCCCCAGTCGCTGGCGCCGGCGATGAACGCCGACGGCACGTCGATGGTGCGGCCGGCGAAGGTCTTGAGCTCCCGCCCCCAGTGGCCGCCGGTGACCACCCGGTACCACTGCAGCCCGCCCTGGAAGCCGATCCGGCCGTACTCCTCGGCATAGACCGCCAGCGCCTCGTCCGGCAGCCAGCGGCAGCCGGCGATCGCCTCGGCCGACGGCATTTCCGGGCGCACCGTCGCCGGCATGTCCGCCTCGAGGTCCATGACGTAGTAGGTCGGCAGCCTGGCGATCTCGTCGGCCCTCCAGGCCTCGAGCCGGTGCGGCTGGTTGGCGGTCCAGTCGGCGCTCTTCATGTGGAAGTAGGCGCGCAGGAAGGCGTGGATGCCTTCCGGGCAGTTCCGCATGTCGGCGTCGGCCGGCCGGGTCGAGTAGTACCACTGATAGTGCTTGCGCGGCCGCGCCAGGGCCGCCAGGTCGCGGGTCAGGTCCGGGTTCGACAGCCCGGCCGCAGTGCCCGGCGCCGCCTTCGGGTCGGGCAGCAGCGGCGGCGTGCCGCCGAACGGCGCGCTCATGATCACCACCGAGCGGAACACGTCCGGACGCACCAGCGCGCAGGCCGCGGCCACCGGCGAGCCGTAGTCGTGGCCGACCACCGCGGTCTCGCGATGACCGAGCGCCGCCACCAGGCCGAGGATGTCGCGCACCAGGTTCAGCATGAAGAAAGGCGCCAGGTCGTCGTCGTAGCCGGCCGTCCAGCCGGTGGTCCGACCGTAGCCGCGCTGGTCGGGCGCCACCACGTGCCAGCCGGCGGCGGCCAGGGCCGGAATGACATAGCGCCAGGAGTAGGCGATCTCCGGGAAGCCGTGCAGCAGCAGGACCAGCGGCCGGTCGCCGGATTCGTGGCCGGCCTCCAGCACGTGCATGGACAGGCCGTTGCCGTTGTCGACGAAGCGGGCGCGCACGCCCGGCGGCAGCAGTTCCGGCGACAGGGGGCCGATTGCGGGCATGCGTTCCTCCTCGGGTCCGGCGTTCCCGGGCGAGCCTAGCGCCGGCATGCCGCCGCCGACAGCCCTCCTGGCGGCCCTCCCCTGGCCGCCGGCGCAGTTTCGCGCTATCCACGGGGATGGCCGGAACCGTTCCGGCATAGGGGGAAGCGATGAAGGTCCTGATTGCCGGCGGCTGCGGGTTCATCGGCCTCGCGACTGCCGAGCGCTACCTGACCGACGGCACCGACGTGGTGCTGTTCGACCGCAACGACCTGAACCCGGTGGCGCGGCGCGCCTTCGACGCCCTGCCCGGGCGCTGCACCATGGTGATCGGCGACATCCGCAAGGAGGAGCCGATCCGCCGGGCGGTCGCCGACCACCAGGTCGACGCGGTGCTCTACGGTGCCGCCGTCACCTCCGGGGCCGACCGCGAGCGCGACGCGCCGGAGAGCGTCATCGAGGTCAACCTGGTCGGCCTCGCCCAGACCCTCAAGGCCGCCCACAAGGCCGGGGTGCGCCGGCTGATCAACATCTCGTCGGGCGCGGCCTACGGCACCGGCGCGTTCGGCGATACCGGCTGGGACGGCCCGCTCGACGAGTACGGCACCCGCGAGGAGCCGTTCAAGATCTACGGCATGACCAAGTTCGGTTCCGAGCGGCTGGTCCGGCGCTATGCCGAGCTGACCGGGCTGGACGCGGTGTCGGTTCGGCTGTCGACGATCTACGGCGCCTGGGAGATCGACTCCGGGGCCCGCGACACCCTGTCGGCGCCCATGCAGGCGGCCCTGCTGGCCCGCGCCGGCAGGCCCGCGATCTTCGCCCGCGAGGACCAGCTCGACTGGACCTACTCGCGGCACGTCGCCGGCGCCCTGCAGGCGCTGATGGCGGCACCGAAGGAGCGGCTGAAGAGCGACATCTTCAACGTCACCTCGGCCCGGCAGGTCAGCGTGCTGCAGCTGTGCGCCGCCCTGAAGCGGCGGTTCCCGGCCTTCGAGTACCGCCTGGCCGGCCCCGGCGAGGCCCCGACCGTCGACCTGTACGGCGACAAGGACCGGCTGCCGATGAAGCCCGACCGGCTCGCCGAGGAGGCCGGACACCGGCTGCCCGACGACCTCGACGCCACCATGAAGGACTTCGTCGGCTGGCTGGACGCCTATGGCGACTTCTGGCCGACCCGCTGACACGGCGGCGTCCGACCGCAGCTACCGGACCTTCGGATTCGCCCTGGCCTTCGCCTCGTCGATCGGCCTCGGGCTGGCCGTCGCGGTCGCCCGCATCGCCTTCGAGGGCGGCACCGACGGCCAGTCGGTGGCGACCGTGCGGGCCTGGTTTGTGGTGCTGCTGGTCGGGCTGTGGTGCACGGCCTCGGGCCGCGGCCTGCGGGTCGACCGCCGGACCTGGCTGCACTGCCTCGGGCTCGGAACCCTGCTGGGCTACATGTTCTTCGGCAACATCGGGGCGGTGAAGTTCATCCCGGTCGGGGTGGCGGCCCTGCTGTTCTTCGTCTACCCGCCGCTGGTGGCGGTGTTCACCGCGATCCTCGACCGGCGCTGGCCGGGCCTGCTGCGGATCACCGCCTTCCTGATCGCGTTCGGCGGCCTCGCCGTCATGCTCGGGGTCGGCTTCGAGAGCCTGGACCCGATCGGCGTGGCGCTCGGCCTCGGCGCCGGAACCGCCGCCGGCATCCAGATCACCTGGACCAGCCGGGTGATGAAGGGCCGCGACCCGCTGGTGGTGATGTTCCACATGGCGCTGACCGCCGCCGTCGCACTCAGCGTCGCGGTGCCGTCGATCACCGGAATCACCCTGCCGGCGACGACCCTCGGCTGGATCGGCGCCGGGGCGGTGATCCTGCTGCAGGGCTGCTCGATTCCGCTGTACTTCGCCTCGATCCCGCGGATCGGCGCCGAGACCAGCGCGATCATCAACAACCTGCAGCCGGTCGCCTCGATCGCCGCCGCCTTCCTGCTGTTCGGCGAGGCCATGACCGCATCGCAGTTCGCCGGCGGCGCCATGGTGATCGGCGGCATCCTGCTGATGCAGCTGGCCGGCAGGCGGCGGTAGCGGCAAGGCCCTGCCAGATCACGGGCCGAGGCACCCGTCATCCGATTTCACGTCAAATCCTTCGTTAGGCATGGCGAGCCATTGACGCTCACACTGTCAGTAACTACCGTTTCGTAATTACTCGTGCAGTGGACTTGGGACGACACGAAGGACCGCCGCAATCGAGCAAAGCACGGGCTCCCGTTGAGCATGGGCGAAGTCGGGCTGAATGACCCGCTGGCGATAAGCGTCCCTGACCCGCACCCGGATGGCGACCGCTGGATCAGCATCTGCGCAGTCGGCGGCAGGACGGTCGTGGTGGTCCACACATGGCCAGACGACGGGGACCGTGAGGAGGCCGTGGGCCGCATCATCAGCGTGCGCCCCGCCACGTCACACGAAAGGAAGCGGTACGAAGATGGCGGGTAGAAGACTGACTGAAGAGGAACAGGACGCTCTGGACGCGCTAGGCGACCTGCCGGACGATCGGATCGACACGACCGACGTGCCTGAAGTTCGGGATTTCTCTCACGCAATCCGTGGCGCGCTCTACCGTCCGATCAAGCAGCAGTTGACACTGAAGCTCGACGCCGATCTGGTCGATTGGTTCAAAAGGCACCAGATCGATGGGCGCTCCGCGACCGAAAAGGGATATCAGACCCGACTCAACCTCGCGCTGCGGCTCTACGTGCAACAGCACGATCCCGAGTTCGGCCTGTCGCTCACGCCGACCCGGGACGCCGTCGCCGGCACGTCCGGCCGACGCTGATCGGTCGCGCTGGTTACAGGCCGATCTCAATCTCCGCCGGCTCCGCGCCCGCCGCCACCGTCAGCCGCCCGGCCGCCGTCAGCGCCGGCCAGTCGGCCGCCGCCGCCATCACCACGGGGCAGTCCTTGCCGTACAGCTCGCGCCCGACCAGGGCGCCGAGGGTGACGATGGCGTCGCGGGTCAGCATCACGATGGCGGCCGGCGCAGTACCGGCGCGGATCGCCTCGGCCAGCACCGAGCTGCCGGAGCTGGAGCCCCGGCCGCGCTCCATCACCACCACCTTGCCGGTCAGCACCGTCCCGCACTGCGGGTGCCAGCGGTCGATGATCGCGCCGGTCGCGGGGTCGAGCCCGCCCCAGAAGCTGAGCGGCTCGGCCATCACGAATACCTCGCCCTCGGCCGTTCCCGGCACCAGCGTGATCGCCCTCATGACAGCACCACCTTGCCGGCCCGCGCCGACGCCACGCAATCGGCCAGCGACCCGAAGGCGATCTCGATGTCCAGGTTGCCGGGCGCGTAGTAGGCCATCTTGCCGGAGTTGGTCATCACCGCCCCACTGAGGTCCCGCATGATCGCCGTCAGGTAGGTGCAGGTGTCGAGCACCACGGTGACGCCAGCCGCGTTCAGCCGGTCCTCCCAGCCGCGCGCCCGAACCTCCTCCATCACCTCGCGGCCGGTGTTCACGTACAGGTCGACCGCCGGTCGCCCTCCACCCGACAACAGCCCGTCGAGCAGCGGCATCAGCCGCTCGAACTCGGCGAGCGAGAAGTGCGGGGTGCCGAGGCTGACCGCCGACAGCCTCGTGCCCTCCGGCACCGTCGAGAGCCCGCGGACGGTCCGCCGCAGGTCGTCGGCGGTCAGGCGGATCGTCTCCTCCGGCCGGCCGCCCTGCAGCGCCGCCTCCAGGGTCGGCGCCTCGGGCGTCAGGCCGACCGCGTGGAACAGCGCCACCGAGCCGGCCGAGGCCCCGACCGCGCCCAGCGCCTTCAGGTCGTCCTCGGTGGTGGTCGCCGGCAGCCCGACGATCGCCGCGATCCGGTCGCCGCAGCGCCGGCCGATCACGTGGCCGACGGCGACACAGACCGGCCCGGCAGCGTCCCATTCCGGCGGCAGGCCCTCGACCTCGACCACCACCGTCGCCCGGCGGTTCTCGGTCAGGTGCAGGCCGTAATACGGCACCCGGCCGGTGACGGCGCAGCACAGGTCGATGAAGTCGCCGTAGCGCTCGGTGCGGGCGCCGATCACCGAGTTGGCGAACACGATGGCGTTGGACTCGGCCCAGCCGATCTGCGCCCCGAAGCGCGGCCGGTGGATGGTCTGGTACGGCGCGCAGGTGAAGCTCGGGATGCAGCCCATCTCCTCGTGCGCGCGCATCAGCCGGGCGCCGGCCGAGCCGAGCCCGGGGTCGCCGATGAACAGCTCCGGATGGATCAGGTCGACCGAGCCGACATTCAAGGTCGTCGGTACCCGCACCCGGCCGCCGAACGCCAGCAGGTGCTCGACGAAGTCCAGGCTGGCCTGGCCGTGGTACAGGCAACCGTCGATATGGGCGCACTCGGCGTCGACCAGCGACGGCGCCTCGACCGCCTCGGCGAACCGGACCATCAGGTTCATGGCGAAGCGCGCGGCCTCACCCTCGGCTCCGGCGAGCATCGCCCGGTCGCGGTCGGACAGTTCTACGGTCATTCGGCATCCTCCCCGAACGGGTGCCACCCCTCGCGGTCCTCGATCTCCAGCACCCAGAGGTCCGGGTCGATGCGGCGTTCGCGCTCGATGAAGGCGTCGGCGTCGGCCTCCGGCACCGGGCCGTCGCCGGTCACGCGCCGCCAGAACGTGACCTCGCGCTCGTAGTCGCGGGTCGGGGCCAGCACCGTGCAACCGATCTCCGGCCCCCTGTTCACCTTCACGTATACCGCGCCGGCGTCGGGGTCGCCGCGGCGCGCCACGGTCGCGGCGATGCCGCGCATTGACGCCCGGCGGATCGCCGACTGCACGATCACCTGCGCCTTCAGGCGCGCCTCCGTCATGGTCCAGCTCCAGTCCCGGAAATGCCTTTCCCGCCATACGTTCCGCGCTGGGAACGGGTCGCGGTTTGCCCTAGATTAACCGTTAAACCGCCCGGGTGGCGGACAAACCAAGAGCTTCTGAACGGGGACCATCATGAGCAAGCGAGTCCTTGGCACTGCCCTCGCGCTGTCGCTGTTGGCGACCGCCGGCATCGCCTCCGCCGCCGACATCAATCCGGCCGTCGTGTTCGACATGGGCGGCAAGTTCGACAAGAGCTTCAACGAGGGCGTCTACAACGGCGTCGAGAAGTTCGCGAAAGAGACCGGCATCAAGTACCGGGAATTCGAGGTCACCAACGAAACCCAGCGCGAGCAGGCGATCGCCCGCATGGCCAGCCGCGGCGCCGACCCGGTGCTCGGCGTCGGCTTCGCCCAGGCGCCGGCGATCGAGAAGGTCGCCAAGGAGCATCCGAAGACCCGGTTCGCGATCATCGACGGCGTGGTCGAGCTGCCGAACGTGCGCTCGATCGTGTTCAAGGAGCAGGAAGGCTCGTTCCTGGTCGGCATCCTGGCGGCGATGGCCTCGAAGACCGGCAAGGTCGGCTTCGTCGGCGGCATGGACATCCCACTGATCCGCCGGTTCGCCTGCGGCTACGTCCAGGGCGTCAAGCACGCCAACCCGAACGCCGAGGTGTTCCAGAACATGACCGGCACCACGCCGTCGGCCTGGAACGACCCGACCAAGGGCGGCGAGCTGGCCCGCAGCCAGTTCGACCGCGGCGCCGACGTGGTCTACGCGGCCGCCGGCGGCACCGGCATCGGCGTCTACCAGGCCGCCGCCGACAGCGGCAAGCTGGCGATCGGCGTCGACAGCAACCAGAACTACCTGCACCCGGGCACCATGCTGACCTCGATGCTGAAGCGGGTCGACGTGGCCGCCTACAAGGCCTTCATGGACGCCAAGAACGGCGAGTTCACCACCGGCTTCCAGGTGCTGGGCGTCGCCGAGGGCGGTATCGACTGGGCGCTCGACGAGCACAACAAGGCGCTGATCACCGACGCCATGAAGGCGGCGGTCGAGAAGGCCAAGGCCGGCATCGTCGACGGCTCGATCAAGGTGCACGACTACATGGCCGACAATTCCTGCCCGATGTGAGGCGGGTGGCGGACTGCCGATGACACCTCGTGGGCCCGTGGGTCCCGGATCCGTCCCGCCGGTGGCGGGACGGTCCGGGATGACGGCCGCGGGGGGTGATGGCGTCCGCCACCGCCTCCCTCCCTGTCGTCATTCCGGACTTGATCCGGAACCCACCCGCCGCATCGACGCATCGCGATGACGCGCACTCCACCGGCCATCGAGCTGATCGGGATCGACAAGCGGTTCGGCCCGGTGCACGCCAACAACGACGTGTCGCTGACTGTCGCCGCCGGCACCATCCACGGCATCGTCGGCGAGAACGGCGCCGGCAAGTCGACCCTGATGAGCATCCTGTACGGCTTCTACGAGGCCGATGCCGGCGAGATCAGGGTCGGTGGCCGGCCGGTCGCGATCCGCGACGCCTCGGACGCGATCGCCGCCGGCATCGGCATGGTGCACCAGCACTTCATGCTGGTCCCGACCTTCACGGTGCTGGAGAACGTGATGCTGGGGGCCGAGGGCTCGGCCCTGCTGGCCGCGGGCCGGGCGACCGCGCGGGCCGAGCTGGAGCGGCTGGAGCGCGACTACGGCCTGGAGGTCGCGGCCGACGCCCTGGTCGGCGAGCTGCCGGTCGGCCTGCAGCAGCGGGTCGAGATCCTGAAGGCGCTGTACCGCGGCGCCCGCATCCTGATCCTCGACGAGCCGACCGGCGTGCTGACGCCGCAGGAGACCGACCGGCTGTTCGAGATCCTGCGCGCCCTCAGGGACGAGGGCGTCACCGTCGTCCTGATCACCCACAAGCTGCGCGAGATCCTGGCGGTCACCGACACCGTCTCGGTCATGCGGCGCGGCGAGATGGTCGCCCACCGCCCCACCTCCGAGACCAGCCGCGAGGAACTGGCCGAGCTGATGGTCGGCCGCAAGGTGCTGTTCCAGGTCGACAAGGCGCCGGCCTCGGCCGGGGCGCCCGTGCTGGACGTCGCCGGCCTGCGGATCGTCGATGCCGACGGCGTGGCCCGGGTCGACGGCGTCGGCTTCGAGGTGGCGGCCGGCGAGATCGTCGGGATCGCCGGGGTGTCCGGCAACGGCCAGAGCGAGCTGCTGGAGGCGCTCGCCGGCATCCGCCGGATCGCCGCCGGCCGCATCCGCATCGGCGAGCTGGAGATCACCCGCGACCGGCCGGCCGATCCCCGCACCGTGCGCGCCGCCGGGGTCGGCCACGTGCCCGAGGACCGCCACCGCATGGGCATGGTGCTGCCGTTCGAGGCCGCCGAGAGCGCCATCCTCGGTCGCCACGACGGCCCGGCCTACAACGGCCGCTGGCTGATGGACTACGACGCCGTGGTCGCGGACTGCGCCGCCAAGATGCGGGCCTTCGACGTGCGACCGGCCGACCCGCACCTGCGCGGCTCGCTGTTCTCCGGCGGCAACCAGCAGAAGCTGGTGCTGGCGCGCGAGCTCGACGGCGACCCGAGGCTGCTGCTGGTCGGCCAGCCGACCCGCGGCGTCGACATCGGCGCCATCGAGTTCATCCACCGGCAGCTGGTCGCCATGCGCGACGCCGGAGCGGCGATCCTGCTGGTGTCGGTCGAGCTCGACGAGATCATGAGCCTGGCCGACCGGATCCTGGTGATGTGCGGCGGCCGCATCGTCGGCTGCATCGATGCCTCGGAGGCCGACGAGCGCACACTCGGCCTGATGATGGCCAACGTGCCGCTCGAAGAGATCCGGCAGATGGAGATCCGGGCATGAGTGCCGCCGCCGGCCCCGAGCGCTTCGAGGAGCGCCGCCAGCCCGAGCCGTCGCGCCCCGACGACGTGCGCAACCCGTTCGAGCGCGACAAGGGAAGGGTGATCCATTCCGCCGCGTTCCGCCGGCTGCAGGGCAAGACCCAGGTGATGGGCACCAGCGAGGGCGATTTCCACCGCACCCGCCTGACCCACTCGATCGAGGTCGGCCAGATCGGCGAGGGCATCCTGCTGAAGCTGTCGCGCACCGTGACCGACCCGGCGGCCCGGGCCTGGCTGCCGGACCGCTCGCTGGTGCTGGCGACCTGCCACGCCCACGACCTCGGCCACCCGCCCTACGGCCACGACGGCGAGGTGGCGATCCACGGCAAGATGAAGGACGACGACGGCTTCGAGGGCAACGGCCAGACCCTGCGGGTCCTGACCCGGCTGGAGAAGTACCGGGCAAAGGGGGTCGGCCTGAACCCGACCCGCCGGCTGCTGCTGGCGGTGCTGAAGTACCCGGTGCCGTACTCGGCGGCCAGCGTCCACGTGCCGCCCGGCGTCGACCGGCCGCCGAAGTGCTACATGGACACCGAGTGCGACACCGTCGACTGGATCCTGGAGCCGTTCGCCGACGACGACCGCCACCGGTTCACCTCGATGGACGCCGACGGGCGGCCGCTGTTCAAGTCGTTCGACTGCTCGATCATGGACTGTGCGGACGACATCGCCTACGCGGTCCACGACCTGGAGGACGCGATCGGCCGACGCATGGTGATCCGCGACCAGTTCGAGGCGGCGCTGGACGCCGACGACGACGGGCTCGACTTCGACGCACTGACCCGGCTCGGCCTGTCGATGGACCGCGACACCCTGCAGCGGCTGCTGTTCTCGGCCTACAGCCACGACCGCAAGCAGGCGATCGCCGCCCTGGTGAACTTCTTCGTCACCCACGTGACCCTGGTCGAGATCGAGGGGCTGGCGCACCCGCTGCTGCGCTGGAACGCCGCGCTGCCGCCGGAGGTCCGCTCGCTGTGCGACTTCCTGATGGACTTCACCCGGCGCCACGTGATCCGCACCGCCGAGGTGGTGCAGCTGCGCCGCAAGGGCCGCCGGCTGATCGCCGCGATGTTCGACGAGTTCCTGACCGCCCCGGAGGAGCTGATCCCGCGGTCGTTCTGGGACGGGCTGGACCCGAGCGAGAGCGTGCGCCGCCGGGTCTGCGACTACGTGGCCGGCATGACCGACGCCTACGCCGAGCGCGTCTGGCGCCGGCTGTTCGAACCGGGCTACGGGAACAGTACCGATGAGCTGTGAGGGGATGGAAAGGGCGGCATGCTCAAGCTGGGTCCCGGCTCTACGCGGCTGCGCCGCTTCGGCCGGGATGAGGGCGGGCGGGGATCACGATCCTGTTCCTCATCCCGGCCGAAGCGCAGCGCAGAGCCGGGACCCACACAGCCCGCTCGAGGAGCGCCACCCGTGAGCCGCGAGCTGCCGCGCTGGATCGACGTCGGGCTGATCCCGGCGGTCAACATCCTGCTGGCCTTCCTGGTCGCCGGCGCGGTCGTGCTGGTCGCCGGCGAGAACCCGCTCGACGCCCTGTCGGTGCTGGTCACCGGCGCCTTCGGCTACGACGAGGCGATCGGCTACACCCTGTACTACGCCACCAACCTGGTGTTCACCGGCCTGGCGGTCGCCGTGGCCTTCCATGCCGGGCTGTTCAACATCGGCGGCGAGGGCCAGGCCTATATCGGCGGGCTCGGGGTCGGGCTGGTCGCGCTCGGGCTCGACGCCTGGCTGCCGGGCTGGGCGCTGATCCCGGTGGCGATCGCCGCCGCTGGGCTGTCCGGCGCCGCCTGGGCGTTCCTGCCGGGCTGGCTGCAGGCGCACCGCGGCAGCCACGTCGTCATCACCACCATCATGTTCAACTTCCTGGCCTCGGCCCTGATGGTGCACCTGATGGTCAACGTGCTGATCCAGCCGGGCCAGATGTCGCCGGAGAGCCGGGAGTTCGAGCCCACGGTGTGGCTGCCGTTCGTGCACGAGATGCTCGGCGCCGTCGGGATCCCGGTCGCCCGCTCGCCGCTCAACCTGTCGATCCTGTGGGCGGCGCTGGCCTGCGTGTTCGTCTGGCTGCTGATCTACCGGACCCGCTGGGGCTATGCGATCCGCACGGTCGGCCACAACGAGCCGGCGGCGGTGTATGCCGGCATCGACCCGAAGCGTGTCGTCGTCGTCACCATGTGCATCTCCGGCGCGCTCGCCGGCTTCGTCGGCATCAACGAGATCCTCGGGGTGCACCACCGGCTGCTGCTGAACTTCACCGCCGGCTACGGTTTCACCGGCATCGCCGTCGCGCTGATGGGCCGGGCCCACCCGGTCGGCATCGTGCTGGCCAGCCTGCTGTTCGGCGCGCTGTACCAGGGCGGCACCGAGCTCGACTTCGAGTTCGACAACATCACCCGCGACATGGTGGTGGTGATCCAGGGCCTGGTGATCCTGTTCTCCGGGGCGCTGGCCTACATGCTGAACCCGCTGGCGCTCAGGCTGTGGCGCCGGATGCGGCGGGAGGACGCGGCGTGAGCGAGGCCTGGCTGCTGGTCCTGCTGACCCTGGACGCCACCGTCCGGGTCGCCGCCCCGCTGATCCTGGCGTCGATGGCCGGGCTGTTCAGCGAGCGCTCCGGCGTCATCGACATCGGGCTCGAGGGCAAGATGCTGGCCGGCGCGTTCGCCGCTGCCGCCACCGCGGCGGTCACCGGCTCGGCCTGGGTCGGCCTGCTGGTGGCGGTGCTGGTGTCGTGCTGCCTTGCCCTTCTGCACGGCCTCGCCTGCATCACCTATCGCGGCAACCAGGTGGTCAGCGGCGTGGCGATCAACGTGATGGTGGCCGGGCTGACCGTGGTGCTGGGCATCGCCTGGTTCGACCAGGGCGGCCAGACCCCGGCGCTGGCCCACGGCGCCCGGTTCGCGCCGATCGAGCTGCCGTTCGCCGAGGCGCTGCGCGGCGTGCCGGTCATCGGCGACCTGTATTACGAGCTGCTCAGCGGCCACAACATCCTGGTCTACACCGCGCTCGCCGCCGTGCCGGCGGCCTGGTGGGTGGTGTTCCGGACCCGCTTCGGGCTGCGCCTCAGGGCGGTCGGCGAGACCCCGGCGGCGGTCGACACCGCCGGCATCTCGGTCGAGTGGCTGCGCTACCGGGCGGTGCTGGTTACCGGGGCGCTGTGCGGGGTCGCCGGCGCCTATCTCTCGACCGCGCAGTCGGCCGGGTTCGTGCGCGACATGACCGCCGGCAAGGGCTATATCGCGCTGGCCGCGCTGATCTTCGGCAAATGGCGGCCGGTGCCGGCGTTCCTGGCCTGCGTGCTGTTCGGCTTCCTCGACGCGGCCGCGACCCGGCTGCAGGGGGTCGAGCTGCCCGGGATCGGCCAGGCGCCGGTGGCGCTGATCCAGGCGCTGCCTTACGCGTTGACGGTGATCCTGCTGGCCGGCTTCATCGGCAAGGCGATCGCCCCGAAGGCCATCGGCGTGCCCTATGTGAAGGAGCGGTGATGTCGGAACTCCACGCCCTCGACGCCGCCGTCGACGCGATCCGCGCCCGGGCACCGGGCGCCGCCCCGAAGGTCGGGATCGTGCTCGGCTCCGGGCTCGGCGCCGTCGCCGACGCGGTGACCGACGCTACCGACATCCGGTACGAGGATATCCCCGGCTTCCCGCGGCCGGGCGTCACCAGCCATGCCGGCCGGCTGCGGCTCGGCAGCCTCGGCGGCACCCCGGTGGCGGTGCTGCAGGGCCGCGCCCACGCCTATGAAGGACATCGGCTGGCCGACGTCGTGCGCCCGGTCCGCACCCTGGCCCGGCTCGGCTGCGACACAGTGGTGCTGACCAACGCCGCCGGCAGCCTGCACGCCTCGGTCGGCCCCGGCCGGCTGATGCTGGTGACCGACCACATCAACGGCACCGGGCTGAACCCGCTGGCCGGCGCCAACGAGGACGCCCTGGGACCGCGGTTCTTCGACATGACCTCGGCCTACGACGCCGCCCTGCAGGAGCGCCTGCGCGACGCCGGCCATGCCGAGCGCATCGCGCTCGCCGAGGGCGTGTACTACTGGGTGCTCGGCCCCAGCTTCGAGACCCCGGCCGAGATCCGGGCGATGCGGATCCTCGGCGCCGACGCCGTCGGCATGTCGACGGTGCCCGAGACCATCGCGCTCCGGCACATGGGCGTGCGGGTGGCGGCGATCTCCGGCATCACCAACCTGGCCGCCGGCATGGTGCCGGGCTCGGCCCTCGACCACGCCGAAACCATGACCCGCGGCTCCGCCATGGCGGCCGACCTCGCCCGCCTGCTGAGCCGCTTCCTGTCGGGAGCGACCGATGAGCGCTGATCCCCTGAACGACGCCGCGGTCCGGGCGATCGCCTGCCTCGACCTGACCTCGCTGAACGACGACGACACCGACGCGGCGATCGAGGCGCTGTGCGCCCGCGCCGTCACCCCGGCCGGGCCGGTGGCGGCGGTCTGCGTGTATGCGCCGTTCGTGCCGCTATGCCGCCGTCTGCTCGACGGCAGCGGCGTCAGGGTCTGCACGGTGGTGAACTTCCCGCACGGCCGCGAGGACGCCACGGCGGTCGCCGCCGAGACCCGCGCGGCGGTCGGCGACGGCGCCGACGAGATCGACGTGGTGCTGCCCTACCAGGCCTGGCTGACCGGGCGCCGGCGATCGCGGTGCTGGAGGCGGCCCGCGCGGCCGCCGGCGACCGCACCCTGAAGGTGATCCTGGAGACCGGCCGGCTGATGACGTCGGGTGCGATCCGCGGCGCCGCAGAGGCGGCGGTGGCGGCGGGCGCCGACTTCCTGAAGACCTCGACCGGCAAGACGCCGGTGTCGGCGACCCTGGAATCCGCCCACCTGCTGCTTGAGGTGGCGGCCGCCGCCGGCCGCCCGGTCGGCGTCAAGGTGGCGGGTGGCGTGCGCACCGCCGCCCAGGCCGCCGCCTACCTGCGGCTCGCCGACCGGGTCCTCGGAACGACCGTCGGGCCGGCGCGTTTCCGGTTCGGCGCCAGCGGCCTGCTGGGCGCGCTGCTGGCGACGCTCGGCGACGGCTCGGCGGCACCGGCCTCGCGCGCCGCCTACTGAGGCGTTCCGTTCCGCCCGGCAATTCGGCATGCTTGGAACTGTCGGTCCAGCTGCCGCGAATGGTTGCCGCAGGCGTCGGATCGAAGGGCAGCCCGTTCATGGAGAGAAGTACCGTGAAGCCCGTTAAGCATTGGACTCTCGACGACGTGCCGTGGGACTCGTTCGATCCGTCGAAGGTCGAGCCGGACCAGCTGGCGCTGGCCAAGGCGGCGGCGATGGTCGAGTACAACTCGGCCGACTACGTCACCTACCTGAAGAACGTGTTCCGCGACGACGACGCCTTCGTGCAGGCCGCCGAGGAGTGGGGCCTGGAGGAGCGCCAGCACGGCCAGGCGCTCGGCAGGTGGTCGGCCCTCGCCGACCCGAGCTTCGAGTTCGAGCCCCGGTTCGCAGATTTCCGCAAGGGCTTCCGTCCCGACGTCGACGCCACCGAGTCGATCCGCGGTTCGCGCGCCGGCGAGCTGGTCGCCCGCTGCATGGTCGAGGTCGGCACCAGCTCGTACTACCGCGCGCTCGGCGACGCCACCGAGGAGCCGGCGCTGAAGGCGATCTGCCGGTTCATCGCCGGCGACGAGCTGCGCCACTACAAGCTGTTCTACGACCACCTGAAGCGGTTCCTGGAGCAGGACCGGATCGGCACCCTGCAGCGCCTCAGGCTGGCACTCGGGCGGATCATGGAGACCGAGGACGACGAGCTCGCCTACGCGTTCTACGCCGCCAACAACCAGGGCGAGCCCTACGACCGCGAGCGCAACACCAAGGCCTACATGCGGCGCGCCTACCAGTACTACCGCGACCCGCACATCGAGAAGGCGCTGGCGATGATCTTCAAGGCCTGCGGCCTGAAGCCCCACACCAAGCTGTTCCAGGCCACCAACTACGGCGCCAAGTGGCTGCTGGCGAAGCGCCAGCGCGAGCTGGCAAAGATGGCGGCGTAGTCATCGGTCGCTGCGGCGGCGGGTGGATTCCGGATCCGTCCCGCTGGCAGCGGTCCGGGCCGGAATGACGACTTGGTTGGGACGCCCTCCCCTTCCTGACGTCATTCCGGACGGACGCGCCCGACGGCGCGACCGAGCCGGAACCCACGGCGCGACGGGCGTCTCCCCGCCGCTCAGCTCTTCCCGCCGATCGGGATGCTGCGGGCCTTCGGGGCGGCCTTCGGGTTCTTCGGCACGGTGATGTGCAGAACGCCCTTGTCGACCGCGGCCGCCACCTTGTCCTCGTCGATGCCGTCCGGCAGCCGGAAGCTGCGCAGGAACCGGCCGTAGCGGCGCTCGGTGATCTTGGCGGCCGCGTCGGTCTTCTCTTCCCGCTTCTCGCCCTTCAGGGTCAGCACGCCGTCCTCCAGGGTGACCTCGATGTCCTTCTCGGTCAGCCCCGGCAGCTCGGCGGTCACGGTGATCGCCTTGTCGTCCTCCTTGACGTCGACCTGCGGCACCAGCGCCACGTCGCCGACCCGCAGGTCGGGCACGTTGAACGACGGCATCTGGAACAGCGAACGGCCGCCGAAGAAGCTGTCCATCACCCGGTCCATCTCGCTGCGGAACGCCGCGAACGGATCGAGCGCCCGCGACGACGACGAAGCCGGAACCGGGGTCTTGTCTTGCTCAGCCATGATCCACCTCCTCGAGGATCGATGCTCAGGGATTGGGTGATCCAAGAATGCGGCCGCGATCTGGGGGCGACATTGAGCCAAATCAACCACTCGGCGACCTGGACCGCGCGGGCTTACAGTGGCGTGCGGCGGTGCTAGCGTGCCCCCATATCTGGATCCGCCACAGTCAACCGACCGGACCGCCCCAGTGCCGAATCATGCCCCGCTGCCTCAGGAAACCATCCGCGCCAAACGCGACGGCGGCCGGCTGCCGGCCGAGGCCATCGCCGCCTTCGTCGCCGGGGTCAGCGACGGCTCGATCACCGAGGGCCAGGCGGCGGCGTTCGCGATGGCGGTGTTCTTCCGCGGCCTCGACGCCGACGAACGCGCCGCCCTGACCCGGGCGATGGCCGACAGCGGCCGGGTGCTGGCCTGGCCGGACCTGCCGGGACCGGTGCTCGACAAGCACTCGACCGGCGGGGTCGGCGACAAGGTCAGCCTGATGCTGGCGCCGATCGTGGCGGCCTGCGGCGGCTACGTGCCGATGATCTCCGGCCGCGGCCTCGGCCACACCGGCGGCACCCTCGACAAGCTCGACTCGATCCCCGGCTACGACACCGCCCCCGACCTCGCGACCTTCGGGCGCGTGGTGCGCTCGGCCGGCTGCGCGGTGATCGGCCAGACCGACGACCTGGCGCCCGCCGACCGCCGGCTGTACGCGATCCGCGACGTGACCGCGACCGTCGAGTCGATCCCGCTGATCGTCGCCTCGATCCTGTCGAAGAAGCTGGCGGCCGGCCTGCAGGGGCTGGTGATGGACGTGAAGACCGGCAGCGGCGCCTTCATGGCCGCCCTGGACGACGCCCGCGACCTGGCCGACGCCATCGCCGAGACCGCCAACCGCGCCGGCCTGCCGACGGTCGCCCTGGTCACCGACATGAACCAGGTGCTGGGCCGGACCGCCGGCAACGCCCTGGAGGTGCGCGAGGCGATCGGATTCCTGACCGGCGAGGCACGCGACCGCCGGCTGCAGGAGGTCACCCTGGCGCTCGCCGGCGAGATGCTGGCGCTCGGCAGGCTGGCCGACGACCCCGCGGCCGGCCGGACCATGGCCGAGGCCGCGCTGGCCGACGGCCGGGCGGCCGAGCGGTTCGCCGCCATGGTCGCCGACCTCGGCGGACCGGCCGACCTGCTGGAGCGCCCGGACGACCATCTGCCCCGTGCCGCGGTCGTCCGCCCGGTGCCCCCGGCGCAGCCCGGCATCGTCGCCGCCGTCGGCACCCGCGCCCTCGGCGTGGCGGTGATCGAGCTCGGCGGCGGCCGGCGCCGGGCGGCCGACCCGATCGACCATGCGGTCGGGCTGGATGCGGTCGCCGGCATCGGCGAACCGGTCGACGCCGACCGGCCGATCGCCGTGGTGCACGCGAGCTCCGAAGCCGCCGCCGAGCGCGGTGCCGAAGCGGTGCGGCACGCCGTGACCATCGGTTCGGACCCGGTCGCCGCCGGCCCGGCGGTGATCGAGCGCCGCACCGGAGAGGCGCGATGAGCCGCGGCTTCCTGGTCGTCCTCGACTCCGTCGGCATCGGCGGCGCCCCGGACGCGGCCGACTTCGGCGACACCGGCGCCGACACCCTCGGCCACATCGCCGAGGCCTGCGCCGACGGGCGCGGCGACCGCCACGGCCGCGGCGGACCGCTTGCGATCCCGACCCTGCTGTCGCTCGGCCTCGGCGCCGCCCACCGGGCCGCCGCCGGCACCGAACCGCCGGGCCTGGAGGCCGGGGCTGCGACCCGCGGCGCCTGGGGCCACGCCGCCGAGACCTCCAGGGGCAAGGACACTCCGAGCGGCCACTGGGAGCTGACCGGCGTGCCGGTCGCCTTCGACTGGACTTACTACCCGACCACCGTGCCGGCGTTCCCGGCGGAGTTCACCGCGGCGCTTGTCCGCGAGGCCGGGCTGCCCGGCGTGCTCGGCGACTGTCACGCCAGCGGCACCGAGATCATCGCGCGGCTCGGCGAGGAGCATGTCCGCACCGGCAAGCCGATCCTGTACACCTCGGCCGACAGCGTGGTGCAGATCGCCGCCCACGAGCAGGCGTTCGGGCTGGAGCGACTGTACGAGCTGTGCCGGATCGCCCGCCGGCTGATCCCGGACACCGTCGGCCGGGTGATCGCCCGGCCGTTCGTCGGCACCGGCGCCGCCGATTTCACCCGCACCGGCAACCGCAAGGACCTGGCGGTGCCGCCGCCGGCGCCGACCCTGCTGCAGCGCCATGCCGATGCCGGCGGGACGGTGATCTCGATCGGCAAGATCGGCGACATCTTCGCCCACCAGGGCACCGGCCGCGAGGTCAAGGCCAGCGGCCACCCGGCCCTGTACGACGCCCTGCTGGAGGCAGCCGACACCGCGCCCGACGGCGCACTGGTCCTCGTGAACTTCGTCGACTTCGACAGCCTGTGGGGCCACCGCCGCGACGTCGCCGGCTATGCCGCCGAACTCGAGACGTTCGACCGCCGGCTGCCCGACTTCCTCGACCGGCTGCGGGCCGGCGACCTGGCGGTGCTGACCGCCGACCACGGCAACGACCCGACCTGGCCCGGCACCGACCACACCCGCGAGCAGGTGCCGGTGCTGCTGGCCGGCCCGGCGGCCCCGCACGGCGACCTCGGCCGGCTCGCCTTCGCCGACGTCGGCGCCACCCTGGCCGACCATCTCGGCCTGCCGCCGGGGCCGCACGGCGTGAGCCGGCTTGGGAGGGGCGGATGAAGGTGTCTTGGATCAGCACCGCGGTTGCGGGTGGGTCCCGGATCAAGTCCGGGATGACGTCGGGAAAGGGGGAGCCGGCCGCCCCTGCCCTTTCCTTGACGTCATTCCGGACGGATGCGCCTCCGCGCAGCCGAGCCGGAACCCACGGCGCGACGGGCGCTGCTCCATGACCGCAATCCCCCGCTTCGCCGCCACCGCCGGCGGCGCGCCCTCCCCCGCCATGCTGGCGGCGTGGGCGCGCGACGGCGTGCTGGTGATCGAGGACGCGGTGCCGGCAGCCGACTGCGATGCCCTGGTCGAGCGCTCGCGCGCCATCGTCGAGGCCTGGGACCCGGCCGAAGGGGCGGCGGTGTTCTCGACCACGGCGCCGCGCCACGCCGCCGAGAGCTGGTTCCGGGAGTCCGGCGACAAGGTCCGGGTGTTCCTGGAGGACGGCGCCATCGACGCGGCCGGCAGGCTGATCCGCCCGAAGCTCGAGGCGGTGAACAAGCTCGGCCACGCCATGCACGACCTGGACCCGGTGTTCGACCGGGTGTCGCGCCGGCCGCAGCTCGCCGCCCTGGCCCGCGGCATCGGCCTCGCCGACCCGCGGCTGGTGCAGTCGATGGTGATCTGGAAGCCGCCGTCGATCGGCGGCGAGGTCACCTGCCACCAGGACGCCACGTTCCTGGTCACCGACCCGCCTAGCGTCGTCGGTTTCTGGCTCGCGCTGGAGGACGCCGACGCCACCAACGGCTGCCTGTACGCCATTCCTGGCGGCCACCGCGGGCCGCTGCGCCGGCTGTTCCACGAGGTCGACGGCGAGCTGGTGACCGAGACCCTGGACCCGACGCCGTTCGACGAGGCGGCGGCGGTGCCGCTGCCGGCGCCGAAGGGCACGCTGGTGGTGCTGCACGGCAGGCTGCCGCACGGCAGCGCCCCCAACACCTCGGACCGCTCGCGCATGGCTTACACCCTGCATGCGGTCGACGGGGCCGCGCGCTGGCATCCCGGCAACTGGCTGCGCCGTCCGCCGGACCGGCCGTTCCGCGGCTTCGGGCCGTCCGCACCGCAGCGGAGGACCTGACCGGATGGGCCTGCTGCGCGACCTCGTGTTCCTCGCCTTCGTGCTGGGCGGCGCGCTGCTCGGGTCGCAAATCCCGACCTTCGTCGACGCCTACGGCCAGCGCCTCGGCGGCGCGCTGGACGAGGCGCGCGCCACCCTCGACAGCTTCGAGCGGGCGGCCGCCGGCGCCGGGCTGGCCTTCGACGACTACCGCCGGCGCCTGGCCGCCAGCGAGGACGTCGCCTTCCGCAAGACCGGCGAGGCGGTCGAGCGGCTGGTCGAGCGGGTCGCGGAACTCAGCGCGCTGCAGCAGGCGATGGCCGAGGCCGGTCCCTGGACCCGGCCCTGGGTGGTCGTGCGGTCGCACGACCGGGCGATCCTGGAGCGGGCCTACGCGCAGTGGCGGCCGGGGCTGACGCTCGACGTGCGCTGGGGCGCGGCCGGCTTGGTGCTCGGCTGGCTGCTGCACGCCGGCGGCGCCGGTACCGCAAGACTGATCGAGCGCGCCCGCCACCCGCAATGGCCGCGGCCACGTCCGCGCCCGCGAACACGATGAGGTGCCCGCGATGAACGACCGGGAACAGTGGCGGTCGCGCACCGGCTTCATCCTGGCGACCATCGGGTCGGCGGTCGGGATCGGCAATATCTGGCGGTTCTCGTACGTCGCCGGCGAGAACGGCGGCGGCGCCTTCCTGCTGATCTACCTGGCTTTCGTGGTGCTGATCGGCCTGCCGCTGGTGATCGGCGAGCTGTCGCTCGGCCGGCGCGCCCAGGGCGACGCGATCGCGGCGTTCACGGTCGCCGACCCCGAGCCGCGGCACGCCTGGCCGCTGGCCGGCTGGATGGCCGTGGTCGGCTGCACGGTCATCCTCAGCTACTACGCGGTCATCGCCGGCTGGGCGCTCGACTACGCCGTCGGCGCCGTCACCGGCACGCTCTGGACCGTCGCCGCCGCCGGCTACGGCGGCTATTTCCAGCAGTTCGTCGCCGGCACCGTCGAGCCGGTGGTCTGGCAGGCGACGATGCTGGCCGCGACCGTCGCGGTGGTGGCGAGCGGCGTGCAGGGCGGCATCGAGCGCCTGAACCGCTGGCTGATGCCGACCCTGGCGGTCATCGTCACCGGCCTGGCGATTCACGCGGTCTCGCTGCCGGGGGCCGGTGCCGGCCTGCGCTTCCTGTTCGCCCCCGACTGGTCGGCGTTCGCCGACCCGGCCGTCTACGCCGCCGCGCTCGGCCAGGCGTTCTTCTCGCTCGGGGTCGGCGCGGCGGTGTTCGCGACCTACGGCAGCTACCTGCCCCGCACCGTCGGCCTGCCGGCCTCGGCGATCGCCATCGTGGTCGGCGACACCCTGTTCGCGCTGGTCGCGGGGCTGGCGATCTTCCCGGCGGTGTTCGCCTTCGGGGTCGACCCGAAGGCCGGGCCGGAGCTGGCGTTCATCACCCTGCCGCAGATCTTCCTGGCGATGCCCGGCGGCCGGATCGTCGGAACGCTGTTCTTCTTTCTGCTGGCGGCCGCGGCGCTGACCTCGATGCTGTCGATGCTGGAGGTCCCGGTGGCGGTCGCCATGCGTCGGCTGCGGCTGCGCCGGCGCACCGCCGCGCTCGCGGCCGGCGCCCTGGTGTTCCTGCTCGGCCTGCCGTCGGCGCTCGGCTTCGGGCTGCTGTCGGGCATCCGGATCGCCGGCCGCGGCATCCTGGACGCCATCGACGCCGTCGCCGCCGACATGGTGCTGCCGCTCGGCGGCCTGGCGATCGCGCTGTTCGTCGGCTGGCGGATCGAGCAGGGCCTGGCCCGGCGCGAGGCCGACCTGTACGGCACTTGGGCCGGCACCGTCTGGCTGTGGCTGCTGCGGATCCCGGTGCCGCTGGCGATCGGGCTGATCCTGGTGCGCGCGGCGACCGGTTGAGCGGCCCCCGTCAGCCCTTCCACCCGGTCAGCCCTTCCGCTTGGCCGGGGCGAACGCCGCCACGTCGGCGGTGAAGGCCGCCCTGAGCGCCCCGGAATCGGCGATTCCGGCCAGCAGCCGGTAACCCTCGGCCGCCAGCTCGACCATGCTGTGGCCCGGCCGCGGGATTGTGCCGAGCGGCTTGCCGGCCGCCCGTACCCCGGCCTCGGCCTTGCGGATCTGGGCGTCGACCTCGGGCCGGCCGGGCTGGCCCATCAGGCCGATCGAGCCGGACAGGTCGGCGACCCCGATGAACACCAGGTCGACCCCGTCGACCGCGGCGATCTCCTGGGCCTGAGCGGCCGCCTTGTCGGACTCGATCTGCACGCAGATGAACAGCTGGTCGTTGGCCTTGGCGGCATAGTCCGGGTCGGCGCCGTAGCCCGACGCCCGCACCGTCGGCGCCGAGTAGCCGCGGCGACCGGCCGGCGGATAGCGGCAGGCGGCGACCACGGCGCGCGCCTGCTCGGCGGTCTCGACCATCGGCACCATGATCGCCTCGGCGCCGGCGTCCAGGATCCGCTTCAGGTAGTCGGGGTCCTGGCCCGGCGCCCGGACCATCACGGTGGCCTTGCCGGCCTGGGCGGCCCGCATGCTGTGGACGGTCTGCGGGAGCGAGGCCGGGCCGTGCTCGTTGTCCAGGATCAGGAAATCGTAGCCGGCCAGGCTGGCGATCTCGGCGATCGACGGCTCGCCCAGCTGCAGCCAGACGCCGAGCGCCGGCTCACCGGCGGCGATCACCGATTTCAGGTGGTTCGGGCGGAACATGGGAAAGTCTCCTGCGGGTACAGCCGAAGCCAAGCACGCGGCCGGCCGGCCCGCAAGCGCCGGAACGGAATGTTCCCGTTGCCAAACCGGCGCCCGCTCCGGCCACAATCGCGGGACACCACGACCGCCTGCAGAACGGAGGAACCCGATGACGGACGCCGACCCGACGGGGAACCGCAACACCACCGTCTACGAGCGGCTCGGGGTGCCGACCGTCATCAACGCCCACACCACCGCCACCCGGCTGTCCGGCGGGATCATGCGTCCCGAGGTGGCCGACGCCATGCGCGAGGCCACCCAGTGGACGGTCGACATGGCGACCCTGGAGGCGCGCGCCTCGGAGCTGATCGCCGGCCACACCGGGGCCGAGGCCGGCTATGTCACCTCGGGCGCGGCGGCGGCGCTGCTGCTCGGCACCGCCGCCTGCGTCACCGGGCTCGACCCGGCGCGCATGAACCGGCTGCCCGACACCACCGGGATGAAGAACGAGGTCGTGGTGCCGCGCAGCCACCGCAACTTCTACGACCACGCGGTCCGGGCCGCCGGCGTGACCCTGGTCGAGGTCGGCCTGTCGGACCGGTTCGCCGGAGCCGGCGTGCGCGACACCGAGGCCTGGGAGATCGCCGCCGCCATTACCGACCGCACCGCCGCGGTGCTGTACGTCGCTGGGCCGGACGCCCGGCCGCCGCTCGCCGAGGTGGTGACGGTCGCCCATGCCGCCGGGGTGCCGGTGCTGGTCGACGCCGCCGCCCAGCTGCCGCCGGCCGCCAACCTGAGGCGCTTCGTCGCCGAGGGCGCCGACCTGGTGTGCTTCTCCGGTGGCAAGGCGATCGGCGGCCCGCAGGCCTCCGGCATCCTGTGCGGCCGGCGCGACCTGGTGATGGCGGCCGCCCTGCAGCACCTCGACCAGGACATCCTGTGGGAGCAGTGGAACCCGCCGCCGGCGCTGTTCGACAAGGCCCGCCTGCCGGGCCTGCCGCAGCACGGCATCGGCCGCCCGGCCAAGGTCGGCAAGGAGGCGATCGTCGGCCTGCTGACCGCCCTCGACCTGTTCGTCGCCGAGGGAGACGACGCCCGGATCGTCCGCTGGACCGCGCAGATGGAGCGGCTCGCCGACGGCCTGCGCGGCATCCCGCACACGGCCGTGCGGATCGTCCGCGACCGCCGCAACGGCACCCCGACCGTCGAGCTCACCCTCGACGAGGCCGCCCTCGGCCTCGACGCCCTCGAGCTGGTGCGCCGGCTGCAGGACGGCCGGCCGTCGGTCGCAGCCAACCCGTCGCGGGTGCAGGACGGCATCGTGCTGCTCGCCCCGGTCGCCCTGCGACCGGACGACGAACGGACCATCGCCGAACGGGTGCGCGCCATCCTGTCCGCCGGCTAACGCGCCGGAGAACCCAGCCACGGTCTAGTCATACCGGTTCTCCGGAGTATTGGACGGCACGATGCCGTGTTCCGTCCGCGCGAATGCACCCGGACCTTTTTCCACCCGTTAACGGATCATTTGGAAAACGGTGACGGTTTATTAGCGGTTCCTGACTGATAATCGGCCCGGAAGACGACGTGTACTGGCATCGACCGGCGTCGTCTCACACCGGACCGACGACAGAACGTCGAGGCAAGGGACCGGCCGACGGTCCCGGAAAGGAAGCGGGTCATGACACGGGTTAACGCGAGCATTGCCAGAACGGCGGCGGTCGCGGGTGTGCTGGCCCTGGCTCTGACGGCGTCCGGAACGACCCCGGCCGACGCCCAGGCCGCCAGGCTCTGCACGCCGCGCGCCGATCTCCTGATGGATCGGCTCGGCAAGCAGTACGGCGAGGTGCTCACCGCCGCCGGGGTCGACGCCGACGGCAACCTCGTCCAGGTCTACAGTTCGGACGACCGGGGAACCTGGACCATCGCGATCACGATCCCCGGCGGCCCGACCTGCGTCATCTCGGCCGGCGAGGGCTGGGTGCGCGAGCAGACGGCGGAGCTGCCGAAGCCCGGCCAGAACTCCTGACGCCCGGTCAGCCGGCGCTGGTGTAGCCCTCGGCGCGGTCGCGCTCGACCGCCGCCGGGGCCCGCTCCGCCGGGTCGCCGTAGCCGCCGCCGCCGGCGGTCTGCAGCCGCAGTACGTCGCCGCGCGCCACCTTCAGCCCGCCGACCTTGGACGGCAGTTCCTCGGACGTGCCCGTGCCGGCGCGGGTGACGGTCAGCCGGCCCGGCCGCCCGGCCTCGCCGCCGGCCAGCCCGTAGGGCGCGAACTTGAAACGCTCCAGGTTGGCGGCGAACCGGCCCTCCCGCGCGTCGAGCCGGAACGCCCGGGCCAGTCCGAGGCCACCGCGGGTCCGCCCGCGCCCGCCGCTGTCCGGCACCAGGCCGTATTCCACGAAGGTCAGCGGCAGGGTGTTCTCCAGCATCTCCACCGGCGCGTTGGCGATGTTGTGGAAGCCGCAGGAGAACCCGCTGGCGCCGTCCTCCTCCGGGTGCGCGCCCCAGCCACCGCACTCCAGGTCGAAATAGACCTGCCGGCGGCCGTCCTCCAGGAAGCAGTTCAGGGCGTAGGCGTAGCTGACCCCGTAATAGGCGGCCGGCACCTTGCCCGGCATCGCCTGGGCGAACGCCCCCAGCACGGTGGTGACGATGCGGTGCCCGGTGGCCATGCGGTTGGCGACCGGGGCCGGCGAGCGGGCGTTGACCACCAGCCCCTCGGGCGCGGTAACGGTCACCGGCCGGTAGCAGCCGGCATTGGCCGGCACCTCGCTGCCGAGCGCCATCATCACCCCGCAGACCACGGCCGAGCGGGTCATGTTCAGGGTGCAGTTGACCGGCCCGACCGCCTGTTCGGCGGAGCCCGACAGGTCGATCAGCACCTCCTCGCCCTTGACCGTCAGCGCGACGTGGATGCGCAGCGGCCGGTCGCGCTCGATGCCGTCGTCGTCGACGAAGTCCTCGAACGCGTAGGTGCCGTCCGGGATTTGGGCGATGGTGGCGCGCATCGCCGCCTCGGACTGCGCCTGGATGCGCTCGGCCGCGGCCGCCAGGGTGTCGGCGCCGTAGCGCCGGCCGAGCCGCTGCAGGTTGGCCACACCGGTGTCGAGTGCGGCGAGCTGCGAGGCGAAGTCGCCGCCGACGTTGACCGGCTCGCGGCTGTTGCGCAGCAGCAGCTTGATCACCGCCTCGTTGCGCCGGCCGCCCTCGGCCAGCTTCAGCGGCGGGATCCGGAAGCCCTCCTGGTAGATCTCGGTGGCCGACGCGTCGTACGACCCGGCCGCGCCGCCGCCGACGTCCAGGTGGTGCACCAGGATGCCGGCGATGGCGATCAGCCGACCATCCAGGAACACCGGCTTGAAGGTCTGGATGTCCGGCAGGTGCTGGCCGCCGGCATAGGGATCGTTGGTGATGACGATGTCACCCTCGTGCCACTCCTCGAGCGGGATGTGGCTGGCCAGGATCTCCTCCAGGCAGGCCGGCATCGAGTTCAGGTGCACCGGCATCGCCGCGGACTGGGCGGTGCTGCGGCCCTTGGCGTCGAAGATGCAGCAGGAGTAGTCGAGGATCTCGCGGACCACGGCGCTGCGGCTGGTGCGCCAGACCGTGACGCTCATCTCCTCGGCGGCCGCCACGAAGGCGTTGCGGATGATCTCCACCTGGATCGGCCCAAGGGGGATCGGGTTCAGCGCGTCCATGGTCAGAGTCCTTCGCAGGTGGCGATCAGGGCGCCGGTCGGGTGGGCGACGAGCCGCCAGCCGGGCGGCACCAGCAGGGTGGAATGCGGTTCCTCGACGATCGCCGGCCCGTCGACCGTGACGTCGGTGCCGATGGCGGCCCGCTCCCACACCGCCGCGTCGCGCTCGCCGCCGGCGATCCGGATCCGCCGTGTGCCCTTCGCCGCACCGCCGGCAGCGGCGTCGAACGGCCGTTCCCCCGGCCGGGTCAGGCGGCCGGTCGCGGCCATCCGCACGGTGACGATCTCCGGGACGATATGGCGCTCGGCATGGGCGTACTGGCGCTCGTGGGCGTCGTGGAACGCCGCGACCGCCGCATTCAGCGCATCCGGGGCAAGGCCGTCGACCCCCGCCAGCGTCACGCCGATCTCGTAGGCCTGTCCCGGATAGCGCAGGTCCAGGGTCACCGGGAACGCCCGGTCGGCCGGGTCGATGCCGTCGCGCGCCAGCAGGTCCTCGGCCTCGGCCCGCAGCTCGGCCAGCGCGGTCTCCAACACCGGCACCGCCGAGGCGTCGGCCTTGAGCAGCCGCGAGCGCGCCAGGTCGTGGACCACGTCGCCGAACAGCATGCCCCAGGCGCTGAGCGTGCCGGGGTCGCGCGGGAACACCACCCGGCCGGTGCCGATCTCGGCCGCGGTGTCGCAGGCGTGCAGGCCGCCGGCGCCGCCGAACGAGATCAGCGCGAAATCCTTGGGGTCCAGGCCCTTCTCGAACAGGCTGAGGCGGATCGCCGCGGCCATGTGAGCGGTCGCCACCGCCACCACGCCCTCGGCCGCCGGCCCGGGCTCCAGCCCCAGCGGGGCCGCCACCCGTTCGGCCAGCGCCCGCTTCGCCCCGTCCACGTCCAGGTCCATCGCGCCGCCCAGGAAATAGCCGGGGTCGATCCGCCCGAGCGCCACGTTGGCGTCGGTCACGGTCGGCTCCTCGCCGCCGCGCCGATAGCACACCGGCCCCGGCACCGCGCCGGCGCTGTCCGGCCCGACCAGCAGCCGGCCGGTGCCGTCGACCTTGGCGATCGAGCCGCCGCCGGCGCCGATGGTGCGAATCTCGATCATCGGCAGCCGCACCGGCAGGCCGTCGACGTCGCCCTGGGTGACCAGCCGGATGGCGCCGTCGTGGACGATCGACACGTCGTACGAGGTGCCGCCCATGTCGACCGCGATCAGGTTCGGCTCGGCCAGCTCGGCGGCCAGCACCTCGGCCGCCCTCGCACCACCGGACGGCCCCGACAGCAGCAGCCGGGCCGGCTGCTCGCCGGCGATCTCCGGCGTGGTGACGCCGCCGTTCGACTGCACCAGGTACACCGGAGCGGCCAGCCCGGCGTCGGCCAGCCGGGCCCGCAGCTTCGAGAGATAGGTCTTCACCACCGGCATCAGCAGCGCGTTCAGCACCGTGGTCGAGGTCCGCTCGAACTCGCGGATCTCCGGGCTGACCTGGTGGCTGCACGACACGAAGGCGTCGGGCAGGACCTGCTGGACGATCTCGGCTGCCCGCAGCTCGTGCGCCGGGTTGGCGTAGGCGTGCAGGAAGGCGATGGCGACGGCGGTCGCCCCGCTGGCCTTCACCCGCTCGGCGGCCGCGCGCACCGACGCCTCGTCCAGCGCGGTCTCGACCGAGCCGTCGGCGCGGACCCGCTCGACCACGCCGAAGCGGCGCGAGCGCGGCACCAGCAAGGCGCGCGGCTCGGCCCGGTTGGCATACACGTGCTTGCGGACATGGCGGCCGATCTCCAGCACGTCGGTGAAGCCGGCCGTGGTGATCAGCGCCCCGTCCGGCAGCCGGCGCTGCAGCACCGCGTTGGTGGCGATCGTGGTGCCGTGCAGGATCGCCCGCACCGTCTCCGGGCCGACGCCCAGCCGTTCGCAGGCCTCGCGGATGCCGGTGATCAGCCCCTCCGACGGATCGGTCGGCGTGGTCGGCACCTTGTGGGCGTGGGCGACGCCGGTCGCCTCGTCGAGGATCTGCAGGTCGGTGAAGGTGCCGCCGATGTCGACGGCGACGCGGAGCGAGGTCACGGGGCTGAAATCCTCGGGCGGGTGAGCGGGAGGCGGGCGCCGAACGGCGGGCCGCCCCATGGGAACGGTGCACCGCACCATGCGTCAAGTGCCGAGCATCGGTCTGCCCGCCGATTGTCACCCAAGCTTCGCTTCCGGTTCGCCGGACCGCCCCGTATCCTCGCGCGACCCGCCCGTTCCGCCGGAGGATTCCATGCCGTCGCCGAAGGTCCTGGTCGTCGTGTTCGACGGCCTGCGGCTCGATCACGTCACCCCGAACCGCGCCCCCAACATCGCGGCATTCGCGGCCGCCGGAGTGACCCTGCCGAACACCGCCTCGGCATTCCCGAGCGAGACCCGGGTGCAGGTCTCCACGGTGATGACCGGACACCCGCCGGCCGGCCACGGCATCATGGCGAACGCCTTCTACGACCGCCGGCTCGGCTTCGACTCGGCGATGGACACCTCCGACACGCCGCGCATGACCGCCGCCGAGAAGGTGTACGGCCGGCTGATCGGCGCCCACCACCTGACCGAGCTGCTGTGGGGCGCCGGCAAGCGGTTCGCCGCGGTGACCACCGGCAAGATCGGCAACGCCCGGCTGCTGGCCGGCCGCGCCGCCGAGCTCGGCCAGCCGGTGCTGTCGATCTGGGGCGAGGCCGCCTCGACCCCGGCCGCCGGCTTCACCGCGGTCGCCCGCCGGTTCGGTACGCCGCCGGTCCAGGAATTCCCGAACACCGCGGTCGCCGACTGGGCGGTCCGGGTGCTGCTCGAGCACACCCTGCCGGCGCACCGGCCGGACGTCGCCGTGCTGTGGCTGAACGAGCCGGACCTGTCCTACCACTACCGCGGCACCGCCAGCGGCGAGGCCGAGAGCGCGATCGGCGGGGTCGACGCCGCGTTCGGCCGGATCCTCGACTGGTGGCGGGCCGAGGGCCGGGCCCAGGGCTGGAACATCGCCGCCATGTCCGACCACGGCCACGTCACGGTCGAGGGCCAGATCGACGTGGCGGGCGAACTGGCGAAGGCCGGCCTGGCGGTCGGCAAGGCGCTTGGCCCGGACGTCGACTATGCGCTGAAGCCCGGCTACTCGGCGCATGTGGCGGTGCGCGACCGCGACCCGGCGCGGATCGACCGACTGGTGCGGGTGCTGCAGGAGGCCGAGTGGTCGGGGCCGATCCTGGCCCGCACGGCCGACCCCGAGGCGCTCGGCGTGCTGCCGCTGGCCGTCGCCAACGTCGACCACCGCCGGGCCGGCGACGTGCTGTTCACCCTGCGTGCCCGCGACGACGAGTCCGCGGGCGGGCTGCCGGGCGTGGCCCTGGCCGACAACCCGGACATCCCGGTCGGCGGCGGCATGCACGGCGGCTTCGCCAGGGCCGAGCTGAACCACTGCCTGTTCTGGGGCGGCGACCTGTTCCGCAGCGGTGCCACGGTCGAGACCCCGACCGCCCATGTCGACCTGGCACCGACCATCCTGCGCGCCCTCGACCTGCCGCCGCACCCGCTGATGCCGGGCCGGGCACTGGACGAGGCGTTCGCCGTCGGCGACGCCGCCCCGCCGGTCGCAGAGACCGTGCACGAGGCCGGCCGCGGCGGCTACGCCCAGACGCTGGTGACGGCACGGGTCGCCGGGGCGAAGCGGCCGTACCTGCGCTGGGGGCTGCGGACGGGCTGACGGCCCGTCGCGCCGTGGGTTCCTGTGTGTTTGAAGTGTGCTTTTGTTGGAGCGGGGCGGGAGGCCGTTGGGTTCCCGGTGCGTGACACCC
>NZ_BMZS01000009.1 GCF_014652915.1 Thalassobaculum fulvum
CATGGTCAAGGAACAAAGGCCATTCAGACCCGCAGACGCTTGACAACAACGCGTACAGTTGCTGGACGGACGCGCCGATGCGCGGACGAGCCGGAACCCAGCAACCGACCGACGCCTGTCGCCGGCTACTCCCGCATCGCCAGGAAGATCATCACGATGCCGGTCACCGTCGCGAACCGGGTGGCCGCCGCCTGACCGTTCCAGGTCGCCGACTGCCACATGGCGAA
The DNA here is from genome assembly GCF_014652915.1 of Thalassobaculum fulvum. Classification (GTDB taxonomy): domain Bacteria; phylum Pseudomonadota; class Alphaproteobacteria; order Thalassobaculales; family Thalassobaculaceae; genus Thalassobaculum_A; species Thalassobaculum_A fulvum. Next base: position 228 of record NZ_BMZS01000009.1, read on the forward strand.
CCACTCGCCGCCGACCGCGATGAAGCCGACCACCCAGATCGCGAAGCACCACATGAGCGCGAACAGGGCGAGGTCCTTGGCGGCGTGGAAACCGGCGGTATCGGCGGTGCGGGCCTGCCACAGCTTGGCCAGGCCCGCCCACAGCAGCCCCGCCCCGGCGGTCTCGGCGGCGATGATCGCCAGGTAGGCGAGGGTCTGCAGCGTCGGATCGGTCACCGCCCGCCACATCAGCGCCGGGCTCTGGAACGTCGTGTCCATCGCCAGCACGTGCTGCACGAACGTCCAGTTGGTACCGTAGTCGGTGATGTTGCCGAACGCCGCCAGCGACATGTGCAGGGCGATGCCGGCGACGCCGATCAGCTTCGCCCAGCGCACCGGCGCGACCTTGCCCGGCTTGCCCATCGGTGCCGCTACCGCCGCCCGGTCATGTGCCCGAGATAGCCGATCAGCGCATCCAGGTCGGCGTCGCCGATCGTCCCCGGCCCGAAGCCCGGCATCGCCTGGCCATCCCAGTCCCGCACCGCCTTCGGGTCGCGGATATACGTCCGCAGCGCCGCCGCCTGGAAGTACTCGGTCGGGTTCATCGGCAGGTTGAGGTCGGGGCCGATCGAGGCCTCGCCGCCGCCGTTCATGCGGTGGCACACGAAGCAGTTGTCGACGAACACCTCCTGGCCGCGGCGTGCCGGATGGTCGGCCGCCAGCGCCGGGTCGACCAGGATCTCGGGATAGCGGCTGGCGACCGAGCTCGTCAGCTCCAGCCGCGCGGTCTGGTACGGCCAGGCCTCCGGCCCGATGCCGGACCGCTTCGGGTGGGCCCAGACCACGTAGAACGGGCCGGCCGACACGTCCTTGCCCGGCAGCTTCGGCCACGGCCGGTCCGGGTCCTCGATCGCCAGGTAGGCGACCGCGCCGGCCGGGTCGGCGTTCAGTGCCTTGCCGGCCGGCAGCTGGGCCACGAAGCCGTCGAGCGCCACCGCCTTCAGGACGTCGGCGCCCGCGACCGGCAGGCCGGCCATGACCTTCGCCAGCGGAATCGCCCGATAGGCGGGCGAGGCGGCGCCGTAGGCCGGGTCGTCCGGCGCCCGAAGGGTCTCGACGTCGGGACGGGCCAGCAGCGCCGCTGCCGCGAAGCTGTGGGAGGTGCCGTCGGCGGCGACGACCGTCAGCGTGCCCGGGTCGGCGTTCGCCGCCGGGACGGACAGCGCCAGGGCCGCCAGGACGGTCAAGAGGCGGGTGGCGAGACGGAGGGCGGGCATGCGGTGCTCCCGACGATTGAGCGGCGATCGAAAGGCTACATCCTAGACGGTTGCCGGTCGGCGTCGACTGTCCGTTTGGGCAGGCTCGCCCGCCTGTTCGGGTTGGTGGGCGGGCGTTCGGCCGTCACGGTGCAGCATAGGCGGCCGGTCGCAATGATTAGGCCGATTCGAAATTTCAGATTCTGCTTAATGCTTCTGTATAGGCGCGCGAGTCTCGTGAATGCCAGGTGGGTTCGGCAAATGAACCGGCGACGGTTTCCGGCCGCTATGTTTTCCGCTAACATCCTCAAATCCCTGTGGAGGGGATGGGGGCGCGCGTATACTAGAATGCGCCGTGGCCGGACCGACGGACGGGGCCGCGATACTGATCCGGCAGCCGGGGTCCGGCGGCAATGCGGCGGAAGCCGCCTCCGGTGCGCGTCGTCGTCCGGCCGAACGGCGGCGGCGCACACGAACCGATCAAGAGGAGGCGCCTCGTGTACAAGAGCATCCTTGTCCCGGTCGACCTGGAGCACGCCGACCGGCTGGAAAAGGCTCTCGCCACCGCCGCGGACCTGTCGAAGCACTATCGGATTCCGGTGTGCTATGTCGGCGTCACGGCATCGACCCCGGGGCGGGTGGCGCACACGCCCCAGGAATACGCCGGCAAGCTCGAGGCGTTCGGCCAGGCGCAGGCCGACAAGCACGGGATCGCGGCGACCACCAAGACCTGCGTCAGCCACGACCCGGCGGTGGATCTCGACACCACCCTTATGCAGGCGATCGAGGATGTGGGGGCCGATCTGGTGGTCATGGCCTCGCACGTGCCCGGCCTGCCCGAGCACATCTTCGCGACCAATGCGGGCTACCTGGCGAACCACGCGAGCGTGTCGGTGTTCGTGATCCGCTAGCGCACGCCCCGCGCGGCCGTGCCGTACGGCCGTTTCGATCCGACGTTCCAATCACGCGGCACCAGACCGCGGCAGCAATCCGGGAGACGTCATGACTGATGCAGCGAACCCGATGCCCGAGGGCCCCGCCGACCTGATCGAGACCGAATACGAGATCGGTCAGGACAACATCCAGACCCGGATCGGCCCGTTCGGCGTGGACATCCACAATCCGGTGTTCATGGTCTCGGGCCTGACGATCATCGCCTTCGTCGTGTTCACGCTGGCCCTGCAGAGCGAGGCCGAGGCGATCTTCGGCTGGCTGCGGCCGGCGATCACCTCGACCTTCGACTGGTTCTTCCTGGGGGCGGCCAACCTGTTCGTCCTGCTCTGCCTGGTGCTGATCGTCACGCCGCTCGGCAGCGTCCGGCTCGGCGGGCGCGACGCCACGCCCGACTACTCGTACTCCGGCTGGTTCGCGATGCTGTTCGCCGCCGGCATGGGCATCGGGCTGATGTTCTTCGGGGTGTCGGAACCGATCTCGCACTACTCCTCGTCGGTCGCCGAGGGGGCCGGGTCGCCGGACAGCTGGGCGCCGCTCGCCGGCGCTCCCGGCGATCCGGCGGAAGCCCGGCGCCTCGGCATGGCCGCGACGATCTTCCACTGGGGCCTGCACCCGTGGGCGATCTACGCCGTGGTCGCGCTGGCGCTGGCGCTGTTCTCGTACAACAAGGGCCTGCCGCTCAGCTTCCGGTCGATCTTCTATCCGGTGTTCGGCGAGCGGGTGTGGGGCTGGACCGGCCACGTCATCGACGTGCTGGCGGTGTTCGCCACCCTGTTCGGCCTCGCCACCTCGCTCGGCTTCGGGGCCGAGCAGGCGAACGCCGGTCTGAACCATCTGTTCGGGCTGCCGGTCACCGACGCCTCGAAGGTGCTGCTGATCACCGGGATCACGGCGATCGCCCTGATATCCGTGGTGGCCGGCCTCGACGCCGGGGTCAAGCGGCTGTCCGAGATCAACATGATCCTGGCGGCCCTGCTGCTGCTGTTCATCGTCGCCGTCGGCCCGACCGTGGCGATCCTGACCGGCTTCGTGAACAACCTGATCGCCTATGCCGAGTACCTGCCGGCGCTGTCCAACCCGTTCGGGCGGGACGACGCCAACTTCAGCCAGGGCTGGACCTCGTTCTACTGGGCCTGGTGGATCTCCTGGTCGCCGTTCGTCGGCATGTTCATCGCGCGGGTCAGCCGCGGCCGCACGGTGCGCGAGTTCATGATCTGCGTGCTGCTGATCCCGTCGATCGTCTCGGTGTTCTGGATGACCGCGTTCGGCGGCACCGCGATCAGCCAGATCGTCAACGACGGCTACCAGGCGGTGGTCGACGCGTCGCTGGAGCTGAAGCTGTTCGTCATGCTGGAGGCGCTGCCGCTGGCCGCCATCACCTCGTTCATCGGCATCACCCTGGTGATCGTGTTCTTCGTCACCTCCTCGGATTCCGGGTCGCTGGTGATCGACACCATCACCGCCGGCGGCAAGGTCGACGCGCCGGTGCCGCAGCGGGTGTTCTGGGCGGTGTTCGAGGGGCTGGTCGCGATCGCGCTGCTGCTCGGCGGCGGGCTCGGGGCGCTGCAGGCGGCCGCCGTCTCGACCGGCCTGCCGTTCACCATCGTCCTGCTGCTCGGCTGCTACGCCCTGATCAAGGGGCTGCGGGCCGAGCCGCGCTGAGGAAGGTCTGTCGCCGGGCGGAGGGGGACGTACGTCTCCTGCCGCCCGGCGACGATGCGCCTTGCACGACGCCCGATGCGGCGGTTTGATGGCGGCCCCGCCATCTGACCCGGACCGCTCCCATGCCCGCCTCCGAACTGATCGCCAAGTCGGCGACCGACATCGTCGCGCTCCTGAAGGCCGGCGAGGTGACGACGCTCGACCTGCTGGACGCCCTGGAGGCCCGGATCGCGGAGGTCGAGCCGGCGGTCAACGCGCTGCCGACCCTGTGCTTCGAGCGGGCCCGCGACGCCGCCGGGGCGCTGGCTGCCAGGCCGGTGGCCGAGCGCGGCGTGCTGGCCGGCATGCCGGTCGCCATCAAGGACCTGCTGAACGTCGCCGGCGTGCGCTCGACCCAGGGCTCGCCGATCTTCGCCGACACCGTGCCCGAGACCTCGGACGTCGCGGTGACGACCCTGGAGGCGGCCGGCGGCGTGGTCTACGCCAAGGCCAACACCCCGGAGTTCGGGGCCGGCGCCAACACCTTCAACGAGGTGTTCGGCCGCACCCTCAACCCGTGGGACACCTCGAAGAGCTGCGCCGGCTCGTCCGGCGGCTCGGCGGTGGCGCTGGCCACCGGCACCGCCTGGCTGGCCTCCGGCTCCGATCTCGGCGGCAGCCTGCGCAACCCGGCCAGCTTCTGCGGCATCGTCGGCTTCCGGCCGACCCCGGGCCGGGTCGCGCACGGGCCGAGCGCGCTGCCGTTCAACTCGATGTCGGTCGAGGGGCCGATGGCCCGCACGGTCGCCGACTGCGCGCTGATGCTCGACGCCATGAGCGGCAGCACGCCGGTCGACCCGATCTCGCTGGAGAAGCCGGCGGTGTCGTTCGTCGATGCGGTCGCGGCCCGCAGGGCGCCGAAGCGCGTCGCGTTCAGCCGCGACCTCGGCGGCATCACCCCGGTCGACCCGGAAGTGGCGGCGATCGTCGAGAAGGCGGCCCGCCGGTTCGAGGACATGGGCTGCATCGTCGAGGAGGCCTGCCCGGACTTCAGCGACGTGCAGATGATCTTCCAGACCCTGCGGGCGATGGCGTTCGCGGCCTCCAAGAAGGAACTGCTGGCGAGCCACCGCGACAAGCTCAAGCCGGAGGTGATCTGGAACATCGAGAAGGGCCTGTCCCTGACCATGGAGGAGATCTCGGCCGCCGAGCTGGCGCGCGGTCGCTACTACCACCGGGTCCGGCAGTTCTACGAGACCTACGACCTGGTGCTTTGCCCGGCCACCGTGGTGCCGCCCTATCCGATCGAGCAGCGCTACGTCGAGGAGTGCTGCGGTCACAGCTTCTCGAACTACATCGAGTGGTGCACGGTGGCCTACGCCTTCACCTGCGCCTCGCTGCCGGCGATCTCGGTGCCGGCCGGGTTCACCGCCGGCGGCCTGCCGGTCGGCCTGCAGATCGCCGGCCCGCCGCGCGGCGAGGCGGCGGTGCTGGCGGCAGCGGCGCTGTTCGAGGATGCCGCCCCCTGGGCCCACACCCTGCCGGTCGACCCGCGCGGCCCGAAAGGATAGGGCCGAGCGCCGCTCACACCTCCCAGCCGGCCTCCCGGCAGAACGCGAGCTGCTCGGTCGAGAACGCCGACAGATCGCGCTCGCGCCAGCGGCCCATGCCGTCGGGGCGGATGACGCCGGCGCAGGCCGGCTCCAGGCGCTCGGCCGGCACCGGCAGGCGGAGGGTTTCCACCAGCCGGGTCAGCTCCGCGACCGGTCGCCCGGCGAAATCGTCGAAGCGCAGCGGGTACACCCGGCCGGGATAACGCTCCCTCAGGGCGTCCAGCCGCTTCTGGGTGCGGATCCAGTACTCGAGCTGGGCCGCCTCCGGCGACGGCCAGGCGGCGGGATCCAGGTCGAACAGCCAGGACCAGTTGCCGAGCTGGCCCTTGTTGTCGCTGAACGCCATGTCGAGCGGGTGGCGCGAGACGTAGACGAAGGCCGCGTCGGCCCAGGTGTCGAGGATCGCCTCCAGGAAGATGTGGCAGTTCGGCTCCTTGGTCATCCAGCCGATGCTGCCGGGCGCGCCGGCGAGGCCGGGTCCCTGGTCGCGGCGGTAGCGCCACAGCCGCGGCGCGCGCAGCAGGTGCGCCAGCCGGACGCCGCCGGTCATGACCGCCCCGAACAGCCGCAGGCGGGCCCGGATCTCGTCCGGCGACGGGCCGGCGCGCAGCCAGTCCGGGCGCTTGAACAGCTCGGTGAAGACCAGGTTGTCGTTGGAGACGTTCAGGCAGCCGCCCGGGTAATAGCCGAGGGCCGCCACGGCGCCGGCGACGGCGCGGGTCCCCGAGCCGCCCAGGCCGCCGATGAACACGATGGGGGCGCGGGTCGTCATGGCCGCCCGTGTAGCCCGCGCGCGCTTCCGGGGCAATCGGCGATCGGCCGTGATCTCAGTAGTCCTCGCCGGGCCGCTTCCGCCACAGGGTGCTGTGCAGCTTGCCGCGCGGATCGAACTCCGGGTCGATCGTGTAGTAGTAGAAGGCCAGCGACTTGCGGGTCCGGCCCGGCGGGCAGCGCAGCGGGTCGGGGTGGCCGTGGTAAGAGGTCGAGCTGGTGTTGAAGATCACGCAGGTGCCGGCGTTCGGCGCGACCCTGCGGACGCAGCGGCTCATCTCCGTATCCCACAGCTCGAGGTGGCCGCCCCACTCGTCCTGCCAGTCCTTGTTCAGGTAGACCAGCACGTTGATCCGGCGCAGCAGGCCGGTGAACTCGTGGATGTTGAAGTCGGCGTGGATCTTCAGCAGGCCGCCCGGCAGGATCTGGTGGATGCCGCCGCCGTACAGCCACGGATCGCCGGTCAGCCCGCGGATGCCGGTCAGGTGGTGCAGGAAGAACAGGAACAGGCTCGAGTTGAACTGCCACATCGCCTCGCGGATGGCCGGCGGCATCTTCAGCTCGGCCACGTAGTCGGGCGTGGTGTCCTGCTTCTTCGAATCGGGCTGGTCCTTGGTGCTCCAGTAAGGCGAATCCGGGGCCGGAAACGCCTCCAGGATGGCGTCGACCCGCTCGGGCGGCAGGAAATCCTCGAGCACGATGTGCGGGAACGGCTCCGCCGCATCGTAGCGCTCGTGCAATGCCAGGCCCGCGCGCAACAGGCGATCCGGGTCGAACCAGTACTGCAAGCTCCGCTCCCTCTCGGGCTGGGGCTGGACGCGCCGTCAGTCGAAGCCGACCTCGATCCGGCCGAGGGTGCCGAAATCGGCCAGCAGGGTCTGTCCGGCCGCCGCCGGTACCGGCTGCGTGGTGGTCCCGGTCGAGACGTACTCGCCGGCCCTGAGCCCGCGGCCGCGGGTGGCCAGCGCGGTGGCCAGCCAGGCGGTCGCCGCCAGCGGGCCGCCCTCGACGTTGCCGCCGCGGCCCTCGCGCACGAGGGCACCGTCGACGCTGAGCGTGACCCGGTGCTCGACCAGGTCCAGCGCGTGCCAGTCGGTCACCGGTGCCCCCTTGATCCAGCGGCCGTGCGAGCCGTCGTCGGCGATCAGCGACGGGCCGCCGGATTTCAGGCCGTCGGCCAGCGGCGTGTCGACGATCTCGATCGCCGACAGCACGGCTCGGACGACGCCGCGGATCGCGTCGGCGTCGAACGGGGCGTCGGCCGGATCGAGGTCGGCCCCGATCTCCAGCGCGATCTCCGGCTCTATCACCCGCTGGAACATCTCGGCCGCCACGAAGCGCGACGGCGCGTCGCTGGTCAGGGTCGACAGCAGGACGCCGAAGAACGGCTCGGCGACGCCGAGCAGCTCGCGGGCGCCGGGGTTGGTGGCGCCGATCTTCCAGCCGATCGGCCGCGCCGCCTCCTCGCGGATCCGCAGCCCGACCAGGGCCTCCTGGATCGCATAGCCGTCGTCGGTGGAGGTCGGGCGGCAGCCGTCCGGCAGGGCCGGCAGCGGAACCATCCGTCGGCGGTGGTCGAGCAGGATCCGGGCGGCGGTCTGGGCGGCGTCGGCGGTCATCGGCATCGGTCAGCATCCTTCGGGCGCGGTCCCCGCATTGTCGACGGAAGCCCCGGGGGGTGTCCAGCGCGGGCGGGTCCCCGGGCGGCATGCGCCGGGCTTTTCCGTGGAGCGGGCCGGCGTTCGGGCCTACTGTCGTACGAATCGGGGCCGAACGGGGACGACCGTCGATTGCCATGAACGGGGACGGCGACGCTGACCGCAAGCGGCAGGGACCGGAACCGGGACCGCACGCGCCGAAGCCGCGTCGCGGCCTGCCGGTCGAGCAGACGATCGCCGACGACCTCCCGTCGGTGCTGCCGCGCTGGCGGATCCGCCACCCCGACCGCGCGGCCGAGCCGGGCCGGGATCGGCGGGCCGCGACCGACGGACGGGAGTTCCAGGCCGACCGGCGGGCTGCCCGCTACGCGCCCGCGCGGGCCGTGTTCGTCGTGCGGGGACGGGGCCTGCCGGTTCTGACCGTGTCGATGTCCGGCCTGGCGGTGGAGTGGGACGATCTGGCGCTGCCGGCGATCGGAACCACCGTCGACGGCGAGCTTCAGACCGGCGCCCCGGACGGCGGCTTCCACGCGTCGATGCAGGTGGTCCGGCTGGAGCCGGCCCGACGCCTGGCGGCCGGCCGGTTCGTCGGGCTCGCCGGGTCGGCCATCGACCGGCTGCTGAACTGGCTGGTCGACCTCGAACGGTCCGCTGCCGGGCGGGACTGACGGCCGCGCGTCGGCGGTCCCGGCCCGTTCTTGTCGCGCCCCGGCCCCCCCTGTATAGTCCCGCGCCGTCTTGTTGCAGCGCACAAGGAAGGGTGGCATGCACCCGGTCAAGCAGTACTTCCTGGAAGACCTCGAGATCGGCATGCGCGCCGAATACGAGCGCATGGTGACCGAGGAAATGATCGAGTCGTTCGCGGAGGTGTCGGGCGACTACAACCCGCTGCACCTCGACGACGAGTACGCGCGGACCACCATGTTCAAGGGCCGGATCGCCCACGGCATGCTGTCGGCGGCGTTCATCTCGAAGATCTTCGGCACCGTGATGCCGGGCAAGGGATCGGTCTACATCTCGCAGACCCTGCGGTTCATGGCCCCGGTCCGGATCGGCGACACCGTGCTGACGACCGTCGAGGTGACCGCCATCGACCCGGTGAAGAAGCGCGTCTCGTTCAAGTCGCGCTGCAAGGTCGGCGCGACCGTGGTGATCGACGGCGACGCCCTGATCCTCGTGCCCTCGCGCGCGCAGGCGGCGGCGGCTTAGTATCGGCGTCATGGAGATCGTGCGCGCACTGGATGCGGTCGAGCCCCGGCATCGCGGGGCGGTGGCCGCCATCGGCAACTTCGACGGGGTGCATCTCGGCCACCGGGCGGTGATCGGCGAGGCCGCGCGCATCGCCGGCGACCTGCACGCCCCCCTGGCGGTGCTGACCTTCGAGCCGCACCCCCGGATGTTCTTCCAGCCCGACGCCGCGCCATTCCGGCTGAGCACCTCGGAAGGCCGGGCGTCGAAGTTGGAGGAGCTGGGCGTCGATCTGCTGTTCGAGCTGCCGTTCGACGACGCCTTCGCCCACGTGACCGCCGAGAGCTTCGTCGACGACGTCCTGCACGACGCCCTCGGGCTGCGCCACGTGGTGGTCGGCTACGACTTCAACTTCGGTCACCGCCGGCGCGGCACCCCGGACATGCTGATCGAGCGGGCCGGCCATCTCGGGTTCGGCGCCACCAAGGTGGCGGCGGTGCACGAGAGCGACGGTGCCGTATACTCGTCGTCGCGCATCCGCCAGTGCCTGACCGAAGGCGATCCGCGCGGCGCCGCTTCGCTGCTGGGCGCACCGTGGGAGATCGACGCGACCGTCGAGGAGGGCGACCGGCGCGGCCGCACCATCGGCTTCCCGACCGCCAACCTGCGGCTCGGCGACCTGATCTGCCCGCGGCTCGGCGTGTATGCGGTGCGGGCCGCGCTGGCCGACGGCGAAGGCGGCACCGGCGGCTGGATGGCCGGGGTGGCCAATCTGGGCGTGCGACCGACGGTCAACGACCGCGGCGTGCTGCTGGAGGTCCACCTGTTCGACCGCTCGATCGACCTGTACGGGCACCGGCTGCGCGTGCGTCTGGTTGACTTTATCCGGCCGGAACGGAAATTTGGCGGCCTCGACGAGCTGAAGGCGCAGATCGCCGCCGACGCGGCGCGGGCGCGGGAGATCCTGGGCACCTGAGCCCCGGCCCCCGAGCGTCCTGGAAGGACTAGTACCCACTATCGGGATTGTGTGCATCATGAGATCGCTTATGGCCAAGCAGACGGCAGGAGCCGCGCGCGGCGCGATGTGGGACATCGGGCAAGCGCGGCGACGCCCCGGATGCTTGGCCATAAGCGACCCTGTGGACGGCGTGTCACTGGCCGTGGACGTCGTCGCGCCGCCTTACCGATGTTCCGCATCGCCTGCGGCGGCGCTCCTGGCCACGGCCAGCGACGCGCCGTCTCATGGTGCACACAATCCCGATAGTGGGTACTGAGATGACGACCGACTACAAGAACACGGTGTTCCTGCCGAAGACCGACTTCCCGATGCGCGCGGGCCTGCCGCAGCGCGAGCCCGAGATCCTGGCCTGGTGGCAGGAGATCGGCCTCGACCGTCGGATCGTCGACGTCCGCAAGGGCCGCGAGAAGTTCATCCTGCACGACGGCCCGCCCTACGCGAACGGCCACCTGCACATCGGCCACGCGCTGAACAAGATCCTCAAGGACGTCATCAACCGGTCCCAGCACATGGCCGGCAAGCAGACCGCCTACGTGCCGGGCTGGGACTGCCACGGCCTGCCGATCGAGTGGAAGATCGAGGAGGACTACCGGGCCCGCGGCCAGAACAAGGACGACGTGCCGATCGTCGAGTTCCGCCAGGAGTGCCGGGCGTTCGCCGACAAGTGGATCGACGTCCAGCGCGCCGAGTTCAAGCGGCTCGGCGTGACCGGACTGTGGGACCGGCCGTACCTGACGATGACCTATCCGGCCGAGGCGCAGATCGCCCGCGAGCTCGGCAAGTTCCTGATGAACGGCGGCCTGTACAAGGGCGCCCGTCCGGTGATGTGGTCGGTGGTCGAGAAGACCGCGCTGGCCGACGCCGAGATCGAGTACCACGACCACGTCTCGACCACGATCCACGCCCGCTTCCCGGTGGTGAGAACCGCGGCCCCGGCGCTCGAGGGCGCAACGGTGGTGATCTGGACCACCACCCCCTGGACCATGCCGGGCAACCGGGCCGTCGCCTATGGCGACGAGATCGACTACGCGGTGGTCGAGGTGACCGCGGTCGCCGAGAACAGCCTCGCGAAGGTCGGCGAGAAGCTGGTCTGCGCGGCAGCATTGCTGGACGACTTCAAGGCCCAGGCGAAGATCGAGGCGGTCAGCGAGCTGGCCCGCCTCAAGGGCGCCGGGCTGGCCGGGACGGTCTGCGCGCACCCGCTGCGCGGCCACGGCTACGATTACGACGTGCCGATGCTGGCGGCCGACTTCGCGACCGACGAGACCGGTACCGGCTTCGTGCACATCGCGCCGGGCCACGGCGCCGACGACTTCGAACTCGGCCGCGAGCACGGCCTCGAGATCCCGCAGACGGTCGCCGACGACGGCAGCTTCTACGACCACGTGCCGCTGTTCGCGGGCATGAACGTGCTCGAGGACAACATGAAGATCGCCGCGATCCTGCGCGATCACGGCGGCATCGTCGCCCGCGGCAAGCTCAAGCACTCTTATCCGCACTCGTGGCGGTCGAAGGCGCCGCTGATCTTCCGCAACACCGCGCAGTGGTTCATCTCGATGGACACGAACGACCTGCGCAAGACCGCGCTGCAGGCGATCGACGACACCCGGTTCGTGCCGGCCAGCGGCCAGACCCGGCTGCGCGGCATGATCGAGGGCCGGCCGGACTGGTGCATCAGCCGGCAGCGCGCCTGGGGCGTGCCGATCCCGGTGTTCGTGAGCAAGAAGACCGGCGAGCCGCTGCGCGACCAGGCGGTGCTGGACCGCATCGCCGACGCCTTCGAGGAAGAGGGCGCCGACGCCTGGTTCGCGTCGCCGCCGTCGCGGTTCCTCGGCAACGACCACAACCCGGACGACTTCGAGCAGGTCCAGGACATCTGCGACGTCTGGTTCGACTCCGGCTCGACCCACGCCTTCGTGCTGGAGAACGACCCCGAGCTGCAGTGGCCGGCCTCGCTGTACCTGGAGGGCTCGGACCAGCACCGCGGCTGGTTCCATTCGTCCCTGCTGGAGTCCTGCGGCACCCGCGGGCGGGCGCCGTACGATGCGGTGCTGACCCACGGCTTCGTGCTCGACCAGGACGGTCGCAAGATGTCGAAGTCGCTCGGCAACGTGACCGCCCCGCAGGAGGTGATGGACCAGTACGGCGCCGACATCCTGCGGCTCTGGGTGGTCAGCTCCGACTACTCCGAGGACCTGCGGATCGGCCCGGACATCATCAAGCACCAGGTCGACCACTACCGGCGCCTGCGCAACACCCTGCGTTACCTGCTGGGGGCGCTCGACGGCTACACCGACGCCGAGACGCTGCCGGTCGAGCGCATGCCGGAGCTGGAGCGCTGGGTGCTGCACCGGATCGCCGAACTCGACGAGATCGTTCGGCGCTGCACCGACGACTTCGACTTCCACACCCTGTTCACGCAGATCCACCAGTTCTGTGCCGTCGACCTGTCGGCGTTCTACTTCGACGTCCGCAAGGACTCGCTGTACTGCGACCGGCCGGACTCCGAGCGCCGGCGGGCCGCCCGCACCGTGATGGCTCAGCTGTTCGACTGCCTGACCGCGTGGCTGGCACCGATCCTGTGCTTCACCGCCGAGGAGGCGTGGCGCACCCGCAACACCGGCCCGGCCGACTCCGTGCACCTGCGCGAGTACCCGGCGGTGCCGGCCGGCTGGCGCGACGAGGCGCTGGCCGCCAAGTGGGCGAAGATCCGCCAGCTCCGCCGCGTGGTGACCGGCGCGCTGGAGCTGGAGCGCGCCGAGAAGCGCATCGGCGCCTCGCTGCAGGCGCATCCGGCGGTGTACGCCGGCGCCGACCTGCTGGCCGGCATGCAGGGGGTGGATCCGGCCGAGGTGTTCATCACGTCGGGTGCGACGCTGGTCGAGGGTGACGGCCCGGCCGACGCCTACCGGCTGGCGGAGGTTCCCGGCGTCGCGGTGGTGTCGGCCTTGGCCGACGGCGCCAAGTGCGAGCGCTGCTGGCGGGTGCTGCCGGAAGTCGCGGTCGGCGAGCCGGTGTGCGATCGCTGCGACGACGCCGTGGCCGCCGGCCGGGATGCCGCCGAGTGACGTCGTCGCGATGATCCGTCGTATCGCCGTCCTCGGGTTCGGGCTGGCCGCGCTCACCGTGGTGCTCGACCGGGCCACCAAGCTCTGGGCGCTCGACGCCCTGTTCGAGCCGCCGGCCCGCATCACGGTCACCGGTGTCCTGAACCTGGTGCCGGTCTGGAACCGCGGCGTCAGCTTCGGCCTGCTGTCGAACGATTCGGCCTGGGGGCCCTGGCTGCTCGGCGGATTTGCCGTCGCGGTCGCGGTCGCGTTGGTGGTATGGCTGCTGCGCGCCGAGAACCCGGTGCTGGGCGCCGGTCTCGGGCTGGTGATCGGCGGGGCGGTCGGCAACGCCATCGACCGGGCCCTGTACGGCGCGGTCGTCGACTTCATCGACGCCCACTGGGGTGATCTGCACTGGCCGGCCTTCAATATCGCCGACGCTGCGATTACCTTGGGGGTCGGATTGTTGCTGCTCGACGCCTTCGGAATCGGAACCGGGGCGCGGGCGTCCGAGAGAGGACGGACCGGCGATGGGTAACTGGAAGGCACGACGTCGTTCCGCGGCGATCGCCGGCATGGTGGCGGTCGCGGCCCTGCTCGGCGGTTGCAGCCAGTTCCGCGGCGCGCTGGGCTACGACAAGGATCCGCCGGACGAGTTCCAGGTGGTGGCGCGGGCACCGCTGGCGCTGCCTCCGAACTACGACCTCCGGCCGCCGGAGCCCGGCGCCGACCGGCCGCAGGAACTGTCGCCGAGCGAGTCGGCGGCGGAGCGGATTCTCGGGCGCCGGTCGGCGACCTCGTCGGTCCCGGCCGCCGGTTCCCAGACCGGGCCGGCCGTGCGGGCCGCGCCCCGGGCCCCGGTCGGGATCCAGTCGAGCGGCGAGACGGCCCTGCGCGAGCAGCTCCAACTCGACCGGGCGGAGCCCAACATCCGCCAGATCGTGAACCGCGAGACCGCCGACTTCGTGTACGAGACCGAGTACCCGATCGACAAGCTGCTGTTCTGGAAGGAGAAGCCGCCGCCGGGCGTGCTGCTCGACGCCGAGAAGGAGAGCAAGCGGTTGCGCGAGAACTCGGCGCTCGGGCGTCCGGTCGACACCGGCGAAACCCCGTCCATCCAGCGGCGGCGCGGCGGCATCCTCGAAGGCCTGTTCTGAGGTCCGGAGCATCGTTCGGCCAGTCGCCTTGCCTCGGTTTGCCATACCGGTGCCGTGATTCGGCTCTTGTGTAACCGAGCGCCCTCGCCGACCGGGAGAGTCCTCGTGCCGACACGCTCGACCCTGCGTTCCGTCCTGCTCGCCCTGCTTGCCGCGGCCGCCCTGCTGGCGGCGCCGCCGCCGTCGACCGCCGCGGTCTTCGAGCCCGAGACCTTCGTGCTCGGCAACGGGATGGAGGTCGTGGTGATCCCGAACCACCGGGTCCCGGTGGTCAGCCACATGGTCTGGTACAAGGTCGGGGCCGCCGACGAGCCGGACGGCAAGTCGGGGATCGCGCACTTCCTCGAGCACCTGATGTTCAAGGGCACCGAGAACCGTGCGCCGGGCGAGTTCTCGCGGATCGTGAACCGGGTCGGCGGCAGCGAGAACGCGTTTACCAGCTACGACTACACCGCCTACTACCAGAACGTGGCGAAGGATCAGCTCGGCCTGATGATGGCGCTGGAGGCGGACCGCATGGCCAACCTGTCGCTGACCCAGGCGGCGGTCGACTCCGAGCGCGAGGTCATCCTGGAGGAGCGCCGCTCGCGCACCGACAACAGCCCGAGCGCCCTGTTCGGCGAGCAGATCTCCGCCGCCACCTACCTCGCCTACCCGTACCGGATCCCGGTGATCGGCTGGGAGAACGAGATGCGCCGGCTGTCGCGCCAGGACGCGATCGACTTCTACCGGACCTGGTACGCGCCGAACAACGCCGTGCTCGTGGTCGCCGGCGACGTCACCGCCGACGAGGTCCGGACGCTCGCCGCGCCGACCTACGGCGCGATTCCGGCGCGCGAGGTGCCGGACCGGGTCGCGCGCCGCGGCCAGGAGCCGAGGCAGCTGGCCGCAAGGCGGCTGGAGATGGACAGCCCGCGGGTCGACCAGCCGAGCTGGTCGCGGCGCTGGCTGGCCGCCGGCTCGCTGTGGGGCGACCCCGCGCAGACCGCGCCGCTGCAGGTGCTCTCCGAGATCCTCGGCGGCGGCACCACCAGCCGGCTGTACCGCAGCCTGGTGGTCGAGCGGAAGCTCGCGGTGTCGGCCGGCTCCGGCTACTCGCCGGACGGCCTCGGCCCGCAGACCTTCACGGTGTATGCCAGCCCGCGCGACGGCGTCGGGCTGGATGCGCTGGAGGCGGCGGTGGCCGGCGAGATCGCCCGGCTGCTGCGCGACGGCGTGACCGAGGAAGAGGTGGCGTCGGCGGTCACCCGGATGAAGCGGCAGGCGATCTTCGCGCGCGACGACATGCTGGCGCCGGCCCGCCTGTTCGGCCAGGCGATGGTCGCCGGCCGCGGCATCGCCGAGGTCGAGGAATGGCCCGACCGGATCGGCGCGGTGACCGCGGCGCAGATCGTCGAGGCGGCCGGGGCGGTGTTCGTGCCGGAACGGTCGGTCACCGCGATCCTGCGCCCCAAGCCGTCGAGCTGAGAGCCCGAGAATGCGTCGAACCTTCGTTCTCCTGGTCCTGGCGGTCGGGCTGCTGGTCCGGGTCGCCCCGGCGAGCGCCCTGGACATCCAGGAGGTGGTCAGCCCGGGCGGCGTCCGGGCCTGGCTGGTCGAGGACCACAGTAACCCGATCCTGACCCTGTCGTTCTCCTTCGTCGGCGGCGAATCCTCGGACCCGGCCGGCAAGGAGGGGCGCGCCCGGCTGGTGTCCGGCCTGCTCGACGAGGGCGCCGGCGACCTGGATTCGGCGACCTTCCAACAGGCGCTGACCGACAACTCGATCACCCTGCGTTTCAACTCCCGGATCGACCGGTTCTCGGGCCGGCTGGTCACCCTGACCGAAACCCGCGACACGGCGGTCGAGCTGCTGCGCCTCGCGCTCGTCGAACCGCGGTTCGATCCGGAGCCGGTGGAGCGCATCCGGGCCCAGATCCAGGCCTCGATCCGCAGCGACCTGCAGAACCCGCGCAGCATCGCCAGCCGGGCCTGGTGGGGGGCGAGCTTCGCGGGCCATCCCTACGGCCGGTCCGGCGACGGCACCCTGGAGAGCGTCGCGGCGGTCACCGCCGACGACCTCGAGGGGTTCGTCGACGCGACCTTCGCCCGCGACGGGCTGGTGGTCTCGGCGGTCGGCGACATCGACGCGGCGACCCTGGCCGGCCTGCTCGACACGGTGTTCGGCGGGCTGCCGGAAGCCGGGACGGTGGCGGCGGCGCCGGACACTTCGCCGCAGGCGGTCGGCGAGACCGTGGTCGTCCCGGTCCCGGTGCCGCAGTCGGTGGTGGTGTTCGGCCATGCCGGGATCGGGCGCGACGATCCGGACTGGTACGCCGCCTCGCTGCTGAACGAGATCATGGCCGGCGGCTTCGGGTCGCGGCTGACCGAGGAGATCCGCGAGAAGCGCGGGCTGGTGTACGGCGTCTACGCCTACCTGCTGCCGCTCGACCATGCGGCGCTGGTGATGGGCGGGCTCGCCACCCAGAACGCCCGGGTCGCCGAATCGATCGGGATCCTGCGCCAGGAATGGCAGCGCATGGCCGAAGAGGGGCCGACCGCCGAGGAGCTGGCGGATGCCCGCACCTATCTGCTGGGCTCGTTCCCGCTGCGGCTGGTCGACTCCGACGGCACCGCCGGCACCCTGATGGCACTGCAGGAAGCCGGCCTGCCGATCGACTATCTCGACCGGCGCGCGGCGCTCTTCCAGGCGGTCACCCTGGACGACCTGCGGCGGGTGGCCCGCCGGCTGTACCGGCCGGAGCAGCTCACGGTGGTGGTGGTCGGCATGCCGGACGGCGTGGCCGCGACGGTCCCGGTGCCACCGGTGCCGGGAGTCCCCTCCGGGGGCGGATGACGGCGGCGCGGCGGATCGGGTAGTCTCGGAATCGGAGGCCGCCGGATGCTGATGGAAAGCCCGTTCACGCACGAGATCGCCGGGACGTTCACCGACAGGGTCGGGGCGGCCGGGCTGGATCATGCCGCGTTTCACGACCTGATGCCGCGGGCGGCCGCGGCGCTGGGCCGGCTGCGCGCGCAGCGGAGCTCCGGCGAACTGCCGCTGCTGTCGCTGCCCGGGCGGCGCGACGATCTGGCGGCCTGGCGCCCGATCGTGGATCGCTACCGCTCGCAGTTCGACGACGTGATCGTGCTCGGCATCGGCGGTTCCTCGCTGGGCGGCGCCACGCTGTGCCGGCTGACCGACTCCGGCTTCGGGCCGAGCGCCGGTGCGCCGCGGGTCCGGTTCCTCGACAACATCGATCCGTGGACCTTCGACGACCTGATGGCACGCCTCGACCTCGGGCGCACCGGGGTGCTGGCGATCTCAAAGTCCGGCGGCACCGCCGAGACCGTGGCCCAGACCCTGGCGATGCTGGACCGGCTGCGGCAGCGGATCGGCAAGGACGACCTAGCGACCCGGGTGACCTGCATCGCCGAGCACACCGACAACCCGCTGCGGGCGATCGCCGGGCATTACGGCCTGTTCTGCCTGGATCACGATCCGAAGATCGGCGGGCGATATTCGGCGCTGTCGGTGACCGGCCTGCTGCCGGCGGCGATCGCCGGGGTCGACGTGGAGGCGGTGCGGCGCGGCGCCGGCATGGTGCTGGACGCGGCACTGGGGGCCGAGAAGGCCGAGGATGCGGCGCCGGCGGCCGGCGCGGTCATCAACGTCGGGCTCGCCTCCGCCCGCAACGTCAGCCAGGCTGTCATCATGCCCTATGTCGACCGGCTGGAGCGGTTCGGGGCGTGGTTCCGCCAGCTCTGGGCCGAGAGCCTGGGCAAGGAGGGCCACGGCACCACCCCGATCGACGCCATGGGCGCGGTCGACCAGCACAGCCAGCTCCAGCTCTACCTTGCCGGCCCGCGCGACAAGCTGTTCACGCTGATCCTGGCTGACCCGGCCGGGCACGGGCCGGTGGCCAAGCCGGAGGTCGCCGGTCCGGCGGCCGGGCCGCTCGACTACCTGATGGGGCGCAGCCTCGGCGACCTGCTGGCGGCCGAGCAGCGGGCGACCGTCGAGACCCTGATCCGCAACGGCTGCCCGACCCGGGTGATGCGGTTCCCGTCGCTGAACGAGGAGGTGATGGGCGGGCTGATGATGCACTTCATCCTGGAGACCATCATCGCGGCCGACCTGCTGGGCATCGACCCGTTCGACCAGCCGGCGGTCGAGGAGAGCAAGGTGCTGGCGCGCAGGTATCTGCGCGAAGGCATGGAATGAGCGCGGAGCCCGCTTCCGCCCGCGGGTCGGCGCGTCCGGCCGTCCGCCGCCTGCCCGAGACCCTGGTCAACCGGATCGCCGCCGGCGAGGTGGTCGAGCGTCCGGCGAGCGCGCTCAAGGAACTGGTGGAGAACGCCCTGGACGCCGGCGCCCGGCGGATCGACGTGGTGCTGCGCGATGGCGGCCGAACCCTGATCCAGGTCAGCGACGACGGCTGGGGGATGGACCCCGACACCCTGGCCCTGGCGGTCGAGCGCCACGTCACCTCCAAGCTGCCGGACGACGACCTGACCCACATCGCCACCCTCGGCTTCCGCGGCGAGGCGCTGCCGTCGATCGGCGCGGTCAGCCGTCTGACCATCACCAGCCGGGCCGCCGGGAGCCCGGCCGCCTGGCGGATCCGGGTCGAGGGCGGCGCGGTCGGCGCGCCCGAACCGGCGGCGCTGTCGGCCGGCACCCGGGTCGAGGTGCGCGACCTGTTCTACGCCACCCCGGCGCGCCTCAAATTCCTGAAGATTCCGCGCACCGAGCAGATGCACGCGGTCGAGATCCTGCAGCGCCTCGCGATGGCGGCGCCGACCGTCGGCTTCTCGTTGTCGGACGGCAGCCGCACGGTGCTGAGCCTGGAAGCCGCGCAGGGGGAACTGTTCGAGGCCCGGCTGACCCGGCTGGGGGCGGTGCTCGGCCGCGATTTCGCCGCCGACGCCCTGCCGATCGACGCCGAGCGCCAGGGCTACCGGCTGACCGGCTATGCCGGGCTGCCGACCCTGCACCGCCGGACCAGCGCCCACCAGTACCTGTTCGTCAACGGCCGGCCGGTCCGCGACAAGCTGCTGCTCGGCGCGGTGCGCGGCGCCTACATGGACTTCGTCGCATCCGACCGGCACCCGATGCTGGCGCTGTTCCTGGAGCTGCCGGCCGAGGAGGTCGACGTCAACGTGCACCCGGCCAAGACCGAGGTGCGGTTCCGCGACGCCGGGCTGGTGCGAGGCCTGATCGTCGGGGCCCTCAAGCACGCGCTGGCGGAGGCCGGCCACCGCGCCTCCGCCTCGGTCGGCACCGCGACCCTCGGGGCGTTCCGGCAGGAAGGGCTGGCGCCGCATTCCGGGGCGGCACATTCAGGGGCTGCCCGCCCGGCCTGGGGGACGCCGCAGTGGACGCCGTTGCCGTCGCGCGGCCTCGCGGAATCGCAGGCGGCCTGGCAGGCGCCGGTGCCGGCGGCGGGCGGAACCCTCGACCTCGGCGCGGCACCGGCGGCCCGGTACGAGGACGCGCCCGCCGATCCGGTCGCCGAGCGGCACCCGCTGGGCGCGGCGCGGGCCCAGATCCACGCCACCTACATCGTCGCCCAGACCGAGGACGGGCTGGTGATCGTCGACCAGCACGCCGCCCACGAGCGGCTGGTCTACGAGCGCATGAAGGAGGCGCTGGCGGCCGGCGGCGTCGCCCGCCAGGCGCTGCTGCTGCCGGAGGTGGTGGAACTCGAGGAGGCGGCGGTCGACCGGCTGGTGGCGCGCGCCCCGGAGCTGGCCGAGCTCGGCCTGGTGCTCGAGGGATTCGGGCAGGGCGCGGTGGTGGTGCGCGAGGTGCCGGCGCTGCTCGGCCGGACCGACACCGTCGCCCTGGTGCGCGACCTCGCCGACGATTTGGCCGAGGTCGGCGACGCCCAGTCGCTGCAGGACCGCCTGGCAGACGTCTGCGGCACCATGGCCTGCCACGGCTCGGTGCGGGCCGGCCGGCGGCTCGGGGCCGAGGAGATGAACGCCCTGCTGCGGCAGATGGAAGTGACCCCGCATGCCGGCCAGTGCAACCACGGCCGCCCGACCTATGTCGAACTGAAGCTGGCCGACATCGAGCGGCTGTTCGGCCGGCGGTAGGGGTGAGAAGACGCTTCCCACTCCCTCGTCATTCCGGCCGGAGCGACGGAGGCGCGGAGAGCCGGAACCTACCCGCCGCCGCGATGCCTGTCTTGGCTGGTGGCTGTCGTCGCATGGGTTCCGGATGCGTTCCGCCGGAGGCGGCCCGCTCCGGAATGACGATGGAAGTGGAAGACGCCCGCTTTCCGAAGGCGTAGAACCACCGCATGACCGACGCCAGCGACATCCGACGGGGCGACTGGGTCGACCGGCTGCTGCCGGGCGGCTGGCAGCCTTACGCCCGGCTGGCCCGCCTCGACCGGCCGATCGGAACCTGGCTGCTCTACCTGCCCTGCCTGTGGGGCCTGGCGCTCGGCTGGCAGGCGGCCGGATCGCCGCTCGTCGAGATGGCCCGGCTGGTCGCGCTGTTCGGCCTCGGTGCGCTGGTGATGCGCGGCGCCGGCTGCACCGTGAACGACCTGTGGGACCGCGACCTCGACCGCCGGGTCGCCCGGACCGCCACCCGGCCGATCGCCAGCGGCGCGGTGACGCCGCGCCAGGCGCTGGTGTTCCTGGCGGCGCAGATGGCGATCGGCCTGGTGATCCTGCTGCAGCTCAACCGGTTCTCCTGGGCGCTCGGCGTGGCGGTGCTGCTGCTGGTGTTCAGCTATCCGCTGGCCAAGCGGGTGACCGACTGGCCGCAGGCGGTGCTCGGACTGACCTTCAACTGGGGCGCGCTGCTCGGCTACGCGGCGGCGACCGGGACGCTGGCGGCGCCGGCCGTGGTCGCCTACGCCGCCGGGTTCTTCTGGACCCTCGGCTACGACACCGTCTACGCCCACCAGGACAAGGAGGACGACGCCATCGTCGGCGTCCGGTCCTCGGCGCTGGCACTGGGCGAGCGGACCCGGCCCGCCCTGGTCGGCTTCTACGCCCTGACCGTGGCGCTGCTCGGCGGCGCGGCCTGGCTGGCCGGGCTGGGGCCCTGGACCTATGCCGGGCTGGCCGCGCTGGCCCTGCACTTCGCCTGGCAGGTCCGCACCGTCGACATCGACGACCCCAAGGGCTGCCTCGCGATCTTCAAGGCGAACCGCGATGCCGGGCTGATAGTGGCCATCGCGTTCGTGCTCGGCTGATGACGGACCCAGCGAACCGCGATCCCGGCGCCTTCATCCGGGGCAACACCGCACTGAAGGCGCCTTCGCTGGTTCCGGAGCTCCGCCTGCACCTGGCGGACGCCGCGCTGCCGCTGTGGGAGAAGACCGAGGAGGAGCTGGAGGCGGTCGGCCTGCCGCCGCCGTACTGGGCGTTCGCCTGGGCCGGCGGGCAGGCGCTGGCCCGCCACATCGTCGACCGTCCCGACCTGGTCGCCGGCAAGCGGGTCCTGGACGTGGCGTCCGGCAGCGGGATCGTGGCGCTGGCCTGCCTGTGGGCGTCGGCGGCGCACGTGGTCGCCAACGAGATCGACGCCTTCGCGCTCACCGCCATCCGGATCAATGCCGAGGCGAACGACCTGGAACGCGCGCTGGAGCTGGTCGGCCGCGACATGCTGGACGAGCCGGTGCTGGCCGACGACGGCGGACCGCTGTGGGATGTCGTGCTGGCCGGCGACGTCTGCTACGAGAAGCCGATGGCCGAGCGCATGACCGCCTGGCTGCGCCGTCACGCCGCCGCCGGCGCGCTGGTGCTGATGGGCGACCCCGGTCGCAGCTACCGGCCGGCCGACGGCCTGGAGCGGCTGGCCGAGTACCTGGTGCCGACGCCGCGCGACCTCGAGGACAGCGACCTGCGCCGCACGGTCGTCTGGCGGGTGCTGCCGCTCACGGACGAGTGACGGGACGCGAGCATCCGGATCCCTTCCGGCTGCGTATCCTGGATACCACCTCCGGAATTGAGGAGGCGGGCAGGAGGACGGCATGCGCAAGGCCAAGGTGTTGGATCGTCGGGTGTTCCGCGAGGGTCAGGTGATTTTCCGGGAGGGCGAGCAGTCCTGGGCCGCGTTCCTGGTCGAATCCGGCTCGGTCGACATCATCAAGCAGGCCGAGGGCACGGTGCCGCGGCTGCTGGCGACCATCGGCGCCGGCGACCTGTTCGGCGAGATGGGGCTGATCGACGGCTCGCCGCGCAGCGCCACCGCGAGGGCCGCCGAGGTGACCGTCGTGCAGGTCATCAACGAGCGCGAGTTCCATCGCCTGCTGACCACCGCCGAGCCCGGGCTGGTGGCCCTGCTGAAGGTGCTGCTGCGGCGGCTGCGGGCGACCAATCAGGCGCTGGTCGAGGAACGCGGCGACGAGGTCATGCCGTCCGAGGCGGTACCCTGCCCGGCGACCATACCGGGACCGGGAACGATGCCGGGGCACGGTGTCCGGTCGGCGCCGCTCGTCAGCCACTCGGTCAGCGCGCTTCGCCCGGCCTGACCCTCGGGGCCGATCAGCCCCGCCAGCCAATCCTCGAATCCCCCCGTCCCGCGCACGGCGTGCAGCCGGCGCAGGATCTCCTCTTGGTGCATCGCCGGGAGCCGGCGGCCGGTCGCCGGGATCGAGGCGAGGGCCACCGGCGAGCCGCCCAGGCGCATCAGCCCGCGGCGCGCCGTGTACAGCAGCGCTCGCCCGGGGGCACGCGGCCCGCCCTCGACCCAGTCCAACGCGACGGTCACCCGGTCGTAGTTCACGCCGACCGCCTCGGTGGCGTCCATGCGCTCCAGGCCGGCCCGGTCGAGCCAGGTGATCCACAGCTCGGTCACCGTCCCCGGCGAGGCGGCGAGGGTGGCCGGAACCGAGCCGTAGCCGGCGAGGTGGGCGGCGTGCACCACGTCGACGTCGCGGGCCTGCAGGCGGGTCACCGGCACCGCCACTTCCATGCCGGCGAACTTGCGCGTGAGCTGCGCCGGCGCGCGGTTCGAGCCGACCGCGATCACCGGGGTGAGGTCGTCCAGGGGGTGGTCCGGCGCCAGCGGCAGGGCCTCGCCGGCGCGGAACAGGAAGTCGTCGTGGTGCGCGGCGTAGGGATAGCCGAGCGCGCGCGCCAGATGGTCGCTCGCGCCGCTCATCCCATCCACATGCCGCCGTTGACCTCCACCGTCTCGCCGGTGACGTAGCCGGACAGCGCCCGGGAGGCGAGATAGAGGATGGTGCCGGCGACCTCGTCGGCGCCGCCGAGCCGCTTCATCGGTACCGTGGCGGCGAGCTGCGACATCACCGCCGGCGGGGTGAAGCGGTCGTGGATCGGGGTGGTGATCACGCCTGGGGCGACGGCGTTCACGCGGATGCCTTCGGCGGCGTACTCCCGGGCCATCGAACGGGTGATCGACGCCACGTAGGCCTTGCTGGCAGCGTAGAACATGGTGCCCGACGACCCGCCGGTCCGTGCGGCGACCGAGGACAGGTTCACGATCGCGCCGCCGCCGCGGGCCCGCATGGCCGGCACCGCCGCCCGGCAGGCGGCGACCACCGACAGCGCGTTGACCCGGAACACGTCGAGCACGAAGTCGTCCACGACATCCTCGACCGTGTGCCGGCCGAGCAGGTCGCCGGCGTTGTTCACCAGCACGTCGATGCCGCCGAACGCCTGGACCGTCGCCTCGACGAGCCCCTCGACCGCGCCGGTGTCGCGCACGTCGGCCTGCAGGACGATGGCCTCGCCGCCGGCCGCGCGAACGGTCGCGGCGGTGGTCTCGGCACCCGCGACCGAGCGGTTGTAGTGCACGGCCACATGCGCGCCGTGGCGCCCGAATGCCATCGCCGCCGCGGCCCCGAGCCCGCTGGAGGCCCCGGTGACCAGCACCGCCTTGCCGCTCAGATCATCGATCACCCGAACCTCCCACCGCCCACTGGCGCCGTGTCGGAATGCCGTGGCGACAGTAGACCCCAGCACCGGGAGGCTCGGAACCGTCGCCCCGCGGGACCCTGCAATGCCGAAATCGGGTGGCTCGAGAAGAAAGATGCACGGCCCTGCACTTTCGGATTATCAGTTCGTACACATCGGCAATCTAGACTGTTCTCGGATGGCTTGCGGGTTGCACGGATGACGACGGAACATCCCAGCGTGGCACGGGCTATGGAACTCCTGGCGGAGGCCCAGACCGACGGGGTTCGCGATCTCGTGCGCAACTGGCTTTCGATCCATCCGAAGCACTGCCTGCCGGGCCGGCAGCACTTCGACCCGCTCGGCATTCCCCGCCTGCTCAAGAGCGTCGTCCTGACCGATGTCGAGCGCGACCCCTACCGGTTCCGGGTCCGGGTGCTCGGCACCGCCGTGGCCGATGCCTTCGGACGGGACTTCACCGGCAAGTACATGGACGAGGTGTTCGAAGGCCACCGGGAGTCGCTCAGCCACTCGATGCGGGTGCAGGTCGTGGAGACCGGGCTGCCGTGCCTGCGACCGGCGGTCGCCGGCACCTTCCGCGGCATGGACATCGCGCCGCAGGAAGGCATCCACCTGCCGCTGGCGACCGACGGCGAGACCGTGGACAACGTGCTCAGCATGTTCGTCTACGTGCCCGGCACGACCGACGACGCCAACGGGGTCTGGTTCCTCGCCAACCGGTGAGATCCGGTCGCCGTGCCGGCCCGAGCCGCTACAATGCGGCCGGAGACCGACGGAGGACGGCGATGTTCGAGGGGTTCGAGACGCGACGGATCACGGTCCGGGGGGCCGAGCTGAACCTGCGGGTCGGCGGCGACGGACCCCCGGTCCTGCTGCTGCACGGCTTTCCGCAGACCCACCTGGCGTGGCACCGGGTGGCGCCGGTCCTGGCCGAGCGGTTCACCCTGGTGGTGCCCGATCTGCCCGGCTACGGCGCCTCGCGCGGCCTCGCCCCGACGCCGGAAGCGTACTCCAAGCGCAACCTTGCCGCCGTCATGGTCGAGCTGATGGACGGTCTGGGCCACCGGCAGTTCGCGCTGGCCGGCCACGACCGCGGCGGGCGGATCGGGTATCGCCTCGCGCTCGACCACCCGGGCGTGCTGACCCGGTTCGCGCCGGTCGACATCTTGCCGACCCTCGAGGTCTGGGAGGCGATGGACTGGCAGGCGGCGCTCGGTGGCTACCACTGGCTGCTGCTGGCACAGCCGGCGCCGCTGCCCGAGACCCTGGTCGGCGCCGACGGTCCCGGCTACGTCCGCCACCTGGTCGATCGCTGGGCCGGGCACCGCGACCGCCTCGACCCGGCTGCAGTCGACGCCTACGCGGCGGCCTATGCGGATCCCGAGGTGGTCGCGGCGGCCTGCGCCGACTACCGCGCCGGCGCCACCCTGGACGCCGACTTCGACCGGGCCGACCGGACGGCCGGCCGCCGCATCGACTGCCCGGTGCTGCTGGTGTGGGCGCGCCGCTACCTGAAGGAGCGCGGGCGCCGGCATCTGGACGTGTGGCGCCGCTGGGCGGAGGATGTGCGCGAGGTGTCGCTCGACTGCGGGCACTTCGTCGCCGAGGAGGCGGCGGAGGACTGTGCGGCCGCGCTTCTAGGCTTTTTCTCGGGAGACCAGTGATGCTCGAAGACCCGCCGCTGCTGACCGTCCGCCGCAACTTCGCCCGCCCGAGCGCCAAGCAGATCGAGGCGTTCCGGGGTGCGCCGACGGCCCAGATCGTCGACGCCATGGACGGGCGCGGCGCCCTCGACCGGGCGATCAAGCCGCAGGTCCGGCCGGCGGCACCGGTGGTCGGCCCGGCGCTCACCGCCTTCGCCTATCCGGCCGACAACCTCGCGTTGCTCGGCTGTCTCGACGTGCTGGAGCCGGGTGACGTGGTGGTCTGCGCGACCGACGGCTATCGCGAGACCGCGCTGACCGGCGACCTGCTGGCCGGCATGCTGCGCAACGCCGGGGCGGTGGCGCTGGTGACCGACGGCGCGATCCGCGACCAGGACGGGGTCGAGGGCATGGGGCTGCCGGTCTGGCACGGCGGCGTCACCCCGAACTCGCCGGCGCGCTTCGGGCCCGGGACCATCGGGCTGCCGGTGACCTGCGGCGGCGTGCCGGTGGCGTCGGGCGACCTCATTGTCGCTGACCGCGACGGTGTCGTTGTCGTGCCGTTCGACCGGATCGACACGGTCGCCGAGCGGGTCGCGGCGATCCGCGAGGCCGAGGCCGAGACCGAGGCCAAGGTGAAGGCCGGCATGGTGCGGCCGCCCTGGCTCGATCACGTGTTCGGGACCGACCGGGTGCGCGAGGTCGAGTAGGGCGGAGACGGGGGCTATACTGCGGCCATGACCGAACGTCGTTTCGACCGGCAACGCCGGCTCAGCCGGATGGCCGGCATGAACCCCCGGGTCCCGCGCGAGCCCGGGCGCACCCTCGATCCGGAGCGGCGGCTGCGCGGCCTGGTCCAGCTCGAGGACGACGAGCCGGCGGAAGCCGGGGCGCCGCTCGGCCGGCTCGGCCGCCGCCTGGGCCCCAAGGGCCGGTTCCTGGTGGTGGCGGTCTTCATCGGCGTGGCCATCACCATGGGCAGCATCTACTGGGACCGGTGGAGCAACGAGAGCGCGACCGCCGCCGACCACGCCAACCCGGCCCAGGTCGCGCTCGGCCATACCCTGTACGACCAGCACTGTGCGTTCTGCCACGGCCCGGACCTGGCCGGGAAGCCGGGCTGGGACGGCGACTACCCGAGCGGCGGGCGTCCGCCGCTGCCGCTCGACGGCACCGGGGCGATCGCCCGTCTCGGTGACCGCGACCTGTTCGACGTCACCAAGTTCGGCGGCCAGCCGTTCTCGCCGCCGACCTACAAGAACGACATGCCGGGCTTCGAGGGGCGGCTCGCCGATGCCGACATCTGGGCGATCCTCGCCTTCGTGAAGTCGCGCTGGCCGGAAGAGGTCCGGGAGCGCCAGAAGGAAGCCGCCAAGGAGCGCGAAGGATAGGGGCGACCGTGTCGCTGACGCCGTCGTGAGGGCCGGTCGCGACGACGCGCATTTACATTCAAACATTTCCATTTTTGAATGGTTGGAACGAGCCGGCGGCGAAGCCGGCCGTCATCGGTTGGGAGGAAATGTCATGACCCGTCTGCCGTCCGTCTTCCGGACGCTCGTCATCCTGTTGTCCGTCGCCCTGGTTACGGCCGTCGTGCCGGCCGGCGCGGCGTTCGCCGGCCAGGCCAAGGCCGCGATTCCCGGGAACCACCGGCTGGCGCTGCAGATCAGCGACCAGGACCCGCAGAAGATGAACACCGTCCTGAACGTCGCGGCCAACGTCTCGCGGCTGTACGCCGAGCGCGGCGAAGAGGTCGAGATCAGGATCGTCGCGTTCAACGCCGGCCTGCACATGCTGCGCGAGGACACCGCCCCGGAGGGCGTCAAGAAGCGCGTCCAAGGGTTCGCCAAGAGCATGCCGAACGTCAGGTTCGCCGCCTGCAACAACACGATCCAGGGCATGGCCAAGAAGGAGGGCAAGACCCCGCCGCTGGTCGGCAATGCCGAGATCGTTCCGGCCGGCGTGGTGACCCTGATCGAGCTGGACGAGGCCGGCTGGACGATCGTGCGGCCGTAGGGGGTCGGGGCGTCCTGCGGCTTGGCAGGCCGTGGGTTCCGGCTCGGCCGCACCAGGGGTGGCGCGGCCGTCCGGAATGACGACGGGGGGAGAAGGCGGGACGAACCGCTCCCTCCTCCCGCCGTCATTCCGGACCGGGCCGCCGCCGGCGGCCCGGAGCCGGAAGCCACGGTGCGACGATGTCGACCGCCTACTCCGCCGCGTCCTGGTAGGCCTCGATCGGCGGGCAGCTGCAGACCAGGTTGCGGTCGCCGTAGACGTTGTCGATCCGCGACACCGGCGGCCAGTATTTGCTGGCCTCCATGCCCGGCGCCGGGAACGCTCCGGCGCGCCGCGGATACGGCCGGTCCCAGGCCGAGCCCAGCAGGTCGTCGGCGGTGTGCGGGGCGTTGCGCAGGGCCGAATGCTCGACCGGCACGTCGCCGTTCTCGATCGCCCGGATCTCCTCGCGGATCGCGATCATGGCGTCGCAGAACCGGTCGAGCTCGACCTTGCTCTCGCTCTCGGTCGGCTCGATCATCAGCGTGCCGGCCACCGGGAAGCTCATGGTCGGGGCGTGGAAGCCGAAGTCGATCAGGCGCTTGGCGACGTCGTCGACGGTGACGCCGCTGCTGTCCTTGATCGGCCGCAGGTCGATGATGCACTCGTGGGCGACCAGCCCGTTCGGCCCGGTGTAGAGCACCGGGTAGTGGTCCTCCAGCCGCTTGGCGACGTAGTTGGCGTTGAGGATCGCCATGCGGGTCGCCCGGGTCAGGCCCTCGGCGCCCATCATCCGGATGTAGGTCCAGCTGATCGGCAGGATCCCGGCCGAGCCGTAGGGGGCGGCCGACACCGCGCCGATGGCGGTCTCCAGGTTGTCGAGCTCGGAGTGGCCCGGCAGGTACGGCACCAGGTGCTCGGCCACGCCGATCGGGCCGACGCCCGGGCCGCCGCCGCCGTGCGGGATGCAGAAGGTCTTGTGCAGGTTCATGTGGCTGACGTCGGAGCCGAGCTCCTGCAGCGACACCAGGCCGACCAGCGCATTCAGGTTGGCGCCGTCGGTGTACACCTGCCCGCCGTGCTCGTGGACGATCGAGCAGATCTCCTTGACCCGCTCCTCGAACACGCCGTGGGTCGACGGGTAGGTGATCATCAGCGCCGCCAGGCTGTCGGCGTGCTGCGCCGCCTTGGCCCGCAGGTCGTCGACGTCGACGTTGCCGTGCGAGTCGCAGGCCACCACCACCACCCGCATGCCGGCCATGGCGGCCGAGGCCGGGTTGGTGCCGTGCGCCGAGGACGGGATCAGGCAGACGTCGCGATGGCCCTCGCCGCGGGCACGGTGGTAGGCGCGGATCACCAGCAGGCCGGCATACTCGCCCTGCGAGCCGGCGTTCGGTTGCACCGACACCGCGGCATAGCCGGTGGCGGCCGCCAGCATGCGCTCCAGCTCGGTGATCAGGCGGTGGTAGCCGATGGTCTGGTCGGCCGGCGCGAACGGATGGATGTTCGCGAACTCCGGCCAGGTGATCGGGATCATCTCGGCGGTGGCGTTCAGCTTCATGGTGCAGGAGCCGAGCGGGATCATCGCGCGGTCGAGCGCGATGTCCTTGTCCGAGAGCCGGCGCAGGTAGCGCAGCATCTCGGTCTCCGAGCGGTGCTGGTGGAACACCGGATGGGTCAGGAAGGCGGAGGTCCGGACCAGGTCCTCGGGCAGCGCGTCGGCGACCTCGGCCTCGATCGCGTCGAAGTCGAGCTCCGCCTCCGAGCCCTGGCGGAAACAGGTCCAGAGCTTCTCGACGGTGGCGCGGTCGCAGGTCTCGTCGAGCGACACCGCGACCCCGTCGTCCTCGAGCCGCAGGTTCAGGCCCTCGACCCGGGCGGTCTCCCAGATCGTCGCCCCCCAGTCCCTGGTCTTGACGGTGACGGTGTCGAAGAAGCGGTCGCTGTCGAGCTCGTAGCCGAGCCGGCGCACGCCCTCGGCCAGCACCGCGGCCAGGCGGTGCACCCGGCGGGCGATCCGGGTCAGGCCCTCGGGGCCGTGGTACACGGCGTACATCGAGGCGATCACCGCCAGCAGCACCTGCGCGGTGCAGATGTTGGAGGTCGCCTTCTCGCGGCGGATGTGCTGCTCGCGGGTCTGCAGGGCCAGGCGATAGGCCGGGCGCCCGGCGGCGTCGACCGACACCCCGACCAGCCGGCCGGGCATCGAGCGCTTGTGGGCGTCCTTGGTCGCCATGTAGGCGGCGTGCGGCCCGCCGAACCCGAACGGCACGCCGAACCGCTGGGTCGAGCCGATCACCACGTCGGCCCCCCATTCGCCCGGCGGCGTCAGCAGGGTGAGGGCCAGCGGGTCGGCCGCCACCACCACCAGGGCGTCGTTGCCGTGCGCGCGCTCGACGATGTCGGCGTAGTGATGCACGCCGCCGCGGGTCGCCGGGTACTGCAGCAGGAAGCCGAAGGCCTCGGCCGGCAGGCCGGCGAACTCGTCGCCGACCACCACTTCGATGCCCATCGGCTCGGCCCGGGTCCGCATCACCTCGATGGTCTGCGAGTGGCAGCGCTCGGAGACGAAGAACTGGTCGCCCTTGTTCCGGGCGAGCTTGCGCACCAGCATCATCGCCTCGGCCGCCGCCGTGCCCTCGTCGAGCAGCGAGGCGTTGGCGATGTCCATCCCGGTCAGCTCGGCCACCATGGTCTGGAAGTTCAGCAGCGCCTCCAGCCGGCCCTGGCTGATCTCCGGCTGGTACGGCGTGTAGGCCGTGTACCAGGCCGGGTTCTCGAGGATGTTCCGCAGGATCACGCCCGGCGTCACGGTGCCGTAGTAGCCCTGACCGATGAGCGACTTCACGACCTTGTTCTGGCCGGCGATCTCGGCCAGCTCGGCCAGGGTCTCGGCCTCGCCGCGCGGGGCGTCCAGGGTCATCGGCCGTTCCCGGCGGATGCCCCTGGGCACGGCGGCGTCGGTCAAGTCGGACAGCGAGTCGTAGCCGAGGGCGTCGAGCATCGCCGCCGTCTCGTCGTCGCTCGGGCCGATATGGCGCTGCACGAAGGCGTCGTGCGCGGTCAGCTCGTTCAGGGTGGGCCGGGTCATGCTGTCCTGTCCTCCTGCCCCCCTGCGTGGTCCCCGCCGCCGCGGGGACACCTCAGGGTGAGGGCGGCTTCAACGATCGGGTCTCTCGGCGGTCTCTGGCATCCTGAGGAGCCCGCCGCCCAGCGGCGGGCCTCGACGGATCAGTCGCCGGCGTGGGCCTTGTAGGCGTCCTCGTCCATCAGGCCGTCGAGCTCGCCCGGATCGGACAGCCGGATCTTGAAGAACCAGCCGGCACCGGTCGGCTCGGCGTTGACGGTCTGCGGCGCGTCGACCAGGGCGGCGTTGACCTCGACGATCTCGCCGGACACCGGGGCGTAGATCTCGCTGGCGGCCTTGACCGACTCGACGACGCCGGCGGCGTCGCCCTTGGCGACGGTGCTGCCGGTCTCCGGCAGTTCGACGAACACCACGTCGCCGAGCTGTTCCTGGGCGTGGTCGGTGATCCCGACGGTGCCGATCGCGCCATCGACGCGGATCCACTCATGGTCCTCGGTGTACTTCACGGTCATCGCACGCTCCTGCGCAGGTCCACGTCAAACTGGTGAAAGGTCGTCAACGCTTGTAGCCCGGGGCCACGAACGGCAGCTTGGCTACCCGCGCGGGAAGCGGCTTGCCGCGCACCACCAGGCGCACCTCGGTGCCCTCGGCCGCGAACGCGGTCTCGACGTAGCCCATGGCCACCGGGCCGTCGACGGTCGGCCCGAAGCCGCCGCTGGTCACCTTGCCGATCGGCCGGCCGTCCAGGTCGGTGATCTCGGTGCCCTCGCGCGCCGGTGCCCGGCCCTCCGGCTTCAGGCCGACGCGACGCCGGCTGGTGCCGTTGGCGATCTCGTCCTGGATGCGGGCGGCGCCGGGGAAGCCGCCCTGCTCGCGCCGGCGCTTGCCGATGCTCCAGGTCAGGGCCGCCTCGATCGGCGAGGTGGTGGTGTCGATGTCGTGGCCATACAGGCACAGCCCGGCCTCGAGACGCAGGGAATCGCGGGCGCCGAGGCCGATCGGCTCGACCTCGGGATGCGCCAGCAGCTTCTCGGCCAGGGCCTCGGCCCGGTCGGCCGGCACCGAGATCTCGTAGCCGTCCTCGCCGGTGTAGCCGGAGCGGGTGACGAAGCAGGGGATGCCGGCGACGTCCATGGTCCGGAAGGTCATGAAGGTCATCTCGGCGGCTTCCGGCGCAAGCGTGGCCAGCACCGCCGCGGCTGACGGGCCCTGCAGGGCCAGCAGCGCCCGGTCGGCCAGCTCGGTCAGCTCGGCGCCGAAGGTCGCCCGCAGCAGCGCGGTGTCGGCCTCCTTGCAGGCGGCGTTGACCACCACGAACAGGTGGTCGCCGGCATTGGTGACCATCAGGTCGTCCAGGATGCCGCCGTCGGCGTTGGTGAACTGGGTGTAGCGGGTGCGGCCTTCGCCGAGCCCGGCGATGTCGCCCGGCACCAGGGTCTCGAACCGGGCCGCCGCGTCGGCGCCGTCGACCCGAAGCTGGCCCATGTGCGAAACGTCGAACAGCCCGGCCTTGGCGCGGGTATGGCGGTGCTCGCCGAGGACGCCGAGCGGGAACTGCACCGGCATCAGGTAGCCGGCGAACGGCACCATCTTGGCGCCGAGGCGCTGGTGCAGCGCGGTGAGCGGGGTGGTCTTCAGGTCCTGCGACTCGGTCATCGGTCCTCCGGCGACGGCTCCGCAACGGCGGAATGCCGTGCGTGCCCCCTCTGTCCGAAAGACCTGAGAGATTGGCCGGGCGGATAGGCGTCCCGGCTTTCCCCGTCGGTGAGGCGGGCGGCGATGGTCTGCCGGCGCCTGCTCTCCAGAGTCACCTCGCCTCGGGGTACCTTCGCCTGAGAGTTTCCGGGGCGGTTGCTCCTTCGGCGTCGACCGCAGTCACCGGCTCGTCACCGGAGGCCCGTCGCTCTCTCCCCCGAGAGTCGTGGGTTATGAGGCCGCCAGAATACCCAGCTCGGGCCGGCTTGCAAGAGTCGGCTTGCAGGAGTCTGCCGGCCGTCTCGCCCGCCGCCGCCGGAATCTGTCGGGCTGAAACAAATGAAACAGCCGAGTCGTCACCCCGATACACGCGATGGTTAAGACCGCTGCCGCATTCCTGGGACGGTGGGGATTTCGCGAGGTGACGGACATGACGAGATACAGAGACGCGCTGCCGCAGCTGGGCGACCGGCTGTTCCTGACGGATGGCGGGATCGAGACCACGCTGATCTTCCACGAAGGACTGGATCTGCCCTACTTCGCCGCCTTCCACCTGCTGAAGGACGCCGGCGGGACGGGTGCGCTGAAGGACTACTACCGTCGTCACGCGGCGATCGCCCGCGACAGCGGCACCGGCTTCATCCTGGAGAGCGCGACCTGGCGTGCCAGTGCCGACTGGGGCGACAAGCTCGGCTACTCGCGCAACGCCCTCGACGATGCGAATCGCAAGGCGATCGAGATGCTGCACGAGCTGCGCGACGAGCTCGAGACCGGGGCCACGCCGATGGTGGTCAGCGGCTGCGTCGGCCCGCGCGGCGACGGCTACGACCCGGGCAGCGTCATGACCGCGGCCGAGGCCGAGGCCTATCACGCCCGCCAGATCGGGGTGTTCGCCGAGGCCGGGGCCGACATGGTCACCGCGATCACCATGACCAACGTGCCGGAGGCGATCGGGGTGACCCGGGCGGCACGGGCGAGGGGAATGCCGGTGGCGATCTCATTCACCGTCGAGACCGACGGCCGGCTGCCGACCGGCGAGCCGCTGTGGGATGCGGTCTCGGCGGTCGATTCGGCGACCGGCAGCGGTCCGGCCTACTACATGATCAACTGCGCGCATCCGAGCCATTTCGCCGGCCAGCTCGAGGCCGGCGAGGCCTGGGTCGACCGCATCCGCGGGCTGCGCGCCAACGCCTCGCGGTGCAGCCATGCCGAGCTCGACCAGGCGACCGAGCTCGACACCGGCGACCCGGTGGAACTCGGCCGGCTGTACCGCGAACTGCGTGGCCGGTTCGGGCACATCAACGTGCTGGGCGGCTGCTGCGGCACCGATCATCGGCACATCGAGCAGATCTGCGATCACTGTCGGCAGGCGGCATGATGCGCGGGCGCGGGGGACGTGACGGTCGCCCGCGTCGGGTTTCGCCGGTACGGTCGGACGGCGTCCTACGGCCGCTGGCGGCGGTTGAACTCGAGCTGCTCCGGGCTGAGCTGGAAGCCGACCAGCACCCGGGTCTGCCGGAAGCCGCGATCGGCCGGCGTCGGAATCCGCAGCGACAGCTCCTCGCGCCGGGCCAGCCGCCGGCTGTTGCCTTCGAACGGGACGGCGACGTCGAACACCTGCTTGGCGGTGATGTTGCCGGGCCCGTCCTCGACCGCGACGAAGTACTGCAGGTCGGCCTGCCGGCTCTTGTCGGCCGGCCCGCGCTCGACCCGGATGTCGACGGCCAGATCGATGTCGACACCCTTCTCGTCGTACTCGCAGATCGTCTGGACGGAGGAGATCCGACCTGAGAACCGGACCTCCGTCAGGTCACGGCCGCCACCCGGCGCGAACTGCGTGAAGCTGTCCAGCGGCGCCGGGGTCCCGGCCGGCGGGCACGGCGGCGGCGGTGCGTCCGAGGCGCAGCCGGCCAGCGACAGGGCAAGCGGCACGAGAGCGGCCGACAGGGTGGCCAGGGCGAATCGACGCATCGCGGGGGCAGCCGTCATCGTGATTTCGGGGCCGGTCTAGAGGCTGAGATGGGTATCGTCGCACAGCGGCTTGGTCTTGGTCGCCTTGCAGCCGCAGAAATACACGGTCTCGGCCTGTTCCGCCTTGTAGCGGACCGGGACGATCCCGGTGCCGGCGTGCGAGGCGTCGCAGAACGGCTGCCGCTTGCTGAGGCCGCAGGCGCACCACAGATACGTCCGGCCGGCCTCGACGTCGACCGCGAAGGGTTCCTTCTGTGCGCAGACCGGATCCGTCATCGGCTGTCTCCCTGGCGGCAGCAACGCGGCGGACGATAGCCCGGCGGCCCGGTCGGCGCAATTGACGGCGCCTGCCATTCGCGAGAAAACCGCCCGGCCATGACCGAACCGCTCACCATCGTCCTCGCCGCGCCGCGGGGGTTCTGCGCCGGGGTCGACCGGGCCATCCAGATCGTCGAGCGGGCGCTCGAGAAATGGGGGGCGCCGGTCTACGTCCGGCACGAGATCGTGCACAACCGGCACGTCGTGCAGTCGCTCGAGGCGCTGGGCGCGGTGTTTGTCGAGGAGCTCGACGAGTGCCCGGTCGACCGGCCGGTGGTATTCAGCGCGCACGGCGTGCCGAAGTCGGTGCCGGCCGACGCCGAGCGCCGCAACATGGTATACGTCGACGCCACCTGCCCGCTGGTCAGCAAGGTCCATCTGGAGGCCGAGCGCCACCACAGGCGCGGCCGCCACGTGGTGCTGATCGGCCATGCCGGCCACCCGGAGGTGATCGGCACCATGGGGCAGTTGCCCGAAGGCGCGATGTCGCTGGTCGAGGACGAGGCCCAGGCCGAGGCGTTCGAGCCGCCGGCCCCGGGGACGCCGCTGGCGTTCGCGACCCAGACCACCCTGTCGGTCGACGACACCGCCCGCATCGTCGAGATCTTGCGTCGGCGGTTCCCGGACGTGGCGGCGCCGAACAAGGAAGACATCTGCTACGCCACCACCAACCGGCAGGAAGCGGTCAAGGCGATCGCCGCCGCGGTCGACGCGTTCGTGGTGATCGGCTCGCCGAACTCCTCCAACTCCAAGCGCCTGGTCGAGGTCGCCAAGGCGGCCGGCTGCGCCGACGCCCGGCTGATCGCCGGCGCGGCCGAGGTCGATGGCGGCTGGCTCGCGGGCGTGCGGCGCCTCGGCATCAGCGCCGGCGCCTCGGCGCCGGAGAGCCTGGTCGAGGACGTCGTCGCGGCCTGCCGCGCGCTGCGCCCGGTGACGGTCGAGGAAGTCGCGGTCGCCCGCGAGGACGTGCGCTTCAAACTGCCTCGCGAGCTCGCCTCCTAGGCCTCACCCCCGAGTATTCCATGGCGGTCTACACCCCGGTTTCCGACGACGAACTGCAGACCTTCCTCGCCGACTACGACATCGGCGAGGTAACGTCCTTCGCGGGCATCGCCGAAGGCGTCGAGAACTCCAACTTCCTGGTCCGCACCACGCGCTCGACCTACATCCTGACGCTCTACGAGAAGCGGGTGAAGTCGGACGACCTGCCGTTCTTCGTCGGCCTGATGGAGCATCTCGCCGACAAGGGCCTGAGCTGCCCGCGGCCGGTGCCGTCGCGCGACGGGGCTACGCTGCGTACCCTGAACGGCCGGCCGGCGGCGGTCGTCACCTTCCTTGAGGGCATGTGGCACCGGCGCATCCAGCCGGCCTACTGCCGCTCGCTCGGCGCCGCGATGGCCGAGATGCACGTGGCCGGCGCCGACTTCCCGATGACCCGGGCCAACGACCTGTCGGTGGCCGGCTGGCGGCCGCTGCTCGAGGCCTGCGGGATGCAGTCGAACCAGATCTACCACGGGCTGTACAACGCCCTGAACCAGGAGCTCGGCTTCCTGGAGCGGGTCTGGCCGACCGGCCTGCCGACCGGCACCATCCACGCCGACCTGTTCCCGGACAACGTGTTCTTCCTGGGCGGCGAGGTGTCGGGGATCATCGACTTCTACTTCGCCTGCACCGACGCGCTGGCCTACGACCTGGCGATCTGCCTGAACGCCTGGTGCTTCGAGCCGGACGGCAGCTTCAACGTGACCAAGGCCCGCCAGCTGGTGACCGGCTACCAGACGGTGCGGACGCTGTCGGCGGCCGAGCGCGAGGCGATGCCGATCCTGGCCCGCGGCTCGGCCCTGCGGTTCCTGCTGACCCGCCTGTACGACTGGCTGAACCACCCCGAGGGCGCGTTCGTGAAGCCCAAGGACCCGATGGAGTACCACCAGAAGCTGCGGTTCCACCAATCGGCGTCGGGCTCGGCCGCCTACGGGCTGTGAGTTTCCGGCGGCGGAGACAGGCGTTCGGCCGGGATCGTCACCGTCGCGGTGGTACCCGAGCCGGGCTTGCTGTCGAACGAAAGAAGCAGCCCCAGCTGCTCGGTCAGTGACCTGACGATGGCCAGTCCCAGCCCGCTGCCCGCCGTCGACCGGACATAGGCGTTGTTCCGTACCCGGACGAACGGGCGCAGGGCCGATTCGATCTCCTCCTCGGTCATGCCGATTCCGCTGTCCCGGATCTCGATCCGGATGCCGCCGTCGTCGAGTTCGGCGGTCAGCACCACCTCGCCGCCGGGCAGCGTGTACTTCGTCGCGTTGGACAGCAGGTTGAGGACGATCTGGTGCAGGCCGGCCCGGTCGGACCGCACCTCCGGCAGGTCGGCCGGGCAGAGCAGCCGGACCGTCACGTCGTGCTGCCCGGCCAGCGGCTCGTTGGCTTGCACGACCTCTTCGAACAGCCGGGGGAGATCCAGGGCATCGTCGCCGAGCAGGAACTGCCCGGCCTCGATCCGGGCGATGTCGAGCAGATTGTCGACCAGATGCAGAAGCTGCTGGCCGCCCTCCAGAATGCAGCGGGCGTATTCCAGGACCCGGGTCGGCCTGCGGGCGAGCTTGCCGGTGAGCAGCATCGTCGAGAAGCCGATGATGGCGTTCAGCGGGGTCCGCAGCTCGTGGCTCATGGCGGCCAGGAACACGGACTTGGCCCGGTTCGCCTGGGCCGCTTCGTTCCATGCCGCTTGCAGCTGCTCGCTCTGGCGGCGCAGTTCCAACTGGTCGCTGTGTCCCTTGATGACGTAGCGGATCGTCCGCTCGAGGACCCGGTCCGACAGGTCCGCCTTGTTCAGGTGCTCGGCCGCGCCGGCGAGCATCGCGAGGTCGTCGATGCTGGCGTCGTCGGAGCCGGTGAGCAGGATCGACGGCGCGACCGCCCGGTTGCCGCCGATCTGGCGGATCACGTCGGTGCCGTACCGCTGCCCCAGCCGTTGATCCATCAGAATGACGTCGACCGGAGCCTCGTCCAGGATCTCCCGAAGCGCGTCGGGATCGTCGCATTCCCGGACCGAGAAACGGCAGGAGCGGGCACGCGTCAGGTATCGGCGGATGATCAGGCGGTCGCCGGGATCGTCGTCCACGACCACCACGCGCACCGGAGTGACGGGAATCCGCTTGCCCCAGCGCCCTCCTCTCGGCGTCGACAGCGGAGGCGTTCTACCAGTATCGGCCGATGCGGCTGCGTACGCGCTCATTGGGGACTCCCGGCCGTGGGCAGGACTTCATTCGCGCAGGGTGGATTTCCACCTATAAGAGAACAGGAACTCTTCGGCTAATTTATTGTTTGCGTGAACCGGTTAAGAGGAGGTTAGCGTCACCCGCAACGGAGAACGGCGGAACCGGCGCCCCGGTTCCTTGGCGGGCAGCGTCAGTCCGCCCGCGACACCAGGCCGAACCAGTAGTTCTGAATGATGATGGCGGCCCGTACCATGCCGGCCATGCCGACAGGCTTGGTGATGTAGGAATTGGCGCCGCGGTCATAGCTGTCGGCCACGTCGGCCACGTCGCTGGACGTGGTGAACACCACCAGCGGGATGCGGCGCAGGGTCGGGTCGTCCTTGATCCGGGTCAGCGCTTCGCGTCCGTCCATGCCGGGCATGTTGAGGTCGAGCAGGATCAGTCCGGGCCGGGGCGCGGTCGCGGGGTCGGCGTACTCGCCGCGACGGTGGAGGAAGTCGAGCAGCTCGCCACCGTCGGAGACCCGAAAGAACGGATTGGCGATCTCCGCTTTCGCGAAGGCGCGGCGCGCGACGTACACGTCGTCGTCGTCATCGTCGGCCATGAGGATGGCTTGGCGGGGCAGCGGGTCGGTGAGCGCGGATCTAGCCATGCCGTACCTCCTGTCGAAGCGGGAGTACGACTCGGAATGTGGCGCCCCCGTCCGGCCGTCCTTCCGCTTCGATGGTGCCAGTATGAAGCCGAACGATCCGGTGGCACAAGGCGAGGCCCAGACCGACCCCGTCGACCCCCTTGCGACCCTGCAGGCGCTTGAACGGCTCGAAGATCGCCTCGGCGAACGCCTGTTCGAAGCCGATACCGTTGTCGGCGATCGAGATCACGCACTCGTCTCTGCCGGGAACCGCTGCCCGGCGCTCGGCGGTGATCGAGATCCGCAACGGCCGGTGCGGCGACCGGTACTTGAGGGCGTTGCTGAGCAGGTTCTGGAAGACCTGATGGAGGCGGGCGGCGTCGCCCTCGACGACCGGAAGCTCCTCGGCCGAGATCACGGCACCGGCCTCCTCGACCTGGATATCGAGGTCGCAGCAGACCGCGTGCCAGAGTTCCGCCAGGTCGACCTCGCCGATCTCGAGTTCGGCCAGCCCGGCCCGCGAGTACGCGAGGATGCCGTCGATCATGCGGCCCATGCGGGTGGCCCCGTCGACCATGACCTCGACGTAGCGCTGCCCGTCCTCGTCGAGCCGGTCGCCGTACTCGGACAGCAGGAAATCCCCGAAGGTGCGGATCTTGCGCAGTGGTTCCTTGAGGTCATGCGAGGCCGCGCTGGCGAACAGCCGCAGCTCCGAGTTCGAGCGTTCCAGGTCTTCGGATTGCCGCTTCAGGGTCCGGTTCAGGCGTTCCAGTTCGCGCGTATGCAGGAGCAGGGCGGTCTCGGCCTCCTTCCGGGCGGTGATGTCGCGGATGATGCCGACGAAGCTGCGGTCGTCGCCCTGCTGCGCCTCGCCGACCGACAGCTCGATCGGGAACACGCTGCCGTCCTTGCGGCGGGCGGCGACTTCGCGGCCGATGCCGATGATCCTGCGTTCGCCGGTGTCCAGATAGCGCCGGAGATACTCGTCGTGCTGGCCGTGATACGGCTCCGGCATCAGCATGCGGACGTTGCGGCCGACCACCTCGTCGGCGGGGTAGCCGAACAGGGTCTCGCAGGCCTTGTTGAAGGTCCGTACGGTGCCGTCGGCGTCGATCAGGATAACACCGTCGACTGCGGTGTCGATCACCGCGCGCAGCCGTTCCAGGCTGTCGGACAGCTCCTGCTCGGCCTGCTTGCGGGCGGTGATGTCGCGGATGATGCCGACGAAGCTGCGGTCGTCGCCCTGCTGCGCCTCGCCGACCGACAGCTCGATCGGGAACACGCTGCCGTCCTTGCGGCGGGCGGCGACTTCGCGGCCGATGCCGATGATCCTGCGTTCGCCGGTGTCGAGATAGCGCCGGAGATAGCCGTCGTGCTGGCCGTGATACGGCTCCGGCATCAGCATGCGGACGTTGCGGCCGACCACCTCCGCGGCGGCGTAGCCGAACAGGGTCTCGCAGGCCTTGTTGAAGGTCTGCACGGTGCCGTCGGCGTCGATCAGGATGACGCCGTCGACCGCGGTCTCGATCACCGCGCGCAGCCGTTGGCCGTCGTCCGACGTCATGGTGCGGTCCTCCGGTCGATCGCCGCATTATCGGATCGCCAGGACGACCCGTCGACAACCCTTTCGTGCGGCGGGGGCCGAACCCTGTCCGGCAGGCTGGACGCAGGGAGGCGGTATCCGCATAGTCCGACGCCCCGCGACCTGCGAACGGACGACAAGCCCATGCCTGCACCCGGCCGCCAGCCGACCCCGTTCAGGACAACGGCGCGATGACCGAGCGGGTCGAGATCTTCACCGACGGGGCGTGCAGCGGCAATCCGGGGCCGGGCGGCTGGGGCGCGGTGATGCGCTGGCGCGGCACCGAGAAGGAGCTGTCGGGCGGCGAGCCGGAGACCACCAACAACCGCATGGAACTGATGGCGGCGATCTCGGCGCTGGAGGCCCTGACCCGGCCGGTGCCGGTCGACCTGACCACCGACAGCACATACGTGCGCGACGGCATCACCAAGTGGCTGAGGGCCTGGAAGGCGCGCGGCTGGAAGACCGCCGACAAGAAGCCGGTCAAGAACCAGGACCTGTGGGAGCGCCTGGACGCCGCCGCCCGGCGCCACGACGTGAAGTGGCACTGGGTCAAGGGCCATGCCGGGCACCCGGAGAACGAGCGCTGCGACGAACTGGCCCGCCAGGCGATCGCGGCGATCCGGGCGGCGGGACGCTGAATCGAAAGGGGCGCCCGAAGGCGCCCCTGCCGCAGTCGCGGTGAGCGTCGGCTCAGAGCTTGCCGAGCACGTAGTCGGCGCTCGAAACCTCGAACTGGCCCGGCTCCTCGACGAGCAGCTCCTTCACCACGCCGTCCTTGACGACCATGGCGTAGCGCTTGGAGCGGGTGCCCATGCCGTAGCCGCTGCCGTCCATCTCCAGGCCGACCGCCTTGGTGAAGTCGGCGTTGCCGTCGGCCAGCATCAGCACGCTGTCGCCGACCTTCTGGTCCTTGCCCCAGGCGTCCATGACGAAGGCGTCGTTGACCGACAGGCAGGCGATGGCGTCGACGCCCTTGGCCTTCAGGTCGGCCGCCTTCTCGACGTAGCCCGGCAGGTGCTTGGCCGAGCAGGTCGGGGTGAACGCGCCCGGCAGTGCGAACAGCACGACGGTCTTGCCGCCGAACAGCTCGTCGGTCTTGACGTCCTGGATGCCCTCCGCGGTCTTGGTCTTCACCGCGAGCGCCGGAACCTTGTCGCCAACCTTGATGGTCATCGTGTGCCTCCGTTGCCGAGGGCCGACCGGTGCCGCCCCCTGGCGGCCGGCGACCTCCTCGAAACTCCCGCTGCTTACATAGACCGTCGGGCGGGCCAATCCAACAGGGCCGATCCAACAGGCGTCAATCCAGCCTCGCGGTCGCCGGGCCCGCACCGGCCTGTCGCAGGGCCGCCAGCACCGCTTCCTCGGTCAGCAGCTCGGGCAGGGCGATGCCGCGGGGCGCGGCCGGCCCGTACACCGCGTTGAACGGGATGCCGTAGCGCCCGAAGCTCGCCAGATACTCGGTGATCGCCGGGTTCGGGCTGGTCCAGTCGGCGCGCATGGCCAGCACGCTGCCGTCGGCCAGGCGCGCGGCGACCGGCCCGCGGTCCAGCACCGCCGCCTTGTTGACCTTGCAGGTCAGGCACCAGTCGGCGGTCACGTCGACCAGCACCACGCGGCCGTCGGCGACCAGCCGGTCGACCTCGGCGCGGTCGAACGGCCGCCAGGCGACGGCGGCGGCGTCCCCGGCGCCGGCCGTGACGGTCTCGCGGTCCGGCACCGGCCGGTCGGCGACGCCGGCGACCGCCACCGCGACGATCGCCGCCAGCGCGCCCAGCGGCAACGCCAGCCCGCGCCGATGCACCACGGCCATGGCGGCGAGCACGGCCGCGAACACCCCGGCGATCGCCAATGCCGGCACCGCCCCGGTCTGCGCCGCCAGCACCGTCAGCAGCCAGATCGCGGTCGCCGCCAGGGCCAGCGACAGCACCCGCTTGAGCACCGTCATCCAGCGCCCCGGGCGCGGCAGCATCCGCGCCAGGTCGGGCACCGCCGCCACCGCCAGGTAGGGCAGGGCGAGGCCGAGGCCCATGGCGGCGAACACCGAGACGATCTCGGCCGGGCCGCCGGCCAGCGCGAACCCGATCGCGGTCCCCAGGAACGGCGCCGAGCACGGGGTCGCCAGCAGGGTCGCGAACGCCCCGGTCAGGAAGTGACCGGTCAGCGAGGTCTCGTGGTGGTGCCGGTTGCGGGTCGGGTCCTCGGCCGGCATCCGCGCCGCCAGATCGGCGAAGCTGCGCGGCAGCGGCACCTCGAACAGCCCCCACAGATTGGCCGCGAACAGCACCACCAGGGTCGCCATCGCCGCCAGGAACACCGGTTGCTGGAACTGGATGCCCCAGCCGATCGCCACGCCGGCCGACTTCAGGGCCACCGCCCCCGCGGCCAGCACCAGGAACGACGCCAGGATGCCGGCGGCCGAGGCCAGGAACCCGCGCCGCACCGCGCCGCGCCCGGCGCCGCCGTAGCCGACCGCCGCCAGCAGCTTGAGCGACAGCACCGGCAGCACGCAGGGCATCAGGTTCAGGATCAGCCCGCCCAGCACGGCGGCGCCCAGCATGGCCAGCCAGGTCGCCGGGCTCCGCGCCGGTCCAGCCGGCGACCCGGCGCCGACCACGACCGGGCGCTCGGCGAACCGCTCGCCGTCGACCAGGGTCAGGGTGAGCGAGGCGCCGGACAGCCGGGCGTCGCCGCCGGCCCCGACCGGAACCCGCAGCTCTGCGGTTCGGCGGTCGGCTCCGAACGTCGCCTCGGGCTTGCCGAAGGTCAGCCCGGCCGGGCCTTCCGGGAACACGTCGGGGGCCTGCAGCGGCACGTCCGACGCCAGCTCCAGCACCAGGGTCGGGCTCGCCGGGTCGCCGGTCGCCCGGGCCGACCGGACGTCGAGGCCGAGCCCCGGCAGGTCGGCCGGCACCCGGGCCGACCAGCGGTCCAGCATCTGGGTGAACGGGGTCGGCTTCGCCGGCGCCGCCGGCAGGTCGAGCGCCAGGGTGGCATCGAGCGGCACGCAGATCTCGCTGCATACCAGGGCGTTGACCGCGGCCCGCAGCACCAGCGGCTTGCCCGGCTCCGCCGGCCGGGCCTCGATCGGGTACACCACGTGGCCGGAATAGCCGTACTGCTCGATCCCGAAGGCCGAGAACCGGTGCGGCACCGGGAACAGCATCGCCGTCTGCCCGAGGTTGTCCGAGCCGGTCCAGTCGACCTGCGGCGGGTAGCCGACGTCGCCGGCCGAGCGCCAGTAGACCTTCCAGCCGTCGGACAGGCGGAACTCCAGGCCCAACAGGACGGACTCGCGGCCGGCGGTTCCGGCGACCGCCGACACCAGGCGTATGTCCGCGGTCTCGGTCCGGACCCAGTCGGTGCCGCCCTCGCCGGCGCGTCCGGCGGCCGGCCCCGCGACCAAGGCGACGAACAGCAGCAACGCGATCCCGAGTGCCCGCTTCGATGCGAAAAAAGCCATAATCATCGGCCAGGTTTGAAACTTGCTCGCCGACCAATATAGTAACGGGGGACGGGAATGTTGGTCACGAAGACGGGATGGCGGGGCGCTCGGCCCCGGCAAATCGTCGCGGCCCACCGGTTCCGGACGCCAGGATCCCGGAGGGCTGCAGGGGCATTCTCCGAGGAGGACCGGGCATGACGATGGACGACGTTTCCAGCGATTCCGGCGACGGCTATCTCGCCGGCCAGATCCTGATCGCCATGCCGAGCATGAGCGACCCCCGTTTCGCGCGCACCGTGATCTACGTCTGCGCCCACAACGCCGACGGGGCGATGGGGCTGGTCCTGAACCGGCTGATCAGCTCGATCACCTTCAAGGACCTGCTGGAGGAGCTGAAGGTCGAGGACCTGCCGTCCGGCGAGGCCGCGTCGCCGGCGATCCATTTCGGCGGCCCGGTCGAGACCGGCCGCGGCTTCGTGCTGCACTCCGCGGACTATGTCGGCCCGGACTCGATGCCGCTGGCCGGCGCGTTCGCGCTGACCGCGACCGTCGACATCCTCAAGGCGATCGCCGTCGGCGAGGGACCGCAGCAGCACCTGCTGGCGCTCGGTTACGCCGGCTGGGGGCCGGGCCAGCTCGACGGCGAACTGCAGGAGAACGC
The DNA here is from genome assembly GCF_014652915.1 of Thalassobaculum fulvum. Taxonomy (GTDB): domain Bacteria; phylum Pseudomonadota; class Alphaproteobacteria; order Thalassobaculales; family Thalassobaculaceae; genus Thalassobaculum_A; species Thalassobaculum_A fulvum. The sequence goes on from NZ_BMZS01000009.1 coordinate 44,639, forward strand.
CTGGCTGTCGGTCGAGGCCGATCCCGAGCTGGTGTTCGACGGCGGGGCCGAGGACAAGTGGGAGCGTGCGCTGGCCAAGCTCGGCATCAGCGCCTCGCTGCTGTCCAGCGATGCCGGGCACGCGTAAAGGGCGGTTCCGTAGTCGGAAGCGAAGCCTAGGTCCCGGCTCTCCGCTTCGCTGCGGCCGGAGGGCGAAGGCAGGGACACCCCCGGTCCTCATCCCGGCCGCAGCGGCGATGCCGCGAAGAGCCGGGACCCACGGAATGACGGGCGCCGCCTCCCCTCCTCAGCTCGCGAAGCCGGGGTCCTGCTTTTCCATCAGGCGGACCAGGGCCGGCCACTCGATGGCGTCGACCGTGCCGTTGCCGGCGGTGCCCTCCTCCCACTGCCGGGCGGTGTGCTCGGCGACTTTCTCCGACGGTATCGACATCGCCGCGCCGGTCGCCATCACGTCGAGCTGCAACCGGCAGGCACGCTCCAGGTAGTACATCCGGCGGAACGCCTCGGCGACCGAGCGGCCGCACGTCAGCAGGCCGTGGTTGCGCAGGATCATGACGTTCATGGCGCCGAGGTCGGTGATCAGCCGCTCACGCTCCGAGACGTCGGTCGCGATGCCCTCCAGTTCGTGATAGGCGACCCGCCTGTGGAACTGCATGGACTGCTGGTCGAGCGGCACCAGCCCGTCCTTCAGCGCCGCCACCGCGCAGCCGGCCCGGCTGTGGGTGTGGATGATGCACGTGACCTCGTGGCGGGCGTGGTGGATCGCCGAGTGGATGACGTAGCCGGGGCCGTTGACCGGGTACTCGTCTTCGTCCAGCGACCTGCCTTCGATGTCGACGCGCAGCAGGTTGGAGGCGGTGATCTCCGTGTAGTGGCGGCCGAAGCCGTTGATCAGAAAGACCTCCTTGCCGTCGACCTTATAGGGCAGGCGCGCCGTGATGTGGTTGTAGACCAGGTCGGTCATGCCGAAGTGGTCGATCAGCCGGTAGCAGGCGGCGAGCTCGACCCGGAGCTTCCACTCCTCTTCGCTGTACCTGGTCGGGCGGCGGGCGCCGGCGAGCGCGGTCGCGGACATCGAATTCCTCCCTCGTTCGGCTTGCCCGACCGTACCACCGGGAGGAGCCGGCTCAACCTCCGGAACGGTCCTTCAGCAGGTCGCGGATCTCCTCCAGCAGCACCTCCTGGCGCGGCGGGGCGGCCGGCGCCTTGGGGGCCGGGGCCTCCTCGAACCGCCGGCGCAGCGCGTTCATCTGCCGCACCACGAAGAACAGCGCCCAGGCGACGATCGCGAAGTTGATCAGGGCGTTGACGAACTTGCCGTAGGCCAGCACCGGGATACCGGCGTCCTTGGCGGCGGACAGCGAGGCCGGCGCCTCGCCCGACTTCAGCACCAGGAAGTAGTTTGAGAAGTCGATCCCGCCCATCAGCACGCCGATCGGCGGCATGATCACGTCGTTCACCAGCGACTGCACGATGCCGGTGAAGGCGGCGCCGATGATGATGCCGACCGCGAGGTCGACCACGTTGCCCTTGAGGGCGAATTCCCGGAACTCCTTGAGCATGCCGTCCTCGCGTCGGTGTTGAGCGCACGCGTCATTAGATCGCGGATTCGCACGACTGCACAGCCGTCAGCGGGGTCGACCCCGCGGCCGCGTCGGCGCATCGTGGCCGGCGCATCGGGATTGGCGACGAACCGGAGGAGGCGAGGCATGGCGGGCGCGCTGGCGGGCAAGGTCGCCCTGGTGACCGGGGCCGGCAAGAACATCGGGCGGACGATCGCGGCGACGCTGGCGCGCGACGGCGCCACTGTCGTGGTGAACGGGCGCAGCGACCGGGCGGCGGTCGACGCGGTGGTGGCCGAGATCGAGGCGGTCGGCGGGAAGGCCGTCGGCTGGATGGCCGACGTCTCCGAGGAGCCGGCGGTCGCCCGGATGATGGAGGGCGTGGCCGCCGAGCTCGGCGGCATCGACATCCTGGTCTCGAACGCCGGCTTGCGGCGCCAGACCCCGTTCCTGGAGATGGGTTACGCCGAGTGGCGGGAGATCCTGTCGGTGGCGCTCGACGGCGCCTTCCTGATGGCACGGGCGGTGGCCCCCAGCATGGTGGCGCGCGGCGGCGGGGCGATCGTCGCGCTGTCCGGCGTGTCGACCCATGTCGGCACCCCGAACCGCTGCCACGTCTCGGCCTCCAAGGCCGGGCTCGAAGGGCTGATGCGGGCGCTGGCGGTCGAGCTGGCACCGCACGGGATCCGCTGCAACTGCGTGGCGCCGGGGGCGGTCGACACCCAGCGCGGCGCCTCGGCCGGCGCCCTGCCGCCGAGCCTGACCGGCAGTGCGATCCCGCTCGGCCGCAAGGCCTCGGTCGACGACATCGCCGGCGCCGTCCGCTACCTGGTCGGCCCCGAGGGCGCCTACGTCACCGGCCAGACCCTGCACGTCAACGGCGGGACGTTCCTGACCTGAGCAGGTGGAAGTCGGAAACCCGGCTTGAGCCGTCCATAGGGTGGGCTTACCGTTCACCCATGGAAGACACGCCGATGGTCGATCCCAGCCACGAGTTGATGCTCGAACAGCTTCGCCAGATTCGAGCGACGCTGGCTGTGCACAGTCAGAAGTTCGACGAGGTGCTGTTCCGTCTGTCCAGCCTGGAGATCGGCTTTGCCGGCATGCGCCGGGAGCAGGCCGGCGATGCCGAGACCGTGGCGCATCTGCAGGCCCGGGTCGACCGCATGGAAGGCCAGATCGACCGGATCAACCAGCGGCTCGAGCTGACCGACAGCCCGGCCTGAGAGGTCTGCCGTTGCCGGGGTCAGTCGCGCCGGCTGCGCGGCGGCGCCAGCAGCGCCAGCCAGGGCGTCCACGCCGCCTGCGCCATCCGCATCCAGAACAGGGCGGGGTTGGCCATCTCGAACAGCCGTGCGGATGTTTCGATCGGCGGCACCGTGGTCAGCGTGACCTGCACCTGCTCGGCATCGCCGTCCCAGGCCCGCCGGTGCAGCACGTCGACGTCCAGGTTCGGCAGGCGGGCGTTGATCCGGGTCTCGTCCCACTCGGGTGGCTTGTGGCTGTCCGCGCTCGGCATTCTGGGCTCCGTGGTCGCCTGGGCCGGATGCTAGCACGCCGGTCTCGGGACGACGGACTACTCGCTGCCGACCAGCCGGGGCCGGTCCGGTGCCGCGCTCACCCGCTCGGGCTCCTCGACCTCGACCTCGCGGATGCGCTCGGCGCGCTTGTCGATCTTCTCGGTCGAGATCCGGATCTGCCGCATGTCCTCGTCGGCCTGCCGGAAGTGGTTCTGCAGCTTGCCGACCCGGTCGTCGAGCCGGCGCACGTCGTCCAGCAGCCGGCCGACCTCGGCCTGCAGCAGCCCGGCCTGCTCGCTGATCCTGGCGTCCTTCAGCACCGCCCGGACGGTGTTCAGGGTCGCCATCAGGGTGGTCGGCGACACGATCCAGACCCGGCGGCGGAACGCGTCCTGCACGACCGCGGCCAAGTTGGCGTGCAGCTCGGCGTAGACCGCCTCCGACGGCAGGAACATCAGCGCCGAATCGGCGGTCTCGCCCGGCACGATGTAGCGCTCGGCGATGTCCTTGACGTGCTTGCCGATCGCCTGGGCCAGCAGCCGGCGGGCCGCATCGCGCTCGGCGTCGGTGCCGGCCTCGCGCAGCGCCTGGTACGGCTCCAGCGGGAACTTGGCGTCGATCGCGATGGCGCCCGGCGGGTTCGGCAGGGTCAGCAGGCAGTCGACCCGGCGGCCGGAGGTGAGGGTCGCCTGGAAGGCGTAGGCGCTGGGCGGCAGCGCCTGCATCACCAGGTCGTTGAGCTGGATCTCGCCGAACGCGCCGCGAGCCTGCTTGTTGGCCAGGATGTCCTGTAGCCCGACCACCTGGGTCGACAATGCGGTGATGTTCTGCTGGGCGGAGTCGATCACCGCCAGCCGCTCCTTCAGGTCGGTGATCGTCGTCTGCGTCGTCTGGCTCGACTTCTCCAGGCTGTCGCCGACCCGCTTGGTCACGTCGGCCAGCCGCTCCTCGAGCTTCCTGGCCAGTTCGCGTTCCTGGGCCTGCAGCTGCTCGGCCATGCGGGCCTGCGCGGCGGCCTGGCTCTCGGCGATCTGGGCCATCCGGCCGGCCAGCTCGGCCTGGCTGCGGGCCAGGCGCTCGGCGGTGTCGGCCTGGCGCCGGTCGGCCTCGGCGAGCGCGTCCTCGACGCCGGAGCTGCCGGTCCACAGCCGCCAGGCGATCAGCAACAGCGCGGCGAGCACGCAGGCGCCGACGATCAGCAGCAGCAGTTCGGGCGGCAGGGGCAGGTCGAGGTCGGCCATGGCGGCACCCTAGCACGTTCGCTCGGCCGGCCGGCGCCCGGCCGCCAGGGCGCGGAATTCTTGACGTTTCCGGCCGGTTCGCCTACCTGAAGGGGCTTCCGAGCCGAACGAATCGCCCGCAACGAGCCGCAATGTCCATCCTGCCGATTGTCTGGGCGCCCGACCCGGTCCTGAAAACCAAGTGCAAGCCGGTCGAGACCATCGACGACGACGTCCGGCGGCTGGTCGACGACATGTTTTCGACCATGTACCACGCCCCCGGCGTCGGGCTGGCGGCGCCGCAGGTCGGCGTGACCAGGCGGATCATCGTGGTCGATGTCGCCGGCAAGGACGAGAAGCCGCAGCCGATCGCCCTGATCAATCCGGAGATCGTCTGGCAGTCCGAGGAGACCCAGGTGTACGAGGAGGGCTGCCTGTCGCTGCCCGAGATGTACGCCGACGTCGAGCGCCCGGCGAAGGTCAGGGTCCGGTACTTGGACCGCGACGGGGCGAAGCAGGAGATCGAGGGCGAGGGCTTGCTGGCGGTCTGCCTGCAGCACGAGATCGACCACATCGACGGCGTGCTTTTCGTCGACCACATCTCGGCGCTGAAGCGCAACATGATCATGAAGAAGATGGTCAAGGCGAAGAAGCTGCGCTCGCGCGAGAACGCGGCGTGACCGAGGCTCCGGGCCAGCGTCTCCGTCTCGCCTTCCTCGGCAGTCCCGACTTCGCGGTCCCGGTCCTGCGGGCGCTGATCGACGCCGGCCACGACGTGGTCTGCGTGTACGCCCAGCCGCCGCGCCCGGCCGGCCGCGGGAAGAAGGAGCGGCCGACCGCCGTGCACGCCGCCGCCGAGGCGGCTGGGATCGAGGTCCGCACGCCGCGCACCCTGCGCGATCCCGACGCCCAGGCGGCGTTCGCGGCGCTGAACCTGGACGCCGCGGTGGTGGTCGCCTACGGGCTGATCCTGCCGCAGCCGATTCTCGACGCGCCGCGCCTCGGCTGCGTCAACGTGCATGCCTCGCTGCTGCCGCGCTGGCGCGGCGCCGCCCCGATCCAGCGGGCGATCGAGGCCGGCGACGCCGAGACCGGGGTGACCATCATGCAGATGGATGCCGGCCTCGACACCGGGCCGATGCTGCTGCGCAAGGCCGTGCCGATCGGGCCGGAGACCACGGCGGCGGACCTGCACGACGCGCTGTCGGCGCTCGGCGCCGAGCTGATCGTGCCGGCGCTGGCCGGGCTGGCCGCCGGCACCCTGACGGCCGAGCCGCAGCCGGCGGACGGCGTGACCTACGCGAAGAAGCTGGAGCGCGACGAGGGCCGGCTGGACTTCGCCAGGCCGGCCGGCGAGCTGGAGCGGCTGGTCCGGGCGTTCGACCCGTGGCCGGGCGCGTATTTCGACCTCGGGGCCGAGCGCATCAAGGTGCTGTCGGCCCGGGTCCTGAAGATCGGCCGGCTGGCCAACGAGCCCGGCACCGTGCTCGACCACGAGCTGACCATCGCCTGCGGCGAGGACGCGTTGCGGCCGGTCCGGGTGCAGCGTGCCGGCAAGGGGCCGATGGACACGGACGCCTTCCTGCGCGGCTTCGCGGTGGCGCCCGGCACCATCGTCGGCTGAGGGACACCGCCATGCCGCGGTTTCGACTCACCATCGAGTACGACGGCGCCCCGTTCGTCGGCTGGCAGCGCCAGGATAACGGCCCGAGCGTGCAGGCCTCCCTCGAGGACGCGGTGCTCGCGTTCTCCGGCGAGCGGGTCGAGGTGGTCGGGGCCGGGCGCACCGACACCGGGGTGCACGCCGAGGCCCAGGTCGCCCACCTCGACCTCGCGTCCGAGCGGTTCGAGGCCCGCACCGTGATGAACGCGGTCAACGCCCACCTGCGGCCGCTGCCGGTCGCGGTGCTGGCGGCCGAGGCGGTCGGCGAGGACTTCCACGCCCGGTTCTCGGCGGTCTGGCGGGCCTATCGCTACGTCATCGTCAACCGCCGCGCACCGCTGGCGCTGGATCTCGGCCGGGCCTGGCACGTGATGGCGCCGCTCGACGTCGCGGCCATGCAGGCCGGGGCCGACCGGCTGCTCGGCCACCACGACTTCACCAGCTTCCGCGCCGTGCAGTGCCAGGCCAAGTCGCCGCTGAAGACCCTGGACCTGGTGCGGGTGTCGCGCCACGGCGAGCGGGTCGTGGTCGAGGCGAAAGCGCGGTCGTTCCTGCACCACCAGGTGCGCAACATCGTCGGCACCCTGAAGCTGGTCGGCGAGGGCAAGTGGCGGCCGGACGACGTGACCCGGGCGCTCGAGGCTCGCGACCGCACCGCCGCCGGCCCGACCGCACCGGCCGACGGCCTGACCCTGGTGGCGGTCGGCTACCCGGACTGACGGCCGTACTGGCGGCCGGCCCGCGACCCTACCGCACGAAATCGAACGGCTGGGCGCGGCGCAGCGCCTGGTCGACCCGGATCCGGTGGTTGACCGGCGGGTGGGCGCGTTGGGTGCAGTCCAGCCGCTCGCAGACCCGGCAACTGACGCCGGCCGGGGTGAACACCTCCGGCTTCTTCGGGTCGATGCCGTCGCCGTACACGAGGTGGCGGGCGTCCTTCAGCTCGCAACCGAGCGCGATCGAGTAGCGCGGCTGCAGCCGGTCGCGGCCGCCGCCGATCGGGTCGAGGGTGCGGGCCAGGATCAGGAAGGTGGTGTCGTCCGGCAGCCGCGCCACCTGCGTGAGCAGCTGGCCCGGGCTGCGGAACACGTCGTGCACCACCAGCCGCGGGCAGGTGCCGCCGAACCGGGCGAACTGGAAGCCGCCGCCGGACAGCCGCTTGGAGATGTTGCCGGCGTTGTCGACCCGCAGGAAGAAGAACGGCACGCCGCGGGCGCCCGAGCGCTGCATGGTGGTCAGCCGGTGGCAGACCTGCTCGACGCTGGCGCCGAACCGCCGGCGCAGCAGCTCGATGTCGTAGCGCAGGTCCCTGGCGGCCTGCAGGAACGGCGCGTACGGCATCATCACCGCGCCGGCGAAGTAGTTGGCGAGCGTCATGCGGAACAGGCCGCGGGCCTCGTCGTTCGGCAGCTCGACCCGCTCGACGATGCGGTCCAGCCGCTCGCGGTGACCGATCAGCGCCAGCTGCACCGCCAGGTGGAAGATCCGGGCCGACGGCAGCAGGGTCTCGGAGATCAGGATGCGGCGGCGGTGATAGTCCCAGCGCCGCAGCGTGTCGGCCATCACCTCGACCGGCATCACCCGGACGTCGATGCCGTGGGCCGCCCTGACGTGGGCGCGCAGGCCGGCGAACAGGGCGTCGCGGTCGAGCCCGGCCTCGTCCCACAGCTCCTCGGCGGCGCGCTCCAGGTCGTCGAAGTGGTTCGACGCCGCCTCCAGCACGTCGCGCACCGCCTCGACCGGGCTGTCGGGCGGCAGCGGCCCGTCGCCGGTGCCGTCGCCGCCGGCCTCGTGCGCCAGCACCTGGGCGCTCTCCCAGATCCGGCGGTAGGCCCGGTACAGGGTCAGCACGCCCTGGGCGGCGGCCGGCGCGGCCGCCACCAGCTCGCGCAGCTCGCGGTCGGACACGCCCTGGCCCTCGAACAGCGGATCGCCGAACACTTCCGACAGGCCGGCGGCCAGCCGCTGGTCGTCGTCCTCGGCGAACTCCTTGAGGTCGATCTCGAAGGCGTTGCCGAGCTTGAACAGCAGCGGGACGGTGACCGGGCGCTGGTTGTGCTCGATCAGATTCAGGTAGCTCGGCGAGATGCCGATCTGTGCCGCCATCTCGGTCTGGCTGAGGCCCTGGTCCAGCCGGAACCGGCGGATCTTGTGGCCGAGCATGGCCTTGCGGTCCAAGCGTTCGTTCGCCATGCGCCGGACGATCCTCTCTCGCTCGCGCCCGCGAACAGTCTAGCGAGTCGCGGTTGCGAACGCGAAGAAAATTACAAAATTTACAAATTACAGACTGTTATTTTCACGAAAGCGACACTGTTACTCGTTTTCATACAATGGGTTATGGCCAATCCCGGAGGACGGTGAATATATGGCGGTCATGTTGCGGCGCGATATGGAGAAGCGTCGCCGAACCGACCCCGAGGAGGACCACCCGATGACCCAGGAGTTCGAAGACCGCGCGCGAACCAAGCCGGGCCGCTTTGCCGATGTCCGCCGCGACTACACCATGGAGGATGTCCGGCGGCTGTCCGGCTCGCTCCGCATCGAGCACACGCTGGCCCGCCGCGGCGCCGAGCGGCTCTGGGAACTCCTGACCACCGAGCCCTACGTCAACACCCTGGGCGCGCTGACCGGCAACCAGGCCATGCAGCAGGTGCGGGCCGGCCTGAAGGCGATCTACCTGTCGGGCTGGCAGGTCGCGGCCGACGCCAACGTCGCAGGCGCCATGTACCCGGACCAGAGCCTGTACCCGGCCAATTCCGGCCCGGAGCTGGTGCGCCGCATCAACAACACCCTGATGCGCGCCGACCAGATCCAGACCATGGAGGGGAAGGGCGACACCGACTGGTTCGCCCCGATCGTGGCCGACTGCGAGGCCGGTTTCGGCGGCGCCCTGAACGCCTTCGAGCTCGCCAAGGCCTACATCGAGGCCGGTGCCGCCGGCATCCACTACGAGGACCAGCTGGCGTCCGAGAAGAAGTGCGGCCACATGGGCGGCAAGGTGCTGATCCCGGTGCAGCAGCACATCACCAACCTGAACGCCGCGCGCCTGGCGGCCGACGTCATGGGCGTGCCGACCCTGGTGATCGCCCGCACCGACGCCGAGAGCGCCAAGCTGATCACCACCGACGTCGACGAGCGCGACCGGCCGTTCCTGACCGGCGAGCGCACCGCCGAGGGCTTCTACCGCCTGAAGGACGGCACCAGCTTCGAGCGCTGCGTCGCCCGCGGCCTGGCCTACGCGCCGTACTCCGACCTGCTGTGGATGGAGACCTCGACCCCGAACCTGGAGCAGGCCAGGCGCTTCGCCGAGGCGATCCGCAAGGAGTTCCCGAACCAGATGCTGGCGTACAACTGCTCGCCGTCGTTCAACTGGTCCGCCAACCTGGACAAGGACGACATCGCCCGGTTCCAGCGCGAGATCGGCGCCATGGGCTACAAGTTCCAGTTCGTCACCCTGGCCGGCTTCCACAGCCTGAACCACGGCATGTTCGAGCTGGCCCGCGGCTACAAGGACCGCGGCATGGCCGCCTATTCGGAGCTGCAGAACGCCGAGTTCGCGTCCGAGGCCGACGGCTACACCGCCACGCGCCACCAGCGCGAGGTCGGCACCGGCTACTTCGACGCGGTGTCGGTGGCGGTCAAGGGTGGTGCGTCGTCGACCACCGCCCTGCACGAATCCACCGAAGAGGCGCAGTTCCAGCCGGCGGCCCTGCACGCCGCGGCTGAGTGACACGGCCCCCCAAGAGACGGCCCGAGTAGAGAGGAGGAAGCCATGCCTGAGCGTTACTGGGTGATCGGCGGCGAGTACGAATCGACCGCCTTCGACAAGCTGGTGGACGGCACCGAGCGGATCCTCGGCCCGTACCGCAACCAGGATGCCGCCAAGCAGGCCTGGGAGGACATCGCGGTCGCGACCCGCAGCATCTGCACCGCCCGCTTCACGATCGTCCGGGAGGGGTCGGCTTTCGCCTGACCCCGTCCCTCCCCGGGACGATCGAAGGGCCGGGTCCCCCTCCTCACGCTCGGGGGGCCCGGCCCTTTCTTTTTTTCACCCGCTGCCGGGTGCTCTGCCCCAGTCCTCATCCCGGCCGAAACGGAGTTGAGAGCCGGGACCCGAGACCGGCACATAGGTCCCGGATCGTCCGCGCCTTGGCGCTGCCGTCCGGGATGAGGCCAAGAAGGAAAGCTACCCCAGCGTCGCCCGGCCGATCGCGATGACCGCCAGCAGGAACAGCAGCACCAGTGCGGCCTGCCTGACCCGCTGCTCGGGCGCGATGCCGTACAGCCGGCGGCCGAGCCAGACCGCGCCCTCGACCAGCGGCACCAGGATCAGGCAGCGCAGCGCCAGGTTCGTGTCGACCAGCCCGTAGCCGGCCATCACCGCCAGCGACACCAGGTCGGTGACCAGGAACACCGCCACCGCGGTCGCCCGCAGGGTGGCGGCCGGCAGCGGCGAGGACAGGTACAGCAGGATCACCGGCGGTCCCGGAATGCCGGCCGAGCCGGACAGCAGCCCCATGGCGACGCCGGTGCCGAGCTTCAGCCCGGCCCCCGGCGCCCGCTTGAGGCCGAGCCCGGCGGCGATCGCCAGGGTCGCGGCCAGCACCGCGATGCCGATCCCGAGCCGCATGGCGTTGTCGTCGACCGAGGCCAGGGCCAGCGCGCCGAGCGGGATGGCGGGGAGCGCCCCCAGCACCATCAGCGCGCTGCCGCGCCGGTCGATGTCGTGGCGGACATGCGGCAGCAGCCGGATGCCGGCGAAGATGTCGAGCACCAGGGAGATCGGCACGATCTCGGCCGGCGGCGCCAGCACCGAGACCGAGGTCACCAGGATCAGCGCGAAGCCGAAGCCGGTGAAGCCGCGGACCGTGCCGGCGACCAGCGAGGCGGCGGCGGCGAGCGCCCAGACCTCCGCCGACCAGCCGAGCAGCTCCACCGCTCAGCCGACCCGCAGGCGCCGGTGGGTCACGACGGCGTCGCCGTCGACATCGTCTCCTCGATGACACCTCCAGGGCAGGACGCGCAGGGCGGCGTCGCGCGGCAGGGTGTCGAGGGACTGGCCCGCCAGGTCCTTGACCTGCAGGTGGCCGGCCGTGATCGGCCCGGGCATCGCGATGCCGTACGGCGCCGCCGGCTCGAAGCCGTAGGGCCGGTAGTAGGACGGGTCGCCGGAGACCAGGCACAGCCGCCAGCCGCGGTCGCGGGCGACCGACAGGCCGTGGCCGACCAGCGCCCGGCCGAGGCCCTGGCCGCGCAGCTCCGGGTCGACGGCGAGCGGGCCGAGCAGCAGCGCCGGCCGGTCGAGACCGAGCATCACCGCCCAGAACCGCAGGGTCGCCAGCGGCCGGTCGGTTTCGGGGTTCGCGGCGATGAAGCCGAGGGTCGGGGCGCCGAGCCGCAGCTTGTACACCGTGCGGCCGCGCCGGTCCGGGCCGAAGCCCAGGTCGTTGAGGGTTTCGATGACGGCGCCGTCGGACGGCAGCTCGGAGCGGATCTGGAACATCGTGACCACCTGGCCGGAGAGGGAAGGGCTATCCCCGCTCCGGCAGTGGCCGGGCGGGATCAGACGAAGGCGCGTCGACGCGCGCACCCCGGAGGCGTGACCTGCCGGGGGGTGATTCGTCGTCGCAGCTGATCTCGGCTCGTCGGGGTCATGGCCCGTGATCGTCCTCTGATACAGTGCCGCAACAGGTAGTCGAAACCGCCCCCCGGTGCCAGAGGATTTTCGCGCATGCCCGACACGACGTCGACGCAACCCGGCGAGTCGGCCCCCGCGCGGACGCCGCAGGTGCAGGGCCCCTATGTGCAGTGCCTGGGCGCGGCGACCCTCGACACGGTGCTGCGGGTGCCGGCGATCCCGCCGTACGGCAAGGTGCTGGCCGAGGCCTGCGCGGTGTTCGGGGCCGGCATGGCGTCGGCGGCGGCCGCCTCGATCGCCAGGCTCGGCGGCCGGGCCGGAATCTGGGCGCGGATCGGCGACGACGACGCAGGCACCCGCTGGCGGGCCGACCTGGAAGGCGAGGGCGTCGACGTCTCGGCGGTGCGGGTGGTGCCGGGCCGCCGCACCGCGATCTCGACGATCGTCGTGGACGCCGCCGGCGAGCGGCTGATCGTGCCGTACTACGACCCGGAGATGCCGCGCGACCCGTCCTGGCTGCCGCTCGACAGGCTCGACGGAGCCGCGGCGGTGCTGGTCGACACCCGCTGGCCGGACGGGGCGGCCGCCGCCCTCGACGCCGCCCGGGCCGCCGGGGTGCCGGCGATCCTCGACGCCGACGTGGCCGACCCGGCGGTGCTGCACGAGCTCGCCGCCCGGGCCGACCACGTGGTGTGCTCGGAGCCGGGGCTGGCGCTGCTGGAGCCGTCGGGCGACCCGGCGGCGCTGGCGGCCCGGCTGCCGCAGGCGCGCGTGGTGGCGGTGACGCTCGGGGCCGAAGGGGTGCGCTGGATCGCCGACGGCACCGCCGGCCGCCAGCCCGGCTTCCCGGTCGCCGCCGTCGACACCCTGTCGGCCGGCGACGTGTTCCACGGCGCCTATGCGCTGGCGATCGCCGAAGGCCGGGCGGTGGCCGACGCCATGCGGTTCGCGGCCGCCGCCGCGGCGATCAAGGTGACCCGGTTCGGCGGCCGGCTCGGCGCGCCGGCGCGGGCCGAGGTGGAGGCGCTGCTGGCGGCGCCGGCCGTCTGAGCGCCGTCATTCGTCCTTCGGGAACAGCTCGGCGTCGGTCGCCTGGGCACGCTTGAACGCGGCCCGTCCGGTCAGCCGGCCGACATAGGCGGTGAACACGTCGGTATCGGGGATCAGCTCGAACAGCATGCCCCAGCGCAGGGTCGAGCCGATCACCACGTCGGCGGCGGTGAAGGTCTCGCCCATCAGGTAGGGACCGGTCGCCAGCGCGCCGCCCAGCACCTGCATCACCGTGTCGTAGTCGCCATAGCCGACCGTCGAGCGCGGGCCGGCCTCGCGCTTCATCATGCGGTCGGTCATCGCCGGCTCGACGCAGCCCGGCCCGAAGAACAGCCATTTCAGGTAGGGGCCGCGGCGCGGGTCGCCGACCGGGAGGCTCAGGCCGGCCTCGGGGAAGGCGTCGGCCAAGTGGCAGCAGATCGCCGCCGCCTCGCTGACCGGCACGCCGTCGTGCAGCAGCACCGGCACCTTGCCCATCGGGTTCAGCTTCAGGAACGCCGGCGACCGGTTCTCGCCGTTCTTTAGGTCGACCATCCGCAGCTCGTAGGGGTGGCCGATCTCCTCGAGCATCCAGTGGACGATCGACGAGCGCGACGGGACGGCGTGGTACAGGATCAGCTCGGACCGGTCGTGCATGGTCTGTGTCCCTCGGCGAATGGTTCGGTTTCGACGATCGTCCCGGTCCGTGACGGAGTCAAGAACGGATCGGGAACATTGTGGGGTTCATGATAGGCCGTTGGATCAGACGCCCGTCGCTTCGTGGGTTCCGGATCCGTCCCGCCTGTCGCGGTCCGGTCCGGAATGACGATGGGGAAGACGGCACTCCCTCACCTGTCGTCATTCCGGACGGGCGCGCCGTCCTCGGCGCGGTCGAGCCGGAACCCACGACGCGACGGGCGGGGCGGCGCCTCGCCTCTACCCCCGCAGCGCCGCCGCCTGCCGCGCCAGGTTCTCGATCCGAGCCCAGTCGCCGTCGCGGATCGCGTCGGTCGGGGCCGGGAAGCTGCCGCCGACGCACAGCACGTTCGGCAGCCCGAGGTATTCCGGCGCGTCGGCGGCGCCGATCCCGCCGGTCGGGCAGAACGCGATGTCCGGCAGCACCGGGCGGATCTGGTCGAGGGCGTAGGTGCCGCCGGCCGCCTTGGCCGGGAAGAACTTCAGGGTGTCGAGCCCGGCCTTGCGGGCCGCCATCGCCTCCGACACGGTCTGGACGCCGGGCAGGTAGGCGAGGCCGGCGGCCGTCACCGGCGCCACCAGCTCGACGTCCAGGCCCGGCGACACCGCGAACGCCGCGCCGGCCTCGACCGCCGGGGCGATCTGGGCGCGGTCGAGCAGGGTGCCGACGCCGACGATGGCGTCCGGCACCTCGGCGCGGATCGCCCGGACCGCGTCGAGGGCGGCGGGCGTGCGCATGGTGACCTCGATCACCCGGATGCCGCCGGCCAGCAGCGCCCTGGCGAGCCCCGGGCCGCGGGCCGCGTCGTCGATGGTGACGACCGGGATCACGGGCCCCGCCTTCAGGATGTCGCGGACGTTCATGGCCGAGTCTCCCATGCCCGAGTCTCCGTTCCGGATGTCCCGGGGAAGCTAGGCCGGCCGGCCGTCCGGAACAAGCGACCCTTGCGCCGACCCACCCCCACGTCCTATATGCCGCCTCGGAAGGTCGGCGCGGACGGGCTCCTCGCCAATCCGGTCAGGTCCGGAAGGAAGCAGCCGTAACGAGTTCCGGTCCGGGTCGCTGCCGGCCTTCCGCCTTAATCCTTCATCGTCGGTTTCACCCTCGCCCGCGGCGCCCTATGATCCCCGCATGAGCGACGCCGTCGACAGTCCCGAGGTCACCCGGCCCGAGTCCACTCAGGCCGAGAACGGCACCGCCGAGTACCGGGTGCTGGCGCGCAAGTACCGCCCGCAGACCTTCGAGGACCTGGTCGGCCAGGAGACCCTGGTCCGCACCCTGCGCAACGCCTTCGCGCAGAACCGCATCCACCACGCCTTCGTGCTGACCGGGGTGCGCGGGGTCGGCAAGACCACGACCGCGCGGATCGTGGCCAAGGGGCTGAACTGCACCGGGCCGGACGGCACCGGCGGCCCGACCATGACGCCCTGCGGGGTGTGCGAGAACTGCCGGGCGATCGCCGAGGACCGGCACGTCGACGTCATGGAGATGGACGCGGCGTCGCGCACCGGCGTCGACGACGTCCGCGAGATCATCGAGAGCGTGCGCTACCGGCCGGTGTCGGCGCGCTACAAGGTCTACATCGTGGACGAGGTCCACATGCTGACCCGCAACGCCTTCAACGCGTTGCTGAAGACGCTCGAGGAGCCGCCCGAGCACGTGAAGTTCATCTTCGCGACCACCGAGATCCGCAAAGTGCCGATCACGGTGCTGTCGCGCTGCCAGCGCTTCGACCTGCGGCGGATCGACGTGCCGGTGCTGACCGGGCTGTTCGAGAGCGTGTGCGCAAAGGAGCGGGTGGAGGCCGAGGCCGAGGCCCTGCGGATGATCGCGCGCGCCGCCGACGGCTCGGCCCGCGACGGGCTGTCGATCCTCGACCAGGCGATGGCGCTGGCCACCGGCCCGGTCACCGCGGCCCAGGTCCGCGACATGCTGGGCCTGGTCGACCGCGAGCGGGTCTACGACCTGTTCGAGGCGGTGATGGCCGGCCGCATCCCGGACGCGCTCGACGTGCTGCGCATGCTGTACGACGGCGGCGCCGATCCGGTGGTGGTGATCCAGGACCTGATGGAGCTGACCCACGCGGTCACCCGCATGAAGGCAGCGCCGAAGGCGGCCGGCGCCAACGATTTGGGCGAGGCCGAGCGCGACCGCGGCCGCAAGCTGGCCGAGACCTTGGCCGTACCGGCGCTGACCCGGTCCTGGCAGATGCTGTCGAAGGGGCTGGGCGAGGTCCAGAACGCGACCACGCCGATCGCCGCCGCCGAGATGGTGCTGATCCGCCTCGGCTATGCCGCCGACCTGCCGGACCCGGCCGACCTGATCCGGCTGCTGACCGACGGCTCCGGCGCGGTCGCCGGCGGTCCGCCTGCCGCGGCTGCCGCACCGCGTGCCGCCGCGGCCCCGGTCGCCACGGCCCCGGCTGCACCGGTTGCAGCCGCACCGGGTGTCCCGACGCCAGCGCCCGAGCCTTCGCCCGGCCCCGACGAGCCGCCGTCCTACGTTACCGAGGGGCCGCCGCCGGAGGACCAGGACGACGGCCTGGCGGCCATGCCGGAGAGCTTCCGGGCGATGGTCGAGCTGTTCCACGCCCGCGGCGAGCCGGTGCTGTCGGCCCAGCTCGCCGGCTCGGTCCACTGCGTGTCCTACGCGCCCGGCCGGGTCGACATCCGCCCGAAGCCCGGGGCGGATCCCCGGCTGACCGCCCAGATGGCGGCGCATCTCGGGCGCTGGACCGGGCAGCCCTGGGACATCCGGGTCTCGCGCGACGACGGCGAGCCGACCCTGCGCGAGCAGGCCGGCCAGGCTCGGGCCGAGCGGTTCGCCCGGGCGGCCGAGCATCCGGTGGTCTCGAAGGTGCTGGAGCTGTTCCCGGGTGCCGCGATCGAGGACATCACCGCCCCGCCGCCGCCGCTCGACACCATCGGCGAGGCCGACGACGACGAAGAGGCGCTTGACGACGTCGACACGGTCGTGCTCGACGACGAGCACGCGGTGGGCGACCAACCCGCAGGCAAGGCCAACCAGGCGTGAGGCAGACATGAAGAACCTCGGCCAGCTCATGAAGCAGGCTCAGGAAATGCAGTCCAAGGTCCAGGAGATGCAGGAGCGCCTGGCCCAGCTGGAGGTCACCGGCATGTCCGGCGGCGGCATGGTCGAGGTCGTGCTGACCGGCAAGGGCGAGGCCCGCAAGGTCTCGATCGACAAGGCCCTGGTCGATCCGGCCGAGGTCGAGGTCCTGGAGGACCTGCTGGTGGCGGCGATCAACGACGCCCGCGCCAAGGCCGACGCGCAGTCCGCCGAGGAGATGCAGAAACTGACCGGCGGCATCAGCCTGCCGCCGGGCTTCAAGCTGCCGTTCTGACGGCGCCCGTCCGCAGACGGATCCGCAAAGGGAGAAGCCGGTGGCCGGCGGCGAGCTCGACCGCGCGATGCAGTATCTGGCGAAGCTGCCGGGACTGGGCCCCCGCTCGGCCCGGCGCGCCATCCTGCACCTGATGAAGCGCCGGGAGTCGCTGATGATCCCGCTCGCCGAGGCGCTGGCCGAGGCGGCGCGGGCGGTCCGGCCGTGCTCGACCTGCGGCAACCTCGACACCGTCGACCCGTGCGGGATCTGCACCGACCCGCGGCGCGACCCGCACACCATCTGCGTGGTCGAGGACGTGGCCGACGTCTGGGCGCTGGAGCGGGCCGCCGCGTTCGGCGGCCGCTACCACGTGATCGGCGGCGTGCTGTCGGCGCTCGACGGGGTCGGGCCGGACGACCTGAACGTCGACACCCTGGTGGCGCGGGCCTCGGACCCGGCGGTCACCGAGGTGATCCTGGCGATGAACGCGACGGTCGACGGACAGACCACGGCCCACTATATAGCCGACAGGCTCGCACCGACCGGCGTGCGGGTGTCGCGTCTGGCGCACGGCGTCCCGGTGGGCGGCGAGCTCGACTATCTGGACGACGGCACCCTGGCGCAGGCGCTGCGGGCCCGGCAGGCGGTGTAGGCCCGGCCGCAGGGACGTTGACTCGCCCCGGCGCAGCCGATATACACCCGCCCTCGCCAAACATGGCAACGTCGACGTGACGGAGACTTCCCGTGAAGCGCACCTATCAACCGAGCGTCCTGGTCCGCAAGCGTCGGCACGGCTTCCGCTCGCGCATGGCTACCGTCGGTGGTCGCCGCGTGATCGCCGCCCGCCGCGCGAAGGGTCGCAAGCGCCTCTCCGCCTGATACCGTTCGACGGCGTCGAACGGTGAAGCGATGCGGACGACCGGCGCCACTCCGCTGCAGCGCCTGCTCCGTCGCGCCGATTTTCTGCGCGCCGCTCGCGGCGTGAAGGCGGCAATGCCAGGCCTGGTCCTCCAGGTCCGCCGCCGCACGCCCGAAGAGACCGGCGACGATCACCGTCCCCGGGTCGGCTTCACCGCCAGCCGCAAGGTCGGCGGCGCGGTGGTCAGGAACCGCGCACGCCGGCGCCTGCGCGCCGCCGTCGTCGACGTGCTGTCGCGCCGCGCCGAGCCGGATCACGACTACGTGCTGATTGCCCGCGCGGCCACCGCCGGGCGCCCCTACGACGACCTGCTGGCCGACCTGGAGCGGGCGCTCGACCGGACCCGGGCGGGCAACCGCAGGGCCGGCGGCAAGGACCGGTCGCCGGAGGCCCGGACCCTGGAGGCCCGGCCGTGATGCGCACCCTGGTCAGTGCGCCGGTCCAGCTGTACCGGCTGTTCATCTCGCCGCTGCTCGGTCCGGCCTGCCGCTACGCGCCGAGCTGTTCGGCCTACGCCCTCGAGGCGATCGCCGTCCACGGGCCGTTGCGTGGCTGGGGGCTGGCGCTGCGCCGCCTGCTCCGGTGCCATCCCTGGGGCGGTTCCGGCTATGATCCGGTGCCGCCGCTGTCGGCTTCCGACCTCGACCGCCTGCCCACCCTGCCCACCCTGCCATCCCGCGGCCTTACCGACGGACTGCCACGATGACCGACCAGAAGAACATGATCCTCGCGATCGTTCTCTCCGTGCTGATTCTGCTCGGGTTCCAGTTCTTCGTCGAACGGCCGAAATACGAGCAGCAACGGGCCCAGCAGGCGCAGGAGCAAGCCCAGCAGCAGGCCGGCAGCGAAAGCACGGTCCCGACGCCGGGCCAGCAGGCGGCTCCGGGCGTGCCCGGCGGCGCCGGCGGCGCGGCGGCCGGCGTCGGCCGGGACGCGGCGCTGGCCTTGTCGCCGCGGGTCAAGGTCAGCACGCCGAGCGTCCAGGGCTCGATCGCGCTGAAGGGCGCGCGGATCGACGACGTGGTGCTGTCGAACTACCGGGTCGCACTGGATCCGGCGAGCCCGCCGATCCACCTGCTGGACCCGAGCGGGTCCGCGCAGCCGTACTATGCCGAGTTCGGCTGGGTGTCGGCCGGTGGTGCCGCGGTCGCCCTGCCGTCGCCCGAGAGCGTGTGGAGCGCGAGCGCCGACACCCTGACGCCCGACGCCCCGGTCACCCTGACCTGGGACAACGGCCAGGGCCTGACCTTCGAGCGCACCGTCGCGGTCGATAAGGACTACCTGTTCTCGGTGAAGCAGCGGGTCGTCAACCGGACCGGCGAGCCGGTGACCCTGTACCCGTACGGCCTCATCAGCCGCGGCGGCACGCCCGCGACCGTCGACTTCTACATTCTCCATGAAGGGCCGCTCGGCGTGTTCGACGACACGCTGACCGAGTTCAAGTACGCCGACCTCCGCGAGGACGGCGACGTCAAGAAGACCGCGACCGGCGGCTGGATCGGCATCACCGACAAGTACTGGCTGGCCGCGCTGGTGCCCGGGCAGGGCAAGCCCTGGACCTACAATTTCCGCTACACCGACAGCAATCGGACCGACCGCTACCAGGTCGACTACCTGGGCGAGGCGATGTCGGTCGCGGCCGGCGGCGAGGCGGCCGTCGAGAGCCTGCTGTTCGCCGGCGCCAAGGAGGTCAAGCTGCTCGACCGCTACGAGGAGCAGCACGGCATCGCCAATTTCGACCTCGCGATCGACTTCGGCTGGTTCTACTTCCTGACCAAGCCGTTCTTCTACGTGCTGACGTGGCTGCACGCGCTGCTCGGCAACTTCGGCCTGGCGATCCTCGGCCTGACCGTCATCATCAAGCTGCTGTTCTTCCCGCTCGCCAACAAGTCGTACAAGTCGATGGCGAAGATGAAGGAGCTGACGCCCAAGCTCCAGGAGATGCGGGAGAAGTACGGCGACGACCGCCAGCGCCTGAACGAGGAGATGATGGCGCTGTACAAGCGGGAGAAGGTCAACCCGGCGGCCGGCTGCCTGCCGATCCTGATCCAGATCCCGGTGTTCTTCGCGCTCTACAAGACGCTGTTCGTCAGCATCGAGATGCGGCACGCGCCGTTCTACGGCTGGATCCGGGACCTGTCGGCCCCCGACCCGACCTCGCTGTTCAACCTGTTCGGCCTGATCCCCTGGGATCCGCCGCAGTTCCTGATGATCGGCGCGTGGCCGGTGCTGATGGGCCTGACCATGTTCCTGCAGCAGAAGCTGAACCCGCAGCCGACCGACCCGGTGCAGGCCAAGGTGTTCATGTTCCTGCCGATCATGTTCACCTTCCTGCTCGGCCACTTCGCCGCCGGGCTGGTGATCTACTGGACCTGGAACAACCTGCTGTCGATCGCCCAGCAGGCGATCATCATGCGCCGGATGGGCATCAGGCGGGCGCTTTCGTGAGCGCAGGCGGCCCCGGACCCGAAGCCGAGTTCACGCCGGAGGCCATCGAGGCCGCCCGGGTGCTGTTCGCCGCCGAGTGCCGGTTCGTCTGGGCGGCGGCGACGGTCGACCAGCTGCCGCCGATCGGCCTGCCGGAGGTCGCGTTCGCCGGCCGTTCGAACGTCGGCAAGTCGAGCCTGGTCAACGCCCTGACCGGGCGGAAGACCCTGGCGCGCACCTCCAACACCCCAGGCCGCACCCAGGAGCTGATCTTCTTCGACCTGGGCGGCCGGCTGCAGCTCGTCGACCTGCCGGGCTACGGCTACGCCAAGGTCTCGAAGACCAAGGTGCAGCTGTGGACCGACACCCTGTTCGCCTATCTGCGCGGCCGCACCAGCCTGCAGCGCGTGAACCTGCTGATCGACTCGCGCCATGGCCTCAAGGACAGCGACCTGCAGGCCATGGACCTGTTCGACCGCGCCGCGCTGTCCTATCAGGTGGTGCTGACCAAGGCCGACAAGCCGAAGTCCCCGGAGCTCGCCGCGGTCATGGAGCAGACCGCCGCCGCCCTCGCCAAACGTCCGGCGGCGCATCCGGTGATCCGCCCGACCAGCAGCCTGACCGGCGCCGGCATCCCCGAGCTGCGCGCCGAACTCGCCCGGTTCGCGGTCTGACCGGCGCCGCGACGCCCTCGGGCTTGCACGGCGGCGCGCAATTGGCTCTATTCAGCGCAACCAAGAAAACGGGGCAGCTGCGATGAAGCCGATCGACCTCACGCGCCGGGAGGAATGGCTCTCCAAGGCCGACATCCTGACCGAGGCGCTGCCGTTCATGCGCCGCTACAACGACAAGACCGTGGTCGTGAAGTACGGCGGCCACGCCATGGGCAACGACGAGCTGGCGCTGCAGTTCGCGGCCGACATCGTGCTGCTCAAGCAGGTCGGCATGCACCCGATCGTGGTGCACGGCGGCGGCCCGCAGATCGGCCGCATGCTCGAGCGGCTGGCGATCAAGAGCGAGTTCGTCGACGGCCTGCGGGTCACCGACAAGGAGACCGTGGAGATCGTCGAGATGGTGCTGTCGGGCGCCATCAACAAAGGCATCGTGGCGGCGATCAACGCCGCCGGCGGCCGGGCCATCGGCCTGTCCGGCAAGGACGGCGGCCTGATCCAGGCGCGCCAGCTCCGCCGCACCAAGATCGACCCGGACAGCAACATCGAGAAGGTGCTCGACCTCGGTTTCGTCGGCGAGCCGGTGAAGGTCGAGGGCGACATGCTGCATCGCCTGGTGGTCCAGGACCTGATCCCGGTGGTGGCGCCGATCGGCGCCGGCGCGAACGGCGAGACCTTCAACATCAACGCCGACACCGCGGCCGGCGCGGTCGCCGCGGCGGTCGACGCCAGCCGCTTCCTGCTGCTGACCGACGTCGCGGGCGTGCTCGACAAGGAAGGCCGGCTGATGCCGGAGCTGACGGTCGCCGAGGCCCAGGCGCTGATCGCCGACGGTACCATCTCGGGCGGCATGATCCCGAAGATCGAGACCTGCATCGACGCGGTACGTGGCGGCGCCGAGGGCGCGGTGATCATCGACGGCCGGGTCCAGCACGGCGTGCTGCTGGAGCTGTTCACCAGCCACGGCATGGGTACCTGGATCAAGGCCGAGTAGGGCCCGGCCGAAAGCCGGTCGCCGGCCGGCCGCGCCGCTATTCGGTCCGGCCCTCGGCGTACATCTGCACCTGCCAGTCGAGCTGCTCGTCGTCCAGCGGGAAGCGGGCGCCGACGCTTGCCCGCAGGGTGTCGCGCGGCTCGATGTAGGCGAGCCGCAGCTGCAGCTGCTCGGCGAACTCCATGGTCATGCCGGCCTTCCAGGCCAGCGCCGTCACCACCTTGGCGCTGCCGGAGCTCATCATCGAATGCACCACCGGCTCGGGCAGCCCGGAGCGCACCGACAGCGCCGCCATCACGAAGGCGCGCCGGCCGGCGGTCAGCGCCTCGGTCAGCGACAGCTCGTCCAGCTCGCCCTGGCCGTACAGCGACAGCGCCCGGGTGCGCTCGGCGCTGGCCGGCGTGCTGCGCGTCCCCTCCTCCTCGATGCGACGGCTCATCGCCTCGGTCAGCCGGGCCGACGCTTCCTCGTCCAGGTCGGTGCGCTGGCGCAGCTCCTCGACCAGCGCGATCGCCACGAACCGGGCGAGCTTGCCGACGTGGCCGGCCGACAGCTTCGGGCGCGCGACCAGCGGCGCATGCCAGCTCGGCTTCTCGGGCGCCATGTCGATCAGCCGGTCGAGCGTCGCCTCGCGGATCTGCGCCGATTCGTTGGCCAGGAGGGCGGCGATGGCGGCGTCGTCCCCGCTCGAGGCGACCGCGTCGGAGACCCGCGACGACACCCCGCGACGGCGCGAGATCGAGGTCACCGCGCCGGTGTTCGCCGGGCTCCCGACGATGCCGATCAGGAAGTCGTCGGACAGCAGCGGCGAGTGCTCGAGCACCGGGCCGGCGACCTCGTGCGCGGTGTCGCGGGCCAGGACCTCGATCACCCGGCGCACGACCTCCGGCGGCGCGCTCTCGGCGTCCTTGACCGCTTCCGCGAGCCGCTGCCGGACCTTCTCGGCGGTGTCCAGGGCCAGGGCCTCCAGGGCCTCGATGGTGATCCGGCGATGCTGCGCCCGGCGCTCGTTCTTCAGGCCGGCGACATCCGACCCGATGCGCTGCGCGACCGAGGCCCGGACGGCCGCGTCGTCGTCGCGGGCCAGGAACTGGTGCGCGTGCCGGGGGGTCTCGGGATTGGCGGCGATCGCCCGTCGCACGCCGACGTCGTCGTCCTCGGCCAGATAGAACAGCAGCTCCGGCGCCAGGCCGGGGCGCTTGGCCAGGGCCCGTCGCGCGGCGGCGTCGCCGCTGCGGGCGATCCTGGTGGCCTCCGCGTGGGCTATCGGGTCGGCGACGGCGTCTTCGGCGCGCCGGCGAGGCTGGATCTCGGTCATCGGCTGTGTCGGCGTTCCTGTGTCGAGGCGGTGGTGCCGGCGGGTGCCGCGATCCGGTACCAGCCCTTTCCACCATGCTTGATTTCGTACATCACGGCGTCGGCCCGCGCGACAAGCTCGTCGCGGGTCTCTCCGGAGCCGGGATCCACCACCGCCATGCCGATCGACAGGCCGAGCGGATGCTCGGGGCTGCCGGAGAACGGCAGCAGCTCGCGTACCGATTCCAGGATGTTCTCGGCCCGGTCCGGGGCGTCCTCGATGCCGACCCCCTCCATCCAGACCGCGAACTCGTCGCCGCCGAGACGGGCCACGAAGTCGCCGGGCGTCGCCTGGCGCTTGAGGATGTCGGCGACCCGGATCAACGCCCGGTCGCCGACCTGGTGGCCGCGGGTGTCGTTGACCTTCTTGAAGTTGTCCAGATCGACGTAGGCCAGCGTGCCGGGGCCGAAACCGTGGCGGCCGAGCCGGTCGCCGATCGCCTCGTCGAACGCCCGCCGGTTCAGCAGGCCGGTCATGGCGTCGGTCGAGGACAGCGTGCGGAGGTGCTCGTGGGCGGCGACCTGCTGCAGGGCGATGCCCAGCTGGTCGGCGACCTCGACCAGCAGGCCGACCTCCTCCTCGTCCCAGAACGCGCCGGTGCCGGCGCGCCACAGCACCACCGTGCCGTTCATCTCCTGATGGTAGGAGAGCTGGTGGGCGAGGGCGGCTCCCTCCTCGATCTCGGCGACCACCGGCTCCCGGGTGTCCACGATCGCCTCGCGCAGGTCGTCGACGACGCGCTCCGGAACGCTCTGGCCGATGCCGACGGCCAGGTCGAGGCCGGCGCCGGGAACGATTCGGTAGAGCGCGCAGCCGTCGGCCGAGAGCGCGCGCGTCAGGGCCTCGGCGGCGGCGTCGAGCATGCGGTCGGGTTCGATCTCGTCGCGGATCGCGCGCACGATGTAGGTGGTCAGCCGCTCGCGGCTGCGGGCTCGGGTCAGCGCGGCGTCGCGCAGCCGGGCCTCGGTCATGTCGCGGCATACCCCGCGTGCACCGCTCCAGCGGCCCTTGTCGTCGAACAGCGGCGCGGCCGAGGCCTCCAGCGTCGACACGCCGCCGTCGGCCCGCCGGAACCGGACCTCGACGCCCTGCACCGGCTCGCGGGTGTCGAACGGGCTGACGATCTCGAGCCCCTCGGGGACCACCAGGAACTGCCCGGCCGGCCGCCCGACCAGCTCGTCCGGGTCGTAGCCCAGCGCCCCGGCGGTCGAGACGAACACGAACTGGCCGGTCGGCCCGGTTTCCCAGGCGAAGTCGGAGGAAATCTCCACCAGGTCCTTGTAGCGCTGGCGCGAATCGACCAGCGCGGCACGCAGGTTGTGGTCCAGCGAGACGTCTCGACCGACCAGCAGGGCGAGGTGCCCGCTCACCGGGATCGCCGCCAGATCGAGGGTGCTGCCGGTGTCCTCGTCGGAGATCTTGAAGCTCTGCGAGCCGGTACCGGCGGTGACCGCCGCCACCATTGCGGTGACGGCCGGCAACTCGCCGCCGAGGAACCGGTGGGCGAACGGCGCGCCCGGGATGTTGCGCGCCAGCACGCCGCCGTCGGTGCCGACCAGGAGGACGGGGCCCGGATGGTCGGCGAGCGGCCCGTCTTCGATCAGGTGGACCAGATCGGCAACCGACCCGTCTTCACCCATTTTCGTCGCCTCCAGCACCTTGTCCAACCGGCTCTCGGGCGCCACTCTAGCGGTACGTCCGTTAACAAGCCATTGTGGCAAATGCGATCTGAGCCGTTCGATCCACGCACCGTGGATACCTGGATCTTCGACCTCGACAACACGCTGTATCCGGCGCGCTGCAACCTGTTCGTCCAGGTCTCGGAGCGCATGACCCGGTTCATCCAGGACCGCTTCGACCTCGAGGCCGGGCCGGCGAAGGACCTGCAGCGCGACCTGTTCCGGCGCCATGGTACCACCCTGCGCGGGCTGATGACCGAGCACGGGGTCGAGCCCGGGGCGTTCCTCGACTACGTCCACGACATCGACGTCACCCCGGTCGACCCGTCGCCGCGCCTGGATGCCCTGCTGGCGGCGCTGCCGGGCCGCAAGCTGGTGTTCACCAACGGCTCGGTGCCGCACGCCGAGCGGGTGATGGACCGGCTCGGCGTCACCCGTCATTTCGATTCGGTGTTCGACATCGTTGCCGCCGGCTACGTGCCGAAGCCGGACCCCGGTCCCTACGACCGCCTGGTCGACAGCGCCGGCATCGTGCCGGAGCGGGCGGTCATGATCGAGGATATGGCCAAGAACCTGGCGCCGGCGGCGGCGCTCGGGATGCGCACGGTGTGGCTCAGGAGCGATCACGACTGGGCGCGCGACGGCGCCGAGGACGACCACGTGCACCACGTCGCCGAAGACCTGGTGACGTTTCTGGAAGGTCTCCCGTGCGCCGGCGTCGAGCCGCGTTGACACCCCTCGGGTGCGCCGCCATTGTGCCTCGGATTTCCGCCTGTTTCACACCTTGGACAGCCGACGACGGGACCGATGAGCACGAGCCAACTGCAAGCTGTGATCGACGCCGCCTGGGAGAACCGGGCCGAGATCGGCATCAACACGAAGGGCGAAGTGCGCGACGCCGTCGAGACCGCGCTGGACGGCCTCGACAACGGCAGCCTGCGGGTCGCCACGCCGAAGGGCGACCACCAGTGGGAGGTCAACCAGTGGCTCAAGAAGGCGGTGCTGCTGTCGTTCCGGCTGTTCGACATGGAAGTGATCCCGGGCGGTCCGGAGGATTCCGAGCGCGGCCCCGCCGGCTGGTGGGACAAGGTGCCGTCGAAGTTCGCCGGTTGGGGTGAGAACCGGTTCCGCGAGGCCGGCTTCCGGGCCGTGCCGAACTGCGTGGTCCGGCGCTCCGCCTACATCGCGCCGAGCGTGGTGCTGATGCCGAGCTTCGTGAACGTCGGCGCCTACGTCGACAAGGGCACCATGGTCGACACCTGGGCGACCGTCGGGTCGTGCGCGCAGATCGGCAAGGACGTGCACCTGTCCGGCGGCGTCGGCATCGGCGGCGTGCTGGAGCCGCTGCAGGCCGACCCGGTGATCATCGAGGACAACTGCTTCATCGGCGCCCGCAGCGAGGTGGTCGAGGGCGTGATCGTCGAGACCGGCGCGGTGCTGTCGATGGGCGTCTACCTCAGCAAGACCACCAAGATCGTCAACCGCGAGACCGGCGCGATCACCATGGGCCGGGTGCCGGCCTACTCGGTGGTGGTGCCGGGCTCGATGCCGGGCAAGCCGCTGCCGAACGGCCAGCC
Organism: Thalassobaculum fulvum; assembly: GCF_014652915.1. Classification (GTDB taxonomy): domain Bacteria; phylum Pseudomonadota; class Alphaproteobacteria; order Thalassobaculales; family Thalassobaculaceae; genus Thalassobaculum_A; species Thalassobaculum_A fulvum. The sequence goes on from NZ_BMZS01000009.1 coordinate 70,938, forward strand.
CGGCCCGTCGCTGTACTGCGCGGTGATCGTCAAGCAGGTCGACGAGCAGACCCGCTCGAAGACCTCGATCAACGACCTGCTGCGCGACTGAGCGAGGACGCGGTCATGGCGGAAGCCGGCAGCGGAGGCGGCGACAGTACCGGCGCGCTCGACCCGGTCGAGGTCGCCGGGCGGCTGATTCGCTGCCCGAGCGTCACCCCGGCCGAGGGCGGCGCGATCGACCTGCTCGAGCAGCTCCTGGCGCCGCTCGGCTTCGCCTGCCACCGGCTGCGGTTCGAGGCGCCGGGTACCGACCCGATCGAAAACCTGTACGCCCGGATCGGCACCGGGGGCCCGCATTTCTGCTTCGCCGGCCACACCGACGTGGTGCCGGTCGGCGACGCCGCCGCCTGGACCGTGGGGCCGTTCGAGGGCGAGGTGCGCGACGGCCTGCTGTGGGGTCGCGGGGCCGCCGACATGAAGGGCGGGATCGCCGCGTTCGTGGCCGCGGCGTCCCGGGTGATCGCCGAGAACGACGGGACGGTGCCGGGCTCGATCAGCCTGCTGATCACCGGCGACGAGGAGGGCCCGGCGGTCAACGGCACCACCCGGGTGCTCGACTGGATGGAGGCCAACGGCGAGATCCCCGATGCCTGCGTGGTCGGCGAGCCGACCAACCCGCAGGTGCTCGGCGACATGATGAAGATCGGCCGGCGCGGCAGCCTGACCGGCCGGCTGACCGTGCACGGCACCCAGGGGCACGTCGCCTATCCGCACCTGGCGGAGAACCCGATCCACCACCTGCTGCGGATGCTGGAGCCGTTCGCCCATGGCCAGCTCGACGAGGGCACCGCGCACTTCCCGCCGAGCACGCTGATGGTCACCACCATCGACGTCGGCAACCCGGCGACCAACGTGGTCCCCGCCCGGGCGACGGCGGTGTTCAACATCCGCTTCAACGACGCCCACACTTCGGAGTCGCTGGAGCGCATGCTGCGCGCCAGCTTCGACCAGAAGGGCGCGCGCTACGAGCTGACGACCGAATGCTCGGGCGAGAGCTTCGTGACCGAGCCCGGCGCGCTGAGCTCGCTGGTCGCCGACGCGGCCGAGCAGGTGACCGGGCGCCGGCCCGAGCTCAGCACCACCGGCGGCACCTCCGACGCCCGCTTCATCAAGCGGCTGTGCCCGGTCGTCGAGTTCGGCCTGGTCGGCCAGACCATGCACAAGGTCGACGAGCGGGTGCCGGTCGCCGACGTGCGCGCCCTGACCGACATCTATGCCGCCATGCTGCGGCGGTTCTTCGCCTGACCGGGCCGACATGGCCGCGCCCGACCGGATCGAGGTCGCGACCGCCCTGTACGGGGCGTGGCGGCTGATCCGCGGCGACTCCGGAGGCACCGCCTATTTCCGGCCCGGCCGCGACGGGTTCTGGGCCGCCGCCTGGGCGGTCGTGCTGGTCGTCCCGGCGCATCTGCTGACCCTCGGCCTGCATGTCGCCGGCAGCGACACCCTGGAGTTCGGCCTGGAGGATGCGGTCCGCGAGGCCGAGATCCTGGTGGTCGGCTGGTTCGGCTATGCGTTGCTGGCGTACTACGCCCTGCGCGCCTTCGGCCGGGTGCAGCGGTTCGACGGGTACATGACGGCGTATTTCTGGACCACCGTGCCGCTGGTCTACATCGAGACGCTGCTGAGCCTGATCCGGGCCGTCGACCTGTTGCCGGACGGGCTCGACCGGGTGCTGGCCATCGGCCTGCTGGTGCTGTTGCTCTGGACCCGCTGGTTCGTGGCCCGCACCGGGCTGGCGATCAACGGCGGCGAGGCCGCGGCGGTGGTGTTCGCCACCCTGTTGTTCGACTTCTTCGTCAGCAAGACGCTGTCGCCGCTGCTGTAGCGGCCGGCCGTGCCGTGCCGCCGTGCCGGCGCGCTGTTCGGTCGCGCTGTTCCGCCGCGCTGTTCCGCCCTTGCGGTTCCTGCTAGCGTGAAGCCCTCCGCCCGTGTCAAACGTCGGCATGCGCACGCTCTTTCATCTGGCCCTGTCACCGCAGTCGCGTCTGGTTCGTCTCGTGCTCGGCGAGAAGCGGATGGAGGCGCATCTGCGGGCCGAGCCGATCTGGGACCGCCGCGAGGAGTTCCTGGCGATCAATCCGGCCGGCGAAGTCCCGGTGCTGGTCGAGGACGACGGCACCACGATCGCCGGCGCCACGCCGATCGCCGAGTACCTGGAGGAGGTCTGCCCCGAGCCGCCGCTGCTGCACGGCGACCCGGCCGAGCGGGCCGAGATCCGGCGGCTGGTCGCGTGGTTCGACCGCAAGTTCGACCGCGAGGTGACCGAACTGCTGGTCGGCGAGAAGGTGCTGAAGCGGTTCCTCGGCATCGGCGAGCCGTCCAGCGAGGCGATTCGGGCCGGGCACGCCAACATCCTGATCCATCTGGACTACATCGGCTGGCTCGCCGAGCGGCGCGCCTGGCTGGCCGGCGACCGGTTCTCGCTGGCCGACGTGGCGGCGGCCACCCACCTGTCCTGCGTCGACTATCTCGGCGACGTTCCCTGGGAGCGCAACGCCGAGGCCAAGGACTGGTACGCGCGGGTCAAGTCGCGGCCGAGCTTCCGCCCGCTGCTGGCCGACCACGTCTCCGGCCTGCGTCCGGCCAAGCACTATGCCGACCTGGATTTCTGACCGGGCGTTGCGGTTCGCGCTTGCATGAGTCGGCGGTAATATAGCACCGTCCAGCGCCGCGACGCGCGAAGCGGGGCGAATGCCCGATTAACGCTTCGGTAACCAGGCGGTCCTACCCTTCGGGAAGACCGCGAGAGACGGGGTCCGATGATGGAAACGGGGCTCAGTGCGGCCGACAGCCGCCGACGCCTGTCCCGGGAGGCTGCGAACCAGCTCCGCGAGATCGCACACGAGCTGCGCAACCCCTTGAACGCCCTGACGGCGATCGCCGAGATCTTCCGCGACCAGCGGTTCGGGCCGCTGCCAGGGGACAGGTACGCCGAGTATGCCGAGCTCGCCCACGGCGCGACGCTGCGCATGCTGCAGCTGTGCGACCGGCTGCTGCTCGAAGATCCGACGGCCCCGTCGGTGGCGACCGCGCCGGTCGGCAAGGTGCTCACCGACATCGTCAGCCTGTTCGGCCCGATGGCGGAGGAACGCGGCGTGACGCTCAGCCTCGACCTGTCCGCGGCCCTGCCGGACATCCCGGTCGCGGTCGAGGCGTTGACCTCGGCGGTCAACAACCTGGTGGTCAACGCCATCAAGTTCACGCCGCGCGGCGGCCGGGTCACCGTCGCCGCCCGTGCCGAGCCGCTGGAGAACGTGGCGGTGCTGGTGATCTCCGACACCGGGGTCGGAATGGATCCGGAAGAGCTCGCCCGCACCATGGCACCGGGCTGGGGGCGCGGCCACTCGACCGTCGGCGTGCATGGCGATACCGGCAGCGGCATGGGTCTGGCGGTGGTGCGCCGGCAGGTCGAGCTGCTGGGCGGCACCCTGGAGCTGCGGTCCCAGAAAGGGGTCGGCACCTGCGCGATCATCCGGCTGCCGCTGCCCGGCGGACCCTCCCTGGCGGGTTGCTGAGCGCCGCCGTTCAGCCGGCCAGCAGCGCGTCCACCGTTTCGGTCAGGATCGCCAGGTCGCGGTCGGTCGAGAGCCGGTGGTCGCCGTCCTTGATCAGCCGGATCTGGACGTCGTCGCCCTCGAGCCGGTCGGCCAGGGTCAGGGCGTGCCGGTACGGCACGTCCGGGTCGCGCATGCCCTGCAGCAGCCGGACCGGCACCCGGATAGGGATCGGCGCGCGCAGCAGCAGGTGGCTCCGGCCGTCCTCGATCAGGTCCATGGTGACGATGCTCGGCTCGTCCGAGTATTCCGAGGGCATCCGCAGGATGCGGTCGCGCTCCAGGGTTGCCCGCTGGGTCGCGTCGAACTCGGCCCACATCAGGTCCTCGGTGAAGTCCGGCGCCGCCGCGATCCCGACCAGGCCGGCGACCCGCTCCGGCCGCGCCAGCGCGAGCAGCAGGGCGATCCAGCCGCCCATCGACGAGCCGACCAGGACCTGCGGTCCCTCGGTCAGGGCGTCGAAGGCCGCCACCGCGTCGTCGCGCCAGCGACCGATGGTGCCGTCCTCGAACCGGCCGGAGGACTGCCCGTGGCCACGGTAGTCGAAGCGCAGGAAGGCATGGCCGCGGTCGCGGACATGGGTCTCCAGGGCGGTCGCCTTGGTTCCCGTCATGTCCGAGGCGTAGCCGCCGAGGAACACCACCCCGGGGTTGCGGCCGGCGGTGCGGTGATACGCGAGACTCCTGCCGTCGGCGGTCGCGAGGCGGTCCGGCGACGCCGGCTGCGGCGCGTGCGTCATTGTGCTAGTGTCTCCCGGATTCGTGGACCATCGATGGCTGGAAGGGCCGGTGAACGAGCCGCTCGATCAGGGCGCGACAACAGCGCCGGACTCTAACAGGATCATCGAGGATTACGAAGCGTTCCGCCGGCCCGGCCCCAAGGGTGCGCCGACGGTTCTGCAGGTCCTCCCGGCGCTGGTCTCGGGCGGTGTCGAGCGTGGCACGGTGGACGTGGCGCGTGCCCTGGTCGAGGCCGGCTGGCGTGCGCTCGTGGTCTCGCGCGGCGGGCCGATGGTGCGCGAGCTGGAGCGTGTCGGCGCAACCCACATAGCCCTGCCGGTCCACTCCAAGAATCCGCTGCACTGGCGCGCGACCTTCGACGCCCTGGTCGACCTGATCTGGCGCGAGGGCGTCGACGTGGTGCATGCCCGTTCGCGCATGCCGGCCTGGCTGGCGTGGCGGGCGGCGCGCCGCAACCGGGTGCCGTTCGTGACCACCTTCCACCAGCGTCCGGCCGCCGCGACGGCGCTCAAGCGCTACTACAACTCGGTGATGGTGCGCGGCGACCGGGTGATCGCGATCTCGCACTACGTGGCCGACCGGCTGCTCGCCGACTACGGCCTCGATCCGGTGCGCCTGCGGGTGATCCCGCGCGGCGTCGACCTGTCGCTGTTCGACCCCGACAAGGTGACCGCCGAACGGCTGATCCGGCTGTCGGAGCGCTGGCGGATCCCGGACGGCGTGCCGGTGGTCGTGCTGCCGGGCCGGGTCACCAAGTGGAAGGGTCACGGCCTGTTGGTCGACGCGCTGGCCGGGCTGGAGCGCGGGTCGTTCCATTGCCTGATGGTCGGCGAGGACGGCGGGCGCCGCAGCGTGAAGGCGGCGCTGGAGCCGCGGATCGCCAGGCTCGGCCTGACCCCCTACATCCACTTCGTCGGGCGCAGCGACGACATGCCGGCGGTCTACAAGCTGGCCGACGTGGTGGTGTCCGCCAGCCTCGACCCGGAACCGTTCGGCCGGGTGATGATCGAGGCCCAGGCCATGGGCCGCCCGATCGTCGCCACCGACCACGGCGGCGCGCGCGAGACCGTGCTGCCGGGCGAGACCGGCTGGCTGGTGAAGCCCGGCGACCCGCAGGCGCTGGCCGACGGCATCCGGACGGCGCTGGCGCTCGACGCCGCGGGCCGGCAACGGCTGGCCGAGCGCGCGGTTGCGCATGTGCGCGAGAATTTCTCGCGCTATCAGATGTGCGCGCGCACCCTCGCGGTGTATAGCGAACTGCTGGACGAGCGGGCCCGGCCCGGTGCCGCCGCCGACCGCTGATCCCTGTTCCGTCGATCCCTGTTCCGCCGCCGTCTGCGAGTCGCATGCCCCACAGCCGCATCCTGGTGATCAAGCTCGGCGCCCTCGGCGACTTCCTGATGGCGCTGGGGCCGATGCAGGCGATCCGCCGGCATCATCCGGACGCCGAGCTGGTGCTGCTGACCCGCGCCGCCTACCGGGCGCTCGGCGAGGCGACCGGACTGTTCGCCGAGATCTGGGTCGACCCGGCGCCGCGCTGGAGCCCGGTCGCATGGTGGCGCTGGCGCTCGCGGCTGCGGTCCGCCGGCTTCACCCGGGTCTACGACCTGCAGACCTCGGACCGCAGCGCCGGGTACTTCCGGCTGTTTCCCGGCGATCGCCGGCCGGAATGGTCCGGCAAGGTGGCCGGTGCCAGCCACCGGCACGACTATCCCGAGGATCACCGCCTGCACTCGATCGACCGGCAGCGTGCCCAGCTCGCGATCGCCGGGATCGCCGACGTTCCCCTGCCGGACCTCTCGTTCCTGGACGGCGACCTTTCGCGTTTCGGCCTGCCCGAGCGTTTCGCGCTGCTGATCCCGGGGTCGTCGCCGGAGCGACCGGTCAAGCGCTGGCCGATCGAGCGTTATGCCGAGCTGGCGGCCCGGTTGGCGGCGCAGGGAGCGGTCCCGGTGGTGGTCGGCGGCGAGGCCGAGGCGGCGGCCGGGCGGGCGATCCGCGACCGGGTGCCGGCGGCGCGCGACCTGACCGGCCGCACCGGCCTCGGCCAGCTTGCGGCGCTGGCCCGCCGGGCGGTCGTCGCGGTCGGCAACGACACCGGCCCGACCCATCTGGTGGCGCTGGCCGGCTGCCCGACGGTGGCGCTGTTCTCGGCCGCCTCGGACCCGGCCAAGACCGCGCCCCGCGGGGCGGAAGTGTGCGAGCTGTACGCGCCGGCGCTGGCCGACCTGCCGGTCGACCGGGTGGCGGCGGCGGTCGACGATCTGATCCGGTTCGAGGGAGATGCACCATGCTGAAGGTGTCATGCTGAAGGTTTGGGGGCGCCGCGACTCGTTCAACCTGCAGAAGGTGATGTGGCTGGTCGGCGAGCTCGGGCTGGAGCACGAGCAGGTCATGGCCGGCGGCTCGTACGGCGGGCTCGACGATCCGGCGTTCCGGGCGATGAACCCGCACGGCCGGGTGCCGGTGATCGACGACGACGGCGTGGTGGTCTGGGAATCCCACGCCATCCTGCGCTACCTGGCGGCGAAGCACGGCGCGCCGGCGTTCTGGGCCGAGGATCCGGCCGAGCGCTCGCAGGCCGACCGCTGGATCGACTGGTCGGCGACCACCCTGCAGCCGGACTTCCTGAACGGCGTGTTCTGGGGCTTCTACCGCACGCCCGAGGCCGAGCGGGACACCGCCGCGGTCGCCACCAAGGTCGCGGCCTGCGCCCGCCACATGCGGCAGCTCGACCGGGCGCTCGCGGACCGGCCGTTCCTCGGCGGGGACCGCCTGGGTCTCGCCGACATCCCGGCCGGCACCAACCTGTTCCGGTACTACGGCGTCGACATCGAGCGGCCGTCGGTGCCGAACGTCGAGGCCTGGTACCGGCGCCTGCAGGATCGCCCGGCCTATCGCGAGCACGTCATGCTGCCGTTCGACCACCTGTACGGCCGGCTGGCATACTGATTCCCGTCATTGGCAGGGAGGCCGGCATGTCGCACCGCACGATCGACCCGAAGACCATCGTGACCCTGGGGGTCCCGAACTACACCCACGCTGTCGCCAGCGAGGCGGCGACCCGCTGGCTCCACCTCTCCGGGCAGGTCGGGGTGGCGCCGGACGGCCGCACCGCCGACGGGGCGTTGGCGCAGTGCCGGCAGGCCCTGGCCAATGTCGCCGCCCTGCTGGCGGCCGACGGCATGACCGTCGACGACGTCGTGCACATGCGGATCTTCCTGCTGGACCGGGCCGACATCCCGGCGCTCAGGGAGGCACGCGGCGAGTTCCTCGGCGACCGCCGGGTGGCCAGCACCCTGGTGCTGGTGTCGGGCCTGGTCGACCCGGCCTGGAAGGTCGAGATCGAGGTGGTCGCGGCACGGTAGGGGCGGCTGGTGGGTTCCGGATCGGCCCCGCCTCCGGCGCGTCCGTCCGGAATGGCGACAGGATGGAAAGCGGGGATCGAGCGCGGCCCCCACTTCTTGTCGTCATTCCGGACGGACGCGCCGCACTCGGCGCGGTCGAGCCGGACACCATACAGCGACGGGCGCCTGCCGGTTTCCTCAGTTCTCGCCGAACAGGAAGGCCAGCAGCGCGAACCGGCGGCCGGAGCGCATCGCCATGACCTCGTGCAGCAGCGAGCACGAGAACACGATCGCCGAGCCGGTCGGGGTCTTGTAGGCGGCCTCGGAGAACTCCGGGAACCGCAGCTCGGCGCCCTCGTACTCGTCGGCGTTCAGGTTCACGGTAACCGCGAACCGGCGGTGCGCCACGAACGGCAGGCTGTTGTCGCGGTGGCCGTGCTGCGAGCCGCCGCGGTAGCCCTCGTAGCAGGCGATGCGATAGCGCTCGTGCCGGGTGACCCGGTAGTTGAAGGCCTTGTGGATCTCCGGCATCAGCCGCGGCACCAGCCGGCTGTCGATGAAGTTGTTGGTCTGGGGCGCGCAGACCCAGTGGTCGATGCGGTCGTTGCGGCCGTATTCCGGGATCCGCATCTTGCAGTCGGTGGTGCGGCCCTGGAGCTGATTGTGGCCGGGCTCGACGAACTCCTGGCCCTGCATGGCGTAGATGCCGATCAGCTTGCGGCAGTCCTCCGGGCTCAGCACGTCCGGCACCACCAGCACCGGCGCGTGGATCGCCGGCACGCCGTCGGCCTTGCGCTTCTCGGCCAGCGGCCGGACCCGGTCGAGCACGGCGGCGGCCGGATCGCCCTCGGTGCCGGCATCCAGGCGCAGCAGCACGTGGCAGTTCGGCGCGATCGCCAGCACCGCGGCACCGTCCGCGCCCATCCCGGCCGGCACGCCCATCAGCCGGAACGCCGAGCCGTCCGGGTCGGCCAGCACCGGGAACGGCGCCGAGGTGGCTCGGTCGGCCTCGGCCGCCGGCAGCACCAGGTGGACGTGGACCCGCAGCTCGTCGAGGGCGTCGCGCGCCCGCGCGAAGGCGTCGAGCACCGCGGCGGCCTGCGGGCGGGCCAGGGCGCCGGCGAACACCAGGACCTGGAAGCGCCCGGCCTCCTCGTCGGCGAACGCGTCGAACGGCGTGCCCGAGCGGTGGCGCAGGGCCAGGCGCGGGGCGATGTCGCCGGTCTCGGGCCGTGCGGCGGCGGGCTGGATCTGGACGGTCACGCCGGCACCTCTTGGTTGGTGGCTGTGGAACTGATAGCGCGCCCCGGCGCCGGTGCAAGCCTGCAATGCCGACGCCGCCCTTGCGAGGCCGCCGCCGGCGCGTTAAGTAACGCCGCGTCATGACAATTGCAGGCGAACCGATGCGCCGCTCGCGCGAGCTGACTAGCAGGCCGTCTCGGACGATCTCCGTCTGAGGCGGCGCCCATTGCACGGGCCGGTGACCGCCGGCCCGACCGGTCCCTGTCAGTCAATCGCTTCGAGTCGAGACACGCCATGCCTGCCATCACGCTTCCCGACGGTTCCGTCCGTTCCTACGACAAGCCGGTGACGCCGGCCCAAGTCGCCGCCGACATCGGCCCCGGCCTCGCCAAGGCGGCGTTCGTCGCCAAGGTCGACGGCAGGTTCGTCGACCTCAACACGACGATCGAGAACGACGCCCAGCTCGCGCTGGTCACCCGCAAGGACGAGGCGGCGCTCGAGCATATCCGCCACGACTGCGCCCACGTGCTGGCCGAGGCGGTGCTGGAGCTGTACCCGGAGACCCAGGTCACGATCGGCCCGTCGATCGAGAACGGCTTCTACTACGACTTCTACCGCGAGCAGCCGTTCACCCCGGACGACCTGGTCGCCATCGAGAAGCGGATGCACGACATCGTCGACCGCGACGAGGCGATCACGCGCGAGGAATGGACGCGCGACGAGGCGGTGCTGCACTACAAGAAGACCCACGAGCCGTTCAAGGTCGAGCTGGCCGAGGCGATCCCCGAGGGCGAGATCATCAGCTTCTACCGCCAGGGCGAGTTCCTCGACCTGTGCCGCGGCCCGCACGGCCCGTCGACCAAGTCGGTTGGCCACGCCTTCAAGCTGATGAAGGTGGCCGGCGCCTATTGGCGGGGCGACAGCAGCAAGCCGATGCTGCAGCGGATCTACGGGACGGCGTTCGCCGAGCAGAAGCAGCTCGACGCCTACCTGCACATGCTGGAGGAGGCCGAGAAGCGCGACCACCGGCGCCTGGGGCGCGAGCTCGACCTGTTCCACATCCAGGAGGAGGCGGTCGGCTCGGTGTTCTGGCACCCCAAGGGCTGGACGCTGTATCGCATCATCGAGACCTACATCCGCGGCCGGCTCGAGGACGGCGGATACAAGGAGATCAAGACCCCGCAGCTAATCGACCGGTCGCTGTGGGAGGCCTCGGGCCATTGGGAGAAGTTCCGCGAGAACATGTTCACGGCCAATGCCGAGGACGACCGCGTGCTGGCCCTGAAGCCGATGAACTGCCCCGGCCACGTCCAGGTCTACAAGCAGGGCCTGAAGTCGTACCGCGACCTGCCGCTGCGCCTCGCCGAGTTCGGCTCGTGCCACCGCAACGAGCCGTCGGGCGCGCTGCACGGCATCATGCGGGTGCGCGCCTTCACCCAGGACGACGCCCACATCTTCTGCACCGAAGACCAGATCACCGCCGAGAGCATCCGGTTCTGCGACCTGCTGAAGAGCGTCTACAAGGACTTCGGCTTCGAGGACATCCGCATCAAGTTCTCGGATCGCCCGGCGGTACGGGCCGGCGAGGACGCGGTGTGGGACCGGGCCGAGGGCGCCCTGCGGGCGGCCTGCGACGCCGCCGGCCTCGAGACCACGCTGAACCCGGGCGAAGGCGCGTTCTACGGCCCGAAGCTGGAGTTCGTGCTGCGCGACGCCATCGGCCGCGACTGGCAGTGCGGTACCCTGCAGGTCGACTTCGTGCTGCCGGAGCGGCTCGACGCCGAGTATGTCGGCGAGGACGGCGCCCGCCACCGGCCGGTCATGCTGCACCGGGCGATCTTCGGCTCGATGGAGCGCTGGCTCGGCATCCTGATCGAGCAGTATTCCGGCCGGTTCCCGCTCTGGCTTTCGCCGGTGCAGGTCGTCGTCGCCACCATCACCAACGACGCCGACGACTATGCCGCCGAAGTCGCCGCGGTCTGCAAGGCGGCCGGGTTGCGCGTGGCGATGGACCGCCGCAACGAAAAGATCAATTATAAGGTACGCGAGCATTCCGAGGCCAAGGTGCCGGCGATCCTGGTGGTAGGCGCGCGCGAGGCCGAGGGCCGCAGCGTCGCCCTGCGTCGTCTCGGCGGCCAGGCGCAGGAAGTGCTTGCACTGGACGAAGCGGTTAATAGACTTAAATCCGAGGCTACTCCGCCCAGCGGACAGTCGTGACCATCAGAAGGAGATGACCCCATAGCTAGACCACCCTTCAACGCCGCGCCGCCTGCCAAGGACGGCCCGCGCGTCAACCGCGAGATCAACGTGCGCACCGTGCGGTGCGTCGGCCCCGATGGCGACATGCTCGGCGTGCTGAGCCTTCACGAGGCGCTGGCACGCGCCGAGGAGTACGGCCTCGACCTGGTCGAGGTGTCGCCGAACGCCGACCCGCCGGTCTGCAAGATCCTCGATTTCGGGAAGTTCAAGTACGAGGCCCAGAAGAAGAAGAACGAGGCCAAGAAGAAGCAGAAGGTCATCGAGGTCAAAGAGATCAAGATGCGCCCGAACATCGACGATCACGACTACCAGACCAAGATGCGCGCCGTGAACCGGTTCCTCGAGGACGGCGACAAGGTCAAGCTGACCATGCGCTTCCGGGGCCGCGAGATGGCGCACCAGGAGATCGGTCTCAACGTGCTGAAGCGCGTGCAGGACGAACTGGCCGAGGTGGCCAAGGTCGAGTCCTACCCGAAGCTGGAAGGCCGCCAGATGATCATGGTGGTGGCCCCGCGCTGACGCGCGGCCCCGCTCTACCCGTTCGCAACGGCCCGGGGCACCCGCCCCGGGCCGTTTGTCGTTTCCAATGCACCCTCATCCCGGACGGATGCGCGCCAGCGCGGCCGATCCGGGACCTACCAATCGGACCGGGTAGGTCCCGGATCGCGTCAGGCGCGTCCGGGATGAGGGAGGTTGGTGGAGCTGCACGTTGCGCCGTACTCAGAACCACGTGCCGGTCAGCGTCACCGGCGCGACCCCCAGGCCGAGCTTGAAGCGGGTGACGCCCGGCATCGAGGCGTCGAGGCCGCCGAGGTCGAGCCAGCGCACACCGGCGGCCGCCAGGCGCACGACGCCCTCCCAGACCAGCCGGTTGTGGGCGTGGGCGGCGCGGCCGTCCGGGCCGGTCCAGGCGAGGTGGTAGGTGGCGGCGTCGCCGTGGCGCAGGAACAGCACGCCGGCGACCGGCTCGGAGCCGCGCTCGGCGCGCAGCACCAGCACGTCCTGCGGGTTCGGCGCCAGCACCGCCAGGGCCGCCGCGAAGGTGCCGGTCGGCCCGCCGAAGCGGCGTCGGCGGCGGTGCTCGTCGTGGCGCTCGACCAGCCAGCCGAGGGCCGCGCCGCCGTGCGAGTCGCGAATCCGCAGCCGCTCCCTCTCGGCCCGCACGAGCTGGTTGCGCCAGTTCTGCCGCAGCCCGGCGCGCAGCGCGTCGGGGCCGGGCGACAGGTCGAGCCAGGCGGTGGTGTAGCCGGTCACCGTGCGGTGCATGCCGAGCCCGCGCATCAGCCGGTCGGCCCCGGGGCCGTCGGCCAGCTCCGGCGTCCAGAACAGCGCGTTCGCGCGGGCCAGCGGCCAGCGGTCGCGGATCAGCCGGAAGACCGCGTCCCGGACCGCCGGGTCCGGCTCGGGATCGAGGAACAGCGGCCCGCGCACGAGCTTGACCAGCCGGACCGTGCCGGCGACCGACCAGACCATCGCCTGCACCAGGGCGACGGTGCGGCCGCCGCTGCGGAAGACCCCGCGAACCGGCCGGTAGGGCGAGCCGGCGGCGATCGCCTCGCCATAGGTCCAGCTCTGCTCGAGCGGCACGCGGCCGGCCGCGGTCAGCAGCTTCGTCCAGTCGCGCTCGGTCGCGCCGCCCCAGACGCTCTCGACGCCGTCCAGGGAGGGGCCCGGCATCCCCTTGCCGGCGCCGGCCTTCGGATCCGCTCCGCGCCGCCGCTGCTGCCGCCGTTGTGCCATCCGTGTTCCCCGCCCGCTTGCGAGCGGGTAGTCTCCCGTCCGTGATCAGCCTGTTCAAGAAGCCCGTGCGCGTCCACGGCCACGCGATCCCGTCCCGCCGCTATACCGGCTGGGCGCTGCTCTACGTGCTGCTGTTCGTGGCGCTGCCGATCACCGCCCTGATGCTGCTGCTCGACCTGCTGGGCTGGGCGGTCACGGTAAAGCTGCTCGGCGCCTCGTGCTACGGCGTCGGCTGCCTGCTCGGCTGAGAGCAGGACCTACGCGCCGTCCTTCTCCGGCGGCAGCTCGATGCCGGTCAGCTTCTGGAACACCTTGATGACCGCCGAATCGTCCTGCCGCCCGAGGCCGGCCGCCGAGGCCGCCAGGAACTGCTGGTGCGCGGTGGCGGTCAGCGGCAGCGGGAAGGTGTGCCCCCTGCCGGTCTCCAGCACGATGCCGAGGTCCTTCACGAAGATGTCGACCGCGCTCTTCGGTGCGTAGTCGCCGTCGAGGATGTGCGGCACCCGGTTGTTGAACATCCACGACGCGCCGGCCGAGTTCGAGATCACCTCGAACAGGGTGCTCGGGTCGACCCCGGCGCGGATGCCGAGGGCCATCGCCTCGGCCGAGGCGGCGATGTGGACGCCGGCCAGCAGCTGGTTGATGGTCTTCACGGTCGAGCCGGTCCCGTGCTTCGGGCCGAGCCGGTAGACCTTGCCGGCGATCGCGTCGAGCACGTCCTGGGCCAGCAGGAACGCTTCGTCCGGACCCGAGGCCATGATCGACAGGTTGCCGGATTCCGCGCCGACGACGCCGCCGGACACCGGGGCGTCGATCATGTGGATGCGGTGCTCCGACAGCAGGAACCCGGTCTCGACCGCGAAGCTGGCCGGTACCGTGGCGCTGGCGATCACCACCGAGCCCTCGTGCAGGGTGCCGGCGGCGCCGGCCTCGCCGAACAGCACGGTGCGAACCTGGTCGGCGGTGGCCACCAGGACGATCGCGACGTCGACCTCGCGGCCGAGTGCGGCCGGGCTGGAGGCCGCGCGGCCGCCGGCCTCCTCGAGTTCCAGGATCGCGGAATCGCGGACGTCGAAGCCCCAGGTCTCGAAACCCGCGCGGCACAGGGATCGTGCCACGCCGATGCCCATCGAACCGAGCCCGATGACCCCGACGGTGGTCTTGGAAGCGGCCATGATCTGTTCTCCGATCCGACGATGGTTCAGCCCATCAGCTTGATGAACATACGCACGGACGTGACCGCGAGGAACAGGGCAAACGCTCGGCGCAGCCAGATCCGCGGCAGGGCATGCGCCAGCTTGGCGCCGACCGGGGCCATCAGCACCGACATCGGGAAGATCAGGATGAAGCCGACCAGGTTGACGTAGCCGATCGACAGCGGCGGCACGTCGTCGACCGACAGGCCGGCGGCCATGAAGCCGATGGCGCCCGGGAGCCCGATCGCCAGGCCGAGCGCCGAGGCGGTCCCGACCGCCCGGTGGATCGGGAAGTTGAAGGCCGACAGCACCGGCACCGACAGGGTGCCGCCGCCGATCCCCATCATCACCGAGAAGGTGCCGATCACGAAGCCGAGCAGGCCCGACTTGAACCGGTTGACCGGCAGCGCGTCGGCCACCCGCAGGCCGTTCGGTGTCGCCATGTTGAGGGCGACCAGGGCGGCCACCACGGCGAACACCGCGGTCAGGACCGAGCCCTTCACGAAGCCGGAGATGCCGGCGCCGAGGACCGCTCCCAGGAACGCCGCCACCGCCCACACCTTCAGCAGCTCGACGTCGACCGAGCCGCGCTTGAAGTGCGCGCGCATCGAGGCGATCGAGGTCGGGATGATGGTGGCGAGCGAGGTCCCGACGGCGACGTGCATGGCCGACTGCGGCGCCAGTTCCAGCACGCCGAACAGGTAGAACAGCACCGGCACGATGACGATGCCGCCGCCGACCCCCAGCAGCCCCGCCAGGGTTCCGGCCACCCCGCCGGTGAACAGCAGGGCGATCACTTTCGGCAGCAGGTCGATCAGGTCGACGTCGTAGGGCATCGCAACGGGTCTCCAGGACAATCGGTGCCCGTTCCTATCCTCACCGATGGCGATTTGGAAGCACACGCCGGCCGCATTGGTGTGGTGCAGTATGGCGAGCGATCCATGCGGCTGCCCAGGCGGCGGCCAGGTTCGGGAGGAACGCCATGCCGGCCTCGTTCGACCAGTTGTACGCTCGCGCCGCCGAACGCCACGGCGGGACGCAGGCCGTCGAGAGCCAGTTGCCGGTGCCGAAGTCGCGCGAGACCCTGGCGGCGATCCCGGACGACCGCTGGCTGTCCGAAATGACCCGGCGGGTGTTCCAGGCCGGCTTCAACTGGAGCGTCGTCGACACCAAGTGGCCGGGTTTCGAGGCGGCGTTCGAGGGCTTCGAGGTGCATCGCTGCGCGATGCTGAGCGACGACGACATCGACCGCCTGCTGTCCGATCCGCGGGTGGTGCGCAACGGGGCCAAGATCCGCTCGGTGCGGGAGAATGCGGCGTTCCTGATCGAGCTCGCCGCGGCCCACGGCTCGGCCGGGCGGGTGTTCGCCGACTGGCCGTCGGAGAACTTCGCCGGGCTGCTCGAGCTGCTGAAGGCCCGGGGCTCGCGGCTCGGCGGCCTGGCCGGTGCGCTGTCGCTGCGCAGCCTGGGCAAGGATTCCTACCTGCTGTCCGGCGACGTGGTGGTGGCGCTCAAGCGCGAAGGCGTGATCGACGGCCCGCCGGGCTCCAAGCGGGCCATGGCCGCGATCCAGTCGGCGTTCAACGCCTGGATGGCCGAGAGCGGCCGCGGCCTGTCGCAGATCAGCAAGGTGCTGGCGCTGAGCGCGGGCTGATGCCTCAGGCCAGCCCGCCGTTGACGTGGACGACCTGGCCGGTGACGTAGCCGGCGTCGCGCGACAGCAGGAAGCCGATCGCCGCCGCCACCTCGTCGGAGGTGCCCATCCGGCCCATCGGGATGCCCGCCGTCACCTGGGCCCGCAGTTCCGGCGTCACCGCGGCGTGGGTGCCCGGGTCCTTCTGGATGAAGCCGGGGGCCACCGCGTTGACCGTCACCCCGTCGGGCGCCAACTCGAAGGCCAGGGCCCGGACGTGGCTCTCCAGCGCCGCCTTGGCGCCGGCGGTGGTGGCGAAGGTCATGACGCCGGGGCGGAACACGTGCGGGCCGAACGCCGAGACCGCGACCAGCCGGCCGGCCGGCGACGCCTTCAGGTGCGGGGCCGCCGCCTGGGCCAGTGCCACGAAGCTGCGGGCGATGCCGTCATAGGCGGCCTCGACCTTCGCCGGGTCGGCCTGCAGCAGCGGCGTGCGGTCGGCCCAGCCGGCGTTCGCCACGACGCCGTCGAGGCCGCCGAACGCCTCGACGGCCCGCGCCACCAGGGCGGCCGGCAGGGCGGGGTCGGCGAGGTCGCCGGTCATGGTCTCGGCCCGGCCGCCGGCGGCCCGCACCGCCGCGGCGACCGCGGCCAGCCCGTCGGCGTTCCGGCGGGTGTGCAGCAGGGCGTGCAGGCCGGGCCCGGCGAGCCGGCGGACCAGGGCGGCCCCGATGCCGCTGGCGGCGCCGGTGACGAGCAGGCGGAAGGGGAGTGTGTCGGTCATGCGGCGATCATTGCGGCGTCGCCGGCAAAGCGCCAGCACGAGTTGGCGGGGGTGGAGCGGCGGGGTGGATTCCGGAGTCGTCCGCTACGCGACCGCTCCGGAATGACGAAGGAAAGAGGGCAAGCACGGATCCCCTCTTTGTCGTCACTCCGGAGCCGCGCAGCGGACTCCGGAATCCAGTCCTATGCCTCTGCCGCCAGCGGTTCCCAGGCCGAGCCGCGGTAGCCGGCGTTGAACAGGTCGGGGTGCAGGATCTCGGCGAGGATCTCGACCGAGCTGACCAGTCGCGGGCCCGGCCGGTTGAAGTAGGCGTTGCCGTCGACCGCCCACACCCGGCCTTCCCTGACGGCCCGGGTCTTCGCCAGCGTCGGACGCTCCACGAACACCCGGCCCTCGGCCATGGTGCGTGGCAGGTCGAAGCCGCACGGCATCAGCACCATGGCGTCGGCCCCGGACCCGGCGATCTTGGCGAGCGTGGTCGGCACCGCGTGGTCGCCGCTGTCGGCCAGCACCGGCCGGCCGCCGGCCGCGGTCACCAGGTCCGGGACCCAGTTGCCGGCGATCATCGGCGGGTCGAGCCATTCCACGCAGGCGACCCGCGGCCGCTCGCGCTCGCCGCTCAGGCGCTCGGAGATGATCCCGACCCGCTCGCGGGCATGCTCCGACAGCTCTCGCCCGGCCCAGCCGAGGTCGAGGGCGTCGCCGA
This sequence comes from Thalassobaculum fulvum, assembly GCF_014652915.1. Classification (GTDB taxonomy): domain Bacteria; phylum Pseudomonadota; class Alphaproteobacteria; order Thalassobaculales; family Thalassobaculaceae; genus Thalassobaculum_A; species Thalassobaculum_A fulvum. Next base: position 88,184 of record NZ_BMZS01000009.1, read on the forward strand.
CCATGGCAAAGCTGTTCCACACTTCGGTCAGCGTCGCCGGGGCGAGCGAGACGACGGTCGGCGCCGTCCCGGTCCACTCGGCGAGTGCGGCCGCCAGATCCTGCTCGGTGACCGCGCAGGCCTCGCACTGGTGCTGGGTGAGGATGATGTCGGGGCGGACGGCGCGTAGGCGCTCGGCGTCGACCTCGAACACCGAGAGCGCCTTGCCGATCAGCTTGGCGACGTCGCGGTGGATGGCGCGCGACGGCTTGGCCGGGTCGACGCGGGCGCGGGTCAGCACCGGCGCCGCCTCGGCCTCCGGCGGGAAGTCGCATTCGTGGCTGCGCCCGACCAGCCGGCCGGCCAGGCCGAGGGCAGCGACGATCTCGGTCGCGCTCGGCAGCAGCGACACGATCCGGGGCGCGTGCTCGGTCATCGCTGGTTCCCCGAAGCCGTGCCGCCGGCGGTCATGAGGCCTGCACCCCCGCCGCCTGTTCGCGGCGCTCGCGGTAGATGAGCCAGAGGTTGCGGCTGTAGATGAACAGCCCGGTTCCCTGGCCGAGGATGAACACCGGATCCTGGCGCCACAGCGCGTAGACGAACAGCGTGGCGCCGCCGGCCAGCGAGAAGTACCAGAACGCGATCGGGATCACGCTCTTGCGGCTGATCTCGCTCTTCAGCCACTGGACCAGGAAGCGCATGGTGAACATGGCCTGCCCGGCGAAGCCGACGACCAGCATGATCGTCTCCTCGATGGACAGGTTGCGGAACATCTCCACGGTCGATCACTCCACTTCGTGGGCGTCCAGGCCGCGCGGGGCGCGGCGGATCAGCCATATCACGCCGATCAGGTCGGGGATACCGACCAGGGCCCGGCCGAGATTGTTGTATTTCGAGCGCCCGCTCTCGCGCGCCCGGTGATTGACCGGCACCACCGAGACGCTCGCGCCTTCGCGCTGGGCGAGGGCCGGAAGGTAGCGGTGCATGTGGTCGAAATACGGCAGCCGCAGGAACAGCTCCCGCTCGTACAGCTTCAGCGAGCAGCCGGTGTCGGGATTGTCGTCGCCGAGCAGGGCGCGGCGGACGGCGTTGGCGAACACCGAGGCGCGCCGCTTGGCCCAGCTGTCGCGGCGGTTGACCCGGTGGCCGGTGACCATCACCCGCCTGCGGCCGGCGGCGTCGGCGTCCTGCCAGACCTTGAGCAGCTTCGGGATGTCGGCCGGGTCGTTCTGGCGGTCGCCGTCGAGGGTGGCGATCAGCCGGCCGCGGGCCGCCGTCACGCCGCTGCGCAACCCGGCGCTCTGGCCGGCCCGGCGCGAGTGCCGGATGACCCGCAGCTCCGGCGCCTGGGCGCGCAGCGACGCCAGCACCTCCGGCGTGCGGTCGGTCGAGCCGTCGTCGACATAGACGATCTCGAACGGACACACCGGCCCCAACGCCGCCCGGATCTCGGCGACCAGCGGGGCGACGTTGTCTTGCTCGTTCAGGACCGGGACGACGACCGACAGCAGGGGCGTGCTGCGCGATGTCGGCGGGGTCTCGGCCGGCGAAAGCTGGCGGTCCGGCACGGGGCGTCGGCTCGTCGTTGGGAGTTGCGGCCCCTGATACCGCCGGGAGGGGCGGGAGTTCAAGGAAGAAGGGACGCGCGGACCCCGCCGACGCTACGCGGCCCGCACCTCGGCAAGAAAGCTCCGGACGGCGCCGCGCAGGTTCTCCGCCTGCCGGGCGAGGTCGTCCGAGGCCCGGCTGACGCTGCCGGAGGCCTGCGCGGTCTCGCGGGCCGACTGGCCGACATGGGCGAGGTTGTTCGACACCGCGTCGGTTCCGGCGGCGGCGTCCTGGGCGCTGCGGCTGATCTCGGTGGTGGTCGCCGTCTGTTCCTCGATGGCGGCGGCGATGGCGGAGGTCGTGCCGTCGATGTCCTCGACGTCGCCGGCAATGGTCCGGGTCACGCTGACCGCCTGGTCGGTGCACTCCTTGACCGCCGCGAGCTGGGCGGTGATCCGGTCGGTCATGCTGCGGGTCTGGGTGGCCAGCGCCTTGACCTCGCTGGCGACCACGGCGAAACCCTTGCCGGCGTCGCCGGCCCGGGCGGCCTCGATGGTCGCGTTCAGCGCCAGCAGGTTGGTCTGCTCGGCCACTTCGGAGATCGACACGACGATCTCGTCGATCTGGGCGACCGCCCGCAGCAGTTCGTCCATCTGCTGCCCGGCGTTGCGGGTGCCGACGGCGGTGGCGCGCAGCCGGTCGGCGTTCGCGGCGACCTGACCGTTGACCTCGCGGATCGCGGCGGACAGCTCCTCGGCCGCGGTGGCGACGGTCTGCACGTTGCCGGCGGCCAGCCCGGCACCGTCGACCGCGGCCCCGGTCTGGGCGGTGGTCTCCTCGATCGCCGCCGACAGCTGCTGGGCGATCGCCTGCAGTTCGGTGGCCGCCGAGCCGACCGTGTCGACGATGCCGCCGACCTGGGTCTCGAACCGGTCGGCGAGCTCCAGGGTGGCGCGGCGCTTGTCCTGTTCGGCGCGCTGCTCGGCCTCGCGGCGTTCCGCCTCCAGGCGCTCCTTCTCGATCGCGTTGTCCTTGAAGACCTGCACCGCGTCGGCCATCTCGGCGATCTCGTCGCGCCGCTTCGGCGACGGGATCTCGACCGTGGTGTCGCCGCCGGCGAGCCGGCGCATGATGCCGGTGATCGCCGTGATCGGGCGCACGATGGACCGGTTCATGACCCAGGCCATCGCCAGGGCGAGGCCGAGCGCCGCCAGGCCGATCGTAACGGATATGACGAACGCGTTCCGCAGGGCCGCATCCTGGGCGCTGCGGTCGAAGCCGATGGCGGCGACGCCGATCGTGCGGCCGCCGAAGTCCTCGACCGGCGTCAGGATCGCGGCATGGGAGACCCCGCGGACGTCGAGCCGCGGCACGATCGTCGGCTCCGAGGCCGCGGCGGCGGCCGTCAGTGTCTGCGGATCGAGGGCGACCCCGTCGGGAAAGGTGCTGGCGAAAGCCTCGACCTTGCCGGCGTCGATCAGGTAAAGGGCGGCCGGCGAGCCCGAGCGCCCGCTGAAGCGATCGAAGAAGGCCTGGCCGAAGGACAGGCCGAACTCCACCGAGCCGACCTGCTCGCCGTCGCGCCGGACCGGCACCACGCCGCGCATGCCGAGGCCGGCGACACCGTGCTCCAGGCCGGAGATCGCCTTGCCCTCGGTGTTCACCTCGACCACGGTCAGCCGGAACCCGGACAGGTCGTCCCCGAACTTCTCCGGCTTGTGCACGCGCAGGAACGACGTGGCGGGCGCCAGGTGGAACTGGAACTGCTCGACGTCCTGATCGGCCGCCAGCGCCTTGTACTGGGGCACCACCAGGGCGGCGAGCCGGTCGCGGTCGCGGGCCGCCAGGGCCTCCTGGACCGCGGTGTTCCCGGCAACGCTCGCGGCCATCGCACGGGCCCGCTTCGCCTCGGCGGCGATCGCGTCGGTCAGCTGGACGCGCAGCCCGGCCAGCTCCCGCCGGAACGCCTCGTCGCTCAGCCCGGTGGCGACCCACAGGTTGGCGGCGGTCGTGACCGCGACCGCGAGTAGGGCGCTGACGGCCAGTGCCAGCGCCAGGCGAAGGCCGATGCCGGCCGTTCCGATAGTCTTCATGTGCCGACTCACCGCGTCGATGGGTAAACGCGCGGCGAAATAGCGGTGAATCCCTTTCGCTATTGTTAATGTCGAAGCGATTCAGGAAAATTAGTGAAAACTAATCTTTATACTAAGGCATAGGGTGTGGGGCGGCATCTCTGTTCCGCAGGCCGGCGTCTTGCCGGTGGCGACGTCCGGCGCCCGCTTCAGCCGGCCAGCGCCGCCCGATGCGCGGCGACCATGTCCGCCATGCTGTCGAACCGGAAGTCGAAGCGCGGCATGTCCCCCGGGTTCATGGTCGCGCCGAAGCCTTGCTTGTCGTGGCGCCGGAAGATCCAGCACGAGGCCAGGCCGTGCCGGTTCGCCGGCCCATGGTCGTGGAACATGCTCTCGGCGGTGTGCAGGATGTCGGCCTTGCCGATGCCGAGGGTCTGCAGCTTCGCCAGCATGTACTCGAAGTTCCGGTCCGACGGCTTGTACGAGCCGATGTCCTCGGCGGTGTAGATCGCGTCGAAGGCGACCTGGAGCCTGGCGTTGCTGGCGGCGAAGCTCTCGTTGTCGACGTTCGACAGGATCACCAGCTTGTAGTGCCGCTTGAGGTAGCGCAGGGCCTCGGCCGAGTCCGGGAACGCCGGCCAGTCCCTGACCGAGCGGCCGTAGGCGACGCACTCCTGCCACTCGACCGGCACGCCCCACTCCTCCGCCAGCCGGCGGTACACGGTTGCCAGCAGCTCCTGGTAGCGACGGGCCGGCGTCTGCGCCTGCTGCGACGACTCGTGCCGGGCATGAGCCTCCAGGATCTCGTCGCGGCCGAGCGGGCGCCCGACCTTCGCCGTCAGCGGTTTCAACCCGTCGACCATGCCGGTCTCCCAGTCGATCAGGGTGCCGTAGCAGTCGAAGGTGAGGGCCTTGAAGTCGGTGAGTTTCATGGCGCGCATCCCGGCAGGTTCGCAGGGGAAACAGTGTCGCCCGGCGGCCGACGCTCCGCAAATGCCGACGCGTGCGCCGGCGGCGGAGGCCCGCAACGGGGATGCGCCGGCCGGCTCACTCGCCCGGGACGCGCCACTTCGGATAGACCGCGTCCGGCCTCCAGACGGTGTCGCACGACGCGGCCGACGCCATGCCGTCGATGGTTCCGGGGAAGCTGGGGGCGAAGGGCGCCAGCACGGCCTGACGGTCGTCGCCCGACGGGTAGAACTTCAGCCGGATGCCGTCCGACGAGACCTCCCCCGGAAGCGTGCCCGTGGACGCGAACGCGGCCCAGTCGCCGGTCGTCGAGGTGAGCGTCCAGGCGGCGTCGTCCGAGCCGTCCGGGCCGAAATGGCCGAACGTCGAGAATACCGCCGGCAGCTCGTAGCCGTGGCAGACGGACTGGTAGGTCTTCCGGTCCCCGTTGTTGCAGAGGTCGCCGGGGAACACCGGGCTGTCCGTCGCCGGCGCCCCGGAGAACAGATACATGCCGACCGGGACCGGCGTGTCCTGCGCCGTCCGCTGCGCGATCGCGGTCCGCGCCACCTCGATGTTGCCGCAGCGGAACACCAGGTCGGTGCCGACCCGCCCGAACGCGGTGGTGCCGGTATAGAGAGATTCGGTGAAGGGCAGCAGCGTGTCGTCCGCCGCCACGAAACCGCTCGTCTCCTTCGAGTAGGCCGGGCAGACGAAGTCCGCGGGATCGGCTGGCGTGAGATCCTTCGGCAGCTTCACCGGCAGCCCGCAGTACGGCTGAATGTCCCTGTCGTCCTTCGGGGTCGCCAACTGGCGGTGAACAGCCGCGACCGCTTCGTTGGCCGACAGGCCATCGGGCCGGGTGTTGGTCAGCAGCGCGTTGATCGCGTCGCCGTAGCCCAGGTCGAACGCCAGCGGCGCGCCGATCATGCCGACGAACAGGTCGGCCTCGTCGCGGTTGGTGCCGAGCAGCACCGGGATCGGGTTCGCCTGCCCCGCGGACCCGCTGTAGAAGCCCTGCTCCAGCGGCTGGCCGGGGAACAGGACGCCCTTCTCGTCGCCGACGAACGGCGTCCAGGGCAGCAGCGCGAACCAGCGCTGCCCGCCGGGCGCGTCCTTGATGTCGTCCAGGGTCGGGAGGATGGCGTTCTGGGTCTCGGCGATGACCGCGGCCGGGACGACGTATCCGTCGAGTGCGTTCTTCTCGGTCAGTTTCTCGAAGCCGGTGGCATAGGGGAACGCATCCCCGTCGGACTTCGCGGCGGCGCCGTAGTCGCAGGTCTTTTCGGCGTACCCGCCGCCGACCGCCTTGTCGTAGGCCGTGCGGACGAACCGGCACGATTCCGCGTTGACCTCGGCGGCGACAATCCCGTCGTTCGGCTGCTGGTAGTCGTGCTGCCGGTACGGTACGCCGAACGGGTTGCTCTCCATGATCGCGCGGTGGAACAGCGAGCCGCCCGACGCGGTGTTGAAGATGTGCAGGCCGACCGACATGGCGCCCGCGCTCTCGCCGAACACCGTGACGTTGCCGGGATCGCCGCCGAACTCGGCGATGTTGGCCTGCACCCACTCCAGCGCCTTCTTCTGGTCCAGGATGCCGTAGTTGCCGTAGGACTTCCGGCCGGCACCCGCGTCGTCGGCGTTGTGGTACAGGAAGCCGAGCGCTCCCAGGCGATAGTTCAGGGTGACCAGGATCAGGCCCTTCGCCCCGTCCGGCAGCGCCTTCTCCTTCTGCTGCGCTTCGGCCGCCTGGATCAGCCCGACGCCGCTGTACAGCGCCCGGTCCGGATCGAAGCGGGTCGCCACCTTCCCTTCCTTGTCGATCTCGACGCTGAGGGCGCCGTCGCCACCGGAGCCTTCGATGAACGCACCGCCGTGGATGAACACCATCACCGGCGCCTTGGTGGCGTCACCGGACGTGTAGATGTTCAGGAACAGGCAGTCGTCGTCGCCGATGCCGACCTTCTCGGTGTCGTCGCCGTCGTCGTTCCGGCCTCGTCCGCGCTGCAGCTGGCCGGCATGAACCTGCGGGCAGACCGTCGCGAAGTTCCGGGCGTCGACCGTCGGCGGCGTATCGCCGGCGCGGGTCAGGCCGACGTCGGGCAGGGCGAAGTCGGGCAGGGCGAAGTCGGGTGCCTGCCACCGGTCGGCCCGGGCATAGCGCAGCCCGAGATACGACTTGATGGCGGTCGACCCGCCCTGGTTCGGGTAGCGGCCGCACAGCGACAGCGGGGTCGCGCCGGGACCGCTGCCGTCCCTGAACAGCGTGACCTGGTCGACGAAGTCGCAGGACGACGTGTCGCTGCTCTGCGAATGTGCCTGCGTCGACCCGGCGGCGACCGCCAGGCCGAAGGCCAAGGACACGACGAAACCCCGCATGGTTCCCCTCCCTCGAGTGCGATATGCACGATCCCGCCTGCAGGGTCGCACGCGACCGCGTTGCGCTCTAAGCGGCAAGTTTTGACAAATCATTGCAATCTACCGGGGTGCCGTGCCCGCACGGGCAAGTGATCGTCCGGCCGTGACCGCGGGGCTGGCGGTCGCATTGAGGAGGTCGCATATCCAGTCGCAGCGGAGTATCGATCGATGACCGACGGACCGTTCATTCCGCCCGAGCGGGCCAAGCTGGTGGAGCGCAAGACGGCCTGGGCGCGCGAGCGCCGGGCGCCGGCCGGCCGCGGCGACCCCATGGCCCGGCGCCTGCCGCCCGGCCAGCACCGGGTGCGCGACTGGCCGGTCCTCGACCTCGGCGCCCACCCGAACCTCAACCCGAAGGACTGGCGGCTGTCGGTCGAAGGGCTGGTGGCGACCCCGACGGTCTACTCGCTCGCGGATCTCGCGGCGATCCCGCCCTTCGAGGTGACCGCCGACATCCACTGCGTCACCGCCTGGTCGCGGCTGGACAACCGCTGGCGCGGGGTCGCCACGCGCGACCTGATCGCCGAGGTCCGGCCGCTCGACGAGGCCCGGTTCGTCATCTTGAAGGGCTATGACGGCTACACCACCAACCTGTCGGCCGACTGGCTGCACGAGCCGGATTCGCTGATCGCCACCCACTGGGAGGGCAAGCCGCTGACCCGCGAGCACGGCGGGCCGGCGCGGCTGGTGGTGCCCGCCCTGTACTTCTGGAAGAGTGCCAAGTGGATCCGGTCGATCCGGTTCGTCGCGCGCGACGTAAAGGGCTTCTGGGAAGCGCGCGGCTACCACGATGTCGGTGACCCTTGGAAGGAACAGCGCTATGGGTAAGGCACTGCGGGCGATCCTGATGACCGCGATGACGCTGCTGGGAGGCTGGACCATGACCGCGCGAGACGCCGCGGCCGAGACGGCCTGGGATTTCACCTTCACCTCGATCGACGGCGAGGCGATGCCGCTGTCGTCCTGGAAGGGCAAGGCGCTGCTGGTGGTGAACACCGCCTCGCGCTGCGGTTTCACCCCGCAGTACGAGGGGCTGCAGGCGCTGTGGGAGCGCTATCGCGACCGCGGCCTGGTGGTGATCGGCGTGCCGTCCAACGATTTCGGTGGCCAGGAGCCGGGCAGCGCCGAGCAGATCAAGGCGTTCTGCCGGACCAACTTCGCCGTCGACTTCCCGATGACCGACAAGAACCAGGTGATCGGCGGCGACGCCCACCCGTTCTACCGCTGGGCGGCGGCGTCGCTCGGGGCCGAGGCGGTGCCGCGCTGGAACTTCCACAAATACCTGGTCGGGCCGGACGGCCGTCTGGTGTCCGCAATCCCGACCCGGACCGACCCGCTGTCGGAGCCGGTGATCGCTGCCGTGGAGAAGGTGCTGCCCCGATGATCCGTCCCGCTGCCGCGCTCGCGGCCCTGCTGCTGCTGACCGGCCCGGCCTCGGCGATGGCGCCGGCCCCGTCGACCGAGGAGCCGGCCGACGGCGCCAAGATGTCCGACTACGACAGGGCGATGGCGCTGATCGACGACGAGCGCTATGCCGAGGCGGTGCCGCTGCTGCAGGCGGTGGTGAAGCGCGCGCCGAAGAACGCCGACGCCTGGAGCCAGCTCGGCTTCGCCTCGCGCAAGTCGGGCAACTGGAAGGAGGGCGAGGGCTTCTACGCCAAGGCGCTGGCGCTCGACCCGAACCACCAGGAAGCGATGGAGTATCTGGGCGAGCTGTACCTTGAGACCGGTCGGCCGGAGCAGGCCGCGGCGCTGCTGGCCCGGCTGGTCAAGCTGTGCCCCGACGGCTGCGAGGCGCGTTCCGAGCTGGAAGAGGCGATCGAAGAGCACGCCCGCTCCAGGAAGTAGGCAGGACGACGGCACGCAGGCGAGAACCACCGTTAACTAAACCGCTCGTTAACGAACGGCTCCGTATCTTCCCTAATTGTGGGAGGGCGGTCGGCGGTCTACGGCCTCTGTGCTCACCGGGAGTTGCGAACCCGAACTCGGACACTCGGACCGGAGGCCTGCGATGCGGATCAAGCTGGGCGCCAAGCTCACCCTGTCGAATGCCGTGCTGCTGCTGCTGCTGGTGTTCGCCACCGGTGCGATGATCGTCGGCGCCGACCTGCAGCGTCGCGAGGTGGCGGCCGCCAACCGGAGTGCGGACTTCGCGGCGGGGACCGCGTTCGACCTGGTCGTGACCGTCAAGCGCCTGAATATCGACATCATCCAGATCCAGCAGTGGCTCACCGACATCTCGGCGACCCGGGGACTGGACGGCCTGAACGACGGGTTCGACGAGGCGGCCAAGGCCAAGGCGAGCGCCGAGGCAAATCTCGAGACGGCCGAGGCCCTGGCGAAGCAGGCCGGGGAAGAGGGGCTGATTGCCGAGTTTGCCAAGGTGCGCGCGGCGATCGGGCCGTACTACGCCGTCGGCTCGGAAATGGCGAAGGCCTATATCGAAGGCGGTCCGGCCGCCGGCAACAAGATGATGGCCGGCTTCGACGCCAAGGCGGAAGCCATGTCCGAAGCGCTGGAGAGCGTTGTCGCCTACGTCGACGACCTGGCGGGGAAGTCCCGGGAGAGCATGCGGGCCGACCTGTCGGAAGCAGGCAGGGTCGCTACGTTCTTCGAGTACGCGGCCATCGCACTGGCCGTCGCCGGCGTCGTCCTGTCGCTGGCGGTGATGCAGTTCATGCGGGGTCATGTGGTACGGCCCCTGGGCGCCATGACCGGTGCCCTGACCCGGATCGGCGAAGGCGACACCCAGGTGACGGTGCCGGACACCGGGCGGCGCTCCGACGAGATCGCCGACATGGCAAGAGCCCTGACGATCCTGCGCGACCGCACTGCCGAGAACATCCGGTTGCAGCAGGCCCAGCGCGAGGCCGAGGCCGCGGCCGAGCGCAGCCGGCGCGAGGCACTGGTCGGGATGGCCGAGACCGTCGAGCGGGAATCCCGCATCGCGGTCGAGCGGGTCGCTGCCGAATCCAAGCTGATGGACGAGACGGCGGAGGGCATGGAGGGCTCGGCCACCCAGGTCAGCGGCGACGCCCAGAGCGTGGCCGCCGCCGCCGAGCAGGCGCTCGCAAACGCCCAGGCCGTGGCGAGCGCGACCGAGCAGCTGACCGCCTCGATCCAGGAGATCAGCGGGCAGATCGCCAACGCCATGCAGGCGAGCCGGCAGGCGGTCGACAGCGGCGAGCGGACCCGCCAGACCATCGACAGCCTCAGCACCGTGGTCGCGCAGATCGGCGACGTCGCCAACCTGATCCGGGACATCGCCGCCCGGACCAACCTGCTGGCGCTGAACGCCACCATCGAGGCCGCCCGTGCCGGCGAAGCGGGCAAGGGCTTCGCGGTGGTGGCCGAGGAAGTGAAGAACCTGGCCAACCAGACCACCAACTCGACCGAGGAGATCAGCCGCAAGATCGAGGAGATCCAGTCGGTGACCGCCGAGGCGGTCCAGGCGGTGGCGCAGATCGGCACGGCGATCCGCAACGTCGACGAGATCTCGACCACCATCGCGTCGGCCATGGAGGAGCAGTCCGCCGCCACCCAGGACATCGCGCGCAGCGTCTCGGAGACCGCCGACGCCGCCAACGAGGTCGCGCGGCGGATCGCCGACGTGTCCACCGAGGCCCGCAGCACCGGCGACAAGGCCACGCTGATGCGGGGAGTCGCCGGTCGGGTGGCGTCGGGTGTCGCGGAGCTGCGCCAGACCATCATCCGCGTGGTGCGCACCTCGACCGACGACGTCGACCGCCGGCAGTCCGAGCGCTACGAGCTGTCGGTGCCGGCCGAGGTCCGGCACGGCGGCAAGACCGCGAAGGTGGTCATCCTGAACGCCTCGGGGGGCGGTGCGCTGCTGTCCGGCATCGAGTTGGCGAAAGGCGAAACCGGCGAGGTGACGTCCTCGATCCTGCCCAAGCCGCTCGGCTTTCGCGTGATCGGTTCGGAAGACGGCCATACCAGCGTCGGCTTCGGACTCGGTGAGGGGGACAAGGCGGCGCTGAACACGCATCTGGCTGCCGTCGTCCGGGGACGTCACGCGGCGTGAGTCGGCCTCAGGCCTGCCGCACCCGCTCGCGCCAGGCCAGCACCGCCGCGCCGGCGACGATCAGCGCGGCGCCCAGCACCGACAGGGCGGTCGGCAGGTCGCCGAACACCGCGGCGTCGTAGGCCGAGGCGAAGATCAGGGTGGCGTAGAAGAACGGCATCACGAAGCTGGCGTCGGCCCGCTTCAGGGCCTGGATGAACAGCGCCTGCACGCTCAGCATCACGACGCCGATGGCGGCCAGCATCGGCCACTGCGCCGGGGACGGCCAGACCCACACCGTCGCCGCCGCGGCCAGCGAGATGGTCGCGCCGATCGAGTTGTTGATGAACAGGATGCGGATCGGCGGCTCGCCGGCCTTGGTCGAGCCGCCGGCCAGCATCTTCACCACCACCACCTCGAACGCCATGAACACGGCGGCCGCCAGCGCCACCAGCGAGTAGGGCTGGAACGCCGCCAGGCCGGGCCGGATCAGCACCACCGCACCCAGCAGCGCGGTCGCCGCCGCTCCCCAGCGCCACGGCCCGATGCGCTCGCCCAGCAGCGGGATCGCCAGCACCATCGCGATCATCGGGTTGAGGAAGCTGATCGCGGTGGCGTCGGCCAGCGGCAGCACCGCGGCGGCCGCGAACATCCCGCTGACCCCGGCCCAGCCGCAGAACGAGCGGGCGGCGTGCAGCTTCCAGGCCGCGCCCTCGAAGCTCGGCCGCATCCAGGCGACGAACGGCAGCAGGGTCAGCCAGGCGAACGCGAACCGCCCGCCGCTGACCATGAACGGCGGCAGCGGCTCGCCCCCGACCCCGCGCCCGAGTGCCTTGGCTAGCAGCGTCGTCACCGCCACCAGGGCGGCCGCGGTCAGCATCAGCAGGGCGGCGGCTGTCGGGGAGGCGGGGGTGGTCAGGCCGGGCTGCGTGGGAGCGGCCGTCGCTTCGGGCTCAGATCGCACCCTTGGCCTTCTCCGCGGCGATCTCCTCGGCGCTCATGCCCAGCACCTCGCCGAGGACCTCGTCGGTGTGCTGGCCGAGGGTCGGCGGCGCGCGGCGGTACTCGACCGGGGTGCCGGAGAACTTCACCGGGTTGGCGATCAGCGGCACCGTGCCGTCGCCGGCCAGCGGGTGCGGCACCTCGATCCGCATGCCGCGGGCCTTGACCTGCGGGTCCTCGAACACCCGGTCGATGGTGTTCACCGGCCCGCCGGGCACGCCGGCCGCCTCCAGCGCCGCCACCCACTCGTCGGTGGTCTTGGTCTTCATGTACTCGGCGATCCGCGGCGTCAGCGCGTCGCGGTTGACGATGCGCAGCGGGTTGGTGGCGAAGCGCGGGTCGCCCTTCAGGTCGTCGGCGCCGGCCAGGTCGCACCAGCGCTGGAACTGGCCGTCGTTGCCGCAGGCCAGGATCAGGTGGCCATCGGAGGTCGGGAACACCTGGTAGGGGACGATGTTCGGATGGGCGTTGCCGAGCGGCTGCGGCACCTTGCCGGACACCAGGTAGTTGGTGCCCTCGTTGATCAGCCAGGCGACCTGGGTGTCGAGCAGGCAGCAGTCGACATGCTGGCCCTCGCCGGTGCGGTCGCGGTGGCGCAGCGCCGCCAGGATCGAGGTGGCGGCGTACATGCCGGTCATCACGTCGGTGATGCCGACGCCGACCTTGACCGGCTCGACGCCGGGCGTGCCGGTGATGCTCATGATCCCGCCCATGCCCTGGGCCAGGAAGTCGTAGCCGGCGCGCTTGGCGTAGGGGCCGGTCTGCCCGAAGCCGGTGACCGAGCAGTACACCAGCCGCGGGAACTCCTCCCGGAGCTGCTCGTAACCGAGGCCGAGCTTGGCGAGCGAGCCGACCTTGAAGTTCTCGACCAGCACGTCGCACTCGGCCAACAGCTTCTTGGCCAGGGCGACGCCCTCGGGCTTCGACAGGTCCAGTGTGATCGAGCGCTTGTTGCGGTTGGCGCACAGGTAGTAGGCGCTCTCCGAGGTGTCCTCGCCGTCCTCGCCCTTCACGTAGGGCGGGCCCCAGCGCCTCGTGTCGTCGCCCTCGCCCGGGCGCTCGATCTTGATCACGTCGGCGCCGAGATCGCCCAGCAGTTGGGTGCAGGTCGGGCCGGCCAGGATCCGGGTCAGGTCGAAGATGCGGACGCCGTCTAGCGGCAGGGGAGCGGGCATGGGCGGGGTCCTCGGAGGGCTTCGGCGGGCCCATCGCGGCCCCGCGCTCGGCGCGGCGCACCTCAGGGCGACGGGAATGCTCTGTCTATCGTCCCGGGGTGCGCGGCGCAACGCGCCGGAGCACGAAGGGTGTCGGCCTACAGGCTCCGGGTCAGTGGGTTCATCGCCGCCATGCTCGGCGCGGTCTCCTGCACCGAGGGCAGCGCCTCGTAGGCGGCCAGCCAGGCGGCGAGTGCCGGGTAGGCGCCGCGCCAGTCCGGCACCAGCCCGTAGAAGTCGACCATGCCCAGCGCCGCCACCAGGGCCAGGTCGGCATAGGTGATCGGCGGCTCGGCCGGCGGCGCCGGGATCGTGCGCTCGATATGCTCGAACGCCCGGATCGCCCGCTGCTCCTCGACCTCCAGGATGAACGGCGACTGCTCGTCGGCGGCGCGCCGCTTCTCGCGCGACCAGTTGGTGATGCCCTCCAGGAAGCCGCTCATCAGGCTCTCGCGGGCCTGCGCCTGCCAGTCGCTGGCCGAGGGCAGCGACGGCGGGTTGCTGCTGCGCTGGTCGAGATAGCCGCAGATCAGGCGCGACTCGCCGAGCACCAGGTCGCCGTCGACCAGCAGCGGGATCTTGCCGAGCGGGCCGTGCCGCAGCGACGGGCTGTCCGGCGTGCGCAGCGGCACCCGCACCAGCTCGAGCGCGTCGGCCAGCCCGCCCTCGATGGCGACGATCCGGCAGATCCGGGCGTAGGGCGAATTCGGGGTGTAGAACAGCCGCATCGGGCTTCCTCCGGTCAGGGCCGCACGGCGCTCAGGATCATCTGGCCGGCGGTCATCCAGTGCAGGTCGACCTCGACGAAGCCGGCGTCGCGCAGCCAGTCGAAGTGCTCGACGACGGTCGAGGGCTTGTCGATCGGATCCAGCGTCGCGTGGCGGAAATGGTTCCAGTCGGCGCGCCGGAACGCCTCGAAGCCGTCGAGATTTCCGTCGAGCGACAAGGCCCGGCCCCTCACCTCCTGGTCCCACAGGTCGGCGGCGATCGCCGAGCCCGCGGCACTGGCCGGCTGGACGACGTCGGCCAGCACGAACACCCCGCCGGGGGCGAGGGCGGCGTGCAGGTCGGCGAACAGCGTCCGCTTGCCGGGGCCGTCCAGGTGGTGCACCGCCAGCGAGGAGACCGCGGCGCTCAGCGGCGCCTCGAACCGCCGCCAGTCGCGCTCGGCGATGTCGATCTTGCGGGTGATCAGGCGGTCCGACCCTGCGGGGGACTGGGCGGCCCGCTCCCGGGTGGCGGCGAGCATGCTGTCGGAGCCGTCGAAGGCGAACACCCGGCCGACGGGCAGGTGCTGCAGCAGGGCCGCTGTCAGCAGGCCCTCGCCGCAGCAGATCTCCAGCACGTCGCCGGTTGCCGCCGCAGCGCCGACCCGGTCGACGATCAGCGCGATCTGGCGCTCGCGCTGCGGCACCGCATAGCGCGACAGGTCGCGATAGGTGGCGCTCTCGGTTTCGCTCCAGCGTCGGTCGGTATCGGACATGGGCGGGAGCCTAGCGGCTCACCGCCGTGTCGTCATCCTGCCTGGGACGGTCAGGCGGCCGCGGCGACCCGCCGCTCGATGCCGGCGCGCCAGGCGAAGCCGATGCGCGCTCCGGTCCAGATCGCGGCCAGCGCGATCATCGACGGATAGGCCAGGGTGGCGACGCCGCTCAGCCCCTGGCCGACCGCGCAGCCGAGCGCCAGCACGCCGCCGACGCCCATGGCGACACCGCCGAGCCCGGCCCGCGCCATCTGGGCCGGGTCCTCGAAGCCCTCCAGGCGCAGGCTGCGCGTGGCGGCGGCCTGCAGGAAGGCGCCGGCCAGCACGCCGGCGAACAGCACGATGCCGAAATTGGCGGCCACCCCGGTCGAGATCATCGCGTACATCAGGGAGTCGGCGCTCGGCTGGGTGAAGCGCAGGGACTCGACGGCGACCGGGTCGAACGCCTCGGAAGACACCCAGGTGGTGGCGGCGAAGCCGGCGGCCACCAGCAGGCCGACGCTGCCGCCGACCGCCAGCGGCAGGACGCGGCGGCCGGCCTCGTGGAACGCCAGCGACAACCCGAGCACCAGGGCGACCGCACCGAGGCCGAGGGCGACCGCCTCGGCCGGCAGCCCGAGGCCGGTCGCCAGCAGGTCCGGGATGCTGGGCGCGGCGTCGCCGGGCACCCTTGTGCCGTCGGCGAAGCCGGCACGGGCCTGGGCCAGCATGCCGCGGATCGCGGCGTAGCCGACCACCGACACCACCAGCAGCGTGAACACCGAGCGCAGGTTGCCGCGCACCGACAGCACCGTCAGCCGGCTGATGCAGCCGCCGGCGAAGGTCATGCCGATGCCGAACAGCAGCCCGCCGACGACGAGCCCGCCGAGCGAGAAGTCGGCCTGCAGGTACGGGGTTCCGGAGACGTCGATCAGCCCGTGCGCGATCCCGCCCTGGGTCGCGGCGATCGCCACCGCGGTGGCGGCGATCCACTGCGCCAGCTTCGGACGCGCGCCGCCCGGCCGCGTGGTCTCCTGGACCGCCGCGCGGAAGCAGAAGCCGGACCACTGGGCCAGCGCGCCGAACGCCAGGCCGAGCAGGCCGCCGAACAGCAGCAGGAAGTCCTCGGGCTCCCAGCCCTCGAAGATGCCGACCGCCAGTGCGTCCATCACCGCCTCCGCCACCGTGTCCGAACGGCTCGTTCGGATTGACGGAATGTTCGATATACAGAACAAGAAGAATGGTCAAGCGAACTCGTGCGATCCACCGGTCCTTCGCGGCCGCACGATATGCTGCCGCGATGCGTCAGGTCCGGCGGTCGCAGCTCTTGCGGTCGATGCGGGGATTCGGTGGGGGATTCGCGGATTCGGTGACAGAGTTCGGTGACGGTAGATTCGGTGACAGTGCACTCATCTTGAGCGGCAGACTATGATCGCATGATAAGTGCACTGTCACCGAGATTACGAGATTACCCACCTAGATTGCCGAGATTCGAGATTGCTCGGACCTGGCGGCGAAGTCGCACAGATCCGGGACCCCACGCGGCGACGAGCGCCTTCAGATCCGGCCGTCGTAGCTCTTGCGGTCGATGCGGCAGGCGCAGAGGGTGAAGGTGTCGGCGCCCAGGCCGTCGCGGATGGCGGCGGCCAGGGTCTCGCGGTCCTCGCAGACCACGCCGCGGCCGCCGAGCGTCCGGGCGATGCCGGCGAAGTCGGTCTCGGCGAAATCGACCCCGGCGTTGGCGTAGGTCATCGAGCGCTGCTTCATCTCGATCAGCGCCAGCGAGGCGTCGACGAACACCACCACGATCACCGGCAGCCCGGTGTCGCGCAGGGTCACCAGCTCGCCGAGCACCATCTCGAGACCGGCGTCGCCGGTGAAGGCGACCACGGCGCGCTCGGGTGCTGCGATCTTGGCGCCGGTCGCCAGCGGCAGGGCGCAGCCCATGGTGCACAGCCCGGTCGACTGCAGCACCGCGTGCGGCACGAAGCTCTCCCACACCTGGCTGGCCAGGATGCGGTGGGCACCCGAGTCGATGGTGATCACCGCGTCGCGCGGCACCGTTTGGCGGACCGTGGTGACGATCGCCGCCGGTCCCCAGGCCTCGTTCTGGCCGTAGGCGCCCGCGAGGGCCTCGCGCACCTTCGCCGGCTCGCCGCCCGGCCAGCGCGTCGCCTTCGGCTCGACCCCCTCGCCGATCACCGCGAGGGAGGCGCCGACGTCGCCGACGAAGCTGATCGAGGACTGGTGCATGTAGTGGGTGTTCGGCGCCGCCGCGACCTCGATGACCCGCTGGTTGCCGGCGTCCCAGACGTTGCGCCAGCCGACCCGCATCTCGATCGGGTCGTAGCCGGCCAGCACGATCAGGTCGGCGGCCTTCAGGACCGGGAGCAGCTGGCGGTCGGCGACCGGCGACAGGCCGGCACCACCGAGCGACAGCGGCGAGTCGTCGGGGACGATGCCCTTGGCCTTGTAGGTGGCGACCGTCGGAATGCCGAACGTCTCGGCGAACGCGCGGACCGCGGCCTCGCCGCCCTGGCTCAGCACGTCGAGGCCGACCACCATCACCGGCCTCTCGGCCCCGGCCAGCCAGTCGCGGGCGGTGTCGAGCGCGGCCCCCGTCGCCGGCACCCCGGCGAGGCCGGACGAGCGACGGGTCGGCAGCGCCGGCACCGGCACCTCGGCCGCCGCCACCGAGATCGGCAGGTCCAGGTGGACCGGGCCGGGGCGCGGGTCGAGGGCGATCGCGACCGCCTTGTCGGCCTGGGCGTCGACCGCGCCGGCGGTGACGCGGAAGCTGGCCTTCACCACCGGGCGGAACACTTGGCTGTGGTCGAAGACCTGGTGGTTGTAGGTGACCGCCTCGTCCTCGTCGACGCAGCCACTGACCACGATCAGCGGCACCCGGTCCTGCTCGGCGTTCGCCGCCACGTTCAGCGCGTTCGCCACGCCGGGGCCGACGGTCGCCACCAGGATGCCGGGTGCGCCGGTCATGTGGTAGACGCCCTCGGCCATGAAGCCGGCGGCGTTCTCATGCTTGGCCAGCACGAAGCGGATGCCGGCTTTCTCCAGCGCATCGACGAAGGTCAGGACCTCGCCGCCGGGAATCCCGAAGGCCCAGCGGCAGCCGGCATCGTACAGCCGGCGGGCCAGCAGGTCGGCGGCCCTCACGGTCTGGCTCATTCGGCGGCCTGCGTCCGGCCGGTGGTGGCCTGGCCGAGCCTGGCGTAGCCGTCGCGGGTCTGCGGCAGCTTGCTGCCGAGCAGGCGCGAGGCGACCACGGTGCGCAGGATCTGCGCGGTGCCGCCGCCGATGGTGAACATCCGGGCGTCGCGCTGGATGCGCTCCATCGGCCAGTTGCGGGAATAGCCGCGGGCGCCGTGGATCTGCAGGCCGTCGGTGGTGACCTTCAGCGCCATCTCGGAGGCGAATATCTTGGCCTGGGCGGCGGCCAGGCTGTCCGGGAACGGGTTGCCGTCCTTGCCGGCGGTCGCCGCGGCCCGCCAGATCAGGGCGCGCGCCGCCTCGATCTGCACGCTCAAGTCGGCCAGCATCCACTGCAGGCCCTGGAACTCGGCGATCGGCCGGCCGAACTGCTCGCGCTCCTTGGAGAACGCCAGGGCCCGGCGGTAGCTGCCCTCGGCGAGGCCGAGCGCGACGGTGCCGGCGCCGACGCGCTGCGAGTTGTAGGCGTTCATCAGGTCGGCGAAGCCGCGCTTCAGCCCGCTCGGCGGCATCACCAGGCGGTCGGCCGGCAGCTCCAGGTCCTCGAAGATCACCTCCGTCTCGGGGATGCCGCGCAGGCCCATGGTCGGCTCGCGGGTGCCGATCACCAGGCCCTGGTCCTCGTCCCGGAACGCCAGGAACCCGCCGATGCCAAGCTCGGCGCCGGCCTCGTCGAACACCCGGGCGAAGATCAGGTGCAGGCGCGACACGCCGCCGCCGGTGATCCAGTGCTTCTTGCCGTTCAGCACGTATTTGTCGCCCTGCCGGTCGGCCCGGGTCGTCATCTCCGTCGCGGCCGAGCCGGCCTCCGGCTCGGTGATGCAGATCGCCGGCTTGTCGCCCGCCAGCACATACTCGGCGGCCCGCTTCTTCTGGGCCTCGGTGCCGTACTGCATGACCGCGGAGATCGCGCCCATGTTGCCCTCGACCGCGATCCGGCCGGTGACGCCGCACTGCGCCGCCATCTCCTCGATCACCAGGGTGACGTCCAGGAAGGAATGGCCCGGGCCGCCGTACTCCTTCGGCACCGTCATGCCCATGAAGCCGGCCTCGGTCAGCGCCTTCACGTTGTCCCAGGGATAGCTCTCGGTGCGGTCGACCTCGGCAGCGCGCGGCGCGATCACCTGCTCGGCCAGTTCGCGGGCCTTGGCGCGCAGCGCCTCCTGCTCGGCGGTCAGGGCGAAACTCATGATGTCATCCTTTCCGCGGCCGGGTCGGGAAGAAGGGGGCCGCTCACGGAACCGTGAGCTTCAGGGTGGGGGGCGCTTGAACTTAAGGCAAGCGAATTAACTTGAAGTCTATCTTCAGGAAACTTGATTGTATTGCATGAACCTGAGGCACCTCGAGACCCTGCTGGCGATCGCCGAGACCGGCAGCTTCGCCGCCGCCGCCGACCGGGTCGGGGTGACGCAGTCGGCGGTTTCGATGCAGATGCAGGCGCTCGAGCAGGTGCTCGGCGCCAGCCTGTTCGACCGCGCCCGGCGCCCGCCGGTGCTGAACGAACTCGGGCGGGCGATCCTGGTGCACGCCCGCACCGTGGTGCGCGCGGCCGAGGACCTGTCGGCGGCGGCGTCCGGGGCGGCGCTGCGCGGCCGGTTGCGCCTCGGCATCATTCCGACCGCCGCGATCGGCCTTGTCCCGGATGCGCTGACCCGTCTGGCGACCCGGGCCCCGGACCTGCAGATCCGCGTCGAGTCGGGACTGTCGACCGACCTCGCCCGGCGGGTCGGCCAGGGTGTGCTGGACGCCGCGCTGGTGACCGAGACCCCTCGCCTGGAGCGCGGGCTGGCGGTCCGCCCGGTCCTGGAGGAGCCGCTGCTGGTGGTCGCCCCGCGCTCGGCCGCCGGGCCGCCGGCCAGGGCCCTGCTGCGCCGCCTGCCGTTCATCCGGTTCAACCGTCGCACCGGCGTCGGCCGGGTAATCGACGCGGCGCTGCGGCGCGACCGGCTCGCCGTCGTCGAGACCATGGAGTTGGATTCGATCGAGGCGATCCTGGCGATGGTGGGGCGCGGCCTCGGTGTCGCGGTGGCGCCGGCCGGATCGCTGGTCGGGCCGGTCTCGGCGACCGTTCACGCGCTGCCGTTCGGCGACCCGCCGGTGCTTCGCCGGGTCGGGCTGCTGGAGCGCGAGCGACCCGCCGGCGGCGAACCCAACCCCGTGACCTCGGCGCTTCTGGACGTGCTGCGGGCGTCCGTCGTGCCGCCGGCGCGGGCGGTCGTCGATTGACTCGACTCCTTCCGGCCGGTCCCGGACAATTGCACGATGCGTACGCCGGTATTCGAGGGCGGGCCCGCACCGCTCGGACGCGACTGCCTGGGCGACGACGCCGTCGGGCGGCTCGCCGGGTACTGGTTCGAACTGGCGGATGCGGATGCGGCCGGGGGCGTGCCGCTGCGCTCTTCGTTCGACCCGGCCCGGGTGGTCGACCTGCTGCCGCGCCTGGTGATCGCCGAGCATCTGGGCGGCCACGATTTCCGCTACCGGCTGCTGGGGACCGAGGTCGACAGCTTCACCAAGGCCCGCTACACCGGCAAGCGGAGCTCGGAGATCGAGGGGCACGGCCCCGGCAACCGGATTCACGACGTGTTCGTGGCGACGCTGGAGGGCGGGCGTCCCTATGCGATGGCCATGCCCTATGTGGGCAGCAGCCGGTTCTGCCGGTCGGTGCGCCAGCTGTCGCTGCCGTTCAGGACCGAGGCCGGGGGCGACCAGATCATCTCGCTGATCGATTTCGACCTGCGTCCGGGCGTGGTCCCGTCCCTGGTGCCGGCAGCGGACCGTGGGCTCCTCTAAGGTGTCGCTTGCCGGTCGGGCGACTCCTCGCAATGATACGCCATGAGGACTCCGGTGTCCGAAGAGGGGCCGGCACCGGTTCGTCCCGGGGATCTCGGGGACGACGATCTTGGGCAGCTGGCCCGATACTGGTTCGAACTCGCGACCGAAGCCGGTGGCGTGCCGCCGCGGTCCGCCTTCGACCCGGCACGGGTCGAGCGCCTGCTGCCCCGGCTGATCGTGGTCGAGCACCTCGGCGGCCAGGACTTCCGCTACCGTCTCCTGGGCACCGAGGTCGACCGGTTCACCAAGGCCCGCTACACCGGCAAGCGCACCTCGGAGATCGAGGGGCACGGCCCGGGCAACCGGATCCACGCCCTGTACGTCGCCACCCTGGCGTTCGAGTGTCCGATCGGCATGGCGCTGCCCTATGTCGGGCGCAGCTCGGTGTGCACGTCGGTCCGGCAGATCGCCGTGCCGTTCCGGACCGCCGAGGAACCGGACCAGATCGTCTCGCTGATCGAGTTCGTCATGAAGCCGAACGTCATCCCGCGCCTGCTGGCGGCGTCCGACCGCCGGCTGATTTGACCGTCCGTGCGCCGGCGTCGGCTGGCGGGGGGCACGCCACTCGGCTATAGCAGCCGGCCATGCCCGCACTTGCTCTCCCCGATCCCGGGACCCTGCTGCTGATCGTCGTCGCCTTCGCCCTCGCCGGCGGCATCAAGGGCGTGGTCGGGCTCGGCCTGCCGACGATCTCCGCCGGGATCATGGCCAGCGTCATCGACCTGCGGGCGGCGGTCGGCATCCTGATCGTGCCGCTGCTGGTCACCAACCTCTGGCAGGTGCTTCAGGTCGGCGGCTTCGGTACGCTGGCGCGGCGTTTCGGCGTGCTGAACCTGGCGGCCGGAATCGGGCTGTGGATCGGCACCGAGATCCTGTTCTCGGTCGATCCCCGGTGGATGCGGATCGGTCTCGGCGTCTTGCTGATCGCCAACGCCGCGTTCCAGTTCTCCGGCCGGATCCCGACCATCCCGCGCTCCGGCGAGGCGAGGCTGGCGGTGCCGATCGGCCTGGTTTCGGGGGTGGTCGGCGGCACCACCGGCAGCCAGGGCATCGTGATCGCGGTCTACCTGGCCAGCCTGAACCTGACCCGCGACGAGTACGTGCAGGGTGTCGGCCTTTCGTTCTTCCTGACCGGGCTGGTCTGGGCCGCGGCGATCGCGGCCAATGGCGGGATCACCGCCGAGACCCTGCCGCTGTCGGCGGTCGCCCTGGCGGTGGCGCTGGCGGCGATGGCGGCCGGCACGCGGCTGCGCCGGCACCTGCCGCAGGCGCGGTTCCGCCAGGCGGTGTTCCTGGCGATGGCGCTGATCGGCGCGAACCTGATCCGGCGCGCGGTGCTCGGCTGAGCGCCGGCGGTTACGCCTCGCCCTCGAAGCAGACGTTCAGCAGCTCTTCGCCGCGCGCGAAGCGGTCGAGCTGCCTGGCCACGAAGGTCCAGCGCCGGGTGCTCATCTCCTGGGTCCAGGCCGAGTTGTGCGGCGACAGGATGACGTTCTCGAGCTTCTGGAACGGGAACCGCGACGGCCAGGGGTTCGGGTCCGTCTTGGACGGGTAGGTGTACCAGACGTCGATGATGCCGCCGCGGATCCGGTTGCCGGCCAGCGCCGCGTACAGCGCCGCCTCGTCGATCACCTCGCCGCGGCCGACATTGGCGATCACCGCGTCCGGCTTCATCTTCGCGAACTGCTCGGTGCCGATCATGCCGCGGGTGGTGTCGTCGAGCGGCGCGCACACCACCACGAAGTCGCTCTCGGCCAGCAGGGTGTCCATCTCGGCGACGGTGCCGTACCAGTCGACCAGGTCCGGCTCGTCGCGGACCGTCCGGCTGACCGCCATCACCCGCATGCCGAACGCCTTGCAGCGGCGCGCCACCTCGCGGCCGATGTGGCCGTAGCCGACGATCCCGACGGTGTGGTCGCGCAGCTCGCGGTGCATCGGGCCGGCCGAGATCGAGCGGCCGTTGTACGACTTGGCCACCATCATCGGATGGGTGTCGCGCATCAGCCCGATCTGGAACTCCAGCATGCCCAGCATCACGTGCTCGGCGATCGTGGTCTCGTGCTCGTAGGTGTTGCAGAACACCACGCCCTTCGGCAGGTCGGCCGGGGTGATCCAATCGTAGCCGGTGAACGGGATCTGGTAGAGCTTCAGCCGGTTGCCGGCCGGCACCTCGACCCGGCTGCCGCCGATCAGCACGTCGGCCTCGGCCAGGGCCTGCCGGAAGCGATCAGGCTGCTCGTTGGCGTCGCAGCACAGGATGCGCCAGTCGGTCTCCGTCGTGGTCGCCAGGAAATCGGCGCGACGGATGGAGTTCTTTCCGGCCAGAAGGACGGTCGGCTTTTCGCTCACGGCTGGGCCTCTTGGGTGTAGCATCCGGAAGAGTCGCCGGGCCCGGCGACGCTCAGACCTTGTGTCCGGTGCGGCGGTTTGTCCAGTCTCGCCGGAAGCCCCAGAGCAGGAGAACGACGATGCCCGAAGGTGGCGACGCCTACGGTGGTTGGATCGGCTGGGAGCGCGCGGCCATGACCCGCGGCGCCGTGGCCTGCGGCAACCCGGACGCGGCGGCGGCGGGTGTCGAGATCCTCGAGGCGGGCGGCAACGCCATCGACGCGGCGATCGCCTGCGCCTTCGCCATGGGCGTGGTCGAGCCGCTGGACAGCGGCCTCGGCGCCGGCGGGTTCATGACCCTGCACCACGCCGCCAGCGGCACCACCACCTGCTTCGACTTCATGGGCACGGTCCCGGCGGCGACCCGCTACGAGCTGTACCAGGGCACCGATCCGCTCGGCGACTACACGATCAAGGTGAAGGGCCGGCACAACGAGGACGGCCACCGGTCGGTGGCGGTGCCGGGGGCGGCGGCCGGGCTGTGCGAGGCGCTCGAGGCCTTTGGCGCCCTCGACCGCAGGACGGTGATCGCACCGGCGATCCGGCTCGCCGATTCCGGCTTCACGGTGGCGTCCAAGGCGGCGCTGCGGATGGCCCGGACCGAGGCGATGCTGGACCTGACCGCGGAGTGCCGGCGGGTGCTGAAGAAGCCCGACGGCAGCCTGTACCGGGCCGGCGACCGGATGGCGATGCCGGACTACGGCCGCAGCCTGGAGGCGGTCTCCGAGCACGGTCCGGCGGCGTTCTACACCGGCCAGCTGGCGGCCGCGATCGTCGCCGACATGCAGGCCCATGACGGGTTCCTGACGGCCGCCGACCTCGCCGGCTACCGGGTGGTCCGGCGCGAGCCGGCGACCGGCGAGTACCGCGGCCGGCGAATCGCCACCATGAGCCCGCCGTCGTCCGGCGGCCTGGTCGCGGCCGGGCTGGCGGCGCTCGAGCGCCAGGGCGTGCCCGACGGCGCCGAGGGCCGGGCCGAGGCGCTGGCCCGCTCGATGCTGGCGATGTTCGAGACCCGGCGCACCGGCCTCGGCGACCCGGCCTTCGTCAAGCCTTCCTCTGTGCACTCGGGGGGCGAGTCGACCGAGACCACCAGCCTGTGCGCGATGGACGCCGCCGGCAACGCCGCCTGCATCACCTACTCGAACAACAACCACTCGGGCGTGGTGGTACCGGGCACCGGCATTCTGCTGAACAACCAGATGCGGCTGTTCCACGCCTGGCAGGGCAGCCCGAACTCGATCGCGCCCGGCAAGCGGCCGGCCAGCTCGATGATGCCGACCCTGGTGTTCGACGGCGCCCGGGTCGCCATGGCGATCGGCGCCTCCGGCTCGACCCGGATCGTCACCGCGCTGCTGCAGATCATGTTCCACCATCTCGGCCGCGGGGTGCCGCTGGAGCAGGCGGTGCGCGAGCCGCGCCTGCACGCCGAGGAGGACATGCTGATGGCGGACGCCGACTACCGCGAGATCGCCGAGCCGCTGGCCGCCGAGCTCGGCCTGCGGTTCACCGCCTCGCCCGGCCGCGACCCGATGATGGCGTCGTGCCAGACCATCGCGGTCGAGGCCGACGGCACCGCCACCGCCGTCGGCGACCCGCGGGCGCGGGCGCAGGGGAGGGTGGTGTAGGGGCGGGAACCTGTACCAGCCCCACGAGTCTCAGGCGCCGATCTTCGCCACGTAGGTCACGCCCGGCAGCCCCTGGAAATGGCCGTCGCAGGTCAGCAGATCGGCGCCGTGGGCGACCGCCGTCGCGTACACGATGGCGTCGGCCGTCGCCAGATTGTGCCGGGCGCACATCTCGGCGGCCGACAGGGCGGTGCCGGTGTCGAGGTCGGCGACGACGCACACCTCGGTGAACGCGATCACCCGGTCGGCCTTGTCCTCGCCGACCTCGCGTGCGAGCCACTTCGCCAGCTCGAGCTGGACGACGGTCGGGACCAGCCACTGTTCGCGCGCGGGCAGCTCGGGAGCGAGCGACCGGCCCGTCGGGGAGTCGATCAACCATTCGATCCAGGCCGAGGTGTCGACGAGCCGCATCAGGTCCGGTCGGCCCGGTCGCGATAGTCGTCGGCGCGCGCCCCGCGTGCGAGGCCGGCGAGCTCGTCGCGCGACGGAACCGGGACCAGCAGGACGCCCTCGCCCTTGGGGATGAAGACGAACTCCTGGCCGGCCCGCCAGTGCCGGTCGGTCCGGACGGCCTTCGGGATGGAGATCTGGAATTTGGACGAGAGACGCGCCGTGTTGCTCTTGCGCATTACGGTTTCTCCATCGAAAGAGAAATCGTAAGAAATATAGACCGGTCGCGAGGCTGCCGGTAGCGGCCGCGGCCGTGTCGTCGGTGTTTCGGGGCGAGTCGGTTATTGAAATGCCATTTCGCGGGTTCCCATGCCGCGTCGTCCGCGCCATCCTGCCGGCCCGCAATGTCGCCGTGAGGAGCCCGGATGTCCGAGCAAGGCCCCGACGCCACCTACTTCGCCTATCTGGCGGCGAAGGACTGGCGGATCCCGAAGTGCCGCGGCTGCGGCGCCCACGTGTTCCAGCCGCGGATCATGTGCCCGTCCTGCGGCGGCGAGGCGTTCGACTGGGTCGCCCCGTCGGGCCGGGGCGTCGTGCACTCGACCACGGTGGTCCGGCGTCGGCCGGCCGATGGCGGCGACTACAACGTGGCGCTGATCGACCTTGCCGAGGGCGTGCGGATGATGAGCCGGATCGAGGGCGTCGAGCCGGCCGACGTCGCCATCGGCATGCCGGTGACCGCCCGGCTTGCCGATCAGGACGGCGACACGATCGTCGTCTTCGATCCGGCGGAGGGCGGCCGATGACCTGGGATCTGCGCGGCAGGACCGCCATCGTCGGCGCGGCCACCGCCCATCTGGGCACCGCACCCGGCTATTCGCACATGGAGATCGCCGCGGCGGCGGCCCGGGCGGCACTGGCCGACGCCGGGCTGACGGTCAAGGACGTCGACGGGCTGTTCGCGGTGTCGATGCACTCGGTGTTCCCGGCGCTGACCTATGCCGAGTACCTCGGCATCCAGCCGCGGTTTTCCGAGGCCACCATCGTCGGCGGCTCGTCGGCGGTGATCCAGATGCTGCACGCCGCATTGGCCCTGGAGAACGGCCAGTGCGACGTGGCGCTGATCGTCTACGGCTCCAACCAGCGCTCGGCCTCCGGCAAGCTGCATTCGCCGTCCGGCGCCGAGAACCTGCCCTACGAGAAGCCGTACAGGCTGCGGTCGCCGATCGCCGGCTACGCCATGTCGGCGGCCCGCCACGTGCACGACTACGGCACCACGCGCGAGCAGCTCGCCGAGGTGGCGGTGGCGGCCCGGTTGTGGGCGGCGATGAACCCGGAGGCGTTCATGCGCGACCCGCTGACCGCCGCCGACGTGCTGGGATCGCGCATGGTGTGCGACCCGCTGACCGTGCGCGACTGCTGCCTGGTGACCGACGGCGGCGGTGCGGTGGTGATGACCCGGGCCGACCGGGCCCGGGACCTCAAGAAGGATCCGGTCTACCTGCTGGGCTGTGCCGGCGGCCACACCCACCGCCAGTACTCGATGATGCCGACGCTGACCACGACGGCGGCGGTGCAGAGCGGCCGCGCGGCGTTCGCGATGGCCGGGCTGACCCCGGCCGATGTCGACGTGGTGCAGGTCTACGACGCCTTCACCATCAACGCGGTGATGCTGCTGGAGGATCTCGGCTTCTGCCCGAAGGGCGAGGGCGGGGCGTTCGTCGGCGACGGCCGGCTGCGGCCCGGCGGCGCGCTGCCGTTCAACACCTACGGCGGCGGCCTGTCCTGCACCCATCCCGGCATGCTCGGCATCTTCACCACCATCGAGGCGGTGCGGCAGCTGCGCGGCGAGTGCGGCGAGCGCCAGGTGGCGGGCGCGACCGTCGGCCTTGCCCACGGCAACGGCGGCATGTTCGCCCACGAGTCGACCGCGCTGCTCGGCACGGCGGCGACGTTGTGAGAGGACGGCTCGCCCTGATCGTCGGCGGCGCCCGGTCCGGCAAGTCGCGCCGGGCCGAGGCGCTGGCGCTCGATTGGGGCGGCGAGCCGGTTTACCTCGCCACCGCCGAGCCGTTCGACGACGAGATGCGCGAGCGCGTCGCGCAGCACCGGGCCGACCGGCAGGGTCGCGGCTGGGTCACGGTCGAGGAGCCGCTCGACCTGCCGGCGGCGCTGGCCCGCGAGGCGACCGCCGGCCGCACCGTGCTGGTCGAGTGCCTGACCACCTGGGTCGGCAACCTGATGGTCCACGATCGGCCGGTCGAGCCGGAGATCGCGCGCCTGCTGGCCGGCCTGGATCAGGGCCTTGCCGCGGATCTGGTGCTGGTCGCCAACGAGGTCGGGCTCGGCATCGTGCCGGAGAACCGCATGGCGCGGGCGTTCCGCGACCATGCCGGCCGGCTGCACCAGGAGCTGGCGGCGCGCGCCGGCCGGGTCGAGCTGGTGGTGGCCGGGATCCCGATGACGGTGAAGGGCTGAGCCCGACTCAGTCGGCTCGCGCGAAGTCCGGCCGGTCGATCGTCGCCCAGGCGTAGGTCGTCAGGTTGACGATGGTATCGACGGTCTCGCCGTCGGCCGCCAGCGGCAGGCTGAGCCGGGCCAGCTGGCGGGCGTGCCGGGACGAGGCGACCCGCGGCCAGCCCTGGCGGAACTCGGGCTGCCGGGTCTCGACCAGCCGGGTGAAGGCGGCGTTCAGGGTCTCGGCCCGCGACGCCGGGTCGATGAACTCGTCGATGTAGCGGCCCGAGCGGGCGAACGGCGAGGTCATGTAGACGGCGCTGCCGACCAGCTGCAGACGGAAGCGCAGCGGATCGCGCTCGACGTCGACCAGCCACAGGTGCTGCAGCAGCTGCGGATACCGGTGCGCCAGCTCGACCGGGTCGAAGTGCTGGCGGCCGGGCAGCTTGCCGTTCAGCGGATGGATGCCGTGCCAGTGGTCGTACAGCAGCGACTCGAGCTGGCCGAGCCGGCCGTCGAACGGGCGTGGCGAATCCGGGCAGTCGAAGGCATAGGCCATGGGCGCACTCCGGGGAACTAGAACCCGGACTATGCCGGCAAATCCCGAACTTTCCGTTAAAGGCAGAGGTTAAGCCGGACCGCCAAGCGGATCTTGCCAGTTTGCCGCCGCCGGGTACTCTCCGCCCATGACCGCACCGACCACCCTGTTCGAAAAGATCTGGCGCCAGCACCGCATCGTCGAACGCGACGACGGCCAGGCTCTGCTGTGGATCGACCGCCATCTCTGCCACGAGGGATCGTTCCACGCCTTCGACAAGCTGGCGCGCTCCGGCCGCAAGGTCCGGCGCCCGGACCTGACCTTCGCGATCGCCGATCACTACGTGCCGACCCGCGACCGGGCCGCCGGCGCCCGCGACCCGGAGATCGCGACGATGATCCGGCTGCTCGGCGAGAACGCCGCGGCCAACCGGGTCCGGCTGTTCGGCCTGGACGATCCGGACCAGGGCATCGTGCACGTGGTGGCGCCCGAGCTCGGGCTGACCCAGCCCGGTGCCACCCTGGTGTGCGGCGACAGCCACACCTCGACCCACGGCGCCTTCGGGGCGCTGGCCTTCGGGATCGGCGCGTCCGAGGTCGCGCACGTGCTGGCGACCCAGTCGCTGTGGCAGAAACGGCCGCGCACCCTGCGCATCGCGGTCGACGGGCGGCTCGGGGCCCATGTCACCGCCAAGGACCTGATCCTGGCGGTGATCGCCCGGATCGGCGCCGACGGCGCGGCCGGCCACGTGGTCGAGTACGCCGGCGAGGCGGTCCGCGCGCTGTCGATGGAAGCCCGCATGACGGTCTGCAACATGACCATCGAGGCCGGCGGCCGGGCCGGCATGATCGCGCCCGACGACACCACCCTGAACTGGCTGCACGGCCGGCGCTACGCGCCGAAGGGCGCCGACTGGGACGCCGCGGTCGCCGACTGGCGCGGCCTGGCGAGCGACCCTGAGGCGGCGTTCGACCGCGAGGTCGCGCTCGACGCCGCCGGGATCGCGCCGACCGTCACCTGGGGTACCAGCCCGGAGCACGCGCTGCCGGTGACCGCGACGGTTCCCGATCCGTCGAACGAGCCGGACAGCGGCAGGCGGGCGGCCCTCGAGGCGGCGCTGTCCTACATGGAGCTGACGCCGGGGACGCCGCTGGTCGGCATCGCGGTCGACCAGGTGTTCATCGGGTCCTGCACCAACGCCCGGCTCGACGACCTGCGGGCGGCCGCGGCGGTGCTGAAGGACCGGCGGGCGGCGGTGCCGGTGATGGTGGTGCCGGGATCGTCCGCGGTGAAGCGCGCCGCCGAGGTCGAGGGGCTCGACCGGGTGTTCCGCGACGCCGGCGCGGAGTGGCTGGAGTCCGGCTGCTCGATGTGTGCCGCCACCAACGGCGACATGGTGGCGCCGGGGAAGCGCTGCGCCTCGACCACCAACCGGAATTTCCGCGGCCGCCAGGGCCCGGGTTCGCGCACCCACCTGATGAGCCCGGCGATGGCCGCGGCCGCCGCCGTCACCGGCCGGATCACCGACGTAAGGGAACTGGCGTGAGGGAACTGGCGTGACCCCGTTCGACACCCTGACCGCGCCGGCGGTCCCGTTGCGGCTGGCCAACGTCGATACCGACCAGTTGCTGCCCGGCCGGTTCCTGCGCAAGCCGCGCAGCGACGGCTACGACAACTACCTGTTCCACGACGTCCGGCGCGATGCCGACGGCGCGCTCCGGCCGGACTTCCCGCTGAACGATCCCCGCTGGGCCGGTGCGCCGATCCTGGTGGCCGACCGCAACTTCGGCGGCGGGTCGTCGCGCGAGGGCGCCGTCTACGCCCTGGTGGACGCCGGCATCCGGGCGGTGATCGCGCCGAGCTTCGGCGACATATTCTACTCGAACGCCATCAAGAACGGCCTGCTGCCGATCCGGCTGCCGGTCGAGGCGATCGAGCGGCTGTGGCAGATCGCCGAGGTCGACCCCTCGGCGCCGCTGACCGTCGACCTGGCCGCCCAGACCGTGCGTCCCGCCAACGGCGAGCCGGTCGGCTTCGAGATCGACCCGTTCCACAAGTCGTGCCTGCTGGCCGGCACCGACGACATCGACCTGACCCTCGAGCACGCCGACGCGATTTCGGCGTTCGAGCGGTCGGACCGGGCGGCGCGGCCGTGGCGGGCACCGGCCGGCTGACGCTTACGGGTCATCCGTCGCGCTTGGACGGTCTCTTTAAGACCTGAAGGTGAAAGGCCTCGAGCGCTTTCAGGTCGCGCCGGATCTGACAGTGGCACCCGGGCGTGGCTGTCGTCTCTGATCCGACCGCTGGACGGGGGCGTCCGGCAAGCGGCGGGAATCGCCTCAGAAGAACTGCCACTCGCCGGTCAGGTCGTGCAGCCGATACACCGATGTGGTGTACGCCAGGGCCACGACCGCAAAGGCCGAGGCCCCGGCCGCCGGCAGGCCGGTCTGGGCGGCCGCTTCGACCGCAATCATGGTTAACGTCGCTGGAACCCCGAGCCAGGCGCAGAGACGCAGCCGGCGTCGGGCTTTCGTCTCGGCGTGGCGACGTCGGGTGAAGACCCTTCGTTGCATCGCACCCGCCTTCCGAACGGAAACAAAAATTTCTGATTGACCTTACAACAGGAGGGCCTATAGTCAAAGTGCTTTCGGACTGGGGCACGTCCCCCTCTCCCCACCTGATGCCCGGTTCGAGACGCGAGTACCAGTAGGCCCGGAAGGTTCGCCTTCCGGGCCTCGCTCGTTGGGGGATCGGGCGTCAACAGCCTGTAGTTGTTTTGATTTTCTAGTCAGGCTCGCTTTGATCGTGTTGCGCCGAGGCCGCCCGCCGGCGGGCCGCGCGCGCCAGGGTTGCTTCGCGGTGGGCGATGTAGGCGGCCGATCCGGCGATCACCGCCGCACCGAGAAAGGTCCACACCGTCGGCACCTCGCCGAACGCCGCCCAGCCGATGGCGGCGGCGAACGGCATGCGCAGGTACTCGAAGCTCATCACCAGGCTGGCCTCGCCGGCCGCGAAGCCGCGCGTGACCGCCAGGTGCCCGAGCGTGCCGCACAGCCCGATCGCGGCGGCGATCCCGATCTGGGTCGGCGACGGCCACTCCCAGAACGGCAGGGCGGCGACCAGGGTCATCGGCGTCATCATGACCACCATCCAGGTGACCACGGCCTCGGTCGGTTCGGTGTCGGTCAGCCGCTTGACGATCAGCATGTTGGCGGCGGTGGTGGCGGCCGCCAGCAGGGTCCACAGCGCCGCCGGCTCGACCGCGGTGACCCCCGGCCGCAGGATGATCAGCACGCCGATGAACCCCAGCACCGTCGCCGTCCAGCGCCGCCGCCGCACGGTCTCGTGCAGCACCAGCGCGGCGCCGACCGTCGCGAACAGCGGGGCGGTGAAGCTGAGCGCGGTGGCGTCGGCCAGCGCGATGAACCGCAGCGCGTAGAACCCGGCCAGCATGCCGACCAGCCCGAACGCCGCCCGCGCCGTGTACAGCGGCAGCTTGCGGGTCCGCAGTGCCCGCGGCCCGTGGCGCAGCAGCCACGGCGCCATCCACAGCAGCCCGAAGAAGCAGCGCAGGAACGCCACCTCGAACGGGTGCAGGTCGCGCGCCGCGAACTTGATCAGCCCGCCCATCACCGCGAAGGCCAGGCCGGCCAGCGCCATCCAGATCGCCACGCGCGCGGGGCCGGGCAACCGGCCGAGCGGGTCGCCCCGGCCTGGTGCCTGATTGCGGACCGCCTGGGCGATCGGTGCGGACGAGACGGGAGCGGGAGCCATGGATGCCGTGGACAGGGACCGGGCGAGCGTAGTACCGAACCGGTCGGGGAACCAGCCGCGAAGGGGGCCGCGTGGACCGCGCCGTCGTTCTTCTGCTCGGACAGGCTTTCGACGCGCTGGTCGGCGAGCCGGAGGCGTTGTGGCGGCGATTGCCGCACCCGGTGGTGCTGGCCGGCCGGCTGGTCGGTTGGCTGGACCGGCGCTGGAACCTGGACGGCGATCCCCCCACGAGACGGCGCGACCGCGGCGTCGCCGCGCTGGCGGTCGTACTGATCGCAGCGGCGGCGGCCGGGGCGGTCCTGGCCGGCACGTTCGGGCGCCTGGGGCTGCTCGGCGGGCTCCTGGAGGCCGGCGTGGTCGGCGTGCTGCTGGCGCAGCGGTCGCTGCACGACCACGTCACCGCGGTCGCCGACGCGTTCCTGCGCGACGGCCTGTCCGGTGCCCGCCACGCGGTCTCGGCGATCGTCGGGCGGGATCCGGGCACCCTGGACGAGGCCGGAGTGTGCCGGGCGGCGATCGAGAGCACGGCCGAGAACTTCTCCGACGGGGTGGTGGCCCCGGCGTTCTGGTACCTGATCGCCGGGCTGCCCGGACTGCTGGCCTACAAGGCCCTGAACACCGCCGACAGCATGATCGGCCATCGCAGCGACCGGCACCGGCATTTCGGCTGGGCGGCGGCCCGGCTCGACGACCTCGCCAACTGGGTGCCGGCCCGGCTGTCGGCCCTGCTGGTCGTGGCGGCCGCCTGGACCCTGCCCGACGGCGAGCCGGCGGCGGCCTGGCGGGCGGCGCGACGCGATGCCGACCGGCATCGTTCGGTCAACGCCGGCTGGCCGGAGGCGGCGTTCGCCGGCGCTCTCGGCCTGCGGCTTGCCGGGCCGAGGGTCTACGACGGCTCGATGGTCGAGGATGCCTGGATGGGCGACGGCCGGTCGGCGGCGACGCCGGAGGACATCCGGCGGTCGCTGGCGCTGTTCCGTCGGGCCTGCCTCGGGCTGGCGGTGCTGGCGGTGCTGCTGGCGTTCGGGAGCTGAGCGACGGTCAGCTGCCGCGGACCGGATCGACGTCGGCGCTGCGCGGCCGGCCGAGCCAGCGACGCAAGGGAATCGCCGCCAGCCAGCCCAGCGCGACGCCGAACTGATCGAACGCGAAGTCGGCGATGTCGGCGTTGCGGCCCGGGTCGAAGGCCTGCATCAGCTCGACGACCAGGCCGGCGTTCAGCAGGATGATCGCGAGGATGCCCGGGCTGACCCAGCGTCCGAGCAACGGGATCGCGAGCAACGTCGCGGCGAAGAACGCCAGCAGATGCTCGACCTTGTCGGCCTGGACCATGTGGGCCCAGGTCAGCAGTTCGGCAGGCGTCTCCAGGCTGAACCAGGCCGCGACGTTCAGCGCCGTCACGTAGACGACGGCCCAGGCGATGCGGGTCCGCATCCGGCGCGACCGCCTGCGTCGCCGTCGCTCGCGCCGCTTGCGGCGATCGATGGCCCGGCGCGCGGCACCCAAGGCATCCGATTCGACCGTCACTCTGTTCCCTTCGAGACCGTCCCGCCCGAATCCTAGAAGATGCCGGCGGGCTTGGCGAGGGTCACTCCCGCCGTCGGAGCACGGCGGTCGTCAGAACTCGGCCGAATCGATGACCATCGGCTCGTCGGCGGCCGACTTCGCCCACTCCTTCATGCTCTCCAGGCTCCAGACGGCGTCGGCATAGGCCTGCTCGACCTCGCCCAGGGCCACCGCATAGGTGCGGAACCGCGAGACCACCGGCGCGAACATCGCGTCGGCGATCGTGAAGCGCCCGAACAGGAACGGCCCGTCGCCGCCATGGCGCGACCGGCATTGCCGCCACAGGGCTGCGATCCGGTCGATGTCCTCCTTCACCCCCGGCTTGCGGCCCTCCTCGGGAAACCGCGACCGGATGTTCATCGGCATGTGGGTCCGCAGGGCCGAGAAGCCGGTGTGCATCTCGGCCGAGATCGAGCGCGCGACCGCCCGGGCGGCGGAGTCGTCCGGCCACAGGCCGGCCTCGGGCCGCAGTTCGGCGACGTACTCGCAGATCGCCAGGCTGTCCCAGACCGTCAGGTCGCCGTGCTTGAGCGCCGGGACGCGGCCGGAGGCCGAGTGCTTCAGGATCGCCGCCTTGGTGCCGGGTTCGTCGAGCGCGATCAGGACCTCGTCGAACGCGATGCCCGCATGGCGCAGTGCAAGCCATGGTCTGAGCGACCATGACGAGTAGTTCTTGTTGCCGATGACCAGGGTGAACTCTGCCACGCCGCGTTCCTCCAGACCTGCCTTGACGTCCACATTTAAGCGCCTCGCTTGTCGGCGTGAAGCCCCGAGCGGTATACCGTCGGCAAACCGCTGCGATTACGGAGACTTCCCGTGCCCTACAATCTCGTCGGGCGGGCGACCGCCGGAACGGTTCCGATCAGCCCGCTGACGACGGCGGGTCTCGATGCCTGGCTTGCCGGAGCCGACGGCCGCGTCGCCGCCTGGGTGCGCGCCACCGGCTTCAAGGCCAAGGCCGGCGAGGTCGCGCTCATTCCCGACGACAAGGGCGCGCTGTCGCGGGTCCTGCTCGGGGTCGAGACCGCCGAGCGCACCGGCCTCTGGGACTATGCCGGGCTGCCGGGGGCGCTGCCCGCCGGTCGCTATGCGATCGACTCGGAGATCGCGCCGGCGGACGCCACCAGGGCCGCCCTCGGCTGGGCGCTGGCGACCTACCGGTTCGACCGCTACACCAAGATGCCGGCGGCCGAGGCCGAGCTGGTCTGGCCGAAGGGCGCCGACCGCGGCCATGTCGAGCGTGCCGCCGCCGGCACCGCGCTGGCCCGCGACCTGATCAACACCCCGGCCAACGACCTCGGTCCGACCCAGCTCGCCGAGGTCGCCAAGGGGCTGGCCAGGGAGTTCAAGGCGAAGTTCTCGGTACTGGTCGGAGATCAGCTGCTGAAGAAGAACTACCCGACGATCCACGCGGTCGGCCGGGGGGCCGCCGACGCGCCGCGGCTGATCGACTTCACCTGGGGCGACCCGTCGCATCCCAAGGTCACCCTGGTCGGCAAGGGGGTGTGCTTCGACACCGGCGGCTACGACCTCAAGCCGTCGAGCGGCATGCTGCTGATGAAGAAGGACATGGGCGGCTCGGCCCAGGTCCTCGGGCTCGCCCGCATGATCATGGACGCCGGGCTGAAGGTCCGGCTGCGGGTGCTGGTGCCGGCGGTCAAGAACATGGTGTCCGGCGACGCCTTCCTGCCGATGGACGTGATCCGGACCCGCAAGGGGCTGACCGTCGAGATCGGCAACACCGACGCCGAGGGCCGGCTGGTGCTGTGCGACGCGCTGGCCGAGGCCGATTCGGAGAAGCCGGAGCTGCTGCTCGACTACGCCACCCTGACCGGGGCGGCCCGGGTCGCGCTCGGCACGGACCTGCCGGCGCTGTTCAGCAACGACGACGGGGTCGCCGGCGACTGGATGCGCTGCGGTCTCGACGAGGAGGACGCGGTCTGGCGGCTGCCGCTGCACGCGCCCTACAAGTCGATGCTGAAGACCAAGATCGCCGACCTGTCGAACACCGGCAGTGCGCCGTTCGCCGGCGCCATCACCGCCGCCCTGTTCCTCGAGCATTTCGTTTCGCCGACGACGCGGTGGGCGCATATCGACCTGATGGCCTGGAACACCAAGGACCGCCCCGGTCGGCCGGAAGGCGGCGAGGCCATGGCAATGCGCAGCGCCTACCGTATGATCGAGCACCGTTTCGGCGGCTAACGGTTTACGGTTTCGAAACGATTGCCGGGCAGGTATGCTCGGTTCGCTCGCGTAACGACCATGGTCGCGGGCGGTTTGGGGCGCTAGAAGGGGCGGCATGCAGGCGGCGGAGCAGCACCGGGCGTTGAATCTGTGGCGTCTGGCGACCGTCGCGAGCGTGCGGCGGGACGGGCCCGACCTCACGGCACGGCAGATGGCGATCCTGCTGACCGCCTATATGACGCCGCCGCCGCACACCGTGCGCGGCCTGGCCGAGGCGATGGGGATCTCCAAACCGGCGGTGACCCGAGCCCTCGACCGGCTCGGCGATCTCGGCTTCCTGCGGCGCAAGGTCGACGACACCGACCGGCGCAGCGTCCTGGTGCAGCGGACGGTGAAGGGCTCGGTGTTCCTGTCCGAGTTCGCTGAACTGGTGCGCGGGGCCGAGCGCATGCTCGACGGCGTGGAGTCCGGCGATCCCGCCTGATCACCCGGTTTGATCACAATGCGTCGGATGTCCGACTTGGAAGGCTGGCGCCATCTTCCGGTCACACCCGAGGTGTGTAAGATCGACCGAGCCCCCGAGCCGTGAGGAACTCGATGCCGACAGCCCGTCTCCGCGCCGCCGCCGTCCTGCTCCTGGGTTTCGCCCTCGGACTGCCCGCCGCCGTCCCGGCCGCGGCAGCCGAGTACAGCGCTCCGCCGTCGCACGGCATCGCCATGCACGGCGACCTGAAGTACGCGCCGGACTTCACCCATTTCGAGTACGTCGAGCCGAACGCCCCGAAGGGCGGCACCCTGGTCAGCGAGGCGACCGGCAGCTTCGACAGCTTCAACCCGTTCATTCTGCGCGGCCAGCCGGCTTCCGGCGTCGCGCTGATCTACGACACCCTCACCGAGCAGGCGCAGGACGAGCCGTTCAGCGAGTACGGGGCCCTGGCCGAGAGCATCGAGATGCCGGCGGACCGGTCCTGGGTCGCCTTCAACCTGCGGCCGGAGGCGCGCTGGCACGACGGCCGGCCGGTGACCGCCGGGGACGTGGTCTGGACCTTCGACACCCTGGTCGAGAAGGGGGCGCCGTTCTACCGCGCCTACTACGGCGACGTCGTCGAGGTGAAGGCGACCTCGGAGCACCGGGTCCTGTTCGTCTTCAAGGGGCCGGGCAACCGCGAGCTGCCGCTGATCCTCGGCCAGCTCGCCGTGCTGCCGAAGCACTGGTGGCAGGGCAAGGACTTCGCCAACCCGCCGTTCGAGCCGCCGCTCGGCTCCGGCCCGTACCGGGTGAAGGGCTACGAGGCCGGCCGCACGGTCACCTACGAGCGGGTCGCCGACTACTGGGGCAAGGACGTGCCGGCGATGCGCGGGCGCTGGAACGCCGACACCATCCGCTACGAGTACTTCCGCGACCGCGACATCGCGACCGAGGCGTTCAAGGCCGGCGCCTTCGATCTCCGGGCCGAGAACTCCTCGAAACGCTGGGCCACCGCCTACAGCTTCCCCGGCCTGGACGCCGGCATGGCGATCAAGGAGGAGGTGCCGCACCAGAACGTCGCCGGCATGCAGGGCTTCGTGTTCAACACCCGCCGGCCGGTGTTCCGGGACCGCACCGTGCGCGAGGCGATCGGTTACGCCTTCGACTTCGAGTGGACCAACAAGGCCCTGATGTACGGGGCCTATACCCGGACCGACAGCTACTTCGACAACTCCGAGCTGGGCTCCTCCGGCCTGCCGACCGGCGCCGAGCTGGCGCTGCTGGAGCCGTTCAGGGACCGGTTGCCGCCGGAGGTCTTCACGACCGAATTCACGGTCCCGAAGACCGACGGGTCGGGCAATCCCCGCCAGAACCTGCGCACCGCCCTGAAGCTGCTGCGCGAGGCCGGGTGGGCGGTGAAGAACGGCGTACTGACGAACGCCGAGGGGCAGGCGCTGAGCTTCGAGATCCTGCTGGTGTCGCCCGACATGGAGCGCATCGTGCTGCCGTTCGCGGCCAACCTGGAGAAGCTCGGCATCAAGGCGTCGGTCCGCACGGTCGATCCGGCGCAGTTCCAGAACCGGGTCCGCGACTTCGACTTCGACATGATCGTGGGCTCGTTCGGCCAGTCGCAGTCGCCCGGCAACGAACAGCGCGACTACTGGTCGTCGGCGATGGCCGACCTGAAGGGCTCGCGCAACGTCATCGGGGTCAGGGACCCGGTGGTCGACGCGCTGGTCGAGAAGGTCATCCAGGCCCCCGATCGCGAGGCCCTGGTGGCGGCGACCCGGGCGCTCGACCGGGTCCTGCTCTGGGGCTTCTACGTGGTCCCGCACTTCCACAGCGAGACCTACCGCCTGGTCTACTGGAACAAGTTCGGCAAGCCGGCCGTCGCCCCGAAATACGGGCTCGGCTACCCGGACACCTGGTGGATCGATCCCGCGAAGGCCGCCGCCGTCGAGGCCTGGCGGCGCGGCCGAAGCTGATCGCGCGGACCGGGCGGGAGGAGGACGCGTGCTCGCCTATATCCTGCGACGCCTGCTGCTGATCGTGCCCACCCTGGTCGCGATCATGGTGCTGAACTTCGTGATCGTGCAGTTCGCACCGGGCGGGCCGATCGACCAGATCATCGCCCAGATCGAGGGCAAGGGCGACACCACCGCCCGGGTCAGCGGGCAGGGCGGCGGCGAGGCCGGGGCGGCGCCCCAGGCGTCGGACTCCGGGCAGACCCGCGGCACCCGCGGCCTCGATCCGGAGCTGATCGCCCAGCTCGAACGGCAGTTCGGCTTCGACAGGCCGCTGCACGAGCGCTTCCTGACGATGATGGGCAACTACGTCGTCTTCGACTTCGGCGACAGCTTCTTCCGGGCCCGCCGCGTCGTCGACCTGGTGCTGGAGAAGATGCCGGTGTCGATCTCGCTCGGCATCTGGACGACCCTGCTGGTCTACCTGATCTCGATCCCGCTCGGCATCCGCAAGGCGGTGCGCGACGGGTCGCGCTTCGACATCTGGACCAGCGCGGTGATCATCGTCGGCAACGCCATCCCGGCGTTCCTGTTCGCGGTCCTGCTGGTGGTGCTGTTCGCCGGCGGCAGCTATCTGCAGGTGTTCCCGCTGCGCGGGCTGGTGTCGTCGAACTGGGCGGAACTGAGCCTGGTGGACAAGGTGCTCGACTATCTCTGGCACATGGTGCTGCCGATCACGGCGATGGTGATCGGCGGGTTCGCCAGCCTGACCATGCTGACCAAGAACTCGTTCCTGGAGGAGATCAACAAGCAGTACGTCCTGACCGCCAAGGCCAAGGGGCTGAACGAACGCGGCGTGCTGTACGGCCACGTGTTCCGCAACGCCATGCTGATCGTTATCGCCGGCTTCCCGTCGGCCTTCGTGTCGGTGCTGTTCACCGGTTCGCTGTTCATCGAGATCATCTTCTCGCTCGACGGCCTCGGCCTGCTCGGCTTCGAGTCGGCGATCCAGCGCGACTACCCGGTGATGTTCGGCACGCTGTACTTCTTCACGCTGCTCGGCCTGCTGCTGAACCTGATCGGCGACGTCATGTACGTGGTGATCGACCCGCGGATCGATTTCGAGGCGCGGGGGGGCTGAGCGGATGGTCGGCCGCCTGCTCGGTTCCCGCATCACGCCGATCAACCGCCGGCGCTGGGAGAACTTCCGGCGCAACCGGCGCGGCTTCTGGTCGGCCTGGATCTTCCTCGGGCTGTTCGGGCTCAGCCTGTTCGCCGAGATGCTGGCGAACGACAAGCCGATCCTGATCTGGTTCGACGGCGGCCTGTACGCGCCGGTCGCGGTGTCCTACCCGGAGACCGCGTTCGGCGGCGATTTCCCGACCGAGGCCGACTACCGCGACCCGTTCGTGCAGGAGCTGATCCAGGAGAAGGGCTGGATCCTGTGGCCGCCGGTCCGGTTCTCCTACGCCACCATCGACACCGAGCTGGACCGTCCGGCGCCGTCGCCACCGGACGCCCGGCACTGGCTCGGCACCGACGACCAGGCGCGCGACGTGCTGGCCCGCGTGATCTACGGCTTCCGGATCTCGGTGCTGTTCGGGCTGCTGCTGACCTTGTTCTCGTCGCTCATCGGGATCGCCGCGGGGGCCGTGCAGGGCTTCTACGGCGGGCTGCTCGACCTGACGTTCCAGCGCTTCATCGAGATCTGGGGCGGCATGCCCTTCATCTACATCCTGATCATCCTGTCCTCGGTGATCGTGCCGGGGTTCACGACCCTGCTGCTGCTGCTGCTGCTGTTCAGCTGGACCAGCCTGGTCGGCGTGGTGCGCGCCGAATTCCTGCGCGCCCGCAATCTCGACTACGTCCGCGCCGCCCGGGCGCTCGGCGTGTCCGACGCCACGATCATGTTCCGGCACATGCTGCCCAACGCCATGGTCGCCACCCTGACCTTCCTGCCGTTCATCCTGAACGGCTCGATCACCGCGCTGACCGGGCTCGACTTCCTCGGCTTCGGCCTACCGCCCGGCTCGCCGTCGCTCGGCGAGCTGCTGAGCCAGGGCAAGAACAACCTGCAGGCGCCGTGGCTCGGGCTGACCGCGTTCTTCACGCTCGCGATCATGCTCAGCCTGCTGATCTTCGTCGGCGAGGCGGTGCGCGACGCCTTCGACCCGCGAAAGACCTTCCTGCAATGACCGCGCTGCTCGACATCCGCGACCTGTCGGTGGCGTTCGGCGGCAACCTGGCGGTGCGCGGCGTGTCGTTCGACATCCGGGCCGGCGAGACCGTGGCGCTGGTCGGCGAGTCCGGCTCCGGCAAGTCGGTGACGGCGCTGTCGATCCTGCAGCTGCTGCCGTATCCGGTGGCCGGCCACGGCGCCGGCTCCAGCATCGCCTGGAAGGGCGAGGAGCTGATGGGCGCGCCGGAGAGCACGCTCCAGCGGATCCGCGGCAACGAGATCGCGGTGATCTTCCAGGAGCCGATGACCTCGCTGAACCCGCTGCACACGGTGGAGAAGCAGATCGGCGAGATCCTGGCCCTGCACAAGGGGCTGCGCGGCGACGCGGCGCGCGCCCGCACGCTGGAGCTGCTGGACCTGGTCGGCATCCCGGATCCGGAGCGCCGGCTCGGCTCCTACCCGCACCAGCTGTCCGGCGGCCAGCGCCAGCGGGTGATGATCGCCATGGCGCTCGCCAACGAGCCCGACCTGCTGATCGCCGACGAGCCGACCACCGCGCTCGACGTCACCATCCAGGCGCAGATCCTGGCCCTGCTCGGCGACCTGCAGCGCCGGCTCGGCATGGCCATGCTGCTGATCACCCACGACCTCGGGATCGTGCGCAAGATCGCCGACCGGGTGTGCGTGATGACCGCCGGCGAGATCGTCGAGCAGGGCGAGACCGAGCGGGTGTTCACCGAGCCGCGGCACGACTACACCCGAAAGCTGCTGGCGGCCGAGCCGAAGGGCAACCCGGAGCCGGTCCCGGCGCAGGCGCGCACCGTGCTGCAGGCGTCCGACGTGCGGGTCTGGTTCCCGGTCCAGCGCGGCGTGCTGAAGCGCACGGTCGGCCACATCAAGGCGGTCGACGGGGTCAACGTGAAGGTCAGCGCCGGCGAGACCGTCGGCATCGTCGGCGAGTCCGGGTCCGGCAAGACCACGCTGGCGATGGCGCTGCTGCGCCTGCAGGCGTCGACCGGCCGGCTGGCCTTCATGGGCCGCGAGATCCAGGGCCTGGACCGCAAGCAGGTCCGGCCGCTGCGCCGCGACATGCAGATCGTCTTCCAGGACCCGTACGGCAGCCTCAGCCCGCGCATGTCGATCGCCGAGATCGTGCGCGAGGGGCTGGACGTGCACGAGCCGGCGGAGCTCGGCCTGCCGACGCCCGAGGACAAGGAGCGCCGGATCGACGAGGTGCTGCGCGAGGTCGGGCTCGACCCGTCGATGCGCGACCGCTACCCGCACGAGTTCTCCGGCGGCCAGCGCCAGCGCATCGCCATCGCCCGGGCCATGGTGCTGCGCCCGAAGCTGCTGGTGCTGGACGAGCCGACCTCGGCCCTCGACATGAGCGTGCAGGCCCAGATCGTCGACCTGCTGCGCGACCTGCAGGCGGCGCACGGGCTCGCGTACCTGTTCATCAGCCACGACCTGAAGGTGGTGCGGGCGCTGTCGCACCGGGTCGTCGTCATGAAGGACGGCAAGGTGGTCGAGGCCGGCGACACCGAGGCGGTGATGGGCCGCCCGCGGCAGGCCTACACCCGCGCCCTGATGGCCGCCGCCTTCGACCTGGTGGCGACCGAGGGCGGGGAGGTGCGCAAGTAGCGCCGGCTACTCCTCCGGCTCGGTCGTGAACATCAGGGGGTATCCCTTGCGGCGGGCCATGTCGGTGGCGCGAGACGCCTTGGTCTCGGCGACGTCCCTGGGATAGACCGCGACCACGCAGGCGCCGCGCCGGTGGGCGGTCATCATCACCCGGTAGGCTTGGTCGTCGCCAATGCGGAACTCGGTCTTCAGCACGGTGACCACGAACTCGCGCGGCGTGTAGTCGTCGTTCAACAGGATGACTTTGTGCAGGCGCGGCCGCTCGACCTTGGGCCTGGCCCTGGTGCGCGGCTCGAGGTCGGTCTCGTTCATCGCGGCGCCTCCGCTGACGATGACGCTCCCGACTCTCGCGCTGAATCCGCTACCGGCTCAAGCCCTCTCAGGGAATGCCGTTGCGCCCGTGCTCGCGGAAGCCGGGCCGCTCGGCCAGCCGGTCGTAGTAGGCGGCGACCGCCGGCAGGTCCGGGCGCCCGGCCAGCGGCGTCATCGCCCAACGGTTCACCGACAGGCCGAGCACCACGTCGGCGACCGTGAAGCCGTCGCCGGCCACGAACCCGCCGGTGTCGGCGAGCCGGCGGTCGAGGATCGCCATGGCGGCGTTCCAGCCGGCGGTGCCGGCGGCGATCCGGGCCGGGTCCTGGAAGTCCGGGTGCCGGCGCACCAGCCCCATGAAGGCGTCGCGCCACGCACCGTTCAGGTCGGTCGCCTGCCAGTCCATCCACTTCTCGACCTCGGCGCGGGCGCGTGGTGCTGTCGGCAGCAGGTCGATGCGCCCGTGCCTGGCGGCGAGGTAGCGGCAGATGGTGTTGGACTCCCAGAGTGGGCCGTCCTCGTCGACGATCACCGGCACCAGCCCGTTCGGGTTCATCGCCAGGAACTCCGGCGTCCCGGTCGCGGCGAAGCCGCTGCCCCAGTCCTCGCGCGCGTAGTCGAGGCCGATCTCGCGGCAGGTCCACAGCACCTTGCGCACGTTGATCGACGAGGCCTTGCCGAGGATGCGGAGCATGGGGGTGGCTTTCCGTCGGTCGAGATGTGGCGCGGAGCTTGCTGTTGCGCGACCGCCGCGACAAGCGTCGACATCGCGAGGCCGACTTCATATGGTCGTGGATCACCGACCGCGACTGCGAGAGAGCGCCATGCCGGCTGTGCTTTTCCGATCCCCGAACGATTCCAGCGCGGCTTGGCGCAAGTCGCTGTCCGAGCGGATTCCCGGTATCGACTTCCGGGCCGACCCGGACATCGGCGACCCGGCCGACGTCGAGTTCGCGCTGGTCTGGAAGGTGCCGGCCGGCTACCTCAA
Source organism: Thalassobaculum fulvum (assembly GCF_014652915.1). Taxonomy (GTDB): domain Bacteria; phylum Pseudomonadota; class Alphaproteobacteria; order Thalassobaculales; family Thalassobaculaceae; genus Thalassobaculum_A; species Thalassobaculum_A fulvum. The sequence continues at coordinate 131,386 of NZ_BMZS01000009.1, forward strand.
GCAGTTCCCGAACCTGAAGGCGATCTGCTCGCTCGGGCAGGGGGTCGACCACATCTTCGCCGACCCGGAGCTGCCGCGCGGCCCGCACATCATCCGCCTGGTCGACCCGTGGATGGGCCGGGCGATGGCCGAGTGGGTGCTGCTGCAGGTGCTGCGCTTCCACCGCCAGGGCCCCGAGTACGAGGAGCTGCAGCGCCGCCGGGAGTGGAAGTCGCTGCCGGCGCCCGAAACCTCGACCCGGCGGGTCGGGATCCTCGGCCTCGGTGCGCTCGGGGCCGAGGCGGCGACCACGGTGGCCGCACTCGGCTTCGACGTCGCCGGCTGGTCGCGCACCCGCAAGTCCATCCCCAACGTGAAGAGCTATGCGGGCCCCGAGGAGTTCGACGCCTTCCTGGCGCGCACCGACATCCTGTGCGGGCTGCTGCCGCTGACCCCCGAGACCCGCAACCTGATGGACGCCGAGCTGTTCGCCAAGCTGCCGAAGGGCGCGTACGTGGTGAACTCGGGCCGCGGCCAGCAGCTGGTCGAGGCGGATCTGCTGGCCGCGCTCGATTCGGGCCACATCGCCGGCGCCTCGCTCGACGTGTTCCAGGTCGAGCCGCTGCCGACCGACCACCCGTTCTGGACCCACCCGAAGGTGCAGGTCTGGCCGCATGTCTCGGCCCAGACCAACGCCGACAGCGGCGCCGACCAGGTGGCCGAGAACATCCGCCGGGTGTTCGCCGGCGAGAAGCCGATCAACGAGGTCGATCCGGACCGGCAGTACTGACGGGGTCGGATTGATGGGCGTGATCCTCGTCCACATCGAGGGCTACGACCCGGCACCCTGGATCGACGAGCTGAAGCGGCAGGCCCCGGACCTCGATGCCCGGGCACGGCCGGATGTCGACGATCCGGCGGCTGTCGAGGTGGCGATCACCTGGCGGCTGCCGTTCGGGGTCTACCGGACCTTCCCGAACCTCAGGCTGATCCAGTCGATGGCGGCCGGCGTCGACCACATCCTGGCCGACCCCGAGCGCCCGCCGCGGGTGCCGGTCGCCCGGGTCGTCGACCCGTGGATGGCCCGCTCGATGGTGCACCACGTCACGCTCGCGGTGCTGCGCTGGCACCGGCGCATGGACTGGCTGGAGGGCCGGCGAGCCACCGCGTCCTGGCCAACCGGCATCGTGTTCGACGCCGATGCGGTGCGGGTCGGGGTGCTCGGACTCGGCAACCTAGGTCAGGCGGTCGCCCGCGCCATGCAGGACCTGGGGTTCGAGGCCGCCGGCTGGTCGCGCTCGCCGAAGGCGATCGACGGTCTGGTCTGCCACCACGGGCCGGACGGGCTGCGGGATCTGGCGGCCTGGTCGAGCGTGCTGGTCTGCCTGCTGCCGCTGACCGCCGAGACCGCGGGCATCCTGAACGCCGGGCTGTTCGCGCTGATGCCCGAGGGCTCGCTGCTGGTGAATGTCGGCCGCGGCGGCCACCTGGTGGAGGACGACCTGACGGCGGCGCTCGACTCCGGCCGGCTGGCGGCCGCCGCCCTCGACGTGTTCGGCACCGAGCCGCTGCCGGCCGGGCACCGGTTCTGGGGCGACAACCGGATCTACCTGACCCCGCACATCGCCAGCGAGATCAACCCGGTGACCGCGACCCGGGCGTTCGTCGAGAACATCCGCCGGGTCCGCGCCGGCGAGGCGCCGGTCGGCCTGATCGATCCGGCCAAGGGGTACTGAGGGCGCCCGTCGCTTCGTGGGTTCCGGCTCCGTCCCGCTTGCGACGGTCCACTCCGGAATGACGACAGGGGAGGAACAGCCCTCCTATATTGTCGTCATTCCGGACGGACGCGCCGCTCCGGCGCGGTCGAGCCGGAACCCACGAAGTGACGGGCGCCCGCCGCCCTTCGCTCACCCCAGTTCGTCGACCACCCGCCCGGCCGCGTCGAGGCCGGACAGCCAGGCGCCGTGGACGGTGCCGTGGAAGTCGAACCGCGTGTGCTCGCCGCACAGGAACAGCCGGCCGCCGACCGGCTCGGCCAGGCCGTCGAACTGCGCCGCCCGGTTGCCCGGCCGCGGATGGCTGTAGGCGCCGAGCGCGTAGGGATCGGTCGACCAGTGGGTGGTCAGGGTGCGCAGCGGCCGGCCGACCGCATCGCCCCAGGCCTGGCGCAGCACGGCCAGCGCGTCGGCCGCCATCTCGGCGTCGGCCATCCGGTCGGCGACCGGCGCGTAGCCGCCGACGCTCAAGCCCAGCAGCACGTTGCGGTCCGAGAAGGTGCGGTAGTTGAGCCAGTAATTCCAGCGCCCGACCGGCTCGGTCATGATCCCGAAATACTGGGTCTCGACGTCCCAGAACGGCCGGGCGAACTCGAACGCGATCTTGGTGACCGTCCCGAAGCCGAGCGCCCGGATGCTGTCGACATGGCCGCGCGGCAGGGCGGGCTCGAAGGCGATGCCGCCGGCCTTGAGGACGCCCAGCGGGACGCTGCACACCACGGCGTCGGCCCGGATCGCGCTGCCCCCGGTCCGCACCGTCGCGCCGTTCCCGGCGATCGCGATGCCGGCGACCGGCGACGAAAGCCGGATGTCCAGGCCGTCGGCGACCGGCGGCAGGATCCGGTCGTAGCCGTCGGGCAGGATCACGTCGACGCCGTCGAAGGCGTCGTCCTCGTCGAACAGCGTCGCCGAGATGTCCCCGAGCGGCGCGCCGATGTCGAACTCGGTGTAGGCCGACAGGGCCCACAGCATTCCGGGATCGGCGAGTGCGTCGGGGGCGATCTCGGCAATGGCGTCGCGCAGGCTGCGGCGGTCGTCGTTCTCGAGCGCGGCATCGACCCGTTTCAGCAGGCGTTCCCAGCGCGCGTCGATGGCGTCGACTTTGGTGGCGGGGATCTCCCGGCCGGCGGGATCGAACACCGCCAGGCTGGAATCGTCGGCGACGAACCGGCGGGCGCCGACGTCGTCGGCCAGCCGCCGGATCGGGTTGTCCCTGCTCGGCCCGTGGATCCAGCCGGCCCCGACTTCGAACGGCACGCCGAGCGAGCGGTCGGTGAACAGCCGGCCGCCGGTGCGGGCGCGGGCCTCCAGGACGGTCAGCTTCGCGCCCTGCGCGGCCAGCGCCCGGGCGGCCGCCAGCCCGGAGACGCCGGCCCCGACCACGACCACCGTCCGGCCGCGCAGCGCCCGCGCCGGCCGGGGCCGCAGCGCCACGAAGGCGCCGCCCGCCAGCAACGCGGTCTTCAGGATCCGTCGGCGGTCGACGGTGGGTCGCTGCATCGGACACGCTCCGGCCAGTATCGGGCAATCCTATACCGAAGCGCGGGGGCCGCAGCCCGGCAGACTATCCCTGCAGGCGCTTCAGCGCTTCGGCGTGCAGTTCCGGGGTGCGGGCGGCGAGCACGCGGCTGGTCGATCCGAGGCCGACCGGAACGCCGTCCCAGTCGGTGACCAGCCCGCCGGCGCCGGCGATCACAGCGGCCGGCGCCAGGTAGTCGTAGTCCTTCAGGTCGGCCTCGACCACCAGGTCGATGGTGCCGAGCGCCACCAGTCCGTAGTTGTGGCAGTCGCCGCCGTACATCGGCAGCCGCACCTCGGCGCGCAGCCGCTCGAACGCGGTCAGCTCCCAGCCCTGCCTGAACATGTGCGGCGAGGTGGTGGCGAGCGTCGCCTCGGCCAGGGCCCGTGCCGGGCGCGGCGATACGGGCTGGCCGTTCAGGGTGGTCGGCAGGCCGGGGCCGCCGATCCAGCGCTCGTCCAGGATCGGGCAGTCGATCACCCCGAGCAGCGGAGCCTTGCGTTCGGTGACGGCGATCAGCGTGCCGAAGGTCGGCCGGCCGGTGATGAACGCCTTGGTGCCGTCGATCGGGTCGAGCGACCAGACGTAGTCGGCATCCGGCGCCTTCAGCCCGAACTCCTCGCCGGCGATGCCGTGGTCGGGGAAACGCGCCTCGATCAGCTCGCGCAGCCGCTTCTCGACGCCGCGGTCGGCGACCGTGACCGGGCTCTCGTCGGCCTTCGATTCGACGGCCAGCGCGGTCCGGAAATGCTCGCGGATGATGGGGCCGGCCACATCCGCCAATTCGGCGGCGAACGCGGCCAGCTCGTTCAGGTCTGGGTGCGCCATGACCGATGGCGCCGGCGGCTCAGCCGCCGGCCTTCGCCTTTTCGAAGGCGTCCTGCGCGGCCTTGACCTCCTCGGCGGTCGGCAGCGGGGCCGGGGTCCCGGCCATGGTCCGCAGATAGGCGATCAGGTCGGCGCGGTCGCTCGCCTTCTTCAGGCCGGCGAAGTTCATCTTGGTGCCGGGCATGTACTCCGACGGCTTGTGCAGGAACTTGTTGAGCGACTCGTAGGTCCAGTTCTTCGGGTCGGAGAACGACTTCATCGCGTCGGAGTAGTTGAAGCCCTCGTGGCTGCCCTTCTCCCGGTTGACGATGTCGAACAGGTTCGGGCCGACCTTGTTGGCGCCGCCCTGGTCGAAGGTGTGGCAGGCGGCGCACTTCTTCGCGCCCTTCTCGCCGGCGGCCACGTCGGCGCTGGCGAGCAGCGGCAGCACCGGCTCGACCGGGGCCGGGCCCTGCGCGGCGGCCTCGGCGGCACCGCCGCCCACGCCCTCGGGAACGTCGATCTTGTAGACGTTCTCCTGCAGTTCCTTGGGATGCACGAGGCCATCGGCGATCTTGCCGGTCACCATCGCGAGCAGCCCGGCGGCCAGGATGCCGGCCAGAATCTTGTTGCCTTCGAGCGACGTCGCCATGCCTCGAACCCTTCTTGTCCCGCCCGTCTCGTTCTCTGCGCGAACCCGCCCCCGGGGCGCGGCGGCGCTAACATACCCACGGCGCCCGGCGCTGTCCACGCGCAGGCGCTCGCCTCCTGCAGCGACTTAGCCCGCGCGCGCGTGCTTGCGCAACCGTATGGGCGGGGCGTAAGAGGGCCGGCTCACGCGGCATTTCGCCGCAAACGGAGTGGACCGTGAATCCGATCGTGCTGATTCCGGCGCGCATGGCGTCGACCCGGCTGCCGGGAAAGCCGCTCGCCGACATCCTGGGCGAGCCGATGATCGTCCAGGTCTGGCGCCGGGCCGTCGAGGCCGATGTGGGCCGGGTGGTGGTGGCGGCCGGCGAGGCCGAGATCGCCGACGCCGTGGCCGCCGCCGGCGGCGAGGCGGTGCTGACCGCGCCGTCGCATCCGTCCGGGACCGACCGGATCAGCGAGGCCCTGAACCGCGTCGACCCGGACGGCCGCCACGACCTGATCGTGAACGTCCAGGGCGACCTGCCGGTGCTGGAGCCGAAAACCGTGCGGGCCGCCATGGCGGCGCTGACCCGCATGCCGGACGCGGCCATGGGCACGGTCGCCTGCCCGATCGAGGGCGACAGCGACCTGCCGCCGACCAGCGGCGTCAACAAGCTGGCGGTGGCCTGGGAGCCGGACGGCCGGTTCGGCCGGGCCCTGTACTTCAGCCGCCTGCCGATTCCGTACGGCGGGGCCACGGTGTTCCACCACATCGGACTCTATACCTACCGGCGCGCCGCGCTCGACCGGCTGGTGGCGCTGCCGCCGTCGCCGCTCGAGCAGAGCGAGAAGCTGGAGCAGCTGCGGGCGCTGGAGGCCGGCATGCGGATCGAGGTCGGCCGGGTCGAGACGGTCCCGCTCGGCGTCGACACCCCGGCCCAGCTCGAGCAGGCGCGCCGGCTGCTTGCCGAGTCGCGCCCGGCCTGATTATGTGCGCGCTCCCGACCCCGTCCGCCGCCGGAGACCCCGTCGCATGAGCCGCAAGCCGATCGTCGCCTATCAGGGCATCGCCGGTGCGTACTCGCACCTCGCCTGCACCAACGCGCTGCCCGACCACGAGCCGATGCCGTGCCAGAGCTTCGAGGACATGCTGGCGGCGGTGCAGGAGGGCGAGGCCGACCGGGCGATGGTGCCGGTCGAGAACTCGGTGGCCGGCCGGGTCGCCGACATCCACCACCTGCTGCCGGAATCCGGGCTGTTCATCGTCGGTGAATACTTCCAGCGCGTGAACCACATGCTGCTGGGCCTGCCGGGCACCCGGCTCGACGAGCTGAAGGAGGTGCGCGCCCACCCGCAGGGCCTGGCGCAGTGCCGCAAGCTGATCAAGCGGCTCGGGCTGAAGCGCGTGAACCATGCCGACAACGCCGGCGCGGCGCACGAGGTCGCGGCACTCGGCGACAAGTCGGTGGCCGCCATCGCCTCGTCGCTGGCCGCCGGGATCTACGGCCTGGAGATCCTCGAGGACTCGGTCGAGGACGCCGAGCACAACACCACCCGGTTCCTGGTCATGGCGCGCCAGGGGGTGATGCCGCCGGTCGCCAACGGGCCGTGCATCACCACCATGGTGTTCCAGGTCCGCAGCGTGCCGGCCGCGCTGTACAAGGCTCTCGGCGGTTTCGCGACCAACGGCATCAACCTGACCAAGCTGGAGAGCTACATCATCGACGGCTCGTTCTCGGCGGCGCAGTTCTACATCGACGCCGAGGGCCACCAGGACGACCCGGCGATGCAGAACGCCCTCGACGAGCTGCGGTTCTTCTGCCCGAAGGGCAAGGTCCGCATCCTCGGCACCTATCCAGCCTCGCCGTTCCGCACCGGCGGCGGCGAACGGGAGGCGTAAGGGGGCGGCTACCCCAATCTCGTCATTCCGGAGCCGCGCAGCGGACTCCGGGATCCCTGGTGGGGCCGGGATCGCATGCCGAGCCGGAGACCCGCCGTCAGACGAGGCCCGCGAGCCCCGGATACAGATCGTGCCAGTCCGGGTTCTTCTGCTCGATCGGCGCGATCTTCCAGTCACGGCGCCAGTCCTTGAGCCGTTTCTCACGTCGGATCGCCGTTTGCATGTCCGGCTTCGGTTCGTACCAGACCAAGCGCTTCACACCGTAACGCGCGCAGAAGCCCGACGGATGTTCGCGGTGCACCCACACGCGACGGATCAGGTCGCCGGTTACCCCGACGTAGAGCGTGCCGTACGGTTTGGAAGCGAGGATATAGACGCAAGGTCGGAGTGTTCGGGGCATACGCCGGCTATGGAAAGGCGACGGCGAGTTTGCTCAGCATGCCCGGTCATGGATCCCGGAGTCCGCTGCTCGGCTCCGGAATGACGAAAGGAAAGTGATAGAGCATCCTACCCCTCGTCATCCCGGTGCGGCCGCCTTGCGGCCGACTCCGGGATCCACCGGGCGGCTGCCTCAGCCCTCAGGTGGTGCGCACCGGGTAGGCGCTCGGCACGGCGTCGACGGCGTCGTACAGCTCCGGGCGGACGCTCTCGACCCAGTCCTGGACCAGCCGGCGGGCGATCGAATCGCGGCGTGGCAGGAACTTGCCGAGCGCCTCGAAGTCTGACAGCTGCTCGGCGGTGAACCACTGGGCGTCGCCCAGTTCGTCATCGTTGCGGACGATGTCGAAGCTCTTGGCCTCGGCGTGGAAGCCGAGCATCAGCGAGGACGGGAACGGCCAGGGCTGCGAGGAGTGGTAGCGCACGTTGCGCACCCGGATTCCACTCTCCTCCCAGACCTCGCGGGCGACCGCCTCCTCCAGGGTCTCGCCGGGCTCCACGAAGCCGGCCAGGGTCGAGTACATGCCCTCCGGCCAGACCTTCTGGCGGCCGAGCAGGCAGCGCTCGCCGTCGTGCACCAGCATGATCACCGCCGGGTCGGTGCGCGGGAAATGCGGGGCCCGGCACTTCTCGTTGCTGCAGCTGCGCTGGTGGCCGCCCTTGACGCTCTCGGTCGGGTGGCCGCAGACCCCGCAGAACCGGTGGCGCTGGTGCCACCACATCAGGCCGCGGGCATAGGCCAGCAGCGAGCCCTCGAAGCGCTGCAGCAGCGGCCCGATGCGGCGCAGGTCGGTGAAGCCGCCATGCGCCGCCAGGATGTTCAGCAGGTCGGTCTCCTCGAGCGGCGACAGGTCGAGGGCGACATGCGCGACCCCCTCGTGCTCGCCGAGGAAGGCGATCGACTCGGCGTGGGCGACCAGGTGCCGGTGCTCGCCGGCCGACAGCATGGCGGCGCGCGGCCCGGCCTCGTCGACCTCCAGCACGAAGGAGCGGGTGCGCCAGACCGGCACCAGCCGGGTCTCGGGACGCTCCAGCAGCTCGTCCAGCCAGCCCTCGCGCTCGCGGATGTGGGCGGAGCGGTCGAGTCCACCGAACCCGTAGAAGTTCGGACGCTTTTCGATCAGGTCGGTCACGGGCGGCTCGGTCGGCTGGTCGGGGGGAAGGGTCGGCATGGCGCGGCGAGTGTACACCGGCCGGCCGGGCGGGCAATCACCGTGCGGGCGGACGACCCGCCCCTCACACCGGCAGGCGCCCGTGCTGCTTGATGTCCTTCAGGATCAGGTTGGTCCGGACGTGGGCGATTCCCGGCAGGCGGAACATGAAGCCTTCGAGGAAGTCGTTGTAGGCCTCCTTGTCGCGGCAGACGACCCGCAGGTGATAGTCGGCCTCGCCGGTGGTCGAGTAGCACTCCAGCACCTCCGGGCGCTCCGCGACGCGCTCGATGAACACGTCGAGCTGCGAGGCGTCGTGCCGGGTCATGGTGACGTGGACGATGGCGCTGAAGGCGAGGCCGCAACGGCCGGCGTCCAGCACCGCCGGGTAGCCGGCGATCACCCCGGCCTCCTCCAGCGCCCGCACCCGCCGCCAGCAGGCCGAGGCCGACATGCCGGCCTGCTCCGCCAGGGCCTGGTTGGAGATTCGGGAGTCCGCCTGCAGGGCGCGCAGGATGCGGCGGTCGGCGTCGCTGAGTTCCATTCGCGGGAATCCGGTTGGATCTTCCAGGCAGACGGGTAGTTTCGAATAGATCTTCCAGTTTGTCCATCGCAGTCGGACAATCTGGCAAGTTCTGCCAGGGGCGGCGGGTATAATGGGGGAACCATCCGACCCGGGAGCCGGTCATGAACGATCCAGCAGCCGCGCCGGTCGATGCCGGCTATCGCCTCGAGGACCGCTACACCCGCGGCTCCGGCCGGGTGTTCCTGACGGGGACCCAGGCGCTGGTCCGGATCGCCCTCGACCAGGCGCGCCGCGACCGGACGGCCGGGCTGAACACCGCCGGGCTGGTCTCCGGCTACCGCGGCTCGCCGCTCGGCGCGGTCGACCTGGAGATGTGGCGGGCCAGACGGCTGGTCGACGAGCACGGCATCACCTTCCTGCCGGCGGTCAACGAGGACCTGGCCGCCACTGCCGTGCTCGGCAGCCAGCAGGTGGAGAGCGACCCGAACCGCACGGTCGATGGCGTGTTCGGCCTCTGGTACGGCAAGGGGCCGGGGGTCGACCGGGCCGGCGACGCCCTGAAGCACGGCAACGCCTACGGCTCCTCCCCGCATGGCGGCGTGCTGGTGGTCGCGGGCGACGACCACGGCTGCGTGTCGTCGTCGATGCCGCACCAGTCCGACGTCGCCTTCATGGCGTGGTTCATGCCGACCCTGAGTCCGGCCTCGGTCGCCGAGTACCTGGCGTTCGGCGAGTACGGCTACGCGCTGTCGCGGTTCTCGGGCATGTGGGTCGGCTTCAAGGCGGTCTCCGAAACCGTCGAGGCGGCGGCTTCGGTCGAGATTCCGGAGCCGCGTCGGTTCGTCGTGCCCGACTTCGAGATACCGCCGGGCGGCCTGCACTACCGCTGGCCGGACCTGCCCGGACCGCAGATCGAGGAGCGCATGGAGGCGAAGAAGCACGCGGTGTTCGCGTTCGCCGCCGCCAACCCGATCGACCGCCACGTCTACAACGTCCCGGACGCCCGGTTCGGGATCGTGACCACCGGCAAGGCGCATCTCGACCTGATGGAGGCGCTGCGGCTGCTCGGGATCGACGAGCGCGAGTGCCGGCGCATCGGCATCGACGTCTACAAGATCGGCATGGTGTGGCCGCTCGACCGCCGCGACGCGCTGGCGTTCATGCGCGGCAAGCGCGAGGTGCTGGTGGTCGAGGAGAAGCGCGGCATCGTCGAGAGCCAGTTCAAGGAGTACTTCTACGACTGGCCGGGTGCGAAGCCCGAGCGCATGGTCGGCAAGCACGACGAGACCGGCGAGCGGCTGATCCCGTGGACCGGCGAGCTGTCGCCGCTTCTGCTGGCGCCGATCGTGGCGCGGCGACTGGACGGGGTGTTCCCGGGGCTGAACCTGGCCGAGCGGGCGGCCCGGCTGGTCCCCGGGACCGACCGGGTGATCCAGGTCGCCGGCGCCACCCGCACCCCGTATTTCTGCTCCGGCTGCCCGCACAACACCTCGACCCGGGTGCCCGAGGGCTCGAAGGCGCTGGCCGGTATCGGCTGCCATTTCATGGCGAGCTGGATGGACCGCGACACCTCCTCGCTGATCCAGATGGGCGGCGAGGGGGTGAACTGGGCGGCCTCGTCGAAGTTCACCGGCCAGGGGCACGTCTTCCAGAACCTGGGCGAGGGCACCTACTACCACTCCGGCTCGATGGCGATCCGCCAGGCGATCGCGGCCGGCGCCAACATCACCTACAAGATCCTTTACAACGACGCGGTCGCCATGACCGGCGGCCAGCCGGTCGACGGGCCGATCAGCGTGCACGCCGTCGCCCACGGCGTGCGGGCCGAGGGCGTGCAGCGGATCGCCCTGGTGTCGGACGATCCCGCGAAGTTCGCCGAGGCCGACTTTCCTTCCGGCCTGACCATTCACCCCCGCGACGAGCTCGACGCCGTGCAGCGCGAGCTGCGCGAGGTGCCGGGCGTCTCGGTGCTGATCTACGAGCAGACCTGCGCCACCGAGAAGCGGCGGCGCCGCAAGCGCGGCACCCTGGAGGACCCGAAGCGCTTCGCGGTCATCAACGACCTGGTGTGCGAGGGCTGCGGCGACTGCTCGGTGGCGTCGAACTGCCTGAGCGTCGAGCCGAAGGAGACCCCGTTCGGCCGCAAGCGCCGGATCAACCTGTCGAGCTGCAACAAGGACTTCTCCTGCCTGGACGGGTTCTGCCCGAGCTTCGTGACAGTCGAGGGCGCGACCCGCCGCAAGCGGGGCGGAACCGGGGCGGACTGCGCCGGCCGGGCGGCCGGCCTGCCGGAGCCGCAGCGCGCGACCCTCGCCGAGCCCTACGACCTGCTGGTCACCGGCGTCGGCGGTACCGGGGTGATCACGGTCGGGGCGCTGGTCGCCATGGCCGCGCACCTGGAGGGCAGGGGCGTGTCGGTGCTCGACTTCACCGGCTTCGCCCAGAAGTTCGGGCCGGTGCTGAGCTATCTGCGGATCGCCGAGGCGCCCGAGCGGATCAACCAGGTCCGGATCGACCAGGGCGCGGCCGACGCGCTGATCGGCTGCGACGTGGTGGTGTCGTCGTCGCCGAAGGCGTCCGGGACCTACCGGCCCGGGACCCGGGCGGTGGTGAACTCGGCGGAGATGCCGACCGGCGACGTGGTGCGGCTGCGCGACGCCGACCTCGCGGTCGGGGCCCGGCTGGCGGCGATCCGGCGGGTGGTCGGTGCCGACAACCTCGACTCGCTCGACGCCAACCGGCTGGCCGAGACGCTGTTCGGCGACGCGGTGTTCGCCAACGTGATCATGCTGGGCTTCGCCTGGCAGCGCGGGCTGGTGCCGGTGTCGCGGGCGGCGCTGGACCGGGCGATCGAGCTGAACGGCGTCGCGGTGGAGGCGAACCGCCAGGCGTTCGCGGCCGGCCGGCTGGCCGCCACCGACCCGGCCTTCGCGCTAACCGGCGAGCCGGAGCGCGAGCCCGAGACCCTGGACGACGTCATCGCCCGGCGCGAGGCGTTCCTGCGCGACTACCAGGACGCCGCCTGGGCCGGCCGCTACCGGGCGCAGGTCGACCGGGTGCGGGCAGCCGAGCCGGCGTCGTACGGCGGCGCGCTGACCGACGCGGTCGCCCGCGCGCTGTTCAAGCTGATGGCCTACAAGGACGAGTACGAGGTGGCGCGGCTGCACGTCGAGACCGGCTTCCTCGACGGTCTGCGCCGCGAGTTCGAGGGCGATTTCACGGTCCGCTACCACCTGGCGCCGCCGCTGCTGCGCACCGGCACCGACGCCCGCGGCCGGCCAGCCAAGCGGTCGTTCGGGCCGTGGGTCCAGGGGGCGTTCCGGCTGCTGGCGAAGCTGAAGCGGCTGCGCGGCACGCCGTTCGACCCGTTCGGCTACACCGCCGAGCGACGGATGGAGCGCGCGCTGATCGGCTGGTACGAGGGCGTGGTCGGGACCGTGCTGGACCGGCTGGCCAGCCATGACCGGGCGACCCACGACCGGGCCACCCTGCTGGCGCTGGCGAGGGCGCCGCTCGAGATCCGCGGCTTCGGGCCGGTCAAGGAAGCGGCGGTGGCGAAGGTCAGGGCCGAGGTCGACCGGCTGCTGGCGGATCCGCCGCGGGAGCGGCGCCCGGCGGCGTGAGGGCCGGCCGCCGGATCGGTCAGCTCGCCCGGACCTGCTCGACGAAAGTCGTGGTCTCGCGGCGCAGGCGTTCGGCGTGGCGGGCCAGGTCCTCGCTGGCGCGCCGCACGTCCTCGGCGGAGGTGCCGCTCTCGCGGGTCTCCAGCGCGACCCGGGTGATCGCCTCGGCGGCGTCGCGGCTGGTGTCGGCGAGGCCGCGGACCTGGTCGGCGATCTGCCGGGTGACGCCCGACTGTACGCCGATGGTCTCGGCGGTCGCCCGTGCGGTCTCGTCGATCCGGGCGACCGCCTCGGCGATTCCGCGGATCGCCGCCACCGCCCCCTCGGCCTCGGCGCGGATCGACTCGATCTCGCCGGCGATCCGGTCGGTGGCCTGCGCGGTCTGGGTCGACAGCGACTTCACTTCCGAGGCCACCACCGCGAAGCCCTTGCCGGCCTCGCCGGCGCGGGCGGCCTCGATGGTGGCGTTCAGCGCCAGCAGGTTGGTGCGCTCGGCGATGTCGTTGATCAGCCCCAGGACGTCGCCGATCCGGTGCACCGCCTCGGCCAGGCCGGCGACCGTGGAATCGGTCTCGCGGGCCCGTTCGGCGGCGTCGCGGGTGATCTCGCCGGACGACACGACCTGCCGGTTGATCTCCTCGATGACCGTGTTGAGCCGCCCCACCTCCGCCTCGGTGGCGCGCGCCCGTTCACTGGCTTCCCGGGTGTTGCCGGCCACCGCCTCGGAGCGATCGGCGGCACGGGTGGTGGTATCGGTCAGGACCGACGAGGTCCGGTTCAGTTCCTCGGCGGCGGCGGCGACGGTCTCGGAGATGCTGCCGATCGACGCCTCAAGGGCCTCGGCGGTCTGCCGCAGGGCGGCCGCCCGCTCCTCGGCGCCGCGGCGCTCCTGGTCCTGCTGGCGGGCGGCGATCGCCGCCCGCTCGGCCTCGGCGGCCTCGGCCTCGGCCCGCGATTTCGCCGACTGCTCGAAGGCGTGCGCGACCTGATGGGTCAGCCACACCAGCACCGCCGCCTCGGCGACCACGATCACCGCATGCAGCACCACCCGGCCGAAGTCGGAGCCGTCGGGGAACACCGCGGCCGGCAGCAGGAAGTTGAGCGACAGGTGGTGGACCGCGACGACGGCGGTCGCGGTGACGATGGCCCGCCAGTCGGTCAGCCCGGCCAGCATCGCCAGGCAGGCGAAGTAGTACATGTGCATGTCGATCTGCCAGGGGTGCCCCGCGAACTGGAACACCAGGATCGACACCGCGCCCATCAGGCCGGCGGCGAGCGCCAGGCGGGTTCCCGGATCGTCGATTCGCCAGCGCGTCAGGGCACCGACCGTGGCGGCGACCACCGTGATCGCGCCGACCGGCAGCAGCAGATCCCGGCCGAGGACCAGGGCGACGGCGGCGGAGACCGGGATCTGCAGGACGAGGAAGATGGCGAGGACGGTGGTCGCCCGGCGCCGCAGGGTCGTGAGTTCGTTCATCGGGAGTCTCCTTGGGCCGTCGGCGTCAGGCGGAGCCGGTGCCGAGGCAGCCGCCGGCGGCAACCGGATCGACGACCAGGACGGCGCCGTGGGCGCGCAGGCGGTCGGCCAGGTCGGGGCCGGCGGGACGCACCACCAGGATGGTTGCGATGGCGCCCTCGCGGACGATCAGACCGTCGGATCGGGCGACCGCGGCGGCCGCCTGCTCGCGGTCCCACCAGGGCGGGAAGACGGCGGCGACCGCCGATTCGGGAGCCGTCGGAACGGCGATGGCCGATGCCCCCGCCACGATCAGGGTGAGCGCGGCGATCAGTGCCGGAACGGCATAGTTCACGATCTCGGACTCCCTCGCTGGCCGGCAGTGACGACTTGCCGGTACGGGGAGTCACGACGATCGGGTTTAACGAAGTGCTAAAGTCGACGCGAATATGAGAGGTGATTGCGGATTATACGTACCGCCGCGCCCGCCCGCCGCGCCCGCCCGCCGCTCACACCGCCGTGCCGCCGACGGTGATGCCGCGCATCTTCAAGGTCGGCTGGCCGACCCCGACCGGCACGCCCTGGCCGTCCTTGCCGCAGGTGCCGATCCCGTCGTCGAGGCGCGAGTCGTTGCCGATCATGGTGATCTTGGTCATCGCGTCGGGACCGTTGCCGATCAGGGTGGCGCCCTTGACCGCCGGGCCGATCTTGCCGTCCTCGACCAGGTACGCCTCGTTCATCGAGAACACGAACTTGCCGGAGGTGATGTCGACCGAGCCGCCGGCGAAGTTCACGGCGAACAGCCCCTTCTTCACCGAGCGCAGGATCTCCTCCGGCGACGCCGTGCCGTCGGCCATGAAGGTGTTGGTCATGCGCGGCATCGGGTGGTGGGCGTAGCTCTCGCGGCGGCCGTTGCCGGTGGCCGCCATGCCCATCAGCCGGGCGTTCTGGCGGTCCTGCATGTAGCCGACCAGGATGCCGTCCTCGATCAGCACGGTGCGCGAGGTCGGCGTGCCCTCGTCGTCGACGGTGAGCGAGCCGCGCCGGTCCGGCAGGGTGCCGTCGTCGATCACGGTCACGCCGGGGGCGGCGACCCGCTGGCCGATCATGTCGCTGAAGGTCGAGGTCTTCTTGCGGTTGAAGTCGCCCTCCAGGCCGTGCCCGACCGCCTCGTGCAGCATCACGCCCGGCCAGCCCGGGCCAAGCACCACGTCCATCTCGCCGGCCGGGGCCGGCACCGCGTCGAGGTTGACCAGCGCCACCCGGATCGCCTCGTCGACCGCGTGATGCCAGGCTTCGGGATCGACGAACCGGTCGAACATCAGCCGGCCGCCGCAGCCGTAGGAGCCCGATTCCATGCGGTCGCCGTCGCCGACCACGACCGAGACGTTGAGCCGGACCAGCGGCCGCACGTCGCCGACCCGCTGGCCGCCGGCCCGCAGGATCTGCACCGCCTGCCAGGAGCCGACCAGCGAGGCCGATACCTGGCGCACCCGCGGGTCCTTTGCGCGGGCGTAGGCGTCGATCTCGGTCAGGACCTTGATCTTCGCCTCGGTCGACACGCCCTGCAGCGGGTTGGCGTCGGTATAGAGGTGGCGGTTGGTGCCGACCGGCCCCTCGGCCATGGTGCCGGAATGGCCGGCGTGCACCGCGCGAACGGTCCCGGCGGCACGGCGGATGGCGTCCTCCGACAGCTCGGAGGCGTGCGCGAATCCCCGCGCCTCGCCGGCGATCGCCCGCAGGCCGAAGCCCTGCGAGGTGTCGAAGGAGGCGGTCTTCAGCCGGCCGTCGTCGAACGCCAGGCTCTCGCTCTGCCGGTACTCGAGATAGAGCTCGCCGTCGTCGGCGCCGTCCAGCGCGTCGTCGACGATTGCCTGCGTGCGCCCGGCGTCCAGGCCGGCACGGGAGAAGAACAGTTCGTCGGTGATGGCGCGATCGGTCACGGCGTGCTCCTGGCGCGGGGGCCGGTTGAACGGGATTCAGCCTGACATAGGCATTCGGCCGGCGGAAGTCGACCGGTCGGCAACGGTGCGGCGCCCGTCGTTGATCCAGCGCACGGCGCGACCGAATGCCGCGTGAGGGCTGCTTGCCCAGGCATTATCAGCGTTCTAGCTTGCGACCGAGCACGCCGCCCCGCGTTGCGCCGGGCGTGCGTTGGTGTCATAACCAAGCCCGCCGCGGGGGGCGCGGCGAGAGCAACGACAACGGGAACGACCGACTGATGGATCGGATCCTCGGATTGGCCGTGTCTTGGGCGCGGCATATCGGATGGGCGGCGGCTTCGCTCGTCGCTACCGCGACCATGGCATGGGCGGACAGGCCGCGTGAGTGGCAGCTCGGGATGCAGGAAAGCGTCACGCCGACGCACGACCGGCTCGACGACCTGCACAACCTGCTGCTCGTGATCATCACCCTGATCGCGATCTTCGTGCTGGTGCTTCTGGTGTATGTGTGCCTGCGGTTCCGCGCCAGCAAGAACCCGGTACCGTCGAAGACGTCGCACAACACCCTGCTGGAGATCATCTGGACCGGCGTGCCGGTGCTGATCCTGGTGGTGATCGCGATCCCGTCGTTCAAGCTCCTGTATTTCGCCGACAGGGCGGTCGAGCCGGACATGACGGTGAAGGTCCAGGCGCACCAGTGGTACTGGAGCTACGAGTACCCGGACCAGCAGATCGCGTTCGACAGCAACATGATCGCCGATGCCGACCTCAAGGAAGGCCAGATCCGGCTGCTCGACGTCGACAACCGCCTGGTGGTTCCGGTCGGCAAGAAGGTGCAGGTGCTGGTCACCACCTCGGACGTCATGCACTCGTTCTTCATCCCGTCCTTCGGCGTGCAGATCTACGGCACCCCGGGCCGGATCAACGAGACCTGGTTCCAGGTCGACAAGGCCGGCGTGTATTACGGCCAGTGCAACCAGATCTGCGGCCTGAACCACTCCTACATGCCGATCGTCGTGCAGGCGATGGAGCAGGCCGAGTACGACGCCTGGCTGGCCGAGGCCAAGACCAAGTTCGCGATGGACGACGGCGCCGCCGGCCCGACGCTGGCCGCGGTCGTGTCCAAGTAATCGAGCGGAGACGAGACGATGAGCAGCGCTGATCACGCCCACGGCGCCCACGGGCACGACGACCACGGCGCGCCGACCAGCTTCGTGCGCCGCTGGCTGTACTCCACCAACCACAAGGACATCGGGACGCTGTACCTGGTGTTCGCGGTGGTCGCCTCGCTCGTCGGTGGCGCCATCTCGATCTACATGCGCATGGAGCTGCAGAACCCCGGCCTGCAGTTCATGGAGGACGGCAACGTCTGGAACGTCATGGTCACCGCCCACGGCCTGATCATGGTGTTCTTCGTGGTCATGCCGGCGCTGATCGGCGGCTTCGGCAACTGGTTCGTGCCGTTGATGATCGGCGCGCCGGACATGGCGTTCCCGCGCATGAACAACATCTCGTTCTGGCTGCTGGTTCCGGCGCTGCTGCTGCTGGTCCTCTCGATGTTCGTCGAGGGCACCGGCGGCGCCAACGGCGCCGGCGTGGGCTGGACCGTCTATCCGCCGCTGTCCGGCAAGCTCGGCACGCCGGGCATGGCGATGGACCTGGCGATCTTCTCGCTGCACCTCGCCGGTGCCGGGTCGATCCTGGGCGCGGCCAACTTCATCACGACCATCTTCAACATGCGCGCGCCGGGCATGACCCTGCACAAGATGCCGCTGTTCGTGTGGTCGATCCTGGTCACCGCGTTCCTGCTGCTGCTGTCGCTGCCGGTGCTGGCGGGCGCCATCACCATGCTGCTGACCGACCGCAACTTCGGCACGGCGTTCTTCGAGCCGTCCGGCGGCGGTGACCCGGTGCTGTTCCTGCACCTGTTCTGGTTCTTCGGCCACCCGGAGGTCTACATCATGATCCTCCCGGCGTTCGGCATCATCAGCCAGGTGGTCAGCACGTTCTCCAAGAAGCCGGTGTTCGGCTACCTGGGGATGGCCTACGCGATGGTGGCGATCGGCGTGGTCGGGTTCGTGGTCTGGGCCCACCACATGTACACCGTGGGCCTGGACGTCGACACCCGCGCCTACTTCACTGCGGCGACGATGGTCATCGCGGTGCCGACCGGCATCAAGATCTTCTCGTGGATCGCCACCATGTGGGGCGGCTCGATCGAGTTCCGGGTCCCGATGATCTGGGCGATCGGCGTGATCTTCCTGTTCACCGTCGGCGGCGTGACCGGCGTGGTGCTGGCGAATGCCGGCGTCGACCTGGCCCTGCACAACACCTACTACGTGATCGCCCACTTCCACTACGTGCTGTCGCTGGGCGCCGTGTTCGGCATCTTCTGCGGGTTCTACTACTGGTTCTCGAAGATGACCGGCTACGAGTACAACGGCTTCCTGGCCCGCCTGCACTTCTGGGTGACGTTCGTTGGCGTGAACCTGACGTTCTTCCCGATGCACTTCCTCGGCCTGGCCGGCATGCCGCGGCGCTACATCGACTACCCCGACGCGCTCGCCGGCTGGAACTACGTGTCCTCGATCGGCGCGTACATCGGCGGCATCGGCACCCTGATCTTCTTCTGGGTGGTGATCGAGGCGTTCATGAAGAAGCGCAAGGCGGCCGACAACCCGTGGGGCGAGGGCGCCACCACCATCGAGTGGACCCTGTCGTCGCCGCCGCCGTTCCACACCTTCGAGGAACTGCCCCGCGTGAAGTGACCCCGGGGCAGACCCGGGGCCAGGGGGCCGAGAGGTTGTTGACGTGACCGATACTTCCGCCGACATCGTGCGGATCGACGCCGCCGCCGAGGCCGTCCCTGGTGGGACGGCCTCGGTCGCCGACTACGTCGCTCTGCTGAAGCCGCGGGTGATGTCGCTGGTGGTGTTCACCGGCGCCGTCGGCCTGGCGGTGGCGCCGGGGCATCTGCACCCGGTGCTGGCGGTGATCGCGGTGCTGTGCATCGCCATCGGCGCCGGCGCGTCGGGCGCGATCAACATGTGGTACGACCGCGACATCGACGCGGTCATGGAGCGCACCCAGGCCCGGCCGATCCCGGCCGGTCGCATGAATCCGGACGAGGCGCTGGCCTTCGGCGTCGTTTTGTCCGGCTTCTCGGTGCTGGTCATGGGGCTGGCGGTCAACTGGGCCGCCGCCGCCCTGCTCGCCGGCACCATCGGCTTCTACGTCTTCATCTACACGATGTGGCTGAAGCGGCGCACGCCGCAGAACATCGTGATCGGCGGCGCCGCCGGCGCGTTCCCGCCGATGATCGGCTGGGCCGCGGTGACCGGCGACGTGTCGGTCGCCTCGATCGTGCTGTTCGCCATCATCTTCATGTGGACGCCGCCGCATTTCTGGGCGCTGGCGCTGTGGCGCTGCGGCGACTACGCGCGGGCCGGCGTGCCGATGCTGCCGGTGGTGGCGGGCGACCGCGAGACCCGCCGGCAGATCCTGATCTACTCGCTGCTGCTGGCCCCGCTCGGCACGGCCCCGGCGCTGCTGGGCTTCGCCGGGACCGGCTACGGCATCGTCTCCGGCGTGCTCGGCGGCCTGTTCGTCGTGGCGGCCCTGCGGGTCTGGCGCGGGTCCGCGGCCGACCACCGGCCGGCCAAGCAGCTGTTCGGCTACTCGATCCTCTACCTGTTCGCGCTGTACGGCGCGCTGCTGGTCGACAGCTGGGTGGCGGGGTGACCGACATGGCGGACCGCGATCGCAAGCCGGGAACGGAGCAGGACCAGTGGGTGGTCGCCCGCCGCGGCAAGAACATCGCCATCTTCAGCACCATCATCGCGCTGGCGGTGCTGTTCTTCGTGATCACCATCCTGCGGATGAGCTGAACCGATGAGCGCGGATCAGGACCTCGACCTCGAGACCCGGGTGCGGCGCGCCCGCAACCTGCGGACCGGCGGCATTCTGGCCGGCGTGGTCGTGGGCATGGTCGGCATGGCCTATGCGGCGGTACCGCTGTACGAGATCTTCTGCCGGGTCACCGGATACGGCGGGACCACCCAGGTCGCGACCGCAGAGTCCGACCGGATCCTGGACCGCACCATGACGGTGCGATTCGATTCGAACGTGAACCCGGAGCTGCCCTGGCGGTTCGAGCCGGTGCAGCGCTCGATGTCGCTCAAGGTGGGCGAGACCAAGCTGGCGTTCTACCAGGCCACCAACACCGGCACCGAGACCGTGGTCGGGACCGCGACCTTCAACGTCACGCCGGACAAGGCCGGGCTGTACTTCGACAAGATCGACTGCTTCTGCTTCACCGAGCAGGTGCTGCGCCCGGGCGAGACCGTCGACATGCCGGTGTCGTTCTACCTGGATCCGGATCTCGCCGACGATCCGAAGATGGACGGCGTGACCACGATAACCCTGTCGTATACTTTCTTCCGCGCCCAGGATCAGGCCAAGGCGCGGCAACTCGCCGAATTGCCGGGGGCCGCCGAGCCGGCTGCCACCGGCGACCTGAAACGATGACGAAGCACCACGCGGGGGTGCCCCGGTCGGCGGACGACCCGGGCCGCACGTGAGACGAGGGGACTGATGGCACACGAACAGAAGCATCCTTACCATCTGGTCGAGCCGAGCCCGTGGCCGTTCGTCGGCGCCGGGGCCGGTTTCGTGCTGGCGGCCGGGACCGTGCTCTTCATGCATGGCAAGCCGTTCGGCGCGCCGATGTTGATCGTCGGCCTGCTGCTCGTGCTGATGACCATGTTCTTCTGGTGGCGCGACGTCATCCGCGAGGCCCAGTACCAGGGTCATCACACCCCGGTGGTCCAGATCGGCACGCGCTACGGCATGATGCTGTTCATCGCCTCCGAGGTGATGTTCTTCGTGGCGTTCTTCTGGGCGTTCTTCGACATGGCCATGTACCCGCGCACCGGGGTGTGGCCGCCGGAGGGGATCGAACCGTTCGATCCCTTCGACCTGCCGCTGATGAACACCCTGATCCTGCTGCTGTCCGGCACCACGGTGACCTGGGCGCACGCCGCGCTGCTCCAGGGCGACCGCAGGAACCTGCTGATTGGCCTGGGCATCACCATCCTGCTCGGCCTCAGCTTCACGGCCCTGCAGGCGGTCGAATACAGCCACGCGGCGTTCGGCTTCACCGAAGGGATCTATCCGTCGACCTTCTACATGGCCACCGGTTTCCACGGCTTCCACGTGATCGTCGGAACCATCTTCCTGATCGTCTGCTGGTTCCGTGCCTATGCCGGCCACTTCACGCCGGAGCAGCATTTCGGTTTCGAGGCGGCGGCCTGGTACTGGCACTTCGTCGACGTGGTCTGGCTGTTCCTGTTCGTCTGCGTCTACTGGTGGGGCAGCTGAGCCGGATCGGAACAACGGGGGCGGACCGGTGAGCGACGCCTACGGTCCGCCTCCGTCCCCGATTGCCGCCGGCCTCGCCTGCAGGTGTCCCCGGTGCGGACGCGGCCGGTTGTTCAGCGGTTACCTGACGGTCGCCGAGCGGTGCGAGGCCTGTGGCCTGCCCATGGCCGACCACGACACCGGCGACGGTCCGGCGGTGTTCGTCATCTTCATCCTCGGTGCCGTGGTGGTCCCGCTCGCCCTGTGGGTGGAGGCGGCGTTCGAGCCGCCGCTCTGGCTGCACGCGGTCCTGTGGGGCACGGTGGTCATGGGCGGGACGATCGCCCTGCTGCGTCCGCTCAAGGGGGTGATGGTCGCGCTCCACTACCGGCACCGTACGCCGGGCGGCTGATAGCGGCCCTCCAGGCGCCGGGAACGCAAGGCGCGACGACGCGCCGCTTGCCCTTCGGGTTCCGGCGCCCGATCTAACGGATCCGCGGCCCCGTCCGCCCGACCACCGAGCCGAGACACCCATGCCGTTCCGCCCGCGCCTCTGGCCGACCCTGTTCACCGTCCCCGCCGTTCTGATGATGGTCGGCCTCGGCATCTGGCAGCTCGACCGGCTGGCCTGGAAGACCGCGCTCATCGACAGCTTCGAGAGCCGGGTCAACGAGGCGCCGGTCGCGCCGCCGGCCGCCGTCGACGACGCCGAGGCCTGGCGGTTCCGTCACGTCCGGGCGACCGGGCACTTCCTGAACGACAAGGAACTCCAGCTCACCGGGCGCCCCTTCGAGGGCAATGCCGGGTTCCACGTGCTCACGCCGTTCGTCGTCGATGGCGGGCCGACCGTGCTGGTGAACCGCGGCTGGGTGCCGCTCGACCGGCGGCGGCCGCAGGATCGCCCGGAGACCCTGAAGGGCGGGACCGTGACGATCGACGGCATCGTTCGGATCGCCGGGCAGAAGGGCGCGTTCGTCCCGGACAACGAGCCGGACCGCGACATCTGGTTCACCGTCGATCCCCGCCAGATGGCCGCGCATCTCGGCATCGGCCCGGTCGCCGGCTACTATGTCGACGTGCTGCGGCCGGGCGCGAAGCCGACGGAGCTGCCGATCGGGGCGGTGCCGACCATCCAGGTCCGCAACGAGCACCTGCAGTACGCGCTCACCTGGTTCCTGCTCGCCGCCACCCTGATCGTGGTCTACGTGGTCTGGCACGTGCAGGCCGACCGCAAGGAGCGGGAGGACCGGGCATGACCGCCGCGTCAGCCACCCCCGCCGCCGACGCGCTGGAGGCGCGGTTCCGGCGGCTGTCCGCCATCGAGGGCGCGCTCGGCGTGCTGTCCTGGGACCGGCTGGTGATGATGCCGCCGGGCGGCGGCGACGCCCGCGCCGAGCAGTCGGCGACCCTGGGGGTGCTCGCCCACGAGATCCTGACCGCGCCGGAGGTCGGCGACCTGCTGGAAGCCGCCGCGGCCGAGCCGCTGGCCGGCTGGCGGGCCGCCAACCTGCGCGAGATGAAGCGGCGGCACGCCCACGCCACCGCGCTGTCTTCGGCCCTGGTCGACGCGATGGCCCGGGCGTCCGCGAAGTCCGAGACGGCGTGGCGCGCTGCCCGGGCGGAATCGAGCTTCGCCGGCGTGCGCGGGCCCCTCGGCGAGGTCCTGCGCCTGACCCGCGAGGCGGCATCGGCCAAGGCCGAGGTGCTCGGCCTCGAGCCCTACGCGGCACTGCTCGACCAGTACGAGCCGGGCGGCTCGGTGGCGCGTATCGAGGGACTGTTCGCCGAGCTCGAGGCCGCCCTGCCGCCGATCCTGGAGGCGGTGCTCGAGCGTCAGGCCCGGGCCGGCGACCCGGAGATGCCGACGGGCCCGTTCCCGGTGCCGGCCCAGCGCGGCCTCGCCCGCGACATCATGGCGACGCTCGGCTTCGACTTCACCCACGGCCGGCTCGACGAGACCCTGCATCCGTTCTGTGGCGGCGTGCCCGACGACGTCCGGGTCACCACCCGGTTCTCCGAGAGCGGCTTCGTGTCGGGCGTCATGGGAGTGATCCACGAGACCGGCCACGCCCTGTACGAGCGCGGCCTGCCGGCCGAATGGCGCGGCCTGCCGGTCGGCGAGGCCCGCGGCATGGTGCTGCACGAGAGCCAGTCTCTGCTGATGGAGATGCAGGCCTGCCGGTCGCCGGAGTTCCTGGCGCACCTGTCGGGGATGGCCCGGGCGGCGTTCGGTGGCGACGGCAGCGCCTGGGACCCGTCCAACCTGCGGCGCATCTACACCCATGTCGAGCGCGGCTTCATCCGGGTCGAGGCCGACGAGGTGACCTACCCGCTGCACGTCATCCTGCGGACCCGGCTGGAACGGGCGCTGCTGGCCGGCGACCTGGCGGTCGGCGACCTGCCGGGCGCCTGGAACGCGGGCATGCGCGACCTGCTCGGCGTGACGCCGCCGGACGATACGCGCGGCTGCCTGCAGGACATCCACTGGTACGACGGGGCGGTCGGCTACTTCCCGACCTACACCCTCGGCGCGCTGGCGGCGGCCCAGCTGTTCGCGGCCGCCACCGCGGCCGATCCGGCGATCGTCGAGGCGATCGGGCGGGGCGACTTCACCCGCTTGCTCGCCTGGCTGCGCCCGAACGTGCACGGGAAGGCCAGTTCGGCGACCACCGACGAGATCCTGACCGCCGCGACCGGCGCGCCGCTCGGCGCCGGGGCGTTCCTGGCGCACCTGAAGCGGCGTTACCTGGACGGGTAGGGCGGCGCGCCTCGGCCCCGGATCGCCGCTGGTGCGGCGTCCGGGATGAGGTTTGAAGGTGACGTCCACATGGGTCCTCATCCCGGACCGGCGCGTGTCAGCGCGGCCGATCCGGGACCGAGCCGCGCCGTCAGCCGTCCCACCGCCTGAAGATCAGCGTCGCGTTCACGCCGCCGAAGCCGAAGCCGTTGGACATGGCGTAGTCGACGCCGGTCCGCCGGGCGGACGGCCCGATCAGGTCGAGGCCGTCGGCTGCCTCGTCGGGATCCTCCAGGTTCAGGGTCGGCGGCAGCTCGCCGGTGCGCAGCGCCTGGATCGAGAATACCGCCTCGAGCCCGCCGGCCGCTCCCAGCAGGTGGCCGGTCGCCGACTTGGTCGACGAGATCGCCACCCCGGCGCCGGTGCCGAACACCGTTCGGATCGCCGCCAGCTCGCCGGCGTCGCCGACCGGTGTCGAGGTGGCGTGGGCGTTCAGGTAACCGATCGCCGACGGCTCCAGCCCGGCCTGGGCCAGCGCCTGGCGCATCGCCCGGGCGGCGCCGTCGCCGTCCTCCGGCCCCGAGGTCATGTGGTAGGCGTCGGCGGTCGTGCCGTAGCCGACCAGCTCGGCCAGCGGGGCGGCGCCGCGCCGCTCGGCGTGCTCGAGCGCCTCGATCACCACGACGCCGGCGCCCTCGCCCATTACGAAGCCGTCGCGCTGCCGGTCGAACGGCCGCGACGCGGCCGACGGCCGGTCGTTGAAGCCGGTCGAGAGTGCCCGGGCGGCGGCGAAACCGGCGAGGCTGACGGTGTCGATGCAGGCCTCGGCGCCGCCGCACACCGCCACGTCGATCTCGCCGGCGCGGATCATCCGGGCGCCGTCGCCGATCGCCTGGGCACCGGCCGCGCAGGCGGTCACCGGGGCGCCGAGCGGGCCCTTGAAGCCGTGGGCGATCGAGACCTGGCCGGCCGCCAGATTGGCCAGGAACGACGGCACGATGAACGGCGACAGCCGCCGGGTGCCGCGTTCGGCGACCGTCCTGGCCGCCTCCATCATGGCCGGGAACCCGCCGACGCCCGAGGCGATCACCGTCGCCGTGCGCTCCTGCTCGCGGACGTCCTGCGGCTGCCAGCCTGACTGCCCGACCGCTTCGCCGGCGGCGACCATGGCGAACTGGATGAACCGGTCCATCTTCTTGAGGTCCTTCGGCGCGATCGCGACCGTCGGGTCGAAGCCGGCCGGGTCCGCGTCCTTGCCCGGCACCACGCCGCCGACCCGCGCCGGCAGGTCGGCCGCCACCGGATCCGGCAGCCGCACCAGCCCGGAGTGCCCCGAGACGAGGCGGTTCCACACGGCGTCCACGCCGACCCCGAGCGGCGCCACCACGCCCAGCCCCGTCACCACCACGCGTCGTGTCATGCCCCCGGCTCCTCATGCGATCTCAGAGTACGGAACAGATATGTATATACACAGTTAAAAGCAAGGACCGTCCCGCCGGTGCGCCGTCAGTCCTGCGTCGGCCCGGCATCGCGGGCCGCCGTCCGAAGCCGCTCCAGGGCCGCCCGGGCGTCGGCGAGCCCCTCCTCTCCGAGGGCGGAGACCAGGCGGCCGTGGGCCTCTTCCCAGATCGGCACGGCCGCTTCGATGACGGCGCGGCCTGAAGCGGTCAGCGCGAAGCGCTTGGCCCGGCTGCCGGCCGGGCGCTCGGATTCGATCAGCCTGTTGCGCTCCAGCAGCTTGAGGTTCCGCACCAGGGTCGAGCGGTCGAGCACCAGCAGCTCGGCCAGCTCCGCCATGCCGGCCTCGGGATGCAGGGCGAGAGCGCCCAGCAGGTGGAACTGCGTCGTCGGCACGCCGAGGCTGCGCATGGTGGCGCCGTACACCCGGGCGACCGCCCGAGCGGTCATCGCCGTCTGGAGCGCCAGGCACTCCCTTTCCATGCGCTGCAGGCCGGAGGTCATGCCCCGCCTATAGCCGCTTGCCGGCGGCTCGGCAACGCACCCGGCGCGCGATCGCGCTCGAGCGTCACGGCCGGGCCCGGTTGCCGTGGGCCGGCCGCGGTTCCGGCCCGGTGTAGCGGGCGCGCGGCCGGATCAGGGTGCCGGACGCCAGCTGCTCGGCGGCGTGGGCGAGCCAGCCGACGCTGCGGCCGATCGCGAAGACCCCGATCGCCCTGTCGGCGTCGAGCCCCCAGGTGGCGGCCAGGGTGGCGAGCCCGAAGTCCAGGTTCGGGCCGAGCCCGGTCGCCGCCCGCCCGGCCGCCGCGACCGCGTCGACCACGTCGAGCAGCGGCTGTGGCCCGGTCGCCTTGCGCACCGCCTGCAGGGTCGCGGTCGCCCGCGGGTCGCCGTCCGGGTACAGCGGGTGGCCGAAGCCGGGCAGGGCCTCGCCGCGGCGCAGCCGCTCGGTCACCGCCGCCCGGCCGTCGCCCAGCCGCAGCGCCTCGTGGATCAGCGCCAGGGTCTGCGGGGTCATGCCGCCGTGCCGGGGGCCCTCCAGGGTGGCGAGCCCGGCGATCACCGCGGCGTACGGGGTGGCGCGGGTCGAGGCGGCGACCCGGACGGCGAAGGCCGAGGCGTTCAGCTCGTGGTCGGCGCACAGCACCAGGGCGGTGCGGATCGCCTCGGCCGCGGCCGGCACGCCCCAAGCGGTCGCCAGCACCCGGTGCGCCGGACCGTCGGGCACCGCACCGTCCGACCACACCGAGACCAGATGCCGGACGATGCGGGCGCCGGTTCGGGCCAGCGCCGGCGTGGTGCGGGCATAGGCGGCGACGTCGGCGCGGCCGGCCACCGCCAGCCGGGCGATCGCCCCGGCGATCCCGGGGGCGGCCGGGGGCTCGGGTTCGATGACCACGTCGGCGAACGGGTCGGAATCGTCGAGCTGCCACAGCAGCCCGGCGACGGTCTCGAGCGAGGCGGACTCGGCGAGCGCCAGCGCATCGCGCCCGCGGTAGTACAGCCGGCCGCCGTCGATCAGGGTGATGGCGCTGTCGAGTAGCGGCGCCCCGAAGTCGAGGGCGCGATCGGGCGTGCCGCCGCTGCCGGCGTCGCCGTGGCTGCGCAGCCGGCGGATGTCGGTCGCGGCGTACAGCCGCCTGCGCGAACCCGGCTGGCCGCGCGATTCGACCAGCCCGCGGCTGACATAGGCGTACAGCGTGGCCCGGCTGACGTTCAGCTCGGCCGCGGCCTCGGCGGCGGTGATCCAGGCCCTGGAGGACGATGCGGCGCGCTCGGACATTGACTGTATGTATCAACATTGATCAAGATTGATGAGCGTCGCATATCCCTCGCCGGACAGCAAGCGAGGAGACCGACGATGACGACGATGGACGACGTGGTGGCGGCCGAGACCGTGCTGAGCCGGGTCGACGGCGAGGGCGGGCGCCTGGTGGTGCACGGTCTCGACCTGGAGGACCTGGTCGCGGCCCACGGCTTCGAGGCCACGGCGGCGCTGCTGTGGGGCGCGATCGATCCGGAACTGGGCGACCTGGAACTGGGCGACCCGGAACTGGGCGACGCTGGTGAGGTGGCCCGGGCGCTCGGCTCGGCCCGCGCCCGGGCGTTCGCGCGGGTGCCGGCGATCCTGGCGGCGACCGAAGACCTGGCGCCGATCGACGCGCTGCGGGCCGGCATCGCCTGCCTGGCGGCCGACGGCGACCGCGCGGCCGTCGTGCTGGCGACCGCTGCGATGCCGGTGCTGCTGGCGGCGGCCTTCCGCCGCGACCGCGGCCTGCCGCCGGTCGCTCCGGACCCGGCGCTCGGCCAGGCGGCCGACCTGCTGCGCATGCTCGACGGCACGCCGGCCGATCCCGGCCGGGTGCGGGCGCTCGAGACCTACCTGGTGACGGTGGCCGACCACGGCATGAACGCCTCGACCTTCGCGGCCAGGGTGATCGCGGCGACCGCCTCGGACCCGGTCTCGGCGGTCGCCGGCGCCGTCGGCGCGCTGAAGGGCCCGCTGCACGGCGGGGCGCCGGGGCCGGTGCTCGACATGCTGGACGCGGTCGGCACGCCGGCCAACGCCGCGGCCTGGATCGCGGCGGCGCTCGACCGCGGCGAGCGGCTGATGGGGTTCGGGCACCGGATCTACCGCACCCGCGACCCGCGCGCCGACGTTCTGAAGGCGGCGCTCGCCGCGCTCGGGCCGCGCGACCCGGCCCGCACCGCGCTGGCCGAGGCGGTCGAGCGGGCGGCCCGCGACGCCCTGGCGGTGCGGTATCCGGGGCGCCGGCTCGACACCAACGTCGAGTTCTACACCGCCCTGCTGCTGGAGGCGGTCGGCATCGACCGGGCGTTGTTCACCCCGATGTTCGGGGTCGGCCGCGTGGTCGGCTGGACCGCCCACGTGCTGGAGCAGCGCGCCACCGGCCGGCTTATCCGCCCGAAGGCCCGCTACGTCGGCCCGGTGCCGGCGGGCGACACGTTCCGGGCGGCGGCGAACGGCTGAGGTCGGAGCTCCGTACGCCCTCCAGTTGGGCGTTCGTGATGCCGTCGGCCCGTGTTACCGTCCGCGACGGTCGTCGCGCAGGGGAACACTTCGTTGACAGACACGGCTCTCATCGGTGTCGGACTATACACGTTGGCGGAGGCGGAGCGCCTAGTCGGAGTACCGGCAGGAAAGGTGGGACGCTGGCTGCGGGGGCATCGTGCGCATGGACGGCAGTACGAGCCACTCTGGAAGCCGGAGGTCGATCTCGGCGATGAAAGGATCTACCTCGGTTTCCGGGATCTGATGGAGGTACGAGTCGCGGCTGCGTTCATCCATGCCGGGCTCAGTCCTCAGAAGGTGCGGCGTGCCATAGACTTGGCACGCGAGATGATCGGTCTCGACCGTCCGCTTTCGACGGTCCACTTCCGTACGGACGGACGAACGGTCTTCCTCCGCATGGCCGAAGACGACAGGGATCGACTGATCGACCTGTTCCGCAAGCAGTATGCGTTTCGAGAGATCGTCGAGCCGAGCCTGAAGCACGTCGATTTCGGCGAGGACGGAGTTCCCAGACGATGGTGGCCACTCGGCCGTCGCGGGCACGTCGTCGTTGATCCCGAGCGAGCCTTTGGTCAACCGATCGAGAGTACGACGTCAGTGCCGGTTGCGTCGCTCGTTGCGGCGGTCAGTGCCGAGGGATCCGTCGAGGCTGCGGCGGCAGCATGGGATGTTCCATCTTCGGCAGTTCGACATGCTCTGGAGTTTTCCAGCCTCGGTGAAATGCGAAAGGCGGCGTGAAGGTCTTCTTCGACAATTGCACTTCACCTGTGTTGGCGTCGTCGCTGGACGGCTTGATCCGTCATGACGGCCATGCCGCTGCACACATTCGAGATCTGCCGTGTGGTCGGCACGCAAAGGATATTGAGTGGTTTCAAATGCTTCGTGACGATCCGAATGAATGGATCGTGATAACGGGCGATGGCCGGATATCGAAGAACGCAGCAGAGCGGGCGGCTTTCCGTTCGGCCGGGCTTTTCGGCATCGTTCTGGCGCCTGGCATTCTTCGCCTGCGCGTGAATCAACAGGCGTCGATATTGCTGTGGCGATGGCCCGATATCATGAGCCTCCTTCGACTGGTGGGCCGTCCGGCTCTGAACGAACTGCCTCAGAACCGCGGTTCCGCACTCCGTACGCTTCCACTCTGAGGCGATACCCGAAATGGCTGAGGGGGCAGCTACCGGGCGAAGCCGCCGAGCGGCTTCATGTACACCGCCCCCATCCGGTCCAGGGCCTTGGTGGCGGCCTCGTCCGGGCTGCCGTAGACCGTCAGGCGCTTCGGCTCGGCGATCGCCAGGAACCGCTTGGCGGCGTTCGCCCCGAACCAGGCGATGTGGGTCATGACCGCGGCGGAGTCCCGGTAGCGCTCGTAGATGTGGCAGGTCGCACCGTCGCCGGAGATCGCCCACTCGTAGTTCAGGGCGTCGGGCTCGTTGTCCCGGGTCGCCGCGACCATCTCCTCCATCAGCGCGCGGAACGCGTCGAGCTGGCCGTCCTTGACGGCGACCTCCAGCATCCAGTGGACGTTTCCGGTCATCGTCGGGATTCTCCCTGCTGAGGGGGTGCGGCGGCGCCGGCCCCGCTATCGTTCCGGGCGCGGCCGGAAGATGTCCCAGGCCACGTCGTTGGTGGCGTAGATCGCGGTGTCGATCGCGAACGCGGCGGCGGCGAACCCGGCCGACGGCAGCAGCGATCCGGTGAAGGCGTACGACAGCGCCAGGTTCCGCGCCCCGGTCAGCACCTGATAGCCGACCGCCTTGGTCGCCAGGGTGTCGGCCGTGGTCTCCGACGGCGGCGGACCGAAGCGGTCCCAGGCCAGCTCGTAGGGGTAGTACAGCATCGCCGCGGTCGCGGTGTTCGCCACCAGGAAGATCGCGCTGGTGCCGGCGCCGGCCTCGAAGATCGCCCCGAACAGCGCCATGTCGGCCAGGTTGGCGGCGGTCTGGAAGGTCAGGGTCTTGTAGGCCGCCCGCTCCCAGGTCGAGAGCGGGTCCGGCTCGGCGGTGGGCGTGGCGGGAACCGCGGTGGGCGGGGCGGCGGGCGGCTCGGTCGCCAGCGCCGGACCGACCGTTCCGAGCATCAGCGCGGCGGCGAGCGTTCCGGCAGCCAGTGACCCGCTTCCCGCCATGGCGCTGGACCCTCCCTCCGCCTACTCCTCGGCGCCTTCGGCCGGCATCCCCGATTCCAGGGCGCCGGCGACGATCTCGGCGACCTCCTCGGCAGTCAGGCCGATCGTGCGGTCCTCCGGGAGCTCCTGGCCGAGCGCGGTGGCGGTCACCAGCCGGTAGATGTCGGCGGCGCCCAGGAACAGCTTGGGGTCGAGCCCGACGTCGGCGACGGTGCGGGCGATCTCCTCCATCTCGCCGACCCAGCGATAGGCCTTCGGCGCCATGTCGGGCAGGGAGCGCGCGAACCGGTCGCTCAGCATCCGCTGGCTGGCCGCCATCTCGGCCCGCAGCTCGCGGTCGACGCCATAGGCCTTGGCGGCCGACAGCGACACCGTGGCGAGCGCGGTCAGCCCCTTGGTGACCGCGGCATAGCACATCTTCAGGGCCGAGGCGGCGCCGACCCCGCCCGGCACCGAGCGCACGTCCAGGCCGTAGCGCCGCAGGCCGAGCGCGAACTGCACCGCGTCGGCGGCGCCGGAAATGTAGATCCGGGGCCCCAGGCTGTGGCCCGGCCGCGGCGGCGGGCCGACGATGCCGCCGTCCAGGAACGGGCCGCCGACGGAGTCGACGATCTCGCCGGCCTCGACGGCGGTCGCCGGCGCGGTGGCGTTGAGGTCGATGTACAGCGGCTTGTCGGCGACCGCGGCGAGCGCCGAGGCCAGCCGGGTCGCCATGTCGACCGCCTGGTCGGGGGGCAGCACCGACAGCACGATGTCGGCGTTCTCGATCGCTTCGACGTCGTCGCGCGCGTCGACGATGCCGGCCAGCGAGGCCAGCCGCTGGGTGCGGGGCGACCGGTCGGCCAGGTTGGTGGTCACCCGCAGACCCGCGTCGACCAGCACCCGGCCGATCGAGGAACCCATATCGCCTGGTGCGAAGATCGCCACCGTCCGCAATGCCATGAAGTCGACCCCGGCTGCCCGTTTCCCGGCTGCGCCAAACCGGCGCGGCGTCCCAGATTGCACCACGGTTGCACCCGGATGACGCCACCGATAGGTTACCGCGTCATTATCCGGGGATACACATCTCAGTGCAGTACATCAGCACCCGCGGCCGCGCTCCCGCACTTCCCTTCGACGAGGTTCTGCTGTCGGGCCTGGCGCGCGACGGCGGGCTGTACGTGCCGGCGGTCTGGCCGCTGTTCTCGCGCGACGACATCCGGGCCATGAAGGGGCTGTCCTACGCCGAGGTGGCGCTGCGGGTGATGCAGCCCTTCGTCGGCACGACCGTGCCGGCCGACGCGCTGCGGGGGATGGTCGAGGAGGCCTATGGCGGCTTCGGCCACAGCTGCGTGGCGCCGCTGAAGCAGATGGCGCCGAACCTGTGGCTGATGGAGCTGTTCCACGGGCCGACCCTGGCGTTCAAGGACTACGCCATGCAGGTGCTGGGGCGGCTGTTCGACCACGTGCTCAGCGCCCGCGGCGAGCGGGTGACGATCGTCGGCGCCACCTCCGGCGACACCGGCGCCGCCGCCATCGAGGCCTGCCGCGACCGCGACAACATCGACTGCTTCATCCTGTTCCCGAAGGGCCGGGTGTCGCCGATGCAGCAGCGCCAGATGACCACGGTCGACGCGCCGAACGTGCACGCCATCGCGGTCGAGGGCACCTTCGACGACTGCCAGGACCTGGTGAAGGCGGCGTTCAACGACGCCGGCTTCCGCGACGCCTACGGGCTGTCGGCGGTCAACTCGATCAACTGGGCGCGGATCATGCCGCAGATCGCCTACTACTTCTGGGCGGCGGTCAACCTGGGCGCGCCCGAGCGGGCGGTGTCGTTCGCCGTGCCGACCGGCAATTTCGGCAACGTCTACGCCGGCTACGCCGCCCTGCAGATGGGGCTGCCGGTCGAGCGGCTGGTGGTCGCCAGCAACGCCAACGACATCCTGGCCCGGTTCTTCGCCAGCGGCACCATGGAGATGCGCGGCGTGGTGCCGACCCTCAGCCCGTCGATGGACATCCAGGTGTCGAGCAATTTCGAGCGGCTGCTGTTCGACCTGTTCGACCGCAACGGCGCCGAGGTCGAGGCGACCCTGACGGCGTTCCGCAAGGACGGACGGTTCGCGGTCGGCGACAACCAGCTCGGCCGGGCGACCGCGCTGTTCCAGGCCGGCCGCATCGACGACGACGAGGCGGTCGCCACCATCCGCCGGGTCCGCGACGAGACCGGTGAGCTGCTGGACCCGCACACCGCGACCGGCATCGGCGTGGTCGAGCGGACCCGCGCGCTGCGCGATCCGGCGGTGCCGGTGGTGACGCTGGCGACCGCCCATCCGGCCAAGTTCGCGGCGGCGATCGAGCGCGCCGTCGGCGCGCCGGCCGCCCTGCCGGAGCGCATGGCCGACCTGATGGACCGGCCCGAGCGCATGCCGGTGATCCCGAACGACCTCGCCGCCCTGCAGGCCTACGTCAAGGACCACGCGGTGGCCCGCGGAGCCGCCGCGTGAGCGTCGCCGTTCCCGAGATGGGAATCCGCGTCACCCGCCTGGACAGCGGCCTGACCGTCGTGACCGACGCTATGCCGTCGGTCGAGTCGGCGTCGGTCGGCCTGTGGGTCGGGGTCGGCACCCGCCACGAGAACCCGGCCGAGAACGGCCTCGCCCACCTGATCGAGCACATGGTGTTCAAGGGCACCCGGCGGCGCGACGCGGCGGCGATCGCCCGCGAGATCGAGGACGTCGGCGGTCACATGAACGCCTACACCTCGCGCGAGCAGACCGCCTACTACGCCAAGGTGCTGGCCGACGACCTGCCGGTGGCG
The DNA here is from genome assembly GCF_014652915.1 of Thalassobaculum fulvum. Classification (GTDB taxonomy): domain Bacteria; phylum Pseudomonadota; class Alphaproteobacteria; order Thalassobaculales; family Thalassobaculaceae; genus Thalassobaculum_A; species Thalassobaculum_A fulvum. Next base: position 164,645 of record NZ_BMZS01000009.1, read on the forward strand.
GTCGACCTGATCGCCGACATCCTGCAGGACTCGGTGTTCGACCCGGCCGAGCTGGCGCGCGAGCGCTCGGTGATCGTGCAGGAGATCGGCCAGGTCGCCGACACCCCGGACGACATCATCTTCGACCACTTCCAGGAGGCCGCCTACCCGAACCAGGGGCTGGGCCGCCCGGTGCTGGGGCGCAGCGAGATCGTGCAGGGCCTGGGGCGCGACGCCCTGGTCGGCTACCTCGACACCAATTACGGCCCCGGCGTCTCGATCCTGTCGGCCGCCGGCAAGGTCGACCACGACGCGCTGGTGGCGCTGGCCGCCGAGCGCTTCGACCACCTGCCGGGCCGGGCGGTCGCGACCACCGATCCGGCCGCGTATGTCGGCGGCGAGGCCCGCATCGAGCGCGATCTCGAGCAGCTGCACGTGATCCTCGGCTTCAAGGGGGTGTCGTTCTCCGACCCGGACTTCCACGCCATGCAGGTGTTCTCGACCCTGTACGGCGGCGGCATGTCCTCGCGGCTGTTCCAGGAGGTCCGCGAGAAGCGCGGGCTGGCCTATTCGGTGTACTCGTTCGCCTCGTCCTATCACGACGACGGCATGCTCGGGGTCTATGCCGGCACCGGGCCGGACGAGATCGACGAGGTCATGCCGGTGATCGTCGAGCAGCTGCACGCGGTCGCCGACCGGCTGGAGGACGGCGAGCTGGCGCGCGCCCGCACCCAGCTCAAGGCCTCGCTGCTGATGAGCCGGGAGAGCACCGGCACCCGCTGCGAGCAGCTGGCCAACCACATGCTGGTCTACGGCAAGCCGCCGTCGATCCCGGAGATCGTCGCCAAGGTCGAGGCGGTCGACGAGGAAGCGATCCGGCGGGTGGTGAAGCGCCTGCTGGAGGCGTCGCCGACCCTGGCCGCGATCGGCCCGACCGACGCCCTCGAGAGCTACGACAAGGTCAAGGCAAGGCTGGCCTGACGCCCGCCGCATCGGCCGCCGGTGGATTCCGGAGCCCGCTACACGTCTCCGGAATGACGGAAGTGGGGGAGTCCTCGGTTCGTTCCGGGCTGCATGGTGCGACCTTGCGTCTGGTTTCTCGATCCGACGTGGGTCCCGGCTCTCCGCACCGCTTCGGCCGGGATGAGGTCGTCAGGTGTATCCCCTCTCAGCCCTCATCCCGGACGCAGCGGCAACGCCGCGGCGATCCGGGACCCACGCCGCAATCCGAATGAGGCCCGACTAGAGCGGCCGCGACTGGACTCAGCGCCCCGGCTCGCCCTGCTTCAGCATCTCGGCGATGCACTCCAGCGCCACCGGGTAGCCGTGGGCGCCGAGGCCGGCGATCACCGCGGTCGCCGCGTAGGACACGTAGGAGGTGTGGTAGATCGCCTCGCGCTTGTGGATGTTCGAGATGTGCAGCTCGATGATCGGCCAGCGGAACACCTTGAGCGCGTCCAGGATCGGCACCGAGTTGAAGCTGTAGCCGGCCGGGTTGATGACGATGCCGGCGCCGCCCTTGATCGCCTCGTGGATCCAGTCGACCAGGGTGCCTTCGCTGTTGGTCTGGCGGAACTCGATCGGCATCCCCAGCGCCTCGGCCTTGGCCCGGCACATCGCCTCGATGTCGGCGAGCGTGGTGCTGCCGTAGATGTGCGGCTCGCGGATGCCGAGCAGGTTCAGGTTCGGGCCGTTCAGGACGTAGACGGGCTTGGTCATGGCGTTTCCTGTGGGGTGGGAGGCTTGTGGATAGGGCTCAGGCGCCGGCGTTGCTGCGCGCGGCGTGGCGGGCGGCGACCCAGCCGAAGGTCATGGCCGGGCCGATGGTGATGCCGGGGCCGGGGTAGATCCCGGCCATCATCGAATCCATGTCGTTGCCGCAGGCGTACAGGCCGGGCACCGGCCGGCCAGCCGCGTCCAGCACCCGGGCGTCGGCGTCGGTCACCAGTCCGACGCTGGCGCCGATGTCCCCGGGCCGGACCCGGATCGCGTAGTACGGCGGCGCGGCGATCGGGCCGAGGCACGGGTTGGGCCCGTGCGCCGGGTCGCCGAGGTTGCGCTGGTAGGCGTCGCCGCCCTTGCCGAACTCCGGGTCGACGCCGTCGGCGGCGTAGCGGTTGTTGCGGGCGACCGTGTCTTCCAGGGCCGCCGGGTCGATGCCGAGCGCGCGGGCCAGGTCGGCGACGCTGTCGGCCCGCGTCAGGTAGCCGTCGGCCACCGCGCCGGCCAGGTTCAGCCCGCGCGGCCGCACCATGCCGAGCCCGTATTTCAGAACGAACGGGTGGTCGCACACGAAGAAGCAGGGGATGCAGGGCCGCTCGCGGTTGGCGGCGTGCATCGCCTGGCCGAACAGGTGGTAGGTCGTGGCCTCGTTCAGGAACCGACGGCCGGTCCGGTCGACCGCGATCAGCCCCGGCTTGCCGCGGTCGAGCACGAAGTGCGGGAACACCGCGGTGCTGCCGTCGGGGCGCCGCCGGATCGACATCGGCGCCCAGAAGCTGGCCGAGGCATGGCCCTCGCCGAGCCGGCCGCCGGCGCCCAGGCCGAGGTCGACGCCGTCGCCGGTCACGCTCTCGACCAGCGGGGTGTGCTCGGCCACCGGCTCCGGCAGCAGCCGGCGGCGCAGCTCCGGGTGCCGCGAGAACCCGCCGGTCGCCAGCACCACGCCGCGCCGGGCCAGCAGGCGCCGGCCGCCCGGCAGGACGACGCCGTCGATCCGGCCGCCGGTCTCGATCAGCCCGGACACCGCCGTGCCGGTGCACAGCTCGACGCCGCTTTGCAGCACCGAGAACAGCAGTCGTCCGGCCAGCGCGTTGCCCATCACCAGCCGGGTGCCGCGCGGCCAGCGCAGCCGGTCGAGCCCGTAGCGCCCGAGCAGGCCGAGGGCGTGGCGAAACGACCTGAACGACCGGTTGGCGTTCAGCAGGTGGCCGATGTCGATGCGGTCGACCATCATGCCGCCGAACAGGGTGAACTCCGGCAGCGGCCGGCGCAGCAGGGCGAGGTCCCGTCCCAGCCGACGGCCGTCGAACGGTACCGCCTCCAGCACCCGGCCCCTGAGGGTCGCGCCCGCCGCGGTCGCCAGGTAGTCGGGGTGATGGGCGTAGGCCCGGAACCGGACCTCGGACTTGTCCTCCAGGTACGCCACCATCTCCGGGCCGCGCGCCAGGAACGCCTCGCACAGCTCGGGCCGCAGCCGGTCGCCGACGGTCGCCTGCAGGTAGGTGCGGGCCCGCTCGACGCTGTCGTCCGGCTGGCCGTGCCGGCTGTTCGGGACCCACACCGAGCCGGCCGAGATCGCGGTGGTGCCGCCGGCCACGGCCGCCTTCTCCAGCAGCACGACCTCCAGGCCGAGGGTCGCGGCGGTCAGCGCCGCGGTCATGCCGCCGGCGCCGGCCCCCAGGACGACCAGGTCGACTTCGCGATCCCCGGTACTCATGGAGCGGGCGGCGGCGCTACCGGTCTGGCCGGTCGGCCGGTGTGGATCGCGTCCTTGATCGCCAGGGTGGCGGCCAGGGTGGCGAGGCCGTCGCGGCCGTCGATGCGCGGCGCGGCGGTGCCGGCGATCACCTCCAGGAAGTGCGCGAGCTGGCGCGGCAGCGCCTCGTGCCCGGCCCAGTCGAGCCTGGTCGGGAACACCTTCTCGGCCCAGGACGCCGGCTCCGGACCGGCGCCGCGCCACACCGTCAGGTTCGGGAAGTCGAGGGCGGCGTCGGTGCCGAGGAAGCGGTAGCAGTTCTCGTCCGAGGCGGCGATGTTCGGGTTGTCGCCGGAGCCGGCCTCCCAGCCCCAGGGCGAGGGCGCGGCGTCGGTCAGGGTGACGGTGCCGAGCGCGCCGCCGGCGAACCGGATCGCCACCACGGCGGTGTCCTCGACCTCGAAGCCGCGCACCGCGGAGGAGCCGTAGGCCTGGACCTCGGCGATCTCGCCGCAGAAGTGCCTGAGGCAGTCGACGTCGTGGATCATGTTGATCAGGATCGGCCCGCCGCCGGCGGTCCGCCGCCAGGCGACGAAGTAGTCGTCGGGCTTGCGCACCGCCCACACGGCGTTGACCGCGACCAGGCGGCCGAGCTCGCCGCGCTGCAGCAGCGCGCGGGTGGCCTCGACCCGCGGGTTGTAGCGGCGGTGGTGGCCGACCAGCAGCGGCACGCCCTTGGCCTCGGACGCCAGCACCAGATCGGCGCCGGCCTCCAGGGTGTCGCACAGCGGCTTCTCGATCACCGCCGGGATGCCGCGCTCGATGCAGGCGAGGCCGATCTCCAGGTGGAGCTGGTTGGGGGCCGCGACGTAGACGCCGTCCAGCCGCTCGGCGTCGAGCATCTCGCGGTAGTCGGCGTAGTGGCGGGTGCCGAGACGCTCGGCCTCGCGCGGGCCGGCATCCGACGGGTCGGCGATGGCGGCGAGCTCGGCATCCTCCGACGCCGCCACCAGCTCGGCGTGGCGGATGCCGATCAGGCCGATACCGACGACGGCGAGGCGGGGCTTGGCCATGGGACGCGGGTCCGGTCGGTCGTTGTCATGGCAATTGTTTGCATGCGGAGCGGCCCCGTTCAATGATCGCCGGGGACCTGCCTGATCCGATGGAGCGGCGGATGGGTCCCGGCTCCGCCGCGCCAGGGGTGGCGCGTCGGTCCGGGATGACGGCAAGGAGGGGGCGACGGCCCATTTATTCCTTTGCCGTCATCCCGGACCGGGCCGCCAAAGGCGGAACGGATCCGGGACCCACCCGCCGCTCCATCGGATCAGGCAGGGCACACCTCGCCAACCTCGGAGCCCCGCCGTGCCCGCAGACCGTCCGATCTCGATCAACATCGTGACCACCCGCGAGCGCTGGTCGCTGGCGCAGGCGATCGACGGCTATGCCGGCCGCGGCGTCGCCGGCATCGGCACCTGGAGCGAGGCGGTGCGCGAGATCGGCACGACCCAGGCGGCGCGGCGGATCCGCGACGCCGGGCTGACCGTCACCGGCCACCTGGTCGGCGGGCTGCTGACCGACGCCGACCCGGCGGCCCGGCGCGCCCGGATCGACGACAACCTCCGGGTCATCGAGGAGGCGGCCGAGCTCGGCGCGCGCTGCGTGGTGACCATCGCCGGCGGGCTGCCGGCGGGCGAGCGCGACCTCGCCGGTGCCCGGGCCCGGGCGCTCGACGGCCTGGCCGAGATCCTGCCGGCGGCGCGGGCGGCCGGGGTCACCCTCGGCCTGGAGCCGCTGCACCCGATGATCTGCGCCGCCCGCTCGGTACTGCCGACCCTGGAGATGGCCAACGACTGGTACGAGGCGCTGTCGGCCGATGGCGACACGACTGGCCTGGGGGGCGGCCTGGGCGTCGTGGTCGACGTCTACGCGGTGTGGTGGGACCCGAACCTGGCGCGCGAGATCGACCGGGCCAAGGGCCGGATCTGCGCCTTCCACGTCTCCGACTGGCTGGCCGAGACCGTCGACCTCAGGCTCGACCGCGGCATGATGGGCGACGGGGTGATCGACATCCCCGGGATCCGCGCGATGGTCGAGGCGGCCGGCTTCGACGGCCTGCCGGAGGTCGAGATCTTCTCGGCCCGCGACTGGTGGCGGCGCGACCCGGACGAGGTCGTGCGGACCGCGATCGAGCGCTGTCGGACGGCGGTGTGACGTCCTGCTACTCGTTCGTCGCCGGCCGCCGGAACAGCTTGCGGAACACGATCTCCGAAAACCCGATCACCAGGAAGATCCGCACCACGTGGAACGCCGAGACCACCGGCACGCCGAGGTGCAGCACCTTGGCGGTGATGCTCATCTCGGCCATGCCGCCGGGCGAGACCGCGAGCGCCATGGTCGGTACCGGCAGGCCGACCAGGATGCCGATGGCGGCACCGGTCGCCACGTTCAGCCCGACCAGCACGATGGTCGACAGCACCGCCGGTGGCAGGAACCGGCGCAGCGCCAGCAGCCGGTCGCGACGGTAGCGCAGGCCGAGCGTGGCGCCGATCAGCACCTGCGACAGGCTGAGCAGCGGCCCCGGCATCGCCGACAGGTCGCTCTCGGTCGCGGTGACCAGCACCGCCACCGCCATCGGTCCGAGCAGCCAGGCGTTCGGCACCCGCCGCCAGGCCAGCAGGCCGCCACCGGCGACCGCGAGCGTGATCAGCGCCGGGAAGCCCATCGCGTCGAACGCCAGGGTGCTGGGCTCGAACGGGTCGATGCCGGTCAGGCCGAGGGCGGTGATGATCGGCGGGATGGTGGTGACCACGCACAGGATGCGCAGCGACTGGGCGAGCGACACCGGGGCGGTGTGGCCGCCGTGGCGCTCGGCCAGGATCGACATCTCGGCGACCCCGCCCGGCACGCTGGAGAAGAACGCGGTGGCGTCGTCGACCCGGGCGGTGCGGCGCAGCGACCAGGCGGCGACCACGCCGTACAGGATCGACAGCAGGGCCGCGACCACCATCACCGGCGCGTAGCCGGCGACGATCTCGGCGACCGTGGGGGTGAAGGTCAGGCCGATGGCGGTGCCGAGCAGGAGCTGGCCGACCTGCCGCCCGCCCGGCGGCACCGCCAGCCGGTAGCCGCCGATCAGCCCGGCCCCGGCGACCGCGGCCAGCGATCCCAGCAGCCAGGCCAGCGGCACGTGCAGCAGGTCGAGGGCGAAGCCGCCGGCTCCGCCGATCGCCAGGGTGACGCCCCACAGGACGATGTCGGGCAGGCCGATCCGGCTCGGCATCAGGAGGTCCGAGTCGCGGCGGCCGTCGGCTGCCGGCCCGTGCCGGGTCTTCGCCCTGTCCGTTGCCGCATCACGATGTCCTCCCTCTCCTCATCGTCGCGGCCATAATACCCTGTCAGAGCGATGCGGAACGAGACATCCAGAGGAAACGAACCGATGCCCGCCACGAACGCGGCCACCCGCCCCCAGCAACCGCCGGTTTCGGTCGACGATCCCTCGGCCTGGCTGGCCGCCGACCTCGCCGCCGACCGGAGCTGGATCCACAACCTCGACGCCGACGAGATCCGCGAGCTCGACCGCGCCGTCGAGGCGGTCGTCGGGCTGGGATTGAAGCCCGGCGGCTTCGGCCGCGACCAGTTCCCGCTGACCGACCTGGCCGACCGGATCGCCGGCTGGGCGCACGAGATCGACCAGGGGCGCGGCTGCGTGCTGGTGAAGGGGCTGGACCCGGCGCGCTACGACGACGACGCGCTGGCCGCGCTGTACTGGGGGATCGCGGTGCATCTCGGCGAGCCGGTGCCGCAGAACGCCGCCGGCGACCTGATCGGCCACGTCCGCGACACCGGCCGCGACTACCACGCCAAGAACGTCCGCGGCTACACCACACGGGCGGAGATGAAGGCGCATTGCGACGCCGCCGACGTGGTCGGCCTGCTGTGCCGGCACCCGGCCAAGCAGGGCGGCGAGAGCCTGATCGCCAGCGGCATCGCGATCTACAACCACCTGGCGGCCGAGCGGCCGGAGCTGATCCCGCCGCTGCTCGAGGGCTTCCATTTCGACCTGCGCGGCGAGGGCGTCACCGACGACCCGGACGAGACCACGTTCCACCGGGTGCCGGTTTTCTCCTGGTTCGAAGGCCGGCTGTCCTGCCGGTTCAACGCCAAGACCATCATCGACGGCATGGCCAAGCGCGGCATGCCGCTGGACGGACCGGCGCTGGAGGCGGTGCGCGAGGTCGGCCGGCTGGCGCTGGAGCCGCCGTTCCGCTTCGACATGACCTTCGAGAAGGGCGACATCCAGCTGCTGTCCAACCACTCGGTCCTGCACGCCCGCGCCGCCTTCGAGGACTGGCCCGAGCCGGAGCGCAAGCGCGACCTGTGGCGGCTGTGGCTGAACCTGCGCGACGGCCGGCCGCTGGCACCGGAGTTCGCCGACCGCCTGAACACCGGTCCGCGCGGCGGCGTGTTCGTGCGGGGGGCGGCGTGAAGGCTTCCGAGACCGCGACGCCCGACACCCTGATCGCCGACGCGCTCGCCAACCCGGTCAACGGCGCGATCCTGCAGCGGCTGCCGACCCTGGGTCTCGCCCAGCCCTGGCTGGTGGCGGGATGCGTCTACGGCCCGGCGTGGAACCGGCTGGCCGGCCGGCCGCCCGGCGAGAACGTCAAGGACTACGACGTCTTCTACTGGGACGAGGATACCAGCTGGGAGGCCGAGGACGCGGTGATCCGCCGGGCCGCCACGCTGTTCGGCGATCTCGGCGTCGAGGTCGAGCTGAAGAACCAGAAGCGGGTGCCGCTGTGGTACCGCGACAAGTTCGGCGTCGACTACGGCCCGGTCTCGTGCGCCGCCGACGCGATCGCCCGGTTCCAGATCGCCTGCACCTGCGTCGGGCTGGCCTCGCGCGGTGACCGGATCGAACTCTGCGCCCCGCACGGCCTGGACGAGCTGTACGCCGGCGTCCTGCGCCCGAACCCGCTGTGCCCGAGCCCGCCCGAGCGCGTCCGCGCCAAGGCCGAGAGCTACCGCGCGCGCTGGCCGTGGCTGCGGTACGTGGAGTGAGGGCGGCTGGGTCCCGGCTCGCGCTGCGCTTGGCCGGGATGAGGACTGAAGAGGGGCTCTACATTCCCTCATCCCGGACCTGATCCGGGACCCACAGACCGACGGGCGCCGCTACCCCTTCTTCGGCGCCACGTCCAACCGCACCACCGCACCTTCCAGCTCCGGGGACGGCGCCGGGTAGTACCGCATGACCAGCGGGTCGTGGCCGGGGACGATGTGGTCGCCGGAATCCGCCAGCATCTCGAGCGTGTTGAAGCCGTTCATCATCTCCCCGAGGTTGAAGCAGATGATGAACGGGTTGCGTTCGCTGATGTTGCGGTAGAAGTGCGCGCAGTCCGAGGCCAACACCACCCAGCCGCGCCGGGTCCACACCCGCACGCACATCAGCCCGGCCGAGTGCCCGCCGATCCTGTGGATGCTGAGGCCGGGGGCCAGCTCGGCATCGCCGTCGTGGAACGCGACGCGGCCGCCATAGACCTTGCGGACCATGTCGGTGACGTGCTCGACGTCGAACGGCCGGCGGATCGCCTCGAAGCACATGCAGCGGCCGGTGGCGTAGCTCATCTCGCCGTCCTGCAGGTGGAACGTCGCCTTCGGGAAGTGCTCCTGGCCGCCGGCGTGGTCGTAGTGCAGGTGGGTGATGATGACGTCCTCGACCTCGGCGGCGTCGATGCCCAGCAGCTTCAGCCCCTCGGCCGGGCTGCGGATCAGCGGGGTGCCGCGCTCGGCCGATTCGCGCGGCCCGAAGCCGGTGTCGACCACGAAGGTCCGCTTGGCGTTGCGCACCACCCAGACGAAGTAGTCGAGCGGCATCGGCGAGTCGTGCAGGTCGTTGAAGATCAGGTTCTGCGACGCCATGCGCGTCGCGTTGTGGGCGTACTTGACGGCGAAGACCTCGTATTCCTCGCGCTCGGCCATGGTGTCCTCCTCCCGGCGGTTTTGCCGGCAAGGCTAGACCGCCGGCCGGGGCCGGGACAACGCGACATGACGGGAAGGGAGCCGTGCCCGGAGGCGAAGCCTTCGGGCCTGCTTCTTGGGGCCTGCTTCTTGGGGCCTGCTTCGGAGTCCCGCTGGGTCCCGGGTTCCGCTGCGCGGCCCCGGGATGAGGCAGACGGGTAACACACGATGGTCCTCATCCCGGGCAAGCGCAGCGCGACCCGGGACCCAGCTGCACCGGCCGGCCGCTACACTGGCCGCATGTCCGGGTCGTACTCCTCGCGCAGCAGCGCGAACAGCCGGTGGTCCTGCCAGCGGCCGTTGATCTTGAGGTAGCGGCGCGCCAGCCCCTCCTCGCGGAACCCGGCCTTGCGCAGCACGCCCTGGCTGGCGACGTTGTGCGGCAGGGTGGCGGCCTCGACCCGGTGCAGGCGCAGGTGCTCGAACGCGAAGGCGCAGGCCCCGTGCACCGCCTCGGTCATGTAGCCGAGCCGGGCGAACGGCTTGCCGACCCAGTAGCCGAAGGTGCAGGACTGGGCGACCCCGCGCCGCACGTTGGCCAGCGTGATGCCGCCCAGCAGGGCGTCGTCGTCGCGCCGGACCAGGAAGAACGAGTAGCCCTGGTCGCGGCTCCAGTCCTCGGTGTAGCGGGCCAGCCGGCGGCGAAAGGCGGCGCGGGTCAGCGCGTCGTCCGGCCAGCTCGGCTCCCAGGGCACCAGGAAGTCGCGCGACAGGGCGCGCAGCTCCGCCCACTCCTGCCAGTCGCCGCGCTGCGGCGGCCGCAGGTAGATGCGCGGCAGGACGATGCGCGGGTCGGTGCGCGGCGGCGGAAACAGGGTGAGGACCACGGCCCATGCCTCACGGGAAACTCGTGCCGGCACATTGTCACGCGCAGGGGCGGCGGTGGCAAGCGGGGTCGGGCGACCTACCCCTTCGGATGCCGCTCCAGCAGCGCCACCGCCGCGGCGTGTATCCGGCGCAGGCGCTCCTCGGCCGGCAGGGCGGTGCCCATGGGCACCTCGAACGACAGGTTGGCGTCGGCCGGCAGCGCCGCGACCAGTTCGGCCAGCGGCAGCGCGCCCTCGCCGGGCGGCAGCCGGCCGCCGCGGGCCTCGGCGATGATCGCCTCGGTGCCGACCGGGGCCTCGGCCCGGGCGTCGCACAGCTGCACGCTGCGGATCAGGCCGGGCGGGACCCGGGCGACGTCGGCCGGGCTGCCGCCGTTGCGCGCGAGGTGCAGGGCGTCGACCAGCATCCCGGCGTTCGGCCGGCCGGCGCGGGTGACCACGTCGAGCGCGTCGCCCAGGGTGCGCACCGCCCGCCAGCCCATCCATTCCAGGTCCACGCCGATGGCGTAGTGGGCGGCGAGGTCGCACAGTGCGCCGAAGCGGTCGACCAGGCGCGCGCGGTCCGGGTCGTCGGCGCACACGCTGAGCCGGCTGGCGCCGATCTCGCTGCCGGCGTCGAGCACCGGCTCCAGGGCCCGCGGGTCGAAGTGCTCGTCGATGGTGACGATCTCCAGGTCGTGCACCCGGACACCGTTGTCGTGCAGGCGGTGGCGCAGCTCGGCGACCTCCGGGCTGCCGGCGCGAAGGACGTAGACCGGGGTGCCGGGGGCGGCCGCCACCAGCCGCAGGCCGATCGAGGCGAAGCCGGTGCGGGCGGCCAGCCCGACCAGTTCCAGCGGCGGCACCTCCAGCGCCGTGAAATGCGCGAGGCCGAGCGGCGGAATAGAGACGTGCGCAGTCATGCCGGGCAGGATAGACCACGTGTCCACAGCGTCCAGCCCGGGAGGAGCCCGATGATCATCCAGCGTCCGGACGACGTGACGGCGGCGGCACTCGCGGTGATGGAGCGCACCGCCGACCCGCGGCTGCGCGAGATCATGGTGGCGCTGGTCCGCCACCTGCACGGCTTCGTGCGCGAGGTCGGGCTGACCGAGGCCGAGTTCCGCGAGGCGACGGCGATCCTCAACGAGATCGGCCAGCGCTCGACCGACCGGCACAACGAGGCGGTGCTGATGGCCGGCTCGCTCGGCGTGTCGGCGCTGGTCTGCCTGCTGAACAACGGCGACGACGGGCGCAGCGAAACCTCGCAGAACCTGCTCGGCCCGTTCTGGCGGATGCACTCGCCGCGGGTCGAGAACGGCGGCTCGATCGTGCGCTCCGGCACGCCGGGGCCGGCGCTGTTCGTCTCCTGCCGGGTGGTCGACCGCGACGGTGCGCCGGTCGCCGGCGCCGAGGTCGACGTCTGGCACTCCTCGCCGGTCGGGCTCTACGAGAACCAGGATCCGGAGCAGGCCGACATGAACCTGCGCGGCAAGTTGACCACCGATGCCGACGGACGGTTCTGGTTCCGCACGGTCAGGCCGGCCGGCTATCCGATCCCGACCGACGGCGTGGTCGGCCGGCTGCTGCGCGCCCAGGACCGGCACCCGTACCGGCCGGCCCACCTGCACGCGCTGGTGTTCAAGGACGGCTACAAGACCCTGACCAGCCAGATCTACGACTCCGCCGACCCGCACCTGGAGACCGATGTGCAGTTCGGCGTGACCCAGGCGCTGGTCGGCGAGTTCCGACGGCACGACGAGCCGCATCCGACCGATCCCTCGGCCACCGCGCCGTGGTACACCCTCGACCACACCCTGACGGTGGAACCGGGCGAGGCCCGCCTGCCGAAACCGCCGATCGAGTGACCGTCCGGTCGCCACCGACCAAGCAGGAGAACCCGATGCCCGAGCAGGCTCCGGAGCCGTGGTCGAAGGACGATTTCTACCGCCGCGGCCGGGAACTGATCGCCGGCAAGGCGTACGCGCAACTGCTGGCCCTGATCTGGGACGGGCTCCCGCGCCTGCAGTACCCGACGCGTCTGTCGATCGAGCTTCTCGAGACCTATTGGCGGGCCGGCTGGACGGCCGAGATCGAGGCGGCGGCGCGGCGCCTGCTGCCGCACGTGCAGGAGCCGGGCCGGATCGCCTGGGAGGCCGCGGAGCGGATGGACGAGACAGAACCCGGTGCTCTCCGGCTCGCCCGGATCGCCATGGTGCTGTCGCCGCGCGAACCGGTCGCGACGGCGTGCCTGGCGAACTGCCTCGATGCCGCCGGGGCGTTCGAGGCGGCGCTCGCCAACGCCCGCCGCCACGAGGCCCTCACCGGTAAGCCGGGGCAGCTGGCCTCCCGGCAGGCCAGCCACGCCTGGAGCCGGAAGCGCTGGGAATCGGCGGCGCTCTGGTTCGACCGGCTGATCGAGACCACGCCGGACCACCTGCGCCATCGGTCGTTCCGTCAGTCGATCCTGGAGCAGCGGGCCCGGGAGCGGGCGTTTCCCGAGACCCTGCCGATCGCCGGACTCGTCGACCGTCTGCTTCCGGCGGGCGACCGCTCGTCGGTCCTGTTCGTCGGTGCCCGCGGCGAGGACATGGAGACGCGGTTTCGCGGCATGCCGCCAGGGCGCCTGGAGGTGGTCGGGATCGATCCGGAGCTCGGCCAGACCAGCGATCCGGCCGCGACCGGCATCGCGTTGCGCTACCTGCGGGACATCCTGTCCGACCGGGACGAGGAGCGGACGTTCTACGAGACCAGGAGCGGCGGCGGTTCCTCGCTGTTTCCCGCGTCGACCGACGCCGGGCGATACACCAGCGCGTCCGGGAAGGACTGGGGCGAGCAGCTCGAGGTGGTCGCGCGCTCGCAGGTCCGGACCACGTCGGTCGATGCGATCCGGGACCGCGGCGACCTCGGCCGGGTGGACGCCCTGTACGTGAACGTGCAGGGCGGCGAGCTCGCGGTCCTGCAGGGTGGTCGGCGATCCTTTGCGGACACCGTCGCGGTGCAGGTCGAGGTGTCGTTCATCGAGCACTATGCCGGCGCGCCGGGCTGGGACCGGGTCAACGCCGAACTGGCCGAGCAGGGCTTCGTGCTGGTCGACATCCGCAGCGTGCAGGGCGTGCGGCGGACCCGGGTCGGCCTGGAGGCGCGTCCGGACAACCGCATCGGCTTCAACCGCTGGCCGTCGTGGCAGCTGGCCGAGGCGCACCTGCTGTATCTCCGGGACCCGGTCGACCCGGCGCGGCGCGGCGACCGGCTGTTCCGGTCGACGCGGGACTGGCTGGTGTTCGCGCTGTGGGCCGAGTACTACGGCCAGATCGACATCGCGCTGGAAGCCCTGATGACCCTGGCCGAGCAGCCCGCCCTGGTCGACGACCCGGCGGCGGCGGTTCTGGCGACCGAGGTCGAGCCGGTGCTCGAGCGCTATCGCGCGTATTTCCGGCGGCACTACGCCTGACGGGGCGCGTGCCGCCGGTACTCAGACGCACCGGTTCCGCCTCGGGGCGCAGGCGAGGTCCGATCAGCCGAGGGTGACGACACCATGCTGACCCCGTTTCACGTCGCCGCCATCCTGGTGGTCCTGACCGCGGCCTTCGCGGCCCTGAACCATCACCTGCTGCGGCTGCCTGCCAGCATCGGCCTGCTGGTGGTGGCGCTGGCCGCGTCGCTCGCGACCATGGGCATCGACGCGCTGGTGCCGGGGCTCGGCATCGCCGGGATGATCCGCTCCCAGGTCGAGGCGATCGACTTCGACGCGACCCTGATGGACGGCATGCTCGGCTTCCTGCTGTTCGCCGGGGCCCTGCACGTCGACCTCGGCGACCTCAAGGCGCAGCGCTGGGTGGTGGCGGTCATGGCCAGCGTCGGCGTGGTGCTGTCGACCGCCCTGGTGGGCCTCGGCTACGCCTGGTTGGCCGGCGTGCCGATCGCCGTCGCGCTGGTGTTCGGGGCGCTGATCAGCCCGACCGACCCGGTGGCGGTGCTCGGCATCCTCAAGGTCGTGACGGTTCCGAAGAGCCTGGAGGTCAAGATCGCCGGCGAGTCGCTGTTCAACGACGGCGTCGCGGTGGTGGTGTTCCTGGTGCTGGTGGCGATCGCGTTCCCGGCCGGCGGCGGGCACGGCGAGGCGATGACCGCCGGCGGCGTGGCGCTGCTGTTCCTGCAGGAGGCGGTCGGCGGTGTGCTGTTCGGCGGCGTGCTGGGCTGGCTGACCTACCAGGTCCTGAAGCGGACCGACGAGTACGTGCTGGAGATCCTGCTGACGCTGGCCCTGGTGATGGGCGGCTACGGCCTCGCCCACGCCCTGCACGTCAGCGGTCCGCTGGCGATGGTGGTCGCCGGGCTGTTCATCGGCAACCACGGCGTCGCGTTCGGCATGAGCCCGAAGAGTGCCCGCCACGTCCTCGACTTCTGGCACCTGGTCGACGAGGTGATGAACGCCGTGCTGTTCCTGCTGATCGGCGTCGAGGTGTTCGCGATCCCGTTCGGCGAGCGGGCGCTGCTGCCGGCGCTGGCGGCGGTCCCGCTGGTGCTGGCGGTGCGGTTCCTGGCGGTCCTGCTGCCGGTCTCGGTCATGCGCCTGCGGCGGGAGTTCACCCGCGGCGCGGTGGCGGTGATGACCTGGGGCGGGCTGCGCGGCGGCATCTCGGTTGCGCTGGCCCTGTCGCTGCCGGACAGCGAGTGGAAGCCGACGATCCTGACGGCGACCTACGTGGTCGTGGTGTTCTCGATCGTGGTGCAGGGGCTGACCGTCGGGCCGCTGATCCGGCGGGTGGTGCGGTAGCCGGCGTGCCTGCGACGACAAAGGGATGGACGGCCGGCCCGGCTTGTGATCCCTGAGCGACGCCGGGCCGGATGGCGGAGCGCGGGGCTGCCGCGCCGGCGGTCCGGGCGGCCAATCGGACGGGGGGGCCAGCTTTGTCGATCGAGGCAGATATCCGCCGGCAGGTGCACGGGCTCGCCAAGCGGGGCGACCATGCGTCGATGATCCGGCTGCTGTCGGGCGCTCTCCTGAAGCTCGGCTGCCCCGCCGACCTCTCGATCGCCCTGCTCGATGCGCTTCGGGCGGCCGGCGACGTCGCCGCGATCGGGCGAACCGCCCGGCGACTGGCCCGGCACAGCCCGGAGCCGGACCGGATAGCCCGCGAGGCGGCGCGCCGGCTGCCGCTCGACAGCCCCGAGGCGCAGGGTCTGCTCCGGCTGGCCTCGCTGGTGGCGCCGGGCGACCCGACGGCGATCGCCGGGCTGGTGCTCTGCCTGGACGCCCGCGGCGACCAGGGCACGGCGCTGCGCTACAGCCGTCGGCACGAGGCGGCTTCCGGCGAGAGGGGAACGCTGCTCCGCCGCATGGCCTACGAGACCTGGCAGGGGCAACGGTGGCGCGCGGCCGTCCCCTGGTTCGAGCGTCTGGCCGACACGGTGCCGCGCAACCTGATCATCCGGTCCTACCTGCAGAACGCGGTCGAGAAGTCGAGCCGGGACATGGTGTTTCCCGGGGCCTATCCGATCGCCGGCCTGGCCGACCGGCTGCTGCCGGCCGGCGACCGCACCTCGGTCCTGTTCGTCGGCGCCCGAGGTGAGAACCTCGACATCCGGTTCCGGGGGATCCCGGCGAACCGGCTGGAGGTGATCGGGGTCGACCCCGAGCTGGCGAAGGCGAGCGACCCGGCCAGTACTGGGATCGCCGTCCGGTACCTGCGCGACGCGCTGTCGGACCGCGAGGAGGAGCGGACGTTCTACGAGACCTCGAGCGGCGGCGGCTCGTCGCTGTTCAGGCCGTCGCCCTCGGCCGCCCGCTACATGAGCCCGGTCGGCCGGAGCTGGGGCGAAATGCTGGAGGTCGCCGCCGAGCATCGCATGCGCACCACGTCGGTCGACGCGATCCGCGCGCGCGGCGACCTCGGCCGCGTGGACGCCCTGTACGTCAACATCCAGGGCGGCGAGCTCGCGGTTCTGGAGGGCGGGCGGGAGGCGTTCGCCGATACCGTCGCGGTGCAGGTCGAGACCTCGTTCATCTCGCACTACGAGGGGGCGCCGGACTGGCGGGCCGTCGACCGGGAACTGCTCGCGCAGGGCTTCGTCCTGGTCGACGTCCGCAACCTGATGACGGCGGGCCGGACCAAGGTCGGGTTCCGGGCCCATCCGGACAACCGCCTCGGCTACGACCGCTGGCCGTCATGGCAGTTGGCCGAGGCGCATCTGCTGTATCTTCGGGACCCGGTCGAGCCGGCGAACCGTGGCGTCCGGCTGTTCCGGCGGACGCGGGACTGGCTGGTGTTCGCGCTGTGGGCGGAATACTACGGCCAGGTCGAGATCGCCCTGGAGGCCCTGATGACCCTGGTCGATGAGCCGGGCATCGTGGACGATCCGGAGCAGGTCGCCGGCATCGCCGGGGCGATCGGGCCGATAACCGAGCGCTACCGCTCCTACCTGCGCGTCCTCTACCCCTGACCGCGGCCGCGGCTACAGCCGCGCCAGCAGGTTGCCGACGACATAGGCGACGGCGGCGGCCGCGAGGCCGATGGCGGTCGTGTTGATCCCGGCCCGCCACCAGGGAAGCGGCGACCAGCGGCTGCGCAGCGAGCCGATGCCGAAGAACGTGACCGCGGTCATGACGGTCGAGGTCGCGGTCGAGGCCGGCAGCCCGAGGACGAACGGCAGCAGCGGGATCGAGCCGCAGGCGACGAAGGCGGCGAAGGTCGCGCCGGCCGACCGCAGCGGCGACCGGGCCACCGGCTGCAGGCCGTGCTCGTCGGCCATCATGGTGTCGATCCAGCGCTCGCGGTCGGCAGTGATCACGCCGACCGCGTGGTCGAGGCCGTCGCCGTCGAAGCCCTTGGCGCTGAGGATCTGCCGCACCTCCTCGCGCTCGCCCTCCGGCGTCACCTCGATGTGCCGCTCCTCCATGGCGCGCACGTGGTCGTATTCCTCCATCTCGGTGCGGGTGCTCGAGTAGTTCGCCGCCGCCATCGAGAAACCGTCGGCCAGCAGGTTCGCGACGCCGAGAATCAGGACGATCCGCGCCGACAGGTCGGCCCCGACCGCCCCGGCGGCGATCGCGAAGGTGGTCACCGCGCCGTCGATGCCGCCGAACACCAGGTCGCGCAGGTAGCTGGTGCGCGGGCCGCCGGCAAGCCGGGCCCGAATCTGTTCCCGGCTGTGCCCGTGTTCGAGTTTCGGCTGGATCATCGTCGGGGCGGTTCCGTGTCGAGGCCTGCCATCTGCTAGCACAGCGCGGGCCCGGCGGCTCCCTCCGCTTGCGGAACCGGTCCGGTCAATTGAAACGCTAACCTTCGATTAACCGTTATGGTGTAAGTCTCGCTTCACGCCGGTCCGGTCGGCGCGGCGGTCGCCGCCGGGAGGCTGTTCACATGATCCAGGGACCCATCGTGACTTCGCCAGAACTCGGTCAGGCGTTGAATCCCGGGCCGCACGACACGGTCCTCGAGATGCTGCCGATGCCGGCCTTCATCAAGAACGCGGATCTGGTGTTCACGCACGCCAACCCGGCGTACTGCGATCTGGTGGGGCTGGACCGCGAGCGGATCGTCGGGGCCCGGACCGCCGACATCAGCCCGCTCGATGCCGTCTGGCACGAGGAGACCGACCGGCGCCTGCTGTCCGCGGGCGGCGTGACGACCTACGAGATGAACATCCGGCACCCCGGCCACCCGCCGATGCGCGGCGAGATCTTCAAGATCCGGCTGGACGACAGCGACGGCGGGATCGTCGGCATTCTCGGCGTGATCGTCGACCGCAGCGGGCAGTTCGCGGCCGAACAGCGACTCCTGGAGACCGAGACCATCCACCGGCTGGTGGTGGACAGCATCACCGACGCGGTCTTCCTGCTCGACGAGGGCGGCTGGATCCTGTTCGCCGGCCCGGCGGTGACCGAGATCTTCGGGGTCGGTCCTCTGGAGGCGCTGGCCGGCGGCACGCTGGACGCGATGATGGGAGGCGGCGCCGGCAATCTCCTCGACCTGCCGCGCGACCGGGCGACCCGGGGCATCGAGCGTCGCGTCGAACGGCCGGACGGCCGGACGCGCGAGATCCTGGTCGACGTCAAGCCTATCGAGATCGGCGCCGGGCGGTGGCTGGTCACCTGCCACGACGTGACCGAGCGCAACGACGGCTTGAGACGCCTCAAGGAGTCGATGGTGCAGACCGTGCAGGCACTGTGCACCACGGTCGAGCAGCGCGACCCCTACGTGACCGGGCACCAGGACCGGGTCGCCGACCTGGCGGTCGCGATCGGCCGGCACATGGGGCTCGACGAGGACCGGATCGAGGGGCTTCGGCTCGGCGCGATCGTGCACGACATCGGCAAGATCAACGTCCCGATCCAGATCCTCAGCAAGCCGGGCAAGCTGAGTGCGGCGGAGTTCGACATCATCCGCACGCATTCCGAGACCGGCTACCAGATCCTGAAGGACGTGGACTTCCCCTGGCCGATCGCCCGCATGGTGCGCGAGCATCACGAGGGGGTCGACGGCTCGGGCTATCCGCTCGGCCTGACCGGCGACCAGCTGCTGCTGGAGTCCCGGATCATATCGGTCGCCGACGTGCTGGAGGCCGTCACCTCGCATCGCCCCTACCGGCCCGGGCTCGGCCTGGAGCACGGCTTGCAGGTCCTGCGCGAGATGCGCGGCGGCAAGCTCGACCCGGACGTGGTCGACGTCTGCATCGAGCTGATCGAGTCGAAGGAGGCGCGGGTGCCGGGCTGGACCTGCGAGGCCGGGGCGGTCGAGAGCCGGTAGCGGCGTCTTCAGGGCGCCGCCGGCCGACGGTACCCGACCTGCTGGACGCCGTCCCGCTCGCGCTGCTCGACGCCCCTCAGCCCCGACGCGATCAGCGACCGCTGGCCCGCGGCGTCGGTGGCGTCGTGCCAGACCGTCGGGCCGGCCAGGGCTGTCGGCTGCGGCGGCCGGTGCAGCAGGAACCGGGTCAGCCGACCGTAGGTCGGGTCGTCGAGCGCGACGATCGCCCGCACGTGGAAGCCGTTCGACATCGCGTTGCGCCAGCTGAAGCGGTTGCCCAGCGCCGCCGTCGCCAGGTGATGCGTGCGTCCGAGCCGTCGCGTGGCGTCGTGGCGGGCGCGGGTGAGCCGGTGCTGGAAGCCGTGCCCCCGGTGCGCCGGTTCGACCATGGTGGCCGCGACGTAGGCGAGCCGGCCGGGTCTGGCTGGCCGGCCCGACGCCGGCCGCGGTCACGGCCGGCACGCGCCGGGTCGTGGAGCACGCCGCATCGCAAGGCGGGTTGTCGTTGTACGAGTGAGCGTCGGACGCCGGCGGGAGCGGGGGACGGACAGAATGACGAGCGATTCCGGGAGCCGCGGGCTCGGCCGCGTCGTGGCCACCATGCGCCATCCGACCTTCGCGGCCATGTGGCTCGCGATGTTCTTCAGCACCGTCGGGTCCTCGACGCTGCTGCTCGCCATCGCGATCCGGATCTACCTGGACACCGGGTCGGCCCTGAACGCCTCGCTGGTCTACGCGGCCCAGTGGCTGGCGCCGATCTTCCTGGCGCCGCTGATCGTCCGGCTGTTCGGCGCGGTGTCGCCGCGCGCGGCGCTGGTCGGGTGCGAGACGGTCGGGATCGGGTTGGCGGTCGCCATCGGCTGGTGCGCCTCCTTCGGCATCGTCCTCCTGCTGCCGCTGCTGGTCGTCCGCGGCGTCATCGACGTCGCCGTCAAGTCGGGCCGCCTGGTGGCGCTGAAGGCCAGCTTCGAGGGCGATCAGCTGAAGAGCGCGACCTCGCTGAACGGCACGCCCTACGTGATCGGACTCGCCAGTGCCGGGCTGCTGGCCTCGGTGCTGGTTCCGCACCTGTCGATCGCGTCGATCGCGACGCTGTCGTCCGGCTGTTTCGCGATCGCGGCCGTCGCCTACCGGTTCCTCGGGGGCAGGGCGGCCGCCGCGCCCGACCGCTCGGCGTCCGGTCCGCGGCCCTCCCTGCGCGACCTGCGGCCGGCGCTGGCCGGCGATCCGCGGCTCGGCCGCCGTCTCGTGCTCTACCTGCTGGTGGTCGCCACCATGCAGGGCTACCACACGATCGCGCGGACGGTGTTCCCGATCGCCGGACTCGGCCTGGACGCGAGCGGTCCGGCGTGGCTGCAGGCGGTGGCGATCGGCGGGGTGCTGGCCGGGTCGATCCTGGCGGCGGTGTGCGTCGGCAGGCGCGCCTACGACGACGCCCGGGTCGAGCTGGTCGCCGTGCTGGCCTACGGCCTGATGCTGGCCACCTGGCTGCCGCAGCCGGCGGTGCTGGCCTACGCCGTCTACTTCCTGTTCATGCTGACCTACGAGATCGCGTTCCTGCGGCTCGCCGGCGACATCATGGCGGCGTGTCGGGTCGAGCACGCCCCCAGCATCTCGGTCGCGATGACGATCTACTCGCTCGGCGGCATGACCCTGGTCACGCTCGCCGGCGGCTGGCTGGCGACCGCGGCGGGCCTGTGGTGGACCTGCGCCGCCGTGGCGGCCGGCGGTCTCGCGGTGCTGCTGGTCCTGGGCTGGCAGCGCGACACCCGGCCGGGGGCGGAGCCGGCGGCCGAGTGACCGGTGCGCCGGGCTCCTCTCAGTACCGCAGTTCCTCGAAGGCCGGATCGACCGAGCGGCCCCAGCGCGACTCGTAGGCTTCCAGCAGTTCCTCGGCCGGCGTCCGGCCCGAGGCCGCAATGGTGTCGAGGACCGACAGGAAGCCGGTCTCGTCGTTGCCCGAGCTGTCCAGGCGCCTGCGCCGGCGCAGGCCCTCGCGGGCCAGGGCCAGCACGTCCTTCGACCAGTCCGCCAGGGAGCGGCCGCGGAACTCCACCTTCAGGCCGTCGCGCGGCACGGCGTCGCGCAGCATCTGGTGCTCTTCCACGGTCCAGTCGCGGCACAGCTGCCAGGCCTGGTCCTGCACCCCTTTGTCGTACAGCAGCCCGACCCACAGGGCCGGCAGGGCACACAGCCGGTTCCACGGGCCGCCGTCGGCGCCGCGCATCTCCATGTACTTCTTCAGGCGGACTTCCTGGAACACCGTGGTGGTGTGGTCCGACCAGTCGCCCATGAAGGCGGTATGGCCGGCCGCCTCCGGCAGGGTGCCGGCCATGAAGTCGCGGAAGCTCTTGCCGGCGACGTCGATGTAGGAGTCGTCGCGGTAGATGAAGTACATCGGCACGTCGAGCAGGTAGTCGACGTAGCGCTCGAACCCGAAGCCGTCCTCGAACACGAACGGCAGCATGCCGCAGCGGTCCGGGTCGGTATCGGTCCAGACATGGCTGCGGAAGGACAGGAACCCGGAAGGCTTGCCCTCGTAGAACGGCGAGTTGGCGAACAGCGCGGTCGCCAGCGGCTGCAGCGCCAGGCTGATCCGGTACTTCTCGACCATGTCGGCTTCCGACTCGAAGTCGAGATTGACCTGCACCGTGCAGGTCCGCTTCATCATGTCGATGCCGAGATTGCCCTTGGTCGGCATGTACCGCTTCATGATCCCGTAGCGGCCCTTCGGCATCCAGCCGATGTCCTCGCGGGTCCATTTCGGGTCGAAGCCGAGCCCGAGCATGCCGGTGCCGAGCTCGCCGCACACCTCGCGGACCTGGGCGAGGTGGGTGTGCACCTCGCTGCAGGTCTGGTGCAGGTTGTCGAGCGGTGCCCCGGACAGCTCGAACTGGCCGCCCGGCTCGAGCGTGATCGCACAGCCGCCGTGGGTGAGTGCGATGGTGTTGTCGCCCTCCTTGATCGGCTCCCAGCCGAACCGGGTCAGGGCGTCCAGGATGGCGCCGATGCCGTCGGAGCCCTCGTAGGGCAGCCGCTTCAGGTCGGAGAGCCGGAACGCGAACTTCTCGTGCTCGGTGCCGATCCGCCAGCGATCGCGCGGCTTGACGGCGGACGAGAACCACTCGATCAGCTGCGCCTTGTCGGTGATCGGCGCGCCTTGGTCTTCGGGGGGACGGGACATGCGTGCTCCGCACTCAATCGGTTGAGGTCCGCCAATCGCCGGCTACCGCCTGCCAGACGGCAAGCGCCGCCAACGCGGCGGTATCGGCACGCAGGAGCCGAGGCCCCAGACCGACGGCGGTAACAAAGGGCAGCGACCGGAGGCGGTCAAGTTCCTCCTCGGCAAAGCCTCCTTCCGGTCCGATCACGAATCCGGCACGCTGGCGCATTGCCGGCCCGGCGGCGGCCAGGGCCTCGGCGATTCCGGGCACGCCGCCGGCCGCACCGGTCTCGTCGCACAGCAGCATCGGCCGGTCGGCCGGCCACTGCTCGATCATCCGGTCCAGGGTCGTCGGCTCCCGCACTTCGGGAACGGTCAGGCGCTCCGACTGCTCGGCCGCCTCGACCGCGTTGGCGGCCAGCCGGTCGGTATTCACCCGGTCGACCATGGTGCGGCGGGTCATGATCGGCCACAGCACCGAGACGCCGAGCTCGGCGGCCTTCTGGGCGGTGAAGTCGATGCGGGCGCGCTTGATCGGCGCGAAGGCGAGCCAGAGGTCCGGTTCCGGCCGCTGATCGCGGGTCCGGCGCTCGGCGGTCAGGGTCGCGCGGGACTTGGCGAGGCCGTCGATCCGGGCCAGCCACTCGCCGTCGCGGCCGTTGAACAGCGCCACCGCCTCGCCGGGGCCCAGCCGCAGCACGCTGCGCAGGTAGTGGGCCTGCCCGCCGTCGAGCTCGACCGCGACGCCCTCGGCCAGGGGCGCCGTGACGTACAGCCGGGTTTCGATGCCGTCCTTCATAGCGGGGGTGTAGCGCCCGGCCCGGCCGGGGACAAGCGCGGCCCGATCCTGTCGGATCCGGCCGCCCGCAACTGGCCCGCTTCCTGCTGCAACTGGCCCGCTTCCTGCTAGTGTTTGCGATATGCGGATTCCGTTCCTGTCACGCCCCAGCACCCCGGTCGTCGAGCGTCGCCGGCAGCCCCGCCTGCGGCCGCACGGCGACAGCTACGCCCGGATCGACGGCCGCGACTTCGCGCTCCGGAACTGGTCCGAGGACGGCCTGCTGATCGCCCCCTATGTCGGGGCGCTGGTGCCCGGCCAGCGGGCGACGCTGGCGGTGGTGATCCGGGACTGGCACGATCCCGACGGAACCCTGTGCCTGGAGAACCTCGCCGTGACCATCCTGCGTATCGACGGCCTCGGCATGGCCGTCCGGTTCCGCGGACTCGAGCGCTACAAGGCGGCCGCCCTGCGGGAACACTACCGACGCAAGAGCCGGAGCCCGAAGCGTGGCCGATAGCCGCCCGGAGATCTACGTCGACGCCGATGCCTGCCCGGTGCGCGAGGAGGTGCTGCGGGTGGCCGAGCGCCACGGCCTCGTGGTGCATCTCGTCAGCAACCGCGGGTTCCGGACCACCGACCGGCCGAACGTCCGCAACGTCCTGGTGTCCGACCGGCTCGACGCCGCCGACGACTGGATCGCCGAGCGCATCGGCCCCGGCGACGTGGCGGTGACCGGCGACATCCCGCTGGCCGCGCGCTGCCTGGAGCGCGGCGCCCGGGTCCTCGACCACAAGGGCAAGCCGTTCACCGAGCAGGGCATCGGCATGGCGCTGGCGATGCGCGACCTGATGAGCGACCTGCGGGCGATGGGCGAGGTCTCCGGCGGCGGGCCGGGCTTCACCAAGCAGGACCGGTCGCGCTTTCTGGAAGCCCTGGAACGGGCGGTGCGGCCATAGCGTCGCAGGGCTTGGAACGGCCTGCGCCGACGCCACCTAATCCCAGGGGGCCGTGCTCCGGCTCCCCCGGGTCGATGGGCGATGACGGAGGCGGGCGATGCGGTTGACGGTGGCACTGATGGCCCTGGCGGCCGGGGGCGCCTTGTTGACGGCGTCGCCCGGCGTCGGAGCGGCGACCCGGGCGCAGGCGAAGGCCTGCGAGCTGGTGGCCGAGGCTCGCGCGACCGGGCTGGAGCATCCCTGGGGGCTGGCATTCCTGCCGTACGGCCGGGCCCTGGTGACCGAACGCCCGGGCCGCCTGCGCCTGGTCGACCCGTCGACCGGCTGGAGCACGGTGGTCGAGGGGACGCCCGACGTCGTCGCGCGCGGCCAGGGCGGGCTGCTGGACGTCGCCCTGCATCCGGGGTTCGCGGAGAACCGTCTGGTCTACCTGTCCTACTCGGCCGGCTATGGCGGTGGCGCCGGCACCGGGGTGGCGCGCGGCCGGCTCGTGCTGGACGCGACGCCGCCGCGGCTGGAGCGTCTGGAGACGATCTTCCGCATCAACCGGCCGAGCGGCACCACGCGGCACTTCGGGTCGCGGCTGGTGTTCGACCCCGACGGCTACCTGTTCGTGACCGTCGGCGACCGCGGCGAGGCCGAGCGCGCCCAGGACCCGGCCGACCACGCCGGCTCGGTGCTGCGGCTGCGCGACGACGGCTCGGCCCCCGCCGACAACCCGTTCGCGGGCGGTGGCGGTGCGCCCGAGGCCTGGAGCACGGGACACCGCAACCCGCAGGGCATGGCCTGGGACCGGGAGCGCGACCGGCTGTGGGCGGTCGAGCACGGGGCCCGCGGCGGCGACGAGATCAACCTGCCGCAGCGCGGCCGCAACTACGGCTGGCCAACGATCTCCTACGGCGTGCACTACTCGGGGCTGCCGATCGGCGAGGGCACGGCGGCACCGGGCCTGGAGCAGCCGGTGTACTACTGGGATCCGTCGATCGCGCCGTCCGGCCTGGCGGTGGTGACGGGCGACCTGTTCCCGGCGTGGCGCGGCGACCTGCTGGTCGGGGCGCTCAAGGACCAGATGCTGGTGCATCTGACGGTCGAGGGCGACCGGGTGGTCGGCGAGGAGCGGCTGTTCCGCCGGTCGTTCGGCCGCGTGCGGGACGTGCGCATGGGACCCGACGGCGCGATCTGGCTGCTGACCGACGAGCCGGACGGCAAGCTGATTCGCATCGCGCCGGCCGCCGGGACCTGCGGCTGACGCCGGCCGCCCGGCCCGCCGATCCCGGCAATGCAACGTTCCCGGCGGCTGCGGTCGCCGGTTATTGATTTGTTAATGTTGCGATGCAACATATCGGGCCAACAAGAGCATCCCGGGACGGAAGCGCATACCCGAGAGACGGGCTCGGTTGTACCCTGAGGAGGCTCCGATGAGCCCGCTGACCCGAAGCGCCGCGGCGATCGCCGAACCGGCGGACGACATGACCCCGGCGGGAGAGCCGTCGGGCGGACGCTTCACGGTTCCGCGCAACGCCGGCACCGGCTGGCTCCGGTCGATGATGCAGGAGGCCGCCGCGGGCGTCGCGGCCCGTCTGGCCCACGGCCCGGCGCAGCCGGTCGCGATTTCGAAGATCGAGTTCCTGCAGGACATTGTCGGCGGGGACATGCTGCGCTGCGACCTCGAGGACGTGCGGTACGGCGCGACGTCGGTCACCCTGACGGTCGTCGTGTGGCTGGAGATCGGCCTCGAGCTCAGCAAGGTGACGGCGGCGACCTACACCTTCATCGCCGTTGACGGCGACGGCCGGCCGCGGCCGGTTCACGAACCGGTCAGCGGGGTTGGTTCCGGCGATTAGGCTTGCCATGATCCGGCCGCCCGCAGCCCAGCCGGAGATGCATCATGGACGCCGCCGACCTGATCCAGCACGCCGACTCGATCGCGACCTATTCACCGCCGCTGCACGACGGCACCGTCAACCGGCGGCTGGTCGAGGCCGCGGTCGGGGCCGGCGTCGAGGTGATCGAGGGGCGGCTGGAGCCGGGCGGCACCGCCAGCCGGCACAAGCACCGCGATTCATGGCAGATCATCCTGTTCCGGAAGGGCCGCGCCCGGGTCGAACTCGGTGACGAGGTGGTGCAGGAGGTCGGCCCCGGCACGGTCGTCCGGATCCCGCCGATGATGCCGCACTACGTCGAGATCCTCGGCGACGAGACCGCCGAGCTGATCGTGATCTACAGCCCGCCGCTCGGCCCGGACGGCTTCATCCCGGCCTGACGGGGCCGGCCTGACGGGAGATCGTCGCCATGCCGAGTCCCGCAAGCGGGATCGCCTTCGTGCGCCTGCCGGATGTTCCGCTCGACGACCTCGTCGCGCACATGACCGATCCCCGGGTCGCGGCGCACATGCCGCTCCTCAAGCCCGGCTGGGACCGGCAGCACGCCGCCCGGTTCGTCGAGGCCAAGGAGGCGTGCTGGCGCCGCGACGGCCTCGGCCACTGGGCGATCCTGTGCGACGGCGCCTATGTCGGCTGGGGCGGCTTCCAGAAGGAGGGCGACGACTGGGATTTCGGGCTCGTGCTGAAGCCCGACCGGTTCGGGCTCGGCATGCGGATCGCCCGGCAGGCGCTGGCGTTCGCCCGGGGCGACGGGCGGATTCCCTACGTCACCTTCCTGCTGCCGCCTTCGCGCAAGCGCCTGGGGGCCCTCGCGCGGCTCGGAGCGCGGTTCCTCGGCGAGGTCGAGTACGACGGCGTGGGATTCCTGAAGTACCGGCTCGAGACGGCGTGATGGCCGTCCAGGCTACCCGTAGCCCCACTTGGCGACGTCAATGCCCCATTCGCGCCCGAACCGGACGATGTCCGGCGCGAGGCGTTCGCGCAGGAAGCTCCTCTGCCCGGGCGTGAAGATCATGTCCGTGCTCAGCCGGCTCTGCGATCGATTGCTGTGCGGGAGAATGCGGACGTGATCCGAGGCAGGCAGGTCCAGCCAGGCGAGGATGCGGGAAAGCGTCGCGCTCGCCGGGTCGGTCACCTCGTCGTAGTCGAGGACTGCGAGATCGCAGCCCGGCCAGCCGGACCGAAACCGATCGAGCTGATCGGCATAGCGGGAGAAGCATTCGATCATCGTCAGATACCGGAAGCGGTTGTCCGGGGTTACGAGGCCGTCGTCGATGTGCTGACGGATATGCGAGGCCATCCGGTCGATCGGATTCCGGGCAATGAAGATGAACCGGAACCGGCGGCCGCTGCGGCGCATGCGCGCGGCGACGGCTTCCGGATCCGTCAGCGGCGCCTTGGTGTAGGCCGTGCTCGCCTCGAGCGCGTAGGCATGCCGCGCGGGATCGAAGTCGAACAGCGCGTCGTATTCCGCGAAGGCTTCGCAGGAAGGATCGGCTTCCCGGCAGAAGAACGCCGGCTCCTTGAGGCGGGCCGGCGCGATCATCGGATGAAGCGCAAGCGCGTCGAACACGCTGCTCGTCGCGGATTTCATGGCCCCGAGGATGATGCAATGGGCAGCGGTCATGATGCAGGTTCTACTGTGTGCAGCCGCACGGCGACAACGCTGGGACCACGGCAGGAGGCGGTCGTGCGGAGCAGCCGATGCCGGGACGAGGCTTCGGACCGTTGAAGCGAAGGGATCGGTGTTCATTGGTACGTGACGGAGCCAACCGAGGGGTGGCGCTGGTTCTCCCCTGGCTGGAGCAGGGGCTGGACAGGGACCTCTACCAGCTGGACTACCGGTGCATGCAGGCGGCCCTGGTGGACCGCGGCTATGCCGTCCGGCTGGTCGATCCGCTCGATTCCCGGAGCCTCCGGGAGGTCCTTGCGGCACCGGAGTTTCCCCTGATCCTGACGGTCCGCAGCCAGGCCAAGGATTGGCCGGTACCCGTGAGCGGCACAGCCGAGTTCCAGGCGATTCGGGACAAGACGCTGGTCACCCTGATCGGCAACCCGCCCTACTACGACGGGTCGACCGGCTTCCACGACAGCGTGTTTCGTCGAAAGCTCGCGATGCTCATGGACCACGACACGCTGGATTATGCGCACGGCGTGAACCGGTCCGGGGCCCGGCTGCTGCCGTACCGCCCCGCCTTCAACGACATCGGCCTCGAGGACGAGGCACAGTGGCTCCCGACGTCCCGGCGGCCGGTACCCATCCTGTTCGTCGGAACCTGCGACGACCCCGAACGCTTCCGGGAGGCTTGGCGGGCTCTGTTCGACCGGTTCCCGCAAGTGGTGCGCTCGATCGAGGGGGCAGCCGAACTGCTTGGCGCGACCTGCGCACTGCCGGTCGTGCGGGCCCTCGAGCGAACGACCGCCGACCTGGGTCTCGATCTCGACCTGCGAAGCAGGGCCGGGCGTCTGGCGCTCACGCTTCTCACCCGGTTCACGACCAGCCAGGCGCGCCGGCGGTTGCTTGCCCGGTTGGCGGGCTATCCGTCCCTGATCGTCACGGCCGGTGCGGTCGATCTGCAGAAGCGGCACGCGGACTGCGTCGTCGCGGGACCGATGGCCTTCGCCGGGATCCTGGACCTCATGAAGCGAACGCGCTGCCTGATCGCGTTGAACCCCAACAGCATGACCGGCGCCATCAGCGAACGCGTCACGAACGCCATGCGACGAGGTGCGGTCGTGGTCAACGCGCCGAATTCCGCGATGCAGAGATACGACGGAACCAGCGTCGGGCTGTTGGGACCGTCGATGGAGGGCCTGACCGACTGGCTCGATGCGGCGACCGCCGGCGATCCGGTTCTCGACGATCTCGGCGAGGCGGCCGTGCGGGTCGCCGGAGCGGAGTTCCGAATGGATGACGCTATCGACGCGATACTCCGCCACGCCTCGGATCCGGCCACGTGGGACCAGCCGCAGGCAGCGAGGGTGGTGTCCTAGGCGGCCGGAACGCCGTGCCTCACCGGCGCTTCAGCAGGACGTCGTAGCGGTAGTGGGCGGCATAGTACCGGGCGTTCATCGGGAGGATCGTCGCCGTCCATCCGGTCTTGGCCGAAAGCGAATGGATCTCGTCCTCGGTTCTCCAGATTCCAAGCGGACTGGCCGAATCGTTCTCGATGCCCGCGACACGGTCGCGGTCTCCGAAGAAGGCGTCGATCCGGCGCTTGTCGGGCAGATTCCCGAGGAACACGCGCTTCACCTCGACGAAGCGCTGGCGAAGCAGTTCCAGCAGCTCCTGGGCGTCAGCCGGCGGGAGGTACTGGAAGCCACCGTGGCAGACGGCCTTGGTGAAGCCCGCCGTGTCGTCCGCGTTCCGGGCGTAGTCGACGACGTCCTGCAGCCGGAACGCCTCCTGCGGGCGCCGTACGAAGTGCCTGTTCGCCACCGTGATCAGCGTCTCGCAGAAATCGACCCCGAGGCCTCCGCCGCAGGCCGCAAAGAACTCCGTCGTCAGGGCCCCGTTGCCGCAGCAGAGATCCAGGACGCGATCCGCCGCCTCCAAGGACAACCCGCTCCGCACCGACTGGACGATCATCGCGATCTGTTCCGGCGATACCGGCGTGCCGGCGACCGTGTGCTTCACCTGTGCGTAGAAGTTGTCCGGCGCGCAGGCACGCGCATGCATCTCGTAGCTGTCCCGAACGCAAGCCCTTGCCGCTCGCCGGCTTTCCTTCGGTATCACTGCGCAGCTTCCCCCACCGCCGATCCCGGGATGCCTCGACAGCGACGCGCCGAAGCCGCTCGCCAACGGCCGGACGTGACAGCGGATCTCGAAGACATCGTCCGCGAACTGCCTGGCGTGAAACGGCGCTACCGTGCCGGGGAGCGCGGCACAGGACGGAAGTCCGTCATGCCTGAGCCCGGCGACGCCGTCCTCGGAGTTGTGTCGGACGGACGCCCCCCACCCGATCGGCTTGTCCACCCCTGACGGACGACAGGCTACCCGGACACCACACCGTTCGAAAGCCCGAATGCCGTGACGACCTCCCCGTCGCCCCTTTCGCTCGTCGGTGCCGGTGTCCGGCCTCGGGCCGGGCCTACAGGCTCAGTTCGACCTCGACCGGCAGGTCGGCCCAGTCCTCGTCGCGGTCGCCGCCGTCGTTGAACATGACGGTGGCGAACACGGCGTCGCGGTCGAGCACCGTCATCGGGTGGTGCCAGACGCCGGCGCGGTAGTTGATGCCGGTGCGGCCGTCGACCAGGAACAGCCGGGCCCCGGACAGGTCCGGTCCGCCATCGGCCGCGTCCGGCGCCACCATCACCACGTAGCGTGCGACGTCGACCGGCAGGAACGCCTGGCTGGAGAACGCGTGGCGCTCCATCACCCGGGTCTTCAGCGGCAGCGAACTCGGCGCCGTCAGGCTGGTCCGGAAGCACACCGACGCCTTGCCCGGCCGCAGGTTCTCGGCGAACGCCGAGTAGTCGACGCGGCCCGCTTCCGTCGGCAGCGCCAGGAGCTGGCCGAACGGCGCGAACGCCGCCTCGGTGATCGGTTCGGCGACCAGGCGCATGCTTCAGCCCTCCGCGGCCGGTGCGAGTTCGGGAGTGACGACCAGGATGCCCTCGGCCTGCAGGCGCTCGCGCTCCCGCGTCCAGAGCGCATCCGCCTCGATCGCCGTCAGGCGGCCGTAGAAGTTCATGTAGATCCGCGAGAGTTCCAGGAAGCCGGGCTTGTGACGGATGGCCCAGCGCTCCAGCTCCCAGAGTTCGTCGGAGCCCAGCACGCCGTCCTCGGCGCCGCAGAACGTCGCCTCTACGACCTGCCCGTCGAGCAGGGTCGGCCGGCACGGTGCGAGGTCGTAGTCGTAGTCCTCGAAGTACAGGATCCGGGCATCCTCTTCGGCGGAGGCGGTCGTGAACACGTAGCCCTCGACGGCGCGGGACGGGTCCTCGACCAGGATCGGGAAGCTGTCGCGCAGGATCCGCACCCGCCGGTACCCGGGCAGCCGGGCCGGCGCCAGCGCGGCGGGCGCGACCGGGCGGTCGAGCACCAGCTCCAGCACATCCCGGTCCATCAGGGTTCCGAAGAAGAAGTACCGCGTGCTCATCGAGGCAGTCTCCCTGGGGTGCGCCCCTCCCGGGAACGGCGGCGGACCATACAGTCAGCGGGGCGGTGGCTCAACGGACTCCAATGGGGGCGGCAACCCGTCGCGATCCCGTTGCCGAGAAAACGGTTGACGCACACGAAATGCTACCTAGGTGGCAACGCAACGGCCCGAAAGTCCGGATTCGGTAATCGGGACTTCGTTTCAACGACGATTGAGGTTCGGTTTGGTCTGTCGGGATGGCGTTGATCAAAGAAGGCCAAGAATTAAGGTCGATAATCTCGTTAAGATATTTGGTGGTTCGCCCGAAGAAGCGCTCGAATTGCGCAAATCGGGCTTGCGGCGCGACGATGTTCAGGCCAGGACGGGTCAAGTTCTGGCCGTTGACGGGGTGTCGTTCGACGTTCCCGAGGGCAGTTTCTTCGTCGTGATGGGCTTGTCCGGGTCGGGCAAGTCCACGCTGATCCGCTGCCTGAACCGGTTGATCGAGCCGACCGCCGGCCAGGTCCTGATCGACGGCGAGGACGTCACCTCGCTCGACGACGAGGCGTTGCGAGCGCTGCGGCGGAACAAGATCGGCATGGTGTTCCAGCACTTCGCCCTGCTGCCGCACAAGACGGTCCGCGAGAACGTCGAATTCGGCCTCAAGATCCGAGGGGTCGGCTCCGAGGAACGACGCGCCGCCGCCGACGAGGCGCTCGACGTGGTCGGGCTGGCGCGCTGGGGCGACTACAAGCCCGGTGCGTTGTCCGGCGGCATGAAGCAGCGGGTCGGCCTGGCCCGGGCGCTCGCCTCGCAGACCGACATCCTGCTGATGGACGAACCGTTCTCGGCGCTCGATCCGCTGATCCGGCGCGACATGCAGGACGAGATGCTCGAGCTGCAGCGCCGGTTCCGGAAGACTGTCGTGTTCATCACCCACGACCTGCACGAGGCCCTGCATCTCGGCGATCGGATCGCCATCATGAAGGAAGGCCGGTTCGTGCAGACGTCGACGCCCGAGGACATCGTCCGGGCGCCGGAGGATCCGTATGTCGCGGCGTTCACCCAGGACGTCGACCGCGGCCGGGTGGTGACTGCGGCGACGCTCATGCGCGAACCCATCGAAGTTGGCCGCACGGCGGACGCGACGGTCGCGGCCGACGCGCCGATCGCCACCGCCTACGCCGCCTGCGAGGAGGGCCTGCCGGTGCCGGTGCTCGACGACGCCGGCCGCTGCGTCGGCGCCCTGCATCCGACCGACGTGTTCTCCGAGCTGGCCCGAAACCCCGAGGCAGAATCCGAAACGGGAGCGCCGTCGGCCGTCCGGCCGTCCGCGTCCGCGTGACATCATGACCGATCCGCTTCCCCGCCCGTCGGACCTGCTGACCCTGCCGCTCGACGACTGGATCGAGTGGCTGGTGAAGGACCAGATGGTGCCGGCGCTGCGCCCGGTGTTCCAGGCGATGCAGTGGCCGGTGAACCAGATGCTCGGCGGCCTCGAGGTCGGGCTGCTGGCGATTCCGTTCCTGGTGTTCCTCGCCGTCGGCTGCGCGCTGGCCTGGCGGGTTGCCGGCCGCAACGTCGCGCTCTTCACCGCCGCGTCGATGGTGTTCCTGGACACGGTCGGGATCTGGGAAGAGAGCATGACGACGCTCTCCATGGTGCTGACCGCCGTGTTCTTCTGCGCCCTGGTCGGTGTGCCGCTCGGCATCTGGGCCGGCCGCAGCGACCGGTTCGCCGCCGGCATCCGCCCGGTGCTCGACATCATGCAGACCACACCGGCCTTCGTTTACCTTGTGCCGGTGGTCATGTTGTTCGGCGTCGGCATGGTGCCGGGCGTGATCGCCACGATCATCTTCTCGATGCCGCCGATCATCCGCCTGACCAACCTCGGCATCCGCCAGGTTTCCGGTGACCTGGTCGAGGCCGGGCATGCGTTCGGCGCGACGCCGCGGCAGATGCTGTTCGAGATCCAGATTCCGCTGGCGCTGCGCGCCATTCTGGCCGGCCTGAACCAGACCCTGATGCTGTCGCTGTCGATGGTGGTGATCGCCGCCCTGATCGGCGCCGAGGGGCTCGGCCTGATCGTGTTCCAGGGCATCGGACGCCTCGACGTCGGCCTCGCCGCGCTCGGCGGCATCGGCATCGTCCTGATCGCCATCGTGCTGGACCGGCTGACCCAGGCGGTCGGCGACGAGCAGGGCGAGCAGCGCAGCTTCCGCGCGCTGTTCGCCAGGCTTCTCGGCCGGACCGCCGGCGACGCAGAGGCGTCCGGCCCGGCCACCGAACCGAATTCGCGCGGCGCCTGAGCGGGGCGCCGCCGCGATCGTTCCCGGCGCGTGCCACAGCGCCGGAGCCCGCTCACAACGCAACGAAACGCAAGACGACCAAGGAGGTTCACATGCGTTACGCTCCAGCGGTGAAGGGCATCGCCGCCACTGCGATGGCCGCAGCCCTTCTGATTGCGCCCCAGGGCGCTTCGGCCGCCGGTCCCGGCGACGGCGTGACCGTCACCCCGGCCCGCGCCACCTGGGACACCGGCTGGTTCCAGACCGCGATCTACGGCAAGGCGCTCGAGGCCCTCGGCTATACGGTCGAGAAGCCGAAGTCGCTCGACAACCCGGTATTCTACCAGGCGGTCGCCAGCGGTGACGTCGACTTCTGGGTGAACGGCTGGTTCCCGCTGCACAACAGCTACGAGGACGACTTCGCCAGCGGCGCCCGGACGCACGGATACGTCGCCAAGGGCGGCGCGCTGCAGGGCTACCTGGTCGACAAGGCCTCGGCCGACAAGTACGGCATCAGGAGCCTCGGGGACTTCAAGCGTCCGGAGGTCCGTCAGGCCTTCGACAGCAACGGCGACGGCAAGGCCGACATGGTCGCCTGTCCGCCGGGCTGGGGCTGCGAGCTGGTCATCGAGCATCAGCTCGATGCCTATGACCTGCGCGACTACATCAACCCGATCAAGGCCGGCTACTCGGCCTCGATGGCCGACGCCATCGGGCGCTACGAGGAAGGCAAGCCGATCCTGTTCTACACCTGGACGCCGAACTGGACCGTCGGCCTGCTGAAGCCGGGCAAGGACGTGGTGTGGATCGGGACGCCGTTCCCGTCGCTGCCGGACGACCAGAAACAGTACGAGGACCTGACCACGGTGGCCGGCGTGGCCGGTTGCGTCGAGGATCCGTGCAGGATGGGCTGGCCGGCCAACGATATCCGGCCGGTCGTCAACGCGGACTTCCTGGAGGCGAATCCTGCGGCGGCCACGCTGTTCAAGGTGATGCGGATCCCGCTTCAGGACATCTTCGCGCAGAACGCCAAGATGTTCGCGGGCCAGGACAAGCCGGAGGACATCCAGCGCCACGCCGACGAGTGGATCGCGGCGAACCGGGACACCTTCGACTCGTGGATCGAGAAGGCCGAGGCCGCGTCGTCGTGACGCCCCGGCTCGCTTGACCATAAGATCGTTCGTCAGGGGCGGCGGTGCCGAAAGGGGCCGCCGCCCCGTCGATTCCGGACCGTGTTCCGCCCGGCCTATCGCTGCAATCGGCAACCCGCAATTGACGTCGGCGTCGCTTGCGCACATGTCGTGTCGGCCTGAAAGGAGATCGCCGACCATGTCCGTGCGCACCGTCGCCGCCGTTCCCGGCGTGCCCGACCACCCGACCGTCCGGCTCGGCCGGATCGGCGTCCTTCTGGTCAACCTCGGCACACCGGACTCGACCAGCATCCCGGACATCCGCCGCTATCTGGCGGAGTTCCTGTCCGACCGCCGGGTGATCGACGTCAACCCGGTGCTGTGGAAGCTGATCCTGCACGGCGTGATCCTGCGCACCCGGCCGCCGAAGACCGCCGAGGCCTATCGGGCGATCTGGCTGGCCGAGACCGACGAGTCGCCGCTGCGCTTCCACACCCGGGCGACCGCCGAGGCGCTGCAGGCCCGGCTCGACCCGGAGGCCGAGACCGTACGGGTCGACTGGGCGATGCGCTACGGCAACCCGGCGATCCGCGCCCGCATGCAGGCGCTGCAGGACGAGGGCTGCGACCGCATCCTGGTGCTGCCGCTGTACCCGCAATACGCCGCCTCGACGACCGCCACCGTGGTCGACGAGGTCGCCCGCCACCTGCTCGACGCGCGCTGGCAGCCGGCGGTCCGCACGGTGCCGGCGTTCCACGACGACCCGGCCTATATCGAGGCGGTCGCCGCGGGGATCGAGACGCATCTCGGGACCCTGGACTGGCAGCCGGAGGTCATCCTGGCGTCGTTCCACGGCCTGCCGAAGCGCTACCTGACCCTCGGCGACCCGTACCACTGCCACTGCGCCAAGACCGCCCGGCTGCTGCGCACCCGGCTCGGCCTCGACGAGAGCCGGCTGCGGCTGACCTTCCAGTCGCGGTTCGGGCGCGAGGAGTGGCTGCAGCCCTACACCGACGAGACCATCGAAACCCTGGCGCAGTCCGGGGTGAAGCGGCTGGCGGTGGTCATGCCGGGCTTCGTCGCCGACTGCGTCGAGACCCTGGAGGAGATCGCCATCCAGGCCCGCGAGACCTTCGAGGAGGCCGGCGGCACCCATTTCACGGCGATCCCCTGCCTGAACTCCGGCGCCGACGCCGTCACCCTGTACGAGACCCTGGTCCGGCGCGAGCTGGCCGGCTGGTGGAAGGCCGAGGAGGTCGGGTAGCGGCGTCAGCCGCGGGCATCGGCGGCTGGGGACGGGGCAGAGAGCGCGACCGCGATCGGTGCGCTGCCCGGCTCGAGCACGGTGGTTCTGGTCGGGAAGGCGAAGCCGATCCCCTCCTGGGCGAACCGCTGCAGGATCCGCAGGTTGATCCGGTCGTGCGCCGCCTTGAAGGCCCAGAAATCCGGCGGGTGGAACCACGTGTAGGCGACCAGCGACAGGTTGTCCGCCGCCATGTCCTCGAAGTGCACCCGTGGCGGCATGTCGCCCCAGTGCGCGGCCTGTTCGTCGAGCACCTCGCGGATCACGGTCATCGCGCGCTCGACCCTGTCCGGCGGCGTGTCGTAGTTCAGTCCGAGGCGGATGACGCGGCGGATGTTCGGACGCAGGGACACGTTGTCGATCTCCACCGACGCCATCTTCTCGTTCGGGATCGTCGTCAGCGTGCCGTTGAGCTGGCGGATCCGGGTCGACCGCAGCCCGATGGACTCGACCAATCCCTCGTGGCCCATGACGGCGATCAGATCGCCGGTTCGATAGGGCTGGTCGAAGAAGATCATCAGGCTGCCGAGGACGTTCCGAAGCGTGTCCTGCGCGGCCAAGGCGATCGCCAGGCCGCCGACGCCGACGCCGGCGAGCAGGCCGACCAGCGGCAGTCCGATCTTCTCGCCGCCGATCAGGATCAGGGTTACGGCGAAGACCATCCCCAGGATGCGCGAGCACAGCCGCAGCACCTGCGCGTCCAGCGTCCCCTCCGCGACACGCGGGGATTCGATCACGATCTCGGCGACCGACACGCAGACCACCCAGGCGATCCAGGCCCCTATCAGGTGCAGAACAGCCTCGGCGCCGATCCTGATCGGCGTACCCAGCGCCTCGTTGACGGCAATGACGCCGTTCGCCACGACGGCGGCGAGCGGCACCAGGACGATGATTGCGAGTGGCACCAGCAGGCGGGTCAGTGCAGCACGCACCGCCGATCGCGTGCCGCACTGCCGTCGCAGGCGGCCCGATGCGTGGTGCGCCAGGACGATCAGCGCCACGACAAACAGCGCCAGCGCCGCCAGCGCCAGCAGTTTCCAGACGACCTGACCGAGGATGCCCGCCTTGAGCCAGTCGGGAAGGCCCTCGATTGCCTTGGGGGGTATCAGGACGCCACCGATCAGGCGACGTATCTCTACGAAATCGCTGGTCGGCACGGCGCGCCGGTAGGGCAGGCCCCGGACCAGGGCATAGGCGTCCGCCGCGAGGCTGACCGTATCGCCGCTGAACAGGTAGTCGCCGCGGCGCTCGCCCTCGGGGACCCGGATCAAGGTGATGTTGGTGCCGGGCAGCACCCAGCGCTCCGGCGGATCGGCGCCGGCGACCGCGTCCGGTCCCGGGAGACTGTCGGGCGCCGGCAGTTCAATGCGCGATAGGATCTCGTAGAGATAGATGCTGGCCTCGACCGCTACCTGGTCGCGGGCGGCCGGCGCGACGTTGCGGAGATCCAGGACCCGGTGCGCCGTTCGCAGGCGGGCGCGCACGGCCGCCTGCAGGTTGGCCCGCGTCGGATGAGGATAGTAGACGTCCCGGTAGAACCGGCCGATCGCGTCGGTGTTGTCGAGGAACCCGGTCAGGGTGGCGCGCGGACTCGACGTGTCGATCGGTTGCAGGGGATGCCGGACCTCGCCAGGAGCTGCCGGCTGCTGGGCGGCGGCCGGTACCGCTGCCGCCAGCACCAGGTACAGGACGGCGAGGACGATGCGCTGGATCATGGGCACCCTCATTGCGGCCACGGAACCCCCGGTGCCGCCGGTGACGGCGCCGGTCCTTCCCGGCATGCCGACGGCGGGCGCCGCTGGCAGCTTTGCCACCCGGCGTTTCCCGGTCAATGGTCGCAAGCGGGAGCCGGCGCCGACCCGGCCGCCCTGTCAGGGACGCTGGTCGCCGCGAGGTGACGGCCGGTGGGCTGGCGGCGCCGGTGGCGAGGGCGTAGACCTGATCTGCGATCAAGGGAGAACCCTGATGCCGAAGGCCCGGGTAACCGTATCGGTCGACAGCGATCTGCTCGAGCAGGCTAGGCAACGCTCGGTCGACCTGGACCGGGCCGCCGAGGTAGGCCTCCGTCGCGCTCTCGATCGCCAGGTCGACGACCGGCTCCAAGACTGGGTCGATCGGCACCGCGAAAACCTGGCTCGCAAGGCTGAGCGCGACCGTACCCAGGGCTTGGCGAACGAGCGGCTCCGGGCCTTCTGATTGTGCACTGCCTGTACCGGAACGCGGTTGCGAGCGATCCACCCTATCTTCTCGTCATCCAGCATCCGGGGCTTGATCACCTGCTTGAATCCCGGATCGTCGCACCGGTCTTACCGGCCAGCCAAACACCGTCGATTCCTGGCCTCGATCCGCCGGTCCGGGTGGCCGGAGAAGGCTATGTCGCGGTGCTATCGGCGCTCGTCGCGGTCCCGAAGCGCTACCTCGGAGTGGAGATCCCGTATCAGGGGCTCGACGAGGACGACGTCAAACGCTGCCTGGACCCGCTGCTGTACGGAATCTGAGGCCTACAGCGTTGCCACCGCGACCTGGTCCGGGTCGTCGACGCCGATCAGGGTGATCCGGGTGCCGGTGTCGAGCCGGATGAAGACGTCGTCGCCGAGGTCGGTGCGGGTCGACACCGAGACGCCGCCGGCGATCAGGATCTGGTCCTCGGTGACGTCGAAGCCGTGGATGGTGTCGCGGCCCTCGTCGGCGGCGGCATAGGCGAAGCCGTCGGCGCCGAGCCCGCCATACAGGATGTCGCGGCCCTCGCCGCCGCTCAGCCGGTCGTTGCCCTGGCCGCCGTACAGGGTGTCGTCGTCGGCGCCGCCGAACAGCAGGTCGTTGCCCTGGTTGCCGTAGATCAGGTCGTCGCCGGCGCCGCCGGACAGGGTGTCGCGGCCCGCCAGCAGGGACAGCTCGCCGTTGCGCAGCACGTAGACGGTGTCGGAGTTCAGGCCGCCGAACAGGCTGTCGTCGCCGTCGCCGCCCTTCAGCAGGTCGTCGTCCTGGCCGCCGTACAGCAGGTCGTTGCCGGCACCGCCGTCGAGGGTGTCGAGGCCGGTGTTGCCGTAGATCACGTCGTCGTCGGCGAGCCCGGACAGGACGTCCCAGCCGTTGCCGCCGAACATCCGGTCCGCGCGGGCGCTGCCCGTCAGGGTGTCGTCGTCGACCGTGTCGACGATCACCGGGTCGACGGTGACGGTGATCGTCGACTCCGCGAACGGCAGCGCTTCGAAGGCGTCGAGAGAGTCGAGCGTGGGCATGGCAGTCTCCGAAGGCCGGGTTCCGGTCGCCATTCAGGGAAGCAAGAAACGGTCCATCGCGACGGGAACGGGTCCCGGTCGTTCAACGCGCGATCCCGGCCGATCCGTCGCAGTTTACAGTGTCCGAGCGGTGCGGCGGGAGTGTGGCGATGACGGCGGGGGACGATGACCGCGGGGGCGTGCATGGTCGGTGACGCGGTCGCCTTGGCCCTGGTCGCGGCGGTGTTCTTCGGATCGGCGCTGGTGCTGACGCCGTTCGGGCTGCGCCACCTGCCGCCGGTGCGCGGGGCAGCGGTCAGCGTCTCGACCACCGCGGCGGCGTTCCTGCTGGCCTCGCCGCTGCTGGTCGACTGGTCGGCCGCCGCCCTGCCGGCGGTGCTGGTGTTCGCGGCGGTCGGGCTGCTGTTCCCGGCGACCGTCACCATGCTGACCTTCGCCGCCAACCGCCGGCTCGGCCCGCACGTCGCCGGCGCGCTCGGCAATCTGGCCCCCCTGTTCGCCGTGCTGTTCGCCGCCGCCCTGCTCGGCGAGGTGCCGGGGCCGGGCCAGGCCGCCGGCATCCTGTTGGTGGTCGCCGGTGCCACCCTGCTGGTGCTGGCCTCGGCGCGCGGCGGCGGGATCGGCGTGCGGGCGGCCTTCCTGCTGCCGCTGGCAGCGGCCGCGGTCCGCGGCCTGGTGCAGCCGGCGGTGAAGATCGGCTTCGAGACCTGGCCGAGCCCGTACGCCGCCGCCACCGTCGGCTACCTGGTGTCGGCGGTCGTGGTCGTGGGCTTCGCGGCGGCGCGTGGCGGCCTGCCGTCGCTGCGCGGCGACCGCACCGGCGTGCTGTGGTTCGCGGCCGTCGGGCTGTGCAACGGTGCCGCCGTGGTGACCATGTACGCCGCCCTGGCGCGTGGCCCGGTGGCGCTGGTGGCGCCGTTGGTGGCGACCTACCCGCTCGCCACGCTGGCGCTCGGCGCAGTGCTCCTGCGCGGCGTGCGGATCGGCCCGCGGATCGCCGTCGGCGTGGCGGTCACCGTCGCCGGCGTCGCCCTGCTGCTGGCCAGCCGATAGGGAGGTTCGGCGCTCCTATTCCTTGCCGTCATCCCGGGCTGGACCGCCCTCGGCGGGACGGACCCGGGACCCACCCGTCGCTTCGTGGGTCCCGGATCGACTGCGCCGTCGCGCAGCCGTCCGGGATGACGTCAGAACAGGGGGATGATTGGTCGAGACGCTCAGTCGTCGCCGGCGCCGGCCGCCGCGTCCCAGCCGTACACCGCCTTGGCCTGCTCGGGGCTGACGAAGCCGTCGCGGACGTCGACCGCCAGCTGCGCCCGGTCGCGCGCCGCCGGGTCGCCGAGGCCGCCGCCGCCCGGCATCGAGATGATGATCCTGTCGCCGGCTGGGATGGTCTGCCGGCCCTTGCCCTTGAACAGCGGCCCGGAGGCGAGCTGCAGCTTGCCGGCGGTGCCGTCATGGCCGCCGTTGCGGCCGCGCGGCGGGTGGATGACCCGGTCGAACATGCAGTTCATGGCGAACGGCGCGCCGTCGGCGTGGCTGATCTCCATGACCTGGCCGAGTCCGCCGCGATGCGCGCCGGGGCCGCCGGAATCGGTCCGGTACTCCTTCTTCCAGAAGATCAGCGGCGCAATCGTCTCGTTGACCTCGACCGGGGTGTTGCGCACGCCCGACGGAAAGGCGGTGGCGTTCAGCCCGTCCTTGCCCGGCCTGGCGCCGGTGCCGCCGGCGTGGAAGGTGTTCATGGCGAACGGCCGGCTCTTGCCGTAGTCGCCGTCGGCGATGCCGGGGCCGCCCAGCAGCACCGGGTTCCACAGGCAGCTGGTGCCCTCGGCCGGCACCCGGTCGGGGATGACCTGGTTCAGGCAGCCCAGCACCACGTCCGGCAGCATCTGGCCGATCACGTGCCGGCCGGCGACCGCCGCCGGGTGCAGGGCGTTGAGGATCGTGCCCTCCGGCGCGGTCACCCGAACCGCGCCGAGCGAGCCGGCGTTGTTCGGCACCGCCCCGCCGATCACGCAGCGCACCCCGAAGCTGGCATAGGCCTGGGTGTAGGTCAGCGGCACGTTGATGCCGAAGCTCGACGGGCCGGAGGTGCCGGCGAAGTCGACGTCGATGCCGTCGTCGGTCACGGTCAGGGTGCCGACCAGGTCGAGCTCCTTCTCGAAGCCGTCGATCCGCATGGCGTTCTTCCAGGTGCCCTTCGGCAGCTTGCGGATCTCCTCCAGCATGCCGGCCCGGCTGCTCTCGATGATGTGACGGCCGAGCTCGTCCAGGTCGGCCAGACCGAATTCCCGCATCATGTCGACCAGCCGGCGGCCGCCGACCTCGTTGCAGGCCATCAGCGAGTAGATGTCGCCCTCGACCTCGACCGGGTTGCGGACGTTGACCCGGATCACGCCCATCAGGCCCTCGTCGACCGTGCCGCGGCTGGCCAGCCGCATGATCGGCACGTTGATGCCTTCCTCGTAGACCTGCCTCCCGTCCGGGCCGAAGCCGCGGCCGCCGACGTCGACCACGTGGCTGGTGCAGGCGAACAGGCCGACCGGCCGGCCGTCCAGGAAGGTCGGGGTGACCACCGTGAAATCGTTCAGGTGGCCGGTGCCCTTCCAGGGGTCGTTGGTGATGAACACGTCGCCCTCGGCCATGGTGGCGATCGGGAAGGTCTCCAGGAAGAACCCGACCGAGGCGGCCATGGCGTTGACGTGGCCGGGCGTGCCGGTGACGGCCTGGGCCAGCATCCGGCCCTGGGTGTCGAACACCCCGGCCGAGATGTCGCCAGCCTCGCGCGCCGAGGTCGAGAAGGCGGTGCGCACCAGGGTCTGGGCCTGCTCCTCGACGACCGAGAGCAGCCGGTTCCACTGGATCTGCATGTGGATCTGGTCGAGCGCCGTTCTGTTGCCGGTTGGGCGGTTTGCGGTCATGGCGGGTCTCCTCAGGCGGCGCGCTTGGAGGTGAGCATCAGGTAGCCGAGCGGGTTCACCGCGACGTCGAAGGTCGAGGTGACGACGGTGGTGGTCTGGTCCTCGACGATCAGCGCCGGGCCGGCGATGGCGGCCCCGGGGACCAGGTCGTCGCGGGCGTAGATCGCGTAGTCGACGTCCTCCCGGCGGGCCGGGTCGAACACGCTGCGCGAGCCGATCGGCTTCGGTGCCGGCGCGCCGGTACCGGCCGCGGCCGGCGGTTCCGCGTGCACGGTCGGGGCCGAGACCGTCAGGGTCCAGCTCAGGATCTCGGGCTCCTGGCCCGGGATCGTGCGACCGTACAGGGCGGTGTACTCGGCTTCGAAGGCGGCGCGGATGCGGTCGGCGTCGGCCGCGGTCAGGCTGCCGGCCGGCAGCGGCACGCTGATCTCGTGGCCCTGGCCGACGTAGCGCATGAACGCCACCCGGCTCTCGGTCAGGCCCTCCGACCCGGCGCCGGCGACGACGATCCCGGTCGCCTCCCGGCCCATCTCGGCCAGCAGCGCGTTGACCGCGTCGGCGTCGAACTCCGACAGCCGGAGATAGCGGCTGCGCACCACCTCGTAGGAGATCGGCGCCCGCAGGAAGCCGATCGCCGAGCCGACGCCGGCGCCGGTAGGCACCACCACGGTCGCGATGTCGAGCTTCTCGGCGAGCCGGGCGGCGTGCAGCGGGGCGGCACCGCCGAACGCGATCATCGACCGGGCGGTGATGTCCTTGCCCCACTCGATGGCGTGCACGCGGGCGGCGTTGGCCATGTTCTCGTCGACGATCTCGGCGATCGCGAAGGCGCCGAGCCGGCCCTCGAGCTGCATCGGCGCGCCGACCTCGGCGGCGACCGCGCCGGCCGCCGCGTCGACGTCCAGCGCCACCTCGCCGCCGGCGAACCGGGCCGGGTCGATCTTGCCGAGCACCACGTCGCCGTCGGTCACCGTCGGCCGGGTGCCGCCGCGGCCGTAGCAGGCCGGGCCGGGCTCGGACGACGCGCTCTCCGGGCCGACCAGCAGCCGGCCCATGGCGTCGACATGGGCGATCGAGCCGCCGCCGGCGCCGATCTCGACCATCTCGATCGCCGGGATGCGGACCGGCAGGCCGCTGCCCTTGAGGTTGCGGTAGACCCGCGCGACCTCGAAGGTGCGGGTCGACAGCGGCGCGAAGTCGTCGATCAGGCAGATCTTCGCCGTGGTGCCGCCCATGTCGTAGGACAACACGTCCTTCAGGCCGCATTCCTTGGCGATCTCGGTCGCCAGGATGGCGCCGCCGGCCGGGCCCGACTCGACCAGCCGGATCGGGAACCGGATCGCGGTCTCCAGCGTGGTCAGGCCGCCGCCCGAGGTCATCAGCAGGAACGGGCAGCGGTAACCGCGGTCGCGCATGCGGGCGCCGAGCTCGGTCAGGTAGCGCGCCATCTTCGGCTGGACGTAGGCGTTGGCGCAGGCGGTCGACTGCCGCTCGTACTCGCGGATCTCCGGGCACACCTCGCTCGACAGGGTGATCGCCAGGTTCGGATAGGCCTCGGCCAGGATCGCCGCGACCCGGCGCTCGTGGTCGCCGTTGGCGTAGGCGTGCAGCAGGCCGATGGCGACCGCCTCGATCTTCTGCTCGGCGATCGCCGGGATCAGGGCGCGCACCGAATCCTCGTCCAGCGGCACCAGGACCTCGCCGCGGTAGTTCAGGCGCTCGGTCACCGACCAGCGCAGGTAGCGCGGCACCAGCGGCGCCGGCCGGTCGATCGCGATGTCGTACTGCTCGAACCTGTTCTC
This sequence comes from Thalassobaculum fulvum, assembly GCF_014652915.1. Taxonomy (GTDB): domain Bacteria; phylum Pseudomonadota; class Alphaproteobacteria; order Thalassobaculales; family Thalassobaculaceae; genus Thalassobaculum_A; species Thalassobaculum_A fulvum. Next base: position 208,169 of record NZ_BMZS01000009.1, read on the forward strand.
CTGCGCCATCTCCACGCTGTCGCGGTGGCCGGAACTGGTGATCAGCGCGGTCTTCGCACCCTTGCGCTCGATCAGCGCGTTGGTCGCGAGCGTGGTGCCGTGGATGATCAGCCCGACGCTCTCCGGCGCGATCCCGGCCTCGGCCACGGCCTTGTCGACGCCGGCCAGCACGCCCTCCTCGGGCGCCTGCGGCGTGGTCAGGACCTTGGCGGTGACGCGCCGCGGTCCGATCTCGAGGGCGACATCGGTGAAGGTACCGCCCACGTCGACGGCGAGACGGGGCGCGGAGCTGGAGACAGTCATCGGGGAGCCGTTGTTGCGGTGCGAAAGAAGCCGCCAAGGTTCGCGATCCGACCCCGGTTCGTCAATGGGCCGATTCCGGTCCGGACCGGAACCGCCGGCCGGCCCGGCGGTTGACCGGGTGACTTCGCACGGGGAGTGCCCCGCCCGCCGCCGATCGGCCGGCGACGCAGGTCGCGGCTTCCGGCCGGGCCGGGTCACCCCCCGAGACCACCCGAACCCGGAAGAGGACCGACCATGCGCAAGACCCTGCTCTACGCCCTCCCCGTGACCCTGGCCGCCGGGATCGCCGCAACAGCGCCGGTGGCCGCCGGCGCCGCGACGCTGTTCCCGCTGTTCCCGAACGTCGAGAAGGCCCGGTCGCTGCAGTCCGGCGACGCCACCTTCGGCGACCGGCTGGCCCGCGAGTACAAGGAGCTGTCGCTGTTCGAGGCCGACGAGATGGGCGACTGGGCGGACGCCGACCGCTTCGCGGCGAAGGGCCTGCGGTCGGCCGCCGGCGAGGTGCCGATGCCGGCCGAGCCGGAGAAGTGGGACATCGGCGACGCCGGGGCCCGCAGCGAGCTGCAGTCGGCCCGGGCCGAGCTGGTGACCCTGCTGCAGGGCGGCGGCCGCCAGAAGGCGCCGGCCGAGGCGGCGGTCGCCCAGTCGCGCTACGACTGCTGGGTCGAGCAGGCCGAGGAAGGCCACCAGTTCGACCACATCGCCGCCTGCCGCGCCTCGTTCCTGGCGGCCATGGACGCCCTCAAGGGCGCCCTGGAGCCGACCGCCGTGACCTACGAGACGGTCGAGGAGGAGGTGGCGCGCGACACCGTGTACTTCGACTGGGACAAGGACGCCATCCGCCCGGACCAGCAGCGCGAGCTCGACGCGTTCCTCGGCGAGATGCGGAAGATCGAGCCGGTGACCCTCTACATCGAGGGACACGCCGACACCTCCGGCCCGCAGGACTACAACGCCGACCTGTCGCGCCGGCGTGCCGAGAACGTGCGGGCCGAGTTGCTGCGCCAGGGCATGACGGTCGGCGAGATCAAGGATCTCGACATCGAGGCCAAGGGCGAGAACGAGCCGGCGGTGGCGACCGGCGACGGCGTCAAGGAGCAGCGCAACCGCCGCGTCGTGGTGATCGCCACCGGCCAGGTGAAGCAGGAGAAGACCACCACCGTCGGCCAGAGTGCGGCGACCACCAGGCAGTAGTCGCACCCGTCCGTCGCAGGACAGGCGAGGGCCCGCCGGCCGCCGGCGGGCCCTCGGTCCGTCCGGCGTCGGCTTCGCCGCGATCCTGTCCCGGTAGCCCCGCGGCCCGACCGGCTGTACCCTGGGCGGACGCCAAGGCGGTTCGCACGGTTTCAGCTTGGGGGGCGGTCATGTCTCGTCGGGAACACCGGGTGGCTCAGTCGGCCTGGACGATGTGGGGGCGTGTCCTGCCCCTCCTGGCCGCCCTGTTGCTGGCGGCGCCGGCGGCACACGCTGCGGCCTCGCGGCCGGCCGCATCCACCCAGACGATCGGCGGATACGTCTACTCGTGGTTCGAGTGGGCGATCGCGTTGCCGAAGAGCATGATCCTGGGCGTCGACGCCGACGTGGTCGCAGCCAGGGCGGCGCTGGTCGGCGACATCGAGCGGCTGAAGGCGATGGTGGCGCTGGCCGGCTTCAGGGTCGAGACGGTCAGCGTGGCGATGGGGCTGATTCCGGCGGTCTCCCTGTCGCTGGCCTACGACCGGGCGATCAGCGAGCAGGAGCTGGCGGCGTTGCGCGCGGAGCTGCGCGGCGGAAAGTTCGGCTTCCTCGAGAAGGCGCTGCTCGAGGCCCTGCTGGATGCGTCGTCCGCGACGATCGGCAAGGAAGGGGACAGCCTGAGCCTGGCCAGTGTCGACGTCGACGTCGACGTGATCCCGACGATCACCCTGAACTTCGAAGAGGCCGGCCCCGCCGGCGCGAAGGACTGAGCCGGCCCCGGACCGGGTAAAGAAATGGCCCGCCGTAGGGCGGGCCGGGCAGTGGGGGAGGAACACGCGGGCGGGGAACCGCTACTTCTTCTTGGTCTGGTCGTAGATGTAGCCGCCGGCGGCCCCGACGGCGCCGCCGATGATGGCACCGCAGCTGATGCAGCCGCCGGTCAGCAGCCCGGCCGCGGCACCGGTGCCGGCGCCGAGCGCGCCGCCCGACAGGGTGCGCTGCTGGGTGTCGTTCATGCCCGTGCAGCCGCCGAGCGCGAGCGCGCCGGCCAGGACGGCCGGGAGCAGGATGCGTTGCATGGCTCTCCTCCTGTTGGTTGGGACCGGGCCCGGCCGGGGGCCGGCACAGCCTCGCCGTGACAACGCACGGGCCGGCCGGACGGTTCCGCGCATCGCCGCCGGGTCGGCGCTTTCTTGCCGTTCCGGCATCGAGTCGACTACTGTCCAGCAAAGGGCAGGAGACGCCGGATGGCGCTTCGAGACGGTGCACGGCCGAAACCGCGGTCGACGGCAAGCGCCGCGACGGTGGTCGTCGTGCTGGTCGCCCTGCTGGTCGGCTTCGAGATCATCGCGCGACTGCTCGACGGCGTCGGCTTCATGCCCCGGAACTTCGTCGCCGAGAAGCTGTCCCTGGTGGCGAGCGGGTATCCCGGCGCCTACGATCCGGCGCTCGGCTACGTCCCGGCCCCGGACTACGACGGCACGCCCGGCTCCTGGAACGTTCGGGTGACGGTCGGCCCCCGGTCCCTGCGCGACAACGCGCCGGGCCGGCCGACGCCGGTGCCGGCGGCCGTGGTGGCGGCCGGCGGGTCCTACACCTTCGGGGACGCGGTGTCCGACGCCCATACCTGGCCGGCCCAGCTCGAGGGGCTGCTCGACCAGCCGGTGGCGAACGGCGGGGTGTTCGGCTATGGCCTCGACCAGGCGGTGCTGCGGGCCGAGATGCTGGCGGTCGAGCATCGGCCGTTGGCGCTGGTCGTCGGCTTCGTCTACGACGACGTGCGCCGCACCCAGCTGGTGCAGAACGCCGGCGCGGAGAAGCCGTACTTCGAGGTGGTCGACGGCCGGCTGGAGCTGCGCAACGTGCCGCCTTCGCCGGACCGGCCGCGGGTCGGGCAGCTCGGCGTGGTGCGGACCCTGCTCGGATACAGCTACCTCGCCGACTGGATCGCGCGCCGGGCGGACGCGACCGGCTGGTGGTACGGGCCGGGCTTCGCGGAGGTCCAGGTCCACACCGACGGGCAGGAGGTCGCCTGCCTGTTGATGCACCGGCTGCGGTCGGTGCAGGAGTCGACCGGCGCCCGGGTGATGGTGGTCGCGCAGTATGCCGCCCGCGACCTGGCGACGCCCGACGATCCCCGCTCGGTCGAGGACCTCACCGGCACGGGGCGGGTGCTGGAATGCGCCGCGACGGCCGGGCTGATCGCGGTCGACACCCTGCCGGCGCTGCGCGCCCGCTACCGCGCCGGCCCCACCACCTTCGTCGGGCAGTACTACGTCCGCGCGGTGCCGTCGGCGGCCGGATACCGGGTGGTGGCCGAGCAGGTCGCCGACGCCCTGGCACGCGCCTACGGCGGCGGATGACCGGGGCCGCGGCGCCGCCCTGGACGGCGACCCGGCGCGGCGTCGCGATCCTGGCCGTGGCGGCGCCGGCGGCGGGAGCCGCGGTCGCCGCGCTGCTGCTGCGGCTGCCGCCGCTGTCGACCGCGGCGTCCGACGTGGTCGACTATGCGACCTACCACGGCATGGATCCCGGACACGGCCGGCTGCTGGTCGCGGCCGCCGCCGTGGCTTGGCCTGTCCTGACCCTGCTGACGGTTCTCGGGATACGGCGCCTGTGGCGGCCGGGCGAGGGCGGCTGGACCCGCCGGGCGTTGACTCTGGAGCCACCGGGCCGCGGCCGATACGACCTCGCCGCCGGGCTCACCGACGCCGCCGTGCTGGGGCTCGCGACGGGGCTCGGCTGCTTCCTCGCCTTCGACCTCGGCACTGCCGCGGCGGCGGGCGTGGCGCTGGCGACCGCCGCCGCCCTGGTGGCGGCGACCGGGCGCGATGCCGAGGCCCTGGCCCGCGCAGTCGCCGGCCTGGCGCCGCTCGGCCCGGCGCTGCTGGCGATCGCGTCGGCGCGTACGGTGGTCCATGTGGTCGAGGACGCGGCGATCCAGCCGTATCCGTGGTTCCCGGCCTGGCTCGCCGCGGCCCTCGCGGTTCCCGGCTGGGCGCTGGCGTTCCGGCTCGGGGCCGAGCGGGCGGCGCGCCCGGTCGCCATGCTGTGGGTCGGCCTGCCGCTGGTCTGGCTGCTGGCCGCTCGGCTGCCGGGCGCGGTCGGGCCGCTCGACCTGCTCGGCGAGGGCGAGACCCTGGCCGGGGCGTTCGCCGCGCTCGACGGCCGGTGGCCGTGGGCCGGGTTGTCCGTGATCGCGGGGCCGTGGGCCGACGCCGGCCGGGCGCTGGTCGGCATGACTGTCCTCGAGCCGTCGCGCTGGGGCGCGGTCGCCGGCCAGGCGCTGATCGTGCAGCCGTTCTGGCTCGCCGCCGGCGCCGCGCTGTTCGGCTGGCTGTCCGGCTGGCGCTGGCCGCACGCGGCGCTGGCGACCGTGCTGGCCGCGCTGATGCTGGATGCCGGCCCGGGCCGGGCTCCGGATCTCGGCCTGGTCCTGTGGCCGCCGGTACTGGGCGCTCTCGGGCTGCTGCTGGTCCGCGCCACGGTCGCCCGGGCGCTGGTGCTGGCCGGGCTGGCGGTCCTGCAGGCGCTCCTGGTGCCGGCCTCGGCGCCGGCCGTCGTCGCGGTGCTGGCCGTGCTCCTGCTGCGCGACGCGCTGGCCGGCGAGGGGCGGTGCTGGCGGCGCTTCCGGCCGGCGCTGCTGTACGCGGCCGCGCTCGTCGTGCTGGTGGCGCTCGCCGGTGCCGGGGCGCTCGCCGGTGCCGGAGCGCTCGCGGGCGGTGATGTCGGGCTGCTGGTGCCGGTGCGGCTCGGCTTCGACGCGGCCGGTGCGTTCGACCGCGGCGCGCCGTTCGAAACGACGCTGGTCGCGACGGTGCCGGCCGCCGTCGCGGTCGCCGGGGCGGGACTGGCGGCGATCGCCGCGGCGGCCGGCTGGGCGGCCGTCGGGCGGTGGCGCCTGGATCCGCGCGATTGGGTGGCCGTGGCCGCGGGGGTGGTCGCGCTGACGGCGCTGCCGGGGGCGGCGGGCGGCGACGCCGTCGGGGTGCTGCAGGCCGCGGCCATCCCGGTCGCGGTGTCGGCGGTCCGGCTGCTGACGATGGTCGAGCCGGCGATCCCGGCGGTCCCGGGCGTGCCGCATCCGGTCGTGCTCGGTGGGCTGGTCGCGGCGACGGCCGCTGCCGCGGTCGGCCCCGAGCCCGCCGTCGCGGTCGACCCGGCCGCCGTCGCCGCCCGCCTGCGCCCGACCGTGATCGCCGACGGCGCGCGCCCGCTGATCGGGTACGCCCGGTCGGATGCAGTCGATCCGGCGGTGCTCGACGGCTGGAGGCTGTTGCTCGAGGGCTGGGCCGCGCCGGGTGGCGCGGTCCTGGACATGACCGGTCGGCCGGCGCTATTCCACACGCTGCTCGGCTATCGCCCGGTCGGACGGTTCCTGCACGGCGGTCTCGCCGGGAGCCGCGCGCAGCAGGACGAACTGGCGGCCGAGCTGCGGCGCTCGTCCCCCGAGGCGGTGATCCTGCCGACCGACCCGGGCCTCGACGGGATTCCCGATACGGTGCGCCGTCACCGGCTGACCCGGGCGGTCCTGGAGGACTATGTCCCGGTCGAGGCGTTCGCCGACGGGGTGCTGTACGTGCCGCGCGGGACCGACCTGGCCGACCCCGCGCTGCACGCCCGCGCGGTGATCTGCGACTGGGGCGCCGCCCCGGGACGTCTGCTTCTGGATCCGCCGCGCTCCGGCCCGTCGGAGTGGCCGGCGCGGTCGCTGTCGGGACCGGACACCGTGACCCTCGACGGCCACCTGTCGGCGGCCGCGGACGGCGCGGCGGCGGACCTGGTCGTCGTGCTGCTGGACGGCCGCCCGATCGCCGACGAGGTGCCACGGGGCGAACGGTTCGGGATCACCGTCCAGGCACCGCGCGGAAGCGGGCGGCGGCTGCGGCTCGCCGCGTCGATGCCGGACGGCGGGCTGCGCCCGATCGTCGCCGGTCCGGGCATCGAGTTCGACGGGGATGCGGCCCCCGCCGGTCCGCCGGTGGCCGGGGAGCCGGCGGGTCGGCTGGACCGGCGCGAGATCGCGGTCCACGACGGCGTCCGGCAACTGGCGCCGCTGGCGCTCGGGCCGGCGGAGCGCGCCGGCCTGCGGCTGGTCGTCGCGGGCGGCGACCCGAACCGCCGCTACCGTCTCGCCGACCGCCCTCCCTGGGCGCGCGGGGGGAGCGACGCGGCGATCCGCTTCGGGACGTCGGACGGCGGACGGGCGGCCGTTCCGCTGGGGGCGTGCCCGCAATGGTGGGGCTATCGCGAAGGCCCGCTGTACCTGTGGAGCGAGGACGGCCGGCCGATCGACCGGCTGTCGGTGTTCTGGGCGAAGGGGCCCTGATCGACGACCGCGCATTGCGCTTGCCGGAGCGGGCCGCTGCCCCGTAGACAGAGGCCAGCGGCTGCCGGCCGTCGCCGGGCCGTCGGAGGAGTCGTATGCCCCGAGACCTGCAAGCAGAGCAACAGGTGCTGAGCCGCCTGCCGACGTTCTTCGTCGGGGGACTTCCGCGGTCCGGGACGACCTGGGTGCAGCAGCTCCTGAACGCGCATCCACAGGTCGTCTGCCTGGGCGAGTCGCACTTCTTCAACGATCTCGCGCCGTCCCTCGCCCGGGCCGCCCAGGGCTATGCCAAGCGCCGGTCCGAGGGGCACAACACCTGGGCGCCGACGGTCCGCGGGCCCGGCACCCAGGTGCTCACTCCGGTCTACCGTGCCGCGTTCGTCGCGCTGGTCCAGGAAAACCTCGACGGCCGCGACCCGAAGCAGCTCGTCACGATCGGCGAGAAGACCCCGGACAACATCATGCTGCTGCACCGCGTGTGGGCCGTGTTTCCGTCCGCCCGCTTCATCAACGTGATCCGGGACGGCCGCGACGGTGCGGTTTCCGCCTACATCCGGTTCCGCTCGAAGCTGCCGGAGACCATGACCCAGCTCGACTACGCGCGGGCCTACGGCGAAGGCTGGGCGAAGCGGATCAGGGAGGCGCGGGAGCTCGCCAAGGGGCGGCGCTACCTGGAGGTCCGATACGAGGACCTGCATGCGGACGGGGAAGCCGAGGCGGCGCGCCTGTTCGCCTTCCTGGGGGCCGACAGCGGGCCGGACAGCGTCCGCAGGGCGATCGAGACCGCCAGCTTCGAGAAGCTGTCCGGCGGTCGCAGCCGCGGGCAGGAGGATCCGGCGTCGCATTACCGGCGCGGCGAGGTCGGCGGCTGGGCGGAAGTCCTCACCCCGGCCGAGGTCGAGGCATTCGAGGCGGCCGCCGGCCCGATGATGGACACGCTCGGCTACGCGCGGGCGGCGGACCGGGCGAAGGGGTCATGACGGACGGGCCCGGGGTCGACAACTCGCCCGCTGCGCGGCTGTCCGAAGGGGGGACGCCCGCCGGCTGTCCGGTCGGCGCGAGACACACCGGCAACGTCATCCTCACCAGTACTTGCGCCGGGTTTGCCGTGGCGCGCGATCACCGGACGTCGCGGCGGAACAGGTCCCTGATCCGCGCTTCGGCGATGTCCGCCGCCCGCTCCCAGGAAAACGCCCGGCGGACGTGCGCCGAGCCGGCGAGGCCGCGCTCCTTCGCCGCCGCGCGGTTCTCGTAGACCTCCCGCATCAGGTGCCGCAGGTGCCGCCAGTCCGGCTCCGCCCACAGGCCGAGGTCGCCGTCGGCACGCTCGAAGAACGGCACGTCGACCGGCACCAGCCGGTGGTCGATGCGCCAGGCGTGCTCGCCGATGAACTCGGTCGGCCCGCTGTAGCCGGTCACGATGGTCGGCAGGCCGCAGGCCATCGCCTCGATCACCGGCAGGCCCCAGCCTTCCGCCCGGCTCGGGGCGACGAAGGCGTCGCAGGCGGTATAGATCCCCGCGAACACCCGGTGGGCATCGACCGGCGGCACCACCTTCAGGCGCTGCGGGTGCTTCAGGTCGAGGGCGCGCAGCTCGGCGCCGAGATCGAGGTCGAGCCGGCCGGCGTACAGCCCGGCCAGGACCAGCACCACGTCGTCGCGGTCGCCGAACTCGCGGTCGAAGGCCTGGACCAGCTCGGCCATGCCCTTGCGGCGTTCCCAGCGGCCGATCGCCAGGAACTTGAACGGCCTGGCCGGGAACGCGTCGACCGGCGGAACGCCCGGATGGAACAGCGCCGGGTCGACGCCCTCCGGCACCACGTCGATCCGCGCCGGGTCGAAGCCGTTGGCGGCGAACACGCGCTTGCCCCAGGCCGTGGCGGTCCAGATCCGGTCGGCCCGGCCGAGCGGCGCGAACCAGTCGTCCGGCAGGCGGGTCGACTCCCAGACCGTGTAGGCGATCCGCCGGCCGGCGGCATCGTCCAGCACGTCGGTCAGGCTGCCGTACAGCAGGGCGACGGTGGCGATCTCGCGCCGGCCGAACATGGCCGGGACGGCGGCCTTGTCCTCGGCGAGCGGGCCCGAGCGGACGTAGAGCGGGGTCGCCACCACCGGCAGCCGCCGCGACAGCGCGTCGAACAGCCCGCGGGTGTGGACGTTGTAGCCGAAGCGCCCGTCGAACCAGCCGATGGCGTGGACCAGCAGGTCGTTGGGCGGTGTCGCTGCGGCCTGCGTCGCGGCGGGCGGCGATTGCGGGAGCATCCGGATCATGGCCGCGCTGTCTAGCACCGGCACCGGCCGCTGGACAGCGTCACCGCGTCAGAAGTGTCCGTTGCGCAGGAGCGACCACTGCACGGCCCGCCGGTCGCTTCCGCGGGCGAGGGCGGGCAGGCCGTGGAACGAGGTGTCGGTGCGGGCGAACAGGCACAGGCTGTTGGCCGCGTAGGGCGCGCGCCCGGCCTCCTCGAACTGCGAGAAGTCGTGGCAGCGGCGGCCGTCGCAGCTGAGCGCCGGATCGAGCGGCCGGTAGAACCGGGTCCCCAGGTCGGCGCCGCCGCCGGATACCGGGAAGTAGACCAGGGCGGCGACCAGCCGGCCGTGGCTGTCGGTGTGCGGCGGCAGGACCATCGCCTCGGTGTCGCGCATCAGCTCGACCCGCGGAAAGATCCGCTGCGGCGTGATCGCCGGCCAGCCGCCAGGGTGGCGGCCGTCGTCCATCAGCGGCGCGAGGACGTGGGCGAAGGTGTCCAGCACGGTCTGCGCGACCAGATGGTCGGTCAGCACGGCGCGCAGCCGCCGGGTCGCCGGCGTCAGGTGACGGACCGGCACCTGGTAGGCGGTCAGCACCGCGGAACTGCGCTGGAACCCGGTCGGCATGTCGGCCAGGGCGGCGCCGACGCCGGCGAACAGGTCGGCCGGCAGGAAATCGGGAACGATCAGGTGGTCGAACGGGCCGCCGGCCAGGCTGCAAGACCGGATCCGCCCGACGACGTGCTCGACGTCGGACTCGAGCAGATCGTTCGACCAGGTCGTCGAATCGGCCAGCTCGAACGCGTCGAGCGCTGCGGTCGATTCCACTGCCCACCCCCTCTTCCGGTCATCCCGTCGAAAGGTTGTATAGCGGGGGCGCGGCGTTTGGCCAGTCCGGCGCTTCAGCCCGATTGGCCGCGATCGGCCATCAGCCGCAGGTTGAAGGCCACCGACACCCGCGGGCTGGTCCCGCGATACGGGTGCACGTAGTGCAGCAGCCAGCCGGGGAACATCAGCAGCATGCCCGGCTCGGGATCGACGATCAGCGGCGCGTTGAACACGTGGGTCGGCAGCGGCCCGCCGTGCGGTCCGGGCCGCGGGTCGACGAACTCGATCAGGCCGTCCCGGCTGCCCTCCGGCGCCGGGTCGCCGACGCTGACGTAGTAGACGCCCGAGAACACCGCCGGGGTGTGGTTGTGGATCGCGTTGTAAGCCCCGGCGCGGGCCACGTTGGCCCAGGCGCTGATCCGCATGGTCTGGTCGCCGGTCGGCTTCTTGTGCCGGGTCAGGACCAGCATCTTCTGGATGCAGGCGGAGATCCGCTTGCGCAGTTCCAGGATCGCCGGGTCGCCGGAGTCCAGCAGGTCGGTCGGCGAATGCCAGCCGCCGACATTGCTGAGCCCCATGCTCGGCTCGTTCGCCTCGCGCGCTGCGATGTGCTCCAGCAGCCGCTCGTTCAGCTCGGCAGAGTCGCCGAACCGCTTGACCAGCAGCGGGGTCGGAAAGGCGGAATGCAGGCCGTCCTCGAGGACGGTGCCGCGGCGCTCGTCCGAGGGGGTCATTTGCCGCCGTGCTTCTCGAACCACTCCAGCGCCTTCTCCGCCAGGTAGAAGTCGAAGGCGTCGTGGATGTCGATGCCGGACGCGGTGTCGTCGATCCCGATCACCTCGGCGCTGTCGCCGGTGCGGCGGCCCTGGCGGATCAGGTCGGCGCGCAGCGCCGAGGCGATGCCGGTGTCCTCGCGGAACAGCGGGGTGCGGGTCTGGCGCGGGCCGTACACCGCCATCCAGTCGAACACCCGCTTCCAGGTGCCGTCCTCGGTCTTGTACCAGAAGTTCTTGTGGGTCTTGTTGGCGACGAAGGCGCAGTCGATCTCCGGCCGGGTCTTCAGGATGCCGACCGCCTGGGCGATCCACTCCGGCTTGCGGAAGATGTCGGTCGGCTGCAGGAACACGACGATCCCGAACGGGCCGTCGATCGCCTCGGCGCGCTCCAGCGCGTCCTTCAGCACCGGTTCGGTCGGGGTCAGGTCCTCGGCCAGGCCGGGCTCGCGCATGAACGGGGTCCAGGCGCCGGCGGCCTCGGCGGCGGCCCGGATCTCCTCGTCGTCGGTGGTGACCAGCACCCGGTCGCAGACGCCCGACGCGATCGCGTGCTGCACCGAGTGGGCGATCAGCGGCTTGCCGCCGATCGGCCGCACGTTCTTGCCGGGCAGCCCCTTGGATCCGCCGCGGGCCGGAATGATGGCGATCACCCGGTCCGAGCCCGTCCCGCCTTGCGTGGTCATGCGCCTGCTTCCTCCAGTTGCGGCAGGCGGTCGGCCAGCGCCTCGGCGACCGCGAAGCCGGTGTCGTCGCGCACGTCGACCAGCGCCCAGGTCTGGTCGACGACCTCGAAACCGACGGCGTCGCCGAGCCGGCGGCCGTCCTCGAACAGGTGCGGGCGGGCCGCCAGGGCGAGCCCGACCATTTCCTGGAAGTACACCGCGTCGCGGCCGTCGCCGCCTTCCGACAGCGCCAGGATCTCGCCGTCGGCGGTCCGCCGCCACAGGTTGGCGGTGAAGCGGCGCACGCAGACCACGCTGTCCAGGTGGTCGCGGGCCGCCAGGTTCTCGGCGGTGCGCCGGATCAGTCCCTTGGGGCGGAACGGGTGGGTCGGCTCCAGCACCACCACGATCTCGGCGTCGCGGCCGCGGGCGACGTCGGCCAAGGCGTCGACGTAGCTCTCGGCGGTGCGGGCGTGCGGGACGACCCGGCCGCCGAAGCCGTCGGCCATGGCCCGGATGGCGGCGTCGTCGGTGGTCACCACGACCTCGGAGTCCGGCAGGTCGGCGACGGCCGCGTCCAGGGTCCGCTCCAGGCTGGAGCGGCCGCGGATCGGCGCCATCAGGCGCGGCGTGCTGCGTGCCGCCGACAGCACCGGGATGACGACCAGCGGCGGCTTCCTCAGGGGCGCGGTCATGGCGGCGGTCACTGCGGGCCTCCCGTGCGGATCACCTCGATGACCTCGGCCACCCGCTTGGCGCGGCCTTCGTCGCGGCCCTGGTGGATGCCGTGCTGGTGGTAGGCACGCATGCCGGGCTCGTAGACGATGTCGTAGCCGGCGGCGATCATCCGCTTGCCCCACTCGCGGTCCTCGACCCCGCGGATCTTCTCGTCGAACGGCTGGTCGCGCCAGATCGACTTGCGGATGGCGGAGTTGGCGTTGTGGAAGAAGTAGTCGAGGCGCTGGCGGACCCGCTCGTCGCGGAACGTGGTCCACAGGTCGCGGCGGTCGATCGCGCTGGTGTCGGGCAGCGGCTCCTGCCGGCCGTAGACCCCGCAGACCCGCGGGTCGCCCTCGGGGCCGAGATGGGCGTAGGCGTAGTCGGCCCACAGTTCGTCGACCGGCACGCAGTGCGACGACAGCAGCACCACCACGTCGTGCCTGGCCGCCTCGATGCCGATGTTGAGGGCGCGGCCGTAGGAGAACTGCTCGCGGGTGATGTTGGTCAGGGTGCAGCCATAGGCCTCGGCGACCTCGATCGTGCCGTCGGTCGAGTCGTTGTCGACCAGCACCACGTCGATGTCGGGTAGCCGCTGGCGCCGGATGGCGGTCAGGCAGCGGCCGATCCAGTAGCGCTCGTTCTTGGCGCGCAGCACGACGCTGATCACGAGTCACCTCCATCGGCACCGGCGACCGGCGGGACCCCCACAGGATCCTCCGAGATCATCCCGAAGTCGACCGCGACCCCCTCGGCCATGGCGTACATCGCGCGTCGGCCGACCAGGTCGGGACCGTGCTCGGCGCCGATGCCGGTCCCGCCGATCACCTCGGCCAGGTCGGCTTCGGTCAGCACGGTGCCGACCGGGATCGCGCGCGCCGCCACCAGGGTCCGGCGGCTGCGGCGCAGCAGGTCCAGGCGGGCCACGGGCGACGGCTTGAACAGCAGGTCGCCGGGCAGGGCGAGCCGGCGCAGCCGGTCGAAGGCGTCGAGGTCGGTGCACAGGAACGCCGCCCGCACGCCGTCGGCGAGCAGCGGCGGCTCGGCCATGTGGTCGGCCGGGATCACCACGTGGTAGCGCGCCGCCACCTCGGCGAGCGATGCCGGCGTGGCCTCGTCGACGGTCTCGACCGTCAGCTCCGGCGCGTCGGCGGTCAGCAGGATGCGGCGCATGGGGCGCGTCCCGGTCAAGCCGCCCGCATCGCCGCGCGGACGGCGTCCATCTCGAGCGCACCCGGAACGGCCTTGCCGAACGCGATCACCGCCTGGTCGAGATTCATGCCGAGGCCGTTGCGGGTCGCGAGGCCGCGGGCCGACGCCATCGCCAGCAGCGGGGTGACGTCGGGCTGGTAGATCACGTCGTAGACCGCCGCCGAGGCCGGCAGGGCCGCCAGGTCGGCCTCGGCGACCGGCGAGCCCTCGGGACCGGCGGCGTGGCCGATGGTGGTGGCGTTCACCAGCAGGTCGATCTTGCTCAGCACGTCGGCGCCGACCGGCCAGTCGGCCACCATCGCCCCGAGCCTCCCCGCGACCGTCTCGGCGGTGGCGCGGGTCCGGTTGGCGACGGTCAGCTCGGTGACCCGGCCGGCCAGGAACGCCGCGACCGCCAGCCCGGCGCCGCCGAGGCCCAGCACCAGGGCGCGGCGGGTCCGCAGGGCGTGGCCGCCGCCGACCAGCTCCTCGATCTGCGACAGCGCGCCGGCCCCGTCGGTATTGGCGCCGACCAGCGCGCCGCCGTCGCGGTAGATCGCGTTGACCGCGCCGATCCGGGCCGCCTCCGGCTCGACCCGGTCGAGCAGCGGCACCAGCGCCTGCTTGTGCGGCACCGCCACCGCCCCGCCGACGAACCGCGGGTCGGCCTTCAGGACCGCGACCAGGGCCGGCAGGTCTCCGGCGGTCACGTCCATCGGGTGCATGACGGCGTCGATGCCGGCGGCCTTGAACGCGGCGTTCCACAGCACCGGCGAGCGCGCGCCCTTCGACGGCGAGGCGCCGAGGATCGCGGCATAGCGCTCGGTCGCGATCTCGACGGCGTTGCCGATCGGCCCGGGGAATGCGGTTGCGCCCGGCATGGTCAGGCGTCGACCGTGCGCCCGATCGCCTCGGCCACCGGGCGGCAGGCCTTCATGATGTCGTCGAACTGCTCGAGGCTGGAGCACTGCAGCGGGTCGACCGCGGCGTTCTTCGGGTCCGGGTGGACCTCCAGCATCAGGCCGTCGGCGCCGGCGGCGATCGAGGCCAGCATCATCGACTTGACCCAGGGCTGCCAGAAGGTGGCGTGGCTCGGGTCCGACATGATCGGCAGGTGGGTGATCTCCTGCGCCGCCGGGATCACCTGCAGGTCGAGCAGGAACCGCGAGGTGGCGCGGTGGGTATGCGGGGCGACGACGCCGCGCTCGCACAGCACGATCTTGGTCGGCTGGTTCAGCCGGTCGTGCTCCAGCGCGATGTACTCGGCCGCCATCAGCCAGTCCCGCAGGCTGTTGCCGAAGCCGCGCTTCAGCATGACCGGCATGCCGGTCTTCCCGACCTCGGTCAGCAGCGGGTAGTTCTGCATGTTGCGGGTGCCGATCTGCAGCATGTCGCAGTTCTTCGCGACCAGGTCGATCTTCGAGATCTCCATGACCTCGGTCACGACCGGCAGGCCGGTCTCCTTCTTGGCGACCTGCAGCCACTCCAGGCCCTTCTCGCGGGTCTCGAAGAACTTGGCCGAGCGGTACGGGAAGGTCAGCGGCTTGAAGGCGCCGCCGCGCAGGAAGTGCGCGCCCGCCTTCTTGATGCCGATCGCGGTCTTCACGATCAGCTCCTCGTTCTCGACGGTGTTCGGACCGGCCATCACCGGCACCAGCTTGCCGCCGAACTCGACGCCGCCGCACTCGAAGGTGGTGCGGTGGTCGGGGCTCCGCTTGGCGACCAGCGGGATCTTGTTCTGGATGTCGTCCTCGGTCAGGTCCTTGCCCGGGAACTTGTTGTCGACGCCCATGTTGGAGCCGGTCATCGCCGTGGCCTCTTGTCGCTTTTGCACTTCCGGAAGGTTCGCAGTCTTATCGCGGCGGCCGCGGGGTCGCAATGCGTAACGCCGTCTCGGCGCCGAATCGAGTCAGTGCCTCGCCGGTGTCGTCGGCGACGAAACCGAGCGCTTCGGCGCCGGCCGGGTCGATGGTCGGCGACGGGTGTCCGGCCGGCCGCAGGTCGAGCCGGCATTCCACGCCGAGGCCGGCCGCCACCGCCTCGACCGCGGCGCGCACCGGGATCGGCGGGCGCGACGCCAGGGAAACCGCGCGGAAACCGGACGGCGGCGCGGCCAGCAGGTGCCCGACGAAGGCGGCGACCGAGTCGGCGTGCACCACCGCGTTGTACGGGCCGTCCGGGTTGAACACCGGCACCGTCTCGCCGGCGGCCAGGCGGGCGGCGATGGTGGCCGGGAAGTTGTCGTGGCACCCGGGGCCGATCACCGCCGGCAGCCGCAGCGCGACCGCGCCGGCCAGGCGGCCGTCGGCGACCGCCGCGGCGATCGCCTGCTCGGCGGCCAGCTTGGAACGGCCGTACGGCGTGTCGGGGTCGGGCCGGGTGGCGTCGTCGATGACCTCGACGGCCGGCCGGCCGATCGCGGACTGCGACGACATGTAGATCAGCGGTGCCCGGGTGCGCGCCGCCAGCGCAACCGCGCCGCCGGCCAGCGCGGCGTTGGTCGCGACCAGGACCTCGGGATCGCCGATTCGCGCCGGGATCGCGGCCGCGCAGTCGACCACGGCGTCGACCGAGAGCCGGTCCGGTGCCGGCCGGGTCCCGTCCCATCCCAGGGCCTCGACGTCGGGGCCGAAACCGGCCGGGACCGTTCGTCCGAGCGCGGTTACGCGGAACCCGGCGGCCGCCAGGACCCGCGCGATCCAGGCGCCGAGAAAGCCGCCGGCGCCGGTCACGGCCACCCGTCGGACGATTGTGTTGGATCGGGGCTGGGCCATCGCGGTACCTTCGGCGAATCCGGTTCGGCTCCCTATTAGCACGGGCTCGGCCGGGTCGCCCGGCCGAGGAAGCGAGCCGCCCACGAACGACCTTGCATGACCGAGCCCAGATCCGACGTCTGCCCCCTTTGCGAAGCTGATCGCGCCCCGGTCGTCTACGACACGATGGCCCAGATGTTCTGGGTCGTGGCGGACCCCGCTCTCACCGACCGTTTCGCCCCGGTACGGCTCCGGCAGTGCCGGACCTGCGGACACGTGTTCAATCTCGCGCTGTCGCCGGAGACGATCGCCGAGATCTACCGCCGGCAGACCGCGACCAACCGGCCGGTCTCGGCCGACATGCACAAGCGCTACCAGACCCTGCTCGACTTCCTCGGCCGAGAGCGCCTCGTCGGCAAGCGGATCCTCGAGGTCGGGGGCGGCACCGGCAGCCTGGCGCGGCTGCTCGCCGACCTGGGCGCCGCGGTCACGGTGGTTGAGCCGAACGACGAGCTGCCGGCCCTGCTCGGCGACCAGGCCGAGCGGATCCGGGTGGTGAACGACTTCTTCGGCCCCGACACCGTCGACGAGACCTTCGACGGCGTGATCTGCCGGCAGGTGGTCGAGCACATCGCCGACGTGCGGCCGTTCGTGCGGGCCCTGGGCGATGCGGTGGCGCCGGGCGGCTTCGCCTATGTCGAGGTGCCGACCCTGGAGTTCATCGCCGACGCCGGGGCGTACATGGAGGTGCATGTCCAGCACCTGCACTATTTCGACGCCGCGGCGCGCCGGCGGCTGCTGGCCGATGCCGGCCTCGAGGTGACCGGGTCGCTCGACATCATGCAGGGCCACGACGTCGGCATCCTGGCGCGGCCCGGGCGCCCGGCCGTGGAGGACCGCAACCCGGCGCCGAGCGCGATCGACCGGGTCGGCGACCGGCGGCGGGCGCACGAGGCGTTCCTCGCCGCCTTCGACGGCGCCCCCGACCGCACCGCGGTGTACGGCGCGACCTCGCAGGGCGTGACCTTCTACAACCTGTTCGCCGAGGGCGCGGCGCCGACGCGGTTCGTCGACGACAACCCGGACTACGGCGGCCGGTTCGCCTACGGCCGCGGCGGGACCGCCACCATCCATCCGCGCAGCGACGCGCTGCTGGCGGGGCTCGACCACGTCTTCGTCGGGGCCTACCACCACCAGGCGGCGATCTCGGCGAAGCTGAAGGACGACGGGTATCGCGGGACGGTCTGGTCGACGGATCCGCGACTGCCGACGATCGAGCGCGTCCGCTGATCCGGGCTCGCGGAGCCGAGGGGGCCGTCATGACAGAACCGGTTGCGCCTGATCTCTGGACGACCGCCGTGATGGACGCCGGCGGCCGGTACGGCATCCACCCGTCCTGGCGGGGCTACGAGGCGCCGATCGACTACCGCATGTTCGAACCCGAGCCGGTCGAGGCGGCGCGTCTGACCAGGAAGTACGAGGGGCATCCGGACATCGCCGTCATGCCGTTCGCGCTGGGGGCGGTGCCGGACACCACCATCGACCTGTTCATCACCGCGCATCACGGCTACATAGGCGCCACGCCGCCCAACCCGGCCAGTCTCTGGTTCGGCGAGGTGCGGCCGGAGGAAGGAACGGTTCAGGGGTCGATCACGGTGCCCGCGACGACGCTCGACGCCTATATCGACGCCAACGGGGGCCGCGCCGACTTCCTCAAGATCGACGTGGAGAGCCACGAGCTGCGGGTACTGGAGGGGGCCGGGCGCGCCCTCGACCGGGCGCTCGGCGTGCGGGTCGAACTGCAGTTCGACGACTCGTTCGTGGGCCAGACCGCCTCCTCGATCTTCCACCACATGATCGACGAGCGCGACTTCCGGCTCATGCGATTCGACTACGACGGCAAGGGACAGGCGCTGAGCTACCTGACCGTCGACGGCAACTACGGCACGTTGTGCGGCTGCGACGCCCTGTTCGTGCGCAAGTTCCCGTCGATCGAGGCCTGGGGCGGCGAGGAGACCGCGGCCGGGCTGGTCAAGCTGGCGGTGTTCGCGCTGCGCAATGGGATGCCGGATTTCTCGGTGGTGTGCCTGAACCGGCTGCACGCCACCGGCTGGCGTGTCGGGGACGAGGAGCCGGAGGTCCACCGCTACCTGCGCAAGCTCTTCATCCTGGCGGCGGCCCGGTTGCGGCTGCAATCCTGGGATCTGTACGATCTGGCCGTCGACGACTACCGGCGCTTCTTCGGCATGCAGATGCCGACGCGCCACGAGATCTACGAGAGCGAGTGGCTCAACCCGAACTGACAGCACCGAGTTCCGAGAAATGACGAATCCCGACGAACCGGCCCGGCCGACCCTGTACGCCGTCTACGACCTGGGTCGTGCGCCGGTCACGTTCGACGTCCTGCACTTCTATGCCTTGGCCCATGTCTGGACCGAGCGGTCGGGATTCGCCGGCTATCACATGGTCTTCGTGCTCGGCGACGGCGACGGGTTCCGGCACCTGACGCCCAAGGACAACGCCCTGGACCGCGAGCAGAAGATGTGGCGGTTGCGGCACATCCACCTGCAGCATGCCTCGATCTCGCGCCGCTGCCTCGGGGTGTCGTTCTTCGAGCGCCGCGCCGACCTCGCCAATCTGCTGCGGGCGGTCCACCCGAAGCAGATGTTCCCGCCCAACTACACGGTCGAGAAGCCGAACCACGCCTTCATGCTGCACCAGCTGTTCGGGATGAATCCGACCGGCGCCGAGAACCACGTGTTCGAGCCGACTCCGGCGGCGTTGCGGAACGTCGACGAGTGGCTGGCGAACCGGACCGATGGCAAGCCGCCGGTGGTGATGACCCTGCGGACCTCGAAGGCGGAACCGAAGCGTAACTCGCAGATCGAGGAGTGGATCGCGGCAGCCAGGCACATGCAGGACCGCGGGTTCGCGCCGGTCGTGATGTGCGACACCGACGTCACCCTGGCCGGCCTGGACACCAAGCTGTTCGAGGATCTGCCGGTGTTCGGGATCGGCGGGCTCGACGTCGAGCTGCGGCTGGCGATGTACCGTCGGGCCTACCTGAACTTCGCCGACAACGGCGGACCGCCGCTGCTGAACTTCTTCATGCCGGACTCCAAGCTGCTGCTGTTCCTGCCGGTGGAGAAGCTGCCGGAGGTGGCCAGACAGGGCGGGCTGCCGCGGATGGCGCAGCTGCTCGGGGTCGAGCCGTACGGCGACTTCCCGATGGCGACCCCGGTTTGCCGCTTCGTGTGGCGGCCCGACAACCGGGACATCATCATCGAGGAGTTCGAGAAGACGGTCGCGCTGATCGGAGAGCCGCCGGCCGCCGGGGCCGCGCAGTGACCCGTCCGAACGCGGCCATCCTGTTCGAGCCGTCCGCCTACGACGCCGGGCAGAAGCTGGTGAAGGGTCGCCACGTGGCGGGCGCCAGCTTTCTCGAGGGATTCGTGCGCCACGCCGACGTCGACCGCTACGTCGGAATCGGGTTCCACGATTCCCACGCGCCGGCGTTCCGGCGCCAGGTCGCGGCGATCGCCGGCGACGACCCGGTGCTGTCGGCCCGCCCGATCGGCGTCTACAACACGCGCCGGCTGGATGCCATCGCGGCGGTCGGCACGTACTTCATCCCGGACCCTCAGCTGCCGAGGTTCGCGACCGCGCGGCGGATCTTTGGACAGCGGGGCTTCAGCCTGTGCGGGATCACCCACACGATCTCCAGCCTCGGCGTGATGGAGATGCTGTCCGACCTGCTGACCGCGCCGGTGCAGTCGTGGGACGCGTTGATCTGCACGTCGCGGGCGGTGCGCGCGGCGGTGCTCCGCCAGCAGGAGCACTACGCCGACTACATCGAGCAGCGGGTCGGTAAGCGGCCGTACAGCCCGGTCCGGACGCCGGTCATCCCGCTCGGCGTCGATGCCGGCCGGTTCGCGCGGCTCGGGGGCGACCCGGCGGCGAGGGCGGCGCTCCGCCAGCGGATCGGGGCCGGCGAGGACGACGTCGTCGCACTGTTCTTCGGCCGGCTGGCGTTTCACGCCAAGGCCCATCCGGTGCCGATGTACCTGGCGGCGCAACGGGCCGCCCGCCGGCTCGGGACGGCGGGGCCGCGGCTCCATCTGGTGCAGACCGGGCAGTTCCCGAACAAGGCGGCCGAGGATGGCTACCGGGGCGGGGCCGAGCGGTTCTGCCCGGATGTCGCGGTGCATTTCCTGGACGGCGCCGACCGCGGCCTGTCGGACGCGAGCTGGGCCGCGGCCGACCTGTTCGTCTCGCTGTCGGACAACATCCAGGAAAGCTTCGGCATCACGCCGGTCGAGGCGATGGCCGCCGGCCTGCCCTGCCTGGTGAGCGACTGGGACGGCTATCGCGATACCGTCGTCGACGGCGAGACCGGCATCCGGGTGCCGACCTGGCTGCCGACCGCCGGGAACGGCACCGCGGTCGCCGATGCGTACGGCAGCGAGAATCTCAACTATGACCTGTATGTCGGCTATACCAGCCAGATGACGCCGGTCGACGTGCCGGCGATCGCCGACGCCCTCGAGGTGCTGGTCCGCGACCCTCAGAGGCGGCGGCAGATGGGCGAGGCCGGGCAACGCCGGGCGCGGCAACGCTACGACTGGTCGGTCGTCGTGTCGGCCTACCAGGAGTTGTGGGCGGAGCTGGCGGAGGCGCGGCGCACCGACACCGAGATCGCGCCGCCGTCGCTGCCGGCCAGGCACCCCAAGCTGGCCGACCCGTTCGACGTGTTCGGCGGGCATGCGAGCGCGTCGATGCGCGGTGACTGCATCGTCCGGGTCGACCCCGACGGGGTCGGTCTCGACGCGCTGACCGCCTTGTCGGCCAACGTCTTTGCCGCTAACGCAATGCTCGGCGCCGACGAGACCGCCGCCCTGGTCGACCTGATCGCCGGCGGCGAGCAGTCGGTCGGGGAGTGTCTGGGCAAGATCGCGCCCGAACGGCGGGTGCGTGCCGTGCGGACGCTGGCCTGGCTCGTCAAGTACGGTGTGGCGACATTGCAGGACCCGAAGGGGAAACAGGGATGACCGCAGCAATTCCGGCGGTGCGCTTCGATCCGCGGAATCCGCCGACCCTGGAGCAGATCCAGAAGGAACTGGCGAAAGCGCCGGGCGATGTCGACCTGCTCCGGCGGCGGGCGACGGCGTGGCTGGACCGCGGCGACCTGCGATCGGCGACCGCCGATCTGCGGGAGGCCATGCGCAAGGCCGGCAGGAACGCCGATGCCGCACTGCTGACGGTCGCCGCCCGGGCATCGCTGCTCAGCGGGCATTTCAAGGAGGCCGAGCGGCTGTGCCAGCGCGGCCTGTCCCTGGCGCCCGGCAGCGACGAACTGTACGCCTTGCTGGGCGGGGCGTTGCAGCGGCAGAAGGTGCTCGACCGCGCGCTTGCCGCCTACGACGCCGCGGTCAACCTGAACCCGTTCCGGCAGAGCTACCGGGTGGCGCTCGCCCAGGCGCTGGAAGCCAAAGGCGACCGCGACCGCGCCGAGCGGGTGTATCGGCAGGCGCTGCTCAGCGACGGCAACTGGGGAGATGTCGCCCTGAATCTCGCCAACCTGCTGCATTCGACCGAGCGGTACGAGGAGGCCGAGCAGCTCTATCGCCGGTCGATCCGGATCCTCGGCGTCAAGAGTCACCTGCTGTCGAACCTCGGCGCCCTGCTGCGCAAGATGGGCCGCTATCGGGAAGCGACGGACGTCTACCGGCGCGGGGTCTGCCTCGGGCCCGGGGATGGCGGGATCCACTACAACTTCGCCAACCTGCTGCGCGCCGAGGACCGGCTCGACGACGCCGTCGTGACCTACCGCCGGGCCGTCGCCTGCCGGCCGGACAACGCCGAGATCCACTGGAACCTGTCGCTGGCACTGCTGGCCGCGGGGCGTCTCAAGGAAGGGTTCGACGAGTACGAGTGGCGCTGGAAATACGACAACTTCCCGTCGAAGCGCCGCGATTTCCGGCAACCGCTGTGGACCGGCGAGCCGTTCGAGGGCCGCACCCTGCTGCTGCACACCGAGCAGGGCGTCGGCGACGTGCTGCAATTCCTGCGGTTCCTCCCGATGATCGTCGAGCGCAAGGGCAGGACCGGCCGCATCGTCCTGGAGTGCCACGAGACCCTGATGTCGCTGCTCCAGGGGTTCCCGGGCATCGACCAGATGATCGTTCGGTTCGCCGAGCCGCCGCCGGCCGACCTGCAGTTGCCGCTGCTGTCGGCGCCGCGCGCGCTGGGCATCGACACCATGGAGCAGCTGCCGGTGTCGGTCCCGTACCTGCCGATTCCCGAGGGCCCCGACGTTCCGGTCCCGGAAGCCGGCCCGGAGCGGCTGAACGTGGGGTTCGTGTTCGGCGGAAACCCGCAGTTTCCGAACGATCGCAGCCGGTCGACGCGGCTCGAGTCGTGGATGCCGCTGTTCGGGATCGACGGCGTGCGGTTCTTCAGCCTGCAGAAGGGCGACCGCGAGCCGGAAGTGGCGAACGCCCCCGACTCGGTGGTCCGGCTGAACGAGCGGCTGACGAGCTTCCGTGACACCGCGGTGGCGCTCGGCAAGCTCGACCTGGTGATCACGACCTGCACCTCGGTCGCCCACCTGGCCGGCGCGCTGGGGCGGCCGTTCTGGGTGGTGCTGTCGCGCAATGCCGACTGGCGCTGGCTGGTCGGGTGCGAGGACAGCCCCTGGTACCCGAGCGCCCGGCTGTTCCGGCAGACCGTGCTGGACGACTGGGACGGCGTGTTCGAGCGGGTCGGCGCGGCGCTCCGCGAGGAGGTGGCCGCGCGCCGGGTCGGCCACCGGGGCGGCGCATGACCGCCAGCGTCCTGTTCGCCTGGGAGCTGGGCGACGGCCTCGGGCACGTGTCGCGGCTGCTGCGAATCGCCGATCGCCTGCGGAGCGCCGGGCTGGCCTGCCGATTCGTCGTCCGGAACCTGGAACTGGCCGGCCGCGCCGTCCAGTCGGCCGGCTTCGAGGTGCTGCAGTCGCCGATCGCCCGGGTCGAGGCGATCCGCGGCCCGGACGGCACCCAGCCCGTGACCGTCGGCGACATTCTCGGGGCGATCGGCTTCGGCTCGGTCGACCGGCTCTCGCCGGTCGTCGCCGGCTGGCACGGCCTGGTCGAACTGACCCGGCCGGACCTGGTGGTCACCGACTACGCACCCACCATGAACCTCGCGCTGTTCGGCGGTCCCGTGCCGTGGGTGCCGATCGGCGACGGCTTCACCCTGCCGCCCAGCGAGACCGAGCGGTTCCTGCCGTTCCGGCGGGCCAGGCCGGCCTACGACGAGGAGCGCCTGCTGTCGGTGGTCGCCCAGGTCCAGGCCGAGCGCGGGCGGCCGACTCCCGACCGGCTGCCCCGGCTGTTCGAAGGCAGCGCCCGCTTCGTGATCACCCTGCCGGAGCTCGACCCCTGGCGGCGTGTCCGGGCGACTCCGGCGATCGGGCCCATCGATCCGCCGCCGCAGCCGGTCGAATCGGTACCGACCGAGGCCTTTTTCGCCTATCTTTCGGCCGGATTCCCGTACACCGAGCGGGTCCTGGAAGGGCTCCTGGCGTCCGGCCGGACGGGATCGGTCTTCCTGCGCGATTCCACCGCGGCGCAGCGCGAGGGCTGGCGGCAGCGCGGCCTGCCGGTCTGGGATGCGCCCCAGGACCTGCGGGCCATGGCGGCGCGCGCCGAGGTCATCGTCCACCATGGCGGAGTCGGGACCGCGGAGCAGACGCTCGGGCTGGGCCGCCCGCAGCTGCTGGTCCCCCGGCACTTCGAACAATTCGCGAACGCCGACAGTCTCGGAGCCCTCGGAGTGGCAGTCGGACTGCGGGGTGGCGGGCGCTTCACGGTGGAAGATGTCGGCCTGGCACTCGCGGCGGTCATCGACGGCGACCGGTACCGCGAACGGGCGGCGCTCCGGGCCCGCGAACTGGCCGAGCGGCCCCCTGCCGCCCTCGACGCGGTCGTGGCCGAATGCATCGATCTGGCCACCCGGGCCCAGGGTGCGACCTGACGGTTCCGGTCGCCGAGACGCTTGTGGCAAATTTGTCACATGGAGTTCGCTGGTCACCGCTAACGTCTAATGCCTAGGCGATTTTCCCTTCAGGCCGCTTGCATCCTTCGGATTACCTGCTGTAAAACCCTTTCGTCCTCCCTGGTAGCTGCTGGCGCTGTTGCGTGAGAACGCGGTCTGACAGGGGAGGGAGGTGGTCGTCTTCGGTCGATCAACATCGTTCTGACGCACACACGCTCTGTAGGGAGTCTAGGAGTTACAACGATGGCGAACATTACTGGCACGACAGCTAGCGACGCGCTCACGGGTACCGCCAGCAACGACGTGATCTCCGCGCTTGCCGGCTCGGACACCGTCAGCGCGCTTGACGGGACTGATCTGATCTACGGCAACCAGGGCAGTGACCTGCTCTCGTCGGGTGCCGGCTCTGACACCGTGTATGGCGGTCAGGACGGTGACACGATTTCCGCGGACAGCGGTCTCGATCTCGTTTACGGCAACCTTGGCGACGATTCGCTGCTCGGCGGCAACGACGCCGACACGATGTTCGGCGGTCAGGGCAACGACGTCCTGACGGACAACAACGGCTCGAACGTTCTGTGGGGCAACCTCGGCAACGACCGTTTCGTCAGCTCGTCGGGCGCCAACACCATCTACGGCGGTTCGGGCAACGACACCGTCCAGTACACCGGCACTGCTTCGCA
Source organism: Thalassobaculum fulvum (assembly GCF_014652915.1). Classification (GTDB taxonomy): domain Bacteria; phylum Pseudomonadota; class Alphaproteobacteria; order Thalassobaculales; family Thalassobaculaceae; genus Thalassobaculum_A; species Thalassobaculum_A fulvum. Next base: position 232,874 of record NZ_BMZS01000009.1, read on the forward strand.
GCTGGTTTACGGCAACCAGGGCAACGACATCATCACCGCCGCCGGTGGTGCTGACACCGTCTACGGTGGTCAGGACAACGACGTGGTGACCGCCGGCAACGGCGCCGACCTGGTCTACGGCAACCTGGGCAACGACACCCTGCTGGGTGGCTCGGGCGCCGACGTCCTGTATGGCGGTCAGGGCAACGACGTCCTTTCGGGCGGCGACGGCAACGACGGCCTGTTCGGCAACCTCGGCAACGACGTGCTGCGCGGCGGTGCCGGCGCTGACACGCTGGCCGGTGGTGACGGCAACGACACCCTGAGCAGCGGCGCCGGCTCCGACGTCCTGTCGGGTGGTACCGGTGCGGACCTGCTGATCGCGACCGAGGGTTCGGACACGATCTACGGTGGCGACGGTTCCGACACCGTGAACGGTGTCTCGCTCGGTAGCGGCGCGTTCCTGATCTACGGTGGCGCGGGCAACGACCTCGTCAGCTTCACCGGCATCTCGATCGCCGGTGCCCAGACCGGGTCGACCGTGGTCTACGGTGGCGACGGTGACGACAGCATCTTCGGTGCCAGCGGCTTCAGCGTCGGGTTCCAGCTCTTCGGTGGTGCCGGCAACGACATCATCATCGGCGGCAACACCGGTGACACCCTGTCGGGTGGTGACGGCAACGACACCATCTCGGGTGCCGACGGTGCCGACACTCTGATCGGTGGCGGCGGGGCCGACTCCCTGCTCGGTGGCAGCGGCAGTGCGCTGATCTCGGGCGGTGACGGCAACGACACCCTGGTCGCCGGCATGACCCTGGGCAGCGACACGCTGGTCGGTGGCGACGGTGCTGACCGCTTCCACTTCGGCAGCGGCGTCGTCGGCACGGCTTCGGCGGCCTTCACGGTCACCGGCTCGGTCGGCCACGTCATCTCCGGGTTCGCCCGCGGGACCGACAAGATCACCCTGCTGACCGGTATCTTCACCACCGGTGTCAGCCCGGCGATCGTCCCGTCGTCGGCCAGCTTCGGCGGCACGAACTCCATCAACTTCACCTCGGTGGGTTCGGACCTGGTCGTCTTCATCCACGGCTCGTCGGCCAACAACTACCTGGCCATCAAGCTCTCGGGTGTCTCGACGGTGGACATCAACGACTTCGAGTTCCTCTGATACTCGAACGTCGGTTCAGAACTGGAGGAGGGGCGCTCTCGAGCGCCCCTCTTTCTTTTTGCCGTGATCCCCGCTACCAAGACCCGCCCGAAACACAATGGACCCGGCCATGCAGGGATATGGTCTCGACACGGTGGACCGCGCCAAGCAACTGGTGCAATCCGGCGAGCTGGCGAAGGCCCGCAGCCTGGTCCGGCGCACCCTGGCCGCCGACCCCGCCTTCGCTTCCGCCCTCACGCTGGCGGGCCAGATCGCGATCCGGGAATCGTCGGTCGACGACGCGCTTCGGCACTTCGGTCGGGCCGCCCGGGTCGACGACCACCCGGATCCCCGGGCCCTGATGAACCTGGCCCGGGCCGAAGCCATGGCCGGCCACGGGGCCGCCGCGATCGCGACCGCCCGTTCGGCCGCCGTCCGTTTTCCCGATGACCCGCGCCCGCGCGGCCTGTTGGCCGTGCTCCTGCTGGACGCTTCCCGCGTCGAGGAGGCCGTCGCCGCGCTGAAGCCGGGCGACACCGAGCGACTGGACCCGGACAGCGCCTACCGTATCGCCAAGTCCCTTGCGACCGCAGATCACCACAAGCGGCTCGCCGACCGCCTGCTCGCCCGTGCCGCCTCGCAGCCCGGCCGCTTCCGGCTGGCCGCCCACCGCGATCTCGCCCTGGCCGCGACCCCCGAGGGCGACGGCAAGGAGGCGTACGAGGCGCTGCAGCGCTATCTGGTGCAGGTTCCCGACGCGGTCGACGGCATGCGCGCGCTCGAGCGCTTCTTCAAGGCGCGCAACTATCCCGTCAAGGAAGCCGCCTGGGCCTGGCAGGCCTACTGCGCCCGGCCGGGCGACCCGGCCCAGCTGGCCCGGGCGGCCGAACTGGCCTATGCCGTGAAGTGGCCGGCCCACGGCATTGCCGCGAACCGGCTGATGCTGGAGGCCCGACCGAACGACCTCGATCTGATCACCCGGATCTGCGAGCTCTTCGACCGCTATCGCCAGCTCGACGAGGACAAGGACGGCATCCAGGCCCGGGCGCTGGCCTGGGCCCGTTCGATCCTCGACACGAACCCGCGTCATCCGGGGATCTGGAACATGATCGCCGGGATGTACAAGGCGGTCGAGGCGTTCGAGCAGGTCAGCGAGATGTGGCCGGGCATCATCGCCCGGTTCCCCGGCTACCGGGTCCTGCACTACAACTACGGCCTGTTCCTCGACGAGCAGCAGCGTACGGACGAGGCGATCAAGGCGTTGCGCCGGGCCCTGGTCCTGGCGCCGGGATATGCGATCGCCAGCAATCTGCTCAGCATGGGCGTCGTCCGGGGCGAGGATCTCAAGGGTGCCCTGCGGTACGTCCGCTGGGCCGTCGTGTCGAGCCCGCGGAAGGCGACGTGCTGGACGAACTACGGCTCGCATCTGCGGGCGGTCGGGGAATACACCAAGGCGATCGAGGCGTTCGGAAACGCCGAGCGGTTCGCGACCGACGACCCGGAGCAGGCGGCCGCCGGCCGCTACAACCGCGGCATGACCTACATTTCGATCGGCGAGCTCGAGGAGGGCTTCAAGCTCATCGAGGCGCGCTGGCAGACCCACGCGTTTCCGTCGCCCAAGCGGAAGTTCCGGCAGCGGATCTGGGAAGGGCCGCAGAAGCACCCGAACTCCCACCTGCTCGTGTACATGGAACAGGGGCTCGGCGACGAGGTCATGATGTCGTGGTACCTGCCGATGCTGCGCCGCGACACGCGCCGCCTGCTGGTCGACTGCGACGAGCGCCTGATCCCGCTGTTCGAGCGAACCTACGAAGGCATCGAGTTCGTGCCGCGCTCGCGCGAGGGCCACGACAAGACCCGTGACCGCGACCTGCAGTACAAGATCCCGATCGTCCACGTGCCGCAGCACTACGTGCCGGAGCTGAAGTTCCTCATCCGCGGCAACTGGGACTGGGCCGAACGCCGCGGGACCCGGTTCCCGGCGCGTCTTACGCTGGAACCCGAACGGCTGGCGCGGTGGGACCGCTGGCTGGAGGAGCGCTATCCCGGCCGGCCGCGACTCGGGCTCTCCTGGCGCAGCCGGATCCGCAACCGCCAGCGCGACCGCCAGTACCTGACCATCGAGGAGCTGGCCGCCGCCCTGCCGGAAGGGGCGGTCGGCGTCAATCTGCAGTACTCCTGGACCGAGGAGGAGGCCGAGCAGCTCACCGAGCTCGGCCGCAAGCGCGGGTTCGACTTCGTGACGCCCGAGGGCGTCGATCTGACGGACGACCTCGAGGACATCCTGGCCCTGCTCCAGGTATGCGACGCGGCGGTCTCGCCGATGATCTCGCTGGCCTGGATGGCCGGGGCGGTCGGGTGCCCGGGCTTCATCTTCCGAACCGCCCGTGAACGGGCGATCTGGCAGCAGTTCGGCTCGGCGTTCGTGCCATGGGCCCCGAGCATGCGGCTGTTCTTCCGGGATCCGTCGGAGCCCTGGGACCCCACCATCGACGACCTCAATGCCCACCTCACCCGCTTCCTGGCGTCGGATACCGGACGACGCGGTTGACGATCGGCTCGGTGGGCGTATCAAGAAACGAATTCGTGTGGAGGAGCGTTCCATGACGGTGCCGCGCAAGAAGTGGCGGATCGGGGTTCTCGGCTGCGGGCGGGTTTCCGCGCGTTATCGCGAGGTCCTCGGCCAGGAGCTCGCGGATCGGGTCGAGGTGGTTGCCGCGGCGGACCTCGACCCGGCCAAGGCCGCGGCGTTCGCCGAGGCCGTCGGCGGCAAGCCGGTCGGCAGCATCCCGGAGCTGATCGCCGAGCGGCCGGAACTGGTGTGCGTTCTCACCGAGTCGGGCCACCACGCGGAGCACGCGCTGCAGCTGATCGAGGCCGGCATCCACGTGCAGATCGAGAAGCCGGTCGCGCTCCGCCCCGAGGATGCCGAGAGGCTGCGCGACGCGGCCGCCGCCCGGGGCGTGGTCTGCGCGGTGGTCAAGCAGAACCGCTACAACCCCGCCATGCGGTTCGTCCGGCAGATGGTCGACGAAGGCCGCATCGGCCGGCTCGTGACCGCCGGCGTCCGGGTCCACTGGTGCCGCCACCAGGACTACTACGACGACCCGTGGCACGGCCGCTGGGCCATGGACGGCGGCGTGCTGGCGCAGCAGGCGATCCATCACCTCGACGCGCTGCAGTGGCTCGGCGGCCCGATCGAGGCGGTCTGCGCGGCCGGCAAGGCGGTGCTGAACGAGCTGGAGGCCGAGGACACCGCCGTCGGCGTGGTGCGTTTCAAGTCCGGCGCGCTCGGCACGATCGAGGCGACCACTTCGGCCCGCGACGAGGATTTCGAGGCGTCGCTCCATCTCGTGGGCGAGCAGGCGATGGCCAAGATCGGCGGCCGCGCCCTCAACCGCGTCGAGCTCTGGCGGCCGGTCGAGCCGCGCCAGGGCGACGAGAGCGCGGCCGAGACCTACAGCCAGGACGTTCCCACCAGCTACGGCCTGGGACACGGCCCGTTGCTCGGCGAGCTGCTCGACGCCATCGAAAAGGGCGTCCGGCCGCCGATCGACGTCGACGAGGCGATGACGTCGCTGCGTCTCGTGCACGCGCTGTACGCCAGCATGGAGACCGGCGGTTGGGTCCGTCTGGACGACAAGCCGACATCCACGCGGCTGGGCATCGGCCCCGGCCCGGCGGAGGACACGACCGGCGAATGAGCGTACCGGAATTCCGCGAACGGGATCCGGACATCGTCGCCCAGCTGTCGGAGGCGCGAGGCGCCTGGAGTGCGGGCCGCCGGGACGAGGCGCGGCGGCGCTGGCGGATGGTGGTGGCGCGCGAGCCGGCCCTGGCCGCGCCCTACGTCAACCTGGCGGGGGCCGAGGCCGGCGGCGACCGGGCCGCCGGAGCCTGGCTGGAAAGCGCGGCCCGCATGCTGATGGTCGGCGATCCCGCGGTCGCCCGGAACCTGGGGGTCCTCGCCCAGCGCCGGGGCGACACGGACACGGCACTGGGCTGCCTGCGGCGGGCGGCGGTGCTGGCGCCGGACGATCCGGCGACGGCCGGCGTGATGATGAAGCTGCCGGCGGGATCGGAACCCGGCCGCGACGCGATCCGCTGGAGCGCGCGCGCGGTCCTGAGCGATCCGGGCCAGGAGGCGAGCTGGATCGATCTGGTCGTCCGGCTGTTGCAGGACGGGCGCGCGCCGGAGGCCGCCGCCTGGGCGACCCGCATCCCGATTCCCGCCGACGCCTGGTCGTTCAAGCTGCTGCGACTGGTCGCCCACGCCTACTCCAAGACCGGCTACGACGCCGAGGCCATCCCGCTTCTGGCGCGGCTGATCGCGCGCGAGCCGTACGACGGGTCGCTTCACATCCTGCAGGCCCTGGTCCACCGCCGGACCGGCGACCTCGAGGCGGCGGTGCGCCACGCCCGGCGCGGCGTCCTGGTCGCGCCAGGCTCGCTCGACACCCTGGCACCGCTCGGCGCCGAGCTGGCACGGGCCGACCGGCACGCGGAGGCGGCCCGACTGCTCCGCCGGGCCCTGCGGATCGACCCGGACCGGCGCGCCGAGACCGTCGAGAACCTGGGCGCCGCCCTCCTCAAGCTCGACGACGGAGAGGAGACCGGGCGGGTCCTCCGGGAGGCGCTCGTCCGCCGCCCGCACGCGCCCGGCGGGTACCTCAACGCCAGTACGCTGGCCCTGCAGGCGACCGACCTGGACGCGGCCAGCCGGTACGGCCGGATGGCGGTGATCGCCGGGCCCTGGGTGGCCGACGCGCACTACAATCTGGGCTCGATCCGCCGTCACCAGGGCCGGGTCGCGGAGGCCCGGTCGGCACTCGACGCCGCGGTCGCGCTCGACGACAAGCCGATGTACCGCTACGTGCGCGCCATGCTCGAGCTCGGGGACGGCGACCCGGTGGACGGGTTGCAGCGCTACGCGGTCCGGTGGGACATCGCCGCGTTCTCGGCATCGCGGCGACTCGGCGCGGACCCCAGCCTGCCCCTGCCGGTGTGGCAGGGCGAGCCGCGGCCGGACGCGACCCTGGCGGTGTGGGCCGAGCAGGGGATCGGGGACGAGCTCTGGTTCGCCGGCTATCTGGCCTGGGCGGCCGGGCGGGTCGGCCGGGTCGTCGTCGAGGTCGCCGCCAGCCTCGCGGGGCTTCTGCGCCGCTCGTTCCCGGACATCGACGTCAGGGCGCGGTACGAGGACGGAACCGAGGCGGCGATCGCCGCCGCCGACCTGCAGATCCCCATGGGCGACCTCATGCGGCTGTGCGGGGCCGCGACCATGCCGGTGCCGACCGGCTACCTGTGTCCCGACCCGTCGGCGGTCGAGCGCCTGGCCGCGGTGTACCGCGCCGATCGGCCGGATGCCAGGGTCGTCGGGTTGTCCTGGCGCAGCGTGAAGCCGCTGCGCGGGCGGTCCTTCGAGGCGCCGCTGGGCGACTGGGGACCGCTGTTCGCCCTGGACGACACGGTGTTCGTCTCGCTGCAGTACGGCGACGTGGCGGCCGACGTCCGTCTGGTCGCCGAGCGCTTCGGGCGCGAACTCGTCTGCAGCCCCGAGATCGACGCCTACCGGGACCTGGACGCCTTCGCGGCGCAGGTCGCGGCCGTCGACCACGTGGTGTCGATCGCCAACTCGACGGTCGCGATGGCCCATGGCCTCGGCAAGTGTGTCGACGTGGTCGCGCGAACGATCCAGGACGACTGGCGCTATGCCCGCAGGGCGCCGGTCACCCGCTGGCTGCCGACCGCCCGGATCGCCTGGCAGACCGACGGGCAGGACTGGGCCACGCCGATCCGGCAGCTCGCCGAGCGGATCGGGCGCGAGCCCTGAGACCCCGGGGATCTCTGGGGGCCCGCGCCGTCCGGATCACTCCGGCGCCGTCTCCGAGCCGCCCGGCACGATGTTGGCTTCGACCATCTTCTGGGTCAGCAGGTTCGGCGCCGACTGGTCGGCCCCGTAGACCGGGACCGGGTGCGAGAACCCGCCGCCCTTCAGCTCCTCGGCCATCTTCATCGCCTGCCAGATGATGTCGTCGATGTCGATGTACTTGTAGCTGCCGGCCCGGCCCATCGACACCACGCCGTCGGGCAGGTCGTCGAAGTACTGGTAGGCCCGGGCGATCTCCTTCTTGATCGGCATCGGGTAGAGCTTGTTCTTGTGGCTCGGGATCTCGATGCCGATCAGGGTCGACGGCGACTGGTGCTGGGTGAACTTCTTGTACTCGACGATCCGGGTGTAGGGCTCGTCACCGGCGTAGTAGGTGAAGTAGACCTTGTCCGGGAAGGCGTACTCGGTCGGCAGGATGATGGTCATGAACTCGCGCCCGACATACGGCAGCTCGCCGTAGGCGTAGTTCAGCAGCATGTCCGGCGAGACGGTGTTCACGATCAGGTCGTAGGAATGCCACTCGCCGGCGATCTGCACCCGCTTGTTCTGGATGTCGAACGCCTCGATCTCGGTCTTCAGCTTGACCGTGGTGCCGGCGGTCGCGACGTCGAAGTAGTGGTCGTAGCCGTCGGGTGCCAGCGGGTAGGCCGAGATCGCGGTATCCCAGCCCTCGCGCGGGCCTTCCTTGATCGCCACGCCCTTCGGCGACCAGCCGAAGTCGTCCAGCATGGCGTTGCTCTCGACCTGCCACATCTTGCGCGAGTAGCCGTCGACCATCTTGCCGTACAGGGTCTTGCCGATCGACGAGATCCAGTACTCCTCGAAGTTCTTCGCCGCCGTCCAGCCCTTGAGCTGCTGGGCCTCGGCGATCTCCTGCTCGATCTGCCCGCGGTCCGGCATCCGCGGGATGTCGTCCTTGTGGATCGGGAAGGTGTAGTAGTTGCGGTCCTGCTCGACGTAGGTGATGAACTCGTGATCGAGCTTGCGCATCGGCACGATGGCGTTCAGGTAGTCGAACAGCTCCTCCATCGGCGTCAGGAAGTGGCGCGGGCCGAAGGTGAACGGGTGGCCGCCGCGCCAGTGGGTCTTGACGCCGCCGCCCAGGAACGGGGCGCGCTCGACCAGGGTGACGTCCCACCCGCCGATCAGCTCGATCTGGTGGGCGGCGGCGCAGCCGGCGAAGCCGCCGCCGATGATCAGTGCCTTCTTCATCCGGTTTCTCTCTCTCCTTGCCGGTCCGCGGCCGGGCCGCCGACGGTCGCCTGATTGTTCGGTCGCCCGATTATTCGATCGCCCGATTATTCGATCGCCCGATTACTCGATCGCTGCGGCCGGCGCGGCCAGGGCCGCCCGTTCCGCCAGCCAGAGGTCGGCATAGTCGACGTGCTGCCAGTTCTCGAACCAGGGACCGCCGCGGGTGAAGTGAACCACGGCCGGCGTCCCGCCGTCGGGCTTCGGCATGCTCCCCTCGAGCCAGTTCCAGGTTGCCGGCAGCTCGCCGACGGCCTCGTCGGCGGCCCACTGCATCCGGTGCAGGTAGGCGCCGCTGGCCGTGTTGACGACTTCCGGCGTGAGGCTGCGGGTCATCGGATGGCCGCAGTTGAACAGCATCAGGCTCGACCAGTTCTTGCGGGGATAGGTGGTCTGGACGGCGCCGTCCATCTTGGTCGTTTCGGTCGGCCGGTGGTCGTGGTGGACGCACATGACGGCCTTCGCAGGGTCGGCAAGTGCCAGCAGTCCCGCCACGTCGGCCAGCCACAGGAAGTCGCAGTCGCAGAACAGGGCCCACCCTTGATAGCCCGCCAGGTAGGGTGTAAGAAACCGCGTGTAGGTGAATTCGGTTGACGCGAGCGGGTCCTTCGAGCGCCAGTACAGGCCTTGAGTCCTCAGCTTGGTTTGCATGATCGGTCGGACGTCAAGCGCGATCGAGGATCGATGACGCAGTGACGATTCGCAGACACGAAATGCAACGTCCTCCCGGCTGTCGTAGCCGACGAACACGCGAAACGGCGACCCCATCGGTTCAACGCTCATCATGATGCCTATTCGTTCCGCGGCGTCCCGACCAACGCCGGTCAAGGGCGCGCCCGCTTTAGCGGATCGCCGTCTGGCGGTCAAATATCGCACGAGAGTGTCGTGCGTCCGGTCACCGGACGCGGTATTGTGCAGTTCGGAGGCAGCGGTTCGCCGCGCCGGAGTATGCAGGCAGGTGTGCCGATGAATGACGCGGATCGCCCCATCGGCGCGAAGGCCGCCCTCAAGCACGCGTTCATGCAGTGTCGCACCGCGTTCGTGGCGGTCGCGGTGTTCAGCTTCGTGGTCAACCTCTTCATCCTGACCCTGCCGCTGTACATGTTCTCGGTGTTCGACAAGGTGCTGAGCAGCTACAGCATGGCGACGCTCGGCATGCTGTTCGCGATGGCGCTGTTCGCGCTCGGCATCCAGGGCGCGGTCGACGTCGCCCGGTCGGCGGTGCTGATCGAGGTCGGCAACTTCCTCGACCGGAACCTGACCTCGCGGCTGCTGCACGCCTCGCTCGCGCATTCGATCAAGCGCGGAGCCCGGCGTGGCACCGCCGCCCTGCAGCGTTTCACGCAGATCAAGACGTTCCTGACGAGCAACTCGATCTACTCGATCATGGACGTGCCGTGGATCCCGCTGTTCATGGGGGTCCTGTTCCTGATGAACCCGATCGTCGGGCTGGTCGCGATCTTCGGGGCGCTGCTCCTCGCCGGGCTGGCGGTGCTGAACGACCGGCTTTCGCGCAATGCCCTGGACCAGGCCCAGCGGGCGATGATGCCGGCGTACAAGCGGGCGGGTGCGGCGGCGCGCAACGCCGACATCGTCGAGGCCATGGGCATGACCCCGACGATCGTGCGCTCCTGGCACCAGTACTCCGAAGAGGCCATGCACTACCAGTCGGTCGCGTCCCGGCGGGCGGCGCTGGTCGGGGCCGCGTCGAAGTGGGCGCGGATGGTGATTCAGATCTCGATCATGTCGGCCGCCGCGGTCCAGATGATCCAGCCGGGCAGCACCATGAGCCCGGGCGTGATGATGGCGTCGGTGATCCTGGTCGGGCGGGCGCTGATGCCGCTCGAGACCATGATTGGCAGCTATCGCACCACCCTGGAGGCGTTCGCCGCCTACCGGGAGATGGACGAGATCCTGAATTCGGTGGTCGAGCGGCCGCGGCTGAGCGTGGTGCCGCCGCAGCCCACCGGCCACATCTCGGTCGAGAACGTGACCTACACGGTCCCGGGGATCGACCGGCCGATCCTGGCCAACGTCAGCTTCGAGATCCCGGCCGGCGAGATCGTCGGCGTGATCGGGCCGTCGGGCGCCGGCAAGACGACCCTGGCGACCCTGATGGTCGGCATCGAGGCGCCGACCAGCGGGAACATCCGGCTCGATGGCACCGACGTCTATGCCTGGCCGTCGGAGGACCTGGGCCGGTACCTCGGCTATCTGCCGCAGAACGTCGAACTGTTCGACGGCACGGTGCGCGACAACATCTGCCGGCTGGAGGCGGACGCCCGCCCGGAGGCGATCATCAAGGCGGCCGAACTGGCCGGACTGCACGAGATCATCCAGCGCCTGCCGAAGGAGTACGACACGCCCGTCGGCGATGCCGGCACGCTCATGTCGGGCGGGCAGCGCCAGCGGATCGGGCTGGCCCGGGCCTTGTACGGCGACCCGCTGCTGGTGGTGCTGGACGAGCCGAACTCGAACCTGGACAGCCAGGGCGAGGAGGCGCTGAAGAACGCGCTTCACGCGCTGAAGGCGCGCGGCTGCACGGTCATGCTGATCGCCCACCGCATCAACGTTCTGCAGTACGTGGACAAGGTGCTGATCCTGCGCGACGGCGTGGTCCACAAATACGCCCCGCGTGACGAGGTGGTCGGACCGGTACCGGCACAGCCGAAACCGCAGGTCGCGGCCAGCCAGGAAAACGCTGCGATTCAGAACCGAGCGACGTCATGACCCTGGTCGAACGGGACAACGCCCAGTTGCCCGGGCTGCCGACTGTCTTCGATCCCTACGAGGAGATCTCCCGCAAGGCGAAGCCGCGCTGGAGCAAGGCGGTGATGGTCGGCTATCTGATCATCCTGGTCTTCTTCGGCGGGTTCGGCGGATTTTCCGCCTTCGCCCCGCTGCACAGCGCGGTGATGGCGCCTGGCGAGTTGCGCGTCGACAACGAGCGCAAGCTCGTGCAGCACCCCGAGGGCGGCATCGTCACCGAGATCCTGGTCCGCGAGGGCCAGCGGGTCGAGGAGGGCGAGGTGCTCCTGCGGCTGGACCCGACGCGCGACAAGGCGCAGGCCAACATCCTGAACCAGCGCTACATCTCGGCCCTGGCCCAGCGGGCCCGGCTGATCGCGGAGCGGGACTCCCTGCCGGAGATCGAGTTCCCGCCCGAAGTCCTCTCCGAGTTGTCGGATCCGCAGATCGCCGAGATCGTCGAGGGCGAGCGCAACGTCTTCAGGACCTCGCGGGAGTCGCGGGACGGTCAGGTCAACCTGATCCTCGGCCAGATCGATCAGGCCAAGGCGCAGATGGATTCGATCCGGCTCGAGCGCAGCTCGGTGGAGGAGCAGCTGAGCCTGATCGAGCAGGAGCTGAGGGCGGTTCGCGAGCTGTACGAGAAGGGGCTCGAGCGCCTGCCGCGTCTGCTGGCCCTGCAGCGCAACGAGGCGGCGCTCAAGGGGCAGATCGGCCGGCTCAACGGCAGCATCGCGCAGCTCGAGAAGCAGATCGGCGATTCCGAGCTTCGGATCGTGCAGGTCGAGCGCGATTTCCAGAGCACGGTCGCGCAGCGGCTGGACGTCGTGGTCGAGCAGATCCAGCAGCTCAACCAGCAGCGGCCGGTGGTGTCGCAGTCGGTAAAGCGGCTGGAGATCAAGGCGCCGCGGTCGGGCCGGGTCATCGACCTGACGGTCCACACCATCGGCCAGGTGATCGGCGGACGCGAGGCGGTCATGCAGATCGTCCCGGAGGACGAGGACCTGATCGTCATCGCCAAGGTCAAGCCGCGCGACATCGACGAGCTCAACGGCGAGATCTCGCAGGTCCAGGTGCGCCTGACCGCCTTCAGCCAGCGCTTCATGCACCCGGTGAAGGCGACCGTCGAGTCGGTGTCGACCGACGTCATCGAACCGCCGAACGGCGGATCGTCCTACTACCGGGTCATCCTGCGGCTGGACCCCGACTCGCAGGAGCACATCCTCAAGGGGCAGAAGCTGACCTCGGGCATGCCCGCCCTGGCGATGATCGGGGTCGGCGAGAAGACCCTGCTCAGCTACCTGATCGAGCCGTTGTGGCGCAGCGTCTCGGAATCGCTCCGAGAGCCATGATCCGCGTGCACCGGGCGGTCGCCGGCCGCCCCTTCAGGCGAATCGCGCCCGGGCGCGGGGGCCGGTCGTGAGCGCGGCCCGCAAGGAGATCGACTACGAGGACGGCCTGCGCCTGGTCCCGCAGCTGGTCGCGGCGGGGCGGTTCGCCGCGGCCATGCGCTGGGCCGACCAGCTGTGCCGGCATCGTCCCGAAGACCCCAGGGCGCACAACCAGGCCGGCCTGGTCCGGCAGCGGCAGGGCGGTCCGCAGGAGGCCGTTCCGCATCTCCGCCGGGCCGCGCTGCTGCGGCCGGAGGCCGGCGAGATCTGGGCCAATCTCGGCCGGTCGCTCCGTCTCTGCGCCGCCTTCGGGCCGGCGTTCCAGTGCCGGCAGCGGGCCGTCCTGTGCCAGCCCGACACCCCGGAGATGCGGCTGGCGCTGGGGCTCGACCTGCTGGCCGTCGGCCGCTACCGCGCCGGCTTCGCCGAGTACGAGCACCGGCCCGACCGCGGCGCGGCTCTGGCGCGCTATGCGGCCGCCGGCCTGCCGGCCTGGGACGGGCGGGTCCGTCCGGGCGCCCGCCTGATGGTGGTCACCGAGCAGGGCGCCGGCGACGTCGTGCAGTTCCTGCGCTTCGTGGCGCCGCTGGCGGCACAGGGGATGCACGTCACCGTGGCCTGTCCGTCGACGCTCGAGCCGGTGGTTCGCTCGGCGCCGGGCGTCGAGGCGACCGCGCCGCTGTGGCCGTCCGGACCGCTGCACGGCTATGACGGCGTCGAGATGCTTCTCAGCCTGCCGGCCCGCCTCGGCATCGATCGCGACACCCTGCCGGCGCCGCTGCGCTACATCGACCCGCCCGAGGGCGGCTGCCGGGTCGAGGCGGACGGTCGGCTGCGCGTCGGGTTGTGCTGGACCGGCAGCACCTTCACCCCGCTGAACCCGATGCGGCGGATCCCGTTCGCGGAACTCGCTCGGGTCCTGGACGTGCCGGGCGTCGCGTTCTACGGGCTGCAGGTGCTGATCGGACGGCGCGAGATCGAGGGCGAGGACCGCCTGGTCGACCTGGCGCAGGACATCGAGGATTTCGGCGACACCGCCGCCATGGTCGACCAGATGGACCTGGTGATCACGGTCGACACCTCGATCGCCCACATCGCCGGGGCGCTCGGCAAGCCGGTGTGGACTCTGCTGGCGCAGGTCGCCGACTGGCGCTGGGGCCGCGACGGCGACGCCACCCCCTGGTATCCGAGCATGCGGCTGTTCCGGCAGCACCGCCAGGGCGAATGGGCCGACGTCGTGGCCCGCGTCGTGTCGGCGCTTCGGGACGCCGTCGGCAATCCGGGCCGGCTGACGGAGCGACCGCCGTTTGCATCGCCCGATCCGAGCGGATAAACAGATCGCCGCCGCTAAACGCCGATCGGATTCGAGCCCGTGCGCATCCTGTTCGTTCACCAGAACATGCCCGCCCAGTATGCGCATCTGGCCGCGCACTATGCCGCCGATCCGCGCAACGAGGTGGTGTTCCTGACCCGCCGCAAGGGTATCGAGATGCCGGGCGTCCGGACCGTGCGCTACGATCTGGCGCGCGAGCCGCGGACCGACGCCCACCACTACGTGAAGTTCCTGGACGAGCACCTGCTGTACGGCCAGGCGGTGGTGCGTGCGGCCGTGAGCCTCAAGAACGGCGGTTTCCGGCCGGACGTCATCTGCGCCCACTCGGGGTGGGGCGAGGCGATGTTCCTGAAGGACGTCTATCCCGACACGCCGCTGCTGGTCTATGCCGAGTACTACTACCGCGGCCGCGGCGCCGACGTCGGCTTCGAGTCCGACCGCGAGCCGGATCTCGACATCGTCTGCCGCTCGCGCGCCCGCAACGCCCACATGCTGCTGAGCCTGGAGGCGGCGGACTGGGCGGTCACCCCGACGCTGTGGCAGTGGCGCCAGCAGCCGGCCGCGTTCCGGCCGCGGATCTCGGTCATCCACGACGGCATCCGCACCCAGGTGTGCACGCCCGATCCGGCGGTGCACCTGCCGCTCCCGAACGGCACGGTCCTGACCCGCGACGACGAGGTGGTCACCTATCTGTCCCGCAACCTCGAGCCGTACCGCGGCTTCGACCGTTTCATGCGGGCGTTGCCGGAACTGCTGAAGCGCCGTCCCAAGGCCCATGTGGTGCTGGTCGGTGGCGACGAGTCCAGCTACGGCGGGCTGCCGGCGGACTTCAGGAGCTGGCGCGAGAAGCTGCTGGCCGAGGTCAGGATCGACCCGCACCGGGTGCATTTCCTCGGCCGCGTGCCGTACGACTACTACCTGCGGGTCCTGCGGGTTTCGCGTGTGCACACCTACCTGACCTATCCGTTCGTGCTGTCCTGGTCGATGCTGGAGTCGATGTCGACCGGGTGCTGCCTGGTCGCGTCCGCGACCCCGCCGGTCCAGGAGGTCCTGCGCGACGGCGAGACCGGGGCGATGGTCGACTACTTCGACGGCGGCGCCATGGTCGACCGGATCTGCACCCTGCTCGACGATCCGGAGACGCGGGAACGCTACGCTGCCGCCGCCCGCGGCTACGTGGTCGAGAACTACGACCTGGAGACCGTGTGCCTGCCGCAGCAGGTCGCGCTGATCGAGCGGGTGGCGTCCGGCAACCTGCCCCGCTTCAGCTCGACGGCGATCGCCGAGGGCTTTCCCGGGGCCCCGCCGGAGCTGGCGTGACCGAGGAGCTGGCCCGGCTCGACCGGGACGCCCGGCGGGCCGTCGGCGACGGCGACTGGCCGGCGGCCGCCGAGGCGTTCGCCGCGATCGCCGCCCTGGTCCCCGACAATCCCCGGCCCTGGTACAGCCTGGCCCTGGCGCGGCTGCGCGGCGGGGCCGTGCTGTCCGCCGGTCCGGCCCTGCGCCGGTGCCTGGTCCTGGCCCCGGCGCATGCCGGGGCCTGGGGGCTGGCGTCGCCGGTCACCGGCAAGGCCGCACATCACCTGCGTGCCGCGGTGCTGCCGGACGCCGGCACCGGCATCCTGCGGGCCGCCGCGGTCCAGCGCCAGGAGTCCGGCGACGCCGCGACCGCGGTCGAGCTGCTGGACCGGGTTCTGGCGCGCGAGCCGGGCGACGGGGAATGCCTGGTCAACCGCGCGATGGCGCTGATCGAACTCGGGCGCAAGCCGGCGGCCCTGGACGACCTGGAGCGGGCGCTGCGGATCGACCCCGCGGACGTGCGGGCGCGCTGGGCGCGCGGCTGGCTGCGCCTCGGCCGGCGCGACTGGGGCGGCACCGCCGACTATGCCGCGCGCTGGCTGGAGCCCGAGCCGGACTCGCGGCAGCGGCTGTTCGGGGCGCCGCTGTGGGACGGCAGCGCGCTGGCCGGGCGGCCGCTGCTGCTGTGGGGGCAGTTCGGGGTCGGCGACGAGATCCTGTTCGCGACCCTGGTCGAGGCGGCGGCCCGACAGGCCGGCGGACCGGTGGTCCTGGAGGCCGACAAGCGCCTGGCCGGCCTGCTCGGGCGCTCGCTCGCCGGGGTCACGGTGGTGCCGCGCGCCGACCCGCCGGATCCGCGGATCGCGGCGGCCGGGCCGGCGGCCCAGTCCTCGACAGCCCGGCTGCCGGCGGTGCTGCCGCGCGACACGGTGCTGTCACCGCGCAGGGCCCCGGCCTTGGCGGCCGATCCCGAGCGCGTCGCCCGTTGGCGCGAGCGCTTTGCGGCGCTGGGGCCGGGGCCGCATATCGGCGTCGCTTGGCGCAGCGGCAACCGGCGGACCGCCGGCCGCAAGTCGATACCGCTCGGCGAGCTGGCGCCGCTGCTGCGGGCCTCGCCCGGCACCTGGATCAGCCTGCAGTACGACCCGGACCCGGAGGAGACGGCGGAGGTGGCGGCGGCGCGCCGGCCGGTGCCGCTCGACAACCCGGCGCCCGACATCCGCGACGACCTGGACGAGCTGGCGGCGCAGATCGCCGCGCTCGACGCGGTCGTGACGATCTCGGGGGTCACCGCCCATATGGCGGGCGCGCTGGGCGTGCCGGGGCTGGTGCTGATGCAGCGCGATCCGCTGTGGTTCTGGTTCGAGGACGGCGAGACCGTGCCCTGGTACCCGAGCCTGGCGGTGCTGCGGCAGCGCGGCACCACCTGGACGGCGGTGATCGCCGAGGCCGCCCGGCGGGTCGCCGGCGGCTGAGTCGGGTGCGCTCCGCCGGGGCGGTCGTTGCATCGCCGCAAGGCCGGCATGCGCCGACGGCCCTTGGCCGGCGCCCCGGTCCGCGCTAGAGACGGTCTGCGAACCGACGAAACCGCTGACGGACCCGTCGACCCATGGCTCTCATCGAACGCTTCACCACCGCCCAGGAAGACGAACTCGCCCGCGAGTTCCTGGCGAACGGCTACGTCGTGCGCGACGTCGACGACCGCGCCGCCCTGGATGCGCTGCGGCACGAGATCGTGCGGCTGGCCTGCGAGCACCTGAAGTGCGACCTGCCGGCCGACGACGGCGCCTTCCTGAACGGCATCCACCAGCGCGTCACGGTGGCCGAGATCAACGCCCTGCGGCTGCACGTGTTCAACGGCCTGAACGCCCATTCCTGGTGCCGGCCGACCTACCTGTCGCTGGCGCGCTCGATCGTCGAGGGCGTGGTCGGCAACGAACTGGCCATGCAGAACAAGGTCAACCTGTCGGTCCAGATGCCGAACGACGAGACCTCGACCCTGGCGGTGCACGCCGACGTCTGGTCGGCCGAGACCCCGTACGAGGTGGTCGAGTGGACACCGCTGGTCGACGTCTACGATACCAAGGCGATGTACATCCTGCGGCCGGAGGTGAACCGGACGGTGCGCGAGCGGATGAGCACCCTGAAGGACGGCGGTCGCGAGTTCGACCTGTTCGAGGCCTACAAGGACGAGTTCCACTGGGTGCCGGTGAAGTACGGCCAGACCCTGGTGTTCTCGCCGATCCTGCTGCACGGCAACGTGCGCAACGACACCGCTGAGAGCCGCTGGTCGCTGAACTGCCGGCTGACCGGGCTGTTCACGCCGTACGCCAGCGACGAGAAGTGCCTGGGCCGGTTCTACACCCCGGTCACCCCGAAGGTCGCGAGCCGGATCGGGATGAACTTCCGGGCACCGGAGGGCTTCTGATGGGCACCGGCGCCAAACCGGACGCCCCGGCCACCACCACCCCGACCGCCACTACGCCGGCTCTGGCCAACCGGCAACGGTCCGGCCTGCAGGGCTATGTCACCCACCAGTCGTTCAAGGGCATGCGGATGCCGGCGACCGTGCAGAACCTGGTGATGCGCGACTACATCACCCGGCTCGGCGCCCAGCTCCGGCTGTCGGTCGGCGAGTATTATTTCGACAACTGCTACGTCCAGCTCTACTCGATGCTCCGCAAGCTCGACGAGCTGGAGGGCATCGTGATGTGCAGCCTGTTCATGCTGCCGTCCGACCCGGCCAAGCGGCGCTGGATCTACGACCGCTTCCTGGAGAGCGGGGCGGCCCTGCACTGCGTGTTCGAGGGCCTCGTGATCCGGGACGAGGAGAGCGTGCAGCGCGCCGAGGAACTGCTGCAGATGAACGCCGCGCTCGACGTCGCGCCGACCGCCATCGACCCGGCGCTGATGCCGCCGATCGACGGCATCGACACCTTCACCTGACCGACGGCCCGAGCGACCGGCGCGGCACCGGCCGCGACGGTTGCGCGCCTTGCCGCGCCGGGTCAAAACCGTTATACGACCGCCACCGAAACGGTCCCGCGGGGACCGTTTGCGCTCGCTGATTTCCGGGATCCCGTCATGACCGATCAGACCATCAACCGCGTCCTCGTCACCGGCGGTGCCGGCTATGTCGGGTCCGTGCTGACGCCGAAGCTGCTCGACGCCGGTTACGAGGTCGTGGTGTTCGACATCCAGTACTTCGGCGACGACTTCCTGCCGAAGAGCAACCCCAAGCTCACCTCGATCAAGGGCGACCTGCGCGACACCGCCGCGTTCGCCGAGGCGGTGAAGGGCTGCGACGCGGTCATCCACCTGGCCTGCATCTCCAACGACCCGAGCTTCATCCTCGACCCGAACCTGTCGAAGTCGATCAACTACGACTGCTTCGAGCCGATGGTGCTCGCCTCCAAGGCGGCCGGCGTGAAGCGGTTCGTGTACGCCTCGACCAGCTCGGTCTACGGCGTGTCGGATTCGCCGGACGTCACCGAGGACCACCCGCTGGTCCCGCTGACCGACTACAACAAGTACAAGGGCATGTGCGAGCCGCTGCTGTGGAAGCACATCTCCGACGACTTCGTGGGCGTGACCATCCGCCCGGCGACGGTGTGCGGCTACGGCCCGCGCATGCGCCTCGACCTGTCGGTCAACATCCTGACCAACCACGCGGTCAACAACGGCAAGATCACGGTGTTCGGCGGCAGCCAGCTGCGTCCGAACATCCATGTCGAGGACGTCACCGACCTGTACGTCGACCTGCTGACGCAGCCGGCCGAGAAGATCCAGGGCGAGACCTTCAACGCCGGCTACCAGAACATGTCGATCTCCGACATCGCCGAGGTGGTGAAGAAGGTCGTCGAGGAGGAGTTCCCGGGCCGGCCGCCGATCGACATCGTCACCACGCCGACCGACGACATCCGCTCGTACCACGTCAACTCCGACAAGATCCGCAACAAGATCGGCTTCCAGCCGAAGCGGACGGTCGAGGACGCGGTGCGCGGGCTGTGCCGGGCGTTCCGCGAAGGCAAGCTGCCGAACTCGCTGACCGACGACAAGTACTTCAACGTCAAGACCATGCAGAAGCTGACCGCCGCCTGATCGGGGCGGGCGGGAGCCGGAGGCGAAATGGCGTCGCACGCTGAAACCTACCTGGCCCAGGCGGCCGAGATCTGCCGGACCATCGACCCGGCCGAGGTCGAGGCGATGGTCGCGGCCCTGGTCGCCCTGCGGGCCCGGGGCGGGCGCCTGTTCATCCTCGGGGTCGGCGGCTCGGCCGCCAACTGCGGGCACGCGGTCAACGACTTCCGCAAGCTGTGCGGCATCGAGGCCTATGCCCCGACCGACAACGTCGCCGAGCTGACCGCCCGGACCAACGACGAGGGCTGGGAGAGCGTGTTCGCCGGCTGGCTCGAGGTCAGCCGGGCGAACGACAAGGACGCGATCCTGGTGTTCTCGGTCGGCGGCGGCTCGCGCGAGCGCAACGTCAGCCCGAACCTGGTGCTGGCGCTGGAGTACGCCAAGCAGCAAGGCCTGACGATCCTGGGCGTGGTCGGCCGCGACGGCGGCTACACCAAGCAGGTCGGGGACCACGTGCTGGTGATCCCGACCGTCGACCCGAACCACATCACGCCGCACTCCGAGGCGTTCCAGGCGGTGGTCTGGCACGGCCTGGTGTGCCATCCGGACCTGATGGCGCGCGCCAACCGGTGGGAGGGCCTGACCCGGTCGTGAGCGCCCGGCGGCGAGCGGTCTTCCTCGACCGCGACGGGGTTCTGGTCGCGACCGAGGTGCGTGACGGCAAGCCGATCGCGGCCCTGACCCTGGACGGGTTCGCGATCCTGCCCGAGGCGCCCGCCGCGGTGGCCGCCCTGAAGGCGGCCGGCTTCGTGACGGTGGTGGCCACCAACCAGCCGGAGATGGCCCGCGGCAACGTCGATTCGGCCACCATGGAGGCCATGCACGCCCGGCTGAAGGCGGCCATGCCGATCGATGCGGTGTATGTCTGTCCGCACGACTCGGGAGAAGGCTGCGGTTGCCGGAAGCCGGCGCCCGGCATGTTGGTGCAGGCGGCCGACGACCTCGACCTGGACCTTCCGGCCAGCTACATGGTGGGCGATCGCTGGCGCGACGTGGGGGCCGGCCGGGCCGCCGGCTGCACGACCGTGCTGATCGAGCGCGGCTACACCGAGCCGGAGCGGCTGGAGCCGGACTTGACGGCGGGCGACGTCGCGGAGGCGGCCGCCCTGATTCTCGACCGCGAGAATGCGGTCGGCTGACCTGTCGGGCCGCGAACGCGCGGGCCGGCGACCTGGAGGACGAGCATGACGGTCAAATCGGTCGACGACCTCAAGATCAAGATCTTCGCCGACGGTGCCGATCTCGAGGGAATGAAGGCGATGGCCGCCAAGCCCTGGATCAAGGGGCTGACGACCAATCCGACGCTGATGCGCAAGGCCGGCGTGACCGACTACGCCGCCTTCGCCCGCCAGGTCCTCGACGCCATCACCGACAAGCCGATCTCGTTCGAGGTGTTCGCCGACGATCCCGACGAGATGATCGCGCACGGCCGGGTGATCGGCGGCTGGGGGCCGAACGTCAACGTGAAGATCCCGGTGACCAACACCGCCGGCCAGTTCATGGGCGCGCCGATCTCGGCGCTGTCGAAGGCAGGCGTGGTGGTCAACGTGACCGCGATCATGACCCCGGGCCAGGTCGAGGCGGTGGCCGAGGCGCTGGATCCCGAGACCCCGGCGATCGTGTCGGTGTTCGCCGGCCGGGTCGCCGACACCGGCCGCGACCCGGTGCCGCTGATGTCGGCCTGCCTGGAGGTCCTGAAGACCCGGCCGAAGGCGGAGCTGCTGTGGGCCAGCCCGCGCGAGCTGCTGAACATCATCCAGGCCGACGCCATGGGCTGCCACATCATCACCGTCACCAACGACCTGCTGGCCAAGCTCGGCGGCCTCGGCAAGGACCTCGACCAGTTCAGCCTGGAGACCGTCCGGATGTTCGAGGGCGACGCCAAGGCGGCCGGCTACACCATCCCCAGCTGACCCGGATCGGAAAGCCACCCATGGCGGACAAGCCTTACGCGGTCGTCACCGGCGGCGCGGGATTCATCGGCAGCCACATGGTAGACCTGCTGCTGTCGCGCGGCTATCGCGTGCGGGCGATCGACAACCTGACCGGTGGGCGCGAGCTCAACCTGGCCCATCACGGCGACAGCCCGGACCTGGTCCGCGATTTCCGCGACATCCGGGCCCTGGCGGCCGACGACGACGCCTTCGCGGGCGCGCGCTACGTGTTCCACTTCGCCGGCATCGGCGACATCGTGCCGTCGATCGAGCGGCCGCTGGAATACATGGAGGTCAACGTCCAGGGCACCGCCCGGGTGCTCGAGGCGTCGCGCAACGCCGGCGTGAAGAAGCTGGTCTATGCGGCCTCGTCGTCCTGCTACGGCCTGGCCGACACCCCGACCCGCGAGGATCATCCGATCCGCCCGCAGTATCCCTACGCGCTCTCGAAGTACCAGGGCGAGCAGGCGGCGTTCCACTGGCAGCAGGTGTACGGCCTGCCGGTCAACTCGGTGCGGATCTTCAACGCCTACGGCACGCGGTCGCGGACCTCGGGCGCCTACGGCGCGGTGTTCGGCGTGTTCCTGCGCCAGAAGATCGCCGGCACCCCGTTCACCGTGGTCGGCGACGGCACCCAGACCCGCGACTTCCTGTTCGTCACCGACGTGGCCCGCGCCTTCCTGGCGGCGGCCGAGACCGACCGGACCGGCGAGACCTGGAACCTGGGCGCCGGCAACCCGCAGTCGGTCAACCGGCTGGTCGAGCTGCTGGGCGGCGAGAAGGTGCACATTCCGAAGCGGCCGGGCGAGCCCGACTGCACCTGGGCGGACATCTCCAAGATCACGCGCGACCTCGGCTGGAAGCAGGAAGTCTCGTTCGAGGAGGGCGTCGGCCGGATGCTGGCCCAGCTCGACTACTGGCGCGAGGCGCCGTTGTGGACACCGGACAGCATCGCCCGGGCCACCAAGACCTGGTTCGACTATCTCGGCAAGGAAGGGGGCGACAAGCGGTGATCGACGACGCCTTTAAGCACAAGATCAAATCGGCCGCCGAGATCGCCGAGATCATCGGCGCGCCGCCGCGCAAGACCAAGATCGTGATGTGCCACGGCACCTTCGACCTGGTCCATCCCGGACACATCCGGCACCTGGTGTACGCCCGCTCGAAGGGCGCCAAGCTGGTGGTCGGCGTGACCGCCGACGCGCACGTCAAGAAGGCGGACCACCGGCCGTTCGTGCCCGAGGGCCTGCGCGCCATGAACCTGGCGGCGCTGGAGACCGTCGACTACGTGACGATCGACCCGAACGCGACGCCGATCGAGAACATCCTGACGATCAAGCCCGACTACTTCGTGAAGGGCTACGAGTACCAGAAGGGCGGCCTGCACCCGCGTACTGCGGAGGAGAAGCAGGCGGTCGAGAGCTACGGCGGCGAGGTCATCTTCACGCCGGGCGACATCGTGTACTCGTCGTCGGCGATCATCGAGTCCGGCCCGCCTGACCTGGCGGTCGAGAAGCTGATCAACCTGCTGGACGGCGAGAACCGCAGCTTCGACGACCTGAAGCGAGCAGTCGAGGGGCTGGCCGGCGCGCGGGCGCACGTCGTCGGCGACACCATCGTCGACTCGCTGACCGTCACCTCGATGATCGGCGCCAGCGGCAAGACCCCGACCATCAGCGTTCGCTACGAGGGCAAGCGCGACTATGTCGGCGGCGCCGGCATCGTGGCCAAGCACGTGAAGGCCGCCGGGGCCGAGGTCACCTTCTCGACGGTGCTCGGCGAGGATGCGCTTGCCGACTTCGTGCGCCAGGACCTGGCCGAGGCCGGCGTCACGCTGAACGCGATCGTCGATCCGACCCGGCCGACCATCAACAAGAACGCCATCGTCGCCGACGGCTACAGGATGCTGAAGATCGACACGCTCGACAACCGGGCGGTGTCGGAGCAGATCTGCAAGCAGCTCTGCAAGGCGATCCGCGAGGTGCCGTCGGACGCCGTGATGTTCAGCGACTTCCGGCACGGCATATTCAGCCGGGAATCGATCCCGCAGATGACCGACGCGATCCCGGCTGGCCGCTTCAAGGTCGCCGACAGCCAGGTCGCGAGCCGCTGGGGCAACATTCTGGAGTTCCGGGGCTTCGACCTGATCACCCCGAACGAGAAGGAAGCCCGGTTCTCGCTGGGCGACCAGGACACGGTCATCCGGCCGCTCGGCAACAAGCTGTACGACGAGGCGCAGTGCCGGGTGCTGATCCTCAAGCTCGGCGCCCGCGGCCTGATGACCTTCCGCGAGGCCGGCGGCGAGCCGCGCAGCTTCTTCGGGGTCGACAGCTTCGCCGACCACGTGGTCGACGCGGTCGGCTCCGGCGACGCGCTGCTGGCCTATGCCACGCTCGCGCTCAAGACCACCGGCGACCCGGTGATCGCGTCGATTCTGGGGGCGATGGCGGCGGCCGCCGAGTGCGAGTTGGACGGCAACATCCCGGTCGAGCCGGAGATGGTGCTGAAGAAGATCGAGACCTACGAGCGCCGCGCCAATTTCGGCGGCTGACCGGAACCGAGGGGCGAGGCGGAGATGCGGGTCGTCATCGTCGGGTACGGCGTGCAGGGACGCAAGCGCAGGGCCGTCGCCGGCGACGAGGTCGTGGCGGTGATCGACCCGGTGGCGCCGGAGGCCACCGCCAGGCGCCTGCAGGACGTGGCGTTCCACGAGTTCGACGCGGCGGTCGTCTGCACCCCGGACGAGCCCAAGCCGGAACTGCTGAAGGCGCTCCTCGGCGCCGGCAAGCACGTGCTGGTCGAGAAGCCGCTGGTCGCCGAGCACGACTGGATACTGGAGGAGCTGTCGGAGATCGCCGCTTCCACCGGCGCGGTCTGCGTCACCGCCTACAATCACCGCTTCGAACCGCACTACATGCGGATGCGCGACCTGATCCACTCCGGCCGGCTCGGGCGGATCTACAGCGTGCGGATGTTCTACGGCAACGGTACCGCCCGGCTGGTGCGCGAGAGCGCCTGGCGGGACCAGGGGGCGGGCGTGCTGCCCGACCTCGGCTCGCACCTGCTGGACACCCTGAAGGTCTGGTTCCCGGAGGCCGACCGCTGGGAGTACGGAATCCGGGTCGCGCGCCGGCACGAGAACCGTTCGTTCGACCAGGTGGTGGTCGCCGCCGATCCCGAGGAGGGGCCGACCGTCCAGCTCGAGATGACCATGCTGTCGTGGCGCAACCACTTCACCTGCGACGTGTTCGCAGAGAATGGCAGCGCCCACATCGAGTCGCTGTGCAAGTGGGGGCCCAGCACCTTCACCCACCGCACCCGCGTGCTGCCCAGCGGCCGCCCGCCCGAGGAGGCGGTGACACTGGTGCAGGCCGACCCGACGTGGGAGGCCGAGTACGCCCATTTCAAGCAGCTCTGCGAGCGGGGCCACGGCACCGAGATCGGCAACGACCTGTGGCTCAACCGCACGCTCCGCGGCCTCGCGCAGGAGGCCTTCGACCGCTTCGGTGAAACCGCATGACCGGCACATCCCCCACTGGTCCCGTCATCGCCTATTGCGGCATGACCCATCTCGGCCTGGTGTCCGGCACCGCGGCCGCCGCCAAAGGCTTCGAGACCGTCCTGTTCGACCCCGACCCGGCGCTGATCGCCCGGCTCGAGCGGGCCGAGCTGCCGGTGTCCGAGCCGGACCTGGACGCCACCTTCGCCGCCAGCCGCCAGCGCCTGACCGTGACCGCGGACCCGGTCGACCTGGCGCGTGCCGACGTCGTCTACCTGGCGCCCGACGTGCCGACCGACGACACCGGGGCCAGCGACCTGTCGGCGGTCGAGCGGCTGCTCGACGTCGTGCGCCCGGCGCTGCGCGAGGACGCCACCCTGGTGATCCTCAGCCAGGTGCCGCCGGGCTTCACCCGCGGCATCCGGGGCGTGCGCGGGCCGCTGCACTACCAGGTCGAGACCCTGGTGTTCGGCATCGCCCTGCAGCGCGCGCTGGAGCCGGAGCGCTACATCGTCGGCTGCGCCGACCCGTCGGCGCCGCTGCCGGCGCCGTTCCGTGCCTATCTCGAGGCGTTCGGCTGCCCGATCCTGCCGATGCGCTACGAAAGCGCCGAGCTCGCCAAGATCTCGATCAACATGTGCCTGGTCGCCTCGGTCGGGGTCGCCAACACCATGGCCGAGATCTGCGAGCACGTCGGGGCCGACTGGGCCGAGATCGCCCCGTCGCTGAAGCTCGACCGGCGGATCGGCGCCTACAGCTACCTCACACCGGGCCTCGGCCTCGCCGGCGGCAACCTGGAGCGCGACCTGGCGACGGTGATGCGCCTCGGTGCGGCGCACCAGACCGACACCGGCATCGTCAAGGCCTGGGTCGCCAACTCGCAATGGCGCAAGGGCTGGGCGGCCCGGACCCTGAAGGCCCGGGTGCTGGACGCCGACCCGAAGGCCAGGGTCGCGGTGCTCGGCCTCGCCTACAAGCAGGACACCCACTCGACCAAGAACTCGCCGTCGCTGGCGCTGCTGGCCGAACTCGACGGCGTCGACGTGGCGGTGCACGACCCGGTGGTGCCGGCTTCGGCGGCACCGGTGCCGGTGACCGCCGGCGCCGACCCGATCGCCACCCTGCGCGGCGCCGACGTGCTGTGCATCATGACGCCGTGGGCCGACTACAAGGCGCTCGACCCGGCCGCGATCGCCGCCGCCATGCGCGGCCGGATCGTGATCGATCCGTACCGGGTACTCGATCCCGACCGGGCGCGGGCCGCCGGCCTGGAGTGGATCACCCTCGGCGTCGCCGACTGACTGCTGGAGACTTGCCCATGCTGACCCATCGTCTCGCCAGCCCGCAGGCCCCGGCCCGGGTGGTCGTGCTCGGCGCCGGATTCATCGGCGGGGCCGCCGCCGACGCGCTCGCCGCGGAGGGCGTTCCGGTCGAGCGCCTGGGCCGCAAGGACGTCGACCTGCTGGCCGACGGTGCCGGCGAGGCCCTGGCCGGGCTGCTGCGCGCCGACGACGTGCTGATGGTCGTGTCGGCCGAGGCGCCGTGCAAGAACGGCGCGATGCTCGAGCGCAACGTCCGCATGATGAACGCGGTGGTCGCGGCCCTGAGGGCGCGGCCGGTCGAGCACGTGATCTACGTGTCGTCCGACGCGGTCTACAGGGACTTCGACGGGCCGCTGACCGAGGCGAGCTGCGCCGAGCCCGGCGCCCTGCACGGCGTCATGCACCTGGCGCGCGAGCGCATGCTGCTGGACGAGGGCGGGGTGCCGGTCGGCATCCTGCGCCCGACCCTGGTGTACGGCGCCGGCGACCCGCACAACGGCTACGGCCCCAACCGGTTCCGGCGGCTGGCGGCCGAGGGCAAGGAGATCGTGCTGTTCGGCGAGGGCGAGGAGCGGCGCGACCACGTGCTGGTCGACGACCTGGCCGAGCTGCTGAAGCGCATGGTCCTGCAGCGCTCGACCGGCGTGCTGAACGGCGCGACCGGCGAGGTCCACAGCTTCCGCGCGATCGCCGAGATGGTCGCGGCGCAGGTCGCCAGCCCGCCGGCCATCAAGGGCAGCCCGCGTTCGGGGCCGATGCCGCACAACGGCTACCGGCCGTTCGACCCGGCGGCGACCTTTCGCGCCTTCCCCGATTTCCGCTATACCGGCCTCGCGGACGGTCTGGCCCTGACCCACAAGCGCGCCACCGCCGCCTGAGCGACCCGAGGAGTACCCCATGGCCGAGGTCAACCTGCTGGCCCGCCTGCCCAAGAGCAAGCGCAACGTGAAGGCGCGCGAGCACGCCAAGACCGACGAGCACATCAAGATCAGCCGGCAGTACGGCGAGATGTATTTCGACGGCCCGCGGGAATACGGCTACGGCGGCTACCGCTACGACGGCCGCTGGGTCCCGATCGCCGAGGACATGGTCGCGCATTTCGGCCTGAAGCCCGGCATGCGGGTGCTCGACGTCGGCGCCGCCAAGGGCTTCCTGGTCAAGGACTTCATGATCGCCTGCCCGGGGCTGGAGGCGTTCGGCCTGGACGTCTCGGAATACGCGCTGAAGCACTGCGAGCCGGAGGTGGTCGGCCGCCTGCACCTGGGCAACGCGGTGTCGCTGCCGTTCCCGGACCACAGCTTCGACGCGGTGATCTCGCTGAACACCCTGCACAACCTGAAGAAGCCGGAGCTGATCGTCGCGCTGCGCGAGATCATGCGGGTGACCAAGGGCAGCAACGCGTTCGTGCAGGTCGACAGCTACCGCACCGAGGAGGAACGGGCGATCTTCCTCGACTGGGTGCTGACCGCGCACACCCACGACTACCCGGACGGCTGGCTGAAGCTGTTCGAGGAGGCCGGTTACACCGGCGACTACTACTGGACCTTGATTTCCTGACGGGAGAGCGTCGATGACCGCACAACCGGGACACAACAGCTTCGACGCCGCGGAGTCGCGCCGCCGCTGCTACCGGTATCGGCGCCGGGTGCTGGACATCTCGCAGAAGGTCGGCGCCCTGCACATCGCCCCGGCGTTCTCCTGCCTGGAGATCAGCGACGCCTGCTACAACGGCCTGATGCGGCCGGCGCCGGCGGGGGCCGCCAAGTCGCCGGACACCTTCCTGATGTCGAAGGGCCATGGCTGCATGGCGCAGTACGTGATCCTCGAGGACATCGGCGTGCTGGCGACCGCCGACCTCGACGCCTACTGCACGCCTGACGGCATCCTCGGCGCCCACCCGGACTACGGCAACCCGGGCATCGAGGCCTCGACCGGCTCGCTCGGCCACGGCCTGTCGATGGCGGTCGGCATCGCGGTCGCCGAGCGCAACATCGCAGGCCCGGGCGGCAATCCGGGCGTGGTGTACTGCGTGCTGTCGGACGGCGAGATGCAGGAAGGCTCGACCTGGGAGGCGATCCTGATGGGCTCGACCCTCGGCCTCTCCAACCTGGTCGCGATCGTCGACAACAACGACTTCCAGTCGCTCGGCCGCACCTCGGAGACCCATCCGAGCTTCTACCCGGTGGTCGAGAAGCTGGAGGCGTTCGGCTGGGAATCCGCCGAGGTCAACGGCCACGACGCCGGCGCGGTGTACGACGCGGTCGCCAACCGCAAGGGCGACCGGCCCTTCTTCCTGGTCGCCAAGACCGTGAAGGGCCGCGGCGTCAGCTACATGGAGAGTGTGCCGATCTGGCACTACCGGGCGCCGAACCCGGCCGAGTACCAGCAGGCCATCGACGAGCTGAAGGAGATCGCGTCGTGAGGAACACCTTCGGAGAGGTCCTGTACGGGCTCGCCAAGGACGACCCGCGCGTCCACATCGTGGTCTCGGACATCTCGCCGGTCGGCTCGATGGCCAAGTTCCGCGAGGAGTTCCCCGAGCGCTTCATCAACGTCGGCGTCGCCGAGCAGTCGATGATCGGCATCTGCGCCGGCTTGGCGCTGCGCGGCATGCGGCCGTTCGCCTACACCATCGCGACGTTCTCGCTGTACCGGCCGTACGAGATGGTGCGCGACGACCTCGGCTACCAGAACCTGCCGGTGACGGTGGTCGGCATCGGCGGCGGCGTCATCTACTCGACCCTGGGCGGCACCCATTACGCCCAGGAGGACATCGCCATCGCCGGGTCGATCCCGAACATGTCGATCATCGCGCCGTGCGACCCGGTCGAGGCGACCGCCGCCACCGAGTGGTTGGTCAAGCGCGAGTCCGGCGGCCCGGTGTACTTCCGCTTCGGCAAGGCCGGCGAGCCGACCCTGACCGGCCCGGACAGCGATCCGTGGGAGTTCGGCAAGCTGCGCTACCTGCGCAAGGGCACCGACGTGGCGGTGCTGTCCTACGGCGTCATCACCAAGATGGCCGGCCAGGTGGCCGACGCGCTGACCGCCGACGGCAAGTCGGTGTCGCTGGCGGTCTGCCACACCCTGAAGCCGCTCGACCGCGACGGCATCGCCGACCTGCTGCGCCGGCACAGCCAGGTCATCGTCATCGAGGAGCACGTCCCGCAGGGCGGGCTGGCGCCGCAGACCAAGCAGATCGCCTGGGACATCCGGGCCGAGTGCCGGCTCGACACCTTCACCCTGAAGGACGAGTTCGTGCACTGCTACGGCAGCCACGAGGACATCCTGGCCGCCCACGGACTGTCGCCGGAGCGTATCCTGGCCGCCGTCCGCGGCTGAGGCGGCGGATGGCGCGGGTCCTCGTCACCGGTGCCGCGGGATTCTCCGGGCGGACCATCGCCCGGCGACTGGTCGCCGCCGGCTGCGAGGTGGTCGCGCACCGGCGCAGGAGCCCGCTGCCGGACGACCTCGCGGCTGCGGCCGCGGTGACCGACTGGCCCGGCGACCTCGCCGAGCTCGACGCGCTGCCGGACGGCGTGGAGGCGGTGGTGCATGCCGCCGCCACCTCGACCCCGACCGGACGCGCCGACGCGGTGCCCGCCGCCGTCCTGATCCGCGACAACGCGCTGGCCAGCGCCCGCCTGGTGGAGGCCGCCAAGGCGGCCGGGGTGCGCCGGTTCGTGTACCTCTCCAGCCTGTCGGTCCACGGCACGGTGAACGAGCGCAGCCTCGACGCCTCGACGCCGATCCGCGAGCCCGATCCCTACGGCGTCTCCAAGCTGATGGGCGAGAGCGTGCTGGCGGCGTCCGGCATCCCGGCGGTGGCGGTCCGCCTGCCGGCGGTGATCGGGCCGGGCGCCGACCGCAACTGGCCGGTGCAGGTGGTCCGCCGGATCCGGCGGCACGAGACCGTGCGCATCTACAACGCCGACGGCCCGTTCAACAACGTGGTGCATGTCGACGACCTCGCCGACTGGATCGCGAGGCTGCTGATCGCCGGCGAGCCGATGCGCGGCTTCAACGCCGTGCCGGTCGCCAGCCGCGAGCCGATCCCGGTGCGCGCCGCGGTGGCCACGATCGCCGCCGGGCTCGGCCTGGACACCCATCTCGAGGAGGTGGTGGCGCCGCGCGCCTCGTTCACCATCGACACGATCGCGGCGCAGAGCCTCGGCTTCCGGCCGTCGGCGACGGTCGACGCCCTCGACCGCTACGCCCGGGACCCGGACTGATGGCCCCGGCGAGCGACCGGGCCGTCGCGGTGATCGGGCTCGGCTATGTCGGGCTGCCGCTGGCGCTGGCGTTCGCGGGGGCCGGGCGGACGGTGGTCGGTTTCGACGTCGACGCCGCTCGGGTTGCCGACCTTGCGCGCGGCATCGATCGCAACGATCCCGACGATCCGGCGATCCGGCTGCCGGCCGGCCTGCGGGTGACCGCCGAGCCGGGCGATCTCGCCGGCTGCGAGGCGTTCGTCGTGGCGGTGCCGACGCCGATCGACGGCGACCGCCGGCCGGACC
Organism: Thalassobaculum fulvum; assembly: GCF_014652915.1. GTDB lineage: Bacteria > Pseudomonadota > Alphaproteobacteria > Thalassobaculales > Thalassobaculaceae > Thalassobaculum_A > Thalassobaculum_A fulvum. Next base: position 263,321 of record NZ_BMZS01000009.1, read on the forward strand.
TGGCGCCGCTGCTGGCCGCCGCCGACCTGCTCGGGCCGGTGCTGCGGCCGGGCGCCCTGGTGGTGGTCGAGTCGACGGTCCATCCGGGCGCGACCGAGGAAGTCTTCGGCCCCCGGCTGGCGGTCGCATCCGGCCTGGCGCGCGGCGACTTCGCGCTCGGCTATTCGCCGGAGCGGATCAACCCCGGCGACCCGGTGCACGGCCTCGCGACCGTCGTGAAGGTGGTGTCCGGCGAGGACGCCGCGACCCTCGACCGGGTGGCGGCACTCTATGCCGACGTGGTGCCGGCCGGCCTGCACCGGGCGCCGTCGATCCGGGTCGCCGAGGCCTCGAAGATCACCGAGAACGTCCAGCGCGACGTCAACATCGCGCTGATGAACGAGCTGGCGCTGGTCTACGACCGGCTCGGCCTGCGCACCGAGGACGTGCTGGCCGCCGCCCGCACCAAGTGGAACTTCGCCCCGTACCGGCCCGGCCTGGTCGGCGGCCACTGCATCGGCGTCGACCCGTACTACCTGATCGCCAAGGCCGAGGCGCACGGCTACTACCCGGAGCTGATCCGCGCCGCCCGGCGGCTGAACGACGGCATGGCCGAGCGGGTCGCGCAGAAGATCGTGGTGCGGCTTTCCGCCGCGGGGATCGCCGTGGCCGGCGCCCGGGTCGGCCTGCTGGGGCTGGCGTTCAAGGAGAACGTCTCGGACGCCCGCAACAGCCAGGCGCCGGTGATCGCCCGGGCGCTGCGCGATCTCGGGGCCGTGCTGCTGGCCGCCGACCCGCTGGTGGATCCCGGAATCGCCCGGCGGGATCTGGGAATCGAGGTGGTCGAGACCGCGGATCTCGTCGACCTGGATGCCCTGGTGCTGGCCAGCCCGCACCGCGGGTTTCTGGCCGAAGGCGCCGCCGGCCTCGGCCGCCGGGTCCGCCCGGGCGGGCTGTTGGTGGACGTGACCTCGGCGCTCGACCCCAGCGACCTCCCCGACGACCGTCACTACTGGAGCTTGTAGGCCGGCACCCTGCCTGTTGGCGTGCGCCCGAACGATTCGCTATGGTTTTCCGAGCGCTATCGGCCAACCTGGGAGGAAGCCATGGCATCTATCGGAGGATCCGACCAAGGCGACGCGCTTATCGGTACCGGGTTCAGCGACCTGATCGTGGCCGGCGGCGGCGACGATACGGTCACGGGCTTTTTCGGCGACGACACGTTGTACGGCAACGACGGCAACGACCGGCTGTCCGGCGGCTTCGGAAACGACCTGATCTACGGCAACAAGGGCGACGACCTTCTGCTGGGCGCCAGCCACTTCGATGTCCTGTACGGGGGCCAGGACAACGACACTCTGTCGGCGGGCAGCGGCGACGACCATCTGTACGGCAACAACGGCAACGACGCGCTGTCCTCCGGGGCCGGCAACGATCTGATCTACGGCAACCAGGGTCTCGACACCCTGCTGGGCAACACCGGCAACGACACGATGTACGGCGGCCAGGGCGACGACGTCATCAGCGCCGGCGACGGCAAGGACCTGCTGTACGGGAACATCGGCGCCGACACCCTGATCGGCGACGCCGGCAGCGACACCATGGACGGTGGCAGCGGCAACGACGTCTTCATTTTCCGCACCGGCAGCGGCGCCGATACGATCAACGGGTTCGAGACTGGCGGCGACATCCTGCAGATCCAGGCCGGCATCAACGGCACCTCGATCACCACCGCCCAGGCGGTCCTGTCGGCGACCAGCGACGTCGCGGGCAACGCCTATATCGACCTCGGAAGTTCCAACGGCATCACCCTGGTCGGGGTCAGCACGGCCAGCCTCAGTACCTCGAACTTCGAGATCATCTGATCGCGCCGGCCCGTGGCGTGCGGGTGCGCGGAGACCGGCCGTGAAGCGCGAGGCGTATGAGGAGGCGCTGACCGAGCGCCAGCACCGGCTGGTGCTGCTGCAGCGCGCCTATGCCCGGCAGAAGCGCTCGGCGGCGCTGGTCCTCGAGGGTTGGGACGCGTCCGGCAAGGGCGGCATCATCCGTCGTGTCGCCTGGGCGATGGACCCCCGGGCCCTGCGCGTCTGGTCGATCGGCCCGCCGAGCGCCGCGGAGCAGCGCGAGCTCTGGATGCAGCGGTTCTGGCGCCGGGTCCCGCGCCGCGGCGAGTTCGTGATCTTCGACCGCTCGTGGTACGGCCGGGTACTGGTCGAGCGGGTCGAGAAGCTGACCGACGAGGCGGCGTGGCGCCGGGGATACGAGGAGATCAACCGGTTCGAGCGCATGCTGGTCGACGAGGGCGTCCGGCTCGTGAAGCTGTTCCTCGACATCACCAAGGAGACCCAGTTCGAGCGTTTCCGGGACCGCTACCGGGAGCCTGCCAAGCGCTGGAAGCTGACCGAGCAGGACCTGCGCAACCGGGCCCGCTGGGACGAGTACGTGACGGCCTACCGGGACATGCGGAAGCATTGCTCGCCGCCGGAGGCGCCCTGGGTGGCGATCGACGCCAACGACAAGCGGACGGCCCGCATCGCGGCGTTCGACGCGATCCTGGAAGGCTTCGGACGCGGGATCGACGTCGAGCCGCCGGAGGCGCCGCCCCTGGTCCAGGCGTTCTTCGACGGTCGCTGAGCCGGCGCGCCTAGTGCTGGTAGCGGAACAGGGCGATCAGGAACCCGACGTCGTCGCCGGTCTCGCCGCGCAGCGGGCACAGAATCCGCTCGTAGACGATGAAGTCCTTGTCCAGCGGCGCCCGCCCGACCAGGAACTGGGCGCAACCGTGCTCCATGACGGTGGCGTAGGACCGCTGGGTCCGGGCATAGCGGACCGGCGAGAAGGTCTCGTCGACATACCGGCCGGTCAGGTCGCGGCGCTGCAGGTCGGCGATGGCGCTGCCGTACAGCCGGTAGCGGAAGCGCAGCCGCCCCGGATCCGACCGCTCCACCTGCAGGATCATGATCCGGCCGAGGTACGGCTTGAGGTCGAGCGGATCGAAGTCGGACCGCCGCGGCAGACCGTCGGGACGGTGCTTCCGGCGCCAGAATTCATAGAATGTCTGGAGTTCCTCCGGCAGGCCGGCCACGTCGGCCGGATCGAAGAGGAAGCGGGAACTGGACCCTTCGCTGTCTGAGGACCCGGCAGGAGAGCCCCCCGACGCATAGTCCGCCATCATCCTGTCAGGCCCCTCTGCCGTGGCGCTGCGGGTGGTTCCCGTGCACTATGGCGCAGCCTCCTTCGGTTGACGAGGGTTTGATTGTCAACGGGTTGCGGGTGGCCGGGCTCGTCCCGGCACGGTCCGGGGGCGGGCTGGTCCGAGGCCACCGGGGAACCGGGTTCCACGCTCGCAGGTGTCGGCGGTACAATCCGCTCCGTGCAGGGTGGAGGAGCCGCAATGGCAGTGTCGACCGGGTGCGACGCCATCGCGCCAGCCGGCATCGAGGAACGGTCGCTGGTCGACTGCCTCGACGAGGCGGTGGTCGCTGTCGATTCCGCCGGCAGGATCGTGGTGTGGAATCCGGCCGCCGCGCGCCTGTTCGGCATACCCGGGCCGACGGCGATGGGGGCGTCCCGGACGCTCATCGAGCCGGCGGAAGAGCCGGAGGGCTGGTCGGCGGAGGTCCTGCAGGGGCGCCCGCGGCGATTTCGGGCGACCCGGGTCGACGGGCACCGGCGCCCGCTGCTGGTCGACGTGACCGCCAGTCCGCTGGTCGGCCCGGACGGCGGGATCGCGGGGCTGGTGCAGATCCTGCGGCCGGTCCCGCAACTCGGCCGGCGGATGCTGATCCAGCTCGCCGAGGACATGGCGCGGATCGGGCACTGGCGGATCGAGCCGGACACCGGCCGGCAGATCTGGTCCGACGAGGTCTACCGGATCCATGGCCTCGCCCCTCGCAGTTCGGCGCCGACGCCGCAGAGCGCGCTCGAGCTCTACCACCCCGACGACCGGGAGCGGGTGACGGCGGCCATTTCGGAGGCGGTGCGCCGCGGCGTCGACCTGGCGTTCGAGGCCCGGGTGGTGCGGCCCGACGGCGAGCTCCGGCGCGTCGTCTGCCGCGGCACCACCGAGCGCGGCGCCGACGGTCGTGTCACGGCCGTCGTCGGGGTGCTGCAGGACGTCACCGACCAGGTCAGCCGCGAACAGGCCCTGGCCGAGCGCGAGCGATCGTCGCGGATCCTGCGCGAGGCGATCGATGCCGTGCAGGATTCGATCTCGGTGTACGACGAGCAGGACCGCTTCGTCGTGGCCAACCGGAAGTTCTTCGAGCTGTACCCGTACCTCGAGAACGAGGCCAATCTGCGCGGCAAGACCTTCGAGGACGTGCTGCGGATCAGCCTGCGGAACCGGGTCCACATGGACCACTGGTCGCTGGCCGATCCGGAAGGATACGTGCAGGAGAGGCTCCGCGACCGCCAGGAAGGCCGGCAGATGCCGGAGCGCCGGCTGTGGAACGGCCGCTGGTACATCATTCGGGAGAACCGGACCCCCAGCGGCTACACGATCAGCACCCGGATCGACATCACCGACCGCAAGAGCGCCGAGATCGAGCTGGCCGCGACCTCGGCGTTCCTGCAGACCACGCTCGACACCATGCCGAACGCGCTGATCGCCTTCGACAGCGAGAACCGGCTGGTGGCGTGGAACCGCGCGTATGCCGAGATGGTGCGGCTGGACCCGGAGCTGCTGGCACGCGGGCGCCCGTTGCGGGGGGTCGCCAAGGACGTGCTGCGGAGCATGCCTTCGACGGAGTCGGGCATCCGTCCGATGTTCCGGCACATCGCGAGGCACGAGGCCGCGGATTTCGAGTGGCTGCGGGAGGACGGGTCGGTGTTCGCCGTTCTCGGCCGGACCATGTCCGACGGCGGCTACATGACCCTGTTCCGGGATGTAACGGCGGAGCGGCAGGCCCAGGCGCGGGCCGCCGAGTTCGAGCAGCGCCTCAGCGACGCCCTGGAGGCGATGTCGGAAGGCTTCGCCCTGTTCGATGCCGACGACGTCCTGGTGCTGTGCAACGAGACCTACCGGTCGATCTACGGCGAAAGCTCGACGTTCATCCGGGTCGGACGGCGGTTCGAGGACATGGTTCGCGACAGCGTCGCCGCCGGACAGTTCCCGGCGGCGATCGGGCGCGAGGAGGAGTGGATCGCCGAGCGGCTGCGCGCCCATCGCAATCCGCCCGAGCAGCCGGCCCTGCAGACCCTGTCGGACGGCCGGGTGCTGATGGTCGCCGAGTATCGGACCAAGGAAGGCGGATGCGTCGGGATCCGGGCCGACATCACCGAGCGGGTTCGCACCGAGCACGACCTGCGTGCCGCCCGGGACGCCCTCGAGGAGCAGGCGCGGTCGCTCCGGGACCTCGCCGGGCAGATCGATGCCGCCCGCCGCCGGGCCGAGGAGGCCGGGGCCGCCAAGTCGCGGTTCCTGGCCATGATGAGCCACGAGTTGCGAACCCCGATGACCGGGCTGCTCGGCATGATCGAGCTGATCTCCCGGACGCCGCTGGACGCCGAGCAACGGGCGTTCGTGAGCACAATGCGGGAATCGGCGGAGACCCTGCTGGCGCTGCTCAACGACATCCTCGACTACTCGAAGCTGGAGGCCGGCAAGGTGCAGATCGAAGAGATCGCCTTCGATCCGGCGCAGGTCATGAGGGACGTCGTCGGGCTGTTTCAGGCCCAGGCCTCCGCCAAGGGGCTGGTCCTGGCGGGCGAGGTACGGCCGACCGTGCCGTCCTGGGTTCGGGGCGACCCGCTGCGGGTCAAGCAGATCCTGTCGAACCTGGTGTCTAACGCCATCAAGTTCACCGCCGCCGGCAATATCGTGATGGAGCTTTCGGCTGCCGAGGGACCGAACGGCACGATCCGGCTGCAGGGCCGGGTGTCGGACACCGGACAAGGCATCGATCCCGACATCCAGCAGAACCTGTTCCAGGCGTTCGAGCAGGGCGACACCAGCACCACCCGCCGGTTCGGCGGCACCGGTCTCGGCCTCGCCATCTCGCGCCGGCTGGTCGAAGGCATGGGCGGCGAGATCACCGTCGAGAGCGAGCCGGGCAAGGGCGCCACCTTCCGGTTCTCGGTGCTGGTGAGCATCGCCGCGGTGCCGCCGGCAGGGGGACCCGAGGCCGACGATGCCGACGACGGGCCGCTGCCGCCGCTGCGGGTCCTGCTGGCCGAGGACAACGACGTGAACCGCATGCTGGTGTCCAAGGTCCTGGCGCAGTCGGGCCATCGCGTGGACGAGGTGAGCGACGGACGCGAGGCGTTGCGGGCCGCGGTCCGCGTCGACTACGACGTGATCCTGATGGACATGCAGATGCCGGTCATGGACGGCATGGAGGCGACCCGGGCGATCCGGACCCTGCCGGACGAGGCGGCCGACGTCCCGATCGTGGCGCTGACCGCCGACGCCATGCCGGAGCACCGGCAGATGTACCTCGATGCCGGCGTCGACGCGTTGCTGACCAAGCCGGTCGACTGGCGGATGCTGAACCGGACGCTCGCGCGGGTGGTGCGGGGCGAGCGGACCGCGGTCGCCGAGGTGTCCCGGCCGTCGCCGGTTCCGGCGCCGCCCGAAGCGACGCTCGAAGTTCTGCCGGTGTTCGATCGCGCCAGGGTCGAGGACGGGCTCGGCGTGCTGCCGCCGCAGCGCGTGGCGAGCATGCTCGCCATGCTGCCGTCGGAGATCGAGCGGCGGCTCGGCGAGTACCGCTCGGCGCTGGAGGCGGAGGATCTGCCGACCGCCCGCCGTGCCGCCCATACCCTGAAGGGGCTGGCGGCCAATTTCGGCGCGGCCCGGCTGGAGGCGGTGTCGCGCGCCGCCGAAGCGGCGTGCGGCTCGCTGGGGTCGGCCCGTGCCGCGGTCCCGCTGATCGAAGAGGCCGTGCGGGCGACGGCCGTTGTGGCCGGGGAACTGAGTGTGGCATTCGGGGACAGGGCGGCCCCGGGCGACCCCAGTGGAGGGCAGGGAACGATATGAAGACCATCGACTTCAGTCAGCTAAGGGTGCTCTTGGTTGACGATGATCGTCCGACTCGTGAGATGGTCGTCGAGATCCTCGAAGCGGCCGGAATCGGCCGCGTCGACCGGGCAGCCAACGGGCAGGAGGCGTTCAACCGGCTGCGCGAGAGCCTGCCGGACCTCATCGTCTCCGATGTGATGATGGAGCCGATGGACGGCATCACCTTCACGCGTCGCATCCGCACGCACCGGGAGTCGCCGAGCCAGAACATCCCGGTCATCCTGCTGACCGCACACACCGACCTGACCACCGTGCTGGAGGCGCGGGACGCCGGCGTGAACGCCTTCGTGGCGAAGCCGGTCTCGATCGACGAACTGAAGCGCAAGATCACGCTGGTCCTCAACGATCCGCGCGCGTTCATCCGCTCCGAGGACTATGTCGGGCCGGACCGCCGGGTGCGCGCCAAGCCGCTCGGCGGCCGCCCGGACCGACGCAAGAAGCCGGAGTGACGGCGGCCGCCGGCCGACCGCCGTTCAGGCGTCGAGCAGGGCCGTCGCCGTCTCCAGCCATTCGCGTTCGGCCGCGTCGAGCGCCGGCGCCACCCGCCGCCGAACCGTCGCGTGGTAGGCGTCGATCCAGGCGCGCTCCTCGAAGCTCAGGAGGGCCGGCTCGATCAGCCGCCGGTCGATCGGCGCGAAGGTCAGGGTCTCGAACGCCAGCATCGGCCGGCCGGTGTCCTGCGCCGGTTCCGACTCGACCGTCAGCAGCAGGTTCTCGATGCGGATGCCGTAGCCGTCCGGCTTGTAGTAGCCGGGCTCGTTCGACAGGATCATGCCGGCCTCGATGACCGCCTTGCCGGCCGACGAGATGCGCTGCGGCCCTTCGTGCACGCCGAGGAAGCTGCCGACCCCGTGCCCGGTGCCGTGGTCGAAATCGAGCCCCTCCTTCCACAGGAACTGGCGGGCCAGCGCGTCGAGCTGGCTGCCGGTGGTGCCGGCCGGGAACCGCGCGGTGGCGATCGCGATGTGTCCCTTCAGCACCAGGGTGAAGCGCTCGCGCATCTCCTGGGTCGGGGTGCCGATGGCCACCGTCCGGGTGATGTCGGTGGTGCCGTCCAGGTACTGGGCGCCGGAGTCGATCAGGTAGAGGCTGCCGCTTTCCAGCGGGCGGTCGGTTTCCGCCGTCACCCGGTAGTGGACGATGGCGCCGTTCGGGCCGGCGCCGGAGATCGTCGCGAAGCTCGGGCCCCGCCAGCGCTCGCCGACCGACCGGAAGCGTTCCAGGGCCTCGGCCGCCGCCAGCTCGGTCACCCGTCCGGCCGCCGTACTGTCGTCGATCCACTTCAGGAAGCGGGCGACTGCGGCGGCGTCGCGCACATGGGCGGCGCGCGTACCGGCGATCTCGACCGGGTTCTTGCGGGCCCGCGGCCGGATGCACGGGTCCTCGCCGGTGACCACGGTGGCACCGGCCTCCGCCAGCCGCTGGTGCAGCCATTCGCTGGCGGTGTCCGGGTCCAGCGAGACCGTGGCGCCGGCCTCGCCGAGATCGTCGAGCGCCTGGCCGATCGCCTCGAACGGCCGCAGGCTGACCTGGTTGCCGAGGGCCGCGCGGGTCGCGGCGTCGCACTTGGCGGGGTCCAGGAACAATTCGACGCTGCCGTCGCGGGCCACCGTGGCGTAGCACAGCGGCAGCGGGGTGTAGGGCACGTCGCGGCCACGGATGTTGAGCAGCCAGGCGATCGACTCCGGCTGGTTCAGCACCGCGACGCCGGCGTCGCGTTCGGCGAGGATGCCGGCGACCAGCGCCCGCTTGGCGGCGGCCGTCACGCCGGAGATCTCCGCCGGCAGCGCCTCGACCCGGCCGAGCGGTGCCGGCGGGCGGTCGCTCCAGACCCGGTCGACCGGGTTGTCCTCGAGCGCCATCAGGGTGCCGCCGGCCTGCCGGACCGCGTCGTGCAGCCGCTTCGCGGCGTTGACCGAGTGCAGCCGGGGGTCGTAGCCGAGACGGCGGCCCGCCAGATGCTCGCCGATGTACGCGGCGGCCGGCGTGCGGATCAGGTGGCGGATCTCCCAGCGCCCGGTGTCGACCTGCCGGCCGGCCTGCAGGGTGTAGCGCCCGTCGACGAACAGGGCGGCGCGCTCCGGCAGCACCACCACGGTCCCGGCCGATCCGGTGAAGCCGGTCAGCCAGGCCAGCCGCTCGGCCGACGGCGGGATGTACTCGCCCTGGTGCTCGTCGGCGCGCGGCAGGATCAGGCCGTCGACCCCGGCCTCGTGCAGCGCCGCGCGCAGCCGCTCCAGCCGCGACGGGTCGGCCGCCGGCTCCGCCGGTCGCAGGGCGTCGCGCAGGGCGGTCAGGGCGTCGGCGGTCTCCGGGGCCGCGTCCGGCGCCACCAGGCCGAGCCAGGCGTCCGCCGGGTACGGGTCGGGCGAGGCGGCGATCCGGGACAGCGTCGCGCGCAGGTCGGCCGGGCTGCCGGCGATGCCGGCACCGGCCATCAGTCGGGCGAGCTCGTCGTCAGCCTGCGGGGCAGCGGCCGGCTGGGCGGCGGTCGAATCAGGGGCGGTCATCGAGGGTCTCCGTGTCCGATCGGGCAATTCGACCCGGCGGGGATGTCGAGTCAAGCCCACGGAGGGTCGGTTCCCGGCTCGACTCCCGACAAACCGCCTGCGCAGAGTCGTCGGGACCTGCCACGAATACGGGAGCGCAGCATGTCGACCGAGGTCACGCCCGAATCCGACAGCGAGCGCCACGGGGGCGAGGCTGCAACCGGCCGGCGCGGCGCCCGGCGCGGCCGGCGCGACGGCCCGGCCGGCATCGAGCAGCCGCCGTTCCGCCGGATCTTCAACCCTTACCCGCCGATGCGGGCGGTCAGCGACGACGAGTTGGAGGCGATCCACCAGGCCTCGCTGACGGTGCTCGAGGAGATCGGCATCGACTTCCTGCTGCCGGAGGCGCGCGACCGCCTGAAGGCCGCGGGCCAGCGGGTCGACGGCGAGCGGGTGCGGTTCGACCGCGGCTTCATCGAGGAGCGGATCCGGACGATCCCGCCGTCGTTCACCCTGCACGCCCGGAACCCGGCGCGGAACGTCGGGGTCGGCGGCAACGAGATCGTGGTCTGCCAGATCGCCAGCGCGCCGAACGTCTCCGACCTCGCCGGCGGCCGCCGGCCCGGCAACCGCAGGGACTTCCAGAACCTGGTGAAGCTCGGCCAGGTGCTGAACGCGATCCACGTGTTCGGCGGCTACCCGGTGGAGCCGGTCGACATCCATCCCTCGGTCCGCCACCTGGAGGCGCTGCGCGACATCCTGACGATGTCCGACAAGGCGGTGCACGCCTACTCGCTGGGCCGCGAGCGCATCGAGGACGGCATCGAGCTGGTGCGGATCGCCCGCGGGGTCGGCCGCGAGCAGATGGAGCGCGAGCCGAGCCTGTTCTCGATCATCAACTCGTCGTCGCCGCTGCGCCTCGACTACCCGATGCTGCAGGGCGTCATCACCATGGCCGAGGCCGGCCAGCCGACCGTGATCACGCCGTTCACCCTGGCCGGCGCCATGGCGCCGGTGACGGTGGCCGGCGCGCTGGTCGAGCAGAACGCCGAGGCCCTCGCCGGCCTGGCGTTCAGCCAGGTGGTGAAGCCCGGCGCCCCGGTCGCCTATGGCGGCTTCACCTCGAACGTCGACATGAAGTCGGGGGCGCCGGCCTTCGGGACGCCCGAGTACATGAAGGCGGCGCTGGTCGGCGGCCAGCTGGCGCGCCGCTACAACGTGCCGTACCGGTCGTCGAACGCCAACGCCGCCAACGTGCCCGATGCCCAGGCGGCGTGGGAGAGCGTGTTCTCGCTGTGGGGCGCGGTGATGGGCGGGGTCAACATCCTCAAGCACGCCTGCGGCTGGATGGAGGGCGGGCTGTGCGCGTCCTTCGAGAAGATGGTCATGGACGCCGACATGGTGCAGATGCTGGCGGCGTTCCTCGACCCGCTGGTGGTCGACGACGACACCCTGGCGCTCGAGGCGATGCGCGACGTCGGCCCGGGCGGCCACTTCTTCGGCACCGCCCACACCCAAGCCCGCTTCAAGACCGCGTTCTTCGCGCCGATGGTGTCGGACTGGCGCAACTACGAGAGCTGGCAGGAGGCCGGCTCGCCGGACGCCCTGACCCGCTCGGCCGCGCTGTCCGACCGGCTGATCGCCGAATGGCAGGCGCCGCCGATGGACCCGGCGATCCGCGAGGAGCTCGACGCGTTCGTCGCCAAGCGGACCGAGCAGGGCGGGGCGCCGACGGATTTCTGAGGGAGCGCCGTGTCGTGGGTCCCGGATCAAGTCCGGGATGAGGCTGCAGGAAGGAACACTCCAACCGCCTCATCCCGGCCGGAGCGCAGCGCAGAGCCGGGACCCGGGGACCAGGAACCAAGGGTGGGCCGGCGGCTGAGAATCCCGTCGCAATCCGGCCAGCAAGCGACGCACCCTGAGCAAGCCGTGCCGTAACCCGGTGCGAGGCTCGGCCCGATGTCGAGGGAGGACAGGCGATGAAGTCTCATGCGCGCGTGGTGGTGATCGGCGGCGGCGTGGTCGGGTGCTCGGTGCTGTACCACCTCACCAAGCTGGGGTGGACCGACGTCATGCTGATCGAGCGCTCGGAGCTGACCTCCGGCTCGACCTGGCACGCCGCCGGCGGCATGCACACCCTGAACGCCGACCCGAACGTCGCCAAGCTGCAGGACTACACGATCCGGCTGTACAAGGAGATCGAGGCGATCTCCGGCCAGTCCTGCGGCGTCCACATGACCGGCGGCTTCATGCTGGCGGCCGACAAGGACCGGCTCGACTACCTGCGCACCGCCCGCGCCAAGGCCCGGGTGCTCGGCATGGACACCGAGCTGGTCGGCATGGACGAGGTGGCGAAGGGCCACCCGCTGATCGACACCAGCCATTTCGTCGGCGCGCTGTGGGACCCGAACGAGGGCCATGTCGACCCGTCCGGCGTCACCCACGCCTATGCCAAGGCGGCCCGCATCCAGGGCGCCGAGATCGTGCTGCGCAACCCGGTCAAGGAACTGATCGCCACCCCCGACGGTGACTGGAAGGTGGTCACCGAGCAGGGCACGGTCGACGCCGATGTGGTGATCAACGCCGGCGGCCTGTGGGCCCGCGAGGTCGGCCGCATGGTCGGCATCGAGCTGCCGGTACTGGCGATGGAGCACCACTACCTGATCACCGAGGAGATCCCGGAGATCGTCGCCTACAACCAGGAACACGGCCGCGAGATGCCGCACGCCATCGACTTCGCGGCCGAGCTGTATTCGCGCCAGGAAGGCCGCGGCATGGTGATCGGCACCTACGAGAAGGCGTGCGTGCCGTGGTCGCCGAAGGACACGCCCTGGGACTTCGGCCACGAGCTGCTGCAGCCGGACTTCGACCGCATCGGCCCGTCGCTCGACCTTGCCTTCCAGCACTTCCCGCCGCTCGCCACGGCCGGCATCCGCCAAGCGATCAACGGCCCGTTCACCTTCGCGCCCGACGGCAATCCCCTTGTGGGGCCGGTGCCGGGGCTGCGGAACTTCTGGTGCGCCTGCGGCGTCATGGCCGGGTTCAGCCAGGGCGGCGGCGTCGGGCTGATGCTGTCGCAGTGGCTGGTCGAGGGCGAGCCGGAGGTCGACATCTTCGCCATGGACGTCGGCCGGTTCGGCGACTTCGCCAGCCGCGGCTACACCCGCGCCAAGGTGCAGGAGAACTACAGCCGCCGGTTCAGCATCACCTACCCGAACGAGGAGCTGCCGGCGGCCCGGCCGCTGCGCACCACGCCGGCCTACGACCTGCTGAAGGCCAACGGGGCGGTGTTCGGGGCATCGGCCGGGCTGGAGCACCCGCTGTGGTTCGCGGCGCCCGGCACGGACACGGTCGAGCAGCCGAGCTTCCGGCGCTCCAACGCCTTCGGGCCGACCGGCGAGGAGGCCCGGGCGGTGCGCGAGGCGGTCGGCATCCTGGAGATCGCCTCCTACGCCAAGCACGAGGTGTCAGGGCCCGGCGCCGAGGCGCTGCTCGACAGGCTGCTGGCCGGCCGGCTGCCGAAGCCGGGGCGCATGACCCTGTCGCCGATGCTGAGCCCGAAGGGCCGGCTGCTCGGCGACCTGACGGTGGCGCGGCTGGCCGACGACCGGTTCCTGATCGTCGGCTCGGCGGCGGCCCAGGAAGTGCACCAGCGCTGGTTCGCCGACCACGCCCCGGAGTCCGGCGTCACCCTGCGAAACCGCACCCGCGGGCTGGCCGGCTTCGCGATCGCCGGGCCGAATTCGCGCGAGCTGCTGGCCCGGCTGACCGACGACGACGTGAGCGCCGGTGCCTTCCCGTTCCGCTCGGTCCGGCGGCTCGACGTCGGCCTGACCAGCGCCTGGGTCGCGCGGATCTCCTATACCGGAGAGCTCGGCTACGAGATCTACAGCCCGGTCGACCACCAGCGTTCCATGCTGCAGGCGCTGCTGGCGGCCGGCGAGGGGCTCGGCGTGAGGCTGTTCGGCGGCCGGGCGCTGAATTCGCTGCGCCTGGAGAAGGGCTTCGGCGCCTGGCTGCGCGAGTTCGCGCCGAGCTACGGCCCAGTGGAATCCGGGCTCGACCGGTTCATCGCCGACAAGCCGGGCTTCATCGGCCGCGACGCCTACCTGGCGAGCCGGGAGAAGCCGCCGGCGCGCCGTCTGGTGCTGCTGGACATCGAGGCCGACGGCGCCGACGCGGCGCGGGACGAGCCGGTCGACGCCGGCGACCGCACCGTCGGCTTCGTCACCTCCGGCGGCTACGGCCACAGCATCGGCCGCAGCCTGGCGCTGGCCTATGTCGATACCGGATTCCTCGACGCCGAGCTGACGGTCGAGATCCTCGGTGACCGCTGCCCGGCCCGGGTGCTGGCCGAGCCGCCGGTCGACCCGAGCGGGGCGCGGATGCGGGGGTAGCCCGGTTGCGTTCCCTCATCCCGGACGAGCGCACGCATGTGCGGTCGATCCGGGACCTCGACTGGCCTGTGGGTCCCGGCTCCGGCGCGCCTTCGGCGCCCCGGTCCGGGATGAGGCAGCGTATGGGCGTCAGCTGATCATGCCGGCGGCGCGCAACGCCTTCAGGTGCAGGGCGATCAGCCGCTTCTCGTCGTCGTCCATGTCGGTGAACTTGCCGATCACCTCGGTGTCCGAGGCGGCGATCGCGAAGGCGGAGGCCTTGAAGGAGACGGCGCTGTCGCCCTCGCCGAGCTTGAGGACGAAGAAGAACTTCTGGCCGTTGATGATGTTGCCGCCGCCCGGGTTCGGGATGCGGATGCCCTTCAGGTGCAGCTCGCGGATGTCCAGCGCCTCTTCGCCGAAGACGGCCTGGCCCCACTTGACGTCCTTCTTCGCGGCGGCCCCTGCCGCCGGTTTGGTCTTGGCCTTGAGTTTTCCGAACATGCCGTCCTACCGCACCGGAGCCGGGGCTTGTGCCCGTCGCACGAGACGCTCCCTAGATGCCCCCGACATCCTTAACTTTCTCTAAAGCCCGCGGCACGCGGCGGCAAGCGTCACGCGGCGGTTGCGGCCGGCCGTCGGAGCCGCACCGGACCCGACGCTGTGCCCCGGGTCAGGGCTTGGGGGGCGGGTTCTTCGCGCCGGTCAGATCGCAGTCGTCCAGGTTGGTCTTGAACAGGACCGCGTCGGTGAGGTCGGCCGAGGTCAGCCGGGCCCCGTTCAGGTCGGCGCCGCGCAGGTCGGTGCGCCGCAGCAGGGCGTCCCGCAGGTTGGTCGAGTAGGCGCGGTCGCCGGACAGCAGCGGGCCGAGCCTGGCGTCCCGGAGGTCGGCGCCGTTCAGGCGCGCCGCCTCCAGATTGGCGCCGCGCAGGTCGGCACCCTTCAGGATGCAGGTCCGCAGGTCGGCGCCTTTCAGCCGGGCGCCGACCAGGCTGGCCCGGGTCATGTCGAGGCCGATGAAGACCGCGCCCTCGGCCGACAGCCCGGGCAGGCTGACCTCCCGCAGGCTCGGCGCACCGCGCAGGTCGACATTGTCGAGGACCAGCGGCTCGCCCTCGGCGCCGTCGCTCTCGACCCAGCGGACGTGGGCGCCGATGCCTTCCGCCAGCGACGGCGACAGCTCCAGGTAGCTGCGGCCGCGCGGCTCGTCGGTCAGGACGGTCGCGAGGTCGCAGCCCGCGAGCGACGCGGTCGCGACCGAGGCGTTGCCGAACACCGCGTAGGCGAGGTTGGCGCCGCCGAAATCGGCGTGGTCGAGGCAGGCACCGTCCAGCCTGGCCCCGGCCAGGGTGGCGCCGCGAAGGTTGGCGTGGGCGAGGATGGCGCCCTGCAGGTCGGCATCCGTGAAGTCGGTATGGGTGGCGATCACCGCGGTCATGTTGGCTTCCCGCAGATCCGCTCCCGACAGATCGGCCTTCTCCATGTGGGTGGGGCCGAGCCGCATGGTGACAGCAGTCAGGTTGCCGGTCCTGGCGCGGCCGCCGAGCGAGCCGTCGCGAAGATCGGCCTTGTGCAGGTTGGTGTTGCGCAGGCGGGCGCTGCGCAGGGACGACCCCCTGAGGTCGACGCCGACCATCCGGGCGCCGTTGAGGTTCGCTTCCGCCAGATTGGCGCCCGCCATCATGGCGCCGTCCAGGACGCAGTCGGAAAGGTCGGCGTCCGCGAGGTTGGCGCCGGTGAGGTCGGCGTCCTTGAGGTTGCTGCCGGTCAGCAGCATGCCCGAGAGGTCGTGGTTCACCAGCTCGGCGCGCAGCCCGCCGGGCCGACCCAGGAGGAAGTCCTGGTGAGTCTTGACGACCTCCGCCAGCTCGACGCTCGAAAGCCGGCGCATCTTGTTCGGTCTCTTGCCGGACACGGCTATCCCACCCCGTCCATGCCCCTCCAGAACATAAGTGTACCGCCGAACCCTGGATTCGACCACCGGTGTCGTGGTCGGGTGTCCGACCGGCCGTGCCGGAGGCGGGCGTCGCGTTAATCTGTCGACATCGTTGATTTCGTTTATGATGCTGTCGAGGACGCCTGCGAGGAGAGGAGAGCGGCGATGAAACACGTCTTTCTGCCCTTTGGTCTCGACGGCGTGGAAGGGGCGCCGCTCGAGGTCGCGGCACACTTGGCCGAACGCTACGACGGGCGGGCGGTCGCCATGTTCTACCCGAGGCCGGTCGAGAGCCCGCTGGTCGATCCGATGGGCGTGGGAATCATCGACTATGCCGACCAGGGGCCGGATCTCGCCCGCGAAGCCGACTCCGCCATGGCGGCGATGCGGGCCCGGATCCAGGCTCTCGGCGCCGCCGCCGGCCGGGTGACGCTGAGCGACCAGCCCCTCAAGGCCCGATTCGGGATCGGCGAGCAGGCCCGGCTGTTCGACCTGACGGTCGTCGGCAAGGCCGACGAGACCGACTGGCGGGCGGTGTTCGAGACCGCGCTGTTCGAAGGCGGTCGGCCGGTGATGCTGGTGCCGGTCGGCTGGAGCCGGCCGTGCGGCGACACCGTCGGGGTCGCCTGGAACCGCAGCACCGAGACCGCCCGGCTCATCGGCCAGTCGCTGCCGGTGCTGCGGGCGGCGAAGCGCGCCCTGGTGATCGAGGTCGAGGGCTGGTCGATTCCGGGGCCGGACGGTGCCGCCCTCGTCGACTATCTCAAGCTGCACGGCGTCGCCGCGGAAGCGGTGACGGGGCCGCGGTCGATGCGCGGGCCCGGGCTCGACGTCCTCGACCAGGCCGAGGCCAACGGTGTGGACCTGCTGCTGAAGGGCGCCTACACCCAGAGCCGGCTGCGGCAGATGATCTTCGGCGGCGCCACCAGCGACATCATCGCGGACGCGACGATGCCGGTGGTCTTCGCGCACTGACCACGGAGAGGGGGATGAGCGACATCGTGTTCGGTACCGACGGGTCGGAGAACCCGGAGGAAGGATCCAAGAAGCCGGCCGGGCGGTCGCGTCCGGCCGCCGCCGCGGCGAAGGGCGCTGCGGCTGCCGCTTCGAAGGCGGCGTCGAGGGCGGTGTCGGGGCCGGCGTCGGGAGCGGCCGCCGCCAAGCCGGCACCGGCGTCCGGCGCCGACGCGCAGCCGGCCAACGAGCCGGTACGGGACGACATGACGCGCCTGCTCGGGCAGATCGTCACGCTGCTCGGCCAGTCGTCGGGCCATCGCCACGTGTTCGTCTCGGATCTCGAGTGGATGGTGCTGCCGGCGCTGATGGCCAGGCAGGCCCGGATCTGGCGGCGTCAGACCGAGAGCGGCGCGGTTCCGGTGATCTACGCGTCGTGGGCGCTGGTCGACACCGCCGTGGAGGCGCGCCTGCGGCAGGGGCAGATGCGTCTCAAGCCGAACGAGTGGCGTTGCGGCGACCGGCCCTGGCTGATCGACATGGTGGCGCCGTTCGGCGGGACCGACGCGGCGCTCACCGAACTGGCGGACCAGCTGTTTCCGGGCAAGACGCTGAATGCCTTGGTGAGCAGCGCGACCGGCGGCTTCACGGTCCGGGAGATTCGAGGCAAGTCTCCAGAAAAGTGATCATATGAGATGATCACCCGACGAATGTCGTCATACTTTTCGGGTGCTCTCCGATTGACAACCGGCGGTCCCGGCAAGGATGATCCCCGAACCGAAAAATGAAAACGGTTACACGGGGAGGAATTCGATGCGCAGAACGATCGCTGCCGCAGTGGCAGCGCTGGCCATCGGGCTGACCGGTGCGGCGGAAGCGAAGACCCTGAAGCTGCAGGCCAGTTCGGCGCCCGGCGACTGGGCGCACCGCTTCATGACCGAGGGCTGGCAGCAGAAGGTCGGCGTCATGAGCGGCGGCTCGCTGATGGTCGAGGTGCTGCCGACCAAGGCGGTGGTACCGCACAAGGAGACCATCGACGCGGTCGCCAACGGGATCCTGGACGGCGACCTGAACGCCGTCGCCTACTTCTCGGGGCGGGACCCGGCCTTCGCCCTGATGGGCGACCTGATCGCCGGCTACGACACGCCCGAAGAGGTCCAGACCTTCTGCATGGAAGGCGGCGGCAAGGAGATCCTGCAGAAGCTGTACGACAAGTACGGCGGCGGCAACATCCATGTCGTCGGCTGCGGCCCCTACGCCAAGGAGGCGCTGGTCGCCAAGGTTCCGATCCACGGCGTCGACGACTTCAAGGGCGTCAAGATCCGCTCGCCGGAAGGGCTTGCCGCCGAGGTCTTCAAGCGGGCCGGCGCCACGCCGGTCTCGCTGCCGTTCTCCGAGGTCTACACCTCGCTCGAGAAGGGCATCGTCGACGCCGCCGACGCCTCGGCCTACGTCAACAACGACGCCTCCGGCATGCACAAGGTGGCGCTCTACCCGCTGTATCCCGGCATCCATTCCATGGCGATCCTGCAGTTCGTCGTGAACAAGGACGTCTGGAACAAGCTGACCGACGCCGAGCGGACGATCCTCGAGACCTGGTACGTCGCCGCCTACGTCACCATGCGGCGTCAGGCCGACCTCCAGGACCGCGACCTCGCCGCCCGGGACAAGGCCGCCGGCAAGCTGACGGTCATCGACTGGTCGAAGGAAGAGCGGGCCAAGTTCCGCAAGATCGCGGTGAAGGCCTGGGAGGACTACGGCGCCAAGTCGCCGCTGGCCAAGGAAGCGCTCGACGCGCATCTCAGCTTCATGAAGAAGACCGGCCTCCTCGACTGAGGCTGCGTCCACCTGGCGTGACGGGGAGCCGGATTCCGGCTCCCCGTTCGACTCCGTGAAATCCGGTCGACTTCGGAGACCTCCATGGTCCGTTCCGTCACCTCGTCCATCGACACGTTCAGCCGATTCTCGGGGCTGGCGGTCGGACAGTTCTATCTCGTCTGCGCCGCGGTCACGATGTACGAGGTGATCGCACGGTACTTCTTCCACGCGCCGACGCAGTGGGCGTTCGAGATGGTCATGGTGCTGTGCGCCACGGCCTGGATGCTGTCGGTCGGGTACATCACCCAGCATGGCCGGCACATCGGCATCACGGTCTTCTACCTGATGGCGTCGCCGCGTACGCAATGGCGGTTGGACCTGTTCGCGCTGGTCGTCGGCGTCGTCGCGCTGTTCCTGCTGGCCGGCGACGCGATGGTCCGGTCGCTGGACTCCATCGACCTGGTCGAACGCGCCGGCAGCGCCTTCAACTCGCCGGAGCCGATGATGCTGAAGACCGCGCTGATGCTCGGCGCGGTGATCTATCTGGTGCAGCTTCTGGTCAACCTCCACAAGCACGTCGAGACCCGGATTCCCCGGCTGATCGTGGCGGTGATCGGCTGCCTGCTGGTGGCCCGGCTGCTGGTTCTGGTGATCGGGCACTACACCGGCGACACCGGCCTCTTCGGCTGGCTGAACGAAGCCGTCGCCTCGCTGGGCGAACTGCTCAACCCGCGGCAGGTCCTGAACCTGCGGGACTACGACATCGGCACCGTCAGCATCGGCATCGTCGTCGCCCTGATCGCGCTGATGATGACCGGCATGCCGCTCGGCGTCGTCACGCTGATCGTCTCGATCGTCTGCGCGCTGCTGTTCTTCGGCCCGCGCGGCCTGTACCTGGTTTCGACCAACGCCTACGGCCTGCTCGAGAACTACCCGCTGATCGCGGTGCCGCTGTTCGTGCTGATGGCGTCGCTGCTGGAGAAGGCCGGCATCGCCGAGGACCTGTTCGACGCGATGTCGATCTTCGCCGGCAACCTGCGCGGCGGCGTCGCGGTCCAGACCGTGGTTGTCGCGGTCATCATGGCCGCGATGTCCGGCATCATGGGCGGCGAGATCGTCATGCTCGGGCTGGTGGCGCTGCCGCAGATGCTGCGGCTCGGCTACGACCGCAAGCTGTCGATCGGCGTGATCTGCGCGGCCGGCTCGCTCGCCACCCTGATTCCGCCGAGCGTGGTCATGATCGTCTATGCGCTGTCGGCGCAGGTGCCGATCGGCGATCTGTTCATGGCGGGCGTGTTCCCCGGACTGCTGCTGGCGGCCTTCTATATCGTTTTCGTTCTGGTCCGCTGCACCCTCGACCACTCGCTGGCGCCAACCGCCCGGGAGGCGGCGGCGCGCCGTGGCGAGACCGTCGAGCTGTCGTCGAACCGCACCTTGGCGGTGATCCTGTCGATCCTGCTGATCGTGTGCGTGATGGGCTCGATCTACGGCGGCATCGCCTCGGTCACCGAGGCGGCCGGGGTCGGCGTGGCGGGCGCCGTGGTGGTCGCGGCCGTGCGGCGGCGCCTGACCTGGTCGATGCTGCAGGTCGCCGTGACCCAGACCATGTCCACGGTCGGTACCATTATCTGGCTGATCCTGGGAGCCGTCAGCTTCGTCGGGATCTACAACCTGGTCGGCGGCGGGGACTTCATGCGCAGCCTGTTCACCGGCCTCGACCTGCCGCCGCTCGGGGTGATCCTGGTGATGATGGGGATCCTGGTGATCCTCGGCACCTTCATGGAGTGGATCGCGATCCTGTTCATCACCGTGCCGATCTTCGCGCCGGTGGTCGAGACCATGGCGCCGGAGCTGGGACTCGACCCGGATGCCGCCAAGCTGTGGTTCGGCGTCCTGTTCGTCATGAACATCCAGATCTACTTCCTGTCGCCGCCGTTCGGACCGGCCTGCTTCTGGCTGAAATCGGTGGCGCCGTCGTACATCACCCTGCAGGAGATCTTCGTTGCGGTGCTGCCGTTCATCGCCCTGCAGATCGTCGGCCTCGGCCTGGTCATGGCGTTCCCGGAGATCGCGCTGTGGCTGCCGCGGGTCCTGAGCGGCTGATAGGAGACGAACCGATGTCGCACGATTCCTCCGAGGGGCGCGACGACAGCGCCATGTTCGGGGTCTGGCCGTCGCTGGTCGGCCTCGGCTTCGCGGCGCTGATCATGGCCGCGATGTTCAGCCTCGCGACCGGGTTCCGCTGACCGGCGTCAGGGGTGCCGGCGGACGAGGTCGTCGAACCCGACGATCTCGCCGGCGATCGCGCTGGCGGCGACCGTCGCCGGGCTGGCCAGCCACACCTTGCCGGGCCCGGACCGGCCCGGGAAGTTGCGGTTGATCGCGCTGATCGTGACCTGGTCCGGCCGCCGCGACAGGCCGGGGCCGCAGCCGGCGCAGGCTCCGCAGGCCGGCTGCAGGATCTCCGCCCCGACCCGACGGAACGTCTCGGTGTAGCCGCGCGCCCGGCAGTAGTCGCGGACCGCGACGGTGCCGTACTGCAGGAAGAACCGCACACCCGCCGCCACCCGCAGGCCGCGGCGCGCCGCCCAGTCGAGGACCTCGAAATAGGCGTCGAAGTCGGCGCGCTTGCCGGCCGTGCACGAGCCGCCGTAGGCGAGGTCGACGCGGACCGGCGCCTCGAGACCGTCGACCGGCACGCCGTTGCCGGGATCGCCGGGCCGGGCGAGCATCGGGGCCAGGGTCCCGCAGTCGACCGTCACCACGCCGGCGTAGCGGGCATCGTCGTCGCTCCGCATCCACGGTTCCGGCACGAAGTCGAGGCCGCGCCGCTCGTTCAGGAAGCGGACGGTCTCCGCGTCCGGCGCCACGATCCCGCTCAGCCCGCCGAGTTCGGCGGTCATGTTGGTGAGGGTGGCCCGCTCGTCGGTCGACAGCCCGGCGACAGCCGGGCCGGCGAACTCGAACATCTTGCCGACGCCCAGCCCGGCCCGGAGATCCGGCTGCGCCAGCAGGTGCAGGACGATGTCCTTGGCCATCACCCCGGGGGCGAGCCGCCCGGTCAGCTCGATCCGCAGGGTCTCGGGGACGACCAGCCGGGTCAGCCCGGTGGTCAGCGCGGTCGCCATGTCGGTGCTGCCGACCCCGTAGGCGAGGCAGCCGAGGGCGCCGTTGTGCGGGGTGTGGGAATCTGTGCCGGCCAGCAGCTGGCCGGGAAGCGCATAGTCCTCGATCATCACCGCGTGCGAGATGCCCTCGGAGCCCTCCTCGCCGACCAGATAGCCGTGGTCCCGGATCCCGTACTCGGCGACGAACGCCCGGTGGCCCTCGGACATCCGGCGGATACCGGCCAGGCGCTCGGCGCCGGCGCCGACCTCGGGGCGGTGGGCGTAGGAGTAGTGGTCCTCGAACGAGACGATGCTCGCCGGGTCGTGGAGGACCAGCGGCCGGCCGAGGGTCTCGTGCAGCATGTGGGCGCACATGGCCGTGTAGATGTCGTGGAAGTACCGCCAGTCGGGGCGCACGAACCCGGCCGAACCCGGATGCGGGTCCCAGGCGTCGTCCACGGTCGAGACGGCGTGGCGGGCGATGATCTTCTCGACCAGGGTGCGCGGCCGGTCGGCGCAGGCGGCAACCGGCCGAAGCCCGGCGGCGACCGACCGGCCGTAGCGCAGCAGGCCGCCGGCCCGCAGGATGCCCGCGGTCAGCGGGTCGCGGTCGGCCAGCAGCTCGTCGACGGGAATCGGTTCGCCGGACCGAATCCGCGGTAGCAGGCCGAGATCGGTCGAGGTGAACAGCCCGAGATTGTCGGCGTTCTGCCGGTAGATCCGCTCGAAGCTCTCGGCGATCACCAGGCGGATGCCGGCCCGCAGCTCGGCCAGTGGGCTGTGTTCGCGCGACGATCCCTTGCCGTACCGCTTGCCGCCGACGATCACCTCGAAACCGCCGCGGCGGATCGTGTCGCGGCCGATCGGCCGGCGCCCGCCGGTCTCGAAGCCGACATGGGCATGGCGGCCGAGCTCGTCGTCGTAGTGCACCAGAACCGGGATCGGGGTGATCTCGTCCGTCGAGATGTCCGCCCGCAGGGGGCCGGCCGACCGTTCGTCCAGGTCGCTGCCGGCCAGCTGCCGGTCGACCGCGGCGGGATCGACGCTGAGGTAGAGCGTGCGCCCCGTGAAGTGCAGGCTGGTCAAGGTCGTTCCCCCGATCCGGCGGCGGCCGATGCCGTTGCCGTGCGTCTGCCGAGTATAGGGCGGGGCCGCGGCGCGGGCAGCCGGGCCTGCCGGCATTTCGCACCTGCGAACGCAGCCTTGATCCAAGTCAACGCACCGCCCTACCGCCGCCTCTAAGTTGCCGCAATGCCCGCACCCGCGGGCGTTCCGGCTTATATTGGGGGTGTTTGACCATGCGAGCGAGTGACAGCACCATCAACGTGCTGGGCCTCGATTGGGCGGTCGGACTTCTGCTCGGTGTCGGCGCCGTCGTCAGTCTGTTCCTGATGGCGGGCGCACCGACCTGGGAGTTCGGCTTCCATGGAGCCCTGTTCTTCGCGTTCTTTGCCGGCGGCTGCTTCCTTCTGGTGAAGCGGCACTACGACTTCCGGGAGGGCCTGATCGGCGCCCCGAAGGCCGTGGACGGCGTCGCCTACAACGACGGACCGATCCGGCTTGCCGTCATCGCCGCGGTGTTCTGGGGCCTGGCGGGCTTCCTGGTGGGCGTCGTCATCGCCTTCCAGCTGGCGTTTCCGGCGCTGAACTTCGACCTGCCGTGGACCAATTTCGGCCGGTTGCGCCCGCTGCACACCTCGGCGGTGATCTTCGCGTTCGGCGGCAACGTCCTGCTCGCGACCTCCTTCCACGTGGTCCAGCGCACCTGCAAGGCGCGGCTGGCCGGCGAGCTGGCGCCGTGGTTCGTGGTGTGGGGCTACCAGCTGTTCATCGCGCTCGCCGGTACCGGCTACCTGCTCGGGATCACCCAGAGCAAGGAATACGCCGAGCCCGAGTGGTACGTGGACCTGTGGCTGACCATCGTCTGGGTGGTCTACCTGCTGGTGTTCCTGGCCACCCTGTGGCGCCGGCGCGAGCCGCACATCTTCGTGGCCAACTGGTTCTACCTGGCCTTCATCGTCACGATCGCGATGCTGCACATCGTGAACAACCTGGCGCTGCCGGTCTCGCTGACCGGCCCGAAGAGCTACCAGGTGTTCGCGGGCGTCCAGGACGCGCTGACCCAATGGTGGTACGGCCACAACGCGGTCGGCTTCTTCCTGACCGCCGGCTTCCTGGCGATCATGTACTACTACATCCCGAAGCGCGCCGAGCGGCCGGTGTACTCCTACCGGCTGTCGATCGTGCACTTCTGGGCGCTGATCTTCCTGTACATCTGGGCCGGCCCGCACCACCTGCACTACACCGCGCTGCCGGAGTGGTCGCAGACCCTCGGCATGACCTTCTCGGTGATGCTGTGGATGCCGAGCTGGGGCGGCATGATCAACGGCCTGATGACCCTGTCGGGCGCCTGGGACAAGCTGCGCACCGATCCGGTCCTGCGGATGATGGTGGTGTCCGTGGCGTTCTACGGCATGAGCACCTTCGAGGGCCCGGTCATGTCGATCAAGGCCGTGAACTCGCTCAGCCACTACACCGACTGGACCGTCGGCCACGTGCACTCAGGTGCGCTCGGCTGGGTCGGGTTCGTGAGCTTCGGCGCCCTGTACTGCCTGGTGCCGATCATGTGGAACCGCAAGCGGCTGTACTCGCTGCGGCTCGTCGAGTGGCACTTCTGGGTCGCCTCGATCGGCATCGTCCTCTACATCACGGCGATGTGGGTCTCGGGCATCCTGCAGGGCTTGATGTGGCGGGCCTACGACAGCCTGGGCTTCCTCGAGTACTCGTTCGTCGAGACCGTCGAGGCCATGCATCCGTTCTACGTGATCCGGGCCTGCGGCGGCCTGCTGTTCCTGGCCGGCGCCCTGATCATGACCTACAACCTGGTGCGGACCGCCCGTGGCGACGTGGAGAGCGAGGCGGGCGAACCCGCAGCGGCTCCGGCTGCCGCCGGCGCGGTGGGAGGCTGAGCCAATGGCAGTCATGGACCATCACGGCAAGATCGAGCGCAACTCGATCCTGCTGACGGTGCTGGTGCTGATCGTGGTCTCGATCGGCGGCATCGTGGAACTGGCGCCCCTGTTCTACCTGGAGAGCACGATCGAGAAGGTGCAGGGCATGCGTCCCTACACCCCGCTCGAGCTCGCCGGCCGGAACATCTACATCCGCGAGGGCTGCTACAACTGCCACAGCCAGATGGTGCGGCCGTTCCGCGACGAGAACGAGCGGTACGGCCACTACTCGCTGGCGGCCGAGAGCATGTACGACCGGCCGTTCCAGTGGGGCTCCAAGCGGACCGGGCCGGACCTGGCCCGGGTCGGCGGTCGCTACTCCGACGAGTGGCACCGTGCCCACCTGGTCGACCCGCGCTCGGTGGTGCCGGAGTCGATCATGCCCGGCTATCCGTTCCTGGCCGAGCGTGAGCTCCGGTTCGGCGACATCGCCGCCGACCTGAAGACCAACGCGGTTCTCGGCGTGCCGTACGACCAGGCCATGATCGAGGCGGCGGTGAACGACGTCCGGATCCAGGCCACGGTCGACGCCGACGGCGTCGAGGACTTCCAGGCCCGGTATCCCAAGGCCCAGGCCCGTGACTTCGACGGCGATCCGGCGCGGATCACCGAGCTGGATGCGCTGATCGCGTATCTGCAGATGCTCGGCACGCTCGTCGACTTCTCGGTCTACGAGCCGACCGCTGGCGACAACGCACGGTGAGGAGGCGGACATGACCTATCACGACGTCTCCGTGTTCGCGCAGTCCTGGGGCCTGGTGTTCCTGGTCGCGCTGTTCATGGCGGCCTGTGCCTACGCGCTCTGGCCGGGCAACCGCGCCCGGTTCGAGCGGGCCGCCCGCCAGCCGCTCGAGGAGGATTGATCGATGGCGCACGTCGCTGACAAGGACCCCGTCAGCGGGGTCGACACCACCGGCCACGAGTGGGACGGCATCAAGGAACTGGACAACCCGTTGCCGCGCTGGTGGCTGTGGGTGTTCTACGCCTGTGTCGTCTGGTCGATCGGCTACTGGATCGTGATGCCGTCCTGGCCGCTGGTCTCCAGCTACACCAAGGGGGTGATCGGGTTTTCGCAGCGCGAGAACCTGATCGAGGAGATCGCCGCGGCCAAGGCCGACCAGGCGCAGTGGCTCGACCGGATCAAGACCGCCTCGGTCGAGGAGATCCGGGCCGATCCGCAGCTGCTGGAGTTCGCGATGGCGGGCGGCCGGTCGGCGTTCGCGGTGAACTGCTCGCAGTGCCACGGCCAGGGTGCCGCCGGCTCCAAGGGCTATCCGAACCTGAACGACGACGCCTGGCTGTGGGGCGGCACGCCGGAGCAGATCCTGTTCACGATCACCCACGGCATCCGCAATGCCGACGACCCGGACGCCCGCTGGTCCGAGATGCCGAAGTTCGGCAAGGACGGGCTGCTGGACGCCAAGCAGATCGGCGACGTGGTGGAGCATGTGCTGGCGCTGTCCGGCCAGGACCACGACGCCGCCCGGGCGGAGGCCGGCAAGGCGGTGTTCGTCGAGCAGTGCGTGGCCTGCCACGGCGACGACGGCAAGGGCAACATCGAGCTCGGGGCGCCGAACCTGACCGACTCGATCTGGCTGTACGGCGGCGACCGTGCGGCGGTGACCGAGTCGGTGGTGAACGCCCGCTTCGGTATCATGCCGGCGTGGGGGTTGAAGCTCGACGAGGCGACCCTCAAGCAGCTTGCCGTCTACGTCCACGCGCTCGGCGGCGGGCAGTAGGGCGGCGGGCAGCAGACTCAGGCCCTGTGAGGAACGTGCCATGAATCTCGTGGAGCTGGCGAAGGCGGCAGAGGTCGGCGGGTCCCCCGTCGAACAGTCCGACGCCGCCGCGGTGAACCGGAAGGAGAACCGGCCGCTCTACAAGGGGCGGGAGCCGATCTACCCGAAGCTCGCCCATGGCACGTTCCGTCGCCTGAAGTGGATCGTGATGGCGATCGCCCTCGCGATCTACTACGTCACCCCCTGGATCCGGTGGGATCGCGGTGCGAACCTGCCGGACCAGGCGGTGCTGATCGACTTCCCGGCCCGCCGGTTCTACTTCTTCTTCATCGAGATCTGGCCGCAGGAGGTCTACTACCTGACCGGCCTGCTGATCCTGGCGGCGTTCTCGCTGTTCCTGATCACCGCGCTGGCCGGCCGGGTATGGTGCGGCTACGCCTGCCCGCAGACCGTCTGGACCGACCTGTTCATCATGGTCGAGCGGATGGTCGAGGGCGACCGGGCCGAGCGCATCCGTCTCGCCAAGGCCCCGATGTCCGCCGGCAAGCTGGGCAAGCTCGTCCTGAAGCACGGGATATGGCTGCTGATCGCGATGGCGACCGGCGGCGCCTGGGTGTTCTATTTCGCCGACGCACCCGCCCTGCTGCGCGACCTGGTCACCCTGCAGGCCGTGCCGGTCGCCTACATCACCATCGGCATCCTGACCTTCACGACCTACAGCCTCGGCGGGCTGATGCGCGAGCAGGTGTGCACCTACATGTGCCCGTGGCCGCGCATCCAGGCCGCCATGCAAGACGACGAATCGCTGATCGTCTCCTACAAGGACGATCGCGGCGAGCCGCGCATGCCGTTCCGCAAGGGCCAGGACTGGTCGAAGCGCGGCGACTGCATCGACTGCCGGCAGTGCGTGGCGGTCTGCCCGATGGGCATCGACATCCGCGACGGCCAGCAGCTCGAATGCATCGCCTGCGCGCTGTGCATCGACGCCTGCGACGACGTCATGGTCAAGATCGGCCGGCCGAAAGGGCTGATCGGCTACGACACCCTGCTCAACCACGACCGGCGCAAGCGCGGCGAGGCGACGCGGGTGCGATGGCTGCGGCCCCGCACCGTCCTGTACGCCGGCCTGATCGCCGTCGTCGGCCTGATCATGCTGATCGCGCTGACCACGCGCTCGACCCTCGACGTCAACGTCCAGCACGACCGGAATCCGCTGTTCGTGAAGCTGGCCGACGGTTCGATCCGCAACGGCTACACGGTCAAGATCCTGAACAAGGAGCACGCGACCGCCCATTTCAGCATCGTCTTCGACGGCCTGCCGGCGCACGAGGTGTCAATCGTCGGGTACGAGCCCGGCCGGACCACCGGCATCGAGGTCGCGCCGGACCGCCTGGCCGCCTTCCGGGTGTTCGTCGCGGTACCGGCCGATTCCTTGAAGTCCGACCTGACCGATATCAATGTGGTGGTCCGCGACGAGGACAATGATCGGGAGGCACGCAGCTCCTCCATCTTCCGGGGACCCGAGAAATGAGCATGCTTCCCGTGTCCGGCGATCCGCTTCCCGGGACCGGCGCCGCCGGCGGCTTCCGCATCACGGGCCGGCACGTGCTGGCCGCGATGCTGGTGTTCTTCGGCATCGTCATCGGCGTCAACGTCACCTTCGTGCACCTGGCGCTGAGCAGCTGGACCGGTCTGACCGACCACCAGAGCTACCGCAGCGGCATCAGCTGGAACCGCACGCTCGAGCGCGATGCGGCGCAGAAGGCGCTCGGCTGGACGGCCGCGGTCGACAGCCGGTTCTCGGGCGACGCGGTCGCGGGCGGCCGGCCGTTCGAGGTGACGGTGACGATCCGCGACCGCGACGGGCACCCGGTCACCGGCCTCGCCTTCGCCGGCGAGGCCCGGCATCCGGTTCTGGAGATCGACGACCGGTCGCTGACCTTCGCGGAGGCCGGCGGCGGGGTGTACCGGGGGACGGCGGTTCTGCCGTCCGCCGCCGACTGGGAACTGATGCTGGTCGCGACCCGCCCCGACGGCTTCGAGTATCGCATCGAGACCGTGGCCGCGGTCCGCTGACGGAGGCAGGAATGGCGCTGGAGGCTCCCGCGAACGACACGTCGATCGGGGGCGCATGCTGCTCGATCGGCGGGCTTGCCGGCCCGGCGGCGCGGGCGGCGACCGGCGCCGATCCGCGGGCCTATGTCGCGGTCGGCGACGACGGGGTCGCCCGGCTCGACGCCGTGGTCGAGACCCTGGAGTGCCCGTCCTGCGTGCCGTCGATCGAGGGCGTGCTCGGCCGCCTCGACGGCGTGCTCGCCGCCCGCGTGAACGCCAGCCAGCGCCGCATCCACCTGGAGTGGGACCCGAAGCGGGTCGATCTCGACCGGATTCTCGGCGGGCTCGACGATCTCGGCCACCGGATCGCCGCCTACGACGCCGGGCGGCTCGGTGGCAAGGGGGTCGACGAGATCGGCCGCGGCCTGTTGCGGGCGCTCGCCGTCGCCGGCTTCGCCTTCGCCAACGTCATGCTGATCTCGGTCGCCGTGTGGGCCGGCCTCGCCCAGGACATGGGGCCGGGCACCCGGGCGTTCCTGCACTGGATCTCGGCGCTGATCGCCATGCCGGCGATCGTCTATGCCGGCCGGCCGTTCTTCCGCTCGGCCCTGGGCGCATTGCGCGCCGGCACCACCAACATGGACGTGCCGATCGCCATCGGGGTGTCGCTGGCGACCGCGATGAGCCTGCTGGAGACCACGCGCAACGGCCCGCACGTCTACTTCGACGCGGCGCTCGGCCTGCTGTTCTTCCTGCTGATCGGCCGGTTCCTGGACCGCTCGCTGCGCGGCCGGGCGTTCGCCGCCGCCCAGAACCTGCTGGCCTTGCGCTCGGTCAGCGCGACCGTCATCGGCCCCGATCGCCGTACCGAGGTGCGTGCCATCGAGGCGGTCCGTCCGGGCGACGTGGTGGCGGTGGCGACCGGCGAGACCGTGCCGGTCGACGGCAGGGTCGTGGCCGGCCGGTCCGAGGTCGACGCCGCCCTGGTGACCGGCGAGAGCCTGCCGCAGCCGGTGGCCCCCGGCGCGATCGTGCACGCCGGCACCGTCAACCTGGCGGCCCCGATCGAGGTCGAGACCGCGGCCGCCGGCGCCGGCACCCTGCTGGCCGAGATCGCCGCGATGATGGACCGGGCCGGCCAGGCCAAGGCGCGCTACGTCCGGCTGGCCGACCGGGTCTCGCGGATCTACGCGCCGGTGATCCACGCGGTGGCGCTGGCCGCGTTCGCCGGCTGGATGGCGCTCGGCGGCGCCGACTGGCGAGAAGCGCTGATGATCGCGGTGGCGGTACTGATCGTCACCTGCCCGTGCGCCCTCGGGCTCGCGGTGCCGGCGGTGCAGGTCGGCGCGGTCGGCCGGCTGCTCAAGCGCGGCGCCTACGTGAAGAGCGGCGACGCCCTGGAACGGCTGGCCCGGGTCGATACGGTGGTGTTCGACAAGACCGGCACCCTGACGCTCGGCCGGCCGCGGCTGGAGGGTATCGACGGGGCCGCGGATACCCTCTCGGTCGCCGCCATGCTGGCGCGCCGCAGCACCCATCCGCTGGCGCGGGCGCTGGTCGCCGCCGCCGGCGAGGGGCCGGCCGCCGAGACCGTGCGCGAGGAGCCGGGCTGCGGCCTGGAGGCCGAGATCGACGGCGTGCCGGTCCGCATGGGCCGGCGCGACTGGGTCGGCGGGATTCCGGCCGCGGTTCCGCCGCATGCCGGTCCGGAGATCTGGCTGCGCCGGGGCGACACGGCGCCGGCGCGGCTGCGGTTCGTCGACGCCCAGCGCCCGGACGCGGCCGAGACGGTCGCCGGGCTCAAGGCGCGCGGGCTGACCGTGCTGCTGCTGTCCGGCGACCGGCTGGCGGTGGTCGACGACCTGGCCGACCGGCTCGGCATCGCCGACCGCCGCGCCGGGTGCCTGCCGGGCGACAAGATCGCCGTGCTGGAGCGGCTGGCGGCCGAGGGCCGCCGGGTGGCGATGGTCGGCGACGGCCTGAACGACGCGCCGGCCCTGGCCGCCGCCTTCGTCTCGGTGTCGCCGTCGACCGCGGCCGACGTCAGCCAGACCGCGGCCGACGTGGTGTTCCGCGGCGACGCCCTGTCGCCGGTGCTGGAGGCCTACGACGTCGCCCGCAAGGCGGACGCGCTGGTCCGCCAGAACGTCGGGATGGCGTTCGCCTACAATCTCGTGGCGGTGCCGCTGGCGATCGCCGGCATGGTGACGCCGCTGATCGCCGCGATCGTGATGTCGGTGTCGTCGCTGGCGGTCACCGGCAACGCGCTGCGCGTCCAGCGCGGCCGCTGAACCGAGGGGAGGTTGCCATGGTCGCCCTCGTGTACCTGATCCCGGCCGCCCTGCTGCTCGGCGGGTTCGGACTGGTCTGCTTCCTGTGGGCCCTGAAGACCGGGCAGTTCGAGGATCTCGACGGCGCCGCCTACCGGGCCCTGCACGACAGCCACGACGACCGCTACAAGGACGACCGGCTCGACTGACCGGCGGGGCCGGTCCTATGTGTGGCCCGGATGCGCCGGTACGTCTACTTGCCGCGCTGCCGGGACCACTCGATCAGGTACAGGACCCCCCAGATCGGCACCACGATCATGGCGCCGACCAGCACGTAGGACACGATCTCGCCCAGCGACCGGCTGACCCAGTTCAGCAGCGCGTCGAACCGCTCGAACACGCCGCGCAGGAGCTCCAGCGGCGTGATGTCGAGGACCGACAGCCCCCAGCCGACGAAGAACGAGATGATCAGCAGCTTGACGATCGTGCCCGGGGTGATCTTCGGCATGGACGCGGTCCGCGGAATTGAGGCGCTGGGGAGGGTCATAGCAGGCGGCGGCGGGGTCTGTCTGCATTCCGCCGGGGCGGGGGCTGCCCGGCACCGTCCGCCGCATCGACGGCGGAAGCCTGCCGGGCGATGCCTCGACCGTCGAGCGCCGGCGACCGGGAACGCCGGTGCCGGCCGTCAGGCGCCCCAGGTCCGGAACCGGCCGCAGTCGATGTGCACGAAGTTCGACCGCGTGTACCTGCCGACCCCGCCGAGCCGCAGGTCCATGGCCGCTTCGGCCACGGTCTTGACCCGCTTGCCCGGCACCCGGATGTCGATCGCCATGCCCTGCAGATGCAGGCTGCGCTTGGCCACGCCCGAGCTGTTGGCGCGCAACAGGGCGTTGGAGCGGGGCGAGCGATAGCCGCAGACGATCCCGACGCGGTCGGTGATGCCGAGTTCGACCGTCAGATCGTGCAGGAAGTCGAGCACTTCCACCTCGATCGGGTGGACCGAGCCGTCCCGGTGGTCGCGCAGGAACCGATTCATCTTGGCCAGCGCCTCGGGCAGGTACCGGCCGTTCTGATGGTAGACGATGTCGACCACCTCGCCGGTATGGAGGTGGCGGAGATTCAGCCGCCGCCGGACCAGCGCCGCCGGCATCCGCGGTTGCGCCTGAGCCACGCCGCCGAGCCCGGCGACCAGAGCGGCGGCCCCGAGGCCGGTGAGCAGCGAGCGCCTGGACGTCATACGGTGGTTCCGTTGCGGTTCCGCTCGATCATCGTCTCGAACTCCTTTCGGTCCGGTTCCGGGGCGACCGGGTCACAACCCGAGAGCCTTGGCCAGCAAGGCGTCGCGGCCGTAGACGTCGTCGCGGAATTCTACCGTTCCTCCCTCGCCGATCCAAGCCGTGAGGTAGGCGAGGTGCACGGGCACCGGTTTGCCGAGGTTGACGCGGGTGGTCGCCCCGGCCTCCAGGATCGCCTTGATCCGGCCCGCGTCCTGGCCGTCGGCCTCGAGCAGGGCCTCGGCCAGCGCCAGCGGCCTCTCCAGTCGGATGCAGCCGGAACTGAACGTCCGCACCGGGCGGTGGAACAGGGCACGGGCCGGCGTGTCGTGCAGGTAGACGTCGAATCGGTTGGGGAACATGAACTTCACCCGTCCCAGGGCGTTCTGGTCGCCCGGGCGCTGGACCAGGCGATAGGGAAAATTGCCCTTGCCGACGCGCGTCCAGTCGACGGCGGCCGGGTCGAGCTTCGCCGAGGCCTCCTGCCAGCCCTTGAACACATCGTAGCCGCCGGCCGGCAGGAAGCCGGAATCCTTGCGGATCTTGGGCAGCAGGTCCTCGATCGCGATCTTCGGCGGGACGGTCCAGGTCGGGTTGAACTCCAGGTAGCGGATCCGGTCGCTGAAGGTCGGGGTCTCGCGGTACTGCCGGCCGACGATGACCCGCATGGTCAGCCGGGTGGTGCCCTTCCTGACGTAGTCCAGGACGAAGCCGGCGAGGTTGACGAACACGTGGTCGTCGCCAAGTTCGTCCGGGATCCAGCGGAACCGCTCCATGTTGAGCTCGATCTGCCGGATCCGTTCCTCGACGGTCACGTTGAGGGCGGCGATCGTCCGCTTTCCGATCGCGCCGTCGGGGATCAGGCCGTGGCGGCGCTGGAACGCCCGGACCGCGATCTCGAGGGTCGGGTCGTAGTGGTTCGACGGCTCGTCCGGAAGCGTCAGGTCCCTGGTGGCGGCGAGCCGCCGGCGAACCGCGCCGACCCGCGGATCGGTCATGCCGGGTTTCAGCGTCTCGCCGGGCGCCACCGTGTTCCAGCCGCCGGCGCCCTCGATCGTCCGGTACTCGGCGAGCAACCGGCGAAGACGACGGTAGATCGGATTGGCGGGCGCCAGGTCGGCGATCGTCCGGGCCGGGTCGGGCGCCGAGGCCACGGCTTCGAGCAGCGCCTGCGCGTCGACGTCGCGCCGGTAGACGAACAGGTCCGGGTCGGCGCGCTGCGGCGCGATCCGGCCGGTCTGCAGGTCGACCAGGTAGTTCACCAGCGACGCCGTGACCGCCCGGTCGAGGTCGCCGGCGGATTCGGCTTCGGCAACGGCGTAGTCGTCCGCCGCGAGGGCCTCGCGGCCGGCGTCGTTCAGGGCCTGCACCACGGCCTCGCCGCGGGCGTTGAGGGTCGGTGGGGTCTGCTCCTCGGTCCAGGCCGGGGCGTCCCCCCGCGCGGCATGGAACGCCGCGACGATCCGCTCGGTGTCGAGATCCTGGGTGCGGGCTCCGGTGGTCGGCAACAGGGCGAGCGCCAGCGCCACGACGATCGCCCGCCCCATGCTGATCGGTCTTCCGGTCATGATCCTCCCGGTGTGCCGGTCGCGCGGCCCATCATTCCCGTCGCGGGGCTAACCGGCGTCCGGTTCGACCCCGTCGATCACCTGACGATAGGCGTGCCAAGTAGCATGGCCGAGCAGCGGGAAGGTGACAATCAGGCCGACATACAGGGTCACGATGCCGACCGCCGTCATCACCACGATCAGCCAGCCCCAGACCAGCATCGGCCAGAGGTTGGCCCGCACCGCGGCGACGCTGGCGATCATCGCGCTCACCGCGTCCATCTCGCGCACCATCAGCATCGGCACTGCGAACGCCGCGACGGCGAACACGCCGACGGCGATCACGCCGCCGGCGGCCGAGCCGACCGCCAGCATCCCGAGGCCCTCCGGCGTGAAGAACACCAGCTGGATCGACTGCTCGAAGCCCGGGAAGTCGCTGAGCCCGAAGAACAGCGCGTAGACCAGCTGGGCGATCCGTATCCAGGCCAGCAGCATCAGCATCAGCAGCGCCCCGAGGAAGGCGAGCTGGGCCGGCGAGCGGGTCTTCACGAACAGTGCGGGGCCGAGCCCGACCGTCTCGCCCGTGGCCAGCCGGCGGCTGGTCTCGTACAGGCCGACCGCCAGCATCGGCCCCACCAGCATGAAGCCGGCGGCCATCGGCATCAGCATGTACTGCATGTCGAGATGGAACAGGCTCCAGGTCAGCACCCCGCTGATCGCGGCGAACAGCAGGCCATAGGCCAGGCTGACCTGCGGGACCGCCCAGAGGTCGCGCCAGCCGGCACCGAGCCAGGCCCATGGTGCGTCGGGCTGCACGGTGTGCACCGCCGGCTCGGCGGCGGCACGACGCACGGGTATCGACTTCGCCTTGGCCATGCTTCCCTCCCTGGACCGGTCTACACGCCGACTCCCGAATCCATCAAATCAGACCGCTGTGCCCTGCGTTGGATCAATTCTAGCGTCGGATTTTGGCCGGACGGCGGAGCCATGGGCCCCGAGCGACGATCTTCGGCAATTCGGCGACCGGTTGCCAGCCCCGACGCGGAATCCCGGCGAAGGCACGTGGATACCGCGCCTGCTGTGTCCTTTGGGGAACAACCGGTTTTCGATTCGGAGGCTTTCCCCGTGTCTGGATTGGACTTTTTCGCTAAGTGCTGCATATTTCCCTGCGTGCCGACGGCCGGTTGGCCGGCGGTACGGCGGGAGGCGGGTTTCGCGTTCCCGATCGGATGTCGGGGGCCTGCCGTCTCAGAAACGAGGCGTGACAGATCACGAGAAGGAGACGCGCATGTTCACCAGAATGATCGGTGCCACCAAGCTGGCAGTGGCCGGCGCTGCGCTGCTCGGGTTGAGCGCGTGCGCGGGCTTCCAGCTCGAGAACGCCAAGGGCCTCTCGCCCTCCGGCGATGCGTTCAGCGCCGCGCTGTACAAGGAGTACATCCTCCTTTCCGAAATGGAGTTCGCCGAGGGCGACTACGCGGATTCCGACGAGTTCGCCGCCCGTGCGGTCGCGTCCGCCAACGGCAACCCGCCGGCGCCCGAGGAGCTCAGCGCCCGCAATCTTCCGGGTGCGGCCCAGGGTGAGCTGGCCGAGGCCCGCCGGATGCTGACCGAGGCTCTGGCCGCCGGTGCCGGCGCCGCCAATCCCGAGGCTGCCGCCATGGCTCAGGGCGGCTTCGACTGCTGGATGCAGGAGCAGGAAGAGAACTTCCAGCCGAAGGACATCATGTGGTGCAAGGACCGCTTCAAGGCGGCGATGGCCAAGCTGACCGTTCCGGCTCCGAAGGCCGAAGCGCCGAAGCCGGCGATCACCTTCGCCAACTTCACGGTGTACTTCGACTTCGACAAGTCGAGCCTGACGCCGGAGACCCAGTCGACCCTGATCGACGCGGCGAACGCCGCCGACGACATGGGCGCCGGCTCGATCACCGTGTCGGGCTATGCCGACCGCTCCGGTCCGGCCGCCTACAACATGAAGCTGTCGCAGCGCCGGGCCGAGGCGGTGGCCACGGAGCTGACCACCCTGATCGGCGCCAACGCGCCGGCCATGACCCTGCAGGCCTTCGGTGAGACCCAGAACAAGGTGGTGACGCCGGACGGTGTGAAGGAAGCCAAGAACCGCCGGGTGAAGATCGAGATCCGCAAGTGATCCCGACCTGAAACCGGTCGTGTGATCGGCGGGGCGGATGGGCGACCATCCGCCCCGTCGGCTTTTCGGGGCCCTGTTCTGTCGCCCTGTGGTGTTCTGTCGCCCTGTGGTGCTCTGTCACCCTGTGGTGCTCTGTCACCCTGCGGTGCCCGCCGCGCAGCGGCGGGCCACCAAGGACTACTGCAGGCGGCCGCGCTGCGGCGGCGGGTCGTCGAACTGCGGCTTCTCGGCGACCGGCGACGCCTGGTGATGGATCAGCTTCCAGCCGCGGGCGTCGAGCGCGAACAGGTTGGAGGCGACCAGGGTGCCTTCCTCGATCAGCTCGTAGCAGTACACCTGCGCGAAGTCGCCGTAGAGCAGGACCCGCGGCTGCCGGCATTCGATCGCCGGCGAGGCCGGGTTGCCGAACAGCCCGATCCAGCTGTCCATCACCGCTTCGCGGCCGAACAGCGGCTGCCAGCCCGGGTGGATGCACGACACCGGCAGGTGCCGCGACCACAGCTCGTCCATGCCCTTGAGGTCCTTGAGAGCGAAGGCGAGGTAGAACGCCTCGTTGGCGAACAGTACGGCCGCTTCCTGGCTCATCCGCTTCCTCTCGCCCGGTGGCCGCGCCCCGCGTCGGCTCCGGTGGCGGGACGCTAGCACGTTCCGGGAGAAGCGTCAGTCGGCACCATTGCCGGGCCGCGTCAGCCGGCGACCGGCGGCGGCGCCCAGCCGCGGACCCCGGGGTCGATCCGGAACAGGTCGCCGGCCTGCGGGTGCGCGGTCCGGTCGAGGCCGATGGCGGCCGTAGTCACCACCAGCCGGTCGAGGCCGGGGCCGGCGAACGCGCATTTCGTGACCTGCGGGGCCGGCAGGGCGATCGCCCGGTCGCGGCCGCCGTCGGCGCGGAACCGGGTGATCCGGCCGCCGCCCCAGTGGCAGACCCACAGCCCGCCCTCGGCGTCGGTCGCCATGCCGTCGGGGTAGCCGTCGCCGTCGCCGAACCGCACGAAGGCGCGCCGGTTCGACAGCGTGCCGTCGGCCGACAGGTCGAACGCCCAGACCGTCCGGCCGACGGTGTCGGTGTGGTACAGGGTGGCGCCGTCGGGCGAGACCGCCGGCCCGTTGGTGACGACGTAGGGGCCGTCCTGCGGGCTGGCCGACGGGCCGTCGGGGGCGAGCCGCCACAGCCGGCCGGTCGGCCCGGCCTCGGAATCGTCCATGCTGCCGAACCACAGCCGGCCGACAGTGTCGGTGGTGGCGTCGTTCAGCCGGTTGTCGGGCCGGTCGGCGTCGACCGCCAGCCACGGCCTCGGATCGGATCCGGGCGTCCACAGCGCCAGCCCGGACTTGAGGCCGAGCACGAAGCCGCCAGCCGCGCGCGGCACCACGAAGCCGACCCGCTCGGGCATCGGCCAGCTTGTCGTCGCGCCGTCCGACCAGCGCCAGCGGTGCACCGCCGGCTTCTTGATGTCGACGAACCACACGCAGCCGTCGGCCGGGTTCCACAGCGCCCCCTCACCGAGGACGGCGCCGAGCGGCCAGACGGTCTCGACCGCCGCGGGCATCGCCTCAGTAGGTCCCGCGGCCGCCCGAGCAGTCGAACACCGCGCCGGTCGAGAAGCTGGCCTCCTCCGACGCCAGCCAGGTCACCAGGGCGGCGATCTCCTCGACCAGGCCGAACCGGCCCATCGGGATCTTGCTCAGCATGAACTGGGTGAACTCCGGGGTCATCTGGTCGAAGATGTCGGTCTTCACCGCCGCCGGGGTGACGCAGTTCACGGTGATCGGGGTGTCGGCCAATTCCTTGCCGAGCGACTTGGTCAGCCCGATCACCCCGGCCTTGGCGGCCGAGTAGGCCGGCGCCTTCGGGTTGCCTTCCTTGCCGGCGATCGAGGCGATGTTGACGATCCGGCCGTAGTTGCGCGCCCGCATGTAGGGCACGACTGCCCGGCAGCACAGGAACACGCCGGTCAGGTCGATGTCGATGACCCGGCGCCAGGCGTCGACCGGGTACTCCCAGGTGGTGGTGTTCGGGCCGGTGATGCCGGCCGAGGCGACCAGGATGTCGATCCGGCCGAACTCGCGCTCGACCTCGGCCGCGGCCCGGTCCACCGCCTTGTCGTCGGTCACGTCGACCACGGCGGTGTGGATCCGCTCGTCGGGCAGGCCGAGCGCCGCCTTGCTCTCGTCCAGCTTGGCGCCGTCGGCGTCCCACAGGCTGACCGACCCGCCGCTCGCCGCGATGCGCTGGGCGATGCCGAGGCCGATGCCGCGCGCGCCGCCGGTGATGATGGCGCTGCGGCCGGAGAAGTCGTAGGCGACCATTGGAAGTCTTCCTCTCAGATCAGGCCGCGGCGGGCCAGGTTCCGCATCAGCGCGCCGGCGCCGAAGGTCCAGGGCGGGATCCGGTCGGCCCGGCCGACCCGGTTGACCAGCGCGCCGAGCCTGGCCGAGCGGATCGTCACCACGTCGCCGAGCTTGTGGGTGAAGCCCTGGCCGGGGGCGTCGCGATCCTTGGTCGGGGCGAACAGGGTGCCGGTCATCAGCACCAGCCCGTCCGGGTACTGGTGGTGCGGGCCGATGGCGTGGGCGGCCAGGTCGGCGACGTCGCGGCTGATCCGCTTCATCGACGAATGGCCGTCGAGCACGAACCCGTCCTCGCCCTCGACCCGCAGGTCGAGCTCGGCACTGCGGACGTCGTCCAGGCCGAAGCCGTCGTCGAACAGCCGGATGAACGGGCCGAGCGCGGCCGAGCCGTTGTTGTCCTTGGCCTTGCCGAGCAGCAGGGCGCTGCGGCCCTCGACGTCGCGCAGGTTGACGTCGTTGCCGAGGGTGGCGCCGGCGATCCGGCCGTCGGCGGCGATCGCCAGTACGACCTCGGGTTCGGGATTGTTCCACGACGAGATCGGGTGCAGGCCGACCTCGGCGCCGACCCCGACCCCGGCCAGCGGCGGCGCCTTGGTGAACACCTCGGCGTCCGGCCCGATCCCGACCTCGAGGTACTGCGACCACATGCCCCGCTCGATCAGGGCGTCCTTGAGCTGCATGGCCTCGTCGGAGCCGGGCACGATCTTCGACAGGTCGAGGCCGATCTGGCCGACGATCTCGCCGCGGATGGCGTCGGCGGCCGAGGCGTCGCCCTTGGCCTTCTCCTCGATCACCCGCTCCAGCATGCTCTCGGCGAAGGTCACGCCGCAGGCCTTGATCGCCTGCAGGTCCGACGGGCAAAGCAGCCAGGGCTTCGACGGGTCGCGCCGGTCGTGGGCGGAGTTGGCGAGGATCTCGCCGACCGTCCCGACCTCCTCGCCGGCCGCGTCGCGCGCCAATGCCGCCGCGTCCGGGCGGTTGATCAGCTCGGAGACGGTCGGGACGGCGGCGCTG
Organism: Thalassobaculum fulvum; assembly: GCF_014652915.1. GTDB lineage: Bacteria > Pseudomonadota > Alphaproteobacteria > Thalassobaculales > Thalassobaculaceae > Thalassobaculum_A > Thalassobaculum_A fulvum. The sequence goes on from NZ_BMZS01000009.1 coordinate 302,412, forward strand.
ATATCGACCACCCGGTCGCCGCGCAGGGCGACGACCGACGGACCGTCGGCATCGGGCCGCCAGACCCGGCCGACCAGGGTGGCCTGCCGCCGGTCCTCCGGCAGGCAGGCCTCCACGGTGAGGTTCAGCTCGGCCATCGCCGTCAGTCGGCGACCAGCTTCTGGGTCTGCTCGCCGAGCCCGGCGATGCCGAGATGCATCTCGTCGCCCGGCTTCAGGAACACCGGCTCCGGCTTGATGCCGAGGCCGACGCCCGGCGGCGTGCCGGTCATGATCACGTCGCCCGGATGCAGGCTGAACATCTGGCTGAGGTAGTGGATGATGTGCGCGACCGGGAAGATCATGGTCTTGGTGTTGCCGGTCTGCATCCGCTTGCCGTTGACGTCGCAGAACATGTCCAGGTCCTGCGGGTCGGCGACCTCGTCGGCGGTGACCAGCCACGGGCCGATCGGACCGAAGGTGTCGCACGACTTGCCCTTGGTCCACTGACCGCCGCGCTCGGCCTGGAACTCGCGCTCCGAGACGTCGTTGGCGACACAGTAGCCGGCCACGTAGCTCAGCGCGTCGGCCTCGGAGACGTACTTGGCGGTCTTGCCGATGACCACGCCGAGTTCGACCTCCCAGTCGGTCTTCTTCGATGCGCGCGGGATCCGGACCTCGTCGTTCGGACCCTGCACGGCGCTGGTCGCCTTCATGAAGACGATCGGCTCCTTCGGGATCGCCGCACCGGTCTCGGCGGCGTGGTCGGAGTAGTTCAGGCCGATGCAGATGACCTTGCCGATGCCGCCGACGCAGGCGCCGATGCGCGGGCTGCCGTCGACCTTCGGCAGGCTCTCGGGGTCGACGCCCTTCAGCTTGGCGAGGCCGCCGGCCGCCAGGGTGGCGGAATCGATGTCGGAGATCACGCCCGACAGGTCGCGGATCGCGCCCGCGGCGTCGAGCACGCCCGGCTTCTCCTGGCCGCGCGGGCCATAGCGCAGCAGCTTCATGGTGTTTCCCCCTGATTGCAGGTGTCTTGCACGGATCGCCGGGGGCCGCGGGCGCGGACCGGCAGGTCGCGCCGAGCCTCGCAAGCGGGGGGATTTTCGTCAAGCCGCGGAAGCGGGTCGGGCGGCGCCGGGTTCTCAGGTAATCATACGGATCGCCCGCCGCCGCTCGGCGCGGCCCGGGCGCCGTGTCGGCTGCCCGGACCGGAGCCGGCTGTCGTGCTCAGCCCCTGGTCGCGGTCGGCACGGTCGGAACCGAAGCCGCCGACGGCGCGTCCATGTCCGCCAGCCGGTCAGCACACAGCTGGGCTGCGCCGGCCACCACCCCATCCACGCCGGCCAGCGTCACCCAGCCGCCCTTGGCGATGAAGTCGTCGCGCGACCAGGACTGTTCCTTCTTCAATTTTGCCAGAGAGGTCGCGAAACCGTCGCTGCTCTTGAAGTTTGCGACGCAGATGTCGGCGGCGAGCTGCATGCGGCCTTCGGTGCGGGCGCTGTCGGCCATCTTGGTCGCCGTGCCGTTGGTCATCCAGCCGCCGACCGTGAAGCCGAGAACCATCGTGAGCACCGCGCAACCGGCGCAGGTCCAGAACCACAGTGTTTTCGAGGGTTGGAAATCATTCCACTTGCTGAACATCGGTGTGTCTCCTTCGTGAATATAATTTGTGATTTAGTGCGTTCTCGAGGCTATCAATAACAGACATTGTTCTGGAAGTCGAATTATAGAAAAAGTAAAAACAAAAGTATCGGAAATTTAGTGTTTGAATTCAGCGTGATGGATTGGGAAATATTTTTTTGGGACAATTTTGACCGATGGCGGCAGGGACGGAGATAACGCGGTCGATCGGCGGTGAATACGGCCGGCTGAACCCGTTCGGATCCACGAATTCCACACGAAACGAGCGCTGGCCTGCCGTGGCTCGGGCGATATGATCGCATTGGGCGATCATTGATCGGGGTGGCGATGACCGACGACAATCTTCACGTTCTCCTGCGCGCCCGGCCGGCTCCGGCGGTCACCGCCGGCCTGTTCGAGCCGGTGGCGGCGCCGATTCCGACGGTCGGCGAGGGGCAGTTCCTGATCCGCGTGGTGTGGCTGTCGCTGGAGCCGGCAATGCGCGGCTGGATCGCCGAGGCGGCGAACTACTCGAAGCCGGTGCCGCTGGGCACGCCGATGACCGGGTTCACGGTCGGCGAAGTGGTCGAATCGCGGCACCCGGACTACCCGGTCGGCACCGTCGTGCAGGGCCGGCAGGGCTGGCGGCGCTATGCGGTGTCCGACGGCACCGACATCGACCGCATCGTCGACCCGGCGGTGGCACCGATCTCGACGGCGGTGTCGGTGCTCGGGATGAACGGCGCCACCGCCTATGTCGGGCTGGTCGACGTCTGCCAGCCGCGGGCCGGCGAGACCGTGGTGGTGACGACCGCGGCCGGTGCCGTCGGCTCGATGGTCGGGCAGATCGCCAAGCGGCTCGGCTGCCGGGTCGTCGGGGTCGCCGGCGGGCCGGACAAGGTGCGGGCCTGTCGCGACGAGTTCGGCTACGACGCAGCCATCGACTACAAGGCGACGCAGGATCTCGGGGCGGCGCTCGACGGGGCCTGCCCGGACGGCGTCGACTGCTTCTTCGACAATGTCGGCGCCGAGCAGTTCGACCGGGTGCTGGAGCGGATCAACGTTGGCGCGAGGATCGCGATCTGCGGTACCATCGGCATGCCGTCGTTCCCGTTGCCGACCGGACCGCGGCCGAACCGGCAATTGCTGATCAAGCGCGCGCGGATGCAGGGCTTCATCATTCTCGACCACTACGATCGCTATGCCGCGATCATCGACCGGCTGACGCAGTGGCACCGGGCCGAGCCGTTCCGCTGGCGCGAGGACGTGACCGACGGGCTCGAGAACGCCGGCGCCGCACTCGAGCGGCTGCTGGCCGGGCGCAACGCCGGCAAGGCGCTGGTGCGGGTGGGGCCGGACCCATGAGCGCCAGGCCGATCCTGTACGAGCGCGCCGGCGCCGACGGCCTGTGCCCGAGCCCGGTGTGCTGGCGGACCCGGATCGCCCTCGCCCTGAAAGGGGTCGAGGCGGAGCGTCGGCCGATGCGGTTCGCCGATGTCGAGCAGTTGGCTGCGACCACCGGCAGCCGGACGGTTCCGGTACTGGCGGTCGACGGCAGAATGATCGTCGACTCCAACGCCATCGCCGCCCATCTCGACACCATGGCGCCGTCCGGCCCGCAGCTGATGGCCGGCGATGCGGCGACCGTCGGCGCCGACCTGGAGCGCGAGCTCGGGGCCCGGATCGGGCCGCTGGTCGGTGCCGACTTCCTGCGCCGGCTGCTGCCCGAGGACCGGGACTACTTCAAGCAGAGCCGGGAGGCTCGGTACGGCCGCAGCTTCGAGGAACTGGAGACGCTGCGGGCGGGCCTCGAGCTCGATCTGGCGTTCTCGCTCGGCCGGCTGGAGCCGCAGCTCGAGGCGAATCGCTACCTCGGCGGCGACGAGATCGCCTGGCCGGACATCGTCGTCTACAGCTACGTCGCCTGGATCGCCTTCGCCTCGCCGCGCTCGATGCCGGAACTCGTGAACCCGGTCCGCACCTGGTTCGAGCGGCACGACGCCGAATGGCGGGCGATCTGCCTCGAGCCCGCGATCCCGGGAGCGCCGGACGCGGAGCCGGCGCCGTGACCGACGCCGCCACGCCGGGGGGCTCGACCTCGGACATCGCGGCGCTCGGGATCGACTGGGGGACCACGTCGTTCCGGGCCTATCGCCTGGGCCGCGACGGAAGCGTTCTCGAGACGCGGCGGGCCGAGGCCGGAATCCGGGCGATCGACGACGGCGACTTCGAGGGAGCGTTCGAGCAGCTGGTCGGCGACTGGCTGGACGCCTCGCCCGCGGTGCCGGTGGTGCTGTCGGGCATGATCGGCAGCCGCCAGGGCTGGCTGGAGGCGCCGTACCTGGCGTGCCCGGCGGCGGTGGCGGACCTGGCGGCGGCGATGGTGCCGCTCGAGCTGATGCGCGGCCGGCGGGCGTTCCTGGCGCCGGGCCTGTCGACCCGCAGCGCCGAGGCTGTCCCCGACGTGATGCGCGGCGAGGAGGTGCAGATCCTGGGCGCGGTCGACCGGCTCGGCGTCGAGCGCGCCACGCTGTGTCTGCCGGGCACGCATTCCAAGTGGGCCCGGGTCGATGCCGGCCGGGTGGTCGGATTCTCGACCCACATGACCGGCGAGGCGTTCGAGGCGCTGCGCCGGCACACCATCCTGGGAGCGACCATCGAGCACGCCGCCTGGGACGACGCGGCGTTCCTGTCGGGCATCGACCGTTCGGGCGATCCCGGCGGCCTGCTGCACCATCTGTTCGGGGTCCGGGCAGCCGGGCTGTTCGGCGAGCTCGATCCGGCCCGGTCCGGGGCGTTCCTGTCGGGGCTGGTGATCGGGCACGAGCTGCGGGCGGCCGCCGGTGCGCCGGGCGGCAATCGGGGCGACGACCCGGTGATCCTGATCGGCGAGCCGGGGCTGGTGCGGCTGTACGGCCAGGCGCTCGGCCGTCTCGGCGTGGCGTCGCGCGAGGGCCCGCCGGACGCCGCGGCGCGCGGCCTGCACCGGCTGGCGAAGCACTTGAGCGAGGGCGGAACCCGGTGACCGCGATCTCTCCCTGGATGGAACGGCTGCCGCTGGTGGCGATCCTGCGCGGCGTCGAGCCGGACGAGGTCGTCGCGATCGGTGCCGAGTTGGTCGACGTCGGGTTCGCGGTGATCGAGGTACCGCTGAACTCGCCGGAACCGTTCGACAGCATCGGGCGGCTGGCGGCGGCCTTCGGGGACCGTGCCCTGATCGGGGCGGGAACGGTGCTGACGGCCGCGGCGGTCGACCGGGTGGCGGCGGCCGGCGGCGGGCTGATCGTGATGCCGCACGCCGACACCGCGGTGATCCGGGCCGCCAAGCGCGCCGGCCTGTTCGCGGTTCCCGGCTTCGCCACCCCGACCGAGGCGTTCTCCGCCCTCGACGCCGGGGCCGACGCGCTCAAGCTGTTCCCGGCCGAGGCGGCGCCGCCGGCGGTGCTGAAGGCGATGCGCGCGGTGCTGCCGCCCGCCGTTCCCGTCCTGCCGGTCGGCGGCATCCGCCCGGAGACCATGGCCGGGTACTGGGAGGCCGGGGCCGCCGGGTTCGGGCTCGGATCGGCTCTCTACAAACCCGGTGACGCACCTGCTACCGTGCGCGCGAAGGCGGTGGCCTTCCGGCAGGCGATCGACGCCCTGCGCGGAAGCATGACGGCCTGATCGTCTGGTCCTCGGAGGTCGGAGAATGCCGTCGCCACGCGTTGCCTTCCTGGGCACCGGCCTCATGGGCGCGCCCATGGCCGCGAACATCGCCCGGGCCGACCTGCCGGTGACCGCCTGGAACCGGACGCCGGAGAAGGCGGCGAGGCTGGTGGAGCACGGGGTGCGGGTGGCGGAGAGTGCGGCCGACGCGGTCGCCGAGGCCGACGTGGTCTGCACCATCGTCAGCAATGCCGAGTCGGTCGAGGACGTGCTGTTCGGGCACGGCGTGGCCGAGGCGATGCGGCCGGGGGCGATCTTCGTCGACATGAGCTCGATCCCGCCGAGGATCGAGAAGCGGCACGCCGAACAGCTGGCCGAGAGGGGGATCCGTCACCTGGACGCGCCGGTGTCCGGTGGCACCCGCGGCGCCGCCGAGGCCAGCCTCGCGATCATGGTGGGCGGCCGCAAGGACACCTTCGTCGCCGCCACGCCGGTGCTGGCCGCCATGGGCCGGGCGACCCGGGTCGGGCCGGACGGTGCCGGACAGCTCGCCAAGCTGTGCAACCAGGTGATCGTGGCGATCAGCGTCGGCGGCCTGTCGGAGGCCCTGCTGCTGGCGTCGGCCGGCGGCGCCGATCCGGCCGCGGTCCGCGAGGCGCTGCGCGGCGGTTTTTCCGAGAGCCGCATCCTGCAGGAGCACGGCCAGCGCATCCTCGACCGCAACTGGATGCCCGGCGGGCTGGTCCGCAACATGCTCAAGGACCTGGACGCGGTGATCGAGGAGGCCGAGGACTGCGGCCTGGACCTGCCGTTCGTCGGCCTCGCCCGGTCGCTGTACCAGTCGCTCTGCGATCGCGGGGTCACCGGCTACGACCACACCGCCCTGCTGCTCGAGATCGAGCGCCGCAACGAGCCGCACCGGGTCGGCGACAAGCCCGACGTCACGCCGATGTGACGATCGGCAGGGCCGGTGTCGACGGCCGCGAATCCCGGCCGGCAGTGTTTACCTGCGTATGCTATCCTGCTGGGACTGCGACCGGTATCCGGTGCAGGGGGAACGGGATGCCGTCGACGTCGGGGACATATGCCGGGCCGGAGTCGGACGAGCGCTACATTCGCGACCTGGTCGCGCGGGTCGAGCGCGAGTCGACGCCGCAGAAGGTGCGGCTGATGCGGTACTGGCTGTCGCTTCGCGACGGCGGCTATCCGGACTACCGGCGCTTCGACGCCTTGGACATCCCCGACCTGCTCGGCGACCTCGCGGTGGTCGAGGTCGAGCGCCCGGGTCCGCGCTTCCGGTTCCGACTGTACGGCACGCGGGTTGCCGAGATCCGCGGCCGCGACCTGACCGGCCTGTACATCGGCGACCCGGGCGTGTTCCCGCCGGACCTGAACCGGCTCTACCGGCAGAGCTATGTCGAGGTGATGGAGACCGGCCGGCCGGTGTTCAGCATCGTCCCCTACGAGCCGCATCGCCGGGTGGTCGGCAACTATCACCGTTTGCTGCTGCCGTTCACCGACAGCCGCCGCGGCCTGGGCACCTGCGACTTCATCCTGCTCAGCTTCCAGAGCGTGCCGCTCGGGCTGTCCTGACGGTCACCGCCGCGGCAGGCGATCCTCGACCAGGCGCGCCCAGAAGCTGGCACCGTGCGGCAGCAGGTCGTCGTTGAAGTCGTAGTCCGGGTGGTGGACGCCGGCGGTATCGCCGTTGCCGGCCCAGATGTACGCGCCCGGCCGCTGGTTCAGCATGTAGGAGAAGTCCTCGGCCCCCATCATCGGCTTCGGGTTGCGGTCGACCCGCTCCTTGCCGGCCAGCGCCTCGGCCACCTCGGCGGCGACCGCAGCCTGCGCCGGGTCGTTGATGGTCGCCGGGTAGCCCTTGAGGTACTCCAGCGTCCCGGTCGCGCCGAAGGTCGCGCACACGCCGTTCACGATGCGCTCGATCCGCTCCGGCAGGCTGGCCTGGACCTTCGGGTCGAACACCCGGCAGGTGCCGCGCAGCTCGACCGAATCCGGCACCACGTTGAAGGCGTTGCCGCCCTCGAACTGGGTGACCGAGATCACCAGCGCGTCCTGCGGCTCGATGTTGCGCGAGGTGATGGTCTGCAGCGCCATCACCAGATGCGCGCCGACCACCACCGGGTCGATGCCCTGGTGCGGCATGGCGCCGTGGCTGCCGCGGCCCTGCACCTTGATGATGAAGTTGTCGCGGGCCGCCATCATCGGACCCGGCGACACCGCGAAGCTGCCGACCGGAATGCCGGGGATGTTGTGCATGCCCCAGACCGTGTCGCACGGGAACCGGTCGAACATGCCTTCCTGGACCATCTTGTCGCCGCCGCCGAGGCCCTCCTCGGCCGGCTGGAAGATGAAGTTCACGGTGCCGTCGAAGTTCCGGGTCTCGGCCAGGTACTTGGCGGCGCCCAGCAGCATGGTGGTGTGGCCGTCGTGGCCGCAGGCGTGCATCACGCCGTCATTGGTCGAGCGGTGCTCGCGCGGGCCCTCGCCACGTTCCAGGATCGGCAGGGCGTCCATGTCGGCGCGCAGGCCGATGCTGGCGCTGCCGGTGCCGCATTTCAGCACCCCGACGATGCCGGTGCCGGCGATGCCGCGGTGCACCTCGATGCCCCACTCGGCCAGCTTGGCGGCGACCACGTCGCTGGTGCGGTGCTCCTTGAATCCGAGCTCCGGATGGGCGTGCAGGTCGTGCCGCCACTCGGTCATCTCGTCGGCGAACTCGGCGATGCGGTTGACGATCGGCATGGCTGTCTCCTCAGGCGCGCTTCAGCTCGCGCTCGACAAGGGTCGACCAGTAGCTGGCGCCCTGGGCCAGCAGCTCGTCGTTGAAGTCGTACTCGGGGTGGTGGACCGGCGCACTGTCGCCGTTGCCGGCCCAGATGTAGGCGCCCGGTACGAGGTTCATCATGTAGGCGAAATCCTCCGAGCCCATCAGCGGCCGGCAGTCGGTCCGGACCGTCGAGGCGACCGCGCCCGCCGCCTCGGCCGCCACGGCGGTCGGTCCGGCGGCGTTCACGGTGACCGGGAAGACCTGCCGGTAGTCGATCTCGGCGCTGGCCCCGTAGGCCGCGCACACCCCGTCCACGATCCGGCGGAACCGGTCGGGCAGCGAGGCGTGGATGTCCGGATCGAGGGTCCGGCAGGTGCCGCGCAACACCACGCTGTCCGGCACCACGTTGAAGGTCTCGCCGGCGTGGAACTCGGTGACCGAGACCACCAGCGCGTCCTGTGCCGGGACGTTGCGGCTGGGGATGGTCTGCAGGGCGATCACCAGGTTGGAGGCGACGATCACCGGGTCGATGCCCTGGTGCGGCATGGCGGCATGGCTGCCGCGGCCCTGGATGCGGATCTCGAAGGTGTCGCCGGCGGCCATCACCGGCCCTTCCATCACCGCGAAGGTGCCGACCGGGATGCCGGGCATGTTGTGCATGCCGTACACCCGCTCGCATGGGAACTGCTCGAACAGGCCGTCCTCGACCATCTTCTTCGCCCCTCCCACGCCCTCCTCGGCAGGCTGGAAGATGAACCGCACGACGCCGTCGAAGTTCCGGGTCTCGGCCAGGTACTTGGCCGCCCCCAGCAGCATGGTGGTGTGGCCGTCATGGCCGCAGGCATGCATGACGCCGGCGTTGGTCGAGGCGTAGGGCTTGCCGGTGCGCTCGTCGATCGGCAGGGCGTCCATGTCGGCGCGCAGGCCGATGGCGCGGTCGCCCGACCCGGCCCTGAGCACCCCGACGACGCCGGTCCCGCCCAGGCCGCGATGGACCTCTATCCCCCACTCCGCCAGCTTGGCGGCGACCACGTCGCTGGTCCGGGTTTCCTGGAAGCCGAGCTCCGGATGGGCGTGCAGGTCGCGGCGCCACTCGGTCATCTCCGGGGCGAACTCGGCGATGCGGTTGACGATCGGCATGGGGGGCTCCGGGTTGCGGATGGGCGGGTTGCGGAGTATCGAGCGGTCGACGCTTCACTGCAACCCGGGACCCGGTGCCGACCGATGCGCGAGCCTGGCATTCCGACCGTCGTCACCGACCGGCTGACCCTGCGGGCCTTCACGCCGGCGGACCGCGAGGCCTATGCCGCGCTGCGGGCCGACCCGGAGGTCGTGCGCTACCTGCCGGGTGGCGAGGCGCTGGTGCCGTTCGCGGCCGAGATCGCCGACTCGCGCATCAGGTCGTTCCGGGAGGGCTGGGCGCGCGGCTACGGGGTCTGGGCGGTCGAGGAGACCGCGACCGGTGCGTTCGTCGGCCAGGCCGGGCTGGCGTCGATGGAGCGCGCGTCCGAGGTCGAGGTGCTTTACGCCCTGGGTAGGCCGTTCTGGGGCCGCGGCTATGCCCGCGAGGCGGCGGCGGCAGCGCTGCGCTTCGGGTTCGAGACCGTCGGGTTGGACCGCATCGTCGCGTTCGTGGTGCCCGAGAACGAAGCCTCCGCGCGGGTGCTGGAGGCGGTCGGCCTGCGCTCGATCGGCGACACCGACTACAATGGCTTCACGGTCCGCGGCTTCCGGATCGAGGCCGAGGACTGGCGGGCCCGGGGGGCGGCATGACCTTCGTGGTTCGCCCGGCGGTGGAAGCCGATGCCGAGGCGCTGTCGGCGCTGGCCGAGGCGTTCCATGCCGAGCACGGCGATCCGACCGGCTTCCTGACCGCGGAGGCGATCCGGCGCGACGGGTTCGGCGACGATCCCGAGTTCCGGGTACTGGTGGCGGCGGGGCCGCAAGGCCTGCTCGGCTATGCGTTGTTCTACGACGCCTACGAGCCGGCCTATGCCGCCCGCGGGGTCTACATGGCCGACCTGTACGTGAGCCCGGGCGTCCGGGGGCAGGGGCTCGGCCGGCGGCTGATCGCGGCGGTCGCCGGGCACGCCCGGCGGTACGGTCGGCAGTATGTCTGGTGGGTGGCACGGGCCGACAACACGCCGGCGCACGGCTTCTACCGGAGCCTCGCCTCGGTCGAGCTCGACACCAAGGCGTTCGCGGTGACGCTGGCGGACTTCGAGGCGCTGGCCGACGAGCATGCGCGCGGCCCGGCGACCTGAGCGCTCGCCCGTTCGGCGATGTTCACCTTCCGATCGGCCGTGGTTAACGATTGGTTAATATTCGTGTTCTGTTCCGCAGCGGCGGACGGTCAGCCGCGATCGATCAGGTGCAGGTACGAGCCGAGCACGCGACCGTGCCGCAGACCGACGTCGCCGAGCTCCCCGCCGCCGGCGTCCACGGCGGCGAACGGCCGGTCGGCGGTGCCTTCCCGCCCGATCGTGGAGTAGTGGAACTCGTGCCCGCGCAACACGGTGCCGCGGGGACCGAACGGGGTCTCGACCCGGGTGGTCACGCGGCGGTAGCCGAGGTTCAGGCGGCGCCGGTCGAACCGGGTCTCCAGCGGCAGCAGCCCGGCCATCCGGTGGGCGGTTCCCCCGGCGTCGACCAGGGCCTCGCCGAGCGCCATGAAGCCGCCGCACTCGCCGTACACCCACGCGCCGCGTGCGGCCGCACCCCGTACCCCGTCCAGGAACCGCCCGGCGGCCGCCAGTCGACCGGCCTGCAGTTCGGGATAGCCGCCGGGCAGCATCACGGCGTCGGCCGACGGATCGGGCGCCTCGTCGGCCAGCGGCGAGAAGAAGCTGAGGGCGGTTCCCGCCGCCTGCCAGCCGTCCAGCAGGTGCGGGTACAGGAAGCCGAAGGCGTCGTCGCGGGCCACCGCCATGCGGGCGCCGAGCGGCGGCAGCGGCCCGGCCCGGCCGGCGGCGACACCGGCCGGCCGGGCCAGCGCCCGGACCGCGTCCAGGTCGACATGGGCCTCCGCGAGGGCTGCCAGCCGGTCGAGCCAGTCGGCGAGCGCCGGGTCCTCGCCGGCCTGCACCAGCCCGAGATGCCGCGACGGCCGGTCGATCGCGGCGTCGCGCGGGATCGCGCCGGCGACCGGCAGGCCGAGCGGCTCGAGCGCCCGCCGCAGAATGTCGGCGTGGCGGTCGCCGCCGACCCGGTTCAGCAGCACGCCTGCGACCGGCACCGCCGGATCGAAGCTGCGGAAGCCGTGCACCAGGGCCGCGACCGAGCCGGCCTGGCGGGCGGCGTCGACCACCAGCAGTACCGGCCAGCCGGTGCGCCGGGCCAGCGCCGCCGTCGAGCCGTCGTCGACCGCGCCCGCCGCCGGCGCGCCGTCGAACAGCCCCATGACGCCCTCGACCACCACCAGGTCGCCGTCCCGGGACGCCACCAGGCCGTCCAGCAGGCCGGGGCGCATCGCCCAGCCGTCGAGATTGACCGAGGTCCGGCCGGTCGCCGCCTCGTGGAACCGCGGGTCGATGTAGTCGGGGCCGACCTTGGCCGGGGCGACCGCCAGGCCGCGGCGCGCGAAGCCGGCCATCAGGGCGGTCGCGACCGTGGTCTTGCCGGCGCCGGAGGACGGGGCGGCGACGATCAGCCCCGGACTGGATCGGGGTGTGGCTCCGGGCGCGGTCACCCGGTCCGCCGCTCCCGCCCGCGGCCGAGCGGGTCGGGCTCCAGCACCCGGCCCTCGGTCAGGGCGCCGAGCCAGTCGAGGCCGGCGCGCAGCCGGGCGACCGGGCCGACCACCACCACGCAGGGCGGCGCCATGCCGGCGGAAGCGGCGTCGGCGTGGGCGGCGGCCAGCGTGGTCTCCAGCACCCGCTGGTCGGGCAGGGCGGCGTTCGAGACGATCGCCACCGGCGTGTCGCCGGCCCGGCCGCCGTCCATCAGCCGCCCGGCGATGGTCTCCAGGTGCTTCATCGCCATGTAGATCACCAGCACCGACGGCCCGGCGGCGAGGGCGGCCCAGTCGACGCCGGTGACCTCGCCGGTCGCGTCGTGGCCGGTGACGAAGGTGACGGCGTGGTTGGTGTCGCGGTGGGTCACCGGGATGCCGGCATAGGCGAGGCCGCCGATCCCGGCGGTGACTCCCGGCACGATCCGGAACGGCACGCCGGCGGCGACCAGCGCCAGCGCCTCCTCGCCGCCGCGGCCGAACACGAACGGGTCGCCGCCCTTCAGCCGCAGCACCCGCTTGCCCTCGCGCGCCAGCCGGACCAGCCGCAGCGAGATGTCGGCCTGTTTCGGCGACGGCTTGCCACCGCGCTTGCCGGCGTATTCCAGCTCGGCCTCCGGCCGCGCCAAGCCGAGCACGCCGTCGCTGACCAGGGCGTCGTAGACCACCGCGTCGGCGTTCTGCAGGGCGTGCAGGGCATGCAGGGTCAGCAACCCGGGATCACCCGGGCCGGCGCCGCACAGCCAGACATGGCCCGGCTCGAAGGCCGGCGGGGAATACGAGGTCCGCTCCATGCCGGAAACCTACCCGCGCAGCGGCGCCGGGCCTAGCCCCGAGGCGACCGGGTGGGCCGGGAATGCGGCATGCGGGTTTTCCCCGTGATCCGTCCATAGCCGTGCCGATATTGCTGATTATATCGGAGCGGATATAATGCCGGCGCTGAAGCCGCTGAGGTTCGTCGGTGACGCCCGGAGGAGGCTTGATGCCTTCTCCGCGCATGCAAAGCAGCAGGCCGGTTACCAGTTGTACCGGGTGCAGACGGGCAGGCCGCCGGCCGATTTCAAGCCGATGCCGTCCATCGGTCCGGGTGTCGAGGAATTGAGAGTCTGGGATAGCGAGAACCGGACCTACCGGGTGATCTACACCGCCAGACTGATGGACGCCGTCTATGTCCTGCACGCGTTTCGGAAGACGTCGCAGAGGACGGAGATGAGAGACATCGAGCTGGCCAGGCGACGCCTGAAGGAGCTGTTGAGCGGAGGCAGGCCGTGAAGATCGAGACCTACGAGACCGCCTTCGATCTGATCGCCGATACGCCCGAGGAGGCGGCGCACATGCGGGCGCGCGCCGACCTCATGATACAGATTCATGACATCATCGAGCGCAACGGCTGGACGCAGCAGGAGGCTGCGCGGCGCTGCGGGGTCAGCCAGCCGCGGATCAACGCCCTGATGCGAGGCCATTTCGACAGGTTCTCGCTCGACGCCCTGGTGAAGATGGCGGCGGCGCTCGGCCAGCGAATCACAATCGAGCTCAGTGACCGGGACGCGGCGTAGCGGGCGGGCTCAGGGCCACGCTTCGGCAGCGGCCGAAACGTAACGGCGGCAAGCGTGAGATCCTGCGGGCGATGAACGAACCGCAGGGGCGAGCGATGCAGGGCAATGGTTTGACGTTCGAGGAACTCAACGACGGGTTTGTCGTGGCCATCAACATCGAGGCGCGGCCCGGCGAGGAGGACGCCGTCGGCGCGATCCTCGCCGGCCTGGTCGCGCCGACCATGGCGGAGCCCGGCGTGAAGCTGTTCCGGCCGTACCGATCGCCGAAGAACCCAGGCCACTTCTTTCTGATCGAGCTGTACCGCGACGAGACCGCCTGGGGTGCGCACCAGGAGACCGAGCACTTCAAGACGGCGATCGCCGAACTGGTCCCGCGGGCGTCGCGGCGCGAGCGCGTGCCGTTCGTTCCCTACACGTCGGCCTGATCGCGGGCGGCTGTCCCGGCGCGGCCGGGCGCGCTACAACCGCGCCATGGCCCGCAAGCCCGAAGGACCCCTGCGGCGCGGCTGGACGACCGGCGCCTGTGCGACCGCCGCGACCAAGGCGGCGTACACCGCGCTGCTGACCGGCGCGTTCCCCGACCCGGTGTCGATCCGGTTGCCGAAGGGCGAGCAGCCGGCTTTCGCGCTCGCCCGCGAGGCGCTCGGCGACGGCTGGGCCTCGGTCGGCATCGTCAAGGACGCCGGTGACGACCCGGACGTCACCCACGGCGCCACCGTGATCGCCACCGTCCGGCGCGGCGCGGCGGGCAGCGGCGTCACCTTCCGGGCCGGCGACGGGGTCGGCACGGTGACCTTGGCCGGCCTGCCGGTACCGCCCGGCGAGCCGGCGATCAACCCGGTGCCGCGCCGGCTGATGCGCGAGGTCGTCGCCGAGGTGGCGGCGGCGCACGGCGATGCCGGCGACCTCGAGATCGAGGTGTCGGTGCCCGGCGGCGAGGCGTTGGCCGCGAAGACCTGGAACCCGCGGCTCGGCATCGTCGGCGGGCTGTCGATCCTCGGCACCACCGGCGTGGTCGTGCCGTTCTCCTGCGCCGCCTGGATCCACTCGATCCACCGCGGCATCGACGTGGCCCGGGCGACCGGACTGCCGCGCGTGGTCGGCTGCACCGGCTCGACCTCGGAGGACGCGGTCAGGCGTCGGCACGACCTGCCGGAGACCGCCTTCCTGGACATGGGCGACTTCGCCGGCGGGCTGCTGAAGTACCTGCGCGACCACCCGGTGCCGCACCTGACCCTGGCCGGCGGCTTCGCCAAGTTCGCCAAATTGGCCGAGGGCCACCTGGACCTGCATTCCGGGCGCAGCCAGGTCGGCATGGACTGGCTGGCCGGACAGCTCGCCGATCTCGGGGCCGGCGACGACCTGGTGGCGGCGGCGCGGACCGCCAACACCGCGGCCGAGGTGCTGGCGCTGGCGACCGCCGCCGGCATCCCGATCGCCGACCGGATCGCCGAGCAGGCCCTCGCCACCGTGCTCGAGGCGCTGCGCGGCGCGCCGGTCGCGGTCGAGCTGCTGGTGGTCGACCGCGAGGGCCGGGTGGTCGGAGAGGCCGGTGGCTAGGCGGGTCCTGATCCTGGGCGGCACCGAGGAGGCGCGGGCGCTGGCGGCCGCCCTGGTCGAGGGCGACGTCGCCGATCCGGTGACCGCGCTGGCCGGCCGCACCGCCGAGCCGGCGGCGGTGGCCGGCGACGTCCGGGTCGGCGGCTTCGGCGGGCCGCAGGGGCTGGCCGGGCATCTTCGCGACGGCGGCTATGCGGCGCTGGTCGACTCTACGCACCCGTTCGCCCGGCAGATCTCGGCGCACGCCGCGGAGGCGGCACGGCTGGCCGGCGTGCCGCGGCTGGCGCTGGTGCGGCCGGGGTGGGAACCGGGCGAGGGCGACCGCTGGCTGCCGGCCGACAATGAGCATG
Source organism: Thalassobaculum fulvum (assembly GCF_014652915.1). GTDB lineage: Bacteria > Pseudomonadota > Alphaproteobacteria > Thalassobaculales > Thalassobaculaceae > Thalassobaculum_A > Thalassobaculum_A fulvum. Next base: position 317,642 of record NZ_BMZS01000009.1, read on the forward strand.
CGGCTGCATCTATGCTCGCCGGACTCGGTCTGCCGGACGGCGCGACGGTGTTCCTGGCGCTCGGCCGCCAGCGGGTGTCGGCGTTCGCGGCAGTGTCCGGCCTGCGGTTCGTGCTCCGGACCGTCGACCCGGTCGCCCCACCCTGGCCGGGCTGTCGCATGGTCGCCGGCCGCGGCCCGTTCGACATGGCGGCCGAGCTGGAGCTGCTGCGGCGCGAGGGCATCGCCGCGATCGTCTGCCGCAACAGCGGCGGCGCCTCGGGGCGGGCCAAGCTGGAGGCGGCGCGCGAGCTCGGCCTGCCGGTGCTGACGATCCGCCGCCCGCCGCCGCCGGAACCGCCGGTGGCCGGGAGCGTGGCGGAAGCGGTGGCGTGGGTTGGAGAGGTGCTTGGGCGGTAGCTGCCCGTCGCTTGGTGGGTTCCGGCTCTACGCGGCTGCGCCGCTTCGGCCGGAATGACGTCAACGTGGGTTGGCGCCTCTCCCCTTTCTGACGTCATTCCGGAGCGGACCGCCCGGGGCGGGACGCATCCGGAACCCAGCGCGCGACGGGTGTGTGCCGTCCTACGCCACCAGCCGCTTGCGCAGCCTGACCGCGCCGCTGGCCTCGATCCCGGCCTCGACCCAGCCGGCGTCGCGGTAGATCCGCTCGGCCCGGGTGCCGGGCGAGGTGACCAGCCAGGCATGGCGGTGGCCGCGGCGCAGCAGGCCGTCGCAGCACTTGCGCAACAGCGCCCGGCCGATGCCGCGGCCCTGGGCGGCGGGGTGGACGTAGACCGCGGCGATCTCGGCGCTGACCGGGTCGGCGGCGGCGAAGCCGTGCACCTGGGCGCCGTCCGACCAGACCCACACCCGGTTGTCGGCCAGCATGCCGGTGGCGGTCTCGACGAAGCGCTCCCAGTCCTCCCGGAACCGGTGCTCGTCGACCGAACTCCAGATCTCGTACAGGCGGGGGAAATCGGACTCCGAGGCCGGCCGCAGCAGGCCCCGTCTCGGCGTCGGCATGATGGCCTCGGGCTGGCTTGTCAGTCCCCGGCGGTGCGCCGGACCGGCCGCAGGATATGGGCGTGGGCGCCGTCGTAAAGGGCGGAGTCCCGGAAGCCGTGGGCGTCCAGAGCCGGACCGATCAGGATCAGCGCGGTGCGGGTGATCTTGGCCTCGCGCACCTTGCCGGCGATGTCGGCGAGGGTGCCGCGCAGGATCTGCTGGTCCGGCCAGCCGACCCGGTAGACCACGGCGACCGGGCAGTCGGTGCCGTAGTGCGGCTCCAGCGCCCGGCGCACCTCGCGCAGGTTGCGGATCGACAGGTGGATGGCGAGCGTCGCCCGGGTGCGCGCCAGGTTCTCCAGTTCCTCGCCCGCCGGCATCGGCGACGACTTCATCGCGGTGCGGGTCAGGATCACGGTCTGCGCCACCTCCGGCACCGTCAGCTCGGTGCCGAGGGCGGCGGCGGCGGCGGCGAAGGCCGGCACCCCGGGGGTGATGTCGAACGGGATGTCGAGCTCGCGCAGCCGGCGGATCTGCTCGGCGATGGCGCCGTACAGCGACGGGTCGCCGGAGTGCACGCGGGCGACGTCCTTGCCCTCGGCATGGGCCGCCTCGATCAGCGCCAGGATCTCGTCGAGGGTCAGCGGGGCGGTGTCGACCACCCGGGCGTCGGCCGGGGCGTGCGCCACCACCGCCGCCGGCACCAGCGAGCCGGCGTACAGGCAGACGGGGCAGCGCGCGATCAGGTCGCGGCCGCGGATGGTCAGCAGGTCCGGGTCGCCCGGCCCGGCGCCGATGAAGTGCACGGTCATGTCTCGTCCTTGCCTTCGGGCGTTGCGTTGCGGGCCAGCACCGAGCCGGCCTTCCCGGCATAGCCGCGCGGCGTGTAGACCCAGGTGCCGCCGTCGCCGCGCGCCACCGCACGGGTCGCCGAGGAGCCGACCAGCACCACCGTCAGCATGTCGACGGTCTCCGGGTCGAGGTCGGCGAGGGTGGTGACGCTCACCGTCTCCTCCGGCCGGCCGAGCGAGCGGGCCAGCACCACCGGAGTGTCGGCCGGGCGGTGCTCCAGCAGCATGGCGCGGGCGGCGTGCAGCTGGGTGCGGCGGCGCCTGGAGACCGGGTTGTAGAACGCCACCACGAAGTCGCCTTGCGCCGCGGCCCGGATCCGGCCCTCGATCGCTTCCCACGGGGTCAGCAGGTCGGACAGCGAGATCGTGCAGAAGTCGTGACCGAGCGGGGCGCCGATCCGGGCGGCCGCCGCCTGCAGGGCGGAGATCCCGGGCGCCACCCGGATCTCGACCCGCCGCCAGTCCGGCCGGTCGGCCCGGTCGAGCAGCTCGAACACCAGGGTCGCCATGGCGTAGATGCCGGGATCCCCTGACGAGACCAGGGCGACGGTCCGCCCGGTCGCGGCGAGGTCGAGGGCGGCGCGCGCCCGCTCCTCTTCGGCGCCCAGCGGGAAGGCGTGGCGCTCGGCGTGGGCGGCGGCCGGTCCGAGCAGATCGAGATACAGGTCGTAGCCGACCAGGTCGTCGGCGGCGGCGACCAGGGCGTCGACCTCCGGGGTGCGCCAGTCCGGGGTGCCGGGGCCGGTGCCGACCACCGCGACCAGCCCGCGGGCCCGGCCGACGGTGGCGGCGTCGATCGGCGCCGGCGCCTCGGCGACCGCGCAGGTGGCGCGGGCCGAGCGGCGCTTCTCGACCGCCAGCTTGGCGTCCGGTCCGGCGGCGGCCAGCGCCGCGCCCTCGGCAACGCCGTGGCAGCCGACCTCGCGGAACACCACGTCGGACGGGTTGGCGAGCCGTGGGGCCTCGGTCTCCAGCCGGCCGGCGTCGAAGAACCGGGCCGGCACGCCGAGTCTAGATGCAACTGCATGGACTGCCGGCTCGTCGGCCTTCAGGTCCAGCGACACCACGCAGGCGACCGATTCCGGCGCCAGCCGCGCCTCGGCCAGGGTCGCGCGCACCAGGTTCCACAGCTCGTCCGGGTCGCAGCCGCGCTCGCAGCCGACCCCCAGCGCCAGCGCCGCCGGGTGGTAGACGAGGCGGTCCAGCCGGTCCTCGACCCGTCGTGTGCTGGCGACCAGGGCGACGGTGCCGTCCGCGGCCTGCGGGATCGCCGACGCCTCGACCCACGGCAGATGGCCCTCGGCCCGGGCCGAAGCACCCTTCAGCAGGGCTGCCGCCGCCTCCTTGTGGCGGTGCGGGTTGGCCAAGGTCCAGCCCGGCGGCGGCGCATCCAGCGCGACGCCGAACCGAACGTCGCTGGCGGTGGTGATCGCCGGCCGGGCGCCGAGCGCCTCGGCGATCGTTCGGGCCAGGTCGTTGGCGCCGCGGTGGCCGCCCAGCAGCGGCACCACCGCCGAGCCGTCCTCGGCGACCGCCAGCACCGGCGGCTCCTCGGCCTTGTCGGCGAGCAGGGGGGCGAGCGCCCGCACCGCGATGCCGGCGGCCCCGACCAGCACCGCCGGCCGGCCGTCGCGGAACGCCGCGCGCAGGGTCTCGGCGACCCCGGCTGACGGCTCGACCACGCGGCCGCCGGTGGCCTCGGCGATCCGCCCGGCGGTCGCCCGGCCGGAGGCGGTGACGCTGATGATGTCCGGCGTCACGACCAGGCCTCGCCGCGGCGGTGGATCAGGATGGTGGAGAAGTACGGGGCGCCGTCGCTCTCGACCGCGTCGAGCGGCAGGATCCGCTCGGTTCCCATGGTCGCGCGCTCGACGTAGCGGGCACGGTCGGCGAGGCCGAGCCGGTCGAGCAGGGCGCGGACCCGCGGGAAGTGCCGGCCGACCTTGATGATCGCCGCCGCGTCGACGCCGTCGAGCCGGGCCGCCAGCACCTCGTCGGCGAGCGGGGCGGGCAGCACCGCCAGGGTGTCGTTGCGGGCCGCCAGCGGGCTGCCGAGCCGGGCCGCGCAGGCGGTCAGCGACGACACGCCGGGCACCACCTCGACCCGGTGGCGCTCGGCCAGCCGCCCGAACAGGTACATGAACGAGCCGTAGAAGAACGGGTCGCCCTCGCACAGCACGGCGACCGACCGGCCGGCGTCGAGGGCGGCGCCCAGGTACCCGGCGGCGACGTCGTAGACCGCCTGGGCCGGGGCCCGGGCGACCGTCATCGGGATGCGGATGGCGTATTCCTCGACGCCGTCGGGCAGGTGCCCGGCGACGATGGCGCGGGCCAGGCTGTCGCCGTCCTCCAGCGCCGGGTAGGCGACGACGTCGACCGCGCGCAGCAGGCGCAGCGCCTTCAGGGTCAGCAGCTCCGGGTCGCCCGGCCCGACGCCGAGCCCGTACAGGGTTCCGCTCACTCGGCCGCTCCATAGGGTTTCGCCAGGCGCCACTGGGTCACCGGCATCAGCGGGCGCCAGCCGCGATATGGGCCGACCGGCTCCGCGCGCTCGACCGCGATCCGCACCAGCTCGCCGCCCATCTCGGCGTGCTTCGCCAGTAGCACCGCCTCGCTCTCCAGGGTGACGGTGTTGGCGACCAGCCGGCCGCCGGGCTTCAGCGCCGCCCAGCAGGCCTCGATCACGCCCGGCTCCGAGGCGCCGCCACCGACGAACACCGCATCGGGCGGCTCCAGCCCGGCCAGCGCGGCCGGGGCGGTGCCGTCGACGATCTTCAGGCCCGGCGTACCGAGCCGCTCGGCGTTGGCCGCGATCATCGCCCGTCGCTCCGGCCTCGGCTCCAGGGCGATCGCCCGGTTCAATTCATGCGATCGCATCCATTCCACGGCAACCGACCCGCAACCGGCCCCGACGTCCCACAGCAGCTCGCCGGGATGCGGGGCCAGGGCGGCGAGGGTGACGGCGCGGACCTCGCGCTTGGTCATCCGGCCGTCATGGGCGAAGGCGTCGTCCGGCAGGCCGGCCAGGGTCGACAGCGTCCGGGCGTCCGGGCCGGCGGTCACGGTGACGGCGACGGTGTTGAAGTCCTCGCCCGGAGCGTGGGTCCAGGCGTCGGCACAACCGTCGAGCCGGCGCTCGGCCGGGCCGCCCATGTGCTCCAGCACGGTCATCGCGCTCGGCCCGAAGCCGCGCTCGGTCAGCCGGGCGGCGACGGCGGCGGGCGTGGCGGCGTCCTCGGACAGCAGGATCAGCCGGGCACCCGGCTGCAGATGCGGCTCCAGCAGCGCCAGCGGCCGGCCGTGCAGGGTCAGCAGCCGGGTGGTGTGCTGCGGCCAGCCGAGCCGGCTGCACACCAGGGTGCGGGCCGAGACACCCGGGATCACGACCATCTCGTCGAGCGGGATGCGGCGGGCCAGGGTGGTGCCGATGCCGAAGCAGAACGGGTCGCCGGTCGCCAGCACGCAGACCCGGCGAGGCTTCAGGCTCTCGATGGTCTCGACCAGGGCGCTGAGCGGCGACGGCCACGGGATACGCCGGCGGGAGTCGCCGGCCGGCAGCATCGCCAGATGGCGATCGCCGCCGATCAGCACCTCGGCCTGGTCGACCAGGGCGCGGGCCGCCGGCGACAGCGCCTCGATCCCGTCCTCGCCGATCCCGACGATGCTCAACCAGGGTGTCATGGTCAGATGCCCTCCCGGGCCAGCGCATTGACCGCCGCCGAGGCGATGGCGCTGCCGCCGCGCCGGCCGAGCAGGGTCAGGTAGGGCAGCCTGGTGGATGCCAGTGCATCTTTCGACTCCGCGGCGCCGACGAAGCCGACCGGGAAGCCGAGGATCGCGGCCGGCGGCGGGGCGCCGTCGGCGATCAGCTCGAGCAGCCGGAACAGCGCGGTCGGGGCATTACCGATCGCCACCACCGCGCCCGGCAGGTGCGGCACCCAGAGGTCGACGGCGATCGCCGAGCGGGTCAGGCCGGCCTGCTTCGCCATGTCCGGGACCCGCGGGTCGTCGAGGGTGCAGATCACCCGGTTGCCGGCCGGCAGCCGGGCGCGGGTGATGCCGGCCTCGACCATGCGGGCGTCGACCAGGACCGGCGCGCCGGCGGTCAGCGCCTCGCGGCCGGCCACGACGGCGCCCGGGGCGAACCGCAGGTCGGGGGCGATCTCGACCATGCCGCAGGAATGGATCAGCCGGGTCGCCACGCCGCGCTCCGCCGGGTCGAACCGCGCGAGGTCGGCCTCGGCGGCGACGATCTCGAACGACCGCCGGGTGATCTCCTGCGGGTCGGTGATCCAGTCACGCGCCATGGGATGGCTCCGCGATCGGGTGCGGGGCGCCCCTGTGGGTCCCGGCTCTCCGCGGCTTCGCCGCTGCGGCCGGGATGAGGGAGGAGAGGAGGCATCCTCCTTCAGTCCTCATCCCAGACCGACGTGCCGAAGGCGCGGCGGATCCGGGACCCACGCAGCGCCAAGATGTCGGCCTCTGAAACACGGGCCGTCACTCGCTGCCGAGCTTGTACCCGGTCTTCAGGGTCTTCGGCCCGAGCGGGTGATCGGCGTGCGGGTAGGGGTGGTGATGGTGATCGTGGCCGTGGGAGTGTCCGTGCCCATGGTCATGATCGTGCCCGTGATCATGGGAGTGGTCGTGGTGGTGATGGCCGTGCGCATGATCATGGTCGTGATGATGGTGGTGCCCATGACCATGATCATGGCTATGCCCGTGCCCATGATCGTTGTCGTGCGAGTGGCCGCCGCTGCCGATGCCCTCGACGTGGTGGTGGTGGCTCTCTTGCGGCAGGCCGATCTCGGCCTCGAAGCCCAGCACCTGCTCGCGGTACTTGCACATCTGGCAGTTCATGTTGCCGGTGCCCTCCAGGATCTCCTGGATGCGAGCCTCGAAGGTGCGCAGCACCATCTCGTGGTCGTTCAGGTACGGCGCCTTCACGAACTCGATGTCGGGGTGGCGGGCGGCGACCACGTCGGTCAGGTCGTAGATCCGCTGCACCAGGATGCCGGTGAACAGGAAGTACGGGAACACCACGATGCGCTTGAAGCCGAGCCGGGCGGCGTGCTCCAGCCCGGGCTCGACCAGCGGGAAGGTGACGCCGGAATAGCAGGTCTCGCCCCAGCCGAAGCCCATGCCCTCCCACAGCAGGCGGGTGACCTTGGCGACGTTGGAGTTGGCGTCCGGGTCGCTGGCGCCGCGCCCGACCACCATCAGCAGCGTGTCCTCGCGCTTCACCCCGTCGCCGGCCGCCTTCAGCGCCTGCTCGATGCGGTCGCCGGCGGCGTGCAGCATGCGGGTGTCGATGCCGAGCTCGCGGCCGTAGCGGATCGAGAAGCCGTCGTGCCGGGCGGCGTAGGTGTTCAGCACCGACGGGATGTCGTTCTTGGCATGGCCGGCGGCGAACAGCATGCCCGGCACCGCCAGCACGTCGGTCACCCCCTGTTCGCGCAAGGCATCCAGCCCGGTGCGGATGATCGGGGTGGCGAATTCCAGATAGCCGTAGTCGACCGGGTAGCGGTCGGCCAGCCGTTCCTTGAGTTTGTGGGCGACCGCGGCGAACTCGTCCACCGCCCCCTGGTCGCGGCTGCCGTGGCCGCAGATCATTACGCCGAGCTTGCTCATTCTCATCCCTCCGACCGCTGACAACGCGCCGGCGGGACGAGGCGGACAGGCCGCATCATCGCCCGGTACTGGTTGCCGCGGATATCGCTTGCGATATATCCGGCCCCTCGAGGTCATCGCGGGGCGCCCGTCACGACTGGCGTGTCCCGGGCCGTGGACCGTGTTTCTAGACCCCGAAGCTGGAGGACCGCAACCATGCCCGCTATGCCGGAACCGACCATCGCTGCCGGTCACGCGTTCTTCTTCGGGCTCGGCTACACGGCGCTCAGGCTGGCGCGTCGGCTGAAAGCCGCGGGCTGGCGGGTGTCCGGCACGGTGCGCGATGTCGGCAAGGCGTCGGCGCTGGCGGCGGCGGAAGGCATCGACGTGCGGGTGTTCGACGGCAGCGCGCCGATGGCCGAGGGGGCCTTCGACGGCGTCACCCACGTGATCGATTCGATTCCGCCGACCGCCGAGGGCGCGCCGCCGCTGCTGCACCACGCCGCCGACCTGCGGGCCTGCCCGAGCCTGCGCTGGGTCGGCTACCTCTCGACCCCGGCGGTGTACGGCGACCGCCAGGGCGGCTGGGCGCGCGAGGACGAGGCGCCGACCCCGGGTTCGGCCCGCGGCGAGCGGCGGGCCGCCGCTGAGCGGGCCTGGCTGGCGGCGTTCGACGGCACGAGCGTGACGGTGCAGGTGTTCCGGATCGCCGGGATCTACGGCCCCGGCCAGGGCCGCAACCCGATCGATGGGCTTAAGGCCGGCAAGGCGCGGATCATCGAGAAGCCGGGCCAGGTGTTCAATCGAATCCATGTCGACGACATCGGCACCGTCCTGCTGGCCTCGATGGCGCGGCCGCGGCACGGCGGCATCTACAACGTCGCCGACGACGAGGCCTGCCCTCCGGGCGACCCGATCCGGTTCGCGGCGGAGCTGATCGGCGTCGAGCCGCCGGCGCCGATCGGAATCGACTCGGCCGAGCTCAGCGACATGGCCCGCAGCTTCTACGCCGAGTGCAAGCGGCTCGACACCGCGCGCCTGCGCGACGAGCTTGGGGTGGCGTTGAGCTATCCGACCTATCGCGAAGGGCTGCGGGCGATCGCGGCGGGCGCGGAGTGAGGGGTTTTGGCGTGACTGACCGGTAGGTCCCGGGTCTCGCTGCGCTCGCCCGGGATGAGGCGAGTTTGGGGATGGTCACACAAAGGCCTCATCCCGGCCGCAGCCCCGGATCGATCCGGGGCGGAGAGCCGGGACCCACGCGCGGGCCGGCGCCGGGCGTCAGACCCGCTTCGCCACCTCCTCCAGCATTACCTCGGTCGCGCCGCCGCCGATCGCCTGCACCCTGGCGTCGCGGACCATGCGCTCGATCGGGGCCTCGCGCATGTAGCCGAAGCCGCCGTGGAACTGCTGGCAGTCGTACATCACCCGGTTCACCAACTCGCCGCAGTACGCCTTCACCATCGACACCTCCTTGACGCAGTCGCGCCCGAGGGTGTCCAGCCAGGCCGAGTGGTACAGCAGCTGGCGGCCGGCCTCGACCTCGGCCAGGCGCTGGGACAGGCGCTGGCGGATCGCCTGCTTGTCCCACAGGGTGCCGCCGAACGCCTTGCGCTGGCGCACGTAGTCGACGGTCATCTCCAGCGCCTTCGACGCCTCGCCGAGCGCCTGGGCTCCGAGCACCAGCCGCTCGTTCTGGAAGTTGCGCATGATCGCGTAGAAGCCGCGATGCACCTCGCCGAGCACGTTGGCGTCGGGCACGAAGCAGTCCTCGAACACCAGCTCGGCGGTGTCGGAGCTGCGCCAGCCCATCTTGTCGAGCGCCCGGCCGACCCGGAACCCTTCCATGCCCTTCTCGACGATGAACATGGTGACCGAGCGCGAGCGCGGATCTTCTGCGTCAGTCTTGGCGGCGACGAAATACAGGTTCGCGTTCACCCCGTTGGTGATGAACATCTTCGAGCCGTTCAGCAGCCAGCCGCCGCGGGTCCGGACCGCCCGGGTGCGGATGCCGGCGACGTCGGAGCCGGCGTCGGGCTCGGTCACCGCCACCGCCGTGATCAGCTCGCCCGAGACGATGCCCGGCATCCAGCGGTCCTGCTGCTCCGGCGAGCCGGCGTTGGCCATGTGCGGCGACGCCATGTCGGTGTGCACCAGCACGGTGATGGCGAAGCCGCCGAAGGTCGAGCGGCCCAGCTCCTCCGCCAGTACCATGGTCGCCAGCGTGTCCATGGCCGAGCCGCCATAGGCCTCCGGGTAGCGGATGCCGAGGAAGCCGAGCTCGCCCATCTTGCGCAGCACCTCGCGCGGCGTAGTGCCGTCGCGTTCCCACTGCTCGCCGTGCGGCAGCACCTCGGCCTCGACGAAACGGCGGATCTGGCGGCGCAGCTCGTTGTGCTCGTCGCCGAAATACGGGCTCTCGGTCATGCGGTCCTCCGGTCGGGCCCGCGGTCGTCCCCACGGTCGGCCCCCTGGGCGGAAATCTCGATCTCGATCAGCACGGTGTCGCCGTCGACGGCCTCGCCGGCGTGGCGGTGCACGGCGGCGACGGTGCCGGCGGCCGGCGCCTTCAGTTCCTGGAACAGCTTCATGGCCTCGACCACGGCGACGGTCTGGCCGGCGGCCACCACGTCCCCGACCGCGATCCGGACCTCGACCAGCTTGCCCGGCATCGGCGCGCGGATCCGGCTGTCACCGGCCGTGGCGTCGGTGTCGGCCGGCGCCCGGCCAGGACGGGTGAGCACGACCTCGGCGCCGCCCGGCAGCCACACCCGGTCGCCGTCGACCGTGAGCCGGACCCGGTGCCGGCGCCCGGCCTCCTCGTAGCTCAGCACGCCGTCGCACCACGACAGGTCGGTCGCGTCGAGGGCCGTGGCACCCGCGATCTCGACCCGGCGGCGGTTGCCGCGGCCGGCAAGCGTCGCCTCGTCCGGCGCGGCGCCGTCGACCGCGGCCAGCCAGTGGCAGGCGCCGCTGCGGCCGGCCGGCTCGGTCACCCGCCACGCCCCGAGCGACCGCCAGGGCGGCGCGGTTCCATTGCCGTCGCTCGACTGCGCGAGGGCGTGGGCCAGCACGGCCTCGCCGACGGCGCGGCAGCCGGGCGTCGGCGCGGTCCAGCCGTCCGGAAAGCTCTCGGCCAGCAGCGCGGTGGTGTGGCTTGCGGCGCGGAAGCGGTCGAGGTCGAGCACCTCGGCCAGGAACGCCCGGTTGGTCCGGATCCCGTCGACCCGCAGGCCGCCGAGGGCGCCGCGCAGCCGGCGGCGCGCGGTCTCGCGGTCGGCGCCGTGGGCGATCAGCTTGGCCAGCATCGAGTCGTAGTGCGGGGTGACGGTCGAGTCGTCGGCGATGCCGCTGTCGACCCGGATGCCGGGGCCGGCGGGTTCCAGATAACCGGTGATCGTGCCGGTCTGCGGGCGGTAGCCGGCGGCCGGGTCCTCGGCGGCGATCCGGGCCTCGATGGCGTGGCCGTCGCAGTGCAGCTCGTCCTGCCGGAAGCCCAGTTCCTCGCCGTCGGCGATGCGGATCTGCCATTCGACCAGGTCGATGCCGGTGACCGCCTCGGTGACCGGGTGCTCGACCTGCAGCCGGGTGTTCATCTCCAGGAACCAGGCCCGTTCGCGCTCGACGTCGTAGACGAACTCGACGGTGCCGGCGTTGCGGTAGCCGATGTGCCGGGCCAGGGCGACCGCCTGGTCCAGCATGGCCTGCCGGGTGGCGGCCGGCAGGTTCGGCGCCGGCGCCTCCTCGACCAGCTTCTGGTTGGCGCGCTGGACCGAGCAGTCGCGGTCGAACAGGTGCACGACGTTGCCGTGGTGGTCGGCCAGGATCTGGACCTCGACATGGCGGGCCCGCTCGATGCAGCGCTCCAGCAGCACGGTGTCGTCGCCGAACGCCGCGCGGGCCTCGCCGCGGGCCAGGGCCAGGGCATCGGCGAACGCCCCGACCCCGTCGACCCGACGGATGCCGCGGCCACCGCCGCCGGCGCTGGCCTTGATCATCAGCGGAAAGCCGATGCGGGCGGCCTCGACGGCCAGCACCGAGTCGTCCTGGTCGCGGCCGTGATAGCCCGGCACCACCGCGACGCCGGCCAACTCGGCCGCGACCTTGGCGGCGGTCTTCGAGCCCATGCGGGCGATCACCTCCGGGCTCGGGCCGACGAAGGTCAGCCCGGCCTCGGCGCAGGCCGCCGCGAAGCAGGCGTTCTCGGCCAGGAAGCCGTAACCCGGATGCACCGCGTCGGCGCCGGTGGCGCGGGCGGCGGCGACGATCGCGGCGACGTTCAGGTAGCTCTCGGCCACGGCGGCGCCGCCGATCCGCACCGCCTCGTCGGCGAGCGCCAGGTGCGGCGCGTCGCGGTCGGCGTCGGAGTACACGGCCACCGCGCGCAGGCCGAGGCCGCGGCACGCCCGGGCGATGCGGGCCGCGATCTCGCCGCGGTTGGCGATCAGGACCGAGCGGATGCTCATTTGCCGGACCGCCACGGCGGCAGCTTCTTCTCCAGGAAGCACCGCACGCCGGTGCGGCCGGGCTCGCTCTCCCAGCCGTCGGCCAGCCGGTCGGCGGTGTAGATCATGCTGTCGGCGATGGCGTGGCGGGCGACGTAGTCGATCAGCTTCTTGGTGTCGGCCACCGCATTGGGCTCGGCCTCCAGGTGGTCGGCGACGACGGCCTCGACCCGCGCGTCCAGGTCGGCCGGGTCGACCGCCTCGTGCAGCAGGCCGATGGCGGCGGCGCGGTCGGCGTCGAACAGGGCGCCGGACAGCATGGTGGCGCGGCTGTTGGCGACGCCGATGCGCTTGACCACGTAGGGCGAGATGTTGGCCGGGATCAGGCCGAGCCGCACCTCGGTCAGGCCGAAGCGGGCGCCGCGGGCGCCGACCGCCACGTCGCACACCGAGATCATGCCGACCCCGCCGCCATAGGCCGGGCCGTTGATCCGCCCGATCAGCGCCTTCGGCAGGCTGTACAGATCGAGCAGCATGCGGGCCAGCTCGCCGCTCTCGTAGATCTGCTCGGACCGCGAGCGCTCCAGGTTCCGGGCGAACCAGGTGATGTCGCCGCCGGCGCAGAAGCTCTTGCCGGTGCCGGTCAGCACCACGACGCGAACCTTGTCGTCGTTGCCGAGGGCGTCGGCGGCCCGGCGCAGCTCGGCGATCATGGTGTCGTTGAGGGCGTTGTGGCGCTCCGGCCGGGCCAGGGTGACGCGGGCGACGCCGCGGTCGTCGGTCTCGACGGTCAGGGTCTCGTACGTCGTCATGGGATCTCCGGGCGGGTGCTACGGGCGGCAGGGTCTACATGCGGAACACGGGGGTGCGGCGCGGCGGCTCGGCCGGCACGCCGCAGACGATCTCCAGGCACAGGCCCAGCACGTCGCGGGTCTGCGCGGGCTCGATGATGCCGTCGTCCCACAGCCGGGCGGTGGCGTAGTACGGGTCGCTCTGCTCGGCGTACTGGGCGCGCACCTTGCCCTCGATGGCGGCCAGCTCGGCGTCGGTGGCGGGCGCCGCGCCGTGCCGGGTGCGGCGCAGCTCCAGCATCACGTTGCTGGCGATGTCGGCCGACATGGTGGCGACCTCGGCGGTCGGCCAGGCGAACAGGAAGTGCGGGCGGAACCCGCGGCCGCACATGCCGTAATTGCCGGCCCCGTAGGAGCCGCCGACGATCACCGACAGCTTCGGCACGGTGGTGGTCGCCATGGCGTACACCATCTTGGCGCTGTGCTTGGCGATGCCGCCGCGCTCGGCCTCGGTGCCGACCATGAAGCCGGTGATGTTGTGCAGGAACAGCAGCGGGATGCCGCGCTGCTCGCACAGCGTGACGAAGTGCGCACCCTTCAGCGAGGCGGTCGAGAACAGCGGGCCGTTGTTGCCGAGGATGCCGACCGGATAGCCGTGGATGCGCGCGGTGCCGCACACCAGGGTCTCGCCCCATTCCGGCTTGAACTCCTGGAACTCGCTGGCGTCGACCAGCCGGGCGACGATCTCGCGGACGTCGTAGGGCTGCCGGCGGTCCTGGCTGACCACCCCGGTCAGCTCGTCCGGGTCGAACAGCGGCGGCCGGCTCGCCCGGCGGTTCGCCGGCTGGGTGCGGTGCAGGTTGAGCTCGCCGACGATGTCGCGGGCCAGCGCCAGGGCCTGCGGCTCGTCGGCTGCCAGGTGGTCGGACACGCCGGACACCCGGGTGTGCATGGCGGCCCCGCCCAGGGTCTCGCCGTCGACCTCCTCGTCGATCGCCACCTTGACGATCGACGGGCCGCCGAGATGGATGCGGGCGTTGCCGTCGACCATGATCACCTGGTCGGACAGCGCCGGGATGTAGGCGCCGCCGGCGGTGCAGCCGCCGAACACCACCGAGATCTGTGGCAGTCCCATGGCCGACATCCGGCATTGCCGGTGGAAGGTGTTGCCGAAGTGGTCGCGGTCCGGGAACACCCGGTCCTGCTCCGGCAGGTAGGCGCCGCCGCAGTCGACCAGGTACAGGCAGGGCAGCCGGTTCTGCTCGGCGATCTCCTGGGCGCGGATGTGCTTCTTGACGGTCTCGTGGAAGAACGAGCCACCCTTCACGGTGGCGTCGTTGGCGATGATCACGATCGGCTGGCCGGCGACCGTGGCGATGCCGGTGACGATGCCGGCGCTGTTCACGTCGCCGCCGTACAGCCCCCAGGCGGCCAGCGGCGACAACTCCAGGAACGGCGTGTCGGGGTCGATCAGGCGGTCGATGCGGTCGCGCACCAGCAGCTTGCCGCGGGCCTCGTGCCGGTCGCGCAGGTGGTCCGGGCCGCCGCGGATCGCCGTCGCCATGCGCTCGCGCAGCCGGGCCAGCAGGGCGTCGTAGCCGGCGGCGTTGGTCCGGAAGGCGTCGGAGCGGGGGTCGACGCGGCTGGTCAGCGGGGCCATGGCCTATGCCTCCGGTCGGCCGAGCAGGCCGTGCAAGGCCAGGTCGGCATAGCGCCGGGCCAGCCGGTCGACGTCGCCGCGCGCCGGGTCGAACCACTCCAGCGAGGCGTTCATGGCGCCCAGCAGGAACAGCCGGAAGGTGGCGGTGTCGACCGAATTGCGCACCGTGCCGGCGGCCCGGGCGCGGTCGATGATGGCGTCCCAGAGCGCCTCGTAGCGCTGCCGGGCCGGCAGGTTGGCCCGGCGGACCTCGGGCGGGAGCTGGCCGAAGATCCGGACGTTGGCCGAGGTGTAGTCCGAGTAGGCCAGGAACGCCTGCAGGTGCTGGCGGATCGCGGTCGTGAGCAGGCGCTCGGGCGAGGGGCCCTGCGGGAGCGCGGCGACCGCCCGCTCGACCGCCTCGTGCACGAGCGCGATGCCGATGTCGAGCACGGTGGCGACGATCTCGTCCTTGGAGCGGAAGTGGTAGTACAGGCTGCCGGCCTTCAGCCCGGCCTCGTCGGCGATGTCGCGCAGCGACACCCCGGCATAGCCGCGATCGCGGAACTGCCGGGCGGCGACGTCGAGGACGCGCTGGCGGGTGTCTTCGGCCTTCGAGATCGCAGTCATCTAACAAACGTTAGATAGATTTATACGGCAGGTCAACGGACTGCGAGACCCCGGCCGAGGCCGGCGCTACCATCGCCGCTTCCGTCGACTGCCGTTCGCCGCACCGAGAGGACCCATGACCGCTTTCGCCGACATCGACACCCCCGCCGTCCTGGTCGACCTCGACGTCGCCGAGGCGAACGTCAGCCGGTTCCAGGCCTATTGCGACCTGCACGGTTTCCGGAACCGGCCGCACATCAAGACCCACAAGCTGCCGGTACTGGCGAAGCTGCAGACCGCGGCCGGCGCCGCCGGCATCACCTGCCAGAAGATCTCCGAGGCCGAGGCGATGATCGCCGAGGGCGGCGTGACCGACGTGCTGCTGACCTACAACATCGTCGGGTCGGCCAAGCTGGCCCGCCTGCGGGCGCTGGCGGGCCGGGTGCGGCTGTCGGTGGTGGCCGACAGCGGGGAGGTCGTGAAGGGGCTCGGTGCCGCCTTCGCCGATGCGCCGGACCCGCTGACCGTGCTGGTCGAGTGCGACACCGGGGCGCACCGCTGCGGCGTCGCCTCGCCGGCGGCGGCACGCGACCTCGCGCTCGAGATCGAGGCGACCGACGGCCTGCGGTTCGGCGGGCTGATGACCTATCCGCCGGTCGGCGGGACCGCGGCGGTGCAGGCGTTCATGGTCGAGGCGACCGGGCTGTGCGAGGCCGCCGGCCTGCCGGTCGAGCGGATCTCGAGCGGCGGCGCGCCCGACATGTGGCGGGCCCACGAGGCGCCGATCGTCACCGAGTACCGGACCGGCACCTACGTCTACAACGACCGCTCTCTGGTCGAGCGCGGCGTATGCACGTGGGCCGACTGCGCGCTGACCGTGCTGGCGACCGTGGTGTCGGTGCCGGCGCCAGACCGGGCGGTGATCGACGCCGGCACCAAGGTCCTGACCTCGGACCTGCTCGGCCTCGACGGCCACGGCCACGTGCTGGGCCGCCCGGACCTGCGCATCGATCAGCTGTCCGAGGAGCACGGCCGGCTGGTCGCGGACGGACCGGTCGGGCTGCGCGTCGGGGATCGCGTGCGGATCGTCCCGAACCACTGCTGCGTCGTCTCGAACATGGTCGACAGCGTGGTGGCGGTCCGGGGCGAGCGGATCGAAGGGCCGCTGGCGGTGGCCGCCCGCGGCCAGGTCCGGTGACCGGCGCGGGCCCTCGACCGACGACCTAAAGCCGGGGTTCCGTCGATTTCCCCGTGGACCCGCCACGACACGTTATCTAACATATCAGGTATAAAATCTCAGAAAGCCCACCGATATCAATCTCCTAAGGGTTGTTTTCGGCAAAGGGCGTGGTCGTGCGCCGTGCAAGGCGGCGTCGCTCAGAGGAGGAAATCCCCATGACGAAAGTGAAGTTCAGCCGTCGCCAGGTGCTCGCCACCACGGCCGCGACGGCTGCCGCATTGGCCATGCCCTACGTCCGGGGCGCACACGCCGCCGGCAAGGTGACGGTCGGGTTCTGGGACCACTGGGTGCCGGGCGCGAACGACACCATGACCAAGCTCTGCCAGCAGTGGGCGGACAAGAACAAGATCGAGGTGCAGATCGACTACATCACCTCGCAGGGCCAGAAGAACCTGCTGACCGCCGCCGCCGAGATGCAGGCGCGATCGGGCCACGACATCCTCGCCCTGCCGACCTGGCAGCCGAACGACAAGGCTGCGGCGCTCGAGCCGGTCGACGACATCATGGGCGAGCTGATCAAGCAGAACGGCGACGTCAACGACACGGTCAAGTATCTCGGCCGCAAGGAAGGCCACTGGATCGCCGTGCCGGCGACCACCGGCAGCCAGTTCAAGGGGCCGTGCTCGCGCATCGACCTGCTGAAGAAGCACGCCGGCATCGACGTCCAGGCCATGTACCCGGCCGGCGCCGAGCCGCAGGCCGACGGCTGGGACATGGAGACCTTCGTGACCGCGGCGGAGAAGTGCGCCGCCGGCGGCAACCCGTTCGGCATCGGGCTCGGCGTCACCTCGGACTCGGTGGACGGGGTCGGCGCGTTCTTCAGCTCGTTCGGCGCCAACCTGGTCGACGAGAAGGGCGACATCCACGCCCGGTCGGACAGTGTCCGCGAGGTCATGGAGTTCATGAAGCGGCTCGGCAAGGTGCTGCCGCAGGACGCCGCGGCGTGGGACGACGCCTCGAACAACAAGTTCCTGGTGTCCGGCCAGGGCGCGATGATCCTGAACCCGCCGAGCGCCTGGGCGGTCGCCAAGCGCGACGTGCCGGCGGTCGCCGAGCAGTGCTGGACCCACGGCATGCCGAAGGGACCGGCCGGCCGCTACGGGCCGTACCTGCCGTATTTCTGGGGCATCTGGGAGTTCGGCACCAACAAGGCGGCGGCCAAGGACCTGCTGGTCCATCTGTCGCAGCCCGACAATGTCGGCCAGCTGGTGGCGGCCAGCGGCGGCTACGACCTGCCGTCCTTCGCCAACCTGACCAAGTTCGACACCTGGGCGAACGAGGCGCCGCCGAAGGGCACGCTGTTCCACTACCCGGATCCGTACCTGCAGCAGATCAAGTCGATCGCCGGGGCGCCGGCGCCGGCCAACATCGCCTTCCAGATCTACAACCAGGGGCTCCAGACCAAGATGGTGGTCCGGTACCTCCAGGGCGAGAAGCTGGACGACGTGCTGTCCTGGGCGGAGTCCGAGCTCGAGGGCTACAGCCGGACCTGATCCGGCCCGGCCGACCGGACCCGGGGGGCGGCGTCGCGCCGGTCGCGGCGCCGCCTCCTGGCCGCGGCGGCCACTCCAGCGGCGCCCCCGGTGTCGCCCGCACGAGGAGCCAAACCATGGTCGATACCGCGACGAAATCCGGCGCCTATGCCGGAGCGGCGCGCCCGCGTTCCAGCCTGAAGCGGCTGATGCAGCGCAAGTCCACGATCGCCTTCCTGCTGACGCTGCCGCTGATCCTGATCATCGCGTCGCTGGTGATCTATCCGGCGTTCTACGCGGTCCATCTCGCCACCCTCAGCAAGTCGATGACCAAGTTCGTCGGCTTCGGGAACTTCACCTTCCTGTTCAAGCGGGAGGTGTTCTGGATGGTGGTGCAGCAGTCCTGCATCTTCGCGATCAGCGCCGTCGTGTTCAAAGCCCTGATCGGGTTCTTCGTCGCGCACTTCATCCACGCCATCCCGACCAAGGGCCAGCGCAAGTGGCGGGGCATGCTGCTGGTGCCCTGGGTGATCCCGCCGGCGATGTCGACGCTGGCGTGGTTCTGGCTGTTCGATCCGTCCTACAGCGCCATCAACTGGCTGCTGGCGCTGTTCGGGATCGACCCGGTCCCGTTCCTCGGCAACCCGTACTGGGCCCGGTTCAGCGTGATCCTGGTCAACGTCTGGTTCGGCGCGCCGTTCTTCATGATCATGTACCTGGCGGCCCTGAAGTCGGTGCCGGAGCAGCTCTACGAGGCGGCGGCGATCGACGGTGCCAACTGGTGGCAGCGGCTCTGGTACATCACCCTGCCGATGATGCGGAACATCATCTCGATCACCGTGATGTTCTCGCTGATCGTCACCTTCGCGAACTTCGACATCGTCCGGGTGCTGACCGCCGGCGGGCCGATCGACAAGACCCATGTGTTCGCCACCTATGCCTTCCTGCTCGGCATCCAGGGCGGCGACATCCCGCTGGGTGCGGCGGTGTCGCTGTTCATGGTCCCGATCCTCGGGATCTCGGCGATCTTC
The DNA here is from genome assembly GCF_014652915.1 of Thalassobaculum fulvum. Classification (GTDB taxonomy): domain Bacteria; phylum Pseudomonadota; class Alphaproteobacteria; order Thalassobaculales; family Thalassobaculaceae; genus Thalassobaculum_A; species Thalassobaculum_A fulvum. Next base: position 336,307 of record NZ_BMZS01000009.1, read on the forward strand.
ATCCTGCGTGACGTAACCAAGCGGGGGAACGAGGCGTGACCGCGACGGCAACCTTCGAGAAAGACCGCCGGGACCGGGGCGGGCCGACCCGGCCGGTTCGCCACGGCAGCATGAGCCGCGACCGCAAGCGGGCGCTGTTCTGGTCGTACTTCTTCCTGATCCTGTTCGTGATCTTCTTCCTCACGCCGCCGATCTACATGTTCATCACGTCGCTCAAGTCGAGCACCGAGATCGCCGGGGCGACCAATCCCTGGTGGGTGTTCGACCCGACGCTGGCGAACTACGAGGCGTTGCTGACCTCGTCCGAGTTCCTGACCTTCATCCTGAACTCGGCGATGGTGTCGGTGCTGGTGGTGTCGATCACCATGGTGGTCAGCGTGATGGCGGCGTTCGCGCTGTCGCGCATGCGGTTCTGGGGCTCGGCCACGCTCGCGACCGGGATCTTCCTCTGCTACCTGATCCCGGAGACCCTGCTGTTCATCCCGCTGTTCAAGATGTTCGCGGTGGTCAACGAGTTCACCGGCATCCAGCTGCTGAACAAGTGGTACGTGCTGGTGCTGGTGTACCCGACCCTGACCGTGCCGTTCTGCACCTGGATCATGATCGGCTACTTCGCCAGCATCCCGAAGGAGCTGGACGAGGCCGCGCTGATCGACGGCGCCACCTACCTCCAGACGCTGACCAAGATCTTCATCCCGGTGGCGCTGCCCGGCATCATCGCGGCGACGATCTTCGCGTTCACCGTGTCGTGGGCGCAGTTCCTGTATCCGCTGGCCTTCACGACCTCGTCCGACCAGCTCGTTCTGCCGGTCGGGATCGTGACCACGCTGATCAAGGGCGACGTCTACAACTGGGGGCAGATCATGACCGGCGCGCTGATCGCCGCCGCCCCGCCGCTCGTCATCTACGCCTTCCTGATGGACTACTACATCGCCGGACTGACCGCCGGCGCCACCAAGGGCTGACGAGGTTCCTCCCGCCCGCCCCGCCCCTGCCCGTTCGACATACCGGAGACCGTTCATGTCCCAGGTGACGCTGCACAAGGTCGTCAAGAACTACGACGAGACTCCCGCCGTCCGCGGCATCGACCTCGACATCGCCGACAAGGAGTTCGTGGTGCTGGTCGGCCCGTCGGGGTGCGGCAAGAGCACGACCCTGCGGATGATCGCCGGGCTCGAGGACATCACCGACGGCGAGATCGTGATCGGCGGCGACGTGGTGAACGACGTGCCGCCGAAGGACCGCGACATCGCCATGGTGTTCCAGAACTACGCGCTCTATCCGCACATGACGGTGTTCGAGAACATGTCGTTCGGTCTGCGCCTGAAGCGGGTCCCGAAGGACGAGATCCGGCAGCGGGTCGAGAGTGCGGCGCGCATCCTGGACATCTCGGAGCTGCTCGACCGCAAGCCCAAGCAGCTGTCCGGCGGCCAGCGCCAGCGCGTCGCCATGGGGCGGGCGATCGTCCGCGACCCCAAGGTCTTCCTGTTCGACGAGCCGCTGTCCAACCTGGACGCCAAGCTGCGCGTGCAGATGCGCACCGAGATCAAGAAGGTGCACCAGAAGGTCCGGACCACCACGGTCTATGTCACCCACGACCAGGTCGAGGCGATGACGCTGGCCGACCGGGTCGTGGTCATGAATGCCGGGCTGATCGAGCAGGTCGGCACCCCGAACGAGCTGTACCACCACCCGCGGACCCGGTTCGTCGCCGGCTTCATCGGCTCGCCGGCCATGAACTTCGTGCCGTGCCGGCTGGAGGAGGCGTCGGGCGCGCTGCGGATCCTGCTGCCGGGCGGGCACGCCTTCCCGGTCCCGGCCGAGCGCACCGAGCGCTACCGACGGCATGCCGGAAGCGCCGACCTGGTGTTCGGCCTGCGCCCCGAGCACGTCACCGAGACCCACCGCAACGTCGAGCCCAACCAGGAGGCGTTCGAGGTGACGCTCGAGGTGACCGAGCCGATGGGCATGGAGACCCTGGTGTACTTCCAGCTCGACGGCGCCGAGGTCTGCGGCCGGGTCAATCCGGCGGCCGGGGCCGAGGCCGGGCAGCCGATGACGCTGCTCGCCGACCTCAACCACATGCACCTGATCGACGGGACGTCCGGCCTGGTGCTCTGAGGGAGGCGCGGTCGCTCCAGGGTTGAAGGGGCGCCGGGTCGTCGATACCGTCTCCCCGCACCGAATGCGGGGGAGCGGGGATGTCGAGACGACTGTGCGTGTTGCTGTGCGCGAGCGTGCTCGTGGCCGGCTGTGCCGGGCGCACGGCCGTTCCGGTGTCGGCGTATCAGCCGAACGACAACCGGATGTCCTGCCGGGAGGTCGACAGCGAGATCCAGCGCAACAACGAGGCGCTGCGGGTCCGGGTGCAGGAAGGGGCCGAGACCGAGAAGCGCAACATCGCCGTCGGGGCGGCCGCCATCCTGCTGTTCTGGCCGGCGGCGTTCGCCATGGACTTCAAGGACGCGGCCGGGACCGAGGCGATGTCGCTCGAGCAGCGCAACGCCACCCTGACGCAGCTGGCGGCGAAGCAGCGCTGCCGGACGACGCACGCGATGACCGTCGCCGAGGCCGAGGCCGAACGCGTCGCCAGGGAGGTCGCCGAGCGTCGGATGTCGGAGGAGAACAAGGTCGCCGGGGTGACGACGCCGACCGATCCGCGGCTGCGTCAGGCGGGCCAGCCGACCGCGACCGCCGTCCGCCAGGCCTCGGCGACGGAACCGGGCCTCGACCGCAGCCGGTTGCGCGACCTGATGGGCCGGTTCCTGCGCGGCGAGATCAGCAAGGCCGAGTACGAGCGCCTGCGCGCCGGCTGACGCCCCGACGGCGGCGCCGGTTCAGAACACCAGCTGGTCGTCGCCGCCGGAGCCGCCGATGACGATCTCGCCGCGGTCGGCCAGGTCCTTGGCCGACTGCACC
>NZ_BMZS01000010.1 GCF_014652915.1 Thalassobaculum fulvum
CCTGCTCACCCTCAACGCGATGGTCCGTGACGACACCGAATTCCAGGCCGCATGATCGTCGACAACACAGTTGCCGGATGCGACCCGCCGTCGGCGGCCCGCTCCGGAATGACGGTGTAGAGAGAGGCGGCGCGAGGACGCTCACCCCGGCCGCCGCCCAGCCATCGCCCGCTCCGCCTCGGCCACCGTGCGGGCGACGATGTCGCGGGCCGAGGGGACGTCGGACACCAGGTCGACGCCTTCGCCGGCCCACAGCACCCGGGTCGACAGGTCGCCGGCGGCGGTCGCGTCGTAGCCGGCGTTCACCTCGGCCCGCCGGGCCGCCAGCTCGTCCTCGCGGCCGTGCCAGCGGGCCGAGAAGTCGTTGCGCACGGCCCGTCCGGGGAAATGAGTCGGCCAGGCGACCCCGCGCACCACGTCGAACACCCGGGTCTGCAGGGTGTCGTCGGCGGCGGCCGCCACCGCGCCCTGCTTCAGGGCGTCGTGCCAGTCGGACTCGGCCGACGCGGCGAACCTAGTGCCCATCAGCACGCCCTCGGCGCCCAGCATCAGGGCGGCGGCCAGGCCGCGCCCGTCGGCGACCGCACCGGCGGCGACCACCGGGATCGGCGCCACCGCGTCGACGACCGCCGGCACCAGCCCGAAGGTACCGCGGACGCTGGCGGCGTGACCGCCGGCGTCGCGGCCCTGGGCGATGATCACGTCGGCGCCGGCGTCGGCCGCCTGCTTCGCCATCTCCAGGGTCTGGACCTGGCAGAACAGCAGGCTGCCCGCCTGTTTCACTCGTCCGGCATAGGGTGTCGGGTCGCCGAACGACAGCATGACGGCCGGCGGCGCGTGCTCCAGGGCGGCATCGAGCGCTTCCGGTCGGTCGGCCAGCGCCCAGGTGACCAGGCCGACGCCGATCCGGGCGTTGCCGGCGGCAGCCATCTCGGCGCGGATCTTCGCGCTGTCGGCATAGCCGGAGCCGATGAAGCCGAAGCCGCCGGCGGCGGTCACGGCGGCGGCCAGCGCGCCGCCGGAGGCGGAGCCCATGGGGGCCAGCAGAATGGGGTGCTCGATCCCGAGCAGGTCGGTCAGGCGGGTCGGAATGGCCATGGCAGTCGAACTCCAGCAGTGAACGAGGAGATCTGGGAACGGGGGATCACGCGGCCTGCGGCAGCGGCGGGCTGACGGTGTCGTCGGGCACGCGGTAGCCGCGCTGCACGGCGGGTCGGGCGGCCAGCGCGGCGTACCAGCGTGCGACGTTCGGGAACTCGGCCAGGTCGATGCGCTGGTGGTCGTAGCGCGAGATCCACGGCCAGACCGCCATGTCGGCGATCGTGTAGTCGGCGCCCGCCACGTACTCGGCCTCGGCCAGCCGGCGGTCGAGCACCCCGTACAGGCGCCTGGCCTCGGCGCCGTAGCGCTCCTCGGCATAGGCCGACTTGCCGGGGTTGTACTGCAGGAAATGCGCGGCCTGGCCGAGCATCGGGCCGATGCCGCCCATCTGCCACATCAGCCACTGCAGGACGTCCCAGCGGGCCGGCCCGGTCGGCATGAAGCGCCCGGTCTTCTCGGCGAGGTAGATGAGGATGGCGCCGGACTCGAACAGCGTCTGGCCGGCCTCGCGGTCGACGATCGCGGGGATCCGGTTGTTCGGCGACAGCGCCAGGAAGTCCGGCCGGAACTGCTCGCCCCTGTAGATGTCGATCGGGTGGACGGCATAGGGCAGCCCCATCTCCTCGAGGGCGATGGAGACCTTGCGGCCGTTCGACGTGCTCCAGGTGTACAGGTCGATCATTGGGGAGTTGCTCCAGGGTGGGTCAGGCGGCCGCGGGCGGCTCGGCGAGGTCGAAGTGGAAGACCTTGGCGATGATCCGCCAGCGGCCGTCGACCAGGATCAGGGTGAGGAAGTCGGTGAAGTACTTGGGCCCGATGGCGCAGTTGACCCGGGCGAAGGCGGTGGTCGGGCCGGCGAACTCGATGCCGGCGATCCGGTCCTGCCGGGGCTCGCCGCGGCTGGCCGGCGAAGGACGGGCGGCGACGATCGGCAGGTACGCGTCCATGCCCAGGTTCACCAGCGGCGCCTCGGTGGCGCAGACGTAGCGGGCGTCCGGGTGGAACACCTGCGACAGGATCTCGGTGTCGCTGAGGTACAGGCCGTCGAAGTAGTCCGACAGGACCTCGACGACCGCGGCGTAGCGCGGGTCCATGGGAACTCCTGTGTCGGGGAGGGGCGGCCCGGGCGGCGTTTCCCGGGCCGCGATCGGGATCAGCCGGTCAGGCCCTCGGCCGCCATCGCCTCGCGGGCGGCGGGCAGGGCGCCGATGCGGGCGACGAACGCCTTCAGGTTCGGCCAGCGCCCGAGGTCGATGCCGACGAAGTTGCACCAGTTGGCGATGGTGAACAGGTACAGGTCGGCGACGCTGACGGTGTCGCCGATCAGGTGCTGGCGGCCGTCGGCCAGCATCGCCTCGACGAAACGCATCCGGTTGGCCACCACCTCCTCGGCCGCCGGGCGGTCGGCGTCGGAAATCGGCGTGCCCGAGAAGAACGGCTTGAACGACTTGTGCAGCTCCGAGGCGATGAAGTTCAGCACCTCCTGCAGCCGGGTCCGGGCCAGCGTCGTCGGGGCCGGGGCCAGGGCGGCGTCGGGCGCCCGGTCGGCGACGTACTGCAGGACCGCGGGCGCCTCGGTGATCGTGTCGCCGCCGTCGAGGGTCAGCGCCGGGACGTAGCCGCGCGGGTTGACGGCCCGGAAGTCGGCGCCGGTCTCGGTGGTCTTGGTTGCGGAATCGACGCGCTCGAGCTCGAACTCCTGGTCGGCCATGCGCAGGGCGATGTGGACGGCGAGCGAGCAGGCGCCCGGCGTGTAGTACAGCTTCATGGGTCGGTCTCCGTTGGTCTCCGGTGGCCCGGAAGGAACGGCGGACAGGTATGGAGCGGGCTATCGGATGTAAACTTGATTTCCTTTCGATACCTGATATTCAGGTTTCCGCCTGGTAACCTGGGGTCACCGATGCCGCTCAAGGTCCGCAAGAACCACAGCCCGAAGCCGCCGCCGTCCTGCCCGCTGACGGAGTGCATGGGCATCATCGGCGGCGCCTGGACGGTCAACGTGATCTGGAGCCTGCGGGCCGGGCCGCGCCGGTTCAGCGAGCTGCGGGTCGACATTCCGCCGGTGTCGCCGAAGGTGCTGACCGCCCGCCTGCGCGAGCTCGAGGCGCGCGGCGTCGTGACCCGCGAGGTCAAGCCGACATCGCCGCCGTCGGTCGAGTACGCGCTGACCGACCTCGGCGCCGAACTGGTGCCGGCGATCGAGGCGATCGTCGAGGTCGGGCACAAGCTGAAGGGCGCGCCGGACGCGCTGGTGGCGAACGGCTGATCCTTCGCGGCTCACCGCTTGGCGGCGAGCACCTCAGGACGACAGAGAATCCTATCGCCCTGAGGTACCCGAAGGGCCGCGAAGGGCAAGCGTCGGCGGCCTAGGCTCCCGGTGCCGCCACGAATCGCAGGTGGCCGGTCTTGATCCAGACCACGGCACCCTCCGGCCCGACGTCGGCCACCGTCTTGCCGTCGCCCGGCAGCCGCAGCCAGGAATGCCGGCGGAACCGTTCGCCCTCCTGAGTGAAGCCGCCGTCCAGCACGAACAGCTCGGCGCCGCCCTGCCAGGCCAGGTCGACCGCGGCCCCGGCGTCCCAGCGCTCGAGGCGGACGTCCTCGCGGGCGTCGCGGAACAGCGGGGTGACGGCCACGCCCGGACGGGCCGCGTCGGCGACCGAACCGATCCTGTTGGTGTCGATCACCACATGGGTCCGGTCGGCAGGGTCGAACTGCCAGAGCTTCACCATGATGGTGCAGCCCTCGGCCGAGCCCGGGGTGTGCCGCGAGGTCGGGGGGTTGCGGACGTAGCTGCCGGCGGGAAAGTCGCCGTGCTCGTCCTGGAACACCCCGTCGAGCACCACGAACTCCTCGCCGCCGCCGTGGACGTGGGCCGGGAACCGGCTGTCCGGGGCGTAGCGGACGATGGTGGTGGCGCGGGCCACCTCGTCGCCGATGCGGTCGAGCATGCGGCGGCTGACCCCGGCTGTCGGCGACTCGATCCACGGGATCTGGTCGGCGTGCATCGCCACGCGCTTGCTGAAGTCGGCGTTGATTTCCATGCCGTTGCCTCCGGCCGGTCGCGGGATCAGGCGGCCATCGCCGCGCTCGGGCGGGCCGAGACGCGGGCGCGCCACGCCTGCAGCCTCGCACAGTCGTCGGGAATCGCCAGCTTCACGAAGTCGGCGAACGCGAAGCCGGCCATCGCGGTGATGTCGGCGACGGTGAAGCGGTCGAGCGCCAGGTAGTCGCGGTCGGCCAGCATGCCGTCCATCCGGCGCATGGTCGCGAGCGCGACCTCTTTCTGGCGCAGGCCCCAGTCCTTGTTCTGGTAGGTCTCGATGTTCGGGCCCAGGCCGTCGGTGGCGTGGTGGAAGTAGGCGGCCACCGCGTCGAGCAGGCCGGCCTCGATCTTGCGCTGGGCCATGTGGATCACCGCGCGCTCCTTGGCGTCGCGCCCGGTCAGCACCGGGTCGCCGGCGGCGTGGTCGAGGTACTCGGTGATCGCCGAGCACTCGGAGATCAGCGTGCCGTCGTCGAGCTCCATCACCGGCACCACACCGGACGGGTTCTTGGCCAGGAAGTCCGGCCGCTTGTGCTCGCCGCCGGGCACGTCGACGTGCACGAACTCGACGCGGTCGAACAGGCCCTTCTCGGCGAGCGCGATGCGGACGCGGGCGGGGTTCGGGAAACCCTTGAACTCATAGACCTTCATGGCCGGCTCCTCGGCGTGGATGGGGGACGATCGAGTGTCTACCTATCGATCGATAGACAACCTGAAAGCGGCATCCCCTCGTGTCAACACCTATCTTCTGATAGAGAGGTGGGCATGACGACCGACAGTCCCTCCGGCAAGGCCGCCGAGATCCTGGACGCCGCCGAGCTGCGGATGCGGCGCGGCGGCTACGACGCGGTCAGCTTCCGCGATCTCGCCGCCGACGTCGGCATCAAGAGCGCCAGCGTTCACTATCACTTCCCGCAGAAGACCGACCTCGGCGCGGCGGTGGTCGAGCGCTACACCGAGCGCATGCTGGAAGCCCTCGGCCGGCCCGACGATCCGGCGGAGACCGTCGACGACCGGCTCACGCGGTTGTGCGACGTCTATCGGCACGCGGCGGTCGACAAGGGGCTGATCTGCCTGTGCTGCGTGCTCGGCAGCCAGTCGCTCGACCTGCCGCCGCCGGTCGCCGGCGCGGTCGGCCGGTTCTTCGAGGGGCTGCTGCAGTGGACCGGGGCCGCGCTCGGCGCTCCGGCGGTCGGGCCGGCGCCAGCGGGCCTGGACCCAGCCGATATCGTCGGCAGCCTGCAGGGCGCCATGGTCCTGGCGATCGCCACCGGCCGGCCCGAGCTGTTCGAGGCGACCCGCCGCCGCCTGCTGCGCCACGGCTGACGGACGACGCCGGCGGGCGGCAATTTCGCCGCCGGGAATTGAGCGAGATCAGGAGCCGGCGGGCCGGTCGCTGCTATCGGTGCAGGGTCCGATCCGCAGGGGCTCAGTGGCATGAGCAGCGTCCGTCCGTTCTCGGCACTCCACGACCGCCCGCCAGCCGACGCCAGCCGGGCGCCGCTTGCCGGCACGGTGCTGTCGGTGCACGGCTCGGTCGTCGACCTGCGGTTCCCGGACGGCGGGTTGCCGGCGATCTACGACGCCGTCGTCATCGAGCGCGACACCGGCTCGCCGCTGCTGGCCGAGGTGCAGCAGCATCTGGACCCCGTGACCGTCCGCACCGTCACCCTCGGCGGGGCCGGCGGCCTGCGGCGCGGCATGCGGGCGCATGCCCCGGGCGGACCGGTCCGGGTGCCGGTCGGCGAGCCGGTGCTCGGCCGCCTGCTGAACGCGATCGGCGAGCCGGTCGACCACGGCGGGCCGCTGCCGGCCGACGTCGCCCGTCGGCCGATCCACGCCCCGGCCCCGGCGCTGCGCCGCCAGAACGTCGCGCTCGAGGTGTTCCACACCGGCATCAAGGTGATCGACCTGCTGGCGCCGATGGTGAAGGGTGGCAAGGCCGCGATGTTCGGCGGCGCCGGCGTCGGCAAGACCGTGCTGATCATGGAGCTGATCCGCACCACCGTGGAGCGGCACTCCGGCATCTCGGTGTTCGCCGGCATCGGCGAGCGTTCGCGCGAGGGCCACGAGCTGCTGCTGGAACTCGAGGACTCCGGGGTGCTGCCGCGCACCGCGCTGGTGTTCGGCCAGATGAACGAGCCGCCAGGCGCGCGCTGGCGGACCGGGCTGACCGCGCTGGCGATCGCCGAGCATTTCCGCGACGACGCCCGTGAGAATGTGCTGCTGCTGATCGACAACGTGTACCGGCTGGTGCAGGCCGGCGGCGAGGTGTCGGGCCTGCTCGGCCGGCTGCCGTCGCGGGTCGGCTACCAGCCGACCCTGGCATCCGAGGTGGCGGAGTTCGAGGAGCGCATCGCCTCGGTGGCGGGCGCGGCCATCACCTCGATCCAGGCGGTCTACGTCCCGGCGGACGACCTGACCGACCCGGCGGTCGCCGAGATCTTCAGCCACCTGGATTCCTCGATCGTGCTGTCGCGCGACATGGCGAGCGAGGGCATGTACCCGGCGGTCGACCCGCTGGGCTCGACCTCGAGCCTGCTGGACCCGCGGCTGGTCGGCGAGGCGCACTACCGGACCGCGCAGGAGGTCCGCAAGGCGATCGCCCACTACCGCGAGCTGCAGGAGATCATCTCGCTGCTGGGCATGGAGGAGCTGAGCGCCGCCGACCGGGCAATGGTCAGCCGGGCGCGGCGGTTGATGCGGTTCCTGACCCAGCCGTTCATGGTGACCGAGGCGTTCACCGGCAAGCCCGGCCGCTCGGTCGAGCTGGAGGACACCCTGGCTGGCTGCCGGGCGATCCTCGACGGCGAGGCGGACGGCTGGGCCGAAAGCTCGCTCTACATGGTCGGCGACCTCGACGAGGCCCGCCGCCGGGAAACCGGGGGCCGGGAAGCGGGGGGCGGCGGGACGTGAAGCTGGTCGTCACCACGCCGTTCGAGGTGGTCGTCGAGTCCGATGAGGTGGCGCATCTGCGCGCCGAGGACGCGACCGGTGCGTTCGGCATCCTGCCCGGGCACGCCGATTTCGTGACCGTGCTGTCGGTCTCGGTCGCGACCTGGCGGGACCGCACCGGCGCCGAGCACCACGTCGCGGTGCGTGGCGGCGTCCTGGACGTCCGTACCGGCGGGCGGATCGCCATCGCGACCCGCGAGGCGGTTCCGGGCGACGACCTGGAGCGGCTGGAGACCGAGGTGCTGTCCCGCTTCCGAGAGCGGCTCGCAGCCGAGCAGGCGGCCCGCACCGATTCGCAGCGGCTGTACCTCGCCGCGATCCGGCAGATCAGCCGGTACCTGCGCCCGGACCAGGGGCCGGTGCGGGTCCGCGAGGGCATGGCCGAGGAACCGGGAGGGCCGGCATGACCGTCGATCCCGACCACCCCAACCATCTCGACGACGCCGTCAAGACCCGGCGCGAGCGGCGCGAGCGCTGGCAGGCCGAGGGCGAGCGCCCGATCGGCCGCAACCTGGCGCTGATCGGCGCGCTCGGATGGACCATCGTGGTGCCGGTCCTGATCGGCATCTTCGCCGGCCGGTGGCTCGACCGGCAGTTCGACTCCGGGATCTTCTGGACCCTCGGGCTGCTGGTCCTCGGGCTGGCTGCCGGCTGCGCCATGGCCTGGAGAAGGATGCAACGCGAATGATCGACCAGATGACCGTCCAGACCGCCGTGGAGCTGCTCGTCGCCGGCGTCGCCGGGTTCGGGCTGGGGCGGCTGTACTTCATGGCGGTGCGGCGGACGGCCGAGCTGTACGGCTCGGCCAGCGACTGGCGGCTGCCGGTGGTGCTGACCGCCGGCCGGGTGCTGGCCGCCGCCGCCGGCTTCGCCCTGGCGGCGCAGTTCGGCGCCGGGCCGCTGCTGGCCGCCTTCCTCGGGTTCCTGGCCGCGCGCCGGCTGGCGGTGCGCGGCGCGCGCGGGGAGGCGGCATGACCGCGACCTCGCCGCTGGCCAGTGCCGTCCTGCTGCAGCTCGGGCCGGTGCCGATCACCCGGCCGGTGGTGACGACCTGGGCGATCATGGCGGTGCTGGCGGTCGGGGCGCACCTGCTGACCCGGCGGCTGCAGGCACGCCCGGACCGCCGGCAGGCCGTGCTCGAGCTGCTGGTGACCGGGATCGCCAGGCAGATCGGCGAGGTGGTCGGCGGCGACCCGCGCCCCCTGCTGCCGCTGATCGCGACGCTGTTCGTCTTCCTGGTGACCGCCAACTTGTCCGGCCTGCTGCCGGGTACCCAGGCGCCGACCGCGACCATCGAGACGCCGGCCGCACTGGCCGCCGTCGTGTTCGCCTCGGTGCACTTCTACGGCGTGCGGGCGCACGGCCCGCTCGGCTACCTCGCCAGCTTCGCCAAGCCGAAGCTGATCATGCTGCCGCTCAACCTGCTGTCCGAGGTCACCCGCACCTTCTCGTTGATGATCCGGCTGTTCGGCAACGTCATGAGCGGGGAGTTCGTGATCGCCCTGGTCGCAGCACTTGCCGGCCTGTTCGTGCCGATTCCGCTGATGGCGCTGGAGGTGCTGGTCGGCGTGGTCCAGGCGTACATCTTCACCGTGCTCGCCACCGTGTTCATCGCCGCCGCCATCGGCGGCGACGGCCCTGCTTGAGGAGGCTCCATGAATCCCGAACTGCTCAGCATCATCGGCGCGGTCGTCGCAGTGTCGGTCGGCTCGATCGGACCGGCGCTGGCGGAAGGCCGGTCGGTGGCGGCGGCGCTCGACGCGATCGCCCGCCAGCCGGAGGCGGCGGGCACCATCTCGCGGACGCTGTTCGTCGGTCTCGCGATGATCGAGACCATGGCGATCTACTGTCTGGTGGTGGCGTTGCTGCTGCTGTTCGCCAACCCCTACGCGGGGTGACCATGGTCTTCGACTGGTGGACCCTGGCGCTGCAGGCGGTCAACCTCGCGATCCTGGTGTGGCTGCTGCATCGCTTCCTCTACAGGCCGGTCCTGCGGGTCGTCGACGCGCGCCGCGCCGAGATCGACGGACAGTACGCCGCGACTGCCCGGGCCAAGGCCGAGGCCGAGGCGCTGCGCGCCGAGGTGGAGACGGAACGGGCCGCGATTCCGGCCGACCGGGCGGCCGCCCTGAAGGCCGCGACCGCCGAGGCCGAGCAGGCCGCGACCGAGCGGCTCGAGCAGGCCGAGCGCCAGGCCGCCGACATGCTCCGGGCCGGTCGCAGCACCCTCGCCGAGGAGCGCGCTCGGGCCGAGACCGAGCTGCGGAGCATGGCTGTCGAGCTCGGCGCCGAGATCGCCGGCCGGCTGCTGGCGGACATTCCGGCCGAGCACCGCGCCGCGATCTGGATGCACCGCATCGAGTCGCATCTCGCCGAGCTGACCGAGGCGCAGCGCACCGAGCTGGTCGCCGGAACCGGCGAGGGCACCGACGGGGGCACCCGGGTCTGCGTGGTCACTGACAGTGCCCTGCCGGAGCCGGTCCAGGGCGACTGGCGGGCCCGGCTGCAGGCCGCACTCGGGACCACGTTCGCGGTCGAGTTCGAGACCGACGACGCGCTGCTGGCCGGGGCCGAGCTGCATTTTCCGAATACCGTGCTGCGGTTCTCCTGGCGCAGCGCCCTCGCCGCCATCCGATCGGAGCTCGCCGCCGATGAGCACGCTGGCTGACGATCTCCGCGGCTGGCTGGGCCGCAACAGCGGGCGGATCGCCGAGCTGTCGGCGGCGCCGCGGTTCGAGCGGATCGGGCGCGTCGAGCGGGTCGGCGACGGCGTGGCCACGGTCTCCGGCCTGCCGGACACCCGCCTGGACGAACTGCTGACCTTCGAGAACGGCGTACAGGGGCTGGCGGTCGAGCTCGACGCCGAGACCATCGGCTGCATCCTGCTGGGCGATGCGTCGGGAATCTCGGCCGGCGGGCTGGTGCACGGCACCGGAACGGCCGCCCGGGTGCCGGTCGGCGACGGGTTGCTTGGCCGGGTGGTCGATGCGCTCGGGGCACCGCTGGACGGCGGGGCACCGCCGGTCGGGACCGCGCGGGTGGCGGTCGAGCAGCCGGCGCCGGCGATCGTCGACCGCGCACTGGTGAGCCGCCCGCTGGCTACCGGCATCCTGGTGGTGGACTCGATGATCCCGATCGGCCGTGGCCAGCGCGAGTTGATCATCGGCGACCGCGGCACCGGCAAGACCGCGGTCGCGGTCGACGCCATCATCAACCAGCGCTCCTCCGACGTGATCTGCGTCTATGCCGCGGTCGGCCAGAAGGCGTCGTCGATCGCCCAGGTGATCGACGCGGTGCGCCGATACGGAGCACCGGAGCGCTGCCTGTTCGTGGTCGGCGAGGCCGACGACGCGCCCGGCCTGCAATGGCTGACGCCCTATGCCGCCTGCACCATGGCGGAGCATTTCATGGGCCGCGGCCGCGACGTGCTGCTGGTCATCGACGACCTGACCAAGCACGCCGCCGTGCACCGCCAGGTCTCGCTGCTGCTGCGCCGGCCGCCCGGGCGCGAGGCGTATCCCGGCGACGTGTTCTACCTGCACGCCCGGCTGCTGGAGCGCTCGGCCCGGCTGTCGGCCGAGCTCGGCGGCGGCTCGCTGACCGCGCTGCCGATCGCCGAAACCCAGGCCGGCAACATCAGCGCCTACATCCCGACCAACCTGATCTCGATCACCGACGGCCAGATCTACCTGGATCCGCGGCTGTTCAACGAGGACCAGAAGCCGGCGGTCGACGTCGGCCGCAGCGTCTCGCGGGTCGGCGGCAAGGCGCAGGCGCCGGTCCTCAAGGAGTTCGCCGAGAGCCTGCGGCTGACCTATGCGCAATACGTCGAGCTGGAGGTGTTCACCCGGTTCGGCACCACGGTCGACGAACGGACCCAGGCGCGGATCGAGCACGGCCGGCGGATCCGGGCGGTGCTTGGCCAGCGGCAGTTCGCGGTCGGCAGCCTGGGCGAGCAGGTGGCGCTGCTGTTCGCGGTCGCCGAGGGCGTCCTCGACCGCCTGCCGCTCGATGCCGTCGAGCGGTTCCGCGCCGAGCTGACCGGTTGGCTGAAGGAGCGCTGCCCCGAGATCCTGGCGGTCGACGACCAGTCGCCGCCGTTGCCCGAGGACCTGCGCGCCCGCCTGCGGCCGGCGGTCGCCGACCTGGTCGAGACTGTCCGCGCGACCGCGGCCGGTCCGGGGCCGGCCTCTTGACCAGGCTCGCCGACATCGAGCGCCACATCGGCAGCATGACCGAGCTGCTGGACATCGTCGGCGCCATGCGCTCACTGGCCAGTATGCGGCTGCAAGAGGCCCAGCGCGCGCTGCCGGGGATGCGCAGCTACGCCGAGGCGGTCGCCGCGGCGATCGCCGATACCCTGCCGCTGGTCGAGGGCGTCGAGGGGACGCCGACGGTCGCCGGCGGCCGGCTCGCCCTGGTCCTGTGCACCGCCGAGCACGGCTTCGTCGGTGGTTTCAACGAGCACCTCATGGAGGCGGCACTCGCCCGGATCGACCCGGACGACGCACTGCTCGTGCTCGGTACCCGCGGCGCCACGCTGTCGGCCGAGCGGGGCCGGCCGGCCGATTGGACCCACCCGATGGCCAGCCGCTGCCCGGCGGTTCCGGAGGTGGTCAACCGGCTGTCCCTGGAACTCTACCGACGCATCGCCGGCGGCGAGGTCGGCCGGGTCGAAGTGATGTTCGCCCGTTGTCGTGCCGGCGGCGGCTCCACGATCGAGCGGCATCCGGTCCTGCCCGTCGATCCGGCATCGCTCGGTCCCGGAAGCCTGCGGCAGCCGCCGATCCACACCCTGCCGCCGGCGGTGCTGCAGGAGAAGCTGGTCGGCGAGTACGTGTTCGCCCTTCTGGCCGAAGCGCTGGTCGAGTCGCTGGCCAGCGAGAACGCCGCCCGCTTCCTGGCGATGGAGGCGGCGCGCGACAACGTCTCCCGGAAGCTGGCGGAGCTGGGCGCCGAGGCCCGGCACGCCCGGCAGTCGGAGATCACCGACGAGCTCCTCGACCTGGTCACCGGCGCCGAGGCGGTGACCCGGGGCGGGTGAAGCGCAGCCTCAGCTCAGAGTCGCCGTCTCGCCATGCTCGGGGACATGGCAGTTCCAGCCGAGCTCCTCCGCGATGCGGTGGCGCAGGGTGTCGGCGGCGGCCGGCTCGCCGTGCACCACGAAAATCTCCTGCGGCGGCTGCTCGAAGCCCCGCAGCCAGGTCATGATCTCGTCGGCGTCGGCGTGCGCGGAGAACATCTGCAGGTTGTCGACCTCGGCGCGGATCGGGATGTACTGGCCGTGGATCTTCACGCTGTCGGCGCCGGCGGTCATCGCCGCGCCGCGGGTGCCGCCGGCCTGGAAGCCGGCGAACAGGATCATGTTCCGGGGATCCGGTGCGTAGTGCTTGATGTGATGCAGCACCCGTCCGCCGGTGGCCATGCCGGAGGCCGAGATGATCACCTTCGGCATCGGGTTGGCGTCGAGCGCCTTCGACTCCTCCGGGTCCTGCACGTAGCGGGCGACCGAGCAGGCGGCCCGGGCCTGCGCCGCGGTCAGCTTGTGGACCCGGTGGTTGTGGCAGAACAGCTCGCTGGCATCGATGCTCATGGGGCTGTCGAGGAACACCGGAAGGTCGGGAATCCGCCGGGAATCCTTGAGCTGCCGGAGATGGTACATCAGGGTCTGGGCGCGCCCGACTGCGAACGACGGGATGACGACGGTGCCGCCGCGGGCCGCCGCCCGGTTGATCGCCGAGGCGAGCACGTCCTCCGGGTCGGCGGTGTCGTGGCGCCGGTCGCCGTAGGTCGATTCCACGAGCAGCCAGTCGGCCCGGCGGATCGGTGTCGGGTCGAGCATGGTGGCGCTGTCGTAGCGCCCGAGGTCGCCGGAGAACACGATCCGCCGGTTCCCGGCGGTCATGGTCACGATCGCCGCGCCCAGGATGTGGCCGGCCGGGTCGAAGCGCGCCGCGAACGGGCCGGCGATCTCCTGCCGATCGCCGAAATGCACCGTCTCGAACAGCTCCAGCGCGGCGTCGGCGTCGGCCCGGGTGTAGAGCGGCAGGGCCGGGCGGTGCTTGGAGAAGCCGTGCCGGTTGGCGAACTCGGCATCCTTCTCCTGCAGGTGGGCGGCGTCGGGCAGGAGGATGTCGCACAGGTCGCGGGTCGCATCGGTGGCGAAGATCGGCCCGCGGAATCCGTCGTGCACCAGCTTGGGCAGGTAGCCGGAGTGGTCGATATGGGCGTGGGTCAGCACCACCGCGTCGATCGTCGAGGGCGTGACCGGCAGGCGCGCCCAGTTCCGCAGCCGCAGCTGCTTGAAGCCCTGGAACAGGCCGCAATCGACCAGCACCCGCGTGTCTCCTGCCTGTAGCAGGTACTTCGAGCCGGTGACGGTTCCGGCGCCGCCGAGAAACTGGATCGTGGTCTGCATCGGCCTTCTCCCTCGGAGCCCGGCACCGGGCGGCCGGACGCGGTCCCCAGCCTAGGCCGGTTGTCGTCGGCTGTCAGGTCGTCGCCCGGGGGGCGGCGGTTGATCTTCCTCAATGCCGGCGCGGCGGCCGGGGGCCATCGTGCCCCGGATGCCTTCCGACCGCCGCCGGGGCGGATCGTTCGCCGCGAGAGGACCCCACGATGAAGACCGTCACCTGGATCCTGACCGCCGACCACCAGCATGCCCGCGTCTATTCCTGCACAGGGCCGGGCGCCGGGCTGAGCCCGGTCGACGAGATGACCATGGACGACCACCTGCCGGTCAGCCACGAGGCCGGTTCGCATCGCCCGGACCTCGGCTATGCCTCCAAGGGCGGGCCGAGCCACGGCTACGAGCCGCGCACCACGCCGCACGACCAGGCCGCGCTGAAGTTCGTCGACCGGGTCGCGGCGGCCCTGGAGGCGGCGACCAGGGAGGACGCGTTCCAGCGCCTGGTGGTCGCGGCACCGCCGAGGGCGCTGGGCGAGCTGCGCCAGCGGCTGCCCGAGTCGGTCAAGGGCAGGGTGGTCGGCGAACTCGACGCCGACCTGGTGAAGGAGCCGGTCGCGGCGGTCCGGCAGCACGTCGAACGCTTCCTCGCCTGACCGCGGTCTTCCCGGTCGGCTACAGTGCACGACCATGAAGGCGATGGTTCTCGACAGGCCTGGGGCGCCGTTGCGTCCGGCGGAGATCGAACGCCCCGTCGCCGGGGCTGGCGAGGTCGTGGTGCGGGTGGCGGCCTGCGGCGTCTGCCGCACCGATCTCCACGTGGTCGACGGCGACCTGACCGGGCCCAAGCTGCCGCTGGTGCCCGGCCATGAGATCGTCGGCACGGTCGATCAGATCGGCCCAGGTGTGCGCGGATTCAGCATCGGGCAGCGGGTCGGGATACCGTGGCTCGGCCGGACCTGCGGCCAGTGCCGGTACTGCCGGATGCACCGCGAGAACCTGTGCGACCACCCCGGCTTCACCGGCTATCAGATCGACGGCGGCTACGCGGAATACGCCAAGGCTGCCGCCGACTACTGCTTCCCGATACCCGAGCGCTACGGGGACGTGGAGGCGGCGCCTCTGCTGTGCGCCGGCCTGATCGGCTACCGCGCCTGGCGGATGGCGGGCGAGGCGCAGGTCCTCGGGCTGTACGGCTTCGGGGCGGCCGCCCACATCGTCGCCCAGGTGGCGGTGGCGCGCGGTCAGCGGGTCTACGCGTTCACCCGCCCGGGCGACCGGGAGGCCCAGGGCTTCGCGCGTCGGCTCGGGGCGCACTGGGCCGGCGGGTCCGACGAACTGCCGCCGGAGCCGCTCGACGCGGCCATCCTGTTCGCCCCGGTCGGCGCCCTGGTGCCGGCGGCGCTGCGGGCGCTCCGCAAGGGCGGCCGGGTGGTGTGCGCCGGCATCCACATGTCGGACATTCCGGGCTTCCCCTATCGGCTGCTCTGGGAGGAACGGGAGATCGTGTCGGTGGCGAACCTGACCCGCGACGACGGCCGGGAGTTCCTCGAACTGGCTGGACGGATCGACATCCGGACGGAAACCATCGCCTATCCCCTGGAGCAGGCGAACGCGGCGCTCGACGATCTCCGCGGCGGCCGGTTCCAGGGCGCGGCCGTTCTCGTACCGTGAACGAGACATCGCCCGGCCCGCCCCCCGGCCCGCCTCCCGGCCCGCCCCCCGAGCCACACTCGCTGGCTCCGGCGGATGTGGCGCGGGCGCTCGACGTCGATCCGGCGGTCGGCCTGACCGGGGCCGAGGCCGCGCGCCGGCGGCGCGTTCACGGCCCGAACGAGCTGCGGCGGCGGCCGACCCGGTCGCTGGCCGCGATCCTGGTCGACCAGTTCAAGAGCCTGATCACGGTGCTGCTCGGTTCGGCGGCGATGCTGTCGGCGGCCTTCGGGCACTGGACCGAGGCCGGCGCGATTCTCGCCGTCATCGTCATCAACGCCCTGATCGGGTTCTTCACCGAATGGCGGGCGGTGCGGTCGATGGAGGCGCTGCGCAGCCTGACGGTGCACAGCGCCCGGGTCCGCAGGGACGGCGAGGTGATCGAGGTACCGGCGCGCGCGCTGGTGCCGGGGGACGTCGTCCTGATCGAGGGTGGCGACGTGGTGGCCGCCGATCTTCGCCTGATCGAGGCGTCCAAGCTGCAGTGCGACGAGTCGGTGATGACCGGCGAGTCGCTGCCGGTCGCCAAGCAGGTCGCGCCGGTTCCGGCCGCGACCGCGCTGGCGGACCGGGTCGACATGGCGTTCCAGGGCACCGCCGTGACCCGGGGCAGCGGCGCCGGCCTGGTCGTCGCCACCGGCATGGGCAGCGAGCTCGGGCGGATCGCCGCCCTGGTCGAGGAGGCCGAGCCCGAGCGCACCCCGCTGGAGCGGCGCATCGAGGCGCTCAGCCGTCAGCTCGTCTGGCTGACGCTCGGGCTCGCCGCGGTGATCGCGGCGTCGGGGATCGCCGCCGGCAAGCCGGTGCTGCTGATGCTGGAGACCGCGATCGCGCTGGCCGTGGCGGCGGTGCCGGAGGGGCTGCCGATGGTCACCACCCTGGTGCTGGCCCGCGGCATGTGGCGGATGGCGCGCCGCAATGCCCTGATCGAGCGGCTGTCGGCGGTCGAGACCCTGGGCGCCACCACCGTCATCCTGACCGACAAGACCGGCACGCTGACCGAGAACCGCATGGCCGCGACCCGGCTGCACCTGCCGTCCGGGGACCGAACGCTCGAGCCGGACGGCGAGCCGGAGCCGTTTGCCGAGGGCACGGCGGATCGACGGGCCCTGGAGGTCGCCGCGCTGTGCAACAACGCGACGCTCGGGCAGAACGACGTGGCGACCGGCGATCCGACCGAGCTCGCCCTGCTACGCCTGGCCAAGCGCTTCGGGCTCGACCGGGGCGAACTGGTCGGTGCCTGGCCGGAAGTCCGCGAGGACGCCTTCGATTCCGATCAGAAGATGATGGCGACCGTGCACGCGGTCGACGGCGGGTTCCTGTATGCCGTGAAGGGGGCGCCGGAAGCGGTGCTGGCGGCGGTCGTCGCGGTCGCCGGCGCCGAAGGCGACCGCCCGGTCTCGGGCGACCGGCTGGACGCCTGGCGAAGCCGGGCGGAGGCGCTGGCGGACAAGGGGCTGCGGGTCCTCGCCCTGGCCAGCAAGCGCTCGGGCTCAGCCGGCGAGCCGGCCTATGCGGGGCTGACCCTGCTCGGGCTGGTCGGGCTGGAGGATCCGCCGCGCGGCGACGTGGCGCCGGCGATCGCCGCCTGCAAGGAGGCCGGCATCCGGGTGGTGATGGTAACCGGCGACCACGCGGCGACGGCCGGTCAGATCGCCGAGCATGTCGGTCTGCCCGAGCCGGACTCGCTGCCGGCGCTGGAAGGCAGCGCGATCGCGCGGCTCGACGAGCTGTCGGCCGAGCAGCGCCGCGAGCTGATGCGCCGGGCGGTGTTCGCGCGGGTCAGCCCGGCCCAGAAGCTCGACCTGATCCGGCTGTACCAGGAGGCCGGCGAGATCGTGGCGATGACCGGCGACGGCGTGAACGACGCGCCGGCGCTGCGCAAGGCGGACATCGGGGTGGCGATGGGCCAGCGCGGATCGCAGGTCGCCCGCGAGGCCGCCGACATGGTGCTGCGCGACGACGCCTTCGCCTCGATCGCCGCCGCCGTCGAGCATGGCCGCGTGATCTTCGCGAACATCCGCAAGTTCCTGATCTACCTGCTGTCGTGCAATCTGAGCGAGATCCTGGTGGTCGGAATTGCGGCGCTGGCCGACCTGCCGTTGCCGCTGCTGCCGCTGCAGATCCTGTATCTCAACCTGGTGACCGACGTGTTCCCGGCCTTCGCGCTCGGCGCCGGCGAGGGCGAACGCGACGTGATGAGCCGGCCGCCGCGCTCGCCGCGCGAGCCGATCCTGGCGCGCCGGCATTGGCTGGCGATCGCCGGCCATTCCACGGTCCTGACGGCGGCGACCCTGACGGCGTTCCTGTCGGCGGTGTGGTGGCTCGGGCTGTCGGCGTCGGACGCCGTCACCGTCTCCTTCGTCACGCTGGCGCTGGGCCAGCTCTGGCACGTCTTCAACATGCGCGACCGCGGAAGCTCGCCGGTCGTCAACGAGATCACCCGCAATCCGTATGTGTGGGCGGCACTGGCCCTGTGCATCGGCCTCGTGGCCATCGCGGTCTACGCCCCGCCGCTGGCCGGGGTCCTGGCGCTGGCGCCGCCCCCGATGCCGGCGATGACGCTGGCGATCGGCCTCAGCCTCGTGCCGTGGGCGGTCGGGCAGGTCGCGAAGTCGGCGCCCCGGCTGCCTTAGGCGGTGAGGTGGCCGGCCACCCATTCGCGGATCGTCGCCTGGCTCATCGCCCCGCTGTGCCGGGCGATCTCGCGGCCGCCGCGGAACAGCGCCAGGGTCGGAATGGCCCGGATGCCGAAGCGGGCGGCCAGCGCCGGCTCCGCCTCGGTGTCGACCTTGGCCAGTCGTACGGCCGGCTCGAGATCGCCGGCGATCGCCTCGAACGCCGGTGCCATGGCCCGGCACGGCCCGCACCACGGCGCCCAGAAATCCACCAGAACCGGCAGGTCGGCGGCGGCGACGTGCCGGTCGAAGCGGCCGGCGTCGAGCGCGATGGGGTGGCCGGTGAACAGCCGCTTGCCGCAGCGGCCGCAGGTCCCGCGGTGGCCGCGCCGTTCCGCCGGCATCCGGTTCAACGCATCGCAGTGCGGACAGGGAATGGTGATCGTCGACGTCATGGCACGGTTCGCCGGCATGGTTTCAGCTATTGCTTATATGGTGTCGCCGGGGCCGGTCTCGGAGTCCCGCCGGCCGATCGGGTAGCGGCCCGCGTCATCGCGCCACGGCTGCAGCAGCATGCGGTCGAGCCGGAGCTCGCGCGGGTCGCGGAACTGCTCGATGCCGATCGTCATGGCGTCGTGCCCGGCCCGCGGTTGGGCCCGGTAGGTACCGAACAAACGGTCCCACCACGGCAGGTTGAAGCCGAAATTGCTGTTGGTCTCGGCCGGGATCACGGAGTGGTGGACCCGGTGCATGTCCGGGGTCACGACGATCCAGCGCAGCACCCGGTCGAGCGCCGCCGGGATGCGGACATTGCCGTGGTTGAACAGCGAGCTGGCGTTCAGCACGACCTCGAACAGCAGCACCGCGAGCGGCGGCGCCCCGAGAGCGGCCACTACCGCCAGCTTCAGGACCATCGACAGGGCGATCTCGACCGGATGGAAGCGGATCCCGGTGGTGGTGTCGAACTCCAGGTCGGCATGGTGCATGCGGTGCAGCCGCCAGAGTGCCGGAACCGCGTGGAACAGCACGTGCTGGAGATAGATCGCGAGGTCGAGCAGGACCACCGCGGCCAGCACCGCCAGCCAGCCCGGAAGCGCCAGGGTCGCGAACAGCCCCCAGCCGCGCTCCTCGGCCAGGACCGCGACGCCGACCGCGGTCACGGGGAACAGCAGCCGGACCACCAGGCTGTCGATCACCACGATGCCGAGGTTGCCCGGCCAGCGGGTCGTCCGGCCGATCGCCGGTCGCCGCCTCGGTGCCGCCAGTTCCGCCAGGGCCATGACGACCAGCACCGAGGCGAAGACGCCGAGGCGGACCAGCGATTCGTGCTGCATCGTCACTTCAGTCATCGTCGTTCCATCCGCAATCGCCGCCGCGAACCGTGTCCGCCTGCCCCGCCGTACCGCAGTCCGCGTGGGGGCCGGCGACGGCAAGCCCGTACTTCCCGTATATGCGCAACGCTTCATTAATGATCTGACGATATTGGTCGCCGGGGGACAACTCTTGGGGACGCAACATGCCCGATGCCGGTGCCACTACCGCGCCCGTTCAACTGATCGAACTCGACGCCGAAGAGCGTCGCATGCTGGTCGAGTTCATGGCCGCCGCCGAGACCCGCCTCGGCGGGATCCTCGATCTGTTCTACGAGCGGATCCTCAAGATACCCGAACTCGCGGCGATGTTCGCGACCAAGGAGCTGGTCCGGCATGCGCGCGACGCGCAGATGGCGCACTGGAAGCGGATGTTCCGGGACGCCGATTCCGCCGACTACCGGGCCTCGGTCGAGCGGATCGGACGCACGCACAACCGGCTCGGGCTCGAGCCCGGCTGGTACATCGACGGCTACGCGATGGTGACGACCCACCTGCACGCCTTGGCGCTGGAGATCTGCACGTCGCGCTGGAAGCCGGCGGCGGCCCGGCACAAGGCGACCGTCATGATCCGGGCGATCGACAAGCTGGTGTTCACCGACATGAAGCTGGTGATCGGCGTCTACCTCGCCGAGCAGGGCGAGGGCTACAAGCGCCGGCTGGCCGACATCTCCGGTCAGTTCGACGCGTCGGTGACCGAGTTCGCGGATTCGGTCAGCGATGCGACGGACCTGCTCCAGCGGAGCGCCGACGATCTCGGCCGCACCGCCCGCGAGGCCCAGTCGCTGGCAATGGAGGCGAGCGAGAGCGCGAGCGATACCAGCGTCAACGTGCAGGCCATCTCGGGGGCCACTGAAGAGCTCGCCGCGTCGGTCGGCGAGATCGCCGGGCAGGTGGCCAACGCGTCCAGCGAGACCGACGGGGTGGTCGGGCTGGTGTCGGACGCGGCCGGGACGGTCTCGACCCTGACGGAGACCGCCGACGAGATCAGCGGGGTGGTCCGGTTGATCCAGGACATCGCCGAGCAGACCAACCTGCTGGCCCTGAACGCCACCATCGAGGCCGCCCGGGCGGGCGAAGCCGGCAAGGGTTTCGCGGTGGTCGCCGGCGAGGTCAAGTCGCTGGCGCAGCAGACCGCCAGGGCGACCGAGGGGATCACCGGTCAGGTCGGGCGGATACAGCAGGCGTCCTCCGACACCCACAAGGCGATCTCGTCGATCCAGGGCGCGATCGCGAGCCTTCAGGGCATGTCGCAGGCGATCGCCGCGGCGGTCGAGCAGCAGCGGGCCACGACCGAGGAGATCACCCGCAACCTGAGCCAGGCGTCCGAGGGCACCAGCCACGTCTCGACGGCGGCGAGCTCGGTGCGCCAGACCTCCGAGCGGACGCTGACGGCCGCCGATCAGGTGGCCGGCGCCGCCTCGTCGCTGCTCGATGAGATGACCACCCTCAAGCAGCGTTCCCAGGTGTTCGTGGAACAGATCCGGACCATCGATCGCTGCAGCTAGGCCGGCCGACCGGTCCCGGAACCCCCGTCCCCGGGCGACCGTCCCGGGCGCCGAGCTGGACGATCAGCGGACGGTCGCCGGCCGGGTGCGCGACGACCGCGGCGTCGATCTCGAAGACCGACGACAACCGACCCGGCGTGAGCCCCTCGAGCGGGCTGCCGTCGTACACCAGCCGGCCGGCCTGCAGGATCAGCAGCCGGTCGGCGTACTGCGCCGCCAGGTTGAGGTCGTGGATGATCGCGAAGGCCAGGCCGCCGGCGCGGGCGAAGTCCCGGGCGACCGACATCAGCCGGTGCTGATGGGCCGGATCCAGGCCGGTCGTCGGTTCGTCCAGCAGCAGCGCCTTGGGGCCGTCGTCAGCCACCGGCGCGGCCAGCTGCGCCAGGCAGCGCGCCAGGTGGACCCGCTGCCGCTCGCCGCCCGACAGGCTCGGCACCAGCCGGTCGCGCAACCCCTCGATGCCGGCCGTGCGCATGGCGGCCCCGGTCGCCGCCCGGTCCGCCGACGCCTCGGCGGTGCCGCGGAACGGCGTGCGGCCGAGCCCGACCACTTCCTCGACGGTGAAGTGGAACTGCAGCGTCGAGGACTGCGGCAGCACCGCCCGGCGGCGGGCGAGCGCCGCGGCCGGCCAGGCCGCGATCGGCCGGCCGGCGAACTCCACGGTGCCGGCCGACGCCGTCCGCTCGCCGGCGAGCGCGCCCAGCAGGGTGGACTTGCCGGAACCGTTCGGCCCCAGCACCACCGTCAGCTCGCCGGGATCGAGCCGGAGGCTCACATTGCGGAGCAGCCATTTGCCGTCAACGCGGATACCGAGATCGCAGGCGGTCAGCACGGCGTCACCCCCCAGTGCCGGCGACGCCGGACCAGCCACGCGAAGAACGGCCCGCCCAGCAGGGCGGTGACCACGCCGACCGGCAACTCGGCCGGCAGCGCCACGGTGCGCGCCGCAAGGTCGGCGGCCAGCAGCAGGGCGGCCCCGGCCATCATCGAGCCGGGCAGCACGAAGCGGTGGTCGGGGCCGGTCAGCAGCCGCACGATGTGCGGCACCACCAGCCCGATGAAGCCGATGGTCCCGCAGGCCGCGACCGCGCCGCCGACCGCGACCGCGCAGAGCGCGATCGCCAGCCCGGTCACCGTCCGGGTCGAGACCCCCAGGTGCATCGCCTCGCGCTCGCCCAGCAGCAGGGCGTTCAGCGGCCGGGCCAGGGCCGGCAGCGCGACCAGCGGAACCAGCATGACCGCAACGGCCGGCAGTACCGCCGGCCAGGTGGCGCCGGCCAGGCTGCCGAGCAGCCAGAACGACAGGTCGCGCAGCTGCTGCTCATCGCTGACGAAGACCAGAAAGCCGATGCCGGCCTGGGCGACGGCGTTGACGGCGATGCCGGCGAGCAGGGTGGTGGCCGGGTGGGTCTGGCCTGCGACCGTCCCGATCCGCCAGACCGCCATGGTGCCGGCCAGCCCGCCGAAGAAGGCGGCCGCCGGCAGCGCATAGGGCCGGGCCGCGGCGTCGATCCAGGCGAGTCCGTGGGCCCCCAGGACGATGGTGGCGACCGCCGCCAGCGCCGCCGAACTGGACACGCCGATCAGCCCGGGGTCGGCCAGCGGGTTGCGGAACAGGCCCTGCATGACGGTTCCGGCGGCCCCCAGCGAGGCACCGACCAGGACCGCGAGCAGCAGGCGCGGCAGCCGGATCGACCAGAACACCAGCGCATGGCCGGGCTCGACCGCCTGGCCGCCGTCGAGCCCGAGCGGGGCGGCCAGCAGCCGCATCACCTGGATCGGCGGGATCGCGACGGCGCCGACCCCGGCCGACAGGATGCCGGCCGCCAGCAACGCCAGCAGGCAGGAAGCCAGCACGACCCGAGCCCGGCTCTCCCGCGCGGATCGCCAGGCGGGACGCGGTGCCGCGGTGTCGGCCACCGAGCTCATCGCGTCCCCGGCAGGTCGGTCGCCGGATGCAGCGCGTGGGCGAGCGAGGCGACGGCGCTGCCGACCCGCGGGCCGAAGCCGAGCAGCAGCAGCGCGTCCATCACCACCAGCCGGCGGTCGCGGCCGGCCGGGGTCGGCCGGACGTCGGGCCGGGCCAGGATCGCCTCGGGGCCGCCCAGCAGGTCGGCGGTACGGGTGGTGACCAGGACCACGTCGGGGGCGGCGGCGACCGCCGCCTCCGGCGAGATCGGCTTGTAGCCGGCATAGCCGTCGATCGCATAGATCCCGCCGGCCGCGGCGATGATGCCGGCGGCCGCCGTGCCGGTGCCGGCGGCGAGCGGCGCGCCGCGCCCGATGCTGAGCAGGAACAGCACCCGCGGCTTGTCCGGCAGGGCCTGGGCGGCCGCGGTCAGCCGGGCGACGCTCGGGGCCAGGGTGTCGGCCAGTGCCTCGCCGGCGCCGGGCACCCCGAGCGTCGCCGCCACCTGGCGGATCTTGTCGGGGACCTGCTCGACGGCGGTCGCCTTGTCGACCACGGCGATCGGCACGCCGGCGCTGCGGACCTGCTCCAGGACCGGGGCCGGTCCGGCGTCGGCGTCGGCCATGATCAGGTCGGGGGCCAGCGCCAGGATCGGCTCGGCCGACAACGCCCGCATGTAGCCGACGTTCGGCAGATTCTGGGCCTCCGCCGGGTACAGGCTGGTGGAGTCGACCGCGACCAGGCGGTCGCCGAGGCCGAGCGCGAACACGGTCTCGGTGATCGAGCCGCCGAGCGCGACCACGCGCTTCGGCTCGGCGGTCGCCGGCGACGGACGGACCAGGGCGGACGCGGCGGCCGCCAGCAGGAGCAGGCAGCGGCGCGAGAGGGGACGGGACGGCATCGCTCGGCCCCTCAGAACGCCAGCCGGTAGCCGATCGACGCCTTGTAGTTCCGGCCGGGCTCCGAGACGCCGGCGTGGACGCGCTCGTAGTCGCGGTCGAAGACGTTGTCGACCCCGAGATTGACCACCACGCCCTTGAGCGTCGGGGCGCTCGGGGCCCATTGCAGGTAGACGTCGAACACCGAGTAGCCGGCGCGCTCGTCCGCGGCGTCGTCGACCTTGTCGAAGCGGCCGGCGAACTCGCCCTGGACGCCGATCACCGAGTCGATCTCCCGGAGCTTCACGCCGACATCGGTGGTGATCGTGTCGGCCTTCAGGATGCCGAGCTTCTCGCCGGTGTCGGTGTCCTCGCCGTCGATCGAGTTGAAGCCGGCCTTCGCGTAGAACCGCGGGTGGTCGTAGCCGGCCTCGATTTCGACGCCGCTCAACTCGGCCTCCGCGCGGTTGACCGAGGTCGTGGTGCCGGCGTTGCACGGCCCGGCGGTCGGCACGAAGCAGCCGGTGGTGGGGCCGCTGGTATTGACCTGGATGTCGATCAGGTTGTCGACCCGCGAATAGTAGTACGAGCCCTTGACCCGGAAGGAGTCGCCGCGGCCGATCAGGTCGCGGGCCTGGTAGCCGGCGCCGAACTCGACGGTGTCGGCGGTCTCGGGCTCCAGGTCCGGGTTCGGCACGAAGCTGTTGACGGCGGTCACCCCGCCGCCGAGCGGGATCGCGAAGTGGGTGCCGTCCAGGTACAGCTCGTTGAACGACGGCGCCCGGAACGCGCGGCCGGCGCTCGCGAAGCCGATCAGCCCCGGGACCGGCTCGTACGAGACGCCGAGCTTCGGCGAGACCTCGTCGGCCTCGTTGCCGCTCTCGCCGTCGGCCTCGGTCTCGAAGTAGTCGAACCGCACGCCGGGAATCACCCGCAGGGTGCCGGGCAGCACGCTGGCGATCTCGAACTCGCCCTGCACGTAGGCGCCGAACAGCGTTGCGTCGGCGTCCGGTACGCCGTCCTGGGTGCCGTCGCTCGACGCGGTGTCGGACCCGGTCTGGGTGTCGCGGTTGCCGTCGACGCCATAGACCAGGGTGAGGCGGGTGCCTTCGGCGACCGCCAGGCGGGTCCGGTTGCTGACGTCGAAGCCCACCGACTCGACCGTCTGCTTGCTGGTGGAGCCGTCGGTCGGGTTCTCTTCCTTGTCCGAGGTCTCCGCGAAGTAGAGCTGGGCGTCCAGGTCGACCCAGCCGGCGAACGACGGGGTCCAGTTCACCCGGGTGCTGACCGTGTCGTTGCGGATGGTCTTGTCGACCAGCGGCGTGGTCGAGCCGACCGCGTTGCCGTCCTGGCCGTTATCGGGCTCGACCGCGTCGTTCTTGAAGCCGAGATAGGAGAGCGTCAGCTCGACGCCGTCGCCGAACCGGGCCTTGCCCTTGACCAGGCCGGTGAGGATGTCGTCCTCGGAATCCAGGTCCTGGCCGTTGCCGAGCCGGATGTCGCCGGAGGCGCGGCGGGTCACCGCGCCGACCACCTCGGTGTCCTTGCTCGGTCGGCCGGCGGCGCTCAGGCTGGTGAGGAACTCGTCGTTCACCCCCTGGTAGCCGACCTTGACCCGACCGCCGACGGTCTCGTCGGGCGCCAGCAGGTCGGCGGCGTCCAGGGTCCGGAACGACAGCACGCCGCCGATCGCGCCGCTGCCGTACAGCGACGATGCGGGACCGCGCAGCGCCTCGGCGCCGCCGATCATCTCCGGGTCCAGGAAGAACCGGCCGTCGTGGCCGGAGACGAAGTTCTGCCGGGTGCCGTCGATCCGGACCTGGACGTTCTCGCCCTCGAAGCCCCGGATGCTCGGGACCTGGCCGGTGCGGCGCGGGCCGCCCTCGAAGAACACGCCCGGGGTCGACCGGAACAGGTCGCCGGTGGCCGACGGGTCCTCGCGGTCGATCTGGTCGCGCTCGATCACCGTCACCATGCCCGGATAGGAGAAGGCCGGGCCGGGGCTGCGGGTCGCGCTGACGCTGATCTCATCGAGCGCGAGACTGGCCGGCGACGCGGGCGCCTCCGTGGCCGGTGTGGTGGCGGGGCTACCGCCAGCGGACTGCGCCGACGCCGTTCCGGAACCGAGTGCCGTGCCGGCGAGTAGCGCGGTCACCATTGCCGCGCGCGTGATCGGGTGCATGTCGAACCCCCTCCGAATCCCTGACGGTGGGCGGCGCTCTCGCCGCCTGTTCGGGCTGGATAAGAATGCGAGTCATTCTCAGTTGCAATAGAAAATCGTCGAGGTATCGTGCCGCCGAACGTTCAACGGGGGTCGGCCGGCTGTGCCGTGCCGGCCCGGATCAGGAGGAACCGATGTTCATCGCGATGAATCGTTTCAGGGTGGCGCAGGGGCGCGAGGCCGAGTTCGAGACGGTGTGGCGGGAGCGCGACACGCAGCTCGACACCGTGCCGGGCTTCCAGGCCTTCCACCTGCTGCGCGGGCCCGCGGCCGAGGACCACACGCTGTACTCCTCCCACACGGTCTGGGAATCGCGCGCTGCGTTCGAAGACTGGACCAGATCGGAGGCGTTCCGGGCGGCCCATCGCAATGCCGGCAGCCACAAGGGCCTGTATCTCGGTCACCCGCAGTTCGAGGGCTTCGAGGCCGTCCTCGCCCTGTAGGGCGGCCGCCGGTCAGCCGGCGGCGGGACCGCGCACCAGCTGAAGCCCGTGCTGGTCGAGCAGCGCGGCGAAGCGGTCGCCGGCGAGGAACCGGAGTTCGTCCGCGCGCGCGGCCACGACCGGGTCGCGGCGGGCCAGCACGTCGTCGGGCTCGCCGGCGTGGCACATCACCAGCGGGCGGGGGCCGGAGTGGCGCAGGTAGGCGTCGAAATCGGCCTCCGCCGAGCGCTCCGGGCGGAACGAGGTGACGCCGGCGAAACCGCGGTTGCCCGGAATGCCGCTGCGGACCGCCTGCCGGTGCAGCGACCGGGCGAGGGCGGCGATCGCCAGGGCGCGCGAGGCGTCCACCCGCCGCCGCAGGATGCGCGCCGTGGGCTCGACGCAGGACCGCAGCCAGGTGTGCCGCGGGTCGAGCCGGCCGTCGAACTGGTCCAGCACGACGCCGCGGATCACCGGCAGCACGTGGACGTGCTGGTGGCCGTCCAGGAAATCCGGCTGCCGGCCGGTCGCCGCTTCGAACGCGTCCAGCTGCCGGGCGATCTCGCCGGCGATTTCGTCGCGGTCCAGGCGGCCGGTGTGGGCCAGGCGGATCAGCCGGCCGAGGGGCGGCAGCCGACCGCCCGGGGCCAGCCGCGGCATCGGCCCGAGCGGCGCGTGGTCGGTCAGGGTCAGGTGCAGCCCGACGCCGATCCGGTCCGCCACTTCGGCGAGTTGCGGCGCCTCGTCGCGCCATTCCGGGAACACCGTCATGCAGCTGGTCGCCGACAGCCGCCCGGCGGCGGCCAGCGCCCTGATGCCGCGGCCGACTCCCGGCGAGATGCCGTAGTCGTCGGCACACAGGACCAGGGGCTTGGGGGGTGGAGGGTTGACCTGCATGTGACTTGCGCGCGGTGTCGGGAAGGAGGATAGGAAGCCGACGAGACGTTGTCGCGGGCTCAATGCTTCCGCCGGCCGGATGGACACACTGTCTGACACCTTGCGCGCGAGCGGTGCTGCGGCCGGACCGGAGAAATCCGGGCTGTCGGTCGTCGTGCCGGCCTTCAACGAAGCCGACAACCTGGATCCCCTGATCGCCCGGCTGGTCGCCGCGCTGGAGCGCATCGGCCTGCCGTTCGAGATCCTGCTGGTCGACGACTGCAGCGCCGACGACACCTGGCTGCGGCTCGCCGAGCTGAACCGGGGCGACCCGCGGATCAAGGGGCTGCGGTTCAGCCGCAATTTCGGCAAGGAGATCGCGCTGGCGGCCGGGCTGCGGCACGCAACCGGTGCGGCCGTGGTGCTGATGGACGCCGACCTGCAGCACCCGCCCGAGCTGATCGGGACCTTCGTCGAGGAATGGCGCAAGGGCGCGCAGATCGTCTACGGCCAGCGCGACCGGACCGGCGAGCATCCGGGGCTGCGGCGCTGGCTGACGCGGCGCTTCTACCGGCTGTTCGAGGCGGTCGGCGAGGTCAAGCTGATGCGCGACGGCGGCGACTTCGCGCTGTTCGACCGCCGCGTCGTCGATGCCCTGAACGCCCTGCCGGAGCGCGGACGGTTCGGCAAGGGCCTGTACGCCTGGGTCGGGTTCCGCCGGGTGGCGGTGCCGTTCGTGCCGGACCGGCGCCATGCCGGGCATACCCGCTGGTCGTTCTGGCGGCTGTGGATGCTGGCGCTCGACGCGGTGACGGCGTTCAGCGTGCTGCCGCTCAGGATCTGGTCGTATCTCGGCGTGCTGGTCTCGCTGGTGTCGCTGGCCTACGGCGCTTTCATCACGCTGCGCACGCTGATCGAGGGCATCGACGTGCCGGGCTACGCCTCGCTGATGGTGGCGGTGGCGTTCTTCGGCGGCGTCCAGCTCATCACCCTCGGCGTTCTCGGCGAGTATCTCGGCCGGGTGTTCACCGAGGTGAAGCGCCGGCCGCTGTACATCGTCGACACCTCGGTCGGGCTCGACGAGGTGGTCGAGATCGGCCTGGCGCGCGGACCGGACCGGCCATGATCGAGGCGGATCGCGGGGCTGCCCGGGACATGGCGGTCGCGTTGGGAGCGGTCTGTATCGCCTGGCTGGTACTCGCCTGGCCATGGCTGATCGACGGGCTGACCATCCCGTGGGACGCCAAGATCCATTTCCAGGCGATGCTGCGCTGGCTGGCCGCCCATCTTGCGGAGGGCGACTGGCCGATGTGGATGCCGGAGACGTTCGGCGGCCGCCCGGCGCTCGGCGACCCGCAGTCGATGGTGCTGTCGCCCGGCTTCCTGGCGGTGGCGGCGCTCGACCCCGACCCGTCGGTCCATGCCGGCGATGCGGTGGTGCTGGTCGAGCTGCTGTTGGGAGGGCTGGCGACCGCGCTGTTCGGCCTGCGCCGCGGCTGGCACCCGGCGGCGGCGGTGCTGGCCGCGCTGGCGATAATGGCCGGCGGCTCGGCCTCGGCCCGGCTGCAGCACACCCTGCTGGTCCAGAGCTACGCCTTCGTGCCGGTGGTCCTGCTGGCGCTCGACGCCGCGCTCGACCGGCCGGCGGCCGGGCGGGCGATCCTCGCCGGGGCGGCGATCGGCTGGCTGGCGGTCGGCCGCGACCAGGTCGCGTATCTCGGCCTGATCGGCCTCGGCGCGTTCGTAGTGGCCCGGCTGGTGGCGGCGCCGGACCGCGCGGATTTCCTGCGGCGGCGCTGGCCGGCCGGGCTGCTGGCGGTCCTGGTGGCGGCCCTGGTGGCGGCGGTCCCGGTGCTGGCCACTCTGGAATTCGCGGCGGTCAGCAACCGGCCGGCCTACGCCTTCGAGTTCGGGGCCAGGCAGTCGCTGCCGCCGGTCGCCTTCCTGACCATGCTGGTGCCGGACCTGTTCGGCTCGGTGAGCTCCGATCTCGGCTACTGGGGGCCGGGCAGCAGGGCGTGGACTCCGCTGGTGCCGGTCGACCGGACCATCGTTCAGCTCTATCTGGGTGCCGTGCCGGCGGTGCTGGTGCTGTGGCTGGGCGTGCTGCGCGGCCGGCTGCTGCACGGCGACGGACGGCCGGTGGCGGCGCTGCTGCTGTTCTTCCTGGTGTACGCGCTGGGGCGCTACACGCCGGCCTTCCAGCCGGTGTTCGAGTGGCTGCCGGGAGTCGACAGGTTCCGGCGGCCGGCCGACGCGACCTTCGCGCTCGGGGCGGTGCTGGCGCTCGCCGCCGGCTGGCTGTGCGACCGGGCGATCCGCGAAGGGCTGCCGCCGGTTCCCCGTTGGCGGATCGCGGTCGAGGCCGCCGTCGGGCTCGGCTTGCTGGCGCTGGCGGCCTGGGTCGCCGGGGGTCGCGGACGGCTCGAGCAGGCGCTGCCGGCGCTCGCAACCTCGCTGGTGCTCGCGGTGGTCGCGGTGGCGCTCGTCGGGCTGGCCTGCGCCCGCCGCGGCCTCCTCATCCGGCAGTTGGCGGTCGTCGCGCTGGTCGCCCTGACCGTCCTGGATCTGCGGGTGTTCAACGCCGGCTCGCCGCTCAATGCCCGGCCGGTCGATCCCTATGCCGTGCTCGACGAGCCGGATGGCGTGCCGCTGGCCGCGTGGCTGGAGCGCGAGGTGGCGGCAATCGAGGCCCGCGACGGCCCGGTGCGGGTCGAGGTCCTGGGTCTCGGCGGGGTCTGGCAGAACGCGTCGCTGGCGCTCGGGCTGGAGAACACCCTCGGCTACAACCCGCTGCGCCTCGCCGACTACGACACGGCGGTCGGCGCCCGCCAGAACTCGCACCGCCCCGAGCGGCGGTTCGGGACCCTGATGACCGGCTATCGCTCGGACTTCGCCGACCTGCTCGGCGTCCGGCTGATCGTGCTCGGCGCGCCGATGGAAACGGTCGACCCGGGGAATGCGCCGTCGTTCGCCGCGCCGCGCCGCATCGGACCAGCCTGGGTGTACGACAACCCGCGTGCCGTGCCGCGGGCGCTGTTCGTCGGCCGTGAGGGCGCGCATCCGTACGACCCCGCGACAATGGTGGCGGCCGGCGGCCTGCCGGCTCTGGACTGGCGGCGCGAGGCGCTGATCGACCCGCTGCCCGAGGAAACGGCGGACGCCGTCGGCGGCCCGGCCGGCAGGGTCCGCATCGTCCACCGCCGCAGCGACCGCATCGACCTGGAGGTGACGGCGGCGCGCGACGGCTTCGTGGTGCTGCACGACATGGCCTATCCGGGGTGGGTCGTGTATGTCGACGGCATGCCGCAGGAGCCGCGCCGAGCCAACGTCCTGTTCATGGCGGCGGCGGTGCCGGCCGGCCGGCACGCCGTGTCGTTCGCCTACGAGCCGTTGGCGCCGCGCCACCTGCTGTCGCTCCTGTCCGGCGGCGAGCGGTGACGCTTCCGGGCCTCACGCTGCTGCGGCAGTTCGTCGGCTTCGCGGCGGTCGGCGCGTTCGGGCTGACCGCGCACTACGCGGTGCTGACCGCCGCGGTCGAACTGGCCGGGGTCGACCCGGTGGCGGCGTCGGTCGCCGGTTTCCTGGTCGGGGCGCTGGTGAACTACGGGCTGAACCGTCGCCTGGTGTTCCGCTCGACGCGGGCGCACCGGACGGCCGGTCCGCGGTTCGTCGCGGTCGCCGGCAGCGGCCTAGTGCTCAACGCCGTCCTGATGACCGTGCTGGTCGACTGGCTGGGTGTGTACTACCTGGCCGCCCAGGTGCTGGTGACCGGCGGCCTGACGGTCTGGCATTTCGCGCTGAACAAGGTCTGGACGTTCCGCACCTGACCCGGGTCAGCCTGGCAGCGGACGCCGACGTCGCCGCCTGGGCGCGGCGACCGGCGGCTCGATGCGGTCGCGGAGAGCGGCGGCCGGGCGCTCGAACACCATGACGTGGCCCTCGATGGTGTCCGTGCCGTCGCGGCGAAGCGCCGCGCGCTGGTGGTGGCGGACCGCCAGCCCGGCCGCGGCGGCGGCCCGCGCGACGTATCCGGCGGAATGCGCGAACCGGCGCGACGGGCGCAGCCGGCGGTCGACCCCGGGGCCGTCGGCCTCGGCGGCCTCGACCGTCACGGCCAGCATGCCGCCGGCGGCCAGGCGGTCCGCGGCGGCGGCGAAGAACGGCTCGAGGTCGCCGAGATAGATCAGCACGTCGGCGGCGGTGATCAGGTCGAACTTCCGGGTTTCGCCGGCCAGGTGGTCGATCAGCTCGGCGGTGTGCAGGACGTCGTACACGCCCTTGCCGGCGGCCTGGGCTATCATCGCGCCGGACAGGTCGATGCCCTCCATCCAGGCCGCACGGGCCCGCAGCCGCTCGCCCATCAGCCCGGTGCCGCAGCCGAGGTCGAGAACCGCGCCGAAGCCCGCCTCCGCCCCCCTGATCCCGTCGATCGCCTGCAGCAGGTGCTGGGGCGCCCGGTAGCCGAGCCCGATCAGCAGCGACTGCTCGAACCGCGGCGCGTACTCGTCGAACAGCGCGGCGACATAGGCGGCCGGCAGGGCGTCGGGGGCCGGCGTCGCGCCGAGCAGGGCGAGCAGCGGCAGGGCACCGTGCCGGTCCTCGGGGATGAGCGCGAGATAGCGCGTGAACGCTGCGACCGCCCGGTCGCGCTGGCCGGCGGCCATGGCGCTCTCGCCGATCAGGAAGTGCAGTTCCGGCCAGTCCGGGGTCAGCTCGAGGGTCTGCTCGAGCACCGACAGGGCGCCGTCATGGTCGCCGTCGGCGGTGAGCGCACGCGCGGTTTCGACGCGCCGGTCGGCTCGCAGGTCTCCCGATGTCATGGAGCGAACGAACGGATACCGGCCAGGGTGCAGGCTTCCGGGCGGGGCCGGAAGGCACTCGACGATCGACCGGGTTGTCCGAACCTCCGCGCAGCCGCGACGACGCGCGGTTCATACCACGGCCGCGGGGACGGACGTTAGAGGGATCTGTTGGCGAACAGCAGCCCGGTGCGTGCGAGATGCAGGGCGCCGTCGGCCTGGGCGAAGCGGCGGACCCGCCGGGTGTCCTCGGGCAGGACCTCGCAGCGGTGGCGCTTCAGGTGATCGACCCAGTACTGCAGCGGCTGCTCGTTGACGTGGTGGTACCCGCCCTGGCCCGGCGTGGCGGCGGTCATCAGGATCAGCTTCCCGCAGGCCAGCGAGGCCAGCACGTTCTCCAGGTACTTCTCGTCCACGTGCTCGACCACCTCCTGGCAGTGCACCAGGTCGACCCGGCAGTGCACGGCGGTCCGGGTCAGGTCGGCCAGGACGGTCGGATAGATCGCTCGCTCGACGTTGCTGCTGAGGCCGTCGACCGCCACCACCTGCAGGCCCTGCTTGTGGAAGTAGTGCGCGGCGTAGCCCAGCCCGCTGCCGAGATCCATGACCGAACGGAGGGCGAAACGCCTGATCAGATAGTCCCAGGCGGTCGGCGCGAAGGTGAAAGGACTGCCTTCCTTCATGTTGCCGCCGAGATGCGGGTTCGACTCGTCCAGCATCTCGGTGAGGCCGGAATAATCCATAAGCAAGTACTCCACTTACGTGGATCGGGCAGGGCGAATGCACATCGTGGGGTCGCCACTACCCTAGCGTGCCCGTTGCGCCCGGCGCAAGGCGGGCTCGCCTGGACTCACCGGTCAGCCCCGGCCCGCCGCCACCGCCGGGGCGATCGCGCACAGCATCTCGAACATCAGGTTGGCGGCGGTCACGCAGGTGATGCCGGTCGGGTCGAAGCACGGCGCCACCTCGCTGATGTCGGCGCCGACGATCGGCTTGCCGGTCAGCGAGCGCAGGATCACCTGCAGGTCGCGCGGGATCAGCCCGCCGATCTCCGGCACTGCGGTGCCCGGGCAGAACGCCGGATCGACGCCGTCGATGTCGAGGGTGATGTAGAACGGCCGGTCGCCGAGCACCTCGTGGATCTTGGCGATCACCGCGGCGCGGCCCATCGCCTCATAGTCGTCGATGGTGATGACGGTGAAGCCGGCGTCGATGCCGTACTGGATGTCGGCCTCCGAGAACCGGCTGCCGCGCAGGCCGATCTGCAGCGTGCGCTTGGGGTCGATCCAGCCCTCCTTGTGGCCGAGCCGCATGAAGGTGGCGTGGTTGACGGTGTCGCCGCACAGCTCCTCGAGGGTATCGGGATGGGCGTCGAACTGCAGCACGCCGACCGGCTCGTCCGTCACCAGCCCGCGCAGGATCGGGGTCGGGATGGTGTGGTCGCCGCCGACCGAGATCGGCACGATGCGGTTCTCGCGCAGGGTCTCGAAGAAGCCCTGGATCTGGGCGATCGACTTGTCCTTGTCGAGCGGGTTGACCGGCGCGTCGCCGAGGTCGGCGACGTTGCACAGCTCGAACGGAGACACTCCGGTGGTCGGGTGCACCCGGCGGATCAGCCGAGAGGCCTCGCGCACCCCCGCCGGTCCCTGGCGGGCGCCGGTGCGGAAGTTGACGCCGAGGTCGAACGGTACGCCGACCAGCGCGACGTCGACGTCCGGCGAGACCTCGTGTCGGCGGGTGCGCATGAAGGTGGCGACGTCGGCGAACCGCGGTACTACGGCCGCGTCCACCGGCTGGAACCTCGGATCGCCCGTCATCGTCGCCTCCTGTCGTCTATCGGTCCGCCCGGTTCAACGGTCAGCCCGGTTCAACGGTCAGCCCGGGCCAGCACGGCGCCGAACAGCACCTGCAGGCCGGGCAACTGGTCCTCGAGCCGGGTGTTCTCCGCCTCGTTGTGGCTGATGCCCTCGTCGCACGGGGTGAACAGCAGCACCGCCGGCGCGATCCGGGCGATGTGGTAGGCGTCGTGCCCGGCCTGGCTCATCATCTCGCGGTACGGCACGCCGAGGTCTCCGGCGGTGCTCCGCACCAGCTCGATCAGCTCCGGGTCGAACGCGGTTTCGCCGAAGGTCCAGGCATCGGCGACCGCAACCTCGGTGTTGGTCTCGGCGCCGCAGCCGGGGAGGGCGGCGCGGATCCGCTCCTCCATTTCGGCGGTCAGCCGCGGGTCCGGACTGCGGAAATCGACGAACAGGGTGGCCCTGTCGGAGATGATGCCGGGGATGTTCGGCGACGCCTCGATCCGCGCCACCGTCGACTTGCCTTCGCGGTCGGCGTAGTCGTGGCCGACGCGGTCGACCATGAGTGCCACGGCGGCGGCCCCGACCAGGGCGTTCCGGCGCCGCGCCATCGGAGTCGGGCCGCTGTGGGCGTTCTCGCCGGTCACCTCTATCCGCATGCCGCGCGCCAGATAGGGGGCGGTGACGATGCCGAGCGGGATACCCGCCTCCCAGAGCTGCGGGCCCTGCTCGATGTGGATCTCGAAATAGCTGTCGATTTCGCGGCCGCCGACCGGGGCGTCGCCGGCCCAGCCGATGGCGTCCAGCGCCTCGGCCACGGTGACGCCGGCCTGGTCGGGCCGCGACAGCGCCCAGTCCAGGTCGTGCAGTCCGGCGAACACGCCCGAACACAGCATCGGCGGCGGAAACCGGCCGCCTTCCTCGTTGGTCCAGTTCACCACCTCGATGGCGCGGCGGGTGCGGATTCCGGCATCGTCGAGGGCGCGCAGGATCTCCAGCCCGGCCATCACCCCGAGGATGCCGTCGAACCGGCCGCCGGCGGCCTGGGTGTCGAGGTGGCTGCCGACCAGCACCGGCGGCAGCGTGTCGTCGGTGCCGGGGCGGCGCACGAAGGTGTTGCCGAGCCGGTCGACCGTGACGCCGTAGCCGGCCCCCTCGGCCCACGACCGGAACAGGTCGCGCATCTGGCCGTCGGCCTCGGACAGGGTCAGTCGGGCCAGGCCGCCGTGCGGGCCGGCGCCGATCTCGGCCGAGGCCAGGATGGTGTTCCAGAAGCGGTCGCCGTCGACGGCGGGCAGGTTTCGGGTCATGGCGCTGGTCCGTCGGGTGAGGGCCGTCGGGCGGGAACCCGAATGGTAAACCGTCCTTCACCTTGTTCGCCAAGGGTTCGTTCATCCCCGTCCGCCATTCTGCCGGTCTGACGACGGATGGGGAGATCCGACATGGTCGACGTCGTTGCCGGCGGTATCAGCCAGGTTCAACCGACTTTCTCGGCGAAGGCGAGCGCGCCGCCGCCGCCTCCGGCCGCCAAGCCGGTCGGCGCGACCGGCAGCCTGCCGGGCCAGGCCGGCGCCGGCCTCGGCGACCTGCAGAGCGTCGCGGCGTCGTCGGTGGCGCGCGGGCAGATCGTCGACATCGCGGCTTGAGGGAGCACAGATGGCGCTGTCGCATCCGTCAGTTGCCGTCCGGCGGGCCGCGATCGAGGCTGGGACGGGCCGGTAACGGGTCCTTAACCCTGTTCGCCAACAAATCGTTCACGCCGACCTGTCATCCTGAAGTCGGATCCAGCAGA
This sequence comes from Thalassobaculum fulvum, assembly GCF_014652915.1. Classification (GTDB taxonomy): domain Bacteria; phylum Pseudomonadota; class Alphaproteobacteria; order Thalassobaculales; family Thalassobaculaceae; genus Thalassobaculum_A; species Thalassobaculum_A fulvum. The sequence goes on from NZ_BMZS01000010.1 coordinate 35,417, forward strand.
AAGCGGAGATCGACATGTTCGAAGGCACGACGGCAGACCCTCAGGAGCTGTCGGTGGAGTTTTCCGGACCGCGGTCGACGACCGCGATGCACCTGGCGGTCGGCCCCGACATCTTCGCGGCCCGGTCGCCGGTCGGGCGTCGGGATCCGATGAGCGCCTTCGAGCTCGAGAGCCGCGGGACGAGGCTCGACCTCGGCGCCTGAGAGCCACGCGCTTCGCCGCTGCCGCGGCATCTGCTAGAACCGCCGGCATGAACCGCCGGCCGCCTGTTCCCCCGTCCGACGACGAGATCGCCGCCTACGAGCGCGACGGCATCGTGTGCCTGCGCGGCGTGTTCGACGCCGGCTGGATCGCCTTCATGGGCGAGGCGGCCGACCGGGCGATGGCGGCGCCCGGCGTCCATGGCGAGGAGTACGCCCGCGCCGGCGGCCGGTTCTTCGGCGACCTCGACCTCTGGCAGCGGCACGAGGCGTTCCGGCGTTTCGTCTTTGAGTCGCCGGCCGCCGAGGTCGCCGGTACGGTCATGCGCTCGGCCAAGGTCAACTTCTTCTACGACCAGCTTCTGGTGAAGGAACCGGGCACCGCCGAGCGCACGCCCTGGCACCAGGACCAGCCGTACTGGGCTGTCGCCGGCCGGCAGGTGTGCTCGCTGTGGGTGCCGTTCGACCCGGTCGCCGAGGAGACCTGCGTCGAGTACGTCGCCGGCTCGCATGCGTGGCCCGAGTTCAGCCCGTACCACTTCGCCGACGGCACCCCCTATGCCGGGACCGGCCTGCCGCCGCTGCCCGACATCGAGGCCGATCGCGACCGCCACCGGATCCTGCGGTTCGCCCTGCAGCCCGGCGACTGCCTGGTGTTCCAGGCGATGATCGTGCACGGCGCGCCCGGCAACCGTTCCGCGCATCGCCGCCGCGCGCTGGCGACCCGCTGGACCGGCGACGACGCCCGCTACTGCGTACGGCCCGGCGAGGTGGCGATTCCGACCTCGGACCCCGGTCTCGCCCATGGCGACGTCATGGACTGCGACCTGTTCCCGGTCGCCTGGCGGCGGTGACGCGGTCATGGACGGCCGCCGGACTCCCTACTTCCTCGTGCTGTCGCAGGCCAAGACCGGGACCACGACGCTCGACGAGACGCTGTCCGCGGTCCTGTCGCCCGGAACCTATCTCGGGCGGTTTCACGACCACCGCCTGCGCCCGGTCGACCCGACGACGATGCCGCCGAAGAAGCTCACCGTCCATCGGCGCAACCTCGACATCCTGGACCGGGTCCGCCGGCTCGACCCGGAGAGCGGGCGGCTGGTGGTCGTCACGGCGGTTCGGGACCCGGTCGCCCGGATCTACTCCCACTTCTTCGAGAAGCGCGTCTATCCCTCGGAGACCCTGCGCGGGACGATCGCGGACGACTGGTCGGAGGAGCGGTTCGTCGCCGCGTTCCGGGCGGATTTCCGGGCGACGCTCGGCCCGCTGCTGACGGTCGAGCTGGCGTTCCTGCCGGACGTCCTGAACGACGGCCTGGCGCTCGAGTTCCCGAACCTCGGCTTCCGGGGCGTTGCCGACCGGCTCGGACGGGTCGGGCCGTACGCCCGCTACGAGAGTGGCGCGATCGTCGGGCTGGTGCTGCCGCATGACGGTCTGCTGGGCGCGTTGCGCCGGGCCCTGGCCGATCTGGGCGACGGTCCGCCGGCGATCCCGGAGACGGTGGCCAACGCCGGCGCGAGCCGCGGGTTCGGCCGGCTGTACCGGGCCTTCATGGACAGGGTGCCGTTCCCCGACCGGATGCTCGAGCTGGCCTATCGGTCGCCGATGCCGCGGCTCCTGCATTCGCCGCCGGAGATCGCGGCCATGCGCGAGCGCTGGCTCGATCGCTGGCGCACGGGCGGCGGCTCCGACCGATCGGTGTGACCGCCGCTCAGGACAGGTCGGGTCAGCCGGCGGCGCGCTGCTCGGACGCACCGGCGTCGAGTTCGGCCCGGACGTCGGCGATCTCGGCGACCGCGTCGGCGATTGCCCGGCGCAGTTCGTCGACGGAAGCGGCGAGCGCCTCCGGCGACAGGCCGGCGACCTCGTGCTCGAGGGTCCGGCCCAGCCCCATGAGATGCCGGAACCCGAGGTTCCCGGAGGCCGACGCGATCGCATGGGCGTGCTGGCCGATCTCGGCGCGGTCGTCCCGGCCGGCGGCTTCGTCGATCGCGGCGTCGCGGCGGCCGAGCTCGGCCTCCAGCATGCCGAGGAACCGCAGCAGGCGTTCGTCGCCGAAGGTCTCCCGCTGCAGTTCGAACTCCGCACGGTCGAGGGCGGACGGGGCCGGCGCCTCCGCCGGGGCGGGCACGGCGGCGATCGGTCCGGCCTGCGCCCGTCCCGCCCGGACCCGGGCCACGGCGGCCGCGATGTCGTCGCGGGTCGCGGGTTTCGTGACGTAGTCGTTCATGCCGGCGGCCTCGGCCCGGGCCCGGTCCTCGCCGTAGGCGGCGGCCGACAGCGCGACGATCGGCAGGCGGGCCACGGCCGGATCGCCCGATGCCCGGATGCGGCGGGTCAGCTCGATGCCGTCCATGAAGGGCATCTGGATGTCTATGAACGCGAGGTCGAAGCGGTCCTCGGCGAGGCGGCGAAGCGCAGTCTCGCCGTCCGGCGCGGCGACGACCCGGTGGCCGGCCCGCGCGAGCATGCCGGCGAACAGGTCGCGGTTCATCTCGATGTCGTCGACCAGCAGGACGCTGGCAGGCTCTCCCGACGGGGGCGGGTCGGCCGCCTTCGAGGCGGCCGGAGGAGCGGCGCACGCCGGCAGTGGCAACGTCACGGTGAAGGTGCTGCCCTCGCCGAGCGCGCTGTCGAGTGCGATGGTACCGCCCATGGCGCGCACCAGGCCGTCGGCGATCGCGAGGCCGAGGCCGACACCGCCGCCGTCGGCGTTCTGGACGACGTCGCGCTCGGTCGCCTGGGCGAACACGTCGAAGATCCGTCGACGGTCGTCCGGGGCGATGCCGAGCCCGGTGTCGATCACCCGGATTACGATCCTGTCGTGCTCGTCGGGCGCGGTCGACGCGGCGATTCGGACCATCCCGGTCTCGGTGTACCGAATGGCGTTGGAGACCAGGTTGACGACGATCTGGCGCAGCCGCAGGGGATCGGTCTCGGTCCAGCGCCGGGCGCCGTCCGTGACCGTTAACCCGAAGGCGAGGCCACGCTGGCGGGCCTGCGGCACGAATTCGTCGCGGACTTCGTTCAGCAACGCGTCGAGATCGGTCGGCACCCGCTGCATCGGCAGGGCGTCGGCGTCGATCCGGGAGAAGTCGAGGATGTCGCCGAGCAGCCCCTGCAGCGACCGCGACGCCCGCCGGATGCTCTCGACCGCGCGGCGGCCGGCCGGTGTCAGGGGCTCGTCGGCCAACGCCTCGCCGAACCCCACGATCCCGGTCAGCGGCGTGCGGATCTCGTGGCTCATCATCGCGAGAAACCGGCTGCGCGCGTGCGATGCCGCCTCGAGCTCTTCGGCCCGGCGACGCAGGGCCGCGGTCTCCGCTTCGAGCCCCCGGGTGCGTCGCTTCTCGCGGACCAGCATGATCGCCATGACGATTGCCGAGAAGCCGGCAGCGCCGATCACGGATAGCGCGAGCATCATCTGCGGACTCTCGTCACAAAGCGGCAACGGGGAAGCGTAGTCGGGGGCGCTTAAGATTGCGTTAACCGTGGATTCCGCGAGAACATGTCGCGAGGCGGGCCGGGTGCGGCGTAACGCGCGGTTGCGGCGGTGGGGCCGGGCCGTTAACCCCACCCTAACCGGTGTCGCCGATCATGCGGGCCGGAGCGGCATGCACCGCGTGGGAGTAACACCATGGCACGTCAGGTCGGGCACGCGACCGTTGCACCCGAGCCGGCCGAGGGGACGATGGACTATGCACGGTTCTTCGCCGACGCCCTGGACGACTTGCGGGCGGCCGGCAACTACCGGGTGTTCGCCGACCTGGAGCGGCGGGCGGGCGAGTTTCCGCGTGCCGATCATCACGGTGCCGGGGCATCGGAAGTCACGGTCTGGTGCTCGAACGACTATCTCGGCATGGGCCAGCACCCGACGGTCCTGGCGGCCGTGCGCGCGGCGCTCGACAAGTCCGGGGCCGGCGCCGGCGGCACCCGCAACATCGCCGGCACCAACCACAACCACGTCCTGCTGGAAGCCTCGCTCGCCGACCTGCACGGCAAGCAGGCGGCGCTGCTGTTCACCTCCGGCTACGTCGCCAACATGGCGGCGCTCGCGACCCTGGCGGCCCGCCTGCCGGACTGCGTGGTGCTGTCCGACGCCTGGAACCACGCCTCGATGATCGAGGGCATCCGGCACTCCCGGGCGGACAAGGTGATCTTCCGGCACAACGACCCGGAGGACCTGGACCGCCGCCTGTCCGAGATCGCCCCGGGGCGGGCCAAGCTGGTTGCGTTCGAGAGCGTGTACTCCATGGACGGCGACATCGCGCCGATCGCCGAGCTGTGCGACGTCGCCGAGCGCCACGGCGCGCTGACCTATCTCGACGAGGTGCACGCGGTCGGGCTGTACGGCCGGCGCGGCGGCGGCGTCTCGGAGCGCGACGGCGTGGCCGACCGGCTCGACGTCATCCAGGGCACGCTCGGCAAGGCGTTCGGCAGCTTCGGCGGCTACATCGCCGGCAGCCGCGACCTGGTCGACTTCGTGCGGTCGTTCGCCTCCGGCTTCATCTTCACCACCGCGCTGCCGCCGCACGTCGCGGCCGGCGCCCGGGCGGCGATCGAGCATCTCAAGACCTCGCAGGCCGAGCGGACGCGGCACCAGGAGCGGGCCGCCACCGTCAAGCGCCGGCTGTCGGCGATCGGGCTGCCGGTGATGGACAACCCGAGCCACATCGTGCCGGTGCTGGTCGGCGACCCGGTGCGCTGCCGGCAGGCCAGCGACCTGCTGCTGGCGGAGCACGCGATCTACGTCCAGCCGATCAACTATCCGACCGTACCGCGCGGCACCGAGCGGCTGCGGATCACGCCGACGCCGCTGCACGGCGACGCCGAGGTCGATCGTCTGGTCGCTGCCCTCGACGCGGTCTGGCACAAGCTCGGCCTGGCCCGTCGCGCGCCCGCCGGCGAGGCCGGCTGACGGCCGCGATGGATGGCTGGCTGCCACCGGGTGCCCCGTCGCTGTTCGGACTGGCGGCGGCCCTGGTCGGCGGCCTCGTCATCGGGCTGGAGCGGGGCTGGAGCCAGCGGGTCGTCGAGGAAGGCCAGCGGGTCGCCGGGCTGCGGACCTTCACGCTGATCGGCCTGGTCGGCGGCGTTCTCGGGCAGCTCGGCGGAGACCTGGCGCTGGCCGCCGGCCTGCTCGGGCTCGGCGCCCTGCTGGGCCTCGGCTACCTGACCAGCGACCGCCCCCGCGATCACGGCATCACCACCGAGATCGCGGCCATGGCGACTCTCCTGCTCGGGGCGCTGGCGACCCGCGGCCAGCCGGAGGTCGCGGTCGGACTGGCAGTGGTGGTGGCGGCGCTGCTGGAAGCCAAGGCGCCGCTGCACCGGTTTCTGCGCCGGCTCGTGGAGGGCGAACTGGTGGCCGGGCTCAAGCTGGCGGTGCTGGCGGCCGTGGTGCTGCCGATCCTGCCGGACGTCGATGTCGGCCCGGGCAAGCTGCTGAACCCGCGCTCGCTGGGCGCGATCGTGGTGGCGCTGGCCGCGGTTTCCTATCTCGGCTACTGGCTGCTGAAGCTGTTCGGGGCCCGGGTCGGGCCGCTGCTGTTCGGGCTGGCCGGCGGCTTGGTGTCGTCGACCACGCTGACCCTGTCGGCGGCGCGGATCAGCCGGCGCGATCCCGGGCTGGCCCGGCCGCTGGCGGTCTCCGCGGGGGTCGCCAACGCCGTCATGCTGGTCCGCATCCTGGTGGTGGCCGTCGTGCTGGCTCCCGAGTTGGCGCAGCGGCTGCTGCCGGCGTTCGCGGCCGCGCTCGCGGCATCGGTCGCGGCGATCGCCGTGCTTTGGTGGCGGGGCACCGGCGACGGCTTGCCGAAGAACGTCGCGGATCACATCGAGGCGCCGGTGCCGGTCGGCGAAAGCGTGCTGATGGCGCTGCTGGTGACCGGGGTGGCGGCGGCGGCCGGCCTCGCCCGCGACGCCTTCGCCGACCGGGGGATCGTGGCGGTCGCGGCGATTGCCGGCCTCGCCGACGTCGACGCCGTCACCATTACCGCCTCGCGGCTGGCGGCGTCCGAGGGCGAGGCCATCCTGACGACTGCCGGGCTGGCGGTCGCGACGGCGGCGGCGGTCAACCTCGCGGCCAAGTCGGGGCTGGCCTTCATCGTCGGCGGCACCGGCTACGGGACTGCCGCCACGGTTGCGCTGGCCGTCACGGGCGTGGCCGGCGCGGCCGCTCTCGCGGTGACCGGGCTGTAGCCCGGCGCCGGCATCGCGGTCAGGCGTAGGCCAGCGGCAACGCCGTGGTCAGCTTGATCTCCTCCATCGCGAAGTTCGAGCTGACGTCCATCATCGGCACGGCGCCGATCAGCCGCTTGTAGATGGCGTCGTAGCTGGCGATGTCGGGGACCACCACCTTCAGCACGTAGTCGATCTCGCCGCTCATCCGGTAGACCTCGACGATCTCGGGGATGTCGGCGACCGCGCGGGCGAACTGGCCCAGCCACTCCAGGTCGTGGCGGTTGGTGCGGATGCGCACGAACACCGTGACCCCGACATTGACCTTGGCGGCGTCCAGCAGCGCGACCCGGGCCCGGATCACCCCGGACTTCTCGAGGTTCTGGATGCGCCGCCAGCACGGCGTGGTCGACAGCCCCACCTGCGCGGCGATGTCGGCGAGCGCCAAGTCGGCATCGACCTGGAGAAGGGAAAGAATTTTCCGATCGACGTCATCCATGGAAATGAATTCTACAGTTTGGAAGAGTGATAGGGAAGAAGGCAAACCGATTCCCGGTGGAACAGGTATCCTTGCCCGCAGGTTGGAAGCGCGTTCCGCACGGAGGAGGGATCCCATGAACCGGCTGTTCACCGAGCATCCGCAATCGGTCGGCGAGAGCTACACCGAGCATATGGGGGTGGCCTTCGGCTTCGGCTGGCGCATGGTGCTGGCCGGCCTCGCCTGCCTGGTGCACGCGGTGCTGCCGTTCCTGTTCGTGAAGACCGGCAGCCGGACGATCTCCGTCCTGCACGACCGGATGGTCGCCAATAGGGTCCGCAAGCCGATCGCCGAGCCGGCCGGGGGGCGCGCCGCGGCCTGACCGCTCTCAGTCGTCGAAGATCGACAGGTCCAGCGGGTAGGATTCGCCCAGGAACATGACGTGGGCCGAATGGTCGGCCCGTGCGTCGCCCGAGTTCGGGTGGACGAACACGTCGAGGCCGCCGCGGTTCAGCGTGAGCCAGGGAACGATCTCGCCGAACTGCTCCGGCTTGAAGGCGATCTGATAGCTCCACATCGGATGCGGGCCGACCGGCCGCTCGTGGAACCGGCCGAGTTCGGCGTCCGGGAACCGGCCCGGGATCCGTTCGTACAGTGCACGGGCGGCGTCGCGCGTCGCGGCATCGAAATAGACGTGGGCGTGCCAGCCCTGAATGACGTCGGTCATGTGTTCGGTCATCGGATCCTCCCGCGGGGAGTATGCGCAAGCGATCGCCCGCGGTCACCCCGTCGCTCATCGTCGTTCCCCGAGATCGTGCGATCGGCGTGCCGGCGGGTCCGGCACACTGTTTTGCAGAGTCCCTCTTTCCGTGCTCGCCCACTCGTTGCTTCCTAGAGGTGTCTGCGGGGCCGGATGGTCCGTCCCCGCATGCCTTCGAGGGGAGACAAGTATGACCGAGACTTCCTTGCTCGCTTCTATTGGACCGATCCATGCCGGCGTCGGCGAGCGCCGCAGCACTCTCGAGACGGTGTTTCCGCTGTTCGACCAGGATTTCCGGGACGCCGGCCTCGACCTGCAGGTGACCACCGACTTCGAGCACTTCAACGGCGTCGTCCGGTCGGTCGGCAAGTTCGTGCCGAACGCGTTCGACCTGAAGCTGAAACCGTTCCGGCGGGGGGACGCGGTCGGCTTCATCGTTCGGGACGAGGCCGGCGTCGTGGCGACCTACGCCGTCAGGCTCTACCGGTTCGGGGTGACCACGCTGGCCGACCATCTGGCGACGCTCAGCCTGTTCTACGCCAACCCGGCCGAGCAGATGGCCCGCGGCGAGCGCCTGATCATCGAGGGGGAGGCGGACCGCTATGCCGCCACCATCGACGACTCCGCCGTGTGGGTCGGGGCGATGTGGGTGCGGCCGGACTACCGGGGCCGGGTTTCCAACCTGCCGACGGTGCTCGGGGTTCTCGGCGGCAGCATGGTCCACGCCAAGTGGGGGCCGCAGACCACGGTGAGCATCGTCGAACGCGGCATCGTCGACCACGGGGTGGCGAAGAAGCGCTACCGGTCGCAGTACGTCCTGGACCGTATCCGCTGGTTCCGGCCGCACATCCCGGACCGCACCGAAATGTTCATGATCGCGAAGGAGTCGGCGGTCACGTTCGAGCAGATCGACGAACTCATCGGCGGGGCGACCAGACTGCGCGTGGGTGAACTCGCCGCGGATCCGGCGGTGGCGAGCGCCTAGGCGGCCTCGTCTTCGCGCCAGTCGGGCGACAGCACCGTCAGCACCCCGAAGGGCGTGCCGTCGAGGTTGTCGCCCGGCCGCCACACCGGCAGGCTGAGCCGGTACCAGGCGAAGTCCCGGAGGCCGTCGCTGGCCAGGACCGGCCCGCGGCAGCGTTCGAGCCGGGGCAGACCGGACCGCAGGACCAGCTCGCCGGTCCGGGTCACCGCCTGCGCGAGCACCGGGTCCGGCACGACACTCTGGACGGTGTTGCCCTGGAAGCCGTTCCAGACGGTGCGGTCCCAGGGGCCGGTCCGCGAGCTGCGGTACCGGTCGAACCGGAACGTAGCCCCGGCCGGTACCATGACCTTTACGCTGCGGTCCGGGCAGTCGCGGGTGATCGCGGTGTCGAGGGTCGTCGACAGCACCCCGCTGCTGGCGCGCCACGCGTCCGCCACCGCGCGGATCTGCGGATCGCCCAACCCCCAGATACGGTCGAGCGAGTACGGGATCTGATGCAGGATCGTGGTGTCGGTGCTGCCGGCGACCTGGGTCCGGACGTGCTGGGCGAACCGGACGACCTGCCGGGGATCGGCGCTGGTCTGGTGCTGCCACTCCTGCCCGTCGAACACCTCGACCCGGAGCAGATGCAGGCTGTTGGCCCGCGACTGCCGCTCGATCGCGTCGACCATGGCGTCGAAGGCGGCGGCATGGACCGACCGGGCGTCGAAGCCGAACTCCGAATAGCCGGCGATCTGGATGATCCGGACCCAGCCCAGGGTGTGGAGAGCGTACGCGGCCACGTCGTCGCCCAGGCGGCCCAGGCGATCCTTGATGTCGACGAAGACGCCGGTCCCGTCGATCCAAAGCGTTACGATGGTCGCGAAAGACTGCATCCGCAGCGCCCAGCGGTCCCCACAAAACTGCCCGTTTACCATGCCACGACAGCGGCGTCGCTCCAAGAGTCCGTTTTGTTTCAACGATTCGCGCATACCTTGTGGCCCGGCTTGCACGGCGCGGGTGTTCCGGACAGACTGCCCCGTCAACGATTGCCGTAGCTGATTCGAAGAGGCCGCCGGCGCATGAGGAATTGCCTGTTGCTCGCCGGACCCGCCACCCAGCCGGAGCGGCTGCTGGTGTGTCTGGCGCGGCACCCCGAGGTCACCACGGTCTCCGACAAGCATCTGAGCCAGCGTCTGTACGGTGCGGCCCGTGCATCCGTGCGGGAGTGCCGGTCCGCGGCGACCGACGACCGGCGCGTCGACCTGGTCAGCCACGGTCGGGCGGAGGGCGGGGCCGAACTCATGCGGCTGTTCGGGCAGGTGCGGGCCGCGGCCGGTGCGTCGGTCGTCATCCTGCACGACCCGGACGGCCCGATGTTTCCGTTCCTGGAGCCGCCGCCGGTGTCGCTCCTGGTCCTGGTGCGCAGCGCGGAGTCGGCGGCCGCGGTGATCGGCGCCTGCGGAATCGAGCGGGTGGTGTCGGCCGCCCGGGAGGCGCTGACGGCGTTCAGGACCCGTGTCGGGGGGTTCGGGGTGCCGGCCGACCGGCTGCTCACCGTCGAGGAGGACCGGCTGGACGCCGACCCGGCGACCGGGATGGCGGAGGTCTGCCGGATGCTGGGCGTCGCCTCCGACCCGGCGACCGTGGCGGCCATGCTGTCGCCCCTGCCGGACGGCGTACGACTGATGGGGGGCGAGTAGTCCGCCGGTTGCGCGGGCCGGTGCCAGGTCGTATCAGCGTTCCGTCGCGAGGGAGATCACCATGACGCATCACCACCTGGGCGCCAGCCCGGACACCGTGCACTGGGGCTGGTTCGACGCCGCCATGGAGCCGGTCCTGACGATCGACAGCGGGGATCGGATAACCATCGAATCCGTGTCGGGCGGGCCGGCAAACCTGCCGGGTGAGGGGTTCCACGTGCCGCCGGAGCTCTATCGGGTGCACGAGAGCGTTCCGCGCAAACTGCCGGGGCACATCCTGACCGGCCCGGTGGCGGTCCGCGGCGCCCAGCCCGGCGACGTGCTCGAGATCCGGATCCTCGACATCCGGCTGCGCCAGGACTGGGGCTACACCTTCGTCCGCCCGCTTGCCGGCGCCCTGCCGAACGACTTCGACACTGGCGAGCAGATGATCGTCGCGCTCGACCGCGACCGGAACGTCGGGCGGCTGCCCTGGGGGACCGAGCTGCCGCTGCGGCCGTTCTTCGGGGTGATGGGGGTGGCCCCGCCGCCTGCCTGGGGCGTGATCTCGACGATCCAGCCGCGGGCCCATGGCGGCAACCTCGACAACAAGGAGCTGGTGCCGGGCACCACCCTGTACCTGCCGGTGTTCGCCGAGGGCGGCAAGCTGTCGGTCGGCGACGGGCACGGCGTCCAGGGCGACGGTGAGGTCTGCGTCACCGCCATCGAGACCGCGCTCGAGGGGACCTTCGAGGTGGTGCTCCGCAAGGACCTCGAGTGGACCTATCCGCGCGCCGAGACCCCGACCCATCGCATGACGATGGGGATGGACGCCGACCTGGACGACGCCGCCAGCCATGCCCTTCGGCAGATGATCGACTGGGTCACCGCGACCACCAACCTGTCGCGCCATCAGGCGTTCATGCTGATGAGCCTGGCCGCCGACGTGCGGGTGACGCAGCTCGTCAACGAGCAGAAAGGCATCCACGTCATGCTGCCCAAGTCGGCGCTCGGCGACGCCGGATAGGCGTCGTCGTGCCGTCAGCGGGCGGTAATGCGGGCGAGCGCCCGGCGACCGGCGTCCAGGACGTCGTCCAGATCGTCGGGGTCGACCTGCGGGTAGTGCTTGACCAGCCACTCCGGCGCCTCGAACGGGGTGTCCCGGTAGCGCTCGTGATCGATCGTCGCATCCAGCAGGCCGACGAGGATCTGCAGCTTGGCGAGGCGCGAGATGCGCTCGGTCGTCATGGGCTCTTCGGTCATAGGCGGCTCCGGCGGCAACCGCCGCACGGTAGCCCGGCCGCGCCCGGATGCAAACCGGTTCAGGCGTAGCCCGCCAGACGATCGCCCCGCCACAGCAGCTCGTGGGCGAACCCGCTGTTCACCGTGATGCCGACGGTGCTCTTGGCGACGATCAGCAGCGTCTCGTCCTCGGCCCCCAGGACGTAGGCGCGGGCGTGGCCGGCACGCTCCTCGATCTCCCATCGGACTGCGCCGCTCGGCCGCAGCCGTGCGACCAGACGGTCGAGGGCGGCGCGGTCGTCCGGCCCGAACGCGCTCGCCGTCCGGCGGCGCGGGAAGGGGATGACGGTACCCATGACGGCAGGCCTCCGCGGTCGCGTTGCGATCGACCGTCCAATGACCGGGAAGAGCGACGGTAACGGCCGGCGGCCGGACCTCGACGGAACGTGATCGACGGTGAGGTGGCCGGACGTCAACCGGCCGGCCGGTTCCGCATGGCTTCCCGGGTTTCCCGGACGACCCCCCGCAGGTCGTCGATGGCGGTCTCCGGCACCTCGGCGCCGGAGCGACGGGACAGGGCTTCCACGGACTCCAGCAGCTCGGCCAGGCGGGCGGCCCCCAGGTTGCGGCTGCTTCCCTTGAGGGCGTGCGCCAGTTCGCTGCAGGTCGCCGGCGTGGACCTGGCCGTCCCGATCGCCTCGACCTGTTCGGGCAAGCCGTCCAGAAACCGGCCGAGCAGATCGTCGAGCGCCCGGGCCGGCAGCATGGCCGCCAGTTCGTCGAGCCGCGACCGGTCCCACAGCGGGATGTCCACCGGTACCGGGGCGGCCGCCTGGACCGGGAGCGGTCCGCCCCGAACCGGGCCGGTGCCGCCGGCGTCCGCCGCGACCCGTTCCAGGACCCGGTGCAGTTCGCGGGCGTCGATCGGCTTCGACAGACCGCCGTCGAATCCGGACCGGTCGATCCGGTCCCGGACCGCCCTGACGACGTGGGCCGTCAGCGCGTAGATCGGTATCCTGCACCCGGACCGGCGCAGGCGCTCGACCGCCCCGAAGCCGTCCAGCACCGGCATCTCGATGTCCATCAGGATCAGGTCGAAGGGTTGTCCGCCGGCGGCCTCGACGGCCTCGGCGCCGTTGCCGGCCAGGGTGACGGCGTGACCGGCTTCCTCGAGGAGCCAGCGGACGATGTCCTGGTTCACCGCGTTGTCCTCGGCGACCAGCACCGACAGCGGGCGGGTCGCGTCCCCCGGCCGGTCGTCGGGGGGCGGTTCCGGCGCTGCGCCGCCGTTCCGGTCCGGGGCCGGCTGCAAGGCGGCCAGCAACTCGTTCGGGGCGAACGGAACCGCGAGCACGCGGTCGAATCCGAGCGGTTCGACGCCGGTCTCGGCCCCCAGCTTTTCCAGGGGCGCGCACAGGACCAGCCGTAGCCCGGATCGCGGGGCAGCCTGGCGGAGGCTCTGCGCGAGCGATGCCGGCGGTTGCTCGGGCCGAAGCTCGTCGAACACGAGCGCGGCGCCGACGGCGGCCGGCGAGCCGTCCGCCGACGCCAGCAGGGTCCGGGCCGGTTCCGGACCGGGCGTCGTCGTGCAGTCGATGCCCCAGAGCGTCAGCTGCTGCCGGATCAGTTCCCGGCGCGCCGGGTCGGCATCGACCACCAGGCACCGCCCGCCGCCCGGCGGGGAGGCGGTGTCGGACGGGCGTTCGGCAGGAGCGATGGCGGTGGTCGCGGCCGGCAGCGGCAGGTCGACGATGAAGCTGCTGCCGCGGCCCGGTTCCGAGGTGGCCGAGATCGTACCGCCCATCAGGTCGGTGAGGCGCCGGCAGATCGACAGCCCGAGCCCGGTCCCGCCGTACCGCCGGGAAATCGAGGTGTCGGCCTGGAAGAACTCGTCGAACAGGTGATCCAGCTTGTGCGCGGGAATGCCGACCCCGGTGTCGTCGACCCGCAGACGGATCCAGCCGGCCGCTCGGTCCGGATCCGGAACCGGGCCGACCCGGACGGTCACGGCCCCGCGCTCCGTGAACTTGATGGCGTTGCCGACCAGGTTGACGAGGATCTGCCGGATGCGGCCGGGATCGCCGAGGCGCGGCGAGAGGATTCGCGGATCGAGCAGCGTGAGCAGGTCGATGCGCTTGGCGGCGGCCTGGGTGGCGAACAGCCGGACCACGTCGTCGGCGGTGTCGAACGGGCTGAACTCGGCCGTGTCCAGCGAGAGCTGCCCGGCCTCGAGCTTCGAGAAGTCCAGGATGTCGTTCAGGATCGACAGCAGGCTCTCGGCGGAATCGCGGGCGGTCGCCACCATCGCGCGCTGGTCGTCGCCCAGCTCGGAGCGGAGCACCCGGCCGAGCATGCCCAGCACGCCGTTCATCGGGGTGCGGATCTCGTGGCTCATGGTCGCCAGGAACCTGGACTTCGCTTCGCTCGCCAGTTCGGCGCTGTCTTTCGCGGTGCGCAGCATCTCCACGACCCGCCGCCGTCCCCACTCGACGCCGATCCATTCGGCCATGACCGAGGCGATCTGCTGCTGCACGCTCAGCGGCGGGCGTCCGGCCTCGTTCGCCAGCATGGCCAGGGTCGCGGCGATCCGGCCGTCCACCCGGACCGGGCGGACGATCGCTGCGTTCGACGTCGCCGGATGCTCCGGGGGAACCAGGTCGCCGACCGTCAGCCCGAGCGAGGCGGTCGCGGCGAGCACCGGGGCGCCCCCGGGACCGCTCGGGCCGAGCAGAAGTCCGGTGGTCAGCCCGCTCGCGGCCATCGCGATTGCCAGGAACTCCTGGTCGCGCTCGCTGTCCGTGGCCCGGTCCGACAGGGACAGTTGCTGCAGTTCCTTGAGCGCCTGCGACAGCCGGTTCTGCCAGGTGACGTCGACGCGGAGCCCGACCGTTTCGCCCCCGGGCAGCCGCGACTCCCAGATCCGCAGCCAGCGCCCGTCGGGGAGCAGCTGCTCGATCGGGCCCGAGGGACTGCGATGGTGCGCCAGCCGTTCGGCGAGCCATCCCTCGCGGCCGCCGGGATGCTGCGTCGCCTCCGGGTACTGGCCCGCCGCAAGGCCGTAGCGGAGGATCTCCTCGAACGTGGCCCCCAGGCGGATCGCCGCCGCGGAGTCCCGGTAGTCGTTGCGGTAGGCCGAGTTGAACAACCGGAGCCGGTCGTCACGGTCGTACAGGGCGAACCCGTCGGGCAACGCTTCCACCGCGTCCACCAGCAGGCGGCGGCTTTCCTCTTCGCGAAGCCGGGCATCGTCGACCTCGTGCGCGGCCGACCGGAGTTCGATCTGGCGGGACGCGATGGCGGCGAACCGGCGCAGCCGATCGCGGTCGGCGGGCGGGAAGTCCCGAGGCGCCAGGTCGATCAGGCAGAACGTGCCGATCCGGTGCCCGTCCCGGGTGACCAGCGGCGCGCCGGCATAGAAGCGGATGCGGGGAGAGCCGGTGACGAGCGGGTTGTCGGACACGCGCGGGTCGAGCAGCGCGTCCCCGATGACCAGCACGTCGTCCTGCAGGATCGTATAGGCGCAGAACGCCTGGCTGCGCGGCGTCTCGCGGGTGTCCAGGCCGACGCAGGCCTTGAACCACTGGCGGTTCTCGTCGACCAGCGAGACCAGGGCGATCGGCATGTCGAACATGTCGCTGGCGAGCGTCACCAGGTCGTCGAAGACGGCTTCCGGCGCCGAGTCCAGGATGTGCAGCGACTGGAGCGCCCGGAGGCGTTCGGCTTCGTTCGGACTGACCGGAGCCTGTGGCATGGTGGATCCGAAACTCCGGGTCGGTCCGGCCGTTGCCCGGTTCTCTCCGACGGCCGCCCGTCCGGCTCCGTGGAACGGCGATGAACTGTAGAGACGGGTAGCCCCGAACTCCTTAACGAACGGTGAAGCGTCCGGGTCCGGCGGCCGGCTATGCCGGCGCGCTCATGATCAGTCCGCCGTCGACCACGATCTCGGTGGCGGTGACGTACTTGGCCTCGTCGGATGCGAGATACAGCGCAGCGTAGGCCACGTCCCAGGCATCGCCCATGTGGCCCATCGGCACCTGGGCGTTGCGCTTGGCGATCAGGGCCTCGGCGTCGCCGCCGGCCCGCTGGCCGGCCAGCCGGACTTCCACCAGGGGCGTGTGCATGAGGCCCGGCACCACGGTATTGCAGCGGATCCGCTCCTTGGCGTAGCTGACGCCGATCGCGCGGGAAAGCTGCACGACGCCGGCCTTGGTGGCGGCATAGGCGTGGATCGGCGAGCCGATGTGCCGGTATCCGGCGACCGAGGAGACGTTGACGATGGCGCCGCCGCCGGTCTTGCGCATGTGCGGGATCGCATGGTGACAGCCGAGATAGACGGTCTTCAGGTTGTGGTCCATCTGGCGGTCCCAGGTGGCCTCGTCCATCTCGGCCACGCCGCCCGGCATCGAGCCGCCGACGTTGTTGTGCATCACGTCCAGCCGGCCGAACCGGTCGACACAGTCGTCGAGCAGCGCCTTCACCGTGGCATTGTCGGTCAGGTCCCCGGATGCGGCGTGGCAGCGCCCGCCCTCGGCCTCGATCACCCTGCGGGTCTCCTCGACGGCCTCGGGGTTCAGGTCGATCAGGTAGACGATTGCGCCCTCGCGCGCATACAGCGCAGCGCAGGCCTTGCCGTTGCCCCAGCCGGGACCGACCGAGCCGGCGCCGGCCACCACGATCACCTTGTCCTGCACCCGTCCGGCCATCGCCGCTTCCTCTCCTGCTGGTGGGGTTGACGGGCGATGCTGGCCGGCGGCCCCGGCCGCGTCAACGCGGACCGCGCATGGCCGCGACGGCGAGCGAGAGCCAGGCCAGGATCAGCAGCGTACCGCCGGTCGGTGCCAGGAAAGTGCCCTGGCCCCAGCCGTTCACGCCCTGGACGTAGAGCGTGCCCGAGAACAGCACCACGCCGACCGCCATCATGACCGCGCCCAGCGTTCCCCAGGCCCAGTGGAAGCGACCCCAGCCGGCCCCGACGGCGAACAGGGCGACGCCGGTGACGGCATGCCAGAACACCGCCGTCCACCAGACCCCGCCCGGATGGGCGATGTCCGGAAGGGCGTGGGCGCCGACCGCGGCGAGGGCTACGGCGGCGGCCATCAGGAGCGAAGCGACGGTCTGGAGTATCCGGGGCATCAGCATGCCGGGACGCTACCATGCCCGCGGTACAGGTCCAGCGGGTAGAAGTCGGCTTGACCGCACGCGTAGAAGTGCGTCAGGCTCCCCGGCGCTATGGGCGGGGTACAGCAGGTTCTCAAGGCGGCGGCGCTGGCGGTCGCGCTGGCGTGGTCGGCGGCCGTCGGGCCGGCGCAGGCCGATGATCGGCTCATCGGGACCGTGAAGACGGCCGAGGGCGAAGTCGCGCTGGTGCGCGGAAATGCCACGCTCGCGGCGGCTGTCGGCGACGACGTGCAGCTGCACGACCGGTTGCGGACCGGGTCCGACGGCTCGGTCGGCGTCACCCTGAACGACGGCACGCTGATCTCGCTCGGGCCGAACTCGCTGTTCGAGTTCAGCGAATTCGAGTACGCGCCGCAGCGCGGGGCGTTCGGCTTCCTCGGCACCATCGACGGCGGCACCATGCTGTATTCCTCCGGCAAGGTCGGGAAGCTGGCGCCGGACCGCACCCGGATCAAGACGCCGATCTCGGTCATCGCGGTGCGCGGGACCCGGTTCGCGGTCGGCCTTCCGGCCGCCGCGGGGAACTAGACGATGTCGGCGCTGAAATTGCTGCGGGCGACGGCCGTGCTGGCCGGCCTTGTCGCGCTGGGGGGCTGTGCGTTCGGGCCGTTCGACACCGATCATCTGGCCGGCGTCGCGCCGCCGGATTCGGCCTTTCAGGCCGCGCTCAGCCGGGAGTACGTGGGACTCGGCGACATGGAGCGGGCCGAGTACGACTGGCCGGATACCGCGCGCTTCTACCGTCGCGCCACGGCGGCGGCCGAGGGTGAACGGGTCGATCCGGAGGCCTTGGACGCCCGCGACCTGGCGCCGGACGACCGGGAGACGCTGGCGGCCGTCCGGGCCCGGCTGGCGGGTGCGCTCGCGCAGGGCGCCAGGGCGTTCACGCCGGACGCCGCGGCCCGTGCCCAGGCCGGGTTCGACTGCTGGATGCAGGAACAGGAAGAGGGGCATCAGCCCGACGACATCGCGGCCTGCCGGGCGCGTTTCGAGTCGGCGATCGAGGAGGTCGAGAAGGGCCTGGGCGGGACCATCGTGGTGCTGCTGGCCGACGCCGACGGCAAGGTCGGAGCCGTCGACCTGCGCACCGATGCCGGTTCGGTCACCCTCGACACCCTGCGCGCCGGCGCCGTGGTCGGCGCCGGGGCGCCGGCGCCGGATCGCGTCGGGACGCTCGGCGAGCAGGACGTGAAGGATCTGTTCGGCCGGGCGCTCGGGGCCGAGCCGCCGGTTCCGGTGGTGGTGCGGCTGTACTTCGAGACCGGATCCGACCGGTTGACGGCCGAATCCCGAGCCGAGCTGCCGGCGCTGCTGGACCTGATCCGCCAGCGCGTCGTCCCCGGGGTCGAGATCGCCGGTCACACCGACCGGGTCGGCGCGTCCAATGTGAACGACCGGCTCGCCCTGCAGCGTGCGCAGCTGGTGCGGAACCTGGTGCTCGAGCTGGGAGTTCCGTCGCGACTGATCAGGGTGGATTCGTTCGGCGAGCGCGACCCGGTTGTGCCGACCGCCGACGGTGTCGACGAGCCGCGCAACCGTCGCGTCGAGATCACGGTTCGCTGACCCGGCCGGGTCGACCATGGTGCCGGTGATGTCTCCGGCGGCCCGGAGCGCCTAGTATCCCGCATGGACAGCGCCAGTCCCCAACCGTTCAGCATCGAGACGGAGTCGGTCGCGAGGCCGCTGCGGGACCGGTTGGTCGCGGCAGTGCTGCTCGGTGCGCTCGTGCTGGCGTGGTTCGGCGACGTGACCCCGCTCCAGGCTCTGCGGCTGTGGGGGTTTGACGCGGCGACCGCGCTGCGGCCGTCGATCACGCACCGGCCGACGGTGCTGGTGGTGGACATCGACGACGCCAGCCTGACCGAGGTCGGGCAGTGGCCGTGGCCGCGCGACATCCTCGCGCGCATGGTCGAGCGGCTGGCCGATGACGGTGTCGCGGCGGTGGTGCTGGACATCCTGCTGGCGGAGCCGGACCGGCTTTCGCCCGGGAGGCGCAGCGTGCCGGAGGGCGGCTCCGGCAGGACGCCACCGGCCGCGACCACCGACCACGATCTGGCATTGGCGGCCGCCATGCGGGAGCGGCCGGCGGTCTCGGCGGTCGCCCTGTCGCCGGTGCCGCTGCGCGACGATCGGGAGCCGATGGTCGGCAGGGTGGCCGTGCGCGGTGCCGCCCGCCCCGAGGGGCTGCAGCGGGCGGCCGGCGTGGTCCGGCCGCTGCCGGTGCTGGAAGACGCCGGGCGCGGGGCCGGCGTCGTCAACCTGTATCCGGATCTCGACAGCGTGGTGCGAACCGCACCGGGGGTGGTGGCGGTCGGGGACCGGCTGCTGCCCGGGCTGGCGATCGAGGCGGTCCGCGTCGCCACCGGGTCGGCGAACCTGGTGGTCGAGGCGTCGTCGACCGTCGGGCCGAGCGGGCTTTCGGTCGCCGGCCGACTGGTTCCGACCGATGCCCGGGGGCGGATCTGGGTCGATACCCGCGATCCGGGCCGGATCCCGGTGATCCGGGCCGCCCGCCTGCTCGCCGGCGAAGTGCCCGAGATGGAGATCGCCGGCCGGCTGGCGGTGATCGGTGCGTCGGCGTCGGGGATCTCCGCACCGGTCCGGACCAGCGGAGGCGCCGGCATCTCCAGCTCCGTGTTCCAGGCTCTGGCGGTCGACTCGATCCTGGACGGCCGTGTGATGTCCCGCCCGGCCCTCGTCCCCTGGGTCGAACTCGGTGCCGCCGTCGCGATCGCCCTGGCGGTGATCGCCGTGTCGCCGATGCTGGGGCTGACGGCCCTCGGGCTGGTCGCGGGGGCCGGGGTCGTCGTGCTGCCGACCGTCGCCGCCCTGGCCCTGCTGTCGGCCGGTGCCCTGGTCGACGCCAGCTTCCCGCTGGTGGTGCTGCTGGCGCTGACCGGTCATGTCGCGGTGGTCCGGGTGCACGAGCAGGGGGTCGTGCGTCGGCGCCAGGAAGCGATGCTGGTTCGCCAGGGCATCTACATGCGGCAGGTGGTGGACGCCAGTTTCGACGCCATTGTCACGGTCGACTCGCAGGCGCGGATCGTCACCGCCAACGCCGGGGCCGAGCGGCTGTTCGGGGAACCGGCGGACCGGCTCGTGGGCGCCCGCATCGATGCCCTGCTGACCGGCGCCTGGGCCGATGCGCTCCGGCTGCATGCCGAGGGCGCGCTCCGGGATGCCGTGCGCAGCGGCCGGGTCGTCGCCGCCGCCGTCGATCGTGCCGGCGACGCTGCCGTGCGCGCCGAACTGACGGTCGCCGAGACCGCGGCCGAGGAGCGCGTGTTCGTGATCGTGCTGCGCGACATCAGCGCCCGGCTGGATGCCGAGGCGGCGGCGCAGCGGGCCGGCGAGCGCCTGCGCGACGGCATCGAGCGGATCACCGACGGTTTCGCGCTGTTCGGCCCGGACCGGCGCCTGGTGATCTGCAACGCCCGGTTCGTCGACATGCTCGGCGAAGCCGGGGATATCGCCAGGTCCGGGGCGCGGTTCGACACCATCATGGCGCGCTACGCCGAGACCTCGCGGGCGCCCGTCGACGCGGCCGGTCGGGCCGACGCCTGGGTGGGGGAGCGCATGGCCGCGTTCGTCCGGGCGTCCGAGCCGCGGGTCCAGGAATGCCTCGACGGCCGGTGGTTCCGGATCGACGAGCGGCCGACCGCCGAGGGCGGCCTGGTCGGCGTGTACTCGGACATCACCGAGCTCAAGTGGCGCGAGATGGAGATGACCGAGGCGATGCTGCGGGCCGAGGCCGCAAGCTCGGCGAAATCGGCGTTCCTGGCCAATATGAGCCACGAGCTCCGGACCCCCCTGAACGCGGTCATCGGGTTCGCCGACCTGATGAAGCGCGAGCTGTTCGGGCCGCTCGGCAACGACCATTACCGGGCCTACGTCGCCGACATCATCGAGAGTGGCTCCAATCTGCTGTCGATGATCGAGGCGATCCTGGAGTTCTCGCGCTCCGAGCATGCGTCCCTGGCCGATGCCGAGGCCGTGACGCGGTTGGAGCGGGTGGCCGAAGCGGTGCTTCGTGACGTCGCCACCGTGGCCGGCGACCGCAGCATAGAGGTCGCGGCCGACGTCCAGGACGGCATGCCGTCGCTCGCCGTCGACGGGACCATCCTGTACCAGATCCTGCAGAACCTCGTGTCCAACGCCATCAAGTTCTCGCCGGTCGGGTCGGCGGTCGTCGTCCGGGGCTTCGTCGCCGACGACGGCCGGCCGGGCGTCGCGGTCAGCGACCGCGGGATCGGTATCCCGCCGGACCTGATCGACAAGGTCACGCAGCCGTTCTGGCAGCGCCAGGGACCGCTGGTCCGCGACCACAGCGGGGTCGGGCTCGGTCTGGCGATCGTCAAGTCGCACGTCGATGCCCTGGGCGGCGAGCTGCTGTTCGACAGCGCGGTCGACGAAGGGACGACCGTGACGGTGCTGCTGCCGGCGTCGCGGGCGGTCGCACCGGTACCCCAGTCCGGGTAGTGCGGCGTACCAGCGGTTCTGAAATAAAGAATGCTGATTGTATTTGATGAAACGCTGCTGTTCATGCGTGTAGTCCTGAAATCGTAGTGTTGAATTATCAGCGCTCGGTGATATTTTGACCATATGGGTGAGTGTTGTTTCAGTTGTAGAGGTTTTTTCTATTCAAAGAGAGAAACACAGGGAGAATTTATCCGATTTTATTTGGTTAACGCGCGGCTAACCGATTTCCTTCCGGGAAGCGCGCCGTGATCTCGTTGCACACCAACCCGTCCATGCTGGCCGCGGTCCGCGTGCTCGGGGCGGCGGACCGCGCGACGGCCCTCGCGGCGGGCCGGGTCATGACCGGCTTGCGGGTCGCCGGCGCCCTGGACGACGCCTCCAGCTTCGCGATCGCCCAGGGCATCCGGGTCGACATGGCGGCGGCCGGCGCCGTGGCGTCGGCGAAGAAGAGTGCGGCCGGGCTTCTGCGGGTGACCAACGCCGGGATCGAAGCGCTCCAGGGCGTGCTGCAGGATATCCGCGCCAAGGCGACGGAACTCGCCAATCCGGGGGTGAGCGCCCAACAGCGCGCGCTGCTGCAGGACGGTATGCGCAACCTCATCGATCAGTACGACCAGATCGTGGCCAACGCCGGTTTCAACGGCGTCAACCTGATCGACGGCAGCGGCGAGACCACCGACGTCCGGTTCAACCCTGCGACCACGGGCTTCGCCAGCTATCCGCCGGCGGTCGGGGATGCGGTGACGGTGTCGTTCGACATCGAGCTGGTCGGCGGCAACGGCACCGACAACATCGCGCCGACTCTGACCTGGCTGGTCAACGGACGCGAGGTGGCGGGTTCGGCGATCGCGCCGGGGCCGTGGACCGGCGATCAGACGATTACCGACACGATCGCGCTGACTGCGGCCGACCTGGCTGCCGGTACCACCACGATCCAGGCCCGGCTGACGGCGAGCTATCCGCAGGGCGGCGAGAACGTCGACGCCACCTTCGACGTGGTGCAGTGGTCGAACTCCCCGTCGGTCAGCCAGCCGGGCGGCGGCAACCCCGACATGTCGGTGAGCTCCGGAACCTTCCGGGCCGGCTCGACCGTGTCGTTCGACGGCGTCTTCGACCTACCGGCCGCGGTGTCGGGGGCGGATTCGGTCACCGTCGACGTCGAGCACGTCTATCAGCGCTACGATGCCGGCAGCTGGGTCGACGTCTCGGTGATCGGCAGCGAGCAGATCCTGAACACCACCGGCCCGCTGCCGTCCGGGTACAACGTCAACATGTCGAGCCAGAGCTTCACCGTGCCCGGCGGCTCCGAGACGCTGCTCGACCACCGCATCGTGACGCGGGCCACGGTGGCGTCGTCGGCGGCGACCGCTTCGCTGAACGCCACCTACGAGAACACGGTGGCGAGCTGGAGCTACACGGCCCCGGTGCAGGGGCTGGACCTGCTCTGGTTCACCAGTTCGATGGTCGAGTACACGACCGACGTCAGCGGCGAGCAGGAGCAGATCCAGCGCAAGAACCTGACCGCCGGCTCGATGAGCCTCGACACGCTCGACTTCTCGACCGCAGCCAGTTCGCTGACGTCTCTGTCCCAGCTCGCCACGATCGACACCTACATCCAGGACCAGTCGGCGTATTTCGGTGCCGAGCTGCGGACCATCGAGCTCGGCCTCAGGTTCGACCAGGCCATCTTGGACGCCACTGCCGAGGGGCTGGGCAACATCGTTGACGCGGACCTCGCGCGGGAAGGGGCGGAGTTCGTGGCCCGTCAGGTCCGCCAGCAACTGGCCACGGATACCCTGGCCAACCTGACAAGGCGGCCGCAGATCCTGCTCGGCCTGTTCCGGAACTGAGCGCCGGGCCGCTCCCGGCCACAAAAAACCGCGGAGCCCGTCTCGACTCCGCGGTTCCCTGGCCGTGAGGCGCCGCGCGCCCGGAAATGCCCGGACGCGCGGCCATCAGGCTGGTGTTACTGGCCCGTGTACCAGGAGTCGGCGTAGAAGCCGCCGCCGATGGCGCCGAGAAGCCGCATGCTGCCGCGGACGAACATGGCGCCGGCCTGGCCCATGTTGTTGCCCATGGCGGCCATGCCGAGACCGCCACCCTCGGCCGCGCCGGCACCGGCGGCCATGCCGCCACCCATGCCGCCACCCATCCCGGCGGCGCCGGTCGCATAGGCGTAGACGGGAATGATCAGGCCGTCCGTGACGACCGCCGCGACCGCCGCACCGGCGATCACGCCGGCGGTGACGGCAAGCACCCGGTAGCCGTCGAAGCCGGACGACGCGGCCGGGGCCGCGGCGGTCTGGGCCTGGGCGCCGACCGGGGCGATAGCGAGACTGGATGCGATCAGGCCGGCAGCTGCGAGAGTCTTTAAGGCGTTCATGGATTCCTCCTGGTTCCTAGCCATCCATGGCGCCGCTGAGTGTCCCAACGCCGCCCCCGAAATCTCTGTACGTGACCGGGACAAAGCCACCACTGTCACTATGGTCAGTCTAGTAGATCGAACCCGCTTCCGGCCAGTCCCGTAGCATACGCCGCATTTACGACTCGAATGCGATCCACCGCTCCGGGCGTACAGGTCAATCCGCAGTATACAACGAATCCGCGTAGAATCCGCCGCCGATTGCGCCGAGCAGTGTCATGGCGCCCCGGAACGCGTGGTAGCCGACATGCCCGATCGGCTCGGCCATGCCGTTGGCCATGCCGATCTCGCCGGCGCCGGCCCCGGCGGCAGCGGCCATGGTCCCCGCCATGCTGATGCCGGCCGCCTGCCCGCCGGTGGCGTAGGCGTAGACCGGAATGATCAGACCGTCTGTGACGATCACCGCGACCGCGGCACCGCCGATGACACCGGCCGTGACCGCGAGCACACGGTAACCGTCGAAAGAATAGGCAGCGCTGCTCGCTTCGGCGGCAGGCGCAGGTGCAGCGGGCGTCGCGGTGGTCTGGGCCTGCGCGGCGAGCGGCGCGAGCGCCAACCCGGCCGCCATCACGCCGGCGCCGGCAATCGTCTTCAGTCCCGACATCGTATCCCCCTTCGACATGCGTTCCCCGATCCGACCGGCGGGTATCGCCCCGCCGTCAGGCCATCCAATGCCACGCGAGCGTTGCGGGCATTGCGTTGGATCAATGGCCCAGCAAGTAACGTGCCGGCCGGCTCAGCCCGCCGCCATCTTCTCGCCGGCCTTCGGGGCGATGTGCGCGTAGTTCCGGCTGCCGAACCAGAGCTGGTACTCGGGGTAGGTCGTCGGCGGGTATTTCGGCGGGTTGCCCGGACCGGTGCAGGTTGGGATGCACTCCATGACGTGGTCGTAGGAGCAGTCGAAGAAGAACGGGATGGCGTAGCGGTCGCGCGGCGTGCGGTGGACGACGCGGTGCGGGGTCGACAGGAACCGCTCGTTGGTCCAGCGGTGCGCCAGGTCGCCGGTGTTCACCACGAACGAGCCCGGGATCATCGGCGGCTCGATCCAGGTCCCGTCGGGCAGCCGGATCGCCAGGCCGGGGATGTCGGACTGGGCCAGCAGGGTCAGGAAGCCGGAGTCGGTGTGCGGGGCTATGGCGAACTGGTTGTCCTCGATCTCGGCCTCCGGCACCGGCGGGTAGTGGGTCATCCGCAGGGTGTACATCGGCAGTTCGAACGCCTTGTCGAACCAGTCGGCCGGCAGGTCCAGGGCACGGGCGTAGAGCGGCAGCAACGACTTGGCCAGCGCCTCCATGGCGTCGCAGTAGGCGACGACGTCGGCCCGGAAGCCGGGCAGGGCGGTCTCGCCCGGCCACTGGTTCGGGGCCTTGTAGCGCTTGCCGGCCAGCACGTCCGGGTGGTCCGGTGCCAGGTCGCGCTTGACGAACAGCGCCTCGTTCAGATTCGGCTTGGTGTTGACGTTGACCCTGGAGGACCGGGTCGTGCTGCCCTTGAACGGCAGGTAGCCGATGTTGTGCTCGTTGGCTTTCAGCGCCAGCTTCGCCTCGAGCGGCAGGGCATGAAAACGGCGCGCGCTCTCGAACGCGGCGTCGATGCGGGCCTGCGGGACACCGTGGTTCACGACGACGAAGAAGCCGACGTTCTCCTGGGCGTGCCGCAGCTCGGCGGCGAGGGCGTCGAGCGCACCGGGCGTGCCGGTCCGGTAAGGCCCGAGGTCGAGGACCGGAATATCGCGACGGGTCATGCGATCCTCCCTGGCAACGCAGCGTCGCCGGCAGCCTAGCATCGGTGTGACGGAGCCGTCAGTCGAGGAACTGTGGCATGCCGTCGAGCAAGGCCGCCGAGACCTCGCCGAACGGGTGGGCGTAGCCGTAGAAGTCGAGGTTCTCCTCTCGGAACCAGGCATCGGCCTGGACCGAACGCTCGTAGGCGGCGCCGAGTTCGAGGAACCGGCGATGCTTTCCCGCCGGCAGTCGGCACGGCGCGCCGCCGAGCATCGTCAGGAACTCGCCGGTCGCCGCGTCGATCTGGTGGGCGTCGTTCGCCACCAGCTCGATTCCGCGCGCCTCGAAATCGGCATCGCGGAACAGCGCGGGCAGCCGGGCGTCGAGGATCTCGGCGTAGCGCAGCAGCCGGCCGGTCGCGCCGTCGCGGTAGCGCTTGAACAGCGACAGGTCCCGGTTGTAGGGCAGGTTGAGGTGCTCGAACGGCGTGTTGGTGCGCAGCGTCGGGGTGCCGAACGCGGCGGCCACCCAGATCGGTCCGGAGTTCTGCGCGGTCCCGAACGCGGCGTCGGCCAGCACCGCGAGGTCGACGGCGCGCTCGTGCGGGGCGAGGCCCGGCAGGGCGTCCGGCAGGCTGACATAGCCGTCGCCCATCCAGCCGGCCGGCTCCAGCCCCGGCTCGCCGATCCGCACCACCTGGTAGCCGGCGTCGAGGATCCGGCGGATCGACGGAGCATAGCTGTCGATCGGCGCCGTCCGGTGGCCGTGATGGGTCAGGCCCTCGAGGTACTTCATGGTCCGCATGTGGAAGAACGCGAACGGCGCGTCGGGGTCGATCCCGATGCTGCGGAGCTGGCGATGGCCGTCCTCGCGGATCGCGTCGGACAGCTGGAGGACCGTCGGCCGCACCCCGCCGACCACGCGGCGCCAGAAGTCGACGAACATCAGCCGCGGCGACTGCAGCAGCAGGTGAATGCGCTGCAGATCGGCGACGCCGCCGTCGACGAAGCCCATGGCGGCGATCACCTCGTCGTCGGTCTCGACCCACACGAACCGGTCGCCCAGGCATTCCGGCACCCGGGCGTTGGCGCCCGGACGGTTCAGCGACGGCGTCAGCACGACGATCCGCCGGTAGCGGTCGCCGTACAGGGTCTTCAGGATCTGCGGCTCCAGGGTCAGGTGCCCGATCCGGTCCGACTGGGTCAGGATGTAGACCAGCGTCGGGCCGTCCGGGAGCAGATGCGGCATCACCAGCCGGAACAGCCTCTCCAGGTTCTCGCGGGTGACGAACCGGGCGCGCATGTCGCGCTCGAAGGTCGCGGCGTCGGGCCGCGGGCCGGACCGCCAGTCGGTCATGCTCCCGCCCTCCGGGCGTCGGCGACCGACCTGACGACGGCGGGCCAGTCGTCGCGCGCGATCCAGCCGAGGTCGCGCTCGGCGGCCCGGCTGTCGAGCGGGCTGGCGGTGGCGGTGTCCGCGAACCAGTCGGGAGCGCGGACGTCCGGCCGCTCGCCGTAGACCCGCTCGAACCAGGGCAGGGCCGCGACCCCGCCGAGGGTGTCGCGGGCGGCGATCACGTAGCGGCCGAACGCCGGCGTGTCGGCCAGAAGCGCCGCCCGGAACGCGGCTGCGGCGTCCCGCGAAGTGACGTAGCAGCGATGGGCCGGGAGCGCGCCGTAGCGCGGCGCGTCGACCGCGAACCCGGGGTGCCCCTCCGCGGCCGTCAGCGTCGCCAACTCGGCCAGGATCTCCGGGGCCTTCTCGGGGCGCACGATCAGGGTCGGCCGCAGGCAGACGATCGAGCCGATGCCGCCGCGCCGCGCGAAGCTCTCGGCGGTCTGCTCGATCAGCGCCTTGGTCAGGTCGTAGGTCCGGGTGGGCCGCAGGGGGTGCGCCTCGTCGATCGGCAGGTAGGCGGGCGGATTGTCCGGGCCGAACCCGTAGGCGGCCGACGACGAGGCGATCACGACCTTGGCGACGCCGGCTTCCTCGCAGGCCCGCAGCAGGTTCCAGGTGCCCTGGACGTTGACCTCCATGTAGCGCCGGTCCGGCACCGGCGTGCCGTCGTCGATGCCGGCCAGGTGGACGACCCGGTCGTGCCCGCGCACCGCGGATCTGACGGCATCCAGGTCGCGCATGTCGGCCGGACGGAACAGCACGTCGGCGGCCGGCCGCCGCAGGTCCAGGACCTCGACCGCATGGTCGGGCGCGAGCGCCGCGACCACGTGGGCGCCGAGCAGGCCGCCGCCGCCGGTTACGAGTACTGTCGCAGTCGCCATTCCCGCTCCGTCCAATCGGTCCTGGTCGTCGGTCGAACCGCCGGAGCATAGTACCGCCGTCGCAATCGAGAAAAGCGTGGGGGCCCCGCATGCGGGTTCTGGTCAACGGTGTCCGGCTGTTCTTCGACGTGGAGGGGGCGGGGCTCGAGCCTGAGGGGCCGGCGATGCGCCGCAAGCCGACGCTGATCGTCCTGCACGGCGGGCCGGGGGCCGATCACAGCACGCTGCGGCCGTGGTTCGCTCGGTTCGCCGACATCGCGCAGGTGGTGTACCTGGATCACCGGGCCAACGGCCGCAGCGACGACGGTCCGCCGGAGGCCGAGACCCTGGCGCAGTGGGGCGACGACATCGCCGGTTTCTGCGCCGCCCTCGAGATCGATCGGCCGATCCTCTACGGCCTGTCGTTCGGCGGCTTCGTCGCGCAGTCGGCGGCGACCCGGCATCCCGACCTGCCGTCCAGGCTGGTCCTGGCGTCGACCGCCTGCCGGTCGGTGTTCGAGCGCAAGTACGACGCCTTCGAGGCGATGGGCGGCCCGGACTCACGGCGGGCGGCCGAACGGTTCTGGGGCGGAGCGATCGACGGCGACCCGAGCGTGGTCGACGACTGGGACCGGCACTGCCGCCCGTACTACAACACCACGCCCCAGGATCCGGAGGGTCGGTCGCGCGTGGTCCGGCGGGCCGCGACCGAGGCGCGGTTCTTCAAGGCCGGTGGCGAGCGCTGGCGTATGGACTTCCGCGCGGACCTGGCCCGGGTCCGGTGTCCGACCCTGGTGCTGGCCGGCGACCGGGATCCGGTCACTCCGCTGGCCGATGCCGAGGAGATCGCCGCGCATCTGCCGTCGGACGTGCTGCGCTACGAGGTGGTGACCGGCGCCGGGCACGGAACGCATCGCGACCGGCCGGCCGAGACCGAGCGGATCCTGCGGTCCTTCATCCTGGCCGAGGGCTGAAGAGCCGGGGCGCGGCCGGCCGCGTGTCATTCTCCTGTCGGTCCGACGACCGGGTAGTATGATCTTCGGCATCGGGGCTCGACGGGCGTGCCGGCGGATAGGGGGGCAAAGTCATGATCTGGCTCGGCGCGTTGGCGCTGCTGGTGGTCGTGGCCGTGGTGGCGGCCGTCGTCATGCTGCGCGGCAACCGGTCGCCGGCTCCGGCCGTGGCCGATCCCGCGGTCGAGCGTCGCCGGGGCGCGACGCCGGCACCGTCCGGCGGCGGCCTCGGCGACCGGCTCCGCGAGGCGGTCGCCCGACAGCGCGAGCAGGCGGGCCGCCTGACCGCGGGTCACGTGCAGCTGATCGACGTGGGCGCGATGGTCGAAGGCGCGTCCGCCGCGGGACTGTCTCCGGCCAAGGCGCTGCAGGTCGCCGAGGAGGTCGCTCGCCGGATGATCCGCCAGGGCGACCTGCTGGTGCGGATGGAGCCCGACGGCGTGGCCATCCTGTTCGACGGCGCGACCCGGGCCGAGGCCGAGGCCAAGAGCCGGCAGATCGCCGAGGCCACGCTCGCCGCGCTCGGCGAGGTCGGGGCCGGCGGCCGGTATCTCGCCGAGGGTTTCGGCTACGAACTGGACGAGGTGCTGGACGGCGCGGTCATCGACACCGTCGACGACCTGATCCGCTTCGTCCACATCGCGCACCGCTCCTACGTCGCCAAGCAGCGCGGGCTGGCCCGCCAGCTGGAGAAAGGGGTCAGCCTGATCCGCCGCGAGATCCGTGCCGGCAACGGCGGCGTCGTGATCGGCCAGGAGATCGCGGTGTGCCGGCGGGCCGGCGACGGCGGTCGGGAGACCCTCCGCGAGGAGGGCTTCGCCGAGCTCGATCCGGCCGTCGGGGCGGAAACCGACTGCGTCGTGCTGGAGAAGCTTGGCACGTCGATGGCGGCCGTCCTGGCCGGGTCTGACGAGCCGGTCTACGTGCCGGCCCGGCTCTCCAGCCTGGTGAACCCGCTCTACCTGGGAAACCTGCGCGCCGCCCTGGATGGCCTGCCGCCGACCGTCCGGCAGCGGCTGGTTCTGGTGGTCGACCCGGGCGCCGGGGCCGTGCGGACGTTGCTGCCGAAGGCGACCGAGCTTCTCCGGACCCGCGTCATCGGACTGGCGGCCCGTGTCAGGGATCCGGCGACGGACGTGGCGACGGCCGAGGCGGCGGGCTTCACGACGGTGGTTCTGGATTCGCCGGAGCGCCGGTTCGACGACCCGGTCGCGGTGGTGGGGCGGTTCCGGTCGAGCGCGCGCGATGCCGGCCTGACCGCGATCGTGCTGGACGCGGGCGATGCCGTGGCGAGCCTGCCCGGCGGCATCGCGCACTCCCGGTCCGGCCCGGGGTGAGAGCTCCGGCGGTTAACCGTTGCTTAACCATTCCGGTTAGAACTTGGTTCACCGTTCGTTGCTATTCACGAAGCGCCGGGCCGATGTCCCGGCAGGCATACCGAAGCGCGAGATTAATGAGATTTTTACAATTTGACCTAAGAGTTGACTAGAATATAGGTCAAATTGAGTGTGTTTCGGCGGGCCAGCCCTGGGCCTAGCCACTGGTTGCTTCGAGTCGAACCACTGACCGGCAGGCCGCCGTTGCCTGTCGACCGGCACCATAAGCGCGATTCGCGGGCGTCGACGGCGCCGACGCGGTGACAGTTTGGAGACTGACATGAGGGTTTGGGAACTGGCATCGAGCCAGCGCGTGGGCGAAGTGGCCCGGCGGAATGTCGAACTCGTGGTCGTCGATTCGGCCGTCGAAGACGCCGCGACCCTGCTGGCGGGCCTCGGCGCCGACGCCGAGGTGCTGCGGCTGGCCGCGGGCGGGCGGGGCATCGAGCAGGTGGCCGAGTACCTGAACGGTCGCTCCGGCGTGGCGGCGCTGCACGTCGTGGGCCACGGCGAGCCCGGCAGCCTGCTGCTGGCCGGCGAGCGGATCGACCTGCCCGGGCTGGTGATGCGGCGAGGGATCCTGGCCGACATCGCGGCAGCGCTGTCGCCCGACGGGCGCGTCGTGCTGTACGGCTGCTCGGTCGCTGCCGGTGCCGCGGGGCGGGGCTTCGTCGAGTATCTCGAGGCGGCGCTCGGTGCCGAGGTGTTCGCCTCGGTAGCACCGGTCGGCGCGGCGGCGCTGGGCGGCAGCTGGATCCTGCGCGATCCGGCCGGCGCGACGGTCGAGCCGGCGTTCGCGCCGGCGGCCCGGGCCGCCTATCAGGGCTTGCTGGCGAGCACGACCGGTACAGCCGGCAACGACACCCTCACCGGCACGGCCGGCAACGACGACATCTCCGGCCTCGGCGGTACCGACGTCATCTCCGCGCTCGACGGCAACGATTCGCTGTTCGGCGATCTCGGCAATGACACGCTGTATGGCGGTGGCGGCAACGACACGATCTACGGCGGCGACGGCAACGACTTCGGCTACGGCGCCACCGGCAACGACATTGTCTACGGCGAGGCCGGCAACGACGCCACTTCGGGCGGCGACGGCGACGACACGCTCTACGGCGGTGCCGGCAACGACACGGTCATCGGCAGTTCAGGCGCCGACCTGCTGTACGGCGACGACGGTGGCGACTGGATATGGGGCGGCAAGGGCAACGATCTGCTCTACGGCGGGACCGGCACCGACACCATGTCGGGCGGCGACGGCGCCGACACCCTGTACGGCGATACCGAGAACGATACCCTGAGCGGATTCTCCGGCGACGACCTGCTGTACGGCGGGGTCGGCGACGACGTGCTGCGGGGCGGTGCCAATGCCGACACGATGTTCGGCGGCGACGGCAACGACACCTTCACCGGCAGCGCCGCCAACCACAACGGCGACACCATCGGCGATTTCGCGATCGGCGACACCATCGAGGTCACCAGCAGCGATCTGACGGCGCTGAACGGGACGGCGGCGAGCGGCACGATCGACCTCGGCAGCGGTCAGACCCTGACCCTGACCGGCATCACCTCGGCGAGCGGCACCTGGAGCGCGTCGCTGAGCGGCGGCACAACCACGATTACCCTGACCGCGCCGTCCAACAACGGCGGCGGCGATTCCGGCGGCTCCGGCTCGGACGGCGGGGTGTCGGTGAACGACGGCGGGGTGAGCGACAATTCGGGCGGCGACCGGACGATCACCAACAACGGCGGCAGCAGCGGCTCGGCGGCGATCGTGCAGAACACCGGCAACAACGGCAACGTGGTCACGGCGACCCTGCCGCCGTCGGTCAGCATCACGTCGTCGGGGCCGTCGACGGCGCAGTCCGGCGACACCGCGGTGAACACCCTGGTCTCCGCCATCGAGGGCCGCAACCCGACCGGGTCGACCGAGGTGGTCGGCGGGGCGCGGACCTTCCTGAATACCCTGGCGTCGACCACCACCCTGGACATCCGCACCATCATTCCGACGGTCGGCACCGGCATCACCACCGACGCGCCGATCGTGATCACCGGGTCCTCGAACAGCGGGCAGTCGGAGGCGTTCGTGATCGACATGCGGTCGATCACCGGCAAGACCCTGCAGCTCGACAACATCGAGTTCGCGTCGATCATCGGCAACGCGACGGTGACCGGCGGGTCGGGCAACAACTACGCGGTCGGCGACGGCAGCAGCCAGTTCATCTCGCTGGGCGAGGGCGACGACACGCTGTACGGCGGCGACGGCGACGACACCATCGGCTCGGCGGCCGGCAACGACAGCCTGTACGGCGACGGCGGCAACGACACGGTGAATGGCGGTTCCGGCAACGATTCGCTGTGGGGCGGCACCGGGGCCGACGTGGTGTACGGCAACACCGACGCCGACGTGCTGTACGGCAATGTCGGCGGCGACACCCTGTATGGCGGCCAGGACGCCGACGTGGCGTATGGCGGCCAGGACGCCGACGTGGCCTATGGCAACCTGGCCGACGACGTGCTGTACGGCAACCTCGGCGCCGACAGCCTGTTCGGCGGCCAGGGCAACGACAACCTGCTGGGAGGCCAGGACAACGACCTGCTGGTCGGCGGGCTCGGCAACGACACCCTGCAGGGCGGGCTCGGCGACGACACGATCTCCGGTGGCGACGGCGCCGACCTGATCGTGATCGGCAACGGCGGCGGCGCCGACACGGTCAACGACTTCGACGGCGCCGGCGGCGACACCATCAGGATCGCGTCGGACGTCAACGGCAGCGGCATCGCCAGCTACGCCGAGCTGGTGGCGGCGGCGACCGACACCGCCGACGGGGTGCAGATCGCGCTCGGCAGCGGCAACACCCTGACCCTCAACGGCGTCACCGTGTCCCAGCTGCAGTCCGGCTGGTTCACCTTCGGATAGACGGCTCGGCCGGCGGCGGGTCGCGAGAACCCGCCGCCGGGGCCGCCGTCAGCGAATGGCGGTCGGGTTGATCATCATCTGCACCGCCCCGCGCATGCGGGTCGGGCCGAGCACGAACATGAACTCGTAGGCCTTGTCCCTGGCGAGTTCGCGCGTCTCCATGTTCTCCAGGATGAAGATCCCGTTCTTGGGAATCAGGATCTGGTGCACCTCGAACACGCCGGTGCCCTCGGGGAACGGCACCGCCTCGAGGCCCCAGGTGTCGGCGCCGACGGCCACGACTCCGATCTCCGCCAGGTACTCGGCCCCGCTCTTGCCGAGACCGGGCTCGGACGAGCCGTAGCGCTTGGCGTCGCGGGTGCCTTCGTCGAGCAGGGTCAGCCAGTTCGAGTGGAACAGCACGACGTCGCCCTTGCGGATCTCGACGCCCTGCTTCTTGGCGGCGCCGACAATGTCCTCCTTGGTGTAGGGAGTGCCCTCCTTCACCAGGTCGACGCCGTAGTACGCGGCCATGTCGAGCAGCACGCCGCGGGTCACGATCGGCGGCAGCTTCTCGATGCCGAGCTTCTTCAGCCCGTCGGCCTTGGCGAAGTCGCTGTCCTTGAGGCCGTTGTAGTAGACGTGGTCGATGCCGATGTGACCGAGCCCGTCGATCTGCGGGCCGATGCCGAGCCAGCCCATGAAGATGTCGTCGTTGTAGGTCATGGCGTTGTCGCCGAGACCCTTGGTCGCGATCTGGTTCGGCTGCAGCACCGTGATGCTCATGGTACGCGGCGCGAACGCCGGGACCGTCGGATCGACGATGATGCCGAGGTTGTAGGTCTTGCCGGTCTTCACCAGCTTGGCGGCCTGCATCACCGACTCGGGCGTGATCAGGTTGGCTGCGCCGATCTCGTCGTCCGGCCCCCATTTCGACTTCGTCCAGTCCTGCGCCATCGCCGGCCCGGCCAGCAGCACGGCCCCCAGAGCAACGGTGGCTGCGTAGGTCGCTCGCATTTCTTCCTCCCTCAAGGACTTCTTTTGGGCATCGCCTCCGCCATCCATGCGGGTGACGATGAAACGGAATTTCATCATGCGGCGGCCGGTTTGGCTAGGGGATTGGTTAACTCCCCAATGTTCGTTTCCGATGCGTGGTTCTCGTTGGAATTGTCACAAAAATGAAGCGTTCCGAAGCGGTTTCGGTGGGCTGCGCCGAATGCGAAGAATGTCGTTGATCGGGTATCTTTGCCTTCACTTTTCAGTATTTTGGCTGCGATGGGGATCGTTACCCAATTACTTGATTGAATAGTGAAATTTGGACATGGGGGTTCAATTGCCGGCCGAGTGTGCCATATTGTGGGTATCCTTCACTATCAGGTAGCGAATTCATGTGTGGATTGGCCGGCGAAATCCGGTTCGACGGGCGCTCCGCGTCGCCCGTCCGTCTTGCTGCCATGGCGGACGCCATGGTCACCCGCGGCCCCGACGCCGACGGACTGTTCCTGCAGAGCCGCCTCGGGCTCGCGCACCGGCGGCTGTCGATCATCGACCTGTCCGAGCGCGCCCAGCAGCCGATGGTGGATGCGGAACTCGGCCTGGCGATCGCCTACAACGGGGCGATCTACAACTACCGTGAACTGAAGCGCGACCTGGAGGCCGCCGGCTACCGGTTCTTCTCCGACGGCGACACCGAGGTGATCCTCAAGGCGTTCCACAAATGGGGACCGGCCTGCGTCGAGCGCCTGGCCGGAATGTTCGCGTTTGCCGTCTGGGAGCGCGGCAGCGGCCGGGTGACCCTGGCGCGCGACCGGCTCGGCATCAAGCCGCTGTACCTCGCCGAGGTGAAGGGCGGCCTGCGGTTCGCGTCGACCCTGCCGGCGCTTTTGCAGGCCGGCGACGTCTCGACCGAAATCGATCCGGTGGCGTTCAACCACTACATGACGTTTCACGCGGTGGTGCCGGCCCCTCGCACCATCCTCAAGGGCGTGCGCAAGCTGCCGCCGGCGACCGTGCTGACGGTCGAAGCCGACGGCCGACGCCAGGAGCGCCGGTACTGGGCGCCGGTCTACGAGACCCGTGACGACGAGCGCGGGCTCGGCGCCGAGGACTGGGCCGAGCGGGTGCTGGAGAGCCTGCGCACGGCGGTGCGGCGGCGGCTGGTCGCCGACGTGCCGGTCGGGGTGCTGCTGTCGGGCGGCGTCGATTCCTCGCTGATCACCGGGTTGATCGCCGAGCAGAGCGACGTGCCGCTGGAGACCTTCTCGGTCGGCTTCGAGACCGTCGGCGACGAGGTCGGCGACGAGTTCCAGTACTCGAACATCATCGCCGAGCACTTCGGCACGGTGCACCACCAGATCCGGGTCGACAGCCGCGAGCGCCTGCTGCCGTCGCTGCCGAGCTGCATCGCCGCGATGTCGGAGCCGATGGTCAGCCACGACTGCATCGGCTTCTACCTGCTGAGCGAGGAGGTCGCGAAGCGGGTCAAGGTCGTGCAGTCCGGCCAGGGCGCCGACGAGGTGTTCGGCGGTTATCACTGGTATCCGCCGCTGCTCGACGACGCGACCGGCGTCGCCGACTACGCCCGGCTGTTCCGCGACCGCGACCACGACGGCTTCCTGGCTGCCGCCGGGCCGGCGCTGCGGAACGGCGACCATGCCGGGGCGTTCCTGGAGGAGGCGTTCGCGATGCCGGGGGCGGAGCGGACCATCGACAAGGCGCTCCGCCTCGACACCACGGTCATGCTGGTCGACGACCCGGTGAAGCGGGTCGACAACATGACCATGGCCTGGGGGCTGGAGGCCCGGGTGCCGTTCCTGGATCACGAGTTGGTCGAGCTCGCCGCCCGGATCCCGGCCGAGTTCAAGGTCGGCGAGGGCGGCAAGCACGTGCTGAAGCAGGCCGCCCGCCGGGTGATCCCGTCGGCGGTCATCGACCGGCCGAAGGGCTACTTCCCGGTGCCGGCGCTCAAGTACATCCAGGGCGACACCCTGGAATACGTGCGGGACATCCTGAACGATCGCCGGGCCCGCGACCGGGGCCTGTTCGAGCAGGGCTGGCTGGACAGCCGGCTGCAGACCCCGGAGGCG
Source organism: Thalassobaculum fulvum (assembly GCF_014652915.1). Lineage (GTDB taxonomy): Bacteria > Pseudomonadota > Alphaproteobacteria > Thalassobaculales > Thalassobaculaceae > Thalassobaculum_A > Thalassobaculum_A fulvum. The sequence goes on from NZ_BMZS01000010.1 coordinate 71,358, forward strand.
CACATCACGGGGCTTGGGGGATCCGAGCTCTGGCAGGCGGCGCTGCTCGAGGCCTGGCTGCAGGCCCACGGGATCTGACACGGGAGACGACGACGCCATGAACGAACGTATTCAGACGGCCTATCGCCAGCGCCGCTCGCGGGCTCGCGACCGGGTGCGGCGGGCGTGGAACCCGGGGCAGGCGGAGTTGCGGGATCTCGATCCGCCGGACGACAACGCGGTCGTGCATTGCGGCTGGGGACGGCTGCTGTTCGGCCACACCTTCGACAGCGCCGAGGCGTTGACCGAGGCACTCCGCCAGGAGGCCCCGGACGAGCGCGACATCGCGATCTACCTGAGCGACCCGCACGTCGTGCTGGCGCAGGCGCCGGAGGCGCTGTTCCTCGACCCGTCGCACACCTACCGGCTCGACCTGCAGCGCTACCGGCCGCGCCGCGACCGGGTGCCCGGCGTGTATGTGCGCCGTGTGCGCTCCGGCGAGGACGCGGCCGCGGTCAACCGGATCTACGCCAAGCACGGCATGGTGCAGGCCGACCGCGACTTCTTCCTGAACCACCGCGGCTCGCGCCACATCCTGCACCTGCTGGCGATCGACGAGGCCTCGGGCGAAGTGGTCGGCACGGTGACCGGCATCGACCATGTCCTGACCTTCGCCGACCCGGAACGTGGCTCCAGCCTGTGGTGCCTGGCGGTCGACCCGCAGGCCAGCCTGCCGGGCATCGGCGAGGTCCTGGTCCGGCACCTGATCGAGACCTTCCAGACCCGCGGCCTTGCGCAGATCGACCTGTCGGTCATGCACGACAACGAGCAGGCGATCGGGCTGTACGAGAAGCTCGGCTTCGAGCGGGTGCCGCTGTTCAGCATCAAGTACAAGAACCCGATCAACGAGAGGCTCTACTCGGCGCCGGGGCCGGAGGCGCGGCTCAACCCCTATGCCCGGATCATCATCAACGAGGCGCGCCGGCGCGGCATCGGGGTGGAGATCGAGGACGAGGAGGCCGGGCTGTTCACCCTGACCCATGGCGGCCGCCGGGTCGCCTGCCGGGAATCGCTGTCCGAGCTGACCAGCGCGGTGGCGTTCAGCCGCTGCGACGACAAGTCCCTGACCTCGCGCCTGCTGAAGAAGCAGGGGTTCCGGGTGCCGGAGCAGCGCGAGGTCACGGACGACGAGGGCGACGAGGCGTTCCTGAAGCGGCACGGCCGGATCGTGGTGAAGCCGGCCAAGGGCGAGCAGGGGCGCGGCATCGCGGTCGACATCTCGGATGTCGAGACCATGCGCCGCGCGATCGAGGCGGCCTATGCGGTGTCCGACCGGGTGCTGCTGGAGGAGTTCTGCGAGGGTCAGGACCTGCGCCTGATCGTGATCGACCACAAGCTGGTGGCGGCGGCGATCCGCAAGCCGGCCAGCCTGGTGGGTGACGGCGTCTCGACGGTGCGCACCCTGATCGAGAAGCAGAGCCGCCGGCGCTCGGCCGCGACCGGCGGCGAGAGCCGGATCCCGATGGACGGCGAGACCGAGCGCTGCATCGGGCTGGCCGGCTACGACTACGATTCGGTGCTGCCGGCCGGCGAGCATCTGGCGGTGCGCAAGACCGCCAACCTGCATACCGGCGGGACCATCCACGACGTTACCCCGGTCCTGTCGCCGCGTCTGGCGCTGGCGGCCGAGGAGGCGTCGCGGGCGCTCGCCATTCCCTTGGTCGGATTCGATTTCCTGGTGCCGGACCCGGCCGGCGACGACTACGTGATCGTCGAGGCCAACGAGCGTCCGGGCCTCGCCAACCACGAGCCGCAGCCGACCGCCGAGCGGTTCGTCGACATGCTGTTCCCGCACACCGTCGACCGGTCGGCACGGTCGGGTGCGCATCGACAGGAGGAGGCGCGCCATGCCGCCGCTCGATAGATCGGCCGAGGAGCGACTGCGGAGCTATGGCGACGCGTCGCGGACACTGGCGGCGATCGAGGGGCGCAGGATCCTCGACCACCTGCTGGAACTGGAGGCGATCCCGAGCCCGACCGGCTACACCGACAGCATCGTCCGGCACGTCTGCGGCTGGCTGGACGGGCGCGGGATCGACTACGAGCTGACCCGGCGCGGCGCGATCCGCGCCAACCTGCGCGGCGAGGTCGAGAGCCCGGACCGCGCGGTGGTCGGCCATCTCGACACGCTCGGCGCCCAGGTCACGCAGCTGAAGGCGAACGGACGGCTGGCGATCCGGCCGGTCGGAACCTGGGCGGCGCGGTTCGCTGAGGGCGCGCGCGTGACCGTGTTCACCGAGGCCGGGCCGAGACGCGGGACGATCCTGCCGCTGAAGGCTTCGGGGCACGTCTTCGACCAGGAGATCGAGACCCAGCCGGCGCACTGGGACAACCTGGAGATCCGGGTCGACGACCGGGTGTCGTCCAGCGACGACCTGGTCTCGCGGGCGTTCCACGTCGGCGACATGGTCGCCGTCGATCCGCAGCCGGAGGTGACCGACACCGGCTTCATCAACGCCCGGCACCTGGACGACAAGGCCGGCGTGGCAGCGATGATGGAGGTGCTGTCGGCGGTGACCGAGACCGACGCCAAGCTGCCGGTGGACTGCCACTTCCTGTTCACGATCTCGGAAGAAACCGGTTCGGGTGCCTCGGCGGTGCTGCACGGCGACGTCGCCGAGCTGCTGGCGGTCGACAACGCCACCGTGGCGCCCGGCCAGAGCTCGGCGGAGTACGGCGTCACAATCGCCATGGGCGACATGACCGGGCCGTTCGACTACCACCTCACCCGCGGCCTGATCGACCTTGCCCGCCGCTACGGCATCGACCACCGGCGCGACGTGTTCAAGCACTACCGTTGCGACGCCGCCTCGGCGATCGAAGCCGGCAACGACATCCGCACCGCGCTGGTGGCGTTCGGGCTGGACGCCAGCCACGGCTGGGAGCGGGTGCACATCGACTCGCTGGCGGCGCTGGCTCGGCTGGTGGCGGTGTATGTCATGAGTCCGCCGGTGGTTCAGCGCGACGAACTCCCGATCGGACCGCTGGACGGCTTTCCCGACACCCAGGAATAGCCTCGGTCCTGTCACCGGGACGAGCGGCACGCGCAGGCTGACGGTCGCGCGTGGTCGCTGCTAGAGTATCGGCGGCGGCGTCCCTGGGCTCCGGAGACCGCGCCGCCGCCTGATTTGGAGCGCAACCGGCGATCGACGGGAAGTCATGTCGGAGGAAGATCCGCGGCCGGAGCATCTGGCCTACGACCTGAACAAGGTGCTGTCGTCCATCGTGGGGCTGAAGAGCCACGTGCCGGAGGACGCCTTCACCGCGTCGATCCTGGGGACCGAGCGATCCGGCAACGGCGTCGTGATCCGGGAGGACGGCCTGATCCTGACCATCGGCTATCTGGTCACCGAGGCCGAGACCATCTGGATCACCGACAATCGCGGGCGGGCGGTGCCGGGGACGGTGCTCGGCTACGACCAGGAGACCGGGTTCGGCCTGGTGCAGGCACTCGGCGCGCTCGACCTGCCGGCCCTCGAGTTCGGCGAGTCCTCGGCGGTGCGCGAGGGCGATCCGGTCATGCTCGCCGGTCACGGCGGACGCCGGGCCGCGGTCAAGGCCCAGGTGATCGGCGTGCGGGAGTTCGCCGGCTACTGGGAGTACCTGATCGACGACGCCATCTTCACCGCCCCGGCACATCCGAACTGGGGCGGCTGCGGCCTGATCGGCGAGGATGGCCGCCTGCTCGGGATCGGTTCGCTGTTCATCCAGCAGTCCCAGGGCGGGGGGCAGCCGGTCGACGGCAACATGGTGGTGCCGATCGATCTGCTGAAGCCGATCTACGACGACATGGTGGCCTACGGCATGCCGAACCGGCCGCCGCGCCCCTGGCTCGGTCTGTACGGCACCGAGATGGAGAGCCGGCTGGTGGTGGCCGGGCTGAGCGACGGCGGGCCGGCGGACCAGGCCGACGTCCAGGTCGGCGACGTGATCGCCAAGGTCGACGGGCGCCCGGTCGGCAGCCTCGCCGACTTCCTGCGGCAGGTGTGGGCGGTCGGACCGGCCGGCAGCGCGATACCGCTGACCGTCGCCCGCGACGGCGAGCTGCTCGAACTGACCATCGAGTCGGTGTCGCGTCGGGAACTGCTCAAGGGACCGAAGCTGCACTGAGAAGCGAAGCCGGTGCCGGGCGCGACCCGGCCGGGGAGGGATGGATGCGCATCGGGTTTCTCGGCCTGGGGCTGATGGGCGAGGGGTTCACGCGACGGCTGGTCGAGCTCGGGCACGGCGTGGCCGGCTTCGACCCCAGGGCGGATCGAAGGGATGCCGCGGCGCAGTGGGGCGTGACCCCCGTCGGGAGCCCGGCCGAGGCCGCTGCCGGGGCCGACCTCGTCATGACCTGCGTGACCACGACCGACGACCTGGAGGAGGCGGTGTTCGGCCCCGACGGGGTCGCCGGATCGGTCGGGCGCGATGCCGTGCTCGTCGACTTCTCGACCACCGTGGTCGCCCGCACCAAGGCGATGGCCGAGCGGTTGCGGGCGGACAGCGGGGCCGGATGGGTCGATGCGCCGGTGTCCGGCGGGCCGCCGGCCGCCCGCGCCGGTGGCCTGGCGATCATGGCCGGCGGCTCGGACGCCGACATGGCGACGGTCCGGCCGGTCCTGGAAGGCCTGGCCGCCAGCCTCGTTCACCTCGGTCCGGTCGGCGCCGGCCAGGTCACGAAGATGGTCAACCAGGTGTGCGTGCTCACCAATTTCGTGGTGCTGGCGGAAGCCCTGAACCTGGCGGAGCGCGGCGGCGTCGACAGCGGCAAGCTGGTCGACGCGCTCGGCTCGGGCTATGCCGGGTCCAACCTGATGCGGGCGATGTGGCCGCGGATGATCGAGCGCGACTACGCGCCGGCCGGCTACCTTCGCCAGGTGCTCAAGGACCTCGACATGGTCCACGATCTCGCCCACGACCTGAAGGCGGCGATCCCGATGTCGACGCAGGCCGCCGAGCTGTTCCGGCTGATGGCGGCGCGCGGACACGACGAGCTTGACGGCATCGCCGTGCTCAAGCTGTTCACCGGCGAGCCGGTCTGAGGGACGGCCGGTCCGGCTTGCTTTCCGGCCCGATGATTGTATACAAGTCGACGGTCGGCAATCCGTCGTACAACTTGTCGGGGCCCGCCGGTACGGTCAAACTCCTGTCCAGGCACCGGCGACGGGCCGGAGGGGAACGGGGCCGGCAACGGACGAGGCCGGCAGCGGAACGAGGATCGTGGAAGGGGGGCACGACGTTTCGAGCAACCGATCGGACCGAACCGTCCTGGTAACGGCCGGCACAACGAACAAGACTCACAGCGGAGGACAACATGAAGTTCAAGACGCTCGTGCGCGTCTCCATGATCGTCGGCGCCTGTGCCGTCAGCCTCGGCGTCGCGCAGGCGGCCGAGGTCGAGGGCCCGAAGGTGTCGTGGAACATGTCGACCTGGGGCAAGGCCCGGGCCTTCACCGTCGGTCCGGAGTGGATTTCCCAGCAGCTGGCCGAGAAGACCGGCGGGAACTTCACCCTCAAGATCCACTACGGCGAGGCGCTGTCCAAGGCGCGCGAAAACCTGGACGGCATCAAGATCGGCGCCTTCCAGTCCGCCCAGTTCTGCAACTTCTATCATCCCGGCAAGAACCCGGCCTGGATGGTCCTGACCATGCCGTTCCTGCCGCTCGGCGACCTCGAGCTGTCCATGCACGTCCGCGAGGCGTTGATGAACACGCCGGAGTTCAAGGCGGACATGGATAACTGGAACGCCATGCCGTACTTCTCGGCGCTGCTGCCGCAGTACGAGTTCCTCGGCCGTGGCCCGGCGCCGAAGACGCTGGACGGCTGGAAGGGCATGCGGGTCCGCGCCGGCGGCGGCGTCGGTACCGCCATGGAGAAGCTGGGCGCGACCCTGACGACCGTGCCGGCGACCGACGTGTACACCGGTATGGAGCGCGGCACCATGGACGCCGCCTCGTTCCCGTACACCTACTCGCACGCCGCCTACAAGATCCACGAGATCAGCAACTGGTTCACCTCGAACATGTCGCCGGGCACCTCCGAATGCGCCATGGTCCTGAACAAGGACGCGTACGCGAAGCTGCCGCCGCAGTACCAGAAGCTGCTGATGGACCTGAAGCCCGAGGCCTACAAGGTCCAGATCAAGGCCTATCACGACATCGACGAGAAGAACCTGCCGATGTTCAGGTCCAAGCTCGAGGAGATCGTCTACTCCGACGAGCAGCTCGAGGAGTTCCGCAAGATCGGCGGCAAGCCGGTGTGGGACCAGTGGGTGGCCGAGAACAAGGACAAGTTCGACGCCCAGGGTCTGCTGGACCTGATCTTCGCGGAGGCCAAGAAGGCCGCCAACAAGTAGGCGAACGACCGCGTATCGAGGGAAGGGCCGCGCCTGGCGCGGCCCTTTCCCGCTTCCAGCCGGCCGGCTTCGCCGCGCTCGCCCGAGCCGGCGGCCGGGACTGCAAACGAAGGGACTCGGAGACATGACCCAGCCCCTGAACCTCACGCCCGAGCAGGCGGCGTCGGGGGGCCATACCGTGGATCGGTTCGACCGCGTGCTGCACGCGCTCGAGCGCGGCACCGCCCTGCTTTCCGCCTTCTTCATCTTCGGGCTGATGCTGGTGGGCGTCGTCCAGATCGTCGGGCGGACGGTCTTCAACGCACCGATCTTCGGCTACATCGACGCCATCGAGATGTCGATCGCGGTGTTCGCGTTCCTGGCCATCGCCTACTGCGAGCGCATGAACGGCCACGTCCGCATGGAACTGCTGATCGGCAAGCTGCGCGGCCGGCCGCTCTGGCTGGCCGAAATGGCCGGCCAGGTCCTCGGGCTGTTCCTGATGGCAGTGCTGATCTGGTACGGCTGGGAGCACGCCATGCGGGCCTACGAGTACGGCGATTCGACGATCGACGCGCAGATCCCCTGGTGGCCGTCGAAGATGCTGATCCCGGCGGCCTTCGCACTGTTGTTCCTGCGCCAGCTGCTGAACCTGATCGGCTATGCGCGCCTGTTCCTCAACCCGGGCGCGGCGCCGGTGGCGGTTCCGCTGATCGCCGACGTCCGCGAACTGGCCGAGGAAGAGGCCGCGGGCGCCGGCGCGCTCGAAGACACCGACGGCGAGTCCAAGGGGAGGGCCGGCGCGTGACCGAGCTCAGCAACGACACGATCGGCATCATCGGCGTCATCGCCCTCCTGGTGATGGTGATCATCGGGGTGCGCGTGTACATCGCGGCCGCGACCGTCGGCTTCGTCGGTCTGGTGGCCATCATCGGCTGGGACGCGGGCGCCGGAATGGTCGGCACGATCCCGCACTCGAAGTCGGTCACCTACACGCTGTCCGTGCTGCCGATGTTCATCCTGATCGGCTATCTGGCGTTCCACGCCGGCATCACCCAGGCGCTGTTCGACGCGGCGCGCAAGTGGCTGGGGTGGATGCCCGGTGGACTGGCGGTGGCATCGGTGATGGCCACGGCCGGCTTCGCCGCGGTGTCGGGGGCTTCGACCGCGACCGCGGCGGTGTTCGCCCGGGTGGCGATCCCCGAGATGCTGTCGGCCGGCTATTCGCGTCGGATCGCGGCGGGCGTGGTGGCGGCCGGCGGAACCCTGGCAACCCTGATTCCGCCGAGCGCGATCCTGGTGATCTACGCGATCATCGTGGAGGAATCGGTCGGGCAGCTGCTGCTGGCCGGCTTCATCCCCGGGATCGTCTCGGCGCTGATCTACGTCGCGATCATCCTGATCTGGGCCAAGATCGACCCGAAGATCGGCCCGGCGATCAAGGGATACACCTGGACCGACCGGGTCAAGGCGATACCCGGCACCTTCCCGGTGGTCGCGGTGGTCGTCATCATCTTCAGCGCCATGTACTTCGGCTGGGCGACCCCGACCGAGGCGGGAGCGCTGGGGGCGTTCGTGGTGTTCCTCATGGCGATGATGAAGGGCATGCGCTGGGACGCCCTGAAGGCGTCGCTGCTCGACACCGCCAAGCTCACCGTGATGATCTTCAGCCTGATCTGGGGCGTGCTGGCGTTCGTGCGGTTCCTCGGGTTCGCCGGCCTGCCGGAGCACTTCACCAACTTCATCGTCTCGCTGCCGTTCGAGCCGTGGGTGGTGATGGTCTGCATCCTGATCGCCTACGCGATCCTCGGCATGTTCATGGACGCGATCGGCATGCTCCTGCTGACCCTGCCGGTCGTGTACCCGGCGGTGATGGCGCTCGGCTACGACTCGATCTGGTTCGGGATCATCGTCGTGAAGATGGCCGAGGTCTGCCTGGTGACGCCGCCGATCGGCCTGAACTGCTTCGTGGTGTCGGCGGTCCGTCCGGACATCCCGATCTCCACGGTGTTCCGGGGCGTCGGCCCGTTCGTGGTCGCCGACTTCATCACCGTGGCGGTGTTCATGATCTGGCCGGAAGTGATCACCTGGCTGCCGCAGACCCTGCTGAACTAGCCCTTCGGAGCGGGAGGGGGCGGCGGGTTCCGCCTCCTCCCGGGTTCCGCTACCAGGTGGCGCCCGGCCCGAAGGCGCCCTGCAGCCCCTCGTAGACGATTGCGCCCAGGACGGCCTCTATCAGGCCGGTCTTGCGATCGCGGAACGGCAGCAGGACCTGCTCGTGGTCGTCGTAGTTGTCCCTGAAACGGAACGTCGAGCGGCCGTGGAAATGTCCCGGCAGGCCGGTCTCGGCCATCTGGTTCAGCAGTCGTACGGTCCGCGACAGGGATACGCCGGGTATCTGTTCGTCGACCAGTTCGCAGCCGGTGAAGTCGCGTCCCAGAGCATCGACCAGGTGCGAGCCGGCGAGGCGCAGGCGCCAGCCCGGCCCGGGGATGCGTTCCAGCAGAAACAGGTAGGGCAGGGCGCGGCTCGGCAGGTCGACCGGGTCGAACTGCTGTCTCGCCGGCGGCCGCTCGCCGTCGTGCAGCCCCAGCCAATACATGAGGACCATCCGGATCGGGGCGTTCACCGATCGGCGCAGCAACCTCTGACCTTCGAGATAGGACGGATCGGTCGAATGGGTTTCATGCGCCATGCACTGGCCTTGACCGGGCTGACCGAGGTTCGGGCAGCTTCGCCGAGGACCTTACCATGCGTTGTCCGACGGCGTCAGCCTCCTGAGCCCGAGTGCCGCACCCGAGGGACGGGCTACGCCGGACGATACGTCCGGGAAGCGGTGTCGTGGAACAGTGCTCGCCGATCGGCCGCGGCGAGGTCGGCGGTGATCTCCTTCAGTCCGGCGAAGATCTCGTCATAGGTGGCACACAGGGAATCGACCGGGAAATTGCTGGCCACCATGCAGCGATCGGCGCCGAACAGCCGTATCGTATCCAGGACGATCGCCCGCTGCAGATCCGGCGTCCATCGCTGTCCGGGGACGCCGATGCCGGAGATCTTGACCATCGTGTTCGGCCGGTCGGCCAGGGCCGCCATCGCGTTTCGCCAGCCGTCGAGCCCGGCCGGCGAACGGTCCGAGGGAAGCCCGGTATGGTTGAGAACTATCAGGGTATCGGGAAAGTCGCGGGCCAGGTCGGCGGCTTCGCCGAGATGCCACCATGGGGTCTGCAGGTCGTAGTGCAGCCCGTGCCGGGACAGCAGGCGATAGCCGGCCCGGAACGCCGGGTCCGCCATCGACCCGGGGGCCCCGGCCACGAAGGCGTCGGGGGACGGCGCCGCCGCCGGCTTCTGGCGTACCGAGCGGACCAGCGGGAAGGCGGCGTGGCCGGCCAGCACCTCCGCGATGTCCTCCCGCGCGAACCAGGCCTGGCCGACCATCGCGTGCGGCCAGCCGGTGCGGTCGTGCAGGGCGTGCAGCCAGCGGGTCTCGCCGACCGGGTCGCGCGGGTCCCATTCGGCCTCCATGTGTACCGACTTCACGACCCGGTGCCGGCCGTGGTCGCCGAGGAAGTCGTCGATCAGGTAGCTGCGCTGCCGAAGCGCCGAGTAGTCGCCGTAGCGGAACGGGATGACGTGGTCTTCCAGCCATGGGTAGCGGCCGTGGCCCAGGTCCCAGAAATGATGGTGCGCGTCGATGATCGGCAGGTCGGCATCGGCGTCGGTCACGGGATCCTCCCACAGGCTGGTCTTCCGGAATGAAGCCCGCCCCGGGAACGCTTTGGCAAGCGCATGGTCTTGTTCGACGCGTCGTGTCCGTCCATGATCGGGCGGTCTGAACATTCAGCTTCCAGGACGATCCTCATGAACGGCGCGGAATCCCTCGTGCGCACGCTGGTCGCGTCCGGCGTCGACGTCTGCTTCACCAACCCCGGCACCTCGGAGATGCATTTCGTCGCCGCCCTCGACCGGGTCGACGGCATGCGGTGCGTGCTCGGGCTGTTCGAAGGGGTCGTCACCGGCATGGCGGACGGCTACGCCCGCATGGCCGACAAGCCGGCGTCGACGCTGCTGCATCTCGGCCCGGGCCTCGGCAACGGCCTCGCCAATCTGCACAACGCCAAGAAGGCGTTCACGCCGGTCGTCAACATCGTCGGCGAGCACGCGACCTATCACATCGAGCACGACGCACCGCTGACCGCGGACATCGAGGGTATCGCCCGGCCGGTCTCGGGCTGGGTGAAGACCTCGAAGAGCGCGAAGGACGTGGCGGCCGACGGGGCCGCCGCGGTCGCTGCCTCGATGGGCCCTCCGGGGCAGATCGCCACGCTGATCCTGCCGGCCAACACCGCCTGGGACGAATCCGACGGCCCGGCCCTGCCGGTGGCGCCGGCGCCGCTGCCGGGCCCGGACCCGCAGGCGATCCGCGAGGCGGCGGCGGCGTTGACTTCCGGCGCCGAGACCCTGATCCACATGTCGGGGCGGGCGCTGCGGGCCGACACCCTGGAGATCGCCGGCCGGATCGCCGCGAAGACCGGTTGCCGTCTGTCGTGCCAGACCTCGAACGGCCGCTGGCAGCGCGGCGCCGGTCGGGTCGCGATCGAGCGCATCCAGTACCCGGTCGACATCGCGCTGAAGCAGCTGGCGTCGGTCAAGCACATCGTCCTGCTCGGGGCCAAGGTCCCGGTGGCGTTCTTCGCCTACCCGAACAAGCCGAGCGTGCTCATCCCCGACGGCTGCGCGGTGCATCGGTTGGCCGAGATGGGCGACGACCATCACGCCGTACTGTCGGCGCTGTGCGACGAACTGGATGCCTGGAACGCGGAGCCGGAGCTGCAGGAGAGCAAGCGGCCGGAGCTGGCGACCGGGGCGCTGACGCCGGAGGCGGTGGCCTGCGCGCTCGGCAACCTGATGCCGGAGAACGCGATCGTCGCCGACGAGAGCGTCACCGCCGGGCGCGGCTTCATGCCGTACACGGTCGGGGCGGCGCCGCATGACTGGCTGGCGCTGACCGGCGGGTCGATCGGCCTCGGCCTGCCCTACGCGACCGGGGCGGCGATCGCCTGTCCGGACCGCAAGGTGATCTGCACCGAGGGCGACGGGTCCGGCATGTACACCCTGCAGGCGCTCTGGACCCAGGCGCGCGAGGGCTGCGACGTGGTGAACGTGATCTTCGCCAACCGGTCGTACGCGATCCTGCGGCACGAACTGACCAACGTCGGGGCGCAGAACCCGGGACGCAAGGCGATCGACATGCTGACCCTCGACCGGCCGGAGCTCGACTGGGTGGCGCTGGGCAAGGGCATGGGCGTGCCCGGTGTGCGGGTCGACAGCGCCGAGACGTTCAACGATGCGCTCGCCCGGGCGATCGCCGAGCCCGGGCCGCACCTGATCGAGGCCTGGATGGCGTAGGGTGTATGTCGGCGAGCCTTCGGGTATTGCAGGGAATGGTCGATTTCAAATAACGAATATTCTTGATTAATTATATGTGAAACAAGGAATGATTAAGACTCTCTTCCTACCCTCTTGGGACGCATACGTTTCCGGAGGGGGGAGAGGGACATGGCTGGCATCCAAATCACCATTCGAAACAGCCTATTGACGGTCACAGGCTTGCTGTCGCTCGGCGTTGTCGTGCTGGCGGGGCTGGAGAGCGTGCGAGCCTGGAACGGCTATCGGGAGTCGACCTACGTCGCCGAAGGAAACCGCACCTCGGACCTGCTGCTGACCGCGGCCGGCAACTGGGCGGTGGAGCGCGGGCTCAGCAATGCGGCGTTGGCGGACTGGAACCCGGCCTCCAAGCAGGTCCTGGCCCAGATCGCGGAGCGTCGCGCGACCGCGGACGCGGCATACGCCCAGGGCATGTCCGAGATCCGGGGAGCCCCCGCGTTCCGGGGACGCGACGACCTGATCGCGAGCGTTGCCGCCGCGTATGCCAAGGTCGGGGAACTGAGAGCGAAGCTCGACAAGGATCTCGGCCAGATGAAGGTCGGCCGCTCGGCCGATGTCACGAAGGACTGGGTTCCGGTCATGACGTCGCTGATCATGATCTCGCAGGAGCTTCGGACGGCCGCGCAGTATCTGCCGCACACGATCGAGACGCGCATCCTGTTGGCCCAGGACGTCAAGCACGCCGTCTGGACCATGAGCGAGTATGCCGGCCGCGAGCGGGCGATCGTCGGTGGCCTCATCTCGGGCGGAACCGCGATGTCTCCGGCGGCGACGCAGCGTCTGACCGAGCTCCGCGGCCGGGTCGAGCAGGCCTGGACCGGGGTGCGGATCTATCTCGCCAAGGAGGTTGCGGCGCCGGAGATCACCGCGGCGGCCGAGCGTGTGAAGGAGGAGTTCTTCGGGACGTTCCAGGAGGTTCGGGCGCAGGTCTACGCCGCGGGCCAGAAGGGCTCTGACTACCCGGTCGACGGGGCCGAATGGATCGCCGCGGCGACCCGCGCCATCGACAGCCTGCTCGAGCTGTCGCGCGCCGCCAGCGTCGCCAGCGCCCGCCTCGCCGAATCGTCGGAAGGGGACAGCGTCTGGTCCATGGGGGTGAACGGGACGGTGCTGCTGGCGGCCGCTCTGCTCACCGTCCTCGCGTTCTGGATCGTTCTGAAACGGGTTGTCGGGCCGGTGAACCGGCTGACCGGGGGGATGCGGGCCCTGGCGGACGGCGATCTCGACGTCGCGCTGCCGAGCGGCGACGGCGGCGACGAGATCGCCGCCATGGCGAGGTCCGTCGAGGTGTTCCGGCAGAACGCCCGCGCGGTGCAGCGGCTGGAGACCGAGCAGAAGGAGGCGGCGGAGCGCGCCGAGGCCGAGAAACGCCGCACGATGAACGAACTCGCCGACAGTTTCGATGCCAGCGTCAAGGCGGTGGTCGGTGCGGTCGCACGGGCGGCGGAGGAACTGCAGGCGACCGCCGGCTCGATGTCGGCGACCGCCGAGCAGGCGAACTCGCAGGCGGCGGCCGTCGCGGCGGCGGCAGGCGAGGCGTCGAGCAACGTCCAGACGGTCGCGACCGCGTCCGAGGAACTGGCGGCGTCGATCTCGGAGATCGGCCGCCAGGCCGGCGAATCGCGCCGGATCGCCACCTCGGCGGTCGAGCGGGCGGAGGCGACCAACCGCCAGGTCGAAGGCCTTGTCGAAGCGGCCCGGCGGATCGGCGACGTGATTTCGCTGATCCAGGACATCGCCGAGCAGACCAACCTGCTGGCGCTGAACGCGACCATCGAGGCGGCCCGCGCCGGCGACGCCGGCAAGGGCTTCGCGGTGGTGGCCTCGGAGGTCAAGAGCCTGGCCACCCAGGTGGCCGGCGCGACCAGCGAGATATCGGAGCAGATCTCCGGCATTCAGTCGGCGACCGGTGAGGCGGCGGGATCGATCCGCGGGATCGCCGAGACGATCGCGGAGATCAACGAGAACGTCGCCTCGATCGCCGCGGCGGTCGAGCAGCAGAACGCGGCGACGAACGAGATATCCCGGAACGTCCAGGAGGCCTCGACCGGTACCGAGGAGGTGTCCCGGAACACCCACGGGCTGACCGAAGCCTCGCGCGAGACCGGTACCGCGGCGAACCAGGTCCTGGCGGCTTCCGGCGGGCTCGCGCAGGACGCCCAGAAGCTCGCGCGCGAGGTCGAAGCGTTCGTCGCGCGCGTCCGGGCGAGTTGACCGGGCGCGTTGACCGGGTTCGCCGGGCCGGTAGCGAAATATTAGGACATTGAGCCGAATCTCCGGTTGCGCAGTTCGACGGAGGCGTGGCTGGACGTTCGGTGCCTGACGCCGGTTCCCGACAGGCGGAAACTGACGAGGGTCACACAGGTGATGGCTTTCATCGATTGGCCGAGCGATGGATTCGTCCTGGACGGGTCACCCGCGGGGCGGCCGGGCGATCGCCGCCGATGGCCGGGGGGTGGGTCGTGATCGAGACGAGCCCGGAGCTGGCGATGCTGGACGCTCTGGACGAGGGAGTGGTCGCGATCGACGACAGCTACTCGATCGTGTTCTTCAACCGATCGGCCGAGCGGATGTTCGGCTACTCCAGTCTGGAGCTGCTCGGCCGGCCCCTCGACGTGCTTCTGCCGGAGGCCCACCGGGCCGCGCATCGCTCGCAGGTCGAGGGGTTCCGTCGGGACGGTCCGACCAGCCGGAAGATGAGCCAGCGCACCGAGGTGGCCGGACGCCGCAAGAGCGGCGAGACCTTCGACGCCGAGGCCTCGATCGCCAAGACGACCATCGACGGGCGCAGGGTCCTGATGGCGGTGGTCCGGGACGTCACCAGGCGCAAGAAGGCAGAGGCGCGGCTGCGCGACCTCGAGCAGCGGCAGCGCACGATCCTGGAGACCTGCGGCGATGCGATCGTGCTGGTCGACACCGAGACCGGCAGGGTCATCGACGCCAACAGCCGTGCCGGCGTGCTGTTCGGATGCGACCTCTCCGAGCTGATCGGCGTGCACCGGGACGATCTTCACTCGGGGGCCGGTCCCCGGGGCGCCGCCGCCCGCATCCGGACGGGGGCCGAATCCGGCCCCGAACCCGGCCCCGTGGCGGCGATCCGCCGGCGCGACGGTACGCTGGTGCCGGTCGAGGTCACGCACCGCGTCACCGACATCGAGGGACGCTCGACGCTGGTCGAGTTCGTGCGCGACATCTCCTACCACAAGGAGCGGGAGCGCGAGCTGGTCGAGGCCCGCGAGGCGGCGCGCCTGGCCAACGAGAGCAAGACCCGGTTCCTCGCCAACATGAGCCATGAGCTGCGCACGCCGCTGAACGCGGTGATCGGCATGTCGGAGATGATCCGGGACGCGTTCTGGGGGCCGCTCGGCCATCCGAAGTACGCCGAGTACGCAGCCGATATCAACGACAGCGGGCGGCACCTGCTGGACCTGATCAACGACATCCTCGATCTGTCCCGCATCGAGCTCGACAAGGTTCCGTTGCGGGACGAGCCGATCGATCTGGGAGAGCTGGTCGATCAGTGTCGCCGGACGGTCATGAGCCTGATCCGCGAGCGCGGCCTGACCTGGTCGAACCGGATGAGCGGCGCCGAAATCCTGCTCGGGGACCGCCGGGCGGTTCGGCAGATGCTGCTGAACCTGCTGTCCAACGCCATCAAGCACACACCGAAGGGCGGTGAGGTGTCGGTCATCGCCGGGCCGGGACCGAACGGCGGGCTGGCCCTGACGGTTGCGGACACCGGAGCCGGCATCCCCGCCGACCGCCTGTCGACCATCACCGAGCCGTTCAACCTCGACATCGACATCAGCGTCAGCCGCCAGGGCGGGGCCGGCCTCGGGCTGACGATCACCAAACGGCTGCTCGAGCGGCACGGCGGTGAACTGCTGGTCGACAGCAGGGTGGGCGAGGGCACGACCGTGCACCTGATGTTCCCGGACGAGCGGCTCCGCTCGCGAGACGACGTCTCCGGGAGGCGTACATCCGCGGAGTGACGCGGGCGGCGGCCGCTGCCGCCCGGCGGCGTCCGGCGTCCGGAAGAGGTTGCGCGGTGGCCGTGCTAGTGTCACTAAGGCTGCAAACCAGTCCGTCCGTCCATGCTCGATCCCAAGAAGCTCGTCGACTCCGATAAACTGGCGGCTCAGCACCTCGCGACAGAGCTCAACGCCGGCTCGTCGCGGGTGTATCACGTCGACCGGCTGCATCGGCTGGTGCAGGACACCGGCGCCGGGCCCGAGCAGTTCCTGTTCCGGCATCCCGAGCTGCACCGGATCATCTTCGTCAAGCAGGCCATTCGCGACGACCAGTTCCTGGCCGGGCGCTTGAACCGGGTCGGCACCAAGCTGTACTTCGCCTTCAACGAGACCAACGTCCTGGAGGGCGGGAAGTCGATCTTCGTCGGCGACCCCAACTTCGACGACGCGTTGGCCTTCCAGGCCGGGTTCGAGCGCAAGCGCGGGGTCGAGGACTACATCCACGACCGCGACATCATCCAGATCCTCGATCAGCTTCCGTCGCTCGACCCGTTCCTGCTGAAGGACCGGCTGCTGGCGGAGGGGATCGACCCGCATCCCGGCTATTTCGAGATCACCCAGGAAGAGTGGAGCAAGCTCCGCGACCACGTGATGTCCCGGTTCCGGCCGATCGTCCAGTTCGCCTATGGCGGTCTCGACGCCGCGCGGGCCCAGTCGCGCCTCCGGTTGCTGGTCGAGAAGATCTGGGCCGCCAAGGACATGGAGACGCTGGCGCCGATCATTCAGGCGATGGAACTCGACCCGAAGGAGGCGCCGGTCGCGCTGCACGCCTGGAAGGGCGTGATCTACTACGACTACCGGATGGCGTCGCTGGAGGCGGAGATCCGGCGCTTCGCCGAGTGGCTGGGCAACGGCGCCGAGCCGATCGACCTGATCCCGTCGGCCAACCGGAAGGTCGTGCTGGACGTCCGGGACGCCACCCGGGCGGTGCTGCGGGAGCGCTGGCGCAAGGCCAGGGCCCGGCTCGAGGAATACAATACCGCCTACCGCAAGCTGTTCGTCGAGAAGCAGAGCCCGGGACCGTTCATCGCGTTTCTCGGCAACGCCTCGGATATCTTCGCCGAACTCGGGGATTCGCTGTCGCGCCTGGATCATGCCAACGAGGTCTGGCAGTCGGTGACCGAGCGCTACGGCAGCAAGCACCTGAAGTACGAGCCGCTGCACCAGCTGCTGTCGCTGGCGTACCGTATCCTGGAATAGCCGGCATTCGCCGCGCGGAACGGCTGTCGCGCGGTGCGGTCACTTTCGGCGGCGGGGCGCGTCCCCATATTCCCGGTCCCGAGACAGCGGCGCAGAGGAGACGGTCATGGCCCCCGCCGGTTCCGTCCTGCAGATGATCGGCAACACCCCGATGCTCGAGCTCACCCGGATGGACACCGGTCCGTGCCGGCTGTTCCTCAAGCTCGAGAACCAGAACCCCGGCGGCTCCATCAAGGACCGTATCGGCCTCGCCATGATCGAGGCGGCGGAGCGCGACGGCCGGCTGCAGCCGGGCGGCACCATCGTCGAGGCGACCGCCGGCAACACCGGCCTCGGCCTGGCGCTGGTGGCGGCGCAGAAGGGCTACCGGCTGATCCTGGTGATCCCCGACAAGATGAGCGCCGACAAGATCCGCCACCTCCGGGCGCTCGGCGCCGAGGTGCGGCTGACCCGGTCCGACGTGCCGAAGGGGCATCCGGAGTACTACCAGGACATGGCGGAACGGATCGTGGCCGAGACGCCGGGCGCGTTCTGGGCCAGCCAGTTCGACAACCCGGCCAACCCGATGGCGCACGAGACCACCACCGGCCCGGAGATCTGGGCGCAGCTCGACGGCAAGGTCGACGCGCTGGTCGCCGGCGTCGGTTCCGGCGGCACGATCTCCGGCACCGGCCGGTTCCTGAAGTCGAGGAACCCGGCGCTGAAGGTGGTGGTCGCGGATCCCGAGGGCTCGGTGGTCGCCGGCGCGGTCGAGACCGGGCAGGTCCGCTTCGAGGACGGTTCCTGGCTGGTCGAAGGCATCGGCGAGGACTTCATTCCGCCGAACCTCGACCTGTCCGTTATCGACGAGGGCGTGACCGTCGGCGACCGGGAGGCGTTCGCCGCGGTCAACGAGCTGCTGCGTAGCGAGGGCATCCTGGCCGGCACCTCGACCGGCACCTTGCTGGCCGGCGCGCTGCGCTGGTGCCGCCGGCAGACCGCGCCGCTGAACGTCGTCAGCTTCGTGTGCGATACCGGCAACAAGTACCTGTCCAAGGCCTACGACGGCGCGTGGCTGGCCGACCAGGGGCTGGTCGACCGGCCGCGGACCGGCGACGTCAGCGACCTGATCGCGCGGCGCGCCGACCAGGGGCGGGCGATCACCGTCGGCCCGAAGGACACCATCAACACCGCCTACAACCGGATGCGGGCCAACGACGTCTCGCAGCTTCCGGTGATGGACGGCAGCCGGATCGTCGGCCTGCTCGACGAGGACGACCTGCTGATGGCGGTCCACGAGTGTCCGGACTGCTTCAAGGACACCGTCGACCGCCACATGACCAGCCGGCTGGACGTCCTGCCGGCGACCGCCGATACCTCGGCGCTGCTGCCGCTGTTCAAGGCCGACAAGGTGGCGATCGTCGAGGACGCCGAGGGGCGGTTCATCGGCATGGTCACCAGGGTCGACCTGATCAACCACCTGCGCCGCAAGCTCGGTTAGGAGAACCCCATGGCGACCACGCGCAACCGGCCCGGCTTCGCGACCCGGGCGATCCACGCCGGCCAGAAGCCGGACCCGACCACCGGCGCGATCATGACGCCGATCTACGCGACCTCGACCTACGTCCAGGAGAGTCCGGGCGTGCACAAGGGCTTCGAGTACTCGCGCAGCCAGAACCCGACCCGGTTCGCGCTCGAGGCCTGCATCGCCGACCTCGAGAACGGCGGTGCCGGCTTCGCGTTCTCCAGCGGCCTCGCTGCCATGGGCACCCTGCTGGAGCTGCTCGACTCCGGCGACCACGTGATCGCCATGGACGACCTGTACGGCGGCTCCTACCGGCTGTTCGAGAACGTCCGGCGGCGCTCGGCCGGGCTGCAGTTCAGCTTCGTCGACCTGTCCGACCCGGCGGCGCTGGAGGCGGCGATCCGTGACAACACCAAGATGGTCTGGGTCGAGAGCCCGACCAACCCGCTGCTGAAGCTGGTCGACCTCGACGCGATCGCGAAGATCGCCAAGGCCCGCAACCTGATCAGCGTGTGCGACAACACCTTCTGCTCGCCCTGGGTCCAGCGCCCGCTGGACCACGGCTTCGACATCGTCATGCACTCGACCACCAAGTACCTGAACGGCCATTCCGACGTGGTCGGCGGCGTGGCGGTGGTGGCCGAGGGCCGCGACGGGATCCGCGACAAGCTGGCGTTCCTGCAGAACGCGGTCGGCTCGGTGCCCGGGCCGTTCGACAGCTTCCTGGTGCTGCGGGCGCTGAAGACCCTGCCGGTGCGGATGGAACGGCACTGCGCGAACGCCCAGCGCATCGCCGAGTTCCTGGAGGCCCACCCCAAGGTCGAGAAGGTCTGGTACCCCGGCCTGGAGAGCCACCCGCAGCACGATCTCGCGAAGCGCCAGATGCGCGGTTTCGGCGGCATGGTGACGGCGGTGCTGAAGGGCGGCCTGGACGACGCCCGGCGGTTCCTGGAGCGCTGCGAGCTGTTCGCGCTGGCGGAGTCGCTCGGCGGCGTCGAGAGCCTGATCGAACACCCGGCGATCATGACCCACGCCAGCGTGCCGCGGGAGATCCGCGAGGCGCTCGGGATCTCCGACGGGCTGGTCAGGCTGTCAGTCGGAATCGAGGATGCGGACGACCTGCTGGCCGAGCTGGAGGCGGCGCTGGGATAGGGTGCGTCCGAAGCGGCGCCCAACGCGTCACTCTCCAACTTTCGTCGTTCCGGATGCGTCCCGCCGTGGGCGGTTCGCTCCGGAATGACGTCAAAGGAAGGGGCGTACACGGGCTCGGATCGTCCGGGCTGGTCAGTCGTACGCCCCCATCACGTTCTGGTCGTGGTCGATCACCGCGCCGGTCATCACCCCGGAATCCGCCGACAGCAGGAACAGCGTCAGCTTCGCGACGTCGTCCGGCTTGATCAACCGGCCGAACGGCTGCGCCGCCTCGGCCCGGACCAGCCAGTCGGCCGGTTGCCCCTCGGCCCGCTGCACCGCGTCCTCGTTCGGGGTGTCGGCCCAGCCGATGTTGATGGCGTTCACCCGGATGCGGTCGCGGCGCAGGCCGTGCGCGAGGTTGCGGGTCAGGGCGGCCAGCGCCGCCTTCGAGGCGCTGTACGGCACCAGCTTCGGCTGGCCGCCGTGGCTGGACATGGTGACGATGTTGACGATGCGGCCGGGCGTGCCCTCGCGCCGCATGATCCGCACCGCCTCCTGCGCCAGGAAGAACGGCGCCCGGGTGTTGACCGCGAAGATCCGGTCCCACAGCTCGGGCGTGGTGTCGTCGACCGTGCCGCGGTCGGTCACGCCGGCGGCGTTGACCAGCCCGTCGAGGCGGCCGAAGGCGCGGTCGGCGGCGGCGACGATCGAGCGGCAGGCGTCGACATCGGCGAGCTCGGCGGCGACGAACACCGCCTCGGCGCCGAGCGAGTGCAGGTCGGCGACCACGGCTTCTCCGCGCGCGCGGTTGCGGCCGGTCACCAGCAGCCCCGCGGCCCCGCGTTCGGCCAGCCGCCGGGCGACCGCCTCGCCGATGCCCTGGGTCGAGCCGGTGACGACGAACACGCCGCCGGCGAGGTCGGACTGGGCGTTCCAGGCGCTCATGGTCGGTCTCCCGGCGTCAGCGGGTATCCGGCGGCCTCGGCCATCGCGTGCAGGGCGGGCGCGAGGCGTCGTCCCGAGGCCATCACCACCGCACCCCGCGTGACGCCGTCGTTGCTGGTCAGGTCGTTGACCCAGCCGCCGGCGGCCCGCACCAGGGCCGCACCGGCGAAGGAATCCCAGGCGTTCATGTGGCCCTCGATGTAGGCGACGTAGCGGCCGGCGGCCACATGCGCGAGGCCGAGCGCGCCGGAGCCGGAGCGGTGGTAGATGCCGCCGGCCTCGAGCAGGCGGTCGATGAAGCCGACGGTCGGGTCGCGCGGAATCCGGAACGATACGCCGACTTCGGTGAGGCCGTTGCGGAAGTCGGCGACGCCGGCCGGGGCGATCGGTCGGCCGTTGCAGAACGCGCCGCCGCCGGTCCCGTCCTTGCCGACCGCGCCGGAGAAGCATTCGTCGGCACAGGGATCGACGATCACCCCGGCAGCGATCCGCCCGTCGACCATCAGGCCGACCGAGACGCACCAGGTCGGCAGCCCGGCGAGGAAGCACTGGGTCCCGTCGATCGGGTCGACCACCCAGACCGCGCCCTGGCCGAAATCCCCCGACCCGCCGCTCTCCTCGCCGAGGAAGCCGTCGCCGGGGAACCGCTCGGCCAGCGCACCGCGGATCAGGTCCTCAACCTCGCGGTCGGCGCGGCTGACCACGTCCTGCAGCCCCTTGCTCTCGACCACCAGGGCTTCGCGGTCGCGGAAGTGCCGGAGCGCGGCGGTGCCGGCCCTGCGGGTCAGTGCCTCGGCGAACGCCAGGCGCTCGGCCACCGCCGGCGCCACCTCGTCAGTCTTCGTCATTGCTGTACCGCCTCGCCGATCCGGGAGTCGAACGCGACTCATTGCAGGAAGCCCGTTTATTTTGAAGAATATCGAATAGATGGCCCCAACAAAGGGCGCCGTCGCAACGACAAGCGACGGCCGCGGCACCGCGACCGCGGCCTCAGGGAGGAAACCATGCATCGTTTCGCACGGGTCGCCGGCCTCGGCGTGCTCGCCGCCGGGCTGCTCGGCTTCGGGGCCGGACCGGCCGCCGCCGCCGGCAAGCTGACGCTCTACTGCAGCCCGCAGATCGAGTGGTGCAACCTGATGGTCGAGGCCTTCGAGAAGGAGACCGGCATCAAGGTCGCGATGACCCGCAAGAGCTCGGGCGAGACCTTCGCCCAGATCAAGGCCGAGGCCAGCAACCCGAAGGGCGACGTGTGGTGGGGCGGCACCGGCGACCCGCACCTGCAGGCGGCCGAGGAAGGGCTGACCGAGGCCTATGTCTCGCCGATGCGCAACGAGCTGCACGACTGGGCGCTGTCGCAGGCCAAGGCGGCGAATGACCGGACCGTCGGGATCTACGCCGGCGCGCTCGGGTTCGGCTACAACAAGGAGTTGCTGGCCAAGGCCGGGTTGCCGGAGCCGAAGTGCTGGGCCGACCTGATCAAGCCGGAGTTCAAGGGCCACGTCCAGATGGCGAACCCGAACTCGTCCGGCACCGCCTACACGACGCTGGCGACGATCGTCCAGATCATGGGTGAGGACAAGGGCTTCGACTACATGAAGGCCCTGCACAAGAACATCAACCAGTACACCAAGTCGGGGTCGGCGCCGATCAAGGCGGCGGCGCGCGGCGAGACCACGGTCGGCATCGTGTTCCTGCACGACGCCGTCACCCAGGTGGTGTCCGGGTTCCCGGTGGTGCCGGTCGCCCCGTGCGAGGGCACCGGCTACGAGATCGGCTCGATGAGCATCATCAAGGGCGCGCGCAACCTCGACGAGGCCAGGAAGTTCTACGACTTCGCGCTCCGTGCCGACATCCAGGAGATGGCGGTGCAGGCCAAGGCCTATCAGGTGATGTCCAACAAGGGCGCGAAGCCGGCCAAGGAGTCCCCGGACCTGAGCGCCATCAAGCTGATCGACTACGACTTCAAGAAGTACGGCTCCTCCGACGAGCGCAAGCGCCTGCTGGCGAAGTGGGACAGCGACGTGAAGCCGCTGCCGCAGTGAGCCTGCGGCCGGCATCGTGACCGGACTGAACCGGACCGTCCTCGGCTGGCTGGCCCTGGCATCGGCAGGGTTCCTGCTGCTGCCGTGGTACGCCATCGAGGACGGCTTCTGGCGTTTCGGGTGGCTGCTCGACGGCTGGCCGCTCGATCCCGACTATGCGCCGGCGATCATGCTGCTGCTGCAGGGCGAGAAGCCCTGGCTGTGGCCGGTCGCCGGCTTTCTGCTGCTGCCGCTGGTGGCGCTCGGCCGGCCGCGCACCGCCCCGCTCGCTCAAGGGGTCCTGCTGGCGGCCGGCGGCCTCGGCGTCGCCTATATTCTCGGCCAGGGCTTCGCCATCGGCATCCCGGGCTGGACCTTCGCGTCGCTGGAAGCGGCGTTCGGGCCGCTCGGCGACCGGCAGTTCGGCATGGGCTACGGCGCGCTGCTGACGGCGACCGGCCTGTTCTTCCTGTTCACCCTGGGGTGCGCCGCCCGCGGTGCGGTCAACGGCGACGGCTTCGTGGTCGGCTCGATCGGGCTGATCGTCATGGTCGTCGCGCTGTTCATCTTCTTCCCGGTCGCCCGCATCCTGGTCAGCGCCCTGCAGACCAACGAGGGCGCGCTGTCGCTGACGGTGTTCCTCGACAAGCTGCTGGTCGGCAAGATCTGGGGGCTGGACTGCGTGTACAGCCACCGGGCCTGCGGGGTGGCGTGGAACTCGTTTGCGCTCGCCGTCGCGGTCGGCGCCGGCACCACCTTGCTCGGCCTCGCCTTCGCGCTGGTGGTGACCCGCACCGGGTTTCCGGCCAAGCGGCTGTTTCGCGGCCTGACCGTTCTGCCGATCATCACCCCGCCCTTCGTCATCGGCCTGGCGCTGATCCTGCTGTTCGGCCAGTCCGGCGCGGTGACCAGCTTACTCGAATGGGCGTTCGGCATCCCGGCCAGCCGCTGGCTGTACGGCTTCACCGGGGTGTGGCTGGCGCAGATGCTGGCGTTCACGCCGATCGCCTTCCTGGTGCTGATCGGCGTCGTCGAGGGCGTCAGCCCGTCGGTCGAGGAGGCGGCGCAGACACTCAGGGCGGATGCCTGGACCACCCTGCGCACGGTGTCGCTGCCGCTGATGCGGCCGGGGCTGGCCAACGCCTTCCTGCTCGGCTTCATCGAGAGCATGGCCGACTTCGGCAACCCGATGGTGCTGGGCGGCAATTTCAGCGTGCTGTCGACCGAGATCTTCTTCGCCATCGTCGGCGCCCAGTACGACCAGGGCCGGGCCGCCGTGCTGGCGCTGGTGCTGCTGTTCTTCACCCTGCTGGCGTTCTGGGCCCAGCGCCGCTGGCTCGGGCGGAGGTCCTACACCTCGGTCACCGGCAAGGGTGACGCCGGGGTGCCGGTGGCGCTGCCCCGGCGGTTCTCCGGCCTGCTGTTCGCCGTGACCGTGCCCTGGGCGCTGATGACCGCGGTCATCTACTCGACGATCCTGTTCGGCGGCTTCGTGAACCTGTGGGGCCTGGACCATACCCTGACCCTGCGGCACTACGTCGATGCCTTCGGGGTGACGGTCGGCGACCACGGGCTGGTGTGGAGCGGCGGCGCCTGGAACTCGTTCTTCACCACCATCGCGATCTCGACGATCTCGGCGCCGCTGACCGCGGCGATCGGCCTGCTGACCGCCTATCTGCTGGTGCGCCAGCGGTTCCTGGGCAAGCAGGCATTCGAGTTCGGCACCATGCTCAGTTTCGCGATTCCCGGCACGGTGATCGGCGTCAGCTACGTGCTGGCGTTCAACGTGCCGCCGCTGGAACTGACCGGCACCGGAATCATCCTGGTGATCTCCTTCATCTTCCGGAACATGCCGGTCGGCGTGCGCGCCGGGGTGGCGGCGATGAGCCAGCTCGACTCCAGCCTGGACGAGGCCTCGCTGACGCTCGGCGCCAATTCCTGGCAGACCATCCGGCGGGTCGTGCTGCCGCTGCTGCGCCCGGCGATCCTGGCGGCGCTGGTGTACAGCTTCGTGCGGGCGATGACCGCGATCAGCGCGGTGATCTTCCTGGTCAGCGCCGAGTACGACATGGCGACCGCCTACATTCTCGGTCGGGTCGAGAACAACGACTACGGCCTGTCGATCGCCTACTCCTCGGTGCTGATCCTCGTCATGTTCGCCGCCATCTCGGTGTTCCAGCTCATGGTCGGCGAGCGTCGGCTCGGCCGGCGCAGCGGGCCGCAGGCCGGCAAACTCGACCTCGGAGGGCAGCCCGCATGAGCACCACTTTCGGCGGCCGCGCCGCCTCGGTCCGCTTCGACCGGGTGACCAAGGCGTTCGGCGATTTCGTCGCGGTCGACTCGGTGTCGTTCGAGGTCGATGCCGGCAGCCTGGCGACGCTGCTCGGTCCCAGCGGCTGCGGCAAGACCACGACCTTGCGGATGATTGCCGGGCTCGAACTGTCGACCGCCGGGCGCATCTGGATCGGCGAGCACGACGTGACCGGCCTGCCGGCGACCCGGCGCGACGTGTCGATGGTGTTCCAGTCCTACGCCCTGTTCCCGCACATGACGGTGATGGAGAACGTCGCCTACGGCTTCACGGTGTCGGGCACCCCGAAGGCCGAGGCCCGGGAGCGGGCCGAGCAGGGGCTGGCGCTGGTCGGGCTCAAGGGCTTCGGCGCCCGGCTGCCGAGCGAGCTGTCGGGTGGCCAGCAGCAGCGCGTGGCGGTCGCCCGCGCCCTGGTGCTGGAGCCCGAGGTGCTGCTGTTCGACGAACCGCTGTCGAACCTCGACGCCAAGCTGCGTCGGCGGGTGCGCGAGGAGATCCGCGACATCCAGCGGTCGCTCGGGCTGACCGTGGTGTACGTGACCCACGACCAGGAAGAGGCGCTGGCGGTCTCCGACAAGGTGATCGTCATGCGCAACGCCGCGATCGCCCAGGAGGGCACGCCGCGCGAGCTGTACGAACAGCCGGCCGACCGGTTCGTGGCCGACTTCATCGGCGACGCCAATCTCGTGGAGGCCGAGATCCGGTCGGTCGACGGCGACCTCGCCCGGGTGTCGATCGGCGGTGTCGAGGTCCGCGTCCCCGGCCGTGGCCTGCCCGTCGGCCGGGTGCTGGCGGCGATCCGCCCGGAGGCGGTGCTTCTCGAAGGCCAGGGCGGCGGGGGGCTGGCCGGGACGGTGCGCAAGGCCGCCTATCTCGGCAAGCACCTGGAGTACACCGTCGACTCGCCGGTCGGCGAGCTGTTCGTCATCGACCGCCGGATCGACGACCCGCGGCCGGCCGGGGCCGGTGTGGCGATCCGGTTCGGCGACCGGATCGCCCTGGTGCCGGACGCCGACTGAGCCGGCCGGCTCAGCGGAACCGGGTGTACGCCAGATTCGTCGCCTTGCCGGCTGCCGATGTTGACCGCGACGACCCTGCCGCCCCTCGCGACCGCGCCGACGATCCCCGTCATCGCGAACTCGGCCCGCACGGGCGCGAGCGCCGCGTCGACGTTCTCGACGGCCCCGGTCTAGCGGGGCAGTCGGCGCTCGAAGGTGCCGAGGCCGTTTCGGTCGTAGAAGTCGACGACGAGCCGGGAGACGGCGCCCGACGGGGCGCGCCGGAAGCTGACGCCGGCGGTCGGCACCGCGTTCTCGCCGACCGGCTCGAAGGTGAAGGTGTCGCCGTCGTAGGGGCTGAGCCGCCAGGTGGTCGGGGCGGCCTCCGGTCCCATGGCCATCGTCAGGTGCCCGCCGTCCACCGCGATGACGGCCGGGCCGTAGTAGTCGTTGTCGTAGTGGCCGGCATAGGCGTCGAGCGGCAGCGGCGGCCGGGCGTCGGCCGGACGCGGGGCATAGTCGTAGGGCGCCTGCTCGGCCGCGTACATCGCCTGGAAGACCCGGTCGAACAGCCCGAACCAGTCGACGGTCGGGCGGCCGTTCTCGGCGATGTCGAAGAACGACCTCGCGATGCCCTCCGGCACCCCGATCGGTTGGCCGTTCGTGACCACCGCGATGCCGAGCCGTTCGCCCGGGATCAGGCCGACATAGGTCGAGGTTCCCAGGAAGAAGGCGCCGGCGTGGCTGATCTCCAGGCGCCCGGCATCGTCGTAGCCGACGTTCCAGCCGAGACCGTAGAACCCGGCCCGGCTGAGCGGCGTGCGCGGCAGGCCGGGGATCGCGTGCGGCGCGTGGGTCGCGGCCAGCGCGCGCGCGTCGACCAGTTCCTTGCCGTCGACGGTGCCGGCGCCGAGCTGCAGGCGCAGGTACCGGGCGAGGTCGGCGATCGACGCGCTGGCGCCGCCGGCCGGGGCTTGGGGGTCGGGATCGCGCTCGAACTCGGCGATCCACTTGCCGTCGCGCCGGACATGGATGCGGGCGCGGTTCCCGTGCGCCAGATAGTCGGCGTACCGGAAGCTGGACCGCGTCATGCCGAGCGGCCGGAACAGCGCGTCCTCCGCAAGGTCCTCCCAGCTCTTGCCGGCGGCACTCGCCGCCGCCTCGGCACCCAGGGTGTAGCCGTAGTTGCTGTAGTTGTAGCTCGACCGGAACGCGTCCAGCGGCTGCCGGTCGAGGCGGGACAGGATGTAGGCCCGGCCGTATCCGATGTCCTCGAGCAGGTCGCCGGCGCCGGTGTACAGCCCCGAACGATGCGACAGCAGGTCGGCCATCGTCACGTTGGCGGTCACGTAGGGATCGGACAGCGCCTGGGCGGGAAGGGCGGTCCGGATCGGGTCGGTCCAGCCGATCAGCCCACGCCCGACGACCGCTGCCACGACGGTCGAGGCGATCGGCTTGGAGACCGAGGCCAGCGGGAACACCGTGTCGGTGTCGACCGGTTCCGGCCGGCCGACCTCGCGCACTCCGAAGCCGCGGGCGTAGACGATCTCGTCCCTGTACACGACCGCGACGGCGACGCCGGGGATGCCGGTACGGGTCATCGCACCCCCGACCACGCCGTCGAGGCTCGCGACCGCCCGGGCGACCTGCCGCTCGGTCAGCAGCGGTGGAACGAAGGCCGGCGGCGTCGGGGCGACCTCCGCTGCCGGCGCCTGGGGCGCGGATGCCGCCAGCAGCAGGGCGGCGAACAGAAGCCGGCAGGTAGTCCGTCCGGGTCGGATCGATCGCATGGTCCCGTCTCCTTCGGCGTCTCAGAATCATTTCATCACGGACAGGAACACCCGGGCGCCGGTGTCCTTCACGTCGTCGTCGTAGTCGACCGGCACCGCCAGGGTCGCGTCGACGGCGAGGACGCGGCATGGCGAAACGGCGCTTTCCTGCGGGGCAGTTTTCCTGGCGCTCTCGGTGGCATGGTCGCCGATGCAGCGCGGACGCCCGCTGTGCGGGGCGATCGCGTGCCAGACCGAGGGCGGCCGGGTGACCGCGCAGTATGTCGAGAACGTCCTGGGCCGGGCGATCGTCTTCAACGGAAGCGGGACGGAGGACGGCAAGACCGGCCAGGTCTCGCTGCGCCGGGACGCCCTCGGCCGCGCCGCCATCCTGCTCGACGAGCGCCGGTTCGCGGCGGCCGGCCGGTCGTGACGGCGTCTTCCGCTTTCAGCGGGTCGGCAGGTGCTGCGACTTGTCCGGTGCCGGCACCGCCCCGAGCGCGGCCGCATCGCAGCAGACCCCGCCGCGGGATCGTCACCGCCCGTCGGTCCGGTCGGCGAGCGATACCGGGGCCCGGGACGCGAGCGAAGCCTGCGCCGCGTCGGCGAGCCGCAGGGCGGCCAGCCCGTCCTCGCCGGTCGGGGCCGGCGGGCTTCCGGCCGCAACCGCGGTCACGAAGGCGTCGAGCTCGGCCCGGTAGGCGGGGCCGTAGCGCTCCAGGAAGAAGTGCAGGACCGGGTCGCGGACGAACCCGTCGGCGGTCGCCAGCTCGACGGTGGTGGGGCGCAGGTTCTCGGCCCGCAGCATCCCGCCGGAGCCGTGCACCTCGATCCGCTGGTCGTAGCCGTAGGCGGCCCGCCGGGAGTTGCTGATCTGGGCGAGCCGGCCGGAGGCGGTGCGCAGGGTGACGACTGCGGTGTCGACGTCGCCCGCCGCAGCGATCGCCGGATCGACCAGGGCGGAGCCCATGGCATGCACCTCGACCGGTTCCTCGCCGAGCAGCCAGCGCGCCATGTCGAGGTCGTGGATCATCATGTCGCGGAACAGCCCGCCGCTGACCTCGACGTAGGACAGCGGCGGCGGTGCCGGGTCGCGGCTGGCGATCGCGACGATCTCCGGCGCGCCGATGGCGCCGGCGTCGAGCCGCGCCTTCAGGCTGGCGAAGCTGGCGTCGAACCGGCGGTTGAAGCCGACCGCCAGCGCGACGCCGGCAGCCCGGGCGGCCCGTACGGCGGCGGTGGCGCGGGCGATGTCCAGGTCGATCGGCTTCTCGCACAGGATCGCCTTGCCGGCGGCGGCAGCCGCCTCGATCAGCGGCGCGTGGGTGTCGGTCGAGGTGGCGATCAGCACCGCGTCGACCTCGGCCGAGGCGAGCGCGTCCTCGACGCTGGCGGTGCGGGCGCCGTGGCGGGCCGCGACCTCTTCGGCGGCTGCCGGCACCGCGTCGGCCACGGCCGCCAGCCGGGCGTTCGGGTGGGCAGCTATGTTGGCGGCGTGCAGGCGGCCGATCCGGCCGGCACCGAGCAGCGCGAAGGCGAGCATCAGACCTCCCGTAGGCATCCCCGTCTGGCGCGGGGCTCATGGTCGATCATGGAGCGGATCGGCGGTCTACGCCATCGGGAAGGGAGTGGTCCTTGAAGGGGGCTCTCGACATTGCTCAACGCGTGGAGCGCCCGGCTCCGAACCCAACCGCCGCCGAGAAACCTCGGCAAGGGCTCACCGGCAGGCGCCTAAGGCCGCCCGCCGGATACCCGGATGTTGGCGCCGGCGACGTAGCTCGCGCGGTCGCTCATCAGCCAGGCGATGGCCTCGGCGATCTCCTCCGGCTCGCCGACCCGGCCCATCGGGATCGCCGACATCGAGCGCCGGATCGCCTCCTCGGTGACCATGTCGGTGGCGGTCATCCCGGGCGACACCGCGTTGACCCGGATGCCCTCGCCGCCGACCTCCTGGCTGAGGCCGATGTGCAGGGAGTTCACCGCCCCCTTCGAGATCGCGTACAGCACCCCGGTGCCGGGGTTGCCGATATAGGCCGATCCCGACGACACGTTGACGATCGCGCCGCCCTGGCCGCCGTGCTTCGTGGACATCCGCTTCACGGCTTCCCGGCAGGTCAGGATCGAGCCGATCACGTTGGTGCGCAGCAGCGCCTCGACGGCCTCGACGGTCAGGGCGTCGACCCGCCCCTTCGGGCCGATCACGCCGGCGCTGTTCACCAGCCCGGTCAGCGGGCCGAGGGCGCGCTCCGCGGTCTCGAACATGCGGATCACGTCGGCCTCGTCGCCGACGTCGCCCTGGATCGCGATCGCGCGCCGGCCGGCCGCGGTCACGTCGGCGACCACCGCCTCGGCGGCCGGCGCGTCGGCCCGGTAGTTTACCGCCACGTCCCAGCCGTCGCGGGCCAGCAGGCGGCACGCCGCCGCGCCGATGCCGCGCGAGCCTCCCGTCACCAGGGCGACCTTCGCCATGGCTGTCTCCTCCGTCTCGGTGTCGCCGGCTCAGCCGGCGGTGGTGGGCTCGGCGAGCGCCGCCTGGCGCTTGGCCAGGTAGCGCTGGTGGTGCTCGGCAGCGCGCCAGAACGGGCCGGCCGGCAGGATCTCCGTGGCGATCGGACGGGCATACTGTCCGGAGGCATCGTGGCCGTGCTTGGACTCGCGCGCAACCGCGTCCTGGGAACTGTCGAAGGTGAAGATCGCCGAGCGGTACTGGCTGCCGACGTCGGCGCCCTGGCGGTTGACCTGGGTCGGGTCGTGGCACTCCCAGAACACCTCCAGGAGCTCGTCGTAGTCGACCTTGCGCTGATCGAACTCGACCAGCACGACCTCGGCATGCCCGGTTCGGCCGGACCGGACCTGCTCGTCGCTGGGGTCGGAGACGGAACCGCCGCTGTAGCCGACGGCGACATCGGTCACGCCGGCCACCTTGCGGAAGACCTCCTCCACGCCCCAGAAGCATCCGGCCGCGAACATCGCCTTGGCCATGATCGACGTCTCCTTTCGTTACCCGGCGCCCGGTAGATGTGTCGTGCCGGCCGGCTGTTCCAGGGTTGCCGTCCCGGTCTTCTCGGCCTCGGCGGCGCGGGCCTCGCGCCAGGCCAGGGCCGCGCGCAGCCCCTCCGACCGGGCGATCTCGAGGAACCGCCGTTTCGTCGGCATGCCTTGTCCCTCTATTAAGGTATCGATGTCCAGCGCCGCTTCCAGGGCCTCGCCCATCCCCATCAGCTCGTAGGTCCGGTTGATCGCCCGCTTGGTCTCCTTCACGAGTGTGCGATCCATGGCGGCCATGCGGCGGGCCAGTGCCAGGGCCTCCTCGACGTCGCGGCCGGCCGGCACCACGCGGTTGACCAGGCCCATCGCCTGCGCCTCGCCGGCACCGATGCGGTCGAGTCCCAGCAGGATGATCTCCTTGGCCCGCTTCGGGCCGACGATCCATGGCAGCAGCATGACGACAATGCCGGCGCCGAACTTCAGTTCCGGCTCGCCGAAGATCGCGTCCTCGGCCGCCACCGTGACGTCGCAGGCCATCGCCATCTCGCAGGCGCCGGCCAGCGCCGGGCCGTGCACGGCGGCGACCGTCGGCTTCGAGAGGTGCCAGAACCGCATGGCGGCGTCGAAGTCGCGACGCAGCACCGGCCGCCATTCGTCGACGCCCTGCGGGGTCGCGGCGGCCTGGGCCTGCAGGTCGAAGCCCGAGGAGAACGCCTTGCCGGCCCCGGTCAGGACCACCGCGCCGACCGCGTCGTCGGCCTCGGCCCGGTCGCAGGCCGCCTGCAGGGCATCCAGCATCGCCTGGTCGAGGGCGTTCAGCCGCTC
The DNA here is from genome assembly GCF_014652915.1 of Thalassobaculum fulvum. Classification (GTDB taxonomy): domain Bacteria; phylum Pseudomonadota; class Alphaproteobacteria; order Thalassobaculales; family Thalassobaculaceae; genus Thalassobaculum_A; species Thalassobaculum_A fulvum. The sequence goes on from NZ_BMZS01000010.1 coordinate 102,887, forward strand.
CGGCCGGTTCAGGGTGATCAGGGCGACCGGGCCCCGGGTCTCGTAGAGAATCGACTGGACCACGGTCTCGCTCTTGTCTGCCGGTTTCGTGTGCTCGTAGCCTGACCGTAGCGCCGCACTGGGCGGCTTGTCTCGCCGGGATGCACGATGACACCGTTGGCCGAGGTACTCTTCGAGGCGCTGACGCGCCGCGGCGAAGACGTCGTGGTCGAAGGGCACGACGAAAGTCTGAGCGCGAACAGGATCGTCGACGAGGCGGAGCTGGGCGCGCGGACCCTGCGCGCCGAGGGGCTGCGGCCATTCGCCCCGGTGCCGGTCGAGGTCGAGAACCGGCCGACCGACGTGATCGACCTGCTGGCGGTCTACCGGGCCGGCGGGGTCGCGGTGCCGATTCACCGCGCCACGCCGGAGGTCAGGCGCCGCGAGATGCTGGACATGCTCAGGCCGTCACCGCTGCTGGAGGGCGCGTCGACGATCGTGTTCACGTCGGGCTCGACCGGTGCGCCGAAGGGCGTCGTGCTGCGCGCCGACCGGCAGGCCGACAAGCTGGCGGCGATCGCCGCCGAGACCCGCTGGCCGCACCGGGCCCGAACCCTGCTCGCGCTGCAGCTCACCTTCAGCTTCGGGCAGTGGGTGACCTGGCTGACGATCCTGACCGGCGGCACCCTGGTGCTGCCGGAGCGGTTGACGGTCGAGGCGGCCGCCAGGCGGCTGGCCGCCGGCGGGGTCGACCGGCTGCCGGCGGTGCCGACTATGCTGCGGGCGCTGCTGGAGGCACGGGTGCCGGCCTTCACCGGGACCGTGCTGGCCGGCGGCGAGCGGCTGCCGCTGGCGCTCGGCGCGCGCATCCGGGCGGATTGGCCGGCGGCGGCGCTCGGCGACATCTACGGCCTGACCGAGACCGGGACCTCAGACTTCTTCGTCGACCCGGAGGACTACGATGCGGCGGCCGGCTCGCTCGGCCGCCCGGCGCGCGGCATCGATGTCCGGGTCGCCGAGGACGGCGAGCTCCGGATCCGCTCGCCCTGGGGCATGGCCGGCTATCTGAACGACCCGGCGCGCACGGCGGCGGCGTACGATGCCGACGGCTACTTCCGCACCGGCGACCTCGTCTCCGAGCGGCCCGACGGCCGGCTGGCGCTGGTCGGCCGGGCCTCCGACATGATCAACAAGGGCGGGCTGAAGGTGGCGCCCCGCGAGGTCGAGGACGCGCTGGCGGCGCACCCCGGCGTGGCCGCGGTGCTGGTGGCCGGCATCCCCGACCGGGCGACCGGCGAGGCGGTCGCCGCCGGCGTGGTGGCGCGGCCGGGCGCCGAGCTCGACCCGGAGGCCCTGCGGGGCTGGGTCGCCGAGCGGCTGGAGAAGTACAAGGCGCCGAGCCGGATCCTGGTGCTGCCGGCCCTGCCGGCCGGGCGTACCGGCAAGGCCGACCGCGGCATGCTGCGCGCCCTGTTCCGCAAGCCGCGGCGGCGTTCCGTCTGAGGAACGCTCAGTCCGACTGTCCGGAGCGTTCGGGCATTCCCTGGCGCAGCGCCGCCACCTCGGCGCGCAGGCGCCGCAACTCGTCGAGGATGGTCTCGGTCTCGTCGTGCGTGGCGCTGCGGATCTCCTGGGTCACCGCCTCGGTCTCGTCGTGCTGGATCGCCTGCATGGCGCTGACGATCACGGCGATGAACAGGTTGAGCATGGTGAAGGTGGCGACCAGGATGAACGGCACGAAGAACGCCCAGGCGTACGGGTAGACCTCCATGACCGGCCGCACGATCCCCATCGACCAGCTCTCCAGGGTCATCACCTGGAACAGCGTGTAGAGCGAGCGGCCGATGCTGCCGAACCAGTCCGGGAAGTCGGCCGCGAACAGCTTGGTCGCGATCACCGCGCCGACGTAGAAGATCAACGCCTGCAGCAGGGCGATCGAGCCGAGCCCGGGCAGCGACGACAGCAGGGCGCGCACCACCATCTTCAGCCGCGGCATCACGGTGACCAGGCGCAGCACCCGCAGGACCCGCAGGGCCCGGAGGACCGAGAGGCCGGGCATCACCGGCGCCAGCGCGATCGCCACCACCGCGAAGTCGAACAGGCTCCAGCCGTCACGGAAGAAGGCGAGCCGGCGGTACCCGATCCGCAGGACGATCTCGATCACGAACACCGCCAGGATCGCCTGATCCAGCAGCAGCAGGGCCGGCCCGGCCGCGGCCATCACCGACTGCGAGGTCTCGAGGCCGAGAACCACCGCGTTGACGACGATCAGGGCCGTTATGAACCATTGCACCGGCGGGCTCTCGACCCAGGCCCCGGCCCGCGCCCAGGGGCCGCGCCCCCCGATTTGAGTCCCCGCCGACATTTTCCCTCCCTCCGGTCCGCGATGAGCGGTGCACAGGTAGGGAGCCGACGGCCCGGATGCCAGGGCCGGCCGGCTCCCGCGAGCGGTCTCACTCGGCGTCGGCGGGCGAGGCCGGCTTGGCCTGGCGGATGGCGTTGCGGCGCATGGTGTACAGCGTGCTTCCGATGATCAGCGTCGCGCCGATGGCGGTGTAGACCGTCGGCACCTCCGAGAACACCAGGATGCCGGCGATCGTCGCGAACACGATGCGGCCGTACTCCATCGGCGCGATCGCCGAGGCGTCGCCGCTGCCGTAGGCCTTGATCATGGTCCACTGGACCACCGACATCAGGCCGCCGACGGCCGCCAGGAAGGCGATCTGCTCCCAGGTCGGCGTGACCCACAGATAGGCGGCGGGACCGGCCAGCAGCACGCTGAGGGTCACGTTCTGGTAGGTCATGATGGTTGCCGGCCGCTCGGTCCGGGCGAGGGTGCGCAGGGCGATCTGCAGGGCCGCGACGAAGCAGGCCGACAGCAGGGCCAGAAGGGCGTACTCGTTGAGATTGTCGGGCGACGGCCGGACGATCACCAGCACGCCCAGGAACCCGACCAGGGTCGCGCTCCAGCGCCGCCAGCCGACCACCTCGCGCAGGAACATCACCGCCAGCATGGTGGTGAACAGGGTGCGCGCGAAGCTGATGGCGGTCGCCTCGGCGAGCGGCAGGTGGACCAGCGCGGTGAAGCCGGCGGTCATCGCCACGAAGGCCAGCAGCGACCGTGTGAAATGCAGCGACCGGCGGGTCGTGCGCAGGATTCCCGGGAACCCCTTGACGATCGCCGGCGAGAGCACGACCAGCACGAACAACTGCCGGAACAGCAGGATCTCGACGACCGGCAGGTCGCGGCCGAGCAGCTTGATGCAGGTCGCCATGACCGCGAACACCAGCGAGCTCACGACCATCCAGACCGAACCGCGGGCGTTCGCCGGCAGCGCCTCCCATTGCGCGATATAGGGCGCGAGGCGCGCCGTGAATGCGGCGGACAGCTTGTCGGCTGAGGGGGGCATCGGCGTAAGCTCTGGGGCAGGGTGATCAGTATCCGACAGCCGGGAGGCCACGTCCATGCGCACGCTCGACGGAAAGATTGTTTGGATTACCGGTGCCGGAACCGGCATCGGCGAGGCCTCGGCCCGGCTGCTGGCGCTGGCCGGCATGACCGTCGTGCTGTCGGGGCGGCGCGCCGAACCGCTGGAGGAGACCGCCGAGACGATCCGCGCCACCGGCGGCCGGGCCGAGGTCATCGCCCTGGACGTGGCCGACCGCGACGCGGTGTTCGAGGCGGCGGCGGCCATCGACCGGGCGCACGGCCGGATCGACATGCTGTTCGCCAACGCCGGCACCAATCTGACGCCGCGCAACTGGAGCGACGCGATCGCCGACCGCGCGGTGCTGGACGGCTGGGACGCGGTGATCGATGCCAACGTCAAGGGCGTCTACAACGGGGTCGCGGCGGTGCTGCCGGCGATGCGCCGGCAGGGCGACGGGCTGGTCGTGATCACGTCGTCCTGGGCCGGACGGTTCTACTCGCAGGTCGCCGGCGTCGCCTACGGCGCCTCCAAGCACGCGGTGATGTCGATCAGCGCCCACATCAACATGCAGGAAGGGGTGAACGGCATCCGGGCCTGTGCGATCTGCCCGGGCGAGGTGGCCACACCGATCCTCGACCGCCGGCCGGTGAAGCTGACGCCGGAGGAGCTCGAGAGGCTGATCCAGCCCGAGGACATCGCCGAGGCGGCGCTGTTCGTGGCCCGCATGCATCCGCGGACCAGCATCCACGAGATCCTGGTTGCCCCGACCTTCCCCCGGGCCAAGGGCTGAGCCGGGTCGATCCGGATCGATTGCTGCTGCCGCAACACGAAAGTCCTGCCGGCCGGGCGCGGGCGGTTAACCGGCACTTAAAGATATTCGCGAATATTCGATCTGGTGCCGGGCGGCGGCCGTGCAGGCCGATGGGCCGGTGCTCCGGACCCGACGAGTCGAAGCGAGGTACTGTCGGCATGAAACCCAAGCACATGGCCGCCATGCTGGACGGCCTGCCGGTCAACGTCATGACCTGCGACCTGAAGACCTTCCGGATCGACTACGCCAACAAGGCGACGCTCGAGACGCTGCGGAGCATCGAGCACGCCCTTCCGATCAAGGCGGCGGAGCTGGTCGGCGCGTCGATCGACGTGTTCCACAAGCACCCGGAGCGGCAGCGCGCCCTGCTGTCCGACCCGAAGAACCTGCCGCACAAGGCGCGGATCACCATCGGCGGCGAAGTCCTCGACCTGCATGTCAACGCGATCATGGACGGCGGCCGGTACGTCGGGCCGATGCTGACCTGGACCCTGGTGACCGAGCAGGCGCGGGTCGAGGCGGAGACCCAGCGCCTGCTGACGATGATCGACGAGATGCCGGTCAACGTCATGATGTGCGATCCGGAGACCTTCGAGGTCACCTACGCCAACCGCACCAGCATCGAGACCCTGCGCCGCCTCGAGCAGTACCTGCCGATCAAGGCGGACGAGCTGGTGGGGACCAGCATCGACGTGTTCCACCGGAACCCGGAGCATCAGCGCCGCATCCTGTCCGACCCGGACAGGCTGCCGTACCGCGCCAAGATCCGGCTCGGACCGGAGACGCTGGACCTGCGGGTCTCGGCGATCCGCGACAACTCCGGCCGCTACGTCGCGCCGATGCTGAACTGGTCGGTGATAACCTCCCAGGTGCAGCTGGCCGACGACTTCGAGGGCAATATCAAGACCCTGGTCGACGGCGTCGGCTCGGCCACCACCGAGATGCAGGCGACGGCCGAAACGATGGCGTCGATCGCCGAGGAGACGGCCGCCCAGGCCGGCGTGGTCTCGGCGGCCGCCGAGGAACTCGCGTCCTCGATCGGCGAGATCTCCGGGCAGGTGCAGCGTTCCGCGACCATCTCGGGCGAGGCGGTCGAGGAGGCGCGCCGGTCGTCCGAGCAGGTCCGCAGCCTGGCCCAGGCGGCCGACGAGATCGGCAATGTCGTCGACCTGATCACCCAGATCGCCTCCCAGACCAACCTGCTGGCGCTCAACGCGACCATCGAGGCGGCCCGGGCCGGCGACGCCGGCCGCGGCTTCGCCGTGGTCGCGACGGAGGTCAAGAACCTGGCCGGGCAGACCGCCCGGGCGACCGAGGAGATCGCCGGCAAGATCGGTGGCATCCAGGACGCTACGCGCTCGACCGTCGGGTCGATCGAGCAGGTGGCGAAGGTGATCGAGCAGCTCAGCGAGATCGCGACCAGCATCTCGTCGGCGGTCGAGGAGCAGTCGGCGGCCACCGCGGAGGTCACGAACAACATCACCGGGGTCAGCCAGTCGGCCGGCGAGACCGGTGCGTCCGCGGTCCAGATGCTCGGCGCGGCCTCGCAGCTGAGCCGCGACAGCGGACAGCTCGGCAGCAGGGTCGACGAGTTCGTCGGGTCGGTCCGGGCGTTCTGACCGGACCGGCGGGCGACCTGGGTCGCGTCCGAACGGCCGCCCGCGTTCCGGGACGGCGCGGCGGCCTCGGCGACCCGGCGACGAACGGCCACGACGTGGACGGGCCGCCGGATTTGTGAGAGCGTTCGGTCTCTCGTCTCGCCGATCCCGTCGGACCGAAACCCTCCCGTTCCATGGACGCCCGCCGGGCGTCCGACGCCGCCTGAGGACTCCGCCATGGCCGATCCCGTCGTGACCCAGACCGCGCTGTCGAACTCGCCGATCGAGGCGGCCTTCCGGGAGCGCACGCCGGGCTCCGCGGAGCTGGCGGCCGAGGCCAGGACCCTGTTCCCGAGCGGCATCACCCACGACGCCCGCCACCTGAAGCCCTACGGGATCTACGTCGAGCGGGCGGCCGGGCCGCGGAAGTGGGACGTCGACGGCAACGAGTACGTCGACTATTTCGGCGGCCACGGCGCCCTGCTGCTGGGGCACGCCCACCCCGAGGTGACCCGGGTGGCGGCCGAAGTCATGGCCCAGGGAACCCAGTTCGGCGCCAACCATCCCTGGGAGCTCCGCTGGGCCGAGGCGGTGATGAAGCTGGTGCCGTCGGTCGAGCGCATCCGCTTCACCTCGTCGGGGACCGAGGCCACGCACATGGCGCTGCGCCTGGCCCGCGATTTCACCGGCAGGCCGAAGGTGCTGCGGTTCCGCACCCACTTCCACGGCTGGCACGACCACATGACCCACGGCGTGGCGTCGCAGTTCGACGGCTCGGCGGCCCCGGGCGTCCTGGCCGGGGTGGCCGAGAACGCGCTGCTGGCCGACCCCAACGACTTCGTCGGCCTGCGCGCCGTGCTGGACGCCCACGACGACATCGCCGCCGCGATCGTCGAGCCGACCGGCGGCTCGACCGGTTACACCGCGCTCGACCCCGATTTCCTGCGGGCGTTGCGCGAGGAGACCGCGAAGCGCGGGATCCTGCTGGTGTTCGACGAGGTGGTGACCGGGTTCCGGGTGGCGCCGGGCGGCGCCCAGGAGGCCTTCGGGGTGCGGCCGGACCTGTCGACCTTCGCCAAGATCCTGGCCGGCGGCCTGCCGGGCGGGGCGGTCGGCGGCCGCCGCGACGTGATGGACGGCCTCGACTTCGACGCCGCCGAGGCCCGCAAGCGCGACAAGATCGGCCACCCCGGGACCTTCAACGCCAACCCGGTGTCGGCGGCGGCCGGGACCACGGCCCTGCGGATCCTGGCCGAGACCGGGGCGTGCGACAAAGCCTCGGCGACCGCGGCGGCGCTGCGCGAGCGCCTGAACGGCGTGCTGAAGGACCGGCGCGTGCCGTGGGCGTTCTACGGCAACTTCTCGCTGTTCCACCTGTTCGTGCAGGCCGACCGGCCGGTCGCGGATCCGTTCGCCTTCGATCCGCTGTCGCTGTCGGCGACCAGGATGAAGGACCGGCCGAAGGAGCTGATCCGCAGGCTGCGGCTCGCCATGCTGGTCAACGGCGTCGATCTCAACCCGATGTGCGGCGGCCTGCTGTCGGCGACCCATACCGAGGCGGACATCGACGCCACGGCGGCGGCGTTCGCGGAGGCGCTGGCCATGCTGCGGCGTGCCGGGGACATCGCATGAGTTCCATCGGATGACCTCGGTCGCCGGCGACGGCGATCGGGGAAGCCGGGGGCGCGGCCCGCTTTCCCTGATCGCCGAAGCCGAGTTCCGCAAGCTGTGGAGCGTCGGCGTCCTGCAGGGCGCGATGCGCTGGCTGGAGATGCTGGCGATCGGGGTGTGGACCTACGCGCTGACCGAGTCGCCGGTGCTGGTGGCGCTGATGACCGTGCTGCGGCAGGCGCCGATGGCGCTGTTCGGCTCGGTGACCGGGGCGCTTGCCGAACGCCTCGACCGCAAGGCGATCCTGGTGGCCTGCCAGGCGGTCATGGCGCTGACCACGACGGTGCTGGCGCTGCTGGTCGCGACCGGCGGCATCGAGATCTGGCACGTCGGGCTCGGCGCCTTCGTCAACGGCTTCTGCTGGTCGACCGACCTGCCGGTGCGCCGCACCATCCTCGGTGAGAGCGTCGGCGTCGACCGGCTGGGACCGGCGATGTCGATGGACTCGGCATCGAACAACGCCACCCGGATGATCGGGCCGCTGGCCGGCGGGGCGCTGTACGCCGCCGTCGGCCTCGGTGGCGCCTATGCGGTGGCGGCTGTCTTCTACGGCGTGTCGGCGCTGGTCGCCGCATCGATCCGGTTCACCCCGACGCCCCGGGAGCCACGGCCACTGGCCCTGATCGCCGAGATTCGCGAGGGGCTCGCCTTTCTGCGCCGCAGCCGGGCGCTGCTCGGGCATCTCGGCGTCACCGTGATCGTCAATCTGTTCGGGTTTCCCTATGCGGCGATGGCGCCGGTGGTCGGGCGCGAGACCTTCGCGGTCGACCCGGTTCGGATCGGCCTGCTGCTGACCGTCGAGGGTGTCGGCGCTTTCGCCGGGGCGGTGGCGATCGCGTTCCTGGCGACGCCCCGGCGGTTCCGCCTGATCTACATCTCCGGCAGCGTCCTGTTCATGGTGTCGGTCCTGGCGTTCTCGGTCACCACCAGCTACGGCCTCGCGCTGGTAGTGCTGACCGCCGGCGGCGTCGGCATCGCCGGCTTCGCGTCGATGCAGAGCGCCATCATGTTCAGCGAGTCGCCGCCGGCCATCCGCTCGCGCCTGATGGGCGTGCTGTCGGTGTGCATCGGCGCCGGTCCGCTCGGCGTCCTGCACGTCGGCTGGCTGGCCGACCGGATCGGGGGCTCGCTGGCGCTGACCGTGATCGGCGTCGAGGGGCTGGTGGCGCTGGCGGCCCTGGTCGTCGCGGTGCCCGAACTGCGGGGGCGCGTGCCGGTCAGCGCTGCCGCCGCGTCGGGTCGTCCCGGCCATGGTGGATGATCGAGCCGAGCTCGGTGCGGTGCACCCCGATATCGCCGAGCGTCCTGTCGTCCAGCCGCATGAGGTCGTCGTAGGCGCGGGCGGAGCGGACATCGCGCCGGACGCCGGCGAACAGGCGGTTCAGCCGGGCGAGCAGCGATGATTGGGCGGAAGCGTCGGGCGCTGCCGTTGCGGAGCGGGAGGCGGGCATTTCGAGTACGGTGGCCATGGTCGGCTCCTGTCGCCGGTTGTGGCAGCGCCCGTGTCGGGCGCCGCGGTCCCACGCAGGTGATAACGGCCCGATTGACGAATAATGTTCATGATGGATAATTAATTGATCCCATATCGCGCATAATGACAATGGGCGTCGATCTCGCCCTCGTTGACAGGCCGGCCCCGGACGGTGTGTTGTTGCGGCCCTTCCGTCCGACGGCTTCCGACCAGCGATGACCCAGACCAGCGACCCGGCGGCCCTGCTCGCCGACTTCGAGGCCCGCGCGCTCACCGTGCGGACGCCGTGCGGCGACGGCAGCATGGTCTGGCGGGTCTGGGGCGAGGGCGATCCGGTGGTGCTGCTGCACGGCGGCTTCGGCTCGTGGAACCACTGGGTCCGCAACATCGACGCGCTGGCCGGGCGCTACCGGGTGATCGCCGCCGACATGCCGGGGCAGGGCGACAGCGACGATCCCGACCATCCCTACGATGCCGACAGCCTGGCCGACATCGTCGCCGAGGGTGTCCGGCGGGTGACCCACGACGGCGAACGCATCCGGATGGTCTGCTTTTCGTTCGGGGCGGTCATCGGCAGCCTGGTCGCGACCCGGCTCGGCGACCGGGTCCGGAGCTTCACCGGGGTCGGGGCCGCCGGGTTCGGGGCACGCGGCCCGGTGACACGGAACATGATCCGGATCACCCCGGAGATGAGTCCGGAGGAGCAGGAGGCCACCTACCGGCACAACCTGGCGCTGCTGATGTTCGCCGACGAGGCCAAGGTCGACGACCTGGCGATGCTGATCCAGCGCCGCAACACCGAGCGCAACCGCATCCGCTCGCGGCCGATCTCGGTCACCGACAGGCTGTCGGTCACGCTGCCGTCGATCCAGGCGCCGATCAGCCTGATCTGGGGCGACCAAGACGTTACCGCGATCGGCTATTTCGAGCCGCGGCACGCGCTGCTGCGTTCGCTGCAGCCGGAGGCCCGGATCGCCATGCTCGACGGCATCGGCCACTGGGTGCAGTACGAGGACCCGGAGCGGTTCAACGCGACGCTGCTGGATTTCCTGGCCGACGGGCCGGGGCCGGTCTAACCGGCGGCGGACAGGCAGCGCCGCAGCGCGCCCGCCAGGCCCAGCATGAGCGTCGCGTAGCCGTCAGGACCCGGCGCGGTGCCGGTGCCGAGAGGATCCAGGACGTCGACGCGGATGCCGGTGTCACCGGCCAGGCTTTCCAGCACCTTCGGGGCGAACTGCGGCTCGCGGAACGCGCAGACGGCGCCGCGCTCGGCGATCTCGTCGCGCAGATGTGCCAGCCGCCGGGCGCCGGGCGAGCGCTCGGGGCCGATCGAGACCGCGCCGACCGGCGTCAGGTCGTAGCGTCGCTCGAGGTACTGGTAGGCGTCGTGGAACACCACGTAGGGCCGGCCGCCGAGCGGTCGCAGCTCGTCGGCCAGGCGGGCGTCCAGGGCGGCGATGTCGGCCTTCGCGGCGACCGCGTTGGCCCGGTAGGCGTCGGCGCGGCCGGGGTCGCGCTTCGCCAGGGCGTCGGCGATCCGGTCGAGCAGTACCGCGGCGTTGCGCGGGTCCAGCCAGAGATGCGGGTCGATGCCGTCGTGGCCGTGGGAGTGACGGGCGTGGCCTTTTTCGTGCTCGTCCTCATGGTCGGCCTCCCAGACGCCGCCGGTGCGGGGCGGGTAGAGGATCAGCCCCTCGGTATCGGCCAGCTCGACGACGTTGTCGGCGCGGGCGAGCGAATGCAGCGGCTCCTCGAGAAACGCCTCCAGCGCCTCGCCGACCCACAGGACCAGGTCGGCCGAGGCCAGGGCCCGCGCCTCCGACGGGCGCAGGGCATAGGCGTGCGGCGAGGCGCCGGCCGGCAGCAGCACGGTGGGGGTTGCGATGCCGCGCATTACCGCCGCCGTCAGGCTGCCGACCGGTGCGATCGAGGCGACCACGCGCGGCGTATCGGCGGCCGCCGACGGTCCGGTTGCGGCCAGGGCGGCGGTTGCGGCGAGAACGAGGCTGGCGAGGGCTTGTGAGAAGGGTCGCATGGCGCTATCCACGGTTCCGGATTGCCGTGATGTAATAGTATAACGTTTCAAATCGCAAGTAGGGTCTACGCATGACAGGGGTCGGAAAGCCGGAGGGGGTTCTGCTGCGGGCCGAGGGGCTGGCCGTGCGGCTCGGCGGGCGGGTCATCCTGCACGGCGTCGACCTGACCCTGCGGCGCGGCGAGATCGTCACCGTCATCGGCCCGAACGGCGGCGGCAAGACCACCCTGCTGCGGGCCGTGCTCGGACTGCTGAAGCCGAGCGCCGGCCGGGCCTTCGTGGCCGACGGCGTCACCGTCGGCTACGTGCCCCAGCGTTTCGCGCTCGACCGGGTGATGCCGATGACGGTCGCCCGGCTGATGAGCCTGACCGCCCGGCCGGGGCGCGGCGCGATCGAGCGGGCGCTGACCGAGACCGGCACCGCGCACCTGATCGACGCCTCGGTGCACGGCCTGTCCGGCGGCGAGCTGCAGCGCGTGCTGCTGGCCCGTGCGCTGGTGCGTGCGCCGGACCTGCTGGTGCTCGACGAGCCGGTGCAGGGGGTCGACTTCACCGGCGAGGCGGCGCTGTACGAGCTGATCGGCACGATCCGCGACCGTCACGCCTGCGGTGTGCTGATGGTCAGCCACGACCTGCACGTGGTGATGGCGGCGACCGACCGCGTCGTCTGCGTCAACGGCCATGTGTGCTGCACCGGCGCCCCGCACGAGGTATCCGGCAACGCCGAGGTCCGCCGGCTGTTCGGGCCGCAGGCCGAGCTGTTCGCGCTGTACCGCCACCACCACGACCACGAGCACGACCTGACCGGCGAGCCGGTCGCCGGCCATGTCGATCATCGTCGCGACCATCACGACCACCACCATCCCCATGGCCATTCGCACGGAGCCGCCGGCCATGCTGGATGATTTCCTGGTCCGGGCGCTGGTCGCCGGGCTCGGCGTGGCGCTGGTCGCCGGCCCGCTCGGCTGCTTCGTGGTGTGGCGCCGCATGGCCTATGTCGGCGACACCATGGCCCACGCCTCGCTGCTCGGGGTCGCGCTCGGCCTGATCCTCGGGCTCGACCTCGGCGTCGGCGTGCTGGCGGTGACCGTGACGGTGGCGCTGCTGCTGGCGGCGCTGCAGGGCCAGCGGCAGATCGGCAGCGACACGCTGCTCGGCATCCTGGCGCACGGGGCGCTGTCGATCGGCCTGGTCGCGGTGGCGTTCCTGGAGAGCGTGCGCCTCGACCTGATGGCCTACCTGTTCGGCGACGTGCTGGCGGTGTCGACCGGCGACCTGCTGTGGATCTGGGGCGGCGGGGCGGCGGTGCTGGCCGGCCTGGCGGCGGTCTGGCGGCCGCTGCTGGCGGCCACCGTCGATCCCGACCTGGCGCTGGCCGAGGGGGCGGCCGCACCCTGGACGCGGGTGGTGTTCGTGCTGCTGATCGCGACGACCATCGCGATCGCCATGAAGATCGTCGGCGTCCTGCTGATCACCGCCCTGCTGATCATCCCGGCGGCGGCGGCCCGGCGCAGCGCCCGGTCGCCCGAGGCCATGGCGCTGGCCGCGTCGGTCGTCGGCGCGCTGGCGGTGGCCGGCGGGCTCGCGCTTTCGGTGACCGCCGACACCCCGTCCGGCCCGTCGATCGTGGTGGCGGCGCTGGCGCTGTTCGTCGGCTCGCTGGCGCTGCCGGCGCGGGGGTAGGGGCAAATCCCCTCATCCCGGACCGGATCGCCGAAGGCGGGCCGGATCCTGGACCCGTGGATACGAAGGCGGATAGGTCCCGGATCGTCGCTTTCGCGACGCCCGGGATGAGGAGGTGTCTGGCTTGCCGGCAGATCACACCGCGATCTTGCCGCCGCCCTTCCTGGTGATCATCACCACCGACGGCCGCGGCGGCAGCTTTGGATCGAAGTCCGGCCAGCGGGTCGCCGGGTCGTCGTAGGTCGACTCCCGCCCAAACGGCTCCCAGTGCTTGGTGCCGTCGGCCGCCACGTGCTGGACGGCGACGAACAGCGCCTGCATGTCGTCGGCGAAGCGCGGGCCGCACATCTCGGCGCCGACCGGGCAGCGGAAGAAATGCTTGCCGGTGCCGCGGCCCTCGCCCTCGGTCTCCAGCGCCCAGACGCCGTCGGCGGTACCGGACGCCTTCTTCCAGCTGCCGCCCTGGTCGGTCGAGATCCACAGCCGGCCCTCCGGGTCGACCGCGCAGTTGTCGGGGCAGGCGAACCAGCCGTTCGCGGAGGTCGCCGGGTTCCACACCGCCTTGACCTCGGGGTCGGCGGGATCGCCGGCCTGCACGACCAGATCCCAGCTGCCCTTGGTCGAGGCGTGGTCGCCGCCGTCCGGCGTGATCTCCAGGACCTGGCCCCAGAGGTTCTGCGCGCGCGGGTTCGGGCCGTCGACCTGGTCGGCCTTGCGCTTCGAGTTGTTGGTCAGGATCACGTAGACCTTGCCGGTCACCGGGTTGGCCTCGACGTCCTCCGGCCGGTCCATCGGGGTGGCACCCAGCGCGTCGGCGGCCAGCCGGGTGTCGATCAGCACGTCGGCCTGGCTCCTGAAGCCGTTGGCCGCGGTCAGCGGGCCCTGGCCGTGGACCAGCGGCAGCCACTCGACGCCGCCGTCGGCGTCGAACTTCGCGACGTACAGGGTGCCCTCGTCGAGCAGGTCCATGTTCGCCGCCCGGTCGGCGGGGTTGTAGCTGCCGTTGGTGACGAACTTGTAGACGTAGTCGAAGCGCTCGTCGTCGCCGCAGTAGACGACGACCTTGCCGTCCTTGTTGACGATCGTCTCGGCGCCCTCGTGCTTCATGCGGCCGAGCGCGGTGCGCTTCTTCGGGGTCGAGGCCGGGTCCATGATGTCGACCTCGACCACCCAGCCGAAGCGGAACGGCTCGTTCGGCTCCTTGGCGATGTCGAAGCGGGTGTCGTGCTCACCCCAGTTGTACCAGCCTCCGGGGATGCCGTAGCGCTTCAGGCTGGTCGCGTGCGGGTGCGCGGCGGCCGCGTCCTTGCCGCCCCAGAAGTAGCCGTTGAAGTTCTCCTCGGCCATCAGGTAGGTGCCCCAGGGCGTGATGCCGCCGGCGCAGTTGTTGATGGTGCCGAGCACCTGCGTGCCGGTGCCGTCGGCCGAGGTCTTGAGCCGATCGTCGCCGGCGGCCGGTCCGGTCAGGACCATCGGGGTCTTCGGGGTGATGCGGCGGTTCAGCCTGCCGGCGGTGTCGACCGCCCACTTGCCGTCCCTGCGGACGATCTCGACCACGGTGCCGCCGTGGGCCGCCATCTCGACCGCGACCAGCGCCGCTGTCATGTCGGCGAAGCCCTTCTTGTCCTGGCGGCCGATGCCCGGGAACATCAGTTCCTCGTTGGTGTACTCGTGGTTTACGCAGAGCACGGCGCGGTCGTCGGACAGCCGATGGAAGCCGATGAAGTCGTTGTTGTAGCCGAACTGCCTCAGCTGCGACGCCTCGGTCTGGTTGGCCGGGTCGAAGTCCGGGGAATCGGCGAACAGCGGGTCCCCCCAACGCACCAGGATGTCGGCGTCGTAGCCCTCGGCCACGTGATGGGTCTCGTCGACCCCGTGGCTGATCTCCTCGAACACGTACCGGCTCTTCGGCGCGGCCTGCGCCTTCGACGGGCCGAAGATGGCGGCCGGCCCGCCGACCGCGGCCAGGGCGCCGGCGACCAGGGCGCCGCGCAGCAGGTCGCGGCGGCCGAAGCGGCGGGCGACCAGGTCGCCCATGGTCGCGGCGCTGCTCGGGTTGCTGCCGACGTCGTCGGCTGCTTCCATGGCAGCCGCGCGATTGTCGAATTCGTCGAGGCGATGCTGCATGTCGAGGCGTTGCATGGCAGTCTCTCCCTGATCCTGGCGCCGGAATAGGGTCGCGGGGAAGGTCCCCGGCTTCCGGGCGGCCCGATGCGTTGGGAGCCTGCAATACCGGGGTATCGTGTCGGTTCTGTTGCTGTCTTGTTGCGCCAGTTTGAAATCGCGCCGGTGCGACCGTCGGTCCTTGAGGCCTGCGCGGAGGGAGGGTGAATGAAGCTGCTGCTGCTGCCCGGCGACGGTATCGGGCCCGAGATCGCCGATGCCGCCGAGGCCGTTCTGGAGGCCCTCGAGCGGGTGCATCCGATCGGCCTCGAGGTCGAGCGTGGGCTGATCGGCATGGAGGCGCTGCGCACCGACGGCATCACCGTCAGCGAGGCGACCTTCGGCCGCGCGGTCGCCGCCGACGGGGTGATCCTGGGACCGGTGTCGACCGCCGACTACCCGGCCCCGGCGCAGGGCGGGCTGAACCCGTCCGCGGAATTCCGCAAGCGCCTGGACCTGTACGCCAACATCCGGCCGTCACGGACCCGGGCCGGCGTGCCGTCGCTGGCACGCTCGATGGACCTGGTGATCGTTCGCGAGAACACCGAGGGCTTCTACGCCGACCGGACCATGCACATGGGGCCGGGCGAGTTCATGCCGACGCCGGACCTGGCGATCGCCATGCGCAAGATCACCCGCCAGGGCTCCGAGCGGATCGGCCGGGCCGCCGCCGCGCTCGCCGCCGGGCGCCGCGGCAAGCTGGCGATCGTCACCAAGAGCAACGTGCTGAAGGTCTCCGACGGCCTGTTCCGCAACGCCGTCCAGGCCGCCGCGCGCGACCAGGCCGGGCTCGACATCGAGGAGGTCCTGGTCGACGCCATGGCGTCCCTGCTGGTGCGCGAGCCGGAGCGCTTCGACGTGATCGTCACCTCCAACATGTTCGGCGACATCCTCTCCAACCTGGCGGCCGAGCTGGCCGGCGGACTCGGGGTGGCCGGGTCGCTGAATGCCGGCGACAGCTGTGCGGTCGCCCAGGCCTCGCACGGCTCGGCCCCGACCCTGGCGGGTCGCAACGTCGCGAACCCGGCGGCGCTGATCCTGTCGACCGCGATGCTGATCGGCTGGCTGGGCCGGCGCGACGGCGACGAGGCGGCGATCGACGCTGCGGTCAGGTTGGAAGGGGCGGTCGATGCCGCTCTCGGCACCGAGGCCGGGCGGACCCCCGACCTGGGCGGTCGGGCGACCACCCGGCAGGCCGCCGAGGCGGTCGTTGCCGCGCTCGGACGGTCGGCGTGAGCGGCCCGGTCGAGATCCGGGTCGGCGAGGGCGTCTTCGAGATCGTCCTGTCGCGGCCGGAGCGCGGCAATGCGCTCGGCCCGGATCTGGTCGAGGCCACGCTGGACGCGCTCGACCGGGCGGCCGAGGGCGGGGCCCGGCTGGCGGTTCTGCGAGGTGCCGGCAAGCATTTCTGCACCGGCTTCGACCTCTCCGACCTCGAGCAGCTGTCCGACGGCGATCTGCTGCTGAGGGTGGTGCGGATCGAGACCCTGCTGCAGGCGGTCCACCACATGCCGATCCCGACCCTGGCGATCGCGCATGGCGCCACCACCGGTGCCGGGGCCGACCTGCTGGCGGCCTGCCAGCACCGTTGGGCGCTGCCGGGAACCCGGTTCGCGTTCCCGGGGGCGGGGTTCGGCCTCGCTCTCGGCACCCGGCGCCTCTGCCTCCGCGTGGGCCCGGACGCGGCCCGCGACCTGGTGGGCTCCGGGCGACGGATCGACGTCGACGAGGCGGCGCGGCTCGGGCTGGTCACGCGCATCGTGGACGCCGATGCGGTCGACGCGGGCATCCGCGAGGCCGGGGCCGCCCTGAAGATCGACCGGGAGACGACGGCCCGGATCAATGCGCTGACCGTTCCCGACACCCGGGAGTCGGACATGGTTAACCTGGTCGCGTCGGCCGCGCGACCGGGACTGAAGGGGCGAATCGCCGCCTACGTGGCGGCGCTGCAGGCCCGCAAGGCCGAAGGAGGACGAGCATGAGAACCGTGATGCTGCCGGACGGCGAGGCCGTGCCGGCGCTCGGCCTGGGAACCTGGCACATGGGCGAACGCGGGGCCGACCGGCGCAGCGAGGCGGACGCCCTGCGCTGCGGGATCGATCTCGGCATGACCCTGATTGACACTGCCGAGATGTATGCCAGCGGCGGGTCCGAGGAGGTGGTGGCCGATGCCATCAGGGGCCGCCGGGACGCGGTGTTCCTGGTCAGCAAGGTGCTGCCGTTCAACGCCAGCCGGAACGGCACGGTGGAGGCCTGCGAGGCCAGCCTGTCGCGGCTGGAGGTCGAGACCATCGACCTGTACCTGCTGCACTGGCCGGGCTCCTACCCGCTCGAGGACACGCTCGCCGGGTTCGACGAGCTCAAGCGCGCCGGCAAGATCCGATACTGGGGCGTCAGCAACTTCGACACCGGGGAAATGCAGGAACTGACGGCGCTGGACGGCGGCGGCGCCTGCGCGACGAACCAGGTGCTCTACAACCTCGACCGTCGCGGCGTGGAGTACGACCTGCTTCCGTGGTGCGCCGCCCGGTCGATCC
Organism: Thalassobaculum fulvum; assembly: GCF_014652915.1. GTDB lineage: Bacteria > Pseudomonadota > Alphaproteobacteria > Thalassobaculales > Thalassobaculaceae > Thalassobaculum_A > Thalassobaculum_A fulvum. Next base: position 120,266 of record NZ_BMZS01000010.1, read on the forward strand.
CGGTCATGGCCTACTCGCCGCTCGAGCAGGGCCGGATCGCCGGCAACCGCGCGCTCGCCGAGGTCGCGGCGCGTCACGGGGTGACCGAGACCCAGGCGGCGCTGGCCTGGGTGCTCGACCGCGACGGGGTGATCGCGATCCCGAAGGCGTCCCGGCTCGACCACGTCCGGCAGAACCGGGCGGCCCTCGACATCCGGCTGACGGCGGAAGATCGCAGAACCCTCGATACGGCATTCCCGCCGCCGACCTCGAAGCGCCCGCTGGAGATTCTCTGACGGCGCGCCGCGGGGTGCGGGATTGACGGCGGAACCGGAGCGATTCAAAACGGGTCCGGGGAGACTGGAGAACAGCCATGCGACCTGCGCGCTTGTTCGCCGCCTTGGCCGTGTCGGCCGCCACTGCCCTGTCTGCGGGAACGCCGGCAGTCGCCGAGGTGAAGGGCCGACCACTCGTCGTCTCCGGCGACACGTTGCGCTTCGGCCGGGAAGAGGTCCGGCTGCACGGTGTCGACGCACCGGAACAGGATCAGTACTGCGAGAACGAGTACGGGCGAACCTTCGAGTGCGGGATCCAGGCCCTCGACGCCCTGACCGAGCTGATAGGCCGGCGCACGGTGACCTGCGTCGGCGACCGGCGGAGCGAGGAGGGCCATCTTCTTTCGGTCTGCTACGCGGGCGACACCAACCTCAACGCCCGAATGGTCCGGACCGGCTGGGCGGTCGCGCGCCCGGCCGAGCAGCCGGATTTCGCCAGCCTGGAGAAGCTCGCCCGCAATGACCGGGCCGGCATCTGGGCGCTGAAGTTCGTCGATCCGGCCGAGTGGCGGAAGCAGAACCCCTGACCGGGGCCAGCCATTCGACGTCTCAGGGCTTGTAGAAGAACGACCGCACCTTGGCGCGGACCGCCGGATCGTCCGGGTCCGCCGACAGCGCGTCCACGTAGTTCCTGGCGGCCCGGTCCAGGATCCGCAGGCTCTCCCACGCGAGGCCGCGCGCCAGGTGAAGCTGGGCCGGGCGCGGGAACGCGAGCGCCTCGGCCGCGTCGAAGTCGAGGATCGCCTCGGAATAGCGTTCGAGCTGCAGGCGGGCGGCGCCGCGGTTGAACAGCGCCAGCGCCCGCATGGGATCGGACAGCTCCGTCGTCTCGACGACCGCCTCGAGCAGGCGGTCCGCAGTCTCGAATTCGCCGCGCCCGTAGTGGTCGACCGCCCGGTCGATGCGCCACTCGGCGACCTCGACCGGTGTCAGCGCCCGGTCTATTTCGCCGCGGTCGACTTCGCCCCGCTTGGCGTCGCCCCGCTTGGCGTCGCCCCGCTTGGCGTCGCCCTGGTCGGCCGGGGCGGGCTGCGCGGCGAGTGCCGGCGGCGTGCCGTTCCACAGTATCGCCGCGAGGGCCGGAACCACCATCCACCGCATTCGCTCCTCCGGTGTCGACGTCGTTGCCCGGGCCGGCGTGCCATCCGAAAGTCACGATACGCGCACCCTGTGCGCTTTTCCAGTCGCTATGCGCACACCGTGCGTCTTCGGACGATGTCGGAAGATCAGAGGGAACGGCGGATCAGCTGCACTTGAACGGGAACCATTGCAGCGAGAAGTCGGCGGCGTCGCGACGGTCCTCGAACCAGAACACCGGATTGCCCGACTCCGGTCGCTCGACCCGCCAGGCACCCCGACACCGGGTCTCGCACCATTTGCGTCGCCCGCCGAGCGTCCGGTCGAACGAGGCGCGTTCCGGCGGAAACCCGGAACCGCGCGACTCCCAGCCTTCGGGGAAGCGGACCGGGTGCCAGGTCGCCTCCACTTCGGCCAGTTCCGCGCGGGCGTCGAGGACCCGGCCGGATGCCGGGTCGACCGCGACCAGGCTGCGACGGGCCGGCGCCAGCGCGTCGGTCAGGGCGCTGAGCGCCATCTGCCGCCGGGTTACGCGAACCGCCAGCAACACCAGAGCGCTCAGGACCAGGAACACCGCGATCGCAGCCATGGGGCGGAGCCTACTCCCGGCCCGGGCGGCGGACAACGACGCGAGCGGGCGACCGCAAACTTTTGATTCGATTCATCCTGTCCCGATTGTGGCGTGCAATCGAAATTGATTCCACCTATAGGCTTGAACGAATCGGCCGAATCAACGATCTTACTTAGTGATCGGTATCGATTGCGGCGTATGCCCCAGGCTTGTGGAACGGCGATGTTCGACGCGAAGCTTGAGAAGAAGGCTCTGGAAATCCTCGCCGACGCGGTCGACCGCACGGTCGGGACCGGCTTCGTGCACGCCGCCGTGCTGAAGGCCGCCCAGACGCTGGCGGCGCACGACTACCGGCAGGCGGACAAGGCGTTCCGCATGCTCAACCCTCGCGAGACCCGGAAGGTCCGTTCGACGGCGATGGAGAGTGCCGAGCTTTTCCACAAGTTCGGCGACTACGATGACGCGTTGACCGACATGGCGCCGGATCCGCGGCTGCGCGACATCCGGGCCCGCTCCACCAAGCTCGGCACCGCCTGAGGGTCCGCTCCTCCGTCACGATCCGGTCTCGATGCACTCGCGACAGCGTGATGCGTCGGTGCGCCCGGGTGACCTGATCGTGAGTTCATCGGAGCCCACGGTTGCGGCACTGTCGCCGGGATGTCGATCCTGCGTCTCCTCGTTGTCGCCGTTGCACTCGCTGCTGTGCCGGCATCCGCCGATCCGGTCCACAGGTGGATCGAGGCGTGGCCGCGTACTGACTTCGCCCGGTCGGCCGTCCCGCTGGCGGAGATCCGCTCCGGCGGTCCCGAGCGCGACGGCATCCCGTCGATCGATGCGCCGCGTTTCGTCGCGGTGACGGATGCCGACGTGCCGGACGTCGAGCCGGTGGTGTCGGTCGTCGTCGCCGGCGACGCCCGGGCCTATCCGTTGCGGATCCTGATCTGGCACCAGATCGTGAACGACGTCGTCGGCGGCCTGCCGGTGGCGGTGACCTACTGTCCTCTGTGCAACGCCGCCATCGTGTTCGATCGTCGGGTGGACGGCCGGACCGTCTCGTTCGGCTCGACCGGCCTGGTCCGGCACTCCGACCTCGTCATGTACGACCGGCAGACCGAGAGCTGGTGGCAGCAATACGAGGGCCAGGGCATCGTCGGCGCGATGGCCGGCGTGCGGCTGCTGGCGGTGCCGGCGCGGCTGGAGGCGATGGGGCGGTTCGAGGAGCGGTTCCCGCAGGGTCGGGTCCTGGTCCCGCCCGACGAGACCTCTCGCCCGTACGGCCGCAACCCGTACACCGGGTACGACAGCATGCCGACCCCCTACAACTACGACGGTCCGCTGCCGGAGGGCATCGCCCCCTTGGCGCGGGTGGTGTCGGTCGGCGCCCGGGCCTGGAGCCTGGCCCTGATTCGGGCGCGCGGGACCGTCGAGGTCGACGACCTGCTGATCGAGTGGACACCGGGGCAGAGTTCGGCCCTGGACGCCAAGCACATCGCCGACGGGCGCGACGTGGGCAACGTGGTGGTCCGGCGGCGCCAGGGCGGCGGCTTCGTCGACGTCGCGTACACCGTCGGGTTCGCCTTCGTCTTCAAGGCATTTCATCCGGACGCCGCGATCGTCGTCGACTGAGGGCCCGGCGCCGCACGCTTCGCGGCATTTTCCCGAAATTGTTTCTTGTGCGCGGGTGGTCCCGGCTCCTAGAGTCGCCGGACCCGCAAAGGAACAGGCCATGGTGACGGTACCCGAAGCCAACCGGACCCTTTGGGAGGCGCTGGACTCCGTCTACGAGGCGCAGCGCGACGCTGCGCAGCAGGCGCGTCAGGCCCTCGCGAAGCTGGCCGGCATCCATCCCGAGATCGCCCAGGACCCGTTGGCCCGGGACGCGCTGCGGGCGGCCGTCGCGCGTCAGGACGGCATCGTGCGCTATGCCGAAAGCCAACTCGCGCTCGCCGAGACCATGAAGGCCTACTGGGACCAGCGGGCCGCGATCGCGGACGGTGAGCCGGAGCCGGTGCCGCTGGTGCGGCGGGCCGGTAGCTATCTGCCGGGCCATGCGGCGACGCGACCGGCCGCGCCGGTGACGGTCGCCGAATAGGGCCCGGCCCCCGGCCTGGCGGTCCCGGTCGAGGGGCTTCGGCTTTTGGCTGACGGACCGCCGCGCCGCGCTCTACACTCCGCCGTCCGCAACCCCCGGCCGAGCCACTCCATGAACCGACCCGCCCATACCGGCTACAGCCCGACCCTCTGGGAGCGGCTGGCCGCCGCTCCGCATCCGTCCGACAGCTTCCAGTCGTCGTTCTGGCACGCCACCGCGCTCGACGGTCCCGCGACGCAGCGCCTGGAGGGCGAGGCGCGAACCGCGCTGGCGGTGGTCGGCGGCGGCTATCTCGGGTTCTCGACGGCGTTGCACCTGGCCGAAGCCGGCCACGAAGTCACCCTGCTGGAGGCCGACGAGCCGGGGTTCGGCGCATCCGGGCGCAACACCGGCTTCGCGGTGCCGAACCTGCTGACCGGGCTCGACCCGCGGGACGTGAAGGCGGAGTTCGGAGAGGAGAAGGGCACCCTACTGTGCCGGACCCTGGGCGAGGGGGCGGAGCTGGTGTTCGAGCTGATCCGCCGGCACGAGATCGACTGCCAGGCCCGGCAGGCCGGCTGGATGCAGCCGCTCCACACGCCGAAGAAGGCGGCCTGGCTGGACGATCGGGTCGAGCAATGGAAGGCGCTCGGCCGGCCGGTCCGGCGGCTGTCGCGCGACGAGGCGGTGTACGAGACCGGCTCCGAGCAGTATCACGGCGCCTTCCTCGACCCGACCGGCGGTCATCTCAACCCGCTCGCCTATGTGCGGGGGCTGGCCCACGCCGCGATCCGGCACGGGGCGCGGGTGTTCAGCGACAGCCGCGCGAAGCGCCTGGAGCGGGTCGGCGACGTCTGGCGGATCGAGACCGACCACGGCGTGCTGATCGCCGACCGGGTCCTGCTGACCACCAACGCGACCGGTGGCGGCCTGGCGCCGGCGGCCGAGGGCACCCAGTTCCCGATCACCCTGTTCCAGGTCGCGACCGAGCCGCTCGATCCCGAACTGCGCAAGTCGGTGCTGCCGAACGATCGCTGCTCGGCGGATACCCGCAAGGACCTGATCGCCTACCGCTGGACCTGGGACAACCGGCTGGTGACCGGCGGCCTGCTGGCGAACCCGGTCGGCTCGGCCGGGCGCGGCCGGACCCACCATATCCACCGGTTGCAGGCGCTGTTGCCGCAGCTGCCGCCGCTGAAGGTGGCCTATGCCTGGCAGGGCCGGCTGGCGGCGGCCCGGGACTACATGCCGCGGCTGATGGAACTCGGCCCGAACGCCTGGTCGGCGATCGCCTGCAACGGCCGCGGCATGGCGATGACCACCGCGCTCGGCCGGCAGTTCGCGCTGTGGCTGACCGGGGGCTCGAACGAGGGCCTGCCGGTCCCGCTCACTAAGCCGGACCCGGTGCTGCTGCCGGGCCTCGCCTCGCTGGCGTTCTCGCTGTGGCTGCCGCTGAACCGCTGGAAGGACGCCCAGGACCTCAAGGGCTGAGCTCCTGCAGTAGCCCCGATCGGATCGCGGTTGTCGGCCTCAGGCGATCGCTGCGGACCGTGACTCCGTCGATTTCTGGCGTCCAACGGCGCAGATCGTAGTACATACGCGCGCGAGAGCCTTCGGCGCTCCGGCGTTCGGCGCCGGTGTCGGTGGAGTCCAGACCGGGTCGCCACGGCAAGTAGTGTGCGTCTCGGCTCCTTCAACAGATCGGAAGCAGATGAAGAACGCCTACAAGGACGACAGTTTCAGTGCGCGCTTGAGCAGCGCGGCCCAGGCGAAGCAGGATTCCCTGAAGAGGGCCCGCGCGATCGCGCGACCCGGCGACCCGGCACTGGCGGAACGGCAGCTCGCACGACAGAGGGCGGCGGCGGCGCGCGACGCTCGGCAGGCCGAGCGCGAGGCGGCTCGCGCCGCCGAGATCGAGCGAAGGGCGGCCGAGCGGGCGGCGAAGGACTTCGAACGGCTGGCGGCTGAGGCGGCGGAGACCGAGCGTCTCGCTGCCGAGGCGGAGGCTCGCGCCCTCGCGCTCGAGGCAGTGAAGGTTCAGCAGAAGGCCGCCCGGGATGCGCGCTATGCCGCGCGGAAGGCCCGGCAGCGGTAATACGCCGGGGACCGCCGCGCGACAGCGGCGACCGCCCGAAGGTCAGGGCTGGGTCGCCGCCTTCTCGCCCAGCAGTCCGATCCGGAACCGGGTCTTCAGGTACCCGCCGTCGCGCGGCGGCACCGCCATCGGCAGCGGCTCGTCGACCACCTTGGCGACGGCCATCACCGGTCCGGGCGTGCGTAGCAGCAGCTCGCCGAGTTGGCCGGCCTCCGCCTCGGTGCGGATCGTCGCGGTCGTCGGGAAGCCGCAGGCCTTGGCGACGGCGGCCAGGTCGGTGCCGAGGCCGGTGGCGGTCGGCTGCCGGCCGGTCTCGGTGTAGCGCTCGTTGTCGAGCACGCAGATCGCCAGGTTGGACGGGCGACGGGCGCCGATGGTGGTGAACGAGGTCAGGCCCATCAGCATCTCGCCGTCGCCGGTGACGACCACCACCCGGCGCTCGGGCCGGGCGATCGCCAGGCCGAGCCCGATCATCGCCGAGTTGCCCATCGCGCCCCACAGATAGAAGTTCTCTGGCCGGTCGCCGAGCGAGGCCAGGTCCCAGGTCGAGGAACCGAGACCGGTCACCACCAGGGCGTCGCCGCGGTCGGCCAGGGCCTTGGCAAGGATCTCGCGGCGGTGCAGGACGAAGTCGGTCATTGCGCGCCCTCCTTGTTGTCGGCGACCCAGACCTTGGAGCCGATCACCCGCTGCGAGACCAGTACCGCGACCGCCTGGTCGCTGCTGTAAGCCATGCGCAGCCCGGCCTCGACCATCGCGCCGACGTCCTCGGCGGTGTCGGCGTGGAACACCTTCACGCCGATCGCTTCCAGCACCGGGGCGACGGCCTGGCCCATCGGCACCTGCCACGGGTTTCCCTCGCCCCACTGGCCGCGCATGGTGACGATCGCGAAGAACGGGAACTGCGCCGAGGTGACCAGCGAGGCGATGGCGTTCACGGTGTTACCGACGCCGCTCGACTGCATCAGCACGGCCGCCTTCTGGCCGCCGAGCCAGGCGCCGGCGGCCAGGCCGACGCCTTCCTCCTCGGTGGCGCACATCACGGTCTCGATCGCGTTGTCCTCGCGGCAACGCTCGATCAGCCTGGTCAGGCCGCCATCGGGCACATAGGCGACCTGCCGGACACCCGCCGCCTTGAAGTGGCGGTGGGCGGCCACGCTCCAGTGATCATCCATTCCTGGGGGCTCTCCGTGCCTCGAGAAGGGTGGATCGAAGCTAGGTTCCGGGGTAGCGGTTTGTAAAGATCGATTGCATACAATATGCCTCCTGTCCGCAGTTCCCTCCGCCCCCACTTTCAGCGGCTCCCCATGCGCACGTCCCCGGCTGCCGACGCGGCCTATCTCGAAGACCTGTACGCCCGATTCCTGGACGACCCGCTGTCCGTCGACCCGAGCCTGTGGCCGCTGTTCGCGGAGTCCGCCGATGCCCGCGCCACCGTCCGGCGCGCCCGCCGGCCGCGGGTCGCGGCGGCGGCCGGCGACGCCGAGCTGGTCCGGCGCAGCGTGGCGACCGAACGGCTGATCGCGGCCTGGCGGACCCACGGCCATCTGGCCGCCCGGCTCGACCCGCTGGGCCTGCGCGCGGCGCCGGGCCATCCGGAGCTCGACCCGGCGGCCCACGGGCTCGGCGCCGAGGACATGGCGGCCCCGGTCGCGGTCGAGCTGCCGGCCGGCTGCGCGGCGGCCACGCCGGGGGCGGTATTCGACCGGCTGCGGGACGTCTGGGGCGGAACCTTCGCGGCCGAGGTCATGCATCTGGAGGACGTGGCGGCCCGCGACTGGCTGATCGCCGCGGTCGAGGGCGACCGCTTCGCCGAGCCGAGCCGCGAGGAGCGGCTGGCGCGGCTGGACGGCCTGCTGGCGGCCGACGCGGTCGAGCAGTTCATGAACAAGCGCCTGCCCACCAACAAGCGCTTCGGTCTCGAGGGCATGGAGGCCGAGGTGCCGATGTGGGAGGCGATGCTTGCCGACGCGGCTGCCGCCGGCGTCACCGACGTGGTCATGGCGCCGATGCACCGCGGCCGGCTGACCCTGATCACCCGGGTGGTCGGCAAGCCGTTCAACGCGGCGTTCTCGGAGCTGCTCGGGACCCCGCAGGTGCCCGACGGCATCGCCGCCTCGTCCGACGTGCCGTACCACCTCGGCATCTCCACCGACCGCGAGTTCGGCGGCCGGCCGCTGCGGATCGTCATGCCGTCGAACCCGAGCCACGTCGAGCTGGTGGCGGCGGTCAGCCTGGGCAAGGCGCGCGCCAAGCAGGACCTGCTGCGGGCGGCCGGCGAGCCCGATCCCGAGGGCCGGGTGCTGCCGCTGCTGCTGCACACCGACGGCGCGTTCGCGGGGCAGGGGGTGATCGCCGAGATGCTGCAGCTGGCATCCCTGCCGGCCTACCGGGTCGGCGGCTCGGTCCACGTGATCGCCAACAACCAGCTGGCCTTCACGGTGAAGCCGGAGCATGGCCGCTCGTCGCGGCACCCGAGCGACGCCGCCAAGGCGATCGGCGCGCCGGTGCTGCACGTCCAGGTCGACGACGTCGACCAGGTGGTGCGGGCCGGCCGGATCGCCATGGCGTTCCGGGCGAAGTTCCGGCGCGACGTCGTGGTCGACGTGGTCGGCTACCGCCGGCGCGGCCACAACGAGCTCGAGGAGCCGATGTTCACCGAGCCGGTGCGCTACGCTCGCATCGCCGGGACGCCGGGCTCGCCCCAGGGCTATGCCGATGCCTGCGTCGCCGCCGGCGCGATCGACCGCGACCGCGTGCAGGCGCTCGCCGACCGGCACTGGGCGGCGCTCGACGAGGCGTTCGAGGCGGCCAGGGGCTACAAGCCGAACCGTCCGGACCGGCTGGCCCGGCGCTGGTCGGCCCTCAAGCCGCGCGGGCAGGGCGAGGCGCCGGCGACCGGCCTGCCGCTCGACAGGCTGCGGGCGCTCGGCGCGGCGACCGTGCGGGTTCCGGAGGGCTTCGAGCTGAACCCCAAGATCGCCCGGCAGTGGGGCGAGCGGACCGACAGCCTGGAGCGCGGCGAGGGGGTCTGCTTCGCGACCGCCGAGGCGCTGGCGTTCGCCAGCCTGCTGGACGACGGCTACGGCGTGCGGCTGACCGGCCAGGACAGCCGGCGCGGCACGTTCTCGCAGCGCCACGCCGTGGTGTTCGACCAGACCACCGGCGAGGAGCATACGCCGCTGGCGGCCCTGGCCCACGCGCCGGGAAGGCTGACGGTCGCCGACAGCCCGCTGACCGAGGAGGCCTGCCTCGGCTTCGAATACGGGGCCAGCATCACCGACCCGGACACGCTGGTCGCCTGGGAGGCGCAGTTCGGCGACTTCGCCAACGGCGCCCAGGCGATCGTCGACCAGTTCATCGTCGCCGGCGACGACAAGTGGCTGCGGCAGTCCGGCCTGGTCCTGCTGCTGCCGCACGGCCTGGAAGGCGGCGGGCCGGAGCATTCGTCGGGCCGGGTCGAGCGGTTCCTTCAACTGGCGGCCGACGGCAACATCTCGGTGCTGGCCTGCGGCTCGCCGGCAAACCTGTTCCATGCGCTCAGGCGGCAGATGCTGCGGCCGTACCGGGTGCCGCTGGTGGCGTTCACGCCGAAATCCGGCCTGCGCCACGCCGAGGCGGTCTCGTCGCTCGCCGAGTTCGGCCCGGGCACGGCGTTCCGGCCGGTGATCGCGGATGCGGCGGTCCCGGCCGGCGCGCGTCGGGTCGTGCTGGTCGCCGGCAAGCTGTACTTCGAGCTGGCGGCGGCGCGCCGCGAGCGCGGCATCGACGACGTCGCCCTGGTGCGCGTCGAGGAGCTGTATCCGTTCCCGGCCGAGGCGATCGCCGGGGTGCTCACGCAGCACCCCGGGGCCGGACTGGTGTGGGCGCAGGAGGAGCCGGAGAACATGGGCGGCTGGCGTTTCGCTGCCCCGCTCCTGGCTTCCTTGCGCGGCTCCGAGAGCCATGCCACCTATTGCGGGCGCCCGGCCGCGGCATCCCCTGCCGTGGGTTGGGGCAAGTGGCACAAGGCCGAGTACGCGGCGATCCTCGACGCGGCCCTGGCCCCCGCCGCCGCCCGCCGCAGGAGAGCTTCATGAGCACCGCCGTCCAGCGCCGCCTGATCCCGACCTCGACCCATTGGGGCACCTACTACGCCGAGGTCGAGGGCGACCGGCTGGTCGCGGTCCACGACTACGCCAAGGATCCCGCACCGGCGATCATCGGGCCCGGCATCGTCGACGCGGTGACCCACGAGACCCGGATCGGCCGGCCGATGATCCGCAAGGGCTGGCTGGAGAGGCGGCACCACAGCGACCGTTCGGGGCGCGGGCGCGAGCCGTTCGTGGCGGTGCCGTGGGACGAGGCGCTCGACATGGCGGCCGCCGAGCTCGACCGCATCAAGTCGGCGCACGGCAACACCGCGTTCTACGCCGGCTCCTACGGCTGGGCGAGTGCGGGACGCTTCCACCACGCCAACTCGCACATCCACCGGTTCTTCAACCAGTTCGGCGGCTACGTCCGGCACGAGGGCACCTACTCCTATGCCGCCGCCCAGCAGATCCTGCCGCACGTGGTCGGCAAGCTGAAGCCGCTGCTGGACCAGCACACTACCTGGCCGGTGCTGGCCGAGCACTGCGAGCTGCTGGTCTCGTTCGGCGGCATGCCGGTGAAGAACGCCCAGGTGACCTCCGGCGGCGTCGGGCGGCACACCTGCTATCACGGCCTCAAGGCCTGCGTCGACAACGGGTGCGAGATCGTCTATCTGAGCCCGATCCGGATCGACATGCCGCCCGATCTCGGCGCCGAGTGGATCCCGGTGCGGCCCGGCTCGGACGCGGCACTGATGCTGGCGCTGGCCCACACGCTGATCGTCGAGGGCCGGCACGACGCGGGGTTCCTCGACCGCTACACGGTCGGCTTCGAGCGTTTCCGCGCCTACGTGCTGGGCGAGGGCGACGGCCAGCCCAAGACCGCGGACTGGGCGGCGCAGCTCAGCGGCGTCCCGGCCGACACGATCCGCGATCTCGCCCGCCGGATGGCCGACAGCCGCACCATGATCAATTCGACCTGGTCGATGCAGCGCTGCGAGTATGGCGAGCAGCCGATCTGGCTGACCGTGGTGCTGGCGGCGATGCTCGGCCAGATCGGCACGCCCGGCGGCGGCTTCGGCATCGGCTACAGCTCGGAGAACGGCGTCGGCAATCCGGTACGGTACTTCCACTGGCCGTCGGTGCCGCAGGGCGAGAACCCCGTGAAGGCCGTGATCCCGGTGGCGCGGGTCTCCGACATGCTGCTGAACCCGGGCGGGCCGCTCCAGTTCGACGGCCAGGACCTGACCTACCCGGACATCCGGCTGGTCTACTGGGCCGGCGGCAACCCGTTCCACCACCACCAGGACCTGCACAAGATGGTCGAGGCGTTCCGGCGCCCGGAGACCGTCATCGTCAACGAGATCTGGTGGACGGCGATGGCGCGGCATGCCGACATCGTGTTCCCGTCGACCACCGCGCTCGAGCGCAACGACATCTCGATCACCCACTGGGAGCCGCTCAGCGTCGCCATGAAGCAGGCGATCCCGCGGGTCGGCGACAGCCGGCCGGACTACGAGATCTTCACCGGTCTCGCGCAGCGTCTCGGCTTCGGCGAGCGCTACACCGAGGGCCGCGACGAGATGGACTGGATCCGCCACCTCTGGGACCAGTCGCGCCAGCGCGCCGCCGAGGCCGGCTTCGAGTTGCCGGACTTCGAGACATTCTGGGAGCAGGAGACCTTCGAGCTTCCCGATCCCGAGCGTCCGACCATCCTGCTGGAGGGGTTCCGGGCCGACCCGGAGGCCAACCCGCTGACCACGCCGTCGGGCAGGATCGAGATCTTCTCGGAGACCGTCGACGGTTTCGGTTACGACGACTGCCCGGGCCACCCGGTCTGGCGGGAGCCGGAGGAGTGGCTCGGCGGCAAGCTGGCCGAGACCTTTCCGCTGCACCTGATGTCGAACCAGCCGCGGACCCGGCTGCACAGCCAGCTTGACCCGGGCTCGGTCAGCAAGGGCTCGAAGATCGCCGACCGCGAGCCGATGACCATCCATCCCGACGACGCCGCGAAGCGGGGGATCAAGTCGGGCGACGTGGTGCGGGTGTGGAACGACCGCGGCTCCTGCCTCGCCGGCGCAGTCGTCTCGGACGTGGTGATGCCCGGCATCGTCCAGCTCTCGACCGGCGCCTGGTTCGACCCGGAGACCCCGGGCCGGGCCGGCGGGCTGGAAAAGCACGGCAATCCGAACGTGCTGACCCGTGACCGCGGCACCTCGCGGCTCGGCCAGGGCCCGAGCGCGCATTCCTGCCTGGTCGAAGTCGCCCGGGTCGACGGCACGATCCCGCCGGTCACCGCCCACCGGCCGCCCGAGATCGTCGAGCGCTGACCGGGGGTCGGCTGGATGCGCGACGACACCGACTTCCACGGCCAGGCCGTCCTGGTCACCGGCGGGGCCAGCGGCATCGGCTGGGCGGCGGCGCGGGCGCTCGCCCAGCGCGGCGCCCACGTCACGGTCGCCGACCTGAGGGAGGAGGTGGCGACCGAACGGGCCTCCGAACTCGGTGGCGGCCACCGCGGCATCGGCGGCGACGTGTCCAGCGAGGCCGACGTCGACCGCATGGTGCACGCGACCGCCGAGGCGTTCGGCCGGCTCGACGTGCTGGTCAACTGCGCCGGGCTGCCGGACACCTTCGTGCCGACCGTCAAGCAGACCCGCGACCACTGGCAGCGGCTGATCGACGTGCACCTGACCGGCAGCTTCCTGATGGCCAAGCGGGCCGCCGTCGAGATGATGCGGCACCGCCACGGCGTGATCGTGAACATCTCCTCGATCGCCGGCACCCACGCGCTGCCGCGCCGCAACGCCTACACCGCCGCCAAGCACGGGGTGATCGGCCTGACCAAGGCGCTGGCCTGCGACTGGGCCCAGGACGGCATCCGGGTCAACGCCGTGGCGCCGGGTTATATCCGCACGCCGTTCGTCGAGGGGCTGATGGCGCAGGGCAAGCTCGACGCCAAGGTGATCCGCCGGCGCACGCCGATGGGCGTTCTGCTGCCGCCCGAAGACGTCGCCAACGCCATGGTGTTCCTGGCCTCGCCGCTGGCGCGTATGATTACCGGGACGGTCGTGACGGTGGACGGCGGCTACACCGCTTTCGGCAGCCCGAACGACGCCGCGGTGATCGAGGACTGAAGCCATGCGCGAAGGCCCCTCGCCCGAGTTCGGCTTTCGCTTTCCGGATCGGCGGCAGGCGGCCCAGGTTGCGGTCGCGTCAGGCTTCCGGAGGGTCGAGGTACTGGGTCCGTCCTTGTGCCGAGATGGCGACCCGGCACCCGTCACCGGTACGGTCGACCCGGGCCTGCAGCATGTTCTGCCACTCGGCAACCCGCATCGAGGCGGGGACGCAACGGAATTCGACGCTGATCCGGTCGCCGTGGATCGTCTGGGTCCGGTGCCGGACGTGCGGGCCGAACATCAGCGCGTGGCCGGCCGGAACCCGGGGCGAGACGGTGCGGTCGCCGACCTGGAACTCGACGCCCGGCGCGGTTTCGCCGGCGTCGTCGAAGGTGACCCAGAACGTGAGCCCGCGCCCGTCGCCGCGAAAGAACCAGGCATCGGTATGCCAGGGGGCGAAGTCGGCCTGTTCGGAGCCGTGGTATCGCAGCGTGCCTGCCGGGAGCCCCATGATCGCGGGCTCGCCGAACAGCGTTTCGGCATGGTGCGCGAGGGCCTGCGCGTAGCCGAAGATGAGCGGGATCCCGACGTCGCGCCGCGCATGGCAGAACCTGGCGAACGACATCTTCCCGCCCGGCTGCAGCAATCCGGCTACTACCTGGCGGATGTCGGGGGTCGCGGAAGGAAACGGAAGCACGGTGAATGGCATGGTATGCATGCCGCGACGTTATTGCCGGCATGGACAGCCGTCCAGTGTGAGCTGTGCCGGATGACGGTCGGGCGCATGGCCGATGGCGTTCCGTCCGGCGGCCGCGGGGCGTCGGCTCCGGCGACTCGCACCGCGGCGACCGAAGGACGGTGCCATGCGTGAAGGCCCTTCGTTCGAGCCCGGCTTCCGCTTTCCGGAACGGCGCATCGTCCGCGCCGCCGGGTACCAGGCCGAGCGGTTGACGGCATCGGGTGTCGATCCCGACATCTGGGGGGACGTCGCCGAGCCGGTGCTGTGGGCGCTCGAGGGCTTCCGGTCGATGACCGATGCCGGCCAGGACATCGACGGCTACGTGCATGTCGAGCAACGGTTGCGCCAGGTCGAGCCGGTGCCGGTCGGCGAGCCGGTGACGTTTCGCGGCACGACGGTGGCGCTCGACCCGGTGCCGCGCGGCCGCCATCTGGTGCAGCGCTTCGAGGCGGTGCGCGACGACGGCACGGTGGCGGTGGTCGCCGAGCATGTCGGGCTGATGCCCGACCCGTCGAAGATGGGCGGCGGCAGAACGGTCGGGTCGATCGAGACCCCGGCGCCGATGGAGACGCTGGTCGAGAAGCGGCTGACGCCCGACCAGGTGCGGCTGTTCTCCGGCGACGTCGGCAACGAGATCCATTTCGACCCGGCCTTCGCGGCCCGCTACGGCTACCGCGCGCCGCTCGCCCAGGGGCTGATGACCATGCTGTGGATGGTCGGCCGACTGGCTCTCGAGACCGGCCCGCGGGCGCCGCTCGACGTGATCGCGCGGTTCCGCCGGCCGGTCTTCTGGGACGACCCGATGGTCATGCTGGGAAGCCGCGACGCCGCCGGCCGGCTGGTGCGGCTGGAGACCCGGAACGAGGCCGGCCGCATGACGGCCGAGCTCGAGAATACCGGCTCCGGCGGCGCGGGATGAGCGGGTTTGAACTCCTGCTCGAGCGGGCGGCAGCGCGCCGCGGCGAGTCCCCGGCCATCCACACCGAGGCCGGGTCGGTCTCGTGGCACGAGCTGTTGCGACAGGTCGAGCGCGTGGCCGGCGGAATGGCGAGCCTGGGGATCTCGCTCGGCGACCGGGTGGCGTTCTGGCTGCCCAACGGCCTGCCCTACCTCGTGCTTCACCTCGCCTGCGCCCGCCTCGGGGCGGTGACGGTCGCGATCAACACCCGGTTCCGGGAGCGCGAGCTGGCGGACATCGTGGCGCGCTCGGGGGCGGTCGCCCTGGTGCTGGCACCGGCGGCCGGCGGGGTCGACTACCTGTCGGTTCTCGGCGCCACCGACGCCCGGGCGCTGGGCCGGCTGCGGCATCTGATCCTGGCGGGGCTGGGTCCGGCGGGGCGGAGCCGGCCGTCGCCGCTGCCGGCGACCGGGGTCGTCGAGTATGCGGCGCTGGCCGACGCCGCGCCCTGGCGCCTGCCGCCGGTGCCGGAGGACGCGCCGGTCGCGCTGTTCACCACCTCGGGCACCACGGCCCGTCCGAAGTTCGCCCTGCACGCCCAGAACCGGGCGGTCGCCCACGGTGCCGATGTCGCCCGCGCCTTCCTGTACGGCGAGCCCGGGACGGTGGTGTTCCACGCCCTGCCGTTCTGCGGCGTGTTCGGCTACTCGCAGCTGCTCGGCTGCCTGGCGACCTCGGCCGACATGGTGCTGCCGTCGGCCTTCGATCCGATCCAGGCGGCGCGGATGATGGCGGAGCACCGGGTGACCCACACTTCGGGGACCGACGACATGCTGCACCGCCTGCTGCAGGCGGCCGACGACCTCGGCCTGGGCGAGCGGCCGTTCCCGCGCCTGCGGGCGATCGGCTACGCCGCCTTCAACACCACCCTCGCGCGGTTCCACGAGACCGCGGCGCGCCGCGGGCTGCCGTTGCGCGGGGCCTTCGGCATGAGCGAGGCCTACTCGTTCTTCGCCCTGCGCCGGGCGGACGAGCCCGAGGGCCGGCGTCACGCCGGCGGCGGCACCCCGGTCGGCCTGCACGGCCGGGTCCGGATCGTCGATCCCGACGGCGGCGAGGAGGTCCCGGTGGGCGAACCCGGCGCCCTGCTGATCCGCTCGGACAACATGATGCTGGGCTACGACGGCGACCCGGAGGCGACGAAGGCGGCGTTCACGGACGACGGCTGGTTCCGCACCGGCGACCTCGCCCGGCTCGACGGCGACGGCGGCTTCACCTTCATCGGCCGGCAGGGCGACGTGCTGCGGCTGTCCGGGTTCCTGGTCAATCCGCTGGAGATCGAAGATCGGCTGTGCGCCTATCCCGGGATCGACGGCGCCCAGGTGGTCGAGCTCGCTACCCGGGCCGGCAACCGGCCGGTGGCGTTCGTGACCCTGGAAGCCGGGGCCGAACTGGACGAGGCGGCGGCGATCGCCCACTGCCGGGACGGGCTGGCGGCCTTCAAGGCGCCGGTCCGCGTCGTGGCACTCGAGGCGTTCCCGACCGCGATGGGCCCGAACGGCGCCAAGATCCAGCGCGCCAAGCTGCGCGAGATGGCGAAGGATCTCGCCGGCGCCGGCTGAGAATGCGGTGCGGCAGTCCGTCGCATCCAGTATTTGCGCCGTTTTGATCCATCTCATGCCGCGGTGCAGCGAAAGAGCGGAAGGATGCCCCGTGACCGCCGGTCCGGCGGTCGGGATCTGAAAACGGGGACTCCTGATGAACGGTTCGTTCGCGCGGCGGCTGGCGGCCGCCGGAATGCTCGTGGCCTTGGCCGGCGCCTCGACGCCGGCCCTGGCGATCGACCAGGGCGACTGGCTGGTGCGCGTTCGCGGGATCGGCGTCATGCCGACCAGCGACAGCGGCGGCATCTCGCCCGACCTGCTGGGTGGCTCGCTGGAGGCGCAGGCGTCCTACGTGCCGGAGCTCGACATCACCTACATGGCGACCGACAACATCGGGTTCGAGCTGATCCTCGCGACCTCGAACCACGATATCGACGGTAAGGGGGCGATCGCCGGGCTCGGCAAGGCGGCCGACACCTGGCTGCTGCCGCCGACCCTGCTGGCGCAGTGGCACTTCCTGCCGAAGGGCAAGATCCGCCCCTATATCGGCGCCGGCATCAACTACACCATCACCTATGGCGAGAACGCCTCGGCCTCGCTCGAGAACGCCCTCGGCGGGCCGACCACCGTCGATCTCGGCAACTCGTTCGGCTGGGCGGTGCAGGCCGGCGTCGACTTCGACGTGGCGGAGAACTGGTTCGTCAACGTCGACGTGAAATACATCGACGTCAACGTCGACGCCGAGTTCCGGACCGGCAGCACCACCCGCACTGCCGATGTCGGGCTCGACCCGATCGTGGTCGGCGTCGGCGTCGGCTACCGGTTCTGAGGCGCCGCCCGGAAGCGAACGGCCGCCGCCCCGGGGGGAGGGGCGGCGGCCGTCGCGTTTCGACTCAGTCGTTGGTCAGCACCACGCGGCCGACGATCTTGCCGGCCTTCAGGTCCTGCAGGGTCTGGTAGGCCTGCTCGACCGGCCGGGTCTCGATCGGGATCGGCTTGACCTTGCCGGTCTTCACCAGCTCCATCAGCTCCTTGAGCTCGCCGAGCGAGCCGACATAGGAGCCGAGGATCGACAGCGCGCGCATCGGGATGGTCGGCAGCGAGATCGTGACCTGGCCGCCGTACAGCCCGACGATCACGTAGCGCCCGCCCTTGCGGAGCGCGGCCATGCCGAGATTGGCCGTGGCCTCGCCGCCGACGGTGTCGACCACCGCCCGCAGTTCGCCGCCGGCCAGCTTCTGCAGCTCGGCGACCGCGTTGCCGGCGGTCTTGGGGTTCAGCACCGCCGACGCACCCATGCCCTTGGCGGCTTCCAGGTGGGAGTCGTCGATGTCGACCGAGATGACGTTCTTCACGCCCATCGCCTTGGCGATGGCGACCGCCGACAGGCCGAGGCCGCCGGCGCCCATGATCGCCAGCCACTCGTCGTCGCGCAGCGGCATCGCCTTCTTCAGCGCCGAGTACACGGTGACGCCGGAGCACGAGTACGGGGTGGCGACGGTCGGGTCGACGTCGCCGATGTCGACCAGGTACTTCGGGTTCGGCACCATGCAGTGGGTGGCGTAGCCGCCGTCGCGGAAGATGCCGATCGAGCGCATGGTCGGGCACAGGTTCTCCTGTTCGGCCTTGCAGGCCGAGCACTCGCCGCAGCCGAGCCACGGGTGCACCAGCATGGTCTGGCCGACCTTCACGCCCTTGGCGTCCGGCCCGAGCGCGACCACCTCGCCGAGCACCTCGTGCCCGAGGGTGATCGGGAACTTCTGGCCGCGGTCGACGATGTTCAGCACCTTGCCGCCGCCGAGGTCGAAATAGCCGTCGGAGATGTGGATGTCGGAGTGGCAGACGCCGGCGCGGGTGACCTTCAGCAGCACCTCGGTGCCGGTCGGGGTCGGATCCGGCTTGTCGACCGCCTCGAACGGCTTGCCGGGCTCCATCAGCTGATAGCTGCGCATTCTGTCATCTCCCTTGGATTTTCTGGGGCCGCCGAGAGGCCGTCGGGCCCGGCGTGAAACGCTGTTCCAGATTTAAGCCCAGCCGCACGAGCCGTGTCGAGGGGGCGGTCGGACGCAGCCCTCAGCGGGCGCGTGCCCGGACCCGCTCGCGCCACCAGGTGTACAGGCCGGACCCGACGACGATGGCGGCGCCGGCGATGGTGACGCCGTCCGGCAGGTCGCCGAACACCAGGAAGCCCACCGTCGTCGCCCACACCAGCAGGGTGTAGTTGAACGGCTGCAGCACGCTGGCCGGCGCCATCTCCAGGGCCTTGATCAGGATGAGATGCCCGACCACGCCCATGGCGCCGGCGACCGGCAGCAGGATCCAGCCGGTCAGGTCCGGCGGGTTCCACTGGAACGGCCCGATCAGGCTGGTGACGGCGAAGCCGACCCAGCCGGTGTACAGCAGGATGGTGACCGTCCCGTCGGTCCGGGCGACGACCTTGGTGAGGATCTGGTAGACCGCGAACAGGGCGGCGCCGGCCAGCGGGATCAGTGCCGCCGGGTCGAACACCGCCATGCCCGGGCGCAGGATCACGACGACCCCGAGGAAGCCGACGGCGACCGCCGCCCAGCGCCGCGGCCCGACGTACTCGCCGAGGACCATGGCCGATAGCGCGGTGATGATCAGCGGGTAGACCGCCGCGATCGCGTGGGTGTCGGCCAGCGGCAGGTAGCGGAACGCCACCACGAAGCAGGCGATCTCCGCCAGCAGTATGCCGGCCCGCAGCAGGTTCAGGACCGGGCGGCGGGTCCGCAACCCGGCGAGAGGTCCGCCGGCGCGCAGCGACAGCACCGTGGCGAAGCCGGCGAAGAAGGCGTAGCGGACCCACAGGATCTGCCCGACCGGATAGTCGACGATCAGCGTCTTCGACACCGCGTCCATGCCGGAGAACAGCAGGTTCGCCAGCAGGATCAGGGCGATCCCGCGGGTCGGCGCGGCGCTGTCCGCGGCGGCGGCGCTCATCCGACGGTCCCGGCCCGCACCCGCTCGCGCCACCACACGTACAGGCCGCTGGCGACCACCACCGACGCGCCGGCCATGGTGACCGTGTCCGGGACCTCGCCGAACACCAGGAACCCGGCCAGGGTGGCCCAGACCAGCTGCACGAAGTTGAACGGCTGCAGCACGCTGGCCGGCGTCGACTCCAGGGCCTGGATCACCAGGCTGTGGCCGATGGTGCCGGCGGCGGCACTCAGCGCCAGCAGCGCCAGTCCGGCCGGGTCCGGCATCCGGAGGTCGAACGGCGCCACCGCGCTGGTCAGCACCAGACCGACCAGGGCGGTGTACAGGGTCAGGGTGACCGGCCGGTCGGTCCGGCCGAGGATCTTGGTGAGGATCTGGTAGACCGCGAACAGCGCGGCCGCCGCCAGGATCAGCAGGCTCGCCGGGTTGAAGACGGCGGCGCCGGGCCGCAGGATCAGCAGCACGCCGGCGAAGCCGACCAGCACCGCCGCCCAGCGCCGGGGCCCGACGTGCTCCTTCAGCACCAGCGCCGACAGCACCGTGATCATCAGCGGGTAGGAGATGCCGACCGCCATGACCTCGGCCATCGGCAGCAGGCCGAGTGCCAGCACCACGCAGCCCATGTTGACCGCCAGCAGCGCCGCCCGCAGCACCTGCAGCGTCCGGTGCCGGGTCGCGAGCGCGGCGCGGATCCCGCCTCCGATGCCGCTGGCCCCGGTGCCCCCGTGTGCCGCCGCCCGGCCCAGGGCCGCCACCGCGAACCCGAGGTAGAACGCCCAGACGATCTGGCCGACCGGATAGCTCGCCGCCAGCCACTTGTTGGTGGTGTCCATGGTGGTGAACGCGATGTGCGCCAGCAGGATCAGGACGATCCCGCGGCTCGGGCCCGCGACGGCGACGGCGGCTGGCATGAATGTCTCCGGAGAAGATCGCCGGCTCATACCACGGCGCCTGCCGGCCGGACAGCGGGATCGCCGGCCGCCCGCGGCATGGCTGGCTTGCGTCCCGGCGCGGAATCCGTCCCGGGAATTCATGAGTTTGTGTAGAATACCGGTCATTCGGGTCGCCGCTGATCGGGCATCCTTGGGGGAGGAGAACCGTGTCGGACCAGAACTCGCACGTCGGGATCATGCACCCCGACTACTACGAAGCCCTGCAGTCCATGGGCACGTCCTGGGAGCGCCCGCACCCCGGGCCGTTCCTTTGGGGCGACATTCAGACAAGTGCCACCGGCGGCTACGACTGGTCGGCGGTCGACTCCTACGTCGCGACTTCCCAGGCATCCGGCCAGAATATCGTCGCGACCATCTGGCCCTATGCCGAGTGGGACCAGTCGGGCACCTACGGCCCACTTTCGGACGACCAGATCGCAGGCTTTCCAACCCTCGGCTACTACCGGCACGCGCCGGTCGACACGGTCGCCTACAGGAACTTCGTCACCGCCCTGGTCGAGCGCTACGACGGCGACGGCATCGACGACATGCCGGGCCTGACCGAGGCGATCCGGACCTGGGAGGTCTCGAACGAGCCGTCGCTGACCTCGCCGGTGTTCTTCGACGGGACGGCGGCCGAGTACGTCGCGCTCCTGCAGGCGACCTACCAGGCGGTCAAGGCGGCGGATTCCGATGCCACCGTGGTCAACGGCGGCATGGCCGGCGGCCACCAGGAGGCGCTGGACTACTGGACGTCGGTGTTCGAGCTCGGCGGTGCCGACTACATCGACGTGTTCTCGTTCCACTCGATCGGCCAGGGCATGGACCTGAACCTGCCGACGGTGCAGGCGTTCCTGTCGGAGCAGGGCGTGTCGAAGCCGGTCTGGGTGACCGAGATCGAGTTCGAGGCTGCCGGCTTCGGCCAGACCTCGATCACCTCGAGTGAGTACGCGAACATCATCACCAAGGTGTTCGCCACGGCCTGGGCCAACGGGGTCGACAGGACGTTCTTCGTCGGGACGGCGACCGGCCCGGGCGACGAGACCTCCAAGTTCATGAGCCTGGAGGGCGTGCTGACCGACGGCGCGACGTCGCTGCCGGCCTACGACGCCGGCTACCTGCAGCCGACCGCCACCGCGATCACGACCATGGTCGGCGAGCTCGATTTCTTCACCTCTGCCGAGGTCGTGTCGGAGACCCGCAGCGGCAGCGACATCACGGCCGCCAGCTACCGGTTCACCGACGGGATCAGGACCGCCTACGTCACCTGGGGCGACGCCGCGCTGCCGTCGTCCGTCGGGTCGACGGTTCGGAAGATCTCGGTCGACGGCAGCTCCGAGATCATCTCCACCGGCGCCTACACGCCGGGCGACAACCCGGTGATCCTGGCCGACTACCGGACGACCTCGGGCACCGCCGGGGCCGACAGCGTCGTCGGCTGGGATCAGGTCGACACCATCGTCGGGGCCGACGGCTCGGACACCCTGATCGGCGGATCCGGGACCGACGTGCTGTACGGCAACCTCGCCACCGACCTGCTCAGCGGCGGCGACGGAGCCGACACCCTGTTCGGCGGCCAGAACGACGGTCCGTTCTCGGTCGGCAGCGACGGCTCGTCAGCGCAGCGCGAGGGAGTGGATACCCTGGTCGGGGGTGCCGGGGCCGACCTGCTGTACGGCAACAAGGGCGGCGACCTGCTGCTGGGGGGCAGCGGCGACGACGTGCTGTACGGCGGGCAGGACGCCGACACCCTGTCCGGCGGTGCGGGCAACGACACCCTGTTCGGCAACCGCGACGACGACACCATGGCCGGCGGCGCCGGCGCCGACGTCTTCGGGGTCGGGCTCGGCGACGATCGCATCGAGGATTTCGACGTGGCGTCGGACCGCCTGTCCGCCTCCACCGCCCGGGTCTCGGTCGGCGACGGTGCCGACGGGGCGGTGATCGGGTTCGCCGACGGGTCGGCGGTGACGCTGGTCGGGGTGTCGGCCGCGAGCGTGACCGACGCGCTGTTCGTCTGACCGGTTCCCGGCGCTGCCGTCGCGACCGATCGCAATTCGGGTTACGATGCCGGAAACCTGACTAGAACGGGACCGGCCGGGCGGCGCGCAGACCCCCGCCGGGGGAGGATGGATGCCGATGCACGAAAGAGGCCGGCCGGACCGAAGCCGACATGGCCCGACTTCGGCGGTCCGCTAGGAATCCGCGGCCGGCATGACCCAGGCGACCCCACCGAAGTCGACCGTCGAGCAGCGGCTCGCCGGCGCCGACCCTCGGATCTTCGTGTTTCTCGAGGCCTGGCGCCGGGCCCGGCACGACACGCTGGTGCCGTTGCGGTCCGATTTCGACCCGATGAGCGTTCCGGGCCTGCTGGCGCAGATGTGGATGTACCGCTACGACCCGATCCGCGGCGACTTCGTCTGCAAGCTCGCCGGCGAGGAGGTGAACGCCGCCTGGGGCGGCAGTATCAAGGGCAAGACGCTGCGGCAGATCCTGGGACCGGACGACCATCCGATCGTCCTGCAGCGCTGGAAGTTCATCCAGCGGGTGCCGCTCATCCACTACGGCTCGGCAGAGGAGCGCCTGTCGGCCCTGGAGACCCGGATCGCCGAGCGCCTGATCCTGCCGCTCGCCTCCGAACCGGATACCGTCGACCACATCCTCGGGCTCAGCCTGTACCGGATCTCGGCGGCCAATCGCGACCGTCCGGTCCTGGTGCCCGAGGACATCGTCCAGATTCCCTGCGCCGAGGTTTGAGGGGCTGCCGGGGGGGCGCAACCGGGGGGCGCGCTCGGGCTTGCGCGTCCGCACGAGGGCGCGCGACAATCGCCGCGCTCATCCGAAGCGCGACCGCCGGCTCACGGCGGCGCGGTCCGAACAAGGGAGGTCGGCGATGGCGGCACGGTGGAAGAACCGGCCGGAGGGCTCCAATTGGGGCGATTTCGGTCCCGACGACCAGCGCGGTCGGCTCAACCTGCTGACCCCGGAACGCGTGGTGGCGGCGGCCAGGGAGGTCCGCGAGGGCATCCGCTTCTGCCTGTCGCTGCCGCTCGACCTGCCGGGCGGGCGCGACCTGAACCCGCGGCGGTTCCCGCCGCGGCGGTTCTCGACCGAGCGCAACGGGCTGTCGAACTACAACTTCCCGCTGGCCGAGGACAATCCGGAGCTGACCGACGTGGTCTCCGACGACGCGGTGCTGCTGTGCCTGCAGTACTCCTCGCAATGGGACAGCTTCGCCCATGTCGGCTCGCTGTTCGACGCCAACGGCGACGGCATTCCGGAGATCGTCTACTACAACGGCTGGACCGGGCTCGAGCACCTGGTCGCCGCCCAGCCGCGCAACGACGCCGCCGACCCACTGATGCGGTTCGAGGGCGTACGGGCGAAGGCGCTCGGCATCGAGAACATGGCCCAGGCCGGCGTGCAGGGCCGCGGGGTGATGATCGACCTGCACCGTCACCTGGGCGACGAACGCACCGTCGTCGACTTCGCCACCCTCGACCGGATCATGAAGGAAGACGGCATCGTGGTGGAGGAGGGCGACATGGTCTGCCTGCACACCGGCTTCGGGAAGATGCTGGTCGAGCGGGCCGGCAACCCGGACCCCGACGCCCTGCACAACGCCTATCCGGCGCTCGACGGCGGCGACCCGGAGCTGCAGGACTGGATCCGCGACAGCGGGCTGGCGGTGCTGGTCGCCGACAACTACGCAGTCGAGCACATTCCGGGGCGCGACCGCCGCAACGGCCCGAAGCGGGCGATGATGCCGCTGCACGAGCTCTGCCTGTTCAAGCTCGGCATCCACCTCGGCGAGATCTGGTACCTGACGGCACTGGCCGAGTGGCTGCACGCCAACAGCCGCTCACGCTTCCTGCTGACCGCTCCGCCGCTGCACCTGCCGGGCGTGGTCGGTTCCCCCGCCAACGCCATCGCCACGGTTTGAGATCGCCAGAATGAGCGCCCCGTCTTCCCAGGACCGTCCCGACGTCGACACCCTCCGTGCCCTGGTCAGCCCGCGTTCGATCGCGGTGATCGGCGCCTCCGACGATCCGACCCGGATCGGCGGAAGGCCGCTCGGCTACATGCTGCGCTCCGGCTTCCAGGGACCGATCTGGCCGGTCAACCCGAAGCGCGAGACCATCCAGGGCCTGCCGGCCTTCGCCTCGGTCGACGCCCTGCCGGCGGCACCGGACGCGGTGATCGTGGCGGTGCCGGCGGCGGTGGTGCCGGAGACCCTGGAGGCGTGCGCCGCCAAGGGGGCGAAGGCGGCGGTGGTGTTCTCCTCCGGCTTCGCCGAGATGGGCGACGAAGGGCGGCAGGCCCAGGACCGCATCCGCGCGATCGCCCGTGCCGGCGGCATCCGGGTGCTCGGTCCCAACTGCCTCGGCGTGTTCAACGCCCACAACGGCTGGATCGCGACGTTCTCGAGTTCGGTCGAGCGCGAGCCGCCGGCACCGGGGCCGGTGGCGGTCGCCAGCCAGTCCGGGGCGTACGGCAGCCATGCCTTCGCGCTGCTGCGGGCGCGCGGCGTCGACACCGGCATCATGATCACCACCGGCAACGAGGCCGACGTCGACCTGGCCGACGCCATCGGCTACCTGGTGCGCGACGAGGCCACGCGGGTGATCGTCGCCTATGCCGAGGGAATCCGTGACGGCGACGCCCTGAGAGCGGCGCTGGCGGAAGCGGCCGCCGCCTGCAAGCCGGTGATCTTCATGAAGGTCGGGCGGTCGCAGGTCGGCGCGGCCGCGGCGGCCTCGCACACCGCGGCACTGGCCGGCTCCGACCGGGTCTATGACGGCCTGTTCGCGCAGTACGGCGTGATGCGGGTCGACTCCACCGACCAGTTGCTGGACGCCGCCCAGATCGCCTCGCGCGGGCTGTTCCCCGACGGCGACCGCCTCGGCCTGGTGACGATCTCCGGCGGTGTCGGCGTGCAGATGGCGGACGCCGCCGAGGATTGCGGCCTGTCGGTGCCGGAGATGCCGGCGGACGCCCAGCGCGAGCTGAAGGAGCTGCTGCCGTTCGCGGCGGTCCGCAACCCGGTCGACGTCACCGCCCAGGCCTTCAACGACCTGACGCTGATCGGCAAGAACCTGACCCTGATGCTGGAGAAGGGCGGCTACGACGTGGTCGTGGCGTTCTTCACGGTGGTCGCCGGCGCCAAGGCGATCGCGGGGCCGCTGATCGAGATCCTGACCGAGGCGCGGGCCAGCTATCCGGACCGCGCGATGATCCTGTCGCTGGTGGCGACGCCGGAGATCGTCCGCCAGTACGAGGACGCCGGCTATCCGGTGTACGAGGACCCGACCCGGGCGGTGGCGGCGGCCGCGTCCGTGATGCGGTTCGGGCGGTTCTTCGCGCGCCCGGCGGAGCCGGCGCCGCCGGCGGTCCCGGCTGGTGCGCCGGCGGTGCCCGCGGTCATGCTGGCGGAGCACGAGGCGACCGACCTGCTGGAGGCCTGGGGCGTGCCGTTCGTGGCCCGTCGGCTGGCGAAGACCGCCGACGAGGCGGCGGCCGCGGCCGCCGCCATCGGCGGCCGGGTGGTGCTGAAGATCGCGTCGGCCGACATCCAGCACAAGACCGAGGTCGGCGGCGTGATCGTCGGGGTCGAGGGGAACGACGCGGTGCGGGCGGCCCACGCCAGGCTGCTGGACCGGGTCGGGTCGGCCGCGCCGGCGGCCAGGCTGGACGGCGTGATCGTCGCGGCCATGGCGCCGGACGGCGTCGAGGCGGTGGTCGGCGTGCAGCGCGACCCGACCTTCGGGCCGGTGGTGATGGTCGGGCTCGGCGGCGTGCTGGTCGAGGTGCTGGAGGACGTGGCGTTCCGGCTGGCGCCGTTCGGCGTCGCCGAAGCGCGGCGGATGATCGCGTCCCTGAAGGGCGCCAAGGTGTTCGAGGGTGTGCGCGGCGCGCCGCCGGCCGACGTCGAGGCGCTGGCCGGGCTGCTGGCCAGGGTCTCGGTGTTCGCCGCGGCCGAGGCCGGGCGGATCGAGAGCGTCGACCTGAACCCGGTGCGGGTGCTGCCGAAGGGGCAGGGCGTGGTCGCGCTCGACGCGCTGATCGTGCCGGTGACCGGGTAGGGCGGCCGGGTAGGGCGGCCGGGTAGGCGGGTGGCGCAGCGGGTTGCGCTGAATCAAGGAACGACGGGCCGGTTCGCGCTACGGTGCGCGCGACGGTTGCCGTTTCGGGAGGAGGGCTTCGGATGAACCGGATGCTGGCGCGTGACGTGATGTCGACGGATCTGATCGTGGTGGCCCCCGCGACCACCGTCGACAAGATCGCCATGATCATGATGCTGAACCTGATCAGCGCGGTCCCGGTGGTCGACGAGAAGTTCCATCTGCTGGGGATCGTCAGCGAGGGCGATCTCGTGATCCGGGACGAGGCCGGGACCGTGCCGCGGCAGTCCTGGTGGCTGAAGCTGTTCGAGAGCTCGGAGGAAATGGCGCGCGAGTACACCAAGTCGCACGGCCAGACGGCGGAGGACGTCATGACCCGCCACGTGGTCAGTGTCGGGCCGGATGCGACCACCGCGCAGGTCGCCGACATCATGCGCCGCCGCGGCATCAAGCGCGTGCCGGTGGTCGAGGACGGCAAGCTGGTCGGGATGGTCACGCGGGCGGACATCGTGCAGATGGTCGCCCTCGGCGCGTCGGCCGCGACCGACGACAAGCGGCCCGACAACGAGATCCAGGAAGAGATCATGGACCGGCTCAGGAACGAGGCCTGGGTCGACACCGCGTTCCTGTCGGTCAGCGTGCAGGATCACACGGCCGAGGTTTCGGGGCTGATCGCCTCGGAGGACCAGAAGCACGCCCTGACCGTGCTGATCCGGGAGGTTCCCGGCGTCAAGTCGGTCAGGAACATCACCCGCGTGATGAGCCTGCCCGCGCTGTGACGGCCGGCGGGCCGGGCCGGGCCCTGCACTTCGTCACCCATCCCGAGGTCGTCATCGATCCGTCGGTGCCGATCACCGAGTGGCCGCTGTCGCCGTCCGGACGCGAGCGGATGGCGCGGTGCTGCCGCAAGCCGTGGGTCGGCGGGCTGTCGGCGCTGTACTCGAGTGCCGAGCGCAAGGCGCTGGACGGGGCGGCGATCCTGTCTGCCGCCACCGGCCTGACGGTGCTGGTACGCGGCGAACTCGGCGAGAACGACCGCTCGGCCACCGGCTACCTGCCGCCGGCCGAGTTCGAGGCCACGGCCGACCGGTTCTTCTCCGAGCCGGAGGTGTCGGTGCGCGGCTGGGCCCCGGCGGTAGACGAGCAGCGGCGGATCGTCGCCGCGATCGAAGCGGTGATCGCCGAGGCGCCGGGGCAGGGCGACATTGCCGTGGTGTCGCACGGCGCGGTCGGGGCGCTCCTGCTCGCGCATCTGCTCGGTCAGCCGATCGGCCGGCGTTTCGATCAGCCTCGCAACGGCGGCGGCAACCTGTTCGCGGTCGACGTCGCGACCGGCGCGCTGCGGCACGGCTGGCAGCCGATCGACTGAGCGACGCATCCGGTCATGGGTTCCGGATCGGCCGCGTTGCTGCGCGTCCGTCCGGGATGAGGCTCGGAGGGTTCACCACATTCACCCCTCATCCCGGGCGGCGCAAAGCGGCGACCCGGGACCCATGCACTGGGTGCGCGAGGCGTTGCGGAGAAGTCGAAATCTTGGTACATATGTACCAAGACAACGAGCGAAGTTCGCCATGACCGAGACCAGAACCGTCGACCGCGTGCAGACCGGGGTCCGCCTGGAGCGTCGCCTGCTGAAGGTGATGAAGGGGGTGGCCGAGCTGCACGACATCAGCCTGGGCGACCTGATCGAAGGGGTCATGCTGCACGCCTTCGAGGGCAAGGCGCCGTTCGGTCCGGAAACGCTCGAACGGATCACGAGGCTCAAGGCGGTGTACGACCTCGACCTGACGGCGGCGGACAGCCACAAGCTGACGGAGAGCCCCGATGACCGATGACGAGTTCGCCGCCGCGTTCGAGGCGCTGACCCTGCCGCCGAGCGCGTTCCGGCACGCCGATCACGTGCGGCTGGCCTGGATCTACCTGCGCCGCATGGCGCTGCCCGAGGCGATGCGGCGCTATGCCGACCGGTTGCGCGCCTTCGCGGCGCATGTCGGCAAGCCGGGGCTGTACCACGAGACCATCACCTACGCCTTCCTGATGGTCATCAACGAGCGCATCGCCGACGGGCCGGAGGCCGAGGGCTGGGACGGCTTCCGCGACCGCAACCCGGACCTGTTCGGCGGCGTGCGGGGCGCGCTCGGCCGCTGGTACAGCGAACAGCGGCTGACCTCGGAGCGGGCCCGCGCCGGCTTCGTGATGCCTGATCGCATCGCCGCCGGATAGAGTCGGAGCTTCAGATGGGTCCCGGCTCTCCGCGGCTTCGCCGCTGCGGCCGGGATGAGGACAAGAGGGAACTTTCATCATCCCTCATCCCGGGCAAGCGCAGCGCGACCCGGGACCCACGAAGCGCCAGGCGGTGGTTCCGTCCCTATCCCTTGCCGGCCAGCATGCCCTCGATCAGGACCTGCACGCGCAGCGCCTCCTCGGGGGTGGCCAGCAGGCTCTTCTCGCCACGGACCAGCTTGTCCAACTCGTCGAGCTGGCGCTGCAGCGACGAGCGCCGCGGGTCGGCCGGGAACTCGTAGGCCGCCGCCCAGTCGCCGCCCGAGGACTTCCAGAGCTGGTAGAACTCGGTGAATCGGAAACTGGTCTTCGCCGCCTTGACGGTGACCTCCTGGCGGTCCGGCTGGGCGCCGCCGACCGTGCCGATCACGCTGACCGGGCGGCCGTCGGCGGTCTCCAGCCGGGCCAGGATCTCGCTCTCGCACAGCGCCGGGTCGGCCGGATAGCTCGGCCGCGCCCATTTCAGGGTGAGCGGCGCCAGGAACCGTTCCGACAGGAACAGGAAGTGCGAGATCACCTCGCGGGTGTAGCCGCCCTCGGCCTTGAAGCGCAGCCAGTCGGCATCGACCTGCCAGGCGCGCGGCCAGGCCGGGTAGGTGACGACGATGTCGATGCCCAGCACGTCGCCGGTCTCGCCGCCGGCGATCGCGTTGCGCAGGACCTCGAAGCCGATCGACGAGGCCTGGGTGAAGTTCACGGCGGCGCGGGTGCCGGCGAGGCGCTTCACCAGGTCCTCGCTCTCGGCGATGTCGACGCCGAGCGGCTTCTCCAGGAACACCGTCTTGCCGGCGGCGGCCGCCGCCAGGGCATAGGCCTTGCGCGGCACCGGCGGGCAGGCGAGGTAGACGACGTCGGCGGCGGCGATCGCCGCCTCGGCGCTGTCGACCACCGGCACCCCCGGCGCCACCTCGCGGGCCTTGGCGCAGGACTCCGGCGACGGGTCCCAGAGCGCCACCGGCTCGAAGCCCGGGTGGAACACCAGGTTGTCGAGCAGCCGCCGGCCCATGATGCCGAGGCCGATGATCGCGGTCTTGTGGGTCATCCGTGCTCTCCTCAGTAGCCGAGCGCGCAGCCGTCCTTGCGCGGGTCGGAGCCGGCGACCAGGCAGCCGTTGGCCCGGTCGATCCAGATCCCCTGGCTGCCGCCGAGCGGCTTCTCCATCGGCTCGAGCACGTGGCCCTTGGCCTCCAGCGCGGCCAGGGTCTCGGCCGAGAAGGTGTTCTCGACCTGCAGCTTGCCGGCGAGCGCGAAGCTGCGCGGCGCGTCCATCGCCTCCTGCACGTCCATGCCCAGGTCGAGCACGTTGCTCAGGAAGCCGGCATGACCGGTCGACTGGTACTGGCCGCCCATGACGCCGAACGGCGCCACCGCCAGGCCGTCCTTGACCACCATGCCGGGGATGATGGTGTGCATCGGCCGCTTGCTCGGGCCGATGGCGTTGGCGTGGCCTTCCTCGATCCGGAACGACCGGCCGCGGTTGTGCAGCATCACGCCGGACTCCGGCGCCATGATGCAGCTGCCGAAGCCGGAGAAGATCGAGTTGATGAAGCTGACCGCGGTGCCGTCGGCGTCGACGCAGGACAGGTAGATGGTGTCCTTGTGGACCGGAAAGTCGCTCGGCCGGAAGCTGCCGGCGCGCTCCGGGTCGATCATCGCCCGCAGGCCCTTGGCGTGCTCCTCGGACAGCAGCCAGTCGACCGGCACGTCGACATGGCGCGGGTCGGAGACGTAGCGGTCGCGCTGGGCGTAGCCGAGCTTGGTGGCCTCGGCCAGCAGATGGACGCGCTGCACCTCCGACAGCCCGGCGATGTCGTAGCCGGACAGGATGTTGAGGATCATCAGCGCGCAGATGCCCTGGCCGTTCGGCGGGCACTCGTAGATGTCGTGGCCGCGATAGGTCGACTTGATCGGGGTGACCCAGTCGGCGGTGGCGGTCGCGAAGTCCTCGACCGTGTGCAGGCCGCCGAGCCGGCGCAGCTCCGCGACCATGTCCTCGGCGACCGGCCCGGTATAGAAGCCGTCGCGGCCCTGCTCGGCGATCCGCCGGAAGGTGGCGCCGAGCTTCGGCTGGCGGTGCCGGGTGCCGATCGCCGGCGCTTTGCCGTCCACCAGCATGACCTCGCGGGCGACCGCATGCTGCAGCAGGCGCGGGGTGTCCTCGACCCAGTCGGAGCCGACCCGCGGCGCCACCGGGTAGCCGCCTTCGGCCAGTCGGATCGCCGGCTGCAGAAGCTCGTCCAGGCCCTTGCGGCCGAACCGCTCGAGCAGCAGCGACCAGGCCGCGACGGCGCCCGGCACGGTGACCGAGTGCGGGTCGGCGGTCAGGCCGATCTCCTTGATGCCGCGCTCCAGGTACCAGCCGAGCTCGGCGGCGGCCGGCGCCCGGCCGGAGCCGTTCAGCGCCACGATCTCGCCGGAACCCTTCGGTGCCACCAGGGCGAAGCAGTCGCCGCCGATGCCGGTCATCGCCGGCTCGACCACGCACAGCACCGCGCAGGCGGCGACGGCGGCGTCGGCGGCGGTGCCCCCCGATTTCAGCACCTCGATGCCGACCTGGGTGGCCAGCGGGTGCGAGGTGGCGATGGCGGCGTTCGGGGCGTAGACCGGCGAGCGGCCGGGGCGATGAAGATCGCGCATGGAGTCGGTTCCTCCCGAGGATGATCGAAGCGTGATAGCGACCCCCGCAGGTCCCGGCAAGCCGGGTGACGCAACGGCACTCGTTCCCGGCGGGAGGGGGTGTCGACGGGCGAGGCCCGGCAGTCGCTGCGGTTGCGGGCGGCGGAGCGGCGGGTGGGTTCCGGCTCGACCGCGCCGGGGCGGCGCGCCCGTCCGGAATGACGAAGAATGTGGGCGAGAAGCCTTCCCTCCCTGGTCGTCATTCCGGACCGGCCCGCCCGCGGTGGGACGGAGCCGGAACCCACGGCGCGGCAGGCGCAGGCCGACATGGACGACGACGGCGAGCTCCGCCTATAGTCCGGTTTCGATGAAAAGCCATTTCATTTGGAGGACGCCGTGGCGCTCGACGCCGAGACCCTGAACCAGCTGCTCGACACCGTGCGCCGTTACGTCGACGAGCGCCTGATCCCGCTCGAGGAGCAGGTGTCGCGCGACGATCGGATCCCCGACGAGATCCCGGCCGAGATGGCCGAGATGGGCCTGTTCGGGATCTCGATCCCGGAGGCCTACGGCGGGCTCGGCCTGACCATGGGCGAGGAGGCGCGGGTGATGATGGAGCTCGGCCGTGCCTCGCCGGCGTTCCGCTCGCTGATCGGCACCAATGTCGGGATCGGCAGCCAGGGCATCGTCATCGACGGCACCGAGGAGCAGAAGCAGGCCTACCTGCCGCGGCTGGCCAGCGGCGAGCTGGTCGGCTCGTTCTGCCTGACCGAGCCGGAGGCCGGCTCCGACGCGCAGTCGGTGCGGACCTCGGCCCGCAAGGACGGCAACGGCTGGATCCTGAACGGCACCAAGCGGTTCATAACCAACTCCAGCCGGGCCGGGGTGCTGACCGTGATGGCGCGCAGCGATCCGGACGCCCCCGGCTCGTCCGGCATCACCGCCTTCCTGGTCGACGCCAAGTCGCCGGGGATCTCGATCGGCCGGCCGTACCGCAAGATGGGCCAGCAGGGCACCCACGTCGCCGACATCGTCTTCGAGGACGTCCGGGTGCCGGCCGACGCGGTGGTCGGCGGGGTCGAGGGCCGGGGCTTCAAGACCGCGATGAAGGTGCTGGACCGCGGCCGCATCCATCTGTCCGGCGTGTGCGTGGGCATCGCCCGGCGGCTGATCGAGGAATCGCTGCGTTACGCCACCGAGCGCAAGCAGTTCGGCTCGCGGATCGCCGACTTCCAGCTGGTGCAGGCGATGCTCGCCGACTGCCAGACCGAGATGTACGCGGCGCGCTCGATGACGCTCGACGCCGCCGCCCTGTACGACGCCGCGGGCAAGGCGCCGATGGAGGCTGCCTGCTGCAAGTACTACGCCTCCGAGATGGTCGGGCGGGTCGCCGACCGCGCGGTGCAGATCCACGGCGGTGCCGGCTACATGGCGGAGTATGCGGTCGAGCGGTTCTACCGCGACGTCCGGCTGTTCCGGATCTACGAGGGCACCTCGCAGATCCAGCAGATCGTGATCGCCCGGAACATGGTGAAGGCCTGGACCGACGGCGGCTGACGGGTGTGGCCGGCGCGCAACGGACGTCGGCCGGCCGCTGCAATCGCGCAACAGCAGGCACCGGGGGCGACGGGCGGCGTTCGCCGGGGAAGGGGCAGATGTGCCGCCGGTCCTGCCTCCGCCCACCAGCTGTTGTGATCGGCCGCGAACCCGTCCGCCCGGACGGTGTGGCGGCGGCGTTGCACGACGGCTACGGCCCCGGACGGCGGTCGGGCGATTGGGCCTCGACGCGCCCCCCCTGCCTGGGGCATGAGGAACCGGTCAACCGAGCTCCGAGCGAGAGGCACCCGAATGAGCCAGTCGATCCTGGAAGTCCTGAGCCATCACATGACCTGCGTCGCCCGCAGCGACGTCGACGGCATCATGCAGGACTACACCGACGCGTCGGTGCTGTTCTCGCCGGACGGCGTGCTGACCGGGAAGGACCAGATCCGGCAGTTCTTCGCCAACCTGACCGGCTCGATGATGCCGGCGGGAACCAGCTTCGTCGCCGTCCGCCAGGACGTCCGGGGCGACACGGCGTTCCTGGTCTGGCAGGCCGATTCGCCGTCGCTCAAGTTCCATATGGGGACCGAGACCCTGACCATCCGCGACGGCAAGATCGTCGTCCACAGCTTCGCCGCGGCGATCGAGCGCAAGGGCGGCTGACCGCCGGCCGGAACC
Source organism: Thalassobaculum fulvum (assembly GCF_014652915.1). Classification (GTDB taxonomy): domain Bacteria; phylum Pseudomonadota; class Alphaproteobacteria; order Thalassobaculales; family Thalassobaculaceae; genus Thalassobaculum_A; species Thalassobaculum_A fulvum. The sequence goes on from NZ_BMZS01000010.1 coordinate 153,958, forward strand.
ACGGCCCCGGCCGGGCCGCGCCGCCTTCGTAGGGGTGGCGTTGAAGTCGCACGCGTCTCCGTCAGGCGGCCAGGTCGGTCGCCGAGCGGGCAAGCCGGGCGGTGACCAGGCCGATCGCCGCCACCACGGCGCCGGCGGCCACGCCTTCCCAGTGCCCGACCCCGAGGTCCTCGCTGCCCGGGAAAGCGAACAGCAGGCCACCGACGAACACCAGCGCCTTGGCGAGCCACCCGGTGCTTCCGCTGCCGAGCCTGCCGAACCCGACCAGGTAGGACTGGGTGGCGCCGGCCACCAGGGTGACGCCGACCAGGGCGCTGGCCAGGACCACCAGGATGTCCAGGGTCTCGCCGCGCAGGATGAGCGCCGGCTCCATGACGAAGAAGAACGGGATGAAGTAGATGATCGAGCCGATGCGCATCGCCGTGAAGCCGGCACGCATCGGGTCGGAGCCCGAGATCGTGGCGGCCGCGAAGGCGCCGAGCGCGACCGGCGGGGTGATGAAGGACAGCATTCCCCAGTACAGGATGAACAGGTGCACAGCCATCGGGTCCAGGCCCGAGGACACCAGCGACGGCGCCAGGACGATCGCCAGGAAAACGTAGGCGGCGGTGACCGTCATTCCCATGCCGAGCACGAAGCTGGTGGCGGCGCCCATCAGCAGCAGCGCGAACACCGAGCCGCCGGCCAGTAGGATGAGGTCGGTCGCGAGCGAGCCGGTCAGGCCGGTCACCGACAGCGCCCCGACGATCAGTCCGATCGCGCCCAGGATCGCCACCAGCTCGGCCAGCACCTTGCCGGTCTCCAGGAAGAAGTGGCGGATGCCGCTCAACCCCAGCCGCTTGCCGAAGATCTGGTTGGTCGCGAGCAGCACCGCGGTGGCGTAGAACGGCGCCATCGCCTCCTGCTTGAGATACAGCAGCATCCAGACCAGCAGGGCGAGCGAGAACAGGTAGTGCCAGCCCTTCTTGAACACGTCGAGGAGCCGGGGCAGTTCTTCGCGCGGCAGGCCCTGCAGCCCCTTGCGGGCCGCGTAGGCGTCGATCTGCAGGAACAGGCCGAGGTAGTACAGGATCGACGGGATCACCGCGGCGATCGCGATGTCGACGTACGGTACTTCGATGAACGACGCCATCACGAACGCGGTCGCCCCCATCACCGGCGGCATCAGCACCCCGCCGGTCGACGCGCACGCTTCGACGGCCGCCGCCGTCTGCCGGTCGAAGCCGGTGCGGCGCATCGCCGGGATCGTGAGGGTTCCGGTCGTCAGGACGTTGGTGATGACCGAGCCGCTCATCGATCCGAGCAGCCCGCTGGAGAAGATCGCGACCTTGGCGCCGCCGCCGCGAACGTGGCCCAGCAGGGCGAACGCCAGGTCGATGAAGAACCGGCCGGCGCCGGTGTGCTGCAGCGCGATGCCGAAGATCACGAAGCCGATGACGAGCTTGCCGAACGCCCGCATCGGGATGCCGAACACCGCCTCGGCCGAGAACGCGTAGTACTGGCCAACTTCCCACAGCGGCTGCTGGGCGCCGTTGAGCGGGCCGGGCATCAGGTCGGCGACCGGCGGATAGAACGAGAACAGCAGGACTATGATCGTCAGGGCGAGGCCGGCCGCGCGGCGGGCACCCTCGATCATCAGGATCCACAGCACGAAGCTTGCCCAGCGGGCGTGGTCGGGCGCCAGGTACTCCCAGCCTTCCTCGACCGCCGGCACCGCGTTCCAGGCGAGATAGCTGCCGAGCGCGAAGGTCAGGACGAACAGCGCGACGTCGTAGAGCGGCGGCTGCGCCCGGTCCTTGTCGGCGGCCCGCATCGGGAACACCAGGAACACGATCGGCAGCAGCAGCGCGACCAGCAGGTCGAGATAGGCGAGGTCGAGGATGACCCAGCCGACCGAGGACCCGAGGTTGAACAACTGGTAGATCGACAGCGCCACCGCGGCGACGACCATCGCGATCACGATCGCATTCCAGCCACGCGGCAGAACGCGGTGGCGGATCGTGTCCGCCACCGCGACATCCGTCCGCGAGCCCGTGTCGGGCACGCTCATCCGTCGGTCTCCAGTTTGTGACGGACGATCGTTACTCGATCACCGGCTTCATGCCCGCGCCCTTGAGCGCCGCGACCCGGGCCTTGCCCCAGCCTTCCAGGAACGCGGCCTCGTCCGCGGGGGCGTTCTTGGTGAACTCGGCCCACGCACCCTGCAGGACCTCCTGGCGCTTCACCAGGCCGTCGTTGTGCTGCTGCATCGCGTCGGTCCAGACGCCGATCTCCTTGAAGTACTTGATCGCGCCGTCGTGGTACGGGACCGCCCATTCGAACGCCTGGTTCGCGAGCGCCCAGCCGGCGGCACCGGGAGCGCCGTCCTTGTAGGCGTCGAAGCTTTCGACGACCGCCTTGGTGATGTTGTAGATCAGGTCGGAGTCGGCATCGGTGCGGACGGTCAGGATCGGGTACGGATAGGCCATGCCCTCGATCGGCGACGCCTTGTCGACGTTGGTGCCGGCCGACACCTTGTGCTGGTTCATGTACGGCGCCATGTCCTTCAGCCGCTTCCAGCCGTCGGTGTCGGAGAACGGCAGCGGCGGCCACAGCAGGCCGCGCGGGCTGGCGGCGACGGCCTTGGTCGCGCCGGAGTTGCTGATCGCGAAGGCGGCGTCGACCTGGTTGTTGGTCATGCCCTCCCAGGACGCGCCGAAGCCGGCGAACTCGACCTTCTCGACGTCGTCCCAGGTCAGCCCGGCGAACGCCAGGAACGCGGTGACGTTGTGGTTCAGCGCCGGAGCCGCCTTGACCCAGGCGACGCGCTTGCCCTTGAGGTCCTTGTACTCCTTGACGCCGACATCGCCGGCGACGCCGACCATCAGCCCGGCGCCTCCGGTCGACGACATCACGATCCGGATGTTCTGGGGACCCCAGTCGGGCTTGTCGAAGCCGAAAACGCCCTCCTGGGCGAAATACGTGCCGACGCCGTTGGCGACGGCTTCGACCTTGCCGACCTGCAGCGGGCGCAGGCGCGAGACGTCGTTCTTGCCGGGAAGCACGCGAAGGTTGACGCCGTACTTCTCCTTGAAGGCCTTGCCCATCGCGACCGCGTGCGCGTGGCCGGCGGAGCCGGTGTCGTAGGCCGTCCAGGCCATCGTGCTCGGCAGTTTGACGTCCGCCGCCGCGGAACCGGCGGTCATCAGCAGGGCGGCGGCCCCCATCAGCGCGCTGCTCAGGCGCACGCCCATCTTCATCTGCATGGCGTTCCTCCTCGTGATCCTGCGTGTCCGCGGGTTGTCCCCGCTTGTCGAGTTGGCGAGTATGGTCGGCGGCCGCCGGCCCGACAAGTGACGCCGGCTGAAAAATTCCGAAATCGGCAAGCAGTATTCCGAAGTACGGAATACTGCTCTCGGCTCGACGGCTCGGACGGGGCCGTGCGACAGTCGCCCGGCATCATACATCCGTCCGGGAGCGCGCCATGGCCGGCATCAACGAGAAGACCGTCATCACCTGTGCCCTGACCGGCGGCTTCGACAATGCGCACATGAACCCGGCGATCCCGGTGACCCCCGAGCAAATCGCCAACTCGGCGCTGGAGGCCGAGCGTGCCGGCGCGGCGGTCGCCCACATCCACGTCCGCGATCCGCATACCACCAGGGCGTCGATGGACCCGGCGCTGTACCGCGAGGTGGTGCAGCGGATTCGCGACGCCGGCTCCAAGCTTGTCCTGAACCTGACCACCGGCGCCGGCGGCCGCTACATTCCCGGCGACAACGAGCCGCTGTCGCCGGCCGCGGGGTCGACCCTGACCACGCCGGCGATCCGGGTGCAGCACGTCGACGAGTTGCGCACCGAGGTGTGCACGCTGGACATCGCCACCATGAACTTCGGCGAGCACGTGTTCATGAACACGCCGGCGCACCTGCGCGAGATGGCGAGCCGGATCCGCGAGGTCGGGGTCAAGCCGGAGCTCGAGGTGTTCGATGCCGGTCACGCCCGGCTTGCCGCCAAGATGGTCGAGGACGGGCTGATCGCGGGGCGGCCGATGTTCCAGCTCTGCCTCGGCATTCCCTGGGGGGCGCCGGCGACCGCGCAGACCATGGCGTATCTCGCCAGCCTGCTGCCGGCGGGGGCGGTGTGGTCGGGCTTCGGGATCAGTCGCATGCAGTTCCCGATGGCGGCGCAGGCGGTGATCCTGGGCGGTCACGTCCGGGTCGGCCTGGAGGACAACCTGTATCTCGAGCGCGGCGTGCTGGCGCCGTCGAACGCCGCCCTGGTGGAGCGCGCGGTGACTATCGTGGAGGCGCTCGGCTCGAAAGTGGCGACGCCGGACGAGGCGCGCGAGATCTTCGGCCTCGGCGCCGCCGGGTGACTGCCGCTCCGCAGTCCTGACGTTCGGGCGGTCGCTCATGATTCGACGCGTTTCCCCGGCCACGGTGGTGGCCGTGTCGGCGGTGTTCTGGGGCCTCTGGTGGCTGCCGCTGCGGTCGCTCGACGCGACCGGGCTGGGGCCGATGGCGCTCAACCTCTGGCTCTACGTGGTGGCGGCGCTGGCGCTGCTGCCGGTGCTGTGGGCGCTGCGCACGAAAGCGCTGGCCGGCGGGCCGGCGCTGCTGCTGTCGGCCGGGCTGTTCGGGATCGCGATCCTGGCCTGGAACGGGGCGTTGCAGACCGGCGAGGTCGTGCGGGTCACCCTGCTGTTCTTCCTGATGCCGGTCTGGGCGACGGTGCTCGGCCGGCTGTTCCTGGCGGAGCCGATGGGGGGCCGTCGGATCGCCGCGATCTGCTTCGGGGTCGGTGGCGCGCTGGTGCTGCTGGCCGAGGCCTGGCCGCCGGTTCCGAAGGCGCTCGGCGACTGGCTCGGGCTGCTGTCCGGGATGCTGTTCGCCGGATCGGCGACGGCCGCCCGCTACGGCCGGGTCGACGGACGGGTGCTGACGGCGCTGGCCTTCTTGATCGGTGCCGGGCTGGCGGCGACCGCCGTGGCCCTCGGTCCGGAGCCGGCGCTGCCGCCGTCGCCCGCCGTGCTGCTGCCGGTGGCGGCGGTCGCGCTGTTCTGGCTGATGCCGATCACCTGGGCGCAGTTGTGGGGCTCGGCCCGGCTCGATCCCGGGCGGCTGGCCCTGCTGATGCTGCTCGAGGTGGTGGCGGCGGCGGTCTCGGCGGCGCTGCTGACCGACGAGCCGTTCGGGTTGCGGGAGGCGGCCGGGTGCGTTCTGATCCTGGCGGCCGGCGCCCTGGAGGCGACCGGCCAGACCGTCGAACCAACGGAAATCCGCAGGAGCGCGACATGAAGGCCTGGCAGATCGTCACCGACGGCATCGACGCCCTGAGGCTCGCCGATCTCGAAGTGCCGGTCCCCGGGCCGGGCGAGGTCCGGGTCAAGGTCGAGGCCAGTTCGATCAACTACCGCGATCTGATGACCATCAAGCACGCGGCGGCCCGCGGCATCCCCTTGCCGCGCATCCCGAACTCCGACGGCGCCGGCACGGTGACCGCGGTCGGGCCGGGGGTGACCGGGATCGCGGTCGGCGACCCGGTGGCGTCGTGTTTCTTCCAGGACTGGACCGACGGCGCCTGCTCGCCGGAGGCGATGGCGAGCGCGCTCGGCGGTGCCCTCGACGGGGTGCTGGCCGAGGAGGTGGTGCTGAAGGCCGACGGCGTGGTGCCGGTGCCGGCGCACCTGTCGACGCTCGAGGCCGCGACCCTGCCGTGCGCCGCGCTGACCGCCTGGAACGCCCTGGTCGAGGTCGGCCGCCTGAAGGCCGGCGACACCGTGCTGCTGCTCGGCACCGGCGGGGTGTCGATCTTCGCGCTGCAGTTCGCGACCGCCATGGGCGCGCGCGTCATCCTGACCTCGTCGAGCGACGCCAAGCTGGAGCGTGCCCGGGCGATGGGGGCGGCCGAGACCGTCAACTACAGGGCCAATCCCGACTGGCAGAAGGCGGTGCTGGACCTGACCGGCGGCCGCGGCGTCGACGTGACGGTCGAGGTCGGCGGCCCCGGCACACTGGCGCGTTCGGTCGAGGCGACCCGGGTGGCCGGGCGGATCGCGCTGATCGGCGTGCTGACGGGCGGCACCATCGACCCGACCCTGATCATGCGCAAGTCGATCACCCTGCAGGGCGTCTACGTCGGCTCGCGCCGGATGTTCCGCGAGATGAACAAGGCGCTGGAACTGCACTCGATCAAGCCGGTGATCGACCACACGGTGCCGTTCGCCGACGCCAGGGCCGCCTACCACGCGATGGAGGCGGCCGGGCATTTCGGCAAGATCGTGATCTCCGGGTAGGGGGCCTACAGGCGGCGGCTGGGGCGGACCGGCACGTTGCAGCGCGGCCCGCCGGTCTGGCCGGGTATCGGGGAAACCGCCGGCGGAACGTCTTCGGCCTCCAGGAGAACCGCGTCGCGGGCGTAGGGCTCGGGTTCCGGCGTCCCGTCCGGGTGCAGGTCGTAGGTCGCCTGATGCAGCTCGTAGCTGTCGGTCGCAGCCCACGGGCCGCGCCAGCTTGGGGGTGTCGACGGCAGCAGGGCGTAGACCGTCATCACCATGTCGACCCGATCCACGCCGAGCGGCAGGCACACCAGGCTGTGTCCCATCGAGCGGCTGCGGCCGATCTGCAGGCGGGTCGCGGCGACCGGCCGCCCCAGGTCGACGACCCGGTCGTAGATCCGGCGGACCATGTCGCGCTGCCAGTCGAACAGCAAGGCGTCGATCGTCTGGCCGGTCAGGTCCTGGCCGATCTCGTGGACGATCCAGGTTCCGAACAGCCGGTACCGCAGGACGGTCGGTTCGCGGCCGGCCACGTCGCGGATCACGTCGAGCAGGGCGACCCGGCCGATAGCGGCCTGGAGGTCCGGCAGGTCGAAATCCGACCGCTCGGGCAGGCGGCGACCAGCCTTCCGTTCGTGCCAGAGCCGAACCAGGTCCCGCTGGCTCTCGTCGAGCGGCATATCCATTCCCCGGTCCCCCCGGATCGTCGATCCGGCGACAATACACACGCCGGTCGGCGATTGCCGCACCCCGATCTTGGAATGAAGCGCCGCTTCACCGAATTGACCCCCGACCGCCCGCGTGGCACATCGTGCGGCGCAACGCGGCTCGCTTCCGTGCCGCGACAGACATCCAGATCCGGAGGACGCCATGGCCGAGGCTTTCGTGTGCGATGCGATCCGCACGCCGATCGGGCGCTACGGCGGCGCGCTGGCGCAGGTGCGCGCCGACGATCTCGCCGCCCATCCCATGAAGGCGCTGATGGCGCGCAACCAGGGCGTCGATTGGGAGGCCGTCGACGAGGTCTACTACGGCTGCGTCAACCAGGCCGGCGAGGACAACCGCAACGTCGCCCGCATGGCGCTGCTGCTGGCCGGGCTGCCGTCGAACATCCCGGGCTGCACGGTCAACCGGCTGTGCGCGTCGGGCATGGAGGCGGTCAGCGACGCCGCCCGCATGATCAAGACCGGCGAGGGCAGCCTGGCGATCGCCGGCGGGGTCGAGCACATGACCCGCGCGCCGTTCGTGATGGCCAAGGCCGGCACCGCGTTCGCCCGCACCGCCGAGGTCTACGACACCACCATCGGCTGGCGGTTCGTGAACCCGGCGATGGAGAAGCAGTACGGCACCGACTCCATGCCGGAGACCGGCGAGAACGTCGCCGAGAAGTTCCAGGTCCGGCGCGAGGACCAGGACGCCTTCGCCTATCGCAGCCAGCAGAAGTGCAAGGCGGCGGTCGAGCGCGGCCGCCTGGCGCGCGAGATCGTCCCGGTCGAGATCGCCGGCCGCAAGGGCCAGGTGACCGTGGTCGACAAGGACGAGCACCCGCGCCCCGAGACCACCATGGAGGCGCTGGCGAAGCTCGGCACGCCGTTCCGCAAGGACGGCGGCTCGGTGACCGCCGGCAACGCCAGCGGCGTCAACGACGGTGCGGCGGCGCTGATCGTGGCCAGCGAGGCGGCGGCCAAGAAGCACGGCCTGACCCCGCGCGCCCGGGTGATCGCGGCGGCGGCGGCCGGCGTCGAGCCGCGGATCATGGGCATCGGTCCGGCTCCGGCGTCGAAGAAGGCGCTGGCGATCGCCGGCCTGTCGATCGACCAGATGGACGTGATCGAGCTGAACGAGGCGTTCGCCAGCCAGGTGCTGGCCAGCCTGCGCGAGCTCGGGGTCGCCGACGACGACCCGCGGGTCAACCCGAACGGCGGCGCCATCGCGCTCGGTCACCCGCTCGGCGCCAGCGGCGCCCGGCTGGTGCTGACCGCCGCCGAGACCCTGCACGAGACCGGCGGCCGCTACGCGCTGTGCACCATGTGCATCGGCGTCGGCCAGGGCATGGCCATGGTGATCGAGCGGGTGTGACGCCCGCCACGGTCTGATGCGACGGCCCGACGCGATGGCGGCAGCCGGTGGGTCCCGGCTCGCCGCTGTCGCGGCGGCCGGGATGACGACGATAAAGAAGCGGACCCTATTCCTGACGTCATCCCGGACGGGCGCGCCGCAGGCGGGACCGATCCGGGACCCACGCAGCGACGGGCGAACGCCGATACTCAACATCCGGACAGCTCAGGGAGAGACCACGCCATGATCGACCCGAACGCCAAGGATCTCGTCGTCGGTGTCGTCGGCTGCGGCGCCATGGGGCAGGGCATCATCCAGGTGGCGCTGCAGGGCGGCCTGCGCGTGGTCGCTTACGACGCCCGCGAGGGCGGGGCGGCGGCCGGGCGCGACGCGGTGATCGGCCGGCTGAATCGGCTGGTCGAGAAGGGCACCCTGGAGGCCGACGCGGCCGCCGGCATGGGCGAGGCCCTGACCGTCGCCGGCGACATCGCCGACCTCGCCTCCGCCGGGGTGATCGTCGAGGCGGTGTTCGAGGACATCGAGGTCAAGCGCGCGCTGTTCGAGAAGCTCGAGGCGGTGGTGGCGGCGGACGCGATCATCGCCTCCAACACCTCGTCGCTGCCGATCGGCTCGCTGGCGCGCGGCTGCAGGCACCCGGCGCGGGTCGCCGGCCTGCACTTCTTCAACCCGGTGCCGCTGATGCGGCTGGTCGAGGTGATCCGCGGCCCGGCGACCGACCCGGCGGTGATCGACGCGCTGGTGGTGATCGGCAGACGGTTCGGCCGCACCCCGGTCGTGGTCAAGGACTCGCCGGGCTTCCTGGTCAACATGGGCGGCCGCGCCTTCACCACCGAAGGGCTGCACCTGCAGCACGAGGGGGTGGCGACGCCGGCCCAGGTCGACGCGGTGATGCGCGACTGCGGGCATTTCCGGATGGGGCCGTTCCAGCTCATGGACCTGACCGGGATCGACGTGAACTACCCGGTCTCGATGATCGTGTTCGAGCAGTTCCTGAACGACCCGCGGCTGCGCACCACGCCGCAGCACCGCGCGCTGTTCGACGCCGGCCGGTTCGGCCGCAAGACCGGGCAGGGCCACTACAGCTACGACGGCAAGGGCAACGTGGTCGACGCGCCGAGCGCCGACCACGCCAGCGACGCTGCCCCGGCGACCGCCGTGCACGTGGCGACCCCGAACGACGCGGCGCTGCTGGAGATGCTCGACCGGGTCGGGCTGGCGGTGCGCGGCGACGACGGGCACATCCCGGTGGTGGCGGCGCTGTACGGCGAGGACGCCAGCGGGTTCTGCGCCCGCACGGTCAGCGATCCGAGGCGCCTGGTGGCGATCGACACCACCGGCGACACCTCGAAGCGGGCCACCCTGATGACGGCGCCTGGTGCCGGCCCGCAGGCCCGCGACGCGGTGGCGGCGGCGTTCGCCAGGGCCGGCGTGGCGCCGACCGTGATCGCCGACTCGCCCGGCTTCATCCTGCAGCGCATGCGGGCGATGATCGCCAACCTCGGCTGCGAGATGGCGCAGATAGGCCTGGCGACGCCGGAGGACATCGACACCGCCATGAAGCTCGGCCTGAACTATCCGCTCGGGCCCCTGGAGATCGTCGAGGACATGGGCGTCGCCCACACCTACGGCATCATCTCGGCGATCCACGAGGCGACCCGGGACCCGCGCTACCGCCCGTCGCTGTGGCTGCGCCGCCGCGCCCTGCTCGGCCTGCCGGTGCACACGCCGGCGTAGGGCGCTGAGGCCTGCCTGGGTCCCGGCTCTTCGCGGCTCTGCCGCTCCGGCCGGGATGAGGGTGTGTTGTGTTCCTTCCCTCATCCCGGCCGTAGCGAAGCGGAGAGCCGGGACCCATGCCCCAGCTTGACCAGCCCGTAACCCCTTCCCCGCAAAGCGGTTCCCGCAAATCCGCGCTTTGACCGCACGGGCCCGCCCGCCATGATCCATCCGCCCGAGGGGGCGGGAGGAAACGAGAGATGGCCTTGTGGGTCTGGTTGTCGATCATGGCGGCCGCGGCGCAGACCGCGCGCACCGCCGGGCAGAAGCATCTGGCGGGTTCGATGTCGTCGTGGTCGGCGACCTGGGTGCGGTTCCTGTTCGGCCTGCCCTTCGTGGTCGGCTACCTGCTGGTCGCGACGGCGGACCGCACGGCGGCGATGCCGACACCGCACCTCGAGTTCTTCCTGTGGTGCCTGGGTACCGCAGCGTCGCAGATCGTCGCGACGGTGCTGCTGGTGCACCTGTTCTCGCTGCGCAACTTCGCGGTCGGGACCTCCTATGCCCGCACCGAGGCGTTCCTGACCGCGCTGGTCGGGGCCAGCCTGTTCGGCGAGCACATCGACGCCGCCGGCTGGATCGCCATCGTCATCAGCGTCGCCGGCGTGGTGCTGATCAGCCTGGCCAAGCAGGGGGTCTCCGGCATGGCGCTGGTCCGCTCCGGCCTGAACAGGGCGGCCGGCGTCGGCGTGCTGTCGGGACTGTTCTTTGCGCTGGCGTCGCTGACCCTGCGGCGCGCCAGCCTGTCGCTCGGCGATCCCGACTTCCTGACCACCGCCTCGATGACCCTGGTCACCGTGGTGTCGATGCAGGTCGTGCTGCTCGGCGGCTACATCCTGGCGACCCGGGCCGGGGAACTGGCGGCGATCGGCCGGGCCTGGAAGGCCTGCGTGTTCGTCGGCCTGACCAGCGCCATCGGCTCCGGCGGCTGGTTCACCGCCATGACCATCGAGCGGGCGGCCTACGTCAAGGCGATGGGCCAGATCGAGTTCGTGTTCGCGATCCTGGTCTCGACCCTGGTGTTCCGCGAGCGCTCGACGGCGCGCGAACTGGTCGGCATGTCGCTGGTCGCCGGCGGCATCGTGGTGCTGCTGCTGTTCGCGCGCTGAGGAGGGCGCTGAGGGGTTCCGGCGGCAGCGCTCCGCCCGTAGACTGCCGGCCATGAAGGACCCGGAAGACAGCCACCGCGAGGACCGCGAGCCGGACGACGAGGACGACACCGATCCCGTCCCGGCGGAGCCGGACCGGCCCAGCCTCTGGCAGTGGCCGGTGGTGCGCGGCGTGGCCAACGGCGCGCTGTTCGCGGTGATGCTGAGCGTCATCCAGGTCTACGGCCTGTTCCGCGAGGCGCGGCCGCTCGACGACGAGTCGCTTGCCGGCAACATCGGCGCCGGCGTGGTGTTCGGCTTCGTCATGTACATCGTCGAGCTGTGGCGCTGGCATCGACGGGCGAAACCGGGCGGTGCCGGGCCGGCTCGGGCCGACCGCAACGCGGCGGCAGCCGAGGCCGCCCGCCGGATGGTCGAGCGCCGGCTTGAACGTGACGACGACAGCGAAGACGAGACCCCACGACGATGACCGACGACCCGACCTCCAGCCCGCTGCCGGCCGTGACGCCGCGCGGTGCCGGCCACCGCTTCGCGATCTACGGCGATTCTTGCTCGGGCATTCCCGGCGCCCTGCACGAAAGGACCTTCGCGAGCGTCAATGCGGTGGTCCGCCGGCTCGACCCGGCGCCGGAGTTCATCATCTTCCCGGGCGACGAGATAACCGGCCTGACCCGCGACGAGGCCGCGCTGCGCGAGCAGTGGCGGCACTGGTTCGAGGTCGAGATGGCATGGCTCGACCGCGAGCGCACACCGCTGTTCAACACCACCGGCAACCACACCACCTACGACCCGATGAGCGAGCGGGTGTTCGCCGACGTCATGGCGCACCTGCCGCGCAACGGCCCGCGCGAGCAGAAGGGGCTGAGCTACTGGGTGCGGCGGGACGACCTGCTGATGGTGTTCGTGCACACCCTGTGGTCCGGGCTCGGCGGCGAGGGGCACGTCGAGTGCGACTGGCTGGACGCGACCCTGGAGACCCACGCCGACGCGCGGATCAAGCTGGTGATAGGCCACCACCCGTTGTTCCCGGTGAACGGCTACGCCGGCGCCTACCAGCGCGACATCGGCCCGCCGCACAGCGTCGCGTTCTGGGAGACCCTCAAGCACCACGGCGTGACCGCCTACATCTGCAGCCACATCCTGGCGTTCGACGTGCAGGTGCTCGACGGCATCCTGCAGGTCTGCACCGCCGGCGCCGGCACCGCCCACCGGATGCCGGAAGGTATCGAGTACCTGCACTGCCTGACCGCCGCGATCGACGGGCAGGGCTTCCGCTACCGGGTGTTGGATGCCGAGGGTACTGTCCGCGAGGCGCTGTCCTGGCCGTTCGCGCTACCGGCCGCCGATGCCTGGCTCGCGCTGCCGGCCGGCGGGCAGGCGGCCCCGGACAGCGAACCGATGGCCGCCGGGCCGGTGCCGGCCGCGGTGCGGGCATGGCGCTTCACCGGGATCGCGGCCGCGGACGGGACGGCGGCGCGCCAGACCTGGCTCAGCGCGCGCGGCGACGGGCCGGCGATCGCGCCGCTGTGGATCGGCCTCAGTGGACCCGACCAGCGCCTGAGCGTCAGCATCGGCATCAACCCGGACCCCGGCCGCAGCCCGCACTACTGGCACGGGCCGGTCGTGGAACCCGGCGAGCGGTTCGACCTGACCGTCGCCCTGCACGGCGGCATGGGGCCGGGCGGCGTGCTGGTGCGGTCCGGCGAGGACGGGCCGTGGTCGACTCTCGACGGCGCCTCGGCGTCCGGGCCGGAGGCGCTGGCGGTGCTGCCGCACTGGACCGTCGGCCATGGCGACGGCGGGCCGGACGACCGGCCGTTCCTGGGCCGGGACCTGCGGGTGCGCACCGTGCACGCGCGGCAGGAGGCGGTCTGAGCGGGCAGACGCGTCGCCCTTCAGTCCTCATTCCGGACGGGGCCGCCGAAGTCGGGAACGATCCTGTGCGATTCTGGAAACTCGCCCGCCGTCCGATTGGCGTTTGATCCCTCGGGTGGCTCGTGGGCAGGAGGGAAATTGCAGTAGAAGAAGATTGTTCTGATTCGACTCAAAAAAAATCTTGTAGAATCCTGATTCTAATATATTTTCTTTTCCATGTGAATGGAGGCGGCGATGGACGCGACATACAATTTGCACGGAGCCTACAAGCCGACTCTCAAGCGGTTCGCAGATCTCAATGGGCCCGATTTTTTCCCAACCCCGAGATGGGCGACATTCGCCCTGATCGACAATGAATCATTCAAGGGTGATATATGGGAAAGCGCGTGCGGCGACGGAGCCATGTCCGACGTGCTTGCGGAGACAGGACGGTCGGTGCGTAGCTCCGACCTCTACGATCGCGGCTTCGGGGATATTGGGCACGACTTCCTGACCACGCGCCGGGCCGCGGACAATATCGTCACTAACCCACCGTACAACGCCGCCGAGGGGTTTGTGGCAAAGGGCGTTCAGCAGGCCCGGCAAAAGTTCGCTCTGCTTCTTCGCCTCGCGTTCCTCGAAGGCGCCAATCGCGCGAACACTATTTTTTCTCGCGTGCCGCCCAGTCGCGTGTGGGTCTTCAGCGAGCGGATCACGTTTTATCCGGCTGGTGCCGAGGTTAAGGGTTCCGGTACTACGGCCTACGCATGGTTCGTTTGGGACAAGAATGCGCAGTCTGGTACGGAACTTCGGTGGTTCAAACCTGGTTACAAAGCTCAATACAGCTAGAGAAGGCCTTTGCTTCTTAGGTGTAGAACACCAACATCAGTCAGTTTGTACATGCCGCGTCCTGCGTGTTCGACATAGCCGTCCTTGATGACATTGCCATCTGATTTATGGTGTGATTTCAGGTTTCTTACGCGTTGCTCCCAAACTTCTTCGTTGGGCCTAGTGGCTGACTGATTTCGATCGTCGTCAGTCAAGGTGACATAGTTCGGAACATTCTTGATCAGCGTGCGAACGTGGGCCTTGTGCTCTGACCGAGATGCGAGAACCTGCATGACCGCCAATCCAAGTTCTCTTTCTGATGTCTTCGCCATTTTTCACTCCACCTAAAGGTAGAGATTGTGCCTGCGGCTGCTTACAGCAGCAAGACCGAACCGTCGACCCAAGCTGACTTCATAAGGGGTACAGCTGGCCGGCCTTTCGGCCCCATCCGCTCGCCGTTGGCGTGCCGCCCTGGGATGAGGCGTGGGGAAAATGACCCGTCGGCCAGAGGCAACGCTGCCCTGCTTTCCTCGCGCCGGCCGAGGGACTACCGTCTCGGCACCGCCTGCCGAGGAGCTATCGTGATCCACGTTTCAAGCCAGTTCGATTCCGGCAACATCGAGGTTGTCGCAGCCGACAGCCCGGACGCCGTCCGGCTGCGCATCGCCAAGGACGGGGCCGCCGATTTCTTCCAGTGGTTCCACTTCCGGGTGTCGGGTGCGCGCGGCGTGCCGCTGACCCTGATCATCGAGAACGCCGGGTCTTCCAGCTATCCGAAGGGCTGGGAAGGCTACCGTGCCGTCGCCTCGACCGATCGGCAGGACTGGCGGCGGGTCGAGACCGGCTACGACGGGACCGCCCTGACGATCCGGCACACGCCCGATGCCGACGCCGTCTGGTTCGCCTATTTCGCGCCGTACTCGCTGGACCGCCACGACGACCTGGTGGCTCGCGCCCAGGCCCGGGGCACCGCCCGGCTGGAGCGCCTGGGCGCTACGCTCGACGGCCGCGATCTGGACATGCTGACCTTCGGCTCCGGGCCGAAGCCGCTGTGGGTGATCGCCCGCCAGCATCCGGGCGAGTCGATGTGCGGCTGGTTCATGGACGGGCTGGTCGACCGGCTGTGCGACCCGTACGACCCGGTGGCGCGGGCGCTGATGGCGCAGGCGACCCTGCGGGTCGTGCCGAACATGAACCCGGACGGCGTGTTCCGTGGCCACCTGCGGACCAACGCCAAGGGCGCCAACCTGAACCGCGAATGGCGCGAGCCGAGCCTGGAGAACAGCCCCGAGGTGTTCCACACGATCCGGCGGATGGAGGCGACCGGCGTCGCCATGTGCCTGGACGTGCACGGCGACGAGGCGCTGCCCTACAACTTCATCGCCGGCTACGAGGGCATCCCGGACCCGAGCGAGGCGCACCTGGCGCGACTGACCCGCTACAAGGACGAGCTGGCACGGCTGACCCCCGACTTCCAGACCGAGCACGGCTACCCGAAGCCGGCACCGGGCAAGGGCAACCTGACGACCTCGACCGGGTATATCGCCAGCACCTTCCGGTGTGCGGCGATGACCCTGGAGATGCCGTTCAAGGACACCGCCAACAACCCGATGCCGGAGGTCGGCTGGTCGCCCGACCGCAGCCGGCGGTTGGCCGGTCATTGCCTGGAGGCCATGCTGCTGATGATCGACGACTGGGAGGCCGGGCTGTGATCACCGTCTGGGGCCTGAAGAACTGCGACACCTGCAAGAAGGCCCGGGCCTGGCTGGACGGCCGCTCGGTGTCCCACGCCTTCAAGGACGTGCGCGCCGATGCGGTCGCGGCCGGCGACGTGAAGGCCTGGCTCGACGCGGTCGGGGCCGACGTGCTGCTGAACCGGCGCGGCACCACCTGGCGCGGGCTGGACGACGCGGCCAGGGCCAAGGCCGAGACCCCGGCCGGGCTGGTCGAGCTGCTGGTCGCCAACCCGGCGCTGATCAAGCGGCCGGTGTTCGTCGGCGGCGACGGGACGGTGGTGGTCGGCTTCGGCAAGGCCGAGCAGGCCCGGGTGGAGGCGCTCGGATGACGGGGGCGGCGGATATCGCGGTCGTCGGCGGCGGGCTGGTCGGAGCGGCCGTCGCCTGGGGGCTCGGCCGGGCCGGCGCCCGGGTCGTGGTGCTGGACGAGGGCGACGACGCGATCCGCGCCTCGCGCGGCAACTTCGGCCTGGTCTGGGTGCAGGGCAAGGGCGACGGCATGCACGAATACGCCGCCTGGACCCGCAACAGCGCGACCCGCTGGCCGGAGCTGGCGGCCGCCATCGCCGAGTCCGAGGGCGTCGACGTCGGCCTGCGCCAGCCCGGCGGCATCGAGCCGTTCCTCGACCAGTCGGAGCACGACGCCGCCGAGCTCGAGATCCGGCGCATGCACAACCAGCCGGGGGTCGGCGCCAACGACACCCGAATCATCGACGCGCAAGAGGTGCACGAACTCGAGCCGGCGCTCGGTCCCGAGGTGATTGGCGGCGCGTTCTGCCCGCACGACGGCCACGTGAACCCGCTGTTCCTGCTGCGCGGCCTGCATGCCGGGCTGGCCCGGCACCGGGTCGACTACCGGCTGAACCACCGGGTCGAGCGGATCGAGCGCTCCGGGTCGGGCTACGCGATCGAGACGACGGCGGGAGCCGTGACCGCCGGCAAGGTGGTGCTGGCCGCCGGTCTGGGGAACGGCCGGCTCGGCCCGATGGTCGGGCTGGACGTGCCGACCGCACCGGACCGCGGCCATATCCTGGTGACCGAGCGGCTCGGCCCGCTGCTGTCGCATCCGCTGACCCGGCTGCGCCAGACCGAGGAAGGCACGGTGATGATCGGCGCCAGCTCGGACCGGCCCGGCTACGACACCTCCCTGGACTTCGCGACAGTGGCGCGGCTGGCGGCGCGGGCCCGGCGGGTGCTGCCGGCGATCGGCAAGGCCCGCATCGTGCGGACCTGGGCGGCACTGCGCATCATGTCGCCCGACGGCTTCCCGATCTACGCGGAGTCGGCGAGCTGCCCGGGCGCGTATGTCGTGACCTGCCACAGCGGCGTCACCCTGGCGGCGGCCCACGCCCTCGACCTGGCGCCGGTGCTGCTCGGCGACGGCTTCAACGACCGCTTCGCCGCGTTCTCGCCGGACCGGTTCCGGAACGAAGCGGCGGCTTAGGTCTGCGGCAGCGGGTGGGTTCCGGATGCGTCTCGCCTTCGGCGAACCGCTCCGGAATGACGACAAGGAGGGGACGGGCGCTTCCCCTTCCTGTCGTCATTCCGGACGGGTGCGCCGCCCCGGCGCGACCGAGCCGGAACCCACGGAGCGATGGGCGCTCGCCGTCCGCTACGGCAGAACCGTCACGTCGCTGTCCAGCCCGGGCGCCAGCCGCCGAAGGTAGTCGACCAACTCGCCGGCGGCCTCCTCGGCGGCCGACAGCGGCATCGGGTCGAGCCGCTCGAACACGAACCACATGTCGGTGCTGGCCTCGGTCAGCCGGGTGCGCGGGCCCTGGCGCCAGTTCCAGCGCCGGCAGGTCACGCCGAGATCGTCGCGCCACACCACCTCGCCGGCGTCGACGGTCTCGACCGCCGGCTCGCCGTTCGCCGTGGTCTCGAAGCTCTCGCTGCCGTCGGCGACGATCAGCCGGGGCGAGCCCGAGTAGGCCCGCAGGTCCTCGCCGCCGACCGGGATCGCGTAGCGCAGGCTGAGCGCGTTGTAGACGTCGACCACGGCGTTGATCGCCGGCAGCGCGCCCTGCTTCAGCGCCCGCTTGCGCAGCGCCTCGGCCGAGCACGGGGTGCGGTTCGGCCTTGCGCCGAAGGCGCGATAGGCCTCGGCCCAGGCAGCCAGGTGCGCCTCTCCCCAGTCCGGCCCGTCGGCGATCCCGGCGACCGCCGCGGACAGCATGGCCGTGGCCTCCGGGTCGTCGGCCAGGTTGCGGCCGCCGACCACGCGCACGCTGACCGCCCGGAAGTCCGGGCGGAGGGCGGCGACGGCGGATGAGACGCTGGGCGTGAACTCGGGCATCATGTCGTTTCTCTGACCGATCATTCTGTTGGAATGTCCATATCAAACGTACCGACCGTGTCAATGGATTGACCGATGACCGAAACCGAGCCCGAGCGCATTGCCCCCGAGCGCATTGCCGGCGTGATCGCCCGAAACGTCGCGCTGCGCCGGCACGAGCAGCGGCTGTCGTTCGAGCAGCTGGCGCGCCGGGCCGGCGTCAGCAAGGGCGTCATCGTGCAACTCGAGCAGGCCCGCTCGAACCCGAACATCGCCACCCTGTGCCGGCTCGCCTCGGCGCTCGGCGTGGCCGTCGTCGACCTGCTGGCCGAGGATGCCGGGGCGGCGGTCCAGGTGGTCCGGGCCGGCGAGGTGCCGGTGCTGTGGAACGGACCATCCGGCGGGACCGCCCGGCTGCTGGCCGGCACCCGCGGCCCCGACATGCTGGAGCTGTGGGCATGGGAGCTGCGGGGCGGTGAGCGCTACGACGGCGCCGCGCATGCCGCCGGCACCCGGGAGATCCTGCACGTGGTCGAGGGCCGGCTGGCGGTCGAGGTCGACGGACGGCGGGTCGAGCTCGACCCCGGCGACGGAATGACCTTTGCCGGCGACCGCCGACACGCCTACCTTGCGGTTTCCGACCGCGTCCGCTTCACCATGGCCGTCCACGAACCTCCCGCCGCCGGGGCTCCCGCATGATGCGTTTCGATCGTCTTTCCAGTCCCGGCCGCGCGCGCCGGATCAGTTTCCTGTTCGAGGGCCAGCCGGTGACGGCGCAGGAGGGCGACACCGTCGCCACCGCGCTGCTGGCGGCCGGTGCCGGCGCCACCCGGTCGACACCGGCCAGCGGGTCGGCACGCGGCGCCTACTGCCTGATGGGGGTGTGCTTCGAGTGCCTGGTCGAGATCGACGGGGTGCCGAACCGCCAGGGCTGCATGGTGCCGGTCGCCGAGGGCATGAGCGTCCGGCGCCAGCGCGGCGCCGCCGGCGTCGCGGAGGACGTGCGATGACCACGGTCCGAGATCTGGTGATCGTCGGCGCCGGCGCCGCCGGCCTGTCGGCCGCCGCCGAGGCGCGCGAGCTCGGCCTCGACGCGCTGGTCCTGGACGAGCAGCCGGAGCCGGGCGGCCAGGTCTACCGCTCGGTGGCGCGGGTCGCCGAGCGGCGGCCGGCCGACCTGGCGTTCCTCGGCGCCGACTACGCCCGCGGCGCCGAGCTGGTGGCCGCGTCCACCGGGGGCGAGCGCCGGCAGGGGGCGACGGTCTGGCAGATCGGCCCGGCCGGTCGCGACGGCAGCCGCGAGGTGATCTGGTCGGAGGCCGGGGCCGCCCGCCGGGTCCTGGCCCGCACCGTCCTGGTCGCCAGCGGCGCCATGGAGCGGCCGGTGCCGGTGCCGGGCTGGACCCTGCCGGGGGTGACCACGGTCGGCGCCCTGCAGGTCGCGCTGAAGCAGTCGGCGATCTACCCGGCCGGAAGGGTGGTGATTGCCGGCTCCGGGCCGCTGCCGTTGCTGCTGGCCGAACAGCTTCGTGCCGCCCGTGTGCCGGTGGCGGCGATCCTCGACACCACCCCGTCGGGACGGACGGCGAAGGCGCTGCCGCTGCTGCCGGCGGCGGCGCTCGGGGCGCCGGACACCCTGCGCAAGGGACTGGCGCTGCTGAAGGCGCGCGACCGCTCGGGCGTGCCGGTGTGGCGCCACGTCCGCGAGGTGCGGGCCGAAGCCGGTTCCGACGGCGCACTCGCCACGGTCCGGTTCCGCACGGCATCGGGCGACGAGGAGACGGTAGAGGCGGACCTGCTGGCGCTGCACGAGGGGGTGGTGCCGAACCCGCAGCTCACCCGGCTGGTCGCCGCCGAGCATCGCTGGCACGCGGCGCAGCGCTGCTTCCATCCGGTGACCGATCCGTGGGGCGAGACCACGGCGGCCGGCGTCTACGTGGCCGGCGACGGCGGCGGCACCCTCGGGGCGAGGGCCGCCGAGGCTTCGGGCCGGCTGGCGGTGCTGGCGGCGGCGTCGCGGCTCGAGCGCCTGACCGAGGCCGCGCGGGATTTCCGGGCGGATCCCTGGCAGTCGCGCCTGCGCGGCGAGCGGGCGCTGCGGCGGCTGCTCGACGTGATGTACCCGGCGCCCGACTGGATCGCGGCACCGGCCGATGAGGCGGTCGTCTGCCGCTGCGAGGAGGTCACCGCCGGCGAGCTCCGCGCGGTCGCCGGGCACGCCGCCGGGCCGAACCAGGCCAAGGCGTATCTGCGTTGCGGCATGGGGCCGTGCCAGGGCCGGCTGTGCGGCCTGACCGTCACCGAGATGATCGCGCGGGCGCGCGGGACCACGCCGGCCGAGACCGGCTACTACCGGATCCGGGCGCCGATCAAGCCGGTGACGCTCGACGAGATCGCGTCGCTCGACAGCGAGGACGCCGCGTGAGACCGGGGCGGCGGCGATGACCGGGCTGGTCCTCGCCGTCTTCGTCGTCGTCTACGCCGGACTGGCCGCCGGCCGGCTGCCCGGGCTCGGCATCGACCGCACCGGCTTCGCGCTGCTCGGCGCGCTGGTGCTGTACGCCGCCGGCGCGGCCGACGGCGACCGGGTCGCGGCGGCCGTCGACGTGCCGACACTGGCCGTGCTGTTCGGCCTGATGGTGCTGTCGGCGCAGTTCTACGTCAGCGGCTTCTACGACTGGTGCGCCCACGCCATCGCCCATCGCGGGGCGTCGCCGCGGCGGCTGCTGGCGGCGACGGTGGCCGTGGCCGGCGGGCTGTCGGCGGTGCTGGCCAACGACGTGGTGGTGTTCGCGATGACGCCGCTGCTGTGCCACGGGCTGCGGGCCCGCGGCCTCGACCCGCGCCCGTACCTGATCGCGCTCGCCGGCGCCGCCAATGCGGGCTCGGCGGCGACCATCATCGGCAACCCGCAGAACATCCTGATCGGCCAGGCCGGCGGCCTCGACTTCTGGCGTTTCCTGGCTGTGTGCGGCCCACCGGCGGCGGTCGCGCTGGCGGTCGTCTACGGCACGGTGGCGACGGTGTGGCGGCGCGAGCTGGCCGAACCGGGGCGGTCGCCGGGCCACGAGCGGCCGGCGGTCGACCGCCCGGGCATCCTCAAGGGCGCGGTCGCCACGGTCGCGCTGCTCGGCTGCTTCGCGCTGCCGGTGCCGCAGGCCACCGGCGTGCTGGTGGTGGCCGGGGCGCTGCTGGTCAGCCGGCGGCGGACGACGCGCGAGATGCTGGCGCATGTCGACTGGCCGCTGCTGCTGCTGTTTGTCGGCCTGTTCGTCATCACCGACGCGGTCGCCGCCCTACCGGTAGTGGGCGAGGCGGTCGCCGGCCTGCAGGCGGCCGGGGCCGACCCGGCGCGGCTGGGCGTTCTGGCGCCGCTTGCGCTGGCGGCCAGCAACACCATCGGCAACGTGCCGGCCGTCGTCCTGGTGCTGGCGCTGGTCCCCGACCTGCCGGAGGCCGCGCTGCATGGCCTGGCCCTGCTGTCGACGCTGGCCGGCAACCTGCTGCTGGTCGGCAGCCTGGCCAATATTATCGTCGTCGAACGGGCCGCCGGCGCCGGGGTGCGGCTCGGCTTCCTGGACCATGCCCGCTGCGGCGTGCCGATGACCCTGGTGTCGATGGCGTTCGCCACGGCGTGGCTGGCGATCGTTGCGTAGGCCACGAGCCCTGGACAGACGGCGCCGGCCATCGTGCAATGCCGGGACCATGCGTCGGACCCTCGGCCTGCTGTTCGGACTGTCCTTCCTGGCGGTGGCCGGCACTGCCCCGGCCCGGGCCGAGGTCGCCGTCGACCTGGAACTGGTGCTGGCGGTCGACGTGTCCGGCTCGATCGACCCGACCGAGGCGTTCCTGCAGCGCGAGGGCTACATCCAGGCGCTGACCAGTCCGGAGGTGATCCGGGCGGCGACCGCCGGGCCGCTCGGACGGATCGCGGTCAGCTACGTCGAGTGGGCCGGGAGCCGTCACGTCCGGACGGCCGTCGACTGGCAGCTGATCGACGGGCCCGAGGCGGCGCAACGGGTGGCCGACATGATGTTCGACGCCGACCTGTTCCCCGGGCAGCGCACCTCGATCAGCAGCGCCATCCTCTACGCACTCCCGCTGTTTCGCGACAACGGCTTCGCCGGCACCAGGCGGGTGATCGACATATCCGGCGACGGTCCCAACAACGATGGCGTGGCGGTGCTGGCGGCGCGCGAGGCCGCCGCCGCCGCCGGGGTGTCGGTGAACGGCCTGGCGATCCTCAACGACCGGATCGGGCCACACGGCTATCCGGTCCTGGAGGATCTGGACGTCTACTACGAGGAATGCGTGATCGTCGGCCAAGGCGCGTTCGTGCTGGTCGCCGACGGGTTCAGCGACTTCGGCGCCGCGATCCGCCGCAAGCTGGTGCTGGAGATCGCCGGGCTGACGCCGCGTCGGGCCGGGCTGCGGAACGTCAGCGGCTACGACTGCCTGATCGGCGAGCGCCAGCTCCGGGAATGGCTGGAGCGGGCGCCGTTCGACCCGTAGGGAGCGGAGGCGGTGCCCGTCGCGTCGTGGGTTCCGGCTCGACCGCGCCGAGGGCGGCGCGTCCGTCCGGAATGACGACAGAGAAAGCAGCCACCCCTTTTTCACCCACCTTTCGTCATTCCGGACCGGATCGCCGACGGCGAGACGGAGCCGGAACCTACACTGCGACGGGCCTTCGAGCGCCCCTGGGCTACTGCATGAAGCCGCAGCGGTAGAGCTGGACGTGGAAGTCGCGCAGCACGCGCTCCTGTTCGGCGGGCGGGACCTCGGCGACCAGCTCGGTCTCGAAGTTCGGCCGCTTGAGGTGCTTGACGACGATCTTGCGGGCGAGCTGCGAGGCCTTGCCCTCGGGCAGCATCTCGGGCGTGCACATCGACAGCAGCATGAAGGCGCGGATATGCAGCGGGCGGCTCGGGTCGTCGACCCGTTCCAGGATCCGGTCGTCGACGATGTAGCTGGCCAGCAGGTCGTCGAGGTGGTTGGCGATCCGCGTCTTGAAACCGTCGGCGAGACCGGAGCCCTGGACCTTCTTCACCACCGTGGTGATGGTCTCCATCTTCTTGTTGGGCGGCCGGTTGTCCTTGACGATCTGCTTCACCGATTCCGGCCGGATGAACAGACCCTCGAGCTGCATGCTGATCTCGTCGCCGATGCTCTCGACCAGCCGGCTCTCGGACAGTGCCAGCAGGTAGGCGGCCTTGCGCGCCGGATCGGAGAACGACGGCAGCAGGCGCCCGGTCGCTTCCTTGAGGCCGGCGATCCCGCCCTTGTTCAGGATCCGCGACTGCCGGTGGGTCAGCGCCTCGGCGATCGAGCCACCGCCGAACAGGTCGTCCCCGGGCATCAGCTTGTCGATCAGCGCCCGGAACGCCTCGGCCTCCTCGTCGGGCTCGCCGCGGGCCAGCGGACTCTTGGCTTCGAGCTGCCGGCGCACGCGGTCGACCAGCATCGCCTGGCTGTCGGGCAGCGCCTCGAGCCCGAGCAGCGCGTTCAGGCGTCCGGCCAGCGCTTCGGGCGAGTCCGCCGGCTGGCCCTCGGAGTCGGCTTCCAGCCGGCCCTGGGCCAGGTCGATCAGCGAGCCGAGGGCCGCGCCGAGGCTCGGCTGCAGCCCGAGCAGGTCCTGCAGGGTCTCGGCGTTCGCGAGGATGTCGGAAATGTAGGTGTCCACCAGCGCCCGCGCCCGGTCGTCGTCGGCCGGCTCCGCCCAGTCCATGGTCTGCGCCAGCTTGCCGAAGAACGAGCGCTGCTGGACCAACTCGCGGGCGACCACGACGCGCAGCAGGTAGTCGCACTGGCCGGGGTCGGCCGAGGCGACGATCTTGCCGACCGCGCCGTCGAAGCCGTCGGTACGGATGGCCGGCAGCTTCTTCTCGGCGGCGGCCCGGGCGCGCGCGGTGATCTCGTCGAGGAAACCGTAGAGCGTGTCCCGGCGCTTGCCGGTGTCGGTGTCGTCGCGTCCTTTCGCCTGCAGCGTCGCGACCTTCCCGACCCCCGAGGCGATCAGGGTGTCGGCGTCGACGATGCGGCGCAGCTCGCGGAAATCGTGCATGACCTCGGTGGCGGTTACGCCGTTCTTGTCGAGGTAGGCGCGGAACAGGCGGTTGATCGTCTGGCGGCCGCGACCGGCAAAAACCTCCTCGACGCTCTCGCAGTACGGCGCCTCGTCGACGTCGTTGACGAAGATCTTGCCGCTGTCGCGCAGCTCGCGGGTCTGCTCGAAGACGACGGTCTCGCGGGCGGTGTCTCCGCGCGCCACCTCGCGGACCACCTTTACGCCGGAAACACCCTGTTTGTTGAGGACCTTACGGGCGAATGCCTCGGCATCCGTCTGCGACGTCGCCGTGGTCTCGATCGTCCAGCGGCCTTCTCGGCACGCCAGGACCTCGAAGCTTTCTCGCTTCCCGAACATGTCCCACCCCTCCGCGTGTTCTCGCGGATCGTCCAAGCAAAGTTTATTCCAAATGTGAAAAATGGCAAATTAACCATCTCCGACCAGTGCCCGTCGGTCGCGGGCGGACCTTTCATCCTCGGCCGGCACTCGCTATCTCTGTCGCATGCAGCCGCTGCCGGACCTGGAACCCGCCCCCAATCTGCCGATCGACCTTTCGACCGCCCGGGCGATCGTGGATGCGGCGATCGACCGCTGGGGCGCCGGGCGGCGCGAGGCGATCGGCGGCTTCGTCGACCGCCACTTCGGATTCCGCGGGGCCGGCCGGCTGCACCGCAAGGCGCTGGGCTGGGACGTCCTGCGGGCACCGGCGAACATCGCCCTGGTGCCGCCGCAGCTCGGCCTGCACGCCGCCGGCGTCGTCGCCTCCCGGCTCGGCGGCCGCAAGCTCGGGCACTGGCTGTCGTCGCGCCGGCTGCTGCTGCGCACCGACGTCGACCGCGAGATCGAGTGGCTGCTGTGGACCGAGTTCCTGGAGCTGCCCTACGCCGACGGTACCCGGCTCTCGACCCGCGACGCGCTGGCCGAGAGCCTGCTCGCCGACCCCCGGCTGGCGCTCGCCGTCGCCGAGCCGCTGGCCGAGATCGCCCGCCACGCCGGCGACCCCGACATCCGCCGCCGCATCGAGGAGACCGTGGCGGCCTATACCGGCACCCGCGCCGCCGCCGCCGACGTGACCGGCGCGCTGGTCAACCTCGGCGCCGGCTATCTTGCCGCGCACCAGATCACCCCCAGCGTATGGACCCTGGGGCCGGTGCTGGCGGCGGCGATCGCCCAGAAGGCGGCGATCGCCAGTTTCCCGCTCGGAGCGTCGTTCGGCAGCGCCTGGTACGGCGTGTTCCCGGCCGTCGTCGGGCCCTGGGCGGTGGCGTCGACCACCGTCGGTCTGGCCGCCGTCGGCGCCGTGGTGGCGGCATTCGCCGGCCTGGTGGCGGATCCGGCGCAGCGGGCGCTCGGCATCCACCACCGCCGCCTGGAGCGGATGCTCGGCACCATCGAGACCAACCTGCGCGGCCACGGGCCGGCCGCGTTCGCGCCGCGCGATCACTACGTCGCCCGGCTGATCGATGTGGTAGACATGATCCGGGCCGCGCATCGGGTGGTTCAGGGCGGCTGACCGTCCCGGTTTCGGCTTGACCGCCGGAACCCGGAGGCGCTCAATTCATACGTGCTCGAACGATAGGGAGGGTTCGATGGCCGTCACCACGCTCGCCGAGGATCTGGTCGGCAGGACGGTTCCCTTCCAGGAGATCCCGGTCATCGACGTCGGCGCGCTGGTCGACGGTAGCGACCCGCAGCGGGTGGCCGAGGCGTTGGGCCGGGCGGCGGCTTCGGTCGGGTTCCTGTACGTGCGCAACCACGGGGTTCCGGCCGGCCTGCGGGCGGCGATGATGGCCGAGGCCGAGCGGTTCTTCGCGCAGCCGCTGGAGGCGAAGAACGCCATCCACATCCGGCACTCCGCGATCCACCGCGGCTATTTCCCGCTGTTCGAGGAGAACACCGACCCGGACCTGACGGCCGACCTGAAGGAAGGGCTGGACCTCGGCCGCGACCTCGGTTCCGACGATCCCGAGGTGCGGCAGGGGCTGCCGCTGCACGGGCCGAACCAGTGGCCGGCCGACCTGCCGGGCTTCCGGCAGACCACCGAGGAATACTTTGCCGCGATGCGCTCGCTGGCCGAGGCGCTGATGCGCGGGTTCGCCCTGGCGCTCGGGCTGGCACCGGACTTCTTCACGGACAAGATCGACCGGCCCTGCGCCTCGCTGCGGCTGCTGCACTACCCGCCGCAGGAGGGCCACATCGAGGCCCGCACCATGGGCTGCGGCGCCCATACCGACTACGGTTGCCTGACGATCCTGGCGCAGGACGACAACGGCGGCCTGCAGGTCCGCAACTCGGCCGGCGACTGGATCTCGGCGCCGCCGATCCCGGGGACCTTCGTGATCAATCTCGGCGACCAGATGGCGCGCTGGACCAACGGCCGGTTCCAGGCGACGCCGCACCGGGTGATCAACACCTCGGGGCGCGAGCGGTACTCGATGCCGTTCTTCTTCGACCCGAACTGGGACGCGCTGATCGAGGCGCTGCCCGGCACCGTGCCGGAAGGCGAGGCGCCGCGCTACGCACCGGTGCTGGCCGGGCCGTACCTGCAGTCGCGGTTCGACGACACCTTCGCCTACCGCAAGGACGAGATCGCCGCAGGGTGAGCGTGACCCCGACGGCCGATCCGCGGGCGCTCGCCGCCGGCTTCGACCTGGCGGCGCTGGATCCGGCGTTCCTGGACGACCCGTACCCGACCTATCACGCGCTCAGGACCCACGACCCGGTGCACCGGATGCCCGACGGCTCGGTGTTCCTGTCGCGCTACGCCGACTGCCTGGCGGTCTACCGCGACCGCCGGATGCTGTCCGACAAGACCCGCGAGTTCGGTCCGAAATACGGGGTCGGCAGCCCGCTGTACCGGCACCACACCACCAGCCTGGTGTTCAACGACCCGCCGTTGCACACGAGGGTCCGCAGCCTGCTGATGCCGGCGTTCACGCCGCGGGCGCTGACCGCGCTGCACCCGAAGCTGGAGGCGCTGGTCGACCGGCTGCTCGACCGGATCGCCGAGAAGCGCGGGTTCGACCTGATCGCCGACCTGGCGGCGGCGGTCCCGGTGCAGGTGATCGGCGACCTGCTGGCGATCCCGATGGCCGACCGCGGGCCGCTGCGCGACTGGTCGCTGGCGATCCTCGGCGCGCTCGAGCCGCGGCTGACCGACCAGCAGATGGCGCGCGGCAACCGGGCGGTCGCCGACTTCACCGCCTATCTCGACGACCTGATCGCCGAGCGCCGGCGGAACCTCGTGCTCGACGGCAGCGACGTGCTGTCGACCCTGATCGCCGGCGACCCCGGCAGCGGTGATATGCTGAGCCCGGACGAACTGGCGCAGAACTGCATTTTCCTGCTGAACGCCGGCCACGAGACCACGACCAACCTGATCGGCAACGGCGTCGCCGCGCTGATGGAGCACCCGGACCAGCTGGCCCGGCTGCGTGGCGATCCGGGGCTGATCAACGGCGCGGTCGAGGAGTTCCTGCGCTACGAGAGCTCGAACCAGCTCGGCAACCGGCGGGTCGGCGAGCGGATGGAGCTGGCCGGCGAGACGCTGGAGGAGGGCACCTACGTGCACATCGGGATCGGTGCCGCCAACCGCGACCCGGCGGTGTTCCCGGATCCCGACCGGCTCGACCTCGACCGGACCCCGAACAAGCACCTGGCCTTCGGGTCCGGCGCCCATGCCTGTGCCGGCATGAGCCTGGCGCGCATGGAGGGGCGGGTGGCGATCGGCCGGCTGGTGCGGCGGTTCCCGCGGCTGGAGCGGGCCGGCGACTTCCTGCGCGGCGGCCGCGCCCGTTTCCGCGGCTTCCTCAGCTACCCGATGCTCGCTTCGGGCTGACCGCCGCCGCCAAGCGCCTGCGCCGCTCCCCCCAAAGCCCGGTCATGTTGCCGGCGAAGATCAGCGCGCCGCCGGCCAGCACGAACGGGTTGAACGGCTCGGCGTAGAACAGCCAGCCGACCACCGCGATCAGTGGCAGCCGGACGAAGTCCATCGGCGCCACCAGGGCGGCGTCGGCGTGGCGCATGGCATGGGCGACGCAGTAGTGCGAGGTCAGGCCGGCGATGCCGATGACGGCGATCCAGGGCCAGGCGTGCGGCGACGGGGCGACCCACACCCCGAGCGCCGGCACCAGCCCGAGCGGGAGCTGGATCAGGTTCATCCAGAAGATGATGGCGAGCGGGCTCTCGGTCGGCGCCATGGCGCGGGTGAAGGCGTACACCGTCGAATAGCACCAGGCCGCCCCCAGCACGACGAAGGCGGCGACGTCGAACAGGCCGGAGCCGGGCCGCACGATCACCAGAATGCCGGCGAAGCCGAGCGCGATGCCGGCGAGCCGCCAGCGGGTCAGCCGCTCGCGCAGGAACACGGCCCCCAGCAGCGCGGTCCAGATCGGCGTGGTGAACTCGATCGAGAACACCGCGGCGAGCGGCAGCACCGAGATCCCGAAGATCCAGGCGTAGGTGCCGCCGAAATGGGCGACGCTGCGCGCCAGGTGCATGGGGAACCGCGCCGTGGTGACCTTGCGGAACCCGACCCGCCAGGCGATCAGGGCCAGTACCGTCACGCAGATCACGCTGCGCAGGGCCATCGCCTGGAACACCGACATCTCGGCGGTCAGCTCGCGTCCGGCCAGCGCCATGCCGGTGAACGAGGCGAGCGCGCCCATCATCCAGGCCACGGCGAGCAGGGGGCGGCTTTCGGTCACGGCAGGAGTCCGGGGCGGGGCACGGGAGATGGGGCCGGGAAGGCGGCGCTGGAGCATAGGCAAACGGGCCGAACGGAGCAATTCCGCCAGTGATCCGGGTACGGCCGGTCGACGTAGGACGTGCTCGACCGCGCCCACCGTTCACAACCGGTCTTCCACCGACCGACAGAGAGGTTCCCGTCATGCGTTGTGCCGACTGCGAGAGCGTCGACGGCCTGCTCCACGACAGCAATGCGCTCTGGTTCGGGATGCCCTCCGGCGAGAGCTTCCGGCGGCTGCTCGATCTCTGCTCGTCCCAGGGGACGAAGGCCGACGCCGTCGGCGAGTCGGCGGTCCTCGTCAGGCTGGCGCGCTCGGAGGTCGACCGGTTCGTCACCGCGCTGTACGGCGAGCTGAAAGGGCCGGAACTGGCCGGCGCCCGGGTGGTGGTGACCGGCGGGCGCGAGCCCGGGCCGGCCGACCTGGCGCGGGTGATGAGCGGCGAGGTGTTCGTCAACCGCTTCAAGGCGGAGTGGATCGTCGAGGCGCTCGAGGCGGGCCGCTACACGACGTGGTTCCAGCCGATCGTGAGCGCGGCCGACCCGGATCCGACCCGTCCCTATGCGCGGGAAGGCCTGTTCCGGATGCGCGACAAGGACGGGACCCTGATCCCGCCCGGCCATGTGTTCGGGGTCGCGCAGGATGCCGGGTTGCTGTTCAGCCTCGACCTGGTGGCCCGGCGGTCGGCGGTCGAGACGGCGGCGCGCGCGGGCGTGCGCAGCAAGGTGTTCGTCAACTTCAACCCGTCCAGCGTCTACGACCCGGCCTACTGCC
This sequence comes from Thalassobaculum fulvum, assembly GCF_014652915.1. Lineage (GTDB taxonomy): Bacteria > Pseudomonadota > Alphaproteobacteria > Thalassobaculales > Thalassobaculaceae > Thalassobaculum_A > Thalassobaculum_A fulvum. Next base: position 183,454 of record NZ_BMZS01000010.1, read on the forward strand.
TGCGGACCACGGCGGCCGGGATCGAGGAACTCGGACTGCGGCCGGAAGACGTGGTGTTCGAGCTGACCGAGACCCACCGCGCCCACGACAAGGCGCACCTGAAAGGGATCCTGGCGTTCTACCGCAAGGCCGGGTTCGCGGTGGCGCTCGACGACGTCGGCGCCGGCTGGTCCGGCCTGACCATGCTGCACGAGCTGCGGCCGGACTACGCCAAGATCGACATGGACCTGATCCGCGGCATCCAGGACGACCCGTTCAAGCAGACGATCGTCCATCACCTGGTCTCGATCGCGCGCGAGCACGGCATCCGGACGATCGCCGAGGGTATCGAGACCGAGGGCGAGGCGGACTGGCTGCGGGGCGAAGGCGTCGACTTCCTGCAGGGATACCTGTACGGCCGGCCGGCGCCGCTGGAGGCGCCGGCCGGCCGCGCCTCGAAACCCGACCGATCCGGTCCGATTTCGCCTTGACCGGCCATCGCCCCGGGACTACCTAATGCGTACCGAAGTGGTACGGATTGGTTAACCCATGCTCCGGCTCAACCGCATGACGGACTACGCGATCGTCGTCCTCGGCCAGATGGCCCAGGACGTCGGGCGGGTGCGCACCGCGGCGGCCTTGGCGGATTCGACCGGCGTGCCGGTGCCGACGGTGTCCAAGCTGCTGAAGCAGATGGCCGGCGCGGCCCTCGTCAATGCCCATCGCGGCGCCAAGGGCGGTTACTCCCTGGACCGCCCGGCGGCGGCGGTCACGGTGACCGACATCATCCAGGCGCTGGAGGGGCCGATCGCGCTCACCGCCTGCGTCGACGGCGCCGAGGACAGCTGCGAGGTCGAGCGTTGCTGCCCGATGCGGGGCAACTGGAACCGGGTGAACCAGGCAATCCGCTCGGCGCTCGACGGCGTGACCCTCGCCGACATGCTCGACCCGGAGGGGATGTTTCCGGTACGAACCCCGCCGGCCGGGCTGCACGCGATGCCGCCGGCGGGTGCTGCCGAGTAGATCGAACGCAGGATACGGGAGAACAGGTCGATGGCCGCCACAGCGGACACCGTGCGACAGGTCGAGGACGTCACCGGCGGAGCCTACAAGTACGGCTTCGTTACCGACATCGACGCCGAGATCGCGCCCAAGGGCCTCGACGAGAGCACCATCCGGTTCATCTCCGCCAAGAAGGAGGAGCCGGAGTGGCTGCTGGAGTGGCGCCTCAAGGCGTTCCGGCAATGGCAGCGCATGGCCGAGCCGAACTGGGCCAAGGTCAATTATCCGCCGATCGATTTCCAGGACATCCACTACTACGCCGCGCCGAAGAAGAAGGACGGCCCGAAGAGCCTGGACGAGGTCGACCCGGAGCTGCTGGCGACCTACGAGAAGCTCGGCATCCCGCTCAAGGAGCAGGAGATGCTGGCCGGCGTGGTCGCGGTCGACGCGGTGTTCGACAGCGTCTCGGTCGCCACGACCTACAAGAAGGAGCTGGAGAAGAAGGGCATCGTCTTCTGCTCGATCTCCGAGGCCGTGCACAAGCACCCGGAGCTGGTGAAGCGCTACCTCGGCTCGGTGGTGCCGGTGGCGGACAACTACTTCGCCTGCCTGAACTGCGCGGTGTTCACCGACGGCAGCTTCGTCTACATCCCCAAGGGCGTGCGCTGCCCGATGGAGCTGTCGACCTATTTCCGGATCAACGCCGAGAACACGGGGCAGTTCGAGCGCACCCTGATCGTCGCCGACGAGGGCAGCTACGTCAGCTACCTCGAGGGCTGCACCGCACCCCAGCGCGACGAGAACCAGCTGCACGCCGCCGTCGTCGAGCTGGTGGCGCTCGACGATGCCGAGATCAAGTACTCGACCGTGCAGAACTGGTACCCGGGCGACGAGAACGGCAAGGGCGGGATCTACAACTTCGTGACCAAGCGCGGCGCCTGCCGCGGCAAGCGCTCGAAGATCTCCTGGACCCAGGTCGAGACCGGCTCGGCGATCACCTGGAAGTATCCGAGCTGCATCCTGCAGGGCGACGACTCGGTCGGCGAGTTCTATTCGGTCGCGATCACCAACAACGCCCAGCAGGCCGACACCGGCACCAAGATGATCCACCTCGGGCGAAACACCCGCTCGACCATCATCTCCAAGGGCATCAGCGCCGGCCGCGCCGACAACACCTACCGCGGCCTGGTGCGGATCTCGAAGAAGGCCGAGGGCGCGCGCAACTACACCCAGTGCGACAGCTTGTTGATCGGCGACAAATGCGGCGCGCACACGGTGCCGTATATCGAGAGCAGGAATCCGTCGGCGCGGGTCGAGCACGAGGCCACGACCTCGAAGATCAGCGAGGACCAGCTGTTCTACTGCCTGGCCCGCGGGCTCTCCGAGGAGCAGGCGGTGTCGCTGATCGTCAACGGCTTCTGCAAGGAAGTGATGAAGGAACTGCCGATGGAGTTCGCCGTCGAGGCGCAGAAGCTCATCGGCATCAGCCTGGAGGGCAGCGTCGGCTGACGGCGCCCATGGGTCCCGGATCCGTTCCGCCTCCGGCGGGCCGCTCCGGGATGAGGGAATAGAACTTGGTCCTCATCCCGGAGCGCGCCTCCGGCGAGCATCCGGGACCCACCCGCCGCGTCGGAGCGGGTGAACAGGTAAGAGAAAGAGGGTTACGGAGCCATGGCGCTTCTGGAGATCGAAGGGCTGCACGTCGAGGTCGAGGGCAAGGAGATCCTCAAGGGGATCGACCTGGTGATCGAGCCCGGCGAGGTGCACGCCATCATGGGGCCGAACGGCTCGGGCAAGAGCACGCTGAGCTACGTCTTGTCGGGCCGCGAGGGCTACGAGGTCACCGCCGGCAGCATCCGCTTCGACGGCCATGACCTGCTGGAGATGGAGGCCGACGAACGCGCGGTCGCCGGCATCTTCCTGGCGTTCCAGTATCCGGTCGAACTGCCGGGCGTCTCGGGCATGACCTTCCTCAAGGAGGCGGTGAACGCGCGCCGCAAGGCGGCCGGCGAGGGCGACATCGACGCCATGGCGTTCCTGAAGCTGGTGCGCGCCAAGGCCAAGGGCCTGGGCATCACCGACGAGATGCTGAAGCGCGCGGTCAATGTCGGGTTCTCGGGCGGCGAGAAGAAGCGCAACGAGATCCTGCACATGGCGGTGCTGGAGCCGAAGCTGTGCGTGCTCGACGAGACCGACAGCGGGCTCGACATCGACGCGCTGAAGGTGGTGTCGGACGGCGTCAACGCGCTGCGCGACCCGGCGCGCTCGATGCTGGTGATCACCCACTACCAGCGTCTGCTGAACCATATCGAGCCGGACAAGGTGCACGTGCTGGCTCGCGGCCGTATCCGCCGCACCGGCGGCAAGGAACTGGCGCTGGAGCTCGAGCAGAAGGGGTACGCCGACTTCGTGGAAGCGGCGTGAGGACGCGATGACCACGGACACCAACACGCTTCCCCTGGTGGCCGGCGAGGACCCGGCCGTGCTGGCGGCCGGCGCGCCGGACTGGCTGGCCGCGCTGCGCCGGGCGGCGATCGCCCGCTACGACGCGATCGGCCTGCCGGGGCCGCGCACCGAGGCCTGGAAGTTCACCGGGCTGAACGCCGTCAAGGCGCTGACGCCGGTGCCGGCCGAGGGCGTGCCCGCGACGGAACTGCCGCCGGCCGTGGCGGCGCTCGACGGCCCGCGCATCGAGATCGTGAACGGCCGTCTGTCCGCCCTGCCGGCCATGCCGACGGGCGTCGAGGTGGTGGCGCTGGACGATCCGGCGGCCGCTCCGGAATGGGTGCGGGCACATCTGGGCTCGATCGCCTCGTTCGAGACGCATCCGTTCACCGCACTCAACACCGCGCAGCTCGCCGGCGGCGTCGCCGTCCGGATCGCCCGCGGCGCGATGCCGGAGGCCCCCATCGTGCTGTCGGTCGCCCAGGCCGGTGGCGGCGAGACTGCGACCATCGCCCATCCGCGGGTGCTGGTGGTGGTCGAGGAGGGCGGCTCGGCCGACCTGGTCACGGTGTTCCAGGGCAGCGGCCGCTACATCGCCAACCCGGTCACCGAGATCGCGGTCGCCGAGGGGGCCCGGCTCGGCCACGCCGTGCTGCAGGCCGAGGACGCCGAGGCGTTCCACGTCTCGATGACCGCCCTGAAGCTGGCCGAGAAGTCGACCTATGACGGCTTCGTGCTGGCGACCGGCTCGAAGCTGGCGCGCCACGAGGTGCGGGCCGAGCTCGACGGCGAGCACATCGAGTATGCGATCAACGGGGTGTACCTCGGCGCCGACGGCCAGCACCACGACATCACCACCTTCATCGACCACGCCCGGCCGCACGGCACCAGCCACGAGATGGTCAAGGGCGTGCTGACCGGTACGGCGCGCGGGGTGTTCCAGGGCAAGATCCTGGTCCGGCCGGACGCCCAGAAGACCGACGGCTTCCAGATGAACCGGGCGCTGCTGCTGTCGCGCGACGCCGAGGTCAACAGCAAGCCGGAGCTGGAGATCTACGCCGACGACGTGAAGTGCAGCCACGGCGCCACGGTCGGCGAGCTCGAGGACGACGAGCTGTTCTACCTGATGGCCCGCGGCATCCCGCGGGGGCGGGCCCGGGCGCTGCTGGTCGAGGCCTATGTGCAGGAGGCGATCGCCCTGATCGGGCGGGCGCCGGTGCGCGACGCCTTCGCGGCGGTCGCGTCGGAGTGGCTGGACCGGCATGTCGCCGGCGTCAGCGGAAGCGGGGAGTGAGCTGAGAATGGCCGAGGCCGCCATCAACGAGGGCACCGTGTACGACGTCGAGCGCTACCGGGCCGACTTCCCGATCCTGTCGACCCAGGTCCACGGCAAGCCGCTGGTCTATCTCGACAACGGCGCCTCGGCCCAAAAGCCGCGCCAGGTGATCGACCGGGTCACCGAGGTGTACGAGACCGGTTACGCCAACGTGCACCGCGGGCTGCACTATCTCAGCGAGAAGGCGACCGCCGACTACGAGGGCGCGCGCGAGAAGGTGCGCGGCTTCCTGGGGGCGGCCTCGACCTCGGAGATCGTGTTCACCCGCAACACCACCGAGGCGATCAACCTGGTCGCCTACAGTTGGGGCCGCGCCAACCTGCAGCCCGGCGACGAGATCGTCATCACCTACATGGAGCACCACTCGAACATCGTGCCGTGGCAGATGCTGCGCGACGAGAAGGGGCTGGTGCTGAAGGCGGTTCCGGTGCTGCCGGACGGCTCGTTCGACATGGCGGCGTTCAAGTCGCTGCTGACCGATCGCACCCGGATGGTCGCCGTCACCCACGTCTCCAACGTGCTCGGCACCGTGGTGCCGGTGAAGGAGGTGATCCGGCTGGCCCACGCCGCCGGAGCCGCGGTGCTGATCGACGGCAGCCAGGCGGTCCAGCACATGGCGGTCGACGTGAAGGACCTCGACTGCGACTTCTACTGCTTCACCGGCCACAAGCTGTACGGGCCGTCCGGCATCGGCGTGCTGTACGGCAAGGAGGCGGTGCTGGACGCCATGCCGCCGTGGCAGGGCGGCGGCGACATGATCGCCTCGGTGACCATCGAGAAGAGCACCTGGGCCGACCTGCCGAACAAGTTCGAGGCCGGCACCCCGGCGATCGCCCAGGCGATCGGACTCGGCGCGGCGATCGACTACGTGCGCGGCGTCGGTCTCGACCGGATCGCCGAGCACGAGCGCGACCTGCTGAACTACGCGACCCAGCGGCTGGCCTCGGTCGACGGGCTGTCGGTGCTGGGCTCCGCGCCGGGCAAGGTCTCGGTGATCTCGTTCACCATGGACTGCGCGCACCCGCACGACGTGTCGACCATCGTCGACCAGCAGGGCGTGGCGGTGCGCGCCGGCCACCACTGCGCCCAACCCCTGATGGACTTCTTCGACGTCGGCTCGACGACGCGAGCGAGCTTCGGCCTGTACAACACCCGGGCCGAGGTCGACGCGCTGGTCGAGGCGCTGGAGAAGGTCCGGGCGATCTTCGCGTGACGGAGCGTGCGGCGATGAACCAGGAACTCGGGATCCGCGATTTCATGCCGGGCTTCGAGGCCGCCCCGGAGGGCATCGCCCGGGCCGGCGAGCCCTTGCCCGCCGGCATGGAGGTGGCGTCCGAGGCCGAGGTGATCGAGGCGCTGAAGAGCGTGTACGATCCCGAGATCCCGGTGAACATCTACGATCTCGGGCTGATCTACGGCCTCGATATCTTCGACGACGGCAGCGTCAAGGTCGACATGACCCTGACCGCACCGGCCTGCCCGGTGGCCGGCGAGATGCCGGGCATGGTCGCCAGGGCGGTCGCCGGGGTGCCGGGCGTCGGCGAGGTCGAGGTCCAGCTGGTGTGGGAACCGCAGTGGACTCCGGAGCGGATGAGCGAAGAGGCTCGACTGCTTCTGGACATGTTCTAAGGTAGTGCCCACGTAATCGACGAACGCTTGATGACGGAAGGTAGGAGCATGTTCCAGCCGACCAAGGCACCGATCACGCTGACCGAGGCCGCCGCCGCGCGGGTGCGCGAGCTGGTGGCGAAGTCCGGCGAGGAGGGCGTTCTCGGCCTGCGCGTCGGCGTCAAGAACACCGGCTGCTCCGGGCTCAGCTACATCGTCGAGTACGCCAAGGAGCGCAAGAAGTTCGAGGACGTGGTCGAGGACAAGGGGGTCACCCTGTTCATCGACCCGACCGCCGTGATGTTCATCCTCGGCGCCGAGATGGATTACAAGGAGGACAAGATGTTCTCCGGGTTCGTCTTCAACAACCCGAACGAGACCGGCCGCTGCGGCTGCGGCGAGAGCTTCAGCGTCGCCGCCGCTAAGGGCTGAGGCGCCGGCTCGTAGATCCCGCCCTTTTGGTTCCCGTCCGTCGCTTCCTGTTGGGTTCCCGTCCGTCGCCTCGTGGGTTCCGGATCGGCCGCGCCGGCGCGCGTCCGTCCGGAATGACGTTGGGGTGGGGAAGCGCGCCGGCCGTTGCGGCCGGCTGCTGCAGAGGGAACGGTCGCATCATTCTTGTCGTCATTCCGGAATGACGTTGGGGTGGGGAAGCGCGCCGGCCGTTGCGGTCGGCTGCTGCAGAGGGAACGGTCGCATCATTCTTGTCGTCATTCCGGACCGGATCGCCGCAGGCGAAACGGAGCCGGAACCCATGACGCGACGGTCGCCGGAAGCGAAGCCCCGGGCCCGGCCGATGGCGTGCCGGGCCCGGGGCTTTTCGTGTCAGACGTTGGACGGCTTCAGCGGGCCGGTCGGGTGGGAACCGGCCGTGCGGCCGTCGACGGCCGAACGGGCCCCGCCGAACAGCCGCTTCAGGCCGCGGCCGGCGTCGCGCAGCATCTCGCCGGCGGCCTGCGCCCGCATGAAGCGGCCGCGCTGGATGTGGAGCTCGACCAGCTCCGAGCTGAGCTCGATGTGCGCGGCGTCGACGTCGGCGTACAGGCGTTCGATGTCGGCGCGGCTGGCCGGGCGGGCGGTGATGGATCGCATGGAAGACCTCCGAGGTTGCTGGATGTCTTCCTCCCCGAGCGGGGTCTTCGTGCCCCTGCAGCGCAAACTATGTTGCGTTGCACAATTCTCATTTAGCGTCCAATCACCCCCAGTTCAAGTCTAATGATGCTCCAAAAAGGGTCAGATTCGGATAACTAAATAACCCGACCTCTTAGCGGGCGTGCAGGGCCAGCGCCTTGGCGGCCGCCGGGCGCTGCCAGACCGCCGCCTGCATGCGGTCGACGCCCGGGCAGGCCGGCTTGAACGCCTTCTTGTCGGGATGCCAGAGCGCCAGCATGGCGATGTAGATGTCGGCCGCGGTGCAGCGTTCGCCGGTCAGGAACGGCCGGCCGTCGGCGAACGCCGTCTCGACCGCCTTCCAGGCCTCGTTCAGGGCGGTCAGCGCCAGGTCCTGCACCGCTTCGTCGTCGCCGTCGCGGACCCGGTGATAGTCCGGGTGGTAGAAGCGGATGTAGCACGGGTACAGGGTGGCGGCGCCGTATACCAGCCACTGCAGGTAGAACGCGCGGTCGGCGTCGTTCGGCGCCGGCGCCAGCCGGCTCTCGGGCGCCAGGTCGGCGAGGTAGGCGACGATCGCCGCCGACTCGATCATCACCCGGCCGTCGCGCAGCTTCAGCGCCGGGATCAGGCCGAGCGGATGCACGTCGCGCTTGTAGGCCTCCGACCTGTGCTCGCCGGCGTCGGCGTCCACCTTGACCGTCGTATAGGGCAGGCCGGTCTCCTCGAGCAGCGCCATCGGCGCCAGCGAACCGGAGCTCGGCTTCCAGTACAAGGTGTGCATGCGTGCCTCCGCGACTGCCGTCTCTGTTTTTCGGGGTGCGTTCCGCACCGTTCCCGCTCAGTATCTCCCCGACCCTCCCGGCGCGCCAACACCGGATCGCGGCGCGCCGACACCCGACCACGCCAGTGAAGGACCCCGTCGATGTACGCCGGAATGACCGCGACCCGCCCCGCCGCCGACCGTTCGGCCGCCAGCAACCGCCGCATCGACCTGCGAAGCGACACGGTGACGCAGCCGACCGCGGCGATGCGCGAGGCGATGGCCCGCGCCGAGGTCGGCGACGACGTCTATGGCGAGGACCCGTCGATCATCGCGCTGGAGGCCAAGGTGGCGGCGATGATGGGCAAGGAGGCGGCGCTCTACGTCTCCTCCGGCACCCAGAGCAACCTGCTCGGGGTGCTGTCGCACTGCCAGCGTGGCGAGGAGTACCTGATCGGCGACGTCTACCACGTCTACAAGTCCGAGGCGCTCGGCACCTCGGTGCTCGGCGGCGTCGCATCCTACCCGCTGAAGACCGACGCGACCGGCGGCCTCGACCCGGCCCAGGTGCATGCCGGGGTCAAGCCGGACGACCCGCACAGCCCGATCACCCGGCTGCTGTGCCTGGAGAACACGGTGTCCGGCCGGGTGCAGGCGCCGGAGCGGATCGCGGCGCTGGCCGCGGCGGCGCGCGAGCACGGCCTGAACGTGCACCTGGACGGCGCCCGGCTGATGAACGCCTGCGTTAAGCTCGGCAAGACCGCGCAGGAGCTGGCGGCTCCGTTCGACACCGTGTCGCTGTGCCTGTCCAAGGGCCTGGGCGCGCCGGTCGGCTCGGTGCTGAGCGGCCCGGCCGACGTCATCAAGCGGGCTCGCCGGCTGCGCAAGATGGTCGGCGGCGGCATGCGCCAGGCCGGCATCCTGGCGGCCGCCGGATTGCACGCCCTGGAGCACCACGTCGAGCGGCTGGCCGAGGACCACGCCAACGCCCGCCGGCTGGCCGAGGGGCTGGCGGGGTTCGAGCGGATTTCAGTCGACCTGGACGCGGTCGAGACCAACATGCTGTTCGTCCAGCCGCACCCGGACGACTTCGACGCGCTGCGAGCCCACATGGCGGCGCGCGGCATCGTGCTGGCCGGCCAGAAGCCGCGGATCCGCGTGGTGACCCACCTCGACGTGACGGCCGAAGACGTCGACCGGGTGCTGGAGGCGGTCGCGGACTTCTACAAGGGGAAGTGACCGGCGCGCTGACCGGTCGATCCGGGGGCGGATGCGCGGCATGCCGGTCTGGCTGAGCGCACTGGGCGCGGCGCTGCTGATGCAGACGTCGGCGGCGTTCCTGACCCGGGTGTTCCCGGTCATGGGGCCGGCGCTGACCGACGCGGTCGGCGTAGCGCCGGAGCGGATCGGCATCCTGGCCTCGGTCACCTCGTTCGGGACCATGGTCTACCTGATCGCCGGCGGCGACCTGCTGCCGCGCCTGGGCGCGGTGCGGACCCTGCAGGTCGGGGTGTGCATCGGCACCGCCGGCCTGCTGGCGGCGTTGCTCGGGGCATGGGAGGCGCTGATTTTCGCCGCCTTCCTGATCGGGGTCGGCTATGGGCCGTCGCCGCCGGCCGGCAGCGACATCCTCAACCGGCATGCGCCGCCGGGCCGCCGGTCGCTGGTGTTCTCGATCAAGCAGTCCGGCGTGCCGCTCGGCGGCGCGGTCGCCGGGGTGCTGATGCCGGCGCTGCTGGTGTGGGCCGACTGGCGGACCGCCTGCGCGATCGCCGCGGCCGCCGCGCTGGCGACCATCGCGTTCGTGCAGCCGGTCCGTGCGGCCATCGACGCCGAGCGCGACCGTCACCATCCGCTGCGGCTGTCCGAGGCGCTGCGGCCGCGCAGCCTGCTGCGGCCGTTCCGGGCGGTCGCCGAGGGGCCGGTGATGCTCGCGACGACCTATGCCGGCTTCTGCTTCGCCCTGGTGCAGGGCTGCCTGTTCGCGTTCTACGTCACCTTCCTGGCGACCGGCCTCGGGCTGTCGCTGCCGCTCGCCGGCCTCGCCTTCGCGGTCATGCAGGGGGTCGGCGTGGTCGGGCGGGTGGCGGTCGGCTGGATCGCCGACAGCGTCGGCTCGGCGCGCGCCACCCTGGTGGCCCTGGCGGTCGCCTCCTCGGCCGCGACCCTGGCGGTCGCCGGCATGTCCGACGGCTGGCCGGTCTGGGCGATCGTCGGCCTGGCCGGCGTCTCCGGCTTCGCGAGTGCCAGCTGGAACGGCGTGTACCTGTCGGAGATCGCCGCGGCGGCACCGGCCGGCATGGTCGGGCACGCGACCGCCGGCTCCACCTTCCTGACCTTCATCGGCTACGTGGTCGGCCCGGTGGTGTTCGGGGCGGCGGTCACGGCCGCCGGTGGCTACCAGGCGGCGTTCGCGGTGACCGCGGCGGCACCGCTGACCGGGGCCGCCAGCCTGCTGTACGCGATGCGGCGAACCCGCGAGACGTGACGCCCCGGCACGGGCGTGTGCACGCGGCCCGCATGGTCGGCGGCTGCGTCATGGCCTATTAACCATGGCGAACTTCGAAGCAGGGAGACCGACCATGACGACCGACTCTGGGATCCGCACCACCGCCGGGCGCGGGCGGCTGTTCGACAGCGTGCTCGACACCGTCGGCGACACCCCGGCGATCCGGATCAACAACATCGGGGTCGACGGCGTCACGCTGTACGTGAAGGCCGAGTTCTTCAACCCGGCCGCCTCGGTCAAGGACCGGCTGGCCCTGAACATCATCGAGGCGGCCGAGCGCAGCGGTGCGCTGAAGCCCGGGCAGACCGTGGTCGAGGCGACCAGCGGCAACACCGGCATCGGGCTGGCCATGGTGTGCGCCCAGAAGGGCTACCCGCTGGTGGTCACCATGGTCGAGACCTTCTCGGTCGAGCGCCGCAAGCTGATGCGGATGCTGGGTGCGAAGGTGGTGCTGACGCCGAAGGCCGAGAAGGGCTACGGCATGTACCGCAAGGCGGTCGAGCTGGCCGAGGCCAACGGCTGGTTCCTGGCCCACCAGTTCGAGACCGACGCCAACGCCGACATCCACGAGGCCACCACCGGCCGCGAGATCGTCAACGACTTCGCCGGCAAGCGGCTCGACTGGTTCGTCAGCGGCTACGGCACCGGCGGCACCGTCACCGGCGTCGCCCGGGTGCTGCGGCGCGAGCGGCCGGAGACGAAGATCGTGCTGACCGAGCCCGCCAACGCCCAGCTGATCGGCAGCGGCAAGGGCCAGGACCGGGCCGCCGACCGCTCGCCGGCGGTCAGCCACCCGGCGTTCGAGCCGCACCCGATCCAGGGCTGGACCCCGGACTTCATCCCCTACGTCCTGCAGGAGGCGATCGACGAGCACCTGTACGACGAGCTGGTCCCGGTCGCCGGCGCCGACGGCATCAAGTGGGCGAAGGCGCTGGCCCAGAAGGAGGGCATCTTCACCGGCATCTCCGGCGGCTCGACCTTCGCGGTCGCCCGCCAGGTCGCCGAGCGCGCCGAGAAGGGCTCGGTGATCCTGTGCATGCTGCCGGACACCGGCGAGCGCTACCTGTCGACCCCGCTGTTCGACGGCATCGAGGCGGAGATGGACGCCGACGAACTGGCGCTGATGCGCTCGACGCCAGGGTACCAGATGCCGGCGTAACGGCCCGGGCACACGCGGCGACGGGCGCCCCCTGCGGGCGCCCGTTTGCTTTTTTGCGGGCGGATCACCCATCCGCGGGATGCCGAGCCGGCGTGATGGTCGATACAAAAATGCGGGGGTGCTGCGGGAAACGAACCGTAACCGGAGGACCGACCGATGAAGGCTCGGAGATATGCACCGCATAAGCGCGCGAGCAGGATTCCGTGGTGGCCGGTGGTCCTGGCCGTCGCAGCGGCCGGGGCCCTGGCGACGTTGCTGGGCGCCGTTTCGCCGGCGGGGGCCGACGAGATCCGCGATCGAGCCCGCCGCCTGATCCTCGACAGCTTCGTGGTCGACGGCAACCTCAGCCCGGCGACCTGGCAGGTGAATCCGGACTGTGGCGCCGGCGACGCCCTGGGATGCTGGGACAACGTCTCGGTTCCCACCTTCACCGTGATCCGCGACCGGATGGGCGTCGACCTGCTGTCGACCAGCGGCAACATCCGGACCAGTGCCCAGCGCCGGGTCAAGCGTGTCCTGACGTCGAACGACATCGACGAGGCGCGCTGGGCCAACCATGTCGGGGTGATCCGCTACATCCAGAAGCCCGGCGCGGTCGATATCGCCGGGGTCGCCAACCCGCTCGGCAACACCGCCCTGCTGGCCCGCAACCGGGCCCAGGCCTGGTTCGACGACGGCATCCGGATCGTCCAGCTGGCCTACAACGCCAACGAGAACGCCCGGCTGGTCACCGCGGCGTTCGACAGCCGCTACGGCGGTGGTTCCAACCAGGACGCCGGGGTCCGGATCAACGGCACCGGGAACTGCGGCGGGGCCGGGGCACCGCCCTGCGTACCGCTGACGCCGCTCGGCCGGCAGCTGGTCGACGCCATGCTCGACCGCTTCATGATCGTCGACCTGTCGCATGTCGGCCGGGCGACGGCCCTGGAGGTCGCCCGGATCGCCAAGGACCGGAACCGCCCGGTGATCGCCAACCACGCCAACGCCCGGGCGGTCTATGCCGATACGGTCAGCCGCAACCACGACGACGACGTGATCTGCGCGATCGCCAGGACCGGCGGGGTCGTCGGGGTCACGCCGATCCGCTTCATGCTGTCGAACTCGCCGCTGAACACCGGCGGCAAGTGGGCGAACCGCGAGCTGCTGGTCGACCACATCAACCACATCGCCCGCGATGTCGACTGCCGCGACGATGCCGGCCGGCGGATCCGCATGATCGAGCACGTGGCGGTCGCGTCCGACTCCTACGTGAACGGCATGCCGACCCCGAGCACCTGGCTGAACGTGCGCGGCTTCAACGACCGCGACCGCTGGATGGATCTGGCGGAGCTGATGATCCGCCGGCACGGCTACTCGGACTCCGATATCCGGCGGGTGTTCGGCGCCAACCTGATGCGGGTGTACCGGGCGGCGCTGCCCGGCCTGACCCGGCCGGTGCTGCCGCTGGATGCCGGCAACGTCGAGCCGGCGCTGCCGCGGGCCCCGCGGATCACCTGGTCGCCCCCGCAGGCCCAGCGGGTCGCGCCGGCGACCGCCTACTACGTCTACCTCTACCGTCGCGACGCTGCCGGCAACCGGGTCTTCATGACGGTCCTGCCGGCCGCCAACCAGACCCAGGCACAGTTGCCGCGGCTGCGGGCCAACGGCCGCTACAGTCTGTTCGTTCGGGCGACCAACGGGGCGCAGCGGGTCAACTCGACCTGGTTCGACTTCCGGGTCCGGGGATAGCGGTCCGGCGCTCCGGAACACCGGTCCCGCGGACCGGGGGGCGCGGGCCACGGGTAGCCTCGCACCGCGGAACTCCCTATATCAACGGTTCCGCGTCCCTCCGGAGTTCCCATGGCCCCGCCGCCGTCCCGCACCGCCCCGCCCGGCCAGCAGGCGCCGGGCGACCTGAACACGCTGAGGACCCTGGCGCCGTATCTGTGGCCGCAGGGCGAGCCGGTGATGCGGGTCCGGGTGGTGATCGCGCTGTCGATGCTGGCGATGGCCAAGGTCGCCACGGTCTACGTGCCGATCCTCTACAAGCAGGCGGTCGACCTGGTGTCGGGCGGGCCGGGGTTCGCGGCGTCGGCGCTGATCGCCCTGGTGATCGCCTACGGCCTGGTCCGGGTCGCCCAGCAGGCGTTCGCCGAGTTGCGCGAGTTCTTCTTCGCCCGGGTCGCCCAGCGGGCGATCCGCAAGGTCGCGCTGAAGACCTTCCGGCACCTGCACGCGCTGTCGCTGCGGTTCCACCTGGACCGCCAGACCGGCGGCCTGTCGCGCGCCATCGAGCGCGGCACCAAGGGCATCGAGTTCCTGCTGAACTTCATGCTGTTCAACATCCTGCCGACCATGCTCGAGATCGTGCTGGTCTGCGGCATCCTCTGGTACCTGTTCGACGTCTGGTACGCGCTGGTCACCTTCGTGACCATCGCCGGCTACATCGCCTTCACCATGTCGGTCACCGAGTGGCGGCTGAAGCACCGCCGCGAGATGAACGCCCAGGACCAGAAGGCCAACACCCGGGCGATCGACAGCCTGCTGAACTACGAGACCGTCAAGTATTTCGGCAACGAGGAGCACGAGGCCCGGCGCTACGATTCCAGCCTGGAGCGCTACGAGGACGCCGCGGTCCGCTCGCGCACCTCGCTGTCGCTGCTGAACATCGGGCAGGGGGCGATCATCGCGGTCGGCCTGACCGGCATCATGACCATGGCCGGGCTCGGCGTGCAGGCCGGCACCATGACCACCGGCGACTTCGTGCTGGTCAACACCTACCTGATGCAGCTCTACCTGCCGCTCAACTTCCTCGGCTTCGTGTACCGCGAGATCAAGCAGTCGCTGGCCGACATGGAGGCGATGTTCCGCCTGCTCGGCGAGAGCCGGGAGATTGCCGACGCGCCGGACGCGCCGGCGCTGCCGGCCGGACCGGGCCGGGTCGAGTTCGACGACGTGCGCTTCGCCTACCGGGAGGACCGGCAGATCCTCAAGGGCGTGTCGTTCGCGGTGGAGCCGGGCGAGACGGTGGCGATCGTCGGCCCGAGCGGGGCCGGCAAGTCGACCATCTCGCGGCTGCTGTTCCGGTTCTACGACGCCACCGGCGGGGCGGTCAGGATCGACGGCACCGACATCCGCGAGGTCACCCAGGCCAGCGTGCGCGCCGCCCTCGGCATCGTCCCGCAGGACACCGTGCTGTTCAACGACACGATCTTCTACAACATCGCCTACGGGAAGCCCGGGGCCGGCCCGGCCGAGGTCGAGGCGGCCGCCCGCCACGCCCGCATCCACGACTTCGTCATGGGCCTGCCGGACGGCTACCAGACCATGGTCGGCGAGCGCGGGCTGAAGCTGTCGGGCGGCGAGAAGCAGCGGGTCGCCATCGCCCGCACCATCCTCAAGGACCCGCGGATCTTCCTGTTCGACGAGGCGACCTCGGCGCTCGACAGCCACACCGAGAAGGCGATCCAGCGCAGCCTGCGCGAGGTGTCGCGCGACCGCACCACCCTGGTGATCGCGCACCGGCTCTCGACTGTGGTCGACGCCGACCAGATCCTGGTGCTGGAGGCCGGCCGGATCGTCGAGCGCGGCTCCTACGCCGAACTGATGGCGCGCGACGGGGTGTTCGCCGCGATGTGGCGCCGCCAGCAGGAGATCGGCGCCGAGAACGACGAGCGCGGCCCGACCGCCGAGGCGCTGGCGCTGTCGGCGGGGTAGGGGGAACCCGTCGCCCCGTGGGTCCCGGATCGACCGCGCCGGGGTGGCGCGTCCGTCCTGGATGACGTCAGAATGGAATCGACGGCAGTTCCACCCTTCCTGCCGTCATCCCGGACGGGGCGATCGCGTCAGCGAGCGAACCGATCCGGGACCCACGCAGCGACGCGCGACAGTGTTGCGGCCAAGGGGGCTTGCCGCCGCCGTCCGGCTGGTGTCGAGTCGGCCCCGACCAACCAAGCGCCCACAGGGGAGAAATCGTCATGAAGATCGGATTCGTCGGCCTCGGGATCATGGGCAAGCCGATGGCGATCAACCTGATCAACGGCGGCCATGAGCTGCACGTCTACAGCCTCTCCGGCGTGCCGGAGGAGGTCGTGAAGGCGGGCGCCATTGTCGAGGCCGACAGCACCGCGGTCGCGGCGGCGAGCGAGATCGTCATCCTCATGGTACCGGACACCCCGCATGTCGAGGCCGCGCTGTTCGGCGAGGGCGGCGTCGCCAGCGGCCTGAAGAAGGGCTCGGTGGTGATCGACATGAGCTCGATCTCGCCGATCGCCACCAAGGAGTTCGCCAAGAGGATCAACGACCTCGGCTGCGACTACCTGGACGCGCCGGTGTCGGGCGGCGAGGTCGGCGCCCAGCAGGCGACCCTGACCATCATGGTCGGCGGGCCGCAGGCGGCGTTCGACCGGGCCAGGCCGCTGTTCGAGCTGATGGGCAAGAACATCACCCTGGTCGGCGGCAACGGCGACGGCCAGACCTGCAAGGTCGCCAACCAGATCATCGTCGGGCTGACCATCGAGGCGGTCGGCGAGGCGCTGCTGTTCGCCTCCAAGGCGGGTGCCGACCCGGCCAAGGTGCGCGACGCGCTGATGGGCGGCTTCGCCTCGTCGCGGATCCTGGAGCTGCACGGCAAGCGCATGATCGATCGCAACTTCGACCCGGGCTTCCGGATCGAGCTGCACCAGAAGGACCTCGGCCTGGCGCTGTCCGGGGCGCGGGCGCTCGGCATGAGCCTGCCGAACACCGCGACCACCCAGGAGCTGATGAACGCCATGGCGGCGCGCGGCGGCTCCAAGAAGGACCACTCGGCCCTGGTGCAGGCGCTGGAGCTGATGGCCGACCACCAGATCGGCCAGCCGAAGAAGTAGGTGGCGGCGCGCATCGTCCTGCTGAACGGCGCCGGCAGCGCCGGCAAGTCGTCGATTGCCCGCGCCCTGCAGGCGATCGCGGCGACGCCGCTGCTGCACATGCAGATGGACGCGTTCCTGGAGATGCTGCCGGCGGCAACGACCCGATCGTCGACGGCGTGATGCTGGGGGACGAGATGGCGGAGCACGCAAGGTCGGGGTGTTCGCGCCGGGCCGGCCTGCGACTTGGAGCTCAACAGCGCGGCGCTGACGGCGGAGTGCGGGTCGCGGATCAGGGAAAGGGTCGTTCTATAGATGACGCACCGACGTTGCACTCGCTGACGCGAGCGGCAACGCGGCAACTCCCGGTAGCGTGATTTCTCGGGGACAACGTTGGTCACCGTCGTTTCGCGTGGACCGTCCCGTCCTTAATTTCGATCCGCTGGTGGTCGTGAACTTCGGGAGGCAACTCGCCATGGTGTATGAGCAGCACGGCAGTGTGCTCTCTTGCCATCAACCGGCAAACTTCGTCGAACATGAGCCGTGAGGCTTCCCGGTCCACCATGGTGAAGGGTTCGTCCAGTATCAAGAATGTCGGCGCTGCCAGCAGTGCGGCCACCAGATTGACGCGCTGACATTCGCCGCCCGACAGATCGAGAGGACGTGATTCCAGGAGCAGCTTCGATAGACGCAGTCGATCGAGAAGGGCGTCGAGATCGTCCGCCGAGCGTTGCCCGCCCAACGTCGACGGACGCGTCTGTTGCGCGATCCGTGGATTCAACACGACGCGCCGGAGCCACTCACCGACCGTCATCAGCGGGTCGATCGCGGCGAAGGGATCCTGAAACAGGTACTGAATCGTTCGTGGCTTTGGCCGGCGGCCGAGCCCATAGCGTATCTGTCCCCGCGTGGGTTGGAGCAGACCTGCACACATCATCGCGAGCGTGCTCTTGCCACTCCCGGACGACCCCGAGAGCACGTTCCACGACCCTGGCGAGACCGCCATCGAGGCGTCGGTGAAAACCGGTTTGGACTCGCGATTCCAGGAAAACGCGCAGCGCTTGAGTTCCAGAAGGGGTGCATCCATTCAGGGCTGTCTCCTCATCTCACCAGATCAACACGGGAGCCGTCCCGTACGACGGTCAGCCGATCCGCACAGAACGCCTCGATCGCCTGATCGTGCGACACGATCAGCAACGGTATGCGCCGCAGCACCGGCGCGTTGAGGGTCGAGAGAACAGCGCTTCGGGACTTCGGATCGAGCCCAACCGTGGGCTCATCGAGAATCAGGACCTCCGGTCGGGCGGCGATCGCCAGCGCAATGGCAAAGCGTTGCGCCATGCCTCCGCTGAGTTGATGCGCCTGGAGGCCGACAAGGCTATCCGCATCCAGGCCGAGCGACCCGAAGACGTCTCGTGCCCTGGCCGGTATGGCATCCCGGCCGCTCCAGGCTGAAACCCGGTTGAACAGGTCAATGCATCGGATCGCGGTCGGAAGCGCAGAGGCCGGAGACTGCGGAATGTAGACGATCCGCGGCCTTTGCCACTCGCCTTCAGGCTGGTCTCGCGCGGAGAAAATCGCCGCGTGTCCATCGCAGGTTATGGTGAGGGGAAGCAGTCCGGCGAACGCTCGGCACAGCAGCGATTTTCCCGAGCCCGACGCCCCACTGAGCCACAAGGGGGGAGTGACCAGATACGAGGCGTCTTCGAACTGAAGCAGCGGCTTTCCTCGCGCACGGAGGGAAAACCGGTCGGATTCCAATTTCAGCACCTGGACGCTACTCCAACATCTGCCCCTCGCGCCGGATCAGATATTGTCCGATCACGAACAGCAAGATCGACGCTAGGATGGTGACCACCGCCGCTGGTGCCCAAGTCCACGCGTAAGGAATCCCAAGACGGATGGCATCGGTTATGATGTTGCCCAGGGTAGGCGTGCTCAGTGGTTCGGAGAATCCAAGGAATTCGAGCCCGATCTGGACGGAAATCAACTCCGCGTAGACGACGAAGAGAACGCCCAGAATTCCGGTGCTGGCGTTGGGCAGCCCGTGATCGCGGAGAGCCGAGAACCGCGAGTGCCCGAACAGGATCGCATTCAGGATGTACGGCCGAAATCGCTGCGCGCCGACCTGCGCACGGCTCACCCGCCAGACCGGGACCCAGAAATACAGCACCAGCAAGATCGGGAGCGGCACGCTTACCGACACGAACAGCAGCGCTGCTACGATCGAGGGAAAGCTGCGGATCGCATCGGCCAGGATCTGAATTGCATCGTCCACGGGGGCGCGCAGGTTGGCCACAGACACCAGGCCCAGAAAGACGCCGATCACGGCGGCTCCCGACAACGCCAGGGTCGCCCAGGCGAGCGACCGCAGAGAGCCGATCGCTGTTGTGGCAAGGACGCTGCGACCGAGACGATCGGTGCCGAGGAGGTACGATGCTCCCGGCGCGTCCAGGGGGCGGCCCGACATGGCGACATCGGTAAGGGACAGAAGGGCCGTCATCGCTGCGGCAGCCAGCAGGACTGCGCTCAACAGGCCGACGGCGTAGGCAGTTGGCGGCTTCATCGCGGCAATCGCCAAAGGGCGAAGCATGTCAGTTCAGCCTACGGTCCATCCAGCGCGCGGCGGCCTCGACCGTCGTCTGGAGGGTCAGGAAGCACCAGGCAAGCATCAAGCTGCCAAACGTAACGATCGCCAGGTCGCCACTCAAGCACGCGCGAAAAAAAGGTATGGCAAAACCCTCCAATCCGAAGACGTACTCGGCAAACGCAAGCACGGTCAACGCTCCGGTGGCAGCATTCGCCGTCGCCGCCAACGCGGTCGGCCAAGCCCCGCGCATCAGGATTCCGGTCACCGCGTCTGGCGGTGCGTGCAGGAACAGCAGGAATTCCGCCTGCCGAGTCCGGTTGCGGCGGAAATCGAGGCGTTCCATCAGCGGCAAGCCGACGATCGCCGCGGTCATGACGGACGCCCACAGAACCGCTACGGCTTCATAAAGCGTCGGGTTGGTGGAGGGCGGTGCGGAAAAGCTGTCCGTCAGGAAGCTTAGAATCAGAATCAAGCTGACGAAGCCCGGCGCACCGGCGACCACCATGAGAAAAGATCTCACGCCCCTTACGTCCCGCGATACGACGTATGAGGAGACCATCGCAGCGGCCGCAAGCCCGAGGCCCAAGGCGACGAACAGTCGCGCCAACGTGCGTCCCATCGCCGGGCCGAGGACGTCCCAGACCGGCTGCCCCCAAATGACGGATGCGCCAAAGTCCCCCTGGATCTGAGCCAGAGCAACCTGGGCAAACCGCTCGAGGATCGGTCGGTCCAGGCCATACCGCATTCTCAGATCTTCGACGGCCGAGGGGTCGGCTGCCGGTCCCAGGACCGCTCTCGCAGGATCGACAGGCAAGACGGCGAAAGCCAAGAACACGAGCGTGTAGACCAAAGCGCCCGAGAGCAGCAACCGAAGGACAAGGCCGCCCACAAATCTCAACTCGCCGCGCTCCGGTCGTTCGATCTTACAGCAAAGTCTAGTTCTTTTCCGTGTCTGGCGCGGATGTCACCTGCCTCGTCGCCTTATTCGTCTGGGCATTCGCGGTGTCGATGAGGGCATACTTCAGCCTGTTCATACTGTCTTGGGAAATGACGCCTCCGCCAAAAACCTCCTGCTGCCACTCCCGGCGAGAAACATATTTGTCTGGTGCGGTACCTTTGCGAGCGACATCAACCGTGACGAATGCATCCAAAAGAGCGCGCTTAATCCACTCGTCATCGACCTGACACCCATTCTTCCCCTGCAACAAAAATTCGAAAAACCGCGCAAACGCGATTTTACATGCTTGTCGAACCGTTCGAATGCTGTCATAGAAGACTCTCTCTCTACGAGATGCGAGACCATATCCTTCGTAGATTTTTCCTAAACTAAGCATTTCTGAGCTTTTGAAGGTCACCATTCCGTTGCTCAGGCCGACTTTTCCGGTGAGAGACGAGGGTATACAAACATCAATTACGACCGGACCCTCGTTATCTTCGTGGTTTTCGGTGTCGATCCCCATTCCAGGGTTGCTTTTGGATTTCGTTAGAACATATTCAACACGTGAGTATTCGCCGATATATTCGACCATGACATTTGCAAGCGCAATCGTCAGTACGGATGGACTCAACTTATCTTGTGACGCATATTTTTCGTCATCGTCCAACAACATAGAGCGAATGACTGCCGCTTTTCGCGATGTCGGCTTGCTAAGGGCATGGAGTGATTCACGGATCCCACGACCATTCGTGACATGCTCTAGGCCGATCGCCAACATGAAGTTCAAGACCAGAGCACGCGCGTACGCAGTTCTGTCATCCTTATCCAATGTAGGAGAAGAGAGTGGTGATTTTATCGACAGTTGTGTGGTAATGCGACTCCAAATATCTGGCGGAAGCTCCGAAATTTTTCGTTCAGATGTAAACGCTCCAGCGACAACCCAGTTAACGTCTTTGACCGGCAGTTCCGATTTTCCTTCAATGGGTATGTATTTTCCGGCTTCCCAAACCCTGAGTAACTCGGAGTAAGGTGCATTCGGCTCGTCGCCTTTGGCGAATTTATCGAACTCATCAAGGAAGAGGGTTCCGCCTGCCACTCGCTCCAGCAGGCCCGGCTCGTGGCGACCATGCTGCATTATTTCACCATAGAGGAGACGGCGGAATTCCTGCAATTGCATGCCCGCAACCGACCGTGTTTCGAATTTTTCTGGCTTGTCATCTTTTGGCTGTAGCCGTTTCGAGCCGTAGTGCAATGCGCTCGCAAATCCTTCCTTTCCGGATCCGGGCTCTCCTTGAATGAAAACGATCTTTGAATTGGGAAGCCCCATTGCGAGTTCGAGTGCCATCATGTTTTCGCGAACGATCTCAGAGACGGTCGCTGTCATGCCGTCGGCTGCAATTCCAGCCATATTGATCGACCATGAGGCGCGTTTTTCGGGGCGTGGAAAGCGTGGCAGATCGAAGACGGCCGAATACTCGGCACGGGGATGGCGACGGTAGGTCGTATCCATCCGAACCAACAGTTCTTTGCCGGGTGAGTCGGGATCCGGATCGATTTCCAGTTTAAGTAGAGAAATTGCGTGATCAATGAAGCCAGCATTCCTCCAGTACGGAAAGTCTTTATGTAGCTCGCCTAAGTCCTTCTCGATTTTGTAATCCTTGGAAAGCGTGTGTTTGAGTGATTCGTAGAGGGACTTGATAGGTTCGGCGTCAATCGCATCGGGGGAGATCCGCTCTTCGTCGAACGTAGCACATGTTAGGGGAGTTTCGCGTGTGTGTATAACATCATATGAGACAAATAGACTACTCTCGACGACCAAATACTGAATTGAAACATTAAAGTTGTCGAAAATGGCATCCGATTCTAATAAATTCGCAACAAGAGACTGCAGAAAGGGGGGGGGCGGAATGTTGTGCTCCTCTCCGCCCTTGGTTACCTCGGCGCGGTCAAAACCATATCGCCATTTAATGCTGTCGGGTGCGATCGTAAATAAAGCAAACATAGTGCATTGAAATCGATTGCGGACTTTGTCGGAAATTGTATCCACCCCATTCGTCAAAGCGCCTTTCCCCTTTGCCATTACACCCCCGCGAAGTCCGTGCCATCTTCATTACCTCAGCCAATTGGCGGCTGAAATTTCATCCTGGCATAAACCGGAAGTCCTGCGCTACGGGGAATTTCAACCGCCCGGCGTGAGGCGTAGTAACGAGGAGGCTTCATCACCCAGACGGTCGGGCTTTGCTGCAACAGGGCGGCCAGTGCTTGGTCGAGGGCGGATTCGGCCGCGGTGTCGGAAAGGGCTGCAGTGTACCGGGTGAAGGCGGCTTCGAATGTATCGTTGGAAAACCGCATTACGTTTGGTACCGGAGCAGCATCCGCACGATACATCCAAAGATATTGCTCCGGCGACGGTATATAGGGTCCATAGTAGGCGAGAGCCATCTGGTAGTCGCCATTGATGACGACAGGGAAGAAGTCGGCGCGGCCATAAATCGCGGTGACCGTCAGGCCGATCTCGCTCCACTGCGGAACGAGCAGTTCGGCGATGATCCGCGCCTCGTCGACGGGCTCCACCAGCAGGTCGATCCGCCGCAGCTCCTTGGGTACCGTGTCGACCAGCGAGCGGGCGACGGCTCGGTCGAATGGCAACTGGAACCGCTCGGTCGGACGGGTCGGAACGGGGCCGGCAAATGGGGTTCCGCCGTCGAGTGTCCTGACCAGGATATCGCGATCGATTCCGAGGTTGAGGGCACGGCCAAGCGTCGCGCCGTGCGGCGTGCTGAAGGGGGGCTTCTGTTGGTTGAGCGCGATCAGCCGAAGCTCTGTGTGGTCATACTCTCTGATGCGGTAGAGCGTGCCGGCTTGGCCGTTCATGGCCGGATACGCCGTCGCGTTGAATTCGGCGTAGTCGATTCCGCCGGATTTGAGCTCCGCGGCGCCAAGCGCCTCACTCGGGACGGAGCGTACGACGATCTCGGATGGCGCGTCCGGCGAGAGCTTCTGCCAGTGTCCCTCAAATCGACGGAGTGTGATTCGCTGTGCCGTCCGGTCCCATGCTGTGAGGGCATAAGCCCCCGTTCCTGCGGGAGTGTCGCCCTCGTCCGGCGTCCCTTCCGGCACGATGCTGAGATACGACGCCGCTAGCCGGTCCGGAAGAAAACTGAACGATCTCGAGAGTTGGAACTCGACCGTATCGCCGTCAATGCGGATGCCGCGGATCGAATTGGCACGCCCCTCGAGAAAATCCGAGACGCCTTCGACGACGTCGACAAGAAGCGTGCGCGCGTAGCCGGGAAGCCGGACCGCGCGATGGATCGAGAATACGACATCGGATGGGCCGAGTGTTCGACCAGCGCCGTAGCCAGAATCGTGGAAACGGACTCCGGATCGGATCGCAAAGCGCCACTTGTCGCGGCGGTCGTTGCTCTCCCAGCGCTCGGCGAGCCGCGGTTCCAGATCCCCTGCTTCCGACAGTTGGACCAGCCGGTCATAGATGTTCCAGACAATGCTGATCGGCGATTCTGTGGCCGCCTGGGAGGGCTCCAGCGTGTTGATCTCGCTCCTGCTGATCAGGCCGATACGGAACGGCTGGTCGGTCGGGCTCCCCGGTTTGAATGCCAAGTACAAGGCACCAGCGGTGATGGCCGCGGAGCCGGTGATCAGCAGATTCCGTCGCGTGATCATTAATCAGCTATCGAGCATCGCTGTTCGCGGGTGAAGCGGCGCAACGGCGCGCGTGCAGAAGGGATCGATGGCCCCGCGCTGGAAGTATGTGCCCGAGAGGCGGTCGCCGGCGTTGCAGATTCCGAGATCCGGGCAGCTGTCACATGCGGCGGGAATGGCCTGGAACTTCGCGTACACGGGCCGCGAACCGTCTGCGAGTTGCTCGAGCACGCCGGTGAGCGGTTCGCGCGATAGATCTGCGATCGCATGGTCCGCCGCCGCATCGCCGAGGGTCAGATGATTGCAGCCGAGAAAGACCAGGCCGTCGTTCGAGATGCGGGCGCTGACCTGCGGCACCTGCGAGAGATTGAACAGGATGACGGTCACGCTCCCGAAGCGGACGACCGGAAGGCCGGTCATTGTATCGAAATCTTCCGGTGTGCTCTGTATGCCCAACGCGCGCGAGACCTGTGGCCATTGATGCGCATAGTTTGCCGTCAAGAGCACCCTCGATGGACAACCTGATGTAGAAAGACCGGAAATCAGGTCGATCAAGTCCGCAGGTTGCAGGAGCATCGGATCGTCAGGTGGTCCGTAATACAGAGAGGTGGCGAGCACGACTCGTCCATCCGCTCCACAACGCTCGACAATTTCCTTCGCCAGGCTGACAAGCGTGTCCGTCTGACGTTTGCCGTTGTCGAGACGACCGTGAATCGCCGTTGCGATCAGGCCAATCCGTCGATCGGTCCTTGTGAGAATCGCTCCGATCCGATCCCACGTCCTGTCGTATGTGCCTTCGCCGCGCATCCAATCATGCGCCGCTCTTGTGCCATCCACGGAGATGTCGAAAAGGTCGATGAGATCTGCCAACTCATCGATCAGTTGATCATTCAAAAGAAGGCCGTTGGTCATGAGAATGTTCAGTGTGTCCGGCGAGCGCACGCCTCTGGCGACTTCGACGAGTTTCCGGCGGTAGATCGTAGGTTCCTTTCCGGCGAGCGTGATCCAGAGGGGTCTGTAGACTGTCTGCACCGTGCTCATCACCTGGTCCAAGACGCGCTCGTTCGGCATCGGTGTCCGCGACTTGGGGCGATGGTAGATGCAGTGTCGACACGTCAATTGACAGGTTTCGCCGATCTCGACAGCCAAGTACCGGCGACCGGGACCTTCGGTGTTGGACCCGGTCACGCTCTCTCCGACTGGCGCGAACGAACCGAAAGACGATGCGCCCATGTAGTTCGTCATACGGGCTAGCCTGCGCATGGCCGTCCTCTGCTTTGCTGTTCGCCGCTATTCATGCACGGCCTGACGATACTGTTCCAGCAGTGAAATCCCGCTGGACGCTTCGCGCAGCATCGCATGGGCGAATGTCTCACGCGGCGCTGTGTGCAATTTTAACATGGGGATCGTACCGCGCCGAGGGGAGATACCCACTTCAGTGGTCCGAGGCGATTTCGATCTCGCGTGGGCTGGTGCGGCCGAGGGCCCGCGACGTTTCTCGAGAGGCTCGCACTCACGTCAATAACATGCAAATCATCACCTTAGCGCGTAGGTTTTGCACATCGGGGTGATCGCCAACCTGGGGACAATAATGGATCAGCGCGGCACGGTTACGATACGCCACGGGCTGCGGCAGGATGTCGCCCGCGTCTATGATGTCTATGCCGACGCGATAGAGATGATACGCGAGAGCGGGGTTCCGATCCGCCGGCGGCCGAGGCACGACATTGATCGCCTCTGCGAGCTAAGTCTCGGTGCCGACTTCTTGAGAATTGCAGAAGGCGAGGGCGGCGGTGGCGTAGTCGGATTCTCCGTCTCGACCAGACGGGAGGGCTGGCTCCATCTGGAGGAGATCGGTGTGTTGCGCGCATGGCAGCGGCGGGGGATAGGCTCTGCGTTGCTCAGGGTGTTGATCAAAGATTGTCTCGACATCGACTGCGTCGGCATCACGCTGACAACCGATCGATTGCTGCCGTTTAATGCGCCGCTTTATCGACAGTTCGGCTTCCGAGAACCCGGGCGGGAAGCTCCGCGCCATCTTCGGGACTTGCTCAGGCACGAGCGCGCACTTGGTCTTGATCCGCACCGCCGCGTTGGAATGCTCTTACGCAAGTCGGAGGTCGCTCCTGAAGCGCTAAGCGCGTGGAGCCCGGTCGTGGCGGCCCCCAACGGGGAACGGCGGACCAAGTCGGGATGACCGGACGCGCGCGGGGTCAGGTTGACCGCTTGTTTGCGGGCGGCGGAACTCACCGGAGATCGACTGTCCTCTCAGCCATCCTGCCGCATCGATCTACCCCAGAGGGGCCTCTGCCTGGCCCTGTCCTGGGCCCGGGCGCTCGGCATGAGCCAGCCGAACGCCGCCAGCCCCCAGGACCTGATGAGCGCCATGGCGGCGTGGGGCGGCTCGAAGAGGGACCTCCCGGCGCTGGTGCAGGCACTGGAACTGATCGCCGACCGCTCCGGCATCGCAGCCATGCCCCCGCGGGCCTCGATTTCCCGCCCGTCTTGGTCCATATCAGGGGCTCGTGCAGACCAGGAGGATTCGGCGGCATGGATACCGGCATCGCGACGGACGGCGGCGACATCGAGGGCGACATTAGCCGCCTGGAGATCCTGAAGGCGCTGGAGCGCAAGGTGCTCTGGCATGCCATGTGGACCATCCACAACGCCAACCACGTACGCGAGAGCCGGGACAACCTGAAGGTCGGCGGTCACCAGGCGTCCTGCGCCTCGGTCGCCACCCTGATGACGGCGCTGTACTTCGACGTGCTGCGCCCGCAGGACCGGGTCGCGGTCAAGCCGCACGCCAGCCCGATCTTCCATGCCATCCAGTACATGATGGGCCGGCAGGGCCGCGACGCGCTGGAGCGCTTCCGGGCCTATGGCGGCGCCCAATCCTACCCGTCACGCACCAAGGACAGCGACGAGGTCGACTTCTCGACCGGGTCGGTCGGCCTCGGCGTGGCGATGACGCTGTTCGCCTCGATGGTCCAGGACTACGTGCAGCTGCACAACCTGGTGCAGGACCCGGACGTCACCGCCCAGGGCCTCGGCCGGATGGTGGCGATCGTCGGCGACGCCGAGCTCGACGAGGGCAACATCTACGAAGCCATGCTGGAGGGCTGGAAGTACGACGTCCGGAACCTCTGGTGGATCATCGACTACAACCGGCAGAGCCTGGACGGCGTCGTGTCGGACGGCCTGTTCCGCAAGATCCAGGAGTTCTTCAAGACCGTCGACTGGCAGGTCGTGACCCTGAAGTACGGCAAGAAGCTGCAGCGCCAGTTCGCGCGCGCCGGCGGCGACGTTCTGGAGAAGTGGATCGACGACTGCCCGAACGGCCTCTACTCGGCGCTGACCTTCAAAGGCCAGTCCGGCGAGCCGGGCGTGTGGCGTGAGCGTCTGAAGCTCGACCTCAAGGGCGTCGCCGGGATCAAGGACATCCTGGAGGACCACGACGACCGCGACCTGCACCAGCTCATGACCAACCTGGCCGGCCAGGACATGGAGTCGGTGCTGGAGGCGTTCCACTCGGTCAAGGACGACCGGCCGCACTGCTTCATCGCCTACACGGTCAAGGGCTACGGCACGCCGCTCGCCGGCCACAAGGACAACCACGCCGGCCTGATGACGCCGGAGCAGATGGCGCGCTTCAAGGCCGAGCACGGCATCGCCGACGGCAAGGAGTGGGAGCTGTTCGAGCAGGCCGGCCTGCCGGCCGAGCGCTTGCGGAAGTACGTGCAGGGCGTGGCGTTCAACGCGCCGGGCTCGCGCATCCACTCGGCCCCGAAGGTCGAGGTGCCGGATACGCTCAAGCTGCGCACCAGCAAGACCACGTCGACCCAGCAGGCGTTCGGCGCCGTGCTGCACGAACTGTCGCGCGGCAACTCGGCGCTGGCTTCGCGGATCGTCACGACCTCGCCGGACGTGACGGTGTCGACCAACCTCGGTCCCTGGGTGAACCAGCGCGGCATCTTCTCGCTCGACGTCCGAAACGACGTGTTCCGTGACGAGGAGGTGGCGTCGGCCCAGAAGTGGATGCGCCACGGCGGCGGCCAGCATTTCGAGCTCGGCATCGCCGAGAGCAACCTGTTCATCATGCTGGCGGCGCTCGGCCTGTCCGGGCCGCTGTTCGGCACCCGGCTGCTGCCGGTCGGCACGCTGTACGACCCGTTCATCCAGCGCGGCCTCGATAGCCTGAACTACGCCTGCTACCAGGGCGCGCGGTTCATGGTGGTGGCGACGCCTGCCGGCATCACGCTGGCGCCGGAAGGCGGGGCCCACCAGTCGATCTCGACGCCGCTGATCGGCCTCGGCCAGCCCGGGCTCGCGACCTTCGAGCCGGCCTATGTGGACGAGCTGGCGGCGATCATGCGCTGGGGTTTCGAGTACATGCAGGCGGACGACGGCGGGTCGGTGTACCTGCGGCTGTCGACCCGGGCGCTCGAGCAGCCGGACCGTACGCTGAGCGAGGCGCAGACCGCCGACCTGCTGGCCGGTGCCTACTGGCAGGTCGAGCCGGCACCCGGTGCCGAGCTGGCGATCGTGTACAGCGGCCCGGTGGTGTCGGAGGTGCAGGAGGCCTTCGCCGAGCTGGTCGAGGACGTGCCCGGCCTCGGCATCTTGGCGGTGCCGTCGAACGACCGGCTGTACCACGACTGGCAGCGCCGGCTGCGCAAGACCGACGGCGGCGGTGCCGGAACCAGCCATGTCGAGCGCCTGCTGTCCCGGCTGTCGCCGCGCGCCGGCCTCGTGACCGTGCAGGACGGCCACCCGGCGGCGCTGAGCTGGATCGGCTCGGCCACCGGGCGACGGCTGTATCCGCTCGGCGTCGCGGCCTTCGGCCAGTCCGGCGACATCCCGGACCTGTACCGGCACTACGGCATCGACGCTGCCGCCATCGTCGACATGGCGGCGACGGCGTGCCTGGAGGCGGCGCGGGGGTAGGCTACGTCAGGCGGGGCGGCGTCGAAGCGCCTCCTCGGCGTTGAGCTGGTCGAGGCGGCGGCGCATCGCCTCCTCGCCCTTGACGACGGCGATGATCTGGCCACTCCAGGTATCGCTGATGCGGTAGGTGTCCGCGGTCTCCAGCGGGGCCGCGGCATAGCGGCGGAGTTGCTCCTCGGCCATCGGATCCTCCCTCTCGGTTGAAGTCGAGGTTGGACCCTTGAACGTGGGCACGATCCGGCCCCAGTCAACCGACCCCAGTCAACCGACCCCAGTCAACCGACCCCAGTCAACCGACCCCAGTCAACCGACCCCAGTCAACCGGGTGCCGGCCGGGGGCGTGCCAGCAGACGGCCGTCGATGCAGGCGAAGCCGGCGGCGATCAGCGCCAGGCCGATCAGCTGGCGGTCGGTCACCGTCTCGCCCAGCACGGCTACCCCGAGCAGCATGGCGCTGACCGGGACCAGCTGGGTCACCAGCATGACGTTGGTGGCGCCGGCGCTGGCCAGCACGCGGAAGAACAGGATGTAGGCCATCGCCGTGCTGACCAGGGCGAGGGCCAGCACGGACGCCGCGACATCGAGCCCCGGCATCGGCAGGGTCCACGGGCGGTCGACCAGCAGGGCGGCCGGCAGAACCAGCAGGCTGCTGGCCGAAAGCTGGCCGGTCGCCGTCACCAGCGGCGGCAGCGCGCGGAACCGCCGACCGAACACCCCTGCGCAGCCGTAGGACACGGTGGCGCCGACCACCGCCAGTTGGGCAGCCGCCGAGGCGTCGAACCCGGCCAGGGCGGCCGGCCCGATCATCACCGCCAGCCCGACCAGGCCGATCGCGATGCCGGCGAGCTTGGCCACCGGCAGCGGCTCGGCCCCGGCGGCGCGCGCGATCAGAGCGGTCCAGAACGGCGTCATGCCGTTGATCACCGCCGCCAGCCCGGCTCCGATCTCGGTCTGGCCCTGGAAGATCAGGCCGAACGGGATCAGGTTGTTAAGGATCCCCATGCCGGCGAAGTCGATCCAGGTGCGGCGGTCGGCCGGCAGGCGGTATCCGGCGACCCGGAGCACCACCAGCAGGGCGAGGGCCGCCAGCGCCACCCGCGCCAGGACCAGGGTCAGCGGCGGGACCGCCGTGACCGCGATCTTGGCGAACAGGAACGATCCGCCCCACAGCAGCGACAGGGCGATCAGGCAGAGCCAGTCGAGGCCCGACATGCGTGGCGGGACGGTGGCGCTCATGATCGACTCCGAGGCGGTTGGCGGCCGGAGACTGCCGGCGGAAGCCGCCGGTCGCCATCCGGATCTTGCGGCAGGAATGCCGGCCCCGAGCGGCGTTTTCACAGGCCGGCGCGCGACCGGCGGGCGGGGGCATGGTCTGTCGTCATACAATTTGAAGCCGGTCGGGCTCTGGAATACGGTCCGGAAATACCCCCAGGGAGGAACCAATGCGTATCGGCGTGCCGAAGGAGATCAAGAATCACGAGTACCGTGTCGGGCTGATCCCATCGAGCGTCCGCGAACTGGTGGCGCACGGCCACGAAGTGCTTGTCGAGACTCATGCCGGCTACGGCATCGGCCTCGACGACGAGCACTACGTGGCGGCCGGCGCCCGCATCGCGCCGACCGCCGACGAGGTGTTCGCGACGGCCGACATGATCGTCAAGGTGAAGGAGCCGCAGCCGGTCGAGATCGCGCGCCTGCGCAAGGGCCAGATCCTGTTCACCTACCTGCACCTGGCGCCGGACGAGCCGCAGACCCGCGGCCTGATGAAGTCCGGCTGCATCGCCATCGCCTACGAGACCGTCACCGACGCGCACGGCCGGCTGCCGCTGCTGGCGCCGATGAGCGAGGTGGCCGGCCGGATGTCGATCCAGGCCGGCGCCCACTGCCTGGAGAAGGCGCAGGGCGGCAACGGCACGCTGCTCGGCGGCGTGCCCGGCGTGGCGGTCGGCTCGGTGGTGATCCTGGGCGGCGGCGTGGTCGGCACCAACGCCGCCCGTATGGCGATGGGGCTGGAGGCGCGGGTCACCGTGCTCGACCGGTCGCTGCACCGGCTGTACGAGCTCGACATGCAGTTCGGGCCGACCCTGAACACCATCTACTCCACGCGCGACGCCATCGAGGAGTACGTGCTGACCGCCGACCTGGTGATCGGCGCCGTGCTGGTGCCGGGGGCGGCGGCGCCGAAGCTGGTGACCCGCGAGATGGTGTCGCGCATGAAGCGCGGCTCGGTCCTGGTGGACGTCGCGATCGACCAGGGCGGCTGCTTCGAAACGTCGCGTCCCACGACCCATGCCGAACCCACATATATCGTCGACGACGTGGTGCATTACTGCGTCGCCAACATGCCGGGTGGCGTGGCGCGGACTTCGACCTTCGCGCTGAACAACGCGACCCTGCCGTTCACGCTGGCGCTCGCCGACAAGGGCTGGCGGCAGGCGCTGGCGGACGACCATCACCTGATGGCCGGGCTGAACGTTCACGAGGGGCGGGTCACCTACAAGGCTGTCGCCGAGGCGCACGGCCTCGACTACACCCCGGTACAGGAGGCGTTGAAGCTTTGACCGAACCGTTGATGACCGTGGCGGAGCCCGAGGCGGACCGCAGCGTGCTGCAGGCCGTCGCCCGCGGCGCCCTCGGGCGCTGCCCGGCCTGCGGCGAGGGCCGGGTGCTGGAAGGCTACCTGAAGGCGACGTCCGGCTGTTCGGCCTGTGGGGAGTCCTACGATCACCTGCGTGCCGACGACATGCCGCCGTGGATGACCATCCTGATCGTCGGGCACATCGTCGTGCCGCTGCTGCTCATGGTCGAGCAGATCTGGCACCCCGACATGTGGCTGCAGATGGCGGTCTGGCCGGTGGTCACGCTGGCCCTGCTGCTGTTGTTCCTGCCGCGCTGCAAGGGCGCGGCGCTCGGCCTGCTGTGGGCGACCAGGGCCGGGCAGCAGGAAGAGCCGGCCGAATCCGAACCGGCTTCCTGAGGCTCAGGATTCCTAAGACTCCAGGCGGAAGATCTCGATCGGCGCATCGCGGCCCCTGACCATCCTGGGGCCGCATGCCGTCAGGCGGAAATCCGGACCCAACTGCTCGGCCGTGTCCCGGCTCAGCAGGATCGTGACGTCGCGGCCGTCGTCGATCTCGTGGCCCAGACGCTCGATCCGCTGGCAGGCGTTCACCGTGTCGCCGACGATCGTGTAGTTGATGCGGCCCGGAAAGCCGATGTCGCCGACCACGGCCGGTCCGCTGTGCAGGCCGACGCGAACCCGGATCGGCGGCTCTCCCGCGGCCCGGCGGCGCCCGTTGTCGTGGGCGATCGCCGACGCGATCGCCTGGGCTGCCCGGCAGGCCCGCTCGGCGCCGTCGGGCTGCAGTTCCGGCGCGCCCCAGAACGCCATGAGCGCGTCGCCGATATACTTGTCGATGGTGCCGGCCTCGGCCTCGACGGTTCGGCCGAGAATGCCGAAATGCCGGTTCAGGAGCCGCGCCGTCTGCTCGGCGGGCAGGGCCTCGGACAGCTCGGTGAAGCCGGTGATGTCGGTGAACATCACGGTCACCGGACGCAGGCTCGGTGCGGCCGGGGCCTCGGGGCCGAGGCGCATCAGGCGTTCGACCAGCCGGCGCGGCACGTAGGCCGCGAACAGCCGTAGCGCCGCGGTCATGGAGTTGAACGCCGCGGCCGCCGCGCTCACTTCCCGCAGCATCGTCTCCTCGACGCGGGGGACGGAATCGAGGTCCAGCCGGCGGACGTACTCCGCTGCCGCCGCCAGCTGCCGGGCCGGTCGGCTGACCAGCCGGCCGATCGCCAGGGCGAGAGCGAGCACGACCAGCAGCAGCACCGCCGCGACCTCGACCAGGGTCGTCAGACGGTCCAGCTGGACCCTGGTCTCGCTGGTGGCGATGTACGCGCCGAGCAGCAGCTCCTTCGGCCCGTAGCCGGCGAGCCGGGTATAGATCGCGAGGTAGCGCTGCCCGCCGGCATGGAAGAACCGGGCCTCGGCGTCCTCCAGGAAGCCGGTGTCGGGGGGCTCCTCGGTCGCCGGGTCGGCGCGCCACAGGTTGGCGAGAACCGGGTCGGTGAACTCCGAGAGCCTGGGCAGTGGATCGTCGTCGCTCAGGCCCGGGTAGCCGGCGAGGAACAGCGGATGGGCCAGGACCCGGTCGGGCCCGTACAGGACGAACGGCCTGATGCGGGCTCCCTGCTGCGGCCGGTCCGACAGGGCGACCATGAAGTCCGACAGCTGCTCGAGCGAAATGACGGCGGCCAGCGCGAGCATGCGGCCGCCGGGATCCGGGATCGGGCTGTAGAAGTTCAGCAGGCTGATCCGGGCCGTCTCCGCATAGAACGGGGCGCCCCAACGTCCGGCGCCGGCATCGGCGGCGCCGTCCATCGTGTCGCGGAACCGCCGGTCGCCGCTCCAGTCCGACCAGGCCATCCGGTTCCGGCTCGGGTCGCGCGTGACCCTGAACACCCGGTAGTCCCGGTCGACGACGGCGAGGGCGGTGATCTGGGGCAGTCCCGCCATCGCGGCCCGCAGGGTGGTGGCCAGTGCCGCGTCGTCGGTGGCGGATCGGGGGTCGCGGCCCAGCAGGTCCGCCAGTTCGTCGACCGCCGCCGCCACCGGGTCGAGATGGCTGGTGATCCCCTGCCGCAGGGCGGCGATCGACAGGTCGGCGTTGCCGTGCAGGAGCTCCAGCGTGTTCTTCAGCGCGACGCCGTAGCTGACGAACAGCACCGCGCCGCCGGCAAAGGCCGACAGGGCGAACAGGCACGCGCCGGCGAGCAGGGAGACCGGTAGCTTCGGCAGCCGCATTTCGCCTTCCGTCGCTGGAGGCCCGTCGTGCCTCGCCATTATAGGCGGTGACGAGCGGTTCGGGCGAGCCGTCGCCCTACCAGCCGAGCCGATCCTTCAATTTGAGCAGGCCCATCGCCGCGACCAGGGTCGGGGTGCGCAGGATGCCGCCCGGGAACGGCAGGTGGCGCACCCGCTCGACCAGGCGGAACCGGCTGTCGTCGCCGGCGACCGTCTCGGCCATCAGCTTGCCGGCGAGGCCGGTCAGCGCCATGCCCTGGCCGGAGAAGCCCTGGGCATACAGCACGTTCGGCTTCAGCCGCCCGAGGTCCGGAATCCGGTTGTGGGTGATCCCGATCAGCCCGCCCCAGGCGTACTCGACCGCGACGTCGGTCAGCTCCGGAAACACCCGGCGGAACCGGCGGGCCAGCCAGCCCTTGAGGCCGACCGGCGTGGTCGCGGAATAGCTGGCGCCGGCACCGAACAGCAGGCGGCGGTCGGCGGTCAGCCGGAAGTAGTCGAGGGCGACGTTGCAGTCGGCGACCGCGACGTCCTGCGGGAACAGCCGGCGGGCCCGTTCCTCGCCGAGCGGTTCGGTGACGCCGACGAACGACGCCACCGGCATCAGCCGGCGGCGGATGCTCGGCACCAGCCGCCCGAGATAGGCGTTGCCGGCCAGCACCAGGGTGTCGGCCACGACGGTGCCGCCGGGCGTGCCGATCCGGACGGTCGTGCCGTGCTCGATGGCGGTGGCGGGCGACTGCTCGAACAGGCGGGCGCCGGCCGCCTCCGCCGCGCCGGCGAGGCCGCGCAGGTAGGCGAGCGGGTGCAGCTGGCCGCTGCCGGGCTCGAGCATGCCGCCGACGTACAGGTCGGTTCCCAGGACCGAGCGGACGGCGGCTCCCTCGACGATGCTGGGGCCGGTGTAGCCATAGCCGGCCCACTCCGCGACGGTCTCGTGCAGCTCGCCGAGCTGGCGGCGGTTCAGGGCGGCGATCAGGTAGCCCCAGCGCAGGTCGCAGTCGATGCCGTGGCGCTCGACCCGGTCGGGGATGTCGGCGATCGCCTCGCGCCCCATGTCCCAGAACGCCTGGGCGTCGGCCCGACCTACGGCGGCCGCGACCCGGTCCATCGACGCGCTGAAGCCCTGCACGATCTGGCCGCCGTTGCGGCCCGAGGCGCCGTGGCCGATCGTCTCGCTCTCCAGCAGGACCGTGTCGATGCCGCGCTCGGCCAGATGCAGGGCGGCCGAAACGCCGCACAGCCCGCCGCCGACCACGCAGACCCTGGTGCGGACGGTCCCGGACAGCGCCGGGCGCGCCGGCGCCGCGGGCACCGTCGCGTGGTACCAGGTCGCGGGCGCGGTCGCTGCTGGCGGGGCGGTCACCGGAGGCAGCTCATACGGTGGTCAGGTACCATCGCCATTCGAGCGGGGTCACCTCAGCCTCGAAGTCGCGCCGCTCGCCTTCCTTCACGGCGTGGAACACCCGGCGGAAGCCCTCGCCGAACCACTCGGCGACGAAGTCGCTGCTGGCGAAGCGGTCGAGCGCCTCGACCCAGGTCTTCGGCACCGAAGGCTTCTCGGTCTCGTAGGCGTTGCCGTCGATCGGCGGCGGGGCCTCGGCCCGTGTCTCGATGCCGTGCAGGATGCCGGCGAGCACGGCGGCGGCCACCAGGTAGGGGTTGGCGTCGGCGCCGGCCACCCGGTGCTCGATGCGGGTCGCGGCGGCGGAGCCGGCGGGCACCCGGAACGCGCAGGTCCGGTTGTTGTAGCCCCAGCACGCCGACATCGGGACGTAGTTGTGCGGCCGCAGCCGCTTGTAGGCGTTGGCGGTCGGGGCGAACAGCGCCATGCAGTCGCTCAGCGTCGCCGCCAGCCCGCCGATCGCGTGTTCGAGCGTCGGCGAGCCGAGCTTGCCGCCGTCCGGGTCGGCGAAGATGTTGTTGCCGTCGGCGTCGAGGACGCTTGTGTGAATGTGCAGGCCGTTGCCGGAGTCCTCGCTGAACGGCTTGGCCATGAAGGTGGCGTTCATGCCGTGGGCGCGCGCCACGCCCTTGACCGCCCGCTTCAGCATGATCGCGTGGTCGGCGGCCCGCACCGGGTCGGCCTCGTGGGTCAGGTTGATCTCGAACTGCCCGGGGGCGTACTCGGCGGACGCGGCCCCCGCCGGAATCTGCTGCAGGCGGCAGGCGTTCGCCACGTCGTCCAGCACCGCCTCGAAATCGTCCAGCTCGTCGAGCCCGTACACCTGAGTGGTCGCCTGGCGGGCGCCGGTCACCGGCGATACCGCCGGGATCGGCGGCGCATGGTCCTCGCGCTTGCGGTCGATCAGGTAGAACTCGAGCTCGAGCGCCACCACCGGCGTCAGGCCGCGCGCCCTGTAGCGGTCGAACACCCGCTGCAGCACGACCCGCGGCTCGGCGAAGAACGGCACCCCGTTGGGATCGGTCATGGTCAGCATGACCTGCGCCGTCTGCCGGGCGGTCCAGGGAACCGGCACCAGGGTCCCCGGCACCGGCCGGCACGGGTAGTCGGCATCGCCGAGTTCCCAGACCAGCCCGGTCTCCTCGACCGAGTCGCCGGTCACGTCGGTGCCGAACACCGAGGCCGGGAACGCGGCTCCCTCCTCGAAGATGCCGGGCAGCTGGTCGCGGCCGATGCGCTTGCCGCGGACCACGCCGGATATGTCGGGAAGCAGGATGTCGATCGTCGCGACGTCCGGATGCTGGTCGAGGAAGGACTGCGCGATCAGGCGAGGGGAGGCGTCGGACCCGGAGGTCCCTTCGGGAGACATGGGACACGCATGGCGGTTGATGATCTCACTGCATACCACGCCAGGACCTCCGGCGGGAGGGGAATTGCCCCGGACGCCCTGCCGGCCCCGGCTGCCGTCGCGTCGGCCACCGCCGCGTCGGTTGCCGCTGAGTTGGGGGGCGGTGTATGTCTGGCCGTCCCTTCACGCGAGGTCCCATGACCGTAGATCTGGAAGCCTGGATCAAGGAACGCCGCATCACCGAGGTCGAGTGCATGGTCTCCGACCTGTCGGGGATACCGCGCGGCAAGATCCTGCCGGCCGGCAAGTTCCTGAAGGCGATCGGCGAGCAGGGCCTGCGGATTCCCGAGTCGATCTTCGGGCTCACCGTCACCGGCGACTACATCGAGGAATACGACCTCGACCCGCGGGCCAGCGACGTCTATCTGCGTCCGGTCGCCGAGACCATCCGTATGGTGCCCTGGTACAAGGAGCCGACGGCGCAGGTCATCTGCGAGGGCCACTACTTCGACGGCACGCCGGTTGATGTGGCGCCCCGGCACGTGCTGCGCCGGGTCCTCGACCTGTACGCCGAGAAGGGCTGGCGGCCGACCGTGGCGCCGGAGCTCGAGTTCTTCCTGGTCAAGGTCAATGCCGACCCCGACTACCCGCTGGAGCCGCCGATCGGCCGCTCGGGGCGGCCCGAGACGGCCCGGCAGGCCTACGGGATCGACGCGGTCAACGAGTTCGACCCGCTGTTCGAGGACATCTACGACTACTGCGAGGCGCAGGAGATCGACGTCGACACCCTGACGCACGAGTCGGGGGCCGCGCAGCTCGAGATCAACTTCAACCACGGCGACCCGTTGGAGATCGCCGACCAGACGTTCCTGTTCAAGCGGACGGTGCGGCAGGCGGCGCTCGACCACGGGGTGTACGCCACCTTCATGGCGAAGCCGATGCAGCACGAGCCGGGCTCGTCGATGCACGTCCACCAGTCGGTGAGCGACATCGAGACCGGCCGCAACCTGTTCGCCGACGCCGACGGCGGCAACTCCGGGTTCTTCCTGAACTACATCGGCGGGCTGCAGAAGTACCTGTCGGCGTCGATGCCGCTGCTGGCGCCGTACGTGAACTCGTACCGGCGGCTGATGCCCGACACCGACGCGCCGATCAACGTGCATTGGGGAATGGACAACCGAACGGTCGGCTTCCGGGTGCCGATCTCGAAGCCCGAGTCCCGGCGGGTCGAGAACCGGGTCGCCGGCGCGGATGCCAACCCGTACCTGGCGATGGCGGCGTCGCTCGCCTGCGGCTATCTGGGCGTGATCGAGGAGCTGGAGCCGTCCAAGCCGATCGAGGGCAGCGCCTACCAGCTCGCGGTCAACCTGCCGCGGCATCTCGAGGATGCGCTTCTGCGGCTCAACCGGGCCAAGCCGCTGCGCGAGATCCTCGGGCAGCGTTTCGTCAACGTGCTGACGACCGTCAAGGAGTCCGAATCGCGCGCCTACCAGCAGGTGATCAGCGCCTGGGAGCGCGAGTTCCTGCTGCTCAACGTCTGACCGGCCTCAGGTCTTGTACGCCAGCCGTACCCCGCCCCAGTGCCGGCCGCGGACGGTGATCGGCGCCGAGACGTCCTTCATCAGGGCGAACACGCCGCCGCCCATGTCGCGGCGGTAGGTCTGCAGCAGGAACGGGTCGCGGTTGCGGCCCGCCTTGAGGCCGACGCGGTCGTTGAACAGCCTCCGGTTCCGGCAGTTCGCGGCGTTCCAGACCGGGTCGTCGCCCTGCGGCTTGCTGAACTTGTTGTTGTGGGTCGGCAGGTAGCCGTTCTCGTCGACCGACGCGCAGAACACCACGCTGTCGTCGAACTCCAGCGCCGGCTCCTGGATCGGCGGCAGCAGCTTGTCGGTGATCTTCAGGCAGCCGGCCCGGAGCTGTTGCGGATCGGTGCCGGGGATCGGCACGTAGTTGCGGTCGAACAGTTCCTCCATGGTGATCTCGCCGCGGTCGACCGCGGCCTCGAAGGCCCTGGACACCGACCGGGCGATCTCCTGGATCTTCTCGATGAACGGCCCGTCGACGGTATTGGCCCCGGAATCGGCGCAATGGCCGGCGAGGCGCTCGGCGGTGTCTATCAGGCGGTTGACCCGGTCGCGGGCC
The DNA here is from genome assembly GCF_014652915.1 of Thalassobaculum fulvum. Classification (GTDB taxonomy): domain Bacteria; phylum Pseudomonadota; class Alphaproteobacteria; order Thalassobaculales; family Thalassobaculaceae; genus Thalassobaculum_A; species Thalassobaculum_A fulvum. The sequence goes on from NZ_BMZS01000010.1 coordinate 222,026, forward strand.
TCCTTGAGCGTCTGGCTGGACTGATCGACCTCCGAGCTCAGGCTTTCGATGGTCATGCGGAAGCCGGCCGAACCCTCGGCGATCCGGCTGGCGTCGGTGGCGATCGAGGTGGCCTGCGCGGCGATGTCGCCGACCGCGTCGCCGATCGTCCCCATGGCCGAGCCGATCGCCTCGGTACCGTCGCGGACCCCGTCGGCCAGCCGCGTGGTGTGCGTGCCCTGCTCGATCAGTTCGCGCGCTTGGGCCTCCAGGTCCTTCAGGGTCCGCTCGATGTCGAGGGTGGCCTCCGCCGTCTGGTTGGCCAGCGACTTCACCTCGCCGGCGACCACGGCGAAGCCGCGCCCGGACTCACCGGCCCTGGCTGCCTCGATGGTGGCGTTCAGCGCCAGCAGGTTGGTCTGCTTGGCGATGGCGTTGATGACGCCGGCGATCTTGCCGACCTGGCTCAGCGCCTCCTGCAGGCCGCCCAGCCGACCCTCGATCGCGGCCACGCCCTCGACCAGGCTGTGAATGTCGGACACAGCCGAGTCGACGGTGCTGCGGGAAGCCTGCACGTCGTCGGAGGCGCGGGTCGCGATGTCGCGGGTGCGTTCGGCCGCCTCGACGACCGCCGCGTTGCTGCTGGCGATCTGCTCGGCCGCCGCGGTCAGGTTGTGGAAGTCCTCGGCCTGCTTCGCGACCCGCCCGGCGACCTCGTCGACGTTGCCCGCAACGTCGACGATCTCGATCGAAAGGCTGCCTGCTTCCTTGGCGATGACATCGATGATCCCGGGCTCGCGCGGTACGTCGCTGTCAATGCTGTCAATGTCTACAGGGTCCGCCGCCATTGTCTTCTCCTCCCCCACTGCCGCAACCTTTGTCGGTCGCTTTCCGGCAAGGTACAGGATGTCGAATAGGCTGTAAAAAGCCCGTTAACATACTATTGTAATTGTATAAATAGTCAGTCAAAAGTTGACGTTCGTGACTTGGGGGCGGTCAATTTTTGACTGGATGACAACGCCGCCGGCGACGACTATAGGGTCGCTAGACCGGCGACATGAGATTCCCATGACCAATAAACTGAACGTTCTCAGCGACTCGGCGCTGATGGCGGCCGACACCGCCCACCATCTGCACCCGTTCACCGACTACAAGGCGCTGGCGGCCGAGGGCAGCCGGGTCATCGTACGCGCCGAGGGCTGCACTCTCTGGGACTCCCAGGGCAACGCGATCCTGGACGGCATGGCCGGTCTCTGGTGCGTGAACATCGGCTACGGCCGGGAGGAACTGGCCGACGTCGCCGCCCGCCAGATGCGCGAGCTGCCGTACTACAACACCTTCTTCAAGACGACGACGCGGCCGGCGACCGAGCTCGCGACCCGGCTGGCGGAGCTGACGCCGCCGGGGCTGGAGCACGTGTTCTTCGCCAACTCGGGGTCCGAGGCCAACGACACAATCGTGCGCATGGTGCGGCGGTACTGGCAGTTGCACGGCCAGCCCGAGCGGAACGTCATCATCAGCCGCGAGTACGCCTATCACGGCTCGACCCTGGTGGGGGCCAGCCTCGGCGGCATGAGCGCGATGCACAGCCAGACCGGCCTGCCGCTGCCCGGGTTCGAGCACATCCGGCCGCCGTACTATCTGCGCGACGGCGGCAACATGACCCCGCAGGAGTTCGGGGTCGCCGCCGCCCAGGCGCTCGAGGAGCGCATCCTCGCGCTCGGGCCGGAACGCGTCGCGGCGTTCATCGCCGAGCCGATCCAGGGTGCCGGCGGCGTCATCGTCCCGCCCGACAGCTATTTCCCGGAGATCCAGCGGATCTGCCGCGAGTACGGCATCCTGCTGATCGCCGACGAGGTGATCTGCGGGTTCGGGCGGACCGGCAACTGGTTCGGCTCGGAGACCTTCGGCATCGAGCCGGACCTGATGACGTTGGCGAAGGGGCTGTCGTCCGGCTACCTGCCGATCTCGGCGGTCATGGTCGGCGACCGGGTGGCGCGGACCCTGATCGACGAGGGCGGCGAGTTCTTCCACGGCTTCACCTATTCGGGTCATCCGGTGGCCTGCGCGGTGGCGCTCGAGAACCTGCGGATCATGCAGGACGAGGGCCTGGTCGAGCGGGTCCGCGACGACATCGGCCCGTACTTCCAGGACCGGCTGCGCGAGCTGGCCGACCATCCGCTGGTCGGCGAGGTCCGCGGAGTCGGGCTGATCGCCGGGGTCGAGCTGGTGCGGGACAAGGACGGCCCGGTGTTCTTCCAGCCGGAAGGCAGGGTCGGGACGATCTGCCGCGACCACTGCTTCCGCAACAACGTGATCATGCGGGCGGTGCGCGACGGCATGGTGATATCGCCGCCGCTGGTGATCAGCCATGCCGAGGTCGACCGGCTGGTCGAGACCGCGCGCCGCTGCTTCGACCTAACCCAGGCCGATATCGGTCTCTGACGCGCTTGCCGATCGCCGTTCCATTGCCCATAATAATTATGGCAAAGGAATCGTTAACGTGGCGATCGGTGTAAGCACATTGTCGCTGTCCGCGTACGGTGTGACGCCCGGCAGCGGAGCGGCCGCTCAGAACCCGGCGGGAGTGCCGCTCGGTTTGCGGGGGGCCGTGTCCCTCGGCAGCGGGCTGCGGACCGGGGTGACGGTGGTCGACCACGCGATCCGGTTCTCATCGGAGCTCGGCGAGGCGCGGGAACGCGCCCGCGAGGCGCAGCAGGAGGCGGCGCGGCTCGAGGCCGAGCTGGCGGAGGCGGAAGCGGCGGCGCGCCGGGACGAGCTGCGCAGCGAGGCGGAGGACGGCGCCTCGTCCTCGACCGCCTCGTCCCCGAGCGCCTCGTCCCCGAGCGCCTCGTCGGGATCCCCCGAGGAGTCGACCCGCCAGACGATCGTCGCCGCGGTCGCCGCCGGCCAGTCCGGCGAGGAGCCGCCGCGCGGCGCGTTCGTCGACTTTTCCGTCTGAGCGTTCGGGAATCTCCTCCGTCGGGTCGGGATCGCCGGCGTCATTGACAGCCGGCGGGCCAGCGTTTTGACTTTCGGCAATGCACAATCACGGCGGCACGGGCGGCGCAGGTCGTCCGCAAGCGGTCCGGATCGTAGAACAGGAGACTCGACGGATGGTTGACCACACTCCTCGGCGCGCGACGCGCCGCTCCTTCCTCGCCGGCACCGGGGCCGTGGCTGCCGGCGTTACCCTGCTGCCGAAGTTCGGCTGGGCGGCGGAGGAGAAGAAGCTCAACTTCTACAACTGGGACACCTACATCGGCGAGACCACGCTCGACGACTTCAAGAAGGCGAGCGGCGTCGAGGTCACCATGGACCTGTTCGCCGACAACGACGAGCTGTTCGCCAAGCTGAAGGAAGGCAACCCCGGCTACGACGTGATCGTGCCGACCAACGACTACACCGAGCGGATGATCGCGGCGAACATGCTCGTGCCGCTCGATCACGCCAAGATCCCGAACATCAAGAACATCGGAAAGGCGTTCCTGAACCCGGCCTTCGACCCGGGGCGGAAGTACTCGCTGCCGTACATGTGGGGCACGGTCGGCATCGGCTACCGCAAGAGCCGGGTGGACGGCGTGCCGGACAGCTGGAAGTGGCTCTACGATTCCAGCAAGTATGCCGGCAAGATCGCCCTGCTCGGCGCGCCGGGCACGGTGCTGCAGGTCGGCTGCAAGTACATGGGCTGGCCGCTCAACGAGAAGGATCCGGCGAAGCTGGAGAAGGTCGCCGAGCTGCTGATCAAGCAGAAGCCGCACATCAAGGTGTTCGCCGAGGACAACGGCCAGGACCTGCTGCTGTCCGGCGAGGTCGACCTGACCATGGAGTGGAACGGCGACATCCTGCAGGTGATGGCCGAGGACCCCGACATCTCCTACGTGGTCCCGAAGGAGGGCGGGCTGCTGTGGGAGGACACCCTGGCGATCCCGACCGGCGCACCGCACCCGGAGAACGCCCATGCCTTCATCAACTTCCTGCTGGGCGCCGAGACCGGCGCGGCGATCGCCGACTTCATCCAGTACGCGACCCCGAACGCCGCGGCCAAGGCGCTGATGAAGCCCGAGTACACCGGCAACCCCGCGATCTTCCCGCCGGACGACGTGATCGAGCGGTGCGAGACCGCGATCTACCAGGGCCCCGAATACACCCAGCTGGTCGACCGGCTCTGGACGCGGATCGGCGCCGCCTGACCTCGCGGGTCCGGCCGGGGGGCGGGAGACATGGAGAGCTGGCGGCGGAACCCGCTGGTGTTCTGGGTGACCGGCCTGCCGCCGACGGCATGGCTTCTGCTGTTCTTCCTGGTCCCGCTTGCGCTGGTCTGGGTGCTCAGCTTCGCCGAGCTGCGCGGCGTAGTGGAAATGGAGGTCACGGGCACGTTCGCCAACTACGTGCGGGCCCTTGACCCCCTGTACCTGCAGATCTTCGGCAAGTCGTTCGTGTTCGCCGGGCTGACCACCCTGGTTTCCCTGGTGTTCGGGTTTCCGGTGGCGCTCGCCATCGTGTTCGCGCCGCGGCGCTGGCGGGCGGTGCTGCTGCTGCTGGTGATCCTGCCGTTCTGGACCAACCTGCTGATCCGCACCTACGCGCTGATCGCGGTGCTGCGGACCCGCGGCTTCGTCAACTTCACCCTGGAGTGGTTCTGGGAGAAGGCGAACGCAGTGCTGTCGCTGCTCGGCCTCGGCTCCTTCCAGCTGCTGGGGGAGCGGTTCGAGCCGCTGGAACTGCTGTACAACAACACCGCGGTGGTGATCGGGCTGGTCTACGTTCACCTGCCGTTCATGGTGCTGCCGCTCTACGCCTCGCTGGAGAAGCTCGACCGGTCGCTGATCGAGGCGGCCCTGGACCTCGGGGCGTCCCAGTTCCGCGCCTTCGCGACGGTGGTGGTGCCGCTGGCCCTGCCGGGCATCATCTCGGGCGCGATCCTGGTGTTCATCCCGGCCCTCGGGTCGTTCCTGACGCCGGACCTGCTGGGCGGCACCGACAGCCAGATGATCGCCAACGTGATCGAGCGGCAGTTCAAGAGCGCCAACGACTGGCCGTTCGGCTCGGCCCTGTCGTTCCTGCTTATGTACCTGACGTTCGGGGCGCTGGCGCTGCGGGCGCTGTACACCCGTCGGACCGCCGGCCAGGGACGGGCCTGATGGCGACCCCGATCGGCCCGCTCGACTACACCCGGCGGCTGTGGGTCCGGCTGACCCTGCTGGTGGTGTTCGTGTTCCTGTACGCGCCGATCGCCACGCTGATCGCGTTCAGCTTCAACGACAGCCGCCGCAACATCGTCTGGAACGGCTTCACGCTGAAATACTACGAGAAGGCGCTCGGCAACGAGGGGCTGATCGAGGCGTTCGCCAACTCGCTGACCATCGCGGTGCTCTCGACCCTGGTCTCGATCGTGTTGGGGGCGCTGGTCGCGGTGCTGCTGTGGCGGTTCCGGTTCCCCGGCAAGGCCGGCTACGAGGGGGTGGTGGCGCTGCCCATCGTCATTCCCGAGATCTGCATGGGCGTGGCGATGCTGGCGTTCTTCTCGCGGATCGGCTGGCCGAGCGACATGGTGTGGCCGTTCAACCTGTCGGCCATCATCATCGCCCACGTCTCGTTCAGCTTCCCGTTCGTGGCGGTGGTCGTGCGCGCCCGGCTCGAGGGATTCAACCGCGAGCTGGCCGAGGCGGCCCAGGACCTGGGCGCCACCGAGTGGCAGGTGTTCCGGGACGTGATGATCCCGTTCCTGCGGCCGGGCCTTGTGGCCGGCGGCATGCTGGCGTTCACCCTGTCGCTCGACGACTTCGTGATCACCTTCTTCACCTCCGGCCCGAACACCGTGACCTTCCCGGTGAAGGTCTATTCGATGGTCCGGTTCTCGGTGACGCCGGAGGTCAACGCCGCCTCGACCGTGCTGATCGTGGTGACGGTGGTGATGACGGCGGCGGCCCTCTGGATGCAGCACCGGGCCGGGATGAAGGCCGAGGAGGCGGCGGGATGAGCACTGAGCAGGAGGTCGGCGAGACTCCGGTCGGCGAAACCCCGATCATCGAGATCGCGGGCCTGAGCAAGCACTACGGGTCGGTGACCGCCGTCGACGACGTCGACCTGACGATCCGGCGCGGCGAGTTCTTCGCCCTGCTGGGCCCCTCCGGCTGCGGCAAGACCACCCTGCTGCGGATGCTGGCAGGGCTCGAGTTGCCGACCGCCGGCACCATCCGGATCGACGGCCAGGACATGTCCGCGGTGCCGGCCAACCGGCGGCCGGTGAACATGGTGTTCCAGTCCTATGCAGTGTTCCCGCACATGACCGTCCGGGACAACGTGGCCTACGGCCTGAAGGTCGACGGCGTGCCGCGGCAGGAGGCGTATCGCCGGGCCGAGGAGGCGCTGGAACTGGTGAAGCTCGGCGGCTACGGGCCGCGGCGTCCCGACCAGCTGTCCGGCGGCCAGCGCCAGCGGGTGGCCCTGGCCCGGGCGCTGGTGAAGCGCCCGAAGGTGCTGCTGCTGGACGAGCCGCTGTCGGCGCTGGACGCCAAGCTGCGCGAGCAGATGCGGTTCGAGCTGGTGAACCTGCAGGAGAGCGTCGGCATCACCTTCGTGGTGGTGACCCACGACCAGGACGAGGCGCTGTCGATGGCCAGCCGGATCGCCGTCATGGACCACGGCCGGGTCCAGCAGACGGCACCGCCGGCCGAGCTGTACGAGTTCCCCCGCACCAAGTTCGTCGCCGACTTCATCGGCTCGGTCAACCTGATCGAGGGAACCGTCGAGGCCAGCGACGACGGTCTGGTCAGGCTGTCGGCGCCGGCCCTGCAGGTGCCGGTGGAGATCGAGCAGGCGAGCGGGCTGCCGGCCGGATCGACCGGCTGGCTGGCGCTGCGGCCCGAGAAGGTCGACATCTCGCGCGAACCGCCGGATGACGCCGGCCGCAACACGGTGGCCGGGACCGTCGAGGAGATCACCTATCTCGGCGACGTGTCGATCTTCCACGTCCGCCTGACCGCGGACCAGCCGCTGATCAAGGTGACGATCGCCAACCTCGACCGGGTGACCCGCCGGCCGTTCACCTGGGGCGACCGGGTTCACCTGTCCTGGGCGCCGACCTGCGGGGTCGTCCTGGCGCAATGACGTCGGCACCGTCCGTCGCCATCGAGGCGGCCGGCGGCCGCGTCCTGCGCGTGCCGCGGCCGGGCGGGATCGAGCTGCGGGCGGCGCACTTCCCCGGGGGCGGCGACCCGGGACGCGGCGACTCGGCGGGCAGCGAGCGCGGGCGCTGCGTGTTCCTGCCCGGCTATACCGAGTTCATCGAGAAGAACCTGGACTCGATCGCCGAACTGACCGCCCGCGGGTTCGAGGTCGCGACCCTGGACTGGCGCGGCCAGGGCCTGTCGGACCGGCTGCTGCCGGACCGCCACAAGGGGCACATCGACCGGATGGAGACCCATCTCGAGGACCTCGCGGCAGTCCTCGACGCGATCGCCGGGTTCGCGGGCGGCCCGCCGCCTAGCGTGGTCGCGCATTCGATGGGGGCGCACCTCGCCCTGCGCTATTGCATGGCGGCTCCGGAGCGGGTGGCGCGGGCGGTGCTGATCGCCCCGATGCTGGGGATCGGACGGACCGGAATGCCGGTCGGGCTGGCACGGCTTCTGGTCGAGGGGTTCTGCCTGACCCCGATGGTCGACAGCTACATTCTCGGCGGTGCCGGCTACGGCGAGCGCCGCCGGCGGTTCGAGGGCAATCCGCTGACCAGCGACCGCGAGCAGTTCGAGGCGCTGCACCGGATGCTCGACGCGAATCCCGACCTGGCGCTCGGCGATCCGACCTTCGCCTGGGTGCGGGCGGCGTTCCGCTCGATCGACGCGGTCATGGCGCCGGGCGCGCTGGAGGCGGTCCGCACGCCGCTGATGGTCGCTCTCGCCGGGCAGGAGACCATCGTCGAGAACGCGGCGATCGAGTGCGCCGTGGCGCGGTTGCCGGATGCCAGGCTCGTCCGGTTCCCGGATGCCAGGCACGAGATCCTGCGGGAGCGCGCGCCGGTCCGCCGGGCCTTCTGGGAGGCGGTCGACCGGTTCCTTGCCGATACGGCAGCACAGCCGGCGATCCGCTGAGGCGTTGCAAACGCGCCGGCGACCCGTACCATCGGGTGGCGCATTGGACGGCCGGGCGGCGAAGGAGGGCGGGGTGCTGCTGATCGAACGGATGATGGCCCGGGTCGTGGAGTTCATCGCCTGCGACCTGTTCGGGCTGGACAGCCGCGACGTCGAGCGCGCGCGGGACCGGCAGTTCGGGCCGGGCACGCCGCCGCCGGCGCCGCGCGAGCGCCGCCAGGTGATCGTCCGGTTCGGGCGTTGACGGGGATCGGCGGCCGCGCCGGTCAGGCCCAGGCGCCGATCGCCGCGCCGGCGAGCCCGTAGCCGATCACCACCATCCAAGGCGGGGCCTTCCAGACTTCCAGCAGCAGGTAGGCGACCAGCACGGCGGCGACGTCCCGCGGTCCCGCGATCGCGGCGCTGGCGACCGGGTCGTACAGCACCGCCACCAGCAGGCCGACGACGGCGGCGTTGATGCCGTCGAGGCCGGCCCGGGCCGGCGCCCAGGCGCGAAGCCGATCCCAGAACGGCAGTGCCCCGAACAGGATCAGCGCCGACGGCAGGAAGATCCCGACCAGCGCCAGCGCACCCCCTAGGGCGCCACCAAGAGGGCCGCCCGGGGCCGGGGCGGCGGTTCCAAGAAAGGCGGCGAAAGTGAACAGCGGCCCGGGCACCGCCTGGGCCAGCCCGTACCCCGCCAGGAAGGTGTCGCGGGCCACCAGGCCGGTCTTCACGGTGTCCGCCTCCAGCAGCGGCAGGACCACATGGCCGCCGCCGAACACGAGTGAGCCGGCGCGGAACGCCGCCTCGGCCATCCGCAGGCCCTCCGGCACGGCGAACACCAGCGGAGCGGCTAGGAGGGCCGCCATGATCGCCAGCAGGGCCAGGCCCACGGACACCGGGACGCCGGCAGCGGAGGCCGGACCGCCGGTCGCCGCGGCCGCGCCCCGTCGCCGACCGACCAGCAGGCCGGCGACGCCACCGAGCGCGATCGCGCCGAGCTGTCCGGAGAGACCCGGCAGGACCAGGGCGGTCGTCGCTCCGGCGACCAGGATCGAGGCATGGGTCGGATCGGCCGCCAGCCGGCTCGCCATCTGATGCACCGCCTGCGCCACCACCGCGACCGCCACCAGCTTCAGGCCGTGGATCGCGGCAGCCGTCGCCGGGTCGCCGGTCCCGAACGCCACCGCGCCGAGCCCGGCCAGGATCATCAGGATGGCCGACGGCAGGGTGAAGCCGAGCCAGGCGGCGACCGCGCCGACCGGCCCGGCGCGCCGGGCCCCGAGCGCCAGCCCGACCTGCGACGAGGCCGGGCCGGGCAGGAACTGGCACAGTGCGACGGTGTCGGCATAGGCGGTGTCGTCCAGCCAGCGACGGCGCTCGACGAACTCGGTGCGGAAGTAGCCGATATGGGCGACCGGCCCGCCGAACGCGCTCAGCCCGAGCTTAAGGAAGGCGAGGAATACTTCGCCGGCGCTGCCGGGTTGCGTAGCCGGCGCACGGTCGCTGGTATCCGGCATGAAGGCGGTCTCCCCGTTCGGCGTCGATCGTCGCTCGCAACCGGGGAGGCCGGCCGGAGTACCCGGATTTCGGCGGCATCGCGTTCCGATCTCCGGCGAGGCATTATGCGGCCGGCGCGGGATGCCTGTGAACCGAAACGAGGAGACGAGCATGGCGGGGCGTTTGGCCGGCAAGGTGGCGGTCGTGACCGGGGCCGGGTCGATCGGGCCCGGCTGGGGCAACGGCAAGGCGACCTCGGTCCTGTTCGCCCGCGAGGGCGCGAAGGTGGTGTGCGTCGACATCAATCCCGAGGCCGCGGAGGAGACGCGGTCGATCGTCGAATCGGAGGGCAACGAGGCCATCGCCGTGACCTGCGACGTGTCCCGCAAGGACCAGGTCGACGCCATGGTGCACGCCACCGTGGCGGCGTTCGGCGGCATCGACATCCTGGACAACAACGTCGGGATCGTCCGGGTCGGCGGGCCGGTCGAGATCGAGGAAGGCGACTGGGACCGGGTGCTCGACGTCAACCTGAAGAGCGCCTACCTAGTCTGCAAGGCGGTGATCCCGGAGATGCTGAAGCGCGGCGGCGGCGCGATCGTGAACATCTCCTCGATCGCCGGCATCCGCCACACCGGCGTCGACTACATCACCTATTCGACCACCAAGGGCGCGTTGATCCCGTTCAGCCGGGCGATCGCGCTGCAGTATGCGCGCCAGGGCATCCGCTCGAACTGCATCCTGCCCGGGCTGATGAACACCCCGCTGATCTTCGCCGGCCTGCCGGACGCCTACGCCAAGGGCGACGCGCAGGAAATGGTGCGGTTGCGCGACGCCCAGTGCCCGACCGGCAAGATGGGGGACGCCTGGGACGTCGCCCATGCCGCCTTGTTCCTGGCCTCGGACGAGGCCAAGTACGTGACGGCGACCGAATTGGTGGTGGACGGCGGGATCACTGCCAAATTTGCGTAACAATTGCGTGGCTGATATCCGGCGTGCGCGCGCATCCCGAGGAACGGAGAAACGGGTTCATGGCATCGGTGACACGATGGACGGCGGCATTTGCGTTGCTCGTGGCCGTCCTCGCGGCGAGCGGGGCGGCGCCCGCGCTCGCTGAATTCAAGAGCGGGCCCTGGACCGGCAACGCCTATGCCCAGAAGGACGGCAAGTTCGAGCGGTGCGTCATCACCTCGGAGCACCCCGACGGCATGCGCCTCGGCTTCGGGAAGTCGCTGGAGGGCACGTTCGAGATCTGGCTCATGAACAAGGGCTGGTCTCTTGAAGCCGGCCAGCCGCAGCCGGTCACCCTGTGGGTGGACGACCTGCGCCGGCGGACCGGCAACTTCCAGTCGGTCTCGAAGGGGGCCATGGCGGCGCAGTTCGTCGGCGACACCGACCTGGTGGCCTCGCTGAAGAAGGGCAACGTCCTGCACGTGGAGTCCGCGTTCGGCTCGATGACGTTCAAGCTGACCGGTACCTTCAAGGCGATCGGCGAACTCGAGCAGTGCTGGTCGCAGTCGACGCGGGCCGCCGCCGCTGCCCAGGCACCGCGGGCGCAGGCACCGTCTTCGGGGCCGGCCAAGCGCGCCAAGGGCATGGACCTGCTGGCGCTGCCGCCTCGGGATTTCGCCGGCCAGGTCGTGACCAGCGAGAAGTCGCCGTACTTCACGGTGCCGCAGCAGGTGCCGGAGTCGATGCGCAAGTGGAACGCGGCACTGATCTGGAACATCAACAACGGGGACGGAGTCGGTCTCTCGACCGGGGTCGGCTCGAACCCCGACATCGAGACCCTGCGGACCGACCTGGTCCGCCAGAAGCAGCCGCGCTGCAAGGGTGACATGGCGTCGTCGTCCGACGTCCGGACGCTGCCGGCGACCGCGATCCAGGTGAAGCGGGTCGAGATCCGCTGCTCCGACATCGGCGACGGCAAGGGCGTGACCGAGGTGTTCTCGTTCTATCCGCACCTGTCGGGCCAGCTCCTGGTGATCTCGCACATCTCCAACGACCGGGACGTGGCGATCGAAGCCGACATCGAGTTCGCCCGGCGGGTGACCGCGATCCTCGGCGCCAAGTAGGCCCCGCGTGCGCCGGCCGGGGTCAGACCCGGCCGGTCCGCCGCATCAGGCGGAACGCCAGCGGGGCCAGGATCACGATGAAGCCGATCCGGAAGATGTGGTGGGTGGCGACGAGGGCGACGTCGCGGCCGAGCGCCAGGGCCACCAGGCTCATCTCCGCCAGCCCGCCGGGAGCGTAGGCCAGGACCAGCACGAACCACGGCACGTCGGTGAGCTGCTGCACGGCCAGCCCGAACAGCACGCCCAGTACCAGCAGGATGACGGTGGAGCCGATCGACACGCCGACGATCCGGGCGATGTCGCGGAACGGAGTGCCGGCGAACCGGCAGCCGATCCCGGTGCCCATCACCACCTGGGCGATGGCGACCAGCAGGCCCGGCGGCGTCGCCTGGGTCACGCCGCCGACGTGGACGGTCGCCGACAGCAGCATCGGGCCGATCAGGAACGCGGCCGGCACCTTCAGGCGGCGGGCGACCAGCGGCCCGATCACGGCGCAGCCGGTCAGGATCGCCCAGTCCCATGCCGGCATGTCGAACGATCCGCCGCCGCCCGGCAGCAGCCCGGCGGGCGGCGCGTAGTCGGTGAACAGCCGGAACAGGAACGGCAGCGTCATCACCACCAGCAGGATGCGCGCCGAATGGGTGAGCGCGATCACCCGGTCGTCGCCGCCCATCTCGCGGCCGACGATCACCATCTCGTTCAGGCCGCCCGGCGCCGACGCGAAGTAGGAGGTGACGGCGTCGTAGCCGGCCGCCTTGCGGAAGTACCAGGTAACCAGCCCGCCGGCGACGATCGCATAGACCAACAGGCCGGCGATCGACACCGCCCACTCGCCGAGCTGGTCGAGCAGCTGCGGCTTGAAGGCGCTGCCGAGCATGACCCCCAGGACGCAGATCATCACCACGCGCAGGCGGTGGTCGACGCGGATGTTCGCCCCCCAGACCGAGGCGGCGGTGGTCGCCACCATCGCGCCCATCATCCACGGCAGCGGCAGCCGGGCCCAGGCGAACAGCAGGCCGCCGCCGGCGCCGATCGCCAGGGCCAGCGCCATCGAGCCGCGCGGGCGGCCGGCGGTCATGCGGTCGCCGCCGGGCTTCTCCGGGGCTGGCGGCGTCGGCGACGACGCCGCGGCCTCAGCCATCGACGACCCGGCCGAGGCGGACCGCCGTCTGGCCGACGGCGAGCCGGCGCGACGGCATGATCAGGATGCAGTCGTCGTACGGCGTGGTCACCGCGGCGTCGCCGTCATGGGCGATCACGGTGCCGGCCCGAGGGATCGTCTCCATGCCGACGAACGGCTCGACGAAGGCGAAGTCGCCGGTCCGGACGGTCACCGGCTGGGTCACCTGGACGACCCGCTGCGGCCCGGGCTCCGGACCGAGCCAGTGGGCGACGGCGGGCCGGTCGACGCAGCCGGTCGCCAGCAGGAAACGCAGCGTGGTCTCGAGCGCCACGGCTTCGGACCCGCGCTCCCAGTGCTGGCCGCACTCGACCAGAAGCGACGCCCGCGGGTCGCCGGGGTCCTGGAAGAAGCCGTAGTCGCGCATCCGGGCGCCGGCGGCGTGCCCGGCATCGACGACGACGGTGGCCGGGCAGCCGACCCGCCGGGCGAGGTCGAGGCCCTTCTGGCAGGCGCCGGCCAGCACCAGCGGCTCCGTCGGGTTCTGCATGGAGTGGATGTCGAGCAGCAGGTCGACGGTGTCGATCAGCGGCTGGATCGCCCTGGCGCGGGCGAGCTCGACGCTGGATCGGCTGCCGTTCAGCTTCGGCTTGTCCCACAGGCGGTTGAAGTCCTCGTCGACGAACCGGGACAGGGTCGGATAGGCGGGGTCGAACGCCAGGTAGGCCGAGACGTTGCAGAAGCCGAGGGTGAGCCGCCCGCGCGCCGGCCGCAGGCCGGCCTTCAGCAGCCGGTCCAGGACCAGCGCACCGCAGAGCTCGTTGCCATGGACGACCGCCGTGACCATGACGTGCGGACCGGGTTGCCCGGCCACGAACGTCCAGAAGAACGGAACGCCGGTGTTGCCGGCCCGGTACGGCTCGATGTCCGGGGCTTGCAGCTCGACCGGCCAGGCCGTTCGGGAGGTGGAGGCGGTGCTCATCGATCGGGGTCCGTTTGCGCGGCGACGGGCTCGGCCGGGTACGGGGCTCGGCGGACGATTGGCGGGAGGCTCGTTCGGGCGGATGACGAACGCTTGGCTTCGTCACCTCAAACTAGGTGATGCAGCCGGCCTTGACCAGAGGTCGGACCTGGTGGACGGGGCGCCTCCGTGGCCGCCCGTGGTTGTGTGCCGGTTTCAATTCCGCCATGCTCGGTCGGTTACCGCAAAGGCTCTCCGCAACGACGGCGAGCTACCAAGAAAGTATTCGTGAACAGGCGACTGTCGCGGACAGGGAACAGACGGAGGCGAACATGACCATGCTGCACCGGCTGGGAGCGGTTGCAATTGCGTTTGGCGCATTGACAACGCCGGTTCTCGCCGAAGACATCACGATCGGGATTGCGGCCGAGCCGTCCTCGATGGACCCGTATTTTCACAACCTGGGTCCGAACAACTCGATGATCGGGCACACCTTCGAGCGCCTGATCGAATTCGACTCCAACCAGCAGCTCATGCCCGGTCTCGCGACCGAGTGGAAGCCGGTCTCCGACACGGTCTGGGAACTGAAGCTTCGCAAGGGCACCAAGTTCCACGACGGCAGCGATTTCACGGCCGACGACGTGCTGTTCTCGTTCGAGCGGGCCGACCAGTACACCGGTGGCAACTCGTCGTTCCGCACCTACACCAAGGGCAAGACCGTCACCAAGGTCGACGACCACACGATCCGGATCTCGACCGCCGCACCCTATCCGCTGATGCCGAACGACCTGACGACCGTGATGATCATGTCGTCGGACGCCAAGGGCACCGGCGAGGCGGCGAAGAACAAGGGCATCGAGGCCAAGGACTTCAACGACGGCACCGCCGCGATCGGCACCGGCCCGTACACGTTCGTCGAGTGGAAGAAGGGCGAGAGTATCGTCTTCGCCAAGAACGAAGCCTACAACGGCAACCTCCACCAGCCGTTCGACAAGGTCACGTTCAAGTTCATCCCAGCGGCACCGGCCCGGGTGGCAGCGCTGATCGCCGGCGACGTCGACATGATCGACAACGTGCCCACGGTCGACATCGCGCGCCTGAAGAAGGACTCCAAGCTGAACCTGTCGCAGGGCGTGTCGAACCGGGTCATCTACCTGCATATGGACCAGTTCCGCGACCAGTCGCCGTTCGTGACGACGGTCGACGGCCAGCCGCTCGACAAGAACCCGCTGAAGGACGCCAAGGTCCGCAAGGCGCTGTCGCTGCTGATCAACCGCAAGGCGATCGTCGACCGGGTCATGGAAGGCGTGGCGATCCCGGCCGGCCAGCTGCTGCCGGACGGGTTCTTCGGCCGCTCGCCGAACCTGACGGCCGATCCCTACGACCCGAAGGGCGCCAAGTCGCTGCTGGCCGAGGCCGGCTGGGGCAAGGGCTTCGGCCTGACGGTGCACGGCCCGAACGACCGCTACATCAACGACGCCAAGATCCTCGAGGCGGTCGGCCAGATGTTCACCGCCAACGGCATCCCGACCAAGGTCGAGACGATGACGAAGAACGTGTTCTTCTCGCGCGCCTCGAAGGGCGGTCCGGACAACACCCCTGAGTTCAGCCTGATCCTGGTCGGCTGGGGGTCGGGCACCGGCGAGGCGTCGTCGCCGCTGAAGTCGCTGCTGGCGACCCACGACCCGAAGAAGGGCTGGGGGGCGTCGAACCGCGGCCGGCACTCCAGCCCGGAGATGGACGCGCTCCTCGCCGAGGCCCTGTCGACGGTGGACGACAAGCGGCGCGGCGAGCTCTTGGCGGAGGCCACCGACATCGGCATCGGCGGCGACCAGGGCATCATCCCGCTGCACTACCAGGTCAACACCTGGGCGACGCGCAAGGGGCTGGCCTACAACGCCCGGACCGACGAGCGCACGGTCGCCTACGACGTCATCGTCGAGAAATGAGCAGCCGGCGCGGGGCCGGCTGACCGGTCCCGCGCCGCCCGCCCGACGCTCCCGGCCGGTGCCGGGGGCGACTGTCACCCGGTGGGGGTTCCACGGCGATGACCGTTTTCATCATCCGGCGGCTGATGCAGGCCATCCTGGTGGTCCTGGTGATGTCGTTCCTGGTGTTCGCCGGCGTGTTCGTGGTCGGCGATCCCACGCAGATCCTGGTGGCCGACGACGCGGACCAGGCGGAACGCGCCCGCGTGATCGCCGATCTCGGCCTCGACCGGCCGTTCCACGAGCAGTACCTGAAGTTTCTGGGCGGGGCACTGTCGGGCAATCTCGGCGAATCGTTCCGGTTCAACGAGCCGGCGCTGGGCCTGATCCTGGAGCGCCTGCCCGCCACGCTGGAACTGGCGGTGGTGGCGCTGGCGATCGCCGTGCTGTTCGGGATCCCGCTCGGCACCTGGGCCGGGCTGCGGCCGGATTCCATCGTCTCGAAGACCATCATGACCGGGTCGATCCTGGGCTTCAGCCTGCCGACCTTCTGGGTCGGCATCATGATGATCCTGCTGTTCGCGGTGGTGCTGGGCTGGCTGCCGTCGACCGGACGCTCCGACGAGATCACCACCGTGCTCGGCTTTCCGACCACGCTGCTGAGCGCCGACGGCTGGTCCCACATCCTGCTGCCGGCGGTCAACCTGGCGCTGTTCAAGCTGTCGCTGGTGACCCGGCTGGCGCGCGCCGGGGCCCGCGAGGTGGTGCACCAGGACTACATCAAGTTCGCCCGCGCCAAGGGCCTGTCCGAGAGCCGGGTGATCCTGGTGCACGTCATGAAGAACATCCTGATCCCGGTGGTGACCGTGCTGGGGCTGGAGTTCGGCGGGCTGGTGGCGTTCTCGGTGGTGACCGAGACGGTGTTCGCCTGGCCCGGCATCGGCAAGCTGCTGATCGAGTCGATCGGCTTCCTCGACCGGCCGGTGATCGTCGCCTACCTGATGATCATCGTGCTGATCTTCGTCTTCCTGAACCTGATGGTCGACATCGCCTATTCGTTCCTCGACCCGCGGGTCCGGCTGCAGGACATGAAGTCATGACCGCGATCCAGGACGACCGGAGCGGGGCAGTGGCGGTCTCCGCCGACGCCGGTGTCGAGACGCCGTTCCGCCGCTTCCTCTCCGACTACCGGGAGAGCCCGGTCGCGGTGGTCGGCGCCGTGACCGTCGGCGTGATCGCGTTGATTGCGCTGCTCGGCCCGTGGATCGCCCCGACCGACCCCTACGACCTCGCCACCGTCAGCATCCTCGACTCCCGTCTGGAGCCGGGCGAGGCGATGATGAGCGGCACGACGGCCTGGCTCGGCACCGACGGGCTCGGCCGCGACATGCTGAGCGCGATGATCTACGGGCTCAGGATCAGCCTCGGCGTCGGCATCGGCAGCGGCCTGATCGCCATGCTGATCGGCTGCAGCCTGGGCCTGGTCGCGGCCTACTACGGCGGCCGGGCCGACACGCTGATCATGCGGGTCGTCGACATCCAGCTGTCGTTCCCGGCGATCCTGGTGGCGCTGATCCTGCTGGCGGTGCTCGGCAAGGGCATCGACAAGATCATCGTGTCGCTGGTGGTGGTGCAGTGGGCGTACTACGCCCGCACGATCCGCGGGTCGGCCCTGGTCGAGCGCCGCAAGGAGTACGTCGAGGCGGCGGCCAGCCTGGCGCTCGGCGACCGCCGTGTGCTGTTCCGCCACCTGCTGCCGAACTGCATGGCTCCGATCATCGTGGTGGTCACGGTGCAGACCGCCCACGCCATCTCGCTGGAGGCGACGTTGTCGTTTCTCGGCCTCGGCCTGCCGCAGACCGAGCCGTCGCTCGGCCTGCTGATCTCCAACGGCTTCGAGTACATCATGAGCGGGTCGTACTGGATCAGCACCTTCCCGGGGATCGCGCTGCTGGTCACCATCGTCAGTATCAACCTGGTCGGGGACCGCCTGCGCGACGTCCTCAACCCGCGTCTGCAGAAGTAGGGGGGGCGGGGCATGAGCGACGGCGCACCGACCCTCGAGGTCCGCAACCTGCAGACCCATTTCCTGACCAAGGCCGGCACCGTAAAGGCGGTCGACGACGTGTCCTTCACCGTGCGGCAGGGCCGGGTGATGGGGCTGGTCGGCGAGTCCGGCTCCGGCAAGACCGTCACCGGCTTCTCGATCCTCGGCCTGGTCGACGAGCCCGGGCGGATCGTCGGCGGCGAGATCCGCTACCGCGGCGAGAACATCGCCGGAGCGTCGGAGGAGCGCATGCGGCAGCTCCGCGGCAACCGGATCGCGATGATCTTCCAGGACCCGATGATGACCCTGAACCCGGTGCTGCGGATCGACACCCAGATGGTCGAGGCGATCCGCGCCCACCAGGACATCTCCCGCGACGAGGCCTGGCGGCGCTCGCGCGATGCGCTCGGCCGGGTCGGCATCCCGTCGCCGGAGGAGCGGCTGCGCTCCTACCCGCACCAGTTCTCCGGCGGCATGCGGCAGCGGGTGGCGATCGCGATCGCGCTGTTGAACAGGCCCGACCTGATCGTCGCCGACGAGCCGACGACGGCGCTCGACGTCACCATCCAGGGCCAGATCCTCTACGAGGTGCAGAAGCTCTGCGAGGAGACCGGCACCGCGCTGATCTGGATCACCCACGACCTGTCGGTGGTGGCCGGCCTGGCCGACGAGATCTGCGTGATGTACGCCGGCCGGGTGGTCGAGCACGGCACGGTCGACGCGGTGCTGGACCGGCCGGCGCATCCCTACACCCGCGGCCTGATCGGGTCGGTGCCGAGCCGCAACCGCCGCGGCCAGCCGCTGGCCCAGATCCCCGGCATGACCCCGTCGCTGCTGAACCTGCGGCCGGGCTGCCCGTTCAAGGCGCGCTGCCCGGATGCCGACGCCGCCTGCGACGTCGCGCCGGAGCTGACGCAGCCGGTGGCGGGACGCGACGTGCGCTGCCACCACCCGGCGACCGGTCGCGCGCCGGCGGAGGCGACGGCGTGAGCGCGGCCCCGGACCGGAGCGAGCCGGCGGCGGCGACGCCGATCCTGGAGCTGCGGCACGTCTCGAAGCGCTTCGTGAAGCGCCTCGACGCCGCGGCGAAGATTGCCAACCTGCTGGGGGCCGGCCTGCGGGACGAGGTCGTCCAGGCGGTCGACGACGTGTCGCTCGCGGTCGCCGACGGCGAGGTGGTCGGCCTGGTCGGCGAGTCCGGCTGCGGCAAGTCGACCCTCGGGCGGGTGGTGGCCGGGGTTCACCCCGCGACTTCCGGGACGGTGCATTTCCGTGGCCGCGAGGTCTCCGCGCTGAAGGGCCCGGCGGCGCGCGACGCGGCGCTGAAGATCCAGATGATCTTCCAGGATCCGATGAGCTCGCTGAACCCGCGCCTCAGGGTCCGGGACATCGTCGGCGAGGCGGCGGTCGTGCATGGGCTGGTCGGGGCGAAGGAGGTCGACGACTACGTCGCCGAGACCCTGCAGCGGGTCGGCCTGGACCCGACCTACATGCGGCGCTACCCGCACCAGTTCTCCGGCGGCCAGCGCCAGCGGATCGGTATCGCCCGGGCGCTCGCCGTGCAGCCGGAGTTCCTGGTGTGCGACGAGTCGGTCGCCGCGCTCGACGTGTCGATCCAGGCCCAGGTCCTGAACCTGTTCATGCGGCTGCGCGAGGAGTTGAGCCTCACCTACCTGTTCATCAGCCACGACCTCGGGGTGGTCGAGCACCTCTCGGACCGGGTGGTGATCATGTATCTCGGGCGGGTGGTCGAGACCGCGCCGACCGAGGCGCTGTTCGACGCGCCGAACCACCCCTACACCCGGGCCCTGCTCGACGAGATCCCGCGGCTCGAGGCCCGCAAGCGCAGGTTCGTGCCGGTCAAGGGCGAGATCCCGTCGCCGATCGACCCGCCGACCGGCTGCCATTTCCACCCGCGCTGCCCGCACGCGACGGCGCGCTGTGCCGCCGAGCAGCCGGCGCTGCGGGAGATCGCGCCCGGGCGCTGGTCGGCCTGCCATCTGAACGACGGACCCTAGGTGGTGCGGGACGCCGACCTGCTCGTTCCCGGCGTGCTGTACCGCCGCGACCCGGTGGCCGATCCGGTGCCGTTGGTGGTCGACAGTCCGCACAGCGGGGTCGACTGGCCGGCCGACTTCGAGCACCGGGTCACCCTGGCCGAGCTGATGACCTCGGTCGACGCCTATGTCGACGAGCTGTTCGGGGCGGTGCCCGCGGTCGGCGGGACCCTGCTGGCGGCGCTGTTCCCGCGCGCCTATGTCGACCCCAACCGGGCCGAGGACGACCTGGACGCCCGCCTGATCGACGGCGACTGGCCGCACCCGCTGAACCCGACCCGGAAGACCGCCGCCGGCATGGGGGTGATCCGACGGCTGATTCTGGAGGGCCGCCCGCTGTACGACCGGCCGCTGCCGGCCGAGCGGATCCTGCACCGGCTGGAGACCTTTCACCGGCCCTACCATTCGGCGCTGGCCGAGGCGGTCGCGCGGACCCACGCCCGCCACGGCGTGGTGTTCCACCTGAACGTCCATTCGATGAAGCCGGTCGGCAACGCCATGAACGTGGACGCCGGCCGGGCGCGCCCGGACGTCGTGCTGAGCGACCGCGAGGGCGCCACCTGCGACCCGGCCTTCATCGGCCGCGCGGTCGAGGTGCTGCGCGACCTGGGCTACCGGGTGTCGGTCAACGACCCGTACAAGGGAGCCGAACTGGTGCGCCGGCATTCCGACCCGGCCGGCGGCCGGCATTCCCTGCAGCTCGAGCTGAACCGGGCGCTCTATCTCGACCCGCAGACCTTCGACCGGTCGACGGGATTCGCGCGCCTGAAGGCCGACCTGGACACGCTGCTGGCGGACCTTGCGGACTGGACCGCGGCCCGGGCGGGCTGACTGTTTCCGCCGAGGTCTTGACACCCGCGCCGGTGCGCGCTGCGATCGGGGTTCCACCTCGGAGGCTTCCCATGACCGCGCTCGAGCGCTGCGACCTGCTGCTGACCGGCGGCACCGTTATCGATGGAACCGGAGCGAAGCGGCAACGCGCCGACGTCGCGATCGTCGACGACCGGATCGCCGCGGTCGGCGACCTCGCCGGCACCTCCGCCGGCAAGACGATCGACGCCACCGGCAAGATCGTCGCCCCCGGCTTCATCGACGTGCACACCCACGACGACCGGGCGCTGCTGTCGAAGCCGACCATGGACATGAAGGTCAGCCAGGGCGTGACCAGCGTGGTGGTCGGCAACTGCGGCATCTCGCTGGCGCCACTGGTGCTGGACCGCCGGCCGCCGCCGCCGCTCGACCTGCTGGGCGAGGAGGAGTGGTGGAAGTTCGCCACCTTCGACGAGTTCCTCGGCGCCGTCGACAAGGAGCCGGCCTCGGTCAACGCGGCCTTCCTGGTCGGCCACTCGACGCTCAGGGTCGGGGCCATGGAGTCGCTGCTGCGCCCGGCCGATGCCGGCGAGATCAAGACCATGCGCGGCAGGCTGGAGGCCTCGATGGCGGCCGGCGCGGTCGGCCTGTCGACCGGCCTGTTCTATGCCCCGGCCGCCCAGGCGCCGACCGAGGAGGTGATCGAGCTGGCCAAGGGGCTGAAGGCGTTCGGCGGCCGCTACGTCACCCACATGCGCAACGAGGGCGACGACGTCCTCAAGAGCCTCGAGGAGACCTTCCTGATCGGCCGCGAGGCCGGGGTGCCGGTGGTGGTCTCGCACCACAAGGTGCACGGCAAGGAGAACTTCGGGCGCTCGAAGGAGACGCTGGCGCTGTTCGATCGCTACATCAAGAGCCAGCACATCGGCCTCGACGTGTACCCGTACCACGCGTCCTCGACGGTCCTGAAGAACGACTCGATCCAGTACTCCACCCGTGTGCTGGTCACCTGGTCGAAGGCGCATCCGGAGATGTCCGGCCGCGACCTCGCCGACATCGCCAGGGACTGGGGCTGCAGCGTCTACGAGGCGGCCGACCGCCTGCAGCCGGCCGGTGCCATCTACTTCGCGATGGACGAGGACGACGTGCAGCGGATCCTGTCGTATCCGAACGCCATGTTCGGCTCCGACGGCCTGCCGCACGACGAGTTCCCGCACCCGCGGCTGTGGGGCACGTTCCCGCGCATCCTCGGGCACTACGCCCGCGACCTCGGGCTGTTCAGCCTGGAGGAGGGGGTGCGCCGCATGACCTCGCTGTCGGCCTCCGAGTTCGGGCTGAAGGACCGCGGCGTGGTCGCCGCGGGCAAGTTCGCCGATCTCTGCGTGTTCGACGCCGGCACCATCATCGACGCCAACAGCTTCGAGGACCCGATGAAGCCGGCCGAGGGTATCGAGGCGGTGCTGGTCAATGGCCGGGTCGTGTGGACCGACGGCCGCCCGACCGGCGATCGCCCGGGCCGGGCCCTGCGCCGCGGCGGGTGAGGGGCAGTAGTCGCTTTCCCTCAACCCTCATCCCGGACGACGCGCAGCGTCGATCCGGGACCTATACTTGATCCGCCGCGCCTGCGGTGATGTGGGTCCCGGCTCTCCGCGACTGCGTCGCTGCGGCCGGGATGAGGGTAGGAGGTGAGGGAGCGCATGCGGCCCGCCCTCGTGTTCCTTTGCTGGCTCTTCTGTGTGTCTCCGGCCGCGGCGGTCGAGCGCACCGTGCTCGCCGTCAACATCGGCTGGCATGTCGGGCTGGCGTTCGAGGCTGCGGATCTCGACCCGGCGGCGTTTCCCGAGGCGGCCGACTTCCCGGATGCCCGCTGGATCGAGGTCGGATGGGGTGACGCCGCCTTCTACCGGGATCCGGACCCGGGCCTCGGGACCATCCTCGCGGCCGCCCTGGTGCCGACGCCCGCCGTCCTCCATCTGGTCGGAATGCCCGCCCATCCGGCGCAGTACCTGCCGGGGGCGGAGGTGCTGGCGATCCCGCTCGACGACGCCCAGCTGGCGCGGCTGGTCGCCTACGTCGCGGCCCAGGTCGACCGGGCCGGCCGGCCGCGCGCCGACGCGCTGGGGCCGGGGCTGTACCCGGTCAGCCGGTTCTACCCGGCGCTCGGCGAGTTCTCGCTGGAGCGGACCTGCAACACCTGGGTCGCCGAGGCCCTGGCCGCCGCCGGGCTGCCGATCGATCCCGGCGGCGTGGTCCAGGCCGGCACGCTGATGGCGCGGGTCCGGGCGGCCCTGGGTATCCGGCCGGAACCGGTCCCGGAGCCCTCAGAGCTTCGGTAGCGCCACCGGCCGCACCGTCTCGTAGGCCGCCGAGGCGGTCAGGACCATGTCGTCGCGGTGCTTCGGGCCGACGATGTGCAGGCCGACCGGCAGCCCGGCCTTGGTCAGGCCGCACGGGATCGAGGCCGCCGGCTGCTGGGTCAGGTTGAACGGGTATGAGTACGGCGTCCACTCGGTCCAGCGCTTCAGGGTCGAGCCCGGCGGCACCTCGTGGCCGGCCTCGAACGCCGGCTGCGGCAGGGTCGGGGTCAGCAGCACGTCGTATTTCTCGTG
Organism: Thalassobaculum fulvum; assembly: GCF_014652915.1. Classification (GTDB taxonomy): domain Bacteria; phylum Pseudomonadota; class Alphaproteobacteria; order Thalassobaculales; family Thalassobaculaceae; genus Thalassobaculum_A; species Thalassobaculum_A fulvum. The sequence goes on from NZ_BMZS01000010.1 coordinate 245,187, forward strand.
GAACAGGTTCATCGCGGTGCCCATGGCCTCGCGCTCCTTCACCGCCGCGAAGTAGTCGAGCAGGCCGATCTCGGCACCCTCGGCGGCGATCTGCTGCAGCCCCGGGTCGATCAGCGCCTTCTGCTCGGCGCTGAAGCCGGTGAACAGGTTGGCGGCGCCGGTGTACCAGTGCTTGCGGAAGGTCTCGTGGCTGTCGGCCAGCGGCGAGTCGATCTCCTCGACGATGGCACCGAGCGCGACGAACGCCTCGGCCGCGGCCTTCACCAGGGCGGCGACCTCCGGATCTACCCAGCTGTTGCCGAGGGTCGGGCAGAACGCGATCCGCCAGCCCTTGACCGAGGCCGCGGCGGCCCGCCGCAGGTCGCTGGTGTCGGCCGGCGCGGCGTACCAGTCGCGCGCATCGGGCTGCTGCATGACCGTCATCATCAGGGCGGAGTCGGCGACCGTGCGGGTCATTGGGCCGACATGGGCGACCGTGCCGAACGGCGACAGCGGATAGGCCGGAACCCGCCCGAAGGTCGGCTTGATGCCGTACACGCCGGTATAGCCGGCCGGCATGCGGATCGAGCCGCCGCCGTCGGATCCCTGGTGCAGGGCGCCCATGCCGGTCGCCGCCGCCACCGCCGCGCCGCCGGAGCTGCCGCCGGGCGTCTTGCTCGGGTCCCAGGGGTTGCGGGTGACGCCGGTCAGGGCGTTGTCGGTCACGCCCTTCCAGCCGAACTCCGGGGTCGTGGTCTTGCCGAGCAGTACCGCGCCATGCTCGCGCAGCCGCGCCACGAACGGCGCGTCGACGTCCCACGGTCCCTTCGGATCGACCGCCTTGGAGCCGCGCATGGTCGGCCAGCCCTTGGTCAGCGACAGGTCCTTGATCGAGGTCGGCACGCCGTCGACCAGGCCCTTGGGCGCGCCCTTCGCCCAGCGGGCTTCCGAGTCGCGGGCGGCCGCCAGGGCGCTCTCGGCGTCGACCAGGCAGAATGCGTTCAGCCGGTCGTTGTGCGCGTCGATCCGGGCGAGCGCCGCCCTGGTCGCCTCGACCGGCGACACGGTCCGACTGGCGTAGCCGTGCAACAGCTCGGTGGCGGACCAGAGGGCGAGGTCGGTATCAGGCATGGGAATCCTCAGGCTTCGGGTTTCGGTGGACGGGTCAGGGGGCGAGGTCGGCGGCGGGCCAGGCGGGGTCTCGGAACTCCTGGATCTCGAAGCGGTAGTTCTCGATGCCCCGGAAGAAGCAGGAATAGACCTTGAAACGCTCGGACAGTTTCGGGGGCGCCTCGAACTCGACCCCCCGGGCTTTCAGGGTGGCGTACATCCCGTCGACGTCGGGCGTCACGAAACTGTAGGTCACGCCGGGATCCTCCGGCGGCGGGCGGTTCACGCAGACGCCGAGGAAGGCGCCGCCGGCAACCGCGTAGATGTGGCACAGGTCGCCCTGGTTGAGCGCCAGCCTGAGCCCTACCTTGTCCCGCAGGAACGCCGAGGCGCCGGCCAGGTCGCGGGTGTAGATGAAGGTAACTTGCTGGGCGATCGGCGGTCGCGTCGTCACGGTCGGTCCCTTCGCTCGGATCGCGGCAGCTTAGGGAGCCGCGACCCCCTGTGTCGAGCGTCGCGGGCAATCGACGCGACCGAAGATTTGGAGGCACCGAGTCCGAAATGACGGTCGATCCGTCGACGATGGGCCGGCCCGAGCTCCGGGCCCTGCTGGCGATCTGGGAGGCGCGGCGCGACGGTGCGGACCTGCCCCGGAAGGTACGGTTCGCGCCGGTCGACGTGTCCGAGTTCATGGCGAACATGCTGTTCGTCGAGGTGTCCGACTCCGGCCCGCGGTTCCGCTACCGCGAGGTCGGCGTCGAGCTGACACGGATCTACGGCCGGGACGTCACCGACCGGTACCTGGATCAGATGCCGGTGCTGTTCCGGAGATTCGCCGAGCCGGCCTATCGCGAGGTTCTGGCAACCCGCGATGCCACATACGGGTCGTTCCGGTTCGTCCGCAACTGGTGGATCGCGACCTACGAACGGCTGATGCTGCCGCTTGCCGGCGACGACGGGGTCATCGTCGAGGTCGCGGTCGCGATCTACCCGCGCTTCACGCCCCGTGGTCCCGGGCGTCGCCGGCGGGACGCGTGATCAGTTCAGCTTGATCTCGCCGACCGGCCGGTCCGCCGGATCCGGTGCCGGTGCCGGTGCCGGAGCCGGTGCGGGCGCACCGGAGCCTTCGGGCCTGGGGGCCAGCATCCCGCCCGACCGGGGCGTGCAGTCGCCGGTGAACATCTGCTGCACGAGGCTCTCCTTGCACTGCGCCCAGGGCTGCTCGACGCCGCCCGTCGACTCCTGATAGATCAGCGCGATCGCGAAAGCGGCGAGCAGGCCCGCCAGTATCCACATGCCTCGGCCCACGGTCTTCTCTCCCTGGTGTGCTCGAGGCGATATGAGCATGCCGGGGCGCGATTGAAAGTGCGCCCGGGCCGTAAGGCGCGTCCGGCAACTCGCTTCTGGTGCCGTCCGGCAGGGTCGAGTACGATAGTGTGCGTCGCCTGAAGGCCGCGGTTCCGCGGTGGCGGGGGCGGATCGCACGATCGAAACGGGGACGATCTTGGCGACATCGGCGTCGGCAACCTCCTACACGCTCGTGGAGCATGCGCCCGAGATCGGCGATCCTCGGCTGTCCGACCTTCTGCGGTACTGGTGTGCCAAGCGGCGCGGAAGATCGGTTCCGGCGTACAGGGATATCGACCCCATCGAGATCCCTGGCCTTCTGACCTACCTCTGGATCCACGACTACGACCCGGAAAGCGAGCGGTTCCGGGTCCGCCTTATGGGGGAGGCGGTCCGTTCGACCTACGACTGCCCGGTGGTCGGCATCGACGTCGAGGACCTGGTGACGCAGGCCGCCTATCCCGTCGTCTCGGAGCGCTATCGGGCGGTCCTCGACACGCCGGCGATCGGGCACGGGCGCGGCCGGATCTACGGCCACACGATCGGCCGCGTCGGCGGCGGCGAGCGTCTCTATCTGCCGCTGGCCGACGACGAGGGCCATCCGCGGATGATACTCGGCGCGACCATCTACAAACTGCTCGACGATCCGCAGGCTGCAGCGGCGGTGGAGGCGGGCCTGCGGCCGGACACGATGTCGCCCGTCGCCGTGCTCTAACGGATCCGCGGTTCCCGGCGTCAGGCCGACCAGTCGACGACGTGCTCGGGCAGTTCGGCGTCCTCGACCAGGGCTTCCGAGACTACGCGCCCGCGCACCGACATTCCGGCCTCGTGCACCGTGTTCGGGTCGCCCGACACCAGCGGGTGCCACCACGCCAGGTCCTTGCCTTCCTTGATCAGCCGGTAGGCGCAGGTCGAGGGCATCCAGGACAGGTCGGCGACCACCGCGGGGCTCAGCACGACGCAGTCCGGCACCCGCTTCTTGCGGTTCGGGTAGTCGGTGCAGCGGCACGTCGAGCCGTCCAGCAGCTTGCAGGCGACGTCGGTGTAGGCGATCTCGTCGGTGTCCGGGTCCTGCAGCTTGACCAGGCAGCACTTGCCGCAGCCGTCGCAGAGGCTCTCCCACTCGTCGCGGGAGAGCTCCGCCAGCGTCTTGCGCTTCCAGAACGGCCGGTCGTTCACGAGGTGGTCACTCGCGGAAGCTGGGGTCGATCTTGTCCATCTTGCGCATCAGCGCCGCGAACTCGAGCTCCCCGTAGCTGTCCTCGCAGGCGGCGAAGGAATTGACGTCGTCGCCGGATTTCTTGGCGACGTTGCCGCCGATGATGTTCAGGGTCCCGGCCGAGCCGGCGTCGATCTGCACCTGGGCCGCCCGCTCCAGCCGGTACAGCCACAGGAACGCCTCGCCGACCGTGCGGCCGGTGGTCAGCAGGCCGTGGTTGCGCAGCACCATGGCGTGGTTGTCGCCGAGGTTCTCGACGATCCGCTCGCGCTCGTCGAGGTACAGGCTCACGCCCTCGTAGTCGTGGTAGCTGATGCGGTCGACGAAGGCGGTCGAGCCCATCGAGATCGGCAGCACGCCTTCCTTGACCGCGGCCAGCGCCATGCCCGACCGCGAATGGGTGTGCATGACCACCTTGTGGTTCTCGCTGTGCGCCATGTGCACGGCCGAGTGGATCACGAAGCCGGCCTGGTTGACCGGGTAGGGGTTGTCCTTGTCGATCTTGTTCCCCTCGACGTCGATCTTCACCAGGTTCGACGCCGTCACCTCGTCGTAGTTCAGGCCGTAGGGGTTGATCAGGAAGTGCAGGTCGGGGCCCGGGACCTTGGCGGTCAGGTGGCCGTAGATCAGCTCGCACCAGCCGAAGTGGTCGACCATCCGGTAGGCGGCGGCGAGCTTGACCCGCAAATCCCATTCGGCGTCGGAGCAGCCGGACGGACGCGACAGGCGGACAGTGGCGGGGCTCAGATCGTTCATGGGGATCCTCCTCTTGTCGGTCAGCCGGCGCTGCGGATCTTGTCGAGCACGGGCAGGACGTATTCGCGGAACTTGGCCGGGTTCTCGCTCATCGGGAAGTGGCCCTGCTCCTTCATGATTACCGCCTCGGCGCCCGGGATGGCGGCGGCGGTGCGCTCGGTGTCCTCCGGCGTGCAGGAATAGTCATACTCGCCGGTCAGAAGGTAGAGCGGGCACTTCGACGTGTCGATCAGCGGGGTGCGGTCGCGGAAGTCGGAGTCCTCGCGGTAGAAGTACAAATCGCCCTTGAACACCCCGGGGCCGCTCTGCATGTAGCCCCACAGGGTCTCCCAGCGGTACTCGTCCGGCGACTGCGGGGCGACCAGCCCGGACACCATGGCGGCGCAGATCTCGCCGCCGTGCACGTCCGGCCGGTTCAGCCAGGTGGTGTCGTACCAGGAGGTCTGGTGGTCGGCGCACTCGACGCCGATCAGTGCCCGGAACCGGTCGGCGTGGTGGGCCGCCAGGTGCAGCACGATGCGCCCGCCCATCGAGCAGCCGATCAGCGCCGGCCGGTCGAGCTCGAGCGCGTCGGCGACCGTCAGGATCGCCTCGGTGTAAGTGGCGGTGGTCAGCCGGTATTCCTCGTCGTGGAACCCGACCGGCGGGTTCGACTTGCCGTGCCACGGCAGGTCGAAGGCGATGACCCGGAAGTGGTCGGTGACGGCGGGATCGGTCATCAGGTGGCGGTACTGCCGGCCGTCGGAGCCGGCAGTGTGCAGGCACAGCAGGGGGATGCCCCGGCCGGCCTCCTCGATGTAGATCCGGCACGGCCGGCCCGACAGGGTCAGGGTGGCGTAGCGCCCGACGATAGGCTCGAACTCGATGGCCATGGCTCAGCCCCCCACCTTGCCGCGGGGTGCCTCCAGCACCTCCTTGACGTAGCGCAGGTTGGCCATCAGCGGCTGCAGGTCGCCCTCCAGCCGGGCGACGCCGAGCCGGCACATCGCGATGACGTCGTGATAGCCGGGCTCCGGCGTCGTCTCCCAGAACCGCCCCCAGGCCTGGGCCTCGGCCCGCACCGCGAAGCGCCAGGCGCGCATCCGGAACGGGCCCTTCTCGACGGCGGCGATCCGGCCCTCGTGGACCTTCACGTGCACCGGCACCGCATCGGCCTCGACCAGGAACTCGCCGGAGAAGAACCGGCCGCGGTTCACCAGCGGCCCGCACCCGTTCACCAACTCCGGCAACCGCGCCAGCACGGCCGCCACATCGTCGCCCGTCACGCCCTTCCTCCCTCGGCGTCTTGTTCTCAGACGGGACGATAAGCCAGGCAACCGGTCCAGTGAAGGGGTGTATACAATCCGTGGATCGATTGAACTGCAGGCGGATGGGGCCGCAATGGTGGTCTCATTCGGACAAGCGCGCAGCAAAGCGATGGCTCGTCACTAAGGGAGGCCTTGAGCCGCAAGGATCGCGAACGCGCGACCAACCGCGCCGGCTACAGGGGGGGGCGGAGCGGGGCCATGACAAAACTCAGGGTGGCCGGACTCAAGAAGCGCTCGATATCATCTGGCTCCCCGTATCCCAAGGCCGCAAGGAGCCCCGACGCAAGACAGGAAATGAATTGGTCTTCCCCGCGGTTGTGTTCCGCTCCAATGACGAAAAATAACTTGTTGTGGTTGTCGTTTTCCTCGGCATAGAGGCATTTGGTTTTTCTGCTGTGGAGTTTGTTGAGGGTGGGAGCCATTGCTTTGATCGAGGTGCGGTGATTGACAAATGGTGTGAATGTCATGGAAAGGTTTGTGTATTGGGCGCCGAACAGCTCATGCGACACAAATATTACAACATCTGATTTGTCGTCAATTGGATCCATGTAGTTCGGTGAGCCGATGTGCTTTACAGTCATCCGCCCGTTCTTATCGATGTAGAAATCCTTTATGAAGGTTTTTTCCTCCAGCACATGAAACGCGGGCCTACATAGCTGGCGGTTGATGGATTCGATAAGACGGATCGTAACCTGGGCAAATTCAGGCACGACGACGCCACGGACGGACACTTCAAGCGGGAACTCAAGCTTCTGGGACCTGATCGGGGTCGGTGTTGTGTCAGTTCGCACAGGCTCGATCGGCATACATGTCGGCTTTTCGGCCAGCGCCGCTGTCACCATTGCCGGCAACGTCATCGAGGTGATGAGTATGGTCAGAGCTGTCCAACACGCGAGCCGGGCCCATCTCTCTCTCGCTGCGGCCACAGCCAAATCTAGTCCCCGGCCTGCTGCAGCCGCCGGGCGGCGCGCTTCAGGTGCTGGGATTCGAACGCGCCGATGTAGTCCCGGGTCTCCGGCACCGCGTCGATCGACTTGGCGAGCTGGATCTGGAACACCATCAGGTAGCCGTACCGGAACGCCAGCTCGCAGCCGGTCAGGTAGAACTCCCACATCCGGTAGAACCGCTCGTCGTACATCGCGACGATCTTGTCGCGGTTGGCGGCGCAGTTCAGCCGCCAGGCCAGCAGGGTGTCGGCGTAGTGGCTGCGCAGGATCTCGATGTCTGTAACGTACAGGTCGGTGTGGCGCTCGATCGCCTCGGTCTGCTGGCTCAGCGACGGGGTGTAGGCGCCCGGGAAGATGTACTTCTCCATCCACGGGTTCTGCGGCTGCGCCGGACGGAACACGCCGATGCTGTGGATCACCGCCACGCCGTCCGGCTTCAGCAGGCTGGAGACCTTGCCGTAGTATTCGCCGTAGTGGCGCGGCCCGACATGCTCCAGCATGCCGACCGACACGATGCGGTCGTACTTGTCCTCGAGGGTCCGGTAGTCGCGCAGGTGGAACTTCACCCGGTCGGCGACGCCGGCCTGCTCGGCCCGCCGGTTCGACACCCGGTGCTGCTCGGTCGACAACGTCACGCCGTCGACCGAGATGGAGGAATGACGGTCGGCGAGGAACAGGCCGAGCCCGCCCCAGCCGGAGCCGATGTCGAGCACCTTGTGGCCCGGCTTGGCGCGCAGCTTGGCGGCCAGGTGGACCTTCTTGTTGAACTGCGCGGTCTCCAGGTCGTCGGACGGATCCAGGAAGTAGCCGCAGCTGTACTGCCGGTCGCTGTCCAGGAACAGGTCGAACAGTTCGTCGCGCAGGTCGTAGTGGTGCGAGACCTTGCGCTGGGCGGCGCCGATCGGGTTCCAGTGCCGGAACGCGGCCCGGGCGTTGCGGAACCAGCGCAGCATCCACTGGATGCTCTCGGTCTCGCTGCGCGCCACGTTTAGCATGCAGACGTGGAGGAAGGTGTACAGGTCGGTCCCGTCCTCGAGCACCAGCCCGCCGTTCATGTAGCCTTCGCCGACCGCCATCTGCGGCGAGAAGAACAACCGGTGGTGCAGGGACGGGTCGACAAGGCGGATGGTGGCCTCGGGGCCGGGCGAACCCTCGAACACGTGCCGTTTGCCGTTGGCGTCGACGATCGTCAGACGCCCTTCCCGTACGAATTGTCGAAACCCGAGTGCCGCAAGCATCGGCCAACCCCCAACAGTCGATCCGATTCGGTTCAGGGGGCGGGAAACACCCGCAATCACGGGTATGGTAACAAAAACAGCCAATGATGCCAGAAGGTCTTAACCGGAACGGGAGCGATGCCATGCGAACACGACCCTTCGGACGTACGGGACTTGCGGTTCCCGAGGTGGTATTCGGCGGCGGCTGGGTCGGCGGCGTGCTGATCCACACGGACGACGACACACGGCGGGCCGCCTTCCGTCGCGCCCTCGACGCCGGCGTCGACTGGATCGACACGGCCGCCAGCTACGGCGACGGCGAATCCGAACGCACCATCGGTCGGCTCGTGCAGGAGTTGCCGGCGGACCGCCGGCCGCGAATTTCCACCAAGGCGCGCCTCGACCTGGAGGCCGGCGAGCCGCTCGACCGGCAGATCCGCCGCAGCCTGGAGCAGAGCCTCGAGCGCCTGCGGATGTCGAAAGTCGAGCTGTACCAGTTGCACAACCCGATCGCGCCGGCGACCGGCGGCGGGCGGATCGCGCTCGACGCGGTGCTCGGCGCCGGCGGCGTGGCCGACGCGCTCGACCGGTTGCGCGCCGAGGGGCTGTGCGACCATATCGGCTTCACCGCCCTCGGCGACGCCGCGAGCTGCATCCGGGTGGTCGAGAGCGGTCGCTTCGATACCGCCCAGGTCTACTACAACATGCTGAACCCGACGGCGGCGCTGGCCGAACCCGGTGCGCTGAGCGTCCAGAGCTTCTGCGGCCTGCTCGACGCGTGCCGGCGGAACGATCTGGGGGTGATGGCGATCCGGGTGTTCGCCGCCGGCGTCCTGGCGACCGACGAACGCCATGGCCGGGAGGTCGCGGTCACCGCCGATGGCGGCGATCTCACGGCCGAGGAGAAGCGGGCGGCCGCGGCCCTCGCGGCGGTCGGGCCGGAGCACGGAACCCGCGCTCAGCGGGCGCTGCGCTTCGTCCTGGCCGAACCGCGGGTGTCGTGTGCGGTGGTCGGGCTTGCCGAGATCGCCCATCTGGACGAGGCTCTGGCCGGCGCGGCGATGGGCCCGCTGCCGGAACCGGCCCTGGCGGCGCTGCGCCAGGTCTGGAACAGCGATTTCGATCGGGGAGCGTAGCTGCCGATGTTTCCGTCCCGGCTCGTGGCGGCTCTGGCCGCCGGAATCACGCTCGCCGCCGCGGCACCTGCCGCGGCGCATCCGCATGTCTGGATCGACCTGCGCACCGTGGCCCTGCTGGACGCCGAGGGCCGCCTCGAAGGAGTCCGGGTCGAGTGGCTGCTGGACCGGTTCTATTCGGCGGTCGCCGAAGAGGACATGGACACCGACCGGGACAAGGCGGTCAGCCCGGCCGAGGCCCAGCTGTGGGCCGAAACCGCGTTCGGGAACATCGCGTCCGTCGGCTATTTCGCCGAGTTCCTGATCGACGGCCGCAGCTACCAGCCGACCCGGGCCTCCGATCCGGTCGGCCGCTGGGTCGACGGGCAGGTCTTCATGTCGTTCGTGATCCGGCCGGACGCGCCGGCGGACCCGCGCAAGGTCGCGGTCGGCTACATGGTCTACGACCCGCAGTACTACATCGACGTGCGGCATCCCGACGGCCCGGGCTTCGCCGCGGTCGAGGGGCCGGGGCAGGCGGCCTGCACGGCGACGGTCGGCCGGTCCGAACCGGCGCCCGAGGTGGTGGCCTCGGCCGCGGCCCTGGACAAGGACGAGACCGCGCCTTCCGGGCTCGGCCGCCTGTTCGCCGACTACGTCAAGGTGACCTGCCGATGACCGCCATGGTGCAACGCTGGCGCTGGCCGGCGGTCGCGCTCCTGGTCGGTGCCGGGCTGGCGATCGGCCTGTGGGGCGCCGGCTTCGATCCGGATGCGGTCGTGCGTTGGCTGCAGGACAGCCGCCTCGCGCTGCAGCACCGCCTGTCGGACGCGATGGCGGGAGCACGCTCCGGCGTCGACGCGGCCGGCGCCCTGGCGGCCCTCGGCATCGGCTTCGGCTACGGGGTGCTGCACGCGGTCGGACCCGGCCACGGCAAGGCGGTGGTGTCGACCTACGTGCTCGGCGCGGAGCGCAGGATGCGCCGCGCGATCGGCCTGGCGGTCGCATCGGCGCTGGTCCAGGGGCTGGTCGCCGTCGTTCTGGTGGTCGGGGCGTCGGAACTGCTCGGCATGACCCGCCGCGCCACCTTCGATGCGGCGACCTGGATCGAGCGCGGCAGCTACGTGCTGGTGGCCGCACTCGGGCTGTGGATCGCCGGCCGCGCGCTGTTCGGCAGGGCGCCGGCGCACGACGACTGCGCGATCTGCGCGCCCGGCCGGCTGTCGTCGTTCACGGTCGCCGACGGGGAGCTGCGCGACCGCCGGACCTGGTGGGCGGCCCTCGGCAGCATCGGGATCCGCCCGTGCAGCGGGGCGCTTCTGGTCCTGGTTCTCGGCGAGACCCTCGACCTGCGCTGGCTGGCGATCCTGGTGGTCGTCGCCATGTCGCTCGGCACCGCGCTCGCGGTCGCCGGGCTCGCCGGGGCGGTCGCCGGGCTGCGCGAGGGGCTGGTCAGGCTGGTGGGTGGCGACGAGGCCCGGGTGGCGGTACTGCGCCGCGGCCTTTCGGTCCTGGCCGGGCTCGCCCTGGCGGCGCTCGGGGCGGCATTGCTTGTGGCCGTGAGCGGGCCGAAGCACCCGCTCCTGTGATCAGCAGACCGCTCAGTAGACGGCGCGACCGCCCGACAGATCGAAGGCGGCGCCGGTCGAGAAGCTGCACTCCGGCGAGCACAGCCACGCCACCATCGCGGCGCACTCGTCGGCGGTGCCGAGCCGGCCGAGCGGGCTCTTCGAGACCATGATCCGGACATGCTCCGGGTTCATGTTCTTCACCATGTCGGTGTCGAGCGCGGCCGGCGCCACGCTGTTGGCCAGTACGCCGGTGCCGGCGAGTTCCTTGGCCAGCGACTTGGTGAAGGCGATCACGCCGGCCTTCGAGGCCGAGTAGGCCGGAGCGTTCGGCGTGCCTTCCTTGCCGGCCAGGCTGGCGATGTTGACGATCCGGCCCCAGCCGCGGCCGACCAGGACCGGCGCCACGATCTGGCAGACCAGGAAGGTGCCGGTCAGGTTCACCTCGACGACCCGTCGCCAGTCGGCCAGGGGGTAGTCGAGGGTCGCCACCGTCGGCCCGGCGATGCCGGCCGAGTTCACCAGGATGTCGAGGCCGCCGAAGGCGGCGGCGGCGGCTTCGCGGGCCGCCTCGACGCTGGCCGGGTCGGTCACGTCGACCGTGGCCGCAACCGCCCGCTCGCCGGCGCTCAACCGTCCGACCGCCGCCTCCAGGGCGGCAGCGTCGGCGTCCCACAGGGCGACCCTGGCGCCGTCCGCCAGCAGGCGCTCGGCGACCGCCAGCCCGATCCCCCGGGCGCCGCCGGTGACGACCGCGGCCCGTCCGCTCAACGCTGTCGAGGTCATGTCGTGCGCTCCGGGCTCAGGCGCCGTCCTTCAGGGTGAATTCGCCGTCGCGGATGCGGTCGGGCCAGTCCTGCACCATGTCGGCGACCGTGCTTTCGCCGTAGATGTCGATCATGTCGGTCAGCGCCGCGAAGATCGCCGACGAAGCGACGATCTCGGGCGAGGCGCCCTGGGCGATCGCCTCGTCCCAGGCTTCCAGGATTACCTTCAGCGCGAGCCGCTTCTGCTCGTCCTCCGGCAAAATCGGCGGTTCCCGGTCGTCGGCCATCGTTGCTCCTCCTGACTGCGGCAGCCATAGCGCGGCGGCACGCCCGTGTCACCCCGCCCCGTGCAGCGCGGGTCCGCTACGGGCGTGACCGGGCTCGACCGGCCGTGGCACAGTGCCGGCCGACCCGAGTCCGAGAGGTCCAGAAACGGAGGAACGCCATGCAGAAATTCGTCCACAACCCCGCTGAGGGGGCCAAGTTCGAAACCGACGGCCTGCGCGAGTTCTTCGTGTACCGGGACCTGGGCATCAAGGACGCGACCGACGGCAAGTACCACGCCCACGTGATCCGCGCGGTGCCGGGCAAGCACGCGGTCCCGCAATGGCACACCCACACCCTGGACTTCCAGATGGTGTTCATCCTGAAGGGCTGGGCGACCTTCGAGTACGAGGGCCAGGGGCGGCGCACGCTGCGGGCGGGCGACTGCGTGCTGCAGCCGCCGGGGATCCGGCATCGCGAGATCGAGCACTCCGACGACCTGGAGCTGGTCGAGATCACCTCGCCGGGTGACTTCGCGACCCAGCTGTCCGATGCCCCGTCCGAGGCGGCCGAGTAGCGACGCATGCACGAGACCGGTGCCCCCGGGCCCGAGGCACCCGATCTCGAGGGTCGTGATCCCGGGCTGGTGATCCGCGAAGGGGTGCCGGTCTCGACGCGGTTCGACGACGTCTACTTCTCGCGCGAGGGCGGGCTGGCGGAGACCGCCCACGTGTTCCTCGCCGGCGTCGGCCTGCCGGAAGCCTGGACCGGACGGCGGCGCTTCACGATCGCCGAGACCGGGTTCGGCACCGGCCTGAACTTTCTGGCGACCTGGGAGCTGTGGCGCCGGACCCGACCGGCGGGCGGCGTGCTGCATTATCTCGCCGTGGAAGGCTACCCGATCCGGCGCGGCACCCTGGCGGGGATCCTGGCGCCGTTCCGGCGGGTCGGCGACCTGGCGGCCCGGCTGATCGCCCGCTATCCGCTGCCGCTGCCCGGCCTGCACCGGATCTGGTTCCCGGAGGACCGGGTCTGCCTGACCTTGGCGGTCGGCGAGGCGGCGGCTGTCCTGCCGGAAGTCGATGCCGCGGTCGACGCCTGGTTCCTCGACGGCTTCGCGCCGGCGCGCAACCCCTCGATGTGGGAGCCGGCGGTGCTCGACCAGGTCGCCCGGTTGGCGGCGCCCGGCTGCCGGCTGGCCACCTTCACCGCCGCCGGCGCGGTGCGCCGCGGGCTGGAGGCGCGCGGATTCGCCATGCAGCGCCGCCCCGGCTTCGGCCGCAAGCGGGAGTGCCTGGCGGGCAGCTACCGCGGGAACGCGGCCGAGGGCCTTCGCCCGCCGGGCCGGGTGGCGGTGGTCGGCGCCGGCATCGCCGGCGCGGCCCTGGCCGGGGCGCTCGTGCGGCGCGGGGTCGAGGTCGCCTGGGTAGAGCGCCGGCCGGCGGTGGCCGCGGAGGCCAGCGGCAATCCGGTCGGCGTGCTGATGCCGCGCCCGACCCTGGACGGCGGCCCGGCGGGACGGCTGTCGTCCGCAGCCTTCCGGCACGCCCTGGCCGAGTGCGCCGACCGCGGAATCCCGGTCGGCGGCGACGGGGTGCTCGAACTGGCGGGCGAGCCGTCGGTGATTGCGCGCCACGGCCGGCTCGCCGCAATCGGGGCGCTCGCCGCGGTGGACGGGCGGATCGTCGATCCGGCGGAGGCCAGCCGGATCGCCGGCGTGGCGCTCGACCGGCCGGCGATCTGGTACCGGCGGGCCGGCCATGTGTCGCCGCCGGCGCTGGTCCGGGCGCTGGCCGGCCCGGCCGGCCTCCGCCCCGGCTGCCCGGTCGAGCGGTTGGACCGCGGTGGCCCGACATGGCGCCTCGTCGACGCGGGCGGGGCGGTCGTCGACGAAGCCGATGCCGTTGTCGTGGCGGGCGGGGCGGCGTCGGGAGCGCTCCTGCCGTTCGGCGGGCTGCCGCTGCGCGCCGTGCGCGGCCAGTTGAGCGAGCTGCCGGAAACGGCGCTGAGCCGGCGCCTGCGGGCGGTGCTGACCTTCGGCGGCTATCTGACGCCGGCGACCGGCGGCCGTCACGTCGCCGGCGCCACCTACGAGCGCGAGGGATTCGATCCGGACGCATGGCCGCAGCCGGTGACCGCGGAGGGCCACGAGCGCATCCGCAGCGCCATGCCGCCGCTGGTCGGCGCCTGGTTCGAGGCGGCCATGCCGGCCGGCGGTCGGGCCGCGATCCGCGCGACCACACCCGACCGGCTGCCGATCGCCGGGGAGCTGACCGACGCCGGCGGGGCCGGGGCGGGCGTCCATGCGCTGACCGGGCTCGGCTCGCGCGGGCTGGTGACGGCGCCGCTGCTGGCGGAGCTGTTGGCGTCGCAGATGCTGGGGGAGCCGCTGCCGGTCGAGCGGGACCTGGCCGCGGCGGTCCGCCCCGGTCGCTTCCGCGAACGGTCGGCGCACCGGCGGGCCGGCTGAGCCCCGGTCAGTGTGCCCGGAGTTCGTCGAGCCGCCGGTTGCTCTCCTCGAACAGGCGCTTGACCCGCTCGACGTCGTACGGCTCTTCCGCCAGGGTCTCGGTGTCCCATTCGCTGCGCGGGGTGCCGAAGAAGTCGCCGCCGTAGACGTGCAGTGCCCCGGTCAGCCGGCCGAGCGGGTTGGTCACCGAGTGGATGGCGGTCTCACCAAGCCAGGTCGCGTCGCGCTCGTCGAGCTCCTTGGCGCCCATGCGCTGCAGCCCTTCCGGGCTGCGACGCCAGAACACGTTGGTCTCCTTGCCTGTGTAGATGCCGATCGACGCCCACATGCGGTGGTCGTGCGGCATCAGGTTCATCTCCGGTCCCCAGACCAGGTTCAGCACCGTCAGTCGGTCGCTGTGGTGCAGGGTGAACACGCCGCCACGCTCCGGCTCGCCGATCGCCCGCATGACCGCGGCCGGGTCGGACACCGCCTCGGCGACGATCTCGCGCACCGCCATTTCGGGAGCGGACTCGTCGAGCGCGGCGGTACAGTCCTGGACGAAGCGGTCGAGATCGAACATGGCGGCCTCCCGGCGGTTCTTGGTGTCGGGGCGACTATCGCACCGGCGATGCGCGGCTGCTACGGGGCGTGTGTTTCAGTCCGGCAACACTTGTTGCCGTCGGACCGGCCCGGTCGTCACTCGAAACTTGCGAGAGGCTCGAAATGCAGCCCGCCGAACAGCATGACGACCCGGCCGGCGCCGTCGAACAGGGGGCAATGCAGCGACTCGTAGCGCAGGTAGCTGCGTTCGGCGAAGCGCGCCGTCCCGACATGCCGGACCGGCAACCCTGTCAGCGCAGCCCGCGAGAATACCCGCATGACGTCCGCGAGGATCGGATGCGCATACACATCCTCGAATCGCCGGCCGGTCATGTTGCGCCCGATCGCCTCGACCAGTTCGCCGCCGAGCAACCGCCAGCGGAACCTGAGAGGCTCGTGACGAACGTCCAGCAGGGTCACATTGTGGATGTCCGGGCCGATCTCGAGGGGGTCAAGGTCGGCGCGCCGCGGCGGCCGGACCGCGGCCTTGCTGCGCCAGTAGGCATAGAGGCGCTGGAGGACGGGCGAGACGAGGGTTACGGACGGATCGGGAACCGGGCGATAGCGTGGCCTGCCGAGCAGGTCGATGTCCGGACGTCCACGTTTCGCCGTCTCGGTCATGCGGGTTTCGCACCTCCCCAGAGCGCAACCTGACGGCATTCTATCGTATGCGGCCGCGGGCGTCTCTCGCAGCGGTGCGGCGACACCGGCCGCCTACGGTCCGACCCGCCAGCGCTCCAGCACGTCGCGGCGGATCTCGATGCCGAGGCCGGGGCCGCTCGGGACGTGGGCGATGCCGCGCTCGACCCGGACCGGCTCGACCAGCAGGCCCTGGCGGAACGGGTGCGGCGTGCTGTCGTACTCCAGCAGCGGCTGGTGCGCGCCGAACGCCGGCGCGCTGGTGGGGAGCACGGCCAGCAGCTGCATCGCCGCCGCCAGCCCGATCCCGGTGCCCCAGACGTGAGGGTTGTAGCGGACGCCATGGGTCCAGGCCATGTCGGCGATCCGCTTGGCCTCGGTCAGGCCGCCGCAGGACGCAGTGTCCGGCTGGATGATGTCGATCGCCCCGGCCTCCAGGATCCGGCGGAAGTCGTGGCGGGTGAACGAGCACTCGCCGCCGGCGATCGGGATCGAGGTGCTGGCGCGGACCTCGCGGTAGCCCTCCAGGTCCTCGGGTTCGACCGGCTCCTCGAACCAGCCGATCCCGAGCGGCTCGATGGCGCGCGCCAGCCGCTTGGCCTGGACCGTGTCGCAGCCGTGGTTGGCGTCGACGAACAGCTCGACCTCCGGGCCGACGGTCTCGCGCAGCATGGCGACCAGTGCGACGTCGTCCTGGAAGCCGAACCCGACCTTGGTCTTCATGGCCCGGAACCCGGCCTGCAGGTAGCCCTCGGCCTCGGCGCGCAGCAGGCGGTGGTTGGTCTGGCGGTCGTCGGACCGGCGGTACAGCCCGGTGGCGTAGGCCTGGACCTCGGTCCGCACCGGCCCGCCCATCAGGACATGTACCGGGGCGCCGAAGTGCTTGCCGCGCAGGTCCCACAGCGCGATGTCGACCGCCGACAGCGCCTGCACCGCGATGCCGCGTTGGCCGTGGTCGCGCAGCGCGTTGTACAGCTCCTCCCAGATCGCGTCGCCGGCCAGCGGCGAGCGGCCGACCAGCCGGGGGGCGTAGTAGCGCTCGATCACCGTGGCGAGCGCCCAGGGCGGGCCGTAGCCGTCGCCCCAGCCGACCAGCCCGGCATCGGTCTCGATCTCCACCACCAGCCCGACCCGGCGGTCGACCCAGGCCTGCGAGAACGCGAAGCGGTCCTCGATCGGGGCTTCCAGGACGTGTGCGCGAACCGCGGTGATCTTCATCGGCGTATCCCCCTCAAGTGTGCCCGTCGAACGGTAACCGAAGCGCGGTCGCGAGCATCGTTCGCCATGGGTATCATGATGACGGACATGCAGAGGCTCGCCCATGGCGATCGCGGAAGCTCTCCTGACCCTGGCCGGGGTCTATCTGTGGATCGGCGTCGCCGTCGCGGTGGCGTTCCTGTGCTGGGGCGTCGACCGGATCGACCGGTCGGCGCGCGGCGCCTACCTGTTCCGGATCCTGGTCGCGCCCGGCGTGGTCGGGTTGTGGCCGCTGGTGGCCGCCCGCTGGGCGGTCCGCGAACGGCGCGGCTGCTGCGGGGAAGCGGCCGATGCGGGCTGACCTGCGGCGCACCCACCGCCGGATCTGGCCGCCGCTGGCGGTGCTGCTGGTCGCCGGCTTCGTGCTCGGCCTCGCCCTGAAGTCCGAGCGGCCGGTTCTCCAGGGATCCGTGGCCGGGGAGACGCGGCCGTGAGCGTGCAGTACCGGCCGGTGCAGTGGACCCGCTCGAAGCTGGCCTATGACTTGTGCCTGGCGGCCGGCGTGGCGCTGTACGTCCTGGTCTATCTGCGGTGGGCGCCCGGCCTAGTCGAGTCGCCGCTGATCGGCGGGGCCGAGCTGCGGATGCGGGCGTTCGGGACCTGTGCGTTCTGGATGCTGACCTTGATCCTGTGCATCGGCCCGCTGGCGCGGCTGGACCGGCGGTTCCTGCCGGTTCTGTACAATCGCCGGCATTTCGGCGTGCTGACCTTCTTCGTCGCGGTCGCCCACCTGTACGCGGTGCTGGGGTGGTACGTGGCGTTCTCGCCGACCGATCCCTGGGTGGCGCTGCTGGCCGCCAACACCGACACCAGCTTCCTCGGCTTCCCGTTCGAGTGGCTGGGGCTGGCAGCGCTGGCGATCCTGTTCGCGATGGCGGCGACCAGCCACGACTTCTGGCTGGCGTTCCTGGGGCCGCCGCTCTGGAAGCGGCTGCACATGCTGGTCTACCTGGCCTACGCCCTGGTGGTTATGCACGTGACCCTGGGCGTGCTGCAGGCCGAGACCAGCGCGGTCTACGCGGTCGCGACCGCGGTCAGCCTGGCGGCGGTGGCCGGGCTGCATCTGCTCGCCGGAGCCGTCGAGGCCCGTCGCGATGCGGTCCCGGAACCTGCGGACGGCGGCTGGGTCTACGTCGCCCGCCTCGACGAGCTGGAGGACGGCATCGGCCGGACCGTGACCCTGCCGGACGGCGAGCGCGCGGCGGTGTTCCGGCACGGCAACAAGGTGTCGGCGCTGTCGAACGCCTGCGCCCACCAGAACGGCCCACTCGGCGAGGGCCGGATCGTCGGCGGCTGCGTGACCTGCCCCTGGCACGGCTTCCAGTACGACCCGGAGACCGGCTGCGCGCCGCCGCCGTTCACCGAGAAGGTCGCGACCTACCGGCTCTGCCGCGACGGCGACCGGCTGCTGATCGATCCGCGGGCACTGCCGCCGGGCACCCGCACCGAGCCGGTACTGGTCGGGGAGCGCGGGGCATGAGGGGACGCGAGCCGTTCTATGTCGGCTACCTGAAGACGCCGCGGCCGTTGCTCGGCTTCCTGGCGGTCCTGGCCGGTGCGGTGCTCGGGGCCTCGGCGGTGCTGGCGGTGACCCTGGTGACCGCGCAGGGCGACTGGGGTGATGCCGCGTTCCGGTGGGGCGAGGGCTACCAGACCCGGACCGGAATCCTGCGGGTCGAGCCGTATCCGGTGCTGTACCTGCCGCCGGATTCCGAGCACCCGCGCGGCCGGGCGATCCCGCTGTCCGGTCAGGGCAAGCGCGGCGTGCGCGAGAAGGCGGCCGGACTGGACGGCGGCCCGGTCGACGTCGGTGGTTTCCTGCTGCGGGCCGGCGACCGCGAGATGATCCAGGTCGGCGGCGAGGTCGGGCTGCGGGCGGCGGCGGACGCCGCGGCGCTGGCGGGATTCGCGGGGCCGGTGTCCGAGCCGGTCGGGCCGCGCACCCTGCGCGGCGAGATCGTCGACTCCAAGTGCTACCTCGGCGCCATGCGGCCGGGCCAGGGCAAGACCCACAAGCTGTGCGCCAACCTTTGCCTGATCGGCGGCATCCCGCCGCTGTTCGTGGTGTACCGGGCCGACGGTCCGCCCGAGCTGCTGCTGCTGGCGGATGCGGACGGCGGGCCGGTGACGGCGGCACTGCTCGACGACACCGCGCGCTATGTCGAACTCTCGGGCACCGTCGAGCGCCGCGCCGACCTGCTGGTGTTTCGGGTCGATCCGGCCAGCCTGAGGCCGCTGTGAGACGGGCGCTCGCCCTGGTGGCGACCGCGATCCTCGGCGCCGCGCTGTACGTCGCCTGGACCGGCTTCCAGGTGGGGCCGATCGGTTGGCGCGGGGCCGGGGCGGTGATCGGCGGGACCTGGCTGTGGGACCTGCGCTGGCCGCTGCTGCCGGCCTACGTGGTCGCGGTGCTGTGGGCGGCGGAGCGGATCGGGCAGCGGCTCAGGGGCCGATAGGGCCCGGCGCCTATGTCGACGCCGAAGTGGTGCCGGCAGCAGGGCTCGAACCCGCGACCCCCTGATTACAAATCAGGTGCTCTACCAGCTGAGCTATGCCGGCACACGCGCCTTCGATACGGGCCGGGGGCGGCCCCGTCAAGCGGCGCCCGGCGGCGCCCGCGGCGTCAGACGATCCGGGCTTCGGCGAGCAGCCGCTGCAGGTTCTTCAGGCGGTTGGCCCGCTCGCCCTTCTGCGACGCGCCCTCGAGGTAGCTGTCGAGAAAGTCCGGGCGCTTCATCAGGTCCTGGGCGGTCTTGCGTGCCCGGTCGGCGTTCGGGCCGGCGATGAACGCGCCTTCGCGGCACAGGTCGACGACCTTCAGGAACCGCTCGGCGGTGGCGCCGCCGCCGGTGCCGAGGCGTTCCAGGATCTTGGAGTGGTCGAGCACGTCGCTCTGGTACCGCTCGACCTGGTTGGCGATCCGCTCCTTGGTCTTGGCCGGCAGCTCCGACTTGACGAGCGCCCGGTGCAGCCGGCCCAGCAGCTTGATGTTCTGCCTGGTGCTCTCCCCCTCGGGAAGGATCGTGCTCTCGAGCTTCGGCTGGCCCATCAGCTCGGTGACGTAGGTCTCGAGATAGCGCCTGGCGTCCTCGCCGAAGATCTTGCCGTGCAGCTGGACGGCCCGCAGGACCCGCTCGCCGACGCAGCGGGTACCGGCCATCAGCATGTCGATGGTCTGGTCGGACAGCGCCCGCGCCAGCCGGCGCTCGAGCGCCTCGCGGGTCCCGCTGCCGCCGAGCAGCTCGCCGTCCCGGGTCATCCGGTCCTTGAGGTCGACGACGAAGGCGACCTCCTCCATCAGCGGCCGGCGGGTCAGCTTCTCGTTCGACCGGGCCAGAACGATCGCGTGCTCGGTCAGGACCGCCCGGGTCTCCGGCATGGCGGCGACGGCCAGCAGGTCGTAAAGCGAGCGGGCGGTGGGCGGGTTGCCCGGGGCACTCTCCGGCTTGGCGGTTCGGTCGACCAGCGCCAGCAGGCGAAGGATCTCGTCGCCGATCGTCTCCTCGCGCCCGAGCACGGCCTCCAGGCCGGCCGGCGGCCGCAGGATCTCGGCGATCAGCGAATCGAAGTAGCGGAACGTCTCGAGCCCGGCGAGGCCGACCCCGAGCCCGGCCAGGGCGGCGAACTTGGCGGCCCAGCCCTGTTCGTCGGCCAGCGTGCGGGTCAGGGCGGCGAACACCCGGAAACTGCGGTCGTCGTCGCTTTCCTCGGGGCGGTGTGCCAGCAGCTCCGGCAGGGAGGTGAGGGTGACCGGCTGCGGCGGCTCGGCCTCGAGCTTCGCGGCGGTCTCCTTCTGGACGACGTCGGTCAGCTCCCAGAGCCGGCGGATGCGCTCGCTGACCGGAACGCTGAGCCCCCGGACCTGCCAGCTGGCGGTCTTCTGGACGGCCTGCATGGCGTTGGTGCCGGCGTTTGCGAGCCTGCTCTGCAGGTCCCGGGAATGCAGGAGTTCCAGCGGCGTGAAGCCCTGCGGCGTGAGGAACCCGGCGGCCGCCCGGCCGAGCGCGAGCCGGGCCTGCGGCGTGTAGAAATCCGCGGTCTCCTCGCAAACCGCCGCCTTGGCGGCCTCCACATCCGTCAGGGGCCCGTGACCCATCGATATGCACCCCCATTTTCCGGCGGGCAGGATGGTGGTCAACTCTTAAGGGAGTGTAAATCACCTGGGGCTGCCCGAACCAGCCGGGCCTGGTAAAGCGCTACCGCGGCGGCCGCCGACACGTTCAACGAGCCGATCGGCGGGCAGGTCGGCAGCCGGGCCAGGGCGTCGCAGGTCTCGCGGGTCAGGCGGCGCAGCCCGGTCCCCTCGGCGCCCAGCACCAAACCGCAGCGGCCGCGCAGGTCGACCTCGGCGAGGTCGGTCGATCCCTCCTCGGCGAGACCGGTGCACCAGAACCCGGCCTCCTGCAGGTCGCGGATCGCCCTGGCGAGGTTGACCACGCGGGCCATCGGAACCGCGTCGACCGCTCCGGAGGCGGTCTTCGCCAGGGTGCCGGTTACCGGCGGGCCGTGCCGGTCCTGCATGATCAGGGCGGACGCGCCGAACGCCGCGGCCGAGCGCAGGACCGCGCCGACGTTGTGCGGGTCGGTGACCTGGTCGAGAATCACCACCAGGACGTCGTCCCGGCCCTGCCAGCCGGCGATCAGGTCGCCGAGGTCGGCGTCGTCCAGCGGCTCGACCTTGAGGACGAGTCCCTGGTGGACCGTGTCGGCCGGCAGGCCGGCGTCGAGATCGGCGCGTTCCATCGCCTGCGGCGCCGGCAGCTCCGCCCGCCGGCCCTCGGGCAGGCCGGCCAGTATCCCGGCCAGCGCGTCGGCGGTCTGCGGGGTGTGACGGATTGCCACGACCTTCCGGCGTGGGTTGGCCAGGGCGGCCTGCACGGCGTGGCGGCCGTACAGCAGGGTCGGGTCGTCGACCGCGTAGGCCGGCTTCGGCCCGCCGCCGGCGTGCCGAGACGGGCGTCCGGAGACCGGCGAAGGCCTGGGCTTGCGTCGGGACATGGGTGTGGTAGCCTTTCGATTGTCACGACCTCATCGAAACGGCTGTCGCCGCGCCTTTCGATATGGTCGTGTTCGCCGTTGACAAACAGGAGCGAATTACCATAGTTCGCGTTCCCTCCGGAACGGGGTCGTCGTCACGGCGATGGTCACGGAAAGTCGGACGGTGGGGTGGCCGAGTGGTTAAAGGCAGCAGACTGTAAATCTGCCCGCGTATGCGTACGTAGGTTCGAATCCTACCCCCACCACCAACTTCCGATGGATCGGCGGCCCAGCGCCGGCGGACCCTGAGGAGCGGAGACTGTAGAAACCCTCGATCGGGCGCCCAACGGCGCCGCAACTGGAAGCCGACGGAAAGCGACGAGCGATGGCCAAGGAAAAGTTTGAGCGTACAAAGCCGCACTGCAACATCGGCACGATTGGTCACGTGGACCATGGCAAGACGACGCTGACGGCGGCGATCACGAAGGTTCTGGCGGAGACCGGCGGCGCGACGTTCATGGCGTACGACGCGATCGACAAGGCTCCTGAGGAGAAGGCGCGCGGGATCACGATCTCGACGGCGCACGTCGAGTACGAGACGTCGAACCGTCACTATGCGCACGTGGACTGCCCGGGTCACGCCGACTACGTGAAGAACATGATCACGGGTGCGGCGCAGATGGACGGGGCGATCCTTGTGTGCTCGGCGGCGGACGGCCCGATGCCGCAGACCCGCGAGCACATCCTGCTGGCGCGCCAGGTCGGCGTTCCGGCGCTGGTGGTTTTCATGAACAAGGTCGACCAGGTGGACGACGAGGAGCTTCTCGAGCTGGTCGAGCTCGAGATCCGCGAGCTTCTGTCGTCGTACGACTTCCCGGGCGACGACATTCCGATCGTGAAGGGCTCTGCGCTGGCCGCGATGGAGGACAGCAACGAGGAGATCGGCAAGAAGGCGATCCTCGAGCTGATGGCGGCGGTGGACGAGTACATCCCGACGCCGGACCGTCCGAAGGACCAGCCGTTCCTGATGCCGATCGAGGACGTGTTCTCGATCTCGGGCCGCGGGACGGTGGTGACCGGCCGCGTCGAGCGGGGTGTGGTGAAGGTCGGCGAGGAAGTCGAGATCGTCGGTCTGCGCGACACCACGAAGACGACCTGCACGGGCGTCGAGATGTTCCGCAAGCTGCTGGACCAGGGCGAGGCGGGCGACAACGTGGGCGTTCTTCTGCGCGGGACCAAGCGCGAGGACGTTGAGCGCGGCCAGGTCCTGGCGAAGCCGGGGACGATCAAGCCGCACACCAAGTTCAAGGCCGAGGCCTACATTCTGACGAAGGAGGAGGGCGGCCGTCACACGCCGTTCTTCACGAACTACCGTCCGCAGTTCTACTTCCGGACGACGGACGTTACGGGGACCGTTGCTCTGCCCGAGGGCACCGAGATGGTGATGCCGGGCGACAACATCGCGATGGACGTGGAGCTGATCGCGCCGATCGCCATGGACGAGGGCCTGCGCTTCGCGATCCGCGAAGGCGGCCGCACCGTCGGCGCCGGCGTCGTCTCCAAGATCATCGAGTGAGGTCGGGAGAATAAGGCGCCCATCGGGTCCGGGCCGGATCCGACGGGCGTTTACAGGAGTGTAGCTCAACTGGTAGAGCACCGGTCTCCAAAACCGGGGGTTGGGGGTTCGAGCCCCTCCACTCCTGCCAATGTATCGGATGGGCGCGGGGGCGCCGCCGGGAAACCGGTGGGCGCCGCCCGCGTTCGGGCGTCGGAATGGGAAAGTCGATGGCGAAGGTGAGCCCCGCGCAGTTCGTGCGCCAAGTGCGGCAGGAAGTGTCGCGCGTGACGTGGGCATCCCGGAAGGACACGGCTACGGCCACCCTGATGGTATTCATCATGGTGTTCCTGGCCTCGATCTTTTTCTTTGTGGTGGACCTGGGCCTGTCGTGGGGCGTGCAGCAGGTCCTCGGACTCGGAGGCTGACAGTGGCGATGCGCTGGTACGTGGTCCACGTCTATTCGGGCTTCGAGAAGAAGGTGGCGACGACGATCCGCGAGCAGGCGGCCGCCCAGGGCATGGAGGACCTCATCGAGGAGGTCCTGGTGCCGACCGAGGAGGTCGTGGAGATGCGCCGCGGCACCAAGGTGAACGCCGAGCGGAAGTTCTTCCCCGGCTACATCCTGGTGAAGATGCAGCTGACGGACCAGACCTGGCACCTGGTGCAGAGCCAGCCGAAGGTCACCGGATTCCTGGGCGGCAAGGGCAAGCCGACCCCGATCACCGAGGCCGAGGCTTCGCGGATCATCAAGCAGGTCTCCGAGGGCGTGGACCGGCCGAAGCCGTCCATCACCTTCGAGATCGGCGAGCAGGTGCGGGTCGCGGACGGCCCGTTCGCGACCTTCAACGGCTACGTCGAGGACGTGGACGAGGAGAAGGCGCGCCTGAAGGTTGCGGTGTCGATCTTTGGTCGATCGACCCCGGTCGACCTGGAGTTCACCCAGGTCGAGAAGGTCTGAGCCGGTTCCGGCTCGTAATGCGGGTTGTGGGAGGTTGCCCCGAAGCCCTGGGGCGCCGCACCACGGCCCGATGACAGAAAGGCGAAGACACGATGGCTAAGAAGATCGTCGGCTACATCAAGCTGGAGATCCCGGCCGGGGCGGCGAACCCGTCCCCGCCGGTCGGTCCGGCGCTGGGCCAACGCGGACTCAACATCATGGAGTTCTGCAAGGCCTTCAACGCAGCGACCGGGAACATGGAGAAGGGCATGCCGGTGCCGGTGGTGATCACCGCCTACGGCGACCGTACCTTCACCTTCATCACCAAGACCCCGCCGGTTGCGTACTTCCTCAAGAAGGCGTCCGGCGTGGCCAAGGGCACCGCGACCCCGAGCCGCAACACCGTCGGCAAGGTCACCATGGCCCAGGTCAAGGAGATCGCCGAGGCGAAGATGCCCGACCTGAACGCGGTCGACCTCGCCGGCGCGATGGAGATGATCAAGGGCTCGGCCCGGTCCATGGGCATCGAAGTGGTGGAGTGACGACGATGGCGAAGAAGGGCAAGCGTCTGGCCGGCGCGTACACCGGCATCGACCGCAACAGCACCTACGCGATGGCCGAGGCCATCAAGCTGGTGAAGTCGAAGGCGTCGGCGAAGTTCGACGAGACCGTCGAGATCGCCATGAACCTGGGCGTCGATCCGCGGCACTCCGACCAGATGGTCCGCGGCGTCGTGTCGCTGCCGCACGGCACCGGCAAGACCGTCCGGGTGGCGGTGTTCGCGAAGGACGCGAAGGCCGAGGAGGCGCGCGCCGCCGGGGCCGACGTGGTCGGGGCCGAGGACCTCATGGAGCAGGTCCAGAACGGCCAGATCGACTTCGACCGGGTGATCGCGACCCCGGACATGATGGGCGTGGTCGGCCGGCTCGGTAAGATCCTGGGCCCGCGCGGCCTGATGCCGAACCCGAAGCTCGGCACGGTGACCGCCAACGTCGCCGAGGCGGTGGCCGCCAGCAAGGCCGGCCAGGTCGAGTTCCGGGCCGAGAAGGCGGGCCTCGTGCACGCCGGCATCGGCAAGGCCAGCTTCTCCGAGGAGGCGCTGCTCGCGAACGCCGCGGCGTTCGTCGACGCCATCCAGAAGGCGAAGCCGACCGGCGCCAAGGGCACCTACATCAAGCGCGTGTCGGTCAGCTCGACCATGGGGCCGGGCGTCAAGGTCGACACCGCGAATCTCGGGACCGCTCCGGCGGCCTGAGGCTGAACACCGGCGGCCGGGTGACCGGCCGTCGGCGTGAGACCCGGGTCGAGGCCCGGGTCGACCTGTCCGAGACTACGGGCGGCTCACGGTCGACGGACCACCGAGCCTTAAAATCCGCCCGTACAGACGGGAGCGCCAACTGATTTCGGCGAAAGCCGGGAGCGGTTGGACTTCTGGGACAGGCGAACGAGCGGACCCGCCGGGCGATCCGACGGGTCCACCTGCAAACCGGACCGTGCGTCCAGGGCGAACCGCCCGAAGACGACCGGTCCAAGTGGCGGAGAACAGAGGTGAACCGAGCTCAGAAGGCCGACCTCGTCGACTCCCTTCGCCAGACCTTCCAGGCCTCCGAGGTCGTCGTCATCACCCATCAGACGGGTCTGACGGTCGCCGAGGTGGAGAACCTGCGTTCGAAGGTCCGGAAGGCGGGAGCCGGCTACAAGGTCACCAAGAATCGGCTCGCCCGTCTCGCTCTGCAGGGCACGCCGTACGAGAACCTGGCCGATCGCTTCACCGGCCCGACGTCCGTGACGACGTCGGTCGATCCGGTGGCGGCGGCCAAGGTGATCGTGGAGTTCGCCAATGCCAACGACAAGCTCACCATCGTCGGTGGTGGGCTTGGCGAGCGGGCGCTCAGCCCGGACGAGGTCAAGGCCCTGGCCAAGACCCCGTCGCTGGACGAATCGCGTGCCAAGCTGGTCGGCCTGCTGCAGGCTCCGGCGTCCCGCATGGTCGGTGTGCTTTCGGCACCGGCCGGCGGTCTCGCCCGGATCTTTGCGGCGCGCGGCGAGCAGGCGGAGTGAAGGCGGTCGATCCGCTCTGTCTTCGGAAGTACCAACCCTTAGGAGTAGGTAGAAATGGCTGATCTCGCGAAGCTCGTCGACGAGCTTTCCAACCTGACCGTCCTGGAGGCCGCCGAGCTCTCCAAGATGCTCGAGGAGAAGTGGGGCGTCTCCGCGGCCGCTCCGGTCGCCATGGCGGCGATGCCGGCGGCCGGCGAGGCTGCTCCGGCGGCCGAGGAGAAGACCGAGTTCGACGTCATCCTGGCGTCGGCCGGCGAGAAGAAGATCAACGTGATCAAGGAGGTCCGTGCGATCACCGGTCTCGGCCTGAAGGAGGCCAAGGACCTGGTCGAGGGCGCGCCGAAGCCGGTCAAGGAAGGCGCTTCCAAGGACGAGGCCGACAAGATCAAGAAGCAGCTCGAAGAGGCTGGGGCGACCGTCGAGCTCAAGTGAGCTTGACCGTCTGCACGATGATCGGGGCGGGGAGCGGCGTGCCGAGGCACGGCCGCTCCCGCGCCCTTTTCCCGTCTCAGCAAGACGCCGGTCCGCAGGTCGGGCGTCTTGCCGAGGCGGGGGCCGCCCGCAGGGGCGTCTCCCACCAAACCGTCGGAGCCATCTGAGGCTCCACGGGTCACCCGCGAGGTCGACGAGGTCATATCATGGCAGTTTCCGCAGTCGGGTCCTTCACCGGTCGCAAGCGAGTCCGCAAGAGCTTCGGTCGGATCGCCGAAGTGGCGCCGATGCCGAACCTCATCGAGGTTCAGAAGAGCTCCTACGACGCCTTCCTGCAGATGGGCGTGGCACCGGAGAAGCGCGCCGACGTGGGCCTCCAGGAGGTCTTCAAGTCGGTGTTCCCGATCCGCGACTTCTCCGAACGCGCGATGCTGGAGTTCGTCGGCTACGAGCTCGAGGAGCCCAAGTACGACGTCGAGGAGTGCCAGCAGCGCGGCCTGACCTTCGCGGCGCCGCTGAAGGTCACCCTGCGCCTGGTGGTCTGGGACGTCGACGAGGAGACCGGCTCCAAGTCGATCCGCGACATCAAGGAGCAGGACGTCTACATGGGCGACATGCCGCTCATGACGGCCCACGGCACCTTCGTGATCAACGGCACCGAGCGCGTCATCGTCTCGCAGATGCACCGCTCGCCGGGCGTGTTCTTCGACCACGACAAGGGCAAGACCCACAGCTCGGGCAAGTACCTGTTCGCCGCCCGGGTCATCCCGTACCGCGGCTCGTGGCTGGATTTCGAGTTCGACTCCAAGGACAACGTCTACGTCCGTATCGACCGTCGTCGTAAGCTGCCGGCGACCACGCTGCTGCTGGCCCTGATGTCGGACTCGTCGATCGAGTACCTGCGCGAGTGCCACCGCACCGGCGAGGAGCCGCAGCGCGATCGCGTGGTCGGCATGAGCGCCGAGGAGATCCTGTCGAACTTCTACGGCACCGTGACCTACACCCGCGAGGGCGAGGGCTGGCGGACCCCGTTCGACGCCGACCGGATGCGCGGCGCCAAGCTGGTGCGCGACCTGATCGACGCCGACACCGGCGAGGTCGTGGCCAAGGCCGGCGACAAGATCACCCCGCGCACGTCGCGCAAGCTGATCGAGGCCGGCCTCAAGGACATGTGGGTGCCGGACGAGGAGCTGATCGGCGCCTATGTCGGTGCCGACCTGATCGACGAGTCGACCGGTCTGGTGCACTGCGACGCCGGCGAGGAGATCACGCCCGACCTGCTGGCGAAGATCGGCGGCGCCAGCATCACCGTGATGCCGGTCCTGGCGATCGACCACATGAACATCGGCGCCTACATGCGCAACACCCTGGCGCTCGACAAGAACGCCACCCGTGAGGAGGCGCTGGTCGACATCTACCGGGTGATGCGCCCGGGCGAGCCGCCGACCCTGGAGACCGCCGAGGCGCTGTTCGATGGCCTGTTCTTCGATTCCGAGCGCTACGACCTGTCGGCCGTCGGCCGGGTCAAGATGAACGCCCGCCTCGGCCTGGAGACCGACGACCAGCTCCGGGTCCTGCGCAAGGACGACATCCTGGCGATCCTGAAGGTCCTGATGGAGCTGAAGGACGGCAAGGGCGAGATCGACGACATCGACCATCTCGGCAACCGCCGGGTCCGGTCGGTCGGCGAGCTCATGGAGAACCAGTACCGCGTCGGCCTGCTGCGGATGGAGCGGGCGATCCGCGAGCGCATGAGCTCGGTCGAGATCGACACCGTGATGCCGCACGACCTGATCAACGCCAAGCCGGCGGCGGCGGCGGTGCGCGAGTTCTTCGGATCGTCGCAGCTCTCGCAGTTCATGGACCAGACCAACCCGCTGTCCGAGATCACCCACAAGCGGCGCCTGTCGGCCCTCGGCCCGGGCGGTCTGACCCGTGAGCGGGCCGGCTTCGAGGTCCGCGACGTGCACCCGACCCACTACGGCCGGATCTGCCCGATCGAGACCCCCGAAGGCCCGAACATCGGCCTGATCAACTCGCTGGCGACCTACGCCCGCGTCAACCAGTACGGATTCATCGAGACGCCGTACCGGAAGGTCACCGACGGCAAGGTGACCGACGACGTCCGCTACATCTCGGCGATGGAGGAGGGCCGCTACACGGTCGCCCAGGCGAACGCCCCGGTCGACGCCGAGGGACGCTTCGTCGAGGAGCTGGTGCCGGTGCGGAAGCGCGGCGACTTCGGTCTGGCGCGCCCGGAGGACATCGACCTGATCGACGTCTCGCCGAAGCAGCTGGTGTCGGTCGCCGCGGCGCTGATCCCGTTCCTCGAGAACGACGACGCCAACCGCGCGCTGATGGGCTCGAACATGCAGCGGCAGGCGGTGCCGCTGCTGCAGGCGGAGGCGCCGTACGTCGGCACCGGCATGGAGGGTACGGTCGCCCGCGACTCCGGCGTGACCATCGTCGCCCGCCGGTCCGGCGTGGTCGACCAGGTCGACGCCCAGCGCATCGTGATCCGGGCCAACGAGGACCTGGAGGGCGCCGGCTCGAACGTCGACATCTACCGTCTGCTGAAGTTCCAGCGCTCCAACCAGAACACCTGCATCACCCAGCGGCCGCTGGTGAAGGTGGGCGACCAGGTGGCGCGTGGCGACATCATCGGCGACGGCCCGTCGACCGACCTCGGCGAGCTCGCCCTCGGCCGGAACGTGCTGGTCGCGTTCATGCCGTGGAACGGCTACAATTTCGAGGACTCGATCCTGATCTCCGAGCGCATCGTCCGCGACGACGTGTTCACCTCGATCCACATCGAGGAATTCGAGATCATGGCCCGCGACACCAAGCTGGGTCAGGAGGAGATCACCCGCGACATCCCGAACGTCGGCGAAGAGGCTCTGAAGAACCTCGACGAGGCGGGCATCGTCTACATCGGCGCCGAGGTCAACCCGGGCGACATCCTGGTCGGCAAGGTGACGCCGAAGGGCGAGTCGCCGATGACGCCGGAAGAGAAGCTGCTCCGGGCGATCTTCGGCGAGAAGGCCTCGGACGTCCGCGACACCTCGCTGCGCGTTCCGCCGGGCGTGACCGGCACGATCGTCGAGGTGCGGGTGTTCTCGCGCCGCGGCGTCGACAAGGACGAGCGCTCCCAGGCGATCGAGCGGGCCGAAATCGAGCGGCTGGCCAAGGACCGCGACGACGAGCGCGCGATCCTCGAGCGCGGCTTCTTCGACCGCCTCAAGGAACTGCTGATGGGCAAGACCGCGTCCGCGGGGCCGAAGGGCTTCAAGGCCGGGACCGCCCTGACGCCGGAGGTGTTCGCCCAGTTCACCCCGGGCCAGTGGCGCCAGTTCGCCGTCGATGACGACAAGCTGATGAGCTACCTGGAAGGGCTGAAGGAACACTTCGACCGCTCGATCGACATGCTCAAGGCCCGCTTCGAGAACAAGGTCGAGAAGCTGCAGCGCGGCGACGAGCTGCCGCCGGGCGTCATGAAGATGGTCAAGGTGTTCGTCGCGGTGAAGCGCAAGCTGCAGCCGGGCGACAAGATGGCCGGCCGTCACGGCAACAAGGGCGTCATCTCCAAGATCAACCCGATCGAGGACATGCCGTACCTGGACGACGGGACCGCGGTGGACATCGTCCTGAACCCGCTGGGCGTGCCGTCGCGCATGAACGTCGGCCAGATCCTGGAGACCCAC
The DNA here is from genome assembly GCF_014652915.1 of Thalassobaculum fulvum. GTDB lineage: Bacteria > Pseudomonadota > Alphaproteobacteria > Thalassobaculales > Thalassobaculaceae > Thalassobaculum_A > Thalassobaculum_A fulvum. The sequence continues at coordinate 275,397 of NZ_BMZS01000010.1, forward strand.
CTCGGCTGGGCGGCCGCCGGTCTCGGCCGGCAGATCCGCCACATGCTGGAGTCGATGGGCGACCAGCCGAAGGCCGACGACCTGCGCGGCAAGCTGCAGGACATCTACGCCGGCCGGCAGTACGACGAGCGGGTCAAGCCGCTCGGCGACGGCGAGGTGGTCGAGCTGGCGAAGAACCTGACCCGCGGCGTGCCGATGGCCACCCCGGTGTTCGACGGCGCCCGCGAGGAGGACATCGTCGGCATGCTGGAGCGGGCCGGCCTGAACTCCTCGGGCCAGGTCGACCTGTGGGACGGCAGGACCGGCGAGCAGTTCGACCGCCAGGTCACCGTCGGCTACATCTACATGCTGAAGCTGCACCACTTGGTGGACGACAAGATCCACGCCCGGTCGATCGGCCCGTACAGCCTGGTCACCCAGCAGCCGCTGGGCGGCAAGGCGCAGTTCGGCGGTCAGCGCTTCGGCGAGATGGAGGTCTGGGCGCTCGAGGCGTACGGTGCCGCGTACACCCTCCAGGAGATGCTGACGGTGAAGTCGGACGACGTTTCCGGCCGGACCAAGGTCTACGAGGCGATCGTCCGCGGCGACGACAACTTCGAGGCCGGCATCCCCGAGTCGTTCAACGTGCTGGTCAAGGAGCTGCGTTCGCTCGGCCTCAACGTCGAGCTGAACCAGGAGGAGTACTGACGCCCCCGGTTGATCGTCTGACGAACCCCGGGGTGTAATCGTCGGTCGCCACGACCGATATGGGTCCTGGGAGCCATCCCAGGACCCGCAACGGCGCCTAGGCGCGAGGAGTGCTTCGATGAACGAGTTGGTGAACATCTTCGGCCAGCCGACCGGGCCTCAGAGCTTCGACAGTATCCAGATCGCGATCGCGTCGCCGGAGCGGATCCGCTCCTGGTCGTACGGCGAGATCAAGAAGCCGGAGACCATCAACTACCGGACCTTCAAGCCGGAGCGGGACGGCCTGTTCTGCGCCCGCATCTTCGGTCCGATCAAGGATTACGAGTGCTTGTGCGGCAAGTACAAGCGCATGAAGTACCGCGGCATCATCTGTGAGAAGTGCGGCGTCGAGGTCACGCTCTCGAAGGTCCGGCGCGAGCGCATGGGTCACATCGAGCTGGCGTCGCCGGTCGCGCACATCTGGTTCCTGAAGTCGCTGCCGAGCCGGATCGGCCTGCTGCTCGACATGACCCTGAAGGACCTGGAGCGGGTCCTGTACTTCGAGAACTTCGTGGTCACCGACCCGCTGCTCTCGCCGCTGAAGGAGAAGCAGCTCCTCAGCGAGGAGGAGTACTACAACGCCCAGGACGAGTACGGCGAGGACGCGTTCGTCGCGCTGATCGGCGCCGAGGCCCTCAAGGACATGCTGGGCAAGCTCGACCTGGACGAGGAGAAGATCAAGGTCCGCGACGAGCTGCGCGAGACCGGCTCCGAGGCCAAGCGCAAGAAGCTGGTCAAGCGGCTGAAGATCATCGAGGCGTTCCAGGAGTCCGGCTCGCGTCCGGAGTGGATGATCCTCGACGTGGTGCCGGTGATTCCGCCCGAGCTGCGCCCGCTGGTGCCGCTGGACGGCGGCCGGTTCGCGACCTCGGACCTGAACGACCTGTACCGCCGCGTCATCAACCGCAACAACCGCCTGAAGCGGCTGATCGAGCTGCGCGCGCCGGACATCATCGTGCGCAACGAGAAGCGCATGCTGCAGGAGGCGGTCGACGCGCTGTTCGACAACGGCCGCCGCGGCCGGGTCATCACCGGCGCCAACAAGCGGCCGCTGAAGTCGCTCAGCGACATGCTGAAGGGCAAGCAGGGCCGGTTCCGCCAGAACCTGCTCGGCAAGCGCGTCGACTATTCCGGCCGGTCGGTCATCGTGGTCGGCCCGGACCTGAAGCTGCACCAGTGCGGCCTGCCGAAGAAGATGGCGCTGGAGCTGTTCAAGCCGTTCATCTACTCGCGGCTCGAGTTGTACGGCATGGCCAGCACCATCAAGGCCGCCAAGCGCATGGTCGAGAAGGAGCGGCCGGAGGTCTGGGACATCCTCGAGGAGGTGATCCGCGAGCACCCGGTCCTGCTGAACCGCGCCCCGACCCTGCACCGCCTCGGCATCCAGGCGTTCGAGCCGAAGCTGATCGAGGGCAAGGCGATCCAGCTGCACCCGCTGGTCTGCACCGCGTTCAACGCCGACTTCGACGGCGACCAGATGGCGGTGCACGTGCCGCTGTCGCTGGAGGCCCAGCTCGAGGCCCGCGTGCTCATGATGTCGACCAACAACATCCTGAGCCCGGCCAACGGCAAGCCGATCATCGTGCCGTCGCAGGACATCATTCTGGGCCTGTACTACCTCACCATGGAGCGTGACGGCATGCCCGGCGAGGGCATGGTGTTCGCCGATCCGGCCGAGGTCGATCACGCGATCACCACCAAGGCCGTCACCCTGCACACCAAGGTGAAGGCGCGGATCACGACCTACGACGAGAACGGCGAGAAGGTCACCAAGCGGGTCGACACCACCCCGGGCCGCCTGAAGCTGTTCGAGCTGCTGCCGGACAACCCGCTGATGCGCTTCGAGCACATCAACAAGCTGATGACCAAGAAGGAGGTCTCGAACGTCATCGATCTCGTCTACCGCCACTGCGGTCAGAAGGAGACGGTGATCTTCGCCGACCGGGTCATGGCGCTGGGTTTCGGCCACGCCTGCCGCGCCGGCATCTCGTTCGGCAAGGACGACCTGGTCATCCCGTCGGCCAAGCAGGGCCTGGTCGACGAGGCCAACGAGCAGGTCAAGGAGTTCGAGCAGCAGTACCTCGACGGCCTGATCACCCAGGGCGAGAAGTACAACAAGGTGGTCGACGTCTGGTCGCGCTGCACCGACCAGGTCGCCGAGGAGATGATGGGCGTCATCGCCAAGGACGAGCCCGGCAAGCAGATCAACTCGGTCTGGATGATGGCGCACTCCGGTGCCCGTGGTTCGGCCGCCCAGATCAAGCAGCTCGCCGGCATGCGCGGCCTGATGGCCAAGCCGTCGGGCGAGATCATCGAGACGCCGATCATCTCGAACTTCAAGGAAGGCCTGACCGTGCTCGAGTACTTCAACTCGACCCACGGCGCCCGTAAGGGCCTGGCCGACACCGCCCTGAAGACCGCGAACTCCGGCTACCTGACCCGCCGTCTGGTCGACGTGGCGCAGGACTGCATCATCAACGAGCGGGACTGCGGCACCGAGCGTGGCCTGACGGCGCGGGCGGTGGTCGACGGCGGCGAGGTGATCGAGCCGCTCGGCGACCGGATCCTGGGTCGGACCTCGTGCGACGACGTGCTGGACCCGCTGTCGGGCGAGAAGATCGTCTCGGCCGGGGACATCATCGACGAGGCGATGGTCGAGCTGGTCGAACGGGCCGGCATCGACGCGGTGCGCATCCGCTCGGTGCTGACCTGCGAGACCAAGAACGGCGTGTGTGCGGCCTGCTACGGGCGTGACCTCGCTCGCGGCACGCCGGTCAACGCCGGCGAGGCGGTCGGCGTCATCGCCGCGCAGTCGATCGGCGAGCCCGGCACCCAGCTGACCATGCGGACCTTCCACATCGGCGGGGCCGCGCAGCGCGGTGCCGAGCAGTCCTCGATCGAGGCTTCGCTGGGCGCAACGATCCAGGTCCAGAACCGCAACGTCGTCACGAACTCCGACGGCGTGATGGTGGTGATGAGCCGGAACACCGAGCTGGTGTTGGCCGACGAGCAGGGCCGGGAACGGGCGCGGCACCGCGTGCCGTACGGCGCCAAGCTGCTGGTCGATGACGGCGCGAAGGTCGAGGCCGGCCAGCGCATGGCCGAGTGGGACCCGTACACCATCCCGATCCTCACCGAGAAGGAGGGCATCGCGCACTACGTCGACCTGGTCGACGGCATCTCGATGCGCGAAGTCACCGACGAGGCGACCGGTATCGCATCGCGCGTCGTGGTCGACTGGAAGCAGCAGCCGCGGGGCAACGACCTGAAGCCGCGCATCACCCTGCGTGATGCGGCCGGCGAGGTCGTCCAGCTCGCCAACGGCCTCGAGGCCCGCTACTTCATGTCGGTCGACGCCATCCTGTCGGTCGAGAACGGGGCGGTGGTGAAGGCGGGCGACGTGCTGGCGCGTATCCCGCGCGAGTCGTCGAAGACCCGCGACATCACCGGCGGTCTGCCGCGCGTGGCCGAGCTGTTCGAGGCCCGGCGCCCGAAGGACTTCGCGATCATCAGCGAGTCCGAGGGCCGGGTCGAGTTCGGCAAGGACTACAAGACCAAGCGCCGGGTGATCGTGAACCCGACCGAGGAGGGTGCCGAGCCGGTCGAGTACATGATCCCGAAGGGCAAGCACCTGGCGGTGCACGAGGGCGACTACGTCCAGAAGGGCGACCTTCTGATGGACGGCGCCCGGGTGCCGCACGACATCCTGAACATCATGGGCGTCGAGGCGCTGGCCGACTACCTGATCTACGAGATCCAGGAGGTCTATCGGCTGCAGGGCGTGAAGATCAACGACAAGCACATCGAGGTGATCGTCCGCCAGATGCTGCAGAAGGTGGAGGTCATCGACGCCGGCGACACCACCCTGCTGATCGGCGAGACGGTGGACCGGGACGAGTTCGACGAGGCCAACGAGAAGGCACTCGCCGAGAACCTGCGTCCGGCCCAGGCCAAGCCGGTGCTCCAGGGCATCACCAAGGCCTCGCTGCAGACCAAGTCGTTCATCTCGGCGGCCTCGTTCCAGGAGACCACCCGCGTGCTCACCGAGGCGGCGGTGTCCGGCAAGGTCGACGGGCTCGAGGGCCTCAAGGAGAACGTCATCGTCGGCCGCCTGATCCCGGCCGGCACCGGCAGCGTGATGAACCGCCTGCGCCGCATCGCGGCCGAGAGGGATCGGGCGCTCAACCCGCCGCAGCCGGAAGACGAGTCGACGCCGCAGCTCGAGGCCGAGTCGGAAGTCACGGCCGCCGAGTAGGCGAGTCGGCCGGGCTGCCGGCCGAACCGAAGGGCATACGGCCCCCCACCGCGCGATGCGGCGGGGGGCCGTGTCCGTTCTGGGGAAGCGTAGGCGCGGTCCGACCGATTGTTGCCTTCATGCGGCCGGCGCAGACACGAACTGTCGTTCGTGAGCGATTCCCGAGTGTTGCGGAAACCCTGAAATTTTCCGGAATCTCCGCTTGACCCGGCAGGTCCGCCTCCATAGTATCCGCGAACCTTAAATCGGGGCTGGTGGTGAACCCCGCGGCGCCCTTTCTAGCGCGCCCGGGCATTCAGACACAGAACCGACAGCAAGGTACGAAAACAAATCGAGGGCCTTCGCGCCGCGGAGGCCGGTCTGGTGAGCGGGCTTGCCACGGGTCTACGACCCGGCTGGTGGCGAGTTCGCGCGTTTTTGGTCGAGAAGGATCGACGGATGCCGACGATCAACCAGTTGATCAACCACGGCCGTAAGGTGCCGGTGAAGCGCAACAAGGTTCCGGCGCTGCAGGCGTGTCCGCAGAAGCGGGGTGTGTGCACCCGCGTCTATACGACCACGCCGAAGAAGCCGAACTCGGCGCTTCGCAAGGTGGCGCGCGTGCGCCTCACCAACGGGTTCGAGGTCATCAGCTACATCCCCGGCGAAGGCCATAACCTGCAGGAGCACTCGGTCGTCATGATCCGGGGCGGCCGCGTTAAGGACCTTCCGGGCGTTCGCTATCACATCATTCGCGGCACCCTCGACACCCAGGGCGTCAAGGACCGCCGCCAGCGCCGTTCGAAGTACGGCGCCAAGCGGCCGAAGTAAGGAGGGCCTCGCATGTCGCGTCGGCATCGTGCGGAGAAGCGCCCGGTTCTTCCGGACGCCAAGTTCGGGGACGAGGTCGTCTCCAAGTTCATGAGCTGCCTCATGTACGACGGCAAGCGCTCGGTCGCCGAGGGCATCGTCTACGGGGCGTTCGATCGCATCGCCAAGCGGACCGGCGGCGAGCCGATCCGGCTGTTCCACGATGCGCTGGGCAACGTGCGGCCGCACCTCGAGGTGCGTTCGCGGCGGGTCGGCGGCGCGACCTACCAGGTGCCGGTCGAGGTTCGTCCGGAGCGGGCGCAGGCGCTGGCCATCCGCTGGCTGATCGACGCCGCGCGCAAGCGCTCGGAGAAGACTATGACCGAGCGGCTGTCGGGCGAGCTGGTCGACGCCGCCAACAACCGCGGCACCGCCGTGAAGAAACGCGAGGATACCCACCGGATGGCGGACGCCAACAAGGCGTTCTCGCACTACCGCTGGTAACCGCAAGCGCAAGCGACAAGGACGCGAGCCATGCCCCGCACTCATCCGCTCGATATGTATCGCAACATCGGCATCATGGCCCACATCGATGCCGGCAAGACGACGACCACCGAGCGTGTTCTGTTCTACACCGGCCGGTCCTACAAGATCGGCGAGGTCCATGACGGCAACGCCACCATGGACTGGATGGAGCAGGAGCAGGAGCGTGGCATCACGATCACGTCCGCTGCGACCACGTGCTTCTGGCGCGACCATCGCATCAACATCATCGACACCCCGGGCCACGTCGACTTCACCATCGAGGTCGAGCGGTCGCTGCGCGTGCTCGACGGTGCGGTCGCGGTGTTCGACTCGGTCGCCGGCGTCGAGCCGCAGTCCGAGACCGTGTGGCGGCAGGCCGACAAGTACCACGTCCCGCGGATCTGCTTCGTCAACAAGATGGACCGGATCGGCGCCGACTTCTTCCGCTGCGTCGACATGATGGTCGATCGCCTGGGCGCCACCCCGCTGGTCACCCAGCTGCCGATCGGCACCGAGGCCGACTTCGTGGGCCTGGTGGACCTGGTCGAGATGCGGGCGATCCGCTGGCTCGACGAGTCGCTCGGCGCGCAGTTCGAGTACGAGGCCATCCCGGCCGATCTCGCCGAGCAGGCCGCCGAGTACCGCAAGACCCTGGTCGAGCTGGCGGTCGAGCAGGACGACGCCGCGATGGAGGCCTACCTGGAGGGCGAGGAGCCGTCCGTCGAGGTCCTCAAGGCGTGCATCCGCAAGGGCGCGATCGCCGAGGCGTTCGTGCCGGTGCTGCTGGGCTCGGCGTTCAAGAACAAGGGCGTGCAGCCGCTGCTGGACGCCGTCGTCGACTACCTGCCGTCGCCGACCGACGTCGCAAACGTGCGCGGCGTGCTGACCGACGGCGAGACCCCGGTGGTCCGCAAGACCGACGATGCCGAGCCGTTCTCGGCGCTGGCGTTCAAGATCATGAACGATCCGTTCGTCGGCTCGCTGACCTTCGTGCGCGTCTACTCCGGCGTGCTGGAGACCGGCAGCTCGGTGATGAACACCGTGAAGGACCAGCGCGAGCGCGTCGGCCGCATGCTGCTGATGCATGCCAACAGCCGGGAAGACGTCAAGGAAGCCCGCGCCGGCGACATCGTCGCGATCGCCGGGCTGAAGAACACCACGACCGGCGACACCCTGTGCGACCCGCTTAAGCCGGTGATCCTGGAGCGCATGGAGTTCCCGGATCCGGTCATCGAGGTCGCGGTCGAGCCGAAGACCAAGAGCGACCAGGAGAAGATGGGTATCGCGCTCAGCCGCCTCGCGGCCGAGGACCCGTCGTTCCGGGTGTCGACCGACAACGAGAGCGGCCAGACCGTGATCAAGGGGATGGGCGAGCTCCACCTCGAGATCATCGTCGACCGCATGCGCCGCGAGTTCAAGGTCGAGGCCAATGTGGGCGCGCCGCAGGTGGCGTACCGCGAGTCGATCACTCGCAAGGCCGAGATCGACTACACCCACAAGAAGCAGACCGGCGGTTCGGGCCAGTTCGCCCGCGTCAAGCTGACCTTCGAGCCGCTGGAGCGCGGTTCGGGCTTCGTGTTCGAGAATGCCGTGGTCGGCGGCTCGGTGCCGAAGGAGTACGTGCCGGGCGTCGAGAAGGGCCTGAAGTCGGCCCTCGACAACGGCATCATGGTCGGCTTCCCGGTCATCGACTTCAAGGCGACCCTGACCGACGGCGCGTTCCACGACGTCGACTCCAGCGTTCTGGCGTTCGAGATCGCCTCGCGGGCGGCGTTCAAGGAGGGCATGGCGAAGGCCGGCCCGGTGCTGCTCGAGCCGATGATGAAGGTCGAGGTGGTGACGCCGGACGAGTACATGGGCGACATCATCGGCGACCTGAACAGCCGGCGCGGCCAGGTCAGCGGCATGGACCAGCGCGGCAACGCACGGGTCGTGGACGCGATGGTGCCGCTGGCGAACATGTTCGGCTACGTCAACACCCTGCGCTCGATGAGCCAGGGCCGGGCGCAGTACACCATGCAGTTCGATCACTACGAGCCGGTGCCGCAGGCGGTCGCCGACGAGGTCAAGGCGAAGATGGCCTGACGGCCGTCTTCACCGGATCAACCAACCAGGCGACGCAAGTCACCCCAATTACCGAACGGAGCGGATCGGGATGGCCAAGGAAAAGTTTGAGCGTACAAAGCCGCACTGCAACATCGGCACGATTGGTCACGTGGACCATGGCAAGACGACGCTGACGGCGGCGATCACGAAGGTTCTGGCGGAGACCGGCGGCGCGACGTTCATGGCGTACGACGCGATCGACAAGGCTCCTGAGGAGAAGGCGCGCGGGATCACGATCTCGACGGCGCACGTCGAGTACGAGACGTCGAACCGTCACTATGCGCACGTGGACTGCCCGGGTCACGCCGACTACGTGAAGAACATGATCACGGGTGCGGCGCAGATGGACGGGGCGATCCTTGTGTGCTCGGCGGCGGACGGCCCGATGCCGCAGACCCGCGAGCACATCCTGCTGGCGCGCCAGGTCGGCGTTCCGGCGCTGGTGGTTTTCATGAACAAGGTCGACCAGGTGGACGACGAGGAGCTTCTCGAGCTGGTCGAGCTCGAGATCCGCGAGCTTCTGTCGTCGTACGACTTCCCGGGCGACGACATTCCGATCGTGAAGGGCTCTGCGCTGGCCGCGATGGAGGACAGCAACGAGGAGATCGGCAAGAAGGCGATCCTCGAGCTGATGGCGGCGGTGGACGAGTACATCCCGACGCCGGACCGTCCGAAGGACCAGCCGTTCCTGATGCCGATCGAGGACGTGTTCTCGATCTCGGGCCGCGGGACGGTGGTGACCGGCCGCGTCGAGCGGGGTGTGGTGAAGGTCGGCGAGGAAGTCGAGATCGTCGGAATCTGCGCGACACCACGAAGACGACCTGCACGGGCGTCGAGATGTTCCGCAAGCTGCTGGACCAGGGCGAGGCGGGCGACAACGTGGGCGTTCTTCTGCGCGGGACCAAGCGCGAGGACGTTGAGCGCGGCCAGGTCCTGGCGAAGCCGGGGACGATCAAGCCGCACACCAAGTTCAAGGCCGAGGCCTACATTCTGACGAAGGAGGAGGGCGGCCGTCACACGCCGTTCTTCACGAACTACCGTCCGCAGTTCTACTTCCGGACGACGGACGTTACGGGGACCGTTGCTCTGCCCGAGGGCACCGAGATGGTGATGCCGGGCGACAACATCGCGATGGACGTGGAGCTGATCGCGCCGATCGCCATGGACGAGGGCCTGCGCTTCGCGATCCGCGAAGGCGGCCGCACCGTCGGCGCCGGCGTCGTCTCCAAGATCATCGAGTGAGGATGAAACGGCCCCGGCGGTCGCAAGGCAAGCCGGGGCACTTTTTCGCTCCTCCGAGGGCGTGGGATTGAAGACGATGGACAGCCAGAATATCCGCATCCGCCTCAAGGCGTTCGATCACCGGGTCCTCGACCAGTCGACCGGGGAGATCGTCAATACGGCCAAGCGTACCGGAGCCCGCGTGCGCGGCCCGATTCCGCTGCCGACCCGGATCGAGCGGTTCACGGTGCTGCGGGGTCCGCACATCGACAAGAAGAGCCGCGAGCAGTTCGAGGTCCGCACCCACAAGCGGGTGCTGGACATCGTCGATCCGACGCCGCAGACCGTCGACGCGCTGATGAAGCTCGACTTGGCTGCCGGTGTCGACGTCGAGATCAAGCTCTAAGGGGACCGGCGATGCGTTCGGGACTGATCGCTCAGAAGGTCGGCATGACCCGCGTCTTCACCGACGAGGGGAACCATGTGCCGGTCACGGTGCTTAAGGTCGACGGCTGCCAGGTCGTTTCGGTCCGCACCAAGGACAGGGACGGCTACACCGCCGTTCAGCTCGGCGTGGGTGCGCGCAAGCCGAAGCACACCACCAAGCCGATGCGCGGGCACTTCGCCAAGGCGGGCGTCGAGCCAAAGCGCAAGCTGGCGGAGTTCCGGGTGTCCGAGGACGCCCTGCTGGACGTCGGTGCCGAGCTGTCGGTGGACCACTTCATCGCGGGCCAGAAGGTCGACGTGACCGGGACCTCGATCGGCAAGGGCTTCGCCGGCGCCATGAAGCGCCACAACTTCGGCGGCCTGCGCGCCACCCACGGCGTGTCGCTCTCGCACCGCAGCCACGGCTCGACCGGTAACAACCAGGACCCGGGCCGCGTCTGGAAGGGCAAGAAGATGGCCGGGCACATGGGCGACGTTCGCGTCACGACCCAGAACCTGGTTGTGGTGTCGACCGACGCCGAGCGCGGCCTGATCCTGGTCCGCGGCGCGGTGCCGGGATCCGACGGCGGCTGGGTGCTGGTGCAGGATGCCGTCAAGGCGAAGCTGCCGGACGGTGTGCCGTTCCCGGCCGCGATCAAGGCCGCCGCCGAGAAGACCGCGTCCGTCGAGGACGCCCCGGCCGAGCCGGCCGGCGAGACGGAGCAGAAGGACTGAGGCCATGAAGCTGGAGGTCACCAACCTCGAGGCGGAGAAGACCGGCGAGATCGAGCTCGATGACTCGATCTTCGGTCTGGATCCGCGCCGCGACATCCTGGCCCGGGTCGTGAACTGGCAGCTCGCCAAGCGGCGCGCCGGTAACCACAAGACCAAGGGCATCTCGGAGATCAGCGGGACCACCAAGAAGCCGTACCGGCAGAAGGGCACCGGCCGGGCGCGTCAGGGCTCGATGCGGGCGACCCAGTTCCGCGGCGGCCAGACCGTTCACGGCCCGGTGGTGCGCAGCCATGCGCACGACCTGACCAAGAAGTTCCGCAAGCTCGGCCTGAAGAATGCGCTGTCGGCGAAGGCCAAGGCCGGTCAGCTGATCGTGCTGGACAGCGCCTCGACCGACGAGGCGAAGACCAAGGCGCTGGCGGCCAAGTTCGCGAAGCTCGGCTGGCAGTCGGTCCTGGTGATCGACGGTCCGGAGCTGAACGAGGGCTTCGCGCGGGCGGCGCGGAACATCCCCAAGGTGGACGTGCTGCCGCAGCAGGGCGCGAACGTCTACGACATCCTGCGGCGCGACACGCTGGTCCTGACCCGCGGTGCCGTGGAGCATCTGGAGGCGCGGCTGAAATGAGTATCCGACCCTACAAGCCGAAGCCGACGACGGTGAGCGCGGAGCGGGCCTACGAGGTCCTGCGCGCACCGATCGTCACCGAGAAGTCGACCCGCGGGTCGGAGTTCAACCAGGTGACCTTCGAGGTCCCGGTGAACGCGACCAAGCCGGAGATCAAGCTCGCGGTCGAGCGTCTGTTCGAGGTCCAGGTCCGGGCGGTTAACACCATCCTGGTCAAGGGCAAGACCAAGCGCTTCCGCGGCCGTCCGGGCAAGCGGTCGGACTACAAGAAGGCCGTCGTGACCCTGGCCGAGGGCCAGTCGATCGACCTGGTGGCGGGAGTCTGACGCCATGGCGTTGAAGAGCTACAACCCGACGACGCCGTCGCAGCGTCAGCTGGTCATCGTCGACCGGTCCGAGCTCTGGAAGGGCAAGCCGGTCAAGAAGCTGACCGAGGGCCTGACCAAGAAGGCCGGCCGCAACAACACCGGGCGCGTCACCGCGCGCCGTCGCGGCGGCGGGCACAAGCAGAGCTACCGGCTGGTCGACTTCAAGCGCCGCAAGTTCGACGTGGTCGGCACGGTCGAGCGGCTCGAGTACGACCCGAACCGGACCGCGTTCATCGCGCTGGTGACCTACGAGGACGGCGAGCAGGCCTACATCCTGGCTCCGCAGCGTCTCGGCGCCGGCGACAAGGTGGTCGCGGGCGAGCGGGTCGACGTGAAGCCGGGCAACGCGATGCCGCTGCGCAGCATTCCGATCGGCACGATCGTGCACAACGTCGAGCTGAAGCCGGGCAAGGGCGGCCAGATGGCGCGGTCCGCCGGCACCTACGTCCAGATCGTCGGCCGCGACGCGGGCTACGCTCTGCTGCGCCTCGCTTCCGGCGAGGTCCGGATGGTTCGCAGCGAGTGCATGGCGACGATCGGTGCGGTGTCGAACCCGGACCAGCAGAACATCAACCTCGGCAAGGCCGGCCGCAATCGCTGGCTGGGCAAGCGCCCGGCGGTCCGCGGCGTCGCCATGAACCCGGTCGACCATCCGCACGGCGGTGGCGAGGGCCGGACCTCGGGCGGCCGTCATCCGGTCACCCCGTGGGGCAAGCCGACCAAGGGCAAGAAGACGCGCAGCAACAAGGCGACCGACCGCCTGATCGTGCGGCGTCGGAAGAAGTAAGGAGAACGACGGTGGCTCGATCCGTATGGAAGGGACCGTTCGTCGACGGTTACCTCATGAAGAAGGCCGACAAGGCGCGTGCGTCCGGTCGCAACGAGGTCATCAAGATCTGGGCGCGCCGCTCGACGATCATGCCGCAGTTCGTCGGCCTGACCTTCGGGGTGCACAACGGCCAGAAGTTCGTGCCGGTGCTGGTGAGCGAGAACATGGTCGGTCACAAGTTCGGCGAGTTCGCGCCGACCCGCACCTACTACGGGCACGCCGCCGACAAGAAGTCGCGGCGCTGAGCGCGGAGAGGAACAGGCTATGGGTAAGCAGGCTACCGCTCGGCGGCTCGGAGACAACGAGGCTCAGGCCGTCGTGCACAATCTCCGGGTCAGCGCTCAGAAGCTGAACCTGGTGGCTCAGACCATCCGCGGTCTGGACGCGTCGAAGGCGATCGCCTCCCTGACCTTCTCGAAGCGCCGGATCGCCGGTGCCGTGAAGAAGGCCCTGGAGTCGGCGATCGCCAACGCCGAGAACAACCACCAGCTCGACGTCGACCGCCTCTACGTGAAGGAGGCCTACGTCGGCAAGAGCATGCGGATGCGGCGCTTCCGTCCGCGGGCCCGCGGTCGTGTCGGTCGGATCGAGAAGCCGTTCTCGCACCTCACCGTGGTGGTGCGCGAGCGGGAGGAGCAGAGCTGATGGGTCACAAAGTCAATCCGATCGGGCTGCGGCTCGGCATCAACCGCACGTGGGACTCGCGCTGGTTCGCGGCGAAGGGCTATGCGGCCCTGCTGCACGAGGACCTGATGCTGCGGAAGTACCTGCAGAAGCGGCTGCGGCAGGCCGGCGTCAGCCGGATCGTGATCGAGCGGCCGGCCAAGCGGGCGCGCATCACCATCTACACCGCCCGCCCGGGCGTGGTGATCGGCAAGAAGGGCTCGGACATCGAGAAGCTCCGCCAGGACCTCTCGAAGATGACCGGCACCGACGTGGCGCTGAACATCGTCGAGATCCGCAAGCCGGAGATCGACGCCAAGCTGGTGGCCGAGAACATCGCCCAGCAGCTGGAGCGCCGGGTGGCGTTCCGCCGTGCCATGAAGCGGGCCGTGCAGTCGGCCATGCGGCTCGGCGCCCAGGGCATCCGGATCACCTGCGGCGGCCGTCTCGGCGGCGCCGAGATCGCCCGGACCGAGTGGTACCGCGAGGGTCGCGTGCCGCTGCACACGCTGCGCGCCGACATCGACTACGGCGAGGCGACCGCCTTCACCACCTACGGCACCTGCGGCGTCAAGGTCTGGGTGTTCAAGGGCGAGATCATGGCGCACGACCCGATGGCGCAGGACAAGCGGCTCGCCGAGCAGCAGCCGGGCGGCCACGGCGGCCACGGCGACCGGCGCTGACGGTCGGAGCGAGAGGAGACTGAGACATGCTGTCCCCGAAGCGCACCAAGTACCGCAAGGCATTCAAGGGCCGCATCCACGGCCTGGCCAAGGGCGGCACCGCGCTGAACTTCGGCGCGTACGGCCTGAAGGCGACGACGCCGGCGCGGGTGACCGCTCGGCAGATCGAGGCGGCCCGGCGGGCGATCACCCGTCACATCCGCCGCGTCGGCCGGGTGTGGATCCGGATCTTCCCGGACGTCCCGGTGTCGAGCAAGCCGGCCGAGGTCCGCATGGGCAAGGGCAAGGGCTCGCCTGAGTTCTGGGTGTGCCGCGTGAAGCCGGGCCGGATCATGTTCGAGCTGGATGGCGTGCCGCGCGACCTGGCCGAGGAGGCGTTCCGCCTCGCCGCCATGAAGCTGCCGGTCGACACCCGGTTCGTGACGCGTCTCGGCGAGTGAGCGGGCTGGAGGATCGAGTTATGGCGAACAAAGTGGCCCAGGACCTGCGTACCAAGACGCCGGACCAGCTCAAGGAGCAGCTGCTGCAGCTGCGCCGGGAGCATTTCAATCTGCGCTTCCAGAGGGCGAACGGGCAGCTCGAGAACACCGACCGCATGCGGCAGGTGCGGCGCGAGATCGCCAAGGTGAAGACCATCATGGGCGAGAAGACGCGCGCCGCGGCCTCGGCCTGAGGCGGACGGACGAGGGTTAGGAGAAAGCGATGCCGAGGCGAGTTCTGCAGGGCACCGTCGTCAGCGACAAGGGCGACAAGACGGTGGTCGTGACCGTCCAGCGGCGGGTGATGCACCCGCTGTACAAGAAGTTCATCACCCGTTCGAAGAAGTTTTCGGCACACGATCCCGAGAACCGCTTCAAGCAGGGCGATACGGTCCGGATCGTCGAGTGCCGGCCGATTTCCAAGTCGAAGCGTTTCGAGGTCCTCTACGAGGACACGGCAACGGCCGACAACGCCTGAGCCGGTTTTAGGAGACCAAGACCATGATCCAGATGCAGACGAACCTCGAGGTCGCCGACAATTCCGGCGCACGGAGGGTGCAGTGCATCAAGGTGCTCGGCGGGTCCAAGCGCAAGGTCGCGTCGATCGGCGACGTCATCGTCGTGTCGGTCAAGGAGGCGATCCCGCGGGGCCGCGTCAAGAAGGGCGACGTGCACCGCGCCGTGATCGTGCGCACCGCGAAGGAACTGCGCCGTCAGGACGGCTCGGCGATCCGCTTCGACCGCAACGCGGCCGTGCTGATCAACAAGCAGGGCGAGCCGATCGGGACCCGTATCTTCGGCCCGGTGACGCGTGAGCTGCGGGCCAAGAAGTTCATGAAGATCATCTCGCTCGCACCGGAGGTTCTGTAATGGCCGCGCGCGTCAAGAAGGGCGACCGTGTGGTGGTGACCACCGGCCGCGACAAGGGCAAGTCCGGCGAGGTGCTGGGCGTTCTGCCGAAGGAGGGCCGCGTGCTGGTCCAGGGCGTGAACCTGGTGAAGCGCCATACCCGGCCGTCGCAGACCCAGCAGGGGGGCATCATCGAGCGCGAAGCGCCGCTCGACCTGTCCAACGTCATGCTCGCGGACCCGAAGACGGGCGAGCCCACCCGCGTCGGCTTCAAGGTGCTGGACGACGGCCGCAAAGTGCGCGTCGCCAAGCGTTCCGGCGAAGTCATTGACGCCTGAGCCGAGAGACGGAGAACGGACCATGGCTCGGTTGCGAGAGATTTACGACACGAAGATCCGGCCGGAACTGATGTCCCAGTTCGGATATTCGAATCTTTTCGAGGTTCCGCGCCTCGACAAGATCGTCATCAACATGGGCGTCGGCGAGGCGGTGCAGGATTCCAAGCGGATCAATGCCGCCGTCGAGGAGCTGACCCGGATTTCCGGCCAGAAGCCGGTGGTCACCCGCGCCAAGAAGTCGATCGCCGGCTTCAAGCTGCGCGAAGGCATGCCGATCGGCGTGAAGGTGACCCTGCGTCGGGACCGGATGTTCGAGTTCCTGGATCGCCTGGTGAACATCGCCCTGCCGCGGGTGCGTGACTTCCGCGGCCTGAACCCGAAGAGCTTCGACGGCCGCGGGAACTACGCGATGGGCGTCAAGGAGCAGATCGTGTTCCCGGAAATCGACTACGACAAGGTCGATACAATCCGGGGCATGGACATCATCGTGGTCACCACGGCGAAGACGGACGACGAGGCGCGCGAGCTGCTCAAGCGCTTCCAGTTCCCGTTCGTCAACTGACGGGACCGGAGGACGGAATGGCGAAGAAGAGCTCGATCGAGAAGAACAACCGCCGGGCCAAGCTCGCGGCGCAGCAGGCTGCGAAGCGTGAGCGGCTGAAGGCGGTTGCCAAGGACAAGTCGGTCCCGATCGAAGAGCGGTTCCTGGCGACCGTCAAGCTGGCCAAGCTGCCGCGCAACGGTGCCAAGATCCGCGTCCGCAATCGCTGCGAGCTGACCGGCCGCCCGCGCGGCGTCTATCGCAAGTTCAAGATTTCGCGCATCGCGTTGCGCGACCTCGGCTCGACCGGACAGATCCCGGGCGTGGTCAAGTCGAGCTGGTGAGGAAGGAGGACGGTCCATGGCGTTGAGCGATCCTCTCGGGGACATGCTGACTCGGATCCGCAACGGGCAGAGCGCCCGGAAGCAGGTCGTGATTAGCCCTGCCTCGAAGCTGCGTTCGAATGTGCTCGAGGTCCTGAAGCGCGAAGGGTTCATTCGCGGCTACTCGACCGGCGAGGTTCGTCCGGGCGTATCCGAGGTGACCATCGAACTGAAGTACCAGGAAGGCGAGCCGGTGATCCGCGAGATCCGCCGGGTGTCGCGGCCTGGGCGTCGGGTGTATGCGAAGATCAAGGATCTGCCGCGGGTCTACAACGGCCTGGGCATCGCGATCCTGTCGACGCCGCGCGGCGTGATGTCGGACAACGAGGCGCGTGCGGCCAATGTCGGCGGCGAAGTCCTCTGCCAGGTATTCTGATCGGAGGCGACGATGTCGCGGGTAGGCAAGTATCCTGTCGCGATCCCGGACGGCGTGTCCGTCGAGATCGCGAACGACACGGTGACGGCGAAGGGCAAGCTGGGTCAGCTGTCGGCGCCGATCACCTCCGACGTCGAGGTGACGGTCGAGGGCAACCTCGTCACCGTCAAGCCGACGAAGGACTCCAAGAAGGCGCGTGCGCTGTGGGGCACGACCCGGGCCCTGGTGAACAACCTGGTGACCGGCGTCTCCACGGGCTTCACGGTGAACCTCGAGATCAACGGCGTCGGCTATCGTGCCGCCGTCGAGGGCAAGGACCTGGTGCTGTCGCTCGGCTTCAGCCACCCGGTTCGCTACCCGATCCCCGAGGGGATCACCATGAAGTGCGAGCGCCCGACGGCGATCGAGATCAGCGGTGCGGACAAGCAGCGCGTCGGTCAGATCGCCTCGGAGATCCGTGCCTTCCGTCCGCCGGAGCCGTTCAAGGGCAAGGGCGTTAAGTACGCCACCGAGACCATCCTGCGCAAGGAAGGCAAGAAGAAGTAAGGAGTGGGGGACATGCTCTCCTCGAAAGAACTCTTCAAGCGTCGGCAGATGCGCAACCGCGCGCAGCTGCGTCGCAAGGCGAACGGCCGGCCGCGTCTGTCGGTGTTCCGATCGTCGAAGCACATCTACGCGCAGGTCATCGACGACGCCGAGGGCCGCACGCTGGTCGCCGCGAGCTCGCTCGACAAGGACCTGAAGGGCCGGATCAAGACCGGCGCCGACAAGTCGGCGGCGGAGGAGGTCGGCAAGCTGGTCGCCGAGCGCGCCAAGGCGGCGGGTCTCGACGAGGTCGTGTTCGACCGCGGCGGCTACATCTATCACGGGCGGGTGAAGGCTCTGGCCGACGCCGCGCGTGACGCTGGTTTGAAGTTTTAAGGGGCCGGACGATGGCACGTAACGACAGGCAGGACCGGGGCCGCGATCGCGATCGCGAGGAATCGGAGCTGGTCGAGAAGCTGGTCGGCATCAACCGCGTCGCCAAGGTGGTGAAGGGCGGGCGCCGGTTCGGCTTTGCGGCGATCGTCGTGGTCGGCGACCAGCGTGGCCGGGTCGGGCATGGCGCCGGCAAGGCGCGCGAGGTGCCTGAGGCGATCCGCAAGGCGACCGAGGCCGCCAAGCGGTCGATGATCCGCGTGCCGCTGCGCGAGGGCCGCACCCTGCACCACGACATCAACGGTCGATTCGGTGCCGGTCGGGTGACCCTGCGGGCGGCGCCGGCTGGTACCGGCATCATCGCCGGCGGCCCGATGCGCGCGATCTTCGAGGCGCTCGGCGTGCACGACGTCGTCGCCAAGTCGCTCGGCACCTCGAACCCGCACAACATGATCAAGGCGACGTTCGACGCCCTGACCAACGTGCAGTCGCCGCGCGCGATCGCCAGCAAGCGCGGCAAGAAGGTCGCTGAGATTTTCGGGCGGGCGCCGCAGGGCGATGCCGCCGAGGCGGCGGCGACCGAGTAAGGTCGTCGGGCGGACGGAGACGGGACGATGGCTGAGAGCAAGGGCACCGTGACGGTGCAGCAGATCCGCAGCGGCCTGGGCCGCAAGAAGGACCAGCGGGCGACCCTGGTCGGTCTTGGGCTGGGCAAGCTGAACCGTACCCGTACGCTGGAGGACACGCCGGCGGTGCGGGGCATGATCGACAAGGTGAAGCACCTGGTCCAGGTCGTGGAGCAGGGCTGAACGCCAGGAATGACGCGCGCCGGAACGCCGGCGTGCCAGGCTGAGGACTGAAGCGATGCGACTTAACGAGCTGTCCGACAATCCGGGCGCGACCAGCCCGCGCAAGCGCGTGGGCCGCGGTACCGGTTCCGGTCTCGGCAAGACCAGCGGCAAGGGCCACAAGGGCCAGAAGGCCCGCCGTGGCGTGGCGATCAACGGCTTCGAGGGCGGGCAGATGCCGATCTACCGCCGCCTGCCGAAGCGCGGGTTCACCAACCTGTTCCGCAAGCAGTACGGGGTGATCAACCTCGGCCGCCTGCAGGCCGCCATCGAGGCGGGTAAGGTCGATGCCGGCCAGCCGATCACCGGGGCGGCGCTGGTCGCCGCCGGCGTGGTCAAGGACGCCAAGGACGGCGTCCGGCTGCTTGCGAAGGGCGACCTGACGTCCAAGGTAGAGATCCATGTGGCCGGCGCCTCCAAGGCGGCGGTCGCGGCGGTCGAGAAGGCGGGCGGCAGTGTCGTGCTGCCGGCGGGAGCGACGGCCGAGTCCTGATCGGGCGCCCGGATCGTCCGGGCGACCGCGCCACCGGAACTAGGATCAAGCGATGGCCTCCAGTGCCGAACAGCTCGCCTCGCAGATGAGCCTCGGTGCCTTCGGCAAGGCGACCGAACTCAAGAAGCGCATCTGGTTCACCCTGGCCGCGCTGGTGGTGTACCGCCTCGGCACCTACATCCCGCTGCCGGGCATCGACCCGGTGGCGCTGCAGGAGATCTTCCGCCAGAACTCCGGCGGGATCATCGGCATGTTCGACATGTTCTCGGGCGGCGCGCTCGGGCGGATGTCGATCTTCGCGCTGAACATCATGCCGTACATCTCGGCGGCCATCATCATGCAGCTGATGACGGCGGTCAGTCCGAACCTGGAGGCCCTCAAGAAGGAGGGCGAGGTCGGGCGCAAGAAGATCAACCAGTACACCCGCTACCTGACGGTGCTGCTGGCCGCGGTCCAGGCCTACGGCATCGCCACCGGCATGGAGAGCCTGCAGGGCCCGCGCGGGCTGGCGGTCATCGACCCGGGGCTGTTCTTCCGGCTGACCACGGTGATTACCCTGGTCGGCGGCACCATCTTCCTGATGTGGCTCGGCGAGCAGATTACGGCCCGCGGCGTCGGCAACGGGATTTCGCTGATCATCTTCTCGGGCATCGTCGCCAATCTGCCCTCGGCGCTTGCCGGCACCCTTGAGCTGGGGCGCACCGGGGCGCTGTCCACGCTGTTCATCCTGCTGCTGCTGGTGATGGCGGTCGGCGTCATCGCGTTCATCTGCTTCATCGAGCGGTCGCAGCGCCGGATCCTGGTGCAGTATCCCAAGCGCCAGGTGGGGAACCGGATGTTCGGCGGCGAGAGTTCGCACCTGCCGCTGAAGCTGAACGTGTCGGGGGTGATCCCGCCGATCTTCGCGAGCTCGCTGCTGCTGATGCCGATCACGGTCGCGCAGATGTCGGCCGGCAGTGGGCCGGAGTGGCTGGGCACCGTCACGGCGCTGCTCGGTCATGGCCAGCCGCTGTACATCGCGCTGTATATCGCGCTGATCGTGTTCTTCGCCTTCTTCTATACGGCGATCGTGTTCAACCCGCAGGAGACGGCCGAGAACCTGCGCAAGTACGGGGGCTTCGTGCCGGGCATCCGGCCGGGCAAGAACACCGCCGACTACCTTGACTTCGTGCTGACCCGACTGACGGTGGTGGGTGCCGCGTATCTGGCCGGGGTGTGCATCCTGCCGGAGATCCTGATCAGCCAGTACTCGGTGCCGTTCTACTTCGGCGGCACCAGCCTGCTGATCGTGGTCACCGTCACGATGGACACCGTGACCCAGATCCAGTCGCACCTCCTCGCGCATCAGTACGAAGGGCTGATCAAGAAGTCCAAAATCCGGGGGAGGCGCGGATGAACCTGATCCTTCTGGGACCGCCGGGGGCCGGCAAGGGCACGCAGGCGAAGCGGCTCGAGGAGACCTACGGGATTCGCCAGCTGTCGACCGGCGAGATGCTGCGCGAGGCGGTGTCGTCCGGGTCCGAGCTGGGGCAGCAGGCGAAGCGCATCATGGATGCGGGCGAGTTGGTGCCCGATTCGGTGATGGTGCAGATGATCTCGGAGCGGGTCGACCAGCCGGACTGCAAGAACGGCTTCATCCTGGACGGTTTTCCGCGGACGGTGGCACAGGCCGAGGCGCTCGATGCCATGCTTGCGGACAAGGGCCTGGCGATCGAGCACGTGATCGAGTTCCGGGTCGACGAAGATGCGATGGTGGCGCGGATCCTGAAGCGCGCCGCCGAGGAAGGGCGCAGCGACGACAACGAGGAGACGCTGCGCAAGCGCATGGATGTATACCGTCGGCAGACGGCGCCGATCATCCCGTACTACAGCGGGAAGGGTGCCCTGAAGACGGTCGATGGAATGGCGTCGATGGACGACGTGACTGGCCAGTTGAAGGCCATTCTCGGCTGAGTTCGACGGCGTCGAAATAGTGTTGCGGTTCGGTTGACTTGGGACCGCTCTCGCCTATAATCCGCGCCCCTGGACAAGCGGGTGTGGAGTGCGGGCTGCTGCGACGGGCTGAGGCTGGTCGTACGGTCCGCGTTCGGCGTGCGGCGGTTCCGGTAGAGGACGAGGAGAGACGGTGTGGCGCGCATTTCTGGCGTGAACATCCCGACGCAAAAGCGCGTCGTGATCGCATTGACCTACATTCACGGCATCGGCCAGACCACGGCCGCCCGGATCTGCAGCGCCGTCGGTATTCCGGCGGAGCGCCGGGTGCACGAGCTGACCGAGGACGAGTTGGCGCGGCTGCGCGAGACCATCGACGCCGACCTGGTGGTCGAGGGTGACCTGCGCCGCCAGACCGCCATGAGCATCAAGCGGCTGATGGACCTGGGCTGCTACCGCGGCCTGCGCCACCGCAAGGGGCTGCCGGTTCGTGGCCAGCGAACCCACACCAACGCCCGGACCCGCAAGGGCCCGGCGAAGGCGATCGCCGGCAAGAAGAAGTAAGCGGCCCCAGGCCGAGCCGGCCCGCCGGGCCGGCGCATCCAGGGAATATCGCCCGCGGCGCGTCACGCCGCCGGGTGTGTGAAGAGGACCGAAGACCATGGCGAAGCAACCGACCCAGGCCCGCCTGCGCCGTCGCGAGAAGAAGAACATCACGTCGGGCGTCGCCCACGTGAATGCGTCTTTCAACAACACCATGATCACCATCACCGACGCGCAGGGCAATGCCATTTCGTGGTCGTCGGCCGGGACCATGGGGTTCAAGGGTTCGCGCAAGTCGACCCCGTACGCCGCGCAGGTGGCGGCCGAGGACGCCGGGCGCAAGGCCGCGGAGCACGGCATGAAAACCCTCGAGGTCGAGGTGTCGGGCCCGGGCTCGGGGCGCGAGTCGGCGCTTCGGGCGCTGCAGGCCGTCGGCTTCCATGTCACGGCGATCCGCGACGTCACCCCGATCCCGCACAACGGCTGCCGCCCGCGCAAGCGTCGCCGGGTCTGACGAAGTCTTCCGGGGATCCGGATCCCCGGACCCCGTATCCGACCCCGCCGACCGGCCTTCTGGCCGCGGCGGGGATCGCCGTTCGAGAATGAGGTTCCAGCCGTGATTCAGAAAAACTGGCAGGCCCTGATCAAGCCGAGCAAGCTCGACATCCAGCCGGGCTACGACCCGAAGCGGACGGCGACCGTCGTCGCCGAGCCGCTCGAGCGCGGTTTCGGCCTGACCCTTGGCAACGCGCTGCGCCGTATCCTGCTGTCGTCGCTGCAGGGGGCCGCGATCACCGCCATCCAGATCGACGGCGTGCTGCACGAGTTCTCGAGCGTGGCGGGCGTCCGCGAGGACGTGACCGACATCGTTCTGAACATCAAGTCGGTCGCCATCCGGATGCACGGCGAGGGCCCCAAGAAGATGCGGCTGCGGGCCGAGGGACCGGGCGAGGTGACCGCCGGCATGATCGAGACCGTGTCGGACATCGAGGTCATGAACCCGAACCACGTGATCTGCACGCTGGACCGGGACGCGACCCTGTCGATGGAACTGACGGTCGAGACCGGCAAGGGCTACGTCCCGGCGAGCGCCAACCGGCCGGAGGACGCGCCGATCGGCCTGATCCCGGTGGACGCGGTGTTCAGCCCGGTGCGCCAGGTGGCCTACAAGGTCGAGAACACCCGCGTCGGCCAGGTCACCGACTACGACAAGCTGTCGATGACCGTCGAGACCGACGGCTCGCTGACCCCGGAGGATGCGGTCGCGTACGCCGCGCGCATCCTGCAGGACCAGCTGCAGCTGTTCGTGAACTTCGAGGAGCCGACCCAGCGCGCCGAGGCCGAGGAAGCCCACGACCTACCGTTCAACAAGAACCTGCTGCGCAAGGTCGACGAACTCGAGCTGTCGGTCCGTTCGGCGAACTGCCTGAAGAACGACAACATCGTGTACATCGGCGATCTGGTGCAGAAGACCGAGCCCGAGATGCTGCGGACCCCGAACTTCGGGCGCAAGAGCCTCAACGAGATCAAGGAGGTTCTGGCCTCGATGGGGCTGTCGCTGGGCATGGAGATTGCGAACTGGCCGCCCGAGAACATCGAAGAGCTGGCCAAGCGTTTGGAAGAGCCGTACTGAGGCGGCGGCGCGAGACCGAGGAGACTGAGAGATGCGTCACGGCAACAGCGGCCGCAAGCTGCACCGCACGTCGAGCCACCGCCAGGCCATGTTCAAGAACATGGCGGCGGCCCTGATCAAGCACGAGCAGATCGTCACCACGCTGCCGAAGGCCAAGGAACTGCGGCCGATCGTGGAGAAGATGATCACCCTGGCGAAGCGGGGCGACCTGCACGCCCGCCGGCTGGCCTATGCCCGGCTGCGCGACGAGGCGATGACCAGGAAGCTGTTCGAGGTCCTGGCCGATCGCTACAAGGACCGCCAGGGCGGCTACACCCGGGTGCTGAAGGCCGGGTTCCGCTACGGCGACGCCGCGGCCATGGCGGTGATCGAGCTGGTCGATCGCGACGAGGATGCGCGCGGCCAGGACTCGGGGCCGACCCAGGCGACCGAGGTCGAGGATGTTTCGGGGGCGATGCCGGCGGCGATCTGACCGCGGCGTGGCTACCGGCGAGAGTACGGCGGGCGGCTTTCGGGCCGCCCGTTTCGCGTTCGGGGACCGTCGGCGGGCAGGTTGTGGGCTTGCGGGGCGTGGGCCTGCGGGGCGTGGGCTTGCGGTGCGCCGTTCAGTCGGTGGCCTCGTCCAGGAAGGCGGCGATCTGGAACAGGCCGGCGTCGTCCGGGTGTGCGAGCAGCAGCGCCCGCAGGTCGTCGGCGATCACGCCGGCGGCGGCGCTGTCCCCGGCGTGCTGGTGGCTGAGCGCGAGGTTGGCCGCGCCTTTCGCCTGCGCCAGCCGAATGGCAGGGTCCTGGTCATGGGCGACCGAGAGGCCGGCGAGCTCGTCGTAGATCAGCTGGGCCGCGGCCAGATCGCCGGACTGGCAGAGATCGGTAATCAGGTTGAAGGCCGCGTCGGCCAGGCGGCCGGTAGCGCCGCGTCCGCTTTCCGGCAGCCGGGACAGGTCGCCGAGCGCATCGTAGGCCTCGCGGGCCGCCGCCAGGTGGCCGCGGGTGCCGAGGCCGGTCACCAGGGTGAAGGCGCCTTCGGCGGCGAACTCGGCGATTTCCAGGTGCCCGGGTGTCCGGTGCACGGCGTCGATCAGCGCGTCGAGCGCCGCGCGGGCTTCGCCCGGCGGGGCGCGGCGGGCGGCATGGGCCAGCCGGTTGAACACGCCGCGGGCGTGCTGCTGGCGCACCATCAGGGCGGCCGGCTGCTCGGCTTCCAGGCGGGCGAGGTCAGCCAGGGCTCGGCGTGCGTCGAGCGGTCGATCGGCCTCCAGGGCCAGCGCGACCAGGTTGGCCGCCGCCTTGGCGCGGATCGCGGCCAACTCGGCGTCGTCGCTGTTGGCTTCGCCGAGCAGCGTGACACGGCGATAGACGTCGAGCGCGGCGCTCAGCCCGTGGCGTTGCGCCTCGGCCGAGATCAGGTCGACGGAGGCCTCCGCGTAAGCGCGCCGGGGCAGCGGGTTGTCCGGCCGGGACTCGGCGAGCGTGCCGAGGAAGGCGTGGGCGCGCCGTACCGTCGCGATGTCGTTTCCACTACGGCCGGCCGCTGCCAGCCGCACGGCTCCGCACACCGCGACGCGGGTCAGTTCGGGCTCGTCCGGGTGCTCCGCGGTGATGGTCCGAAGCGTCTCGAACGCGGCCTGTGCCGTGGCGAGGTCTCCCTCCGGCCCGCCGTGAGACGCTATGATATGGGCGGCGCGGCGAGCCGCGTCGATCGCATTGTGGTGTCGCCCCGGCATCGTCACCTGGGCCCCCCGATCTCGCGCGGTGAGGCGTCCTGCCCCACCTTGGTATGTCGACCGTTCTTCCTAGATGGAAACGGTAGCACAGCGGGGCGCCGCATCAACCGGCGTCCGACGTTCAGTTCGCAGGGATGAAGGCAATGCTCGTTCGAGCGCTATCGACGTTCGGTCTGTTGCTCGCTCTGGTGGTCGCCGGCGCCGCGCCGGTCCAGGCGGACCGGGTTCCGCAGTCGCGGTCCGAGATCGACCTGTCGTTCGCGCCGCTGGTGCGCAAGGTCGGCCCGGCAGTGGTCAACGTCTACAGCCGGGCCACCGTCACCGAGCGGCCGGGCCTGTCGCCTTTGTTCGAGGATCCGTTCTTCAAGCGGTTCTTCGGCGACATGATGCCGAAGCTGCCGGAGCGGCGGCGCGAGGCGAACTCGCTCGGCTCGGGGGTTCTCGTTGACCCCGCGGGCATCGTGGTGACCAACAACCACGTGGTGGAGAAGGCCGACGAGATCACCGTCGTGCTGGCCGACCGGCGGGAGTTCCCGGCCAGGCTGCTGCTCGCCGACCCGAAGACCGACCTGGCGGTGCTGAAGATCGAGGCCGGCGACGAGGACCTGCCGGCGGTCGCCATGCGCGATTCCGACGACCTGGAGGTGGGCGACATCGTCCTGGCGATCGGCAACCCGTTCGGCGTCGGCCAGACCGTGACCATGGGCATCGTCTCTGCGCTGGCACGCACCAATGTCGGCATCACCGACTACAGCTTCTTCATCCAGACCGACGCGTCGATCAACCCGGGCAACTCGGGCGGCGCGCTGATCGGGATGGACGGGCGCCTGGTCGGGGTCAACACGGCGATCTTCTCGAACCAGCGCGGCGGCGCGGCCGGGTCGGTCGGCATCGGCTTCGCGATCCCGTCGAACATGGTGGCGACGGTGCTGCGCGCCGCCAAGAGCGGGAAGATCGTGCGGCCGTGGCTGGGGGCGCGCACCCAGACGGTGACCACGGACTTGGCGCAGGGGCTCGGCCTGGACCGGCCGGTCGGGGCGCTGATCGGCGACGTCTATCCGGGCGGTCCGGCGGCCCGGGCCGGGCTGCGCACCGGCGACGTCATCCTCGAGGTCGACGAGCGCGAGGTCAGCGACGCCGGGACCCTGCGCTATCGGGTCGGGACCCGGAAGCCGGGGGAGACCATCACCCTCCAGGCGATGCGCAACGGCCGGGTGTTCACCGCCCGGCTGCCGATGGAGGCGCCGCAGGCGGAGCCGTCGCCGAACGTCAGCGACCTGACGGGGCGAAGCCCGATGGCCGGGGCCAGGGTGGCGAACATGTCGCCGGCCTTCGCGATCGAGGAGGGCTTCGACGAACTGGCCCGCGGCGTGGTGGTGCTGGGCACGGCCCGCGGTTCGCCGGCGGAACGGCTGGGGCTGCGGCGCGGCGACCTGGTGGTCTCGGTCAACGACCGGCCGATCGACCGGGTGAACACCCTGGACCGGGCGCTCAACAGCGCGCAGGGCTCGTGGACCCTGTCGATCCGTCGCGACGACCGCGTGCTCACGACCCGCGTGCAGGGCTAGACTGCCGTCCATGAGCCTGTTCGAGACCCAGGCGCCGCGGCCGCTCGCCGACCGGCTTCGCCCCAACCGCATCGACGAAGTGGTCGGGCAGGACCATCTGCTCGGTCCCGAGGGGCCGATCGGCCGGATGTTGGCCAAGGGCCGGCTGGCATCGTGCATCCTGTGGGGACCGCCGGGCTGCGGCAAGACCACCATCGCCCGGTTGCTGGCCGAGCACACCGACCTGGAGTTCGTGCCGCTGTCGGCGGTGTTCTCCGGCGTCGCCGACCTGAAGAAGCAGTTCGAGGCGGCGCGCGGGCGGCGGGCCGGCGGCCGCGGCACCCTGCTGTTCGTCGACGAGGTGCACCGCTTCAACCGGGCCCAGCAGGACGGCTTCCTGCCGGTGGTCGAGGACGGCACCATCACCCTGGTCGGGGCGACCACCGAGAACCCGTCCTTCGAGCTGAACGCCGCATTGCTGTCGCGGGCCCAAGTGTTCGTGCTGCGCCGGCTGGACGACGCCGCCCTGGAGAAGCTGCTGGCCCGTGCCGAGGCGACCGAGGGTCGCAAGCTGCCGGTCACCGAGGACGGAAGGGCGGCGCTGCGGGCGATGGCCGACGGCGACGGCCGGTTCCTGCTGAACCTGGCGGAAGAGGTGTTCGCGTTGCAGCCGAAGGCGCCGCTCGACGCCGCCGGGGTGGCGGCCAACGTGCATCGCCGGGCACCGGTCTACGACAAGGACCGCGAGGAGCACTACAACCTGATCAGCGCGCTGCACAAATCGCTGCGCGGCTCCGATCCGGATGCCGGACTGTACTGGCTGGCCCGCATGCTGGCGGGCGGCGAGGACCCGGCCTACATCCTGCGCCGGCTGACCCGGTTCGCGGTCGAGGACGTCGGCCTCGCCGAGCCGCAGGCGGTGGCCCAGGCGATCGCCTGCTGGGAGACCTACGACCGGCTCGGCTCGCCGGAGGGCGACCTGGCGATCAGCCAGCTCGTGGTGTTCCTGGCGACCGCGCCGAAGTCGAACGCCGCCTACAAGGCGCACGGGGCGGCGGCGCGGGCGGCCCGCCAGACCGGCTCGCTGATGCCGCCGGCCCACATCCTGAACGCCCCGACCAGGCTGATGCAGGACATCGGCTACGGCGCCGGCTACGCCTACGACCACGATGCCGAGGAAGGCTTCTCGGGCCAGGACTACTTCCCCGAGGGCATGCCACGGCAGCGGTTCTACAACCCGGTCGAGCGCGGGTTCGAGCGCGAGATCCGCAAGCGGCTCGACTACTTCGATCGGCTGCGGGCGAAACGCCGGGGCGAGGAATGACCGTTCCGCCCGGGTTCGACGCCTTTCTCGGGATCGACTGGTCGGGATCGAAGAGCCGCACGCTGAAGGGGATCCGGGTCGCCCGTTGCGAGCCGGGGAGCCGGGCGCCGCGGCTGGTCGACGGGCCGCGGCCCGGCGGGCTGTGGTGCCGCGCCGACGTCCTCGAGCACATCCTCGACCGCCGGCGGACCGGCGAGCGGCTGCTGGCCGGCTTCGACTTCGCCTTCGCCTACGCCCACCAGGACGCGGGAGCGTATTTCCCGGGCCTGGAGGGCGGGCCGGCGACGGCCGACGAGCTGTGGGCCTTCGTCGAGCGTCACGCGGCCGGCCGCGAGGATCTGTACGGCGGCGCGCTGTACGAGGCCGGATCGCCGGTGGCGCACCACTACTGGCGGGCCGGGCCGCGTCCCGAAGGCTTCGTCGAGCGGCGCCGGCGGACCGAGCTGGCCTGCGGTGCGATCACTTGGCCGCACCCGGTGTTCAAGTGCTTCTCGGCGGCCAATGTCGGGACCGGGTCGCTGGCCGGGATGCGGCTGCTGCACCGTCTCGCCGAGCGGGCCGCGGTCTGGCCGTTCGAGGCTCCGGCCGCCCTGACGGTCGTCGAGATCTTCCCCAGGCTGTACGTGCGGCGTGCCGGGGTGAACCCGGGCCGCCTGTACGAGCGGCCGGCCGACGTCGACGCGGTGCTCGCCGCCCATGGCAGCGCCGCCTATGCCGGCCCGCCGCTGGATACCGAGGACAAGGCCGACGCCGTACTGTCGGCGGCGGCGCTCCGGCATCTCGCGAGCGCGCCCGGCGTGTGGTCGGCACCGGCATCCGAGCCGGCGTCGCGGCGGGAAGGCTGGATATTCGGCGTGGAGTCGGCTAATCCGGGCGCGCCATGAAGATGCTTCTCGCGGTCGCGCTCGGCGGTGCCATCGGTGCCGTTGCCCGCTACAAGTCAATCGGCTGGATCAGCCATCTCGCAGGCCACGGCTTCCCGTGGGGAACGTTGGCCGTCAACGTGGGTGGCTCGTTCCTGATGGGCGCGCTGATCGAGGCCGGGGCGCTGCGGCAGTTCCTGACGCCCGAGATGCGGGCGTTCCTGGCGGTCGGAACCCTCGGCGCCTTCACCACCTTCTCCAGTTTCGCCCTCGACGTCGCAGTGCTGTGGGAGCGCGGTGAGGCGGGGGCCACGGCGGTCTACGTGGCCGCGTCCACGGCGTTGTCGATCCTGGCGCTGTTCGCCGGGCTCTGGGCGGTCAGGCAGGTGCTGGCATGAAGACGGTCGAGACCCGGGTGGTCGAGCCCGACGACGCCGACCAGCGGCTGGACCGCTGGTTCAAGCGGCATTTCCCGGGCGTCGGTCACGGACACCTGGCCAAGCTGCTGCGCACCGGCCAGGTCCGGGTCGACGGCAAGCGCGCGAAGGCCAACCAGCGCCTGGAGGCCGGTCAGTCGGTCCGGATCCCGCCGATGGACGAGGCGCCGGCACCGGAGGTCAGGCCGGCCCGGGCGGCGCCGAAGGTCGACGACGAACTGGTCGAGCGCCTGAAGCGGGCGGTGCTGTACCGCGACCGCGACGTGCTGGCGATCAACAAGCCGGCCGGGCTCGCGACCCAGGGCGGCTCCGGCATTACCAGCCATGTCGACGGCGCGCTGGACGGGCTGAAGTTCGACGCCAGGGAGCGGCCGCGGCTGGTGCACCGGCTCGACAAGGACACCTCCGGCGTCCTGCTGCTGGGCCGCAGCCAGCAGGCGGCGCGGCGGCTCGCCGAGGCGTTCCGCGCCAAGTCGGCGATGAAGATCTACTGGGCGCTGGTGGTCGGCGAGCCGCGGCCGTCGGCCGGCACCATCGAGGGCGCCATCGCCAAGCTGCCCGGACGGGCCGGCGAGAAGATGGCGATCGACCCGGAGACCGGCAAGCGCGCCGTGACCCGCTACGCCATCGTCGAGCGGCTGGGCGGCAAGGTCACCTGGGTGGCGCTGTTCCCGGTGACCGGGCGCACCCACCAGCTGCGCGTCCACATGGCCGAGCTCGGCACGCCGATCCTCGGCGACGGCAAGTACGGCGGGGCGGACGCGTTCCTGCAGGGCGAGGGGGTCAGCCGCAAGCTGCACCTGCACGCCCGCGCCATCCGGATCCCCGGCATGGATGGCAACAGCGGGGGCGGCCGACCGCTGGAGATCACAGCACCGCTGGACGACCACATGAAACGGTCCTGGAAGTTCTTCGGTCTCGACGAAGCGGCCGGCCGCGACCCGTTCGAGCCGTTCGAGGAGTGAGTCGATGAGCGACCTCAGGCTCTGCGCCCTGGACCTGGACGGGACGCTGATCGACAGCCAGCACCACATCGTGGCGGCGATGAGCAGCGCGTTCCGCGCCGAAGGCCTGCCGCCGGCGAGTGCGGCGAAGGTCCGCGAGGTGGTCGGCCTACCGCTCGACCAGGCGATCCGCCAGCTGGCGCCGCAGGTCCGCGGGCTGCAGCTCGAGCGGGTCGGGCAGGCCTATCGCGACGCCTATTTCGACGCCAAGGAGGCCGACAGCGCCGCCGAGCCGCTGATGCCCGGCGCCCGGGCCGCGCTCGACGCGCTGGAGGAGGCCGGCTGGCTGCTGGCGGTGGTCACCGGCAAGGGCCGGCGCGGCCTGCACGACGTGCTCGACGCGCACGGCCTGCTGGCGCGTTTCGTGGTGCTGAAGTCGGCCGACGACGGTCCGGGCAAGCCGGACCCGACGCTGCTGCTGGACGCTGTCCGCGAGGCCGGGTCCAGCCCCGGCCGGGCGGTGATGGTCGGCGACACCGTGTTCGACATGGGCATGGCGCGCCGCGCCCGGGTTGCGGGCATCGCGGTCACCTGGGGCTATCATGACCTCGCGCTGCTGGAGACCGAGCGCCCGGCCGCGGTGATCGACCGCTTCGAGGATCTCCTGGGAGCGGCGGACCGGCTGGTCCCGGTCTGAACGACACGAAGGAGGACGCCATGCGCCGTCTACGCTGGCTCTCGGTCGCGGCCGCCGCCCTCGCGGTCCTGGTCGTCGGTGCCGTCGTGTTCGTCGCAACGCTGGACCTGAACGCCTACAAGGGCGATGTGCAGGCTGCGATGGAGGGGGCGACCGGCCGCAAGGTCGAGATCGCCGGACCGCTGGCGCTCGAATGGACGCCGGGCCCCAGCCTGGCCGCATCCGGCGTTACCGTGGCCAACGCCGACTGGGGCTCCGAGCCCGCCATGGCGACGGTCGGCGAGTTGACGGTGAACGTCGCGCTGCTGCCGCTGATCGGCGGCCGCGTCGAGATCCGGCGGCTGGCGCTGTCCGACGTCCGGGTGCTGCTTGAGCGTGACGCCGAGGGCGCCGGGAACTGGGCGCTCGGCGGATCGTCGGCCGGCGGGAGCGGCGGCGCGCCCGACATCGCGCAGGCCGAGCTCAGCGAGGTGGTCGTGGTCTGGAAGCCGGGGCCGAAGGCGCCGGAGAAGACCTATCGCCTCGACCGGCTGTCGCTCGAGCCAGGCAAGGGTGGCGGTCTCGCCGTCGCCGGCAAGGCCGAGCTGGACGGCGAGAAGCTGGAACTGACCGGGACTCTGCCGTCGCCGGCCGACCTGACCCGGGCGGGCGCGGGC
The DNA here is from genome assembly GCF_014652915.1 of Thalassobaculum fulvum. Lineage (GTDB taxonomy): Bacteria > Pseudomonadota > Alphaproteobacteria > Thalassobaculales > Thalassobaculaceae > Thalassobaculum_A > Thalassobaculum_A fulvum. Next base: position 306,873 of record NZ_BMZS01000010.1, read on the forward strand.
CTGCCGCTGGACGTCAAGGGAACCCTCGGCGGCAGGGCGTTCGCGGTGGCGGCGGCTATGAGCGTGGAGCCCGGCCCCGGCGGTGCGCCCGGCCGGGTCGTTGCCGAACAGCTCAAGCTGTCGTTCGGCGAGCTGTCGGCGACCGGCGGGCTGTCGGCGGATCTCGGAGGCAAGCGGCCGCGTATCGACGGGGAACTGCAGGCCGGCGTGGTCGACCTGGGCGTTCTTGGCGCCGGCAAGGATGCCGGCGGCGGCGGCAGTGCCGCCGACCCGCTCGACACGCCGCTGCCGTTCGACCTGCTGACCGCCGCCGACGGCAAGCTGGACCTGAAGGTCGACCGGCTGATCGCCGGCGGCCTGGCGGTCGACGGCCTGGCCGCCACCGCCACGCTGGCCGGCGGCGTGCTCACGGCCGATCCGGTCGCCGGCACGGTCGCCCAGGGCCCGCTGTCCGGCCGGCTGGAACTCGACGCCCGCAAGGCCCCGGCCCGGCTGGTGATCGCCGGGACCGCCAGCGGCATGGACATGGGCACGGTCTATCGCGCGCTGATGGACGAGGCGCTGGTCGAAGGTCGCGGCGACGCGCTGCTCGACCTGCGCGGCTCCGGCAACACGCCGAAGGCGCTGCTCGGCACCAGCCAGGGTGTCGCCCGGCTGATCGTCCACGAAGGGGTGATCCTGAACCGCTACTGGGAGCTGATCGCCGAGGACGTGGCGACCCGGTTCCTGCCGTTCGTGAAGGAAGAGGACCGCGGCCGGCTGAACTGCCTGGTCGGCCGGTTCGACATCCAGAAGGGCATCGCCGACGCCACCGTCCTGATGGTCGACAGCGAGCGGGTCACGGTGGCCGGCGAGGGGACCGTCGACCTGGCGGCGCAGACCGTCGACATGCGGCTGGTGCCGCGCCCGAAGGACCCGAGCCTGTTCAGCCTGGCGACCCCGATCCTGCTGACCGGGCCGCTGGCCGACCCGCGCCCGGCGCCCGACCCGGTGGCGGTCGCCAAGGGACTGGGCAGCATGTTCGTCGGTACCGCGCTCGGACCGGTCGGCCTGCTGCTCCCGTTCCTGTCCACCGGCAGTGCCGACAAGCCATGCCCGGAGGCGATCGCCGCTGCCGAGGGCAGGCTCGGAAAGACCTCCGGGAAGCGTTCGAGAGAACAGGATAAACCGGGTGGTATCAAAGGTTTGTTCGACGATATTCGCAAGGCGATCGAATAGAGATGAAGCGGATCTACAAGACGGTAGCGGTCGCCCCGACCGATGACGGAGCCGGGTTCTCGGTGTTGCTCGACGGCCGGCCGGTGCGCTCGCCGGGGCAGCGGCCGATGGCCGTGCCGGCCCGTGCCCTGGCCGACGCCATCGCTGGCGAGTGGGACGCCCAGGTCGAGAAGGTCGACGCCCGCTCGATGCCGCTGACCGGCTTCGCCGCCACCGTGATCGACCGGGTGTCGCCGCAGCGCGACTTCGTGGTGACCGAGCTGGCCGGCTACGGCGGGTCCGACCTGGTGTGCTACCTGGCCGACGATCCGGCCGAGTTGACGGCCCGGCAGGAGGCGGTCTGGGCACCGTTGCGCGACTGGGCCGAGGCCGTCTTCGGGGCGCGCCTGCGGCCGACCGCCGGCATCATGCCGGTCAGCCAGGATGCAGACGCCTTGGCGGCGCTGCGCCGGGAGGTCGAGACGGTCGGCGACTGGGAACTGGCGTCGCTGCACACCCTGACCACGGTCACCGGGTCGCTGGTGCTCGGCCTGGCGGTGCTGCACGGCCGGCTCGACGCCGCGGCGGCCTACGCCGCGTCGGAGGTCGACGAGGCCTATCAGATCGAGAAGTGGGGCATGGACCGCGAGGCCGAGCAACGTCGCCGGGCGCGCCGCGCGGAGGTGGCGGAAGCCGCAAAATTCGTAGAGCTTTTGCGGGCGGGGTGATATCCCCGCGACAAGATTTCCCAGGGAGGGCTTTGATGCAGGACATCGTCGAGCGGCTCGAGGACATGCGCAACCGCGCCCGCATGGGCGGCGGCCAGAAGCGGATCGAGGCCCAGCATCAGAAGGGCAAGCTCTCGGCGCGCGAGCGCATCGACCTGCTGCTCGACGCCGGCTCCTTCGAGGAGTGGGACATGTTCGTCGAGCACCGCTCCTCGGATTTCGGCATGGCCGACCAGAAGGTGCCGGGCGACGGCGTGGTGATCGGCTGGGGCACCGTCAACGGCCGGCTGGTGTTCGTGTTCAGCCAGGACTTCACGGTGTTCGGCGGCTCGCTCTCCGAGGCCCATGCCGAGAAGATCTGCAAGGTCATGGACCAGGCCATGAAGGTCGGGGCCCCGGTGATCGGCCTGAACGACAGCGGCGGTGCCCGCATCCAGGAGGGCGTGGCCTCGCTCGGCGGCTATGCGGAGGTGTTCCAGCGCAACGTGATGGCCTCCGGCGTGGTGCCGCAGATCTCGATGATCATGGGGCCGTGCGCCGGCGGTGCGGTGTACTCGCCGGCCATGACCGACTTCATCTTCATGGTGAAGGACAGTTCCTACATGTTCGTCACCGGTCCCGACGTGGTGAAGACGGTGACCCACGAGACCGTCACCCACGAGCAGCTCGGCGGTGCCGTCACCCACACCACCAAGTCGGGGGTGGCGGACCTGGCGTTCGAGAACGACGTCGAGGCGCTGCTGCAGCTTCGCCGGTTCATCGACTTCCTGCCGTCGTCGAACCGCGAGCAGCCGCCGGTGCGGCCGACCGCCGACGAGGCCGACCGGCCGGAGCCGTCACTCGACACCCTGGTGCCGGCCAACCCGAACAAGCCCTACGACATGAAGGAGCTGATCCTGAAGGTCGTGGACGAGGGCGACTTCTTCGAGATCCAGCCCAGCTTCGCCGGCAACATCATCACCGGCTTCGCCCGCATGCAGGGCGCGACCGTCGGCATCGTCGCCAACCAGCCGATGGTGCTGGCCGGCTGCCTCGACATCGAGAGCGCCAAGAAGGCCGGCCGGTTCGTGCGGTTCTGCGACTGCTTCAACATCCCGATCGTCACCTTCGTCGACGTGCCGGGCTTCCTGCCGGGCACCAAGCAGGAGTACGGCGGCATCATCAAGCACGGGGCCAAGCTGCTGTTCGCCTATGCCGAGGCGACGGTGCCGAAGGTCACGGTGATCACCCGCAAGGCCTATGGCGGCGCCTACGACGTCATGAGCTCGAAGCACCTGCGCGGCGACGTGAACTACGCCTGGCCGACCGCCGAGATCGCGGTCATGGGGCCGAAGGGCGCGGTCGAGATCATCTTCCGCGGCGACGCCGGCGACCCGGCCAAGATCGAGGCGCGCACCGAGGAATACCGCCAGAAGTTCGCCAACCCGTTCGTGGCGGCCTCGCGCGGCTACATCGACGACATCATCAAGCCGCGCAACACCCGCCGCCGCATCTGCCGGGCCCTCGCCATGCTGCGCGACAAGCAGCTCGAGAACCCGTGGAAGAAGCACGACAACATCCCGCTTTAAGTGGCCGATCAGGGAGTTACGACGAGATGTTCGACAAGATCCTGATCGCCAACCGCGGCGAGATCGCCTGCCGGATCATCAAGACCGCGCGGCGCATGGGCATCAAGACGGTGGCCGTGTACTCGGACGCCGACGCCGACGGCAAGCACGTGCGGATGGCCGACGAGGCGGTCCGGATCGGCCCGCCGCCCTCGGCCGAGAGCTACCTGCAGATCGACCGCATCGTCGAGGCGTGCCGTCAGACCGGCGCTCAGGCGGTGCACCCGGGCTTCGGCTTCCTGTCCGAGCGGGCGGCGTTCTGCGAGGCGCTGGAGAAGGCCGGGATAGTGTTCATCGGCCCCGGCGTGAATGCGATCGAGGCGATGGGCGACAAGATCACCTCGAAGAAGATCGCCCACGAGGCCGGGGTCTCCACGGTGCCGGGCTTCCTCGGCACCATCGAGGGCCCGGAGCACGCCGCCAGGATCGCCGGCGAGATCGGCTATCCGGTGATGATCAAGGCGTCGGCCGGCGGCGGCGGCAAGGGCATGCGGATCGCCAACTCCGAGGCCGAGCTGAAGGACGGCGTGCGCGGTGCGATGAGCGAGGCGCGCTCGTCGTTCGGCGACGACCGGGTGTTCATCGAGAAGTTCGTCACCCAGCCGCGCCACATCGAGATCCAGGTGCTGGCCGACGGCCACGGCAACGTGGTGCATCTCGGCGAGCGCGAGTGTTCGATCCAGCGCCGCCACCAGAAGGTCATCGAGGAGGCGCCGAGCCCGTTCATCGACGCCGAGACCCGGGCCGCCATGGGCGCCCAGGCGGTCGCGCTGGCCAAGCAGGTCGGTTACCGGTCGGCCGGCACGGTCGAGTTCATCGCCGACGCGAACAAAAACTTCTATTTCCTTGAAATGAATACGCGTCTTCAGGTCGAGCATCCGGTGACCGAGATGGTCACGGGCCTCGACCTGGTGGAGCTGATGATCCGGGTCGCGGCCGGCGAGAAGCTGCCGTTCGGCCAGGACGACATCAAGATGAACGGCTGGGCGATCGAAGCCCGGGTGTACGCCGAGGATCCCTACCGGGGCTTCCTGCCGTCGATCGGCCGGCTGACCCGCTACGAGCCGCCGCACGATGCCGAGGGCATCCGGGTCGACGACGGGGTCGACGAGGGCTCCGAGATCTCGATGTTCTACGACCCGATGATCGCCAAGCTGGTGGCCTACGGCGACACCCGCGACCAGGCGGCCGACCGGCTGTACGACGCGATCGGCCGCTACCGGATCCGCGGCCTCGGCCACAACCTGCCGTTCCTCGCCGCGACCATCGCCATGAAGCGGTTCCGCGAGGGACGCCTGACCACCGGTTTCATCGCCGAGGAGTTTCCGGACGGATTCTCGGGCGCCGTGCTCGACCGCTACGAGGAGGGCGCGCTGTGCGCGCTGGCGGTGGCGTTCGAGCGGGCCAACGCCGAGCGCATGGCTCGGATCAGCGGCCAGATCGCCCACCGCGGCAAGGCCGACCTGCCGACCCTGTGGACGGTCCGCGAGGGCCGCGAGAACCGCCGGGCCGAGGTGCGCGAGGCCGAGGACGGCTACGACGTCACTGTCGACGGCCAGCGCTACGCCGTGCGCGGCGCGCTCGACGCGACCATCGCGGTGTTCGACGGCATGATCAACGGCGAGCCGTTCGCCGCCCAGATCGACCGCGACGGCATCTACTACCGGCTGAGCTACGGTGGCCGCGAGCTGAACGCCCTGGTGGTGCCGCCGCGGATCGCCGGCGCGCTCGACAAGATGCCGCCGAAGGAGAGCGCCGACACCGGCAAGCTGCTGGTGTCGCCGATGCCGGGACTGCTGGTCTCGCTGGCGGTCGCCGAGGGCGAGGCGGTCAAGGCCGGGCAGGAACTGTGCGTGGTCGAGGCCATGAAGATGGAGAACGTGCTGCGCGCCGAGCGCGACGGCGTGGTCGCCAAGCTGCACGCCAGCCCGGGCGACAGCCTCGCCGTCGACCAGACCATCGTCGAGTTCGAATGAGTCACGGGACACGCAGCGTCCGGCTGCTCATCGCCGGCCGGGTCCAGGGCGTCGGCTATCGCTGGTGGTGCGTCCGCCAGGCCGGCCATATGGGCCTCGACGGCTGGGTGCGCAACCGCGCCGACGGCTCCGTCGAGGCGGTGGCGCACGGCTCGGAGGACGCGGTCGACGACCTGATCGAGGCCTGCCGCAACGGCCCGCGCGGGGCCGCCGTCACCAGCGTCCAGGTATCCGACGCCGACCCGTCCGAGGCCGGCGGCCCGGGCTTCAGCCAGGCGCCGACGGTTTAGCCGCAACCGTCCACCGACCCTCATCCCGGACGACCCCGGACTTGACCCGGGGGTGATCCGAGACCTATCGGCGCGATCCCGGCGTGGGTCCCGGCTCCGCTTCGCCGATGGCGAACCGGTCCGGGATGAGGGCTAAGGGGGAGCCGATTCCCGCGTCCGGCTAGCGTCGATCGATCCGGACGAGGGCGCGCTCGCCCTGGCCTTCTGCGCCTTTGCGTGCGCGACCGGGCGCGGCGTGGCGGTTGCTGCGCTGCAGCGATAGACTGTCCGCGACACCGGCGGTTCGGGTTGGGCCGTCCGGGTGACCGTGGAGGCCGGCGATGACCTACATCGAACCCCCGTCACCGCGTCTCTGGACCGATCGGGTCCGCTGGTTCGACGAGCGGCTGCGCAAGGCCGCCGACGACAATCCCCTGCATGTCGGCAGCCAGACCGAGGCGGTGCTGGCCGAGCTGCGCCGGGTGTTCGCCGCCGGCGCCTGGGTCGCCGCGGTGGTGCTGGCCCAGACCGCGATCGACAGCGAGGTGTCCGAGCGGGTCGAGCAGGCGGTCGGCGACGGGCTGTACCTCAACGAGGTCCGGTTCGGGCGCGACTACGTCTGGCTGCGCGACCGCCGCAACGCCTACCTGCACAACGAGGGGCCGCTGCCGGCGGTGACGGCCCGCGACCTGGCGCTCGACCAGCCACGGCTGGAGAAGGAGGCGCGCCGCGCCGTCGAGCTGATGGCCGACGCGCTGGCGGGCAGGGCGTGAACCTCAGTCCCTAGCACTGCGGCCCCATCGGCCCGCCGGGGCCGAACACCTCGTCGAACGCTTCGCGCAACGCTATGTCGGCGTCCGCCAGGGTCGCTGGGTGGCCGAGGTCGACCAGGCTGGTGACGCCGTGCTGGCTGATGCCGCAGGGCACGATGCCCTGGAAGTGCGACAGGTCCGGCTCGACGTTCAGGGCGACCCCGTGGAACGTCACCCAGCGCCGCACCCGCACGCCGATCGCCGCGATCTTGTCCTCGCGCAGCGGCTCGTTGGTGTCGGTGCGCCGGACCCAGATGCCGACCCGGCCGTCGCGCCGTTCGCCGGTCACGCCGAGCCGTTCCAGCGCCCGGATCAGCCATCCCTCGAGCGCGGTGACATAGGCCCGCACGTCGGGCTTGCGGCGCTTGAGATCCAGCATGGCGTAGGCCACGCGCTGGCCGGGGCCGTGATAGGTGAACTCGCCGCCGCGGCCGGTCTTGTAGACCGGGAACCGGTCGGGTTGCAGCAGGTCGGCGGGCCGGGCGCTGGTGCCGGCGGTGTACAGCGGCGGATGCTCGACCAGCCAGACCAGCTCGGGCGCGGTGCCGGCGCGGATCGCCTCGGCCCGCGCCTCCATGGTCGCGACCGCGGTCTGGTAGTCGAGCAGCCCCGGCTCGACCCGCCATTCGACGCCGCCCGGGGCGGTATCGGAGTCGGGTTCGGGGCTGGTCTCGGCAGGGGGCTGGCGGACGGCGGTCGACATACGCTCTCCGGGCGTTCGGGCGCGGTGGAACGGCCTTGATCGGGGGTGAGGGTTCTGATAATCCCTCACGCCTGCCTCGGGGGTCACCCCGGCGCTCCGTGGCGAACATAGTGCGGTCGTGGCGGAATTGGTAGACGCGCAGCGTTGAGGTCGCTGTCCCAGAAATGGGGTGGAAGTTCGAGTCTTCTCGACCGCACCATCACGGAACGGAATGCGAAACGCCCCGGCCCTCGTGCCGGGGCGTTCGCTTTTTGGGGCGCTCGTCGCTTCGTGGGTTCCGGATCCGTCCCGCCTCCGGCGGTCCTCCGGTCCGGACGGACGCGCCATCCCGGCGCGGCCGAGCCGGAACCCACATGGCGACGGGCGGCGCCCCGGAAGCTCGGCGCGCACCCGGCGTCGATCCCGAAACACCGTTTCCGGGATAGGTCTTGGGCGCACCCGGCCGCTCGTATAAGGTCCGGAAGCCCCGCGCCGCGCCCGCCCGGCGCCGCGCCGGGCCTCGGGCAGGGAACAGGCGACCACATGGCGGACGACCTCAAGGAAGCGGCGCTCTACTACCACCGGACCCCGATCGCCGGGAAGCTGGCGGTGGTGCCGACCAAGCCGATGGTGACCCAGCGCGACCTGGCGCTGGCCTACTCGCCCGGCGTCGCCTACGCCTGCAACGCCATCGTCGACGACCCGGGCACGGCCGCCCAGCTGACGAGCCGGCAGAACCTGGTGGCGGTGATCACCAACGGCACCGCCGTGCTCGGCCTCGGCAACATCGGGCCGCTCGCCTCGAAGCCGGTGATGGAGGGCAAGGCGGCGCTGTTCAAGAAGTTCGCCGACATCGACGTTTTCGACATCGAGGTGGCGGAGACCGACGTCGACAGGTTCGTCGACATCGTGGCGGCGCTGGAGCCGACCTTCGGCGGCATCAACCTCGAGGACATCAAGGCGCCGGAGTGCTTCGAGATCGAGCGCAAACTGCGCGCCCGCATGAAGATCCCGGTGTTCCACGACGACCAGCACGGCACCGCGATCATCGTCGGTGCGGCGATCTTCAACGCGCTGCGGCTGGTCGGCAAGAAGTTCGAGGACGTGAAACTGGTCACCTCCGGCGCCGGGGCGGCGGCGATGGCCTGCGTCGACCTGCTGTGCGCCATGGGGCTGCGCAAGGAGAACGTGGTCCTCACCGACATCGACGGCGTGGTGTGGCGCGGCCGGCCACAGATGAACCCGGTGATCGCGCGCTACGCGGTCGAGACCGAGGCGCGCGGGCTGGCCGACGTAATCGCCGGGGCCGACGTGTTCCTCGGCCTGTCGGCGCCGGGCGTGCTGACCCCGCAGATGGTACAGGCGATGGCCGAGCGGCCGGTGATCCTCGCGCTCGCCAACCCGACGCCGGAGATCATGCCGGAGATCGCCAAGGAGGCGCGGCCGGACGCGATCATCGCAACCGGCCGGTCGGACTACCCGAACCAGGTCAACAATGTCCTGTGCTTCCCGTTCATCTTCCGCGGCGCGCTCGACGTCGGCGCCACCACCATCAACGAGGAGATGAAGGTGGCGGCGGTCAAGGCGATCGCCGATCTGGCGACCCAGGAAACCTCGGACATCGTCGCCAGCGCCTATGGCGGGCAGGAGCTGTCTTTCGGGCCGGAATACGTGATCCCGAAGCCGTTCGATCCCAGGCTGATCCTGGAGATCGCGCCGCGGGTCGCGCAGGCCGCCATGGATTCCGGCGTCGCCTCGCATCCGATCGAGGACTTCGAGGCCTACCGCCAGAAACTCTCGCAGTTCGTCTATCGCTCCGGGCAGGTGATGCGGCCGGTGTTCTCGCGGGCCCGCGAGGAACCGAAGCGCGTGGTGTTCGCCGAGGGCGAGGAGGAACGGGTACTGCGCGCCGTGCAGACCGTGCTCGACGAGCGTCTGGCGCAACCGATCCTGGTCGGCCGGCCGGACGTGATCGAGCGCCGGATCGAACGGTTCGGCCTGCGCATGCGCATCGACCGGGACGTCGAGGTGGTGAACCCGGAGAACGACGCCCGCTACGACAGCTACTGGCGCAGCTACCACGCCCTGATGGAGCGGCGCGGCGTATCGCCGGACCGGGCGCGCGAGGTGGTGCGCACCAACGACACGGTGATTGCCGCGCTGATGCTGCACCAGGGCGACGCCGACGCCGCGGTCTGCGGCACCGTCGGCCGCTACTGGGACCACCTGCGGCACATCCGCGAGGTGGTCGGCCTGCGGCGCGGGGTGAAGGAGCTGTCGGCGGTCAGCCTGCTGATCCTGCCGACCGGCTCGTTCTTCGTCACCGATACCCACGTCAAACCGGACCCCAGCGCCGACCAGCTGGTCGAGACCGTGGCGCTCGCGGCCAACGAGGTCCGGGCCTTCGGGCTCGAGCCGAAGGTCGCGTTCGTCTCGCACTCGCACTTCGGCTCGTCAACCGAGGCGTCGGCCCTGAAGATGCGGGAGGCGGTGCAGCGCCTGATCGAGCGGCACCCGGAGCTGGAGGTGGAGGGCGAGATGCACGCCGATTCCGCGCTGTCCGAGGTCGTGCGCGAACGGACCTTTCCGAACTCCCGCCTGAAGGGGGCGGCGAACCTGCTGGTGATGCCGACGCTCGACGCCGCCAACATCGCCTTCAACCTGCTGAAGACGTCGCAGCAGGGCCTGTCGGTCGGGCCCATGCTTGTCGGGACGGCCAAGCCGATGCACATCCTGACCCAGTCGGTGACGGTCCGCGGCATCATCAACATGACCGCGGTCGCGGTGGTCGACGCCCAGGAACACGCGCGCGCGCGCAGGCAACCGAGGTAGCCGATGGCCGGCGACGACTCGATCGAGGGACCGGACGCCCGGACGGGTCCCGCGGGCGGGGGCGACTCGACCGGCCCCGGCGGCCCCGGCGCGGACGGGCTCGGCGCCGACACCGTGGAGGCGGTGGCGGTCGCCGCTGCCGAGGCGGCGGCCAAGAAGCGCAAGGTCAAGAAGAAGGACCTGAAGGCCAAGATCCGCCAGCTCGAGGCCGAGATCGAGGAGACCCGCAACCAGGTCCTCGACGAGCCGCTGTACGGCATGACGCCGAAGCTCGAGGCCGCTGTGATCCGGGCGCTGGAGCAGGAGCGGCTCCCGGTGGTCCCGCGGCTGCTGCGGCCGCTGCACCCGGCCGACCAGGCCGACCTGATCGAGCGGTTGGACGGCGACGACCGCGAGGTGCTGATCGGCGCCATGGGCGCGGCCTTCGACCCGGAAGTCCTGGTCTATCTCGACGACACCGTGCGCGAGGAGATCCTCGCCCATCTCGACGAGGCCCAGATCGCCCGCTTCCTGTCGGTGCTGGACTCCGACGACGCGGTCGACCTGATCGGCGAGCTCGACGAGGACGAGCAGGCGCGAATCCTGCAGGCGGTGCCGGCCAAGGACCGGGTGATCCTGGAGCAGGGCCTGACCTTCCCGGAATCCTCCGCCGGCCGCCTGATGCAGCGCGAGATGGTGGTGGTCCCGGCGCACTGGACGGTCGGCCAGACCATCGACTTCCTGCGCACGGTCCGCGACCTGCCGGACGATTTCTACGCCATCTACGTCGTCGACCCGGCGCACCGGCCGGTCGGCGAGCTGGTGCTGTCGCACCTGCTGCGCTCCAAGCGGCCGGTCCGGGTCTCGGACATCATGCGCAAGGATTTCCGGCGGGTGCCGGCGGCGATGGACCAGGAGGAGGTGGCGCTGCTGTTCCGCCAGTACGGGCTGGTGGCGGCGCCGGTGGTGGCCGATGACGAGCGGCTGCTCGGCGTGATCACCGTCGACGACGTGGTCGACGTGATCGACGAGGAGGCCGAGGAAGACCTGATGCGATTGGGCGGTGTGTCCGAGATCGACCTGTACGGCACGCTCTGGGACACCACCCGGTCCCGGTTTCCCTGGCTGATGGTCAACCTCGGCACCGCGATCGCCGCCTCGCTGGTGATCGGGCTGTTCGAGGCGACCATCCAGAAGGTGGTGGCGCTGGCGGTGCTGATGCCGATCGTCGCCTCGATGGGCGGCAACGCCGGCACCCAGACCCTGACGGTGGCGGTGCGGGCGCTGGCGATGCGCGACATCGACACCCGCAACGCCATGCGCTTCATCGCCAAGGAGACCCTGGCCGGCTCGCTCAACGGCCTGGCCTTCGCGGTGGTGATGGCCGGGGCGTCGGTGCTGTGGTTCGGCGACACCCGGATCGCCTGGATCATCGCGGTGGCGATGGTCCTGAACCTGCTGGTCGCCGGCCTGGTCGGCACCCTGATCCCGCTCGGCCTGCAGCGCGTCAAGGTCGACCCGGCGGTGGCGTCCGGCGTGTTCCTGACCACCGTGACCGACGTGGTCGGGTTCTTCGTGTTCCTCGGCCTGGCGACCCTGGTCCTGCTGTAGGGCTTTCCTGCCGTCGCTGATGCCCGTCGCCCCGTGGGTTCCGGAGCCAGGCGCTTGCGCGCCTTCTCCGGAATGACGAGGAGAGAGGGAACCGTCCACTACCCCTTTATTTCGGTGACAGTGCACTTAATTCCGCCGTGCCGCCCGGTGGCAGCGGCATGGGCCGCTGTTGTCACGTTGAGATAAGTGCACTGTCACCGAAATCGAGATAAGTGCACTGTCACCGAAATCCGCGAGATAAGTGCACTGTCACCGAAATCCCACCGAAATCCTTTGTCGTCATTCCGGACGGCCGCGCCGTCCTCGGTGCGGTCGAGCCGGAATCCATGGCCCGACGAGCATCGATCAGTATTGACGCGCACGTCATTCGAGGCGTAGCGTTCCAGTCATGGCCGACACGTTCTCCATGACCCAGCTGGCCCGCGAGTTCGACCTGACCAGCCGGGCGATCCGCTACTATGAGCAGGAAGGGCTGATCGCGCCCTCGCGCCGTGGCCGTACCCGGGTGTTCTCGCTGCGCGACCGCACCCGGCTCCGGCTGATCAATCGCGGGCGCCGGCTCGGGTTCTCGATCGCGGAAATCCGGGAGATCCTGGACCTGTACGACAGCCGGGACGGGGAGCGCGGGCAACTCGCCCACTTCATCCGCAAGATCCGCGAACGGCGTGCCAGCCTGGAGGTCCAGCGACGCGACATCGACGCGATCCTGGAGGAACTCGACCGGGTGGAGGCGGCCTGCCTGGATCAGCTCGAGGCCGTGGCGAGGTCGGCAAATGGTTGACGTAAGCGTCAATGCGGTCTTGAACGCCCCGAACCCGACCTTCGCGGAGCGGGTGGCCGGGAGCTTCGCCCGGCAGGCGTTCATGGGGCTCCTCGACGCCCGGCTGGCGGCGGTCGAGCCGGGCGCCTGCACGATCGAGCTGCCGTTCCGCCCGGAGCTGTCGCAGCAGCACGGCTTCTTCCATGGCGGCGTGGTCGGCACCCTGGCCGACAACGCCTGCGGCTATGCCAGCTTCACCCTGGCCCCGGCCGATTCCTCGATCCTGACGGTCGAGTACAAGCTGAACCTGATGGCGCCGGCGGCCGGCAGTGTCCTGGTCGCCCGCGGCCGGGTGATCCGCCCGGGGCGTACTCTGATCGTGGCGCAGGCCGATGTGTCGGTCCGGCGCGGCGACGGATCCGAGAAACCGGTGGCGACCGCGCTCGCCACCCTCATGCTGATGGCGGGCATGGCGGACGAACCGTCGGCCATTGCGGGTAAGGGAGACGCGACGTCATGATCCCCAACGAGTATCCGACCCTGAACTTCGACCTCGGCGAGACCGCCGACATGATGCGCGACAGCGTGCGCAGCTTCTGCGCCACCGAGATCGCGCCGCGGGCATCCGACATCGACCGCGACAACACCTTCCCGCACGACCTGTGGCGCAAGCTCGGCGACCTGGGCGTGCTCGGCGTCACCGTCGGCGAGGAGTACGGCGGCGCCGGCATGGGCTATCTCGAGCACTGCGTGGCGATGGAGGAGATCAGCCGGGCGTCGGCCGCGGTCGGCTTGAGCTACGGCGCCCACTCCAATCTCTGCGTCAACCAGATCCGCCTGAACGGCAACGACGAGCAGAAGCGGCGTTTCCTGCCGAAGCTGATCTCCGGCGAGTTCGTCGGCGCGCTGGCGATGAGCGAGCCGGGGGCCGGCTCCGACGTGGTGTCGATGCGCACCCGGGCCGAGAAGAAGGGCGACCGCTACATCCTGAACGGCGGCAAGATGTGGATCACCAACGGCCCGACCGCCGACGTGATCGTGGTCTACGCCAAGACCGATCCCGACGCCCACCAGCGCGGAATCACCGCGTTCCTGGTCGAGAAGGGCATGAAGGGATTCTCGATCGCCCAGAAGCTCGACAAGCTGGGCATGCGCGGCTCCGACACCGGCGAGCTGGTGTTCGAGGACGTCGAGATCCCCGCGGAGAACGTGCTCGGCACCGTCAACAAGGGCGTCAACGTGCTGATGAGCGGGCTCGACTACGAGCGTGCGGTACTGGCCGCCGGGCCGACCGGCATCATGCAGGCCTGCATGGACGTGGTGATCCCCTACGTCCACGAGCGCAAGCAGTTCGGCCAGGCGATCGGCGAGTTCCAGATCATGCAGGCCAAGCTGGCCGACATGTACGTGATCATGAACGCCGCGAAGTCCTACGTGTACACGGTGGCCAAGGCCTGCGACCGCGGCGAGGTCACCCGCAAGGACGCCGCCGGCGCGATCCTGTACGCCGCCGAGAAGGCGACCTGGATGGCGCTCGAGGCGATCCAGTGCCTGGGCGGCAACGGCTACATCAACGACTACGCGACCGGTCGCCTGCTGCGCGACGCCAAGCTCTACGAGATCGGCGCCGGCACCAGCGAGATCCGGCGCATGCTGATCGGCCGCGAGCTGTTCAAGGAGACCGCCTGAGGCGGCGGCCTCGGGGTGGCGGCATCGGGGCGGCGGGATGATCGGCTGGCGATCCGGACACGAAGCGGGCGGCCCGCAGGGGGCCGCCCGCCCGTGGCCGGTGCGACGCCGCCCGGCCTCAGGTCTTGTCGTAGCCGCCGGTCTCGGGGTCGAGGATCGCGACCGACAGCATCATGCCGTTGTCCTCGTGGAACAGGTTGTGGCAGTGCAGGACGAACTCGCCGGTGAAGTCGACCTGCTTGCTGGCCGCCACCACCATGGTGCCGGGCACGAAGTTGGGCTTGTCGTCGGGCGTGCCGGCGTCGAAGTAGATCGTGTCCCGCCAGATCGGCATCTGGTACCAGACCGGCGCCTCGTAGCCGCGGTTGGTGGTGTCGTAGGGCACGCGGGCGAACGCCGCGAACGAGTTGATGTGGATGTGGAAGATGTGGGCGTCGTTGGAGCTGTAGAGGTTCCAGACGTCGGAATCCCCCTGGTAGAGCTGCAGTTGCGGCGAGGCCCCCGGGTCGCCGTCGAAGTGCTGGTCGTTGATCAGGAACGCCGGCGCGACCGGCACGCCGGAGGCGTTGAACGCAGCGTCGACGGTCTTGAACTCCAGGGTCTGGGTCGCCACCGGCATCGTGCTCGGCACGGTGGGCGTCGAGCCGGAGGCCGGCAGGCTGTCCGGGACCGCCGGACGCTGGATGGTGGCGGTCGCGAACAGCGCCTCGGTCGGCAGGCTCTGGTTCTTCGTGGATTTGTTGGACGACACCACGAAGGTCATCAGGCTGGAGGTGTTCGGGGTGTTGTTCTCGACCACGGTCGGCGCCTCGCCGAGGCCGGCGCCGTACAGCTCGAAGGTGCCGGCCGCGTTGGCCTGGATCAGCAGGTCGACCCGCTGGCCCGGCGCCAGGGTGATCAGCTCGGCGGTGGTGTAGTAGGCGCTGTCCTTGGCGGTCAGGCTGTAGTCGATCTCGTAGTAGGCGCCGGTGCCGGCCGGGTCGCGCGGCAGCAGGGCGATGCCGTCGACCGCGATGGCGTAGACGCCGGGCAGGGCGGGCGCCGTGCCGCTCCCCGTGTACTTGAACTTGGGAATGTAGGTCTGGCCGTTGCTGGCATTGACCAGCCGCAGCCGCACGATCTGCCCGAGGTCCATCGACACGGTCGGGTTGAGCTGGCCGTTGATCGAGGTCGGGGTGTGCGACGGGCCCGGGGTCAGGGTCTGGTCGAGACAGGTGCTCGGCGCCGGCTCGCCGCCGATGTAGTAGCCGGCCGGGTAGAACACCGCCTGGGTCTTTGTCGGGTTCGTATAGTAGTAGCCGATGGTCTGCATCACCGCGACGATCTCGTCGGCCGCCGTGATGTTGCACTGGCTGGCCAGCAGGTCGTCGATGTCGCCGTCGCCGGCCTTGCCGCGGACGATCAGCGCGCCCGACATGCCCGGGCCGACCTGGCTGGCGACGGCGCCGTGCTTGTGCGGGTGGTACCAGAAGGTCCCGACCGGGTGGTCGACCGGCACCGTGTAGAAGTACGGGAAGCTGGTCGGCTGGTCGATGACGTGCGGGTCGCTGTCGGTGGTCGAGCGGATCATCAACAGCACGTTGTCCGAGGGGGTCTGCGGCGTCACGTGCAGGCCGTGGGTGTGCAGGTTGGTCATCGTGAAGCCGTGCGGCCGCCAGCCGGAATCGGGCGCCATCATCGAGACGTTGTTGATCGGGCCGCAGACGCTCATCGCGTTGTTGAACCACACGCCGGTGGTCTGGCCGCGCTCGAACACCATGGTCGGACCGACCTGCACGGCGCCGGCGGGCGGCTGGTTGGCGGCGTCGACGTAGGAGGTCGCCGTCAGGGTGACGGTGCCGAGCGTGATGTCGGTGCGGGTGCTGCAGTTCAGCGCGTACAGCGTGTCCGGGAGGGGCGCGGACGACAGCCCGGGCAGCCCCTGGAGCTGCGAGAGATAGTCGGCCGCGAGCTGGCTGGATCGGGCGACCGCGGACGCCAGCGGCGGGCTCGCCAGCGGGTCGGTGGCGGCCAGGCTGGTGCTGGAGATGGCGGGGATCGCCGCTCGCGCGGCGACCGGCAGGACGGAAACGGCGGCCGCGGAGCCCGCGATCGCGCCGATGCCCTTGAGGGCGGAGCGGCGGGTCAGCGCGGTTCCGCGAATTGTGTGCGTCATGACGACTCTCCCCTTCGTCAGGATGGCAAGGAGAGCGCACTATCGACGCGTTTTTATGAACGGTCTATGCAAACAGCGATTGTGTATCGCGATACTCCGCCGATTCCGGGCCGGACACTGCCGGTTGCCTCACATCGCCCGCGACGGCTGCGTCGGGTCAAGGATCCGGCGGGCGCCTTCCGGCCCGCACACCGGAAGGCCGGTCGGGTCGAGCAGGCCGAGCTGCACCAGCACGCTGGCCTGGTCCCAGTAGATATGCTCGTGCGAGATCTTGCCGTCCTTGACGCCGACGACGACGCAGAAGGCCGCCTCGACCGGCTTGCCGGTGGGCTGCACGCCCGGCAGCATCCACTCGATCTCCGCGGTGTGGGTGAACTTGATCACCAGCTCGTCGACGATCTGGTCGGTCCCGACGGTGCTGGACACCGGAATCATCTCGACGTCGGGCGGAAAGAACTTGCCGACCAGATGGTTGGCGTAGAACGCCCGGACGCCGTCGCGACCGTATCCACCGACCATCGACGGGACGTTGGTGAGATGCGGGTTGTCGGTCATGGTGGCCATCGTCGTCTCGAGGTCGCCCCTGAGCTCGGCCTGCACATGCTCCTGGAACAGGTCGACGAGCGCCTGTTGTCGTTCGTCCAGATCAGACATCTTCCTGCACGCCCCCCATCGCGTTCTGGATACTTCGGCAATACAGATTGCCCACGGAAGACAACGCTAGGTCGAGCGAAATGAACGAAGCCTTAACGGTCGCGGGCGACGAGCCGACCCGCTGTTCCTGGTGCGCGGGAAA
Organism: Thalassobaculum fulvum; assembly: GCF_014652915.1. Lineage (GTDB taxonomy): Bacteria > Pseudomonadota > Alphaproteobacteria > Thalassobaculales > Thalassobaculaceae > Thalassobaculum_A > Thalassobaculum_A fulvum. The sequence continues at coordinate 323,966 of NZ_BMZS01000010.1, forward strand.
CGACGACTACATCGCCTATCACGACGACGAGTGGGGCCGGCCGGTCGCCGACGACGTCCGGCTGTACGAGAAGATCTGCCTCGAGGGTTTCCAGTCCGGGTTGTCCTGGCTGACCATCCTGCGCAAGCGCGAGAACTTCCGGGCCGCATTCGCGGGGTTCGACTTCCGCAAGGTCGCCGGCTTCGGCGAGGACGACGTGCAGCGGCTGCTGGCCGATGCCGGGATCGTCCGGCACCGCGGCAAGATCGAGTCGGCGATCAACAACGCCCGGCGGGCGATCGAGCTGGTCGAGGAGGCCGGCTCGCTGGCGGCGTTCATCTGGTCGTTCGAACCGAAGCCGGCGGATCGGCCGGACCGCTTCGACCGCGAGACCCTGATGAAGATCACCAGGTCGGACGCCTCGACCGCGCTGTCCAAGGCGCTGAAGAAGCGAGGCTGGAGCTTCGTCGGCCCGACCACGATGTACGCCTTCATGCAATCGGTCGGGATCGTCAACGACCACTTCGCGGACTGTCACAGCCGGACCTTGTGCGAGGAGGCGCGGGCGGCGTTCCGGCGGCCGGGAGGCACTGAGGGGTGAGGGGGAGGAAGACATGACCGGCAGACGCATCTATTCCGGCGCCCCGTTCGAGGCGATGGCCGGCTACGCCCGGGCGGTGGTCGATCCGCCCTACGTGTTCGTGTCCGGCACCACTGGGTTCGATCCGGAGACCCTGCAGTTCCCGGACGACGTCGAGAGCCAGTGCGAGAACTGCTTCGCCAACATCGCGCGGGCCCTGGCGCAGGCCGGCGCCAGCCTCAACGACCTGGTGCGGGTACGGGTGTTCGTGGCCAGCCGCGAGGAGTTCGAGCGCATCAAGCCGATCATCAAGAGGTACTGCGACCAGGCCCGGCCGGCCAACACCACGGTGCTGGCGGAACTGGTCGAGCCGTACATGCGGGTCGAGGTCGAGGCGACCGCCCGCCTGACCGCGAGCGAGCAGGGGCGGCCATGAGGGTGCATTCGTGAGGGTGCGTTGCAGCATGGGGACTCGCATGCCCGCCCGGCCGCTTGCTATCGTCCGACCGACATCGCGGCGCGGCTCCCACGCGCCCGCCCGGTCGCGGATGCCAAGGCGGCCGATGCCAGGGGAAGCACGATGACCGAACAGACCGTCACGATCCCGGCCCGCAAGGGCAAGGCGACCCGCCTGCCCGCCGGCCATGTGATCAAGGTGATCAACACCCCGGGGACCCAGGTGGTGGACACCTGGGCGTTCGTCGACGGCGACATGACCGAGTTCATGTCGATGGAGCACAGCCGGGCCGCCATGAACCGGCTGACGCCGAAGATCGGCGACACCCTGGTGACCAACCGCCGGCGGCCGATCCTGACGGTGGTCGACGATACCTCGGGCGAGGTGCACGACACCTTCATCGCCGCCTGCGACCGCTGGCGCTACGAGGGCCTCGGCGTGACCGGGTACCACGACAACTGCCAGGACAACCTGCACGCCGGACTGGCGGAACTGGGCCTGGCGGCGACCGAGACGCCGAGCCCGCTCAACCTGTTCATGAACATCCCCTGGGACCTGGCGGGGCGGATCGACTGGAAGCCGCCGGTGTCCGAGCCGGGCTCTTACATCCTCCTGCGGGCCGAGCGCGACTGCATCGTGGCGTTCTCGTCCTGCCCGCAGGACATCATCCCGATCAACGGCGTCGGCTGCACGCCGCAGGCGGCGCACTTCGTCGTCCTCGACGGCGCGGCGTTCTAGACGGAGGAGCGTCCGCATGCCGACCGTCCTGATCACCGGCGCCAACCGCGGTATCGGCCTCGAACTGGCCCGCCAGTACGCCGCGGACGGCTGGAACGTCCTGGCGACCTGCCGCGACCCCGGCAAGGCGGCGGAGCTGAAGGCCGTCGCCGGCGACGTGGCGGTGCACCGCCTCGACGTCGACGACCCGGCGGGTGTGGAGGCCCTGGCCGCCCGGATGGAGGGACGGCCGATCGACGTGCTGTTCAACAACGCCGGCATCAACCGGCGCGCGCCGTCGATCGCCGACATCGACTACGCCGCCTGGGCCGAGACCATGACGACCAACGTCTTCGGCCCGATCCGGGTGGCCTGGGCGCTGCGCGACAATGTTCTGGCCTCGGACAGCAAGGTCATGGCCTTCGTCAGCTCCAAGATGGGGTCGGTCGCCGAGAACACCGGCGGCAGCATCATGTACCGGTCGTCCAAGTCGGCGCTGAACATGGCGGTCAGCTGCCTGGCCAAGGAACTGGCCGGCCGGGGCGCGATCGCGGTGTTGTTCCATCCGGGCCACGTCCGCACCGACATGGGCGGTCCGTCGGCGCCGGTGACCGCGCCGGACAGTGCCGCCGGGATGCGCAGGGTGATCGCCGGGCTGACCCCGCAGGACAACGGGGCGTTCCGGAATTTCGACGGCACGCCGCTGCCGTGGTGAGGCGCGGCGCGAACGACCGAGGGAGGAACTGGTCATGACCGAGAGTGCTTCCGACACCGACGAGGCGCCGGCGTCCGAGCCGGGCGGTGCCCCGATCGACTTCTACTTCGACTTCTCGTCGCCCTACGGCTATCTCGCGGCCCACAAGATCGACTCGATCGCCCGCCTGTACGGCCGGGCGATGAACTGGCGGCCGATCCTGCTGGGCGTGATCTTCAAGACCACCGGCGCGGTGCCGCTGCTCGACGTGCCGATCAAGGGGGCCTACGCCCGCCGCGACATGGAGCGCACGGCCCGGTTCCTGGGCATGCCGCTGGTGTTCCCGCAGGTCATGCCGTTCCCGTCGATCGCCGCGGCCCGCGCGGTCTACTGGGTGCAGGACCGGGACCCGCAGCAGGCCCGCGACCTGTGCCTCGCCCTGTACGACCGGGCGTTCGCCCGGGGCGGCGACATCCGCGAGCCGGCGGCCGTGCTGGAATGCGCGGCCGAGGTCGGGATCGACGCGGACGAACTGGCGGCCGCCCTGCAGGACCCGGCGGTCAAGGAACGCCTGAAGTCCGAGAACGAAGCGGCGATGGCGGCCGGCGTCTGCGGCTCGCCGTTCTTCGTCGTCGACGGCGAGCCGTTCTGGGGCGCCGACCGACTTGATCACGTCGAGCGTTGGCTCGCGACCGGCGGCTGGTGAGACAGGCATGAGCGTCATCGATTCCCGGCTGGACACCCGGTCGGACGTCTTCCGCGCGAACGCCGAGCGCACCCGAGGCGTGGTCGACGACCTGCGCGACAAGGTCCGGGCCGTGAAGGACGGCGGCGGCGAGCGGGCGCGCGAGCGGCATCTGGCGCGCGGCAAGCTGCTGCCGCGCGACCGGGTCCGCACGCTGCTCGACCCCGGCGCGCCGTTCCTTGAGTTCAGCCAGCTCGCGGCCCACGGCATGTATGGCGGCGAGGTGCCGTCGGCCGGGGTCATCACCGGCATCGGCCGGATCGCCGGCCGCGAGTGCGTGGTGGTTTGCAACGACGCCACCGTGAAGGGCGGTACCTATTTTCCGCTGACCGTGAAGAAGCACCTGCGGGCCCAGGACATCGCCCGCGAGAACAACCTGCCCTGCGTCTACCTGGTCGATTCCGGCGGCGCCAACCTGCCGAACCAGGACGAGGTGTTTCCCGACCGCGACCATTTCGGCCGGATCTTCTTCAACCAGGCGCGCATGTCGTCGGAGCGGATCCCCCAGATCGCCGTGGTGATGGGCAGCTGCACGGCCGGCGGCGCCTACGTTCCGGCGATGGCCGACGAGAGCATCATCGTGAAGGGCCAGGGCACGATCTTCCTGGGCGGCCCGCCGCTGGTGAAGGCGGCCACCGGCGAGGTGGTGTCGGCCGAGGATCTGGGCGGCGCCGAGGTGCATTCCCGGACCTCCGGCGTGACCGACCACATGGCCCAGAACGATCACCATGCACTGTCCCTGGCGCGCGGCATCGTCGGCAATCTGAACCGGCCGAAGCGCCCGAACGTCGAACTGCGCGATCCCGCGCCCCCGCGCTACGACCCGGAAGAGATCTACGGGTTGATGCCGCCGGACCTGCGGCAGCCGATCGAGATCCGCGAGGTGATCGCCCGGATCGTCGACGATTCCCGGCTCGACGAGTTCAAGCCGCTGTACGGCCCGTCGCTGGTAACCGGCTTCGCGCACATCCACGGCTACCCGATCGGGATCGTCGCCAACAACGGCATCCTGTTCTCGGAATCGGCCCTGAAGGGCGCGCATTTCATCGAGCTGTGCGCCCAGCGCGGGATCCCGCTGCTGTTCCTGCAGAACATCACCGGCTTCATGGTCGGCCGGAAGTACGAATCCGGCGGCATCGCCAAGGACGGCGCCAAGCTGGTGACCGCGGTGGCGACCGCCGAGGTGCCGAAGTTCACGGTGATCGTCGGCGGCTCATTCGGGGCCGGCAACTACGGCATGTGCGGCCGCGCCTACGGCCCGCGCATGCTGTACACGTGGCCGACCGCGCGGATCTCGGTGATGGGCGGCGAGCAGGCCGCCAACGTCCTGGCCCAGGTCCGGCGCGACAACATCGAGGCCCGCGGCGAGTCCTGGCCGGCCGACGAGGAGGAGGCTTTCAAGGCGCCGATCCGTGAGCAGTACGAGACCCAGGGCCACCCGTACTACGCGACCGCCCGGCTGTGGGACGACGGCATCGTCGACCCGGCCGACACGCGGACCGTGCTGGCCCTGTCGCTGTCGGCGGCGCTGAACCGTCCGGTCGCCGAGACCCGGTTCGGCGTGTTCCGGATGTGAGGGGGCGGGGATGCCGATGAAGCATGCGATCCAGCGGCCCGAGACCCTGACGGTCGACAGGGACGGCCGCGGCGTGGTCCGGCTGACGATCAACCGGCCGGAGATCCGCAATGCCTTCGACGGCACGCTGATCGGCGACCTGACCGCCACGCTCGAGGGGTTGGCGGCCGACGACGGCATCCGCGCGCTGGTGCTGACCGGCGCCGGGGCGGCGTTCTCGGCCGGCGCCGAACTCGGGTGGATGCGGGCCTCGGCCGAGCAGGGCGACCACGAGAACTTCCAGGACGCCCTGCGGCTCGCCGGGCTGATGAAGCGGCTCGACGACATGCCGATGCCGACGATCGCCCGGGTCAACGGCGCCGCCATGGGCGGCGGGGTCGGGCTGACCGCCTGCTGCGACATGGCGATCGCCTCGGAGGCGGCGGTGTTCGCGCTCAGCGAGGTCAAGCTCGGGATCATCCCCGGGGCGATCAGCCCCTACGTACTGCGGGCCATCGGGCCGCGCAACGCCCGGCGCTATTTCCTGACCGGCGAGCGGTTCGACGCCGCCGCCGCCCGGGACATCGGGCTGGTGCACGAGGTGGTGCCGGCCGGCCGCCTGGACGCCGCGGTCGACGACCTGGTCGACGAGCTGCTGGCGGCCGGACCGAAGGCGGTGCGGGCCGCCAAGGACCTGATCGCCCACGTGGCGTTCCGGGAGATCGACGACCTGCTGATCCGCGACACCGCCCAGCGGATCGCCGGCCAGCGGGCCGGCGACGAGGCCAAGGACGGATTGGGGGCATTCTTGGAAAAGCGCAAACCGGGGTGGATCGCGTGATTCGCACTCTTCTGATCGCCAATCGCGGCGAGATCGCCTGCCGGGTCGCGCGCACCGCGCGGGCCATGGGTATCCGCACCGTCGCGGTGTTCTCCGAGGCCGACGCCGGCGCGCCGCACGTCCGGGCCTGCGACGAGGCCTGGCCGATCGGGCCGGCGGCCGCCGCCGAGTCCTACCTGAAGGCCGACGTGATCCTCGACGTCGCCCGCCGGGCCGGGGCCGACGCCGTGCACCCGGGCTACGGCTTCCTGTCGGAGAACGCCGGCTTCGCGCGGGCCTGCGAGGCCGCCGGCATCGTGTTCGTCGGGCCGCCGGCCTCGGCGATCGACGCCATGGGCTCGAAGGCCGGCGCCAAGGCGCTGATGGAGAAGGCCGGGGTGCCGCTGGTGCCCGGCTATCACGGCGACGACCAGGCGCCGGAGCGGCTGGCCGAGGCGGCGCGGAGCATCGGCTTCCCGGTGCTGCTGAAGGCCTCGGCCGGCGGCGGCGGCAAGGGCATGCGGGTGGTGCGCGCCGAGGCGGAGCTGACGGCGGCCATCGACTCGGCCAAGCGCGAGGGCAAGGCGTCGTTCGGCGACGACCGGCTGATCGTCGAGAAGTACCTGGAGCGACCGCGCCACGTGGAGGTCCAGGTGTTCGCCGACCGCCACGGCAACACCGTCCACCTGTTCGAGCGCGACTGCTCGGCCCAGCGCCGGCACCAGAAGATCCTGGAGGAGGCGCCGGCCCCCGAGCTCGACCCGGCGACCCGCGAGGCCATGGGCAGGGCGGCGGTCGCGGCGGCCGAGGCGGTCGGCTACGTCGGCGCCGGCACCGTCGAGTTCATCCTCGACGCCTCCGGCTCGTTCCACTTCATGGAGATGAACACCCGCCTGCAGGTCGAGCACCCGGTGACCGAGCTGATCACCGGCCTCGACCTGGTCGCCCTGCAGCTCCGGGTGGCGGCCGGCGAGCCCTTGCCGTTCGGGCAGGAGGACCTGCGGATCGGCGGCCACGCGGTCGAGGTCCGGCTGTACGCCGAGGATCCGGCCCGCGACTTCTTCCCGCAGACCGGCCCGCTGACCCGGCTGCGGCTGCCCGAAGGCGAGGGGGTGCGGGTCGATTCCGGCGTCGAGGAGGGCGGCGCGGTGACCGTCCACTACGACCCGATGATCGCCAAGCTGATCGCCCACGGCCGCGACCGGCGCGAGGCGCTGGCCCGGTTGGCGGCCGCGCTCGGCCGCACCGAGGTGGTCGGGGTGACCACCAACGCCGGCTTCCTGAAGCGGCTGGTCGAGCATCCCGAGGTGGTGGCCGGGCCGATCGACACCGGCTTCGTCGGCCGCGAGATCGCGGCGCTGGCGCCGGCCGGCGAATCGGCGCCCGAGTCGGTGCTGGCGGTCGCCGGCCTCGCCGAGATGCTGGCGCTCGACGCCGCCGCCAAGGCCGCCGCGGCGCGCGGCGGCGACCCGCATTCGCCCTGGGCCCGGGCCGACGGCTGGCGGCTCAACGACACCGCCCATCACGACCTGGTGTTCCACGACGGCGACCGCACCGTCACGGTGCGGATGACCCACGAGGCCGGGGCCTGGACGGCGCTGGTCGGCGAGGCCCGGCTGCGGCTGCGCGGCGTGCTGGACGGCGACGGCGGGCTCGACCTGACGGTCGACGGCCGGCGGCAGGCTGCCACCGTGGTCGCCGACGGCGACCGCCGGGTGGTGTTCCTCGCCGGCCGTTCGTGGCCGCTGGCGCTGGAGGACCCGTTCGCCGCCGGCGAGGCCGAGGAGGGGGCCGAGGGCCGCCTGACCGCGCCGATGCCGGCCAAGGTGATCCGGGTCGCCGCGGCGGTCGGCGACCGGGTCGCCCGTGGTGCCGTGCTGCTGGTGCTGGAAGCCATGAAGATGGAGCACAGCGTGGCGGCGCCGGCCGACGGCACGGTCGCGCGGTTGGCGGTTGGCGAGGGCGACCTGGTCGAGGAGGGGGCCGAGCTGGTGGTGCTCGACGCAGCGGAGCCGGAGGCGAACGCCGGATGACCGCCCGCTACCGCACGCCCCTGATCGCCGGGATCCTGGCGGTCGCGGCGCTGGCGCTGTGGTTCACGCCGCCGCCCGCCGGCGCCTCGCCGATGATGATGCACGCGGCCGCGCTGGTGGTCCTGTCGATCGGCTGCTGGGCCACCATGATCGTGCCCGAGCACCTGGCGGCGCTGGGATTCTTCCTCGGCGCCATGGTGCTGCATGTCGGCAAGCCGCTGGTGATCTTCTCCGGCTTCGCCAGCCCGGCGTTCTGGCTGGTGTTCGGCGGGTTGGTGATCGGCGCCGCGGTCGAGCGCACCGGCCTCGGCCGGCGGATCGCCCGGGCGCTGGTCGGGCGCTTCACGGGCGGCTACATGGCGACCGTCGCCGGGGTGGTGACGGTGTGCCTGGCGCTCGGGTTCCTGATGCCGTCGACCATGGGGCGGCTGGTGCTGCTGCTGCCGATCGTGATGGCGCTGGCGGACCGGCTCGGCTACCGCGAGGGCTCGCGCGGGCGGACCGGCCTGGTGATCGCCACCGGCTTCGGCTCCTATCTCGGGCCGGTCGCGATCCTGCCGGCGAACGTGCCGAACAACGTGCTGCTGGGCGCGGCCCAGGTGTTCCATGGCGTCCAGCTGCGCTACTTCGACTGGCTGCTGATCCATTTCCCGGTGCTGGGCTTCCTGAAGTCGGTTCTGCTGGTGGTGGTGGTGTGGTGGCTGTTCCGCGACACCCCGAGCGAATCGGCGGGAACCGCCGACGAAGCCGCCCCGGTGTACTGGAGCAAGGACGAGCGGCTGCTGGCGGTGCTGCTGGCGATCGCGCTCGGCCTGTGGGCGACCGACTCGGTGCACCATGTCTCGCCGGCCTGGATCAGCCTCGGGGCCGGGCTGATCTGCCTGCTGCCGGCGGTCGGTCTGGTGCCGCCGCAGGCGTTTCGCGACAAGGTGCCGATGAACCCGCTGATCTACGTGGCCGGGATCCTCGGGGTCGGTGCGCTGGTGGCCGACAGCGGGCTCGGGGCGGCGCTCGCCGAGGCCATGCTGGGCGCGATCCACCTGGACCCGGACTCGCCGGGGCGCAGCTTCTTCGCGCTGGCGCTGCTCGGAACCGGGCTCGGCACGGTGTCCACCATGCCCGGCGTACCGGCGATTCTCACGCCGATCGCCGGCGACATGGCGGCCGCCTCGGGGCTGCCGATCGAGACCGTGCTGATGACCTTCGTGGTCGGGTTCTCGACGGTGTTCTTCCCCTACCAGGTGCCGCCGCTGATCGTCCTGCTGCAGCTCGGCAACATCCCGATCCGCGCCGCGCTGGGCACCGCGCTGGTGACCGCGGTGGCGACCGTGGTCCTGCTGCTGCCGCTGGATTACCTGTGGTGGCGCGTGCTGGGGCTGCTGCCGTGACCGGAAGGAGGGGGCGGTGACGCTTCACCTGATCAAGCTGTGCGTCGGCATCGACACCGTCGAGCAGCTGGAGGCGTACCGCAAGCGCCGGCAGGCCGAGCTGACCGCCGCCGGGCTGCCGCCCCATACCCGTCACCTGACCCGCAACTTCCCGCGGCGGGCCGCCGAGATCCTGGAGGGCGGCGGCTCGCTGTACTGGGTGATCCGCCGCGAGATCAGGGCGCGCCAGCGCCTCCACGCCATCGAGGAGGCGGTCGACGAGAACGGCCGGCCGTGCTGTGCGCTGGTGTTCGAGCCGGAGGTGATCCGGGTGATGCCGCGCAGCCACCGGCCGTTCCAGGGCTGGCGCTACCTGGAGGCGGCGGACGCCCCGGCCGACCTGCCGGCCCATTCGGCCGACGACTCGGCGGACATGCCCGAGGAGATGCGCCGCGAACTGCGCGCCCTCGGCCTGATCTGAGGCGGGCTGCCGGCGCCGGCGCCCGTCCGGGCGACGGTCAGCGGCGCACGGTGCCGCTGTCCAGCACCGTGCGGTTGGCCGGCGCCACGGTGAAGTCGATCGCGGTGCCGCTGCCGATTCCGGCGATCCCGCTGTTCGGCTGCAGGGTGATGGTCGCGACCCGGGCGCCGCGCCGGTAGGTCATGGTCGAGATCTTCGCGCGCACGGTGGTCAGCTGCTCCCAGCTGAACTTCGGCATCTCCCGTTCGTAGAACGAGTACATGTCGGTCATGTCGTACTTCACGGTCAGCGACAGCCGGCCGATCCAGCCTTCCTCGGTGCCGAGCACCAGCGACTGCTCGAGGTCCAGGTCCGAACCCGCCGGGATCGGGATGTCGTTGAACTGCGTGAAAGTGCTGGCCGGTGCCGCCCCCTTGTCCGGGTTGCGGCCGGCCGCCTGGGTGCCGTCGCTGCCGCCGACGGTCTCCTTGCTCTTGAACACGTCCATCAGGTTGGCGTCGCATCCGGCGAGGGCCAGGGCGACCGGCAGGGCGAGGGTCAGGGAAACGGTGCGAAGGGTCCGTCGGGCGGCGAAAATGCGGGGCCGGCGGCGGCTCGATGGCGAGATCGGCGTCATGGGCGCGTCGGATCCTCGTTGGAAGCGTCGACGGTCGGCACCGCCACGGCCAGATATTGTGCCATGGGGGGAAATCGAAGTCAGCATATGGAGGATGTCGATTTTATGAAACGAGGGCTTGCACGCCCGAAAAGAGGGGGCTATATACCGCCTCACCGCTGAGGGCGACGCCCTCTCCGGTCTCTCGGACAGAGAACGGGGTCGGGCAGGACAAAGTGAACCTGCCACGGCCGCTTTCGCGCCGCAGAGTGGAGCTCCGGCTCCCGGCTCTTGGACAAGTGAATAGGAAGGGATGCGCAGGCGGCGGTCTGGCTTTGGTTTTGGCTGGGCATTGCTGGGTCTTTCGGGGCCTGGCTTATGAGCTTGTCTGTGCATCTTGACTGTGCGTCTGAGGGCGCTGTGGCTGCGGTTTCGGCTGTGGCTGTGGT
>NZ_BMZS01000011.1 GCF_014652915.1 Thalassobaculum fulvum
GCCGGCGGCTGCCAGCGCGCCAGCGCCGGGATGGCCGCCCGGCCGAGGGCGTGGGCCGCCACCAGGGTGGCCACCGCCGTGGCGGCGTCGGGCAGGGCGCTCAGCGCCGCCAGCTTGGCGGCCGTCACCAGGACCAGCGCCAGCACGCCGTAGCTGCCGATATGGCTGTCGCGCATGATCCGGCGCTTGGCCTCGGCATCGCGGCCGCCGCCGAAGCCGTCGGCGACGTCGGCCAGCCCGTCCTCGTGCAGCGCGCCGGTCGCCAGCGCCGAGGCGGAAACCGCGACGATCGCCGCCACGGTCGCCGGCAGGCCGAAGCCGTCGGCGACCCACCAGCCGAACGCCGCGATCAGTCCGACCGCGACGCCGACCGCCGGGAACGCCCAGGCGGCGTCCATCAGCCGGCGGTCGTGCGGCAGCGTGCCGGGCCAGGGCAGGCGGGTCAGGAACGCGGTCGCCAGGCCGAGCTCGTCCGGCCAGGCGCGGGTCGGCCGGCCCGAGATCGGGCTTCGTGAATTCTGATCTCCGGGGCGTGACGCGTCGTCCTGCATCGCTTCCGTGTCGGTGTGGGCTTTGCCGCGAGACCCCAACGCGGTTATAGCCTCGCCAGCGAAAACGCAATCCCGCCGGCGATCCGGCAGCGCGAGGCCCGATGTCCGAGAAACACCTCGACCCCAACACCGTCTCCCTCGACGAGATGCGGGCGCTGTTCCGCGAGCTGCCCGGCCCCGACCTGGAGGCCGGCACCCAGGCGGCGGCCCGCGAGACCCAGCTGACCAAGCCGCGCGGCGCGCTCGGCCGGCTGGAGGAGCTGGCGGCCTGGCTGGCGACCTGGCAGGGCAGGCACCCGCCGCAGATGCAGCACCCGCGGACCGCGGTGTTCGCCGGCAACCACGGGGTCGCGGCCCTGGGCGTGTCGGCCTATCCGTCCGAGGTGACGGCGCAGATGGTGCAGAACTTCATCGCCGGCGGTGCCGCGGTGAACCAGCTGTGCCGGGCCTTCGACGCCGACCTCAGGGTCTACGAGATGGCGCTCGAGCAGCCGACCGCCGACTTCACCCAGGGCCCGGCGATGACCGGCGAGGAATGCGCCCGCGCCATGGCCTACGGGATGATGGCGGTCGAGCCGAACCTGGACGTGCTGTGCCTCGGCGAGATGGGCATCGGCAACACCACCTCGGCGGCGGCGCTGGCCTGCGCGCTGTTCGGCGGCGAGCCGGAGGAGTGGGTCGGCCGCGGCACCGGCGTCGCCGGCGCGGCGCTGGAGACCAAGACCCGGGTGGTGCGCGAGGGCGTCGAGCGGCACCGCGGCTCCGGCGACCCGCTCGACCTGCTGGCCGCGCTCGGCGGGCTGGAGCTGGCGGCGATCGCCGGCGCGGTGCTGGCGGCCCGGCTGGCCCGCACCCCGGTGGTGCTGGACGGCTTCGCCTGCACGGTGGCGGCGTCGGTGCTGTGGAAGATCGACCCGAAGGCCCTGGAGCACTGCATCGTCGGCCACCGCTCGGTCGAGCCCGGCCACACCCGGCTGCTGGAGGCGATCGGCAAGGAGCCGCTGTTCGACTTCGGCATGCGGCTCGGCGAGGGCTCGGGCGCGACCCTGGCGATCGGCGTGCTGAAGGCGGCGGTCGAGTGCCACGGCGGCATGGCGACCTTCGCCGACGCCGGGGTGTCGGGGCCGGCATGAGCGGCGGCGGCCAGGACGGCGGTGACGGTACGGGCCCGGTCAGGCCGCGGCCCTGGACGGTCGAATCGAGCCGGATCGAATACCAGGACCGGTTCCTGACCCACCGCATGGACCGCTGCATCACCGAGCGCGGCAACGTCCTCGACCCGTTCCACATCCTCGAGTTCAAGGGCTGGTGCCACGCGGTGGCGCTGACCCCGGCCGGCGAGCTGGTGCTGGTCGAGGAGTACCGGCACGGCGGCGGCGCGGTGGTCCGCGGCCTGCCGGCCGGAACCGTCGAGCCGGGCGAGGACCCGGCCGCCACGGTGGCGCGCGAGCTGACCGAGGAGACCGGTTACGTCGCCGACACCTGGATCGAGCTGCCGGTCATGTGGGCCAACCCGGCGACCCAGACCAACCGGGCGTACACCTACCTGGCGCTCGACGCCCGGCCGACCGGCACCCGGAACCTCGACCCCGGCGAGACCATCGCGGTGGTGCTGAAGCCGGCGGCCGAGGCGTTCCGCGAGCTGATGGCCGGCGGCTGGTGCACCACCTCGCTGCACGTCGCCAGCCTGCTGATGGCGCGCGAGTACGCCCGCGCCCACGCCGCCGAGGACCCGCGGCTGGCGCCGCTGGCGGGGTAGGGCGCCCGGCGCAGCGTGGGTTCCGGATCGTCTGCGCCCGGGCGGCGCATCCGTCCGGAATGACGTAGGAAAGCAGGCGGGCCAGCTCAGCCGCGAGCGCGCTGGGGACACTCCACCCGTCGTCATCCCGGTGCGGTCGCCGAGCGACCGACTCCGGGATCCATGGGTCAACCTGGGGGCGAGCGGACGCGTGGATCCCGGAGTCCGCGGTGCGGCTCCGGGATGACGAATGTGGGGGATCGGTGGCGTCCGCTTCCTCTCTCAGTCGTCATTCCGGAGCGGGCCGCCGCAGGCGGACAGCATCCGGAACCCACCCGCCGCTCCGACGCATCCGCTTGATCCGCTGAGGAACTTCGTGAAAGGTCTTGGCGGACACACCGGAGAACCCCGATGCGCGTCGTCGCCACAGACCGCCACATCGCCCACGCGCCGAGCGGGTTCATCGCCCGCGGCAACCGAGTCGCCAACCCGGAGACCCCGGAGCGGGCGGCGATCTTCCGGCGCGCGGTCGAAGCCGGCGGGCATGCGGTGATCGAGGCCGGCGAGCACGGCCTGGCGCCGGTCGCGGCGATCCACGCCGCCGACTACCTGGAGTTCCTGGAGACCGGCTGGGCCGAGTGGGAGCAGCTGCCGGACCACGCGCCGGAGATCCTGCCGAACGTGCATCCCGGGCGGAACATGTCGATCCACCCGACCCACATCGTCGGCAAGGCCGGCCACTACCAGGCCGACACCGCCTGCCCGATCGGACCCGGTACCTGGGCAGGCGCGCGCGCCTCGGCCGACGTGGCGGTCACCGCGGCCGACCTGGTGGCGGCCGACGGCGGCCCGGCCTATGCGCTGTGCCGGCCGCCGGGGCACCACGCCTATGCCGACCAGGCCGGCGGGTTCTGCTTCCTGAACAACTCGGCGATCGCCGCCCAGCGGCTTCGGGAGTCCGGCGCGAAGCGCGTCACCGTTCTCGACGTCGACGTGCACCACGGCAACGGCACCCAGGGCATCTTCTACCGCCGGGCCGACGTGCAGACCGTGTCGATCCACGGCGACCCGCATGCCTACTACCCGTTCTTCACCGGCTATACCGACGAGATCGGCGCCGGCCCGGGCCGCGGCGCCAACCTGAACCTGCCGCTGCCGCGCGGCACCGGCGACGGCGGCTACCTGGAGACCCTGGGGGGCGCGCTGGCGGCGGTCGAGGCGTTCCGGCCGGACGTGCTGGTGGTCGCCCTCGGGCTCGACCCGTCGGAGAAGGATCCGCTGGCGTTCCTGGCGGTCACCACCGACGGGTTCCGGCGGATCGGCGAGCGGATCGGCCGGACCTCGTACCCGACCCTGATCGTCCAGGAGGGCGGTTACGTCTCCGACATCCTCGGCGACAACCTGGCGGCGGTGCTCGCCGGGTTCGAGGCCGGGCGGGGGTAGCCGTCACGGCGCCACTTCGGCCGCTGGCAGGTCTGGGGTGCATTCGCGGCCCGCGGTCGGCTAGGATTTCGACTTCGACTGACTCAACAGACAAACAGACAACTCGGAGGAGACGCGTATGGACCGCCGTAATTTCATCAAGACCGCCGGCACGGGAGCCGTCGCCGGCGTTGCTGCGACCACGCTTGCCACTCCGGCCATCACCCAGAGCCGCATCCCCCTGGTGATCGTCTCCAGCTGGCCGCGCGACTTCCCGGGCCTCGGTACGGGGGCGCAGCGCCTCGCAGCGCGGATCGAACGGCTGACCGAAGGCCGGTTCGACGTGCAGTACTTCGCGGCCGGCGAGCGGGTCGGCGCCTTCGACGCCTTCGACGCCGTCGCGTCCGGCGACGCCCAGGCCTATCACTCGGCGGACTACTACTGGAAGGGCAAGCATCCGGGCTGGGCGTACTTCACCTCGGTACCCTTCGGCCTCACCTACACCGAGCATGCGGCATGGCTGAACTGGCGCGACGGCCAGCAGCTCTGGGACGAGCTCGCCGCCGAGTTCGGGCTGAAGTGCCTGGCCCCGGGCAACACCGGCGTCCAGATGGGCGGCTGGTTCAACAAGGAGATCAACTCGGCGGAGGACCTCAAGGGTCTGAAGATGCGCATCCCCGGCCTCGGCGGCGACGTCATGGCCAAGCTCGGCGCCTCGCCGGTGTCCCTGCCGGGCGGCCAGATCTACGAGAACCTGGTCTCCGGCGCGATCGACGCGACCGAATGGGTCGGCCCCTGGAACGACTACTTCATGAAGTTCTACGAGGCGGCCAAGTACTACTACTATCCGGGCATGCACGAACCCGGCGGGCCGCAGTCCTTCGGCATGAACAAGTCCTGGTGGGAGAGCCTGTCCGCGACCGACCAGGAAATCATCAAGGCGGCCTGCGAGGCCGAGTTCCTCAACCTGATGGCCGAGTTCAACGCCAACAACGGCAGGTATCTCACCAAGCTGATCGACGAGCACGGCGTCCAGCTGCGCAAGTTCAACGACGATGTCTACGATGCGTTCGGCAGCGCCGCCGAAGCGGTCTTCGAGGAGACCCGGCAGCACAGCGATCTCGCCAACCGCATCCACGAGAGCTTCGTCGCGGCGCGGGCGGATGTCGGCCGCTGGATGAACCTCTCGGACGCGGCCTACTACGCGCAGCGCAACCGCGTCCTCAAGATGGCCGGCTGATCGGCCCGGGCGGCCCGGCCCGACGGCCGGCCGCCCGTTCGCCGACCCCGACCAACCGTGTCGCCGGGCGGCCCGGAGGGGCCCGCCCGGCGCGCGGATCGCGACGCCGGGAGCACACGACGAAGACCGGGGTGCGAGTCGGGATGATTGCCGGGGCGGCCCGGCGGGGCGACTATCGCAGAACGAGCCCGACGCCGACACCGAGGAGCCGCCACGCCGTCCATGGCGAATCCATCGCTTCCCTACGCCCTGCTGCGCGCGGGGCTGATTCCGCCGGGCCGCTATCTCGAGGCGGTGCTGCTGTCGCGTGACGACGCCTTGTGGCACCGCTGGGGGCGCAATGCGCTGCTGGCCCTGGCGGTCGGGCAGATCCTGACCGGTATCGCCTTCTTCTTCGCCTTCAACTGGGCCGAGCTGCCGCCGTTCGCCAAGCTCGGGCTGATCCAGGGCGGCATCGTGCTGTGCGCCGCCGGCGCCTGGATCGGCCGCCGGCACCAAATCGCCTGGGAGGCGCTGCTGACCGCGGCGGCGGCGCTGGTCGGGATGCTGCTGGCGGTGTTCGGGCAGATCTACCAGACCGGCGCCGACGCCTACACGCTGTTCGTCGGCTGGGGGCTGCTGATCCTGCCCTGGGTGGTGCTGGCGCGGGCGTTGCCGCTGTGGGTGCTGTGGCTGACGGTCGCCGGGCTCGGCGGCTTCGCCTATGCGATCCAGGTCGCGATCCCGCTGGACCGGATCGACGCCGAGACGACGACGGTGCTGGTGGCGGCGTTCTACGCGGTGGCACTGCTGGCGCGCGAGCTCGGTGTTCGGCTCGGTCTCGCCTGGCTGCGGCCGCTGTGGCTGCGCCGGCTGCTGGTGTTCGTCATCCTGGCCCTGACTTTCTGGCTCGCGGCACCGGTGGTCCTGGACTTCGGCTTCGGGGTCGAGGACGGCCGGCTGGCGCTCGCCGGCTTCCTGCTGGCCACGGTCAGCGTCGGCGTCGGCTACACTTGGCAGCGCGACCTGCCGGCCGTAGTCCTGGCGGTGCTCGCCGCCAGCCTGTTCCTGTGCACGATCGGTCTGCGGGTGGCGGTCGACACCGACGACCTGGTGGGCGGCTCGTTCCTGCTGCTGGCGGTGGTGGCGGGGGTGTTCGGCGGCGCGCTGGCCCTGCTGCGCCGGCTGAGGATGTGGATGCTGGCCCATGGCTGACGGTCCCATGGCTGACGACACGCTCGACCGGCTGTGCCGCCGGTTCGCGCTGGACGCCGAGGCGGTGCGTGCCGCCGTCGCCACGGCGGCCGGGCCGGACACGCCCTGGTACCTGCGGGCGGCGACCGGCTTCGGGGCCTGGCTGACGTCGGGTGCGATGATCCTGGCGGTCGGTTTCGCGCTCGCCCAGGCGTTCGGGGACGATCGCCTGCCGACGACGGCGGCGGGGTTCGGCGTGATCCTGGCGGTCGGCGCGGTGGTCCTGCACCGCGCCGGCGGCGGCGCGTTCGCCGGCCAGTTCGCGGTCGCCACCGCGCTGGCCGCGCAGGTGCTGATCGCCGGCGGGGTCGGCGGCGAGGTCGAATCCGTCGCGGTCGCGGCGGCGGTCGCCGGCGGCGTCGCCGCGGTGCTGGGGGCGGCCTTGCGCGATCCCGAGCATCAGTTCCTGGCCGCCGGCTTCGCGGTCGGGATCGTCCCGTGGGCGCTGCTCGAGAACGAGGTGCCGCACGCCGACGGCCTGCTGATCCTGGCGACCCTGCCGCCGGCCGTGGCCCTGCTGGTGCGGCCGCCGGCCCGGGTCGACCTGCGCGGCCTCGCCTTGGCGTTGCTGCTGGTGCCGCTGGCCAGCCTGGCGGTGTCCGGCCTGCTGGAGGTCGGGGACGAGGTCGACCGGCTGCCGAGCGCGGTCTACGCCGTCGGGCTGCTGGCGGTTCTCGGTCTGCTGTGGCGGGGTGCTGCGCCGGACCGGCGGCCGCTGGTGCTGGTCGGCGGCGCGGTCTCGGTGGTGCTCGGCGCGGTCACCGCGGCCGGCGTGCTCGGGTCGCTGCTGCTGCTGACCTTGGCCTACCTGCTGGGCAGCCGCATGCTGGCGGCGCTCGGCGCCGTCGCGCACGTGTGGTTCGTCTGGCGGTTCTACTACGACCTCGAACTGACCCTGCTGGAGAAGTCCGGGACGCTGGCCGCCGCCGGGTTGCTGCTGCTGGCGCTGTGGTGGGCCTGGAGCCGGATCGCCCCGAAGGTGGAGGCGGCCGATGGCTAGGTTCTTGCCGGCGATCGGGCTGTGGGGCGGGCTGGCGCTGGTGCTGGTCGCGGTCAACCTGCTGATCGTCGAGAAGCAGCGGGTGCTGGACGACGGCCGCACCGTGCTGCTGGCGCTGCGGCCGGTCGATCCGCGCTCGCTGATCCAGGGCGACTACATGGAGCTGCGCTACCACGAGGCGCTGGTGCCGGCCGATGCCGCGGCGGACACCGCGTCGCCGGAGACCGACGGCCGCGTGGTGGTGGCGCTCGACGCCGACGGGGTGGCGACGTTCCGGCGCTTCGACGACGGCGGCCCGCTGGCGGCCGACGAGCAGCGGCTGCGCTACAAGCGCCGCGCCCCGTCCGGCCTGCAGCCCGACCCCGAGAACTCCGAGCTGTTCATCGGCGCCGAATCCTTCCTGTTCCAGGAGGGCCACGCCGAGGCCTACGAGGAGGCGCGCTACGGCATCCTCAAGGTGGCCCCGGACGGCAGCAGCGTGCTGGCCGGGCTGGCCGATTCCGGACGCCGGCCGATCCGGCCCTGAGCGGTCGCGGGCCGACGCGACCCTCCGGGTCACACGACGGCGTACTGCACCTCGCGCGGGGTCCGGCCGGGCCCGTTGATGACCGTCACGTCCTGCGGGCAGGCCGACAGCACCACCACCGCGTCCATCTCCGCCCGCAGCCGGATGTAGTCGCCGGGCTTCGACTTCGGTGCGTCGCGGACCACCTCGTTGGCCGGCCCGACGGCCACGTTCATGAACAGGTTGAACGGCGGCGGCGTGCACGGGCAGGACAGGCCGATCTCGGCCAGTGCCTCGTGCAGGTTCTGCTCGCAGCTCCGGTGGCCGGGCGCGCAGCCGTGCTCTTCGTAGATCTCGGGGCTGCAGGCGCATAGCAGGGTGTCGTGGACGCCGGGCGAGGTGTCCTCGGTCACCGTCAGGATCGGCCGGCGGCGGGTGGTCACCAGCGCATCGCCGACCGCCGGGACGACCTTGCTCAGCTTGGAGCGGGTGTGCTCCATCGACATGAACTCGCTGACGTCGGCGCGGCTGAACGCCCAGCAGTCCATGACCTGGGTGCCGTGGGTGTTGACCACCACCAGCTCGCGGCCCTTGTCGACCGGGATCGCGGCGCCGAAGCGGGCCGGGATGGTTTTCAGGTCACCGGCGAACGCCGCCATCGCACACCTCCTTGCTGCAGTGCAGCGCAAGTGAGGCAGCGTTCCGGCGGCCGGTCAACCGCCAGGCCTCCGCATCGTCGTCGATGCGGTTGACGGCAGCTCGGACTTTCGGGGCGGGCCCGCAGTACCGGCGGGCCCGTCCCGTACGGCTCCGTCCTGTGGCTACGCCCGGTTCATCCGGTTGCCGACCAGGTCGTCGACCACGGCCGGGTCGGCGAGGGTCGAGGTGTCGCCGAGCTGGTCGTGCTCGTTGGCGGCGATCTTGCGCAGGATCCGGCGCATGATCTTGCCCGAGCGGGTCTTCGGCAGCGCCGGCGCCCACTGGATCAGGTCCGGCGAGGCGATCGGGCCGATCTCCCGCCGCACCCACTGCACCAGCTCCTTGCGCAGCTCCTCGGTCGGCTCCTCGCCGACGTTGAGCGTGACGTACGCGTAGATGCCCTGGCCCTTGATGTCGTGCGGGTAGCCGACGACCGCGGCCTCGGCGACCTTGGAATGGGCGACCAGGGCGCTCTCGACCTCGGCGGTGCCCATGCGGTGGCCGGAGACGTTGATGACGTCGTCGACCCGGCCGGTGATCCAGTAGTAGCCGTCGGCGTCGCGCCGGCAGCCGTCACCGGTGAAGTAGCGGCCCTTGAAGGTCGAGAAGTAGGTCTGGATGAAGCGGTCGTGGTCGCCGTACACCGTGCGCATCTGGCCCGGCCAGCTGTCGGCGATGCACAGATTGCCCTCGGTCGCGCCCTCCAGCACGTTGCCGTCGTTGTCGACCAGCATCGGCTTGACCCCGAAGAACGGCAGGGTGGCGGAGCCCGGCTTCAGGTCGGTGGCGCCCGGCAGCGGGGTGATCAGGATGCCGCCGGTCTCGGTCTGCCACCAGGTGTCGACGATCGGGCAGCGCTCGTCGCCGACCACGCGGTGGTACCACAGCCAGGCTTCCGGGTTGATCGGCTCGCCGACCGAGCCGAGCAGGCGCAGCGACTTGCGCGAGGTCTTCTTCACCAGCTCCTCGCCCTCGCGCATCAGCGCGCGGATCGCGGTCGGGGCGGTGTAGAAGATGTTGACGTCGTGCTTGTCGACCACCTGCCAGAACCGGCTGGCGTCCGGGTAGTTCGGCACGCCCTCGAACATCAGGGTGATGGCGCCGTTCGCCAGCGGGCCGTAGAGGATGTAGGTGTGCCCGGTGACCCAGCCGACGTCGGCGGTGCACCAGTAGACCTCGCCCGGCTTGTAGTCGAACACGTACTCGTGGGTCATCGAGGCGTAGACCATGTAGCCGCCGGTGGTGTGCAGCACCCCCTTCGGCTTGCCGGTCGACCCCGAGGTGTAGAGGATGAACAGCGGGTCCTCGGCCCGCATCTCGGCCGGCGGGCAGTCCGCCGAGGCGGCCAGCATCAGGTCGTGGTACCAGTGGTCGCGACCGTCCTTCATCTCGACCGCGCCGCCGGTGCGCCGCACCACCACGCAGGTCTTGCACGACGGGCAGCTGGCCAGCGCTGCGTCGGCGTTCTTCTTCAGCGGCACCTTGCGGCCGCCGCGCAGGCCCTCGTCGGCGGTGATGACGATGGTGCTGTCGCAGTCCTGGATGCGGTTGGCCAGGCTGTCCGGCGAGAAACCGCCGAACACCACCGAGTGGATCGCGCCGACCCGGGCGCAGGCCAGCATGGCGACCGCGGCCTCGGGGATCATCGGCAGGTAGATCGTGACCCGGTCGCCCTTCTCGACGCCGAGCGCCTTCAGGACGTTGGCGAACTTCGAGACCTCGGCGTGCAGCTCGCGGTAGGTGATCGCCTTGCTCTCGTTCGGGTCGTCGCCCTCCCACAGGATCGCGGTCTGGTCGCCGCGCGTCGCCAGGTGACGGTCGAGGCAGTTGGCCGAGGCGTTCAGGGTGCCGTCGTGGAACCAGCGGATGTGCAGATCCTCGGCGTCGTAGGAGACCTCCTTGATCTTGGAGTACGGCTTGATCCAGTCGATCCGCTTGCCGTGCTCCGCCCAGAAGCCCTCCGGGTCGGAGACCGAGCGGGCGTACATCGCCTGGTACTTGGCACGGTCGATATGGGCCGCCCGAGCAACGGCCTCCGGCACAGCGATGACCATCTCTTCGGACATTTACCGTCTCCCTTGCTGGTCCGCCCGGCTGGGCCGCCGGCCGGCCTGCGGCCGGTGACGCACCGGTTCTCGTTGACGTAAGCGCAGTATCCACACCGTTCCAGGCGGAACAAGATGCTGACCCCGAGCTTCGGGACCTATTCGATACCGTCCCGCCACGGTGCCGGGCAACGCCGTCGATTGCACGGGGCGAAGAAATGTAAACCCGCTGGTGGCGGCCATCGGCGGTTTGTCAAACCTTGACAGTCAAGAATCGACAAGCGCGCCGGTCACTCCGGCGGCGTCTCGGAGTCGATCACGGCCCGGGCGGTGCCGAGGTCGAAGCCGGCGCGGGCCAGGGCGGCGAGGTCGCGGTCGCGGTGGGTTTCGCGGTCGGCGGCCCGGTACGGACCCAGCCGGCGCCGGCGGGCCAGCCGCCAGGCCGCGGCCAGCTCGGCCGCCCGGGTGTCGTCGCCGTCCTCGCCGGCCAGCGCCCGGTCGATGAGGTCCGGGTCGACACCCTTCTCGCGCAGGGTCATGCGGATCCGCCGCGCCGACTCGCCGCGCCGGCGCCGGCTGGCGACCTTGCCCTCGGCGAACAGCCGGTCGTCGACCAGGCCGGAGCGGGCGAACCGGGTGACGATGTCCTCGACCCAGGCGGCCGCCTCGTCGCGGTCGCAGCGGTCCTCGCGGGCCGCCCGCTCGACCCGCCGGGCCAGCACCCGGCGCAGCCCCTCGACCGAGCTGGCGTGGCGCTCCAGGTAGTGCAGCGCCGCGTTCTCCAGGCTGCGCTTCTTGAGCGGCCCGCGCGGAGCGCGGCCCCGGGGCGTCTCGGTCTCGCGGTCGGTCATGACCCGACTGTCGCAGGATTCGCCGGCCCCGCCCACCTTGCCAAATTTTGCCAAGAATCCTAGCCTGTCAGGATGAGCACGATGAACATCTCGCTGCCCGAGGCGTTGAAGGCGTTCGTCGACGAGCAGGTGACGCAGCGCGGCTACGGAACCAGCAGCGAGTATGTCCGCGAGCTGATCCGCAAGGACCGGGATCGCCAGCATCTTCGAGGCCTGCTGCTGGCCGGCGCGGAGTCGGCGCCGACGACCGTCGCGGACGCCGACTATTTCGACGGCCTGCGCGACCGGGTCCGCCGGCATCGCGACCGGTGAAGCCCCGAACGGTCGTTGCACGCGAGGTCGCAGGGCGAGACATCGACGAGGCGATCGACCACTACCTGCTGGAGACCGGCGAGCGTGCCGCCCTCGACTTCATCGCGGCGCTGGAGCGGGCCTACGGTCATATCGGCCGCAACCCCGATGCCGGGTCCCCGCGCTACGCGGCGGAGTTGGGCTTGCCTGGGTTGCGGATGTGGCCTCTGAGGCGGTTTCCCCATCTCGTGTTCTACGTGGTGGAGGCCGACCGGATCGACGTGTGGCGCGTTCTGCATGGCGAACGGGACGTGCCGCAGTGGCTTCGCGAGCCTGCGGGCGGCTGATCAGCGCACCGCGTCCCGGACCCTTAACGCCGCAGTCGCGCGCGAATCGTTGACAACCCCTACCGTCCTTCAGAGTATCGCGGTTTTCCCGAGGCCGAACGGCGGCCCCGGACATCCGAGGAGTACGGACCGTGGTTTCCAGCGTGATGCCGACCTATGGCCGGATCGACATCGCTTTCGAGCGGGGTGAGGGCCCCTACCTGTTTGCCACGGACGGCCGACGATACCTCGACTTCGCCTCCGGCATCGCCACCAACTCGATCGGCCACGCCCACCCGCACCTGGTGCGGGCGATCTGCGAGCAGGCCGGCCGCGTGATGCACGTCTCCAACCTCTACCGGATCCCGGAGCAGGAGAAGCTGGCCGACCGGCTGGTGGCGTCGTCGTTCGCCGACACCGTGTTCTTCTGCAACTCCGGCGTCGAGGCGCTGGAGGGGGCGACCAAGGTGGCGCGCCGCTACCACTTCCATAACGGCGAGCCGCACCGGACCCGGATCATCTGCTGCACCCACTCGTTCCACGGCCGCACCCTCGGCATGCTGTCGGCGACCGACAAGGAGGCCTACCGCGAGGGCTTCGGGCCGCGGGTCCAGGGCTTCAGCCACGTCGCCTTCGGCAACCTCAACGAGATGCGCGCGGCGATCTCCGACGATGCCGCCGCCATCCTGGTCGAGCCGGTGCAGGGCGAGGGCGGCGTGAACGCCGCGCCCGAGGGCTACCTGAAGGCGCTGCGCGAGATCGCCGACGAGTTCGGCCTGCTGCTGATCTTCGACGAGGTGCAGTGCGGCATGGGCCGCACGGGCAAGCTGTGGGCCCATGAATGGGCCGGCATGGCGCCGGACATCATGGCCTCGGCCAAGGGGCTCGGCGGCGGCTTCCCGGTCGGCGCGGTGCTGGCCAGCGAGAAGGCGGCGTCCGGCATGAAGCCGGGGCTGCACGGCTCGACCTTCGGCGGCAACCCGCTCGCCATGGCGGCCGCCAACGCGGTGCTCGACGTGATCCTGGCCGACGGCTTCCTGGCGAAGGTCGAGCGCACGGCGGCGTCGCTGCACGGCAAGCTCGAGGCCGTCGTCAAGCGCCACCCCAAGGTGGTCGAGGAGGTCCGCGGCAGCGGCATGCTGCTGGGCCTGAAATGCGTGGTGCCGAGCGGCGACCTGCAGACCCGGCTGCGCGAGGAACACGGCATGCTGACCGTCGGCGCCGCCGAGAACGTGCTGCGGCTGCTGCCGCCGCTGACCATCGAGGAGGCGCATGTGGACGAGGCGGTCAAGGCTGTCGACGCCGCCTGTGCCGGGCTGGCACGCGATGCCGCTTGATCCGATCGCGGCGGGGGAGCCGCCCATGAACGGTGTGCGCCATTTCCTGGATCTCGACCGGCTCGACGCGGAGACCCTGCGCGGCATGATCGAGCAGGCCAAGGCCTACAAGGCCGGCGACGGGCTGGCGGCCCGGCCGCTGGACGGCAAGGTCCTGGCGATGATCTTCGAGAAGCCGTCGACCCGCACCCGGGTGTCGTTCGAGTCCGGCATGAAGCGGCTGGGCGGCGAGGTGATCGTGCTGCAGGGCGCCGACCTGCAGCTCGGCCGCGGCGAGTCGGTGGCCGATACCGCGCGAGTGCTGTCGCGCTACGTCGACTGCATCATGATCCGCACCTTCCGGCACAGCACCCTGATGGAGCTGGCGGAATACGCGACGGTGCCGGTGATCAACGGCCTGACCGACGCCACCCACCCGTGCCAGCTGCTGGCCGACGTGATGGCGTTCGAGGAGCACCGCGGCCCGATCAAGGACAAGGTCGTGGCGTGGTCCGGCGACGGCAACAACATGGCGGCGTCGTGGATCCAGGCGGCCGTGCAGTTTGATTTCGAGCTGCGCATCGCCTGTCCGCCCGAGCTGGCGCCGCCGCCCGAGGTCATCGCCTGGGCGCGCGCCAAGGGCGGCCGGATCACCGTGCTGCACGATCCGCAGGCGGCGGTGAAGGATGCCGATGCCGTGGTCACCGACACCTGGGTGTCGATGGGCGACGACGACAGCAACCGGCACAACCTGCTGGCCGCCTACCGGGTCGACGAGGCGCTGATGGCCGAGGCCAGGCCGGACGCGGTGTTCATGCACTGCCTGCCGGCGCACCGCGGCGAGGAGGTGACGGCCGCGGTGATCGACGGGCCGCAGTCGATCGTCTGGGACGAGGCCGAGAACCGCATGCACACCCAGATGGCCGTCCTGTCCTGGTGCCTGGAGCCACGATGAGCGCACGGGAAGCCCTTTTCGAGCATACCGGACGCGACGACATCATCCTGCCCTTCCAGATCGACCCCTACGGACTGCGCGGACGGCTGATCCGCCTGGGACCGGTGGTCGACCGCATCCTGGGGCGGCACGACTATCCGGAAGCGGTCGCGGCGATGCTCGGCGAGACCATGGCGCTGGCCGCCTGCCTGGCCGGGGCCCTGAAGTACGACGGCATCTTCACCCTGCAGACCAAGGGCGACGGGCCGATCGGCACGCTGATGGCCGACATCACCAGCGACGGCGAGATGCGCGCCTACGCCCGCTACGACGCCGACCGGCTGGCCGCGGTCGAGCCGGCGGCGATCGCCGAGCGCTCGGTCCCGCGGCTGCTCGGCGGCGGCTACATCGCGTTCACCGTCGACCAGGGCGCCAACACCGACCGCTACCAGGGCATCGTCGAGCTCGAGGGCCGGACGCTGTCGGAGTGCACCCACTCGTATTTCCGGAACTCCGAGCAGCTGGAGGCCGGGGTGCTGCTGGCGGCCGGTCAGGCGGCCACCGCCGACGGCCCGGCCTGGCGGGCCGGCGCGCTGATGATCCAGCGCCTGCCCTACCAGCGCGACCTGCCCGGGCGGCCGAGCGAGGACGAGTACGACGAGAACTGGCGCACCGCCGTGACCCTGATGAGCAGCGGCACCGTGGCCGAGCTGCTGTCGGCCGAGCTGCCGCCGGACCGCCTGCTGTTCCGGCTGTTCCACTCCGAGGGCGTGCGGGCGTTCCAGGCACAGCCGGTGGTCGACGCCTGCCGGTGCTCGAACAGCCGGGTCGACCGGGTCCTGCGGGCGCTGTCGGTTGCCGAGCTGGAGGAGCTGAAGCAGGGCGAGGACGTCGTCGTCGTCTGCGAGTTCTGCAAGCGCGAGTGGCGGTACGACGACGCGGCGCTCGCGGCCCTGCGCGACGGCGAGGCGGCACCGTCGTTCTGACGGAGGCTCTCGCGCCGTCGACCCCGACGCCCTATGTGATGGTTCGACCGCTTTCCCGCGACCCGCTTCCCGCGCCCTGCTTCCCGACGAGGTCCCGATGATCGCCCGCTGCCCCGCGCCCCCGATGAACCGCCGCCTGTTCCTGTCGATGGCCGCGGCCGGCCTGGCCGCCGGCTGCGCCCAGCCGGACCCGACCGTCCGGTTCGCCGACCTGACCTTCACCGGGCGCCAGCCGATCCGGCTCGACGTCGCCGGCCTGGAGGTGGTCGACGAGTACCGGATGCCGCTGGCCGACCCGAACGTCGAGCACCGGGCGCCGCTGGCGCCGAGCGCCGCGGCCGAGCGCTGGGCCCGTGACGTACTGCGCCCGGCCGGCCGCGGCGGCCGCGCCGTGGTGCGGATCACCCAGGGCAGCCTGACCGAGAACCGCTTGAAGACCACCGGCGGGGTCAAGGGCTGGTTCACCGTCGATCAGGCCGAGCGCTACGACGCGACCATCGCCGCCCGGCTCGATCTCTACGGCGCCGACGGCCGGGCCCTCGGCAACGCCCGGGCCGAGGCCTCGCGCTTCCAGACCATCGCCGAGGACGCGACGCTCAACGACAGGCAACGGTTGTGGTACGCTCTGGTGGAGGCGACGGTGAACGATTTCGCGGCCTCGATGGAACGGGCGATTCGCGAAAAGCTGACGCCGTACGTCCTCTGACCGGCGGGTTTCCACCAGGATTTTCGCCGTGATTCCGCGATGCAGCGATTCTGTCATACAAAGTAGGTATCAACGGGGGCCCGATTCGACAGGGAGGGAGCGATGGGAGCGGTCAACGTCCTGAAGGCGGCGGTGATCAAGGCGCCGGTCTACACGCGGCGCGGCCTGCAGGAACGGTTGTTCACCCTCGCGTTCTCCGGTCTGGTCTATCCGCAGATCTGGGAGGACCCCGAGGTCGACATCGCCGCGATGGGCCCGCTCGAGGGAAAGCGGATCGTCTCGATCGCGTCGGGCGGCTGCAACGCGCTGGCCTACCTGACCGAACGCCCCGAGAAGGTGATCACGGTCGACCTCAACCGCCACCACGTCGCCCTGAACCGGCTCAAGCACACCGCGATCGCCCACCTCCCGGACTTCGAGACCTTCTTCCGGTTCTTCGGCGAGGCCGACCGCAAGGATAACGCCGCGGTCTACGACCGCCACCTCGCGGCCAGGCTGGAGCCGGAGATCCGGGCCTACTGGGACCAGCTGACCTGGAGCGGCCGGCGGATCTCGCTGTTCTCGCGGAACCTGTACAAGTACGGGCTGCTCGGCCGGTTCATCACCATCGTGCACGTGCTGGCCCGGCTGCACCGGGTCGACCCGCGCTGCATGCTGGAAGCCAAGACCATGGAGGACCAGCGCCGGCTGTTCGACGAGAACCTGGCGCCGATCTTCCGGTCCTGGCTGGTCCGCACCCTGTGCCGCAGCCCGAGCTCGCTGTACGGGCTGGGCATCCCGCCGGCGCAGTTCGACGACCTGAAGTCGGACGCCGACGGCGGCGACATGGCGGCCCTGCTGCGGCGCCGGCTGGAGCGGCTGGCCTGCGACTTCCCGCTCGCGGACAACTACTTCGCCTGGCAGGCCTTCGGGCGGACCTACGACCGGGAGAACCGGCGTGCCGTGCCGCGCTATCTGCAGGAGCGGCATTTCGAGACCCTGCGCGAGACCGTCGACCGGGTCGAGATCACCCAGGCGTCGATCACCGCCCGGCTGGCCGAAGAGCCGGCGGCGAGCCTCGACCGCTACGTGCTGCTGGACGCCCAGGACTGGATGGACAGCCGGCAGATGAACGAGCTGTGGGCGCAGATCCTGCGCACCGCCCGGCCGGGCGCCAAGGTGGTGTTCCGCACCGCCGGCGAGAAGACCATCCTGCCCGACCACCTGCCGCCGGCCCTGCTGGATCGCTGGCGGTACGAGGAGGAGCCGAGCCGCGCGCTGAACGCCCGGGACCGGTCGTCGATCTACGGCGGCTTCCACGTCTACACCCTGCGCGACGCATGAGCGCGACCGGGGGGGCGGCGGACGCCCGCGAGTCGATGGACCGGATGTACCGGCTCCAGCGGCACTTCTACGACCTGACCCGCAAGTACTACCTGTTCGGCCGCGACGGGCTGATCGAGCGGCTGGGCGCCGGGCCGGGCGAGACCGTGCTGGAGGTCGGCTGCGGCACCGCCCGCAATCTGGTCAAGATGGCCCGGCGCTACCCCGACGCCCGGTTCTACGGCCTGGACGCGTCCGACGAGATGCTGAAGACCGCCGCCGCCGCGGTCGCGCGTGCCGGCCTGTCCGGCCGGCTGCCGCTGGCCCAGGCCTACGCCCAGACCTTCACGCCGGCGACCTTCGGCCTGGACGCGCCGTTCGACCGCATCGTGTTCTCCTACACCCTGTCGATCATCCCCGGTCCGGTCGAGGCGCTCGACAACGCGCTTGCCCAGCTGAAGCCGGGCGGGACGCTGCACGTGGTCGACTTCGGCGACGCCGCCGGCCTGCCGGGCTGGTTCCGCGGCCTGCTGGCGTGGTGGCTCGAGAAGTTCCACGTCGCCCACCGTCCGGAGGTCGGGGCCTGGTTCGCGGGCCGCGCCGCCGACGGCTCCGGCCGGCTGGAGTCCCGCGCCATCGGCGGGCGCTACGCCGAGTTCTTCACGCTGACCAAGGCCTGACCGGCAGGCGGGCGACCGCCCGCCCCCTCCGGATCGCTCGCCCGCCGGTGCCGATGATCGTCCTGCGGCCGTTCACCGGCAGCCGCGATGTCATGGGCGAGTTCGCCAACCGCCGGATCATCACGGTCGCCACCGTGCTCGGCGGCGCGGTGGTGCTGACCCCCAACCTAGTGCTGCTGCTGCAGACCTTCGGCGTGCCGATCCCGGGGCTGGGGTGACGGGCCTTGCCCAGGCCCACGTCGCTTCGTGGGTTCCGGATGCGTTCCGCCGACGGCGGACCGCTCCGGAATGACGGCAGCGAGTTGAGTGCGGACGACGCCGGGACGGAATGCACGGGCCTCGCCTCGGAGCACTCCTTCATTCGTCATTCCCGACGGGCGCGCCGCCCCCGGCGCGGGCGAGCCGGAACCCACTGGCCGCCCAGGAGCGACCGGCGCTCTACGCCGCCGTCTTCGCCCAGTCGATCAGCTTGCCGATGAAGTCGGCGCACTGGTCGATCTGGTCGATGTCGACGTACTCGTCGGCCTTGTGCGCCTGGTCGATGCTGCCGGGGCCGAAGATCACCGCCGGCATGCCGGCGCGCTGGAACAGCCCGGCCTCGGCGCCGTAGGCCACCACGCCGGAGGCGTTCAGCCCGGTCAGGTGCCGCACCAGGGCCTCGGCCGCCGAGGTCTCGTCGGGCGCCAGGCCCGGCACGTCGGTGATCATCTCGGTGACCACGCCGGCGTGCGGGGCCGCCGCTTTCAGGACCGGGTCGAGCTCGTCCGCGCAGAACCGGCGGATGCGCGCCTCGATGGCGTCGGCGTCGTCGGTCGGGACCAGCCGGACGCTCCAGGTGACGTGGCAGGTCTCGGCGACGATGTTGTGGGCGGTGCCGCCGTGGATCACGCCGACGTTGAAGGTCGAGCACGGCGGGTCGAACGGCGACAACGGGTCGGCATCGGCCTCGAACTCGCGGCCGAGCTCGCCCAGGAACCCGACCAGCCTGGCGGCCGCGTCGATCGCGCTGGCGCCGAGCGCCGGATTGCTGGAATGCGCCGGCACGCCGGTGATGTCGGAGTGGTAGACCCGGGTGCCCTTGTTGCCGCCGATCAGCTGCATCGAGGTCGGCTCGCCGACGATCACGGCGCGCGGCCGCGGCAGGTTGCCGGTCACGTCCTTGATGATGCCGCGCACGCCCAGGCAGCCGACCTCCTCGTCGTAGGACAGGGCGAGGTGGATCGGCACCGTCAGCTTCGCCTTCGCCATGTCCGGCACCAGGGCCAGCGCGGTCGCCAGGAAGCCCTTCATGTCGCAGGTGCCGCGGCCGTACAGCCGGCCGTCGCGGCGGTCGACCTTGAACGGGTCGGAGGTCCATTTCTGGCCGTCGACGGGCACCACGTCGGTGTGGCCCGACAGCACCACGCCGCCCGCCGCCTCGGGGCCGATGGTGGCCCACAGATTGGCCTTGCCGCCGGTCTCGTCGTGGGTCAGGCGCACCGCGACGCCGTGGCCGGCGAGATAGTCCCGCACGTCCTCGATCAGCGCCAGGTTGGAGTTGCGCGAGGTGGTGTCGAACGCCACCAGGCGCTCGATCATGGCGATCGAACGCTCCAGGCGTCCCTCGGATCCGGCACTCATCGACGCGCGCTCAACCCCGGTGGCCGATCAGCTGGAAGAACTCCCGCCGGCGCTCGGCGTCGTCCTTGAAGCAGCCGAGCATGCGGGTGGTGACCATGCCGACGTCGTGCTTGTGGACGCCGCGCGTGCTCATGCAGTGGTGCTCGGACTCGATCACCACGGCGACCCCGACCGGGTCGAGCACGTCCTGGATCGCGTTGGCGATCTGGGCGGTCAGGCGCTCCTGGATCTGCATGCGCCTGGCATAGGCGTCCACGACCCGGGCCAGCTTGGAGATCCCGACCACGCGGTCGCGCGGGAAGTAGGCGACGTGCGCGGTGCCGATGATCGGCAGCATGTGGTGCTCGCAGAACGACTCGAAGCGCACGCCCTTCAGCAGCACGATCTCGTCGTAGGCCTCGACCTCCTCGAAGGTGCGGGCCAGGATGTCGGCCGGATCGTACAGGTAGCCGCCGAACAGCTCCTCGTAGGAGCGGACGACCCGCGCCGGGGTGTCGGCCAGCCCCTCGCGGTCCGGATCCTCGCCGATCCACTCGATCAGCGTGCGGACCGCACGCTCCGCCTGCTCGCGGGTCGGCTTCCGGTGCGCGGCCGGCAGCACGTTGCTCTGGGGCTTGGCCAGCGCGTTGTCGTAGGGGCTCATGTCATGATCCTTGTTTCGGGAGGGGGTGCCCTGAAGGCAGAGCCAGTTGCCGAAGTGCACGTCTTGTTGTGCGGGGATGTTCGTCACTTATACGCCGAGATCGCGGATTGGATCAAAGAACACCCGCTCACGGCCCAGTGATCGGGGTGGAGTGGTCGGGGCAGAGCGATCAGTTCAGGCTGACCCGCTGGTGCGGGCTGTCGAGCGAGAATGCCGGAATCGCCACCTCCAGCCACTCCCCGGTCTCGACCTCCATGCCGTAGGACCCGACCATCATGCCGGACGGCGTATTGAGCGGGCAGCCGCTGGTGTACTCGAAGCTGTCGCCCGGCCGCAGCACCGGCTGCTCGCCGACCACGCCGGGGCCGCGGACCTCCTGGGTGCGGCCCTCGGCGTCGGTGATCGACCAGAACCGGTTGCGCAGGCGAACGGTCTGGCCGCCGAGGTTCTCGATGCGGACCTGGTAGGCCCACATGAACTGGCGCTCGTCCGGCGACGACTGCTCCTCGAGGAACACCGGCTGGACCGTGACCCGGATGTCGTGCGTTGTGCTGCTGTACATCACTCCATCCTCGGACGCTCCCGACGTCCCTGATGTAGGCCGTGCGACCCTCGGTTTCCAACACCCGCAGGCGCGCCCGGTTCGGCCTAGCCGGTCGTGAACCAGCCGTCGACCACGGACGCGGCGGCAACCCCGGTCAGGGTCACGGTGGCGCCGTTCGAGAACGTAACCACCGCCGATCCGCCGACGTCGGCGGCCGACCAGGTGATGCCGGAGGCGAGGCTGATCTGGTCGCCGAGGGCGTTGTCGAAATCGCCGATGGTGTCGTTGCCGGAGGGCGTACCCATCAGGAACACGTCGCCGGCGGTACCGCCGATCAGCAGGTCGTCGCCGCGGTTGCCGGCCAACACGTCGGCGCCGGCCCCGCCCGACAGGGTGTCGTTGCCCTGGCCGCCGTACAGCCAGTCGGCGTCGGCGCCGCCGATCAGCGTGTCGTTGCCGAGGTTGCCGTACACGATGTCGGCCGAGGTGCCGCCGTCGATCGAGTCGTTGCCCTGGCCGCCGAACAGGCTGTCGGCGCCGTCGCCGCCGCTGAGCGTGTCGTTGCCCTTGTTGCCGTAGATCACGTCGGCGCCGTTGTGACCGAGCATCGAGTCGGCGCCGTCGTTGCCCCACAGCAGGTCGTTGCCGTCGCCGCCGACGATGCTGTCGTTGCCCTGGCCGCCATACAGGGTGTCGGCCGCGCTGCCGCCCGACAGCAGGTCGTTGCCGACGTTGCCGTACATCAGCTCGGCACCGTCGCTGCCGAACAGACTGTCGGCGCCGTCGCCGCCGGTGACGGTGTCGTCGCCGGCCCCGCCCGAGATCACGTCGTCGCCGTTGCCGCTGCCGCCCCGGATCAGGTCGTTGCCGTCGCCGCCGACCAGGGTGTCGTCGTCGGGCCCGCCGGTGATGGTGTCGGCGCCCTCGGAGGCGGTCAGGTTGACCTTCAGCTGGGTGCCGGTGAGGTTGGCGCCGGTGAACGACACGCCGATGGTGCTGGTCACCACCATGGTCAGCGTGGCGCTGGTGCTGGCCAGGATGGTGGTCGGCACGTCGATGACGTGGGCGGCGTTGGCGCTGACGTTGATCGTCGAGTAGCCGGTGAACTGGCTGAGGCTGGTCGACGCCAGCGTGCCGGAGGTGATGTTGAGGGTTCCGGTGTCGGTTCCGTCGTCCGCGATGGACGCCAGCCCTGTGACCGACGAGCTTACAGTGGCCATGGCACACTCCTCATTCTTGAGGCCTTCGGGCGTTCTGCCCCGCCGTACACGGCATAAGTCGCTATTGGTTAAGATTTTATCACTGCGTGCCCGGCCCGTCACGAGGCTCGTTGGACGGGCACGACCGGGGGCTTGCAAGATCGCGCCGGCTGACGCATGTTCTGGGCACGGCGCGGGTGTAGTTCAATGGTAGAACGGCAGCTTCCCAAGCTGCATACGAGGGTTCGATTCCCTTCACCCGCTCCAGCTTCCTTCCCCCGCCGATCGCATGAGCCCCAGCTCCTCCGCCTTGATGGCGAGCGCCAGGTACTTCGAGTAGTTGCGGCACTGCGAGAACGCGCCGGCGGTGAACCACAGCCCGGGATGGCCGGTGCGGCTCCACATGTTGCGCAGCTCCTGGGTCTCCGGGTCGAACCCCCAGACCGGGCCGGCGCGCTCGGCCACCGCGTCGCCGAACAGGGTGCGGACCATGTGGTCCTGGCCCTTGTAGCCGGTCGCCAGCACCACCAGCTCGGCCGCCAGCAGGCGGCCGTCGGCCAGCCGGGCGCCGCCGGCCTCGAACGCCTCGATGTCGGCGTACTGCACCACCGGCAGCTTGCCGGCGGCGATCAGGTCGGAGCAGCCGACGTTGAAGTAGTAGCCGCCGCCGCGGGTCCGGTATAGCAGCGGCCAGCCGGTGCCGTTCTCGCCGAACGACAGCCGGAAGCCGGCCTTCTCCAGCCCGTCGAGCAGCGGCTTGTCGAGCTCGCGGACCCTGTCGGTCAGCAGCTTGTGGGCGGTCCGCATCAGCGGCAGCGGCATCGAGGCGTTGATCAGGTCGCGGTCGTCGAGCGACGGGCCGGGGCCGAGGTACACGCCGTCGTACAGCTGGGCGCTCGGCTCGACGTTCACCACCAGGGTCGGGCTGCGCTGGATCATGGTGACCCGGGCGCCGCTGCCGTGCAGGTCCTGGGCGATG
This sequence comes from Thalassobaculum fulvum, assembly GCF_014652915.1. Classification (GTDB taxonomy): domain Bacteria; phylum Pseudomonadota; class Alphaproteobacteria; order Thalassobaculales; family Thalassobaculaceae; genus Thalassobaculum_A; species Thalassobaculum_A fulvum. Next base: position 22,811 of record NZ_BMZS01000011.1, read on the forward strand.
TCGTGGGCGCTGGTGCCGGTGCCGAACACCAGCACATCGCGGCCGCGCCAGGCGGCGCCGTCGCCGAACCTGCTTGAGTGCACGACCTCGCCGGCGAACCGGTCGAGGGTCGGGATGTCCGGCAGGCTCGGGGTGCCGCTGACGCTGGTCGCCATGACGATGTGCCGCGGCCGCATCTCCCGGATCGAGCCGTCGACGAGCCGCAGGCGGGCGGTCCAGCAGCCGGCGGCGTCGTCCCAGGCGGCACCCTCGAACGACGTCTCGGTCCAGAAGGCGATCTCCATCGCCTCGGCGTAGATCTCCAGCCAGTTGGCGATCTGGTCCTTGGAGAGGTATGCCGGGAAGGTCTCCGGGAACGGCAGGTAGGGCAGGTGGTTGCTGTGCTTCTGGTTGTGCAGCTTCAGCCCGTGATAGCGCAGCCGCCAATTGTCGCCGACCCGTGCCATCCGGTCGACCACCAGGGCGTCGACGTCGAGCTGGCCGAGCCGGGCGGCGGCGGTCAGCCCGGCGTGGCCGCCGCCGACGATCAGCACCGTCGGGTCGCGGTCGGCATAGGCCGCCGCCGCGCGCCGCCGGTCGAGCCAGTTCGGGCCGTGGAAGTCGCGGTCGAACACCGGGCCCTCGCGGGCGGCCCGCAGGGTCGCCTCCTCGTGGCCGCGCAGCTCGTCGAGCGCGGTCAGCAGGGTCCAGGCACGGGCCGGCGCGCCCGGCGCGGCGTCCAGCCGGAACCGCACGATGCCGCTGCCGCGCCCGACGTCGGTCTCGAAGCCGATCATCGCCTCGATCACCTCGACGCCGGCGCGCTCGACGGTGCGCGGCGGGCAGCGCCCGGGGTGGACCTTGAGGCCGGTCAGGGCGCGCGTGCGGCCGAGCCGGGCGAGCTCGCCGGCCAGCCGGTCGCCGCCGCTGACCGTCACGATCCGCCAGGTCAGCGCCAGCACGTCGCGCCAGTGCGAGTCGGCCTCGAACAGGGCCGCCGTCGCGGTCGGGTCGGCGGCCGCGAGCGCGGCCTCCAGGCGGGCCAGCCAGTCGTCGACGGTCGGCAGGAGGCGGGCGGTCTGCTCCGAGCCCATGGCGATTTCGCTCCCCGATTCTCGTTCCGGTTTCTTGTCATGGTCTTCCGGGAGGCTAGCGGGGCGGGCCGTCGGCAGCTAGCGTTTCGGCCCGAGACAGCGCCGGAGCCGATGCCATGAGCCAGTTCATCAACGCCCGCGAGACCCTGGTCACCGAGGCGCTCGACGGCCTGCTGCGCGGTTCCGGCGGAAGGCTGGCCCGGCTCGACGGCTATCCGCACGTCAAGGTGATCGTGCGCGCCGACTGGCCGCAGAACGACGGGGTCGACCGGGTGGCGGTGATCAGCGGCGGCGGCTCCGGCCACGAGCCGGCCCATGCCGGCTTCGTCGGCGACGGGCTGCTGACCGCGGCGGTGTGCGGCGAGGTGTTCGCCTCGCCCAGCGTCGACGCCGTGCTGGCCGGCATCCTGTCGGTCACCGGCCCGGCCGGCTGCCTGCTGATCGTCAAGAACTACACCGGCGACCGGCTGAACTTCGGGCTGGCGGCGGCGCGCGCCCGCGCCCTCGGCCGGCGGGTCGAGATGGTGGTGGTCGACGACGACATCGCACTCCCCGAGGCGGTGCAGGCGCGCGGCGTCGCCGGCACCCTGTTCGTGCACAAGATCGCCGGCGCGCTGGCGGCCGGCGGGGTCGGCCTGGACCATGTCGCGGCCGCGGCCCGCTCGGCGATCGGCCGGCTGGCGTCGATCGGCATGTCGCTCGACACCTGCACCATCCCCGGCTCGCCGAAGGAGAGCCGGATCGCCGCCGGCCAGGCCGAGCTCGGTCTCGGCATCCACGGCGAGCCGGGCAGCGAGAAGGTGGCGTTCGAGGGGGCGAAGGCCGCCGTCGCGCTGGTCGCCGAGCGGCTGCGCCCGCATCTGGCGGCGGGCCGCCGGCACGCGCTGCTGCTGAACAACCTCGGCGGCTGCACGCCGCTGGAGATGGGGGTGCTGGCCGAGGAGCTGTGCCGGTCCGCGCTGGCACCGGCGCTCGGCTGGATGATCGGCCCGGCGCCGCTGATGACCTCGCTCGACATGCGCGGCTTCTCGGTCTCGCTGCTGGCGCTGCAGGACGGCGAGGAGGTGCTGCTGACGGCGCCGACCGGCTGCCCGGCCTGGGCGCCGCTGCGGCCGCTCGGCCCGCCCGAGGTGCGGCCGATGCCGGCCGGCCTGGCGCCGCAGTCGTTCGCGCCGTCGGCCGACCCGGCGATGCGGGCGCTGCTGGAGAGGTGCTGCACCGTGCTGGCCTCCCAGGAGGCCGCGCTGAACGCCCTCGACGCCAAGGTCGGCGACGGCGACACCGGCTCGACCCTGGCGACCGCGGCGCGCAGCCTGCTGGCTGCCGCCGACGGCCTGCCGCTGGCCGACCGGCCGGCGCTGCTGACCGCGATCGGGCTGGCGCTCGGCACCAGCATGGGCGGGTCGAGCGGGGTGCTGCTGGCGATCTTCTTCGCCGGCGCCGGCGAGGCGGCCGCAGCGGGCGCCGACTGGCCGGCGGCGCTGCAGGCCGGGCTCGCGCGGATGGCCGCGGTCGGCGGCGCGAAGGCCGGCGACCGGACCATGATCGACGCCCTGGCCCCGGCGCTCGAGGCGCTGGCGGCCGGCGGGGGCGTCGCCGGCGCCGCGAAGGCCGCCCGGGCGGGTGCCGACGCCACCCGGGCGATGACCGCGCGGGCCGGCCGCTCGGCCTACGTGTCGGCCGGTGACCTGTCCGGCCACGCCGATCCCGGCGCCGAGGCGGTGGCCCGGCTGTTCGAGGGGCTGGCCTGAAGGGGCGGAAGTCGAGGGTGATCTCCGGCGGTCCGCCGCCGTGGGTCCCGGGTCGCGCTTCGCTTGCCCGGGATGAGGTGAAGATGAGAGGGTCCCCACCTTCCCTCATCCCGGCCGCAGCGGCGAAGCCGCGGAGAGCCGGGACCCACGCTCGTCGGGCGTGCCCGAGCCCGGTTGCCGCCGCTTCGTCCCGCCCCTATCTTCGCGGTTCGCTTCTCCGCCCCTGCAACCGTCCCCGGTGTCCGATGACCGACGCCCTCGAGGTCAGCGGCCTGCGCAAGACCTTCGGCGAGGTCGTCGCGGTCGACGAGGTCAGCTTCAGCGCCGCGCCCGGCCGCACCGTGGGCCTGCTGGGCGGCAACGGCGCCGGCAAGACCACCACGATCTCCATGCTGCTCGGCCTGCTGACGCCGACCGCCGGCAGCGTCCAGGTGCTCGGCCACGACCTGGCGACCGACCGCTACGCGGTGCTGCCGCGCATGAACTTCTCGTCGCCCTATGTCGACCTGCCGCACCGGCTGACGGTCGCCCAGAACCTGCTGGTCTACGCCGAGCTGTACGGCGAGCCGGATCCCCGCGAGCGGGTCCGCGAGCTGGCCGACAGGCTGCAGTTCACCGAGCTGCTGGACCGCGCCACCGGCAAGCTGTCGGCCGGCCAGAAGACCCGGGTGTCGCTGGCCAAGGCGCTGATCAACCGGCCCGAGGTGCTGCTGCTGGACGAGCCGACCGCCTCGCTCGACCCCGACACCGGCGACTGGGTGCGGCGCTATCTCGAGGACTACCGCGAGCGCACAAGCGCCACCATCCTGCTGGCCTCGCACAACATGGGCGAGGTCGAGCGGCTGTGCGACGACGTGCTGATGATGCGGCGCGGCCGCGTGGTCGACCGCGGCTCGCCGGCCGAGCTGCTGGCCCGCTACGGCCGGCAGACCCTGGAGGACGTGTTCCTCGACATCGCCCGCGAGCGCCGCAGCGGCGACCGCCTGGAGCCGGTGTCGTGAGCGACGCGACCATGCCGATCCGCCGGCCCCAGTCCCGGCCGCAGACCGGCCCGCTGGCCTCGGCCCGCCGGGTCGCCGCCATGGTGCGGCGCTACTGGTACCTGATCCGCGGCTCGTGGCCGCGGATCGCCGAGCTGGCCTACTGGCCGACCATCCAGATGATCCTGTGGGGGCTGATCAGCCAGTTCTTCACCACCCACTCGCACTGGCTGGCCGACGCCGCCGGGGTGCTGATCGCCGGGGTGCTGCTGTGGGACATCCTGTTCCGCGGCCAGATCGGGTTCTCGATCTGCTTCCTGGAGGAGCTGTGGTCGCGCAACCTCGGCCACCTGTTCGTCAGCCCGCTGCGCCCGTGGGAGCTGGTGGCCTCGCTGATGACCATGAGCCTGATCCGCACGGCGATCGGCGCCGGGGTGGCGTCGGTCATCGCGATCGGGCTGTACGCGTTCTCGCTGTTCGACCTCGGCCCGCCGCTGGTGGCGTTCTTCGTCGCCCTGATGCTGATGGGCTGGGGGATGGGCATGGTGATCGTGGCGATGGTGCTGCGCTACGGCCTCGGGGCGGAGTCGCTGGCCTGGGTGGCGCTGTTCGCGTTCGCGCCGATCAGCTGCGTGTACTACCCGGTCGCCACCCTGCCGGAATCGGTGCAGTGGCTGGCCTGGTCGACGCCGTCGGCCTACGTGTTCGAGGGCATGCGCGCGGTCATGGTCGACGGCGTGTTCCGCTGGGACCTGCTGGCCGGGGCGCTGGCGCTCGACGCGGTGTACGTGGCGATCGGCGCCGCGGTGTTCGCCTGGGCCTTCGCAGCCGCCCGCCGCGACGGACGGCTGCTGCAGACCGGCGAGTAGTGACCTACTCCTACTAGTCCAGGAACCCGCTCAAATCCGGCGACGGGCCGGTGCCGAGCACCGGCTCGAAGGCCAGCGCCAGCGACAGCAGCTTCGCGTCCTGGCCGCGCGGCGCCATGAGCTGCAGGCCGACCGGCAGCGGCGCGCCGAACTGCTGGATCGGCATGCTGGCGGCGCAGATCCCGAAGATGTTGGCCGGCTGGGTGTTGCGCGACGACAGCAGGGCGCGCTTGGCCTCCTCGGGGTACTGCAGGTTCTCCATCGCCATGGCGGTGAACGGCGTGCTCGGCGCCACCCAGGCGTCCAGCCCGTCGAACCGCTCGGCCGCGGCGGCCTCCAGCTCGAGCCGGCGGAACTGGGCGGCGGCGTACTCGACCGCCGGGACCGTCAGGCCGTGCGCCGCCCGCTGGGCGGTCGTCGGGTCCATGTTCGGCCGGGCCTGCTCGAAGCCTTCGGGGGTCAGCCGGGCGATCAGCTCGGCCGGCACGATCGACGGGAACAGCCGGGCCCGCTCGGCCGCCTCCGGCAGGTCGATCTCGACGATCTCGATGCCGGCCGCCGACAGCGCCAGCAGCGCCGACTCGACGGTCGCCCGCGTGGTCTCGTCCAGGTCGTCCCAGAACAGGTCCTTCGGCCGGCCGAGCCGCAGCCCCTCCAGCCGCATCGGCATCGGCACCGGCTCGTCCAGCACCACCGCGTGGATCAGCGCGGCGTCGCCGGCGCTGCGGCACAGCGGGCCGATCGAGTCGAGGGTCGGCGACAGCGGGAACACGCCCTCGGTCGGCCAGCGCCCGACCGTGGTCTTGTGCCCGAACAGGCCGGTGAAGCTGGCCGGGATGCGGATCGAGCCGCCGGTGTCGGTGCCGAGCGCGAAGCCGCACAGCCCGGCCGCCACCGCCACCGCCGAGCCGCTGGACGAGCCGCCCGGGAACCGGTGGACCGAGGAGTCCCAGGGGTTCCAGGGGGTGCCGCGGGCCTCGTTCACGCCGGTCGCGCCGAGCGCGAACTCGACGGTCTTGGTCTTGCCGAGGATGATGCAGCCGGCCTGCTTCAGGCGGTGGATCAGCGGGCCTTCCGGACCGGTCAGGTGCTCGGTTGGGTAGCGCGAGCCGTTGGTGGTCGGCAGGCCGTCGACCGCGATGATGTCCTTGACCGCCAGGGTCACGCCCATCAGCGGGCCGAGGTCGGTGCCGGCGGCCCGCAGCGCGTCGATCCCGCGCGCCGCCTCCAGGGCGCGTTCGGCGTCGACCAGCTCGAAGGCGTCGAGCTTCGGGTTCAGCGCCGCGATCCGCGCCAGGCAGGCCTCGGTCGCCTCGACCGCGGTGATCCGGCCGCCGCGGAAATCCATGGCGAACGGCGCGATGCCGCTCTCGTACGGGTCGGGGGGAAGGTGGGCCATGTCGCTCTCCCTCGGTGGCGCTGTCGCCGGATTGTCGTTGGCATGCCGTCAGGCGGGAGCAGACGGTCGCACGGCCGGGGGCGCCGGGGCAAGCGGCGCCGGCGTGGGATCGCGGAGCCGGATCAGGGGGTGGTGCGGCTCTGGTAGCGGCGGGTCTCGCCGTCGGCGAAGGTCACCACGAACACCGGCGGCATGCGTTCCAGCACGACGATCTCGGCGATGCCGGCGCCGCCGTCGCGCAGCGCTTCCGCCAGCCTGGCGTCGCCGTCGATCGTCAGGCCGTCGGCCAGGACCACCCGGTGATCCGGCTCGATCCGCTCGATCGGCAGGCCCTGCACCATCATCGGACCGTCGGCCCCGGCCGGGCTGACGATCGACGGCGTGACCGTCGACGGCGACGGGCAGCCGGCCAGGGCGGGCAGCAGGACCAGGGCGCGCAGGATGCCAAGGGTCGGCCTCATATCAGGCTGTCGACGGCGACGATGGTGTCGGCGAACCGGATGTACTCGACGTCGGTCAGGATGTCGTAGCCGCCGACCTGGATCGAGGACGTGCTCAGGCGGGTGAACGAGTAGTTCGACATGGCGTGCAAGTATACCGCGGTATCCTCGCCGGCGCCGCCGTCGATGCTGTCGGTGCCGGAGCCGGTGCTGGAGCTGGCGTTGTCGCCGTACAGCAGGTCGCTGCCGGCGCCGCCCGACAGGGTGTCGTTGCCGTCGCTGCCGTACAGGGTGTCGCTGCCCTCGCCGCCGACCAGGCGGTCGGTGCCGGTGTTGCCGTACAGCAGGTCGTTGCCGAGGTTCCCGAACAGCTCGTCGTTGCCGTCGCCGCCCTCCAGGGTGTCGGCGTCCTGGCCGCCGAACAGCCGGTCGTTGCCGCCGCCGCCGCCGATGCTGTCGGACCCCATGTTGCCGTACAGCACGTCGTCGCCGTTGCCGCCGAACACGGTCTCCAGGCCGTTGCGCTGCACCCCGTCGCTGCCGGCCGGGCCGTCGTTCTGCCCGCCGTACAGGGTGTCGTTGCCCTCGCCGCCGCTCAGCCGGTCGACGTCCTGGTTGCCGTACAGCACGTCGTTGCCCGACTGGCCCCACAGCGAGTCGTTGCCGGAGTAGCCGTACATGGTGTCGCTGCCGGAACCGCCGGTCAGCCCGTCCGCGCCGGAAGTACCGCTGACCAGGCCGGAGACCGTGGTGGTCGTTGTCGTCGTGGTGCCGGTCGCGCTGGTGATGTCGCCGCCGGTCCAGCCGGAGATCAGCCCGTAGAAGTCGGAGGTGACGGCGGTGCCGCCGTTGTAGACGTAGCCGCCCGTGGTGTGCACCCCGACGATCGTCGGGGTCCCGTCGACCGTGATCCAGAGCGGCGAGCCGCTCTGCCCGCCGTAGGTGTCGAGGGTGTCCCCGTACAGGATCCGGGTGGAGCCGGACGTGGAGTCGACGTCGCCGGTGGCGGTGTACTGGTACAGGCCGCCCGACTTGTCGCCGGGATAGCCCGCGGTGGTCAGCACCGTGCCCTTGAGCGAGCCGACGCTGTTGGACTGCAGCGCGAAAGTGCCGGTGCTGTCGCCGATCGAGCCGGGCAGGTTGATGACGCCGATGTCGTACGAGATGCTGCCGCGCGTGCTGACGTAGGAGCTCGGCACGTGCCAGCTGGTCGCGGTCACCGTCCCGAACGGCGCCGACGAGCCGGCGAGCGCCGGCGTCACCCAGATGTTCTTGGCATAGCCGTAGTACGAGTCCCACAGCACGTGGCCGGCGGTCAGCACGTCGTTGCCGCTGATCATCGCGCCGGTGGCGCGGCCGTCGTAGCGGCCGTCGCCGTCGAAATCGACCCGGATCTGCACGATCGCGGAGTTCGGGAAGGCCGTGCTGTCGGTGACCCGCGTGCGGTCGTCGGTCCCGTGCACGCTCATGGTGTGTTTTCCCGCCCGAGAACCCCCGTTACGGGAAGATGCGCGGGTGCCGGCGGAAATTCAAGCGGGTGGGCGGCCCCGGCGGCCGGAAACGGGTCAGAGCAGGGTGTCGACCGCGACGACGGTGTCGGCGAACCACAGATACTCGACGTCGTAAACCACGTCGGCGCCGCCCACCTGGACGCCGCCGCCCACCTGGACGCCGCCGTCGTCGAGGACGGCCAGGCCGTAGCGCGCGAGCGCGTCGAGGTAGACCGCGGTGTCGTCGCCGTCGCCGCCGTACAGGGTGTCGACCCCGGCGCCGGTCGAGGCTGCCGCGTCGTCGCCGTACAGCAGGTCGTCGCCGAGGTTGCCGTACAGCACGTCGCCGCCGTCGCCGCCATACGCCGTATCGGCCTCCTGGCCGCCGTACAGCACGTCGGCGCCGGCGCCGCCGGACAGCAGGTCGGCACCGAGATTGCCGTACACGACATCGTCGCCGGCGCCGCCCCGGATCGTCTCGGTTCCTGCCCGGTAGCTGCCGTCCGCCGACGCCGGACCGTCGTTCTGGCCGCCGTACAGGGTGTCGGTGCCGGCGCCGCCGCTCAGCAGGTCCGAGCCGATGTTGCCGTACAGCACGTCGTCGCCGGCGCCGCCGCTGATCGAGTCGTCGCCGGACAGCCCGACCAGGGTGTCGTCGCCGCCGCTGCCGAGCACGGTATCGGCGGAATCGCTGCCACTGCTCGCGATTCCGGCGGTGGAGCCCGTCGCGGTGCCGGCCAGGTCGCCGCCGGTCCAGCCGGCGATCAGGTCGTAGAAGTCCGGTATGACGGCGGTGCCGCCGTTGTAGAGGGTGCCGCCGGAGGTGTGGACGCCGACGATCGACGCGACGCCTTCGTTGGTGACCCACAGCGGCGCCCCGCTCTGTCCGCCGTAGCTGTCGAGCGCGCCGTCGTAGTAGATCCGCGACAGGCCCTGGGCGCCGTCGATGTCGTCGCCGGTGGTGATCATCACCGAGCCGTTCGACGACAGGTCGCCCGGGAAGCCGGCGGTCGTCACCGTGGTGCCGACCAGGGCGTCGTTGTCGTTGCCCCGGACCGCGAAGGACCCGGTCTCGCTGCCGATCGAGCGGTCCAGGTTGATCACCCCGATGTCGTAGAACGTGCTGCCGGAGGTCGCGACATAGGCGTCCGGGACGTGCCAGGCGGTGCCGAGCGCGGTGCCGAACGGCACCGACGGACCGTCGCGCGCCGGTATGACCTGGATGTTCCTGGCGTAGCCGTAGTCCGGGCTCCACAGCACGTGCCCGGCGGTCAGGACGTCGTCCGGGCTGATCATCGCGCCCGAGCCCCAGCCGTCGTAGCGGCCGTCGCCGTCGAAGTCGATCCGGACCTGGACGATCGCCGCATAGGGGTAGGCGGTCGTGTCGTCGACCGGTGTCCGGTCGTCGGTTCCCAGAACCGTCATGCCGTCCCTGTCCTTCGCCGTTCAGGTCCCCCGATGCCGGGGGCCTGCCCGCACAACGACTGCCCGGGCGCGGTCATTCCTTCCAATCACTCGTTCGTGTACAGCCTGATCGTCTCGGCGTTGTCGGCGTCGGCCAGGCCGCGCTTGGCCAGCAGCTTGTGCAGCTCGGTGGCGAGGCCGGTCATCGGCAGTGCCGAGCCGAGCCGCCGGGCCTCGTCCATCACCGTGGTCAGGTCCTTGATCATGATGGCGATGCGGGCCTGCACCTCGCGGTCGCGGGCAGCCATGCGCGGCAGGTACTGCTGCAGGACCGGCGAGTCGGCGCGGCCGCCGGCCAGCGCCTGCGGGATCCGGGCCGGGTCGATGCCGGCGTCCTCGGCGAGCTGGCAGGCCTCGGCGACGATCGCGAAGCCGCAGCCGACGATCATCTGGTTGATCAGCTTGGTGGTCTGGCCGGCGCCGTTCGGCCCCATCAGGGTGAACCGGCCGGCGAGATGGGCGACCACCGGGGCGACCCGCTCGAAGTCGGTGGGGTCGCCGCCGGCCATCACCGCCAGGGTGCCGTTGCTGGCGCCGGGCACGCCGCCCGACACCGGGGCGTCGATCCAGCCCATGCCGGTCTCGGCGCGCAGCCGGGCGGCGAAGCCGGCGGCGGCGTCCGGACGCATCGACGAGAAGTCGACCAGCACGCCGCCCCGGCGGGCGCCCGACGCGATGCCGTCGGGGCCGAACACCACCGCCTCGACCGCGGCGGTGTCGGTCAGGCAGGTGAACACGATGTCGCTGGCCCGCGCCGCGGCGGCGGCCGACACCGCGACCGCGGCGCCGGCGTCGCCCAGGGCCTCGGCCTTGGCCGGGTCGCGGTTCCACACCGTCAGCGGGTAGCCGGCGGCCAACAGCCGGCGCGCCATCGGGCCGCCCATCAGGCCGAGGCCGACATAGCCGAGGCGGGGCTTGTCTGCGGTCACGCGGTCCTCCGGGAGTGGTTTCGCTGGGTCAGCCGGTGCCGAGCAGCAGCAGCAGGACCGACAGGGTGACCGCCGACAGCACGGTCGAGATCAGGATCACCGAGGTCGAGCGCTCGACGTACAGACCGTAGCGATAGGCGAGCACGAACACCAGAGATCCGGTCGGCAGCGCCGCACCCAGCACCACCGAGCGGGCCTGCAGCGCGTCCAGGCCGAGCGGGCCGAGCGCCAGCCAGGCGGCGACCGCCGGCTGCACCAGCAGCTTCAGGAACACCAGCCAGGACACCTCGCCGAGCCCGGCACGCAGCGGCTTGCCGACCAGGAACAGCCCCATGGCGAAGAGCGCCGAGGGCGCGGCCGCGGCCCCGATGATGTCGCAGAACGTGCGGACCGGCGCCGGCAGGCCGAGCCCGGACAGCGACCAGCCGATCCCGAGGGCGGTCGACAGCACCAGCGGGTTCAGCGCCACCGCCCGCAGCACCCCGCCGACGATCTTCAGCGGCGGATGGTCGGACCGCAGGTCCAGCTCGATCAGCGCCACCATGGTCGCCACCATGAAGGCGGCGTTGTAGACCGTCAGGATGATCGCCGGCAGCAGCGCGTCCGGCCCGAACGCGACCGGCAGCAGCGGCACGCCCATGTAGCCGGTGTTGGCGAAGATCGCGCACATCGCCTGCAGCGTCAGGGCCGCCGGGCGCGAGCGGAACACTACGAGCCCGACGATGTAGCTGAGCGCGAACACCCCGAACACGCCGCCGGAGTAGGCCGCCAGGAACGGCAGGTCGAAGATGTCGGAGACCGGGGCGGTCGCCATCGCCTTGAAGATCAGCGCCGGGAACGCGACCCAGTAGACGAAGTCGTTGAGCACCCCGGTCGACGACGGCGGGAACGGCCCGAACCGGCCCGCCGCCCACCCGGCCGCCAGGATCGCGAACACCGGCAGGACGACGTCGAACACGGGCTGCATGGGGCCGGAAGGTAGGCGGGTGACGCGGGTGGTGTCGAGCGCGCGGACGGAAACGGAGCAATGCGCAGCCGGGCAGGGTCGGAGCGCGGCGACGGCCGGGCCCGCCCGACCCTTCAGAACGCCTTCAGCAGCCGGGTGGTCTCCGGGTCCAGGAAGCCGGCCACGGTCGCGTCGGTCTCGAGCCGCAGCGCCCGGTGCAGGTCGGCGGCGGCGGTCGCGTTCAGGGTGCGCTTCATGGCCCGCACCGACAGGGTCGGCAGCGCGGCCAGCCGGCGCGCGACCGTTCGGGCCTCGTCGAGCAGCGCGCCGTCGGGCACGACCCGCCAGGCGACGCCGAGCTCGGCCAGCTCCGCCGCACCGTAGCGCTCGCCGAGGAACAGCATCTCGCGCGCCTTGTTCAGCCCGACCATGGCGGGCAGCAGCGACGTCACCGCCCCGGTCACGAACAGGTTGAGCGACACTTCCGGGAAGAATCCCCGCGCCGACTCCGCCCAGATCGGGAAGTCGCAGTTGATCGCCCACTCGAAGCCGCCGCCGACCGCCCAGCCGTTGATCGCGCCGACCACCGGCTTGGGCCCGAAGCAGATCGCGCGGGTGGCGCGCTGGATCGCCTCGACCAGGTCGCGGGCCGCCGCCTCGCTCTCGGGATGCACGTGCTCCTGGCGGTCGTCGCCGGCGCAGAACGCCCGGCCCTCGCCGGTGAACACGATCGCGCGGGTCGCCGGGTCGGCGTTGGCGTCGTCGAAGGCGCGCGCCACGTCGTCGATCAGCCGCCGGTTCATGGCGTTGAGCCGGTCGGGCCGGTTCAGGCCGATGCGGCGGACAGCACCCTCCTCGAGCTCGCTCAGGACCGTGTCGTAGGTGAAGCCGGTCATCGGTCGCTCCTGATCACGCGCCTGGTCTTGCCCTCGGTCACCGGCAGGGTGCCGGGCGGCAGCACCGTGACCGCGGCGGTCGCGCCCAGCCTGGCCTTGACCGCGGCCGCCACCCGGGCGGCGAGGTCGGGGGTATCGGCGGTGCCGGATGCCCGCTCGACCTGCAGCGGCAGCCGGTCGTAGGGCGGCGGGCCGTCCAGCACGATGCGGTAGTCGCCCGAAAGCTCCGGAATCTCGCTCAGCACCGCCGCCACCATGGTCGGAAACAGGTTCAGCCCGCGCACCACCACCATGTCGTCGCTGCGCCCGATCACCCGGAACCGGAAGCCGGTGCGCCCGCACAGGCAGGGCTCGGTCGCGTCGACCGCGATAATGTCGCCGGTGCGGAACCGCACCAGCGGCTGGCAGTCGCGCACCAGGTGGGTCAGCACCAGCTCGCCCTCGGCCCCGGCCACCAGCGGCACCGGCACCGCGCTGTCCGGGTCGATCAGCTCGGGCCAGAGCACGTCGGCCGCCATGAAGTGCAGCCGGGTGTCGTGCTCGCACTGGGCCGCGAAGTTCGAGAACACGTCCGACACGCCGTAGTTGGCGTTGCGCGGCTCCATCCCCCAGGTGCCGCGGATCCGGTCGCGCAGCGCCGGGTCGTCGAGCCCGGCCTCGCCGCCGAACAGCCCGAGCTGCAGGCCCAGGTCGCGCGGCTTCACGCCCGGGAACCGCTCGGCCAGCACCCGTTCCAGCACCGCCGGGTAGGACGGCGTGCAGGAGATCGCGGTGATCCCGACCTCGCGGATCGTGCGGATCAGCAGCTCGGTGCCGCCGACCCCGAACGGCACCACCAGGGCCCCGGTGGCCTCCAGCGTCATGTGGTCGGTCACGCCGCCCATCCACATCTGGTAGTTCAGGCAGTGCACCACGGTGTGGCCCGGGCCCAGCCCGGCGGCCCGGTGGCAGCGTCCGCCGACGGCCTCGGTGACCCTGCAGTCGCGGGCCGACAGCGCCAGGTTCATGGCCTGGCCGGTGGTGCCCGAGGTGCGGTGCAGGCGCACGGCGGTGTCGCGGCCGGCCGCCAGGTAGTCGCCGAACGGCGGGTGCGCGGCCTGCGACTGCCGGAGCTGGTGCTTGTCGGACAGCGGCAGCGCGGCCAGGTCGCGCAGGTCGTCGGGCGGCAGCCGGCCGGCCCACAGTCGCCGGTAGAACCCGGAACACTGCGCGACGTGGAGCGCCTGGCTGCGCCAGGCCGCCTGCTGGTGCGGCAGCAGCTCGGCGGCGCCGTGGAACTCGGCCCCTTGGATCTGCGTCATGGCTCCATTCCCCGCTCCCAGATCAGGCTGAGCGTCCGGACCACCGCTTCCCGGTCGCGGGAGACGGCGGAAAGGGTCTGGTCGCGGCCGAACAGCAGGGCGATCAGGTACTGGTCGACCATCGCCCCGAGCGCATAGGCCCGGCGCACCAGCTCGTCGCGCGTCACGCCGTCCGGCCCGCCCTCGGCCGCCAGCCGGCGCATCCGGGCGTCGACCACGGTCGTCGCCCACTGCCGGTTCAGCGTCTCGAACGCGTCCGCCGCTTCCGGGAAGTCGTCGAGGCGCGACACCAGGCACCGCATCAGGCCGGAGTTCCGCTCGAACAGCTCGACATAGGCCGCGGTGGTGCTGCGGACGCGGTCGCCGCCCCGGCCCCGGGCGGCCCGGCGCATGGCGTCCTGCACGAAGCCGACGAAGCGGGTCAGCGTGTCGGCCAGCAGGTGGCGGGTGTCGCGGAAGTAGACATAGAAGGTGCCATGCGCGACCTCGGCGGCGGCGCAGATGTCGGCGACCTTCAGTTCGCTCGGAGGTGCCGTCTCTAGCAGCCGGCAGGCCGCGGCCTGCAGGCGGGCCCGGGTGCGCTCCGACTTGCGGCCGGCGGCCGCGGCGTCGAGCAGAGTCCGGGCGAAGCCGAGATCCGGAGCGGCGGGATGGACGATGGCCGGGTGCAACATGACGACTCAATTTTTGAAATTGACGTCAATATCAAAAAATCTGCCCGCGATGTCAACGACTCCCCGCTTCCCGCCGGAGGACCTGCTTCGTCGACCGCGCCCCCCGTTGCCCGCGAACCCTCGGATCGCTATACCTCGCGTGGCTTCGGCCGACCTTCGTCCACCGACACACGGGACCCCGATCCGATGATCAACCACCACGTCGCCCTGATCTACGCGATGGTCCTCGGGGCCGCGGCCGACGGGTCGCTCGCCGACTCGGAGCTCGAGACGATCCGCGACATCGTCGAGCACCTGCCGATCTTCGCGGACTTCGAGCACGGCAACCTGGCCCAGGTCGCCTCGGCCTGCACCGACCTGCTGACCGTCGAGGACGGCATCGACGCGGTGATCGCCCAGATCAAGGAGAACCTGCCGTCCAAGCTGCGGGCGACCGCCTACGCGCTGGCCTGCGACGTGGTGGCGGCCGACGGCGAGGCGACCCAGGAGGAGCTGCGCTACCTCGAACTGCTGCGCCACGAGATCGAGGTCGACCGGCTGACCGCCGCCGCCGTCGAGCGCGGCGCCGGCGCCCGCTACGCCCGGATCTGAGGCGGCGATGACGGCCGGCGCGGATCCGAACGGAGTCCTGGCCGGCCGCCGCGTCGGCTTCGTCGGGCTCGGCCTGATGGGCGTGCCGATGGTTCGCCGGCTGGCCGCCGCCGGCGCCGAGCTGGCGCTGTGGACCCGCAGCATCGAGAAGGCCGAGGCCCTGGCGTCCGAGTTGCCGGGGGCCGCGGCGATGCCGTCGCCGCGCCACGTCGCCGAGGTCGCCGACACCGTGATCGTCATGGTCACTGACGCCGACGCGGTCGAGGCGGTGGTCTTCGACCCCTACGAGGACGAATGGGGCATCGCCCACGGACTGTCCGAGGACGGGCTGGTGGTCGACATGGGCACCACCGCGGTCGACCGCACCCGCGACTTCGCCGGCCGCATCCGGATGATCGGCGGCAGCTGGGTGGACGCGCCGGTGTCCGGCGGCACGACCGCCGCCGAGGCCGGCACCCTGACCGTCATGGCCGGCGGCAGCGACCCCGACTTCGCGCGCGCCGAGCCGCTGTTCCGGGCGATGGGCCAGCGCATTACCCATGTCGGGCCGGTCGGCGCCGGGCAGATCGCCAAGACCGCCAACCAGATGATCGTCGGGCTGACGATCGGCGCGGTCGCCGAGGCGCTGGCCCTGTCGAAGCGCGCCGGGGTCGACCCGGCGCGGGTGCGCGAGGCGATCTTCGGCGGCTTCGCGCACAGCCGGATCCTGGAGCTGCACGGCGAGCGCATGGTCACCGGCGACTTCCAGCCGCGTGCCCGGGTGACGATCCAGCGCAAGGACATGCGCGCCGCCCGCGACCTGGCCGAGCAGGTCGGGCTGGCGCTGCCGGGCCTGGCCGCCAACCTGCCGCTGTGGGAGGCGCTGGCCGAGGCCGGGCGCGGCGATCTCGACCATTCGGCGCTGGTGCTGGCGATCGATCCGGAGGAATGGGACGATGCGTGAGGTGGATGCCGTCGTCTTCGACGTCGGCCAGGTCCTGATCGAGTGGGACCCGCGGCACCTGTACCGCAAGGTGTTCACCCGCGACGACGCCACCCCGGACGAGGCCAGGGTCGAGTGGTTCCTGTCCGAGGTCTGCCACCACGACTGGAACGTCGAGCAGGATCGCGGCCGCCGCATCGCCGACGCCGAGGCCGAGGCGCTGTCCCGGCACCCGGACATGGGCCCGGCGATCCGCTCCTACTACGGCCGGTTCCAGGCGATGATCCCGCGCGCCATCGACGGCACGGTGCAGGTTTTGCAAACCCTCAAGGCGGCCGGCTTCCCGGTACACGGGCTGACCAATTTCGGGGCCGAGACCTTCCCGCGGACGCGCGCGCGCTTCGGCTTCCTGAACGCGTTCGACACGGTCGTGGTGTCGGGCGAGGAGGGCGTGATCAAGCCGGATCCGCGGATCTACGAGATCCTGATCGAGCGGGCCGGGCTCGACCCGGCGCGCACCGCCTTCGTCGACGACTCCCCACGCAACATCGAGGCGGCCCGGGCGCTCGGCTTCCATGCGCACCGGTTCGAGGGGGCCGAGGGCTTCCGATCCTGGCTGCGGGATCTCGGCGCGCCGGTATAGCGGCTGTCTACAGCAGCAGGTGCGCCAGCGTCCGGATCTCGGCGTCGCCGTCCGGCAGGTAGGGCGGCTCCAGCCATCGATAGTCGGTGGTCTCGGCCCCGTCGGCGGCATGCGGATGGAAGGTGGTCGAGAACAGCAGCATCTCGACCGGCGCGCCGTCGTCGCCGGCGAGCGGCAGGATCAGGCGCCGCATAGTGACCCGCCGGCCGTCGTGGTAGCGGACCTCGTTCTCGGAGAACAGCGGCCGCCGGGCCCGGGTGCAGTCGGCGTACAGGTCCTGCAGCAGCGCCGCATACGCCCCGCGGTTCTCGGGGTCGAGGCAGCGCCCCGTGAAGTTCTCGCCGAGCATGGCGTTCATGTGCGTGCCGATCAGCCGGTAGCGGAACCGCCGGCCGTCGTCCTCGACGTCGACCAGGCCGAGATGCGGCAGCAGCTGCGGGATGTCGAGCGGGTCGAGATCGGCGCGCGCCGGGCAGCGGCGGTCGCCGCGGCGGTCGTCCCAGTAGCCCCAGACCGCCTCCAGGGTGGCGTCCCGGGCGGCGAGCAGCGGAAGACCCGGTCGGTTCCGCGACGTCTGAGGCATCGGCGCACGCTCCCCCTCGGCAAGGCCCGGCCCGCTCGGACGGCCCTCCCCGAGGCCGCGATCGACGGGTTCTGACTCTACAATCAGACGTAGAGCGACAGGTTACCGCCGGGCTCCCCCGGCGTCGACCGTCATGTCCGGCATCGGCGGGCGCCGGAACCGGGTGCGGAAAGGGCCGGGGATCGCTCCCCGGCCCTCGCCGTATTCGTAGCAGGTCGCTGGTGCGGCCGGATCAGAAGTCCATGCCACCCATGCCGCCCGGCATCGCCGGGGCAGCGCCCTTCGGCTCCGGCCGGTCGGCGACCATGGCCTCGGTGGTGACCAGCAGGCCGGCGACCGAGGCGGCGTTCTGCAGCGCGCTGCGGACCACCTTGGTCGGGTCGATGATGCCGGCCTTGATCAGGTCGACGAACTCGCCGTTCTGGGCGTCGAAGCCCCAGTTGGCGTCCTTCGACTCCAGCATCTTGCCGACGATCACCGAGCCGTCATGTCCGGCGTTCGAGGCGATCTGACGGGCCGGGGCCTCCAGGGCGCGACGGACGATGTTCACGCCCATGCGCTGGTCGTCGTTGGCCGGCTTCACCTTCTCGAGGGCCTTGAGGGAGTAGACGAGCGCCGAACCGCCGCCCGGCAGGATGCCTTCCTCGACCGCGGCGCGGGTCGCGTGCATCGCGTCGTCGACGCGATCCTTGCGCTCCTTCACCTCGACCTCGGTGGAGCCGCCGACGCGGATCACCGCGACGCCGCCGGCCAGCTTCGCCAGACGCTCCTGGAGCTTCTCGCGGTCGTAGTCGGACGAGGTCTCCTCGATCTGCGCGCGGATCTGCGAGCAGCGGGCCTCGATGTCCTTCTTCTTGCCGGAGCCGTCGACGACCGTGGTCTCGTCCTTGGTGATCGAGACGCGCTTGGCGGTGCCGAGCATGTCGAGGGTGACGGTCTCGAGCTGGATACCGAGATCCTCGGAGACGACGGTGCCGCCGGTCAGGATCGCGAGGTCCTCGAGCATCGCCTTGCGACGATCGCCGAAGCCCGGGGCCTTCACGGCCGCGACCTTCAGGCCGCCGCGCAGCTTGTTGACCACCAGGGTCGCGAGCGCCTCGCCCTCGACGTCCTCGGCGATGATCAGCAGCGGCTTGCCCGACTGCACGACCTGCTCGAGCACCGGCAGCATGGCCTGCAGGTTCGAGACCTTCTTCTCGTGCAGCAGGATGTACGGGCTCTCGAGCTCGCACACCATCTTGTCGGCGTTGGTCACGAAGTACGGCGACAGGTAGCCGCGGTCGAACTGCATGCCCTCGACAACGTCGAGCTCGGTGTGCAGCGACTTGGCCTCCTCGACAGTGATCACACCCTCGTTGCCGACCTTCTCCATCGCCTTGGCGATCATCTCGCCGATCTCGCGCTCACCGTTGGCCGAGATGGTGCCGACCTGGGCGACCTGGTCGGAGGTGGTGATCTTCTTCGACCGCTTCTCGAGGTCGGTCACGACCGCCTCGACCGCGGCGTCGATGCCGCGCTTCAGGTCCATCGGGTTGATACCGGCGGCAACGGCCTTGGCGCCCTCGCGGACGATGGCCTGCGCCAGCACGGTCGCGGTGGTGGTGCCGTCGCCGGCGACGTCATTGGCCTTCGAGGCCACCTCGCGCACCATCTGCGCGCCCATGTTCTCGAACTTGTCGGAGAGCTCGATCTCCTTGGCGACGGTCACGCCGTCCTTGGTGATCCGCGGCGCGCCGAACGACTTCTCCAGCACCACGTTGCGGCCCTTCGGGCCCAGGGTGACCTTCACCGCGTCGGCGAGAACATCGACGCCGTGCAGCATCTTGTTGCGCGCGTCGACGCCGAACTTAACGTCCTTGGCAGCCATGTGCGTTTACTCCTTCGGAATGAAATTGCCCTTCGAGGAAGCGGCTCTCAGAGGCCCCTTGCTCAGGCGGCCTTCTTGCCGGACTTGGCGGCGCCTTCGAGCACGCCCATGATGTCCGACTCCTTCATGATCAGCAGGTCTTCGCCGCCGATCTTCACCTCGGTGCCCGACCACTTGCCGAACAGCACCCGGTCGCCGACCTTGACGTCGAGCGCCTGGAGCTTGCCGGACTCGTCGCGAGCACCCGGACCGACGGCGAGGATCTCGCCCTCCTGCGGCTTCTCCTTGGCGGTATCCGGGATAATGATGCCGCCGGCGGTCTTCTGGTCAGCCTCGATGCGGCGAACCACGACCCGGTCGTGCAGGGGCCGAAACTTCATGACCATTCCTCCGTACACTCAGGTTGGAGACGTGTGTTGGACGACGTCGCCCGGGAGGAGCCCTGTTAGCACTCACCCCCGGTGAGTGCCAGCGATGTAGGGAAACGGCGCTACCGAGTCAAGTCGGGTGTCGGTCGATTTTCGGCGGAAATCCGCGGCGTTGCGCCGGATTGCCGGCGCCGGCCTGGCAGCAGTCTTCGTCGATTGCTGCTAACCCGCTGAAATCAAACACAAAAAATCTTGCGGGCGGCGGTCTTCTACCAGCATCCTTGCGGATATCAAGTGTTTCGGCTTCGCGAGGATCGCCCATGCACGTCAGCGTTCGTGATCTGCACCGCTACCGTCTCACCACCGCGGAAATCCTCTACCGCTTCCCGGATTTCCCGGGCCTGCTGCAGAGCTACCTCTGGCAGGAGATGGACGT
The DNA here is from genome assembly GCF_014652915.1 of Thalassobaculum fulvum. Lineage (GTDB taxonomy): Bacteria > Pseudomonadota > Alphaproteobacteria > Thalassobaculales > Thalassobaculaceae > Thalassobaculum_A > Thalassobaculum_A fulvum. Next base: position 42,433 of record NZ_BMZS01000011.1, read on the forward strand.
GGCGCCCGACTTCCCGCGGCTGACCCGGTTCCTGGACTACTGGGAGCGCAACCTGGAGGGTCGCCTGCACTCGGTCCGCATCGCCAACGCCGAACTGGTGCGCCCCCAGGAGATCGCCTACGCCGGGCACGAGGTGAGGGTGCACTGAGCGATGGAGCGACGGCCGGTTCCCGGGTCTCCCCTCGATCAAGTCGAGGGTCGCCCGGGCTGACGGCATGAGGGGAGGGACAGGTCGCGCCGCGGCCCTTTCCCCGACGTCATCCCGGCCCGGGTCACCGCAGGCGGTACGGAGCCGGGACCCATGAAACGACGGGCGCCGCCGCACCGCCGGCGGTCACTCCGGCGCCAGCGTGACCTTCAGGCCGTCGAGTTCGGGCGTCATGGTGATCTGGCAGGACAGGCGCGAGTTGTCCTGCACCTCGAACGCCAGGTCGAGCATGTCGTTCTCCTCCTCGCCGCGCGGCTCCAGCCGGGCGAACCAGGACGGATCGACATAGACGTGGCAGGTCGCGCAGGCGCAGGCCCCGCCGCACTCGGCGCTGATCGGCAGCCCGGCGTCGCGGATGATCTCCATGACCCGCCAGCCGTCGGTCGCCTCGAGCTCGCGCTCGCCGCCCTCGCGGTCGGTGACGATGATCTTCATGCAACCCCCAGTTTCTGCTGCAAGTCGGAGCTGGATGTCGTGTACTGGAACCGGATCTTGCGATCCGGATGGACGATGCGGACCGCGGCCTGGGCCATCAGCGCGGCCTCGTGGAACCCGGACAGGATCAGCTTCAGCTTGCCCGGATACCAGTTGATGTCGCCGATCGCGAAGATCCCCGGCGTCGAGGTCTCGAACTTCTCGGTGTCGACCGGGATCAGGTTCTCGTGCAGGTTCAGCCCGAACTCGGCGACCGGGCCGAGCTTCATGGTCAGGCCGTAGAACGCCAGCAGGGCGTCGCACTCCAGGCGCCGCTCGCCGTCCCTGTCCTTCAGGATCACCGCTTCCAGCCTGCCGTCGCGGCCCTCGAGGCCGCCGATCTGGGCGATCTCCAGGTTCATCTGCCCGGCCGCGACCAGGGCGCGCATCTTGTTGACGGTGTCGGGGGCGGCGCGGAACTCGTCGCGGCGGTGCACCAGCGTCAGCGACTGCGCCAGCGGCTGCAGGTTGACGGTCCAGTCGAGCGCGGAATCGCCGCCGCCGGCGATCACCAGCCGCTTGCCGCGGAACTGCTCCATCCTGCGGACGGCGTAGTACACGCCGCTGCCGTCGCCCTGGCCCTCATAGGCCTCGATGCCCTTGATCGGCGGCTTCTTCGGCACGAAGCTGCCGCCGCCGGCGGCGATCACCACCACCTTGGACTCGATCACCGTGCCGAGGTCGGTGGTCAGCCGCCAGCCGTCGTCGGTGCGCTCCAGCTTCTCGGCCATCTGAGAGAAGTGGAACACCGGGTCGAACGGCTTGATCTGCTCCATCAGCTGGTCGGTCAGCTCCTGGCCGGTGCAGACCGGCACCGCCGGGATGTCGTAGATCGGCTTCTCGGGATACAGCTCGGCGCACTGGCCGCCGGGCCGGTCGAGGATGTCGACCAGATGGCACTTGAGGTCGAGCAGGCCGAGCTCGAACACCGCGAACAGCCCGCACGGGCCGGCGCCCACGATGGTCACGTCGGTACGGATCGGCTCGCCGGTCATCGGTTCTCCAGGGTTCGGCCGCCGGGATCCCGGCGGCGGCGTGCGGCACCACGCGCCCGTGGCCACGAGCCCGTGTAGGTATGCGAACCCGGCGGCGGCTGCAAGTCCGCCGCCGCCGCCGGATGTCGTGCCGCCGTCCTGCGGATCCCGCGGGGCCGGTTGCCGGGTTCACCGAACGGCACCCGCGACCACGCCCAGCACCGCGGCACCGGCCAGCACCGCCGGCATCGGCAGCTTCAGGCGCAGCAGGGCGATCGCCGCCAGCAGGCTGAGCCCGACGGCCGCCGGGTCGACGCTGCTCCAGTCCGGGACGAACAGCCGCAGCGGGCCGGCCCGGGTCTCCGCGACCGCCGCGAAGAACAGGTGCAGGGCGAACCAGACGCCGAGGTTCAGCACCACCCCGACCACGGCGGCGGTGATCGCCGACAGGGCGGCGTCGAGCGCCCGGTTGCCGCGCAGCCGCTCGATGAACGGGGCGCCGAGGAAGATCCACAGGAAGCACGGCACGAAGGTGACCCACAGGGTCAGCGCCGCGCCGGCCGCCCCGGCGCTCCAGGGGTCGAGCGGCCCGGGAGCCCGCCAGGCCGCCAGGAACCCGACGAACTGGCCGACCAGGATCAGCGGCCCCGGTGTGGTCTCGGCCAGGCCGAGCCCGTCCAGCATCTCGCCGGGGGCCAGCCAGCCGTAGGTCTCCACCGCCTGCTGCGCGATGTAGCCGAGCACCGCATAGGCGCCGCCGAAGGTGACGACCGCCATCTTGCTGAAGAACAGCGCGATCCGGGCGAACGCGTCGTCGGGCCCGACCGCCAGCAGCAGCGCCAGCACCGGCGCCGCCCACAGCGCCAGGCAGACCGCCGCCGCCGCGAACGCGCCGCGCGCGCTGCCCGGTGGCCGCTCGTCGACGGCGGCCCCCGCGGGGCCGTGCCCGGAGCCGCCGGTTAGCAGACCCGGGCGCAGCCGGTGCAGCAGCCAGCCGGTCGCCGCCGCCGCCAGCACGATCAGCGGGAACGGAACCGCGAGCAGGAAGATCGCGACGAAGGCGGCGGCCGCCACCGCGACCGCGGCGCGCGACCTGAGCGCCCGCCGGCCGATCCGCAGCACCGCCTCGACGACGACGACCAGGACCGCCGCCTTGATGCCGAAGAACGCCGCCGCCACCGGGGCGAGGTCGGCATAGCCGGCGTACAGCGTCGCCAGCGCCAGCATCACCAGCGCTCCCGGCACGATGAACAGCAGGCCGGCGACCACGCCGCCGCGGATGCCGTGCAGCAGCCAGCCGACATAGGTGGCGAGCTGCTGGGCTTCCGGGCCGGGCAGCAGCATGCAGTAGTTGAGGGCGTGCAGGAACCGGGCCTCGTCGACCCAGCGCTTCTCCTCGACCAGCACCCGGTGCATCAGGGCGATCTGCCCGGCCGGCCCGCCGAAGCTCAGCAGGCCGATCCGCAGCCAGGTCCGGGTCGCCTCGGCGAACCCGACGGCCGGCACTTCCCGGGCGACGGCGCTCATCGCACCGCCCCCGCCGCCCGGGCTGCCGTCCTGGCCGCCGGCCAGTTGTGGGTCTCGTCCGCCGCGAACCGCGCCCAGGCGTACAGCGCGTCGTACAGCCGCAGGCCCCAGCCCAGGGCCTCCTGGTCGTCGGCGGTGGCGGCCGACACGCCGAGCGACAGGGCGAGCAGCCCGGCCGCCTCCGGCGCCAGTTCGAGCCGGGCGGTATCGGCGCCGCGCACGATGTCGGCGAGGCGCAGCAGCGCCGGGTCGGCGGCGCCGTAGGCGGCGATCAGGGTGTCGAAGCTGCAGGTCTCTCCGATGTGGGTGAGCTCGACGTCCGGCACGTCGAACGGCACCGCATGCAGTTCGACCGCCGCGTCGCGCACCCATTCGGCCCCGACGTAGTGGATCTCGGCCCGGCGGTCGACGAACCGGCGGATGAACCAGGGGCAGGCGATGCGGTCGATCTTCGGCCGCTCGCGCGTCACCCAGCGGCTCGGCCGTTCCGACGCCGGGTCGCACCAGTCCGGGCGCCGGGCCACCAGCGGGCCGCCGGCGGCCCGCCAGCCGTCGATGCCGCCGGCGAGATAGCGCGCGTTCACGCCGGCCAGATGCAGCCGGCTGGCCGCCGTCTGGCTGACCTGGTGCCCGTGCACGCAGTAGACGACCACCGGCATGCCGGCCGGCGCCTCGGCGCGCCAGGCGTCGACCGCCTGGTGGTCGCGCCAGACCGCGGCCGGCAGCACGCGGTCGTCGGCGTCGTAGGCCGGGCGCCGGCGCACGTCGACGATCACCGGGGCGTCGGCCCCGCCGATCAGGCGGATGAGGTCTGCGGGGGATATCGCGAGTGTGGACGAGCCCATGGCTCAACCCTCCCTTCCGGAAGAATCGAGCGGTGCTTGGGCAACGTGCCTTGGCGTGGCCGGGAGACCGCGCTGTCCCGACACCTAAAGAGTTAGAGCGTCGACCGCGCGGATGCAAGGCACCGGGTGGGCGGTTCAGTGGATTCGGTAGACGGTGGCGATCAGGATGCGGTTGACCGACGTGCCGTCGCGCGACAGCGGCAGGTGGACGCTCTCGGAGTGGACGTGCGCTTTGTCGGCATAGACGGCCCGGCCCAGGATCCGAACCGGGCGCCTGTGCTCCAGCACCCACAGCGGGCCGCGCGTGAGCATGCCGAAGCCACGGCCGTCGTACAGCTCGTCCCAGTACCGGCCGGTGCTGTCGCGGCCGAGGGCGGCGGTGGTGTGGGTGCCGATCAGCCGCCAGCGGAACCGCAGCGCCGGCTCGTGCTCGATGTCCAGCAGCAGGAGATGCGGCAGCAGCCGCCGCGGCAGGTCGAGCACGTCGAGGTCGGACGGCGCCGGCATCGCGCGGTCGCCGCGCAGCCGGTTCCAGGCGGCCAGCGCCTCGGCAACCACGGGCTCGTTGATCCGCAGCGCCGGATCGAGGTCGAAATCGAGCGAGCCGAGGAAATCCCGGGCCCTGTTGGATCCGTCGCGACCGGACATGGCAACATGATACCGCGTTATCGCCGGCCCTGCATGATCGCCGATACGGCGACGCTGGCCAGCCGGGCGATCGCCTTGGCGCCGCTGCCGGCCGGGTCCTTCGAGGGGACGTACTCGACGAAGTCGACCCCGACGATCCGGCCGCGGGCGGCGACGCCCAGGATCACGTCGAGAACCTGCTGGTAGGTCAGGCCGCCGAACGCCGGCAGGATCACCCCCGGGACCACCGACGGGTCGATGCCGTCGACGTCGATCGCCAGGAACACGTCGGCCCCTTCCGGCACCGCCTCCAGCGCCGGGGCGACGCCCTGGGCATGGACGTCGCGGGCGGTGTGCAGCACGGCGCCCCAGGCCCGTGCCGCCTCGACCTCCTCGGCGCGGGCGCTGCCGGGGCCGCGGGCGCCGACCTGCACGATCCGCTTCACGTGATCCATCTCGGACGCGCGCCGCATGGTCGAAGAGAAGCCGTGGGTGACGCCGTCGACCTCGTGGCGCCAGTCGATGTGGGCGTCGACCTGGACGACCGTCAGGCCGGGGTGGCCGTCATAGGCCTCCAGCACCGGGATCGGCACGCTGTCGTCGCCGCCCAGCACGAGCGGCACCGCTCCGGCGATCAGGGTGCGGCCGATCGCGGCCGAGATCGCCGCGCGGTTGGCGGCGCCGTCGTGCAGGTCGCCCGGTACGTCGCCCAAGTCGACCACCGTGGCGCCGCCGAGCAGCGGCCCGCCGGCGTCGAAGTCCCAGCGCGCGGTGTCGGCGCCGTACCAGCCGAGGGCGGCACGCACCGCGCCCGGCGCCTCGGCGGCATCGGTCGCGAACGGCACGCCGAGGAAGGTCGGGTCGCGACGCAGCATCGGAGGACTCCGCAGCGGATCGTGAGGATCCCGGCATCATCCAGGATCGACCCGCCGCCCGGAGCCCCGAACCGCCGGCTTCGCCCTCTCAGTCGTCGTCGAAGTTGCCGCGGGCGGCGTCGCGGTGGCAGGCCGCGCAGTTCGCCTTGGAACCGACCTTCGGGTCCTCGAAGGCGCCGGGGCGGACCTCGCCGCGGTGCTCGCGCACCCACCAGGGGGTGTCGGTGATGCGCAGCACGGTCCCGTCGGCCGGCATGTCGCGGGCGAGCCGGCTGCCCGGCCGGGCGGCGTTGGCGACCAGCCAGTCGGTGATCTCGCGCCGGGTCGCGTCGTCGAGGCTGGCGTCCTCGCCGAAATGGTCGGACAGCCCGGCCATGACCTTCTGCCACGAGGCGGCCGGCAGCATGCCGGCCGGGAACGCCATGTGGCAGGCGCCGCACTCGGCCTTGACTATGGGATCGTCGACCGGGCGGAAGCGGGCCTCGCTGTCGGCCGAGGCGGTATCGACCGGGAGCATGATCGCCATGGCGAGCGCCGCGGCGACGCCGGCGCCGGCGAGGATGCCCAGGATGCCGGGGCGGAACGGGCGGTGCATGTCGGTCTCCTTCGCAATCTGTTGATCGAGTGCCGGTGTCACTGGCCGGTCAGCCAGGCGACCACGTCGGCCTTCTCGGCGGCGGTGCATTCGCGGCCCAGCACGCTGTTGCAGTTGCGGCGGAACCATTTCTCGACCTTGGCCGGATCGGTGAAGCGGTCCGGGCTGACCGACACCGCCATCGGCTCGATCGGCTTGCCGGCGCGGGTCCGGCCGGCGCTGCGCGGGTCGGCGGTGTGGCAGGCGGTGCAGGACGCGGTGTCGGGCTTGCCGCCGCTGTGGGTCGCCTTGAAGAACGCCTCGCCGCGGGCCGCCGAGGCGGGGGCGCCGGCCTCGGCGACGTAGCCGGCGAGCAGCGTGTCGCGCGGTCCGGCGGCCAGAGCGGTACCGGCGGCCAGCGCGGCGGCGACGGCGAGGGCGGCAAGGATTCGGGTCATGGGTGACTCTCCGTGGGGGCGGGGATGCGGATGTTGCCGGGGTAGAAGCGGCCGGCCCGGGCGTCGGCGTGGCAGGCCTCGCAATTGCCCTTCGAGACCACCGCCGAGCCGGCGAACACGGAATCCGGGATGTCGGCGTGGGTGCGCTGCCAGAACCGGGTGCCGGTGATGGTGAACGGCGCCGCCGGCTCGACGGCGCGGAGCCGGTTGGCGGCCTTGGTGTCGTAGGCCTCGGCGGCGTTCGCCAACGCCCAGGCGCGCAGCCGTCCGGTGGTCGCCGGGTCGAGGCTGGCGTCCTCGCCGAAATGATCGTCCAGCCCGTCGAACAGCGCGGTCCACGACGCGCGCGGCAGCAGGCTCGGGTGGTAGGCGACGTGGCAGGCCGCGCATTCTGCGGCGTACGCCGGGTCGAGCGCGGCGGTCGGCACGCCCAGCGGCGGACGGGCCGCCAGGGTGCCGAGGCCGGCGGCGGCGATCCCGAGGGTTGCCAGCGCCAGCGCGGCCGCGGCGACCGGCCGGGCCGGACGCGCCGCCGGCAGGTGGTCGTCGGGGCGGGCCGGCTTGCGGCCGGTCACCATCGCCCGCGCCAGGTTCTCGTGGCTGCGCCGGCTCTCGAACACGACCCCGGCCACGTGCAGGGCGATCAGCGCCAGCAGGAAGTAGGCCAGCAGTTCGTGGACCTCCAGCACCGCCCGGCCGTCGGTATAGCCGGTCGTGAACGCCAGCGGCCCGGCCTTCAGCACGCCGCCATAGGCGACGACGCCGGTCAGGGCGAGTCCGGCCGCGGCGGCCAGCAGCGCCAGCACCATCAGGGCGCCGAGCGGGTTGTGGCCGAGATGCCGGCCGGCGGTGCCGGTGCGCAACTCGCGCAGATGCGCCAGCACGGCGCGCGGGCCGACGACGAAGCCGGCGAACCGGGCGGAGCCGGGGCCGAGGAAGCCCCAGACCACGCGGGCGGCGACCAGGCCGGCCATGACGGTACCGGCCCAGACGTGGACGTCGATCCAGGGGGCGTCGGCCAGCAGCCCGGTGGCGGCGGCCACCGCCACCGCCGCGACCAGCGTCCAGTGGAAGATCCGGACGAACGGGTCCCAGACGCGCACCGTGCGGACCGGGCCGCCGGTTCTGCTGCGAGGTTCTTCGTGCTGGTCTGCCGTGGCTCGGTACATGGATGCCGCCGTCTCGATGACGGGGTATCTTCGCCGCCGGAAGCTGACCGCAACCTGAAGCGGGCGGCCTCGACTCGCACCGGTTGACACGCAACCGCGCCTGCGTATAGTGCCGCCTCCGCAGCGCGCCGGTGGGCGGCGCGTGCGATCCTTTTTGCCAGGACCGAAGCGATGTTCGCAGTCGTAAAAACCGGCGGCAAGCAGTACAAGGTCGCCTCGGGCGACGTGATCAAGGTCGAGAAGCTCGAGGCCGACGCCGGTGCCACTGTCGAGCTCGACCAGGTTCTGATGGTCGGTGACGAGTCCAAGGTGACCGTCGGCGCCCCGGTCGTCGCCGGTGCCAAGGTGGCCGCCGAGGTGCTCGAGCAGACCAAGGGCTCGAAGGTCATCATCTTCAAGAAGCGCCGCCGGAAAAACTCGCGGCGCACCCGTGGCCACCGCCAGCCGATCACCGTGCTGCGCGTGACCGGCATCACCGCGGGCGCCTGAGCGTCCGCGCGTAAGGAGATCGATCGATGGCGCACAAGAAAGCCGGCGGTAGCTCCCGCAACGGGCGCGACTCCGAGGGCCGCCGCCTCGGCGTGAAGAAGTTCGGGGGCGAGGCCGTCATCCCGGGCAACATCATCATCCGCCAGCGCGGCACCAAGTATCATCCGGGCGTGAACGTCGGCATGGGCCGCGATCACACCATCTTCGCGGTTGCCGAGGGCCGGGTGGAGTTCAAGAAGACCCGCGACAAGACCTTTGTCGGCGTGGTCGCCGTGGCCGCCGAGGCCCCGGCCGAGTAAAGCCGTCCCCCCGACCGGGACGGCGGAAAAGGGAACGGGCCTCCGTTCCCTTTTTTCGTGCCCGGTCCGTTGCACAGGGGTCGGCGGGACGGGAGGTCCCGCGATGAAGTTCCTCGATCAGGCCAAGGTCTACGTGAAGAGCGGCGACGGCGGATCCGGCTGCGCCAGCTTCCGTCGCGAGAAGTTCATCGAGTTCGGCGGCCCGGACGGCGGCGACGGCGGGCGCGGCGGCGACGTGATCGTCGAGTGCGTCGACGCGCTGAACACCCTGATCGACTTCCGCTACCAGCAGCACTTCCGGGCCCAGAACGGCCGCCCCGGCATGGGCCGCAACATGACCGGCGCCGGCGGCCAGGACATCGTGCTGCGGGTCCCGGTCGGCACCCAGATCTGGGACGAGGACTACGAGACCCTGCTGGCCGACATGACCGAGCCGGGGCAGCGCGTGGTGCTGGCCAAGGGCGGCGACGGCGGCTTCGGCAACACCCGCTACAAGACCTCGACCAACCAGGCGCCGCGCAAGCACACGCCGGGCTGGCCGGGCACCGAGATGTGGATCTGGCTGCGCCTGAAGCTGATCGCCGATGCCGGGCTGGTCGGGCTGCCGAACGCCGGCAAGTCGACCTTCCTGGCCGCGGTCACCGAGGCCAAGCCGAAGATCGCCGACTACCCGTTCACCACCCTGCACCCGGGCCTCGGAGTCGTGCGCATCGACGACGACGAGCTGGTGCTGGCCGACATCCCCGGCCTGATCGAGGGCGCCCACGAGGGCGCCGGCCTCGGCGACCGGTTCCTCGGGCACGTTGAGCGCTGTGCTGCGATCCTGCACCTGGTCGACGGCACCGGCGACAACCCGATCGAGGCCTGGCGCACGGTGCGGGCCGAGCTCGAGGCCTACGACGAGGATCTGGCGGCCAAGCCGGAGATCCTGGCGATCAACAAGATCGACGCGATGCCGGAAGAGGACGTGCAGGCGCTGAAGGAACTGTTCGTCGAGGAGACCGGGCTGGAGCCGCTGGCGATCTCGGGGGCCTCGGGGGCCGGCACCCGCGACGTGCTGCGCCGGATCATGGAGCTGGTGCGGGCGCGCCGCCAGGCCGACCGGGGCCGGGTGGACGACGACGACTCGGAAGCGGAAGCGGGAGAGGCGACGTGGACGCCCTGACCGGGCAAGCCGCCGCGTTCGCGTCGCCGCTCGCGGAGTCGCGGCGGCTGGTGGTCAAGATCGGCTCGGCCCTGCTGGTCGACGATCGCAGTGGCCGGGTCCGCCGGGCCTGGCTGGACGCCCTGATGGACGACGTCGCCGATCTGCGGCGGCGCGGCATCGAGGTCCTGATCGTGTCGTCCGGCGCCATTGCGCTCGGCCGCCGCCACCTCGGCATCGGCCATGCCCGGCCGAAGCTGGAGGAGAAGCAGGCCGCCGCCGCCACCGGCCAGATCATCCTGGCCCACGCCTATCAGGAATCGCTGGCCCGCCACGGCCTGACGGTCGCGCAGATCCTGCTGTCGCCCGACGACACCGAGCAGCGCCGCCGGCACCTGAACGCGCGGGCCACCATCAACACCCTGCTGGGCCTGGGCGCGGTGCCGGTGATCAACGAGAACGACACCGTGGCGACCGCCGAGATCCGGTTCGGCGACAACGACCGGCTGGGGGCGCGGGTGGCGCAGATGACCAGCGCCGACACCCTGGTGCTGCTGTCCGACATCGACGGGCTGTACACCGCCGATCCGCGCCGCGACCCGCAGGCCAGCCATCTGCCGCTGGTCGAGGCGGTCACCCCCGAAATCGAGGCGATGGCCGGGGCGGCGGGTACCGGCTACGCCTCCGGCGGCATGGTCACCAAGCTGGCGGCCGCCAAGATCGCGGCCTCGGCCGGCTGCCGCATGGCGATCGCCAGCGGCCGCGAGAACAACCCGATCGCCCGGCTCGAGGCCGGTGCCCGCTGCACCTGGTTCGCCGCCCAGGCCAGCCCGCTGACCGCGCGCAAGCGCTGGATCGCCGGCGGCCTGGCGCCGAAGGGCCGGCTGACGGTGGACGCCGGCGCGGCGCGTGCGCTGCTGGCCGCGAAGTCGCTGCTGCCGGCCGGGGTGACCGGGGTCGACGGCGGGTTCGACCGCGGCGACCTGGTCACGCTGGTCGGGCCGGACGGCAGCGAGCTCGGGCGCGGCCTGGTGGCCTACGGGGCCGAGGACGCGGCCCGGATCGCCGGGCGGAAATCCCGTGAGATCGAGGCGGCGCTCGGCTACCGTGGCCGCGACGAAATCGTCCACCGGGACGATCTGGTGCTCACCGGAGCCGGGGGAGACGAGGGATGAGCCTCGCGGAGACCGTGGAACAGACAGACGCCGCCACCGACGTGGCCGCGGTCATGCTCGCCATCGGCAGGCGGGCGCGTGCCGCCTCGGCCGCCCTGGCGCTGGCGTCGGGCGACGCCAAGGACCGGGCCCTGCGCGCCGCCGCTGCGGCGATCCGCGCCGACGCCGAGCGCATCCTGGCGGCCAACGCCGAGGACGTTTCGGCGGCCCGCGCCAAGGGCCAGCGGGAATCCCTGGTCGACCGGCTGGTGCTGGACCCGAAGCGCCTGGAGGGCATCGCCGCCGGGCTGGAGGCGATCGCCGGGCTGCCGGACCCGGTCGGCACGGTGCTGGCCGAGTGGACCCGCCCGAACGGCCTCAGGATCGCCCGCAAGCGGGTGCCGCTGGGGGTGATCGGCATCATCTACGAGTCGCGCCCGAACGTGACGGTCGACGCCGGCGGGCTGTGCCTGAAGGCCGGCAACGCGGCGATCCTGCGCGGCGGGTCGGAGAGCTTCCATTCCTCGCGCGCCCTGGTCGAGGCGATGCACAAGGGCCTGCGCGCGGCCGGGCTGACCGAGGACGCGATCCAGCTGGTGCCGACCCGCGACCGGGCGGCGGTCGGCGAGCTGCTGCGCATGGCCGAGTACGTCGACGTGATCGTGCCGCGTGGCGGCCGGTCGCTGATCGAGCGGGTCCAGAACGAGAGCCGGGTGCCGGTGTTCGCGCACCTGGACGGCGTCTGCCACGTCTACGTCGACGCCGGCGCCGACCCGGACAAGGCCGAGGCGATCGCGGTCAACGCCAAGATGCGCCGGACCAGCGTGTGCGGCGCCGCCGAGACCCTGCTGGTCGACCGGGCGGTGGCGGCCGGCCTGCTGCCGCGGATCGCCGCCGCCCTGGCCGAGGCCGGCTGCGCGCTGCGCGGCGACGCCGAGGCGCGGGCGCTGGTGCCGGCGATGGACGAGGCGACCGAGGCCGACTGGTCGACCGAGTACCTGGACGCGGTGATCGCCGTCGCCGTCGTCGACGGCGTCGGCGGCGCGGTCGCGCACATCAACCGCTGGGGCTCGCACCACACCGATTCGATCGTCACCGAGGACCCGGCGGCGGCCGAGCGGTTCCTGAACGAGGTCGACAGCGCCATCGTGCTGCACAACGCCTCGACCCAGTTCGCCGATGGCGGCGAGTTCGGCATGGGGGCGGAGATCGGCATCTCGACCGGCCGCATGCACGCCCGCGGGCCGGTCGGGGCCGAGCAGCTGACCAGCTTCAAGTACGTGGTGCGCGGGGACGGCCAAACCCGGCCGTAGCTGAACCCCAGGACCGACCGTTGACACCCCGCACCCCCATCCAGCCCCGTCGCGTGGCGCGCGTCCGGCCGCACAGCCTGCGCGTGCCGGCGAGCGGCGTCGCGGCGGTCCCGGCCAACGGCGCCGACCGGCGGCGGATCGCGGTCGGGCTGATGGGCGGCTCGTTCAACCCGGCCCACGAAGGCCACCGGCACGTCGCCGAGCTCGCCTTCCGCCGGCTCGGGCTCGACGAGGTGTGGTGGCTGGTCAGCCCGCAGAACCCGCTGAAGCCGGCCGCCGGCATGGCGGCCTTCGAGGACCGGCTGGAATCGGCCCGGCGGGCGGCGCGCCATCCCCGGATCCGGGCGCGCGACATCGAGGCGCGGCTCGGCACCCGGTTCACCGCCGACACCCTGGTCGCGCTGCGCCGCCGCTGCCCGACCATGCGGTTCGTGTGGATCATGGGGGCCGACAACCTGGCCGGCTTCCATCGCTGGGACCGGTGGTCACTGATCTTTCATGCCTGCGCCGTTGCGGTATTCGACCGCCCTTCCTATTCTTTAGGGGCGTTGGCGAGTCGGGCGGCGCACCGGTTCGCCCGGTTCCGGGTCCCCTCCAGGGCGTCCCGGACCCTGGCACGAAGGCGTCCCCCGGCGTGGGTGTTCCTGCACACCCGCCGGCATCCGGCCTCGGCGACCCGGATCAGGGAAGCCGCCCGGAACGGCAGTTGAGGAACAATCCGTCGACCGGAAGCCGTGGCCACGGAGAGGGCACGGTCGTCATGTCAGAAGCGAAGGAGCCGCATCATAACTCACCACACCACTCCCCCGGAGGGAGATGGCCTTCTCGAGCTGGTGACCAAGTCACTGGACGACGACAAGGCCGAGGACATCGTCAGCATCGACCTGGCGAACAAGTCCTCCATCGGCGACCACATGGTGATCGCCACCGGCCGCTCGGCGCGGCAGGTCTCGGCCATGGCCGACCATCTCGTTTCCAAGCTCAAGGACAGGGGACTGAAGAACGTGTCCGTCGAGGGTGCGAACCAGGGCGACTGGGTCCTGATCGACACCGGCGACGTGATCGTCCACCTGTTCCGCCCGGAGGTCCGGGACTTCTACGGGCTGGAGAAGATGTGGGGCGCCCAGCCGCCGCCGACCCGCACGGTCCGGCTCGGCGAGGAATCGCGCACCGAGCTCGCGCTCGTGCACGGCTGAGCGCCGGTTGAGGGTCACCCTGGTCGCGGTGGGCCGCGCGCGGCGCGGCCCGGTCGAGGAGTTGTGCCGGGACTACGCCGGCCGGCTGCCCTGGACTGTCGAGATCCTCGAGGTCGAGCCGAAGAAGCGGCTGTCGGGCGACGCCCTGAAGGCGCACGAGGCCGAGCTGCTGGCGGCCCGAATTCCCGACGGCGCGGTGCTGGTGGCGCTCGACGAGCGCGGCCGGGCGCTGTCCAGCCCGGACTTCGCCGAGGCGTTCCGGCGCTGGCGTGACGACGGCCGGCAAGCGGTCTGCTTCCTGATCGGCGGTGCCGACGGGCTCGATCCGCGGTTGCGGGACCGCGCCGACCTGGTGCTGGCGTTCGGGCCGCAGACCTGGCCGCACATGATGGTGCGGGCGATGCTGCTGGAGCAGGTCTACCGGGCCGAACGGATCCTGGCCGGCCACCCCTATCACCGGGAATGAAAATCGTTCCGGCGTGACCGTCGCGCGACGCACGGACTCCCGCTAATCTCCCTTTCCCGGCCGTCCGGCCGGACGCGATCACGCACTGTGGAGGGAGGACACACGATGACCGGGAAGGTCGCCATCGTCACCGGAGCGGGCTCGGGCATCGGCCGGGCCTCCGCCATCGCCCTGCTGAAGGCCGGCTGGAACGTCGGCCTGGCGGGCCGCCGCAAGGACGCGCTCGAGGAGACCGTCGCGAAAGCCGGGAGCACCGCGGGCAAGGCCCTGCCGGTGCCGACCGACGTCGCCGACCCGGCCTCGGTCAAGGCGCTGTTCGACGCCGTGAAGGGCGCCTTCGGCCGGGTCGACATGGTGTTCAACAACGCCGGCATGAACGCCCCGGGCATCCCGCTCGAGGAACTCTCGGTCGAGCAGTGGAAGGCCGTCGTCGACGTCAACCTGACCGGCTCGTTCCTGTGCCTGGCCGAGGCGTTCCGGGTGATGAAGGACCAGACCCCGCGCGGCGGCCGGATCATCAACAACGGCTCGATCTCGGCGCACGCGCCGCGCCCGAACTCGATCCCCTACACCGCCACCAAGCACGCCATCACCGGCCTGACCAAGTCGGGCTCGCTGGACGGCCGCAAGTACGACATCGCGGTCTGCCAGCTCGACATCGGCAACGCCGAGACCGAGATGGCGGCGCGCATGGCCAAGGGCGTCATGCAGGCCAACGGCGAGATCGCGGTCGAGCCGCTGATGGACGTCCAGCACGTGGCGAACGCCGTCGTCCACATGGCCAGCCTGCCGCTCGACGCCAACGTCCAGTTCATGACCGTGATGGCCACCAAGATGCCGTTCGTCGGCCGCGGCTGACGCACGCCGGCGGGGAGGGCCGGTTCTTCGTGGGTTCCGGCTCGTCGCTGCGCGCCGTCCGGGATGAGGGGAGGAGAAAGCCGTCCCCCACTCCCTCATCCCGGCCGTAGCGGCATCGCCGCGGAGAGCCGGGACCCACCAGCCGCGCCGTCGCGTCAATCCGCCGTCACCGCCCGCACCACCTCCAGGAACCGGTCGCGGGCCGGCGAGTCGCGCCGCGGGTTCCAGGCCATCAGCAGGTCGACCGCCAGGCCCTCGGCCGAGCCGGCGACGGTGACCGGCTTCAGCACGACGCCCGGCGGCCCCTGCTCCAGCCCGTTCTCCGGCACCAGGGCGACGCCGATGCCGCTGGCCACCAGCGCCTTCACCGTGTGCATCTGCCGGGCGCGCTGGACGATCCGTGGGCTGAAGCCGGCGCGCCGGCAGATGTCGAGCACGCGGTCGTGGAATCCGACGCCCTTGTCGCGTGGCGTCGCCACGAAATCGGCCTCCGCGAACGCCTCCAGCGCCACCGTCTCGGCATCGGCCAGCCGATGGTCGGCCGGCAGGGCGAGGCGCAGCTTCTGGCGCAGCACGCGCTCGTAGGCCAGCTCGGGCGCCGGGGTGCCGGGCGGGCGCAGCAGGCCGACATCGGCGCTGCCGTCCAGCAGCCGGTCGACCTGGTCGGCGGTCGAGGCCTCGAACAGCCTGAGATCGACCGCCGGGCAGGCGGCGCGAAAGGCCCGCAGCACCGCCGGCAGGATCGCGCAGTTCGACAGGAAGGTCAGGTCCAGGGTCCCGACCCGGCCGGAGGCCGCCAGCCGGGTGCGGGTGATGCCGGTCTCCAGGACGGCGAGCACGCGTCGCGCCTCCTCCAGCAGCACGGTCCCGGCGGTGGTCAGCGCGACCTGCCGGCTGGACCGCACCAGCAGCGGCGTGCCGATCTCCGCCTCCAGGCGCCGGATCGCCGCGCTCAGCGGCGGCTGCGCCATGTGCAGGCGCTCGGCGGCACGGCGGAAGTGCAGCTCCTCGGCCACCGCCACGAACTGCCGGAGCAGGCGCAGGTCGACCATCGATATCCCTGGAGTATCAATTGCTCGATCCGTTAATATTGGACGGATCGCCGCCGCGGCGCCAGCTTCCAGTCAATCACCGAGACGGGAGCGCCGGATGATTCACCAACTGCGGATCTACCAGATCTTCGAGGATACCCGGGCCGCGTTCCACGACCGGTTCCGCGACCACGCGGCCCGGCTGATGCGGCAGCACGGTTTCGACATCCGCGCCATGTGGGAGGCCCGGACCGACACCCGCCGCGAGTTCGTCTACCTGCTGGCCTGGCCCGACGAGGCGACCCTGCGGGCGCGCTGGGATGCGTTCATGGCGGACGCGGAGTGGTCTCGCATCAAGCGTGAGACCGGGGCTGCCGCCGGCGGCCCGCTGGTCGGGGAGATCGAGGACCGGGTGCTGGTGCCGGTGGATCACTTGCCGGGGCCGTGACGGCGCCTCGGGACGATTGCGGGCGCAGGGTGAGACAAATCGACACTCTTGACGGTCAAGTGTGTTCCCGGAATATGGTTATGATAGAAGCTAGATACAGCTAATCAACCATATGTGGGTATATCGCAAGATGCGGTCCTAGGCCCGATCGATTGGGGGGACGGCGATCGAGAATTGGCTGCAGGTGGGTGGAGGCTGACGCCCTCCGCCGGTCTTGCGATCCGCATGATCGTGGTGGGTCATCATGACCGTCCTTGAATTCAAAGCGGACCGGGAGTGCGAGAAGTGCGGCAGCCCTGACGTCGACGTGCTGTACGACGAGCGGCATGATCATCTCCGCAAGACCTGCCGGGCGTGCGGTCACCACTGGCTGGAATACCCGAAGGACCACGTCCACCGGGAGCACGAGGCCGAACCGCACCGCCGCCCGATGCCGCTGCCGCTGCAATGGGTGTTCCGGCACTGACCGGGCGAACGGCCTAAGCCAGCTTCTTCAGCAGTGCCAGGAAGCTCTCGGCCTCCTCGGCGGTCAGCGGTGCCAGGGTGAGCGCCGAGACCTTGGCCGCGTCGGCGGTGTGGCGGGCGACCAGTTCGGCGCCCTCGGCGGACAGCTTGAGGCGGGTCCGGCGGCGGTCGTCGGGGTCGGGCTCGCGGTCGATCAGGCCGCGTTTCTCCAGGCGCTGGATCACGCCCTGCACGGTCGCCGGGTCCATGGCGGTGAGCCGGCCGAGATGGTTCTGGCTGGCCGCTCCTTCCTCGCCGAGCCGGGCCAGCGCCGCCCATTGGGTGGGCGTCAGCCCGGCCGCGTCGAAGGTCTCCAGGAAGATTTGCGTCGCCCGCTGGTGCGCCCGGCGCAGGAGATGCCCGACCTGATCCTCGAGGACGTAGCGCCGGGGCATGCCGATCCTGTCCGCGCGGCTCAGCCGGCCGCTTTCGGCGGCAGGGCGAGCTTGATGTGCAGCTCGCGCAGCTGTTCCGGACGCACCTCGTTCGGCGCGTTCATCATCAGGTCCTCGGCCCGCTGGTTCATCGGGAACAGGATGACCTCGCGCAGGTTCTGGACGTCGGCCAGAAGCATGACGATGCGGTCGATGCCCGGCGCGATGCCGCCGTGCGGCGGGGCCCCGAACTTGAAGGCGTTGATCATGCCGGCGAACTTGTCGTCCACCACCTCCGGCCCGTAGCCGGCGACCGCGAAGGCCTTGTACATGATGTCCGGGCGGTGGTTCCGGATGGCGCCCGAGGACAGCTCGACGCCGTTGCAGACCACGTCGTACTGGAAGGCCAGGATGTCCAGCGGATCCATGGACTCCAGTGCCTCGAGGCCGCCCTGCGGCA
Organism: Thalassobaculum fulvum; assembly: GCF_014652915.1. Taxonomy (GTDB): domain Bacteria; phylum Pseudomonadota; class Alphaproteobacteria; order Thalassobaculales; family Thalassobaculaceae; genus Thalassobaculum_A; species Thalassobaculum_A fulvum. The sequence continues at coordinate 59,900 of NZ_BMZS01000011.1, forward strand.
TCGAGAACGGGTTGTGGCTGAACTCGATCTTGCCGGTCTTCTCGTCGAGCTCGTACATCGGGAAGTCGACGATCCAGCACAGCCGGTAGACGTCCTTCTCGACGATGTCGAGGTCGTGGCCGAGCTTGATGCGGGCCTGGCCGGCCAGCTTGGCGGCCTCCAGCTCCTTGCCGGCCGAGAAGAACACGGCGTCGCCGTCGCCCATCCCGGTGGCCTGCTTGATCGCGGCGATCGCCTCGGCCGGCAGCCGGCTGGCGATCGGGCCGCGGGCCTCGCCCTCGGCGAAGATCATGTAGCCGAGGCCGGGCGCGCCCTGGCCCTGGGCCCAGGAGTTCATGCGGTCGCAGATCGCCCGGCTGCCGCACTTCGGCCCGGGGATCGCCCGCACCACGCCGCCGCCGGCGACGATCTTGGCGAAGATCGCGAAGTCGGAGCCTTCGAACAGTCTGGAGACGTCGGCGATCTCGATCGGGATGCGCAGGTCCGGCTTGTCGGAGCCGTACTTCAGCATCGCCTCGCGGTACGGGATGCGCGGGAACGGCCCCGGCACCTGCCACTCCGAGAACTCCTTGAACACGCCGGCCAGCACCGGCTCGACGGCGGCGAACACGTCCTCCTGCTCGACGAAGCTCATCTCCAGGTCGAGCTGGTAGAACTCGCCCGGGCTGCGGTCGGCGCGGCTGTCCTCGTCGCGGAAGCAGGGCGCGATCTGGAAGTAGCGGTCGAAGCCGGACACCATGATCAGCTGCTTGAACTGCTGCGGCGCCTGGGGCAGCGCGTAGAACTTGCCCGGGTGTAGGCGCGACGGCACCAGGAAGTCGCGCGCGCCCTCCGGCGACGACGCCGTCAGGATCGGCGTCTGGAACTCGAAGAAGCCCTGCTCGATCATGCGGCGGCGGATCGAGGCGATGATCGCCGAGCGCAGCATGATGTTGCGGTGGACCTTCTCGCGGCGCAGGTCCAGGTAGCGGTAGCGCAGGCGGGTCTCCTCGCCGGCGTCCTCCTCGGAGTTGACCTGCAGCGGCACCTGCTCGGCGGCCGACAGCACCTCGAAGCTGTCGATCCGGACCTCGACCTCGCCGGTCGGCAGCTTCGGGTTGATGGTTTCGTCCGAGCGCTTCACGACCCGGCCGGTGATGCACACCACCGACTCCAGGCGGACCTTCTCGACTTCCTGGAACGCCGGGTCCTCGACGTCGGTGACGCACTGGGTGATCCCGTAGTGGTCGCGCAGGTCGATGAACACCAGCTGGCCGTGGTCGCGGCGGCGGTGGATCCAGCCGGAGATCCGGACGGTCTCGCCGACATGGGACTGGCGCAGGTCGGAACAGGTGTGGGTGCGGTAGCGGTGCATGGTTCGGTCGCTCGATCGAGGCGGCGGTCGCGCCCGGCGGCCGCGGGATGCGGCGACGCCACGGGGCGCAGCCAAGTGACACGCGGGCGGGCGCGCGTCAAGGGAAGAGGGGGAGGCCCGCCCGACTACCCGCCGATCCGGATCGCCAGCGTCTGCTCGCGCGGCTTGCGGCCCGGGCGCTCCAGCACCACGCGGCCGGTATAGGTGCCGGCCGGCCAGCCGCCGGCCGGGCGCTTCTTGCCGACGTAGCGGAACTGCATGATCCGGGTCTTGTCGGCGGTCCAGCGGTCGCTGAACAGGGTGCTGCCGTCCGGGCCGGCGATGGTGGTCGCGAGGGTGTCGCCGGGCTCGAGCCCGGCGGCGCGCGACCACACCACCAGGGCCGGTGCGTCGGTTCCGGCCTCGGCGAGCGCGGCGGTGCCGGCCTCGGCGTCCGTGCGCTCGACCGGTCCGGCCGCGAACCCGGCGTCCACCAGGATCGGCGCCGCGTCCACCAGCGTGCGGCGGGCCTCGGCGTCCCACAGCGGCGCGCTGCCGCGGCCGCATTCCGGACCGCCGTCGACACCGCGGAACGGGTCGACCACCTTGCCGTCCTTCTCGACCGTGATGTGGACGTGCGGGAACTCGGTCATGCCCGACAGGCCGACGGCGCCGAGCCGCTGTCCGGTCGCGACCGTCTGGCCGGTCTGCACGGCGATGCTGCCGCGCTTCATGTGGCAGTACTGGGTCGTCCAGCCGTCGGCATGCTGGATGCGCACGCCGTTGCCGCATTCGCGGTTCTTGACGGACTCCTTGCCGGCCGCCGCGATGCTGACGTCGGCCATGCCGTCCCGGGTGCCGACCACCTTGCCGGGGGCGGCCGCCATGACCGCCACGTCGTCGTTCAGCCGCGCCAGGTTGCGCAATGCGATGTCGGTGCCCTTGTGGCCGTCGTAGCTCATGGCGCCGCAGCGGTAGTCGCGGCGGCCGGGGCCGGGATCCAGGTCGACGTGGTTGATCACCCAGCAGTCCTTGCCGGGCCTGCAGTCGACCGGGAGGGCCAGCGGGAACGGCGACCGTCGCTCGGCCAGCGCGGCCAGCGGATCCGGCCGAGCGGCGTCCGACCGGGCCGATGCCGGCGGCGTGTCGGCACTCGCCAGCACGACCCGCGCGGCCGGCTCCGGCCGTGCGGTCCCGGCCGCCGCCACTTCGGGAGCCGCCACTTCGGGCCCGGTTGCGGGTGCCTCGGCGACGATGTCGGGGCCGGCCAGCCCGTCGTCCTGGAACACCATCCAGAACGCGGTGCCGAACGACGCGCCGGCCGCCAGAACGAGGGTGGCGATCAGCGCGCGCATGCGGTCACCTCACGAGACGTCTCAGGTATTCCCCATAGCCCGACTTGGCGAGCGGGTCGGCGAGGCGCAAGACCTGCTCGGCGTCGATATAGCCCATGTAGTAGGCGATCTCTTCGACGCAGGCCACCTTGAGGCCCTGGCGGGCCTCGACCGTGCGCACGAACTCCGAGGCCTGCAGCAGCGAGTCGTGGGTGCCGGTGTCGAGCCAGGCATAGCCGCGGCCGAGCTTCTCGACCGCCAGGTCGCCGCGCTCCAGGTAGACCCGGTTGACGTCGGTGATCTCCAGCTCGCCGCGCGGCGACGGCGCGATCGTGCGGGCGATCTCCAGCACGTCGTTGTCGTAGAAGTACAGGCCGGTGACCGCCCAGTTCGACTTCGGGTCCTTCGGCTTCTCGACGATCTCGGTGGCCGTGCCGCCGGCGTCGAAGCTGACCACGCCGTAGCGCTCGGGGTCGCTGACGTAGTAGCCGAACACGGTGGCGCCGCTGGTGCGGGTCGCCGCCTGCTGCAGCACCTCGGTCAGGCCGTGGCCGTAGAAGATGTTGTCGCCGAGCACCAGGGCGGCCGGGTCGGAGCCGACGAAGTCGCGGCCGATGATGAACGCCTCGGCGAGGCCGTTCGGCGCCTCCTGCACCGCGTAGTCGAGCTGCAGGCCCCACTGCGTGCCGTCGCCCAGCAGGTGCCGGAACGCCGGCTGGTCCTGCGGCGTGGTGATGATCAGGATCTCGCGGATCCCGGCCAGCATCAGGGTGGTCAGCGGGTAGTAGATCATCGGCTTGTCGTAGACCGGCAGCAGCTGCTTGCTGGCCACGATGGTCAGCGGGTACAGCCGGGTGCCGGACCCGCCGGCGAGCACGATGCCCTTCATCACTTCGTCTCCGTCAGCGGCCCGAGCCGCGTGTCCAGGACGGCGTTCAGCGCCGTCTCCCAGGGCCGGCGCGGAACCGTCGCGACGCCGGCGAGCGCGGCGTCGAGCGCGCTGTTGTCGAGCACCGAATAGGCCGGCCGCTTTGCCGGGGTCGGGTAGTCGGCGGTGGCGATCGGGTGAACGGACGGGCGGCGGCCCCAGTGCTTCTCGGCGCGCCGGAAGATCGCCTCGGCGAAGCCGTGCCACGTAGTCTCGCCGGCCGCCGTGTAGTGGAAGGTGCCGCGCACCGCGGCGCCGGCACGCCGGGCCGCCAGCAGGGTCGCGACCGCGTCGGCGATGTCGCCGGCCGGGGTCGGGGTGCCGTGCTGGTCGGCGACCACCCGCAGCTCGTCGCGCTCGGCGCCGACCCGCAGCATGGTGTTCACGAAGTTCCTGCCGTCGGCCGCGTACACCCAGGCGGTGCGCAGGATCACGTGGTCGTCCAGCACGGCGCGGATCGCCCGCTCGCCGGCCTCCTTGGAGGCGCCGTACACGCCGAGCGGCGCCACCGGGTCGTCCGGCCGGTAGGGCCGGGTGCCGGTGCCGTCGAACACGTAGTCGGTCGACAGGTGGATCAGCGGGACGCCGCGGGCGGCGCAGGCGGCGGCCAGGGCGGCCGGGCCGTCGCGGTTGACCCGGAAGGCGGTCTCGCCGTCGGTCTCGGCGGCGTCGACCGCGGTGTAGGCGGCCGGGTTGACCACCGCATCCGGGGCCAGCGCGTCGACCGCGGCGGCGATCGCATCCGGCACCGACAGGTCGAGCCGGTCGCGGCCGGCGGCGAGCCACTCGATGCCGTCCGGCGCCGCCCGCGCGACCAGTGCGCCGCCGACCTGCCCGGTGACCCCGGTGACCAGGACCCGCACGGCTCAGCCCGCCTTGCGCGCTTTGGTGCCGATCCGGCCGAGCGCGTCCTGGCGCTGGATGATCGGCCGCCACCAGGCTTCGTTGTCGAGGTACCAGCGGACCGTCTTCTCGATGCCGGTCTCGAAGGTCTCTCGCGGCGTCCAGCCGAGCTCGCGGCCGATCTTGCCCGGGTCGATGGCGTAGCGGTGGTCGTGGCCCGGGCGGTCGGTCACGAAGCCGATCTGGGTGCGGCGCGACACCCCGTCGCCGCGCGGCGCATGCTTGTCCAGCAGGTCGCAGATGGTCTCGACCACCTCGAGGTTGGTCTTCTCGTTGTGGCCGCCGACGTTGTAGCTCTGGCCGGGAACGCCCTGGCTCAGCACGGTCCAGAGCGCGCGGGCATGGTCCTCGACGTACAGCCAGTCGCGGACGTTGGAGCCGTCGCCGTAGACCGGCAGCTTCTCGCCCCGCAGCCCCTTGAGGATCATCAGCGGGATCAGCTTCTCGGGGAAGTGGTAGGGGCCGTAGTTGTTCGAGCAGTTCGACAGCACCACCGGCAGCCCGTAGGTCTCGCCCCAGGCCCGCACCAGGTGGTCGGACGCCGCCTTCGACGCCGAGTAGGGCGAGCGCGGGTCGTAGGCGGTGTCCTCGGTGAAGTAGCCGTCGGCACCGAGCGAGCCGAACACCTCGTCGGTCGAGATGTGGTGGAACCGGAAGCCGTCGCGGGCGGCGCCCTCCAGGGTCTCCCAGTGCGAGCGCGCCGCCTGCAGCAGCCGGAAGGTGCCGACCACGTTGGTCTGGATGAAGTCCTCGGGGCCGTCGATCGAGCGGTCGACGTGGGACTCCGCCGCCAGGTGCATGACCGCATCCGGCCGGTGCCGGGCGAACACCTCGGCCAGCCGGTCGCCGTCGCGGATGTCGGCCTGCTCGAAGGCATAGCGCGGGTTGCCCTCGACCGCGGCGAGCGCGGTACCGCTGGCGGCGTAGGTCATGGCGTCGAGGTTGACCACGCGCGCCCCGGTCTCGGCGATCAGCAGCCGGACCACGGCCGAGCCGATGAAGCCGGCCCCGCCGGTCACCAGGATGGTCTGCGGCTGCGGCATGGGGATGTCCTCAGAGGGTGAAATGGGCGGGCAGCTCGGCCAGCCGGGGATGGCGGGTGTCCTTGTCGGACAGGGTCGGCCGGATGCCGTTCAGCGGCCAGGACACCGCGACGTCGGGATCGTCCCAGGCGATCCCGCGGTCGTGCTCCGGCGCGTACGGAGCGGTGACCTTGTAGATCACCTCGGTGTCCGGCTCGAGGGTGACGAAGCCGTGGGCGAAGCCGACCGGCACCAGGATCTGGTTCCAGGCCTCGGCCGAGATCTCGGCGCCGACCCACTTGCCGAAGGTCGGCGAGCCGTGGCGGATGTCGACCGCGACGTCGAAGATCCGGCCGCGGACCACGCGCACCAGCTTGTCCTGGGCGTAGGGCGGGACCTGGAAGTGCAGGCCGCGCAGCACGCCGACCGGCGCCGACATGGAGTGGTTGTCCTGCACGAAGTCGAGGTGCAGGCCGGCGGCTTCGAAGGCCGGCTTGCTGTAGGTCTCGGAAAAGAAGCCGCGGTGATCGCCGAACTTTCTCGGCGTAATGATCTTCACATCGGGGATCGCGAGCGACTCGACCTGCACGCCACTGCCTCCGGAACGGGCTCGGAACGCCGGGGCCTATAGCATGTGCCTCGAAGCCGGGACAAGCAGCGCCGCTCGGCGGCGGTTCTGCAAAAATCGGCCGCCCGGAGGGATAAACTCGGCCTGCTTGCGCGTTTCCTGCATAAGGGAGGCTGTGTTAATGTCTTCTAATCCTGTGCGCGAGCTCGGAACGGTTTGACGAAAACCCTCGTGATTGGCTGGCCGGCGACGGCCCGAAAACGATCGGCGTGATCTTGAATATCCAACCGCTGCCCAACACCGAGCACTCACAAGTGGTCCCCTATCGGCCGAAAGTGGCTGTCTCGGCCGAGGACATCCGGAACCGGACGCAGTCCGATGCGCTCGGCACCTGCTCGGTCGTCATGGTCTCCTACCAGACCGGCCCGGTCCTGATCGACAGTCTGCGCGCGGCGTTGGAGCAGGAAGCGGTCGACGCCGTCATCCTGGTGGACAACGGCAATTCCGCCGAGACACGCCGGGCGGTCGATACCCTGGCCGAGGCCGACAAGCGGCTGCGCATCATCCGCGGCCACGGCAATGTCGGCTTCGCCCGCGGCTGCAACCTCGGGGCCAGGGCCGCGACCGGCAGCCACCTGCTGCTGCTCAACCCGGACTGCATGCTGCGGCCGGGCGTGGTGCAGCGCGGCCTGCAGGTGCTGGCCGACAACCCGAGCGCCGGCGCCCTGACGGTGCGGATCGAGAACACCGACGGTACCGAGCAGCGCGGCGGCCGGCGCAACCTGATGACCCCCTGGACCTGCCTGGTCGAGCAGTTCCGGCTCGACCGGCTGATGCCGAACCACCCGCATTTCCAGCGGCTGAACCTGAACGAGACCGAGCCGCTGACCGAGATCACCCCGGTGCAGTGCATCTCGGGCGCGTTCATGCTGATCCCGCGGGCCATGTACGACCGGGTCGGCGGCATGGACGAGGACTACTTCCTGCACGTCGAGGACGTCGACCTGTGCCTGCGCATCCAGGAGGCCGGCGGCGCGATCCTGTACGTGCCGGACGCCGCGGTGACCCACGTCAAGGGCACCAGCCGGGTGTTCCCGCTGGTGGTCGAGTGGCACAAGTCGGTCAGCGTCGCGAAGTACTTCGGCAAGCATTTCCGGCCGCAGTACCCGGACCTGGCGCTGCGGCTGATCAGCATGGCGATCTTCCTGCGGCTCGCCGTGCGCGCGGTGCCGCTGACCCTGAACTGGGTGCTGGAACGCCTCGGCCTGCGGGTGGCCCGCGAGGACTGACGGACGCCGGCGGCGCTCAGTCCCGGGCGGCGCTCAGTCCCGCCAGCCCTCAGTCCCGCCAGCCCTCGATCTGACCCTTGGCGATCGCCGCCAGCTTGGCGGCCTTGGCGTCCTCGTACAGCACCGCCTTCAGCACGTCGTACGCCGCCGCCGCCATGTCGAAGGCGAGCCAGCCGAGGCTGACCGTGCCGTGCCGCCGCCACACCCGCACCCGGTTGCGGTGGATCATCCGCCGGCGCCAGGCGTCGTGGGTGCTGAGCGTCTTCTCCCGCCCCAGCAGGCGGGCGGTGCGGACCTCGCCGAGGCGGTGGGTCAGCACCGCGTCGCCGACCCCGACGATCTCGAAGCCGGCGCGCCGCAGCCGCAGGCTGAACTCGACGTCGACGTAGTCGATGAAGAACCGGGCGTCCATGCGGCCGGCGACCTCCAGGACCCGGGCCCGGATCAGGCTGCCCGAGGCGATCGCGAACACCCCGTCGCGTACCACGGTGCCCGGGCCGAGCGGCGTGCGGGCCAGGTCGAAGCGGCCACGGGCGGTCAGCAGCTGCGGCCGCACGGTGCCCTCGGCGTCGGTCAGCCGCGGCGTCAGCAGCCCGACCCGCCGGCGCTCGGCCAGCCCTCGCCAGGTCGCCAGCATGGCGGCGACCATGCCGTCGCCGGGCACGCTGTCGTCGTCCAGCAGCAGCACCCAGTCGGCACCGCCGGCGAGCGCGGCCTCGAGCCCCTGGTTCTGCGCGGCCGCCAGGCCGACGTTGTCGGCGTTGGCGATCAGCGTCAGCCGATCCTCGTCCCGGGCCCTTGCCGCGAGACGGGCCTGCGTCGCCGCGTCCGAGCCGTTGTCGACCAGCACCACCGCCGCGGCCTGGGCGAGGGCGGCGTCCAGCACCCGGTCGAGCGTCTCGTCGGGCCGGTAGCTGACGATCACCGCGACCACGCGGGCGCCGTCGGCCGGCGGCTCGGCCACCCGCGCCGGCAGGTCCGGGATCGACCGCAGGTCGACCGCCCGGCGCAGGTAGCGGACCGGCGACCAGGTCAGCGCCCGGGCGAAGCCGTCGGTGCCGACCCGGCGGGCGGCCTGGATGGTGCGGCGCTCGGCCAGGGTCTCGCCGAGAGCCGAAAGCGCTTCGGCGAAGGCCGCCGCCCGTGCCGCGCCGCGCCCGCGCAGCAGGTCGGCGAGCACGCCGGCGAGGCCAAGCAGGATCGACGCCGGAACCGTCACCGCCAGCAGCGGGCCGGGCATGCCGCGCAGCCAGGTCCAGACCCGGTTGCGGGTGGCGTAGCGCAGCACGAAGGCCGAGGGCGCCGAGGCCGAGCCGACGTGCCGGACCACCGCGTCCGGCGTCACCACCGCGGTCCAGCCGGCCAGTCGCAGCCGGACCGCCAGGTCGACGTCCTCGTAGAAGCAGAAGAACCGCTCGCAGAACCCGCCGGCGGCGTCGAAGGCGTCGCGCCGGTACAGCGCGGCCGCCGCGCACACCCCGAACACCGCGCTCTCGGCGACCGGCTGGGCCGGCCGCAGGCGGCCGCCGCGCCACGCGGCGCCGACCGCGTGCAGCGGGTCGCCGACGCCGTCGAACAGGGTCGGGTCGGAGTCCAGGAGCTGGACCGAGCCGACCGACCCGGCCTCGGGGTGGCGTTCGGCGGCGGCGACCAGCGCCGCCAGCCAGCCGGGCTCGGCGAACGCGTCGGGGTTCAGCGTCACCAGCCAGCGGCCGCGGGCCAGTGCTGCCGCCCGGTTGTTGCCGGCGGCGAAGCCGAGGTTGTCGGCTGAGCGCTCGATCCGCAGCCACGGCCGCGGTGCCGCCCGGTCGACCGCGCCGTCGGTCGAGCCGTTGTCCAGCAGCACCACTTCGAAGTCCCGGAAGCTCTGGCGCTCCAGCGCGTCCAGGCAACGCGACAGGTGGCCGCCGGACTGCCAGGCGACGATCAGGACCGAGACGGCCGGGACTGGATCGGGAGAAGCGGTCGGTTCGGTCATGGGCGTCGGCGTTTCGGGGCGGCCGCGACCATAGCACGGGGCGGCGGCGTGCGGTGCCATGCCGACGCCGGTCGCTTCGTGGGTTCCGGCTCCGTCCCGCCGCTGGCGGTCCGGTCCGGAATGACGACTAGAAAGAGAAGGTCGTCGCTCTCCCACTCCAGACGTCATTCCGGACGAACGCGCCGCCCCGGCGCGGGCGAGCCGGAACCCATCCGCCGCCTCCGGTTCCCACCGCGCACCGACCGACGCCGTCCTTGACAGAGTCCGCCCAGCTCAGCCGAATGCCGCTTCCCGCGTTACTCGTGCCGAGGTTCCGACCATGACCCGCATCGTCTCGCGCTTTCCGCTGCCGCCGATGAGCCTCGGCACCGAGCGGCACCTGACCGTGCACGCCTACGGCGACCCGGACGCCCGGCCGAAGGCCTATCTGCAGGCCGGGCTGCACGCCGGCGAGTTGCCGGGGCTGCTGGTACTGCACCATCTGATCCGCCGCCTGGACGCCGGCGAGGACCCGCTTCTCGGGCAGGTCGTGGTGGTGCCGGTGGCCAATCCGATCGGCCAGTCCCAGGTGCTGCGCGGCCACATGACCGGGCGCTTCAGCCTGGCCGACGGCACCAACTTCAACCGCGAGTACCCGGAGCTGTCGCGCGCCATCGGCGACATGGTGGACGGCCGGCTGGGGGCCGACGCGGCGACCAACGTGGCGCTGATCCGCGACGCCTTCGGCGAGATCCTGGCCGAGCGGGCGGCCCGTGCCGAGGGCGAGGCGGCCTATCTGCGGCTGACCCTGATGCGGCTGGCCTGCGACGCCGACATCGCCCTCGACCTGCACTGCGACGACGACGCGACGGTCCACGTCTACCTGCCCGAGCACCTGTGGCCGGACGCCGCCGACCTGCCGGCGTTCCTGGAGTGCCCGGCGACCATGCTGGCCGACGAATCCGGCGGCAACCCGTTCGACGAGTCGCTCAGCAGGCCCTGGCTCGACCTGCGCGACCGGTTCGGGCAGCGCGCGCCGGTACCGTCGGCCTGCCTGTCCTCGACCGTCGAGCTGCGCGGCATGGCCGATGTCGGCGACGCATTGGCCGAGGAGGACGCCGACCGGCTGTACCGGTTCCTGCAGCACCGCGGCGTGATCGGCGGCGACCCCGGGCCGGTGCCGGAGCTGCTGCGGCCGGCGATGCCGCTGGCCGGCATGGAGATCGTCAAGGCGCCGCTGCCGGGGATCGTCAGCTACCGGGTGCCGCTCGGCGCCGAGGTGACGGCCGGCCAGCCGATCGCCGACCTGATCGACCCGACCGCCGACGACCCGGCCGAGGGCCGCATCGAGATCACCGCCGGCACCGACGGCCTGCTGTTCGCCCGCAAGAGCCACCGCTTCGTGTGGCCGGGCGAGACCGTCGCCAAGATCGCCGGCGGCCAGGTGCTGACCGGGCGGATCGGCAAGCTGCTGACGGACTGAGCTTTGGAAGCCCCGCCGCAAAGCGGAGGGCACCTCGGGCGCTGGTTCAGCGCATCAGGTCGAGGACGAACTTCGGCAGGGCGAAGCAGGCCCGGTGGATCGCCGGGGTGTAGTACCGGGTCTCGATCCCGAGCGGCGCCCAGCGGGCCTCGATGGCGGCGACGTCGTGCCGGCGCTTGGCCGGGTCGTCGCTGGCCCAGCCCATGGCCATGAACCCGCCCTGGTAGGTCGGGATCGCCGCCACGTAGAACCACACGTCCGCGAACGACTTGCCGAGCCGGTTCCACGAGTTGGTGACCTCCGAGCCCTGCACGGCCGGGACGCCGTTCTGGGTCACGACGATCCCGCCCTCGGTCAGGCAGCGCTTGCAGTCCGCGTAGAACTCGGCGGTGAACAGCACTTCACCCGGGCCGATCGGGTCGGTCGAGTCGACGATGATCACGTCGAAGCGTTCGTGCGTCTCGGCCACGTACCTGGCGCCGTCGGTGATCACCAGGTCCAGGCGCGGGTCGTCGAAGGCGCCGGCCGACAGCGACGGCAGGTGCTCGACGCTCATGTCGACCACGCCGCGGTCGATCTCGACCATGGTGACCCGCTCGACCGCCCGGTGCTTCAGCACCTCGCGGGCCATGCCGCCGTCGCCGCCGCCGATGACCAGCACCCGGCGGGCGGCACCGTGCGCCACGATCGGCACGTGCGCCATCATCTCGTGATAGACGAACTCGTCGCCCTCGGTGGTCTGCACCACGCCGTCCAGCGTGAGCACCCGGCCGAAGCGCTCGTTCTCGAAGATGATCAGGTCCTGGTGCTCGGTCTTGTCGCGGTACAGGACCCGGTCGACCCGGAGACGCTGCGCCAGCCAGGGGTGCAGCGTCTCCGTGAACCACTCGGTCATACCACCATGCCCCGCTTGTGCTCGCCGAGGTTGACGGTCGCCGGCTCGAAGGCGCGCTTCAGCACCTCGATCGCGGCATGCGGCTTGGCGTCGCCGCACATGAACACGTCGAGGGCGGCGTAGTCGCACTCGGGCCAGGTGTGGATCGAGATGTGGGACTCGGCCAGCACCGCCACGCCGGACACCCCGCCGTTCGGCGAGAAGTGGTGCAGGTGGCAGTGCAGGAGGGTCGCGCCGGCGGCGGTGACGCACTCCTTCAGGGCTTCCTCGATGTGCTCGAGCTCGTCAAGCCGCTTCGCACCCCACAGATCGATGATCAGGTGGGTACCCGCGAAGGTCAGGCCGTCGCGCTTGACGAAGTGGTCGAGCCGCTCGTCCGAGGTGGTGACCCCGGCCGACGGCAGGCGGATGACGTTGTCCTCGTGCCCGGTGTCGCGGGCTTCGAGGGTATCGGCCCCCTGGGGAGCTGCATGGAATTCGCTCGGCTGAGTGGCCGAGTCCATCCCCAATTTGGCGGCGAGCTTTTGATCCATCACTCACTCCTCCTAACCAGAAGATTGACCCAGCTACCCTTAGACCCTCCACCCCCATGGACCACGGCGGGCCCTACGGGACGAGCGGAATGGGCAGACAAGAAAACCCACCCCCGAGAGGGCGGGCTGACACGGGATTTCGCCAAGCGATTACCGTGCAGTATGTGCGTCGAGCACCTCCGAACGGGCGGGATGCCGCCCTAAAAACTTCGGCCAGGAAACGTGGGGAACTTCCCCGCCGCTGCCCGGCCGTTGATGCAGCGGAGAATGGGGATAGGGGGGCCGGGGGTCAAGGGCAAATTCGCGCGGAATTCGCGCATGCCCGGCCCGCGGCTTCCGCATGGCCGTCGGGCCGCGGTCGCTCGCCGTCGGCGGTGGCGGAAACGGGGCGGCGCGCTGCCCGCCGTCGATGCGCTCGGTGCGCGAGAAAGCCGCCCGCGCCACCGTCCCGGCCCGTGCTCCGGATTTCCGCAACCTCTGCTGGCGGGCCGGATATTCGGACTTCTCCCGGTGTGCCATGTTGGGTAACAATCCAGCCTCCTCGATCACCCTGTGACCGAAGAGACTCCGTTTGCGCCAATAACCACCGGGATCTCGGCATGTACATCGTCGGCATGGACTTCCAGGATATTCTCGGCCTCGTCCCGAAGCACGGAACGATGGCGGAACTGGGCGTCAAGCGCGGTTTCAATGCGCGACGGATGTTCGGCACCATGAAGCCCACGGCGATGCACCTCATCGACCCCTGGGCCATGGACGTCGATCCGAACGACCCGGACCCCGCGGCGCGCGAGGTCCGCGCGGAGTTCGACGAGTACTACCGGCAGACGCTCGAGTGGGCCGCCTCTGAAGAGGCCGAGGGCAAGGTTACGGTCACGCGGGACTATGCGGTTTCGGCGGCCCGGGAGTTTCCGGACGGCTATTTCGATTTCATTTATGTCGACACGATGGACAACTACGACGATCAGTTTGCTGATTTGAGTGCGTATGCCAAGAAGATGAAGAAATCGGGCATCATCGCGGTCGACGACTACTACGATATCATGTATTCGCCGGCGAAGATGACGATTCGGAAGCCGCTTCCGCAGACCAAGGCGCTTGGGAACATCCTGGCGGCCAACGATTTCTGCGACATGTTCGGCTGGGAAATTCTGTTCATCACCGACGAGTACAAGAGCTCCAAGCGACCGCCGAAGCTGTTTGCCGGCCGGGCGGGCGCCAACGGCGATGCGCACCGGTTGCTCGACCGGGTCTTGCAGGTGACCCCGTGGGCGGTCGAGGTCGACGACCCGCGCCGCGTGCGGCAGTCGATGTTCGCGCCGGAAGGCTCCGACAAGCGGGAAGACCGGCGGTTCTTCACCAGGATCGTCTGAGGCTCGACCCCGGCCCGGGGATCGCCCGGGCAGGTGTGCGGACCGTCCGCGAACGGGCGCCGGAGTCCGTGCACCGCAGCCCTGGGTTGCTGGTCGTCATCCGAATGTTCCTGGTATGTTCCAGTCATGCGGAACGGCTGGGTCTATTCGGACGACGCGCTCGGGACGTTCGTCCGGCAGGGGGCGACGCATCTGCAGTTCTGGTGCGTCACGCCGAACTGCCTGAACCGCGACACGGTCCCGATCGCGGCGCTGACGGCCCGGTACGGCCCGCGGGTGCCGTTGGTGATGCTGGCCCGCAAGGCGCGCTGCCGGTGCTGCGGGCGGCGCGGCTGCCATGTCCAGCCCGCGCCGCCGCCGGTCCGCGGACAGCCCGGGTACCAGGAGTGGGTGAGGCGGCACGGCGCCCGCGACGATCCGCCATGACGATCCGGCCGGCGCGGCGCGTCGGGGGTTGACCGCGGCGGCGGGAACGGGATTGCTCCAGGCAGGCGGCCGCCGTTGAGCTGCGGCCGTTGAGCCGCCGCCGGGCTGCGCCGGCGGATGGCCATCCTGGGAGGGACCGATGACCTTGGAGACCTGGCTCGCCTTCGCCGCCGCCTCGTTCGCTGTCCTGGCGATCCCCGGGCCGACCGTGATGCTGGTGGTCGGCTATGCGCTCGGCGAGGGCCGGCGGGCGGCGCTCGGCACGGTCGCCGGCGTGCTGCTGGGCGACCTGCTGGCGATCAGCGTGTCGGCGCTCGGGCTCGGGGCGCTGCTGGCGGCCTCGGCCGAGGTGTTCACGGTGTTCAAGTGGGCGGGGGCGGCCTATCTGGTCTGGCTCGGCGTCAAGGTGTGGCGGGCGCCGATCGACCCCCAGGCCGTCGAGCGGGCCGCGTCGGCGCATGGCCACCGCCGGGCGATCCACGGCTTCGTGGTGACCGCGCTGAACCCCAAGAGCCTGGCGTTCTTCGTCGCCTTCCTGCCGCAGTTCATGACCGCCGACGGCGCGGTGCTGCCGCAGCTCGCCGTCCTGGCGCCGACCTTCGTCGGCATGGCGGCGCTGACCAACGGCGGCTACGCCGTGCTGGCCGGCGGCATCCGGGCCCGGCTGCGCAGCCGGTCGGTGCTGCGGGCGATCAACCGGGTCGGCGGCGGCTGCCTGATCGGCGCCGGCCTGCTGACCGCCGCCATGCGGCGGGCCTGACGACGCGACCGGGGGGACGCCATGAAGCTCAAGCAGGTTTCCTTCGACCACGACGAGGTCATCCTCAAGCCGGACCAGCCGTGCCAGGGGGCGTTCCTCATCGAGGCCGGCAGGGTCGAGGTCTACCGCATGTCCGGCGGCCGCAAGGTCGTCGTGGCGCTGCTCGGCAAGGGCGAAGTGTTCGGCGAGATGGCGCTGGTCGACCACGTGCCGCACGCCCGCTACGTGCGGGCGCTGGAGGACACCGACTGCCTGCTGATCTCGCGCGAGCAGTACGAGGAGCTGATGGAGCACACGCCGGCGATCGTCCGGCTGTTCCTCAACCGCGTGGTCCGCAAGCTGCGCAAGACCACCGACGTGGCGTTCGGGCGGTAGCCCCGCGCGGCCGGTCGCCGGACGTCCGCTACACCCGGTTCAGCAGGCGCGCCCGGATGGTGCCGGGCAGCGCCCGGATCTCGGTCAGGATCTCGAAGGCGTCCGGCACCTCGCCCTCGGCGTCGAGCACCACGTAGCCGATCTCGCCGTCGGTCTGGTAGTGCTGGGCCGAGATGTTCAGGCGGTGGCTGGCGAACAGGTCGTTCAGCTTGCCGAGCTCGCCCGGCAGGTTGCGCTGGACCTGGATGAAGCGGGTGACCGAGCCGCCCTTGGGCAGCTGGACCTGCGGAAAGTTCACGGCGCCCAGGGTCGAGCCGACGTCGGAGTACTCCACCAGCTTGCGCGCCACCTCGTCACCGATGCGCTCCTGCGCCTCCTCGGTCGAGCCGCCGACATGCGGCGTCAGGATCACGTTGTCGAGGCCGCGCAATGGGCTCTCGAAGGCGTCGGCGTTCGACTTCGGCTCCGCGGGAAAGACGTCGACCGCCGCACCGGCCAGATGCCCGTCCTTCAGCGCGGCGGCCAGCGCGTCGATGTCGACGAGGCTGCCGCGGGCGTTGTTGATCAGGAAGCTGCCCGGCTTCATGGCGCGGATCTCGGCGGCGCCGAACATGCCGCGGGTCTCCGGCGTCTCGGGCAGGTGCAGCGACACCACGTCGGCCCGCGCCAGCAGCTCGCCCAGAGTGTCGGTCGGCTCGACGTTGCCGTGCCGCAGCTTGTCGGTGCGGTCGAAGTAGACCACCCGCATGCCCATGGCCTCGGCCAGCACCGCCAGCTGGGTCCCGATGTTGCCGTAGCCGACGATGCCCAGCGTCTTGCCGCGCACCTCGCGGCTGCCGGCGGCGCTCTTGATCCACCCGCCGCGATGGGCGGCGGTCGACTTCGCGAAGATGCCGCGCGCCAGCATCACGATCTCGGCGATGGTCAGCTCGGCGACGCTGCGGGTGTTGGAGAACGGGGCGTTGAACACCGGCACGCCGCGTCGCCGGGCGGCGTCCAGGTCGACCTGGTTGGTGCCGACCGAGAAGCAGCCGACCGCCACCACCGAGGGCGCGGCCTTGAGGACCGCGTCGGTGAGCTGGGTGCGCGAGCGGATGCCGAGCATCTGCACGTCCTTGAGCGCCGCGATCAGCGCGTCCTGCTCCAGCGCCTTGGGCAGCACCTCGACGTTGTCGTAGCCGTTGCTGTGCAGCACCTCGACGGCGGAGGCCGAGATGCCTTCCAGCAGCAGGAATCGGATCTGGTTCTTCGGACGCGACAGGCCCTTGTTCATGCTCGTCTCCGCGATGGCTCCGTCCCGCGGGCGCTGAAGCCCGGGGTGCGTATACGGGGCGCGTATACCGGGGGCGCGGAAACTGGCAGGAATCGCGCCGGCGATCCACCGTCTTGATTCCGCACCTGCGAACGCAGTCGTTCCGCAGCGGACGCTTGCCCTGTCCGACGAATGGGATAGATGTTCGATTAACGGAACATTCGTTCGATTCGCCGAAGGAGGCAGCCGTGAGCGATCATCACCATCACCACCATGACGGCCCGCCGGCAGCGGGTTCGGTCGACTGGAAGGAGCACGGCATCAAGGTGATCCCGGGCGACCAGCTCGACCCGAATACCGCCCAGACCCCGGGCATGAACCGCGCCGCCGCCATCAACACCGCGCGCGCCGGCGCCAAGAAGCTGTGGGCCGGCACCGTGAAGATCTACCCGAACGCCAAGACCGGCGCCCACCACCACGGCGAACTGGAGAGCGTGATCTACGTGGTCAGCGGCCGTGCCCGGATGCGCTGGGGCGAGAACCTGGAATACGTCGCCGAGGCCGGTCCGGGCGACTTCATCTTCGTGCCGCCGTTCGTGCCGCACCAGGAGATCAACGCCTCGACAGACGAGCCGCTCGACTGCGTGCTGGTGCGCAGCGACAACGAGAACGTGGTCGTCAACCTGGACATCGAGCCGGTCGAGAAGCCGGAGGCGGTCAAGTGGGTCGACCCGGTGCACCGCGGCGAGGCGTGAGAGCCCGCGCGCGGTTCCGGGGAGGGCCGAACCCGGCTCATCGGATCGTGAACGGCGCCGGCCGGCGACCCGACGCACACTCCGCCGCAGCTTTCCCCGCGGGCGCCCGGCCGGGCCGCTCCGCCAACCATCCGAACCCGGAGGCCTGACGTGCTGAAGTTCTACTACAACACCGGTCCCAACCCGATGAAGGTCGCCCTGTTCCTCGAGGAGGCCGGCCTCGAGTACGAGCCGATCCCGGTCGACAGCCGCAAGGGCGAGCAGTTCACGCCGGAGTACCTGGCGATCAACCCGAACGCCAAGGCGCCGTCGCTGGTCGACGGCGACGTCACGGTGTTCGACAGCAACGCGATCCTGCTGTACCTCGGCGAGAAGACCGGCAAGTTCATGCCGGCCGGCGACCCGAAGACCCGCGGCCAGCTGCTGTCCTGGCTGATGTTCGTGGCGACCGGCGTCGGCCCGTATTCCGGCCAGTCGGTGCACTTCAAGCGGATGGCGCCGGAGAAGATCCCGTACGCCATCAACCGCTACGACTTCGAGGCCGAGCGGCACTACCGGATCCTCGACGACCACCTCGCCAAGCACCGCTACATGGTCGGCGACACCTACACCATCGTCGACATGGCGGTGTGGGGCTGGGTGCGGATGGCGCACCTGGTGCTCGACGAGGGGGCGATCGACAGGTTCCCGAACCTCAAGCGGCTGATGGACGAGATCAACGCCCGCCCGGCGGCGGCGCGGGCGATCGCCGTGAAGGACAAGGCCGGCCACGCCTTCAAGACCGAGATGGACGCCGAGGCCCGCAAGTACATGTTCCCGTCGAACGAGCGGCTCGCCGGCTGATCGCGAGCGGTCAGGCCGCGGTGGCGCGGGGGCGCAGACGCTCGCGCGGCAGGGTGACCGTGACCACGGTCCCGGCACCCACCGTGCTCTCGATCGAGAGCGCGCCACCGTGCAGCTCGACCAGCCGCTTGGACAGCGGCAGCCCCAGGCCGGTGCCCTCGAAGCGGCGGCTGAAGCGGTTGTCGACCTGGGCGAATTGCTCCAGCGCCCGCGGGATGTCCTCGGCGGCGATGCCGATGCCGGTGTCCCCGATGGTGATGGTCATGCCGGTCTCGGCGCCGTGGGACGCGGAAACCGTCACCGTGCCGCCCGTCGGGGTGAACTTGATGGCATTGGACACCAGGTTCAGCGCGACCTGGCGGAGCCGTTGCGGGTCGGCCAGGACGGCCGGAAGGTCGCCGGGAACATCGGCCTCGACCCGGACGCCGGCGGTCTCGGCCTGGCGTTCGAGCATCCGCACCGAGCCGGCGAGCAGGGCGCCGACGTCGACCTCGTCCTCGTGGAGCTGCAGCCGGCCGGCGTCGAGGCCCGAGAAGTCGAGCACGTCGTCGATCAGGCCCAGCAGGTGCTGGCCGCTGCTGGCAATGGTCTCGGCGAACCCGGCATATCGCCGGTCGCCGAGCGGGCCGTAGATCTCGCGGAGCATCATCTCGGAGAAGCCGATCACGGCGTTGAGCGGGGTGCGCAGCTCGTGGCTCATCACCGCCAGGAACTGCGACTTCGCCTGGTTGCCGGCGGCGGCGGCCTCGAGCGCGACCTGCAGCTGCCCGGTGGTGGCCTCGAGGTCGCGCTTGGTCGCCTCGAGCTCGGCGACGTGGCGGCGCAGGCGCTCGGCCTCGGCCGCGGCGCGCTCCGCCAGACGCTCGTCCACCATCGCCCCGACCAGGGCGAAGCCGACGATCAGGACGGTGACCACGGCGACCGCCACCGCCAGCCAGTCCGGCGCCATGACCCGCTCCGGCAGCGCGATCCGCGGGTCGGCCTGCAGGCTGAAGGCCGCCATTCCGGTGAAGTGCAGGCCGCAGATCGCCATGGCGAGCAGGCCGGCGGCGCCCGGGCGCCCCAGCCGGCCGCGCACCAGCCCGGCGATCGCGGCACTGGCGCCGAGCAGTCCGACCGCGATCGACCCGATCACATAAGCCGGATCCCAGTGCCTGACCGCCGGCACCTCGAGCGCCGCCATGCCGGTATAGTGCATGGTCGCGATCCCGATGCCGACGATGGCCCCGCCGACCACCGGCGCACCGCCGACGATCGCCGCCAGCAGGCCGAGACCGGACATCGCCACGGCGATCGCCACCGAGGCGACCGTCAGCGGCAGGTCGTAGCCGACCGGCACCGCGGCGGCGAACGCCAGCATGGCGATGAAGTGCGTGGACCAGATGCCGCCGCC
Organism: Thalassobaculum fulvum; assembly: GCF_014652915.1. Taxonomy (GTDB): domain Bacteria; phylum Pseudomonadota; class Alphaproteobacteria; order Thalassobaculales; family Thalassobaculaceae; genus Thalassobaculum_A; species Thalassobaculum_A fulvum. The sequence continues at coordinate 79,322 of NZ_BMZS01000011.1, forward strand.
GGTCACCAGGGCCGCCGAGCCGAGCCAGGCGAGCCGCGGCGGCCCCGTCAGCCGGCGGGTGCGCGCGATCAGGCTGACCGCGGTGTAGCAGGCGAGCACGCAGACGAGACCGGCCAGGAGCACCAGCCCGGTGTCGTGCTGTTCGACGATGCAGTCGTAGAGGCGGAGCATCGAAACGGTATCCGGCAGATTGCCTTAAGGAACAATGAAGCCGCAGGGCCGCCGCGGCCCCGAAGGTGTCGGGGACGGGGTGCCGCGGCACCCGTCGCGGTCGACCCGGGACCCGCCCGGCTGACGTTCCGGTTGCCGGCGACGGGCCGCACGCGTTCCCTCGCCGGCCGGGCTGTGGCACGCTCGCCGACGAGGGTGCGGGTCGGGAACGGAGGCGTCCATGCGCTGGCTGCCGGTGATGGTGCTCGGGTTGCTGATGGCGGCCCGCGCGGAAGCGCAGCCGGGCCGGCTGCCGGAACTGCCGGGCCTGGACCCCGGCCCGGTGACGGTGTCGGGCCTGTCGTCGGGCGCTTTCTTCGCCCACCAGATGCACGTCGCCTACTCCGGGGTGATCGCCGGCGCCGGCCTGGTCGCCGGCGGCCCGTACGGCTGCGCGGAGCCGCCGGCGACTCCATGGTGGCTGTCGATACATCCCTACGGGCGCACGATCACCGCGCTCAGCGTCTGCACCCGCATCGGCCGCCCGACGGTCGAGCTGTGGTCCGGCTGGCTCGGCGCCCCGGCCGGCGCCCCGACCGTGGCGCACGCCCTGGCGGTCGTCGACGTCGCCCGTTCGGATGCGGCGATCGACGATCCGGCCAACCTGGCCGACGACCGGGCCTGGCTGTTCTCCGGCACCAGGGACACCATCGTGCCGGCGGCGACCGTGCAGGCGCTGGCCGGGCTGTACCGCCGGTTCGGGGTGACCGGCGAGCGCCTGACGCTGGTCGACGACGTGCCGGCGGGGCACGGCATGCCGGTCGACGAGTTCCGTGGCGAGAGCCGGTTCCCGAAGCTGGGTTGCGGCGATCAGGCGCCGCCGTTCGTCGTGGACTGCGACCGCGACGTCGCCGGGGAGCTGTTGCGGCACCTGCTGCCGGACGGGTTCGCCGACACTCCCGGCGTTCCGCGCCGCGATCGCCTGATCGGCTTCGACCAGCGCGCGTTCTTCGACGCGGAGGACGAGAGCACGGGCCTGGCGACGGTCGGCTTCCTCTACCTGCCGGAGGCCTGTGTGCCCGACGGCGAGGGCTGCCGGCTGCACGTCGCCTTCCACGGCTGCAGCCAGAACACCGACGCCGTCGGCGACGACTTCGTGTGGGACGCCGGCTACAACCGCTGGGCCGAGGCCAACCGCATCGTCGTGCTGTATCCGCAGAGCCGGGCCTGGGCGCCGGCCTGGGACGCTTTCGGCTGGTCCGGCAACCCGGCCGGCTGCTGGGACTGGTGGGGCTACAGCGGGGCCGACTATGCCCGGCGCAGCGGTCCCCAGATGTGGGCGGTGCGGGCGATGATCGCCCGGCTGCGCGCCGAGTGACGGCCGCCGTCGCTAACCCGGGGGGCCGGCCGCCGAGATCCGCTCGTCGCTGACCACGCGGCCGTCCACCAGGTGGATGCGCCGGCCCATGCGGGCGGCCAGCTCAAGGTCGTGGGTGACGGCGACCACGGTCTTGCCGCGGCCGTGCACCAGGTCGGCCAGGATCGCGAACACCTGCTCCGAGCTCTGGCTGTCCAGGCTGCCGGTCGGCTCGTCGGCCAGCAGCAGCGGCGGGTCGTTGGCGAGTGCCCGGGCGACCGCCACCCGCTGGCGCTGGCCGCCGGACAGCTGGTCCGGCCGCTTGTCGACGTGGCCGGCCAGCCCGAGGGATTCCAGCAGCTCGCCGGCCCGGTCCCGGATCGCGGGGCGCGACAGCCGGCCGAGCTTGCGCATCGGGATCTCGACGTTCTCGCGCGCGCTGAATTCCGGCAGCAGGAAGTGGAACTGGAACACGAAGCCGAGCATGGCGAGCCGCCGCGCGGCCCGGGCCGCCTCGTCCATCGGATCGGTGTCGATGCCGGCCAGGCGCAGCCGCCCGCGGGTCGGGCGGTCGAGCAGGCCCAGCAGGTACAGCAGGGACGACTTGCCGGAACCGGACGGGCCGGTGATGGCGACGAACTCGCGCTCGCCGATCGCCAGGGTGACGTCCTCGACCAGGGTCACCGGCACCACTTCCGGCAGGATCCGGGTCAGCCCCTCGGTCTCGATCAGCGCGGGCGGCGGGCTCACGTGGCGCCCCGGATGATGTCGACCGGCGGCTGGCGGGCCGCCTTGCGGGCCGGCAGGTAGCCGGCGACCGCCGCCGAGGCCAGCGCGAAGCCGGCGGCGATGGCGTAGTGCAGCGGCTCCCAGGCGACCGGCAGCCGGGTCAGCTCGCGGCCGCCGGCGTTCAGCTCGAAATGCACCGAGGCCAGCGCGTACACCAGGGCGAAGCCGAGCAGCCAGCCGAGCAGCGAGCCGGCGAGGCCGATCGCCAGGCCCTCCAGCACGAACAGCCGCTGCATGTCGCCCCGGCTGAACCCGAGCGACTTCATGATGGCGATGTCGCGCGCCTTCTCGTGGGTGATCGTCGAGATGATGTTGAAGATCCCGAACCCGGCCACCAGCATGATCGCCGCCACCACCGTGTACATGATGACGTTGCGCACCACGAGCGCCTCCAGGATCTGCTCGTTGGCCTCCTGCCACGACATCGACTTGTAGCCGAGCCGGGCTTCCGCCCGGCGGGCGACCGCCGGCGCGGCGGCCGGATCGTCCAGCCTGATCCGGATCTCGTTGACGACGTTGATGCGGGCGTCGAGGATCTGCGCGCTCTTCAGCAGGATGTAGGCCTCGTGCTCGTCGCGCGCGGTGATGCCGGTGTGGTACAGGCCGACGATCTTGAAGCCGCGGGACAACCCGGAGGACGACACCAGGGTCACGGTGTCGCCGACCCCGGCGCCGAGCCGGCCGGCCATGCGGTCGCCGATCACCACGTTGTTGCCGCCGACGTCGAGCGCCTCGAAGCTGCCGTCAACGAAGTCCTCGACCAGCGACGAGACGCCGCGTTCGGCCTTCGGCTCGATGCCGACGACGGTGGCGCCGACGTCGCGGCCGAGATAGCGCACCACGCCCTGGGTGGTCAGGCTGGCGGCGACCCGGCCCGGCACCCATTCCTTCAGCCAGGCGAACGCCGCAGTCGGATTGATGATGCCGCGCCGGTCCTCGCGCGGGCGCAGGCCGGCGATCGCGGCGGCGTCGAACGCCAGCTCGGCCGGCTGCACCGGTGGCGTCCGCCGGTCGTCGGTGATCTGCACGTGCGGCATGGTGTCGACCAGCTTGGCGATCAGGTCGTCCTGGCCGCCCTGCATCAGCGCCGCCATGGCGACCGAGAAGCCGACCCCGACCGCCACCCCCAGGATCGCGACCAGGGTCTGGCGGCCGCGCCCGACGATATGGGTGACCGCGATGTCGAGGATCAGCCGCACGCCGGTCTCAGCGGGCGCCGGCGTCGACGCGGGCGCCGTCGGCCAGCTCGGCCGGGAACGGCGTGATCACCCGTTCGCCCTCGCCGAGGCCGGACAGGATCTCGGTGGCGCGGGTCCCGCGGATCCCGACATCCACGGTCCGGCGGCGGGCGGTCCCGTCCTCGACCACGAACACCGCGCCGCCCTCGACCGCGAGGCCGGGGATCAGCATCGTGTTCTCCGAGACCCGGACGACGATGTTGACGTCGACCGACATGCCGATCCGCAGCGGCGTGTCGTCCGGCAGCCGCAGCCGCACCCGGAAGGTCTTGGTGACCGGATCGCCCTTCGGGGTCACGCTGTCGACGACGGCCGCGAGCTCGCGGTCGGGAAACGCGTCCGAGCGCAGCAGCACGCGCTGGCCGACCTCGACCCGCGGCACGTCCTCCTCGTTGACGTCGGCGATCACCAGCAGCGGCGTCGGCCGGCCGACCCAGAACAGGACGGTGCCGGGCTCGGCGATCTCGCCGACCTCGCCGTCCTGGCGCAGCACCACGCCGGTGCCGGGTGCGCGCAGCACGTAGCTCTCGATGCGGGCGACCTGCCCGGCCGCCAGCGCCTCGTACTGGGCGACCTCGCTGCGCGCCCGGTCGAGCGCCTGCTGGCTCGCCACGTTGCGGCCGGCCAGCACCGACTGGCGCTCCAGCTCGTCGTGCGCGAGCTGCAGGCGGGCCTTCAGCTCGGCCAGGGCGGCCTGGGCCTCGCGGTCGTCGAGCCGGGCGAGCTCGGCGCCCTTGACGACCGTCTCGCCCTCGCAGTTGCACAGCCAGGTGATGCGCTCGCGGATCAGCGCGGTGACCTTGGCCCAGGTCCGCGGCTCGACCACGCCGGTGGCGTAGACGATTTCGGCGGCGTCGCCGCGTCGGGCCGCGACGGCGTCGACCGGCGTCGGCCGCAGGTACAGCCAGTAGCCGGCCGCTCCGGCCGCGGCCAGGACCGCGGCCACCAACACGCTGCGCAGGATGGTCACGGGCGGGCGAGGCTCCGGTGGCGGTGACGGCGGGCAGGCTGGGCCGCCCGGCCGCGAACGTCAACCGGTGTGCGGATAGGCCGGCGGGACCGGGCGCTGGATCCGCCGCTGCAGCTCTTCGAGATCGCTGCTCGACAGCGACCGCCGACCGACGGCGACGTTGCATACCAGGAAGCGGCCGCAGGGCCTGGCGCCGTCGGCGAGCGGCAGAATCAGCCGGCGCCAGGCGTACACGCTGAGATATGGCGGCGACTGGTGCTCGGTGTACAGCGGTCGCGGGCGGCGGAGCACGGCACGGTAGCAGGATCGGTACAGAAGCGCCGCGGGAGTCCGGGTGGTCCGGTTCATCTCGGAGACCCGGAACCCGGTCCAGTCGCGCGCCGCACGGTCGGCAACGGCGGTGCCGTAGACGCGGTAGATGGCATCGAAGCCGTCGCGCTCGACCTCCAGCATCAAAAGGTTCCCGAGCGCCGGAACCAGGTCGGCGACATCGAGGCTGCTGCGATCGGGTATGCCGTCGCACCCGGCCGGCAGCGCCTGCCAGTGCTTCAGCAGAAAGCCGAGCTTGGGCTCGTCGAGCCCGGCGGGCTCCTCGATCCAGGCGATCTCCCGCACGCAGCCGTCGATCGCTGCGGCGACCGCCGGATCGACCTTGTCGGAGAAGGCCAGAATCCGGTCCGCCGCGTCCTCGATGGCCGCGTCGCTCGGATCGACCCAGGTCTCGTCTTCGGGATTCATGGCGCGACGGTCATGGAATTGCGGGGTATGGCGCTCGCGGCTCGGTCCGTGGCACCGGCGCTCGTCGCCAGGCCACGGGAGCGTTCAGCTACCGCGTATCCGTTGCTGCTGAGCCGCGATCTCGGCCGGCGACATCAGCTTCCGGCCGACCGGCAGGTTGCCGACCAGGAACCGGGCGCACGGGATGCCGCCGTCGGACAGCGGCAGGATCAGCCGGCGCCAGGAATTGGCGCCGACCCATTGCGGCGAGGCGTGCTCGGTGTAAAGCGGCGCCGGCCGTCGGAACACCGCACGATAGCAGGTCCGGTACAGCAGGGCGGCGGGGGTGCGGGTGATCCGGTTCATTTCCGACACCCGGTATCCGGTCCAATCGCGGCCGGCGCGGTCGGCGACCCCGGTGCCGTAGACCCGGTAGACCGCGTCGAAGCCGTCGCGCTCGGCCTCCAGAACCATCAGGTTGCCGATCGCCGGAACCAGGTCGAGCACGTCGATGTCCTGCCGGTCCGGGATGCCGCCGCAGGCCCGGGCCAGCTTCTGCCAGTGCTCCAGCAGAAAGCCGAGCTTCCTGTCCTCGAGCTGGTCGGGACGGTCGACCCAGGCGACGGCCTGGACGCGCTCGTCGATCGCCGCGAGGGCCTGCGGATCGACGGCGCCGGAGAACGCCAGGATGCGGTCAGCCGATTCCTCGATGGCCGGATCGGTTGGCTCGATCCAGCCGTCGTCATCCTCGCGTGTCATTGCATAGCCGATCAGCATTTCGGGGCACCGCTCCCGGCAACGTCGCGCCTGCCGGTCCGGTCACTTTGCCCGAAGCAGGTTTCCGGCAGGTTAACGCGCTCTCAGGTGCCGGCCAGCGCCTCGACCGCGCGGACCACCTGCTCGGGGTCGAGCCGGCGGGTGTAGTCCGGGTCGACGTCGGCCAGCGCGACCCGGCCGTCGCGGTCGATCACGAAGGTGCCCGGGATCGGCAGTTCCCAGGACCCGTCGCCGTTGTGGCGCTCCAGGTCGTTGCCGTTGCGGCGGTAGATCTCGACCAGTTCGTCGCTCAGGCGGAACACCAGCCCGAACGCGCGGGCGACGGCGTTGCCGGTGTCGCTCAGCACCTCGAACGCCACCGCGTTGCGGCCGGCGGTGTCGCGCGTCCGGTCCGGCAGTTCCGGCGAGATCGCCACCACCGAGGCGCCGGCCGCCCGCAGGCGGTCGAGCTGCGCCTGGTAGGTGCGGAGCTCGAGGTTGCAATAGGGGCACCAGCCGCCGCGGTAGAACGTCACGATCAGCGGACCGTTCCCCAGCAGGTCGCCCGAGCGCACGGTGGCGCCGTCGGCGTTCGGCAGCGCGAACGCCGGCATGGTGTCGCCGACCGCCAGGGCGCGCCCGGCGATGCCGGTTGCGCGCAATTCGTCGACCCCGCGCTCATAGGCCGCGATCACCGCCGGCCCGCGCTTCTCGACCGCCATCCGCTTGATGCCGGCCAGTTCGTCCTGGAAGCCCATCGCTCTCGCTCCGTCCCGTCTCAACCGATGGTCAATGACGTACGGGCGCGGTCGGTAACCGAAAACCGCCCGGCGGGCGGGTGTTCCGTTCCGCCGGAGCGTCAATCGGCCCGGGGGTCAGGGACGCCGGGCGACGAAGTCGATCTCGACCAAACCGCCGCGGGCCAGGCCGGTGACCCCGATGCAGGTGCGCGCCGGGCGCCGGTCGGCCGGGAAATACGAGGCGTACACGGCGTTCATGGCGGCGTAGTCGCGCTCGAAATGGGTCAGGAACACCCGCGCCTGCAGCACGTGCTCGAAGCCGAGGCCGAGGCCGGCCAGCACCCGGCGCAAGTTGTCCATGGTCTTGTGGGTCTGCGCCTCGATGCCGTCCGGTAACGGGATCGTGTCGTCGTCCGGGTCGGTCGGCAGCTGACCGGTCACCAGCACCCAGCCGTCGACCTCGACCGCGTGGCTGTAGGGCGCCACCGGCGCCGGAGCCCCGGCCAGCATGTGGAAGATCGGACCCGACATCTCTCGCACTCCGCCTGTGAAACCTATGCCCCGGAACGCTAAGCGCGCCGGCGCCGGCCGCGCCGCCGCTCACCGTCTTCCCGTGGGTCGCTGTCGGCCAGCCGGCCGCGCTTCGCCCACGGGGTGCCCAGGATCTCGGTCAGCCGGGTCGCATCCGGCCGGAGGCCGGGGACGTAGCCGGCCAGCGCGTCGGCGATCGCCTTGACGTGCACCGCGGTCGAACCGCAGCAGCCGCCGACGATCCGGGCGCCGGCATCGCGGGCGAGGCGCGCATAGGCGGCCATCGCTTCGGGGGTGCCGTCGTAGACGATCCGGCCGTCGACATATTGCGGGATGCCGCAGTTGCCCTTGGCGATCACCACGGCAGCGGGATCGGCGGCGGTGATGCCGAGGACGGTGTCGATCAGCTCGGCCGGCCCGACCCCGCAATTGGCGCCGATCGCGGCCGGCCGCGGGGTCAGGCCCCGGGCGAAGTCCGCGAAGCCGTCCGGCGTCAGCCCCATCATGGTGCGGCCGTTGGTGTCGAACGTCATGGTGACCACCAACGGCAGCCCGGTGCGGGCGGCGCCGGCGACCGCGGCCGTCACCTCCTCGGGGGCCGACATGGTCTCGATCCACAGCAGGTCGACGCCGCCCTCGGCCAGGCCGGCGGCCTGCTCGGCGAACGCCTCGACACCTTCCGCGGGGGTGAGGGCGCCGAGCGGGACGAACAGCTCGCCGGTCGGTCCGATCGAGCCGGCCACCAGGACCCGCCGGCCGGCACGCCCGGCGAAAGCGTCGGCCTCGGCCCGGGCGATGCGGGCGGCGGCGGCGTTCAGCTCGGCGACCCGGTCCTGGGCGTGGTGCAGCTTCAGGCGATGGCGGGAGCCGCCGAAGCTGTTGGTCAGCACGATGTCGGAGCCGGCCTCAAGGAAGCCGCGGTGGACCGCGGCCACCCGGTCCGGGTGCTCGACGTTCCAGAGTTCCGGGGAGTCGCCGGTCTCCAGGCCGAGGGCGAACAGGTTGGTGCCCATCGCGCCGTCGGCGATCAGGTGGCCGCGCTCGGCCAGCAGGGCGGTCAGGCAGTCGGTCACGATCGGGTTCCCTCGCTCACGGATCGCGGCTCCCGGTAGTGCCGGCGTCCAGGGTGCCGGCGTCCAGCCGGGCCTGCCGGCGCCGCGTGACCCGCCGGCGGTCCTGGCCGGCGGCACCCTGGCGCTCGCGCAGGCGCTCCAGCACCTCGAGGCGCTGCGGATCGCCGTAGCGCGCCCAGTGCGCGATCTCCTCGATGGTGCGCCAGCACCCGAGGCAGAACCTGGTCTCGCGATCGATCTGGCACACCCCGACGCACGGGCTGGCGATGGTGCGCGGGACGTCGGCCGACGGTGCGGGAGCGGATGGCGCGGGCGGCGGGGTCGTCATGAGCCAGGACACTAGGGGGATTCGGGGAGAAGTTCTCCAACGAAAAACGACGCCGACGGTTCCGTCGGCGTCGCTTCGATCGTTTCTTCAGGGCCGGCCCGCTGGGGCCGGCTGCCGGCCGTCAGGCGGCCCGGATATCAGGCAGCCTGGGCGTCGGCCTCGCGCTCGTAGGCGGCGACCACCTCGATGAACCGGTCCATCGCCTCGCGGACACCCTCGGCACCGTTGGCGGTGACCAGCGAGCCCTCGACCACGACCGGGGTCTCCTCCCAGCTGGCGCCGGCGGCCTCGAGCTCGGCCCGGACGTCCTCGCTGGACGTCACGGTGCGGCCCTTGGCGACCTCGTTCACGACCAGGAGCTTGCCGGCGTCGCCGATCACGGCGACCGGCATCGAGGCGCGCATGAACGCCTTCAGCACGCGCTTGGCATGCGGATCCTCGGCCAGCTTCTCGACCGCGCGGAACCCGCCCGGGACCACCAGGCCGTCGAAGTCGACCGCGAGGGTCTCGGCCAGGTCGACGTCGACCGGGAAGAAGTGCCCCCAGGACCCCTCGTACCAGCCGTTGACCAGCCCGTTGGCGCGCGACACCACCTTGGTGACCGCACCGGCTTCGATCAGCTTCTTCTGCGGCTCGGTGAATTCGATCTCGTCGAAACCATTGGCAAGCATGACGGCAATGACGCGTCCGGCGAGCGGCTTATCGGCCATACAGAACCTCCTCTCGATGTTATGGCGTCGCGCCGAAATACGAAGCCAAAGCGGCTCTCAGGCGCGAGCAACGCGCAGGCTGACCGGGGTCCGGTCAGCGGGGCGCGTGTATGACGGGAACTCGAAGGCGCCTGACTTAGCGCCTGCGGTGCCGGATTTCAAGTCCGATCGGGGGGAGGCCGCGACACCATGCCGCGCTCGGCGTCGGCGCTCTCCCCGGAACCGGCACTCTCCGGTGCGGCGGGAGCATCCGGTGCCGATTCGCCGGCGACCGACCCCTCGGTGTCCCCGACGTGGCCGTCCGTTGCCTCGGCATCCGACCGCGGGTCCAGGGCGCCGAGCGCCGGCGAGGTCCCAGGGGTCGCGACGAAGTCGGTCTTCTCCTCCGAGGTGGGGGACGCGCGCGCCCGCATTCGGAGCACCACGAAGCCCGAGAAACCCAGATAGACGAGGGATATGTACGGGAACAGCAGGTCGGTCTCGGCCACGCCGGTCGCCCAGGACGCGATCACCGGGCCGGCGATCGCCCCGAGGGCGTATACCATCAGCATGCCGGACGACGCCTCCACGAACCCGTCCGGCTCGACGAAGTCGTTCATGTGCGCGACCGACAGCGAATAGACCGGCATGGCGGTCAGCCCGAACAGGAACGCGCCGACGTAGAGGCCGGGGGCGAACAGCCCGGCTACCGTCGGCAGGAGCGCACCGGTCAGCACCACCCCGCCGGCCGCCAGCAGGATCACCCGGCGCCGGTCGGTGCGGTCCGACAGCTTGCCGAGCGGGTACTGCCCGATGGCGCCGCCGAGCACCACCAGGCTCATGAAGGTGGCGACGCCGTTCACGTCGAGCCCGCCGGAGGTGGCGAACAGCGGCGCCAGCGACCAGAACGCGCCGTTGCCGAGTCCGACGGTGAAGGCGCCGATGAAGCCGACCGGCGAGATCCGGTACAGCCGCGCGAACCGGACCTTCGTGCTCTGCAGCGGCGCCGGCGCCAGGGCGGTGGTCAGCGCTACCGGCAGGGCCGCCAGCGAGACCAGGATCGATGCCAGCGCGAACGGCGGGAACGAGCCCGGGTCGTACAGCGTCAGCAGCATCTGGCCGGCCATGATCACGGTCAGGTTGATGACCGTGTAGATCGACATGACCGTGCCGCGGGTCTCGTTGGTGGCGCGTTCGTTCAGCCAGCTCTCGATGACCATGTAGAGGATCGCGAAGGCGAATCCGGTCAGCGCGCGCAGCGGCCACCATGCCCAGGGCTCGGTGATCATGGCGTGGGCCAGCGCCACCGTCGACGCCAGGGCGGCCGCCGCCGTGAAGGTCCGGATGTGTCCGACCCGGCCGACCACCACGGGGCCGTACAGGCAGCCGAGCGCGAAGCCGAGGAAATAGGCCGACCCCATCACGCCGATCGAGACCGGGCTGAACGCCTCGATCTCGGCGCGCAACGGCAGCAGCGTTCCCTGCAGGCCGTTGCCCATCAGCAGCAGGGCCACGCTGGCCAGCAATGCCCCGACCGGGGCAACCACCTTCATCATTGTTCAGCCTCGGATCCCCATCGCCGGAAGTGTGCCGCGCCCGGCCGGCGTCTGGAACCCCCCTGGCGGGCGGCGTGGCCGGCAGGCCGGTCCCGCCCGGTACCGAGCCCCTTTGTGCTTTGCGTAAAATGTTGCTAAAAGATTTATCAAGAACCGCGAAAAGCGGGGCTCGGACCCGAAACCGGTGGTCCGGGAGTGGGGAAAGCGATGCCGGACGCGATGCGGCCAGGGTCGGTGATAGCCGACTACGACCGCGATTCCATCCATACCTTGCCGTTGACGGTGCTGCCGGTCTCGAACGCCGCGCTCAGCCGCGCGCGGCTGATCCGGAACCACCGCCTGGAGACCCGGGTCGAGCTGTTCCGCGAGACCGGCATCGGCTCCGGCCAGATCGCCATCGACGAGATTCCCGACTTCTTCACGGGCGACGTCGCGGCGCTGCACGACGACATGGCGCTGCTGCGACGAATCGGCCAGCTGCCGGCGCTCGACCCGTATACCCTGCGGATCGGCCTGCGCCAGGCCGGGGTCGACGTGCTGAGCCTGGAAGCCCTCCAGCTCTCGCCGGCCAAGCGGGCCGAGCTGCTGCCGCTGATGCGCAACATCACGCGTCCGCTGATCGTCCACCTGTACGGCGACGGCCGGGCGGCGGCCGACGACCTGGACGGCATCATCCGACTGATAGCATACCCGGATACCCCCAGGGTCCGGGCCCGCATCCGGTCGATGGCCGAGGCGCTGCAGATCAGCGTCGACGCCCTGCCGGACATGCTGGAGGACTACGGCGACACCTACCTGGCGCTGTCCTACTACCGCAGCTACTTCCAGTACGCGCTGCCGGTGATCGGCCGGATCCTGGAGTGGATGCGCGAGGTCAGGACCGAGTCGTTCCTGCGGACCGACGCCAACGCCCAGCGGACGTTCCAGCAGGTCGAGGACGTGCTGGCCCACGTCACCGGTTCGGTGACCCGCCGGTTCGAGGGCTTCGACCGGCATACCGTGGTCAACTGGGACCGGGTGACGGTCGGCACCTTCGCCCAGGTGCGCGAGCTGATCTCGCAGCACCAGCAGTCGCTCGCCGCCGTCCTGTGCGGGCTGACCGTGAAGATCTACGAGTGGGAGCAGCGGTTCCCGAACGGCGGCGGCAGCCCCGACAAGCGGGCCGAGTTCGTGGCCACCGACCTGCGGCCGGGACTCGACGGGCTGTGGGCGCTGGAGCGCCGGGCGCCGCGTTTCGAGGCCGGCCTGGCCGCGCCCGGTCAGCGCCGCAGCGGCGGCACTGCGTAGTTCTACGAATGGCGATATAAATAAAAGAAACCTAAAATTTTCGGCATATTCCGTTCAACCGACCCTGCGGGCCAGGGAAGGGACGAGATGCCGGACGCCAGCCAGCCCGTATCGACGATCGCCGACTACGACCGGGACTCGATCCACATCCTGCCGTTGTCGGTCCTGCCGCTCGGCACCCATGCGCTCGCCCGCGCCCGGTTGATCCGGAACCACCGCCTGGAAACCCGGGTCGAGCTGTTCCGCGAGACCGGCGGCGGCTCCGGCCAGATCGCCGTCGACGAGGTGCCGGACTTCTTCCCGGGCGACGCCGCGGCCCTGGCCGGCGACCTGGCGTTGCTGCGCCGGCTCGGCGAGCTGCCGGCCTTCGACCCCTACACGCTCCGCATCGGGCTCCGCCGGGCCGGCGTGAACGTGCTCGACCTCGACGCCCTGCAGCTGTCGCCGGCCAGGCGGGCCGAGCTGCGGCCCTTGATGAGCGGTATCACCCGGCCGCTGGTGGCCCATCTGTACGGTGCCGCCGGGCGCGCCGGCGACGGCATCGACGCGTTCGCGCGGGCCATCGAGAACCCGGCCACGCCGGCGGTGCGTCGCCGGATCATGGCGATGGCGGCGGCGCTGCGGGTCGGCCCGGATGCGCTGCCGGGCCTGATCGAGGACTACGGCGACACCTATCTGGCGCTGTCCTACTATCGCGGCTACCTGATGCACGCGCTGCCGGTCGTGGGGCGGATTCTCGGCTGGATCCGGGAGGTCAGGCTCGAGTCGTTCCTGCGCACCGATCCCAACGTGCAGCGCTCGTTCCAGCGGGTCGAGGGCCTGCTGAACCTGATCACCACGTCGGTGACCCGGCGCTTCAACGACTTCGACCGCCAGAGGGTGATGGACTGGGGTTCGGTGACGATCGACTCGTTCGAAGCCGTCCGCCGGATGGTCTCCACGCACCAGGATTCGCTGGCGCGCGTGCTGTGCGGGCTCACCGTGAAGATCCACGAGTGGGAGCAGCGATTCCCGAACGGCGGCGGCAGCCCGGAGAAGCGGGCCGACTTCGTGATCTCCGATCTCAGGCCCGGTCTTGACACGCTGTGGCGGATCGAAAGCGACGCCGCCCGTCGCGGCGTCCCGAACCGGGCGGACGAGGGACGCGCGGCGGCCTGAGGCGGCGCCGCGGTGACGGCGGCGCCATCCCGGGCCGGGCGGCCGGCTGCTGCAGCGCACCCCCTTTGTCCGGCGGCGCGGCGGACCCGGTGGCCCGTGGCTCGATGCGGAGCATCAGCGTCTTGAATCCAATACGGATCGTGCGCCGACCGGTGACCGCGCCCCGGCGGGTTCGCGCCGGGGCGGCGACCGCACGGTGCGCGCGACCCGGCCGCACCGGGCCCGGGACGGTGCAGTGCAGCGGCGGTCGCTTGCCCCGTCCGGCAAATAGGAGTATGTCGCCCCCCGCATGCCTCCGGCCACCGACGGCCGTTCTCCGCCGCCGGTCGCCGCGGGTGCTTTTGGACGCCTCAACGCTGCGACAGGGGAGATCATGGCTCGCAACAAGATCGCGCTGGTCGGCGCCGGGAACATCGGGGGCACGCTGGCGCTGCTGGCCGGCCTCAAGGAACTCGGCGACATCGTGCTGTTCGACATCGTCGACGGCGTCCCGCAGGGCAAGGGCCTCGACATCGCCCAGGCCTCGCCGGTCGAGGGCTTCGACGCCTCGGTGACCGGCTCGAGCGACTATTCGGCGCTCGCCGGTGCGGACGTCGTGATCGTGACGGCCGGCATCCCGCGCAAGCCGGGCATGAGCCGCGACGACCTGATCGGCACCAACACCAAGGTCATGAAGGCCGTCGGCGAGGGCATCAAGAACAACTGCCCGAACGCCTTCGTGATCTGCATCACCAACCCGCTGGACGTCATGGTCGGCGTGCTGCGCGACGCCTGCGGGCTGCCGCACGAGAAGGTCGTCGGCATGGCCGGCGTGCTGGACAGCGCCCGCTTCCGGCTGTTCCTGGCCGAGGAGTTCGGGGTCTCCGTCGAGGACGTCACCGCGTTCGTGCTCGGCGGCCATGGCGACACCATGGTGCCGCTGACCCGCTACTCGACGGTCGCCGGCATCCCGGTCCCGGACCTGATCGCGATGGGCTGGACTTCGCAGGAGAAGATCGACGCCATCGTCCAGCGCACCCGCGACGGCGGCGCCGAGATCGTCGGCCTGCTGAAGACCGGCTCGGCGTTCTACGCCCCGGCCAGCTCGGCGATCGCCATGGCCGAGTCCTACCTGAAGGACAAGAAGCGGGTCCTGCCGTGCGCCGCCTACGTCAAGGGCGCCTACGGCCTCGACGGGCTGTATGTCGGCGTGCCGGTGGTGATCGGCGCCGGCGGCGTCGAGCGGATCGTCGAGATCTCGCTGAACGCCGACGAGAAGGCGATGTTCGACCATTCGGTGGGGGCCGTGCGCGCCCTGAACGAGGTCGTGGTCAAGCTCGGCCTCTGATCCCTCGGTCGGTTCCGGTCCGGCCGGTCGCCCCGGCCGCCGGTTGCTCTGGACTGGGCCGGACCGTAGAGTAAAGCGCCCTTCATGCGACCCGGAAGCGACATGGCCGACGCGCCCGTAACCGACGACGCAGAGTGCAGGGAGGAGGCCGGCGTCGCGGCCGTCCGGGCGGTCGCCGCGGCGGGCGCCTGCAACACGATGAGCGGGGAACCATGAACATCCACGAGTATCAGGCCAAGGCGCTCTTGGCCAAATTCGGCGTGGCCGTGCCGCGCGGCGGGGTGGCCTTCACCCCGGACGAGGCGGTCAAGGCCGCCGAGCAGCTCGGCGGGCCGGTCTGGGTCGTGAAGGCGCAGATCCACGCCGGCGGTCGCGGCAAGGGCGGCGGCGTGAAGGTCGTCAAGTCGCTCGACGCCGTGAAGGCCGAGGCCGAGCGGATGCTCGGGATGACCCTGGTCACCCACCAGACCGGGCCCGAGGGCAAGGAGGTCAAGCGCCTCTACGTCGAGGACGGCTGCGACATCGCCCGCGAGCTGTACCTGTCGCTGCTGGTCGACCGCGGCACCGGCCGGGTGACCGTGATCGCCTCGACCGAGGGCGGCATGGACATCGAGGAGGTCGCCGCGCACACGCCGGAGAAGATCCTCACCGTGCCGATCGACCCGGTGACCGGCATGAGCGGTCACTACGCGCGACGCATCGCCTTCGGCCTGGGCCTCGAGGGCAAGCAGGTGTCGGCGGCGGTGAAGTTCCTGACCGCGCTGTACAAGTCGTTCGTCGACCTGGACGCGTCGCTGATGGAGATCAACCCGCTGGTGGTCACCGGCGCCGGCGACGTGATGGCGCTCGACGCCAAGATGAACTTCGACGACAACGCCCTGTTCCGCCACCCCGACATCGCCGAGCTGCGCGACGAGGACGAGGAGGATCCGGCGGAACTCGAGGCCGGCAAGTACGAGCTGAACTACGTGAAGCTCGACGGCAACATCGGGTGCATGGTCAACGGCGCCGGGCTGGCGATGGCGACCATGGACATCATCAAGCTGGTCGGCGGCGAGCCGGCCAACTTCCTGGACGTCGGCGGCGGCGCCACCAAGGAGCGGGTCACCGCGGCGTTCAAGATCATCCTGTCGGACAAGAACGTCGAGGGCATCCTGGTCAACATCTTCGGCGGCATCATGCGCTGCGACGTGATCGCCGAGGGCGTGGTGGCCGCCGCCCGCGAGGTCAGCCTGCACGTGCCGCTGGTGGTGCGGCTGGAAGGCACCAACGTCGAGCTCGGCAAGCAGATCCTGGCGGATTCCGGCCTGCCGATCGTGTCGGCCGACAACCTCGGCGATGCCGCCGAGAAAATCGTCAAAGCGGTGAGGGAGGCGGCCTGATGGCGGTCCTGGTCGACGAGAACACGAAGGTCATCTGCCAGGGCTTCACCGGCAGCCAGGGAACCTTCCATTCCGAGCAGGCCATCAAGTACGGCACCAGGATGGTCGGCGGCGTGACTCCGGGCAAGGGCGGTCAGACCCACCTCGACCTGCCGGTGTTCAACACCGTGCACGAGGCGGTCGCCAAGACCGGCGCCAACGCCAGCGTGATCTACGTGCCGCCGCCGTTCGCCGCCGACTCGATCCTGGAAGCGGTCGACGCCGAGATCCCGCTGGTGATCTGCATCACCGAGGGCATCCCGGTGCTCGACATGCTGAAGGTCAAGCGCGCGCTGTGCGGCACCAGGACCCGGCTGATCGGCCCGAACTGCCCGGGCGTGATCACCCCGGACGCCTGCAAGATCGGCATCATGCCGGGCCACATCCACAAGCGCGGCAAGATCGGCATCGTGTCGAAGTCCGGCACCCTGACCTACGAGGCGGTGGCGCAGACCACGGCGGCCGGGCTCGGCCAGTCGACCTGCGTCGGCATCGGCGGCGACCCGGTCAACGGCACCAGCTTCATCGACGTGCTCGAGATGTTCCTTGCCGACGACGAGACCCAGGGCATCATCATGATCGGCGAGATCGGCGGCTCGGCCGAGGAAGAAGCCGCGGAGTTCCTCAAGGGGTCCAAGGTCAAGAAGCCGGTGGCGGGGTTCATCGCCGGCGTGACCGCCCCTCCGGGGCGCCGGATGGGCCATGCCGGGGCGATCATCGCCGGCGGCAAGGGCGGCGCCGCCGACAAGATGGAGGCCATGCGCTCGGCCGGCATCAAGGTGTCGGATTCGCCGGCCCGTCTCGGCGAGACGATGCTCGCCGCGATGCAGGGCTGAGCGGGTACGGGATGATACGGAGAGGGCGGGACGAGGTCCCGCCCTTGATCCGTCGGGCGGATGCGACGACCATTTACGGCGGAGTCGGGCATAACCGACCCGTGGTTGGGACACCGGCAGTGCCGGTTGCCGGATCGGCCGGGAGGGACGGCACCGGTCCGGGCTTGACGAGAGGCGGTGAGCGCTCATGTCGACGGATTATGTGGACCTGACCTTCCTGAACGGTGCCAACGCGCCGTTCATGGCGGAACTCTATGCCCGCTACCTGAGCGACCCGAACGCGGTCGACGCCAGCTGGCGGAGCTATTTCGACCAGCTGCACGACGAGGCCGGGGCGGCGGCAAACGACGCGCGCGGCCCGAGCTGGGCGCCGCGCAGCACCAAGGTGATCGGGGCGGCCGAGCCGGCCGCGGCGGCGGCGCCGGCGAAGAAGGCCCCGGCCGGGGCCGAGGCGCTGTCGGCCGCCGACATACGGTCGGCCACCCTCGACTCGCTGCG
This sequence comes from Thalassobaculum fulvum, assembly GCF_014652915.1. Classification (GTDB taxonomy): domain Bacteria; phylum Pseudomonadota; class Alphaproteobacteria; order Thalassobaculales; family Thalassobaculaceae; genus Thalassobaculum_A; species Thalassobaculum_A fulvum. The sequence continues at coordinate 96,743 of NZ_BMZS01000011.1, forward strand.
CGCCATCATGCTGATCCGGGCCTACCGGATCCGCGGTCACCTCAGGGCCAAGCTCGATCCGCTCGGCCTCGACGAGCCGACGCCGCATCCCGAGCTCGACCCGGAGACCTACGGCTTCACCGACGCCGACTGGGACCGGCCGATCTTCATCAACCACGTGCTCGGCCTCGAGAGCGCCACGCTCCGCGAGATCATGGAGCTGCTGGAGGCGACCTACTGCGGGTCGATCGGCGTCGAGTTCATGCACATCCAGGATCCGGCCCAGAAGGCCTGGATCCAGGAGCGCATCGAGCAGATCCGCAACCAGACCGACTTCACCGACCGCGGCAAGAAGGCGATCCTGGACCGGCTGACCGCCGCCGAGTGCTTCGAGCGCTTCCTGGCGGTGAAGTACGTCGGCACCAAGCGGTTCGGCCTGGACGGCGGCGAGACCCTGATCCCGGCGCTCGAGCAGATCCTCAAGCGCGGCAGCCAGCTCGGGCTCGAGGAAGTCGTGCTCGGCATGCCGCATCGCGGCCGCCTGAACGTGCTCTGCAACTTCATGAGCAAGCCGTTCCGGGCGATCATCTCGGAGTTCCTGGGCAACCCGGCCAACCCGGAGGACGCCGGCGGCTCCGGCGACGTGAAGTACCACATGGGCGTGTCGGCCGACCGCGAGTTCGACGGCCTCAACGTCCATCTGACCCTGAACGCCAACCCGTCGCACCTGGAGATCGTCAACCCGGTGGTGCTCGGCCGCGTCCGCGCCAAGCAGGTGCAGCGCGGCGACCGCGACCGCAAGAAGGTGATGGGCATCCTGCTGCACGGCGATGCCGCGTTCGCCGGCCAGGGCGTGGTGGCCGAGACCTTCGACTTTTCGGGCCTGCGCGGCTACCGCACCGGCGGCACCATCCACATCATCGTGAACAACCAGATCGGCTTCACCACCAGCCCGCACTACTCGCGCTCGTCGCCGTACCCGACCGACGTCGCCAAGATGGTGATGGCGCCGATCTTCCACGTGAACGCCGACGACCCCGAGGCGGCGGTGCACGTGGCGCGGATCGCCACCGAGTTCCGCCAGGAGTTCGGGGTCGACGTGGTGGTCGACCTGATCTGCTACCGCCGCTTCGGCCACAACGAGGGCGACGAGCCGCGGTTCACCCAGCCGCTGATGTACGCCAAGATCGGCCATCAGCCGTCGACCCGGCAGCTCTACGCCGAGCAGCTGACCCGCGAGGGGGTGATCGGCGAAGGCGAGGGCGACCGGCTGGTCGAGGAGCAGAACGCCTACCTGTCGCAGGAGTTCGAGGCCGGCCTGTCCTACAAGCCGAACAAGGCCGACTGGCTCGAGGGCAAGTGGTCGGGCATCAAGGTGGCGTCCGGCGACGCCCGGCGCGGCGAGACCGCGGTCGAGGTCGACGAGCTCAAGCGCATCGCCAACCGGCTCTGCGAGGTCCCGAAGGACTTCGACCTGAACCCCAAGCTCAAGCGCTTCATCGACGGCCGCAGGAAGGCGATCGAGAGCGGCGAGGGCGTCGACTGGGCGTTCGGCGAGGCGCTGGCCTTCGGCTCGCTGCTGGTCGAGGGCGACCCGGTCCGGCTGTCCGGCCAGGATTCCGGCCGCGGTACCTTCTCGCAGCGCCATTCGGTCTACATCGACCAGGCCACCGAGGAACGCTACGTCCCCCTGAACCACATCCAGGAGGGCCAGGCGCAGTACGAGGTGATCGACAGCCCGCTGTCGGAGGCCGGCGTGCTCGGCTTCGAGTACGGCTACAGCCAGGCCGAGCCGAACGCGCTGGTCATGTGGGAGGCGCAGTTCGGCGACTTCGCCAACGGCGCCCAGGTGATCGTCGACCAGTTCGTGTCGTCCGGCGAGGCCAAGTGGCTGCGCATGTCGGGGCTGGTGATGCTGCTGCCGCACGGCTACGAGGGCCAGGGGCCGGAGCATTCGTCGGCGCGGCTGGAGCGCTATCTCCAGCTGTGCGGCGAGGACAACATGCAGGTGGTGAACTGCACCACGCCGGCGAACTACTTCCACGTCCTGCGCCGCCAGCTCAACCGCGACTTCCGCAAGCCGCTGATCGTGATGACGCCGAAGTCGCTGCTGCGGCACAAGCTGTGCGTTTCCAGCTTCGCGGAGATGGGCCCCGGGACCAGCTTCCACCGGGTGCTCTACGACAACGAGGTGCTGTGCGACGACAAGGACGTCCGGCGGGTCGTGCTGTGCTCGGGCAAGGTCTATTACGACCTGTACGAGGAGCGGGCGAAGCGCGGCATCAAGGACGTGTTCTTCCTGCGCCTCGAGCAGCTCTATCCGTTCCCGCGCAAGGCGCTGCTGCATGAGCTGTCGCGGTTCCCGCAGGCCGAGGTCGTGTGGTGCCAGGAGGAGCCCCAGAACATGGGGTCCTGGACCTTCCTGGACCGCCGGCTGGAGGACGTGCTGATCGAGCTGGACGGTGCCTGCCGCCGTCCGCGCTATGTCGGCCGGGCCGAGGCGGCGTCGCCGGCGACCGGCAACCACGGCCGCCACGTGCGCGAGCAGCAGAAGCTGGTCGACGAGGCGCTGACCGTCAGCGAGACCGTCCGCAAGGGCCGCATGGCCGCCGAGTAGGCGGCAAACCAACCTTCGGGGCGGGCGGCCGCGGCCGCCCGTCGGCTTCCGAACGACAGACGAGAGGCGCATAGGCGATGGCGACGCAGATCACCGTTCCGGCACTTGGCGAATCCGTGTCCGAGGCGACGGTCGCGAAATGGATGAAGGCGGCCGGCGACGCCGTGCAGGCGGACGAGCCGCTGGTCGAGCTGGAGACCGACAAGGTCACCCTCGAGGTCAACGCCCCGGCCTCCGGCGTGCTGATCGAGATCGCCGCCAAGGAAGGCGCCGAGGTCGAGGTCGGCGCCCTGCTCGGCACCATCGACGAGACCGCCAAGGCCGCGGCCAAGAAACCGGAGGCGCCCAAGGAAACCCCCAAGGAGGCGCCGAAGGCGGCTGCCCCGGCCGAGGCCCCCAAGGAAGCCCCGAAGCCGGCGGCTCCGGCGCCCGCTCCGGCCGCTGCCGCCGGCAGCCACGACGTCAAGACGCTGTCGCCGGCGGTGCGCAAGCTGGTCGAGGACAACGACCTGGATCCCTCGAAGATCAAGCCGACCGGCAAGGACGGCCGGCTGGTCAAGGAGGACGTGCAGAAGGCGATCGAGGCCGGCACCGCCAAGCGCACCTACTCGGCGGCCCCGGCCGCCGGCGCTTCGCCCGCCCCGGCCGGCCCGCTGCCGCCGCGCCCGGAGGACCCGCGCGAGGAGCGGGTGAAGATGACCCGGCTGCGCCAGGCCATCGCCCGGCGCCTGAAGGACGCCCAGAACACCGCGGCCATGCTGACCACCTTCAACGAGGTGGACATGACCAACGTCATGGCACTCAGGGCCGAGTACAAGGACGTGTTCGAGAAGAAGCACGGCGTGAAGCTCGGCTTCATGAGCTTCTTCGTGAAGGCCGCGATCGCCGCGCTGCAGGAACTGCCGGCGGTCAACGCCGAGATCTACGGCGACGAGATCGTCTACAAGAACTTCTACGACATCGGCGTCGCGGTCGGCACGCCGCAGGGCCTGGTGGTGCCGATCGTGCGCGACGCCGACCAGCTGTCGTTCGCCGGCGTCGAGAAGGCCATCAACGAGCTCGGCGTCAAGGCCCGCGACGGCAAGCTGAGCCTGGCCGAGATGCAGGGCGGCACCTTCACGATCTCGAACGGCGGGGTGTACGGCTCGCTGATGTCGACGCCGATCCTGAACCCGCCGCAGTCCGGCATCCTGGGCATGCACAAGATCCAGCAGCGCCCGATGGCGGTCGGCAAGGCGGTCGAGATCCGGCCGATGATGTATCTGGCGCTGAGCTACGACCACCGGATCGTCGACGGCCGCGAGGCGGTGACCTTCCTGGTGCGGATCAAGGACGCGATCGAGGATCCGCGGCGCCTGCTGCTGGACCTGTGAGCGACGCCCCGCAACGATTTCGACTCCGAGGAAACGATGGCTGACAACTACGACCTCGTGGTGATCGGCGCCGGACCGGGCGGCTACGTCGCCGCCATCCGCGCCGCCCAGCTCGGCATGAAGGTGGCGGTCGTCGAGAAGCGCGGCGCGCTCGGCGGTACCTGCCTGAACGTCGGATGCATCCCGTCGAAGGCCCTGCTGAACGCGTCCCACAAGGTGCACGACGCCGAGCACGGCTTCGCCGAGTTCGGCATCCAGGTCGGCAAGCCGAAGGTCGACGTGAAGAAGCTGATGCAGGCCAAGACCGGCATCGTCACCGGCCTGACCGACGGCATCGCGTTCCTGTTCAAGAAGCACAAGATCGACTGGCTGAAGGGCGCCGGCAGGATCCTCGCCCCCGGCAAGGTCGAGGTCACGCCGACCGACGGCGGTGCCAAGCAGACCCTCGCCTGCGAGAAGATCCTGATCGCCACCGGCTCGGAATCCACGCCGCTGCCGGGCGTCGAGGTCGACGAGAAGAAGATCGTCACTTCGACCGGCGCGCTGGAGCTGAGCAAGGTGCCGGGTCACCTGGTGGTGGTCGGCGCCGGCGTGATCGGCCTGGAGCTGGGTTCGGTGTGGAAGCGGCTCGGTGCCAAGGTCACTGTGGTCGAATTCCTCGACCGTATCGTGCCGGGCACCGACACCGACACCGCCAAGCGCTTCCAGCGGGTGCTGCAGAAGCAGGGCCTGGAGTTCAAGCTGTCGTCCAAGGTGACCGCGGCCAAGACCACCAAGTCCGGCGTCAAGCTGACGGTCGAGCCGGTCAAGGGCGGCGACGCCCAGGAGATCGACGCCGACATCGTGCTGGTGGCGATCGGCCGCCGGCCGTACACCGCCGGGCTCGGCCTCGAGGAGCTGGGGGTCGCGATGGACAAGCGCGGCGTGATCCAGGTCGACGAGGACTTCGAGACCAGCGTGAAGGGCATCTTCGCGATCGGCGACGCCATTCCGGGCCCGATGCTGGCCCACAAGGCCGAGGAGGACGGGGTCGCCTGCGCCGAGATCATGGCCGGGCAGTCGGGCCACGTGGACTACAACCTGGTCCCGGGCATCGTCTACACTTGGCCGGAGCTGGCGACCGTCGGCAAGACCGAGGAGCAGCTCAAGGAGGCCGGGGTCGAGTACAGGAAGGGCGTGTTCCCGTTCTCGGCCAACAGCCGGGCGCGCGCCAACCTCGACAGCGAGGGCCAGGTGAAGATCCTGGCCGACGCCAAGACCGACCGGATCCTCGGCGCCCACATCCTGGGCCCGGACGCCGGCACGATGATCCACGAGATCTGCATGGCGATGGCGTTCGGCGGCTCGGCCGAGGACGTGGCGCGGATGTGCCACGGCCACCCGACCACGTCCGAGGCCGTCAAGGAGGCCGCGCTGGCGGTCGACGGCCGGCCGATCCATATCTGAGGCGAGGCCCCTTAGTCGCTTCCGCCGTTTGCGGTACTCTGCTGCACTCGAATCGGGCCGACGTCGCCGGAAGGACGACCGTCGCCCGCTTCGGCGCAAAGCCGTGAGGGCGGGCCGCTGAGCGATGGTGAAGTACCGAATCGATCGCGCCCGGCGCCTCATCGAGATCACGATCGCCGGCGTCTACCTGCTCGAGCACGCGCAGGCGCTGGCCCGAAGCCTGCGGGCCGATCCGGCGTTCGACCGGGAGTTCTCCCAGATCATCGATTGCCGGGATGCGGATCTGTCGAACCTGTCGACCGCGGACCTGCGGGAGATCGCGGCCGACCTGCTGTCGGTCCCCGGCAGGCGGATCGCGATCCTCAGCAAGGACAGCTCCGACGAAGCGCTCGTGCGGCTGTACGCGACCTATGTGCAGCTGACCGAGAACAAGAGCGTGTTGCGGAGCTTCCACGATCTCGACAGCGCGATCGCCTGGATCGGGGAGATCCGTTAGGCCGACCTTGCAGGACGGGCCGCGACCATCGCTACCGCCCCCGGTCGCGCGGATGCGCCGCGCGGTGCACGTCGAGCAGCCGGGCGGCGTCGACCTCGGTATAGCGCTGGGTCGTCGACAGCGAGGCGTGGCCGAGCAGCTCCTGGATCGCCCGCAGGTCGCCGCCGCCGGCCAGCAGGTGGGTGGCGAAGGAGTGGCGGAGAGCGTGCGGGGTCGCGGTCTCCGGCAGGCCGAGCCAGCCGCGCAGGGTCTGCACCGCCTGCTGCACCCGGCGCGCCCCCAGCCGGCCGCCGCGGGCGCCGACGAACAGCGGGTCGTCCGGCCCGAGCCGGTACGGACAGCGCTCCAGGTAGTCCTCGACGGCGCGCCGGACGACCGGCAGCACCGGCACCAGCCGGGCCTTGCCGCCCTTGCCGGTGATCGCCACGGTGTCGCCCAACGGCGCCGCCCGGCGATCCAGGCCGAGCGCCTCGCCGACCCGCAGCCCGCAGCCGTACAGCAGCGCCAGCACGGCGGCGTCGCGGGCGGCGATCCAGGGTTCGTCCGACAGCTCGCCGACGCTTTCCAGCGCGTCCATCGCCTCGTCGACGGTCAGCGCCTTCGGTACCGATCTCGGCACCCGCGGGCCGCGCACCGCGCCGATGGCGGCGTTGGCGGCCAGCCCGCGGCGCTCCAGGAACCGGAAGAAGCCGCGCACCGTCGACAGCGCCCGGGCGGTCGAGCTCTTCTCCAGCCCGTCGAGCGCGCGGTGTGCCAGCCAGGCCCGGAAGTCGGCCGGTTGCAGGTCCCGCAGCGCGGCCAGCGAGACGCTGTCGCCGAGATGGCCGGCGAGGAAGCCGAGGAAGCCGCCGAGGTCGCGGCCGTAGGCGGCCAGGGTATGCGGCGAGGCCCGCTTTTCGGATATCAGCCATTGCCGCCAGTCGGCGATCGCGGCCGACAGGCGGGCGTCGACCGGCGCAGCTGCGGCGTCGACCGGCGCGGGGTCGAGGGGCGCCGGGGCGCGGGGGGGGCTCAGCTCGGCAGGTGCAGCCACTGCCGGATCATGATCTCAAGCGCCCGCGCCAGGAAGCCGAGCAGCTCGGTGCCCTGGCCGGCGACGAAGCCGTCGGGACGGCGCGAGCCGAGCGCCAGCAGCCCGACCGGGGCCTGCTGCGACGCCCGCAGCCGGGTCAGCGCCTGACTGCGTACCAGCCCGGCGGCGGCTCCGAACAGCCGCGGGTCGCCGTTGATGTTGCCGGCCAGCAGCACGTCGCGGCCGCGCCCCAGCATGCCGTCGACGGCGCCCTCGGGCAGCGCCCGGATGCCGGCGGCGTAGGCCTTGGGGATCGGCACGTCGCCGGCCTCGACGCCGATGGTCACGGCGTCGACGTCGAGCTGGACCGCGAGGTCGCCGGTGACGGTGTGGATCATGCTCTCGAACGACGGCGCCCGCAGGATCGACAGCACCGCGTCGTGCACCCGCGACTGGATCGACTGGTTGGCCCGCGCCGTGGTCACCAGGTAGTCCTGGGCCGCCTGCAGCCGCTCGTTCTCGGCCTTCAGGCGCTGCACCATGGCGTGCTGGAAGTCGATGACGTTGCCGGCCGCGCGCCGCGGCGGCGTCAGGACTTCCAGCAGCTCCGGGTTCTCGACCAGGAAGTCCGGATGGCGCTTCAGGTAGTCGACGATCCGGTCGGCCGTCAGCTCCTTCAGGTCGCCCGGCGGGCGGCCGCTGCCTTTCGCACTCTTGGCCGGGACCTTCTCCGTCATGCGGCGTCGCTCTCCGACCCCGGATTCGCCTGGCCGAGGATCGACTGCCCGGTCTTCGCCCAGTCGGCCAGGAACGCCTCCAGGCCCTTGTCGGTCAGCGGGTGCTTGTACATCTGGCGCAGCACCGCCGGCGGGATGGTGGCGACGTCGGCCCCCAGCTTGGCGGCCTCGATCACGTGCTGCGGGCCGCGCACCGAGGCGACCAGCACCGCGGTCTTGAAGTCGTAGGCCGCATAGATCTCGACGATCTCGGCGATCAGGTCCATGCCGACCGCGCCGATGTCGTCGAGCCGGCCGACGAACGGCGAGACGTAGGAGGCGCCGGCCTTGGCGGCCAGCAGCGCCTGGGCGGCCGAGAAGCACAGTGTCACGTTGACCGGGGTGCCGCCGTCCGACAGCACCTTGCAGGTCCGCAGCCCGTCGACCGTCAGCGGCACCTTGATCGCGATGTTCTTGGCGATCGAGGCCAGGAACCGCGCCTCCTTCAGCATGCCCGCGTGGTCGGTCGCGGTGACCTCGGCCGAAACCGGGCCGGGCACGACGTCGCAGATCTCGGCGATCACGTCGGCGATCGGCCGGCCGGACTTGGCGACCAGGGACGGGTTGGTGGTCACGCCGTCGACCAGCCCGGTGGCCGCGAGGTCGCGAATCTCCGCCACGTCGGCGGTGTCGATGAAGAACTTCATGGCCGCTTCGTCTCCACTCGTGGAAGGCCGGAGGCCTACGCGAATCGCCGGGCCGAGTCTACCCCATCGCCGGACCACCGGCCAGCCGGCCCGCCGGGTTCGCGCGCCCCGGCACGCCCGCGTTGTCCGGCCGGCGGCCGGGCGGCACACTCGCCCCGCCGGCATGCCGGCACCGAAACACCGCCTCGGCCTGCCATAGCCGGCGGCATGGACGGAGAGCTTCGCCGCGTGGACGACCTGTTCCCCCTGGACGCGCCCTACGAGCGGGTCAGCGTGCTGCTGCCGCTGCCGCTCGACGGGGCGTACGACTACAAGGCCGACCCGGCCTGGGGGCTGGAACGCGGCGCCGTGGTCGAGGTCCCGCTCGGCCGGCGGCGGCTGATCGGCGTGGTGCTCGGCCCGGGCGGCGACGACGTCGCCGAGGACAAGCTGCGCGGCGTGATCCGGGCGTTCGACGTGCCGCCTCTGCCCGGCACGGTGCTCGACCTGGTCGACTGGGTGGCCGGCTGGACCCTGGCGGCCCGCGGCTCGGTGCTGCGCATGGCGATCAGCTCGCCGGGCGCGCTCGAGCCGCCGCCGGCGACCCAGGTGCTGACCGCGGTGCCGGAGGCGGCGTGGCCGCCGAACGTCCGGATGACCCCGGCCCGCCGCCGGGCGCTGGCGGCGCTCGCCGACGGCCCGGCGCTGGAGCCGCGCGACCTGGCGCGCGAGGCCGGGATCGGGCCGGCGGTGATCAAGTCGATGCTGGAGGCCGGCCTGCTGGAGCGTCACGACCTGGCGCCACCGCCGCCGTTCGCCGCACCGGACCCGGACCGGGCGGGCCACGACCTGACCGGCGAGCAGGCGGCGGCCGCCGAGGCCTTGCGGCAGGCGGTCGCGGACCGGGCGTTTGCGGTCACCGCGCTCGACGGGGTCACCGGCTCCGGCAAGACCGAGGTGTACTTCGAGGCGATCGCTGCCGCCCTGGCGGCCGGCCGGCAGGCGCTGGTGCTGCTGCCGGAGATCGCGCTGTCGGCGCAGTGGCTGGAACGGTTCGAGGCGCGCTTCGGCACCGCCCCGGCGGTCTGGCACTCCGACCTCAAGCCGGGGGTCCGCCGCCGCACCTGGCGGGCCGTCGCCGAGGGCACGGCGCGGGTGCTGGTCGGGGCCCGCTCGGCCCTGTTCCTGCCGTTCGCGGAGCTCGGCCTGATCGTCGTCGACGAGGAGCACGAGCCCGCCTACAAGCAGGAGGACGGCGTCGCCTACCAGGCCCGCGACATGGCGGTGGTGCGCGCCCATCTGGAGAGCGTTCCGGTCGTCCTGGTGTCGGCCACGCCCAGCCTGGAGACCCTGGAGAACGTGCGCAGCGGCCGCTACCGGGCGCTGCATCTGCACGCCCGGCCGGGCAGCGCGGTGCTGCCGACGGTCGAGCTGATCGACATGCGCCGCGACCGGCCGGAGCGCGGCCGGTTCCTGGCGCCCGGCCTGGTGCGGGCGATGCGGCAGACCCTGGACGAGGGCGAGCAGGCGCTGCTGTTCCTGAACCGCCGCGGCTACGCCCCGCTGACCCTGTGCCGGGCCTGCGGCCACCGCCTGGAGTGCCCGAACTGCACGGCCTGGCTGGTCGAGCACCGGCTGCTGGGCCGGCTGCAGTGCCATCATTGCGGCTATTCCGGCCGGATGCCGAAGGCCTGCCCGTCCTGCGAGGCCGAGGACAGCTTCGTCGCCAGCGGCCCGGGCGTCGAGCGGCTGGCCGAGGAGGTGCTGAGCCGGTTCCCCGACGCCCGATTCCAGATCGCCTCGTCCGATACCATCCTCGGGCCCGACCAGGCGGCCGAGTTCGTGCGCGCGGTCAACGCCCGCGAGATCGACGTGATCGTCGGCACCCAGATCGTCGCCAAGGGCCACCACTTCCCGTGGCTCACCCTGGTCGGCGTGGTCGACGCCGACCTCGGCCTGGCCGGCGGCGACCTCAGGGCCGGCGAGCGCACTTACCAGATGCTGCACCAGGTGGCCGGGCGGGCCGGCCGGGCCGAGCGGCCGGGCCGGGTGCTGCTGCAGACCCATGTGCCGGAGAACCCGGTGATGGCGGCGCTGGCGGCCGGCGACCGCGAGCGGTTCCTGGAGTACGAGACCGAGCAGCGCCGGGCCGCCGGCATGCCGCCGTTCGGGCGCCTGGCCGGGCTGGTGGTGTCGGCGCCGGACGCCGAGCGGGCGGATCTGGCGGCCCGCGCCATCGCCCGGGCGGCGCCGCGGATCGACGGGGTGGCGGTGCTCGGGCCGGCGCCGGCGCCGCTCGCGCTGCTGCGCGGCCGCCACCGCCGGCGGCTGCTGGTCAAGGCCCGCAAGGACGTCAACCTGCAGCGCGTGCTGCGCGACTGGCTGTCGCCGATCAAGCTGGAGAACGCCGTCCGGCTGACCATCGACGTCGATCCGTACAGTTTCCTCTAGGGCGGTCGCGGCGATGGAAAAGCCTCGGCAATCCGTCGTTTAGGAGCGCCATCGAGACGCCGCAACTTGCCGTTCGGTGGCCGCTTGCACCCCCCAGACCCGTGTGCTAGTTAGGCGCCGCGCCGCGGGGGGTGGCCTCTCTCCGGGAGGCCTTTGCGCGGCGGCTTCACCATCCACGCGGCCGTCGGCGTGGTCCCGCCCCCGAGGCGGGATAAGTCGGCACCGATCGAGACGAAGGGGCGTTTCCTCGTGGCATCGGAAACCCAAGGGCTTGCCGCTCGATACGCGTTGGCGCTCTACGAGCTGGCCGACGAAGGCAAGGTTCTGGACGACGTCGCCTCGGACCTGTCCGCGCTGCGGCAGCTGCTGAGCGACAGCCCGGAATTCGACCGCCTGATCCGCTCGCCGGTGCTGACCCGCGACGATCAGGGCAAGGGCGTGCTGGCGGTGGCCGAGAAGGCCGGCGCGCACCCGCTGACCGCCAAGTTCCTCGGCGTGCTGGCCGCCAACCGGCGGCTGTTCGCGCTGCCGCGGATGATCGACGCCTACTTGGCCGAGCTGGCCCGCCGCCGCGGCGAGGTCGCCGCCCAGGTCACCTCGGCGGTGACGCTGTCCGAGGAGCAGGTCGCCTCGGTCACCGAGGCGCTGCGCAAGGTGGTCGGCCAGAAGGTCACCGTTGATCTCACCGTCGATCCGTCGCTGATCGGCGGCCTGATCGTGCGCGTCGGCTCGCGCATGATCGACAGTTCGCTCCGTACCAAGCTGCAGCGTCTGCAGCTCGCCATGAAAGGGATTGGCTGATGGACATCCGCGCCGCTGAAATTTCCGGCATCCTCAAGGAGCAGATCGCCAATTTCGGGGCCGAGGCGGAGGTCGCCGAGGTCGGCCAGGTGCTGTCCGTCGGTGACGGCATCGCCCGCGTCTACGGGCTGGACCAGGTCCAGGCCGGCGAGATGGTCGAGTTCCCGGGTGGCATCCGCGGCATGGCGCTGAACCTCGAGACCGACAACGTCGGTATCGTGATCTTCGGCGACGACCGCAGCATCAAGGAAGGCGACACCGTCAAGCGGACCGGCGCCATCGTGGACGTGCCGGTCGGCCGTGGCCTGCTCGGCCGGGTGGTCGACGGCCTCGGCAACCCGATCGACGGCAAGGGCCCGCTGCAGGACGTCGAGCGCAAGCGCGTCGAGGTCAAGGCGCCGGGCATCATGCCGCGCAAGTCGGTGCACGAGCCGATGCAGACCGGCCTGAAGGCGATCGACAGCCTGATCCCGGTCGGCCGCGGCCAGCGGGAGCTGATCATCGGCGACCGCCAGACCGGCAAGACCGCGATCGCGGTCGACACCTTCATCAACCAGAAGTCGGTCAACGACGCTGCCGGCGACGACGACAGCAAGAAGCTGTTCTGCATCTACGTCGCGGTCGGCCAGAAGCGCTCCACGGTCGCCCAGATCGTGAAGACCCTGGAGGACTACGGCGCGCTCGAGTACTCGATCGTGATCGCGGCCACCGCGTCCGACCCGGCGCCGCTGCAGTTCCTGGCGCCGTACACCGGCTGCGCGATGGGCGAGTTCTTCCGCGACAACGGCATGCATGCCGTGATCGTGTACGACGACCTGTCCAAGCAGGCCGTCGCCTACCGCCAGATGTCGCTGCTGCTGCGTCGCCCGCCGGGGCGCGAGGCCTACCCGGGCGACGTGTTCTACCTGCACTCGCGGCTGCTCGAGCGCGCGGCGAAGATGAACGACGCCAACGGTGCCGGCTCGCTGACCGCCCTGCCGGTCATCGAGACCCAGGCCGGTGACGTGTCGGCGTACATCCCGACCAACGTGATCTCGATCACGGATGGCCAGATCTTCCTGGAGACCGACCTGTTCTACCGCGGCATCCGCCCGGCGGTGAACGTCGGCCTGTCGGTCAGCCGCGTCGGCTCGGCCGCCCAGATCAAGGCCATGAAGCAGGTCGCCGGCACCATCAAGCTGGAGCTCGCGCAGTATCGCGAGATGGCCGCCTTCGCGCAGTTCGCCTCGGACCTCGACGCCGCCACCCAGCGCCTGCTGGCCCGCGGCTCGCGCCTGACCGAGCTGCTGAAGCAGGCGCAGTTCAGCCCGATGCCGGTCGAGGAGCAGGTCGTGTCGATCTTCGCGGGCGTCCGCGGCTACCTCGACTCCATCGCGATCGCCGACATCGGCCGGTTCGAGAGCCAGCTCCTGGCGGACGTCCGGGCGAAGGCCCCGGGCATCCTCGAGGCGATCCGGACCGAGAAGGCGCTGTCGGACGAGACCCAGGGCAAGCTGAAGGAGTTCATGGACTCCTTCGCCAAGACCTTCGCCTGATGCCGGCGGGCGCGCCCCTCGCGGGCGCGCCCGGACCGGTCGGTTGACGGCGAAACGCCAACGGTGGGGCAGCGGACGGTACGATGGCCAACCTCAAGGACCTGAAGATCCGGATCAAGAGCGTCAAGTCGACGCAGAAGATCACGTCGGCCATGAAAATGGTCGCGGCCGCGAAGCTGCGTCGGGCGCAGGAGGCGGCCGAAGCCGCGCGGCCCTATGCCCAGCGCATGGAGCGGATGATCGCGTCGCTCGGCGCCAAGGTCGGCTCCAGCGGCGGCCCCAGGCTGATCGCCGGCACCGGCAAGGACGACGTCCACATGATCGTGGTGGCGACCGCCGACCGCGGCCTGTGCGGCGGCTTCAACTCGTCGATCGTGCGGGCCGCCCGGCGCCGGATCATCGAACTCGAGCGCGAGGGCAAGACCGTCAAGATCATGACGGTCGGCCGCAAGGCGCGCGACCAGCTGCGCCGCACCCACGGCGCGAAGATCGTCAAGTCGATGGAGAACGTCGCCCGCACCGTCGTCGGCTTCGAGACCGCCGACAACATCGCGCGCGAGCTGATCCACGCCTTCGATGCCGGCGAGTTCGACGTCTGCACGATCTTCTTCAACCGCTTCAAGTCGGCGATGAGCCAGATCGTCACCGCCCAGCAGCTGATTCCGGCCAGCGTCCCGGAGGCCGAGGAGGAACAGGGCGACGAGCTGAAGGCGCTGTACGAGTACGAGCCGGACGAGGAGGGCATCCTCGCCGCGCTGCTGCCGCGCAACGTCGCCACCCAGATCTACGCGGCTCTGCTGGAGAACGCGGCCAGCGAGCACGGCGCGCGGATGACGGCGATGGACAGCGCCACCCGCAACGCCGGCGACATGATCGACCGACTGACGATGACCTACAACCGGACCCGTCAGGCGGTGATCACCAAGGAACTCATCGAGATCATTTCGGGCGCAGAGGCGCTCTGAGGCGCAGCACCGTCGCCTCCCCGCCCAACCGAGGAGCCTAAAGCATGGCCAACAACGCTACCGGTAAGATTACCCAGGTCATTGGCGCCGTCGTCGACGTGAAGTTCGAGGGCGAGCTGCCGCCGATCCTGAACGCGCTGCACACCAAGATCGGCGACAACCTCCTGGTGCTGGAAGTGGCGCAGCACCTCGGCGAGAACACCGTGCGCACGATCGCCATGGACTCGACCGAGGGCGCGGTCCGCGGCCAGTCGGTGGAAGACACCGGCGCCCCGATCACCGTGCCGGTCGGGCCCGAGACCCTGGGCCGCATCCTGAACGTCATTGGCCAGCCGGCCGACGAGCGGCCGCCGGTCGAGAGCAAGATGCACTTCCCGATCCACCGTCCGGCGCCGGAGTACATCGACCAGTCGACCGAGGCCGAGATCCTGATCACCGGCATCAAGGTCATCGACCTGCTGGCGCCGTACGCCAAGGGCGGCAAGATCGGCCTGTTCGGCGGCGCCGGCGTGGGCAAGACGGTGCTGATCATGGAGCTGATCAACAACGTCGCGAAGGCGCATGGCGGCTACTCGGTGTTCGCCGGCGTGGGCGAGCGGACCCGTGAAGGCAACGACCTCTACCACGAGATGGTGGAGTCCGGGGTCATCGTGCAGGACGGCCCGGGCTCGAAGGCGGCGCTGGTCTACGGCCAGATGAACGAGCCGCCGGGTGCCCGTGCCCGCGTCGGCCTGACCGGCCTGACACTGGCCGAGTACTTCCGTGACGAGGAAGGCCAGGACGTGCTGTTCTTCGTCGACAACATCTTCCGCTTCACCCAGGCGGGTTCCGAGGTGTCGGCGCTGCTCGGCCGTATCCCGTCGGCGGTGGGTTACCAGCCGACCCTGGCGACCGACATGGGCGCCCTGCAGGAGCGGATCACCACCACCAAGAAGGGCTCGATCACCTCGGTGCAGGCCATCTACGTGCCGGCCGACGACCTGACCGACCCGGCGCCGGCGACGTCGTTCTCGCACCTCGACGCCACCACGGTGCTCAACCGTTCGATCGCCGAGCTCGGCATCTACCCGGCGGTCGACCCGCTCGACTCGACCTCGCGCATGCTCGACCCGCGGGTCATCGGCGACGAGCACTACAACGTCGCCCGTCGCGTGCAGGAGGTGCTGCAGCAGTACAAGTCGCTGCAGGACATCATCGCGATCCTGGGCATGGACGAGCTCTCGGAAGAGGACCGCCTGACGGTGGCGCGGGCCCGCAAGATCCAGCGCTTCCTGTCGCAGCCGTTCCACGTCGCCGAGGTGTTCACCGGCAGCCCGGGCAAGCTCGTGGCCCTCGAGGACACCATCAAGGGCTTCAAGGCGATCGTCGACGGCCAGTACGACGACCTGCCGGAAGCGGCGTTCTACATGGTCGGCGGCATCGACGAGGCGGTCGAGAAGGCCCGCAAGATGGCGGCCGAGGCCGCCTGATCGGGTCGCGCCCGTCCGCAGCGGTCGACAAAGAGGTAGGGAACGATGGCTGAGACCACCCAGTTCGAGCTCGTGTCGCCGGAACGGCTGGTGCTGTCCCGTGACGTCGAGATGGTCGTCGTCCCCGGCAGCGAGGGGTATTTCGGCGTGCTGCCGCGGCACGCGCCGATGATCTCGACCCTGTCGGCCGGCGTGATCGACATCTACCAGGGCGGCTCGGTGGTCGAGCGGATCTTCGTGGCCGGCGGCTTCGCCGAGGTCACCGAGACCCGTTGCACGGTGCTGGCCGAGGAGGCCCGCCCGCTCGGCGAGGTCACCCTGGCCGACGTCGAGAAGGAACTGGCCGGCGACCGCGACGTCCTGAAGGACACCAAGGACGAGGTCGAGCGCGAGAAGCTGCAGGACCGGATCCGCATGCTCGAAGCGCTGGCCGACGCCAAGCGCAAGGCGGCGTAACGCCCCGAGCGGGCCGCATCCCGCGCAGGACCGACTTCGGAACGGCCGTCCATTGGACGGCCGTTTTCCGTGTTGTCATACTTCTCCCCGATTCGTGGCGGCATCGGAGGGAGTCGCAAGCGTGCGTTGGCTGGGCCGCGCGGTCCTCATCCTGCTGGCGGTCGTGGCCGTGCTGGCGCCGGCCCTGTGGGTCGGCCGGGACGTCGTCCCGCCGCGAATCGTGCGCTGGGCCGTCAATCAGGCGGCCGGCGTCGACGCGCTCGACGACCTGGCGTTCCGGATCGAGGCGCTGTCCCTGGACCATGTCGAACTCGTCGACCTGCGGGTGAACCGGGACGCCGTTCTGACGGCCGAGCGGATCCGGATCGCGTTCGACCCGGCCGAGCTGCTGGGCGGCCGCCTGCGCGCCGTCACCGCGACCGGCGCGGTGCTCGACGCGACGGTCGCGCCCGACGGCGCGCTCCGGCTCGGCAGCCTCGATCCCCTGGTCGCGGCGCTCGCCGCCGGACGAACCGACTCCGCTTCCGACCGGCCGGCGGTCCGGCGGATCGAGCTGCGCGACGCCGCCATCCGGCTGGACGGTGCCGCCCGCGGCCGGCTGCGTCTGGAGGGCACGGCCGCGCCGACGCCCGGCGGCGGCCTGGCGGCCGGCCTGGCATGGCGGCTCGCGGCCGTGACCGGGGCGCCCGGCCCGCTGGCGGCCGGCCTGTCGCTGGAAGCCGAGGGCCGGGCGACCCTGGACCGCGACGCCGCCGGCGCGCGGACCGGCGTGTCGATCGCCGCCGGCCGGCTGCGACGCGAGGCCTTGGACGTCGTCGGGATGCGCGGGACCGCCACACTCAGCCTGCCGGCTTCCGGCGGAGTCGTGGTCGCCGCCGAACTTTCCGCCGGCCGGGTCCTGGCCGGTGGCGCCGCGGTTCCGGCGCCCGCGGCCCGGTTGCGGTATGACGAGACCGGGTTGTCGGGAACCGTGAGGCTGGGCCCCGAAGCCGATCCCGAGGCGATCGCGGCGGCGGTCGCCGATGCGGCGGGCGCCGACGGTCGCCGCCCGGTCCGGCTGGAGCTGAGCGCCGACCTCGCCCGGCTCGACGGGCTGCTGGCGGCCTGGACCGGCCGGCAGCCGCTGAACCTGCGCGGGACGGCGCAGGCCGAGGCGGCGGGATCGTTTTCCTTGGCCGATCCGGCGCCGGCGGCGGTGTGGTCGAGCGCGGTGGCGGCCGGCGGCCTGTCGGTCTCGCTGGCCGACGGCAGCGTGCCGTCCCTGGGCCGGCTCCAGGGCACGGCCCGGCTGGCGGCGGCGCTCGCGGCCGGGCGCCTAGCGGTCGAGACCGCCGGGCCCGTCACTCTCCGGGTGCAGCCGGAGCCGCCGCCGGATGCCACGGCGCCCGGGTTCCTTGCGGTCCCGGCGACGGTGACCGCCGGGACCGCCACGACCCCGCTGCGGGCGCTGCTGCAGGACCTGTTCGGCGATCCCCGGGTCGTGGTCGAGGGACCGGTTGCGGCGGTCGCGGCCGACGGCGCCAACGGCACGGTGGCGGGCCGGGCGGTGTTCCGTCCCGGCGCGACCGGCTGGCGGCTCGACCGGGTCGAGCGGGCGACGGTGCAGGCGGCCGGCATTCGCCATGCCGGAATCGACCTGGAACGCCTGGACGCCGGCGTCGCCGACCTGACCGTCGGGCCGTCGGGGCCGGCCGGCGAGTTCGAGCTGAGCCTGCGCGCCAGCGCGCCCGAGCGCGGGGTTGTCGGGGCCGCCGTCACGGCCCGGGGGCGGGTGGAGACCGGCGAGGACGGGGTCCGCGTCCTGCTGTCGACGCCGGCCCGCCTGACGGTCGACCGGCTGGCCCCGGCCGCCCCGGTCGCCCCGATCGAGCGGCTGGCGGTCCGGGTGGCGGCGACCAACCGTGCGGTGCTCACCGTGCCGCTGGAGCCGGGACCGGTCCTGCTCGACCTGCCGGTCGAGCTGCCGGCGCTCGCGGTGGCGTCGGCCCGGGCCGACGCCTGGCGCATCGACCTCGAGCCGCTGCGGGCGACGGTCAGCGCCTCGCTGGAACCGTCCGGCGACGGCCGGCTGCGGGTCCGGCTGACCGGAGCGTCGGCCGCGGTCGCGCCGGCCGGGGTGACCTTGGACGGGCTGGCCGCCGACCTCCGCCTGGACCTGGCGGCCGGCGATGGCGGCTCGGGCGCAGCGCGTCTCCGCCGCCTCGACGTGACTGCCCGCCGGGTCGCCGACCGGGACGCCCGGCTGGCCCGGTTCGCGCCGCTGTCGCTCGAGGGGGTGGCGCACGGCGCCGCGACCGCCCGCAGCCCGGACCGACTGGCCTTCCGCATGACGCTGCGCGGGGCCGACGGGGCGTTCGTGCTGGATGCCGACGGCCATCACGTCCCGTCGAGCGGGCGTGGCGAGGCCGAGCTGACGCTGTTCCCGATCCGCTTCGTGCCCGGCGGGCTGCAGCCGGCCGACCTGTCGCCGGCGGCGGCCGCGCTGTTCCGCGACGCCTCCGGTGAGGTGTCGCTCGGCGGGCGGGTGCGCTGGCCGGGCGAGGCGGTTCCGCCCGACGACCCGCTGACCCTGACCCTGAAGGACCTCGGCTTCTCCGGGTCGCTCGGCACCGTCACCGGGCTGTCCGGCGCCGTCGCTGTCACCCGCGTCGACCCGCCGGCCACGGCCCCGGCCCAGGAGTTGACGGCGACGGCCGCCGATGTCGGGATCCCGATCGTCGCCCCGCGCGTCCGCTTCCGCCTGGAGCCGGACCGGGTGCTGCGGCTGGAGAGCGTCGAGGCCCGCTTCGCCGACGGCCGGGTGAGTGCCGAAGACGTGGCGGTGCCGTTGGGCGGCCGGCAGCCGGTACCCGTGGTCCTGAAGGTCGAGCGGGTCGACGCGGCCCGTCTGGCCGAGATCATCGACCTCGACGGGCTGTCGGCGACCGGCACCCTGTCCGGCTGGCTGCCGCTGCTGTGGGACCCCGAGACCGGGCTGGCGGTCCGGCAGGCCCGGCTGACCGCCGGGGTGGGCGGTGGCTCGCTGCGCTACCAGCCGTCCGGCGACGCCCCCGCGTTGCAGGATTCCGGCGAGCAGGTTAGCCTCCTGCTGCGGGCGATTCGAAACTTCGTCTACGAGTCCTTCGAGGTCGAGGCCGACGGCCGCCCGGGGGAGCCGTTCGACGTCAGACTCAGGTTGCGCGGTGCCAATCCCGATCTCTTCGACGGCTATCCGATCGCTCTCAACGTCACCCTCAGCGGGGCGCTCGACCAGCTGTTCGGCGAGATCCGGCGCAACCTCGGACTCAGCGACGTCATCCGCCGGCGCCTGGAGGCGACGGGTGGCGGTTAGCGGGCAGCGCCTGCTGGCGATCGCCGGGGTCGCGCTGGCGGTGGCCGCCTGCGAGCCCCGGGTGGCGCTGGAGGCGCCGAAGGAGCCGATCACCATCAACCTGAACATCAAGATCGAGCAGGAGGTCCGCATCAAGGTGGAGCGCGACCTCGAAGAGCTGTTCAAGACCGACAAGAAGATCTTCTGAGGAGAGGGCGATGCGGCGCGGCTCGAAGGTGCTCGGGCGACGGTCCCTGATGACGCTGCTGGCCGGGCTGGCAACGGCCGCCGCACTCGGCCCGCGGCCGGCTCTGGCGCTCGACCTCGACGCCGCCAAGGCACAGGGCTGGATCGGCGAGCGTCGCGACGGCTATGTCGGGCTGGTCGATGCGGGTGCGCCGGCGGAGGCCCGGGCCCTGGTCGACCAGGTCAACGCCGAGCGCCGTGCCGCCTACGAGAGCGTCGCCCGTCAGAACGGCGTCCCGCGCGAGCAGGTCGAGGTCCTGGCGGGGCAGAAGCTGATCGCCCGGGCGGCGCCCGGCACCTTCGTCATGGACGCCGCCGGCCGCTGGATCCGCAAGTAGCCGCCCGGCCGGCGGCGCTTCACTTGCCGGCCTTGGGCGGCGGCGGGCGGTCGTCGTCCTCGTTCATCCGGACCATGCTGGTGTGCGGCCGCCGCTTGCGCCCTTCCTCGACCCGATGCTGCAGTTCGGAGTCGAGCTGGTCGTTCTCCCAGTTGTGCATCTGGCTGACCATCCTGACCCGCGCCTGCTCGTAGCGGGCGCCCGATTTGACCTGCTCGTGATCGGGGAACAGCTCGCGGACCGGAATCCGGGGCGCGAAGCCGGCGATCCGCTGGATCGCGCGCTCGACCGCGCGGTCGCCGCCGATGGCGTCGCGCGCCCGGTAGGCGTCGCTCCACACGGAGATCATGTCGTCCCAGCCGTCCAGCCCGAACGCCACGTCGCGGCGCAGCCGGTCGAGCTGGTCGATGGCGCCCATGTTCTGGTCGAACAGGTCGGCGAGCTTGCCAAGCAGTTCGTTGAGCTGCGCCAGGCGCTCGTTGACGTAGCCGATGCATTCGTCGGCGGCCTCGACGATCTGGTCGACCCGGATCTCGAGCTCCTCCCGTACCTGGTTGCGGTACGCGGCGATCTCGGCGCGGAAGTTCAGCAGCCGGGTGTGCTGGGCGAACAGGAAGCCGTTGTGCTTTTCCTCGCCCTTGGCGGTCACGTTGCCGAACGGGGTGATCATGCCGACCAGCGGGTCGAGATAGGCCTTGGCGTCGACGACCGTGCACTTCCCCCGTTCGGCGGCGAAGATCATGACCCGCTCGATCAGCAGGTCCAGGTCGATGCGGGTGCGGCCGCTGTCGCCGCCCATCAGGTCCATCAGGGTCCGGGTGTTGGTGCGGGCCATCAGCGTGTCGCCCTTGGCGATGCCGCATTCCCGGGTCAGCTGGGCGATGACCGACAGCCGGACCATGGCCTTGTCCTGGGCGTCCCGCTCGACGATCTGCTGGGCGGCCGCCTGGAGCGACGGGTCCCCGCTGAACGCGGCGTCGGCGGCGAGGCAGATCTCGCGGACGCCGATCGGATCGAGCTCGCGGGTGGTCGTGGTCTGGAGTATCCGCTGGTGCACCCGCTGGTCGCGCAGATCCATGCTGGCCAGCTGGTCGAGCTGCTCCCAGGGAACCACCACCAGTTCGCCACGTCGCGTGCCGGAATAGTTCGGAAGCACCGCCTCCAGCAGGCGGTCCTCGCCGTGGAAGTATTCCCGCACCCGGGCGTGGGCCAGATCCTTCTGATGGAACGGGACCGTGGTCCCTCTTCGCTCGAAGGTCTGAGGCAGGTTGATGCCTCGCATGCGCCTTCCCCACTGACTGCGGGCCCCACTGACTGCGGGACGAGTTTACGCTCGGATTATCGGATTAGGAACGCTTGGCTTTTCGGGTCGTCGCCGACGCCGCCCGAACCGCCGGCAGCAGTTCCGCGACGACCGCCGAATAGATCGCCCGTTTGAACGGCACGATCAGGCCGGTCAGCTGCTCCGGTTCGACCCAGCGCCAGGCGTCGAACTCCGGGTGGGCGGTGTCGAGGCGGATCTCGCTGTCGTCGCCGAGGAAGCGGCAGGCGAACCACTTCTGCCGCTGGCCGCGCCAGCGCCCGCCCCACAGCTTGCCGATCAGGTGCTCCGGCAGGTCGTAGGCCAGCCACTCGGCGGTGCCGGCCACGATCTCGGCGTTGGCGGTGCCGATCTCCTCCTCCAGCTCGCGCAGGGCCGCCGTCTCCGGCGCCTCGCCCCTGTCGATGCCGCCCTGGGGCATCTGCCAGGCGTCCGGCGTGTCGATGCGCCGGCCGACGAACACCTGGCCCCGGCTGTCGAACAGCATCACGCCGACGCAGGGACGGTAGGGCAGCGAATCCGGACCGGCCATGGCTTCCTCTCAGCGCAGCCGCTGCCGGTCGGCCACCGCCGATACCGGGGCAAGCGTGATCCCCTTGCTCTCCAGCGTCCCGGCCCACCGCGCCAGCCGGTCGAAGGTGATCGGCAGGGCCCGGGCGATGCCGACCGCATGACGCTGCTGGCGGGCGATCGCCTCCAACCCGGCCAGGGCCCGGTCGATGGCGTCGAGCGACGGGGTGGAGTCGACGAAGGTGTTGTTGAAGGCGCGCGGCAACTGGATCGACGAGGCCAGCTCGGTGGCGATGCTGCGCGAGGTGGCGCGGCTGTCGACGAACATCAGGCCGCGCTCCTTCAGGGTCTGCAGCACCGGCATGAGCGCGTCCTCGACGGTCGTGAACTGCGAGCCCATCCAGGTGGTCACGCCGACATAGCCCGGCGCCCGTCCGAGCACCCATTCCAGGCGGTTCAGGTTGTCGACCAGCGACAGCGAGGTCAGCA
The DNA here is from genome assembly GCF_014652915.1 of Thalassobaculum fulvum. GTDB lineage: Bacteria > Pseudomonadota > Alphaproteobacteria > Thalassobaculales > Thalassobaculaceae > Thalassobaculum_A > Thalassobaculum_A fulvum. The sequence continues at coordinate 118,959 of NZ_BMZS01000011.1, forward strand.
GGGTCGACGGCCCCGGATCGTCGCGCGGGAAGTCCAGCGGCTCCATCGGCAGGTCGACCAGGACCTCGTGGCCGGCCTGCCTGGCGCGCTCGAGCAGCGGGCCGATGTTGCGGGCGTACGGCGAGAAGCTCAGGCTGACCGCGCTCGGGAGCCCGGAGATCGCCTGCTCGGTCAGCTCGCGGCTGAGCCCGAGCCCGACCACCACGATCGCCACCCGCGGGCGGGTATCGTCGACGTTGAACGGCCGCGCGTAGGTCGACCAGGGCTCGCGCCCGTCGGGCCCGATCTTCGGCAGCTTGGCGTCGTTCTTGATTTCCAGGAGGGTCGGATCGACGGCGGCGAGGCGGACGCCGTCGGCCGGCGCCGGCATGGCTTCCGCCCCGGCCTCCGAAGTTCCGGCGGCCGGGGCTCCGTGTGCCGGGGCTTCCTGTGCCGCCTCGGTCCCGTGGCCGGCGGCCCTGTGCTGCCCGCCATCGGGGGCGGTGCCGGCGTGCCCGGCCCCGGCGGCCGGCGTCGTGCGGTTGGCCGAGCTGTTCGGCGTCGGCGCCTCGCCGTCGGCCAGGATCGGCACGGTGAGCTGCGGGCGCTCCAGCGTCCGCCGGGCCTCCGTGGTCTCGGCATTGACGAGTATCCAGCCGACCAGCGCGCCGGTGCCGCCGATCACCAGGACCGCCAGCCCGACGGTCGCCACCGCCGTGAGAATGCGCTTCAGCCGGGTCCGGTCGGCCGGGGCCGCCGGCTCGCCGGCCTCCGGTTCCTCCGCCGCCTGATCGTCGAGCGGATCCAACTCGTCGGCGTCGGCGGTCTTCGGGCGCCGTTTCGGGAAGGGAAGCCGGATCGAGGGCAGCTTCACGGTCGGCTTCGGTGCCTCAATTCACGACGCGCGACTGGTACAGGTGGATGCCGCGCAGCAGGTCGATCGCACGGGCCAGCTGGTAGTCGTCGACCTCCCCGCCCTTGCCGGCATCGGCGTTCTCCTGGGCGTCTGCCGGTTTCTGATCGTCGGCCTTGCCGGGGGCAGCGGTGCCGTCCGGGTTGACCAGGGCGCCGCGCAGATCGGCCTCGCGGCGGCCGCGTTGCGTGGCGATCTTCTCGATCTTCGCCGGCTCCACCAGGATGTCGGGCGTGATGCCCTTGGCCTGGATCGAGCGGCCCGACGGCGTGTAGTAGCGGGCCGTGGTCAGCCGCATCGCGCCGTAGCCCTGGAGCGGGATGATGGTCTGCACCGAGCCCTTCCCGAACGACTGGGTGCCGAGAATGATCGCCCGGTGCTGGTCCTGCAGCGCACCGGCCACGATCTCCGAGGCCGAGGCCGAGCCGCCGTTGATCAGCACCACCAGCGGCGCGCCGTCGGTGATGTCGCCCGGGGTGGCGTTGGCCCGGCTGGAGTTCTCCTCGCCGCGGCCGCGGGTCGACACGATCTCGCCGCGCTCGAGGAAGGCGTCGGACACCGAGATCGCCTGGTCGAGCAGGCCGCCGGGGTTGTTGCGCAGGTCGATGACGTAGCCGTGCAGCCGGTCGCCGAGCTCCTGGTGGATCGCGGCGACGGCCTCCTGCAGGCCGCTCGTGGACTGCTCGTTGAAGGTGGTGATCCGGACGTAGCCGATGTCGCCGATGGTGCGGTGGCGCACCGAACGGATGGTGATGGTGGCCCGCTCGAGGGTGACGTCGAACGGCTCCTGCTCGCCGCGGCGCACCGTCAGGGTGATCTCGGACCCGACCTTGCCGCGCATCCTCTCGACCGCTTCCGACAGGGTCAGGCCGAGCACCGGCTCGCCGTCGAGGTGGCTGATCAGATCGCCCGGCAGCAGCCCGGCCCGCGCCGCCGGCGTGTCGTCGATCGGCGACACCACCTTGACCAGCCCGCCTTCCATGGTGACCTCGATGCCGAGGCCGCCGAACTCGCCGCGGGTCTGAACCTGCATGTCGCGGTAGTTCTTGGCGTTCAGGAACGAGGAATGCGGGTCGAGCGAGGACAGCATGCCGTTGATCGCCGCCTCGAACAGCTTCTCCTCGCTGACCTCCTCGACGTAGTTGGCGCGCACCCGCTCGAACACCGCGCCGAACAGGTTGAGTTGCCGGTAGGTCTCGGAGGAGTTGGTCTGGGCGTCGAGCTGGCCGGATCCGGCCACGGCCAGGCCGCCGAGCAGCACGGTGACGGCGGCGGCACCGCCCAGGCGCCGCACGATCGGCCGGCGCAGGAACGGGAGGCGCAGGAACGGGAGGCGGGTCTCTGGGGTGGTCATCCTTTGGCCTTTCCGGTCAGTCCCGAAAACCAGGGTAGCGGGTCAATAGGGTCGCCATTGTGGCGAAGCTCCACGTACAACTCGGGACGTCCGTCGCCCCCCGCGGCTTGCCGCGGCCGCATCGTGCCGACCGGCTCGCCGGCGAGCACGCGCTGGCCGACCTGCAGTCCGATCCGGCCCAGTCCTGCCAGCAGGGTAAGATATCCCTCGCCGTGTTCAATGATCAAAATGCGGCCGAACCCCGCGAACTCTCCAGCATAGATCACGCTGCCGTCATACGGCGCGACCACGGTGGCGTCGTCGCGGGCGGCGATCACGATGCCGCGATTCCGCAGCCCTTCCGGGTCGCTCTGCCCGAAGCTCCTGGCCAGGGTGCCGCCGACCGGCCGGATCAGGCGGCCCTTGGCGGTGGTGATCGGCGGGGCGGCCGGCAGCAGGGCGAGCAGCGGCGTCGCGGCGGCTTCGGCACGGGATCGGTCCGGCCGGGCGGTCGGCAGCGGGACGCCGGCGCCGGTGTCGGCCGCGGCGGGGGGCGGCGCCGGCGGACCCGGCGCGGTCGCCGGTGCTGGCGGCTCCGGGGGGCGGACCAGGGCAGCCAGTCGCTGTTCCTCGGCTCGTTCCCTGGCGCGCTGGGCCTCGATCCCGGCCAGCAGCTCGCGTAGCGAGCGGGCGGATTCCGACAGCATCCGCAGGCGTTCGGCGGTGCCGGCGGCACGGGTCTCGGTGGTCGCCAGCAGCCTCGCCTTCTCGTCGGCCAGGGCCGCCAGCCGACGGCGTTCCCGCGCCAGCTCCTCGGTCGCCGTGTCGAGCCGGACGCGCTGCTCGCGGATGTTCGCCTCGACCTCGGCGAGGCTGGCCAACTGGGCCTTGAGCCGCTCCGCCTCGGCGTTGATCTGCGGGATCGCGGCTTCCAGGAGGATGCCGGTGCGCACGGTCTCCAGCGGCGGCCGCCCCATCAGCAGCAGCGCCTCCGGCGGCCGTCGCGCCAGCCGCTGCAGGGCCCCGACCAGTTGGCCGAGCTCGAGCTGCCGGGTCGCCAGGACGCCGCGCTTCTCGCCGGCCTCGTGGCGCAGCACCGACAGGGTGGCCTCGACCTCGCCGACGGTCTCCTCGGTGCGCTGCTGGCGGGTGGCGGTCTCGGCCATGTCGGTCCGCAGGCGGTCGACCTCGCGCGCCAGCTCGCGCGCCAGGCGGTCCAGCCGCGCCTTGCTGGACCGGCCGCCCTCCAGGTCCTCCTCGATGCGCCTGAGCTCGCGGGCCGCGCGCTCCGGGTCGGCATCCGCCGCCGGACTTGCCGCCGGATCCGCCGCCGGATCCGCCGCCTGGGCGGACGCCGGACGCGGCCCTGAAAACAGTCCCCCCGAAAGCGGGCTGCCGGAAAGCAGGCCGACCGCGAACGCCAGCAGCAGTGCCGGCGCCGCGATGCCGGCGGGGTTACTGCGCGGCGTGGATTTCGCGGGCCGCCGCATCGGCGGTCACCAGCATGGGCGTGCCGGTCATCGCCGCCGGCGGCGCGATGCCCATCAGCGTCAGCAGGGTCGGCGCCACGTCCGCCAGCTTGCCGGTGCGCAGGCCCACCACGCCGGCCGGCGCCCCGACCAGGACGGTCGGGACCAGGTTGGTGGTGTGCGCGGTATGCGGGCCGCCGGTCTCCGGGTCGACCATGGTCTCGCAGTTGCCGTGGTCGGCGGTCAGGAACATGGCGCCGCCGGCCTCCAGGACCGCCTCGGCGACCTTGCCGACGCAGGTGTCGACGGTCTCGACCGCCCTGATCGCCGCCTCCAGGCTGCCGGTGTGGCCGACCATGTCGGGGTTGGCGAAGTTGGCGACGATCAGGTCGTAGGTGCCGGACCGGATCGCGGCGACCAGCCTGTCGCAGACCTCGGGGGCCGACATCTCCGGCTGCAGGTCGTAGGTCTTGACCTTCGGGGACGGCACCATGATCCGGTCCTCGCCCTCGAACACCTCCTCACGGCCGCCGTTCAGGAAGAAGGTGACGTGCGGGTACTTCTCGGTCTCGGCGATCCGGAGCTGCCGGAGGCCGGCCTTCGCGACCACCTCGCCCAGGGTGTCGACCAGGTCGATCGGCGGGAAGATCGTGACCATGCGGGCGGCCAGGGCCGAGGAGTACTCGACCATGCCGGCGGCGACCGCCAGTTGCGGCACCCGCGGCCGCGCGAAGCCGTCGAAGCCCGGGTCGAGCAGCGCGGTCAGGATCTCGCGCGCCCGGTCGGCCCGGAAGTTGGCCATCACGATGCCGTCGCCGTCCCGGATCGCGGCCCCCTCGCCGATCACAGTCGGGCTGACGAACTCGTCGGTCTCGCCGCGGGCGTAGGCGGCCTCGACCGCCGCCACCGCGTCGCCGGCGGTGTGCTCGGCCTCGGCCAGCGCCACCGCCTTCCAGGCGGCCTCGACCCGTTCCCAGCGCTTGTCGCGGTCCATCGCGAAGAACCGGCCGGTGACGCTGGCGATCCGGGCGCTGCCGCCGAGATCGTTCAGGAAGTCGGCGAGCTGGCCGGCCGCGCTCTTCGGCGGGCAGTCGCGGCCGTCGGTGAAGGCGTGGACCACCACCGGCACGCCGCGTCCGGCGATGGTGCGGGCCAGGGCCGCGACGTGGCGCTGGTGGCTGTGGACGCCGCCGGTCGAGACCAGCCCCATCAGGTGGCAGGTCCCGCCGCTGGCCTTCAGCGCCTCGACGATCCGCTCGATCGCCGGCCGGCGCTGCAGCTCGCCCTCGGCGATCGCCCTGTCGATGCGCGGCAGGTCCTGGAACACCACGCGGCCGGCGCCGAGGTTCATGTGCCCGACCTCGGAATTGCCCATCTGGCCGTGCGGCAGGCCGACATGCTCCTCGGACGCGTTCATCAGCCCGGTCGGCCAGCGCCGGCGCAGGCCGTCGACGTTCGGGGTGTTTGCCAGCGCCACGGCGTTGTTCGCGGCGTCGGCGCGCTCGCCCCAGCCGTCCATGACGCACAGGAGGACGGGGCGCGGGATCTTCGGTGTCTCGGTCATGGCGGCGTTATACAGCAGCCGGTCCGGTGCGTCACCGCCGGCGCGGCCGGCCGGAAGCAACTGAAACAATCGGTGACGGCAACCTGATACCGTTGCGGCGTAAACCCCCGTCCGTCCCGATCCGGGCCAGGCAGACAATGGGGGTTGCGATGTCACTCTACGAAGCCATCGGCGGCGCGGCCGCCATCGACGCGGCGGTCGACCGGTTCTACGACAAGGTGCTGAGGGATCCGCTGCTGGCGCCGTTCTTCGCATCCATGGACATGCACTCCCAGCGCCGCAAGCAGAAGGCGTTCTTCGGCACCCTGTTCAGGGGCCAGACCGAGGGCGTGCAGAGCTACATGCGCAGCGCCCACAAGCGGCTGGTCGACGAGGGCCGGATCGGCGACGCGCATTTCGACGCGGTCGCCCGGCACCTGCAGTCGACGCTCCAGGACCTGACCGTGCCGGCCGACCTGATCGTGCAGATCATGGGCGCCGCCGCCGGCCTTCGGAACGCGGTGCTGGGGCGCTGATCCGCATCGGCAGGTCGCCGGCCGCCACCCGCCACCGTCCCCGCAGGGCGAGGGCGGCGGCGTGGATCAGGCCGGCGGCCCGCATCCGCTCCGCCTCGGCGGCACCAGCCGCCAGGGCGGCGTCGATCTCCGGGTCCGACAATTCTCCCACGTCCAGCACCACGAGCCGGTCGCCGAGGTCGCTGTCGGGGTCTTCGGCGCTGGCCGGACCGCGGCGGATCGCCGGATGGCCGGGCAGGTCGACGGCGTTGGCGATCAGGGTGGCCGCGACGTCGGCCTCGGCGGCGGTGCGGGCGAGCACCGTCACCGCGTCGGCGATGCCGAGCGAGAACGACCGTCCGCCGCGGCCGCTGGTGGCGGCCCCGCGCACCGGGTCGTCGAAGCCGACCGCCGCGCTGCCGGCCAGCGCCGGTGCCGCGAGGTCGGGGACCAGGCCGAGCTCGAACCGGGCGCCGGGCGTGAGGTGAAAGGCGACGTCGCCGCCGTCGTTGACGAAGGCCCTCGCCAGTCCCGGCGCCGCCGCGACCATCGCCGCCAGCACGTGGTCGGCGACCGCGCCGGCGACTGCCGCCATCGGGGTGACGAACACGCCGCGGTGCGGCTGCACGGCCGCGACCATCCGGCGTGCGACGGGGCCCTGTACGGCGGCCGGCGTCTCGCCGGCGGGCGCGCGCAGCAACGGCAGCTCGGCGGCCAGCCCGGCCAGCAACCCGTCGAACGCGCTGGTCGCGGCGCCGTAGGCCTGCTGCATGGCTTCGCCCTCCCCCTCGGCGCCGATCACCAGATCGATCGGCCCCTCCTGCAGGTGCAGGCGGCCGTCCGGCAGCCGGGCGGCGGTGCCGGTCACGACGGCGTCTTCCGCCGCGGAGTCCCCCTCTCGATCCTCATCCCGGACCGGCTCGCCGCAGGCGAGGCGGAGCCGGGACCCAGCCTGCGCGACCTGGGTCCCGGATCGCGTTGTGCGCGTCCGGGATGAGGTGGGAAGGTGAGGGGCGTTCTCCTCTCACCGCTTTCCCAGGGGATCGTACGGCCACGGGTTGTCTGGCCGGCCGGCCTCGCGGCGCAGCTCCGGGTGCTCGGCCAGCACGTCGTCGAGCGCCCGCACCGCGCCCATGTGGCCGCCCAGCTCCTCGTAGGCGGCGAGCGGCAGGGTGAACTCGATCGGCGCCACCAGGGCCGGGGTCGGCACGTAGCCGAAGGCGTTCGCCGGCAGCCGGGTGACGTCGGCCATCAGGGTGATGCCGCCGCCCGGCCAGACATAGGCCGGGGCGCCGCCGACCGTGACCCGGGTGATCAGGTTCTGCACCGAGCGGGTCAGCCGCACCGGGTTCTCGGTGACCCCGGCCCGCAGGCTGCCGCCGGCGCCGCCCATGAACAGCACGGTGCACAGCGCCGGCTCGCAGTTCTCGCCGATCCGGTCGACCACCACCTGCAGCGGCTCCGGCATCTGCATCGGCACGAAACGCAGGTTCTCGTCGAGCTCGAAATACGCCGAGTCCTCGCCGGTCGTCGACACCATCAGCACCCGCTCGCCCGGCCACGCGGTCTTCGGGTCGACCTTCTCGATGATCGCCAGCGGGTCGGTGACGTCGGTGCCGCCCCAGCCGGAGCCCGGCTCGGCGACCTGGAAGTAGCGGCCCGGCGTCGACTTGCGGCCGCGCACCCGGATGCCGCCGGGGCGCATGTCGAGGAAGCGCCCGGCCTGGTGCTCGCTCAGCACCCCGGTGATGTGGTCGTCGACCACGATCACCTCGTCGGCGTGGCCGAGCCACTGCCGGGCGAAGATGCCGATAGTGGCGGAGCCGCAGCCGACCCGCATGCGCTCCTCGCGCTCGCCGTCGACCACCGGCGGTTTGCCGGCCTGAACGGTGACGGTCGAGCCGCCGTCGATCGCCAGGTCGACCGCCTCGCCGTTGCACAGCGCCAGCAGGGCGGCGCAGGTCACGGTGCCCTCGCGCTTGGAGCCGCCGACCAGGTGGCGCACGCCGCCGAGCGACAGCATCTGCGAGCCGTACTCGGCGGTGGTGACGTGGCCGACCGGCTCGCCGTCGACCCGCACCGCCGCCTGCTCGGGGCCGAGGTGGCGGTCGGTGTCGATCTTCACCTTGACGCCGCAGTAGCTGAAGATCCCCTCGGTCACCACGGTGACGGTGTCGACGCCCTGCCACTCGGTGGCGACGATGAACGGCGCCGGCTTGTAGTCCGGGTAGGTGGTGCCGGAGCCGATGCCGGTCACGAAAACCGGCGGTTCCGCCACCAGCTTGCCGTCCCACTCCGGTGCCGCTTCCAGGAACGGCACGACCTCGCCGTCGCGGGCGAGCACGCGCTCGGTCACCACCAGCGGGTCGAGGCGGACCAGCGCGCCGTCGTGGTTGGCGTAGCGGTCGCAGGCACCGGCCTTGCCCTTGCGGATACGGCACAGCACCGGGCAGGCGTCGCAGCGGACGATCTCGCCGGTCGGATCGATCGCGGCCTCGCTCATTCCGCGGCCCTCTGTCGCGCGCGCAGGGCCGCCCGCACCCGGTGCGGCAGGGCGGGCACGCGGGTGATGTCGATGCCGGTGGCGTGCCGGATCGCACCCAGCACCGCCGGCGCGGTCGGCACCAGCGCCGGCTCGCCGATGCCCTTGGCGCCGTACGGGCCGAGCGGCTCGGCGTCCTCGACCAGGATGCAGGTGATCTCCGGCATGTCGCCGACCGTCGGGATCAGGTAGTCGTGCAGGTTCTCGGTGCGGCCGGGCAGGTATTCCTCCATCAGGGCCAGGCCGAGGCCCTGGGCGATGCCGCCGTGGATCTGGCCTTCGACCAGGGTCGGGTTGACCGCCCGGCCGACGTCGTGCGCCGCCACCATCTTCAGCACCCTGGTGGTGCCGAGCTCGAGGTCGACCGCGACCAGCGCGATCTGCGCGGCGAAGGCGTAGGTGGCGTAGGGCGTGCCCTGGCCGTCGGCGTCCAGCGGCTCGGTCGGCGGGTCGAAGGTGCCGCTGCCGACCAGCACGTCGCCCTCGGCGTCGGCCGGCATGCCGGCCAGCTCGATCGCCCGGGTCCGGCCGTCGTGGCGCACCAGGACCCGGCCGTCCTCGAAGCTCAGCTCGGCGTCGTCGCCGGCGTTGGCGAGCCGCAGCAGCTGGGCCCGCAGGTCGAGCCCGGCCAGCTCGGACGCCTTGCCGGACACGAAGGTCTGGCGCGAGGCCGAGGTCTTGCCGGCGTCGGCGGTGCGGTCGGTGTCGCCGCACACCTGGGCGATCCGGTCGAGCGGCGCGCCGAGCGCGTCGGCGGCGATCTGCGCCATGATCGTGTAGCTGCCCTGGCCGATGTCGACGGCGCCGTTGTACAGCACCAGCGACCCGTCGGGCTTCAGGCCGAGCCGCATGATCGACGGGTTCGACATCGAGGTGTTGCCGCAGCCGTACCACATGCAGCCGATGCCGGCGCCGAGCCGCATGCTGCCGCCGCGGGCCTCCGCCGCCTCGCACAGCGCCAGGTAGTCGCGCCAGTGCGGGCGCAGCGCCTCCAGGCAGGCGGCGAGGCCGACCGAGGCCTCGATGCGCTGGCCGGTGGCGGTCGGGTCGCCGGCCCTGAGCGCATTGGCGAGCCGGAACTCCAGGCGATCGATGCCGAGCCGGTCGGCCATGCGGTCGAGCAGCGCCTCGCCGGCGATCGCCGCCTGCGGCACCCCGAAGCCGCGGAACGCGCCGGCCGGCGGGCCGTCGGTGTAGACTGCGGCGCTGGTCGCCAGCACCGCCGGCACCCGGTACGGCCCCGGCGCGTGCACCGGCACCCGGCCGGCCACCGTCGGCCCCCAGGAGGCGTAGGCGCCGGTGTCGAAGTCGCCGTGGAACCGGTAGCCGAGGATCTTCCCGGACCGGTCGGCGGCCAGCGCGGCGCGCATCCGCGCCGGATGGCGCTTGGTCGAGGAGGCGAGGCTCTCCGGCCGGTTCCACAGCGCTGCGACCGGCCGCCCGAGCTTCCAGACCGCGACCGCCAGCGGCAGCTGCAGCGACTGGTCGAGCTTGCCACCGAACCCGCCGCCGACCGCCGACGGCACGATGCGCACCCGGTCAGGCGCGATGCCGAGCACATGGGCGACCTCGTCGCGGTCCATGTACGGGGTCTGGGTCGTGACCCGCAGCTCGATCCGCCGGCTGCCGTCCGGCCCCTCCACCGGCCGGGCCCAGCCGGCCTCCGGCTCGATGTAGGCGTGCTCGACGAACGGCGTCTCGAACGAGCCCTCGACCACCGCGTCGGCCCGGGCGAAGGCGGCGTCGACGTCGCCGCTCGCCACCCGGCCGCGGATCAGCACGTTGCCCGGCGAGGCCTCGTGCAGCTGAACTGCGCCCTCGGCCTGCGCCGCCTCGATTCCGACCAGCGCCGCGCGCGGCGACCACTCGATCGGGAAGCCGGACAGGTCGAGCGCCTCGAACGCGGCCCGGCCGTCGACCACTACGGCGGCCACCGACTCGCCGCGGTAGCGCACGAAGCGTTCGGCGAACACCGGCTGGTCCTTGAGGGTCGGGTAGATCCCGAAGCTGTTGTGGCCGGGCACGTCGGCGGCGGTCAGCACGGACACCACGCCGGGGGTGGCGGCGGCCCAGGCGTCGAGGTCACCGAGCGCGAAGTCGGCGAGCGCGTGCGGCGAGCGCACCACCTTGAGCCAGAGTGCGCCGGCGGGGCACTGGTCGTCGCCGTACAGCTCGCTGCCGTCGAGCTTGCCGGCACCGTCCAGTCGGGCGACCCGGGCGCCGACCGCGGTACCGGCCGCCGGCATCGCCGGGTCCGGCGCGTTCGAGCCGACGTCCAGGACGGCCTCGACGATCTTCTGGTAGCCGGTGCAGCGGCACAGCACCCCGCCGAGCGCGTCCATCGCCTGGTCGCGGGTCGGCCGTGCGGTACGCCCGAGCAGGTCGGCCGCCGCCATCAGCATGCCGGGGGTGCAGATGCCGCACTGGGCGGCGCCGTGGCGCTGGAAGGCGCGCTGCAGCGCCGACAGCCGCCCGTCCGGCTCGGCCAACCCCTCGACGGTGACCACGGTCGAGCCGGCGGCCTGGGCTGCCGGGGTCAGGCAGGCGCAGACCTGGGCGCCGTCCAGCAGCACCGTGCAGGCGCCGCAGTCGCCGGCGTCGCAGCCGACCTTGGTGCCGGTCAGGCCGAGATCGTCGCGCAGCACCCGCGACAGCCGCCGTGCCGGGTCGACCGTGACGCACCGCTCCGCCCCGTTCACCGTCAGGGTGATCGTCGCGGTCGTCATGGGACCGCTCGGTCGGCTGCGAGGTCGGCGAGGCAGCGCCGGACCAGCACGCAGGCAGTCTCGCGCCGGTAGGCGGCGTCGGCCCGCACGTCGTCGATCGGCTGCAGCCCGGCCAGATGGGAGTCGGCGACCAGGCTTGCGGCTTGGGCGGCGGGTCGGCCGATCAGGGTCGCCTCCAGCTCGCGCAGGCGCAGGGCGGTCGCCGAGCAGGCGCCGACCGCCAGCCGGACGCCGGCGACGGTGCCGTCGGGTGCCTTGGTCATGGTGCCGGCGACCATGACGATCGAGATCACCAGGTAGCGCCGGGCGCCCAGCTTCAGGAATCTCCCGGCGCCGTCGAGCGCGGCGGCGGGGATCCGGATCGCGGTCAGCAGCTCGTCCGGCCGGCGGGCCGTCTTGCGGTTGCCGAGCACGAAACCGTCCAGCGGCAGCCGGCGGACGCCGTCGAGCGACGCCAGCTCGACCTCGGCGTCGAGCGACAGCAGGGCCGGCACCCCGTCGGCCGCCGGCGAGGCGTTGCACAGATTGCCGCCGACCGTGCCGCGGTTCTGGATCTGCACGCCGCCGACCTCGCGCGCCGCCGCCTTCAGCCCGTCGCAGGCCGGCGGCAGGTCGGTCGCGATCAGCTGGCTCCAGGTGGTGGCGGCGCCGATCACCAGGCCGCCGCCGGCTTCGCGCCGGATGCCGCGCAGCTCGGGCAGGGCGGTGACGTCGAGCAGGTCCTCGTCCGGGGTATGGGCGACGCGCGCCGGGAAATGATCGGTGCCGCCGGCCAGGACCGTCAGCGGGCGCGCGCGCAGGACGGTCAGCGCGTCCTCCAGCCGTTCCGGTCGCGTATAGGCACCCACGGTCGCCGTCTCCGGCCGTTGTCCTGTCCGGTCCCCGCCCGGTTCGCGTCGGGCGCGTCCAGGTCGTTCGTATGCATATGAGTGTGGACACACGCGCGTGAGCGGTCAAGCCGCCACACTGGATTTGCCGGCCCCCCGATGCAAGTCTGTGAGCATGGAGGGACGTCCCGGCATCGGCTGGCTGGCAGGGTCCGTCTTGCTGGCCCTGGCCGGCGGGCTACTCCCGGACTCGGTCATCGCCGACGTACCGGTCGATCTCGAGCTGGTGCTGGCGATCGACGCCTCCGACAGCGTCGACGGCGCCGAGTACGCGTTGCAGATCGGCGGGCTCGCCGACGCCTTCCGCGACCCGGCGGTGCATCGGGCGATCGGCGGCGGACCGCTCGGGTCGATCGCCGTCGCCGTGGTCGAGTGGTCCGGGCGCTACCAGCAGTTCGTGCAGATCCCCTGGACCCGGCTCGACGGCGCCGCCGCTTCGGCCGCTTTCGCCGACCAGATCGCCGGGCTGGGGCGGGCGTTCGACTCCGGCGTGACCTCGATCTCAGGGGCGCTGGATTTCGCGGCCGCCCAGTTCGGCAACAACGGGTTCGTGGCGGCCCGGCAGGTGATCGACATCTCGTCGGACGGGGTGCAGAACCAGGGCCGCCGCATCGACCTCGCCCGCGAGGCCGTGCTGGCCCGCGACGTGACCATCAACGCGCTGGTCATCCTCAACGAGATGCCCGACCTGGAGGAATATTTCGGCGAACGGGTGATCGGCGGCTTCGGGGCCTTCGTGATGGCGGCGAACGACTACCCGGACTATCCGGAGGCGATCCGCCGCAAATTGCTGCGCGAGATCGGCGAGACCCCGGTCAGCCGGCTCGGGGGCGGGGTGGGGCAACTGGCCGGGCTGCCGTCGGATGCCGGGTCCAGGCCGGGGCCGCCATGACGATCCGCCGGGGGCTGGGATGGCCGGCCGCGGTTCTGGCCGCAGCCGTGGCGGCCGGTGCGGCCGCCGGACCGGCCCGGGCGTCGGGGGCTGCCGTCGACATGACGCTGGTGCTGGCGCTCGACACCTCCGCCAGCGTCGATGCCGAGGAATACGCCCAGCAACGCGGCGGCCTGGCCGCGGCGTTCCGCGACCGCGAGGTCGCCGACGCGATCGCCGCCGGGCCGACGAAGCGGATCGCGGTCTCGGTGATCGAATGGGCCGGCGCCAGCCAGCAGGTGCAGGTGGTCGGCTGGACCCTGCTCGAGGACGCCGGCAGCGCGTTGGCGCTGGCCGACCGGATCGACGCGCTGGAGCGGGCGATCCCGACCGGCGCGACCTCGATCGCCGGGGCATTGTCGTTCGGCACCGCGCTGCTGCGCGCCGCCCCGTTCGAGACCGGGCGCCGGGTCATCGACCTGTCGGGCGACGGCCGCAACAACCAGGGCCGGAAGGTCGAGGAGGTCCGCCGCATCGTGGTGGCGCAGGGCGTCACCATCAACGCCCTGGCGATCCTCAACGAGCACCCGACCCTCAACTTCTATTTCGAGGACCACGTCATCGGCGGCGCCGGCGCCTTCGTCGAGGTCGCGGACGACTACCGGGCGTATGTCGGGGCGATCCGGCGCAAGCTGATCCGCGAGATCCGCAGCCTGACGGTCAGCGAGGGCGGGCCGGGGGCGTCCGGGCCGGATCGCGCCTTACCCGTGCCCGAAAGCCGGGTTCGACTGGCGGAAGTCCCGCCGCCCGCCCGCTGAACGGCCCGTCGATCCGCCATGCGAACGCTGCTCCTCGCCCTGGTCCTCGCCCCGGTTCTGGTGGTCGTCGCCGGCTGGGGGACCCGCGCCCGGGCCGAACCGGTCGACCTGGAGCTGGTGCTGGCGGTCGATTCCTCGGCCAGCGTCGACTACATCGAGTTCAACCTGCAGCTCGAGGGGCTGGCCTACGCCTTCCGCGATCCCGACCTGATCGCGGCGATCGGCAACGGCCAGTACGGCGCGATCGCCGTCACCCTGATGGAATGGGCCAGCACCGACCGCCAGCAGCGCGTGCTGCCGTGGACCCGGATCGCCAGCGCCGCCGACGCCGCCGCCTTCGCCGACCGCATCGACCGATCGCCGCGCCAGATCCAGACGGGTGCCACCTCGATCTCGTCGGCGATCCGGTTCGCCGAGCGGCTGTTCGCCGACAACGGCTTCGAGGGAACCCGCCGCACCATCGACCTGTCCGGCGACGGCTACAACAACCAGGGCGAGGCGCTGGCGGCCGCCCGGGCCGCGGTGCTGGCCTCGGGCATCACGATCAACGCCCTGGCGATCGAGAACCAGGTGCTCGGGCTCGGCGACTACTTCGAGGACCAGCTGATCGGCGGGGTCGGCGCCTTCGTGATCCGCGCCGACAGCTACCGCGACTATCTCGGCAAGATCCGCCGCAAGCTGCTGCGCGAGATCCAGGCGCCGCCGATGTCGTGAGCAGCGGGGCGTGACGCCCCAAGCGGCGGGTGGGTTCCGGCTCGTCCGCGCCGAGTGCGGCGCGGTCGTCCGGAATGACGACAGAAAAGTGGGGATTGTCGTGCGCGTCAGCCGCGCATGGCTGAAGCGCGCGGCGCTCCCCCTCTTTGTCGTCATCCCGGACCGGACCGCCGGTGGCGGGACGGATCCGGGATCCACCCGCCGCTCCGTCGCCCGAGCCGCTCGCTCAGAACGGCTGCTCGAGGGTCGGGGCGCTGTCGGCGACGGTGGTGCGGTGCATGTCGCGGACCTTGGTGCGGTCGTAGCGCCGGGCCCGGTGCATGACCACGCGGTTGTCCCACATCACCAGGTCGTACGGCCGCCAGCGGTGCGAGTAGGTGTACTCGCGCTGGGTGGCGTGCTCGGTCAGGTCCCTCAGGAACATGCGGGCCTCCGGCACCGGCCAGCCGCGGATCGCGCCGGCATGCGACGCCAGGTACAGGTTCAGCCGGCCGGTGCGCGGGTGGCGGCGCACCAGCCGCTGCGGCACCGGCGCCCACTTGATCTTCTCGTCCTCGGTGAACTGGTCGAAGCCGAGGGAGCCGCGCGAGTACAGCTGGCTGTGCTCGCACACCTGGTCCAGGCACTCGGCCTGGGTCGCCGGGTCGAGGTCGTCCCAGGCCGCCCGCATGTCGGCGAACTCGGTGTTGCCGCCTTCCTCGGGGATGATCCGCGCCGACAGCAGCGAGTACTTCGACGGGGTCGCCTTGAACGAGCTGTCGGAGTGCCAGAGCATGTTGCCGAGCCCGAACAGCCGCCGCCGGTCGTCGCGCGCCAGCACCTGGCCGTCCTTGTCCAGGTTCGAGATGTCGTTGATGTTCATCGACAGCCGCCGGTCCTCCAGCTTCGCGATGTCGCCGGTGGCGGTCTCCATCGGCCCGAAGTGCTGGGAGAACGCGTACTGCTGGTCGTCGTCGATGCGCTGGTCCGGGAACACCAGGACCGCGTAACGGTCCATGGCGTCCTCGATCTCCGCGGCGGTCTCCGCCGACACGCCGGCGGCGATGTCGACGCCGGTGACCTCGGCCACGAAGTCGTCGCGCCTGGGATTGATCGGCCGGATCGTCAGGGCCATGGCGTTTCACCCTCTGAGATATTGTCGACAGGCTTTGGGTGACGATAGCGCGCCCGCCGCGGAGGAGGCCAGCCCGTCGGGCGGCTCCGGCGCTTCGGGCTTGCCTGCGCCCCGGTCGCCCGGGTTAGGCTTGCCCCGGAATTTTGAAACGGAGGTTCAAAATGCTCCAGGCCGATCCCGCTACCGATCTCGATGTCGTGATCGTCGGCGCCGGGTTCGCCGGCCTGTACATGCTGCACCGGCTGCGCGGCATGGGCTTCCGGGCGACGGTCCTGGAGGCCGGCAGCGGGGTCGGCGGCACCTGGTACTGGAACCGCTACCCGGGCGCGCGCTGCGACATCGAGAGCATCCAGTACTCCTACCAGTTCGACGACGCCCTGCAGCAGGAGTGGGAGTGGAGCGAGCGCTACGCCACCCAGCCGGAGATCCTGGCGTACGCCGAGCACGTCGCCGACCGCTTCGACCTGCGCCGCGACATCCGCTTCGACACCCGGGTCAGCAAGGCGACCTACGACGAGGCCGGGCACCGCTGGACCCTGGAGACCGAGGCCGGCGACCGGGTGACCGCGACCTTCTGCGTGATGGCGACCGGCTGCCTCTCGTCCTCCAACACCCCGGATTTCCCGGGGCGCGACAGCTTCCGGGGCGCGACCTATCACACCGGCAACTGGCCGCACGAAGGCGTCGACTTCACCGGCAAGCGGGTGGCGGTGATCGGCACCGGCTCGTCGGCGATCCAGTCGATCCCGCTGATCGCCGAGCAGGCCGCGCATCTCACGGTGTTCCAGCGCACGCCGAACTACACGATCCCGGCGCACAACGCGCCGCTCGACCCGGAGCGGGTGCGGGCGGTGAAGGCCGACTACCCGGCGCTGCGGGCCTGGGGCAAGCGGATGGTCAACGGCATCGCGTTCCACCCCAACGTGCACCCGGCCAAGGAGGCGTCGCCCGAGGAGCTGAAGCGCGAGTACGAGAAACGCTGGGCCGAGGGCGGCCTGACCTTCATGGGCGCGTTCAACGACCTGATGCTGGACGAGGCGGCCAACGCCACCGCGGCCGAATTCGTGCGCGGCAAGATCCGCGAGATCGTCAAGGACCCGGAGACCGCCGAGAAGCTGTGCCCGACCAACGTGATCGGCTGCAAGCGGCTGTGCGTCGATACCGGCTACTACGCCACCTACAACCGGCCGAACGTCACCCTGGTCGACATCAGCGGCTCGCCGATCGAGGCGATCACGCCGAACGGCGTGAAGGTCGGGGGAATCGAGTACGCGGTCGACGCCATCGTCTACGCCACCGGGTTCGACGCCATGACCGGGGCGCTGCTGAAGGTCGACATCCGCGGCAAGGGCGGCCTCCGCCTGCGCGACAAGTGGAAGGAGGGCCCGCGCTCCTATCTCGGGCTGGCGATCGCCGGGTTCCCGAACCTGTTCACGGTGACCGGGCCGGGCAGCCCGTCGGTGCTGACCAACATGCTGCCGACCATCGAGCAGCACGTGGAGTGGATCACCGACTGCTTCGGCTGGCTGCGCGAGCACGGCCAGGACCGCATCGAGGCCAGCGCCGCGGCCGAGGATGCCTGGGTCGGCCACAACGCCGAGGTCGCCGGCACCACCCTGCGCTCGACCTGCAGCTCCTGGTACGTCGGCGCCAACGTGCCCGGCAAGCCGCGGGTGTTCATGCCCTATATCGGCGGCTTCCCGGCCTATGTCGCGCGCTGCGACGAGGTCGCGGCGAACGGCTACGAGGGGTTCGCGGTGGGGGCGTGAGGTGCCCGTCGCTTGGTGGGTCCCGGGTCTCCCCTCGATCAAGTCGAGGGTCGCCCGGGATGACGTCAGGGGGAGAGCCGGGCATCGGCCCCCCTCTCGACGTCATCCCGGAGCGGGCCGCCGCAGGCGGAACGGATCCGGGACCCGCCCGCCGACTGGCCCTACCGCGCGACCTTGTGCTCCATGCGGCTGAGCAGCCTCACGCACGGCCACAGCAGTGCCAGGTAGATCGCCGCCGCCAGCACGATCGGCGACGGGTTGTAGGTCAGCGACCGCGCCATGTCGGCCGAGTACAGCAGCTCCGGCATCGCCACCACGCTGGCGATCGAGGTCAGCTTCACCACCTCGACGGTGTTGGAGACCAGGTCCGGCAGCACGTTGCGCACCGCCTGCGGGATAACGACGTAGGCCAGGGTCTGCCACGCATTCAGCCCGGTCGAGCGCGCCGCCTCCCACTGGCCGCGGCCGATGCTCTCGATGCCGGCCCGGTAGATCTCGCCGTAGTAGGCGCTGGTGTTCAGCAGGAACGCAACGCACACCGCCACGAACGGGCTGGGGCGGATTCCGACGAACGGCAGCCCGGCATAGACGAAGATCAGCAGCACCAGCGGCGGCACCGCCCGGAAGAAGTCGATCAGCGCGAAGGCCGGCCAGCGCACCGCCCGCCACGGGCTGCGGCAGACCAGGGCGACCGCCAGGCCGCCGATCAGGCCGAGCGGCACCACCGCCAGGCACAGCAGCAGGGTCATGCCGAGGCCGCGCAGCAGCAGCGGCAACGCCTGGCCCATGATCTCGAGGTTCAGGAACTGGTCGACGAAGATTTCCATTGCCGCGGCCTCGCTACGCCCGGCCCCAGGCGAACCGGGTCTCGAGCCAGCGCCCGACCGCGACCACCGGAACGAACAGCGCAACGTAGGCGAGCGAGCCGATCAGCAGCGGCGTGGCGTTGCCGGAGAAGCTCTGGGCGGTCTGCGCCTGCATCAGGATCTCGGGCACGCCGATCACCGCACCCAGCGCGGTGTTCTTGGTGATCGCGATGGTCCGGTTGGTCAGCGGCGGCACGGTCATCCGCACCGCCTGCGGCAGGATCACCCAGGCCAGCGTCTGCAGGAAGCCGAGCCCGGTCGAGCGCGCCGCCTCCCACTGGCCCTTGCGGATCGACAGGATGCCGGACCAGAAGATCTCCTCGGCGAACGCCGCCAGGACCAGCGACAGCACCAGCCACAGCACGGTGAAGCCGGACAGGCTGATTCCGACGTTCGGCAGCCCGAAATACGCGATCAGGATGATCACCAGGGGCGGCAGCGCCCGGAACACGTCGACGAACAGCACGATCAGCGCGTTGACGGGCCGGATCCGGAAGCTGCGGGCGCTCGCCAGCAGCAGCCCGGCCAGGACGCCGGTAACCACCACGGCGGCGGCGACTTCGATGGTGACCAGCATCCCGCGCAGGATGTCGGGCAGGTACTTCTCGATGACGGCCGGGTTCAGGAAGGCGTCGGCGAAGCGATCCATCGGCCGGTCCTCAGGCTGCGAAGTCGGCGAGGAAGCTGCGGGTCCGGGCGTGCTCGGGCGCCCCGAACACCTGTTCCGGCGGTCCCTGCTCGACGATCGCGCCGTGATCCATGAACACCACCCGGTCGGCGGCGTCGCGGGCGAACCGCATCTCGTGGCTGACCACGACCATGGTCATGCCGGCCTCGCGCAGCTCGCGCATGACCGCCAGCACGCTGCCGACCAGCTCCGGGTCGAGGGCCGAGGTCGGCTCGTCGAACAGCATGATCTTCGGCTCCAGCGCCACCGCCCGGGCGATCGCCGCGCGCTGCTGCTGGCCGCCCGAGAGCTGCGCCGGGTAGGCGTCGACCTTGTCGGCCAGGCCGACCCGTGCCAGGGCCGCCTCGCCGATCTCGCGGGCCTCCGCCCGGCCCTTGCCGAGCGCCTTGCGCAGGGCCAGCGTGACGTTCGAGAGCACGGTCATGTGCGGGTACAGGTTGAACGACTGGAACACCATGCCGATGCGCCGGCGCATGGCGTTGATGTCGGTCTTCGGGTCCAGCAGCTCGACCCCGTCGACCCGGATCGAGCCCTCGTCGGGCTCCTCCAGCCGGTTGCAGCAGCGCAGCAGGGTGCTCTTGCCGGAACCGGACGGCCCGATGACGAACACCAGCTCCTGGGGGGCGACCGACAGGTCGATGCCGCGCAGGACCTCGAGCGAGCCGAAGCTCTTGCGCAGGCCGGCGACGTCGAGCATCGCGTTGCGGTCGGACACGGCTTTCCTCCAGCGATCGGGAGCGGAACGGACGGGCGGCACCGCCGGTGCCGCCCGCGGGTATCGCTTGTCGGAAACCGGGCCGTCAGCCGCAGCTCGGCTCGTGCTCGGTCGGGTCGTAGCCGGGCATGCCGGGAACGCCGTAGCCCGGGAACACCGTGACCGCCGCCGAGCCCGGCGCCGGCTTGGTGCCGAACCACTTCTCGTGCATGGCCGCCATGGTGCCGTCGAGCTTCATGCACTCGATGGCGTTCTCGATCAGCTTGCGCATCTCCGGGTCGTCCTTGCGGGCCGGCGCCGCCCACACCAGGCCGGTGGAGTGCAGGTAGGACAGCCTGATGCGCGGGTTCTTCTTGACCGCCCAGGCCGACACCGTGTTGCCGGCGACGTTGGCATAGGCGCGGCCGGCGATGACCGCCTGCACGGCGTCGGTGTTGGTGCCGAAGCTCTCGATCTTCCAGCCGATCTTGTCGGTCAGGCCGCGTGCCCAGCTCTCGTAGACCGAACCCCGGTTGACCGCGATGGTCTTGTCCTTCAGCTCGGCCAGATCCTTGATGTCCGGCGTGTTCTTGAGGATCACGAACTGGTAGTCGGTGTTCAGGTAGCCCTCGGTGAACAGCAGGTTGGTCGCCCGTTCCTTGGTGACGGTCGTGGGTGCGGCCACGAAGTCGTAGGTGCCGGCCTGCAGCCCCGGCAGAAGCCCCGAGAACTGGGTGGCTTCGATCACGATGCCCCGCTTGGTGCGATCGCCGATCTCGTTGGCGAGATCGATGTTGAAGCCTTCGACGCCGCCGCTGAGGGTCGGCATCGCATGCGGTGCGAAGGTGCCGTCGACCCCGGTCTTGAGCGGCGCGGCCTGCGCGGCGGTCGACAGGAGAAGGACGGCGAATGCGGTGGCGAGTCTCTTCATGATGGGTCCCCCACAAGACGTTGTGCGGCAAACCTCCCTGGGTGGCTCGGCGACGCGTTCGATCGCGTTCTGGACGGTGCGGACGCACCGCTCGGGCCGACGGACGCCGACCCATGAGGATCTCAAGGCTGGCACGATTCGCACGGCGCGTCCAAGGGTCTCGGCGCCGCCGGCCGGGCGCCGGCGTCACGCCGCCGGCACGGCGGGGACGATCCCGGTGGCGACCACCACGCGATTGCGGCCTCGCTGCTTGGCCTCGTAGAGCGCCGCGTCGACGCGCCGGAGCCAGGCGTCCGCGGTCTCGTCGGGGCCGGCCTGACCGACGCCGATGCTCACCGTGACCGGGCCGACGCCGTCGAAGACATGGGCCGCGACCCGCTGCCGGATCTTCTCGGCCATGGCGGCGGCGCGGTCGCCGTCGGTGCCCGGGACCAGCACCATGAACTCCTCGCCACCCCAGCGGCACAGCAGGTCGGAGCGCCGGATCTGCTGGCCGAGCAGGCGGGCGAGTTCGCGCAGCACGTCGTCGCCGACGTGGTGGCCGTGGCTGTCGTTGATCCGCTTGAAGTGGTCGGCGTCCAGGGTCAGCAGCGACAGCGGCGTGCCGTAGCGCCGCGCCCGCTCGACCTCGGCCTCGACGGTGTCCTCGAAATGCCGCCGGTTCCACAGCCCGGTCAGGCTGTCGGTCCGGGCCAGCATCTCGATGTCGTGGCGGGCGGCGCGCAACTCGCCCTCGAGCCGCTCGTTGGTCAGCAGCACCAGGCCGTAGGCCGCCAGGATGTCGCCGACGATCGCCAGGATCAGCGCCACCCGGACGTTGTCGCTGTCCAGCAGGGCGGTCATCGGCCCGGGTTGCAGGGCCCGCCAGGCGTGGTTCAGCTCGGTGGCGCTGAGCAGCAGCAGGATGCCGACCAGCAGCCAGAACGCCGGGCTGCGCCGTGCGCTGGCGAGTCGCAGCGGCTCGCCGGCACAGCGCAGCTGGATGATCGCCCGGGTGACGGCGTACACGGCGATCCGGGCATCGGGGTCCGGGGCGACGATGGTGAACTCGACCTGCAGCAGCAGCGCCACCCCGACCAGCGCATAGTTGATCAATGCGGGGGTGCGGGTCGGGTACAGGCCGTGAAACCGGGTCAGCCCGTCGAACAGCAGGGCCGGCGACAACAGCAGCAGGACCTGGTTCAGCATCAGCACCGCCGGTGCCGGATCCGGGCCGCGCAGAGCGAACAGGATCACGCCGAGCGTCACCGCCGCCTGCCAGCCGAGCCAGTGGGCGAACCCGGCGTAGACCCGCTGCGTGAAGTAGACGATCGTCAGGACGCCGGTGACCGAGACCAGGACCAGCGACGTGACGACGGCGAGGGTCCGGACGTCCAGGCTCTCGATCATCGCCGCCCCGCCATCGGGCGCGCCGCCGCCAGCAGGGCGTCCGTATCGAGGTGCCGTTCCAGATGGTCGGCGAGCCGGTCCAGCGCGGTCTCGACCGAGGCGTCGAAGGCCAGGCCGCCGGCACCGTCGGCGCCCAGGCTCCGCAGATAGGCGCGGCGGAAACCGTCGGCGGCGAACAGCCCGTGCAGGTAGCAGCCGGCGATCCGGCCGTCGGCCGAGGCCGCCCCCTCCGGCCGTCCGTCGTCCAGCATGAGCACCGGCCGGGCCCGGTCCGGACCGTCGGTGCGCCCGATATGGATCTCGTAGCCCTCGACCGGCTGGCCGGTGGCGAGGTGGCGGGCCCGGGTCCGGGTCAGGGTCTTCTCCGGCGTGAGCTCGGTGTCGACCGCGAGCAGGCCGAGACCGGGCGCTTCCCCCGGGGGACCCTCGATGCCGTCCGGGTCGCGCACCGTGCGGCCGAGCATCTGGTAGCCGCCGCACAGTCCGAGCACCCGGCCGCCGCGCCGGACATGGGCGGCGATGTCGACGTCCCAGCCCTGCTCGCGCAGGAACCGCAGGTCGCCGATCGTCGACTTGGAACCGGGCAGCAGCACCAGGTCGGCGTCGCCGGGCAGGGCCTGTCCCGGTGGCACGACCCGCAGGTCGACCGACGGTTCGGCCCGCAGCGGATCGAGGTCGTCGAAATTGGCGATCCGCGACAGCTTCGGAACCGCGACCACCAGGGTTGTGCCGGTCCGGTCCTGCACGGCCGGCCGTTCCAGCGCGACCGCGTCCTCGGCCGGCAGCCGGGCGGCGTCGGCGAACCACGGGACCACGCCGAAGCCGGGCCAGCCGGTCCGTTCGCCGATCGCCGTGAGGCCATCGTGGAACAGCGTCGGGTCGCCGCGGAACCGGTTGATCAGGTAGCCCGCAACCCGGTCGCGGTCGGCCGGGTCGAGCACCGCGTGGGTGCCGACCAGGGCGGCGATCACGCCACCGCGGTCGATGTCGCCGACCAGCACGACCGGCACGCCGGCGGCGGCGGCGAAGCCCATGTTGGCGATGTCGCCGGCCCGCAGGTTGATCTCGGCCGGGCTGCCGGCCCCCTCGACCAGCAGCAGGTCGGACCCGGCGGCCAGCCGCGCGGCGCTGTCCAGCACGGCGGCCAGCAGGGTCGGCTTCAGCGCCTGGTACTCGCGCGCCCGGGCGTGACCGACCCGCCGGCCGTGCACCACGACCTGGGCGCCGGTGTCGGTCTCCGGCTTCAGCAGCACCGGGTTGAGGTCGACCGTCGGGTCGATTCCGGCGGCCCGGGCCTGCAACGCCTGGGCGCGGCCGATCTCTCCGCCGTCGACGGTGACGGCGGCGTTGTTCGACATGTTCTGCGGCTTGAACGGCCGGACCCGCAGGCCGCGGCGGGCGAACAGGCGGCACAGGCCGGCGACGATCAGCGACTTGCCGACATCGGACCCGGTCCCCTGGAACATGAGCGCGCGCGCCGCCATGCACGGGGATTAGCGCAGTCCCGGGTCGGAGGGAACGGGTCGCGTGGAAGCGGCCGGAGACATTCTATCTATAGGAGACATGACCGTCTGGTAATTCGCCATTCCCAGGCCGGGGTGTCGCCGTCACGCCGGTCGGCGACCTCGACCCGCAGCTGGCGGTCGTGCGCCAGGGCGGCGCCGACCCACAGCTCGTTCCAGGCGTCGAACACCGCCGGGGAGAGCCCGCCCCGCTCCGCCATCAACCGCCATCCGGTCTGCCGCACCGTCCAGGCGTCGCCGCTGCCCGACACCTCGGCGGTGTCGCCCTGGGCCCGCGACAGCCGGGCGAGCCAGGCGGCGAATCCGGCGGCCCCGGGTTCCGTGCCGCCGAGCAGCCGGGCGGTCTCGTCGAGCACGTGCATGCCGATCTGGCGCGCCGCGATGCCGGCGACCCGCCCGCCCTCGGCCGACCCCAGCACCGCCACCGCCTCGGGCAGGATCGAGGTCACGTACTCCATGGCGTAGTTGCGCAGGACCCTGCGCAGCCGGGGCTCCGGCCAAGCGTCGGCCGGCAGCCGGGGGGCGGCCGCCGGGTCGAAGGGCGGGCATTCCTCGTCGGCTGAGAACCGCAGCCGCTCGTCCGGCGTCAGCGCGCGGTCGGCCTCCCAGTAGTAGCCCTCGAGGCCGGGCTGGCCGTCGACGGTCTGCCCGGTGCAAACGAAACCGAGCCGCGGATTGCCGAGCACCACGCCGTTGTTGGCGTGCCAGCCGCGCAGCATCGCGCGCGACACCTCGCTCGGGATGCCGCAGACCGCGGTCCCGGACCAGATCCAGCGCGGCGGCGGGTAGCGGACCCAGGCCTTGCGGTCGGTCGCGCGGACGTACTCGACCTTCACGCCGCCGACCCGGTTGGACAGGTAGTGGTACTGGGCGCAGGCGACGGCATGCGGCAGGCCGTCGAGCCCGAGCTTCTTCAGCCCCGGCAGGAAGCGGGCGAGCTGCTGGCGGCGGAAGGTCCGGAACACCACCTCGGCGGCCGGCCCGGTGCCGGCCCGGGTAACGAGCGCCAGGATCAGCCCGGTCAGGTAGGCGTGATAGACCGCCTCGACGGCGGCGTAGCCGGCGACGTCGTCGCGCGCCTCGGATCCGGTCATCTCGTCCTCTCCTTCGCGGGACACTCTAGCGGTGCGGACGGGCGAGGCGCACGGGACTATCCTGGTCCCGGATGATCCCTCGATCCGGAGACGACGACCATGACCGAGCCGCCAGCACCGCCGTCGCCGGCACTCCAGCCCACGCACGACGCGCCGTACCGGGGGCTGCGGGTGCTCGACCTCGGGCAGGGCGTGGCGTCGCCGTATTGCGGGCAGCTGCTTGCGGTCTACGGTGCCGAGGTCGTCAAGCTGGAGCCGCCGGAAGGCGACTGGTCGCGGCGGCTCGGCACCACCTATGGCGGCCACTCGGCGCTGTCGGCGGTGTTCAACCGCGGCAAGCGCAGCCTTTGCCTCGACCTGAAGCACGAGGCCGGGCGGCGGATCGCCCGCGACCTCGCGCTGCGGGCCGACGTGCTGATCGAGGGCTTCCGTCCCGGCGTCGCCGCCCGGCTCGGGCTCGGCTACGACAGCCTGTCGGTCGAGAACCCCGGGCTGATCATGGTCTCGGTCAGCGGCTTCGGGCAGACCGGGCCGTATGCCGCGCGGCCGTGCTCGGACTCGGTCGGCCAGGCGTTCTCCGGGCTGGTTTCGCTCAACGCCGGGGCCGACGGCATCCCGCACCGGGTCGGCGCCACCATCACCGACGTGTCGACCGGGCTGTACGCGTTCCAGGCGGTCGCCACCGCGCTGTTCGCCCGTGCCGCGGTCGGCCGCGGCCGCTGGATCGACGTCAGCCTGACCCAGTCGACCGCCGCGCTGCTGGGCCACAAGCTGGCCGAGCACGTGCTGGAGGGCGGCAGCCCGCGGGCCCTGAACGCGCCGGCCGGCGTGTACCCGACCGGCGACGGCTGGATCATGGTGACGCTGGTGACCGAGGCGCAGTACCGCAGCCTGTGCCGGGTCATCGGCCGGCAGGACCTGGCCGAGGACCCGCGCTTCGCCGATTTCGCGCGCCGCGCCGACGTCGCCGACCTGCTGGTCCCGCAGATCGCCGAGGCGCTGCGGGGGGACACGACGGCGGCGTGGCTCGAGCGGCTGCTGGCCGGCGACGTCATCGCCGAGCGGATCCTCGACCCCGGTGAATGGGCGCGCGAGCCGCACGTGGTCGAGACCGGCGCGGTGGTCGAGGTCGAGACCGCCGGCGTCGGCGCCGTGCGGGTCCCGCGCACTCCGGGCGCGTTGCACGCTTCCGAGACCGGCCTGGCCGCCGCTCCGGCGGTCGGGCAGGACAGTCGGGCGGTGCTGCGGGCGGCCGGGTTCGACGACGCCGGGATCGACGCCCTGGTCGCCGCCGGGACGGTGCGCGAGGCGACCGCCGCCTGAATTCAGGAAAGCGCCCGCAGGTCGGCGCGCAGGGTGTCCGGGTCGGAGCCGGTGACCAGCGCCTCGATCTCCGCCTGGGTGCGGTCCCAGATCGGCATGGCCTGCACCAGCAGGGCACGCCCGTCGTCGGTCAGGGACAGCCGGCGGCTGCGACGGTCGCTCTGGTCGACCGAGACCGTGACCAGGCGCCGCCGCTCGAGCGGCTTCAGGTTAGCGGTCAGGGTGGTGCGGTCCATGGCCAGCAGGTCGGCGACCTCGCCGATGCGCGGCGGCTCCGGCCGGTTCAGCGACATCATCAGCGAGAACTGGCCGTTGGTGAGGCCGACCGGCCGCAGCGCCTCGTCGTAGCGCCGCGCCAGGGCCCGCGCCGCCCGCTGCACATGCAGGCAGACGCAGGCGTCACGGACCTTCAGGGTGATGTCGAAAGGCAGCTCGCCGGGCTCGGGCATGATCATATAGTGTTGATATCAACTAAACTGTCAAGGCGGCGCGCGGGCCGGTCACTCCGCCTTGGCCTGCGAGCGGTCCTCGCGCCAGGCGGCGATCGCCTCGCGCGCGGCCGTCAGCAGCCGGCGCTCGCGGCCGGTGTCGATCGAGATCGACGCGGTCATTCCGGCCCGCAGCGGCGGCTGGTCGGCGGTCTGCTCGAGATCGATGCGGACCGGCACGCGCTGTACCACCTTGACCCAGTTGCCCGAGGCGTTCTGCGGCGGCAGCACCGCGAACTCGGCACCGGTGGCCGGCGCGATCGAGGTGATGCGGGCCTTCCAGGCGAGGCCCGGATAGGCGTCGACGGCGACCTCGACCGGCTGGCCCTCGCGGACGTGGGTCAGCTCGGTCTCCTTCAGGTTGGCGACCACCCAGGTCTCGTCGATCTCGATCAGGCCGAACGCCGGCTCGCCGGCCTCCAGCCACTCGCCCGGCTCCAGGTGGACCTGGGTGGCGATGCCATCGGCCGGCGCCCGCACGTTGGTGTAGCCGAGCTGCAGCTCGGCCATGTTGCGCTCGGCCAGCGCCTCCAGATAGTGCGGATGCAGTTCGGCCGCGCGCTCCGGGTCGCCGCCGAGCTCGGCCAGGACCTTGCGGATCTTCTCGCGCAGGCCGCGCAGCTTCTGGCGGGCGGCGGCCAGCTCGAACTCGGCCTCGTCCAGCTTGGCGGCCGTGCCGGCGCCGGATTTCGCCAGTGCCCGCTGGCGTTCGGCCTCGCGCTGGAAGTAGCGGACCGACTCGCTGCCCTCGGCGATCTCCGCCTCGATCTGCCGGTATTCGGCCCGCATACCGTCGATGGCGTTGCGGACCGACGCGATCTTGGCGTCGGCGATCTGCAGGTGCAGCCAGTGCGGGTCCGGGTCGAGCCGGAACAGCAGGTCGCCGGCCTTGACCCGCTTGTCGTTGCGCACGAACACCTCAACCACGCGACCGTCGATGTCGGTCGAGATCGCGATCACGTGGGCTTTGACGTAGGCGTTCTCGGTGGTCACGTAGCGGCCGGTGAAGGCGTACCACGTCGTGCCGGCCGCGATCATCAGCAGCGGCAGCAGCACCAGCAGGATCAGACGGCGGATGCGGCGGCCCCGTCCGCGCCGCGCTTTGGTCTCGATGGAGGCGGCCGGAACGGACTGCTGGGCCGCCTCGGCCCGGTCAGTCATCCGCCGCCTCGCGCTGGCTTTCGGATGCCGGGCCGCGCAATTCGTCGAAGGCGTGCAGGTTGGCCTTTATCTGCAGCAAGGTGTCGACGAAAGCCTCGTAGCGGTCACGCTCGATGCCCTTGCTGGCGTCGTTCCGGATGTCGGCGGCGATGGCGCGCAGCGAGCGCATCAGCCCCTGCACCCGGTCCGTCAGGTAGACGCGCTTGATGCGACGGTCCTGGCGGTCGGGACGACGCTCGATCCACTCCTTCTCTTCGAGCCGGTCGAGCAGCCGGCCGAGCGTCGCCTTCTCCAGGTCCATGAAGGCGGCGAGCTCGGACTGGGTCACGCCTTCCTTGGCGTACAGGGCGGTGAGGACCCACCACTGCGACCGGGTCAGCCCGATCTCGCGCCCGCGCCGGTCGAAGGCGACGCGCATGAGCCGCGCCACGTCGTGGATCAGGAAGCCGAAGTTGCGGTGGAGGTCGGACCGTTCCATGCGAGGATGCTAGTTGGCATGACAATAGTTGCCAAGAAGAAGGTTGCGGCGCCGCGTGGCACCGCCCGGCGCCTAGATCAATCGGCTTCGGCCGGGTCGTCGCGCAGGGCGTCCCCGAGGGACATCTGGCGCCCCGGGTCGGTCGGATCGCCGGCCAGCCTCGGGAAGGTGAGGGTCACGGTCGTGCCCTGGCCCGGCATGCTGGCGATGTGGAGGTTGCCGTCGTGCTCGCGGACCAGGGCCCGGCAGAGCGCGAGCCCGAGCCCGGCTCCCTCGGTCGGACGGGAGGTGCCGACGTCGACCCGTTCGAACGGGCGGAACACCCGCTCGAGGTCGATCTCGGACATGCCGACGCCGGTGTCGGCGATCCGAACGGTGACCTTCCCGCCGGCCACGGCGTCGGTCTCGATCCGCACCCGACCGCCCCGCTCGGTGAACTTGATCGCGTTGGTCAGCAGGTTGAGCAGGATCTGCCGGAACCTCACCCGGTCGCCGAGGATCACCGTGTCGTAGGCGTGGCGCGGCGACAGCTGCAGGTCGATGCCGGCGTCCGCGGCCCGGCCCTGGATCAGCCGGTGGCACGCCTCGACCTGTTCCGCGACGTCCAGCGGTTCGCGGCGCAGGGTCAGCTTGCCGGCCTCCACCCGCGAGAGATCGAGGACGTCGTCGATCAGGGCCAGCAGGTGGTCGCCGCTGGCCCGGATGTCGGCGGCGTAGTCGCGGTACTTGTCGTGCCCGATCGGACCGTACAACTGCCTGGCCATGACCTCCGAGAACCCGATGATGGCATTCAGCGGGGTCCGCAACTCGTGGCTCATGGCGGCCAGGAACATCGATTTGGAGCGATCGGCCGACAGCGCCGCGTCGCGCGCGCGCGACAGCTCCTCGGAGGTGGTCTTCAGGCGGGCGTTCTGCCGGCCCAGCATCGTCAGGGTCTCGGAGGTTTCCTGCAATGCCTGGTCGCGTTGTCGAAGCGCGGTCTGCAGGTGGTCGAGCGCATCGCGCAACGCCCGCAGGGCGACCCGGTCGATGACCAGGTACAGCCCGATCGTCAGCAGGGCCGAGAACGCCAGGACCAGCGCCGTCTCGATCAGGGTCGACCGGAGACTGACCGCAACCACGACCTCGGCGACCTGCGCGCCGTTGGCCGTGACCGGGGCCCGCACCCGCATGACCGGGCGCGCCACGGCGTCCGGCGGGGCGATCAGCGGGCCGCCTTCCGGTCCGACCAGGGTCCGTTCGATCTGCAAGCCGCGCGATGGGGCGATGCCGAGCACCTGCCCGAGGTCGGCCGCCTGCCGCCATTGCGAGCCGGCCGACAGCACGTGCTCGGCGACGCGCTCGGCGACCACCGCCGCGTCCAGCACCACGTGCTCGTGCAGGGCGCGGACGCTGACTGCCGCGAACAGCGAGGGAATCGACAGCAGCACCAGGGCGATCGTCGCGAAGCTGAGCCTGCGCAGGCTCAGCCGGACCATGGCGATGTCCATCGCCGGCGTGCGCTCGGGAGCGCTGAGGCCGTCCTCGGGCTCGGAAGGTCCGGCCGTCGGCGGTGCTTCGGTCGTCACGGCGAACCTCGCGTCGCGGGGCAGTCGGGGGATCTTGCGCGAGATCGATTAACCGCCCGTTAAGCTGGTTGCCCGAACCCTATCGTCCGGGATGGCCCGGGTGAACCCTTGGAACGGCACCCGTTCCGCGCCGGCGGTGACGGCGGATGCTTGAAACGGGTAGACTTCGGAACAAGCTGTGAGGCACGCGTTCGTGGCGGCCCGGTGCGAGGACCGCGCGGCGAGGAGGAAACTCGATGGCCGAAGCCGAAGCCCAATGGCCGCGCCAGGTCGCGGCCCAGCTGGATCCGATCTGGGACGGCCTGCGGATCGACGCCGAAGCGACGGCGCGCGACGAGCCGGCGCTGGCGAGCTTCCTGCACGCCACGGTGCTGGCGCACGACACCCTCGAGCACGCGCTGGCGTATCACCTGTCGCAGAAGCTCGGTTCGGAGTCGATCACCGGGCTGTCGCTGCGCCAGACCATCGATCAGGCGGTTCATGGCGAGGCCGACATCGGCCAGCAGGTCCGGGCCGACCTGTCGGCGGTGTTCGACCGCGACCCGGCCTGCACCAGCTATCTGGAACCGTTCCTCTACTTCAAGGGCTTCCAGGCGCTGCAGGCGCACCGGGTGGCGCATTGGCTGTGGGCCAACAACCGCCGGGCGATGGCGCTGTACCTGCAGTCCCGCACCTCCGAGGTGTACGGGGTCGACATCCACCCGGCGGCCAAGATCGGCCGCGGCATCATGATCGACCACGCGACCAGCGTGGTGGTGGGCGAGACCGCGGTGATCGAGGACGAGGTGTCGCTGCTGCACGGCGTCACCCTCGGCGGTACCGGCAAGGAGACCGGGGACCGTCATCCCAAGGTGCGGCGCGGTGCGCTGATCGGCGCCAACTCGACGATCCTCGGCAACATCGAGATCGGCCGGTGCTCGCGGGTCGGCGCCGGCAGCGTGGTTCTGCGCGACGTTCCGGCCAACACCACCGTCGCCGGGGTTCCGGCCAAGGTCGTCGGCACGGCCGGCTGCGATCACCCGGCGCTCTCGATGGACCAGCGGTTCTGGGAGGACCCGAGGGTCTGAAATACGCCCTGCCGGGCCGGCTCACCGCCCGGTCCGTACGTTCCGCGGTTCCCGCAACCCGGCTTTGCCTTTGCCTGGCGTCGGCCCGATACTGGGAGGTCGCCGGTTCGTGACGGCGGATGGAGGAATTGCGCCATGTCCGAAGAGCTCCGCACGTCGGAAACCTCCGAAAGCCTGACCGACGCCCTGCTGCAGACCATGCATCAGGCGAGCGGCGAGGTGCTGCACCAGCATGCGGCGAAGGTCGGGCTGATCACGCATCTGCTGGCGATCGCCATGGGCCACGACGAGTCGGAAGCCGCGGCCTTCGCCTATGCCGGCACCATGCACGACGTCGGCCGCAGCGCCATGTCGGATGCCCTGTTCGGCAAGAACGGCGTGCTGAACGCGGAGGAGGTCACCGAGGTTCGTCGGCACACCGGGCACGGCGCCATGCTGCTCGAGGACGCCGGTTACGATCCCGACGGCCTCGTCATCCAGTGTGCCCTGCACCATCACGAACGGTTCGACGGGACCGGCTATCCGGCCGGCCTGAAGGGCGAGAAGATTCCGCTCGTGGCGCGGCTGGTGGCGGTCGCCGACGTGTACGACGCGTTGCGGGCGGCCCGGCCGTACAAGCCGGCCATGGACCACGAGACCGCCTGCCGGATCATCCTCGAGGGCGACGAGCGCTGCCAGCCGAGCCACTTCGACCCGGCGGTGCTCCAGGCTTTCCGCGACAACGCCGAGGCGATCCGCCGGCTGTGGGATCCGGTGAGTTGATCCCTTCGTCGACCTACGCCAGCGGCGCCGGGTGGTACTGGTACAGCCAGGTCTCGGTCAGCACGGTGTCGCCGTCGCGCAGGTAGCAGCGCAGGTCGACCGGCTCGCTTCCCTCGACCGTCAGGTCGAACTGCGCCCGCCAGTGGCCCGGCACGTCGTCCGGCACCGCCTCGGTGAACACGTAGGAGAAGCTCCCGCGCGAGGCCGACAGGTCGGCCTCGGGCAGCCGGCCGTGCGGCAACTGCGCCAGCGGCCCACCGAGGAACTCCACCATGAACTTGCGCACGCCCTGCGGCCGCGGCTGGCCGGGCTGGCCGCCGTTGCCGAGCCGGGTGGCGACGCAGCGGCCCAACTCGCCCGGATACGGCTCGTCGGCCAGCCAGTGCAGCCGGTAGGCCAGCTCGATGTGGCTGCCGGCGCCGTGCGGCGTCTGTGGCACCCACATGGCGCAGATGTTGTCGTGGATCTCGTCGTCGGTCGGAATCTCGACCAGCTGCACGGCGCCCGGCCCCCAGTCGCCGCGCGGCTCGACCCAGGCGGTCGGCCGCTTCTCGTACTTCACGCCGTCCAGGTAGTGGTCGAAGTTGCGGTCGCGCTGGGACAGGCCGAAGCCGCGCGGGTTGTCGTCCAGGAAGCTGGAGATCGAAATCCGCGGCGGGTTGTTCAGCGGCCGCCAGATGCGCTCGCCGGCACCGGTCCACATCGCCAGGCCGTCGGAGTCGTGCACCTCGGGCCGCCAGTCGACCATGGTCGGCTTGGCGGTCTCGGAGAACCAGTACATCGAGGTGAGCGGGGCCAGCCCCAGGCGCTCGACGGTGCGGCGCGGGTGGATCGCGGCCTCGATGTCCATCACCACGCCCGAAGTCCGGCGCAGCAGGAACCGGTAGGCGCCGGCGACCGAGGGTCCGTCCAGCAGGGCGTAGACGGTGACCGGCTGGTCGGCGTCGCCGGCCGGCTCGAACCAGTAGGCGACGAAATCCGGGAACTCCTCGGGACCGGGGCCGCCCGGCGCCAGCGCGATGCCGCGCGCCGACAGCCCGACCTGGCCGAGCTCGCCGACCCCGCGGAAGTACGAGGCGCCGAGGAAGGTCGCCCACGGCTCGACCTTGTCGAGCGGGCCCTTGCTGGCCGGGTCGTGCACCCAGAAGCCGGCGAACGCCGACGGCTGGTGCGGCAGGCCGGCGGCGACGTGCTCTGGGCCGATCGTGAAGTAGCCGGGGTCGTACACGACCTCGCGCGCGGACCCGTCTTCGACGGCGTGCATGCGCACGGTCTTGGGGAAGTACATCCCGACATGCTGGAAGGTGACCGGATAGGCGCCGTCCCGGTACAGCGCGAACTCCTTGCGGAACCGCAGCTTGCCGTGGGCGTCGTAGTCGATCCTGGAGACGGTCGCCGGGTCGGGCCGCGGCGGCGGCTCGTACGGCCTGGCCGCGATCGCCCGGGCGTGCTGCTTCAGCCAGTCGTAGGAGAACGCCTCGGGCGGGCCGAACTCGAGGCCGGTCGCGGCCCCGATCGCGGCGGCATCGGCGGCTCCGCCCGTGCCGATCAGTCGGGCGGTGCCGGCGGCGAGCAGGAGCTGCAGGAGGGAACGGCGGTCGAAAGCGGCCATGGTCGGTCCGAAAGCTTGGGAGTGCCGTCGCAATGCGGCCGGCGGTCCCCCGGTAACGCACCGTGCCGAGAGCGGTTGCGCCCTTCGCGGCCCGCACGGGAGCCGCGAAGGGCGGGGCCGGTCACCAGCTGCCGGTGTTCGCCATCGACGCCCAGGGCTCGGCCGGGTCCTTGGCGCCGCCGTTCTGCAGCAGCTCGATCGAGATGCCGTCCGGCGACTTCACGAACGCCATGTAGCCGTCCCGCGGCGGCCGGTTGATGGTCACGCCGCCGTCCTGCAGCTTCTGGCAGGTGGCGTAGATGTCGTCGACCCGGAACGCCAGGTGACCCCAGGCCCGGCCGGTCTTGTAGTCCTCCGGGTCCCAGTTGTAGGTCAGCTCGAGCAGCGGCGCCTTCTTGTCGGAGGCGGCGTCGGCCTCGTCCGCCGGGGCGGCCAGGAAGATGTTGGTGAAGCGGCCCTTCTCGCTGTCGTAGCGCCGCACCTCCTTCATGCCGAGCAGGTCGCAGTAGAAATGCAGGCTGGCGTCGACGTCGCTGATCCGGACCATGGTGTGCAGGTACTGCATGGGCATCGGGGCGTCCTCCGTTGGGCGGGGTGGGCAAGGTGAGGGCCGATACATAGCGCGGGCGCGGCGGAGCCGATAGAGGGGGATCGGAACGCGGCGGTGTCCGCTCTCAGCGACGGGTCAGTGCCGGCAGTACCGCCTCGGTGATGATCGCGACCGGCAGCTTCCAGGCGTCGGGCTGGTTGTAGTTGCCGGCCATCACCACCACCACCAGCCCGAGCCGCGGCGCGAGAAACAGCCGCTGGCCGCCGTTGCCGAAGCCGGCGACCCAGCCCGGTCGGCCGTCCGGCGCCGGCGGGCCGAGCCACCACTGGTAACCGTAGTCCAGCTCGCCGGCGCTCGCGTGCGCCCGGAACGACGCCGCCAGCCAGTCGGCCGGCACGATCCGCTCGCCCTGCCAGACCCCGCCGTCGAGCGCCAGGCGCCCGATCCGGGCGAGGTCGCGCGGCCGCAGGCGTAGGCCGGAGGCGGCGATGCAGTCGCCGTCCCGGCCGCGGATCCACTCCGACGCCCGGATGCCGAGCGGGCCGAACAGCCGGCTCTCGGCGTACTCGTGCAGGGATTGCCCGCTTCCCTTGACGATCAATCGGCCGATCAGGGCGGTGGCGCCGCCGTTGTACGTCCATTTCCGGCCGGGCTCGTCGACCGACGGGCGGTCGAGGGCGTAGCGGTAGCGGTCGTCGGCGAGCTCCATGGCGTGCTCGCTGTTGCGCGGGTCGGCATAGGACAATCCTTCGTCCCATGCGGTTCCCAGCGTCATGGTCAGGGCATGCCCGACCGTCATCCGGCGGCGAACCGGATCGTCCGCCAGGTCGGGATACTCCGGGAACTGCGCGAGCAGTGGCGCGTCGGGCGGCGCCACGATGCCCTCGGCGAGCGCGATGCCGTACAGCAGGCCGACCACGCTCTTGCTGACCGACCGCAGGTCGTGCAGGTCGTCCGGGCCGAACCTGCGTGTTCCGAGCGGACGTCCCCAGGCCTCGTCGGGCCCTTCGTAGTAGCGCTCGGCGACCAGGGCGCCGTCGCGCACGACCAGGGCCGAATGCAGGTTGCCGAACCGCGGATCGGCGGCCAGGGCGTCGATCCGCGCCTCCAGATCCGGGGCGAAGCCGGCCTCGGCCGGTGTGGCGACCGGCCATTCGCCGGCTTGGCGTGCCGCGGTCATGGCCGCCTCCCCCCGGTCCGGACGGAGGCCGGCGCTCGCGGCGATACCGCCGGCGGCCAGCAGAAGCAGCGCGCGTCGATCGAAGTGAGCCATCGTCCATCCTGACGGTCAGGGGAGACCGGTCGCGGGCCCCGCCGGACATCCTGATTGGCCGGCCGGCGGGGCCGGCCAGGGGGTGGTGCAGAGGATCGTTTCATGACCGCGATCGTCGCATAGAGCGGGCGGGCCGGACCAGGGTCGCGCCGCCTGTCCCGGCCCGCGTTCGGCCGGTCAGTCGCCGGCCGGCGCCGCCATCATCGCCAGGGCCTCGCCGCCACCGCCGCCATCGGCCTTGTCGTGCCAGCGGGCGCTCAGATACCGCCGGCACCCGAACAGCACGGTCAGCGGCACGCCGATCGACACCAGCGTGCTGTCGGCGTGGGCCAGCGACCACGGCACTGCCGCCGCCGTCAACGCCAGCAGCAGCAGCGAATAGCGACGGCGGGTGGCCGGCGGCAGGCCGTCGATGCCGATGAAGCCGCGCGGCCCGAACAGGGTGAGGGCGATGCCGACCGCCAGGATCGCGACCAGCACGCCGGTCTGCGCGGTGTCGACCAGCAGTCCGGCCAGGTCCGCCTGGCCGAGCCGGAACAGCCCGACGATCAGCGGCGTGACGACGAGCAGATGCAGGTTCATGCCGAGCAGGATCGGGTTGTACGGCACCCGCTGCAGCCGGAGCACCAGCAGCACGGCGGCCGCGAGGCCGCAGCCGATCCAGCCGGCGGTCTCGAGCCGAACCACCTCGCCGTGCCACAGCGCCAGGAAGGCGACCGACGGCAGACTCTCGAGGAGGTCCGTCATCCACTGCTGTTGTCGCGAGGCAGCCATCGTGATCCCTCCGGGCCGGCACCGGCCACCCGGCCCGATACGCCACATGGTAGCAGACCGGGTCCGGGTGCTCCAGACGGAAGGCCGGCCGGCGGAAATCAGCCCGGCTTGACGCCCTCGGCCAGCATGGTCATGCCCGGGATCATCGGCTCGACCGACACGTCCTCGAAGCCGGTGGCGGACAGCTGCTCGGCCAGCCAGGCGTCGTCGAGCGACCGGGCCTCGGGCGTGAACGCGGTATGCTGGAGCTGCCAGAGCGCGGCCAGCTTCGGCCCGGTGCGGTCGGACGACACGATGAAGTCGTGGATCAGCAGCCGGCCGCCCGGGACCAGGTGGTCGTAGGCCCGGGTCAGCAGGCCCTCGTGCTCGTCGCCCGGCACGCCGGAGAACAGATAGGACATCAGGATCGCGTCCTGCTCCTTCGGCCACTCGGTCCGCAGGGCATCGCCCGGGACGTAGGTGATCCGGTCCTTGAGACCGGCCTTGGCCACGTAGGCCTCGCCCAGGGTCGCGACGTTCGGGAAGTCGACGACGGTGGCGTGCAGGTCCGGGAAGGCCTGGCACAGGGTAATGGCGAAGGCGCCGGTGCCGCCGCCGACGTCGAGCAGGCGCTTGCCGCCCGACAGGTCGACCCGGCGCGCCAGGCCGCGGGCCGGCCCGAGCGAGCCGGCGTGCTGGCTGCGCGAGTACAGCCGGGCCTCTTCCGGGTCGGAGAACCAGTCGGCGTAGGAGCCGGTGGCGTCGTCCGGCAGCCGGTTGGCGATCGCGTCCTCGATCTGGTCGAGCAGGCTGTACATCTGGCGGTCGACCTGCAGGCGCAGGTAGTCGCCGAAATCGTACTTGGCGCCCTTCACGAGGAAGGCCTCGGCGGCCGGCGAGTTGGCGAACCTGCCGTCCTCGACGGCGACCACCCCGAGTGCCGCCAGCGCGGTCAGCAGGGTGCGCGCGCGCTCCGGGTGAAGGCCGGTGGCCTCGGCGGCCTCCTCGGCGGTCATCGGCCCGTCGGCCAGGCTCGTGAACAGCCCATGATGCAGTGCCGCGAAGAGCGCCTTGGAGCCCATGAATCCGAACGCGACGTCGGAAATCTCTTCGGCCTTCGTCAGCAACGTCATTCGTCTACCCTCTTTGTCTCATGTACGACATAACTTATCGGATTTCGACGTGATTTGCCAAATCGGAGGGATTCCGGCCGGCGGGACCCGGACTTGCTGCGGATCGCGCCGCCGATGGCGGGGCGCCGGGGCGGGTCGGAATGTTGCGGTGCACCAGGCTCCGCAGCGCCGGTATCGGCGCCGGCCGGCTATCGCGGTCCGGTCGATCCGTGGTCGTAGACGGGCACCCGGAAACCCCGCCGGTAGGCGCCGGGCGATATGCCGGCGAGGCGCTTGAACAGCCGGCGGAAGAACGCCGGCTCCTCGTAGCCGACCTGCCAGGCGACCTCGTCGACCGGATCGTCCGTCCGTTCCAGCCGCCGCTTCGCCTCCTCGATCCGCAGGCGCTGCACGTAGGCGATCGGCGTCAGCCCGGTGGCACGGGCGAACCGCCGCTTGAAGCTGCGGGCGGGGAGGCCGGAGCGCCGGACCATCTCCTCGACCGGCGCCGCCACCGCGTGGTGCGCGGCAAGCCACGCCTGAACCTCGGCGACCGCGGCGTCGCCGTGGCCGGTCGGCGGCCGGAACACCATGTAGGGCGCCAGGCCTTCGCGGTGCCATTGCATGGCGAAGAACCGGGCCACGGCCTGCGCCGCGGTGGGACCGGCATGGCGATCGATCAGGTACAGCACGAGGTCGTGCCAGGACGTCGACGCGCCCGACGAAACCAGCTCGGAGCGTTCGCCGGCCACCACCAGGACCTGTTCCGGAGCCGCGCGGACTGCCGGAAAGGCCAGCCGCAGGTGGTCGGCGTATCCCCAATGGACGGTAGCGTCCCGCTTGTCGAACAGCCCGGTCTCGGCCAGCACGAAAATGCCGGAGCAGGCCGAGCACAGGATGGCGCCGCGCGCATGCATCCGGGCCGTCCAGGCGACCAGCCCGGGGTAGCGGCCGCGGCGCCAGCCGCCGGGGCCGACCACCAGCGACGGCACGATCACGATGTCGGCGTCGTCGATCTCCGCGACGGCGCGGTGCGGCTGCACCGGCAGGCCGCTGGCCGAGGCGACCGGCGCGGCGGTCTCGGCGACGATCTCGACCACGAAGGGCGGGTGCTCCGGCAGGTCGTCGTCGGTCCCGGAGAGCATCGCGAAGCAGCCGAGTGCGTCGTAGATCCCGCTGAGGGTCGAGATCACCGCATCGGGGATCGCCACCAGGCAGACGCGGAGCGGACGGGTCGGCGTGCTCATGACGCTGCTATGGCACAAACGGACCGGTAGTGACAGTTCCGGGTCTCACGCTCCGGCCCGGCCCGCAGCATTGTGCGGCCGATCGCGGCACGACGCCCGTGCCGCGCCGACCCAGGAGGACTGTGATGGCCACCGGATTCGTCTGGCACGAGACCTTCGCCTGGCACGATGCCGGGCGTGCTTCGCAGAACCCGCTCGCCGAGCCGTATCCGGCGCACGACCGGCCGGAGACCAAGCGGCGGCTTTACGGCCTGCTCGCCGCCTCCGGCATGCTGGACCGGCTGCGGCCGATCCGGCCGCGCCCGGCGACCGAGGCCGAACTGCGGCGGTTCCACACCGTCGACTACATCGCGCGGATCAGGGAGTTGAGCGCCGGCGACGGCGGCGATGCGGGGGAAAGCGCCCGCTTCGGCCCGGGCGGCTTCGAGGTCGCCAGCCTCGCCGCCGGCGGCTGCATCGCGGCGGTCGACGCGGTGCTCGACGGCTGGGTCGACAACGCCTACGCCCTGGTCCGACCCTGCGGTCACCATGCCGAGGCCGGTCGCGGGCGCGGCTTCTGCGTGTTCGGCAACGTCGCGGTCGCCGTGCACCACGCCCAGGCCGACCGAGGCGTCCGGCGGATCGCGGTCATCGACTGGGACGTCCACCACGGTAACGGCACCCAGGACGCGTTCTACGCCGACTCGACGGTACTGACGGTGTCGCTGCACCAGGACCGCTGCTATCCGGTGGACAGCGGCGGCCTCGACGAGGTCGGGATCGGGAACGGGCGCGGCTACAACCTCAACCTGCCGCTGCCGCCCGGCTCCGGTCACGGCGCCTATGTGGCGGCGATGGAGCGCAACGTGCTGCCGGCGGTCCGCGCGTTCCGGCCGGAGCTGATCGTGGTGGCCTGCGGCTTCGACGCGGCGGCCAGCGATCCGCTCGGCCGCATGCTGTGCCACAGCGGCACGTTTCGAGAGATGACCCGGCTGGTGAAGCGGGCCGCCGCCGAGCTCTGCGGCGGCCGGCTGGTGCTGTGCCACGAGGGCGGCTACTCGGCGACCTACGTCCCGTATTGCGGCATGGCCGTGCTCGAGGAACTGTCGGGCCAGCGTAGCGGGGTCGAGGACCCGATGCTCGGCTGGTACAGCGCGCTCGGCGGCCAGGCGCTGCAGCCGCACCAGGAGGGGTTCCTGCAGGAGGCCGCGGCGGCTCGCCGGGGCCTGCCGCTGGACGCGGCGGCCTGAACCGGGAGGCGGGCCATGATGATCGCGCGCTGGCAGGTGCAGGCCCGGTTCGGGCACAAGCAGGCAGCCATCGACCTGATGCGCCGGTGGTGGCGCGAGATCGCGCCGCAGATCGGCTGGCGGCCGGAGCAGGTGCGGATCCTGACCGGGGCGGTCGGCGAGCGCGAGTCGGCGATCGACGTCGAGGTCGAGGTCGCCGATCTCGCCGCCCTCGGCGCCGCCTGGGCCCGGCTGGCCGCCGCCGAGGGTCAGGACGCCTGGGCGGCGGAGCTGGAGCCGCACATCGTCTCGGGTACCCCGCGCTGGACGGTGCACCGGGTGCTGTAGCGACCGGCGGCGGGCACCGGATCGTGAGTGTCGCGCGGCCGTCGTCCGTGCGAAACTGTCGGCTGTCCCCCGGCTAAGCCGTCATGGTGGTG
The DNA here is from genome assembly GCF_014652915.1 of Thalassobaculum fulvum. Classification (GTDB taxonomy): domain Bacteria; phylum Pseudomonadota; class Alphaproteobacteria; order Thalassobaculales; family Thalassobaculaceae; genus Thalassobaculum_A; species Thalassobaculum_A fulvum. Next base: position 158,379 of record NZ_BMZS01000011.1, read on the forward strand.
CTGCGATGCCGACCGGCAGACCTCGTTCGATCCCCCGCCGTGCCTTCCTGGCGGGTTCCGGCGCCCTCCTGGCCGCGACCGGGATGCCCGGGCTCGCCCGGGCGGCGCCGCGCGAGTTCCGGCTGCGGCCTGGGCCGGCGGCCGCGCGGCTGGTGCCGGCGCCGCATCCGGACACCGCGGTGTGGGCCTACAACGGCAGCGTGCCGGGGCCGGAGATCCGGGTGCGCCAGGGCGAACGGCTGCGGATCGTGGTCGACAACGGGCTGGCCGAAGCGACCACCGTGCACTGCCACGGCATCCGCCTGCCGAACGCCATGGACGGGGTGCCGCACCTCACCCAGCGGCCGATCGGGCCGGGCGAGACCTTCGTCTACGAGTTCGACGCGGTCGATGCCGGGACCTTCTGGTACCACCCTCACCAGCGCAGCTCCGAGCAGGTCGACCGCGGGCTCTCGGGGCCGCTGGTGATCGAGGAGGCCGAGCCGCCGGCGGTCGACCGCGACCTGACCTGGATGCTCGACGACTGGCGCCTGCTGGGCGACGCCTCGATCAGCGCCGATTTCGGCAACCTGCACGACGCCGCCATGGCCGGACGGATCGGCAATTCGGTCACCGTGAACGGCGCGGTCCGCGACAGCTTCGCAGTCCGCGCCGGCGAGCGGCTGCGCCTGCGGCTGGTCAACGCCGCCAACGCCCGGGTGTTCGGGCTGCGGTTCGAGGGGCACGAGCCGGTGGTCGTCGCGCTCGACGGCCAGCCGGTCGACCCGCACGTTCCGGCCGACGGGCGCGTCGTTCTGGGCCCGGCGATGCGGGTCGACGTGATCCTGGACATGACCGGCGCGCCCGGTGCGCGCTTCCGGGTGGTCGACGATTTCTATCCGCGTGCCGCCTACCGGCTGCTGGACCTCGCCTACGCCGCCGAGGTGCTGCGCGACCGCCCGCCGGAGGCGGAGGTGCGCCTGCCCGCGAACCCGATTCCGGAGCCTGACCTCGCCAGCGCGCAGCGTCACGTCGTGACGTTCGGCGGCGGCGGCATGATGGGGGGAATGATGGGCGGGATGAACGGGCGCGGGATGATGGGCCGGATGATGGGGCCGGGCATGCACGGCGGCGGCATCTGGACGATCAACGGCCGCGCCGAGACCGGCCATACCCCGGCGCCGATGCTGACCCTGGCCCGGGACCGCACCCACGTGCTGGCGCTCGCCAACGACACCGGGTTCTACCACCCGATCCATCTGCACGGGCATTCGTTCCGGGTGATCTCCCGGAACGGCGTGCCGACCCGCCGCCGGGAATGGCAGGACACGGTCCTGCTGGCGCCGCGCGAGCGGGCGGAAATCGCCTTCGTCGCCGACAACCCGGGCGACTGGATGTTCCATTGCCACATCCTGGAGCACCAGGAGGCCGGGATGACGGGCGTCATCCGGGTGGCGGCGGACGCGACCCGGACCTGACCGGCGTCAGCTGATCGGGACTTTGCTGGAGCAGTGCCCCTCGCGGCCCGGCGTCTCGATGCCCGGGCCGCCGCCGGACCGTCCCTGCGGGCCGGGCGCGGGGGTTGCCCCGGACCCGGGCGCCGTGCCGGCGGCCGGGCCGGTCGAAGGGGCCTGGACGGTACCCTGGCTCGACTGCTGCGCCGTCGCCGGCGTCGCGGTGACCGCCAGCAGCACCGCCAGCAGCCCGGCAACGCGGCTGATCCGTGGGAATCGCGGGGCCCGCCGCCCCGGAATATGCGCCGAAACAAGCAACATCGCGCCTCTCCCTCTCGAGAGCGAACCGGCGACCGGGATGCTGTCGTCGAGTAAACACTATGGTCCGAGCCGGACACCGGTCAAGCTGACGGCGGCAACGCCGGGCGCCGGCCCGGCGCCGAACGACACGATCCCGATCGGAGAGGGGAACGCGGAATGACCGGAACTGCGGATGACCTGCTGGCGCGGCTGGCGAAGCTGGAGACGGGGCAGGTCAGCGACGTGCTCGACGAGGCCGGGTTGCCGGGCCACGCGCTGTCCTCGGCCCTGGTGCCGCTGGCTGCCGGGCAGCGCTTCGCCGGGGTGGCGGTGTGCGCCCGCGGCGAGACGGCGGTCGAGGGCCGGCATGCCCGGCCGGCGATGCCGGGCTCGGCGCTCGAGGCGGCGATGCGGCCGGGCGGCGTGCTGGTGATCGACAGCGGCGGCTTCGCGCGCGGCGCCCTGCTCGGCGGATTCGTCGCCTACAGCCTGCAGCGCCAGGGCTGCGTCGCGATCGTCACCGACGGGCCGGTGCGCGACGCCGACGAGATCCGCGGCCTCGGCCTGCCGGTGGTCTGCGGGGGCGTCACCCCGGTCAACGGCTCGCGGCGCTGGCGGTGGATCGAGGTCGGCGTGCCGGTCACCCTGCCCGGGCAGGAGGGCCGGCCGCTCGCGATCGCGCCCGGCGACTACATCCTGGCCGACGGCGACGGGGTCGTGGTGGTGCCGGCGACGGCGGCCCGCACGATCGTCGAGGACGCCGAGGAGCTGGCCCGCATCGAGGCGCGCATCGGCGAGGGACTGCGCGCCGGCGGCAGCCGGGCCGAGGTGTTCAAGCGCAACCCGCGCTTCGACCACGTCCGGCCGGCGCACTCCTGACGCAACCGGCGCGCCAGCAGCGGGGCCGCATTGTCCTAGGCGGCGAGCCGGACGCGGATGCCGGTCGGCGCGGTGCTCAGGACGACACCGCTGACCGGTGCCTCGCCACGGACGGTCAGCCGGACCCGGCTGCCTTCCTCGAACCCCGAAGGATCGAGGTCCCTCAGGAAGGCGATGCCGTCGGTCCGGTTGTGCAGCACGCAGCGCAGCGAGCGGTCGCCGACCTGCAGTTCGGCGGGCAGGTCGAGCACCGGCCGGCCCTTGGTGCGCCGGTCGGCGTCGTCGGTCGCGCTTCGGACCACCCGGACGATGACGGAGCGCAGCTCCTGGATGGCGCCTTCGACATCGATGGCGGCGTTCTGCACGCTCTTGGTGATGTCCAGGGTCGCGGTGGCTTCCTGCGAGACGTCGGAGATCCGCTGGGAGACCTCGTTGGTCGCCTCGGTGGTGTCCGAGACGCTGCGGCTGATCTCCGCGGTCGCCGATGCCTGCTCCTCCATCGCCGCCGCGACCGTGGTCGAGATCGACTCGATGTCGGAGATCGCCTCGCTCATCTCCGAGACCTCGTGGACCGCCTGTCCCGTGACGGTCTGGACCTCGCTGATCTGCCGGCCGATTTCCTCGGTCGCCTGCGCCGTCTGGTTGGCCAGCGCCTTCACTTCCGAGGCGACCACGGCGAAACCCTTGCCGGCCTCGCCGGCCCGGGCGGCCTCGATGGTGGCGTTCAGGGCCAGCAGGTTGGTCTGCTCGGCGATTCCGCGGATCAGGTTCGAGACCTCGCCGATGCGCTGGACGGAGTTGGCGAGCGACTGGATGGTGGCCTGCGTTCGGTTGCCGATCGCGACCGCCGAGCCGGTGACTTCGCTCGCACGGGTCACCTGGCTGGCGATCTCGCGGATCGAGCTGGTCAGTTCCTCGGTCGCCGCGGCCACCGCCTGGGCATTGGCCATGCTCTGGTTGGCCGCCGCCGCCACCGATCCGGAGTTCTCGGAGACCCGCTCGGCGGAAGCGGCCATCGAGCGGGCGTCGCCGGCCATGCTCTGTGTCAGGTTCGAGACGTCGTCGACCGCCCGGCGGGCCTCCGCCTCGACGGTGTCGGCCATCTCGCGGATCGCCTTGCGCCGGATCTCGTCGGCCTTCGCCTGGCTGGCGGCCCGCTCGAACTCGGCGTAGGCGATGCGCGCCTGCAGGGCCCGGAGCTGGACGGTGACGGCCCGGAACTCGGCCATCTTCGGCAGACGGACACGCGCCGTCTTCGGATCCCTGGCGATGTCGACGAACGAGGTCTCCAGGGTCGTCAGGGCGCTGCGCAGGGCGTGCAGCATCCGATAGCCGGCCAGCAAGGCCAGAACGATCGCCAGGGCGGTGGCGCCGACCATCCCGACCAAGGCCCTGTCGAGGAAGCTCTCGGCGTTGCCGGAGATGTCGAGCGCTGCCAACTGCAGCTTCTCCACGAACTGCGACAGTGCGTCGGTGAAAGGATCGACGGCCGGGTACAGTTCCTGCTCGATGAAGACGATCAGGTCGTCCTTGGAACGGGCATCGATGATGGCCAGCAGGCGGGAGACCGCCTGGTCGGTACGAACCTTGACCGCCTTGGCGCCATCCATGATGCGCTTCTCTTCGGCCGGGTGCTCGGCGGTGGACAGGTCCTTCCACAGCGGCTCGACCGTCCGGATGGCGTCCTGGACCGAGGCCTTCGCCTCGTCCCACGAGAACGTGCCGGCGCGGAGCTTGTGCGACGCGTCGACGATCTGGACGGCGTAGGCGTCCGACACCGTCTTCATGGCCGCCATCTCGGCCAGCGGCTCGTTGCGGAGCGTCTCGAAGGCGTCGAATGCCGAAGACCTAACGACGAGGCCGACCCCCGAGAGGATGGCCATCAGCAACAGCACCAGCGAGAAGGCGATGACGATCTGTCCCTTCAGGCTGGACGCGAACCGCGACAGGCGGGCGCCGGCGGTCGTCGAGACGACGTCGCCGCCCACGATCGCGAGGTTCTTCGCCGTGCCTTCGCGAACCTGGCGGTACAGCGCGTCGTAGTGGCCGGTCTCTTCCCGGGTCGGCCGCGTGCGGATCGAGATGAAGCCGGTGACCTTGCCGTCGTCGATCACCGGCGTGACGTTGGCCCGGACCCAGTAGTGGTCGCCGGTCTTGGTGCGGTTCTTGACGAAGCCTTCCCAGCAGCTTCCCGCCTTGATCGTCTCCCACAGGTCGCGGAATGCCTGTTTCGGCATGTGCGGGTGCCGGACGATGTTGTGCGGCTCGCCGAGCAACTCCTGCTCGGTGAAACCGCTGATCCGCACGAAGGCCTCGTTGGCGAACTCGATCTTGCCGCCGGTACCGGTCCGGGAAACCAGTACGTCGTTCTCGGCAAAATCAACCTGCCGGTCCGTGATCGGGCCGTTGTCGCGCATGGAACGTCTCCTCGTGCAGAATCCGTCCGCGGCGATGCTGTGGACTGGGATTCAATCGTCATCGTCAGCCGGCCTCGCGGCCGGCCGTCGGTCCTGGGGATGCTCGAATAGTCCGGGCCAGCACGGTCTTGTCTTCCCAAACGGGAAGCGCCTCAAGAGCTCGGGCGATCTCGTCTGGGTGCCGTACTGTCGATGAAGGGACTTTACCATGGGGATGCTTGCGAACGGCATCCGTATATTCCGAAACCGGCAGACGGGGCCACGGCCGGGGACGACCGCGACCGCTCGGCCGGTCCGGGACGCGGTTCGGCACGGCGCGACCCGCCACGCGTGCCGGGCGCGAGCGTCGAAGCCGGGGGAAACGGGAGCAGGGCTCGGGGATGGTGCGGGCGGTCGGACTCGAACCGACACTCTGTCACCAGAACCGGATTTTGAGTCCGGCGCGTCTACCAATTCCGCCACGCCCGCAGCGTCGGAATTCCTACTACGGCAGGGCTCCGGGTTCGACCAGAAATTTCGCGCGCCGGCCGGGCTCGACGCGACGCCGGGCTCAGTGCAGGAAGGCGAGCAGCACGTAGCGGCTTCCGCGGGTCACCGGGCGGGCCTCGTGCAGCAGGTTGCACGAGAACGCCACCGCCTCGCCGGCGGCCGGGCGATAGCCGAACTCGCCGTATTCCGGAAACACCAGGTGGCCGCCGTCGTACTCGCCGGTGTTCAGGTTCAGGGTCACCGCGAACCGGCGGGTGCGGCCGGCCTCGGAGGCGTTGTCGCGGTGCGGGCGGAAGTGGCCGCGCTCTTCGCCGTCGTAGCGCACGATCTTGAACAGCTCGTGGCGCTGGATCGGCGAGTGGGTGGCGCGGGCGATCTCCGGGATCACCCGGCGCTGGAAGATGTGGCGGATCTCGGCCTCCAGCGGCGACCCGGCCGCCACCACGTGGTCGCGCCGCACCTTGACCTCGGCGTCGGACCGCAGGACCAGTTCGCTTCCGACCTTCTCGAGGAACCCCGACGATTCGTTGCCCTGGGTGTCGTGCACGTGCATCAGCCAGCGGCACCACTGCGGTGACAGCACGTTCGGGATCACCATGACCGGCGCCTGGATCGACGGTCCCTCGCGGAACCGGTCCGGCGGCAGGCGGTCGCGGACCAGCCCCAGGCAGGCGCCGGCGTGGGCGTCCGGGTCGCCCTCCAGCGGCAGCACCGCGGCCAGTCGCGAGGCGCGGTCGAACACCATGGTGGACGGGTGTTCGAGGTGGAAGTTGTGGGCCAGCGCCCCGGCCGGGTCGGCCAGCGCCGTGACCCCGTCGACGGCGTCCCCGGCCACGGTCTGCGGTCCGCCGCGGCGCACCAGGTAGAGGTCGGCGCCGGCTTCCCGGAAGTCGGCGGCGCGGGACGACAGGGCCAATGCGACGGGCAACGGGTCCTGCGACCCGGCGGCGACGTGCAGGACCGCGGTGCGTCCGGCCATGCGGGTGATCGGCCTGGTCTTGCCGTCGCCGTTGCGCAACTCGACGGCCGGGGCGACGTCGCCGATGTCGAACCACGGGTGGAGGGGTGGCTTCTGCATGGCGGCATCTTGGCCGATGCCGGCGGTGCACGGCAACCGGCCGGCATCGGCTTGCGGGGGGCGGCGGGCGCTGCTATCCGGGATCGGTCAGCCACCCGCCGGGACCCGAGTACCCATATGCTGCGGCCGTTCTACGACTGGACCCTGCGGGTCGCCGGCGACAAGCGCGCCGATCGCTGGCTGGCGCTGGTGGCTTTCGTCGAGAGCTCGGTGTTCCCGATCCCGCCGGACGTGATGATCGTCCCGATGGTGCTGGCCGACCGCCGCCGGGCGTGGCGGGTGGCGACGGTCGCCACCATCGCCTCGGTGATCGGCGGGCTGTTCGGCTATGCCATCGGCAGCCTGTTCTTCGAGGCGCTCGGCCAGCCGATCCTCGACCTGTACGGCTATGCCGACAAGTTCGCGGCGTTCGCCGGGCGCTACAACGAGTGGGGCGCGTGGATCGTGTTCGGGGCCGGGCTGACGCCGTTCCCGTACAAGGTGATCACCATCGCCAGCGGCGTGACCCGGCTCGACCTCCTGGTGTTCGTGGTCGCCTCGGTCCTGGCGCGCGGCATCCGGTTCTACGCGGTCGCCGGCCTGCTGTGGTGGTTCGGGCCGCCGATCCGCCGGTTCCTGGACCGCTACCTGGGGCCGGTGACGGTCGTGTTCTTCGTGCTGTTGATCGGCGGCTTCGTCGCCCTCAAATATGCGGTCTGACCGATGACGCGCACCGTACCTTTCGCCGGGCTGGCCCTGGCCGCCGCCTCCGCCGCCGCCTTGGCGCTCGCCTTCGTCGGCCAGTACGGCTTCGACCTGCAGCCCTGCGTGCTGTGCGTCTGGCAGCGCTGGCCGCACGGTGCCGCAATCGTGCTCGGGCTGGCCGCCTGGGTGCTGCGCGGCCGGCCGGCGGCGGCCACCGCGGCGCTGCTGCTGGCGGTGGCGGCCGAGCTGACGACCGGCGGCATCGCGGTGTTCCATGTCGGGGTCGAGCAGGGCTGGTGGCAGGGCACCGCGGAGTGCGGCTCCGGCGCCCTGCCGAACGACCTGGCGGCGCTGAAGGCGCAGATTCTGAGCCAGCCGATCGTGCGCTGCGACGAGGTGGCGTTCGCGGTGTTCGGGATCTCCATGGCAGGATGGAACGCGCTGCTGGCGGCCGGGCTGGCCGGGCTCGGCGTCGGCGCCGTGCTCGAGGACCGCCGGCCGGCAAGGGAGGACGCGGCATGACCGACACGAGCGATACCGCAAAGACCGGCACCGGCGGCGGCCGGCGCCGCCTGCCGGGCGAGCTGACCCACGCGCAGCTGATCGACCGGATCGTGCGGGTCGACCATGCCGGCGAGTTCGGCGCCCAGCGCATCTACGAGGGCCAGCTGGCGGTGCTCGGCAAGCGGCCGAGTGCCAAGACCATCCGCCACATGAAGGAGCAGGAGGACCGCCACCTGGCGGCCTTCGAGGCGCTGATCCGCCAGCGCCGGGTGCGCCCGACCATCCTGCACCCGATCTGGCACGTCGCCGGCTTCGCGCTCGGCGCCGGCACCGCGCTGATGGGCGAGAAGGCGGCGATGGCCTGCACGATCGCCGTCGAGGAGGTGATCGACGACCACTACCGCCGCCAGCACGACGCGCTCGGCGAGGACGAGGCCGAGCTGAAGGCGACCATCGAGGAGTTCCGAGCCGAGGAGGCCGAGCACGCCCATATCGGCCGCGAGCACGGCGGCGAGGAGACCGTCGGCTACCCGGTGCTGCGGGCGGCGATCCGGGCGGGCTCGCGGGCGGCGATCTGGCTCAGCGAGCGGTTCTAGAGCCCCGCTGTCGCACTCCCATCCACCAGGCCGCCGCCACCGCCAGCGCCAGCAACCCGAGGCCGACCGGATGGTCGAGCATGCGGACCGGGTCGTCGCCGAGGATGCCGAGGGTCTGGCTGAGCGACAGCTCGAAGCGGGGCCCGAGGAAGAAGGCGATGACGAACACCACCACCGAGTAGCCGGTGGCCGTCATCAGGGTGCCGACGCCGGCGAAGATCAGCATCACGTAGACCCCGACCAGGTCGCCGGTCGACAGGTACACCCCGACCGTGCACAGCAGCAGCGCGGTGGCGAACACGATCGACTCCGGCGCCGACACCACCCGGGCCCACAGCCGAAGGCCCAGCTGGCCCATCCAGAAGTTCACGACATTCGCCATCAGCATGGCGCCGAACAGCCCGTAGATCAGCCGGCCCTGGCTCTCGAACAGCAGCGGGCCGGGCTGGATGCCCTGGATCATCAGCGCGCTGATCACCAGCGCGGCGCCGATGCTGCCGGGAATGCCGAGGCTGAGCAGCGGGATCAGGTTGGCGCCGACCACGGCGGAGTTGGCGCTCTCGGTGGCGGCGATGCCGTGCAGGTTGCCCTTGCCGAAGCTGTCGGGATCGCGCGAGGCCTGCCTGGCCGAGGCGTAGCTCATGAACGCCGCGGCGGTCGAGCCGATCCCCGGCATCGCGCCCAGCACCGTGCCGATCACAGCACCCCGCAGCATGGTGTAGCGGCAGCCCCAGTACTCGGCCCACGACACCCGCGCGTCGGCCGGGTCCTGGGCTTCGGGGATCGTCACCGCCGGCCGTCCGCCGCCGCGCATCGCCACCAGCCGGCGCAGGATCTCGGCGACCGCCAGGGTGCCGATCGCCACCGGCGCCAGCGGCAGGCCGTCGTACAGCTCGAACCAGCCGAAGATCAGCCGCGGCGTGCCCTGGTCCGGGTCCAGGCCGACGGTCGCGCACAGCAGGCCGAAGGCGGCCGCCGCCAGGCCCTTGACCATCGACTCGCCGACCAGCCCGGCGATCACCGAGAACGCGAACACGATCAGGCAGAACACCTCGACCGGCCCCATGTACAGCGCCACCGCCGCCAGCGGCGCCGACACGGTGATCAGCACCAGGTCGCTGAAGGTGTCGCCGGTGACCGAGGCGTACAGCGCCATCTTGGTGGCCTTCAGCGGCTTGCCCCGGCGGGTCAGCGGGAAGCCGTCGAGGGCGGTCGCCGCGGCGTCCGGGGTGCCCGGCGTGTTGATCAGCACCGCCGGGATCGCGCCGCCGAACAGCCCGCCCTTGTTGACCCCCATCAGGAACGCGATGGCGGCCAGCGGGCTCATCACGAAGGTGAACGGCACGGCGATCGCCATCGCCATGACCGGGCCGATCCCCGGGACCGCACCGACGAACTGGCCGACCGCCACGCCGGCGACCACGTACAGCAGGTTGCCGAGGGTCAGGGCGTCGCCGAGGCCGGCGAGCACGGTGTCGAGCTCCGGCATCGCTTCAGCCGCCCGGCAGGGTGCGGCCGAGCAGGCCGACCACGACGCCCCACACCACCGCCGGCACCACCGCGGCACCGAGCCCGAGCCACAGCGGCCGGCGCTCGCCGATCCACAGCATCAGCAGCAGCACCATGAGCGGCGCCACCCACACGAAACCGAGCCGGCCCATCGCCCAGACCGCCACGGCTGTGTAGCCGAGATACAGCAGGGCCCGGGCGGTCGGCCGCAGGGGCAGGCGCGCGACGCCGCCGCCGGCGGCGGCCTGCAGCAGGCCGAGCAGCAGCAGGGCGCCGGCGGTCAGGTTCGGCAGGGTCTCAGGCCGGATCCAGCCGTAGTCGACCGGCTCGACCTGGCCGGGAATGACCCACAGCAGGAGCACGGCGCCGAAGCCGGCGACCGCCAGGCCGGAGAGTCGATCGAGGGTCACGCGGGTGCTCCCCGAGGTTGCGGCCGGTGCTTCGCGACCCCCGCTACTGTCCGAACAGCACCTTCACGCTGGCGATGCCGTCGGTCATCATCTTGGCCGTGCCGTCCGGCCCGCGGTTCTCGACCTCGCTGTGGAACGCGTTGGCGACCAGCTTGCGCACCGCGTCGGAGGCGATGGCGGCGTCGAGAGCCTTGGCCAGCCCGGCCCTGGCGTCGGCCGGCAGCCCGGCCGGCGCGGCGAAGTAGAACCACGGGTCGACCGCCAGGTCGTAGCCCTGCTCGCGCAGGGTCCTGGTGTCGGGGGCGTAGCCGTGGCGATCGGCGGTGGCGCTGGCCAGCATCTTGAGGTCGCCGCTCTTCAGGTACTCGATGTGGGCGCCGGCGGCGAACGACGCGACCACGTGGCCGCCCAGCACGTTCTGGATCATCTCGGCCGAGCTCTTGGACGAGACCGGGCGGATGCCGGCGTCGTCCTGCTTGTTGATGCCGCGCAGGATCAGCTCCTGCGGCTTGGCGTCGAACGCCACCGGGGCGCCGCCGTTGGCCTTGGAGTACGCCACCAGCCCGGCGACGTCGTCGAACGGGGCGTCGGCCTTGGCGACGATCGCCACCTGGGCGCGGGTGACGGTCGCCAGGTAGTCGAAGCTGTCGAGCTTGAACGGCAGCTTGTCGCCGCGCAGCACCAGGTTGATCAGGACCGGCATGCTGACCCCCATGCCGACGGTCATCCCGTCCGGCTTGGCGGCGCCGACGCCGGTGAACATGGCGACCCCGCCGCCGCCCGGCTTGTTCGCGGCGATCACGTCCCAGCCGGTCTGCTTCTTCATCTCGGCGGCGATGGCGCGGCCCATGGTGTCGGTCTCGCCGCCGGGTCCGAAGCCGATCTCCAGCTTCACCGGGCCCGAGGGCTTCCACTCGGCGTGGGCCGGGACGGCGATCGCCAGCGCGGCCAGCAGCCCGAAAGTCAACGTTGCCAGTCTCATGTCGTGCTCCCCTGTCCTGGCGCCGGAATCGCGGGAGAGGCTCCCGGGTCGGCGCTCGCTTCGTGGTCCCTGATCTCTATCGCGGCGGCGTGCGCGACCGTGCGGGCGCCGTCCAGGAAGGCGGCCAGGCTCTCGCCGGTCAGGCTGCCGTCGAGCAGTTCCTTGCGGGCCGCCATGGTCGGGGCGATCCGGCCGTACAACTCGCGGCCGGCCGGGGTCAGGGCGAACAGCCAGACCCGCCGGTCGTCGCTCGAGCGCTCGGCCTCGACCAGCCCGCGCCCCTGCATGGCCGACAGCGTTCGGCTGACCTGGGCCTGCGCCATCGCCACCTCGTGCACCAGGCGCTTCTGCGGCATCCGGCCGTGGATCCGCAGCATCAGCAGGATCCGCCACTCGACGATCGACGAGCCCCGGGCCTCGAGCGCGGCCGCCATCTGCGCCTTCAGCATCCGGAACAGCCGCTCGGCGGTGACGTGCACCAGGCTGGCGGCATCCGGGATGTCGTCGAGCCGCAGCGGGTCGGTCCTGTCGGTCGCGTGGTGCATCGCAGCGTCCGGCGGCAATGATATCTATATCAAGTTATACGTTTCGCCGGCGGTGGATGGCAATCGCCAGACCGGGCCATGGTTGCGCCCGTCGCTTCGTGGGTTCCGGCTCGACCGCGCCGGAGCGGCGCGTCCGTCCGGAATGACGGCAGAGGAAGGGGCGCTCCCTTCCCGACGTCATTCCGGACCGGACCGCCAGCGGCGGGACGGAGCCGGAACCCACGAAGCGACGGGCGGAAAACGGTGGCCTAGAACGCCGGCAGCGTGGAGGCCGCCGGGCGGCCGCCGTCGTCGTCCTGCTCCAGCTCGATGTCCCAGTACAGGTAGTCGCGCCAGCTCTCGTGCAGGTAGTTCGGCGGGAAGCCGCGGCCGGCGTCCTGCAGGTCGTAGGCGGTCGGCTGGCGCGGCGTGACCTGCGGGACCATGCCGATGGCGCGCGGCATGTGGTTGCCCTTGCGCAGGTTGCAGGCGCCGCAGGCGGTGACGACGTTCTCCCAGCTGGTCCGGCCGCCGCGCGAGCGCGGCACGACGTGGTCGAAGGTCAGCTCGTGGGTCGGGAACCGGTCGCCGCAGTACTGGCAGGCGAAGCGGTCGCGCAGGAACACGTTGAACCGGGTGAACGCCGGCTTGCGCGACTGGTGGACGTATTCCTTGAGCGCGATCACGCTCGGCAGCTTCATCTCGAAGCTGGGGCTGCGGACCACCGTGTCGTAGTGCGAGACGATGTTGACCCGGTCCAGGAACACCGCCTTGACGGCGTCCTGCCAGGACCAGAGCGACAGCGGAAAATACGAGAGCGGCCGGAAGTCGGCGTTGAGGACAAGCGCAGGGGCGTTGTCCGGCCCCGTCACCGCGCCGTCCTCCCGGTCGGGAGAGACGAGCGGCGGCTGCGACTAGGGCGAGTCGTCGAGTGTTGCGGCCGATGCCGCCACAACATCTTGACTGTCTGCCTCCTGCTCATCGCGTCGATCGGCCCCTGTTCGGGAGTTTCCAGCCCAGTCGCCTCGTCTGTATAACTAGATGTTGTTACAGATTTATGCCCGCCGCAAGACCTCGCGGCGACGGTCCCCGAGTCATACAGATAGGACGTGCTTGAGGAAACCGACACCCAGGCGCAGCCCGTCCTGGTCGATTCCGTGGGCCAGCCCGCGGCACGCGAAGGTCTCGACCGGAATCCCGGCCGAGGTCAGCACCTGCTCGGCGGCCGCCATCGCCTGGAACGGCACCACCGGGTCGGCGGTGCCGTGCACCAGCATGACCGGCGGCTTGGCGGTCGCCTCGGCGGCCAGGGTGTCGGCGCCGATCAGCGCGCCGGAGTAGCCGAGGACGCCGGCCACCGGCGTCGGCCGGCGCGGCACGGTGTACAGCGAGGTCATGGTGCCCTGGCTGAACCCGACCAGGGCCAGCTTGTCCGGCCCGAGGCCGTGGCGCTCCAGCTCGCGGTCGAGAAACGCGTTCACGACCGGCGCCGCCGCCTGTACCCCGGCCAGCATCGAGGCCGCCGAGCGGTCCTGCAGGCTGAACCACTGATAGCCGTACGGCGCCATGTCGCAGGGCTCCGGCCCGTTCGGCGCCACGAAGGCGACGGTCGGCATCAGCGGCGCCCACATCGGCGCGATGCCGATCAGGTCGTTGCCGTCGGCGCCGACGCCGTGCAGCATCACCACCAGGGCCTCGGGCCTGCCGCCCGCTGCCGGGCCGAAACGCGGGCCGTCGAGTTCGATCATGAAGCGTGTTCCTCCGTTCGCGTCGGCGGACCCTAGCCGGGCGACCCGTCTCTGTCATCATGCCGGCATGACCCCGATCGCCCGTCCCGTGACCGTCACCCGTTTCGCCCCAAGCCCGACCGGACTGCTGCATCTCGGCCACGCCTACTCGGCGATGCTGGCGCACGATGCCGCGCGTAAGGTCGGCGGCCGCTTCCTGCTGCGCATCGAGGACATCGACGCCGGCCGCTGCCGCGAGGAGTTCGTGGCGGCGATCGAGGAGGACCTCGCCTGGCTCGGCCTGGAGTGGGAGCGGCCGGTGCGCCGGCAGTCCGAGCACATGGCCGACTACCGTGCCGCCCTCGACCGGCTCGAGGCGATGGGCCTGCTCTACCCCTGCTTCCTCAGCCGCAAGGAGCTGGACGCCGCGCTGTCGGCACCGCACTTCCAGGCCATGCAGGGGCCGGAAGGGCCGGTGGTGGTCGACGCCGACCGGCTGCTGCCGGCGGCCGAGCGGCAAGCCCGGCTGGCGGCCGGCGAGCCCTATGCCCTGCGGCTGCGGATGGCGGCGGCGCTGGAGCGGGCCGGCCCGCTGACGTGGGCGGACGAGACGCACGGCGTGCAGACGGCGGATCCGGCGGCGTTCGGCGACGTGGTGCTGGCGCGCAAGGACACGCCGACCAGCTACCACCTGTCGGTGACGGTCGACGACGCGCTGCAGGGCGTCAGCCTGGTGGTGCGCGGCGAGGACCTGTTCCAGGCGACCCACGTGCACCGGCTGCTGCAGGCCCTGCTGGACCTGCCGACCCCGCGCTACCGGCACCACGGGCTGCTGACCGATCCCGAGGGACGGCGCTACGCCAAGCGCGACCGGGCGCTGACGCTGCGGGCGCTGCGCGAGGCCGGCCGGACGCCTGGGGACGTGCGGGCGATGGTCGGGCTGTAAGGGCAGTTGCGGCGTGGGTCCCGGACCGCCGCTGGCGCGTCGTCCGGGATGAGGGAGTTCATCCGCCCACCCGACCTCATCCCGGGGGCGCGTAGCGCAACCCGGGACCCACGCATCGGAATGCGATCAGGTGGCTACCCCTTGGCCTGCACGAAGCGGTAGCGGTCGTTGCGCATCTCGATGGCGGTCAGCACGCCGGTGAACACCGCGGCGGTGTCCAGGTTGATGCGGTGCTTCTCGACGGTCGGCCGCTCGAACGGCTCCTCCGGCGTGTGGCCGTGGATCACGAACACCTCGAACGGCCAGTGATGATCCTCCGGGTGCAGGAACGGGTCGCGGATCCAGGTGACGACCTCCTCCGGCTGGTCGTCGAGCGGGCGGCGCGGGTCCACCCCCGCGTGGACGAACAGGTAGTCGCCGATCCGGCGCGACGGGCGCATGCCGCGGATCGCGTCCTGGACGAACTGCGGGACGCCGGCGCGCAGGGCCGGGCCCAGCCCCTGCAGCGGGGTCAGCGGCGGCACCTTCAGGGACCGCCAGGTCCGCTGCCCGCCGTTGGCGGCCCACAGCTCGGCCAGCTCGGCGGTCAGCCGGTCCTCGAACGCCGCCTTCAGCCAGGCGTCGTGGTTGCCGAGCAGCAGCACGTCCTCGACCGGCATGCGGTCGCCCAGATAGGCGGCCAGCCCGCCGGCGGCCAGGCCGAGCGTCTGGAACGACTGTTCGCCGCGGTCGATCAGGTCGCCGAGGAAGATGCAGGTGGCGTGCGCGACGCCCGGTACCCGGGCGTCGTCGGCCAGGGCCGCCAGCAGCGGGTCCAGCAGGTCGGCGCGACCGTGGACGTCGCCGATCGCGCAGATCAGGTGGTCGGTGTGCAGCGGTTTCGGGGCGTGCTGCCACTCCCCGCGTTCGATCGTCACCATCCCGTCACGAGACCGCAGTTTTCCAGGCCGTGCAAGGGCAGGCGCGTACCCGTCGGCCGGCAATCCGGGTATCCTGCGCCACGGGCACGGGCGGGTGGGGCCGAGGGACATGACCGGATTTGCGGGAGGACCGTCGCAATGGCGGTGATCGGGCACGTCGAGGGGCGGTCGCAGCTGTCGTTGGGCGGCTGGGCGTGGGACACGGACAGGCGCGCGTCGGCCCCGGTGAGGATCCTGGTCGACGGGGTGCCCGAGGCCGAACTGACCCCCGCGATACGGCGCGAGGACCTGCGGGCGCACGGCCTCGGCGATGGCGGCTGCGCGTTCGAGTGGGCCTTCCCGGACGCACTGTACGACGGCGAGCCGCACCGCATCGAGGTGGTGGCGGCGGCGACCGGCCAGCCCCTGGAGGGACAGCAGGACGGGATCGTGTTCCGGGTCGACAACTACCGGCGCCTGCCGGCGGCAGCGGCCGGCGGCGGCGATCCGGCGCGGCGGGTTGCGGGCGTCCAGTGGTTCCACTCGTTCGACTTCGGCGACGGCGTGGTGGCGAGGGGCCAGAAGGACCGCCGGACGCTGGAACTGGAGGCGGCGGCCGCCCTTCCCGCGGACATCGCCGGCAAGCGATGCCTCGACATCGGCGCCTGGGACGGCTTCTTCTCGTTCCAGGCCGAGCTGCGGGGCGCGCGGTCGGTGCTGGCGACCGACCACTTCTCCTGGAGCGGCGAGGGTTGGGGTACCGCCGACGGGTTCCGCCTGGCGCGCGAGCTGCTCGGCAGCCGGGTCGAAGACATGGATATCGACGCGCTCGAGATCGCGGAGGCCACCGTCGGCCGCCACGACGTCGTGCTGTTCCTGGGGGTGCTGTACCACCTGCGCAACCCGTTCGAAGGTTTGCGGGCGGCGGCCGGCGTCTGCGACGGGACCCTGGTTGTGGAGACCACGCTCCACCTGCACCATGTCGAGGAGGCCGCGATGCAGTTCTTCCCGGGATCGGAACTCGACGGCGACCCGACCAACTGGTGGTCGCCGAACCCGCGCTGCGTCATGGGCATGCTGTCGGCGCTGGGGTTCCGGCGTGTCGACTTCGCCCCGCACCCGACGGCGTTCGTCGGCGACCCGGCGCCGATACGGGGGATCTTCGTCGCTCACCGCTGAGCCGCAGGGCAGGGCGCGTCGGGCCGACCCGGCCCCGGGGGCATGGGGTGGGTCGGCCCGGTCGCGACGGAAGAGGCTCTCGCCTCTACCCGGCGTCCCGGACCGCCGAGAGGAGTCTAGGAACCGCGCGGCGCGGGGCAGGATGCGCCGCCACGTCGGTCCGGGTGTTGTGGATAAGTGGGGGCCCGGTGGCGCCGGTTCCAGGGGGTGACTGTTGCAGAATGGACACAGTCTCGTGATGGGCCGTGTCGACCTCGGGCGGCCGGGCCGCCGAAGCGGCCCGACCCCGGGGCTCAGAGCCGGTTGCAGGCGCTGACCACCGCCCTGATCGGCGCCATGGTGATGTCGGTCGCGATGCCGACGCCGAACACGCTTCGGCCCTGTTCGTCCGGTGCCTTCAGCTCGATATAGGCGGCCGCCTCGGCGTCCGAACCGACCGACCGGGTGTGCTCGGCGTAGTCCTTGAGCCGGAACTTCAGGCCGAACGCCTCCCGCATCGCCTTGGAGAACGCGTTGACCGGGCCGTTGCCCTCGGCCTCGATCGTCCGGACCTCGCCGTCGCAGCTCACCTCGGCCTTGATCCGGACCACCTGGTTGGAGCCCGGTACCCGGCTGGCCTCGAACGACACCAGGTCGAAGCGGCCGTTCGGCTGAGTGACGTACTCCTTGTCGAAGGCGTCCCAGATCTCCTGGCTGGAGATCTCCCGCGAGGTGGCGTCGGTCAGGCGCTGGATAACCTGGCTGAACTGGGCCTGCCATTCCTTGGGCAGCTTGATGTGGTGGTCGGTCTCCAGGATGTAGGCGATGCCGCCCTTGCCGGACTGCGAGTTGACCCGGATCACCGCCTCGTAGGTGCGGCCGATGTCGTGCGGGTCGATCGGCAGGTACGGCACCTCCCAGATCCCCGAGTTCGAGGCCTGGATCGCCTTCATGCCCTTGTTGATGGCGTCCTGGTGCGAGCCCGAGAACGCGGTGTGCACCAGCTCGCCGGCATAGGGGTGGCGCGGGTGGATGGGCAGCTGGGTGCAGTACTCCGCCG
Source organism: Thalassobaculum fulvum (assembly GCF_014652915.1). Lineage (GTDB taxonomy): Bacteria > Pseudomonadota > Alphaproteobacteria > Thalassobaculales > Thalassobaculaceae > Thalassobaculum_A > Thalassobaculum_A fulvum. The sequence continues at coordinate 175,974 of NZ_BMZS01000011.1, forward strand.
TCTCCATCAGGCCGTTGATGTCGGAGAAGTCCAGCTTCGGGTCGACGCCCTGGGTCAGCAGGTTCAGGCCCAGGGTGACGATGTCGACGTTGCCGGTGCGCTCGCCGTTGCCGAACAGCGTGCCCTCGACCCGGTCGGCGCCGGCCATGATCGCCAGCTCGGTCGCCGCCACGCCGGTGCCGCGGTCGTTGTGCGGGTGCACCGACAGGATGACCCGGTCGCGCCGGCTGAAGCGGCGGTGCATCCACTCGATCTGGTCGGCGTAGATATTAGGGGTCGACATCTCGACGGTCGACGGCAGGTTGATGATGATCTTGTTCCGGGTGACCGGGAACCAGACGTCCATCACCGCCTCGCAGACCTCGAGCGCGTATTCCAGCTCGGTGCCGGTGAAGCTCTCGGGCGAGTACTGCAGGGTGACGTTGGTGCCTTTCAGCCGGTCGAGCCGCGCCTTGATCATCTCGGCGCCTTCGACGGCGATCTGCTTGACGCCGGCCTGGTCCTGCTGGAACACCACGCGGCGCTGCAGCTCGGAGGTCGAGTTGTACAGGTGGATGATGACGTTCTTCGCGCCCTGCACGGCCTCGAAGGTGCGGTCGATCAGGTGCTCGCGGGCCTGGGTCAGGACCTGGATCGTCACGTCGTCGGGGATCAGGTTCTTCTCGATCAGCTCGCGCACGAAGTTGAAGTCGGTGTCGGAGGCCGAGGGGAAGCCGACCTCGATCTCCTTGAAGCCCATCTTCACCAGGGTGTCGAACAGGCGCCGCTTGCGCGGGCCGTCCATCGGGTCGACCAGCGCCTGGTTGCCGTCGCGCAGGTCGACCGAGCACCAGATCGGGGCGCGCTCGATGACCTTGTTCGGCCAGGTCCGGTCGACCAGGCCGACCGGCGGGTAGGACCGGTACTTGTGGATCGCTTGAACGTTCATCGTGGTCTCCTGTGGCGCGCCCCGCGGCTCACCGGGCGGGCGCGCGTCGTCGTGCGAATTGGGAGGTGCGGCGTGCAGGGGCCGTCCGATCGCCCGGAACCGGAGCCACGCGAACGCATTCCACAATCCGTGGAAAGCGGCAGCTTGCGGCGGCGGGGATGAAAGGTATGCCGACAGTCATCGGCGTTGGAACCCTCGGGATGGACGCGAACGGCGAACGGATAGTGCCCGGTCTCTCGTCAGAGAGCCGGGTCCGTAAGTCGAAGGGCGAGCGTCCAGGGTCCGAACATCATGGCGCAGAGTTGAGCCACAAGCCGGCCGCCGGGTCAACCCCCCGCGGTGCGGGCCGGGTTGCGGCATTGGCGATGGCGGCGCCGGCGGCGGCGCGCCATAGTGCGGCCATGCTGCAACGCACACCGATCATTCTCCCGGCGTTCCTGTCGCTCGTACTGCTCGGCGCCGGCCCCGGCCAGGCCGAGGCACCGGCGCCGGGCCGCCCCGCCGAGGACGAGCGCCCGGTCTGGACGTTCACGCTCGAGAACGACCTGACCAACGACACCGACCGGTACTTCACCAACGGCATCCGGCTCAGCCGGACCAGCCGGGTCGGCGACGTCCCGGAGGCGGTGGTCGATGCCGCCCGTCCGCTGATCGGCACCCTCGGCTCGGTCCGCTGGACCGTCGGGGTCGGGCAGAACATGTACACGCCGTCGGACATCACGGTGACGGACCCGGACCCCGACGACCAGCCCTATGCCGGCTGGCTGTACGGTACGGTCGGGGTGCTGAACGACCTGGCCACCGGCGCGGGCCGTCGCACCCAGACCAGCGTCCAGCTGTCGCTCGGCGTGGTCGGGCCGTCGGCGCTCGGCGAGCAGGCGCAGAAGTTCGTCCACAGCATCATCAACTCGCCGGAGCCGCAGGGCTGGCACCACCAGCTGCACGACGAGCCGGCGGTGCTGCTGAACCTGGAACGCCGCTGGGTGGTGCCGTCGGAGCCGGTGATCGGCGATCTCAGGGCCGACGCCTCGCCGCATGTCGGGCTGGCGCTCGGCAACGTGTTCACCCACGCCGCCGCCGGCCTGACGCTGCGGTTCGGCGAGCCGCCGCGCTACGACTACGGGCCCCCCCGCCTGCAGCCGCACACCCCGGGATCGGAGTACTTCGCGCCGCGCGAGGCCGGCGACGGGTTCGGCTGGTACGTGTTCGCCGGCGCCGAGGGCCGGGCGGTCGCCCGCAACATCTTCCTGGACGGCAACACCTTCCGGGACAGCCGCAGCGTCGACAAGGAGCCGCTGGTCGCCGACCTCTCGGCCGGCCTGGTCCTGACGTTCGGCGACGTCCGGGTGTCCTACGTCCAGGCCCTGCGCACCAAGGAGTTCGACGGCCAGGAAGGCCCGAGCCTGTTCGGCGCGTTCAGCGTAGGGTACCGGTTCTAGGGGCGGCCTCGCGTTCGCAACCGTCGATCGCCGGTCGCTGCGTGGGTTCCGGCTCCGTCTCGCCTCCGGCAATCCGGTCCGGAATGACGACAGAGAAACAGTATTGGCCGCCGTTCATTCCTTGTCGTCATTCCGGACGGCCGCGCCGCCCCCGGCGCGGCCGAGCCGGAACCCACGGTGCGACGGGCGGCTGAGCCTTACTTCGCCTCCAGGAACTCCAGCACCGCGTTGTCGAACAGCGCCGCCTGCTCGATGTTCGACAGGTGGGCCGCCTCCGGCAGGATGGTCAGGTGCGAGTGCGGGATGCGCTCCTGGATGTCGCGCGCCATGTCCGGGGTAGTGCCGGAATCGTCGGCGCCGACGATGATCAGGGTCGGGGCGGCGATCGCCGCGATGGTCTCGCGCTGGTCCATCGCCTGGATCGCCCGGCAGCAGCCGACGAAGCCCTTGACCTCGGTCGCCAGGATCATGGCGCGGATCTTGGCGACCGCCCCGGGATCCTTGGCCTGGAACGGCGCGGTGAACCAGCGGTTGATGGTCGAATCGACGAGCCCGGCCATGCCCTGGCCTTCGGCGATCTGGATCCGGCCTTCCCAGAGATCCGCCGGCCCCATGTAGGCGGAGGTGTCGGCGAGCACCAGCCGGTCGACCCGCTCGGGATGCAGGGTGGCGAGTCGCTGGCCGACCATGCCGCCCTTGGACAGCCCGCAGAAATGCGCCCTGGCGATCCCGAGATGGTCGAGCAGCCCGACCGCGTCCTCGGTCAGCATGTCGATGGTGTAGGCTCCGTCCGGAACCTGCGACTGGCCGTGCCCGCGGCTGTCGTAGCGGATGACCCGGAAATGCCGGTCGAACGCCTCCATCTGCGGGTCCCACATGTGCATGTTGGACGCCAGCGAGTTCGACAGCAGCAGGGGCGGCGCGTCCTCCTTGCCGGAGACTCGGTAGAACAGGCGGATACCGTTGACGGTAGCGTGGGGCATGGGGGTCCTCCCGGAATCGGTCTGGCGGCATTCGAACGCAGCGCCGGCCGGTCCGCAAGGCCGAGCCTCGACAGCGGCCGGTACCTCGGGTCGAATGGCGCCCGCCGCGTGACTGGCCGGAGACCCCCATGGCGCCCGAACAGCTTTCCGCCGAACCGTATTCCGCCGAGCCGCTGCCCGCCGAGGCGCTGTATCGCCGCACGAATCTCTCGGGGCTCGACTTCCGGACCACCAAGGAACTTGCCGACGTCGAGACCCTGGTCGGCCAGGACCGGGCGTTGGAGGCCGTGCGGTTCGCCGCCCGCATGCGGTCGCGCGGCTACAACCTGTTCGTGGTCGGCCCGAAAGGCTCGGGAAAGCACGCGGCGGTCCGCCGCTACCTGACCGAGCGGGCCGTGGCGCTGCCGTCGCCGGACGACTGGGTGTACGTCAACGACTTCGACGACGCCCACCGGCCGCGTTGCCTGCCGCTGCCGGCCGGAACCGGCCCGGCGTTCGCCCGGCGGCTGGCCGCCCTGGTCGCCGATCTGCGCGACAGCGTGCCGAGCCTGTTCGAGGGCGAGGACTACCGGCTCAAGCGCGAGGCTCTCGACAAGCGGTTCGCCGAGCAGTCGGAGGCGCGCTTCAAGGACGTGGCGCAGGAGGCGGGGAAGCGTGGGCTGGCGCTGCTGCGCACCCAGCAGGGGCTGGTGGTGGCGCCGGTCGCGGACGGCAAGCCGATGCCGCAGGAGGCGTTCGACGCCCTGCCCGAGCCCAGGCGGGCCGAGCTGCAGGCGGCGATCGAGGAGGTCCAGGGCCACCTGCGGGCCGCGGTCCACAAGGCCCCGATCGTCGAGCGCGAGCGCCAGGCGGCGGTGCGCGAGCTCGACCGGAGCGAGGCCGCCGCCCTGGTCGACATCGAGATCGCCGAGGCCCGGAGCGGCCTGGACCTGCCGCCGGCGGCCGCCGCCTGGATGGACCGGCTGCGCGACGACCTGATCGACAACGTCTCCGCGTTCGCCCCGGCTGACGAGGCCGGCGATGCCGGTCCTCCCGGCGGCCGGTTCCGGCGCTGGGAGGCGAACGTCCTGGTCAGCAACGACCCGGATGCCGGGGCACCGGTGGTCTCGGAGGACCACCCGACCCTCGGCCGGCTGGTCGGGCGCATCGAGCACCGTGCGCACATGGGCGCGATGCTGACCGATTTCACCCTGATCCGGCCGGGCGCGCTGCACCAGGCGAACGGCGGCTACCTGCTGCTGAACGCCCAGAAGCTGCTGCGCAACCAGCACGCCTGGGATGCGCTCAAGCGCGCCCTGTACGCCGAGCGGGTGGTGATCGAGGGGCCGGCGGAGTCGGCGACGACGGCGCTGGCGGTGTCGATCCAACCCTGCCCGGTGCCGCTCGCGGTCAAGATCGTGCTGTTCGGCGACCAGCGGGTGTACGCCGCGCTGTCGGCGATGGACCCGGACTTCGCCGACCTGTTCAAGGTGGCGGCCGATTTCGACGACGTCATGGACCGCGACGCCGCCCACGACATGCTGTACGCCCGGCTGATCGCCACCATCCAGCGGCGCTCGGGGCTGCGGCCGTTCGACCGCCGGGCGGTGGAGCGGGTGATCGAGCACTGCTCGCGGATGGTGTCGGACGCCCGCAAGGTCACCGCCCGGGTCGGGGCGATCGCCGACGTCATGCGCGAGGCCGACTATGTCGGGCGCGACCGCCGCCACAAGGTGATCCGGGCGGCCGACGTCGAGGACGCGCTGGACGCCCAGCGCTACCGCACCGACCGGGTCGAGCGGCGGCTGCGCGAGCAGATCCTGCGCGAGACCGTGCGGATCGCCACCGACGGCCGGGCGGTCGGCCAGGTCAACGGGCTGACGGTCATGCAGGCCGGGCAGCTCGCCTTCGGCCGGCCGACCCGGATCTCGGCGCGGGTCCGGGTGGGACGCGGGCGCGTCATCGACATCGAGCGCGAGGTCGAGCTCGGCGGGCCGCTGCACTCCAAGGGCATGCTGATCCTGCAGGGCTACCTCGCCGCGACCTACGCACCGGAGGTGCCGGTGGCGCTGCAGGCCAGCGTGGTGTTCGAGCAGTCCTATGGCGGGGTCGACGGCGACAGCGCGTCGTCGACCGAGCTGTACGCCCTGCTGTCGGCGCTGTCCGGTCTGCCGATCCGCCAGGGCGTGGCGGTCACCGGCTCGGTCGACCAGATGGGCCGGGTGCAGGCGATCGGCGGGGTGAACGAGAAGATCGAGGGCTTCTTCGACGTCTGCAACGAGCGTGGCCTGACCGGCGAGCAGGGCGTGATGATCCCGCGCGCCAACGTCGAGCACCTGATGCTGAAGCCCGAGGTGGTCGAGGCCTGCAGGCGCGGCGCCTTCCGGATCTGGCCGGTCGACACGATCGACCGGGGCATCACGCTGCTGACCGGCGTGCCGGCCGGCGAGCGCGGCGCCGACGGGCTGTTCCCCGAGGGCAGCGTCAACCGTCTGGTCGAGGACCGGATGCTGGCGTTCGCGGCGGCCCGGCGGCTGTACCTCGGGGACGCGGAGGACCGCTGACCGAGGCCGAGGCGGCGACTCAGCCCGGGGTGCGCCGCGCCACGTAGTAGCCGTAGCCGTAGAACGCCGAGAACCGCTCGTAGAGCGCGATCTCCGCCTGCTCCGCCTCGACGACCGCCCGCGCCGCCCGCGAGTGGCCGTTGCGCGACAGGAACCCGGCGAACCGCTCCTGCATCGGACGATAGTAGTTGGCCAGCCAGCACCGTTCGGGAAGCGGGAAATAGCCGATCGGCGAATAGCCGTTGGCTTCCAGGATCGCCATCTTCGTCGACGCGGTGGCGACCCCCGGGTACTCCCGCGTCCAGTGCCGTTCCAGCTCGGCGGGCCGGTCGCCGGTCAGCCAGGTCAGGTCGGAGACCGCCAGGATGCCGCCGGGCTCGAGGAACCGGCGCCACGCCCGCACCCCGGCCTCGAAGCCCATGTTGTAGATCGCGCCCTCGGACCAGATCGCGTCGAGCGACCGGTCCTCGAAAGGCAGCGCGTCCATCGACGCGGCCAGCGTTTCGATCCGGTCGTCGAGCCCCGCCCGTTGCGCCGCTTCGGCGAGCCGGTCGAGGAACGCCAGGACGAAGTCCACTGCCGTGACGGTGGCGTCGAGCTCGCGGGCGAGGACGAGCGTCGATGCGCCGGTTCCGCAGCCGATGTCCGCGATCCTCAGGCCCTGCGCGCCGCGCAGGCCCGACAGCGCGATCGAAAGCCGCGTCTCCTCGTCGCCGCCGGGACCTTGGCGCGCGGCCTCGCGATGCAGGTCGATGAGAAGGTCGAGATCGTCCACCCGGGGACCCGGCATCGTGTCTGGGAAGGGCGTTAGTAGCACCCTTTCCGGGGGAGCGCAGCCGCGGGTCTCGCGCCGTCGGTCGGACCCGGGAACTGTCCGCCGGGGTCACGGGCTCCCGGTCCCGGAACCCTCTAGGGTCGGCACAGACGCTCGCTGACCGGCTTCTCGCACCGGCTCACGATGGCCTCGCAAAGCGCGCCGTGGCGGTCGACGGCTTCGCCGGTCGCGCTGATCTGGTGGTACTTGATTTCGTATGACTGGCACAGCGCGTCGTCCTGCCGGGTGGTGTATTCGAGCACCGCGACGGCGACGGCGAGGAAGGCGACGTAGCCCCCGGCGATGACGAGGACGACCCTCCACAGGGGGCGCCTCGACAGGGTTCGCCGGAGATCGTTCATTGCCGGCAATACGCGTCGACCGGTTGCGCCCCGGCGACCTCCCACACGGCCCCCTCGGTGATCAGGTACTCGCTGGCGCCGAATTTCGGGGTATCGGGGTTCCAGTCGTAGGTGTAGCCGAGCCGGGTCCAGGGGGCGCCGCCCGGCGCGTAGGCCCAGGCATAGGTGGCGTTGAACCAGGCGAGGTAGTCGTCGACGCCCTTGACCGCCGGCGCCACCGGCAGGCTGTTCTCGACCGGGAAGGCGACGTCGCAGGCGGTGTCGTCGGTCTCCGGATCCGGGCACGGCCGGAACAGGTCGCCACGGTCTACCCAGAGCTCGACGAACATGTCGTACGGACGATCCGGCACCAGGCCGAGATGCTCGCGCAGCCGGCCCTTCAGGGCGTCGCCTGACAGGCCGGTCGCGCGGCAGAACTCCTGGATCTGCGGCGCCAGGGTGACCCAGGCGTAGACCCCGCCGGTCACGCCGCCCGGCGTGTCCCTGTAGTACTTGTCGTAGGCAGCCTGCGACATCAGCGACACGACCTTGACCTGTCGCCTGGCGGCAGGGTCCCGCCAGACCAGCTTCGGGTTGCCGTCGCTGAGCGCGAACAGCCGGTCGTAGACGTTGGCCGCCGACTGGCTGCTGGCGTCGCTGATCGCCGCCTCGAAGGCGACCTCGTCCAGGGTCGGCGCGGGCGACGCCCGGTCGGTCGCGGCGGTGGTGGTGCAGCCGGCCAGCAGCCCCAGCAGGACCGCGCTCGCGACGATGGCGGTGATCCGCATCGACTGACCCTCCCTTGTGGCGGTGAATGCAACCATAAGGGATGATTGTCGGTCTTGAAAACAGCCTTCGGGCTAATTCAGGTAATACAGTACCCCGAGAACGACGATCGCCAGCAGCACCAGCTTGCCCGCCGCCAGGGCGACGATCTTCGCCATCGGCGAGATCTCCCGGCCGCCCCGGCCCGTGCCGCCGTGCCCCGTGCCGCCGCCGCTCATGCGGCCGGCCCGGTCCACTCGCTGACCACCTGCTCCAGGGTCGGGCGCGGGCGCTCGTTCGGCGGGGTCATCGGCGTGCCGATGTAGATGAAGCCGATGATCTCGGTCTCCGGCGCGTGGCCCAACGCCTTGCGGACCTCGGGGTGGAAGGCCGGCCACTCGGTCAGCCACTGGGCGACGAAGCCGCTGGCGTGGGCCGCTACGAGGATGTTCTGGCACAGCGCGCCGCCCGACAGCTGCTGCTCCATCACCGGGATCTTCGGGTGGTGCGGGTCGATCCGCGCGGTCACCGCCAGCAGGATCGGCGCGCGCTGCGGGCGCAGGCGCTCGGCCTCGACCAGCCGCTCCTCGGCGCCCGGGTTGTCGGCCGCGTAGATCTTCGCCAGCACCTCGCCGAGCGCCTTCTGGCCGGCCTTGCGCAGCACCTGGATGCGCCAGGGGCCGAGCTTGCCGTGGTCGGGCACCCGGATGCCGGCGCCCAGGATCTTGTCCAGGGTGGCGTCGTCCGGCCCCGGCTCACCCATGTCCTTGGCGACGACAGAGCGGCGGGTGAGGAGCAGGTCGATGGTGTCCATGGGGCGTGATCTCCGTCGGGTTCCGGGCGAACATAGGGGCTCGTGCCGCCGCGTCAAAGCCGGCGAAATCCGAAAAGGGGGTCTGCATGCCCGGAACTGCCGAGTCCGATACCGTCGTCCTGGCGATTCACTATCAGAACGAGAACTGCCACCCCGACGGCAAGGTCGGGATCGGCATCGGCGAGGACCGGGCCTGGAGCGAGCAGCGCCTGGCGGCGGCGAAGCGGCTGTTCGCGGCGGCCCGGGGCGCCGGGGTGCCGATCGTCCACACCCGCCTGGCGTTTCCGGCCGACATGCGCACGGTGATCGCCAACACCCCGGTGTTCCGCCGGTTCGTCGAGATCGGCGCCTGGCTCGAGGGCAGCTGGGGGGCGGAATTCCTCGACGGGCTCGGGCCGGAGGACGGCGAGGCGGTGGTGACCCACACCCGCAACAACGTTTTCCACAACTCGATCCTGGACGAGGTGCTGTTTCCCCTGCGGCCGCGCCGGCTGGTGATCTGCGGGGTGTCGACGGCCTACGCGGTCGACCACGCGGTGCGGCACGCCGCCGATCTCGGCTACGACGTGACGGTCGCGGCCGACGCCTGCTCGACCGCTACCCTGCGCCAGCATGAGGCCACCCTGGAGACCCTGAAGCTGCTGGCCGCGATCGCCACGGTCGACGAGATCGTGGCGGAGTTCCGGCGTCTCGGGTAAACTGTTCGCACCCGTCAAAACGACGGCACGACACGGCCCCGAAACCGAGGCCCCCGAAAGAATTTCGGAGATCCGCCATGACCCGATCCGCATCCGTCCGCCTGATCCGCATCGTCGCCGCGGCGATCGCGCTCGCCGCTGCCGCCGGCTGCACGCCCGTCGCCATGGGAGTCGGCGCTGCCGCCTTCAACGCGCCGCAGGCGGTGACCGGCCGCAACAGCTTCTACTGGATCGACCGGACCTTCGGACGCTCCTGTTCCGACGTCAGTTACTTCGACCGCCCGGTCCGCTGCGTCAACGACCGCAGCTAGATCCGGCACGCCGGTGAGCGGCCGCGCCCCGGCGTCGCTGCGGCGACGACCTATGCCTGCGCTCGACGATTGTTGACTCGCATCATTAAATTTATGTATTGCATAAACTCATGAGCATCATCGACCCCGTCTCCGACGATCCCGAAGCGACCCGCCGCCGGCTGGTCCGGTTTGCCGGCGTGCTGCGCTGGCTGCTGCTGGCCGCCGCCGCCGCAATTCCGCTGGCCGTCGCCCTGGTGGCGGCGCTGGCGCCGGACTGGGTGCTGAACCAGGCGGGCATGGCCGGGTTGCCGGTGGAGCGGGCGCTGGCAGAGCCGTGGCGGCTGCGGGCGGCGTTCGTGGTCGGGGTGGTGCCGGGCCTGGTGGTCGTCTGGGGGATGGTGCGGCTGGCCACGCTGTTCGAGCGGATCGCCCGGGGCGAGGTGTTCTCGGAGGCCGGCGCCCGGGCCCTGCGCGACTTTGCGCTGGCGGTGCTGGTGCAGGCGGCGCTGAAGCCGGTGGCCCATACCCTGTCGGTGCTGGTGCTGACCATCGCGAACCCGCCGGGCCAGCGGCAACTGGCGATCGCGCTCGGCTCCGACGACGTCGCCGCGGTGCTGATCGGGCTGGTGTTCCTGGCGGTCGCCTGGGTCCTGCGCGAGGGCCGGCGGATCGCCGACGAGAACGCGTTGATGATCTGACCGGCGGCCCGGGGCATGCGGATCGTCGTCAGGCTCGACGTCATGCTGGCGCGTCGCAAGATGCGCTCGAAGGATCTGGCCGAGCGGATCGGGATCAGCGAGACCAACCTGTCGCTGCTGAAGTCCGGCAAGGTGAAGGGCATCCGGTTCGCCACCCTCGAGAGGCTGTGCGAGGCGCTGGACTGCCGGCCGGGCGATCTGCTGGACGTCGAGCCGGGGCCGGGATCGGAGGAGCCATGACCGCGCTGCGTGCCTTGGCCGTGCTGGCCGTCGGTCTGCTTGCGGCCGCCTGCAGCGACACCGTGCCGACACGCCGGGCGCTTGCCGATCTCGCCCGCAGCGCCTGCCGGGGTGTCGGTTCCTGCACGGTGGTGTGCGGCGACGGCTCGACCCTCGACGGCCGGCCGGTCGCGGCCCGCTGCCGCCCCTGACCCGGTTCTAGTCCGCGGCGCGGTTCAGGCGGTCCAGGCCGAAGCGGGCGACGAAGGCCAGGACGCAGCACGCCGCCACCACCGCGCACATCGCCAGCGGGGTGCCGTCGTGCAGCAGGCCGACCAGGGCGCTGGCGCCGGCGCCCAGGCCGAACCGGACCGCGCCGAACAGCGCCGAGGCGGCGCCGGCGCTGGCCGGGAACCGGCCCATCAGCCGGGCGGTGCAGTTGGCGGCGACCGGGGTCTGCACCCCGACCACCAGCAGCAGTGGCACCGCTACCCCCCACAGCCCGCCGAAGCCGGTCGCGCCGGCCGCCAGCAGCGCCGTGCCGCCGATCGCCGCCAGGACGATCGACAGCCGGGTGATGCGCCGCAGCCCGGCCTGCCCGACGTATCGGGCGTTCAGGCCGGAGGCGATCAGCAGTGCGGCGACGTTGGCGCCGAACAGCGCCCCGTACCACTGCGGCGGTACGCCGAAATACTCGATGTAAACGAACGGCGTGCCGGTGATGTAGGCGAACATGGCGGCGCTGGTGAAGGCGCCGGATGCCAGGTCGGCGAGCGCGTGCCGGTCGGCCAGGAGCCGGCCGTACGCCCCGAACGCGCCGAGCAGCCGGATCCCGGCCCGGGCCGAGGGCGGCAGGGATTCCGGCAGCAGGGTCAGGGTCGCCAGCAACCCGGCCGCCCCGAACGCCGCCAGCACATGGAAGATCGTGCGCCAGTCGGCGACCAGCAGGATCTGGCCGCCGATCGTGGGCGCGGCCAGCGGCGCGACCGCCATCACCATCGCCATCAGCGACAGTGCCCGGGCGGCGCCCTCGGTCGAGAACAGGTCCTTGGCGACCGCCCGCGCCAGCGCCGAGGCCGCCCCGCCGCCGATCGCCTGCAGCAGCCGGCCCACGGTCAGGGTGCCGATGCCGTCGGCCGCCGCGCACAGGATCGAGGCGAGCAGGAACAACGCCAGCCCGGCCGCGATCACCGGCCGCCGCCCGAACCGGTCGGAGATCGGTCCGTAGACCAGCATGCCGAGCGCGAAGCCGAGCAGGAACACGGTGATGGTCTGCTGCACCTCGGCGGCCGGGGCGGCGAGGCTCGCGGCGATGTCCGGCAGGCTCGGCAGGTACATGTCGACCGCCAGCGGCCCGACCATCACCAGCGAGCCGAGCAGCACGATCAGCGACCGGCCCGGGGCCGTGGGCGAGGCGGGGGTCGTCATACGGTCTCCGCAGCGGAAGCAGGGGCGGCACCGGATAGCACGCGCAGTCGGCTCTCGACGACCGCCCTCGCGCGGGTCGACGGATCGCGATTGCACCGGACGTGGAATTTATGGCCTGTATCGCCCGTGGGGAGAGGCGTGGAGGCAACAAGAAATGTTTCTGAGAATAGCCATGATGGCCGGTGTCCTGGCGGCGGGCTGGAGCCTGCCGGCGGACGCCGAGACCCCGGTCGAACGGGGGCGCTACCTGGTCGAGTCGATCGCCGGATGCGGCAACTGCCACTCGCTGCAGGACGCGAACGGACCGATCCCCGGCAAGGAGTATGCCGGCGGCCCGCCGATCCAGGATGCGGCGTTCGACGCCTGGCCGGCCAACATCACCCCGGACGAGGAGACCGGGATCGGTTCCTGGACCGATGACGAGATCGTCCGGGCGATCCGCGAGGGCGTCACCCGCGACGGGCGCGTCATGGGCCCGCCGATGCCGTTCTGGCTGTACCGCGGCATCGCAGACGACGACGCGAAGGCAATGGTCGCCTACCTGCGGACCGTCAAGCCGGTGAAGAACAAGGTGCCGGCGAGCGTCTACCGGATGCCGCTGCCGCCGAGCTGGGGGCCGGCGGTGTCCGGCGTCGAGGCGCCGCCGCGCTCCGACAAGGTCGCCTATGGCGGCTACCTGGCCGGGCCGGTCGGGCACTGCGTGGAGTGCCACACCCCGATGACCGACAAGGGTGGGCTGGACATGGCCCGCGAGGGGGCCGGCACCCGCGAGTTCCCGGGACCGTGGGGCACTTCGATCTCGCGCAACATCACCCCGGCGGCGCTCGGCGACTGGACCGATGCCGAGATCAAGCGGGCGATCACCCAAGGGGTCAGCCGCGACGGCACGCGCCTGATGCCGCCGATGGGCTTCGGCTTCTACGCCAGGATGACCGACGCCGACCTGGACGCGCTGGTCGCCTGGATGCGGTCGCTGAAGCCGGTGGACTGACCGGGGGCGGCGATGACCGACGGCCCCGTGCTTGGCGAAAGCCGTACCCGGACCCTGCTGATCGTGGCGCACGCGCCGTCGCCGAATACGAGGCGGCTGCGCGATGCGGTGGTGGCGGGGGCCGGCGAGGCCGGGGCCGACGGCATCGACGTGCGTGCGGTGGCGCCGCTGGAGGCCGGGCCGGACGACGTCCTGGCCGCCAGCGCCGTCATCCTCGGCACGACCGAGAACCTCGGCTACATGAGCGGCGCCCTGAAGGACTTCTTCGACCGCACCTACTACCCGGTGCTGGAGGGGACCCAGGGCCTGCCCTACGCGCTGTACATCCGCGCCGGCCACGACGGCACCGGGACGAGGCGCGGGGTCGAGACCATCGTCACCGGCCTGCGCTGGAAGCCGGTGTGCGAGCCGGTGCTGTGCCGCGGCGCGTGGCAGGACGGCTTCGAGGACAAGTGCCGGGAGCTCGGCATGCTGATGGCCGCCGGCCTCGACGCCGGGGTGTTCTGAGCATGGACCCGGCTGCCGCCTTCGCCCGGGCCGTCCAGGCCGGGAACTGGCCGGCCGCCGAGCGGGCGCTCGGGGTGCTGTTGGGAACCGATCCCGGCAACCCCGCCGTGCTGTACAACCGCGGCCTGGTACTGCGCCGGCTCGGGCGCCTCGCGGACGCCGTCGCCGCCCACGACGCCGCGCTGGCCCGGGCGCCGGAGCACGTCAACGCGATGTTCGAGCGCGCCTCCTGCCTGCTGGAGCTCGGCCGGCCGGGCGAGGCCGAGGCCGGGTTCGGCGCCTATCTGGAGCGCCAGCCGGACGACGCCGACGCCCGCCTGAACCGGGCGCAGGCCCGCCTGCGGCTAGGCCGACCCGATGACGCGCTGGCCGACCTGGACGGCCTCGACGAAACCGATCCCGCGGTGCGCCTGGCCCGCGCCGAGGCCCTGCGCGACCTGCGCCGGCTCGACGAGGCGGAAGCGCTGCTGGCGCCACGGCCGGGCGACGGGCCGGAGCTGCGGGCCGCGGCCCTCAAGGTGACGACCCAGGGGGCGGCGGGCAAGGTGCGGCTGCGACCGACTTCCTGGGTGCTGTAGCCCGTCACTCCCATTCTTGACGTCATCCCGGACCGGGTCGCCGCAGGCGAAACGGATCCGGGACCCACGCCGTGACGAGCGCTGGCGGCTGCGAATGCTGATGGTAGCAGGTGGATCCCGGCTCTCCGCGGCGTTGCCGCTCCGACCGGGATGACGTCAATGGAGGGGGAGGCGATTGGCCGGTACGATGGGGCTACCCCGGCCCCTCGCGGAAATCCTTCCGATACACCCCGGGATCGGCGCCCAGCGCCTCCTCGACCGCCCGATGCGCCGCGACCCGCTCATCGTCCATCTCCTCGACCACCAGCTCCAGCGCCTCGCGGCGCACCGGGATGGCCTGGGCGACCGGGGTGCCGGCCGTCAGCACGCCCTCGAACTCCGGGTCGGTCCACAGTGCCGGGAAGTGCACCAGCCCGTCGCGCCAGCGGTCGCAGTCGACCAGCCCCGACAGGGTGCGGAACGGCAGGTCCTCGCGGTTCAGCGGGTGGGTGAACAGCACCGACCAGCCGTCCGGCACCTCGACCGTCCAGAAATTGCTGAACTTCACCGCGAACTGCCCCTCGGGCAGGCGCAGCGGCACGCCTTCCGCCTGCTCGGGCAGGTGCAGGCCGATCGGCGAGCGGGTGTGCCCGAGCTCCGGGTGGCGCGGCGCGTCCCAGTCCCAGGACAGCTCGCCGCCCCGCACCGTCAGGTCGGCGGCCAGCGGGAACAGCACGCCGGCGCCGAGCGCGTCGATCAGCGGCGGGCAGTGCTTGAGGGTGCGCACCTCGGCCCCGGCCAGCGCTGCGCTGGCGACCGTCGAGGGCATGGTCTTCAGCCAGTCGGGCAGGGCGGTGCGCGCCGGCACCGGGGCCGGCACGCGCGACGAGAATCCCGGCAGGCAGCGCACCACGAACCGCATGGGCGGCACTGGAGCAGCCGGCGCCGGAACGGTCAACCGGCGCCGTCAGGCGGCGGCCTTGCGTGCCAGCTCGCGGCGGCGGGCCAGCGTCCAGATCACCGCGGCGGTCACGGTGAACACCACGAACACCACGCCGATGGCGTTGATCACCGGCGACAGCCCGAAGCGCATGCGCGAGCCGATCTCGGTCACCAGCGTCCAGGACCCGCCGATCGCGAAGAAGGTGGTGTTGTAGTTCTCGATCGACTGCAGGAACGCGATCACCGCGCTGGTCGCGATGGTCGGCATCAGGAACGGCAGGGTGATGCGCCGGAACACCATGAAGCTGGAGGCGCCGAGGTCGAGTGCGGCCTCCTCCAGCACCCGGTCCTGGCGCTGCAGCCGGGCCATGAACATCAGCATGCAGTACGAGGCGATGAAGGTGCCCTGGGCGATCATGGTGGTCAGCAGCCCGGCCTCCAGCGCGAAGTAGTCGCGCCAGAAGATCATGGTCGAGACGCCGAGCACGATGCCGGGGGTCAGGATCGGCGACACCAGCAGGGTGTAGAGCAGGGTGGTGGCGCGGGTCTCGAGCCGGGTCAGCACCAGCGCGCCGGACAGGCCGAGCGGGATCGAGATGACGATCACCCCGGCGGCGATCGCCAGCGAGTGCCCGAGGCCCTGGATGAACCGGTCCTCCTGCGGCAGGCCCTTGACCACCAGGTTGCCGGCGGCGTCGGTGCGGCCGGTGAACCAGTCCAGGGTGAAGCCGCGCCAGTCGGTCACCGACGGGGTGTCGTTGGCGTTGAACGCCGCCAGCACCATGATCAGCAGCGGCAGGAACAGGTACAGGAAGAACACCCCGATGTAGACGTTCAGGGCCACGTCGCTCCAGTCGACGGTGAGTCTGGGCCTGGCGGGCCGGAGCCGGTCGGCGGTAGCCGTCGTCATCGCGCGATCTCCCGGACGCTGACGCGGAACAGCGACATCACGGCCAGGATGAACAGGGTGCAGGCGACCAGCAGCAGCAGCGCCTGGGCCGAGCCGATGTTCCAGTTCCCGGCCTCGAAGTAGTTCCGGTAGATGATCTGGCTGAACCAGTCGGGGTGCAGCCCCGGCCCGACCAGCCCGGGCACCGAGATCGAGCCGGCCGACAGCATGAAGGTCATGATCGAGCCGACCGCGATGCCCGGCTTGGCGTGCGGCAGCACCACCCGCCAGTGGATCCGCCAGGTCGAGGCGCCGAGGTCGCGGGCCGCCTCGATCTGGTTGCGGTCCAGGGTCTCGATCGTGTTGTAGATCGGGAACACCATGAACAGGATGTACGCGTAGATCATCACGCAGAACACCGCGCCGTTCGAGGCGACCCAGTGCACCGCCTCGCCCTGGGCGAGGTCGAGGATCCCCAGCGTGTCCAGGAGCTGGTTCAGGATTCCCCGGTTCGCCAGGATCATCACCCAGGCGAAGATCCGCAGCAGTTCGTTGATGGCGTAGGGGATCACCAGCCCGAGCATCAGCAGCGCGACGCGTTCCGGGCTGCGGGTCTGCGCCACCGCGTAGGCGATCGGGTAGCACACGAGGAAGCACAGCACGGTCACCGAGAACGAGTACACCAGCGTCATCCCGAAGATCCGCCAGTGCAGCCCGCTCATGGTGGTGAAGTTGCGCAGCGAGTAGCCGGTCGCCGCCTGCTGCTCGGCCTTGAGGCGGTCGGCGCGTTCCTTCAGCCCGCCGAGTTGACCCTGCAGCTCGGCCCGTTCGGTCTCCAGGGTCTTCAGGCGCTGTTCCGGCGGGGCCGCCGGCGGGGCGAGCCCCGGCGTCGGCATGCCGGGCCGCACGACGTTGCTGGAACCGATCTTGGCGCCCGGGGCGAACGGGTTGCTCGGGCTCGGGGCGCCGCCGGCGCCCGCCGAGCCTCCCCCGGACGCGGCCTGGGCGATCTCCTTCTCGGTCGCGCGGATGTCGAAGTCGATGGTGGCGATGCGCTGCTGGGCGCGCTCCAGCTCGAGCGCGGCCTGCTGGGCCTCGCCGCCGCGCGGCACGTACACGAAGGCGCGGTCGATCAGGTTCACCTGCGGCAGGATGATCAGGGCGATGATCCAGACCCCGGTCAGCAGCAGGACCAGACCGGTCAGGAACGGGCCGTAGGTGCGGGTCAGGTTACTCACTGGCGAGCTGCCCGGCGCGCAGCACCAGCGCGTCCTCCGCCGCGAACCCGATGCGCTGCCGGCCGTCCAGCCGTCCGGCGGCGTCGCCGACATTGGTCAGGTGCATCACCACCGGCCGGCCGCCGGCCCGCAGGAACACGTTGACGAACGGACCCTCGAGATCGCGCCGCTCGACCTCGGCGTCGAGCTGGTTGTCGATTTCGGGGTGCCCTTCGGCAAGCGCGATCCGCTCGGGACGCACGAACAGCATGGCCTCGTCGTGCTCGGCCAGCCCATCGGCGTTGACCCCGACGAACCGGCCGGCCGGGGTCTCGACCCGGGCATGGCCGTTCGCCACCCCGACCACCCGGCCGCGGAACACGTTGTGCTCGCCCACGAAGGTCGCGACGAACGGCGTCGCCGGGCGGTTGTAGATCGCCTCTGTGGCCGCGACCTGCTCGATGCGGCCCTGGTTCATCACGGCGACGCGGTCCGACATGGTCAGCGCCTCGCCCTGGTCGTGGGTGATGTAGACGAAGGTGATGCCGGTCTTGCGCTGGATCGCCTTCAGCTCGGCGCGCATGTGCTGGCGCAGCTTGAGGTCGAGCGCCGACAGCGGTTCGTCCAGCAGCAGCACCGCCGGCTCGACGGCGAGCGCCCGGGCCACCGCGACGCGCTGGCGCTGGCCGCCGGACAGGGCCGCCGGCATCTTGTCGGCCTGGCCGGGCAGCGCCACCAGCTCCAGCAGCTCCTCGGCCCGGCGCCGCCGCTCCGCTTTCGGCACGCCGCGCGCCTCCAGCCCGAAGGCGACGTTCTCCCAGACCGTCATCAGCGGGAACAGCGCCAGGTTCTGGAAGATCAGGGCGGTCGGCCGGCGGTTCGGGCCGAGGTCGGTGACGTCGCCGTCGCCGATCCGGATGCGCCCGGTGCTGGGCCGCAGGAAGCCCGAGATCATCCGCAGGATGGTCGTCTTGCCGCAGCCCGACGGGCCGAGGATCGAGAAGAACTCGCCGCCGCGGATCGTCAGGTCGGTCGGATGGACGGCGACGAAATCGCCGAACCGCATCGACACGTCCTGCAGCGCGACCTCGTTGCCCTGCATGCTTCCACTCCCCCGCGGAAGGTTCTCGGAAACCGGTTCGGCCGGGCGGCGGATCCGCCCGGCCGTGATACCCGGCCGACCGATCAGGCGTTGGTGATCTTGTCGACGTAGACCTGCCGCATCGGCGCGAACCAGGGCGTGTCGGCCTGCCACCACCACAGGTTCGACAGGGTCTCGGCCGTGTAGATCTCGCCGAACGTCTTGGCATATTGCTCGCCGGCGAAGTCGGCGGCCTTGGTGGCGGCCGAGTTGTAGCCGGTGTTCTGCACGTGCAGGCCGGCCATCGCGCCGTCGTACAGGGCGTTGATGAAGGCGTAGGCCTGCTCGACATTGGCGGCGCCGGACGGGATCGCGACCGAGTCCATCCAGGTGATGCCGCCTTCCTTCGGCATCCGGTACTTCCACTTCTTGTCGACGTCCCAGCCGAGCTTGATGCCGGTGGTGTCCCAGGTCTGGCCGATGGTGCAGCCGGCCTGGGTGAACGCGTTGGTCGCCTCGGTGGCGTTGTTCCAGAACGCGCCGACGTTCTTCTTGTGCTCGATCACGAAGGTCGCGACCGCGTCCCAGACCCGCTTGGCGTCGTCCTCGGACTTGTAGACGTCCAGCATCCGGTTCGACTTCACCTTGCCGATGGCGTCGAGGTACAGGCCGGTGCCCATGATCACCGACTTCTGGCGGAACGCGGCCTTCTTGTCGAGGCCGTCGGCCCACAGCGAGCCGAACGACACCTCGGCGTCGGACATCTTGTGGACCGAGCTGTCGAAGGTCACCGCCTCGGTGCCCCAGTTGAACGGCAGCGCCACCCGCTTGCCGTCCTGCACGCCGCCGAGCGCGATCGAGTCGCGCACCATCGACGGAATGATGTTGTCCATCATGACCTTGGACTCGTCGATCGGCTGCAGCAGCATGCTGCCGTCGGCCCGGTAGTTCGGGACGTTGGTGACCGACGGGAAGATCACGTCGAAGCCCTTGCCGCCGGCGGCCTTCAGCTTCTGCTCGGCCTCGTCGTTCGAGCCGTAGGTCGACAGGTTGATCGTAATGCCGGTGTCCTTCTGGAACTTCTCGATCATGTTCGGCTGCACGTAGTCGCCCCAGGCGAACACGTTGACGGTTCCGGAGGAGGCGAGAGCGTCGTGGGCACGCAGGACCACGGGGGCGGCCAGCGCCGATGCGGCGACGGCGGCCGAGCCGCGGAGAACGGTACGGCGGGTGATCTTCGTCATGATCTTGACCCTCGTTGATGACTGACGGTTCGGAGGGCGGACCCGCCCCCGACGGGGCAGCCGCGCTGACCGGCAGCGGCATAGCTTGCCGCTTGCGTCAGCAATGTGACAACGAAGTGACGCTTTCGTTAACGAAAATTTTTCACCGTATTCGACAACCAAGCCAAGGCATCGTTTTCGTTGGTGAAAACCGCCGCACTGGCTCGTCCTCCCGGCCTGGTTGCCGCTCGCAGGGCGGCTATGGCCGGATGACTCGGCTGGTCCGCCCGGAACCGGGTCAGGGGATCCGGGTCGATCTCGAGGATCTCGGAGTCCGCGCACCCGCCGGGTTCTGATCTCAGGTCCGGAGAATGCCGGCCGGGTTGAGCGTCACGGGGATCAGCCCGGTGCCCGGGTCGCGATGCGCCAGTCCGGCGAGGCGGGCGATGTCGAGCCGGTCGGCGCCGGCCTCGAGGCGGCACAGATAGAGCAGCCACAGGGCCACCGCGTCCGCGGTCCCGCGCCGGAACGGCAGCCAGATGCGGTCGTGGGTGATGGTCAGCCCGTGCTGCGTCTCCATGACCCGGTTGGTCCAGGTCGGAGCGGCCCGTGCGCACAGCCGGCGGAAGTGCTCCAGCAGCAGGCGCGGGGTAGCGACGTACACCCCTTGAGAGACCAGGCGGCCGGTCAGGTCGACACCGGCCTGCTCGGCGATGTGGGACCCGACCAGCCGGTAGCGGATGTCTCGCCCGCCGTCGATCACGTCGTACAGCGAGATCCATCCCATCCAGGGCAGCAGGGACACAGGATCGACCGCGTCCCAATCGGGAAGCCTGTGGTCGCTGCGGGGCAGCGCCCGCCACCAGGCGAGCAGGGCGCGCGCATCCTCCTTCGTGCAGTCCTCGGCGGCCAGCAACGGCGCCATCTCGATGCCGTCGACCTTGTCCGCGTCGGCCGTCGATGTGGCCGTCATCGCCAAGCTCTCGTACCTCCCGTGCGACTCACCCTGGCCTTACCACGATACCTTTAAGGCGATCTTAATGGCCGGGTCGGCTATCTCCGGTGGCGTCGCGGCAGCCGTCACGGCCCGCGGTTACCGGTACCGGCTGCGTTCGTACTCCGCCAGGGCCCGCGGCATTGCGGCCTGCAGGTTCTCGATCCGGGAGCCCGGCGACGGGTGCGTCGACAGGAACTCGGGCGGGCGGTTGCCGCCCGCCGCCTCGAAGTTGCGCCAGAGTTCGACGGCGGCCCGCGGGTCGTAGCCGGCCCGCGCCATCAGCAGCAGGCCGATCTGGTCGGCCTCGGCTTCCTGGTCGCGGGTGAACGGCAGGATCAGGCCGAGCGTCGCCGCCTGGGCGAACAGCTCGGTCATCGCCGGGAACTGGGCGCCCAGCGCCTGCTGGCCGATCTGCACGACTGCCTGGCGCGACACCCGTTCGGCGCTGTGCTTGGCGATCGCGTGGCCGACCTCGTGCGCCATCACCGCGGCCAGCTGCGCATCGGTCTTCGCGACCCTGAACAGCCCGGTGTTCACGCCGACCTTGCCGCCGGGCAGCGCGAAGGCGTTGGGTTCGTCGTCCTCGAACACCGTGAACTCCCACGCCATCCCCGGCTGGCCGCTGACATCGGCGATGCGCCGGCCGATCTCGTTGACCGGCCCGGTAAAGCGCGGGTCGCTCGAGACGCCCTTCTCGCTCCTGATCTGCCGGTAGGCCTCGACCCCCATCTGCTCGGCCTGCGCGTCCGGCAGCAGGATGAGCTGGCGTCGGCCGGTGACCGGGGCGTTGGTGCAGGCGGCGACCGTCACCGCCAGGGCGACGGCGGCGGCGATGGGATGGAGCAGGGCGAGGCGGTTCAGCATCGTGCGGCGATCCGGTGTGCAGGCGGGACGGGGACTTTGGTTCCGGAACGCGGCGGCGGCACCGGCGGTTCCGCCGGCCGCCGCCCGGTCCCGGTGCCTGGTCTCAGTGATCCGTCGGGTCGCCGCGCCCGAGCCGGTCCGGCAGCGGGCTGCCGGCCTCGACGAACTCCAGCGACACCGAGTTCATGCAGAACCGGGTTCCGGTCGGCGGCGGGCCGTCGGGGAACACGTGGCCGAGATGGCTGTCGCAGCGCGCGCAGCGGTTCTCCACGCGGATCATGCCGTGGCTGGTGTCGCGCAGGTTGGCGACGTGGGCCGGGTCGAACGGCGCGAAGAAGCTCGGCCAGCCGGTCCCGGAGTCGAACTTGTGGCGCGACGAGAACAGCGGCAGGCCGCACACCCGGCACACGTAGGTCCCGGTCTTCTTGTTGTCGAGCAGGGTGCCGCAGAACGGCCGCTCGGTGCCGTGGTGCAGCAGCACCCGGATCTCCTCCCGGTCGAGGCCGGCGGTGAGCGCCTTCATCTCGGCGTCGCTCGGGTGGCGCAGATCGTAGCCGGCGGCCGAGGTGTGACCGGTGGCGGCGTCGTTCATGGCTGGGTCTCCCTGGCTGGAACTGTTGGCGGTCAGGCGTCCGATCCGGACTTCAGCCGCTCGGGGTAGGCCCGACGCAGCTTGTCCACCTTCGGGGCGGAAATATGCACGATATAGGGCTGGAACGGATTCCGCGCCGCATAGTCGAAATGATAGTCCTCGGCCTCGTAGAACGCCTCGAGCGGCTCGAGCGTCGTGGCGATCGGGGCGTCGAACACGCCGGCGGCGTCGAGCTGGCCGATATAGGCCTCGGCCACCCGCCTCTCGTCCTCGTCGGCGTAGAACACCGCCGAGCGGTATTGCGGCCCGCGGTCGTTGCCCTGGCGGTTCAGCTGGGTCGGGTCGTGGGCGACCGAGAAGAACACCTTCAGCAGCATGCCGAAGCTCGTGCGCGCCGGGTCGTAGGTGATCGCGATCGCCTCGGCGTGGCCGGTGGTGCCGGAGCACACCGTGCGGTAGTCGGCGGTGTCGGCGGTACCGCCGGCATAGCCCGGCCGGACGTCGCGGACTCCGGCCAGTTCCTTGAACACCGCCTCGGTGCACCAGAAGCAGCCGCCGGCCAGCACCGCGGTGCGCTCGGCCGGGTCGCCGGCCGGCAGGTCGACCGCGGGGTCGGGGAACGACGACGGGGTCATGGACCTTCCTCCAAATAGCCATCGGAACATCGGGCGGAACATCGGGCGGCACCTCCCGGTCGCGGCAGGCGACGTCCCGCAAGATGTGGGACAGCGGCGGTGGCTGTCGAGAGGGGCGCACGGAACCGTGTAGGGCCCGTCGCCGGCAGGGGGCACCGTCGGCGGGCCGGCCGCCGTACGTATCTCTACGGAAGCGGCCCGGCGGTTCGGGGCAGCTACTATTGCCCCGGTCCGAAGGTCGGCAGGGGCGTGCCGAAGGCCGCCCCGTTGGGGGGCAAATGGATCCACATCCGAGCGTGGCACGGGCTCGCGAACTGCTGGATGTCGTCGGGGACGACGAACTGCGGCGGATGCTCGAATACTGGCTGTCGATCCACCCCGGGCGGTGCCTGCCGTCACGCCGGGACTTCGATCCGGCCGCCGTTCCCCACCTGCTCGGCCGCATGGCGCTCACCGATGTCGAGTACGACCCGATCCGCTTCCGGGTGAGGGTGATGGGGACCGGGCTCACAGCCGCCTTCGGGCGCGACCTGACCGGGCGGTATCTGCACGAGGCGATACCGGAGTTCGAAGCCAGCTACACCTGCGCCCATCGGGTCGAGGTCGCGATGACCGGCCTGCCGGGCCATTGCGCGGAGATCCCGGCGGTCCCGTTCAGGATCGACTTCGCGGCGTCGGAGCGGCTCTACCTGCCGTTCTCGAGCGACGGGGCCGGTGTCGACATGATGCTGACCATGACGACGTTCCTGGCCGACCGGGCGACCCTGTCGCCGTTCGCCGGACGCTCCGGGCCCCCGCCCGCCGTCTCGTGACCGGGGCGGTCGGCTGGATCGCCGCCGCATTCTGGTGTACGCACCCGGTAGGTCGACGGACGGGGGCAGTCGGCCGAACTCCGGGGGGAGCTTTGAGCGAGCATCCGAGCATCGCGCGGACCAGGGAGATCCTGGCCGTCGCGCAGGATGACGATCTGCGGGAACTGCTGCGCTACTGGCTGGCCCTGCATCCGGCGGCCCGGCTGCCGGAGCGGGCTGCGTTCGACCCGCTCGCGGTGCCGATGGCGCTGCCGCGCCTGGTGCTGACGGAGGTCGAGCGCGACCCGTACCGGTTCAGGGTCCGGGTGATGGGCACGGCGATCGTGACGGCGTTCGGTGCCGATTTCACCGGGCGCTACCTGGACGAGGTGCTTCCGGATTTCGAAAGCGACTACAGTTACCTGCATCGGGTGGAGGTCGTGGAGACCGGCATGCCGAACTACCGCCACGGCGACGCCCGGATGTCGTTCAAGCTGGACTTCGCGCCGCTCGAGCGGGTCTACCTGCCGTTCGCGAGCGACGGCGAGCGGGTCGACATGATCCTGGCGATGGCGGTGTATCTGGCGCGGCATCCCCCGGCCGCAGGCCGGGCGCTCAGGCGCAGTGTCCCGCATCGGGTCGGCGGAATGCCTCCGCGGTGACCGGAACGTAGCGGTTCTCGGTGGTGCCGCGGGCGATGTCGTGGACGAAGAAGTGGAAGCCGTCGGGCAGCGGTCCGGGCGGGTCGTCGCGCAGCTGCGCGGTGCTGCTCAGCGACAGGCAGCCGAGCAGCAGCAGGCGGTCCTGGCGGATCACCGGCATGAGCACGCGCTCGAAGCTGAGGAAATCGCGGGTCGGCAGCACCACGTTTCCCTTGAACAGGCAGATCGTGCCGTCGAATACCCGCTCGAAATACGGCGAGACGATCGCGTAGATCGCCGGCGGCACCACCTGGTCCAGGTACCGGCCGGTGTGCTGGCTGCCGAACAGGCTGTTCACCGCTTCGCCGGAGACCCGGTAGCGCAGCCGGCCGTCGTGGCGCTCCAGCAGGTAGAGGTGCGGCAGCAGCGCCGGGACGTCCAGCGGATCGAACTCGGGCGGCTCCGGACGATCGCCGTCGGCCTGGCGGCCCGTCCAGAACTCGAGCACGTCGACGCTCTGCCGGTAGTGGCAGCGTTCGTGGGCCAGGTCGAGAACGTCCCGGGCGGTCATGACGGCAGTCTCGCTGTTCCCGCACTCGGCCCCGCCGGTTCCCGGTTCTCGAGGAGCCCTTCCGTTCACCATAGTGTCGCACCCGTCTCCTGAGAACCATTGCGGCATTCCCTTAGCCGGCGGGTCGACGGCGAGCGCAAGCGCTTGGAACGGTGGCGGGCTGGCCCTACCATCGGCCGTCTCTCTGGCGAGGTGCGGACCGGTGCTGCGGCAGATCTTCCTGGGTGTGACGCTGCTGCTCGGCTCGGCCGGCGGGCTGGTGGTCGAGATCGTCGCCGGCCGGCTGATCGCACCCTATGTCGGCATGTCGCTGTACACCTGGACGGCGATCATCGCGGTGGTGCTGGCCGGGCTGTCGGCCGGGCACTGGATCGGCGGCAGGATGGCCGCCGCCCGGGTCAGCGACGTCGGCGCGATGCGGCGGCTGGCGCTCGCGCTCGCGCTCGCCAGCGTCAGCAGCTTCGCCTCGCTCGGCCTGCTCCGCGTCCTGTCCGGCCCGCTGCTGGGCAGCGGGCTCGGCACGGTCCCGGTCGTGATCCTGCTCAGCACGGCGCTGTTCCTGCTGCCCAGCCTGTTCGTCGGCATCGTGGCACCGATCGTCACCCGGCTGGCGGTCGGCCTGCGGCCGGAGGACCCCGGCCCGGTGATCGGCCGGATGTACGCGATCGGGACGCTCGGCAGCATCGCGGGGACGCTGGCCGCCGGATACCTGTTCATCGCCTGGATCGGCTCGACCGGCACGATCGTCGCGGTCGCCACCGTCTACGCCGTGCTCGCCCTGTCGTGCGCCCTGCAGACCGGCCGCGGCTTCGCGGGCCGCACCGGGCTCGGCATCGTGCTGCTGCTCGGCGCCATCGGCGCCTGGACCCAGGCGACCGGGGCGTTCCTGTCGCCCTGCGAACGCGAGAGCGACTACTTCTGCATCCGCATCGACGACTTCTCGGCGGTCAGCGGCCGGCCGAGCGCGCTGATCGCGCTCGACCACCTGGCGCACAGCATCAACGACCGCGACGACCCGACGCTGCTGTTCAACCCCTACATCCACTTCGTCGACGAGTACGCGCGCCGGCGCCTCGCCTACGGCCCCGGCCGGCCGGTCGGCGCGTTCTTCGTGGGCGGCGGCGGCTACACCCTGCCGCGGGCCTGGGCGGCCGAGATGCCGGCGGCCCGGCTGGTGGTGGCCGAGATCGACCCGGCGGTGACCGCGGCGGCGCGCCGGCACCTGTGGCTGGACCCCGATCTGCCGGCCCTGGAGATCCATCACCGCGACGCGCGGGTGCTGCTGCAGTCGTTGCCGGCGGTGCCGGCCTTCGACGTGGTGTTCGGCGACGCCTTCCACGACATCTCGGTGCCGGCCCACCTGGTCACCCGCGAGTTCCACCGCGAGATCGCCCGCCGGCTGACCGACCGGGGCTTCTACGTCGCCAACGCGGTGGACGACGGCCGCCGGCCGCGGTTCGTGGCGGCGCTGGCCCGCACCCTCGCCACCGACTTCGCGGCGGTCGAGGTGTGGGCCGAGGTGGAGGCGCTGTCGGCCGCGACCGCCGGCACCGAGACCCGGATCACCTACGTCGTGGTCGCGGGCCACCGGGACAGCGGGATCGACCGCCTGCCGGCGTCCCGCGGGATCGCGCGGTTCTGGCTGCGGCTGCCGGTGGACGGGGTGCTGCGCGTCGCCGGCGACGACGTTCCGGTCCTGACCGACGACTTCGCCCCGGTCGACCGGCTGATGGCGACGCTGCTGCTGGCGCCGGAGGAGTGAGGCCCCGGAGGAGTGAGGCCCCGGTCGGGTCAGCCCGCCGCGGCGCGGGCCTTGGCGGCGGCCGAGGCGGCGGCGTCGCGGCGGGCCTTGCTGACCGCGTTCTGGGCCGACTGGCTTAGCGTGAACATCTCGAGCTCGTCCAACTCGTCGTCCTTCACCGGCTCCAGCGACAGGTCGCTGTACGCGCGGGCGTT
Organism: Thalassobaculum fulvum; assembly: GCF_014652915.1. GTDB lineage: Bacteria > Pseudomonadota > Alphaproteobacteria > Thalassobaculales > Thalassobaculaceae > Thalassobaculum_A > Thalassobaculum_A fulvum. The sequence goes on from NZ_BMZS01000011.1 coordinate 202,391, forward strand.
CGGGTCGGCCTTGATCTGCCGGCGCAGGCGGCCGTAGCGGACCACCAGCTGCAGCATCTTCCAGTGCTTGACGACCTGGTCGCTCCAGTAGCGGGCGTAGAACGTCACCGGGTTCTCGATCGGCAGGCCGGGCCGGCGGTCGGTCCGGGCCTTCTTGCGCCACCAGCCGCCTTCCAGCGGGTGGATCTTCTCGAGCGTCACGCAGCCGTAGAACCACAGGCACAGGAACAGCGTGTTGCCGACGCTGATGCCGCTGGCCCGGGCCCGGCGCAGGATGGTCTCGACGTGCTCCGGCGAGTAGTAGGTCGCCCAGGCGTCGCGGTAGGCCTGCTCGAGCTCGGCCCGCGACATGGTCGGGTGGCCGGTCGTCGAGTGGTTCAGGTCGTAGCGGTTGAGGTCGGCGTCCATCGGGACGCCCTTCTCGAACAGCGTCTTGTGGTCGGCCGAGCCCGGCAGCGGGGTCAGGTAGAAGAACTCCAGCAGGTCGACCGGCAGCTCGCGCTTGATGATGTCGATGTCGCGCTGGATCGACGCCGGCGTGTCGGCCGGGAAGCCGAGGATGTAGCCGGCGTAGGTCAGCACCCCGATCGAGCGCCAGGCCTGCAGCATTCGGCGGTACTCGGTGATCCGGTTCTGCCGCTTGGAGGCGGCCGCCAGGTTCTCCGGGTTGATGTTCTCCAGGCCGATGAACACCCGCTTGACCCCGGCCCGGCCGGCCTTCTCGATGAAGTTCGGGATCTTGTGGCAGAGCGTGTCCACCTGGATGATGTACTTGACGTCGAAGCCCTCGCCCTCGCGCAGCGCGATCAGCCGGTCGAAGATCTGCTCCCAGTTGCGGTTGCGCGCGAAGTTGTCGTCGGTGATGAAGAACCGGTTGACGCCCTGGGCGACGTTGACCCGCACGATCCGCTCGATGTCGTCGGCGGTCCGGTAGCGCGACTTGCGGCCCTGGACGTTGATGATGGTGCAGAAGCTGCACTGGAACGGGCAGCCGCGGCCGGAATCGAAGCTGGTGTGGCGCCCGGCGGTCCGGCCGATGCGCTCGCGCGGGAGGATCGGGACCGGCGTCCCCTCCATGCCGGGCAGGTCGTCCATGTGGTTGTAGATCGGCTTCATGGCGCCGGCCTGGGCGTCCAGCAGCACCTCGTCGAGCCGTCCCTCGGCCTCGCCGGCGAACAGCGAGACGCCCATGTCGATCGCCTCCTGCAGCTCCGGCTGGACGCCCGGCAGCATCGCCAGGGTGCCGGAGACGTGGAAGCCGCCGATGCAGACCTGGCAGCCGAGCGCCCGGAACCGGCGGGCCAGGTCGAGGGCCCGCGGGTACTGGTTGGACTGCACGCCGACCAGCCCGACGAGACCGGTTCCGCCGTCCCGCTGGATGCGGGCCGCCAGCCGTTCCGGGTGCACGCGGGTGTTGGTCTCGTCGATCGGCACCAGGTCGATGCCGACGTCGGCGCCGAGGACCTTTCGCTCGGCGCAGTCGTCGGCGATGCCGTACAGGGCAGCCAGCGTGTTCGAGGGGATCGCCGACTTGGCCCACTGAATGACGTAGCCGTCATCGTCGTAGTGCGACGGTTTGATCATCACGAATGTGAACCGAGAGCGTTGGGTCGCCAAATCGAACCCCCCGATAGCGCGGACGACGGCCTCGGAACCACTGTCTCATGATCGGCGCCCGGGTGCCAGCGATCCGGCGGGCCAGCCATCCCGGGCGCCGGCCGTCCGCGGCCCGCCGCGGTTGCCGCAGCGCCTTGGGGTGACGGCGGCGGACAGGGCGTGCAGATCGGAACCGGAATACCGTATCGTCGGACGATGAGCAGACACCCCGGCCTGGACGCCGTCGAGAGCATCCTGCGGAACGCCCGGAACCCCGAGCTTCGCGGGCTGCTGGAGTACTGGGTCGCGATCCATCCCGGGGACCGGCTGCCGTCCCGGCGGGACTTCGACCCGCTCAAGGTGCGGAAGGCCCTGCCCAACCTCGTGCTGACCGACGTCGAGCGCGACCCGTACCGGTTCAGGATCCGCCTGATGGGGACCGCGGTGGTGGCGGCGATGCAGCGGGACTTCACCGGTCGCTACCTCGACGAGGTCTGGCCCGATGCCCAGAACCAGCTGCTCGTGCGCCATCGGGTCGAGGTCGCGGAGACCGGCCTGCCGAATTACCGCTACGGCCTGTCGCCGACACCGTTCCGGCTCGGCTTCGCGCCGCTCGAGCGGGTGTTCCTGCCGCTGGCCGAGGACGGCGAGCGGGTCGACATGATCCTGAGCATGGTCGCCTACATGGAGCGCTCCGGCGGGTCCGACGCGCCGGCCATCGGCTGATCCCGGCCCGGTGCGGGGTCTTGTCGGGCGGTCCCGGCAAGTAGTGGAACCGGGCGCTGCGGAGCATTGCCGCGGTGGCGTTCTGAATTCCGAAGACGAGTCGGCCGTTCGAGACAGGCGGACTCCAGGACCCGCGCATCGCGATCCGCGGTTCGTCGGCTGGAACGGCGGTTTCGTGGCCGCTTTCCTTGTCGAACCGGCGGGTTTGGGTGTAGGGGGGAGGGATCCCAACACGGCACCCACAGGGGGAAACAACCATGAAACGTGTGCTGCCCTTGCTGTGCGCAGCGGTCTTCGCCACCGCCGCCCACGCCCAGGAGCCGGTGAAGATCGGCATGCTCCAGGGCTTCACCGGGCCCACGGAGTCGCTGGTCAAGCCGATGGCTCTCGGCGGCGAGATGGCGATCAAGGAGGTTTCCGACAGCGGCGTCTTCCTCGGTGGCCGCACGGTCGTCCCGGTCCGCGGCGACAGCACCTGCATCGATGCCGCCGCCGCGACCGCGGCCGCCGACCGGCTGGTCACCTCCGAGGGCGTTCAGGGCATCAACGGCGCCACCTGCTCGGGCGCGACCACCGCGGTGCTCAACAACGTCGTGCGGCCGAACGGCATCGTCATGATCTCGCCGTCCGCCACCTCGCCGGCGCTCAGCACCATCGAGGATGACGGCTACTTCTTCCGGACCGCCCCGTCGGACGCGCGGCAGGGCCAGATCATCGGCGAGATCCTGGTCGCCAAGGGGATCAAGACCGCCGCCCTGACCTACACCAACAACGACTACGGCAAGGGCCTGGCGGACTCGATCCAGGCCGCCTATGAGGCCAAGGGCGGCAAGATCACCGCGGTCGCCGCCCACGAGGACGGCAAGGCCGACTACTCGGCCGAAGTCGCCACCCTGGCGTCCGCCGGCGGCGAGGTGCTGATCGTGGCCGGCTATCTCGACCAGGGCGGCAAGGGCATGATCCAGGCGGCCCTCGACACCGGGGCGTTCGAGCGCTTCGTGCTGCCCGACGGCATGGTCGGCGAGGCCCTGACCGACCACTTCGGCAAGGCGCTCGACGGTTCGATCGGCACCAACCCGGGCACCGACAGCCCGGGGGCGTCGATGCTGGCCAAGCTGGCCGGCGGCAAGGGCTTCAAGGGCGACGACCCGTACGTGCCGGAGTGTTACGACGCCTCGGCGCTGCTGCTGCTGGCCATGCAGTCCGCCGGCAGCACCGACAGCGCGGTCTACAAGGACCACGTCGTGAAGGTCGCCAACGCGCCCGGCGAGAAGATCTACCCGGGCGAGCTGAAGAAGGGGCTGGAGATCCTGGCCAAGGGCGGCGACATCGACTACGTCGGCGGCACCGCGCTCGAGCTGATCGAGCCGGGCGAGTCCGCCGGCAGCTTCCGCGAGACGGTGGTCGAGAACGGCAAGTGGAAGACGGTGGCCTACCACTGATCCGTCCGCTTGCCGAGAACAGGTCCAGAAATCAGGGAAACGGTCGGGCCGCGGCCTGACCGTTTCTCGTCCACCGGTTCGCTCAATGATCAAAGTCGAAGACGTAACCAAGAACTTCGGGGGCATCCGGGCGGTCGACGGCGTCTCGCTGGAAATCCAGAAGGGCTCGATCACCGGGCTGATCGGCCCGAACGGCGCCGGCAAGACCACGCTGTTCAACATCGTCGCCGGGCACTTCCCGCCGTCGTCGGGGCGGATCTACCTCGACGGCGAGGACGTCACCGAGCTGCAGCCGCACGAACTGTTCCACAAGGGGCTGCTGCGAACCTTCCAGATCGCCCACGAGTTCTCCAGCCTGACCGTGCTGGAGAACCTGATGGTGGTCCCGGGCGACCAGCCGGGCGAGGACCTGCGTCACGCCTGGTTCAACTACCGCCGGGTGGTCGCCAACGAGGAGCGGGTGCGCGAGCGTGCCCGCGAGGTCGTCGAGTTCCTCGAGATCCCGCACCTGGAGAACGAACTGGCCGGCAACCTGTCGGGCGGCCAGAAGAAGCTGCTCGAGCTCGGCCGTACCATGATGGTCGACGCCAAGATCGTGTTCCTCGACGAGGTCGGCGCCGGGGTGAACCGCACGCTGCTGCAGACCATCGCCCGCTCGATCCAGCGCCTCAACCGGGAGCGCGGCTACACCTTCTGCCTGATCGAGCACGACATGGACTTCATCGCGCGGCTCTGCGACCCGGTCATCGTGATGGCCGAGGGCCGGCTGCTCACCCAGGGCTCGGTCCAGGACGTCATGAACGACGAGAGGGTGATCGAGGCCTATCTGGGCACCGGCCGGAAACACAAGCGGGTCTCGGAGTCATGAGCTTCCTCTCGGCGACCGGCATGACCGGGGGATACGGCGGCGTCGACATCATCCACGGCTGCGACATCACCGTGGAGCGCGGCGAGATCGCCGTGGTCGTGGGGCCGAACGGCGCCGGCAAGTCGACCGCGATGAAGGCGGTGTTCGGCATGCTGGCCCTGCGCGCCGGCAGCGTGGTGTTCGACGGCCGGGACATCACCCGGCTGGCCCCGCAGCAGCGGGTCCGCCAGGGCATGGGGTTCGTGCCGCAGAACCGCAACGTCTTCGTGTCCCTGACGGTCGAGGAGAACCTCGAGATGGGGGCGTTCATCCGCGACGACGACATCTCCGCGACCAAGGAGCAGGTGTTCGAGCTGTTCCCGGTGCTGGCGGAGAAGCGCAACCAGCCGGCCGGCGAGCTGTCGGGCGGGCAGCGCCAGCAGGTCGCGGTCGGCCGCGCGCTCATGACCCAGCCCAAGCTGCTGATGCTCGACGAGCCGACGGCGGGCGTGTCGCCGGTGGTCATGGACGACCTGTTCGACCGCATCGTCGAGATCGCCCGGACCGGGATCGCCATCCTGATGGTCGAGCAGAATGCGCGGCAGGCGCTGGAGATCGCCGACCACGGCTTCGTCCTGGTCCAGGGACGCAACCGTTTCACCGACACCGGCGAGGCGCTGCTGGCGAACGAAGAGGTTCGCCGCTCGTTCCTGGGGGGCTGACATGGAGTTCGCCAACGCCTTCGCCCTGCTGGCGAATTTCGTGATCGTCCCGGCGATCGCCTACGGCGCGCAGCTCGCGCTCGGCGCGCTCGGGGTCACCATCATCTTCGGCATCCTGCGGTTCGCGAACTTCGCGCACGGCGAGCTGATGTCGTTCGGCACCATGGTGGCGATCCTGGCGACCTGGTTCCTGCAGGCCCAGGGGATCGGCATCGCGCCGCTGCCGACCGCCCTGCTGGCGCTGCCGGTCGGCGTCCTGGGGGCGGTCGCCGTCGCGGTGCTGACCGACCGCTACGTGTTCCGGTTCTACCGCCGCCGGCGGGCCAACCCGATCGTGTTCGCGATCGTCTCGGTCGGCGTGATGTTCGTGCTGGCCGGGGTGATCCGCATCGTGATCGGCCCCGACGACCAGAGCTTCGCCGACGGCGCGCGGTTCCTGGTCACCTACCGGGACTCCAAGGCGGCGATGGGGATCGACCAGGGCATCGCGGTCAAGCAGACCCAGGTGATCACGGTGATGGTGACGCTGGTCGTGGTCGCGCTGCTGTTCTGGTTCCTGCGCCGGACCCGCTGGGGCAAGGCCATGCGCGCCTACTCCGACGACGAGGACCTGGCGCTGCTGTCGGGCATCGATCCGGAGCGGGTGGTGCTGATCGCCTGGACCATCGCCGCCGCGCTGGCCGCCATCGCCGGCACCCTGTACGGCCTCGACAAGACCTACAAGCCGTTCATCTTCCTGCAGATTCTGCTGCCGATCTTCGCCGCCACCATCCTCGGCGGCATCGGGCAGCCGGTCGGCGCCGTCCTGGGGGGCTTCATCGTCGCGTTCTCGGAGGTCACGGTGACCTACGCCTTCAAGCGCTTCCTGGCCTATCTCGGACCCGAGGGCTGGGCGCCGGACGGCCTGGTCCAGCTGCTGTCGACCGACTACAAGTTCGCGGTCTCGTTCGTCATCCTGGTGGCGGTCCTGCTGGTCCGGCCGACCGGCATCATCCGAGGCAAGGTCATATGACCAGGAAGGTCGCCCTCTACTACGGCCTGATGGGGCTGGTGCTGGCCGGGGTCGGCGTCTTCCAGAGCTGGAACGTCGCCTTCGGCATCGCCAACCTGTGCCTGATCTCGGCGGTCATGGCGCTCGGCGTGAACATGCAGTGGGGCTATGCCGGGCTGTTCAACGTCGGGATCATGGGGTTCACCGCGCTCGGCGGGCTGACCGCGGTGCTGGTCTCCATGCCGCCGGTGCAGGAGGCCTGGGCGGTGGCCGGCGGCGACCTGTTCCTATCGTTCCTCAGCCTGGTCGCCACGGTGGTCGCGATCGTGTTCGCCAGGCGCGCGGTGCCGCCGATCGCCCGGCTGCCGGTGACCGTCCTGCTGATCGTCGCCGGCTACTTCCTGATCAACCGGTTCTTCGTGCCGGCCACCGAGCGGATCGAGGCGATCGACCCGGCGCTGTCGGGGTATCTCGGCGGCCTCGGGCTGCCGGTGCTGATCGCCTGGCCGCTGGGCGGGCTGGTGGCGGCGGGCGCCGGCTGGCTGATCGGCAAGATCGCGCTCGGGCTGCGGGCGGATTATCTCGCGATCGCCACTCTCGGCATCTCCGAGATCATCATCGCCGTCATCAAGTACGAGGAGTGGCTGTCGCGCGGCGTGAAGAACGTCACCGGCATCCCGCGCCCGGTGCCCTACGAGGTCGACCTGGTCGAGGCCGGCTGGTTCGTCGACCTGGCCACCCGGCTCGGGGCGACGGACATGGCGGAGGCCGCGAGCCTGTTCGTCAAGGCCTGCTACCTGGTCCTGTTCGCCGCCGTGCTGGCGGTCGTCATGTGGTTCGCCGAGCGGGCCCTGCGCTCGCCGTGGGGGCGGATGATGCGGGCGATCCGCGACAACCGGGACGCCGCCGCCGCGATGGGCAAGAACGTCAAGGCGCGTCACCTCCAGGTGTTCGTGCTCGGCTGCGCCACCTGCGGCATCGCCGGGGCGATGCTGGCGACCCTCGACGGCCAGCTCACGCCGACCAGCTACATCCCGCTGCGCTTCACCTTCCTGATCTGGGTGATGGTGATCCTCGGCGGCTCCGGCAACAACTGGGGGGCGGTGCTCGGCGGCTTCGTGATCTGGCTGCTGTGGGTCGAGGCCGAGCCGCTGGGCAACTGGTTCATGACCGCGGTCACGGCGCCGCTGCCGGGCGATTCCTTCCTCGCCCAGCACCTGCTGGCCGGGGCGGCCTACACCCGCTACCTGCTGATGGGGGCGATCCTGCTGCTGGTCATGCGGTTCGCGCCGAAGGGGCTGATTCCGGAGCGCTGAACGGCCGGGCGCGGTCTATACGAACTTCCGGAAGATCTTGGTCTGGTCGAACAGCTCCTCCAGGATCCGCATGCGCTCCTTGGTCTCGCTCCAGGTCGCGGTCTGCACGGCGGCGATCAGGGCCTCGACCACGAACAGCGTGACCACGGAGGAATCCCAGGCCGACGGCGCCTCGATGCGGACCCGGAAGCTGTGGGTCGCCAGCTTGGCGGCCGGCGACCCCCACTGGTCGGTGAACAGGATCAGCTTCACGCCGCGGGCCGTTACGGTCTCGGCCAGCCGCAGCACGTCGTGCTCGTAGCGCCGCACGTCGAAGGCGACCAGCACGTCGCCCTCCTTCATGTTCAGCACGTAGTGCGGCCAGGTGTTGGAGTTCGGGGCGATCAGGGTCAGGCCGCTGCGGATCACCTGCATGTGGGTGAAGAAGTAGTCGGCCAGCGAGCGGGTGATCCGGCCGCCGACCACGTAGACGTCGCGCCTGCGGTCGCGCAGCAGGGCGGCGGCGCCGTCGAACTCCTCGATGCCGATCTGCCGCAGGGTCTGCCGCAGGTTCTCGGTCACCGCCTCGGCGAAGCGGTTGAGGATGTGGGTGTCTGGCGCGCTCTCGGCCCAGCGGTCGTGCTTGGCGATCGGGCTGGAGATCGTCGCCTCCAGCTCCGCGCGCAGCGCCGCCTGCAGCTCGGGGAACCCGCCGAAGCCGAGCTTCTTGGCCATCCGGACCACGGTCGGCGTCGACACCCCGGACACCTCGGCCAGCGCGGTGATGCTGCCGAGCCCGGAGACCGGGTAGTTGGCCAGGATCGCGTTGGCGAGCTGGCGTTCGGCCCGGGTGAGGTCTTGAAAGCGGTCGCGGATGCCGTCGGCGACCGTCTGGTCGCGGCTCGAACTCATCGTCGAACGTCTCCCCCTGCCGGTCGGTCCCCTGCGGGCCACGGGCGGCCCGTCCAGTGTTTCAGAAAGATACTTGACTGTCTCTTTCGATCTGAAACTATATTTTCAGAGTGGGATCGGGGGACACCACGATGCGCGCGAAGATTCCCAACGTCGCTGCCGGTCTGCCGCGCACGGGACCCGTCGACGTGGTGAACCCGGCCGGCCGCGGCGGCTTCGTGCTGGTCTGCGAGCATGCCGGGAACTTCATCCCGCCGGAGCTGCACGACCTCGGTCTCGGGCCCGGGTTGACCACCAGCCATATCGCCTGGGATCCGGGGGCGCTGCCGGTCGCGCGCGAGATGTCGCGGATCCTGGACGCGCCGCTGGTCGCCCAGCGCATGTCCCGCCTGATGTACGACTGCAACCGCCCGCCCGAGTCCGAGAGCGCGATCCCCGAGATCAGCGAGATCCACCCGGTGCCGGGCAATGCCGGGCTTACGCCGAAGGCGCGCCGGGCCAGGGTGGACGCGATCTACGTCCCGTTCCGGGACACCCTGGCGGCCTGCATCGACGGCCGTGTCGCCGCCGGCGAGGCGCCGGTGATCGTTACCGTCCATTCCTTCACGCCGGTGTACAAAGGGGTCCGGCGCGAGCTCGACGTCGGGATCCTGCACGATACCGACACCCGGGTCGCCGACGCCGTGCTGCGGCTTGCCGAGGCCGACGCCGACGTTGTGGTCCGGCGCAACCAGCCGTACGGTCCCGAGGACGGCGTGACGCATACGTTGCGGACGCAGGCGCTGCCGCGCGGGCTGGGAAATGTCATGATCGAGGTCCGCAACGACCTGATCCGGGACGGCGTCAGCCAGCGGGCGATGGCCGGGCGGCTGTCGCGGTGGCTGCTGGCGGCGCAGGCCGAGCTCGCCGCCGGCTCCGTCCCTTCACGCCAATCGCCGCGGGTCGGCTGAACGCGGCCGGGGGAGCGATGCCGAGAGCGATCGAACTGTACGTGCGCTACGTCGAGGCCGTGAACCGGCGGGTCGGGCGGATCGCGATGTACCTGATCTTCGTGCTGGTCGGCATCCTGCTGTGGTCGTCGATCTCCAAGACCTTCTTCCTGCCGTCGCTTTGGACGCTGGAGATGGCCCAGTTCATGATGGTCGCCTACTACATCCTCGGCGGTCCGTACTCGATCCAGCTCGACGCCAACGTCCGGATGGACCTGGTCTACGGCAGCTGGTCGCCGCGCACCAAGGCCTGGGTCGACGCGTTCAGCGTGCTGTTCCTGATCTACTTCCTGGGCGTGCTGCTGTACGGCGGCCTGAACTCGACGATCTACTCGCTGGAGTACGGCGAGCGCAGCCCGACGGCCTGGCGACCGTATCTCTGGCCCATCAAGATCGTGATGTGCGTCGGCATCGGCCTGATGATCCTCCAGGCGGTCGCCGAGTTCTTCAAGGACCTCGGCCGGATCCGCGGGGAGCAGCTCTGATGTCGTACGAGCTGATCGCGATCCTGATGTTCTCGGCCATGATGCTCATGCTCATGACCGGGCAGCGGGTGTTCGGGGCCATCGGCTTCGTCGGCGCCGCCGCCGCCATGCTGCTGTGGGGCACCGGCGGGTCCGACATCCCGTTCTCGGCGGCCATGAAGCTGATGAAGTGGTACCCGCTTCTGACCCTGCCGATGTTCATCTTCATGGGCTACGTGCTGTCGGAGTCGCGGATCGCCGACGACCTGTACCGCATGTTCCACGTCTGGATGGGGCCGGTGCGCGGCGGCCTGGCGATCGGGACCATCGGCCTGATGGTGCTGATCTCGGCCATGAACGGCCTGTCGGTCGCCGGCATGGCGATCGGCGCCACCATCGCCCTGCCCGAGCTGCTGCGCCGCGGCTACGACAAGACCATGGTCACCGGCGTCATCCAGGCCGGGTCGAGCCTTGGCATCCTGGTGCCGCCGTCCGTGGTGCTGGTGCTGTACGCCATGATCGCCCGCCAGCCGGTCGGCCAGCTCTGGCTCGCCGGCGTGGTGCCGGGGCTGATGATGGCCGGGCTGTTCGTGCTCTACATCGCGATCCGCTGTCACTTCCAGCCGCGCCTGGGGCCGGTGCTGCCGGCCGAGGAACGCGACATCCCGTTGTCCGAGAAGCTGAGCCTGCTGCGCGCCGGCCTGCTGCCGCTCGGCATCTTCGCGGCCATGATGGTGCCGTTCGTCAACGGCTGGACCTCGCTGGTCGAGAGTTCGGCGATCGGCGCCATGACGGCGTTCCTGGCGGCGGTGCTGAAGCGCCGGATGACCCGCGAGGTGTTCGAGACCTCGGTGCGCCAGACCCTGGCGATCTCCTGCATGTTCATGTGGATCATCCTGGCGGCGCTCGGCTTCGGGGCGGTGTTCGACGGGCTCGGCGCGGTGCGGGCGATCGAGGACCTGTTCACCGAGCAGCTCGGCCTGTCGCCCTGGATGATCCTGATCCTGATGCAGCTCAGCTTCATCGTCATGGGCACGTTCCTGGACGACACCGCGATGCTGGTGATCGTCGCCCCGCTCTACGTACCGCTGGTGCAGGCGCTCGGCTTCGACCTGATCTGGTACGGGGTGCTGTACACGATCACCACCCAGATCGCCTACATGACGCCGCCGTTCGGCTACAACCTGTTCCTGATGCGGGCGATGGCGCCGCCGAGCATCAGCATCCACGACATCTACCGCTCGATCGTGCCGTTCGTGGCGGTGATGGTGATCGCGCTGGCGCTGGTCATGGCGTTCCCGCAGATCGCGCTGTGGCTGCCGCACGCCGTCTACTCGAAATAACCGCAGAGAGCCCCGGCCAAGGGGCCGGAAACCCGGAACGAACAGGGGACTTCAACATGACGACACGACGCAAGATCCTGACGACCGGCCTGGTCGGCGGCGCCGCCGCCCTGGCCGCCCCGGCCGTGCACGCCCAGAAGACCATCAAGTGGCGCATGCAGACCTATGCCGGCCCGGCGCTGGCCGAGCACGTGGTCAAGCCGGCGATCGACAGCTTCAACAAGATCGCCGGCGACCGCATGCAGATCGAGCTGTACTTCGCCGATCAGCTGGTCCCGACCGCCGAGCTGTTCCGCGCCATGCAGCGCGGCACCATCGACGCGGTGCAGTCCGACGACGACTCCATGGCGTCGCCGACCGAGGTGACGGTGTTCGGCGGCTACTTCCCGTTCGCCAGCCGCTACAGCCTGGACGTGCCGGTGCTGTTCAACCAGTACGGCCTGAACGAGATCTGGGACGCCGAGTACTCCAAGGTCGGCGTCAAGCATCTGTCGGCCGGGGCCTGGGACCCCTGCCACTTCGCCACCAAGGAGCCGATCAACAGCCTCGAGGACCTGAAGGGCAAGCGGGTGTTCACCTTCCCGACCGCCGGCCGGTTCATGGCGCAGTTCGGCGTGGTGCCGGTCACCCTGCCGTGGGAGGACATCGAGGTCGCGGTCCAGACCGGCGAGCTCGACGGCATCGCCTGGTCGGGCATCACCGAGGACTACACCGTCGGCTGGGCCGACGTGACCGACTACTTCCTGACCAACAACATCTCCGGCGCCTGGGCCGGCTCGTTCTTCGCCAACATGGACCGCTGGAACGAGCTGCCCGACGACCTCAAGGAGCTGCTGAAGCTGACCATGGACAGCAGCCACTACTACCGCCAGTGGTGGTACTGGGGCGGCGAGGCGTCGCTGCGGGTCAACGGCACCAAGATGAAGCTGACCACCATCCCCGACGCCGAGTGGGACCAGGTCGAGAAGGCGGCCGTCAAGTTCTGGGACGAGATCGCCGCCGAGTCCGAGACCAAGAAGAAGGTCGTGGACATCTTCAAGAAGTACAACGCCGACATGCAGAAGGCCGGTCGCCCGTACCGGTACAGCTGACGGCAAGGGTGTGGGTCCCGGATGCGTCCCGCCTGCCGGCGGGCCGCTCCGGGATGAGGGGCGGGGGAGGCGCTTCTCCACCCCCCTCATCCCGGCCGTAGCGGCGACGCCGCGGAGAGCCGGGACCCACCGGCCGCCTCGACGCATACGCCCACCACTCGCCGGGACTGGCGCTTCCCGGCGGACGTGATACAGCAGCGCCCGATCAACCCTCATCGCGACGGACGACATGGCTGGCAGACTGACCCTCGACGAACTCAAGCAGGCCGTGGCCGACGGCACGATCGACACGGTGATCGTCGCCCAGGTCGACATGCAGGGCCGGCTGATGGGCAAGCGCATGCAGGGCGAGTACTTCGTCGAGAGCGCCTGGAAGGAGGTGCACTCCTGCAACTACCTGCTGGCGACCGACCTGGAGATGACCACGGTCGAGGGCTACAAGTCGACCAGCTGGGAGGCCGGCTACGGCGACTACACCATGCGGCCCGACCTCTCGACCCTGCGCCGGGTGCCGTGGCTGGAGGGCACCGCCCTGGTGCTGTGCGACGTGCTCGACCACCACGGCCACGCCGAGGTGCCGCACGGCCCGCGCGCCATCCTGAAGAAGCAGATCGCCCGGCTCGAGGCCATGGGCATGAAGGCGATGATGGCCACGGAGCTGGAGTTCTTCCTGTTCCGCGACAGCTACGACGCCGCGCACGCCGCCGGGTACCGCAATCTCGCGACCCTCAGCAACTACAACGCCGACTATCACATCTTCCAGACCACCAAGGAGGAGGACGTGATCCGGGCGATCCGCAACGGGCTGCAGGGTGCCGACGTTCCGGTCGAGAACTCCAAGGGCGAGGCCGATGCCGGCCAGTGCGAGATCAACGTGCGCTACGCCGACGCCCTGACCATGGCCGACCGCCACGCCATCACCAAGAACGCCTGCAAGGAGATCGCCTGGGCCAAGGGCCGGTCGATCAGCTTCATGGCGAAGTGGAACACGGACGCCGCCGGCAACTCCTCGCACATCCACCAGTCGCTGTGGAGCCTGGACGGCAGGCCGCTGTTCCACGACCCGGACGCCGAGAACGGCATGTCCGACACCATGCGGCACTACATGGCCGGGCTGCTGCACAACGCCCGCGACGTCACCCTGTTCCTGGCGCCCTACGTCAACTCCTACAAGCGCTTCGTGAAGGGCACCTTCGCGCCGACCAAGGCGGTGTGGTCGCTGGACAACCGGACCGCCGGTTTCCGGGTGTGCGGCGCCGGCACCAAGGCGGTCCGCGTCGAGTGCCGGGTCGGCGGCGCCGACCTGAACCCGTACCTGGCGATGGCGGCCCTGCTGGCCGCCGGCATCGACGGCATCGAGAACGAGCGCGCCCTGGAGCCGGCCTTCGTCGGCGACGCCTATGGCGGCACCGGCGTGCCGGAGGTGCCGACCACCCTGCGCGAGGCGATCGCTGCGCTCGACGGCTCGGAGACCATGCGCCGGGCGTTCGGCGACGACGTCGTCGACCACTACCTGCACGCCGCCAGCTGGGAGCAGTCGGAATACGACCGCAAGGTCACCGACTGGGAAGTGGCGCGCGGCTTCGAGCGGGCCTGACCCGCAAAGCGAGGAAACGATGAGCACGATGATCCGCTGCATCTCGCCGATCGACGGCTCGGTGTTCGCCGAGCGTCCGGCGATGTCCCTGGAGGCCGCCCGCGCCGCCGTCGACGGGGCCCGCCGCCTGCAGGCGGAATGGGCCGCCCGGCCGCTGGCCGAGCGCATCGCCCTGGTCCGCGCCGGCGTCGCCCGGCTCGGCGAGATGAACGACGAGGTGGTGCCGGAGCTGGCCCGCATGATGGGTCGGCCGGTGCGCTACGGCGGCGAGTTCCGGGGCGTGAACGAGCGCGCCTCCTACATGGCCGACATCGCGGAGACGGCGCTGGCACCGGTCGTGGTCGAGGACTCCGATCGCTTCGAGCGCCGCATCCTGCGCGAGCCGCACGGCGTGGTGTTCGTGGTGGCGCCCTGGAACTATCCGTACATGACCGCGATCAACACCGTCGCCCCGGCGCTGATCGCCGGTAACGCGGTGGCGCTCAAGCACGCCTCGCAGACCCTGCTGGTCGGCGAGCGCATGGTGCGGGCGTTCGAGGAGGCGGGGCTGCCCAAGGGGCTGTTCGTCAACCTGTTCCTGGACCACGCCACCACCGAGGCGCTGATCGCCGGCCGGGCGTTCGACTTCGTCAACTTCACCGGCTCGGTCGGCGGCGGCCGGGCCATCGAGAAGGCGGCGGCCGGCACCTTCACCGGGCTCGGGCTGGAACTCGGCGGCAAGGACCCAGGCTATGTGATGGACGACGCCGACCTGGACGCCGCCGCCGACACCCTGATCGACGGCGCCATGTTCAACTCCGGCCAGTGCTGCTGCGGCATCGAGCGGATCTACGTGGTCGACAGCCTGTACGACGCGTTCGTCGAGAAGGCGGTGGCGATGGTCAGCGGCTACAGGCTCGGCGACCCGCTCGATCCCGAAACCACGCTCGGCCCGATGGCCAATGTGCGGTTCGCGAAGGAGGCCCGCGCCCAGGTCGCCGAGGCGGTCGCCGCTGGCGCCCGGCCGCTGATCGACCCGAAGCTGTTCCCGCAGGACGACGGCGGCACCTACCTGATGCCGCAGATCCTGGTCGACGTGACCCACGACATGGCCGTCATGCGCGACGAGACCTTCGCCCCGGTGGTCGGCATCATGAAGGTGTCGGGCGACGACGAGGCGGTCCGGCTGATGAACGACAGCGAGTTCGGCCTGACCGCCTCGCTGTGGACCCGCGACGCCGGGCGCGCCGCGGCGATCGGCGCCCGCATCGAGACCGGCACCGTGTTCATGAACCGCGCCGACTACCTGGACCCCGGCCTGTGCTGGACCGGCTGCAAGGACACCGGCCGCGGCGGCGCGCTGTCGATCATCGGCTTCCAGAATCTCACCCGTCCCAAGTCCTACCATCTGAAGAAGGCGTGACCGGCATGTCGTCCCCGACCGCGAACTGGAGCTACCCGACCGCGATCCGCTTCGGCGCCGGCCGGATCAAGGAACTGCCGCAGGCCTGCGCCGCCGCCGGCATCGAGCGACCGCTGCTGGTGACCGACCGCGGCCTCGCCGCCCTGCCGATCACGGCGGCGACCCTGGACATCCTGGAGGCCGCGGGCCTGGGCCGGGCGATGTTCTCGCAAGTCGACCCGAACCCGACCGACGTCAACCTCGCGGCCGGCGTCGACGCCTTCAGGGCCGGCGGCCATGACGGGGTGATCGCGTTCGGCGGCGGCTCCGGCCTCGACCTCGGCAAGCTGGTGGCGTTCCAGGCCGGCCAGACCCGGCCGGTGTGGGACTTCGAGGACATCGGCGACTGGTGGACCCGGGCCGACGCAAGCGCGATCGCGCCGAACATCGCGGTGCCGACCACCGCCGGCACCGGCTCCGAGGTCGGCCGCGCCGGCGTCGTGACCAACTCGCAGAGCCACGTGAAGAAGGTGATCTTCCACCCGAAGATCCTGCCGTCGGTGGTGATCTGCGATCCCGAGCTGACGGTCGGCATGCCGAAGCCGATCACCGCCGGCACCGGGCTCGACGCCTTCGCGCACTGCCTGGAGGCGTACTGCAGCCCGTTCTACCACCCGATGAGCCAGGGCATCGCGCTCGAGGGCATGCGGCTGGTCAAGGAATACCTGCCGCGGGCCTATGCCGACGGCTCCGACATCGAGGCGCGCGCCCACATGATGAGTGCCGCCGCCATGGGCGCGGTCGCCTTCCAGAAGGGGCTCGGCGGCATCCACGCGCTCTCGCACCCGGTCGGCGCGGTCTACAACACCCACCACGGCACCACCAACGCGGTGGTGATGCCGGCGGTGCTGCGCTTCAACCGGGAAGCGGTCGAGGACCGGCTGGCGGCGGCGGCGGCCTATCTCGGGGTCGGCAGCAGCTTCGACGCGTTCTACGACCTGGCACTGAGGCTGCGGGCCGAGATGGGCATCCCGGAGAAGCTGCGCGACCTCGGGGTCGGCACCGACCGGATCGACGAGCTGGCCGCCATGGCGATCGTCGACCCGACCGCCGGCGGCAACCCGGTCGAGCTCACCCTGGACGCCGCCAAGGCGCTGTTCCACGAGGTGATCTGACCCCCTTCGGGAACGCCCGTCGCTTTGTGGGTCCCGGATCGTCGCTGCGCGCCGTCCGGGATGAGGGGCGGGGTATGGTCTGCCTTCCCGCCCTCATCCCGGCCGCAGGGGTGTAGCCCCGGAGAGCCGGGACCCGCCACTCCCCCACGTCGCCTCTTGCCCGGCGCCGCCTGCTGGCTATCTTCAGCCCCCGAAGCGCCCCCCGGCACGGCGGCGGGCCATGACGGGCGGGACGCGTCCATGAAGGCTCTCGGGCTGAACTGGCAGATCGGCAGCAATTACGGCTGGGGCACCTACGGGATGGAGCTGGCGCTCCACCTGTTCCGGCGCGGCGGGCCGCGGACCGTGCTGCTGCAGGGCGCGGCCGATTTCCGCACCGACGAGCTGCAGTTCGCGCGGCTCGACTACATGGTGCGCTCCTCGGCCAAGGCGGTCGCCGGCGACCGGCAATGGTTCGACCTGTACCGGCCCGGCAACGGCCTGGTGGTGGCGCACGCGCTCGGCAACAACGCCGAGCCGGCGTTCGCGCCGAACCGGGTCGCCGTCGCCGCCGACCGGGAGGTCGCGCTGACCTTCATCGAGAACACCGCCTGCAGCGAGGCCGCCCGGCGGCGCTTCGCGTCCTTCCCGCTGGTGGTCGCAGGCTCGGACTGGTGCCGCGACATGCTGGCCGGGCTCGGTGCCGCGAACCCGGTCTCCTGCATCCAGGGCATCGACCCGTCGGTGTTCCACCCGGCGCCCCGGCGCGGCGACTTCCGGGACCGCTTCGTGATCTTCAGCGGCGGCAAGCTGGAGTACCGCAAGGGCCAGGACATCGTGCTGGCGGCGGTTCGCGCGTTCCGCTCGCGGCACCCTGAGGCCCTGCTGGTCACGGTCTGGGGCAATGTCTGGAAGCAGTCGCGCGGCATCGCGCAGTTCCGGCACTCGCCGCACGTCGCCGGTCCGCCGCCGGTGTCGCCGGAGAAGGGCATCGACTGGCTGTCCTGGATGCGCGAGCTCGGCGTCGCCCTGAACGACATCACGATGTTCGGGTTCTTCACCCACGACCGGCTGCCGCTGCTGATGCGCGAGGCCGACGTGGCGCTGTTCCCGAACCGGGCCGAGGGCGGCACCAACCTGGTGGCGATGGAGGCGATGGCCTGCGGCGTGCCCACCATCCTGTCGGCCAACACCGGGCATCTCGACATCATCGCCGACGGCGCCTGCATCCCGCTGCGCAGCCAGCGCCCGGTGGCGGCCGACGAGCCCGGGCTCGGCACCGAGGGCTGGGGCGAATCCGACGTGGACGAGATCGTCGAGGCGCTGGAGCGGGTGTGGCAGGACCGCGAGGCGGCGCGGGCGATCGGGGCGGCCGGCGCCGCGCACATGGCGCGGTTCACCTGGGCGGCTCAGCTCGACAAGCTGATGGGGCTGATCGAAGGGCAGGCCTGACAAAAGCTTGGGCCGGGCGGCCGCAACCGCCCTATCATGCCGCCTCCCGCCCGCGTGACTTCCGTCGGAACTCCCGGATGCTCGAGAACACCATCGCCCTGCTGACGGTGGCGCTGCCGCTGATGGGCAGCCCCGGCCCGGCGATCGTCAGCCTGGCGGCCACCGGCTCCAGCTTCGGCTTCCGGCCCGGCCTGCGCTATCTCGCCGGCATCCTGCTCGGCAACTCGACGGTGCTGCTGATGGTGGCGGCCGGCATCACCGGCATGGTGCTGGCATTGCCGGCCGCCGTGCCCGTCCTGACCGGCATCGGCCTCGCCTACCTGCTGTACCTGGCCTGGAAGATCGCCACCGCCCCGGTGGTCCGCACCGCGGCCGAGCCGGGGAGGGAGCCGACGACCGCCGGCGGCTACCTG
Source organism: Thalassobaculum fulvum (assembly GCF_014652915.1). Lineage (GTDB taxonomy): Bacteria > Pseudomonadota > Alphaproteobacteria > Thalassobaculales > Thalassobaculaceae > Thalassobaculum_A > Thalassobaculum_A fulvum. The sequence continues at coordinate 220,806 of NZ_BMZS01000011.1, forward strand.
CTGTCGCTGGTCAACCCCAAGGCCTACGCCGCGATCGGCGCGGTGTACGCCAGCGGCAGCATCGTGCCCGGCGACCCGGTGCTGGACACCGCGTTGAAGATCGCCGTGCTGATCGGCGTGAACGTCACCGTGAACACCGCCTGGCTCGGCATCGGCGCCGCGTTCTCGTCGGTGCTGCGCAACCCGCGCACCGGAAGGGCGCTGAACTGGTCGCTCGCCGGCCTGCTGCTGGCCTCGGTGGCGTACACGGTGCTGCGGTAGCTACACCGCCACGCTCATGGCGCCGTCGACGCTGAGCACGTGGCCGCTGACGAAGGCGCCGGCCGGGCTCATCAGGTAGACCGCGGCGCCGCCGAGCTCCTCCGGCTGGGCCCAACGGCCCATCGGGGTGCGGCCGACCACCCAGCTGTTGAACTGCTCGTTCTCGATCAGCGCGGTGTTCATCTCGGTGGCGACGTAGCCGGGGGCGACCGCGTTGACCCGGACGCCGCGGCCGCCGAGCTCGACCGCCATGGCGCGGGTCAGGGCGCGCAGGCCCTCCTTGGCGGCGATGTAGGCCGGCACCGTCGGCCGCGCGATCGGGCCCAGCATCGACACGGTGTTGACGATCGAGCCGCCGCCGGTCTGCACCATCCGCTTCGCCGCCTCGCGCCCGAGCACGAAGCAGGCGGTCAGGTTGGTCTCGACCACCCGGCGGAAATCCTCGGTCGGGAACTCCAGCACCGGCACCCGGTGCTGCACGCCGGCATTGGCGATCAGCCCCCAGATCGCGCCGTGGCGGGCGACGACGCGGTCGAGCGCGGCGGTCGCCGCCGCCTCGTCGGTGACGTCGAACGCCTCGCCCTCGGCGTCGTGGCCGGCGGCCGCCAGTTCGTCGACCTTGGCGGCCAGGGTGTCCGGGTTGCGGCCGTTCAGCACGACGCGCGCGCCGTGTTCGGCGCAGGCCTTGGCCATCGCGAAGCCGATCCCGCGCGAGGCGCCGGTGATCAGGATGGTGCGTCCGGTCAGGTCGAACAGCGTGGTCGCGATGGCCATGGTCGTCTCGTCCGCGGGATAAGGGAACCGGCAGGGTATGGGCGGTGCCGGCGGGCCACAACCCGCTTTGACGGGAGGTCCCGCCGGGCCTAGCGTTGTTACCGACCGACAGGATCCCCGGGAGAGACGCCATGGCCTTCGCCCTCGACGACGCGGCGCGCGCCGCCTTCCACCGCGACGGCTACTTCATCGCCCGCAGCCTGTTCGACGCCGAGGAGACCGCCCTGCTGCGGGCCGCCATGGAGACCGACCCCGAGGTCAGGCGCAACCTGTACGACCGCTTCGATTCCGGCGGCAAGGCCACGAAGATGGTGAGCTGGAACCACCCCGGCGACAGCGTCTACGGCCTGGCGGCGAGGTCGCGCCGGATCGTCGACGCCATGGCCGACCTGCTGGGCGACGAGGTCTACCACTACCACTCCAAGCTGACGGCCAAGGAACCGCGGGTCGGCGGGGCCTGGGAATGGCACCAGGACTACGGCTACTGGTACAACAACGGCTGCCTGTTCCCGGACATGGCCAGCGTGCAGATCGCGCTCGACCGCACCGACCGCGACAACGGCTGCCTGCAGGTGCTGCGCGGCTCCAACCGCATGGGCCGGATCGACCACAAGATGCTGGAGGGCAGCCAGGTCGGGGCCGATCCGGTGCGGGTCGGGAAGGCGCTCGAGCGGCTGGAGCGGGTGTACTGCGAGATGGAGCCGGGCGACGGGGTGTTCTTCCACTGCAACACCCTGCACCGGTCCGACCGCAACGAGAGCGACAATCGGCGCTGGACCCTGATCTGCTGCTACAACGCCCGCGGCAACGATCCGTATCTCGCCCATCACCACCCGTTCTACTCGCCGATCGCCGTGGTCGAGGACGACGCCATCAAGGCGGCCGGGATGAAGCTGGCCGACGGGGCGACCGAGAACTTCTCGTCCAAGCCGAACGACCCGCCGGAGATCGCCGGCTCCAAGGCCGGGCGCGAGGACGAGCGCTGGATCGCCGCACGGCGCTAGCAGGCAGGGATCAGGAGGTGCTCTTGCGCACCTGCTCGCGGTGGAACACGTACAGGCCGCTGGCCACCACCACGGCGGCGCCGACAACGGTCCATTCGTCCGGCAGGTGGCCGAACACCAGGAAGCCGGCGGTCGTCATCCACAGGATGCCGGTATAGCTGAAGGGTGCGAGCAGCGAGGCCGGGGCGAACCGGTGGGCGATGATCAGCAGCCAGTGGCCGACCCCGCCGAACACCCCGAGCATGCACAGCAGCGCCCAGGCCAGCGGCCCCGACGGCGGCTCCCAGATGAACGGCAGCAGCGGCACCAGCACGACCGTGCCGAACAGCGGCGAGTACAGCGAGGTGGTGTCGGAATGGTCGCGCGCCGCCAGCTTGCGCGTGGTGATCTGGTACAGCGCCACCGCCACCGCGTTGCACAGCGACAGGCCGATCGCCCAGTGCAGGGTGGCGCCGCCCGGCCGCACGATGATCAGCACCCCGACGAAGCCGACGGCGATCGCCGTCCAGCGCCGCCAGCCGACCCGCTCGCCCAGCAGCGGCACCGACAGGGCGGCGACCAGCAGCGGCACCGTGAACATGATCGACGAGGTGGTGGCGAGCTGCAGCCAGCGCAGCGCGAAGAAGTTCAGGATGGTCGACATGAACAGGAAGATCGAGCGGACGATCTGCAGCTTCAGGTTCGAGGACGCCAGCACCCGGGTGCCCTTGCGCGGCAGCAGCACGGCGGCGACCAGCACCGCGTGGCCGACGAACCGTGCCCACACGATCTGCAGGCTGTTCATCTCCTGCGCCAGCAGCTTGGCCGAGGTGTCGAGGAAGGTGAACAGCAGGAACGCCGCCACCATCAGCAGGATGCCGGTTCCGCGGCGGCTGTCGTCGAGATATCCGGTGGTGGACAGGGCCGCCTCCCGCGGCGATTGACGGCGCAGTCTTAGCGCACCGGTCGCCGGGCGTCGACACGATCGCCCCTGCACACCGTCCGGACGTGCTAGATTGCCGGCGGGACGTGCAACATCAACCGGGGACGGGGTCACGGCAAGTGGCAGACCTGCTCGACGGCATCGAGACCAGCGAGGAACGCTCGCGGGCGTTCGCGGCGTATTGGGGGTCGCTGCCCAAGACGGCGCTGATTCCGCACCGCGACCGGTTCCGGCCGGAAGCGATCCCGCGCCTGCTGCCGAACATGGTGATTCACGAGCTGGTCTCGCCCGAGATGCTGCGGCTGCGGCTGGTCGGCTCGGCGGTGATCCAGGACTACGGCCAGGAGATCACCGGCCGCAACTACCTGGACTTCGTCGACGAGCCGCGGCGGCCGAAGGCATCGCGGGCGATCCACGTGATCTGCGAGCAGCCGGCCGGCATGCTGGTGCAGCTGAGGTCGGTCACCCGGGCCGGCCGGATCATGACCCGCGAGTCGATCGCGTTCCCGATGCGCGGCGACGGCGACGTCGCCAACCTGGTCTACTTCTGCTCGAGCCCGGCCCGCGAGCGCGAGATCGTGGGACCGGAGGTCGACCAGCTGCAGGTCATGAACGTGATGCGCCGCACCTACATCGACATCGGGGCGGGCCTGCCGGACTTCCGCGACTGAGGGGCGACGGATCGGTTCGCCGCCCTTCCCCCGCTGAGCCGGCCGCGGCTTTCGGTCGGCATAGCGGAAGCGGGCGGTCGATTCACCCTATGCGGGATTTGTCGGGTTCCGCGGGTCAACGGTTCCGCTGTAGGTGCGCTGCGCGACCGGGGTGTCGGCGATGCGCCGGCGCAGCGCCGCGATGAAGCCGGCTTCGGCCCGGTTCCGCCCGCGCTTCGGGTTGGTCACCAGGTAGATGTCGATCGCCGGCGGGTCGCGGTACGGCGGCAGCCGCCACAGCAGGCCGTCTCTGACGTCGCGTTCCATCACGTGGATCGGCAGCGGCCCGATGCCGAGGCCGCACAATACCATGCGCCGGACCTCCTCGAGGTGCGGCGACTGGCCGACCACCGGCTGGCCGAGCTCGTACTGCCGGCGCAGCAGCGCGACCGGCCTGAGCGCGTCGCCGACATAGTCGGTGTCGAACGACACCGCGGCCAGGCCGCGCAGATCGTCCAGCCGCAGGCCCTTGCGGCCGAACAGCGGATGCGCCGGGCCGCAGAAGAAGCCGAAGAACTCGCGGTAGATCATCTGGTAGTCGAGCTGCGGCAGCCGCTTGTTCACCAGGCAGATCCCCAGGCTGGCGGTGCCTTCCTGCACGCTGCGGGCGACGTCGGCGCTGGTCTCGATCTTGATCCGGTAGGTGGCGCCCGGGTGCGCGGCGTGGAACGCGGCGATGGTGTCGTCGAGCAGCGGCGTGATCACGTGGCTGGCCAGCGAGATGTGCACGTTGCCGGTGATCGTCTGAGACGCCGCCGTCGCGACATCGGCCAGCCGGGCGATGCTGCCGTAGATCCCGACGCATTCCCGGTACAGCTCGCGGCCGGCGGCGGTCACCCGGAACACCCCGCGGCCGCGCTCGATCAGCCGGGCGCCGAGCCGGCCTTCCAGGCGCTGCAGGGCCTGGCTGACGGTCGGCTGGCGCAGCAGCAGGCGGTGCGCGGCGGCGGTGATCCCGCCCTCCTGGACGATGATCACGAAGGTCCGCAGCAGGTTCCAGTCGAGCTCGCCGACGAACTTCTCGGACAGGTCGGCACGCGGGGGCTGCATAATCTCCATCAATGCTCCGGATAGTGAATATCAATTTGTACTATAGATTTGGCCGTTGCGATACTCCGCCGTCGGTCCGAGGCGCGGGCCGCCCGAAAGGCGGAGTTGCGGAAACCCGATGGCGCAGGCGCGTGAAATCGACCCCCGGCCCTGGTATCTGCTGTCTCCGGCGCTGCTGGCGATCGCCCTGCTGGTGGTCGTGCCGATGTCGTTCATCCTGGTCTATTCGTTCTACGAGAACATCGACCTCGGCCTGGACGCGCCGGCCTTCCAGTTCGGCAACTGGCGGGAACTGCTGACCGACGGCTACTATCACGATGCGATCTGGAAGACCTTCCGGCTGTCGGCGATCGTCACCGTCCTGGCGGCGGTGCTGGGCTACGTCCCGGCCTACTTCATCGCCAACACCCGGTTCCGGCACAAATGGCTGCTGCTGCTGCTGCTGATCCTGCCGTTCTGGGTCAGCTTCATCATCCGGACGCTGTCCTGGATCCACATCATGGGCAACCAGGGGGCGATCAACGGCCTGCTGCTGTGGCTGGGGGTGATCGACGAGCCGCTGCCCATGATGTTCAACGAGTTCGCGGTGATCGTCGGCTTCATCCACGTGTTCCTGCCGTACATGATCCTGAACGTGTACGTCAGCCTGGAAGGGATCGACCGCAACCTGGAGCCGGCCGCCCGGACCCTCGGCTGCACCCCCTGGCAGGCGTTCCTCGAGGTCACGCTGCCGCTGTCGCTGCCCGGGCTCGCCGCCGGCTGCCTGCTGGTGTTCGTGCTGACCGCCGGCAGCTACGTGACGCCGCTGATCCTCGGCGGCCCCGACGACTTCCTGTTCGGCAACCTGATCTACGACGCGGTGCTGTCGGAGCTGAACTGGCCGATGGGCGCCACCCTGTCCTTCGCCCTGCTGGTCCTGCTCGGCGTGGTGGTCGTGGTGTACAGCCGGTTCATGCGCCTGAACCAGCTGTCCAAGGCGTTCGGGTAGGGGCGGCGCGATGCGGGCATGGGGTTGGATCAGGGCGTATGCGGTCGCGGTCTACGTGTTCATGTTCGCACCGGTGGCGGTGGTCCTGCTGCTGGCCTTCAACAGCTCGCAGTTCAGCGGCTTCCCGATCGAGGGATTCAGCCTGCGCTGGTTCCGCCGGCTGTTCGAGAACGAAGCGATCATGCGGGCCTTCGAGACCTCGTTCTCGCTCGGTCTGCTGACCGCGGCCTGCGCCACCACGCTGGGCATCCTGGCGTCGCTGGCGCTGGTCCGCTACCGGTTCCGGGGCAAGGACTGGATCACCGCGCTGCTGATCTCGCCGGTGCTGGTGCCGGAGACGGTGCTGGCGGTCGGGCTGCTGATCTTCCTGCGCTGGCTGTCGATGCCGCGGTCGTTCCTGCTGCTGCTGCTTGGCCACACCATGATCGCGCTGCCGTTCGTGGTGCTGGTGGTGCAGGCCCGGCTGGTCGGGATCCGGCGCGACTACGAGGAGGCGGCCCGCAGCCTCGGCGCCTCGCCGCTCGAGACCTTCTGGCAGATCACCCTGCCGCTGCTGATGCCGGCGGTGTTCGCGGGCGCGCTGTTCGCCTTCACGATCTCGTTCGACAACATCACCGCCACCATCTTCTGGCGCCCGGCCGGCACCGAGACCGTGCCGACCCAGATCTTCGGCATGCTGCGCAACTCGGTGAGCCCGGAGATCAACGCGCTCGGATTCGTGATGATCGTGGTCACCGTCGGCGTGCCGCTCGCCGCCGGCGCCCTGGCCCGCTACTTCGCGCGGCGGCGGCAATGAGCGCGGCGCGAACCGGCGCCCGTCGCACCGTGGGTCCCGGCTCTTCGCGGCGTTGCCGCTGCGGCCGGGATGAGGGTGTGAGGGTACTGCCTTCCCGTTCGCTTGCCTCATCCCGGCCGGCGCGAAGCGGCGAGCAGGGACCCATCCGCTCCATCGGTGCCGACCGACAACAACCAACCAATCGTCAAGAACAGGGAGACGACAGATGAAGATCGACAGCACGAAACGCTACGAGGTTCTGCGCGAGCGGCTCGGCAACGGCGACGTCGACCGCCGGACCTTCTTCCGCCTGCTCGGTTTCGCCGGGATGGCGGCCGGGGTGTCCGGCGGGGTCATGACCGGGCTGTCGCGCCGGGCGCTCGCCGCCGGTACCGAGCTGCACTTCGAGGGCTGGGGCGGCGTGGTCAGCGAGGCGCTGCGCAAGCACGCCTTCGATCCCTACGAGAAGAAGACCGGCAACACCGTGATCGACGCCACATTCGGCGGCGAGGCCGAGGTGCTGACCAAGGTCCGGGCCGCCGGCAGCACCGACGGCCACAACATCCTGCATTCCTCGGGGGTGAGCTGGTACAAGCGCTGGGTCGACGCCGGCTACGGCACCGAGCTCAACCTGGCCAACATCCCGAACGTCGACAACGTCATGGACTCGATCATGGCGCCGTTCCGGGCGATCACGCCGGACAGCCTGTCGGCCGTGCCCTACGACTACGGCACCACCGGCATCGCCTACAACACCGAGCACGTCTCCAGGGAGCAGGCCGAGAAGCTCGGCGCCGACCTGCTGCTGGCCAAGGAGCTGAAGGGCAAGATCGGCGGCTGGGGCGGCGACTGGGCCAATCGGGCCTGGTACGGCGCCCTGCAGTCCGGCCAGGACCCGAACGACATCGAGGACTGGGACGCGGTCTGGGACAAGGTGCGCGAGCACCGCTCCCTGGTGCTGAAGTACTGGAGCTCGGGCGCCGAGCTGATGGACCTGCTGGCCAAGGGCGAGATCTGGGTCACCGAGGCGTGGTCCGGCCGGGTCGCCGCCCTGCAGGCCCAGGGCCATCCGATCGGCTATCTCGACCCGAAGAACGGGCTCGCCTGGATGGAGAGCATGTTCGTGCTCAAGGGCTCGCCGATGGCCGAGGCCGAGGAGCTGCTGAACTTCATGCTCGACCCGCAGACCGCGATCGCGGTGGCCGAGGGCCAGAAGTACCCGCCGTCCCTCGACCCGCAGAAGGTCGCGATGACGCCGGTCATCGAGAAGCTGCCGGCCTACGATCCGACCGGCAAGCTGGCCGGGCTGGTGTTCCGCGACCCCGACAAGTGGAACCCGGTCGAGAAGCAGCAGCGCAAGGCCTGGAACCGCATCAAGAAGGGCGCCTGACGGCGGCGCGTCGCCGGGGCCGGCCGAGTGCCGGCCCCGGCACCTCCGGACAACCACAACGGGCGGGGCTGCCGTGGCACGCGTCGAACTCAAGGGTGTGAGCAAGTCGTTCGGGCCGATCACCGCGGTCCGCAAGGCCGACGTGGTGTTCGAGGAAGGCTCGTTCACCACGCTGCTGGGCCCGTCGGGCTGCGGCAAGACCACGATCCTGCGCATGGTGGCCGGGCTGGAGACGCCGACCGGCGGCGACATCCTGGTCGGCGGCCGCCGGGTCAACGACGTGCCGATCCACAAGCGCAACCTGGGGCTGGTGTTCCAGAACTACGCGCTGTTCCCGCACAAGACCATCGCGCAGAACATCGCGTTCGGCCTGAAATACCGCGGGGTGCCGAAGGCCGAGGCGAGCGACAAGGTGCGCCAGGCGCTGGAGATCGTCCGCCTGCCCGGCGTCGAGGACCGCTACCCGAGCCAGCTCTCGGGCGGCCAGCAGCAGCGCATCGCGCTGGCCCGCGCGATCGTCATCGAGCCGGACGTGCTGCTGCTGGACGAGCCGCTGTCGGCGCTGGACGCCAACCTGCGCGAGGAGATGCGGGTCGAGCTGAAGGCGATCCAGCACCGCATCGGCGTGACCTCGATCTTCGTCACCCACGACCAGTCGGAGGCGCTCGCCATGTCCGACCGCATCGTGGTGATGAGCGCCGGCGAGGTGCAGCAGGAGGGCGTGCCGGAGGAGGTCTACAACACCCCGGCCAACGAGTTCGTGGCGCGGTTCCTGGGGGCGGCCAACCTGTTCGACGCCCGGGTGACCGGGGCGGACGCCGGGTCGGTCGAGCTCGACACCGCGGCGTTCGGCCGGCTGGCGGTGCCGCGCGAGCGGGCGCTGTGGCTCGGCGACGCCACGGCCGCCCGCCTGGTGGTGCGGGCCGAGAAGCTGGCGTTGAGCGCCGGCGACGCGGTGCCGGCGGGCACGGTCGGGGCTCCGGCCACGGTTGAGGCCGTCGACTACCAGGGCCAGCTGGCGCGCTACTTCCTGCGCATCGGCGACAGCCGGCTCCAGGCGATCCAGATGATCGACGGCCGGCCGTTCCCCGAGGGGGCGACCGTCACCGTCGCCGTGCGGCCCGAGGACTGCACCGCCCTGCCCGTGGAACGCGCCGCGGGGACGACGTGACCGGCACGGCCGACGTCCTGGTGATCGGCGGCGGCATCGCCGGCGTCTCGGCGGCCGCCCGGATCGCGCCCGACGCCCGGGTGACCGTGCTGGAGCACGAGGGCGCGATCGGCGTCCACGCCACCGGGCGCTCGGCGGCGATCTTCATTGCCAACTACGGCAACGCCACCCTGAGGTCCCTGAACGCCGTCAGCGGGCCGGAACTGGAGGCGCCGGACTTCCTGGACGACACGGTGCTGTCGCCGCGCGGCGAGATGGTGGTGGCGACCGAGGCGGAGCTGCCGGACCTGGAACGGCACCTGGCCGAGGGTACCGGCGTCGAGCGGCTGACACCGGACGAGGCGGTGGCCCTGGTGCCGGTGCTGCGCCGCGAGCTGATCCATGGTGCCGCCATCGAGCGCGATGCCCGCGACATCGACGTCGACCGGCTGCTGCAGGGCTTCGCCCGCCTGCTGCGCCGCCACGGCGGCCGGATCGTGACCGGCGCCGGGGCCGGGCGGATCGAGCGGGCGGATGGCGTCTGGCGGGTCGCGACGGCGGCCGGGGCATTCGAGGCGCCGGTGCTGGTCAACGCCGCCGGCGCCTGGGCCGACACGGTCGCCGGCCTGGCCGGCGCGACGCCGGTCGGACTGGTGCCGATGCGCCGGTCGGCGGCGATCCTGCCGGCGCCGCCGGGTCACGCGGTCGACCGCTGGCCGCTGTTCGTGTCGGCTTCCGAGAGCTGGTACGCCAAGCCCGAGGCCGGCAAGCTGATGGTGTCGCCGGCCGACGAGGATCCGGTGGAGCCGCATGACGCCTGGCCCGACGACATGGTGCTGGCCGAAGGCCTCGACCGGTTCGAGCGCATGACCACGGTCGAGGTCACCCGGGTCGAGCGCAGCTGGGCCGGGCTGCGCAGCTTCGTGGCCGACCGTACCCCGGTGGTCGGGTTCGCCCCCGATGCCGACGGCTTCTTCTGGCTGGCCGGACAGGGCGGCTACGGGGTCCAGACCTCGCCGGCGCTGTCGCGGCTGGCCGCCGACCTGGTGCTGGGCCGGGTACCGGCGCTGCCGGCCGACGTGGTGGCGGCGCTGCACCCGGGACGACCGGGGCTGGCTGCCTGATCCGCGCCGTCAGCGCCCCGGCCGGACGAACGCCCGGCGCGCCGCCTCGACCTCGGCGCGGACCGTGCAGTCGCCGACGTGGTCGTTGACCAGCCCCATGGCCTGCATGAAGGCGTACACCGTGGTCGGGCCGACGAACCGCCAGCCCAGCTTCTTCAGGTCCTTCGACAGCCGCTCCGACGTTGCCGAGGTCGAGGCGGTCTGCGGGGCGGCGAGGTCGGCCGGGGCCGGCTCGTAGCGCCAGAAGAACGCCGCCAGCGAACCCTCGCGCGCCGCCATCTCGCGGGCCCGGGCGGCATTGTTGATCACCGCCTCGATCTTGCCGCGGTGGCGCACGATCCCCGGGTCCTGCAGCAGCCGCTCGACGTCGGTCTCGCCGAACTCGGCGACCCGGTCGAAGTCGAAGCCGTGGAAGGCGGCCCGGAAGTTTTCGCGCTTGGCCAGGATGGTCCGCCAGCTCAGTCCCGACTGGAAGCCCTCCAGGCACAGCTTCTCGAACAGCCTGGTGTCGTCGGCGACCGGGAAGCCCCATTCGCGGTCGTGATAGTCCAGGAACTCCGGGGCCGCCCCGCACCAGCGGCAGCGCGGCCGGCCGTCGGGGCCGGTGAAGACGGTGCTCATCGATGCAAGCCCCTCACGCCGCGGCCGGCGCGTTCAGCAGGAAGGCCAGGCGCTCGTCGGCCCGCGCCGGTTCGATCTCCAGGATCTCCGCCGTGACCACGTTCTCGGCCACGAACGGGTCGGCCGCGACGCGCGCCTGCAGGTCGGCCCGGGTGGTGGCGTGGGCGACCACGGCGCCGCCGAGGCCGGGGACCAGGCTGCCGACCACCAGGAACACGCCGTCCGCGAAACCGCGGGCGATCCAGGCCTTGTGGCCGTCCATGTGGCGGCCCGCCTCGGCCCGGTTCTCGGCGAATCTCAGCATCACGATGAACATCGGTTTCCTCGCTCTCGGGGGGATCAATGTCGGCGGGCCGCGGCACCCCGGGTCTCGCGGTCGAGCCAGGCGTACATCCGCTCGACCTCCCGGCGAACGAACGCCTCGTCGCGGAAGGCGTTGGACAGGGTGGCGACGCCCTGGCTCAGGGCCAGCAGGTGCATCGCCAGGTCGTCGGCGTCGTCGCCGCGGCCGAGCTGCTCGAATTGCCGGCGCAGCCAGCTCCGGAACAGGCCGAACAGCCGGCCGGCCTCGGCCTGCGAGCCGTGGCGGAGCTTGGCCAACTCGGTGGACAGCGTGCCGACCGGGCAGCCGTAGCGCTCGATGGCGGCCCGGTTGACGATCAGGATGTCGATGAAGCTGCGGATCCGGGCGACCGGGGTGTCGCCCCCGGCCTCCCAGCCGTCCAACATCATCCGGGTCCTGGCCATGCGGGCCGCGATCACCGCGTCCAGGATCTCGTCCTTGGTCTTGAAGTGGTAGTAGAAGTTGCCGCGCGAGATTCCGACCACGGTCGCGATGTCGGCGAACGAGGTGTGCTCGAAGCCGTGCTCGTAGAACAGCCGGTCGGCGGCTTCGACGATGGTCTCGCGGGTCGACTTCTCGGCCATGGATCGCTCTCCTGGACGCGGGGTGACGGCGGCGCGGCTATCCGTGCGCGCCGTGGTAGACGGGGTAGTCGGTGTAGCCGGTTTCGCTGCCGGCGTAGAAGGTGGTCGGGTCGGCCAGGTTCAGCGGCAGGTCCTCGCGGTAGCGCCGCACCAGGTCCGGGTTGGCCAGGAACGGGATGCCGAACGCCACCAGGTCGGCGGCGCCGCTTGCGATCGCGGTCCGGGCACGCGCCAGGTCGTAGCCGTTGTTGGCGATATACGGGCCGTCGAACATGGCCCGCAGTGCCCGGTAGTCGACTGCGCTGGCCTTGGTCGTCATGTCGCCTTCCAGCACGTGGAGGTAGGCGAGGCCGCGCCCGCCGAGCCGCTCGAAGAAGTAGCCGAAATGGGCCTGCGGGTCGGAATCGGCCATCGAGTTGAACCCGTTTTCCGGGGTCAGGCGCAGGCCGATGCGCCCGGCCGGCCATACCGTGGCGACCGCGTCGAGGATCTCGTTCAGCAGCCGCATCCGATTGGCCGGGCTGCCGCCGTAGGCGTCGGTACGCCGGTTGCTGCCGTCGCGCAGGAACTGGTCGATCAGGTAGCCGTTGGCGCCGTGCACCTCGACCCCGTCGAAGCCGGCTCGCCGGGCGATCTCGGCGGCGTGCCGGAACTCCTCGACGATCGCCGGGATCTCGCCGGTCTCCAGTGCCCGCGGGGTCACGAAGTCCTGCGTGCCGGCATAGGTCACCGCCTGGCCGTCGGGCCGGATCGCCGAGGGCGCCACCGGGGTGGCGCCGCCCGGCTGCAGGCTCGGGTGCGAGATCCGTCCGCAGTGCTGGAGCTGGATGAACACCCGGCCGCCGGCGGAGTGTACGGCATTGGTCAGGCGCAGCCAGCCGGCCGCCTGGGCGTCGCTGAAGGCGCCGGGGGTGAACGGGTAGCCGACGGCGCCGGGCGACACCGGCGCCGACTCGGTGACGATCAGCCCGGCGCTGGCGCGCTGGGCGTAGTAGCGGACCATCAGCGGCGGCACCACGCCGTCGCCGTCGGCGCGGTTGCGGGTCATCGGCGCCATGACCATGCGGTTGGCGAGGGTCAGGTCCCCCATCTGGAACGTGTCGAACAGATCGGCGGTCATGAATGTCTCCGGCGGTGGGTATACCATGAATAGGACGTTTGTCCTAGATGTGAGCAAGCATGTAGGACAAACGTCCTAATTCGTCAAGGGCGCGCGCCGACACGCCGGGGCGGACTCGCCGATCCGGGTGTCGCGAAGGTCAGGTCTTCAGGGAGAGGGGGCGGCCGGGATCGCCGCCGCGGACGCTCAGTCGCGGTTCACGCTGTCGCCGAAGCCGCCGCCGTAGCCGATGTCGCGGCGGGCGCCCATCAGCGACACCGTGAAGCCGGCGACCACGTCGATCAGGGTCATCAGGAACAGCAGGAAGAAGTCGCTGGTGCCGAGGGCGGGAACCAGCAGGAAGCCGAGCAGCGCCGCCACGCAGATCAGCATGCTGAGCCCGTGGTCCAGTGCCGCCGCCACGCTGGTCCGGGTCGCCTTCAGGATCTCGACGAACAGCAGCACCAGCCCGAACGCCAGGATCAGGTCGGCGACGTCGAAGGTCCACACCGAGCCCGAGGGCAGGGCGACGGCGACGACCGCCGCCGACAGCAGGGTCTCGCCGCTCACCGCGACGACCGCATAGGCCGCCAGGGCGAGCAGCATCAGGGGAACCATCCGCATCAGATCCTCCGTTCGCCGGCCAGGGGCCGTTCTACCCGATCAGTTCGTCGCGCCGGTCGTCGGTCTCGCCGTAGCGCGCCAGGCTGGGCGCCTTCAGCCCCTCGTAGACCCGCGCCAGGCCCTGGTTGACGATCCGGTTCTGGCGCTCGAACAGCGAGTTGCCGTCCAGGTCGCTCTCGACCAGCAGCGGGCCGAACTTCTCGACTTCCAGCACCCACATGGCCTGGGCGATGCCGAGGTCGTCGATCCAGTGGGCGTCGAGCACGCGCCTGATGCCGCGCCCGAGCAGCGCGCCGGTGCCGTAGCCGACGGTGGTCAGGTACACCGCGCCGGCCGGCACGAAGACATCGCGGTAGTCCTGCTCGCTCATCCCGCCCTTGCCGACGATCACCTTCGCACCCGACACCTCGAACCACTTCGGCAGCCACTTGGAGAACCGGAAGCTGGCGGTGGCGGTGACGGCGCCGACGTTGAAGGTCCCGTCGTCGTTGCGGGCCGCCGCCGGCGAGCAGTGGAAGTTCACGTTGGTCAGGGCCTTGAGGTCGACCGGCGGGGCCATGCCGTCCTGCAGCACGCGTTTGTAGACGCTCTCGCGGCCGGTGTAGATCAGCCCGTCGAGATAGACCACGTCGCCGAGCTGCAGGCCGCGCAGGGCCGCGTCGCTGACCGGGGTGGTCAGGCGGACTTCTCGAAGCTTTCCGCGGCTGTCTGCCATTCGACCGTGTCCCGTCGCATGTAGGGGGTGAACCATTGCGGGTCGGTGCGGTACTCGACCCGCCCGTCCGGGTGCAGCCTTGCGGTCGCGCGGCGCGACGACAGGCAGAAGCAGTGCACGCTCATCGGCATGCCGCCGGTGTGGGTGTAGCCGACCTCGATGTGGCAATCGACGACCATCGACGAGCCGACGAAGCCCATGGCCCCCATGCCGATCGAGTTGCCGAGCTCCTTCAGCTCCAGCTCCAGCGCCGCGATCTCCGGCTCCGGGTTGCGGTCGCCGACCGTGCGCAGGCAGGCCGCCTGCTTGCCGAGCACCATGCAGGTGTCCTTCGAGCCGCCGAGGCCGATGCCGACGATCGCCGGCTGGCAGGCCAGGCCGCGCTTCCCGAACGCCACCAGGGTATCGAGATAGAAGCGCTTGATGCCGTCGATCCCGTCGGCCGGGAACAGCATGCGATAGTCGGTGCCGAACAGTCCGCCCTTGTGGACGGTGGTGATGTCGACCCAGTCGGCGTCCGGCTCGAAGCTGTACTCGATCTCCGGGGCGTTGATGCCGACGTTGTTGTCGTTGTCGCGGCGGCTCAGCGGATGCACCCGGTTGGGGCGCAGGGGCACGTCGTGGGTGGCGCGGGCGGTGGCGCGGCGCAGTCGGCGCTCGACCTCGACCGGGCCGCCCTCGACCCGGGCCTCGTTGCCGTACTTCACGTACCAGCGCGGCACCCCGGTGTCGGCGCACATCGGCCGCTGGTCGGCCTTGGCGGCCTCCCAGTTCTCCAGCATGGCCTGCAGCACGAAGGCCGACAGGTCGCCGCGCTCGGTGTCCGCCATCTCCCTGATGCCGCCGAGATAGTCGTCCGGGATCTCGATTCCGGCCTTGGCCATCACGGTGCGGGCGGCGTCCTCGAGCGCGTCGGCGGCGATCTTCGGGGGATGGGGCATGGCGGCCTGCCCTCTGGTGCGTTTCCTCGGGGGGGAGCGTAGCGGGTCGGGCCGGGGTTGGGAACCGCGTGGGTCCCGGATCGCCGCTGACGCGACGTCCGGGATGAGGGTCTTGTTGTTCCCTCATCCCGGACGAGCGCAGCGAGATCCGGGACCCACGATGCGACGGGCGCGCTACACCCCCAGATACGCCTCGCGGATCCGCGCGTCGGCGATCAGCTCGGCGGCCGGGCCGGACATGGTGACGCGGCCGGTCTCCATGACGTAGCCGCGGTCGGCGATCGCCAAGGCGGCATAGGCGTTCTGCTCGACCAGCAGCACGGTCACGTCCAGGCTCTTCAGGTTGCGCACCACGTCGAGGATCTGGTCGACCAGGATCGGCGCCAGCCCCATGCTCGGCTCGTCCAGCAGCAGGCAGTTCGGCCGGCCCATCAGCGCCCGCGCCATCGCCAGCATCTGCTGCTGGCCGCCCGACAGCCCGCCGGCCCGCTGGTTGCGCTTCTCGCGCAGCACCGGGAACATCGCGAACGCCTCGGCCATATCGGAGTCGACCCGGTCGTCGCTGAACAGGTAGGCGCCGAGCCGCAGGTTCTCCTCGACCGTCAGGTTGGTGAAGATCTGCCGGCCTTCCGGCACCTGCGCCAGGCCGGCGCCGAGCCGGCGGTGGCCGGCGGTGCGGGTGACGTCGTCGCCGCGGAACACGATGCGGCCGGCGGCCACCGGCTGCACCCCCGACAGGCAGCGCAGCAGAGTGGTCTTGCCGGCTCCGTTGGCGCCGATCACGGTAACGATCTCGCCGGCCTTCACCTCGAGGTCGACGCCGTGCAGCACCTCGATGCGGCCGTAGCGGCTGCGCAGTCCCTCAACCGAGAGCATGGCTGCCCTCCCGGCCGGCATGGGCGCCGAGATAGGCCTCGACCACCTTCGGATCGCGGGCTACGGCCTCCGGCGCGCCCTCGGCGATCTTCTCGCCGTGGTCCAGCACTACCACGTGATGCGAGATCTTCATCACCAGCTTCATGTCGTGCTCGACCAGCAGCACCGCCACGCCCTCGGCGGCGATCGCCGCGATCAGGGCGTCGATCTCCTCGGTCTCGACCGGGTTGCAGCCGGCCGCCGGCTCGTCGAGCAGCAGCAGCCGCGGCCGCGCCGCCAGCGCCCGGGCGATCTCCAGCCGCTTGAGCGCGCCGTAGGATAGGGCAGAGGCCTCGCGCTCGGCGGCGCGTTCCAGCCCGACGCGCTCCAGCAGGGCGCGGGCCGCCCGCTCGGTCTCGCGGCTGCGCCGGCGGGTCGACGGCAGGCCCAGCAGGTCGGCCAGGGTCGAGCCCCGCTCGGCCAGGTGGCGTCCGGCCATGACGTTGTCCAGCACGCTCATCCGCAGGAACACCTGCAGGTTCTGGAAGGTCCGCGACAGCCCGCGCTCGGCCAGCCGGTTCGGGGCCAGCCCGGTGACGTCCTCGCCGTCCAGCCGGACCCTGCCGCGGTGCGGCAGGTAGACCCCGGAGATCATGTTGAACAGCGTGGTCTTGCCGGCGCCGTTCGGGCCGATCACCGAGACGATGCGGCCGGGCTCGGCGGTGAAGCCGACGCCGTCGACGGCGGTGACGCCGCCGAAGTCGATGCCCAGGCCCTCGACCGACAACAGAGTCATGACACCCTCCGGCGCAGCAGGCGGTGCAGGCTCGGCAGCAGGCCGTCGGGCAGGAAGATCATCACCAGCATCATGATCAGGCCGAACACGATGTGCTCGTACTCCTGCAGCGCGGTCAGCACCTGCGGCAGCGCGGTCAGCAGCAGCGCGCCGGTGGCGGCCCCGATCACCGTGCCGGCCCCCCCCAGCACGGTCATCGTCACCAGCTCGATGGAGTGCAGGAAGTTGGCGATGTCCGGGGTCACGAACCGGTTGGTCAGCGCCAGCAGCGAGCCCGACACCGAGGCGTAGACCGCCGAGATCACGAACGCCGACAGCTTGTATCGGGCGACGTCGACGCCGACCGTGCGGGCCGCGACCTCGGAGTCGTGCAGCGACCGCAGGGCCCGGCCGCTCGGGCTGTCCTTCAGGTTCAGGGCCAGCCAGGCGCCGGCCAGCAGGATCAGGCCGGCCAGCCAGTACCAGAGCTCGGCGTTGCCGACCTTGATCCCGGCGCTCTTGAGCAGGCCGCGCAGGCCGAGGTCGGCGACCGCCATGCCGTCCGGCCCGCCGGTCAGCCAGGCCTCGTTGGCCAGCACCATCGACACCAGCACCCCGAAGCCGAGGGTGGCGATCGCCAGGTAATGGCCCTTCAGGCGCAGGATCGGCCGGCCGACCAGCCAGGCCAGCAGGCCCGACAGCACCGCCCCCAGCACCAGGCTGAGCGCCGGCGGCAGGCCGAGATGCACCGGCCCGAGCGCGCAGGCGTAGGCGCCGAGTCCGGCGAACCCGGCATGGCCGAGGCTGATCTGGCCGGCATAGCCGATCAGCACCACCAGCCCGGTGACGGCGAGGCCGTTGATGAAGATCAGGGTGCCGACCCGGTAGTAGAAGTTGCTGGGGAAGAACGCCGGTGCGACCGCGATCAGCAGCAGCAGGACGAGCAGGGTTGCCTGCTTGGCGGAGATCGGCTTGGCGAAGAGCGGGCGCATGGTCAGACCCGCTCCTGGGCGGACTTGCCGAACAGGCCCTGCGGCATCGCGAACAGCACCGCCAGGATCACAACGAAGGCGGCAGCGTCCTTGTAGTCGGAGCTGAGGTAGCCGGCGGTCGTCGCCTCGATCAGCCCGACCAGCAGGCCGCCGACCAGGGCGCCGAACGGGTTGCCCATGCCGCCCAGCATGGCGGCGGCGAAGCCCTTGAGGGCGAGCGCGGTGCCGGCGTCGTAGCTGGTCAGGGTGATCGGCGTCGCCAGCACCCCGGCGAGCGCCCCGATCGCCGCCGACAGCCCGAAGCTGAGCGCCATCACGAAGTCGGTGTCGATGCCGACGAGCTGGGCCGCCAGCTTGTTGTTGGCGGTCGCCAGCACCGCCTTGCCGGTCAGCGAGCGGGTGAAGAACAGGTACAGGGCGGCGAACACCACCGCGGCACCGAACAGCATCCACAGGCTCTGCGGCAGGATGGTGGCGCCGGCGATCGCGATCGGGTCGTCGCCGCTGAAGCTCGGGAACCGGTGGAGCTGCTTGTCGAAGCCGAGCTGGGCGGCACCGCGCAGGAAGATCGAGGCGCCGATGGTGATGATGATCAGGGTCACCACCGAGGCACCGCGCGCCCGCTCGATCGCCAGCTTGTTCAGCAGGATGCCGATTGCGGCGGTGGCGACCACCGCGAGCGCGGCGGCGGCCGGCAGTGGCGCGCCGGCGGCGTGCGCGAACACCGTGATCATGCCGCCCAGCATCACGAACTCGCCCTGGGCGAAGTTCACGACGCCGGAGGCGTTGTAGATGATGGTGAATCCGAGCGCGACCAGGGCGTAGACCGCCCCGACCGTCAGCCCCGAGAAAGTGAACTGCAGCAGTTCCGACATCGGCGTGCCCGCCTCCGCATCGGCCGGTCCGGGTCGCGTCGACGGCGGGGTGCAGAGCCGCACCCCGCCGTGTCGCGGCGGCTTACTCCACCAGGGTCCAGTCGCCCTTGCGGATCTCCAGCATGCGGAACGCCGTCAGGTCGAGGCCGAGGTGGTCGGTCGCCGACATGTTGACGACGCCGGCGGTGCCCATGAAGCCCCTGGTCTGCTCGATGGCGTCGCGTACGGCGGCCGGCTCGGACGAACCGGCCTTCTTCATGGCCGCGACCAGCATCTGGAAGGCGTCGTAGGCGTGGCCGCCGAAGGTCGAGACCGGCTCGCCGGTCGCCTTCTCGTAGGCCGCCTTGTAGCCGACGACGACCGCCTTCTGCGGGTCGCTGTCCGGCAGCTTGTCGGCGACCAGCAGCGCCGAGGCCGGCAGCCGCACGCCCTCGGCAGCCTCGCCGGCGAGCTCGATGAAGCTCTTCGAGGCGACGCCGTGCGACTGGTACAGCGGCAGCGCGATGCCGAGCTGGCGCACGTTGCGGGTGACGATCGCCGGGCCCTGGCCGAAGTCGGCGTTCAGGATCGCCTGCACGCCCGCCGCGTTCTTGATCTTGGTGAGCTGCGGGGTCATGTCGGCGTCGTCCGGCCCGTAGGTCTCGTCGGCGACGATCTCGACGCCCGCCGAGCCTGCCACGTCCAGGCACTGCTGGCGCATCGACTTGCCGAAGCCGCCGGAGCCGGAGATCAGGCCGACCTTCGACAGGCCGCGCTTTCGGATGTCCTCGAAGATCTTGCCGCAGGCCATCCGGTCGGTGTGCGGGGTCTTGAACACCCACTTCTTGACCGGGTCGATGATGACCACGGCGCCGGCCAGCGAGATGAACGGGATCTTGGCTTCCTCGAACACCGGGATCATCGCCATGGTGGCGCCGGTGGTGGAGCCGCCGATCACCGCGACGACCTCGTCGTCCTCGACCAGGCGGGTGGCGAAGGTGCGGGCCTTGTTCGGGTCGCCGCCGTCGTCGTACTGGACCAGCTCCAGCTTCTCGCCGTTGACGCCGCCGGCGGCGTTCACCTCGTCGACCAGCATCTTCAGGGTCCTGGCCTCGGGATCGCCGAGGAACGAGGCGCCGCCGGTGACCGCGAGGGTCGAGCCGATCTTGATCTCGGCGTCGGCGGGACCGGCCAGGCCGACAGCGAGTGCCGCCGCGGCCGTCCAGGACAGCAGGATGGACTTCTTCATGGGTGCTCCTCCCTAGGGGCGTTGCGTGTTCGTGTTGTTGTTGGTGTTCGCAGGCACGCGCCTCGCGGCGCTCAGGCGGCCTTCGGGCGCCGCACCGTCGCCACCCGGAAGCGGTTGGCGACGAACGCGGCGTCGGTCAGGCAGGCGTTGCCGGCCGGGTTGGCGCCGGTCACGTGGTAGTCGCTGAAGGCGGCACTCTGGTTGACGAAGATGCCGCCGGTCAGGTTGCAGGACAGGTTCACGCCGGCGGCCGCGAAGGCGTCGGCGGCGGCGTCCAGCGTAGTGTCGTCGGTGGCGTAGGCGGCCGCAGTGATCGCGCCCCTGGCCCTGGCGGCGCCAGCAGCCCGGGCGATCGCGTCGGCGACGTCGTCGGTCGCCACCACGAAGGCGATCGGGCCGAACCGCTCCTCCAGGTGGGTGTCGGTCTCGGACGCGTCGACCGCCAGGATCAGCGGGGTCGCGGTGCGGGCCTCGTCGAAGCCGGGGATCGGCAGCGACGGCCGCACCACCCGGCCGAGCCCGGCCGCCGCCTCGACGCGCGCGACGGTCGCCGGGCTGGCGATCGCGCCGCACACGCCGATGGCCCGCGCCGGGTCGGCCAGCAGCTTGTCGACCGCCGCCGCGATGCCCTGGGCGACCTCGTCGAACGACTTGTGGCCCTGGTCGGTCTCGATCCCGCCGCGCGGCACGAACACGTCCTGCGGGGCGGTGCACATCTGCCCGCTGTACAGCGACAGCGAGAACGCGATGTTGGCGCACATGCCGGCGAAGTCGTCGGTCGAGGCGACCACGATCGAGTTGACCCCGGCCTCCTCGGTGTACAGCGCGGCGTCCTTCAGGTTGGCGCGCAGCCAGCCGGCGAACGCGTTGGAGCCGGTGAAGTCGACGATCGCGACCTCCGGCCGGGTCGCCAGCTCCTTGGTGTTCTCGGCACCGGGGGCGTCGGCCGCCAGCAGCAGCACGTTCGGGTCGAAGCCCTGCTCGGCCAGCACCTCGCGACCGATCTCGACGGTGATCGCCAGCGGCAGGATCGCCGTCGGGTGCGGCTTCACGATCACCGTGTTGCCGGTCGCCAGGCTGGCGAACATGCCGGGATAGCCGTTCCAGGTCGGGAAGGTCGCGCAGCCGATGGTGAGCGCGATGCCGCGCGGCACGATCCGGTAGCGCTTCTCCAGCACCAGCGGGTCGCCCTTGCCCTGCGGCTTGCTCCACTCGACCGTCGCCGGGGTGCGGGTCATCTCGGCCCAGGCGTAGGCGACCGCCTCGAGCGCCCGGTCCTGGGCGTGCGGGCCGCCGGCCTGGAACGCCATCACGAAGGCCTGGCCGGTGGTGTGCATCACCGCGTTGCCGATCTCGAAGCTGCGCCGGTTAAGCCGCGCCAGGATCTCCAGGCAGACGCCGACCCGCTGCTCGACGGTCGCGGCCGCCCATCCCTTGCCGGCGGCGGCCGAGGCGGCGATCAGCGCGTCGACGGAAGCGGCCGGATAGGCGATGTCGAGTGCCGGGCCGTAGGGCGAGGTCTCCGCACCGACCGTGCCCCGGTCGGCCGGGTGGCCGGGCAGGGCGAACGGCTTGCCGAGGCGGGCGTTGAACGCCGCCTCGCCGTCCTGCTTGGCGGTCTCGCCGTAGATCCTGCCGCTCGGCGTCTCCGGGTAGGCGGACCAGAAGCCGCGCTCGGCCGTGGCTTCGACCGCCCGGGTCAGCAGCGCGCGATGGGTCTCGAACAGATCGGCCATGGGTCCTCCCGCAGATGCGCGTCGTCGTCGCGCGCCGGTTCTCGTTGGTCGACAATTACAATTGACTGACCGGCCGGTCAATGCAAGATGCCAATTCAGAATTGCCGGCCGCTGACGCAGAATTGCGCGACGATGCAACGGCAGGCAGCCAGGGAGGACGAAGCATGGCGCCGAACGACACGGTGCTGGTCGAGGTGGCGGACGGGATCGCCCGGCTGACCCTGAACCGACCCGACAAGCTCAACGCCTTCAACGAGGCGATGCACCGCGCGCTGCACGCGGCCCTCGACGAGGCGAAGTGGGACGAGAACGTGCGGGCGATCCTGCTGACCGGCGCCGGCCGCGCGTTCTGCGCCGGCCAGGACCTGGCTGAGGTCGATCCCCACAAGGCCGACGGCGAGCCGGATCTCGGCGAGACCATCGAGCGGCTGTACAACCCGCTGATCCGGCTGATCCGCAGCATCGACAAGCCGATCGTCTGCGCGGTCAACGGCGTGGCGGCCGGTGCCGGCGCCAGCGTCGCGCTGGCCTGCGACCTGGTGCTGGCCGGCCGCTCGGCCAAGTTCATCCAGGCGTTCTGCAAGATCGGCCTGGTGCCGGATTCCGGCGCCACCTGGGCGCTGACCCGGCTGGTCGGCGAGGCCCGGGCCAAGGGGCTGGCGCTGACCGGCCGGCCGCTCGACGCCGAGACCGCCGCCGGCTGGGGGCTGATCTGGCACGCGGTCGACGACCAGCACCTGATGGAGGAGGCCGGCAAGCTCGCCGCCTCGCTGGCCGCCGGGCCGACCGTCGGCCTCGGTTTGACCAAGCGGGCGATCCAGGCGGCGTCGACCAACAGCCTGGACGACCAGCTCGACCTGGAGCGCGACCTGCAGCGCGAGGCCGGGCTGACCCCGGACTACGCCGAGGGCGTCGCCGCCTTCACCGAGAAACGCCCCGCCAACTTCACCGGACGCCGCTGATGGATTCGCCCACCGCCCTCTCGCCGCAGGATCTCGCCGAAGCCTGTGCCCGCGCCATGTGGGACGACGACCAGGCGTCGCAGCGCCTCGGCATGGCGATCGAGTCGATCGGCCCCGGCACCGCGGTGCTGGCGATGACGGTCGACGCCAGCAAGACCAACGGGCACAGGACCTGCCACGGCGGCTTCATCTTCACCCTGGCGGACTCGGCCTTCGCGTTCGCCTGCAACAGCTACAACACCCGCTCGGTGGCGCAGCACTGCTCGGTCACCTTCATCGCTCCGGCGTTCGAGGGCGACCGGCTGACCGCGACCGCCCGCGAGGTGCAGCGCTATGGCCGCAGCGGCATCTACGACATCGTCGTCACCAACCAGAAGGGCGAGGCGATCGCCGAGTTCCGCGGCCACTCGCGGACCATCGGCGGGACCCTGGTGCCCGCGGAGTAAGGAACAAGGCGCCGGAAGGTGCCGTTCGGGAGAGAACGCCATGGAAGACCTGTCGCCGAAGCCCGGGGATCTGGAGCCGATCGAGACCGCGTCGCGCGACGAGATCGCCGCCCTGCAGCTGCAGCGCATGAAGTGGTCGCTCGGCCACGCCTACGAGAACTCGCCGTTCTACCGGCAGCGCTTCGACCAGGCCGGCGTGCACCCCGATGACCTGAACAGCCTCGCCGACCTCGCCAGGTTCCCGTTCACCGGCAAGCAGGACCTGCGCGACACCTATCCGTTCGGCATGTTCGCGGTGCCGCGCGAGAAGGTGGCGCGCGTGCATGCCTCGTCCGGCACCACCGGCAAGCCGACGGTGGTCGGCTACACTGCCGCCGACATCGACAACTGGGCGTCCCTGATGGCCCGTTCGATCCGCGCCTCCGGCGGCCGGGCCGGCGACATCGCCCACATCGCCTACGGTTACGGGCTGTTCACCGGCGGCCTCGGCGCCCATTACGGGGCCGAGAAGCTGGGCTGCACGGTGGTGCCGGTGTCCGGCGGCATGACCGAGCGGCAGGTGACCCTGATCACCGACTTCAGGCCGCGCATCATCATGGTGACGCCGTCCTACATGCTGTCGATCCTGGACGAGTTCCGGCGCCTCGGCATGGACCCGCGCGAGACCTCGCTGGCGGTCGGCATCTTCGGCGCCGAGCCGTGGACCAACGCCATGCGCCAGGAGATCGAGCAGGCCTTCGACATGCATGCGGTCGACATCTACGGCCTGTCCGAGGTGATGGGGCCGGGTGTGGCCAACGAATGCGTCGAGACCAAGGACGGCCTGCACATCTGGGAGGACCACTTCTACCCGGAGATCATCGACCCGGAGACCGGCGCGGTGCTGCCGGACGGCGAGAAGGGCGAGCTGGTGTTCACCACGCTGACCAAGGAGGCGCTGCCGATCATCCGCTACCGCACCCGCGACCTGACCCGGCTGCTGCCGGGCACGGCGCGCTCGATGCGGCGGATCGAGAAGATCACCGGGCGCTCCGACGACATGATGATCATCCGCGGCGTCAACGTGTTCCCGACCCAGATCGAGGAACAGCTCATGAAGTGCCGGGGCCTGGCGCCGCACTTCCAGATCGAGCTGACCCGCGACGGCCGGATGGACCGCATGGCGGTGCTGGTCGAGGCGGTCGAGGGCAGCGCGGATGCGGCGGCCCGCGACGCCTCGGCGCGCGAGCTGGCGCATCACATCAAGAGCGTGATCGGCATCAGCGCGGCGGTGGTGGTGAACGACCCGGGCGGGGTCGAGCGCTCGGCAGGCAAGGCCCGCCGGGTGGTCGACAAGCGGCCGAAGGGATGAGCGTCGACCGTTGCGCGGCACCGCTCCCGCCGCATAGAAGACGCTTTCACCGCCGGCAGGAGGATGGCTGATGGCGCGGACCCGCGCGGCCGACTACGACGACAAGCGCCAGGCGATCCTCGACCGCTCGGCCTCGGTGTTCGCCGAGCACGGGGTCGACCGCGCCTCGATGGCGCAGGTCGCGACCCATTGCGGCGTCTCCAAGGCCCTGCTGTACCACTACTACGACAGCAAGGAAGAGCTGCTGGTGGACATCATCCGCAGCCACCTGGAGGAGCTCGACGCCGCCATCGCCGCGGTCGACGACCCGGCCCTGCCGCCGGAGCGGCGGCTGCGGCTGCTGATCGGCCAGGTGCTGGAGAGCTACCGGGACGCCGACCACCATCACAAGGTCCAGATCGACGGCATGAAGACCCTGCCGGCCGACAAGGCCGAGGAGCTGAAGGCCCTGGAGCGCAGCATCGTCGGGCGGTTCAGCGCGGTGCTGCGGGAGCTCAACCCGGACCTCGACGCCGGCCGGCCGCTGCTGAAGCCGGTGACCATGTCGCTGTTCGGCATGCTGAACTGGGTGTTCATGTGGTTCCGCCCCGAGGGCGGCCTGACCCGCGAGGAATACGCCGACCTCGCGACCACCCTGATCGTCGAGGGCGTGCGGGCGGTGAAGTAGGGCGCCCGACGCTGCGTGGGTCCAGGAGCCGGGCCGGGCGCGGATCTCTGGAATAATTCCGGTGACAGTGCACTCAATTGCACGCACTTGTCTCGTCGCCCGCCGAGATAAGTGCACTGTCACCGAATTCCCCCGAATTGAATTGACACCGAATTGAATTCGCGAATTCGGGAAATCGCCGCAGGCGGGACGCATCCGGAACCCACCCGCCGCTCGGCCGTCAGTCGTCGCCGAACTTCAGGCGCTCCAGGAACAGCGGGTCGTAGCGCGGCGCGGTGACGCGCTTGCGGTCGGGCTCCTCGGCCGCCAGCGGCTCGCACTTCACCAGCTTGCCGGCGGCCTCGGCGGCGAGCTTGCGGTAGACGCCGGTGCCCTGGCGCTTCCACTGGATCTCCTGCTCGCTCAGCTCGCGGACCACCCGGGCCGGGCTGCCGACCGCCAGGCTGTTCGGCGGGATCCGGTCCTTGGCCTTCACGAACGCCATGGCGGCGACGATGCTGTTCTCGCCGACCACGGCCTCGTCCATCACCACCGCGTTCATCCCGACCAGGGCGTTGCGGCCGATCCGGCAGCCGTGCAGCACGGCGCCGTGGCCGATGTGGCCCTCCTGCTCGATCACCACCTCGACGTCCGGGAACGAGTGGACGACGCAGGTCTCCTGCAGGTTCGAGCCGGTCTCCATGACGATCCGCCCGAAGTCGCCGCGCAGGCAGGCCAGCGGCCCGACATAGCAGTTCGGCCCGACGACCACGTCGCCGATCAGCACCGCCGCCGGGTGCACGAAGGCGGTCGGGTGGATCACCGGGATCACGCCGTCGAAGGCGTATACGCCGCTCATTCGGGAACTCCTTCCGCGGGACCGATGCCGAGTTCGTCGAACAGCTCGGCCACCTCGGTGCGCCAGTTCTCGGCCAGGGTCTCGTTCGGTGTGCGGCGCAGGCCGAAGCGCTTCAGGGTGTCGAACCGCGGCGAGGCGGCGGACCCGAAGCTGGCGGCCACCCGCGGGTGCCAGTAGGCGGCGCTGGCGCGGGCCCGGGCGCGCTCCTCGGGGTCGAGCGCCAGCATGCGCAGGCCCTCCAGGCCGAGCTCGGCGTGTCGGATCTCGGTCGGCAGGATCGCCCGGAACGCCTCGGCCAGCGGCTGGTAGGAGCCGCCGGCGAACTCGTCGAGCTGGATCACCGTGGCCCGGCCCATCAGCACGTTCATCACCACCGCGTCGGTCCAGCCCTCGATCGGGTAGTGGAACACGCTGAGCCGCATGTCGCCCTGCCGCCGGCTGGCGCCGATGTCGGAATCCCGCGGCAGGCGCGCGCTCCACGGGTGGTGGCCGGCGTAGCGGGCGGTGTCGGCGCCGAACTCGCCCATGATCCGCAGCACCCGGTCGGCGTTGGCCAGCTTCTCGAACACGATGCGGCTGGCGGCGATCCGCTCCTTGATGCCCGGACCGTCGTTGATGATGCCGGCGAAGCCGGCGGCACCGGCCATCTCGGAATCGACGAAGGTCGCCATCAGGCGCATCAGCTCGCCGCGATAGCGCGGCGGCACGTTGGCCGGCGACGACAGCTTGCCGCCGCGGCTCAGGTAGTCGGTCAGTTCGATCTCGTCGCTCATTCCCGACGTTCCCCCTGGCTGCCGCTTCCGGGGCGGCGTTCTACCGATCGTAGTCGATCACGACCTTGTCGCTGACCGGGTGGCTCTGGCAAGTCAGCACGTAGCCGCGCCGCACCTCGTAGTCCTCGAGCGCGTAGTTCGCCTGCATCTCGACTTCGCCCTCGACCACCAGGGCCCGGCAGGTCGAGCAAACCCCGGCGGTGCAGGCGTAGGGCACGTCGATCTTCGCCGCCTGGGCGGCCTCCAGGATGGTCTGGCCGGCCTTCGCGACGGTCACGGTCTGCGCCGCCCCGTCCAGGATGATGGTCGCGGTGCAGGTCGCCTCGCCGCTCTCCGCCCTGGACGCGCCGGCCGGCTGGCGGGCGCGGCCGGGCTGGCCGCTGGCGAACAGCTCGAACTTGACCTGGTCGTCGCGCAGGCCGTGCTCCTTCAGGGTCTCGGCGACCGCCAGCATCATCGGCTCGGGCCCGCAGATGAAGGCGAGGTCGGCATGGGCGACGTCGATCCAGCGGCCGAACAGGGCCCGGCACTTGTCGCGGTCGAGCCGGCCGCTGAACAGCCCGCCGTCGGGGTCCTCGCTCTCCAGCACGTGCAGGATGCTGAGGCGCCCGAGGTGCTGGTTCTTCAGGTCCTCCAGCTCCTCGCGGAACATGATCGTGTTGATCGAGCGGTTGCCGTAGACCAGCGTGAAGCTCGACTTCGGCTCCTCGGCCAGCACCGTCTTGACGATGCCGAGCAGCGGGGTGATGCCGCTGCCGCCGGCGAAGCCGAGGTAGCTGCGGCCGCTCGCAGCCTCGATCGGGGCGTGGAAGTTGCCCATCGGCGGCATTGCCTCGAGCACGTCGCCGACCTTCAGCTCCTCGTTGGCCCAGGTCGAGAAGCAGCCGCCGTCGATGCGGCGGATGCCGACCCGCAAGGTGCGCTCGCCGCGGCCGGCGCAGATCGAGTAGGAGCGGCGCAGCTCCTCGCCGTCGAAGCGCTGCCGGAAGGTCAGGTACTGGCCCTGGACATAGGCGAAGCGGTCGCGGTCCTCGGGCCGCGGCTCGAAGGTCACCACGACCGAGTCGCGGGTGTCGTGCCGGATGTCGGCCACGCTCAACGGATAGAACTGCGCCATGTCGGTTTCACTCGCTTAGCTGACGGATACCGCGAGGCGGCTGGTGGGTTCCGGCTCGTCCGCGCCGGCGCGCGGTCGTCCGGAATGACGACAGGAGGAGACTGTCCCACCTTTTCCTTCGTCATTCCGGACCGGACCGCCGGTGGCGGGAGGGAGCCGGAACCCACGAGGCGACGGGCTCTTTTCCATCCCTCACCCCTCAGTGGCACTTGAAGTAGTCGAACGGCTCCAGGCAGTCGTCGCAGCGGAACGCCGCCTTGCACGGGGTCGAGCCGAACTGGCTGACCACCCGGGTGGCGGTCGAGCCGCAGTGCGGGCAGACGACCGTCGGCGCCGCGTCGCCGGCCAGGTTGCAGCCGGCGGTGCCGGCGACCGGCGGGGCGATGCCGTAGCCCTGCAGCTTCCGGCGGCCCTTGTCGCTGATCCAGTCGGTGGTCCAGGCCGGCGACAGCCGGCGCCGCAGCTCGATCCGCTCGATGCCGTGGGCCCGCAGCGCGGTCTCGATCTCCAGGTTGATCACCGCGGTCGCCGGGCAGCCGGAATAGGTCGGCGTCACCGTCACCACCAGGGTGTCGTCCTCCCAGGCGAGGTCGCGGATGATGCCGAGGTCGACCAGCGAGATCACCGGGATCTCCGGGTCCGGCACCTCGTCCAGCCAGGCCCGGATCTGATCGGTCGCGGGACGCATCTGCCGGCTCCTACCAGCGGGCGCCCGGATAGGCGCGCTGCAGGAACTGCATCTCGGCCAGCACGTAGCCCAGGTGCTCGCTGTGCACGCCGCGCTTGCCGCCCTTCTGGACGTGGCCGGAATCGGGCCGGCGCAGGGTCGCCTGCTTCAGGGTCCGGTCGATCTCGGCGTCCCACTGTGCGCGGATGTCGTCGAGGTCGGGGCCGATGCCGGCCGCCAGCATCGCGGCGTCGACCTCGTCGGCCAGGAACAGCTCGCCGGTGTAGAACCACAGATCGTCGAGCGCCCGCTGCATGCGGGAATGGCTCTCGGCGGTGCCGTCGCCGAGCCGGACCACCAGGTCGCGGCTGCGGTTGAGGTGGTAGGCGACCTCCTTGGCGGCCTTCTCGGCGATCTCCGCCGCCCGCTTGTCGGCCGATCCCTGCAGGGCGCCCAGCATGGCGTTGTGCCAGGCGTCGAACAGGAACTGCCGGGCCAGGGTCTTGCCGAAGTCGCCGTTCGGCTGCTCGACCAGCAGCAGGTTGCGGAACGCCCCGGCGTCGCGCAGGAAGGCGAGGTCGTCGGCGCTGCGGCCCCCACCCTCGCGCCACTGGCCCTCGATCTCGCCGGCGAGGCCCAGCCAGAGCTGGGTCTGGCCGATCAGGTCGAGCGCCACGTTCGCCAGCGCGATGTCCTCCTCCAGGACCGGCGAGTGGCCGCACCACTCCGACACCCGGTGGCCGAGGATCAGGCAGTTGTCGCCGAGCCGCAGCGCATACTCGAACAGAGCCGTGTCGTCGGTTGCCGCGCGCGCCATCACATCGGCCCCACTTCCTCGGGGATGTCGAAGAAGGTCGGGTGCCGGTAGACCTTGCTGTTCGACGGCTCGAACAGCGGGCCCTTGTCGCCCGGGGAACTGGCGGTGATGTCGCCGGCCTTGACCACCCAGATGCTCACCCCCTCGTTGCGGCGGGTGTAGACGTCGCGGGCGTTGTTGATCGCCATCTCGGCGTCCGGGGCGTGCAGGCTGCCGACGTGGCGGTGCGACAGGCCGTGCTGGCCGCGGACGAAGACCTCCCAGAGGGGCCACTCGCTGCTCATGATCGTCTCCTCAGGCGGCGGCGTTGCGCCGGCGCTCAGCCTGCTTCTCGGCGTGCGCCATCAGGCCCTCGCGGAACCAGGCGCCGTCCTCGTGCGCCTTGACCCGGGCGGCCATGCGCTCGCGGTTGCACGGGCCGTTGCCCTTGATGACCTCGAAGAACTCGGCCCAGTCGATCTCGCCGTAGTCGTAGCCGCCCTTGTCCTCGTTCCACTTCAGGTCCGGGTCGGGGACGGTCAGGCCGAGGTATTCGGCCTGCGGCACGGTCTGGTCGACGAACTTCTGGCGCAGCTCGTCGTTGGAGTTCAGCTTGATCTTCCAGGCCATGGACTGCGCGGAGTGCACGGACTCGGCGTCCGACGGGCCGAACATCATCAGCGACGGCCACCACCAGCGGTTCAGGGCGTCCTGGGCCATCGCCTTCTGCTCGGGCGTGCCCTGGCAGAGCTTCATCATGATGTCGTAGCCCTGGCGCTGGTGGAAGCTCTCCTCCTTGCACACCCGGATCATCGCCCGGCTGTACGGCCCGAACGAGCAGCGCTGCAGCGGTACCTGGTTCATGATCGCAGCGCCGTCGACCAGCCAGCCGATGGCGCCGATGTCGGCCCAGGTCAGGGTCGGGTAGTTGAAGATCGACGAGTACTTGGCCTTGCCGCTGAGCAGCTGCTCGGTCAGCTGGTCGCGGCTGACCCCCAGGGTCTCGGCGGCGCAGTACAGGTATAGGCCGTGGCCGGCCTCGTCCTGCACCTTGGCCAGCAGGATCGCCTTGCGTTCCAGGGTCGGGGCCCGGGTGATCCAGTTGCCCTCGGGAAGCTGGCCGACGATCTCGGAATGGGCGTGCTGCGAGATCTGCCGGATCAGCGTCTTGCGATAGCCCTCGGGCATCCAGTCCTTGGGCTCGATCTTGATGCCGGCGTCGATCCGTTCCTGAAAGGCGCGCTCCTGCGGATCCATCTCCTCGAGGGTCCGCGGCCGGTCCGCCTCGGTCTTCACCATCTGGGCGTACATCGCATCCTCCCCTGCGGGTCGGCATTCACCGACCGATTGGTCGAACTATAGAATCCAATGCGTCACAACTCAATCGTCAAAATCGAAAATTCCGTGACAGATCGGGTCGCGGCCCGGCGTCTCCCGACCGGTCCCTACGACGCCATCCGCCCGATCGGCCGGTCGCCGGTCTCGGACAGGTTCCGGAGCCGTCGACGCAGCCGTTCGGCATCCACCGCGACCGGACCGTCGCCGTCCACGAACCGCCGAGCGACATGGTCGTCGGCATCCGGCGACAGCGCCCGGTAGACGGCTCCGAACAGCCGGCGGGCGGTCCGGCCGCTCCAGTCCGCGGGCAGCGCCGTCGCCGGCAGCCGTGGGTCGCGCAGGGCGGTCCGACGGAACGCGTGTACCAGCAGCAGCCGGACCGCCAGGGCCAGCGCGCCATTCAGCCGGCCGCGCCCGGCGTCGTCCAACGCCGCCGCGATCGGGCTGAACAGGGCCACGAACCCGTCGTACTCGGCGGCCAGCGCCGGCAGGTCCCAGGCGGCGGCGGCCAGATCCTTCAACGTCCCTTGCGATGTGGTGCCGGTCAGCCGGGCCTGGAAGACCAGCAGCCCCGGCGCGACGTCCGCCGTCGCCGGCGCCGCGCCGCCCGGGCGGAGCGCCACCCCCGGCGCGGCCAGCCCGAAGCCCTGCCTGGCCAGGGCCTCGACCGCCGGCCGGCCGTCGGCGCCGGCCGCCATCACCACGGTCCAGTCGTCGGCCGCCTTGTGATCGACTGTCGGCTCGTCGGGAGCGGCGTACAGGATCTCGGCGGCGCGCTCGAACTCGTCGCGGGCGGCAGGTGTGAGGCTGTAGAAGCTGCGGCGCCCGGCCTTCGACCCGGACAGCCGGCCGGCCGCCACCAGCCGCGACACTGCGGTGCGCACCAGGGTCTCGCTGATCCCGACCTCGGCGCAGGCCTCGATGACGTTGCCGATCCACAGCGTGCCGCCGCGCGGCACCACCACGTCGCCGTACAGGGTGACGATGAACGCCGCGGCCCGCAGCGGCAGGCGGTCCGGGTAGTCCGCGATCAGGGCGCGGGCCCGGGGCTCGAAGTCGAAGGCGGCAGTCGAGGGGGCAGTCATCGACGGGCTCTGAACGGTTGCGCGCCTCACAGCTAACATGGCCCGGCGCGCGTCGCGCAACCGTTCCGGCGTGGTCAGCGCCGGCGGAACCGCTCGAACGCGACCGCCAGGATGATGAAGCCGCCGACGAAGGTGCCCTGCCAGAACGCGTCGACGCCGAGCAGCAGCAGGGAGTTGCGGATCACCTCGATCAGCGCGGCGCCGACCACCGCACCCAGCGCCGTGCCGGCCCCGCCCATCAGGTTGGCGCCGCCGATCACGCTGGCGGCGATCACCCTGAGCTCGTCGGTCTGACCGAGCCCGGTGGTGACCGCCCCGAGCCAGCCGACCATCAGGATGGCGGCGATGCCGGCGGTCAGCGAGCACAGCACGTAGACCGACAGCTTGAGTGCCCGCACCGGCACGCCGGTCAGGTTGGCGGCCTGCTCGTTGCCGCCGATCGCGTAGATCCAGGTGCCCCAGCGCGTCCAGCGCAGCACGAAGCCGAACGCCAGGGCCAGCACCACCAGGACGACCACCGGGTTGGCGACCCCGAAGGTGGTGCCGCCGCCGAGCGCCAGCAGCAGGTCGGTGTCGGGGCCGAAGTCGTAGATCATCTTGTTGTTCGAGAACACCATGGCGAGGCTGCGGGCGATGCTGAGCATGCCCAGCGTGACCACGAAGGGCGGCATGCCGGCATAGGCGATCAGCCAGCCGTTGATCAGCCCGACCGCGCCGGCCCCGGCGAGCGCCGCCGCGGCGCCGACCGTGAAGGAGTACCCCGCACTCATCACCACGCCGATCAGGATGCCGCAGACCCCCATCACCGAGCCGACCGACAGGTCGATGCCGCCGGTGATGATCACCGCGGTCATGCCGAGCGCCACGATCCCGACGAACGCGAAGTTGCGGGTGACGTTGAACAGGTTGCGCTCGGTCGCGAAGGTGTCGGTGGCGACGCTCATGATCAGGCAGGCGAGGATCGCCGCCACCGTCACCCAGAACACGTGGCGCCCGAGCAGCCGGCCGAGGAAGCCGTCGCCGGTCCGGTTGATGGCGTCGTCCAGGGACGCGTTCGCGGTGTTCGCCGCCATGCTTCGCCTCCGCTATACCGCTTCATACCGCTTCGATGGCACCGGTGATCAGGCCGGTGACCTCCTCCGGCGAGCTGTCGCCGGCCGGCCGGTCGGCGACCAGCCGGCCGCGCCGCAGCACCACCACGCGGTCGGCGACCCCGAACACGTCGGGCATGCGGTGGCTGACCAGGATCACCGCCACCCCGCGGTCGCGCAGCCGGCGGATCAGGTCCAGCACCTCGGCCACCTGGCGCACGCTGATCGCCGCCGTCGGCTCGTCCATCAGCACCAGCCGGGAGTCCGACAGCCGGGCGCGGGCGATCGCGACCGCCTGGCGCTGGCCGCCCGACATCGAGCGCACCAGGTCGCGCGGCCGGGTTTCCGACTTCAGCTCGGCGAACAGCTCGGCGGCCCGCCGGTACATGGCGCCGTAGTCCAGCACCCGGAACGGCCCGACCCCGCGGGTCGGCTCGCGGCCAAGGAACACGTTGGCGGCGGCCGTCAGGTTGTCGCATAGCGCGAGGTCCTGATAGACGACCTCGATGCCGGCCTCGCGCGCCTCGACCGGCCGCGCGAACTGCACGGTGCGGTCGGCGATCCGGATGCTGCCGGCAGACGGCGCGAAGTTGCCGCCGATGATCTTCACCAGGGTCGACTTGCCGGCGCCGTTGTCGCCCATCAGGCCGATCACCTCGCCCGGCCGCACCGTCAGCGACACCTCCGACAGGGCCCGGATGGCGCCGAAGCTCTTGGAGATGCCCTGCAGCTCCAGAACCGACATGGCGAGGTTCCTCCCGCGGTCGAATTCACCATATGAGAGCCGAGTAATTATATGTATACAATCATAAGATTCGGCATCCTATGCATAGCATGATAGGGTCATATGATCAAAAAGCCTATCTGGGAGGAAGCCATGCGGAAATCCGTTGGCGCTGTGGCGCTTGGCGCTGCCCTGGCGGCCGGCGTCCTGCTGCCGCTCGGGAGCGGGACGGCGAGGGCGGCCGAAAAGACCTACGCGGTCGTGGTCAAGGCGATGGACAACCCGTTCTTCGACCTGGTCCGCGACGGCTGTCAGAAGGCCGCGAAGGAGATCGACGGGGCCGAGTGCCTGTACATCGGCCCGTCCAGCCATACCGAGGCGGACCAGCTGCGGATCATCGACGACCTGCTCTCCAAGGGGGTCGACGCGATCGCGATCTCGCCGTCGAACGCACCGGCGGTCGCCAACCTGCTGAAGCGGCGCAAGCCCGGGATCCCGGTGATCACGATCGACGCCGACGTGCTGGCCAAGGACGCCGACGTCCGGACGTCCTATGTCGGCACCGACAACTACGAGCTGGGCGTGGCGCTGGCCGAGCAGCTCAAGAAGGCCAAGCCCGGCGGCGGCACGCTGTGCCTGATCATGGGCGGGCCGGCGGCCGACAACATCAACCAGCGGGCCCAGGGCTCGCGCGACACGCTGTCCGGCAAGAAGGGCATCGAGCGGCTGAACGGCGAAGGCGGCTGGACCGAGATCGCCGGCTGCCCGCTGTACACCAACGACGATGCCGCGCTCGGCGTGCAGATGATGGCCGACGTCCTGACCGCCAACCCGGACCTCGACGCCTTCATCGCCGAGGGCGGCTGGCCGCAGTTCGCGCCGCAGGCCTATGCCCAGCTCACCGACCAGTATCTCGACCGGATCAAGAGCGGCAAGCTGGCGATGATGGTCGCCGACACCCTGCCGCCGCAGATCCAGGCGCTGAAGGAGGGCCGCAGCCACGTCCAGGTCGGCCAGCGGCCGTTCGAGATGGGCTACCGGGCGATGTTCGTCATGAACGACCTGGTCGGCGGCAAGACGGTTGCGCCGACCGTCTACACCGGGCTCGACACCTGCACCGCCGAGACCGCCGACACCTGCCTGAAGAAGTGACGCCCCTGGGGAACGACGACCGGAGGACGTGACCGACTGACCGATCCCTGACGGGCCCGCCGACCCGGGCGGACCTGCCCTGCCTTGCGGGCGTTCCATGGCCGTGGTGCCGTGGCGCCCGCATTTCTTTGACAGCACACGGGAGTTCGAGCATGGCGCCGGTGAAGTGGGGAATCCTGGGGGCCGCGAAGATCGGCCTGGAGCGCGTGATCCCCGGGATGCTGAAGGGGTCGAACGTCGAGGTGGCGGCGATCGCCTCGCGCGAGCTCGGGAAGGCGGAGGCGGCGGCCGCCCGGCTCGGCATCCCGAAGGCCTACGGCTCCTACGAGGAGCTGCTGGCCGATCCCGAGATCGAGGCGGTCTACAACCCGCTGCCTAACAACCTGCACGTCGCCTGGACCCTGCGGGCGGCCCGGGCCGGCAAGCACGTGCTGTGCGAGAAGCCGATGGCGATGGACGCCGAGGACGCCCGGGCCCTGCGCGCCTGCCCGCCGGACCGGCTGGTCATGGAGGCGTTCATGGTGCGCTTCCACCCGCAGTGGATCCGGGCCCGCGAGATCGTGCGCTCCGGTCGGCTCGGCGAGGTGCGGGCGCTGCAGATGCTGTTCGCCTACAACAACCCCGACCCGGACAACATCCGCAACCGGCTGGAAACCGGCGGCGGCGCGCTGATGGACATCGGCTGCTACGCGATGGTCGGTGCTCGTACCCTGCTGGAGGCCGATCCGGTCCGGGTGATCGCGCTGATCGATCGCGACCCGGTGTTCGGGACCGACCGGCTCAGCAGCGCGATCATGGATTTCGGCGGCGGCCGGCACCTGACCTTCGCGGTGTCGACCCAGGCGGCGCGGTTCCAGCGGTTCCAGGTGCTCGGCACCGACGCCCGGCTGGAGATCGTCGTGCCGGTCAACGCGCCGCAGGGCGAGGCGACCCGGCTCCTGCTCGACGACGGCAGCGCGGTCGACGGCTCCGGCGCGGTCGCCGAGACGATTCCGCCCTGCGACCAGTACACCCTGCAGGCCGAGGCGTTCGGCCGGGCGATCCGTGGCGAGGAGACGCTGCCCTGGGGCATCGAGGACTCGATCCTCAACATGCGGATCCTCGACGCCCTGTTCCGGTCGGAGAAGAGCGGCCGGTGGGAGGCGCCTTGAGGAAGGTGGGTTTCGGGTTGCGGCCGGCTGGTGTGGGTCCCGGCTCTCCGCGGCTGCGCCGCTGCGGCCGGGATGAGGGGAGGAAGGGGGGACCTCGCAAACACCCTCATCCCGGACGGCCCGCTCGCGGGACGATCCGGGACCCAGGCCCGGTTCCAGGCTGCTGCGCTCAGTCGC
Source organism: Thalassobaculum fulvum (assembly GCF_014652915.1). Lineage (GTDB taxonomy): Bacteria > Pseudomonadota > Alphaproteobacteria > Thalassobaculales > Thalassobaculaceae > Thalassobaculum_A > Thalassobaculum_A fulvum. The sequence goes on from NZ_BMZS01000011.1 coordinate 256,677, forward strand.
CGCCGTCCGGCCGCGGCTTCTCCAGCACCCGGTGCGTCAGGCGGCGCAGGCCGAGCCAGATCGCCGCGACCACCAGCGGCAGCGCCAGCGCCGCGCCGACGGTCGGGCTGAGGTCGCCCAGCCTGCCGGCCTTCGATAGCCCCTCGAGCACGATCTTCACCAGCCCGATCGCGTAGTAGCTGACCGCCACCACCGACAGCCCCTCGACCGTGCGCTGCAGGGCCAGCGCCTGGGCCGAGCGGCGGTTCATGGATTCCAGCAGGTCGCGGTTCTGCGCCTCCAGGCGGACCTCGATGCCGGTGCGCAGCAGGCTGGACAGCCGGTTGGCGCGGCGCGACAGCGCCTCCTGGCGGGCGGCGACCGAGAGGCAGGTCCGCATCGCCGGCGTCAGCCGCCGCATCAGGTAGCCGACCAGGTTGATGTAGCCCTCGGCCGCCACCGGCTGCAGGTCGCGCAGCCGGTTCTCGACGATCTCGGCATAGGCGGTGCTGGCGCCGTAGCGGTAGTTCGAGGCGGCGACCACGTCCTCGAGCTCGGCCGACAGCCCCGACAGCCGTTCCAGCAGCGCCTCGTCGCTCTCCAGCCGGCCGGCCGCCGCCAGGGTCTCGGCGACCTCGGCCAGCCCGCGCTCGATGCCTTCCAGCCGCGGGCTGGCGGCCCGGGCGATCGGTAGCGACAGCATGGCGAAGCGGGCATAGGTGAACAGCTCCAGGATGCGCTGCACCAGCTGGCCGAGCAGCACCGGTTCCGGCCCGGACGTGCGCAGCAGCAGCCGCTCGAAGCCGTCGTCGTGGGTCCGCAGGTCGCCGTACAGCTGGGCCGAGCCGGCGGCCAGCGCCGAGCCGAACACCGGGTTGCCGGCGAACCAGCGCGACAGCCGGTTGCCATCCACCGGTTCCTCGGCGTCGACGGTGACGGTCAGGTGCAGGGCCACCATGACCTCGCCGTACAGCCCGTCCTTCCAGTCCGACGGCACCAGGTCGAACACGGTCTCGTCGAACGGCTGGTCGACCGGCTCCTCGCGCAGCAGGGTGTAGGTCGAGAACTCGGTGTGGCGCTCCCACTTCACGGTGAACGGGCCGAGGTCGACGGTGAAGTGCTTGGCGCCGGCGGCCGGCTCGGCCTTGCCGTAGCGCCGGCACAGTGCGGCGAACTGGGCGTGATCGCGCTCGCCGCCGCGCTCGCCGGTGGCGATCGCCAGCTGCGAGACCCGCAGCGGCGCCGTCATCGGCCGGAACGGCCGGTCGTGCAGTTCGAGGGTCAGCGCCTCGCGCTCGGAATGGAACTTCATGCCTCACCCGCCCGGTCGACTGCGCAGTGTGCCCGTCGCACCGGCCTGCAGCCAGAGGGCGTAACGTCGCGGAAAACCGCGCGGTCTGGCCGGGTGCGCCGGCGATGCGGGCGGGGCCGGCGGGACCGGTCGCTCCGGGGCCTTGACCGTCAGTGCCCGGCATGGTTCCAGAGATGACCGGGTGTGCCAGGGGAGGGTGTGGTGGAGATCGCGCAGGCCCAGATCGACCAGCTGAACGATGCCGGCTACTTCCGTCTGGCCGATGCGCTCTCGCCGGAGCTGCTGGCCCGCTGGCAGGCCCTGGCGGACCGGTTCGAGGCCGAAGTGGTGGCCGAGTACAGGGCCGGCGGGCAGCCTGCCAAGGCGGCGGTCATCGACATACGCGGCGACGCCCGGGCCTACCGCATCGACGACATCCTGGAGCGCGAGCCGGAGATGGTGCTGGAGCTGCTCGCCTGCCCGGCGCTGATGGCGATCGCCCGGCAGTGCTCCGGCCCCGGCACGGTGCCGCTGGTCGTCGACATCGTCTACAAGCACCCTTACCCCTACCCGCACATCATCTGGCACCAGGGCGCGGTGCACCCCCGGACCCACCCCTACCTCAACGTCGGGATCTACCTGGACGATTCCGATGCCGGCGACGGCTGCCTGCGCTATGTCCCCGGAACCCAGCACGAACTGCTCGACATCAACGCCCTGGAAGAGGCGCATGGCTGGAACCCGCCGGGCGTGGTCGAGGCCCCGGCGAAGGCCGGCGACATCCTGGTCCAGGACATGATGATCCTGCACAGCTCGGCACCGAAGCGCACGCCCGGGCCGCGCCGCACGATCTACGTCGAGTACCGCCCCGCTGCGGCGATCCGCCGGGAGGGCACGTACAGCGAGGCGTGGGTGCGCCTGCGGGAACGCTGGATGGCGATGGTCCTGCAGCGCTGCGCGCCGGAGGATCGCGTCGGGGTGGACTGCCCGGAGATCGCCGACCTCGCGAGCCCGGCCGAGGAGGCGGAGCACATCATGGCGCTGTGGGAGCCGCCGGTTCCGGCGCACTACGGGGTCCGCCAGGCCGTGCACCCGGAATACCCGACGCCGTCCGACCTGCGGCATCTGGATCCGTGACCACGGGAGGCGCGACGACCCGCTACTCCGCGGCACTCGCCGGCGGGGCGCCGACGTCGCCGTCGATCAGGCTCTCGCCCGGCTTCACCACCGAGAACTCGACCGGCACCATCGCCAGCGCCGGCGCGCCGTCGCCGCCCAGGGTCACCCTTGTGTAGGCGGTGGTCTCCAGGTCGCCGGTCTCCGGGAAGTCCTCGCGGAAGTGGGCGCCGCGGCTGTCCCGGCGGGCCAGGGCGGCGGTGGCGATCACCTCGGAGATCGCGATCTGGCTCTCCAGGTTCAGCCAGTCGTGCCAGGTCAGGTTGAAGGCGCGGTCGCCGTCGGCCAGGCCGGTGCGGTGCAGCTCGGCGCGCAGCTCGGCGAGGCCGGCGAGGCCGCGGCGCAGGCCGGCGTCGGTGCGCAGGATCCCGACCTCGTCCCACATCAGCTTCCACAGCCGCTCGCGCAGGGCGCCGAGGTCGCCGGCGACCAGGGCGAACGGCGCCTCGGCGCGGGCGACGGCGGCGTCGACGGCGGCCCTGTCGGGATCGCGCAAGGGGGTGTTGCGCCGCGGGGCGTCGCGGCCGACGAACGCCGCCATGGTCTCGCCGGCGATGCCGCCGAACACCGTGGAGTTGGCGACCCCGTTGCCGCCCAGCCGGTTGGCGCCGTGCACCCCGCCGCAATCCTCGCCGGCGGCGAACAGCCCGGGGATGGCGGTCGAGGTGTCGATTTCGAACTCGACGCCGCCCATCATGTAGTGGGCGGTCGGCACCACCTCGACCCGGCCGCCGGCCAGGTCGAAGCCGCAGTCGCGGCAGCGTTCGACCATGCCCTTGAAGCGCTTGGCCACGCTCTCCGGCCCGAGGTGCCTCATCTCGATCCACGCCCCGCCCATCGGCGTGGTGCGCCCGGCCCGCATCTCGGCGTAGATGGCGCGGCTGACGACGTCGCGGGTGGCGCGCTCGCCGGCCCGGTCGTAGTCGGTCATGAAGCGCCTGCCGTCGCCGTTCAGCAGCCAGCCGCCGGCGCCGCGCAGCCCCTCCTCGAGCACGGTGCCGGTCATCCTCGTGTCGGTGCCGGCCAGCAGCCCGGTCGGGTGGAACTGCACCATCTCCATGTCGCGCAGCGGCAGCCCGAGGCGCAGCGCCATCGCCATGCCGTCGCACGCCTTGTCGCCGGACGGCGTGTGGTACAGGTACATGGTCGGGCCGCCGCCGGTCGCCAGCAGGGTCGCCCTGGCCCGCACCAGCCGGTAGCCGCCGGTCCGCATGTCGATCAGCAGCGCGCCGGCGAGGCCGGAGCCGTCGGCCGCCGGCACCAGGGCGATCGCCCGGTGCTCCTCCAGCCGCCGCACGTTGCGGGCCCAGACCTGCTCCATCAGCCGGTTGATGATCTCGATGCCGGTCAGGTCGCCCTTGTGGACGGTGCGGTCGAAGGACTGGCCGGCGAACGCCTTCTGGTGCAGCGAGCCGTCCGGGTTGCGGTCGAAGAAGCAGCCGAGCTCGTTCTCCAGTTCGCGCACCCGCTCGACCGCGCCCTCGACCAGCCGCCACGCCAGGTCCTGGCGCGGCAGCCACTTGCCGCCGACGATGGTGTCCATGAAGTGCCGCTCGAGGCTGTCGCGCGGGTCGAGCGCGACGTTGTAGCCGCCCTGCACCATGCGGGTGCAGCCGCACTTGCCCATCAGCCCCTTGACCGCGACCGTGACGTCGAGCTCGGGGTTCGCCTGCAGGGCGTGCAGCGCCGCGAACAGCCCGGCGCCGCCGGCACCGAGGATCAGGATGTCGGTGTCCAATTGCTCCATCGGCTCAGCCCACTCGCAGGAGGAAGATCGCGCCGACCGCCACGGCGGTGACGGCACCCAGACCGATCAGCCCCTTGCGGCTGTCGCGCCACGGCAGGAACTCCAGCGCCATCACCCTGAGGCCGGCGCACAGATGCACGGTCAGCAGCACCACCAGCCCCCATTCGGCGATCTTGAAGACCGGGTTGTCGGCCGCGCTGAGGAACCGGTCGAGGGCGGCATCGGACTCCAGCGCCAGGCCGAGGGCCAGGAAGTGCAGCGGCAGGAACAGCGCCAGCGCCACGCCCGAGACCCGGTGCGCCACGAACGCCCAGAAGCCGGGGTGGTTGCGCGACGGCCGGATCACGGCACCGCCACCACGGCGATCACCGCGCGGGCGCCGAGTCCGGCCAGCAGCAGCCCGAGCGCGATCGTGGCGAACCCCAGAGACCGGCCGCGCCAGGAAGTGTGCTCGTGGATCACGTTGCGCAGCCCGATCGGCGCGTGGATCGCGGCGGCCAGCACGAACAGCCCGTAGAACGCCGCCCAGCCGACGCTGCCGCGGGTCCGGCCGAGGATCTCGGCGGCGGTCAGCCCGCCCTCGACCGCGATCAGGATCAGCCCGAGATGCACCAGCACCAGGGGTGCGAGGATCAGCGCGGTCGCCCGCTGCAGCAGGTACAGCCGGGCCGGGCTCAAGGCAGTCCGCTTCCGACCAGGTCGAGCAGCGACCGGCGCTTGAGGCCGGCGATCCCGGCGGTCGGGTTCAGGCCGACCGGGCAGTGCTCGACGCAGCTGCCGTGGGTGTGGCAGGAGTGGCACCCGCCGCCGGCAGCAGCCGCCTGCAGCACGCCGCGGCGGTCGCCGTCGCGCTCGTCGTTGACCAGGGTCCAGGCCCGGTTCAGGGCGGCCGGGCCGAGGTAGTCCGGGTCCCAGCCGACCACGTCGCAGGCGGCATGGCAGACCGCGCAGTTGATGCACTCGATGCCGGCGTCGGCGGCCTTGCGGGCCGGGCTCTCCGGGCTGACCGGGGCGAGCGGATCGGCCCGGTTGCGGGTCGGCGTGAACCGGCCCTGGGCGCGCTGCCACTTCTCGAAGAACGGCGTCAGGTCGACCGCCAGGTCCTTGATCCGGGGCAGGTTGCGCAGCGGCTCGATCCGCAGCCGGCGGTCGGCGCCGGCGACCTTCGAGACATGGGTGCGGCAGGTCCAGCGCGGCCGGCCGTTGACGGTCATCGCGCACGATCCGCACACCCCGACCCGGCAGGCGAAGCGATAGGCCAGCGCCGGCGCGGCGTGGCGCTGGATCCAGGTCACGACGTCGAGCACGGTCTGGTTGGCGCGGTGCGGCACCGCGAAGGTCTCGAACCGGCCCTCGTCGCGCCCGCGCCAGACCTCGACCGACAGCCGCTCCCGTTCGTCCCGGGCGGCGGTCATGGAGGGGCGCTACTCGGCGGCCTGGGCGGTTGCGGCGGGCAGGGCGCCCGCGGCGTCCTCGATCAGGACCCAGCTGTATACCTTGGAGACGATCTGCCAGCGGCCGTCCAGCTTCACGAAGTTCAGGTAGTCGGTGAACAGCTTCGGCTCGATCCCGATCCGGCAGGTCACCAGCGCGGTCTCCGGGCCGGACAGGTGGATCGACAAGATCCGGTCGTAGCGCGCCTGGCCGGTCCGGGCCGGGTTGGTGCGCGCCGCGATGCGCGCATAGACCGCCTCCATGTCCTCGTCGGCCAGCGTGCCGCCGGTGCCGGAGATCAGGTGGCAGCACGGGTGGAACACCCGCTTCAGGGTCCCGACGTCGCCCTCGTAGAAGCCGTCGAAATACAGCTGCATGGCGGCGGCCAGTTCGGCGTAGGCGGTCGACATCACGGCCTCCCTTTCGGTTCTGATTGTTGGCCGGAGTATGGACCCGGGCGGCGGGAGCGTGCAACGGGAGGCGGCGGTGAACTGCCGCATACAGCCGGGGGCACGCAAGCCCGTTTTCGCCGGCCGTCTTGGCGAATACAATGGGTCGCAAGGATTTGGGCCGCGAAGGAAGGGAACGGGCAATGGATCCGGCGACGCTGGCGGCGCTCTACACGGCGTTCTACACGGCCCTTGGGACCCTCGGGCTGGTGGCGGCCGACACTTACATCAACGCCAACACCATGTACCTGGAGACGACGGTCTCCGAGGGCGTCAAGGAGGAGGGCTACGAGCCGGAAGTGGTCGATGGCATCTTCGTTGCGGAGGCCAAGAAGATCACCTCCACGCCGTCCCTGGTGGCCGCACCGAAGATCCAGTCCAGCAAGACCGTGCCGGTGTCCGCGGCGCTGGCCAAGGCGGCCGGACTGGAGAGCGCGCTGGTCGCGCTGCAGGGACTGATGGGCTTCATACCGCCGAAGATGGTCGCCAGCATCATCGCCGAGGACCAGAAGCAGCGGGTCCAGGTGGTGCAGTCGTCGAATGGCGGCGTGTCCGAGCACGTCGTCGGCGAAGAGGCCGACCTGAAGCTGGTGCTGACCGGCTACGATCCGCAGACCGGCTATTTCTACGTGACGGTCGAGGGCCGAACCGCCGACGAGGACGTCGACGAGCTCATCAAGGACGCCGCGTTCGAGGCGGTGCTCAAGCTCGAGCCCTATCTGGCGCTGCTCTACAGGGTCAACGAACGGGCCGAGGCGGGCGAGGACCTGGCGCCGGCGCGCAAGCTGATCGACGAGGCCATCGCCGCGCAACCGGGGGCGATCGTTCACAAGCACCGGGCGTTGCTGGAGAATCTGCGCGGCATCGTCGCGCTGTTGGAGCAGAACCAAATCCTGGCGCGGCAGGACTTCAGCCGGGCGATCGCTTCCGATCCCAACCAGCCGGTCGGGTTTCTGAACCTGGCGTTCCTGGAGGTGCACGAGGATCACTACCAGGAGGCCATCAGGCTGGCGGAGAAGGTCATCCACCCGAAGATGTGGCCGGTCACCACGGACCCGGTCCTGCGGGCGAGCGGCTATACCATCAAGGGCGTGGCCGAGACCGAGATGGGCGACTACCGCGCGGCCGGGGAGAGTTTCCGGAACGCGGTCGCTCTGAATCCGAAGTCGTCCGAAGTGTACGTCTACTGGGCCCGCATGCTGCGCAAGGCCGGCCGCCCGGCCGAGGCCGCCGAGAAGTTCGACATGGCGCGGCAGAACTCGATCCACTTCGAGAACTTCCCGGAGATGGCGCTGCTGTACTTCTGGCTGACCGAGAAGGGCCAGGTGCCGCTGGAGCGTCGTCTGGGCATGGTCGAGGAACTCTGAGGCCGCGGTCGCGGATCTGGCCGGCCGGGCCGCCGCGCCCGGCCGGCGGTGCCGATTCGGAACGCGACCGTCCCGATCCGGGCGCCAATCGCAGCGTTGAAAACGCGGGCATCCCCACAACCTCGATTAGCCGGGTTCAACCGGCGTCGTTCGCCGGTGTGCGAACAGGAACAGGAAGGCTCCGATGACGACCGATACCGAGTACACGCCGCCGAAGGTCTGGGAATGGAAGGCCCCGAGCGGCGGCCGTTTCGCCAACATCAACCGCCCGATCGCCGGGCCGACCCACGACAAGGACCTGCCGGTCGGCAGGCACCCGATGCAGCTGTACTCGCTCGGCACGCCGAACGGCCAGAAGGTCACGATCATGCTCGAGGAGCTGCTGGCCCTCGGGCACGCCGGCGCCGAGTACGACGCGTGGCCGATCAAGATCGGCGAGGGCGAGCAGTTCGGCAGCGGCTTCGTCGCGGTCAACCCGAACTCGAAGATCCCGGCCCTGGTGGACCGGTCGGGCGCCAAGCCGATCCGGGTCTTCGAGTCCGGTGCGATCCTGGTGTACCTGGCCGAGAAGTTCGGCGCGTTCCTGCCGACCGCGCCGGCCGAGCGGGCCGAATGCCTGTCCTGGCTGTTCTGGCAGATGGGCTCCGCGCCCTATCTCGGCGGCGGCTTCGGCCACTTCTACGCCTACGCGCCGTCGAAGATGCAGTACCCGATCGACCGCTTCACCATGGAGACCAAGCGCCAGCTCGACGTGCTCGACCGGCGGCTGGCGGAGAGCCGGTATCTCGCCGGCGACGAGTACACGGTCGCCGACATGGCGGTGTGGCCGTGGTACGGCAACCTGGTGCTGGGGGCGCTGTACAACGCCGCCGAGTTCCTGGACGTGAAGTCCTACGCGAACGTCGTGCGCTGGGCCGAGGAGATCCTGGCCCGGCCGGCGGTGCAGCGCGGCCGCAAGGTCAACCGGTTCTCGGGCCCGCTGGAGGACCAGCTGCACGAACGCCACGACGCCGGCGACTTCGACACCCGCACCGCCGACAAGCTGCAGGCCGCGGAATAGCCGGCATCCCGGCCGGTTCCGCGGGCGCTGAACCGGCCGGGGCTATGCCAGCCGGCGGCGGGCGCAGGCCTCGACGATCTCCCGCAGGTCGGCCGCCGCCGGGTGGATGCGGTCGGCCGTCAGCAGGCGCAGCTCGATCCTCGGCAGGTCGGGCAGGCCGGCCGAGGGATCGACCTCGACGATGTCCGGCGGCACCCGATGGCGGGTCCGGACGGTCACGCCGTGCCGCAGCCGCAGCGCTGCCCACACCCCGGGCAGGCTCGGGGTCGTCAACGCCAGCCGCCACCGGTGCCCGGCCCGGTCCAGCGCCTTGAGCGCGCCCTGGCGGAACAGGCACGGATGGTCGAACAGGATCAGCGGCAGCGGAGTCGCCGCCGCGACGTCCTGAGCCGCCTGCGGCGCCAGCCACACCATCGGCAGGGACGCGATCAGCGTCCCGTGCCCGTCCGAGCCTGCCGGGAAGAACGCCATCGCGACATCGATCCGGCCGGCCCGGACCTCGGCCTCCAGGACTTGGTTGCGGCCGGCCCGCACCTCCACGTGCACCCCGGGCCGGACCCGTGCGAACCGGTCGAGGGCATCCGGCATGACGTCCTCGAACAAGTCCTGCGGCAGCCCCATCCGGACGCTTGCGGCGGCGGCGGTCGCGCCGATCGAGACCGCCGCCTCGTCGTTCAGGGCGATGATCCGGCGGGCATAGGCCAGCAGCGCGTCGCCGGCCTCGGTCGGGACCAGGTGCCGGCCGCTGCGGGCGAACAGCGGCCGGCCGGCCTGCTCCTCCAGCTTCCGGATCTGCATGCTGACGGCCGACTGCGACCGGCCGAGCTGGACCGCCGCGCGGGCGAAGCTGCCGAGCTCGGTGCCGGCGACCATCGTGCGCAGCGCATCCATGTCGAAGTTCGTGGCCATCGTTCCGAATTCCAGGATCATCAGTTCAAACATATTCGTTATTCGAAAATATGTTCGGGCGCTAGCGTGACCCTGCACCGGCCGCGACGGGGGCGATCCCGCCGCCGCTGCGCCGGCCGCTGGCCCCCGCCCGGAGGAAACGACCTTGGAAGAGACCCTCATTCGGCAACTGGACGACCTCACCACCCCGCATCTGGCCGATGGCTGCCTGCGCAGCGGCGTACCCGTCCGGTGCGGACCGTCGGCGTTGCGGCCGCTGACGGCGGCGATGCGGTGTGCCGGACGGGTGCGCCCGGTGCGCCATGTCGGCAGCATCGACGTCTATTTCGAGGCGCTCGAGCACGCCGCCCCGGGGGAGGTCATGGTGGTCGACAACGGCGGCCGGACCGACGAGGCGTGCATCGGCGACATCGTGGCGCTGGAGGTCCGCGACGCCGGGATCGCCGGGATGGTGATCTGGGGACTGCACCGCGACGCCGCGGAACTCATGGAGATCGGCTTCCCGGTGTTCAGCCTCGGCGCCCTGCCGACCGGGCCGCAGCGCCTGCACAGCCGGCCGGCCGACATGTTCGTGCGGGCCGGCGTCGGCGGTCACGCGGTCTCGGGGGAGGACGTCGTCGTGGCCGACGCCAACGGCGTGATCTTCCTGCCGGTCGACCGGCTGTCCGAGATCGTGACGGCCGCCACGGCCTATCGCGAGACCGAGGCGCGCCAGCTCCGGGCGATGCGCGACGGCCGGCCCTATCGCCGGCTGGTCCGCTTCGGCGACTACCTGGAGCGGCGCGGGCGCGAGCCGGGCTACGGGTTCCGCCAGCACCTCAAGGACATCGAGGCGGCGGGAGAGGTCTGAGCGGCCGGCAACGGCGGCTGGTATCGGCCGGGGGCTTCGGACAGGATTGTCGGCGACAACGGAGGAGCCGATGACCGAAAAGACGATTGCCGACCTGATCGAGGACCGCTTCGGCCTGCCCACCGAGGACGGCCGGGACATGCCGGCGGCGGGCGAGCTGGCGGCGATCCTGCGGCACCGCAGCCACCGCCGCTACAAACCGGACCCGGTGCCGGACGAGCTGCTGCGGGTGGTGCTGGCGGCGGCGTTCTCCGCCCCGGCCAAATCCGACCTGCAGCAGTGCTCGGTGGTGGTGGTGAAGGATCCGGCGGTCCGGGCCCGGCTGAACGAGCTGGTGGCCAGCCAGGACTGGGTACCGGGGGCACCGTCGCTGCTGGTGTTCTGCGGCGACAGCCGGCGCATCCGGCGGGTCGCGCAGGCCCGCGGCAAGCCATACCCGAACGGCCATCTCGACGCGTTCCTGAACTGCGCGGTCGACGCCGGCATCGTGCTCGCGACCTTCATCCGCGCGGCCGAGGCGGTCGGCCTCGGCTGCTGCCCGATCAGCGTGATCCGCGACCGCATCGAGGAGGTCGCGGACCTGCTCGGCCTGCCGGACCACGTGTTCCCGCTGGCCGGCATGGGGCTCGGCTGGCCGCGCGCCGAGGGCTGGATCAGCCTGCGCCTGCCGCCGTCGGTGACGGTGCACACCGACCGCTACGACGACGGCGACCTGCTGGCCGAGGTCGAGGCCTACGACCGCCGGCGCGACGCCCGCTTCAGCACTCCGCCGGAAAAGCAGCGCATGACCAAGGAATATGGAGTCGCCGAGTTCTACGGCTGGTCGGAAGACAAGGCTCGTCAGTATGCCGTGCCGCAGCGAAAGCAGCTCGCGCGGTTCCTGACCTCCAAAGGATTCGACCTCGATTGATTCGCAACACTGCGGCGACGATGCGGCGACTCTCACGAGCTCGCGAGTATTGCGCTGCAACACGGGGAGATCGGAAAAATCCCTTCCCTTCGGCGGATGGATTACCTACCGTCTTGTCCGACAAGACCGCAGCAAACGCGGCGTCGTCCGCCCTGCCGGTGATCGGTGCGGGCGGATACAGGGAACAAAGGGAAGGGAGGCTCTCATGTTCTTTTCGCGCAAGGACGCGCGTGTCCTGACGTCGGCGGTCGCCGGCCTCGCGGCTCTCGGTTTCGCGAGTGCGGCCAGCGCCAAGGTCGACGGCGACACCATCATCCTCGGGTCGGCGATCTCGCTGACCGGCAAGTACTCGACCAACGGCATCCACGCCCAGAACGGCTACGAGCTGGCCGTGAAGATGATCAACGAGAACGGCGGCGTGAAGGTCGACGGCAAGACCTACAAGCTGAAGGTCGTCTACTACGACGACGAGTCGACCCCGGCGCGCGGCGCCCAGCTCGCCGAGCGGCTGATCAACCAGGACGGCGTCAAGTACATGCTCGGCCCGTACAGCTCGGGCCTGACCAAGGCGATCGCGCCGGTCACCGAGAAGTACAAGATCCCGATGGTCGAGGCCGAGGGCGCGTCGCGCTCGCTGTTCACCCAGGGCTACCGCTACATGTTCGCGGTGCTGTCGACGTCCGAACAGTACCTCGCCAGCTCGATCGCCCTGGCCGCCGAGATCGCCAAGGGCAACGGCAAGGACCCGTCCGACGTCAAGATCGCCATGGCGTTCGAGAACGATCCGTTCTCGCTCGACGTGCGGGCCGGCGTGGTCGACGACGCCAAGAAGTACGGCATGAAGATCGTCATCGACGACAAGCTGCCGCGCGACCTGTCCGACATGACCGCGACCCTGACCAAGACCAAGGCGCTGAAGCCCGACCTGCTGGTGGTGTCCGGCCACTCCAAGGGGGCCGCGACCGCCGCCCGGCAGATCGCCGAGCTGCGGATCGAGACGCCGATGGTGGCCATGACCCACTGCGAGGCGGCGAAGATCATCTCGCAGTTCGGCGCCGGCGCCACCGAGGGCATCCTGTGCCCGACCCAGTGGTCCGAGACGCTGAGCTACAAGGACGACCTGTTCGGGACCGCGGCCGACTACGACGCGCTCTTCAAGAAGACCTACGACGGCTACAAGAACGTGCCGTACCAGGCGGCCCAGGCGACCGCCGCCGTGATGGTCTGGAAGGACGCGTTCGAGCGGGCCAACTCGTTCGATACCGAGAAGCTGCGCGACGCCCTGGCGGCGACCGACATGTCGACCTTCTACGGCAACATCAAGTTCTCGGAGGCCGGCAACAACATCGCCAAGCCGATGGTGCTGCGGCAGATCCAGGACGGCGAGCTCAAGGTGGTCGCCCCGACCAAGTGGGCGTCCTCCGAGGTGCGGTATCCGCGCAAGCCGAGCTACTGATCGGCGGGTGCCCGAGATCGTGAGCGCGAAGGCGGGGGGACCTGCGGTCCTCCCGTCGCCGCGCATTGGAACGGGGGGCGCCGGCCGCTGGACGGCGCGCCGGCGTCGCCGCCCCTCTGATTCCCTGCCGAGAACGGAAGGTCGATGCTCGACAACCTCCAGATACTGATCGCGGCGCCTGCCCTCGCCGCCGATCTGCTGATCCAGGGCGTCTTCATCGGCGCGATCTTCGCGCTGGTGGCCTACGGGCTCGCCCTGGTCTGGGGCGTGATGAACGTGAAGAACCTGTGCCAGGGCGACTACGTGATCGTCGGCGGCTACATCGCCTACCTGATGGCGCAGTCCGGGATCAACCCGATCCTGGCGCTGCCGATCGCGTTCGTCCTGATGTTCATGTTCGGGTGGGTGGTCTACCTGGCGGTCATCCGCCGTGTGGTCGACCGCGACATGTTCACCTCGCTGCTGGCGACCTTCGGGCTGGCGCTGCTGATCGCCCAGGTCCTCAACCTGATCTTCGGGCCGGAGGTGCGGACCGCCGAGGCCGGCTTCGGCACGTTCTTCATGGCCGACGGCCTGATCGCGATCCAGTGGGTCCGGCTGATCAGCCTCGGCCTCGCCGGGGCGCTGGCGCTCGGGATCGTGCTGTTCATGCGGCACAGCCGGATGGGCCGGGCGATCCGGGCGACCGCCCAGGACCCGCGGGCGGCCCGGGTGCTGGGCGTCAACACCGATCAGGTCTACGCCTTCACCTATGCGCTGAACGCCGCGATCTGCGGGGCCGCCGGGGTGCTGGTGTCGCTGATCTGGGTGATCCAGCCGTATTTCGGGATCGTCTACTCGATCCGGGCGTTCGTGATCGTGACCGCAGCCGGGCTCGGCAACCTGCCGGGCGTGATCCTGGCCGGCTTCGGGCTCGGGGTCGCCGAGAACATGTCGGCGTTCCTGCTCGGCGCCGAGTTCGCGGTCGCGGCGGTCGTCTCGATGCTGCTGATCGTGCTGATCTACCGGCAGATCCAGCTCTACCGCGTGCGGCAGGTGGTTCGATGACGAGCGCCCGGACGGACGGAGTCATCTACGCCGGGCTGATCGCCTTCGGCATCGTCGGGCCGCTGCTGTTCCCCGGCTACACCAACCAGATCGCCATCATGTGGCTGATGGTCCTGATGGCCTCGACCTGGGACGTCATGGGCGGCCAGACCGGCTACAACTCGCTCGGCAACATCGCGTTCTTCGGGATCGGCATGTACGCTTCGGCGGTCGTCCAGATCGCGCTGTTCTACGATGTCGGCGAGTACACGGCGGCGTTCGGGGCGATCAAGGTCGAGTTCACCGACGCCCAGTACTTCACCGGCCTGGCGCTCGGCCTCGGGCTGGCGGGCGTGATCGCGGCGATCGTCTCGGTGCTGGTCGGGTTGTGCGTGTTCGGCCTGCGCGGGCCGTACTTCGCGATCGGCACGCTCGGCGTCGCGGTGGCGATGGCCGAGCTGATCAGCGGCTGGAACTACGTGGGCGGCGGCGGCGGCATCTCGATGCCGGTGTTCCCGGGCGAGGCCGGCGCCTCCAGCCTGGCGTTCTACGCCATGTTCTTCGTGCTGGCGATCGTCGCCCACCTGTTCCTGCGCTGGCTGTACTCGACGCAGTTCGGGCTCGCCCTCAACGCCATCCGCGACGACGAGGACAAGGCCGAGGCGATGGGGCTGCACACCCTGCGCTACAAGCTGATCGCCTGGGCGATCGCGGCGTTCTTCATGGGGATCGCCGGTGCCGTGTTCGGCAACATGATCGGCTTCATCGAGCCGCTGGAGGTGGCGTTCCCGACCACCACTTTCGGAATCTTCATGGTCGCCATGGCGCTGCTGGGCGGCAAGGGAACGCTCTGGGGACCGGTGCTGGGGGCGATCCTGTTCCACGTCGTGAAGGAGCTGACCTGGACCTACCTGCTGGACTGGCAGTGGGTGGCGCTCGGCGCGATCATCGTCGTCAACATCGTGTACTTCCAGCAGGGCATCCTGGGATGGGCGCAGGACAGGTGGCCGGCGGCCTTCGGCCTCAAGGTCGACGAGGGTGGCGACGACGCGACGCCGGCCGGCGCGCGGGAGGCTGCGGAATGACCAACATCATCGAGGTCCGCGGCGTCTCCAAGGCGTATGGTGGCGTCCATGCCAACACCGACATCTCGATCGACGTGCCGGCCGGCAAGATCACCGGGCTGATCGGCCCGAACGGGTCGGGCAAGACCACGCTGTTCAACTCGATCGTCGGCTATCACCCGATCGACACCGGGTCGATCAAGTTCGAGGGGCGGGAGATATCCCGGCTGCGGGTCCCGCAGATCGCCCGGCTCGGCATGCTGCGCACGTTCCAGCAGACCCGCATCTATTCGAAGATGAACTGCCTGGACAACATGCAGATCTCGGTCAGCCACCGCGAGGAGAGCCTGGGCAGCATGTTCGCCCTGCGCGACCGCGGCGAGATCATCGACCGGGCCGAGCGGCTGCTGGAGTTCGTCGGCCTGTACGCCAAGCGACGGCTGATCTCGGGCGACCTCAGCTTCGGCCAGCAGAAGCTGCTGGAGTTCGCGATGGCGTTGATGAACCAGCCCAAGGTGCTGCTGCTCGACGAGCCGACCGCCGGCATCAACCCGACCCTGATCAACGGGCTGATCGACCGGCTGAAACGGGCCAACCAGGAGCTCGGGGTCACCTTGTTCGTCATCGAGCACAACATGCGGGTGATCATGAACCTGGCCGAGCAGATCTCCTGCCTGGCGCACGGCCAGCTGCTGGCGACCGGGTCGCCGGACGAGATCCAGAACGACCAGCGCGTGATCGACGCCTATCTGGGGGCGCACTGATGAGCGAGCAGACCCAAACCGGGGCCGCCGACCGCGGTGTCCGGGGCTACGGCGGCGGCGACGTCTCGACCGTCATCTCGGTCGAGGACGTGGTCCGGCAGGCCCAGGCCATCGCCCAGGACAGGCCGACGGCCGAGGCCCTACAGGCGATGGTCGAGGGCGAGACCTTCCTGTCGATCGAGGCGCTGCGGGCCGGGTACGGCAAGATGGAGATCCTGCACGACTTCGACCTGCGGGTCGGCAAGGGCCAGTCGCTGTGCCTGATCGGCCCGAACGGCGCCGGCAAGTCGACGGTGCTGCACTCGATCTTCGGCTTCACCAACATCTTCTCCGGCACCGTCACCGTCGGCGGCCGCGACGTGACCCGGCTCAGCCCGCAGCAGAAGCTGAAGGCCGCCGGGGTCGCCTACATCCTGCAGGACAAGTCGGTGTTCCCGGGCATGACGGTCGAGGAGAACCTGCTGATGGGCGGGTTCCTCAAGGACAGCGTCGACCAGGCCAGGGAGGCCGCCGAGAAGGTGTTCGCCAAGTACGACCGGCTCGCCGAACGCCGCAACAAGCCGGCCGGCGTGCTGTCGGGCGGCGAGCGGCGGCTGCTGGAGATCAGCCGGGCGCTGGTCATGGACCCGGAGGTGCTGCTGGTCGACGAGCCGTCGATCGGGCTGGAGCCGCGTTTCATCGACATGGTGTTCGAGATCCTCGACGACCTGCAGCGCGGCGAGGGCAAGACCATCGTCATGGTCGAGCAGAACGCCAAGAAGGGGCTGGAGTTCGCCGACATCGGCTACGTGCTGGTGTCCGGCGAGACCGCGCTCGCCGGCCGGGGCGAAGAGCTGCTGCAGAACCCGGAGGTCGGGCGGCTGTTCCTCGGCGGGTGAGGGGTTCGGCGCCCGCCGGCCGCGCCCCAATGCGACCATGCGCGCTGCGACACACGACGATGTGACACGCCCGTGATCGGGCTGACGGTGCTGTGAGCGGTAACCTTCCTGTCGCCGGCTATCTTTGGAAGTCGAACGACACGCCAACAGGAGGAACCGATGAAGCGTCGTGACGTGAACGCCGTTCTGCTGGGCTCGCTGGTGACCGCACTGACCGCCGCCGCGGTCCAGGCCCCGGCCCTCGCCGCCGGCAAGGAGAAGTGCTACGGCGTCTCGCTCGCCGGCCAGAACGACTGCGCCGCCGGGCCGGGCACCACCTGCGCCGGCACCTCCAAGGTCGACTACCAGGGCAACGCCTGGAAGCTGGTCCCGAAGGGCACCTGCGAGGGCATGGAGCTGCCGGGCGGCCGCAAGGGCTCGCTGACCGCGCTGGAACGGGACGTCCCCAAGGGCTGAGGCGATGGCGGCAGCCGACATCGCGGACCGGTTCGGGCCGGACCCTGTCCCGGCCCGGGCCGGTGTCGGCCTGAAGCCGCAGCATGCGGCGGCCGTTCTCGGCGGCCGACCGGATGTCGGCTTCTTCGAGGTCCACGCCGAGAACTACATGGGGGCCGGCGGCCCGCCGCACCGGCTGCTGGAGGGGGTCCGCGACCGCTATCCGCTGTCGGTGCACGGGGTCGGGATGTCGATCGGCGGGCCCGGACCGCTCGACCGCGCCCACCTCGCCCGGCTGCGGACGGTGGTCGACCGCTACCGCCCCGGCCTGGTGTCCGAGCACCTGGCGTGGTCGAGCCATGACGGGGCGTTCCTGAACGACCTGCTGCCGGTGCCGCTGACGGAAGCCACCCTGGACCGGGTGGCGGCGCATGTCGACGAGGTCCAGGACGCGCTCGGCCGGGCGATCCTGGTCGAGAACCCGTCGAGCTACCTGGCGTTCGCCGAGAGCACGATCCCGGAGACCGAGTTCCTCGGCCGGCTGGCCGAGCGGACCGGCTGCGGCCTGCTGCTCGACGTCAACAACGTCCGGGTCTCGGCCACCAACCTCGGCTACGACCCGGTCGGCTATCTCGACGCCTTCCCGGTCGCGCACATCGGGGAGATCCACCTCGCCGGCTACGACGAGGAGGTCGAGGCCGATGGAGGCCGGCTGCTGATCGACGCGCACGGCAGCCCGGTGCGGCCCGATGTCTGGCCGCTGTTCCGCCACGCGCTGGCCCTGGCCGGTCCGGTGCCGACCCTCATCGAGTGGGACAATGCGGTTCCGGACTGGCCGGTCCTGCATGCCGAGGCGCAGGCGGCCGACGCGGTCCTGGCCGGGTTCGTCGGCGGGCCGCGGCGGGCGGGAGCCGATCGTGGCTGAGGCGCTGGCGGGCTTCGCGGCGGCGGTCGTCGACCCGGGCCGTCCGGTTCCGGCCGGCCTGACGGCGCGCCCGGGCGCGGATCTCGGCCGGCGGCTGGCGGTGTACCGCAACAACGTGACCGTCGGGCTGGTCGATGCCCTGGCCGCCGGATTCCCGGTGACCGGGCGGCTGGTCGGCGAGGAATTCTTCCGGGCGATGGCGCAGGTCTTCGTGGCCTGGAACCGACCGTCCTCGCCGATGATGTTCGAGTACGGCGCCGGGTTCGCGGATTTCATCGCCGGCTTCGCCCCGGCGGCGTCGGTGCCCTACCTGGCCGACGTGGCGGCGCTCGAGGCGGCGCGCACCGCCGCCTGGCACGCGGCCGAGGGACCGGCGTTGGCGGCGGCGGTGCTGGCGCGGCGGGTCGCCGGCTGGTCCGGCGAGGCGTTGCTGGCGGCCCGGGTGACGGCGCATCCGGCGACCCGGGTGGTGGCGAGCCGGTATCCGATCCGGTCGGTCTGGGCGGTCCACCAGGGCGACGACCCGGAGCCGGCGTTCGGCGGCCCGTGGCAGCCGGAGACGGCGCTGGTGACGCGGCCGGCCGGCGAGGTCAGGGTCCGGGCGCTGGATCCGGCCGCCGGCGCGTTCGCGGCCGCCCTGCTGGCTGGCGCGAGCGTCGGCGAGGCCGGGGCCGCGGCGCTCGACGAGGACGAGGGATTCGAGGCCGGAACGGCCCTGGTGATGCTGGCCGACGCGGGCGCGATCGGCGACATGGAAGAGGCAAGAGGATGACCGAGACCACCGATACCGGGGCTGCCGCCCCGTCGCTGATGGCGCGGGCGTGCCGCCTGCGCAGCCAGGTCGAGACGGTTGCGCCGCCGGTCGCGCAGGTTGCGTTGCGGCTGGCGCTGGCGGTGCCGTTCTACCGCTCGGGGCTGACCAAGTGGGACGGCTTCCTGCAGCTCTCCGACAGCGCGGTGTTCCTGTTCGAGGAGGAGTTCAAGCTGCACCTGTTCGGGGCGCTCGTCTCCTATCCGGCGCCGACGCTGATGGCGTTCCTGTCGGGAGTCGCGGAGATCGTGCTGCCGATCCTGCTGGTCCTCGGCCTCGGCACCCGGTTCGCGGCCCTGGGGCTGCTGGCGATGACGGCGATCATCCAGATCACCATTCCGGACGGCTGGGCCAACTTCCACCTGCCGTGGGCGGCGATGGCGCTGGCGCTGGTCGCCTGGGGCGGTGGGCCGGTCTCGCTCGACCGGCTGGTCCTGCGGTCGGGGCTGCTGTCGCGGCTGTGCGGCCGGCCCTGAACAGGTTCAGTCGTCGCGGTCGTCCATCGGCACCCCCAGCCCGACCTTGGTGCGGTCCATCACCACGAAGGTACGGAACTTCCGGACCTGCGGGTTGTCGAAGAAGAACCGCTGGGTGAAGCGCTCGTAGCTCTTCATGTCGCGGGCGGTCAGGATGATGATGAAATCGGCGTCGCCGGTGACGTAGTAGCACTGCATCACCTCGGGCGTCGCCCGCATCGAGCGCTTGAAGGCGTCGATGATGTGCGGGTGCTCGCGCTCCAGCGACACCTCGACGATCATGGTCAGCGACCGGCCGACCGTCTCGGGCGCCACCACCGCGATCTCGGCCTCGATCACCCCGGCCTCGCGCAGCCGGCGCAGCCGTCGGTGGCAGGCCGAGGCCGACAGCCCGACCCGCTCGCCGAGCTGCTCGGCGGTCAGCCGGGCGTTCTCCTGCACCAGGGCCAGCAGCTTGCGGTCGAACGCGTCGAGATCGGCCATCGCGCGGGCGCTCACCGGGTCTCGGCGAAGTAGCGGCCCGGGGTGACGCCGAACGCCTTGCGGAAGCCGGCGACGAAGGCACTGGTGCCCTCGTAGCCGAGGCGGTGGGCGACGTCGCCGACCGAGGCGCCGAGCGACAGCCACTCTACCGCCTTCATCAGCCGGGCCTGCCGCAGCCACGCCCGGTAGCTGAGCCCGGTCTCGGACCGGAAATGCCGCTCGAACGAGCGCTCGGACAGGGCCGCCCGCCGCGCCACCTCGCCGAGGCCGTCGGCCCGCGCCGGATCGGCGGCCAGCTCGGTCACCGCGCGCCGCAGCCGCTCGGAGCTCGGCATCGGCAGGTGCAGGGGGGCCGCCCGCTCGGCCGCGAGCTGGTCGAGGATCACCGCGGCCAGCCGGCCGGCCGGACCGTCGGCGGCGTCGTCGTGCGGGTAGGCCATGAACGCGCCGATCAGTTCGCGCAACAGGGGCGACAGCCGGATCACCGAGGGCACCCTCGGCAGGTGCGGCACCACGTCGGGCCGGAAGTACAGGTAGCGCAGGATCGAGCGCTGGTGATAGCGGCTGCCGTGCAGGACCCCGGACGGCATCCACAGCGCCCGTTCCGGCGGCACCACGAAGCTGCCACGCTCGGTCTCCACCGTGACCGAGCCGGAGACGATGTGGAACAGCTGAGCGCGCCAATGGCGGTGCGGCCGGTTGCGGGAGTCCCGGTCCTGCTCGCCGGCATAGGCGATGACCGCGGCGGGGTGGTCGTCGGGGCTCTCCGGCGGTGGAGCGGTGAGGTCCATTTGGCGACTCGTCGATATTGATTGGCAAAACCACGCTAACACGAAACGGAAAGGGGCGGGTACCTAGGGGCCTTCCCTGCCCGAACCGACCTGCCGGACTTCGCCATGAGCTACCTGACCGCTTCCGCCGACCCAAAGGCCACCGCCGGCTGGCGCTCGCCCGTCGTGATGCTGATGATCATGGCGGCGGCGATGCAGCTGTCGTTCGCCGCCTGGTGGAACCTGATGAACAACTTCGCGGTCCACGAGCTCGACTTCACGGGCCGCGAGATCGGCATCCAGCAGTCGATCCGCGAGATCCCGGGCTTCCTGTCGTTCCTGGCGGTCTACCTGCTGCTGTTCATGCGCGAGCAGACGCTCGCCTACCTGTCGCTGCTGTTCCTGGGGATCGGGGTGGCGGTCACCGGCTACTTTCCGACCGCCTGGGGCTTCTACCTGACCACCTTCGTGATGTCGGTCGGCTTCCACTACTACGAGACCGCGGCCCAGTCGTTGTCGCTGCAATGGCTGCCGAAGGCGACGGCGGCCGCCAGCATGGGCAAGATCATCGCGGTCGGCGCGTTCGCGCAGCTGGTCGCCTACGGCCTGATCCTTGGCGGCTGGAAGACGTTGGAGCTGTCGTTCACCACCGTGTTCCTGATCGCCGGCATGCTGACCCTGGCGGTGCTGGCGTTCCTGTTCCTGGCCTACCCGGCGTTCCGCGAGGGCGTGCCGCAGCACAAGAAGCTCATCCTGCGCAAGCGCTACTGGCTGTACTACGCGCTGACCTTCATGGGCGGGGCGCGGCGGCAGATCTTCACGGTGTTCGCCGGCTTCCTGATGGTCGAACGCTTCGGCTACGACGTCCACGAGGTCGCCGGGCTGTTCTTCCTGAACGGCGCGGTCAACATGCTGCTGGCCCCGAAGATCGGCAAGCTGATCGTCCGGTTCGGCGAGCGCACCGCGCTGACCTTCGAATACGTCGGGCTGATCGCGGTGTTCACCACCTACGCCTTCGTGACCGACGCGTACCTGGCGGGCGCGCTGTACGTCATCGACCACGCGTTCTTCGCCATCGCGATCGCCATGCGCACCTATTTCCAGAAGATCGCCGACCCTGCCGACATCGCGCCGACCGCCGGGGTGGCGTTCACCATCAACCACATCGCCGCCGTCGGCATCCCGGTGACGTTCGGCCTGCTGTGGCTGGCGTCGCCGGCCGCGGTGTTCCTGGCCGGGGCGGCGATGGCGGCGGTCAGCCTGTTCCTGGCGCGGCTGGTGCCGACGGTGCCGTCGGCCGGCAACGAGGTCGACTGGAGCCTGGGATTCGGGGCCCGGCGGATGGCGGCCTCGGAGGCGGAGTGACATCGCGGCGGAGTGACATCGCGGCCGGCTTGCCCGAAGCTGTGATCCGGCAACCAACCGGAGAGCGCTGGCGATGAAGGACGAGAAGATCCCCATCGAGGAGGTCTACGTACCGGCGAAGCGGCGGGCGACCCTGAATCCCGAGACCGTCGAGCAGCTCGCCGCCGCAATCCTCGAGGAGGGCCAGAAGTCGCCGATCCTGGTCCGCCACGACGGCAAGCGCTTCGTCCTGGTCGAGGGGCTGCACCGGCTGGAAGCCTGTAAGGCGCTCGGGGAGGAGACCATCCTGGGCAACCGGGTCCAGGCCCGGAAGTACTGACGTCGCGGCGGCGCCGGCGGCCTACCGCAGCGACTGCAGGTAGGCCACCAGGTCCTCGATGCGGTCCCGGGTCAGGTCGAAGGGCGGCATCTGCCCGCGGACATGCGGGTTGGCGAGGAAGCCGCGCAGGTAGTCGGCGGATCGTTCGCGGGCGATCTTCGGAAACGGCGGGCCGACGTCGGACGCCCGCGCCGAGGCGCCGCTGGCGTGGCAATCGCTGCACCAGCGGGCGGCGATCTCGGCACCGCGCTTCGCCGGATCGATGCTCTCGGCAGCGGCGGCCGGGGCGGCGGCGAGCATCCCGCAGCACGCGGCCACGAACGCCATGCGGTGAACGGTCATCGTCAGCCTCCATCCGGATGGTACGGGCGGGCGACCGATCCAGGCGTCCGTGGGCCGTTGTCCCGTCAGCCGAAGGCCGTGCCCGCCAAGCTTGTAGCGCCACTGTACAGAGGAATTCGACGGTGGGCCGTTACATTGTCGCTTCCGGCTGCTCCGGCGGCGGCGAAGCGCTCGTGCCGGGTCTGGCGGATCATGGCCGGGCTCGCTCGGGCGCCGCGGCCCGCCAGGTCGCTCTACCAGGGCACGGTTTCGCTGCGGTGGTCGAAGAACCCGCCTGACTGCCCCGGACCGAGGGTCTCGACGACCTGAAGCAGCCGATCGGCCGCCTCGCCGGGCGGCTGGGTTGCCAGCCCGGCCTTGGCGAACGGCGCTGACAGCGGGGTGTCGACCGTCCCCGGATGCAGGGCCACGCAGATGGCGTCGCGATGCGTGCGGGCGAGTTCGACGGAGGCGGTGCGGACCAACTGGTTGAGGGCTGCCTTGGAAGCACGATAGCCGTACCAGCCGCCGAGCCGGTTGTCGGCGATGCTGCCGACCCGCGCCGACAAGGTCGCGAAGACCGCCTTGCCGGTGCGCGGCAGGATCGGAAGCAGGTGCTTCATGATGAGCGCCGGACCGATCGCGTTCAGCGCGAAGCATCGGGCCAGCCTGTCGCCGTCAAGGTCCCGCCATGATTTCTCCGGGCCTTGGTGCGTGTCGTGCAGGAACCCCGTCGCGTCGATCGCCAGGCGGATCGGTGCCATCGCCGCGGCATGGCCCACGGCCTGCTGAAGGCCGGTCTCGTCGAGGAGGTCGATGGCCGGTTCGGTATGGCGGCCGAAACCGATCGCGCGCACGAACCGAGGACTTGCCTCCAGGCGGGCGAGCAGCGCACTGCCTATGCCGCCTCCGGCGCCGAAGACGATCGCGACGCCGTCATCGGGAAACGAGTCGAAGGATGGTGTCGTGACGAGGGTGGCCGACATCGTCCGGTGCCTTGTCTGAGGATACGGACTCCCTGCTACGTTCGGGACGCCCACCCGGATCGTCACCGCACCGGCAGGTCGAGCGGTTGCCGGCTCAGGACCTCGAAGCCGTCCGCGGTCACCAGCACGGTATTGCCGAGGCCGATCGCCACCCGGGTCGCCGGGTCGCCGACCATCACGTGCGGGAAGAACACCATGCCCGGCTCCAGCACCAGCGGGTTGCCGGCGTAGATCATCGGCGGCACGTCCATCCAGGACGGCCGGTAGGTCGCGCCGAGCGAGTAGCCGCAGGCGGCGAACCGGTGGTCGCGGTGGCCGGCGGCGTCCAGGCGGCGGCGGTGGATGTCGTCGACGGCGCCGAGCGGCTCGCCCGGCCGGAACGCCTGCTGCATTTCCTCGAGCGTGTCGCGCACCAGGGCGTGCAGGTCGCGGTGCGCGTCGCCGGGCCGGCCGATCGATATGCTGCGCTCGATGCAGGCGTTGTAGCGGCGCCAGGTCCCGGCGTACTCCAGGATCAGCAGGTCGCTGTCGGCGAGGCGGCGCGGCCCGCCGACGCCGCGGCCGTAGATCGCCCGGCTGCCGGAGTTGGCCAGCGGGCCGGCCGGCGGCATGTCGCCGCCGGCGGTCAGGATCGAGGTCAGGATCGCCGAGGTCACCGCCGCGTCCATCACGCCGGGTGCGGCGATCGCCAGCGCCGCGTCGTAGGCGTCGTCGGCCAGTTCCGCGGCCCTGCGGACGAATTCGATCTCGGCCGGCGACTTCACCAGCCGCAGTTCTGCGACCACGTGGCTGGCGTCGACCAGGGTGCAGAACCCGTCCAGGGCGGCCTGGACCAGCGACAGGCTCCGGCCGGTCAGCCCGTAGGTGTTCAGCTCGATGCCGATCCGCGAGCCGCGCAGGCGCAGCCCGTCCAGGATGTCGCGCAGCTCGACCGCCGGGTCGGCGTCCTCGGCGTTCAGCCAGACCCGGACCTCGTCGATCAGCGAGGTGTCGCGGGCCTGCGAGACGTCCGGCCGCCGGCACAGCAGGGTGAGCGGGCGGCCGTCGGCGGTGACCACCAGGCACTGGAAGAACACGTAGCCGCCGCCGTCGTAGCCGGTCAGGTAGTAGTGGCTCTCCTGGGCGAAGCACAGCAGGGCGTCCAGCCCCTCGGCGGCGAGCCGCGCGCGGGTCCGGGCCAGCCGGTCGCGGTGCTCGGTCTCCGGAAACGGCAGCGCGGGACCGGACATCGTTCAGCGCCCGGGCTGCTCGACCAGCACGCCGACGATGCGCCGGACCACCGGCAGCACGAACACCAGGATCGGGAAGGCGATCACCCACGACGTTGCCCAGGACTGCATCCACACCGTCACGAAGCCGGTCCCGAGCCCGTAGCCGCGGATCGTCGAGATGCAGGCGACGATGCACGACATGAATACCGAAATGATCAGCGGCGTGAGGATCACCGCATAGCGCGCCGGCAGCTTGCGCCGCGCGCCCGTCGTCTTCTGCATTGCCATGCCGTCTCCCAGGCGTGCCGAGGCCGCGAGAATAGCCGCGACCGCGGGGCCGAGTCGCGCGGCGAGAGCGTCCGTCATCGGCATGACTATCGTGCCGAACGGATACCGGGGCATGCGATCGAAGCCGCAGCTGGGATCGGCCGCAAACCGACCAATAATCGCCAGATTTCTGCAGAACATACGGTATCTACGCCGAAATTCGTCGCGCCGCGCTGATACCGTGTCGGCGTTCACCCAGCCGGAGACCGCCATGTCCGCCGCCCGCCCCGCCATCGAGCACCTGTCCAACCCGCATGCCGACCACGCAGCACCCCTGCCCGGTGTCCTGACCCGGGAAACCCGTGTCGAGGCGCAGCAGGCGGTCCGGGCCTGGCCCGGCTATGCGCCGACCCCGCTGCTCGACCTGCCCGACCTGGCCCGGCGGCTCGGCGTGGCGGCGGTGCGCTGGAAGGACGAGGGCGGGCGCTTCGGGCTCGGCAGCTTCAAGGCGCTCGGCGGCGCCTACGCGGTGCAGCGCCTGGTGCGCCAGCTCGGCGGCGGTGCCGACATCACCTTCGCGGCGGCCACCGACGGCAACCACGGCCGCTCGGTCGCCTGGGGCGCGCGCCAGGCCGGTGCCCGCTGCATGATCTACCTGCACGCCGGGGTCAGCGCCGGCCGCGAGGCGGCGCTGCGGGCGCTCGGGGCCGATATCGTCCGGGTCGCCGGCAACTACGACGACAGCGTGCGGCAGTGTGCCCGCGACGCCGCCGAGAACGGCTGGCACGTGGTCTCCGATACCGCCTGGGAGGGCTACCGGGAGGTGCCGACCGCGGTGATGGCCGGCTATTCGCTGATCGCGGCCGAGGCAATTGAACAGATGGCCGGCGAGCGCCCGACCCACGTGCTGGTGCAGGGCGGCGTCGGCGGCGTGGCGGCGGCGATCTGCGCCGAGCTGCGCGACGCCTGGGGGGCCGAGGCGCCGCGCTTCGTGGTGGTGGAGCCGGCGCTGGCGGCCTGCCTGCTGGAGAGCGCCCGGCATGGTGGGCGCACCGAGATCCCGATCGAGGACGAGACGGTGATGGCCGGGCTGTCCTGCGGCGACCCGTCGCCGCTGGCCTGGGAGGTGCTGGACCCCGGCGCCGACGACTTCGTGGCGGTCGACGACGCCTGGGTGCCGCCGGCGATGCGGCTGCTGGCCGACGGCGAGGGCGGCGACCGGCCGGTGGTGGCCGGCGAGTCCGGGGTGGCCGGGCTGGCGGCGCTCCTGGCGGCGAAGGAGCGGCCGGAGATGTGGGCGGCGCTCGGCCTCGACGCCTCGAGCCGGGTGCTGCTGATCGGCACCGAGGGCGCGACCGACCCGGACATCTACCGGCAGATCGTCGGCCGGTCCCCCGAGGCGGTGGCCGCGTGATGGCCGGCGCCCGGGAAATCTCGCCGGAGCTGGTCGCGGCGATGACCGAATGGCGCCGCGACTTCCACCGCCATCCGGAGCTGGGATTCCAGGAGACCCGCACCAGCCGCCTGATCGCCGAGCGGCTGGCCGGGTTCGGCCTGGAGGTCCATGCGGGCATCGGCGGCACCGGGGTGGTCGGCGTGCTGCGGCGCGGCTCGTCGAACCGGGCGGTCGGCCTGCGCGCCGACATCGACGCCCTGCCGATCACCGAGAAGAACGACTTCGCGCACCGCTCGGCGACCGACGGCGTGATGCACGCCTGCGGTCATGACGGCCACACCGCCATGCTGCTGGGGGCGGCGAAGCACCTCGCCGGGTCCGAGACGTTCGACGGCACCGTGGTGTTCATCTTCCAGCCGGCCGAGGAGCACGGCCGCGGCGCCCTGGCGATGATCGAGGACGGGCTGTTCGAGCGGTTCGGGGTCGACCAGGTGTTCGGCATCCACAACATGCCGGGCCTGCCGGTCGGGCAGCTCGCGGTCCGCACCGGGCCGATCATGGCAAGCGAGGACAATTTCGAGATCGTCATCCACGGCGCCGGCGGTCACGCCTCGGCGCCGCAGAACACGGTCGACCCGATCGTCATCGCCGCCGAGGTGGTGCTGGCGCTGCAGACCATCGTGGCCCGCGGCTTCGGGCCGTCCGACGCGGTCGTGGTGTCGGCCACCGAGATCACCACCGACGGGGTGCGCAACGTGATCCCGTCGACCGCCTGGATCCGCGGCGACGTCCGCACCTTCGTGCCGGCCCACCAGCAGCGGGTCGAGGCGCTGATGCGGCGGATCGCGGCCGGGGTGTGCGCCGCCCACGGCGCGACCTGCGAGGTCGAGTACGCCAACTCGTTCGTGCCGACCGTCAACACGGCGGAGGCCACCGACCTGGTGGTGCGGGCGGCCCGCGGCGCGCTCGGCGACGGCAACGTCGACCCGGACTGCCGGCCGATCGGCGGCGCCGAGGACTTCGCGCGCATGCTGGCGGTCCGCGACGGCTGCTTCGCGTTCCTCGGCAACGGCGGCGACGCCGGCCAAGGCCGCGGCCTGCACGGCCAGTATTACGACTTCAACGACGATGCTCTCGCTCCCGGCGCCGCGTACTGGATCGGGCTCGTCGAGGCCGCTTTACCGGCCCGGTGACGGCGATGCGGCTGCTCTACCAGACCCACTCGCCGTTCGCCCGCAAGGCGCTGGTGGCGGCGCACGAGATGGGGCTCGCCAGCCGCCTCGAGGTGGTGCACCACGAGACCAGCCCGACCCGGCGCAACGACGCGGTGTACGCCGGCAACCCGCTCGGCAAGGTGCCGGTGCTGCTGCTGGACGACGGCACCTGCCTGTTCGACTCCGCGGTCATCGTCGACTACCTCGACGGGCTGCACGACGGGCCGAGGCTGATCCCGGAGGGCGGTCCGGCGCGGTTCGCGGCGCTGCGGCTGCAGGCGGTGGCGAACGGCATGGCCGAGGCCGGCATCGCGGTCCGCTGGGAGACCGAGCGCCGCCCCGAGGCACTGCGCTACCCGGCCCTGGCCGAGGGTCAGCTCGGCAAGCTGCGCGAGGCCTATGCCTTCGCCGAGGCCGACCCGGCGCTGGGCGATCCGGCCCCGTCCGGCCCGGTCACCGTCGGGCAGGTGGCGCTGGCGACCGCGCTCAGCTGGCTGGAGTTCCGCGGCGTCGCCCCGTTCCGGGCCGGCCATCCGCGGCTCGCCGCCTGGCTTGACCGCTTCGCCGAGCGCCCGTCGATGCGCGCCACGCCACTGTCGGGCGCGACGCACGACTGAGCAGCCCGTCAACTCGTGGGTTCCGGAGCCGGCTGCTGTCGCAGCCCCTCCGGAATGACGAAAATGGGGCGGTGTCTCGCCGCGAAACCGGCCGGTCTTGCTCCAACTCTCGTCATTCCGGAGAGGACGCGTGAGCGTCCGGCTCCGGAACCCACGAAGCGACGGATGCCCGAGGCGGTGATGCTTGGGCATCGGAAGCAGAGGTCATCGGCAATATGCGTCTATGAGCATGTAGGCGACGCCCGCATTCGACAGAGCGAAGATCGTTGTCGTGATGCTCAGTGTCCGCCTCCAGAACGCCCATCCATGGTGGTAGCCGTTCGCGATGGCAGTCAGGATCCCGACTAGCGGCGATGCCATCAGTTCGAAGATGTAGATGAAGCTGCCGCCCACCGTCATCATCTCTGTGTCACACGATTCAACGGAGAGAATACTGTGAAGTTGGATGGTGCTCCCGACCACCAGCCAGATCATTGCACTCATCAAGACCGGCGAGACCAGCACTACGATCAAGAGAGCCAGGAGCGTCGTCGCGACGCCTGACCGACTGGAGGGAAACGGCTGCATCATCCGATGGTAGCGGAGATGGCCGAAACGGTGGAGGCGCGTGACGGTGTGGGTCCCGGCTCTCCGCGGCTCTGCCGTTCCGGCCGGGATGAGGGAGGGAGGTGGCAGGGCCGGCTTTCCCTTCACCCTCATCCCGGAGCGGACCGCCGCGGGCGGAGCGCATCCGGGACCCAGGCGGCGACGGGTGTCGGCGGCCCTCCGAAGCGACCGCCGTCAGGCCGCCGCGTCCATCGCCCGTTTCAGCACCTCGAAGATCCGCGGGGCGGCGGATTGCGCGGTGTTGAAGCGCAGGTAGGGGGCGGCGCTGGCGGACGGGCTGAACACGTTGCCCGGCGCCAGCACCACGTCGCGCTCCAGGGCGTGCCGCGCGACCTCGGCGGAGTCCAGGCCGTCGGGCAGGCGGGCCCACAGGAACATGCCGCCGCGCGGCTCGGCCCACAGGGTCAGCCCGGCCCTCTCCAGCCGCCGCGCGGTCTCGCCCATCGCCCTCGCCAGCTTGCCGCGCAGCCCGTCCAGGTGCCGGCGGTAGCTGCCGTCGACCAGCATGCGGTGGACCAGCTGCGCCGACAGCGCGCCGTTGCCGAACACGGCGGCCAGCTTCAGGTCGGCGATGCCCTCGATCCAGTCGCGGCGGGCCGCCACGAAGCCGCAGCGCACGGCGGCCGACAGGGTCTTCGAGAAGCTGCCGACGTGGATCACCCGGTCGAGGCCGTCGAAGGCGGCCAGCCGCGGCGCCGGCTCGGTCTCGAAATCGGCGAAGATGTCGTCCTCGACGATCACCATGTCGTGGGCCTCGGCGACCTTCAGCAGGCGGTGCACGGCGGCCGCCGGCAGGCAGGTGCCGGTCGGGTTGTGCAGGGTGGCGTTGGTCACGTACAGCCGCGGGCGATGCTCGGCGGCGGCCCGGGCGAACGCCTCCAGGTCGGGGCCGGCCGGGGTGTACGGCACCCCGACCACAGTCGCCCGGTGAGCCCGCAGGATGGCCTGGAAGTTGAAGTAGCAGGGGTCGTCCAGCAGCACCGTGTCGCCCGGCTGCAGCAGGAACCGGCAGACCAGGTCGATCGCCTGGGTGCCGGAATCGGCCAGCAGGATGCGCTCTGGCCCGGCCTCGATGCCGCGGGCGTCGAGCCGGTCGGCCAGGTGCCGGCGCAACGGCGGGAAGCCGAGCGGCGAGTCGTACTCCGCGAGGTCGGCCGTGGCGTCGCGGGCCAGGCTGCGCATGGCCCGGCGCAGGGCGGCGTCCGGCAGCCACCCCGTCGGCAGCCAGCCGCAGCCGGGGCGGTCCATGCCGTGCTGGTCCAGCGACTGCCGCATGATCCACAGCGGGTCGATCGCCCGCTCGGCCGGCTTCGGAAGCGGCGCCAGCGAGAACGGCCGGGTGCGGCGGGTGACGTAGAAGCCGGAGCCCGGCCGCGCCGTGATCGTGCCCTCGGCGGCCAGCCGGTCGTAGGCCTCGACCACCGTCGACTTCGAGACGCCGAGGGCTTCGGCCAGCCGGCGCAGCGACGGCACCTGGGCACCCGGCGCCAGGGCGCGGGTCTCGACGCGCCGGCGGATCTCCGCCATCACCGCCTCGACCAGGGTCTGGCCGGGCTCCGGCTCGACGGACAGGGTCGACATCCGTACCTCGGGTTGGACCAGTACAGTTCGTTCGTATCGTACTGTATCGTCCCTGGCGACCTTGCGCATCCCCGTTCAGGATCGCCGGCATGAGCACGACAGCCCCATCGACCGTCCGCCCGGCGCCGCAATCGGCGGTCGCCTGGGCCAACGGCTTCGCCGGTATCGCCATCTTCGCCGGCTCGCTGCCGGCCACCAAGGTGGCGGTCGCGGCCTTCGACCCGGTGTTCCTGACCCTGGCCCGCGCCGCCATCGCCGGCCTGGTCGCCGTGCTGCTGCTGGCGGTCCTGCGGCCGGCGCGGCCGGCGCGTGCCGATCTCGCCTCGCTGGTGATCGTGTCGCTCGGGGTGGTGGTCGGCTTCCCGCTGCTGACCGCGCTGGCGCTGAAGCACGTGACCTCGGCCCACGCCATCGTGTTCATCGGCCTGACCCCGGTCGCCACCGCGCTGTTCGGCGCGATCCGCGGCGGCGAGCGGCCGCGGCCGGCGTTCTGGGCGTTCTCCGTGCTCGGTTCGGCGATCGTCGCGGCCTATGCCCTGCGCGGCGGGGCCGAGGCCTCGCTGATCGGCGACGGGCTGATGCTGCTGGCGATCCTGGTGATCGGGCTCGGCTATGCCGAGGGCGGCCGGCTGTCGCGCCGGCTCGGCGGCTGGCAGGTGATCTGCTGGGCGCTGCTGCTGTCGCTCCCGGCCATGCTGCCGGCGGCCCTGCTGACCCGGCCGGACACCTTCGACGGCGTCGGCCTGCCCGGCTGGCTGGCGCTCGGCTATGTCGGCCTGTTCAGCATGCTGATCGGCTTCGTGTTCTGGTACCGCGGTCTGGCGCTCGGCGGCATCGCCGCGGTCGGCCAGCTGCAACTGCTGCAGCCGTTCCTCGGCTTCGCGCTGGCCGCCCTGGTGCTGGGCGAGGCGGTCGGCTGGCCGTTGCTGGCGGCGACCGGCGCCGTGGTGCTGTGCGTCGCCGGGGCCAGGCGCTACGCCCACTGAGGATCCGCCGATGACCGACCTTCCGACCGCCGCCGCCTTCGGCCTGATCGCGCTCGGCATGGTGCTGACGCCCGGGCCGAACATGGTCTACCTGATCTCGCGCTCGATCTGCCAGGGGCCGGCGGCCGGGCTGGTGTCGCTCGGCGGGGTGGCGCTCGGCTTCGTGGTCTACATGCTGTGCGCGGCGTTCGGCATCACCGCCATCGTGCTGGCGGTGCCGTATGCCTACGACGCCCTGCGGCTGGCCGGTGCGGGCTACCTGCTCTACCTGGCCTGGCAGGCGGTGCGGCCGGGCGGGCGCTCGCCGTTCCGGGTCCGCGACCTGCCGCGTGACGGGCTCCGCCGGCTGTTCCTGGTGGGGCTGGTCACCAACCTGCTGAACCCGAAGATCGCGGTGCTGTACCTGTCGCTGCTGCCGCAGTTCGTCGACCCGGCCAAGGGCAGCGTGCTGGGGCAGTCGCTGGCGCTCGGGACCGCCCAGATCGCCATCAGCGTCACCGTGAACGCCCTGATCGCGCTGGCCGCCGGGTCGATCGCGGCGTTCCTGGCCGGGCGTCCGACGTGGCTGGTGGTGCAGCGCTGGCTGATGGGAACGGTGCTGGCCGCGCTGGCGGTCCGCATGGCGACCGAGGTTCGGCGGTAGGAGGCCAGCCTACATAATAGAAGATTTACCAATACTTCATGGAAAAGCCCTGAAAATGACGGTCGCGTAGCGTCATTTCGGGGGACGGACCCATGTATCGTCCGGTGAGGCCGCTCTGCCAGGCGACTTTGGCGACAGTCCTGCTCATCGGTTTCCGTTGCGAGCTATGGGCGGCGGAGCCGGCCAATCCGATCACGCAGATGTCGCTCGAATACCTCATGAACGTCGAGGTCACGACGGTCTCGAAGCAACCCGAACGTGCGCAAAATGCAGCGGCGGCGGTCTACGTGCTGCCGCGCGAGGAGATTCAGAGGTCCGGGGCGACCAGTCTCCCGGACGCCTTGCGGCTGGTACCGGGCGTGAACGTGGCCCGCATCAACGCCAGCTCCTGGGCGGTCAGCATTCGCGGCTTCAACAGCCGGTTCGCCAACAAGCTGTTGGTGATGATCGACGGGCGTAGCGTCTACTCGCCCCTGTTTTCCGGTGTCTTCTGGGACCGCAACAACGTTCCGATCGACGACATCGACCGCATCGAAGTGGTTCGCGGGCCGGGCGGCACGCTCTGGGGCGCCAACGCCGTCAACGGCATCATCAACATCATCACGCGGCACTCCGCCGAGACCCAGGGGGCCAGGGCCGAGATCTCGGCGGGGACGGCGGAACTCGGTCGGCTGTCGCTTCGCCAGGGCGGCGTGCTTGGCAACAACGGCAGCTACCGTCTGTCGGTGCAGTCCGAGGCCCATGACGCGACCACGCTGAGCGGTTCGACCGACGGTAACGACGGGTGGGACCGCAGCCAGGTGGACCTTCGGCTCGATTGGACGCCGACCGCCAGGGACGTGCTGCTGCTGGAGGCCGGCGCCAACTCGGTCTCGGCCGGCGACCGGCGCCTCATGCCGTCGCTCACGGCCCCGTATTCCGGCCTGGAGACCGGCGATACCGATCGCTACGGGACCTACGTTCTCGGCCGCTGGGATCGCGAGCTCGGCGCCACCTCCAACATGTCGGTGCAGGGCTACATCGACCACCAGTACATGGACATCGACACCCCGATTGCGGAGGAAAGCCGGACGACTGCCGATCTCCATGCCCAGCACCGCTTCGTCGTCGGCTCGGGCATCCAGGTGACATGGGGTGGCGGCTATCGTCTGGTCCGGGAGGCGGTCGAAACCCCGTCGTTCAGCTTCGAGGTCGAGCCCGGCTCCGAGAGCATCGAGATCCTCGACGGGTTCGTCCAGGCGTCGCGCCGGTTCTTCGAGAACCGGGTCGAGGTCACTCTCGGCACCAAGGTTGAGCACCAGTCGATCACCGGAACCGAGGTGCAGCCTTCGGCACGCGTGCTGTGGAACGTGACGCCCGACCATACGGTCTGGTCCTCGGTCTCGCAGGCGGTCCGTACGCCGTCGATGGTCGAGTCCAACGGCGCCATTCGCAACGTCGTCATTCCGCCGGGCACCGCCGCAAATCCGTCTCAGCTGCCGCTCGTCGTCTCGATCGACGGATCCCGCGCTCTCGATGCCGAGCGGATCACGGCGTATGAGGTTGGCTACCGGGCTCGGCTGTCGGCCGCTCTGTCGATCGATGTCGCGGGCTTCTACAACACCTATGACGGTCTGCTGCTGGACGTGACGTCCGGGACCGCCACTGTCAACGGCGACTACGGGACGCCGTTTCTGGACGCCCCCGCGGCCATCAACGAGAATGCCGACGGTCGAACCTATGGACTCGAGGTCGCTGCAACCTGGCAGGCGGCACCGAACTGGCGGGTGCGAGGTGGGTATTCCTGGCTCAGGGAGGACCTCGACGCCCCTGAAGGCGCCGAGGGCAATGCACCGAAGCACCAGGCGACCATCCGGTCCTACTACGACATCGCTCCGGAGTGGCGGTTCGACACGGTCGTGCGCTTCGTCGACGAACTCACCAACCTGGACGCGGACGGCTATGTCGACGTGGATGCGCGCCTGTCGTGGTCACCGTCGCGATCGGTCGAGCTGGCGCTGACCGGCAAGAACCTGCTGAGCGACGGCCGCCGCGAGTTCGGGACGGAGCGGGCGGAGAATCCGTCTCCGCTCGCGACCGAGGTGGAACGGAGCCTGCTTGCGACCCTCGTCATCAAGTTCTGATCGTGTCGAGCCCTCCGCTGAGATCGGGTCTGCGGCCGGAGCCGCCCGCACGGGCGGGCGCGTCGACCCGGCGCGCTGCCGCCCGGCTTGCGGCACTTCTGGTGCTGGCCGTGGGCATCGCGTTTCCGGTCCGTCCGGTGGCGGCGGCGGAGTTGAGCCATGACGCGGTCAAGGCGGGTTTCCTGTTCAACTTCACGCAGTTCGCCTCCTGGCCGGGCGACCGCGTCGGGGCGAGCGAGGTGACAGTCTGCGTGGAGCGCAGCACGATCGACGGGTCGGTCTTCGCCGGGTGGGAGGAGATCGGCGGGAGCAACTACCGGCTCCGGCCGCGGTTCGTCGCGCGTCCGCGCGGCGAGACCGATCTGAGGCCCTGCGACGTTCTCTTCACTGGCGCGCCGGATGCTGCCGCGGCGGTTCCCGGCCTGCTCGGGTCGGCACGGCGCGACCATGTCCTGCTGGTGTCGGACGCGGCCGGCTTCGCCGCCAGCGGCGGTCACATCGAGCTGTTCCTCGACGGCAACCAGTTTCGCTTCCGCGTCAATCTTGCCGAACTGAGACGCAGCGGGGTCGAGCTGAGCTCCAAGGTTCTTCGGCTGGCCGATATCGTCCAAGGGGAAACGACACGATGAGGAGCCTGCCGCCGTGAGGGGATCCGCCGCCGCGTCGATCCGTAGCAAGCTGGTCTGGATGACCATGGCGATCAGCCTGGTCGCCGTGCTCGTGGTCACGCTGTTCAGCGCCTGGTTCGGCTACCAGTCGCGCCGGGAGGCCTTGCAGCAGGAGCTGACTGCCGTGGCGGGGATACTGGCGGCCAACGTCGAGGCGCCGCTGCTGTTCGGCGACCGTCGCGCGGCCCGCGAGACCCTCTCCGCCCTGTCGTCACGTCCCGTCGTGACCTATGC
The DNA here is from genome assembly GCF_014652915.1 of Thalassobaculum fulvum. Taxonomy (GTDB): domain Bacteria; phylum Pseudomonadota; class Alphaproteobacteria; order Thalassobaculales; family Thalassobaculaceae; genus Thalassobaculum_A; species Thalassobaculum_A fulvum. Next base: position 291,474 of record NZ_BMZS01000011.1, read on the forward strand.
CCGGCTCCTCGACGACGGTGGCGAGGTATTCGCCTCGCACGGCAGCGTCGATCCCGGGCTCGCCTGGCCGGCGGAGGGAATCCGGGTGGCCGGCGAACACGCACTGCTGAGCAAGCGTATCGAGCGAGGGCAGCGGTTTCTCGGTACGCTTCAGCTCGGAACGACGTTGAGCGGTCTGGAGGCGGCCGTCCGGGAGACGCTGGTGATCAGCGCCGCCGTGATGGCCGCTGCCGCCGTGGTCGCATGGTTGCTGGCCAGACTGCTCGGGCAGGCGATCTCCCGTCCCATCGAGCATCTCGCCGCGACCATGCAGGCGGTTTCCCGGAATCGCGATTTCGGTCGCCGGGCGGTCCGCGGCAGCGACGACGAAGTCGGTACGCTGATCGACGGCTTCAACGAGATGATCGGGACCATCGAGCGATACAACCGGGAGCTCGCGGACGCCCGTGACCGGGCCGAGCGAGCAAACCGATCCAAGACCCGGTTCCTGGCCACCATGAGCCACGAGCTGCGTACTCCGCTCAACGCGATAATCGGATTCTCCGAGATCATCAGCCGGAGCGTCCTCGGCGAATTGCCGGAGAGGTACCGGTCCTACGGCTCCGACATCCACAGGAGCGCGCAGTACCTGATGAATCTCATAGACGACCTGCTCGACATGTCCCGGCTCGACAGCGGCGGCTACTCGATCAACGAGGAGGACGTCGCCGTCGCAGGGTTGCTGGCGGAGTGCGCGGCAATGGTCCAGCCGCAGGCACAGGCCAAGCGGGTCAGTCTCGCGACCCAGGTTGACGGGGCGGAGGTGGTGCTCCGTGCCGACGACCGGGGTCTCCGACAGGTCGTGCTGAATCTGGTCGGAAACGCCATCAAGTTCACGCCGTCTGGCGGCCATGTCGAGATCACGGGCGGCTTCGGGGCGGACGGCAGGTACGTGATCGTGGTCGCCGACGACGGCCCGGGAATTCCACGGGAGGACCTCGAAAGGGTGCTCGAGCCGTTTGAGCAGGTTCGCTCCCATCTCTCGCGCGAGCACGGCGGGACCGGCCTCGGGCTGGCGATCAGCCGGGCGATCGTGCAGGCGCATGGCGGCCGGCTGGTACTTGAGAGCGACCGGGGAAGCGGCACCACCGCCCGTGTCGAGTTCCCGGCGGATCGGGTGGTGGTTCCGGTGCCGGCAGCGTAGTGCCGAGGCGGCAGCCGGTTGGCTGCGCTACTGCCCTCGGCGCTTCCAGACCACGCAGGCCGACGTTCCCGGATACTGGACGAAACGTTCGGTGGGGCCGTGCCAGTGTGCGGAGTCGCCCCGGGTTCGCGTGGCCTGGAACAAGACCAGCGGATTCATCGACATGCCGTGGCGGCGACACAGGCCGTGATCGTCGCTGGTCCGCTGCAGGATCCGGTTGATCGGCTCGTCGACGATGTACCTGGTCGCCGCGCGGGCCTGGCCGGCGGCCGACATGCAGGCGATCGCCGCGGCGACGGCAAGCGATGTGGAAGCCACCGCAAGGCGCGGACGCGCGTACTGACGGATCGCTGGAATCCGGGCGTTCATTCGGTCGCTGTCCGAGGTGGATCGACGGGATGGCGATCACTTACCGGGCGCCGATGAACAAACTGTTAGCAGGTGCAAAAATGCCTGCCGCAACCGCTATCCCGCCGCGATCACCTCGGCATTGGCCATCATGCCGAGCCTGGCGTGCTCGAGGATGTGGCAGTGGTACATCCGCAGGCCCGGGGTGTCCTGGCGGATCAGGAAGCGCGCGGTCTCGCCGGGGCGGATGTTGACCATGTCCTTCCAGGCCAGATAGGGCGGCTTGGTCTTCGCGCCGTCCGGGCCTTCGATCTCGACGATCTGGAACTGGGTGCCGTGGACATGGAACGGGTGGTCCATGTCGGTCGGGTTGACCACCTCCCACAGCTCGACGTCGCCGACCTTCGGCCGGATGTCGATCCGGTCCATGTCGAAGATCTTGCCGTTGATCAGGAAGGCCATCCCCATGCCGGCGGCGGCGCCGTGCGCGTGACCGGGCCCGGGCGTCATGTGGCCGTGATCCTGGGCGGCCATGGTTCCGTGGCTCTGTCCCATGCCGGCCGTCGCCTTGCTCTCCGCCGCAGTCGCCATGGCGTGCCCCTGGGACGTGCCGGCCATCTTGCCGTGGTCGTGGGACATGCCGGCCATGGCTCCGTGATCGTGCCCTGCGGCCATCTTGCCGTGATCGTGGCCGCCGGGCATGGCGGCCGCCTGCGGTGTCGTCCCGCCGGCCTGGGCGGACGCGGCGTGGTGCATGTGGCCCATCACCTCGCCGAGCTCGAAGCGCCGGGTGACCACCGGCTCGCCGAGCGGCTCGATCCGGCGCAGCGTGGCCGGCAGCGGCGGCATCTCGACCGGCTTGTCGGCCTCCGTGACCTCGACCGTCAGCAGGGTCAGGTCGCCGTCGTCCGGCACGCCCGGCCCCATCCAGCCGCGGTCGTAGGGCAGGGTCTTCAGGGCCCGGGTGCCGGGCTCGGCGAAGTCGACGACCACCTCGATGCGCTCGGCCGGCGACAGCAGCACCTCCGACACGCCGGGCACCGGCGCCTCGATCAGGCCGCCGTCGGTGCCGACGACCGTCATCGCCCCCTCGCCGAAGGTCAGCCGCAGGTACCGGCCGTTCATGGCGTTGTACAGGCGGAAGCGGCGCCTGGTGCCCTGCGGCAGGATCATCAGCGGGTTCTTCTGGCCGTTCACCAGCACGTGGTCGCCGACCCGGCCGTTCATCATGTCGGCCGGCGTCGATTCCGGCATGGTGCCGTCCGGGGCGAGCCGCAGGTCGGTCAGGAACAGGATGGTGTCGCCGTATTCGGGCGGGATCGGGTCGGCCTTCGGCTTGACCAGGAACACGCCGTTGAGACCGCGGTAGAACTGTTCGGCGGTCAGGTCGTGCGGGTGCGGGTGGTACCAGTACGGCCCGGCGCTGTCCTCCGGCAGGGTGAACTCGTAGACCCGGTCGGTCCCGGTCGGCACCGCGTCCTGGGGGTTGCCGTCCTGGTCGGCCGGGACCCGCATGCCGTGCCAGTGGATGGTCGATTCCTGCCCCGGGATCTCGTTCCGGAAGGTGATGCGGACGCGGTCGCCTTCGGTCGCCTCGATCAGCGGGCCGGGGCAGGTCCCGTTGTAGGCCAGCACCGGCGTCTCGAGGTCGGGCACGTAGCGGACCGTCGACGGGCCGGCCAGCAGCTCGGCCTGGAACAGGCCGGGCGTCGCGGCGGCGTTGGCGAGTCGCGGCAAGTCTTCCAGCGGCATGCCCTCGAGCAGTTCCAGACTACCGGACGCCTTCGTGTGCATGCCGCCTGAATGCGCCATGTGAGCCGCCGCCGGCGCCGCCATCAAGGTGGCCGCGCTGCCCAATAGAAAGTCGCGTCGTTTCATGGCTCCGCCCCCGGATTGTTGGCTCGGTCGGCCCCATACTACCGATACGATTGTCCGGGGGCGTCAAAAAACACGGAAACTGCCGCAACCGTCACATCAGCGACGGCAGGAACAGCACCACGGCCGGCACCAGCGCGATCAGGGCGAGGCGGACCACGTCGGCGACCAGGAACGGCACGATGCCCCGGAAGATCGTCCCGATCGGCACGTCGGGCAGCACGGTCTTCAGCACGAACACGTTGAGGCCGACCGGCGGGGTGATCAGGCTGATCTCGGTCACCACCACCACCACGATGCCGAACCAGATCAGGTCGAAGCCGAGCCCGGCCATCAGCGGGGCCAGGATCGGCACCGTCAGAAGCACCATCGACAGGCTCTCCAGCACCATGCCGAGGACCAGGTACATCAGCAGCACGATCGCCAGGATCGCCATCGGCGGCAGGTTGCTGGCCCGCATCAGGTCCTCGAGCGCGCCCGGCATGCCGGCGACGTTCACGAAGTTGGAGAACACCAGCGCGCCGATCAGCACCATGAACATCATGGTGGTGGTGGCGGCGGTCTCCGACAGGGTCTCCAGCAGGCCCCGCCAGGACAGCCGCCGGCGGGCCAGCGCGATCGCGAAGGCCCCGGTGGCGCCGATGCCGGCGGCCTCGGTGGCGGTGAACACCCCGAGGTAGATGCCGCCGATCACCACCACGAACAGGCCGAGGATGCCGGCCACGCCCTTCGACGCGCGCAGCCGCTCGGCCAGCGCCAGGCGCTCGCCGGGCGGTCCCGCCTCGGGCCGCCGCCAGCACACCACGCGGACCGCCGCCATGTAGCCGAGGATGCCGAGGAGGCCTGGCACGATGCCGGCGATGAACAGCTTGCCGATGTCGGTCTGGGTGGCGACCCCGTACAGCACCAGGATCACGCTCGGGGGAATCAGGATGCCGAGGGTGCCGCCGGCCGCGATCACCCCGGTCGCCAGCGCGTCGTCGTAGCGGTAGCGGCGCATCTGCGGTAGCGCCACCTTGCCCATGGTAGCGGCGGTCGCCAGCGACGACCCGCACACCGCCGACAGCCCGCCGCAGGCGACGGCGGTGGCCAGCGCCAGCCCGCCGGGCCGGTGCCCCAGCCAGGCGTTGCAGGCGGCGTACAGCTCGTCCGACAGCCCGGCGCGGTTGACCAGGTTGCCCATCAGGATGAACAGCGGCACCACCGACAGCGAGTACGACAGGCCGGTGTCGAACGCGGTCTGGCCGACGATCGCCATCGCCGGCACGAAGCCCAGCACCAGCGTCAGCCCGGCCGCCCCGACCAGCGCCATCGCCATGGCGATCGGCACACCGGCCAGCATCACCACCAGCAGCACCGCGAGGCCGGGAAGCCAGGTTTCCATCAGCAGGCGCCTTCGAGGAAGCGCCGGCGGGTGGGTTCCGGATCGGCCGCGCCGGGGCGGCGCGTCCGTCCAGCAACTGTACGCGTTGTTGTCAAGCGTCTGCGGGTCTGAATGGCCTTTGTTCCTTGACC
>NZ_BMZS01000012.1:0-128419 GCF_014652915.1 Thalassobaculum fulvum
GGCTCGGCGGGCACCGGCGACACGGTGAGCATCCTGGTCGGCGGGACCACGCTGCAGACGGTGACGGCGGCCGGCGGATCGTGGTCGTACACCGCGACCCTGAGTGCCGGCAGCTACGCGATCACCGTGCAGGCGACCGACACGGCGGGCAATGCCGGGCCGGCCTCGTCGGCGCTCGGGCTGGTCGTCGACACCGCCGCACCGTCGACGATCGGCGCGCCGGACCTGCTGGCGTCGAGCGACACCGGGACGTCGAGCACCGACAACATCACCAACTCGACGCTGCCGTCGGTGTCCGGCACCGGGGCGGTCGCGAACGCGCTGGTGCACGTGCTGGTCGGCGGGGTGACGGTCGGCTCGGTGACCGCCAGCGCCGCGGGCGCCTGGACCTACGCCTTCACCTCGACGCTGTCGGCCGGCACCCACGCCATCACCGCGGTCGGCGAGGACGTTGCCGGCAACGACGGCCCGGCCAGCGCGGCGCTGAACGTGGTGGTGGACACCGCCGCGCCGGCGACGCTGGACGTGCCGGACCTGCTGGCGGCCAGCGACAACGGGGCATCGACCACCGACAACATCACCACCTCGACGACCCAGCAGCTGACCGGTTCGGCGACCACCGGCAGCCGGGTGAACATCCTGGTCGGCGGGACCACGCTGCAGACGGTGACGGCGGCCGGCGGGTCGTGGTCGTACACCGCCACCCTGAGTGCCGGCAGCTACGCGATCACGGTCAGCGAGACCGACGTTGCCGGCAACGAGTCGGCGGCCTCGACCGCCCTGAACATGGTGGTCAACGAAGAGCCGACGAGCGATGGCGGCGGCGGTGGCGGCAGCGGCGGCGGCACCACGTCGACCACGACCACCAACACCTCGACGGCCCCGAGCACGACGGCGATCGTGCAGAACACCGGCAACAACGGCAACCTGGTGACCGCCTCGGTGCCGGCATCGGTGACGATCTCCTCGTCGGGGCCGGCGACGGCGCAGTCCGGCGACACCGCGGTCACCACCCTGATCAACGCCATCAACAACCAGAGCCCGACCGGCGCCACCGTGGTGGTGGGCAACGCCCAGACCTTCCTGAACTCGCTGGCGGCGACGACCCAGCTGGACATCCGCACGATCGTCCCGACGGTCGGCACCGGCGTGACGACCGACGACCCGATCATCATCACCGGGTCGACCGGCGGCAGCCAGTCGGAGGCGTTCGTCATCGACATGCGGGGGGTCACCGGCAAGGTCCTGCAGCTCGAGAACATCGAGTTCGCGTCGATCATCGGCAACGCGACGGTGACCGGCGGTTCGGGCAACAACTATGCGACCGGCGACGGCAGCGACCAGTTCATCTCGCTGGGCGAGGGCGACGACACGCTGTACGGCGGCGACGGCAACGACACCATCGGCTCGGCGTCGGGCAACGACAGGCTGTTCGGCGAAGGCGGCAACGACACGGTGGTCGGCGGCACCGGCAACGACTCGCTGTGGGGCGGCACCGACACCGACGTGGTGTACGGCAACCAGGACGCCGACGTGCTGTACGGCAACCAGGCCAACGACACGCTGTACGGCGGCCAGGACGCCGACGTGGCGTATGGCGGCCAGGACGCCGACGTTGCCTACGGCAACCTGGCGGACGACGTGCTGTACGGCAACCTGGGGGCCGACACCCTGTACGGCGGCCAGGGCAACGACGTGCTGTTCGGCGGCCAGGGCAACGACCTGCTGCAGGGCAACCTCGGGGACGACTGGCTGCACGGCAACCTCGGCGACGACACCATCACCACCGGGTCGGGGGCCGACACGGTGGCGGTCGCGAGCAGCGGCGGGGCCGACGTGGTGACCGACTTCGACGGGGCGTCGGGCGACCGCATCCAGATCGCGTCGGACATCAACGGCAGCGGGATCGACACCTATGCCGAACTGCTGGCGGCGGCGACCGACACCGACGACGGGGTGCAGATCGCACTCGGCAGCGGCAACACCCTGACCCTCAACGGCGTCACCGTGTCCCAGCTGCAGTCCGGCTGGTTCACCTTCGGATAGACCGGCGGCCGGTCCGCCACCCGCACTTGCGCATTGCAAACCGGGCGGCGGACGGCGAAGAGTGGGCGTTCCCGACACCGAACGGTCGCCGGGGCGCCCGTCGTCGCGGTCCGGCCCCGGCGGGGGCTTCACGGCCGGCGGGCGGTCTTGCGAGGAGGTTGCCGTCACGCCATGAATGCCGCTCCGACCCCGGCTCGGATCCGCCAGGCGTTGGCATCGCGTCCGGGCGACGCGCGGGCGCTCTACGCCTGGGCGGGAACGCGGATCGCAGAACATCCGCTGGACGCCCTGGCGTGGTCGCGGCGGGCGCGGGTGGCCGAACCGCTGGCGATCCCGCCGCGAACCCGTGAGGCGCAGGTCCTGTTGCGGCTCGGGCGATGCCGCGAGGGCCGATCGGCGTGCCGGCGCGGGCTGTTGATCGATCCGTCGGACTGGTCCTCGTGGATCAATCTGGGCGTTTTCCAGAAGCGGTTCGACGAGACCGCCGATGCCCTGCAGTCGTGCGAGCGGGCCGGCATGACCGGGGCGCCGGACCGGACGGCCGTCATGAACGCGGCGGTCCTTCGCCTGCGGGCCGGCGAGTTCGAACCGGGCTGGCGGATGTATCGTGCACGCCACCGATCGCTCGGCGCCGATCCCGCCGCGGTCTGGCCGGAACTGCCGGAATGGGACGGCCGACCGCTTCCCGGCCGTCTGCGCGTCCTGACCGAGCAGGGCATCGGCGACACGGTCATGTTCCTCACACTGCTGCATGAACTGCGGGCCCGCGCCGGGGCGATCACCCTGCTGGTCAACCCACGGCTCGAGCCGATCCTGCGGCGCAGTTTCCCAGGCGTGGACGTGGTCGCGCCGGACGCCGACGGGAGCCTGCCGCCGTTGCCGCCGGCCGACGCCTGGGTGTGCGTGGGCGATCTGCCGGCAGCCCTCGGACTGTTCACCGGCGGCACCGCCGCGCCGCGTCCCTATCTGCAGCCGGATCCGTCGCGAACGCGGCGGCTTCGTGACCGCCTGACGCGACGCCACCCGGGCAAGCGCCTGGTCGGCATCACCTGGACCAGCCGGGCCGAGGACGGCTGGCGCCGTACGGTTCCGCCGGCCATGTGGCAACCGATCGCGGACATCGAGGGCATTGCCCTGGTTTCCCTGCAGTACGCCGCCACCGCTGCCGATCTGGCCACGTTCGGAGACCGGGTGGACGCCGATCACGGGGTCGAGCCGCTGCGGGACCTCGACGGGCTCGCCGCCCTGGTCGCGGCGATGGATTCCGTGGTGTCGCCGACCAACAACACCGTGCATTTCGCGGGCGCGCTGGGGGTTCGGAGCCACATCCTGCTGCCGGTGGATCCCGACTGGCGCTGGGGACACGACGGCGCCGCCAGCCGATGGTATGACACCGCCCGTCTGTACCGCCAGCGCCGGGACGGCGACTGGCGACCGGTGGTCGACGAGGTCGCACGCGATCTCGTCCGGATGGGAAGCGGTTTTCGGTGAGCGCGCAGTCTCTGGAGATTCTGAACGAGGGCATCCGCTATCAGCGGGCCGGCTTCCGCATGCAGGCGGCCAAGCTGTACCGCCGGGTGCCCAAGGGCGACCGCTACCACGGCGACGCCCTCAATCTTCTCGGCACCCTCCGCTTCGAGCAGGGCATGGCCCTCGACGCCGCCCGGCTGATCGGGGAGGCGGTGCGGGTCAATCCCCGCAACACCACCGCCTGGGGAAACCTGGGGCGGGTGTTGAAGCACCTGGCGCTGTTCGACAAGGCCGCGGCCTGCTTCCGCCGGGCTGCCCTGCTGGCGCCGGAGCGTCCCGACGGTGTCGCCGGGCTGTCGCAGGTGACGACCGGGACGGAACTGGCGCGTACCCTGCGGCGGCGCCTGGCGCTGTCGCCGCTGGACGTGGACGGGCTCATCGAGTTCGGAAACGACCGGTCGCGGGACGGCGACAAGGCCGGCGCAGCCGAGCGGTTCCGGCGCGTGCTCGTCATCGATCCGCGCTCCTTCGCCGGCATGTTCAATCTCGGGAACGCGGTCCGGGACCTGGGGCAAAGCGACGCCGCCGCATGGTGCTACGAGCGCAGCCTGGTGCTGGATCCGGGCAACGCGAACGTCCTCAACAACCGCGGGCTGTTGGCGTTCAACCGCGCCGATTGGGCGACGGCCGAGCGCTGGTTCCGCAAGGCGGTGGGGGCCTACGGCCTGCACGCCGCCGGCTGGAGCAACCTCGCCCGCAGCCTGCAGAAGCAGGGCCGCGACCAGGCGGCGGTCGACGGCTTCCGGCGGGGGCTGGCCATCGACCCCCGGAACATGCCGGTGTGCTGCGAGTTCGCCGGCCTGCTCGAGCTTCCCAAGTGGGCGCGGTTCGGCCTCGTGGTCGATCCGCTCCAGGCCACGGCCTACAACCGCCTGGCGTTGCTGGCGACGAAGGATCCGACGCGGCGCGCGGTCATGCCCTGGCTGCGGCGGGGGGCGTGCATGCGGCCGGACGATCCCGACACCTGGTACAATATCGGCGTCGAACTCGGCCGCTCCGGAGACGCGGAGGCCGCGGCGAAGTACGGCTGGCTGGCCACGCGCGTCCGCGACAACCACGCGTTCGCCCACCTGAACACCGCGCTCGCCCTGCTCGTGCTCGAGCGCTTCGAGCCGGGATGGGAGGAGCATCGCCGCCGGGTCGAGTCCGCCGAGGCGGCGCCGTTCATGCGCTACTTCGACATCCCGGAGTGGATCGACCAGGACCTCGCCGGACGTCGCCTGCTGGTCTGGGGAGAGCAGGGGATCGGCGACGAGATCCAGTTCATGACCCTGATCCGGCATCTGATCCGCCGCGGGGCGCGGCTGACGGTGCTGACCGAACCGCGCATCCGCCCGATAGTCCGGCGGAGCCTGCCCGGGGTCGCGGTTCCCGATGTCGCCGACCCGAGCGGCAAGCTGGAGGACCACCACGGCTGCGACATGCACGTGGCACTCGGCGACCTGCCGCACAGGCTGCGGTTGTTCTGCGGCGGGACGGAGCGGCCCGAGCCCTGGATCGTGCCGGACCCCGATCGCGTCGCCCGGCTGAGGGCCGGGTTGCTCGAGCGGCATCCCGGCAAGCGGCTGGTCGGGATCACCTGGCGGTCGGTGGCGCCGAAGACCGGCGGCCGCCGGACCGTTCCGATCGAGTTGTGGGGCGACTTCGCGGCCACGCCGGGCGTCGCCGTGGTGTCGCTGCAATATGGCCTGAAGCAGCAGGACCTGGACGACATCGCCGCGCTCGGCTGCGACATCGACCACGCCCACGGCGTCGAGCCGATCATGGATCTGGACGGGCTCGCGGCCCTGGTCGCCGCGGTCGATCTGGTGGTCTGCCCGCCCAACAACACGGTGCACTTCGCCGGCGCGATGGCCAAGCCCTGCTGGGTCATGGTGCCGACCCGGCCGGACTGGCGGTGGGGGCTGACCCGTTCGGATTCGCTCTGGTACCCGAACACCCGGGTGTTCCGCCAGGAGAGCGACGACGACTGGATGCCGGTGATGCGCCGGGTCGCCGACGCGCTGCGGGCCTGGGCGGGAGAAGCGGCCTGAACCGGATCTGCCGCCCACAACCGGGGCGGTCCTGCCCATCGGGCCGGTCTGAACGCGTTATCGAGAGAGTCCCGCTAAGTCCTTGATCCGGATGGTGGGCGCACCAGGACTCGAACCTGGGACCCGCTGATTAAGAGTCAGCTGCTCTACCAACTGAGCTATGCGCCCATCCGGGTGCGGAAGCGCCGTAGACGGCGGAAATCCGCGCGAGAGGCGGCCTTATAGCGGACCGATTCCGCTTTGTCGAGACCGTCGGGCGTCGGTTTTTCAACTTCGTTGCCCGGCGCCCGCGGCGCGGCGGCGCGGGCGGCCGTCAGTCGGCGTCGATCGGGAAACTGGCAACCATGATCTGGTCGGTTTCGGCGTCCGGCGCGCTGCGCAGCGGCAGGACGATCTTCTCGTAGGCATAGGGGCGATGGTCGACGACGGTGCGGACGGTGAACGCCTTCGGCACGCCGGCGGCGGCGGTCGCGTCGAACTGGGTCCGCAGCATCGCCGCCAACGGCGGGTGATAGTGCTCGATGGTCCGGCCGGTGACGTCGGCCTGCACCAGATCGACGATCTCGGTGCCGACCAGCCGGTATCGCCAGGTATGCCCGGATTCGACCGGGCCTTCGACCCGTTCGAGCAGAGTGGTCCGGCTGAGCGTCTCGACCACCTCGGTCGGGCTGAAGACCGCCCGGCTCGGCGGCCGGATCCCCTCGCTGGCGGCCGCCCGGCCCCAGGCTTCGGCGAGGGCACGCAGGGCCGGGTTCCGCAGGTCGTCGACCGGCTGCTCGTTCCAGGTCCGGACCTGGTCGGCGCGCTCCTCGACCGGCGGGCGGTGCCATACCCTGTGCGCCGGTCGTTCGTCCCGATGATCGTGGTCGCTCAAGCTTTCGTACCATCCCGAGGACCGGCCCGCGGTCGGTCGTTGAAATATACCAACAGTAGTTATTGTTTGATGTTTTGGCGACCTATGATCAAGAGCGGCGCTGTCCAGAATCGAGCACGGAACCGGTCGCGCCGTTGACGGCGGCGCCTCCTGACGCGAGGCTAGCGCCACCGGGCTCTCCGGTCGAGAATTCCAACAACCGACTTACCAAGCGGAGGAATGCGCCATGCGGGTCGCGAGCTATCTCGTGGACGGAAACCCGGCCTGGGGGCTGGTCACGGCGGACGGCGCCGGGCTGATCGACGCGACCGGGCAGTTCCCGACCCTGAAGGCCGCGCTGGCGGCCGGCGGGCTCGGCAAGGTCGCCGGCGCCCTGGCCGGCCGGCCCGCCGACCGGGCGCTCGATTCCGTCGCGTTCCTGCCGGTGGTGCCGGACCCGGACAAGATCCTGTGCGTCGGCCTGAACTACGACGACCACCGCAAGGAAGGGAACCATCCGGAGCAGAAGCACCCGACCTTCTTCGTGCGGTTCGCCAACTCGCAGATCGGCCACCGCCGGCCGATGGTCAAGCCGAGGATCTCCGACATGTTCGACTGGGAGGCCGAACTGGCCGTGGTGATCGGCAAGGCCGGCCGCCATATTCCGGCCGAGCGGGCGCTCGAGCACGTCGCCGGCTACGCACCCTACAACGACGGCAGCGTGCGCGACTGGCAGCGCCACACCACCCAGTTCACGCCGGGCAAGAACTTCCCCGGCACCGGCGGCTTCGGGCCCTGGATGTCGAGCCCGGACGAGATCGCCGACCTGCAGGCGGTCACCGTCGAGGCCCGGCTGAACGGCGAGGTCATGCAGCACGCCGCGGTGTCGGACATGATCTTCCCGATCCCGGCGCTGATCGCCTACGCCTCGACCTTCACCGAGCTGGTGCCGGGCGACGTGATCGCCACCGGCACGCCGGGCGGCGTCGGCTCGCGGCGCACCCCGCCGGTCTGGATGAAGCCGGGCGACGTGGTCGAGATCGAGATCGGCGGAGTCGGCACCCTGGTCAACGAGGTGGTGGCGGAATGACCGGCGCCGCATCTCCGGCCGAGGCGCCGCCCGATTCGCCGCCCGACTTGCCCCTGGCCGGGATCCGGGTGGTGGAGCTCGGCGGCAGCGTCGCCGTGCCGTACGCCTGCTGGGTGCTCGCCTCGCTCGGCGCCGAGGTGGTCAAGGTCGAGCGGCCGGACGGCGGCGACGACGCCCGGGCCTGGATGCCGCCGGAACGGCGTCCGGGCTTCGGCGGCATCTTCACCGCCCTGAACGCCGGCAAGCGCTCGGTCGCCGTCGACTTCAAGGACCCGGCGCAGATGGCCCGCCTCACCACCCTGATCGGGCGGGCCGACGTGGTGGTGCAGAACCTGCGGCCGGGCCTGGCCGAGCGCCTGGGGATCGGGGCCGAGGCGATGACCGCCGCCAACCCGCGGCTGATCTACTGCGACAGCGGCGCGTTCGGCCGCACCGGCCCGCTCGCCGACCGGCCCGGCTACGATCCGCTGATGCAGGCCTTCGGCGGCATCATGAGCGTGACCGGCCACGAGGGCGACGACCCGGTGCGGGTCGGCACCTCGCTGATCGACATGGGCACCGGCATGTGGGCGGTGATCGGGGTGCTGGCGGCACTGCGGCGGCGCGACGCCACCGGCGAGGGCGGGCGGGTCGACGTGTCGCTGTACGAAACCGCGCTCGGCTGGATGACCTACCACGTCTCCAACTTCCTCGCTTCCGGGCGCGACCCGCGCCGGCCGGGCAGCCGCTCGCCCGGCATGGCGGTCTACCAGGCCTTCGCCTGCGCCGACGGCCACCTGATCATCGCCGCCCCCAGCGACCGGCTGTTCGCCAAGGTCGCCGGCGTGCTCGGCCATCCGGAGTGGCCGGGCGACGAGCGGTTCGCCACCAACGAGAAGCGGTTCGCCAATTTGGACGTGCTGGTCGGGCTGATCGAAGGGGTGACGCGGACGCAACCGAGGGCGCACTGGCAGGCGGCGCTCGACGCCGCCGGGGTCCCGTCGGCGCCGCTGCAGAGCGTCAGCGAGGTGGTCGCCCATCCGCAGACCCGTGCGCTAGGCATCCTGGAGACCACGCCGGACGGCTGGGAACTGGTCGGCCTGCCGCTGTCGTTCGACGGCATGCGCCCGGCGCAGCGCTCGGGGCCGCCGGTGCTGGGCGAGGCGACCGACGCGGTGCTGGGAAGGTCATGACCATCCGCACGGCCCTGACCGAGCTGCTCGGGATCGAGCACCCGGTGCTGAGCGCGCCGATGGCCGGCGTCGCCGGCGGCGCGCTCGCCGGGGCGGTGTCGCAGGCCGGCGGGCTCGGGCTGATCGGCGGCGGCTACATCGACGGCGACTGGATCGAGCGCGAGTGGGCGGCGGCCGGCAACGCCCGGATCGGCATCGGCTTCATCACCTGGCGGCTCGACGGGATGCCGGCGGCGCTCGACGCCGCGCTGGCGCATCGGCCGGCCGCGGTGATGCTGTCGTTCGGCGATCCCGCACCGTATGTCGGCCGGATCCACGACGGCGGCGCGCTGGCGATCTGCCAGGTCCAGACCGTCCAGGCCGCGCGCGCGGCCGCCGAGGCCGGGGCCGACGTGATCGTGGCCCAGGGGGCGGATGCCGGGGGGCACGGCGCCAGCCGCGGCACCTTCGCGCTGGTGCCGGCGGTGGCGGACGCGGTCGGTGCGGTGCCGGTGGTCGCGGCCGGCGGGGTCGGCGACGGCCGCGGGCTGGCGGCGGCGCTGTCACTGGGCGCGACCGGCGTGCTGGTCGGCTCGCGGTTCTACGCGACCGGCGAGGCACTGGCCCGCGACGCTGCCAAGCAGCGCGCGGTCGAGGAGTCCGGCGACCGCACCGTGCAGTCCAGCGTGTTCGACCGGGCGCGCGGGTTCGACTGGCCGGCGCCGTTCCGGCTGCGCACCCTGCGCAATGCCTTCACCGAGCGCTGGCACGGCCGCGAGGCCGAGATGGACGGGACGCTCGAGGAGATCCGCGCCGACTACGCCCGGGCCGCCGAGGCCGGCGATCTCGCCGAGGCGCCGGTGGTGGTCGGCGAGGCGACCGACCTGATCCGCGACGTGCCGCCGGCCGGCGAACTGGTCGGTCGCATGGTTCGAGAGGCCGAGGCCGCGCTGCGCGCCGGCGGCCGGTTCATCGTCGAGGAGGAGAGTGACCGTGCAGGTCCGTGAGTTCGAGACCCTGACCCTGGAGGCCGTGGACGAGCACGTCCTGGTCGTCACCCTGGACCGCCCGGAGGTCCGCAACGCCCTGAACACCCAGATGGGCTTCGACCTCAGGGACCTGTGGATGGAGCTGTACCGCGACGCCGGGTCGGTGCGCTGCGTGGTGCTGACCGGTCGCGGCGACAAGGCGTTCTGTGCCGGCGGCGACCTGAAGGAGCGCAACGGCATGACCGACGAGGCGTGGCGCGCCCAGCACGCCCTGTTCGAGCAGATGGTCAAGGCGCAGCTCGAATGCCCGGTGCCGATCATCGCCGCGGTCAACGGCGCCGCCTTCGCCGGCGGGCTCGAGATCACGCTCGGGTGCGACTTCGCCTATGCCGCCCCGACCGCCCGGTTCGCGCTGACCGAGGTGACGCTGGGCATCATGCCGGGGGCGGCCGGCACCCAGAACCTGCCGCGCGCCGTCGGCCTGCGCCGGGCCAAGGAGATCGTGCTGACCGGCCGGCCGTTCTCGGCCGAGGAGGCCCTGGCCTGGGGCGCGATCAACCGGATCTGCGCCGACGGCACGCTGATGGACGAGGCGCTGGCCACCGCCCGCACGATCGCCGGCAACGCCCCGATCTCGGTCCGCCAGGCCAAGAAGTCGCTGAACGCCGCCGAGCAGATGGACCTGAAGAACGGCTACGACTTCGAGATCGAGGCCTACAACCGCACCGTCGGCACCGAGGACCGCTACGAGGGCATCCGCGCGTTCAACGAGAAGCGCAAGCCGGTCTACAAGGGGCGGTGAGGGGGCGATGAGGAGGGGCCGGGGGAGCGGCTTCGGGCATGGGGCCCGGCTCTTCGCGGCGTTGCCGCTTCGGCCGGGATGAGGGGGAAAAGGGCATTCCAATCATCCTCATCCCGGAATGGATCGCCGCAGGCGGGCCGTATCCGGGACCCATGCGTCACCCTGCCACCAGCTCGCAGAACCGCTCGATCTCGGCCAGGGTGTTGAAGCAGTGCAGCGAGGCGCGGGCCAGCGACGGCAGGCCGCGTGCCCCGAGGTCGAGGCGGGCGTACGGCGCGCTCGACACCGAGATCGACACGTCGTGGCCGGCCATCCGGCGGGCCAGTTGCTCCGGCGGCTCGCCGTCCCGGGTGAAGGTGACGATCCCGCAGCGCCGGACGCCCTGGTCGTGGACGGTGACCCCGGCGATCCCGGCGAGGCGGTCGCGAAGGTCCTGGGCCAGTCCGGCGATCCGTGCCTCGATCGCCGGGAGGCCGAGGGCGAGCGCATAGTCGACCGCTGCCGCCAGCCCGACCCGGCCGGCGACAAAGCTCTCCCAGTTCTCGAAGCGGCGGGCGCCGGGCGCGAGCTCGTAGCGGTCGTCGCCGGTCCAGGTGGCGGCGTGCAGGTCGACGAACGGCGGCTCCAGCCGCTCGACGATCTCGTCCGAGACGTACAGGAACCCGGTGCCGCGTGGGCCGCGCAGGAACTTGCGGCCGGTGCCGGACAGGATGTGACAGCCGATGGCGCCCACGTCGAGGTCGATCTGGCCGGCCGACTGGCAGGCGTCGAGCAGGTAGATCAGCCCGTGCTCGCGCGCTACTCGTCCGATCTCGGCCGCCGGATTGACCAGCCCGCCCTGGGTCGGGACGTGGGTGACGGCGACCAGCCGGGTGCGCGGCCCGACCAGGCGCGCCATCGCGTCGACGTCGACCTGGCCGCTGGCGTCCGACGGCGCCACGTCGATCGCCACGCCGCGGCGCTTCGCGGTCTGCAGGAAGGCGAGGTAGTTCGAGGCGTATTCCGAGGCGTGGGTGACGATCCGGTCGCCCTCGCGCAGCGGCAGCGAGTAGAACGCCATGTCCCACGCCCGCGTGGCGTTCTCGACATAGGCGATCTCGTGCGGGGCGACGCGCAGCAGCTCGGCCAGCGCCGTGTACATCCGCTCGAGCGCCGGTCGCGCCCGCGCCTCGGCCTCGTAGCCGCCGACCTCGCATTCGAGCGCGAGGTGGCCGGCCACGGCCTCGTACACCGGCGCCGGCATCGGCGAGGCGCCGGCGTTGTTGAAGTGGATGCGCTCGGCGCAGGACGGGGTGTCGGCCCGCAGACGGGCGATCTGGGAGTCGGTGAGGGTCATGGCGTCGTCTCCCGTCAGGGCGAACTGGTGCCCGTCGCTTTGTGGGTCCCGGATCAGCCGCACGGGCGTGCGCCTGTCCGGGATGACGTCAACTGGGGGGAGGTGTCATTGGTCGGATTTGAGTCAGTGTCGGCCCTTCCTTCCTGACGTCATCCCGGACCGGACCGCCGCAGGCGGAACGGATCCGGGACCCACCAAGCGACGGGCGTCTCCGCCTCGGCTCACCCCCGCGCCACGTCGATCGCCCGCCACACGCGCTCCGGCGTCAGCGGCGTGTCCAGGTGTTCGACGCCGAGCGGGCGCAGCGCGTGCAGTACGGCGTTCAGCACCGGCCCGGGCCCGCCGATCGACGACACCTCGCCGACGCCCTTGGCGCCGATCAGCGCGTTCGGGCTGGCGGTCGGCGCCCAGGCGAGGTCGAAGAACGGCATGTCGTCGGCCCGCGGCAGGCAGTAGTCCATCAGCGAGCCGGTCAGCAGCTGGCCGGTCTCTGGGTCGTAGTGGATCCGCTCCAGCAGGACCTCGCCGATCTCCTGGGCGATGCCGCCGTGCAGCTGGCCGCGCGCGGTCGGTTCGTTGATCACCCGGCCGAGGTCGTCGACCCCGGTCCAGCGTTCGACCCGGACCTTGCCGGTGTCGGGATCGACCTCGACCTCGACCACGTAGCCGCCGTTCGGGAAGGTGGTGTGCAGCCCCTCGAAGTCGAGCTGAGCCATGCAGCCGGCGCCCAGCTCGCCGTCGCGCTGCTCGGCCGGAATCCGGTCCCAGCCGGCCGCCACCTCGCCCAGCGCGATGGTCCGGTCGGTGCCGGCGATGCGGAACTCGCCGAAGCCGTACTCGACGTCCTGCACGGCGGCTTCCAGCAGGTGCGAGGCGACGTGCCTGGCCTGGTCGATCATCTGTAGGGCGGTGCGGTGCACGGTGTTGCCGGCGATCGACAGCAGGTTGGAGCCGCCGGTGCCGCCGCCCTTGGTCAGGAAGTCGCTGTCGCCCTGCTCGACCCGGATGCGCTCGACCGGGATCTCCAGGGTCTCGGCGGCGACGATGGCGAGCGCGGTGCGGTGGCCTTGCCCCGAATCCTGGGTGCCGGTGCGCACCAGCACGGTGCCGTCGGGCAGGGCGCGGACCTCGCTGCGCTCGGCGGTCGAGCCGCCGGTGGCGTGCAGGTGCAGCCCGAGCCCGAGGCCGCGGCGCAGGCCCCTGGCTTCGCTCTCGGCCCTGCGGCGCGCGAAGCCGGCCCAGTCGGCATTGTCCAGCAGCTTGTCGAACAGCGCCGGGAAGTCGCCACCGTCGTAGGTCTCGCCCATCGCGGTGGCGTAGGGCAGGTCGGCCGGCCGCACCAGGTTGCGCCGGCGCAGCTCGGCCCGGTCGACGCCGAGCCGATCGGCGGCGACGTCGATCAGCCGCTCCAGCGTCGACACCGTCTCGGGCTTGCCGGCGCCGCGATAGGCGTCGGTCGGCACCGCGTTGGTGAACACCCCGCGCACCCGGTAGTGCAGGCCGGGGATCCTGTAGCAGTGGCCGAACACCCGGCAGGCGCCGCCGGTCACGATGGTCGCGTTCACCGCGTTCCAGTAGGCGCCGACATCGGCCAGGGCGTCGATCCGGAAGCCGGTGAACTTCAGGTCCTTGTCGAGCGCCAGGGCGGCGCGGTCGATCCGGCCGCGGCCCATGGCGTCGGACGCCAGGCCCTCGGTACGGGACGAGATCCACTTCACCGGCCGGCCGGTCTCCCGGGCGGCGACCAGTACCAGGACCTGCTCCGGGTACGGCCAGATCTTCACCGCGAAGCTGCCGCCGACATCCTCGGTGACGACCCGCACCCGGTCCTGCTCGACGCCCAGGTAGTCGGCCATGGCGGCCCGCAGCGAGACCACGCCCTGGCTGCCGGTCCACAGGGTGTAGCGGCCGCTGTCGGGGTCGAAGCCGCCGATGCAGCCGCGGGTCTCGATCGGCGCGATGGCGATGCGCGGGTGACGGACCGTCAGCTCGATGACGTGCGCGGCCTCGGCGAACAGCCGGCGGGTCTCGTCCGGGTTGCCCTTCTCCCAGTCGATGCCGACGTTTCCGGGCGCCTCGTCCCAGATCGCCGGCGCGCCGTCGGCGGTTGCGGCCTCGACGTCGAGCACCACCGGGCGGTCGTCGAACTCCACCTCGACGGTCTCGACGGCGTCGAGCGCCTCGGCCTCGCTCTCGGCGATCACCGCGACCACCGGCTGGCCGACATACTTGACCGAATCGCGGGCCAGCACCGGGCGCTCCGGCTCGATCATCGGCGAGCCGTCGCTGTTGGCCATGGCCGAGCGCACGGTCATCGGCGTCACGCCGAGCCGGTCCAGGTCGGCGGCGGTCAGCACCAGCCGGACGCCGGCCATCGAGCGGGCCGACTCGACGTCGAGTCCGGTGATCTCCGCATGGGCGACCGGCGACCGCAGCACCACCATGGTCAGGGCGGAGTCGGGTTGGCGGTCGTCGACGTAGCGGCCGCGTCCGGTCAGCAGTCGGTCGTCTTCAAAGCGCAGCATGGGCCTGTTCGGAGTGGGGCGAGGAGGCGTGGAGGGTGGCACGGAAGACGGCGCCTTTTCCAGTCTTCCCGGCGTCCGGTTTTGCTATGATCCCGCCTCCTGATGATCCCGGACGACCGATCGCCGCATGACGGACCACCTTCCGGTCACACTCGCCAATCTCCACCAGGACGCCAAGAAGGCCTCGGGTCGGCTCGAGACCTTCCGTGCCTACGTGAAGCTCCTGAACGTAGCCTACAAGGCGCTCGCGAAGGCGCGCGACGAGAGCCGCCTGGCCGACCGTCATCTCAACGAGCTGCGGGTCGATCACGCGTTCTTCCAGCGCCACAAGGCCAAGGTCGAACTGACGTTCCGGGCGCTCCGCGAGACCTATCGCAACCCGGCCCGGGCGCTGCGGATGATCGACGATCTCTCCGCGAACTATCCGGCGCAGTACGTCTTCGACGTCTGCCAGCTCGGCACCTACCGCTTCGGCGCGCCGCATGGCTGGAGCCTTCTCGGCATCCGGTCCGCCGCGCGCGTGGATGCCGACCAGAACTACGTCGACGCCGTCATACCGGCGCTGGTCCAGATGCTGCCGGACCACGGCGCATACGTGGAAATGCGCGGCAAGGACATCGAGAAGCGGTTCGAGGAAGCCCTCGCCGACGCCAACCAGAAGCGCGCGGCCCATGCCGCGATCGAGGCGGCGGTACCGACATGGAGCGAGGAACTGGCGGCCTGCTCGCAGTCGCTCACCACGGCCGAGGTCGACCGGCTCAGCGAGAACGAGCGCGAGGTGCGGCGGCGGCTGACGCCGCAGCCCAGGGCGCGGACGGAGACCGCCTGACGGGGCTCGCCTGGCGGGGGCTGCCGGCGGGCGTCAGCCAGTCGCCTTCTCCGGGTGCAGCGCCAGCCGGGCCGGGACCTCGACCGGCATTGTCAGCAGGTGGAACGCCAGCGACTTGCCGTGGCCGTCCAGGTTCAGGGCGCCGTTGACCCCGCCCTGCAGCACGTCGTCGATCACGAAGTTCATCGCCGGCATGCTCGGCAGCTCGTAGCGCGTG
The DNA here is from genome assembly GCF_014652915.1 of Thalassobaculum fulvum. Classification (GTDB taxonomy): domain Bacteria; phylum Pseudomonadota; class Alphaproteobacteria; order Thalassobaculales; family Thalassobaculaceae; genus Thalassobaculum_A; species Thalassobaculum_A fulvum. Next base: position 15,402 of record NZ_BMZS01000012.1, read on the forward strand.
ACCGTGCCGGCACCCTTGGCCGCGAACCAGGCCTTGACCCGTTCCGGCGTGACCTGCTCCAGCAGCAGCGGCCAGGCCTCGTCGTGGTAGGGGATGACGCTGATGTTGACCCGGTTGCCCTTGTCGCCGGTGCGGCCGTGGGCGACCTCGTGCAGCGGCACCCGGACGATGCGATTCGAATCGGCGCGGTCGTTCTCGGCCATCTTCAGTTCTCCTCCACCAGCCGGGCGTTGGCGGTCACCCGCTCGCGGTCGACCAGGATCGACGCGGTGGTGATCTGCGGGGCGATGCGGTGGCGCACGCCGGCGCCGCCGGCCGGGCCCGAGCAGTACAGCGACAGCACCTCGTCGGCGATCCACTGGGCCATGTGCCTTTCGCCGCCGTGGGTCGCCATGCGGACCCGGTACTCGCCGTCGTCCGGCCAGGACCGCGAGGCCCTGAGGTCGCCGCCGTCGCCGTCGAAGGTGGCGACCGTGCCGATCAGGTCGAAGCGCAGCGGCCAGTTGGTGCCGAGGTCGCGGACCCGGGTGCGCAGCACCTCGATCGCCAGCTCGGCGCGGGCCCTCGCGTTCGGCCCGGCATAGGTGATCTCGCCCTCGCCGAGCCAGCCGCCCTCGAAGCTGACCGTCGCCTTCAGGGTCGGCGGTTTCGGCTTGCCGCGGGCGCCGGTGATCCGCACCCGGTCGGGGCCGATCTCCTCGACCCGTACGCCGGAGATGTCGAGGGTCACGTCCGGCGTCAGGTAGGCCGACGGGTCGTGCATCTCGTACAGTAGCTGCTCCTTCACCGTGCGGTGGCTGACCAGGCCGCCGGTGTCGTCGGCCTTGCCGATCACCACGGTGCCGTCGGCCGAGATCTCGGCGATCGGGAAGCCGACATGGCCGAAATCCGGCACGTCCTTGTAGCCGGGGTCGGCGAAGTAGCCGCCGGTGACCTGGGCGCCGCATTCCAGCAGGTGGCCGGCCATGGTGCCGGCGGCAACCCGGTCGAGGTCGTCGAGCGACCAGCCGAACTCGTGCAGCAGGGGGCCGAGTGCCAGCGCCGGGTCGGCGCAGCGCCCGACCACCACCACGTCGGCGCCGAGCGCCAGGGCGTCGGCGATCGGCCGCGCCCCCAGGTAGACGTTGGCGGCGACCAGCCTGCCGTCCGGCATGGCGATGCCCTCGACCGGGTCGTGGCCGCGGATGTCGCCCTCGGTCATCACCGCGGTCAGGTCGTCGCCCTCGACCACGGCGACCTTCAGGCCGGCGATACCGTCCTCGCGCGCCATCTCCAGGATCTTCCGGGCCCCGCCCAGCGGGTTGGCGGCGCCGAAGTTGGAGACTACGCGGATGCCGTTCGCCTTCACGCTCTTCAGCACCGGCCGCAGGATGCGCTCCAGGTAGGGCGAGTAGCCGGCCGCCGGGTTCTCGATCCTGGCCTGCTGGGCGAGTGCCAGGGTGCGTTCGGCCAGGGTCTCGTACATCAGGTAGCGCGGACCGGAGCGGCGGGCCAGGCTGGCGACCACGGGAACGGCGGCGTCCCATCGGTCGCCGGCAAACCCGGCCCCGCAGCCGATGTGGACGGTGGTGGCGGTCACGCTGGTCTCCTCCGGGCGGTGTTTTCGTCAGACTAGCCGAGAGGGTCGGGGTGCCGGAACACCTGTTGTCCCGACGATCCGGAAAGACAGCATCGCCGTGTGGCGTTCCTTTGCCGTTGCTGGAGAATATGGTGACAGTGCACTTATCTAACAGCTGTGCAGCACGCCAACAGCCCAGGCGCGTCAATCGAGTGCACTGTCACTGGAATTCCCAGGTAGTCGCGGTGCAGCGCCGACATGACGGCGCGGAGCGAGAGGAGGGGGCGAAGATCGGCGCTGGGGCTGGCAATCACAGGCATCCCGTCGACCTTCGTCACCGCTGTGCAACGGACCCGCTGCAATTATTCAGTCAATCGCAGGCGAAGTCCAACAACCCTCGTGGGTATGCCTGGGATCGCGCGCGCCGGAACGAAGCGGTTGACGGCGGCGGTCGCAGCCCGGTCAATTCGCCGGCCACCGTCACCCAGGAGCCTCCGATGCAGGACCCGACCGCCGTGCCGACGCTTCCCGAGCAGCCCGATGCCGCCTTGGCCGGCCGGGTCGACGCCGTGCTCGACGGCTACGTCGGCAGCTCGATCGTCGGGGCGGTCGTGCACGTGGTGCGCGACGGCAGGCTGGTCTACCGGCGGGCCGCCGGGCACGCCGACCGCGAGAGCGGCCGGGCGATGGCGGTCGACACGCCGTTCCGGCTGGCCTCGGTGACCAAGCCCTACGTGACGGTCGCGGCCCTCGCCCTGGTCGACCGCGGGATCCTGGAGCTCGACGCCCCGATCACCCGCTGGCTGCCGGACTTCCGTCCGCGGTTCGACGGGGCCGAGGCGGCGATCACCCTGCGGCACCTGCTGACCCACACCTCGGGCCTCGCCTACGGCTTCGCCCAGGGCCCGGACGGGCCGTACCCGAAGGCCGGGATCTCCGACGGCATCGACCGGCCGGGCTTCGGCCTGGCCGAGAACCTGCGCCGGCTCGCCGCCGCGCCGCTGACCTTCGCGCCCGGCTCGGCCTGGCTGTACTCGCTGGCGACCGACGTCCTGGGCGCGGTGCTGCAGGCCGCGGCCGGCCGGCCGCTGGCCGAGGTGGTGCGCGACCAGGTGACCGGTCCGCTCGGGCTCGGCCACACCATGTTCGTCGCCGCCGACCCGGAGGCGCTGGCGACCGCCTATGCCGACTCGCCGGCCGGCCCGGTGCGGATGACCGATCCGCACGACCTGCCGTTCGGCGAGGGCGGGGCGATCCGGTTCGCGCCGTCGCGGGCCGGGGACGCCGCGGCCTATCCGTCGGGCGGCGCCGGCATGGTCGGCACCGCGCCGGAGTTCGTCGCCCTGCTGGAGACCCTGCGGACCGGCGGCGCCCCGCTGCTGCGCCCGGAGACGGTCGCGGCGCTGACCGCCAACCAGGTCGGCACCAAGGCCGAGCAGGGGATCGGCGCCGGCTGGGGCTTCGGCCTCGGGGTCGCGGTGCTGGTCGATCCGGTCGCCGGCGCCACGCCGCAGGCGGCCGGGACCTGGCGCTGGGGCGGGGTGTACGGGCACAACTGGTTCGTCGACCCGGCGGCCGGGCTGACCGTGGTGACCTTCACCAACACTGCGGTGGCCGGCATGAACGGCCCGATCCGCGAGGCGATCCGCGACGCGGTGTACGGGGCGGGCTGAGCGTCCGTTCGGCGGGTGCCCGTTGCCGGGTGGGTTCCGGCTCCGTCCCGCCGCTGGCGGTCCGGTCCGGAATGACGACAGAGAAAGAAGATCGAGCCAGCGTCCCTCCTCCTGTCGTCATTCCGGCCGGAGCGACATTGTCGCGAAGAGCCGGAACCCGCCCGGCGACGGGTGCAGGCCACCGGAATGCGTCGTTGCCGGGGCCGGTCCGGTGCGCCTAAGCTCCACGCCCCACCGGTTCGCATGCCCTTCCCCGGAGTACCCCGTCGATGCCCGTCCTCAACCGCATTGCCGAATTCCATGAGGAGATGACCCGCTGGCGGCGCGAGATGCACGCCCATCCGGAGACCGCGTTCGAGGAGGTCTGGACCTCGGACTTCATCGCCGCCCGGCTGGCGGAGATCGGCGTCGACCGGATCGAGCGGGGCATCGCCAGGACCGGCATCGTCGCGACCATCAAGGGCCAGGGCTCGTCGGAGCGGTCGATCGGGCTGCGCGCCGACTTCGACGCCCTCGACATCACCGAGACCACCGGCAAGGAGTGGGCGTCGACCATCCCCGGCAAGATGCACGCCTGCGGCCACGACGGCCACACCACCATGCTGCTGGGGGCGGCCAAGTACCTGGCCGAGACCCGGAACTTCGACGGTACCGCGGTGCTGATCTTCCAGCCGGCCGAGGAGAACGAGGGCGGCGGAAGGGTGATGGTCGAGGAGGGGCTGTTCGAGCGCTTCCCGGTCGACGCGGTGTACGGCATGCACAACCGGCCGGGCCTGGCGCTCGGCAAGATGTGCATGCGCGCGGGCCCGGCGATGGCCGGCTTCGACATCTTCGAGATCACCATCCACGGCTATGGCGGCCACGCCGCCCGGCCGCACACCACCATCGACCCGGTGGTGGTGCAGGCGCACATCGTGCAGGCGCTGCAGACCATCGCCAGCCGGCACACCGACCCGCTGGACAGCGTGGTGGTGTCGATCACCCAGGTGCACGGCGGCGACACCTGGAACGTGATCCCGGAGAAGGTGGTGCTGCGCGGCACCGTGCGGGCGTTCCGGACCGAGGTGCAGGACCGTACCGAGGCCACCATGAGCCGGCTGTGCCGCAACGTCGCCGCGGCGTTCGACGCCTCGGTCGACGTCCGCTACGAGCGCCGCTACCCGCCGCTGTCGAACCACGCCGAGCATGTGGAGAAGTGCGCGGCGGTGGCGTGCGACCTGCTGGGGGCCGAGAACGTCGACACCGATCCGGCACCGGTCATGGGGTCGGAGGATTTCGCCTTCATGCTGAACGAGCGGCCCGGCGCCTACGTCAACCTCGGCAACGGCACCGGCCAGGACGGCGGGGTCATGGTCCACAACCCGGGCTACGACTTCAACGACGCGGCGCTGCCGCACGGCGCCTCGTTCTGGGCCCGACTGATCGAGACCCTGATGCCGCGGGCCGCTTAGGCGCCTCGCCGGATCGTCGGGCAACGCCGGGCTTTTAGGGATCGTTAAGGCGTTTCGCCGAAGCTGTCCGCCGTGAACCGGTCGGCGGAGCGGGAACCTGGGCGCACAAGTCCCGGAAATCCGCTCCGACGGGGGAGGCGGTGGATGGCTGAACGGCTGGACGCCGGCCCGGGCATGCCCGAGAGCCGAGCGGTCCTCGAGGACTTCGCCCGAGCGTCCGGCGGGTGGTTCTGGCAGACCGATGCCGAGCACCGCTTCGTCTACATGTCGGAGAGCGTCCGCCAGATCACCGGCGTGCCGCCGGAGTGGCACTACGGCAAGTCGCGCCGCGATCTCGGTCTCCCGGAGGCGGTCGACCCCGACGTCTGGCAGGAGCATCAGGAGACGCTCGACCGGCACGAGCCGTTCGACGGGTTCGTGTTCCGGCGTCGCGGGCCGGACGGCGAGAAGTGGATGAAGACCTCCGGCCGGCCGATGTTCGATGCCGAGGGAACCTTCCTCGGCTACCGCGGCCTGGCGATGGACATCACGGCGCAGGTCGACGCCGAGCGGACGGTCGGGATGCTCCGCGAGGCGATCGAGCAGCTAGCCGAGCCGTTCGCGCTCTGGGGACCGGACGACCGGCTGGTGATCTGCAACCGACGGTTCCGGGAGATCAACCATTTCGTGCCGCCGGAAACCATGCCGGGGGCGACCTTCGAGGATCATATCCGGCTGGTGGCCGAGCACGAGGCCTCGATCGGCAACATCGACGACGTGGAAGGCTGGATCGCCGAGCGGCTGCGGCGCCATCGCAACCCCGGGGAGCCGTTCGAGCTGCTGCGGGGGCGGGGCGTCTGGCTGCTCATCCAGGAACAGCGGACGTCGCAGGGCGCGACGATCGCGGTGACGACCGACATCACGGACGTCAAGCGGGCTCAGATGGTGGCCGACCAGGCGCGGCAGCGGCTCGGCGAAGCGATCGAGGCGCTGCGGGACGGCTTCTGCCTGTTCGATCCGGACGACAGGATCGTGCTGTTCAACTCCGTCTACGCGGAGTTCTACGAAGATATCGGATTGCCGATCCGGGTCGGGCAGACCTTCGAGGAGTTGATCCGCTCGGTCATCGATCGCGGACTCATCGCTGAAGCGGTCGGGCGCGAGGAGATCTTCACCCAGGCCGTCCTGACGCGCCACCGGAACTGGGGGAAGCCCGCCGAACTGCGGCTGGCGGACGGCCGCTGGTTCCGGATCCAGGAAACCGAGACCGCGGACGGCAGCATCGTGCGGTTCCGGGCCGACATCACCGAGCTGAAGACGCGAGAGCGCGAGCTCGAACAGGCGCGCCGCCAGGCCGAGGCCGCGGCCGAGGCGAAGTCGGCGTTCCTGGCCAACATGAGCCACGAGATCCGCACCCCGCTCAACGGCATCATCGGATTCGGGCAACTGCTGGCCGCGACCGGCGTTTCCGGCGACCAGGCCGACTACCTGAAGAAGATCCTGCAGTCCTCGGACCAGTTGCACGCCGTCGTCAACGACATCCTCGACTTCTCGAAGATCGAGTCCGGCAACCTGCGTCTGGAGAGCGTGGCATTCGACCTCGGCGAGACCGTCCAGGGCGTGGTCGACCTGCTGGACCCGGCAAGCCGCCGGAAACCGATCGATCTGAGGTTGTCGATCGATCCCGCGACGCCGCTTCAGGTGACCGGCGACCCCTTGCGGCTGGCCCAGGTGCTGAGCAACCTGTGCAGCAATGCCGTCAAGTTCACCGATGCCGGCGACGTGACGGTCGCCGTGCGGTCCGAGCCGTTGGCGGCGGGCCGCGCGGTCTTTCACTTCAGCGTTTCCGACACCGGCATCGGCATGTCGGCCGAACAGCTCGGCCGCATCTTCCAGCCGTTCACGCAGGCCGATGCGTCGACCACGCGGCGGTTCGGCGGGACCGGGCTCGGCCTGTCGATCTGCCGGCACCTCGTCGATCTTCTGGGCGGCGAGATCTGGGCCGACAGCGAGGAGGGGGTTGGAAGCGTCTTCCACGTCCGGATTCCGCTCGAGGTCACCGCCGTCCCGGCCGGCGAGCAGCGCCGGGAGACCGGCGCCGGGGCCGGCGCCCCGACCCGTCACGACCTCGACGGCATGCGGGTGCTGCTGGTCGAGGACAACGAGATCAACCAGGAGCTCGCAGTCGCGGTCCTGGGGCTGGCCGGCGTCGAGGTCACCGTGGCCGGGAACGGTCGGGTGGCGGTCGAGCGGATCGTCGGGGACGGGCCCGGCGCGTACGACGCCGTGCTGATGGACGTGCAGATGCCGGAGATGGACGGCCTGACCGCCACGCGCCTGCTGCGGTCGATGCCGGCCTGCCGGACCCTGCCGATCATCGCGATGACGGCGCATGTGGTGGCGGCGGACGTGGAGGCCTGCCTCGAAGCGGGCATGTCCGACCATGTCGGCAAGCCGCTGGATCACCGCAAGCTCTGCGCGGCCCTGGCTCGCTGGCGGGCGCGGCCCGGCACCACGCCGGAGCCGCCGGCCCGGGCGACGGCGGGCTCGGGCCGGTCGTTCGTCGGCGAACTGGCGGAACTGATTCCGGACCGTTCCTTCGCCGAGCGCATCCTGCGGGACTTCCGGAGTTCCCAGCCGTCGGCGGTGTCGGGCATCAGGCGGGCGGTGGCGGCGCGCGACTGGCGCGAGGCCGGCCGGCTGGCACATCAGGCCAAGGGAGTGGCGGGCAATCTCCGCATGCGCACCCTGGCCGCGGCCGCCGGCGAACTCGAGACGTTGTGCACGGCCGCCGACCCGCAGGCCCATGCGGTTGCGGTGGCGATGCACGCGGTCGAGACCGAGCTCGCCGGGGTCCTTGCACGGATCGAGGCGGAACTGTCCCCCGTGGGCGATCGGGCGGCTGGACTGGTCAGGTCGTCGGCACGCTGACGGAGCGCCCGGGGCCTATTCCTCAGTCACGTCCGGGGACGCTGCCGCCGAGCGGTCCCCGCGGCGGAAAAGCCCCTGCATGACCTGGCCCAGCGCGTTGTGCAGGTTGCGGACCGCCGACCGCGACAGGATCAGCCGGCCGACGACCGCGTGCTCCTGCGCGTGACCGTCCGGGGTCGATCGCATGTTGACGAGGTTCATGCGCACGATGCCGTCGCGCACGGTCGCCCCGATCACGCCGTCGACGAAGATCTCCGCGCACTGCGGGTCGACGACGACCTTGATGTCGCCGTGAGACCCGCCCGGCCGTTCCTGGTCGCTCATGTAGCCGATCCTCGAGAACAATTGAGTCGAAAGCACTCTATCATCTGCAGCCGCTGGTTCTAGCCGATCTTGAGGTGGTGTCCGCCGTCGACCGGCAGGCAGACGCCGTTGACGTACTTGGCCTCGTCGGAGGCCAGGAACAGGGCGGCGTTGGCGACGTCCCAGGCGTCGCCCATCCTGCCGGTCGGCGACAGCGCGTCGCGCTCGCGGATCATGCTCTCGACGTCGGCGTACTGGCCGGCGATCTGGCTGCGGATCAGCGGCGTGTCCATCAGCCCGGGCATGATCACGTTCGCCCGGATGCCCTGGGCCGCATACTGCAGGGCGAGGCCGCAGGTGAACTGGTTCAGCCCGCCCTTGGAGGCGTAGTAGGAGGCGTACGGGTAGCCGACCCAGCGGATCGCGGCGACCGACGAGACGTTCACGATCGCGCCCTTGCCCTGCGCCAGCATGACCGGCAGCACGTGCTTGCAGGTCAGGAACACGCTGGTCAGGTTGACGTCCATCACCCGCTGCCAGTCGGCCTCGTCGAGTTCGATCGGACCGCCCATCTTGGCGATGCCGACGTTGTTCTGCAGGACGTCGACGCGTCCCCAGCGTGCCACGGTATCGTCGACCACCGCCTTCACCGCCGCCGAGTCGGTGACGTCGCAGGTGCGGGCCACCGCGGTGCCGCCCTCGGCCTCGATGATCCCGGCGGTCTCCTCGGCGGCCGCCGCGACGACGTCGACGCACACCACCTTGGCACCCGCGCGGGCGAAGGTGACGGCGGTCGCCTTGCCGTTGCCCCATCCGGGACCGGACGATCCGGCCCCCATCACCAGGGCGATCCTGTCCTGCAACCGGCCGGTCATCGGTGTCTCCTCCGTCTGGATCGTTGCTTTGCCCACGACAGTGCGCGACCGTCGGCCCGATGACAATCGCCGCCCTTAACCGGCGGTGGCGCCCGCCGGTGCTCCTGGCGATCTGGGCCGCCGCCTTCGTCCTGCTCTGGGTCGACCTCGACTGGCTGCACGCCGCGGCCTCGACGGCGCTCGGCCTGCTGGTGGTGCTGTCGCTGCTGGACGCCCGGCGCGAGACCTGGTTGGTGGTCGGCCTGATCGCCGCGCTCGGCGGACTGCTGCTGCTGTTCGGCGGCGATCCCGGGCAGATCCTGCACGGCCTGGACCGCAGCCTGGTGTTCGCGGCCCTGCTGCCGACGCTGTCGCTGACCCGGGCGGTGGCACGCGGCATGCGCTCGGTGCGGGTCGCCCAGCACCGGATCGCGACCCTGCCGCTGCGCTGGGCCGGGATCGGCCTGCTGTTCGGGGCGCACGCCTTCGGCAGCGTGCTGACCACCGGCGCGTTCGCGCTGATGAGCGCGGTGGTGCCCGACGACGCGCCGGAGCCGACCCGCCGGGCGGCGGCGCTCGCCACCCTGCGCGGCATGAACACCGTGGCGCTGTTCTCGCCGTTCCTGGTCGGGTTCGCGGTCGCCTACACCTATCTGCCCGACGTGCCGGTGTGGCAGGTGTTCGCACTCGGGGGGGCGCTGGCGGCCGCCGGGCACGCGATCGCGCTGGCGCTGTTCGCGCGGCCGCTGTCGATCGAGGGGGTGCGGGCCGGCCTCGGCTGCCTGGCGCCGATCGCGCTGCCGATGGGCGGGGCCGCAGCGCTGGTGGTGATCGCCAGCCAGTTGCTGCCGGTCTCGACCCTGGGGGCGGTGCTGGTGGTGATGCCGGCGCTCGCGGTGCTGCACTTCGCCGTCCGGCCGCACCGGGCGGTTCCGGTGCTTACCGAGACCCGGGACGCCATGGGGCGGCTCGGCGACGACCTGGCGGTGGTGTCGGCGGCGATGATCCTCGGCACCCTGGCGGAGACCGCGCCGCCGATCCGCGAGGCGGTGGCGCCGTGGATCGCCGCCCACCTGCCGCCCTGGGCGGCGTTCGGGGTGACGTCGGGCTCGATGATCGCCTTCGCCCTGGTCGGCATGCACCCGATGATCACCGGCACCGTCATGATGGCGGCGTTCGCCGGCTCCGGGCTGGCGATCGCCGACCTGCCGCTGATGCTGGCCATGCTGTTCGGCTGGGGGCTCGGCTCGATGAACTCGATCAGCTCGCTGTCGCTGATCACCGCGGCCCAGATGTTCCGGGTGCGGCCGCTCGGCCTGGCGTTCGGTCCGAACCTGCTGTTCACCCTGGTGTTCGGGCTGCTGACCACCGCGGTCCTGACCGCGCTGAACGCCGAGCTGGCCGGCTGAGCGCCGGGGTCAGTCGGCGGCGTCGCTCGATGCCTGGGCGCCGTTCATGTAGTCGAGCCAGTACGGGCGCGGCCCGTAGACCTCGACCAGATAGTCGACGAACGCCCGGACCTTCGGCGACAGATGCCGGTTCGACGGGTAGACGGCGTAGATCGGCACGTCCTCGCGCACGTACTCGTCCAGCACCGGGACCAGCCGGCCCGACTTGATGTGCTCGCCGACCACATGGGCCGCCAGCATGGCGAGCCCGGCGCCGGACAGCGCCAGCGCCAGGATCGAGTCGCCGTGGTTGGTCGAGATCGTGCCGCGGGCCCGGATCACGGCTTCCTGGCCGTCCACCACGAAGTGCCAGTCGTTGATCGGGCTGCCCGGCTGCAGGGTGATGAGCGCGTGGTCGTTGACCTCTTCCGGGCGGGTCGGCGTGCCCCATTTCGCCAGGTATTCCGGGGCGGCGACCAGCTTGCGGTGGTTCGGCGCCAGCTTGCGGGCGATCAGCGATGAATCCTTGAGCTGGGCGATGCGGATCGCCAGGTCGACGCCTTCCTCGACCAGGTCGACCAGCCGGTCGGCGACCAGCATCTGGATCTGGACCTCCGGGTTGCGGTCCATGAAGCCGGGCAGGTGCGGGGCGACGTGGCGGTGCGCGAAGGTCGACGGCGCGGTGATCTTCAGCAGGCCGCGCGGCGAGCTGTGAGCGGTGGAGACTGCGGCCTCGGCCTCGTCGACGTCGGCGAGGATGCGCTTGCAGCGCTCGTAGTAGGCGGCGCCGACCTCGGTCAGGCTGACCCGCCTGGTGGTGCGGTTCAGAAGCCGGACCCCGAGGCGGTCCTCGAGCGCGGAGAGCTGCTTCGACACCACCGACGGCGACAGGTTCATGTGCCGCGCGGCCCCGGCGAGGCTGCTGTTCTCCACGACCGCCACGAAGATTGTCATTCCAGTCAACACGTCCACAGGCGATCCTCCCCCCAGACTTTTTTGTTATTCATTCTTTGAAGGCATGAATGAGATCGCATCGTATCCCATTATCCGTCACGAATAAAGGGTTTACCTTCCAACTCAGTTCAGACGGGACCGTTCGGCCGACGCCCCGCCTTCCGTTCAAAGGAGGCAGACATGACCCGTACGACGACACACTCGACCGCCACACTCTCGACGGCTGACATCGCCATCCTGGTCCGCCGGGGCCGCGCCCTGCACGGCCGCGCCGTTCGCGACGGCTTCGCGTCCTTCGGGCGGTGGCTCCTGCGGACCGCCAACGACGCCCTCGGGCGCCGCGCCACCGTGCGGCTCGGCTGCAGCGACTGCGGCGCCCACGCCTGACCGGTCCCCCAGCCGACGCGCCGATCGAACTTCCGGGACGTGCCATCGTCGTTCCGGACCGCCATCGGCCTGCGACAGCGTCCCTCCCGTCGCAGCACCGAACGATCGGCCCGTCGGTCCTTCAACGGCACCGCCGCCGGCGGTGCCGTTTTTTTGCGTCGGTGCCGGGATACGGTCGGCAGGGGGAGGGGCGCCGCGGTCGGCCGGCGGAACCCCGGGGGGCCTGCGGGGTTGTACGGGTAGCCGGGGGACGGAGTCCGCCGCGCCCGGGACGCCATCCGTGGAGGTTGACCATGTCGTGCACGCCGACAATTCCTGCTCCGGCCCTGGCCGCCGCGCTGGCCGTGGCGGCGTGGATGGCGGGCGCGGGGCCGGTCCCGGCCGGGCCCCCGGCGACCCCGTGGGCGCAGGGACAGCCGGCCGCGGCGGTCGGCCTGAAGTCGGGATCGACGGAGGCCCTGTCCGTGCAGCTGGAGGGGGCGAAGGTGGTGTCGGCCGGGGGCGAGATCGTCGGCGAGGTCGAGAAGGTCGTCGAGGGGCCACGGGTCGGCCCCAGGGCGGTGCTCCGCCTGGGCGGCTTCCTCGGATTCGGCGCGCACCGTGTCGCGGTGCCGGCGGAATCCCTGGTGCCGAGCGGCAGGGCGGCGGTTCGCTCCGACCTCACCGAGACCCAGCTCCGCCGCCTGCCGGCGTACATCGACTAGGGTCGGCGCCGCGGGGCTTCGGTCATCGCCAGCACGTAGCGGCACGCCGTGTCGCCGTCGTTGCGATAGCCGTGCCGGCAATGGCCGTCGTGGTGGATGGCGTCGCCGGCCGCCAGCCGGTGCTCGACCCCGTCCAGCGTCAGGGTCAGTTCACCCTCGAGCACCAGCAGGTACTCGTGACTGCCGGCCGGGTGCGGGTCGTATTCGCCGGCGTCGATCCCCGGCGGCAGGGTGGTGACCATCATCTCGAACTCGATGCCCGGCACCACCGGCGACACGATCCGGCGGGTCCAGCCGCCTTCGCCGGGGATCACCGCCTGGCGGTCGCGCGGCAGGATCGTCGCCCGCACCGGCGACTCCTCCTCGACCAGCCGGGCGATGGTGGTGGAAAGCGCCCCGGCGATCCGGTGCAGGACCAGCACGGTCGCGGCCTTCTCGCCGCGCTCGACCGCCGACAGCATGCTGACGCTGAGGCCGGCGCGCGCCGCCAGCGTCGCCAGCGTGTCGCCGCGGCCCTTGCGCAGGCGCCGGACCCGCTCGCCGATCGCCCGCAGGTCCAGGTCGCCATCGACAGCGGTTTCGGCATCCTCTATAGAGGAAATCATCATTCCTTTAGTGGAGACCGCAATGCGGTCGGCGTCAAGAGCGAGACCGTTGTCGGTGAGCGGGCCCGGGGGTGGGCCGGCGGGGCCGAGCATGCGGGCCCGGCTCCGCGGCCGGCCGCTCGCCGCGGTCGTGCCGATCGGCATCGGCCACAACAACGGCCCGCCGATGGCCACCCGCTGGGGACTGCACGTCTGGAAGAAGGCGCACGCCGAGGCCTGGAAGACGCCGGCGCCGGAGGTCGTGAAGCTGCGGCTGCGCCGCGCCGCCGAGCTCGGCCTGACCTATCGCCAGATCAGCTCGATCATGATGGAGTGCGGCCGGGCGCCGTCGGCCATCGTGTTCACCCTCGACGCGCTGGCGGCCCCCGGCGCGGCCGAGCGGCTGCGTAGTCTGGGCAAGCCGAAGCTGCTGGCGGCCGGGATCGACCGTGACGGCTACGCCGAGGTCCGGTTGCAGGCGCTGCGCGATGCCGCCGGAGGGCGGCTCGACGGCTGGCGGCTGGCCCGCAACCCGCTGGCGGTCGCGGCGGCCGTGCACGAGCTGCTGGCCGAGCACGGGATCGCGCCGCAGGCGGCGCTGCTGGTCGGAGCCGTCGAGGCCGACCGTTCCCTGGTGATGCGCGCCCGGCTGGCCGCCTTCCTGCGCGCCGACGCCTATTTCAGTCCGCTTACCCAATCGCAACCGACTTCAGGACCCGCTCGATGACCCGGAACCACGATCTCGCGCCCGAGACCCTTGCCGCCCAGGCGCTCGGCTTCGTCGACCCGGAACACAAGTCGCTGGTTCCGCCGGTCCATTACGCGACCACCTACGAACGGGTGCCCGGTGGCATCGGCCCGGCCGGCGGCCCGGGCTTCAGCTACAGCCGCAACGACAACCCGAGCTACACCCAGGTCGAATCCCTGATCCAGCGCCTGGAGGGCGGCGAGGACGCGCTGGTGCTGGCGTCGGGTATGTCGGCGGTGACGGCGCCGTTCATGGCGCTGGCGCCGGGCGACCACGTGGTCGTGCAGAACGTCATGTACTGGGGCATCCGGCGCTGGCTGCTGACCTTCGCCACCCGCTGGGGCCTGGACGTCGAGTTCGTCGAGGCCGAGGACCTGGACGCGCTGCGCGCCGCCATGCGGCCGGGCAAGACCAGGCTGGTGTGGGTCGAGACCCCGGCCAACCCGCTGTGGGGCATCGTCGACCTGGCCGCGGCCGCCGAGATCGCCCATGCCGCCGGCGCCCGGCTGGCGGTCGACAGCACGGTGGCGACGCCGGTGCTGACCCGGCCGCTGGAGCACGGTGCCGACCTGGTCATGCACTCGGCGACCAAGTTCCTGAACGGCCACAGCGACGTGCTGGCCGGCGCCCTGGTGACCGCGCGCAAGGACGAGTGGTGGGAGCGCATCGAGCAGGTGCGGCGCGATTTCGGCACGGTGATGGGCCCGCACGAGGCGTGGCTGCTGCTGCGCGGCATGCGCACCCTGCACATCCGGGTGCGCAAGGCCTGCGAGAACGCCATGGCGGTCGCCGAGGCGATGGCGCGGCACCCGAAGGTCAGCCACGTGCTGTACCCGGGCCTGCCCGAGCATCCCGGCCACGCGATCGCGGCCCGGCAGATGCAGGGCGGCTTCAGCGGCATCCTGTCGATCCGGGTCGCCGGCGGCGAGGCGGCGGCGCTGGCGGCGATGCGGCGGATGACGGTGTGGCACAGCGCCACCTCGCTCGGCGGCACCGAGAGCCTGGCCGAGCACCGGGCCTCGACCGAGGGGCCGGGGACGCCGGTGCCGGACGACCTGATCCGGCTGGCGGTCGGCATCGAGCACGCCCAGGACCTGATCGACGACCTGACCCAGGCGCTGGACGGATAATCGCTCTCGACGGGGCGCGGGGGAGCCCCGTTCAGGGTCCTTGACGCGGGGAACCTCCGGCCCGTAGAAGGGGCGCGCATACGCCGTGCGGCGTCGGGCTTCCCGGCGCCGGATGTCCTCTCCCGGCGGAGGGGTGGCCGAGAGGCTGAAGGCGGCGGTTTGCTAAACCGTTATAGGTGTAACAACCTATCGTGGGTTCGAATCCCATCCCCTCCGCCATCCTGCTTCGCGCTCTGCGCTACGCAGGACTTTGACCTTCCCCGAATGCGAAGCAGGATGCCCTCCGAAGCCTCGGCGAAGGAGGGCCGTCGTGCGCTACGTTTATCTCGGAATCTCGGTGACAGTGTGAATCTCGAATCTCGGTGACAGTGCATTTATCTCTCGTTTGAATTTTGGAGTTTGATGCACTGTCACCGAGATTCGCTGGTGACGGATCATGCATCTCTCATCGGAGGGTCGGAGTTGATCGCATTGTCGGCGAGATCGGAGGTGAGGACGTCCGCTACCCCGCCTCCGCCCCGGCGTTCTGCGCCAGGAACCCCCGGATATGGCGCAGCGCCAGCTCGATCTTCCGGGCGTTCTCCTTCCAGGGATACAGGCTGACCTGGGCGTTCGGCGCCAGCAGGGCGGTCTCCATCGCGGTCGCGTAGGGATGCGCCGGGATGTCGTCGGGCAGGACCAGCACCGGCGTGGTGCAGCCGCGCACGAAGTCGCGGTCGACGGTGAACACGAAATCCGCCCGCTTCGTGTACATGCTGTCGAGGAACGCGGCGATCTGCTCCATGCTCACATCGGGGCGCCGGGCGCGGAACTCGGGGCCCCAGCCGGCAATGTTGTTCCGGTAGAAGATGTCCGGGAACGCCGGGCTGTAGCCGCTCGGGTGCACCAGCACCGCCGCCACGACGCGGTCGCCGGCGCGCCGCAGCAGGTTCCAGATCATCGGGCCGCCGATGCAGAAGCCCATCACCAGGAAGCGGTCGATCCCGAGGTGGTCGAGCAGGCCGAGCTGGTCGTCGGTGAAGCCGTCCCAGGTTCGCTCGACCTCGAGCGGGCCCTCGGATTGCCCGCCATTGGCGTTGCGCAGGTCGAGCGCGATCACGCGGTAGCCGTCGCTGAGCGCCTCCAGCGGGTCGAAGGCGTGGGTGGCGAGGCCGGCGATGGTGGCGTTCAGCCCGCCGCCCGGAATGACCAGCAGCGGAAAGCCGGAGCCGGCCTCCTCGTAGTGGATCCGCACAGGACCATTCTCGAATATCGGCATGGCCGTTCCCGGTTCCCGTTGGGGTAGACTGTCGGCATCAAAGACCGGTTCCGACCTTCGCCACAACGTCTTCATGCGGCAAGTTCGGCCGTGCCCGCGCCATCTGGAACGGAGTTCGCACGATGACGAGCACTTACACGCCCCCGAAGGTCTGGAAGTGGGAAGGCCAGAAGCAGGGCCGGTTCACCAGCACCAACCGGCCGATCGCCGGCGCCACTCACGAGAAGGAGCTGCCGGTCGGCAGGCATCCGCTGCAGCTCTATTCGCTCGGCACCCCGAACGGCGTGAAGGTCACGGTGCTGCTGGAGGAGCTGCTGGCGAAGGGCCATGCCGGCGCCGAGTACGACGCCTGGCTGATCCGCATCGGCGACGGCGACCAGTTCGGCAGCGGCTTCGTCGCGGTCAACCCGAACTCCAAGATCCCGGCGCTGATGGACCACAGCACCGCCCCGCCGACCCGGGTGTTCGAGTCCGGCGCGATCCTGTTGTACCTGGCCGAGAAGTTCGGCGAGTTCGTGCCGACCGACCCGTCGAAGCGGGCCGAGTGCCTGAGCTGGCTGTTCTGGCAGATGGGCAGCGCACCGTATGTCGGCGGCGGCTTCGGGCATTTCTACGCCTATGCCGAGGAGAAGCAGCAGTACCCGATCGACCGCTTCACCATGGAGACCAAGCGCCAGCTCGACGTGCTCGACCGGCGGCTGGCCGACAACCGCTACGTGGCCGGCGACGAGTACACCATCGCCGACATGGCGATCTGGCCGTGGTACGGCGGGCTGGTCCTGTTCAACCAGTACGAGGCCGAGGAGTTCCTGGAGGCCAGGAGCTACACCAACGTGGTGCGCTGGGCCGAGGAACTGCACGCCCGCGAGCCGGTGCGGCGCGGCCGCATGGTCAACCGCATCCGCGGTGAGGCGCACGAGCAGCTCCGCGAGCGCCACGACGCCAGCGACTTCGAGACCCGGACCCAGGACAAGATCGAGGCGGCGGGGTAACCGGGATCGCGGTCCGCCTCCTCGCGGAGGCAGCCGTGAGCCTGCGTCGGTAAGTGACGCCCGCTGTTTTCCGAATATCCATGCGGCGCCGGGCCTTCCGGGGCCGGAGAGCTTCCCGTCCGGTCGTCCCTCCCCCAAGACTATTCAGTGCCCGGCTCTTGAATAGCGCGTCTCGCGCAACAGCCTCTTGTCTGTGCGGCACTTGCCGAGTGGCGAGGGGGCGCCGCATGATGAGTGCGATCGTAGGCAAGAACCGACGAAAAATAGGGGGCCTTCACATGGATCAGCGAGAGTTCACGCGTCGTCTTCTGTTGAAATCCACGGCGGGGATTCTGGGGACGGCAGCCGTCGGCCGGATCCTGCCGGCCCGGGCCGCAACCGACGAGCTGCGACTGTGGGCGGCGCCGATCATGCGGCCCTTCGATACCTGGGCGCCGTTCGAGGAGAAGGCCGGGGTCAAGCTGGCCTGGAGCCCCAAGAGCGCGAGCGCCGACGAGGCGCTGTCCAAGATGATGGTCGGCGGCGGCCGGAAGCTCTACGACGTCTTCACCGACAACGGCGGCGGGATGGAGGACGCGATGGCCGAGAACGGCGTGATCGCCGAGCTCGACCCGTCGCGCATGACGAACTGGGGCCTGCTGCGCGACGAGGTGCGCGACCCGAACGGCGAGGCTGCGCACTCGATCCGCTACCAGGGCAAGGTCTACGCCGTGCCCTACATCGCGAACGCGGATTCGCTCGCCTACAACAAGTCCATGCTTGGCCAGGACTACGACAGCTGGGAGGCCCTGTTCGATCCCGAGTTCAAGGGACGGACGGCGCTGCAGAACGACTTCGGGCCGACCATGACGGTCACCGCGATCTATCTGCACGAGACCGGCAAGATGTCGATCAAGAACCGCTCCGACATGCAGCCGGACGAGATCCAGGGGGTCGCCGAGTTCCTGATCGAGAAGAAGAAGGCCGGCCAGTTCCGGACCTTCTGGAACGGCTTCCAACAGGGCGTGGACCTGCTGGCCTCGGGCGAGGTGGCGATGATGTCGTGCTGGGAGCCGATCCAGCGCGTCGCCGCCAAGAAGTCCGGCCAGGACATCGTCTACGGGACGATGAAGGAGGGCCATCAGGTCTGGAACAACATCCTCATGCTGACGACGGACGCGGCCAAGGCCGGCAAGGACGAGGCGTTCTACAAGGTCGCCGACACCGTTCTGTCGCCCTGGTACACGACGCGCCAGCTGTCGCGCTTCGGCTTCGCGTCGCTGACCACCGGGATGGTCGACTACATGGAGGCGCACGCCGGCGAGTTCGACGTGGCCGATCTCAAGGCGACTTTGAAGCGCAAGGAGCAGCGCTACGCAGTGGCCGGCAACGCTTGGCAGAACGTCTATCCGACGCATCTGCGCACCTACCAGGAATGGTGGTCGCGGGTCCAGGCCGCCTGAGGCAGGGACGGTGAAGGCTTCGGGGCCAGGGGGTGCCGGGCGCGGCATCCTCTGGCGCCGGCTCGTGGCCGACGACGGTCCCGGCCGGCTGCTGTTCTATCTGCCGGCCGTCTTCATGACGGTGTTCTTCCTGGTACCGCTCGGGCTGACCCTGGTCTGGAGCGTGTTCGAGCGCACCATGTTCTGGATGAAGCCGGGGTTTACGCTCGCGGCCTACGGCGACTTCTTCCTGTCCGGGCGGATCGACAGCTTCCTGAACTCGGTGCAGTCCGGGCTGGCGACCGTGGCGCTGGCGTTCGCGCTCGGCTTTCCGATCGCGGTGTTCGTGCGCCGCTCGCTGCCGCCGGCGGCGCAGCACAAGGCGGTGCTGCTGTTCATCCTGCCGTTCATGATCTCCGAGGTGATCAGGCTGTTCGCCCTGCGGCCGGTGCTGGGTCGCAACGGCATCATCAACGACGCGCTGATCGGCAGCGGGCTGATCGACGCGCCACTGGACTGGCTGATCTTCACCCCGACCGGGGTGGTGATCGGCGAGGTGCTGTCGTTCCTGCCGTTCATGGTGTTCTGCGGGTTCCTCGCGATGGAGGGGGTCCCGGATTACGTCTTCGAGTTGTGCAGCGACCTGGGCAGCGGCGTCGTGCGGACCTTCGTGCGGGTGATCGTTCCGCTGGCGGCACCGGGCATCTTCGCCGCGACGCTGTTCATCTTCGTCAACAGCCTCGGGCTGTTCCTGGTGCCCGACTTGCTGGGCGGCCCCGGCGCCGCCAACGCCGGGACCCTGGTGGTGAACGCGATCTCGGCGCTCGACTTCCCGCTGGCGATGGCGATCGCCGCCGTGATGGTGGCGATGATGATCGTGCTGCTGCTGATCGGCCACCGGCTGTTCGACATCACCCGCATCCTGCAGCCCTACCGCTAGAACCGCGGCCGCCATGACCCACGACTACGAGAATCCCTGGGGATACCGGCTGAAGTGGCTGTACATGCTGACGGTGGTCGGCGTGCTGATGCTGCCGGTCTTCTATACGCTCTACATCTCGTTCAACTACGGCGGCTTCGGTGCCGCCGAGTACGAATTCACCTGGCTCTGGTACCGGACCCTGTTCGAGAACCAGGAGATCCGCACCACCCTCGGCTGGACGGCGCTGATCGCCGTCATCGTGGTGGCCTGCACCATCCCGCTGGCGCTGCTGGCGGCCAAGTTCTACCAGCGCACCCGCTTCAAGGTGCCGTTCGTGTTCCTGATGCTGATGCCGCTGTTCGTGCCGGCCGACGTCACCGCCGCCGCCCTGCTGGTGTACTTCAAGAACCTCAACACCCTCACGGAGTCGGTGCTCGGGCTGGCCATGTTCGAGCTGTCGCTGTGGACCGCGGTGATCGGCCAGATCACCTGGTGCCTGCCTTACGCCTTCGTGGTGATCCTGGTGACCATGGCCCGGTTCCGGCCGGAACAGGCCGAGGCCGCCCGCACCTGCGGGGCCAATGCCTGGCAGGCGTTCTGGCACGTCGAGTTCCCGCAGATCCGGGCCGGGGTGTTCGCCTCGACGGCCTTCGTGGCGATCCTGTCGTTCAACGAGTACGTCCGCACAAACTTCCTGAAGGGCGGCTTCGACACGTTCCCAACCTATCTGGTGTCCTACATGCTGAATACCGGGATGACGCCCGAGGTCTATGCCATGGCCGGGCTGTTCACCGTCGTGTCGATGAGCGTGGTGATCGTCGTCCTGGCCACCACGATGCTGCGGGAGCGGTCATGACGGTCCAGGAGAGCGCCGCCCGAACCCGGCCGGTGCCGGCGGTCGAGGCCGAGGGCATCGCCAAGAACTACGGGTCGGTGACGGCGCTGAAGCCGACCAGCTTCGCGATTCCGGCGGGCAGCTATTTCGTGCTGCTGGGGCCGAGCGGCGGCGGCAAGACCACCACCCTGCGGATGATCGCCGGTCTGATCCGCCCGACCGGCGGCCGGGTGCGGATAAACGGGGCGGACGTGACCGATCTGCCGGCGGACCGTCGCGACACCTCGATGGTGTTCCAGGGGGCAGCCCTGTTCCCGCACATGACGGTCGAACAGAACGTCGCCTACGGGCTCACCCTGCGGCGTCTGCCGCGCGACCGGATCCGCTCCGAGGCGCTGGAGATGCTCAAGCTGGTCGGGCTGGCCGGGTTCGAACGTCGGCGTCCGCACGAGCTTTCCGGCGGCCAGCAGCAGCGGGTCCAGCTTGCCCGCGCGCTGGTCCTGAAGACCTCGGTGATCCTGCTCGACGAGCCGCTGGCCGCCCTCGACGCCCAGCTTCGCCGCGACATGTGCTTCGAGCTGAAGCATATCCAGGAAAGCGTCGGCATCACCTTCGTGCACGTGACCCACAACCAGGAAGAGGCGATGACCGTGGCCGACGAGATCGCCCTCATCGCCGACGGCGAACTGGTCGAGCGGGGCACGCCCGAGCACATGTACGAGACGCCGGAGCGGCGCTTTACCGCCGGGTTCATCGGCGAGAACACGCTGCTGGACGGCATCATCCACGGCCACGGCCAGGAGGCGCGGCTGGTGATCGCGGAGGGGCTCGAGATCCCGCTTCCGAACGCTCCGGTGGGCGAGGGTCGGCCGGCGTCCGTCTCGATCAAGTCGGAGGACTTCCGGCTCGCCCCCGAGGCGGTTGACGCCGTAAGCGCCCCGGTCGAGGTGGTCGACGTGTTCTATCTCGGCTTCTCGACGGTCATGCACGTTCGGTTGCCGGACGGCCGGCCGGCTACCGTGCGCTCCACGACCGGCGCCCTGCCGACCCGCTTCCGGAGCGGCGACCGTGCCGTGCTCTCGTGGCGCCCGGAGGCGGTACGCCTTCATCTCGCCTGAGCCGTCTGCTGCGGCAGAGCGGCATCTCGTGCGGGCCGCAGTCTCGTGCGCTTCTATGCCTACTCCTCGAACCGGCTGGTCGCGTCGCGGTCGCGCTCGTACCGCCGCTCGAGCGGAAACGGCGGCAGCCAGGATTCCCGGCGGACCGTCCAGAGCTCATAGGTCGGCGTCAGCTGGTCCGGGGCGTCCATGGAGCCCAGGTTGACCTCGGTCTCGTCGCCGCTGCGCCCGAACACGGTGGAGCCGCACTCGGGGCAGAACGACCGGCCGGCGTATTCGCGCGTCTCGCCCTCGATCGTCACCGCCTCGCTGGGAAAGATCGCCGAGGCGTGAAACAGCGCGCCGTGATGCTTGCGGCAGTCGAGGCAGTGGCAGAGGCCGACCCGGTACGGGCGCCCCACGGCCACGAACCGGACCTTGCCGCACAGGCAGCCGCCGGTGAACCGGCCCATGTCGCGTCTCCATCCGTGTCGATCGGCCCGGATCGTAGCAGCGTATCCCGTGGGGCTTAACCGTCGTTCAGGATCAGGTCGCTGGCGCGTTCGCCGACCATCATCGACGGCGCGTTGGTGTTGCCGGACGGGATGGTCGGGAAGATCGAGGCGTCCGCCACCCGCAGCCCGCCCAGGCCGTGCACCCGCAGGGTTGCGTCCACCACGTCGCGCGCCGGGTCGGGGCCCATGCGACAGGTGCTGCACGGGTGGTACACGGTCACGCCGGTCTCGCGGACGTAGGCCAGCAGTGCCTCGTCGCCGTCCACGGACGGGCCGGGCAATTCCTCCTCGGCGATCAGCGCCTGCATCGCCGGGGCCGCGGCCAGCCGGCGCATGAACCGCACGCCCTCCAGGTTCTCCCGCAGGTCGTGCTCGGTCGCCAGGTAGTTCGGCTGGATCAGCGGCGGCTCGCTCGGGTCGGCCGAGCGCAGCCGGAGGTGGCCGCGGCTGGTCGGCCGGCACTGCGAGATGCTGGTCAGGAAGGCCGGGAACGGGTCCGGGTTCATCAGCGGCCGGGTGCCCGGTGGCGCCTTGCGGTAGCTGACCGGCGAGAAGTACAGCTGGATGTTCGGGCGGCTCAGTTCCGGCCGGGTGCGGATAAAGCCGCCGGCCTGGTTGAGGCTGAGCGCCAGCGGGCCGCGCCGCGCCAGCACGTATTTCAGACCGGCCCACAGCTTGCCGTACCAGGGATGAAGCTGCTGGTTCAGGGTCGGCCGGGTCGAGCGGTAGATGAAGTCGACGCAGTAGTGGTCCTGCAGGTTGCGGCCGACCGCCGGGCTGTCGTGCACCACCGTCAGCCCGAGCGCCGCCAGCTCGGCGGCCGGCCCGACCCCGGACAGCATCAGCAGCTGCGGCGAGTTGATCGCACCGCCGGCCAGCACGACCTCGCGCGCGGCGCGTGCCGTCTCGGTCCGGTCGCCGCGGCGATACTCGACCCCGACCGCGCGCCGCCCCTCGAACAGGATCCGGGTCACCGTCGCGCCGGTCTGGATCCGCAGGTTCGGGCGGCCGCGGGCCGGCCACAGCCAGGCCCGCGCAGCCGACATCCGGCGGCCCTGGTGGATCGTCAGGTGGTAGGGGCCGACGCCCTCCTGGCTGGCCCCGTTGAAATCGCGGTTGCGCGGCACGCCGAGCGCCTCGCCGGCGGCCATGAAGCTTTCGCAGCTCTCGTGCAGGTCGGGCTCAGGGCAGGACACGTGCAGCGGCCCGTCGCCGCCGTGGTGCTCGCTCGCGCCCCAGGCATGGCTCTCCATCCGCCGGTAGACCGGCAGCACGTCGTCCCAGCCCCAGCCGGGGTTGCCGGCGGCCGCCCAGTCCTCGTAGTCCTCGGCCTGGCCGCGGATGTAGACCATGGCGTTGATCGAGCTCGATCCGCCGAGCACCTTGCCGCGTGGCCAGTAGCTGCGGCGCCCGCCGGTCGCGGCATCGCCCTCGGCCATGTACATCCAGTTGACCGCGGGGTCGTAGAACGACTTGCCGTAGCCGATCGGTACCTGCAGCCAGAACCGCCGGTCGTCGCCGCCGGCCTCGAGCAGCAGCACCGAATGCCGGCCGCTCTCCGACAGCCGGGCGGCCAGCGCCGACCCGGCCGAGCCGGCGCCGACGACGATGTAGTCGTAGCTCAAGACGACCTCCCCCCGCCGGGCCGCGCCGGCTGCTCCGCCATCGCGGTCAGCAGCCGGGCGAGCGTGTCGACCCCGGCCTCGATCTCCGCCGGCTTGATGCCGCTGAAGCCCAGCACCAGGCCGTTCAGCGCCACCGGCTCCAGGCAGAACCGCCGGATCGGCGCCACCGTGATGCCGGCCGCGTCGGCGCGCCGGGCGACCTCGGCCTCCGGCAGGTCGGCGCGCAGGTGGCCGATGGTATGCAGACCGGTATCCGCCTCGACCACGTCCAGCAGCCCGGCCAACCGCTCGCGAGCCACGTCGATCAGCACCCGGTGGCGCTCCATGTAGGTGCGCCGCATGCGCCGCAGATGCGTCGCGAAATGACCCTCGTCCATGAACCCGGCGACGATCGCCTGGGCGTTCGAGGGGGCGCCCGGCAGGTAGGCGTTGAACACCTGCCTGAAGGTGTCGACCAGCGGCGCCGGGGCCAGCAGGTAGCCGAGGCGCAGCGCCGGGAACAGCGTCTTGCTGAAGGTCCCGACGTACAGCACGCGCTCGGCCCGGTCGACGCTCTTCAGGGCCGGCAGCGGGTGGCCGCCGTAGTGGAACTCGCCGTCGTAGTCGTCCTCGACGATCCAGGCATCGGCGGCCTCGGCGGCCGCCAGCAGCTGGAACCGCCGGGTCAGGCTCATGGTCACGCCGAGCGGCTGCTGGTGCGACGGCGTGACGAAGGCGAGACGGAAGTCCGGCGCCGCCGCCTGGGCGTGCTCGACCACCATGCCGTCCCCGTCGACCGGCACCGGCACCAGCTCGGCGCCGGCCGCCACCAGGGCGTTGCGGGCGCCGATCGCGCCGGGGTTCTCGAACCACACCCTGTCGCCCTGGCGCAGCAGCACCGTGCCGATCAGGTGGAAGGCCTGCTGGGCGCCGTTGACGATGAAGATCTGCTCGTCCTCGCAGGCGATCCCGTGGGTCGCCCTGAGGTGGGCGGCGATCGCCCGGCGCAGCGGAGCGTAGCCGGTCGGGTCGCCATAGCCGAGCACGACGTCGCGCTTGCCGCGCCAGTGCTTTGCGGTCTGGCGTGCCCACTGGGCGACCGGGAACATGTCGAGGGCGGGCAGGGCGGTGGTAAAGGCCCGCACGGTGTGCGGCAGCCGCTCGGCGAAGGCCGGCAGCGGCGGCCGGCGATCCCGATCGGGCCCCGACTCGACCGGCGCCCTGGCGGGAACTTCCGGCCCGCTCGACGGCACCGGCCGGTTGGAGTCCAGCGCCGGGCTGACGAAGGTGCCGGCGCCGGTCCGCGACTCGACCAGCCCTTCGGCCACCAGCCTCTCGAACACCTCGACCATGGTGGTGCGCGACACGCCGAGCTCGTTCGCCAGCGTGCGGGTCGCCGGCAGCCGGTCGCCGGCGCGCAGGCCGCCGGCCAGGATGATGTCGCGCACGCCGTTGGCGATCTGGCTGGCCAGCGGGCGCGGCGAGGCCGGGTCGATCTTCACCGACTGCAGCAGTGCGCCGCCGGCCCGCTTGACCATGCATGCCCCCTGCCGGCGGTCCGCCGGCCACAAAATGGACTTCTACATTGTCGAAAATGGACCTTAAGTTCAAAGCCAATTTACGGCCGTCTTGGAGGCGTCACGGCGGGCAGGCTGGGCGAGTTCGCGCCAGGCTCGGGCGCGGTGACGGGGAGCGGATCGGAAGCACAGCCATGAAGATCAGGACCATCGAAACCTTCGCGACGCGCGACATCGGCTTCGTCCGGGTGACGACCGACGACGGCAGCCAGGGCTGGGGCCAGGTGTCGCCGTACCAGTCCGACATCTCCTCGCTGGTCCTGCATCGCCAGGTCGCCCCCTATGCGCTCGGCGCCGACGCCATGGCGATCGACCCGCTCGTCGACCTGATCGTGGAGCGCGAGCACAAGTTCCCGGGTTCCTATCTGCGCCGGGCGATCGGCGGCCTCGACACCGCGCTCTGGGACCTGCACGGCAAGCTGGCCGGCAAGAGCGTGTGCGAGCTGCTCGGCGGCACCCCGCGGCCGCTCCGGGTCTACGCATCCAGCATGCGGCGCGACATCTCCCCGGCGAACGAGGCCGAGCGGCTGGTCCGGCTGCGCGACGAATGCGGCTACGACGCCTTCAAGATCCGGGTCGGCAGCGAGTACGGCCACGACGTCGACGAGTGGCCGGGCCGCACCGAGGAACTGCTGCCGACGATCCGCAAAGCGCTCGGCGACCAGGCCGTCCTGCTGGCCGACGCCAACAGCTGCTACACCCCGGCCCGTGGCATCGAGGTCGGCCGGATGCTGAACGACCACGGCTTCGTCCATTTCGAGGAGCCCTGCCCGTACTGGGAGCTGGAGTGGACCAAGCAGGTGCGCGACGCCCTCGATCCGCTGGCGATCCAGGTGACCGGCGGCGAGCAGGACTGCGACCTGGCGCAGTGGCGCCGGATGGCGGCAATGCGGGCGGTCGACGTTCTGCAGCCCGACATCTGCTACCTCGGCGGCCTCAGCCGGACCCTGCGGGTCGCCAAACTGGCGGAGATCACCGGGCTGCCGTGCACGCCGCACTCCGCCAACCTGTCGATGGTGACGGTGTTCACCCTGCACATGATGGGCGCGATCCCGGCCGCCGGGCCGTATGTCGAGTTCACCATCGAGGACGCCGAGACCTGCCCGTGGCAGTTCGACCTGTTCACGCCGGCGCTGGTGGCGCGCGACGGCAAGGTGCAGATTCCGGACGGCCCCGGCTGGGGGGTCGAGATCAACCGCGACTGGCTCGAGCGGGCCGACTACCAGGCCAGCACGCTCGACTGACGCTCCGGGGGCGCCGCACCATGACCGCCGACATCTTCACGTCCGACTTCAAGCCGACGCCGTACTGGTGGGAGCGGACGCCGCGTCCCGACCTCGGCACCCCGGAGCTGCCGGCGACGGTCGACGTGGCGGTGATCGGCTCCGGCTACACCGGCTTGTGCGCCGCTCTGCAGACCGCGCGCGGCGGACGCTCCACCCTGGTGCTCGACGCCGAGGACGCCGGCTGGGGCTGCAGCTCGCGCAACGGCGGGCAGATCAGCACCAGCATCAAGCCGGGCTTCGCCGAGCTGGCGCGCAGGCACGGCCCCGAGACCGCGCGCGCGATCCTGCGGGAGGGCCGCAACGCGCTGGCCTGGATCGAGGCGTTCGTCGGCGAGGAGGGTATCGATTGCGACTTCCGGGTGCCCGGCCGGTTCCATGCCGCGCATTCGGCCCGCAAGTACGAGGAGCTGGCCCGCGAGATCGCCGACCAGCCGAAGGGGCTGGAAGTGCCGGCCCATGCGGTGCCGCGGTCCGAGCAGCACCGCGAACTCGGCACCGACGCCTACTTCGGCGGGGTGGTGTTCGAGAAGCACGCCTCGCTCGATCCCGGGCGGTTCCACCAGGGCCTGCTGGAGCGGGTCGGCGCGGCCGGTGCCGCGGTGGTGCCGCACTGCCGGGTCGACGCGGTCGAGCGCGACGGTGCCGGCTTCGTGCTGACCACCGCCCGCGGCAGGGTCCGGGCCCGCGACGTGGTGGTGGCGACCAACGGCTACACCGGACCGGC
Organism: Thalassobaculum fulvum; assembly: GCF_014652915.1. Taxonomy (GTDB): domain Bacteria; phylum Pseudomonadota; class Alphaproteobacteria; order Thalassobaculales; family Thalassobaculaceae; genus Thalassobaculum_A; species Thalassobaculum_A fulvum. The sequence goes on from NZ_BMZS01000012.1 coordinate 42,277, forward strand.
GACCGGCTGGCTGCGCCGCCGGGTGATCCCGATCGGCAGCTACATCATCGCCACCGAGCCACTGGCGCCCGCGGTGATGGACCGGCTGATGCCGACCGACCGGATCGTCAGCGACAGCCGCAAGGTGGTCTACTACTACCGGCCGTCGCCAGACCGCACCCGCATCGTGTTCGGCGGCCGGGTCTCCAGCGACGAGACCGACCCGCTGAAGAGCGCGCCGCTGCTGCGCCGCGACCTGGTCGCCCTGTTCCCGGAGCTGGAGCGGGTGAAGGTCTCGCACTCCTGGATGGGGTTCGTGGCCTACACCTTCGACACCCTCGCCCATGTCGGCCGCCACGACGGGCTATACTACGCCATGGGCTACTGCGGCTCTGGGGTGTCGATGGCGGCCTATCTCGGCACCCGGGTCGGCCAGCAGGTGCTCGGCCTGGCCGAGGGTCGCACCGGCCTCGACGCCGTGCCGTTCCAGACCCGGCCGCTCTATACCGGACGGCCGTGGTTCCTGGCCGCCTCGGTCGCTTGGTACCGCTGGCGCGACCGCTTCGGCTGAGCGGCCGAGGGCTGCGGCACAGGCGAGCCTCCCCGCTATTGCTTCTCCGGTGTTGCGTCCCCCTTGTCGTCATTCCGGAGCGGACCGCCGGCGGCGGGACGCATCCGGAACCCACGGGCTGGCTCCGGCGCCCGTCGCGCCGTGGGTTCCGGATCAGCCGCGCCTCCGGCACGACTGTCCGGAATGACGGCGAGGAGGGGGCGGGCCGCTCTCCGGTTGTGGCGATCCACACCAGTCACCGGCTTCCGACGCGCGGCGTCACACCGTCTCCACACAATCCAAAGTGGTCTGATTTTTTGTCGACAATGGACCTTTTCGTGAAACCAATCGACCGCGCAGGCTCTCGATGATCGGGAGACTCAGGCCGCAACACCTCCGATCGGGGGCGGATACGGGCGTCACGGCGGCCATTCGAAAACCACGAAGGAGGAGTGCGACATGGGGGCTTACCGAAGCATCGGCCGACGCGTGATCCTGCGCACCGCGCTCGGCGCGGCAGCGGCGGTTCTTGGGGCGGGGGTGTTCGCCGGCCCGGCGGCGGCCGACGGCACCGTGACCGTGGCGTCCTGGGGCGGCTCGTACCAGAAGGCCCAGAGCCTGGCGCTGTTCGGGCCGGCGGCGAAGGCGATGGGCATCACCGTCAAGGAAGAGACCTATGGCGGCATGTCCGACGTCCGCCTCAAGGTGAAGGCCGGCGCGGTGGCCTGGGACATCGTCTCCAGCGGCTCCGGCAGCGCGGCCCGGGCGGCCGCCGAGGGCCTGCTCGAGAAGCTCGACTTCTCGGTGATCGACGTGTCGACCTTCTACCCGACCCTGAAGACCGACTACTGCGTCGGCAGCGACGTGTTCTCGACCGTGCTGGCCTGGAACACCGCGACCTACGGCGACAACGGGCCGAAGAGCTGGGCCGATTTCTGGGACGTCAAGAAGTTCCCGGGCAAGCGGGCCTACCGGGCCGGCGTCGCCGGGGCGCTCGAGCCGGCGCTGATGGCCGACGGGGTGCCGGCCGACAAGGTCTACGAGGTGCTGTCGAGCGAGGGCGGCATCAAGCGCGCCGTCGACAAGATCCGCGAGCTGAAGCCGCACATCGCGGTGTGGTGGAAGTCCGGCGCCCAGCATGCCCAGCTGATGAAGGACGGCGAGGTCGACATGACCACCGGCTGGAACGGCCGCTTCGACGTTGCCGCCAAGGACGGCGCCAAGGTCGCCTACACCTTCAACCAGGCGCTGCTCGACTACGACTGCTTCGCGATCCCGAAGGGCGCGCCGAACAAGGACCTGGCGATGAAGTTCATCGCCGAGATGAGCAAGCCGAAGATCCAGGCCAACCTGCCGCTGCACATCACATACGGGCCGACCAACAAGAAGGCCTACGAACTCGGCACGATCGACGACAAGCTGGCGCGCGCCATGCCGTCGCATCCCGACAACGCCAAGCTGCAGCTGCCGATCGACCTCGACTGGTACGCCAAGTACGAGCAGGCGGCGGCGGCCATGTACCAGGACATGCTGACCGAATAGCCTGTCCGGGCGGAGGCGGCGGCCCCTGCGTCGCCTCCGCCGTTTTCTTTCGCTCGGCCGGGCCCGCGGGCCGTCGGGCGGTCGGCCCGTGCGACCCGCCAGCAGGACCATGACCGGAACCGACTCGCTTCCCATCTCGATCGCCGGAATCACCAAGCGCTACGGCGACGTCTACGCGCTCGACCACGTCGACCTCGAGGTCCGCAGCGGCGAGTTCCTGACCCTGCTCGGGCCTTCCGGCTCCGGCAAGACCACCCTGCTGATGGCGCTCGCCGGGTTCACCCGGCCGGACAGCGGCAGCATCCGGTTCGGCGACCGCGAGATCGTGCTGACCCCGCCGCACCGCCGCGACGTCGGCATGGTGTTCCAGAACTACGCGCTGTTCCCGCACATGAGCGTGGCCGGCAACGTCGGCTATCCGCTGCGCCTTCGGAAGGTGGCCAAGGCCGAGATCGCCGCGCGGGTCGAGCAGGCGCTGGAGACCGTCAAGCTCGCCGGCTACGGCGAGCGCCGGGTCGACCAGCTGTCCGGCGGCCAGAAGCAGCGGGTGGCGCTGGCCCGGGCCATCGTGTTCCGGCCGCGCATCCTGCTGATGGACGAGCCGCTGTCGGCGCTCGACAAGCAGCTTCGCGAGCACATGCAGATCGAGCTGCGCCAGCTGCACGAGCGGCTCGGCATGACCACGGTGTACGTGACCCACGACCAGCGCGAGGCGCTGACCATGTCGGACCGGATCGCGGTCATCAACCACGGCCGGCTGATGCAGCTCGACGCGCCGCGGCGGATCTACGACCGGCCGGCCAACCGGTTCGTGGCCGACTTCATCGGCGAGTCGACCTTCCTGGACGTCGAGCGCGACGGCGACACCGTCCGCTTCGGCGGCCGGCCCATGGCGGTCGGCTGGATGCCGGAGGGCGACGGCCCGGTGCAGCTGCTGATCCGACCGGAGCGGCTGGCCCTGCTGACCGGCGAGGCGCCCGACGGCATGAACCGCTTCGAGGGGCGGGTGCAGGCCATCGTCTACCAGGGCGACACCGCGCTGGCCTACGTGGCGCTCGCCGACGGGCCGGAGGTTGCGCTGCGGGCCGGCACCCGGACCGGCACCGCTTTCGACCGGCTGGCCCGCGGCGACACGGTGACGCTCGGCCTGCACCGGGACGACGCGGTCCTGGTGCCGGTCGAGGGGGGCGGGCGGCGATGACCGCCGTCGACCTGGAACCGAACGCGGACGACCTGCGTCGCCAGGGCGACCGTGAGCGCTGGGCGATGCTCGGCCTCGCCTCGCCGGCGGTGCTGACCGTCCTGGTCATCATGGTGCTGCCGGTCGGCTGGCTGTTCTATCTGTCGTTCATCGGCGAGTCCGGCGGGTTCTCGCTGGAGAACTACGGCCGGATGCTGGAGAGCAAGGCCTATGGCCGGATCTTCTGGACGACGTTCGAGGTCAGCTTCCTGACCACCGGGATCTGCGTCCTGCTGGGCTATCCGCTGGCCTACTTCTTCGCCCAGCTGCCGCGACGCGCGGCCGCGGTCTGCATGCTGACCGTGCTGCTGCCGTTCTGGACCTCGCTGCTGGTCCGCACCTATGCGTGGCTGGTGCTGCTGCAGCGCAAGGGGCTGGTCAACACCTGGGCGATCGATCTCGGCCTGTGGGACGAGCCGCTGGCGCTTGTGCACAACATGACCGGCACCTTGATCGGCATGGTGCACATCATGCTGCCGTTCCTGGTGCTGCCGCTGTACGGCGCCATGAAGGCGATCAGCGGCGACTACGTGCGGGCGGCGGCCAATCTCGGCGCCGGGCCGACGGCGGCGTTCTGGGGCGTGTTCTTCCCGCTGTCCCTGCCGGGGTTGTTCGCAGGATCGCTGATCGTGTTCGTGCTGTGCCTCGGCTTCTTCGTGACCCCGGCGGTGCTGGGCGGCGGCCGGGTGATCATGGTGTCCATGCAGATCACCACCAACATCGAGCTGTTCTTCAACTGGGGGGCGGCCAGCGCGCTCGGCGTGGTGCTGCTGGCGATCACGCTGGGCATCCTGTTCGCGGCGTCGCGGCTGCTGCGGCTCGACGCGGTGCTGGGCGGGGGGCACTGAGATGCGGTGGCTCGACCGGCCGGCCGGCGACACGCAGATCACCCACCGCCAGCGGCTGTGGCTTTACGCCCTGGCCGGCATCATCATGGTGCTGCTGGTGGCGCCGACCATCATCGTGATCCCGATGTCGTTCTCGGCCTCGCAGTACCTGGAGTTTCCCCCGCGCGACTGGTCGCTGCGCTGGTACGAGCACTATCTCGGCGAGCCGGAGTGGCTGGCGGCGACCGCGACCTCGCTGAAGGCCGGGCTGCTGACCATGCTGGTGGCGACGCCGATCGGCACCATGGCGGCCTACGGGCTGCACGTCTCCGGTCACTGGCTGGCGCGCTGGCTGTTCATCCTGCTGATCACCCCGATGATGGTCCCGGTGATCCTGATCGCGATCGGGGTGTTCTACGCCTTCGTCCAGCTCCGGATGGTCAACACCCTGTTCGGCCTGGTGGTGGCGCACACGATCCTGGCGCTGCCGCTGGTGCTGATCGTGGTCGGAGCGGCGCTCAAGAGCTACGACTTCAACCAGGAGTTGGCGGCGCGCAGCCTCGGCGCCTCGCGGCTGAAGGCGTTCCTGACCGTGACCCTGCCGCAAATCCGGTTCTCGGTGGTTACCGCCGCGCTGCTGGCGTTCCTGACCTCGTTCGACGAGGTGATCGTGGCGATGTTCGTGTCCGGCGGCGATAACTCGACCCTGACCCGCAACATGTTCAACTCGCTGCGCGACCAGATCGACCCGACGATCGCGTCGATCTCCACCATCATGATCGTGGTGTCGTCGACCGCCCTGGTCCTGGCCCAGCTGTTCGGGCGCTCGAAGAGCTGACGGCTGCGGCCTATGATCCCGGGCAACGGGTGATTCGTGACCGGCGGGAAGCGACCATGGCAGCGAACGACAACTGGGGCTGGAAGGCCCGCATCGGCATGTTCATCGTCAGCAGCGAGGCGGTGCCCGAGGCCGAGTGGTGGGCGATGGCGCCGCCGAGCGTGTCGGTCCATGCCGCCCGGGTGACCGCGCGGGCGCCGTGGGCGACCTGGAACGCGGACCGCAGCGGCGTCGAACTCGCCGACGACGTGGTACGCGGCGCCCGGCAGTTCGCCGCCATGCGCCTGACCGCCGCGGTGATCGGCCACAGCTCCAGCAGCGTCCTCGGCGGCAAGGGCTGGGACGAGGCGGTGGTCGAGAGCCTGTCCGCGATGCTCGCGCCGGGGACCGCGGTCACCACCAACGGCCTCGACAGCCAGGCGGCGATGCGCGCCGCCGGGATCCGGCGGCCGTTCGTGGTGGTGCCGGCCTGGTTCGACGAGGCGTTCGCGGCGGCGGCCGCCGGCTACTACGCCGATCGCGGGTTCGCGCCCGCCGGGCACCTGCGCTACGACCCGGGCCGCAAGTGGCGGGACATGGCACCGGGCGAGCTGTACCCGGCCGGCATGGGCTTCGAGCAGGAGGTCGAGCCGCTGTACGCGCAGATCCGGGCCGCCTGTCCGAAGGACGCCGACGGGGTGTTCATCGCCGGCACCGGGTTCCGCTGCGTCGCGATCCTGGAGGCGCTCGAGCAGGATCTGCAGCGGCCGGTGCTGTCGGCCAACCAGGTCAGCCTGTGGCACTGCCTGCGGCTGACCGGCGTGCGCGCCCCGGTCACCGGCTACGGCAGCCTGTTCGACCTTTGAATTGCCTCAGGCATCCGGCGGCCAGTGCTGGGCCCACGGCGCCAGGATCTCGAACGCGGCCGCCAGGTCGATCAGGCGCTGCTCGTCGAACCAGCGGCCGACGGCATGCAGCCCGGCCGGCAACCCGTCGGGGCTGAAGCCCATCGGGATGCTGATCGCAGGATGGCCGGTGTGGTTGAAGGTGCCGGTGTAGCCGTACCAGTTCGCCCTGATCGGGCCGGCGACCTCGCCGTTGATGGTCATCGGCTCGTCCTGCCCGTGGTCGTAGGGCGGCGGCGGGGCGGAGACGGTCGGGGTGACGATCAGGTCGTGGTCGTCGAACAGCGCCTGCACCCGGCGGAACAGGCCGGAGCGGATTGCGGGCGCGCCCTGGACGGTCAGCAGGTCCTGGTTCCGGCCCTCCTCCAGCGCCGCCACCAGCGACGGGTCGAGGCGGTCGCGGTCGGTGTCCAGCAGGTGGTCGAGCCGGGCGCGCTGGTAGGCGCGCATGGCGGCGAACTGCGCCGGCTTGGCCCAGTCGAAGTCGTCCGGTCCGTCGGCCAGGGTGGCGCCGTGCCGTTCCAGCGTCGCCAGGTGGCCATCCAGCAGCCGCTCGACGTCGCGGTCGACCATGCGGTTGCCCATGCGCCGGAACACCAGGATCCGCAGGCCGTCGAGCCGTCGGATCGGGTGGTCGGACACGCCGAACCCGGTTTGCGGTACGGCGATCGACCACGGGTCGTCGTTCCAGGCCCCGTTCGTCACCGTCAGGCCGGCGGCCAGGTCCGCGGCGGTCCGGCTGGCCAGACCCAGGTTGATGAAGCTGGAGAACAGCTCGACCGCGGTCTCGTTCGGGATCCGCCCGAGGGTCGGCTTCAGGCCCAGCACCCCGCAGGCGCTGGCCGGGATCCGCGACGACCCGGCGCCGTCGGTGGTGACCGCCAGCGGGCCGAAGCCCATGGCGACCGCTGCCGCCCCGCCGCCGCTGGAGCCACCGGGCGAGCGCCCGGTGTTCCACGGGTTGCGGGTGTAGCCGTGACGCGGGCTGTTGGTCAGCGCCTTGTGCCCGAACTCCGGGGTGTTCGACTTGCCGACCAGCACCGCGCCGGCCCGGCGCAGGCGGGCGACCGCCTCGGCGTCGAAATCGGGCACATTGCCGGCGAAGGCGTGCGACCCGTAGGCGGTCTCGACGCCCCTGGTCACGACCAGGTCCTTCACCGAGAACGGGACGCCGGCCAGCGGGCCGGGATCGCGCGCCGAGGCGACAGCGGCGTCGACCGCCTTGGCGGCGGCGAGCGCACCGTCACGGTCGACCGTGGCGTAGGCGTTCACCACCCGGTCGGCCCGTTCGATCCGGTCGAGCACGGCGGTCGCGACCTCGACCGCGGAGAGCTGTCGGGTCCGGACGGCGTCGGCGACCGCGGTCGCCGGCCATTGCCAGATTTCGGGCGTCGAATGTGGCATGTCGGACTCCTCCCTCCGGTCGTTGTTGCTCGCGACCTCGGCCCGATTCCGGCCGGGCGTCGACCGAGTATTCCCGGAACCGGGCTGCCTGTCGCGTAGAGTAGGGCCGGCGGCGCGGGGTGCGCGAATCTGGTCGACGGAGCGGGGGTCGGCCGGGTACGCCTACGGATGCCCGTCCGTGGATCGTCGAGGACCCCCATGAGCTACGTGTTCAACCGCGATACCCGTGCCGACATGCCGATCGTCGTCCGCGGCGACGGGATCTGGATCGAGGATTCCACGGGCAAGCGCTACATCGACGCGTCCGGCGGGGCGGCGGTGTCCTGCCTCGGCCACAGCCACCAGCGGGTGATCGACGCGGTGCGCGAGCAGGTCGGCAAGATCGCCTTCGCCCACACCGGGGCGTTCTCCAGCGAGCCGGCCGAGGCCCTCGCCGAGGCGGTGGTGACCAGCGCGCCGGGCCGGATGGCCAAGGCGCTGTTCGTGAGCGGCGGCTCGGAGGCGAGCGAGGCGGCGATCAAGCTGGCCCGGCAGTACCACGTCGAGCGCGGCGAGCCGGGCCGGCACCGGATCATCGCCCGCCGCCAGAGCTATCACGGCAACACCCTCGGCGCGCTGTCGGCCAGCGGCAACATGGCGCGCCGGGCGCTGTACCAGCCCTACATGCAGGACTGGAGCCACATCGCGCCCTGCTATCCGTATCGCGGCCGCAGCCACGACGAGACCGAGGAGGAGTACGGCCTGCGGGTCGCCGACGAACTCGAGACCGAGATCGAGCGGGTCGGCGCCGAGACCGTGTCGGCCTTCATCCTGGAGCCGGTGGTCGGCGCCACCCTCGGGGCGGTCGCGGCGGTGCCGGGCTATCTCGCCCGGGTGCGCGAGATCTGCGACCGCCACGGCGTGCTGCTGATCTTCGACGAGGTGATGTGCGGCATGGGCCGGACCGGCACCCTGTTCGCCTCGGAGCACGACGGCGTCGTGGCCGACATCTACACCGCCGCCAAGGGCCTGGGCGCCGGCTACCAGGCGATCGGCGCGGTGATCGCGTCGGAGAAGGTGTACGGCGCGATCCACGACGGTAGCGGCTTCTTCCAGCACGGCCACACCTACATGGGCCACCCGGTCGCCTGCGCGGCGGCGCTGGCGGTGCAGACCGCGATCCGCGAGGAGGGGCTGCTGGGGCGCGTGCAGGCCGGTGGGGCCAAGCTGCGCACCATGCTGGAGGAGCGCTTCGGCAACGACGCCCATGTCGGCGAGATCCGCGGGCGCGGCTACTTCCTGGCCATGGAGCTGGTGGCCGACCGGGCGACCAAGCAGCCGTTCGACCCGTCCCTGGCGATCCACAACCGGGTCAAGAAGGCGGCGATGGACCTCGGCCTGATCTGCTACCCGATGGGCGGGGTGATCGACGGCAAGTCCGGCGACCACGTGCTTGTCGCCCCGCCGTTCATCACCAGCGACGACGAGCTGGCGGAGATCGTCTCGCGGGTCGGGCAGGCGGTCGACCGGGCGATCGCGTCGACCCGCTGACCTCGGGCCGCTGAGTTCGCGCTGCCATCGTACCGTCACGGTTCGTGCGGCATTGTGCGGCCGTTTCGTCGACGGTCACGGTGTGGTTTGATCCTGGTCGCGGGAGACGCTGGACGTGGGAGATGCCATGGCCAATAGCGAACCGGTCGTCCTGGACGTCGATGGCCTGTCGGCGCTGTTCGAGGCGCTGAAGCGGCGCGGCTACCGGGTGGTCGGCCCGACCGTCCGTGACAAGGCGATCGTCTACGACGACCTCGACAGCCCAGCCGATCTCCCCGAGGGCTGGACTGACGAGCAGGACGGCGGGCACTACCGCCTGCTGCGCCGCGACGACCGGGCGCTGTTCGGCTACGTGGTCGGGCCGCAATCCTGGAGGCAGTTCCTGCACGCCCCGCGGGTCGAGCTGTGGCACGGCACCAAGAGCGGCGACGGCGTGCGGATCGAGGCCGATCCGATGCCGTCCGAGCCGCTGGCGTTCGTCGGCGTGCGGGCCTGCGAGCTGCAGGCGATCGCGGTGCAGGACCGGGTGCTGATGGGCGGTGCCTATGTCGACCCGCACTACCGGGCACGGCGCGAGGGCGCGTTCCTGGTCGCGGTCAACTGCGGCCGGGCCGGCGGCACCTGCTTCTGCGTGTCGATGGAGACCGGGCCGAAGGCGACGGCCGGCTTCGACCTGTCGCTGACCGAGCTGCTGGACGGCGACGGCCACCGCTTCCTGGTCGAGACCGGCACGGACACGGGTCAGGCGGTCCTGGCGGAGCTGCCGCACCGGCCGGCGGCGGCCGCCGAGATTGCCGCCGCCGCGGCCGTCGTCGAGCGCGCGGCGGCGTCGATGGGCCGCGAGATGCGGTCGGACGACGTCCGCGACCTGCTGATGCGCAACCTGGAGCACAGGCGCTGGGACGACGTCGCGGATCGCTGCCTTAGCTGCGGCAACTGCACCATGGTTTGCCCGACCTGCTTCTGCACGACGGTCGAGGAGACCAGCGGCCTGACCGGCGCGGAGAGCGCGCGGTCGCGGCGCTGGGATTCCTGCTTCACCATGGATTTCTCCTACATCCACGGCGGCAGCGTGCGGTCGAGCACCAGATCGCGCTATCGCCAGTGGATGACCCACAAGCTGGCGACCTGGCACGACCAGTTCGACATGTCGGGCTGCGTCGGCTGCGGGCGCTGCATCACCTGGTGTCCCGTCGGGATCGACATCACCGAAGAGGTGCGTGCGATCCGGGGCGATGGACCCAACTGAGGGAGGACGGTCATGGAAGCCCACGGTCTCGATCGCATCCTGCGCGAGCACCGGTTCTTCGCCGGGTTGGACGAAGAGTCCTGCGGCGTGGTCTGCGGCTGCGCCAAGAACGTCCGCTTCGAGGCCGGTGAGTACCTGTTCCGGGCCGGCGAGCCGGCGGACCAGTTCTACCTGCTGCGGCACGGCCGGGTGGCGCTGGAGGTGGCGGCCCCCGGGCGCGGCGCGGTGACGTTCCAGACCGTCGGCGAGGGCGAGATCGTCGGCGTCTCCTGGCTGATCCCGCCTTACCGCTGGACCTACGACGCCAAGGCGGTCGAGCTGGTCCGGGCGATCGCCATGGACGCCGCGTGCCTGCGCCGGAAGTGCGAGGCCGACCACGATCTCGGCTACGAGATGATGAAGCGGTTCGTCCCGGTGCTGGTCGATCGCCTGCAGAACACCCGGCTGCAGATCCTCGACGTCTACGGTCCCAACGGCTGACGCCGCCGTGACGATCTTCGACCCGATGCTGCCGCGTATCGCCCGCACCCGCCGTCGCCGGCGCGACGGGCCGGCGGTGTGGACGCTCGACATCGAGATGGCGGAGGGCGGGCCGCCGGCGTTCGCACCGGGCCAGTTCAACATGCTGACGGCCTTCGGCGTCGGCGAGGTGCCGATCAGCGTCAGCGGCGATCCGGCCGACCCGAGCCGCCTGGTGCACACCATCCGCGCGGTCGGTCCGGCCTCGACCGCGCTGGCCCGGCTCGGACCCGGCGAGGTGCTGGGCCTGCGCGGGCCGTTCGGGGTCGGCTGGCCGATGGAGCAGGCGGTCGGCCGCGACGTGGTGGTGATCGCCGGCGGCCTCGGCCTGGCACCGCTGCGCCCGGCGCTCTATCGGCTGCTGGCCGAGCGCGAGCGCTACGGCAGCATCGTGCTGCTGTACGGCACCCGCAGCCCGGAGGAGATCCTGTTCCGTCGCGAGCTCGAGTCCTGGCGGCGCCGGCTGGACATCGACATCGAGGTGACGGTCGACCACGCGGTCGGCGACTGGCGCGGCCATGTCGGCGTGGTGACCACGCTGATCCCGCGCTCGGCCTTCGAGCCGTCTAGCACTGTCGCCCTGGTGTGCGGGCCGGAGATCATGATGCGGTTCGCGATCGCGTCGCTGCAGGATGCCGGGGTCGCCGACGACGCCATCTATCTGTCGATGGAGCGCAACATGAAGTGCGCGGTCGGGCTGTGCGGGCACTGCCAGATGGGGCCTGTGCTGGTGTGCCGCGACGGGCCGGTCTTCCGGTACGACCGCATCCGGAGCATCCTCGGGGCGAGGGAGATCTGACGTGGCGGAAACGGCCCGAAAGCCCCGGCTCGGTGTGTGGAAATTCGCATCCTGCGACGGCTGCCAGCTCAGCCTGCTCGACTGCGAGGACGAGCTGCTGGCGGTCGCCGGCGCCGTCGACATCGCCTACTTCCCGGAGGCGACCCGCGGCGACGTGAAGGGCCGCTACGACCTGGCGCTGGTCGAGGGCTCGATCACCACGCCGCACGACGCCGAGCGCATCCGCGACGTGCGCCGCTGGGCCCGCACCCTGGTGACGATCGGCGCCTGCGCCACCGCCGGCGGCATCCAGGCGCTGCGCAACTTCGCCGACGTCGCCGAGTACGCGGCGGTGGTGTACGCCCGGCCCGACTACATCGACACATTGGCCACCTCGACGCCGATCGCGGAGCATGTCCCGGTCGACTTCGAGCTGCGCGGCTGCCCGATTTCCAAGCACCAGCTGGTCGAGGTGATCGCGGCGTTCCTGGCCGGGCGGCGGCCGGTCACCCCGGCCCACAGCGTGTGCGTCGAGTGCAAGCTGCGCGGCAACGTCTGCGTGACGGTGGCGCACGGCACCCCGTGCCTGGGGCCGGTGACCCATGCCGGCTGCAACGCGCTGTGCCCGTCCTACGACCGTGGCTGCTACGGCTGCTACGGCCCGAAGGAGACCCCGAACCCGGCTGCTCTCGGCGACAAGTTGCAGGAACAGGGCATGGATGCCGACGCGCTGCGGCGGGTCTACCGGACCTTCAACGCCGCCGCACCGGCGTTCCGCGAGGAGAGCGAGCGCCATGGCCCGTAAGACCATCAAGGTCGACTACATGGCGCGCGTCGAGGGCGAGGGCGCGCTGAAGGTGGTGGTGCGCGACGGCAAGGTGCAGTCGGCGGCGCTCAGCATCTTCGAACCACCGCGGTTCTTCGAGGCGCTGCTGCGCGGCCGCGCCTTCAGCGAGGCGCCGGACATCACCGCGCGGATCTGCGGGATCTGCCCGGTCGCCTACCAGATGAGCGCGGTGCACGCGATGGAGAACGCGCTCGGCGTGGCCGTCGACGGCCCGCTGCGCGACCTCCGCCGGCTGCTGTACTGCGGCGAGTGGATCGAGAGCCACGGGCTGCACGTCTACATGCTGCACGCGCCGGATTTCCTCGGCTACGACAGCGCGATCCACATGGCCAAGGACCATGGCGACGTGGTGCGCCGCGGCCTCGACCTGAAGAAGGTAGGCAACGAGATCCTCACCGCGGTCGGCGGCCGGGAGATCCACCCGATCAACGTCAAGGTCGGCGGGTTCTACAAGGTGCCGCGCAGGCGCGACCTGCAGCACCTGGCCGAACGATTGAAAGGCGCGCGCGACGCGGCGCTGGAGACCGTGCGCTGGGTGGCCGGCTTCGACATTCCCGACCGCGAGCGCGACTACACCTTCGTGGCGCTCCGTCATCCGGACGAGTACCCGTTCAACGAGGGACGCATCGTCTCGAACCGCGGCCTGGACATCGCTGCCGCCGAGTACGACGCGCATTTCCAGGAGATCCACGTCCGGCACTCGACGGCGCTGCAGTCGCGGATGCGAGCCGACGGCTCGGCCTATCTGGTCGGCCCGCTGGCCCGCTACAGCCTGAACTTCGACCGGCTGTCGCCGCTGGCCCGGCAGGCGGCGCGCGAAGCCGGGCTCGGCTCCACCTGCCGCAACCCGTACCAGAGCATCGTGGTGCGCGCGGTCGAGACCCTGTACGCCTGCGACGAGGCGCTGCGGATCATCGAGAGCTATCGGGAGCCGGATGCGCCGGCAGTCCCGGTCGAGCCGCGTGCCGCGACCGGCTATGCCGCGACCGGTCATGGGGCGACCGAGGCGCCGCGCGGGTTGCTGTACCACCGCTACCGGCTGGAGGCCGACGGCAGCATCGCCGACGCCCTGATCGTGCCGCCGACCTCGCAGAACCAGGCGAGCATCGAGGAGGATCTGGCGAGCTACGTGGAGAGCTTCCTGGACCTTCCCGACGAGGCCCTGCAGCACCGCTGCGAACAGACCGTGCGCAACTACGACCCGTGTATCTCCTGCGCGACCCATTTCCTGCGCCTCGACATGGACCGGGAGTGACGGCGTGAGCGGGCGGCGCATCGTGATAGGCATCGGCAACCCGGACCGGGGCGACGACGGAGTCGGCCGGCTGGTCGCGCGCAGCCTCGATGGCCGGCTGCCGGCCGATGTGGAGGTCGTCGAGGCGGACGGCGAGGCGACGGCGCTGCTGGCGCACATGGACGGGGCCGAAGCGGCCTATCTGGTCGACGCCTGTGCCTCGGGCGCGGAACCGGGCACGGTCCGTCGGTTCGACGCCGCGGCCGCTCCGCTGCCGCAGGCCGCCTTCGGGCTGTCGACCCACGGCTTCGGCCTGGCCGAGGCGATCGAGCTGGCCCGGGCGCTGCGGCAACTGCCGGCGCGCTGCGTGGTGTATGCGATCGAGGGGGCCGGGTTCGAGACCGGGGCGCCGCTGTCGGATGCGGTTGCCGAGGCGATCCCGCAGGTCCAGGAACGCCTGTGCTGCGAGATCGAACAGCCGGCCGACGTTGGGAGCTGACCATGCACGAAGCCTCGCTGATGACCGGCCTGATGCGACGGATCGAGGAGGTCGCCGCCGCCGACCGTGCCGTGAAGGTGGTCGGCGTGTCGGTCCGGCTCGGTGCCCTCAGCCACATGTCGGCGGAGCATTTCACCGAGCATTTCGAGCAGGCCGCCGCCGGGTCGATCGCCGAGGGCGCGCGGCTGCAGATCGAGCTGTCCGAGGACCAGACGGCGCCCTGGGCGCAGGACATCGTGCTCGAGAGCGTCGAGATCGAGACCTGACGGCGATGCCGGCGGCCGGACCCCTGGGGCAGGCACGACCCGGCGAGCGCCGGCGGCTGCGCATGGTGGTGCGCGGCGCCGTGCAGGGCGTGGGGTTCAGGCCGTTCGTGCATCGCACCGCCAATGCGCTCGGACTCGCCGGCTGGGTGCGCAATACCGCGGCCGGCGTGGCGATCGAGGCCGAAGGCCCGGCCGACAGGCTTTCGGTCCTGGTCGACACGGTGCTGCACCGGTCGCCGGCACCGGCATCGATCGACGGGGTGGATCTCGACGAAACAGAGCCTGTGGGCGGCTCGGGCTTCGCGATCCGGGACAGCGAGACCGGGGGTGCGCACGTTGCCCGGGTACTGCCCGACCTTGCGACCTGCAACGACTGCCTGCGCGAGCTGTTCGACCCGGCCGACCGCCGCCACCGCTACCCGTTCGTCAACTGCACCCGGTGCGGACCGCGTTACAGCATCGTCGAGGCCGTGCCCTACGATCGGTCGCGCACCAGCATGCACCGGTTCGCGATGTGCCCGGCCTGCCAACGGGAGTACGATGATCCGGCCGACCGCCGATTCCACGCCGAGCCGAACGCCTGTCCCGGGTGCGGGCCGCGTCTCGACCTGTGGAGCCCCGACGGCACGTCGCTGGCGCGCGACGACGACGCGCTGCAGGCCGCCGCGGCCGCGATCCGCGCCGGGAAGATCGTCGCGGTCAAGGGGATCGGCGGGTTCCACCTCCTGGTCGACGCCCGCGACGAGGCGGCGGTCCGGCGCTTGCGGGCCGCGAAGGCCCGTCCGTCCAAGCCGTTCGCGATGATGTTCCCGACCCTGGCGACGGTCCGCGAGGCCTGCCGGCCGGAGGTCGAGGAGGAGCGGCTGCTCGGCGATCCGGCGCGACCGATCGTGCTGATCCGACGGGCCGCGCAGTCGGGGCTCGCCCGGTCGGTGGCGCCCGACAACCCTCGTCTCGGCGCCCTGCTGCCGTACGCGCCGCTGCATCACCTGCTGATGCACGATCTCGGCTTCCCGGTGGTCGCGACCAGCGGCAATCGCGGCGACGAGCCGATCGCGACCGACGAGCACGATGCGCTGCGGCGGCTGGCCGGGATCGCCGAACTGTTCCTGGTGCACGACCGGCCGATCGTCCGTCCGGTCGACGACTCCGTGGTGCAGGTCATGTGCGGTCGGCCGCAGGTCCTGCGCCGGGCCCGCGGCCTGGCGCCGAACCCGGTGGTTCACGGCGGCCTGCCGGACGGCATCCTGGCCTTCGGGGCGCATCTGAAGGCGACCGTCGCGCTGACCGTCGGCGGCAACCTGGTGGCCAGCCAGCATCTCGGCGACCTGGAGACCGGGCCGGCCCGGGACGCCTACCGTCAGGCGCTCGACGACGTCGCCCGGCTGCACGAGGCCCGGCCGCGGCTGGCGGTCCGCGACGCGCACCCGGACTACGCGTCGTCGCGGGCGGCGGAGGAGGCGGGCGTGCCGGTCGTGGCGGTGCAGCACCACGTCGCGCATGTCGCCGCCTGCATGGCCGAGCACGGCCTGGCGCCGCCGGTGCTCGGCGTGGCCTGGGACGGCACCGGGTACGGCCCGGACGGCACGGTGTGGGGCGGGGAGTTCATCCGGATCACCGAGGCCGGCTGGCAGCGGGTCGCGCACCTGCGGCCGTTCCGGTTGCCGGGCGGCGAGGCGGCGGCGCGCGAGCCGCGGCGCTCGGCGCTCGGCCTGCTGGCCGAGGTCTATGGACGGGGGGCGTTCGGGATGACCCGCCTCGCCGCGGTCGCAGCGTTTGCGCCGGCCGAGCGCGAGGTCCTGCGAAACGCCCTGGCTCGCGGGCTGAACGCGCCGTGGACCACCAGCGCCGGCCGGCTGTTCGACGGTTTCGCGGCGCTGTGCGGCCTCGTCCAGCGCGCCAGCTACGAAGGCGAGGCGGCGTCGGCGCTGGAATGGGCGGCCGAGGGCTCGCGGACCGGGCGCAGCTACGACATGCCGGTGGTCGAGCGCGGTACGGCGCCGTTGGTGGTGGACTGGGGACCGGCCGTCGTCGCGGCGCTCGCGGACCGGGCGGACGGAATGCCGCCGGCGGCGGTCTCGGAGGCCCTGCATAACGGTCTGGCGCGGGCGATCGTCGCCGTCGCGGTCCGGCTGGAAGCACAGCGGATCGTGCTGACCGGCGGCTGCTTCCAGAACCGCTGCCTGACCGAAGCGACGGTCGCCGGGCTGCGCACCGCCAACCGCCAGGTGTTCTGGCATGGCCGGGTGCCGCCGAACGACGGCGGGATCGCTGTCGGGCAGGCCGCCTGGGCCGCGTGGCGCCCGAGGAAGGAGGCCTGACCATGTGCCTGGCGGTTCCCGGCCGGGTTCTCGACGTCGCCGGCGACGAGCCGATCCTGCGGGTCGGCCGGGTCGACTTCGGCGGCATCGTCAAGCAGATCAACCTCGCCTTCGTGCCGGAGGCGCAGGTCGGCGACTACGTGCTGGTGCATGTCGGCTTCGCCATCACGGTGATCGACGAGGCCGAGGCCGAGCGGGTGTTCCGGCACCTGGAGGAGATCGGCGAGCTGGTCGTCGAGGAGGACGGTGCGGCATGAGGTTCCGCGACGAGTACCGCGACGCGGCGGCGGCCCGGCGGCTCGCCGACGCCATCGCCCGGACCGCGACCCGGCCCTGGACGCTGATGGAGGTGTGCGGCGGTCAGACCCATGCCATCGTCCGGTTCGGCATCGACGAGCTGCTGCCCGACGGCCTGTCGCTGGTGCACGGCCCCGGCTGCCCGGTTTGCGTCACCCCGGTCGAGTACGTCGACAAGGCGATCGAGATCGCCGGCCGGCCGGGCGTCGTGCTGTGCTCGTTCGGCGACATGCTGCGGGTGCCGGGCAGCGCCGGCGACCTGCTGGCCGCCAAGTCCCGTGGTGCCGACGTCCGGGTAGTGTACTCGCCGGCCGACGCGGTCGCGATCGCGCGGGCCGAGCCGGAGCGCGAGGTGGTGTTCTTCGCCGTCGGCTTCGAGACCACGGCCCCGGCGAACGCGATGGCGGCGGTGCTGGCCCGGCGGGAGGGCCTGGGGAACTTCTCGATGCTGGTGTCGCACGTCCTGGTGCCGCCGGGGATGCGGGCGATCCTGGAGGCGCCGGGCAACCGGATCGACGGCTTCCTGGCCGCCGGCCACGTGTGCACTGTGATGGGGTTCGAGGAGTACGAGCCGATCGCCGCGTCCTACCGGGTTCCGGTCGTGGTCACCGGCTTCGAGCC
This sequence comes from Thalassobaculum fulvum, assembly GCF_014652915.1. GTDB lineage: Bacteria > Pseudomonadota > Alphaproteobacteria > Thalassobaculales > Thalassobaculaceae > Thalassobaculum_A > Thalassobaculum_A fulvum. The sequence continues at coordinate 59,702 of NZ_BMZS01000012.1, forward strand.
GGTCGACATCCTGGAAGGCGTCTACTGGTGCGTGCGCCAGCTCGAGGCGGGACGCGCCGAGGTCGAGAACCAGTACGCCCGGGCGGTCCGGCGCGAGGGCAACCGGGCGGCAATGGCGACCATGCGCGAGGTGTTCCGCGTCGTGCCGCGGCGCTGGCGCGGCATCGGCGACATCGCCGACAGCGGTCTCGGTCTCGCCGAGGCCTATGCCGGGTTCGACGCCGAGCGCCGGTTCGGCCCGGTCCTGCTGGAGGCGGAGGCCGCCGGCGAGTGCATCAGCGGTGCGGTGCTGCGCGGCGAGCGCCGGCCGACCGACTGCCCGGCGTTCGGCACGCGCTGCACGCCCGAGCATCCGCTGGGCGTCACCATGGTGTCGTCGGAGGGCGCGTGCGCCGCCTATTACCGTTACCGCGGGGCGGCCGCGGTCGCCGGGGGGCGGCGATGAGCGGTCCGGAGTTCCCGATGTCGTGCCCGTTGCCGACAGGAGACGGCGAGACCGTGCAGATGGCGCATGGCGGCGGCGGCCGGGCGATGGCGCGGCTGCTCGACACCGTCATCCGGCCGGCCTTCGACGATGCCGAGCTCGACCGGCGTCACGACGGCGCGGTGGTCGAGGTCGGCGGGCCGGCGGCGTTCACCACCGACAGCTACGTCGTCCGCCCGCTGTTCTTCCCCGGCGGCGACATCGGCACCCTGGCGGTCTACGGCACGGTCAACGACCTGGCGATGTGCGGCGCCCGGCCGCTGTACCTAAGCGTCGGGCTGATCCTGGAGGAAGGGCTGCCGCTCGACACCCTGCGGCGGGCCGTCGCCTCGATGCGCGACGCCGCGCGCGCGGCCGGGGTGCGGCTGGTCACCGGCGACACCAAGGTGGTCGACCGCGGCAAGGCCGACGGCCTGTTCGTCAACACCGCCGGCATCGGCCGGGTGGTGGCGCCGGCGCCGGTCGGGCCGGCGGCGGTGCGGTCGGGCGACGCGGTGATCCTCAGCGGCGACATCGGCCGGCACGGCATGGCGGTGATGGCGGCGCGCGAGAACCTTGGGTTCGAGACCGTGATCGAGAGCGACTGCGCGCCGGTGGCGGCACCGGTCCTGACCCTGCTGGAGGCAGGGGTCGCGGTCCACTGCCTGCGTGACCTGACCCGCGGCGGCCTGGCCAGCGCCGCCGTCGAGATCGCCGAGACCGCCGGCCTGGCGCTGGCGTTCGACGAGGCCGCCGTGCCGGTCCGCGACGACGTGGCGGCGGCGTGCGAGCTGCTGGGCCTCGACCCGCTCCATGTCGCCAACGAGGGGCGGTTCCTGGCCATCGTCGACCCCGCGGACGTCGACAGGGCGGTCGCCATACTGCGGGACCATCCGGTGTCGGCGGGGGCGGTGGCGATCGGCGAGGTGCGCGACGGCCCGGCCGGGCGGGTGACCTGCCGTGGTCCGCTCGGCGTCGACCGGGTGGTCGACATGCTGAGCGGCGAACAGCTGCCTCGCATCTGCTGAGCCACGTGCCAAGATGCGGGCAGCCTGCAGCGGGAGGACGGCGGCATGACGGTCAGTCTCGGCTTCTACGGCGGGGTCGGCACGGTCACCGGCTCCAAGTTCCTGGTCGATGCGCCGGGTCGCCGGATCCTGGTCGACTGCGGGCTGTTTCATGGCTTCAAGCCGTTGCGCGGCCGCAATTGGGAGCCGTTGCCGTTCGAGCCGGTATCGCTCGACGCAGTGGTGCTGACCCATGCGCATCTGAGTCATTCCGGGCATCTGCCGATCCTGGTGCGCGACGGGTTTCGCGGTCCGGTCTACGCGACGTCGGCGACCCGGGACCTGTGCGAGATCCTGCTGCGCGACACCGGCTACCTGCAGGAGCGCGACGCCGAGTATGCCAACCGGCAGGGCTTCTCGCGGCACCACCCGGCACTGCCGCTGTTCTCCGAGGCCGACGCGATGGCGGCGCTCGAGCGCTTCGTGCCGGTGCCGTTCGGCGAACCCTGGGCACTGGACGGCGGGGCGACGCTGCACTTCCGGCCGTCCGGCCATCTCCTGGGATCGGCCTCGGTCGCGCTCGACGTCGCCGGCGCCAGCCTCCTGTTTTCCGGCGATCTCGGCCGCTGGAACAGCGCGACCATGCTCGACCCGGCGACGGTGGAGCGCGCCGACGTCCTGGTGGTCGAGTCCACATACGGCGACCGCATCCACGAGCCGGGAGACCCGGAGGACCGGCTGGTCGAGATCATCAACCGGGTTGTCGGCCGCGGCGGCACCATCCTGATCCCCGATTTCTCCGCCGGCCGCGCCCAGACCATGCTGTTCCACCTGTACCGGATGAAGGCGGAGGGCCGGATCCCGGACGTCCCGGTCGTCGTCGACAGCCCGCGGGCGATCAACGCCGGGGAGATCTTCGGGCGGCACCTGGCCGACCACCGCCTGACCGCCGCCGAGTGCCGGGCCGCCTGCAATCTCGCGACCTATGTCCGTGACGACGAGGCGTCCCGGGCGCTCGACTCCGACCCGACGCCGAAGCTGGTGATGTCGGCCAGCCCGATGGCGATGGACGGCCGGGTCCTGCACCACCTGACGCACCTGGCCCCGGACCCGCGCAACGCCATCCTGTTCACCGGCTACCAGGCCGGCGGCACGCGCGGCGCCAAGCTGATCGCCGGCGCCGACGCGGTGAAGATCCACGGGCGGATGGTGCCGGTGCGCGCCGAGGTCGCCAACCTGCATTGGCTGTCGTCGCACGCCGACGCCGACGAGATCATGCGGTGGCTCGACGGGTTCCGGGAGCCGCCGCGCCGGACCTTCGTGGTGCATGGCGAGGGCGACGCCCCGGCCGCGCTTCGGGCGCGGATCGCGGAGGATCTCGGCTGGTCGTGCGAGATCCCCGAAGACGGCAGCGTCGTGGAGCTGGGCTGAGCCATGACCGGACCGTCGGAACTTCCGGGGGCAGGGTCGCACCGCGGGCTGCGGGTCCGGCGCCTCGGCATCGACACCCACCAGGAAGCGGTCGTCTACATGCGGCAGGACTGCCCGGTCTGCCGGGCCGAGGGCTTCCTGACCCACCCGCGGGTCCGGGTGCGCAGCCGGACGGCGTCGGCCATTGCGACGATCAACCAGGTCGTCAGCGGGCTGCTGCGGCCGCTCGAGGTCGGGCTGTCGGAGTCGGCCTGGCAGCGGCTCGGGGTCGCCGAGGGCGACGAGGTGTTCTTCAGCCATCCCGCACCGCTCGACTCGCTCAGCCTGCTGCGCGCCAAGATCTACGGCAGCCGGTTCGGGGACCGGGCGCTGGCGACCATCATCGGCGACATCGGTGCCGGCCGGTATTCCGACATCCATCTGGCGTCGTTCATAACGGCGTGTGCGGCGCGCGGGCTGGACGACCGCGAGATGCTGGAACTGACCCGTGCGATGGTCGCCTCCGGCGACCGGCTCGACTGGGGCGCCGGGCCGGTGGTCGACAAGCACTGCGTCGGCGGCCTGCCCGGCAACCGGACCACGCCGATCGTGGTGTCGATCGTCGCCGCCTGCGGCCTCACCATGCCGAAGACCTCGTCGCGCGCCATCACCTCGCCGGCCGGGACCGCCGACACCATGGAGACCATGGCTCCGGTCGACCTGGACCTGCCCGACATGCGGCGCGTGGTCGAGCAGGAGGGCGGTTGCGTGGTGTGGGGCGGTGCGGTCCGTCTCAGCCCGATCGACGACACCCTGATCCGGGTGGAGCGGGCGCTCGACATCGACAGCGAGGGACAGCTGGTCGCCTCGGTGCTGTCCAAGAAGGCGGCGGCCGGCTCGACCCATCTGGTCCTGGACCTGCCGGTCGGTCCGACGGCGAAGGTGCGGAGCGACGTCGACGCGGCGCGGCTGGAGGCCGCACTGACGCTCGTCGGGACCAGCCTCGGCATGCGGGTACGGTGCATCCGGACCGACGGCCGCCAGCCGGTCGGGCGCGGCATCGGCCCGGCGCTGGAGGCGCGCGACGTGCTGGCGGTCCTGCAGGACCGGGCCGACGCGCCTGCCGACCTGCGCGACCGGGCGCTGGCGCTGGCCGGGGCGCTGCTGGAACTCGGCGGGGCCGCCGCTGCTGGGGCCGGCGCCGCTGCCGCCGGTGCGGTGCTGGCGGACGGCAGGGCCTGGCGCAAGTTCCAGGCGATCTGCGAGGCCCAGGGCGGGATGCGGATGCCGCCGGTCGCCGCCTACCGTCATCCGGTGACGGCGGCGAAGGGCGGCCGCGTGACCGGCATCGACAACCGGGCGATCGCCAAGGCGGCGAAGCTCGCCGGGGCGCCGTCGGCGAAAGCTGCCGGTCTCGACCTGCACGTCCGGCTGAACCAGACGGTGGCGGCCGGCGAGCCATTGTTCACCCTGCATGCGGAGTCCCAGGGCGAGCTCGACTACGCCCTGGACTACGTGTCGACCCATCCGCTCGCGGTGCGGGTCGAGGAGGCCTGATGCGACCGCTCGTCCTGCCGCTGCCGGGCAACGAGGATTTGGCGGCCGATCTCACGGCCCGGCTCGGCGCCGAGGCGGGCGCGCTGCAGGTCCGCCGGTTCCCGGACGGCGAGACCTATGTGCGGCTGCTGACCGAGGTGGCCGGAAGACAGGTGGTCCTGGTCTGCACTCTGGACCGGCCCGACGACCGCCTGCTGCCGCTGGTGTTCGCGGCGGCGACGGCGCGCGAGCTGGGGGCCGAGAGGGTCGGACTGGTGTGCCCGTATCTCGGCTACATGCGCCAGGACAAGCGGTTCCAGCCGGGCGAGGCGATCAGCTCGGCGATCTTCGCCCGACTGCTCGACCCCTGGATCGACTGGCTGGTCACGGTCGATCCGCATCTGCACCGCCGGTCTTCGCTGTCCGAGATCTACGCGGCTCCCGCCGACGTCCTGCATGCCGCGCCGGCGATCGCCGCGTGGATCCGCCGGGAGGTGCCGCGGCCGCTGCTGGTCGGGCCGGACAGCGAGAGCGAGCAATGGGTGTCGGCGGTCGCCCGGGACGCCGCCGCTTCGTATGTGGTGCTCGAGAAGACCCGCCGCGGCGACCGCGACGTCGAGGTCTCGGTCCCGGAGGTCGTGCGCTGGCGGGACCACACGCCGGTCCTGGTCGACGACATCGTCTCGACCGGCCGGACGATGATCGAGACCATCGGCCACCTGAGGCGCGCCGGCCTGGCGGCACCGGTCTGCATCGGCGTCCACGCCGTCTTCGCGGGCGACGCCTTCCGCGAGATCGCCGCCGCGGGCGCCGGGCGGACGGTCACCTGCAACTCGATCCGACACCCTTCGAACGCCATCGATCTGGGGCCGCTGCTGGCGGACGCGGTCCGGTCGCGTCTGGCGTCGGGGCAGTCGCCGAAGAGGCCCTCGCGGCCCTGATCGACCCGTGCCGGCCGCGGCGGGCGGCGGGTTGCTCAACCTTGACAGGCGGGGCTAAGGTCCCACTTGGTCATGATGCGATCGACAGAAACCAGCGATCTGCTCACCGAAACGCCCCTGCACCTGATCGATGGCGTCGTAGAGGGCGGGGTCGACCTGCGGGTGTTCCGCCAAGGCGATCCGGTGTCCTCCTATCTCCAGCGCGGCCTGGTCTGGCACCCGCCGGTCCTCCGGGTCGTGTCCCATCTCATGAAACCCGGCCGGGTGTTCGTCGACGTCGGCGCCCATATCGGGCTGCTCTCCATTACCGCGGCGAAAGCCGCTGGTCCGACCGGCCGGGTGATCTCGTTCGAACCGGATCCGGTGAACCGGGAGGTGCTGACGCGAAACGCCCGCATCAACGGGGTCGATCTGGACATCCGCGACTGCGCGATCGGCGGTCAGGAAGGTGCGGCGACCTTGTTCACCAGCGAGGAGAACCGGGCCATCCACAGCATCGTGCCGGAGCCGCGCCTGCATCCGTCACGGATGGTTCCCGTCTCGACGTTGGAGCAGCAGCTGTCGGACCTCGACCGGATCGACATCCTCAAGCTCGACGTGCAGGGCGCCGAGCCGGAGATCATCGCCAGCATCGGCGATTTCCTGTTCCGGTTCGAGCGGGCGCCGTTCGTGATCATGGAGGTCAATCCGCGCGGCTGGGTGCAGCGCGATCCGGGCATGCGGGGGCTCCGGGCGTTCGCCCAGCGCTACCGCTACGACGTGCACATCCTGGTGTCGAGCGAGGGAGCCAATCTGGTACCGCCTCCGGTGCACTGGAGCACGTTCGCGGCGCTCTGCAACGATTTCATCCATCACGGACAAGGCGTCGACGACCTCGACATCGTGCTGTGGCCGCCGGCCAGGAATGAGCGGCCGGGGAACGAGCGGCCGGGGAACGGGCCGACCGCCGACGGCTGACCGGACGCGGCCCAGGCCGCGATCGACGCCAAGACCAGCCGCTGGACCTCCGGGTGGCCGATCAGCAGGCCGTGCAGGGTCTTCACGCGACGGAAGTGGTGCGGCCGATTCAGGCGGGTTTCGGTGACCCGGACCAGGCCGTCGTCGTCGCCCTCCAGGAAGGGGTTGAACCCGACCCGGCCGCCGGTGCCGCCGGCGATCACCAGGACCGGGATCCCGCGCGGCGGCTCCGGCAGATCGATCGGGTCGCACAGCGCACCGGCCGCCGGACCGGCGATCCCGGTACCGGCCGTCAGGCTGCGCAGCAATGTCGCGGCCCGGGCGCCCCGGTTCGGCGGTCCGATCTGCACGATGCCCGCGACCGGCATTCGATCGCGCCAACCGTCGTCGGCCGCGAGCGCCGCACGGAGCACCAGCCCGCCGAGGCTGTAGGTGACGAAGATCACGCTGGAATAGCCGTCGAGGCCCGTCATCAGATCGTTCAGCCAGCGGCCGAGTTCCGGCAGCGAGGCGTGGCCGCTCGGGTAGTTCGGGGCGATCACCGGCCGCCCGGCGTCCCGCAGTCGCCGCTGCAGCGGCCCGAAGCAGTGTCCGGAGCGATACAGCCCGTGCAGCATCACGATCAGGGTCCCGCCGGCGGCATGGCCCTCCGCCAGCAACTGGGCAGCCGCACGGCAACGCTCGAGGCTGCCCGCGACGAGGCGGCGGTCGCCGCCGTCGAGCAACCGGCAGTGCCCGGTCCAGACGTTGCGCTGGATCCGATGGGAAGGCGTGATGGCGATGTCGGCCCAGAAATGCCGGCCGCCCAGGGTCCGGAACCGCAGGTTCGGCATCCGGTCCAGCAGGGGGGCGACAGCAAGGGACGTCATGCCAGGACCGCGCGCTTGACCGCGTCCGCCAGGGCCGGAGCCAGCCGGCCGAGCGGGCGGGCGATCCGCCCGTAGATGGCGAAGGTCGCCGGTTGGGTGACCAGTCCCAAGGCCATGGCGGCCATCAGGTCGGGGTCCGTGCCCCGGCATTCGCCGCGGCCGATGCCGTCATGGAACATCCGCCGCAGGCTCTCGACCGGGGTCGGCATGTCCTCGGTCACGCGCCCCAACTGGCCGTGCTGGGACAGCAGGATGAAGGCGAACAGGTCGGGTTCCCGGTCGAACAGCCCGCAGAACAGAGCGACCGTCCGGTCGATGCGGTCGGCCAGGCCCCCGGACTCGGCCATCACCGCGTCGATGTGCCGGGCGAGGTCGGTGTAGTGGGTCGAGAACAGGTGCCAGGTCAGCTCGTCCTTGCTGCGGAAGTGACGGTAGATCGCGCCCTCGGAGATGCCGACTTCGGCCGCGATGTCCTTGGTGGTGGTCGCGTCGACCCCCTTGGCGGCGAACAGGGACAGGGCGGCGCGCTCGATGCGCTGGCGGGTGTCGGGGCGTCTGGGCATGACCTGACCACGAATCAATAAGTGACTATTTACTTACTTTATCCTGGAGGCGGTGGCCGTCAAGGGGGAACCGAGAAAGGTTCGTTCCGGATAATCCGGTTTCGACGCTGCTGCGTAGACACGCCCATCACCAACCAGAAAGGTAGACGGCGATGGAATTGGTCTCGTTTGGTCAGGGCGATATCGAGAACGCGGTGGCGAAGCTCGGCAAGGGCGCTGTCGACAGTCTCGCCTTCGGTGCCATCCAGCTCGACGACAACGGAAAGATCCTGCAGTACAACGCCACCGAGGGGGCCATCACCGGCCGCGACCCGAAGGCGGTCATCGGCAAGAACTTCTTCACCGACGTGGCGCCCTGCACCAAGACCCCGCAGTTCTTCGGCCGCTTCCAGGACGGCGTGAAGAACAAGAACCTCAACGTGATGTTCGAGTACACCTTCGACTACAACATGGCACCGACCAAGGTGAAGGTGCACATGAAGCGGGCGCTGACCGGCGACAGCAACTGGATCTTCGTCAAGCGGGTCTGATCCGATGGCGACCGGTGCCCCCTGGTGGACCGCGGAGCGGGTTCAGCCCGTCGTTCGCGATCTCGTCCACGCGTCACTTGCCCGGCTTCGGCCGGGCCAGGTCGTGCCCCTTGCAGAACCGGAGGGCACCGGCGCCGCCGACTCGCTCGAGCTCTTGAACCTAGCGACGGAGCTCAGCCGGTGTTTCCATGTCCATGAATCCGGTCTGGGCGATCTGCTGCTCGCCCGGCGCGGACTGAAGGAATGGTCGGAAACGATCGTTCGGTCCCGCGCGGCGTGGGATCACGCCGTTACCTTCACGACCTCGGGATCGACCGGCGACCCGAAGCCGTGCACCCATTCCATGGCGGATCTGCGCTGCGAGCTGGATGTGCTGGCAGACCTGTTCGCCGACCGGCGCCGGATCGTCGGCGTCCAGCCGACGCACCACATCTATGGCTTCCTGTTCACGTTCATGCTGCCGGCGACGCTCGGGATCCCGGTCGTCGACCTTCGCGGCACCGGGCCGGCCGGACTCCTGCGGAGCACGCAGCCGGGGGACCTGGTGGTGGCACATCCGGCCTACCTGGATCTGGCGACCAGCATCCCGGTGCAGGTTGCCGAGGACGTATCGGTGGTGACGTCGACCGGACCCTGCAAGCCGGCCATCTGGCGGCGACTGCGGGCGGCCGGCGTGGCGAGCATGGTCGAGGTCTACGGGGCGTCGGAGACCGCCGGCATCGGCCTGCGACGTTCGCCAGATGAACCCTTTTCGTTGATGCCGCACTGGAGCCGCGTCGCCGAGAGAGACCGGTCGATCATCCGGTTCGGGAACGCAGGCGAACCCGCCGAGGTCCCGGATTTCGTGGAGTGGCTCGGAGAGCGGGAATTCCGGGTCGGTTCGCGCATCGACGGGGCAGTGCAGGTCGGCGGCGTGAACGTGTTTCCGGGCCGGGTCCGCATGGCTCTTCTGGAACACCCGTCGGTTGCCGACGCGGCGGTCCGCCTGATGCGTCTGGAGGAGGGCGGCCGCTTGAAGGCGTTCGTCGTGCCGACACCGGACACGGTCGGTGACGGCCTCTTGAACGACCAGCTGTCGTCCTGGCTTGAAAGCCGCCTGCAGCCGGTGGAGATCCCGCGTTCGTTCAGTTTCGGGGCGGCCCTGCCGGTTACCAACGCCGGCAAGCCGGCCGACTGGTACGTGCGGCAACGACAAGGCGATTGACGCTCACGCCGGCTGGATCGCCGGTGGGCGCCTGATCAGGGTCGAGAGGATCTGCACGACGCCGGCGAACAGGCCGAGGCCGACCCCGAGCTGCAGGGCCAGGTCGTAGGACCCCAGGGTGTCGAACACCCAGCCGCCGCCGAACGCGCCGAGGAAGCTGCCGAACTGGTGGCTGAGGAAAGTGACGCCCTGCAGCATCGCCAGCCACCGCAGGCCGAACATCTCGGCGACCGCACCAGCCACCAGCGGCGCCACGCCGAGCCAGAGGAATCCCATGATGGCAGCGAACAGTACCGTGGTCTCGGGCGTCGGGGGGAGTAGGAAGTACCAGGCGATGGTCGCGGACCGGCAGATGTAGATGCCGCCCAGCAGTACCGGCTTCGACCAGCGGCCGCCGGCCCAGCCGAAGAACAGGCTGCCGAGCACGTTGAAGCCGCCGATGGTGCCCAGCGCGGTCGCACTCAGCAGCGGATCCTGGCCGCACAGCAGCAGGTAGGACGGCAGGTGGGTCGTCAGGAACACCAGCTGCATGCCGCACACGAAGTACGACAGCGTCATCACCACGAACGGCGCGTTGCGGGCCGCCGCCACCAGGGCGTCGCGCGCCGTCAGCCGGTCGCTGCCGCCGGGGGTGACCGGTGGCGCCGGGCGCCGGTCGACCCGGCCGGCGATCCAGGCCGACGGGATCATCGCCAGCGCCAGGATCAGGAAGCCCAGGACGCCGGCCCGCCATCCGTGGTCGACGGACAGGACCTGCCCGATCGGGGCGGCGATCAGGGCGCCGACCGACCCGGCGGCGGTGACGATGCCGAGGGCGGTGCTGCGCTGTGCGGGCGACACCACCCGGGCGGCGACCGACAGCGCCATCGAGGCCGAGGCGAACGCCATCGCGACGCCGACCAGCAGGCCGGCGCCGAGCATGATCGTCGTCATGCCGCCGGCCTTGGCCAGCAGGGCGATGCCGGCGACATAGAGTACGGCGCCGGTCACGAGGACCGGCCGGAACCCCCAGATCGCCACCAGCCAGCCGGCGAACGGCTGGCACAGACCCCAGGTGAGGTTCTGGATGGCGATGGCGAACGCGAAGTCGGCGACCGAGATCGCCAGTTCCGCGGTCAGCGGCGGCATGAAGATGCCGAGACTCTGCCGGATGCCCATGGCCACGGTCAGCATGACCGAGGCGGCGATCAGGATGGGCAGGGCGCCCGGAAGGCCACCGGCTCGTTGCAACTGGGCCTCCTGGGGCATGGATTGACCGGCGCAGGCTAGGGTCAAGGGAGTCGCCCGGCAATGCTCGGTCCGGCATCGCAGCCGTCCGAAACCGCGAACAAAGCGCCGGTCAGGCTCGATCCGCGCAGCCGGCCCGACGCATCACCTCGTCGAACTGGCGGTGCAGCCCGACCCGGACCAGTCCCGACAGCAGCCGCGGGAGGTCGCGCAGCTCGACCAGCGCCGCCAGCGCCGCGGCATCGTCGCCGAGGTCGAGCCGGCTGGCCGTCGCCAGGGCCTTGCGGTCGGCGAACGGGTACAGCTCCTCCCAGGCGAGTTGGGCCTCGCGGCAGAAGATGTCGGCCCCGACATCGCCGATCCCCTTGAAGTCCTTGAGGCGCGTGCGCTCCTGCGCCGGGTCGCGCCCGGCGGCGTCGCGCAACCGCCGCAGGTCGCCGCCATAGCGCTGGATCAGCAGGCCGGTGGTGTCGCCGATGTAGCGGGCGGCGCTCTCGTCGTAGCGGGCGTAGCCGGAGCGGTTGAGCACCGCGACCCGCCGCTCCCAGCTGGAGGCGACCATTCTCGCCGGGGTCCGCCAGCCCTGCCCGAACAGGGCCGCCGCGGCCTTCTGTGCCTGGGTCGCCGGGATCCGGGCGCTGAACAGCAGGGACACCAGCAGCCACTGGTACAGGGCCGCCGGGGTGTTCCGTGCGACATCGATGCCCAGTTCGTCGGCATGGCTGCGCGGGTGCAGCGCCAGGACGGCGCGGGCGGTCTGCCGTCTGCTCGAAGCCGCCATCGGCGTCTCCCCTCGAGCGGGCCGGCCGCCGGCGGCACGGCCGGCTTCAGTCTCAGCGGCCGCGCTTCAGCGCGTCGGCCATCTTCTCGGCGATCATCACGGTCGTCAGGTGGGTGTTGGCCCGCACCACTTCGGGCATCACCGAGGCGTCGATTACCCGCAACCCGCTGCAGCCGACCAGCCGGCAGTCCGGGTCGACGACCGAGCGCGGGTCGTCGGCCGCCCCCATCCGGCAGGTTCCGCTGGCGTGCTGGGCGTCCGAGCACTCCGCCATCATCCAGTCGTCGAGCCCGGCCCCGGTGAGTTCGTCCTCGATCGAGCGGCCGGAGGCGCCGTACTCGACACGCTCGGCGATCGCCGCCACCGCCGGTTGGCGACCGATGTCGCGCAGCCGGCGGATGCCGTCGCGCATGCGGATCAGGTCGCTCTCGTCCGACAGCATCCGCTCCTCGACCGCCGGGTCGACCGTCGGGTCGGGCGACACGACGCGCACGGTGCCCTGGCTGAACGCCTGGTACACCGACACGGCGATGCGGCCGCGCGCCAGGTCGCCCTCGCCCTCGGAACGCAGGTTGCCGGCGATCATGATCATGTCGTTCGCGCCGGCGCCGGCCAGCCCGGACGAATAGCGCAGGCAGCAGTTGGTGTGGCGGTGCATGCGGGTGCCGACCCGGGCGTCGCCCCGCAGGTGCAGCAGGATCCCGAGGATCGGGTGGTCGAGCAGGTTGTCCCCGACCGGCAGGTCGGCCACGACCGGAATGCCGAGGGATTTCAGATGCGCGGCCGGGCCGATGCCGGAGCGCTGCAGGATCGCCGGCGAATGGATCGCACCGGCCGCCAGGATCACCTCGCGGGTCGCCCGGACGGGGCGCCGCTCGCCGTCGATCAGGACGCTGACGCCGCTGACGTGCGGCCGGTTGCCCTCGACGGTCAGGGTGTCGACCAGGGCGTTGCCGACGATCGTCAGGTTGCCGCGGCCGCGCGCCGACTCCAGGTAGCCGTCGTTGGTCGACACCCGGTAGCCGTTGCGGCTGTTGATCGCGTAGGGCGAGGCCCCGGTGCCCTCCGGCGCGTTGTGGTCCTCGCACCACGGATAGCCGAGGCTCTCGGCGGCGCCCTTCAGCGCGCGGTCGACATAGCCCCAGTCCTCGACCGGCGCCCGGTACACCGGGATCGGGCCGCCGCGGCCGTGATACGGGGCGTCGCCGAAGTCGACGTCGTCCTCGAGCTTGCGGAAGTACGGCAGCACGTCGTCCCACCCCCAGCCGGCGCAGCCGAGCGCGGTCCAGCGTTCGAAGTCGTCGGGGATGCCGCGGATCGCGATCTGGCCGTTGATGGTGGACGAGCCGCCGATCGCCCGGCCGCGCCACAGCAGCTTCGGCTCCTGCCGCTCGGTGCGGCGGGCCAGCAGCTTCGGCCAGCGGTATTCGTCGTCGCCGATCGCGCGCAGCGGGTTGGGGATGCGGATGTGCTCGGGGGTGTCGGCGGTTCGGAAGTCGCGACCGGCCTCCAGCAGCAGCACGCGGGTCTTCGGGGCCTCGCTGAGCCGGGCGGCGAGGGTCGCGCCGGCGGAGCCACCGCCGACGATCACGTAGTCGTAGTCCTGCTGCATGGGTCTCGATCCGTTGTCGTCCTGACTGCAACAGGACGACGGCGGGAGGCGGTCTGGCAAGACCGTTCGGCGGGCCGCGGTTTCGGTGTTCTCCCCCGGTCAGTCCCCGGCCGGGGCGTCGGCAGCCGGAGCGGTGTCGGCGGGATGGAAGACCAGCCCGCCGAGCACCATGTCGATGCTCTCGCCGTCGCTCGACAGCGGCAGGTTCAGGGTTTCGTAGTGGTAGAAGTTCCGGTCCGGGTAGAATGCCTCGCCGTGGGTCCGCAGCGGCCGGCGATGGTCGATCATCCACTCGAAGCTGACGTAGATCGCCCGCAGCAGTCGCTCGGGATAGATCTCGTCGTAGTACTTGCCGGTCGAATCGCGTCCCATCACCTGGGTGATCCTGGTGCCGATCAGCCGGTAGCGCAGGCGCAGCGGCTTGTGCGTCACCTCGATCAGGACGAGATTCCCGAGGTGCGGAGCGAGGTCGATCGGGTCGATGTCCTCGCGGCTTGGAAACAGGCGGTCGCCGCGCTTGTCCAGCCAGTACCGGTGGATCGCCAGCAGCGACTCGTCCTGACACTTCAGGTCGGGGTCCAGGTCGACCCAGAGATTCGGTGCACGCACTTCGATCTCCGGGCGGTTCAAGGCCTGCGCATCGAGCGAGTTTGCATTCGATGCATTTTAGCGCAAATGCGGGCCTCGGGCGACCGTCTCGCCGGTTCGGGCGGCGGACCGGTTCGTTCTTGCGCGGGCCGGCCGGGCCGGCTACCGGTCGGGCCTTCGCAACCGCCGGTGCTTCGCCATGTCACCCGGGTCCCGCCAGTCCGCCGATACGCAGTTGCGCCGCGACGTGCCGATCGAGCCCGCGGCCACCGCGTTGCTGCTGGTCGACGTTCAGAACCTGGAGATCTCGGATCCGATCCGCCGCGAGCAGCCGGCCTTCGTCGCCGATCTCGAAACCCGGGTAGTGCCGAACATCGCCCGGCTGGTCGACGCCGCCCGCGGCGCCGGGATCGAGGTGGTCTACACGGTCATCGAGAGCCTGACCCGCGACGGCCGCGACCGCAGCCTCGACCACAAGCTCTCGGGGATCCTGGTGCCGAAGGGTGCGTGGGAGGCCGGGGTGATCGCCGCGGTCGCGCCGGGTCCGGACGACATCGTGCTGCCTAAGACCTCGTCCGGGGTCTTCAACTCGACCAACATCGACTACGTCCTGCGCAACCTGGGTGTCCGCCACCTGATCGTGGTCGGGCTGCTGACCGACCAGTGCGTCGACATGGCGGTGCGGGACGCCGCCGACCGCGGCTACTACACGGTCTGCGTGGCCGACTGCTGCAGCACCTACGGCGAAGAGCGCCACGCCGCCGCGCTGCGGGCGTTCGGCGGCTACTGTCGGACCGTCTCCCTGGACGCCATGCTGGCGGAGATCGCCGGCGCCCGTTAGGGCCGGTCAGCCGGGATCGGTCAGCCGGGGATGGGGGCGTCGGGCCGCAGCAACCCCTCGGCCACCAACTCGCTCCACAGCGCCGCCGGGACCGCGGTGTCGAACGCCGCGACGTTGCGGGCGACCTCCGCCGGCGTGACCATGCCCAGGACGACCGAGGCGACCGCCGGGTGCCCGAGCGGGAACCGGGCGGCGGCGACCGCCAGGGGGGTGCCGTGGCGGCGGCATACCGCCTCGATCCGGCCGACCCGCTCCAGGATGTCCGGCGGCGCCGGGCGGTAGTTGTACAGCGCCCCCTCGACCGGCCCGGTGGCCAGGACGCCCGAGTTGAACACCCCGCCCATCAGCACGGCGATGCCCTTGTCGTCGGCCAGCGGCAGGAAGTCGTCGAGCGCGCCCTGCTCCAGCAGCGAATAGCGGCCGGCCAGCAGCACCGCGTCGATGTCGCCGGCACGGGCGAAGCGGGCGGCCATCGCGGCTTCGTTGAGGCCGACGCCGATGGCCCGGATCACGCCCTCGGAACGCAGCCGCTCGAGGGCAGGATAGGCGCCGTCCATGGCCTCGGCGAAGCGGGCGTCGACCGCCTCCGCCCCGTGCGTCCAGCCGTCGACGTCGTGGATCAGCACGATGTCGACGCGGTCGGTGCCGAGCAGCAGCAGCGACTGCTCGAGCGACCGCATGGCGCCGTCGTAGGAGTAGTCGAAGCGCGGGACGAAGGGCAGGGCGTCGACGTAGCGGGCCCGGCCGCTGCCGCCGAGGCCGGCATCGCCGCGCGCCGGCTCCAGGATGCGGCCGACCTTGGTCGACAGCACGACCCGGTCGCGGCCGGTGCGCCGCAGCGCGGTGCCGATGCGCGCCGCCGACAGCCCCTGGCCATACAGCGGCGAGGTGTCGAGCAGGCTGGCGCCGGCGTCGATCGCCGCGGTCACCGCCGCGACCGCCTCGGCATCGTCCAGCCGCCGGTTGAGGTTGCCCAGGGGGGCGCCGCCGAAACCGAGGCGCGACAGGGAGAGGCCGGTTCGCGGGTGCCGGAACAGGTCGATGGCCATGCGGTTCTCCTCTGCGTCTGCGGCGGTGTGCGGTCGGACCGCAGCATACAACGCCGCGGAACGCCCGAGTCGACGCAGTGGCGGCTACGGCGAACCGGGGTGGCGGAACCGGTGCGGCGCCCTGGACGAAGGGTGGGGCGCGGTGACGCACCGTCGCTCCGGGGCTCCTTCGGCATCGCCGGTACCGCGCCGGCAAGTGTCTGGATTCCGGGACCGATCACGGCAAACAAGCGCGTGAGGGCGGTGGCGGGCACCGTCATCCGCACTACGTGAGAAAGGGCCGGGCCGGGGCCCGGTCGGCAAGGTGGGGTCGCAGCCGGGTGTCATACTGTGCCATACTGACGCCATGAGATGCCCTTGTTGTCGACGTATCAGTGATTAAGTGTTTCTTAAGGGGCGTCAGAGGACGATAGAGTCGATAGGACGGGGTTAGCGTTTGTCGAAATAAAGACAAAAGACACATCAAGTGTCCTGGTCGCGGAATGGCGATGACTGTTTCGCACGCGGAGGGGGAAGCCGACTGAAGAGGCGGGTTCCGAATGCCTGGACCAGAGACTGACCGGATTTTCGTGAGCGACCGCGGCCGAGCGCCGGACCGAGCCACAAAGAAGACTTCAAAAGACTCGATGGTGCGGACCCGGTGGGGTCTCGGCCCTGCCGCCGACGCCGCGGCGGTTCAGGCTCGATCTGACGAGGCCGCGGAGCGCGGTCGCGTGGTGGCCACCATGGAGTGAGGCATGAGCGTCATGAACGACGTTTTTTCCGAGTACGCCGAGACCTATCAGACCCGCAAGGAGTCGGAGCTGAGTCTGATGGAGTACCTGGAGCTCTGCGGCACCGACCCGATGGCGTGCGCGTCCGCAGCCGAGCGGATGGTCGCGGCGATCGGCGAGCCCGAGGTCGTCGACACCTCCAGGGACGCCCGGCTCGGCCGCATCTTCATGAACCGCACCATCAAGGTCTACCCGGCGTTCCACGACTTCTACGGCATGGAGGACACCGTCGAACGGCTGGTCGGCTATTTCCGCTACGCCGCCCAGGGGCTGGAGGAGCGCAAGCAGATCCTCTACCTGCTCGGCCCGGTCGGCGGCGGCAAGTCGTCGCTCGCCGAGCGTCTCAAGACCCTGATGGAGACCCACCCGATCTATGTTCTGAAGGCCGGCGACGACCTCAGCCCGGTGTTCGAGAGCCCGCTCGGGCTGTTCGACCCGGAGCGCATGGGCGCCAAGTTCGAGGACCGTTTCGGCATCCCGCGGCGCAAGCTGACAGGCCTGATCTCGCCCTGGGCGGTCAAGCGGCTCGACGAGTTCGACGGCGATCTGACGAAGTTCAAGGTCGCCAAGGTCTATCCCTCCAAGCTGCGGCAGATCGGCGTCGCCAAGACCGAGCCCGGCGACGAGAACAACCAGGACGTCTCGACCCTGGTCGGCAAGGTCGACATCCGCAAGCTGGAGTACTTCAGCCAGAACGACCCGGACGCCTACAGCTACTCCGGCGGGCTGAACCGCACGACCCAGGGCCTGCTCGAGTTCGTCGAGATGTTCAAGGCCCCGATCAAGGTGCTGCACCCGCTGCTGACCGCCACCCAGGAGGGCAACTACGTCGGCACCGAGAACATCGGCGCCATGCCGTTCCAGGGCATCATCCTGGCGCACTCCAACGAGTCCGAGTGGCAGAGCTTCCGCAACAACCGCAACAACGAGGCGTTCCTGGACCGGGTGTCGGTCATCAAGGTGCCGTACTGCCTGCGGGTCCAGGAAGAGCAGAAGATCTACGAGAAGCTGATCGCCAACAGCGAGCTGGCGGACGCCGCCTGCGCGCCCGGCACCCTGGAGATGCTGGCCCGCTTCAGCGTGATGACCCGGCTGCGCGAGCACGAGAACTCCGACCTGTACTCCAAGATGCGGGTCTATGACGGCGAGAGCCTGAAGGACACCGAGCCGAAGGCGAAGTCGATCCTGGAGTACCGCGACGCCGCCGGGGTCGACGAGGGCATGGAGGGGCTGTCGACCCGGTTCGCCTTCAAGGTGCTGTCCAAGACCTTCAACTACGACGCCAAGGAGGTGGCGGCCGATCCGGTCCACCTGATGTATATGCTGGAGCAGGCGGTCCGGCACGAGCAGTTCCCGGAGGATGCCGAGCGCCGCTACCTTGAGATGATCAAGAGCGAGCTCGGCGCGCGCTATGCCGAGTACATCGGCAACGAGATCCAGAAGGCCTATCTGGAATCCTACAACGATTACGGCCAGAACCTGTTCGACCGCTATCTCGACTATGCCGACGCCTGGGTCGAGGACCACGACTTCAAGGACCCGGACACCGGCCAGATGATGGACCGCGAGCTGCTGAACCAGGAGCTCAGCAAGATCGAGAAGCCGGCCGGCATCGCCAACCCGAAGGACTTCCGCAACGAGGTGGTGAAGTTCGCGCTGCGGGCGCGGGCGCAGAACGCCGGCAAGAACCCGTCCTGGACCTCCTACGAGAAGATCCGCGACGTCATCGAGCGCCGGATGTTCAGCCAGGTCGAGGACCTGCTGCCGGTGATCAGCTTTGGGACCAAGAAGGAGTCGGAGACCGAGCGTAAGCACGCCGAGTTTGTCGAGCGCATGGTGGCCCGCGGCTATACCGAGCGCCAGGTCCGCCGGCTCGTCGAATGGTACATGCGCGTCAAGCAGGCCGGCTGAGCCGGAGGAGGCGGTCCGAACGATGCAGATCATCGACCGGCGTCGCAATCCCCAGGGCAAGAGCCTGTCGAACCGGCAGCGCTTTCTGAGACGGGCCAAGCGGCAGATCACCGAGGCGGTCCGCGAGGCGTCGGCGCAGCGTCGTATCCGCGACGTCGCCGACGGCGAGCGGATCGTGATCCCGACCGACGGCCTGGCAGAGCCGCGGTTCCATCACGACCCCGCGACCGGGCACCAGGAAGGGGTGATGCCCGGCAACAAGAAGTTCCACGAGGGCGACCGGATCCCGCGTCCGGGCGGCGGCGGCGGCGAGGCCGGGCGCGAAGGCAGCCCGGACGGCGACGGGGCCGACGCGTTCGGCTTCGTGCTGTCGCGCGACGAGTTCCTCGACATCTTCCTCGAGGACCTCGAGCTGCCCGACCTGATGAAGAAGACAGTCAGCCGGACCGAGAGCACGACGCCGGAGCGCGCAGGCTTCGCGACCTCGGGCGCGCCCGCCAACATCAATCTGCTGCGCACCATGCGCAACAGCCTGTCGCGCCGGATCGCCCTGCGCCGGCCGAGCAACGAGGAACTGGACGCCCTGCGGGCCGAGATCGCCGAGCTGGAACGCTCGGAGCCCGGGAGCCGCCGGCTCGAGGAGGCGCGGATCCGGCTGGCCTTCCTGGAGCGCAGGACCCGCGAGATCCCCTACCTCGACCCGATGGACATCCGCTTCAACCGGTTCGAGGCGGTGCCCAAGCCGATCACCCGGGCGGTCATGTTCTGCCTGATGGACGTGTCGGGATCGATGTCGGAAGCGATGAAGGACCTCGCCAAGCGGTTCTTCATGCTGCTCTACCTGTTCATCCAGCGCCGCTATCGCCACGTCGAGATCGTCTTCATCCGCCACACCCACAAGGCGGAGGAGGTCGACGAGGACACCTTCTTCTACAGCCGCGAGACCGGCGGCACGGTGGTCTCGACCGCCCTGGTCGAGATGCGCCGGGTGATCGCCGAGCGGTTCCCGGTGTCCGACTGGAACATCTATGCGGCCCAGGCCTCGGACGGCGACAACCTGACCGCCGACGGCCCGGAGGTGGCGGCGATCCTGGACCGCGACATCCTGCCGATCACCCAGTACTTCGCCTATGTCGAGGTGTCCGGCGGGGTCGGCGAACTGCTGAAGACCGATTCCAACCTGTGGCGGTCCTACGCGCCGTTCGCCACCACCCACGCCAATTTCGCCGCCCGCCGGGTGGCCGACCGGGGCGACATCTACCCGGTGTTCCGCGACCTGTTCACCCCGGAGAGCCAGAGTGTGTAGCGCCGCGACACCGTTGCCGGACACGCCGCTGCTGTTCGCCGAGGCCGACTGGTCCTACGACGCGCTGCAGCGGGCCTATGACGCGATCCAGGAGATCGCGATCGGCGAGCTCGGCCTGGACGTGTACCCGAACCAGATCGAGGTCATCACCGCCGAGCAGATGCTCGACGCCTACGCCTCGATCGGCATGCCGCTGATGTACCAGCACTGGTCCTTCGGGAAGCACTTCGCCTACAACGAGATGCTGTACCGCAAGGGCGCCCGCGGGCTGGCCTACGAGATCGTCATCAACTCGAGCCCCTGCATCAGCTACATCATGGAGGACAACTCCATGGCGATGCAGGCGCTGGTGATGGCGCACGCCGCCTTCGGCCACAACCACTTCTTCAAGAACAACAACCTGTTCCGGCAGTGGACCGACGCCGAGGCGATCCTCGACTACATGCAGTTCGCCAAGGCCTACATCGCCCGCTGCGAGGAGCGCTACGGCGCCCGCGAGGTCGAGCGGGTGCTGGACGCCGCCCACGCCCTGATGGATCACGGCGTGAACCGCTACCAGCGCAAGCGCCGGGTCAGCCCGAAATCCACCGAGCAGCGGGCGCGCGACCGGTTGCGCTACGCCGAGCAGAGCTACGACGACCTCTGGCAGCGCACCAACCCGCTCGATACCCCGCGCGAGCCGGACGCCGGCTGGCGCGAGGAGGACCTGCGCGGCATGCAGCCGGTGCCGCTGCCGGAGGAGAACCTCCTGTATTTCCTGGAGAAGATGGCCCCGAAGCTGGCGCCCTGGAAGCGCGAGGTCCTGCGCATCGTCCGGCAGGTCGCGCAGTACTTCTATCCCCAGAAGCAGACCAAGGTCATGAACGAGGGCTGCGCCACCTACGTTCACTACCGGATCATGAACCGGCTGCACGAGAAGGGGCTGCTGTCGGACGGCGGCATGCTGGAGTTCCTGCACTCGCACTCGTCGGTGATCTTCCAGCCCGACTTCGACGACAAGCGCTACTCAGGGATCAATCCCTACGCCCTCGGTTTCGAGATGATGACCGACATCGAGCGCATCTGCGAGCGGCCGACCGACGAGGACCGGCAGTGGTTCCCGGCAATCGCCGGCAACGGCGATGCCATGGGCACCCTCAAGGACGCGTGGGCGAACTACCGCGACGAGAGCTTCGTGCTGCAGTTCCTGAGCCCCACGGTCATGCGGCGCTTCAAGATGTTCCGGTTGAGCGCCGGCGAGGACGACTCGGACTACGTGGTCGAGGCGATTCACAACGAGCGCGGCTACCACAAGATCCGCAAGTCGCTGGCGCGCCGCTACGACGTCGCCCTGACCGACCCCAACATCCAGGTCGTCGAGGCCAATCTCGACGGCGACCGGACGCTGGTGCTTCGACACGAGGCGATCGGGGGGCGTCTGCTCGACCGGGACGATGCCGCCGCCGTGCTGCAGCACGCGGCCAATCTGTGGGGATACCCGGTGGCGCTGGAGGAGGTCGACGCGGCCAGCCAGGCCATGCTCCGGGAGCATGACCGGGTCGAACCGATCGGGTGACCCCGGACGCGGCAGGGTCAGCGGGTCGCGTGCCGCGCCCGGGCGGTACGGCGCTTGTAGTCGGCCTGCCGCTTCGCGATCCGTGCGGCCAGGACGTCGCGGATCGCGACCATGTCGTCGACCTCGCCGGACTCGATGGCCTCCGAGGCCTCGTTGATCAGGGTCTCAGTGGTCCGGAGATCGTCCAGCGCACGACTGGTGGACGCCATGAACTGTTCGAGCGCATTGAGCTCGGAGGTGATGTTGGCGACAAGCGCCGAGGAGGCAGAGGCGGCGGCCGACAGAGCCCGGAGGTTGGCGCGAGGAAAGGGAACTACCGTGTTGCTCATCGACTGCCCCGAAGCGTGTGATGGATTGTCGGAGGAACCAGGTCGGATGGGATCGCCGACCTCAATTCAGAGCGGTGCTGCCCGCTTGCGCGAAGCAGAACCGATGAGAAACCGTAGCATTTGAGTAAATTGGCGGGATATCCGTAGATTCCCGTAAGGACCGCGAGGCCCTGTGCAACCGTCTGTTACGGGGGCGGCGGCGGGGCAGGTCTCCCCGACCGCCGAAGCAACGGAAGACTCGATCATGGCTTCATCCCGCGACCACTGGGACGAAACGTACCGGACGAAAGCGGAAACGCTGGTCAGCTGGTACCAGCCGAGCCCGGAACGCTCCCTTGCGCTGATCGGGTCGGTGGCGCCGTCGCGGTCCGCCGGGATCATCGACATCGGCGGCGGGGCGTCCCGGCTGATCGACGGGCTGTTGGCCGAGGGCTACGGCGATCTCACCGTGCTGGACATTTCGACGGTCGCGCTCGACCGGGCCAAGGCCCGCCTCGGGCCTCGCGCCGAGACGGTGAACTGGATCGCCGCGGATATCGCGCGATGGCGGCCGTCAAGGATCTGGGACGTCTGGCACGACCGCGCCGTCTTCCATTTCCTGACCGAGCGGCCGGCGCAGGAGGCCTACATCGCCGCCCTGATGCAGGCGACCCGGGCCGGCTCGGCGGTGGTGATCGCGACATTCGCGCCGACCGGCCCGGAGCGCTGCAGCGGGCTGCCCGTGCAACGCTACGACGCGTCGGCCCTGGCGGCCCGCCTGGGTGCCGACTTCGAGCTCGTCGCGCAGGCGGAAGAAGCCCATGTCACGCCGGCCGGCGCGACCCAGGACTTCCAGTATGGCGTGTTCCGGCGTCGCTAGCGCAGATCGCGACCGGATGGAACCATCCGGTCGCGTGAATCTGCTCTATCTTCAATGCTTTAGAGGCTGATTCGCCGATCGCATCGATTCGATGCGATCGGATCAGGCTCTAGCGCAGACGGCGGGCGATCTCGGCCCACAGCGACTCGTAGGCGGCGGCGGGCGGCGACTTCGGCGCAAAGGCACCGATCGGCGCGCGCTCGGTGCCCATGCGCTCGACCACGCTCGAGTAGGGGATGCTGACGGTCGCAGCCTCGGCATGGTCGTCGGGAAACCGGTCGACCACCTGGCGGTGCAGGGACTTGCGGCGGTCGACCATCGAGAAGAACGGTACCAGCTGCAGGTCGGCCAGCTTCTCCTCGTCCCGGAACGCGCCGAGCTGCGCATAGGTGCGGAGCGACAGGGTGGTCGGGATCAGCGGGACGACCAGGGCGTCGGCGGCGTGGAACACCGCTTCCGAGACCAGCGAAACGCTCGGCGGGCAGTCCAGGAACACGAAGTCGTAGTCGCCGGCGAGCGGCTTGAGCAGCTTGGCGAGCCGCTTCTTGGACTTCTTCTCGGCGTCGAGCATGAGGTCCAGGTTGCGGAACGAGAAGTCCGCGGGGATCAGGTCCAGCCGGTCGTGGTCGGTCGCCTTGATCAGGTCGTCGAGGTCGCGCTTGCCCTTGACCAGCCCCTTGCCGCCGCCCTTCACCTTCGGCTTGACCCGGAAATAGAAGGTCGCGGCACCCTGCGGGTCGAGGTCGACCACCAGCACCCGGGCGCCGTCGCGGGCGGCGAGGAAGGCGAGGTTGACTGCGGTCGCGGTCTTCCCCACGCCGCCCTTGATGTTGTAGCAGGCCACCACCTTCATCAGCCGCCCCCTGTCCTGGATCGGGTGAGCCGCCGCAGCCGGTCGGCGAAACGCGGTTTGGCCACCGGTGCGAACACCGTTGCGAACCGTGTCCTGGCGTCGGCCCGGCGAAGCTCGAGATCCTCCGCCAGCGCGCCGACCGCCATCAGCGTGGCCGGGCCGGCGGTGCCGTCGCGGGCCATGGCCTCGCCGAACCGGCGCAGGGCGTCGGCCTGCACGGCGGTGTCCTGGACGTCGCCCAGGTCCTGCTGCAGTTCCTTGAGCCTCTTGAGGATCGCGCGCACAGGCTTGCGAGGATAGGCGTCGCGCACGATCTCGAAGACGTAGCGCAGCTTCTTCATGGTCTTGCGCAGCGCGTGCAGGGCCTCGTCGGGCGAGGCATCGGTGATTGACGAACCCTCCTCCACCGCCCGCCGGTACAGTTTCCGGATCCGGCGGCCGGCCAGCTTGCCTATCGGCTGGAGCGCCCGCTCGCTGGCGGCCCACGGCGCGTTCGTGGCGTCGAGGGTGGCGCGCCAGCGCTTCACGCCGTCCCGGAACCGCTTCGACTGCAGGATCCTGACGAGCCGGACATAGGCCTTGTCGCGTTCCGCCTTCATGTAGCGGCCGAGCGGTTCGAGATCGGCGGCGTGCTCGGGAACCCGCCGCCGGTGGGCCCGCCAGTCCAGGATGTGCACGTCGAGGTCGCGGGCCGGCCCGGTCACCTGGCCCAGCCAGGCGAAGAAGGCGCCGGCGCGCTCCAGCGCGGGATCGGGCGGGTCGGCCCGCAGCAGGGTCAGGATCGACCGGCTGCGCCGCACCGCGACCCGGAGGTCGTGCAGTTCCTCGCAGTCGATGTCGGCGATCACGCCTTCGGCGCGGTGCTCGACGGTGTCGAGCAGGGCCTGCAGCACCGGCCGCAGGGCCGGACCGGCAGGCTCGGACGGGTCGGTCACCGACGGGTAGGCGGCTCCCTCGGGGCCCGGGTGCAGGTTCTCGGCGAGGGTGGTCAGCGGGTCCGGGGACGCCGGCGACCAGCCGTAGTGTCGCGAGATGCGTTCCGAGACCCGCTCGGCGTCGGCCCTGTAACCCTTCAGTCGCCCGACCCGTACCGCGCTGCACCGGTCGCCGCCGCCGTCCACGACGGCGGTCTGGGCCAGCAGGCGGCAGCGGACCTTTCCCTCGGCATCGCGCAGGGTCGCCCGGTGCTCGGCGAGGGTGATCCAGGGGCCCGGGGTCAGGGCGCGGATGCCGACGACCGGGACCAGGGACCGGTAGAGAGGCCCATCCGGCAGGTCGTCGACCAGCTTGGGCGCCGGCGACGGCAGGTCGGCGGCGGCCCGCACGCGGCCGGACCCCGAGACCAGCCGCCAGCGCTCCGTGCCGTCGTCGCCGGGTTCGGCCTCGAGCCGCCAGCCGAGCCGCGTCAGGCGGCAGTCGACGGTGTCGAGCAGGCGCAACCGCCGGGCCGACGCCTCCTCCGGGTCGGCCCGCAGCGACCCCCGAACGGCGTCGGCGATCGCCGCGAGCGGCGTGACGACCGCCGGACGGTCGCGCTCCTCCGCCGCGGCTGCGATTTGCCGCATCTCGAGGCTATAGGGATGCATCCGAACTCAAGCGCTGGCCACAAGCCCGGGCAGGATAGCACTCAAAACCGCGCGGGCGCGCCCCTGCAGTGTCACAGGTCGTGCCGATTCGGTCGCGAACTGGCTGCGCTCGATCCAGCGCACGCGATGTTCGCAGCGCCGCGCCAGGGCCGGGTCGAACGGACGGGCTTCCAGTTCGCGGCGCAGCAGCGCCTGCATTTCCTGAAGGTTTCCGCGCCGTTCCGCCGTCAGGCCCGGCCGTCGCAGCTCCCGCCCGATCACCGCCAGGCGGCGTTCGACGTCGAGGATCGGCATGAGGCCGATGCGCCGGCTCGCGTTGTCGACGACCAGACGCAGGACCGGCCTGGCCGGCCGCTTTGCGGGGATGTCCATGGATATCTCCTCCTGATGGCGGGAACATAGGCGCACATTGTGCGCCTCTCAAGGGTGGATGACGCACGGGGTGCGCTTTTGACTTGCGCCGAACGCAGCCATGCCGGATCCCGCGTGGCATTCCCATCGACCGCCGGCGCGTGCTGATATGCGGCGGCGAACAGATCGGCGAAGGGAGTGCGGCATGACGGCCTACAAGGCCTACGACGCGGTTCGGCGCATCGCGGTGCTCGGCTGCGGTACCATCGGGGCGAGCTGGGCGGCGTATTTCCTGGCACGCGGCTACGACGTGGCGGCCTGGGACCCGGCCGAGGGGTGGAAGCAGCGCCTGCAGGCCTTCGTCGACAACGCCATGCCGCAGCTGCAGGCGGTCGGGACGGCGACCGGCGCGCCGGGGCGCCTGGAGATGCTCGATACGCCGGAAGCGGCGGTGACCGGGGCCGATTTCGTGCAGGAGAACGCCACCGAGCGGGCGCCAATCAAAATCGAACTCTACAGGCGAATCGACGCGGCCCTGGCGCCGGACGCGATCCTGGCGACCTCGACCTCTGGGCTGATCCTGTCGGAGCTGGTCGAGGGCATCGCCTCGGCGCCGCGCTTCGTGGTCGGCCACCCGTTCAACCCGCCGCACCTGATCCCGCTGGTCGAGGTGGTGTCGAGCAAGGTCACCGACGCGGCGGCGGCTGAGTGGGCCTACGGGTTCTACGCCCACGTCGGCAAGCACCCGATCGTGGTGAAGAAGGAGGTCAAGGGCCACCTGGCCAACCGGCTGCAGGCGGCGCTGTGGCGCGAGGCGTTCAACGCCGTGGTCGACGACCTCGCCAGCGTCGAGGACATCAACGCCGCCATTGCCCAGGGGCCGGGGCTGCGCTACGCGCTGATGGGCCCGCACATGATCTTCAACCTGACCGGCGGGAAGGGTGGCATCCGGGCGGCGCTGGAGCAGTTCGGCCCGCCGATGGCGTCGTGGTGGGAGACCATGCAGCGCACGCCGGCCTTCGACGACGAGCTGAAGTCCAGGCTGATCGCCGGCATCGAGGCCGAGATGGGCGACCGCACCATCGAGGACCTCGAGAACGAGCGCGACACGAGGCTGGTGTTGCTGCTGAGGATGCTCAAGGAGACGGAGGGCGAGCGATGAGTGCAGCGGTCCAGCCGAAGCGCATCGTCGTGGTCGGCGCCGGCATCGTCGGCGTCGCCACCGGCCTGCACCTGCAGCGCGAGGGGCACTCGGTGACCCTCGTCGACCCGACCCCGCCGGGCCGCGGCACCTCGTTCGGCAATGCCGGGTCGATCGCCATCGGCAGCGTCTACCCGACCGGCTCGCCGGGGAACTGGAAGCAGGTCCCGAAGATGCTGACGGACCCGATGTCGCCGCTGCGCATCAAATGGTCCTACGTGCTGAAGGCGGCACCCTGGTTCTGGCACTTCCTGGAGGCCAGCCGCGAGAGCCGGGTCGAGGAGATCTCCCATTATCTCTGGGCGCTCTCCAAGGATGCCATGGTCTCGCACCGCAAGCTGATCGAATTGTCGAAGGCGTACGACATCGTCAAGCCGGTGGGCTGGCTGAAAGTCTACTCCAGCCAGCAGAGCCTGGATCGCACCAGGCACGAGCGTGAGGTGATGACCCGGCGCGGCGTGAAGTTCGACGTGCTGACGGCCGACGAGATCCGCCAGCTCGAGCCCGGCCTGTCGCCGAAGTTCACCCACGGCTATCACCAGCCGGAGAACGGCTTCGTCAGCGAGCCGGTCAAGCTGACCGAGGCGTACTTCGCCAAGTTCCAGGAGCTCGGCGGCAAGTGGGTGCCGGAGAAGGTCAGGCGCTTCGCCATGGGCCCGAACGGCGTCGAGAAGGTGGTGACCGACCTCGCAATGTACCCCTGCGATGCGGTGGTGATCTGTGCCGGTGCGCGCAGCCACGAGATCGTCGCCATGCTCGGCCGCCGGTTCCCGCTCGACACCGAGCGCGGCTACCACCTGAACCTGAACGTCCAGGAGGGACCGGAGCTGCGGCGCGCCACGGTGATCGGCGACTACGGCTTCGTGCTGGCGCCGATGCAGGATGGGCTGCGGCTGACCACCGGGGCCGAGTTCGCCGGCGTCGACGCGCCGCCGGATTTCCGGCGGATCTACCGCATGCTGGAACTGGCGCACGAGGCGCTGCCGGGGCTGAAGGCCGAGGTGACGCGCGAGTGGCTCGGTTTCCGGCCCTCGACCCCGGACAGCGTGCCGGTGATCGGCCGCTCGCCGGACCACGCCAACGTCTATTTCGGGTTCGGGCACGGCCATATCGGCCTGACCCTGGCGGCCCGGACCGGAGAACTGCTCACCGACCTGATCGCCGGCCGCGACCCGGGCATCGACCTGACGCCGTACCGGATCGACCGCTACTGACGGTCGGGTAGTGTCAGGCGCCGCGGCGGCGGGTGGGTCCCGGCTCTCCGCGGCAAGCCGCTCCGGCCGGGATGACGTCGGGGGTGTAGGGCCGTCGCACTCCCCCAATTGTCGTCATCCCGGAGTGGGCCGCCGCAGGCGGACCGCATCCGGGACCCACGGCGCGACGGGCGTTTCCCGACCAGCGCCTCAGTCGACCGCGTGGGCGACCTCGAAGCCGGCCATCAGGCGGTTCCAGAGGTTGATCAGGCCGATCGCGACGCTCAGCTTGACCGTCTCCTCGTCGGTGAACTGCGCTTTCAGCGCCGCGTAGTCGGAATCCGACGCGTGGCTGTCGGCGATCCGGGTCAGCGCCTCGGTCCAGGCCAGGGCGGCACGCTCGCGCTCGCTGTACAGCGACGAGTCGCGCCAGGCGCTCAGCAGGTGCAGCCGCTGCTCGGACTCGCCGGCCTTGCGGGCGACCTTCACGTGCAGGTCGATGCAGAAGGCGCAGGCGTTGATCTGCGAGGCGCGGATCTTCACCAGCTCCAGCAGCGAATGCTCGAGGCCGCAGCTCTGGACGTAGGCGTTCAGGGCACGGACGGCCTCGTAGGCCTCGGGGCAGGTCTTCAGCGGGTTCAGGCGGGGCTGCATGGAATCCTCTCGCGTTGTCCGGCGGTTGTCGCGAACTCCGACCACGCGCGCCGGCGGCGGCGTAGGGCCAAATCCGTCAGCCGGCGATGGACCGAGCGTGGGCCGCGACCGCCGCGATCATGCGGGTGATCGCGGCCTTGGTGGCGCCGAACCGCTCGGACCGCCGGATCGCGGCCTCGTCCATGTAGATCCCGCGGTTGACCTCGATCTGCAGGGACTCGCGGCCGGCGGACGGGTTCGAGTAGCGGCGGATCAGCTCGACGCCCTTGAACTTCTCGTTGACCGCCACCGAGTAGCCGGAGGCGCGCAGGCTCTCGACCACCAGCTCCGTGAAGGCCGGTGAAGCGGTGGTGCCGTCGCGGGTTCCGACGATGAAGTCGGCGCGCCGCTCGCCGCCGTCGCCCCAGCGCGCGTCGCCGAACTCCGGCATCGAGTGGCAGTCGATGTGGAACACCGTGCCGAACCGCTCGAAGGTCTCGTCGAGCGCCGCCTTCAGGGCCTCGTGGTACGGCCGCCAGTAGGTCGCGATGCGGTGCCGGACCTCGTCGATCGTCAGCGGCCGGTCGTAGATCGCGGTCTCGCCGTCGATCACCTTCCAGACCAGCGAGGCGCCGCGGGCGGTCTTCTCGGTGGTATCGACCGGGTCCGGCCAGCCGCTCTCGACCATCGACAGGTCGAGGTCGCGCTCGCTGCGGTTGGGGTCAATGTAGGCCCGACGGAACAGCGCCTCGATAAGGATCGCGCCGTGCTCGGGACCGGCGCCGAACAGCTCCTCGACGTACCAGTCGGCCACCCGCTCGCACTGTGCCATCGGGATCGACGGCCGGAAGTCCGGCGGGAACAGCAGGCCGGTATGCGGGCTGTCGAGCACCAGCGGGGCCGGGGATCCGACCGGGTCGGTCCGGCGCAGGACGTTCGGAATCTCGTGGCTGGCCATGCGCGACAGCTCCGGCGGGTCGACGCGCCGGTTCTACCGCCGGGCGACCGGCGCGGCAACCGGACGCCGGCAGGCGTTGACGGCCGGCCGGGTCCGCGCACTGAATACCGCCCCGTCCCAAGCAGAGAGAGCGAAATGGCATCGCCGCGCGTCCTGATCGGTCAGTTCATGCACGAGACCAACACCTTCAGCGTCCAGAAGACCGGCACGGACGCGTTCGCCCGGCTGATGCTGAAGGAAGGGCCGGAGGTCGTGCCGGCGCTGCGCGGCACCAACAGCGAGACCGCCGGATTCCTGACGGTGGCCGAGGCCGAGGGCTGGACCGTGGTGCCGTCGGTGGTGGCGATGGCGACGCCGGCCGGCGTGGTGACCGCCGAGGCGTGGGACCGGCTGGGCCTGGCGGTCGCCCGCGCGGCGGCCGAGGAGGGGCCGTTCGACGGGGTGCTGCTGGCCCTGCACGGCGCCATGGTGACCGAGCTGGACGACGACGCCGAGGGCGCGCTGCTGGAGGCGGTCCGCGCTGCCGTCGGACCGGACGTGCCGGTCGGCATCACCCTCGACCTGCACGCCAACGTCTCCGACCGGATGGCGGCGCTGTCGAACGTGATCTGCCCGTACCGCACCTATCCGCATATCGACATGGCCGAGGCCGGCGAGCGCTGCGCCAGGCTGATCGGCGACGCCATGGCCGGCCGGACCCGTCCGCGGACGCTGGTCGCGCGCCGGGCGCAGGCCGAGGGCTTCGACCACGGCCGCACCGATGCCGGGCCGATGCTGGAGGCACTGGCCCGCGCCGCCGAGGCGGAAGGCCGGCCGGGCATCGTCACCACCGCGGTGTGCGCCGGCTTCTCCAGCGCCGACATCTCGTTCATGGGGCCGAGCGTGGCGGTGTCCTACGACTCCGGCGTCGCCGGGGCCGAGGCGACGGCGCGCGAGATCGCCGAGTCGTTGATGGATTTCTGCTGGGAGACGCGCACGCACCAGGGCAACACCTACCTGACCCCCGATCAGGCGGCGGCCCGCGCCAAGGCGCACGAGGCGGGGGCGCAAAAGCCGATGGTGATCGCCGACTATGCCGACAACCCGGGCGGCGGCGCCTATGGCGACGCCACCGAGCTGCTGCGGGCGATGATCGACGCCGATCTGCGGAACGCCTGCTTCGGCGCCATGGTCGACGGCGAGGCGGCGGCCGCGCTGCACGCCGCGGGCGAGGGGGCGGCGGTGACCGTGGCGGTCGGCGGCAAGGTCGACCCGCGGTTCGGCGGCGCACCGCTGACCCTGACCGGGACGGTCGAGAAGCTGACCGACGGCCGGTTCGTCTGCGACGGGCCGATGTGGCGCGGCATCGCCAAGTCGTTCGGACCGAGCGGCGTGCTGCGGGTCGGCGGCGTGCGCATCCTGGTGGTCACCAACAGCATGCAGATCACCGACGTGCAGCAGTTCCGGCATGCCGGCATCGACCCGGCGGCGATGGCGACCGTCGGGCTGAAGTCGATGCAGCACTTCCGCGCCGCCTACCAGCCGATCGCCGAGGAGGTGCTGGTCTGCGACACCGGGGCGCTGTGCTCGCCGGACGTCCGCACGCGGCCGTTCCGGAAGATCCGCCGGCCGGTCTGGCCGCTCGACCCGATGGAGTGACGCTGCGGGAGGCGACGCCCGTCGCGACGTGGGTTCCGGCTCCGTTCCGCCTGCGGCGGCCCGGTCCGGAATGACGTCGGGAGGAGGAAGGCGTCCCGATCCGGAACAATGCAATTCGAGCGGCGGTTGTCCCCTTTCTTGACGTCATTCCGGACGGCCGCGCCGAGGCGCGGACGAGCCGGAACCCACAAGCCGCTTCCGAGGCCCCGGCGGGATCAGCCGAAGCGCTCCAGCCCCTCCAGGGTCTGGCGGATCACCTGGCGGGAGCGCCACAGCACCATCTCCTTCCAGGTGTCGGTGGCCGGGTAGTAGTGCCACTTGATCGCCTGCTTGATGGCCTGGGCTTCGGCGTCGTGCCAGTCGAAGGTGCGGTGGGCGTGCAGCCAGTGGTCGGCCCGCAGGTTCTTGCGGCTGCGCTCCTGGTCGTAGGTGCCGTATTCCAGGGCGACGTAGGTGTAGCGCTCGCCCAGCCGCGGCTCCCAGAACCGGCCCTGGGTGCCGTTCAGCGGGATCGAGAACGACGCGCCCTCGGCCGGCAGGCCGGTGCTGTCGCCGTACATCGCCAGCACCCGGTCCAGGTTCACCGTGCCGCGCTTGTGGCCGCAGATCGGCTCGCCGTAGCCGTGCGGGCCGAGGCCGGTGTGCACGTCGACCACCGACACCATGCGCCGGTCGCCGAGTCGGAACGCGTCGAACACCCCGGCCAGGGTCTGGCGGGCGCGGGTCGGGGCGGTGCCGCCGAAGAACATCGAGTGCTGGTGCTTGTACTGCCCGGCCTTGCGGGCGGCCTGGAACGCCTTCTCGCCGTGCTCGGCCCGCCACGCGGCGATCTTCGCCTCGGCCGCAGCCAGGGTCGCCTCGTCCAGCGAGGCCGGGACGAAGGCGTCGACCAGTTCGTCGTGGCCGGGGTTCTCGGGCAGCTTCTGGTCGAAGTCGACGAAGTTGCGGTTCAGGTCGCAGCCTTCCTCGGTGACCCGCCGCCACCACGCGAAGCCGTGGCAGTTCAGGGCGTGGACCAGCAGCACCGCGGTGTCCGGCGGCAGCCGTTCCGCGCCACCGTCCGCCAGCCAGTCGACCTGGATGCCGGAGCCGCAGAAGCCCTCGACTCCGTGGGTGGCGCTGATCAGCACCAGCACCCGGCCGGCATCCTCGGGCCCGACCCAGGCGACATCGGTGGTCAACGGCTCGCCATGCGGGCCGCGCAGCGGGTTCTCCCAGGCGGTGAGGCTGGCCCCGGCGGCGGTCGCGGCGTCGAGGAACAGGTGGCGGGCGTCGCCGTATTCGTCGGCGAAGCTCGACCGGATAGAGGTCAGAATGTCCATGTCTCTGCCGGTATCACCGCGGCGGACCGGCGGCAAGCGCCGGGCGGGCAGGGCAGTGGTGCAGGTATCGACCGGTCTTGACGGGATTCCGGTTTCGGGAGAAATTCCCAGATATGGAAAATTCTCTCGCAACCGAAGCCTCGATCGATCAGCGGATCGCCCAGCGCCTGAAGGTGCTGCGCGGGGAGCGCGGCTGGTCGCTGGACGAGCTCGCCCGGCGCAGCGGTGTCAGCCGGGCGACCCTGTCGCGGCTGGAGAACGCCGAGGTCAGCCCGACCGCCAGCGTGCTTGGCAAGCTGTGCGCGGCCTACGGCCTGACCATGTCGCGGCTGATGCACATGGTCGAAGGCGACTTCCGGCCGCTGGTGCGCCGGGACGCGCAGCCGGTCTGGCTCGATCCGGAGGTCGGGTTCCGGCGCCGCTCGGTGTCGCCGCCGTCGCAGACGCTCGCAGCGGAAGGGCTGGAGTGCGAGCTCGAATCCGGAACCCGCATCGCCTACGACGAGCCGCCGCGCCCCGGGCTGGAGCACCACCTGCTGCTGCTCGACGGCGCGCTGACGGTCACGGTCGGCGG
Organism: Thalassobaculum fulvum; assembly: GCF_014652915.1. Taxonomy (GTDB): domain Bacteria; phylum Pseudomonadota; class Alphaproteobacteria; order Thalassobaculales; family Thalassobaculaceae; genus Thalassobaculum_A; species Thalassobaculum_A fulvum. The sequence continues at coordinate 92,322 of NZ_BMZS01000012.1, forward strand.
CCAGACCCACGTGCTGCGGCCGGGCGACTGCCTGCGCTACCAGCTGTTCGGCCCGAGCGCGTTCGAGACGCCCGCGCACTGCGGCGCCCGCTACGTCCTGTTCATGGTGTGAGGCAGACATGGACACGCATGCCCCGATCGCCGTCGCCGAGCTCGCGCCGGAGGAGCTGCCCGGCAACGTCGGCGCCCTCGGAGAGCTGCTGCACGCCTGCGTCCACGACGGCGCCAGCGTCGGCTACGTGCTGCCGTTCGCGCCACAGCAGGCCGAGGCGTTCTGGCGTGACAAGGTGCTGCCGCCGGTCGCCACCGGCACCCGGGTGCTGTGGGTGGCTCGCGTCGGCGGGCAGTCCGGGGGGCGGATCGCCGGCACCGTGCAGCTCGACCTGGACACCCCGCCGAACCAGCCGCACCGGGCCGAGGTCCGCAAGCTGCTGGTGCACCCGGCGTTCCGGCGCCGCGGCATCTCGCGGCTGCTGATGGCGGCGCTGGAGCGGCGGGCGGCCGCACTCGGGCGCAGCCTGCTGACCCTGGATACCCGAACCGGCGACGTCGCCGAGCCGCTGTACGCCTCGATCGGCTACCGGGTCGTCGGGGTGATCCCCGGCTACTGCCGCGACCCGTTCGCCGACCACCTCGACCCGACCACCATCATGTACAAGGCGCTCTGACCGTGGCGGCCCCGGTGTTCGTCGTCCTGGCGCTGCTGTCGGGGGCGCTGCTGGCGGCCCAGGGGCCGATCCTGGCCCGGCTGGCGACCTATGCCGGCGGCCCGATCCAGGCGGCGATCGTCGCCTTCAGCATCGGCCTCGCGGCCCTGGTGACGGTCTGCCTTGTGTCCGGCGGCGCGCTGCCGCGGCCGTCGGGGATCGTGCGGATGCCGGTCTGGCTGTGGGCCGGCGGCCTGATCGGGACCAGCCTGCTGGTGCTGACCCTGCTGGCGGTGCCGCGGATCGGCGTCACCACCTTCGCGGCGGCGGTCGTGTGCGGGCAGCTGATCGCGGCGCTCGCCTACGACCACACCGGTGCGTTCGGGCTGGAACTGCGCCGGATCGAGATTCGCGACGTCGCCGGCGTCGTCCTGCTGCTGGCCGGGCTGCTGATGATCACCGGCCACCAGCGCAACTGAATCGCGGTCTCCTCGGCCACTTCCCCGACCGGCATTTCCCCGGCATGCTGTCGCCCGCCGGTGGGGCCGGCACAACGCGTTGCGGGGGAACGATGATTCGACGCTGTCTCGACGGGCTGTATCTCGGAGCGGGGATGCTGGCCGCCCTGTTCATGGTCTCGATCGGCATCCTGATCGTCACTTCGGTGATCGCCCGGCTCATGGGATCCTACGTGCCGGGGCTGAACCAGTACGCCGGCTACGCCATGGCGGCGTCCTCGTTCTTCGCGCTCGCCTATACCTTCGGCGCCGGCGGCCATATCCGGGTGAACCTCGTGCTCGCCAGGCTGCAGGGCCGGGCGCGCTGGCTGGCCGAGCTGTGGTGCCTGGGCGCCGGCTCGTTCCTGGCCTGCTACCTCGCCTGGTACCTGATCAAGATGGTGCGGGTCTCGCACATGCTCGGCGACGTCAGCGAGGGCGTGGACGCCACCCCGCTGTGGATCCCGCAGCTCGGCATGGCGGTCGGCTCGACTCTGTTCGCGATCTGCCTGATCGATCGTCTGGTCTCGGTGGCGCTCGGCGCGCCGATCGACAAGGCCGGCGGCGACGCCGCGGCCCTGGAGTAGGGGGCGGCCATGGAAGACTTGCTGTTCACCGGCCTGTTCCTGGTCACCCTGTTCTTCTTCCTCGGCTCCGGCCTGTGGGTCGGGCTGTCGCTGGTCGGCGTGGCGCTGGTCGGCATGGAGCTGTTCACCTCGCGACCGGTCGGCGACGCCATGGCGACCACGATCTGGTCGGCCTCGTCGTCGTGGACGCTGACCGCCCTGCCGCTGTTCATCTGGATGGGGGACATCCTGTTCCGGACCCGGCTGTCCGAGGACCTGTTCCGCGGCCTCGCCCCCTGGATGACCGGGCTGCCCGGCCGGCTGCTGCACACCAACATCGTGGGTTGCGCGGTGTTCGCGGCGGTCTCGGGCTCGTCGGCCGCCACCCTGGCGACGGTCGGCAAGATGTCGATACCGGAGCTGCGGCGCCGCCAGTATCCGGAGACCATGATCATCGGCACCCTGGCCGGGGCCGGCACGCTCGGCCTGCTGATCCCGCCGTCGATCATCATGATCGTCTACGGCGTGACCGTTAACGAGAGCATCGCGCAGCTGTTCATGGCCGGCATCCTGCCGGGGATCATGCTGGCCGGGCTGTTCATGGGCTACATCGCCATCCGCGCCCTGCTGCAGCCCGACCTGATGCCGGACAAGGGCGATCCGCTCAGCTTCGTCGGCAAGATCAAGCGCTCGGTGTACCTGATGCCGGTGGTCGGGCTGATCCTGGCGGTGCTCGGCTCGATCTACTTCGGCATCGCCACCGCCACCGAGGCGGCGGTGCTGGGGGTGATCGGCGCCCTGATCCTGTCGGCGCTGCAGGGCTCGCTGACCTGGGACAACTTCAAGGAGAGCCTGCTCGGCGCCACCCGGACCTCGTGCATGATCGCGCTGATCCTGGCGGGGGCGCACTTCCTGACCCTGGCAATGGGCTTCACCGGCCTGCCGCGGCACCTGGCCGAGTTCATCGGCTCGCTCGAGCTGTCGCCGCTGATGCTGATCTTCGCGCTGACGATCTTCTACATCGTGCTCGGCTGCTTCCTGGACGGCATCTCCTCGGTGGTGCTGACCATGGCGGTGGTGGAACCGATGATCCGGCAGGCCGGGATCGACATCGTCTGGTTCGGCATCTTCCTGGTGATCGTGGTCGAGATGGCGCAGATCACCCCGCCGGTCGGCTTCAACCTGTTCGTGCTGCAGGGCATGACCCACCACGACATGGGCTACATCGCCCGCGCCGCCGTGCCGATGTTCCTGGTGATGGTGGTGGCGGTCGGCCTGATCGTGGCGTTCCCGGAGATCGTCATGTACCTGCCGGAGACGATGCGCCAGGGTCCGGGGTGACGGTGGGGGCCCGGGTGACGGTGTAGCGGTACACCGGCATCGGCCCGGACTCGGCCTCCAGCACGGCGGCGTCGGGCGGCCAGCCGTCGAACGCGAAGCTGTAGGCCACCACCGGCGTGCCGGGGCGCAGTTCCGCCGTCAGTTTCGGGGCCAGCCGCCGCATGGTGGCCGGCATCAGGTAGCAGACGACGGCGCCGGCGTCCGACAGCGACGCCGCCATCAGTTCGGCGCGGCGGAACTCCAGGTTGGGATACCGGCGCAGCATCAGCATGGCCCGCGCGAACAGCCAGGGCAGCGGCGACAGCTCGATGCCGACGACCCGGTTAGACGGGTAACGCCGGGCGAGCGCGAAGGCGAGGCCGCCCCAGCCGGACCCCAGGTCGTAGACCGTGCCGTCGACCGTCGCCGGCAGCAGCCGGAGCATCACCGCGCGGATCCCCGAGCCGGTCGGCATCGGTGGCACGCCGGTGCGCAGGGCATAGGCGACGATCAGCAGGCCGCCGGCGAGCAGGGTGACGAGCGCCACCGCCTCGGGGCCGGCAATGACCACCTCGATCGGGTTCACAGCGCGAACCCGCGATTACGAGAATGCAGAAACCCCATGGCGCCCGCTCGCCGGATCCGACGGCGGCATGATGCCACGAAACCGGATCAGCGCTCCACGAACGCCCGCTCGATGACGTAGCTGCCGGGCTTGTTGTTGCTGCCCTCGACGAAGCCGAGGTCCTCGAGGATCTTCTTCAGGTCCTTCAGCATGGCCGGGCTGCCGCACAGCATTGCGCGGTCGTGCTCGGGATCGAGCATCGGCAGGCCGAGGTCGTCGGTCAGCTTGTTCGACAGGAGCAGGTCGGTGATCCGGCCGCGATGGCGGAACGGCTCGCGGGTGACGGTCGGGTAGTACAGCAGCTTCTCGCGCACGTACTCGCCGAGCAGTTCGTCCTTCGGGAAGTCGTTGGCGATCCACTCGCCATAGGCCAGCTCGGCGACCTTCCGGCAGCCGTGCACCAGCACCACCTTCTCGTAGCGCTCGTAGCTCTCCGGGTCCTTGATCAGGCTCATGAACGGGGCCAGCCCGGTGCCGGTGCCGATCAGGTAGAGGTTGCGGCCCGGCAGCAGGTTGCCCTGCACCAGGGTGCCGGTCGGCTTGCGGCCGACCAGGATCCGGTCGCCTTCCTTGAGATGCTGCAGCCGCGACGTCAGCGGGCCGTCCGGGACCTTGATGCTCAGGAACTCGAGCTTGTCCTCGTGATTGGCGCTGGCGAGCGAGTAGGCGCGCATCAGCGGCTTGCCCTCGACCTCCAGGCCGATCATCGTGAACTGGCCGTTCTCGAACCGGAACCCCGGATCGCGCGTGGTCGTGAAGCTGAACAGCGTGTCGGTCCAATGGTGGACGCTGAGCACGGTTTCGGAGTTCAGATTGCTCATCTGCCGGCATCCCATTCCGCAAGGGTCTTCAGACGGGGTGGATCTCAGATGCTGGGTGGATAATTGTTCGTATACCTACATTTTTCAAGAGGCGAGTTGTCGCGTCGCGCTCGCTCTGGGCGGCTTCTAGATAGCCGCTCGGCCATGGTGCGCCAAGCGAATTGTTCGATTTAACGCACAATGTGCGGAATACCGGAATATCGCTCGCCCCATGGTCCGCTCGCGCCGCCATGTGTTGGCCCCATGGCAGCGACAACTTTGCCTTTGAACACGGCGCCATACTGGCCGATTCTGCGGTCGGACGAATTGACCTGCATCAGGATTCACTGAAATGACCGCGCTCAGCGTCAATCTCAACAAGGTGGCGACCCTCCGGAACACCCGTCCGCACGCCGAGCCGAGCGTGCTGAAGGCGGCGCGGATCGTGCTGGAGGCGGGCGCGGCCGGGGTCACGGTGCATCCGCGTCCCGACGCCCGGCACATCCGCGAGCAGGACGTGCTGGACCTGGCCGGACTGCTGAAGGACCCGGCCTGGACCGGGCGCGAATACAACATCGAGGGCTATCCCGACGAGCGCTTCCTGGCCCTGATCGAGCGGGTCCGGCCCGACCAGGTGACCCTGGTGCCGGACGCGCCGGAGCAGTCGACCTCCGACCACGGCTGGGACCTGCCGGGCGACGCCGAGTTCCTGCGGCCGATCGTGGCCCGCCTGCACGAACTCGGCTGCCGGGTGTCGCTGTTCGCCGACCCGGTGGCCGATGTCATCGCCGGGGCCAAGGCGGTCGGCGCCGACCGGGTGGAGCTCTACACCGGGCCTTACCACGACGCCTTCGGCAAGCCGGCCCAGGGTTCGGTCCTCAACACCTTCGTGGCGGCCGCCGGCCAGGCCAAGCAGCTCGGGCTCGGCCTGAACGCCGGGCACGACCTGACCCTCGACAACCTGCCGACGCTGTCGCGCGCGATCCCGTGGATCGACGAGGTGTCGATCGGCCACCACCTGATCGGCGACGCCTTGTGGATGGGGCTGGCAGCGGCGGTCAAGGCGTACCAGGCCTGCCTGGCGGGCGAGTGACGGCCGGCCCGCGGTAGCCGTCGTCGTGACCCGTCGGCGAGGCCGTTTCGGGTCGCGCATCCCGGCTCACGACAGCAGGCCGAAGAGCCAGCCCGAGGCCATCGATCCGGCGGCGGCCAGCGCCAGGTAGAGCAGGAACGGCTTCAGCCTGAGGACCGGCAGGATCGCCAGCGCGCCCCAGACGCTCACCACGCCCCCGGACACCAGGAAGGCCATGGCTGCGCCGGTCGACATGCCGTGATCGATGAGGGTCCGGGTCAGCGGCAGGGCGGCGTAGCCGTCGACATAGGCCGGACCGCCGACGACGACGGCCAGCGGGATGGCGAGGGCACTGTCGCGGCCGAGAAGGGGCCCGAGCGCGTCGGGCCGAAGCCAGGCGTTCAGAAGGAACTCCGCCGCGAACGCCGGTATCAGGACGATCAGCATCAGCCGCGTGATCGACCAGGCCTCCCGGCCGAACCGGGACCGCCGGGCGCGTTCCCGCCAGATTCGGGCGTCGAAGGTCGCGGCTGCCCCGCCGCAGGTTCCGGCCGGCCGCCCGAGAGTCCCGACGATGCGGTTGGATCGAAGAGGTGCCCGGATCCAGTCGCGGCGGGCGAGCATGCCGGTCACGCCGCCGCCGAGCAGGCCGAGGCCGATCGCAGCCAACGCCTTGCCGACGGCGAACTTCCAGCCGAGCGTGGCGACGGTGGCCGCCAGTATCGCCGGCCCGGTGATCGGCGAGGCGAGCCAGAACGCCATGACCGGGGCCAACGGCACGCCGGCCGCCAGCAGGCCGGCCATGAGCGGCAGCACCGTTACGCCGCAGACCGGCAGCAGCGCTCCGACGAACGCGGTCGCCAGGACCGCCGGGACCGTCCGGCCGCGGAACAGCGACGAGACCCGTTCGCCGGCACCGCTCGCCGTGATCCAGGCCGCGAGCAGGACGCCCGGCACGACGATCGGGGCGACATGGAGCATGCTGGCGGTGACGAACGCCACGGTCTGCCACGCCAGCTGCGGTTGCCACCACACCGTCGGCACGAGAAGCAGCCCCAGCAACAGGTAGACGTGGCGGACGGCGAGCTTCGACGAGCGGGTGACTTCCGATACGGCCATGTCGACCTCCAGCGGTTGCGCCTTGAAACTGCGCGTCACGGAGGCATTTGAGAAACGAGTAACTCGAAATTCAGCAATCGGAGAGATCAATAGCGATGCCGCAGCTCGACAGCGATCTGCTGCGAACCTTCCTGGCGATCGTCGAGGCCGGAAGCGTCTCGGGCGGTGCCGGGGCGATCGGGCGGTCGCAGTCGGCGACCAGCCTGCAGGTCAAGCAGCTCGAGGGCATCGTCGGCCGGCCCTTGTTTCGCCGGCACGGCCGGGGGGTCACGTTGACCGCGGCCGGCGAGCATCTGGTCCCGACCGCGCGCCGGGTGACAACGGCTCTCGACTCGGCGCTGGCCGACCTGCGGGGCGACGGCCTGCGCGGGCGCGTGCGGCTGGGCATCCCCGACGACCACGGCGGGTCGGTGCTGACCCGGATCGTCGCCGGTTTCGGGGCACGCCACCCGGATGTCGAGCTGCAGGTGCATTGCGCGCTGGGGGCCGGCTTCGACGCGGCCCTGCGCTCGGGGGCGCTGGACATCGCCGTCTTCGAGGTCGCAGTGCCGGCCGCGGACGAGGAGGTCCTGAGGGAGGGTGTCCTGGGCTGGTTGTGCAGTCCCGAGCACGACCTGGACTCGGCCGAGGTCCTGCCCGTCGCGCTGTTCGACCGCGACTGCTGGTGGCGGGACCGTGCCCTGTCCGACCTGGAGGCGGCCGGGCGCCGGTATCGGGTGGTCTTCATGAGCGAGAGTGCCGCCGGCGTCCGGGCTGCCGTGCACGCCGGCGCCGCCGCTGCACTGCTCGACCGCGAACACCCGGCGGACGGCCTTGTGCCGCTGACCGGCATGGGGGCCCGGCACAGATCCTACCTGGTACTGCGCAGCTCGGTGGCGGCGACGGGGGCCGTCTGCGATGCCGTGCGCGAGGCCATCCGCATCGCCTTCGGCGGTTCCGTGCGGCCGGCCTGATCCTCGACGACCGGCCTACAGCCCCTCGGCGGGGCCGGGGTACCAGGCCGGCGGGCGCTTCTCCAGGAAGCTCGCCAGGCCCTCGACCGCCTCGTCGGTCTGGCGTTTGGCCGAGTGCTCGACGATCAGCGCCTCGAAGTGCTCGTCGCTCAGCATCAGGCCGGCCTCGACCAGGGCGCGGCGCTTGGTCTGGGCGGTGGCGTCCGGGGCGGACATCAGCAGGGCGTCGATCACCGGCGCCGCCGCCGCGTCGAGCCGGCCTTCCGGGCAGACCTGGTGGACCAGTCCCATCGCCTGGGCCTCGGCGGCGCCGAAGCGCTCGCAGGTGAGGCCGTAGCGGCGAACGTTGCGGACGCCGATCGCGGCGTTCAGGTGCGGCACGATGATCCCGGCCATCACGCCCCAGCGGGCCTCGGTGATCGCGAAGATCGCGTCGTCGCTGGCGATCACCACGTCGGCCGCGGCGACGATGCCGGTGCCGCCGCCGAAGCAGCCGCCGTGGACCAGCGCCACGGTCGGCTTGGGGAACTCGGTCAGGCCGCGGATCGCCGAGGCGGTGCGGCGCGACACCACCACGTTCTCCTCCGGCGACAGCCTGCCGATCTCCTTCAGCCAGCCGAGGTCGGCGCCGGCCTGGAAGTGCCGGCCGTTGCCGCGGATCGTCACCACCCGCACGGCGTCGTCGTCGCCGAGCCGGCCGAACGCCTCCAGCAGCCCACCGATCACGTCGCCGTTGTAGGCGTTGTTACGCTCCGGTCGGTTCAGGGTCACGGTCGCTACCCCGCGGCGGTCGACCCCACACAGCACCGTGCCGTTTCCGTAGCTCTCGCTCACGTCCCTCATCCTCGCAAAGTCGCCGACAGCTTGCCGGCCAGGTCCTCGATCATCCGCTGCGCCTTCGGCACCGTCCGGGTCAGGGTCATGAAGCCGTGCACCACGCCCTCGTACACGGTCAGCGACCCGGGCACGCCGGCGGCGCGGAGCCTGGCGTCGAACCGGACGGCGTCGTCCCGCAGCACGTCCAGCCCGGCGGCGGCGACGAAGCTCGGCGGGAACCCCGTGACGTCGGCGCGCATCGGCACCACGCGCGGGTCCGCGAGATCCTCCGGGCCCCGGACGTAGTGCTCGAAGAACGTCTGCATCTCGGCGGTCGACAGGCCCCACTGGCCCGCGCCGAACGCCCGGTAGGATTCGGTCTCGAAGTCGTCCCCGGTCACCGGGTAGATCAGCCCGAGCGCCGACACCGGCGAGCGGGCCCGGTCGCGCAGGTGCAGTTCGGCGCCGATCGCGATGTTGGCGCCGGCGCTGTCGCCGGCCATCGCGATGCGGGTCGGGTCCACGCCCCAGTCGGCGCCGTGCGCGGCGATGTGCTCGACCACCGCCGCAACCTCGGTGACGGCAGACGGGAACTTGTGCTCGGGGGCCAGCGCGTAGTCGACGGCCGCGACCACGCAATTCGCGGCGTTCGCCAGGACGTGCATGCCGCGGGCGTGGGTCTCCAGCGAGCCGACCACCCAGCCGCCGCCGTGCAGGTAGACGATGACCGGCAGCGGCCCGTCGGCCGACGGGTACAGCAGCCGCACCGGAACCGGGCGGGTCGGGCCGGGGACCGCGGTCTCCTCGATGCGCGCCAGCGCCGGGCGATCCTGGTTCCACCAGGCCCGGTCCACCTCCATGCGGTGCCGGGCCTGATCCGGCGTCATCCGCGAACGGTCGGCGGGCAGGTCGTGCTCGCGCGCGATCTCGGCCATGCGCGCCAGGGCGAGTTGCATGTCCGGGTCGACCCACGGTTCGGCGTCGCTGGCCATGTTCGGTCCCTTGATTTCGTCTGAGGCGTCCTCCCGGACGGGCGACGGCGGCCATGGTCGGCGGTTTCGGCGCGCCCGGCAAGCCCGCGCGCGATGTCGCGAGCCGTTCGCGGATCGGGGGAAACGGCCGAGTCGAAGTGCTATGTTTCCGAGCCTCTCCACACCTAGAGGGGTACACCATGTCTACAGCAGTCCTGAAGACGACCTCGGACCCGCTCGGCGGGCTCCTGGACTACGGCCGGCTGGTCCGCGGAATCCTCCGGAACTACAACGAGGCGGTGGTCGGCTTGCTCGAACGCGACGGCTTCCGGCTGGACATCCATTCGGACCTGCGGGTCTGGCGCGGCATCATGCAAACCGCATCCGGCACCGACGGCATCAACCCGACCTTCGACCCGGACCGTAGCGGCGAGCCGGAGGACGCGTACGTCCTGCACGTCCACGACCGCGACGGGCGGACCGCCGCCATGATGTGCGGCCGCTACATCGAGACCGACGACTACCACGACTATGTCCGACGGGGCCTGCTGTGGTCGCCGGCATCGGCTGCGCGGCCGGTCGAGACCCTGCTCCACGAGCCGGGGCCGTCGGGCCGGCTCAGCCACTGCGGCGGGCTGTGGGTCGACCCGGTGCACCGGGGCATCGGCCTGTCGTGGCTGATCCCGCGGCTGAACCACGCGGTCGCGGCATACCGGTGGGGCGTCGACGGCATCGTCGGCGTGGTGTTCGACCGGCTGCTGTCGAAGGGGGTTCCGACCGCCAACTACGGCGTCCCGGACGTGCGGCTGTGCGTCGACGGCTGGTTCTGGCCGACGGGCAAGCGCGAGCGGATCTACCAGACCTTCACGCCGGCCGACTTCCTAATCAAACGCACTTGGGACGACCTTGAGCAGATTCGGGCGGGTGGCGACAAGAAGATGCGAGACTTCGCGCCGATTGCTCGAAAGCGGAATGATAAAGCGCCGGTAGACGATCTCGCGACCGTGCCATAACAGCTCGACCTGGGAGAGCGTGGCTACCCGATTCGTCTTGACGAACGAGTAGTCACGCTCGGCCAGCCGGCGGACCAGCGACCATTCGGCATCGCGCAGCCGGCGTCCCGAGTACTCCTGGCCGTCGTGGATGGCGATGCGGTTGCCGTACTGGACGAACCGGTACTCCGACGGGGTGTCCGGCGTGCAGTCGACCAGATGCGTCGACCCCAGGATGTCGAGATTGATGAGGATGTTGGAGTCGACCTCGTCGACCGAGGGAGGGGCCCGGCGCGCGCCCAGGCGCAGCGCCGACGAGAGCTTGACGAAGGAGTTGTCGACGCCGACCACGAAATCGTCGGACCGGCCGAAGCGGGTCAGCGCCCGACCGCCGGAATCCGAGTTCTCGATCTTCGCCTCTCCCCACATCGCTGACTACCAGCCGGCGATGCGCAGGAGGCGGATGGCACGGTCGGCCGTACGAACCGGCAGGACGATGAACTGCAGGCCGCCGCCCAGGTCTTCCAGCACCGAGAAGTGCAGGGCCATCGGCCGGTCGACCTCGCCGAGGCTGGCGTGGATCTTCTTGGCGATCTCGATGTGGTAGTAGGCGTTGTCGAAGGCCTCGACCAGTTCCGGCTCGTTGGTCAGCTCGCCGCTTTCCTCGTTGAACAGGAAACAGCGCGCCCCGCAGATGGTCTCGTTGGCGAGGATGCCGGCGGGGTCGGTCTTCGACTGCTCCAGCCATTCCAGCGTGGCGCTCTTCAGCGCCAGGTCCAGGTCCAGGAAGGACACGTGCCGGATGATGAAACCGGGAGCCGGGACGATATATGCGGCGCGTGCGATGCCCATGACGGTTTCCGATCGTCGCAATTTCACGACTACATCATTCGCCGCCGACGAACGTCAAGCGTGTGCCGGTCCGGCGTTGGCGCGAGTCTACGACGGTGACGGTTTCCAAGAAGTTACCGCCAGGGCGTGCGCGGACTGGCTGTAGGGCGGCAGTCTACCAGCCCGACCGGTCCGGCGCGACGTGAGTCGGGCCGCCCGGGGTCACCAGGCTCCAGCCGGTCAGCGTGCGGTCGGCGTGCGCCATCCGCCAGGACAGCATGCGGCCGGCGTAGTCGGCCCGGATCGACGCGTAGTCCGGATCCTGTGCCCGGTTCTCCAGCTCGCCGGGGTCGCGCCTCAGGTCGAACAGCAGCGGCGGCAGGCCGGTGAAGTGCACGTACTTGAAGTCGCGGTCGCGCAGCACCGCCAACTGGGCGGTGTCGACCGTCAGGCCCAGCCGGTCCTCGATGTCGGTCGAGCCGATCTCGCGGAAGTCGTATTCCCAGTGGACGGCGTCCCGCCAGGTCGAGGGCGTGCCGCCCTGCAGGAACGGCATCAGCGATCGCCCGTCCATCGCCGGGGGAACCGCGGCACCGACGGCCTCCAGGACGGTCGGCGTCAGGTCCACGGCCTCGGTGAACGCCTCGACCACCCTTCCGGGCGTCGGGGTGCCGCCGGCCGGCTTGACGATCAGCGGAATGTGGTAGGCGGCATCGAAATAGCCGCATTTGCCGAGCAGCCGGTGGTCGCCCAGCATTTCGCCATGGTCGCTGGTCACCACGATCATCGTGCGGTCGTAGCGCCCGGTCCGCTTCAGGAAGCCGACGGCGCGGCCGACCTGGGCGTCGACCTCGGCGATCATGCCGTAGTAGGTGGCGCGCATGGTGGCGACCGCCTCGTCCGACATGTCGGCGCCGAGTCCCGGAGCTTCGTAGACGTAGCTCGACAGCCGGATCCGGCCCAGCTCCCAGGCGAGGTACGGGTGCTGAGCCGCCTCGGCCTCGCGGCTGGCGGCCCGGACCGGGCGCGGTGTCGCTGCCGGGTCGATCAGCGTGTTGTACGGCGCCGGCACCACGAAGGGCGGGTGCGGGCGGATCTGGCTGACGTGCAGGAAGGTCGGGCCGGCGGCGCCGTCGCGGGCCGACAGATGCTCGATCATCCGATCGGTCAGGAACGCCGTCTCGGTGGAATCGGCGTCGAATGCCGGCGGCTCGCGGTGCGGGCCGGCGGGCGGGCGGCCGCTGCCGCGCGGCCGGAACACGTCGTGGACGCCCGAGCCGAGGTCGACGCCGCGCGCCGCAAGCCATTCGCGCCACAGCGGGCTCGGCTCGGCCATGTCGGTATGGACGGCGAAGCCCGGCGCGATTCCCTCGTAGGTCCGCAGCCGGGGATCGTCGGCCGGCACGCCGCGCGGATCGATCGACTGGTCGGTGTAGCCGAACAGCAGCGGGTCGTAGCCGACCGCCCGGGCCTCGGTCGCGACCGTCGCGTGGCGGGCATCCAGCGGCGTGCCGTTGCGGCACACCCGGTGGTTCATCTGGTACAGCCCGGTCAGCAGGCTGGCCCGCGCCGGCGAGCACGGGGCGCAGTTGGCGTAGTGGTTGCGGAACAGCACGCCGTCGGCGGCCAGGGCGTCGAGGTTCGGCGTGCGCACGCACGGATGCCCGACGGCCGCCAGCGAGTCCCCGCGGAACTGGTCGAGGGTGATCAGCAGGATGTCGGGGCGGGACGACATGGCGTGACGGTCTCGGACGGTTGCTGAAACGCGGCGGGCCGGCCCGAGGGCCGGCCCGCTCGACCCCAGTCTATACGATAGTCCGCGTTACATCTTCTTGAAGCGCTCGACGACGGCCTTGCCGGCGGCCCCAGCCTTTTCCAGCCACTCGCTGGTCATGGTGTCGCCGATCTTCTTGAAGTCGGCGGCCAGCGCGGCGCTCGGCGGTTCGACGGTCATGCCGTTGGCCTTGAGCTGCTCCTTGTACCAGTTGGCCAGCTCCTCGGACTTCGCCCAGCCGGCCTTCTCGGCGTCGGCGGCGGCCTTCATCACCACGTCCTGGGTCGCCTTGTCGAGGCCGTCCCAGGCCGCCTTGTTGACGATGATCATGTTCTTCGGCAGCCAGGCGTTGGTGTCGTACCAGAACTTGGTGAACTCCCAGAGCTTGCTGTCGTAGCCGGTCGAGCCGGAGGAGATCATCGACTCGGCGACGCCGGTGGAGAACGCCTGGCTGATCTCGGCGGCCTCGATCTTGGTCGGGATCGCGCCCATCAGCTCGGCGAGCCGGGCAGTCGCCTGGTTGTAGGCGCGGAACTTCACGCCCTTCATGTCGGCGGCGGATTCGATCGGCTTCTTGGTGTACAGGCCCTGCGGCGGCCAGGCGACGGCGTACAGCAGCTTGACGCCCTTCGAGTCGAGCAGCGCGTTGAGCTCCGGCTTGCTCGCCTCGTACAGCTTCTTGGCGTCGTCGTAGGAGGTCGCCAGGAACGGCAGGCCGTCGATCTCGAACAGCGGGTCCTCGTTGCCGAGCGCCGAGATCAGCCGCTCGCCGATCTGCGCCTGGCCGGTGCGGACCGCGCGGAAGATCTCGCCGCCCTTGAACAGCGAGCCGCCCGGATGGGTGACGATCTCGAGCTTGCCGCCGGTGCCGGCCTTCACCGCGGCGGCGAATGCCGCGGCGGTCTCGGAATGGAAGTTGGTCGCCGGGTAGGCGAGAGGCATGTCCCACTTCTCGGCGAGCGCCGAGGTGGCCCAGCCGAGGGCCAGCACGCCGGCCGCGGCCGTGGTGATGATACGCTTCATGAAGCTCCCCTTTCGCAGTCCTCGCCGGAACCATGCGGCCCGGCCGCCGATAGCATGCGAGCGTTTCATTCGATGGCAAGCGCCTTCGAAGCGTCGGCTGAGGGGTGACGCCGCGGCTGCCGGGCTCTAGGCTCGCGCGGAATCGTCTTCGGAGGACCGACATGCCTGCCATCAATCCCGACCGCCTGCTTGCCGACCTGAAGGAGCTGCGCTCGATCGGCGCGGTCGAGACCGGTGTGGTCCGGCCGGCGCTGAGCGAGAAGGACATGGAGGCGCGCCGCTGGCTCGCCAAGAAGTTCGAGGCGGCCGGCCTGAGCGCCAGCATCGACGGCGTCGGCAACGTCTACGGCCGCTCGCCCAAGCCGGGGCCGGCGCTGCTGATCGGCTCGCACTCCGACACGCAGCCGCGCGGCGGCTGGCTCGACGGCGCGCTCGGCGTGATCTACGGCCTGGAGATCGCCCGCGCCATGGCCGAGGACCCGGCGACCGCCGGCCTCGCGGTCGACGTGGTGTCCTGGCAGGACGAGGAGGGGACCTACATGTCCTGCCTCGGCAGCCGCTCGTGGTGCGACACCCTGGATCCCGAGGCCGAGAAGGCCGCCCGCAACGGCTCGGCCGGGATGTCGCTGACCGAGGCGATCGCCAAGGCCGGGCTGACCGACGTGCCGCGCCAGACCATCGAGAAGGACCGCTACCTCGGATACCTGGAGGCCCATATCGAGCAGGGCGCCTACCTCGAGGAGGGCGGGCTGAACATCGGCGTGGTCACCGGCATCGTCGCGATCCGGGCCATGCGGTTCCGGTTCCACGGCGAGCAGAACCACGCCGGCACCACCACGATGAAGCGCCGCAAGGACGCCGCCACCGCGCTGTTCGAGGTCGCCCACCGGATCAACCAGGAGTTCCCGAAGGTCGCCGGCGAGCGCACCGTTTGGACCATGGGCCGGCTGTCGGTGCAGCCGGGCGCGCCGTCGATCGTGCCGGGCTATGCCGAGCTCGACCTGCAGTTCCGCGACACCGACGAGAGCATCCTCGACAAGTTCGAGGCGCTGGCCGCCGAGATCGCCAACGACGTCGGCAAGGGCAAGGTCCGGGTCGAGGTCGAGCGCTCGCGCACGCCGGTCAAGGCGTCGTTCATGGATGCCGGCTTCCAGAAGCACATCGCCGGCGCCGCCGAGGCGACCGCGCCGGGCAAGTGGCAGAGCATGCCGAGTGCCGCCGGTCACGACCCGATGGTGATCTGCGAGAAGCTGCCCTGCGCCATGCTGTTCATCCCGTCGATCGGCGGCATCAGCCACGATTTCGCCGAGGACAGCCACGAGAGCGACATCGTGCTGGGCTGCCGGGTGCTGGCCGACGCCGCCGCCTCGATCCTGCAGGAACGGAGGAACGCGTGAACGCCGAGCGGATCGGCGAGGTCGCGCAGCTCCTGGCCCGGCCGCGGCTGTCCGGCCCGCCGACGCCGGCGGCCCCGGCGGATCTGGCCGCCGCGACCGTCGCCGACGGCTACGCCATCCAGCGCGCCCTGCACGCGGTGCTTGAGGCGGCCGGCCACGGCCGTTGCAGCGGCCACAAGATCGGCTGCACGACGCCGGTGATGCAGGCCTACCTCGGCATCGACCACCCGTGCGCCGGCGAGGTGTTCGCGGCCACCGTGTTCGAGTCCGGTGCCGAGGTGCCGCTGCAGCGCTTCCACCGGGTCGGCGTCGAGTGCGAGATCGCGGCCCGCCTGGGGAGCGACCTGCCGGCCCGGGACGGCGGCCACGACCGCGACAGCGTGGCGGCGGCGGTCGAGTCGCTGATGGCCGGGATCGAGCTGGTCGACGACCGTTATGTCGACTACACGGCGTTGCCGGCACCGGTGCTGATCGCCGACGACTTCTTCAACGCCGGCGTCGTGCTCGGCGTACCGGTGACCGACTGGCGCGGTCTCGACCTCGTCGCGATCGAGGGCGTGATGACCATCGACGGCGACGAGGCCGGGCGCGGCACCGGCGCCGACATCCTCGGCCATCCGTTCAACGCGCTCGCCTGGCTGGCCGATCACCGGGCGGCGGTCGGCACGCCGCTCAGGGCCGGGGAGTTCGTCATGCTGGGCAGCGTGGTGAAGACCGTATGGATCGAGCACGCGGCGACCGTCACGGCGCGGTTCGAGGGGCTGGGCGAGGCCTCGGTCAGCTTCGTCTGACATCGCCGTGCGCTTGTGAGGACCGGGTGAAGGCCGTGACGGGACCGGTGGACGACTATCGGGTCAGCAACCGGATCTTCTTCCGGCTGTTCCAGCTCGGGAACACCCTGCAGACCCGGTCCGCCAGCCTGCTCGGGGTGACCGCCGTCCAGTGGGCCGTGCTGGGGGCGCTGTCGGCGGAACGCTCGGTCTCCGGTATCGCGCTCGGCGATCTCGCCGAATATCTCATGGTCAGCCGCCAGAACCTCGACGGGGTGCTCAAGCGGCTGGAACGGGACGGCTATGTCGAGCGCACGGTCGGCGCGACCGACCGGCGCGCCCGGATCGTCCGGATCACCCCGAAGGGCCGAGACTTCTGGGACGGGCTCGAACGGCGGATCGGTGAGTTCTACCGCGCGGCGACGGTCGGCCTCGGCGGCGAAGAGAAGGCTTCGCTGTCGCGGCAGCTCGACCGCCTGCAGTCGAACCTGAAGGCGATGGGCGGAGCCGAGCCCCAGCGTGACGAACCGCCGGCCGCCGACTGAGTTCAGAGCCGGTTGCCGAGTCGCGCGCCCTCCTCGATCGCCCGCTGGGCGTCGAGCTCGCCGGCGAGCCGCGCGCCGCCGACCAGGTGCACCCGGCAGCCGCGCGCCGTCAGTTCGTCGGCCAGTCCGGCATCGGACAGTTGGCCGGCGCAGACCACGATGGTGTCGGCCGGCAGGACCTCCGGGACGCCGTCGGTCAGGATGTGCAGCCCGGCGCCGTCGATCTTCTCGTAGGTCACGCCGGCGAGCTGGCGGACGCCGAAGTCGCGAAGCTCCTGGCGCAGGATCCAGCCGGTGCTCTTGCCGAGCGTGCGGCCGAACGCCCCGGGCGAGCGCTTCAGCATGGTCACCCGGCGGGCCGGAGGTTGGTGCCGGGCTTCGCCGTTGAGGCCCCAGTGCGCCTCGAAGGCCGCCAGGTCCTCCGGGCCGCCGGACGGCGGGTGGGCGAGGAACAGCGCCACGTCGTGGCCGATGCCGCCACCGCCGATCACCAGGACGCGTTCGCCGGCCGCCACGGCGCCGGTCAGGATGTCGGCGTAGCCGACCACCCGGGGGTCGTCGGCACCGGGAATGTCGAGCGCGCGCGGGACGACGCCGGTCGACACGACGATCTCGTCGTAACCGGCTTCGGACAGCCCGGCCGCGTCCGCCGGTGCGCCGAACCGGCAGGTCACGCCGGCTTCCCGCAGCTGGTTCCAGAAACCGTCGATGGCGCGGCCGTAATCCTCCTTGCCCGGCACCACGGCCGCCAGCCGCAGCTGGCCGCCGGGGCGCTCCGCCCGGTCGTAGAGCGTGACGTCGTGCCCGCGGCGCGCCGCTTCCAGGGCGCAGGCGATGCCGGCCACCCCGGCGCCGACCACCGCGATCCGCTTGCGTGTCGCGGCCGGCTCGGCGGTGCGCTCGAGTTCCCGAACCGCCCACGGGTTGACCAGGCAGGTGACCGTCCTGTCCAGGAAGTAGTGGTCGAGGCAGGCCTGGTTGCAGGCGATGCAGACGTTGATGAGGTCGGCGCGCCCCGACGCCGCCTTGGCGACGAAATCCGGGTCGGCGAGGAACGGACGGGCCATCGAGATCATGTCGGCCTGGCCGTCGCGCAGCACCCGTTCGGCGGTCTCCGGCAGGTTGATGCGGTTGCTGGCGATCACCGGGATCGACACCGCCGCCTTGATCCGCGCGGTGGCCTCGGCGAAGGCCGCGTGCGGCACCACGCCGGCGATCGTCGGCACCTTGGCTTCGTGCCAGCCGATGCCGGTGTTCAGACAGCCGGCGCCGGCGGCTTCCAGCGCGCCGGCCAGCCACACCGTCTCGTCGCCGGTCAGGCCGCCCTCGACCAGGTCGAGAGCCGATATCCGGTAGCACAGGATCGGCTCGGCCCCCATCGCCTGCCGCACCGCCTTCGTCACCTCGACGGCGAAGCGGGCGCGACGCTCCAGGTCGCCGCCCCACCCGTCGTCGCGCTGGTTGGTCCGCGGCGCCAGGAACTGGCTGATCAGGTAGCCCTCGGACCCCATGATCTCGACGCCGTCGTAGCCGGCCTCCAGCGCCAGCGCGGCCGAGGCGGCGTAGTCGTCGATGGTCCGGCGGATCTGCTCCGGCGTGATCTCCGCCGGCTTGTACCTGTTGATCGGCGCCTGGATCGGCGACGGCGCGACGATCGCGTCGTGATAGCCGTAGCGGCCGGTGTGCAGCAGCTGCAGGACGATCCGGCCACCGTGCTCGTGCACGGCGTCGGTGATGAGCCGGTGGGCCGGGACGGTGTCGGCACTGTCGAGGACGCTCGGGTGCTCCTTGACCCGGCCGGCGAGGTTCGGCGAGAACCCGCCGGTGACGATCAGCGCCGCGCCGCCTCTGGCCCGGTCGCCATAGAACCGGGCCAGCTCGCCGAACCGGCCCGGCTCGCCCTCCAGGCCGGTGTGCATCGAGCCCATGACGATGCGGTTGCGCAGGACGTGCCCGTCGACCCGGATCGGGCTCGCGATCGTTGGATACGGCGACGCCATCGGCCGCATTCCTCCAAGCTTCTGGTGCCGGCGACGGTAGCGGGTCGCAGCATATTGCGTCAATATGTTGACATAAATATCCGACGCGACCGTTCGGCACTTGCCTCCTTCCGGCGTTCCGCCTAAAGCCGAGCGGCAATCCGTCGGAGCCGTATCATGGACATTGCCGCCCGCATCCGGGAGATCCTGAACGCCGAGGCCGAGGCCATCCGCTCGATCCGGGTGGACGATGCCTTCGAGCGGGCGGTCGCCGCCATGGAGGGCTGCCCGGGCAAGATCATCACGGTCGGCATGGGCAAGGCCGGCTTCGTCGCCCGCCGGTTCGCCGCGACCCTGGCCTCGACCGCCACCCCGGCGTTCTACATCCACCCGAGCGAGGCGGCGCACGGCGACCTCGGCCACATCGACACCGGCGACTGCCTGATCGCGTTCTCGACCTCGGGCAAGACCCGCGAGGTGCTGGAGTGCATCGAGATGGCCCGGCACCTGAACCGGGAGGGCGCGGTGATCGGCATCACCTCGCACCCGGATTCGGGCCTGCGCGATCTCGCCGACATCGTGCTCGACATGGGGGTGATCGAGGAGCCGTGCCCGCTGGGCCTGACCCCGACCGCCAGCATCGCCGCCATGAGCGCGATTGCCGACGCCCTGACGCTGACCCTGATGGAGCGCAAGGGCGTGACCCGAGAGGACTACGGCGTCCGCCACCACGGCGGGTATCTCGGGCGCAAGGCGCGGCTGGATAACGTGTGAGTCTCGACTTCCGAGAGCGTCGTTCAATCCCTGTCGCCCTGAGGTGCCCCGCGTAAGCTGGGCCGCGAAGGGCCGGTTGACGCTGCGCTACCGCTACCTAACCTCTCCGCCATGATAGCCCCCCATCCCGAGACCTGGGTCGAGGTGCGCCCGCAGGGGCTGTACGTCGTGCCCGGCGGCTTCTACGTCGATCCGCTGCGCGCCGTGGACCGGGCGGTGATCACTCACGGCCATTCCGACCATGCCCGGCCGGGCCATCGGGCGGTGCTGGCGACCGCCGAGACCCTGGCGATCATGGACCACCGGATCGGCGCGCAGCCGGGCCAGGCCAAGCAGCCGCTGGCCTATGGCGAGGTGGTGCGGCTCGGCGAGGTCGAGGTGTCCCTGCACCCGGCCGGCCACGTGCTCGGCAGCGCCCAGGTGCTGATCGAGTACCGCGGCAGTCGGATCGTGGTCTCTGGCGACTACAAGCGCCGGGCCGACCCGACCTGCGCGCCGTTCGTGCCGGTGCGGTGCGACGTGTTCGTGACCGAGGCGACCTTCGGCCTGCCGGTGTTCCGCCACCCCGACGACCGCGCCGAGATCGCCCGGCTGCTGGACAGCGTGCGGCTGTTCCCGGAGCGCTGCCACGTGGTCGGGGTGTACTCGCTCGGCAAGGCCCAGCGGGTCATCGGGCTATTGCGCGAGGCCGGCTGGGACCGGCCGATCTACGCCCACGGCGCGCTGCTGCCGATGTGCGCGCTGTACGAGGCGCACGGGGTGAGCCTCGGCGACCTGCGGCCGGCGACCGCGGGCGCCAAGGGCGTGCCGAAGGACGAGTTCAAGGGCGGCATCGTGCTGGCGCCGCCGTCGGCGATCATCGACCGCTGGGCGCGCCGGCTGCCGGACCCGGTGGTGTGCATGGCGTCGGGCTGGATGCGGGTGCGCCAGCGCGCGCGCCAGGGCGGGGTCGAACTGCCGCTGGTGATCTCCGACCACGCCGACTGGGACGAGCTGCTGCAGACCTTCGACGATGTCGGCGCGCCGGAGGTCTGGATCACCCACGGCCGCGAGGAAGCGCTGATGCACGCCGCCAACGCCCGCGGCTACCGGGCGCGGGCGCTCGCCCTGGTCGGCTACGAGGACGAGGGCGGGTCGTGACGCCGTTCGCGCAGCTGCTGGACCGGTTGATCTACACGCCCTCGCGCAACACCAAGCTGGCGCTGATCGTCGACTACTTCCGGCACGCCCCGGACCCCGATCGGGGCTGGGCGCTGGCGGCGCTGACCGGCGCGCTGAGCTTCCCCGGCGTCAAGGCCGGGGCGATCCGCGAGCTGGCGATGCGGCGGGTCGACCCGGTGCTGTTCGGCTGGTCCTACGACTACGTCGGCGACCTCGCCGAGACCACGGCGCTGATCTGGCCGGAGCGGCGCTCGAACCGGGCCTGGCCGACGCTCAGCGAGGTGGTGGAGCGGCTGCGTACCACCGCCCGCTCGGACGCCCCGGACGTCATCGAGGAATGGCTGGATCCGCTCGACGCCACCGGCCGCTGGGCGCTGCTGAAGCTGATCACCGGGGGCTTGAGGGTCGGGGTTTCGGCCCGGCTCGCCAAGGTGGCGCTGGCGGAGTACGGCGGAGTCGACCCGACCGAGATCGAGGAGGTCTGGCACGGGCTGGAGCCGCCCTATGGCGAGCTGTTCGCCTGGCTGGACCGCCGGACCCCGCGGCCGGACCTGGAGGACAAGCCGGTGTTCCGGCCGCCTATGCTGGCGCACCCGCTGGAGGACGACGAGGTCGAGGGCCTGGACTTCTCGGCCTTCCTCGCCGAGTGGAAATGGGACGGCATCCGCGTGCAGATCGTCGCGCGCGGCGGCGAGAAGCGGCTGTACTCGCGTACCGGCGACGACATCGGCGCGGCGTTCCCGGACGTGCTCGATCACGTCACCTTCGAGGCGGTGCTGGACGGCGAGCTGCTGGTGGTGGCGGGCGGCGAGGTGCGGCCGTTCAACGAGCTGCAGCAGCGCCTGAACCGCAAGACCGTGACCGGTGCGATGCTGCGCAAGTACCCGGCCTTCGTGCGGCTGTACGACATCCTGTTCGAGGGGGCGGAGGACCTGCGCGATCTGCCGCTGGTCGAGCGCCGGGCCCGGCTGGAGGCGTTCCACGCGCGCACGGCGCCGCAGCGCATGGACCTGTCGGCGATCGTCGAGTTCGCCGGCCGCGACGAGCTGGAGGCGCTGCGGGCTGGCGCCCGCGACACCGCGACCGAGGGGCTGATGCTGAAGCGCCGGGACGCGCCCTACGTCGCGGGCCGGCCCAAGGGCCTCTGGTACAAGTGGAAAAGAGGACCGCTCACCGTTGATGCCGTTCTCATGTACGCCCAGCGCGGCCACGGCAAGCGCAGCTCGTTCTACTCCGACTACACCTTCGGCGCCTGGCGCGAGCATCCGGAGACCGGCGCGCCCGAGCTGGTGCCGGTCGGCAAGGCGTATTTCGGCTTCACCGACGACGAGCTGAAGCTGCTCGACAAGTGGGTGCGCGACCACACCGTCAACCGCTTCGGCCCGGTGCGCGAGGTGACCCACGGGCTGGTGTTCGAGGTGGCGTTCGATAGCATCCACCGCTCGCCGCGCCATAAGTCCGGCGTCGCCATGCGGTTCCCGCGCATTTCCCGGATCCGCTGGGACAAGCCGGCGGCCGAAGCCGACCGGCTGGAGACCCTGGAGAAGCTGATCGGGTAGGGCCTTGTGCTCCCGCGCACGTCACTTCGTGGGTCCCGGAGCCGGCCGCTTGCGCGGCCCCTCCGGGATGACGAAGGGTGGATGTTGTCTGCTCCTAATTTTCGTCATTCCGGAGAGCGCGCATCAGCGCGCGGCTCCGGAACCCACCCGCCGCTCCGTCGTCCCACCGCCATACGCGTTCCGCACCGCGCCCGCGAACGCCAGGGCGATCGCCGGCAGCAGGGCGTAGTAGACCAGCCGGGCCGCCTCGGCGACCACCTCCGGCGGCGGGGTGTCGGCCAGCCCGGCACGGTCGGCGACGATGCCGGCGGTGGCCGAGCCGAAGGCGATGCCGAGCGCCTGCGTGGTCGGGATCACGCTGGTCACCCGGTCGCGGTCGGCCTCGCCGGCGTCGTCGAAGATCCGCTTGGCCACGTGGCTCCAGGCCATGCCGATGCCGGCGCCGATCAGCGTGATGGCGGCGACCGCGGCCGGTAGCGGGCCGTCCGCAACGAACAGGGCACAGCCGAGCATGCCGGCGCCGCTGACCGCCGGTCCGGCGGCCGTCGAGAGCCTCGCGCGCAGCCCTACGAAACCGGCGACCACCAGGGCCGCGGCCGTCCAGGAGATCGACTGCGCGGTCACCACGTAGCCGGTGGCGAGCGGCGGCACGCCATGCAGGGTGGTCAGGAAGTAGGGGCCGTAGATAACCGTGACCGACGTGCTGAAGGCGATGAAGAACACGAAGGTAACACCGCCGCCGAGCACGGTGTTCGGTCGGAACATGCCGTGCGGGAACAGCCGGTCGGTGGCCCGCCGTTCCCAGGCCATGGCGACCAGCAGCAGGGCGACCGCGATGGCGATCGTCAAAGCCGTCAGCCCTTCGCCCTGCCGGCCGGCGGATCCGACCGCCAGCGCCGCGCCGCCGATCAGGGCCAGCCGCAGGGTGGGGGCGACCGAGCCGCCGGTGCGGCCGCCTCGGCTGGCCGGAACCGTCCGCAGCACGGCGACGTAGAGCAGGCCGCACAACGGCAGCATGGCGAAGAATCCCCAGCGCCACTCGCCGAGGGCGGCGAACACCCCGCCGAGCAGCGGGCCGGCGAAGGCGGCGATACCCCAGACCCCGGAGATCACCGCGAACATCCGCGACCAGCTGGACTTTGGAAACAGGTCGCGGATCAGGCCGTGCGCACCGGCCATCAGCAACCCGGAACCCAGCCCCTGGACGGCGCGGCCGACAAGCACGACGGTCATGCTTGGCGACAGCGCGGCCACGGCCGATCCGAGGGCGAAGGCGCACACCGCCGTCAGAACGGCGCGGCGGACCCCGAAGCGTGCCCGGATCTGCCCGGCCGCCGCCGAACTGATGATCGAGGCAACGACGTACAGGGTGGTCGCCCAGTGCAGCCGCTCGAGTTCGCCGAGGTCTGCGACGATCGACGGCGCAAGGCTGGCGAACACGAACAGGTTGACGGCATACAGCGAGATGCTGAAGCAGAGCGTGACGGTCGGCAGCAGATACTCGGGCCCCAGCAGTTGCCCCCAGCTGAGGGGGATGTCGTCCGCGTCGCTCGCCTCGGCGCCGGCCATGTCGGCGGTCCTCCCGGAGTGTTCAGGTCGGTTGTCGTTTCCGGCATCGTGATCGCGACGCTCTGGTTCGACAAGATATTTCTTGGTATAAGGGGGTGCCGACCCGGAGGTGACCTTGGCCGACACGACCACCGACCGCATCCTGTTCCGCCTCAAGACCCGCGGACCGCAGGCGATCGCCGAGCTCGGCGCCGAGTTCGGCGTGACCTCGGAGGCAGTCCGGCAGCTGCTGGTGAAGGCCGAGGCCGACGGCCTCGTCACCTATGACGACCGGCGCGAGGGCAGGGGACGGCCGAAGCGGCTGTGGCGGCTCACCGAGGCCGGGCACGCCCGGTTCCCGGACCGGCACGCCGAGCTGACGGTCGGCCTGCTGGACGCGGTCCGCGAGGAGTTCGGGGAGGGCGGGCTGGACCGGCTG
Source organism: Thalassobaculum fulvum (assembly GCF_014652915.1). Lineage (GTDB taxonomy): Bacteria > Pseudomonadota > Alphaproteobacteria > Thalassobaculales > Thalassobaculaceae > Thalassobaculum_A > Thalassobaculum_A fulvum. The sequence goes on from NZ_BMZS01000012.1 coordinate 116,500, forward strand.
ATCGCGCGCCGCGAGGCGGTGCAGCGCGAGACTTACCGGAAGGCGATGGCCCGGACCCGCTCGGTCGAGGGCCGGGTCAAGGTGCTGGCCGAGCTGCGCGACCGCGAGGGCTACATGGCCGAGTGGCGGCGCGAGGAGGGCGGCGACTACGTGCTGATCGAGAATCACTGCCCGATCTGTGCCGCCGCGGCGAAGTGCCAGAACCTGTGCCGGTCGGAGCTGGCGATCTTCCGCGACGTTCTCGGCGAGGACGCCGTGGTCGAGCGTACCGATCACGTGCTGGCCGGGGCCCGCCGCTGCGCCTATCGTGTCACCCCGACACGCGGCTGAACGAAACCACGGATAGCACCATGCGGGCGATGCACTGCCGGGCCTTCGGCCCGATCGACGACCTCGTGTTCGAGGAGGCGGCGAGCCCGCCGCTGCAGCCCGACGAGGTGCGGATCCGGGTGGCCGCCTGCGGCGTGAACTTCCCCGACGTGCTGATCGTCCAGGGCAAGTACCAGTTCAAGCCGGAGCCGCCGTTCGCCCCGGGGGGCGAGGTCTCGGGGACCGTGGCCGAAGTCGGCAGCGCCGTCGAGGGCTGGTCGGTCGGCGACCCGGTCCTGGCCACCACGCTGTGGGGCGGCTTCGCCGAAGAGGTGGTCGCCAAGGCCGACCGGCTGATGCGCCGGCCCGAGACCATGGACGAGGTCACCGCGGCCGGGTTCGCGCTGACCTACGGCACCTCCTACCACGCGCTGGTGCAGCGGGCCGCGATCAAGCCGGGCGAGACCCTGCTGGTCCTGGGGGCGGCCGGCGGCGTCGGCATCTCCGCCATCCAGATCGCCAAGGCGCTGGGCGCGCGGGTGATCGCCGCCGCCAGCACGCCGGAGAAGCTGGAGATCGCCCGCGCGCAGGGTGCCGACGACCTGGTGAACTACACCGAGGACGGTTACCGCGACCGGCTGAAGGAGCTGACCGGCGGCCGTGGCGTCGACGTGGTCTACGACCCGGTCGGCGGCGACCTGTTCGAGCCGACCCTGCGCTCGATGGCCTGGAACGGCCGCTACCTTGTGGTCGGTTTCGCCAGCGGCGAGATTCCCAAGGTGCCGGCCAACCTGACCCTGCTGAAGGGCTGCGCGGTGGTCGGGGTGTTCTGGGGGCAGTTCCGGCGAACCGAACCGGAGGCCGACGCCGAGAACTTCCGGCGGCTGTTCGAGCTGCACGCCGCCGGCAGGATCAAGCCGCTGATCAGCGCCACCTATCCGCTGGCGCAGGCCAAGGACGCGCTGCACGCCCTGGCTGAGCGGCGGGTCACCGGCAAGATCGTGCTGACGGTGTAGGGGCGGGTGGGTTCCGGCTCGTCCGCGCCGGGGCGGCGGGGTGGATCCGGAACCCACCGGCCGCCTCGGCTGCGAAGTTTTCGCCGTCCGGCGTCTCAGTGCCCGGTATCGGTCCGCCGCCCGTACAGCATGGTCACGTTGATGCGCCGGTTCAGGTAGCCGGGCCGGAACCGCAGGTCGTCGGTCCGATGCACCAGGTCGCTGTCGAAGATGACGATGCGATTCTGCCGGTGCGGGATCCGGTGCGCCGTCGCCCCGACCGACTCGAGGTGCCGCAGCAGGGCGTCCTCGTCGGTGTTGATCTTGGCGAAGTCCCAGTCCAGCGGGGCGGCGGTGTCCCACACCACGATGCCGCCGGTCTCCGGGTCGAGGTTGGCGTCGTCGGGGGTGGTGTAGAGGTTGACGTTCACCGCCGCGCTGTCGGCGTGGATCGGCACGCCTTCGACATGCTCGGAGTGCTTGAACGCCCAGGTCTGCTGCAGCCGGTGCGGCCCGAAGATGTCGAGGAAGGCGGCCCGCACCGCCTCGCTGATCTGCACCAGCAGCGGGTTGAAGAAGCCGTCGGCCAGCATCGCCCCGACATAGCCGTTGTCGTTCGAGAACCGCCACTTGTGCCAGATCGAGCTGTCGTTCATGAACCGGCGCAGGGCGGACAGCGCTTCCGGCGTCAGCACGTCGTCGACCACCGCCAGCTCGGCCGGCCCCTCGAAGTAGCGCCGTGTGATGCCGGCGACGTCGAGGTCGGGGTTGATCACCGGCCCGGTGATCCTCGGGGCCGGGTCGACGTGCAGGATGCGCTGGTAGCTGCCCCCGAGCCGGGCGAGTTGCTGGTCCGACAGCACGGCCCGTCCGCCGCTGGAGGCCGCTTCGACCCCGGCGAGCACCGTCCGGTAGGCGTCGATCAGCCCGTGATCGGCCGGCGCCAACAACCGGCGCTCCGCCAGGTGCTCGATCTGCTGGAGGTCGTGGCGCAGCTTGGCGGCCGAGGTCACGCGCAGGTCCGGGTCGCCGGGATTGGCGCCGCGGGCCCGGCGCTTCAGGAAGCCGGCGTGATAGGCGGCCGCGGCTTCGTCCAGCCGGCCCTGGTCCAGTAGCAGGTTGCCGAGATTGCGCCAGGCGGCGTGCAACTCGGGAGCCTGCGCGACGACGGTGCGGTAGGACGCCTCGGAGCCGGCGAGGTCGCCCGCCGCCTTCTGGGCGATCGCCTTGTTGTAGAGGATGTCGGTGCGGCCGGGCGCGGCGCGCAGCAGAGTGTCGAACAGCGGCAGCGATCGGCCCGGGTCGGCGCCCTGGGCGCGCGCCACGGCCGCCGCCAGCATCGCGTCGCCATCGCCGGGCGCGTCGCGCAGCCGCCGCTCGAACGCCGACGCCGCTTCGTCGTGCCGACCGGCCGCCATCAGGGCATGGCCCCGCATGAGCGCAAGGGCCCGGTCGCCGGGCCAGCGGGCCAGCCCGATACCCAGGGTGTTCAGGGCCTCGTCGCGCTGGCCGAGATGCTGCAGCGCCTGGGCAAGGGCGAGATAGTCCCCCGGGCCGCCTCCGGTCCGGATCAGTGCTGCGGCGCGGTCCCGCGCGGTCTCGAACTGACCGGCACGCAGCAGCGCCTGGACGTCCGCCAGGGAATGATTCGAAACGGTCGACTGCATGAACCCCGCACGCTCCAGCGCCCGGATCCATCGTCCGGGTCTTCGCGAAAACTCTCCACATCCATGAGGTGGGCCCGCCGTCGGCCGCTCTCAATGGGTTACGACCACGTGGCGGCGGATTTCTTCGCGGCGGCGTCGGGCCGTCAGAGGGCCTTGCGGTAGAACAGCCGGCAACCGCCCATCGGGAAGTCCGGGATCTCGCCGAACTTCACCCACCCGAGGCGCGGGTAGTAGTCCGGACCCTGGTGGTCGTAGGTGTCCAGCCAGGCGCCGTGGCAGCCGCGCTCCCGGGCCAGCGCCTCGGCGGCTTCCAGCAGCTTGCGGCCGACGCCCTGGCGACGGGCCTCGGGCGCGACAGCGAGCAGGTTGACATGCAGCCAGCCCAGATTGGTGGAGCCGATCAGCCCGCCGACCGGTCGGCCGTCGCGGCTCGCGGTCAGGGCCAGGGGCCTGGCCGCGAACACCACGCCGGCGGCACGGCCGTGCCCGTCGAGCCAGTCGAGCACGCGCTCGCGGGCCGCGGCGAACGCCGGATCGGCCTCCTCGGTGTGGCTGGCGAGGACGATCTCGGTGGTCATGCTGGCCCCGCTATTCCCTGCCATTCATCCCGAAGTTCGCCTCGACGTAGCCGAGCAGCCGTTCGATCGATTCGGCCAGCGACAGGGCACCGGTGTCGATTTCCAGCTCCGGCGACACCGGCGACTCGTACGGCGCCGAGATCCCCGTGAATTCGGCGATCTCACCTTTTCGCGCCTTCTTGTACAACCCTTTCGGGTCGCGGGTCTCGCAGACTTCCAGGTCGGCCTTCACGTAGACCTCGTGGAACAGGTCAGGTGCCACCGCGCGGGCGCGGTCTCGGTCCTCTCGGTACGGCGAGATGAACGCCGTGATCACCAGCACGCCGGCCCGCGCGAACAGTGCTGCCACCTCGCCGACCCGGCGGATGTTCTCGGCGCGGTCCTCGGGCGCGAAGCCGAGGTCGGCGGACAGCCCGAAGCGGATATTGTCGCCGTCCAGCACGTAGGCCTGCCAGCCCTTACGGAACAGCGCCTGTTCCAGCTCGAGCGCCAGGGTCGACTTGCCCGCACCCGACAGCCCGGTCAGCCAGAGCACCCCGCTCCGGTGGCCGTTGGCCTGCCAGCGCGCGTCGGTCGTGACCCGGTGCTCGACCGCGGTGATGTTCTGCGAGGTCGGCTCGCCCCGGCTGCGCTGGTTCGGGAACCCGTCCATCGACACCAGGCCGCCGCCGGCCATGTCGTAGCCGTCGATCAGCACGAACCGGCCGAGGCGCGGGTTGTCGACGAACGGGTCGAGCGCCAGCTTGGCCCGGGCCCGCAGGATGATCTCGCCGACCTCGTTGCGCTCGATCCGGTCGGCCGGCCGTTCCGACAGGTCGGCAACGTCGATCACTCGTTCGATCGCCTGCACCTCGACCGTGTGCTCCATGGTCGCGAGCTTGAGCTTGTAGCGCCGGCCGACCTCCAGCGGGGCCCGGCCGAGCCAGAAGATGCGGGCCCGGAACACGTTGGTCTCGACCGGCGGGTCGATCCGATGCGACGCGACGTGGCCGCGCTCGACGAACAACTGGTCGTCCAGGGTGATGCCGATCGACTGGCCGGCCGAGGCCGACATCACCGGGCCGTCGACGGCCCAGGCCTCGATCGACCTCACCCGCGCGGCCGCGTTGGTCGGGCTGAACAGCAGGGTGTCGCCGACGCTGAGCCGGCCGCTCTCGATGCGGCCGGCCAGGATCCGGCGCTCGTCGAACTTGTAGACGTCTTGGATCGGAAACCGCAGCGGCAGCTCGACCGGCAGTGGCTTGGCCTCGATCCCGTCGAGCGCCTGCAGCAGAGTCGGCCCCTCGAACCAGGGCATGCGATCCGACACCTGGGCGAGCCCGTCGCCGTGACGGGCCGAGACCGGCAGGATGTGGGCCGGGACGATGTTCATGCCGGCCAGATAGTGCCGGACGTCGTCGGCGACCTGCCGGAACCGGGCCTCGTCGTGGCCGACCAGGTCCATCTTGTTGACCGCGACCACCACCCGGTCGAGGCCCAGCAGGTGCAGGATGTAGCCGTGTCGGCGAGTCTGTTCCTGCACCCCGTCCTTGGCGTCGACCACCAGGATGGCGGCGTCGGCCGAGGCGGCGCCGGACACCATGTTCTTCAGGAACTCCTTGTGGCCGGGCGCGTCGATGATGACGTAGGGCCGGCGCGCGGTCTTGAAGAAGATCTGCGTGGTGTCGATGGTGATGCCCTGGTCGCGCTCGGCCTGCAGGGCGTCCAGGACGAACGCCCATTCCATCGGCATGCCGCGGCGCTCGGACATGGCGCGCACCGCCTCGACCTTGCCCTCGGGCAGCGAGCCGGTGTCGTGCAGGAGGCGGCCGATCAGGGTCGACTTGCCGTGGTCGACGTGCCCGACGATGACCAGCTTCATCGGCGTCAGGTCGACGTCGAGCCGGGCGGCGGGCGCGGACGGGAGAGCGGTGCTCACGGGAGGGGCCCCCTTACATGTAGCCGGCGGAGCGCAGGCGCTCGAAGGCGTCCTCGCTCTCGTGGTCCATCGCCCGGCCGCTGCGCTCGGCCACCTTGGTGGTGCGCAGCTCGGCGATGATCTTCTCGACGGTGTCGGCGTCGCTCTTGATCGGGTTGGTGATGTCCATGTCGCCGAGCGAGCGGTAGCGCTTGCCGTCGCGGGCGAAGTACAGCGGCACCAGCGGGATGCCCTCGCGCTGGATGTAGAGCCAGATGTCGAGCTCGGTCCAATGCAGCAGCGGGTGCACCCGGATGTGGGTGCCCGGCGCGAAGTCGGTCTTGAACTGGTCCCAGAACTCCGGCGGCTGGTCGCGGAAGTCCCATTCGGCGTTCTCGCCGCGCGGGCTGAACACCCGCTCCTTGGCGCGGGTCGCTTCCTCGTCGCGGCGGATGCCGGCGATCACCGCCTGCAGGTCCAGCTCGGCGATCAGCCGCTTCAGGGCCTCGGTCTTGCGGGCCGCCGAGCGGGCCGCCGGCGGCAGCGTCGGGTCGATCTCCTCGATCGGCGGACAGTCGCGCCGGACGAAGTTCAGCCCCCACTCGACCGCGTACTTCTTCTGGAACGCGTACATCTCCGGGAACTTCTTGCCGGTGTCGCAGAACATCGCCGGGAACGGCACGTGGCCGAAGAACGCCTTCTTGGCCAGCCACAGCATGACGTTCGAATCCTTGCCGAGCGACCAGAGCATGCCCAGTCGGTCGAACTTGTTGAACGCCTCGCGCAGGATGTAGACGCTCTGCGCTTCGAGGGCGTCGAGATGGTTCATGGCCGGTTCCGTGACGGATGTGTTGCGCCGCGCCGCTAGATAAGGGCCGGCGGACGCGCTGTCAAAGCGGCGATGCTCCGGTTCCGGATCCGGAACCCCGGTGACCGGAGCCGGACGCAGGGACGGGTGGGCGAGCATGGTGCGTCGACCTGATCGTTCTGTTGAAAGAATTGTTGTTCTTTAAATCGAACAACGGTTCGTTGCCAGCCTTTTCGGCCCGCGCTCGGCCCGACCGCCGCGTCCGGCCGGGCGCTCACCATCGGTTAAGGTTCCCGGACTATGCTCCCGGACGATCAGCGGACATCGTGAAGGAACGGGCCCCTTGGCCGAAACAGGAGCGCTCCCGCGGGAGACCACCCCGGGCGGAGCCGACGGCAGCGGCCCGCCGCGGCGTTCCGGCATCCTGGCGTCGCTGAACCGCTGGCTCGGCCGGCGGCATCTCGCGACCGCCACCGCCCTGCTGGTGTCGGCGGCAGTGGTGGCCGCAGTGTCGCTGCACGTCCTGCTGTCCGTGCTGGGCTTGTATCCGGTCGGCCCCGACGTGCTGTTCGGGGCGGCTCTGATCACCATCCTGATCGCGACCCCGGTCGTGCTGTACGCCCAGCTGATCATCCGCGAGCTGGTGCGATCGCGGCAGGCGCTGCGGCGGATGACCGACGAGCTGGCCTGGGCGCTGCACAAGGCCGAGGAGGGGAACCGGGCCAAGTCGACTTTCCTGGCCGCCATGAGCCACGAGCTGCGAACGCCGCTGAACGCCATCATCGGCTTCTCGGACGTCATGGCCGGTCAGCGGCTCGGCCCGCTGGAGGATCCCCGCTACCGGGGATACGCCGCGGACATCAACGCCAGCGGCACGCATCTGCTCGAGATCATCAACGACATTCTCGACATCGCGAAGATCGAGTCGGGGCAGGCCGTGATCGAGGACGACGACACGATGCCGATCGCGGAGGTTGTCGAGGCCTCGATGACCATCGTCGAGCCGATGGCGGTCCAGGCCGGCGTGTCCCTGCAGGCCCTGCTGCCGGCCGTGGCGGTTCGCCTGACCGGCGTCGAACGGATGATCCGGCAGATCCTCATCAACATCCTGTCGAACGCGGTGAAGTTCACGGCGGCCGGCGGTTCCGTCGTCCTCGACGTGGTGCCGCGCTACAACGGCTGGCTGCTCGTGACCGTGACCGACACCGGGATCGGCATGTCGGAGGACGAGACCCGTATCGCCCTGACGCCGTTCGGCCAGATCGACGGCCCGTTGAACCGCCGACACGGCGGGACCGGCCTCGGCTTGCCGCTTGCCAGGTCGATGATGGAGTTGCACGGCGGCCACCTGACGATCGTCAGTGCGCCGGGCCAGGGCACGACGGTGGAACTGCGCTTTCCGCCGAACCGGGTGAGCTTCGAGCGGGTGAGCTTCGACCGGGCGAACGGCCCGGCGGAGGAGGCCGGGGCGGCGGTCGAGCCTAGGCGGGCGTAGCGCGACGGGCGCCGGCCAGCGCCGGCCGGTCGGGCGCCAAGTCCATAGCCGTCAGCCCCAGCGCCGCCATGTCGGCTGGGATGCCGCCGCCGCGCGCCAGCGACGCCGACAACCGGCCCATCCCGGCCGAGGTCTGGATACCGTAGCCGCCCTGGCCGGCCAGCCACAGGAAGCCCTCGGTCGACGGATCGAAGCCGACCACCGGTGACTTGTCGGCGACGAAGCTGCGCAGGCCGGCCCAGCGCGAGGCCAGGCGGCGGATGTCGAACGTCGTGTCGGTCATGATGCGGTCGACCGCGACGGCGACGTCGTACTCGTCGGGCTGGGCGTCGCACGGCTCCGACGGGGTCTCGTCGGCCGGGCTGCCGAGCACGCGGCCGGCGTTCGGGATCACGTACCAGCTCTCGTCGACCAGGTCGACGCCCGGCCAGCGGGCGACGTCGGCGCCGGCCGGCGGGTCGAAGGTGAAGGCGGTGCGGCGCTTCGGCACCAGCCCGACCGGCGGCACCCCGGCCATGCCGGCGATCGCGTCGCACCAGGCGCCGGCGGCGTTGATCACCACCGGGGCCTCGAAGGTCCCGGCCCGGGTCTCGAGCCGCCAGACCGCGCCGGCGCGGGCCAGCGACTGCACCTCGGCGTCGGTCACCGTGCGGCCGCCCTTGGCGCGCAGGCCGCGCAGGAAGCCCTGCAGCAGCGCGTTGACGTCGATGTCCATCGCGTCGGTTTCGTAGATGCCCCGGACGATGCGGTCGCGGCGCAGGAACGGCGCCAGCTCGAACAGGGCGTCGCCCTCGACCGCCTCGGTGCGCGGCCCGCCCTCCTGGCCGGCATGGGCGTCGAGCCGGCCGACCAGCTCCTCGGTGGCGACCGTCAGCATGCCGCGCGGACTCAGGATCGGGCCGGTCGCGAAGCCGTCCGGCGGGGTCTCCAGGAAGCTGCGGGTGGCCTTGGTGATCTTGCGGATCGTCGCGTTACCGTAGCTCTCGTAGAACAGCGCCGCCGACCGGCCGGTGGTGTGGTAGCCGGGCTGCTCCTCGCGCTCCAGCAGCACGACTTCGGCGTCCCCGGCCAGGAAGTAGCCGCAGGAGGCGCCGGCCATGCCGCCGCCGATGATCAGCACGTCGCAGGTGGTGGTCACGTCGATAGCTCCGTCAGGGGGCGAACTGTTCCATGAGGACCCGCTCCTCGAGATTGTGCTCCGGGTCGTAGAGCACGGTCAGGCGGACCGAGCGGTCCTCCCAGACCTCGACCGCCACCACGTCCCGCACCTCCATGACGTCGGCGACCGCGTTGATCGGCCGCTTCTCCGGGCGGATGGTCTCGAACATGATGCGGGCCGAGTGCGGCAGCAGGGCGCCGCGCCAGCGCCGGGGCCGGAATGCGCTGATCGGCGTCAGCGCCAGGATGTCGGCGCCGAGCGGGATGATCGGGCCGTGGGCCGACAGGTTGTAGGCGGTCGAGCCGGCCGGGGTGGCGACCAGCACGCCGTCGCACACCAGCTCCTCCATCCGCACCACGCCGTCGACGGTGATCCGGATCTTGGCGGCCTGTGCCGAGGCCCGGAACAGCGACACCTCGTTGATCGCCAGCCCCTCGGTGACGGCGCCGTCGCGGCAGGTGGCGCGCATCCGCAGCGGGTACAGCGTGACCGGCTGGGCGTCGCGGATGCGCTGCGGCAGGTCCTCTGCCCGGTAGTCGTTCATCAGGAAGCCGACGGTGCCGCGGTTCATGCCGTAGATCGGCCGGCCGCTGCCGATCGCCGAGCGCAGGGTCTCCAGCATGTGGCCGTCGCCGCCCAGCGCCACCACGACCTCGGCCTGCGACGCCGGCACCTCGCCGTAGCGCGCGACCAGGGCCTGGCGGGCCTCGGCGGCGTCCTCGGTCGAGGCCGACACGAAGGCGAGTTTCATCTCGGTCACACGGATCCTCCGCCCGAAGGGCCTGGTCGGGTCACGGCGCCGGATCGCGCCCGGCGGCAAGATAGGCGATGATGCGGCCGGCGCCCAAGCGCCGGATGACGAAGGGAGACGAGTTCATGCGCGGAGAATGCGGGGGAACGGCGCGGCGGCGGCCGTGGCGGCCGGTTGCCGGGGGAGCCGCAGCGGCGCTGCTGGCGGCCGGCCTGTTGCTGACGGCGCCGGCGGCCCGGGCGGACGACCGGCACGAGGGCTACTACTACCCCGAGGTGACGTCGAGCGAGGTCTACCGCTCGCGGATCCAGACGCTTCCCGATTCCGACCGGACCCGCCGGATCGGCTTCGTCACCGGCGTGACCACCGGCCAGACGGAGCGGCCCTATGCGCCGATCACCGCGATGTTCGCCAAGGGCACCGAGGCCGAGAAGCTGATCCTCATCGGCCTGCAGAACGGCCCCCTGGACACCCTCTACCGGGCCCGCGCGGTGCTTGCCATGCTGACCGCGACCGCCCGCACCACCGCGGTGTTCCGCGACCTCGACCCGCTGGCCCAATACACCTTCCTCGACCTGCTGAAGCTGCTCGGCTTCACCCAGATCACCGTCAGCGACGGCAGGTCCTGGGCGCACCGCATCGACATCGACTGACTTCGGGGCGTTTTCGGGCTCCCGGATCGCTGCGCGTCCGGGATGAGGGGGGACTTTTACGCCTCATCCCGGCCGGAGCGGCAAGGCCGCGGAGAGCCGGGACCCACGGTGTGACGGGCGTCAGCCGCCGGTGACGCTCATGTGCCGCGCCACGGCGGGCTGCCTGTGGCGGCGGTCGATGACGAAATCGTGGCCCTTCGGCTTGCGGCCGATCGCCTCGCGCACCGCCGCCTCCAGCACCGCGTCGTCGTCGGAGGCCCGCAGCGGTGCCCGCAGGTCGGCGGCGTCGTCCTGGCCGAGGCACATGTACAGGGTGCCGGTGCAGGTCAGCCGCACCCGGTTGCAGCTTTCGCAGAAATTGTGGGTCAGCGGGGTGATGAAGCCGAGCCGGCCGCCGGTCTCCTCGACCCGCACGTAGCGCGCCGGGCCGCCGGTCTTGTACGGGATGTCGGTCAGGGTGAAGCGCTCGGCCAGCCGGCTGCGGACCATCGACAGCGGGAGGTACTGCTCGACCCGGTCCTCGCCGCCGATGTCGCCCATCGGCATGACCTCGATGACGGTCATGTCGTAGCCGCGGTCGCCGCACCACTGCAGCATGTCGCCGAGCTCGCCGTCGTTGACGCCCTTCAGCGCCACCGCGTTGATCTTGATCGCCAGTCCGGCGCGCTCGGCCGCGTCCAGGCCCTCGATCACCTTGTCGAGCTTGCCCCAGCGGGTGATCGCCTGGAACTTCTCCGGGTCGAGGGTATCGATCGAGACGTTGACCCGCCGCACCCCGGCGTCGACCAGCTGGTCCGCCAGCTTGGCGAGCTGCGAGCCGTTGGTGGTGACCGTCAGCTCGTCGAGGCCGCCGCCGTCGAGTCGCTTCCCGAGCTCGCGGACCAGCCACATGATGTTGCGCCGGACCAGCGGCTCGCCGCCGGTCAGCCGCAGCTTGCGCACGCCGAGGTCGACGAACACGTTGCACAGCCGCGCCAGCTCCTCCAGCGACAGCACGTCCGCCTTCGGCAGGAACGTCATGTTCTCCGCCATGCAGTACACGCAGCGGAAGTCGCAGCGGTCGGTGACGGAGACCCGCAGATAGCTGATGGCCCGCTGGTACGGGTCGATCAGCGGCGCCGGGCCGGCGGTCGGACGGGTGAGGGTCGTCGCATCGGTCATGGTCGTTATATACGACGGGAGATAACGCGACGGAAGGGGGCGGAACTCGAAAGAAGGAGCCGTACCCGCTCCGGACGGGACGTCCGGGGGCGGGCACGGCAGGGAGCGGCGCAGGGCCGCGGGGAGGGTCAGGGAACGGATGGCCGTCTGCACGGTCGGCACCCGATGACGCTCGCCCCTGCCGCCGGGTCTGCTCTCGGCAGCGAGGGGCGCGAGGAGGACTGTCGCCGATCCGGCGTGACTCCATCGTGAATCGGTCGCGCGGCCGCCGATTGCCATCGCCGCATCGCCGCGCCATGTTTCGCCCATGAAGCCAGACACAGCGAACCCAGACACAGCGAACCCAGGCACAGCGAACCCAGGCACAGCGAACCCAGGCACCGCGAACCCAGGCACCGCGAACCCAGGCACCGCGAACCCAGGCACCGCGAACCCAGGCACCGCGAA
>NZ_BMZS01000012.1:128514-269351 GCF_014652915.1 Thalassobaculum fulvum
CCGCGAACCCAGGCACCGCGAACCCAGGCACCGCGAACCCAGGCACCGCGAACCCAGGCACCGCGAACCCAGGCACCGCGAACCCAGGCACCGCCCCCTATCTGGTCGCGCCCGAGCCGGGCGATGCGCGCCTGACCACCCGGGTCTCCGGGCTCGACCATGAGGGTCGGCCGGTCGAGATCGCCGTGGTCAACGAGCGGCCGCTGACGATCTACCTGAACAGCCAGGAGATCGTGACCGTCATGACCATCGGCGACCGCCCGGACGAGCTGGCGGTCGGCTACCTGCTGAACCAGAACATGCTGCGGCCGGACGACCGGCTGACCGGCATCGACTACGACGACGACCTGGAGGTCGTGGTGGTCCGTACCGAGCGGGCCACCAACTACGAGGAGAAGCTGAAGAAGAAGATCCGCACCTCGGGCTGCGCCGTCGGCACGGTGTTCGGCGACCTGATGGAGAAGATCGAGGGCGTCGTCCTGCCCGGGACCGAGGTCCACACCGCGTGGCTGTACGCGCTGTCGAAGCGCATCAACACCACCCCCAGCCTGTACCTGGAGGCCGGCGCCATCCACGGCTGCGTGCTGTGCCAGGGCGACCGGCCGCTGGTCTACATGGAGGACGTCGGCCGCCACAACGCCGTCGACAAGATCGCCGGCTGGATGTTCCTGAACCGGGTGTCGGCCGACGACAAGCTGTTCTACACCACCGGCCGGCTGACCTCGGAGATGGTCATCAAGACGGTGCAGATGGGGATTCCGGCGCTGGTCTCGCGCTCCGGCTTCACCGCCTGGGGAGTCGACCTGGCGCGCCAGGCCGGGCTGACCCTGATCGGCCGGATGAAGGGCAAGCGCTTCGTGGTGCTGGCCGGCGAGCAGCGGCTGGTGTGGGACGCCGACCCGGCGCGGGTCGAGGACGAGGACAGCCGCAGCCGCCGCAAGGCGAGCGTCACGGAAGACGCCTGACATGCCGGTCCCGGTCGAACGGATCGCCGGCGTGCTGCTGGCCGGCGGCCAGGCCCGGCGCATGGGCGGCGGCGACAAGTGCCTGCGCACCCTCGGCGGCGAGACCCTGCTGGTACGGGCGATCCGGCGCCTGACCGGGCAGGTCGGCCGCATGGTGCTGAACGCCAACGGCGACCCGGCGCGGTTCGCCGGCTGCGGCCTGCCGGTGGTGGCCGACCCGGTGGAGGGCTTCGCCGGGCCACTGGCCGGCGTGCTGGCCGGGCTGGACTGGGCGGCCGGGCAGGCGGGTATTGAACAGGCCGGTGTCGACTGGATCGTCACGGTGCCGACCGACGCGCCGGCGTTTCCCGAGGATCTGGTGGCGCGCCTGACGGCCGCACTCGACGACGCGGGGGCGGAGATCGCCTGCGCGTCGTCCGGCGGTCGGCACCACCCGGTGTTCGGGCTGTGGCCGGTGTCGCTGCGGGGCGCGCTGCGCGAGGCGCTGATCGGCCGCGACGTCCGCAAGGTCGACGTGTTCACCGCGGACTACCGTCTCGCGGTCGCCGACTGGCCGGTCGAGCCGCTCGACCCGTTCCTCAACGTCAACCGACCGGACGAGCTGGAGGCGGCGGAACGGTTGCTGGCCGGGTAGGGGCTTCTCCGACGCCAGTTCTGGCGGCAACGTCCTGACGGTCCTCAGGAAAGACGACAGCTGCGCGATTATGTCCAATGCCTGCGCATACCTGGGTAGGCTCAACGTCCGGCGGCGCAGTGAAAATGCCGCGATGTAAAGACAAATCAAGGATGACTCTTGCGCGATTGCCGGAGTTCGCGCACGATTCATCACATGAATCGCGCTGCAGTTTTTCCCGTCATCGCCCTCGCCGCCGTTCTCGCCGCCTGCGGGGAGGAGGAGCCCCAGGGCCCGCCGATGTCGGAGATCTACGTCCGCAACGAGAGCTCGACCGAGGCCAACGTGCGGGTGAAGTTCTGGACCAAGGACTACGTCAAGGTCTCGGCCGGCGAGAAGGGTACCGTGCGCTTCGTGAACGCCGAAGGCGCCAACGCCGTGCAGGTCGAGGCCAAGTCGCGCAAGCAGTGGGACGACTGCTGGGTGACGATGAACGTCGGCCAGACCCTGGTGGTGTTCAACGCGACCGAGCGGATCGGCTGCCGGGCCGAGTGACGGCTCAGCCGCCCTGCTGACGGACCACGGCCCGGCCGAAGCGGCGAAACGCGCGGGCGCCGGCGCCCTCCATGATCGCCTTCAGGCAGCCCTCGCGGTCGGTCGCGACGAAGCCCGCCAGCCGGCGGAAGCCGAGCCGGAACAGCGCCGGGCAGAGCGGCGTGCCGGGTCCCACCAGGGTGACCTCCGTGGCTGGACCGGCCAGCGCCAGCAGCCCGTCGACGGTGCCGTTCACCAGGGTCGAGGCGGTGACGATCAGCCGGGTGCTGCCGGGGATCACCTCGGGCGCCTTGTCGGCCGGCAGGTCGTCGGGCCCGGGGTTGCGCTCCAGCACGACCGCGCCCGGCAGCTTGTCCGCCAGGCCCGGGAACCGGCCGATCACCACCGTGCGCCCCTCGCTCGGGATACCGGTCAGGCCGTCGCCGGTATCGAGATCGGCCGCGTCGACGTTCCAGTGCGCGTTGCAGGCGGCGATGCCGATCGCCCGTTCGTAGGGGTTGTCGGAGCCGGTCAGGCGGGCCAGTTCGGCCAGCGACCGGCCGCCGTAGCTTCCGGTGTCGGGCGTCGTCGTGGCGCCGTCGGCCCGGCCCGGCGTGGCGGCGAACCCGATCGCCGCCGGTCCCTCGACCGCCGTCCAGTTGAAGCCGACCACGACCCGCCCCGAGGCGACGTCGGCGACCCCGGCACTGATGGTCTCGAGAACCTTGCCCGAGGCCGTCGCCCCCGAGGTCACCGTCACGCCACTCTCCCTATTGTGCCGCGTCGGCCAGCGCCGCCTCGTCGGCGCGCTCCAGCCGGGCGGCCGAGAACTTCAGCTCGGGGATCTTACCGAACGGATCGAGCGCCGGGTTGGTCAAAAAATTCGCCGCCGCCTCGGTGAAGCAGAACGGGATGAACACCACCCCCTCGGGCAGGTTCGGGTCGCTGCGGGCGGCCAACTCGATGGCGCCGCGTCGGGTCGCCACGCGGACCTGCTCGCCGGGTGCGATGCCCCAGCGGCCGAGGTCGTCCGGGTTCACATGCACGTGCGGGTCGGGCTCGATGGCGTCGAGCACGCTGGCGCGCCGGGTCATCGATCCGGTGTGCCAGTGCTCCAGCAGGCGGCCGGTGGTGAGCACCAGCGGGAACGCCGCGTCCGGGACCTCGTCCGGCGGCAGGATGTCGGTCGGCACGAACCTGCCGCGGCCGCTGGCGGTCGGGAAGCCGTCGCCGAAGATCACGCCCTTGCCGGGCTGGTCCGGGCCGGGGCAGGGATAGGTGACCGAGTCCTCGCGCTGCAGCCGCTCCCAGGAGATGTTGGCGAGCGACGGCATGACCTGTGCCATCTCGGCGAACACGTCGGCGGGACCGGCATAGTCCCAGCCCAGGTCGAGGCGCCGGGCCAGTTCCTGGACGATCCACCAGTCCTGTCGCGCGTCGCCGGGCGGATCGATGGCCTGCCGGCCCATCTGCACCTGCCGGTTGGTGTTGGTGAAGGTGCCGGACTTCTCGGGGAATGCCGAGGCCGGCAGCACCACGTCGGCGAACGCCGCGGTCTCGGTCAGGAAGATGTCCTGCACCACCAGGTGCTCGAGCTTCTCCAACGCGCTGCGCGTGTGGTGCTGGTCCGGGTCGGACATCGCCGGGTTCTCGCCCATGATGTAGACGCCGCGGATGGTGCCGGCGTGGATGGCGTCGGTGATCTCGACCACCGTCAGCCCCTTCTTCGGGTCCAGCCCGTCCCCCCAGAACTCCCGGTAGCGGGCGTGCACGGCGGTGTCCTCGACCGACTTGTAGTCGGGGAAGAACATCGGGATCAGGCCGGCGTCGGAGGCGCCCTGGACGTTGTTCTGGCCGCGCAGCGGGTGCAGGCCGGTCCCCGGCCGGCCGATCTGGCCGCACATCATCGCCAGCGAGATCAGGCAGCGGGCGTTGTCGGTGCCGTGGGTGTGCTGCGACACCCCCATGCCCCAGAAGATGATCGCCCGCTCGGCCCCGGCGTACAGCCGGGCGACCTCGCGGATCCGCTCCGGCGCGATGCCGCAGATCGGGCTCATGGCCTCCGGCGTGAACGGTGCGACGCTGGCTTTCAGTGCCTCGAAGCCCTCGGTGAAGCCGTCGATGTACTGCCGGTCGAACCGTTCCTCGGTCACGATCACGTTCATCATGGCGTTCAGCAGGGCGACGTCGCTGCCCGGCTTGAACTGCAGCATGTGGGTGGCGTGGCGGGTCAGGGCCTGGCCGCGCGGGTCCAGGACTACCAGCCTGGCGCCGCGCTTCGCCGCGTTCTTGATGAAGGTGGCGGCGACCGGGTGGTTGACCGTCGGGTTGGCGCCGATCACCACGATGACGTCGGCGTTCTCGGCCTCGCGGAACCCGGCGGTGACGGCGCCCGAGCCGATGGTCTCCATCAGCGCCGCCACCGAGCTGGCGTGGCACAGCCGGGTGCAGTGGTCGACGTTGTTGGTTCCGAAGCCGGCGCGCACCAGCTTCTGCACCAGGTAGGCCTCCTCGTTCGAGCCCTTGGCCGAGCCGAAGCCGGCCAGCCCCGCCCCGCCGTGCTTCTCCCGGATCGCCTTCAGCCCGCCGGCGGCGCGGTCCAGCGCCTCGTCCCAGCTCGCCTCGCGGAAGTGGGTGTAGGGATTGGCCGGGTCGATCGGCAGCGAGGCCGACTTCGGCACGTCGTCGCGCCGGATCAACGGCTTGGTCAGGCGCTGCGGGTTGGCGACGTAGTCGAAGCCGTAGCGGCCCTTGACGCACAGCCGGCTGGCGTTGGCCGGCCCCTCGCGCCCGTCGACCCAGGCGATGGCGTCGTCCTTGACGTTGAAGGTGAGCTGGCAGCCGACGCCGCAATACGGGCACACGCTCTCGACCTGGCGGTCGGCCTTGCCCTTGAACAGCCCGAACTCGTCGAGCGCGGTCTTCGGCATCAGGGCGCCGGTCGGGCAGGCCTGCACGCACTCGCCGCAGCCGACGCAGGTGCTGGCGCCCATGGCGTCGTCGAAGTCGAACACGATCTTCGCCCGGTGCCCGCGCCAGGCCAGGCCGATGACGTCGTTGACCTGGACCTCGCGGCAGGCGCGGACGCAGAGGTTGCACTGGATGCAGGCGTCCAGGTTGACCGCGATGCCGGGGTGCGAGCCGTCGCCCTGGATGCCGGCATCGGCGGCGTCGCGGGCCGGGAACCGGCTCGACTCGACGCCCTGGCCTTCGGCGAAGCGCCAGAGGGTGGAGTCGGGCTGGTGGGCCTCGGCGCGCGCCGGCTGGTCGGCGACCAGCAGCTCCATGACCAGGCTGCGGGCGGTCTTCGCCCGGTCCGAGGCGGTGCGGACCTTCATGCCTGCGGCCGGGGTGCGGACGCAGGAGGCGGCGAGCGTGCGCTCGCCCTCGATCTCCACCATGCAGGCCCGGCAGTTGCCGTCGGCCCGGTAGCCGGGCGCCGGCTTCCAGCACAAATGCGGGATCTCGGTGCCGAGCCGGTCGGCGACCTGCCAGATGGTCTCGCCGGGCCGGGCCTCGACCGTTCGGCCGTCGAGCTCGAAGCGGATGGTCTCCGGCGTGGTCTCCTCGGTCATCGCAGGTCCTCCGGGAAGAACTTCATGACGCTCAGGATCGGGTTGCCGGCCGCCTGGCCGAGGCCGCAGATCGAGGCGTCGCGCATCACCGCCGTCAGTTCCTCGAGCAGCGGCCGGTCCCAGCTTCCGCCGGCCATCAGCGCCACCGCCTTCTCGGTGCCGGTGCGGCACGGCGTGCACTGGCCGCAGCTCTCGTCCTCGAAGAACCGCAGCAGGTTGAGCGCCACGTCCTTCATGTCGTCGCGGTCGGACAGGATGACAACGGCATGGCTGCCGACGAAGCAGCCGTGCTTCTCCAGCTGGCCGAAGTCGAGCGGGAGGTCGGCCATCGAGGCCGGCAGGATGCCGCCCGAGGCGCCGCCCGGCAGGTAGCCCTTGAAGGCATGGCCTTCGAGCATCCCGCCGCAGTGCTGCTCGATCAGTTCGCGGGCCGTGGTGCCGGCCGCGACCATCTTCACGCCCGGGTTCTTCACCCGGCCGGACACCGAGTAGCTGCGCAGCCCGGGGTGCCCTGGCTTCCCCAGGGCCGCGAACCAGTCGCCGCCGTTCTCGACGATGTCGCGGATCCACCACAGGGTCTCGACGTTGTTGACCAGGGTCGGCCGGTCGAACAGGCCGCGCTGGGCGACGTAGGGCGGGCGATGCCTGGGCAGGCCGCGCTTGCCCTCGATGCTCTCGATCATCGCCGACTCTTCGCCGCAGATGTAGGCGCCGGCGCCGCGCCGCAGATGCACCTCGGTATGCGGGGTCAGGCCGGCCGCCGCCAGGGCGGCGATCTCGTCGTGCAGGACGGCGTGGATCTCCGGGTATTCGTCGCGGAGATAGATATAGACGGCCTCGGCACCGACCACCCAGGCGGCGACCAGCGCGCCCTCCAGCATGCGGTGCGGGTCGCGTTCCAGGAACCAGCGGTCCTTGAAGGTCCCGGGCTCGCCCTCGTCGGCGTTCACCGCCATCAGCTTCGGGCCCTCGGCCGCACGGACCAGCGACCACTTGCGCGCCGTCGGGAACCCGGCGCCGCCGAGCCCGCGCAGGCCGGCCTTCTCGATCTCCGCGATCACCGCGTCCGGGGTCAGCCGGCCGTCGAGACAGCGCCGGAGCAGCGCGTACCCACCCCCGGCGCGGTAGTCGGCGTGACGGACCGGCTCGATGGTCGGTGCGGGATCGGGGCGCGCCGAGGCGTCACGGACCGAGGCCGCCGCCGCATGCTCGACCAGCCGATGCCCGACTGCCGCGACCGGGGCCTTGTCGCAGGCTCCCATGCACGGCGCCCGGACCACGCGGACGTCGGCGTCGGGCCGCTCCCGCAGGGCGGCGATCAGATCCTCGGCGCCGGCGAGCGCGCAGCTGAGGCTGTCGCAGACCCGGATGGTCGTGGCCGGAGGCGGGGCCGCGTCCTCCTTCACCACGTCGAAATGGGCATAGAAGGTCGCGACCTCCCAGACCTCGGCCATGGCGAGCCGCATCTCGTGGGCGAGGGCGGCGAGGTGGCGGGCCGACAGATGTCCGAAGCGGTCCTGCAGGGCGTGCAGGTGCTCGATCAGCAGATCGCGCCGGCGCGGCCGGTCGGCCAGGACGTCCCGGACTTCCGAGAGCGCAGCGGGGTCGACCTGCCGCCCCTTGTTGAACGGTCGGCCCTTGCGACGCCCGCCGCCACCGCCGAAGCTGCGGTCGCGGGTCTCAGCCGGGTCGGTCCGGTGAACCGCGTCGGCGGTTCCGGTACCCGTCATGGTTTCCTCCGTCGTGCGGCCGTTTCTTGGTGCCGCCCATTAGACCGAATTTCTATCGGCCGAATGTCTCATTATCGACGGTGATCAGACTCGCCCGGTCGGTGTTGATCAACTGTTTCCCGCCGTGCTCGAAGTTCACGGTGACGCGAGGCCCGACGACCGTCTGGACCTGGCCGACCCCCCAGTCGGGACGACCGTCGAGCCGGACGAAGGAACCTGGACTGAGATAGTCGGTCATGTGCTCTCCGCGTTTTCCGCAATGCACATCCACCCCGCAAATCTAGTATGCACCGTACCAGTGGTTCGCCGTTGCGGCGATCCCCCGCCGTCGCCGGTTCGAACCCCGGACGGTCCGCCGGCGGCAGCCCATGGCGGGAGCCGGTTTCGACCGTGCAACCGGTCGTGCTAATAGTTCGTCGGGCGCCGAGTCCGTGCGCCTCGGGCCGGTGCGACTCGGGTCGGTGCGACTCGGGCCGGCGCCCGGTCCGCCCGGGTCGGACATGGAGGAGTGGCAGGCTTGGATTTCTCTCCCGGTCACCTGGACTTGCTGCTCTCGCGCCTGTTCCACGACCTGATCAGTCCGATCGGGGCGGCGCGCAACGGTCTCGAACTCCTGAAGGAGTTCGGCGCCGACGACGTCGGCGCCGACGCCATGGATCTGGCTGCCCACAGCACCGAGCAGGCGACCGACCGGCTGACGTTCTTCCGGATGGCGTTCGGCGGCGCCGGCAGCTCGGCCGGGCACGGCTTCGCCGAGGCCGACCGGATCGCCCGGGGCTACCTGGCGAGCCGGCGGATCGAATGGGCGATCTCGGGGGCGAGCGGCGCGCCGACGCCCCAGACCGGCACGGTCAAGGTCCTGCTGGGAACCGTGGCGGTGATCGCGGACTGCCTGCCGCGCCTGGGCAGGGTATCGGCATCGGTCGGCGACGGCTCGGTCACGGTCTCGGGCCACGGCGAGGGGGCTTCGCTGGAAGGCGAGATCGTGAGGATGCTGGACGGCAGCGCCGAGGCGCGGGACGAGCGGACCGTGCTGGCCGCCACGGTGTGTGCGAACGCCCGGCGCTTCGGCGTAAAGCTCGCGGTCGACGCCGTCTCGCCGCCGACCGTGTCGATCGGATTCGGCGAGTCGTCCTGAGGATTCCAAAGGACCCTCTGGCGGGCGTGCGGCTTTAACCTTATTAACCGTTCTTTAGGAGCCGCGTCGCTACCGTCGGACCGAGAATGCCTGCCTCGTTCGCAGGCGGTAGTAGGTGGGGATGGATAATGGACGAGCTTCTGAGCGAATTTCTGACCGAGACCGCCGAGAGCCTGTCGGAACTCGACGTCGAGCTGGTGCGGTTGGAGCAGAACCCGAACGATCAGGCGCTGCTGTCGAACATCTTCCGGCTGGTCCACACGATCAAGGGGACCTGCGGGTTCCTGGGCCTGCCGCGACTGGAATCCGTCGCCCACGCCAGCGAGAACGTGCTGGGCAAGATCCGCGACGGCGAACTCGTGGTCACGCCGACGGCGATCAGCCTGGTGCTCGAGTCGCTGGACTGCATCAAGGGCCTTCTGGCTGCGCTCGAGGCGACCGAGGCCGAGCCCGAGGGCGACGACGGCGACCTGATCGCCCGCCTGAACGCCCTGGCCGAGGGCGCCGAGGTGCCGGCCCCGGCGGCTGCCGAACCGGAGCCGGAAGCCGAGCCGGAGCTCGACGACACCCTGCCGCCGGGCGCCGAAGTGATCGGTACCCGTCCGGGCGAGGTCCCGCTGGACGAGCTGGAGCGGGTGTTCCGGGAGACCGAGGTCGACAGCTTCGAGACGTCGTCGCCGGAGCCCGAACCGGAACCCGCCCCGGCGGCGCAGGCACCGGCCAAGGCGCAGCCCCCGGTTCCGGCCCAGTCCAAGGCGGTCGCCGTGTCGTCCGAGGGCAGTCCGCCGACCGAGGAGGGACCGCGCGAGAGCGCCGTCGCCGCCCAGACCATCCGGGTGAACGTCGACCTGCTCGAGAACCTGATGACCATGGTCAGCGAGCTGGTGCTGACCCGCAACCAGCTGCTGCAGATCGCGCGACGCGAGAAGGACAGCGAGTTCACCGTGCCGCTGCAGCGTCTCAGCCAGGTGACCTCCGAGCTGCAGGAAGGGGTCATGAAGACCCGCATGCAGCCGATCGGCAACGCCTGGTCGAAGCTGCCGCGCATCGTCCGCGACCTGGCGCACGAGCTCGGCAAGAAGATCGACCTGGTCATGCTGGGGGCCGACACCGAGCTCGACCGGCAGGTGCTGGAACTGATCAAGGATCCGCTCACGCACATGGTCCGGAACTCGGCCGACCACGGCATCGAGACGCCGGACGCCCGGACCGCGATCGGCAAGCCCGAGAACGGCCGGATCACGCTGAACGCCTATCACGAGGGCGGTCACATCCTGATCGAGATCTCCGACGACGGTCGCGGGCTCGATCCGGCGAAGCTGAAGGCGAAGGCGATCGCCAACGGCCTGGTCTCGGAACTCGAGGCCGAGGCGATGACCGAGCAGCAGATCCAGCAGTTCATCTTCCGGGCCGGTTTCTCGACCGCGGCGGTCGTCACCAGCGTCTCCGGGCGCGGCGTCGGCATGGACGTGGTGCGGACCAACATCGAGAAGATCGGCGGCACCATCGAGCTGCAGTCGAAGCTCGGCCGCGGCTCGAAGTTCATCATCAAGATCCCGCTCACCCTGGCGATCGTCTCGGCGCTGATCGTCGAGGCCTGCGGCGAGCGGTTCGCGATCCCGCAGCTCAGTGTCATCGAGCTGGTGCGGGCGTCGGCCGACAGCGAGCACCGGATCGAGGAGGTGCAGGGCACGCCGGTGCTGCGGCTGCGCAACCGCCTGCTGCCGCTGGTCTCGCTCGAGCGCCTGCTCAACCTCGACCGGCCGGACGGTGACGAGCGCAGCGGCAAGGAGACGTTTATCGTCGTCGCCCAGGTCGGCACCTACACCTTCGGCATCCTGGTCGACCGGGTGTTCGACACCGAGGAAATCGTGGTGAAGCCGGTGGCACCGATCCTGCGCCACATCGCCATGTTCTCCGGCAACACCATCCTCGGCGACGGCAGCGTGATCATGATCCTGGACCCGAATGGCATCGCCCAGGCGACCGGCGAGATCACGGTCACCGACGCGACCGCCGTCGAGGAGGGGGCCGATCATCGCGGCATCGGCGTTGCGACGGTCTCGCTGCTGCTGTTCCGCGGCGGCGGGGATCCGACTCCGAAGGCGGTGCCGCTGTCGCTGGTCGCACGTCTCGAGGAGATCGACCTGGCCACGGTCGAGTATTCCGAAGGCCATCCGCTGGTGCAGTACCGCGGTCAGCTGATGCCGCTGATCCCGATGGACGAGCGGACCAAGCTGGAGCGCGAAGGCCGGCAGCCGGTCCTGGTGTTCACCGACAACAACCGGTCGATGGGGCTGGTGGTCGACGAGATCGTCGACATCGTCGAGGACCGGATCAACGTCGAGGTCCGGCCGGACTCGCCGTCGCTGATGGGCAGCGCGGTGATCGCCGGCAAGGCCACCGAGGTGATCGACGCCGGCTACTATCTCACCAAGGCGTTCGGCGACTGGTTCGATCACAGCAGCGAGGAGACGCTCGCGGTGACCCGCGGCCGCCGGCTGCTGGTGGTCGACGACAGCGCGTTCTTCCGCAACCTGCTGACCCCGCTGCTGTCGGTCGCCGGCTACGAGGTGACCGCGGTCGAGGGCGGCGAGCAGGCGCTGGCCCTGTGCGAGCGCGGCGACAGCTTCGACGCCATCATCAGCGACATCGAGATGCCCGGGATGAACGGCTTCCAGCTGGCCGAGGCGGTGCGCGCCGACAGCCGGTGGGCGGAGGTTCCGATCGTGGCCCTGTCGTCGCACACGACCAGCGAGGATCTGGAGCGCGGCCGACAGGTCGGCTTCACGGACTACGTCGCCAAGCTGGACCGCGAGGCCCTGCTGGAAACCCTGGCCCAGACCGTCGGCGCCTGATCGAGGAGACTGCGCATGAGCAACAACACGCTGCCGGCGACGACCAGGACCCGGCTCCCTGCCACGACCGAGGCCCGTCAGTTCGTCTCGATCACCATCGGCAAGCAGTCCTTCGGCATCCCGGTGCTGCTGGTCCACGACGTGCTGGGCCCGCAGCGCATCACCCGGATCCCGCTGGCGCCGAAGGAAGTGGCCGGCTCGCTCAACCTTCGCGGCCGGATCGTGACGGCGATCCAGGTCCGTCGCCGGCTCGGGCTTGACCCGCTGCCGGCCGACGCCGAGACCATGAGCGTCGTGGTCGAGCACCAGGGCGAGCTGTACAGCCTGATCGTCGACGGCGTCGGCGAGGTGCTGACCCTGTACGACTACGATTTCGAGAGTCATCCTCCCACCATGAGCTCGCGGGTGCGGGAGGTGTCGACCGGCATCTACCGCCTCAAGGACACCCTGCTGGTCGTCCTGGATGTCCCGAGCCTGCTCGATTTCGTGCGGGTCGAGGCGGCGTGATGCCGGCTTGGGCCAGGAGCGTGACACCAAGGCCTCCGATGGGAGATCCCCGATGAAGTCCTGTCTTGTCGTCGACGACTCCAAGGTCGTCCGGATGGTTGCCCGGCGAATCCTCGAGAAGCTCGACTTCGAGATTTCCGAGGCGGCAGACGGGGCGATGGCGCTCGAGGCCTGCACCCAGAAGCTCCCGGACGCCATCCTGCTGGACTGGAACATGCCGGTCATGAACGGTATTGAGTTCCTGCGCGAGCTGCGCCGGATGCCGGGGGGCGGCGAGCCGGTCGTGGTGTTCTGCACCACGGAGAACGACCTCGCCCACATCCAGGTCGCGCTCTCTGAGGGGGCGAACGAGTACATCATGAAGCCGTTCGACAGCGATATCATCGAGACGAAGTTTCAGCAGGTTGGTCTGCTCTGATGGCCATGGGCCCGTCCAAGCCGGAACGCGCCGCCGACCCCTACAGGGTCATGCTGGTGGACGATTCGGCCGTCATCCGCGGCCTGTTCGCGCGCACGCTCGAGTCCGACCCGGAAATCGAGATCGTGGCGTCCGTGAGCGACGGGCAGATGGCGGTGAGCACGCTCGAGAAGAACCTCGGCAAGATCGAGGTGATCGTTCTCGACATCGAGATGCCGCGCATGGACGGGCTGACCGCGCTGCCGAAGCTGATCGAGGCCGACCGCGACATCGCCGTGGTGATGGCGTCGACCTTGACCGAACGTAACGCCGACATCTCGCTGCGGGCCCTGGCGCTCGGTGCGAAGGACTACATCCCGAAGCCGTCCAGCACCCGCGAGTTGAGCGGTGCCGACGCCTTCAAGCGGGAACTGACCGCGAAGGTCAAGGCGTTCGGCAACAACCGGCGAACCAGGCGTGGCGAAAGGCTGCCGGGCAAGCGCCTGTTCTCGGCCGAGCGCCGAGCCGCTCCGGCGGCGTCCGCGGCCCCGATCGCGGCCCGGACGGCCGCGCCGGCTGCCGCCGGCGGCGCGATCGCGCTGCGCCCGGCCGGCCGCGAACTGCCGCAGGTGATCGCCGTCGGCAGCTCCACGGGCGGGCCGCAGGCGCTGTTCAAGTTCCTCGGCGACCTGCCGAAGACCCTGCGCCTGCCGATCCTGCTGACCCAGCACATGCCGCCGACCTTCACCACCATCCTTGCCGAGCACATCAAGCGCTCGACCGGTTGGGAATGCGTCGAGGCGACCGACGGCATGCCAGTGGTGCCGGGACGGGTCCACCTGGCGCGCGGTGACCACCACATGCGGGTGACGGGAACGCCGGCCAGCGCGGTGATCAAGCTGGACCAGGGACCGCCGGAGAATTTCTGCCGTCCGGCCGTCGATCCGATGCTGCGAAGCATCGTCGAGGTCTGGGGCGGGCGGGCGCTGGCGGTTATCCTGACCGGTATGGGCCATGACGGTCAGAAGGGGTGCAGCGGCCTCGTGGAGGCCGGTGGCACGGTGGTGGCCCAGGACGAGGCGACCAGTGTGGTGTGGGGAATGCCGGGGGCGGTCGCCCGGGCCGGGTTGTGCACCGCGGTTCTACCGCTCGGTGACATCGCGGCCTGGGTGCAGAAGCAAACCATGAGGCGGGCGGCATGAACACGGCGGATTTTCAGATGATGGCGACGATGCTCAAGGAGCAGTCGGGCCTCGTGATCACGCCGGAGAAGGCGTATCTGGTGGAGAACCGCCTTCAGCCGGTCGCCCGCAAGTGGGGCTTCGGCAATCTCGACCAGCTCGTCGGGGCGCTGCGGACCAGGCCGGACGGCAAGCTCCGCAAGGACGTGGTCGACGCCATGACCACCAACGAGTCGCTGTTCTTCCGTGATCTCAAGCCGTTCGATCTGATGCGCGACGTGGTGCTGCCGCAGCTGATGACGGCGCGTGCCTCGGCCAAGCGGATCCGGATCTGGTGCGCCGCCTGCTCGAGCGGCCAGGAGCCGTATTCGCTGGCCATGATGTTCTCGGAGATGCAGGCGAAGCTGGCCGGCTGGCGCATCGAGATCCTGGCGACCGATCTCTGCTCCGAGATGATCGCCAAGGCCAAGGCCGGCACCTATTCGCAGTTCGAGGTGCAGCGAGGCCTGCCGATCACCCTCCTGGTCAAGTACTTCAAGCAGGAGGGCGACCGCTGGCAGCTCAACGACGCGATCCGCGGTCAGGTGCAGTACCGCGAGTTCAACCTGCTGGAGCACCCGCGGTCGCTCGGCCAGTTCGACGTGGTGTTCTGCCGTAACGTCCTGATCTATTTCGACCAGCCGACCAAGACCAAGGTGCTGGCCGGCATCGCCGACCAGCTGGCCCCGGACGGCACCCTGTTCCTGGGCGGCGCCGAGACCGTGCTCGGGATTACCGACCGGTTCGAGCCGGTGCCGTCGCAGCGCGGCATCTATCGGGTGACCCAGAAGTCCGGAAACATGCGGGCGGCGGGCTGACCGCGCCTCCTGGCCGGCGGCGGTCGCTTCAGCGCAGGCCGGTCCGCATAAGCTTGCGTTTCGCTCCCCCGAAGCCGGACAGCGCCAGCAGCCCCGCTTGGCGCATCAGGCCGACCGGCCCGTCGCTTCGTGTCGCGATCCCGGCGAGCATTCCGATGGCCGACATGCGTCCGGCCAGGTCGGGCCGCCGCCGCCGGGCGTAGGCGTCGAGGCTGCGAGGCGAGCCGATGTCGATCCCGGCAGCCTGCGCGGACTGCAGCACCGCCCGCAGGGCCATGATGTCGGCGACCGCCATGTTCCAGCCCTGGGCGCCGATCGGCGGCGCTACATGGGCGGCTTCGCCGACCGCGACCACCCGGTTGCGCGCGGGCTCGGGGGCCCAGCCGATGGACAGCGGGAACAGCGCCGGCCGGCCGGTGATCCGGATGGCGCCGTAAGCCGGTTGCCGCCGGCTCAGCCAGGCGCCCGCGGCGGCGCCGTCGAGGGCGGCCAGGGCGTTCGCCTGTCCGGGCTCGACGATGGTGATCAGCGAGGCGTCGCGTTCGCCCACGGGAATCACGGTCACGGTGCCGATGTCGTCGTAGCGCTCGATGCACAGCCCGGCGTGCGGACGCTCCAGCTCGGCCGGCGCGCAGTAGGCGTGGCGGTCGAGGGTGCGGCGGCGCAGCGTGATTCCGGCCTGCTCGCGAATGGTCGAGCCGACCCCGTCCGCCGCCACGACCAGGCGCGCCTCGATGCGGTCGCCATCGGCGGTCAGGACGGTGGTGCGGGTGGCCTCGAACGCCAGCGCGGCGGCGTCAGAATCGACCGGGTCGGCGATCGGCATCAGCGCCATCAGGTCGGCGACGAACAGGTTCTGGGCCAGGAACGGCTCGCCGGCGTCGTCGGCGGTGAAGCGCTCGGAGACCAGGCCGAGCGGCCCGGTGGTCTCGACGACCAGCTCGGTCAGCGCGGTCGACCGGGGACGGACGTCGATGCCCAGCCGGTCGAGCGCATGGACGCTGGACGGCATCAGCGCGGTGGTCCGCGGGTCGCTCCGTCGATCGTCCGCCGGAGCCACCGCCACGACCTCGAGGCCGAGGCCGTTCAGAGCCAGGAACGCCAGGCGGGCCGTCGGCCCGTTGCCGACGACGACGATGTCCGTTTTCATTCCGGCAACCCGATCACCGTTGATCCGGCGGGCGCCGTCGGCGCCGGCCCGGCAATCAGGTAGGCGATTGGCCGCGCGGAAGGAAGTCCCGATGCGCGGCCGGCGCTCAGGCGGCCGTGCTTTCGGCCTCGGACGGGTCGCGCAGGACGTAGCCGCGCCCCCACACGGTCTCGATGTAGTTGTCGCCGTGGGTCGCCGACGACAGCTTCTTGCGCAGCTTGCAGATGAACACGTCGATGATCTTCAGCTCGGGCTCGTCCATGCCGTTGTAGAGATGATTCAGGAACATCTCCTTGGTCAGCGTGGTGCCCTTGCGGAGCGACAGCAGTTCGAGGATCCCGTACTCCTTGCCGGTCAGGTGGATCGGCTGGCCGTCGACCTCGACCGAACGGGTGTCCAGGTTGACCGTCAGCTTGCCGGTCCGGATCACCGAGTCGGAATGGCCCTTGGAGCGGCGCACGATCGCCTGGATGCGGGCGACCAGCTCGCGACGGTCGAACGGCTTGGTGACGTAGTCGTCGGCCCCGAAGCCGAGGCCCTTGATCTTGGCGTCGAGCTCGGCGAGGCCGGACAGGATGAGGATCGGGGTGCGCACCCGGGCCTGGCGGAGCCGGCGGAGCACCTCGTAGCCGTCCATGTCGGGCAGCATGAGGTCCAGCAGGATGAGATCGTAGTCGTAGAGCTGGCCGATCTCGAGACCGTCTTCGCCCTGGTCGGTGACGTCGACGATCCAGTTCTCCGCCTTCAGCATCAGCTCGATCGAGCGGGCGGTGGAAGCGTCGTCCTCGACGAGTAGGATGCGCATGGCCGAATCTCCCTGAGGAGTGCGTTGGACCCCACCTTACGTCCGCTCCTTTAAAAGAAAGGTTAACGCGGCGGGAGGAATTCGTTAAGCGCGATCGGGCGTGGTAATCTCACGGTTGCGTCGGACCGATGGAGGACACCGTGGCGACCCTGCTGCGCCATCTCGCCAGCGACATCGAGAAAGTGCCGGAGTTCCGCCTCTACGGCCGGGTCACGGCGGTGCTCGGCATGATGGTCGAGATCGGCGGTGTCGAGCGTGCGCTGTCGATCGGCGACCGCTGCTACGTGCAGGCGCGCGGTAACCGCATGGTCACCTGCGAGGTCGTCGGGTTTCGCGACGGCCGGGCGCTGGCGATGCCGTTCGCCGCGCTGGAAGGAGTCGGTATCGGCTCGCGGGCGCAGATCTCCGACGCCGAGCCGGTGGTGTATCCGGACGACGGCTGGCTCGGGCGGGTGATCGACGCCATGGGCGAGGCGGTCGACGGCAAGGGACCGCTGCCCGAGGGCAACGAGCCCTATGCGCTGCGCGGCTCGCCGCCGCCGGCGCACAAGCGCAACCGGGTCGGCGAGAAGCTCGACGTCGGAGTCCGCGCGATCAATCAGTTCCTGTCGATCTGCCGCGGCCAGCGCATGGGCATTTTCGCCGGCTCCGGGGTCGGCAAGTCGGTGCTGATGGCGATGCTGGCGCGGTTCGCCAGCGCCGACGTCTTCGTCATCGGGCTGATCGGCGAGCGCGGCCGCGAGGTCCAGGAGTTCATCCAGGACTATCTCGGCGAGGAGGGCATGCGGCGCAGCGTGGTGGTGGTCGCGACTTCCGACGAGAGCCCGCTGATGCGCCGGCAGGCGGCCTACCTGACCCTGGCGGTCGCCGAGCGGTTCCGGGACCAGGGCAAGCAGGTGCTGTGCATGATGGACTCGGTCACCCGGTTCGCCATGGCGCAGCGCGAGATCGGGCTGGCCACGGGCGAGCCGCCGGCCTCCAAGGGCTACACCCCGACCGTGTTCGCGGAACTGCCGCGGCTGCTGGAGCGGGCCGGTCCCGGGGTCGGCGAGGGCTCGATCACCGGCCTGTTCAGCGTCTTGGTCGAGGGCGACGACCACAACGAGCCGATCTCCGACGCGGTGCGCGGCATCCTGGACGGCCACATCGTGCTGGAGCGCGCGATCGCCGACCGCGGCCGCTATCCCTCGATCAACATCCTGCGCTCGGTGTCGCGCATGATGCCGGGCTGCAACACGCCGGAGGAGAACGCCCTGGTCCGCCGGGCCCGGGCCTTGATGGCCACCTACGAGGACATGGCCGACATGATCCGCCTCGGGGCCTACCGCCGCGGCAGCGACCCGCAGGTCGACGAGTCGATCAAGTATCACGACGCGCTGGAGGCGTTCCTGTCGCAGGACAAGGACGAGCAGGCCGAGCTGGACGACGGCTATGCCCGGCTGGCGGAGATCCTGGAAGGCGATGGAAGCGTCGGCAACGGCGCGGACGGCTGAGCACTAGCCGATGCGGCCGTTCGACACCCTGATCCGGCTGTCCGAGCAGCAGCTCGACGAAAAGCGCAAGGCGCTGTCGCGGCTCGAGTCGGGCCTGGAGGTGGCGCGCGCCGGCCGGGCGGCCCTGGATGCCGAGCTCGCGGCCGAGCAGGCCGCCGCCGCGCAGTCGGTCGAGGGCGCGCGTACCTACGGTGCCTACGCTCGGCAGATGATCGCGCGCCGCCAGGCCGCCGATCAGCTGGTCGCTGACGCCGAGGCCGCGGTGGAAGCCGCCCGCGAGGAGGTCCGGACCGCCTTCGCCGAGCTCAAGCGCTACCAGATCACCCACGACGCCCGGCTCGCCAGGATCGCCGAAGAGCAGGCCCGCAAGGACCAGGCGGTGGCGGACGAGACCGCCCAGAACCTGAAGCGGCGCGAGGGCGACCGGCTGTAGCCGGCCGCCGTGCCGCCGGGTCAATCGAGCGCGCGGGCCAGAACGGCGTCGAGGCTCTCCGGCTCGCGGCCGAGCAGGCCGGCCGCGTCGGTGGTGACGGTCCGGTAGTCGCCGGTCGCCACCGAGCGGAACATCCCGCCGAGCGCTGTCACCATGAACGGCGGCAGCCCGGCCTGGGTCAGGCCATCCTCGAAGGCCGCCGTCGGGATCGACCGGTAGGCGATCTCCCGACCGGTGTGGCGCGATACCGCGTCGGCGACGTCCTGGAAGCCGATGGCCGCAGGACCGGTCAGTTCATAGGTGCGGCCGACATGACCGTCACCCAGCAGGACGTTGGCGGTCGCCTCCGCCAGGTCGGCACGGCTGATGAATGCCACCTTGCCGTCGCCGGCCGGTGCGGCGAGAGTGCCGGATTCCAGGGCGCGGCCGACGAAACCCAGGAGGTTGTCGGCATACACCCCGTTGCGCAGCAGCGTGTAAGCCAGCCCGCTCGCCTTCAGATAGACCTCGGTGTCGGCGTGGATGGCGGCGAACGGGAACGGACTGTCGGGTCGCGGGTCGACGAAGCTGGTGTAGACGACACGGCCAACCCCGGCGGCCCGGGCGGCGTCCACGGCGGTGCGGTGCTGCCGGATCCGGGCCTCGACCGGGGCGTCTCCCGAGACGATCAGCAGGGTGTCGATATCGGCGAATGCCCGCGCGAGGGTGTCCGCAGTGTCGAAATCGCCGTGCCGGACATCGATGCCGGCATCCGCTAGGTCGCCGGCCCTGCCCGGATCGCGGACGCTGACCGCCAGCGGTGCGGCCGGTGCCCGGCGACGGAGGGAATCGACGACGAGGCGGCCGAGCTGGCCGTTGGCGCCGGTGACGAGGATGGTCATGACTCTACTCCTGGGTTCCGATTCGAGAGTTGGTCTCTTTTCGTAACCGCGGTAGATAAAGACCTGCCGGCGGGTCGCAAGACGGCAGTTTTGCGGCCCATAGGCACCGGGCGGTAACCATCTGGAGGCGACGATGGAGTGGGACGGCGATCTGGCGGAGTGCCCGGTGCGCGACGTTATCGACCGGGTCGGCGACAAGTGGAGCGTGCTTCTGCTGCTCGAATTGAGCGCGGGCTCGCGCCGCTTCATGGTGCTGCGCCGTGCCCTGCCGGACATCTCGCAGCGCATGCTGACCAAGTCGCTGCGGCAGCTCGAGCGGGACGGGCTGGTGTCGCGCACCGTCTATCCGACCAAGCCGCCCAGCGTCGAGTATGCGTTGACGCCGCTCGGCGGGTCGCTGTTCGACACGTTGGGCAACCTAGTGCGCTGGGCCGACTCGCACCACGGCGAGATCCGCCGGGCCCGGGCCGAGTTCGACCGGCGCGAGGGGGACTCCGCGGCGGCCTGATCGCCGGGCTACTCCTCCAGCAGCTCGGCGAGGCGGGTGATGACGCGGTCGGGCCGGGCGGGGTGCCCGGCGGGCAGGCCCCTGCCGGTCGGGTCGCGCCAGATCGCGTGGAAGCCGAGCCGCTGCGGCACCATCACCTCCCAGTCGAGGTTGTCGCCGACGATCCAGGTGTGCTCGACGGTCGTCCCGAGTGCGGCGAGGGCATGGGCATAGGCCTGCTCCTCGGGCTTCCCGAACCCCATCTCGCCCTCGATCTGGACGTGCACGAAATGCCGCTCCAGGTCGAAGCGCTCGATCTTGGCGCGCTGCGGCTCGGCGGCGCCGTTGGTGATCAGGCCGAGGCGTACGCCACGCTCGGCCAGGGCCACCAGGGTGTCGACCGCGTCGGGGAACAGCGCGGTCTCGGCGGTGCGCATGGCCTCGTAGTGGTCGGACAGCCGCTCGACGTAGCCGGCGTCCGCGACACCGGCGCTCTCCAGCCCTCGCGTCACGATGTTCCGGCGCGCGACGGCGATGTTCAGGCGTCCCTCGCGATGCCGGGCGGGATCCGACCAGAACCAGCGGGCGGCCCGGTGGATCGCCTCGGCCGCACCGTGCAGGTCGAGACCCTCCGGCCGCTCCGGCAGGGTGTCGATGGCGCGTCGCCATGCGGCCCGCGGGTCCGGGTGTGCGGTGATCAGGGTGTCGTCCAGGTCGAACAGGATGGCGGGCGGCAGGCTGGGAGAGGGTCGCATCGGGCTTCCGGAAGCGGCGCAGAGGGGAGGATCAGACGGTCAGCTCGGTTGTACCGCCGGCGGCCGGGGCGTCCAAGTCGACCGGCAGCGGCGGCATGACTGGCGAGGCCTTGAAGCTCAGCCGGCCGACGATGCCGGTGCGCTCCAGCGTGCCGTCGAACAGCGCCTTGATGTCGCGGCGCATGACCGTCGGCAGCGGCCTGGTGGTGCGGATCAGCAGGTCGAGCAGCTCGTTGCGGATCAGGCCGTCCAGCCGGAACGGGCCGAGGTTGGTGAGGTCGAGGTCCACCAGGAACGCCGTACCGGGCTTGCCGCTGCGGCCGTCGCGGCCGTCTCGGCGCTCGCGGCGGGTGAGCAGGCGGATCGGCCGGCGCTCGTCCCAGGCGACCGGAATCAGGTAGCTGCGCCAGCCGGCCTCGGACGGGTCGGCGGCGCGCTGCAGTGTCCTGAAGTCGTCGGACAGCGAATCCAGGAGCCGGCCTTGCCCGGCGCGCTCCAGGGCCTGGGCGGCGGTCCGCCCGAGCCAGGCGCGGACGTCGCCGACCCGCAGTGCCGTCATGAAGAACAGCAGGGTGGCGGTCATCTGCGGGCCCGGGCGCGGCATCGCCTCGATCGCCTGCCGGGCGCCGGCCGGGCCGAGCTGCTCCTCGAGCACCCGCAGCGTCGCCTCCAGCGCCGGCCATTCCCGGGCCAGCACGCTCAGCGGGGCGGCGCGCTCGGGGGTTCCGGCGGTCCGCGACGCCAGCACGTCCAGCGCGATCCGCGTGCCGAGCCGCAGGTCGGCGCGGGCATCGAGCGCGAGGTTGCCGACCGGCGACTCCACCACCGGGCGGCCGGCGGCTGTCAGCCCCGCGATCTGGCCGGCGATCCGGCCGGGCGTGCCGGCGGCGGTCTGGACCAGGCCGGTGACCGCCCGGGCGGCGCCCTCGGGGCGAGCCTCGGCCTGGCCGATCGCGGCCACGCGAACGGTCAGCACGGCGCCGTTCGGGAGAGCGGTGCCGCCGGCGGCCTGGGCCGTGGCGGCAGCGGTCGCCGGGGTTGCCTGGGGGGCGTTCGTGACGGCGTTCGTGGCGGCGGCCGAGGCGGCAGCCGCGGGGCCGGTTGCCGGTTGGGCGAGGGCGGCCCGTGGCGACGAGCCCGACGCCGGCGCGCTGCCCGCGGGCGTGGTCGCGGTCGGCACCGCTGGCGGGGCGGGCGACGAACCGGCGGTCGGTGGCCCGGACTGGACCGTCGGTGCCGCCGGCGATCCGGTGGCCGCGGGCGGGGTGCCCGACGGTGCGGTTCCGGTCGGTGGGGCTCCTGTCGGCGTCGTTCCTGTCGAGGCGGAGCCCGGGTTGGCGACCACCGGAGCGCCAGGGGGCGGGGGCGCGGCCGGAACCGCCGCGCTCGGCGCCGGAGTGGGGGCCGGGGCGCCGCCCGGTGTCGTCGGCGTTGGCGTTCCCGGCGTTGGCGTTCCCGGGGGCGGAGCAGGGGGCACCGATGCCCGGGACGATTGGGCGGCTACTGCCGACGCGGCCGACTGGGCGGCCGGGCCCGGCACCACGGTGGCCTGCACGATCCGGCCGACCGCGAGCGGCACGGTCGGCGCCGGCGCGGTAGTGCCGGTCGTCACCGCCGGCTGGGTGGCGGCCTGGGTCGGCACGCCGCCGGTTCCGGCGGTCGGGGCTCCGCGGACGGTGAGCTGGACGATCGGCGGCTGGGTGCCCGGATTGCGGATCTCGACGGTGACCGGCGTCCCCGGCTTGAGCAGTTGCGCGACCTGAGCACGGCTGAGCTCGAGCCGGACGTCGCCCTGGGCGGTGCGCACGGTGACGCGGCCGTCGGCCGCGGCCTGGCGCACCAGGCCCTCGACGGTCGTGCCGGCGGCGGCGCGCGCGAGATCGGGCGGCAGTTCCGGGGCCCGGGCCGGGCTGCCGGGGGCTTGCGCGGCGACGGGTTGCGGTTGGCTCGCCTGCGGCGCCGCCTGGGCGGATCCGCCCTGACCGCCGGCGGGTGCGGCCTGGCTGCTGCCGGCCTGCTGGCCGGAGGTTTGGGGCGAGGACGAGGGAGCCGGGGGGCTGCCCGACGGCGGCGACGCCGAGGGGATGTCGCTCACCGGGTCTCCTGCAGGTGCTCGGCGATCGCCTCGACGTCGAGCGCGGCGTCGGCACCGGGGTAGCGGATCATGATCGGGGTCTGGGTCCGGATCGCCTCGATCACCTTGCGGTCGCGCCGGATGATCCCGGCCAGCGGAGGCTCGGCCTTCAGGAAGTTGGCGCAGGCCTTGCGCAGGGTCTCGTAGGTGCGCTGGCCCTCGGCCTTGCTGTCGGCCGCATTGATCACCACCCGCACGTCGGCGGTCGGGTCGTTGGTCAGCGTCACCTTGATGAAGGCGTAGGCGTCGGTCAGCGAGGTCGGCTCGGCGGTCGCGACCACCAGGATGGTTCCGGCCCGGCCCGAAAGCAGCCGGACGGTGCGGTCGAGCCCGGCGCCCATGTCCATGACCACGCTGTCATAGGACCGGCCGAGTTCGATGAGCTCGGTGCCGAGCGCGCCCAGGCGGTTCGACGGCAGCTGCGCGAGGTTCCCGGAGCCGGAGCGTCCGGCGATGATGTCGAACTGACCCTCGTCGTAGCGTACCCGCGCCTGGGCGAGCGACAGCCGGCCGGCCAGCACGCCGCCGAGGTCGCGCTGCGGCATCAGGCCGAGCTGGATGTCGACGTTGGCGAGGCCGAGGTCGGCGTCGAACAGCAGGACCTTCCGGCCGGCCCGCGACAGGGCGTGGCACAACGTAACCGCGAACCAGGTCTTGCCGACGCCGCCCTTGCCGGACGCCACCGCGATGAGGTTCCGGCCCTTCGCCAGCTTGGTCGGAGGACCGGCAGGGGTCGGAGCACCGGACGGAACCATTGTGGATCCTTTCGCGCGCATCATTCCGCGGCCTGATCGCGGGTTGCAGCATACTTCGGAAGCAACAGGCGTGCCAACGACACCGGGTTCAGCGGCGCCAGCCCGTCGGCGACGCTGGCGCCGATCCCGACCTCGGTGAACGCCAGCCGCCCGGCGCTCGCCGCGCTCAGCAGGCCGCCGAGCCGGCGGGCGATGTCGAGGCGGGTCGCCAACAACCTTCGCGCGCCTATCGCGGCATAGGCGTGGGCC
The DNA here is from genome assembly GCF_014652915.1 of Thalassobaculum fulvum. Taxonomy (GTDB): domain Bacteria; phylum Pseudomonadota; class Alphaproteobacteria; order Thalassobaculales; family Thalassobaculaceae; genus Thalassobaculum_A; species Thalassobaculum_A fulvum. Next base: position 152,012 of record NZ_BMZS01000012.1, read on the forward strand.
TGGTCGGCGGCTTCCAGCGGGTCGCCGCCGGCGGCCATGACCAGCACCGCCTCGGCCTCGATCGCCTCGATCAGCCGGCGCTGGCGCTCCGCGTCCTCGGCCTCGAACGGGTTGCCGCCGGCGCAGTCGACCAGGATCAGCGAGTCCGGGCGGGCGGCCGAGACCGCGTCCTGCAGCGCCGCCGGGGTGTCGGCCTGCTGCAGGTCGACCTCGAGCAGGCGGGTGAAGGCGTGCAGCTGCTCGTAGCCGCCGGCCCGCTGGGTGTCGGTGGTGATCACGCTGACCGGCCGGCGGTTCATCACCGCCCGGGTCGCCAGCTTCGCCGTGGTGACGGTCTTGCCGGCGCCCGGCATGCCCATCAGCAGGACCGGCCGCCGGCCCGACATCGGCACCGGCTGGAACTTGAAGTGCTGGTCGAGGGCGCCGGCCAGGGCCAGCAGCGGATCATCGGCGTCCAGCGAGCCGGCCGCCCGGGTCAGCTTGTCGGCGAGTTCGCCCGGCACGTTGTGATGCGCCAGCGCGTCGGCGATCTCGTCGAGCGGATCGGCGTCCTCGACGTACTGGTCGTAGTGATCCTCGTCCTCGACCGCCTCGATGGCGGCGGTGATCCGCACGCCGAGGCCGCCGTCACCCTTCTGCGTCGAGACGATGATCGCGTCGGGCCCGAGATGGGTCTTCACGAGGTTCATGGCCTCGGCCATCGACGGCGCGTTGAAGGTCTTCAGCCGCATCGGCGAGCCTCAGACGGCTTTCCGGCGCCCCGCACGGCGCGCTGTCCGCCGGCTCGCGGATGCTTGTTGTGGTCGCCCCTCATATCTGCCCGAGTGTTCGAATCTTGGCCTTCGGGTGGATCTCGTTCTGCGACATTACCACGGTCTGCGGGCGGAAACGCTCGATGATCGACCGCACGTAGGGGCGAATCATCGGCGACGTCAGCAGGCAGGGCTGCTCGCCCATCGCGGTGTACTTGTCGAACTGGTGGCGGACCGTGGTGATGAACTGCTGCAGCCGGCTCGGCGCCATCGACAGCTGGCGGTCGTCGCCCTGGCCGACCAGCGACTCCGCGAACGCCTGCTCCCATTCCGGCGACAGCGAGACCAGCGGGATCACCCCCTCCTCGTCGGCGTAGGCCTCGCTGATCTGCCGGGCGAGGCGGGCCCGCACGTGCTCGGTGATGGTCGCCACGTTGCGGCTGTAGCCGGCGGCCTCGGCCACGCCTTCGAGGATGGTCGGCAGGTCGCGGATCGAGATCCGCTCGGCCAGCAGGTTCTGCAGGACGCGCTGCAGGCCGCCGACCGAGATCTGCGCCGGCACCACGTCGGCGACCAGCTTCTGGTTGCGGTCGCCGAGCTCGTCCAGCAGCTTCTGGGTCTCGCCGTAGGACAGCAGCTCCGACATGTTGTCGCGCACCAGTTCGGTCAGGTGCGTGGTGATCACGGTCGACGGGTCGACCACGGTATAGCCCTTGAACAGCGCCTCCTCGCGCAGGTCGGGCGAGATCCACATGGCCGGCAGGCCGAAGGTCGGCTCCCTTGTATCGGTGCCGGGCAGGTCGATCTTGCCGCCGGTCGGGTCCATCACCAGCAGCCGGTTCGGCCGCAGCTCGCCGCGTCCGACCTCGATCTCCTTGACCCGGATCACGTAGGTGTTGGCGCCGAGCTGGAGGTTATCCTGGATCCGGACCTGCGGCATGATGAAGCCGCTCTCGGCGGCCAGCTGCCGGCGCAGCGCCTTGATCTGGTCGGTCAGGCGCTGGCCCTCGACCGCCTCGTTGATCAGCGGCAGCAGGCCGTAGCCGAGCTCCAGGCGGATCAGGTCGATCTGCAGCGCCGACGAGATCGGCTCCTCCGGCGGCGGCGCCGCGGCGGCGGTCTCCTCGGCCTCGACCGCGGCGGCCTTCGCTTCCTCCTGGCCGCGCCACAGGAAGTAGGCGCCGCTGCCGGTCACGCCGGCGATCAGCAGGAACGGGATCATCGGGATGCCGGGCAGCATCGCCATGATGATCATCAGGCCGGAGCTCATCATGAGCGCCTTCGGGTAGCCGCCGAGCTGCCCGAACACCGACTCGTCGGCCGATCCCTCGGCGCCGCCCTTGGTGACCAGCATGCCGGCGGCGGTCGACACGATAAGGGCCGGGATCTGGCTGACCAGGCCGTCGCCGACCGTCAGGATCGTGTAGGTCATCGACGCGTCGGAGAACGACATGCCCTGCTGGGCCATGCCGATGATCATGCCGCCGACCACGTTGATCAGGGTGATCAGCAGGCCGGCGACCGCGTCGCCGCGCACGAACTTCGAGGCGCCGTCCATCGACCCGAAGAAGCTGCTCTCCTGGCTCAGTTCCTCGCGCCGGGTCCGGGCCTCGTCCTCGTTGATCAGGCCCGACGACAGGTCGGCGTCGATCGCCATCTGCTTGCCGGGCATCGCGTCCAGGCTGAACCGGGCCGACACCTCGGCGATGCGTCCGGAACCCTTGGTGATGACGATGAAGTTCACGATCACCAGGATCGCGAACACGATCACGCCGATCACCGGGTTGCCGGACATCATGAAGTTGCCGAACGCCTGGATCACCTGGCCGGCGGCGTCGGTGCCGGTGTGACCCTCGCCCAGGATCAGCCGGGTCGAGGCCAGGTTCAGCGCCAGCCGCAGCATGGTGGCGATCAGCAGGACCATCGGGAAGGCGCTGAAGTCCAGCGGCTTCCGGATGAACATCACGGTCATCAGGATCAGCACCGAGAACACCAGCGAGATCGCCAGACAGAAGTCCAGCAGCCAGGTCGGCATCGGCAGGATCAGGACCGACAGGATGGCGATGACGCCAGCCGCCAGCATGATGTCGCCGCGCCGCAGGGCGTCGGTCACGCTGCCGAGGGTCGGCATGGTGAGCCCGCCCATCGGCCGGCGGCCGTCGTTGCCCTGTCCTGAGGTGTCCGCCATCTCTCAGGCCGCTCCCCGAGGTGCCGTCAATGCATCAGACCGACGCCCGGTCGGCGTCGCCCGGCGCCGGCACGTCGTAGCCCTCGTCCATGAACTGCTTGACCTTGTTGCGCAGGGTCCGGATCGAGATGCCCAGGATGTTCGCGGCATGGGTCCGGTTGCCCAGGCAGTGCGAAAGGGTGTCGATGATCAGGTCGCGCTCGACGTCGGCGACCGTCCGGCCGACCAGCGAGGAGGTCGAGGAACCGCCGGCCGGGGCGGCAGGCGCCGGTGTCGCCGCTGCGGGCGGGGCTGCTGCGGCCGGGGCTGCTGCGACCGGGGCAGGGGCCGTCGGGGCAGGGGCCGTCGGGGCAGGGGCGGTCCGGCCGCCCGGGGCCATGCTCTCGCCGGTCAGGATGATCGCCTCCGGCCCGACCTCGGCACCGCTGGCCAGCAGCACCGCCCGGTGCATGGTGTTCTCGAGCTCGCGCACGTTGCCGCGCCAGTGATGGCCCTCGAGCCGGCGCATCGCCTCTTCGGTCAGTGGCCGCGGCGGCAGCCCGTTGGCCTCGGCGTACTTCTTGGCGAAGTGATCGGCCAGCGCCCGGATGTCGCCCGGCCGCTCGCGCAGGGCCGGAAGCTGCAGGTTGAACACGTTGAGCCGGAAGTACAGGTCCTCGCGGAACTTGCCGTCGCGCACGTGCTGCTCGAGGTCGCGGTTGGAGGTGGCGATCAGCCGGATGTCGATCTTCACCGGGCTGCTGCCGCCGACCCGGTCGATCTCGCGCTCCTGGATCGCCCGCAGCAGCTTGGCCTGCAGGCGTACGTCCATCTCGCTGATCTCGTCGAGCAGCAGGGTGCCCTTGTCGGCTTCCTCGAACTTGCCGATCCGGCGCGCGACGGCGCCGGTGAACGCACCCTTCTCGTGGCCGAACAGCTCGGATTCCAGCAGGTTGTCGGGGATCGCGGCGCAGTTCACCGACACGAACTTCTCGTTGGCGCGGCGCGACTTGGTGTGCAGGTAGCGGGCCAGCACCTCCTTGCCGGTGCCGGACTCGCCGGTGATCAGCACGCTGGCGTCGGACGGCGCGATCTGGTCGGCGAGCTTCAGCACCCCCGCCATCACCGGGTCGCGGAACACCACCGCCGTCTGCTCCTCGGCGACCGCCGCCAGGACCGCGGCGATCAGCTCCGGGTTCGGGGGCAGGGGGATGTACTCCTTGGCGCCGGCCCGGATCGCCGCGACCGCGGTGTCCGGGTCGCTCTGGATGCCGCAGGCCACCACCGGGGTGTTCATCCGCTCCTGCTTCATCTGCTTGAGGAACCGGGCGACCGGCTGCCGCACGTCGATCATCACCAGGTCGGCGCCCGGGCCGTCGCGCAGGATCTTCAGGCCGCCCTCGATGTCGGGCACATGGCTGACCTTGGCGCCACGCTGCATGGCGATCTGCCCGGCCGTGGTGATGTGGCCCTCGAGTGTGCCGACGATCAACAGACGCATCGCATCGCTCCCGGTGTCACGAGTAGTAGTCCAGCCGCTGCGAGGGCGGCAGGACGGTGTTCAGCAGCACCTCGAGCTGCCGGGGATTCTCCTGGCGGGCGATCGAGCTCGCCGCGACCATGTAGATCTGCTGGATCTGGCGCTCGTCGGCGGCGTTGCGGTCGACCTTCGCGGCGACCGGCGCGAACACCATGTAGGCCATCACCGCGCCGTAGAAGGTGGTCAGCAGCGCCACCGCCATCGCCGGCCCGATGGCGTTCGGGTCCTTCAGGTTCGCCAGCATCTGCACCAAGCCGATCAACGTGCCGATCAGCCCCATCGCCGGCGCCACCTCGGCCGCCCGCCGCAGCACGTTGGCGGCGCGGGTCAAGCGCTCGGAGGTCGCTTCGATCTCGGTGGTGAGGACGGTCTCGACCCGCTCCGGCGCACCGCCGTCGACCGCCATCGCGATGGCGCGCTGCAGGAATGGCTCGCCGGCCAGCTGCGGCAGCACGTGGTCGAGGGCTAGGATGCCGTTGCGCCGCGCGATCTCGGCCAGGTTCAAGGCCCGCTCGCAGGCCCGCTGGACGTTTCGGGACGGCGGAAACACGGTCCGCAGCAGCAGCGGCACCACCCCGAGCACCTCGCCGACCGAGAACGACACCATGGTCACCGCGAAGGTTCCGAGCAGCACGATCAGAACCGACGGGAAGTCCAGGAACGACCGGATCGAGTCGCCGAGCATGATGGCGCCGCCGATCAGCACGAACGCGCCGATCAGGCCGATCAGCAACGCGCCGTCGACCGTGGTGCCGCTCGACGGGATGTCGTAGCTGACCGGGGCGCCCGACCGGGGCGCGGCGTACTCGGCTCCGTCCGCCATCGTCTCCGCCCTGCGCTCAGGCCGGCCTGTCGGCCTTGATGATCTCGGTCATGGTGACGCCGAGCCGCTCGTCGACGATCACCACTTCGCCGCGCGCCACCAGCCGGTTGTTGACGTAGATGTCGATGGCCTCGCCGACCTTGCGGTCGAGCTCCACCACGGCGCCGCGGCCGAGCTTGAGCAGCTGGCTGACCTGCATGCTGGTTTTGCCGAGGACGGCCGAGACCTGGACCGGGATGTCGTACACCGCCTCCAGTTCGCGGGCGGTTATCTGGCCCTTGCCGTCGTCGGCGTACACCTCCTCCGGCTCGTCCTGGGCCGCCATGGCGGCGGCCATGTCGTCGTCGTCGAGGTCCGTCAGGTTGAGATCGTCGTCGGACATGGAGTCCTCCTCGTTCAGTCGGGCCGGTCGCCCGTGTCGGGCCCGTCAATTGCGGTGTCTGCTGGTTCGGCCGCGGCGGCGTCGGCGTCGGCGGAGACGGCGGGGGCACGGCGCTCGCGTTCCGGCTGGCCGGCGAGCGCGCGGTCGACGATGTGGTCGATCTGCTCCCAGGTTTCGTCGAGCGACCGTTCGACGGCGCCGGCCTGCCACGAGACCCGGCAGTCGTCGACCGGCAGCTCGGGGTCGCCGACCAGGACGACCTGGCCCTCGTAGCCGACCCGGGATGCCATCAGCTCGACCCGCCCGCGCAGCCCTTCCTCGACGGCCGGGGCGACGCGGATCATCACCTTCGGCTGCTCGGTCAGGAACCCGAAGGCCTCGCGGACGACGCGCTCGACCTCCGGCAGCTCGCGCTCGCGGGTGAGCTGCGGGGCGAGCTTGCGCATCACGGCGATGGCGAGGCGCGACGCGTCGGTCTCTATTGTCCGGGTCCAGGCGGCGTGCTGCTCGAACACCTTCGGCAGGCGCGAGAACAGGGCGTCCAGCGTGCGCGCGACCTGCTGCTCGATGCCGGCCATGGCGTCGGCCATGCCTTCCTGGCGTCCGAGCGCGTGCGCCTCGGCCCGGGCCTGTTCCAGTTCCTCGACCGAGAAGGTCGGCGGCCGGTTGGCCTCGGCGTCCGCCGCGGCCTGCTGGCGGGCACGCTCCTCGGCCTTGCGGCGATCGTCGGCCCCGTCGTCGAAGCTGTAGTCGAAGGTGAACGGCCTGGGTCGCGCCATCGTCAACTCCTCCACCGGGCGTCAGGCGACGCCGCCGACGGGATCGGTCGGAATGCCATCACTGGGCTTCCTGATACATCCAGTTGCGGATGATCGCGACCGCCTCCTCGGGGTGCTTGTCGACGATCTCGCCGATCTTGCGGAGCGACGACGCCCGGACCCGGCCCTCGACCTGGTTGATGTCGATCATCTGGTCGAGCAGGCTCTCCTCGGCCTCGTCCTCGCCTTCCAGGAGCTCGGCCATGTCGGCGGTGGCGCCCGGGCCGGCGAGCTGGGCGAGCTGGCCGTCCTGGCCGATCATGCCGCCGCCGCGCGAGGCGAGCGTAGTCGGCATGCTCTCGAACAGGCGGGTCAGCACCGGACGCACCACCAGCAGGATGACCAGCAGGCCGACGACCGCGAGCACCATGACCTCGGCGAGCTGCAGGAACTCTTCCTTCGAGATGCCGAACAGGAACGAGCCGTCGCCGAGATCGGTGGGCTCGAGCTTCACGAATTCCATGTTGACGACTTCGACGGTGTCGCCGCGCTCGGCGCGGAACCCGACCGCCGACTTGACCAGGGTCTCGATCTGGGAGAGCTGCTCCGGGGTCCGGGGGACGTACACCCGGTCGCCGGCGTCGTTCCGGTTGTAGGTGCCGTCGACCAGCACGGCGACCGAGAGCCGCTGGACCTCGCCCGACTCGCGGGTGCGCTGCCGGACGGTCTTGGAGATCTCGTAGTTGACGGTCTCCTCGGTCCGGTTGTTCGACGACGTGGACGACGTGCCGTTGCCGCCGGCACCGTTGACCTGGGCTTCCGGCAGGTTGTTCTGGACGGTGACCGTGCCGTCGGAGGCGGTGTCGCTCGCCTGGGACCGGTCCTCGATGGTCTGGGTCGAGCGCGCGACCTGGGTGTCGGGATCGTACTGCTCGGTGTTCTCGACCACCCGGCCGTAGTCGATCTCGGCCGTCACCTCGGCCCGCACCCGCCCCAGGCCGACCGTGCGCTCGACCATCTCCTCGATCGAACGGCGCATCCGGTTCTCGTAGGCCGACTTCATCTCCTCGGCGTTCATCATGGCGAGCGAGCTCTGCGCGTCCTCGCCGAACCCGCGGGCCAGCAGCTCGCCGCGGTCGTCCAGGATCGACACGCCCTCCGGGCTCAGCTCCGGGACCGCGGCTGCGACCAGATGCTGGATCGCCAGGACCTGCTCCTTGCCGGGGCGCTGACCGCCCTGCAGCTGCAGGACCACCGACGCGCTCGGCTTCTGGCGCTCGCGCGAGAACAGCTCGCGGCGCGGCAGCACGAGGTGCACGCGCGAGCCGCGGACGTTGCGCATCGAGGCGATGGTGCGGCTGAGCTCGCCCTCCAGGGCCCGCACCAGGTTGACGTTCTGGACGAAGCTGGTGGTGCCGAGGCCCTGGCTCTTGTCGAACAGCTCATAGCCGACCGAGCCGCCGCCGGGCAGGCCCTGCTCGGCGAGCGAGACGCGCAGGCGCAGGACGTCGTCGGACGGCACGAACACCTGGGTGCCGCTGGCCTTGAGCTGATAGGGGATCTCGCGGGATTCGAGCTCGCGCACGATCGAGCCGGCATCCGCCGGGTCGAGGTCGGCATAGAGCAGCGACATGCTGCCGGTGGACAGACGCGACACCAGGAAAATGAAGAAGCCGATCACGGCAATGCCGGTTCCGGCGAGCGCCGCGAGCCGCACCGGGCCGAGGTTCCGGATCAGGTCGGCGAAGGGATTCATACCGGTCACTCCCCGCGGGGCCTGCCATCCGTCGATGCGGCCGTTTCGCCAATTCGCATAAAATTTTATACAAAATTGTGAGAGCCTTGGAAAGGCTTAACTGGGCAAAAATTTCCTAGTCACGCTATCACGGTTATCTGTAAAAAAGAACAAGGAATTAGAACGTTGAATTCCTACCGTGCGTGAACTGGCGCACGACGTTGGCGAAGCCGGGAGGCGAGGATGGCCCGGAACAGGAAGAGGAGCCCGCCGGGGGGACGACCCGGTGGTCCGCGTGCCGCCGGCCCGCGCGTCGCGGTCCCGCCGCCGGCCCCCCGCAAGCCCGGCGCCTGGGCCGACGCGTCGGATCCGGCCGCGGTCCGCCATGCGCAGCTCGTCGCGGCCGCCATGCAGGCGCTCGAACGCGGCGACCTGGAGAATGCGCGACGGGGCTTCCGGACGGTGCTCGACGAGAACATCCGGCATCCGGACGCGCTGCACGGCATGGGGCTGTTCGCCCGTCGGGTCGAGCTGTACGACACCGCCGCCTCGCTGATCCGCCAGGCGATCGAGGTCGATCCGAGCAACGGCGGCTACTGGTCCAACCTCGGCAATGTGCTGCAGAAGATGGATCGCTGGGACGAGGCGATCGAGGCGCACCGGACCGCCGTCCGGCTCAGCCCGAACCATTTCGCGATCCGCCAGAACCTGGGCAGCGCGCTGAACATGGTCGACCGCCCGTTCGAGGCGCTGCCGCACTTCCGGGAAGCGCTGCGGCTCAATCCGGATTCGCCGGACACCGCGGCGAGCTACGCCACCACCCTCTACCGCGTCGGCGAGTACGGGGCCGCCGCGCGGTTCTTCCGGCAGGCCCTGGCCGGAAACCCGCGGCACCCGGTCGCCCACTTCAACAACGCGGTCAACCTCAACTGGATGGGCCGCTGGTCGGAGGGCTGGCCGGGCTATGAATGGCGCTATGCGACCCTGGGCTTTCACCGCCCGCCGACGCGGTTCAGGGCGCCGGATCCGTTGCCCGGCGACCTGCACGACCGCGACGTCCTGGTGTTCGGCGAGCAGGGCATCGGCGACGAGATCAGGTTCGCCACCATGGTGCCGGACCTGATCGACCGCGGCGCCGCCGTGACCCTGGAGTGCACGGCCAAGCTGCAGCCGTTGTTCCAGCGCTCGTTTCCGACGGCGACGGTGCGGGCGTTCCCGGTTCCGGGGCAGGCGTCCGAGGCCGGCCTCGACGGGTTCGACATCGTCCTGCCGACCGGCAGCCTGGGCCGGCTGCTGCGGATGGGGCCCGACCGGTTCCCGGAGCACGGCGGGGTGCTGCGACCGGATCCGGCGCGGGTGGATTGCCTGAAACGGCGGATCGCCGAGCTCGGGCCGGGCCCGAAGATCGGCCTGTGCTGGCGCAGCCGCGCCCGCGGGCGGACGCGCGCCGAGTACTATCCGGAGGTCGCCGAGCTGGGGCCGATCCTGGCGGTCCCCGGGGCGACGTTCGTCAACCTGCAGTACGATGAGTGTGCCGTGGAGCTCGCGGAGATCCGCGAGCGGTTCGGCGTTGCCGTGCACGTGATCGAGGGGCTCGACCTGTTCGACGACCTGGACGGGTCGGCGGCGCTGACGGCGGCGCTGGATCTGGTGGTCAGCGCCAACACCTCGGTCGCCACCATCGCCGGCGGGGTCGGCATCCCGACCATCGAGTTCCACGGCCGGCCGGTTCCCTCCGGCTACCTGGTCAAGGGCCACGACCCGTGGTTTCCGTCGGTCACGCCGATCGGCAAGCGGATGGCGGACCCTTGGGGACGGACCCTGCGTTCGATCGCGAAGCTGGTGACGGATCGGGTGTCGGCCGACGGCTAGCGGCGATCGGCGGGCGGGCTGCGGCGCTCGTTGCCGCGGTATTGCTGGAGCCTGGTCGCGCGCAGGCCGCGAACGCCGTACCGGTCGATCAGCCGCTGCCACGACTCCAGTTCCTCGAGCGACAGGTTCCAGCGCTCGCAGGCCTCCTCGATGCTCAGCAGGCCGCCGCGCACGGCCGAAACGACCTCCGCCTTGCGCCGCATCACCCAGCGGGTGGTGTCCGGCGGCGGCAGGTCCTGGAGGCCGATCGGTGTGCCGTTGGGGCCGGTAACTTGCTGGGGCCTGATGGCCGGGGTCTTGGTCGCCGCTTGTCCGCTCATGGCCGTCGAATGCTGATTGGAGCCTGGCGCCAGTGTGCGGGCCGGCTCTTAACAAACGACTAATGCACGGCCGTGAAAGCGCGATTTCGTTCCGGAGGCGGAAAAACAGAAGAAAAATGACCCCGGCCGAGGCCGGGGTCAGGTCGAGCGGTAACGGGTGCGGGGTTAGCTGTTACCGCTTCACACGGATGATTTCGTCGAGCAGCTCGTCGCCGGTGGTGATCAGCCGGGTCGCCGCCGAGTAGGCGCGCTGGGTGATGATCAGGTCGGCGAACTCGTCCGAGAGGTCGACGGTCGAGGATTCCAGGGCCGACGCCTCGATGGTGCCGGCACCCTGCAGCCCGGCTTCGGTCAGCAGCAGGTCGCCCGAGCCGCTGGACAGGGTGTAGGCGTTGCCGTTCTCCGACTTCAGCTCGGTCGAGGCCGGCACGGTGCCGATCGCGAGCTGGTAGATCGGCCGGGTGTCGCCGTTCTCGAACCGCGCGGTCACCACGCCGTCCGCGTCGACCTCGACCGCGATCAGGGTCGAGGGCGAGGAGCCGTTCTGGTTGAGCAGGGTGGCCTCGTAGCCGCGGCTCAGCTGGCTCATGCCGTTGGACTGCCCGACCGTCCCCCAGTTGATGGTGATACTGGAGGCGGCGGCGCCGCTCCCGAGCTGGACCGCGGTGATCGGCACCGTGGTCTGCGCCAGGGCGCCGTTGGCCAGGCCGCCGCCGTCGACGTCCTCGATCGTGCCGTCGGCGGCGTCGAACTCGACCGTGCCGGTGACAATGCCGGCCGAGGTGGTGCCGGCCTTGTTGGTCACGTCGATCGAGTAGTCCCAGATGTTGGCGGCCGCGCTCTTGGTCCAGTTGATCGTCAGCAGGTGATCGACGCCGAGCGAGTCGTAGACCGTCAGGTTGGTGGTCTGGGTCGACGAGGTGGTGGCGTTGGCCGGCAGGTTGACCGCCAGCTGGGCCTCGGTCGTCGGGTTCGACACCGAGGTGAAGCCGGCCAGGTTGATCGTCTCCAGGCTGGACAGCTGGTCCTGGGTGGTGGCGTTGACGATGTTGCCGCTGGAGTCGGTGCGCCAGCCCTGCAGGAAGAAGCCGGCATTGTTCACCAGGTTGCCGTCCTCGTCCTGGACGAACGAGCCGGCGCGGGTCAGCAGGTAGTCGCCGCCGTTGTTGTTCGGGTCGGAGTTCTCGTTCACCACGAAGAAGCCGTCGCCGACGATCGCCAGGTCGGTCTGCGAGGTGGTGCCCTGGAGCAGGCCCTGCTTCTCCGGGTTCACGAACGGCCGCGCCAGCACGCCGCCCGGCGAGTAGCGGGAGTTGGTGATGGACTCGGTCACCAGCGTCTGGAAGCGCGCCTTGGTGTCCTTGTAGCCGACCGTGTTCACGTTCGCGATGTTGTCGGAGATGATTCCGAACGCCTGGGACTGCGCGGCCAGCGCCGACACACCCGAGAACATACCGCCGTAGATGCTCATTGTTGTTGCCTCCGTTCACGCACCCGATCCGACGGGTGTCTGAGAGGGTTGCTCCGTGGCGTTCTGCCGAGTTGCTGACGGCCGCCTTATGACGACGCGGGTGGTTCCTTCACGGCCACGATCTTGGTGACGTCGACCGCCAGGTCGCCGACCAGGATGTAGCTGCCGCTTGAGTCGATGGCCGAGCCGGTCGCCCGGCCGGTGATGTCGGTGGCGACCTTGATCGCCTTGTCGTCGGCGCCCTTGGCCGAGACCACGAAGGTGTACTGGCCTTCGGCGACCGCGTTGCCGTCGTCGTCCAGGCCGTCCCACGTGACCGTGTGGCGCTGGGCCGAGGTCTCCGGCTTGTCGAACGTCCTGACCGTCTTGCCGGCGGCGTCGACCACTTTGAGCGTGACCGTGTCGGCGCCCTTGTCCGGCGTGTAGCCGAACGTCACCGGGTCGCCCTGATAGGTCGTCGTGCTGTCGGTGTACTGGATGTTCTTGCCGATATAGTTCACCGAGCTCGCCGCAGACTGGGCGTTCAGCAGGGTGATCATCTGCTCGAGGTTATGGTTCTGGCTGATCTGCTGCTCGACGTTGGCGAACTGCACGAGCTGGTTGGTCATCTCGGCGTTGTCCATCGGGTCGAGCGGATCCTGGTTCTTGAGCTGCGTGGTCAGCAGCGTCAGGAACATGTCCATGTTCTCGGCCAGCTTGGTGTAGGACGCGGCCGACGAGCTTCCGCTCGTGTTGATCCCGCTGACATCGGTCATCGTCGGTCTCCTCAGGCCACGAGGTCGTAGCTGCCGTCGGCGCGCTGTCCGCCGGGATCAGCCGGGGATGTCGGATCCGCGACTGCGTCGTCGGTCGGTCCGGGCGCGTCAGGGCCGGCTGGTCCGCCGGCGGATGCAGTCTGCCGGTCGCCCCGGTCGGTCGGCTGGCCGCTGCCCCCGCGCAGGTCGAATTCGAGCGAGTTCTGGTCGGTCTTCAGCCCGGCGTCCTGCAGTGCCTTGTCGAGCATCCGGGCGTCGCGCTGGAGCATGTCCAGGGTTTCCGGTCGCTCGGCGCTGATCCGGGCGTGGACGGTGCCGTCCTTGCCCAACTCGAGCTTGACGTCGACTTTGCCGAGCTCCTCGGGGTTCAGGCGGATGGTCAGCTTGCCGCCACCGTCGGCGGCGGAGTTCGCGAGTTTCACGGCGACCTGGCCGACCACAGTGCTCGGCAGAGCACCGGGTCGACCCTGGGCGGTCGCCTCCGCCCGGGAGGCCATGGCGGTGGTAAGCGTGCTCTGGGGTCCGCCTGGCCCGGCCGTGAAGGGAAGCGAGGAGGGGCTGGCCGACGATGTCGTGCCGCCGCCCTGCAACGGCGCGCGCGCCGTTCGCGTCGAAAGGATCTCCTGGAACTGGGCGCGCGCGGCGTCGCCGCCGAAGCCGCGCTGGCCGATCGTCGCGGCCCCGAACGGGAACGCGCCGCCGGCCTGTGCCTGACCGCCCGCCGTCTGGCCGCCGCCCGTCTGACCGCCGCCACCGGCGTTCTGGCCACCGGGGTTCTGGCTGCCGGACTGGCCGGCGTCCGCGGTCTGGGCTCCGCCCGCATTGGCGTTGCCGCCGTCGGCGCCGACGAACAGCGCCTGGCCGCCACCGACGTGCAGCGTGGTTCCGGGCTGCAGGGCCGTCGCCTGGGCGGCCGCCGCCTGCGCCACCGCGGCACCGTGTCTCCCGGCCCCGTCGGCCGCAGCCATGTGGGCCTGCACCAGGACCGCCGACGACACGCCCTGGGTGCGGGCGATCACCGGTGCCTGCTCGATCGTCACCTTGACGTCACGCGGCAGGGACTTGCCGCGGCCGCCGGCGTTCCGCGCCTCGGCCAGGGCCTGGCCGGACGCAGCCGCAGGCTCGGACCCGGCGGCGGGCTGCGCGCCCGGCCGGGCAGTCGGGTCCTGGGCGGGCTGGTTCTGGGGAGCCTGAGCCGTCTGGGAGGCCGTTGCCGGCGGCCGGCCGGGCTGGTCCGGAACCGGCTGCGCCGGCCCGGTCCGGGCGGTGGGCCGTTGATCGGCCGGGGGCTTGGCTGCCGCAGCCTGTACGACCGTGGCCTGGGCGGTGCCGGCGGCCTCGGCCTGCGGGGCCGCGCTCGGAGCCGCAGCCGCCTGCGCAGCCGCGCCCGTCGGTGCCGGGGCAGGATTTGCCGGGCCGTTCACCGGGGTGCCGACGGTACCCTGGGGCGCGGCGCTGGCCGGATTCTCGCCGGCCGGTGTCCCGAGCGGGGTGGGGGCCTGGGTCGACTGCGGAACCGAGGGAGCGTCGGCCGTGCGACCCGCAGCCCGGCCGCTGCCGGTTCGATCGGCGGCCGGCGCGGAAGCGGTCGGATTGGCGGACGTCTCCGGCGCGGCGGTCCGGGCGTCGTGCCGGTCGCCACGGTGGCCCTGCCGCGTTTCGTCGGTCGTCTTGTCCGTCGCCTCGTCCGGCTCTCGCGGCTCGCCTCTCTCCGGCTCGGGGGCGCGCTCGACCGGTGACCTGTCCGACGCGCGCTGGCGCGAGACCTCGTCGGCCTTGGCGGGATCCTGCGGCGACAGGTGCGCCATCAGCTCCATGACCCCGCGAAAGCCGTCCTCCGCACCGTCGCGACGACGGCCGCCGGTGGTCGGGGCGTTGGCGATCTTCGGGTCGAGCGAGTTGATGTCCATGACGTCACCTGGTCGGTCGTGTCCGATCGACCTGTTGCAACCCGCGGGCCAGTCGGCGGGTTCGGTCGAATCCGGGGGTTTTGAAGGAGTTGCAGGCGCCCGCCGGAAGGGCGACCCGGCAAGATCTGCCGGGGGCGGGCAATTCCTGCCCGGGCAGCGTGTCGGGCTTGCCGGGCGGCGTGCCGCGGGTGGGTGGGCGAAGCGCTCGGCGACCCTCGCCCACGCCGGCCGTGCCGCGGAAAGCCTCGGCCGGTACGGGTCCTGCAAGCGCTGCCGGTCGGTGGGATCTATTTAATAACGCATTTAAAACAAAAATAATTAAAATGCTTGACATCTCTCCGGGCTTCCTGTTTCATGGCTGTTAGGACGGACTAGATCCGACCGGGTCGGCAAAACGCCGACGTCACCCTTAGAAAGAGGAAGACGACAATGGCTGTGCAGAACTCCATCAACACGAACGTGGGTTCCTTCGTGGCTCTCCGTAACCTCAACTCCGTGAACCGCAATCTGGACGTCGTCCAGAACCGCGTGTCGACCGGTCTGAAGGTTTCGGGCGCGCTCGACGATGCCTCGAACTTCTCGATCGCCCAGGGTATCCGGGGCGAGCTGAAGGCGATCGGCGCCGTCACGCAGGGCCTGAACAATGCCAAGGGTATCGGCAAGGTCGCCATCGCGGGCACCACCGCGATCTCCGACCTGCTGCAGACCGTCCGCCAGAAGCTGACCGAGCTCTCGAACGAGGGCATCACCACGGCGCAGCGCTCGATCCTGACGGACGACTTCAACCAGCTGCTGTCGCAGGCGGCGAACTTCATCGACAACGCCACCTTCAACGGCGTGAACCTGCTCGATACCGCTGCGGTCAGCACCGACGTCAACACCCTCTCGAACCTGGCCGGCGGCACCCTGACGCTGACCGCCCAGGATCTGCGTACGACGGTCGTCACCCTGGCGGGTGCGACCGTGGCGGATGCCTCGGCGGCCCAGAACGTCCTGGCCAACGAGTACGCGAACCTCGAGTCGGTGGTGAACACGGCGCTGGGCTCGCTCGGTGCGGAAGTCCGTGCCCTCGAGCTGCAGACCTCGTTCCTGGAGCAGATCTCGGATGCGACCGACGAAGGCCTCGGCAACATCGTGGACGCCGACCTGGCCCGTGAGTCGGCCCGCCTGACCTCTCTCCAGGTGCAGCAGCAGCTGTCCGTGCAGACGCTGGGCATCGCCAACCAGCGGCCGCAGATCCTCCAGGGGCTCTTCCGGTAATCGGCGACGCGTAATGGGACGCGGGGTGGGGCGACGCCTCACCCCGCCATCCCACGAGAAAAAATTCGAAAGGAGGTGCGAAACCGCGGAAATTCGAGCAGCTAAATCTTTGGTTAACTAGATAAACATCTGTCGGACCACGCCTCCCGGCCGTGCCGTAGCGCTTGCCGTCGATCGACCGTTATTCGATTGACTCGCCCGCGCTCGCGGTGCATTTTCTATGGTGCTCTGGGGTTCGCCCCTACCTGGGCAAAATGCCCAACCTTAGAAAGAGGAGGCCAAAATGGCTGTTCAGAACTCAATCAATACCAACCCGGGCGTGTTCGTCGCTCTCCGGACCCTCAACAGCGTCAACCGTGACCTGGACGTTTCGCAGAACCGCGTTTCGACCGGTCTGAAGGTTTCGGGCGCACTCGACGATGCCTCGAACTTCTCGATCGCCCAGGGTATCCGGGGCGAGCTGAAGGCGATCGGCGCCGTCACGCAGGGCCTGAACAACGCCAAGGGTATCGGCAAGGTCGCCATCGCGGGCGCCACCGCGGTTTCCGACCTGCTGTCGAACGTCCGCACGAAGCTGACCGAGCTCTCGAACGAGGGCATCACCACGGCGCAGCGCGCGATTCTGACGGACGACTTCAACCAGCTGCTGTCGCAGGCCGCGAACTTCATCGACAACGCCACCTTCAACGGCGTGAACCTGCTCGATACGGCCGGCGCCAGCACCGACATCAACACCCTCTCGAACCTGTCCGGCGGCACTCTGACGCTGACCGCCCAGGATCTGCGTACGACGGTCGTCACCCTCGCGGGCGCGAGTGTGGCGGACGCCTCGGCGGCCCAGAACGTTCTGTCCAACGAGTACGCGAACCTCGAGTCGGTGGTGAACACGGCGCTGGGCTCGCTCGGTGCGGAAGTCCGTGCCCTTGATCTGCAGACCTCGTTCCTGGAGCAGATCTCGGACGCGACCGAGGAAGGTCTGGGCAACATCGTGGACGCCGACCTGGCCCGCGAGTCGGCCCGCCTGACGGCGCTGCAGGTGCAGCAGCAGCTCTCGATCCAGACGTTGGGTATCGCCAACCAGCGTCCGCAGAGCCTGCTCGGCCTGTTCCGTTAATCTCGGAACCGACCAACGCTCAATCGAGCCGGGCGGCCTTGCCGCCCGGCTCTTTTGTTTGGGCGATCGTCTCGGCCGTCCGGTCCGCCACGCGCTTCATCAGCGGCTCCCAGTCCTCGCCGGGCCGGCGGTGCAGGCCGGTCACCGTCGGGTACCAGGGCGAGCGGGATTGCCCGAGGGCGACCCAGCCGCGGCCGAGGCCGAAGCCGACGGTCGGGGCGCCGACCGCGCCCGCCAGGGCGAGTACCGCGGTCTCCGCCGACACCACAATGTCGAGCGCCGCGATCAGTGCCGCGACCCCGTCGAGGTCGTCGCGGCGATCCAGGCCGGGGGGCAGCAGCGGCGGCGGCAGGCCGGCGGCGGCCGCCGCGGCCAGTTCGTCCGTGCAGTCGTCGTATTGCAGGACCACGACGCGCCACTCCGGCCTCGCCAGCAGGATGCGACAGTCCGGCAGCGCGGGATAATACTTGAGCCGGTCCCCGGTGCGCAGCCCGGACCGCCAGCACAGCCCGATCCGCGGGATGCCCGGAGCCTCGGCGTCCAGCCATCGCCGGAACGCCGCAATCCGCCCGCGGTCCGGGACCAGGTGGAGGGGCCCGTCCGGAAAGGCGTCGACCTCGGGACGGAACAGCGACGGAAGATCCCCGGCCGCGACCCAGTGCGTCGGCTCGAAGCCGGGGCAGTACGGCGGTGTTCCCGCGGACCGCTCGCTGCGATCGCGGTCGAACCAGCGCAGCACGGGGTAGGTCCGCTCGGCCAGCGGACGCAGGCGGGCGTCGAGCTCGACGGCGACCGCCGCCAGCCGGCCGTCGCGCACCCGGGCGGCGAGGTCCGGCCAGCAGGTGGCGAACAGCAGCTCGTCACCCAGGCCCTGTTCGGCGAGCACCATCAGCCGGGCGCCGGTCTCGCCGGACCAGACCGCCGCCGGCAGGCCCGGCCGCTGCGACAGGACCCGGCGCGACGGGCGGTCCCGGAACAACCGCCAGCCGGTTTCGAGCCGGCCCATCGCAAGATGATAGCTCGACAGGTTCGCCCGGATCTGCGGATCCCGCGGATCGATCATGGCCGCCCGCCGGCCCTCGCCGGCGGCCTCCGCGAATCGGTCGGCCCGGTACAGGCACTGGGCGCGGTTTCCGTAGGCCCGGGCATTGCCCGGTGCCAGCACGGCGGCGGTGCGCGCCGCGGTGTCGGCCTCGTCGATCCTGTCCAGATCGAACAGGGAGGCGGCGAGCGTCGAACGTACGGCAGAGGACGCCGGGCCGAGGCAGACCGCCCAGCGGCCGATCGTCCGTGCCGATTCGGGGTGGCGCCGGGAGCGCAGGGTGTCGGCCAGGTCGGTCACCGCCGGCCGGTCGGTCGGATCGATCAGGGCGGCCCGCCGCAGGCTGACCGATCCGTCGTCGTGCGCCGCCGCCGTTCCGAAGGCACGGCCGGCCCGCGCCAGCCCGAGCCCGTGCCAGCCGACCGCGCGCAGCGGCGCCAGCACGACGACCCGGGCGGCGGCCCGCTCCGGCACCGCCCGGCCGGCGTCGCGCGCGACCCGGATCATCCCGGTTGCCGCTTCGAGAAGCGCCGGCGACAGCAGCAGGGCGCGGCGCAATGCCGCGGTGGCGCTGGCTTCCTGGCCGAGCGCGCTCAGGGCGAGGCCGAAATGGGCCCAGGCGTCGGGGGTCCGGGGCGCGCGTCGAAGCGCCGTCGCCAGCAGCGGCAGCGCGGCGGCCGGCGACCCCAGCTGCAGCAGCGCGAATCCGAGGAGGTGGCTGGCCCGGGCGTGCTCCGGCTCGATCGCCAGGACGTCGCGGTAGATCGCGACCGCGTCGGCGATCCGGCCGGACCGATGCGCGGCCACGGCACGCCCCAGCAATGTGGCGATGACCGTCACGACGGCACGCTGGCCGCGCGGCGGTCGCTCTGGCTCGGCTTGACAGGGCAGGGGTCCATGCGACACTTAGCTTATGCCGCTGAAGGTCAACATCAAGCCGGGTGAGAAGTTCGTCGTTAACGGGGCCGTCATGGTCGCCGGCAACAAGGGTGCTTCGCTGATCCTGCAGAACGAAGCAACGATACTTCTCGGTAAAGACATCATGCAAGAGGACGAGGCCAACACGCCGGCCCGTCGCATATATTTCACAATCCTTTTAATGTATCTCGACGATACCGATCGCAAGAAATACTATCCCACGTTCATGAAGTTGATTGAGGATTTCATGGAGGCCACGACCTTCAACGAGGTTCGCAAGACGCTGCTGCACATCGTGCAGGACGTCAACGGGGGCAAGTACTACCGGGCGTTAAAGACTTGTAAAGCATTGATGACCTATGAGAGCGAGGTGCTGGCGTTCGGCCAGAACCAAGGCAGTAGCCCGGACTTGAATGCGTTGGCAGCCGCGCACGACGATCGCTGAGTGTCCGAATGTCCCAGTACGATGCCTACAAGCGCACGATCAAGCAGACCGCCACGCCGCGGGACGTCGAGTACCGGCTCCTGGCGCAGGTGACGGCCGCGCTGATCAAGGCGAAGGACATGACCGACGGAAGCGGCCGAGATCCGCGCCGCATGGCGCAGATCATGGACGCGCTGAACTGGAACAACCAAGTCTGGGACGCCTTCGTCGAGGACGTCGGGACCGAGGGCAACATGCTGCCGCGGGAACTGCGGGCGGCGATCGTGAGCCTCGGCATCTGGGTCACCCGCGAGACCGGGATGGTGGCTGCCGGCGAGGGCGACATCGAAGCGCTGATCGCGGTGAACAAGGCCATCATGCGCGGCCTCAACCCGGGGATGGCGGCCCGCGAGGACGAGGCCGCCGCGGCCGAGGCCGCCGCCACGCCGCAGCCGCCCCGCTGAGAAAGGCTGGGCATGGCTGCCGCCAAGTCCGGCGCGGCGTCTGCCGAACTCGTACGGTCGTTCAACGCGGCGGTGGCGCATCACTCGGCGGGCCGCCTGGGCGAAGCCCGCGACCTCTATGAGCGGCTGCTGAAGCGGCTGCCGGACCACCCCGACCTCCTGGATCTGTACGGAACGCTGCGCCACCAGCTCGGCGACCATGCGGCAGCCGCCGCGTTCGTCGGGAGATCGGTCGCCCGGCGGCCGGCGGCGCCCGCCGCCTGGAACCATCTCGGCTCGATACGGCGGGCGCTTGGCCAGGCGGACCAGGCGGACAGTGCGTTTCGCCGCTCGGCGATGATCATGCCGGCGGCGGCGGAACCCTGGATCAACATCGGCATCGTCGCCAACGACCGCGGCGACCCGGAGCGCGCGGTGCGGGCGGGGCGTCGGGCCCTGTCGGTGCAGCCGTCCCTGACCGAGGTCCGAGTCCAGGTCGGGGCGGCGCTGTCCGCGCTCGGCCGGATCGTCGAATCGCTCGACGCCTTGCTGCCGGTGCGGCGGGTCGCCCCGCTTCGGGCCGATCTCGCCCTGCACCTGTCGGCCGTGCAGGCGGCGGTAGGGGACCATGCCGCCGCGCTGGACACGGCGCGGCGCGGCATCGTCGCGAACCCGATCGTGCACGAGCTCTATCCCCGGCTGCTCGGGGTCCGCGATCCGGAGTCGGATACCGATGCCTTCGTCCGGTGGGCAGGCTTCGCCACCTGCCTGCGACCCGGCGAAGCCAGGCTGTGGGCGAACCGGGCGGCCGAGCTGTACCGGGCGGCCAGGTTCGACGCGGCCGGTCGCCAGGCCATGCGGGCCGGGGTCCTCGAGCCGGCCGACCGCGCGGCCCTGCAGAACATGGTGTCGAGCGCCTACAGCCTGCGGCGGTTCGAGCACGGCCGCCGGGTGGCGCAGTGGTGCCTGGCCGCGCATCCCGGGGCCGCCGACGTGCGGTTCGCCCTGGCCGAGATCGAACTGGTGATCGGCGACCTGGGCCGCGCCTGGACGCTCTACGAGGCCCGGATCGTCCGGGCCGACGCCATGCCGAGGCTCGGGCTGCCGCCGCGCTGGGATGGGCCCGGCACCGAGGACGGCCCGCTGCTGGTCGCCGCCGAGCAGGGAATCGGCGACGAGGTCGTCTTCCTGAGCTGCCTGCCCGACCTGCTGGATGCGGTGTCGGTTCCGGTCGTGGTCGAGGTCGACCGGCGGCTGGTGCCGGTCATGGCCCGCAGCTTTCCCGGGGTGCGGGTGGTCGCCCGCCAATACCCGGCCGACGCGCCGGGCCGCCGGCTCCTGGACTATCGGGACCTGGTCGCGCGAGAGGGCCTGCGCCGGGTGGTGTTCGCCGGGTCGCTGCCGCGCTACTTCCGGCGCGACCGCTCGCGACCGAGCGACCGCGGGGGTTACCTGGTTCCCGATGCCGAGCTGGTCGCGGCTTGGCGGACCCGGCTCGCCGGCGGGCGCCCGGCGACGACCGTCGGCCTGGTCTGGAAGAGCGCGCGGATGACCCGTTTCCGCGCGCAGTTCCATGCCGGGATCCTCGACTGGGCCCCGATTCTCGCCGTGCCGGGCTGTTCGTTCGTCAGCCTCATGCCGGGCGAGGTCGACGCCGAGATCGCCCGGGTCCGCGAGCGTCTGGGCGTCACCATAGAGAGGCCCGCCGGCCTGGACCCGTGGAACGACATCGATTCGCTGATGGCGCTGATGGCGTCGCTCGACGTGGTGGTGGCGGCGCGCACCGCGACCTGCGCGTTCGCCGGAGCGATCGGCGTGCCGACGATCCGGGTCGCCCCGAGCTATTATCGCATCACCGACGATCGCGACCTCTTCTTCGCCAACGTGACGCCGGTTCTCGACCGGCTCGCGGCGTTCGATGCCAGGGTCGCGGCCGAGGCCGCGGCACGGCTCCTGAGTGAACGGACCAGCCAGCCATGACCGCCCCGACCGGCCTTAACCTGCGTATCCAGAACGCCCTCGCCCTGCATCGCGCCGGGCGCCTGCAGGAAGCCAGGGCGGCGTATGAAGGTGTGCTGGCCCAGGCGCCCGGCAATGTCGACGCGCTGCATCTCCTCGGCACGCTGATGACCCAGCTCGGCCACCCCGCCGAGGCCGTCCCGCTGCTGGAGCGCGCGGTCAAGCGGATGCCGAAATCGGCCCCGTGCCTCAGCCACTTCGCCGACGCGCTGGCGGCCGTCGGACGCGGGCGCGAGGCCGAGGCGGCCTGGCGCAAGGCGCTGAAGCTGGCGCCGCGGGACGCCGAGGCGAGCTTCAACCTCGCCGGCCATCTCGCCCAGGCCGGCCGCTGGCGAGACGCCGAGCCGTTCGCCCGTCGGGCCGCCGAGCTGCTGCCGAACTCGCTGCCTGCGAGGTACCGGTTCGCGCTCACGCTGGAGGGTCAGGGCCGGTCGGCCGATGCCCTGGCCCAGTTCCGGGCGGTTGTTCGGCTTGCCCCGAACATGCGGGACATGCACCGCCGGGTGGTCGCCAACGCCGCTGCCGCCGGCGACATGGCGACCGCATGGCGGGCGGCGCAGCGTTGCATGGTCCTGCAACCGGAGGCGGCCGACGGGTTCGTGGCGATCGAGGCGGTCGTCCTTCCGGAGATCGGCCAGGACGCCAAGGGACGCTGGATGCGGCGGGCCGTGACCGCCGCTCCGGGGGCCGGTTTCCTGCGCGCGGTGTGTGCCGGCTACCGCTACGAGGCCAAGGACTATGCCGGGGCCCTCGAGGAGACGCGGCGGGCGATCCTGGCGAATCCCGAGACCGCGCTCGGCTACGCGACCCGGGCGAGGGCGGCGAACATCCTGCCGAGCTACGATCTGGCCGGGCAGGCGACGCGCTGGGGGCTGCGGCTGGCGCCCGGCGATCCCGAGCTGCTGTTCCAGCACTCGCAGGTCGAGAAGGCGATCGGCGACCTGGCGCTGGGCTGGGCGCTCGACGAGCACCGGGTGCGAAGCCCGCGGTTCCACCTGACGCTGGCGCTGCCGGCGCGCTGGGGCGGGCCGGGCACGCCGGTCGGCCGGCTGCTGGTCGCGACCGAGCAGGGCGTCGGGGACGAGCTGCTGTTCCTGTCGTGCCTGCCCGACCTGCTCGCGGACGTACCCGACCCGGTGGTCGAACTCGACGCCCGGCTGCATCCGCTGTTCCGGCGCAGCTTCCCCGGGATCACGCTGGTCCCGCGCCAGGCGACCCGCCTGGAGGCCGGCCGTGCGGTGTTCGACTACACCCGGGTGGCCCGCGAGCATTCGATCACCCACTACATCCATGCCGGCAGCCTGCTCGGGCTGTACCGGGCCGAGCGGGCCCGGCCGGCGACCCGTCGGGGCTATCTGGAGGCCGATCCCGAGGCGGTTGCGGCCTGGCGCGAACGGCTGGCGGGGCTCGGCCCGGAACCGAAGGTGGGGGTGTCCTGGCGCAGCATCGCGGTGGCCTCGGCGACCCGCTTCAGCGCCTACGCCCCGCTCGACGACTGGGCGCCGATCCTGCGCCTGCCGGGCATTCGCTTCGTCTGCCTGCAGTACGACGAGTGCCGGGCCGAGGTCGAGGCGTTCCGGGAGCGGACCGGGCTCGACCTCTGGATTCCCGAGGGGCTCGACCAGATGGACGACCTCGACGGGACCGCGGCGCTGATGTCGGCCCTGGACGCCGTTGTGTCGGCGCCGACCACCGTGTGCTGGCTGGCCGCCGCGGTCGGCGCGGAGACGTTCCGCATAGCCCAGGGCAAGTTCTCGATCGCCGCCGACCGGGACCACTTCTTCCCGAACATGCACCCGCTGGCGCCGGCGGGCCGCCCGCTCGACCTGAAGGCCGCCATCGCGCGGGCCGCCGAGGTGCTGCCCTCCGCCGTCCTGGGGTGATCGCCCGGCCGGTCCAGATCGGCGGAAATTGCCAGATCTGACCGGCAATTCCTGCCGCGAGGACCCGGGTCGGCCCTGCCCGGGATCGCCGGTCTCCAGGAAAATATCGTTAAATCAAGGAGTTGGTCGTCGTGCCGGTTTGGCCCGCGGCTTGCGCTTCGTTTGCCGAGGACCCCCGTCGACGTCTGCCCGGAAAAAGCAGGCAGGCAAGAAAGAGCCGGCGGGCGGGTCGATAGAACGTTGACGAAGGACCGGCACAATGGCGAACAACTCCATCCTGACCAACCCCGAAGCCCTGATTGCGCTTCGGAACCTGGAGCGGACCAACAAGACCCTGGCCGTCACCCAGAACCGGGTGTCGACCGGCTTGAAGGTGACGGGCGCGATCGACGACGCCTCGAACTTCGCGATCGCCCAGGGCATCCGCGGCGACGTCAAGGCGCTCGGCGCGGTCGTGCAGGGGCTGAACAACGCCAAGGGCATCGCCAAGGTGGCGATCGCCGGTGCCACCAGCATCTCCGACCTGCTGCAGACCGTGCGGCAGAAGCTGACCGAGCTGTCGAACGAAGGCATCACCTCCACCCAGCGCGCGATCCTGCAGGACGACTTCCAGCAGCTGCTGTCGCAGGCGGCGAATTTCATCGACAACGCCGTGTTCAACGGCGTGAACCTGCTCGACACCACGGGCGCCAGCCCGAGCGTGAACACGCTGTCGAACATCAACGGCGGCACGCTGACCCTCACCGCGCAGGATCTGCGCACCACCGTCATCACCCTGGCCGGTGCCGCCCTGGCGGACGCTTCGGCGGCGCAGAACGTGCTGGCCAACGAGTTCTCGAACCTGCAGTCGGTGGTCAATACCGCCCTCGGCTCGCTCGGCGCCGAAGCGCGGGCGCTCGAGCTGCAGACCACATTCCTCGAGGAAATCACCGACGCCACCGAAGAAGGTCTCGGCAACATCGTGGACGCCGACATGGCGCGCGAGTCGGCCCGTCTGACCGCCCTGCAGGTCCGCCAGCAGCTCGGCGTGCAGGTGCTCGGCATCGCCAACCAGGCCCCGCAGATCCTGCTCGGCCTGTTCCAGTAGTCGTCGGCGAAGGGGACGTGACGCCGGCCGAACCGGTCGTCGCGGGTGGCTGAAGCGGAGGGTCGCTGAATGCAAGGGTACAACGCCTATCGCAAGGTACAGGGGGCCACGGCAACCCAGAACGGCCGTGACCTCGAGTACCGGCTGCTTGCCCAGGTCACCGGGGCGCTGATCAAGGCGCAGGAGGGCAAGATGACGCTGCAGGAGAAGCTGAACGCGATCCTGCACAACGAGAAGGTCTGGGGAGTGTTCCTCGCCGACCTGCATCATCCGGACAATCGCCTGCCGCAGACCCTCAAGGGCGCGATCGCCAGCCTGGCGCTCTGGGTCATGCGCGAGACGCGCCTGGTGATGGATACCGACGCGCCGCTCGACGACCTGATCCTCATCAACCGCCAGATCATGGCGGGCCTGAAGCCGGAACCCCAGGCGATGGCCGGATGAGGCGGGCGCCGCCAACCCGGCGACCCGGTTGGCCGGCTTCTTGCATCTCTGATGAGCGGGTGTCCGTCACCCGCCCCGGCATGCCGGGTCGCAGGAACTGAGGACCGTCGATGTCACTGTTCGATGCAATCTCCACCGCCCGCAGCGGTCTGATCGCGACACAGTCCGCCATCGACGTCGCGTCGCGCAACATCGCGAACGCCAGCGTCGAGGGCTACACCCGCAAGATCCAGGAGCAGTCGACCCGGGTGGTCGACGGCCGCGCCGGGGCGGTGAAGGTCGAGGAGGTCACGCGCAACGTCAACGCGCAGCTGCAGCGCGACGTCCGCGAGCAGAGCTCGGTGGTCGAGGAACTGACCATCATCGAGGACTTCCTGTCGCGGCTGGAGCTGGAGTTCGGCCGGCCCGAGGACAGCAGCTCGGTCGCCTCCAAGGTCACGGAACTGAAGAAGGCGTTCCAGTCGCTGGCCACCAACCCGGACCAGTCGACCGCGCAGAACGACGTGATCAGCGCCGCGGAGGAGCTGGCGCTGGCGCTCACCACCCTCTCCGATTCGATCCAGGCGCTGCGGGCCGAGGCCGACCAGCGGATCGGCGATTCCGTCGACTCCATCAACGAGGCGCTGCAGAACATCGACTCCCTGAACGCCGAGATCGGCGCCCGCAAGACGCTGGGCCAGTCGACCGCGGACCTCGAGGACAAGCGCGACGTATGGGTCCAGAAGCTGTCCGAGCAGATGGACATCCGGACCTTCGAGCGGTCGGACGGGCGGCTCGCGGTGCTGACCGGGGACAGCCAGTTCCTGATCGACCAGGCGGCGGTGACGCTCACCTTCTCGCCGTCCGCCAGCGTGACCCCGGGGTCGGCGGTCAACGACATCATGCTGGACAACGGCTACCTGGCGCCGTTCGCGATCACCAGCTCGTTCTCCGACGGGACGGTGGCCGGGTTGGTGCAGCTCCGCGACACCCTGATGCCGCTGGCCCAGGACCAGCTGGACTCGCTGGCCTTCGAGCTGGCGCAGCAGTTCGACTCCGTCACGGTCGGCGCGACCACCGCCGACCTGGACCTGTTCACCGACAGCACCAACACGGTGCCCGGCGCCTCGGCCGGCTTCTCGGCGCAGATCCAGGTCCGCACGACGCTCGCCGGCGCCGATCTGCGCGACGGCATCGGCGGCACCTTCACCGCGTCCGGCGCCAGCGATTCATCGCTGCCGCTGGCGATCATCGACATGTTCGACACCAAGCAGGCGTTCGTGGCGGTGACCGGCCTGAACAGCACTTCCTCGACGATCGAGGAGTTCGCCGCCGAGTTCGTCAGCTACCAGGCCAACCAGGCGGCCGACTACGAGAGCCAGCTCAACTTCCAGGAACAGATCCGCAGCCTGCTGGATGAGCGGCTGAAGGACGAGAGCGGCGTCAACCTGGACGAGGAGCTGGCCAGCCTCATCCAGCTCGAGAGCGCGTTCGCGGCCTCGGCCCGGGTCCTGAGCTCGGTCCAGCAGGCACTCGACGAGCTCCTGAACTCGGTGCGGTAAGGCTTAACGGGACGAAGCGACATGCGTATTGCGACCGTCACTCAGAACCTGCGGATCGACAACTCGATCACGTCGATCCAGCGTCAGATCGCCGACGCGCAGCTGCAGATCTCGACCGGCAAGCGCTCCCAGGTCTACAGCGGGTTCGACGGGCAGGATGTGCGTCTGCTGATCAATCTCAAGGAGCAGCGGACCAGCGTCGAGTCGTACGTCACCACGATCAAGAACACCCAGGTGAAGACCAAGACCATCGATGCCGCGCTGGTCACCTTCACCGACATCACTCAGGATCTGCGCAAGAAGCTGTACGAGCAGGTCGAGGGCCTGTACGACAACTCCGCCCTGGCGCTGCAGACCTTCGCCAACGCGGCGATCGACCAGCTGACCAACCTCCTGAACCAGACGGCCGACGGCAAGTACCTGTTCAACGGCACCGACACCGACGCCCAGCCGATGATCGATGCCGCGACGACCAAGGGGGCGTATGTGCAGCCGGCCTTGTCCGGTGGCTTCGCCGGCGTCACCGCGGCGGTGACGACCTTCTTCGGCACCGACACGAACTGGAACAACGTGACGACGCCGGCTCCGGGGTCGCTGCGGGCGCGGATCGACGAGGGCGTGGACGTCACGTTCGGCGAACTGGCGAACGACGACGCGTTCGAGGAAGTCTTCGAGGTCATGTACGCCTTCGCCAACGTGAATTTCCAGCCGGGCGACGACGCCAACTACGAGCAGCTGGTGAACTGGGGCATCGGCAAGGTCGAGGCGGCGTTCGAGCTGATCAACGACATGGTCGGCCAGAACGGCGTGATCGGCGCCCAGATGAAGACGCGCGAAGAGGCGCACTCCGACAGCCTGACGTTGCTGGAGACCCAGATCCTCGACATCGAGGACATCGACCCCTACGAGGCGGTCAGCACGTTCCAGACGCTGCAGGCGCAGCTCGAGGCGTCGTTCCAGACCACCTCGGTGCTGCGTGGCCTGTCCCTGACCCGCTACCTGTAGGCCGGCCCCCGGCCGGGCGCCGCCGTAGGCACCGCGCTCGCCCTCCGCGGCGGCTGCGGAATCGTTTCTGCTGGACGCGCCCGGGTGATCCGCCTATTTTAGGATCTGGTAGTCTACGAAGTAGGCCTGTGTCTCCAGAACGGAGGTCGTCATGGAAATTGACGCACGATTTCCGACGGTCCAGGCCAACCAGGCTCTCGAAGCCCGCGACGGAAAGAACTCGACCCCGCCGCAGGTGGCGCCGGTTGGAAGCGGGGCGGAGTCGGAGTTCTTCATCAGTCCCGTCCTGACCTTCGACTCGCGGTCCCTGACCGTGATCTTCCAGGTTCGCGACAGCCGGTCCGGCGATGTGGTCCGGCAGTTCCCGCCGGAGGCGGTGGTGGAACGCTACCGTCAGGACCCGACGGCCAAGCCGTTCGTGCTCTCGCCACGCTCGGCGTCCGGGGAGGACGACTCCGGGGCTGCATCTGAGTTGCTGGCTCCGTTCCCGGACCCGGGCGACCGGTCCTCGACAACCGAGACCCCGGCCCAGCCGGCGCCCCGCCAGTCGGGCGAAGGGGCCGGTCCGGATCCGGTCGACCTGGTCGCTTGACGTCGCTTCGACGGGGATTGGGTCGCCGGGGCCGACAGCAACCGGTTTCCCTATGGCTGTCCATATGTGGTAGGGTCACCCACTCGTGTATCAAGAAGTGGCGGAGGCCCTCTCGATGAATCCCGGCGATCCGCTCCATCGGCTGCTGGTTTCGGCGATCCAGCATCAGGAGGCGAACGAGGTCGAGGAGGCTCGCGACCTGTACCTCAAGATCCTGGAGCAGGACCCGCGTCACGAGCAGGCCCTGCACCTGGCCGGGTTGCTGTGCCTGCAGAACGGTGAGCTCGACGGCGCGCAGACGCTCCTCGAGGCGGCGATCGACGTCAACCCGGCGAACGCGTCCTATCCCAACCACCTGGGCGTGGTGGCGCTGCGGCGGCAGGACCTGGCGGGGGCGGCCGAGCTGTTCCGCCGGGCGATCTCGATGGATCAGGGCTACGCCGAGGCGCACTTCAACCTCGGGATCGCGCTGCGCGGCATGGACGATCTCGACGGCGCCGCCGCGGCTTTCGACGAGGCTCGCCGCCACGACCCGGACAACGACCGGATCATGGTGTGGGCGGGGGTTCTCGCGAACGAGCGGGGCGCTCCGCAGGAAGCGGCGGAGCTGCTGATGCGGGCGGTCGAGCGCAACCCGACGAACACCGAGGCCATCCATCAGCTCGGCGACGTGTTCGCCTCGCTCGGCGAACTCGCCGAAGCGGAAGGCTGCTATCGCACGGCGATCGGCGTCGCCCCGAGCATCGCCGGCATCCACGGCAAGCTCGGCTCGGTGCTGACCCAGATGGGACGGCTGGAGGAGGCGCGGGCATCCTTCGAGACCGCGCTCGACCTGAACCCGGATGACCCGGCGCTGCTCGGCGGGCTGGCGCTCGTCCAGCTCGAAGAGGGCGACCTCGAGCAGGGCAGGGCGACCGCCGAGCGGGCCGTCGGAATCGACGAGCAGAGCGTGGACGGCCACTATGCCCTGGCCCGGGTCCATCGAGCGCTGGGCGATGTCGAGCGGGCCCGGGCCGAGGCCGCCAGGGTCCGGGAACTGGCCCCGGACAATGCCCGTTACCTCGAGGGCCTGTTCATCTGAAGCCCGATCCGATCGGCCGTAGCGCGCATGAAGCGGGCCCGTAGCCGGGACCGGCGGCAGGTCAGAGCGTCCGGTTGATCCCGGCGGCGCCGACGCCGGCGGAACCGTAGGCGGCGTAGCCGCGGACCGGCTTGCTGGTGTTGACCGCCGGACCGGTCACGCCGCGCGCCTTCTTGACGCCGGCGATCACCATCTTGACCACCCGGTCGGCGGCGTCGTGCGCCGACTTGAGGGCCAGCATGTTCTCCGACAGGGTCTCCCGGAAGGCCGCGTAGAGCTTGCGCAGGTCGCCCCGCTCCTCGGCGGACAGCGAGTCGAGCACCGTCAGGTTCTTGCGGAGCCTGGTCTGGTGCTCGTCATAGGTCTTGGCGAGCTGGACCTTGCGCCGCTGGACGTCCTCGAGCTTGGCGAAGTCGCGGGCTTTCACCAGGTCGACCTCGTGCCGCATGACCGCCATGAGCTGGGTCATCGACTCCACGAACAGCTTGACCACGTCACGCGGATTCATCGGGAGACCTCCTGGAGCTGGAGCAGTTGACGTTCGATGGTGTCGGCGATGCCGATGCCGCCGCGCTTGGCGATCACGTCGCCGACCTCCTCGATGTAGAAGTCGCGCCACATGCCCTCGGCGTGGCCGCCGCCGAACATGCCGTCGGTCTTCACGCCCTTGAACATGTGGGTGAGCATCTGGGAGACGAACTGGCTCTCGAACTTCTCGGCCGACTTCCGGACCGCGGTCTTGTCACCGGCGGCGGCTGCGGCCTTCAGGGTGTCCCGCTGGAACTCGGCGGCACCCTGGGTGCGGGCCAGGCCGACGTCGCCGACGGCGGGGAGCGAGGTGGCGAGGGAGTCGTACATGTCCGTTCTCCCGGTCAGAGCACTTCGAGCTCGGCCTGCAGGGCGCCGGCGGCCTTGATCGCCTGCAGGATCGAGATCATGTCGCGCGGGCCGACGCCGAGGGCGTTCAGGCCGTTGACCAGCTCCTGCAGGGTCACCTGCTGCGGCAGCACGGTCAGCTTGTTGTCCTTCTGCTCGTCGATCTCGATCTGCGTGCGCGGGACCGTGACCGTCTCGCCGGTCTGGGCGAAAGGCTGCGGCTGGCTGACCTGCGGGGTCTCGGTGATCCGGATGGTCAGGTTGCCCTGGGCGATCGCCACGGTGTTGATGCGGACGTTCTCGCCCATCACGATCACGCCGGTCTGCTCGTCGATCACGACCTTGGCGATGTTGTCGGGGGTCACCCGCAGCTGCTCGATGTCGGTGATCAGGGCGACCGCGTTGTTGCGGTAGGCGTCCGGCACGATCATGCGCACGGTGCCCGGGTCGGTCGGCTGGGCGATCGGACCGCCGACGAAGGCGTTGATCGCCTGGGCGATCCGTCGCGAGGTGGTGAAGTCCGGGTTGCGCAGCGCGATCCGCACCGTCTCCATCTGGTTGAGCGCGAAGCCGAGCTCGCGTTCGACCAGCGCGCCGTTGGCGATCCGGCCGCCGGTCGGGACGCCGCGGGTGACGCTTGCCGCCTGGCCCTGGGCCGAGAAGCCGCTGACCGCCACCGGGCCCTGGGCTACGGCGTAGACCTCGCCGTCGGCGCCGACCAGCGGGGTGACCAGCAGCTGGCCGCCAAGCAGGCTGTCGGCGTCGCCGATCGAGGAGATCGTCACGTCGATCCGGGTGCCCTGGGTGGCGAACGGCGGCAGGATCGCGGTGACCATCACGGCGGCCACGTTGTCGGTATCCAGGTCGTCGTCGCGGGCATTGACGCCGAGCCGCTCCAGCATGCCGACCAGGCTCTCCCGCGTGAAGATCGCGCTGCCGATGTCGTCGCCGGTGCCCTTCAGGCCGACCACCAGGCCGTAGCCGATGAGCAGGTTCTCGCGCACACCCTCGAAATCGACGATGTCCTTGATTCGGGTCTGGGCCTCGGCGGTGCCGAGGTTCACGGCCAGCGCGATCAGAAAGGCCGTTGCCGTTGCCAGTCGTCGCATCCAGCGTCCCGTCGTCATGGTCATGGTCCCCGCGGTCGAAGTTGCCGGGTGGCCCCGGTCTCGCGAATGGACATGCCAGAAGCGTGCCAGTCGCCGGGCCGGCGGTCGAACAGGGTGGCGTCGAAACCCGGAGCATCGCGTGCTATAAGGGATGCATGCGAGTCCGAACCGATCGTTCTCCACAGTCATCCGGCCAAGGTCGCTTGTCGCCATGAAGGTCGAGTCTACCAAAGGAACGGGGATCAGCGGGGTCCGCCGCGGCGGCAAGGCCGGCAAGGCCGGCTCGTCGGAGTTCTCCAGGCTGCTCGACGAGACCGCCGAGACCGGGCAGGCCGCCGGCCCGAGCGGCGTGCAGGCGGTCGATTCGGTGCTTTCGGTGCAGGAGGTCGGTGGCCGCGAGGGCGGCCGGCGGCAGGCCCGCGAGCGTGCCGAGCTGATGCTCGACCGTCTCGAGGACATCCGCCACGGCCTGCTGATGGGAGCGATCCCGCGCGACCGTCTGCAGGAGCTTGCGGCCGCGGTCCGCCGCCAACGCGAGGCGATCGACGATCCGCGACTGGTCGAGATTCTCGACGAGATCGAGCTCAGGGCACGGGTCGAGCTTGCGAAACTTGAGCGAAGCGTGTAACCCGTCGCGCGGCGCGGAACTCCTGGAGTTTCATCCCGTTGTGGCGGTTCAGGCCGCTCCCTATACTCCGCGCCCGTTCGGTGCCCTGCCCTCGAGTGCCGAATGCCGTCGAGCCCGCGTGGAGGAAGGGGATGAGCGTGACCCTGCCGCCGGACTACAAGCCGTCGGACGATGAAGAGTTCATGAACCCGCAGCAGCTGGAGTATTTCCGGCAGAAGCTGCTCCGCTGGAAGGCCGAGCTGGTGCGGGAAGCCAACGAAACCCTGAGTAACCTGACCGAACAGAACCTGCAGCAGCCCGACATGGCCGACCGCGCGTCGCTCGAGACCGAGCACTCGATCGAACTGCGGACCCGGGATCGCGAGCGCAAGCTCATCAGCAAGATCAACTCCGCCCTGAAGCGTATCGAGGACGGCACCTACGGCTACTGCGAGGAGACCGACGAACCGATCGGTCTGAAACGGCTCGAGGCCAGGCCGATCGCCACGCTGAGCCTGGAAGCCCAGGAACGGCACGAGCGCATGGAGCGGACCCACCGGGACGACTGACGTCGACCTGAACGTCGGCGGCGCCCCGAGCGGGCCGGCCCGGCAACCCTGGCGAATACCAAGAAGGCCGCCCCGCGAGGGGCGGCCTTCCGGTTTCCGGCCCCACTGGGGGGGAGACGCGGGTATTGTGGGGGCCGGCGAACCTCGGTGATCGCTCAGAACGGCATGATCACGTCCAGGACCTGCGAACCGTAGCGCGGCTGCTGGACGTCGGTTATCTGGCCGCGGCCGCCGTAGGAGATCCGGGCCTCCGCCATCTGGTCGTAGCTGATGGTGTTGGACGAGGTGATGTCGGCCGCCCGGATGACGCCGCCGACGACGACCTCGCGGACCTCGAAGTTCACGCGCACTTCCTGCCGGCCGTACACCACCATGTTGCCGTTCGGCAGTTTCTGCGTGATCACCGCCGCGACCCGGAGGTCGATGGCCTCGGTCCGGTCGACGCTGCCGGTGCCGACATTGCTGGTGTTCGAGCCGAGGTCCAGCAGGTTGCCGCCGGTGACGCCCTCGGGGAACACCTTGGACAGCTCGTTCTCGTAGCCGAACAGGCCGTTGAGCTGCGCCGCATCGGTATTGGTCCGGGAGCGCGACGTGGAATTGTCCACCTCGGCCTTGTCGTCGATCGACACCACGACGGTGATGATGTCGCCGATGTCGCTGGCGCGCTGGTCCTTGAAGAACGCGCGGCTGCCTTCCTGCCACAGCGAGTTGGCCTGCCGGGTCGCCACCACCGGGGCCGGCATCGGCATGGTCACCGGCTTGTATCCGGCGCTGCGGGTCGGGTCTTCGATCCGCGACATCTCCGGCGCCTGGCCGATGCTGGCGAGCCGGTCGACGGCGCCGCATCCGGACAGGGCGGTGGCGGCGGCCAGGGCCGCGAGCACGGTGAGGGTCGGCTTGCGGCGGAGGGCGGTTTGGCGGGCGATCATTTCTGGATCCTCCTGGGCGCGTTGTGCGCGGGGGTCGTCAGTTGATGGACGCGATCTGGGCGGCGGTCACGGTGACCGTGTCGGCGGCGATCACGCGGGTCTCGAGCACCTTGCGGCTGTGGTTGTTGCGCACCCGGATGACGTCGCCGACGGCGCCCTTCTCGAGGGCCTCGGCCCGGGCGGTGAGCGTCATCGTGCCGGCCTTCAGCACCACCGTGACGAGGTCGCCCTTGCCGATGACGTAGTTCGGCCGGAGGTCGCTCAGGCGAACGGTCTGGCCGGCGGTGATCGGGCGACGCGGCGTGCGGCCGACCAGGTCCGCCAGCTGGCTGACCGTGTTCGGCCCGGCCCGGCGCGCCTCGACCCGCGACCAGCGGACGTCGTTCTCGGTGATCACGTCGCCGGGCATCGCGTGGTTGCGCAGCACCGGAACGCTGACCATGGCGGCGACCCGGCCGTTGACGACCACGGACTTGGCCTCCGCCCCGGCGAGCGCCACCGAGGCGTCGAACCGGCGGGACCGCGGATCGAACACCAGGGTGCGGACGATCACGGTCGGGCGGTCGCCGGTGGCCACGAACAGCGGAACGTCGCGGTTGTAGATCTCGACGTCGAAATCGTCGCCGATGTTCTCGCGCTCCAGCGCGGTCGCCAGGGCCTCGCGCACCATCTCGACCGGGATCGGCATGCTGTCGCGCGTCACCTCGGCATACTCCCGCATGTCGTTGGGGCGCCAGCTCAGCCCGAACGATTTTGCGTAGTGAAAAAGTTGCCGGGCACTGAACACCAGCCGGTCGCCGGGGGCCGGGGAGTCGGCGATCCGGCCGTCGTTCTCGGCGGGCACGTTGGCGAACACGTCCGACAGCCTTATCCCGTCGCCGCCGACCAGCGTGCGCTGCTTCAGGATCAGCGGCAGCGCGTCGGTCGCGGCCGGCGCGGCGCCGGCGCCGAGCAGGCAGCCGAGCCCGAGGGCGGCGGCGGCGATCATGCGGACGGTGCGGTTCATCGGATGTCTCCCTGGTCCCGGAGTGTGCCGTCAGACGGCGTCAGCGGACGTTGTTGACCGTCGACATCATCTGGTCGGACGTCTCGATGACCTTCGAGTTGAGCTCGTAGGCGCGCTGGGCGGTGATCAGGTTGGTGATCTCCTGCACCGGGTCGACGTTCGAGGCCTCGACGAAGCCCTGCTGCAGCCGGCCGAAGCCGTTGGCGCCGGGGACGCCGGTGGTGGCGGCGCCGGACGCCTCGGTCTCCAGCAGCAGGTTGTTGCCGATGTTCTCGAGGCCGGCCGGGTTCTGGAAGGTCGCGAGCTGGATCTGCCCGACGTTCTGCTCCTGCACCTGGCCGTCGATCTGCGCGAAGATCTGCCCGGATTCGTTGATCGTTACGTTCAGCGTCGCGGCGGGCAGCGTGATCCCGGGCAGCACGGTGTAGCCGTCGGGAGTCACGATCGTGCCGTCCTGGCTGGTCTGGAACGAGCCGGCGCGGGTGTAGGCGGTCTCGCCGTTCGGCATCTCGATCTGGAAATAGCCGGAACCGCGGATCGCCACGTCGAGGTTGTTCTCGGTGAGGGTGAGGGCGCCCTGCTCGTTGATCCGGTAGGTCGCCGCGGTCTTCACGCCGACGCCGAGCTGGATGCCGGACGGTACGATCGTGCCGGCGTCCGAGGAGTTGGTGCCGACCCGGCGCTGGTCCTGGTAGAGCAGGTCCTGGAACTCCGCCCGCTGCCGCTTGTAGCCGGTGGTGTTCATGTTGGCGATGTTGTTCGAGATGACCTCGACATTGAGCTGCTGGGCGGCCATGCCCGTCGTCGCGATGCTCAAGGACTGCATTGTGTTCTCCCTTCACCGGCGCCGCGCGCCCGTACTTCCATTCCGTTCTGGACCGGCGGCCCGGTCGATACCCGTCGATCGAACGGCGTCGATCGGACGATCAGACGCTTTGCATGGGGCGTGCCAGTTTCTGGATGATGGTCTCCTGGCGCTTGTCCTCGCGGTCGATCAGGCCCTTGACCGCCTCGTAGGCGCGCTGGACCTCGATCAGCGAGGTCATCTCGCCGATCCCGCTGACGTTCGAGCCCTCGACCATGCCCTGCATGACCTTGCTGTTCTCGGCGGGATTGGCGGCCTGGCTCGTCTCGAACAGGCTGTCGCGCACCTTGCGGACCGAGCGCATGTCGTCGAACTCGACCACCCCGATCTGGCCGACCGGGTTGGCGCCGAGACGCACGAGCCCATCCTGGCTGATGGTCAGGTCGGTGCCGCCGCCGGGGATGACGATCGGGTTGCCGCCGTTGTCGAGGACCGGATAGCCCTGCTGGGTGACGAGGCGGTTGCGCTCGTCGAGGGTGAAGGTGCCGTTGCGCGTGTACTTCGTGCCGTTGCCGTCGTCGACCTGGAAGTAGCCCGGGCCGTTGATCGCCAGGTCGAAGGTGTTGTGCGTGACGATCAGGCCGCCCTGGTTGTGGTCGGTGGCGGTTCCCTGGTCGATCACGAAGTCCATCTTGGTCGTGAACGGGACCTTCTGCGAATAGGCCTGGTACACCATCATCTCGCGCTTGAACCCCGTGGTGTTCAGGTTCGCGACGTTGTTCGCGACCACGGCCATCTGCCGGCGCAACGCGGTCTGCCGCGACAGGGCGATGTAGATCGGGTTTTCCATGACTCGCTCCGTACCCTCGGTGTTTCGTTCACGTCGCGCCGGTTGATCCGGCTTGGCTCGCCGCTTCCCATGCAGGGGGCGTGCCAGTCGTCGACGAGGCCCTGATCCGCGGATTTCCCCGGTCCGGGGTCCGGTTCGGCATCCTCTGCCGGGCAGAAGTTACCGCCGGCCGGTCGGCAGCCCCGTCGGACGGGCGGCGGCGAGCGGGGCTTCGCTTCGGCGGCGTCCGCCCCATATGCAGGGCCGCGGGGGCGCCGCCGGTCGCAGCGCCGGCTGGCGAGCTTTCGAAGTCCCGGCCGATCCGGTAAGATTCCCGAGTCGGCATCGGCCTTGCAGGACACGGTCCGGCACACTGGCAATGTCCCGGGCGACCGGGGCGGACGGAGAGCGGAATGGCCGAAGACGCACTCGACGACATGGAAGGTGTCGGCGAGGAACCGGAAAAGAAGCGGATCAGCGGAAAGCGGCTGATCATCTTCGCGGCGATCCTGCTGCTGGTGCTGATCGGCGGCGGAGTCGGCGCCGCGTTCATGCTCGGTCTGTTCGGCGGCGGCGAGCCGCCGCCGGCCGAGGCCACGCAGGACGGCCATGCCGCACCGGCGCCACCGCAGCCGACCCAGCAGCGGGCGTTCTTCTTCGAGGTGCCGGACCTGATCGTGAACCTGAACACCAGCGGCCGGAAGTCGACCTTCCTGAAGATCAAGATCGCGCTCGAGCTCGAGAGCCCGCAGGATGTCGATCGCATCAACGAGGTGCTTCCCCGCATTGTGGACAACTTTCAGGTCTATCTGCGGGAGTTGCGGGTCGACGACCTGAACGGCTCGGCCGGGATGTACAGGCTGCGGGAGGAGCTGTTGCGACGGGTGAACATCGCGGCGCGTCCGGTGAGGGTCCGGGACGTGCTGTTCAAGGAAATGCTGGTCCAGTAAGGCAACGACGATGGCGACCAACGACGATCTCGCGGCCGAATGGGAGTCGATGTCGGACGAGGAAGACGGCGACGTCGGTTCCGCCCGGGTTCTCAATCAGGACGAGATCGACAGTCTTCTCGGGTTCGACGAGGCCGGTGCCGGCGAGGCCGACACCTCGGGCATCCACGCCATCGTCAACTCGGCGCTGGTCTCCTACGAGCGCCTGCCGATGCTCGAGGTGGTGTTCGACCGCCTCGTTCGCATGATGTCGACCAGCCTGCGCAACTTCACTTCCGACAACGTCGAGGTCTCGCTCGACAACATCACCTCGATCCGGTTCGGCGACTACCTGAACTCGATCCCGCTGCCGGCCATGCTGTCGGTGTTCAAGGCCGAGGAATGGGACAATTTCGGCCTGCTGGTGGTCGATTCCGCGCTGATCTACTCGATCGTGGACGTGCTGCTCGGCGGTCGCCGCGGCACCGCGGCGATGCGTATCGAAGGCCGGCCCTACACCACGATCGAGCGCAACCTGGTCGAGCGCATGGTCAACGTGGTGCTGAGCGACCTGTCGGCCGCGTTCGACCCGCTGAGCCCGGTCACCTTCCGGTTCGACCGGCTGGAGACCAACCCGCGCTTCGCGACCATCGCCCGGCCGGCGAACGCGGCGGTCCTGGCGCGGCTGCGGATCGACATGGAGGACCGCGGCGGCCGGCTCGAGCTGATGCTGCCCTACGCCACGCTGGAGCCGGTCCGCGAGCTGCTGCTGCAGATGTTCATGGGCGAGAAGTTCGGGCGTGACTCGATCTGGGAAACCCACCTCGCCAACGAGCTCTGGAACACCGACGTCGAGCTGGAGGCGGTGCTCGACGAGATCGTCATGCCGCTCAACGACGTGCTGAACCTGAAGCCGGGCAGCCGGATCCTGCTGAACGCCATGCCGTCGTCCACCATCGACATGCGGTGCGGCAACGTCTCGCTGTTCAGCGGCAAGATGGGACGCAAGAGCGGCAACATCGCGGTGCGGATCAGCAACCGCCTGCGCAAGATGTGACGGGCGGGACGTGACGCGGCCGGAGAGAGGGAGGGCGATCGGCGGATGAACCTCGAGCTCGGGCTCAATATCCTGCTGGTCCTGCTCCTGCTGCCGACGGTCGTCTACGTCGCGCTGCTGCAGCGGCGCCTGGCGTCGCTGCGGGCCGACCGGGAGGCCGTCGAGTCGGTCATCGAGCGGATGAACGAGGCGACCCGCCGGGCCGAGGCCAGTCTCAAGGGCATCCGGCAGGCCGCCGAGCAGGCCAAGGTGACGCTGGACGAGCCGGTGACGCGCGCCCAGGCTCTGCGCGACGAGCTGAGCTTCCTGGTGCAGCGGGCGGACGCCGCCGGCGAGCGGCTGGCGGGCGGGCTGTCCAGCGCCGGTGCCGGCGGTGCGACGGCGGCCGCGCCGGCGGCCGAGCGCCCGCGCCGGGCGAAGCCGGCGAACGAGCGGCGGACGGCCGGCGGCGGGACCGGCAACGGCTCGGCCGAACCGGCGGCCGCCCCGGAGACCGACGAGGTTCGGTCGCAGGCCGAACGGGACCTCATCAACGCCCTCAGAAACGTGCGGTGACATGACCTACGATCGACGGGGACGCCCCGCTCCGAAACTGGACGAGACCGCCGAGGTGCCGCCGCGGGCGAGGGCCGCCGCGCCGGCGCGGACAGCAGCCGCCGCCCCGGCCGCCGCAGCCGCGGCGACCCCGAACGCCGCCCGTCTGGCGCAGGGCCGGCGCGCCGCCGCCAAGCCGGACGGCCGCGGCGACGGCGGCAAGGCCGCGCGGCGGCGCAGCGTCACGCCGCGCCTGCTGCCGCTCACGGCGCTGGTCGCGGCGCTGGTGCTGACGATCAAGGTCGGCGCGGTGTGGGAGCGTCGCGCCGAGGTGCCCTCCCTGCTGTCCTTCGACATGGACGTTTCGGTCGGGGCACCGGCCGAGGCCGGTGGCGGGGCGGTTCCGGCGGACCGGCAGATCGCCCAGGCGCAGAGCGGAACGACCGCCGAATCGGCCGACGGCAAGGTGGATCCCTTCGCCCTGGGCAAGTCGCAGATCGAGCTGCTGCAGAGCCTGGCGGAACGCCGCAAGGAACTGGACGCGCGCGAGCGGGCGATCGAGCAGCGCGAGGGGCTGCTGGCCGCTGCCGAGCACCGGATCGAAAGCAAGATCGACGAGCTGAAGACGATCAAGGCGGAGATCGAGGGGCTCATCAAGAAGTACGACGAGCAGGAGGAGCAGCAGATCGCCGGGCTCGTGAAGATCTACGAAACCATGAAGCCGAAGGACGCCGCGCGGATCTTCAATGAGCTTGACATGGACGTGCTTCTTGAGGTTTTCGAGCGTATGAAAGCTTCGAAGACCGCGCCGGTGCTCGCCGACATGGATCCGATCCGAGCCAAGGAGATCACCACGCGAATCGCCGAACGCAAGAAGATGCCGGACATCAATTGACGAAACTCCGGCGTTTACCGCGAATTAACCGGTGTAGCATAGCGTCGTGTCCGATACGGGCGGGTCAGCGATTCCCCCCGGGGCAAAGGGTTCGATTGGAGGAATGGGTCTATGGCGGTCGACAAGAATATGGCGGTGCTCATCGTCGACGATTACAAGACGATGCTGCGGATTATTCGCAACCTGCTTCGCCAGATCGGCTTCAACAATGTCGACGAAGCGTCCGACGGCGCGACCGCGCTCCAGAAGCTGCGGCGCGACAATTTCGGTTTGGTGATTTCCGACTGGAACATGGAGCCGATGACCGGCCTGCAGCTCCTCAAGGAGGTGCGGGCGGACGAGAAGCTCCGGGGCACGCCGTTCATCATGGTGACGGCGGAGAGCAAGACGGAGAACGTCATCGCCGCCAAGAAGGCCGGCGTGAACAACTACATCGTGAAGCCGTTCAACGCGGCCACGCTGAAGAGCAAGATGACCGCCGTCCTGGGCGAGTTCTGAGCGTGGCGGCGCGAGGCGGGTCATGACGGTCGACGCCGCCAGCCCGTCCGGCCGCGCTCGCGCCGAGATCGAGACCATCGACCTTGAGCTGGACCGGGCGTTCGACCGCATCCTCGATGCGGTCGAACGCGTCGCCACCGCCGCCGAATCGATGGCCCCCGAGGTGGCCGAGGGAATCCTGGTCGCGGTGACCGAGATCCTGGAGGCGGCGAGTGTCCGCGACATCGCCGGCCAGCGCCTCACGGCGGTTCGCGACGCCGTCGACCACCTCTCCGAGACCATTCATCGCCCGACTGAAGGCGGGCTTGAAAGAAACCGTGACAAATCCGCGAAAATAGAGGAAAAACAGGATCACGGGTCGTCCTCGGAAAGCGGGTTGCTCAACGGTCCCCAGCTGCCCGGAGCAGCAAAGACCCAGTCGGAGGTCGACGCGCTGTTCGACAAACTCGACTAGGCGCGCATGTCCCTGTCCCGGCCAACGCCTCGGGAGCCCGATAAGGGGGCCAGCCAGCCCCTGTTCCTCAGCCTGTTCCTGCTGCTGCTGGCGTTCTTCATCCTCCTGAACAGCCTGTCGACCATCGAGCCCGGACGCAGCAACCGGGTTCTCGAGAGCGTCCAGCGGGCGTTTCCCTCGCAGTTCCGCACCAGGCTCGGCGACGGCGTGCTGGAAGCGGACCCCGGTCAGGTGATCGGCGAGACCGTGCGCGCCGGCATCGGCACGATCTTCCGCCAGGTCCTGCCGGTGGCCCGGGTCACCGTCGAGCCCGACGGCAACCCGATCTACGTCTCGGCGCCGGTGGCCCGGGTCTACTCGTCCGCGACCGGCGGGATGACCCCGGTCGGCGAGCAGCTCGCGACCCGTCTGGCTCCGCTGTTGGCGACGCCGCCGGCCGGTTCGGTGCTCGAGCTCGACGTGCTGTTCACGGTCGCCGACGACGCGCGCGGCACCGTCCGCGAGGCGCGCGGCCAGGCGGTCTCCGATCTGGTGGATCGGTTCGTGGCGGCCGGCATCGAGCCCGCCCTCGTATCCGCGGGGCTGGAGCCGGGCCAGTCGGATACCGTCCGGTTCGTATTCCGGACCCGGCCGGGGGGGCCCGCCGCCGGGGGAGGCTGACCGGTGCCCCTGACCGATATCCGCAGGACCGTGGCGGCACCCGAACGGATGCTCGGCCGGCGCGCCGGCCGCAAGTACGGCGGCGGGCCGAGCTGGCTGGTCACGCTGGTCGATCTGGTATCGCTGATGCTGGCGTTCTTCGTGATGCGGTTTGCCATGACCACGCTGGAGTCGCCCGGTTTCGACGCGACCGCCGCGTCGATCGCCCTGGCGCTCGGCAAGACCGTCTCGGTGGCCCAGCAGGAGGCGACCCCGCCGGAGCCGCTCGGGGTGGAGACCGAGCGCCGCGGCGCCGGCTTCCGGCTCAGCTACCTGGAGCCGCTGCTCGAGGCCAAGCTGGCGCGCGACCCGGTGCTGCGGGCGGCGCGGATCGAGCGTGCCGGCGACCGGCTGGTGATCGCGCTGCCCTCGGACCTCCTGTTCGTCTCCGGTCGGGCGGACCTGACCCCCGGTGCGCGGGCCGCGGTCGCCGAGCTGGCGACCGCCCTGGCCAACCTGCCCAACCGCATCGAGGTGTTGGGGCACGCCGATCCGCGGCCGATGGCCGGGACCGGACAGTACGGCTCGAACCGGGCGTTGTCGCTGGCACGGGCCGACTCCGTCGCGGTCGGCCTGGTCGACTCCGGGTTGCCGCGCATGCCGATTGCCGCCGGCCTGGGCGACAGCCGGTTCTACGCCGTCGCGCCGACCGCACCCCTGGAGCAACGCTACACGCTGGCCAGGCGGGTCGACGTCGTGGTGCTGCCGGAGCGCGCGCCGTGACGGTCCGGCGAGGTCCGGGACGATCCGCCGCCGCGGCGCTGCTGCTGGCGGGGCTGCTGCTGGCCGGCGGGCCGGCCGTCCGGCCTGCCGTCGCCGACCCGGTCGGGGTGATCGGCTCGGCCCAGAACGGCTTCGACCGGCTGATCTTTTCCTGGCCGTCCCCGGTGCAGTATTCGGCCGAGCGGTTCGGCGACGCCCTCGTCATCCGGTTCTCGCGACCGATCGAGGGCCCGGTCGCGGAAGCCGCATCCGGGCTCGGGACGTTCGTTCGGGCCGCCCGGATCGGCAGCGACGGCCGCAGCGTGGTGGTCGAGTTGACCGGCAACCACCGGATGCGCACCGACCGGGCCGGCAACCAGGTCGTGGTCGACCTGATGGCCCGGGGCACCGACCCGTCGCCGACACCGGTCGCCGAGCCGTCTCCCGCCCCGGCGCCGGCCGCCCCGGCGCAACCTGCCGGGGCGCCGTCCACGGCGCCCCCGGCCGCCGCGGCGGCCGACCGGGTGCCTACGCTGGGAATCCGGACCGGACGGCATCCGGACTACGACCGTATCGTGTTCGACTGGCCGCGGCCGGTGGAGTTCCAGGCCGAGGCCGGCGACGGCGAGGCTCGGATCCGCTTCGACCGGCCGGCCCGGATCGACGACGCAGAGGTTCGCCGAAGACTGCCGGCGGATCTTCGGGGCTTCGCATCGCAGACCGCCGCCGACTCCCTGGTCGTGACCGTGCCGCTGGCCGCCGGCCGGTCGGTCGATGCCTTCCGGTCCGGCCCCAAGGTCGTGGTCGACATCCGGCGCGACGGCAGGGGACGGGTGACCGCGGCCGCGCCGACGCCCGCCGAAGCGCCGCAGCCATCGCGGCCGGCCGCCGCCGGCGGCGTTCCGCCGGCCCGGGCCGAGACCGCCGGGACCGCCTCGCAGGCACCGCCCGCCGCTGCTCCGCCTGCTGCTGCCCCACCTGCCGCTGCCCCGCCTGCCACGGTACCGCCTGCCGCCGTTCCGCCCGCCGCCTCGCCGCCTGCGGTTCCGGCGACAGCTGTCGGGGGCGGCGACGTTCCGAGGACGGCGCCGACCCCACCCGTCGCGGCGGCTCCGGCACCGCTGCCACCGGGCGGGCCGGGCGCCGGGGAGGCGACCCATGGCCCGGCCGTCGAGCCGTCGCCGGCCGGGAGCGGCGCCGTCAGCGTCGGGCGACCCGCACCCACCACCATTTCCGGGCCGCCCCTGAAGGTCGTGCCCTCGGTCGCCAACGAAGCCCTGTCGCTGCGCTTCGAATGGGGCGAGGCGGTCGCGGCCGCGGTGTTCCCGCGGGCCGGGCACGTCTGGGCGGCGTTCGACCGCGAGGTGACTTTCGACGTGTCGGCGGTCGGCGGCCCCGGCAATCAGATCGTCGGGCGCCCGGAGCAGGTTCCGGTGGACGGCGGGTCGGTCCTGCGCATCCCGGTGGTCG
Source organism: Thalassobaculum fulvum (assembly GCF_014652915.1). Lineage (GTDB taxonomy): Bacteria > Pseudomonadota > Alphaproteobacteria > Thalassobaculales > Thalassobaculaceae > Thalassobaculum_A > Thalassobaculum_A fulvum. The sequence goes on from NZ_BMZS01000012.1 coordinate 195,318, forward strand.
AGGGCGTGAACCCCCGGGTCTGGCGCGACGGCAGTGCCTGGGTGCTCGACCTGCAGCCGCAGGCGTCGCGGCCGGACGTGCCGCTGCGGATCGACGCGCAGATGGTCAGCCCGCAGGGCCCGCGGCTGTTCGTCCCGGTGGAAGGGGTCGGCCGGCCGGTCGTGGTCCGCGATCCGGAGGTCGGCGACAGCCTGTTCATGGTTCCGATCATTCCGTTGTCGCGCGGCGTCGACGGCGAGCGGACCTATCCGGAACTGTCGATCCTGCCGTCGGTTCAGGGCGTCGTGGTCCGGCCCAGGCTCGACGGGGTCGAGGTTCGCGTGCTTCCCGACGGCGTCGCGGTGACGGTGGAGGGCGGGCTGTTGCTGTCGGGCCCGTCGCAGCGGGCCACCGAGGACGCGTTTTCCGGACGGCGGTTCGACGGCCTGCCGGCCGGTCTCCCGCCCGGCCGGATCTTCGACATGAGCAACTGGCGGCTCGGCGACGAGAACGATTTCCTCAACCAGCGCCAGGCGATGCAGCTGCGGATTTCGGAGGCGACCAGCATCTCGCGCAGCGGGCCCCGGCTCGAACTGGCGCAGTTCTATTTCGCCCGCGGCCTGGCGGCCGAGGCGATCGGCCTGCTGCGTACGATCGAGCAGTCGGACGAGGACCTCGCCAAGCGTCCCGACGTCAAGGCCCTGCGGGGCGCCTCGGACTTCATGCTCGGACGCTACGAGGAAGCCGAAGCGAGCCTGGCGGATCCCGCGCTCAACGGCTATTCGGAGGCCGAGCTCTGGCGCGGAGCGGCGTCGGCGGCGCAGGGCAAGTGGAACGAGGCGGTCGAGCATTTCGCCCGTGCCGGCGAGATTCCCGGCGGGTATCCGCGGAACTACACCACCGAACTCGCGCTGCTGGCCGCCGAGGCGGCGATCCGGGCCGGCGACTATCGGGGGGCCGGATCGTTCCTCGACGTGGTCGCGGAAGGGGCGCCGACGCCGGGCGAGAAGGCCCGGCTCGACTTCCTGCGGGCCCGCGTCCTGCAGGCGTCGGGGGATGTGGAGACCGCGGTCGAGATCTGGCGCCGGCTCGCCGACGGCGAGGACCGGTGGGCGCGGGTCCGTTCCGAGCGTGCCCTGATCGAGCTCGACCTGTCCGAGGGCAGGATCTCCAGCCAGGAGGCCGCCGACCGGCTCGACCAGCTGCGATACGCCTGGCGCGGCGACCGCCTGGAGTTCGAACTGCTGCGCGAGCTCGGCCGGCTGCGGCTGAACGAGAACGAGTACGAGGCCGGGCTGGATGCGCTGCGGCAGGCGGTGACGTTCTTCCCGAACAACCCGGAGACCCGGGAGGCGGCCCAGGAACTCACCAAGGCGTTCAGCGACATCTTCACGAACGGTGCGATCGAGGGCATGACGCCGCTGCAGGCCCTGGCGCTGTACGACGAGTTCCGGGAACTGACGCCGGTCGGGCAGGCCGGCGACAGGATCATCGAGGGACTGGCCGACCGGCTGGTGCGCGTCGACCTGCTCGACCGGGCGGCCCGGCTGCTCGACCGGCAGGTGAAGTTCCGGCTGCAGGGGGTCGAGAAGGCCCGGGTCGGGGCCCGGCTGGCGGTCATCCACCTGCTCGACCGGCAGCCGGACTCCGCGATCAAGGCGCTCGACGAGAGTGTCGCGCCGGGCCTCGGCAGCGACCTCGCGCAGGAGCGGCGGCGGTTGCGGGCCCGCGCGATCTTCGAGCTCGGCGATGCCCAGGGGGCGCTGAAGCTGCTGGAAGGCGACGACTCGCGCGAGGCCGACCTGCTGCTGTCGGACATCTACTGGCGGACCCAGAACTGGGTGGAGGCGGCCAAGGTGTTCCGGCGGCTGGTCGGCAATGCCGGGCTCGACGGCTCGCGGATCAAGCCGGACGTCGCGCAGTTCATCCTCAACTGGGCGGTGTCGCTGTCGTTGAGCGACAACGCCGAGGGCCTGAACCGCCTGCGCCAGCTGTACGCCTCGCAGATGGACAACACTCCCTACCGCGAGGCGTTCCGGCTGATCACCAACAGCACCAGCAGCCAGCCGGGCGACTTCATGAAGCTCACCGAGCGGTTCGAGGAAATCGGCCGGTTCCAGGCGTTCCTGTCGAGCTACCGCGAAAAGCTGAAGGAAGGTTCGCTCAGCGCGACCAACTGACCGGCGGCACGGGTCAGCGGGCCGGTGCGGCCGGCTTGCGCGCGAAGATCCGCGCCAGGGCTTCCTTGATCATCTCGACGGCGCGTTCCCGGCTGATCGCGATGTGACGGCCGATGACCGCCGTGCCGGCTTCGGCGTCGCGCCGGCGCAGTGCGTCGATGATCGCCAGGTGGTCGTCGTAGTACGGGACCCGGAAGTCCGGGCGGTCGAGATCGATCGTCCGGAAGAACCGGAGCCGGGCGCACACCAGGCGCAGTTGCCGGATCATCTCGCGGTTTCCGGCCATCGCCACGAAGCGTTCGTGGAACGCCTCGTCGACCCGGGTCGTCTCGCTCACCGACAGGTCGGCGTAGCCGGGGCTGACTGTCGACCACCAGTCCGCCAGGGCCGCGATGCCGGCGTCGTCGGCGCGCGCGCAGGCGAGCCGGAAACCGGCGGTCTCCAGCACCGAGCGGAGCTCGCAGAGGTCGACGATCTCGTCGACGTCGGGGCTGCGGGCCACGAACCCGTGCGGCGCGGCCTCGAACAGGCCTTCCGTGACCAGGCGGTTGAGCGCTTCCTTGACCGGGGTGCGGCTCAGCCCGAGCTGCTTCGACAGGGCCAGGACCCTGACGGTCTCGCCCGGCCGGAACGCGAAGTCGATCGCCCGGGCGCGGAGCGCCTGGTAGGCGTGCTCGACCAGGCTGCCGGATTCGGCGAACTCGCCGGAGGGGGGCGGGGCGGCCTCGGAGGGGATCGACACAGAGGATGAAGTCATTAGTGAATTCACTCTTGACTCAGTGCTGAATGCAATTTCAATTCTGGCTTATCCAGCGCCGTATCGCAACAGGAGCCAGCCATGCCCCGCACGCGGATCTTCTCGGGATCGGTCTTCGAAGAGAACATCGGCTACGCCCGGGCGGTGGTCGACGGCGACTGGATCTTCGTCTCCGGGACCACCGGCTTCGACTACCGGGCCGGCACCATCTCCGACGACGTGGTGGAGCAGACGCGGCAGTGCATCGCCAACATCCGCGCGGCCATGGAGCAGGCCGGGTTCTCGCTGGCCGACGTGGTCCGGGTCCGGTACCTGTTCCCCGACCCCGACGATTTCGAGCCCTGCTGGCCGGTGCTGCGCGAGTGCTTCGGGCCGGCGGCGCCAGCCGCCACCATGATGGCCGCGGGGCTGGCCGACCCGCGGATGAAGGTCGAGATCGAGGTGACTGGAAAGCGGCAGGGGTAGGCTTGGCGGCGCCCCGCTAGGGACCGACCCCGAAGCTCCGCACCAGGCTGCCGGCCACCATGTACCAGCCGTCGACCAGCACGAAGAAGATCAGCTTGAACGGCAGCGAGATGACGACCGGCGGCACCATCATCATGCCCATCGACATCAGCACCGACGCGATCACCATGTCGATGATCACGAACGGCAGGTAGAGCAGGAAGCCGATCTCGAAGGCGCGGCGCAGTTCGCTGATCATGAAGGCCGGGATCAGCACGTGCAGCGGGGCGTTCAGCCCGGTCTCGGCCGGCCCGACCTGGGCCATGTCCTCGAACAGCCGCAGATCCTTGTCGCGCACCGTGCGCAGCATGAAGCCGCGGAACGGCTGGGCGACCGCGTCGAACGCCTCGAACTCGTCGATCCGTTCCTCGATCAGCGGCTGAACGCCGTTGGTCCACGCCTCCCGCAGGGTCGGCGTCATGATGAAGCCGGTCAGGAACAGCGCCAGGCTGATCACCACCACGTTCGGCGGTGACTGCTGGGTGCCGAGCGCGGTCCGCAGCAGCGACAGCACCACCACGATCCGGGTGAACGACGTCACCATCACCAGCAGGCCGGGCGCCAGCGACAGCACGGTGATCAGCATCACCAGCTGGATCAGCCGCGCGGTGGTCGAGCCGCCCTCCTGGCCGAGGTCGAGGGTGAGCGACTGGGCCAGCGCCGGCCCGCCCCACAGCAGCGCGGCAGCCAGGCCGGCGAAGCCGGCAGCGAACATGGCGGCCGCCAGCACCAGCCGCCGCCGGCCGGGACGGACCGGGCGGACGCGCGAGAGGACGGAGCGTGCGGTCACGGAGCGGCTCCCCGGTCGTCGGTGGAGGCGAGTGCCGAATCGAATGACGGCCGAGCCGGCATGCCGCTCTCCACGACCGTGTCGCGGTCGGGGCCGATCAGCAGCAGGTGCTCGACGTCGTCGCGCCGGACCAGCACGAGCCGGTGGCGGGCGCCGAGCGACCGGGCTTCGACGACCGCCAGCCGGCCGCCGGGGCCCATGCGGCCGAGCCCGAGCCGCTGGCTGCCGTACTGCCGGGCGAGGACGTACAGCAGCCCGATGAGGCCCAGGACGAACAGCAGGGCGAAGACGGTGCGGAAGTAGTCGCCGAGATCCATCGCTCGATTGTCCGTTGCCCCGGTTTCGCTGCCAAGTCCGCCGGTCGCGCGCGTCAGAAACCGCGGCGGCGTCGGCTGGCGGCGCTGCCATAGGCGGCGGCGGCCCGCCGGGCGGTCCCGGCATCGGGGCCCGAATCGCCGCCTGCCAGGTCGCCGGTGCCGGCGGCCCGAAGCAGCTCGGCCGCCTCGTCGAGAGCGGCGATCAGCCGGGCCAGCGGTTCGGCCAGGCTGCGCGCCTCGGCGCCGGGCAGCGCCTGGGCGGCGGCGCACAGTTCGACGACCCGCCGTTCGATCTCGGCCCTGTGGTCCTCGCCGCTGCCCGGTCCCGCGAGGCGCCGGACCTCGGCCTCCAGGGCCTGGGCTTCGGCGAACAGGGCGTCGCGGCCCGGTTCGGTCGGCCGGCCGGTCACGAAGTGCCCCCGGCGTCGCCGGCCGGCAACGTGCCGTTCATGCGGTAGACGTAGGTCAGGATCTCGGCGACCGCGGCGAACGCCTGGACCGGGATCTCGCAGTCGACCTCCACCACCTCGAGGATCTGGGCGAGGTCCGGGTCGGTGCGGACCTTGACGTCGTTGTCGAAGGCCAGGCGCAGGATCTGCTCGGCGACCGCGCCATATCCCTTGGCGACGACGGTCGGCGCCTGGTCGGAGCCGATGTCGTGGCTGAGCGCGATCGCCACCTTGCGATCGTCCGCCGGCGCGCGGCGGTTCGCTCGATCCTGGGCAAGACGGGGTCCGGCGGGGCGGTCGGTCATCGTCGACTCCGGTGCTGCCCGACTATATCGCGTGACGCCGGCCTTCGCACGACCGCTTGATGTCCCGGTTGGCACGGTCGTTGCTTCTGTTCCAGCGAGGCCGCCGGGCATCGCCAAAGTGCCACGACGGAATCGACAAAAGAAGCAATTTTAGATAAATTGCTTCTCAAATTGCGGAGCAGGGCGATGGAACTCTCTCAGATGACGCTGTTCAAGATGGCCCGGCAGAAGATGTCGTGGCTCGGCCAGCGCCAGGCGGTTCTCGCCCAGAACATCGCGAACGCCAACACGCCCGACTACCGCTCCAAGGAACTCGAGGCCCTCGACTTCGGTCGCGAACTCAAGCGCCTGGCGCCGGTCCGCATGGCGGCGACCGCGGGCAGGCACCTCGCCGGCACCGTCACGCCGCCGGAATACCGCGTCGACAAGGTCAAGCTGCGCGACGTCTACGAGGTCAACCCGGACGGCAACTCGGTGGTGATGGAGGAGCAGCTGATGAAGCTGTCCGACAACCAGCTGCAGTACCAGCTCGCCACCAACATCTACCAGAAGCACGTCAAGATGTTCCGCCTCGCGCTTGGCAATCAGAGCCAAGGCTGACGCCACCGAACGCTGACGGGAGAGCCCCCATGGACCTGGTCAACGCAATCAAGATCTCGGCTTCCGGCATGCGGGCCCAGGGCACGCGCCTGCGGGTCGTGGCGGAGAACGTGGCGAACGCCGAGTCGGTCGGCAACAATCCGGGCGATTCCCCGTATCGCCGCAAGACCATCACCTTCGACAACGTGCTCGACCGCAACCTGAACGCCGATTTGGTCAAGGTGGCGAAGATCGGCCGGGACACCAGCGATTTCAACACGGTGTACGAGCCGCATCACCCGCTGGCCGACGACAACGGCTACGTGAAGATGCCGAACGTGAACTCGCTGGTGGAACTCACGGACATGCGCGAGGCGGAGCGCAGCTACGAGGCGAATCTCAGCGTCATCGAGTCGTCGAAGTCGCTGATCCAGCGCACCATCGATCTTCTGCGGGCCTGAACGGGTGGGCCTGAACGGGCGGGCCTGACGGCGTGATGCGGCGGCGGTCGGCTTCCGATGTCCCGGCGGTTTTGCTAGATTGACTTCCAGGAGGACGCGGCATGGTGATGAAGGTAGGCGACCTGATGCCCCCGGTTCCGGGGCTGGGCGGCGGTGCCGCCGCCGGGCCGGCGGCCGGGGCCAAGGACTTCGCGAGCTATGTCCAGGAGGCCGCGACCACGGCCGTCGATACCATGCATCGCGGCGAGGCCCTGTCGAAGCAGGGCGTCGCCGGCAAGGCCGATCTGAACGACGTCGTGGCCGCGGTGAACGACGCCGAACTGACGCTGCAGACCGTCACGACTCTGAGGGACAAGCTTGTCACGGCCTATCAGGAGATCCTGCGCATGCCGATCTGACCGGGCACGGCGCCCCGGTCCGTCCGGCATTCTTTGCTTGTCGGGCAACACTTGCCCGTCCGGCAGTTCTTGCCGGGCGGACGGACGTGCCGGCGTCGGCGGGGGACGGCCGTGACCGAGGAGGACGCGCTCGCGATGGCCCGCGAGACGGTGCTGACGCTGCTCTCGATCGCCGGGCCGATCATGGGCGTTGCGCTCACCGTCGGCCTGATCATCGCGCTGTTCCAGGCGCTGACCCAGCTCCAGGAGATGACCCTGGTGTTCGTCCCGAAGATCGCCGTGGTGTTCGCCTCGCTGCTGCTGTTCCTGCCGTTCATGCTGGCCCAGATGAAGACGTTCTTCGAAGGCGTGGCCGACAAGATCATCGGGTTGCCGTGATCCCGCCCCCTCGGGGATGGGGCCTTCGGGGATGGCGCCTTCGGGGACGGCACCTTCGGGGGCCGGCCCGTCGCGGAGTCGGGGGAGGCGCTTGAACCTCGAGGAGTTTCTTCCCCTCAGGGTCTTCGAGATCCTGATGGTGTTCGCCAGGGCCGGCTCGGCCATGCTGATGCTGCCGGGCATCGGCGAGACCTTCGTGCCGGTCCGGGTCCGCCTGCTCCTCTCGGCCGTGCTGGCACTGGCGGTCGCCCCGGCGATCGCGCCGCAGCTGCCGCCGGAACCGACGAGCGCAGCCGGGCTGCTGGCGCTGATCGCCGGCGAGGTCCTGATCGGCATCTATTTCGGACTGGTCGCGCGGATCCTGCTGCTGACCCTCGACACCGCCGGCCGCATCATCTCGTTCTCCAGCGGCCTGGCGTCGGCGACGATCTTCAACCCGTCGATCACCGAGCAGGGCACGGCGATCGGCCTGATCCTCACCATGCTGGGGATCCTGCTGCTGTTCATCACCGACCTCCATCACCTGGTGATCCGGGCGGTGGTCGAGAGCTATGCGGTGTTCCGGCCGGGCGGCGAGCTGATGTTCGGCGACCTGTCGGAGGCGGTCACCGAGCTGGTCGCCGGCAGCTTCAAGGTGGCGGTCCAGCTGTCGGCGCCGTTCTACGTCTTCAGCCTGCTGTTCTTCGTCTGCCTCGGCGTGCTCGCCCGGCTGATGCCGCAGCTGCAGATCTTCTTCATCGGCCTGCCGGTGCAGATCTACGTGGGCATGCTGGTGCTGGCGACCATTCTGGGCGCGATGATGACGGCGTTTCTGACGTACTATGCCGATACCGCGGCGACCTATCTGATCCCCAATTGACAGAAACAGGCGATGTCGGACAGCCAGGACGACTCCCAAAAAACCGAGGAACCGACCGCCCGAAAGCTCTCGGAGGCCCGCAAGAAGGGCCAGATCGCCCAGAGCAAGGAGGTCAGCAACTTCGCTTCGCTGCTCGGCATGACCTTCATGGTGGCGATCCTGGCGCCGTTCATGGTGGGGCAGTTCTACAGCTCGCTGTCGCGGGTGATCGACCATGCCGCCATGGTGACCATCGACGCCGGCACCACCGGCGACATCCTGTTCGACCTGACGTTCGACACGCTGCTGACGCTGTCGCCGGTATTCGGCCTGTTCATGCTGCTGGCGGTGATCGCCAACCTCAGCCAGTCGGGGTGGCTGCTCACGACCGAGCCGATCATCCCGAAACTGGAGAAGCTCTCCCCGATCTCCGGCGCGAAACGGCTGCTCTCGCTGAAGTCGATCGTCGAGTTCCTCAAGGGCATCGTGAAGCTGTCGATCGTCGCGATGATCGCCTACGTCCTGGTCTCGCCGGAGCTGGAGCGCGCCGAGAACCTCCTGGACATGGACCTCGTGGACATCCTGCGCGAGGTGCAGACGCTGGTGATCCAGCTGATGATCGGCGTCCTCGCCTTCATGTTCCTGGTGGCGGTCACGGACTACCTGTACCAGCGCTTCGAGTTCATGAAGCAGATGCGGATGTCGCGGCAGGAGATCCGCGACGAGCACAAGCAGTCCGAGGGCGATCCGCAGGTCAAGGCGCGGCTGCGGCAGATCCGCATGGACCGGGCCCGCCGCCGGATGATGGCGGCGGTGCCGCAGGCCGACGTGGTGGTCACCAACCCGACCCACTTCGCGGTCGCGCTGAAGTACGATACCGACACCATGGCGGCCCCGACGGTGGTCGCGAAAGGGACCGACGCGGTGGCGCTGCGGATCCGCGAGGTCGCCAACGAGAACGACGTGCCGATCGTCGAGAACCCGCCGCTGGCCCGCGCGCTGTTCGCCAGCGTCGAGCTGGACCAGCAGATCCCCGAGACCCACTACAAGGCGGTCGCCCAGGTGATTTCCTACGTCTATCGGCTCAAAGGCCGGAAGATGGCCGGGTGAGGAGGGCGTGATGGACACCGCTGCCCTTGCCGCCGCCGCGCTCGGCCTCGCCGCCGGGGGCGGGGCCGTCTGGTGGTTCCGGCGGCCGCCGGTGCCCGTCGTCCGGCCGCCGCCCGCCGACGAGGGCCGGGGCGCGGCCGCGGGCGAGGGAGCCGGCGAGGGACCCGGCGAGACGGCCCGGATCCGGCTCGACGCGGACGGGCGGCTCGAATCGTTCGACGGGCCGCTGGCGGAGTGGCTCGGGGTCGAGGCCGAGGCCGGCGGTGGCCGGGCGCTCGCGCGGCTGCGCCTGCAGGCGCTCAAGGTGCGGGCGGAGGCGAGCCCGGCGGCGGGTCCGATCGAGGGCGATCCGATCGCCGACGGCGCCCGTACGGTGGTGCCTTCGTTCACGGTGCTGGAGAGCGGGTTCCAGGTCGTGCTGTCGCCGGTGTCCGGGCCGGTCGCCGACGACCCGGGCGGCGGCGGGTCGGAGCCGTGGATCGCCTCGGTCATGCGCGACGCGCCGATCGGGGTGGTCCAGCTCGACCGGGCCGGCCGGATCACCGCCCACAACCGGTTCTTCGGCCGGCTGGCCGGAAACGATCGCGCCGACGCGCTCGCCGGAACCGCCTTCCTCGACTGCATCGGCGCGGTCGACCGCGACAGGGTGGCGGCCGCCATGCAGCCGGATGCCGGGGACGACCCGGTCGAGGCCGGGCTCGGCCCGGACGCCGACGCCTACGTGTCGCTGTTCCTCGGGCGACAGACGGACGGTGCCGCGCCGGGGTCGATCGTGTTCGCGATCGACATCACCCAGCGCCGCATCCTGGAGACCCAGTTCGTGCAGTCCCAGAAGATGCAGGCCGTCGGACAGCTGGCCGGCGGCGTCGCCCACGACTTCAACAACCTGCTGACCGCCATGACCGGGTTCTGCGACCTGCTGCTGCAGCGTCACCGCCCCGGCGACCAGTCGTTCGCCGATGTCATGCAGATCAAGCAGAACGCCAACCGGGCCGCCAACCTGGTCCGCCAGCTGCTGGCGTTCTCGCGGCAGCAGACCCTGATCCCGCGGGTCATCGACGTCACCGAGACGCTGGCCGACCTGTCGCACCTGCTGCGGCGGCTGATCGGCGAGACCGTCACCCTGGAGCTGGTGCACGGTCGCGACCTGAAGCCGGTGAAGGCCGATCCGGGCCAGCTCGAGCAGGTGATCATCAACCTGGTGGTAAACGCGCGCGACGCCATGCCGGCCGGCGGAACGATCCGGATGAGCACCTCGCTGGTCACCACCGTCAAGCCGCTTCGCCAGGGCGAGGAGGCGATGCCGCCCGGCGAGTACGTGCTGATCGAGGTGGTCGACACCGGCACCGGCATTCCGGCGGAGAACATGGCGCGCATCTTCGAGCCGTTCTTCACCACCAAGGAAGTCGGGCAGGGGACCGGGCTCGGGCTGTCGACCGCGTTCGGCATCGTGAAGCAGTTCGGCGGCCACCTGTTCGTGGACAGCACGATGGGGGTCGGCACGACCTTCTCGATCTACCTGCCGGCCTGGTCCGGCGAGGTCGCGACCATGACCGAGGTGGCCGACGGCCGCCTCGACTCCGACCTGTCCGGCACCGGCACCGTGCTGCTGGTCGAGGACGAGGATCCGGTCCGGCTGTTCGCCGCCCGGGCGCTGCGCAGCAAGGGCTACCAGGTCATCGAGGCGCGGTCCGGCGAGGCGGCGCTCGAGCTGCTCGAGCGCGAGGCGCCGGATCTCGACCTGCTGATCACCGACGTGGTGATGCCGGGGATCGACGGGCCGACCCTGTTCCGCACCGTGCGCGAGACCCGGCCTGGGCTACCGGTGGTCTGCATTTCCGGGTACTCCGAGGACGCGCTGCGCCAGCGAATCGTCGGCGCCGACGGTGTCGCGTTCCTGCCGAAGCCGTTCTCGCTGAAGCAGCTCGCGGTGGCGGTGAAACGGGCTGTCGGCCCGCCGCCTCCCATATCTTGAGTTAACCATCGCCCCGGAATCCACGATCTGGGCGTGAACAAACCGCGAAAATCCACTTGCGGACGAGAACAAAATAGGTACGATCTGTCGGGCGCGGCGGCCGTGAGCCGCTCCGAGGAGCCACGGTCCGACCCCCGGACTCCCCCCCCGTTGCCGCGCCGGGTGCCCCGCGATAGAAGGAGGCGAGCCGATGACCGCGGCGCTGCGACTGATCGAGAAGGACGGGATGGACAAGTCCAAGGCACTGGAGGCCGCGCTCGGCCAGATCGAGCGTGCGTTCGGCAAGGGCTCGGTGATGAAGCTCGGCCAGCGCGAGGGCGCGGTCGAGATCGAGACGGTGTCGACCGGTTCGCTCGGCCTCGACATCGGGCTCGGCATCGGCGGCCTGCCGCGCGGCCGGATCGTCGAGATCTACGGGCCGGAGAGCTCGGGCAAGACCACTCTGGCGCTGCACGTGGTGGCCGAGGCCCAGAAGACCGGCGGCACCTGCGCGTTCATCGATGCCGAGCACGCGCTCGACCCGGTCTACGCCCGCAAGCTCGGAGTCGACGTCGACGAGCTGCTGATCTCGCAGCCGGACGCCGGCGAGCAGGCGCTGGAGATCGCCGACACCCTGGTGCGCTCCGGCGCGATCGACGTGCTGGTGGTCGACTCGGTCGCCGCCCTGGTGCCGCGGGCCGAGCTCGAGGGCGAGATGGGCGACAGCCATGTCGGCCTGCAGGCCCGGCTGATGAGCCAGGCGCTGCGCAAGCTGACCGGCTCGATCTCGAAGTCGCGCTGCATGGTGATCTTCATCAACCAGATCCGCCAGAAGATCGGCGTGATGTTCGGCAACCCGGAGACCACCACCGGCGGCAACGCGCTGAAGTTCTACGCCTCGATCCGCCTCGACATCCGCCGGATCGGCGCCATCAAGGACCGCGACGAGGTGGTCGGCAACCAGACCCGGGTCAAGGTGGTCAAGAACAAGCTGGCGCCCCCGTTCCGGGTGATCGAGTTCGACATCATGTACGGCGAGGGCGTGTCGAAGACCGGCGAGCTGCTGGACCTCGGGGTCAACGCCGGGATCGTCGAGAAGTCGGGTGCGTGGTTCTCCTACGACGGCAACCGCATCGGCCAGGGCCGGGAGAACGCCAAGAACTTCCTGAAGCAGAACCCCGACGTCGCCAAGGGGATCGAGGCCAAGATCCGGGCCAATGCCGGGCTGGTCGCCGACGCCATGCTGATCGGCGATCCCGACCCGGGCGAGGGCGACGACGGCGACGACGCCTGAGGGGGGCGTCAGCCGAGGCCTGGCGGCCGCCTCGGGAGCGACGTTCCGCTCCCTGGACAGCCGGCCGGCGCGTCGCTAAAAGCGGGGGCTTTCCCAGCGGGGGCGCGGTCCGGTCGGGCCGCGCTTTCGCGCGCCGGAAGCATGGCTGCCGCGGCTGCGCTGCCGGGGCTGGGCTGGCTGGAGATTCGCCATGGCGACGACGAACCAAATCCGACGGGCGTTCCTGGACTACTTCGCGGACCGCGGCCACATGGTCGTGGAGTCCTCGCCGCTGGTTCCGCGCAACGACCCCACCCTGATGTTCGCGAATTCCGGGATGGTTCAGTTCAAGAACCTGTTCACCGGCGCCGAGACCCGCGAGTACAGCCGAGCTACCACCGCCCAGAAGTGCGTCCGCGCCGGCGGCAAGCACAACGACCTGGAGAACGTCGGGTACACCGCCCGCCACCACACGTTCTTCGAGATGCTCGGCAACTTCTCCTTCGGGGACTACTTCAAGGAGAACGCCATCGACTACGCCTGGAACCTGGTGACGGGCGAGTTCGGGCTGGCCAGGGACAAGCTGCTGGTCACCGTCTACAGCGAGGACGACGAGGCCGCCGCGCTGTGGCGCAAGATCGCCGGCCTGCCGGACGAGCGGATCATCCGGATCCCGACCTCCGACAATTTCTGGGCGATGGGCGACACCGGACCGTGCGGCCCGTGCTCCGAGATCTTCTACGACCACGGGCCGGACATCCCCGGGGGGCCGCCGGGCTCGCCGGACGAGGACGGCGACCGGTTCATCGAGATCTGGAACCTGGTGTTCATGCAGTTCGAGCAGGTCACCAGGGAAGAGCGGCGCCCGCTGCCGCGGCCGTCGATCGACACCGGCATGGGGCTCGAGCGCATCGCCGCGGTGCTGCAGGGCAAGCACGACAACTACGACACCGACACCATGCGCGGCCTGATCGAGGCCTCGGCGCACGCCTCCAGCACCGACCCCGACGGGCCGTTCAAGGTGTCGCACCGGGTGGTCGCCGACCACCTCAGGGCCAGCTCGTTCCTGATCGCCGACGGCGTGCTGCCGTCGAACGAGGGCCGCGGCTACGTGCTGCGCCGGATCATGCGCCGCGCCATGCGGCACGCCCACATGATGGGCTGCACCGACCCGCTGATGTACCGGCTGGTGCCGTCGCTGGTGCGGGCCATGGGCGAGGCCTATCCCGAACTCGGCCGCGCCCAGGCGCTGATCGAGGGCACGCTGCAGCTCGAGGAGACCCGCTTCAAGGAGACTCTCGGCCGCGGCCTCAAGCATCTGGAGGAGGCGACCGACAGGCTCGGCAGCGGCGAGGCGCTGTCCGGCGAGGTGGCGTTCAAGCTGTACGACACCTATGGCTTCCCGGTCGACCTGACCGCCGACATCCTGCGCGGTCAGGGCCGCAGTCTCGACCATGACGGCTTCGAGGCGGCGATGGAGCGCCAGCGCGCCACCGCCCGCAAGGCCTGGGCCGGGTCCGGCGAGGCCGCCACCGACGCGGTCTGGTTCGGCGTGCGCGAGAAGACCGGCGCCACCGAGTTCCTCGGTTACGACACCACCCGGGCCGAGGGCGTGGTGACCGCCCTCCTGGTCGACGGCAAGCCGGTGGACCGGGCGGAGCCGGGCCGCGAGGTTCTGGTCGTCGTCAACCAGACGCCGTTCTACGGCGAGTCCGGCGGCCAGGTCGGCGACACCGGCACCATCCGCTCGGCCGACGGGGCGACCGTCGAGGTGGCCGATGCCCAGCGCAAGCTCGGCGACGTGTTCGTTCACCGCGGTACCCTGTCCGTGGGGGCGCTCGCGGTCGGCGACGCGGTCGAGCTGAAGGTCGACGCCGAGCGCCGCGACAGCATCCGTGCCAACCACTCGGCCACCCACCTGATGCACGAGGCGCTGCGGCAGCGGCTCGGCGAGCACGTCGCCCAGAAGGGCTCGATGGTGGCGGCCGACCGGCTGCGCTTCGACTTCAGCCATCCGGCCGGCATCGACCGCGACGACCTCGCCTGGGTCGAGGCCGAGGTGAACCGCCGGGTCCGTGGCAACAGCGAGGTCACGACCCAGCTGATGACCCCGCAGGCGGCCATCGACAAGGGGGCAATGGCGCTGTTCGGCGAGAAGTACGGCGACGAGGTCCGGGTGGTGTCGATGGGCGGCGCACCGGTCAACGCCAACCGGGCGGCATGGTCGATCGAGCTGTGCGGCGGCACCCATGTCCGGCGCACCGGCGACATCGGCGTCTTCAAGATCGTCAGCGAGGGCGCGGTTGCCGCCGGCGTGCGCCGTATCGAGGCGGTCACCGGCGTCGGGGCGCTCGGCTGGATCGCCGGCCGCGAGGCGGTGCTGGCGGAGGCGGCGGCCGAGCTCAAGACCACGGTCGAGGACGTGCCGGCGCGGGTCCACGCGCTGCTGGAGGAGCGGCGCCGGCTCGAGCGCGAGCTGGTCGAGACCCGCAAGAAGCTGGCCTCCGGCGGCGGCGGCGGGGCGTCCAAGACGGTGGCCGGACTGACCTATGCGGCCCGGGCGCTGGAAGGCGTGCCGGCGCGCGAGCTCAAGGGCCTGGCCGACGCCCTCAAGAAGGAGATCGGTTCGGGCGTCGTCGCGGTCGCCAGCGCCGAGGACGGTAAGGCCTCGCTGGTGGTCGGCGTGACCGACGACCTGACCGGCCGGATCAGCGCGGTCGACCTGGTGCGGGTCGGCTCGGCCGCACTCGGCGGCAAGGGCGGCGGCGGCCGGGCTGACATGGCGCAGGCCGGCGGCCCCGACGCGGCGGCCACCCAGGCCGCTCTCGACGCCATCGAGGCGGCCCTGGCCGAGGCCCCGGCGGCGGCTTGAGGCGGACGGCCGGGCGAGTGTGGCGCGGGCGAGGGAGGCCGGTGAGGGGTTGCCGCGTGCCGGCTGCCGCGCCACTCTCCCTCGGCGTCCCGAAGGCCTCCCCGACCGTGGAGACTCGCCGATGAGCCCTGCCGGTCTGACCGGCTCCGACAAGCTTGCCTCCGCCGGGGGCGACCGCGTGCTGCCGCAGCGGCCGGTCCCGGAGTCGGTCGACGGCGTGGCGATCGACGAGGCGGCGGTGACCCGCCACCGGCTCGGCCGGCTGCGGGCGGAGATGGCGGCCCGCGACCTCGACGCGGTCGTGCTGGTCGACCCGGTCAACCTGCGGTTCGCCACCGGCACCCGCAACATGCAGATCTTCACGGCCCGGAACCCGGCGCGCTACGCGCTGGTGCCGATCGCCGGTCCGGTGACGGTGTTCGAGTTCCATGGCGCCGGGCATCTGGCGGCGGCCGGCCCGGTGGTCGACGCCGTGCGCGAGGGCACGACGGTGTCGTACGTCGCCGCCGGCGAGCATCGGGACGACAAGGCGCGGGCCTGGGCGCGCGAACTGGCGGCGGCGATCCGCGAGGCGGTGCCCGAGGCCCGGCGGGTCGGCATCGAGCCGGTGCAGTTCCTGGCGGCCGAGGCGCTGGCTGCCGAGGGCCTCGTGCTGGCCGACGCCCAGGAGCCGGTGGAGCGCGCCCGCGCCCGCAAGACCGACGCCGAGATCGCCATGATGAAGGCGTCGCTGCGGGCGGTGGAGAAGGGCGTGCACGCGCTGCGCGACGCCGTCCGGCCGGGCGTCACGGAGAACGCGGTGTGGGCGGAAATGCACCGCAGCGTGATCGCCGACGACGCCGACTATGTCGAGACCCGGCTGCTGAACTCCGGCCCGCGCACCAACCCGTGGTACCAGGAATCGTCGTCGCGGGTGATCCGGCCGGACGAGCTGGTGGCGCTCGATACCGACGTGGTCGGGCCGTACGGCATCTACGCCGACTTCTCGCGCACCTTCTTCGCCGGGCCGGGCAAGCCGTCCGACGAGCAGCGCCGGCTGTACCGGCTGGCCTGGGAGCAGATCCATCACGACGTCGAACTCGTGAAGGCCGGGCGCAGCAGCCGCGAGATCGCCGAGGCGGCCTGGCCGGTGCCGGACGAGTTCTGGGAGCGGCGGTACTTCGTGCTGATGCACGGCGTCGGGATGACCGGCGAGTATCCGTACATCCTGCACGGCCGGGACATGGACGGGCACGGCTACGACAGCGTGCTCGAGGAGAACATGACGCTGTGCGTCGAGGCCTATATCGGCAGCGAGCGTGGCGGCGAGGGCGTCAAGCTGGAGCAGCAGGTGCGGGTCACCCGCGACGGATACGAGCTGCTGTCGGCGTTTCCATTCGAGGATGACCTGCTGAGTCGAGAGGTGTGATGAGCGAGGCGAGTTCCCGGGGTACTGGAGGGAAGCCCGGCAACGGGCGTTTCGAGGGTACCGAACGCTATGTCGCGACCGAGGACCTGATGGTCGCGGTCAACGCCGCGGTGGCGCTCGGCCGGCCGCTGCTGGTCAAGGGCGAGCCCGGGACCGGCAAGACCGTGCTGGCGCGCGAGATCGCCATGGCGCTGGGCAAGCCGCTGATCGAGTGGCACATCAAGTCGACCACCAAGGCCCAGCACGGACTGTACGAGTACGACGCGGTGGCCCGGCTGCGCGACGGCCAGCTCGGCGACGAGCGGGTCAAGGACATCGCCAACTACATCCACCGCGGCAAGCTGTGGAACGCCTTCGCGGCCGACGAGCAGGCGGTGCTGCTGATCGACGAGATCGACAAGGCCGACATCGAGTTCCCGAACGACCTGCTGCTCGAACTCGACCGCATGGAGTTCCACGTCTACGAGACCCGCGAGACGGTGGTCGCCCGCAACCGGCCGATCGTGCTGATCACCTCGAACAACGAGAAGGAACTGCCGGACGCCTTCCTGCGCCGCTGCTTCTTCCACTACATCCGCTTCCCCGACGCCGAGACCATGGAGCGGATCGTCGGCGTGCACTTCCCGGACCTGAAGAAGGAGATGCTGCGCGCCGCGCTGACCGCCTTCTACGAGATCCGCGAGGTGCCGGGGCTGAAGAAGAAGCCGTCGACCTCGGAGCTGCTGGACTGGATCAAGCTGCTGGTGGTCGAGGACATCCCGCCCGAGGCCCTGAAGGTCACCGACAAGAAGGACCTGATCCCGCCGCTCTACGGCGCCCTGCTGAAGAACGAGCAGGACGTGCACCTGTTCGAGCGGCTGGCGTTCCTGGCACGCCGGGAGGGCCGGGCATGACCGGCCGGACCCTGGTGCTGGCGGCGGTGATCGCGCTGGCCGCGGCCGGGCCGGCGGCGGCCGGCAAGCTGCTCGACGCGGCGCCGAAGGAGATGCGGAACTACGCCGACCAGGCCGGCTACATCCTGGCCTCGATCCCGGTGTGCGGCGGCGACAGGGCCGAGGAGGACTACTTCCGCCGGCTGGCCCGCGACAACCTGGTGCAGATCGGCGCCGACGACGACGACCTCGGCTTCCTCGACCACTACATGGCCGAGGCGGCGGCGAGCGCCAAGCCGAAGAAGCGGGAATGCCGGGAAGAGGGCGCGGTGCCGCTGGCCGGCGAGCTGTTCGGTCACCGCACCGCCATCGAGAAGGCGCTGAAGGCGCAGTAGCCGTCTGTCCGTCGCTCCATGGGTTCCGGCTCGGCCGCGCGGGGCGGCGCGTCCGTCCGGAATGACGGCGGGTAGGGGACTTTCCGGCGCATTCCTCCTTCCGTCATTCCAGACGGGTGCGCCGTAGGCGAAGCCGATCTGGAACCCACCCGCCGCTGCGGCGCCGGGCCCTTGACCCCCGCACCGCACGAGGTCACAAGACTCCCATGTTCACGCGGTTCTTCTATGCGCTGCGCGACGCGCAGGTGCCGGTGTCGCTGACCGAGTACCTCACCCTGCTGGAGGCGGTGAAGGCCGGCCTCGCGGAGTGGTCGGTCGATTCCTTCTACTACCTGTCACGCTCGGCGCTGGTGAAGGACGAGCGCCATCTGGACCGTTTCGACAAGGTGTTCGGCCACGTCTTCCAGGGGCTGGAGGCGCTCGACGAGCTGTTCGGCAAGGACATCCCGGAGGAGTGGCTGCGCAAGATGGCGGAGCTGAACCTGACGCCCGAGGAGATGGCCCAGATCGAGGCCATGGGCGGCTGGGACAAGCTGATGGAGACCCTGAAGCAGCGCCTCGAGGAGCAGAAGGGCCGGCACCAGGGCGGCTCGAAGTGGGTCGGCACCGCCGGCACCTCGCCCTACGGCGCCTACGGCTACAACCCCGAGGGCGTGCGCATCGGCCAGGACGGCAACCGC
This sequence comes from Thalassobaculum fulvum, assembly GCF_014652915.1. Taxonomy (GTDB): domain Bacteria; phylum Pseudomonadota; class Alphaproteobacteria; order Thalassobaculales; family Thalassobaculaceae; genus Thalassobaculum_A; species Thalassobaculum_A fulvum. The sequence goes on from NZ_BMZS01000012.1 coordinate 213,817, forward strand.
AACAACCGGGCGGTCAAGGTCTGGGACAAGCGCGAGTACCGCAACCTCGACGACACCGTCGAGATCGGCACCCGCAATATCAAGGTGGCGCTGCGCAAGCTGCGCAAGTTCGCGCGCCAGGGCCGGCCGGACGAGCTCGACCTGGACGGCACCATCCGGCAGACCGCCAAGAACGGCGGCTGGCTCGACCTGCAGATGCAGGCGGAGCGCCGCAACATGGTCAACGTCGTGCTGTTCCTCGACGTCGGCGGCTCGATGGACCCCTACATCAAGCTCTGCGAGGAGCTGTTCTCGGCCGCCCGCAGCGAGTTCAAGCACCTGGAGTACTTCTACTTCCACAACTGCCCGTACGAGCGGCTGTGGAAGGACAACCGGCGCCGCCACATAGAGCGACTCGACACCCTGGAGGTGCTGCACACCTTCGGGCCCGACTACAAGGCGATCTTCGTCGGCGACGCCGCAATGAGCCCGTACGAGATCGCGGTGGCGGGCGGCAGCGTCGAGCACATGAACGCCGAGCCCGGCGGGCTGTGGATCCAGCGCATGGTCTCGCACTTCCGGCGCTCGGTCTGGCTGAACCCGGTGCAGGAGCGGTTCTGGAAGTACACCCAGTCGGTCGCGATGGTGCAGGAGCTGATGGAGAACCGGATGTACCCGCTGACCCTCGGCGGCCTCGACGACGCCATCAAGGAGCTCAATTCGTGACGGCGGAGGAAGCGGTTGCCGAGCGGCTGGACATTCGCCTGCATGCGTTCCGCAGCGACCTCGCCGACGTCGGCCTGCAGGGTCGGGTCGAGGCGGCCCGGTTCGTCGAGCCGGTCGCGGCACGGATCGCCACCGGCACGGCGTCGGTCCGCGAGCAGCCGCGCGCCGACTCCCGGCAGGCGACCGAGCTGCTGTTCGGCGAGGCGGTCGAGGTGTTCGAGCGCGCCGACGGCTGGGCCTGGGTGCGCAACCGCACCGACGGCTATGTCGGCTACCTGCGCGACACCGCGCTCGGCCTGCCGGGCACCGAGCCGACCCACCGGGTCGCGGCCCTGCGCAGCTACCTGTTCGACGGGCCGGACCTGAAACTGGCGCCGCGCGACCTGCTGCACCTGACCAGCCCGGTCGCGGTCGCCGAGACCCGCGACGACGGCTGGTCGCGGCTGGCCGACACTCCGGAGGGACCGGGCGGTTACGTCTGGGCCCGGCATCTGGTACCGCTGCGGGCCACCGCCCGCGACTGGATCGCCACCGCCCGGCGGTTCCTCGGCGCGCCCTATGCCTGGGGCGGGCGGTCGTCGATCGGGCTCGACTGCTCGGCGCTGGTCCAGTTGGCGCTGGCGCGGGCCGGCATCGCCGCACCGCGAGACAGCGACATGCAGGCGGCCGGGCTGGGCGAGGCGGTCGAAGGCGGGGTCGAGGCGGCGCGCCCGGGCGACGTGCTGTGCTGGCCCGGCCACGTGGCGTTCCTGGTCGGCGGTGCGAAGATCCTGCACGCCAACGGCTTCCACATGGCGGTCGCCGAGGAGAAGCTCGCCGACTTCCGGGCCCGCACCCTGGAGAAGGTCGGCGAGGTGAGGGCGGTGCGACGGCCGACTGCGTGACTATCAGCCGATCGGAGGTGCGCAGATGAAGCGATACGATCCGAACGTTGCACCTGATCCGGAGGGCTGGCTGGCCCTCGACGAGGCGAAGCGTCTGGCCATGGTGGCCGACTATCACCGCCAGAAGCGCATTCGGGTCCCGCAGCGGGACCTGCATGCCGCCACCCACGTCATCGTCGAGAATCAGGCGGCACTCGGCGAGGAACTGCCGGTCCGCCGCACGATCGAGCGACTGATCGGGGAAGGGCTGGATCGCCACGAGGCCGTGCATGCGGTCGGCTGCATCCTGATGGAGCAACTCTCCGCCCTCATGCAGGACGGCTCTTCGGCCGAGTTCAATACGCCGCTCTACTGTGCCCGCCTCGAGACCCTGACTGTCGAGAGCTGGCGGAGCGACTTCGGAGAACCGGATTGAACGCCTCCGGGGCGTCGCTGCTGCCGCAGGCGCCGGCGCCGGTCGACGACCGCCAGGCGGCGCTGACGGCGGAGCACATCGGCGACCCGGTTGCCCTGACCCGCTACTTCGAGGGCCTGCGCCGCGCGGTCGATCCCGGACTGCTCGCCCGTCTCCCCGAGTTTGCCGGCAAGCCGTACCCCTTGGGGCGATGCCGGGAGATCCGCGACGCCGTGCTGGCTTTGCTCCTGGAACGGGTGAACGCCCCGCGCGAGCCGATGGACGCGGCGCTCTCGGTGTTCCTGCGCAGCGGCGGCATCGGCAAGAAGACCTGGGGCGTGCTGCGCGACAGCTACTTCCAGAACGCCCTGCAGTTCGGCGGCTGGTACGTCGACGTGGCCAACGACACCGTGGTGGCGAGCAAGCCGCCGGTCGAGGTGCTGCCGGCCGGCGAGGCCGGCATGGTGGCGGTCCGCGACTACCGGCATTTCGCCGACGTCGCGCGGCGCTACTGGGGCGCCGAGGTCTACCGCAACGCGGTGTTTCCGCGGCTGGCCGCGTACTTTCCGCTGATCGTGGTCTACCCGACCGGGGCGGCGGAACCGGCGGTGGGCTCCGACCAGGTCACCGAGCTGACCCGCCGGGCCGGGTTCCGGCCGTCGCTCGATGCGCTGGAGACATTTCCGGACGCGCCGGCGACTGTCGCGGAGGCGCTGGCGCGTCGGGCCGGCGATGAGCCGCTGCTGGCCGGCGACGGGGACCCGGTGGCGTTCGTCGAAGGCTACGTGACGGAGGGCCGCCAGGGCGACCTGGAGTTCCGCCGGCAATGCGTGGCGGCCTGGCGGAAGGTGAGTGCGCCGACGGCGCCGTCGTAGCCGGGGCTCACATCGCCCATTCCGCCTGCACGCTCGCCGCCACCGCGACGTCGATCCGGGCCTCGGTGCCGGACTCCAAGCGGTGGAAGGCGTCCTGCGGGCGGTCGAGGGCGAAGGTCTGCTCGCGCGTCAGGCCGAGATACAGGCCGCGCATCACCTTGTTGACGACGCCGTGCGCCACCACCACGTGGACGCCGCCGGCGGCGTGGCACTCGGCCAGGAACGGCCGCACCCGGTCCTGCACGTCCTGGCTGCTCTCGCCGTTCGGGTAGCGGTAGTTCCAGGGATCGGCGTTGCGGCGCTCGGCCTCGTGCGGGAAGTCGCGGTCCAAGGCGCCCCAGCCGTGATAGCCGTCCCAGTCGCCGAGCGTGATCTCCTTCAGCCGCTCGTCCCACTCGATCGCGTCGTAGTCGACACCGAGATGCTCGGCGACGATCGTGGCCGACTGCCGGGTGCGGCCCAGCGGGCTCGCCACCAGCCGGAAGCCGGTCCCGTTCAGCAGCGAAGCCAAGGTGCGGCCGGCGGCGTCGACCTGGGCCAGGCCGAGCCGGGTCAGCGGCGCGTCGAGCTGACCCTGCAGCCGGCCGGCCCGGTTCCAGGTGGTCTCGCCATGTCGCAGGAGGTAGATGGTCGCGGACATGGACATCGATTAGCCCAAGTCCGGAACCGGAAAAAGGCCCTATCACCAGTGCCCTGTTTCCGTTATGTCCGGGGCATCCGAACCTGGAGGACGGCATGAGCGGGAACGCGATTCTCGACGATCTGCGGCGCGACGTGGCGGAGCTGGCGGAGACCGGCATCGTCCAGGTGGCCCAGCACGGCTGGGACAAGCCCGGGCTGATCCCGATGTGGTTCGGCGAGGGCGACCAGCCGACCCCGGCGTTCATCTGCGACGCCGCCGCCGAGGCGATGCGCAAGGGCGAGACGTTCTACACCGACCAGCGCGGGATCCTGCCGCTGCGCCAGGCGCTGGCGGCGTACACCAAGCGGACCTTCGGCGTCGACGTCGGCACCGACGAGGTCAGCCTGGTGACCGCCGGCATGTCGGCGCTGTACCTCGCCATGGACATGCTGATCGAGCCGGGCGACGAGGTGATCGCGATCGGCCCGGTCTGGCCGAACATCTACTCGACGGTCGAGATCCACGGCGGGGTCGTCCGGCACGCCTCGATCGAGCTGGTCGACGGCGATTGGCGCCTCGACCTCGACCGGCTGTTCGCGCTGGCGAACGACAAGACCAAGGCGATCTTCGTGAACTCGCCCGGCAATCCGACCGGCTGGATGATGGAGAGCGACGAGCAGCGGGCGCTGATGGAGTTCGCGCGCGCCCGCGGCGTCTGGGTGATCGCCGACGAGGTCTACCACCAGCTGGTGTTCGACCGCGAGGTGGCGCCGTCGTTCCTGCAGGTCGCCGAGCGCGACGACAAGCTGCTGGTGGTCAACTCGTTCTCCAAGTCCTGGCTGATGACCGGCTGGCGGCTCGGCTGGCTGACCCATCCGGCGGCGCTGGCCCCGACCATCGCCAAGCTGGTGCAGATCACCACCTCCGGCGTGCCGCAGTTCCTGCAGCGCGCGGCGATCGCCGCGATCGAGGACGGCGACTGGGTGATCCGCGACCTGCGGGCGCGCTGCAAGGCCGGCCGCGACCTGGTGTTCGACCGGCTGGAAGCCTGGCCCAAGCTGAAGCTGGCCCGGCCGAAGGCGGCGTTCTACGCGTTCTTCGCGGTCGACGGCATGACCGACAGCGTCGAGTTCGCCAAGAAGATCATCGACGAGGCCAATGTCGGGCTGGCGCCGGGCTCGGCCTTCGGGCCGGCCGGCGAGGGCTATCTGCGGCTGTGCTTCGCGGCCAGCGAAGCGACCCTGGCCCGTGGCCTGGATGCCCTGGAGCCGATCCTCGGCGCCGGCGCCGACCAGCGCCGGTCGGCCTGACGTCTCTCGCGTTGTGGGCCCCGGTTCTCCGCGGCTTTGCCGCTGCGGCCGGGATGAGGGGGGGAGGACAATGCCCCATGTCCTCATCCCGGCCTCAGCGAAGCGGCGAGCCGGGACCGAGATGCCCCGGCTCGCGAAACCGTGTATCCTGACCGGATGACGCACGGAGCCTCGCCATGGCGCTGACACCGACCGGTCCCGGCGATCCGCGGGTCCCGGCGAACCGGACCCGGCCGGCCGGAACGCCGGCCCGGGCGACCCCGGCCGCGACCCCGGTTCCGGCCGAGGCGCCGGCAAGGCCGCGCCCGGACCGCGGCTTCAGGCTCAAGACAGCCACCTCGCCGCACGACATCGAGCGGCAGATCCAGCGGCTGATGAACTTGATCGCCAACGACAACATCGATCCCGACGCGCCGCCGGGCAGTTATCTGAACATGCTGATCTGAAGGCTTGGGAAGCGCCGAGGCTCAGCCCAGCAGTTCGCCGGCCAGCGGCGCCAGCAGGCCGAGCCCGGATACCCCGAGCAGCACCAGCAGGATCCGGGCGAACGCCTTGTCGTCGATCCGGCGGTACAGGGTGAAGCCGAGCCACGCCCCCAACCCGACCGCCGGCAGGGCCGCCAGGAACAGCCCGCCGACCTCGGCCGTCAGCCGACCCTGCACCGCGTAGGTCGTGAGCGTGACGGTGTGCATGGTGGTGTTGAACAGCTGGAACACGCTGCGCTGCCGGTCCTTCGGCCAGCGCCGCAGCGAGCACCAGATGGTCGGCAGGACACCCGACAGGCCGGCGAAGCCACCGAGCACGCCGCCACCGAAGCCGACGGCCGCGTCGGCCAGCCGGCTCTCGAAGCGCAGGGCCGGCAGCCGTCCGGTCAGCAGCACCGAGCCGGCGTACAGAACCAGCAACGCGCCGGCGAAGTGCCGGAAGGTGTCGGCCGACAGCACCGCCAGAAGGGCGGCGCCGAACGGCACGCCGCACACTCCGCCGAGCAGGAACGGCAGGGCGGCCCGCCAGTCGAGCCGGCGCCAGATCATCGGCATCACGATCAACTGCACCGTCAGCGACGCGGCGACGATCAGCGGCGACACCGCGGTGTGGGGCAGGAAATGGGCGTACAGCCCGAGGGTCGTGGCGGCGAAGGCGAAACCGGCGAGGCCGCTGGCGGTCGCACCGAGCAGGGCGCCGCCGGCGACGACCAGCAACAACAGCGGGTCGGCCGGCACGTCAGAACCGTCGTATCGGGCGGGAAGCAGGCCGGCCGGCGGACGAACGGCGCCGCGCGCCGGGCCGACCCGAGGCTGGAGCCGGCTTGGCCGCGGCCGAACCGGCTCCGTCTCGGATCACTTGGTCGGGAAGGCGGTGACCAGCCGGCAGGCACCCTTTCCCATCGCCTCCAGGACGACGGTGATGCCGTGCGCGGGAACCGCCGAGGCGTTGCCGCGTTCCACCCACACGCCGATCGGCTGTTCGAACGCCATCCGCACCTCGGCCCGTTCGCCGGCCTTGGCGCCGGCGGCCCAGCTGTCGTAGGCATCCTCGTCCGGGCGCAGGGCGGCCGAGATCACCTGCCGCGCGGTGTGGCGGTCCGGAAACGAGCTGGAGGCCTTGCTGGCCGGCTCCTTCGCCAGGCGCGCGGCCAACTCGGTGGCGGTGCGACCGACGTGCCGGTCCATGGTGTCGCCGCCGAGCCGTTCCTGTTCCTGCAGCCAGCCGTCCTTGAACGTGCTGGGAACGCATTTTGCGTCGGCGGACCCCGCCGCCAGCATCAGCGCGCCGATCACCAGCGCGCCGCCACCCCGTCGCCGCATGTAACCCTCTCGGTCAGTTCATCGCCTTCTGCAAATTCTCGTCCAGTTTGCCAAGAAACTGCTGGGTTGTCAGCCACGGTTGATCCGGGCTGATAAGCAGCGCGAGGTCCTTGGTCATGTGGCCGGATTCGACGGTGTCGATGCAGACTTTCTCGAGGGTCTCGGCGAACCGGCCGACCTCGGGGGTGTCGTCGAACTTGGCGCGATAGGCCAGGCCACGGGTCCAGGCGAAGATCGACGCGATCGGGTTGGTCGAGGTCTCCTTGCCGGCCTGGTGCTGGCGGTAGTGGCGGGTGACCGTGCCGTGCGCGGCCTCGGCCTCGACGGTCTTGCCGTCCGGGGTCATCAGCACCGAGGTCATCAGGCCGAGCGAGCCGAAGCCCTGGGCCACGGTGTCGGACTGGACGTCGCCGTCGTAGTTCTTGCAGGCCCACACGAAGGCGCCCGACCACTTCAGCGCCGAGGCGACCATGTCGTCGATCAGCCGGTGCTCGTAGACGATCCCCTTGGCCTTGAACTTGTCGGCGAACTCCTCCTCGAAGACCTGCTGGAACAGGTCTTTGAAGCGGCCGTCATAGGCCTTCATGATCGTGTTCTTGGTCGACAGGTAGACCGGCCAGCCGAGGTCGAGCCCGTAGTTGAAGCAGGCCCGCGCGAAGCCGATGATCGACTCGTCGAGGTTGTACATGGCCATGGCCACGCCGCCGCCCGGGAAGTCGAACACCTCGTAGGACATCGGCTCGCCGCCGCCCTCCGGCTGGAAGGTCAGGGTCAGCTTGCCCTTGCCCGGGACCACGAAGTCGGTGGCGCGGTACTGGTCGCCGAAGGCGTGGCGGCCGATCACGATCGGCTGGGTCCAGCCCGGCACCAGGCGCGGCACGTTCTTGCAGATGATCGGCTGGCGGAAGACGGTGCCGCCCAGGATGTTGCGGATCGTGCCGTTCGGCGACTTCCACATCTTCTTGAGCTTGAACTCCTCGACCCGCGCCTCGTCCGGCGTGATGGTCGCGCACTTCACGCCGACGCCGTACTGCTTGATGGCGTTGGCGGAGTCGATGGTGATCTGGTCGTCGGTCTTGTCGCGCGACTCCATCCCGAGGTCGTAGTACTTCAGGTCGACGTCGAGGTACGGCAGGATCAGCTTGTCCTTGATCATCTGCCAGATGATGCGGGTCATCTCGTCGCCGTCGAGCTCGACGATCGGGTTCGCCACCTTGATCTTGGCCATCGAAAGCTCCCAGTCACACACGAAGTCGCCCGCAGGACCGGCGGGCGCGGCACAATATCATCGGGGACGGCCGACGCAAGCCGCCCGAGGGCACGGCGGCCGGCGCGTCACAGCCACTTGGAAGAGACGTCGCCGCCGGCCGGTATCTCGAATTCGTCGATCGCCTCGAACACCGCCTCGACCGACGGCACCACCCGGTACAGGTCCCGGTTGGCAGGGCGGGTGAAGCCGCGCTCGATGGTGTGCTCGATCAGCGCCAGCAGCGGCTGCCAGAACCCGTCGATGTCGACCAGGATCACCGGCTTGGTCGAGAGCTTGAGCTGCGACCAGGTCAGGACCTCGAGGGTCTCGTCGAGGGTGCCGAGGCCGCCCGGCAGCACCACGAAGGCGCCGGCCCGGTCGTACATCTCGGCCTTGCGCTCGTGCATGCTGTCGGTGACCACCAACTCGCTGACCGAGCCGTGGCCGACCTCGAGGTCCATCAGGAAGCGCGGAATGACGCCGGTCACCCGGGCGCCGCCCTCGAGCGCGGCGTCGGCCACCAGGCCCATCAGGCCGACCCGGCCGCCGCCGTAGACCAGCTCGGCGCCGCGCTCGGCGATCAGGCGGCCGAACTCGGCGGCGGCGTCACGGTAGCGCGCGTCGACGCGCGAGGAGGATCCGCAGAACACACAGATGCGTCGCGGTTCGGAGGAAGCACGGTGCGTTGTCATGGCGCCGTCTTTCGCACCGGCCGGGCGGCCGGTCAACAGGGCTGCGGACGCGTGTCCGGTCCGGCGGTCCGATTGTATCGGAAGCGCAGGGGGTTTATGGTCTGCCGATCAAGTCACGGCTTGCGGATCAATGGTCGCGAAACCGGTCACCGTCGGCGTCGTCGGGGTCATCGTCCTGGCGTCCGCCCTTGTGCTGAACTACTTCGTCCTGCCGGGCGAGGAGACCGAGCCTGCGACCAAGGTCGCGGCCCCCGTGGCACCGCCGACGGCCCCGCCCAGGCAGCCCGACAAGGTGGAGCGGCCGGCCGCCGCCGGAGATGCCGGCAAGGCCGCCGGACCGGCGGAGCCGGCCGGATCGGCAGCGCCATCCGCGCCGCCCGCCGTGGCGGAGACGCCGCCGAGACCGAGCTTCGACGTGGTCCGCGTCGACCCCGACGGCAACACCGTGATCGCCGGCCGCGGCACGCCCAACACCGAGATCGCCATCGTCGACGGCGACCGGGAGATCGGCCGTGTCACCAGCGACGACCGCGGCGAATGGGTGTTCGTGCCGCCTTCCAAGCTGTCGCCCGGGCAGCGGGTCCTGTCCCTCAGGGAACTCGGCGACGGCAAGGCGGAATCCTCGGAAGCCGTGGTGCTGGTCATCCCCGAGAAGGGCAAGGACATCGCCGGCCGCCCGGCGGCCGAACCGGGCGTGCCGCTGGCGGTCGTGGTACCAAAGGAGGAGGGCGACGGTCGGCGGGTCGCAGCCCGGGTGCTGCAGGCGCCGGCGGCCGGACCGCTTGATACCGCCGCGGCCCCGGCGTCGGCGTCGGCAGGGGCGTCGCAGCCGGCCGGGCCCGCGGCGACGCGCAGCGCCGGGACCGAGGCGTCCGCCGGCGGGCTTGCCGCGGCCGAGCCGACCGTGTCACCGCCGACCGCTTCACCGCCGACCGCGTCACCGCCGCCGACCGCGCTACAGCCGTCCGGCACCGCTTCGTCGACCGCTGCGGCGGCAGCGCCGGGAACCGGCAAGGCGGGCGCGCCGCCCGATATCGCCTCCACGATCCCGTCGCCGGCCGGCCAGCCATCGCCCGGTGTCGCATCCGGCTCCCCATCCGGCGTTCAGACCGGCGGCACGGCCGCCGGGGGCGTGGCCGGCGATGCCGCTCCGTCCCGGCAGCCGGGCGGGCCGGCGGCGACCGGATCGGCCGCCTCGGCCGTCGCCTCCTCGGCTGCCCGATCCGCGCCGGGATCCGTCCGTCTCGAAGCGGCCCCGTCGCCGGGCGCCGCCCCGGCAGCCGTCGTTCCGGGCCCGGCAACGGCGCCATCGGCGGCGCCTGCGGCTGCCCCCGAGCCGACCGCCGGGCCCGCCGAGCCGTCGCAGCTCGCCTCGGCGGCGCCGGTCGTCTCGGCCTATCCCGAGGCCGGGCCGACGGCTCCGGCCGACGCCGCTGCGGAGGCCGGGAAGGCGGTGGCGGTCGACGTCATCGACTATGACGACAAGGGCGACGTGGTGTTCAGCGGCCGTGCCGAGCCGGGCTCGCGGGTCGAGGTGTTCATCGACGACCGCAAGGTCGGGGACACCGGGGCCGACACCGAGGGGCGGTGGACGATGCGTCCGGCCGAGCCGGTGGCGCCGGGGTCGTATCAGCTGCGGGTCGACAAGGTGGCGCCGTCCGGGACGGTACAGGCCCGGGTGGCCTTCCCGTTCGTCCGGGCCGATCCGCTGACCGACCTGCCGAACAACCGCCTTGTCGTCATCCAGCCGGGCAACAACCTCTGGCGGATCGCCACCAGGGTCTACGGCTCGGGCTTCCGGTACGTCGAGATCTTCGATGCCAACAAGGATCAGATCCTCGACCCGGACCTCATCTACCCGGGCCAGGTATTCGGCCTGCCCCGCGTGAACTGATCCGAAGAGGCTTCATTGCTCGACACCGTTCTGGTTCCGATCGCCCGCGAGGGGCGACCGTTCATCGCCGCGTTCGCCGTCGTCACCCTGCTGCTCGGCCTGCTCGCCGACTGGCTGCTGGTGCCCGGTGTCGTCCTGACCGCCTGGTGTGTCTATTTCTTCCGGGATCCGCACCGCGTCACCCCGACCCGCGACGGGCTGGTGATCAGCCCGGCAGACGGTCGCGTCGTCTCGATCGCGTCGGTGCCGTGGCCGAAGGAACTGGCGATGGGCGAGGGCGAGGCCACGCGCATCGGCATCTTCATGAACGTATTCGACGTGCACGTGAACCGGATCCCGGTCGACGGCCGCGTGACCAAGCTGGCCTACGTGCCGGGGGCGTTCGTCAACGCCTCGTTCGACAAGGCCAGCGAGCAGAACGAGCGGCAGTGCGTGGCGATGGAGACCGGCGACGGCCGGCCTCTCGCGTTCGTGCAGATCGCCGGCCTTGTCGCCCGCCGGATCGTTTGCCACCTCACCGAGGGACAGCCCGTGCTGGCCGGCGAGCGCATGGGGATGATCCGGTTCGGCAGCCGGGTCGACGTCTACCTGCCGGCCGGGGTGGCGCCGCTGGTCGTCGAGGGCCAGCGGTGCGTAGCGGCGGAGACCGTGCTGGCGGACCTGAGTTCCGCCGAGCCGGCGCGCAACGGAGCGGTGCGATGAGGCGATTCCGGCGGCGACGCAGTCCGCGCTTCAGCGGACAGTCGTTCAACAAGCTGATCCCGAACCTGATCACCGTCCTGGCGGTGTGCTTCGGGCTGTCGGGACTGCGCTTCGCGCTGAACGGCAAGTGGGAGTTCGCCGTCGGCATGATCGTCCTGGCGGCGGTGTTCGACGCCCTCGACGGCCGCATGGCGCGCCTGCTGCGGGCGCAGTCGAAGTTCGGCGCCGAGCTCGACTCGCTGTCCGACTTCGTCAGCTTCGGCGTCGCCCCCGGCGTCATCATGTACCTGTGGGCGCTGCAGCCGATGGGCAGTTTCGGCTGGATGGCCGCGCTGTTCTTCGCCACCTGCTGCATGCTGCGGCTGGCCCGCTTCAACAGCCGGCTGGACGACGAGAAGCCGTCCTTCGCCTACAACTATTTCACCGGCGTGCCGGCGCCCGCCGGGGCGGGGCTCGCCCTACTGCCGATGATGCTGGCTTTCCAGACCGGCTTCGACCTCAACGCCTTCCCGCCGGCGGTGGCGATCTGGCTGGTCATGGTCGGCCTGCTGATGGTCAGCCAGCTGCCGACCTTCTCGTTCAAGCGCATGAAGGTTCCGCACCGCATGGTGCTGCCGATCCTGATCGTCGCCGGGCTGATCATCACCGGCGTGGTGAGCGCGCCGTGGTTCATGCTGGCGCTGCTGATCATCGCCTATCTGGTCTCGATCCCGCTGTCGGTCGCCGCCTATCGCCGGCTGCTGCGCGAGGCCGAGCAGATGGCGGCCGCCGAGCCGGCACGCGACAAGCCGCAGGAAGTGGCCGGCGGCCCGGTGGCCGGGGCCGACGCCGACGGGCGGCCCGCCAAACTCCACTAGCCGGCACCAGCCGATGCTCGACGCCGCGCTGCGCCGGGTGATCGATCCGCCGCTCGACACCGCCGGCCGATGGCTGGCGCGGCGCGGCGTGGCCGCCAACGCCGTGACCGTCGCCGGGTTCGCGGTCGGGATGCTGGCGATCCCGGCGCTGGCGACCGGCCGGCACGACCTGGCGCTGGCGGCGATCCTGGCGAACCGGCTGGCCGACGGGCTTGACGGGGCCATCGCCCGTGCCGTCGGCCCGAGCGACCTCGGCGGCTACCTCGACATCGTGCTCGATTTCCTGTTCTACAGCGCAGTGGTGTTCGGGGTGGCCCTCGGCCGGCCGGAGCACGCGGTCTGGGCCGCGTTCCTGATCTTCAGCTTCGTCGGCACCGGCTCGTCGTTCCTGGCCTACGCCATCGTGGCGGCCAAGCGCGGGGTGACGACCGCCACCCGCGGGCGCAAGAGCATCTACTACCTGGGCGGACTGGCGGAGGGCAGCGAGACCGTGATCGCCTTCGTCCTGATCTGCCTGCTGCCGGACGCGTTCCCCTGGATCGCCGGGGTGTTCGGCGCGATGTGCTGGATCACCACGGCGAGCCGGATCGGGCAGGCGGTGCGGGCGTTCGGCGACTAGCCCGGGACCGATCCACCGATCTCATCGACCCGATGCGGCCGGATCGGGCCGCAGGTCGGGGGCGCCTGCCGGCACGTCCGGCGCCACGCCCGGCCGAAGCTCGGCCAGCGCCTGCCGGATCACCTGCGCGGCACCCCAGACGGCCAGGGTCGACATGATCGCGGCCACCGCGAGATCCGGCCAGCCGGTGCCGGTCCCGAACACCCCGAGGGCTGCGGCCACAACCGCCAGGTTGCCGATGACGTCGTTGCGGCTGCAGACCCAGACCGAGCGCATGTTGGCGTCGCCGCGCCGGAAGCCCGTCAGCAGCAGCAGGCAGCCGAGGTTCAGCAGCAGCGCCACGACCCCGACGCCGCCCATCACCTCCGCCGCCGGCACTTCGCCGAGCCAGGCGTACCGGATGGTGCTGCCGGCGACCCACAGGCCGAAGACTCCCATCGACGCTCCCTTGGCGAGCGCCGCCAGGGACCGCCAGCGCAGCGCCAGCCCGAACACCAGCAGGCTGATCGCGTAGTTGCCGGCGTCGGCCAGGAAATCCAGCGCATCGGCCTGCAGGGCGGCCGACCCGGCGGCGAGACCGGCGGCGATCTCGATCAGGAAGCCGCCGGCATTGACTGCCAGCACGGTCCACAGAATGCGGCGAAGCCGCGGATCCGGCGCGGCCTCGACCGGTTTCGTCGCGCAGCAGGCGGCACTCATCGCTGTTTCCCTCCGTTGTCGCCAGTCCCTAAGGTGGGGCCTGTAGCGACTACAAGGTCAAGGTCATGAGCGACGGGTATTCGATCGGCGAGCTGGCACGGGCCAGCGGCTGCAAGGCCGAGACGATCCGGTACTACGAGCGGATCAGGCTGCTGCCGCCGGCCGCGCGCCGTGCCTCGGGCTATCGGCGCTACGGGGATGCCGACGTTCGTCGCCTTCGGTTCGTGCGGCAGGGCCGAGCCCTCGGATTCCCGCTCGAGGCGATCCGAGAGCTTCTGGCGCTCGCCGATCGCCCGAACCAGGACTGCGCCGCGGCCGACCGCCTGTGCACGGCGCAGCTGGAGGAGGTTCGCGACCGGATCCGCGCGTTGCAGCGCCTCGAGGCCGAGCTGGCGCACGTTCTCGAGCAGTGCCGCGGCGGCCGGGTCGCCGAGTGCCGGGTCATCGAGGCGCTGTCCGGCTGACCGCGGCCCCCCGCCCGGTGCCTGCCGGCACGGTGCGCCGGCGGGCCGTCACTCGGCGGCGTGCGGCACCTCGGGTGCGGCGGCCGGGCCGGCCTTGCCGGCTCGGCGCTCGGCCCGCCGTTCCCGCCGCCGCTGCAGCGCCGCACCGACGTTGTGCTTCAGCATCAACGCCGCCGGCGTGACCAGCAGGGTCAGTACGGTCGCGAACGCCAGGCCGAACACGATGGCGGTCGACAGCGACACCCACCACTGGGTCGACGGCGCGCCGACGCTCACCTCGCGGGTGACGAAGTCGATGTTGGTCTGCAGCACCATCGGCATCAGGCCGAGGATCGTGGTGACGGTCGTGAGCATCACCGGGCGCAGGCGCTGGGCGCCGGTCCGCAGGATCGCCTCGCGGACGTCGGCGCACTCCTTCTTCAGGGTGTCGAAGGTGTCGATCAGCACGATGTTGTTGTTCACGACGATGCCGGCCAGCGCGATCACGCCGATCCCGGTCATCACGATCCCGAACGGGTTGCCGGTCACGATCAGGCCGATCATCACGCCGATGGTCGACATGATCACCGCCGACAGGATCAGCAGCGCCGAGTAGAAGCTGTTGAACTGGGTCACCAGGATGATCGCCATGATGAACAGGGCGACGCCGAACGCCTTGACCAGGAACGCCTGGGCCTCGCGCTGCTCCTTGTCCTCGCCCTTGAACGTGACCTCGATGTCCTTCGGCAGCCCGGCGTCCGGCAGCCAGGCCCGCAGCTCGCGGACCTTGTTGTCGGGCAGCACGCCCTCGACGACGTCGGCCCGGACGGTGATCGCCGGCAGCCCGTCGACCCGCCGGATGATACCGGTCTTAGGCTCCGGGGTCATCCGGACGAAATTGCCGATCGACACCAGCCCTTGGGTCGTCTCCATCCGGATCCGGTCGAGCTGGGCCAGGGTGCGCAGCGCGGCCGGGTAGCGGACCACCACGTCGACCTCCTCGTCGCTGTCGTCCGGCCGGTAGTCGGTGATCTTCATGCCCTTGGTGACCAGCTGGACGTAGCGGCCGATCAGGCTGACGTCGGCACCGAACTTCGCGGCCTGGGCGCGGTCGACGCTGAGCCGCCATTCGATGCCCGGTACGTCGCGGGTGTCGTCGACGTCCTTCAGGCCGGGAGTCGCCCGGAACTTCGCCATGACCACGTCGGCCGCCGCATCCAGCTTCTCCCGGTCGCGGCCGCGCAGCTGGATCTGCACGGCCTTGCCGGTCGGCGGTCCGGCCTCCTCCTCGCGCGGCTCCACGTAGATGCCCGGGAAATCGCGGGTCCGCTCGACGATGTCGGCGAGAATCTCGCTCGCCGGCCGGCGCTCGGTCCAGTCCTTGAACTCGACCTGGATGGTGCCGATCACGTCCTCGGCGACCTCTTCGCCGCCGCCGGAGGACGAGCCGTCGGAGCGTTGGCCGATGAAGGTGTAGACCGACGCGAACCCGCCGACCGCGAGAACCTCGTGCTCGACCGGCAGCACCAGGGCCCGCTTCTCCTCGACCGAGAGATCGCCGCGGGCGTGGACGTAGACCAGCGCGATGTCCGGCTCGATGTCCGGGAAGAACTCGATCCCGTTGCCGTGGTTCGCGTAGTAGTACTGCACCCCGAACAGGATCCCGAAGGCGGTGGCGAGCACCAGGCCGGGATGGCGCAGGGCCCCCTTCAGGACGCGCAGATAGCCGCCCGTGAATCCGCCGACCTCGTCGATGTCGCCGGTCTCGGCGGCGGCCAGCTGCCTGCGGGCCCGCTCGTCCGGCGCGCTCGCCTTGCCGATCAGCGCCCCGAGCGCCGGAATGAAGACCAGGGCCATCAGCAGCGACGCGGTCAGGGTGATCAGCAGGGTGATCGGCAGGAACTTCATGAACTCGCCGACCACGCCGGGCCAGAACAGCAGCGGGAAGAACGCCGCGAGGGTCGTCGCCGTCGAAGCGATGATCGGCCAGGCCATGCGCTTGCCGGCCTCGGCGTAGGCCTGCTTGCGGGAGCGGCCTTCGGCCATCTTGCGGTCGGCGAACTCGGTGACCACGATCGCGCCGTCGACCATCATGCCGACCGCCAGGATCAGGCTGAACAGCACCACGATGTTGATGGTCAGCCCGAGCGTCGACAGCACCAGCATGCCCAGCATGAACGAGCCGGGAATCGCCAGGCCGACCAGGCCGGCGGACCGGATGCCCATGGCGCCGACGACCACGATCATCACCAGCAGGATGGCGCTGGTGACGTTGTTCTGCAGGTCCAGCAGCATCAACGCGATCTGGTCGGACTTGTCCTGGCTGAAGGTCACCTGGATGTTGTCCGGGAAGCCCCGCGTCGCCTCGGCGACCGTGGCGCGGACGTCGGCGATGGTGTCGATGATGTTGGCGCCGGTGCGCTTTGTCACCTCGATGCCGATCGCCGGCTGGCCGTCGAGCCGGGCGTAGCCGGAGCGGTCCTTGAAGGTGCGCTGGACGTTGGCGATGTCGCGGATGCGCACCACCGCGTCGCCGTTCACCTTGATCGGCTGCTCCAGGATGTCCTGGACGCCCTCGTACAGGCCCGGGACCTTGATCGGGAACCGGCCGGTCCCGTTGTCGAGCGTACCGGCGGCGATCAGCTGGTTGGACCGGCTGACCGCTTCCAGCACGTTGCCGGCCTGCAGGCCGTAGCTCTCGAGCTTGAGCGGGTCGACCACGACCTCCACCAGCTCCTCGCGCTCGCCGGTCAGCTTGGCGTCGAGCACGTCCGGCAGGCCCTTGATGGCGTCCCGCACGTCGCGCGCCATGTGCAGCAGCTGGCGCTCCGGCGTCTCGCCCGACAGGGTAACGATCAGGACCGGGAACAGCGAGAAGTTGACCTCGTGGACCTCCGGCTCCTCGGTGCCGTCGGGGAGATCGGCCTTGGCGGTGTCGATCTTCTCTCGCACGTCGGCGAGCGCGGTGTCGGCGTCGAACCCGGCGTCGAACTCGAGCACGATCGAGGCGCCGCCCTCGTAGGCCCGCGACCGCATCTCCTTGACGCCCTCGATCGAGCGCACCTCCTGCTCGATCGGCCGCAGCAGCAGGCGCTCGGCGTCCTCCGGCGAGATTCCCTCGTACTTGATCACCGAGTAGACGAGGGGGATCGCGATGTCGGGATCCGCCTCCTTCGGGATCTCGATATACGCCACCGTCCCGGCGATCAGGATCAGCAGCAGGGCGGATAGCGTCGTCCGGCTGCGTTCGAGAGCCGCGTCGATCAGCGCCTTCATGACTGCGGCGCTCCGGCCCCGACCTCGACCGGGGTGACGGCCTGGCCGTCGGTCACCAGCTGCTGCCCCACGGTGACGATCCGGGCGGTCTCCGGCAGGCCGGTGATCCAGGCGCCGCGGTCGTCGGAGCCCAGCACCGCGATCCGCCGGAAACGGGCGACGTCTCCGGAATCGACGGTCATGACCCCGATCTTGCCCTGGTCGTCGAGCAGGAACACCGCCGGCGACACGTGATGGGCGCGGGTCGCCGGCAGCGGGATCTGCAGCTCGGCCGTCATGCCCTCGCCGATGCGGCCCTCCGGATTGGCGAACTCGGCCTCGATCCGGAACGTCCTGGTCGCGCTGTCGGCTGCCGCGGCGGTGTAGGTGACGACGGCCGGGAAGTCGGCGCCGGACGACAGGCGGACGGTCGCCGGCATGCCTTCGACCAGGGCCGGGGCCTCCTGTTCCGGGATGTTGGCGACCGCCCGCATCGGGTCCAACTCGACCAGGGTGGCGACCGGATCGCCGACCTGGAGATAGTCGCCGACTTCCATGGGACGGCGGTCGAGCACCGCCCGGAAGGGGGCGACGATGCGGGTGCGCTCCAGGTCGACCTGGATGTGCGCCTGATCGGCTCGCGCCTCTTCCAGATCGGCCAGCGCCTGCGCCCGCTTGGTCTCTGCCTGGTAGCCCTTGGCGGCCAGCTGCCGGGCGGCGTCGTATTCGATCCGGCGGTGCTGGACCCGGGCCTTGGCGCGCTCGAGCTGGGCGCGACGGTCGGCCTCGTCCAGTTGCACGATCAACTGTCCGGCGTCGACCATGGACCCGCGCGGCGCCCCCACCGAGGCGACCCGCCCGGCGGTCTCCGCCCGGATCTCGACCGAGCGCTTGGCGAGGGTCTGTCCGGACGCCCGAACCACGGCGACGTAGTCGCGGGCCTGGGAGGTCAATACCCGGACCCGGGGCGGCTGCGGAGCGGTCGTCGCCTGCGGGGCGAGCGGGCCGTCGACGGCGGCAGTCGCCGGCTGATCGGCGACCTGGCCGGAAAGGATCCAGCCGGCAGCGCCGATGGCGATGGCGGTGGCCAGGATGACGGACAGGTTCACGCGCATTGACACATTCCTCGAACGGCGGTCATTCGGCGGCCTCCAGGGGACGCTCGAGGCCGCGGAGCAGGGCGTCGCGATTGCTCGCAAGGTAGTCGGCCGCAGCCCGGTATACGGCGACCCCGAATCCCGAGACCAACCATTTGCCGGGGTCGATTTCGGCGCCCGCTGCCGCGCGCTCGGCCCGGCAACCCTCGATGCGGTCCGCCTGGGCGCGATAGGAGGCGATGTATCCGTCGATCAGCGCCTCGACCCGCTCCTTCGGCAGTTCGCGCGCGAAGTACAGCAGGAACAGGACGTCGGAGCGCAGCTGGTCGGGTTCCGGCTCCTGGCCGATCGCCCGGTGGAACGCCGCCCGGCCGGCCGCGGTCAGGCGGTAGACCTTCTTGTCGGGGCGGCCGTCCTGCTCGCGGGCCTCGGCTTCGGCCAGCCCCTCGGCCAGCAGCTTCGACAGGGCCGGGTAGATCGACCCGAAGCTGGCGCGCTGGAAGTGCGCGAACGGCCCTTCCTCGAACGCCTTCTTGATCTCGTAGCCGGTCGCCTCGCCTTGCGACAGCACGGCGAGGCAGAGCGTCTTCACGTCCATCGCGGAACTTCCCGTCGTATCGGGACACTATCGCCGCGATATATATCTATTCGATATAGGCCTTCAAGGGATCCCGGAAATAAAAGCGGCGGCGCCTCCGTGCTGCGCCGCCGCTCATATGTTCTTTCGCCGGGGTCGAGGAAAGCGTCAGACCGGCTTCAGGTCCTCGGCCGCCATCTTGCCGTTCCGCTGCGGCTTCATCTCGTACATGATCGCCTGGCCTTCGTTGAGGCCCTGCAGTCCGGAGCGCTGCACCGCAGTGATGTGAACAAACACGTCGGCACCGCCGTCATCCGGCTTGATGAACCCGTAACCCTTCGTGGTGTTGAACCACTTCACCGTACCAGTCGGCATTCGATACGCACTCCAAACGCGACGCGTCCGCCGGACATTGCAGATATCACCTCCTCAGGACGCTCGGGTGCCGCCGCTGCTCGCGAACTCGGCCACTCCGGCGCAGGGCGACGTCTCGCCCGACTCCTCAGACGATGCCGGTTCCGAACGTCGGAACCGCATCACAACCCATACGCCGACTCGGGTTCTATGTCGACGGGGTTCATGGTAACGATCGTTAACGAGTCCATCGGGCACGCCTGCGCGGCACAGTCGAGACATGCGGATTGTTGTTTTCGCTCTGGTGGTTGGGCTGCTGTGTTCTGATGCGGCATTCGCCCGCGAACGATTGAACCTGCATCTGGCATTCGGGCAACGGACGCCGCTCTACGGGGCACTTGCCGAGCGCTTCGTGGCGGAGGTCGGCGAGCGCTCGGCCGGCCGGCTGCGGCTGCGGCCGCACGAGCCGGGCGCCATCGTGCCGCGGTTCGGGTATCTCGACGCGGTCGCCCAGGGCGCGATCGACGCGGCCTGGGGTACCCCGGCGGTGCTGGCCGGCCGCGCCCCCGAAGCCGTGCTGTTCACCGGCGTGCCGTTCGGCCTGGGCCCGGTCGAGCATCTCGCATGGATCCGGGACGGGGCCGGGCGGCCGCTCTACAACGCGCTGTACGCGCGCTTCGGGGTGATCGGCGTGCCTTGTGCGGCGGTCGGCCCGGACGGGCTGGCCTGGCTGCGGCAACCGCTCGACGACACGGCGCCGTTCCGCGGCCTGCGCATGCGCGCGTTCGGCCTGGCCGCCCGCATCCTGGACGGTCTCGGGGCCACCACCGCCTTCGCCTTCGGCGCCGACCTGACGATCGGGCTGGCGACCGGCGCGTTCGACGGCGCCGAGGTCGGCGTCCCGGTCGCCGACTTCGCCTATGGGTTGCACGAGGTGGCGCCGATCTACCTGTATCCGAGCCCGCTGCAGCCGGCGACGCTGCTCGACGTGGTGATCAACCGCGACCGCTGGCAGCGGCTCGAGCCGGAGGCCCGCGTCACGTTGGAGGAGGCCTGCCGGGCGACGGCGGCGTTCGCCGAGGGCGCCAACCGTGAGACGAACGCGGCGGCGCTGGATCGGATCGCCGCCGCGGGGGTCTCGGTCTCGGCCCCGTCGCCGGCGACGGTCGCGGCGCTGCGGCGGGCCTGGGACGAACTGCGCTCGGTTCCGGAGTTCGTGCCGGTCCTTCGGGTCTATCCCGCCGCGAGCGACTGACGCGGGCCGGGCTACCGCTGCCGCCGCTACGATGGTAGGAGACCGTCTCCTCGACGTGGCGGAGCACCGAATGACCGACCAACGGGATGCCGAGCAGGCCTTCAAGGCCATGTGGCGGCGCATGCTCGCCGATCCGGCGGCGGTCGATCTGAACAAGGCGAACTTCGACTACGCGATGGAGGCCGTTGCCCCCGGCGTGCTCACGCGGATGGCGAAGATGCAGGCCTGCTTCCGGCCGACCCCGCAGAACGAGCATCAGGTGTTGATCGTGGGGCGCCTGGACTACGGTCGCCGGGCCCGCCTCGGGGTTCTGCCGCGGGCCCCGTCGGCCCGTACCGTCGACTTCGGCGACGGGCTGGCCCTGCGGTTCGCCCGGCATCCGGCCGCCGAGTACTTCATGACGCGAGTCCTGCCGAAGGACGGGGTGCACGAGCCGGAGCTGGTCGAGTACCTCAAGCGCACGCTGCGACACCGGGATGTCGTCGTCGATATCGGCGCACACACCGGCTACGTGTCGTGCGTTGCCGCGGCCCTGGGCGCGACCGTGATCGCGGTCGAGATGCAGCCGACGCTGATCCCGATGATCCAGCTCAACGCCGCGCTGAACGACCTGTGGAGCGTGCATCCGCTGTGTGCCGCGATCGGCGACCGGAACGGCATGGTGCCGACCTACCGGATCAACCCCAGCCCGGGCACGCAGTCGGCGGTCTGGCACTGGGAGACCTCGAAATTCCCGTTCGGCAGCGTCAATCACGACTGCATTCCGTGCCTGACGCTCGACAGCCTGTTTCCCGGCCCGGAGCTGCCGTCTCTGGTCAAGGTCGATGTCGAGGGCGCCGAAGGCCGTGTGCTCGCCGGCGCCGGCGACCTGATCCGGAAGCGGCAGACCCGCTTCATGGTCGAGGTGCACGCCCACCTGCTGCCGAAATACGGCACCAGACTGCCCGATCTGTTGGCGCCGTTCGAGGCGGATGGCTGGACGCTGTCGATGCTGACGACCGACGGGCTGCGGCCGCTGACGCGCGAGGCCTTCGTGGACCCCGAGGGACCGATCGCCCGGCACGCCCACAACGCGCCGGTGCTGTTCGAGCCGCGGTCCGGCTGATCCTGCAGGGAGCTCGACATGACCGAGACGTCCGGCCCGGGGGCTGAGCTTCGGGCGATGCGGCGCCGGATGCTCGGCGCGCCGGCCGCCGTGGCGGTGACCGGGGAGGTCCTGCGCGAGGCGATCGCCGGCCTGCTGCCCGACACGCTGCTCAAGCTGCTGCGATGGCAGGCCTGCGTCGACCCGTCGCCGCGGACCCGGCAGCTGGTCGCGCGCGGCAAGCGCCTGGAGTTCGGCCGGGAGTACCGGCGCAGCGTCCTGCCGAAGACGGGGCGGACCCGCGAGATCGATTTCGGCGACGGCCTCAGCCTGCGGTTCGCCGCCGACCAGCCGGCGGCCGAGATGTTCATGAGCCGGGTGCTGCCGAAGGTCGGGGTGCACGAGCCGGAACTGGTCCGCTATCTGAAGGAAACCGTGCAGCCCGGCGACGTGCTGGTCGATATCGGTGCCCATGTCGGCTACGTCTCGTGCGTGGCGGCGGCGCTCGGGGCGGTGGTGTTCGCGGCCGAGATCCAGCCGACGCTGATCCCGATGATCCAGCTCAACGCCGCGCTGAACGACCTGTGGACCGTCCATCCGTTCTGCGTCGAGATCGGCGACCGCATGGGCATCGCCACGACCCTGCGGGTGAACCCGTCGCCCGGCATGCGCGGCAGCGTCGGCGAGGTGGCGGAGAGCGAGTATCCGGCGACCAGCCCCAATCACGACAGCATTCCCCGGCTGACCCTCGACGCGCTGTTCACCGGCCGGCCGCCGCCGGCGATCGTCAAGGTCGACGTCGAGGGGGCGGAGGGTCGGGTCCTGGCGGGAGCCGGCCAGATGATCCGGGCTGGCGAGACCCGCTTCGTCGTCGAGGTCCACGCGCAGCAGCTGGCCGGCTTCGGCAACTCGCTGGCCGACCTGGTGGCGCCGTTCGATCCGGACCGCTGGACGATGGCGATGCTGACCGCCGACGGTCGCGAGCCGCTGACCCGCGAGGCGTTTCTCGACCCCGCGGGCCCGGTCGCCGGCCACGTCCACAACGCGCCGGTGCTGTTCGAGCCGCGCGGCTAGAGCAGATCGCGACCGGGATGGAACCATCCGATCGCGTGAAGCTGCTCTATCTTCAATGCTTTAGAGACTGATTCACCGATCGCATCGATTCGATGCGATCGGATCAGGCTCTAGAACGTCTCGACCCAGGGCCGCAGCTCGACCTCCCAGGTCCAGGCGCTGCGGTGCTGGCGAAGCACGTGCAGATAGGTCTGGGCGATCGCATCCGGCTCCAGCAGCGCGTCCGGGGTCCGCGGCCCTTCGGCGCGACGCGGCCCGGCGATGCCGCCGTCGATCACGAAGTGCGCGACGTGGATGCCCTTCGGTTGAAGCTCGCGCGCCAGCGACTGGCAGAGGCCGCGCAGCCCGAACTTGCCCATCGCGAAGCACGACGAGTTGGCGTAGCCCTTCACCGACGCCGAGGCGCCGGTGACCAGGATGGTGCCGCGGCCCTTCGGCAGCATCCGGCGGACCGCCTGCTGGGCGACCAGGAAGCCGCCGTACGGCGCCACCATCAGGGCGTCGCGAACCGCCGCCGGATCCAGGTCCTGGACCGGCCCGCGGACCCGCGCCGAGGGGTTGAAGACCACCACGTCGGGTTCGCCGAGATCGGAATCGACCGCCGCGAACAGGCCTTCGACGCTCGCCGGGTCGGCGACGTCGCAGCGGTAGGCCCGGGCCCCGATCTCGGCGACCAGGGCGTCGAGCTTGTCGGGCGAACGGCCGGCCAGCGCCACGGCCATCCCCTCGCGCGCGAACAGCCGGGCGACCGAGGCGCTCAGGCCGGCGCCGGCACCGACGATCAGGGCGGTCTCCTTCCCCTCGGGCATGGCCTACTCCCTTCGCTTGGGTTTGCTCGGCGCCGGGCGGATCACCGGCCATGGCTCCGGCATCTCGCCGACCGGCACCTCGATGACGGTCGGCCGCCGGGCTGTGAACGCCTCGCGGACCTGGACCTCCAGTTCGTCGGGCGTCCGGGCCCGGCGGCCGTCGGCGCCGTAGGCCTCGGCGAGCTTGGCGAAGTCCGGGTTGGTGAACTGCGAGCCGATCACCCGGCCGTCGTGCAGCTCCTTCTGCATGCGCAGCACGTTGCCGTAGGCGCCGTCGGCGAACACCACCGCCACCACCGGCAGCTTGTGATGCACCGCGCTGGCGATCTCGCTGGCGGTGAACAGGAAGCCGCCGTCGCCGTTGACCGACAGCACCGGGCGGTCCGGGTTGGCGGCCTGCACGCCGAGCGACGTCGCGTAGCCGTAGCCGAGCGTGCCCTGGTAGCCGGGGGTCACCATGGTGCGCGGCGAATAGACCGGGAAGCCGATGCGGGCGACGTAGGCGACCTGGGTGAATTCGTCGACGAAGAATCCGTCCTCGGGCAGCGCCCGCCGCAACGCGCCCAGGAACGCCATCTGCGGCCCGACGATGCTCTCGGCCCGGGCCTGATGCCGGGCCCGCAGGTCGGCCAATTCATCGGCACGGGAGGTGCGCTTGCGGTTGTGCCTGGCGATAGCGTCGATCAGCGCGCGGCCGGCCTGGGCGGCGTCGGCGACGATCCCGACGGCCGGTCTGGCGACCCGGTTGATCTCGGTCGGGTCGAGGTCGACGTGCACCACCTTCACGCTGTCGTCGAGGCCCCAGAACGTGCGCTCGACCTGCATCCGGCAGCCGATCGCCAGGGCGGCGTCGCAATCGCCCCAGTACTCGTTGGCGGCGGGATGGTTCAGTGCATAGGGTTCGCGCTCGTCGACGATGCCGCGGCCGTTCTGGTACGAGACCACCGGCGCCTGCAGCATGGCCGACAGCTCGCGGATCTCTTCCGCCGCCTCGTAGGCGCCGCCGCCGACGAAGATCATCGGCCGGTCTGCGCCGCCCAGGATGCGCGCGGCCTCCTCGATCTGGTCCGGGTCGAGCGCCGGCGCCGGGTCCGGCTCGCCGAGGATCGGCTCGCCGACCGGCGCCTTCATCGCGAGGATGTCCATCGGCACCTCGAGAGCGACCGGCCGGGGGCGGCCGCTCCGGAGCTGCCGGAACGCCTCGGCGACGGCACGCGGCGCCTCTGTCGGATGGTTGATGCGGGCGGCGTGCTTGGTCAGCCGCTCCAGGATGCCGAGCTGGTCGGGGATCTCGTGCAGCATCCCGAGGCCGCGGCCGATGGTGTCGGACGGGATCTGCCCGGTCAGGGCGAGCACCCGGGCGCTGCAGCCGTAGGCGGTGGACAGCGCCGCCGTGGTGTTCAGGATGCCCGGCCCCGGCACCACCGCATACGCGCCGATGCGGCCGGTCGACTGGGCCCAGCCGAACGCCATGTAGGCAGTGCCCTGCTCGTGCCGGGCGTTCAGCACCCGAACCTCGTTTCCGTGATCGTGCAGGGCGTTGAAGAAGTGGTCGAGCTGGATGCCCGGCAGGCCGAAGACGGTGTCGATCCCGTGGGCGATCAGGGATCGCACGACGGCTTCACCGCCGGTGATGTTGGATGCTGATGTCATGACGCTCTCCGATGGACGGACCGCTATGCTGGCGCCCCGAACCGGGGAGGGCAAGCAGCCAGCCGAGGCGATGCGTCACGACACCGTTCGGCCATCGGCAGGGGGCGGCCAGCGCCGCAGGCGGCGGGCGACGGGTTGGTCCGCCCGCCGGCGTGTGATTGAATACCGGGACTGGTCCTCGCCGTCCTTCCGATCGAGCCGCTGCACCCCGCCGATGAACAGAGATATCGAGATTCGGCTGGAGATCGCCTCCGAGAAGCTTCGGGAGTACGCGCATGCTCTCGACTACGTCCCGGCGTTCGTCCGGGCGCCGGACGGCACGATCCTGATCTGGACCAGTGCGATCGCCGCCGTGTTCGGCTGGTCGGAGGCGGAGGCGGTCGGACGGAAATTCTACGAGCTGCTCAGGACGGTGTTCCCGGCGCCGCTGGAGACGATCGAGGCCGAGCTGTTCGCGGTGGGCGAGTGGAAGGGCGAGATGGTCCACCGGCACCGCGACGGTCGCCGGATAACGGTCGAGAGCCAGTGGGCGGTGCATCGCGACCCGCAGGGCAAGCCCGTTTCGATTCTGCAGTTCGTCCGCGACGTCACCGAGGCGAAGCGGGCACAGTCGATGATCGAGGAGCGCGAGGCACGCCTGCGCTCGGTCCTCGACACCGCTCCCGACGCCATCATCACGATCGACGGCCAGGGCATCGTGCAGTCGTTCAGCCATGCGGCCGAACGGCTGTTCGGCTATGCCGCCGGCGAGGTCATCGGACGAAACATCAATCTGCTGATGCCGTCGCCGCACGCCGAAGCCCATGACGGATACCTGGAGCGCTACCTGCGGACCGGCGAGAAGCGGATCATCGGGATCGGCCGCACCGTGCAGGCCCGGCGGCGGGACGGCGGGATCTTCCCGATCGAGCTGGCGGTCGGCGAGGTGGTGCTGCCGGAAGGCCGGGTGTTCACCGGCTTCATCCGCGACATCTCGGCCCGCCAGAGCATGGAGGAGGAGCTCCGGCAAGCCCACAAGATGGAGGCGGTGGGGCAGCTCACCGGCGGGGTCGCGCACGACTTCAACAACCTTCTGACGGTGATCTCGGGCAACCTGGAACTGCTGGAGCGGCGACTGGTCGACGACGACGACCGGGACATCCTGCGCGAGGCGCAGGAGGCGGCGGATCTCGGCGCGCAGCTCGCCAGCCGCCTGCTGGCGTTCGGCCGGCGGCAACCGCTGAACCCCAAGCCGATCGACCTCAACGCGATGGTCGTGAGCATGGTCGACCTGCTGCGGCGCACGCTCGGCGAGACGGTGCGGATCTCGACCCGGCTGGGCGAGGCGGTGCCGGTGATCATGGTCGACCCGGGACAGGTCGAGAACGCATTGCTGAACCTGTCGATCAACGCGCGCGACGCCATGCCCGACGGCGGTACCGTCACCATCGAGACCGGTCTGGTGACGGCGTCCGACGAGACCGGCGAGATCGTCCCGGGTACGTACGTCAAGCTGACGGTGTCGGATACCGGTGTCGGCATGCCGCCGGAGGTGCGGCAGAGGGCGTTCGAGCCGTTCTTCACGACCAAGGGCCCCGGTGCCGGCAGCGGGCTCGGTCTCAGCATGGTCTACGGCTTCGCCAAGCAGTCGGGCGGCCATGTCGACCTGCACAGCCAGCCCGGGAAAGGCACCGCGATCGGGATCTATCTGCCGGTTCGGGAGGAGGACCTGGTCGCGGCCGACGTGCCGGGCGACGCGGCGGGTGCCACGGCGGAACGCGGGCGGGCGGTTCTGGTCGTCGAGGACGACCCGCGGGTGCGGCGGGTCGCGGTCCGGCGCCTCCATGCGCTCGGCTACCGCGTGCTCGAGGCCGACAGCGGTCCTGCGGCGCTCACCGTGCTCGGCGGCGACCAGCCGGTGGACATCCTGTTCTCCGACGTGGTGATGGCTGGCGGGATGTCCGGGTTCGCCCTGGCGACCCGGGCACTGGAGGCGAGGCCCGACCTGCAGGTCGTCCTGACGTCCGGCTACACCGACCCGGCGATGATCCGCGAGGGGCAGATGCCGGCGGGCGCCCGCTGGCTGGCCAAGCCGTACACGTTGCAGGATCTCGAGGAGGTGTTGCGGCCGGTGGTCTGCTGACCGCCGCGTCTCAGGCGGGCCGGACCGCGGCCGCGAACAGATAGCCGGCGCCGCGCACGGTCTTGACCAGGGACGGATTGGCCGGGTCGGCCTCGATCTTCTTGCGCAGCCGCATGACCTGGGTGTCGATGGTCCGGTCGTAGGCGGCCCAGTCGCGGCCTTTTGCCAGGTCCATCAGCCGGTCGCGGCTCAGCACCCGGTTGGGGTGGTGCAGGAATACCCGCAGCAGCTCGAATTCGGCGGCGGTGAGGGGGACCGGCCGGCCGTCGGGCGCGCGCAGGTCGCGCCGCAGCACGTCCAGGGTCCAGCCTTCGAAGGCGAGGGTGTCCGCGTTGTTCTCGGTCTCCGTCGCCGGCGCGGCGACCGCCGGCGCGGCGGGCGCGGCCGGGCCGCGGGTCCGCCGGCTCACCGTCCGGATCCGGGCCAACACCTCGCGGAGATGGAACGGCTTGGCGATGTAGTCGTCGGCGCCGGCCTCGAGGCCGACGACCCGGTCGATCAGATCGCCCTTGCCGGTGACCATGATGATCGGGATCTCGGAGTGCCGGCGGATCTCCCTGGCCAGGGACAGGCCGTCCTCGCCCGGCATCACCAGGTCGAGCAGGACCAGATCGACGCTCTCCTGCTCGAGAACCTGCCGCATGGTCGCGCCGTCCCCGGCCTCGGAGACCTTCAGGCCTTCCTCCGTGAGATAGCGCCGGACCATGGTCCGGATCCTCGGCTCGTCGTCGACGACGAGGACATGGAGAGCCTCGTTCATGCGTCGCTTCCCGGTATCCTGTTACAGTTCGTCACACTTCGTCTCGCTTTGTCTACACAACGGCCGGCGGTCCGACATCACCCTGTGACCGGGCGACGATAAACCCAGGGTCGATCGGAACGATCGCGACCTGTTCGGCAAGGGCGAGGCCAGCCATGAACACACTCATCGCGTCACGTCCCCGCGCCGGCGGCGGTTTCTCCGCTGTCGACGTCCGTCATGATATCCCGCGATCGGGGGTGGCGGTGCAACGCATTGCGCCGGGAAGCCTCCTGTTCTCCGAGGGCGACGACGCGCATGACGTGTTCGAGATCGTGAGCGGGACCCTGCGCCTCTACAAGGTCCTGATCGACGGTCGCCGGCAGATCATCGGGTTCCTGTCGGGCGGCCAGCTTCTCGGCCTGGCCCCTCGCCGGCAGTACGTTTGCACGGCCGAGGCGGTCACGCCCCTGACCGTCCGGCGCTACCTGCGCCCGGCGTTCGAGCGGCGGATCGACGAGGAGCCGGGCCTGGCGCGCCGGCTGCTCGACGCATTGTCGAACGAGCTGCGGGTGGCGCAGGACCAGATGGTCCTGCTGGGCCGGAAGTCGGCGCCGGAGAAGGTCGCGAGCTTCCTGTTGAGCCTGGCCGCCGACGAGCACGGCGGCTGCGAGGATCGTGTCGACCTGCCGATGGGGCGCGGCGACATCGCCGACTATCTCGGCCTCACGGTCGAGACCGTGTCGCGGACCTTCACCAAGCTCAAGAACGACGGGCTGATCGCGCTGCCGACGCCGGCGAGCGTGGAAATCCTCGACCTGGACCAGCTCGAGGCGCTGGCCGCCGGATGCGCCGACGAGGAAGCCTGGGGCCGCAACGGCGGGAGCTGGTGACGCGGATGGACGACACGAGCTTCTCGAGGCGCGCGAGGGCCATGCCGATGGACGAGGACGCGGAGCCGATGGTCGAGGGCGACGGACCGCAATCGTCGGGCGGCCGGCGGCCGGCGCTCGTCGTGGCCTACGACGCCGCGGCGCAAGAGGCGTGCCGGTCCGCGCTCGAAGCCGAGTGGGACGTGACCCTGGTCGACAGCGGAGTGGCCGCCGTGATCGCGGCCCGCAAGGCGGTGCCGGGCGTGATCTTCGTGGACCTGCAGCTGCGCGACGTACCGGGGGCCGAGGCGGTCGGCTGGCTCCGCTCCAATCCCGAGCTCGGCAACGTCCCGATCGTGCTGATCGCCGGCGGTGCCGAGGACGATGCCGAGATCGCCGCCATCCATCCGACCGCGCTGTTGCGCAAGCCGGTGTCGCGCGGCGCGGTGGAACGGGTCGCCGGCTCCCTGGCGGGGTGAACCGGCAGGGGCTTCACCAGGCGTCGGCCGGGTCGCGCGAGGCGCAGAAGGCGGTTGCGCAGTCGGCCGCCATCTGCGCGATCAGCGGCGGCAGCGGGCGGTCTTCCATCTCCAGATACATCGCGTAGAGCGAGATCGCCGGGAACTCGGTGCGCACCGGCAGGATCCGCAGCGCCCCCGAGGCGATCTCGCGCTCGATGGTGACGGTCGGGATCGCCGCCAGTCCGACGCCGTCCGTCGTCAGCCGGATCAGTGTGGCCAGCGAGGCGGTGTGCAGGCGGATGTTCTCGATCCCGGAGCGCTGGAAGTACCCGACCACCGAGCCGTGGCGGCTCGACGAGGTCGGGAACGACAGGATCGGGAAGCGGGCGACATCCTCGATCTCCAAGGGGCCGTCGGGCACTGCCAGTGCCGGGCTGGCGACCCACTGGCAGGCGAAGGTGCAGAGCTGGCGGTTGACCAGCCCAGGCGCGTCGACCGGGCCGTTCATCAGCCCGAGGTCGAGCCGCCCGTCCAGGATGTCCTCGGAGATCTCCGGGGTGATCGCCGCGTTGAGCTCGAGCACCACGTCGGGATAGGCCTCCCTGACCCGTTCGATGAGGGTCGGAAGCCAGGAGTAGACGACGGTGTCGATGACGCCGATCCGCACCGTGCCGGTCAGGCTGGCCGGGTTGATCATGCGGCGGCGGAAGTCCGCGGCCAGCCGCACGATCCGCTCGGCGTGCTCACGCGCGTCGATGCCGAGCGGGGTGAGGCGGACGTCCCGGGAGTCGCGCTCGAACAGCCGGATGCCGAGTTCGCGCTCCAGGGTCGCGATCCGGTGGGAGACCGCCGCCTGGGTGGTGTTCAGGCGCTCGGCGGCGAGGCTGAAGCTCTTCAGCCTGGCGACCCAGATGAAGGTCTCGAGGAACTTCAGGTTCACCGGAGGCGGCTCCAGGACGAAGGCGGCCTCGCATCGTAGGGGATCGCCGGCCACCGCTCCAAGCTCGGGCGACCACGTACCCGCGGCGCGCTTGCCTGCGGTCCCGTGTGCGGGGAGAGTTACGGGGCGTTCCCGCCCGTCTCCGTCACAAGGATCCGACATGACCCCGCTGTACGCGACTTCCGCCGCCGAGCTCACCGAGGCCTACGCGGCCGGCCGACTGTCGCCGGTCGAGGTCACCGAAGCGGTGCTGGCCCGGATCGAGGCCTGGGAGCCGCACGCCAACGCGTTCTACCGGGTGCACCATGACGGCGCGCGGGCGGCGGCGAAGGCGGCAGAGGCCCGCTGGCGCGACGGCAGGCCGCTGTCGCCGCTCGACGGGGTGCCGATCACCCTCAAGGAGAACGTGGTCAGCAAGGGCGATCCGGCGCCGATCGGGGTGGCGATCGGCGATACGACGCCGAAGACCGAGGATTCGCCGATCGCCGCCCGGGTACGCGAGGCCGGCTGCGTGCTGCTCGGCAAGACCACCATGCCGGACTACGGCATGCTGTCCTCCGGCCGCTCGTCGATCCACGGCACGACCCGCAACCCGTGGCGGCTCGACCGCAACACCGCCGGCTCGTCCTCGGGGGCCGGAGCGGCGGCGGTCGCCGGCTACGGGCCGCTGCACGTCGGCACCGACATCGGCGGGTCGGTGCGGCTGCCGGCGCATCACTGCGGGCTGTTCGGGCTGAAGCCGTCGCTCGGCCGGATCCCGATCCACCCACCGTTCATGGGGCGCTGCGCCGGGCCGATGACCCGGACCGTCCGCGACTCGGCGATGCTGATGTCGGCGATCACCCGGCCGGACGCGCGCGACTACATGAGCCTGCCCTACGACCCGGTCGACTATGCGGCCGGACTGGAGGGGCTGTCGGCCAAGGGGCTGCGGATCGGCCTGATCCGCAAGATGGGGACCGGCCTCGAGCCGGAGACCGGGGTGCTGGCGGCGGCCGACGCGGCGGCCAGGGCGCTCGCCGATGCCGGCGCCGAGGTGGTCGAGACCCCGTCCTTCCTGACGCCGGCCATGCTCGACGGTATCTGCCGGTTCTTCGAGGCCCGCTCGTACAACGACGTCATGGCGCTGAGCGCGGAGCAGCGCGCGAAGATCCTGCCGTTCGTGGTCGAGTGGTGCACCTGGCGGGCGGGCGGTTTCTCGGGCGCCGAGGTGATGGACGCCTACATGCAGGTGGTGGCGATGCGCGAGGCGGCGGTCAAGGCGGTGGCGGCGTTCGACTTCGTGCTGTCGCCGACCGCCCCGATCGTGTCGTACCCGGCCGAGGCGCACTCGCCGAACGAGGACCCGCACGACGCGCTGGCCCACATCGCCTACACCGTCGCCTACAACTTCTCGGAGCAGCCGGCGGCCTCGGTGAACTGGTGCTTCACCGACGACGGCCTGCCGGTCGGCGTGCAGTTGATCGGCCAGCGCTTCGACGATCTCGGCGTGATGCGCCTCGCCCGTCTGGTCGAGCAGCTCCGCCCGGCCCAGAACGCCTGGCCCGAGCCGCCGCAATAGCGCGTCGCCGGATTCCCGCGAGGCCGTTCGCAGAGGGCGAAAGCGATTGAACCCGGAACGGCCCGCAGGCATGCTCTCAGCGCTTGAAGGGCCTGCATGGGGAAGACACGGCCTTGGTCGGGTGACCGGCGTCCGTCGGGAACCTCTTCCTCGGTGCCGTTTGGGTGGGGACGGTTGGCGGCCAATGGCCCGGTGCGCATTGATGACCGATTGCCGAGCGGTGATCGCGCTGGCGCTGGTGGCCACGCTTCTCGCCGCCTGCGCCGAGGGGCCGCTGACTTTCGGGTCGCCAGCCGCTGACCCGCCCGGGTCGACCGCGACGCGCGATGTCGATCCGAAGGACGTCCCGGCCACACTCGCGATGGAGGGGTTGAAGCGGCTCGAGGCCGGCGACCTGGACGCCGCGTCGGAGGGTCTGCAGGCGGCGATCAAGCTTCGCCCCGACGTCATGGGCTACCACCTGCTGCTGGGCACCATCTATCACCTGAAGTACCTGGCGGGCCGCAATACCGCCGAACTGGCGATGACCGCCTACGAAGTGGCGGCGCGGCTCGACGACCGCAGCCCGCTGCCGTTCCAGCAGATCGGCCGACTGAACTTCCAGACCCGCCGCTACGAGGCTT
This sequence comes from Thalassobaculum fulvum, assembly GCF_014652915.1. Lineage (GTDB taxonomy): Bacteria > Pseudomonadota > Alphaproteobacteria > Thalassobaculales > Thalassobaculaceae > Thalassobaculum_A > Thalassobaculum_A fulvum. The sequence continues at coordinate 246,046 of NZ_BMZS01000012.1, forward strand.
CGCGCGACGCCTTCCTGAAGGCCTACGCCCGCCAGCCCGGCCGCGGGGAACTGCTCGACGAGCTGCTGGTCGCCGCCTGGTACGCCGGCGATCTCGCGATCGCCCGATCGGTGCGCGAGGACGCAGGCGGCCGCGGCCTGGAGAGCGCGACGATGCTGCGGCTGGACGCGTTGCTCGCCGGCGTCCTGCAGGATCCGACGACGGCGCGCCCCGCCTTCGCCGCCCTGGAACGAAGATACGGCTACGACCGGGTGCAGCTGGCGCAGCTCGAACAGCGGGTCGGGGCGCTGCAGGACTCGGCCGCCGGCCTGCCGGCCGATCCGGCCGGTCCGGCCGAGACGACGCCCGGCACCGGGGAGCCGGATCCCTCGGTCGCCGTCGAGCCGGCCGGCCATTGGTTCGCGTGCGATCCGGAACCTGGAATCGCGCTGCCGACGATGTCGGAGATGCAGGGGATCCCGAACGCCAGCGGCGACGAGACCGAGCGCCTGCCGGCGATCCCGCGGCCCTGCCCGGGGGCCCCGGCGCCGCCGGCGGTCATGCTCGATACCGCGATCATCCAGTCGAACGAGGCGATCGGTAGCCGTTACGGCGTGAACCTGCTGAACGCATTGAGCGTTTTCGCGACCGGCGGCCTGAGCTTCACCGAGACGACCGCCACGGCCAACGGCTCGTCGTCGGTGACCAACTCCACCAACGTGCGCAGCTTCCGCATCGATCTCGGCAGTTCCCCGACCACGAACTACATCGCCTATGCGCTCGACATCGCCAATTCGGTACAGTCGACCAGCGAGATCATCTCGCAGCCGGCGCTGGTCGCCATCGACCGCCTGCCGTCGACGTTCTTCTCCGGATCGATCGTCACGATCGGCGTCGCCGGCAGCGACAGCTCGTCCAGCACGATCACCGACAGGCCGATCGGGGTCAGCCTGTCGATCACGCCGACCGTCATCGACGACGAGACCCTGAACCTCAACGTCAAGGTGGCGCGCTCGTCGCTTGCGACCTCGGCGCTCGGCGCCGCCAGCACGTTCTCCCAGACCCTGTCGACGACCCGCACCAGTGTCGCGGCGAGCGTCACCGCCCGCTACGGCCAGACCATCCTGGTCAGCGGCCTGACCGAGGCCGGCTCGACCTCGACCGACGACGGCACGCCGGTGCTCAAGGATATTCCGGTGGTGCAGTGGCTGTTCGACCGGCAGTCCGACCTGCGCTACCGCTCCTCGGTCCTGGTCGCGATCACCCCGCGCCGGCTCGGCGACGTGGCTCCGGCGCGGCTGACCGACGCCATGCGGGACCCGCATGTGCAGAACCGGCTGCGCCGGGTGCTCGACCGGATGACCGAGCGGTCTTCGATCCAGCTGGCCCTGAAGCGCATGTCGGGCCGGCGTTTCTTCGACCTGACCGAGGATGGCGACTTCGCCTCCGACGACTGGTACCGGGACGGGCGCCTGAAACGGCTGTTCGAGGACTTGGCGCGAACGCTTTATCGCTGAGTCCGCTCGGAGGTCCGCGACGCGCCGGAAGCGAATACACGTTGACGAAAGATTGGAGACAAATCCAAGATAATTCCTTCGGGTGAGGAGAACTGCGATGTCGAGTCTGTCGGAGTCGGGGTTTGAACACGGTTGCGGCCATCTCGCTGAGCGGACGATGCAGGCGATCGGGGCCGGTCGGCGGACCGGTACCGCGCTGGGGCATGCGCTTCGGGCCCTGGGCCTCGGTGTCCTGGTCCTGGCGACTCTGACGGCCGCCGAGGCGAATGCCCAGTCGACCGCCGCGGCGAAGTCGAAGGTCCAGCAAAGCGTCGCCTCGGCCAAGTCGAAGGCCCAGCAGGACGCCGCCGCCGCGAAGAGTGCGGCGCAGCAGCGGTGTGCGTCCGCCGGCACGACCGGTGAGCAATGCTCGGCTGCCGCGGCCTCGGCGAAGGGCAATGCGGCCGCTCTGCCGATGACGCAGTGCATCGCCCGGGCCCCCAGCAGCGGCAAGGCCCGCATGGATCACATCGCCGCGTGCAGGCAGCAGGCGCAGAATGGGCGCATCGCGCTGTACAACAAGGCCTACAACGCCAAGAAGTCCGTGGCGACGGCAAGTTCGGCGGTCGACCCGGCCAGGGCTGCGGCGAATGCGGCAAATGCCGCTGCGAATTCGACCAGGACCGCTGCGAACCTGCAGGACGAGAAGCGGCAGCAGGCCGAGGCGGAGGCGACGGCGGCTCTTACCGATGGGTCGAACAAGCTGACGCTGGCCGATCAGAACGAGCAGGGGACCAGCGCGGCGCAGCTTCAGGCCAGGCAGCAGGTCGGCACCACGGCGCTTTCCTTGGCGAACCAAAAAAACAGCCCACAGTCGAAGCTGCGGTTGTTCTAGCCGCCGCCAGCCGCGAAGCGCACCAAAGCCGTTCCAGGCGCCTCGCCCCCCGACGCCCCGTCGCGCGCGGCGTCGCTCAGGGCTGTGCACGGATCCGGCAGCGCGTGGATCCTGCCACCTGCGTCGCCCGCCCGGCCGCCATCCCGGACGCCGCGTGCGGCGATCCGGGAGCCGCCGGCCACCCCGTCGCCCGGTCATGAATTTTTCTTGTCGCCGCGAATAAATATTTTGTTCTGGTCGTGCGCGCACTGCCACGGCTTCAATTCGCTCCATTGCGACACGGAAGGCGGCCCCCTGGCTGGGCGGCCGGGAGAGGGTCTCGATGGAGCGTTGGCGCGTCGGCGTCGATTCCGGTGGCACGTTCACCGACATCTGCCTGTTCGAGGAGGGCGAGGGCCGGATCGAGGTCTGGAAGGTCTCCTCGACCCCCGACGACCCGTCGCGCGGCATCGCGCAGGGCGTCGAGGAGGGCATGCGCCGGGTGGTGCCAGACACCGACTTGCCCGGCACCGACGGGGCACCGGCCGCCGCGGTCTCGTATTTCGGCCACGGCACCACGGTCGCCACCAACGCGCTGATCCAGCACAAGGGGGTCGCGACCGGCCTGTTGACCACCGAGGGCTTCCGCGACCTGCTGGAGATCGGCCGGCAGAAGCGCCCGGACCTGTACGACGTGTTCGCCGACAAGCCGCCGACCCTGGTGTCGCGCGACCTGCGGCTGGAGGCGGCCGAGCGGGTGCGCCACGACGGCTCGGTCGACGTGGCGCTCGACGAGGACGCCGTCCGGGGGGCGGCGCGGCGGTTCAGGGAGGCCGGCGTCGGCGCCGTCGCGATCTGCTTCCTGTACAGCTTCGTGCGTCCCGAGCACGAGGCTCGGGCCAAGCAGATCCTGCTCGAGGAGTATCCCGACGCGTTCATCTGCGCGAGCCACGAGATCGCCCCGGAGTTCCGCGAGTTCGAGCGGTTGTCGACGGCGGTGGTCAACGCCTATCTCGGGCCGGTCATGCGTACCTACATCGAGCGGCTGAGCCCGCGGCTGACCGACCTCGGCATGACCGCGACGCCGCACCTCACGCAGTCGAACGGCGGCGTGATCGGCTTCGAGACCGCAGCCCAGATGCCGGTCCGCACGGTGCTCTCCGGCCCGTCGACCGGGGTGGTCGGCGCCCAGGCGGTCGGCGAGGCCGCCGGCTTCCAGGACATCATCACCTTCGACATGGGCGGCACCTCGACCGACGTGGCGCTGCTCAAGGACGGGCAGTGCCGGCTGGCCTCGGAGGCGATCGTCCACGGCTATCCGCTGAAGGCGCCGATGCTGGACATCCACACGGTCGGGGCCGGCGGCGGCTCGATCGCCTATGTCGATTCCGGCGGGCTGCTGAAGGTCGGGCCGCGCAGCGCCGGCGCCGACCCGGGACCGGTGTGCTACGGCCGCGGCAACACCGAGCCGGCGGTGACCGACGCCAACGTGGTGCTGCAGACCCTGAACCCGGTGCACTTGCTCGGCGGCCGCATGACGGTGCGCCAGGACCTCGCCCGGCAGGCGATCGGCACGCTCGCCGACCGGCTCGGCCTCGGGCTGATGGAGACCGCCCAGGGTATCATCTCGGTGGTGACCGCCAACATGGCGCGGGCGATCCGGGTGATCTCGGTGCAGCGCGGCCACGACCCGCGCGACTACACGCTGATGGCGTTCGGCGGCGCCGGCCCGCTGCACGCCGCCCGGCTGGCCAAGGAGCTGGACATCGGCCGCATCCTGGTGCCGCGCAGCCCCGGCATCCTGTGCGCCATGGGGCTGCTGCTGACCGACCTGCGGGCTGACTTCGCCGCGACCCGGCTGCTGTCGCTGGAATCGGCGACCACTGTGGAACTGGAGGATCTGTTCGCCGGCCTGGCCGGGCGGGCCGAATCCTGGTTCGCGGAGGAGGGGATCGCGCCGGCCGAGCGGCGGATCGTCCGCACCGTCGACATGCGCTACGCCGGCCAGAACTACGAGCTGCCGGTGACCCTCCCGGACGGCCCGATCACCGCCCGCACCATCGACCATCTGGCCGAGGGCTTCGCGGCGGCGCACGAGCGCATGTACGGCTTCGTTGCCGAGGGCGAGCCGGTGCAGCTGGTGACCTACCGGGTCGAGGCGATCGGCCTGGTCCGCAAGGCCCGGCTGGTGGCCCACGACTTCGTCGGCCATGACGCGGCCGGGGCGATCCAGGGTCGGCGCGAGGTCTGGATGGCCGAGGCCGGCGACTTCGTTTCCTGCCCGGTCTACGACCGCGACCTGCTGCAGCCGGGCAACCACATCGCCGGCCCGGCGATCGTCGAGCAGATGGACACCACGACCGTGGTGCTGCCCGGCATGACCGCACGCGTCGATCCCTATCTCAACCTGATCCTGGAGGCGGCATGAGCATCGACGTGTCGGCCGAGACCGGCCGCGAGCTCGACCCGATCACCGTCGAGGTGATCGGCGCCGCGCTCGAATCGATCGTCGAGGAGACCGGCGAGGCGCTGGTCCGGGCGTCCTATTCGACCAACATCAAGGAGCGGCGCGACTGCTCGACCGCGCTGTTCGACGTCCAGGGCCGCACGCTCTGCCAGGCCGAGCACATCCCGATCCATCTCGGCAGCTTCATCGGCGTGGTGCCGAAGATCCTGGAGATGCACAGGGTCGAGGACATGCGGCCGGGCGACGTGTTCGTCGGCAACGACGCCTATGTCGGCGGCGGCACCCACCTGCCGGACATCGTGCTGGCCGAGCCGATCTTCGTCGACGACCGGATCACCGCCTGGACGGTGAACCTGGCGCACCACGCCGACTTCGCCGACCGCGGCCACGCCCACATCTACCAGGAGGGCCTGCGGATCCCGCCGGTGCGGCTGTATCGGGCCGGCGAACTGCAGAAGGACATCCTCGACCTGATCCTGCTGAACTGCCAGGTCCCGCGCGAGCGGCTGTCCGACCTGCGCGCCCAGATGGCGGCCAACCGGCTCGGCGTGCAGCGTTTCCAGGCGCTGTGCGCGAAATACGGCGCCGAGGTCGTGCTGGCCGCCGGCGACGCCCTGCTCGACTACGCCGAGCGCAAGATGCGCGCCGGCATCGCCGGGCTGGCCGACGGCACCTACCGGTTCGAGGACGTGTTCGAGAATCCGGAGATCGACGGCGAGCTGCCGCTGTCGGTCGAGATCACCGTCGCCGGCGACGAGATGCGGCTGCACTTCGAGAGCCCGCCGCAGGTCCGCGCCGGCATCAACATGACCTACACGGCGCTGCTGGCGACCGCCTACTACATCGTCAAGTCGGTCGTCGACCCGACCATCCTGCCAAACGCCGGCCTGGCGCGGCCGCTGACCATCACCGCGCCCGAGGGAACCGTCCTGAACTGTACGCACCCGGCGGCCGTCAACGGCCGGGTGCAGACCTGCCAGCGGGTGTCCGACCTGATCCTGGGGGCACTCGCCAAGGCGGCGCCGGACCGGGTCACCGCCTGCTCGAACAGCGCCTGCTCGGTCGCCACCTTCGTCGGGCAGCGCAAGAGCGACGGCTCGATCTGGGTGTACCTGGAGACCATGGGCGGCGGCGCCGGGGCGCGGCCGGGCAAGGACGGGCTGGACGGCGTGCACGTGCACGTCACCAACACCTCCAACCTGCCGCTGGAGGCGCTGGAACAGGAATACCCGCTGACCCTGCTGCGCTACGAGCTGATCGACGGCTCCGGCGGCGTCGGCACGTTCCGCGGCGGCATGGGGCTGCGCCGCACCTACCGGGCCGACGAGGACTGCCGGGTGCGGGTCGACGTGTCGCGCATCCGCTCGCGCTCCTGGGGGCTGTTCGGCGGCGGCGAGGGGGCGAGCGGCGGCATCGTCTGCGGTCCCGGCGTGGCGTTCGACCACGACCAGGCGACCCTCAAGGCCGGCCAGTGGTTCGAGGTGGTCACGCCGGGCGCGGGCGGCTACGGCCCGCCCGAGAAACGCGCGAGGGACGCGGTGGTGCGCGACCTCGCCGAGGGCGTCATCGACGCCGCCACGGCGAAGGAGGCGTACGGGTACTCTGCCTAGGGGCAAGTGCAGCGGCGGCCGGTAGGTCCCGGCTCTCCGCTCAGCTCCGGCCGGGATGACGACAAGGTGGGGAACAGCCGCGCACTCTCCCCGCCGTCATCCCGGAGCGGCCCGCCGTCGGCGGGGCGCATCCGGGACCTACGATACGACGGGCGCGACAACGCCCGCGGGACATAGGGATGCAGTTATAGCTGAGGAGGGGTGAAATGAGCTTTCCGGTTTCTCGCCGCGCATTCGTCGCGGGTGCCACCGCCTTGCCGTTCCTGCGGATCGAGGGGGCCCGGGCGGTGACGCCCGGGGTGCTCACCTTCGGGTTGTCCAGCTTTCCGCCGAGCATCAAGCCGTTCGCCAACACCGGCACCGCCGCCGCCACCGTCAAGCTGATGATCTACCGGGGGCTGCTGTCCTACGGGAAGGACGGCCTGCTGCGCGGCGAGCTGGCCGAGAGCTGGGCGCCCGACGGTCAGACCGCCTGGGTATTCAAGCTGCGCGACGCGGTGTTCCAGAACGGCGAGAAGGTGACCAGCGCCGACGTGAAATGGACCATCGAGCAGATCGCCGACGAGAAGTCGACCGCCTTCTTCCGCAAGGAGATGCAGGGCGTGGCGGCGGTCGAGACCCCGGACGACAAGACCGTGCGGATCGTCACCAGGGAACCGAACGTCACGATCCCGCGGCTGATGGCGAGCTATCATCTGCCGATCATCTCGCGGGCGTCGGATGGCGGCGAGCCGGTCGGCGCCGGGCCGTTCAGGATCGCCGCCAGCGAACGTGGCGTGTCGATCGAGCTCGAGGCGTTCGACCGGTTCTTCAAGCCCGGCCTGCCGAAGCTCAAGGGCATCAAGGCGGTCGCCTACAAGGACGAGAACCTGCGCGTCGCGGCCCTGCAGGCCGGCGACGTCGACCTGATCGAGTACGTGCCGTGGCAGTCCATGGAGGCAATCTCCAACGACCCGGCGCTGGTCCTCGACACCACCGACGGGCCGTTCATGTTCCTGGTGTTCAACGGTGCCAAGAGGCCGTTCGACGACGCCCGGGTGCGCAGGGCCGTGGCCCACGCGATCCGGCGCGAGGACATCGTCAAGGCGGCGTTCTACGGCCGTGGCTCGACCCTCGAGCACCTGCCGATCGCGCCCGAGAGCGAGTTCTTCAATCCGGAATTCAAGAACGCCTGGAACTACGACCCCGAGCTCTCGAAGAAGCTGCTGGCCGATGCCGGCCTGGGCGGCGGGTTCACCTGCACCCTGCTGTCGACCGCCCAGTACGGCATGCACAAGAACACCGCCGAGGTGGTGCAGCAGTACCTGATGGCGGTCGGCATCAACGCCCAGCTCAACCTGCCAGACTGGGCGACCCGGGTGTCGCTCGGCAACAAGGGTCAGTACGACATCGCCGTCATGGGGACCGCGGCCGACAGCAACGACCCGGACGGGCTCAGCAACTTCATCGACGGCACCCTGGCGCCGTCCTATGTGCGCAGCCACGGGCTGAAGATCCCCCGGCTGACCGAGCTGCTGGCGGCCGGCCGCACCGAGTTCGATACCGAGAAGCGCAAGGCGATCTACAAGGAGATGGAGAAGGTCGCCCTCGAGGAGGTGCCGATCGCCGGCCTGTCGTGGCGCAGCCAGGGCTACGCCATGCGCAAGGGCGTCAGCGGCTTCAAGAACCTGCCGGGTGCGTTGACCTTCTACTCGGGCACCACCTTCGAAGAGACGAGCATCGCCTAGATGCTCGGATACGCCGTCCGCCGCAGCGTCGTCGCCCTGGGACTGGTCTGGGTGGTCGCCACCCTGGTGTTCCTGGTGATTCACCTGATCCCGGGGGATCCGGCCGAGCTCCTGCTCTCGCAGGGCGGGTTCGCGCCGGATCCGGCGGCGGTCGCCGAGCTGCGCACGCAGCTCGGCCTCGACCGGCCGTTGCCGGTGCAGTACGGCAGCTACATCGGCGGCCTGCTGCACGGCGACCTCGGGCATTCGCTGCTGGACGAGCATCCGGTGGCCGAGGAGATCGCGCTGCGGCTGCCGCGGACCCTGGAGCTGATCGCGGCGGCCGCGCTGCTCGCGGTCGTCTTCGGGCTGCCGCTCGGCACCCTGGCGGCCCTGCGCGCCGGCGGCCCGGCCGACCGGGCGCTGTCGGTGCTGGCCGGCGTGTCGATGTCGGTCCCGGTGTTCGTGGTCGGGACCCTGGTGGTGCTGGTGTTCGCCCAGAAGCTGCGCTGGGTGTCGGCCGGCGGCTTCACGCCGTTCTCCCGCGACCCGCTGGAGCATCTGGCCCTGCTGGCGATGCCGGCGGCCACCATCGCCCTCGGCCTGGCGGCGGTGGTTTTCCGGATGACACGGTCGTCGATCCTGGAGGTGCTCGGCCGGGACTATGTCCGCACCGCCATGGCCAAGGGCGTGGCGCCGCTGCGCATCGTCGTCCACCACGTGATCCGCAACGCCCTGATCCCGGTGGTCACGGTGCTGGCGCTGCACCTCGGCACCCTGCTCGGCGGCACGGTGCTGGTGGAGTACGTGTTCAATTGGCCGGGGTTGTCCGGCTATCTGGTCAACGCCGTCGAGGCCCGCGACTATCCCGAGGTCATGGGTATCGTCCTGGTGATCTCGGTGCTGTTCGTGCTGCTCAACCTCGCGGTCGACCTGCTGTACGCGCTGCTCGATCCGCGCGTCCGACACGCGTGATGGAGCGGCGCGACCTGCACCGGCTGGCGGTCCCGCTCGCCGTGGTCGGCGGCATCGTCGCGCTGGCCGCGGCCGCGCCGCTGCTGCCGCTGGCCGACCCGGTGCACATCGAGGTGTCGGCGCGCCTGACTCCGCCGTCGGAAGGCCATTGGCTGGGCCAGGACGAGTACGGCCGCGACGTGCTGTCGCGCGCGATCTGGGGCGCGCGGGCCTCGCTGGCGGTGTCGTTCCTGGCGGCGGCGATCGCCGGGATCGCGGGGACCGCGCTCGGCCTGCTCGGCGGCTACTTCCGCGGCGTGGTCGAGATCCTGACGGTGCGGTCGGCCGAGGCGGTGCTGTGCTTCCCGCCGCTGCTGCTGGCGCTGCTGGTGGTGACCCTGCTCGGCCCGGGCGCCGGCACCCTGATCGTCGCGCTGTCGATCCTGTACGCACCGAGCTACGCCCGGGTCGCCTATGCCGAGACCCTGGCGGCCCGCAATCTCGACTACGTGGTGGCGCAGGAGGCGCTGGGTGCCAGGTCCGGGCGGATTCTGCTGCGGACCGTGCTGCCCAACGTGGCGCCGCCGTTGCTGGTGCAGTTCTCGCTGACCGTCGCCTCGGCGATGGTGCTGGAGAGCGGGCTGTCGTTCCTCGGGCTCGGCGTGGTGCCGCCGGAGCCGTCCTGGGGCCTGATGATCCGCGGCGCCCGCAGTACCATGGACCAGGCGCCGTGGCTGCTACTGTGGCCGTGCCTGGCGCTGACCGGCACCATCGTCGCGCTCAACATGCTGTGCGACGCCCTGCGCGACGTGCTCGACCCGCGCGGCCGGACGGTCTCGGCGAACCCGTTTCGGGCCTTTGTCTCCGGCCTGCTGCCGGCAACGGAGCCGGCTCCGGCGCCGCCGGCGCTGCTGCGGGTCGACGGCCTGCACCTGGCGATCGGCCACGGCCCGGGCGCGCTGCCGGCGGTGCGCGACGTCTCGCTGGCGGTGGCGCCGGGCGAGACCCTGGCGGTGGTCGGCGAGAGCGGTTCCGGCAAGACCCTGACCGGGCTGGCGATCCTTGGCCTGCTGCCGCCGGTGGTGCGGGTGACCGGAGGCCGCATCCTCTATACCGGGCGCGACGGGACGACCGTCGACCTCGCCAGACTGGGCGAACCGGCGCTGCGCCGGCTGCGCGGCGACGAACTGTCGATGGTGTTCCAGGATCCGTCGGCCAGCCTGAACCCGGTGCACCGGGTCGGCGACCAGGTGGCCGAGACCATCCGCGCGCACCGAGACCTGTCGGCGGCCGAGGCCCGGCGCCGGGCGGTCGCGCTGCTGGACCGGGTCGGCCTGCCGGACGCGGCGCGCCGGGCCCGGGCCTACCCGCACGAGCTGTCCGGCGGCCAGCGCCAGCGCGCGGTCATCGCGGCCGCCATCGCCAACGGCCCGCGGCTGCTGATCGCCGACGAGCCGACCACCGCGCTCGACGTCACCATCCAGGCGCAGATCCTGGAACTGATGGCCGGCCTGAAGGCGCAGGCCGGCGGCATGGGGCTGATCTTCGTAACCCACAACCTCGCGGTGGTGTCGGAGATCGCCGACCGCGTCGTGGTGATGTATGTCGGCGAGGTGGTCGAAGAGGGGCCGGTCGCCGAGGTGTTCGGCAGTCCCCGCCATCCCTACACGGCGGCCCTGGTCGCCAGCGTGCCGGAGGGCGACGACGACCGGCTGTCGGCGATCCCCGGCGTGGTTCCGCCGCTGCACGACCTGCCGGCCGGCTGCCGGTTCGCGCCGCGCTGCGGCCTCGCCGAGCCGGCCTGCACGGCCGGGGCTCCGGCGCTCGAGAGCCTGGGCGGCGGCCGGTCGACCCGCTGCCGACGCTGGCGGGAGGTGGCGTGATGAAGCTTCTCCAGCGCGCGGATCGCGGCGGCCGGTGGGTCCCGGCTCTACGCGGCTACGCCGCTCCGGCCGGGAGGAGGACGGCGGGCATCCCGACAACCCGCATCCCGGGCGGTGCACGGCGGCGACCCGGGACCCATGCCGCAATCGGAACCGGAGGCCGTCGCGCATGACGAGCGCTGCCGACTCCTGCCGTACTCCCCTGGTCGAGGCCGAGGGCGTCTCGCGGGCCTTCCGGGCCCGGCAGGGACTGCTGGGACGGCGGCGCGACATCCTGGCAGTGCGCGAGGTCGACCTGACGGTGGCGCGGCGCGAGGCGGTCGGCGTGGTCGGCGAGTCCGGCTGCGGCAAGAGCACCCTCGGCCGGTTGCTGCTGCACCTGCTGAAGCCGACCGCCGGTACCGTCCGCTTCGACGGCCGGACCCTCGCGGAGATCGGCGGCGACCGCCTGCGGACCCTGCGGCGCCGCATGCAGCTGATCTTCCAGGACCCGTACGGCAGCCTCGACCCGCGCCGCACGGTCGGCGACCAGATCGCCGACGGCATGCTGATCCACGGTCTCGCCACGCCGGCCGAGGCGCGCGAGCGGGTGGCCGGCCTGCTGTCCCAGGTCGGGCTCGACCCGGCGCATGCCGCCCGGCTGCCGCACGAGTTCTCGGGTGGCCAGCGCCAGCGCGTCGCGATCGCCCGGGCGCTGGCCACCGGGCCGGATTTCGTGGTCGCCGACGAGCCGGTGTCGGCGCTCGACGTGTCGATCCAGGCCCAGGTGGTGAATCTGCTGGCCGATCTGCGCGAGAGCCTCGGCCTCGCGCTGGTGTTCATCAGCCACGACCTGCACGTGGTCCGGCATCTGTGCGACCGGGTGGCGGTGATGTATCTCGGCCGGGTGGTCGAGACCGGGCCGGCGGCGGCGATCTTCGCGGCGCCGGCGCACCCCTACACCCGGGCCCTGCTGGCGGCGACGCCGTCGCTGGTCCGCCGGCGCGACAGTTCCCGGGCGCCGCTGGCCGGCGAGCTGCCGAGCCCGTCGGACCCGCCGTCCGGCTGCGGGTTCCGGACCCGTTGCCCGTTCGCCACCACCGCCTGTGCGGAGGCGGTCCCGCCGCTGGAGGCGTTCGGCGGCGACGGCCGGCAGGTCGCGTGCGTGCGGGTCGCCGAGATCGGGTAGGGGGCTTGCCGCCGGCGCCGCCGCCTTCCAGCATCCGGTGAGCGCGACACCAGCCGCCGGGAGGGCCGGTTTCTCCTTGTCAGTCATTCCGGACCAGACCGCCAAAGGCGGGTTGGATCCGGAACCCGGCCCCACCGCGGAGTGCGGGGAAGCGGGCGTCGCCGCTCAGGCCTCGCCGTAGTGAATCCGGCGGTAGGCCCGCGACGGGATCAGGTCGTCGATCTGGAAATCCCAGAGCCCGGCGGTGTTGGCAGCCTGGTGTGCCTCGAACAGCGACCGGCACCGGCCCATCTCCGCCACCGTCGATCCGCGCAGGCCGAAGCCGGTGGCGACGCTCGCCAGGTCGCCGCGGCCGTGGATCGCCTCGCGGGCCTCGACGCCGTTGGCCCGGAACTTGTGGAACTCGGCGCCGTAGCCGCCGTCGTTCATGATCGCGATCAGCATCTGGATGCCGTGCCGGCGGATGGTCTCCAACTCCTGGACGTGCAGGTACAGGCTGCCGTCTCCCTCGATCAGCAGCACCTTGCCGTCGCCGCGGTCGGCCGCCACGCCGATGGCGGCCGGCAGGCCCGAGCCGATGCCGCCGAAATCGGCGACCACGTGGTAGCGGTCGGTGGCCCGGCCGCGCATGTGGGTCAGCGCGATCGAGAAGTAGTGGCCGGCGCCGATCACCACGTCCCAGTCCTTCGGCACCGCGGCGTCGAGCTCCTCGATCGCCCGGCGCGGGTCCAGCAGGTTCGGTTGCGGGGTGTAGGGCTTGGCGTCCGGCACGTCGGCGGCGATCGCCGCGGCCATCTCCGGCGAACGGTACCCGGCCTTGGCGATCCCGCGCCGGTCCAAGGCCTCGACGATGGCCTCGGCGGCGGCGCGGGCGTCGGCCCGGACGTGCAGGTCGGCGGTCCGCAGCCCCTGCCATAGGCCGCGCGGGCTGGTGTCGATCTGCACCACCTGGGCCATCGGGTACAGGTAGCCGCCCTCGGTGGTGTAGTGGCCGAGCCCGGCGCCGACGCCGATCACCAGGTCGGCTTCGGCGAAGCGTTCGCGCGCGAAGTCGCTGGCGAACGCCCCGGCGATCCCGATGGCGTACGGGTTGCCCTCGAACACCGCCTTGCCGAGCAGCGAGTTGGCCATCAGCGCGCCGGCCCGCTCGCCGAGCGCCTCCAGCGCCTCGCGGGCGCCGGTGCGCGCCGCACCACGGCCGGCGATCACGATCGGCCGCTCGGCCTCGGCGATCAGGTCGACAACCCGCCCGACCATGTCGGGGTCCGGGATCGGGCGCTGCGGCGCCGGCACGTAGCCGGCCGACGGCAGGTACTCGGCGAGGAACGGGTAGTCCTTCTTCTGCAGGTCCATCGGGATGCTCAGCACCACCGGCCGGCGCTCGACCTGGGCGATCACGAAGGCCTCGCGCACGTTGTCGAGCATCCGGTCGATGCTCTTCACGGCGACGAAGTGCGCCCCGGTGGCGAGCGCCAGCGGCGCCATGTCGATCTGCTGCAGGTACCACGACGCGCCGATCGGCGAGTCGCCGGCGAACACCACCAGCGGGGTGTTGGCGCGGGCCGCCATGGTCAGTGCCGTCATGATCTGGGTGAAGCCCGGGCCGCAGGTCGTGGAGGCGACGCCTACCCGGCCGGTGGCGCGGGCGTAGCCGTCGGCCATGGCGACCGCCGCGTGCTCGTGGCGGGCGTGGATCACCTTCATGCCGGGCTGCTCGGCCATCGCCGCCGACCAGTACATGTTGGCGTCGCCCATCAGGGTGAACAGCACCTCGACGCCCTCGGCGACGAAGGCTTTCACCAGCATGTCGGTGGCGGTGAGCTTGCGCGCGTTCATTATCGTTTCCCCCCGAACAGTGAGCGTAGCCAGGACAGCAGGGCGCGCCACAGCAGCCGACCGGCGCTGAGTTCCCCGGCCGGAGCGGGTGCCGGCTTCGGGGGCGTTGCAGGCGGCGCCGGCTCGGCGGCCGGCGTTGCTTCCGACGGGTCGGCCTTGCCGGCCGTGCCGCCATCGCGCTCGGCCACCAGCCTGGCGAGGTTGGTCGAGAACTCCTCCAGCAGGGCGCGTGCCACGTGCACGCCGCCGGCGTTGGCGAAGCCCTCCAGCGGCCCGGTGACCGTGAAGCTCCCATCGACTGCCAGCACAGTCTGGTCGGTGCCGCTGGCGGTGACGGTGCCGGAGGCGAGCGCGTGCGAGGCGCCGCGCTGGTCGATGCCGCGGCCCTCGATGCTGCAGGTGCGGGCGCCGTGGTCGTAGGTCAGTTCGACCTCGCCGCGGAAGGTGGCGACGGTCGGGCCGAACTTGACCCGGATCGAGCCGCGCCACAGCCCATCGCCCTGGTCGGGGGCCAACTCGGCGCCGGGGATGCAGGACGCGATCAGCGCGGGGTCGCTCAGCAGCGGCCACACCACGTCCGGGGGCGACGGAACCGTCGTCTGTTCACTCAGGGAAGGCATGGGCAACCCGGTCGGGCAAGAGGTGGGACAGGAACGATAGACCCTGCCGGCGCGGGAGGGAACCGCCGCTGGTATGAGGCGGTCTGATCGCTTGTCAAATATCAAGAATCTGTATGAAATCTGCTCGTCGACAGCATTCAGTATGTTGTATGAATTGATCGATTTGAATGGTTAAATTCTCATTAAATCAAGACTCGGGGGAATTTCTCCTCCGGTGATGATTTTCACGGTGATTCAGTCGCCGTTACTGATTGGCATTTGATCTGGCGCAAGAACGGCGGGTGGCGATCGGGGTATTTCTCGGGCCGCTCATGTGTTTGGGTCGTGCCATGAAGAACCTCAAGATCACCGTTCGCTTCCTGATCGCCTTGTCCTTGCCTGTCCTGGCCATGATCGGGCTCGCGACCAATGCCCTGGTCGACAGCTATCGGACCCGGGCAGCCATGGCCAAGGTCGTCGAGTTGGCCGAGCTGGCGCCGGTCGTCAGCGGCCTGGTTCACGAGCTGCAGAAGGAGCGCGGCATGTCGGCCGGCTTCATCTCGAGCCAGGGCAAGGCGTTCGTCGGCGATCTGACCGAGCAGAGAAAGCGGACGGACACGGCCCTCGGCGGATTGCGGAGGGCGCTGGCGGGCACCGATCTGGCCGGCTACGGATCAGGGTTCTCGGATGGCATGCAGGCGGCGTTGGGGCGCCTGGGATCGCTCGACGTCGAGCGCAAGGGCGTCTCGTCGATGGCCACCGCGGTGCCCGTGATGGCCAAGTAC
This sequence comes from Thalassobaculum fulvum, assembly GCF_014652915.1. Lineage (GTDB taxonomy): Bacteria > Pseudomonadota > Alphaproteobacteria > Thalassobaculales > Thalassobaculaceae > Thalassobaculum_A > Thalassobaculum_A fulvum. The sequence continues at coordinate 261,403 of NZ_BMZS01000012.1, forward strand.
TACACGGGCACGATCACCGAGCTGCTGGCCCTGGTCGATCGGACGGCGGTCCTGAGCACCAGTGCCGTGGCGACCAACGCGGTGATCGCCTACGGCGCCGTCCTGCAGGGCAAGGAGCGCGCCGGCCTCGAGCGGGCGGTGGGGGCGACCGGCTTGGCGGCCGGCGCGTTCACGCCGAGCGGCTACCGCGACTTCGTGAGGCTCGGCGCCATGCAGGAGGCGTATTTCGACCGGTTCCGGGCGGTGGCGACACCGCCGGAACGGGACCTGCTGGAAACGCTTCGCAACGAGCCGGCGTTCGGCGAGGTCGAGCGTCTGCGGCAGACGGCGCTCGACAGCTCACTCGCCGGGACCGCTTCCGGCATCCCGGCGTCGGCGTGGTTCGCGGCAGCCACCGCCCGAATCGATTTGCTGAAGCGGCTGGAGGACCGTCTCGCCGAGGATCTGACGCAGGCTGCCCGCGCCGTCGAGGCTTCGGCGACCGCGGCCCTGGCGACGACCGGCGCCGTCGTCGCGGTGCTCCTGCTGGTCACCGCGGCCGTCGTCGTGGTCATGACCCGCAGTGTGACCATGCCGGTACGCGCGATGACGCGCGCCATGAACCGGCTGGCCGAGGGCGACGTCGAGCACGAGATCCCCGGAACCGACCGTCGCGACGAGATCGGCGAGATGGCGGCCGCGGTGCAGGTGTTCCGCGGGAACAGAATCGAGGCGGACAGGCTGGCGGCGGCGGAGGAGCGCGACCGGGCGGCGAAGGCCGAGCGTCAGAAGCGTCTGGAGCAGGCGATCGGGGCGTTCGACCTGACGATGGTCAGCGTGCTGGACAGCCTCGGCACGGCCGACCACACCATGCGCAAGACGTCGGCGCGGATCCTCGAAGGGGCGGGCGAAACCAAGCTGCAGGCCACGACGGTCGCGGCGGCGGCCGAGCAGGCATCGGCCAACGTCAGCACGGTCGCGGCGTCGGCCGACGAGCTGTCGGCCTCGATCTCGGAGATCGCCGGTCAGGTCGCCCGCGCTTCTGCGGTCGCGGCGGACGCCGTCGCGCAGGCCGGCGCCACCTCGGCCAAGGTCGGCATCCTGGCGGGGAACGTGTCCCAGATCGGCGAGGTGGTGAAGCTCATCAACGACATTGCCGAGCAGACCAATCTGCTGGCGTTGAACGCGACCATCGAGGCGGCGCGCGCCGGCGACGCCGGCAAGGGCTTCGCGGTGGTGGCGTCCGAGGTGAAGACCCTCGCCAGCCAGACCACCAAGGCGACCGAGGATATCGCGCGGCAGATCGAGGAGGTCCAGCGGTCGACGCGGGACGCGGTGTCCGCCATCGGCGAGATCTCGCACACCATCGAGAACGTGAACGAGATCTCGATGGGGATCTCCGCCGCCGTCGAACAGCAGCAGGCGGCGACCGCCGAGATCGCCCGGAACGTGAGCGAGGCGGCGACCGGCACGGCGACCGTCTCGTCCTCGGTGCTGATGGTCGAGCGCGCGGTCGAGGACAACGAGCGGGCCGCCGGCGAGATCGAGCGGGCCTCGGGGAACCTGTCGGCGCAGACGGTCTCGCTCAGGGACAATGTCGCCAGGTTCCTGACCCAGGTCCGGGTCGACGAGGCCGACGGCGAGTCCCGCGAACTCGTCCGATGGGAGCACGATCTCGAGCTGGGCGTCCCGCGGATCGACGACGAGCACAAGGAACTGCTTGACCTGGTGAACCGGTTCTACCGCCAGGTGAAGGAGCACACGGTCGGCGGCGTCCTCGATGCGACGTTCCGCGACCTGCAGCGGTACGCGCGGGAGCACTTCGCCGAGGAGGACGCGTTCATGACGCGGATCTCGTATACCGGCTACACGGCGCACAAGGCCGCCCACGACCAGTTCATCGAACGGCTGGAAGCCATCTACGCGAGCTATCGGGCCGGCAGCGGCGGGGCCGAGACGGAGCTGCTCGGACTGCTCGGGAACTGGTGGACCACCCATCTGAAGGGGGCCGACCGGGAACTCGCCCTGCATGTGAAGCGCCGGGCGGCCTGATCGCCCCTTCCGGACGGCGGCGGGGCGGCACGTCCGCCCCTCGGTCCCCGTTCAGCGGCGGTAGCGCGGGGTGTCCGGGACCCGCACCGCCCGCAGGCGGGCCTCGCGCCAGATCATGAACAGCCCCGATCCGGTGATCAGCGCCATCCCGAACAGGGCAACGGCGTCCGGCCACTGGTCGAACACGACGACCCCCCAGAACACCGCCAGCAGGATCGCCAGGTATTCGAACGGCGCCACCACCGCGGCCTCGGACGAGCGGTAGGCCTGGCTGATGAAAAACCCGCCGAACGCCGAGGCGACGCCGATCGCCATCAGCACCAGCCAGTCCTCGGCGCTGGGCATCACCCATTCCCGCAGCAGGAAGTCGAGCGACGGATTGCCGGTTCCGGCGTACCGGCCGTCGCCGACCAGCAGCCCGACGCCGGCCGAGACCATGATGAAGGTGACCTGGATGTAGAACGACATCGCCAGCGCGCTCTCGGTCCGGCCGATGTAGCGGGTCAGCATGTGCAGCGACGCGTAGCCGAAGGCGGCGGCGATCGGGCACAGCGAGGCGAGCTGGAAGACCTCGGTTCCGGGCCGCAGCACGATCAGCACGCCGACCAGCCCGAAGCCGATGGCGGCCCACCGGCGCGGGCCGACATGCTCCCCGAGGAAGATCACCGAGAACACCGCGATCACCATCGGCGACACGAAGAAGATCGCCACGCCCTCGGCCAGCGGCAGGGTCGCCAGGCCCAGGAAGAACGACATGTTGGCGAACACCACGCAGCAGCCGCGCGCCAGATGCAGGCCGAGCCGGCGGGTCTTGAGCGCCGCGAACCCGCCCGACATCGGCAGCAGAACGGCGAGCAGCACGGCCATGCCGATGATCGCGCGCAGCAGCACCACCTGGTGCAGCGCGTAGTCGCCGGACATGAACTTGATGGCCATGTCGTTGATCGAGAAGCAGAAGACGGCGACGGACGCGGACAGCGCCCCCAGCAGCGTCGGATTGGCGGATAGCGACCTGATCATCGGGCCATAAGACAGGGCGATCGCCGCCGGCTCAACTGCCGACTGCCCGGCGGCCGGCGCGGCCCAGGCCGGCACCGCCTGGACCGGCTCCCTCATGCATCGATTTCTGTCTTCAGGAAGCGCGTAAAGATTGTATACGGAACGGTGTATCCGCAGATTGCGAGACGAACGTGACCTCAGCGGAAGCGACGGCGAACGGCCGGAGCCTCGACAGCCTCCTGCCGGCACCCGCCTGGATGCTGGTGAGCGCCGTGCTGTTCAGCAGCATGGTGGCGCTCTTCAAGCTGCTCGGCTCGGCCGTCCCGGTCGTCGAGATCCTGTTCCTGCGCCAGCTCATGGTGCTGGTCGTCGTCCTGCCGGGGGTGTTCCGCGGCTTTCCAGGATCGCTCGCCGGGTTCCGGTCGGCCGCGCCGGGGCTGCAAATTCTGCGGGTCGTGCTGTCGGCGGCGGCGATGCTGGCCGGGTTCGTCGCGGTCGTACACCTGCCGCTGGCGGAGAGCACCACCATCAGCTTCACCCGGGTGATGTTCGCGATGTGCCTGGCGGCCCTGCTGCTGGGCGAGAAGGTCGGGCCGGTGCGCTGGATCGCCGGCGTCGCGGGCCTCGGCGGGGTCGCCCTGGTGGCGCATGCCGAGGGCGCCTGGAACGGCTATGTCCTGCTGGCCCTGGTGTCGGCGGTCTGCGCCGGCAGCGTGACGGTGATCCTGAAGCGGCTGACCGCGGTCGACCGCTCGCGGACCATCCTGCTGTGGCACAGCCTCGGGCTGCTGGCGCTGACGGCGGTGCCGACCGCCTTCGTCTGGCAGACCCCGAGCCTCGAGCAGGCGGGATGGATCGTGGCGCTCGGGCTGCTGATGACGGCGACCCAATGGTGCGCGTTCGCCGCCCTGCGCGGCGGCGACGCCTCGGCGGTGGCGCCGATCGAGTATTCCCGGCTGCTGTGGTCGGCGTTCCTCGGCTACCTGCTGTTCGACCACATCCCGGATCCGGCGGTGGCGGCCGGGGCGGTCCTGATCGTCGGTGCCGGGGTGCTGGCGAGCCTGCGGTCGACCCGGAAGCAGGGCTGAGGATGTGAGGGCCGCCGGGCGGTCTCACCCCATCGCGATCTCGCGGTAGCCTTCGGCGGCCACCCGGTTGCACCAGTCGCGGTACTCCCCGGCGGTGCCGCTGTAGCGGGCGACGATGCGGGTCTGCTTGCCCTCGACATTCATGTTCACGCCGGTCATCCAGGAGTCGACCTCGTTCGACAGCAGGCCCTCGGCCTTCTTCGCGACGAACGCTGTCCAGTCCCGCACCGCCTCGCCGCGGGCGTCGGCCAGGGTCAGGTCGTGGGCCTGCATGTGGGCCAGCAGGTCGCGGACCCATTCGACCCCGTACTCGATGCTGCGCGGGATGTTCCCGAGCGCGGTGTGCGGGCCCATCTGCATGAACATGTTGGGGAAGCCGTCGACCATGACCCCGACGAAGGTCGACAGGTTGCCGCGCCAGCGGTCCTTCAGCTTCACGCCGTCGCGGCCGCGCAGGTCGATGCGGTCGAGGCCGCCGGTGATGGCGTCGAAGCCGGTGGCGTAGACGATCATGTCGAAGGCGTAGTCGCGCTCCGAGGTGCGGAGGCCGGTCGGGGTGATCCGCTCGATCGGGGTCTCCAGGATGCTGACCAGCTCGACGTTCGGGCGGTTGTAGGCCTCGTAGTAGCGGGTCTCCTGCGGCACCCGGCGGGTGCCGAAGCCGTGGTCCTTGGGGATAAGCTTCTCGGCGACCTCGGGATCGTTCACGCGCTCGCGGATCTTGCGGGCGACGAAGTCCGACAGCAGGGCGTTGGCCTTGCGGTCGATCAGCACGTCGCGGAAGTTGCCCTGCCAGATCCCGAAGCCGGGTTCGGCATAGCGCTGCTCCCAGAAAGCCTCGCGCTCCTCCGGCGTCACCTCGAAGGTGCCGCGCGGGTCGATGGTGTGAATGAAGCAGGCGGCGGTCTCGCGGCAGCGCTGGAAGATCTCCGGGTAGCGGGCCCGGATCCGCGCCATCTCGTCCTTGTCGATCCTGGCGTTGTGCAGCGGCGTGCACCAGTTCGGCCGGCGCTGGAACACCGTCAGGTGCTCGGCGGTCTCGGCGATGATCGGGATCGCCTGCACGGCCGAGGCGCCGGTGCCGATCACCGCCACCCGCTTGCCGGCGAAGCTGACCTCGTGCTTCGGCCAGAGGCCGGTGTGGTAGGCCTCTCCCTCGAAATCGTCGAGGCCCGGCAGCCGCGGGTAGGTCGGGGCCGACAGCGGGCCGACGGCGCTGACCAGGAAGCGGGCGGTGTGGCGGCTGCCGTCCTCCAGGGTCAGGGTCCAGAACCGGCCGTCGTCGTCCCAATGGGCGGCGGTCACCCGCGAGGAGAACCGGATGTCGCGGCGCAGGTCGAATTTGTCGGCGAAGTGGTTCAGGTAGCGCTCGGTCTCCGGCTGCGGCGCGAAGTTCTCGGTCCAGTCCCACTCGTCCAGCAGTTCCTGATCGAACGAGAAGCCGTAGGACCAGCTCTCGGAGTCGAAGCGCGCACCCGGGTACCGGTTCCAGTACCAGGTGCCGCCGACCCCGGTGCCGGCCTCGAACACCTGCACCCGCATGCCGAGGCGGCGCAGCAGCAGAAGCTGGTACATGCCGGAGATGCCGGCGCCGACGATCAGCACGTCGTGGTCCAGTGCCTCGGCCGGCCGCACTCGGGCGCTCTGCTCGGCAATCGCGTTCATCGGTTTCCTCCCGTGCCGGGCCCCGGATGATCGTTGCCCAGGCTACGATCATGCCGCGACCGGTCGGGTCGGGACAATGGCCGCCTCGGGAAAGGTTGTCGCAGCCAGCGGGAAACGCCGCGCCCCGGGCGGCCGCCGCCTCAGTACAGCAGCCAGACCAACGCCAGCGACAGCGACGGGAACACCACCAGCACGGCGACCCGGACCAGGTCGGTCAGCACGAACGGCATGACGCCGCGGTAGGTCTCGCCGATCGGGACGTCGCGGGCCAGGGCGTTGATCACGAACAGGTTCAAGCCGACCGGCGGGGTGATCAGCCCGACCTCGACGACGATGAGCACCAGCACGCCGAACCACAGCGCGAATTCCTCGGGCGTCAGGCCGAAATCCAGGGCGCTCATCACCGGGAACAGGATCGGCACGGTCAGCAGCACCATCGACAGGCTGTCCATCACGCAGCCGAACACCAGGTACAGCAGCAGCACCAGCGCCAGGACCAGCCAAGGGTCGAAGCCCTGGGCCGTGACGAACGCCGACAGCTCCTGCGGCAGCCGGGTGGTGGCGAGGAAGGTGTTGAACACCGCCGCACCGAGGATGATCACGAAGATCATCGCGGTCGACGACATGGTCGCCAGGATGCAGTCGCGCAGGCTGCGGCGGTTCAGACCGCCGTTCAGCAGCGCCACCAGCCCGGTGCCGGCGGCGCCGACGGCGGCGGCCTCGGTCGGCGTGAAGATCCCGAGGTAGATGCCGCCGATCACCGCCGCGAAGATCACGATCACCGGCCAGATCCGAACCATCAGGAGCAGCCGCTCGCGGTAGGGCATGCGGGCCGCCGGTTCGCCGGCACCGCCGGTCACCCGCGCGACTACGGCGATCGCCAGCAGGTAGCCGGCCGCCGCCAGGGCCCCCGGCAGCAGGGCCGCGGTGAACAGCTTGGCGATGTTCTGCTCGGTCAGGATGGCGTAGATCACCAGGATCACCGACGGCGGGATCAGGATGCCGAGGGTGCCGCCGGCGGCCAGCGCACCGGTCGCCAGTCCGCCCGAGCAGCCGAACCGCCGGAGCTCGGGCAGCGCCACCTGGCCCATGGTCGCGGCGGTGGCGAGCGACGAGCCGCAGATCGCGCCGAACCCGGCACAGGCGCCGATCGCCGCCATCGCCACCCCGCCGGGGCGATGTCCCAGCCACGCCTCCGCCGCCTTGAACAGCGCGGTCGACAGCCCGCCGACGGTGGCGAACTGCCCCATCAGCAGGAACAGCGGGATGATCGAGAACGAATAGTTCGAGAACGTGCCGTAGGGCAGGTGCTTGAGCTGGGCCAGCATCATCAGCGGCGTGCCGTTGAGGATGATGCTGCCGATGACGCCGACCCCGAACATGGCGATGCCGATCGGTATCCGCAGAAAGATCAGCAGCAGCAGGACCGGGAACGACCAGAGGCCGATTTCGAGGTGGCTCATGACCGCCCGCCCGCGATCCGCCACACGCTGTCACCGGCCTTCCAGAGTGCGATCAGGCAGAACACTGCGGCGCCGACCAGGCCCAGGGCGTAGGCCTGCCAGATCTGGATCTCCAGGATGAAGGTGGTCTCGAAATACGCCTTCTTGTCGAGCATGCCGACCGCCAGCCGCCAAGTCAGCAGCAGCGCGGTGGCGAGCACCGCGAGGTCGATGACCGCGTCGAGCACCCGGTTGAGCCGCGGCCCGAACACCGGGGCGAACAACTCGACGGTGGCGTGGCCGCGGTTCAGGTGGCACCAGGGCAGGGCGGCGAACACCGCGAAGCCGATGCCGATCTCCACCAGTTCGTAGTCGCCGGGGATCGGGCCGAGCCCGACGCCGGTCAGCGCCCGCCCGGCGATGCTCACGCAGGTCAGGACGACCAGCGCCACCAGCACGCCGCCGCCGGCCAGCGCCGTCCATACCGCCAGCCGCTCGACGGCATGCTTCATGGATGCACCGGCAGCGGCGGGTGGGTTCCGGCTCCGTCCCGCCTGTGGCGGTCCGGTCCGGAATGACGGATTGGGGGAGGTGTCGACGGGCGGGCTGGCGCGGACCAAAGGCCGGACTGTCGGCAGATTTTCCTTCTGTCGTCATTCCTGTATGCGCGGGCCACCGTTTCGAGATGGCGAGGAGTTGTTCGCGATCTGGATTTGGAGGCAGA
>NZ_BMZS01000013.1 GCF_014652915.1 Thalassobaculum fulvum
GGTGTCACGCACCGGGAACCCAACGGCCTCCCGCCCCGCTCCAACAAAAGCACACTTCAAACACACAGGAACCCACGAAGCGACGGGCTCGCGAAACCTGGGCGCTCATGCCTTCGGCGGGTCGCCGAACGGGTCCGACTTGCGGTAGCGGTACGAGCCCTCGCCGATGGCGATCAGGTTGCCGGCCTCGTCGTGCACCTCGCACGAGGCGAAGAAGATGTTGCGGCCGCCGCCCTTCTTGACCGCGGTCGCCCGCACCGTGCCCTCGCGGACCTGGCCCATGAAGTTGGTCGTCAGGGTCAGGGTCAGCGCCTTGCGCCGCGGCTCGCCCTCCGGCACCCATACCCCGGCATAGCCGAGCACCGCGTCGATCAGCGTAGCGATCACCCCGCCGTGCAGGGCGTTCGAGCGGTTCAGGTGCTGCGGCTGGATCGGCAGCTCCATGACCGCGTGGCTCTCGCTCCACTCCACCAGCTTCATGCCGAGCACGGCGTTGAAGCCGACGGTGTCTTCGAGTTCGGAGAGGTTCTGGGCGGGTGCGGCGGTGTCGTTCATGGGTCTCGGGGGCGGTGGAACGGAAGGGCGCCGATCCTATCGCTGCACTGCAATAGACGCCACCCCCATCGCCCGGGAAGAACGATCAGAACCGGGCCCAGGCCGGCGGGCTGGCGATCACCGTCGCCTCGCCGGCCATCAGCGGCAGGCCGGCCTTGAACGCCTCGTCCAGCCGGTTCAGCCGGATCATGGCGAGGCCGGTGGCGTGCCCGTCGCCGTTCGGCACCACCGAGCGCACCTCGCCGGCTTCCTGGCCGTCCAGGGTGATCGGCGTTCCGGACGCCGGCAGCGGCCCGTCGATGGCGATCGGCATCAGCCGGCGCTTCACCAGGCCGCGGTACTTGGTGCGGGCGGTCAGCTCCTGGCCCATGTAGCAGCCCTTGTCGAAGTCGACCCCGCCGAGCTCCTCGAAGCCGGCCTCCAGCAGCACCGTCTTCTCGACCGCCATGTCGCGGCTGCCGTCGGGCAGGCCGAGTGCCACCCGCCGCCGCTCGTAGGCCTCGATGCCGATCGGCTGCAGCCCGGCGGCGGTCAGCGCCCCCTCGTCGGCGCTGGCCGGCAGCAGGATGCGGGCGCCGGCCTCGGCGTGGCGCGGGTCGACATAGGCGATGCCGCCGGCGAACGGCCGGGCGGATCCGCGCTCCGCCGGCAGGTCGAGGGCGGTCAGGACGTCGTCGCCGATCGCCACGGCGGTGCGATAGCCGCTCTGGCTGAGTTCGACCTTGGAGCGAAGCTTGTACATGCGCAGGCGGCGGAAGAAATCGCCGACCCGGTCGCCCTCGGTGTCGAGCACCAGCGCGTCGCCGTCGGCGACCATGAAGAAGTCGAACAGGAACTTGCCCTGGGCGGTCAGAAACGCGCCGTAGCCGGCCCGCCCGGCGGTCACCTTGGTGACGTCGTTGGACACCAGTCCCTGCAGGAACTCGACCCGGTCGGGGCCGTCGACCCGCAGGAAACCGCGATTCTCAAGAAGGTGATACCAGCCCTTGGCCATGCCTGCTCCCCGCCACGATCCCGTTCAGGTATGTCGCATGTCCGGAACTGGCAAGGGCGCTCGCGCCGATGCCGGCTTGCCCCTATAAGGCTCGGCATGCAGGCGCTGTTCATCTCGTCGACGCGGCTCGGCGACGCGATCCTGACCTCCGGCGCGCTCGCCTGGGTGCTGCGGCGCGCGCCCGACGTCCGGGTGACGGTGGCGTGCGGCCCGGTGGCGGCCGCGCTGTTCGAGGCGGTCCCAGGTGTCGAGCGCGTGATCCCGATGCGCAAGGGGCCGTGGCAGGCGCAGTGGCGGATGCTGTGGCACGAGACGGTCGGGACGCGCTGGGACCTGGTGGTCGACCTGCGCGGCTCGATGTTCGCCTGGGCGGTGCGGGCCGGCGAGCGGCGGGTGTTCCGCACACCGTGGGGCGGCGGACACCGGGTCGATCAGATCCGCACCGGCCTGCGGCTCGACGGCGATACCGAGCCGCGGCTGTGGATTTCCGAGGCCGACAGCCGGCGGGCCGCCCGGATCCTGGGCGACGGCCGCGACCCGGTGCTGGCGGTGGCGCCGACCGCGAACTGGCCGCCGAAGGCCTGGCCGGGCGAGCGTTTCGTCGAGGCGATCGCGGCGCTGACCGGCCCCGGCGGCGCGCTGCCGGGCGCCCGGGTGCTGGTGGCCGGCGGGCCGGGTGAGCGCGGACTGGCCGCACCGGTGCTGGAGGCGGTGCCGGCTGGGCGCCGGATCGACCTGGTGGGCACCGAGCCGCTGATGACCCTGGCCGCCTGCCTCGGGCGCTGCCGGCTGGCGATCGCCAACGACAGCGGGTTGATGCACCTGGCCGCCGCCGCCGGCGCCCCGACCCTCGGTCTGTTCGGCCCGAGCGACGCCAGTCACTACGCGCCGCGCGGCCCGCTGGCCGAATGGGTGCGGGCCGACGAGCCGGCGGCGGACCTGTTGTCGCGCTCGGGGCAGGTCGACGACGCGCCGGGCGCCCTGATGACCGGCCTGCCGGTCGCACGCGTAGTGGACGCGGCCGAGGGGCTGCTGGCGCGGACCGACTGACAGCGGATCAACGGGGTCCACGTCGCTACGACGCGGAGCGGGACGGTCTCCGCGCTTCTCATCCCAGCAGGCGAGGAGGCGCCTTGGACGCCCGTCGAGCAGTTCCGGCACACCACTACTTCGGCGCCCGTGCTGTCGCGCTTGACGGGGTTGTCCACTGCCGAAGGCCTCAATCCTGGTCCCAGCCGCCGTCCCGGTCCAGCGGCCGATAGTCCCGCGCGGGTCCGCCGGTGTCGGAGGTCATGGTGAAGCAGTTGCCGCCCAGGATCATGCAGACCCGGTCGTCGTCATCGACCAGAGGCAGTTCGATCGCATCGAGGACCAGCCACTCCTGCTGGTTCCAGGCGAGCCGGGAGTGGCGTCGGAACGGCCGGATCTCGGTGGACAGCCGTTCATAGGTCGCGAACATCGCCGGTGCCTCGTCGCCGTACAGGGTCTCGTCGACGAACCGGCCGGTCGCATCGCGGCCGAACCCTTCCGCCACCGCGGTTCCGACCAGCCGATAGCGGAAGCGCAGCGGGTCGTGGAGGACGTCGACCAGGGTCAGGATCGGCAGCAGGTCCGGAATGTCGAGCGGCGGGTCGATGTCGGCGCGGCGCGGCGCCGGCCGGTCTCCGCGCCTGGCGGACCAGTAGCTGAGGAGGCGCGCCAAGCGGCCGTCGAACAGGGCCGACATGTTCTCACCTTCGCGCATCCGGCGGAGCGGCATGCACCGCCGGGTGGCTTCAGGGTACGACGGTTTGCGCCAGCGGTCAGCTTGTGGCGTACGACCGGTCGGCCGGCAGCGAGGCCAGCACCGCCGCCGCCACCGCCTCGATTTCGATCTCGGCCATCCGGTCGACCCGGTAGACGGCCCCGCCGGCCGGCTCCAGCGCCACGAGGTTCGGGTACTGGGTAAGCGGCGGCGAGCCGCCGAACAGGCCGACCGTGGCGACGCCGGTCGCGGCCGAGAGGTTCAGGAGCCCGGTGTCGTTGCCCGCCATCGCGTCGCAGGTCCGGGACAGTGCCGCGGCCTCGCCGAGCGGCAGGCCGATCGCCGGGACGATCGCGGCGCCGCCCGAGGAGCGGATAACCTCGACCATCGCCGTCTCGGCCGGGCCGCCGATGGCGAACACCGTCCCGCCGGTCTCCGCGGTCAGCCGGGCGGCCAGCGCCGCGAACCGGTCGGCCCCCCATTGCTTGAACGGCTCGCTGGAACCGATGCCGAGGCCGATCCACGGCCGCGGGCGGTCGCCGAAGCGCTCCGCGATGTTCCGCATCGCCGCGTCGGACGGCCGGTAGCGCGGCGTCGCCTCGACCGCGAGCCCGTGCAGCGCCAGCAGCCGGCTGGCCTTCTCGACCGTCGGCAGATGCCGGTCGGCGCGCGGCAGGATCCGCCGGTCGCTCAGGAACCGGCGCTGCCGTCCGGTGCCGAAGCCGATCCGCTCCGGCACCCGGGCGAGCCGGGCGGCCAGCGCATAGCGCGGCGAGTCGTGGAGGATCCAGACCGTCTCGAACCGGTGGCCGCGGAGGTCGGCGGCCAGCCGCCAGGCGCCGAGCGGGCCGTCGTGGCGCCCGGCCGGCTCGCCGCTCTGCGCGCGCTCCAGCCACAGGACGCCGTGCACGAAGCCCGAGCCGTCGAACAACTCGTCGGCCCGCGACCGCCGTTTGGTCAGCACGGTGACGCGGCCCCCGGGGCAGGCCCTGGCGATCGCCTCGATGTGTGGCAGGTGCCACACCATGTCGCCGATCCCGGGCAGCGGTTGGATGACGAGGGTACCGGCCACCCGGGGCTCTCCGTCGCTTGAACCGGCCCCCTCCCTACACCACAATCCGGCCCCCGTCATGAGCCGGCCGAGGAGTGACCCCGTGAGCGACGCCCGCTTCCGCCTGTACATGGCGCTCAGCCTCGACGGCATGATCGCCGACGCCGACGGCGGGGTCGAATGGCTCAACCGCTGGGAAGACGTCGACTACGGGACCGCCGACTTCATGACCGAGGTCGACACCCTGATCATGGGGCGCACGACCTACGACCAGATCGCCGGTTTCGGCGTCGACTGGCCCTATGCCGGCAAGCGCACCGTGGTGCTGACCTCGCGGCCGCTCGGCGCGGCGCCGGACGGGGTCGAGGGCACGTCCGACCTGGCCGGCCTGATCGCCGAGCTGCGCGAGGACGGCGCCCGGGTGTGGATCGTCGGGGGGGCGGCGACCGCCGGCGCCTGCATCGCGCTCGGCGCGATCGACACGGTCGAGCTGTTCCTGATGCCGGTGCTGCTGGGCGAGGGCGTGCCGCTGTTCGCCGGCGACGGGCCGGAGGTTCCGCTGGCGCTGCGCGAGACCCGGGCGTGGCCGAACGGGGCGGTCGGCCTGATCTACGACGTGGCTTGAGTCGGCTGAATTTTGGTTGCCTGGGCAACCTCCCAATTGCGCCCGGCGCCTGCTGGGGTAGGCTCTCCCGAAACGCCGGAACAGGCGCCTTCGGGAGGAAACAATGGCTGTCGCTGCTCAGGCCGGCTCCGCCGCCGGCCGTCCGTTCGAGGTTCGTCCGCTGCATCCCGTGCTCGGCGCGGAGATCGTCGGGATCACCCTGGAGGACGCCGTCGGCGAGGCGATGTTCGAGCGGATCTACGAGGTGTTCCTCGAGCACAAGCTGATCCTGTTCCGCGACGTCGACCTGCCGCCGGCCACCCAGGTGGCGTTCGCCCGCCGGTTCGGCGAGGTCCAGGTCCACGTCATGAACCAGTACCACGGCTATCCCGACCACCCGGAGATCTACCGGCTGACCAACCTGGATGCCGACGGCAACCCGAACGGCCGGCACCCGGACAAGGGCACGCTGTACTGGCACACCGACGGCTCGTGGCGGCCGACGACGGGCCACGCCACCATGATGTATTCCGAGATCGTGCCGGACGAGGGCGGCGAAACCCACTTCGCCGACATGTATGCCGCCTACGAGGCGCTGAGCCCGGAATGGAAGGCCCGGATCGAGGGCCTGAAGGCGATCCACAACCTCGACTTCTCGCGCACCCGCCGGCACGGCCACGAGCCGATGACCGAAAAGCAGAAGGCCGAGGTGCCGCCGGTCGCCCACCCGATCGTCCGGACCCACCCGGAGACCGGCCGCAAGTGCCTGTTCCTGGGCGACCACGCGGAGTCGATCGAGGGCATGGACTACGACGAGGGCCGGGCGCTGATCGAGGAGCTGAACGCGCTGGCTACGCCGGACGCGCTGGTCTACCGGCACCGCTGGAGCCCGCGCCAGTGCGCGGTCTGGGACAACCGCTGCCTGCTGCACCGGGCGACCGAATACGATCCGGCGGTCGCGCGGCGGGTAATGCGGCGCTGCACGGTGCTGGGCGACCGGCCGTACTGAGGCGCCAAGCTATACTGAGGTGGCAGCGATGACCGACATCCACGGCATCTACCCGATGCTGTACGCGCTGTTCGGGGCCGATGGCGGGCTCGACCCCGGCGCCCACGTGGCCCAGGTCGAGGCCTGCATCGCCGCCGGCGTGCACGGCCTGGCGGTCGGCGGGCTGGCCAGCGAGTGCAACAAGCTGACGGTCGAGGAGCGGCACGCGCTGGCGGACTGGACGCTGCAGGCGGCGGCCGGGCGGGTGCCGGTCAGCGTCACCGTGTCTGACAACACCACCGGCGGCCAGATCGCGACGGTCCGGCGGGCGGCCGATTCCGGGGCCGCCTGGGCGGTGCTGCAGCCGCCGCCGGTGAAGTCGGCCAGCGAGGCGGCGCTGATCGAGTTCTTCGGCACGGTCGCCGATGCGGCACCGATCCCGGTCGGCATCCAGAACGCGCCGGAATACATCGGCATCGGCCTGTCGAACGCCGGGCTGATCGAGCTGAACCGCCGCCACCCCAACGTGAGGGTGCTGAAGGCCGAGGGGCCGGTGATGACCATCGCCCGCCTCGCCGAGGAGGCCGGCGGCGCGCTGACGCTGTTCAACGGCCGCAACGGCATCGAGCTGCTGGACAGCCTGCGCAACGGCTGCGCCGGGATGATCCCGGGGGTCGAGACCTGCGACGTGCAGAGCCGGATCTACGACCTGCACCGGGCCGGCGAGGCCGGCGAGGCCGACGCCGCGTTCCGCGAGATCCTGCCGCTGCTGCACTTCCTGATGAGCACGGTCGACCACCTGCTGTGCTACGGCAAGCGGCTGGCGGCCCGGCGGATCGGGCTCGACGCGGTGCACGACCGCGGTCCGGCCACCGCGCCGCACCCGGCCGGCATGCGCACGCTCGAACACTGGTCCAGAGGTCTGGGGAGGCTCGGTTCATGACGACGTATGTTCTGGTTCACGGCGCTTGGCACGGCGGGTGGTGCTGGGTGCGGGTCGCCGAGCGGCTGCGCGCCGCCGGCCACACCGTATTCAGCCCGACCCTGACCGGGCTGTCCGACCGCTCGCACCTGCTGGCGCCCAACATCAGCCTGCAGACCCACATCAAGGACGTCGCCAACCTGATTTCCTGGGAGGAACTGACCGACGTGGTGCTGGTCGGCCACTCCTATGGCGGCATGGTGATCACCGGGGCCGCCGACCGCGTCGCCGACCGCATCAGGACGCTGGTGTTCGTCGACGCCTTCACGCCCAGGCACGGCCAGGCGGCGTTCGACCTGCGGGCGCCGGAGGCGAACGCGCTGACCCTGCAGAAGGCGAAGGCCGGCGGCGGCTGGCGGATCGCCCCCACCCCGGCCGAGGCGTTCATGGTCAACCTGGCCGACCGGGCCTGGGTCGACGCCAAGTGCACCGACCTGCCGATCGGCTGCTTCAGCGAGAAGCTGCACCTGTCCGGTGCCGTCGACCGGATCGCCGACCGGGTGTACGTCCGGGCCGGCGCCTACCCGAACCCGACCTTCGACAAGGCCCTGGCCGACGCCCGGGCGGATTCGCGGTTCCGGGCCCATGTGGTAGACTGCGGCCACGACATCATGGTCGACGAGCCGGCCGAACTGGCCCGCATCCTGCTCGAGAGCGCCTAGGCCGCCCCACGTCCGGCATCGTAGGCCCGGCGGGGAACGTTCACGCAGTTCGGTCGTTGGCTCGATAGCCGCCGCCGGGGATCACCGGCGGTCGTGGCGGACACCG
Source organism: Thalassobaculum fulvum (assembly GCF_014652915.1). Lineage (GTDB taxonomy): Bacteria > Pseudomonadota > Alphaproteobacteria > Thalassobaculales > Thalassobaculaceae > Thalassobaculum_A > Thalassobaculum_A fulvum. The sequence continues at coordinate 7,687 of NZ_BMZS01000013.1, forward strand.
ACCGTTTCACCGAACTGCGGGAACCGATCCGGAACATGCCGACATCCGAGTCTCCGAACACCGCGCCGGGCCCCGACCTGGAGCGCGCCGCCTGGCGCGTTGCCCGCGCCGGGCGAGCCAGGCTCCTGGTCGACGCGTCCAACTACTACGGTGCCCTGCGGGAGGCGCTGAAGCGTGCCCGCCGCCGCATCCTGATCGTCGGCTGGGACATCGACAGCCGGACCCCGCTGGCCGCCGATCCGAGCGATACCGGCGACGACCTGCCGCTCGAGCTCGGGCCGTTCCTGGCGGCGCTGGCGGAGCGCCGGCCGGGTATCGAGATCCGCCTGCTGCTCTGGGACTACGCGATGCTGTACGCGCTGGAGCGCGAGCCGCTGCCGCGGGTGCAGCTCGACTGGACCTCACCGCCGCAGATCGCCCTGTGCCTGGACGGCAGCCTGCCGGTCGCGGCCTCGCACCACCAGAAGCTGGCGATCGTCGACGACGCGATGGCGTTCTGCGGCGGGCTCGACCTGACGATCCGCCGCTGGGACACCCCGGCCCACGATCCGGACGACGACCGCCGGGTCGACCCGAAGGGGCAGTCCTATCCGCCGTTCCACGACGCCCAGATGGTGGTCGACGGCGAAGCCGCCGCAGCGCTGGCCGAGATCGCCCGTGAGCGCTGGGCGGCTGCCGGCAACGCCCCGCTTGAGCCGGCCCCTGCCGACGGCGACCCCTGGCCGGCCGACCTCACCCCGGACCTGCGCGAGGTCGGCGTCGCGATCGCCCGGACCCGGCCGCGCTACGGCGGCGCCGCGGAGGTGCGCGAGGGCGAGGCCACGCTGCGGGCGGCGATCGCCGAGGCCGAGCGCCTGGTCTACATCGAGAACCAGTACCTGACCGCCGATGCGCTGGGCGACGCGCTGATCGAGCGCATGCTGGCGCGGCCGGCGCTGGAGGTCCTCGCCGTGGTGCCGGGCGACCATGACGGCTGGCTGGAGAAGGCGGCCATGCAGGCCGGCCGGGTCCGGTTGATGGCCCGGTTCCGGGCCGCCGGGCTGGGCGACCGGGTCCGGCTGGTGACTCCGGTGGTCGACGGCGAGGCCGGGCCGGTCGGGGTCATGGTGCATGCCAAGATCGTGGTGGTCGACGACCGCAGCCTGCGGATCGGGTCGTCCAACCTCAACAACCGCTCGATGGGACTGGACACCGAGTGCGACGTCGTCGTGCTCGGGCGCGACGACGACAGCCGACGATCGATCCGGCGGCTCCGCGACTCCCTGATCGCCGAGCACACCGGTCGCAGCGTCGACGAGGTCGCGGAGGCACTGGACGGCTCGGGGTCGGTGCTCGCGGCGTTCGAGCGGCTCTCCGGCGCCGGCCGCCGCGGATTGCGGCCGGTGGCGGACGATCCGACGCTGGGCGAGGCGGTGCCGGAGCCGGTGGCGGCACTGGCCGACCCGGACCGCCCGATACCGGAGCTGATATCGCTGGAGGCCCTGCGGCCGCCGCGGTCGGCACGGCGTTGGCTGAAGCGATGGCCGGTGGCGGCGGTGGCGCTGGTCGCCTTCGTCCTGGTCCTGGCCTGGCGGTACTCGCCGCTCGGCGAGTGGGCCGAGGTCGAGCACCTGGCGGCACCGATGCGCGCCGTCGCCGCGTCGGGCTGGGCGCCGCTGGCGATCCTTGGGATCTATCTGGCGGCCGGGTTGACGATGTTCCCGATCACCGTGCTGATCGGCGTCACCGCGATGGTGTTCGGACCCTGGGAGGGCGTGCTGTACTCCGGCGTCGGGTCGATCGCCGGTGCGCTGGTCGGCTATGCGCTGGGACGGTTCATGGGTGACCGGGCGCCCGTGCCGTGGCGGTCGCGGGACGGGCGGCTGGCCCGGCTGATCCGCACGTTCGCCGACAACGGCGTGATCGGAATGGCCAGCCTGCGGATGCTGCCTGTCGCACCGTTCACCCTGATCAACCTGGCCGCCGGCGTCGTTCGGATCAGGTTCGTGGATTTTGCGCTGGGCTCGACGCTCGGGCTGGCGCCGGGGATCGTCGCGTTCAACCTGATGGGCGTGCAGTTCGCGGCGGTGCTCACCGAGGGGCGGCCGGAGGACGTCGGACTGCTGGTCGGCCTGCTGTTGGCCTGGGTGCTGGTTTCCGTTCTGCTGCAGCGCGTGATCAACCGGCGGCTCGGCACGCCCGGCGGCCGGGCAGGGTGATCGGCATCCGCATCGTCAGCTGGAACATCCACGGCTTCCTCGGCCAGGACGGGCGCTTCGACCCGGACCGGACGGCCGGTATCCTCGCCGACCTGAAGCCGGACATCGCCGCGATCCAGGAGGTCATCGGCGTCGAACGCGGCGTCGACGGCTTCGCCCTGCTGCGCGAGGCGATGGGCGGGTCGGACATGGTCGCCGCGAACGTCAACCGCCGGATCGCCGGGATCTACGGTCAGGTCCTGCTGAGCCGCTACCCGGTCCGTTGGGGGCGCAAGGTCGACATCTCGGTACCCGGGCGCGAGCCGCGGCGGGCGATCGACGCGCTGGTCGACACGCCGGGCACGCCGACCCGGGTGATCGCGACCCATCTCGGCCTCGCCGGTGGCGAACGGCGGTTCCAGATCGGCGAACTGTGCGGCCTGGTGGAGGCGCGGCCGGACGTCGACACCGTGCTGCTGGGCGACATCAACGAGTGGCGCGGCCGCGGTTTCGCGGAACGTCGGCTGTCGGCGCTGCTGGGCCCGGGCACCCGGCATCGGACCTTTCCGGCCGCCCGCCCGCTGTTTGCGCTCGACCGGATCTGGGCGCGGGCGCACGGCCGGGTGTCCGAGAGCCGGGCGGTGCGCGAGGCCGGCCTCGCCTCGGATCACCTGCCGCTGGTCATGGACCTCGGGCCGCTGCCGGCCGGTCACGTCGATGCGGCATCGAGCGCCCGGTCGAGCCAGGGCTCCAGGTCGTCCGATCCGGCGTTGACCCCGGCCGGCAGGGTGTAGAAGGCCAGCCGCGACGGCCGGTCGGCGCTCATCCGGAACGGCGAGCAGCCGGCCGCCTCGAACAGCGGCCGGGTCTCGCCGTCGACCTTCAGGTACAGCACGCCGCGGAACACGATCGCCACGAACCGGTCGTCGCACCACACGCCGTGGCCGCCGAACATCGGCCTGGAGCGGACCGGCCCGCGGGTCTCGAACCGCCCGAGCACGGCCCGCGCGTCGGGCGGGATCGGCGGGGTCTTCGGCGCGCGGGCCATGTCCCGGGCCTACAGCGCCCTGGCGGCGGCCAGCACCTCGTCGACGTGCCCCTTCACCTTGACCTTGCGCCAGATACCGCGGATCACGCCGGCGCCGTCGATCAGGAAGGTCGAGCGTTCGATGCCCATCGACTTCTTGCCGTACATCGACTTCTCGACCCACACCCCGTAGGCCTCGGTCACGGCGCCGGTCTCGTCGGCGCCGAGGGTGAACGGCAGTTCGTACTTGGCCTTGAACTTGTCGTGCTTGGCGACGGTGTTGCGGCTGACCCCGACGATGGCGGCGTCGACCGCCGAGAAGTCCGGCATGGCGTCGCGGAAGCCGCAGGCCTCGGTGGTGCAGCCCGGGGTGTCGTCGCGCGGGTAGAAGTACAGCACCACCGGCCGGCCCTTCAGCGCCGCCAGCGACACCTCTCCGCCGCCGTCGGTGGGCATGGTGAAGGCGGGGGCCTTGTCGCCGATCTGCAGGCTCATCGATCTCTCTCCGGTGGGAACTGTGGAAATGCCATCGTTACGTTCCGCCCCGCGCGCCGGATGTCAATCACGCGCGACGCGCTTCACCGTGACTGGAAGCGAGCGTGGCGGAGGCGTATCTTCGTCGGCATTGCTGCCGAAATCGGCAGACAGCGGTTCCGAGGAAGCCATGACCGTCACCGATCGCCGCGGCCTGAAGCTGTCGAACGCCACCCCGGCCTGCGCTGAGGCGCTGGACGCGGCCCTGGACGACGCGCTCGCCTTCCGGGGCGACCCGATCGCGCGGATCGACGCCGTGCTGGCCGGGCATCCCGACTTCGTCATGGGCCATGTGTTCCGGGCCGGGCTGCTGACCCAGGCGATGGAGACCCGGATCTACCGGACGATGGTCGACAGCCTGGAGAAGGCCGAGGCGCTTTGGGACCGGGCCAACGACCGCGAACGGGCGCATATCCGGGCCGTGCGCGCCTGGATCGAGGGCGATTTCCACGGTGCCGTGCAGCGCTGGGAGGCCGGGCTGGTCGACCATCCGCACGACCTGCTGGCGATGGCGCTGATCCACCTGACCGACGTGCTGCTGGGCGACGTCGCCGGCCAGCGCGACTGCGTGGCCCGGGCGTTCCCGCTGTGGGACGAGTCGATCCCCGGCTACGAGTTCGTGCTCGGCTTCTATTCCTTCGGCCTGGAGGAGAACAACGCCTACAGCAGGGCCGAGGAGGCCGGCCGCCAGGCGCTGGCGCTGCGGCCGGACCATCCCTACGCGATCCACGCCGTCGCCCACGTCATGGAGATGCAGGGCCGCCAGCTCGGCGGCGTGCATTTCATGAACCAGCGCCGCGACGTCTGGGCCGAGAGCCACTTCCGCAATCACCTGTGGTGGCACCTGTCGCTGTTCCACCTCGACCTCGGCCGGACCGACGAGGTGCTGTCGATCTACGACAACCACCTGCGCGGCAGCGGGGTCGCCGGTGAGAGGTACGAGGAACTCGACTCCGCCGCCCTGCTGTGGCGCCTCAACCTGGTCGGGGTCGACGTCGGCCGACGCTGGGCCGATCTCGCCGACAAGTGGGAGCCGAGCGCCGCCGACACGCTCTACGCCTTCAACGACGTCCACGCGATGATGGCGTTCGTCGGCGACAACCGGACCGAGGCGCAGGGCCGGCTGCTGACCGCCAACGAGCGCTACCTGGAGCATGCCGGCGACGCCAACGCCGCCATGAGCCGCGAGATCGGCCTGCCGTTCTGCCGGGCCCTGCAGGCGTTCGCCGCCGGCGACTACCGGGCCTGCGTCGACCGGCTGCTGCCGGTCCGCTACATGACCCACCGTCTCGGCGGCAGCCACGCCCAGCGCGACATCATCGCCTGGACCCTGCTGGAGGCGGCGCTGCGGGCCGGTGACGGCAACCTCGCCCTGGCGCTGGCCAACGAGCGCTGCCAGCTCAAGCCGTCGAGCCCGCAGAACTGGCGGCTGGTGGCGCGTGCCCACGTGCTGCGCGGCGACCAGGAGCGGGCCCGCCGCGCCTGGGCCCGGGCGGAGTCGCCGCTGGCGGCGTAGGCGCCCCGGCCGGGGACAGCCGGGAACCTTTCATCGAGACCTGCATCCAACGGGGACAGGCGCCGTCACGGTCGGCGGCGCTGAACCTCAACCAGGAAACAGGTCATGAAACGAATGCTATCCCTCGGCGCCGCAGTCTTCCTCGGTGGCACGACCGCGGCCTGCGCCGGCGCACTGGACAAGTCGGTGGCGACGTCGCCGCCGGCCGCGCCCTACCAGCAGGTCAGCAAGCTGGTGCCCCTGCCGGACTTCATCCCGGGCCTGGGCCAACTGTTCGTCGATCCTGCCACGCTGCCGGCCGGGCCGTTCCTTGCCTACGACCGGGACCGGAAGCTGGTGAGCACGATCTACATGATCCCGGTCGCGGATCTGGCCCCCGACAAGCGGTTCGACAACCTGAAGGCCGCGGGCGGCCCGGTCGACCATGTCGACGTCTACTACAACGCGGGTCACCCGGGCGTGGCGGTGCCGCATGCCCACGTCGTTCTCTGGCACGTGCCGGAGAGCGGCGAGGCGAGGGTCGCGAAGTGACGGTGACCCGGCGCCGGATGCTCGGGCTGGGCGGCGGGCTCGCCGCCGCCCTGGCGCTTCGCGACCCGGCCGAGGCCGAAGCCGGCGACGTGGTCGAGGTCACGATGGCCGGCACCGGCGACGGCTCACGGGTCTGGTTCGATCCCATCGGCATCCGGATCCGGCCCGGCCAGGTGATCCGCTGGATCAACCGCGATCCCGGCAACGCCCACACCTCGACGGCGTACCATCCGTCGGCCTTTGACCGGCCCCGGCGCGTCCCCGAGGGCGCCGCGGGCTGGAACTCGGGCTACCTTCTGCCCGGCGAGGCGTACGAGGTGATGCTGAGTGTGCCGGGCGTCTACGACTACTACTGCATCCCGCACGAGCACGCGGGAATGGTCGGCCGGATCGTCGTCGGGGCGGCCGATCCGGCCGGCCGCCCCGGCGGCGGATTGCCGGAAGCGGCGCTCCGGGCCTTTCCGTCGGTCGGGGAGATCATGGCCAGAGGAATCGTCCGGCGCGGCTGAAACGGGAGGCGATGTCATGCGGGCAAGCGCGTCTGCACCGGTCGGCGACACGGTGACCGACGGGCGGCTGGTCGCCCTCGCCCGGCGGGGCAGCGAGCGGGCGGTGCGGGTGCTGGTTCGGCGCTACAACCAGCTTCTCTTCCGGGTCGCGCGCGGCGTCGTGGCCGACGATGCCGAGGCCGAGGACGTGGTGCAGGCGGCCTATGTGCAGGCCTTCACCCGACTCGACGGCTATCGCGGCGAAGCCGCGTTCTCGACATGGCTGACCCGGATTGCCCTCAACGAGGCCTATGGTCGGCTGCGCCGGCGGCGGCCGACGGTCGAGTTTTCGGAGACGGTGGCCGACGGTATCGAGCAAGGACGGCTGCTGGCGTTCCCGACGGCTCGATCCCCGGCCGACCCGGAGAACGAGGCGGGACGGGAGCAGGTGCGGCAGGTCCTGGAGCGGGCGATCGAGGCGATCCCGGAGCCGTTCCGTCTGGTGTTCATCCTGCGCGACGTCCAGGGCTTCAGCGTCGACGAGACGGCCGAGCTGCTGTCGGTCCGGTCCGCGACCGTGAAGACGCGGCTGTTCCGGGCGCGCAAGCTGGTCCGGGTGGAGGTCGAACGGGTCCTGGCACCGCGGTTCGCCGATGTCTTCCCGTTCGACGGCGCACGCTGTGCCGGCATGGCCGACAGGGTCGTCCGCGACCTGTGCTCCGGCAGCGCCCGCGAGTGATGGTGGCGGAGCCGGAGATCGCCAACTAAGCTCCGGCGGACGGTGACCCGACGGAGGCAAGCATGAGCGCGGGCGAAGGTGACATCCTGCTGACCGTGATGCTGAAGCATCAGAAGGACAAGAACCTCGGCGAGATCAACGCCAAGCTGGACGCCGCCGGGTTCTGGAAGAAGTTCCCGCCCGAGGGCATCGAGGTGGTGTCCTGGTACGTGATGATGGGCATCGGCCAGGTGGTCACCCTGAAGGTGCCGGGGCACCGGCTGCGGGAGGTCAACCTGGCGATCGAGCAGTCGGCCTGGGGCGCCTTCGACACCGAGTTCTACCCGACCTACGACTTCCGCGCGGTCTGGGAGGGCATCAAGGCGAAGCAGGGGTAGGGGCGGTGGGTCCCGGGTCGCGCCTGGCCCGCCCGGGACGAGGGCGGAGGGGCGCGTTTCCCTGCTTTCCTCATCCCGGCCGCGGAGAGCCGGGACCCGGGCATCGCCTATCCCGTTGCCCCCCGCTTCCCCCGGCGTTAAGTGATCCGTCATGACCGACACCCTCACCATTACCCTGGCGCAGCTGAACCCGCGGGTCGGCGACATCGCCGGCAACCTCGACAAGCTGCGCCGGGTGCGCGCCCAGGCCGCCGGCGACGGCGCCGACGTGATCCTGACACCGGAGCTCTACGTCTGCGGCTACCCGCCCGAGGACCTGGTGCTGAAGCCGATGTTCGTGGCCGAGTGCCGGACCGCGATCGAGGAGCTGGCGCGCGAGACCGGCGACGGCGGGCCGGCCGTGCTGCTGGGGGCGCCGTGGCTCGACGGCGGCAAGCTGTACAACGCCATGCTGCTGCTCGACGGCGGCCGGGTGGTCACGGCGCGCTACAAGGTCGACCTGCCGAACTACGGGGTGTTCGACGAGAAGCGGGTGTTCGCCGCCGGCCCGCCGCCGGGCCCGATCGACGTGCGCGGCGTGCGCATCGGCGTGCCGATCTGCGAGGACATCTGGACCCCCGAGGTCGTGGAGTGCGTCGCCGAGACCGGCGGCGAGATCCTGCTGGTCCCGAACGGCTCGCCGTTCGAGCTCGGCAAGTCGGACGTGCGGGTGCAGCTCGGCGTCGCCCGCGTAGTCGAGAGCGGTCTGCCGCTGGTCTACCTCAACCAGATCGGCGGCCAGGACGAGCTGGTGTTCGACGGCGCCTCCTTCGTGCTGAACGCCGACCGCGATCTGGTCCTGCAGATGCCGGCCTGGCAGGAGGCGGTGGTCACCACCCGCTGGACCCGCGGGGCCGACGGCTGGTCGTGCGCGGTCGGCGACCGGGTCAGGCAGCCGGAGGGACCTGAGTCGCTGTACTGCGCGCTGATGACCGGCCTGCGCGACTATGTCGGCAAGAACGGCTTTCCCGGTGTCATCCTGGGCATGTCCGGCGGCATCGACTCCGCGCTCAGCGCCGCGGTCGCGGTCGACGCGCTCGGCGCCGACAAGGTGCGCTGCGTGATGATGCCGTCGCCCTACACCTCCGATCACAGCCTGCAGGATGCGGCGGCGGCGGCGCAGATGCTCGGGGTCGACTACCGGACCATCAACATCGGCCCGGCCATGCAGGCCTTCGACGGCATGCTGGCGGACGCCTTCGCCGGCACGTCGCCGGACATCACCGAGGAGAACATCCAGGCGCGCTCGCGCGGCATTACCCTGATGGCGCTGTCCAACAAGTTCGGCCACATGGTGTTGTCGACCGGCAACAAGTCGGAGATGTCGGTCGGCTACGCCACCCTGTACGGCGACATGTGCGGCGGCTACTCGGTGCTCAAGGACGTCTACAAGATGTCGGTGTTCGAGCTGTCGCGCTGGCGCAACGCCCACAGGCCGGCGACCGGTCTCGGCCCCGACGGCCCGGTGATGCCGGAGCGGATCATCACCAAGCCGCCATCCGCCGAGCTGCGGCCGGACCAGAAGGACGAGGACAGCCTGCCCCCGTATCCGGTGCTGGACGCCATCCTGACCGAGCTGATCGAGAACGAGACCCCGATCGCCGACATCGTCGGCCAGGGCCACGAGCCCGAGACCGTGCTGCGGGTCTGGAAGCTGCTCGACCGCGCCGAGTACAAGCGCCGCCAGGCACCGCCGGGCGTCAAGGTGACCGGCAAGTCGTTCGGCAAGGACCGCCGCTATCCGATCACCAACGCCTTCGTCGGCGTCTACCGCCCATCGATGAAGTCGGCGGCGGAGTAGGGTGCGTTAGAGCGCGTGGCGTCCTGGGTCCCGGCTCTCCACGGCTTCGCCGCTGCGGCCGGGATGAGGGGGGTGCTGTCTCCTGTCCTCATCCCGGACGCGCACCGCGCGATCCGGGACCCATAGCTGGACGGGTGTTTGAGTGGACCGCCGGACCCCGATCTGCTAACCACACACTCGTTCACGCCACGGGAGAACCGGATCCATGTTCGCGCGCCGCCCGATCGCCTCGCTCGGCATCGCGCTTTACCCGACGGCCGACATCTGTCGCTGACGGCCCGCGCCCGCGCGCGCCCGTCCGAAAACAAGCGACCCGCTCCCGGATACGCATGCCGGGGGAACAGATGCCTGGAGCCGAGACCATGGATCTCAAGATCACCAACACGCTCACGCGGGAGAAGGAAGTCTTCCGCCCGATCGATCCGAGCCACGTGCGCCTCTACGTGTGCGGCCCGACGGTCTACGACTTCGCCCATGTCGGCAACGCCCGTCCGGTGGTGGTGTTCGACGTGCTGGCCCGGCTGCTGCGCCGGCTGTACCCGGCCCCGGAGCACCGCGTCACCTACGTGCGGAACATCACCGACGTCGACGACAAGATCAACGCGCGGGCCCGCGCGAACGGCGAGACCATCGCCGAGCTGACGGCCCGCACGGCCGCCCAGTTCCACGAGGACATGAGAGCCCTCGGGGCCGAGGACCCGGACGTCGAGCCGCGGGCGACCCACCACATCGCCGAGATGATCGCGCTGATCGAGCGGCTGATCGCCAAGGGCCACGCCTACGCCGCCGACGGCCACGTGCTGTTCAGCGTGCCGTCGATGCCGGAGTACGGCGGGCTGTCGCGGCGCGACCGCGACGAGATGATCGCCGGCGCCCGGGTCGAGGTGGCACCCTACAAGAAGGACCCGGCGGACTTCGTGCTGTGGAAGCCGTCGGACCCGGAGCTTCCGGGCTGGGACAGCCCGTGGGGCCGCGGCCGGCCGGGCTGGCACATCGAGTGCTCGGCGATGTCGTGGAAGCACCTCGGCGAGACCTTCGACATCCACGGCGGCGGGCTCGACCTGATCTTCCCGCACCACGAGAACGAGATCGCCCAGTCGCGCTGCGCCTTCGGCAGCCACGTCATGGCCACCTACTGGATGCACAACGGCTTCGTGACGGTCGAGGGCGAGAAGATGTCGAAGTCGCTCGGCAACTTCTACACCGTCCGCGACGTGCTCCAGGAGTGGCCGGGCGAGGCGATCCGCCTGCTGCTGCTGTCGGCCCACTACCGGGCGCCGCTGGACTTCTCGAAGGCGGGGCTGCGGGAAGCCAAGGCCCAGCTCGACCGGCTGTACCAGGCGCTGGAGAGTGCGCAGAACGTCTCAACCGTGCGCCCCGACCTCGCCTTGAAGAATCAGGGCGACGCAATGGTCAACATCGACCGTCCTCAAGAAACGTACATCACCGACGCACTGTGCGACGACCTGAACACCCCGCTTGCGATCTCCAGATTGCATGAGCTGGCTACGCGATTGAACAAGGCGCCGGACGATCAGAAGTTCGGGATGAAGCGTACTTTGCTGCAGGGTGCTGAACTCCTCGGCTTGCTGCAGAACACTCCGGATGAGTGGTTCAGGGGTGGAGTCAGCGACATCAGTCAGATCGAGATCGAGCGGCTGATCGCGGCCCGGGCCGACGCCCGCAAGGCCCGGGACTTCGCCGAGGCCGACCGCATCCGCGACACGCTCAAGGCCCAGGGCATCGAGCTCGAGGACGGCCCGCAGGGCACGACCTGGAAGCGGGCGGGGTAAGGAGGGGCGCAGGGCTCCCCCATTCCCGTCGTGGTGGGGCGGCCGGGAGGGGGCACACCCGCGCAAGCCGGCTTTGCGCCGCTGATTCCTTGCGGCACCGCGCCCTCGCTGGTAGAGACCGGCACCGCCGAATTCCGGTACCGGAGGGCACGTCATGGCCGGCGACGACCGCGTCTATCTGTTCGACACCACCCTGCGCGACGGGCAGCAGACCCGCGGCGTCGACTTCACGGTGGCGGACAAGATCGCGATTGCCCGCGCCCTCGACGCCCTCGGGGTCGCCTATGTCGAGGGCGGCTGGCCGGGCGCCAACCCGACCGACGACCGGTTCTTCGCCGAGCCGCCGAAGCTGGAGCAGGCGCGGCTGGTGGCGTTCGGCATGACCCGCCGCCCGGGCCGCAGCGCCGAGAACGATCCCGGCCTCGCGGCCATCCTGGACGCCCGGGTGCCGGCGGTCTGCCTGGTCGGCAAGACCTGGGACTTTCACGTCGACGTGGCCCTGGAGATCGAGCGCGACGAGAACGTCGCGATGATCCGGGATTCCATGAAGCGCTCGATCGCGGTCGGCCGCGAGGCGATGTTCGACTGCGAGCACTTCTTCGACGGCTACAAGGCCAACCCCGACTACGCCGTGAGTTGCGCCAAGGCGGCCTACGAGTCCGGGGCGCGCTGGATCGTGCTGTGCGACACCAACGGCGGCACCCTGCCGCACGAGATCGAGGAGATCGTCGGCGAGGTCGCCAAGGCGGTGCCGGGCAGCCATCTCGGCATCCACTGCCACAACGACACCGGCAACGCGGTCGCCAATTCCCTGGCGGCGATCCGGGCCGGCGCCCGCCAGGTCCAGGGGACCATCAACGGGCTCGGCGAGCGCTGCGGCAACGCCGACCTGATGGCGATCATCCCGAGCCTGGTGCTGAAGATGGGGATCGACTGCGGCGTCACGCCGGAGCGGCTGACCCACCTGACGGCGGTCTCGCGGATGCTGGACGAGCGGCTGAACCGGCCGTCCGACCCGCACCGCGCCTATGTCGGTGCCGCCGCCTTCGCCCACAAGGGCGGGTTGCACGTCTCGGCGGTGCAGAAGGATCCGACGACGTACGAGCACGTCGACCCGGCCTCGGTCGGCAACCAGCGCCACATCCTGGTGTCGGACCAGGCCGGCCGCTCCAACATCCTCGCCCGCTTCGCCGAGATCGGCGTCGAGATCGATCCCAAGCACCCGAAGGTGCAGCGACTGGTCGAGGAGGTGAAGGAGAAGGAGTTCCAGGGCTACGCCTTCGACAGCGCCGAGGCCAGCTTCGAGCTGCTGGCGCGCCGGCTGATCCACGGGGTGCCCGAGTACTTCAGCATCGAGCGCTGGCGGGTCATGGACGAGCGCCGGTTCAACGCCCGCGGCGTGCTGGTCGTGGAGTCGGAGGCGACCGCGACCCTGACGGTCGACGACCGGGCCTGCCACGAGGTGGCGGTCGGCAACGGCCCGGTCAACGCGCTCGACACCGCGATCCGCAAGGCGCTGGTGCCGCATTACCCGTCGATCGAGGGCATGCGGCTGGTCGACTACAAGGTGCGGATCCTGCCGCCGTCGCGCGACGGCGACGGCACCGACGCGGTCACCCGGGTGATGATCGAGAGCGCCGACAGCGACGGCAACACCTGGCGCACGGTCGGGATCAGCCCGAACATCATCGACGCCTCGATCGAGGCGCTGGCCGACGCCCTGATCTGGCGGCTGCTGAAGGACGGCGTGCCGGCGCCGGGCACCGGGGGACCGGGAGCCTGAGCGCGGTGGCCGGCACCGACAGCTCCCGCGAGGACCTCGCCGCGGCCGCCGGCCCGGCCATCGTCCTGGTCGAGCCGCAGCTCGGCGAGAACATCGGCGCCTGCGCGCGCGCCATGCTGAACTGCGGACTGACCGACCTGCGGCTGGTACGGCCGCGCGACGGCTGGCCGAACCCAAAGGCCGAGGCGATGGCTTCGGGCGCGACGGCGGTGCTGGAGCGAGCCCGGGTCTACGACACCACGGCCGAGGCCTGTGCCGACCTGTCCTACGTGCTGGCCACCACCGCGCGCACCCGCGACATGAAGAAGCCGGCGCTCACCCCGCGGGCCGCGGCCGGCGAGCTGCGGGCGCGGATCGGCTCGGGGCAGGGGACCGGGGTGCTGTTCGGCCCGGAGCGGGCCGGGCTGGTGAACGAGGACGTGACGCTGGCCGATGCGGTGCTGTCGGTGCCGCTGAACCCGGCGTTCTCGTCGCTCAACCTCGCCCAGGCGGTGCTGCTGATCGGCTATGAATGGTACCAGGCGGGCGACGCCACGCCGGCTTCGGCGCTGATGGACGAGTCCTCGCCGCCGGCGACCGTGGCGACCCGCGAGTTCTTCCTGGCCCGGCTGGAAGCGCTGCTGGAGGAAGCCGGGTTCTTCTATCCCGAGCACATCGGCCCGACCATGAAGCGCAACCTGCGCACGCTGTTCACCCGGGCCGGCATGTCGGACCAGGAAGTGCAGACCCTGCACGGCGTGTTGCGGGCGCTGTCCGAAGGGCCACGGCGGCGCACCCGCACCGACTGACATCGTCCCGGATCGACCGGCGCGCACGGATGCGCCAGGATGGCGGTGCGTTCACATCTTCGGGAAGCAGGCGATGCTCGGCCATCTCTCGTTCGGCGTCGAGAACCTGGAACGGGCCGCGGCCTTCTACGACGCGGTGCTGGCTCCGCTCGGCTACGTCAGGGTCTGGACCTCCCCCCGGGCGGTCGGGTTCGGCCCGCCGGGAGGGGGTGACAAATTGGCGCTGTTCGCGAGACCGGGGGAGGTCGTTGCCCCCGGTCCGGGCTTCCACCTGGCGTTCGACGCCCCGGGCCGGGACGCCGTCGACGCTTTCCATGCGGCGGCGATGGCCGCGGGTGCCGTCGACGAAGGCAAACCCGGTGTGCGATTGCACTATAGTTCGACATACTACGCGGCATTCGTGCGTGATCTGGACGGATATAAACTAGAGGCTGTGCATCAATAGCCGGTATTGAATTCAAAATGATGGTGTTGTTTCCCCTGACTATATAGCCGTAACATTCGCCCCGTTCGGGGGTGACCGACGCGCCGCGTCATGGCCATGGACCTCGAATTGTTTGGCGGCTCCGGGGAGGAGGGATCCCGATGAACGAACGAGAATTGCGAGGTCTGATCGCGGACGTGAAGGAGGGGAACCTGTCGCGTCGGGCGTTCGTGCGCCGGATGGTTGCAGTCGGCCTCACCGCACCGCTTGCGGCCCAGATGCTGGCCTACAACGGCGTCGCGATGGCCCAGGTCAAATCGGCGTACAAGCCCACCAAGGCCGGCGGCGGCGGTGTGCTGAAGGTTCTGTGGTGGCAGGGCCCGACCCTGCTGAACCCGCACTTCGCGGTCGGCACCAAGGACCAGGACGGCTCGCGCATCTTCTACGAACCGCTCGCGGCGTGGGACGACGACGGCTTCCTGATGCCGGTCCTGGCGGCGGAGATTCCGAGCCTGGAGAACGGCGGCGTCGCAAAGGACGGCCTGTCGGTCACCTGGAAGCTGAAGCAGGGCGTCAAGTGGCACGACGGCAAGCCGTTCACTGCCGACGACTGCATCTTCAACTGGAAATACGCTTCCGACCCGGCGGCCGCGACCTACACCATCGCGAGCTACAAGGACGTTGAGGTCGAGAAGGTCGACGACCACACCATCAAGGTGCTGTTCTCGAAGCCGACGCCGTTCTGGGCCGACGCCTTCGTCGGTGCCCGCGGCTGTCTCATCCCGAAGCACGTCTTCGAGCCGTACATGGGCGCCAAGTCGCGTGACGCGCCGGCGAACCTGTCGCCGATCGGCACCGGCCCGTACCTGTTCGAGGAGTTCAAGCCGGGCGACCTGGTCCGCGGCAAGATCAACCCGAACTACCACGAAGCCAACAAGCCGCACTTCGACGCCATCGAGATGAAGGGCGGCGGCGATGCGGTTTCGGCGGCCCGTGCGGTGCTGCAGACCGGCGAGTACGATTTCGCCTGGAACATGCAGGTCGAGGACGCGATCCTGAAGCGGCTCGAGGAGGGCGGCAAGGGCAGGATCCACATCACCCTCGGCGGCTCGATCGAGCACATCCAGCTCAACAACACCGATCCGTGGACCGAGGTCGACGGCGAGCGCTCGAGCCTGAAGACCGAGCACCCGTCGCTGACCGACATGGCGGTCCGCAAGGCCCTGAACGTCCTGGTCGACCGCCAGGCGGTCGAGGACCACATCTACGGCCGGACCGGCAAGGCCACTCCGAACTTCCTGAACAACCCGGAGCGGTTCGCCTCGAAGAAGACGTCGTTCGAGCTGAACATCGACAAGGCCAACAAGCTGCTCGACGATGCCGGCTGGAAGAAGGGTGCCGACGGCATCCGCGAGAAGAACGGGGTCAAGCTGAAGTACGTCTACCAGACCTCGATCAACCAGCCGCGCCAGAAGACCCAGGCCATCATCAAGCAGGCCTGCCAGAAGGCCGGTATCGACATCGAGGTCAAGGCGGTCACCGCCTCGGTGTACTTCTCGTCGGACGTCGGCAACCCCGACACCTACACGAAGTTCTACACCGACCTGCAGATGTACACGACCACCCAGCCGCAGCCCGACGCCGGCACCTTCATGAACCAGTTCACTTCCTGGGAAGTGGCCACGAAGGAGAACAAGTGGCAGGGCCGCAACATCACCCGCTGGCAGAGCGAGACGTACGACAAGCTGTATCGCGCTGCCGAGGGCGAGCTGGATCCGGTCAAGCGGGCCGAGCTGTTCGTCAAGATGAACGAACTGGTGATCGAGAACGTCGTGGTCATCCCGGTGGTCTGGCGTGGTGGCGTGGCCGCCGTGTCCAACAAGCTGAACGCTCCGCTCAGCGGCTGGGACAACAACACGTTCAACATCAAGGACTGGTTCCGCGAAGCCTGATGCCGGTCTGAGCGAGGGAGCCGGCCGCCTGGCGGCCGGCTCCCGTCATTTCTTTCGAAGGGCTTCGACACCGTGAGCCAATACCTGATCCGGCGCATATTGATCGCGCTTCCGAGCCTGCTCGGAATCAGCCTCGTGCTCTTCACCGTCCTGGCGCTCGCGCCGGGCGATCCGTTCGGCGAACTGGCACAGAACCCGGCGGTGCCGCCGGAGGTGGCAGCCTCCCTGCGCGAGAAGTTCGGCATGGACGATCCGATCTGGGAACGCTACGTCAAGTGGCTGACCCAGATGCTGCAGGGCAACTGGGGCTTCTCCTTCGTCAGCCGCGTCGACGTGGACGTGCTGATCATGCAGCGGTTGCCGACGACGCTGATCGTCATCGGCTCGTCGCAGATCCTCGCTCTGCTGGTGGCGCTGCCGGTCGGCGTCTACGCGGCGGTCCGCCCGTACTCGCTGTTCGACCAGATCGCGACGACGCTCGCGTTCATCGGCTTCTCGTTGCCGACCTTCTTCACCGGCCTGATGCTCATTCTGATCTTCAGCATCACGCTCGACTGGCTGCCGTTCGTCTACCAGTCCAACGTCGAGGCGACCGGCCTGGCGTTCTACTGGGAGCACTTCAAGCAGTCCATCATGCCGGTCAGTGTGCTCGGCCTGTTCCAGGCCGGCGTGCTGACGCGCTTCGTCCGCTCGGCCGTGCTGGACGTGGTGCGTCTCGACTTCGTGACCACCGCCCGGGCGAAGGGCCTGCGCGAGCGCGCCGTCATCGTGAAGCACATCGTTCGCAATGCGATGATCCCGGTGGTGACGCTGGTCGCTCTGCAGATGCCGGCCGTGTTCGGCGGCGCGGTCGTCACCGAGCAGATCTTCCGGGTGCCGGGCATCGGCTCGCTGCTCATCGCGGCGATCCTGGCCAACGATACGCCGGTGATCATGGCCGTCACCTTCGTCTTTGCGTGCCTCGTGATCCTCTTCAACCTGATCGCGGACCTGCTCTATGGCTGGCTCGACCCTCGCATCTCCTACCGCTAACGCGTCCGGGGCCACGACGGCCCGGCGTCAGAGCGTGACGCCGGCCATGGAGGCCTGGCGTCGCTTCCGGAAGCACCGGTTGGCGGTTGCGAGCGCGGTGATCCTCTTTCTGATGATTTTCGCGGTCCTGTTCGGCCCGGTGCTCTGGCCGGTGGCGATCAACGACATCGACTTCAGCGCGATGCTGCAGGGACCGTCCTGGGCTCACCCGATGGGCACCGACGACCTCGGGCAGGACGTCCTGGCGCGCATGCTGTACGGCGGCCGGATCTCGCTGGCGGTCGGGCTGTGCGCCATGTTCGTGGCGATCGGCCTCGGTGTCCTGATCGGCGCCATCGCCGGAATGGCGCGGGGCAGCATCGACGCCGCGCTGATGTGGTTGACCGACCTGTTCCTGTCGCTGCCGCAGCTGCCGCTGCTGCTGGTCCTGATCTACCTGTTCCGCGACGTGCTGAAGGAGTGGGCCGGGCCGGAACTCGGCGTGCTGATCCTGATCATCGTGGTGATCGGCGGTCTCCGGTGGATGCCGGTTGCCCGGCTGGTGCGCGCCCAGTTCTTTTCGCTGCGCGAGAAGGAATTCGTGGAGGCGGCACGGGCGCTGGGGGCGTCGCAGAGCCGCCAGGTGGTCCGCCACATCCTGCCGAACTCGCTCGGGCCGGTGATCGTCGCCGCCACGATCGACGTCGCGGTCGCCATCATCGCCGAGTCGACGCTGTCGTTCCTCGGCCTCGGGGTGCCGCCGGACATCCCGACCTGGGGGCGCATCCTGTTCGACGCCAAGGACTACCTGGACTTCGCCCCGCACTGGGCGCTGTTCCCGGGGGCGGCGATCTTCCTGACCGTGCTCTGCATCAACTATATCGGCGACGGGCTGCGCGACGCGCTCGATCCGCGCCGGGTGATCTAACACCGTGCCGGGACCGAACGGCATCGCGGCCCGTCGGACGGCGGACCGGTCAATCAGTCAGTGGGGACGTTCAATGACGGCATTCCGTTCGGGTGGGCGAGACAGGGCGGGCTGCGGCGGCGCAGCCGCGCGGTCGGAGGCGTGACGTGACCGAACCATTGCTGGACATCCGGGGGCTGAAGACTCACTTCAAGACCGACGACGGCATGGTGCGGGCGGTCGACGGGGTCGACATCGCCATCGGGCGCGGCGAGACGGTCGGCGTGGTCGGCGAGTCCGGGTGCGGCAAGACCGTCACCGCCATGACGGTGATGAAGCTGATCGCCATGCCGCCCGGCGAGATCGTCGAGGGCGAGATCCTCTGGCAGGGCCGGGACATCGTGAAGATGAGCCCCGACGAGATGCGGAAGATCCGCAGCAAGGAAATCGGCATCATCTTCCAGGAGCCGATGACCTCCCTCAACCCAGTCTACACCGTCGGCGACCAGATTGCCGAGGTGGTGCGGCTGCACGAGGGGCTGAGCCGGCGGGAGGCGACGGACCGGGCCATCGAGATGCTGAGGCTGGTCAATATCCCGACGCCGGAGCGCCGGGTGAAGGACTACCCGCACCAGTTCTCCGGCGGCATGCGCCAGCGGGTGATGATCGCCATGGCGCTGTCGTGCAATCCCCAGCTGCTGATCGCCGACGAGCCGACGACCGCGCTCGACGTGACCATCCAGGCGCAGATCCTCGATCTCCTGGCCGAGATGCGCGAGCGCCTGGGCATGGCGATCATGCTGATCACCCACGACATGGGCGTGGTCGCCGAGACCACGCACCGGGTGGTCGTCATGTACGCCGGACGTGTGGTCGAGGAGGCGACGGTCGACCGGTTGTTCGGCGACCCGAAGCATCCCTACACCCAGGGGCTGATCCGGTCGATCCCGCGCATCGACACCGCGGCCGAGAAGAAGGAGCGGCTGGAGGCGATCGGCGGTGTCGTGCCGAGTCTGCTGCACCCGCCGCCGGGCTGCCGGTTCGCCGCGCGCTGCCGGTTCGCGACCGACAAGTGCACCGAGGCGATGCCGCCGCTGCGGGACGTGGCGCCCGGCCACAAGGTCGCCTGTGTTCTCTACGATGCCTGATTCACCAAGACGCCTGGGGAAGGCCGCGCGATGACCGAACCACTGCTCCGGGTCAAGGACCTGAAGAAGCACTTCTCGATCAAGGGCGGCGTGTTCCGGCGCGAGGTCGACCGGGTCTACGCGGTCGACGGCGTCAGCTTCGAGATGCAGGCCGGCGAGACCCTGGGGGTCGTCGGCGAGTCCGGCTGCGGCAAGTCGACCACCGGCCGCTGCATCCTGCGCCTGATCGAGCCGACCGGGGGCGAGGTCTGGTTCGAAGGCAAGGACGTCACCCAGCTGGACACCCGCGAGCTGACCGCGCTCCGCCGCGACATGCAGATCATCTTCCAGGACCCGTTCGCGTCGCTGAACCCGCGGATGACCGTCGGCGGGATCATCGGCGAGGCCCTGACCATCCACAAGCTGACGAACAGCCGGCAGGAATACGAGGACCGCATCGTCGAGTTGCTGGAGACCGTGGGCCTGAACGCCGACCATTCCCGGCGCTATCCGCACGAGTTCTCAGGCGGTCAGCGTCAGCGCATCGGCATCGCCCGGGCCCTCGCGGTCTCGCCGAAGCTGATCGTGTGCGACGAGCCGGTGTCGGCCCTCGACGTGTCGATCCAGGCGCAGGTGATCAACCTGCTGGAGGACCTGCAGGAGAAGTTCAGCCTCACCTACATGTTCATCGCCCACGACCTGTCGGTCGTCGAGCACATCAGCGACCGCGTGGCGGTGATGTATCTCGGGCGGATCGTCGAGATCGCCTCGTCGCGGGACCTGTACACCAACCCGCTGCATCCCTACACCGAGGCGCTGCTGTCGGCGGTGCCGATCCCGGATCCGACCCTCAAGCGCGAGCGCATCCGCCTGCAGGGCGACGTGCCGAGCCCGATCAACCCGCCGTCGGGCTGCCACTTCCACACCCGCTGTCCGATCCGGCAGCTGCCGCTGTGCAGCACCGAGACGCCGATGCTGAAGGAGGGACCGGCGGGGCACTGGTCGGCGTGCCACCTGCGCGGCGGGTGACGCCGCGCGGCAGGTGGGGCGCGAACGGCGTTTGACTTTCGCTGGGCGATCCGTATAACGCCCGCTCCATTCCCGAGAACGCGGGGTGCCCGCCTGTGCGGCGCGTCCCCGGCCCGGACCCCGGTCCGGAGGCCCTATCGGGACAACCCGACCGTCCGGCAACCGGACGGCCAAGAACAAGGAGACCGCTTCATGGCGAAGCGTGAGCAAGCGAAGCACAAGATCGACCGGCGCCTCGGCGTCAATCTGTGGGGCCGGCCGAAGTCCCCGCTGAACAACCGCGAGTACGGGCCGGGCCAGCACGGTCAGCGCCGCCGCAAGCCGTCCGACTACGGCATCCAGCTGATGGCCAAGCAGAAGCTCAAGGGCTACTACGGTAACATCGGCGAGAAGCAGTTCCGCAAGTACTACGCCGAGGCGGTCCGCCGCCGCGGCGACACCGGCGAGAACCTGGTCGGCATCCTGGAGTCGCGCCTGGACGCGGTGATCTACCGGATGAAGTTCGTGCCGACGGTGTTCGCCGCCCGCCAGTTCGTCAGCCACGGCCACGTCAAGGTGAACGGCAAGCGCGTCAACGTGCCGTCGTACCTGGTGCGCGAGGGCGACGTCGTCGAGGTCAAGGAGAAGAGCCGGGAGCTGCCGATGGTGCTCGAGGCCGTGCAGTCGGCCGAGCGCGATCTCCCGGATTACATGGAGGTCGACCACAGCGCCATGAAGGGTACTTTCCTGCGGCTGCCGAAGCTGGAGGACGTGCCGTACCCGGTGCAGATGGAACCGAACCTGGTCATCGAGTACTACTCGCGCTGATCCGACGGGTTTCGGTACCGGCTGCCGCCGGTGCCCGCAGAACGGCCGGCGACTGCGCCGGCCGTTTCGCATTCTGCTTAACCGATTGTTCATTCCTCGCCGTGAGACTAGGCTTGCGGGAGTGGAGAAGGGCGCCGGTAAAACACCGGCCGTGACTCCGCCCTCCAGAATGGAGTGGCAACATGTCGTCGGTGAACGTGGCGGCGCCCTTGCTGGTGCGCCAGGCGGTTCGCGAACATCGAAGCGGACGGTTGGATTCCGCCGCGGACCTGTACGAGCGCGCCCTTTCGAGCGATCCCGCCGACCCGGATGCGCTGCACCTCCTGGGCGCCCTGCACCTGCAGCGCGGCGACGCCATGGCCGCGGTTCCCTATGCCGCCAAAGCGGTGCTGGTCGAGCCGGCGCTGGCGCACGCCTACAACAACCTCGGCCTGATCCTGAAGGGGGCCGGACAGGCGGCGGCGGCAGCCCGCTGCTATCTGCAGGCGACGCTGGTCTCGCCGAAGTTCGCCGAGGCGCACTCGAACCTGGGTGTGGTGCTGAAGGCGGAAGGCCAGGCGGCCTTGGCGGTCCGGCACTACCGCCGGGCGCTGGACCTGGATCCGTCGCTTGGTGAGGCCTGGAACAATCTCGGGAATGTCCTGCAGGAACTCGGCGAGCTCGAGGACGCCGTCGAGGCTTACCTGTCGGCGGCCGACCGGATGCCCGACTGCGACACGGTCGCGTACAATGTCGGGCTGCTCCTGATGCGTATGGGACACCACGAGGACGCCCTGGTCCATCTGCGACGGGCCGTGGAACTGGCGCCGGAGCGCGACGGCGCCCGTCACCTGATCGCAGCGATCGAAGGCGAGACGACCCCGACCGCGCCGCGCGCCTACGTGCGAAGCCTGTTCGACGCGTACGCCAACCGGTTCGAGTCCCATCTGGTCGGAGAGCTGCAGTACCGGGCCCATCAGGCGACCGTCGATATCCTCGACACGGTGGGCGGGCCGGCCCGGCGGTTCGCGCTGGCCTACGATCTCGGCTGCGGGACCGGGCTCGTCGGCGAACTGGTGCGGGCGCGGACCAAGCGGCTGGTCGGGATCGACCTGTCGCCGGAGATGCTGAAGTGGGCCGAACGCAAGGGGCTGTACGACACCCTGATCTGCGGCGACATCGACGACGTGCTGGACCAGGAGACGGCGGCGCCCGACCTGGTGCTAGCGACCGACGTGTTCATCTATGTCGGCGAGCTCGACGGGACGATCGCGCGGCTCGCACGCCGGATGGCGCCGGGCGGGATGTTCGCGTTCTCGATCGAGACGGCGGCCGACGGCCTGGAGTGGTTCCTGCGACCGTCCGGCCGGTATGCGCACGGTGAGGCTTACGTCGCCGAGACCCTGGAGCGGCATGGCTTCCGGCTGCTCGCCAGCCGGCCGATCATGGTTCGCCAGGAGGCCGGCGAACCGCTGGACGGTGCGGTCTACCTGGCGGTCAAGCCGGCGGGCGACGGCGCGCCCGTGTGACCCGGATTCAGGCGTCGTCGAGCGGATCCGGCGCCGGGTTGCGCCAGCGATAGACGGCGATTCCGAGGGTCACGATCCCGAAGATCAGCATCCAGACCGGGCTCAGCCAGCGGTCGCGGATGTCCATCAGCCGAACGTCGTCGATGTTCTGCGGGTCGAACCCGACGGACAGCCGTTCGCCGACGGCAGTGGGGCGGTAGGTCTCGGCGGCCGCCCGTTCGACCGTCTCGCCCGGCGTCGGCGAGAACCGGAGGGTCGCCCGATACAGCGGGAACCCCTCCTGCGATCCCAGCGACTCCACGCCGACCACCTCGGCCTCCACGCTCTGCACGCGGCTGAGGAAGCCGGCGTCCTTGGAAAGACCGAGCGTGCCGGCGATGAACGACACGAGGGCGACCGCGATCAGGGCGCGGGGGCGCAGGAACGGCCTGCGGCGACGGCTCTTCATCGTCGTCAGGCCGGCAGGATCTTGCCCGGGTTCATGATCCCCAGCGGATCCAGGGCGTGCTTGATCGAGCGCATGACCGCGATGGCGTCGCCGTGCTCGGCCTCCATGAACCGGATCTTGCCGTAGCCGACCCCGTGCTCGCCGGTGCAGGTGCCGTCCATGCCGATGGCGCGCAGCACCATGCGGTCGTTGTGGGCGATCGCCCGGGCGATCTCGTCCTCGTCGTTCGGGTCGACCACGTAGCCGATATGGAAGTTGCCGTCGCCCACGTGGCCGACGATGCAGCCGACCAGGCCGGAGGCGTCGAGGTCGAGCTTGCTCTCGCGGATGCACTCGGCCAGCCGCGAGATCGGCACGCAGACGTCGGAGGCCATCACCTGGCAGCCGGGTCGCAGGGCGCGGGTCGCGTAGTGCGAGTTGTGCCGGGCCTCCCACAGCTTGCCGCGGTCCTCGGGCTTGGTCGCCCAGCGGAAGTCGCCGCCGAACTCGGCGGCGATCGCCTGCACCGTCTCGGCCTGTTCCCGCACGCCGGCCTCGGTGCCGTGGAACTCGAAGAACAGGGTCGGCACCGGCTCGAAGCCCTCGAGCTTGGAGTGGGCGATGCAGGCGCGCATCTGGGCGTCGTCCAGCAGCTCCACCCGCGCGACCGGAACCCCCGTCTGGATCGTCGCGATCGCGGTGTTCACCGCGCTGTCCAGGTCGGGGAACGGGCAGACCGCCGAAGAGATCGCCTCGGGGATGCCGTACAGCTTCAGCTGGATCTCGGTGATCACCCCGAGGGTGCCCTCCGAGCCGACGAACAACCGGGTCAGGTCGTAGCCGGCGGCGGACTTGCGGGCCCGTCGGGCGGTCTTGATCACGCGGCCGTCGGCCGTCACCACGGTGAGGCTGAGCACGTTGTCGCGCATGGTTCCGTAGCGCACGGCGTTGGTGCCGGAGGCGCGGGTCGCGCACATGCCGCCGATCGAGGCGTCGGCGCCCGGGTCGATCGGAAAGAACAGCCCCTGGTCGCGCAGGTACTCGTTCAGTTGCTTGCGGGTCACGCCGGCCTGGACCCGGCAGTCCAGGTCCTCGGCGTTGACCTCGAGCACGGCGTTCATGCGCGAGAGGTCGACGGTGACGCCACCGGCGCCGGCCCCGATGTGCCCCTCCAGCGAGGTGCCGGTGCCGAACGGGATCACCGGTATGCGATGCGCCGCGCAGATCTCGACGATCGCCGCCACCTCTTCGGTGGAGTCCGCGAAGGCGACCGCGTCGGGCGCCTGGACGGCATGGTAGCTCTCGTCCCGGCCGTGTTGCTCCCGGACCGCCTCGGCTTCCGAGAGACGGTCTCCAAGGCGCTGTCGGAGCGCCGCCAGGGCGGTGCCGAGCGCCGACGGATCGGGACGCGAAACAGAGGCCGCAGGGGCGTTCATGCTGCTTCTCCAGGCACAAGAAAGGGAGACGCCGGACCTTACGGCGCCTCCCTGTCGGGTGCCATGCAATTTGCGCGGTGACCGCCGTCGGGCAGCGGCCGGGGGTGGACCCGGATCAGGCGGCCGGCCGGGCGTCGATACCGCGGGTGTTGAACATCTCGGTCAACTCACCGGTCTCGAACATCTCGCGGACGATGTCGCAGCCGCCGATGAACTCGCCCTTCACGTAGAGCTGCGGAATCGTCGGCCAGGCCGAATACTCCTTGATGCCCTCGCGGATCGACGGGTCCTCGAGCACGTTGATGCCCTTGAACTTGACGCCGAGGTGGCTCAGCACCTGGACCACGACGGCCGAGAAGCCGCACTGCGGGAACACCGGTGTGCCCTTCATGAAGAGCACCACGTCGTTGCTCCCGACCTCCTGGTCGATGCGCTGGCGCAGGGTGTCGTCGAGCATCCTGGAAATCCTCCTTTTCCGGCGGCGAGCGGCTATTCCGGCGTCGCCGTCTGCAGTGCAAGGGCGTGGAGCTCGGTGCCCATCCGCCCCTGCAGGGCCTTGTACACCATCTGGTGCTGCTGAACGCGGTTCTTTCCCGTGAAGGCAGCGGACACGACATGGCATGCGTAGTGGTCGCCGTCGCCGCGCAGGTCCTCGATGGTCACCTGCGCGTCGGGCAGGGCGGCCTTGATCAGCCGCTCGATGTCACCCGCGTCCATTGCCATCAGGCCTCTCCTCTCCCCTCTCAGGCGCCGCCGGCCATGTAGTCCGGCAGCCATGCCTCGTGCCGTCGCCGCAGCGTCTCCACCGATATGAGATCGCCGGCCCCGACTGTCAAATCACCGTCCGCCGTCACCGCACCGACCGTCATGGCCGGGACGCCGGCAGCCGCCGCCGCCGCCAGCACGCCGCCGGCGTCGGAGGTGGCGACCACGTAGCGGCCCTGATCCTCGCCGAAACACCAGGCGTGCGCCAGTGCCGCGGTCGGCACCTCCAGCGTCGCACCGAGGCCGCGGGCGGCGAGCGCCATCTCGGCGACCGCGACCAGCAGGCCGCCGTCGCCGACGTCGTGGCAGGCCGACACCCTGCCGTCGCGGATCAGGCCGCGGACCAGGTCGCCGGTCCGCCGTTCGGCGGCGAGGTCGAGCGGCGGCGGCGCGCCTTCCTCGCGGCCTTCGATCTCGCGCAGGTACAGCGAGGCGCCGAGCCAGCCGTCGGTCCGGTCCGCCGGCTGGCCGATCGCCACCAGGGTCTCGCCGGCGGCCTTCAGGGCCGGGGTGCACAGCTTGTGGACGTCGTCGATCAGGCCGACGCCGCCGATCACCGGGGTCGGCAGGATCGCCTGGCCCTCGGTCTCGTTGTAGAGCGACACGTTGCCGGACACGACCGGGTAGTCCAGCGCCCGACAGGCGGCACCCATGCCGGCTACCGCGCCGACGATCTGGCCCATGATCTCCGGCTTCTGCGGGTTGCCGAAGTTCAGGTTGTTGGTGACCGCCAGCGGACGGCCGCCGACCGCGGTGATGTTGCGCCAGGTCTCGACCACCGCGTGGGCGCCGCCGGTCTCCGGGTCGGCCAGGCAGTAGCGCGGCGTGCAGTCGACGGTCAGGGCCAGGCCCCGGTCGGTGTCCTGCACCCGGACCACGCCGGAATCGGCGCCCGGCCGGATCATGGTGTCGCCCATCACCAGGTGGTCGTACTGCTCCCAGATCCAGCGCCGGCTGGCCATGTCCGGGCATTCCAGCAGCCGCGCGAGGGGACCCGTCAGGCTGTCCGGTGCCGGCACGTCGGCGGCGGCGATCACCGGCCGCTTCGGCGACGGCACGTGCGGCCGGTCGTATTCCGGCGCCTCGGTGACCAGCGGGCCGACCGGGATGTCGGCCTGCACCGCACCGTCCTTCTTCAGGACGATCCGGCCGGTCTCGGTGACCGTGCCGATCACCGCGAAGTCCAGGTCCCACTTGTCGAAGACCGCCTTGGCCTCGGCCTCGGACTCCGGACGGATGATCATGAGCATCCGTTCCTGGCTTTCCGACAGCATGATCTCGTAGGCCGTCATGCCGGTCTCGCGGACCGGCACCTTGTCCAGGTCGAGCTCGATGCCGAGGCCGCCCTTGCCGGCCATTTCGACGCTCGAGGAGGTCAGGCCGGCGGCCCCCATGTCCTGGATCGCGATGATGCAGTCCTTCTGCATCAGCTCCAGGCAGGCCTCGATCAGCAGCTTCTCGGTGAACGGGTCGCCGACCTGCACGGTCGGCCGCTTCTCCTCGGAGTCCTCGCTGAACTCCGCCGACGCCATGGTGGCGCCGTGGATGCCGTCGCGGCCGGTCTTGGCGCCGACGTAGACCACGGCGTTCCCGGGACCGGCGGCGGCCGAGTAGAAGATCCGGTCGGTCCTGGCGAGGCCGACGGTCATCGCGTTGACCAGGATGTTGCCGTTGTAGGCCGGGTGGAAGTTCACCTCGCCGGCCACCGTCGGCACCCCGACGCAGTTGCCGTAGCCGCCGATGCCGGCGACCACGCCGTGCACCAGGTGGCGGGTCTTGGGATGGTCGGGGCTGCCGAAGCGCAGCGCGTTCAGGTTGGCGATCGGCCGCGCGCCCATGGTGAACACGTCGCGCAGGATGCCGCCGACGCCGGTCGCAGCACCCTGGTAGGGCTCGATGAAGCTCGGGTGGTTGTGGCTCTCGATCTTGAAGATCGCCGCCAGCCCGTCGCCGATGTCGATCACGCCGGCGTTCTCGCCCGGGCCCTGGATCACGCAGGGGCCCTCGGTCGGCAGGGTCTTCAGCCAGCGCTTCGACGACTTGTAGGAGCAGTGCTCCGACCACATCACCGAGAAGATGCCGAGCTCGGTGATGTTCGGCTCGCGGCCCATGATCTTGAGGAGGACCTGGTACTCGTCCTCGGACAGGCCGTGCTCGGCGACCACCTCGGGCGTGATCGCGACGTTCGGGATGCTCATGAAGGTCCTCTTACGCCAGCGCGCGGGCCAGGCCGTCGAACAGGCCGCGCCCGTCGGTGCCGCCGTGCAGCGGGTCGATCGCGTCCTCGGGATGCGGCATCAGGCCGAGCACCGTCTTGGTGTCGTTGAAGATGCCGGCGATGTTCCGGCGCGACCCGTTCGGGTTGGCGGCGTCGCTTTCCGAGCCGGTCTCGTCGACGTAGCGGAACGCGACCAGCCCGCGATCCTCCAGGCGGTCCAGGGTGGTGTCGTCGGCGAAGTAGTTGCCGTCGTTGTGGGCGACCGGCACCGCGATGGTCTGGCCGTCGGCGTAGCCGCTGGTGAACACCGACTGCGCGGTCTCGACCCGCAGGTGAACGTTCTTGCAGACGAATTTCAGCCCGGCGTTGCGCATCAGCGCGCCCGGCAGCAGCCCGGCCTCCGTCAGGATCTGGAAGCCGTTGCACACGCCCAGCACCGGCACGCCCTTGTCGGCCCGCTCCTTGACCGTCCGCATGACCGGCGAATGGGCGCCCATGGCGCCGGCCCGCAGGTAGTCGCCGTAGGAGAACCCGCCGGGCACCACGATCAGGTCGACGTCCGGCAGCTCGGTGTCCTTGTGCCAGACCATGACCGGGTCGCTTCCGAAGGAGCGCCTGAGCGCCATCACCATGTCGCGTTCGCGGTTCGAGCCGGGGAAGACGATGATGGCGGTTCTCATGGGCGCTCCGGAGGCGTCGCAAGGGGGCGTCACGGTGAGCCGGAACCTAGGTCCGACGCGTCGCCGACGCAAGCGTGCTGGACGCATGGCGGCTATCGATCGGCGGCGGCGGCCTGCAGCCCTTCTTCGGGTCCCGCGATCCGCTCCCGCGGCAGGCGAATCGTGATGGTCGTTCCCTTGCCGACCGCGCTGTCCAGGCTCAGCGCGCCGCCGTGCACCTCGACGAACGCCTTGGTCAGGGGCAGCCCCAGGCCGACCCCCTCGTAGCGGCGGGTCAGGCGGTTGTCCGCCTGCTCGAACGGCCTGAGCACCTTGCCGTGATCCGCCGGGTCGATGCCGATGCCGTCGTCCGCCACGCTGATCGCCACGCCGTCGCCGTCGACCTCCGCGGCCACCCGGATGTGCCCGTCGGCGGTCGTGAACTTGGCGGCGTTCGACACCAGGTTGATCAGGATCTGGCGGATCAGCCGGGCATCGGCGCTCAGGGGCGGGAACTGGTCGGGAATGTCGACGAGGATCTCGGCGACCTGCTGCCCGCGCCGCGCCTTGACCATGGCGACGGCGGACTGGGCCTCGGAACGCAGGTCGACCCGGCCGAGCCGCAGCCGGATCTGCCCCATCTCGATCCGCGACAGGTCCAGGACGTCCTCGATCAGGCTCAGGAGATGCTGGCCGCTGACCTGGATGTCCTGGACGTAGCCTTCGTAGTGTCGGTTGCCGAGCGGTCCGAACACCCGGTTCACCATCAGGTCGGAGAACCCGATGATGGCGTTGAGCGGGGTCCGCAACTCGTGGCTCACCGTCGCCAGGAACAGGCTCTTGGCCCGGTTGGCGACCTCCGCCTGGCGCAGCGCCTCCTGCAGCTCGCGACGGGCCCGGGCCAGTTCCTGGCTGAACTCGGTCTCGTCGGAGGAGGTCCCGCGGTAGCCGGTGAACGTCCCGGCCTCGTCGAACACCGGGACCCCGGAGACCCGCCAGAATCTGGTCGACCCGTCGGGGGCGGGGACTTCGTACCGGAAGTCCCGGAACGGCTGGTGGGCCTCCAGGGCGGCCTTGTGTGCGGCCAGATGGGCATCGTCCTCGGGATCCCGGCCGATGACTTCCCACCTGGTCTTGCCGATCAGTTGCGAGACCGGCGGAAAGCGCCGCGCCACCTTGGTGTCGACGACCATGGTGAAGCGCTGATTGGCGTCCGTTTCCCAGAACCTGTCTGAACTGGCGTTCACGAAGTCATGGAAGCGCTGCTCGCTGTCGCGGTAGGCCTGCTCGACGCGCTTCAGCTCGGTGACGTCCTGCGACGAGGTGATGGTTCCGCCGTCCGGCAGGCGGTGGTCGCGGATCAGCACCCATCGGCCGCCCGGCGTGCGGGTGGTCAGGCTGCGACCGCCGAGCCGGTGCAGCTCGACGCGGTGGGCGACGTAGGCCTCCGGGTCGGCGAGCGCGTCCGGGACCTGGCCCGCCGCGACGCGGTCGCGGACATGCTCCTCGAAGGTCATGCCGAGGCGCAACGGCGTTCCCGCCGCCTGGTTGAGCTTCTGGACCCGGGCGTTGGCGTACACCAGCCGGTCGTCGACGTCCCAGACATGGAACCCGTCGGTCACGTAGTCGAGGGCGAGCATCAGGCCTTCGAACGAGATGCTCGGCACGACCAGGTCCGGGCTCGCGCGGGCATGCTCGCGGTAGGTCGTCACCACGCCGCCGTCGGGAAGCGGCCGCCGCACGAGTTCGACCTGGGTGCCGTTCGCACGGGTTACCTCGACGCGCTGGGCCACGGGACGGCGGGCGGGGTGGATCCACTCCCGGGCCTGCATCTGGTCGTCGCGCGGTCCGTACGCGCTCCTTCCACCCTCGAACTGGAGGAAGCTGTCCAGGGGCGTCCCCGGCGTGGCGAACTCGGCCGGGTACTCGAACAACTCGATGAAGCGCTTGTTGCAGTAGACCAGCGCGAGGTCGCGATCGAACACCGAGATTCCGATGTCGGTGTGGTCGAGCGCCGCTATGAGGGCGCCGACTTCCGGCGGCGGTGTCGTCGGATCGGGCAAGACTTCACTCCGACAGGCCTTCGCACGTTCCCGACTACTGTAGCGGAGGCCATCCGAATTCCAAGGGACGCGGCTTGACGGGCACCGCGAACGGCACGATTTTCCACAACACACACCTCAGGGAGCATGGCCCGATGGCCAATCGACCCCGCCGGATGTTGCGTTTCCTCGCCGGTCACCTCGCCGTCGGCACGGCCGCCGCGGCGGTGTTCGTCGGCGCGCTGCTGGCGACCGATGCGCTCGGCCTGGCGTCGCTGGCGCGCGCCGATGCGAACGGCTGGGTCGCCGTCGCGCTGCTGGCGGTCGGGGTATGGGTGACGTTCGGCAGCCTGGCGATGGGAGCCGGGATCATGTACGTCGACAAGGATCCGGAGAGCGGCGGCGGGCTCCGGCTCGGCCTTCGCCCGACGCTCGTGCCGGTCAGGCTTCGATCCGGATCGCGTAGTTCTCGATGACCGTATTCGCGAGAAGCTTCTCGCACATCGACTTCACGGTCGCCTGAGCCTTGCCGGCATCGGCTTCGTCGAGGTCGATCTCGATGACCTTGCCCTGCCGGACCTCGCCGACACCCGAGAACCCGAGGGTGTCGAGAGCGTGGCCGATCGCCTTGCCCTGGGGGTCCAGGACGCCGGGCTTCAGGGTGACGTGAACAATCGCCTTCATCGGTCCTCCGCCTACTGCATCGCCTGCGGACCCTTGAGGTCCATCGGGCCGGCCTCCGGCAGCACCCCGAGGCGGCGGGCGACCTCCTGATAGGCCTCCTCCACCCCGCCCAGGTCCCGGCGGAATCGGTCCTTGTCCATCTTCTCGTTGGTCCGGATGTCCCAGAGCCGGCAGTTGTCCGGGCTGATCTCGTCGGCCACGACGACCTGGATCTCGTCGTGCTCGTTGTACAGCCGGCCGAACTCCAGCTTGAAGTCGACCAGCCGCAGGCCGACGCCCAGGAACAGCCCGATCAGGAAGTCGTTGATGCGCAGCGCCAGGGCGACCATGTCGTCGAGATCCTGGGTGCCGGCCCAACCGAACGCCGTGATGTGCTCCTCGGTGACCATCGGGCTGCCGAGCTCGTCGGACTTGTAGTAGTACTCGATGATCGAGCGCGGCAGGATGGTGCCTTCCTCGAGCCCGAAGCGCTCGGCCAGCGAGCCGGCGGCGACGTTGCGGACCACGATCTCGATCGGGATGATCTCGACCTCGCGCACCAGCTGCTCGCGCATGTTGAGGCGGCGCATGAAGTGCGTCGGCACGCCGATCTCGGACAGCCGGGTCATCAGGAACTCGCTGATCCGGTTGTTCAGCACGCCCTTGCCGGTGATGACGCCCTTCTTCTGGTTGTTGAAGGCAGTGGCGTCGTCCTTGAAGTACTGGATAAGAGTGCCGGGCTCGGGTCCTTCGTAGAGAACCTTCGCCTTGCCCTCGTAGAGCTTGCGGCGTCTGGCCATGAGGCGGTCTCCGGGGCCACGCGTCGGTGCGCGCGGGCGGGCGTCGTGTTGTTCGGATCGGCATCCGCGGCGCGCCGGCGTTACCGAGCCGGTCCTATAGCAGCACGCTTGGCGAAACTCAATCGGCCGGCTCGGCCGCCCGTTCCACCGGTTCGACCGCGATCCTCTCGAAGCCCGTCCGGTCCGGCCGGCCGGGCGCGAACCGGAACACCGGCTTGCCGCCGCCGGGGGCCGGCAGGGCGATCATGGCGGCGCTGCTGGTCCCGAACTCGCCGGGGCCGGAGATCGTCATCGCGCCGCCGGGGCCGGCCTCGGCGGCGTGGTCGGTGGCGCCCATCAGCATTTCCCAGACCGCCCAGTCGTCGGCCGCCGGGTCGGGGGCGGGGGCGGCGCGGAACCGGTCCAGGTAGCGCGCAGTGCGGGGCGAGCCGGCCCGGTCGTTCAGGTCGTGGGCGGTCAGCATCGACACGCCGGCCGGCACCGGGCTGACATCGACCCCGCCGCCGTCGATCCCGCCGCCGTCGCCGCGATGCGCCAGCCAGAACGCGTCGCGGCTGTCGGCCAGCAGCATGTTGAACGGCCGGTAGCTGTCCGGCTCCAGGGCGCCGAGCGCGTGCGCCGCATCGGCGGCATCGGCGTGGTCCAGTGCCTCGAGCACCAACTCGCCGCGCGAGCGCTTGCCGGGCGCCGGCCCGAGGGTGCCGTGGCGGTTGAGGATGCAGGCGACCACGCCGTGGTCGTTGATGCCGAGCCAGCTGCCGCCGGCCAGGACGTCGAGCCCGGCAACGATCTCCGGCCGGTCCGGCCAGTGCCGGTCCGGCGCGCGCCAGGGCCGGCCGGCCAGCTCGTCGCGGTTCGCGGCCATGATCAGGGGCCAGGGAGCGCCGGGTCGGCGCAGGATGACGACGGTGCACATGACCGGTCGAAAGTGGCGACATGCACCGTGTTGCGCAAGGCTGAGATCGGCCGTTCACAACCCGGAACGTGCAGTGTATGGTCCGCGCGCTTTCAGCCGACAGGGTTCCAGGAGGGCCGTGATGAGTGGGTTCCAGGATCGCGAGCG
The DNA here is from genome assembly GCF_014652915.1 of Thalassobaculum fulvum. Lineage (GTDB taxonomy): Bacteria > Pseudomonadota > Alphaproteobacteria > Thalassobaculales > Thalassobaculaceae > Thalassobaculum_A > Thalassobaculum_A fulvum. The sequence goes on from NZ_BMZS01000013.1 coordinate 40,118, forward strand.
CGCCGAGGAAACGCGTTTCGCCCACGATGCCGAACTGACCTTCAAGGCGACCGTCCGCCGCGATCGTCGCATCGGTCTCTGGATCGCCGAGGAGTTCCTGGGCCTCGACGGCGAGGCCGCCGCGAACTTCGCGAGCGAAGTGGTCGCGTCCGACTTCGAGAAGCCGGGCGACGACGACGTGGTCGAGTTCGTCCTCAAGCGGGTTGCCGATGCCGGCGGCGAGCTGACCGAGGCGCGCCTCCGTCATCGCATGGACGAGCTGCTGCGCGAGGCCGTGGCCGAGCTGAAGGCCGGGTCCTGACCGGCGGTTCCTGCCCGGCGGTGCCGCGATGTCCGCTGCCGTGACGCCGGATGCCGCGACGGCGGGCACCGTTCGCGTCCCGGTGCTGGCGCCCGGCGATCGCGTGCCGAACCTGACGCTGCCCGACCTGGCGGGCCGTACCCGACGGCTCTACCGAGAGATCGTCGGCGGACCGATCCTGGTCGTCACCGTTCCCGATCCGCTGACCGGCCCGGGGCGCGCCGCGCTGGACGGCCTGGCGCGCCACGCCGGCCGGATCCGCAGCGCCGGCGCCCACGGCTTCGTCCTGACCCGCCGGCCGCCGGCCGATCCCGACGAGCTCGGGGCGCAGGTGTGGATCGACCCGTACGGCGACGCGATGGCGCTGTTCCGGCCGCCGCTACCGAACGGCGGGCAGTCGGTGGCTTCGGCCGCCGTGCTCGATGCCAATCAGCGCCTGGTGGCGATCTTCGCCGCCGAGGATCATGCCGACCCGGTGAGCGAGGCGGCCGGCCTCGTCGCGACCGTGGCCGCGGCGATGGCGGCTGCCCCCCGGGACCTCGACCGGACGGCCCCGGTGCTCACCCTGCCGCGCCTGCTGCCGGATGCGTTGTGCGACCGGCTGGCCGCCGTGGGGGCCGGCCGGGCGGTCGACGACCGCGAGCTGACGCAGGCGGTGGCGCAGCGGCTGGGCGCCCGGCTCGGCAACGAGATCCGGCGGGTCTTCCAGTTCCGGCCGGTGCTGCGGTTCGAGCCGTTTCGGGTCGTCGACGCCGCCGGTGCCGCCGGAAGCACGCGCGGCGCCGACGAGGAGTATCCGCGCCGGCGATTCGTGGTGCTGGTCGGGTTGACCGCCGGGGATGCCGCGCCGGGGATCGTGTTCCCGGAGTACGGCCCGCACGCCTACCGGCTGCAGCAGGGAGCTGCCGCAGCGTTCTCGTGCGAGCTGCTGTACCGGCTCGAGGCGGAAGCCCCGACGCCGCTGTTCGCCACCATCCTGGCGGAACAGCCGCAGCAGGGCTGAGGGTCCGGGGCCGAACGTTGCGTGTCGGGGCCGGGCGTCAGGCCCGGCCGAACACCCGCCGGAACACCGTGTCGACATGTTTGGTGTGGTAGCCGAGGTCGAACAGGGCGTCGAGCTCGGCCGGCGACAGCGCCGCGGTAACTTCCTTGTCCGCTCCAAGAAGCGCCCGGAAGTCCTTGCCCTCCAACCAAACCGGCATGGCGTTGCGCTGCACCAGGCGATAGGCGTCCTCGCGGCTAACCCCCTTCTGGGTTAGAGCCAGCATGACCCGCTGGCTGTGGATCAGCCCGCCCAGCTTGTCGAGATTCGCCTGCATGTTCTCGGGGTAGACAATCAGCTTCTCGACCACGCCGGTCAGGCGGGCCAGCGCGAAGTCCAGGGTGACGGTCGCGTCCGGGCCGATCATGCGCTCGACCGAGGAGTGGCTGATGTCGCGCTCGTGCCACAGCGCCACGTTCTCCATGGCCGGCACCACGGTCATCCGGACCAGCCGGGCGAGCCCGGTCAGGTTCTCGGTCAGCACCGGGTTGCGCTTGTGCGGCATCGCCGACGAGCCCTTCTGCTTCTCGCTGAAGAATTCCTCGGCCTCGCGCACCTCGGTGCGCTGCAGGTGGCGGATCTCGGTGGCCAGCCGCTCGACCGACGAGGCGACCACGCCCAGCACCGCGAAGAACATGGCGTGGCGGTCGCGCGGGATCACCTGGGTCGACACCGGCTCCGGCTCCAGGCCGAGCGCCTTGGCGACGTGCTCCTCGACCCGCGGGTCGATGTTGGCGAAGGTGCCGACGGCGCCGGAGATCGCGCAGGTGGCGATCTCCTTGCGGGCGATCAGCAGGCGCTCGCGGGCGCGCTGGAACTCGGCGTGGTAGCCGGCGAGCTTGAGGCCGAAGGTCACCGGCTCGGCGTGGATGCCGTGGCTGCGGCCGACGGTCGGGGTGTCCTTGTACTCGAAGGCGCGGCGCTCGATGGCGGCCAGCAACTGGTCGACGTCCTCGATCAGGATGTCGGCGGCGCGCACCAGCTGCACGGCGAGGCAGGTGTCGAGCACGTCCGACGAGGTCATGCCCTGGTGGACGAAGCGCGCCTCCGGCCCGACATGCTCGGCCAGGTTGGTCAGGAACGCGATGACGTCGTGCTTGACCTCGGCCTCGATGGCGTCGATCCGCTCGACCTCGAAGGCGCCGCGCTCCCACACCGCCTTGGCGGCCTCCTTCGGGATCACGCCGAGCTCGGCCTGGGCGTCGCAGGCATGCGCCTCGATCTCGAACCAGATCCGGAACTTGCTCTCGGGCGCCCAGATGGCGGCCATCTTCTCGCGGGAATAGCGCGGAATCATGCGGGCGGCACTCCGTCGTCGATCGGTAGCGGGCTTCTAGCACCGGGGTCGGGGGCTGTCACCCGGTCCGGGCGCAACCGAGCCATGACCGCCGCGGCCAGCTCCGCCCTCGGGCGGCCGCCGTCGAGCCGCAGGACCGGGCAGGGCAGGGTGGCCAGCCAGGCCTCGTGGCGGCGCAGGCTGCGGCCGGCGAGGTCGCCGTCGTCGTAGCCGGCGGCCCATTCCAGGAAGGCCGCGGTGCGTTCGTGGTTCGGGCCGCCCGGGGCGGTCGCCTCGGCGCCGTAGCGGACCGCCTCGCGGCGGCGCAGGCGCTCGATGCGGTCGCGGGTGGCGGTCTGCAGGAACACCACCAGGTCGAGGGACGGGATCAGCGGGTCGCCCCAGCCGCACAGCGAGCCGCTCAGCACCCAGGCCGGCCGTGGCACGAACAGCGCCTCCATCAGCCGGAGACGCTCCTCGGCCGGCCGCGGCCGGCTGTAGGGCGGGTCGGTCGGCTCCCAGAAATAGTCGTCGGAATCGTGGTGCGGGACCGCCAGCGCCAACGCCAGGGTCCGGCCGAGCGTGGTGGTTCCGGAGCCCGAGGCGCCCAGGATGTGGACGCGGCAGGTGGCCATGGTCGGATGCCTCCGTGTGCGGGGAACCGGCGCCATCCTAGCGCCCCGGCCGGGCGAGGGAAGGCAACGGAACGTCGCATCGGTCGCGAGGTGTCTCCGGCGGTCGGGGGGCGGAAATGACGGGTCAATCGCCGGTGGCGGGCCTATAGTCGACGATATGGAACGCAGGCTCGCTGCCATCCTGGCGGCCGACATGGTCGGCTTCAGCAGCCAGATGGAGGCCGACGAACTCGGCACGCTGGCGCGGCTGAGGGCGACCCGGCTCGAAGTGACGGAGCCGGAAATCTCGGCGCATGGGGGACGGGTCTTCAAGACCACCGGCGACGGCTTCCTGGCCGAGTTCCCGAGCGCCATCGCGGCCCTGAACTGCGCCGTCGACATGCAGCGGACGATCGGCCTGCGCAACGTCGACCGTGCCCCGGGCGAGTGGACCGTCTTCCGCATGGCGCTCAACATCGGCGACGTCATCGTCGAGGACGACGACGTCTACGGCGACGGGGTCAACATCGCCGCACGGCTCGAGCCGCTGGCGCCGCCGGGCGGCGTCGTGGTCTCGCAGGCCGTGCGCGAGCAGCTCCGCAACAAGGTCCCGGTCGGCTTCCAGCCGCTCGGCCCGCAGCGCCTGAAGAACATCGCCCAGCCGGTGGAGGTGTACCGGGTGGCGGTCGACGCCCCGGACACGGGTGGCGCCGGTGGGGGACGGACGACCGAGCCGTCGCCGGACCATGTCCCGGTCCTGGCGATCCTGCCGTTCGACAGTCTGAGCCGGGACTCCGAGCAGGACCCCGTCGCCGGCGGCATCACCGAGGACCTGATCACCACGCTGTCGCAGATCGGCACCCTGTCGGTGGTCGCGCGCAACACCGCCTTCGCGTACCGGAACCGGACCGTCACCGCGAAGCAGGTCGGCGCCGAGCTGAAGGCCGACTTCGTGCTGACCGGCAGCGTGCGGCAGGCCGGCGACCGGCTGCGGATCACCGCACAGCTGACCGACGCCCGCGCCGAGGTGCAGGTCTGGACCGGGCGCTACGACCGGCAGATCGCCGACATCTTCGCCATGCAGGACGAGCTGACCCTGACCATCGCGACCGCCCTGCAGGTGAAGCTGACCGAGGGCGAGCAGGCCAGGCTGCGCTACACGACGACCGACAACGTGACGGCGTGGATGCACTTCATCCGCGGCCTCAGCCTGTTCCGCACGGTCAGCGCCGATACCTACCGCCAGGCCCGGGCGAGCTTCGAGCAGGCCCTGGCGCACGATCCGGACTCGGCGCAGATCCACGCCATGCTGGCCTGCGTGCACGCCATCGAGGGCCGGTTCTACTGGACCGCCGACCGCGACGGGTCGCTCGACCTGGCGAAGCGGCACGCCGACGAGGCGCTGGCGCGCGATCCCGGCAACGCCGACGCCTATGCCGCGCTCGGGTACTGGCACATGGGCTACCGGCGGCTCGCGGAGTCGACCGCGGCCTATGCCCGGGCGGTCGAGCTGGCGCCGGACCACGCCGACCTCCGGGCGCTCTACGCGCTCGCGCTGACCTTCGCCGAGCGGGCCGACGAGGCGATCGCGCAGGCGCAAGCGGCGATCCGGCTGAATCCGCTGGATCCCGGCTGGTATCGCGGCGTGCTGGGGCACGCCTTCCGCTATGCCGGGCGGCTGGACGACGCGATCGCGGTGCTGTCGGACTACAATCGCTGCTCGCCCGGCTTCGGGCTCGTCGACCTGGTGCTGACCCATGCCGACGCCGGCGATCCTGAACGGGCGGCGCAATGCGCCCGCGACCTGCTGTCGGCGCGGCCGGACTTCACCATCGAGCGCTGGAGCCTGACCCAGAACTGCGCGGACCTCGAGCGCCTGGAGACCGACCGGAAATCGCTCGCCGCGGCCGGATTGCCTTAGCTGCCGACGGAACGGTTGTGCGCGCGAGCCCGACACGCCACCTTGCGGTCGGGAGATCCAGGGAGTGCGTCATGAAGGTCAACGGAATCCACTACCGCCCGGTCTGGCAGGCGGCCGACGGCTCGGCGGTCGAGATCATCGACCAGACCAAGTTGCCGCACGAGTTCGTCGTCGCGCGGCTGACCTCGATGGCCGACGCGGCGCACGCCATCAGGGCGATGCTGGTGCGCGGCGCGCCGCTGATCGGGGCGACCGCCGCCTGGGGGCTGTGGCTGGCGATGCGCGAGGATGCGAGCGACGCCGGGCTGACGTCGGCCTACGAGGCGCTGATGCAGACCCGGCCGACCGCGGTCAACCTACGCTGGGCGCTCGACGCCGGCCGGGCGAAGCTGGCGCCGCTGCCGGCCGGCGAGCGGGTCGAGGCGGCGGCCGCTTTCGCCCGCCACGTCTGCGACGAGGACGCCGAGTTGAACCACTCGATCGGCCGGCACGGGCTGGAGATCATCAGGGCGATCGCCGCGAAGAAGCCCGGGCAGACCGTCAACGTCCTGACCCACTGCAACGCCGGCTGGCTGGCCACCGTCGACTGGGGCACCGCCACCTCGCCGATCTACCAGGCGCACGACGCCGGCATCCCGATCCACGTCTGGGTCGACGAGACCCGGCCGCGCAACCAGGGCGCCTTCCTGACCGCCTGGGAACTCGGCAACCACGGGGTCGACCACACGGTGATCGTCGACAACGCCGGCGGCCACCTGATGCAACACGGGCAGGTCGACCTGTGCATCACCGGCACCGACCGGACCAGCGCCAACGGCGACGTCGCCAACAAGATCGGCACCTACCTGAAGGCGCTGGCGGCCCACGACAACGGCGTGCCGTTCTACGTGGCGCTGCCGAGCCCGACCATCGACTGGACCCTTGCCGACGGCTTCGCGATCCCGATCGAGGAGCGCTCGGCCGACGAGGTCACCCGGATCCCCGGCCGGCTCGACGACGGCAGCATCGGCGCGGTGACCATCACGCCCGAGGGCAGCAAGGCCGCAAACCCGGCCTTCGACGTCACCCCGGCGCGGCTGGTCACCGGCCTGATCACCGAGCGCGGCACCGCACCGGCGACCCCCGAGGGGCTGCTGGGGCTGTTCCCGGAGCGGCGGGCGGCGGGGGAGGACTGAGCCGGCGCCCGTTCCCGGAAGGCGCTCGTCCTCGCTGACCCGATCCCGGGAGACGCTCCGAACATGGATCCGCTGACTCAAGGGGTGCTCGGCGCGGCGCTGCCGCAGGCGACGCGTCGGAAGGTCGAAGTCGGGCTGGCCGGCTGCCTCGGCTTTCTCTCGGGCATGGCGGCCGATCTCGACGTTCTGATCCGCTCCGGGACCGACCCGCTGCTGTTCCTCGACTACCACCGTCACTTCACCCACTCCCTGGTCTTCATTCCGGTCGGCGGGCTGTTGTGCGCGCTGGCGCTGCACGGCCTGCTGGGACGGCGCTGGAGGCTGCCGTTCGCGCGGACCCTGCTGTTCTGCACGCTCGGCTACGCGACCCACGCCGTCCTGGATGCCGGGACCTCCTACGGCACGATGCTGTTCTGGCCGTTCAGCGACGAGCGCTATGCGCTGAGCATCGTCTCGGTGGTCGACCCGCTGTTCACGCTGCCGGTCGCGGTCCTGGTCGTGCTGGCCGGCCTGCGCCGGCGACCGATGTTGGCCCGGCTGGCGCTGGTCTGGGCCGGCCTGTACCTGACGCTCGGCGCCGTGCAGCATCAGGCGGCGCGGGCGATGGCGGCCGAGATCGCGGCCGCCCGGGGCCACCAGCCGAGCCGGATCGAGGTCAAGCCGACCTTCGGCAACATCCTGCTCTGGAAGACCGTCTACGAGACGCCGGAGCGGTTCCACGTCGACGGGGTCCGGCCGGGCGTCCTGCGGCGCGTGTTCCCCGGCACCTCGATCGCCCGGCTCGACCGCGCCCGCGACCTTCCGTGGCTCGACCCGGATACACAGCAGGCCCGCGACCTCGAGCGGTTCCGGCGGTTCAGCGACGGTTTCGTGGCGCGCGATCCCGATCACCCCGACCGGATCATCGATGTCCGTTACTCCTTCCTGCCGACCAGCGTCCGCGGCCTCTGGTCGATCGAACTGTCGCCGGGGGCCGCACCGGATGCGCATGTACGCTATCGGACGCACCGCGAGCAGGCCCGGGACAGCCTCGGCCGGCTCTGGAGCATGATCGCCGCGGACGGGCTCGCAGGACCGCAATGAAGGTCCGCAACGCCCCCCCTTCACCTGGTCGCCGTCTTGTTCCAGGATCGCGGAACGCAGCACCGACGAAGGACGCCCCGCCCATGATGCCGGACAAGGAACGCGCCCTGCGCCAGGAGGTGATCGACACCTGCCTGAAGATGAACGCGCTCGGCATCAACCAGGGCACCTCGGGCAACGCCAGCGTGCGGGTGTCGGACGAGCCGAACGCCGGGTTCTTCATCACCCCCTCGGCGATCCCCTACGAGGAGATCCGGCCCGAGGACATCGTGCGCATGGAACTCGACGGCAGCCACAGCGACAACCGCCGCCCGTCCAGCGAGTGGCGTTTCCACCTGGACATCATGCGGCACCGGCCGGACTGCGGTGCGATCGTCCACACCCACGGCATGTTCGCCACCACGCTGGCCTGCCTGCGCATGGAGATCCCCGCGTTCCACTACATGATCGCCCAGGCCGGCGGTCCGACCATCCGCTGCTCGGGCTACGCCACCTTCGGGACCCAGGAGCTGTCGGACACCGCGCTGGAGGCGCTCGAGGGGCGGCGGGCCTGCCTGCTGGCCAACCACGGCATGATCGCCATCGGCCCGAGCCTGAAGAAGGCGCTGGCCCTGGCGCTCGAGGTTGAGACCCTGGCCGGCATGTACTGGCGCGCCCTGCAGGTAGGCAAACCGGTGATCCTGCCGGACGACGAGATCGAGCGGGTCGGCGTCAAGTTCGGCACCATGGGCTACGGCGCCGTCGAGAAGGGCGCCGCAAAGCCGAGGAAGCGAAAGGGCAAGGCGGCATGAGCACGACCCAGGCGAACGCGACACTGGTCAACACCTCGCTGGACGCCGCCTATACCGAGGCGGCCGAGCGGTTCGTCGCGGCCAACCCCAAGAGCAAGGCGATCCAGGAGCAGGCCGAGAAGGCCATGCCCGGCGGCAACACCCGGACGGTGCTGCACTACCACCCGTTCCCGCTGCGCTTCGCCCGCGGCGAGGGCTGCTACCTGTGGGATGCCGACGGTCACCAGCTGGTCGACTTCCTCGGCGAGTACACCGCCGGGCTGTACGGCCATTCCGAGCCGGTGATCCGAGAGGCCATCAAGCAGGCGGCCGACGACGGCTGGGTGCTGGGCGGGCCGAACCTGCTGGAGGCCCGGCTGGCGCAGACCATCGTCGACCGGTTCCCGGCCCTGGAACGGGTCCGCTTCACCAACTCCGGCACCGAGGCCAACCTGATGGCGATCGCCGCGGCGCGCGCCTTCACCGGCCGCGACCGGGTGATGGTGTTCAAGGGCGGCTACCACGGCGGCGTGCTGTACTTCGGCGGCTCGCCGCTGAATGCGCCGTTCGACTACGTGATGGGCGACTACAACGACGCCGAGGGCTCGGCCGCGCTGATCCGCGAGCAGGGCGACCGGCTGGCCTGTGTCCTGGTCGAGCCGATGTGCGGCTCCGGCGGCTGCCTGCCCGGCAGCGTCGAGTTCCTGCAGAGCCTGCGGGACGCGACCCGGGAGACCGGCGCGCTGCTGATCTTCGACGAGGTCATGACCTCGCGGCTGTCGCCGGAAGGGCTGCACGGCCTGCTCGGCATCACCCCGGACCTGCTGACGCTCGGCAAGTATCTCGGCGGCGGCCTCAGCTTCGGCGCGTTCGGCGGCCGGGCCGAGATCCTCGACCGGTTCGACCCGCGCCGGCCGGACGGCTGGCCGCATGCCGGGACCTTCAACAACAACGTCTTCACCATGTCGGCCGGGCTGGCCGGGCTGACCCACAAGTACACGCCGGAGCGGGCGGTGATGCTGAACGCCGCCGGCGACAGCCTGCGCGGCCGGCTGAACGACGCGATCGCCCGGCGCGGCCTGCCGCTGGTGGTAGCCGGACGCGGATCGATGATGGCGGTGCACCCGGGCACGACGGTGCCGATGTCGCCGCCGGAGGCCGGCAGGCGGCCGCGCAAACTCATCGACCTGATGCATCTCGACCTGATCGCCGGCGGGGTCTACACCGCCCGCCGCGGCATGGCGGTGCTGTCGCTGCCGATGGGGGCGGCCGAGTTCGACCGGTTCGTGGCAGCCTTCGAGGAATTCCTCGATGCCCGCCGACCGGTGATCGAGGAGGCCGGAAGGTCGATCGGAAAGGCTGGGGGATGAGCCTGCTGCGCCGTCTGATCTTCGAGGCCGGCCGCCGGGCCGCCCAGAACCCGGAGGTGCGACGCACCGCCGCCAGGGTCGCTGGCGAGGTCTACGGCAAGGTGGCGCCGAGGGTGGAGAATGCCGGCCGCCACGTGCTGGAGAGCGCGCGCGAGACCTCGGCGGAGGGTCGGCTGACCGACGATCCGATCGGTTTCGCCCGGCGGTTCCGCGACCGGCTCCTGCCGCCCGAGGACGACCGGCAGCGCTGAACGCGTCGCGCCAGTCGCAGGGTTCGATTCGGCATCGTTAACCGATGCCGTGAATGGGCTTTCGAAATTTAAAGCGGCTCGCCGAAACGGCCTTTGTGTGCGATAGTAGGCGTTCGGTTCTTGGGAGCCTGTCATGGAAGGCATTTCCGGCGTTCCGGCGCCGATCCCGCATTCGAAGGTCGCCGGTCCCGACAAGGTCCATCTGGCCGGCTCCGGTTCGGGCGGCGGGTTGAGGGCGCAGCCGGTGAACCAGCCGCTGGTGCCGGTGGCATCGGGTTCCGAGGTGGCGAAGATGAGCCCGTCGGAACGGGCGGAGTACATCCGGTCGGTCGGGCAGCAGGCGACGGCCCGGGCGGTGGCGAAGGTGATCGACATCCTCGCGTGACGACCGCTCGCGGATCTGACGAATTTTATTTAAAATACGATCTAAATATGTTCTAGTTTCTCGACGGGTGTCTCCGCCAGGACGCCCGCCCGAGAGCGAGGAGCGTCAGAATGGCGATCGGCCCGACAGGATCCTCCCCCCTGGTCCCGGCCCCGCAAGGGCAGGGCGGGCCGGTCGCTCCTTCGCGGCTGGCGCAGGGGCTGCAGGAGGCCTTCGGTTTCCGGAGCCGGAACGCTTCGCGGGGCAGCGGCGAGGCCGTGGTCGCCGAACCGCTCGACGATGCCGAGCGCCGCCAGTTCAACCTGGAGCAGGCGGCCGAGGAAATCCGCCGGCTGAACCCGAACGCGCCGCGTGGCTCGATCGTCGATATCGTCGCCTGACCGGCCGCCGGACGCATCCCCGCCGGACGCATCGCCGCCGGACGCATCGCCACCGGATGGGGCTTGGCCCCATCCTCGGCGCGGCCGCAGCACCTTGACCGGGGTCGCCGGGCGCGCCTAGCTTCGCGCTCCCTTCAGCGTCGCAACCGTCCCGTGATCCAGGCAATCGACACACCATCCGCTCCGGCGGTGCCGCGCGCCGCCCTGCTCGGCTTCGGCTGGCTGCTGTGCGCCCTGTTCTTCCTGTACGCCTTCGTGCAGCGGGTCGCGCCGTCGGTGATGGTCGACGATCTGATGCGCGACTTCGCGGTCGGCGGCGCCCTGCTCGGCAATCTGTCGGCGTACTACTACTACGCCTATGCCGGATCGCAGATTCCGGTCGGCGTGCTGATGGACAGGTTCGGTCCGCGCCGGCTGGTCACCATCGCGGCGGCCCTGGCCGGGGCCGGGTCGCTGGTGTTCGTGATGGCCGACGGGCTGTGGCTGGCCTCGGTCGGTCGGCTGATGATCGGTTTCGGCTGCGCGTTCAGCTTCGTCGGCGCGCTCAACTACGCGGCCCTGTGGTTCCCGCCCAACCGGTTCGCCACGCTGAGCGGCTGGGCCCAGATGCTGGGCGTCGCCGGCGGCATCCTCGGGCAGGCCCCGCTCGGCTATCTGGTCGAGAGCGTCGGCTGGCGGCTGGCGGTCGCCGGGCTGGCGGCGTTCGGGCTGGCGCTGGCGGTGGCGACCGGCCTGGTGCTGCGCGACCGGCCGCGGTCGGCTCCGGCCGCCTCGGCCGGCGGCCTGCGCCTGCTGTCCGGGTTGAAGCGGGCGGCGGCGACCGGCCAGGTCTGGCTGGCCGCCGGCTTCGGCATGGCGATGACCGGCAGCATGCTGGCGTTCGGCGGCCTGTGGGGCGTGCCCTATGTCGAGCAGGCCTACGACCTGCCGAAGGCCGAGGCGGCCGCGCTGGTCTCGATCCTGTTCGTCGGCTGGGGCGTCGGCGCCCCGCTGTGGGGCGTCCTGTCCGACCGCTGGAGCCGGCGCCGGCCGTTCATGGCGATCGGCGGCGTGCTGGCGACCGCCGGGATCGCCGGCGCGGTCTACCTGCCGGGCCTGGACACGGTGTCGCTGGCCGCGATCCTGTGTATCCAGGGCTTCGGGTCGTCGTCGATGGTGCTGTGCTTCGCGGTGGCGCGCGAGAACACGCCGGCGTGGTCGGCCGGGGTCACGCTCGGCATCGTCAACGGCTTCGTGGTCGGGTCCGGCGCGGTGCTGCAGCCCCTGGTCGGCTGGCTGCTCGACCTCGGCTGGGAGGGAAGCCTGGTCGCCGGCGCGCGGATCTACAGCCTGGCGGCCTACCAGGGCGCGTTCCTGATCCTGCCGGTCACCTGCGCCTGGGGCGTGCTGATCACCCTGTTCGTGCGCGAGACCGGGGCGCGGCCGTTCGAGGAGTAGCCCTACAACAGTCCCGCCGACCGGAAGCTGGTGTGGCCGCCGCGGGCCACGATCAGGTGGTCGTGCAGCACCAGGCCGAGGGCGGCGGCCGCTTCGGATAGCTGGCGGGTCATGGCGATGTCGGCCTGCGACGGCGACGGGTCGCCGGACGGGTGGTTGTGCACCACGATCAGCGCCGAGGCGCCGAGCTCGAGGGCCCGCTTGACCACCTCGCGCGGGTACAGCGGCGTGTGGTCGACGGTGCCGCGGCCCTGGCGCTCGTCGCGGATCAGCCGGTTCTTGCGGTCCAGGTACAGCACCCGCACCTCCTCGACCGGCAGGCTCGCCATCGCCACCCGGCAGTAGTCCAGCAGCTGGCTCCAGCTCGACAGCACCGGGCGGTCGCGGATCGCCTGGCCGAGCAGGCGGGTCGCCGCGGCGTGCGCGGTCTTCAGCGCGGCGACCGAGGCCTCGCCCATGCCGTCGACCCGGGCGAGCGCGTCGGCCGGCGCGCTGACCGCCTCGGCGAACGAGCCGAAGCGCGCGACCAGCCGCTTGGACAGCGGCTTGACGTCGCCGCGCGGCCTGGCCTGGAACAGCAGCAGCTCAAGCAGCTCGTAGTCGGCCAGCGCCTCGGCGCCGGCTTCCAGGAACCGCCGGCGCAGCCGGGCCCGGTGTCCGAGCCGGTCGTCGTGGTCGTCCTCCGCCGCCATGCACGATGCCTTCCGCCGGTTGCCCGACGGCTAAGGCAGACGGAGGGACGGATTTCAGGGGGGAGGGAGACGCGCCGCCTGTCGCGGCCTGCGCGTCCCCCGGTCGGCATCAGGTCTTCGGCTTGCGGAACGGCTTGTGGCAGGCCCCGCAGGTGCCGCCGAGCGCCTTCATGGCCTCGCCGGTGGCGGCGGCGTCGCCGCCCTTCGCGACCATCGCCAGCTTCTCGGCTGCCGCTGCCGCGTCGGCGGCGGCCTGCTCGAATTTCGCCCAGTCCTGCCAGATCTCCGGCTTGGCGTCGGTCTCGCCGGCGTCCGAGCCCTTCGGGAACAGCGACGGAGCCTTCTTCATGGTCGCGGCGATCTTCATCGCCGGCTCGACCGCGTCGGCTGCCTTGTTGCCCTCGACGGCCGCCTTGATCGCCTTCATGGCGCCGCCGGCCCCCTTCATGGCTTCCTGGCGAGCGGCGATCTCGCCGGCGGCCATAGCCCCGCCGGCGGTCGCCAGAAGTACCGCGCCGATGGCGGCCGCACGAACCAGATGTCGCATGTATCCTCCTGCCCGTTGTCGGGGCGGGTCGTCGCGCCCACCCCTCGCGACGTTAAGCATGATGGGCGGGCCGGGACCGGTCAGTTAACAAATTCGTGTGCCCGGTCGGTTTCCGGTGCGGGTCAGTCGGGCAGGATGGTCGGCTCCAGCGCCGCCCGGCCGCGGATCATGTCGGACGCCTTGTCGGCGATCATCATGACCGAGGCGTTCAGGTTGGCGGACAGCATGGTCGGCATGATCGAGGCGTCGACCACCCGCAGTCCCTCCATCCCGCGCACCCGCAGCTGGTCGTCGACCACCGCCGTCGGGTCGGTCTCCGGGCCCATCCGGCAGGTGCCCATCGGGTGGAAGGTGGTGGTGCCGCGCTCCTTCGCCGCCGCCAGCAGCTCGTCGTCGCTCTGGACCTGCGCGCCCGGGTACTCCTCGAAGTCGTAGAACGGCGCCAGCGGCTCGGTGGCGAGCAGGCGGCGGGCCAGCTTCATCGCCTTCAGCAGGACCTGGCGGTCCTCCTCCTCGGCGAGGTAGTTCGGCTGGATGACCGGCGCCTCGAACGGGTCGGCGTTGCGCGCCCGCACGTAGCCCTTGCTTTCCGGCCGCTGCTGCCAGGACGCGACCGTCATGCCCGGATGGTCGTCGAGCTTGGACTGCACGCCCTCCTTGTAGCTGGCCGGCGTGAAGGTGAACTGGACGTCGCTGTTCCGCGCCACCTCGTCGGAGTGCCAGAAGCAGTACACCAGGGTCGGGCTGAGCGAGAGGATGCCCTTGCGGGTGGCCATCCACTTCAGCACGTTGCCGACCAGCCGCAGGCCGCGCGCCTCCTCGTTGATGGTATCCGAGTTCTTCACCCGGGCCACGAACCGCGGCGCGTAGTGGTCGCGCAGGTTCTCGCCGACTCCCGGCAGCTCGTGCCGGACCGGGATGCCGAGCGACTTCAGCAGTCCGGCGGGGCCGATGCCGGAGAGCTGCATGAGCTGCGGCGAGTTGTAGGTGCCGCCGGACAGGATCACCTCGCGGCGTGCCCGGACCTCGCTCGGGATGCCGTGGCGGCCGCCCTTGTTGTAGCGGATGCCGACCGCGCGCCTGCCCTCGAGCATGATCGAGGTGGCGTGCGCGTGGGTGATCACGGTCAGGTTCTTGCGACCCATGGCGGGGCGCAGGAAGGCGCGCGCCGCGCTCATCCGGCGGCCGCCGGCGATGGTGCGCTGGGCGTAGGACACGCCTTCCTGGATCGCGCCGTTGTAGTCCGGGTTGCGCGGGATGCCGAGGGTCGTGCAGCCCTCGATGAAGGCGTCGCACAGCGGGTGCCGCCAGTCGATGTCGGTGACCTGCAGCGTGCCGTCGCGGCCCCGGAAGGTGTCGTCGCCGTCGCCGATCCGCTTCTCGCAGCGCCGGAAATACGGCAGGCAGTCGGCATAGCCCCAGCCGCGGTTGCCGCGCTGGGCCCAGCCGTCGAAGTCCATGCGCTGGCCGCGGTTGTAGATATGCCCGTTGATCGAGCTCGATCCGCCCAGCGTCTTGCCGCGCGGCGCCTTGATTCGGCGGCCGCCGGTCCACTCGCTCGGCTCCATGTCGTAGAGCCAGTTCACCGCCGGATCGACCATGGTCTTCATGAACCCGGCCGGGATGTGGATGAACGGGTGCAGGTCGGAGCCGCCGGCCTCCAGCAGGCAGACCGTGGCGGTGCCGTCCTCCGTCAGACGGTTTGCGAGCACCGAGCCGGCCGAGCCGGCGCCGACGATGACGTAGTCGAAGCTGTCCATGCGCTGGTATCCCTCGCGAATGCGCAGGATGGGAGAGGACCTAACCCTTAGCAGACCCCGACGCGCGCCGGCAAAGATATTGAATTCAGAACGGCCCGGGCGTCGGACATTCCGTCGAAGGATTGAGATGGGTCATGGACGCCGTCCACCGTCCGCCGAAACCTGGAACGGTTCCAGACCTGTAAGCGGCGGCAAGCCGCGCGGCATCGACACAAGGGGAGGCACTCTGACATGCAAGCAGAGCAGGTAGGGCAGGACGGACAGCCACCGGTCCGCCTGGCGGTCGCCGCCGCCACATTCGACGACGTGAAGGCGTCGATGCGCGCCGGCCTGCGCGATGTCGTCGCCCGCCCGGGCCTCAGTCTCTTCTTCGGTCTCGCCTTTGCCGTACTGGGCGCGGCGCTGATCGCCGGACTCGTGGTGTTCGATCAGATATGGATCACGATCGCGGTCGCCGTCGGCTTTCCGCTCGTCGCGCCGTTCCTGGCCGTGGGGCTGTACGAGATGTCGCGCCGGCTCAAGCGCGGCGAGCCGTTCTCGGCGTCCGACATCCTTCTGGTCATCTTCCGGCAGCAGCGCCGCGAGTTCCGCTGGATGTCGTTCGTCGTGCTGTTCATCTTCTGGATCTGGGCGTACCAGGTGCGGCTCGTGCTCGCGCTGACCATCCACTACAAGCACTTCCGGTCCGTCGAGGACCTGCTCGTCGGCGTGTTCACCACGTCCGGGGGCGCCCTGTTCCTGCTGATCGGCACGCTGATCGGCGGCTTCCTGGCGACGGTCCTCTACACCGTCACGGTGATCGCCATGCCGCTGCTGCTGGACCGCAACGTCGACTTCGTGACCGCCATGATCACCAGCGTGCGGACCGTCCTGGGGAGTCCCGTGGTCATGCTCGGCTGGGGGGCCGCGGTCGGCGCACTGACGCTCCTCGCCATCGCGCCGGCCCTCGTCGGCGTGATCTTCGTCTTCCCGTTCCTGGGGCACACGACCTGGCACCTGTACGAGCGCCTGATCTCGGAGAAATGAGCGCGGCTCCGAGGACTCGGGGCTATTGGGCGTCCTTCGGCCAGACCCGGGTGGCGTGGGCGAGTTCCGGCCAGCCGATCGGCGAGGCCGCCCTGGCGACCGCCTGTTCCGTCGGCTGCGCCGGGTCCCACCAGGCGGCGACGATCCGCCTGCCGGTGAAGCCGTCCGACGTCGGCGAAGCCAGCCAGGCGGCCGGCGGGCCCATGACGGCGGGCCTCAGCATGGTGGCGCGGTCCATGCCGCTGCCGTCGGCGATGAAGGCGGTGTCGGTCGGGCCGCCGGGGACCAGCACGTTGACCGTGACGCCGCTGCCGTCCAGCTCGGTCGCCCAGATCGCCGAGGCCGCCTCCAGCGAGGCCTTGAGCGCGCCGTAGGGGAAGGCGCGCAGCATGGTGAAAAAGCTGGTGGTGTTGTTCACCACCCGGCCCCAGCCGCGCTGCCTCATGCCCGGGGTCACCAGCCGGGTCATCAGGTACGGGCCGCGCAGGTTGACGGCGATGAAGCGGTCGAAGATCTCCGGCGTCACCTCCTGCAGGCCCGGCAGGTTGCGCTCGGCGTCCGGGCGCAGCGAGCTGAGGCCGATGCCGGCGTTGTTGAACAGGACGTCGACCGGCCCGAGCGCGCTCTCGACCGCGGCGACCGCGGCCGCACAGCCGTCCTCGGTCGAGACGTCGGCCTCGATCGCCACGGCGCCGCCGCCGATCTGCGCCGCCACCCGCCGGGCCGCACCGCCGTCCAGGTCGACCACCGCGACCCGGGCTCCAACGGCGGCGACCGCGGCGCACATGGCGCTGCCGATTCCGCCACCGCCGCCGGTGATCAGCGCGACCCGTTGCCGTTCAGCCATCTCGTCTTCCTCCTGTCGTGTTCTGATTGTCGCCGACCGGTCAGGCCGTCTTCGGATCGATCGGCAGGGTCATGCCGGCCTTTACCTCGACCGCCTCGGCAGCGGCCAGGCACAGATCCTCGCGGAACCGGCCGGCGACGATCTGCACGCCCATCGGCAGTCCGTCATGGGTGCCGGTCGGCACCGACACCGCCGGCAGGCCGAGCACCGGGATCGCCAGCTGCGGAAGCTGGGCGGCGATGAGCCGCCGCGTCGTCTCGACGTCGATCAGGTCCTCGCCGACCCTGAACGCCGGTTCGGCCGAGTTCGGCATGACGACGACGGGCCAGCGCTCCAGGAAGTCCTGCCAGTCCTGCAGCATGGCGTCGCGCTCGGCCAGGGCGTCCAGGGTGTCCTGCGGCCCGCATTTCGGCATGACCTCGTGCCAGAACCCGATCGCCCGGCGGATGCCCTCGTCGCCGACCTGCTCGATGGTGGCGTCGAGCGAGCGGATGGTGTCGGCCATCGCCATCCTGGCCCACAGGTCGGCGACCTCGCCGAGCCGCGGCGGCTCGACCTCCTCGACCTCGTAGCCGGCCTCGGCCAGCCAGCTTCCGGCCTGCAGGACCGACGCGCGGATCGCCGGCTGGACGCCGCGGCCGGCCGGGTCCGGCACCAGGGCAACACGCTTCGGCGCCGGCGGGCCTTCCAGCGGCGCGTCGACCCAGCGGGCGTCGCCGACGTCGCCGGCGGCCATGACCCGCAGCGCCAGCCGGGCGTCGCGCACGGTCCGGGTCAGCGGGCCCTGCACCGCCATCAGCTGGGCCGAGATCGGCCTCGGCTTCGGGCTGCTGTAGTTGCGGGCCGGCACCCGGCCGTAGCTCGGGCGCAGGCCGACCACACCGCAGCAATAGGCCGGATAGCGGACCGAGCCAGCGATGTCGTTGCCCTGGTTGATCGGCGCGATCCCGGAAGCGGTGGCGGCCCCGGCGCCGCCGCTCGACCCGCCCGGGGTGCGGGCCGGGTCCCAGGGGTTCAGCGTGTTGCCGTGCAGGCTGTTCTCGGTCGTCCAGCGCATCGACAGGCACGGCGTGTTGGTCCGGCCGATCACGATGGCGCCGGCCTTGCGAAAATTGCCGACGGTCGGGCTGTCGCGCTCGGCGACCAGGTCCTTGAGCGCTACGACACCGTTGTCGGTCGGGCAGCCGGCCTGGTCGGTGTTGACCTTGATGGTCACCGGCACCCCGTGCAGGGGCCCAACCGCGTCGCCGCGGGCCAGCGCCGCGTCGGCGGCGTCGGCCTCCGCCCGGGCCTGCTCCGGCAGCGCCAGCACGACGGCGTTGAGCTGCGGATTGACCGCGTCCATGCGCGCCAGATGAGCGTCCATCACCTGGCGGGCCGAGACCTCCCGGCGACGGATGCGCTCGGCGAGTTCGACGGCGTCCAGGCACCACAGCGGTTCGGCGGTCATGCTTGCTCCGTGCTTGTCCATCGATCGAGAAGCGGTCCGGCCGGGCCGTATACCGGATCCTGGTCGGGCACCGGCACCCGCGCGATCCGGGCGGCGGTATCCGGCCCGGCCTCGGTGGTCGTGTCGGGATAGCCGCCGCCGGGATAGGCGCCCACTACCAGCAGGTCCCGGCTGGCGCCGAGGTTGCGGTGCGCGACGCCGGCCGGGATCACCACCACGTCGCCGGCGGCGACCTCGGTCTCCAGCGCGCCATCGCCGCCGAACAGCACCCGGACCCGGCCACGGACGATCCCCAGGACCTCGTGCATGGTCGCGTGGAAGTGGTCGTGGCCGAAGATCCCGTTGCGCCAGGCGCCGGGCCAGCCGTGCCGGGCGAACAGCGCCTCGCAGGCGGCGGCCGGATCGCCGGCGAGGTCGAGGACGCCGCGATAGACCAGCAGCGGCAGATGCGGGTTGTTCGGCAGCCGGCCGTTCGCGGGTATCGGGTGCGTCTCCACGTCTCGCCCGGTCATGGCGCCCTCCGGGCTATTCGGCGGCGGCTTCGGCGGGGGACGAGGCCGCCAGGTCGAAGGTCTGGAACTCCCGGTTCAGGGCCGGCAGCATAGCCACCTCCATCCGCCCAAGGGCCGGCTGCATCACGATCATCGCGACGGTGGCGCTGAGGTCGGTGGTGAAGGACGGTCGCGGCGGCCGACAGACCGACCACGGCGAGGCGAAGTCGTCGAACAGGGCGGCCTTGACGGCGTCGGTGTCGAGCGAGCCGATCCGCGGGGTCAGCAGGTCGCGCACCCGGATGTCGCGGTACAGGCTGTCCGGGGTGTTGGCGATCCCGGTGTCCTTCAGCTTGGCCAGTGCCACCGGGCTCTGCCAGTGGTTGGCGTGCACCAGCAGGCCGTTCTCGGGATGCACCTGGAAAGTCTCGTCGGGCGCGCACTCGAAGTCGATCGCCAGCCCCTCGGCGTGGCTGACGATCATGTTGTTCGAGGGCGACTTCGGGGTGGCGTAGACCGTCCGCAGGGCCAGCGCCAGGTGCTCGCTCTCCAGCACCTTGCGGCGGATCAGGGCGAGCGGCACGCCGATCCGGCAGTAGTCGCGGTCTGACTCCAGGTAGTTGGCGGTGATCGCGATGCCCGCGGCGTTCAGTCCGCAGCGCGCCAGCCCGCCGGCCTCGGTGAAGGTCAACAGGTCGGGCCCGTCGTCGCGCCGGATCTTCAGCACCACCGCAGTCTCGGCGCACTCCGCCTTCCAGTCCCAGTTCTGGGCGTGGATCAGCCGGCCGTCCCGGGTGGCGCCGGGCAGGGCGACCACGCCGGTGCAGCCGTCGGGTTGCTCCGCGGCTGCCAGCTTCGCCCGCAGGTCCGGTCGGGCGCCGAGCTTCAGCACCTCGGTGCGGGCGTTCAGGAGCACGATTTCCTCGAACGGGACTGCGGCCCCGTCGGCGATGCCGCGCATCTCTTCCACATAGTCGGGATCGAACCGCTCGATCACCGGCAGGTAGTCGTCGACCAGCGCCCGGACCGCCGGCCAGCCGAGGCCGAGATGCTGCAGCTGCGCGGTGTAGTGCGACACGCCCTTGGCGATCCGTTCGCCGGCCTGCCGGCCGTACTGCCGGCCGCGCTCGCGCGGCGGCCCGGAAACCTCGATGAGGGGGCAGGGTTCGACCATGTCGGGGGCCTTTCGTCGGACGACTCGGGCGAGCTTAGCAACTCGGCCGGATCGTGACAGTGTCCTGATCGGGCGGCCACGGTGCGCGGCTACAGGATGCCGGTCTCGGGATACGGTTCGCCGCGCAGCACCCGGCCGAGGCCGAGGCGGGCGAGGTCGATGCTGCGGAATTCGCCGTGCACGATCAGCTCGGCGACGCCGCGGCCGGCGGCGGGCGCGTGCATCAGGCCGTGACCGGAGAAGCCGGCGACCGTGTAGACGTTCGGATGGCGCTCTGGCCAGTTGCCGATGACCGGGTTGCCGTCCAGTTCGCACACCTCGTACAGTCCGGCCCAGGAGCGCAGGCACCGGGTCGCCTCGAACGCCGGGAAGCGGTGGGCCAGGGCCGGCCAGACCATGTCCTCGAAGTGACCGGGGTCGAGCTCGAAGTTGACCCCGCGCGGCTCGTCCGAGTTCACCACCGTCCCGGTGTAGCCCGACCCCTCCGGCCGGAACGCCAGGCGCGCCAGGTCCTTGACGAAGGGCAGGGGCTCGATCGGCGTACGGGTCGCGAAGTAGTGCTCGAAGCGCCGCATCGGCGAGATCGGCAGCGGCATGCCGATGCTGGCGGCGATCGGTTCGGACCACGCGCCGGCGGCGATCACGAACCGGTCGGCGGCGAGCGGCGGACCGTCCTGCAGCACGGCCCGGCGGACCGGACCGTCGCCGTCGTCGAGCGCGATCACCCTGTCGCGGACGAATGCCACGCCCAGGTGGCGCGCCATCCGGCGGAAGCCCTGCAGGACGGCACTCGGGTCGCACCAGCCGTCGCGCGGCGACAGGACCGCGGCTCCGACGTCGTCGACGGTCATCGACGGGTAGCGCCGCTTCAGCGCTGCCGGATCCATCATGACGATCTCGACACCGAGCGCTTCCTGGGTGCGGGCGTTGGCCTCCAGCATGGCCACGGCCGCCGGCGGCACCAGGAACAGGTAGCCTTCCTCGCGCCAGGCGATGTCCGGCCGGTCGCCGTCGACCGCCATCTCGTCGGCGAACCGCGTCAGGAAGCCGATGCTGAAGGTCGACATCTCGATGTTCTCGGGGCGCGAGAACAGCCGCCGGGCGCCGCCGGCCGACAGCACCGTCGAGGCGAACTCGTAGGTCGGGTCCGGCTCGACCACCAGAACCGACGCGCCGGGATCGAGGCGCTTGAGGAACACCGCGGTGCTCAGCCCCATGATGCCGCCACCGATGATGCACACGTCGCAGTGCATGGATGCCGCTCCGCCGTTCCGACCGGAGGGCAGGGTCGCGCGCGCCGACCGTCGCGCCACTTGAATTCCGTTCAAGTGGCTGCCACCGTCGCGCCATGACCGAGCCGCGTACGCCGCTGCCGCCGTTCGCCGCCCTGCGGGCGTTTCACGCCGCCGCCGTGCACGGCCGGTTCCGCGACGCCGCGGCGGCCCTCGGCATCACCGAGTCGGCGATCAGCCACCAGGTGCGGCGGCTCGAGGACTTCCTGCGCACCGCGCTGTTCGACCGGTCCGGCAACGGGGTGCGCCTGACCGCCGCCGGCCGGCAGTACCTCGAGCAGATCGACCCGGCGATCCGGCAGATCCAGGCGGCGACCGAGGCGATGCTGCGGCCGGCCGGGCGCGGGGTGGTTCGCCTGACCATGCCGCCGTCGCTGGCCGCCACCTGGCTGATTCCGAAGCTCGGGGCGTTCGAGCGCGCCCACCCGGACGTCGACCTGCAGCTGGTCACCACCACCCGGGTGGTCGACCTGCGGCGCGACCAGGTCGACCTGGCGATCCGCCACGGCAAGGGCACCTGGCCCGGCCTGGACGCCGCGTTCCTGCTGGAGGAGGCGGCGACCCCGGTGTGTGCGCCCGGCTACCTGACCTTCGGGGTCGGCGACTGCCCGCAGGAGGCGCTGTACCGGGCCCGGCTGATCGTCAACGCCCGGTTCCCCGACGAATGGGAGGAGTGGGCCCGGGCCCGCGGCTTGGAGCCGCCGAGCCTGGCCGGGGCGGTGACCATGGACGCCCAGGAGCAGGCGCTGCAGGTCGCCGAGGGCGGGCACGGCCTGGCGATCGGCCGGCGGCCTATGGTCGACGACAGGCTGGCCCGCGGCGTGCTGATCGCGCCGTTCGGCGACGCCGACCCGACCGGGGCGGCCTACTATCTGTGCCGGGCGACCGATACCCCGCTGACTGCCGCTGCGCGCCGCCTGGAGCGCTGGCTGATCGAGCTCGCGGCCGCGACCTGACGGCGGTCCGGCCGGTCACATGCGCTCGGCGAGCTTGTCGATCAGCCCCCTGTAGAGCACCTTGTCCTGCTCGTTGGTGGCCTTCGAGAACCGGTCGACGAGGTCTTCCAGGGTCAGGTTGCCGACCGGGACGTCGATGCTGCTCCGTGTCCCTCGGGCCCGCTGCACCGAGTCCAGGCCGACCCGTGGCAGGATGGCGGCGATCACGCGCTCGATCGCCTGGAACAGGAACTCGGTGGAATAGCCGGCGAGGAAGCCGAGCGCGGCGCTGCTGACCTCGATGACCTGCCCGCCGTCGTTCGTCAGGTGCTTGGTGAACAGCAGGATCGTGCCGCCGCTGATGATGCCGAGCAGGATCCGGTTGTAGTACTCGGGCTTGCGGCGGGCGTCGAAGCTGCGTTCGGCGATGAAGGAATGGGCACTGCGCAGCAGGTAGACGCAGGCGCCGAGCCCGCCATAGGCGAACGGGGCGAGCGTCGTGACCAGCAAGCGCGCGCGGTTCCAGAATTCCGGGGCGACGGCGTTGATGTTGGCGTCGAACGCCACCGGCGGTCCGTAGATCACCTTGAGCCACTGGGTGAAGATCACCGCGACCGCGAAGAGTATCGTCCACAGCCACAGCCACCGCGTGAAGCGCAGGGCGTCGGATCGGCCGAGCAGGGTTCCCCATCTCCGGGGACGCTCGGTCGTCGCTTCCAGGGTTGCGGCGGTAACGGGGTGCAGCAGCACCGCGAGCCGCGCGTACGCGTCGACGAAGGCCAGCCACTCGACCCGCGGCACGGCGATGCAGGTGTCGGGCGCCGGGGCCCGGCAGCCGAGCCTGAGCCGGGCCACCAGCGCCAGGATCGGCTTGCGGACGTCGTCGCCCACCGTCGCTCCGCTGGCGGCCTTGAAGCCGGTTCGTGTCGCGTAGTCGAGCAGGCCGAGGGCGTCGGCCACCTCCCGGCCGAGCGGTGGGCCGATGTCGATGGTGTCCGCCGGCGGCGGTTCGTCCTGCGGCGGTTCGTCCTGTGGCGGGAGGCCCCCAGGCGGGGTGGCCCCACCCTCCGGGGCGTCTGGCGCTTCCTCCGGCTGGTCCGTCACGGATCGATCCCCCGGCGTTGCGGCTATGTGCCGCTCGATGGTCATGCATTGCGATTGCCGGGCAATCTAACTTTCAATTTTCCAGCGATAATCCCCCGAATGCGGGAAGACGACGGTGCAGTTCGGTGGGGCGGGCCGAGACCGACGCGCTAAGATCGGCGGAACCGATGCCGCGCCGGACCGACACGATGACCGCCCGACCGATCGACGCGCCCCTGCGCATCACCGGCCTGCTGCCGCGGCCGAACGACGGGTCGCTGGGGACCCGAAGCTGGAAGGATGCCGGTATCCGCATCCGGTGCGCTTCCATCGCGCCGCATCTGGGGGCGCTCGGGGCGGCGGTGAAGCTGGTGGAGAGCCAGAACCTCGACCGCCGGATCGCCGACGGCTCCTACTTCGACGCCGACGTCTTCATGATCTACCAGACCCTGGAGGACCACCGGCCGATCGTCGGCTCGCTGCTCGACGCCGGGAAGTGCGTGGTGGTCGACGTGTGCGACGATCTCACGCGTTACAAGGGGGTGCTGAACTACAACTGGGAGAACGCGCAGCGGGCCTTCGCGATCACCGTACCGACCGCCTCGCTGGCACGTCGCCTGGCGGCCCGGGTCGAGGGCAAGCGGATCTATATCGTCCCGGATGCGGTCGAGGGCGAGCCCGCGCCGGTCCGTCCGCCCCGCCGCGAGGGGCCGCTCCGCCTGTTCTGGTACGGCTGGCAGCACAAGCTCCGGACGCTCTCCGAGCGTCTGCCGGCGCTGGCCGAGCTGGCGGCCCGTCGACCCCTCGAACTGACCATCATGTCGAACCTGCGGCCGGTCGGGCCGATCCTGCAGTCGATCGTCGAGAGCCGGTACGACCGGCTGTCGATCGCGGCGGTGCCCTGGGACCTCTCGGCGTTCAACACGGCCATGGAGCGGAGCGACATCGCGGTCATCCCCTACAACGAAAGCATCTCGTACTCGGGGCGCTCGCCGGTCCGGCTGATTCAGGCGGCCTGGCGCGGCCGGCTGCCGGTCTCCGAGGACGTGGAAGGCTATCCCGAGTTCGCCCGGTTCGGGGTGCTGCACCGTTCGATCGTCGACGGCATCGCCTGGGCCGTCGAGAACCCGGACGCGGCGGCCGGGCAACTCGCCGCCCTTCAGCGGCACGTCGCCGAGACCCATCGGCCCGAGGTCCTGGCCCGGACCTGGATGCACGCCCTGAGCCACGCCTATGCGGGGTTCCGCGAGCAAGGGGGGTAGCGCCGCGGGCGTGACCGGGCGCCGGGGTTCCCATACAGTGCGCCCGACCGTCGGCCGCCGCTCGGAGTTGCCCGTGAGTTCCGGACTGTTAGCGCTGCTCGACGACGTCGCCGCCCTGACCAAGGTCGCGGCGGCGTCGGTCGACGACGTGGTGGGATATGCCGCCAAGGCGGGTGCCAAGTCGGCCGGGGTGGTGATCGACGACACCGCGGTGACGCCGCGCTACGTGGTCGGCTTCACGGCCGACCGCGAGCTGCCGATCGTCGCCAAGATCGCGGTGGGGTCGCTGCGCAACAAGCTGCTGTTCCTGCTGCCGGCGGCGCTCGCGCTCGGCGTGTTCGCGCCCTGGGCGATCACGCCGCTGCTGATGCTGGGCGGCGCCTACCTGTCCTTCGAGGGGGCCGAGAAGGTCTGGGAGGCGATCGTGCCGCACAAGGGCGGGGAGGAGCGCCTGGAGGCGGCCCGGGCGGTGCTGGATGCCGAGGCAATGGAGCGCCAGCGGGTCGCCGGCGCGATCCGCACCGACTTCATCCTGTCGGCGGAAATCATGGCGATCACGCTGTATGCGATACCGGCCACCGACTTCTGGTCGCGGGCGGCGGTCCTGGCGCTGGTCGGGGTCGGCATCACCGTCGGGGTGTACGGGGCGGTGGCGCTGCTGGTGAAGGCGGACGACTTCGGCGTGCTGATCGGCCGCAACCGGTCGCAATCCTTCCTGGGATCGGTCGGCCGGGTCCTCGGGCTGGCGATCGTGCGGACCATGCCGCTGTTCCTGGAACTGCTGGCGACCGTCGGGACCGCGGCCATGCTGTGGGTCGGCGGCGGGATCGTCGTGCACGGTCTCGAGGAGCTGGGCCTGCCGTGGCCGGCCCACGCCGTCGAGGCGATCGCCGGGGCGGTCGCGCATCGGGTTCCGGTGGCGTCGGGAGCGGTCGAGTGGCTGGCCGGCGCCGTCGCCGCGGGAGTGGCCGGACTGCTGCTGGGCGCGACCCTGATCCCGCTGGTGTCCGGCGTGCTGGTCCCGCTTTGGGGTCGGCTGTCGGCGTTCCGGCGGTGAGCGGGCGACGGGAAGGCCGGGCGTGCTGGGAAGGCCGGGCGTGACCCGCCGGCCCGGGACGCTGGCCGCCCTGCTGTCGGCGGTCGTGCTGGCCGGCTGCCGGGCGGATACGGTCCCGCTCGACCTGCGGACGATCGCCCGCAGCGGCAAGCCGAACGACGCGCTGGCCTGTCCGCCCGGGCTGTGCCGGGCCGCGGCCGACCGGGACGGCCCGTTCTTCGAGCTGCCGGTCGACCAGCTGTCCGCCCGCGTCGCGGCAATCCTGTCCGGCCGCCCCCGGACCGAGCTGGTCGCCGAGGATCGCGACCTGCACCAACTCGTGTTCGTGCAGCGCTCGGCGGTCTTCGGGTTTCCCGATACCGTCCGGGTCCAGGCGGTGGCGTCCGGCAGCGGCTCGGCGCTGATCGTCTACAGCCGCTCGAACTACGGCCACTGGGATTTCGGGGTCAACCGCGCGCGGGTCGAGCGCTGGCTACGGATGCTCGTGGCCGGTTGATTTGCCGTGTGCGGGGGACCCGTCGTCCCGGTTGCCGGCCGGAACCAACTTCAGGAATGTCTTGCGATGACTGCTTGCCGGGTCCCGCCGACATCCCAGGCCGGCGCCTCGCTGGGGAATACGGTCTGCGGGAAACGCGAGCGTCACGCAGGTTCCGGCGTCGACCTCGCTCCGGATCGACAGCGTCCCGCCGTGAAGCTCCAGCAGGCTTCTGGTAATCGCGAGACCCAGGCCGGTGCCGACCCGTTCGGCAGCGACGCCGCTTTCGCTGCTGTTGAACGGGGTGGTAACCCAGGCGAGCCGGCTGCTGGGGATGCCGGCGCCGGAATCCTCGACCGAAACCAGCAGTTCACCGTCGCCGCCGACCGCCGCGGCGATTTCGATCGTGCCGCCTGACGGGGTGTGCCGGATCGCGTTCGACAGCAGGTTGATGATCATCTGCCGGACCGCCTTCGGATCCGCCCGGAGCCAGCGCGCCGCTTCGCCGATGCGCGCGTGGCAATCGATCGACTTGTCGTCGATCAGGGACCGCAGCGTCCGGATGCATTGTGCGGCGATGTCGTGCAGATCGACCGTTTCGTGCTGGAGGACCATCATCCCCATCTCGACCCGGGACAGGTCGATAAGGTCGTTGATCACCGAGACCAGGTGGACCCCGCTTTCGGCGACGTCGTTGGCATACTCCCGGTACTTGGTGTGCGCCAAGGGGCTGTTGCCGTAGGTCTGATCCCGGATGATCTCGGCGAACGCGATGATGGCGTTCAGGGGGGTGCGGAGTTCGTGACTGACGCCTGCCAGGAACACGGACTTGTGGCGGTTCGCCCGCAGCGCCGCGTTCCGGGCCTCGATCAGGTCCCGTTCATGGGCCTTGCGCTGCGAAATGTCGCGCACGCAACAGACGACGGCTGGTCCGAACCCGAGACGCGTCGTACTGGCCAAGACCTCGACCGGCAGGGCTGTGCCGTCCGGCCTGGTAACCACCTCCTCGAAGAGTATCGGATCGGCATGGTCGTCCGGAGTGCTGGGCAAGTCGCCAACATTCCTGCTGTTCAGGCCCAGGCTGTCCAGGGGCTGACCGATCATGTCCCGGAGTTCGTGGCCGAGCAGTTCCGCCGCCCGCTCGTTGGACCTGACGACAAGGCCCGTCTGGGCACTGAGGACAAGTATGCCGTCGGCACAGGAGTCGAGGATCACCCGCTGCTCGCGCTCTGCCTCGGCCAGCAGGGACTCGCCGGCCTTGCGCTCGCTCACGTCGCGGATCAAGGCGATGAAGACCTGGGTCCCGTTCAGTTCGGACCGGCAGATCGACGCTTCGCCATCGAACTCCGTCCCGTCGCTTCGCTGCCCCCGCACCTCCGTCCGGTCGTTCTTCATGCGGGCGGTCACCCCGCTGTCGCGGAAATCGGCAAGGTGTCGGGAGTGAGCCGATCGGTGCCGTTCCGGGATCAGGATGTCGAGCGGGCGGCCGAGAAGACTCGAACGCGCATACCCGAACAGCTTCTCGGCGCTCCTGTTGACGAACACGATCTCCGCGCGGTCGCTCACCGCGACCACCGCCTCGCTGAGTGTATCGAACAGGACATGACTCGGACTGGTGTCCATCGTCTCTCGGCTCGCAGCAGATCTCGGGTTCGGTGGGCCGGCCGGGTTCGGGCCGAACGGAGCGTGGAGCGCGGAGCCTCGACCGCTGCCTCCGGGTGTTCCCTCAGGCGGCGCGGATGCGCTCGAAGAACGCCTCGATCCCGGCGCGCAGGCGCTGCGTGCGCTCCGTCACTTCGCGGGCGGAGCCTTCGACCTCGGACGCGCCGTTGCTGACCTCGCGCGTCCCGGCCGTGACGTCGACGATGGTGCTCGACACCTCGTGGGTGCCGACCGCCGCCTGCTGGACGTTCTGGGCGATCTCGGCGGTCGCCGACCCCTGCTGCTCGATCGCGGAAGCGATCGAAGTGGATATCTGGTCGATCCGACGAATGGTGTCGGTGATCTCGCGAATGGCATCGACCGCCCCGGCCGTCGCCGACTGCATCTCGGCGACCTTGCCCGAGATCTCCTCGGTGGCCTTGGCCGTCTGGGTCGCGAGCGACTTCACCTCCGACGCGACCACGGCGAAGCCCTTTCCGGCCTCGCCGGCGCGCGCCGCCTCGATCGTGGCGTTGAGGGCGAGCAGGTTGGTCTGGCTGGCGATGTCGTTGATCAGCTTGATCACCTCGCCGATCTTCTGCGCAGCCTCGGCAAGACCCTTGATCTGGACATTGGTGCGCTCGGCGCTGGCGACCGCGGTCGAGGTGATCCGGGCCGACTCGCCGACCTGCCGGTCGATCTCCATGATCGAGGACGACAACTCCTCGGCGGCCGAAGCCACGGTCTGGACGTTGCTGGAGGCCTGCTCGGACGCCGCCGCGACACTCACCGACTGGTCCATCGTCTGCTGCGCGGTTCCCGTCATCGATTGCGCCACGGCGCGCATCGCGTCGATCGCCTCGCCAACGAGGCCGAGGACGCCCTCGCTCTCGCTTCTGAAATCCCGAATGGCCTGATCCATCCGGTGCTGGCGGGCCTGTCGTTCCGCCAGCATCTCCTCCTGGTAGACGGAGATCGCGAAGTCCATGTCGATCATGATGGCCTTGGTGGTCGCCGTGACGGCGGATGCGGCCTTCGCCGTCGACCAGCGGTTTCGCCTGATGATGATGTCGACCAGTTCGCACATCACGTAGTTGTAGCCGCCGATGTACCAGCGCGGCTCCAGGCCGATCCGGTTATGAGCCGACCCGATGCGGCGCACGCTCGCGACGTAGCCGGCGTCGAAGCCGCTCGTGAACAGCCGCTTCCAGTGCGCGTTCTGGGCCGCGGTGAGGGTGGACGCCTTGTCGCCGACCAGGCGGGCCAGCGCGGGGACGGCCAGCACATGGCGGTAGAAGCCTTCGAGGATCCGGGGCAGTTCGGGCTCTATCAACTGCCAGGTTTCGCGAAGCACCGCCGTGGTCTCGTCGTCCGCTCGCATGAACCGGAGACGGGTCGCGAGGTCTGAGGTGTCGGAGCCGGTTGCGGGGTGCATCACACTTCTCCTCCTGGAAGCCACCGGGGGAGTGTCGAAGGCAATCGATTCAGATTTCGTTGAGTTTTGAGAAAATGACTCCCTACGATCGTAGGGCTGGACATCCGAACTATCAGCGCAAGATCTCTGTTGCGGATGATAAATGTAGATCCATGCGAAGTTTGTTGATCGTCGACGACCACGCGGTTCTCAGGGAAACGCTTGCCGAGTACTTCAAGGCATCGATTCCTGGCTTGGAGGTGTCGGAGGCCGGTGATTTCGCGGAAGCGTTGCGAGTCTTAGACTCCGGCGAGGTTCCCGACCTGATACTAATCGACTTCAGGTTGCCCGGCGATTCGGGGATCGCCGGGATCCAGAAGGTCGTGGAACGGCATCCTGGCGTTCCGGTGGTTCTGTTCTCCGGTGCCGTCACGGAAGCCGAACTCGAGGCGGCGCGGTCGGTCGGGATCGCCGGCTACATTCCGAAGAGCTTCGGGGCCCGGTCCGTCCTCGATCTCGTCATCAAGGTGTTCCGCGACGGCTCGTACTTCCCGCCATTGTCCGGCTCGATCGCCCGGACCCTGAGCCAGAACGGAGGGAAACCGTCCGGCTCTTCGTCGCCGACGCTGACCGCGCGGCAGATGCAGATCCTGAGTCGGATCGTCGATGGCCGGACCAACAAGGAAATTGCCAATGACCTCGGGATATCCGAGGCCACCGTGAAGGAACACGTGTCGCGGATCTTCGATATTCTTGGTGTCCGCAACCGGGCCGATGCGGTGGCGTCGGCTCTGCGCCTGTCGATCGTCTGACCGGCGATCGAGGCGGGCGGGGGCGGGAAATGGACAAGCGTGCGGATCCGAGCCTGTCCGATTCCGAGGTCCGGCGACGCCATGCCCTAGTCGAGCAGTTGACCGGCATCGGCTACTGGGAAGTCGACCTCACAAAGCGGACGTTGCTCTGGTCGGCGGCCACCTACCGGCTCTTCGGGGTCGACCCGGCGACCTTCAAGCCGTCGCTGGACCGGTTCGACCGGTTCATCCATCCCGACGACCTGGAGGCGGTCCATGCGGCGATCCACGCTTCCCGGGATGGCGGGACGGCCTACCAGATCGAGCACCGGATCGTCCGGCCGGACTCGACGGTCCGCCATGTTCTCGAGCACGGGCAGCACGAGTATGACGAGGCGGCTCGCCCGATCTTCTTCCGCGGGACCGTCCAGGACATATCGCCGATCAACGAGATCCGCGAGCGGCTGGTCCGTGCCGAGCGGGAAGCGACCCTGTCGCGGGTGATGGGCGAAGTCGCCCACGACTTCAACAACCTCCTGTCCGTGGTCTCGGGCAACCTCGACATCCTGCGGATCCGATACGGGGACATGCCCGACGCCGGACGGTTGCTCGACCGGGCGCAGGCGTCGGTGGTCAACGGCGCGGCCCTCGCCGAGCGGCTGCTGGCGTTCTTCAACCGTCAGCTCAGCGTACCCGTCACGATCGATCTCGGTACGACCGTGCGGGAGTTCCTGCCGACGCTGGCGCGGGTCGTCGGCGAACAGGTCGTCATCGATTTCCGGTCGACGCTCGACGGGGTGCTGTGCAGGCTCGACAAGGTGCGGTTGGAGACCGCTCTCCTGAACGCCGTGTTGAACGCCCGCGATGCCATGCCCGGCGGCGGCCGAATCACGCTCTCGATCTCCGGGGCCGCGGACCCGGCGGCCCCGATGGTGCGGCTTGCCATCGCCGATACCGGGACCGGGATCCCCCCGGCGATCCGGGAACAGGTCTTCGAGCCGTTCTTCACGACCAGGTCCAACCACGGGGGCACCGGGCTCGGGCTCGCGATCATCCGTGACTTCGCGCAGGACTCCGGCGGAACCGTGGCGCTTCGGTCGGCTCCGGGGAAGGGCACGACGCTGTCGATCCTGCTGCCCGTGCAGGTCGGGGCCGAACCGCCCGACCGGCAGCCCCCGCCGCTGCCGGTGGTGCGCCAGACAGGTCGGACCATCATCCTGGTCGAGGACAATCGGAACGTCCTCGAGTTCGTCGAAGAGGGGCTCTCCGACCTGGGGTTCGAGGTCGCCGCGTTCGGTCTGCCGGCGCACGCACTCGGCTACCTGGAGGAGACGACCGCGACGGTGTCTGCGATCCTCTGCGACGTCAGGCTGCCGGGCTCGATGGACGGCTTTGCGTTCGTCAGAGCGGCTCGCCGTCTTCGGGCGGATCTGCCCGCGCTGTTGATATCCGGGAACGTCGGTCGGGTGCCGAACGGCAAACTGCCGGCGGGACCCGACACGCGGCTCCTCCGCAAGCCGTTCCGGATAACCGACTTGGCCGCCGCCCTGCAGGACCTGATCCGGCCGGGATGACGCGATTCGCATCGTCATCCGGCGATCCCCCGGGACGCGCAAGGCCGCATCGAAGGCCGGCCTAAGCCGCCGCGTCGACGACGTACCACCCGGTCAGGGCGAACTGCACCGCGACGAAGGCGACGAGGCCGATCCAGCTGACCCGGGTCGCGACGTCGGGGCGGTGCCGCGCGTCGGCCCACTCGGCCACGACGGCGACGAGCAGCACGAAGGCGATCATCGCGAAGGTCGCGAGCTCGATGACGTCGGCCAGCGAGAAGCTGCCGCCGAACGGCAGCGAGGCGTCGAGGACGTACTTGTTCCCGACGGCGGCGAAGATGGCCGCGGTCGCGAGGCCGAGGCGGGCCCGGAGGCCGACCGCCTGGCGGATCGTCTCGACTGCGCCGGTTGCCGCGACCAGCAGCATCAGGGCGGCGGCGACGAAGAAGCCCACGAAGGCGGTGAAGAAGATGCGCAATCCGTCGCGTTCGATCGCGACCGACGCGGTCAGGCGGCTGTAGGCGGTATATCCCGCCCCCTCGATCCCGAAATTGGTGCGGTAGAGGAAGTCGGCCGTTTCGAGGGCGAGCGCGCCCGTCGTCCAGCCGGTGACGTGCAGGGACGGCTCGATCACGCTGTTGCGGGCGTCGGGAACCAGGCGCAGCCGCGTCGCGTCGCTCCCGACGCTCTCGACGACGATGGAAGGCCGCTGATCGTCGAAGGGATAGTCCTGCACGTCCCAGCGCTGATTGAGCACGGCCTGGACCTTGATCATGTCCGTGAACCGGCCGTTCGGCAGGGCCTCGCGGTATTCCTTCTCGACCTGGATGGTCTGGGCGTTGACGATCTCGAGGGCGGCCGCCGGCCGGAACTCAGGGTCGTCGTGGCTGGCCCACAGCCAGAACGTCGTCCGGAAGGTCTCGCGCGCGAAATCCAGCCCGTGCAGGCTCGAGACATAGACCCCGACCGTGACCTCCCGCGGTCCCGGGGCTGCCGGGATGGCCGCCTGGGTCGCGGCGGCATGTGCCGGACCGGCCAGCGCGGTCAGGAAGGCGAGGAGGCGAGCGAGGTGGAGCAGCGGCCGCAGCATCGGCGATCAGTAGGGCCGCCGCCGTCGCCGGACATTGATCCGGGTCAAAGCGCCCGGGCCCCGCCGGACGCCGCGCCGGCGTCCGCTTCGGAACCATCAACGATATCGAGAGGAAGGATGGTGGGCGCGACTGGGATTGAACCAGTGACCCCTACGGTGTGAACGTAGTGCTCTCCCGCTGAGCTACGCGCCCGCCCAAGGGAGACCGGTTTCTACGGGCGCGCCGTGGCCTTGTCAACGCCCGATCAGCCACTCAGGCCGAGAAGTTCCAGCAGCCGGTCGAGGCGGTCGATCCGGGCGTCGACGTCGATCTCGGCCAGCGGCTTGCGGGCATAGCCGTAGGTGACCAGCACGGCACCGGTGCCGGCGGCCCGGGCGACCGCGGCGTCGTGCTCGTTGTCGCCGACCATCACCGCCCGCTCGGCCGGAGTCCCGAGCAGGTCGAGGGTCCCGAGCAGGTGGCCGGCATCGGGCTTGCGCACCGGAAAGCGGTCGCCGCCGGCCGCCGCCTCGACCATGCCGGCGAGCCCGAGAGCCTCCAGCACCGCGGCGGTGGCGGCCTGCGGCTTGTTGGTGCAGACCCCAACCCGGATGCCGGTCCGGCGCAGCGCGGCCAGGGTCTCGGGAACCGAGGGATAGACGGTGGTCGCGGCGGTCGCGTCGGCCTCATAGTGGGCGATGAAGCGCCGGGTCAGCGCGTCCAGGGCAGCCGACCCGGCGGCCGCGCCGGTCGCCGCCATCGCGCGGTCGACCAGGACCCGGGCACCGTCGCCGATGAAGCTGCGGACCTCGGCCATCGACAGCGCACGCCGGCCCTCCTCGTCCAGCAGGCGGTTGGCGGCCCGGCCCAGATCGGCGGCGCTGTCGATCAGCGTGCCGTCCAGGTCGAAGACCACGGCGTCGACCGGGCGGCCGGCGAATCGGGCGGGCGAGGGCATCGGGGCTGTCTCCACGGGAAGCGGGCGGCGGGATCGGTCGGCGAGTGTCGTCCAGGGCCGGGGAGTCCGGCAAGCGCATTGCCGCACCGCCGTCCGCCGCCGTCATGGATCGTCGTAATTCGTGACTTCGTTCCGACTCAATGGCATGGCAATTTCCGGCAACAGTCGGAATCAGGATGGAGAAGCGTGCGATGACGGATCGCCTCGCCGCGGTCGTGCTGGCCGCGGGCAAGGGGACGCGCATGAAGTCGGACCGGCCGAAGGTGCTGCACCCGGTCGCCGGCCGGCCGATGATCGACTGGGTGCTGGATGCGGCCGGTTCGATCGGCGCCGATCCCGTCGTGGTGGTTACCGCCCCCGACCAGGACGCGGTGCGGCGCGCCGTCGACGGGCGGGCGACGGCGGTGGTGCAGGAGCAGGCGCTCGGTACCGGCGACGCCGTCAAGCCGGCGCGCGAGGCGCTGGCCGGGATCGCCGCCGCCGGCGGCACGGTGCTGGTGCTGTACGGCGACACCCCGATGATGTCGGCCGCCACGCTGGCCCGGATGGTCGAGGCCCGTAGCGGCGTCGAGGACCCGGCGGTCGTCGTGCTCGGCTTCGAGCCGGAGGACCCGGGGCTGTACGGGCGGCTGGTTCTGGGCGCCGACCACGGTCTCGACCGGATCGTCGAGGCCCGCGACGCCGGCCCGGTCGAGCGCGACATCCGGCTGTGCAACGGCGGGGTGATGGCGATCGACGCCGCCGCCCTGTTCCCGCTGCTCGACGCCGTCGGCAACGCCAACGCCAAGGGCGAGTACTACCTGACCGACATCGTCGGGATCGCCAACGAGCGCGGCCGGCGCTGTGCGGTGGTGACCTGCGACCCGATCGAGGCGATGGGCGTCGACAGCCGGCACGGCCTCGCCGACGCCGAAGCCGCCATGCAGGCGCGGCTGCGGGCGGCGGCGATGGCGGGCGGTGCCACGCTGGTCGCCCCGGAGACCGTCTTCCTCAGCCACGACACCCGGCTCGGCCGCGACGTGACGGTGCAGCCGCACGTGGTGTTCGGTCCGGGCGTCAGCGTCGCCGACGACGCCGAGATCCGCAGCTTCAGCCACCTCGAGGGCGCCACCGTCGGAACCGGCGCGATCGTCGGGCCGTTCGCCCGGCTGCGTCCGGGCACCGAGATCGGGGCCGGCGCCGTGATCGGCAACTTCGTGGAGACCAAGAACGCGGTGCTCGGGGCCGGGGCGATGGCCAGCCACCTGTCGTTCGTCGGCGACGCCCGGGTCGGGGCCGGCGCCAACCTCGGGGCCGGCACCGTCACCTGCAATTTCGACGGCTTCGACAAGCACCGCACGGACATCGGCGCCGGCGCGTTCATCGGCTCCAACACCGCGCTGGTGGCGCCGCTGACCGTCGGCGACGGCGCCATCGTCGGGGCCGGGTCGACCGTCACCGGCGACGTCCCGGCCGATGCGCTGACCGTCGAGCGGGCCGAGAGCAAGACCATTCCGGGCGGGGCCACGCGGTTCCGGTCGCGCCGGGCCGGATCGGGAGAAGACTGAACCATGTGCGGTATCGTTGGAGCCCTGACCGGCCGGCCGGCCGCGCCGCTGATGCTCGACGCCCTGCGGCGGCTGGAGTACCGCGGCTACGACTCGGCCGGCATGGCGACCGTGGTCGGCGACGCCCTGCACCGCCGCCGGGCCGCCGGCAAGCTGGCCGAGCTGGAGGCGGTGCTGGCCGCCGATCCGCTGCCGGGCACCTCGGGCATCGGCCATACCCGCTGGGCCACCCACGGCCCGCCGACCGCCGAGAACGCCCACCCGCACGTCGCCGGGCGGGTCGCGGTGGTCCACAACGGCATCATCGAGAACCACGCCGAGCTGAAGGCCGAGCTGAAGGCCGAGGGCGTGGTGTTCACCAGCGACACCGACACCGAGGTGGTCGCCCACCTGCTCGACCGGGCGATCCGGGCCGGGCAGACCCCGCAGGCGGCGATGGCGGCGCTGATGCCGCGCCTGACCGGCGCCTTCGCCTTCGTGGTGCTGGTGGCCGGCGAGGAGGACCTGCTGATCGCCGCCCGCCGGGCGTCGCCGCTGGCCATCGGGGTCGGCGACGGCGAGGCGTTCGTCGGCTCCGACGCGGTGGCGCTGGCGCCGCTGACCCGGCGCATCGTGTACCTGGAGGACGGCGACTGGGCGGTGGTGCGCCGGTCGGGGGTGCAGGTGTTCCGCGACGCCGGCGTGCCGGTCCAGCGGCGCGAGCAGATCTCCACGGTCAGCGCCGCCATGGCCGGCAAGGGCAACTACCGGCACTTCATGGAGAAGGAGATCCACGAGCAGCCGGAGGCGATCGCCCACACCCTGCATGCCGTGCTGGATTCCGGGACCGGCGCCGCGACCATCCCGGCGCCGCTGGATGCCGCGACGATCCCGAAGATCACCATCGTCGCCGCCGGCACCAGCTACTACGCCGGCCTGACCGGGCGGTACTGGCTGGAGTCGTTGGCCGGGATCGCCACCGAAGTCGAGCTGGCGAGCGAGTTCCGCGACCGCGACGCGGTGCTGCCGGAGGGCGGCGTGACCATCGCGGTCTCACAGTCGGGCGAGAGCCTGGACACCCTGATGGCGCTGCGCCGGGCCAAGGCGCTTGGCCAGAAGACCCTGGCGATCGTCAACGTGCCGGAGAGCACGATCGCCCGCGAGGCAGACGGCGTGCTGCTGACCCGGGCCGGGCCGGAGTTCGGGGTCGCGTCGACCAAGGCGACCACGGCGCAGCTCACGGCGTTCTGCTCGCTGGCGGTGGCGCTCGGACGCAAGCACGGACGGCTGTCGGAGGAGCGGGCGGCCGAGCTGCGCCGGGCGCTGGCCGGAGTGCCGGGCCGGGTGGGGGAGGTCCTGCAGCGCGAGGCGCAGTACCAGCGGGTCGCCCGCGAGCTCGCCCATTCCCGCGACGTGCTCTACCTCGGCCGCGGCCTGTCCTACCCGATCGCCCTCGAGGGGGCGCTGAAGCTCAAGGAGATCACCTACATCCATGCCGAGGGCTATGCCGCCGGCGAGATGAAGCACGGGCCGATCGCGCTGATCGACGAGAAGATGCCGGTGGTGGTGCTGGCGCCGAGCGACGGCTGGTTCGAGAAGACCGCCTCGAACGTCGCCGAGGTGCGGGCGCGCGGCGGCCGCGTCATCCTGCTGACCGACGCCGCCGGAGCCGAGCGGCTGGCCGAGAAGGACGACCACGTGATGATCCTGCCGGATGTCGAGCCGGTGGTGGCGCCGATCCTGTATGCGGTTCCGGTCCAGCTCCTGGCCTATTACGCGGCGGTCGAGAAGGGCACCGACGCCGACCAGCCGCGCAACCTGGCGAAGAGCGTGACGGTCGAATGAGCCCGCTGGCATGAGAAGGCTGGAATGAGCGCGGGCGGCGCCCCGGACGCGGCTGCCCTGTTCGAGCGGTACCGCACCCCGAAGCCGCCCGAGACCACCGATGGCGACCGGTCCCTGGCCGAGGCGGCCGAGCGCGCCCGGGTGCGGGTCGCGCCGGACGGCATCGAGGTCGCGGCTTATCGCTGGCGGGCGCCCGGCGGTGACGGCCGGCCGCCGGTCCTGCTGGTGCACGGCTGGGCGTCGCGCGCGACCCATCTCGCGGCGTTCGTCCGGGCGCTCAACCGGGCCGGCCGCGATTGCCTCGCCTTCGACGCCCCGGCCCATGGCGAGAGCCCCGGCCGGGCCACCAGCATGCCGCAGGTAATCCGCTGCATGCGGGCGGTCGTCGCCGAACTCGGCCCGGTCGACGCGGTGGTCGGGCACTCGTTCGGCGGCATGGCGGCCGGGCTCGCCTTCGCCGAGCGGCCGGAGCCCGGCGTTCCGCTGGCGGCGCGGGCGCTGGCCCTGGTGGCAGCGCCCAGTACGATCGACAGCATGACCCTGCGGTTCCTGCGCGGGGAGGGGCTGCCGGACGAGCTGATGCCGGGCCTGCACCGCGTCCTGCACGACGATTTCGGGTACGACGCCGCCGACTTCGATCTGGTCAAGGCGGCGGACCGGCTGCCGTCGAGGCTGCTGATCGCCCACGATGCCAGCGACCCCGAGGTGCCGGTCGCCGATGCCGAGCGGCTGGCGGCGGCCCGGCCGGACGCCCGGCTGCTGGTGACCGAGCGACTCGGGCACCTGCGTATCCTGTTCGGCCGGCCGGTCCTGAACGCGGTCCTGAAGCTGACCGCTTCCTGATCCTCGCCGGTGGACAGCCGGCCGCCGGCGTCCCATGTCCTGGAGGCCGGCAGCGGGCCGGCGGTGCGAAGGAGGGAGCGATGCGGATCGTCCTCGCGATTGTGCTGCTGGGGGCGTTGGTGCTGTTCGCGGTGGCGCGGCCGGCGGCGGCTTCGTCGAAGCAGGACGAGGCTCGGGCCACGGTCGAGGCGGTCCTGGACCGCCTGGGCGTGGACCGGTCGCGGATCAAGTCGATCTACCTGGCCCCCGAGGGGTTCTCTCAGGACCGGCCGGTACAGAGCTATGTCGGCTGGGTGTCGTTCACGGACTGCCAGGGCAACCTGGTCATCGACCTCGGCGCGACCGAAGCGGTGCGGACGATCTACACCACCGGCGACTGCAAGGTTCCGGGCGTCGACTGAGCGCCGGGATCGCGCGCCATCAGGTGCTGGTCGCGGTACACGCCGGCATGCTTGAGCGCGCGCGGCACGGTGCCGACGACGACGAAGCCGAGGGACTCGTAGAGCCCGATCGCCGCGGCGTTGTCGGTCAGCACGTTCAGGTCGATGGCGTCCGAGCGGGTTTCCGCCTCGGCCAGGGTCGCCGTCATCAGAGCCCGACCGACCCCGCCGCCGCGCAGGCCGTCGCGGACGTAGACGCCCCAGACATAGGCCCGGTGCCGGGTGTTGGCGGCTGCCGGCAACAGCCAGCCGGCCATGCCGACCGTGTCGTCGCCCAACTGCGCGGCATAGACGCCGATGTCCGGCGACGCCAGGCGGCTACGCCACCAGACCCCGCGGCGGTCGACCTCCTGGTGATGGGCGGTGCCGAAGACGTGCGGGGCGCGCTCCAGCGACTCCAGGCGTATCGCCCGGAACGTCGTCCAGTCGTTCGGGCCGAGCTTGACGATCACGGGGGCACTCACCGGTCGGCGTCCTTTCAAACGGGGCGGCGGGGCCTATAGTACGCGCAGCGTTCCCGGCCCGGCGACCCGCCGGTGACGGATCCGAACCCGATCAGCGGACCTTCCCATGAGCGACCCCGTCGTCGATCATCTGTTGGCGCGCCACGACGCCATCGTGACCGACCTCATGACCCTGCTGCGGATGCCCAGCGTCAGCGCCGACCCGGCCTTCGCCCGGGGCATGGACGATGCCCGCCGGTTCCTGCTGGACCGCCTGACCGCGATCGGCATGGAGAACGTCCGGCTGCTCGACGGCGGTGGCCAGCCGGCAGTGTACGGCGACTGGCTGCACGCGCCCGGCAGGCCGACCCTGCTGGTCTACGGTCACTACGACGTGCAGCCGCCGGACCCGCTCGACGCCTGGACCACGCCGCCGTTCGAGCCGGCGATCCGCGACGGCAAGCTGTTTGCCCGCGGCGCCTCCGACGTGAAGGGCTCGACCATGATCGCCATCGAGGCGGTCGCCGCCCTGCTGGCGGTCGAGGGGTGCTGCCCGGTCAACGTGAAGTTCTTCCTCGAGGGCGAGGAGGAGACCGGCAGCCCGAGCCTGCGGGCGATC
This sequence comes from Thalassobaculum fulvum, assembly GCF_014652915.1. Taxonomy (GTDB): domain Bacteria; phylum Pseudomonadota; class Alphaproteobacteria; order Thalassobaculales; family Thalassobaculaceae; genus Thalassobaculum_A; species Thalassobaculum_A fulvum. The sequence continues at coordinate 79,357 of NZ_BMZS01000013.1, forward strand.
ATCGGGCGCTACCGCGACCTGCTGCGGGCCGACGGCGTGCTGTCGGCCGACGGCGGCCGCGCCAGCCGGGAACTGCCGACCGTCAATACCGGGGCGCGCGGCGCCAACGGCCTGGAGTTCACCCTGCGCACGGCGTCCGGCGACCTGCATTCCGGGCGCTACGGCGGGGCGGTGCGCAACGCCCTGCACGAGATGGCGGCGCTGATCGCGACCCTGCACGACCGCGACGGCCGGGTGGCGGTCGCGGGCTTCGACAGCGACGCGGTGCCGGTGACCGACCGCCAGCGCGCCGACGTCGCCGCATTCCCGTTCGATGAGGCCGCCTTCGTCGAGGAGGTCGGGGCGGCGCCCCACGGCGACCCGGCGTACTCGATGCGCGAGCGGATCACGCTCAGGCCCTGCCTGGACATCAATGGCATGTGGGGCGGCTATCTCGGCGCCGGTTCCAAGACCATCATCCCGGCCGAGGCGCACGCCAAGGTCTCGGTCCGGGTGGTGGCGGGTCAGGACCCGCGCCGGGTGGTCGACGCGGTTGCGGCGCACCTGCGCCGGCACTGCCCGGCCGGCGTCGAACTGACCTTCGGGCGGATCGGCGACGGCTCGCCGGCCTCGACCCTGGCCCCCGAACATCCGTTGGTGCGGGCCGCCGAGGCCGTGCTCGAGGCCGAGACCGGGCGACGCCCGATCCATGTGCGGCTGGGCGCCAGCGTGCCGATCACTGCGATCTTCAAGGAGACGATGGGGATCGACACGCTGATGTTCGGCTTCAACCTGCCGGACGAGCCGGTGCACGCGCCGAACGAGTTCTTCCGTATGGAGTCGATCGCCATGGGCCTGCGTGCCTGGCCGGCGATCCTGCGCCGGCTCGGCGAGTTCGCGCCGGCGGATTTCCGCCCGGTAACCTGATCCGGGGCGGCCGACCCTTTCAAACCGCAGTGCCGTTCCTATAGTACGCAGCAACCGCTTAACCGAACGATCCGGAGGAAATCATGGATCTCGTCAGCCGCCTGAAGGATCCGAGCCTGTTCCGCCAGCAGGCCTATGTCGACGGTGCCTGGGTCGACGCCGACGGCGGCGGCACGGTCGACGTCGACGATCCGGCGACCGGCCGGAAGATCGGCACCGTTCCGGACATGGGTGCGGCCGAGACCCGGCGCGCCATCGAGGCCGCCAACCGGGCCTGGCCGGAGTGGCGGGCCAAGACCGGCAAGGAGCGCGCCGCGATCCTGCGCCGGTGGTTCGACCTGATGATGGCCAACCAGGACGACCTGGGCGCCATCATGACCGCCGAGCAGGGCAAGCCGTGGGCCGAGGCGAAGGGCGAGATCGCGTACGGAGCGTCGTTCGTCGAGTGGTTCGCCGAGGAGGCCAAGCGGGTCTACGGCGACATCATCCCGAACCACGCGCCCGGCAAGCGCATCGTGGTGATCAAGCAGCCGGTCGGCGTGGTCGGCTCGATCACGCCCTGGAACTTCCCGAACGCCATGATCACCCGCAAGTGCGCGCCGGCCCTGGCGGTCGGCTGCCCGGTGGTGATCAAGCCGGCGAAGATGACCCCGTACTCGGCGCTGGCCCTGGCCGAGCTGGCCGAGCGCGCCGGCTTCCCGAAGGGCGTGTTCAACGTGGTGATCGGCAAGAGCGCCAGCGCCATCGGCACCGAGCTGGCCACCAACCCGATCGTCCGCAAGATCGGCTTCACCGGCTCGACGCCGATCGGCAAGGAACTGATGAAGCAGGCCGCCGGCACCGTGAAGAAGATCAGCCTGGAGCTCGGCGGCAACGCGCCGATGATCATCTTCGATGACGCCGACATCGACGCCGCGGTGCAGGGCACCATCGCCTCGAAGTTCCGCAACGCCGGCCAGACCTGCGTGTGCGCCAACCGCATCTTCGTGCAGGACGGCATCTACGACCGCTTCTCCGAGGCGCTGTCGGCGGCGGTCGGCGCGATGAAGCAGGGTGGCGGCTTCGAGGACGGCGTTGTGCTCGGCCCGCTGATCGAGGGTGCCGCCGTCGACAAGGTCGAGGAGCACGTGCAGGACGCCGTCGCCAAGGGCGCCAAGGTCGCCTATGGCGGCCAGCGGCTCGCCGACATGGGCCCGAACTTCTACAAGCCGACGGTGCTGACCGGCACCACGCCGGACATGAAGATCTTCCGCGAGGAGACCTTCGGCCCGGTCGCCCCGCTGTTCCGCTTCAAGGACGAGGCCGAGGTGATCCGGCACGCCAACGACACCGAGTACGGGCTGGCGTCGTACTTCTACGCCCGCGACCTCGGCCGGGTGTGGCGGGTCGCCGAGGCGCTGGAGTACGGCATGGTCGGCGTCAACGAAGGCGTGATCTCGACCGAGGTGGCGCCGTTCGGCGGCATGAAGGAGTCCGGCCTCGGCCGAGAGGGCTCGAAGTACGGCGCCGACGAGTTCGTCGAGCTGAAGTACATCCTGATGGGCGGCATCGGGGCGCCGTAAGGCGCTCCCGGGCCGCGGGGCTACCGCCGGGCCGCCATGGCGGCCCGGTACTGCTCGATCGAGATCTCGCCGGCCAGGAACCGCCGCTGCAGTTCTTCGCGGCTGCTGCCGGAAAGGCCGGTCACCGCGCCGGTCGCGGAAGCGGGTGCCGGTGCCGCCGTCCGGTCCGGCGCCGACGCAGCGCCCGGCCGGGCGTGCACGACCTCCTCGCGGATCACGGTTCCGCTGGACAGCCAGTCGACCCGCTCCCGGGTGAGGTAGGGGGCGTAGTAGACCGGCCCGCTCGCCAGGGCCTTCGGGCGGACCGTGCGCATGGGCCAGCGGCTCAGGCCCAGTTTCGCCATGCCGGCGCGGGCACGGCCCTCGTCGATCGCGTGTTCGACGAACGGGCTCGAGAACACCCGGACCCACTTGGCGCCGGCACCGCCGCCGATGTCGGGGCGCTCGTCGTAGTACCGCCTGGTGCCGAACAGGAACTCGCCGAGATAGACGACCTCGCCGGGCTCTACCGTGAAACGGGGCGCGTCGGGGCTCAGGGTGCCGTCCTCGCCGAGATAGACCAGCGGCGACCGGCCGCGCTTGCCGAACCGCGCTTCCTCGGCCGCCCGCTCGGCATTGGCCGCCGTTCCGAGAACCGCCAGGGACGCCAGGCCGACCAGCCCCATGGAGGCCGCCTGTCCGGCGCTGTCCCGGAAGTTGAGGTCCATGAACAGCCCGCTCTGCTGTGCCGGGACCAGCCCGGTCACCGCATATTCGCCGGGCCGGACCGTGAAGGCGGCGTAGCGCTCGTCGCGCTCGAGCATGCCGCCGAACTGCCGGAACGCCACCTCGTTGGTGCCGTCGGAGGGTTCCGGCCGGCCGGTCCGGGGGTCGAGCCGGTTCATGGCGACCGACCAGAAGATCGGGTCTTCTTCCTTGACCGATTCGAAGCCGAACAGGATGACGCCGTTGGAAGCGGCCGCGGCGCTTCCGTCGCCGGCCTGGGCCAGCTCGTTGCCGGCCGTCAGCTTCACGCACCCGCCCAGAAACAGGCCGAGCGCGAGCGCGTAGATCGCCCCGTGCATCGCAACATCCCCCGCATCCGCCGGGGCCGGACCGGCAGCCCGGCATGTCGGGTGATTGCCAGATTCCACCGATGGCTGCAACGCCGCGGTTCCGGACCTGCTCGTTCCCCTTCGGCACGAGACCGTGAACGGCGCGCGGGTTTCGCCTAGAGTGCGCGTCACCAGATACGCCAACGTTCGCTTTCGACCAGCAGGGGCCCCGTCATGGCACGCTACGACTACGACCTGATCACCATCGGCGCCGGTTCCGGCGGCGTGCGGGCCTCGCGGCTGGCCGGGCGCTATGGCGCCAAGGTCGCGGTGGTCGAGGAACTGCGGGTCGGCGGTACCTGCGTGCTGCGCGGCTGTGTGCCGAAGAAGCTGCTGGTCTACGGCTCGCACCTGCGCCACGAGATCGAGGACATGGCCGGCTACGGCTGGTCGGTCGAGGGCGTCAGCCACGACTGGGGGGCGATGATCGCGGCCAAGGAGAAGGAGCTCGATCGTCTTCACGGCATCTACATGAACCTGCTGAAGGGCGCCGGGAACACGGTGCTGGACGGCCGCGGCGTGGTGGTCGACCCGCACACCGTCGCGGTCGACGGCAAGCGCTACACCGCCGAGCGGATCCTGATCGCAACCGGCGGCTGGCCGACCCTGCCGGACGTGCCCGGCATCGAGCATGCCATCACCTCGAACGAGGCGCTGGACCTCACGGAACGGCCGCAGCGCGTCGCCATCGTCGGCAGCGGCTTCATCGCCGTCGAGTTCGCCGGCATCTTCCACGGCTTCGGCAGCGAGACCCACCTGATCTACCGGGCCGACAAGGTGCTGCGCGGGTTCGACGAGGACGTCCGCACGGCGCTGACCGCCGAGCTCGAGAAGAAGGGCATCAACCTGCTGCCGGAGACCCTGCCGACCCGGATCGAGAAGGCCGACGGCTGCTACGTCGTCCATCTCTCCGACGGCGAGACACTGGAGGTCGACGCGATCATGTACGCGACCGGCCGAGCGCCCAACACCAAGGGGCTCGGTCTGGCGGAGGCCGGCGTCGAGCTGACCGCCAACGGCGCGGTGAAGGTCGACGAATGGTCGCGCTCGTCGGTGCCGTCGATCTGGGCGATCGGCGACGTCACCGACCGCATCCAGCTCACCCCGGTTGCGCTGGCCGAGGGCCAGGCCTTCGCCGAGACCGAGTTCAACGGCAACCCGATCAGGCCGGACCACGACGACGTGCCGAGCGCGGTGTTCAGCCAGCCGCCGGTCGGCACGGTCGGCCTGACCGAGGCCCAGGCGCGCGAGAAGTACGGCGATCTGGACGTCTACGTGTCCGGCTTCCGGCCGATGAAGTACACGCTGACCCACAACACCGAACGCGGCTTCATGAAGCTGATCGTCGACCGCGGCAGCCAGCGCGTGGTCGGCGCCCACATGCTCGGCGTCGACGCCCCGGAGATCATCCAGGGCGTGGCGATCGCGGTGCGGATGGGCGCCACCAAGCGCGACTTCGATCGCACCATCGGCATCCACCCGACCGCGGCCGAGGAGTTCGTCACCATGCGCGAGAAGCGCCCCGAGCCGCAGCCGGGCCAGGAGGCGGCGGAGTAGGGGGCATAGCGCCCGTCGCCCCGTGGGTTCCGGGTCGCGCTCCGCTTGCCCGGAATGACGAGGATTTTGGAAAGGGTTGCTCGCCTTCTACTTCTCTCCGTCATTCCGGACCGGGCCGCCGGCGGCGGCACGGAGCCGGAACCTACAGAGCGACGGGCGTCCGCTTACCCCTTCACCTCGACCTCGATGAACACGATGTCGTGGTCGTCGTCGTTGATCACGTCGTGCTCGACGCCGAGCGGGCGGGAGTAGGCCTGGCCGGCGACCATCTCGGCGGCGACGTCGCCGTTGGCGGTGGCGATCTTCAGCTTGCCGCCCTGGATCGGCACCACGACGTACGGCATTTCGTGGCGGTGCCAGCTGGTGGCCCCGCCCTTCGGGATGCGCCATTCGGTGACCCGGACGCGCTCGTCGTCGACCTGAACGGTCGGGGTCGCCGGGAGGTATTCGGTGGCCATCTGCAAGACTCCGGTTGGCTGGTTCGGCTCGACGATGGCGCGGCCGACCGCTCGGTGCAACGGTCAACCCGGCCGGCACCGCCCGAATCGGCTGGAAGAGCCGCGGAGCGGCTGGTAGAACCGGCCGGTCCGATCCAGGAAACGCCCCGAACGGGGAGCACCGCAGGGAGGGTGCGATGATGCGCGAGTGGAGCCCGTCGAGCTGGCGTTCGAAGCCGATCCACCAGCAGCCGCAGTACCCGGACAGCGACCGGGTGCGGCAGGTCGAACAGACCCTGCAGAGCTTCCCGCCGCTGGTGTTCGCCGGCGAGGCGCAGCGCCTGCGCCACGCGCTGGGCGACGTCGCCGACGGCAAGGCGTTCCTGCTGCAGGGCGGCGACTGCGCCGAGAGCTTCGCCGAGTTCTCCGCCGACAACATCCGCGACACCTTCCGGGTGTTCCTGCAGATGGCGGTGGTGCTGACCTTCGGTGCGGCCTGCCCGATCGTGAAGGTCGGCCGGATGGCCGGGCAGTTCGCCAAGCCGCGCTCGTCCGACGTCGAGGCGATCGACGGCGTGACCCTGCCGAGCTACCGCGGCGACATGATCAACGCCATGGAGTTCACCGCCGACGCCCGCACGCCCGACCCGGACCGGCTGCTGCGCGTCTACAACCAGTCGGCGGCGACCCTGAACCTGCTGCGCGCCTTCGCCCAGGGCGGCTTCGCCAACCTGGAGGAGATCCATTCCTGGACCCTGTCGTTCCTGTCGGACGCCCCGCAGAACGACCGGTTCGAGCAGCTGGCGGCCCGCATCGAGGAATGCCTGGCGTTCATGCGGGCCTGCGGCCTGACCCCGGACAACGTCCAGCAGCTGCGCGAGACCGACTTCTACACCAGCCACGAGGCGCTGCTGCTCGGCTACGAGGAGTCGATGACCCGCAAGGACACCATCACCGACGACAAGGGCTGGTACAACACCGCCGCCCACATGGTGTGGATCGGCGACCGCACCCGCCAACTCGACGGGGCGCATGTCGAGTACTGCCGGGGCATCCACAACCCGATCGGCATGAAGTGCGGCCCCAGCCTCGATCCGGACGAGCTGATCCGGCTGATCGACACGCTGAACCCGAAGAACGACCCCGGTCGCCTCACCCTGATCGCCCGGTTCGGCTCGGACAAGGTCAAGGAGGCGCTGCCGAGGCTCATCCGGGCGGTCGAGCGCGAGGGCCGCAAGGTGATCTGGTCCTGCGACCCGATGCACGGCAATACGGTCAAGTCGTCCACCGGCTACAAGACCCGGCCGTTCGACCGGATCCTGTCGGAGGTGCGCAGCTTCTTCGAGGTGCACGAGGCCGAGGGCACCTATGCCGGCGGCGTGCACTTCGAGATGACCGGCCAGGACGTCACCGAATGCATCGGCGGCGCCACCCGGATCACCGAGCACGCGCTCGCCGACCGCTACCACACGCACTGCGATCCGCGCCTGAACGCCTCGCAGTCGCTGGAGCTGGCGTTTCTGATTGCCGACATGCTGCGGCGGCGGCGCACCGGGACCGCCGCCCCCCTGAAGGCGGCGTCCTGACGGCGATCCTCCGCGGCAGCGTTGCCCGGAGCGCATAACTCCTTCGCCGAGCGACCGTTGTCGGTTCGACGGACGTCGCGTTATCGTGCCGCGTGCAACGGCCGGAGCCGGCAATGAATGCGATAGATCGTGAGGCCGCCGTCCCAGACCCGGAGGAAAGCGCCGGAGAGGTCGAGTGGATGTCGACGACCCGCCACCCGACGGACGCGACGCTGTCCGGCTATGTGGACAAGTATTTCCTGCGGACCAAGGAGTGCGTGCGCCGGTTCGGCGACAAGCGCGTCACCTACGCGGTGTTCATGCGCCGGCCCGTCACCTGCGCGCCGCGCCTGGCGGTCGAGTGGATCGAGGCGATGGCGGCGGCCCGCGGCACCAGCGTCGACATCCAGCTGACCCACCGCGAGGGCGCCTGGGTCGGGGCCGGCGAGCCAATCCTGTACATCTCGGGTTCGCTGTTCCATCTGGTCGACCTCGAGACCCAGTACCTGCAGAAGCTCGGGGCCGCCTGCGTGGCGGCCTACAACGCCTACACCATGTGCGTGGAGCTGCCGGAGACCGCGTTCCTGGCGATGGACGCGCGGCACTGCGCCGGCACCGAGATGGCCGAGATCATGGCCTACGGCGCCAGCGTCGGCTCCGAGAAGGCCAAGAAGAAGGTCGGTGCCAAGGGCTTCATCGGCAATGCTTCCGACGCGACGGCGCACTACTTCGGCCAGCCGCGCGGCTACGGGACCATGCCGCACGCGCTGATCGGCTATGCCGGCTCGACGGTGCGGGCCGCCGAGATGTTCCACGACACCCACCCGTCCGAGAACCTGACGGTGCTGGTCGACTATTTCGGCCAGGAGATCACCGACTCCCTCGCGGTCTGCCGGAAGTTCCCGGAACTGGCGGCGGCCGGCCGGCTGGCGGTCCGCCTGGACACCCATGGCGGCCGTTACATCGAGGGGCTCGACATGGCGGAGTCGTACAGGGTCCTCGACCGCAACGCGCCCGAGGCGATCCGCGGCTACCGCTCGGAGGCCGAGCTGAAGTCGCTGATCGGCACCGGCGTGTCGGCGGCCGCGATCTGGCACACCCGCGAGCAGCTCGACCAGGCCGGCTATCCGGCGGTGCGGATCGTCGCGTCGTCCGGATTCGGGCCGGAGAAGTGCCGGGTGATGGCACTGGCCAAGGCGCCGGTGGACGTCATCGGCACCGGTTCCTATCTTCCCGAGAAGTGGAGCGAGACCTACGCGACGGCCGACATCATCGACTACGATGGCGAGGCCCGCGTGAAGGTCGGCCGGGAGTTTCTGCTGCGCGAAGGGGAGCGATGAGCCGCGATCGGGTTCTGATTCTCGTCCATCAGAGGCATTCCACACCGGGTCGGGTCGGCCAATTGCTCGAGGCGCGCGGCTACACGCTGGACCGCCGCTGTCCCTGCATCGAGCATCCCCTGCCGGCCGACCCGCGGGACTATGCCGCGGTGGTGGTGTTCGGCGGGCCGATGAGCGCGAACGACTGCGGCACCCTGGCCGGCATCCGGCACGAGATCGACTTCACCAAGCGGGTCCTGGACGCCGACGTGCCCTATCTCGGCATCTGTCTCGGCGGTCAGATCCTGGCCCGGGCACTCGGCGGCACGGTGGAGCCGCACCCGGAGGACCACGTCGAGATCGGCTACACCAGGGTCGAGCCGGTTCCCGGGGCCGAGTCACTGTTCGAGCACTCCCGGTTCTTCTTCCAGTGGCACCGCGAGGGGTTCGACGTGCCGCCGGGCGCCGAGCTGCTGGCCACCGGCACCAACTCGTTCCCGAACCAGGCGTTCCGGGTCGGCGACCGGACCTACGGGCTGCAGTTCCACCCCGAGATGACCTTGGAGATGATCCACCGCTGGAACATGGGCGGCGGGCATCGACTGAACGCGCCGGGGGCGCAGCCGAAGCGGGCCCACGTCAAGGGCTACGAGCTGTTCGACGCCGGAATCGAGCGCTGGACCAACGCGCTGTTCGACCGGATGGGGCTGCACGGGGTGCCGGTCCGGCACGCCGAAGCGGCGGAGTAGCCGCGCTCAGGCGGCCCGGGCGGCGCGCCCGGCCGGAAGCCTGAACGCCACGCTGGTCCCTTCGCCGACCTGGCTCTCGATCCGGATCTCCGCCCCGATCGCCTCGGCCAGAGAGCGCACGATGGCGAGCCCGAGGCCGACGCCGTCGCGGGGGGCGGCCGACGGGTCGGAACCCTGCACGAACGGCTTGGTGACCTCGTCGATCATCGCCGGCGGGATGCCGCAGCCGTCGTCCCGGACCGTCACCCAGACGCCGCCGCTGCGGTCCGGCTCCACCGCCACCTCGATCGAGCCGCCGCGCTCGGTGAACTTCGCCGCGTTGGTCAGCAGGTTGACCAGGATCTGCTTGACCGCCCGGCGGTCGCTGCGGACGACCGGCGCTTCGATGTCGCAGGTCTTGGCCAGCACGACGCCGCGCGCCTCGCAGCGCGGGGCCACCAGCATCATCGCCTCGTCCACGATGTCGGCGATGACCAGGCGTTCCTCGACCATCTCGATCCGGCCGGATTCGATCCGGGCCAGGTCCAGCAGGTCGTCGATCAGTTCCAGGAGGTGGCTGGCGCTGGTCCGGACGTCGCGCACGTACTCTGCGTAGCGCGGGTGGCCGACCGGTCCGAACACCTCGGCCTGCATGATCTCGCTGAACCCCATGATCGCGTTCAGGGGGGTCCGCAGGTCGTGGCTCATGTTGGCGAGGAAGCGCGACTTCGCCCGGTTCGCCGACTGCGCCTCGACCATGGCCTCGTGCAGGCGCTGGACGTACTCGTGCTCGCGGGTCACGTCGGTGCCGGTGCCGCGGTAGCCGAGGAAGTCGCCGTCCTCGTCGAACACCGGCCGGCCGCGCAGCGAGATCTGGCGATGGCCTGACGGCACGACGAACCGCACGCGCCGCCCGTGGATCGGCCTGCGGTTCCGGGTGTCCTCCTCGAGCGCGTGGAAGCCCGGGTCGCTGCGGTCGTAGAACGGCAGTTCCGCCCGGGTTCGGCCGACAAACGCAGCGGTCGGGAGGCCCGTGGATTCGGTGAACCGCTCCGACACGAAGGTGATGCGGCCGTCGGCGTCGGATTCCCACACCCAGTCCGACGCGATGTCGATGATGTCGCGGAACCGCCGCTCGCTCTCGGCCAGCGCGGCGTTGCTCTGGACGGTCTCGGTGGCGTCCGTGACCATCCCGGACCACAGGACCGTGCCGTCTTCCAGGCGGCGCGGAGAGGCCTGGGCGCGCAGCCATCGCTGCCCGGCCTCGGGGTGCCGGATCGGCAGCTTGGCGTGCCAGTCCTCGAGGCTGCGCGCCGAGGCGCGCAGGCTGTCCTCCAGACCGGCGCATTCGGCCACGCCGGTGATCTCCCGGACCGCCTCGCCCCAGTCGGCCGTGTAGCGTTCGGGGGCGAGCCCGGTCAGCTCGCGGATGCGCTCGCTCACATAGGTGCATTCGATCCGGTCGAGCGAATCGCGGCGGAGCTCGAAGATCGCACCGGGGATCGTCTTGGCCAGCGCCGCGAGCGTCGCCTCGGCGGAGCGCTCGCGGGTGACGTCCTCGTACAGCGTGACCAGGCCGCCGTCCGGCGTCGCGATGTCGTGGTAGCGGAGGGTCCGGTTGCCGAACGACAGGAACTCGCCGGTCGCCGGGCGTTCGCGGTGGCGGCTGTCGTGACCGACCGGGTCGGGGCGGGCTGCGCTGCCGCGGGCCTGCCTGGCGCGCTCCAGGAGAACGTCGAACCGCAGCTTCCCGTCGAACGGCGCCACCTCGGCGAACATCTCGCGGAACCGGGCGTTGGCGAGCACCAGCCGATCGTCGGCATCCCACACCGCCACGCCGATCCGGGTCTGCCCGAGCGCGAAGGCGAGGCGGCCCCACACCTCGTCGCCGTCACCGGCGCCGAGCAACAGGGAAGCGATAGGCGACGGTGTCGTCGTCAATTCGGACAGGCTCGTTTCGGTTGTTCAACGGCGCAGCATGCCACGCTACCCGTTAACGGTCCGTCAAGCCTGATCTTCGCGCTTCACGAACCTATGAGGCGGCCAGCGAGCCGGCGAGGTATTCGATCGCGGCATCGACGCCGCCTGCCCCGTGCGGAATGCCCTGCCGCTTGAGCTGGAGCTCGACGGTCGCCAGGCAACCCAGGATCATCGGCTCGTTCAGGTCGCCGAGGTGGCCGATCCGGAACACCTTGCCGTTGAGCCGCGAGAGACCGCCGCCGAGCGCCACGTTGGTTTCGGACAGGACCTTGCCGCGGAACGCGTTGGCGTCGAAGCCGGCCGGCATCTGCACGGCGGTCACCGAGTTCGACAGCGCCGCCTCGTCCTTGCCGAACAGGGTCGGGCCGTTGCCGCGGCCCCAGGCCCGCACCGCCCGTCGGGTCGCCTCGGCCAGCCGGGCGTGCCGCGCGAACACGTTGTCCAGGCCTTCCTCCAGCAGCAGGCGCAGGCCTTCGCGCATGGCGAAGAACAGGTGGCTGGGGGCGGTGCCGGCGAACCGCAGGCGGCCGTGGTCGCCGGTTTTGATCTCGTTCCAGTCGTAGTACTTGCGCGGCAGCTTCGCGGTCCTGGTCGCCTCGAGCGCCTTCTCGCTGGCGGCCGAGATGCCGAGCCCGACCGGCAGCATCAGCCCCTTCTGGGAGCCGGCGACCGCCACGTCAACGCCCCACTCGTCCATCCGGAAGTCCATCGAGGCCAGCGACGAGATGGTGTCGACGATCAGCAGTGCCGGATGCCCGGCGGCCCGGATCGCCGCGCCGATGCCGGCGACGTCGTGGGTCATGCCGGTCGATGTCTCGTTGTGGACGACGGCCACCGCCTTGATGGTGCCGGCGGTGTCGGCCCGCAGCCGCTCCTCGACCCGGTTGGGGTCGGTCGCCCGGTCCCAGGGGTTCGCCAGAACCTCGACGGTCAGGCCGAAGGCCTTGCACATGTCCGCCCAGGACTCCGAGAACCGGCCGGTCTCGCACATCAGCACGGTGTCGCCCGGCGAGCAGATGTTGGTCATCGCCGCTTCCCACGAGCCGTGGCCCGAGGAGGCGTAGATCATCACCTCGCCGTCGGTCTTCATGACCTTCTTCAGGTTGTCGCGGCACTCGACCTGGATCTCCCAGAACTCCGGGGTCATGAAGTCGAGGGCCGGCCGGTGCATGGCCTGCAGGATGCGGTCCGGGATGTTGGTCGGACCGGGGATGTTCAGGAACTGGCGTCCGGCGAGACGGCTCATCGGCTTACTCCATCCCCTCGATCAGCATGGAGCGGCTGACCGCGGCGCGGTGCCGGATGGCCAGCGGCCCGGCGTATTCCGGCGAGCGGTACCAGGCCCTGGCCTGCTCCAGGCTCGGGAACCGCAGGACCACGACGCGGCCGAGCGGCGGCTCGCCCTCCAGGGTCTCCACGACGCCGCCGCGCGCCAGGTACTCGCCGCCGTACTGGGCGATGGTGGCCGGCACCTGGGCCTTGTACTCCTCGTAGGCGACCGGATCCTTCACGTCGACCTGCGCGACGACATAGGCGTATGGCATGGCGTTCTCCCGGGGGCGTCCTGGTCTGGGCAGGCATCCTGGCCGATATCCGCGGCGGCGTGGGATGAAAAACTCTCATCCGCGCATGAGCTTGATTAGGGGGTGGCGGCGGGTGGGTCCCGGCTCGCCGCTCCACGTCGGCCGGGATGACGTCGGTACGGAGGTCTACCGCCACCCTCCCTGTCGTCATCCCGGGCAAGCGCAGCGCGACCCGGGACCCACCCGCCGCTTCGGCCCCCGCCGCCTACTCCGGCGCCTCGCCGATGTGACGGGCGAAGGCGGCGCGGACGGTCTCGCTCATCTTCTCGATGTTGCGCTGCAGGCTCGGGAAGTCGACGGCCCGGCCGGTGCGGGCGAGCCGGCGCTTCAGCGCCTCGGGCGCGGTCTCCGGGTCGAAGTCGCGCCCGACGGTGAGCCGCAGCAGGCCCTGCAGGTTGCGCCAGATCCGGGTCGCTGCCGCCAGGAACCGGGCCTCCTCGTCGTCCAGCACGCCGGCGGCGCCGAGCCGGCGGAACGCCTCGGCGGTGTTGCCGTCCAGCACCGCCGGGTGGCGGTGCGCCTCGCGCAGCTGCAGGTACTGGGCGATGAACTCCAGGTCCAGCAGGCCGCCGCGCCAGTGCTTGACCTCCCACGGGCTGGACGAGCGGTGCTGCTTGGCGGTGCGCGTCCGCATCGCCTGGACCGCGGCCAGCAGCTCGCCGGGATCGCGCTCGGCGGTCAGGATCGAGCGGACGGTCCCGTCGATCCGGGCCCGCAGAGCGGGCGTCCCGGCGACCACCCGGCCGCGGGTCAGCGCCATGTGCTCGAAGATCCAGGCGTCGTGGGTGTAGTAGTGCTCGAAAGTGTCCAGCCCGATCGCCAGCGGCCCCTTGTTGCCGGTCGGCCGCAGCCGCATGTCGATCTCGTACAGCGCGCCCTCGGCGGTCTTGGCCGACAGAGCGGCCAGCAGGCGCTGGCTGAGGCGGATGTTGTAGGCCGAGGTCATCAGCGGCTTGGGGCCGTCCGACTCGCGGTCCAGCGGGGTGTCGTAGACGAACACCAGGTCCAGGTCGGAGCCGTGGGTCAGCTCGCGGCCGCCGTACTTGCCGAGCGCCAGCACCGCGATCGCCGGCGAGCCGGCGTCGGGGAGCCGGCCGTGGCGCTCCGCGAACTCGTCCTCCACCACCGGCAGCAGCGACCGGATGGTGGCGTCGGCGATGTCGGAGAAGGTCTCGCCGGCGTGGTCGGCGTCGAGATGCGCCTGGATGATCTGCACGCCGACCTGGAACCGCCGGTCGCCGGTCCAGCGCCGCGCGGTGTCGAGCGCAACCTCGTAGTCCTCGACGACCGCGAGATGACTGTCGAGCTCGGCGGCCAGCGCGTCGGCGTCGGGCAGCGGGCGCATCACGTCGTGGGTCAGCACGCCCTCGAACAGCGCCGGCTCGCGGCCGAGCTGCGAGGCCAGCGACGGCGCCATGCCGAGGATCTCGGCCATCACCTCGATCAGCGCCGGGTTGGCGTGGAACAGGCTGAAGATCTGGACCCCGGCCGGCAGTGCCTCCAGGAACCGGTCGAACCGGCGGAACGCCTGGTCGGGCTGCGGCATCCGGCCGAGCGCGTCCAGCAGCGCCGGGGTCAGCTCGGTCAGCAGCTGGCGCGACCGCTCGCTGCGGGTTGCGCGGGTGTGGCCGCGGTGCCAGTCGCGGACGGTCTCGGCGACCGCGCCCGGGTCCTCGAAGCCGAGGCCGGCGAGCGTGGCCACGGTCTCCGGGTCGTTGTCGGTGCCGGTGAACACCAGGCTCCCGGCCTCGCGTGTCGGAATGGACAAGGCGGGGGCCTCCTCGAACAGCCGGGCGTAGTGGTAGGCGACCGTGTGCAGGTGGTGCGCGAGATCGCCGCGAAAGCCCTTGGGGTCCTCGTAGCCGAGGAAGGCCGCGAAGCGGTCCAACTCGGCCGGGTCGTCCGGCAGGATCTGGGTCTGCTTGTCGTCGACCATCTGCAGCCGGTGCTCGACCTTGCGCAGGAACCGGTAGGCCAGCTTCAGCGTGCCGGCGACCTCGCCGCGCACCCGGCCGGCGTCGACCAGCGCGGCCAGGGCGTCCTCGGTCCCGCGCACCCTGAGGCGGGCGTCGCGGCCGCCCCAGATCAGCTGCTGGGTCTGGGCGAAGAACTCGATCTCGCGGATGCCGCCGCGGCCGAGCTTGACGTTCTGGCCCTCGGCCTTGATCGCGATGCCCTTCTTGTGGGCCGCGATCTGCCGCTTGATCGAGTGCACGTCCTGGATCGCCGCGAAGTCCAGGTGCCGGCGCCACACGAACGGCCTGAGCGCGCGCAGGAAGGCGTCGGCCGACTCCGGGTCGCTGGCGACCGGCCGGGCCTTGATCATCGCCGCCCGCTCCCAGTTCTGCCCCATGCTCTCGTAGTAGGTTTCGGCCGCGGTCATCGAGACCGCCGGGGGCGTCGAGTTGGGGTCGGGGCGCAGCCGCAGGTCGGTGCGGAACACGTAGCCGTCGGCGGAGCGCTCCTCCATCAGCTTGACCATCGTGCGGGTGGCGTTGACGAAGGCCTGCCGCAGCTCCCAGTGCTCGGCATAGGCCGGCAGGGCGTCGTCGTAGAGCACGATCAGGTCGATGTCGCTGGAGTAGTTGAGCTCCCGCGCGCCCATCTTGCCCATCGCCAGGCAGACCAGTCCGGAGCCGAGCAGCGGGTCCTCGGCGTCCGGGTCGAGCGGCAGCTTGTTGCGCCGGATCTGCTCCAGCAGGGCGTGCCGCCAGGACACCTCGAGGCCGCGGTCGGCGGCGCCGGTGATGGCGTCGGTGACCTGGATCAGGTTCCACTGGTTGGCGATGTCGGCGAGCGCGATGGTGACCGCGGCGCGGCGCTTGGCGACCCGCAGGGCCTTCATGATCGCGTCGGCGCCGTCGCGCGGATCGATCGCCGCGAAGTCCGACCAGACCCGGGCGATGGCGGCGTCGACCCCGTCGCGGAACGCGCCGACCACGAACGCCTGCTCGCGCAGCATCTCGCGGGTCAGGTAGGGGGAATGCGCCACGATACCCTCGACGAGGGCGCGGGTGCCGGCGTCCTCCAGGGCGGCCAGGGCGGCGTCGCGGTCCTCGGAACCGGACAGTTCCGCGGCGCGTTCCTGCCAGCGTTCGAGGCCGACGCGAACGGCGTTCGGGTCGGTCGGGACCGGAGGCGTCCGGGGCTGCAGTTTGAAGCTCAACTCGGTCTCGGCGCGCTGGTTCGAAGTCGGTTGGAGAGTGAGGAGTTCCGCGCGCCCGGGTCAAGCCGGAGCGTCGCACGGTCGCGCTCGGCGGGCGTCGTAGGCGGAGGAGGAACGTGCTATCAGGGCAGACCGCCCAACGACCCGCCAACGGGGTTCGCTACCCGTGATCCATCGCGTCGCCGTCGTCTGCCTGGAGGTCCTGCTGGCGCTGGTCGTCGGCCTGGTGCTGGCCGTCCTGGTCCTGGTATGGCGGCTGTCGGAAGGTCCGATCGTGCTCGACGGGCTGCGGCCCTATGTCGAGACGATGCTGAGCCCGCCGGGGATCGGCTTCCGGACCGAGGTGGGCGGCACGCAGGTCGCGTGGAGCGGCTGGAACCATGCCCTCGATCTGGTCGCGCAGGATGTCCGGCTGGTCGAGCCGGACGGCACCGAAAGCGTCCGGATCGACCGGGTGGCGGTCGCCCTCAGTCCGAAGGCGCTGCTGGCCGGGCGGCTGGCGCCGAAGCGGATCGACGTTCTGGACCCCCGGATCGTCGTGACCAGGACCGCCGAAGGCGGCTGGCGGCTGGTTCCGGAAGCCGCGGAGCAGGCCGAGGACGCAGGGGAGTTCGACCTGGCGCGCCTGTTGCGGGCGTTCTCCGGCGCCGAGCCCGGCGGTCCGCTGTCGGACTTGCTGGAGATCGACGTGTCGGGCGCCGACGTCCGGCTGATCGACGATCGGCGGGGCTACGCGATCGAGGCGAACGAGGTCTCCATGGCCCTGCTGCGAACCCGCGAGGGCCTCGCGTTCCACGGCGACGGGACCGTGCTGTGGGACGGCGGCGCCCGAACCCCGCTGGAGGTCCACGGCGGCTACCAGCGCGAGGCCGGGCGGCTCCGCGTGGAGGCCCTGGTGCGCCGGTTGCCGGTGGCGGCGCTGGCCTCCCTGGATCCGACGCTGGCCGCGCTGGGCGGCGTGGCGGTGCCGGTCAGCGGCACGATCCGGGCGGAGTCCGGGATATCCGGCGAGGGGCTGTCGGCCTCGGCGGAGATCGAGGTCGGTGCCGGGACCGTGACGGTCCCGGGCCTGCTCGACCGGCCGGTCGATGTCGCCGGGGCGTCGGTGTCCGGGGTTCTCAAGCCGGGTCTCGACGGTGCCGAGCTCGAGCTGAAGCTGGATCTCGGCGGGCCGACCCTCGAGGTCGGGGCGGTGGCGGTTCGGAGCGGTTCCGGCTACGGGGTGACGGTCGACGGGACCGCGCAGTCGGTGCCGGTCGACGACCTGAAGCGCTACTGGCCCGAGACGGTCGGCGAAGCGGCGCGCGAATGGGTCACCGGCAATCTCCTGGACGGCACCGTGCCGCGCGCGACCGTCCGGGCGGCCGGCTGGCTGGACCCTGCCGACCCCGGCACGACGCGCCTCGACGAACTCGGCGGGCGCATCGACTTCAGCGGCGTGACCACCCACTACTTCCGGCCGCTGCCGCCGGCGACCGGCGTGCACGGCGTCGCCGAGTACGACGCCCGGAGCTTCGACATCGCGATCGCCGGCGGTCGTCTCGGGCGGCTGGAGATCGACCCCTCGATCGTCAGGATCCGCGATCTGGACACCGACAACGAGAAGGCGGCGATCGACGTCGCCGCCCGCGGCCCGGTGCTCGACGCCCTTAAGGTCATCGATCACGAGCCGCTCGGCTATCCGACCAGGCTCGGGCTGAAGCTCGACGGGGTCGCCGGGCAGGCCGGCGTCCGGCTGCGGTTCGAGCTGCCGCTGATCAAGGATCTGAAGATCGAGCAGGTCAAGCTGGCGGCCGCGGCCAACCTCGCCGATGTCGACCTTCCCGAGGTGGTCGCCGGGCACGACCTGCGGGACGCCGACCTGACGCTCGACCTGAACGGCGCCGGCATGAAGCTGAACGGCACCGGGACGGTCCTGGGGACCAGGGCCGAGGTGTCGCTCGACCAGCGCTTCCACAAGCGCGGGGCCTACACCAGCCGCAGCCGTATCCGGACCATGGCCGACCGCGAGCGGCTGGCCGCCTTCGGCCTCGACCTCGGCGACCGGATCGGCGGGCAGGCGGCGGTCGACGCCCAGGTCGAGGTGCGCCCCGACGGCGCGGAGACGGTCACCATCACGGCGGATCTGCAGGACACCCGGCTGACCGTCGACGAACTCGGCTGGGAGAAGCCCGCCGGTTCCAGCGGCATCCTGCGGGCCAGGCTGGGGATGCGCGACGGCAATCCGGTCTCGGTCGACGCCTTCGACATGAAGGCCGGCGACATGGCGGCGCTGGCGACCGCGGCGCTCGGGCCCGGCGGCGTGCCGCAGGTCATCGACTTCGAGCGCCTGAAGATCGGCAGGACCGACGCGGCCGGGCGGGTCGAGCGCATCGGGCCCGGCGACTGGCGGGTGGCGTTGCGGGGCAGCGTCATCGACCTGTCGCCGATCGTCGACCCGGAGCAGGACGAGACTGCCGCCGACCGGGCGGCGACCACCCCGGACGAGCCGGACGGTACCCAGACGCTCGATCTCAGGGTCGCCGCCGACACCCTGATGGTCACCCGCAAGGCCCCGGTGACGCGGGCCACCCTGGCGGTCCGGCGGGTCGGCAAGCGCATCGAGTCGCTCGACCTGCGCGGGCGCGTGGGAGAGGGCTACGCGACCGTGACGGTCCTGCCGGTGGACGGCGAGCGGCGGCTGACCCTGCGGGCCGAGGATGCCGGCGAGTTCCTGAGTGCCTTCGACATCGTCGAGACGATCCGTGGCGGGCGGCTCGGCGTCGACGGCGTGGTGAACGGCGACGGGCTGACCGACGACCTCGCGATGACCGCCCGGATCGACGAATACCGCGTGGTCAACGCCCCGGTGCTGGCCCAGGTCCTGTCGGTGGCGTCGTTCACCGGGCTGGCCGACACGCTGCGCGGCGACGGCATCCGGTTCAGCCGCCTGCGGGTCGATCTGAGCATGACGCCGGAGCGCATCGAGGCGCGTAACGGCATCGCCTACGGACCCGGTCTCGGCCTCAAGGTCGAGGGGGCATACGACCGCACCTCGGAGCTGATCGACTTCGTCGGCCTGCTCGCCCCGGCGTACTCGCTGTCCCGGCTGATCGACAAGATCCCGGTGTTCGGCCAGCTGCTGACCGGCGGCGAGGGCGAGGGCCTGCTGGCCACCGAGTTCCGGGTCCGCGGCAAGATCGACGATCCGCAGGTCGCGGTGAATCCGCTGACCGCGCTCGCCCCCGGCTTCCTGCGCGAGTTGGTGTCGACCGCCGAGCGCCCGGCCGACGCCCCGGTCGTCGAGCCGCCGCCCCCGCCGGCGGCGCAACCCGGGCAGCGCGAGGACCGCGGGCGGTAGCCGGTTTCCGGCGCGCCCGCGGCGGCGTCAGCCCGCCTTGACCAGGGCGTGCCGCTTGCGGCCGGCCGACAGCTTGATCACGCCGTCGCCGTCCAGGTCGGCCTCGCCGAGCGTGGCGTTCTCGTCGCCGACCGGCTGGTCGTTGACCCGGGCGCCGCCGCCGCGGATCAGCCGGCGGGCCTCGCCGTTCGAGGCGGCCAGGCCGGAGCGGCGCAATGCCTCGACCACCGGCAGGCCGGCGGCCAACTCGGCACGCGGCACCTCGACGCTCGGCAGGCCCTCGGCGGTCTGGCCGGCCTCGAAGGTCTGGCGCGCGGTCTCGGCGGCCTCGTCGGCGGCGGCCCGGCCGTGGCACAGCGCCGTCACCTCGGTCGCCAGGATCTTCTTGGCCTCGTTGATCTCGGCGCCGCCCAGCGCCTCCAGCCGGGCGATCTCGTCCAGCGGCAGCTCGGTGAACAGCTTCAGGAACCGGCCGACGTCGGCGTCCTCGGTGTTCCGCCAGAACTGCCAGAAGTCGTAGGAGCTGAGGCGATCGGCGTTCAGCCACACCGCACCCTGGGCGGTCTTGCCCATCTTGGCGCCGGACGAGGTGGTGATCAGCGGCGAGGTCAGGCCGTAGATGGTCTGCTGGTCGACCCGGCGGGTCAGCTCGACGCCGTTGACGATGTTGCCCCACTGGTCCGAGCCGCCCATCTGCAGCACGCAGCCGTAGCGCCGGCGCAGCTCCAGGAAGTCGTAGGCCTGCAGGATCATGTAGTTGAACTCGAGGAAGCTCAGCGGCTGCTCGCGCTCGAGCCGCAGCTTCACCGAGTCGAAGCTGAGCATCCGGTTGACCGAGAAATGCGCGCCGTAGTCGCGCAGGAACGGGATGTACTGCAGCCGGTCGAGCCACTCGGCATTGTCGACCATGACCGCGTCGGTCGGCCCGTCGCCGAAGGTCAGGTACTTGTCGAACACCTGGAAGATGCCGGCCTTGTTGCGCTCGATGTCCTCGACCGACAACAGTTTGCGGCTCTCGTCGCGGCCCGACGGATCGCCGATCTTGGTGGTGCCGCCGCCCATCAGCACGATCGGCTTGTGGCCGGTCTTCTGCATCCAGCGCTGCAGCATGATCTGCAGCAGCGAGCCGATGTGCAGGCTGTCGGCGGTGCAGTCGTAGCCGATATAGCCGGTGACCATCTTGGACGCGAACTCGGCGTCCAGCCCCTCGAGGTCGGTGCACTGGTGGAAGAAGCCGCGATCGACGATCGTCTTCAGGAACTCGGAGCGGGGCGCGGTCATGGTTCGGGTCCGTCGGCTGGTCCGTGCGCAGGGCGTCGGGATGTAGCACAGCCGCCGCTTGCCAGTCGACTGCCGGCGGGGGATTGTCCCGCCATGACGGACAATTCCCTGTTTGTCGCCATCGGCCTGATGAGCGGCACCTCGATGGACGGCATCGACGCCGCGGTGATCCGAACCGATGGCGCGCTGGTGGTCGAGGCCGGCGCCGCCCTGACGGTTCCCTACGACGAGGGGTTCCGGGCGCGCCTGCGGTCGGTGCTGGGCGAGCGCGGCGACGTCGCCGGGGTCGAGGCCGAGCTGACCTGCCGGCACGCCGACGCCGTGCGGCGGCTGATGGAAGAGGCCGGGCTGTCGGTGGCCGAGGTCGACCTGGTCGGTTTTCACGGCCACACCATCCGGCACGAGCCGGACAAGGGCATCACCCGCCAGATCGGCGACGGCGCCCGGCTGGCGGCGGCGCTCGGGATCGCGGTGGTGGACCGGCTGCGCTACGCCGACGTGGCGGCCGGCGGCGAGGGCGCGCCGCTGGCCCCGGCCTATCACCGGGCGCTGGCCGGCGGGCTGGAACGGCCGCTGGCAGTGCTGAACCTGGGCGGGGTCGGCAACGTCACCTGGATCGGGCCGGGCGAGGACGACCTGCTGGCGTTCGACACCGGTCCGGCGAACGCGCTGCTGGACGACTGGTGCCGGCGCACCGTCGGTACCGAATGCGACCTCGACGGCCGGCTGGCAGCGTCCGGCCGGGTCGACCCGGACCGGCTGGCCGGGTTGCTGGAGCATGGCTACTTCGCGCGGCGGCCGCCGAAGTCGCTGGACCGCGACGAGTTCGCTGCGATCGCGGCGACCGGGACCGAGGGCCTGTCGCCGGCCGACGGCGCGGCGCTGCTGGCGGCGTTCACGGTCGGTTCGGTCGGCCGGGCGCTGGACTGGCTGCCGGAGCCGCCGCGGCGCTGGATCGTGTGCGGCGGCGGCCGGCGCAACCCGGTGCTGATGGCCGGGCTGCGCGACCGTCTCGGCGTGCCGGTGGACGACGCCGGCGCCCATGGCTGGGACGGCGACGCGCTGGAGGCGCAGGCCTTCGCCTACCTGGCGGTGCGCAGCCGGCTCGGCCTGCCGATCAGCTTCCCGGGCACGACCCGGGCGCCGCGCCCGCTGACCGGCGGCCGCTTGAATCCCGCTTCCTGAGGGAAGGCCTTACGCGCTTTCCTTCTCGTGCGCTTCGACCGACTTGTCGACGTAGCCGCCGATGATGTCCGACAGCTGGTCGATCTGCTGGCCGAAGAAGTGGTTGGCACCCTTGATCACCGAGTGGGTGATGGTGATGCCGCGCTGGGCCGACAGCTTGTCGACCAGCTTCTTCACCGACTCCGGCGGCACGATGTCGTCCTGGTCGCCCTGCACCACCAGGCCGGAGGCCGGGCAGGGGGCGAGGAACGAGAAGTCGAACATGTTGGCCGGCGGGGCGACCGACACGAAGCCGGTGATCTCCGGCCGGCGCATCAGCAGCTGCATGCCGATCCAGGCGCCGAACGAGAAGCCGGCGATCCAGCAGAACCTGGCGTTCGGGTTGTAGGTCTGCAGCCAGTCGAGCGCGGTCGCCGCGTCCGACAGCTCGCCTTCGCCGCCGGTGTAGCTGCCCTGGGAGCGCCCGACGCCGCGGAAATTGAAGCGCAGGGTCGAGAAGCCGCGGGCGACGAAGGTCTGGTACATGGCGTACACGACCTTGTTGTTCATCGTCCCGCCGTGCTGCGGATGCGGGTGCAGCATCAGCGCGATCGGCGCGTTCGGCTCTTGCGCGTGCAGGTAGCGTCCCTCGATGCGACCTTCGGGACCGTTGATGATGACCTCGGGCATGGCCTCCTCGTGACCGAACTCGGCGCAGGGGGAGCACATAGCGCGTCGAGTGTCGATTTGTCGATTCCGATGAAATTTTGTGGCAGGTCGTGGCAAGTCAAGAGAACGGTCGCAGACGGCCGGGCACGGCAGGACGATGAGCGGTTCCACATACCTCGACCACAACGCCACCAGCCCGATCCGACCGGCGGCGCTGGAGGCCATGACCGAGGCGGCCCGGGCGGTCGGCAACCCGTCGTCGGTGCACGCGGCCGGGCGGGCGGCGCGCGGGCGGCTGGAGGCGGCCCGGCGGCAGGTCGCGGCCCTGCTCGACCGGCCGGCCGAGCAGGTGGTGTTCACGTCGGGTGGCACCGAGGCGGACGCCCTGGCGGTCCGCGGCTGCGGTCGGTCGCGGCTGCTGGTGTCGGCGATCGAACACGACGCGGTGCTGGCGGCGGCCGAAGGGGCCGAGCGGATCGCCGTCGATGCCGAGGGCCGGCTCGACCTCGCCGACCTGGAGCGGCGGCTGGCGGCGAGCGAAGAGCCTGCCCTGGTGTCGGTCATGTGGGTGAACAACGAGACCGGCGTGATCCAGCCGGTGGCCGAGGCCATCCGCCTGGCTCACGCCGCCGGCGCGCTGGTCCATGTCGACGCGGTCCAGGGCGCCGGCAAGCTGGACCCGGCGGTGCTGGGCGGGGCCGACCTGATCGCGCTGTCGGCGCACAAGCTCGGCGGCCCGATGGGCAGCGGCGCCCTGCTGGTCCGGCCGGAGGTCGCGCTGCGGGCGGTCGCCGTCGGCGGCGGGCAGGAGCGCGGGCGCCGCTCCGGGACCGAGAACCTGCCCGGCATCGCCGGCTTCGGCGCCGCCGCCGCGGCGGTGCTGGCCGACGGGCGGCGGGAACTGGAGCGGGCCCGGTCCCTGCGCGACCGGCTGGAGGCGGCGGTGCCGGGGATCGCCCCAGAGGCGCGGGTGTTCGGTGCCGGCGCCGAGCGGATCGCCACGACCTGCCTCGGGCTGCCCGGCGTCCCTGCCGAGACCCAGGTCATGGCGCTCGACCTCGCCGGGGTGGCGGTCAGCGCCGGATCCGCCTGCTCGTCCGGCAAGGTGAAGCGCTCGCACGTGCTCGCGGCCATGCTGGGCGACGACCCGCTGGCCGGTCAGGCGATCCGCGTCAGCCTCGGCTGGACCACGACCGAGGCCGACATCGACCGCTTCCTGGCCACCTGGCGGTCCATGCGTGACCGCTTGTCGCTGGCCGTCCGACACGACCCGCCTCCCAGCTTGAAGGAGTCCCGATGACCGCTTCCGCCGACCTCGTCCCCGCCGGCTCGTTCTGCGGCCGGCTGATCGCCGCCTGTCCCGATTCCTGGACCGCCTACACCCGGCATCCGTTCGTCGCCGGCATGGCCGACGGGTCGCTGCCGGAGCCGGCGTTCCGGCACTACCTGGCGCAGGACTACCTGTTCCTGATCCACTTCGCGCGGGCCTACGCGCTGGCCGCCCACAAGGCCGACACCCTGGACGACATGCGTTACGCGGCCGGAACGCTGTCGGCCCTGATCGATACCGAAATGAAACTGCATGTCCAGTACTGCGCCGGCTGGGGTATGACCGAGGCCGAGATGGCGGCGGTGCCGGAGGATCCCGCCTGCGTCGCCTACACCCGTTTCGTGCTGGACCGCGGCCACGCCGGCGACCTGCTGGACCTGTACGCCGCCCTGGCGCCCTGCGTGGTCGGCTACGGGGTGATCGGCGAGCGGCTGGCCGCCGACCCGGCCACCCTGCGCGGCGAGGCCAACCCCTACGAGGCCTGGATCGCCGTGTACGCCGGCGAGGACTACCGCGAGGTGGTGCGCAACTCGATCGCGCAGATGGACCGGCTGGCGGTCCGGCGCGGTGGCGACGCCCGGTTCGACGATCTGGCCTGCACCTTCCGGCAGGCGACCGACCTCGAAGTCGGGTTCTGGCAGATGGGCCTGGACGCGGCCGGACGGTAACTGACGGCGCGGTTGCTTGCGCCGGCCACCCTCGCGGCCCTATATCCCGCCCATGACGACAGGTGCCCCCGATCTCGATCTCGGCCTCCCCGGTCCGCGCAGTGGCCGGCGCGTGGTCGTGGCCATGTCAGGCGGCGTCGACAGCTCGGTGACCGCGGCGCTGCTGAAGGAGGCCGGCTACGACGTGGTCGGCATCACCCTGCAGCTGTACGACCACGGCGCGGCGGTGGCGCGCAAGGGGGCCTGCTGCGCCGGCTCCGACATCCACGACGCCCGGACGGTGGCCGAGCGCATCGGCATCCCGCACTACGTGCTCGACTACGAGAGCCGGTTCCGCGAGAGCGTGGTCGACGACTTCGCCGACAGCTACTTGCGCGGCGAGACCCCGATCCCCTGCGTGCGCTGCAACCAGACCGTCAAGTTCCGCGACTTGGCAGCGACCGCGCGCGACCTCGGCGCCGAGGCGCTGGCAACCGGCCACTACGTGCGCCGGGTCGTCGGGCCGGACGGACCGGAACTGCACCGCGCCGCCGACCCGGCCAAGGACCAGAGCTACTTCCTGTTCGCCACCACGCCGGAGCAGCTCGGCTTCCTGCGGTTCCCGCTCGGCGGCATGGACAAGGACGCGACCCGGGCCGAGGCCCGCCGCCTCGGCCTCGCCGTGCAGGACAAGCCGGACAGCCAGGACATCTGCTTCGTGCCGAACGGCAACTACGCCGAGGTGGTGCGCAGGCTGCGGCCGGGGGCGGTCGATCCGGGCGAGATCGTGCACCTGGACGGGTCCGTGCTCGGCCGGCACGACGGCATCATCGGCTACACCATCGGCCAGCGCCGCGGCCTCGGCATCGGCGGGCGGCGCCGAGCGGGTGGGGGCGGTCCCGAGGGCGAGGCCGATACCGACCCGCTCTACGTGGTCCGCCTGGAGCCCGAGACGCGACGCGTGGTGGTCGGCCCGCGCGAGGCGCTGGCGGCGGCGACCGTGCTGGCGAGCGAAGTCAACTGGCTCGGCGGCGGCGACGGCATCCCGGCCGAAGGCGGGCGGGTGCTGGTCAAGCTGCGCTCGACCCAGCCGCCGGCCGCGGCGACCGTGTGGCCGGCCGGTGGCGGCCGCGCGGCGATCGTGCTCGACGAGCCACAGTACGGTGTGTCGGCCGGGCAGGCCGCGGTGCTGTACGCGCCGCAGGGCAGCCGGGTGCTCGGCGGCGGCTGGATCCGCGGGATCGAGTCGTCGGCGCCGGGGCTCGCGCCGGCGAGGGCCGGGCGTGCCTGACCCCGTGTCGAAGCTGGACGCGCCGGGAACCGAGGCGTCGTGGCGGGAGCCGACCGACGACGAGATCGAGGAGGCCGCGGGCTGGATCGTTTCCGGCGACCTGTCGGGCCGCTTCGGCCACGGCCTGACCGAGATGTTCGTGGTCGACGACGGGCGGCAGCTTCCCGAGGCCAAGCTGCAGGTGCTGTACGCGTACTGGCAGGAGCTGTTCGCGAAGCACGACGGTCGTCCGTCGCGGGAGCATGTCGACGTTCTGGCGATCCTGCCGGCGGCGGGCAACGTGCTGCTGCTCGATTCGTTGCGCGACGGCTTCGACGCGCGGTACCGGGTGTACGGCTCGGGGATCGCCAACTACGCGGGGCGCGACTGGACCGGTGCGACGGTCTCGGAGATGAACGCGGTCACCCGTACCTCGCTCTCGCTGATGTACCGGGCCTGCTACAGGGCGGTGTACCGCGCCCGTTTCGCCCTGTTCACGCAGCACGTCTCGCCGTCCTGGCTTTCCGCCCGGTCGTGGCGACGGCTCATCCTGCCGCTGTTCGCAGGTGACGGAGCCTGCTCGGGCTTTCTGGTCGGCAACATCCCGGTCGACGTCCGACCGCTCGACGACACCCAGCAGGCGCTGCAGAAGAGCATTCTCGGCGGGACGGCAAAGGCTTAGGCGCCCGCGGATCGGCCGGACCGCGGTCTCGCCACCAATGCGGTCTCTCCACCAATGCGAGCCCGCCGCGAGGGCGGGGCCGGGCCGGGCGTGCCGTCGCCGGTGGCGCTCCGGGAAGCCCGACACCCGCCGCGGGATCGGCTCCTGGTACATCGGTTTCGGAGCACCCGCGGTTCCCGCCGGAACCTCGCCTGCGGGCCGGCAGCTGCGGCCCCGTCTCGGGGGCGGCGGTGCCGGGAAGCCCGCCGCGAACGGCCGGGTCCGCGGCCGTTCGCGGCGCAGCGGTTCGGGGCGGACGGCCCGGCGTTCGATTTCGCAGTCGCGGTAAGGATTTGAGTTCCAAGAGATTTGCGACGTGGCTCGGCGTGCTGCCTGTGCGGGCCCCGGGATCTTCGATCTTAGGCTGCGGTCGAGGCTGGCCGGCCATGTCCCATTGGGAACGGAAGGTGTCTCGTGGCCCACTTCTGTTGACATCCAGGCAATGAAAGGGCCGCGATAGGGTGGTTGTTTCCAATTTTGAACGGATGCTAGCATCCCGACATCGCGATTGCTCCATGGGGGATGGGGGTCGGCATGCCTGACGAAAATCTCTGTTTCACACCGGCGACGACCCTGCGCGAGCTCCTTCGGTCGAAGGCGCTTTCGCCGACCGAACTCGTGGACGCGGTGATCGACCGCGCCGAGGCCCTCAATCCGCGATTGAACGCGATCTGCACCCCGACGTTCGATGCCGCGCGCGAGGCCGCGAAGCGCGCGGAAACCCGGATCGCCGCCGGCGAGCACCTTCGGCCGCTCGAGGGGATCCCGGTCACCATCAAGGACCTGGTGATGACCAAGGGCATCCGGTCGATGGCCGGCTCGTTCATCCACGAGCACCGGGTGCCCGAGGCCGACGCCCCGATCGTCGAGCGGCTGCGGGACGCCGGCGCCATCACGATCGGCAAGACCACGACCCCGGAGCTCGGCTGGAAGGGCTGCGGCGACAGTCCGCTGACCGGCATCTCGCACAACCCGTGGAAGCACGGCTACAACGCCGGCGGATCCAGCACCGGGGCCGGCATCTGCGCCGCCGCCGGCATCGGCCCGCTGCACCAGGGTTCCGACGGCGCCGGCTCGATCCGGATGCCGGCGTCGTTCTGCGGGGTCTACGGCATCAAGCCGACTTTCGGCCGGATCCCGTACGCGCCGGCGCCGAACAACGACATGGTCTCCCACATCGGCCCGATGACCCGCACCGTCGGCGACGCCGCCATGATGCTGGACGTGCTGGCCGGACCGGACGACCGCGACATGGCCAGCCTGACCGACCGGCCGCCGGGATTCCTGGACAACCTGGAGGCCGATCTCAGCGGCCTGCGGGTCGCCTGGAGCCCGGACCTCGGTTACCTGAAGGTCGACCCCGAGGTCGCCGAACCGGTGCGCAAGGCGGTCGACGCGTTCGCCGAGCTCGGCTGCCATGTCGAGGAGGTCGGCCAGCTGTGGGACGACCCGAGCGAGATGCACCGCTGCTTCTGGGTGTCCAACTTCGCCGGCAATCTCGGCCTGCTGCTCGATGAGTGGCAGGACCGCATGGACCCGGGCCTGGTTGCGTGCGTGCGCGACGGCCTGTCGGTCACCGCGGCCGAATACGTCCGGGCCAAGCAGGAGCGCCTGAACTTCTACGCCAAGGTCCAGGACCTCTTCACCCGCTACGACCTGCTGGTGACGCCGACCATGTCGGTCGCGGCGTTCCCGGCCGGGCGCATCATCCCCGAGCACTGGGAACAGCATTCATGGGACTGGATTCGTTGGGCCGGGTTCTCCTACCCGTTCAACCTGACCTGGGTCCCGGCCGCGACCTGTCCGTGCGGCTTTACGCCGGACGGCCGGCCGGTCGGCATCCAGATCGTCGCGGGCCGGGGGCAGGACCTCCGCGTGCTGCAGGCCAGCCGGGCCTTCGAGCGGGCGCGCCCCTGGGCCGACCGGCGGCCGGCGCTGTGAGGCCCGGCCGGTGATCGCCCTCATCCTCAAGCGCCTGGTCGCGACCGCCTTCGTGATGGCGTTCGTCGCGTTCTTCGTGTTCGGGCTGCTGCACCTGGCGCCGGGCGACCCGGCCGCGGTGATCGCCGGCGACATCGCGACCAAGGAGGACATCGAGCGGATCCGCGCGACCCTCGGCCTCGACCTGCCGTTCCACACCCAGTTCCTGAACTGGCTGGGCGCGATCATGCAGGGCGACCTCGGCACGTCGATCTTCTCCGGCCGGCCGGTCTCCGAGCTGATCCTGCAGCGGGTCGAGCCGACCCTGGCGCTCACCACCACCACCATCCTGCTGAGCGTCGTCGTCGCGATCCCGCTGGGCATCGCCGCCGCCTGGCGCGCCGGCTCCTGGATCGACCGCACGATGATGGGCTTCGCCGTGCTCGGGTTCTCGGTGCCGGTTTTCGTCTTCGCCTACCTGCTGATCATGGTGTTCGCGGCGCAGCTCAAGCTGGTCCCGGTGATGGGCTACGTGTCGCCGTTCAAGGACCTGGGCGGTTTCCTGCGGGCGATCGCCCTGCCGACGGTGGCGCTCGGGGTCACCTACGTGGCGCTGATCGCGCGGATCACCCGGGCGTCGATGCTGGAGGCGATCAACCAGGACTACATCCGGACCGCCCACGCCAAGGGGCTCGGCATCGTGCCGATCCTGTTCCGCCATGCGCTCCGCAACGCCTCGGTGCCGATCGTCACCACCGTCGGCATCGGCATCGCGCTGCTGATCGGCGGCGTGGTGGTGACCGAGAGCGTGTTCGCGATTCCCGGGCTCGGGCGGCTGACGGCCGATTCGATCCTTAGACGCGACTATCCGATAGTGCAGGGGGTTATCCTGATTTTCTCGGGGATCTACGTGCTCATCAACCTGACGATCGACATCATCTATATCCTCGTCGATCCACGGATTCGCTACTGATGGCGATCGACACCTCCGCGCCGTCGGCCGGCGCGATGGCCAGGGTCGGGCAGGCCATGCGTTGGCTCCGCCGGCACCCGACGGTCCTGGCCGGGCTCGTCATCCTGCTGACGGTTACGCTGATGGCGGTGTTCGCGCCGCTGTTCACCATCTACGACCCGCAGCGCCTGGACCCGCTGCAGCGCCTCAAGCCGCCGTCGGCCGAGCACTGGTTCGGCACCGACCAGCTCGGACGGGACGTCTTCGCCCGGACCGTCTATGGTTCCCGGGTCTCGCTGATCGTCGGCTTCACCGTCGCCGCCTTCGCCTGCATCGTCGGGCTGGTGATCGGCCTGGTGTCAGGCTTCATCCGGGTCCTCGACCCGGTGGTCATGCGGATCATGGACGGGCTGATGGCGATCCCCGCCATCCTGCTGGCGATCGCCATCGTCGGCATCACCCGGTCGAGCATCTGGGCCGTGGTGATCGCGGTCACCATCCCCGAGGTGCCGCGCGTGGTGCGGCTGGTGCGCGCCATCGTCCTGACCCTGCGCGAGCAGCTGTTCGTCGACGCCGCGGTCTCGCTCGGCGCCAAGCTGCCGCGGATCCTGTTCGTGCACGTCATGCCGAACACCATGGCACCGCTGATCGTGCAGGCGACCTATGTCTGCGCCTCGGCGATCATCATCGAGGCGATCCTGTCGTTCCTCGGGGCCGGTACGCCGCCGGCGATCCCGAGCTGGGGCAACATGATGGCCGAGGGGCGCACCTACGTGCTGGTCGGCTGGTGGCTGCTGCTGTTCCCGGGGCTGCTCCTCAGCCTCGTGGTGCTGGCGGTGAACCTGCTCGGCGACGGCCTGCGCGAGACCCTGGACCCGCGGCTCCGCCGCTCGACCAACAACGAATGAGCGGCGCGGCCATGGACCAGCAGCGACTGATCGACGTCCGCGACCTGAGGGTGCAGTTCCCGGTCGAGGGCGGCGTGGTGAAGGCGGTCGACGGTGTCTCCTGGCACATCGACCGCGGCGAGACCCTGGCGATCGTCGGCGAATCCGGCTCCGGCAAATCGGTGTCGGCGCTGTCGCTGCTGCGGCTGACCGAGCTCGGTGGCGGCCGGATCGTCTCGGGCGAGATCGAGTTCCGCCGCAAGTCCGGCGCGGTGGTCGACATGGTGCAGCAGCCGCTGCCGGTGCTTCGGGACATCCGGGGCAACGAGATCTCGATGATCTTCCAGGAGCCGATGACCTCGCTGAACCCGGTGTTCACCATCGGTTTCCAGATCGTAGAGGCGATCCGCCTGCACCAGGGCAAGTCCAGGCGGGAGGCCGACGAGCTGGCCCTGGAGATGCTGAATCTGGTGCGCATGCCGGAGGCCGAGAAGCGGCTCGACGAGTACCCGCATCAGCTGTCCGGCGGCATGCGGCAGCGGGCGATGATCGCGATGTCCCTGGCCTGCCGGCCGGCGCTGCTGATCGCCGACGAGCCGACCACCGCGCTCGACGTCACGATCCAGGCGCAGATCCTGGACCTGATCAAGACGCTGCAGCGCGAGATCGGCATGGCCGTGCTGTTCATCACGCACGACATGGGCGTGGTGGCCGAGATGGCCGACCGGGTCGTCGTCATGTACCGCGGCGAGAAGGTCGAGGAGGGCCCGGTCGAGGAGATCTTCCACGCGCCGCAGCATCCCTACACCAAGGCATTGCTGGACGCGGTGCCCCGGCTGGGGGCGATGCGCGGCCAGCCGCTGCCGATGAAGTTCCCGAACCTCGAATATGGCCGGGATGCGAGCGAGCCGGCGACCGCGGCGAAGCCGGCGGCCGACGCCGCGCCGCGGCCGGCGGATGCCGGGCCGCTGCTGGAGGTCGACGGGCTCGTGACCCGGTTCCCGGTCGGCGGCGGATTGCTGGGCAAGCCGAAAGCGGCGATCCACGCGGTCGAGAACATCTCGTTCAGCCTCGGCGTCGGCGAGACCCTGGCGCTGGTCGGCGAGTCCGGCTGCGGCAAGTCGACGACGGCCCGCACCATCCTGCGCCTGCAGGAGCCGACCCGCGGCCGGGTGGTGTTCGGCGGCCGCGACATCACCAAGCTCGGCCGCGGCGCCATGGAGAGTGTGCGCCGTCAGATGCAAATGATCTTCCAGGACCCGTTCGCCTCGCTGAACCCGCGGCTGTCGGTCGCGGACCTGATCGGCGAGCCGCTGCGCATCCACAACCTGGCCTCGGGCAAGGCGCTCCAGGACCGGGTGGCGGACCTGCTGCGGCGGGTCGGGCTCGGGCCCGAGCACGCCCGGCGTTACCCGCACGAGTTCTCGGGCGGCCAGCGCCAGCGGATCTGCATCGCCCGGGCGCTGGCCCTCAACCCCAACCTGATCGTCGCCGACGAGGCGGTGTCGGCGCTCGACGTGTCGATCCAGGCGCAGATCGTCAACCTGATGCTGGACCTGCAGGCCGAGTTCGGGATCTCGTACCTGTTCGTGTCCCACGACCTGGCGGTGGTCGAGCGGATCAGCCACCGGGTCGCCGTGATGTATCTCGGCCAGATCGTCGAGCTCGGCCCGCGCGCGGCGGTGTTCGAGGATCCGCGACATCCCTACACCAGGAAGCTCATGTCGGCGGTGCCGGTCGCCGATCCGCGCCAGCGGCGGACCGACCTGCGCCTGATGACCGACGAGATTCCTTCCCCGCTCAAGCCGTGGGGTTTCGAGCCCGAGACCCTGCCGCTCGAGGAAGTGTCCCCCGGGCACTTCGTCATGCCGCACTGATCAAGCCGGCCGGCCGCAGGCGGCGGCCGGCGTTCGGTGCGGTTCCCGCCGTGAGTATCTGAGTGAAAAGCCTGCTCGGAGGATTTCAACAGAAGGAGACCGCTATGAGGCGCGCGAGGATGGGAGTTACGGCTCTCTTGGGGGCCGCAGCAGTATTTGCGAGTATGTCGTTGGCCATGGCCGAGACCACGCTGAAGGTGGTGCCGCAGGCCGACCTGAAGAACGTCGACCCGGTCTGGACGACGGCGGCGATCACCCAGAACCATGGCTACATGGTCTACGACATGCTGTTCTCGATGGACAGCAAGCTGCAGCCGCAGCCGCAGATGGTGGACAGCTGGAAGACCAGCGACGACGGCCTGACCTGGAGCTTCACGCTGCGGGACGGGTTGCTGTTCCACGACGGCTCGCCGGTCGAGTCGAAGGATGCCATCGCGTCGATCAAGCGCTGGTCGGTCAAGCGGGCCGACGGGCAGGCGCTCATGACGCGCGTCAAGGAGATCGTCGCGGTCGACGCGAAGACCTTCGAGATCCGTCTCGAGAAGCCGTTCGGCCCGATGCTGAGCGTGCTGGCCAACCCGACGCTGCCGCTGCCGGTCATGCGCGAGGAGGAGGCCCAGACCGACCCGAACACGCAGGTCACCACGATCATCGGTTCCGGCCCGTTCGTGTTCGACGACAAGGCCTGGGTCCCGGGCGACCGCGTAGTCTACCGCAAGTTCAAGGACTACAAGCCGCGCTCGGAGCCGGTCGACGGCTTCTCCGGCGGCAAGGTCGCCAAGGTGGACACCGTCGAGTGGATCTACATCCCCGACACCAACACCGCGACCCAGGCGCTGATGTCCGGCGAGGTCGACGCCTACGAGATCCCGCCGCTGGACCTGATGCCGATGCTGAAGGCCGACCCGAACATCACGGTCAAGGTTCTCGACACCCTCGGCAAAATGGGCCACATCCGGCCGAACCACCTGTACCCGCCGTTCAACGACGTGCGGGCCCGCCAGGCCCTGCAGCTGCTGGTCGACCAGCGCGAGTTCCTGGCCGCCCAGGTCGGCAACCCGGAGTTCGAGACGGTCTGCTACGCGGTCTTCATGTGCAACTCGGCGCTCGAGAGCGAGGCCCATGCCGAGCCGTGGATGAAGCCGAACCCGGAGAAGGCCAAGGAGCTGCTGGCGGCGGCCGGTTACAACTTCAAGGACCCGATCGTGGTCATGCTGCCGACCGACCAGCAGATCATCTACAACAACATCCTGGTGATGGTCGGCAAGCTGAAGGAGATCGGCGTCAACGTCGATGCCCAGGCGATGGACTGGTCGAGCCTGACCTCGCGGCGGGCCAAGACCGACGATCCGAACACCGATCCGAAGGTCGGCTGGCACATCTTCCCGACCTGGTGGACCGGCGTGCCGATGTCGAGCCCGCTGACCAACGCGCCGCTGGTCTCGACCGGCGACCCGAAGACCGCCTGGTTCGGCTGGCCGAAGGACGACGAGATCGAGCGCCTGCGGGCCGCGTTCATGGACGCCGGCACGAAGGAGGAGCAGATGAAGATCGTCGATGCGCTGCAGAAGCGCTTCTACGAGTTCATCCCGTACCTCAACACCGGCCAGTTCGTGACCCCGGTGGCGTGGCGGAACACCCTGAAGGGCGTCCCGAACGCGCTGCTGTTCGTGGCCTGGAACATCGAGAAGACGGAGTAGTCGCTCCGTCGGTCGAGTCGCCCGGGGCCATGCTCCGGGTCTGAAGCATGGCGGCGGCGGTCCTCGGGCCGCCGCCGTTCGCGTTGTCCGAATGGGGCCGTCGATCGCGGGTGAAGCGAAGCGTGCCCTGTCGCTGCGGCAGGGTGGCGGCTCGGAAGCACTGGCGTTCGACGCCGCGTCGGACTGGGAGGTGGCTATGGATGCCGGGACGACGGGGGAGCGTGGGACCGATGGTTCGGCGACGGGCCGGGGGCGGCGCCGGTGGTTGTCGTCGGTCGCGCCGGGCTGGTGGCTGGTCGGCGGGGCCCTCGCGGTCACGACGGTGCTGTGGGGCGCCGGCCGGGCGGCCATGCCGAACGGCGAGCCGTTCCTGTCCTGGCTCGGGCCGAGCCTGCTGATCTCGGCGTGGTCGATCACCCTGATGGCGGTGCTGCTGCTCGCCACCACGCGCAGCCGCTCGATCGAACCGCTGTTCGGCGGGCTCGACCGGGCGGTCCGCCTGCACCGCCGGCTCGGTCCGCTCGCCATTGGCCTGATGCTGGTGCACGTCGCGCTGTACGTCCCGCCGGCAGTCGAGGCCGGTGGCTCGGTCGCCGGCCTGCTGGTGCCGTTCTGGTCGTCGCACATGGTCGAGGGCTTCAACGCCCTGATCCTGTGGGTGGTGATCGCCTGGACCGCGCTCGCCTACAGCCGGCGGCTGCGCTACGAGGCCTGGCTGTCCCTGCATGGCCTGCTGGGACCGATCTTCCTGCTGACCTCGGCCCATGCGCTGTCGGCCGGGCCGACGATCACCGCCTACGAGCCGCTGCGCTTCTGGATGTGGATACTGGTGCTGGTCGGGGCCGCGAGCTGGCTGTACCGGGTGGTGCTGTACCGCTGGATCGCGCCGCGCTTCCGCTATGCGGTGCGGGCGGTGGACCGGCGTTCCGACGACGCCGTCGACCTGGTGCTGCGGCCGCAGTCCCGGCGCATGATCTACGAGCCCGGCACCTTCGTGTTCGTCAACCGGCCGCGGCGCAGCCGGCGCGAACTGCACCCGTTCTCGATCTCGTCCTCGCCGGCCGAGCGCGACCTGCGGGTGTCGGTGCGGATGGTCGGCGACTTCACGCGCGACCTGCCGAGCCTGGCGCCGGGCGACCCGGTCGAGGTGTTCGGACCGTTCGGCGGCTTCACGCCGCACCGCTATGCCCATCATCGCCGGCTGGTGTGGATCGGCGCCGGCATCGGCATCACGCCGTTCCTCGGCATGCTGCGGTTCGAGACGACGAACGACGACTTCCGGCGGATCTGGCTGTGGTACGTCGCCCGCGACGCCAGCCACGCGCCCTATGACGGCGAGATCCGCGAGATCGTCCCGAAGGCCGATTCCTACGTCGACTACGAGCTGTGGCTGAGCGGCGAGCGCGGCCGGCTGACCGCGAGCCGGGTGATGGAGACGGTGCAGCCGCTCGACGACGTGGCTGTCATGCTGTGCGGCAGCCCCGGCTTCGTGCGCGACATGGCCCGCCAGTTCGCCGCCCTCGGCCTGCCGCCCGAGCGCATCATCGCCGAGGACTTCCACTTCCACTGAGGGGGCGGGACGGGGGTAGCCCGCCGGTTGCTCAGGCTTACGCCCGCCGGCGCGGCCGGATCGCCCAGAGTTTCAGGTCGACCGCCACCTTCACGGCGGCGCCGACGACCAGTGCGCACAGCACGGCCTTCGAGACCGTCTCCATGGTGCCCTCGATGAGCAGCGCGTGAACCACGCTGCACAGCACGGTCACCGCCGCCAGCGCGGTGTGGCCGAGGCGCCAGGCCTGCGGCCGGATCCGCAGCTTCCGGCGGAGCGCGGCCAGCAGCGCGGCGCCGAACACCGCCCACATGGCGATCGCGCCCCAGGCCGAGAACGGCGTCGGCGACCGGAACAGCAGGACGTCGACCACGTCGGGCGGGCTGGTGACCCAGAGCCCGGCGACGTGCAGCACGACGGCCGCGACCAGGACGCCGCCG
This sequence comes from Thalassobaculum fulvum, assembly GCF_014652915.1. Taxonomy (GTDB): domain Bacteria; phylum Pseudomonadota; class Alphaproteobacteria; order Thalassobaculales; family Thalassobaculaceae; genus Thalassobaculum_A; species Thalassobaculum_A fulvum. The sequence continues at coordinate 115,001 of NZ_BMZS01000013.1, forward strand.
ATCGCGCGATGGACACGCCGCCCGCGCGCGGCCGGCAGGCCCGGCAGATAGCCGCCGACCAGTAGGGGCTGCAGCAGCAGCGAAGCCATCGCGACGATCCCCGCGAACCCGGCGGCGATGTAGACCGGGTCGCGCCAGGCGAGCAGCGGGCTCGCCGCCGCCGCGGCGATCGGCACCGCGATGGCGGCCCCGAGGGCGGCCCAGATCAGGATCTGGCGGGCCAGCCTCATGCTTCCCGGATCGGCCTGCGTCAAACCGGCTTGAGGACGAAATGCGCTTCCAGGCTGGTGTCGCTCGAACTCGCCATGACGGGGCGCAGGAACACGGTCTCGAACTCGCCGCTGTCATAGGCGAGGTGCCCGTGCGGCTGGCCGAAGGCCGGGACGATCTGCGGCATCTCCAGCCGGAACACCCCGTTCGCGTCGGTGAGGGTGGCGCCGTGGCTGTGCGGGTCGCGCTCGTAGCCTTCGGTGGTGTGGGCCCAGATCTGGATGCGCTGGCCGGCCAGCGGCGCGCCGTCGCCGGCCCGGCGCACGGTGCCCGACATCCAGAACCCGCCGCCGCCGATCCGCTCCACGATCGGCGCGCCCGGCAGGTAGTTGTTCGCACCGCCCCGCATCGACGGCGTCGGCGCCAGGCCCTTCGCCTGAGCGGGGACGAGCAGGCCGGAAGCCCCGGTCGCCGCCAGGGCGCCACCGGCGGCGAGCAGGTAACGGCGGGTGAGGAGGGAGCGGGTCATATCGATCCTCCGCGGGTGAGAGACTTTCGCTAGCCTAGCCGGTGCCGGCAGATGGCCTGCACTCCACGACAGATTAGGGGAGGCGGGGCGGCGGTTAAGGCGCACTCACGGGTTCGTGATTCGAAGCTCGCCTGCCGCGAATACCCATGGATCTCGACTTGCCCGAAGCGCCAGGACACAAGAGAACGAATTATCGTAGAGAGAAGTTTGGTAGCGGAGGAGGGACTTGAACCCCCGACACGCGGATTATGATTCCAATGACATGTCCAAATTTTCAAGGAGTTAAATGTAAGATGTCGTGATCTTAACATAATTGATTTCAATGACTTAGCAGACGACTGTAAAACTCAGCGACCAATGGAAGGTTGTCAAGCGCCCCTGCAGACGCGCTCGCAGCACGGTCCGTGATCACTCCGCCGGCGTTGTTGCCGAGAGTGAAGTCCGTGGCGAGAGCAGCCAGGGAGAGTGTGTTGTCGGGCTGCTCGAAGAAATTGATTCTGACCGCATGGGCAGGTCGTCAGCAGCGGTAGCAAAGTACTGTAGCGGGCGCGTCGATCGAATCAATCAGACCGGGCTGGGGCCGCAGTAGATCATGTAGCGAGACTGCTATTGAGATTAAATGGGTAGCAAGCAAAATTCACATTTTTGAGAACATAGCTTTTCGGCGCTCCCTTAACAAATACTTAATCTAATCTCGTTACGCCGCCACTCTATGACTTGTCTGCATTTCGAACAATAAGGCTAAATCCGGTCAATATTTCCGATTTTGTTGAATACGTAACTGTAATTTCACACGCTTCATCAAATACGATCTGATCCATAATAATTACTGCTTCGATAAGCATCTTCTCGACTTCCAGGTGCACTCTCTCTCCAGTGTCGACCTCAAATGGTCCAATTGAACGCTTCCCAATATGAACATTTATGTTCCCACCATCCAAATAATTCCTATCGTCAATACCTATGCGCACAACTATTGCGAGTCTTGGCAATGTGGCCGGAAAAGAATCAACTATCAACTCCTGTTTATATATTCCAACGAGAGTTGTTTTGTCGCCAATTTCTTGGCGCACATCGTCACAAAACAGAACATCCAAAAATATTCTTTGATGAGTTTTTTTTCTGGCTTTGCTCATCGCGCGGATATTATGCATTTTTGGAAGAGTTTACTTTGAGATTCTCAGCTGCTTTGTAGCCTCACGAAATGTATTCATATCAACCTTGATCTCATCGGCCCAATTGCAGGCGGCGTCATATGAGAAAGCTTCGCGGCCATTCTCTCGGCGTGACATACATGCTTGCGACGTGCCGAGCCGTTGGGCCAAGGCCATTTGGGACAGCCCAGCTCGAAGGCGAAGAGATTTAAGGGTGACACCTTCGTTCTTCTCGATCGCTTTAGAGAACTCCTGCCGCGCGTCGCGAAGAGCTTCGGCCATTTCGGGCTCTTTCGCGAATTCCGCTACCAAAGTGTCAATGTCCAACGCCCCGTCTATCGCAGGCGGAGCCGGTGGGGTAGGATAGTGAAAGATCTTCGCCTTCGGGCCTTTTGTGACCGAAGTTAATTTAGCCCCGAGGGATATTTGAGATACCGTGGCGCTCGTAGGCCGCTCTGATTCGCGCAGACTGGGGATCTGTTTCGCTCTTGTCATAGTTCCAATCCCTCGACACCACTGCTAGAATAATTATCGATTCACGCGCGTAGTCCACTCCGTAGACTACGCGATACGCACGCCAACCTTCCTCAAGGAATCCTTCCTTGAGGCGCCAAACATTCAGGCCTTCCTTTCCAAAAAAACGGACGTAGCTGACTTCATACCAATCGTTTTCGAACCCATCGATTGTCAGGCTCTCAAGGCCGTCTGGTCCACTCGAAGCTTCCTGCAACGCCGTTAAGATTGCAGCGGCCGCGCGCTGGTCCGACCGCCTGATCTCAATGAGATCAGCTTGCGCACCCTCGTCAACGACCAACTGCCGAACTGACATTATACCGAACGCAGCATATTTCAAGTGCCATGTTGATCCCCCTAATGCTAGTATTAGGCGTGTTGAGGAACCGACAACATATTGCCTGAAGGGCACGTTCTGGCAAGGGCATCCCAAGATAGTAGCGAGTTTCGGTTGTCTAGCTATCGGGAGCAGTCGTGTGCCGGATGAATTGTATCCGCGATACTTACAACTCCGTAGGCATCGACGGCCCGGTCCGAGGTGGAGCACAGATACTCGTTAAATGTCTGGCTGCGCTGGCCGGCCGTGGCGACGACCCTGTCCTTCATCACCGATGTCAGGTGCAGCTTGATCCTGACGTCGAACCGCTTAGCGAAGCTGCGCCTTGTCGCGGGATCGATTTGCGAGAGGCGAAGCCCTTACGCAGAAGTTTCGTTAATCCCATTTGCTCGAAAACCTTTGTGCAGTGGTTCGCACGGCATGAGCAAGTGGCAAGGAACTGTAAAAATCACGGAATCCAAACGTAAAATTGCCTTCACCGGTGAGGTGACAAGCAGGCCGTAAGTATCTGATTTGAAAGTGGTAGCGGAGGAGGGACTTGAACCCCCGACACGCGGATTATGATTCCGCTGCTCTAACCAGCTGAGCTACTCCGCCACCGGACCGGGCGCCCCGCTTGCGCAGGGCCGGCAGGCGGTCGATATACGCACGCCCCCGGCGCGTGTCAACGCTCGCCGACCATGCGGCTTGCCGGTCGGCTTCCGGCGTCCCTAAGATGCCGCCCCTCCTGCCGTCCCCTTCTGGTCCCGAGGCCCCGTGCCCGCCGAACTCCTGTCCGCCGACCTCCTGCCGCTGGCGTTCGCGCTGGTCGCGGCCGTGCTGTTCGCCGTCGGCGACCAGTTCCAGTACCTCGGCGTGCGCTCGCTCGACTCGCGCAGCGGCACGATGATCTCGATCGTGACCTCGACCCTGTGCTTCTGGCTGCTGGCGCCGGTCCTGCTCGACCCGGCCTTGCTGACCCAGGTCGGCATCCTGGTGTTCGCCGTGATCGGGGTGTTCCGGCCGGCGCTCAGCGCCAACCTGTCGGTCGCCGGGGTGCGCCATCTCGGCCCGACCCTGTCGAGCACCTTGGCCTCGACCTCGCCGCTGTTCGGCACCGCGCTCGGCATCCTGTGGCTGGGCGAGACTCTGAACTGGCAGACCGCGCTCGGCACCGCCGGCATCGTCGGCTCGATCGTGGTGCTGTCGCGCCGCCGCGGCGGGGTCGCCGCCGACTGGCCGGTGTGGGCGCTGGCCCTGCCGATCGGCGCCGCCGCCATCCGCTCGCTGGCGCACGTGCTCTCGAAGATCGGCATGGTCACCGTGCCGGATCCCTACATCGCCGGGCTGGTGTCGTTCACGGTGTCGGCGGCGGTGCTGCTGACCGGCCAGGCGATGCGGCGGCAGCGGCCGCGGGTGCTCGGCTCGCGATCCGCGGTGCTGTGCTTCGTCGGCAGCGGGGTGGCGATGGCGCTGGCGATCACCGCGCTCAACCAGGCCCTGCTGATCGGAGACATCGTGGTGGTGGTGCCGGTGGTGTCGGCCTCGCCGGTGTTCACCATGCTGCTCAGCATCGTGGTGTTCCGGCGCGAGCGGGTCAGCGGCCGGCTGGTCGCGGCGGTCTGCGTGGTGGTGCCGTCGGTGATCGTGATCGCGCTGGGGCGCTGACGCCCTACAGATTGCGGGCGTACAGCGCGAGCAGGCGCTGCCAGTGGGTCTCGGCGGCCGGCTTGTCGTAGCACCAGCGGCCGGGGAAGCCGAAGCCGTGGTGGACGTCCGGGTAGACCTCCAGCTCGCCGCGGGCGCCGGAGGCCTCGAACAGCCCGCGCAGCTCCTCGACCATCGGCAACGGCGCCAGGTCGTCGTGCTCGGCGCAGGCGATGTACAGCTCGCCCCTGGCCTTGCCGAGGGTCAGGTGCGGGCTCTCCTCGGCGTCGCTGACCAGCCAGGTGCCATAAAACGAGGCGGCGGCCGCGACCCGGGCCGGATAGCGGGCGGCCGCGGCCAGCGCGTAGGGCCCGCTCATGCAGTAGCCGTGCACGCCGACCCCGCCCGGCCGAACGTCGCGCCGGGCGTCGACGAAGTCGAGCATGGCGGCGACGTCGTCCATCACCGGCGGGATTGTCATCTTCGTGCGGATCGCCCGCATGCGGGTGTACTCGGGGCTGTCCTTGTCCAGGACGTCGGGGCCGAACGTCGAGTCGCGGCCGGCCCGGTAGTACAGGTTCGGCAGCACCACGAAGTACCCGACGGTCGCCAGCCGCCGCGCCATGTCGCGCAGCTCCTCGCGGATGCCGGGGGCGTCCATCAGGAACAGCACGGCCGGGAACGGGCCGCCGCGGTCCGGGCGGACCACGAAGCTCTCCATGGCGCCGTCCTCGGTCGGAATGTCCAGGGTGTCTTCCAGCATGGCGGGGTCCTCGGGTGGGAGAGCGTGGTGGGGCGGCGGGTCGGTGAAGACGGGGCGGCGGCGCACTTCTGCGCGTCGCCGATGCCGGCTATGGTGAAGGAAACCGGCGGCCGGACGCCAGCGTCTCGACCGCCCCCGGCCGGAAGGGGCCCCTGTGGCGCAGAGACCGACCCGCGGGCACGGACGGACGGCCCGCCGACCCAGGCTGATCGACCGGATCGTCGACTATCCCTATCGCCGCCTGTTCGGCGTCAAGGGATGCTCGGTGATCGCCCTGGTCGTGCTGGCCGCCGTCGCGATCCGCTACACCGTCGGGATCGGCACCGTCACGCTCGACCCGATGACCTGCCGGCTCGCCTGGACCGACGCGCCGTACAAGCCGTTCTTCAAGGAGCGGATCCTCCAGAACACGCGCCGCGAGCTCGGACGGCAGGTCGCCGAGAAGCAGAAGGCGCTGTGGGACATCCGGGCCGGGCGCGACCCGTTCCCGGCGAAGGCCTCGGGCAACGTCGCCGGGATCAGGCGGATCGACAACGACAAGTTCTTCTGGCGGGCCTACGCGCAGAACCTGGAGACCGAGATCGCGGCGATCAGCGACTGTCTGCGCCGGCTGCCCGGCTACCGGTTCGATTGAGAGCGCGGGACCGTCGATCCCGTTTGCACGGCGCTCGTGCGTCCCCCTAAGATGCCGCGATCCCACAACCACAAGCCTGCCGATCAACGGAGATACCCATGGCGCTCGCGGCGAACGATCAGACCAAGCCGAACGATCTCGACCCGTTCTGGATGCCGTTCACCGCGAACCGGCAGTTCAAGCAGCAGCCGCGGATGTTCGTCGAGGCCGAGGGCGTGCACTACACCACGGCCGACGGCCGCAAGGTGCTGGACGGAACCTCGGGCCTGTGGTGCTGCAACGCCGGCCACCGCCGCAAGCCGATCATCGAGGCGGTGCAGAAGCAGGTCGAGAAGCTGGACTTCGCGCCGACCTTCCAGATGGGGCACCCGCTGTCCTTCGAGTTCGCCTCGCGCCTGACCCAGATGGTCGAGGGCTTCAGCCAGGTGTTCTTCACCAACTCCGGGTCGGAGTCGGTCGACACCGCGCTGAAGATCGCGCTCGCCTACCAGCGCGCCATCGGCCAGGGCACCCGGACCCGGCTGATCGGGCGCGAGCGCGGCTATCACGGGGTCGGGTTCGGCGGCATCTCGGTCGGCGGCATCGTCGCCAACCGCAAGACCTTCGGCCCGATGCTGAACGGCGTCGACCACCTGCCGCACACCCACGACCTGGCGAAGAACGCCTACACCCGCGGCGAGCCGGAGCACGGACTCAACCTTGCCGACGAGCTGGAGCGCATCGTCGCCCTGCACGACGCCTCGACCATCGCCGCGGTGATCGTCGAACCGGTGGCCGGCTCGACCGGCGTGCTGATCCCGCCGAAGGGCTACCTCAAGCGGCTGCGCGAGATCTGCGACAAGCACGGCATCCTGCTGATCTTCGACGAGGTCATCACCGGCTTCGGGCGCCTGGGCGCGCCGTTCGCCACCGACTATTTCGGGGTCAAGCCGGACCTGTTCACGACCGCCAAGGGCATCACCAACGCGGTGGTCCCGATGGGCGCGGTGTTCTGCCGCGACGGCATCTACGACGCGTTCATGAACGCGCCGGACAACACCATCGAGCTGTTCCACGGCTACACCTATTCCGGCCACCCGTTGGCCTGCGCCGCCGGCCTCGCCACCATCGACCTGTACAAGGACGAGGGGCTGTTCGAGCGGGCCGCCGAGCTGGCGCCGTACTGGGAGGACGGGCTGCACTCGCTGAAGGGCGGCAACCACGTCATCGACATCCGCAACATCGGCATGGTCGGGGCGATCGAGCTCGCGGGCATCCCGGGCAAGCCGACGGCACGCGCCTTCGACGCGTTCCTGAAGGCCTACGACAAGGGGCTGCTGATCCGCACCACCGGCGACATCATCGCCCTGTCGCCGCCGCTGATCGTCGAGAAGAGCCATATCGACTTCATCGTCGACACCGTCGGCGACGTCCTGAAGACGGTGCACTGACGGACGGGCTTGCGGGTCGGGCTAGGGTGCCCGACCCGCGGTCGTCCATGTCACCAGGGTCGAGGCGTTCTTGGCTTTGTGGCTGAAGATGTCCGGGACGATCGAGTCGACCGTCAGCCTGCTGCGACTCTCGAGCTCGCTCAGGATCTGAAGCAGGTTCTCGTTGTAGCCTGCGGACTGCGCGTAGGCGCGGCTGCTGTAGCGGCCGCTCTCGCGCCCTTCGATCTGCCAGCCGACCGGCTCGAAGTGGATTCCGCTGACCCTATCGGCGCGGTCGATGATCTGCTCGAACAGTTCGCCGGAGATCTCGCGGATCTGTTCGATCGAATGGACGGTGAACACGACCAGGTGACCCCGGTGATCATCCAGAAGACGGAGGTCCGGGGCGTGGTAGTCGAAGAACCGGGCCTCGCAATCGAACCCGGCGTCGAGCGCGGCAAGCTTCGTCAGGCAGTCGCGGCCGCTGCGGGTGAGTTCGAGCCCGGCGTACGCGGCGCCGGGCGGGCCGCCGCCCAGGAACACGTCGCAGAGGTTGAGGCCGGGACCGCTGCCGAGCTCGACGATGAGCGATGTGTCGGGGCGACAGGCCGCGATCACGGTCTGGGCGATGAGGGCCCGTCTCGCGCCCGCGAGCGCACTGCGCGGCAACGCGACGACTTCCCCGAAGGCCACGCCGTTCGCGCGCGCCACGTCATGGCCTCGCCATTCGTGATAGACGCTCGACACGACCCTCGACAGGTTCCGCTCGCCGGCGGCGACCCGGGCGTCGACCGCCGCCGCCAGCTCTTGCCAGACCGGCTCGTACTCCTGTGCCCGTCGGGCTGACGGCGATATCGCGGAAGCGGTGTTCATGGCGTGGCGGCTGGCTCCTCGTCGCGGCTGCGTGCCGGGCCTCGGCGTTGCCGCCCGGTCGGACCTCGGGCACGGTATCAGATCCGGTGCCGGGGCGAGCGGTCTCGTGGCGCGGCCGGCCGGTTTCCCTGCGTCCACACGCCGTCTTGGGGTTTCCTGCGGGTTCGTCTAAGTTTATCAACAGTGTCGCCAATGGGCACGGATCGCGCGGGAATGACGGGGCATTGCAGTATGGCGGAGCGGACGGCGCTTCTTGCCCGGGTCGGCCGATCTGCGGGCGTTTCGGCACTTGCCGTCGCGATGCTCGCCGGCTGTGCCGAGGTGCAGAACGCGGTGAACGACGTGTCGAACGCGTTTCAGCCGAAGCAGGAAGAGCCGGCACTGCCGCCGCCGACCTCGTACTGCTATCGCACCCTGGGCAAGGTCAACTGCTACAGCCAGCCTCTGCCGGGCGACCAGTCGAACCGGTTGATCGGCTATCAGGGGCCGCCGCCGCGGTCCACCAGCGGCACCGGCCCGCTCAGCCCGTGACCGCGCCCGGATACCCCCTCCGCCACCGTCGGATCTGCCGGTGAGAAAGCCCGCTGCCGCTCTCCTGCTCGCGATGGCGGCGCTGGTCGCGACCGCGCACCCGACGGCTTCGCGGGCCGACGAGGTGCCGGTGCCGCGCAGCTACGGCGACGCCATGCGCTGGTACCGCGACGCCTCGCGGGCCGGCGACCCGAAGGCGATGTTCTATCTCGGGCTGACCCTCGAGCAGGGCCTGCAGGACCGGCCGCGCCCGCATGAGGCGCTCGACTGGTATCGCCGGTCGGCCGAGGCCGGCTTCGCGCTGGCGCAGTTCAAGCTCGGGGTGCTCCACCAGACCGGCACGATCGTCGGGCGCGACCTCGCCCGGGCACGGGAGTGGTACGAGAAGGCCGCGGCCCAGGGCATGGCGGCGGCGCAGTACAACCTCGCGGTCCTGCTGGATACCGGCGGGGGCGGACCGGTCGACCAGGGGCGGGCCGCCGAATGGTATCTGAAGGCGGCCTCGTCGGGCGTGGCGGAGGCGTACCTGAACCTCGGGAACCTGTACGCCCGCGGGGCGGGCGTTCCGGCCGACGCGGTCGAGTCCCTGAAGTGGCTGATCCTCGCCGACGACGCCGGGATCGAGGCGGCGGCCGGGCTGCGGGAATCGGTCGCCGGGGTGCTGAACGAGGACGAACGCGCCCGGGCCGCTGCCGCTGCCGAGGCCTGGAAGACCGCCCACCCGCGCTGACGAGAGCTTGCCGGCGCACCCGGCGTTCCGTAGGAAGACGCGAGCCTGCGCTTGGAGATGGGAATGCGGCTGCCGCTCTGTGTCGATCTCGACGGCACGCTGGTCAGGACCGACCTGCTGTACGAGACGCTGCTGGCGGCCCTGCGCCGCCGGCCGTGGATCGTGCTGGCGCTGCCGTTCTGGCTCCTGGCCGGCCGGGCGCACCTGAAGGCGCGGCTGGTCGAGGCGGCCGGTGACGGCGTCGACATCGCCGCGCTGCCGCTGACCGAGGACCTGGTGGACTACCTGCGGTCCGAGAGGCAGGCGGGCCGCCGCATCGAGCTGGTGTCGGCCTCGGATCGCCGCGCGGTCGAGAGGGTGGCCGCTCGGGTCGGCCTGTTCGACGCGGTGTTCGGCAGCGACGGCGACACCAACCTGAAGGGACCGGTGAAGGCCCGGGCCCTGGTCGAGCGGCACCCGGAGGGATTCGTCTATGCCGGCGACGCGCGCGCCGACCTGGCGGTCTGGGAGCACGCCGCCGGCGCGATCCCGGTCAACGCCGCCCTGGCGCGTCGCGACGAGGTCGCCGCCCGGGCACCGATCGAAGCCGAGTTCGGGACGCCGCCGCGGCTGGGCCGGGCCCTGTTCAAGGCGCTGCGGCCGCACCAGTGGGCGAAGAACGCGCTGGTGCTGTTGCCGCTGCTGCTGACCCGCAGCTACGAGCTGCCGGCCGTGCTGGTGGCCGCCCTGGCGACCATCGCGCTGTTCTCGCTGGCCGCCAGCGGCACCTACCTGCTGAACGACCTGCTCGACCTGTCGGCCGACCGGACCCACCCGAGCAAGCGCGACCGGCCGCTGGCCTCGGGTGCCCTGCCGATCCCGATCGGCCTGGTGCTGTCGCCGCTGCTGATCGCCGTCGGCCTGGCCGGGACCCTGCTGGTCGATCCCGACGTGTTCCTGGCCCTGGTGGCCTATCTCGGGCTGACGCTCGCCTACTCGTTCGGCCTGAAGACCCAGCCGGTGGTCGACGTGCTGACCCTCGGCTCGCTGTTCACCCTGCGGCTGCTGGCCGGCCACCTGCTGGTCGACGGCGGCGTGCCGGCCTGGCTGCTGGTGTTCTGCATGGCGTTCTTCACCAGCCTGGCCCTGGTGAAGCGACTGACCGAGGTCCGTGGCCTGGAGGAACGCGGCGTGGTCTCGATTCCCGGCCGCGGCTACCACGCCGGCGACGGGCCGTTCGTGCTGGCACTCGGCCTGACCGCCGGCATCTCGTCGGTGTTCATCTTCATCATCTATCTGGTGGCGGATCCGCTGCACGCGGTCCGGCTCGCCGACCCGGAGTGGCTGTGGGTGGTGCCGGCGGTGCTCGGCTGGTGGGTGCCCCGGGTCTGGCTGCTGGCCAGCCGCGGCGAGATGCACGACGACCCGGTGGTGTTCGCGCTCAAGGACCGGCAGAGCCTGGTGCTCGGCACGATCGCCGTGCTGGCCGTGCTGGTGGCCGGATGAGCGGGGCGTCCGCACGCGACGACGACGGCGTCCTGGCCTGGGGGCGGGTGCACCGCGGCCGGCACCGGGTAGCGGCGCCGGTCTGGCCGGGCGAGCTGGAGGAAGCGGCCCGCGCCTCGGCGGGGGAAGGCGGCGCCACCCTGGCGCGCGGGCTCGGCCGGTCCTACGGCGACAGCGGGCTGAACCTGGGCGGCGGGCTGGTCGACATGACCGGGCTGGACCGGGCGATCGCCTTCGACCGCGCGGCCGGCGTGCTGCGGGCCGATGCCGGGATGTCGCTCGACGCCGTGCTGCGGCTGTGCGTGCCGGCCGGCTGGTTCCTGCCGGTCACGCCGGGCACCAAGTTCGTCACCCTGGGCGGGGCGGTCGCCAACGACGTGCACGGCAAGAACCATCACGTCGCCGGTAGCTTCGGCCGGCACGTGCGGCGGCTGGGCCTGTGGCGGTCGGACCGCGGGCTGGTCGAGTGCGGGCCCGACGCCGAGCCGGAGCTGTTTGCCGCGACCGTCGGCGGGCTGGGCCTGACCGGCATCGTGCTGTGGGTCGAGCTGGCGCTGCTGCGGATCGGCAGCGCCGCGATGACGGTGCGGAACGACCGGTTCGAGGGGCTCGAGGACTTTTTCCGGCTGTCCGACGAGAGCGCCGACTGGCCGTACACGGTGGCCTGGGTCGACACCCTGGCGACCGGCGAGAATCTCGGCCGCGGGGTGTTCTCGCGCGGCCGCCACGCCGGGCACGGGCCGCTGACGCCGCATCGCGCCGGCGGACCGGCGGTGCCGGTCGACGCGCCGGGCTTCCTGCTGAACCGCTGGACGGTCGGAGCCTTCAACCGGCTGTACTATACCAAGCCGGGCTCGGCGTTCCGGGGCGAGCAGCCCTACGATCCGTTCTTCTATCCGCTGGACCGGCTGCGGCACTGGAACCGGCTTTACGGGCCGCGCGGCTTCTACCAGTGGCAGGGCGTGGTGCCGCCGGCGACCGCGAGGGACGCGGTGCAGGTGCTGCTCGACCGGATCGCGCGCAGCGGCGAGGCGTCGTTCCTGGCGGTGCTTAAGAACTTCGGCGACGCCGCCTCGCCGGGGCTGCTGTCGTTCCCGATGGCGGGCACCACGCTGGCCCTCGACTTCCCGAACCGCGGCGGCCGGACGCTGGCGCTGCTGGGCGACCTCGACCGGGTTGTGGCGGAGGCCGGCGGGCGGCTATACCCGGCCAAGGACGGCCGCTTGCCGGCGGCGGAGTTCCGTCGCGGCTATCCGGCCTGGCGTGATCTCGAAGACCGGCGCGACCCGATGCTGCTGTCCAGCTTCTGGCGGCGGGTATCGCAGGACAGGTGACGGGTGGCGATGGCGGATTCCAAGCGCATTCTGGTTCTCGGGGCGACCTCGGCGATCGCCGAGCGCTGGGCGCGGCTGCGGGCGGCCCGGGACGACCGGCTGCTGCTGGTCGGGCGCGATCCCGCGAAGCTGGCGGTAGTGGCCGCCGACCTGCAGGCGCGCGGCGCCGCCGAGGTGCTGACCGCCGAGAGCGACCTGGCCGACACCGAGAGCGCCGCCGAGCGGTTCGCCGCCTATGTCGAGCGGCTGGGCGGGCTCGACACGGTGCTGGTCGCTTACGGCATGCTGGGCGACCAGGCCACGGCCCAGGACGACGTCGAGCGGCTGGAGCACGGCCTGCGCGCGAACTTCCTGAGCGCCGCGGTGTGGTGCGAGTTGGCGGCCGGCCGCTTCGAGGAAGCCGGCGCCGGCACCCTGGTGGCGATCTCTTCGGTCGCCGGCGACCGCGGCCGGCGCAGCAACTACGCCTACGGTGCCGCCAAGGCCGGACTGTCCGCCTATCTGGAAGGGCTGGCGCACCGGTTCGCCGGCACCCCGGTCACCGTCGTCTCGGTGCGCCCGGGCTTCGTCGACACGCCGATGACCGCGCACGTCCCGAAGGGCGGGCCGCTGTGGGCGACGCCGGAGCAGGTCGCCGAGGACATCGAGCGCGGCATCGCAAAACGCCGGGCGGTGGTCTACACGCCCTGGTTCTGGTGGCTGATCATGCTGATCATCCGCAACCTGCCGCGGCCGATCTTCGACCGGATGAAGATCTGATGACGGTGGCTCGTTACACGATGGAGCGACGCGTGGGTCCCGGCTCCGTCCCGCCGAGGGCGGGCCGGTCCGGAATGACGACGGGGGGAGGGGCCGCCCATACTCCTTTCGTCATTCCGGCCGGAGCGACAAGGTCGCGCAGAGCCGGAACCCACCGGCCGCCTCGTGGGTCCCGGATCGGCCCGCTGACGCGCGCCGTCCGGGATGGGGGAGAGATGCGACGTCTCCACTCACCTCATCCCGGCCGCAGCGGCGGAGCCGCGGAGAGCCGGGAACCATTGAAAGACGTGCGCCGGACGAGGAGCGTGTCTTGACCAAGATCGTGGTCACCGGTGCTGCCGGGCTGGTCGGGCAGAACCTGATCGCCCGGCTCAAGACCGACCCGTCGTTGCGGATCGTCGGCATCGACAAGCACCCGGCCAACACCCGGGCTCTGGCCCGGCTGCACCCGGAGATCGAGGTGATCGCGGCCGACCTGGCGGTCGCCGGCCCGTGGGTCGAGGCGTTCCAGGACGCCGACGCGGTGGTGCAGCTGCACGCCCAGATCGGCGGGCTGGACTGGCGCGAGTTCGAGGCCAACAACATCACCGCCACCGAGAAGGTGCTGGCGGCAGTCAGGGCGGCCCAGGTGCGGTACCTGGTCGACGTCAGCTCGTCGGTGGTGAACTCGATGGCGGTCGACTTCTACACCGAGTCGAAGAAGGCGCAGGAGAAGCTGGTCGCGGAATCCGGCATCCCGCACGCGACCCTGCGGCCGACCCTGATGTTCGGCTGGTTCGACCGCAAGCACCTCGGCTGGCTGGCCCGCTTCATGAAGAAGGTGCCGGTGTTCCCGATCCCCGGCTCCGGCCGCTACATGCGCCAGCCGCTGTTCGTGCTCGACTTCTGCGACATCATCGCGGTCTGCCTGCGCGAGCGCCGGGAAGGGGCCTGGAACATCTCCGGCCAGGAGAAGATCGACTACATCGACCTGATGCGGGCGGTGAAGCGGGCGACCGGGGCCGGCACGCCGATCGTGCGGATTCCCTACGGCCTGTTCCGGCTGCTGCTGCAGGCCTACGCCCTGGTCGACCGCAACCCGCCGTTCACCACCAAGCAGCTCGAGGCTCTGGTCACCCCCGACAGTTTCGAGATCATCGACTGGCCGGGCATTTTCGGGGTGCGCTCGACGCCGCTCGACGAGGCGCTGCACGCCACCTTCAACGACCCGACCTATTCCGGCGTCGTGCTCGAGTTCTGAGGAGTCCGCATTGGCGACCGTCGGCATCGTCGGCGCCGGGGCCATGGGCCTTGCCGCCGCCTACCACGCCCTGAAGGCCGGCCACCGGGTCACGGTGTACGAGGCGGATTCCGTGCCCGGCGGCATGGCGGCGCACGCCGATCTGGACGGGCTGTCGATCGAGCGCTTCTACCACTTCGTCTGCAAGGCCGACGCCTCGACCTTCGCGCTGATGGACGAACTCGGGATCGGCGACCGCATGCGCTGGCGCGACACCTCGATGGGCTATTTCGTCGACGGCCGGATGTACCGCTGGGGCGACCCGGTGGCGCTGCTGACCTTCCCGAAGCTGTCGCCGGTCGCCAAGTTCCGCTACGGCCTGCAGATGTTCCTGTCGACCAAGCGGTCGGACTGGCGGCCGCTGGAGAACCGGACCGCCAGGGACTGGATCGAGAACGGCGCCGGCCGCGAGGCGTACGACGTGCTGTGGCGGCGGCTGTTCGAGCTGAAGTTCTTCGAGCACGCCGACACGGTCTCGGCCGCCTGGATCTGGACCCGGATCAAGCGGGTCGGTACCTCGCGCAAGTCGCTGATGCAGGAGCAACTGGGCTACATCGACGGCGGCTCGGAGACCCTGGTTACGGCGCTGGCCGAGGCGATCGAGCGCCGGGGAGGGGAGATCCGCCTCGGCACGCCGGTGCGCGAGGTGGTGGTGGCGGACGGCCGCGTGACCGGGATCCGCACCGACGCCGGGGTCGACCCGGTCGACGCCGCGATCTCGACCATGCCGACGCCGTATGTGTCGCGCCTGGTGCCGGCGCTGCCCGACGACTGGAAGGGCCGCTACGACGCCATCGAGAACATCGGCGTGGTCTGCGTGCTGCTGCGCCTTAACAAGTCGGTCTCCCCGCACTTCTGGGTCAACATCAACGACCCGGCGGTCGAGATCCCCGGGATCATCGAATTCTCGCGGCTGCGCCCGGTCGACGACACGGTGGTCTACGTGCCGTTCTACATGCCGCAGTCGCACCCGAAGTTCGGCCGGGACGACGCGGCGTTCGTCGCCGAGTCGATGGCGGCGATCCGGCGGCTCAATCCGGCGATCGGCGACGACGACCTGAAGGCCAGCCTGGTCGGCCGGCTGCGCCACGCCCAGCCGGTCTGCGAGGCCGGGTTCGCGGCGAAGATCCCGCCGATCCAGACGCCGATCGACGGCCTGCAGGTCGCCGACACCTCGTTCTACTATCCCGAGGACCGCGGCATTTCCGAGAGCGTGCGCTACGGCGCCATGATGGCGGCGGCGGTGGGGGCCTGAGCGTGGCGAGAGCGATCGTCCTGGGCGAGTTCGGACGGTTCCTGGTGACCGGCGGCGTGGCGGCCGGCGTCAACGTCGGCACGCGCTGGCTGCTCAGCCACGCGATGGTCTACGAGGTCGCCGTGGCGGTGGCCTACCTGGTCGGGATGGCGACGGCCTACGCGCTGACGCGGCTGTTCGTGTTCGAGCGATCCGGGCGCGCGATGGTCGACGAGGCGGTGCGCTTCGCCATCGTCAACATGGTGGCGCTGGCGCAGGTCTGGGTGGTCAGCGTCGGGCTGGCCCGGCTGGCGTTCCCGGCCGTCGGCTTCGCCTGGCATGCCGAGGACATCGCCCACCTGATCGGGGTCGCGATCCCGGCGGTCACCAGCTATTTCGGGCACCGGCACTTCTCGTTCGCCAAGCGCCGCGAGGGCGGGGCGTGAGGGCGACGGGGCTGTTCACGATCGTCCTGGCGGCGGTGTCGGCGCTGGCCGGGGTCGCGATTGCGGTGGCGGCGTTCGCGCCGATCCCGTTCGCCGACTCCATCGACTTCTTCAGCCAGTTCTTCAACGCCGGCGGCTGGTCCGGCTACGGTCCCGAGCATTTCTACGCCCGCCACAACGAGCACCGTCTGGTGGTGCCGCGGCTCTGGTTCCTGGCCGACATCGCGCTGTTCGACGGCACCCAGGCGTTCCTGATCGCCGTCACGGTCGTGTCGTCGGCCGTCCACGCGGCAGTCCTGGCGATGGTGTTCCGCAGCCTCGGCCATCGTGGCTGGGTGCTCTGGGGGTTCGCGGCGGCGGCGTTCGGCGCGGTGCTGTCGCCGGCGCAGTGGGAGAACCTGGTCTGGGGCTTCCAGGTCCAGTTCATCCAGGTCTGGCTGTTCGCCACGCTGGCGTTCGTGGCGGTCTCCCGGGCCGAAGGGCGACGGTCCTGGGGGCTGGTTCTGGTGGCAGTGCTCGCCGGACTGGCGTCGACCTACTCGATGGCCAACGGCCTGCTGGTGTGGCCGATCCTGGTGGTCCTGGCGCTGTGGTGCGGGGTGCGCGGCGGGCCGCTGTGGCTGCTGCTGGCGGTGGCCGCGACGGTGGTCGGGATCGAGGCGGCCGGGTACCACGCCCATCCAGGCCACGGCGATCCGCTGAAGACGATGGCCGAGCCGTGGAAGGTCCTGCGCTACGCGTTCCGCTACCTGACCAACGCCATCGGTGCGATCGGCACCCGCGGCCAGGAGATCGTGGGAGCGTTGCTGCTCCTGACGACCCTGGGGATGGCGGTCGACGCGGTGATCCGGCCGGGCCGCTACCGGCCGGGCCACGCCGTCCTGCTCGGCGTCGCCGGTTTCGTGATCGGGGCAGCGCTGCTGACGGCGCTCGGCCGCGTCACTTTCGGCCTCGGCCAGGCCAACGCCACCCGCTACGCCACGCCGTCGTTCATCTTCCTGCTCGCGTGTTCGGCCCTGCTGCTGGACCGGCTGGTGCGGCTGGAGCGGCCGCGCCTGCAGGCCGCGGTGGCCGCCGTGGGGGCCGCGCTGTTGCTGGTGCCCGGGCTGGTCGACGGTGCCAGGCACGTGCCGGCGGCGCTCGGCGAGCGCGACGCCCGGGTCAACGCCGTGGTCACCTATCTGGCCGGCGGCTACCGCCCGGCCGAGCTGCATGCGCTGTTCCCGTTCGTGCCGCGCCGGCCTTACCGCGTGCTCGAACTGCTGGAAGCCAACGGCTGGGGGCCGTTCGCCGACCGCGCCGCGTTCATGCCGCCGGCAGCGCTCCTGGCCGACCCGCCGAAGCCGACGGCCGAATGCCGCGGGCACGTCGACGGGGCGGCCGACGACCCGGTGGTCGGGATCGCGGTCAACGGCTGGGCCGCCGCGGCGGATTCGACAGAGCATCCCGAGTGGGTCTTGGTGACCGATGCCGGCGGCGCGGTGGTCGGCTGGGGGGCGAGCCGCGACCGCCGGGACGATGTCGGGGCCGCGATCGGCAGCGGCTGGCGGGGGCGCGGATTCCGGGCGACCGGGCCGAACGCCGCAGCGCCGCCGCTGGGCGTGGTCGGGGTGTTCGCCGACGGCCGGTCGTGCCTGCTGGCCGCCGGGGTGACGCCGCGGATACCGCGCTTCCTGGCCGGCTTGCCGGCCGGGGCCCGGCCGGCCGCAGGCGACTGGAGCGTGCTGCAGGGTGCCGCCGGCGACCGGTTCGGACCGGAGGAGCCGCCGGCGCCCGTGCGGCCCGCGATCGGTACCGTGGGAGCGGCGAACTCGCACTTCGTCGCGGTCATCGACCTGCCGCCGGCCGGCGACGGATCGGCGCTCGCGGTGCCGGTGCGCTCCGGACGGTTTCCGTTCACGGCGCTGCTGCTGGTCCGCGACGCGGTGACCGGCGAAGAGATCGAGCGTCATCCCTTCGAGCGGCCGAGCGACCGCGCCTGGACCTGGCGGGTATTCGATGGTCCGTCGGACCCGCGGTTCCGTGGCCATGGCCTGCGGGTCGAGGTGTCGGTCGCCGGGCCGCAGCCCTGGCAGGGCGTGGCGGTCGGCCGACCGTACTGGATTCCGCCGCGGGTCGGGGGCTAGGCGTGCGGCCGGTCGCCGCCGTCGTCCTGGTTCTGGGGCTGGCTTCGGCCGCCGCCGGGCTGGCGATCGCCGTGGTCGGCTTCGCGCCGATTCCGTTCGGCGATTCCCTCAGCTTCTTCCGGAAGTTCTTCGATGCCGGTGGCTGGGACGGCTATGGCCTCGCCGAGCTGTACAGGCGCCACAACGAGCACCGGATCGTTGTCCCCAGCCTGTTCTTCCTGCTCGACATCGGGCTGTTCCGCGCCGGCCAGGCATTCCTGATCGCGGTCATCGTGGTGTCGTCGCTGGCGCACGCGGCGGTCCTGGCGTGGCTGTTCCGCCGGCTCGGCCACCGCGGCCCGCTGCTCGCCGCGTTCGCTGCGATCGCGGCCGGGACCGCGCTGTCGCCGCTGGCCTGGGAGAACCTGGTCTGGAGCTTCCAGGTCCAGTTCATCCAGGTCTGGCTGTTCGCGACGCTGGCCTTTGCGGCGCTCGCGGTCGGCGACGGCGGGCAGTGGCGGCGGGTCGGCGGCGCCGTCGTCTTCGGGCTGGCTTCGACCTACACAATGGCGAACGGGCTCGCGGTCTGGCCGCTTCTGGTCGGTCTCGCGTGGTGGCGCGGGGTAAGGGGCGCGCCGTTCTGGCTTCTGGCGGCCGTCGCGGCGGCCGTGGTGGCCGTCGAGGTGACCGGATTTCGCCCGCACGGCACCCACAGCGACCCGGCCGAGACGCTGCTGCAGCCGCTGGCGGTCGGGCACTACGCGCTGCGCTATCTGACCACCGCGGTGGCGGCGCTCGGCCCGACGGCCCGCGATGTGCTGGGCGGCGTCCTGGTCCTGGCGGTCGGCGGCCTGGCCGTCGACGCCGTGGCCCGGCCCGCCCGGTATCGCGCCGAGCACGGCGTGCTGCTGGCGCTGGCCGGCTTCGTGATCGCGGCGGCGCTGCTGACCGCGCTCGGCCGGGTCGGTTTCGGCCTCGCCCAGGCGGACGCCTCGCGCTACGCGACGCCGTCGCTGCTGTTCCTGGTCGTGGTGCTCGCGCTCGCGCTGGACCGGGTCGCGGGCCGGCCGTCGTGGGCGATGGCCGGCGCCGGCGGAGCGGCCGCGGTGCTGCTGGTGCCGGGACTGATTCTGGCCTGGAAGGACCTGCCCGCGATCGCCGGCTCCCGGGATTCCCGGGTCAATGCCATTGTCGAGTACCTCGCGGGCGGCTACCGGCCGGCCGCGGCTCTGTCGCTGTTTCCCCGTTCCTCGGTCGTGCCGGCCCGGGTGCTGGAACGGCTGGACGCGGCTGGCCTGGGACCGTTCGCCGAGCGTGCCCGGTTCATGCCGCCGGCGGACGCGCTGCGCGACCCGGGACGGCCGTTGGCGGCGATGTGCCGAGGTGCTGTCGACGGCGCCGTCTCCGACCCGGTGAACGGCGTCCAGGTCTGGGGCTGGGCGGCGGACACGGCGTCGGACGCCCAGCCGCGCTGGATCGTGGCGACCGGCGCCGACGACACAGTGGTGGCCTGGGGTGCCAGCCTGGTCTGGCGGCCCGACGTGGCGGCGGCCCTCGGCACGCGCTGGGGCGGACGGGGTTTCATGGCGACCGGCGACCAGGCGGTCGACGGGCCGCTGACGGTGTACGGGGTGTTCGATGACGGTCGGCGCTGCGCGATCGCGACCGGGATCGCTGCGGTCCCGCCGCGGTTCCTGAGCGGGCTGCCGGCGTCGGCCCACCCGGCCTCCGGCGCCTGGACGGTGACCGACGGGGGCGGTCCGGCCGGCGCCGGGCCCGGCGATCCGCCGCCTGCCGCCACGCCGGCCGTGGGCAGTCTCGGCCTGCCGTCGTCCCGTTTCGAGGCCACGCTCGACCTGATCCCGTCGGCCGGGCCGGCGGAGCTGCTGGTGCCGGTGCGCACCGGGCCGTATCCGGTGGGCGTGACGATCACGGTGATCGATCCGGCGACCGGCGGGACACTGGATGGCCACGGCTTCGGTCGACCGAGCGCCGACGGCTGGACCTGGCTGGTGCTGCGCGGCACCCGGAGCGCGCCGGGGCACCTCTTGCGCCTGCGGGCGACGGCGACCGGCGAGGGGCCCTGGCAGGGAGTTGCGGTCGGCCGTCCCTACTGGCTTCCGGCAGCGCCGCAGGGATAGGATCCGGCCATGCCCGACGCACCGAAATACACGCCCTACGACAAGGGCCGGTTCCAGCTGACCCTCGGCATCAAGGCGATCGACCCGGCCGACTGGATCGAGGTCGACGGCCACTACACCGAGCAGATCGCCGAGAAGCGGCGGCTGCTGGCCGAGCGGCCGGCCGAGGTGTTCGGGGCCCTGCCCGAAAGCCTCGACGCCCAGGGCGAGTGCCTGGAGACCCTGCTGGCGCATCTGCAGCGCGACCGGCCGGGCCAGGTCCGGATCGACGACGAGGCCGTGACCGTCGTTCCGACCGGCGATCGCTACGATCGGGCCGAGTTCACGGACTGCCCGCTCGACCTCGCCGGCCGGCTGGTCCAGGAGGATCTCTGCCTGATGGCGCCGGACGGCGACACCTGGCGGCTGATCGCGGCGTCACTGTGCTTTCCGTCGCGCTGGCGCCTGGCCGACAAGCTCGGCCGGCCGATGGCGGCGATCCACCAGCCGGTGCCCGGCTTCAACGAGCGGCTGGCCCGGCCGGTCGACCGGTTCTTCGACCGGGTCGAGCCGGGCCAGGCGTTCATGCGCCTGAACTGGTCGGTGATCGACGACCCGACCCTGTTCCAGCCGACCGGCCACGGCCGCACCGGCGTCGACGACGCGATCACCGCCGACAATGTCGGGGACTCGGCCTGGATCCGGATCGAGCGGCAGACCTTCGTCCGGCTGCCGCGGACGGGCGTGCTGGTGTTCGGCATCAAGACGGTGATCGATCCGCTGTCGGTCCTGGCCGGCCGGTCGGAACTGGCGGCGGCGCTGCGCGGCACGCTGGCCGGCATGCCCGACGACATGCGGCGCTACAAGAGCGTGGCGCCGTTCGCCGACGCCCTGGCAACGTGGCTCGGGAGAGTCGCCGAGGGCGCTCGGGGTTAGCCGTCGATCCGGGTTTCCAGCGTGGTCTTGCGGCCGCCCGACTTGACGATCAGGCCGCCGATCTGGGCGCTGTCCAGGTCCACGCCGTCGAGTGCCGCGCCCTTCAGGATGGCGCCGCGCAGGTCGGCGTCGGAGACCGTGGCGCCGGCGAGGTTGGCGCCCTGCAGGTCGGCGCCGGCCAGGTAGGCGCCGGTCAGGTCGCTCCCGCTCAGATCGGCGCGGTTCAGGTCGGCGCAGGTCAGCTCGGCGTAGGCCAGGTTGCGGTTCGACAGGTCGGCTTCCCGGAACGAGGCGCGGTGGCCCTGGCGGCCTTCGCTCATGACCCATTCGATATGGCTGAGAAGCTTCTGCTGGGTCTTCTTGTCGAAGTCCTTCAGGCCGAGGAAGACCTGGGCGCCGTCCAGCTTGGTCTCCGATAGATCGCAGTCGGCGATGCGGGCGCCGCGCAGGACGCAGTTGCTGAGATCGGCCCCCTTCAGATCGGCGCCGGCCAGGTTGGCGCCGGCCAGGTTGGCGTCCCGGAGGTTGGTTCCGCGCAGGATCGCGCCCTGGAGGTCGCATTCGAACAGGTTCGAGCGGCGCATGTCCGCACCCGCGAGATTGGCGTTCGCCATGTTGGCGCGCTCGAGGTCGACCTCTCGCAGGTCGGCGCCCTGCGTGCCGCCGCCGAGGGTGACCGTCGCCGGGCCGATATCGGCGTCGGTCAGGTCGGCATGCTTCAGATTGGTTCCGCGCAGCCGCACGCCGCGCAGCCGGGCCTTGCGCAGGTTGGAGCCTTCGAGGCTGGAGCCGACCACCGCCGAAAGCTCGAAGTCGGCCTCGGCCAGGTTGGTCCGCCAGAACGAGCAGTCCTGGAAGGTCACGTTGATGAAGCACGCGCCGCGGAGGTCGACCGCGGTGGTCTGGACGTTCTCGATGGTGGCGTTGGCGAGCAGCAGGCGGGTGCCGGTCTTCGGGTTCGCGAGGAAGCGCTCATGCTTTTTGGCGAGCTCCTCGAACATCGATCGATCGACGAGCTGGTTTGCGGTCTTGCCGGTCATCGTGCCCCCAACCATCGTCATGCCGCCGGGCGACCCCGTCCGGGACGAACCTGGAACTGGGTCGCGGTAGTTCGTGGAATGACCCGGGATTCATAGCCTGGAACGATGGGGGAAATGCTAACAATCTTGCTTAATTGCAGTGCTGTCGTGCTTTTGGGTGTTTATTCCAGAAATCAACGTCTTAGCCATGTGAGATGGTTAACGGCGTCGAAGGGCCGGGCCCCGGCATCCCTTACGGTCTAGACGGCGCCGGAGCCGCCGAGCATCCGTCGCAGCTCGGTCTTCAGGATCTTGCCGTAGTTGTTCTTCGGCAGATCGGGGACCAGCCGGTACTCCTTGGGCCGCTTGAACCTGGCGATGTTTTCGAGGCACAGCCGGTCCAGGTCCGCGAGCGCGACATCGGCGCCCGGCCGGGGGCGGACGAAGGCGATCACCTCCTCGCCCCAGTCGGGATGCCGGCGCCCGACGACGGCGCATTCCAGCACTTCGGGATGACGAAGCAGCACCTCCTCGACCTCGCGCGGGTAGATGTTGGTACCGCCCGAGATGATCACGTCCTTCGAACGGTCCTTGAGCGACAGGAAGCCATCCTCGTCGAATGCCCCGACGTCGCCGGTCCACAGCCAGCCGTCGCGGATCGACGCGGCGGTGGCGTCCGGGTTGTTCCAGTAGCCGGCCATGACGATGTCGCCCCGGCAGATCACCTCGCCGGTCTCGCCGGTCGGGACGTCGTCACCGTTCGCGTCGACGACCCGAACCTCGACGTCGGTGCGCGGGAACCCGGTGGAGCCGATGCGCTGCTCCCATTTCGGGTGGTCGCGCTCCAGGAAGACGTGCTTCGGCAGCCCGGTGATGGTCATCGGTGCCTCGCCCTGACCGTAGATCTGCACCAGCTTCGGGCCGAGGATGTCGAGCGCCCGCTTGACGTCCGCCAGGTACATCGGCGCGCCGCCGTAGACGATGGTCTTCAGGTTGCGGAGGTCGGCCCGCTCGATGTTCGGCGCGTTGATCAGCCGCGTGACCATGGTCGGCGCGAAGAAGAACGAGCACCCCGGCCAGCGTTCGATCAGCCGCACCGTCTCGGCGACGTCGAAGCCGCCGGATTCCGGGATCACCGTGTTGGCCGCCTTGGCGACGTGCGGCAGCCCGTAGAGGCCCGAGCCGTGGCTCATCGGCGCCGAGTGGATCATGCAGTCGGTCGGCAGGACGGTGTCGACGTCGCCGAAATAGTTCATCACCGCGACCATCAGGTTGCGGTGCGTCAGCATCGCTCCCTTCGGGCGTCCGGTGGTGCCGGAGGTGTAGAACAGCCACGCCAGGGCTTTCGGGGGCACATCGGCGACCGGAACCAGACCGTTCGCCAGCAGTTCCTCGTAGGCCGTCGTGCCGGTCGTCACGATCCGTTCGAGGCCGGGCATGTCCCCGCGCACCGTCTCCAGCGCTTCGGCGAGGTCCGGGCTGGCCACGCACACCCGCGACCCGGAATGGTCCAGGATGTACGCGTGTTCCTTCGGGTGCAGCTTGGCGTTGACCGGCACCGCCGCCAGTCCGGCATGCCAGGCGCCGTACATGGTCTCGAAGTACTCGGGGCCGTTCTTCATCACCAGGGCGACCCGGTCGCCGGGTACCAGGCCCATGGCAAGCAGGCCGCCGGCGATGCGGGCCACCCGCGCGGCGAAGGTGCGGTAGTCGTACAGGACGCGCTCGCCGACCGACATCGCCGGCCGTTCGCCGAAGCTCCGCGCCACCTGCGCGAGCACCATCGCCTGATTCATGAGTCCTCCCCGTGTCCCGGCTACCGTGCGAACGGTTGGCTGCCCGGCGAACCGTAGCAGCCGCCCCGGTGCTTCGGTAGCAGGTCGGACAGGCAAGGCTTTCCTTCGGGCGAAGGCTCGGACTATCGTTGCCCGACTCAATCGCCGGCAGGAACCGGCCGACAACGGAGGATTCGCATGAACGTCTTGGAGTTCGTGGAAGGCGGTGGCCTGCTGATCGTCTGCGCCTTGCTGATCGCGTTCGCGATCGCGCGCAGCAAAGGGGCCGGTGGGGAGTGGCCGCGCGGGATTCTTCCGACCAACTTCCTGGTCCTGATGATCATCGGGACCGGCTTCTTCGGAATCGCCACCTTCATCCATTCCTTCTCGTCCTGAAGCGCCGGCGGGCGATGGCCGGCGTACCGCCCGATCGTCGAATTGCCGAGGTCCGGTGGCGCCGGGTCGTCGCCCCGTGGATCGACCCGCCGCGCTGGTCGCCGACCTACGACCGGCCGCGCGAGCTGCTGGTCGTCGAGGTCGAGACCGCCGGCGGCGCGGTCGGCATGGGCTACCTGCAGCTGCTGTCCGGCGGCTCGGCCACGGTGGCGGCCTGCCTCGGCGAGCTGATCCGCCCGCACCTGATCGGCCGCGACGGCACCGAGGTTGAGGCGATCTGGTCGGATCTGTGGAAGGCGAACTACTGGGTCGGCCGCATGGGCGTCACCGTGTTCGCCCAGTCGGCGGTCGACATCGCCCTGTGGGACCTGACCGGCAAGCTCGCGGGGATGCCGCTCTACCGGCTGTGGGGCGGTGCCAGCCGGGAACTGCCGGCCTACGGCAGCGGCTGCTGGCGCGGGCTCGGCGGCGACGGCATGGTGGCCAAGGCGAAGGCCTACGCGGCGCGCGGGTTCCCGGCGATCAAGATGCAGGCCGGGCACCTGTACGACGACGCCACCGACGTCGCCCACGTCCGGCGCATGCGCGACGCCCTCGGCGACGGCATCGAGATCCTGGTCGACGTCAACATGGGCTGGACCGCCGACCAGGCGATCGCGGTCGGCCGGCGGTTCCAGGAGCACGGCGTCTACTGGATCGAGGAACCGGTACCGTGCGAGGACTTCGCCGGCTATTTCCGGATCGCGGACGCCCTCGACCTGCGGGTGGTCGGTGGCGAGACCCACTTCACCCGCTACGATCTGCGACCGTTCTTCGAGCATCCGAAGATCCCGATCCTCCAGCCCGACGTCATGCGCGGCGGTTTGACCGAGCTGCGCCGGATCGCGGTCCTGGCCGATACCTGGGGCATGCGGATCGCCCCGCATCTGTTCCCGGAGCTCATGGTCCAGTTGATGGCCGCGATCCCGAATCCGCACTGGATCGAGTATGTCGACTGGCTGGAGGACGCCTGGGTGGAGCCGGTGGTGCCGGTCGGCGGCAGCTATCGCCCGCCGGACCGCCCCGGCCACGGCCTGGCGTTCAAGCCGGATTTCCTCACCGAGTTCGCTGCGGCAGACTGAGAGGCGCTTCCGGTCCGGCGGGCAGGAGGCATGCGGCCGTCGAGGAGCAGCAGGCCCCGTGACATCCGAACCGAACACCGAGGCGCCGAGGCGCGCCCCCCCGGCACCGATGTCGGGGTGGTGGCTGCTCGGGCCGGTGGTGGGCGTGCTCCTGGCGGCGGTCGCGGTGGTCGGCGTCACCGTCTGGCTGGCCGCCGGCGAGATCGACCGGACCGTTATCGCCGGATCGCAGCGTCTCGCCGACTCCGCCATGCGCACCGTGCAGCGCGAAATGGCGCTCTGGGTCAAGGACTACGCGTTCTGGGGCGCCACCGTGCAGAACCTCGTGGTGGCTCCCGACCCGGACTGGGCCGCCGGCAACGTCGGCCAGTACGTGTTCGACACCTTCAACACGACCGCGACGCTGGCGGTCGGAGCCGACGGGCAGGTGATCTACTTCGCGTCCGACGCCAAGCGCCCGGCGCCGCCGGAAGGATTCGCCGACGACGTGGTGGCGGCGCTGCAGCCGCTGATCGAGGGGGCCAGGGCCGCACCCTACGACGAGCCGGTGGGCGTCGCGGGCTTCGTTCGGCTCGGCCCCGTCGCGCTGCTGGCCGCGGCCGCGGCGATCACGCCGGAACGCCCGACCGGCGCGGCGCTGCGGCCCCATGCCCGTCCCGTTCTGCTGTTCGTTCGCGAACTCGACGCGACGATGCTCGGGGTCCTCGCCGAGCGGTTCGGCCTGCCGGGCTTCCGGTGGGCGCTGGGCGACCGGGCGCCGTCGCCGCATGCCTGTCCGGTGCGTGACATCCGGGGCGAAGTGGTCGGCTTCGTCGACTGGACCCCGGATACGCCGGGCGACGCGATGGCGGCGCGGATCACCTGGCCGCTGGCGGCGCTCGGACTGATGCTCACCGGCCTCGGCGCGCTGGCGCTGCGCCGGGTCGTGAAGGCAAATCACGACCTGCACGAGCAGGCGCGCGCCCTGCACGACGCCAACGAGCAACTGTCGGAGAACACCGCCCGGGTGCGGTCGGCCCTGCAGCGCGCCGAGCACGCGACCCGGGCCAAGAGCAGCTTCCTGGCCGGCATCAGCCACGAGCTGAGGACGCCGCTGACTGCCATCATCGGTTTCTCGCAGATCCTCAAGTTGCAGCACCGCCCCGGCAAGGGCCGCAGCCGGGAGCAGGAGTACGCGGAAATCATCCATGACAGCAGCCAGCACCTGCTGAACCTGGTGAACGACATCCTGGACCTCTCGAAGATCGAGTCGGGCGGCTACGAACTCGAGGAGAGCTGGGTCGATGTCGGCCGCGAGGCCCGGGTGGTCCGGTCGCTGCTGGCCCACGACGCCGAGCGGCGGGGCGTCGAGATCCTGGTCGACGCGACCGGCGACCTGCCGGCCCTGTACGCGGATGCGAAGAGCGTTCGCCAGATCGTCATCAACCTGCTGTCCAACGGCCTGAAGTTCACCCAGCGCGGCGGCTGGGTCCGGCTGGCGGTTCGCGTGGACGCCGAGGGCGGCATGGTCATCGAGGTGGTCGACAACGGGGCCGGCATCTCGCCGGAGGACCAGAAGCACATCTGGGAGGCCTTCACGCGCGCCCGCAATCCGGGGCTCGCCAAGGCGGAAGGGTCGGGTCTCGGCCTGCATCTGGTCAGGGTGCTGGCGCAGCTTCACGGGGCCCAGGCGGGGCTGGAGAGCGAACTCGGGCAGGGAACGCGCGTGTGGGTCGCGTTCGGCCCCGAGAGGGTCCGGGCGATCGTCGCCTGACGCTGCGACGGAGGGGGCATGCGCATGCGAACCCGCTGGCTGCCGGTCTGGCTGGTCGTTGCCGCCGCGCTGTCGTCGCCGGCGGGCGCCGCCGACGCGCTGGTCCTGGCGGTGTCCTGGCAGCCGGCGTTCTGCGAGACCCGGCCGGAGAAGCCCGAGTGCACGAGCCAGACCGCCGACCGCTACGACGCCTCGCATCTGTCGCTGCACGGCCTGTGGCCGGAGCCCCGGGACAACGTCTACTGCGGTGTCGGTGCGGCGGTTCGCGCCACTGACGAGGCCGGGCGATGGCAGGACCTCCCGGCCATCGGCCTGACGGAAGCGACCCGCACCGGGCTGGAGCGGGCAATGCCCGGCAGCCGGTCGTTCCTGCACCGCCACGAGTGGATCAAGCACGGCACCTGCTACGGCACTTCGCCGGAGACCTACTTCGCCGATTCGCTGCGCCTGCTGGCCGAGCTCAACGCTTCGGCGGTCCGCGCGCTGCTGGCCGACGGCATCGGCCGGGTCGTCACCGGACGGGCGGTCCGCAAGCGTTTCGACGCGGCGTTCGGCGCCGGTGCCGGCAACCGCGTCGAACTGATCTGCCGGAGGGTCGGCGCCCGCCGACTGCTCGTCGAGATGCGGATCGGCCTGGCCGGACCGGTCACCGAGAACCGCAGCCTCGCCGAGCTGCTGGCCGGCGCACCGGACCGGCCGCCCGGCTGCGGGTCGGGGATCGTCGACCGGGCCGGGATCGGGCTGGACGGCGACCCTTCGTGAACGGTCGGGCCGGTCAGTCCAGGCCGGTCAGCACCGGCTCGATCTGCTCCAGCGCCCAGTCGACCTGCTCGCGGGTGACCACCAGCGGCGGCGCCAGCCGGATGGTGTGGTCGTGGGTGTCCTTGGCCAGCAGGCCGCGCCGGCGCAGCGCCTCGCAGTAGCGCCTGGCACCGCCGGCCTCGGGGTGCAGCTCGACCGCCAGCATCAGGCCGCGGCCGCGGACCTCGCGCACCGCGTTGGCCCGGATGCCGCGCAGCTTCTCCAGGAAGTACGCGCCCTGTTCCGCGGAGTTCTCGATCATGCGTTCCTCGACCAGCACCCGGATGGCGGCACGGGCGACCGCGCAGGCCAGCGGGTTGCCGCCGAAGGTCGAGCCGTGCTGCCCCGGCTTCAGGACGCCCAGCACCTCGGAGTTCGAGAGCACCGCCGACACCGGGTAGAAGCCGCCGGACAGCGCCTTGCCGACCAGGGTGACGTCGGCCTCGATGCCCTCGTGCGCCTCGGCCAGCAGCTTGCCGGTGCGCCCCAGCCCGGTCTGGATCTCGTCCAGGATCAGCGTGATGTTGTTCGCCGTGCACAGCTCCCGGACCTTCGGGAAGTAGCCTTCCGGCGGGATGATCACGCCGGCCTCGCCCTGGATCGGCTCGACCAGGAAGGCGACGGTGTTCGGGGTGATCGCCGCCTCCAGCGCCTGGTAGTCGCCGAATGGCACCACCTTGAAGCCGGGGGCGAACGGGCCGAAGCCCTGGCGGGCGGTCGGGTCGGTCGAGAATCCGACGATCGCGATGGTGCGGCCGTGGAAGTTGTCGGAGCAGACGATGATCTCGGCCTGGTCCTCCGGAACGCCGCGGACCTCGTAGCCCCATTTGCGCACCGCCTTGATCGCCGACTCGACGGCCTCGGCCCCGGAGTTCATCGGCAGGATCTTGTGGCTGCCGGTCAGCTCGGCCAGCTCCTCGTAGAGGTAGGCGAGCTGGTCGTTGCGGAACGCCCGCGAGGTGAGCGTCAGCTTGCCGGCCTGCCGGACCATCGCCTCCAGGATCTTCGGGTGGCAGTGGCCCTGGTTGACCGCCGAATAGGCGGACAGGCAGTCCATGTAGCGGTTGCCGTCGACGTCCCACAGCCACACCCCTTCGCCGCGCGTCAGGATGACGTCGAGCGGCTTGTAGTTGTGGGCGCCGAGACGGTGCTCCATCTCGATGAAGTCGCTGGCGGGCAGGGCGGCGGTGGTCATCGGAACCTCCTCAGGCTCAGGAAACGGGGCGGGCGGGGCGGGCCAGGATGGTCTGGCCGAACAGGCTGGCGGTCATCTCGGCCAGCACCACGGCGCTGCGCCCACGGTCGTCCAGGAACGGGTTGAGCTCGACGATGTCGGCCGACACCACGCGGTCGCTGTCGTACAGCAGCTCCATGATCAGGTGCGCCTCGCGGTAGGTGGCGCCGCCGGGGACCGCGGTGCCGGCGCCGGGAGCGACCCCGGGGTCCAGGAAGTCGACGTCCAGGCTGACGTGGATCACGCCGTTGCGGGACTTCACGCGCCGCAGGAACTCGCGCATCGGCGCCGCCACGCCCCATTCGTCGATGGCCCGCATGTCGACCACCTCGACGCCGCGCTTGCGCAGCAGGGTGCGCTCGTCCTCGTCGATCGAGCGGACGCCGACCATGGCGACGTTGGCCGGGCCGACCCGGGCCTGGAAGGCGTCGTCGAACACCCCGTCGAATCCGTCCTCGCCGCAGAAGCACGCGACCGGCATGCCGTGCATGTTGCCGGACGGCGAGGTCGACGGGGTGTTGAAGTCGGCGTGGGCGTCCAGCCACAGCACGAACAGCTCGCGCCCGGCCTCGGCGCAGTGCCGGGCGACGCCGGCGACCGACCCCATGGCCAGGCTGTGGTCGCCGCCGAGCACGACCGGCGTGGCGCCGTCCTGCAGCAGCCCGTAGGTCCGTTCC
Organism: Thalassobaculum fulvum; assembly: GCF_014652915.1. GTDB lineage: Bacteria > Pseudomonadota > Alphaproteobacteria > Thalassobaculales > Thalassobaculaceae > Thalassobaculum_A > Thalassobaculum_A fulvum. Next base: position 144,784 of record NZ_BMZS01000013.1, read on the forward strand.
GCAAGCACGCGGGCCCAGCCGGCGATGGCGGCGGCGTCGCGGGCCTTGCCCGGCAGTTCCAGGCCCTCGACCGGCTGTGGCGCGACGTCGCCGTGGTCGTCGACCGCATAGCCGAGGCGGCGCAGGCGCTCGCCGATCTCGGCGACCCGCAGGGCGGCCGGCCCCATGGCGCAGCCGCGGCGGCTGGCGCCGCTCTCGACCGGCGCGCCGAGCAGGGCCAGGCGACGGTCACGGGAAACGGGCGGGAAGGTCTCGGCTTCGGTCACGTCGGTCCTCCACTGGTGACGATGGCGAACGGGGGCGACGGCGGCAGGGTCGTCGCATCGGCTGGCGACAGAAAGTCAGAAAAACGCCAAAATGCGCAGATAGGTTTCGCATTTTGCTAATGTTCGGTGAGCAATATGACAGGTGTTCCATGGACGATGCCGATCGCCGGCTGATCGCCGAGTTGCGCAGCGACGCCCGCCTGCCGGTCGCCACCCTGGCGGCCCGACTGGGGGTCAGCCGGGCGACGGTCCGCAACCGGCTTGACCGGCTGCTGGCCGACGGGGTGATCCAGGGGTTCACGGTCCGCCTCGCCGACGAGGGCGACTTCGACCAGGTCCGCGCGATCATGATGATCGAGGTCGAGGGCAAGGGGACCGAGGCGGTGTTCCGCCGCCTGCACGGGTTCCCCGAGGTGCGGGCCCTGCACTCGACCAACGGCCGCTGGGACATCGTCGCCGAACTGGCGACCGACACGCTCGAGGCGTTCGACCGCACGCTGGCTGCGATTCGCCTGATCGACGGCATCGCATCGACCGAGACCAGCATCCTGCTGTCCTCGCGAAAGCGGGCCGGCGGGTGACTCGGGCGGGTGCCGGCTGCGAGACTCTGCTATCATAGCACGGCAATCGGGTTCCCTTCGACCGACGGGGAGTAATGCCTCATGGCACGGCTCATCCTGGTCTTCTTCGTTCTGCTCGCCGCGGTAGCGCCGGTGCGTGCCGAGGCGGTCCCCGACCTGATGCGCGGCGAGGCAATCGTCACCGGCCGCGACAATCCGGAGGAGCGGGCGCGCGGCGTTCGCCTGGCGTTGACCCAGGTGCTCGTGAAGGTCTGCGGTGACGATCGCGTCGCCGAGCACCCGCAGCTGCCCAGGCACCTCGCAAACGCCGAGGCCCTGGTCCGGCAGATCGAGTACGAGGACCGCAAGAAGGGCGTCCAGATCTCCGACGAGCAGGGCACCCGGGACCGGAGCTACCACCTGCGTGTCGACTTCGATCCCGATCAGGTGCACGCGATCCTCGACGCGCTCGGGTTCCACAGCTGGCGGGCGGACCGTCCGCGCCTGCTGGTCGTCCTGTCGGTATCCGACGACCGGGGACAGTTCGTCGTCGGCACCGAGGCGGAGCGTGGCGTCGGCCAGCGCGAGACCCTGGCGCTGGACGCGCATCGTCGCGGCCTGGTGCTGGTGATCCCCAAGATGGACAGGGTCGAAGCGCTGGCGCTCAGCCATCGCGAGGTCGCCGAGGCCCATGGGGGCGCGCTCGGCGCACTCGCCATGTCCTACGAAGCCGACGCGGTGCTGGCCGGAACCATGAGCATGACCGGCGCCGGGTACTGGAGCACCGACTGGACCCTGATGGCGGACGGCATGCCGGAGCGCTGGCACGTGCCGGCCACGACATTCGACCGGGCCATCGCCGTCGGGCTCGGCGAGACCGCCCGGGTGCTGTCCGCCGGACAGTGACGGGGCCGGGGACGCCCGCTAGGATCCGCCTGCGATGAGGTCGGGCCGCGATCCGGCGTCACAAGTCGCGACGTCACGAGTCGGGGTCGGGGCGGCATGAACGATCCGGAAACCGTCATACGGGACCTGCCGGTGTGGACCGGCCCGCTGACCGTCCAGCCGCTGGCGGGCGGGCTGTCGAACGCCAACTTCACGGTCGTCGAGGCGGACGGGACCCGCCGCATGGTCCGGCTCGGGGCCGACCTGCCGTTCCACCACGTGTTCCGCGAGCAGGAGGCGAGGGTCAGCCGGGCGGCGCATGCCGCGGGAGTCTCGCCGGCGCTGCTGCACGCCGACGACGGCGCGATGGTGTTCGAGTTCCTGGACGCCCGCACCTTCGGGGCCGACGAAGTGCGCCGCGAGTGGCGGCGGATCCTGCCGCTGCTGCGCCGCTGCCACGACGGGGTCGGCCGGCACCTGACCGGGCCGGCGCCGTTCTTCTGGGTGTTCCACGCGATCCGCGACTACGCCGCCACCCTGCGGGCCGGCGGCAGCCGGATGGCGGGGGAACTGCCGCGCTTCCTGGACATCGCTGCACGGCTGGAGGCGGCCCAGGTACCGATGCCGGTGGTGTTCGGCCACCACGACCTGCTGCCCGCCAACCTGATGGACGACGGCGGCCGGCTCTGGCTGGTCGACTGGGAGTATGGCGGCTTCGGCACACCGCTGTTCGACCTGGCCAACCTGGCCGGCAACGCCGGCCTGCCGCCGGACGACGAACGGGCGATGCTGCAGGCCTATTTCGGGCAGGCGCCGGGTCCGGCATTGTGGCGCGCCTACGGGGCCATGAAAGTGGCGTCGCTGCTGCGCGAGACCCTGTGGAGCCTGGTGTCCGAGCTGCACATGAACGCGCCCGGCGTCGACTACGCGGCTTACACCGCCGAGAACCTGGACCGCTTCCGGGCGGCGCTGAGGGACTTCGAGGAGAGCGAAGGGTGACGACTGTTCCGGACCGCGCGCAGGTCGTCGTGATCGGCGGCGGCATCATCGGCTGCTCGACCGCCTATCATCTGGCGCGCGACCACAAGGCCGACGTCCTGCTGATCGAGCGCGGGCGCCTCACCAACGGCTCGACCTGGCACGCCGCCGGGCTGGTCGGCCAGCTCCGGACCTCGGCCTCTATCACCCGGCTGCTCAAGTACTCGGTCGAGCTGTACGACACGCTGGAGGCGGAGACCGGGCTGGCGACCGGCTGGAAGCAGAACGGCGGGCTGCGGCTGGCGTGCAACCGGGACCGCTGGATCGAGATCCGGCGGCAGGCGACCACGGCGCGCAGCTTCGGGCTGGAGATGCACCTCCTCACCCCTGCCGAGGCACGGGACCTGTGGCCGCTCATGGACATCTCGGACCTGGTCGGCGCGGCGTTCCTGCCGACCGACGGCCAGGCCAGCCCGTCCGACATCGCCCAGAGCCTGGCCAAGGGTGCGAGGATGCACGGCGCCAGGATCGTCGAGGGGGTGGCGGTCACCGGGTTCGAGACGGTGGAGGGCCGGGTGACGGCGGTGCTGACCGACCACGGCCGGATCGCCTGCGACAAGGTCGTGAACTGCGGCGGCATGTGGGCCAAGCAGATCGGCCGGCTGGCCGGCGTCTCGGTGCCGCTCCAGCCGGTGCAGCACCAGTACGTGCTGACCGAGCCGATCCCCGGCGTTTCGCCGACCCTGCCGACCCTGCGCGACCCGGACCGGCTGATCTATTTCAAGGAGGAGGTCGGTGGCCTGTCGATGGGCGGCTACGAGCCGAACCCGATCCCGTGGGCCGAGGGCGGCATCCCCGACGGTTTCGAGTTCCAGCTGCTCGACGAGAACTGGGACCATTTCGAACCGCACATGCTGCAGGCGATCGAACGGGTGCCGGCGCTGCGCGAGGCCGGCGTCAAGCAGATGATCAACGGCCCCGAGAGCTTCACGCCCGACGGCAACTTCATCCTGGGCGCGGCACCGGAGCTGGACGGCTTCTTCGTCGGCTGCGGCTTCAACGCCTTCGGCATCGCCTCGGCCGGCGGCGCCGGCTGGGCGCTGGCCGCCTGGGTGATGGACGGGGCGCCGCCGATGGACCTGTGGGTGGTCGACATCCGCCGGTTCTCGGCTCTGCACCGCGACGATTCCTGGGTCCGCGAGCGCACCCTGGAGGCCTACGGCAAGCACTACACGGTCGCCTGGCCGCACGAGGAGTACGCCAGCGCCCGGCCGCGGCTGGTCTCGCCGCTGTACGACCGCCTGAAGGCCCGGCGTGCGGTGTTCGGCTCGAAGCTCGGCTGGGAGCGGCCGAACTGGTTCGCGCCGGAAGGGACGGAGCCGGTCGACGTGCCGAGCCAGGGCCGGGCCAACTGGTTCGCGGCGGTCGGCGAGGAGCACCGGGCCTGCCGCGAGGCGGTGGCGCTGTTCGACCAGTCGTCGTTCGCCAAGTTCGAGGTGCGCGGCCCCGGCGTGGCCGAGCGGCTGGAGTGGATCTGCGCCAACCGGCTGCCGCGCGAGCCGGGCCGGCTGGTCTATACCCAGATGCTGAACGAGCGTGGCGGTATCGAGTGCGACCTGACGGTCGCGCGGCTGGCCGACGACCGGTTCTACATCGTCACCGGCACCGGCTTCCGGACCCATGACGGCGCCTGGATCCGCGAGCACCTGGCCGGCGCCGACGCGGTGTTCGAGGACGTGACCGAAGGCTGGGCGACACTGACGCTGATGGGGCCCCGGGCCCGCGACGTGCTGGCGGCCGCCGGCGGCGCCGACCTGTCGAACGTCGCCGCCCCGTTCGGCTCGGTGCGCGAGATCACGGTCGCCGGACAGGCGGTGCGAGCGCTGCGCGTCAGCTACGTCGGCGAACTCGGCTGGGAACTGCACATGCCGGCGGCGGCGGCCGGCGCGGTGTTCGATACGGTGATGGCGGCCGGCGAGGCCCACGGCATCCGTCCGGCCGGCTACCGGGCCATCGAGTCGCTGCGGCTCGAGAAGGGCTACCGCGCCTGGGGGGCCGACATCACCCCGACCGACAGCCCGTTCGAGGCCGGGCTCGGCTGGGCGGTCAAGCTGAAGTCGGGGGTCGATTTCCTCGGCCGCGAGGCGGCCGCGGCGGTGGCGGCGGCGCCGCTGAAGCGGTTCCTGGTCGGGCTGTCGGTGGCGGACCCGGCGGCGGTGCTGGTCGGGCGCGAGACCATCCTGCGCGACGGCGCGCCGGTCGGCTATCTCGCCAGCGGCGGCTGGGGCTACACGGTCGGGCGCAACATCGGCTACGGCTACGTCCGCAACCCGGCCGGGGTGAACGAGGACTGGCTGCGCGCCGGGACCTACACGCTGGTGGCGGCCGGCGACGAGTATCCGGCGACGCTGCACCTGGAACCGCTGTACGACACCGGCAACACCCGCGTGAAGGGGTGACGCTGCCGGCCGCCCGGCCGGCCGGAGTGTTTGACGTAAATCAATGCCGCTCCGGGCTATATCAACATTCACTTAACAAAGAGGTTCCGCCATCCAGCACGGCCGGTAGGCCGTTCTGCCGACAGTTGAATAGCGCCCGTCCGACTGGAAGCGAGATCGAAGCATGTTCCACAGCGCCATGTTTTCTACGGTCATCGGGCTGGCCGGTATCGTGGCGCTGGCGTTCTATATTTTCGGGTACACGGTCGAGGATGCCCAGTACTTCTGGAATCCCACCGGTGTCGTGATCGTCCTCGGCGGGACGTTCGCCTCGACCTTCATCTCGTTCCGGGCTGCGCAGCTGGGGTCGTTCTTCGGCGCGTTCGCCGCGATCTTCCGCGACGAACGCTCGATCCGCGTGGACATCAAGCGGCTGGTTGAGGTCGCCAGGCTGCAGGCCGCCAAGGACATCCAGGCCACCGAGGAGGCGGTGAAGAAGGTCCGCAACCCGTTCCTGCGGCTCGGCCTGCAGTTCGCGTTGGACGGCACGCCGGTCGACGACATCATGCACGTCATGAACTGGCGCATTCAGAAGCTGATCGAGCGGGAAAGCTCCGAAGCGCGGATGTTCAGGATGCTGGCGTCGTTCTCGCCGGCCTTCGGCATGCTCGGAACCCTGGTCGGCCTGATCGGCATGCTCGGGTCGCTGGGCTCCGGGGACCTCGGCATGATCGGCAAGAACATGTCGATCGCGCTGATCACCACGGTGTACGGGCTGATGCTGGCGAACATGGTCTTCAAGCCGATCGCCATCAAGCTGGAGCAGCGGACCGCCCAGCGGGTGGCGCTGATGAACGTCCTGCTCGAAGGCGTGATCCTGATGCGCCTGGGCCGCGGGCCGGCGACCATCGCCGACCAGATGGAGACCCTGGTCGCGACCTACCGCGACGAGATCCACGAGTGAGGCCGTCATGAACCTCGGCTCGATCATCCGCGGCAGCCAGACCGGCGAGCGCAAGTCGCTCGCCGCCGGCTTCCGGCGTGCCAGCAGTGCGACGGTCGTTCACGATCAGGCTCAGTCCGAAGAGCAGGAGTGGATGGTCACCTACACCGACCTGGTGACCCTCCTGCTGACGCTGTTCGTCATCCTGATGGCGATGTCGACCTTCGAGAAGCCGGGCGGGCCGCTGACCGAGCCGGTGGAGATGTCGAAGATCGAGGAGCCGGACCCCCTGCCGCCGCTGGAATCGATCGTCGAGTTCCCCAAGCCCGGCGCCGACGCCGCCGATGTCGCCGCGTTCGAGCCGCCGGCCCCGGCGGAGGAACTGATCGTCACGCGTTGGGCGGACCGGGTCGAGGCGCTGCTGCGCAACTATCTCTCGGTCATGGACCCGGCCGGCGACATCAAGATCGAGCAGAACGGCGACGCGGTCGTGGTGCAGCTGCGCGACCAGCTGCTGTTCGAGTCGGCCAGTGCCGAGCTCGACGCCCTCGGGCGGACGACCGTCGGCAAGGTGACGCCGGTGCTGCGCTATCTCGAGGTGCCGGTGGTGGTGGAGGGGCACACGGACAGCCGACCGATCCGCTCCGGGCTGTACCCGTCGAACTGGGAACTGTCGGCGGCCCGGGCGGCGGCGGTCGTCAGGGCGCTGATCGACGAGCGTATTCCGCCGGACCGGCTGCGGGCTGTCGGCTACGCCGACACCCGGCCGAAGGCGGGCAACGATACCGAGGCCGGGCGCGCCGAGAACCGAAGGGTGGCCCTGGTGCTGCGGGTGAACGAGGCCGCCGCCGACACGCTCGTCACCGGGGCGCCGCGATGACGACGCAGGAGCGCGAGCTGCTGGCGTTTGCGCTGCGGGTCGAACGCGCGCCCGCGGACAAGGTCGCCGTCCTGGCCGACCTGTCGCGTATCCCGCACATCCAGGACCCGATGTTCTTCGGAGTCCTGCGCAAGCGGCTCGAGCACGAGGCCCGGGACCTGCACTCGCAGACCTTCGAACTGTCGAACTACCGCATCTGCTATGTGCTCGATCCCGGGAACGCGGCCAAGCTGGACCGGGCGCTGGCGCGCATCTCGAAGCTCCTGATCGATCACGGCAAGCTGCCGATCCAGGTCAGGGACTTCTATCTCGACAAGCACGCCCGCGAGTTCCTCGAGCACTGCCGCCTGCTGATGCTGGAGCTCCAGGAGGGCACGCCGGACGGCGCGGAGCACCTGGACGAGGAGGACGAGAACCTCGAGCGATACCTGATCATCGAGGAGAACCTGCACCGGGCCGACGTCTCCAGCCTGATCCGCGAGCAGCCGATCTACGACTTCGTCGACGGCGACCGCCCGAAGATCGTCGGCTATGAGCTGTCGTCCTCGATCGAGACGCTCGAGGCCCTGTACGGCGTACCGATCCGCAAGAACGCCTGGCTGTTCAGCCGGGTGACCGAGCTGCTGGACGAGCGGATGATGAACCACCTGATGCACGACCTCGACATGAGCCGTCGACGCATCTGCATGAACCTGCACGTCTCGTCGATCCTGGGGCCCGCGTTCCGGAACTTTGCGCAGCGGACCAGCTTCAGCTGGCAGCAGCACCTGATCGTCGAGATCCCGTTCTTCGAAGCGATCGGCTCGCCCGAGGCCTTCCAGGAAGCGCTCGACGTCCTGGCTTTCAACCACGCTATGGCCGCGATCGACGACGTGCCCCTGGCGCAGCTCGACCGCATCCCGGACATGCCGGACCGCGTGCGGTTCATCAAGGTGCGCTGGTCGGACGACATCGCGCAGCTGGACAACGACGGCGAGATCGCCCTGCTCAGGCAGCTCGAGCGGTTCGGCCGCGAGCGCTGCGTGCTGACCCATTGCGAGGACCTGGAGAGCGTCGAGATCGGCCTGCGGCTGGGCTTCCGGGTCCTTCAGGGGCATGGCGTCGATTCCGACGTCGCCGAGCTCCGGCGCCAGCAGATGGACCGGACCATCGCGTCGATGGAGGTTCGCAACTCGATCTTCGACAAGGAGGACGAGGAGGAGCCCGAGGGCGCGGTCGCCCAGTTTTTCCAGAAGCTGCTCGGCGGCCGGAAGCGGCGGAACGAGGAAGACGAGGAGATGTGACCGAAGGCCGGGCCCGGATTCGGTCGCGGCCCCGCCGGGGCGCGGGGCGCTTGCGGCGGCGGCTTCCGGGGACCGGCGCGAAGCCGCTTACCCTCCAGGTCCTTCGGGTGCTACGCCTGACGCTGGGAAGACCGGGACCGGAACGGAGGGTGAGCTGAGCGCGACCGGCGGATCAACCGGGGCGGCGGGTTGGCTCCGCACGCTGCGGCAGGAGGCGGCGCTGGTCGGCGTCGCCGGCACGTTCCTGGCGTTCCAGTTCGGCGGCGACGCGTGGCTGGCCGGGCTCGCCGATCCGCTGGTCGCGGCCGGGATCTTCCTGTGGCTGTTCGCCGTCATGCTGTGGGCGTCGTTCGCCGTGGTCCGGCATGCCGACGCGCTGGCCGAGATCCTGGGCGAACCGTACGGCACCCTGATCCTGACCCTGGCGGTGATCAGCATCGAGATCGCCCTGATCTCGGCGGTCATGCTGACCGGCGACGCCGCACCCACCCTGGCGCGCGACACCATGTTCGCGATCCTGATGATCGTGCTGAACGGTCTGACCGGGGCGGCCCTGCTGATCGGCGGGCTGGCGCATCGCGAGCAGGACTACAACCTGCAGGGCGCCAGGGCGTTCGTCGCGGTGCTGATGCCGCTGGCGGTGTTCTCCCTGGTGCTGCCGAAATACACGGTGTCGACCGCGGACCCGACCTTCTCTGCGCCGCAGGCGTTCTTCTTCGCCGCCGTCACTCTGCTGTTGTACGCCGTGTTCCTGGTGATCCAGACGATCCGGCACCGCGGGTTCTTCGAGCAGCCGGCGGTCGCCGACGACGGCGCGGCGATTCCCCATTCGGCGCATGCGGTCCGGTCGCTGCCGTACCATGCGGTCCTGCTGGCGCTGACGCTGCTGCCGGTCGTGCTGCTGTCCAAGCGGCTGGCGACCGTGGTCGACTTCGGCTCGGGCCGGCTCGGCCTGCCGGTCGAGTTCGGCGGCGTGGTGATCGCCCTGCTGGTGCTGACGCCCGAGGGGCTGGCGGCGCTGGGGGCGGCGCGCGCCAACTACCTGCAGCGCTCGGTCAACCTGCTGCTCGGCTCGGCGGTCGCGACCATCGGCCTGACGGTGCCGGCGGTGCTGGCGATCGGCCTGGTGATCGACCGCCCGGTGACCCTCGGCCTCGACGACGCCGGCACCGTGCTGCTGGTCCTGACCCTGGTGATGAGCGCGATGACCTTCGGCGGCGTGCGCACCAGCCTGCTGCAGGGCGCCGTGCACCTGGTGATGTTCCTGGCCTACCTGATGCTGATCTTCAGCCCGTAGTGCCGGCACCCCGCCTCAGTCGCAGCGGATGCTTGTTGCATCGCACATGGGCGGGCTAGCCTGTACGCATACGATCGAAAGGGCTGCGCATGCAGGAAGCGATCGGACGGGCGGGGACTCCGATCAATGGTGGCTCGGCGCAGTCGGGCTCTCGGGTGATGGTGGAGGCCCGGGCGGTCTCCAAGCACTTCGGCAGCGGCGAGCAGGTGGTGAAGGCGCTCGACGCGGTGTCGGTCGGCATCCGCGAGGGCGAGTTCTTCACCCTGCTGGGGCCGTCGGGCTGCGGCAAGACCACGCTGCTGCGGCTGATCGCCGGCTTCGAGCATCCGACCGCTGGCGCGATCCTGCTGGACGGCGCCGACATCTCCGGGCTGCCGCCGTTCAGGCGGCCGGTGAACACCGTGTTCCAGAGCTACGCGCTGTTTCCGCACCTGACGGTCGCCGAGAACATCGGCTTCGGGCTGGAGATGCTCGGCCGGCCGAAGGCGGAGATCGCCGAGACGGTCGCCGAGATGCTGCAGATGGTCCGAATGGAGGCCATGCGCGACCGCCAGACCTCGCAGCTTTCCGGCGGCCAGCAGCAGCGGGTGGCGCTGGCCCGGGCGCTGGCGCCGCGCCCCAAGGTGCTGTTGCTCGACGAGCCGCTGTCGGCGCTCGACCTCAAGCTTCGCAAGGAGATGCAGGTCGAGCTGAAGCGGCTGCAGACCGAGACCGGCATCACCTTCGTGTTCGTGACCCACGACCAGGGCGAGGCGCTCGCCATGTCGGATCGGATCGCGGTGATGAGCGAAGGCAACGTCCTGCAGGTCGGTAGCCCGACCGAGATCTACGAACACCCGGCCGACCACTTCGTCGCCAGCTTCATCGGCGAGACCAACTTCCTCACCGCGGCGGTCGAGGGCGTCGACGGCGGCCAGGTCCGGCTGCGCCTCGGCGGCACGCTGGAGGTCAGGGCGGGACTGCCGGACGGAATGGCGCCGGGCCCGAGCGTCACCGTCGTGGTGCGGCCCGAGCATCTGCGCATCGCCGACCGGGATGCCGGAGAGGGGCTGCCGGCGACGGTCAGCGACGTGGTCTATCTGGGAACCGACACCCACTACCATCTGCGGCTGGCTGGCGGCGAAGAACTGTTCGCACGGGTCCAGAACCGGCCGGAAGGCGGCGAGGCGTGGCGGGTCGGCGATGCGGTCTCGGCCGGCTTCCCGCCGGCCGCCGTGCGGGTGCTGCGCGACTGATGGCGGGCCCCGCGGCACCGGCATTGGCACCGGCAAGGACCGGCGAGACGGCGGCGCGGGCCGCCCGGATCCGGCGCAACTGGCTGCTGGCGACGCCGGCGCTGGTCCTGCTGCTGCTGGCGGCCTCGGGGCCGCTGCTGGTGGTCGTCGTCTACTCGGTGCTGGAGCCGGGCGAGTACAGCGGCGTGGTCTGGGAGCTGTCGGGCGAGGGCTGGTTCCGGGTGCTGTTCCACCGGGACATCTTCGACGACACCCTCAGCCTGGCCGACGCTCATCTGACGATCTTCTGGCGTTCGGCCTCGATCTCGCTGCTGACCACCGCCATCACCCTGGTGCTCGGCTTTCCGACCGCGTACTTCATCGCCACCCGGCCGCCGACCCAGCGGATGCTCTGGCTGTTCCTGGTCACCATCCCGTTCTGGACCAACCTGCTGATCCGGACCTTCGCGATCATGGAGGTGATCCGCAACGAGGGGATCCTGAACAGCTGGGCGATGAAGCTCGGCCTGATCCAGGCGCCGATCCAGATTCTCTACACCGACACCGCGGTGCTGATCGGCATGGTCTACGTCTACCTGCCGCTGATGGTGCTGCCGCTGTACGCCGCCATGGAGCGCCTGGACTTCCGGCTGGTCGAGGCGGCCTACGACCTGTACGCCAGCCGCTGGCGGGTGCTGACCCGGGTGATCGTGCCGCTGGTCAGGCCGGGCATCGTCGCCGGCTCGATCCTGGTGTTCATCCCGTCGCTCGGCGCCTACGTCACGCCGCGGGTGCTGGGCGGCGGCAAGAACATGATGATCAGCAACCTGATCGAGCTGCAGTTCGGCGAGGGCCGCAACTGGCCGCTGGGGGCGGCGCTGTCGATGACCTTGCTGGCGTTCGTCATGGTCGCCCTGCTGGTCTACGTGCGCAACATGAGCAAGGTGGAGCGCCGTGGCTGAGCGGGCCGCCGGTCGCCCCGTCCCGGGCCGCCCTTTCTCCGTGCGGCGGATCCCGGGCTTCGCCGGGATCGCCGCGGTCAGCTTCGTGCTGCTGTACGCGCCGATCGTCACCCTGGTGGTCTACTCCTTCAACGCCGGCGACTCGATCGCATTGTGGGAGGGCCTGTCGCTGCGCTGGTTCGCGGCGGCCTGGGCCAACGAGCAGGTCCAGGAGGCGACCGTGCGCTCGCTGGTGGTGGCGGCCAGCGCCTCGGCGATCGCCACCGCGGTCTCGACCATGGCGGCGCTCGGCACCACCCGGACCGCCCCGTTCCCCGGCAGCATGGCGATCTACGCCCTGATCAACCAGCCGCTGATGGTGCCGGAGATCGTCACCGCGGTGGCGCTGCTGATCGTGTTCGCGATGATCAAGATCTCCACCGGCTACAGTGGCCTCGGCTACCTGATCGCCGCTCACGCGGCATTCTGCGTGCCGTTCGCCTACCTGCCGATCCGCGCCCGGCTGGAGGGCATGGACCTGTCCTACGAGGTCGCCGCCGCCGACCTGTACGCGACCCCCTGGCAGACCTTCCGCCGGATCACCCTGCCGCTGCTGAGCCCGGGCATCGTCGCCGGCGCCATGCTGGCCTTCGTGATCTCGCTCGACGACGTGGTGATCACCGAGTTCGTGAAGTCGGCCGGCCAGGACACCTTGCCGACCTACATGCTCGGGCAGCTGCGGCGGGCGGTGACGCCGGAGGTCAACGCAATCTCGACGGCGCTGCTGGCGGTCACCGTGGTGCTGCTCTCGGCGTTCTTTGTGCTGAACCGGCAGCGGCGATAGAGTTGCAGCACAACAAGAAGCCCACCATGACAAGAAGCCAGGAGGCTGAATATGAACAGGAGGCTGACGGGGGCGCTTTCCGCGCTTGCTCTTCTCGCTCTGACCGGCACGGCGGCCGCCGAGGGCGAACTGAACATCTACAACTGGGGCAACTACACCAACCCCGAGCTGATCAAGAAGTTCGAGGAGACCTACAAGGTCAAGGTCACCATCACCGACTATGACTCCAACTCGACCGCGCTGACCAAGGTGAAGGCCGGCGGCCACGGCTTCGACATCGTGGTGCCGTCCGCCAACTACGTGCCGATCTTCGTCCAGGAAGGGCTGCTGCTGGAGACCCGCCCGGACAAGATGGAGAACTTCAAGAACGTCGATCCGCAGTGGGTCGACGTGCCGTGGGATCCGGGCCGCCACTACACCGTGCCGTGGCAGTGGGGCACCACCGGCATCGCCCTGAACACCTCGATCTACAGCGGCGATCCGAACACCTCGGCGATCTTCATGGACCCGCCGCCCGAGCTGGTCGGCAAGGTCAACGTCGTGCCGGAGATGAACGACGTGATCGGCCTCGCCATCATGTATGTCGGCGGCGAGCCCTGCACCGAGGACAAGAACGTCCTGCGCCAGGTCCGCGACAAGCTGATGGCCGCCAAGCCGAAGTGGCAGTCGATGGACTACGGCATGACCGAGAAGATGTCGAACGGCGACGTCATGGCCTCGGTCAACTGGAACGGCTCGACCTTCCGGGTCCGGCTGAAGAACCCGAAGGTGGTCTACGGCTATCCGAAGGAGGGCTACGTAGTCTGGATGGACTCGGTGGCGGTGCTCAAGGACGCCAAGAACGTCGAGAACGCCAAGCTGTTCCAGAACTTCATCATGGACCCGGAGAACGCCGCGCTGATCTCGGCCTTCGCCCGCTACGCCAACGGCGTCAAGGGCTCCGAGCAGTACATGCCGGAGGACATGAAGACTGCGCCGGAGATCGTGGTGCCGGAGAAGTACAAGGCGGCCGGCAAGTTCCTGCCGACCTGCTCGAAGGCCGCTCGCGACCTGTACACCGCGATCTGGACCGAGCTGCGCAAGTAAGCCGACCACGGCTGCCGGTCCTCGCCGATGGCGGGGGCCGGTGGTCGATCGGTTGTGCTTGGATGAATGGTGCTGCCGGAGAGATTTGAACTCTCGACCTCTCCCTTACCAAGGGAGTGCTCTACCCCTGAGCTACGGCAGCGCCGGGTCGCCGGGCGGGGCGCCCGTCGGGGGCGCCCGTCTGCGAGGCGCGCATACATGCCAGACCGACCCGGTCGACGCAAGGCGGTTTTCGACACTTCCGCAACTCGGCATGATGCGGTCGGTCGAACCGCGGGAGATCAGGGTGGCGGAAGCAGCGGACAATCCCGGAAAGTCGGGCGGCGGAAAGTCGGGTGGCAAGCCGGCAGCGCGGCGGCCCGAGTCGCGCACCGCCGAGGCCGGGGAGCCGACCGCGGCCGAACGGCGGGCCCAGGCGCTGCGCGACAACCTGCACCGGCGCAAGGCCCAGGCGCGGGCCCGCAAGGCCGGGCCCGACGGCGAGTCGCAGTCCTCACGCTGAGCGCGTTCTGCCACGGTTCCGCCGGATTGGGCGGCCAGGCTGGCGTTCCCGGTTGAGGGGCCGGGGTGGCTCCGCTACAACCCGATAAACGCAACGAGACACGACCGCATGGACCAGATTCGCGTGCACGGCGGGCGACCGCTTCACGGCCGGCTGCCGATCAGCGGGGCGAAGAACGCCGCACTGCCCCTGATGGCCGCCGGCCTGCTCACGGCCGAGCCGCTGCGGCTGGCGAATGTCCCGCGTCTGGCGGACATCGCCTCGATGACCAGCCTGCTGCGCCAGCACGGCGTGCGGATCGAGCGACTCGACGCCAGCGACGGCGCCGGCGACACGCTGACCCTTTCGGCCGAAGAGATCGTCAGCACCGTCGCGCCCTACGACCTGGTGCGCAAGATGCGGGCCTCGGTGCTGGTGCTGGGGCCGCTGCTGGCGCGCTTCGGCGAGGCCACGGTGTCGCTGCCCGGCGGCTGCGCGATCGGCAACCGGCCGGTCGACCTGCACCTGAAGGGGCTGGCCGAGCTCGGCGCCGAGGTCGAGATCGAGAACGGCTACATCAAGGCGGGCGCGCCCCGGTCGCCGGGCGGCGGTCGCCGGCTGCACGGCGGCCGGGTGGCCTTCCCGTTCGTGTCGGTCGGCGCCACCGAGAACCTGATGATGGCGGCGGCCCTGGCCGGCGGCGAGACCGAGCTGGTCAACGCCGCGCGCGAGCCGGAGATCGTCGACCTGGCACGCCTGCTCACCTCGATGGGCGCGACGATCGAAGGGGCCGGGACCGACACGGTGCGGATCCAGGGGCGCGAGAGCCTGTCCGGTGCCGTGCACCGGGTGATTCCGGACCGGATCGAGACCGGTACCTATGCGATGGCCGTGGGGATCGCCGGCGGCGAGGTCGTGCTCGATGGCGCCGAGGCCGGGCTGATCGCTTCGGTGGTCGACACCCTGGGCGATGCCGGGCTTCGCCTCGAACCGGTCGAGGGCGGGCTGCTGGTGGCGCGCGGCGCCGACCCGGTGATCGGCGTCGACATGATGACGGAGCCCTATCCCGGGTTCCCGACCGACCTGCAGGCGCAGTTCATGGCGCTGATGACGGTCGCCAAGGGGGCCTCGATGATCACCGAGACGATCTTCGAGAACCGCTTCATGCACGTGCCCGAGCTCGGCCGCATGGGCGCGAACATCAACGTCCACCACGCCTCGGCCATGGTCCGGGGGGTCCCGCAGCTGACCGGCGCGCCGGTGATGGCGACCGACCTGCGCGCCTCGGTGTCGCTGGTGCTCGCCGGCCTGGCGGCCTCGGGCACCACCACCATCAACCGGGTCTACCACCTCGACCGGGGCTACGACCGCCTGGTCGACAAGCTCTCGGCCTGCGGCGCGCACATCGAGCGCGTGCCGACCGAGCGCGCCGCCGCCGAGGAGTGAGCATGGCCCGGCCGCCGAGCCTGCAGGGTCGCGAGCGTCCGTTCCGGGTGCGCGCGCAGGACGCCGAGGACCTGGCGGTGGTGTCCGCCTACCTGCAGGACGCGGTGCTGCCGGTCGCGGAGATCGCCTACTCGCCGGCGGAGGAGCGATTCGTCCTGGTGGCGGCCCGGTTTCGCTGGGAGAAGGCGGTGCGCGGCAAGGTCGCGGCCGAGGGCGGCGAGCCCGACGAGCGTGTGCACTGCGGCGTGCGGTTCGAGGCCGTGACGGCGGTGCGGGCGCGCGGCGTCGATCCCAAGAAGGACCGCGGCCGCATGCTGAACCTGCTGCAGATCGCCTGGGCCGACGGCCACGTGGACCTGATCTGCGCCGACGAGGTGACGATCCGACTTGACGTGCGCCGCCTCGCCTGTCACGTCGAGGACCTTGGCGAGCCCTGGCCGACCGTGTTCCGCCCGACCCACGAGGATTGAGCGGGATTCGGGACGTCGGCGTCGGGCTGTCTCCTGCGCCCGGCGACGGGCTCCGACGACCGGGCGACCGACGAGGCGATCCGTGACCGCGAACGAAAAGCTCGTGCTGGCCCTGCCCAAGGGCCGCATCCTGAAAGCCATCACCCCGTTGCTGGACCGCGCCGGCATCGAGCCGGAAGACGCGTTCTTCGACGAGGATTCGCGCCAGCTGCAGTTCGCCACCCGCGACCCGCAGCTCGACATCATCCGGGTGCGCAGCTTCGACACCGCGACGTTCCTGGCGTTCGGTGCCGCCCATCTGGCGGTCTCCGGCTCCGACGTGCTGATGGAGTTCGACCATCCGGAGATCTACGCGCCGGTGAACCTGCATGTCGGCCACTGCCACCTGGCGGTCGCCGCCCCGACCGACGTGGCCCGGGCCGAGGATCCGCAGCGCTGGTCGCACCTCAGGGTCGCGACCAAGTACCCGAACGTCACCCGCCGCTATTTCGCGGCGCGCGGCGTGCAGGCCGAGTGCATCAAGCTGAACGGCGCGCTCGAGCTGGCGCCGAACCTGGGGCTGTGCCGGCGCATCGTCGACCTGGTGCAGACCGGCTCGACCCTGAAGGCGAATGGTCTGGTCGAGATCGACAAGATCGCCGACGTCAGCGCCCGGCTGGCGGTCAACCGCACCGCGCTCAAGACCCGGCCGCAGCCGGTGAACGACCTGATCGAGCGTTTCCGGGAGGCCGCGCGTGCCGCTTAGGCTCGATATCCGGGACCCGGACTTCGTTGCCCGGTTCGAGGAACTGGTCCACTCGAAGCGCGAGACCGAGGCTGATGTCGGCGACGTCGCCAAGGCGATCCTCGACGACGTCGCGGCCCGCGGCGACGCGGCGCTGATCGACTACACCCGGCGCTTCGACCGGTTCGATCCGGCCGAGACCGGGTTGGCGATCACTGACGCCGAGATCGACGCGGCGGTCGCCCGCGTCGCGCCCGAGACCCGCAAGGCCCTGGAACTGGCTGCCGAGCGCATCGGGGCGTTCCACGCCCGCCAGATGCCCGAGGGCTTCGAGGTAGTGGACGGCGAGGGCGTCCGACTGGGGTTGCGCTGGACCGCGATCGACGCGGTCGGCCTGTACGTGCCCGGCGGTACCGCTGCCTATCCGTCGTCGGTGCTGATGAACGCCATCCCGGCGCGGGTCGCCGGGGTACAGCGCCGGGTGATGGTGGTGCCGACGCCGGACGGCGTGCTGAACGACCTGGTGCTGACGGCGGCCCGGGTGGCCGGGCTGACCGAGCTGTGGCGGGTCGGCGGGGCGCAGGCGGTCGGTGCGCTGGCCTACGGCACCGAGAGCATCCGTCCGGTCGACAAGATCGTCGGCCCCGGCAATGCCTATGTCGCCGCCGCCAAGCGCCAGGTGTTCGGCCGGGTCGGCATCGACTCGATCGCCGGCCCGTCGGAGATCCTGGTGGTGGCCGATGCCGACAACGACCCGGCGTGGATCGCCATCGACCTACTGAGCCAGGCCGAGCACGACGCGGCGGCGCAGGCCATTCTGGTCACCGACGACGCCGCCTTCGCGGACCGGGTTGTGGCTGCCGTCGACGACCATCTGGTGACCCTGCCACGGACCTCGATCGCGGCCGAGAGCTGGCACCGCCAGGGGGCGGTGATCCTGGTACGATCGCTGGACGAGGCGCCGGCGCTGGTCGATCGGCTGGCGCCCGAGCACCTGGAGCTGGCGGTCGCCGAGCCCGATGCGATGGCCGCCAGGATCCGGCATGCCGGGGCGATCTTCCTCGGCCGGTTCGCGCCGGAGGCGGTGGGGGACTATGTCGCCGGGCCGAACCACGTGCTGCCGACGGCCCGGACCGCCCGGTTCTCCTCGGGTCTCGGGGTCCTGGACTTCCTGAAGCGGACCACCACGGTCGCCTGCGACGCCGCAAGCCTTGCGGCGATCGGCCCGGCCGCGATTACATTGGCGGAGGCGGAAGGTCTCGACGCGCATGCGCGATCGATCGCCGTCCGTCTGAACCGACGCTGATCCATCGGGCGAGGGAGGGCGCATGCCGGATCGTGATCCGGACCAGGCGCCGGGGGCCGGGGCGAATGACGGTACGGACCTGAGCGCCGAGGACGCGCGGATCGTCCACATCACCCTGGACGAGCGCACGGTCATCCGCCGCAGCCCGGAGGTCGAGCAGGAACGGGCGATCGCGGTCTACGACCTGCTCGAGGAGAACCGCTTCCGGCCGCTGGAAGCGGGCGCCGGACCGTATCATCTGCATCTGCGGATCGAGGAGAACCGGCTGATCCTCGACGTGCGCGACACCGGCGAAGGGCCGCGGGCCATCGTCGCCCTGCCGCTGACCCCGTTCCGCCGGGTGGTGCGCGACTACTTCCAGATCTGCGAGAGCTACTACGACGCCATCAAGCGGCTGTCGCCGTCGCAGATCGAGGCGATCGACATGGGCCGCCGCGGCCTGCACAACGAAGGCTCGTCGCTGCTCCAGGAGCGTCTCGGCGACCGGATCGCGATGGACTTCCAAACCGCCCGGCGGCTGTTCACGCTCCTTTGCGTTCTGCACATCCGGGGCTGACCGACGTGACGGTCGATCCGCTCGCCCCGATCGCCCAGCCCAGCGCGGTCCTGTTCGCCTGCAGCATGAACGCGGTGCGCTCGCCGATGGCCGAGGCTCTGCTCAAGCGCCGTCTCGGGACCAGGGTCTACGTCGATTCCTGCGGCGTGCGGCGCGGCGAGCTCGATCCGTTCGTGATCGAGGTGATGGCCGAGCGCGGCATCGACATGGGGCGACACCGACCCAAGAGCTTCGACGACCTGGAGGACGGGTTCTTCGACCTGATCGTGTCGCTGTCTCCGGAAGCCCAGCACCGGGCGATCGAGCTGACCCGGACCATGGCATGCGACATCGAGTACTGGCCGACCCTCGACGTCACCGTGATCGAGGGCAATCGGGCGACCCGTCTGGACGCGTACCGGGCGGTCCGGGACGAGCTGGAACGAAGGATCGAGGCGCGGTTCCCCGAAGCAACGGAATAGTAGACCGCATGTCACCGCAGCCGTTCGGTCAAATCGCTTGACGCCGGTCGGCGCCACCAGCACTTATTCGCCTTCCGCAACCCGGGCAGGAGGGCCCATGCCGAAGGACGACGTCATCGAGTTCTCGGGCACCGTTTCCGAACTTTTGCCGAACGCGATGTTTCGAGTGAAACTCGACAACGAGCACGAAGTACTGGCGCATACCAGCGGCAAGATGCGCAAGAACCGCATCCGTGTGCTGGCGGGCGACAGGGTCAATGTCGAGATGACTCCCTACGACCTCAGCAAAGGCCGCATCACATTCCGCTTCAAGTGACTTCACAGATCGCGTCCGGTCCCGAGCGAGTACCGCCGTTGCGGGCGGGCGGACGGGCCGAGTTCGTGCTGGCTTCCGCGTCGCCGCGGCGCGCCGACCTCGTGCGCCAGATCGGGCTGACGCCGGACCATACAGATCCCGCCGACATCGACGAGACGCCGCGCCGCGGCGAACGGCCGCGCGCCTATGCCTTGCGCATGGCGGGGGAGAAGGCCCGTGCGGTCGCCGGACGCCGCCCGGGATGCTGGATCCTGGCGGCCGACACGGTGGTGGCCTGCGGTCACCGCATCCTGCCGAAGGCCGAAACCGCGGACGACGCGCGCCGCTGCCTGGCGTTGCTGTCCGGGCGGCGTCACCGGGTGATCGGCGGGCTCGCCCTGGTCGCACCGGACGGCACGCTCCGGGCCCGCGCGGTCGAGACCGCCGTCGCCTTCAAGCGGCTGGAGGACCGGGAGATCGACACCTACCTCGCTTCGGGCGAGTGGCACGGCAAGGCCGGCGGCTATGCGATCCAAGGCCTCGCCGCCGCCTATGTGACCTTCGTCAACGGGTCCTACTCGAATGTCGTGGGACTGCCGCTGGCCGAAACCTATGCGCTGCTGACCGGCGCCGGCTTCCGGCATCGCGACCCGGATCATGACCCGGGTTGACCGGATCGTCGTCGACCGGGCGCCCTGGGTGACCCGGGTCGCGTTCCTGGCCTCGGGCGAGGTCGTCGAGCTCTGGGTCGAAGGCGCCGACCGGCCGTCGCCGATCGGTGCGGTCGCGCTGGCCCGGGTCACCGCCGTGCATCGCGAACTCGGCGCTGCGACCATCGCGATTCCGGGCGGCGAGGCCAGCCTCTCGGACCGCTCGGTCGTGGAGGGCGAGCGGCTGATCGTTCAGATCGTGGCCGACGGCGTCGCCGCCAAGCGGCCGGTGGCCCGCGCCGGGATCGAGCTGTCCGACGGGCCCGTGGTCCTGACGCCCGGCATGCCGGGCGTGGGGTTGTCGTCCTCGATCCGCGGCAAGGCAAAGCGGGCCGGTCTGAAGGCGGCGCTGGCGGTCGAGGTGCCGGCCGAGTGCGGCGTGCTGGTCCGTGCCGGCGGTGCCGACCGGCCGGCCGAGGATCTGGTGGCGGCGGCCCGGCGCCTGCTGCAGCGCTGGCGGGCGATCCAGGAAGCGGCCCGGACCGGCGAGCCGCCACGCTGGCTCGAGCCGCCGGCATCGGCGATCGAGGCGGCCCGGGGCCATGCGCCGGGGGTGGAGCCGGAGGTCGACGACGGCGGCCGGCTGTTCGAGGACTGCGGTGCGGCCGATGCGCTGGAAGGTGCGCTCGCGCGGCGGGTCGGCCTGCCCGACGGCGGCGAACTGGTGATCGAGTCGGTCGAGGCGGCGACCCTGATCGACGTCAACCTGCCGGCCGGCGGTCGCGACGGTTTCCGGCGCGCCAACGAGGCGGCGGCGCTGGCCGCGGTGCGGCAGGTCCGGCTGCGCGGCCTGCGTGGCACGGTGCTGCTGGACCTGCCGCGCATGACCGACCGGGCGGCGCGAAGCCGGGTCGTGCAACTGGTGACCGAGATGACGGCCGACGATCCGTCGCCGGTCCAGGTATTGGGCTGGACGCCCGGCGGCATGCTCGAGCTGGTCCGCAAGGGCGTGAGGCGACCGCTCGCCGACGACCTGCTGGAGGTGCCGGCGGAACCACCCGTCTCGCCGCGCGCCGCCGCCTGGAGTGCCCTGGCGGGGGTACGGCGCGAACTCGGCCGGATCGCCCGGCCGCGCCTGTCGGTTGCGCCGGCCGTCGCCCGGTGGCTGGACGGTCCGGGTCGGCCTATCCTGGAGGCCGAGCGCGCCCGGCTGGGGTATCTGGAGGTCGTGTCCGACCCGGCGTTGGGCCGCGACGCGTACCGCGTGGAGAGCGAGGACTGATGGCGGAAGTGCATTCGATCGCCCGGGCCCGGCGCAGCCGGTGCCCGATCTGTCAGAAGCCGAGCGTCGCTGACCACCGGCCGTTCTGCTCGGCGCGCTGCAAGACCATCGACCTCGGGCGCTGGCTCGGCGGCGAGTACCGGGTGCCGACCGAGGAGGAGCCGGAGGAGGGCGACCTCGAGGCCGTGCTGCGGCAGCGCCAGGCCGACGAGGAGCGTTAGCGGGTCACTGCCGCGGTCGCGGCGATGGCCCGAGGTCTTCAGCCACGTCGCGGCCGCCGGATGAATGCGGGATCCGACGAACCTGCTCGACCAGGAACGCCAGACGAGGTGACCTGTCGGCGATTTCGCGGGTCTCTTCGCCCAGCGCGCAATCTCAACTGCGCAAGCAGAGCAGGTTCTTGGGATCGTCGTCGATCTGCCAGGAGAACCCGGCGGCTTCGATCTTCCGCAATGCCTCGCTGTTTGCCGGATTGCCGGTGTGGATTTCCAGCCGGATCGAGCGCAACCGTCGATCGGTCAGGGCTTCCGGCATGCCGGCGATGATCCTGTGCTCGGTCCCGTCGACGTCTATCTTGATATGCGTCGGGAACTCTATCTTTCCCTCGGCGACGAGGTCGTCGAGCCTGTAACCCTGCACTGTTTCGACGCCGTTCGACTCCGAAGCGGCATTCTCGCGGCCATCGTCGAACGCCTGGGACGCTGCGCCGGCGTGGTCGGAACTGAACGACAACGGCCCTTCTCCGGTCCGGTCGGAGATCGCGAGGGCAAGCGGCGTCACGCGATCCCGGACGGCGTTGAGCGAGATGTTTCTCAACAGTTCCGAATAGTTGGCCGAGAAGGGCTCCACCGCGTAGGTGCGGCAGCTTTTCGTGACGGCGGCGGCAATCGAGAAGCAACCGATATTCGCACCGATATCGAGGAAGACATCTCCGTCGCGGAACTGCGAGATCAGGCGCAACAGCCCCGGCTCGTTGAGGAAAAAGTACCGCAAGCGAAAATCGACGAGGCTGTTGGAGACGTGGTAGCGAAGCGTGCGATCGCCGATCCGGATCTTTGCAATGCCCGCCTTGACGACAGCCGACGTGACTGGCTGCCCGAAATGCTCGCCAGCGGATAGTCGGCCGAAATGCTCCGAGAGTCGCAAGAAGACATGCCGGACTGGCTGATCTTTATCCAACAACATGCACATGATCTTGAAGACGACGGATCGCAAGAACGACTCGCTGCCTCCCCTCGGTGAACCGGGGCCGTGCAACGGGGTGAGCTTTTCCCAAATCCTGCGATAGATGGCGACAATGTCGGGGTTGTATTCCGTTGATTGATCAAGAAATCGGTCGATCGCGGCGTCGATGTTCGCTCCGTCGATGATCTCTGCCGCCCGTTGATGCAAATACAGACTCGCAGAATAAATCGACAGGGCCACATCAAGAATATAGAGAGCCTCCAGGTATCGGTCTTCCGCAACACACCAATCGACTGCGGCGATACAGTCCGCTTTCGACGCCGTCCGTGACTGCAGCCCGCCATAAAAGCCGCTCAGCTGTTCAGAGAAAAGCATCGGTACCCCGTGATCTCCGCCGTCGGTCCCGCGCGGGCGGGTGCTTTGGATTCTCGACCGGGCGCGCCCGGTGGTACCGAAGCGGCCTCAGGATTCGTCCCGGCACCAGAACTGGTACATGCCGAGGAACATGTCGGGGCGTTCCGCTTCGACAGCGTCCCAGGCCTCGAGATCGAGGCCTAGGGGGTCGTCCGGGCGGTGCCGGCGGTACAGGGCCAGCATCGCCGGGTCCGGCAGTTCGAAGCCCAGGAACGTCAGCCGCAGGCCCTTGAGGGCGTCGGCGATCCACAGCGGGTCGACGGCGGTCTCCTGGGCGTGCAGCAGGGCGTCGCGCACGCCGCTGGCTGCGTAGAAGTCGGCGGTCCGCAGCAGCGCGCGCGCCGGGTGTTCCGGCGGCAGCATCCTGACGGCCCGGCGGGCCGCGCGGATCCGGTCGATCTGCGGGCCCTCTTCGGGGATCGCGTCGCGCACCTCGTCGAAGCAGGCACGGGCCCGCCGGCTGTACAGCGCGATCCGCATCAGCCCGCCCGGCGCCAGCAGGCCGCGCAGGGCGCCCCAGCCGTTCAGCGGGTAGGCCATGTGGTGCAGGACGCCGGAGCTCTCGATCAGGTCGAAGCGCTCGGCGTGCCCGCCGAGCGCCAGGATGTCGGCCTGGCCGAAGGTGATGTTGGGCACCCCGAGGTCGCGGGCCATGCGCTTGGCATAGGCCAGGGACCGCCGCGACAGGTCGACCGCCAGCACGCTGCAGTCGCGGTAGCGGCGTGCGGTCTGAATCGCATGGCGCCCGGTGCCGCAGCCGGCGACCAGGATCCGCAGCGGCGGTTCCGGGAGATCCGCGGTCGGCGCGCCCGGCAGTACCCGCTGGAGGTGCTCGGCCAGGGCGCGGGGCGGGCGGCGGTCGATCGACAGCCAGCGCGGATAGGGGTTCTCCTCGTACTGGGCCCGGACCCGGGCCGAGGTGTCGTCGGCGATCGCGGTCAGGGTGGCGAGGTCCTCGGCGATCCGGGCTTCGGCGTGGGTATCGAGGAACGAGCGCCGCAGCAGCAGGGCTGACAGCGACGGGTCGCCATAGCGCAGCATCGAGGCCTCGCGGCGCAGGCTCTCGGCGTCCGGGTCGCTCTCCATCGGCCGGTACATGGCCCGGACCAGGGCGCGGTGCGAGGCCGGATCGGGCCGGTCGGCCTGCCGGTCCAACGCGTCCAGGCCGGCGACCTCCTCGTCGGTCTCCGGCCACACCCATTCGGCGGCGCGCGCCTGCAGCGCCAGGGCCGCCAGCCAGTCCGGCTTGGCGGCGATCGGCCGTTCGGCCGCCAGCTCCGACAGCAGCGCCCGGCGGGTGAACACGATCGCCGCTTCCAGCTCGGCGTCGACCACGACCGCCCAGCTCAGCGCCGACAGGGCGAGCTCGTCCGGGAAGAATTCCGTGAGCGGCTTGAAGCCGGAATCCGGCTGGCCGTCCGGGTAGCCCCAGGTTGCCGCCTCGATCGCCCGGCGGATCCCGGGATGGGCGCGCCAGATCCGGATCGCCGGCGCGGCGAGCGCCTGGCGGTCGATGTCGTCGCGCTCGAACAGCGCCGACAGCACGGACCGCGCGCCGGCGTGCGGCTTGTCGAACGGGCAGCGGCGCAGGGCGGCGATCAGGGCGTCGCGGTACTCGGTGTCGTCGGCGCTCAGCCGCCAGGCGTCGATCCGGTGCTCGAGGGCGTCCATCGGCCGGCCGAGCGCCTCCAGCCCGGCGGCCAGATTGACGTGCGCCGCCAGGTAGTCGGGCTTCAGGCGGATCGCCCGGCGGAAGCACGGCACCGCGTCCTTGACGTGGCCGGCCGCCTTCAGCGCCACCCCGAGGTTGTTGTGCACGTCCGGCAGCCGCGGCCGGCGCTTGATGACGTCCCGGTAGACCTCGGCCGCCTCCAGGTAGCGGCCGGCGCGGAACAGCGACCCGGCGCGCTGCAGCGCGTCGAGCGCCGAGCCGATATCGATCGTCGCGCGCCGGTTCATCCGGTCTTCTTATCGGGGATGCAGGTCGAAGGCGATGCTGATCCGTTCGCCGCCGCCGGTGAACGGCACGGTGCGGTGCCAGACGTAGGACGGGAACAGCGCGAGCACCCCGGTCTCGGGCTTCAGCGTCCGCAGGGTCGCCCGCCCGGTGTCGGGGATGCCGTAGCCGGGGCGGTTGAACTCGATCCAGCCGGCGCGCTCCGGGTCGTCGTCCTGCACGGCCGGCGGCATCTCGACGTAGTAGACGCCGCTGAGCCAGCCGAGGTTGTGGATGTGGCCGGACTGATGGCCGCCCTCGCCGAGGATGTTGCCCCAGGCGTCGAGGGCGTAGCCCGCCGGGATCGCCCGCAGGTGTGGATGCTCCGGGTCGGTGGCCGGCGCGGGCAGGTCCTTGACGTAGCGGTCCAGCACGACCGCCAGCGCCCGGGCGAAGCCCTGGATCGCCGGATCGTCGTGTTTCAGCACGTCGGTGACCAGGGCGCCGCCGCGGATCGCCCGCTTTGTCGGGTCCCAGTCGTCGCGCCGGTTCGGGTGGGCCCGCACCGCCGCCGCCAGGGCCCGGTTGAACGCCGCGATGTCGGGATAGCCGGCCGGCAGCGGCAGCTCGTAGGTGCGGATCAGGCTGCCCCAGCCGACCAGCCGGTCGGCCTCTTCGGCCCGGCCGAGGTCGTACAGGCCGGTGACCGCCAGGGCGTTGGCGCGGATGTGGCTCGGCTGGCGCGCCAGGACGCCCTGGCAGACCGCCAGGGCGGCGGTGGTGTCGGCGAGCTTCAGGGCGGCGGTCGCCAGGTTCATGGCCGGCCGGTCCTCGGCCGGCGCTACGGCCAGGGCGCGCCGGTACGGCGCCACCGAGGACGCCGGATCGTCGGCCCGGACCTGCCGCAGGTTCCCGTAATCGTACCACCCCGACCAGGAGGACGGGTCGAGGGTGAGCAGGCGCCGGTAGGCCCGCTCGGCCACGTCGACCGGCTCGTGATCGGCGGCGAGCTGGGCGTCGAGGTCGCGGGCCGGGGGATAGTCCGGCGCCGCGGCCAGGGCGGCGTCGACGTGCCGGCGGGCCCGGGCCGGATCGCCGGAGCGCCGGGCGGCCCGCGCCGCCAGGGCATTGGCCACCGGATTGGCCGGCTGGACCTCGAGGATGCGGGCGCACACCGCCGCCGCCTCGGCGGTGCGGCCGGCGTTCAGGTGCTGGATGGCGAGGCGGAGCGCGTCGGCGATCTGCATGGGTGCCGGCACTGTATTCGGCGGACCGGAGCCGATCAACGCCGACGCGGTTGAGACCGCGCGGGGGGCGGTATATGCAGAGGGCAGAGGCGGTTTCAGCGGCGCGGATCGGTTGTGCGATGGACCAAGGCAGCAAGGCGACCGTGCCGGTCTACGCCGTTGCCGAGCAGCTGCGTCGTGGCGGCCGGTTTGCGGCCGCGAGCGAGATGCTGGAGCAGCACTGCCGGCGCCGGCCCGACGACCTTCAGGCCCGCTACGTGCTGGCGGTCGTGCGCCGTGACCTCGACGACCTGGCCGGGGCGGCCGTGGCGATCCGGCCGCTGCTCGGAATGCCGCAGGCGCCGGTCCAGCATCTGGCCGGGCTGATCGCGCTCGACCTCGGCCGAGAGGAGCGGGCGGTCGGCCGCCTGCGGCGGGCCCTGGTCTGCGATCCGGCGCACCCGGGGGCCTGGCAGTCCCTGGTGGTCCTGTCGGCTTCCGAGGCGCGCGCCGTCGCCTGGGCCAAGGCCGCCATGGCGGTCGATCCCGGCGACCCGGGCGGCTGCATCGACCTGGTCTGTACGCTGCTGGCCGCCCGGTCGGCCACGGTCGCGCCCGGGCTGATGGCCGCGCTGGCGACCCTGCGGCACGAAGGTATCGAGTTCTCGGCCGCCGGCGCCCTGTCTGAACTGATGCCGGACTGGCGGGCGGTCGGATCGGACGGGGGGGTGGGCGGTTTCGGCGCCGCCGAGCTTCTCGGCCTGATCGGCTCGGCCCTGTCGCGGTTCCGGAGCGCGCTCGCGGTCGAGTCCGGAATGACCCGCCGCATCACCCGGCTGGCGGTCTGGGACCCGGGGCGGCGGCTGCCGTGGCTCGGCCTGCTGGTGTTGCGGTCCGAGCGGGCGCGGCCGGGCGACGGCGGCCTGCTCCGGGCCGCCGCCCGGGTGGCGGCGTTCGGCGGGGTGCTGGAGGATACCGCCCGCCTGGCGCGGCCGTTCGAGGCCTGCGTGCAGGCGAAGGCGGTCGCTGCCGCCGGACGGGACGTCGACCCGGCGATCAGGATCGGCCACGCGGCCGGCCTGCAGGCGCTGGCCGAGCGGGTCGGCCGGCCGGTCGAGCTGCGGATGGCCGGCGAGCGGCGGCTTGTGACGCTGGGAGATCGCCGAATCGCCTATCACGCGCCGTCCGACGGCGTCGCCGGATTCGCGTCCGTCCTGTTCCTGTTCGAGCCCGGGCTGTGGCGCTGGATGGCCGGCTTCCGGCCGGACGACGTGCTGCTCGACATCGGCGCCAATGTCGGGATCTACACGATCGCGGCGGCCGGGCTGTTCGGCGTGCGGGTGGCGGCGCTGGAGCCCTACGGGCCGAATCTCGCGGTGCTGCGGCGGAACGTGGCGATCAACCGTCTGGCCGACCGCGTCACCGTGCTGCCGGTGGCGGCGACCGACGTCGAACGCACCGGCCGGCTGTACCACGAGGGCGGCGAGGCCGGGGCGGCGTCCCAGCACTTCGAGACGGCGGTGGACGGGGCCGACGAAAGCGAGCCGTTCGACCGGGTCGAGGGGGTGCCGGTCGACGTCCTGGTCGAGCGCGGCACGATCCCGTTCCCGACCCGCATCAAGATCGACGTCGACGGCAACGAGCGGGCGGTGATCGAGGGCATGACCCGGACCCTGGCGGACCCGCGCCTGCACAGCGTGCGCCTGGAGGTTCGCTGGAAGCGGCCGGAGGGCCGGGCGGTGGTCGAGCGGGTGGAGTCCTTCGGGTTCCGGGCGGCGATCGACGACGACGCCAAGAACCTGCTGTTCACCCGCGTCGATTTCCCGTCGAAAACCGGTTGATCGGCGCTGGACAGCCCGGTCGGCGGCGGCTATACAGCGCGCCGTGCCTTTCGGCACCGCCCAGGTAGCTCAGTTGGTAGAGCAGTGGACTGAAAATCCGCGTGTCGGTGGTTCGAATCCGCCCCTGGGCACCATTTTCCCTTCTTGATATCGCGCGACAGCAACCGGCCCTCGGCCGGGGCTTCAGAGCGCTAATTGTTGCGTAGCTCGATCCACGTCGAAAGCAACCGGTCGCGGTCGGCCGCCGGGCCGACCAGGATCTCGACCCGGCCGGGCTCGCGCACCGGCTTCAGGTCCGGGCCGGGCAGCAGGAAGTCCTCGGGGCCAAGGGTGAACCGGACCGTGGCCGTGGCGCCCGCCGCCAGCGTGACCTTCCGGAAGCTGCGCAACTCCAGCAGCGGCCGGGCGCTGCTGGCCACCGGGTCGTGCAGGAACAGCAGCGCCGTCTCCTCGCCGGCCCGGTCGCCGAGGTTCGCCACCTCGACGGTCACCTCGACCAAGTCGTCGGGCCCGGCGACGGCCGGCGTGGCGGAGGGGTCGGCATAAGCGAAACGCGTGTAGGTCAGGCCGTGGCCGAACGGGTACAGCGGCGCGTTCGGGCAGTCGACGTAGCGCGACACGAACCGGTTGTCCGGGTCGAGCGCCGGTCGACCGGTCGGGCGCTGGCCGAAGAACACCGGGATCTGGCCGCGGTCGACCGGCCAGCTCACGGTCAGCCGGGCGCTCGGCGCGTGGCGGCCCGACAGCAGGTCGACCAGCGCGTTGCCGCCCTCGACCCCGGGGAACCAGGCGACCAGCACCGCCGGCACCCGGGCCAGCAGCTCGCGCTCCAGCAGCGGCCGGCCGCAGGTCAGGACCAGCACCGTCGGCACGCCGGTGTCGAGGACCGCCGCGGCCAGCAGGCGCTGGGCGCGCGGCAGGCCGGGATCGACCCGGCTGGCGGCCTCGCCGGAGATCTCCGCCGGCTCGCCCAGGCACAGCACCACCAGGTCGGCGTCGCGCGCCAGCTCGCGGGCTTCGGCGATACTCTGCTCGTCGCAATCCTCCAGGCCACAGCCGGCGGCATGCCGGATCTCGCGGTCGGGCAGGCCGGCGGCCAGCCCGTCGAGGTAGGAGACCGCGGCCTCGGTCTGGCCGGCCGCCCACCACGGGCCGTACAGCTGGTCGCCGGCGGCGGCGAGCGGGCCGATCACTGCGATCCGCCGGGCCGAGGCCGGCAGCGGCAGCAGGTCGCCGTCGTTCTTCAGCAGCACCATCGAGCGCACCGCGGCTTCGCGGGCGAGCGGACGGTCGAGCCCGCGGTGACTGCGGGGCAGGGTGTCGAGACCGCGATAGGGATCGTCGAACAGGCCGAGTCGGCGCTTCCAGCGCAGCACCCGGCGCACCGCGGCGTCGATCTCGCGCTCGGCGACCAGGCCGCGCCGCAGCGCGTCGGGCAGGCCAAGCTCGTAGGCCCGCCCCATCATGTCGATGTCGACCCCGGCCTTCAGGGCCAGCGCCGCCGCTTCCGCCAGGTCGCCGGCGACGCCGTGCGCCAGCAGGTCGGACAGCGCGGAGTGGTCGCTGATCACCACGCCCGCGAAGCCCCAGCGCCGGCTCAGCAGGTCGCGCAGCAGGCGGCGGTCGGCGTGCAGCGGCGTGCCGCCGAGGTCGCCGAGCGACGGCATCACCGCGTCGACCCCGGCCCGAACCGCGGCGGCGAACGCCGGCAGGTGGACCTCGTGCAGGGTGCGCTCGGAGACCTCGGCCGAGGCGTATTCCCGGCCGCCGGTGACCGCGCCGTAGGCCGCGAAGTGCTTGGCGGTCGCCGACAGGGCGTCCGGCCGGGCGGGATCGTCGCCCTGGAAGCCCCGGACCTTGGCTGCGGCGTAGGCGGCGGCCAGCCAGGGATCCTCGCCGGGGCTCTCGGCCATGCGGCCCCAGCGCGGGTCGCGGGCGACGTCCAGCATCGGCGCGAAGGTCAGGGCGACGCCGTCGGCGGTCGCCTCCTCGGCCGCTCTCCGGGCAGTGCGCTCCCACAGGTCCGGGTCGAAGCTGCCGGCCTCGGCCAGCGGGATCGGCAGGATGGTGCGGTGGCCGTGCAGCACGTCGAGCCCGAACACCAGAGGGATGCCGAGCCGGCTCTCCTCGACCGCCACCCGCTGGACCTCCCGGATCGTGTCGCGGCCCCACAGGTTCAGCAGGCTGCCGGCCCGGCCGGCGCGCACGGCGTCCAGGTAGTCCGGCGACAGGGTCGGCCCGGTGGCGGCGTAGTCGCCGCTCAGCATCGCGAGCTGGCCGATCTTCTCGGCGAGCGTCATCCGCGCCAGCAGTCCCGCGATCTTGTCCGGCACCCGCTCACCCGACGTCGTTGGCGGATCTGAACGATCCGCGGCCATTGCCGAAGGCCGACGGAGGTAAGGTATAGTCCAAGCGGTTCGGTGCCGGAAGGACGCGCCCGGCGGGCGCGCTTGGGGATCGATGACAGGCAAGGCGGCCCGAGACACGTCCGACCCGGGGAAGCCGGAGCCCGCGCCGGCGGATCGGCGGCCGACCGGCGAGCTTCGCCGGCACGCGGCGGCCTTCCTGCGCGCCATCGCCCGGGCCTCCAACAGCCGCTGGGTCTACCTGCTGGTCGGCGGCGTCACCGTGGTGATCGCCGCCACCACGCTCGGCCAGATCCGGCTCAACGAGTGGCAGCGCGATTTCTACGACGCCCTGGAGCAGCGGCAGTTCGACGACCTGCTGGTGCAGCTCGGCGTATTCGTGGCGATCATCGCCGTGCTGCTGACCCTGCAGGTCGCCCAGACTTGGCTCGGCGAGACCCTGAAGATCGCGTTGCGCAAGGCGGTCACCGTCGACGTGCTGGACGAGTGGCTGCGGCCGCGCCGGGCCTACCAGCTCGCCTGGGCCGGCGAGGTCGGCCAGAACCCGGACCAGCGCATCCAGGAGGACACCCGCCACCTGTGCGAGCTGTGCGGCGACCTCGGCATCGGGCTGCTGCAGTCGACCCTGCTGCTGGTCAGCTTCATCGGCGTGCTGTGGGTGCTGTCCGAGCATGTCACCCTGGTCTATGACGGCCACCGGTTCGAGATTCCCGGCTACATGGTGTGGTGTGCGATCGCCTATGCGGCGGCCGGGTCGTGGGCGACCTGGCGGGTCGGGCGGCCGCTGATCGCGCTCAACGCCGAACACTACGCCCGGGAGGCGGATTTCCGGTTCGCCCTGGTGCACACCAACGAGGCCGCCGAGGCGATCGGCCTGAACGGCGGCGAAGGCGACACCCGGTCGGAACTGGGTACATGGCTCGACCGGGTCCTGGCGATCCAGCGGCGGATCGTCCGCGGCCTGGCGGACCTGACCTGGGTGACGGCCGGCTACGGCTGGCTGGCGCTGGTCGTGCCGATCGTGGTCGCGGCACCCGGCTATTTCAGCGGCACGCTCAGCTTCGGCGAACTGATGATGGTGACCGGCGCGTTCTTCCAGGTGCAGCAGTCGCTGCGCTGGTTCGTGGACAACTACGCGCGGATCGCCGACTGGCGTGCGACCCTGCTGCGCGTCATGGCGCTGCGGCTGGCGCTGCCGGACCTTGGCCCGATGGGCGTCCACGCCCGCCGGATCGCGTTCGAACAGCATCCCGAGGGCCGGCTGGCGCTGGAAGGCCTGGTGGTCGAGCTGCCGGACAAGCGCGTCGGCCTCGCCGAGCCGCGGCTGGAACTGGCGCCGGGCGACCGGGTGCTGGTGACCGGCGGTCCGGGGCGCGGCAAGTCGATGCTGTTCCGCGCGGTCGCCGGGCTGTGGCCATGGGGCAAGGGCCGGGTGCTGCTGCCGCCGCCGGACCGGATCATGTTCCTGCCGCAGCACCCCTACGTGCCGATCGGCAACCTGCGCAAGGCGGTCGCCTATCCGCTGGAACCAGAGCGCTATCCCGATGCCGAGGTCCGGGCGGCGCTGGAGCGGGTCGGGTTGCGGCACCTGCAACGACACCTGGACGAGGCCCGGCGCTGGGACAAGGAACTGGCCCTGGAGGAGAAGCAGTGCCTGGCGTTCGCCCGGCTGCTGCTGCACCGGCCGGCCTGGGTGCTGATGGACGATCCCCTGAACGCCGTCGATCCGGCGCGTCGCGCGGAGCTGTTCCAGGTGTTCGAGCGCGAGCTTGCGGCGACGGCGGTGCTGGCGGTCGGCCGGTCGATCGCGGCGGCCTGCGAAGGCTGCCGGGTGATGGAACTGGTCGAGGTCTCGAACGGAACGGCGGTCGGGGAGGCCGCGCAATGACCCCGGACCCGATGCCCGACGATACGGCGCTGTTGGACGAGGTCCAGCGCCGGACCTTCGGCTATTTCTGGGACTTCGCGCATCCGGTCAGCGGCCTCGCCCGCGATCGGGCGCGCAGCGCCGACGACCCCGGCGACGACACCATGGCGGTCGGCGGCAGCGGCTTCGGGGTCATGGCCATCGTGGTGGCGGTCGCGCGCGGCTGGGTGACCCGGGCGGGCGCGCTGGAGCGACTGCTGGTCATGACCGGCTTCCTGGAGCGCGCCGACCGGTTCCATGGGGTGTTCCCGCATTTCATGGACGGGGCGACCGGCAAGGCGATCCCGTTCGGCCCGCTCGACGACGGCGGCGACCTGGTGGAGACCGCCTACCTGATGCAGGGGCTGCTGACCGCCCGGCAGTATTTCGACGGCCCGGGATCGGCCGAGGCCGAGCTGCGGGCCCGGATCGACCGGCTCTGGCGGGCGGTCGAGTGGTCCTGGCACACCCGCGGCGGCGAGCCGGTGCTGTACTGGCACTGGAGCCCGGCGCACGGCTGGGCCATGAACCACCAGGTGCGCGGCTGGAACGAGTGCCTGATCGCCTACGTGCTGGCGGCCGGCGCGCCGGACTGCGCCGTCGACCCGGCCGCCTACCACCGCGGCTGGGCCGGCGGGTCGGAGTTCCGCAACGGCCGGCGCTATCACGGCATCGCGCTGCCGCTCGGCCCCGACTACGGTGGGCCGCTGTTCTTCGCGCACTACTCGTTCCTCGGGCTCGACCCGCGCGGGCTGGTCGACCGCCATGCCGACTACTGGGCGCAGAACCTGGCGCATGTCCGCATCCACGAGGCGCACGGCCGGCTGAACCCCGGCGGTTTCGCCGGCTACGGGGCGGACTGCTGGGGCCTGACGGCGAGCGACGACGACCGCGGCTACGCCGCCCACGACCCGGCGAACGACCGCGGCGTGGTCTCGCCGACCGCGGCGGTGTCCAGCCTGCCGTACTGGCCGGAGGCGGCGATGCGGGCGATCCGGCACTTCCGGTTCGGGCTCGGCGGCCGGGCCTGGGGCCGCTGGGGCTTCGTCGACGCCTTCAACGAGAGCGTCGACTGGTTCGCCCCGACCTTTCTGGCGATCGACCAGGGGCCGATCGTCTGCATGATCGAGAACCACCGCAGCGGCCTGCCGTGGCGGCTGTTCATGAGCGCGCCCGAGGTCCGGCGCGGCCTACTGCGGCTCGGGTTCTCCAGCCCGGCGCTCGGAGGGTAGGGCAATGACCGAGCCGCTCGACGCCTGGATCGACCGCCAACTCGCGGTCTCGACCGAGCGGCTGCTGGCGGCGGTGTCGGCGACCGGGCTCAGCCGTCCCGGGCCGCGGATCGGGCAGGTGATGCGCCCGGCCCGCGGCTCGGTGCTGGCGGCGCCCAAGCCGGTGCCGGGCCAGGACGAGCCGGACTATTTCTTCCACTGGTACCGCGACGCCGCGGTGGTGATGGGGTCTCTGGTGGCGCTGTATCGCCAGGGCCGGTTGCCGGAAGCGGGGTGCGGCCGGTTCGCGGAGTCCGTGGCCTTCGACTGGGGCCTGCGGCGGATCGACGGGCCGGCGGTGCTGGCGCGCGAGGCCTGGCCGCCGACCACCATCCCGTTCCTGCAGCCGCATGTCCGGCCGCGCGCCGAGGTCGTGGCGCTGCGCGGGCCGGCGGTCGCCGCCGACGTGCGCTGCAACCCGGACGGAACCCTCGACCTGCTGCGCTGGAGCCGGCCGCAGCACGACGGCCCGGCGATGCGGGCGCTGACCACCATGCGGATGCTGGAGGCCGGCGCACTGGCCGGCGAGCGCGACCGGCGGCGGGCCGAGAAGCTGCTGCTCTCGGACCTGCGGTTCTGCCTGGCCCGGCACACGGTGGCGTGCTTCGATCCGTGGGAGGAGGAACTCGGCCACCACTTCTACACCCGGCTGGTGCAGCACGCCGCCCTGCGCCGGGGCGCCGTGTGGACCGAGACGGCCGGGCATCCGCGGCTGGCGGCCCGGTTCGCCGGCGCCGCCGAGGCGCTGGCCGAAGCCCTGGCGGGTCACTGGTCGGCGGTCGACGGCTACTACCGCAGCCGCCTGCCAGGGCCGACCGTGACGGCGGCCAAGAGCCTCGACAGCGTGGTGCTGCTGGCGGTGCTGCACGCCGGCCTGGCCGACGGCCGGTTCAGCGTCGCCGATCCGCGCGTGGAGGCGACGGTGAGCAAGCTGGAGGCGTTCTTCGCCGCGACCATGCCGGGCAATGCCGGGCGGAAACCCGGCGACGGCCTGATGCTCGGCCGCTACGAGGGCGACACCTATTTCGACGGCGGCGCCTTCCTGCCGTGCTGCTTTGCCTTGGCGGAGTACCGCTACCGGCGCGACGAGCGGGCTCGTGGCGACGCGGTGCTGGCGTTCCTGTGCGGCATCCTGCCGGAAAGCGGCCTGCTGCCGGAGCAGCTCGACCGCGCCACCGGCGCCCCGCGATCGGCCCGCGACCTGGCCTGGAGCCACGCCGCCTTCGTGACGGCGGCGGAGGCGCGGGCGGCGCTCTCCTAGACACGGGCATTGCGAACAAAACAAGAATCATGATTCAGTCGGCCGACCATGTCCGTCCGGCCGCTCGCCCATGTCGCTCGCCGTCCTCGATGATCTCAATCCCCAGCAGCGCCGCGCGGTCGAGCACGGCGTGCGGGACGGGGATGCGTCGCCGGGTCCGCCGCTGCTGGTGATCGCCGGGGCCGGGTCGGGCAAGACCAACACCCTGGCGCACCGGGTCGCGCACCTGATCGCCAACGGCGCCGACCCTTATCGCATCCTGCTGATGACGTTCTCGCGCCGCGCGGCGTCGGAGATGACCGGCCGGGTCGAACGGATCGCCCGGCGGACCATGGGCGAGGGTGCGCGTGTCATGGCCGCGGGGCTGACCTGGGCCGGGACCTTCCACGCGGTCGGCGCCCGCATGCTGCGCGAGTACGCGCCGCAGATCGGCCTGGACCCGGACTTCAGCATCCACGACCGCGAGGATTCCGCCGACCTGCTGAACCTGGTGCGCCACGAGCTCGGGTTCTCGAAGACCCGCAACCGGTTCCCGACGAAGGCGACCTGCCTCGCCGTCTACTCGCGCTGCGTCAACTCGGGCGCGCCGCTGGAGGAGGTGCTGGCGTCGGCGTTTCCGTGGTGCGCGGAGTGGCCGGAGGAGTTGAGGCAGCTGTTCGCCGGCTACGTCGAGGCCAAGCAGCGCCAGAACGTCCTCGATTACGACGACCTGCTGCTGTACTGGGCCCAGACCATGGCGGTGCCGGAGCTGGCTGCCGAGATCGGCGGCCGGTTCGACCACGTGCTGGTCGACGAGTACCAGGACACCAACCGCCTGCAGGCCGACATCCTGCTGGCGCTGAAGCCGGATGGAAGCGGCCTGACCGTGGTCGGCGACGACGCCCAGTCGATCTACGCGTTCCGCGCCGCCACGGTCCGCAACATCCTCGACTTCCCCGGGCACTTCGACCCGCCGGCCGCGATCGTCACCCTCGACCGCAACTACCGCTCGACCCGGCCGATCCTGGACGCCGCCAACGCGGTGATCGACCTGGCGGCGGAGCGCTTCACCAAGAACCTGTGGACCGACCGGGACGCGGCCGGCCGGCCGCGGCTGGTCACGGTGCGCGACGAGCAGGGGCAGGCCTACTGCGTGGTCGAGCGGGTGCTGGAGAACCGCGAGGCCGGGATCCCGCTGAAGCAGCAGGCGGTGCTGTTCCGGACCTCGCACCACAGTGGCCCGCTCGAGGTCGAGCTGACCCGCCGCAACATCCCGTTCGTGAAGTTCGGCGGCCTGAAGTTCCTGGACTCGGCGCATGTGAAGGACCTGCTGGCGCTGCTCCGGTTCGTCGAGAACCCGCGCGACCGGGTCGCCGGGTTCCGGGTGCTGCTGCTGATGCCGGGGGTCGGGCCGACCGCCGCCCAGCGGGTGCTCGACCACATGGCCGACGCCGCCGACCCGCTGGCCGCCGTCGCCACCGCCCCGGCGCCGCCGCGGGCCGGCGGGGCCTGGCCGGACTTCCTGGCGGCGGTCGCCGACCTGTACGCCGGCCGGTCCGGCTGGCCGGCCGAACTGGAGCGGGCGCGGCTGTGGTACGAGCCGCACCTGGAGCGCCTGCACGAGGATTCGACGGTCCGGCATGCCGACCTGATCCAGCTCGAGCAGATCGCCGCCGGCTATCCGTCGCGCGAGCGGTTCCTGACCGAGTTGACCCTGGATCCGCCGGACGCCACCAGCGACCAGGCCGGGGTGCCGCTGCTGGACGAGGACTACCTGATCCTGTCGACGATCCATTCCGCCAAGGGCCAGGAGTGGTCGTCGGTGTTCGTGCTGAACGTGGTCGACGGCTGCATCCCGTCCGACCTCGGCACCGGCACCTCGGCCGATATCGAGGAGGAACGGCGGCTGCTGTACGTCGCCATGACCCGGGCGAAGGAGGATCTGAGCCTGATCGTCCCGCACCGGTTCTTCACCCACAACCAGGCGGCCCGCGGCGACCGCCACGTCTATGCCTCGCGCACCCGGTTCATCCCGAAGGCGCTGCTCGGCCTGTTCGAGGCGACGACGTGGCTGGCGGCTTCGGCTGCCTCGGCGACCCGGCCGGCCGGCGGCGCCGTGCGGGTCGACGTCGGGGCCCGGGTGCGCGGCATGTGGCGGTGATCCGGTGAGCGTCGAGAGCCTGTGCCCGGATTGCCGGTCCGGCTACGGTTGCGGATGGCGGACGGGCGGGAGCGGGCCGGTATGATGGAAGTCGCGAGCATGGTGGACGACGCGCTGCGCCGGCGGCTTGTACGCGAACCCGGCGACGTGGCGGCGTGCACGGCGGTCCTGCGTCGGCTCTCCGCTTCCCGGCCGCTCTACGACTGGTTCCGCCGGCTCGCCGCGTTGACCATTCAGGTGGACGGCGACGTGCTGCGCAAGGCGATGGAGGCCACCAGGGTCGTCTCAGGCCCGGAACTGAGCCGTTTCGCGAACACGGTTTCGGTGACCCATCGCCTCGTCGTGCCGTTCGTGGTGGCGGCGATGCTGGCGAACAGGCGCATCGACTATGCCAAGGTCGCGGCCACGCCCTGCGCATACGGAAGTATGCGCAACAGCTTCGAGCGCGGCATGGCGACCCTGTCGGACCGGCTCGTCCCGGCTTCGGCGCGCGAGATCTTCGAGATCATGGTGGTCAAGCAGCACATCCGGGCGGTGCTGCTGGAAGCCGGCCATCTGGCGCTCGGCAACCGGGTGAGCGAGAACGTGTCGGCGTTCCTGCGGGAGATGCGCCTGGCCATCAACGGCAAGGACGGTCCGCGCGGGTTCACCGAGCAATGGACGGTGGCGATCGGCCACATGGTTCTTCTGGCCTTCCTGGCCCGCGGCCAGCAGGTACCGGGGCTGCTGGACTTCGCGGGGGTCAAGGTCTGGGAGGGGCCGGTCGCCAACGGCTATCTCTGGCGGCGGATCCAGGCGCTGGTGCCCGACCTCGAGGTGGTGCCGCGCGGCGCGGTGTTCGCCGACAACCATTCCAGCCGCAACCTCGAATGGGTCGAGGGCCGCTACGTCGACGTGTTCGAGGCCTGCGGGATCATCGCCGATCGGACCGGCGACGAGCGCGGTGCGATCATGCAGCGTCCGGCTCCTGACGAACCGGAACTGCGGCGGTTCCGCGAGGCTGCGGGGATCGGCCCGGGTGAGCGCATCGTCACCGTGCACGGCCGGCAGGCCGGGTACCGACCGAACGAGCAGCACGATCTGCGCAACGTCGACATCGAGAGCTATGTGCCGGCCCTGCGCATGCTGGTACGGCGGGGGTACCGGGTGGTCCGACTCGGGGACTCGACGATGACGCCGCT
The DNA here is from genome assembly GCF_014652915.1 of Thalassobaculum fulvum. Lineage (GTDB taxonomy): Bacteria > Pseudomonadota > Alphaproteobacteria > Thalassobaculales > Thalassobaculaceae > Thalassobaculum_A > Thalassobaculum_A fulvum. The sequence goes on from NZ_BMZS01000013.1 coordinate 182,797, forward strand.
GCCGGCGATCGACGGCCTGGTCGACTACGCCGTGTCGCCACTGAAGTCCGAGGCGCTGGACGTGCTCTTGCCGGCCGCCGCCGCCTTCCATATCGGCTCCAGTTCGGGCCTGTCGGTGGTGCCCCTGCTGTTCGGCGTGCCGTGCCTGTTCCTGAACTGGCACCCGTTCGACCTGCTGCCCTGGGGGCGTTCGAACTGGACCGTGCTGAAGCCGATCGAGGCGATGGCCGACGGGGCCCCGGTGACCGACCGGCAGACCTATGCCGCCGTCGGTCAGATGCGCGCGCGGCCACTGCTGAACGGCTTCGGCTACGACGCAAGGCCCCTGAAGGCAAGCGAGATCGAGCGGGCGGTGTCGGGGTACGTCGACGCGCTCGAGGGCGAGACCGCCGTGCCGCCGAAGTCCGGCCCGAACATCGGACGCATCCTGGTGTTCGACACGGACGGACGGCTGCGGGATCTCGCCTGAGCGGCCCGGGGTCAGTCGGTCAGTTGGCGACCGGGGCGGAACCCGAGTACGTGCCCTTGTTGTCGTCGATCGCCTTCCAGCTCCTGGTCGAGGCGTCGGCGCTCTCCAGCGTGCCCCAGTTGGCCTGGGACTTGTCGAGGCTCCCGGGGATGTCGCTTTCCCAGAAGCCGACCACGGTCGGGGTGATGTTCAGGTAGAGCTTGCCGTCGACGATCCGCCAGAGGTTCGGGTTGCCCGGGACCTTGCCGCCCTGGGAGATGCCGTAGGCGCAGTGCCCGTCATAGGCCGGGGCGTACTTCGCGGGGTCGGCGAGGAACTTGGCCCGGTTGGCTTCCGAGGAAAACGCCCACTTGGCGCCGTTGTACTCGGCGGTGATGTCGGCGCGTCCGGGGACGGCGTGCGGCTGCTTCTGGCCGACCGGCACCTGCTTCAGCTCGAAGAAGGCGACCGGGTCGTAGCCGCTCACCGCGAAGCCGGTCTCGTCGACGTATTGCTGTCCGGCATGGGCGGTCGCGAGCGTCGCCAGCGACAGGACCGAGGCCAGTATGAGTTTGCGGAACATGGGGGAGCCTTTCGTTCGTCGGGTTGAGCGGCGCCGCCGACGGCGGACGTCGCTGCCCGACGATTTGGTATCCCCCTGACATCGCGTTCAAATCAGCAGATCGCACATCCGCGTGACGGTCGCGATGGTTGGCGGCGGCAACGAAAAAGCCCCGCGGGCGGACCCGCGGGGCTCGTTCCGTTCGGCCGGTTCGGCCGATCAGAGGTAGGCGATGCCCTCGGCGGAGGAGCGGCCGTCACGGCCGGCCTCGACGCGGTACTCGACCTTCTGGCCCTCGCCCGGGCTCATCAGGCCGGCGCGCTCGACGGCCGAGATGTGCAGGAACACATCCTTGCTGCCGTCCTCCGGCTGGATGAAACCGAAACCCTTGGTGGTGTTGAAAAACTTCACGGTGCCAACGGCCATGTCCGTGTCTCCTTGAATAAACGCCGCGCGCCGTATGCCGCGGTCCCGGCTTGTCGGTCAAAACAGAAAGACCGGCAGCCTCAAGAGACGGACAGTAGCTTCTGATCGAGAGCGATAGCTAGACTGATATCGTTGGTTTCCGGGAGATTTGCAAGCCGTAAATCTTGTTTTCCAAATATTTCGGGATTCCCGGGTGTGGCCGGAATGGCCGGCGGGCGCCGGAATCCGCGCCCGCCGGCCGTGCGTCTCAGAGGGCGCCGGCGGCCGTGTGCCTGATCTTCGGCCAGTTGCCCTCGGCCTTGGCGATGGTGCCGGCCCGGTCCTCCTGGAACTTCTTGAAGATCGCCTCGTTCAGGAAGACGTACAGCTTGCCGTCGATCACCTCGGCGTAGCGCGGGTCGCCGTCGAACTTCTTGCCGACCGCCACGCCGTAGGTGCAGAAGCCGCCGTTCTGCGGCACGTAGCGGCCGGGGTTCTTCTCGAACGCCGCCTTGTTGGCGGCCGAGGTGAAGTAGTAGGCGACGCCGTCGTGCACCGCGGCGTGGCCGGCGTCGCCGGTCGCCTGGGTGCCGCGCTCGACGAACGCCACCGGGTCGACCCCGCGCAGGCCGAGCGGCGCGCCGGCGTAGGTCAGGCCGGGGCCGATGTTGATCTCGTCGACGGCATGGGCGGGGGTGATGGCGGCAACGCTGGCCAGCAGGGCGGCGGCGACGGCGATGGACTTGTACATGGTCGGTTCCCTTCGTGGATGTCTGGTGGGCGGCGCGCTCAGGCGGCGGCCGGCGTGCCGGTCTTCACGACCGGGAAATCGATCTCGGTCGCGGCGGCGTGGTTGAGGTAGTTGGTGAAGATGTTGAGCACGGTGTTGGCCAGGATCTCGACCACCTGCTCGTAGCTGAAGCCGGCGCCCCGGACCGCCGACAGGTCCTCGTCCGACACCTGGCCGCGGGTGGCGACGATCCGCGACGCGAACCGCAGCGCGGCCTGCATCCGCGGGTCGGTCGAGCGGCCCTGCAGGTTGCGGCCGATCTCGTCCGCGGCGAGGCCGGAACGGCCGCCGAGCACGGTATGGGCCGAGGCGCAGTAGTCGCACTCGTTGGCACCGGCCACCGCGAGGGCGATCTGCTCGCGCTCGGCGGCCGACAGGGTGCCGGCCGCGAGGGCCCCGGACAGGGCCAGGAACCCGCCGAGCGCGGCCGACGACTGGGCCATGGTCCCGATGATGTTCGGAACCCCGCCCATCTGTTTCTTCACCGCGTCGAGGTAGCCCGCGGTCTTCGCCGGGGCGGTAGCCTCGTCGATGCGTGGGATGCGTTGCATGCAGCCTCCTGTGCATGGGTTGCTTGGACAGGAGGCGAGATGGATCGGGTGGGACGATGGATCAATCAGTATTCAAATGTCATGGATGCCCTGCATCGCGTCTGGGACGATGTGCATCATTTGATGCGATTCGGCGGTACTCCGTGGGCGGCAGGCCGAACCGCGCGGCGAACGCCCGGGTGAAGGCGGCCGGCGATTGGTAGCCGGTCTGGCCGGCGACCTGCTGGACGCTGGCCTGCGGATCGTCGAGCAGCGACAGCGCCTTCTGCAGGCGCCAGTCGGCGAGATAGGCCATCGGCCCGACCTCCATCAGCTCGCTGAACCGGGCGGCGAACCGGCTGCGCGACATGCCGACCTCGGCGGCCAGGCCGTCGACCGTCCAGGGCCGGGCCGGCTCGGCATGCATGAGCTGCAGGGCGCGGCCGACCTGGCGGTCGCGGAACGCGTCCAGGACCGCCCGCAGGGTGCCGTCGGTGCCGATGCCGGCGCGCAGCAGCTCGATGAAAACCACCTCGGACAGCCGGGTGACCGCAGCGGCCGAGCCGGCGCCGTCGGCGAACACCCGGCGGACCACCAGACGGAGCACGTCGTCGAGCCAGGGCTCGCGGGCGCGCGCGGCATTGGTGGTGACCAGGAACTCCGGCAGGGCGCGCAGGATCGGGTGGTCGGCGCCGGTGCGGAAGGTGAAATGCCCGCACACCAGCTGGGTGGTGGCCGCCGGATCGCCGTCGCCGACCGCCAGCACGCCCTCGCCGTCGTAGCCGACCGCCGACAGTACGGTCTCCAGCGGCGGGGCGTCACGGCCGGAGCGGTCGGCGATGACGTGGCTGCGGCCGCGCGGGATCAGCACCAGGTCGCCGGGCCCGAGCTCGATCGAGGCGCCGGACGGGAATGCCACGTGGCAGCTGCCCTGCACCACCAGGTGGAAGCGCGCCGCCTGCCGCAGATCCGGCACCGTCACCGCCCAGGGCGGCGAGAAGTCGGTCCGGTAGTAGAACGCGCCGCGCAGGTTCAGGGTGTCGAGGATGTCGTCGAGGACGTCCATGGATACCGGTCCGTCAGATTGCAGATCGTCCGAATGTAGAGGACGGTCTGCAATGTTGGGAGCGATCTTTCGAGTGGATCGCACTACCTCTCGTCATTCCGGACGGACGCGCAGCAGCGCGACCGATCCGGAACCCATGCAGTGACGAGCGCTGGCGGTAGCCGGTGGGTTCCTGTGTGTTTGAAGTGTGCTTTTGTTGGAGCGGGGCGGGAGGCCGTTGGGTTCCCGGTGCGTGACACCC
>NZ_BMZS01000014.1 GCF_014652915.1 Thalassobaculum fulvum
CTCAACACCATGGTCAAGGAACAAAGGCCATTCAGACCCGCAGACGCTTGACAACAACGCGTACAGTTGCTGGACGGGCGCGCTCCCGCGCGACCGAGCCGGAACCCACGCAGCGACGGGCGCCGGCAGCGGCGGGTGGGTTCCGGCTCCGTCCCGCCTCCGGCGATCCGGTCCGGAATGACGTCAAGATGGGGAGCGACGTAGACTGGCGAATCCTAGGCCGCGAAGCTCACCCCTGACCCGATCGACCAGCCCCGGACTACGCCATGCCCGCCATGCGAACCCTGCTCGACCACGTCGTCCCCGCCACCACCGGCTGGAGCCATGTCGTCCGGGCCGGCGAGACCCTGCGGATCGTCGACCTGGAGGGCCGGCAGGCGGTCGACTTCCTGTGCTACGACGCGCATGACCCGCGCGACCGCTACAGCGCCACCAACACCGTCAAGGTCCAGGGCTCGGCCTTCGTCGGCCTCGGCACGGTGCTGTACGCCGACAGCGGCAAGCCGCTGCTGCGGGTCGTCGCCGACAGCCTCGGCCGGCACGACACCATCTACGGCTGCTGCAGCGAGGCCAACAACCGGCTGCGCTACGGCGTGGCGAACACCCACAGCTGCTACGCCAACTTCGAGGCCGAGCTGGCCAGGCACGGCCTCGACCGCAGCGCCATCGTCGGCAACGTGAACTTCTTCATGCACGTGCCGATCGCCGCCGACGGTGCGCTCGGGGTGGCGCCGGACGTCTCGCCGCCGGGCAGCCATGTCGAGTTGCTGGCCGAGACCGACACCCTGGTGGTGCTGTCGGCCTGCCCGCAGATGCTCAACCCCTGCAACGGCTACAACCCGACGTCGGTGCGCGTCGTCGTCACCGCCCCGGCGTAACCCGCTACTGGCGAACGTAGTGCAGGCCGGTGAACCGGGCCCGCAGCGCCGCGGTGCGCGGGGCGACGGTCTCCGGCGCGTTGGCCCGCAGGCTCTCGGCGATCAGGGCGGCGATTTCCGGCGCGTCGGCCGGGGTCACGCCGCGCCGCACCAGCTCCGGCGTGCCGATCCGAAGCCCGTTCAGGTCGCCCGCCACCTCGGCGATCGGCAGGCCGATGCCGCAGGCCAGGAACCCGCTCCTGCGCAGGGTCTTGGACGCCGCCTGGCCGCCGCCGAACGCCGCCGCTTCGACCGCGAACTGGTGCGACCGGGTGATCCCGCGCTCGGCCGCGAACACCGGCAGGCCGAGCTCCTGCAGCGCCGTGCCCAGCGCCGCCGACAGCTCGACCATGGCCCCAGCGTAGGCGGCGCCGTACTCGCGCCAGTCCAGCAGGGAGATCGCCAGCGCCGCCGACTTGGCGGCGTCGAAATTGGCGGTCATGCCCGGGAACGCGATGGCGTCGAGCCGCTCGGCGATCGCGGAATCGTCGGTCACGATCAGGCCGCCGGCCGGGCCGCCCAGGCTCTTGTAGGTGCTCATGGTCATCAGGTGCGCGCCCTCGGCGAGCGGGTTCGCCCACACCCCGCCGGCGATGATCCCGCACTGATGGGCGGCGTCGAACAGCACCTTGGCGCCGACCTCGTCGGCGATCGCCCGGACCTCGCGCACCGGGTGCGGGAACAGGTTCAGGCTGCCGCCGACGGTGATCAGCTTCGGCCGGACCTGCTGCGCCAGCGCGCGCAGGCCGTCGAGATCGACGGTGTAGCCGTCGGCGTTCACCGGTGCGGGATGGGTCTCCAGGCCGTACAGCCCGGCGCAGCCGTCGCGGTGGTGGGTGACGTGGCCGCCGACGGTGGCCGGCGGCGCGATGATGGCGTCGCCCGGCCGGGTCAGCGCCATGAAGCCGTACAGATTGGCGAGCGCGCCCGAGCCGACCCGGATCTCGGCGTATTTCGCGCCGAACACCTCGGCCGCCAGCTCGGCGGCGATGACCTCGATCTCCTCGATCGCCTCCAGCCCCATCTCGTACTTGTCGCCCGGATAGCCGAGCGACGGCCGGCTCCCCAGCCCCCGCGACAGCGCCGCCTCGGCCGCCGGGTTCATCACGTTGGTGGCCGGGTTCAGGTTGAAGCAGTCGCGGTCGTGGATCTCCAGGTTGCGCCGGATCAGCGCCTCGATCCGGTCGTCGACCTCGGCCGCGGGCTGCTCGGCGGTGCGGCCGGCGATCGACTGCACGAGGTCCTCGCAATGGGCGGGAACCCAGGGGCGGCGGGCGAGCTGCGGCATGGCGTCCTCCCAGTTCGATGCAAGGGCTTGTCAGGCCCAAGGGAACCAGCGGCGGGGGTTGCCGGCAAATCAGTTTTCTGGATTCCTAGGGTCAGAAAAACTGAGTCGTCATGGCCGTCTCCCCGCCCCGTCCCAAGGATCTGCCCCTGACCGCGCTCAGGGCGTTCGAGGCTGCGGCGCGGCTCGGCGGGTTCTCGGCCGCCGCCGCCGAGCTCGGGGTGACGCCGGGTGCGGTCACGGCGCATGTGAAGACCCTGGAGACCGCGCTCGGGGCCGCGCTGTTCGACCGCACCACGCGCGGGGTCCGGCTGACCGCGCTCGGCCGGCGGGTGCTGCCGGAGTTCGTGGCGGCGTTCGACGCCCTCGGCGCGGCGGTGCGGACACTGCGCCGCGAGGCGGCACCCCGGACCGTGCACATCGCCACCCTGCCGTCGATCGCCCAGCTGTGGCTGTCGCCGCGGCTGCCGGCGCTGCGGGCGGCGGCGCCGGAGATCGCGATCTCGATCACCGCCATGGAGACCCCGCCGAACCTGAAGCGCGCGCCCTACGACCTCAGCCTGTTCTACGACGCGGCGCCGGCGGGCCGGATCGAGGACGACGTGATCTTCCCGGTCTGCGCGCCGGCCCTGGCGGCCCGGCTGGCCCGGCCGGAGGATCTCGTCGACGCCTCCTGCCTCTCGGACGCGACCTGGTCCGACGACTGGGCGACCTGGGCCGCCGAGGCCATGCCGGGCGCGGCGTTCGTACCGCGCGGCCCGGTGTTCTCGCTGTACGCGCTGGCGGTCGAGGAGACGGTGAACGGTGCCGGCGTGCTGATCGGCCACCAGGCGCTGGTGGCGGCGCATCTGCGGCGCGGCGACCTGGTCGCTCCGTTCGACCGGCGGGTCCGGCTGGACCGCGGGCTCCGGCTGTGGTCGGACCGGCCGCCGCGGCCCGGCGGCCCGGCCGACCGGGTGGCGCGCTGGCTGGAGGACAGCCGGTAGCGGCCGTCGCACGGCGCTCGATGGCTCCCGGATCTCCGCGGCAGCGCCGCTCCGTCCGGGATGAGGTTGACAGAGCCCGACCCGATGTCCTCATCCCGGCCGAAGCGAAGCGGAGAGCCGGGACCCACGCTGCCACGCGCGCCCGCTTGCCGAAACCGTCGGCGAGGCCTCTACTCCTGTCGGGGCAGCGGGACGGAGCGTGCAGCATGGACAGCCTCGGCCTCCCGGCGGACGGACGGCTGCTGCCGATCGCGGCGACGGCCGGCGGCGTCACGGTCTCGGGCGTGGTGCGCAGCGCCAGCCGGCTCGCCCGCATCCTGGGGATCGACGCCGGCGGACACGACCCAGCCGCCTCTCTCGCCGGTTTCGTCGAGACGGCCGTGGCGGCGGGCTGCACGGCGGTGCGGGCCGAGCTGGCACCCGGCGACGCGACCGCGGCAGCCTTCCCGGCCGCCGGCTTCCGCCCGATCCTCCCGGCCGTGCACGCCGCCCAGCCGCGGCCGGTGCTGCGCTTCGAGTGGCGGGCCGACGGCGGCACGCCGCGCACCCTGCCCTACTACGCCCAGACCACCGGCTTCACCTGCGGCGCGGTGGCGCTGATGCTGGCGCGCCGCCGGCTGGTGCCGGACGCCCCGGTCGACCGCCGCACCGAGGTCGAGCTGTGGCGCCAGGCGACCACGGTGCACGCGCCGCGCGGCCCCGGCGGCTGCGACCCGTTCGGCGTCGCCTGCGCGGCGGCCCGCAAGGGCCTTGGCGTGCGCGTAGTCTCCAGCAGCGCCGGCCCGTTCTTCACCGGCCGCGCCTACGACGAGGCCCAGCTCGAGCTGATGCGCTTCGTGCAGGCCGGGTTCCGCGACGAGGCCGATGCTCGCGGCGTCGCCGTCGAGACCCGCCAGTGGACCCACGCCGACCTGGCCGCGACGCTCTCGGCCGGCGGCAGCGCCATCGTACTGATCGACCAGATGCTGTTTCACGGCGAGGCGATCCCGCACTGGGTGCTGGTGCACGGCCACGTGGCGGAAGGCGAAAGCGACGGCACCTACGCCGTCGACGACCCGTGGGTCGAGCCGCCCGACCGCGAGACCGACACCGACCGCTTCGACCTGCCGGTCCCGGCCGAGGCGCTGGACCGCATGGCGTGGTGGGGGGCGGAGCCGGTGCGGGCGGCGGTGTTGGTGGAGGGAGCTATTGTCCGTGCATTTGACTGCGTCAACTCGGGCATCGGTCCACCTCAGTCCAATTGACAGCGGATCGAGAATCAATTTTTCTCAATCTTTGAGAGAATGCCTCTTCCGGTAGCTTCCTATCCGTGCCCCCCGACTAAGCCGGCGTTACCTGGGCTAACCTTGGTAGTTTCATGGAAAAATTCTTCAAACGCGCGATCTCGAATGTCACAGCCCACGGCGACACCGATATCTTTCCATTTCCATTTGAGAACCACGTCTTTTTTGACAAACCAGACGAAACGATCAGTCTACTACGAGACATTCATACGAGATTTGACTCGTGGATGGCAAATTCGCCACCAAGCTACGATGGTGCTCTAGCGCCTGTAAACTACACGGGATTCCGATGGGCCAATCAAATTGACCCGTTGTGGAACCTATATTTCCTAGCACTCGTCCTCTCAATTGCCGATGATATTGAACTTCAACGCATCCCCATCGCCAACCAAACCGTATTCTCGTATCGTTACTCATGGAACGAAAATACAGCGACGATATTCGATCAGAACTTAAATTGGCGTTTATTCATGGAGCGCTCACTCGAACAGGCAAGCAAACATAACAACGTGATAATTTGCGATATTTCCGAATTCTATCCTCGCTTGAGTCACCATCGTTTGGAAAATGCGCTAGCCCACTTAAATTTAAAATCTGATATCCCCAAGCGTATACGCGAAATTCTGTCCGTGTTCTCCAATACCAATTCATTTGGCATTCCGGTTGGCGGCCCTGCCTCCAGAATTCTTTCTGAACTCGCCCTAAATCAGATAGACCAACTTCTTGCACTTGAAGATATACAGTTCTGCCGGTACTCTGATGATTTCCACATATTCGCCGATAGCATGGAAGATGGGTTCACCAAACTCCTGACGTTGACCGAAAAGTTGCAACACACTCAAGGATTGCAGCTTCAAAAATCAAAAACTCGGATCATGTCGTCCGCGGAATTTATCTCAACCAGCCCTATCCGCGAGGATCATGATGGAACGTCAGATCAGAAAGAAAAATCGCCATCAAGACCTGATGCCGCGCGGCGGCTTATGCGCTTCTCAATTCGGTTTGACCCGTATTCCCCCACTCGTGAAGAAGACTATGAAGATCTAAAGAAGGAGATCAAAAAATTTGATATAATTGGACTTCTTCAATCTGAACTCGCAAAGAGTCGAATTCACATTGCCTTGGCAAAAAAGGTTGTATCTGCCGTTCGGTTTCTTGAGGACAAGCAACGCGATCAGGCAGTAATCTCTTTAATAGAAAATGCCGAGCTTTTGTATCCAATTTTCCCAAGCATCCTTTTGGTCATAAGGCGCGTATTTGAAGAGCTGTCCGATGACACCAAAGCGCTAACGATCGAAAGACTATTGAAAATGTTGAATAGCGGGTCACATGTCCTGAGAGTTGAGTTGATACTTGCCTATGCCATTCGCGTATTAGCACAGCAACCGTCTTCAGGGGTACAGAATGCCCTGGTAAAGCTTTACAATAGTCCGCAGCGTAGCTCGTTCCTCCGCAGGGACATCATCTTGGCGATGACTCGCCTTGGCGCTTGGCATTGGATTTCCGACCGACGGACGACGTTCCGGTCGATGAGTCCTTCAGAGAGAAGGGCGTTCATCGTTGCGTCCTACTCACTGAAGGATGAGGGAAAGCACTGGCGGCAGCACATCAGTGATGAACTCACGCCATTTGAACGCCTGGTTAAGGACTGGGCTGCGTCCAAGGCCTCCAAACAAAATTGGATGATGCCGCTGTGATCTCCGAAGCAACATTCTCTCGGGATTTCGCGTCGTTTTGGCGTCAAACTACCCCCGCGATGGATGGCTTCGTTAGGCGCCTGAACAAGGGCGAGTATGACCGGGACGATCCGCCGATTGACACCGAAACCGCGCCCACGAGACGCGCGTTCGTCAACGAGTCTGCTTTCTCCGCATTGTGTTTGCTGGTGGAGAACGCGCGAACCGAGGAGAGTATGTCACCCGAGGACGCCCTCTTGAGGGTGGCCCCCGCTGTCGCGAGTCAAGGTCTCTACGAGTTTTCAGAAGGCGACTACGATCCCAACTTGTCGGACACTGAAATTTGGGACGGCGTCGAGCAAATAAGGAGAATTCAGCGCCGAGTCTGCGGTCCATCCGATCTCGGGAATGTGGTCGTTCGGCCCAAGTTTACCGGCTGCGGTATCGTCGATGAGTGCTATGGGGATATACTGGTCCACGGCACGCTTTTTGAAATCAAGGCTGGCGAAAGGTTTTTTCGATCCATTGATTTTCGACAGGTATTGACTTATGTCGCACTAGACTATTCCTCTGGATCCAGAAAGATTAATGATATTGCGGTGGTGAATCCGCGCATTGGAATTAGCGTTGAGCTATCTGTTAAGAATTTATGTTTTGCAGTCAGTGGCCGGGAAACCGTAGATCTTCTCGATTTGATTATCTACGGGATGTCGAGTGGCGATGTATCGCGTTAACGTCTTTAAATGCATCTCTAGTTTTGCGGCTTTCTGGGGTGCGTCCCCCCTGGAACAGACGCTGTGGATGACAAAGCTCGCGGTCTCCGCTTCAGACTTGGCTGACGGCTCAGGCTCGGTCAGACGGTCGCCCCGCTCGTCAGAATGACCTTGGGAGCCATCGCGCTGACTCAGACTGTCATGTCACCTCCCCGCCCAAAAAAACACGACGGCCACCCGCCGCACCTCGCGAGGCAGCGGGTGGCCGCGGAGCAAGGTCCCTCTCCCCTCAGCCCCAGACTTCGTCGGCGACCTCCTTCAGCAGCGCCAGCTTGCGCCACTGGTCGTCCTCGGTCAGGTCGTTGCCGTGCGCAGTCGACGAGAACCCGCACTGCGGGCTGACGCACAGCTGGTCGAGCGGCACGTACTTGGCGGCCTCCTCGATGCGGGCGATCAGCGCCGCCTTGCTCTCGAGCTCCGGCTTCTTGGTGGTCATCAGGCCGAGCACCACCTTCTTGCCCTTCGGCACGAACCGCAGCGGCGCGAAGTCGCCGGAGCGCTGGTCGTCGTACTCCAGGAAGAAGCCGTCGATCTTCATCTCGTTGAACAGGATCTCGGCGACCGGCTCGTAGCCGCCCTGGGCGACCCAGGCGCTCTTGAAGTTGCCGCGGCACAAATGCACGCACACCGCCATGTCCGACGGCCGGCCCTTGATCGCCTCGTTGAACAGCCGGCAGTAGACGTGGGTCAGCTCGTCCGGGTCGTCGCCGCGGGCCCGCGTGCTCTCGCGGATCTCGTCGTCGCACAGATAGGCCAGGTTGGTGTCGTCCATCTGCAGGTAGCGGCAACCGCGCCTGGCCAGGTCGGCGATCTCGTCGGCATAGGCGGCCGACAGGTCGGCGTAGAAGTCGTCGAGGTTCGGGTACACGCTCTCGTCGATCGCCTTGCGGCCGCCGCGGAAGTGCAGCATCGACGGTGACGGGATCGTCACCTTCGGGGTGCGGGTGGTGCAGCCGTTCAGGAAGTCGAAGTCGGCGCCCTGGATCGACTTCTCGTGGGTGATCCTGCCGGTCACGTGCATGGTCGGCGGCTTGAAGCCGACCCGGGTGCCGTCGTCCTTGCGGAAGGCGGCCTTGAACTCGCCCTCCTCGATGGTCACGCCGCCGAGCTGCTGCAGGAAGTCGGTGTGGAAGAAGGTCCGGCGGTACTCGCCGTCGGTGATCGCCTGCAGGCCGACCTCCTCCTGGCGCCGGACCACGTCGCGGATGCACTCGTCCTCGACGGCGCGCAGCTCGGCCGCGGTGCACTTGCCGTCCATGGCGCGGGCACGGGCGTCCTGCAGCCTGGCCGGGCGCAACAGGCTGCCGACGTGGTCGAAGCGGAACGGGGCGTTCATGGTGCGGTCTCCTCCGGAGTCTTCTTCGTGGTTGTCGTTGGCATGGGTGTCAGACGGCATCGCCCGTCACACCGCGTCCCTGAGTCTGATCAGGGCGGCGCCGGGCACGCCCTCCAGCAGGCTGCGGTCGGAGCGCGCCAGGTCGAGGTTGCGGCGGGCCAGGCGCGCATGCTCGCGGGCCAGCGCCTCGGCGCGCGCGCCCTCGCGGTTCTCGATCGCCTCCAGGATGGTGCGGTGCTGGTCCTGGGCCACGATCAGCATCTCGCGCGAGCGCGGCAGCTCGGACTGCGCGAAGAAGAACGCCGAGGGCGAGGCGAACGGCAGCGAGGTGGCGTGGTCGATGGCGCGCTCCAGGGCGGCGCTCTTGGCGAGGCCGAGCAGCAACCGGTGGAAGCGCTCGTTCAGCGCCACGTAGGAATTGAAGCCCTCCGGGCCGGAGGACGGGCTGACCACCGAGTCGAGCTGGCGCAGGCAGGTGCGGAGCGCATCGAGCTCGGAGCGCCGGCCGAGCCGCTCGCTCGCCAGCCGGGCGGCGGTGCCCTCCAGCACGCCGCGCAGCTCGATGGCGTCGACGATCTCGTCGTACCCGAACGCCTTGACCACGTAGCCGCCGCCGCGCAGCGCCTCCAGCAGGCCCTCGTGCTCGAGCTTGACCAGGGCCAGCCGCACCGGCGTGCGCGAGACCCCGAGCCGCTCGACCAGCGGCAGTTCCGACACCCGCTCGCCGGGGGCGAGGTCGCCGTTCAGGATCAGGTCGCGCAGCCTCAGCAACGCGTCCAGCGACTGGCTCATGGTATCCGCCCCGCGGTTGCGTCCGATCTGTATACAGAACAAAACCGTATCGGCTGAACCTGGGGTGTCAAGGGGCCGCAAGCCGGTTGGCGCAGGGATACCTTGGATTGGCTGTATACAGATACGCCTCGCCGGGTCGCTCAGCGGTCCAGCCGATAGACCCGCACCGCGTTGCCGCCGAGCACCGCCGCACGGTCGTCCGACGGCAGCGGCGCGAGGTAGCCGTGCACCGCGGAAATCCAGTCGTCATATGACCCTACGAGGGTCAGGACCGGCCAGTCGCTGCCGAAGATCAGGCGCCGCGGGCCGAAGCATTCCAGCAGGTGCCCGACATAGGGGCGCAGCCGATCGGGGGTCCACTCCGGCCCCGCCTCGGTCGCCAGACCGGACAGCTTGCATACAGAACGGCCGTCGGCCGCGATCGCCGCGATGTCGGCCGCCCAGGCCTCGTACAGCCGGTCGCTGATCGCCGGCTTGGCCCCGTGGTCGACCACGATGCGCAGGTCGGGATGGCGGTCGCGCAGGGCCGCCAGCCGCGGCAGGTGGCGCGGCAGGACCAGGGCGTCGAACGCCAGGTCGTGCTCGACGACCGCCCGGAACGCCGGCGCCAGGTCGTCGCGCAGCAGCCAGTCGTCGTCGCCGAGGTCCTGCACCATCGGCCGCAGCCCGACCAGCCGCGGGTGTGCCGCCAGGGCGGCGATCCGCTCGGGCACGTCGGCCGCCTCGAAATCGGTCCAGCCGACGACGCCGCGCACGAACGGATGGGCGTCGGCGATGTCGAGCAGGAACCGGGTCTCGGCCTCGGTCGGCGCCGCCTGCACCAGCACCGTGCCGACGACGCCGTTCGCCCGCATCAGCGGCAGCAGGTCGGCCGGCATGAAGTCGCGGTACAGCGGCTCAAAGTCCCGGGTCAGCCAGCCGTAGTCGCCGCGCGCCAGCCGCCAGAAGTGCTGATGCGCGTCGATGATCCCGGCCATGGCTCCCCTCGCCTCCGGTCAGCCCTTCAGGTCGTCGAGCAGTCGGACCACGTCGGCCGAGGCGGTCTCGACCAGCTCGATGGCGGCCAGCGCCTCGTCCAGTTTGCCGGCCTGGAACAGCGCGGCGGCGCGCTTGCCGTGCTCGTGGACCAGCCGGTGCGGCTCCTCCAGCGCCCGGAACGCCGGCCGGCCGCGCACCGGCGTCGAGGCGTCGCCGTAGTACCACTTGCCGAGCCGGCAGGAGTGGTGGTCGGACAGTTCCTCGGCCCGCAGCTGCTCGCGGCCGACCGCCATGTCGACCAGCCGCTTCTTCCAGATGACGTGGTCGGCCTTGGCCAGACGCACCACCTTGTCCGGGAACTCCTGCCTGGCGAGGCCGCCGAGCTGCTGTCCGATGCCCTGCTGGCTGACCGCCATGACGTCGGCCAGCCGGTCGACCTGGTGGACGTTGTCGGCGGTCAGGCCGGCGATCCCCGAGATCCCCTCGGACACCTCGCCGGTGGCGGCGCGCTGGTCCGACAGGATGCCGGCGATCTCGCCCATGTGCTGGGCCACCGACTCGATGCCGCCGCCGACCTGGGCCATGTCGGCGTCCAGCTCGTCCATGACGCTGCGGCCGGCGGTGACCGCCTGCCCGCCCTCGGCCATCGAGGCGACGATGCCGGCGATCTCCCCGCGCAGTGCGGCGATGCGCTGGCGGATCACGTTGGTCGCCTCGGCGGTCTGCTGCGACAGCGCCTTGACCTCGCCGGCCACCACCGCGAAGCCCTTGCCGGCTTCGCCGGCGCGGGCGGCTTCGATCGTGGCGTTCAGCGCCAGCAGGTTGGTCTGCTTGGCGATCGCGTCGATCGACTGGACGATGCCGCCGATCTCCTCGGACGCGGCGTTCAGGGCGTCGACCTTGGCGGTGGCCGCCTCGACGGTGCTGGCGATCTGGCCCATCGCCTCGACCGCGTTGCGGACCGCGCCGACGCTGTGCTGCACGGTCGACCGCATCTCGTCCGCCCCGGCGGCGGCGGCGGCGCTGGTCTCGCTGATCTGCGCGACCGAGGCCACCAGCTCCTCGGTGGCCGCGGCGATCGACTGGGCCCGGCCGTCGATGTCGCGGGCCGAGGACAGGATGCGGGCGGCCGCGATCGCCGCCTCGTTCATGTCGATCGCCAGGTGGACCGCGCAGTCCAGGTCGCGGCTGCGGTCGCCCTCCAGCGCCTCGGCGAGGCGGGTGACGGCCAGGGACAGCGGGTCGCCGCCGGCCGGCCGCCGGGTCAGGTCACCGCCCCGAAGCGCATCGAGGACCGCGATGAGATCGGCGTCGCGCGCCCCGTCCGCCTGCTGTTCCGCCGTATCGCTCACACCCGTTCTCCCGTCCCCGACATCGACGCCATGCTGCTTAGGACGCCGGCCGCCGGACAACAAGACGCTCACACTGCGGCCTGCCGCCGCGGCAGTGGAACCGGCGGTCGCCGCGCGCTATGAGAATGGCCATGCGGATCGCTCTCCTGCAATGCGAACCCGGTGCGCCTGACATCGCCGAAGGCCTCGCCCGGCTCGACGCCGCGGCGTCGCGCGCCGCGGCCGCCGGGGCCGGGCTGCTGGTCACGCCCGAGATGTTCCTGACCGGCTACGCCATCGGCGCCGACGCAGTCGCGCGCCTCGCCGAGCCGGCCGACGGACCGGCGGCGCGGGAGGCCGGCGCCATCGCCCGCCGGCACGGCATCGCGCTGCTGTACGGCTGGCCGGAGCGCGCCGGCGACGCGGTCTACAACAGCGTCCGGCTGCTCGACGCCGCCGGCACGACGCTCGCGGTCTACCGCAAGACCCATCTATTCGGCGACGTCGACCGGGCCCAGTTCCGGGCCGGCGACGCCCTCTCGCCGGTGGTCGCGCTCGGCGGGCTGAAGGTCGCGCTGGCGATCTGCTACGACATCGAGTTCCCGGAGGTGGCGCGCACCCTCGCGGTGGCCGGCGCCGAGGCGATCCTGGTACCGACCGCCAACATGGCGCCGTTCGAGAGCGTGGCGGCCCGGCTGGTGCCGGCCCGGGCCGAGGAGAACACGGTGTTCGTCGCCTACGCCAACTACGTCGGCCACGAAGCGGACTTCGGCTACTGCGGCCTGTCCTGCGTCTGCGCGCCGGACGGCACCGACCTAGCGCGCGCCGGCACCGGCGAGACGCTGCTGGTCGCCGACCTGGAGCGCGCCCGCCTGGTCGCCGCCCGGTCGACGCTGAGCTACCTGCGCGACCGGCGGCCGGAGCTGTACTGATGGCCCTGCGCCGACGCGGCGGGTGGGTTCCGGAGCCGGGCACTGACGTGCCCTCTCCGGAATGACGAAGGTGTGGAAGGCGACGCAAGACCTCTCTTCTGTCCGTCATCCCGGAGGGCCCGCGACGGCGGGCGGCTCCGGGACCCACGAGGTGACGGGCGCGGAGCACGTACGAAAGACCAAGCGAGGAACCCCATGACCGCCGGCAACGATCTCGGCCCCGTCACCGTCTTCGGACCGGACTTTCCGTTCCCGTTCGACGACTGGCTGGCGCACCCGGCCGGCCTCGGCAGCGTCCCGGCCGACCGGCACGGCGCCGAGGTGGCGATCGTCGGCGCCGGCATCGCCGGGCTGATCGCCGGCTACGAGCTGATGAAGCTCGGCCTGCGCCCGGTGATCTTCGAGTCCGGCCAGCTCGGCGGCCGGCTGCGCTCGCAGCCCTTCGAAGGCGCCGACGGCATCGTCGCCGAGCTCGGCGGCATGCGGTTCCCGGAATCCTCGACCGCGTTCTGGCACTACGCGAACCGGGTCGGCGTCGAGTCCCGGCCGTTCCCGAACCCGCTGACCGCGGCCGCCGGCAGCACGGTGATCGACCTGGAGGGCGAGACCTTCTACGCCGAGACCCTCGCGGACCTGCCGGCGATGTTCCGCGAGGTGGCGGACGCCTGGGCGGCGGCGCTGGCGGAAGGGGCGGACTTCACCGCCCTGCAGGCGGCGCTGCGCGCCCGCGACGTGAAGCGGCTGAAGGAGATCTGGGACCCGCTGGTCGCGCAGTGGGACGAGCGCACCTTCTACGACTTCGTCGCCTCGTCGTCGGCGTTCCGGGCCCTGCCGTTCCGTCACCGCGAGGTGTTCGGCCAGGTCGGCTTCGGCACCGGTGGCTGGGACAGCGACTTCCCGAACTCGATGCTGGAGATCCTGCGGGTCGTGCTGACCGGCTGCGACGAGAACCAGCGCTTCGTGGTCGGCGGTGTCGAGCGGGTGCCGCAGGGCCTGTGGCGACGCTCTCCCGACCGCCTGGTGCACTGGCCGCGCGGCACCAGCCTGGCATCGCTGCACGGCGGCGCGCCGCGGCCGGGGGTGGCCCGGATCGCCCGGCACGCCGGCGGCAAGTTCGCGGTGACCGACCGCTGGGGCCGTACCCAGAGCTTCGACGCGGTGGTCGCGACCTGCCAGTCCTGGCTGCTGACCACCGCCATCGACTGCGAGGAATCCCTGTTCTCGCAGCCGATGTGGATGGCGCTCGACCGCACCCGCTACATGCAGTCGTCCAAGACCTTCGTGATGGTCGACCGGCCGTTCTGGAAGGACAAGGACCCGGCGACCGGCCGCGACCGCATGAGCATGACCCTGACCGACCGGCTGACCCGCGGCACCTACCTGTTCGACAACGGCCCGGACCGGCCCGGCGTGATCTGCCTGACCTACTCGTGGATGAGCGACGCCCTGAAGATGCTGCCGCACCCGGTCGAGAAGCGGGTCGAGCTGGCGCTGTCGGCGCTCGCCAAGATCTACCCGGACGTGGCGATCCGCGACCACATCATTGGCGACCCGATCACCGTGTCGTGGGAGAGCGACCCGAACTTCCTCGGCGCCTTCAAGGGCGCCCTGCCCGGCCACTACCGCTACAACCACCGCATGTACGGCCACTTCATGCAGGACGACCTGCCGCCCGAACAGCGCGGCATCTTCCTGGCCGGCGACGACGTCTCCTGGACCCCGGCCTGGGTCGAGGGCGCGGTGCAGACCGCGCTGAACGCGGTGTGGGGCGTGATGACCCACTTCGGCGGCCAGACCGAACCGGGCAACCCCGGGCCGGGCGATCTGTACGCGGAGATCGGGCCGGTCAGGCTGCCGGACTGAGCCAGTGCCAAGCAACTCGGCAGCGGGTGGGTTCCGGCTCCGTCCCGCCTCCGGCGACCCGGTCCGGAATGACGTCAAAGAATGGGTGACGCGTGTCCCGCCCAGCGGATCATGCCTCCTCCAATGACGTCATTCCGGACGGACGCGTCGCCCTCGGCGCGGCCGAGCCGGAACCCACGGCGCGACGGGCGTACCCGCTTGGCACAAACACCGTTTCCTCACACCGGAGTCCCCTTCCGCCCGCAAAGTGGGCATGCTTTCGCCACGAGTGTCGTGGATGATCCGGCCTGCCTGCCGATTGCCTCGGCCGGCGACCGCGTACCGACCCGCCGGAGGCTGCCATGTTCGAGATCCCCCGCCTCGCCGCCCTGTTGCCCGTGTCGCTGGCCGCCGCGGTGGCGCTGGCGGCCGCCCCGGCGGCAGCTGCCGATATCGGCTTCGCCAAGGAACGCTACCTGCTGGACGGCAGCAGCCCGACGGTCTGCCTGGACTTCAGCGCGCCGGTGGCGTTCCCGCCGGGCAGTTTTCCGGAGGATTACGTCTCGGTCGAGCCGAAGGCCCAGCTGGACGTGCGTGTGCAGGACGGCGCGCTGTGCCTCGGCGGCCTGGCCTGGGGCACCTACTACGTGGCGACCCTGAAGCCCGGCGTGCCGGCGGCCGACGGCAGCCGGACCGCGAGTGCCGGCACGGTCCACCTGGAGATCCCCGACGCCCCGGCGTCGGTCGGGTTCGCCGGCGGCGGCTACGTGCTGGCCCAGGCCGGCGAGACCGCGCTGCCGGTCACCACGGTCAACGTCGACGAGGTGAAGCTGCGGGTCCTGCGGATCGTCGACCGCAACCTGATCGACGAGCTGGCCGAGGGCGACTTCACCCGCTCGATGAACGGCTGGTGGGCCGAGCAGATCGAGCGCACCGACGGCGAGCTGGTCTGGGAGGGCACGCTGAAGACCCCGGGGGCGCGCAACCGGCGGGTCCGCACCGGCATCCCGATCGACGAGATCGTCGACCGCTCGGTGCCGGGCGTGCACGTGGTCACCGCGCAGGCCGCGAACGGGCCCGACGAGCCGTGGACCACGCTGGCGACCCAGTGGCTGGTGGTGTCGAACCTGGGGCTGACCACCTTCACCGGCGGCGACGGGCTGACCGCGTTCGTGAACGGCCTGGACGACGCCAGGCCGGTCCGCGGCGTCGAGACCGTGCTGCTGGCCCGCAACAACAAGATCCTGGGCCGCGCCACCACCGACGCAGCCGGGCGCGTCGACTTCCCCGGCGGCCTGCTGCGCGGCCGCGGCGGCAACGAGGCGACCGCCCTGCTGGCCTACGGCCCGAACCACGACTTCACCGTGCTGCGGCTGACCGGCCCGGCCTTCGACCTGTCCGACCGCGGCGTCGCCGGCCGCACCCCGCCGGGACCGCTCGACGGCTTCCTGTGGGCCGACCGCGACATCTTCCGCCCGGGCGAGACCGTGCATCTCGCCGCCCTTCTGCGGGACGCTCAGGCACGCGCCGTCGACAACATGCCGCTGACCCTGGCGGTCGTGCGGCCGGACGGCCAGGACTTCCGCCGGCTGGTGCTGCCGGCGCGCGACGGCGGCGCCTACCAGAGCGACGTCGAGCTGCCGAAATCGGCCCCGACCGGCCGCTGGACCGCGCTGCTGTACGCCGACCCCAAGGCCGCCCCGGTCGCCGAGATGCCGTTCTCGGTCGAGGACTTCGTGCCCGAGCGGCTCGACCTCGAGCTGACCGCCGCCACCGACGACATCGCCGCCGGCGAGACCGTCGAGGTCGCGCTCGACGGCCGGTTCCTGTTCGGCGCGCCGGCCGCCGGCCTGCGGGTGACGTCCGAACTGGTGGTGACGGCCGACCCGGAGCCGTATCCCGACTGGAAGGACTACGCCTTCGGGCTGGCGACCGAGCAGTGGTCGGCGGTCCGGACCGAGCTTCCCGAGAGCCGCACCGACGCCGACGGCAAGGGCACGGTCGCGGCCACGCTGCCGGCGATCGGCGACACCACCCTGCCGCTGCTGGCGCGGGTACGGTCGACGCTGCTGGAGCCGGGCGGGCGCGGCGTGACCCGGTCGCTCGACCTGAAGGTTGGCGGCCGGCCACTCGCCATCGGCATCCGTCCGGGCTTCGCGGACGCCACGGTGTCCGAGGAATCCGACGCCGGGTTCCAGGTGATCGCCCTCGACCCCGACGGCCGGCCGGTCGCGGGCAAGACCCTGAACTGGGAGCTGATCCGCGAGGTCCGGCACTACGACTGGATACGGGTGAACGGCAACTGGGAGGTCGAGACCACGGTCGCCAACCGGCGGGTCGACTCCGGCACGCTGGAAACGGCGGCCGCCGGCCCGCAGACCCTGGCGGTGCCGGTCGACTGGGGCTGGTACCGCTTCGAGGTGTACGACGTCGCGACCGGGGCGGCCTCCAGCGTCCGGTTCAGTGCCGGCTGGCGGGCCGGGCCGTCGGTCGCCTCCGCCCCCGACAAGGTCAAGGTCAGCCTGGACCGCGACGGCTACCGCCCCGGCGACACCGCGAAGGTGTTCATCGAGCCGCCCTATGCCGGCGAGGCGCTGGTCACCGTGCTCGGCGACACGGTGCTGTCGACCCGGCGGGTGACGGTACCGGCCGAGGGCACCGAGTTCGCCCTGCCAGTCGACGGCAACTGGGGTGCGGCCGGCGCCTACGTCGCGGTTACATTGCTGCGCCCGGGCCGCCCCGACGCGGCCAAGACCGACCCCGCCAGCTCCGACGCGCCGCCGGCCCCGGGCCGGGCGATCGGCTTGGCCTGGCTGAAACTCGACCGCAGCGACCGCGAGCTCGGCGTCTCGATCCTGACCCCGGCCGAGACCACACCCGAGCACCGGCTGGTGGTGCCGGTCGCGGTGTCCGGACTGGACGTCGGCGAGCAGGCCTGGCTGACCCTGGCGGCGGTCGACCGCGGCGTGCTGGCCCTGACCGGATTCGAGACGCCCGATCCCGAAGACCATTTCTTCGGCAAGCGCCGGCTGCCGATCGACCTGCGGGACCTGTACGGCCGGCTCATCGACGGCGCCTACGACCGGGTCGGCGCGCTGCGCTCCGGCGGCGACGCCATGGGCCAGCACAATGCCGGGCTGGCCGCCGACGCCTACGAGACGGTGGCGCTGTTCTCCGGCCTGGTC
Source organism: Thalassobaculum fulvum (assembly GCF_014652915.1). Taxonomy (GTDB): domain Bacteria; phylum Pseudomonadota; class Alphaproteobacteria; order Thalassobaculales; family Thalassobaculaceae; genus Thalassobaculum_A; species Thalassobaculum_A fulvum. Next base: position 17,317 of record NZ_BMZS01000014.1, read on the forward strand.
GCCGTCGGCCCCGGCGGGCGGGTCGAGGTGCCGCTCGACATCCCGGACTTCAACGGCGAGCTGCGGCTGATGGCGGTGGCGTTCTCGGCCGACAAGCTCGGCCATGCCGACACACCGCTGCCGGTGCGCCCGCCGGTGGTCGCGGAGCTGTCGCGACCGCGCTTCCTGGCGCCCGGCGACGTCGCCGAGTTGATCCTGGAGCTGCACAACCTGACCGGCGGCCCCGGCGACTACCGGGTGACGGTGACCGTCGACGGGCCGGTCGCGCTCCGCGACGGCGCCGAGCAGACGGTGGCGCTGGAGACCGGCGGCAAGGCCGACCGCAGCGTTCGCCTGGAAGCCACCGGAACCGGCGTCGCGCAGGTTTCGCTGTCGCTGACCGGCCCCGGCGACCTCGCGCTGCAGCGCCGCTTCGCCCTGACCGTGCGGCCGGCGCAGACCGCCCAGACCGAGCGGCGCACCGTGTGGCTGGCCCCCGGCAGCATGCTGCGCCTCGACCCGGCCCTGTCGGCCGGCCTGCGCCCGGAGACCGTGCGAACCGGCGTGACCGTCGGCACCGCACCGACCTTCGACCTGCCGCACCTGCTCGGCGCGCTGTACCGGTATCCGTACGGCTGCCTCGAGCAGACCGTCAGCACGGCGATGCCGCTGCTGTATGTCGACGACCTCGCCGCCTATGCCGGACTCGTCGAGGATCCGGCGGCGCTGCGCGACCGGGCGCAGAAGGCGATCTGGCGGATCCTCAACATGCAGCGCTCCGACGGCGCGTTCTCGCTGTGGGACGCCTATGGGCCGGCCGAGCCATGGCTGTCGGCCTACGCGCTCGACTTCCTCACCCGTGCCCGGGCGGCCGGGCTGACGGTGCCCGACGGCGCCTATGACCAGGGCCTGGACTGGCTGAAGTCCGGGATCGTCGAGCAGGCGCAGTGGACCGAGGACTCGGTCGCCCGGCCCTACGCCCTGTACGTCCTGGCGCAGGCCGGACGGACCGACGTCGTCGGCGCCGCCCGCTACCTCGCCGACAACCGGGCCGGCCGGCTGCCCTACGGGGCCCGCGGCCATCTGGCGGCCACCCTCGCCCGGCTCGGCGAGACCGAGCGCGCGGCCCGGCTGCTGGCCGACTCCGACGTCCCGGCGCGCGACTGGTGGCGGCACGACTACGGCACCCGGCTGCGCGATGCCGCCCTGCGACTGACGGTGCTGACCGAGGCCGGCGGCGACCCGAAGGCGGTCGCGAGCCTCGTCGACCAGGTCGCCGACCTGGCGGCCGGGCGGCGCTGGCTCAGCACCCAGGAAATGAGCTGGTTGGTGCTGGCCGCCAAGGCGGTGATCGAGCGCCAGCAGGCGGTGACCGCCGAGATCGACGGTCGGCTGACCGGGCCGCAGACCCGGCCGATCGCGGCGTTCCCGACCCCGGAGCAGCTCGAGCGCGGCTATGTGATCTCCAACCGCGGTGGCGAGACCGTGCGGATCGCGGTGTCCAGCACCGGGGTGCCGACCGCGCCGCTGCCGCCGGAGACACAAGGCTTCACGGTGGAGCGGACGATCCGGGCGCTCGACGGCACGCCGCTGGCCGACGGGACCGAGCTGGTCCAGGGGGAGCGCTACGTGGTGCTGCTGAACGGCAGCAGCGACGCCGCCCCCGCGCACCAGGCGCTGCTGGTCGACCTGCTGCCGGCCGGGCTGGAGATCGAGAACACCCGGCTGCGCAACGGCGGCGACACCGGCGACTTCTCCTGGCTGCCGGAGCTGACGGAGGCCCGGCACGTGGAGATTCGCGACGACCGGTTCATCGCGGCCTACGACCTGTCCGACCGGCGCGGCACCTTCACCGCCGCCTACATCGTGCGCGCGGTGACCCGCGGCAGCTACGTGGCCCCGGCGCCCTATGTCGAGGACATGTACCAGCCGTTCCGGTTCGCCCGCGGCCCGGTCGGGCGGGTCACCGTGGCCGCCGCGGCGACGGGGAAGTAGCCGCGTGCGGCGGCGTGCCGGCATCCTGGGAGCGGCGCTGATCGCGCTGCTGGCCGGCGCGTTGCTGGCGGGCCCGGCGGCCTGGGAAAGCCTGACCCGGCCGCTGGACCGCGCCGTCGACCCGTCGCTCACCGTCGCCGACCGCGACGGCCGGGCGCTCAGGGTGTTCCTGTCGGTCGACGGGTCGTGGCGCCTGCCGGCCGACCCGGCGCATATCGAGCCGCAGTACCTGGCGATGCTGACCGCCGTCGAGGACAAGCGGTTCCGGGAGCACCCGGGCGTCGACCCGCTGGCCGTCGCCCGCGCGCTCGGCCAGATGCTCGCCAGCGGCCGCGTGGTGTCGGGCGCCTCCACCCTGACCATGCAGACGGTCCGCCTGCTCGACCCGCAGCCGCGGACCCTCGGCGCCAAGGCGGTCGAGGCGCTGCGGGCGCTGATCCTGGAGAGCCGCCGGAGCAAGGACGAGATCCTGGCCCTGTACCTCACCCTGGCGCCCTACGGCGGCAACATCGAGGGCGTGCGGGCCGCCTCGCTCGCCTATTTCGGCCACGAGCCGTCGGCCCTCACCCCGGCCGAGGCGGCGCTGCTGGTGGCGATCCCGCAGGCGCCCGAGCGGCTGCGCCCGGACCGGCATCCGGAGGCCGCCCGTCGGGCCCGCGACCGCATCCTCGAGCGCGCCGCCGCGGCCGGCGTGATCGCCGCGAGCGTTGTGGCCGAAGCCGAGCGCGACCCGGTGCCGTCGGGCCGCCGGCCGATGCCGATGCATGCCCCGCACCTGGCCCGCCGGCTCGCCCTGGGCGCGACGGACGGAACCGCCGTCGTCCGCACTTCGCTGGACGGCGACCTGCAGCGCCGGATCGAGGGCATGGCGGCGCGCTGGGCCGAGACCCTGGATCCCGAGACCGGCGTGGCGGTGGTGGTCGCCGACGCGGCGACCGGCGCGGTGCTGGCGCATCTCGGCTCGCCCGACTTCTTCTCGACCCGGCGGTCCGGGCAGGTCGACATGACCCGGGCGGTGCGCTCGCCGGGATCGACGCTCAAGCCGTTCCTGTACGGCCTCGCCTTCGACGACGGCTTCCTGGACCCGCGGTCGGTGGTGACCGACGCGCCGATCAGCATCGGCGGCTACGCACCCGCCAACTTCACGCCGGTCCATCACGGCGAGCTGCCGGCGGCCGACGCGCTCCGGCGGTCGCTGAACGTGCCGGCGGTCGGCATCCTCGACCGCTACGGCCCGGCCCGGTTCGTCAACCGCCTCGCCACCGCCGGCACCCGGATCGAGCTGCCGCATGTCGCCGAGCGCCCCGGGCTGGCGGTGATTCTCGGCGGCCTCGGCACCACGCTCGAGGACCTGGTCGGCCTGTACACCGCGCTCGACCACGACGGACGCGCGCGGCCGCTGACCATGCTGGCGGACGAGTCCCCCGCCGTCGAACGGTCCCGGCCGCTGCTGTCGGCCGGCGCCGCCTGGGAGATCGCCCGGATCCTGGAAAGCACGCCGCACCCCACACACTCGGCCGGCCGCCGCAGCGGGCCGGTGGCCTGGAAGACCGGCACCTCCTATGGCTTCCGCGACGCCTGGGCGATCGGCACGGCGAACGGCCGCGTGGTCGGGGTCTGGGTCGGCCGCCCGGACGGCACGCCGCGCCCGGGCCACTACGGCAGCCGCTCGGCCGCCCCGCTGCTGTTCGAGGTGTTCGACGTCCTGCCCGCCGCCCCCCGGCTGGCGGCGCCCGCCCCGTCCGGCGACGCGGTCCCGCCGTCGGCGCGGCCGCTGCCGCCGGCGCTGGCCTACTTCCCGCCGCGGCCGGCCAGCCCAGCCGGCGACCCGGTGCGGATCGCCTATCCGCGCGACGGCAGCGAGATCGAGCGCCCCTCGGACCGGCCGATCGCCCTGCAGGCCAAGGGCGGCCGGCGACCGCTGATCTGGCTGGTCGACGGGCGGCCGGTCCCGGCCCCGCCGCACCGCCGCGATGCCGCCTGGAGCCCCGACGGCATCGGCTTCGCCACCGTGACGGTGATCGACGCCGACGGCCTGTCGGCCCAGGCCCGCATCCGGGTGCGGTAGCGGGCGCCCGTCGCGTCGTGGGTCCCGGCTCTCCGCGGCTTCGCCGCTGCGGCCGGGATGAGGGGGAATTGTGGAGATCCTCCTCACTCCCTCATCCCGGGCGGGCGCAGCCCGAACCGGGGACCCACCAAGCGGCGGGCATCGCCCCCTTCCGGCACCGCCCGCCGGCGACGATACTGCCGCGATGCTCACCCTGCGCCAGATCGAGGTCGTCCGGGCGGTGATGGTGACCGGCACGATCGCCGGGGCCGCCCGGCTGCTGAACGTGTCCGCCCCCGGCATCAGCCGGCTGATGAAGTACACCGAGGACACCCTCGGCTTCCGGCTGTTCATCCGCCGCCACGGCCGCTACGACCCGACGCCGGAGGCGCGCGACGTCTTCGACCTGATCGACACCGTCTACAAGAAGGTCGAGGACCTGCAGACCGCGATCGACCGCATGAAGCGCGGCGAGACCAAGGAGCTCAGCCTCGGCTCGGTCCCCAGCATCGCCAACGTCATGGTGCCGCGCGCCGTCGAGCGCCTGCGCGGCCGCTATCCGCAGCTGCGGATCGACATCAACATCCTCAAGGTCGAGGACGCGGTCGACTACCTGCTGCTCGGCAAGGGCGAAGTGGTGGCCATGAGCTACCGCTTCGACCATCCGATCGTCACCTTCGCGCCGCTCGCCCGCGGCCGCCTGCTGTGCATCGTGCCGCAGGGCCACCCGCTCGCCGGCCGGAGGTCGGTATCCCCCGACGAGATCGTCCGCTACCCGCTGATCGGCATCGACCCGAGCGACCCGTTCGGATCGATCATGGCGGAGATCTTCGCGCGCCGCCGCCTGCCCTACGACACCACCATCCGCGCCCGCTTCGGCTCCACCGTCTGCAGCCTGGTGGCCAGCGGCCTGGGGATCGCAGTGGTCGACCAGTTCACCGTGGCCCACGGCAGGGTTCCCGGCGTCGTCTGCCTGGAGATCGACGAGGACACCGGGTTCGAGACCTATGCCGCGCACCGCAACGACGGCCCGCTCTCGACCTACGCCGAGGACTTCGTGGCCATGCTGCGCGACGAGATGCGGGCGGTCACCGCATCGGAGGCTCCGACACGAGAATAACAATACGTTACATCCATCGAAATCTAGGTATTTGACGTTAGCTTTCGAATGGATTGAATCTCGACTCCAAGTCGACACCTCGAAACGGGACTCCTCCGGCCGGCGGAGGGATGGCACCGTCGCGTCGAGGGGATCGGCGCCTCGCCGCGGCCGAAGAGCGGCCCGGCCAAGAAGCCCAAACGGGAGGATGCAATGAAGACAAAGCTGCTCGGGGCCGCTGCGGCCCTCGCCATGCTGTCGGCCGCCGCCGACGGCACCGCCGCCGAATATCCGGCCAGGGATCTGCAAGGCATCATCATGTGGGGTGCGGGCGGTGCCACCGACACGGTCGCCCGTGCCGTCACCCCGCTGGCCGAATCCGCACTCGGCAAACAGGTCGTGCTGGTCAACAAGCCGGGCGGCACCGGCGCCATCTCGACCGCCTTCGTCGCGGCCCGGCCGTCCGACGGCTATACCCTGCTGTACGGCGCCGAGAACCCGCAGCTTCACAAGGTGCTGGAGTTGTCGCAGATCGACTACGCCGACTTCTACCCGGTGAACATCCTGGCGCACGGCGTGGCGGTGATCGTCGCCAACAACGACATGCCCTGGAAGAGCGTGAAGGACCTCGTCGCCGACGCCCAGAAGCGGCCGGGCGAGATCAAGATGGGGTCGACCGGCCCCGGCGGCCTGCCGCACGTGGTCGGGGCCCTGATGAAGACCGTCATCGAGTTCCCGGTCACGCCGGTGCCGTTCGACGGCGAGGGCCCGGGGATTACAGCGCTGCTGGGCGGGCACGTCGACTTCATGCCGGCGGGGCTGAGTGCCGCCGCCGAGCACATCAAGGCCGGCCGGGTGAAGGTGCTGGCGGTCGTCAACAACGAGGAGATCTCGGCACTGCCGGGCGTGCCGCCGATCACCGCCGACTTCGCCGACTTCGGTAAGTACCTGCCCTGGGGACCGTTCTACGGCGTGTTCGTGAAGCGCGACGTCCCGGACGCGGCCAAGGACAAGCTGGTGACCGCCTTCAAGGCGGCGGCTACCGACCCGAAGTTCGTCGACCTGATGGTCGGCCGCGGCAACATCATGATGAACATCGCCGGCGCGGAGGCCGACGAGTTCTTGAAGAAGTGGCAGTCGACGACCGCTTGGGTGCTGCACGAGGCGAAAGCCACCAAGGCCTCGCCGGAGCAGTTCGGCATCCCGAAGCCGTAAGGCGAAGCCGGGCGGCCCGGGACCACCCCGGGGACCGCCCGGTTCGCACGATGGAGGGTCCGATGCCGCAGCCGCGCCCGCGGCAGCCGGGAGAGCGGATGTTCTCGCTGCTGCTGCTCGCCTTGAGCCTGTTTCTGCTCTACCAGGCCTATGCCATCTCCGGCTTCGCCTCGGTCAGTTCACCGGGCGTGTTCCCGATGGTCGCCGCCGCCGTCATGGTGGTCTCGATCGCCGCGGTGCTCGTCCGCGAGCGCCGAGAGGCGGCGCCCGCCGGCTTCATGCGACGCGTTGCGCCGCCGGTGCTGCTGATCACCATCGCCCTGATCGTCGCCCTGATGCTGGCACTGGAGCCGACCGGTTTCGTGATCGCCGCCGGCACCTTCCTGTTCGCGACGATCCTGTTCCTGCAGCGCGGCCGTCCCGTCCGCGCCGCCCTCGTCGCCGTCGTGGCGGTGGCGGCGATATACGTGATCTTCCGCCTCGGGTTCCAGGTCGTGCTGCCGGAAGCGGAGTGGCTGTGATGGACGGCTCCGCCCTCTCCTACTTCCTGATGGCGTGGTTCGATCCCTGGCTCCTCGGGTTGACGGCACTGGGCACCTTCGCCGGCGTCTACATCGGCGCGATCCCTGGCCTGTCGGTCACCATGGCGGTGTCGATCCTGATCTCGTTCACCTTCTCCTGGGACGTGAACGAGGCGCTGGCGCTGATGGCCGGCGTGTTCTGCGGCGGCGTCTACGGTGGATCGCGCACCGCCATCCTGCTGAACATCCCGGGGGCCCCGAGCGCCATCGCCACTGCCCTCGACGGCTTCCCGCTGGCGCAACGCGGCGAGGCAGGCCGGGCCATCGGGGTCAGTACCGTGGTGTCGGTGATCGGCGGCATGCTTGGCGTGCTGGCGTTGGCGATTGCCGCCCCGGCAATCTCCGATTTCGCGCTGATGTTCGCGCCGCGCGACTACCTGCTGCTGGCGATCATCGGCATCCTGCTGGTCGGCAGCCTGTCGGGGGAGTCCCTGGCCAAGGGCGTGTTCGCGGGCGCGCTCGGCGTGCTGATCGGGATGGTCGGGCTGGATCCGCTGACCGCCGAGCAACGGTTCACCTTCGGGCAGATCTCCCTGCTGGGCGGCATCCCCTATGTGGCGGCGATGATCGGCTTCTTCGGCGTCGCAGAGGCGCTGGTCCAGCTCCATCATCTCAAGGCGACGCCGATCCGCCAGCAGGTCGACCGGATCCTGCCGAGCTGGAACGTGGTCAAGCGCTACATCCCGCTGTCGATCCGCAGCTCGATCATCGGCGTGGTGATCGGCGCTCTGCCCGGAACCGGCGGCGACATCGCTTCGCTGATGGCGTACGACCATGCCAAGCGCAGCGTGAAAAAGCCGTCACGGCCATTCGGCCAGGGCGCCTACGAGGGCCTTGTGGCCCCGGAATCCGCCAACAACGCGGCGATCGGCGGCGCCTACATCCCGATGCTGACTCTCGGCCTGCCGGGCGACGCGGTAACCGCCGTGATCATCGGCGCGCTGTTTATCCATGGGCTGCGCCCCGGGCCGATGATGATGATCGAGACCCCGCACCTCTTCTGGTTCACGGTCGGCAACCTGACGCTCGCCAACCTGTTTACCCTGGTGTTCGGGCTGACCGGTATCCGCATCTTCGCCAAGATGGTGGAATGCCCGCGCACCGTGCTCGTGCCGCTGATCGTGGTGCTGTCGGTGGTCGGGACCTACGCGATCCAGAACAGCGTGGTCGACATCTACTGGATGCTGGCGTTCGGCGTGCTCGGCTATTTCATGAAGATGTACGGCTATCAGGTCGGACCGGTGATCCTGGGGGTGATCCTGGGTCCGCTGATGGACGTTTCGTATCGCCGCGCCATGCTCTCGGTACGGGACGAGCCGTCGGCGTTCGCACTGGAACTGGTGAGCCACCCGCTCACCCTCGTGCTGACGCTGTCGGTGGTTCTGCTGCTGGCCCGGCAGACCCCGGCTTGGACCACCATGCAGGCCCGGATCGGCCGATGGCGCAACGACGGCAGGACCGGCGGGGCCTGACGACTCCCGCCCAGGACGGAGGCTGCAGCTCATGAAGACGTCGATCGCAACGGTATCGCTGAGCGGCGACCTCGAGGAGAAGCTGTCTGCGATCGCGGCCGCCGGCTTCGACGGGGTCGAGATCTTCGAGAACGATTTCCTGACCTTCGACGGCGGACCGCGCGACGTCGGCCGCATGGTCAGCGACCTCGGCCTCGCCTGCGTGGCGTTCCAGCCGTTCCGCGACTTCGAAGGCCTGCCGGAACCGGAGCGCGCCCGCGCCTTCGCCCGCGCCGAGCGCAAGTTCGACGTCATGGAGGAGCTCGGCACCAAGCTGCTGCTGGTCTGCTCCAACGTCTCGCCGGTCTCGCTCGGCGGCATCGACCGGGCGGCCGCCGACCTGCGCGAGCTCGGCGAACGCGCCGCCAAGCGCGGCCTGACCATCGGCTACGAGGCGCTGGCCTGGGGCCGGCATGTCAGCGACCACCGCGACGCCTGGGAGATCGTGCGCCGGGCCGACCATCCGAATGTCGGGTTGATCCTCGACACCTACCACACCATTGCCCGCGGCGTGCCGGTCGAGAGCATCCGCTCGATCCCCGGCGACCGCATCGCGCTGGTCCAGGTCGCCGACGCCCCGAAGCTGGACATGGACCTGCTGCAGCTCAGCCGGCACTTCCGCTGCATGCCCGGCCAGGGCGACTACCCGCTGGTCGACTTCATGCAGGCGCTCGACGCCACCGGCTACGACGGCATGCTGTCGCTGGAGATCTTCAACGACCAGTTCCGCGCCGGCTCGCCGCGCCAGACCGCCGCCGACGGCAAGCGCGGCCTGGTGTTCCTGATGGACCAGGTGGCGCGCTCCAAGACCAATCCGCGCGGCCGCAAGCCGGCGATGCCGGCCCGGCCCGCGCCGCTCGGCGTCGAGTTCATCGAGTTCGCGGTCGACGAGGACACCGCCGCCCAGCTGCGCGGCTTCCTCGGCGGCCTCGGGTTCCACAAGGCCGGCACCCACCGCTCGAAGGCGGTCGAGCTCTGGCGGCAGGGCGCAGTCAACCTCGTCATCAACAGCGACAAGGAAGGCTTCGCCCACTCCTCCTACATCGTCCACGGCCCGTCGGTGTGCGCGATCGGGCTCCGGGTGTCCGACGTCGAGGGCGCGATGGCGCGCGCCAGGGAACTGCTGGTGCCGTCCTTCACCCAGGCGGTCGGCAGCGGCGAGCTGGAGATCCCGGCGATCCGCGGGGTCGGCGGCAGCCTGATCCATTTCGTCGAGCCGACCGGTCCGCTCGCCGACATCTGGTCGGTCGACTTCACACTCTCGGACGACACCGGCGGCGCCGGAGACATCGGCCTCAAGCGAGTCGACCACATAGCTCAATCAATGAGTTATGAGGAAATGTTGACCTGGACTCTCACCTATACCGCCCTGCTCGACTTCGAGAAGGAGGCCCAGGTCGACATCACCGATCCCGGCGGGCTGGTGCGCAGCCAGGCGCTGCACGCGCCCGGCGGCGCCGTTCGCGTGGTGCTGAACAGCTCGCAGAGTGCCAAGACCCAGTCCGGCCGCTTCCTGTCGGAATTCTTCGGCGCCGGCACCCAGCACGTCGCGTTCGAGAGCGCGGACATCTTCGCGACCGTCCGGGCGATGAAGGCCAACGGCCTCGAGCCGCTGCCGATCCCGGACAACTACTACGACGACATCGATGTCCGCTTCGGCCTCGACCCGGCGCTGGTGGCCGAACTGCGCGACCACGACGTGCTGTATGACCGCGACGGCGACGGCGAGTACTTCCAGACCTACACCCGCACCTTCGCCGACCGGTTCTTCTTCGAGATCGTCGAGCGCCGCGCCGATGGGGGCCGCGCCTACCAGGGCTTCGGTGCCGCCAACGCGCCGGTCAGGCTGGCGGCCCAGGCCCGCTCGGCGCCGGAGCCGACGGTGCCGCGGCGCTGACGGGGTCAGCGGATACCGTGGCGATCGAGCTCGCGATCCAGGCCGCCGGTCAGAAACAGCCAGGTCATGCGGAAGTCCCCGAGCAGCGACCAGAGCGGATGCGAGAAAGTCTCCGGGCGGTTGCGCTCGATGAAGGCGTGGCTGAGCCAGGCCGCGCCGTAGCCGACGACCAGCGCGAACACCGCCAGCCGCCAGTCGCCGTTCAGGACCGCCCCGAGCAGCAGCAGGACGCCGACGCAGGTTCCCAGCACGTGCACCCGCCGGGTTGCCGGGCGGCTGTGCTGACGCAGGTAGCGCGGCCAGAACTCGTCGAACGTCATCCCCGATAGCTGGCGTGCCCGACGCGCCCGTTCAACCCGCCGGGCGTTTCGCCGGGACCGTTCGATACCTGGACGGCGCAGTCGGCGAAACAAGTGGAAACTTGGGTCCACTGTCCGAATCAAAATATTGCACGCCGGCCGACGGTTCGGGTGTTTGGTCAGTTTTTGGCCTGTTTTGACGCTACGGAAGGTGACTTGAGCGTCTCGACAGAGAGGCCCAAATGGATACTTTAGGGCTGTCGAGCACGACCCGGCGGCCGAGCGAAGCGGCGCCCGGCGAGGAGAGGAAACCCGCCCATGAGCGACACCCACCCCCTCAGTCTGCAGGTCCCGGAGCCCGAGGTCCGTCCCGGCGGCAAGCCCGATTTCAGCGGCGTCACCATCCCGCGCGCCGGCACCGTGCGGCGACCCGAGGTGGATGTCGCGCCCGCGGACATCCGAGACCTGGGCTACACCATCATCCGGGTCCTGAACCGCGACGCCGAGGCGGTCGGCCCGTGGGCCGGCGCGCTGACCGACGAGCAGGCGCTGCAGGGCCTGCGCGACATGATGAAGGTCCGGGCGTTCGACGCCCGCATGCTGATGGCGCAGCGCCAGGGCAAGACCTCGTTCTACATGCAGTGCCTGGGCGAGGAGGCGATCGCCTGCGCCTTCCAGCACGCGCTGTCGCCGGGCGACATGAACTTCCCGACCTATCGCCAGCAGGGGCTGCTGGTCGCCGGCGGCTACCCGCTGGTCGACATGATGTGCCAGATCTACTCGAACGAGCGCGACCCGCTGCACGGCCGCCAGCTGCCGATCATGTACTCGTCCAAGGACCACGGGTTCTTCTCGATCTCCGGCAACCTCGGCACCCAGTACATCCAGGCGGTCGGCTGGGCGATGGCCTCGGCGATCAAGGGCGACACCAGGATCGCCGCCGGCTGGATCGGCGACGGCTCGACCGCCGAGTCCGACTTCCACGCCGCCCTGGTGTTCGCCTCGACCTACAAGGCGCCGGTGGTGCTGAACATCGTGAACAACCAGTGGGCCATCTCGACCTTCCAGGGTATCGCCAAGGGCGGATCGGGCACCTTCGCGGCGCGCGGCCACGGCTTCGGCATCCCGTCGCTCCGGGTCGACGGCAACGACTACCTGGCGGTCTACGCGGTCGCCCGGTGGGCGATCGAGCGGGCCCGGCGCAATCTCGGGCCGACCGTCGTCGAGTACGTCACCTACCGGGTCGCCGCCCACTCCACCTCGGACGACCCGTCGGCCTACCGCCCGAAGGAGGAATCCGACGCCTGGCCGCTCGGCGACCCGATCGAGCGGCTGAAGAACCACCTGATCGCCAAGGGCGCCTGGTCGGAAGAGCGCCACGCCCAGTACGCCGCCGAGGTCGAGGCCGAGGTGCTGGCGGCCCAGAAGGAGGCCGAGCGGCACGGCACCCTGCATTCCGGCGGCAAGCCGTCGGTGCGGGACATGTTCGAGGGCGTCTACAAGGAGATGCCGCCGCATCTGCGCCGCCAGCGCCAGCAGGCGGGGGTCTGACCATGCCGCGCATGACCATGATCGAGGCGATCCGCGACGCCATGCACGTCAAGATGGCCGACGACCCGAACGTCGTGGTGTTCGGCGAGGACGTCGGCTATTTCGGCGGCGTGTTCCGCTGCACCCAGGGCCTGCAGCAGAAGTTCGGCCGCGAGCGCTGCTTCGACACGCCGATCAGCGAGTCCGGAATCGTCGGCGCCGCCATCGGCATGGCCGCCTACGGCCTGCGCCCCTGCGTCGAGATCCAGTTCGCCGACTACGTCTACCCGGGCTACGACCAGATCGTCTCCGAGGCGGCCCGGCTGCGCTACCGCTCAAACGGCGACTTCACCGCCCCGCTGACCATCCGCATGCCGACCGGGGGCGGCATCTTCGGCGGCCAGACCCACAGCCAGAGCCCGGAGGCGCTGTTCACCCACGTCTCCGGGCTGAAGGTCGTGGTGCCCTCGAACCCGTTCGACGCCAAGGGCCTGCTGATCGCCTCGATCGAGGACGACGACCCGGTGATCTTCCTGGAGCCGAAGCGGCTGTACAACGGGCCGTTCGACGGCCACCACGACCGGCCGGTGACGCCGTGGTCCAAGCACCCGCTGGGCGAGGTCCCGGACGGCCACTACGTGGTTCCGCTCGGCAAGGCCGAGGTGCGGCGACCGGGCTCGGCGGTCACCGTGCTGGCCTACGGCACCATGGTCTACGTCGCCGAGGCGGCGGCCGAGGAGACCGGGGTCGACGCCGAGGTGATCGACCTGCGCACGCTGCTGCCGCTCGACCTGGACACCATCGTCGCGTCGGTCGTCAAGACCGGGCGCTGCGTGGTGGTGCACGAGGCCACCATGACCTCCGGCTTCGGGGCCGAGCTGTGCGCCCTGGTCCAGGAGCACTGCTTCTACTCGCTGGAGCGGCCGATCGCCCGGGTCACCGGCTGGGACACCCCCTACCCGCACGCCCAGGAGTGGGACTACTTCCCCGGTCCGAAGCGGGTCGGCGAGGCATTACTGCAGGCCATGGAAAGCTGAGGGGGAGAGCTGAGATGGGCGAGTACGTCATCAAGCTGCCCGACGTCGGCGAGGGCGTGGCCGAGGCCGAGCTGGTCGAGTGGAACGTCGCGGTCGGCGACGTGGTCCGGGAGGATGCGATCCTGGCCAGCGTCATGACCGACAAGGCCGCCGTCGAGATCCCCTCCCCGGTCGAGGGCACGGTGATCTGGCTGGGGGCCGAGATCGGCGAGCAGATCGCCGTCGGCTCGCCGCTGGTCCGCCTGGAGGTCTCCGGCGAGGGCAACGTGGCGGCCGGATCGGCGCCGGCGGCCGAGAAACCGGTGGAGAAGCCGGCAGAACCTGAGGCACCGGCGGCCGAGCCCGCCCCGCCATCGAAACCACCGGCCGCCGCGCCGGCACCGCGTGCGACCCGACCGCCCGCCAGCTCCGGCGCGCCGCGGCGCGAGGGCGACAGGCCGCTGGCCTCGCCCGCGGTGCGCGGACGGGCGCGCGAGGCCGGGGTCGACCTGCGCCAGGTGCGCGGCAGCGGCCCGGCTGGCCGGATCACCCACGAGGATCTCGACGCCTTCCTGGAGGCCGGCCCGGCGGCCGCTCCCGGCACCGGCCTGCGGCCCGACAGCTCGGTGACCGAGGTCAAGGTGATCGGCCTGCGCCGCCGGATCGCCGAGAAGATGGCGCTGTCGAAGAGCCGGATCGCGCACATCACCTATGTCGACGAGGTCGACGTGACGGCGCTGGAGGAGTTGCGCGCCCAGCTCAACCGGCAGAAGCAGGACGGCCAGCCGCGCCTGACGATCCTGCCGTTCCTGATGCGCGCCATGGTCAAGGCGATCGCCGAGCAGCCGGCGATCAACGCGCATTTCGACGACGAGGCCGGGGTCATCCACCAGTACGGCGGCGTCCACATCGGCATCGCCGCCCAGACCCCGACCGGGCTGGTGGTGCCGGTGGTCAAGCACGCCGAGGCGCGCGACGTCTGGGGCTGCGCCGCCGAGCTGAACCGGTTGAGCGACGCCGCCAAGGCCGGCGCCGCCAGCCGCGACGAGCTGACCGGCTCGACCATCACCATCACCTCGCTCGGCGCCATGGGTGGGCTGGTGACCACGCCGGTGATCAACCACCCGGAGGTGGCGATCGTCGGGGTCAACAAGATCCAGGTCCGGCCGGTCTGGGACGGCAGCCAGTTCGTCCCGCGCAAGATGATGAACCTGTCGTCCAGCTTCGATCACCGCGTAGTCGACGGCTGGGACGCCGCGGTGTTCGTGCAGAGGATCAAGACCCTGCTCGAGACCCCGGCAATGATCTTCATGTGAGGGGGCGGCGATGCCAACCATCGGCCGACGCCCGTCGCTTCGTGGGTCCCGGATCGGCCCGCTGACGCCGGCCGTCCGGGATGAGGGAAATGGCTGCCCCTATCTACCCTCATCCCGTACGCAGCGGCGCAGCCGCGGAGATCCGGGACCCACAAGCCGCACAGCCGGGTTGAAAGCAGCGAGGACACGCCCATGAAGGACATCACGTGCCAGGTGCTGGTGGTCGGGGCCGGGCCCGGCGGCTACGTCGCGGCGATCCGGGCGGGGCAGCTCGGGCTCGACACCGTCGTCGTCGAGGCCAGACGACCGGGCGGTACCTGCCTCAACGTCGGCTGCATTCCGTCGAAGGCGCTGATCCACGCCGCCGACGAGTACTTCAAGCTGCGCGAGGTCGCGGCCGGCAGGCGCACCCCCGGCATCAGGGTGGCGGCACCGGAGTTCGACCTCGCCGCCTGCCGGGACTGGAAGGACGGCATCGTCAACCGCCTGACCAACGGCGTCGCCGGGCTGCTCAAGAAGTCCCGGGTCAAGACCGTCGAGGGCTGGGCCCGCTTCCGAGACGGCAAGACCGTGGCCGTCGACACCGCGCTCGGAACCCAGGTGATCCGCGCCGAGCACGTGATCATCGCCACCGGCTCCGAGCCGGTCGAGCTGCCGTCGCTGCCGTTCGGCGGCCGGGTCGTTTCGTCGACCGAGGCGCTGGCCCTGGACCGCCCGCCGGAACGCCTGGCGGTGGTCGGCGCCGGTTATATCGGGCTGGAACTCGGCATCGCGTTCCGCAAGCTCGGTTCCGCGGTGACCGTGGTCGAGGCGACCGACAGGATCCTGCCATTGTACGATTCCGAACTGACCCGGCCGGTCGGGCATCGCCTGCGCGAGCTCGGCATCGAGCTGCATCTCGGCGCCAAGGCCCGCGGCTTGGCCGGTGGGCCAGATGGCGCCGAGGGGGCCCTGCTGGTCGAGACCGCCGACGGCGGCGAGCTGCGGCTGCCCGCCGACAAGGTGCTGGTGACCGTCGGCCGGCGGCCGCTGACCGGCGGCTGGGGCCGCGAGGAGCTGGCGCTCGACATGAACGGCCCGTTCATCGCCGTGGACGACCGCTGCCGCACCTCGATGCGCGGCGTCTACGCGATCGGCGACGTCACCGGCGAGCCGATGCTGGCGCACCGCGCCATGGCCCAGGGCGAGATGGTCGCCGAGGTCATCGCCGGCGAGAAACGGGCCTGGGACAAGGTGGCGATCCCGGCGGTCTGCTTCACCGACCCGGAGATCGTCAGCGTCGGCCTGTCGCCGGACCAGGCGCGCGCCGCCGGCAGCGAGATCAAGACCGCCCTGTTCCCGTTCCAGGCCAATGGCCGGGCGATGACCACGGAGGCGGAGGAAGGCTTCGTGCGCATCGTCGCGCGCGCCGACAACCATCTGGTGCTCGGCCTGCAGGCGGTCGGGGCCGGGGTCTCGGAGCTGTCGGCCGCCTTCGGCCTGGCGCTTGAGATGGGCTGCCGGCTGGAGGACGTGGCGGCCACGATCCACGCCCACCCGACCCTGAGCGAGGCGATCCCCGAGGCGGCGATGCGGGCGCTCGGGCGCGCCCTGCATATCTGAGGGGCACCGGGGAAGGCCGCGAAGGACCTGGAGGCACAAGGCTCCGGGAGTTGCGCAATGCAGCGGGACCTCGTTCACCCCCTCGTCTCTCCCCATCCGCCACGCTAACCTCCGCCCATGCCGCGCACCTGGTGGGTCAATCACAAGCAGACGTTCTCTCAGGAGATCAAAGGCAACTACCTGTGGTCACCGAAGCGCAAGGCGAACGGTGCCCGCAACCCGTTCTATGACAGCATGCGCGCCGCCACGCCCGGCGACCTGGTGCTGTCCTACGCCGACGGGTTGATCCGCCACGTCGGCCGCGTCGTCGAGTTCGCCTTCACCGCCCCGAAGCCGGAAGAGTTCGGCGCCACCGGCGGCTACTGGAGTGCGGTCGGATGGCTGCTGCCGGTGTACTGGGTGCCGCTGGCCGCGCCGGTTCGGCCGCGTGACCTGATCGCTACCCTCCGCCCTCTGCTGCCGGACAAGTACTCGCCGATCAGGGCGGCCACCGGCCACGGCCTGCAGAGCGTCTATATGACGGCCATCCCGCAACCGGTGTTCGACGTCGTCGTCGCCGCGGGAACCGCGGCCGGGTCGGCGGCCTTCGATGCCGGCGTCCTGCAGCGCGGCGGCAGCAACAGCCTCAGCTACCGCGTGGTCAGGGAGGAGTTGGACGACGCCGTCGAGAAGCGGGTCGCCGCCGACACCACGCTCGACCAGACGACTCGCGACGCGGTGATCCGCGCCCGGCGCGGCCAGGGCCGGTTCCGCGACAACGTGCACGCGGTCGAGCGTGCGTGCCGGCTGACCGGGATCACCAACCCCGCCCTGCTGATCGCCAGCCACATCAAGCCCTGGCGGCTCTGCGACACCGCACCCGAGCGGCTCGACGGCATGAACGGGCTGATGCTCACACCCGACGCCGACCTGTTGTTCGACCGCGGCTTCGTCACCTTCCACGACGACGGCCGACCCGAGGTCTCCACGCGATTCGACAAGCGCGATCTCCGGCGCCTCGGTCTCGGCGGTACGGCACCGGAGACGCTCGGGCTGTGGGAGGCGCAGGGGCTGTCGGAGGCGCAGGCGCCGTATGTGGCGAGCGGCTTCCGGCCCGAGCAGTGCGCCTACATGGAGTATCACCGCCGCGAAGTATTCGTGGCCTGAGGCGCCGACGACATTTCGGTGACAGTGCACTTAATTTCATTTCGGTGACAGTGCACTTAATTTCTGCTGAGGCAACCAGCGGCAAACGAGATAAGTGCACTGTCACCGAAATGGGCGCATCGTCACGCGCGCCGACAACCATCTGGTCCTCCGCCTGCAGGCGGTCGGGGCCGGGGTCTCGGAGCTGTCGGCCGCCTTCGGCCTGGCGCTTGAGATGGGCTGCCGGCTGGAGGACGTGGCGGCCACGATCCACGCCCACCCGACCCTGAGCGAGGCGATCCCCGAGGCGGCGATGCGGGCGCTCGGGCACGCCCTGCATATCTGAGGCGGGGCGTCAGACCTGCCGGTCGAGCGGCAGCCACGCCAGCAGCCGCACGAGCAGCAGCCGCCACGGCGACACCCCCGGCTCGTCGCGGCGCGGCGCCGCGTCCTCGCCGGTCCGCCAGACGGTCCGGCCACCCGACAATGCCAGGCGGTACGACTTCGTCGGCGCCATGCCGCCCTCGATGAAGGCCGCCACCTGCGCCGCCAGCGCCGGGCTGCGCACCAGCAGGCCGATCTCGGTGTTCAGCACCGCCGAGCGCGGGTCGACGTTCAGCGAGCCGACGAACACGTCGCGGCGGTCGATCACGGCCGCCTTGGTGTGCAGGTTCGACGCCCAGCCGGGCACGGCGTCGACCCTGAGTTCGTGCAGCTGCACCCCGGCCCGCAGCAGCGGCCGGCGGTACTTGCGGTAGGCGGCGTGGGCCACCGCCACCTCGCCGGAGCCGGCCGAGTTGGTCAGCACCCGCACGTGCACGCCGCTGCGCGCCAGCCGGCCGAGCAGGCCGACGCCCGGGCCGGCCGGCACGAAGTACGCCGACTCCAGCAGCAGCTCGCGCTGCGGCAGCCGGTCCAGCCCGGCCAGCAGCGCCTCCAGCAGCCGCGGCTCGCCGGTCTCCGGCTTGTCCGGGCGGTCGACCAGCACGGTCGCCTCTTCGGCGACCACCAGACCGGCAAAGCGCTGCCCGACCAGCGCCCGGTAGGAGCGGCGGCGCAGCCCCGCGCTCGGCGGGTACGGCCCCTTCCCGGTCTGCCGGATGCGGCGGCGCAGCCCCCGCCGCACCGTGCTGCGCACGTCGGCCAGGCGCCAGCGCCCGCGGTCGATCGCCCCGATCGGCCGGCTCCAGGCGCTGTCCCAGAACGCGTCGAACGACCGGGCGACCGCCTCGACGACCGGCCCGGCCGCGAACAGATCGAGGTCGCGGAAGTTTCGGCGGGCGTCGAACTCGAAGTAACGGTCGCCGACGTTGCGGCCGCCGACCACGGCGGCGGCGCGGTCGGCGACGAACGCCTTGTTGTGCATGCGGCGGCTGACCCGACGCGACTGGAACAGCAGCGCGAACACCAGCCCGAAGCGGTGCGGGAACGGGTTGTACAGCCGCACCTCGACGTTCGGATAGGCGTCGAGGCGCGCCAGCTCGGGGTCGCTGCTCGGCGCGCCGATGTCGTCCAGCAGCAGCCGCACCCGCACACCGCGGTCGGCGGCGTCGAGCAGGGCGGCGAGCAACCGCCGGCCGCTGCCGTCGTCCTCCCAGAGATAGTACTGGACGTCCAGGGTCCGTTCGGCGGCCACGGTCAGCCCGTGCAGGGTCAGGAACGCCTCCGGCCCGGTCGGGATCAGGGCGAAGCCGGACCGGCCGCCGTCGGGTACGTAGCGGCGGCACAGGCGCTGCAGGCGGGTGGAAGCGCCGCTCGGATCCATCGGCTCAGATCCAGGGCGACTGCGCGACGTGGTGGCGTTCGGCGGCCGCGGCCGCGCCGGCCGGGACGATGTCGGCCCACACCGGCAGGTGGTCCGACGCGACGCGCGACTTCTGCGACAGGTGGACGCCGGCCGCCTCCACCCGCAGGTCGAGGCTGGTGATGATGCGGTCGAGCGCAGCGACCGGCCGGCGCGAATGGAAGCTCGGCCCCGGGGCCGCGACGTGGTGGTGGCGGGCGAACAGCCGCAGGCAACCGCCGTCCACCGTCCATTCGTTGAGATCGCCCATCATCACCGTCGGCAGTGGCTCCTCCAGCGCCTCCAGGCTCATCAGCACGGCCCGGGCCTGGCGGCGGCGCCAGTGACCGATCAGCCCGAGATGCATGCCGATCACCCGGATCTCGGCGCCGTTCACCCGCAGGTCGGCCAGCACGGCGCCGCGCGGCTCCAGCGCCGGCAGCTCGATCCGCCGGGTCGCGCGCACCACCACGCCGCGCCGCGCCAGCAGGACGTTGCCGTGCCAGCCGAGGCTGGCCGGGCGGACGCCGAACGGGACCGGGAAATACGGAGTCTCGCCCTCGATCGCCTCGGGCGACAACGCCGTGGCCCGTTCGCCGAATCGCCGGTCCACCTCCTGCACCGCGACCACGTCGGCATCCAGCTCGCGCAGCACCGCCAGCACCCGCTCCGGACGCCGCCGCAGGTCGGTGCCGACGCTCTTGCAGATGTTGTAGGTCGCAACCCGCAGCATGGCCCTTCCGCGGCCGTCCGGTGATGCCTGAACTATCGGGGCAACCGGACGCCTGCGCCACCCCGCGAAACCGCGCACCGCAGGCAGTGTCCAACCGGTCTCGCTGCCGCTACAAATGATACGCCGAACCGCCGGGCGGGCCCGCAAACGCCCCGGGGAACCGGCAGAGGGAGGGAGCGATGGCTACGATCCGTCTGACCGCGGCGCAGGCCGTGGTGCGTTACCTGGCGGCGCAGCGGACACGGATCGACGGCGCCGACGTCGCCCTGTTCGCCGGGATCTGGGCGATCTTCGGTCACGGCAACGTCGCCGGCCTCGGCGAGGCGCTGTGGCACGCCCGCGACGCCCTGCCGACCTTCCGGGCGCACAACGAGCAGGCGATGGCGCACGCCGCCATCGCCTACGCCAAGGCGAGCAACCGGCGCCGCGTGATGGCCTGCACCACCTCGATCGGCCCGGGCGCGCTGAACATGGTGACCGCCGCCGCAGTCGCCCACGTCAACCGGCTGCCGGTGCTGCTGCTGCCGGGCGACACCTTCGCGAACCGCCTGCCCGACCCGGTGCTGCAGCAGGTCGAGGATTTCGGCGACCCGACGGTGACCGCCAACGACTGCTTCCGCCCGGTTTCGCGGTTCTTCGACCGCATCACCCGGCCGGAACAGCTGCTGGCCTCCCTGCCCCGCGCCATCCAGGTGCTGACCGACCCGGCCGAGTGCGGGCCGGTGACCCTGTCGCTGTCGCAAGATGTGCAGGCAGAGGCCTGGGACTTCCCGGAGTCGTTCTTCGCCGAGCGCCTGCACACCCCACGGCGGCAGGCCGCCGACCCGGACGAGCTGGCGCGGGCCGCCGATCGCCTTCGCCGGGCCGAGAAGCCGCTGATCGTTGCCGGTGGCGGCGTGCTGTACTCCGAGGCGGCGGACGTGCTGCAGGGCTTCGCCGCGCGGCACGCGATCCCCGTCGCCGAGACCCAGGCCGGCAAGGGCAGCCTGGCCTGGGACCATCCGCAGAACGTCGGCGGCATCGGCGTCACCGGCTCGGCCGCCGCCAACGAGCTCGCCCGCGACGCCGACCTGGTGCTGGCGGTCGGCACCCGGCTGCAGGATTTCACCACCGGCTCGCGGGCGCTGCTGCCCGGCGGCGCCCGGCTGATCCAGCTCAACGTCGCGGCCTTCGACGCCGGCAAGCACGGTGCGGAGCCGCTGGTCGGCGACGCCCGCCGGACGCTGGAGGACCTCGGTGCCGCCCTCGGCAGCCACGCCGCCCCGGCCGCGTGGCAGGCGCGGGTGCGGACGCTGGCCGCCGAATGGAACGGCACGGTCGACCGGGCGACCGCCGCCGGCAACGCCGAGCGGCCGACCGACGCCCAGGTGCTGGGCGCGGTGAACCGCCAGGCCGGGCCCGAGGACGTGGTGGTGTGCGCCGCCGGCGGCCTGCCGGGCGAGTTGCACAAGCTGTGGCGCGCGTCAGGACCCGGCCGCTACCACCTGGAGTACGGCTTCTCCTGCATGGGCTACGAGATCGCCGGCGGCCTCGGCGTGCGCATGGCGCGCCCGGATGGCGAAGTCTTCGTGCTGGTCGGCGACGGCTCCTACCTGATGCTGAACTCGGAGATCGCAACAGCGGTGATGCTGGACCGCAAGCTGGTGGTGGTGGTGCTCGACAATGGCGGCTTCGGCTGCATCAACCGGCTGCAGCAGGCCTGCGGCGGGGCATCTTTCAACAACCTGTTCGCGCATGTCGACCACGTCGCCCAGCCACCCGGTATCGACTTCGCGGCGCATGCCCGCAGCCTGGGAGCGGCCGCCGAGGCGGTGACCGGCATCGCCGAGCTGGAGTCGGCGCTGTCCCGGGCACGGGCCGCCGCCGGCACCACCGTGATCGCCATCGCCACCGACCCGCTGGCTTCGACCGCCGAGGGCGGGGCGTGGTGGGACGTCGCGGTGCCGGAGGTCTCGGAACGCAGCGAGGTGCGCCGGGCGCACGACGACTACCGGCGCGCCGTCGGCCGGCGAAAGGAGACCGCATGACCGTCCGCCTGGGCACCAACCCGATCGCCTGGAGCAACGACGACCTGCCCGAGCTCGGCGGCGAGACACCGCTGGAGACCTGCCTGGCCGAGGCCCGGCTGGCCGGATTCGACGGCATCGAGCTCGGCAACAAGTTCCCGCGCGAGGCGGCGGCCTGCGCCGACGTGCTGCGGCCGCACGGGCTGGCGCTGGTGTCGGGCTGGTACGGAGCAGAGCTGCGGTTCCGCTCGGTCGCGGACGAGATCGCCGCCATGCAGCCGCATCTCGAGCTGCTGGCCACCATGGGCTGCCCGGTCATGGTGTTCGCCGAGGTGGGGGGGAGCGTGCAGGGCATGCGCGGCACGCCGGTCGCCGACCGACCGGTCATGACCGACTCCGAGTGGCGCGACTACCCGGCGAAGATCGCGGCGGTGGCGGATCACATGGCGAAGCGTGGCGTCCGCCTGGCCTACCATCACCACATGGGCACGGCGATCGAGAAGGCGCACGAGATCGA
Source organism: Thalassobaculum fulvum (assembly GCF_014652915.1). Classification (GTDB taxonomy): domain Bacteria; phylum Pseudomonadota; class Alphaproteobacteria; order Thalassobaculales; family Thalassobaculaceae; genus Thalassobaculum_A; species Thalassobaculum_A fulvum. The sequence continues at coordinate 39,568 of NZ_BMZS01000014.1, forward strand.
CCGGCTGATGCAGGCGACCCCCGACAGCGTCGGCCTGCTGTACGACACCGGCCACCTGACCTTCGCCGGCGACGACCCGGCGGCGGTCGCCGGACGCTGGGCCGGCCGCATCGTCCACGTGCACGCCAAGGACGTGCGGTCCGACGTGATGCGCCGTGCGCTGGCGGAACGCTGGAGCTTCCTCGATGCGGTGATCGCCGGCGTGTTCACCGTGCCCGGCGACGGCTGCGTCGACTTCGAGCGGGCGCTCGCCCCGGTGGCCCGCGCCGGCTATGCCGGCTGGTGGATCGTCGAGGCCGAGCAGGACCCGGCCAGGGCCGAGCCGCTGAAATACGCCCGCATGGGACATGCGCACCTGACGGCCACGGCAGAGCGGCTGGGCGTGGCGATCACCCACTGATCCGGTTTCGGGGCAAAGTTGTCCGGACCAATACCCGGTGCTAGCCTGCCGCCATGCAATCGTTGCCGTCCGCCCCCGGCCCCGACACGCTGCCGCTGTACCAGCGGCTGGCGCAGGCGCTTCGCTCGGAGATTGCCGCCGGCATCCACCCGGTCGGTTCGGGCCTGCCGACCGAGATCGAGCTGTGCGCCCGGCACGGCGTCAGCCGCCACACCGTCCGCGCGGCGCTGCGGTTGCTGGTCGACCAGGGCCTGATCGAGCGGCGCCAGGGCGCCGGCAGCCGGGTGATAGCCGACACTCCGCCGGTCGCCTACGTGCACACGATCCGATCGCTCAGCGAACTGTTCAGCTACACCCGCGACACCACCCTGGAAATCGCCGACGCCGAGACGGTCACGCTCGGCGAAGCCGAGGCCGCCGCCATCCACTGGCCGCCCGGCACACGCTGGCTGCGCATCACAGGGGTCCGGTGGACGGCGGACCGCAGCGAGATGGTCTGTCACGTCACGGTATTCGTCCACGCGCGTTTCGCCGAATTGCTGACCGACGTCAGCCGGCAGGACGGACCGATCCACGCGCTTGTCGAGGCGCGTTCGGGCGAGCGGGTCGAAGAGGCCGTCCAGGAGGTTTCGGCCGCCGCCATGCCGCCGGCCGCGGCCCGTGCGCTCGGCACCCGCACCGGCGCCCCCGCCCTGCGGATCCTTCGCCGCTACCTGGACGCCAGCGGAGCGCCGATGATGGTCGCGGTCAACTGGCACCCCGGCGACCGCTTCGCCTACACCATCCGCCTGCGCCGCGACGACGAGCCGGCATAGGCGGCCTGGTTCGGCCATGGCTGGGTCCCGGATCAGCCGCGCCACCGCGCCTGTCCGGGATGAGGGAGCAGGGGTGATCGCAACCTCGCTCCCCCTACGGCGCGAAACGGCGAACCGGGGCCGGGTGCAGCGCCGACACCCGTTGACTCCGCCCTCGATTGTCTCAAGATTTGTCCGAACAAATTTTCGGAGGATCCGCCGATGTCCGACACGCTCCAGGGCCGCAGCATCGACCCGGGGGACGAGGCTCAGCTGCTCGCCACCATCGACCGCTGGGTCGAGAAGGACGTCAGGCCGATCGCCAAGGAGTACGACCACGCCGACCGCTATCCGGAGGCGACGGTCGAGCAGATGAAGGAACTCGGCCTGTTCGGCGCGACGATCTCGCCGGAATACGGCGGGCTCGGGCTGCCGGCCGGCACCTACGCCAAGATCGTCGCCCGGATCTCGCAGGACTGGATGGCCGTCACCGGCATCTTCAACTCGCACCTGATGCTGGCGCTGGCGATCGAGAAGTTCGGCACCCCGGATCAGAAGGCGCACTGGCTGCCGAAGCTGGCGACCGGCGAGGTGCGCGGCGGCCTGGCGCTGACCGAGCCCGACGCCGGGACCGACCTGCAGGGCATCCGGATGACCGCCCGGCGCGACGGCAACGGCTACGTCATCAACGGCACCAAGACCTGGATCTCCAACGGCATCGAGGGCTCGTGCTTCGCCCTGCTGGTGAAGACCGATCCCGAGGCGGAGCCCCGCCACAAGGGCATGAGCCTGTTCATCGCGCCCAAGCAGGAGGGCTTCCGGGTCGGCCGCAAGCTGGAGAAGCTCGGCTACAAGTCGATCGATTCCGGCGAGCTGGTGTTCGACGACTACCGGATCCCGGCCGACAACCTGATCGGCGGCGTCGAGGGCCAGGGCTTCTACCAGGCGACCGGCGGGCTGGCGCTCGGGCGCATCAACGTGGCGGCCCGCGGCGTCGGCATCGCCGAGGGCGCCCTGCAGCTCGCCCTCGACTACGCGCAGATCCGCCGAACCTTCGGCAAGCCGATTGCCGAGCACCAGGCGATCCAGCTCAAGCTCGGCGACATGGCGGCCCGGGCCCGCGCCGCCCGTCTGCTGGTGCTCGACGCCGCGCGCAAGTTCGACAGCGGCGAGCGCTGCGACATGGAGGCCGGCATGGCCAAGCTGTTCGCCACCGAGGCGGCGCTGGAGAACGCGACAGAGTCGCTGCGGATCCACGGCGGCTACGGCTACTCCAAGGAGTACGACATCGAGCGGCTGTACCGCGACGCCCCGCTGCTGTGCATCGGCGAGGGCACCAACGAGATGCAGCGGATCATCATCGCCCGGCAGCTGGTCAAGCAGGGCGGGCTGGCGTCGTGAGCGCGTCTACGCGGCCGCTGGAGGGCATGCGGGTGCTGACGCTGGAGCAGTTCGGCGCCGGCCCCTACGGCTCGATGCACCTGGCCGACATGGGCGCCGAGGTCATCAAGGTCGAGAACCCGGCGACCGGCGGCGATGCCGGCCGCAGCGTCGGCCCGCATTTCCTGGGACCGAACGACAGCGTCTATTTCCAGTCCTGGGGCTCCAACAAGAAGAGCGTCGCGCTCGACCTGAAGACCCCCGAGGGCCGGGCAGGTTTCCGCAGGCTGGCGGCCGGCGCCGAGGCGGTGATCAACAACCTGCGCGGCGACCAGCCGGAGAAGCTCGGCATCGACTATGCCAGCCTGAAGGACGTGAACCCGGCGATCGTCTGCCTCAGCATCTCGGCCTACGGCCGCGACAACGAGCGCAAGTCCTGGCCGGGCTACGACTTCCTGATGCAGGCCGAGGCCGGGCTGATGAGCATGACCGGCGAGCCGGACGGCCCCCCTGCCCGGTTCGGGCTATCGATGATCGACTTCATGACCGGCATGACCGGCATCGTCGGGCTGCTCGGCGCCGTGATGCGCGCGCGCACTACGGGCCAGGGCTGCGACGTCGACACCTGCCTGTTCGACGTGGCCCTGCACCAGCTGTCCTACCCGGCGACCTGGTACCTGAACGGCGGCGCGGCACCGTCGCGCACCCATCGCAGCGGCCACCTGTCGATCGCCCCGGTGCAGACCTTCAGGACCGGCGACGGCTGGATCTACGTGATGTGCATGACCGAGCGCGCCTGGCGCATCCTGGCCGACCGCATCGACCGGCCGGAGCTGAAGGCCGACCCGCGCTTCGCCGACCAGGCGGCGAGACGGGAGAACCGGGGCGAGCTGGAGCGCGAGCTCGACGCCGCCTTCGGGACCCGGACCACCGACGAGTGGCTGGAGCGGCTGACCGGCCACGTCCCGGTCGCCCCGGTCTACGACGTGGCGCAGGCCTTTGCGAACCCGTTCGTCGAGACCACCGGCATGGTACGCAGCGTGCCGCACCCGGCCCGCCCGGACTTCCGGATGCTCGCCAACCCGCTGAAGTTCGACGGCGAGCGGCCGCAGCAGACCGTGTGCTCCCCGCTCGGCGGGGATACCAGGGCGCTGCTGGGGGATGACGCGAAGTGAGCGAGCGTTCCCTCCTCCGCCCCCGCCTGGGTCCCGGATCCGTACCGCCTGCGGCGGCCCGGTCCGGGATGAGGGGAAAACGAGTGAAGCTCCCCACCCCCCTCATCCCGGCCGAAGCGACGAAGTCGCGCAGAGCCGGAACCCACCCGCCCCTCCAACGCTTGAGGCCCCCATGAAGCTCGAAGGCGTGAAGGTGGTCGACCTGTCGGTGTTCCTGCCGGGGCCGTACCTGACCATGGCGATGGCCGACCACGGCGCCGACGTAGTCAAGGTCGAGCCGCCCGGCGAGGGCGATCCCGGCCGCCAAATCGGCGTCTCCGACGGCCCGACCACGGTGTTCTTCAGGAATGTCAACCGCGGCAAGAAGAGCGTCGTGCTCGACCTGAAGTCGGAGGCCGGGCGCGAAACGCTGTACCGGCTGTGCGACGCCGCCGACGTGTTCGTCGAGAGCTACCGGCCCGGCGTGATGCAGCGGCTCGGCTTCGACTGGGAGACCCTGTCGGCCCGCAACCCGCGGCTGGTCTACTGCTCGATCAGCGCGTTCGGCCAGGACGGGCCATACCGCGACGTCCCGGCCCACGACATCGCCACCGAAGCCTATGCCGGCGTGCTCAGCATCACCCACGGCCGCGACGGCGTTCCGGCGATGCCGGGCCTCGCCACCGCCGACATCCTGAGCTCGCTCAACGCGCTCGCCGGCGTGGTGATGGCGCTGTACCGTCGCGAGAAGACCGGCCGCGGCGACCGCATCGACGTGTCGATGCAGCACGCGACCCTGGCCGGCCTGCCGAACGTTCTGGGCCCGGCGATGGCCGGCCTGCCGCAGCCGGACCCGAAGCACGAGCGGACGACCGGCGGCAGCGCGTTCTACCAAGTCTACGACACCGCCGACGGCCGCCACCTCGTGCTCGGCGGCCAGGAGATCAAGTTCGTCCGCAACCTGCTGGGCCGGCTCGACCGCCTCGACCTGGTGCCGCTGTGCGAGCGCGGCCCCGGCGCGCACCAGGCACCGGTCATCGAGTTCCTGCGCGGGGTGTTCCGGCAGCGCACGCTTGCCGAGTGGATGGCGTGGTTCGAGGGCATGGACGTCAGCGCCGCCCCGGTGAACACCCTGCGCGAGGCGCTGGACGACCCGAACGCCCGTGCCCAGGGCCTGGTCCTGACCGACGAGCACGGCCGCGAGCACATCGCCCCGGTGGTCCGCTTCACCCTTGAGCCGGCCCGCCCGGTGCTGCGCGAGCCGGGGCTGGACGAGCACCACTCGATCGTCGACGGAGACTGATCCCCATGTACGGCAGCAAGCAGATCGCCCCCGGGCGCTGGCGCGAGGACATCGGCCGGACCTACGACGACTTCACGGTCGGCGACGTCTACGAGCACCGGCCGGGACGCACCATCGGCGAGGCCGACAACACCTGGTTCACCCTCCTGACCATGAACACCCACCCGCTGCACTTCGACGCCGAGTACGCCGCCGCCAGCGAGTTCGGCCGGCCGCTGGTGAACTCCTGCCTGACCCTGGCGATCGTCACCGGCATGAGCGTCAGCGACGTCAGCCAGAAGGCGATCGCCAACCTCGGCTGGAGCGACATCAGGCTGACCGCCCCGGTATTCGTCGGCGACACCATCTACGCCGAGAGCGAGGTCACCTCGAAGCGCCCGTCGAAGAGCCGGCCCGGGCAGGGCATCGTCGGCGTCCGCACCCGCGGCCTGAAGGCCGACGGCACCGTGTTCATGGAGTTCGACCGCAACATCCTGGTGCCGCGGGTGGCGGGCTGAGGCATACGCCCGTCACGCCGTGGGTCCCGGAGCCGGGCGCTTGTGCGCCCCCTCCGGGATGACGAGAGTAGAGTGGGGCCGACGCCAGGTTCTCCATCCTCCGTCATCCCGGAGGGGCTGCGTCAGCAGCCGGCTCCGGGACCCACGAAGCGACGGGCGGCAAGACGTGGCCGCCCCTACGTCACCGGGGCCGGGTTGAACAGCACCAGCGAATTGTGCAGCTTCCACTTCTCCGCCCAGGTGCGCTTCGCCCCGCCGGCGACGTCGAGCATCAGCCGGAACAGTTCCCAGCCGACATCCTCGATGGTCGCCTCGCCGGTGGCGATGCGGCCGGCATCGACGTCCATCAGGTCGTGCCAGCGGCGCGCCAGGTCGCTGCGGGTCGCCACCTTGATCACCGGCACCTCGGCCAGGCCGTACGGGGTGCCGCGGCCGGTGGTGAAGACCTCGAGGTTGCAGCCGGCGGCCAGCTGCAGGGTGCCGCAGATGAAGTCGCTGGCCGGGGTCGCGGCATACAGAAGGCCCCTGGTCGCAGCCCGCTCGCCCGGCGCCACCACGCCGGAAATCGGCGCGCTGCCGGACTTGACGATCGAGCCCATGGCCTTCTCGACGATGTTGGACAGCCCGCCCTTCTTGTTGCCGGGCGTGGTGTTGGCGCTGCGGTCGACCTGCCCCTGGGCCAGGTAGTCGTCGTACCAGCGCATCTGCCGGATCAGCGCGTCGGCGACCTCGGGCGTGGCGGCCCGCGCGGTGAGCTGGTCGATGCCGTCGCGCACCTCGGTGACCTCGGAGAACATCACCGTGGCGCCTGCCCGCACCAGCAGGTCGCTGGCGAAGCCGAGCGCCGGGTTGGCGGTAACCCCGGAGAACGCGTCGCTGCCGCCGCACTGCAGGCCGACCACCAGGTCCGAGGCCGGACAGGTTTCGCGCTGCCGGCGGTTCAGCCTGTCGAGATGCGCCTCGGCCATCTCCATGATCGAGCGGATCATCGACTCGAAGCCGACGTGCCGGTCGTCCTGCAGGGTGACCAGACCGAACTCCGGCTCCGCCCCCGCCGGCAGCGTCCCCGGCGGCAGTAGCCGGTCGGGCTGCAGCTTCTCGCAGCCCAGGCTGACCACCATGGCGGTCCCGCCGAAGTTCGGGTTCAGGGCGATGTTGCGCAGGGTGCGGATCGGCACCACCGCGTCCGGCGCGTCGATCGCCACGCCGCAGCCATAGCCGTGCTCGATGCCGACGACGCCGTCGACGTTCGGGTAGCGCGGCAGCAGTTCCTCGCGGATCCGCCGGACCGCATGCTCGACCACCCCCGACACGCACTGCACCGTGGTGGTGATGGCCAGCAGGTTGCGGCTGCCGACCGAGCCGTCGGCGTTGCGGTAGCCCTGGAAGCTGTAGCCTTCCAGCGGCGGCAGCGGTTCCGGACGGCGGGTCGCGACCGGCAGGTTGGACAGCGCCGGCGGCTCCGGCATCCGCAGCTTGAACTCGTTGACCCAGCAGCCGGCCGGGATCGCGTTGACCGCGTGGCCGATGACCACGTCGTAGCGCCGCACCGGCGCGCCGGCGGCCAGGTCGACGAGCGCCACCTTGTGGCCCTGCGGCACGGGCTCGCGCAGGGTCAGCCCGCACGGGAACGCGGTACCGGCCGGCAGGCCGCCGTCGTTGGCGACGATGGCGACGTCGTCGTTCTCGTGCATGCGGATATAGAGCGGCTGGCCCTGGGTCGACGGCGCCATCACGAGGCTTTCCTTCCCGGAGGATTCTGCTGTCGGGCGGGGCCCCGGACGGGCCACCGACGGCCCCACACTATCCGGCCGGCGGCGGTGCCCCAAGCGCGAATCATCGTATGAATTGACGCTCCTTAATTACGTTGATATCAATTAAATAACGAACAAGGGAGCCATGCCATGACCGCGTCGACCCAGCCCATTCCCGATCACTTCCACACCGTCACGCCGCACCTGGTGGTCGACGGCGCGGCGGACGCCATCGAGTTCTACAAGCGCGCGTTCGGGGCCGACGAGGTCATGCGCATGGCGATGCCCGGCAACCCGGCCAGGATCATGCACGCCCAACTCCGCATCGGCAGCTCGACCGTGATGCTGGCCGACGCCTTCGACGGCTGCTCCCCGGGGCCCGACGGATCCGGCCGCACACCAGTCACGCTGCACCTGTATGTCGAGGATGCGGACGCCGCCTTCGCCCGCGCGGTCGAGGCCGGCGCCACGGTGGCGATGCCGCTGGCCGACATGTTCTGGGGCGATCGCTACGGCCAGGTGGTGGATCCGTTCGGCCACCGCTGGTCGGTGGCGACCCACGTCGCCGACTACACGCCGGAGCAGATGATGAAGGGTGCCGAGGAGGCGTTCGCCGCGTTCGCGGCCCAGCCGGCCTGACCGGCCCTCAGCGTTCCGGGAACCAGCCCCGCGTGGCGTTCGCGAACGCCACCAGGGACAGCATGACCGGCACTTCGACCAGCACGCCGACGACGGTGGCGAGCGCCGCCCCTGACTGCAGCCCGAACAGGCTGATGGCGACCGCGACCGCCAGCTCGAAGAAGTTCGAGGTGCCGATCAGGGCGCAGGGTGCGGCCACCGGGAACGGCACCCGCCAGAACCAGGCGGCGGCGTAGCCGACCAGGAAGATGCCGTAGGACTGCAGCAGCAGCGGCACCGCGATCAGCGCGATCAGCACCGGCCGCTCCAGGATCACCTGGCCCTGGAACCCGAACAGCAGCACCACGGTCGCCAGCAGGCCGAGCACCGAGGCCGGCTTGACGGCCGCGGTGAAGGCCCCTACCCGCCGCTCGCGCTCGGCCGGGTCGGTCGCGCCGGCGGCCAGCCGGTGCCGGGTGAAGGCCCCGGCCAGCAGGGGGATGACCACGTAGAGCAAGACCGACAGCAGCAGGGTCTGCCACGGCACCTGGATGTCGGTGACCCCCAGCAGCAAGGCGACGATCGGCGCGAAGGCGAACACCATGACGATGTCGTTCACCGAGACCTGCACCAGGGTGTAGGTGGCGTCGCCGCGGGTCAGCTGCGACCACACGAACACCATCGCGGTGCACGGGGCCGCCCCCAGCAGAATCAGGCCGGCGATGTACTCCTGGGCCGAGGCCGGGTCGATCAGGTCGGCGAACACGCCCTCGAAGAACGCCACGCCGAGCGCCGCCATGGTGAACGGCTTGACCAGCCAGTTGACGACGACGGTGATCACCAGCCCCTTCGGCCGCTCGCCGACATGGCCGAGGCTGGCGAAGTCGACGTTGACCATCATCGGGTAGACCATCGCCCAGATCAGGACCGCGACCACCAGATTGACCGAGGCGACCTCCAGCCCGGCGATCGCCGCGAACGTCCCTGGCACGAGGTTGCCGAGCCACAGCCCGGCGACGATGCACAGGCCGACCCAGACCGACAGCCACTTCTCGAAGAAGCCGATACCGCCGGCCGCCGCGCCGCTACCCGAGACCTCGCTCGTCATCCGATGGATCCTCTGTTCGATGTCCTGCTGTCCCGGGTGCCGCTCAGACGGCTTCGGCGGCCTGACTGCCGATATTGTCGACCCGTTCCTGCAACGCCAGCCGGTCGAGGGAACGGATCGGCAGATTTGCGAAGATCGAGATCCGGTTGTGCAGCATCCGGAACGCGTCGGCGAAGGCGTAGCGCCGCTCGGCCTCGCTGCCTTCGGCAGCGGCCGGGTCCGGGACCCCCCAGTGCGCGGTGATCGGCTGCCCGGGCCAGGCCGGGCAGACCTCGGCCGCAGCGTCGTCGCAGACGGTGAACACGAAATCCATCACCGGGGCGCCGGGCGCCGCGAACTCGTCCCAGCTCTTGGAGCGCAGGCCGTCGACCGGGTAGTTCTGGTTGCGTAGCAGGTCCAGGGCGTAGGGATGCACCGCGCCCTTGGGGTGGCTGCCGGCACTGTGGGCCCTGAACCGGCTGTCGCCGAGCCGGTTCAGGATGGCCTCACCGAGGATGCTGCGCGCCGAATTGCCGGTGCACAGGAACAGCACGTTGTAGACCCTGTCGCTCATCGCCGCCCTCGTTCCGCCGTCCCGCACCCAGGGGCCGGCCATATCACCGCACAGCTCCGGATGGCCGTCGCAGCATTCCTCGGTCAGGAACGCCAGGACGCGCCGCATACCCTCGACATCCACCGCGTAGAACACGTTGCGATGCACCCGCCAGGACCGCAGCAGCCGCGCCCGCTCGAGCGCGCCGGCGTGGAATGTCAGGCTGGACGGGCTGATCCCCACGGCCTCCGCGATCGCACCCGCCGCCATTCCCGAAGGCCCGCGCGCCATCAGCAGCCGGAACAGCTGCAGGCGATGCTCGTTGGCCAGGGCGGACAGCGCAGTGACGGCGGCTTCGATATCCATTTCAAGAATACATGTAACAATGAATCGTCGATCCGTCCAGCAATCCCGACACGCTCTGCCGCCCCCTGCGGCAGGTCGTCAGCCGGGGCCGGCGGCGGCGCTGCGCCGGCTCAGCGCATCGTCGATGCAAGAGAGGAACTCGTCGAACTTCAACGGCTTGGCGAGATACCTGAAGAACCCGGCCGCCAGTCCGCGTTTCACGTCGCTCGGCATCGCGGAGGCCGTCAGGGCGATGACCGGGATGCCCGCGGTCTCCGGATCCCGGCGGAGACGCTCGAGTACCTCGAAGCCTCCCATTCCCGGCAGATTCAGGTCGAGGACGATCACGTCCGGACGCTGCGCCCTGGCGAGATCAAGCCCGATCTCGCCTGAGGGGGCGGCGTACATCGTCACTGCCGGCAAGGTCTCCAGGAGATAGTCCATCAGGGAGACGTTGAGCGGGTTGTCCTCGACGTACAGCACCGAGTAGCCGCCGGCTGCCGCCAACGGCGATGCGTCGCGCGAAGCCTCGAGCGGAGGCCGCGGGGCGGCGGACGCCGCCACCGGCACCTCGATCCAGAAGGTACTGCCCCGGCCCGGCTGGCTGGACGCCCCGATCCGGCCTTCCATCGCCTCGATCAGCCGCTTGCTGAGCGCGAGGCCGATGCCGGTTCCCTCGATATGGGTGAACTCGGCGCCGAGGCGCTGGAACGGAACGAACAGATGCGCCAACTGCTCGGCCGAGATACCGCGCCCCGTGTCGGTCACGGAGATCCGCACGCAGCCGTCCTCGCTCGCCTCGACCGCGACCGTGACCGACCCGTCCGCGCGGTTGTACTTGATGGCGTTCGACAGGAGGTTGAGCAGGATCTGCCGGAGCCGCTGCGCGTCGGCCTGGACGTCGGGGACTGCGACCGACCCGACGAGACCGAGATCGATCCCGGCTTTCTGGGCCACCGGCTGCATGGTCTTGATCGCCTCGCGGAGAACGGAGTCGACCGGGACCGGCTCGAGCGACAGCCGCAGCCGCCCGGCCTCGACGCCCGCCAGGTCGAGCACCTCGTTCACCAGGCTCAACAGGTGCTCGCCGCTCCGGACGACATGCTCGCTGTACTGCCGCTGTTCGGCCGACAGGCGCCCCTCGCGATCCAGCTGCAGGATCTGCCCGAAACCGATGATGGCGTTGAGCGGCGTCCGCAGCTCGTGGCTCATGCTCGACAGGAACTCGGACTTGGCGCGGTTCGCCTCGTCGGCCGCGGCGCGCGCGGCCTCCGCCGCCGCCAGGGCCATCTCCCGGTCGGTGACGTCGAACCGCAGGACGATGATTCCGCCCTCGCTGGTCGGCCGCTCGATGATGTCCACTACGCGGTCGCCGACCCGGACCAGAGTGCTGCCCTCCGCCGCACGGTGTCGCTCGAGCCGCCATTCGAACCAGGCCTCGGGGTCCGCGGCTGCATCGCGCAGTGCCCCGGTCTCGAGCGAGCGCCGCAGGATGGTCTCGAAGCGGTCCCCGACCCGGTCGACCTCCGCCAGCTCCGGCGCGGCCCTGCCGGCATTGCCGTTCGTGTAGATCAGGCGGTCTTCGGCATCGAACAGCAGGAACGTGGCCGGCAGCGACTCGACCGCGTCGCGCAACCGCTGCTCGGCCCGCCGCAGTTCCGTGACGTCCCGTCCGGAGCCACGATAGCCCTCGAACCGCCCCTCCTCGTCGAACACCGGCACGCCGCTGATCCGGATCCAGCGATCGCCGGTGGGGCCGCGCCGGAGGTACTCGAAGTCACGGAACGAACGGCGCTCGCCGAGATCGGCCAGATGCTCTTCCCACCTCTCGGCCGGCATTGCCTCCGGAGCAATCAGTTCCAACCGGGTCCGCCCATAGTGCCACTTCGCGGGAACCCCCGTCGCGACCTCCACCGTGTCGGATACCCACACGATGCGGTGCTCCGCGTCGGTCTCCCAGAACCAGTCGCCCGACGACGCGGCGAAATCCCTGAACCGGGCCTCGTTGAATCGAAGTTCGGAGGCGAGCTGCTCGCGCCGACGGGTCTGGCGAACCAGCAGCCACGCGCCCCAGCCGATCGCGAGAACGATCAGTCCCGTGCGCGTCCCGGCGAGCGCGAAGTCGCTCCAGAACGGCTCCAGGACCTCGTCGTTCCGGGCGGCGACCGTCACGATGAACCCGCTGTCGGGATCGACGGCATAGCCGACGATGCGCTTCGCCTTGTCGGACAGCCCGAGGGTTCGAAACACGCCGTTCGGCGCCCGTCGGACGACGTCGGTCATGAAGGGCCGGCCCGCCAGCGAGGTCCCGAGCAGGCTCGCGTCGAGAGGCTCGCGGGCCAGGATGACGCCGTCGGCCCGGAACAGCGTCACCACGTCGTGCTCGCCCAGGGCGATGCTGCGAAACACACGGGCGAAGTAGTCGAGGTCGACGACACCGCCGGCGATCCCGTTGAAGCCGCCGTCCGGGTCGTCCAGCCGGAGCGAGACGCTGACGATCCACGCGTCGAGGATCTGCGACCGGACCGGGGCCGGCACGTACAGAGCCCGTCCTTCGTCCGGACGGTCCCGAAGCGCCCTGAACTGCTCCTGGTCGGCGACGTTGAGCGGCGGCGGATCGGCGAACAGCGACGACACCTTGCGATTGCCCTCGGCGTCGACCCAGCCGATGGAGCGGAACACCGGCGAGCCGCCGTGGATCGCCTTCAGCAGGCGATGGCTGGTGGCGGCGGCGTATCCGTTGCGGAGCGCATCCTCATGCACCCTCGCGACGGCCCGCAACGCCCGCTGGGCCGCGTCGAAGGTCCGCGCCGTGTGCGCCGCCAGCACGGCGGCCGCGCTGCTCACGTTGCGCTCGGCCTCGACCACCTCCTCGCGATAGTGGCGCCACTGGTCGTAGCCGAACGAGGCGAGCAGGACCGAGATGCCCAGCACCGCAGCCGCCAGGATCTGCTGGCTCGGTCGCAATGCCGGTATGCCTCGTGCCACGCCGTACCCCGGAGCCTGCGGAAGGAGTACGACGCTTTTATACGAATTGCCGTTAAGAGTGTCTTAGCGCCACGCCCCCGGCCTCAGCGCGCCGACAGCGCGGCCTGCAGCCCGGCGGCGCCGGCGTTCGAGGCGCTGCGCCGGATCAGGATGTCCCCGACCGCGGTGCCGGCTCCGTAGTAGGCGGCGTTCTTCTCCGGCTGCGGCCGGATCAGCGACCCGTCGAGCGCACCGCCGCCGAACAGCCCCTTGGACCGCGAGAACGACACCATGTCGGCCTTCAGCGATCCGACCGAGCCGGCGCCTGCGCCGCCGCCGACCGTGCCGACCGAGATGCTGGCGTCGACGCCGACCTTGACCTGGTCGCTCATCAGCTGGTTCAGCCCCTTGTCTGTCATGATGGCGATGACGACCTGGCTGGCCTCGGCACCGATCTGCAACCCGATGCTGCCGCCGGCGAGCTGGTAGAATGCCGGCGCACTCCAGCCGCCGTCCGGGGTGCGCGCAAGCACCACCGCGTCGCCGACCTGGCCGCCGACGATGAGACCGGCCTTCAGCAACTGCGGCACGACCATCACCGCCTTGGCCCGGCGGACATAGGCGGCGATGTCGCCATAGCCCGGATCCGCACTGAGCTCCCTCACGGTCGCCGCCGCGGCATCGACGGTCGCCTGCGGATTCCCGTCCGACTGCTGCGCCACGGCCGGTCCGGCCCCGGCCAGGAACAATGTCGCGACGACGACGGCCCACAGTGCCCGCATGGCTCGACTCCTGCTTCGTTTGATCCATTCTGCCACAACTCGCGACCGCCGCCCCCGGTTGCACGGGACGGCCCGCGCTCCGGCCTAGGCGCCGGACGGCCATCGTCACTAGTATCGCCCCGACGGCCGGCTTCCCGAACCGGCACCGGGGCGAGGACGAGGCGATGACGAACGGCCTGATCGGCGATGCGGAAATGGGGGACGTCTGGCCGGCCGTGCATCCGGGCCGCGAAGCCGGCGAGTACGGCCAGGCCACGATCGAGCCCTGCGGGCCGTTCGAGGTCCGGTCGTTCCAGACCGTCACCCTGACCTACACGGTCGGCCGCTTCGGCCTCGACGACAGCGGCTGCATCAAGATCGTGCAGCGCTTCCCGAACGACGGCGGCCGGCTGCAGGTCGACGATCCGACCGCGATGAACTACGTCGGCGCGCGCGCCAGCAACGGCTGCCGGCTGGTGGTCGTGCCGGAGCCCGACGGCCATCAGCGGCCGTGGGAGCGGTCGCTGCGCATCACCGTCCGCGGCGGCTCCATGCACCCGGGCGACACGATCTCGGTGGTGTTCGGCGACCGCACCGGCGGCTCGCCCGGGCTGCGGCTTCAGACCTTCTGCGAGACCGCGCACGAGTTCCGGGTGCTGGCCGACCCGTGTGCGACCGGGCACTTCTTCCCGCTGCCGGACCGGCCCTGCATCACGATCGTCGCCGGGCCGCCGGCGCGCTGGAAGGCCGTGCTGCCGACCCACGGCCGGCCCGGCGAGGCCTTCGCCCTCGGCCTCAAGGCCGAGGATCTGTGGGGCAACCCCTCGCACCGGGCCGGCCGACCGCTCCGCCTGGAAGCCGACATCCCGGTCGCCGGCCTGCCGGAGCGGGTCGATTTCCCCGACGGCGAGCGGGCGCTGCGGATCGACGGGCTGACGGTCGCGGAGCCGGGCACGGTCCGGATCCGGGTCCTGGGTGCCGACGGGACGCTCCTCGCCCTGTCCAACCCGCTGGCGGTCCGGGCCGGGGGGCTGCGCGGCTACTGGGGCGACCTGCACGGCCAGAGCGGCGAGACCGTCGGGGTCAACACCATCGACGAGTACTTCGCGTTCGGCCGCGACCTCGCCTTCCTCGACGCCATGAGCCACCAGGCCAACGACTTCCAGGTCACCAACGCGTTCTGGGGCCGGATCAACGCCGTCACCGACGCGCTGAACCGCGACGGCGCCTTCGTCGCCTTCCCCGGCTACGAATGGTCCGGCAACACGCCGGTCGGCGGCGACCACAACGTGTTCTTCCGCCACAGCGGCCGGCAGATCCGCCGGTCGTCGCACGCCCTGCTCGAGGACCGCAGCGACCTGGCGACCGACGCCAACACCACTGCCGCGCTGTTCGCCGCGCTGCGCGACGAGGACTGCGTGGTCTACGCCCATGTCGGCGGCCGGCCGGCCGATATCGGCCGCGACGATGGCGGCCGCCTCCGCACCGCGGTCGAGGTCCACTCGGACTGGGGCACCTTCGAGTGGATCATGAAGGACAGCTTCGCCCGCGGGTACCGGCTCGGCCTGGTTTGCAACAGCGACGGCCACAAGGGGCGGCCCGGCGCCAGCTATCCCGGCGCCTCGCAGTTCGGCGCGCTCGGCGGCCTCACCTGCTTCCTGGCCGACCGGCTGTCGCGCGACGGCATCTTCGCGGCGCTGCGCCACCGCCACCACTACGGCACCACCGGCTGCCGGATGTTCATGGACCTCCGCACCACGTTCCCGGACGGCGCCCGGGTGTACGACAGCGACCCCAGGCTCGGCCCGGCCACCGCCAGCGAAACCGACGAAGCGGTCATGGGCGACATCGTCGAGACCCCCGGCGGCCGGCTGCGGCTGCACGTCGAGGTCTCGGCCCACGCCCCGATCCTGCGGATCGACGTGCTGAACGGTGCCGAGCAGATCGCCAGCCTGTCCGGCCACGACGCCGCGGAGCTCGGCGACCGTATCCGCGTGACCTTCCACGGCGCCGAGTATCGCGGCCGCGGCCGCCAGACCACCTGGAAGGGCCAGGCCCGCTTCTCCGAGGCGCGGATCGAGCGGTTCGACCGAATCAACGCCTGGAACCACGACCGGCTGCTGGAGCAGCGCGACCCGGCGACCGTCGAGTACGATGTCCTGACCACCGGCAACTTCGTCGGCTTCGACGCCTGGCTGGCCGACAGCCGCAGCGGCGAGCTGACCGTCGCGACCGGCCACGCCGATGCCCGGGTCCGGCTCGACGATCTCGGGATCGAGCCGGTGGTCGTCGACGCCGGCGGGCTGGACCGCCAGATCCGCATCGTCCGCCTGCCGGACCGCTGCCGCAGCCTCGACATCAGGCACAGTTTCGAGGTCGATCTCGCAGCCGGGCGCGACAACCCGATCTGGATCCGGGTCACCACCGAGGACGGCTACAATGCCTGGTCCAGCCCGATCTACGCGGTCCGAACCCAGGCCTGACATCACGCAGCGATGCGTGTCGGCGTAAAAACATCTATACGGAATGTATATTTCGGTATGGAAGGCAGCCGACGGACGGCCCGATGCGACTGACCAGCTATTCCAACTACGCGCTGCGCTCGCTCCAGCTCGCCGCCCTGCGCGAACCCGGGCTGACCCGGGTCGACGAGGTCGCGCGCGCCCACGGCCTGAGCCGGGCGCACATCACCAAGCTGATCCACGAACTCGGCCGCGCCGGCCTGATCGAGACGGTACGGGGCCGCGGCGGCGGGTTCCGGCTGGCCCGCCCGGCAGATCGGATCACGGTCGGCGAGGTAGTGCGGTTGACCGAGGGGGCGGCCGGGCTGGTCGAGTGCTTCACCCCCGACACCAACACCTGCCCGCTGATCGGCATCTGCCACCTGTCGCGCAAGCTGGACGAGGCGGTGCGGGCGTTCTTCGCGGTGCTGGACGGCGTCACGATCGCCGACATCGCCGGCAACCGGGTTCCGCTGCTGGAGCGGATCGACGCGGCGCTGGCGGCCGACTCGCCGGCCGCCAGCGCCTGACGTCGACGGACAGCGCGGCTCAGGAAGCCTTGCGCTGGTCCTTGAAGTCGCAGGCATCCAGCGCCTCACGGGCGGTCGGCGACATCGGCAGGATCCGCGGCCCGGCCAGCCACTCGCGGCCCTTGAACATGCCGTCCCAGTAGATCCAGGGCAGCATCTTCTCCTTCAGCAGCCAGGCCAGACGCGACGGCAGCTTGCCGTTGATCATCCAGGTCGGGAAGCTCGGCAGCAGAACGCCGCCGTAGCCGAACTCCGCGAGCACGATGCGGCCGCGCTCGACGGTCAACGGGCACGACCCGTAGCCGTCGTACACTGCATGCGGCGCCTTGCCGTCGAGCACCGACAGCACGTTCTCGGCCACCACCGGCGCCTGCTTGCGGACCGCCGCGGCGGTCTTGGCATTCGGCGTCGAGCAGCCGTCGCCAAGACCGAAGATATCGCCGTAGCGGGCGTGCTGCAGGGTCTCGGAGTTGACCTCGACCCAGCCGGCGGCATCGGCCAGCGGCGACCGGCGGATGAAGTCGTGCCCGGTCTGCGGCGGGCAGACGTGCAGCATGTCGAACGCCTTCTCGACCCGCTCGGTCTTGCCGTCCTTGGTCACGTCGAACCAGGCCTTGCGCGCCTCGCCGTCGACCTTCACCAGATTGTGGCCGAAGCTGAGGGTGGCGTTGTACCTGGCGACGTACTCCATCAACGCCGGGACGTAGTCGGCGACGCCGAACAGCGCACCGCCGGCGTTGCAGAACTCGATGTCGATGTCCTTGATGCGGCCGGACCGGGACCACGCGTCGGCCGACAGGTACATCGCCTTCTGCGGGGCGCCGGCGCATTTGATCGGCATCGGAGGCTGCGTGAAGATCGCCTTGCCGCCCTTCAAGGTGCGCACCAGCTCCCAGGTGTAGGGCGCCATGTCGAACAGGTAGTTCGAAGTGACGCCGTTGCGGCCCAGGGTCTCGCGCAGTCCCTCGACCTTGTCCCAGTCGAGCTTCAGCCCCGGGGACACCACCAGGGCGCGGTAGCCGATGCGGCCGCCGTCCTCCAGGATCACCTCGCTGCGTTCAGGCGCGAAGCCGGAGACCGCGGTGCGGATCCACTTCACCCCCTTCGGCATCACACTCGCCATCGGACGCATGGTGTCGGCGCGGTCGAACACCCCGCCGCCGACCAGCGTCCAGCCCGGCTGGTAGTAGTGGTCGTCGCGCGGCTCGACGATCGCGATGTCGAGGCCCGGACGGCGTTTCAGCAGGCTGGCCGCCGTCGCGATGCCGCCGGCGCCGCCGCCGACGATCACCACGTCGTGCCGGACCGCCGGCGCCGGCGGCAGCACCTTGCCGGTCGCCGCCTCCAGCCGCGGGCGCAGCGCCTGCAGGTCGTAGCCGGCACCGCCGACCGCTTCCAGGATCGCGTCGGCCGACAGCCGCGGGGCCTTCGACAGCGCCCACAGCGTGCTCGAGCGCGTGCCGGTCCGGCAGTAGGCCAGGACCGGACCGGGCAGCTCCGAAAGGGCTCGGCCGAATTCGGACACGTCGCCGTCGGTCACCTGTCCGGAGACCACCGGGACGTTCCGGAACCCGAGCCCGTGGTCCTCGGCCGCCTGGCGGATCTCGTCCGACCGCGGCTGCGGGTCGCTCTCGCCGTCGGGACGGTTGCAGACGATGCTGCGGTAGCCCTGGGCCGCGGCGGCGCCAACGTCCTCGACCGTGATCTGCGGGCTGACGGCGAACTCGGGCGAGATGCGCCTGATCTCCATGGGTGTCTCCTCCTCGGATCGGCTTTGCCGTGTTGGTGCCGGCCGCGGCCGGATCGGACGTCAGAGGGCGTTGACGGGGATCTTCAGGTAGACGGCGCCGTTGTCCTCGGCCGGGGGCATCCGGCCGGCGCGCATGTTCACCTGGATCGACGGGATGATCAGTTTCGGCATGCCCAGGGTCGCGTCGCGCTCGGTCCGCTTGGCGACGAAGTCGTCGCGCTTGGCGCCGCCGCCGACATGGATGTTCTTCGCCTTCTGCTCGCCGACGGTCGACTCCCAGGCATACACGTCGCGGCCCGGCGCCTTGTAGTCGTGACCGACGAAGATCCGGGTATCGTCGGGCAGCGCCAGGATCTTGTGGATCGACTCCCACAATGTCTCGGCCGAGCCGCCCGGGAAATCGCAGCGCGCGGTCCCGAAGTCGGGCATGAAGAGGGTGTCGCCGACGAACGCCGCGTCGCCGATCACGTATGTAAGGCACGCCGGCGTGTGCCCCGGGGTGTGCAGCACCCGGCCGGTCAGGCCGCCGATGGCGAAGTCGTCGCCCTCCTTGAACAGGTGGTCGAACTGCGAGCCGTCGCGCTGGAACTCGGTGCCCGCGTTGAACACCTTGCCGAAGGTGTTCTGCACGATCCGGATGTTCTCGCCGATGCCGATCCAGCCGCCCAGCGCCTTCTGCAGGTAAGGCGCGGCCGACAGATGGTCGGCGTGGACGTGGGTCTCGAGGATCCAGGCGACCCGAAGGTCCCTGGAGCGCACGTAGTCGATCAGCGCATCCGCCGACCCGGTCGAGGTGCGGCCGGCCGCATTGTCGAAGTCGAGCACGGAATCCACGATCGCGCAGGCTGCGCTGTAGGGATCCTTCACGACGTACGAGATGGTGTTGGTGGCTTCGTCGAAGAACGCGGTCACTTCCGGCTTCATGGAGGACTCCCGGCGTTAAAACATCTATTTCTTATGCAAGTTTTCTCGATATATAGCAATTTCTGAATGTTTCAGGGCGTCAGAACGTCGCAGGCCGGGCGCACGGCCCGCAGACACGGCCCGCAGACACGGCCGGCGGTCGGCGGTAGGCTTCCCCGTCGCTTCCGAACCACGGACCCGCCCCATGCCCCAGCACATCGGTATCGTCGGCTGCTCCGCCGAGGGCGCCTCGTTGTGCTACCGGACGATCTGCGTCGAGGGCGCCGGCCATCTCGGCCCCCACGCCCATCCGGAAGTCTCCATGCACACGCCGTCGCTCGCCGACTACACGGCCTGCCTGCACCGCGGCGACCTGCAGGGGGTCGCCGACCTGATGCTCGACTCCGCCGACAAGCTCGCGCGGATCGGCGCCGATTTCCTGATCTGCCCGGACAACACCATCCACCAGGCGATGACCTTCGTCCTGCCGCGCTCCCCGCTGCCGTGGCTGCACATCGCCGAGGTGGTCGCCGAGGCGGCCGCCGACCGCGGCTTCGGGCGGCTGGGGCTGACCGGCACCCGCTGGCTGGTCGACAGCGAGGTCTATCCGGAGAAGCTGGCCGCCCGTGGCCTGGACTGGCTCCGCCCGAGCCCGCAGGACCGCGACGCGATCGACCGCATCATCATGGACGAGCTGGTCAACAGCGTGTTCAAGCCGGAGGCGGTCGGGTACTTCCGGCGGGTGATCGCGCAGATGAAGGCCGATGGCTGCGACGCCGTCGTGCTCGGCTGCACCGAGATCCCGCTGATCATGAACGACGGCAACTCGCCGCTGCCGACCCTGGATTCTACCCGGCTGCTGGCGCGGGCGGCCCTCCGGCGTGCCGTCGGAGACCACCCCCCGGCAGCGTGACGGAGCTAGCGGTTCGCCTGACCGCCCGAATTGGCGTCGCGCCACGACGACAGGAACGCCTCGGACAGGCTCGCCACCGCCTGCCGGACGGCTTCGGCATGGTCCGCCGACGCGGTTGCCGAGGCCGTCCCCCGCTGCCAGAGCACCACTTGGCCGCTGCGCAGCCAGCCGGCCTTCTCGTCGAAGAACGACACCTGCCGGTAGGCCCCGAGCATCGGCGCGCTGGCACAGACCCCGGACGCACCGTCGTAGCCGGTCAGCACGGTGAGCGTGACCGTCACCTCGGCGGACGGGTCGATCGCGAGCCCGCCCTGCGCGAGGCCCTCCGACACCAGCGGCAGCAGGCCGCGCAGATCGATACCGCAACTCATCGCATCCGGCGTCGTCTGGCTTATCGCGACACGCACCCCGCGCACGCCCGCGAGATCGGCAACCGAAGCGCCCGCACTCCACGCCGGCGCCGGAACCGCGACCGCCAAGGCGCCGAGCAGCAAGGCCCGGCCGGCGGCGGTCAGATCTTCAAGACAAAGGTTCACGGTCACACTCCGGGCCCGTCGCTGTCGAAATCGCCACGATAGTAGCGGTCTCGCCCTGTGCTCGCTATGCTCACTCTACACAGTCCGTGCGTTGGGACGAGGTACGCGCCATGGGAACCGTTCTGACGGTGATAGCCATCACCCTGGCCGCCGCATCCTTCAAGCTTACGAGCGAGACGGCGTCCGAGTACTTCGCGATGTATGTCGTGAGCGACGACAATCTCGGCGTCAGCGACCAGCAGCCCGAGTCGTTGGCCGCCGAGGCCGAAACCCCGACGCTTGAGGCCAAGGCCGCCCCGTCGGAACCGGCCCCGTCGGAACCGGCCCAGCCGGTTCCGGTCCTGCTGGCCGCTGCCAGGGAGCAGTCTCCGGCGACCGAGACGGCCACGACCAACGCGCCGGCCGCCGCGGGCGAACGCGTGATTCCGGCTTCGCTGTCGACCGCCGCGCCCGCCGAGCGGCCCGCCCGCGCCGCCGCTCCCCGGGCCCCGGCATCGACCGAGATCGCCGACCCGCTGCTGTCGCTGATCGGCGACACGCCGTACCGGCGTCCGGACGGAACCGTGTTCATGCCGATCGCCGCCCAGCGGGTCTTCAAGCTGCGCACCGTGATCGGCCAGCACGTCGCGGTCCCGGCGACCACCGAAATGCCCGGCCGCATCGTGACCAACCCCAGTTCCGCGCACCTCATCCAGAGCGCGCAGGACGGCTTCCTGGAACTGGCCAACGGCGTCTTCCCGCATACTGGCCAGCGGGTCCGCCGCGGCGACCTGCTCGCCTATCTCCGCCCGTCCCTGACCTCGGTCGAGCAGGCCGACATCGAGAGCCGCATCCAGGAACTGGTCAACGACATCGATCTCTCGCGCAAGCGCATGGCCAGGCTCGAGGAAGTGGTCATGATCCGCTACCGGGCCAACCGGATCGAGGAGATCAGGGTCGAGATCGAAGGCATGCGCCGGCAACTCGCGGTTCTGCGCGCCAGCGTCGACCGGCCGATCGAGCTTCGCGCCAAGACCGACGGGATCGTGTCCCGCGTGAACGCCGCGGCCGGGCAGTTCGTCGACGCCGGCCACACCATCTTCGAGATCGTCGACCCGACCCGGCTCTGGGTGACCGCTTCCGCGTACGAGGCCGGGGTCCAGGATCGGATCGTCAGCGCCACCGCGCTGACGCCGGACGGCCGCCGGCTGGAACTGCAGTTCGTCGGCGGCGGGCTGGCCCTGCACCAGCAGGCACTTCCGATCCACTTCGAAGTCGTCGGGTCGCCGCGCGACCTGACCGTCGACACGCCGGTCACCGTTGCCGTGCAGATGGAGGGGCCGGCGACCACCGGCCTGCGGGTGCCGCGGGCCAGCGTGACCCGGACCAGCGACGGCCGCGAACTGATCTGGGAGCGCCGGTCCGCCGAGTCCTTCCTCGCCCATCACGTCGCGCTGAAGCCGATCGACGCCGACTGGGTCCTGGTCACCAGCCCGATCGCCGGAACCATGCGGATCGTCACCGACGGCGTCGCGACGCTGGGTCAGGTGCAATGACGGCGTGCCCGGGGGGCATCCGGACCGCGGCCCTGGCGGCCGCGGCGATGGTCATGGCGACCGTTGCCGCCGCGCCGCCGGCGACAGCCGGCGTCCCGGAGCCGCGCCCGGCCACGACACCCGCCACGGCGTCCGGCGCGGCACCCCGTCTCGCCGCCCGGCCGGCGGTCGGGGAAACCGACCAGAGCATGCGGCTGGACCGGAGCGCCAAGGTGTTCACCGCCACCGGCTACCAGACCCTGACGGTGCTCGGCCTGGTCGGCGGCGCCGCCGCGATCGGCGCCCTGGCCGGTGGCGCATCCGGCGCCGTAGCTGCCGGTGCCGCCGTGCTGCTGGGCTACACGTTGATGCGCTGACCGGAACCGGAGGCACCCCATGGCACCGCTAGTGGTCGTCGCGTTGCTCGCCGCCACGATGTTCTCCGACCTGGTGGTCGAGGTCTCCGCCGAGATCACGTCCGACACCTTCCTGGACGACGATGCCGGCGTGGTTTCCGAGGCGTTGCCGGAACCGCGCAGCGCGATCGTGGACATGATGCCGGGCGCGGCGGTCGTCCGCTGGGCGGCGGCCGGAACCCGATAGGACCGGCCCCCGGCCCTTCCGGCACCGCCTGTCAGTGCGGATGCTGTGGGCCGGCCGCCGTCCCGGCGGAGCGCGAACGCCGCAACAGGAACAGGCCCGCGGCGACGGCATAGACCGCCAGGCCGGCCGCCACGAACAGCCAACTGGGAATCGCCACCGGCTTGACGGCGGATACGGCAGCCGCCGAAGCCGCGGTCTCGGCGCTGTCCCCGCCGGCCACGACCAGCAGCATCGGCACCGTGACGGTCTCGCCGGCGACCGTGAACGCCACTTCGACCTCGTTCCGGCCGCCGCCGAGAACGACCTCTTCCGTCACGTACACCCCCGGCGCGACTTCCGACATGCTCTCCGGCAGGAAGTTCACGGTCGCCTCGACCTCGCCCCCGACGACCGGCTCGGCGGTCGCGAAGTCCTCGACGAACAGGGCGAGGCGCGGGCGATCGAACTTGGGACGCTGAACGTTGCCGAACAGCTGGAGGTGCCGGTCCTCGAAGATCTGCCGGTTCGCGTACACCAGGACGAACTGCCGGGTGCCGACCCGGGCCTCGCTTCGAGGAGCGACCGAGATGGTCTTGGCGGCGCCATGGTCGCCGGCCGCCCACCCGGGCTGCCCCGGCAGCCACGCCAGCGCCGCCGCCAGGCACAGCAATCGTAGAAATCCGCCCATCGATATCGCCCGCTCGTATAGTCCATCGACAGCTTAGCGCATCCGGCATGGCCGCCAAACCCCGGTGTCAAAACAGACAAGCGACGCAAATCAACGGTTTCGTCTTCGTCCTGACCCGGTATGCTTGCCGAACCGGGTCGACATGATCGTCGCAACGGAAACGACAACGCCGGATCGACGCGAAAGAGCGGGGAGGACGGGCTGCATGAGGCGTTTCGTGTTGGGAGCCGCAGCGGGACTGATACTGATCGCCGCCGCCCCGCAACCGGCCAGTGCCAAACTGAACGTTTTTGCGTGCCTGTCGGCCTGGGGAGCGCTGGCCAAGGAGATCGGCGGCTCGGCCGTGGACGTGTTCACGGCAGTGAACCCGCTGGAGAACCCGGACCAGGTGAACGTGACGCCCGAGTTGCTCGCCTCACTCAAGGCGGCCGACCTGCTGGTCTGCTCGGGCGGGGGCTACGAGCACAACTGGCTGCAGCCGGCACTGGACCGGGCCCAGAACCCGAAGCTCGCGGAGGGTCAGCCGGGCCAGTTCTTCGCGTCGGATTTCGTCAGGGTCCTCGACGACGACCACCACAACCACCAGGGCCCCACCAAGGCCCATGCGCACATGCACCCCGGCGGCAACCCGCACTTCCAGGGCGACCCGTACCGGATCCGGGCGCTCGGCGGGCAGCTCGGCAAGCGCATGATCGAGCTCGACAAGGCCGACGCCGCAACCTACTCGGCCAACACCAAGGCGTTCGTGCGCGAGATCGGCGCCGTCGCCAAGGAGCTCGAGAAGAAGGCCGCGGCCCTGCAGGGGGTCAACATCGTCAGCCAGCACGAGCACTCGGTCTACCTGCTGCGCTGGCTGAAGATCCGCAGCGCCGGCGTTCTCGAGCCGGCGGTCGGCGTGCCGCCGGGCCCGGGCGATCTCGCCCGCATCGTCGACCTGGTCCCGCGCGAGAACGTGAAGTTCGTCCTGTACGCGGCCTACGAGGACCCGCGGCCGTCGAACTACGTGACCGAGCGAACCGGCATCCCGCTGGTGAAGGTTCCGTTCACCGTCGGCGGGACCGAGGGCGCCGGGCCGACCTATGCCGACTTCTACCGCGACACGGTCGAGCGGCTGCTCGACGGGCTGGCGGGACGTGGCCGGTCTTGACCTCCAGGTGATGGGCCCGGCCCTGGTGGCCGGGCTGCTTGTGCTGTCGACGCACGTCCCGCTCGGCGTGATCGTGCTGAACCGGGGCATCATCTTCATCGACATCGCCCTCGCCCAGGTCGCCGCGACCGGGGTGGTGTTCGGCACGATGATGTGGGGCCCGGACATCTCCGAATGGATCGTCCAGTTGAGCGCGGTGGGCGCCGCCCTCGCCTGCTCGGCCTTCCTGGTGTGGACCGACAAGCGGTTTCCGGCGGTGCAGGAAGCCATCATCGGCGTGGTCTACGTCGCCTCGGCGGCCGTCCAGCTGATCATGCTCTCCGCCAACCCGAGCGGCGCGGAGTACCTGAAGAAGCTGCTGATCGGCCAGATCCTCTGGGTGACGCCGCTGCAGCTGCTGGGCGTCGGCCTGGTCTACGCCGTCGTCCTGGCGATCTGGTTCTACCGCGACCTGCAGCGCGAACGGATCGTGTTCTACGTGGCGTTCGCGATCGTGATCACGCTGTCGGTCCAGATCGTCGGCGTGCTGCTGGTCTTCGCCTCGCTGATCGTGCCGGCCCTCGCCGCCCGCAGCGCCCCGGCCGGGTTGAGACCGGTCGTCGCCTTCAACATCGGGGCCGCCGGATACCTGGTCGGCATCGTCGCGTCGGCCCTTTTCAACACGCCGACCGGCGCGACGATCGTGTGCACCCTGGTCCCGATCGCGGTGATCTCGGCCGTCATCGTGGCCGCGTTGTCCGGACGGCACCGCGAACAGGAACTGCCGGCGGACGCCCCGGCCCCCCACGCCCCGGCCCCCCGTGCCTCGCCCGCCGACGCCTCGGCCGGACCCTCGCTCGGACCCGCCGCGGGCGAGTAGCGGACACGACACGGAGATCGCATGTTCGCATTCCTGGTCAGCGCCAGTCTCCGCAGCCGCCTGATCGTTCTGTTCGCGGCGGTCATCGTCGCCGGCTACGGGCTGTTCGCCCAGCGCGAGCTCAGCGTCGACGTGTTCCCGGACCTGAACAAGGGCATCGTCACGGTGGTGACGGCAGCCCCGGGCCTCGCCCCGGAGGAAGTCGAGGTTCTCATCACCACCCCGATCGAGGCGGCGATGGGCGGTGCCGCCGGCATGACCCGGGTCCGGACCAGCTCCAGCACCGGCCTGTCGATCGTCTACGTGGAGTTCGACTGGGGGGTCGACGTCTACCGGGCCCGGCAACTGGTTACCGAGCGGCTGATGCTGGCTGAGGAGAAGCTGCCGGAGGACACCGCGCCGCTGCTGATGCCGGTGTCGTCCTACATGGGCGAGATCCTGCTGGTGGCGATGACCGGCGAGAACGCCGATCCGATGGTGATGCGCGAACTGGCGGACTGGGTCATCGCCCCCCGCCTGCAGGCGATCCCGGGGGTCAGCCGCGTGGTCCCGATCGGCGGCCTCGTGCGGCAGTACCGGGTGACGCCGAACCTGCTGCGTCTCAACGACCTTGGGGTCACGCTGCAGACCCTCGAGGAGGCGTTGACGCGCTTCGGAACCAACAGCGGCGGCGGCGTCGTCGACCAGAGTTCGCAGGAGTTCCTGATCCGCAATGTCGGCCGGTCGCGCAACCTGGAGGACCTCCGCGACCTGACCGTCACGATCCTCGACGGCCATCCGATCCTGCTCCGGCACGTCGCGGCGGTCGAGTTCCAGCCGCAGCAGCGGCGCGGCGATGCCGGCTTCAACGGCCGGTCCGCCGTCATCCTCTCGATCCAGAAGCAGCCGGCCGCCGACACCCTGATCCTGACCCGGAAGCTGGAGGAGGCCCTGACGGCCCTCAGCGCCTCCCTGCCGGACGGCATACGGGCCGACCACGTGGTGTTCCGCCAGGCCGACTTCATCGAGGCCTCGGTCGACACCATGCAGCTGGTGATGATCGAGGCGGTGGTGGCGGTCTCGGTCGTGCTGTTCCTGTTCATGGCCAACGCGCGGGCGACCGCCATCTCGCTGGTGGCGATCCCGCTGTCGGTGCTGACCACCTTCATCGTGTTCCGGCTCAGCGGCCTGACCCTGAACACCATGACCCTCGGCGGACTTGCCATCGCGGTCGGGGAACTGGTCGACGATGCGGTGGTCGACGTCGAGAACATATCGCGACGGCTGTCGGAGAACCGGCGTCGCCCCACCCCGCTGCCGACCCTGCGGGTGATCGCCGATGCGTCCCAGGAGATCCGGTCCGGCATCGTCTACTCGACCATCATCATCATCCTGGTGTTCCTGCCGGTGTTCGCGGTCCCCGGCCTCGAGGGGCGGCTGTTCGCACCGTTGGGGATCGCCTACATCGTGTCGATCCTCGCCAGCCTGATCATCTCGATCACCGTCACGCCGGTGCTGTGCTCGCTGCTGCTGCCCGGGATGAAGCGCCTGAACCACGGCGATACCCGCTTCATCCGGACCCTGAAGCGGGTCAACACCGCAGTCCTCGAACGGGTGTTCCGCAACCCGCGGCCGCTCTTGATCGGAGCCGGCGCCGCGGTGTTCCTGGCGGTTGCCGTCGTGCCGACGCTGCCGCGCTCGTTCCTGCCGCCCTTCAACGAGAAGTCCCTGCTCGTCGAGCTGACGCTGGAACCGGGCATCTCGCTCGAGGAATCGGCCCGGATCGGCGCCATGGCCGAGCGCCTGCTGCTGCAGATCCCCGAGGTCACGAGCATCGGCCGCCGCACCGGCCGCTCGGAATCCGACGAGCACAACCTCGGCGTCCACGTCAACGAGTACGAAGTCCGCGTCACCCTGGCCGACCGTCGCATGGAGACGGTCATGCGCGAGGTCCGCAACCGGCTCTCGGGGCTGCCGGGCACCACCAATGTCGGCCAGCCGATGTCGCATCGGCTGATCGACCACATCCTCACCGGCGCCCCGGCGGAGATCGTCATCAAGGTGTTCGGCGACGAGCTCGACGTCCTGCGCACCATCGCCCAGGACATCAAGCGACAGCTCTCTGCGGTACCGGGACTGGTCGACCTGAACGTCGAGAAGCTGGTGCCGGTGCCGCAGATCCAGATCCGCGTCGACCCGCGCAAGGCCCAGCTCTACGGCCTGCATCCCGGCGAGCTGACCCGCCGGCTGGCGCACATGACCAACGGCAACACCGTGTCGCAGATCGTCGACGGGGTCCGCTACTTCGACGTGGTGATCCGGCTGAGCGACCGCGATCGCGGCTCGCGGGCCCTCGCCTCGACCCTGATCGAGACCGCCTCGGGACCGGTTCCGCTCGGTCTTCTGGCGACCATCGAGGAGACCGCCGGTCCGAACGACATCAAGCGCGAGAACGGCCGCCGCCGGATCCTGGTGATGGCCAATGGCGACGGCGCCCACAACAACCAGATCGCCGCCCAGGTCCGCGACATCGTCTCGCAGGTCCGGGTGCCGGCCGGCTACTACGTGACCTTCGAAGGCATCTACGCCGAGCAGACCCGCTCGGCCCTGCGGCTGCTGGGGCTGTCGCTGATCTCGCTGCTGCTGATCTTCGCGGTCCTCTACCAGCGCTACCGGTCGGTGCGGCTGTCGCTGATCATCATGACGAACGTGCCACTGGCACTGGTCGGCAGCCTCCTGGCGATCAAGATCACCGGGCTGGAGCTGTCGGTCGCCTCGATGGTCGGTTTCATCACGCTCACCGGGATCAGCACCCGGAACGGTATCCTCAAGATCAGCCACTACATCAATCTCGTGTTGCACGAGGGCGAGACGTTCGGGCGGCGGATGATCGTGCGCGGCTCCAACGAACGGCTGATGCCGGTGCTGATGACCGCGGCCTCGGCCTGCGGCGGCCTGGTCCCGCTGCTGCTGGATCCGTTCACGCCAGGCAAGGAAATGCTTTTTCCCGTAGCGGTGGTAATATTCGGCGGCCTGATCAGCTCCACGATCCTGGATGCCGTGCTGACACCCTGGCTGTTCTTGCGTTACGGCCGGGAGCCGCTGAAAGCACTTGTCGATCAGGCGGGATCCGGACGCCGGGCAGCCGAAGCGTTTTGATATGCTATGGTTGCCGCGACGGTCGGTTGGAACTGAACAAAGAGCGACACCGGGCTGAGGGGGTACGGACCGATGAATGCCTTCGAGAAGCGACGGGCTAGTATCGAGAGCTTCGTGCGCCGCGAAGACGGCCGCACGTCGTCACCGGAACCGGTGCCCGACGACACCGTGAAGGTCGTCGCCGACGCCGCCCCGCAACCCGAACCCGCGAAGCCGGCGGGCGGCCTGAAGGCGGCCACGCTGCCGGCGGTGGTGGGCGGTCTGGCCGGAGCGGTGCTGGCGGTCGCGGTCGTCCTGACCATGACCGAGCTGCGTCCGCCGCTGGATCCGCGCCTGCCGGGCCTCGCGCAGCAGGTCGCCGGCTTCCAGCAGTCGCTCTATGTCCTCGAGACCGCCGTACGGACCGCGGAGGCCGATCTGGTGCGGGCCCTCGAGGCCGATACCGCGCTGGGAGCCCGGCTCGACCAGCAGGCGAGCGGGTTCCAGACCGCCATGAGCGAGATCGCGGACGCCCGCCGCCAGCTCCGGGTGGAGTCGGGGCCTGGCTCGGTGGTCTTCGGCGTGTCGGTGGTCCAACTGGCCGACGCGGTCGCCAGCGGCCGGCCGTTCGAGAGCGAGTGGGTGAACCTGTACGCGCTGACGGACGGCCACTCCCGGCTGCGCGACCAGCTCAGCCGGCTGATGCCGGTCGCCAGTGCCGGAGTGCCGACCGTGGAGAGCCTGCGGGCGACCCTGCACGCCACGGCGGCGGCGGCCGGAACGCCGGTCGTCGACCCGAACGACCTGTACCTGTACAGCCTGAACCTCGTTCAGACCGGCCTGGGCGTGCCGATCGGGACCACGGCCGCCAAGCAGGTCGTCGGCGGGCTGGTGACCGAGGCGGACCGCCGGTTGTCGGAAGGCGACGTTTCGGGCGCGCTTGCCGCCTTCGCCAACCTGACCAGGGAAGCCGCCGAGCCTTTCGAGACCTGGCTGGCCCAAGCCAACCGCCGGGCCACCGCCGACGCCGTGGTCGCCGAGTTCACGCGCGTCTCGAAGGAGGCGCTCCAGTCGCGCGCCGCCGCCAAGGCCGGCTGACCCGTCACCAGCCCCATCTCCGCTGACCGGACGGGTCCGATTTCGCAGGCCCTGGGGAGGGGCGACGACGATGCCATCGAACCGAGGCCACCGAGCCAAGCACCCGCGTTGTACGGTGACGGCCGGCGCCCTCGCGATCGCGCTGGTCGTGCTGACGCCCTCGCCGTCGCGGGCGGCCGACGAACTCCTGCCGGTCCCGCAGTGCCCGGCCCGCCCGGGCGACGTAGTGTTCCTGCCCTGTAGCGAGGTGCTGTCGTTCCAGCCGCGGCTCGGCGCGGCGATCACGCCCTACGCCGGCTCGCCGCCGCCCTCCGACGGACCGCTGCTCGACCTGACGGCCGGCAGCCGCGCCCTGCGTTCCTCCGGCGGCCTGCTCTCTGCGGAGCTGCGCCTGGTCACCGGCACGCCCGAGAACCCGATGCTCGTCGGCTCGAAGCCGTACCGGGTCACCAGCTACCAGGGCCAGAACCGGCTGGGCGGCATCGCGTCCTCCTACAACGGCATCTTTCCGGCGCCGACCCTGATGATCCAGCCCGGCGACGCGCTGCGGCTCGACATCCTGGACGAGCGGATCCCGGACTCGGTGGTGCAGGCGAGCGACCGGCACTTCGACCCGACCAACCCGGTGTCGGAAGCCTCCAACATCCACACTCACGGCCTGCTGGTCAGCCCGACCGGCAACGGCGACAACGTCTACCGCGCCTTCCTGCCCGGCAACCGCTACCGGACCGAGATGACCCTCGGGGCGGACCACGCCACCGGGATGGACTGGTACCATCCGCACATGCACGGCTCGACCGCGCCCCAGGTGTTCGGCGGCATGGCCGGGCTGATCCAGGTCGGCGACGTGGTCGCGCCCCGGCACCTGCCGCTGGTCGAGGGCCTGACCCGGCGACAGCTGGTCCTGACCGGCATGGCGCTGGCCCCGACCGCGGACGACCCCGATCTGTTCGTGCTGGGCCCGGTGACCAACGCCACCAGCCCGAGCCTGACCGACCCGAACCCGGCGGCCGCGCAGGGCGGGCCGCGCACCGCCCCGGACTACCGGCCGAGCCATCTGGTCAACGGCCAGCTCAACCCGACGATCGCGATGCGGCCCGGCGAGACCCAGGTCTGGACCGCCGCCAACGTCAACGCCTCCTCGGCCTATTCCCTGGCGATCGTCCGGCTTCGCGACGACGGCACGACCGACCCGGCGACCCCGCTGTTCCGCACGACCATGCTCGGGCAGGACGGCAACGACCACTACACGCCGTTGCGCGGCCACCTGGTCAAGCACCGCGATCCGATGGCGGACTTCTTCATCGCCCCCGGCCAGCGGCTGACCTGGACCGTCACCGCCCCGAAGGAGCCCGGCACCTACTACCTGATCAACGGCGTCGACTACGCCTACACGCGACAGGTCGACAACCTGCCGGCCATGCTGACCTTCCAGCCGCCGCAGGCGTTCGTGCCGTCGCTGATCCTGGCCACGGTTACGGTCGCCGGCGAGCCCTCGACCCGGGCGGTGCCGGCGTTCGACGCCACGCCCGCCCCCGACATCGTGGGCGCCGAGCCCGACCTGACCCGGGAGATCGCCTTCGATTTCGACGAGCAGTACCTGCGCGGCCGCGTCAACTTCGGCTACTTCCCGGCGACCCCGGTGATCCAGGGCTATTCCGGCGATGTCGAGACCTGGGTGGTCAGCACCTACTCGCAGGTCGCGCACCCGATCCACATCCACCAGGGCGACTTCGTCGTCGAGCGCATCGAGTACTTCGAGGACCAGGCGCTGACCAAGCCGCGCACGGACCTGCCCGAGAATCCGATCGTCTACCCGTACCGCCGGATGATGGACACGCTCACCCTGCCCGGGCGCAGCAAGGTGCACCTGAAGCTCCGGGCCTCGGCGTTCCCCGGCAAGTTTGTCATGCACTGCCACATGCTGCTGCACGAGGACAGCGGCATGATGGCCTCGGTGGCGATCTCGCGGCCCCGCGCGCAGGAGCTCACCGCGGTCGCCGCCGGCCCCGACAGCGCCCCGCTGGTCAGCCTGGTCGAGGCCGCGACCGGCGTGGAAGCCGGACGGTTCTATGCGTTCGAGCGCAGCTATCGCGGCGGGGTCAGCGCCGCTGTCGGCAACGCGCTCGGCGGTTACGGCGCGTTCGTCGCGGTCGCGCCGCTGCAGGGCCTGCCGGTCGTGCGCCTGTTCGACGCCCGCGCCACGGACACCGCGGTTCTGGACCTGCACCCGTTCGGCGGCGACGGCGACGGTGCGACGGTTGCACTGGGCGACATCGACGGCGACAGCGTCGACGAGATCGTGGTCGGTTCCGGCCCCGGCACTACGCCGTCGGTGGCGATCTACGACGTGGTCGCTGGCCGCGACGGGAAGTGGCAGGCCGAGCTCAAGCTCGAGGCGCCGGTGTTCGACCCGTCCTACCGCACCGGCGGCGTTCGGGTCGCGGCGGCCGACGTCGACGGCGACAACTGGGAGGACGTCGTGGTCGCCAACGGGCCCGGCGTGCGCAACCGGATCGCCGTGCTGAGCGGCCAGATCCTGACGGAAGCCGCGTCCGCCAGGGCGCCCGCGACCGGCGGCACCGGCGATCCCCGGCTCGACCGCGACCTGCGGCTGTCGAACTGCACCGCCAACGAGCGCGGCGCGGTCCTCGCGGACGTGGTCGACCTGCTGCCGGGCAGCGAGGGCCTGACCGTCGCCGCCGACCTGTTCGGCGCCGGCTTCGCCACCTACCCGCCGCTCGCCAAGGTCGGCTTCAACCCGGTGGTGACAGCACCGTATCGCGCCCAGATCGCGGCGACCCGCGCGTCGTCGAGGGAGAACCCGGAGGTCGGGATCTTCGAGTACGCCGGCCCCAGCGGGCACGACCACGGAGCGGTCGCCGGCGATCCCGCCGACTACCTGCGCCCGGTCGGTCTGTTCACCCCGTTCCCCGACCAGCGCTCCCCGAGGAACGGGCTGACGCTGGCAACCGGCCTCACGACCGTGGCCGACCCGAACACCCCGATCACCGGGCTGGTGGCGGCCCTCGATCCGACCCGCCAGACGGTGTCCTATTTCGACATCGGGGGCCGGATCGTCACCAGGCCGTGGGCCGGCACCGTCGGCCCGCTCGGCGGCGTCGCGACGCGTTAGCCGTCGTTCAAGCCGGCCGCCTGCGTGCCGGCGATGTGCCCGAGCGTCACCGCGGTCAGCAGGCCGTTGCCGGACAGATAGCCCTCGACGGTCGTCCCGGAGACCCCGCAGGCGGCCCCGCCGCCGGCGAACAGGTTCGGCAGCTTCGTGCCGTCGCGCCGCAGCACCCTGGCGACGGCATCGATCCGCAAGCCCCCCTGGGTGTGGAACAGCGCGCCGGTCACCCGCACCGCATAGAACGGCGCCTGCAGCGGCGGCTTGCCGGCGAAGTCGCGCCCGAACGGGTCGACCGCCTCGCCGCACGCGCACCGGGCGGCATGATCGACGGTCTCCTTCAGCGTCGCCGCCGGGATGTCGAACGCTGCGGCCATCTCGTCCAGGGTCTCGAACCGGCGGACCGCCCCGGCCTTTTCGGCCGCACGGTAGTCGTCGAAATCCATCCCCAGCCGATGCAGCCGCTCGTCGTAAAGGTCGAAGGCGATGCCGCCGGGCTGGGCCAGAACCGAAACCGCCTGCTCGGAATAGCCGTGGTGCTCGTCGGAGAACCGCCGACCGTCGCGGTTCACCTGGATGCCGCCCTCCATCATCAGCGCCCAGGTGATCAGCACGCCGTGCGGATGCGCGACCGAACCGTGGCCCTGGTAGGCGGTCATGTGCACCGCCTCGCCACCCAGTGCCTCGCCCCAGCGCACGGCGTCGCCCTGGTTGCCGGTGTGGCCGAAATACAGGGCGTCGGCCATCTCCGGGATGTATTGCCGGACCATGTCCGGGTTGCCGCCATAGCCGTTGCACGCCAGCACCAGCGCGCCGCAGCCGATGTCCTCGATGGCACCGTCCGGCCGCCGGATCCGCACCCCGGCCACCCGGCCGTCGGCATCGGCGAACAGCTCCGAGACCAGGGCGCTGGTCAGCACCTCGACGCCGGCACGTTCGACCGCGCCGCGCAACGCCCCCAGCAGCGCCGCCCCGGTCTTGTCCGGATGGGCGTGCATGCGCAGCACGCTGTGGCCGGGATACAGGAAGCCGTCCAGCAGCACGAACGGCAGCCCCCAGCGCTCGGCCAGCCAGTCGATGGTGCGGCCGGATTGCCGGCACACCGCCTCGACGATCGCCGGGTCGCCCCGGCCGGCGTTCTTGCGCTGGATGTCGGCCGCCATCAGCTCGACGCTGTCGGCCACGCCGGCCGCCGCCTGCAGACGGGTCCCGCAGGCCGGGATGAAGCCGGATGACAGGGCGGTCGAGCCGGACGGCACCGGATCGCGCTCCAGCACCACCACCTCGGCCCCGGCGTCGGCCGCGGCCAGCGCCGCCACCATGCCGCAGGCGCCGCCGCCGATCACCAGCACCGGCACCTGGAAACCGAAATCGGCGTCGGCGACCGCAAGCACGCTCATTTCGCCGCCGCCTCGAACGCCGCGGTCGCGTCGGCGACCGTCCAGATGTCGGCCACCGGTTTCAGGGCGGCGATCGCGGTGTCGTGGATCGCCGGCGTGAAGGCGGCGCAGCCGTCGGACAGCACGATGGCGTGGAAGTCCCGGACATGGGCGTCGCGCACGGTCGAGGCGACGCCGCCGTTGGTGACGATGCCGGCGAACACCAGGGTCTCGATCCCGGCGCGCTTCAGCACCCATTCCATCCGGCTCATGTAGAACGCCGAGAACGCCACCTTCTCGATCTTGAAGGTCGCGGGCTTCAGCTCGTCGACCAGGTCGTGGCCCCAGCCGCCGGCCGCGAAGTCGCCGGCCCGCAGGAACGGGCGCAGCCGCTTCAGGTGTTCGCTGATGAAGGGCTCGCCGTCGACCCCGTGCACCAGGGTGAAGTGGGTCGACATGATCGGGCTGCCGGCGCGCCGTGCGGCCTCGGCCAGCGGCGCCAGCCGGGCCGGCAGGGCGGCGATCTCCGGCACCTTGGCGCCGCCGCGGGCGTAGGCGCCGTCCGGGTGGATGAAGTCGTTCTGCAGGTCCACCAGCACCAGGGCGGTGCTGCGCGGATCGCCGATACCCTCGCTCATGACGCCTCCTTGCGGCGGACCAGCAGGTTTCCGAACTCGTCGACCACGGCCTCCAGGTCGGGCTCCACGAAGGTGGTGGCGTCGGCCTGCTCCAGCACCGCCGGCCCCGGCACCACGGTACCGACCGGCAGTGCCATGCGGTCGTAGATTCCGGCCTCGTGCCAGGCACCGTCGACATAGACCTGCCGCTTGCCGCGGTCGGCCGCCGCCAGCGAGGCGCCGTCGCCGGGCGCCAGGATCGACAGGTCGAACTTCGGCCGCTTGCCGACCGCCGTCACCCGCAGGTTCAGCACCCGGATGGCCAGGCCCTCCAGTATCCGACCATAGACCTCGCGGTAGCGCGCCTCGAAGGCGGCCCGCACGGTCTCGCGGTCGATGCCCAGGCTGGCACCGGCACCGTCGCGCACCGGCACCGGGACCGCCACGGTGTGGGTCTGCCCGAGATAGGACATGTCGAACTCGAGCAGGGTCTCGCGGCCCTCGAAGCCGACGCCGGCCCGGTCGAGCAGCCCCTGCCCCTCGTCCCGGAACGCCGCCGCCTCGCGGTCCAGCTCGGCCATGTCGACGCCGTCGAGCAGGCCGTTGACCGTACGCACGAAGTCATGCCGCATGTCGGCGATCACGCAGCCGAGCGCGCTGGTCACCCCCGGGTAGCGCG
Organism: Thalassobaculum fulvum; assembly: GCF_014652915.1. Classification (GTDB taxonomy): domain Bacteria; phylum Pseudomonadota; class Alphaproteobacteria; order Thalassobaculales; family Thalassobaculaceae; genus Thalassobaculum_A; species Thalassobaculum_A fulvum. Next base: position 75,124 of record NZ_BMZS01000014.1, read on the forward strand.
GCACCAGGGCGCCGGCGAGGCCGACCTCCTTGATCAGAGCGCCGGTGTGGAGCGCGCCGCCGCCGCCGAACGGCATGGCGACGAAGCTCTTGGGGTCGTGGCCACGCTCGATCGAGACCAGGCGGATGGCGCCGGCCATGCGGCTGTTGGCGACCCGGATGATCGCCTCGGCGGCGGCCATGACGTCGAGGCCGAGCGGCTTCGCCACGTGGGTCTCGATCGCGGCCTTCGCGCCTTCGACGTCCAGGCTGGACAGCTTGCCGCCGATCGGGCGCCCGGCGTTGATCCGGCCGAGCACCACGTTGGCGTCGGTCACCGTCGGCCGGTCGTTGCCCAGGCCGTAGCACACCGGCCCCGGGTCCGATCCCGCCGATTCCGGGCCGATCTGCAGCAGCCCGCCGCGGTCGACCCAGGCGATCGAGCCGCCGCCGGCGCCGATGGTGGTGATTTCGATCATCGGCTGGCGCACCACCATGCCGAAGTCGATCGAGGTCTGCGGCGACAGCTCGGTCTGGCCGTCGGCGACCAGCGACACGTCGAAGCTGGTGCCGCCCATGTCACAGGTGACGATGTTCGGGAACCCGGCCGAGCCGGCGATGTGGGCGGCGGCGATGACACCGGCCGCCGGTCCCGACAGCGCCGTGCGGACCGGCACCTGCCGGGCGGTATCCACCGACATGACGCCGCCGTTCGACTGCACGATCAGCACGTCGCCGCCGAAGCCGTCGCCCTTCAGGGCCGCCTGCAGGCGCTCCAGGTAGCTGGCGACCACCGGCTGCAGGTAGGCGTTCAGGGTCGCGGTCGAGGTCCGCTCGAACTCGCGGATCTCCGGCAGGATGCGGTGCGAGGCCGTGACGTGCTCGTTCGGCCAGACCGCGCGCACCGCCTCCAGCGCCGCCTGCTCGTTGGCGGCGTTGGCGTAGGCGTTGACGAACACGATCGCCACCGCCTGGCAGCCCATCGCCAGCAGCTGTTTCGCCGCCGCCGTCACCGCCGCGGTGTCGACCGGGGTATGGACCGAGCCGTCGGCCAGAACCCGCTCGCTGACTTCCAGGCGGCGGTCGCGCGGGATCACGGGCTCGAACTCGCCGCGCAGGCCCCAGGTCGCCGGCCGGTCGCGCCGGCGCATCTCCAGCACGTCGCGGAAGCCCGCGGTGGTGATGATGCCGGTGGGTGCGCCGCGCCGTTCCAGCAGCGCGTTGGTGCCGACCGTGGTGCCGTGCACCACCGTTGCGATCGACGGGACCGCGTCGACCCCGGCCCGGATGCCGGCCAGGAAGCCCTGCGACTGGTCCGGCTTGGTCGACGGGACCTTGCGGATCTCGGCGCTGCCGGTCGACTGGTCGAGGATGAAGACGTCGGTGAAGGTACCGCCGACGTCGACGCCGATCACGTAGCGCCCGCTCACGACCGGCCCTCCGCACGCCGCAGAGCTTCCGTGGCGGGTTCGTCGATCGTCATGTCGTCCCCCACCGAAACGCCGTAGTCGGCCGCCGCCCGCTCCCGGCTGACATAGCCGAGCGCCACGTCGCGCAGCACCGTCGCCGGATCGCGCTCGAACGGATCGCCCCAGCCGCCGCCGCCCGGGCTCTCGATCCGGACGTGCTGGCCCTGGCGCAGCTTGATGCCGACCATCTTGGAGGCCATCGGCGGGCTCGCCTCGCCGGAGTCGGTGTCGAAGAAGAATGCGTTCTTCGCCGCCTCGTGGCCGCCGGCGACACCCTTCGGCGCATGCCGGCCGCGGTCGGCGAACAGGAACGCCTCGCCGCCGGACTTCTCCAGCACCTCGATCTCGTAGACCGCCCCGAGGCCGCCGCGATGCCTGCCCGGCCCGGCACTGTCCGGCCTGAGCGCCCACCGGGTGAAGCGCACCGGATAGGCCGCCTCCAGGATCTCCAGCGGGGGAATGGTCGCGGTCGAGATCGGCGCGTTGCCGTGGCTGAGGCCGTCGCCCTCCGGGTGGCCGCCATGGCCGCCGCCGAAGAACGAGAACATCACCCAGCGCCGCCCGTCCTCTCGGTGACCGGCCAGCGACAGCGCGTTGATGGTGCCGTAGGCGTGGGCGTTGGCGCGCCCGGGCGCCGCCTTGTCGACCGCGCTGAACACGATGTCGATGATCCGCAGGATGGTCTCGGTGTAGCCGCCGACCGGCTTCGGAGCGGTCACGCTCAGCATCGAGTCCTCGGGGATCACGAACTCGATCGGGTCGAGCACGCCGGCGTTCGCCGGAACCTCGGTGAACACGTGCTTCAGCGCCACGTAACAGCAGGCGACCGTGGTCGAGCGAGCGATGTTCACCGGCCCCTGGCAGGCCGGTGCCGAGCGCGAGAAGTCCAGCGTCATCCGGTCGCCGGCGATCGTCATGTCGAGCGCGATCTTCAGCGGCTCGTCGACGATGCCGTCGTTGTCCAGCCAGTCCTCGGCCGAATAGGTCCCGTCCGGCAGCTCGGCGATGTTGGCGCGCATCAGCTGTTCGGCGCGGCGCCGCAGCTCGATCAGGGCGGCGCGGATGACGTCCAGGCCGTACTCGTCGATCAGCGCATCGAGCCGCTTGCCGCCGAGCTCGAGCGCGCTCAGCTGGCCGTTCAGGTCGCCGTACAGCGAGCCCGGCTGGCGCGAGTTGCTCTGCAGGATGTCGACGATGTCCGGCCGGTACTGGCCGCGGTCGTACAGCTTGACCGGGGGAATGAGCATGCCTTCCTGGAAGCACTCGGTGGCGGCCGGGTTGTAGTTGCCCGGCACGTTGCCGCCGACGTCGTGCCAGTGCCCGACCGAAGCCAGGTAGCAGACCAGTTGGCCGTCCCGGTAGTACGGCCGCACCAGCCGGAAGTCCGACAGGTGGGTGCCGCCGTCGTAGGGGTCGTTGAAGATGTAGACGTCGCCCTCGGCGATCCCGCCGCTCTTCGCCGCCTTGGCGATCACCGCCCGCACCGCGAAGGCGTTGCTGCCGACGAAGATCGGCAGGCCGGACTTGCCCTGGATCAGGGTGTCGCCGGTGGCCGGGTCGTACAGCCCGTGCGAGGCGTCGTGGGCCTCGGCGATGATCGGGTTGAAGGCGCTGCGGAACAGCGTCGCGTCCATCTCGTCGGCGATCTGCTCCAGCCGGCCCTTCAGGACCGCCAGGGTTACGGGATCGATTGGGGCCGGGTCGATTGGGGCCGGGTCGATTGGGGCCGGGTCGGTCAAGCGCCGCCTCCGAAGTTGGAACCGTCGTAGTCGCGGCCGCGCGCCAGATAGCCGGGCGTGCCGATGATGCCGTTGAGCGCGTCGAACATGTTCATGCGCTCCAGGAACGGCCCGGTGCCGCCGTGCTGGCGCAGGCTGCCGTAGTACTCGGCCAGCAGCCGCGACAGCGCCCGCACGGTGCCGCCCGGGAAGATCGCGATCTTGTAGCCGATCTCCTGCAGCTCTGCCGCGTCGTGCAGCGGGGTCTTGCCGCCCTCGACCATGTTGGCCAGCAGCGGGATCCGGCGGCCGAAGCGGGCGACGATGCCGTCCATCTCGACGCGGTCGCGCGGCGCCTCGACGAACAGCACGTCGGCCCCGGCCTCCAGGTACAGCTCGGCCCGGTCCAGGGCGGCCTCGTAGCCCTCGACCGCGATCGCGTCGGTGCGGGCGATGATCAGGAAGTCCTCGCTCTTGCGGGCGTCGACCGCCGCCTTGACCTTGCCGGCCATCTCGGCCGTCGGGACCAGGGTCTTGCCGGCGAGGTGGCCGCAGCGCTTCGGCATCGCCTGGTCCTCGAGCTGGACCGCCTGGGCGCCACAGCGCTCGAAGGTCCGGACCGTGCGGATGACGTTCAGGGCGTTGCCGAAGCCGGTGTCGCCGTCGACGATCACCGGGGTCGGCACCCGGTCGCAGATCGCGGTCAGGGTCTCGGCGACCTCGGACATGCCGATCAGGCCGATGTCGGGCACGCCGAACCGGGTGTAGGCGATCGAGGCGCCGGACAGGTAGAGCGAGCCGAAGCCGGCCTGGGTGGCGATCAGCGCCGACAGCGCGTCGTAGATGCCGGGGGCGACCACCAGGGCGTCGCCTGCCAGCTGGCGGCGGAGCGTCATGGGCGCGTCGGTCAGGGGCGCGTCGGTCATGGCGTCTGTCCTCGTCAGGTATCGGCCTTCATATGGCCGCGGAACCGTCGCCGGCCAGGGCCGCTACTCGACGGCGTAGAGCTTCTCCAGCGCGTCGTAGCTGCCCTTGTCGACCAGCCGCTGGCGCTCGCCGAAATCGGCCAGCCGGTCGCGCACCGCGTCCAGCCCGCCGTCGCGCTTGAGGGCGCCGAGCACTTCGCTCATCGCCCGCATGGCGGCCTGCAGCGGGGTGTTGGCGTACAGCACCAGGGCGAAGCCGATCTCCGCCAGCTCGGCCTGCGGCAGCAGCGGCGTGCGACCGCCGACCACCATGTTGGCGATCTGCGGGACCTTCAGGCGCGCGGTGACCGCCTTCATCTCGTCGACCGAGGTCGGCGCCTCGACGAAGGTCATGTCGGCGCCCGCCTCGATGTAGCGCTCGGCCCGCTCGATGGCGGCGTCCAGGCCCTCGATGGCGCGGGCGTCGGTGCGGGCCATGATCAGCAGGTTCCCGTCGTCGCGGGCGTCGACCGCCGCCTTGACCTTGGAGACCATCTCGGCGACCGGGATCACCCCCTTGCCGTCGAAATGCCCGCACTTCTTCGGGAACACCTGGTCCTCGATCTGCAGGCCGCAGGCGCCGGCGCGCTCCAGCAGCCGCACGGTGCGCCGGGTGTTGATGGCGTTGCCGAAGCCGGTGTCGATGTCGACGACCATCGGCAGCGACGAGATCTCGCCGATCGCCTCGACGGTCTGCACCAGCTCGGTCAAGGTCACCAGCCCGATATCCGGCACACCGAGCAGCGTGTTGGCCACCCCGGCCCCGGTCACGTACAGCGCGTCGAAACCGGCATCCTCGATCACCCGCGCGGTCAGCGCGTTCGCGGCACCCGGCACCAGCAGCGCCCGGCGTTCCTCGACGGCGGCGCGCAGGCGACGGCGACGGTCGGCGATCCGATCGCCCGTCACGCTCTCGTCCGGCACGGGCACCTCCTGAACTGATTGCAGGCGCGCCGATCGCGCGCGGTCACATGCGGCATTAAACGACGCCCGGCGATCCCGTCAACTGTTGACAATCTCCGAGAGGGCGTTGGACGATCCGCCGGTCCGTCATTCTCTGGCGCTGCCGCGCGGGAAGGAACAGGGTGTCCGGCGCAAGCACGGTCTGCCGCATGCTGTCGACCAGCGGGATCCTCGGTTACGGCTTCCCGGAGGAGTCGCTGACCCGCGGCATGGGGCGCGGTATCCACATGCTCGGGGTCGACGGCGGCAGCACCGACCCCGGCCCGCACTATCTCGGCTCCGGCAAGACCCTGAACTCGGCCCGCGCCATGCGCCGCGACCTGCGGCTAATGCTGCGGGCGGCCCGCGGCCACGGCATCCCGCTGGTCATCGGCACCTGCGGCGGCGCCGGCGGCAACCCGCACCTGGCGGCGGTCGCCGACATCGTCCGCGCGCTCGCCCGCGAGGACGGGCTGCGGTTCCGGCTGGCCACCATCGAGGCCGAGCAGGACAAGGCGGCCCTGCGCCGGGCCCATGCCGACGGCCGGATGGCCCGCCTGCCCGGTGGCCCCACCCCCGACCCGGACGCCCTCGACCGCTCCGAGCGCATCGTCGCGATGATGGGGCCGGAGCCGTTCGCCGCCGCCCTCGACGGCGGGGCCGACGTGGTGCTGGCCGGCCGTTCCAGCGATCCGGCACCGTGGGCGGCGATGGCGATCCGCGCCGGCCTGCCCGCCGCCCCGGCCTGGTACGCCGGCAAGATGCTGGAATGCGGCGCCACCCCGGCGGTCCCCAAGGGCCACGACTGCCTGGTGGTCGACGTCGACCGCGACGGCGTGATCCTGGAGCCGGCGGCGCCCGAGCGCCGCTGCACCCCGTCCTCGGTCGCCAACCACAGCCTGCACGAGAACCCGAGCCCCTGCATCCACGTGGAGCCGGGCGGCGTGCTCGACACCACCGACTGCCGGTTCGAGGCGGTGTCCGACCGGGCCGTCCGGGTGTCCGGCATGACCTGGTCGCCGCAACCCTACACCGTGAAGCTGGAGGGCGCGGAGCTGGCCGGCTACCGGGCGATCACCGTGTGCGGCACCCGCGACCCGCTGCTGATCGCCACCCTCGACGACTTCCTGGCTCGGGTCCGCGACGCGGTGGCGACCAAGGCCGCCGCCCTCGGCGTCGACGTCGACGGCTACCGGCTGATCGTCCGGCGCTACGGCCTGGACGGCGTCATGGGAAGCGCCGAGCCGGTGAGCGACGCCCGCCCGCACGAGATCGGCTTCGTGATCGAGGTGATCGCGCCCGACCAGGACACCGCCGACGCGGTGCTGGCGCTGGCGCGGGTGACCATGCTGCACACCGACTTCCCGGGCCGGCTCTGCCGCGAGGGCAACATGGCGTTCCCGTACTCGCCGTCCGACATCGCCGCCGGGCCGGTCTACCGGTTCTCGGTGTTCCAGACCATGACGATCGACGACCCGCTCGCCCCGTTCCCGATCCACTACGAGGATCTGTGATGGCCGCGATCCGCGACATCGCCAAGGTCTGCAAGAGCAAGAACGCCGGGCCGTTCCAGCTCACCGTCGACGTGGTGTTCGAGACCCGCGCCCAGTACGACGCGGTGGCGGCGACCGGCGTGCTCGGCCCGGCCCTGATCGCGCGGCTGTACGGCGTGCCGGAGGCCGACGTGCTGTTCACCCCCTACCCGGCCGGCCTCGCCTTCAAGGCGACGATCCCGCGCGCCGTGCCGGCCGGCGACCTCGGCGACACCGACGTGTACGGCTGCCAGCAGCACGCGCCGCTGCTGGACGTCGACATCCCGGTGAACGACTGGCCGGACGCGGGGTCGTGAGGCGGTCCGTTCGCGCCCGTCGCCGACTGGGTTCCGGATGCGTTCCACCTCCGGCGGTCCGCTCCGGAATGACGACCACGAGGGGAGAGCATGCCCGCCTCTCTCCCAATTCTCGTCATTCCGGGCGGGCTGCGCCCGACCCGGAACCCACCCGCCGCCGTACGATGTCGGCTGCCGATCGGAGAACTCCGGGCGGAACCGCCCTAGGCCACCACCTCGACGGCGGCTGCCGCAGTCGCCGCCATATGGCGCTCGAGGCTGGCGCGGCTGCTCTGGATGTGGGCCCGCATCGCGGCCTCGGCGGCGTCCGGGTCGCGTGCCTCCAGCGCCGCCAGCACCCGGCGATGCTCCTCGAGCGCCTGCGCGGGCCGGCCCGGCCGGGTGCTGAGCCGCTGCCGGTACAGGCGCAGCAGCGAGTACAGCTCCTCGTCCAGCATCTGCACCAGCCGCGCGTTGCCGCTGGCCCGCACGATCCGGTAGTGGAAGTCCAGGTCGCCGCCGCCCTGGAAGTAGCCGCGGCCGCTGATCACCGCCTCGTCCTCGGCGTGCTGCTCCAGCATCCGCTGCAGCTTCTTCAGCTCGGCCGGCTTGATCCGGGTTGCCGCCAGCCGGCAGGCCATGCCCTCCAGGCTTTCGCGGATCACCAGCAGGTCGATCAGCTCGTCGTTCTTCAGCGAGATCACCCGCGCGCCCTGGTTGGCGACCCGCTCGACCAGGTTGCGTCCCTCCAGCCGGCCGATCGCCTCGCGCAGCGGCCCGCGGCTGATGCCGTAGCGCCGTGCCAGCGTGGTCTCGCTCAGCCGTTCGCCGGGCTTGAGCTCACCGGTCATGATCGCCTGTTCCAGCCGCTCGAAGGCGAGCGAGGACAGGTTGGTGGAGACCAGGGGCTGCGGGTGTTCGATGTTCGCCAAGTGTCGCTTCCCTTGCAGTGTCGCGGTCTTGTTCCGGGGCGCGTCTCAGGCCCCGTCGGCCGCTTGCGTTTTCATGTGCCCGGCGATCTCGCCGAGCGTTGCCTGCCACAGCCGGTCGAATCCGGCAATCCGCTCCAGCGCCTCGTTCAGGTAGCGGATGCGATGCGGCATGCCAATCAGCCATGGATGCAGGCCGAGCCCGAAGTAACGCCCGGACCCGGCGCCTTCCCGATGCAGAACCGACAGCGCCTCCCCGACCAGGTCGGGATAGCGGTGCGAGAAGACCCGCCGGTGCCACAGCAATTGTACATCGTCCCACTCGGCCTGGCACGGAATCGAGATGAGCGAGGGCTCCGTGTTCAGCGGATAGGGCTGGTCGTCGTTCGGCCAGTCGGCGACGTAGTCGAGCCCGGCCTCGGCCAGCAGGTACGGCGTGCGCACGGTCTCGCCGAAATCCTGGGCGACCCAGCCGCGCGGCCGCGCCCCCGTCGCCGCGGCCACGGTGTCGATCGAGCGGGCGATCAGCTCGCGCTCCCGGGCCTCGTCGAGCTTGGCGGTGACCATCCGGGTGGCGTGGGTTGCGTGGGCCGCGAACTCCCAGCCGCGTCGCCGGCACTCATCGACCAGGTAGGGGTAGCGCCCGCAGGCGGCGGCGTTGACCGCGACGGTCGGGCGGATGCCGTGGCGGTCGAGCGCGTCGAACACCCGGAAGATGCCGACACGGTTGCCGTACTCGCGGATCGTGTAGGCCCGGTAGTCGGGCCGGAAGTCGCCGAACGGGTCCTTGAAGCGCGGGTCGCGGACCGCCGCCGCCGGCGGATCCAGCTCCCAGTGCTCGAGATGCAGGACCACCGCGAACGCCACGTGGGCGCCGCCCGGCCAGCGCAGCGGCGGCCGGGCCGGCAGCGCCGAGAACCGGTACAGGTCGTGGTCCATGCCGGGCGCGCGGTAGGACGGCATCTATCCCTCCTCGACCGGGTTCTGCGAGATGTACCAGTCGGCGATCCGGCTGCCGGTCGTCAGCCAGACCCCGTCGCGCTCGACGATGTGGCGCAGCGCCCGCTCCAGGTGCCCGATCCGGTGCGGGTGACCCATGATGTACGGGTGCAGGGCGATGCAGACGACGCGGCCGTGGTCGGCGCCCTCGTCCCACAGCGTGTCGAAGTGGTCGGTGATCATGCGGGCGAACTCCTCGCCCTCGAACGGGTGGCGCCAGACCATCGCGTCGTTCACGTCCATCTGGTACGGCACCGTCACCAGGCGGCCGCTGCGGACCGTCATCTCGGTCGGCTGGTCGTCGTGGTACCAGTCGCAGTAGTAGGTAATGCCGGCTTCGGCCACGAGGTCCGGGGTGTTGTGGGTGAAGGTCGCGGCCGGCGAGAACCAGCCCCTGAGCTGCTTGCCGGTGAAACGCCGGTAGGTCTCGACGCAGTCGGCGATGATCGCGCGCTCGTCCTCCTCGGCCAGGCCCCAATGGTACTGGGTGTTGTAGACGCCGTGGCACAGCACGTCCCAGTCGCGCTCGATCATGGCTTCCATGATCTCGGGATAGTGCTCCCAGTTGGCCATGTTCAGGGACACCGTGCACGGGATGCCGAGCCGGTCGGTCACCTCCATCATGCGCCACAGACCGACCCGGTTGCCGTAGTCGCGGGTCCCGTAGCCGAGCACGTCCGGATGCGGCATGCGCGGCCACGGGTCGCGGGCGCCCGGCGGGCTCGGCAGGTATTCGTAGTGCTCGACGTTCGGCACCACCCAGACCGCCACCCGCGCCCCGTCCGGCCAGCGCAGCGGCGGGCGGGTCACGATCGGCGAGTACGGCACGCGGTCACGGATCATGCGGCGGCTCCGTCGTCGGCGGCATCAGCGTCAGGAAGCGGCGGGTGGGTTCCGGATCGCCCCCGGATCAAGTCCGGGGTCGTCCGGAATGACGAAGAGAGAGAAATGGTCGACGGGCGGCTCACCTCCCTCCCGTCGTCATTCCGGACCGGCGCGCCGACGGCGCGGCGGAGCCGGAACCCACGGAGCAACGGGCGTCGGCGGGAGCTTGCCGCCACAGTCGTCAACGGTATCGGACCATCGAGGGAGAAACGGACATGACCAAGGTCGACACCAGGCTGGCGGGCGGCACCGTGCTGCTGCCGGGGCTCGGCTTCCGGGAAGCGGACGTGCTGGTCGGCGACGGCCGGATCCTGGCGGTGACCGAGCCCGGAGCCGGCGAAGAGGCGGCCGAGACGGTCCGGCTCGACGGGCTGACCGTGCTGCCGGGCGCCTGCGACGTGCACCTGCACCTCGGGCACGGCAGCGACATCGCGCGGCCGAGGGTGCCGTCGGACGCCGACACCGAGACCGCGGCGGCGGCGATCGGCGGGGTCACAAGCTTCATCCCCTACGTGATGAGCCCGACCCCCTACGCGCCGCTGTTCGACGAGCTGAAGGCAGTGACCGAGCAGGGCGCGCGCATCGACTTCGGCTTCCACTTCGTGATCAGCACCGACGAGCAGCTGGCCGAGCTGCCGCGCTACATCGCCGAGTTCGGGGTGCCGACCGCCAAGCTGTTCATGAACATCCGCGGCGACGAGGGCAAGCGGCTGGGCCTGCCCGGCACCGACGACGGCTTCCTGTTCCGGCTGCTGGAGGTGCTGCGCGACCACGGCGGCATGCTGTGCCCGCACCCGGAGAACATCGAGGTGGCCTGGGTGCTGCGCGACCGGGTGCTGGCCGCCGACCCCGACGGCAAGGACGGGCTGTCGAGCTGGAACGCGACGCGCCCACCGTTCGTGGAGGCCGACGCGATCCGCCGCGCGGCGTATTTCGGCCGGGTGGTCGGGGCGCCGGTCTACACCGTGCACACCTCCTCCGGCGAGGCGCTGGCCGCGGCGGTCGAGCAGCGCCGCCAGGGCAGCCGGATCACCATCGAGACCTGCACCCACTACCTGACCCACGACACCACCACCCCGCTCGGCGCCGTCGCCAAGGTCAACCCGCCGCTGCGCGAGCCGGCCGACCGCGAGGCGCTGTGGGAAGGCATCCGCCGCGGCGACATCGACACCGTCGGCACCGACCACATCCACCGGCCGATCACCTCCAAGGACGGCGGCATCTGGAAGGCCCAGCCGGGCTTCCCCGGTCTCGACGCGTTCCTGCCGGCGCTTTTCACCGAAGGCCACCACCGCCGCGGTATCCCGCTGGAGCGGCTGGCCGAGCTGGTGACCAGCAAGCCGGCCGACGCCATGGGCCTGTCGCCGCGCAAGGGCCGGATCGCGCCGGGCGCCGACGCCGACTTCAGCGTCCTCGACATGAAGGCGAAGTGGACGGTGGAGCGCGGCGGCCTCGCCACCGATGCCGGCTACTCGGTGTACGAGGGCCAGGAGATGGCGTGCCGGGTGGTCCACACGGTGGTGCGCGGGCGGTTCGCGGTGCGCGACGGCGCGCTGGTCGACGACGCGCGCGGCACAGGGCGGTTCGTGGCGCGCCGCCTCAGGTGACGGGGCGGCGGGCGGGGTCTCGCTCGCTTGCGGGTCCCGGATCTCCGCGGCTCTGCCGCTCCGTCCGGGATGAGGAGCAATAGTCACTCCATCTCCTCCTCATCCCGGCCGAAGCGCAGCGCAGAGCCGGGACCTACCCATTGCGGCACCTTGCGGCATACAGCCGGCCGGACAGCCGCGCCGGGCCGGTCAGGACCGCGGCGTCGTGGCTGACCTCGCGGCCGATGCCGATCCCCTGCTCGATCGTGAAGCGGTCGTCGAGCCAGCCCTCGACCGCGGCGGCCGGAATCGGCCGTAACGGGCCCTGGTTGGGCACCTGGGCCCGCGACTCGACCTCGCTCCAGTGCCGGCCGTAGGTCGAGTCCGCATTCCGGACGCTGGCCACGAGGTGACCGCCGGCGCGCAGCACCCGGCGCACCTCGTCCAGCATGCGCTCGGGATCGGGCATGTGCTCAAGCACCTGCGGCAGGACCACCGCGTCCACCGTCCCGTCGGCATACGGCAGCCCGCCGTCGGCGAACCGGTCGAAGGCGACCCGGTCGAGCACCAGGCCCTCCTGCCGGAAGCGCTCCTCGACGAAGCTCAGATTGTGCGCCGACAGCTCCGCCAGATGCAGCCGGACCGACGGGTCCAGCCGGCGGCGCAGCTCGACGCTGTAGGTCCCGCCCCACGGCATGACCTCGACGACCCGCGCACCGTCCGGCAGCGCCGGCAGAAGGTCGAGTTCGACCGCCGTCGCCTCGCCCTGGCGGCGCGAGACGTAGACCCCGGCCAGCGGCGACTTCGCCCACACGGAGTAGCCGCGGAAATCGCCGATCTGACCCCAGCTCCAGTCCCTCGGATCCCAGACCGCGAACGGGTTGTCGTCGTTGCGGATCGCGAAGAACGGATACCGCTCGGCCGGCTTCGCCGGGTAGCGGGTGACCGCCGGGCGCTCGAACCGGTTCCAGGAATGCACCTCGGCGAACGGCCGGCGCGGCGCCTTCATCGGCGGAGCGGAGGGTTTCGGCCGGCCGATCGCCAGCGCGCCCTGGATCTCGAAGGTCGGCGGCACCGCAAGCATCTCGGCGAGTGCCTCCTTGTCGCCGATACCGGCGTTCCAGATCGTCGCGAAGCCGCGCAGGTGTGCGCTCAGCATCATGTGGTAGGCGGCGCCGGCGACCGATTGCACGACCGAGAAGTTGCCGTGCGTCCAGCCCTTCTGGAAGCACAGGTAGACCAGTGCCGAACAGTCCGCGAAGTGGTGGTTGCCGCCGGAGATCTCCCAGGCCCGGCGCTTGAGCGCCGGGTCGTCGACCACGATGAAGTGCCATTGCTGCTGGTTGCAGGACGACGGCGCCTCGGTGCCGTCGGCCACGATCTCGGCCAGCACGGTCCGGTCGATCGGGCTGCCGTCGAAGTCGCGACAGGAATGCCGTTCGGCCAGCACGTCCAGGATGTCGCGCCAGTCCGGCCGGAGCGGCCCGTCGGCCGCCGGCGGGGCCGCCGCCGACGGCGAGGATTCCGATGGTTTCGCAGTCGTTTCCGGCACGCGTGGGCTCCGTTGCTGTCGGCCGGTCGCGGCCTGCGGTTTCCAGGCCCGGCAATGCGTTGACAGCAGGCCGCCGCACCGCAAAAATGTCAACAGTTGACCGATTGTCCGGTCGAACGGGCCGCAAGGTTCACTTGGCCGGACACGAATAAGCGCCCATCATGTCGAAGGGTGACGGAAGGGGAGCAGCAGGCCTTCGACCGCTTCGCCGGCCGCCCGGGAGGGTGGGTCGGCGGTCCGTCATCCGCTGGGTGCGGGCCGTCCGTCCGGAGACCGGTCGTCGACCGCCGCGGAACAACCAACAAGGCTGAGCGTCCACGGGGAACGGAGGTACTCAATGAAAAAGCCAATGCGCATGCTGGTGCAGGCCGCGGTCGTGCTGACGACCGTCGCGGCCGCCGCTTCGGCCCACGCCGAAGCCGAATTCAAGCTCCGCTGGGGCCACTATCTGGGGAACAGCAAGTTCCTGGTGCCCGAGCAGAACTTCGCCAAGGCCATCGAGGAGCGCACCAACGGCCGGGTGACCATCGAGATCGCCTATGCCGGTGCACTCGGCAAGGGCAACGAGATTCTCACCCTCGCCGGCCGCGGTGCCATCGACATGGCCTCGGTCGTACCGGGCTACTACGCCGACCAGCTGCGGTTCTGGAAGGCCTTCCAGATCCCGTTCATCTTCAACTCCTCGAAGCAGGCGATCGAGGTCTCGATCGCGTCCTACAAGGAACTGCCGATGTTCAAGGCGGAGCTGGACAAGATGAACGTCCGGTTCCTGTTCCATCAGCCGCTCGGCGAGTACTACCTGACCGGCCCGTCGCCGGACTGCGACACGGTGGACGGCCTGAAGGGCAAGAAGATCCGCAGCTTCGGCGCCGACATCCCGAAGGCGCAGAGCGCCATCGGTGCGGTGCCGGTGACCATCGGCGTCGGCGACATCTACGAGGCGCTGCAGCGCGGCAACCTGGACTACTCGTTCATCAACGCGGGCAACATCCTGGCCACCAAGATCTACGAGCCGGGCAAGTACAGCTGCGGGCCGATCATGTCGATCGCCGGTCACCTGATCGTCATCGGCAACCGGACCTGGGACCGTCTGCCGAAGGACATCCAGGACATCTTCCTGGATCAGGCCGCCAAGAGCCAGGCCGAGTACATCCCGTTCCTGGACAAGGTCGAGAGCGACGCCAAGGCCGAGATCGAGGCGAACGGCGGCGTGTTCAAGCCGTTCCCGGCGGCCGAGATGGCCAAGTGGCGCGCCGCCGCTCCCGATATGCTCGAGGGCTGGGTCAAGGACATGGAAGGCAAGGGTCAGGGTGCGGAGGCCGCCCAGGTCGCCAAGCGCTGGCGTGAGCTGACCGCGAACTAAAGGGTCCGCCCGCAACGATCGCCCGTTCGGCCGCTCGATCGACGGCGGCCGGACGGGCGATTGCTCATTCCGGAAGCCGCCCCGGAGGGCGCAGTCACCGATGCAGCTGATCTCCAAGATCCTGGAACGCCTGGCCCTGGCGGTGCTGCTGGTCGGCGGCATCGGCATGCTGATCTCGATGTTCCTCGGGACCGCCGACGTGATCGGTACGCAGGTGCTGTCGCAACCGGTGCCGGGGGCGCGCGAGATCACCGAGAGCACCATGGTGCTGATCGTGTTCGGCGCCCTCACCTACGGCCAGATCCGGCGCAGCCACATCCGGGTCGAGCTGCTGTACACCCGCCTGCCGCCGCGCGGCCGGGCCGCGCTCGACATCCTGGCCGACCTGTGCGGCCTGCTGTTCTTCGGCCTGCTGCTCTGGCAGGCGATCAACGAGGCCGAGTTCAGCATGCAGATCGGGGAGGCCACCGACGGGCTGATCCGGTTCCCGCTGTATCCGGCGCGCATCATCCTGGCGACCGGGACCGCGCTCCTGCTGGTGCGGCTGGTGCTGGACGTGGTCGTCGACCTCGGGCACCTGATCGCCGGCACCGAGATCGAGCAGCGGATCGATCCGGCCTACGCCGACCTCATCGAATCGGACTCCAAGTAGCAGCGGAGAGGCACGGCGGTGCTCGACCCAGTCACCACAGGCTTCATCGTCGCGGGCGTGCTCTTCACCCTGCTGGCGCTCGGGGTCCACATCGGGATCTCGCTCGGCCTCGGCGGCATCCTCGGGATCTATCTCGCGATCGGGCCGGACGCCGCCTGGGCACAGCTGGCGACGATCCCGTTCAGCACCACCAACTCGTTCGACCTGGCGGTCATCCCGCTGTTCATCCTGATGGGCTCGCTGGCGACCCAGGCCTCGCTCACCACCGATCTGTACCGGGCCGCCTACAACTGGCTCGGCCGGCTGCCGGGCGGGCTGGCGATCGCCACCACCATGGCGTCGGCGGCGTTCGGCGCGGCCTGCGGCTCGACCATCGTCAACGCCGCGATCTTCACGCGCATGGCGATGCCGGAGATGGTCCGGTTCGGCTACGACAAGCGGCTCAGCGCCGGCTGCATCGCCGCCGCCGGCACCCTGGCGTCGCTGATCCCGCCGAGCATCCTGATGGTCGTCTACGCGATCATCACCGAGCAGTCGATCGCCCAGCTGCTGATGGCCGGCCTGCTGCCCGGCCTGCTGTCGGCGGCGGTGTTCGTGATCGGGATCGTGGCGATCGCCAAGTGGCGCCCGGATTTCTGCCCGAAGCCCGACATCGTGATCCCCTGGAAGGAGCGCTGGGAGTCGCTGAGCCACGTCTGGGGCATCGGCTTCCTGTTCGTCCTGGTGATCGGCGGCATCTATTTCGGCTGGTTCATCCCGACCTATGCCGGCGCCATCGGCGCGTTCGGCGCCTTCCTGATCGTGCTCGGCAAGCGCCGCCTGTCGGTCGGCGGCATGGTCGACACCTTCAAGGACGCCGGCACCACCACCACGGTGATCTTCATCATCGTGATCGGCGGCATGCTGTTCGCCCGGTTCCTGACCTACACCGGGCTGATCCACACGATCTCGGACGGGCTGCTGGCCATGCAGCTGTCGCCCTATGTCTACCTGCTGGCGTTCGCCGTCCTGTACCTGATCCTCGGCATGTTCGTGGAGCCGATCGCGATCATGGTGATGACCCTGCCGGTGATGTTCCCGATCCTGGTGAAGGCCGGCTTCGACCCGATCTGGCTCGGCGTGATCTCGGTCAAGCTGGCGGAGATCTCGCTGCTGACGCCGCCGGTCGGGCTGAACGTCTACGTGGTCCGAAGCTCGTCGCCGATCCCGCTGACCCTCGAGGAGGCGTTCGCCGGGGTCACCCCGTTCGTGCTGATGGACCTGGTCACCCTCGGCCTGCTGATCGCCTTCCCGGCGATCTCGCTGTTCCTGCCGAAACTGATGGCTTACTGAGCCGGGCCGTTCGCGGCCGGGCGACCTTCTACCGACCCGCCCGGACCTCCGCCGCCGCCCTGAGCCCGGCGATCCGGCCGAGGCCGAGCGCGGTCAGCAGGCCGTTGCCGGACGCGTAGCCGCCGGCGCCGCTGCGGCCGCTGATGCCGGCCGCGGCACCGCCACCGGCGAACAGGTTGGACACCACGCTGCCGCCGGGCCGCAGCACGCGGGCATGGTCGTCGACCAGCAGCCCGCCCTGGGTGTGGAACAGTCCCGGCTTGACCTTTACGATGCCGAACGGCGGCTGCAGCGGGGCGAGGTTGAAGTGCGTGCGGCCGAACGCGTCCGCGGCCTCGCCGCTCGCCGCGGCGTTGTAGGCGGCGACGGTAGCGGTCAGGCCTTCCTGGTCGATCCCGGCCGCCTGCGCCGCGATCGCCGGCGTAGCGCCCCAGCGCACGCCGCCCATCCCGGCCATCTCGGCGTACTCCTCCTCACCCATGGCGACGTCGTGGATCCGCCGGTCGTAGACCGCCCAGGCAAACTCGCCCTGTCCCATCACCACCGGCGCGTAGCCGGAGTAGCCGGCATCCTCGTTGCCGAACCGCCTGCCGTCGGCACCCACCAGGATCCCGCCCTTCTCGATGGTGGTCCACGACAGCAGGCTGCCCTGCGGGTAGGCGACCGCGGCGTAACCCTGGTAGGCCGCCATGTTGCCGAGCGCGGCCCCGACCCGCTCGCCCCAGCGTACCGCCTCACCGGTGCTGCCGAGCGCCCCGAAATACTCGGCACCGGCGATCTCCGGGCACCAGCGCCGGACCATCTCGCGGCTGCCGGCGAAGCCGTTGGTCGCCAGCAGCACCTTGGCGGCCCGGACCGGCTCGCCGCCGATCACCGCCCCCATGACGGCCCCGTCCTCGACGATCAGGTCGTCGACCGGGTTGCCGACCGCCAGCGGAATGCCGCGGTTGGCGACGAACTTCAGCAGGTCGTCGACCAGGTCCTGGCCGCGGCGCGAGCTCGGCGCGTGGAGGCGCGGCACCGAGTGGCCGACGTGCCTGTACTCGGTGATCAGCCGCATGCGGGCGCCGAGCCCGTCGATCAGCCACTCGACCAGCGGCGCCGACTGCTCGGCCATCAGCCGGGTCAGCGGGTCGGCGTCGTGATGGCCGCTGACCGCCAGCAGGTCGGCGACCATGCGGTCGGGCGAATCCTCGATGCCGGCCTCGCGCTGGTAGCGGCTGCCGGCCCCCGGTATCGAGCCGGTGCTGAGTGCGGAGTTGCCGCCGGGGCGGTCGAGCTTCTCGACGATCGCCACCTCGATGCCGGCGTCGTGGGCCGCGATCGCCGCCGCCAGCCCGCAGGCCCCGGCACCGATCACCAGCAGGTCGGTGGTGGTGTCTGCGCTCACGCCGTCATCTCCCGGACGCTGCGGTCCCAGGGTGCCGCCAACATCGCCGGATCGAGGTCCAGCAACCGCATCAGCGCCGGCGCCATCCGCGGATACGGCGCCTCGACGATGCCGACGATCTTGGCGCGGATCTCCTCGGGCGCGAACGGCCGGTCCGGGCCGCCGCGGGCGCTCAGGCATTCCTCGGTGACCCGGCTGCCGTCGGCGGTCTCGACGACGACCCGGGCCGGCCGGTCGTTCGGCCAGGCCGGCTCCGGCTCGAACGCGCCGATGCTGACCGCCTCGCGCAGGGCCGCGACCTTCGGGTCGTCCAGGGTCGAGGCGTGGAACGCCTCGGCCCCGGCATGGCCGTGCACCGCGGTCGAGGCCAGGATGTGCTGCATGGAGAACTTCGAGGCCAGCGTGGTTGCCGGCCGGGCGTTGTCCAGCTTCCGGCCGCGCCAATGGGTGTCGATGTGGATGCCGCGGATGCCGGCGGCCCCGCCCGGGACCTTCGGCAGCGCCGCCAGCATCGCCTCAACCGCCGAGTGCGCGTACTGGCAGCAGGCGTGCAGCTTGTGATAGCCGTCGGCCAGCGCCCAGGACCCGCCCAGCTCGTCCGTCAGCTCGCCCGGGTGGCAGTCGCCGGCGAACGCGGCGCCGTACACGTCGTGCAGGCTCTCGGGCCGGCCGGTGATGCCGATCTCCGCCCAGTCGACCGCCCGCAGGCCCGCCCAGGCGCCGACGCCCGGCCAGACGTTGCGGACCAGCGCACCCTGGACCGTGTGGTTGAACGGCCCCGGCACCACCATGGTGGCGGCCGAGCCGATCGCCGCCGCCACGGTCTCCGGCGGAAGCCGCCGTAGCGCCGCCACCGTCGCCGCCGCGCCGACCGCCGCCAGGCTGCCGTGCGGGTGCAGGGTGAGGGTCGACCAGGTGAAGGCGCGCGCCACCCGGCCGGCGGTCTCGTAACCGATCGCCAGCGCCCGCAGCATGTCCTCGGCCGACGCACCGGTCGCCTCGGCCTCGGCCAGCAGCGCCGGCACGCAGTACAGGCCGGCGTGGCAGATCACCCGGCGGTAGCCCTCGTCGAGCTCGCACCAGTCGGCGGCGCTGCCGTTGGCTGTCGCCGCCGAATAGCGGTCCAGGCGCTGGCCACGGGCGTTGAACACGGTCGCTTCCGGGGTCCCCGAGGACCGGGCCATGCCGTCGTGCAGGGCCATCAGCTCGGGCTCGCCGCGGGCCGCGACGATCGCCGCGAGGTCGTCGGCCAGCACCACCGCGGCCCGGCGCCGGATGGCATCGGGAATGTCCGCCCAGGCCAGCCCGGCCGACCACTCGGCCAGGGCCGTCAGCCCGGCCGCGATGCGCCTCGGGTCATCAGCCGCCGCGCCCATCGCCGTCACGCCCCGGCGGCGCGGACCGCCGCACCACCGACCGCCTTGCGCAGCGCCTCGATCGCGTCGGCAGTCGGCATCACGTCGGCGTACTTGGCGTTCATGTCGAACAGGTTGACCGCGTGCGAGGTCGGGCTGCGGTCGTAGACGCATTCCTGCGGCACCACGACCTTGAAGTTGTAGGCGAAGGCGTCGCTGACCGAGGACCGCACGCAGCCGCTGGTGGTGCAGCCGGTGACGAACAGGGTGTCGGCGCCGAGGTCGATCAGGTGGCTGACCAGCGGGGTCCCGAAGAACGCGCTCGGGTGCTTCTTCGGCAGCAGCACGTCGCCCTTCACCGGCGCCACCTCCTCGACGAAGGCGTAGCCCTTCTGGTCGATGGTCATGATCGACGGCACCTTCTCGGCCAGCCGGCCGGAATCGGTGTCGACGTTCTTCGGCGCCACGTGCGGGTACAGCACCGGCAGGCCGAGCCGCCGGAACTCGGCCAGCAGCGGCCGGATGTGGTCGACCGCCGACCAGCCGTCCTCGCCGCAGGCGGTCGGGTACTCCTCGATGGCCTCCCAGTACGGCCGGCGGACGGTGCCGACGGTGCGGTACTGGACATCGATGATCAGCAGCGCCGGGCGCGACCCGATGCCGCCGGGCCGGCCGAAGCCGGCGGCCTCGTAGCGGCGCTCCTCGTCGTCGGTGATCACGCTGCTCCACGGGCGCATGGCGGCCTCCCTGTCGGCGGAACCGGGTTCGGAAAATTGTCGACAGTTGACGGGCCGACTCGCCCCTTGTCAAGATGCCGGAGGCGCCCGCCGGCGCCGGATTCCAGCCGATGGGCCGAGCCATGAACCTCCCGAAACACGACCGCTACGACTATGTCCCGCTGAGCAAGCGACCGGATTATTCCTGGCCGGACGGCAAGCGCCTGGCGGTGTGCTTCTGCAACAACATCGAGGTGTTCGGCTTCCTGTCGGGCCTCGGCAGCGACAGTGCCAGCCTCACCGCCCCGCAGACCACGCGGAACTACGCCTGGCGCGACTACGGCAACAGGGTCGGCCAGTGGTACCTGTTCGACCTGCTGGACGAGATGCAGGTGCCGGCGTCGCACAACCTGAACTCCTGGCTGCTCGACGAGTGCCCGGAGATCGGCGAGCGCATCAAGGCGCGCGGCGACGAGGCGGTCGGCCACGGCCGCACCAATGCCGAGCGCCAGGACGTGCTGGACGAGGCCGGCGAGGCTGCGCTGATCAGGGAATGCACCGACGGCATCGCCCGCCACATCGGCACGCCGCCGGCCGGCTGGCTCGGCCCGTACCTGGCGCAGACCCCGGTCACCCTCGACCTGCTGAAGGAGGCCGGCTACCGCTACGTCATGGACTGGCCGGCCGACGACCAGCCGTTCTGGATGCGCACCCGCTCGGGACCGATCCTGTCGATCCCCTACTCGATCGAGCTGAACGACTCCCCGGCCCTGGTGTTCCGCCAGCAGGCGGCCCGCGACTTCGAGGACATGATCGTCGACCAGTTCGAGGAGATGCTGCTGCAGTCGGCCAAGTGGCCGCTGGTGTTCACCGTGGTGCTGCACCCGTTCATCATCGGCCAGCCGTTCCGGCTGCGCGGCCTGCGGCGGGCCATGGAGAAGATCCTGGCCCGGCGCGACGAGCTGTGGATCACCACGCCCGGCGAGATCGCCCGCTACTGCGCCTCGCTGCCGGCCGGGATCATCCCGGGGTCCTGAGGACGAGCGGGCCCGTCACTCCGTGGGTTCCGGCTCCGTCCCGCCTTCGGCGGCCCGGCCCGGAATGACGTCGAGGAAGGGGGTGTCCTGGAGGCACCCCTCCAATTAGTGTTCCGGTGACAGTGCACTGAACTGGCGTGGTCCTGCCGGTGTTCCGGACTCGATCAAGGCGCGCGTCCCGAGCCCGTCGGTCCGAACCGGATCACGGATCAGGATAAGTGCACTGTCACCGTATCTTTCACCGTATCTTTGTGGGTTCCGGCTCCGTCCCGCCTTCGGCGGCCCGGCCCGGAATGACGTCGAGGAAGGGAACGTCCAGGAGGCACCCCTCCTATTGACGTCATTCCGGACGGACGCGCCGCCCTCGGCGCGACCGAGCCGGAACCCACCTGCCGCTCCGCCATCATCCCGGCACCCGGACCCGGCCGGCCCACGGGTCGACCACCGCGGCCACCGCCTCGGCCGCCGCCAGCAGCGCGCCGTCGGCGAACCGGAAGCCGACCAGCTGCACGCCGAGCGGCAGGCCGCCGGAGCCCTCGCCGGCCGGAATCCCGACCACCGGCACGTGCAGCACGGTCCACAGCGAACTCAGGATCGAGCTGCCGCTGCTCTCGAGCCCCCGGTCGGCCTCGCCGGTCGCGCCCGGGCACAGCACGGCATCGACGTCGCGATAGTGGGATTCGAACACCAGCCGGGCATGCGCGCCGTAGTCGAGCGCCGCCTTGAGGGCCGGCCGGGTGATCACGCCGGGGCCTTCCGCCTGCCGCCGCAGGCCGTCGCTGAAGCGGTCGCCGTAGACCCGGGCGTGCGGCAGGAAGGCGGCCCGGCCCTCGCCGCGCATGATCGTCTCCTTGGCGTCGTTCAGGGCGTTCAGCGACGCTGGCAGCTCGCGCGCGACCACCGTCGCCCCGGCCGCCTCCAGCGCCCGCACCGCCCGGTCGAGCGCGGCGTGGCCGTCGGCCGAGACCTTGTCGGCATACGGCGTGCGGCAGACCGCGATCCGCAGCCCGGCCAGCGGCCGCGGTGCCGCGGCGGTCTCGATCCCGAGCACGCCGGCCACCAGCGACAGGTCGGCGACGCTGCGGCCGTACCAGCCGATGGTGTCCAGGCTGGCGGCGTACAGCTTGGCGCCCTCGCGGCTGACCTCGCCCCAGGTCGGTTTCAGGGCGTAGACGCCGCAGTAGGCGGCCGGGCGCATCATCGAGCCGCCGGTCTGGGTGCCGAACGCCAGCGGCACGTGCAGGTCGGCGACCGCCGCGCCGGAGCCGGCCGACGAGCCGCCGGGCGTGCGGCCGGGATCGTGCGGGTTGCGGGTCGCGGCGTTGCGGCCGCCGGCGGCCGCGAACTCGGCGGTGTCGGTCTTGCCGAGCGGGATCGCGCCGCCCGCCCGCATCAGCGCCACGCAGCCGGCGTCGTCGACCGGCACCCGCGACAGGTGCAGCGGCGAGTTGTGGGTGCCCGGCTGGCCGGCGACGTCGATCACGTCCTTCACCCCGAACGGCATGCCATGCAGCGGCCCGCGGACGCGGCCAGCGGCCCGCTCGGCGTCCATCTGGCGGGCGGCGGCCAGGGCGCCCTCCCGGTCGACGCTCAGCCAGGCCCGAACCGTGCCGTCGCGCCGTTCGATCCGGTCCAGGCAGGCCGCGACCAGTTCCACCGACGACAGCCGCCGCTCCGCCATCGCACCAGCCGCTTCCGCCGCAGTCAGCGTTTCAGCCGTCATGTCCAGAGCTCCGTGGGTTTGAACGACAGGACCGATCCTAGTTCGTCGGCAAGCGGACGGGGAATCCGTGCGACGCTCTCGGCCATGCTTCGTGCCAGCCGCCCGGCCCGGCCGGCACGGGCCGGTGCCGCCGGCGGTCGCGCGCAAGCGGACGCCGGGCGTACCGGATCGGGCGGCACGACGCCAGCGAAGCCGATCGCCGCTTCCAGGGCCGCGCCGGCGCACAGCAGGACCGCCTCCGCGAACGGCCGGGCCGCCAGCTGAACGCCGATCGGCAGCCCGGCCGGGTCCAGCCCGGTCGGCAGCACCAGCGCCGGCTGGCCGGACAGGCTAAACGGCGTCATCGCGGAGTCGCCGGTGAACCGCACGCAGCCGGCCTCGTCGTCGAGGCGCGGCGCCGGCGTCATGGTCCCGGCACACAGCATCAGGTCGCAACCGGCCATCGCCTCGACCAGCGCCTCGACGAGCGCCCGGCGCCAACGCTGGGCGTCCAGGTAGTCCGAGGCGGTCAACCCGGCCGCCGCCTCGAGCTTGTCGCGCAGCGCGGTGCCGATCGCCGTCGACGGGTCGTCCAGCCACCGGCGATGGATGGCGAAGCTCTCGCCGGCGTTGACGATCCGGCCGCAGGCGCGGAAGTCGCGCAGGCTCGGCCCGACCCGACGGTCGACTGTCTCGGCGCCGAGCCCGCGCAGGATCCCGACCGCACTCTCGAAGTGTTCGGCGACCGCCGGGTCCGCGACCGGGTCGCCGTCGTGGAACGACCGGACCACGGCGACCCGGAGGCCGTCGAGGCGACCCGAACCCGGCACCGACTCGGTTCCCGTCGTCGCGGCCAGCGCGAGCGCGGCGTCGGCGACCGTGCGGGTCAGCGGGCCGAGATGGTCCTGCGACGGGCAGTTCGGCAGCATCCCGGTCCGCGGGATCAGGTCGTAGGTCGGCTTCAGTCCCACCAGGCCGCAGGCCATGGCCGGCAGCCGCACGGACCCGCCGGTGTCGGTGCCGATCGCCAGCGGCACCATGCCGGCCGCCACCGCCGCCCCGGCGCCGGTGCTGGAGCCGCCGGTGAAGTGGTCGGGGTTCCAGGGGTTGCGGGCGACCGGTGCCGGCAGGTCGTCGTACACGGCGCCGGTGCCGGTGCCGAACTCGTAGGTGTTGAGCTTGCCGATCAGGATCGCCCCGGCGTCGCGCAGCCGGCAGTGCACCGCGGCCTCGGCGCCGTCGTCGGCCAGCGGCAGCCGGGATGCGGCCCGGGTCGGCAGCTCCGCGGTCCGCAGGATGTCCTTCAGGCCGTAGGGGATGCCGTGCAGCGGGCCGCGGCGGCGGCCGGCCTCGATCTCCCGGTCGGCCCGCTCGGCGGCGACAAGCGACCGATCGGCGTCGACCGCCACCCAGGCACCGACGATCGGGTCCAGCCGGGCGATCCGGGCCAGGCAGGACTCGACCAGCGCCCGCGCGGTCAGCCGACGCTCGGCGATCGCACGGGCGGCCTGGCCGACCGGCAGGAGACAGGGTTCGGTCACGAGACACTCCGCGGCAGGACGGGCAATCGTAGCGTCGCAACGATGCAACGGTCACGCTGCCCGCGACGGAGCAGTCAAAGCCGTCCAAGCCGGCGGGTCAATCCGGGTCGGTCACGTCCTCGATCCAGGTGAGCGAGGCCACGGCGCGCGGAAAACCGAGCGTGGGGATCGCCAGCATCGCGACCTGCTTGAGCGTTGCCGGATCGATCCCGGCCTCGACCGCCCGCCTGGCGTGCGAGTGCACCGCCCCCTCGGACCCCGCGCCGATCGCCAGCGCGAGCTTGACCAGGCGCCGGGTATCGGCGTCGAGCGGCCCGCAATCGGCACAGGCCTCGCCGAGCTTGGAATACGCCGCCCAGATATCGGGATAGGCCTCGGCAACGTCGCCGGCAGCGCCCGGCAGCTTGTCGGTCATTTGTCCCTCCATGTGGTTTCGTCGACCGAGTTCAGACCCGGCCGTCGTCCATCAGCGGATCCGGCTTGGCCAGCCGCCGCAGGTCGTCCAACTGGTTCAGCACGACCTCCCGCCCGTTCACGTCGACCCCGTAGGCGCGCAGGGTGCCGAACGCCCGCGACAGGTTCTCCGGCGTCATACCCAGCAGCGCGGCGAGCGTCCGCTTGTCGAAGGCCAGGCGAACCGTTCCGGCCGCCCCCTGCTCGTCGTGCTGGACCAGCAGCCAGTTCGACAGCCGCTCGACGCCGGTCCGCAGCTTCTGGGACTTGAGCGCCTTGACCGCCCCGCGGAAGGCGCCGGACAGTTCCCAGACGATCGCCCGCATGAACGCCGGATCTCGATCCATGGCGTCGCGGACGCTCTCGGCCGGAATCATCAGGATGCGCGAGCGCTCCAGGGTGCGTGCCGTCATCAGGTAGACGGCATCGCGCAGGACCGCCGCCAGGATGAAGGTCGAGACCGGTTCCATGATCGCCATCGTGGTCTCGCGGTCGTTGCCGCGCGCGACCATCTCGACCGCTCCCTCGACCACAACATGCAGGAAGTCGGCGCCGCCGCCCTCCTCGATCAGCGTGACCTGCGGCGGGAACCACTGCAGGAACGCGCCCTGCATGAGGATGTCGAACGACTCCTCCGACATGGCGGCGAACAGGTCGAGTGCGCGGACGGTGGGCAGATCCTCGGAGCGCATGAAGCGACGCTCGCATCATTCTTGATAAACATCAAGCACGAAGAATAAATCTTTCTCTGAATCAATCAAACTTCTCATTTTCCAAACAAACTCCTGCATACCCGCCCCCCAAACCAATTCTCGCGACCTCTTATTTTGCCACGACGACGGTACATGTTGACCTGGATCAAGTTCAAGCCGCGGCCGCTCCACGAGATTGCCTGCACGGACAGCACCCGGACGGGTGAGGTCGTCAGTCAAGTGGGGTTCGACCATGCAGCATATCGACGGAGTCACCCCGGGAACGCAAAACCGCATTCTCGGCATGAGCACGCTGGCGTTTACCGCCTGCTTCGCCGTCTGGACGATCTTCTCGATCCTCGGCGTCCAGATAAAGACGGACCTCGGGCTGTCGGACACCGAGTTCGGCCTGCTCGTCGGCACACCGATCCTCACCGGGTCGCTGAGCCGGATCTTCCTCGGCATCTGGACCGACCAGTACGGCGGCCGGATCGTCTACGTCGCCACCATGGTCCTGGCGGCGATCGCCACCTTCCTGCTGTCCTACGCCGAAACCTATCAGATGATGCTGCTGGCGGCGCTCGGCGTCGGCCTGGCGGGCGGTTCGTTCGCGGTCGGCATCGCCTATGTGTCGAAGTGGTACCCGAAGGAGAAGCAGGGCACCGCGCTCGGCATCTTCGGGGCCGGCAACGTCGGGGCGGCGGTCACCAAGTTCGTCGCTCCGTTCGTGCTGGTGGCGTTCGGCTGGGAGGCGGTCGCCCAGATCTGGGCCGTCGCCCTGGTCGCGATCGCCGTGCTGTTCTGGTTCACCACCGAGGACGACCCCGAGCTGGTCAAGCGGCGGGCGCGTGGCGAGAAGGCGCCGGGCTCCCTGCTGCAGCTCGAGCCCCTGCGCAACCAGCAGGTCTGGCGGTTCTCGCTCTATTACTTCTTCGTGTTCGGCGCGTTCGTCGCGCTGGCGCTGTGGCTGCCGCGCTACCTGATCGGCGTCTACGGCATGGACCTGAAGACCGCCGGCATGCTGGCCGCCGCCTACTCGATCCCGGCCAGCCTGTTCCGCGCCTATGGCGGCTACCTGTCCGACCGCTACGGCGCCCGGGCGGTGATGTACTGGACGCTGGGCGTGTCGCTTATCGCGCTGTTCATGCTGTCCTACCCGAACACCGACTACGTGATCCACGGGATCAGCGGCGACATCGCGTTCTCGACCCGGATGGGCGTGGTGCCGTTCGTCGTGACCATCTTCGTGCTCGGCTTCTTCATGTCGCTGGGCAAGGCGGCGGTCTACAAGCACATCCCGGTCTACTACCCGAACCACGTCGGCTCGGTCGGCGGCCTGGTCGGCCTGATCGGCGGCCTCGGCGGGTTCGTGCTCCCGATCGCCTTCGGCGTCATGAACGACCTGGTCGGCGTGTGGACCAGCTGTTTCATGCTGCTGTTCGCGATCGTCGCCGTCGCCCTGGTCTGGATGCACGTCTCGATCCGCCAGATGGAGCGCGCTGCGGTCGGCAAGGAACTGGCCGAACTGCCCGAGTTCCCCGAACTGGAGGGCATCCACGACGCGGCCAAGCACGGGCGCGGCACCGGCGCGCTGGTGACCGACTGGCGGCCCGAGGAGCCCGAGTTCTGGGAGACCACGGGTCGGCGGATCGCCCAGCGCAATCTCTGGATCTCGATCCCTTGCCTGCTGCTGGCGTTCTCGGTGTGGATGGTTTGGAGCGTGGTGGTCGCCAAGCTGCCGGCCATCGGCTTCAAGTACACCACCGACCAGCTGTTCTGGCTGGCCGCGCTGCCCGGCCTGTCCGGCGCCACCCTGCGGATCTTCTACTCCTTCATGGTGCCGATCTTCGGCGGCC
The DNA here is from genome assembly GCF_014652915.1 of Thalassobaculum fulvum. Taxonomy (GTDB): domain Bacteria; phylum Pseudomonadota; class Alphaproteobacteria; order Thalassobaculales; family Thalassobaculaceae; genus Thalassobaculum_A; species Thalassobaculum_A fulvum. The sequence continues at coordinate 102,064 of NZ_BMZS01000014.1, forward strand.
GGCTGTGGACGACCCTGTCGACCGCCTCGCTGCTGATCCCGGCCTTCGGCATCGGCTACGCCGTGCAGGACCCGAACACCCCGTACCTGATCTTCCTGGTGCTGGCCCTGCTGTGCGGCCTCGGCGGCGGCAACTTCGCCTCGTCCATGGCCAACATCAGCTTCTTCTTCCCGAAGTCGCAGAAGGGCAACGCGCTGGCGCTCAACGCCGGGCTCGGCAACGCCGGCGTCAGCGTCATGCAGTTCACCGTCCCGCTGGTCATCACCGCCGGCGTATTCGGCACCATGGGCGGCGAGCCGCAGACGGCATCGGCCACGACCCAGCTGTGGCTGCAGAACGCCGGCTTCATCTGGGTACCGTTCCTGATCCTGGCGACCGTGTTCGCCTGGATCGGCATGAACGACCTGGCCTCGGCCAAGGCCTCGTTCCGCGAGCAGGCGGTGATCTTCCAGCGCAAGCACAACTGGATCATGTGCTGGCTGTACACCGGGACCTTCGGCTCGTTCATCGGCTACTCGGCGGGCTTCCCGCTGCTGGCGAAGACCCAGTTCCCGGAGGTCGACTCCCTGCAGTACGTCTTCCTCGGCCCGCTGATCGGCGCGCTGAGCCGGGCGGCCACCGGCTGGGTCTCCGACAAGTTCGGCGGCGGCCGGGTCACCTTCTGGACCTTCGTGCTGATGATCGCGGCGGTCGCGGGCGTCCTCTACTTCCTCGGCATCAAGGACCAGCCGGGGGCGTTCTGGGGCTTCTTCGCGATGTTCATGGTGCTGTTCTTCGCGACCGGCGTCGGCAACGCCTCCACCTTCCAGATGATCCCGATCATCATGCGGTCCGAGATCGGCCGTCTGATGCCGGGCCTCGCGGCGGCGGAGCGGCTGCGGCACGCCGAGAAGGAATCCGCGGCCATCATCGGCTTCACCTCGGCGATCGCGGCCTACGGCGCCTTCTTCATCCCGAAGGCGTACGGCTCCTCGATCGCGCTCACCGGCGCGCCGATGGCGGCTCTGTGGGCGTTCCTGGTGTTCTACGTCACCTGCGCTGCCCTGACCTGGTTCGTCTACACCCGGCCGGGCGGCCTGCTCCACGACATCGAGCGCGGCACGGCGAGCACGCCGACCGCTTCCGCCCCCGCAGAATGAGGAGGCTCGGATGAGTCATCTTCTCGATCGCCTGAACTTCCTGTCGGCCGCCCCGCGCGAGACGTTCTCGGACGGCCACGGGATCACCACCGGCGAGGACCGGCGGTGGGAGGACGGCTACCGCAAGCGCTGGCAGCACGACAAGATCGTGCGGTCGACGCACGGGGCCAACTGCACCGGGTCGTGCTCCTGGAAGATCTACGTCAAGGGCGGGATCGTCACCTGGGAGACCCAGCAGACCGACTACCCGCGGACCCGGCCGGACCTGCCGAACCACGAGCCGCGCGGCTGCTCCCGGGGTGCCAGCTACAGCTGGTACATGTACTCCGGCAACCGGGTGAAGTACCCGCTGGTCCGCTCCGCCCTGCTCAAGCAGTGGCGCGAGGCCCGGGTCCTGCGCACGCCGGTCGCGGCCTGGGCGTCGATCGTCGAGGACCCGGCCAAGCGCAGGTCCTACACCGCCAGGCGCGGCCTGGGCGGGTTCGTGCGGGCCGGCTGGGACGAGGTCAACGAGATCATCGCCGCCGCCAACGCCTACACGGCGAAGACCTGGGGCCCGGACCGGGTCATCGGCTTCTCGCCGATCCCGGCGATGTCGATGGTCTCCTACGCGGCCGGCTCGCGCTACCTGTCGCTGCTGGGCGGCGTGTGCATGTCGTTCTACGACTGGTACTGCGACCTGCCGCCGTCCAGCCCGCAGACCTGGGGCGAGCAGACCGACGTGCCGGAGAGCGCCGACTGGTACAATTCCGGCTTCCTGATCCTGTGGGGCTCCAACGTCCCGCAGACCCGGACCCCGGACGCCCACTTCTACACCGAGGTCCGCTACAAGGGCGCCAAGAGCGTGGTGGTCAGCCCGGACTACTCGGAGGCCGCCAAGTTCTCCGACATGTGGCTGAACCCCAAGCAGGGCACCGACGCGGCGCTGGCCATGGCCATGGGCCACGTCATCCTGCGCGAGTTCCACCTGGACCGGCAGGCCGCCTATTTCGAGGACTACTGCCGCCGCTACACCGACATGCCGAACCTGGTGCGCCTGGTGAAGAAGGACGGCCACTACGTCCCCGAGCGGCTGGTCCGGGCGTCCGAGTTCAAGGGCGGGCTCGGCCAGGACAAGAACCCCGAGTGGAAGACCGTCGCGGTCGACCGCGCCAGCGGCGAGGTGGTGGTGCCGAACGGCTCCGTCGGCTTCCGCTGGGGCGATCCCGGCAAGTGGAACCTGGAGGCCAAGGAGGCCGGCGGGCGTGACGTCGAGCTCGAGCTCAGCCTGGTCGAAGACGACAAGCACGACGACGTCGTCGACGTCGCCTTCCCCTACTTCGGCAACCGCGAGCACGAGCACTTCGCCTCCACCGACCACGACTCCGTCCTGCTGCGACGGGTCCCGGCCAAGGCGGTGAAGCTGGCCGACGGCGAGGCGCTGGTGGCGACGGTGTTCGACCTGTTCGCCGCCAACTACGGCCTCGACCGCGGTCTCGGCGGCGAGAACGTCGCCAAGAGCTTCGACGAGGACGTGCCGTACACCCCGGCCTGGGCCGAGCGCATCACCGGCGTGCCGGCCGAGCGGATCGTCACGGTCGCCCGCGAGTTCGCGCTGAACGCCGAGAAGACCAAGGGCAAGTCCATGGTCATCCTCGGCGCCGGCCTGAACCACTGGTACCACATGGACATGAACTACCGGGGGATCATCAATCTCCTGGTCATGTGCGGCTGCGTCGGGCAGTCGGGCGGCGGCTGGTCGCACTATGTCGGCCAGGAGAAGCTGCGCCCGCAGACCGGCTGGCTGCCGCTGGCGTTCGCGCTGGACTGGAACCGGCCGCCCCGGCACATGAACTCGACCTCGTTCTTCTACGCCCACACCGACCAGTGGCGCTACGAGACCCTGGAGGTGTCGGAGATCCTGTCGCCGACGGCGCCCGAGGGGCCGTGGGACGGCACCCTGATCGACTACAACATCCGGGCCGAGCGGATGGGCTGGCTGCCCTCCGCCCCGCAGCTCGAGACCAACCCGCTGACGATCGCGGCGGCGGCCAAGGCCGCCGGCAAGGAGGTCAAGGACTACGTGGTCGACAGCCTGCAGGACGGCAGCCTGCGGATGTCCTGCGAGGACCCGGACGGCGAGAAGAACTGGCCACGCAACCTGTTCGTCTGGCGCTCCAACCTGCTCGGCTCGTCCGGCAAGGGCCACGAGTACTTCCTCAAGCACCTGCTGGGCACCAGCCACGGCGTGCTCGGCAAGGACCTGGGAGAAGAAGGCAGGCAGCGCAGCCAGGAGGTCGAGTGGCACGAGGAGGCGCCCGAAGGGAAGCTCGATCTGCTGGTCACCCTCGACTTCCGGATGTCGACCACCTGCGTCTACTCCGACATCGTGCTGCCGACCGCGACCTGGTACGAGAAGAACGACCTCAACACCTCGGATATGCACCCGTTCATCCACCCGCTCAGCGCCGCGGTGGATCCGGTATGGGAGTCGCGGACCGACTGGCACATCTACAAGGGCATCGCCAAGCGGTTCTCGGAGATCGCGCCGGAGGTGCTGGGGGTCGAGAAGGATGTGGTGCTCACGCCGATCCTGCACGACACCCCGGGCGAGATCGCCCAGGCGATGGACGTGAAGGACTGGAAGAAGGCCGAGGTCGAGGCGATCCCCGGCCGCACCATGCCGCAGATCGCCGTGGTCGAGCGCGACTATCCGAACCTGTACAAGCGGTTCACCGCCCTCGGCCCGCTGATGACCTCGATCGGCAACGGCGGCAAGGGCATTTCCTGGAACACCGAGCACGAGGTCGAGCTGCTCGGCCGGCTCAACGGCACGGTCCAGGAGGAGGGCCCGACCAAGGGCCTGCCGCGGATCGAGACCGACATCGACGCCACCGAGGTCATCCTCAGTCTGGCGCCGGAGACCAACGGCGAGGTCGCGGTCAAGGCCTGGGCGGCGCTCGGCAAGGTCACCGGCCGCGAGCACACCCACCTGGCGGTGCCGAAGGAGGACGAGAAGATCCGGTTCCGCGACGTGGTCGCGCAGCCCCGCAAGATCATCTCGTCGCCGACCTGGTCGGGCCTGGAGTCGGAGAAGGTCTGCTACAACGCCGGCTACACCAACGTCCACGAGCTGATCCCGTGGCGCACCCTGACCGGACGCCAGCAGCTCTACCAGGACCACCTGTGGATGCGGGCGTTCGGCGAGGGCTTCTGCGTCTACCGGCCGCCGATCGACACCAAGACCGTCGCCCCGATGCTGAAGGGCCGGTCGGACCGGCCACAGGTGGTGCTGAACTTCATCACCCCGCATCAGAAGTGGGGCATCCACTCGACCTACACCGACAACCTGCTGATGCTCACGCTGAACCGCGGCGGGCCGGTGGTGTGGCTGAGCGAGACCGACGCCGCCAAGGCCGGGATCCAGGACAACGACTGGGTCGAGGCCTACAACGCCAACGGCGCGCTCGTGGCCCGGGCGGTCGTCTCCCAGCGCATGAAGGAGGGCACCCTCTTCATGTACCACGCCCAGGAGAAGATCGTGAACGTGCCGGGCTCGGAGATGACCGGCCAGCGCGGCGGCATCCACAACTCGGTGACCCGGGCGGTGCTGAAGCCGACGCACATGATCGGCGGCTACGCCCAGCAATCCTACGGCTTCAACTACTACGGCACGGTCGGTGCCAACCGCGACGAGTTCGTGATCGTCCGCAAGATGGAAAAGGTCGACTGGCTCGACGGGCCGGCCGACCCGGCCATGGAGGCTGCAGAATGAAAATCCGCGCGCAAATCGGCATGGTGCTGAACCTCGACAAGTGCATCGGGTGTCACACCTGCTCCGTCACCTGCAAGAACGTGTGGACCAACCGCGAGGGCATGGAATACGCGTGGTTCAACAACGTCGAGACCAAGCCCGGTATCGGCTATCCCAAGGAGTGGGAGAACCAGAAGAAGTGGAACGGCGGCTGGGTCCGCAACAAGAACGGCAAGCTTCAGCCGAAGATGGGCTCGAAGTGGCGGGTGCTGGCGAAGATCTTCGCCAATCCCGACCTGCCGGAGATCGACGACTACTACGAGCCGTTCACCTTCGACTACGAACACCTGCAATCGGCCCCGGACGCCAAGGCCTCGCCGACCGCGCGGCCGCGGTCGCTGATCACCGGCGAGCGCATGGAGAAGATCGAGTGGGGCCCGAACTGGGAGGAGATCCTCGGCGGCGAGTTCTCGAAGCGGTCCAAGGACGTCAACTTCGAGGGCGTCGAGAAGGAGATCTACGGCCAGTTCGAGAACACCTTCATGATGTACCTGCCGAGGCTGTGCGAGCACTGCCTCAACCCGACCTGCGTGGCCGCCTGCCCGTCCGGCGCGATCTACAAGCGCGAGGACGACGGCATCGTGCTGATCGACCAGGAGAAATGCCGCGGCTGGCGGATGTGCGTGTCGGGCTGCCCGTACAAGAAGATCTACTACAACTGGTCCAGCGGTAAGTCCGAGAAGTGCATCTTCTGCTACCCGCGCATCGAGGCGGGCCAGCCGACGGTGTGCTCGGAGACCTGCGTCGGCCGCATCCGCTATCTCGGCGTGCTGCTGTACGACGCCGACCGGATCTCGGAGGCGGCGTCGGCCACCGACGAGCAGGACCTGTACGAGGCCCAGCTCTCGATCTTCCTGGATCCGGACGACCCGGCGGTGATCGAGCAGGCCCGCAAGGACGGGGTGCCCGAGGCGTGGCTGGAGGCCGCCAGGAACTCGCCGGTCTACCGGATGGCAATGGACTGGAAGGTGGCGTTCCCGCTGCACCCGGAATACCGCACCCTGCCGATGGTCTGGTACGTGCCGCCGCTCTCGCCGATCCAGTCGGCCGCCGAAGCCGGCAAGATCGGCGTCGACGGCGCCATGCCCGACGTCCGCAGCCTGCGGATCCCGCTGCGCTACCTCGCCAACCTGCTGACCGCGGGCAAGGAGGAGCCGGTGGCGCTCGCCCTCGAGCGGATGCTGGCGATGCGGGCCTACATGCGGGCCAAGACCATCGACGGCGTGATCGACGCCAAGGTGGCGGCCCAGGTCGGGCTCGAGCCGGCGCAGATCGAGGCGATGTACCACGTGATGGCGATCGCCAACTACGAGGACCGGTTCGTCATCCCGACCTCGCATCGCGAGGTCAGCGAGGACGCCTACGACGTCCGCGGCTCCTGCGGCTTCAGCTTCGGCAACGGCTGCTCGGGCGGCTCCTCGGCCGGCAACCTGTTCGCCGGATCCAAGCGCAAGACCGTCACCACGCCGACGGAGGTGTTCTGATGACCCGGACCTTCAAGGTGCTGTCGCTGCTGCTGTCGTACCCGACGCAGGAGCTGCAGGAGGCCGCCCCCGCGCTGCGCGAGGCGCTCGCCGGCGACGACCTGCTGACCGAGGCCCGGTACCCCGGCCTGTACGCCCTGGTCGACCAGCTCGGCGAGCGCGACCTGTACGACCTGCAGGAACGCTACGTGCTTCTGTTCGACCGCACCCGGTCGCTGTCGCTGCACCTGTTCGAGCACGTGCACGGCGAGAGCCGGGATCGCGGCCAGGCGATGGTCGACCTGCAGACCATGTACGCCGAGCACGGAATGTTCGTGTCGGCCCGGGAACTGCCGGACTACCTGCCGCTGTTCCTGGAGTTCCTGGGCACCCGGCCGCTGGCCGACGCCCGGGAGCTGCTGGGCCAGCCGCTGCACGTGCTGACCGCGCTGCGCGAGCGGCTGGTCAAGCGCGGCAGCGACTATGCCCCGGTGTTCGCGGCGCTGGAGGCCCTGGCCGACGGCAAGGCCGAGCCGGAGCTGCTGGCCGAGGCGCGCGCCGTGCCCGACGACGACCCGACCGACCTGGCGGCGCTCGACCGGGCCTGGGAGGAAACCGCCGTCACCTTCGGCCCGGACACGGCGCCGGACACGCAGGGCGGCTGCCCGAAGGCCGAGTGGATGCTGCAACGCATGAACGACGCGTCGACCGGCGCCGGCTCGCCGGCCCGGCCGGGCGCGCAGTGAGGAGGACCGAGGCATGGCCGACTATCTCAACACCGCCGTGTTCGGCATCTATCCCTACATCGCCCTGGTCGTGCTGGCCGTCGGCAGCATCATCCGGTACGACCGCGAGCCCTACACCTGGCGCTCCGGCTCCAGCCAGCTGCTGCGCCGGCGCCAGCTGGTGGTCGGCTCGGTGCTGTTCCACGTCGGCATCCTGATCGTGTTCTTCGGCCACCTGGTGGGCCTGCTGACGCCGATCCAGGTGTTCGACGCGTTCGGCATCGGCCACGGCTTCAAGCAGGGCATGGCGATCGTGGTCGGCGGCGTCGCCGGGATCATTTGCCTGATCGGCGCCACCATGCTGCTGCACCGGCGGCTGGCCGACCCGCGGATCCGGGCGACGTCGACGTTCGGCGACACCGCCATCCTGATGCTGCTGTACGCCCAGCTGGTGCTCGGCCTGGCGACCATCCCGGTCTCGCTCGGCCACATGGACGGCGAGGAGATGGTGAAGTTCATGTCCTGGGCCCAGGGCATCTTCACCCTCGACCTCTCGGCGGCCGGCTACGTGCGCGACGTCAGCCCGGTGTTCAAGGCCCACCTGTTCCTCGGCCTGACCATCTTCCTGGTGTTCCCGTTCACCCGGCTGGTGCACATGCTGAGCGCCCCGGTCCGCTATCTGTGGCGGCCCGGCTACCAGGTGGTGCGCAGCAAGCGCGCGCCGTTCGCCCAGGCCAAGTGAGGCAGCCATGAACCCGCAACCGAGCGTGAACGGCGTCGCAATCCCCGAAGCGGCGATCGCCGCCGAGATGCAGAACCACCCGGCCGCGTCCCCGGACGCGGCCTGGGCGGAGGCGGCACGGGCCCTGGCGGTCCGCGAGATGCTGCTGCAGGAGGCCCGGCGCCAGGGCCTGGAGACCGCGGAGCCGGCCGACGACGACGACCGGCGCCTGACCGCCGAGGATGCGCTGATCGACCGGCTGCTGGAGACGGCGATCGACATCCCCGAGGCCGACGAGGAGAGCTGCCGGCGATACTATGAGAACAACCTTCGCCGGTTCCGCTCGCCCGACCTGTTCGAGGCGTCGCACATCCTGCTGTCGGCCGCGCCCGAGCAGCGCTTCGCCTACGAGGACGCGGTCCGCGACGCCGAGGTGCTGATCGCCATGCTGCAGCAGCGCCCGGAGGCGTTCGCCGACCTGGCGAAGGCCCGCTCGGCCTGCCCGTCCGCCGCGGTCGGCGGCAGCCTCGGCCAGATCGGCCGCGGCCAGACGGTCCCGGAGTTCGAGACCTTCCTGTTCGCCCTGGAGCCGGGCCAGCTCTGCCCGGTGCCGGTCAAGACCCGGTACGGCGTGCACGTGCTACGGCTGGACCGACGGATCGACGGCCGGCAGCTGCCGTTCGAGGCGGTGCGCGACCGGGTCGCCGACTACCTGCGGACCGCCTGCTGGCAGCGCGCGGTCTCGCAGTACCTGACCATCCTGGCCGGCGAGACCACGGTCGAGGGCATCGACCTGGTCGGCCCGGACGGCCCGCTGCGGACGCAGTAGAGGCCGGCTACGCCGGCAGGCGCCCCCTACGCCGGCAGGCAGGCCGCCCAGCCGGCAATCGCATCGGCCACCGCCTCCGGCTTCTCGGCCGGCAGCGCATGGCTGGCTCCCGCGATCACCTGCACCGTCAGGCGATCGCCGAACTCGGCCCGCAGTTCGTCGCGCGATTCCGGCGGCCGGAACGGATCGGCGTCGGCCTGCAGGTCGAGGACGGGGACGGAGCCGGCGGTACGCCAGCTCCCGCCGCTCCGTCCCCGGGCCGCCCGCTGGCTGGCCGTGACCTCGGCGTGCCAGCCCTCGAGCCACGGCCGCGGGTCGCTGCCCTCGGCGAAGAACGCCAGCCGCAGCCCGGCCAGCCGCCGCTCCTCGGGCGCTTCCGGATCGGCGATCATGTCGATGGTGGCGCTCAGCTCCTTCGGCATGCTGCGGGCACCGGCCGCCACCAGCACCACGCCGCGCACCAGGTCCGGATGGTCGGACGCGACGGTGCGGGCGATCCAGTTGCCGTAGGCGTGACCGGCGACGATCGCCGGGCCGCCGCCCTCGGCCCGGATCACCGCCGCGAAGTCGCCGGCGAAGTCGTGGAACGACACCCCGTCCATCGGCCCGGTGCTGCCGCCGATCCCGCGCGGCTCCGGCCTGAGCACGCGGAATCCCCGCCCGGCGAGACCGACGGCGAGCGGCCCGAACTCCTCGGTGCCGCGGCCGGTCGAGGCGATCACAATGACCAACGGCCCCTCGCCCTCGGCGCGGTACACGATGGTAGCGTCCCCGTTGCGCACCGATCTCGGCTCGTCCATTGCCCTGCCCTTCCGACGCCGGGCCGCCCATTCGCGAAGCGGCGTTTCAAAATCTGGTTCGCTGGCCCGTCGCGGATGGTACGATCCGCCGCCGCGACGAACCAAGGCCGAGGAAACTTCGCATGAGCCTGCCGCCCCTGCTCCAGAACCTGCGCCTCCCGGTGATCGGGTCGCCGCTGTTCATCGTCTCGAACCCCGACCTGGTGATCGCGCAGTGCAAGGCCGGCATCGTCGGCTCGTTCCCGGCCCTGAACGCCCGCGAGAAGGACGGCGAGCCGATCGAGCTTGAGCGCTGGCTGCAGCGCATCACCGAGGCGCTCGACCGCCACAACCAGGCCAACCCGGACCGGCCGGCGGCGCCGTTCGCGGTCAACCAGATCGTCCACCGCACCAACGTCCGGCTGGAGCGCGACATCGAGATCTGCGCGCGCTGGAAGGTGCCGGTGTGGATCACCTCGCTCGGCGCCCGGGTCGAGGTCAACGAGGCCGCGCACTCGTGCGGCGGTGTCGTGCTGCACGACGTCATCAACAACCGGTTCGCCCACAAGGCCATCGAGAAGGGCGCCGACGGGCTGATCGCGGTGGCGGCCGGGGCCGGCGGCCATGCCGGCGCGCTGTCGCCGTTCGCGCTGATCCAGGAGATCCGCAGCTGGTTCGACGGCCCGCTGGCGCTGTCCGGCGCGATCGCCTGCGGCGACTCGATCCTGGCCGCCCAGGCCGCCGGCGCCGACCTCGCCTATATCGGCTCGGCCTTCATCGCCACCGAGGAGGCCAACGCCGTCGAGGGCTACAAGCGGATGATCGTCGAGTGCGGGGCCGACGACATCGTCTACACTAACCTGTTCACCGGCGTGCTCGGCAACTACCTGAAGCCGTCGGTCGCCGCCCAGGGCATGGACCCGGACAACCTGCCGACCAGCGACGCCTCGGCCATGAGCTTCGCCAGCGGCTCGTCGAAGCCGAAGAGTTGGAAGGAGATCTGGGGCTCCGGCCAGGGCATCGGCGCGATCAAGGACGTGCTGCCGGCGGCCGCCCTGATCGACCGGCTGGACCGCGAGTACCGGGCCGCCCAGAAGCGCCTCGCCGACACCCTGGCCCGCGCGCGGCCGGCGGTGGCGGCGGAATAGCGGAACCGGGCCTGCCCCTCCCATAGCGGGTTCGACAGCGGGACAGCGTCTCGCTATAACACTAAGTGTGATAGTCGAGCCCGGATGCGCGCCCGAGCCCATCCGTGAACCGCGCGATCTCGGAGTGAATTGCGATGCCTGAGCGCTACCGCAGCGCCACCCTCGCCGCCGTGCACGAGACCGCCCTCGGGCTCGCCGATGCCGGCGTCGTCGACAAGCGGACCATGAGGGAATTCGACGCCCTGTGCCTGACGCCGGTCCAGGACCTGTCGGCCAACGACATCCGCGCCATCCGATTGCGCGAGGGTGCGAGCCAAGCGGTGTTCGCGCGCTACCTCAATGTGACGACCGGCCTCGTCAGCCAGTGGGAGCGCGGCGAGAAGCGCCCGCGCGGGGCGTCCCTGAAGCTGCTGACGCTGGTCGCAAAAAAGGGGCTGCAGGCAGTCGCTTGACGCCTGCAGCCCCGTTCGCTCCGTACGCCGTCTAGGGCGTTACTCCGCCGCCTGCTTCATGTTGGCGTCGATCGCCGCCACGATGCGCGGGGGCGACAGCGGCAGGTCGTGGAAGCGGATGCCGAGCGCGTTGCTGACGGCGTTGCAGACGGCCGCCGGCCCGGGGACCAGCGGCGCCTCGCCGACACCGCGCACGCCCTGCGGATGCTTCGGGTTCGGGACCTCGACCATGATGGTGTCGAGCATCGGCAGGTCGGAGCACACCGGCATGCGGTAATCCAGGAAGCTCGGGTTATCCACCCGGCCCTGCTTGTCGTAGATGTACTCCTCGTTGAGCGCCCACCCGATGCCCTGGGCGACGCCGCCCTGCATCTGGCCCTCGACATAGGCCGGGTGGATCGCCTTGCCGACGTCCTGCACGCAGGTGTAGCGCAGGATCGTGACGGTCCCGAGATCCACGTCGACCTCGACGTCGCAGATGTGGGTGGCGAAGCCGCCCTCGGCACCCGTGGTGTTCTGCTGGCTGCCGGCCCCGATCGGCCCGCCGGTCTCGTTCGCCTTGGCGCCGAGCTCGGCCAGGGTCATGGTCGGGAAGTTGCCGGTGTGCTCGCCGCTCGGGCGGGCCTCGCCGTTCTCCCAGACCACCGCCGAGGCGTCGATGCCCCAGATCTTGGCGGCCCGCTGCTTGAGCTGCTCGATCACCTTCTCGGTCGACTCGGTGACCACCATGGCCGAGGCGAACAGCACGCGGCTGCCGCCGGTCAGGTTGCTGAAGCCGATGGTGGCGGTATCGCCGATCAGCACCGAGACCCGGTCGTAGTCGATGCCCAGCAGCTCGGCCGTGATGTTGGCGATCGACGCGCGCGAGCCGCCGATATCCGGGTGGCCGGTGGTCACCACGACGTTGCCGTCCTCGGTGATGTTCACCTGGGCGCTCGACTCGCCGCCGGCGTTGAACCACCAGCCGTTGGCGACGCCGCGGCCCTGGAACTTGCCGGTCAGCTTGGTCTTGTAGTGATCGGACTTCAGCGCCGCCTCGATGGTCTGGGCGAAGCCGATGCTCTGGAACACCGGGCCGTGCACCGCCTTGGTGCCGTCATGGGCGATGTTCTTGAGCCGCATCTCGAGCGGGTCCATGCCGATCGCCTGGGCGACCTCGTCGAGCACGCACTCGACGCCGTAGGCGCCGATCGGCGCGCCCGGCGCCCGGTAGGCCGCGACCTTCGAGCGGTTGCACACCACGTCGTAGCCGGTCGAGAGCACGTTCGGGATGGCGTACGGCGTGAACGAGCACCCGGCCGCCCCGCGGATCGGCGAGCCCGGGAAGGCGCCCGCCTGCAGGTAGAAGGTGCCCTGCCCGGCGACGATGGTGCCGTCCTTCTTGGCGCCGATCTTCACGGTCATCTTCGCGCCGGAGGTCGGCCCGGTGGCCCGCATCACTTCCTCGCGGGTCATCACCATCTTCACCGGCCGGCCGGACTTGCGCGACAGGATCGCCGCCACCGGCTCCAGGTAGACGATGGTCTTGCCGCCGAAGCCGCCGCCGATCTCGGCCGGGATCGCGCGGATGTCGCTCTGCGGGATGCCGGTCAGGTAGGCGGTCATCGCCCGGACCATGAACTGGCCCTGGCTCGAGCTCCAGACCGTGGTCTTGCCGTCGGCCGCGACGCTGACGGTGCAGGCATGCGGCTCGATGTAGCCCTGGTGCACCGGCCGGGTCGTGAAGCTGCGCTCGATGATGACGTCGGCCTCGGCGAAGCCGGCCTCGATGTCACCCTTCTTGTGCTCCAGCTTGCCGGCGATGTTCGACGGCTTGCCCTCGAACTGGATGTGGTCGAACAGCGGCGTCGCGTCCGGCGCGATCGCGTCGTCGATCTCGACCGCCCACGGCAGGACCTCGTAGTCGACCTCGATCAGCTTGCACGCCTCGGCCGCGATCTCCGCCGTGGTGGCGGCGACCGCCGCGACCGGGTGGCCGTGGAACAGCGCCCGCTCGTGGGCCAGCATGTTGCGGGCCATCCAGCGCATGTCCTGGATGCCGAGCGGCACCGCGGTGTCGATCGGGAACTCGACGAAGTCCTTCGCCGTCGCCACCGCCTTCACACCCGGCAGCGCCTCGGCCTTCGAGGTATCGATGCCGCGGATCTTGGCGTGCGGATGCGGGCTGCGCAGCACCTTCGCCCAGATCATCCCGGGCATGCTGTTGTCGGCCGCGTAGCAGGCACGGCCAGTGACCTTGTCGACACCGTCCGGACGGATGGTGCGCTTGCCGATCCACTTGTTGGTCTGGTCGTTCATCGGGCAGCCTCCCGCATCTCGGCGGCGGTCTCCATGACCGCGCGGACGATCTTGTCGTAACCGGTGCACCGGCACAGGTTGCCGGCGAGCCAGTAGCGCACCTCGGTCTCGGACGGATCGGGGTTGCGCTCCAGCAGCGACTTGGCGGCGACCAGCACGCCGGGCGTGCAGATCCCGCACTGCAGGGCGGCCAGCTCCAGGAACTTCTGCTGCAGCGGATGCAGCTTCTCGCCCTCGGCCATGCCCTCGATGGTCGCGATCTCGTGGCCCTCGGCCTCAGCCGCCAGCATCAGGCAGGAGCACACCAGCCGGCCGTCGACGGTGATGCTGCAGGCGCCGCAGTCGCCGGTGCCGCAGCCCTCCTTGGCACCGGTCAGGCCGAGCGGCCCGCGCAGCGCGTCCAGCATGCTGTCCGCCGGATCGCACAGGAACTCGGTCGGGTCCCCGTTGATGGTGGTGGTGACGTGAATCTTCGCCATGACCTCAATTCCCCTTGGCGCGTTCGGCGGCGATCGCGGCGGTGCGCTTGAGCAGCACGCCGGCGACCTTGGTTCGATAGGCGATGGTGCCGCGCTTGTCGTCGATCGGGCGGCAGGCGGCGCTGCAGGCGGCAGCGGCGGCGTCCAGCGCCGCGTCGTCCAGCTTGCTGCCGATCAGCGCCTTGGCGGCGTCCTCGACCAGCAGCACCGTCGGCGCGACCGCCCCCAGGCCGACCCGGGCCGCCGTGCACACGCCGTTCTCCAGCGTCAGGCTGACGCCGACGCCGACCACCGCGATGTCCATCTCGGTGCGCGGGATCATCCGCAGGTAGGCGTCGCCCGACCCCTTCGGGCGCGGCGGCAGGGTGAAGCTGACCAGGATCTCGCCCGGCTTCAGGTTGGTCTTGCCCGGTCCCGCAGGCACGTCCTCGACCTTCAGCTCGCGGCGGCCGTCCGGCCCCTGCACGGTGACGACCGCGCCGGCGGCGACCAGGGCCGGCACGCTGTCGGCGGCCGGCGAGCCGTTGCATAGATTGCCGCCCATCGAGGCACGGCCCTGCACCTGGGTCGAGCCGATCAGGTTGAAGCCTTCCAGCACGCCCGGCCAGACCTGACCGAACGTCGGATGCTCGGCGAGCGCAGCACCGGAGACCGCGGCCCCGACCCTGAAGCCGCCGTCGGCGGTCTGCTCGACCGCGGTCATCTCCGCGATCTTCTTGATGTCGACGATCAGGCCCGGCTTCACCATGCCGGAGCGCATCTGCACCAGAAGGTCGGTGCCGCCGGCGAGAATACGGGCAGCGCCCGCCGCCGCGGCGTAGGCACCGACCGCTTCGTCGAGCGTCTGCGGTGCCAGATATCGCATATCCGTCATCGTTGTTCCCGTGTTCGTTTCCGCTGCCCGCTTCCCCCCTTGGATCGGGAGCCTGACCTGTTCCAGGTCCGCGGCGTGGGGCAAGGCTACGACGGCAGAAACGATAGGAACAGCCCCCAAAGCCGGCATAGCGGGTTCGAAAATTGCAGAATCGTTCGACGGCGGTCGGGAACCGCCGCCTGAAGTGCAGGAATGGAATTGGTCTCATGCTGAGGGTAGCGCGGCCGGCCCATCTCCACCGGCAACTCCGCGAGACCGGCCGGCGTCGGAAGGGCCCGGACCCGGGCTCCGGCCACCGCCCCGTGCTTGCACCGGGACCGTTCGCCGTGACTTGATTTCGCCCGGTCACCCGCGTCTGCGTCCACCCGACGGGCGGCCCGGAAGCAGAAACCGGACGCGGGAGCGTGGGTCATGGAGGAGTACGACTACGTCGTGGTCGGCGCCGGGTCGGCCGGGGCGGTCGTGGCCAACCGGCTGTCGGCGGACCCGCGCAACCGGGTGCTGCTCCTGGAAGCCGGCCCGGCCGGCCATCCCTGGACCCATGTCCCGGTCGGCTACGCCAAGCTGGTCTGCAACCCGGCGGTCAACTGGCTGTACAGCTCGGAGCCCGACGCCAACACCGCCGGCCGACGGATCCCGGTGCCGCGCGGCCGCATGCTCGGCGGCTCCAGCGCCATCAACGGCCTCGCCTTCGTGCGCGGCCAGGCCCAGGATTTCGACGGCTGGGCGCAGATGGGCAATGCCGGCTGGAGCCATGCCGACGTGCTGCCGTACTTCAAGCGCATGGAGCGCTACGAGGGCGGCGGCGACGACGCGTTGCGCGGCCGCGACGGGCCGCTGCGGGTGACCGACCCGCAGCCGCGCGACCCGTTGTACCGGGCCCTGATCGCGGCTGCCGGCGAGGTCGGCATCCCTCACAACCCGGACTACAACGGCGCCCGCCAGGACGGCATCGCCATGAGCCAGGCGACCATCGCGTCGCGCCGGCGCATGAGCACGGCGCGCGCCTACCTGGACCCGGTGCGCCGGCGCCCGAACCTGCGGGTCGAGACCGGCGCCCTCGCCGAGCGGCTGATGCTCGACGGCACACGCTGCGTCGGCGTCCGCTACGCGGTCGGCGGGCAGACCCGCGAGGCCCGTGCCGGCCACGAGGTGGTGGTGAGCGGCGGGTCGATCAATTCGCCGCAGCTGCTGGAACTGTCGGGCATCGGCCAGCCGGACCGGCTGCGCGACCTTGGCATCGAGGTCCGCTGCGCCCTGCCGGGGGTCGGCGAGAACCTGCGCGACCACTACGCGCCGCGCACCCGCTGGGCGATCGGCGCGCGCGGCTATTCCTTCAACGATCTCGGCCGCGGCCTCGGGCTGGTCCGGCAGGCGGTCCGCTATGCCGTGAACGGCGGCGGCATGATCGGCATGGTGGCGGCGCCGATCCGGGCCTTCGTGCGCTCGCGCGAGGGCCTGGAGGCGCCCGACCTGCTGCTCGGCTGGGTGCCGATGCTGACCGAGCCGGGACCGAACGGCCCGGTGCTGTCGCGGCGCTCCGGCATGACCTGCTACGCCCACCCGATGCGGCCGGAGAGCAAGGGCAGCGTCCACGCCACCTCGGCCGACCCGCGCCGGGCGCCGGCGATCACGTTCAACTTCCTGTCGGCGCCGGTCGACGCGGCCTTGACCGCGTGCGCCGTCCGGGTCGCCCGCTCGATCATGACGGCGCCGGCGATGACTCCGCTGCGGGTCACCGAGCTGGCCCCCGGGGCGGCCGCCGAGAGCGACGACGAGATCCTCGACTGGGTCCGGCAGGCGGCCGAGACCACCTACCACCCGGTCGGCACCTGCCGGATGGGCCAGGACGGCCAAGCGGTCGTCGACGCCCGGCTGCGGGTCCGCGGCATCGCCGGGCTGCGGGTCGCCGACGCCTCGATCATGCCGACCCTGACGTCCGGCAACACCAACGCCCCGGTCATCATGATCGGCGAGAAGGCCGCCGACATGATCCTGCAGGACGCGGCAGCACGGTCGAGACGTGATTGAGTTTGCAACCGCAGCGGTGTTGCCGGACCCTCCGCATGATCTGGAGCATGGCTCCGACAAGAGAGGACCGGTGATGGCTGACAGGAAGACGGCGCTGGTGATCAGCGCCCACGCAGCCGATTTCGTCTGGCGCTGTGGCGGCGCCATCGCGCTGCACCAGAAGCTCGGCTACGAGGTGACCGTCGTCTGCCTGTCGTACGGCGAGCGGGGCGAGAGCGCCAAGCTGTGGAAGCAGCCCGGCGTGACGCTGGATGCCGTGAAGGCCGCGCGCCGCAATGAAGCCGAGAACGCGGCGAAGGCGCTCGACGTGCACGACATCCAGTTCATGGACCTGGGCGACTATCCGCTGGTCGTCGACCAGGACGCCAAGTTCAAGCTGGTCGACATCGTCCGCGCGGTGCAGCCGCGCTTCATGATGTCCCACTCCAAGTACGACCCGTACAACACCGACCACATGTACGCGACCGAGATCGCCATGGAGGTCCGGATGATCGCCCAGGCCTGGGGTCACAACCCCGGCCAGAAGGTGCTCGGCGCGCCGCAGCTCTACCTGTTCGAGCCGCACCAGACCGAGCAGATGGGCTGGGTTCCCAACGTGTTCCTGGACATCACCGAGGTCTGGGACAAGAAGCGCGCCGCCATCGAGTGCATGGAGGGCCAGCACCACCTCTGGGACTACTACACCAACGTCGCCCAGAACCGGGCCAACCACTTCCGTCGCAACTCCGGCGGCCAGGCCGGCGGGCGCGACGCCAAGTACGCCGAGGGCTTCCAGGCGGTCTACCCGGTCTGCGTGGACGAGCTGTGATTGGGCGCCGCCATGGTGCCCGAGGCGCAGGGCAGCAGATTCCGGAGGAACCGGCCCCTCAGTTCCGGCCGGCCAGGCTCATGGCCGCGAGATAGCCGAACACCAGGGCCGGGCCGAGCGTGATCCCGGGGCCCGGATAGCAGCCGGCCATCACCGAGTTCATGTCGTTGCCGCAGGCGTACAGGCCGGGGACCGGGTTGCCGGCCGCATCCAGGACCCGCCCGTCCGGCCCGGTCGCCAGGCCGGACGCGGTCCCGAGGTCGCCCGGGTACAGCGCCACCGCATAGAACGGCGGCCTGACCAGCGGCCGCATCGCCGGGTTCGGCCGGTTGCCGGCGTCGCCGACATAGCGGTGATAGGCGTTGCCGCCGCGGCCGAACTGGCGGTCGATGCCCTCCTCGGCATCCACGTTGTACTGCCGAACGGTCTCCTCGAGGCCTCCCGGGTCGACGCCGAGTTGCTCCGCCAGCCCGCGCAAGGTCGGCGCCGAGACCAGGTAGCCGCTCTTCAGATGGCACGAGAGCCGCAGGGTCATCGGCTTCACCGCCCCCAGCCCGTAGCGCCACAGCGAGGTCGCGTCGCAGACCAGGAAGCACGGCACCGTCCCGTGCTCGGCATCGGCCCGCATCACCGCCTGAACGAACTCGTGATAGGAGTCCGACTCATTGGTGAAGCGCCGCCCGTCCCGGCCGACGGCCAGCATGCCGGGCTTGCCGCGGTCGGTCACGGTGTGCGGGTAGACCGCCG
This sequence comes from Thalassobaculum fulvum, assembly GCF_014652915.1. Taxonomy (GTDB): domain Bacteria; phylum Pseudomonadota; class Alphaproteobacteria; order Thalassobaculales; family Thalassobaculaceae; genus Thalassobaculum_A; species Thalassobaculum_A fulvum. The sequence continues at coordinate 120,350 of NZ_BMZS01000014.1, forward strand.
CCTCGCCGCCGTCCCGGGTGAACCGCGACACCGGGACCCAGAACGCGCCGCTCGAATTGCCGTCCGGGATCCGCCCGCCGGCGGCGAGCCCGAGACCGATGCCGTCTCCGGTGTTGCCGGCCGGCACCGCCGACAGCGGCCCGGCCAGCGCCGGCAGCAGCTGCGCGCGCATCGCCTGGTTCCGGGAGAACCCGCCGGTCGCCAACACCACGCCGCGACGCGCCTCGACGGCGACCGGGCCGGACGGCGTCGCGACCTCGACCCCGGCGACCCGCCCGCCCTCGACCGTCAGGCGACGGACGTCGGCGCCCAGCCGGACCGCGACACGCTGGTCGATCAGCGACCTCGCCAGCCGGGCCGCCAGCGCGTTGCCGAGGACCAGGTTCGCGCCCCGGTGCAAACGCAGGCGCTGCACCGCGTAACTCGACACCAGGCGGAGCACCCGCAGCGCCGACCGCAGCGACTTGAACACCCGCCGGAAGTGCACGATGTCGGGCCGGGCGACCATCATGCCGTCGAACAGCGTGAACTCCGGCAGCGGCGGCCGCAGCAGGGCGAACGCCGCGCCCAGCTCGCGGGCGTCGAACGCCACCGGTTCCAGCACCCGCCCGGCCAGCACCGCCCCCGGCAGGTCCGGGTAGTAGTCCGGGTAGAACGGCACCGGCGCCAGTTGCACCGCGGTGTTGCGGGTGAGATAGTCGACCGCTTCGCCGGCCCGTTCCAGGAACGCCTCGCGCAGCTCCGCCCCGACCCGGTCGCCGACCACGGCGTCGAGATAGGTCCGTGCCTGCGCCACCGAGTCCGTGTTCCCGGCAGCCGCCGCCAAGGCGTTGCCGGGCGCCCACACCATGCCGCCCGAGATGGCCGTGGTCCCGCCGAGCAGCGGGGTCTTCTCGAGCAGCAGGACCTCGAGCCCCTCGCGGGCGGCGACGGCTGCGGCGGTCATGCCGCCCGCCCCGGCGCCGAGCACCACAACGTCGTATGGCCGGCTGAGATCGGCCTCACCGAACACCACGCAGAACCTCGCGACCTATTCCTGGATCGACGGGCAGATCGTGCAGACCGACGGCGGCATGGTCTAGGCTGCCGCCGGTTCCAGGCATCAACACCCCAGCCCGAGAGCACCGACAATGAGAAAAGCCTTCATCCGGAACATCGCCGAAGTCGAGTGGAAGGAGTTTCCGGCACATCACGGCGGCGCGCTGTCCAAGCCGCTGGTGGCGGCCGACAATTCGGATGCCCGCCTGATCGACCACCGGATCTCGTGCTACCAGCCGATGGCCTATGTGGAGCGCCATGCACACAAGGTGCAGGAACAGGTCTACCACGTGCTGGAGGGCGAGGGCCTGATGGAGATCGCCGGCGAGAAGCGCGTAGTGCGGCGCCACGACGTGATCTTCATCCCACCCGGGATCGAGCACGCGATCAGCAACACCGGCCTGGTCGACCTGGTGTTCCTGGTGATCACCACGCCGATGACCGACGAGTGAGCGACCTGTCCGGGGATTTCAATCCCCGGGCCCCTCGCCGCGCACGCCGCCATAGGCCGACCACGGCGTCGCCACCAGGTAGCCGGCGTCGACCGGCAGGGTCACGCCGGTGATCGCCGAGGCCAGGTCGGACGCCAGGAAGGTGACGGCCCCGGCGATTTCCTCGGCCCGCACCAGCCGGCCGAGGGCGCTGCTGCCGGCGAGCGTGCCGGCCTCCAGCGTCCCGGTCGCGAAGCCGCGCTCCAGGGCCGGCGTCTCGGTGAAGCCGGGGGCGACCGCGTTGACCCGCACACCGCGCCGCCCCCACTCGCCGGCCAGGCATTCCGCCAGGTTGATGATGGCGGCCTTGGCCGGCCCGTAGGAGTGCAGCGGCCCGGACCGCATGCCGGCGACCGACGCGATCACCACGATCGCGCCCCTGCCCCGCCCGGCCATCCGGGTGCCGACCTCGGCACAGCAGGCATAGGTGCCGCGCAGATGGATGCGCTGCACCAGGTCCCACTCCTTCCACGACAGCTCGCCCGGCGGCAGGGTGCGCTGAAGCACGCCGGCGCAGGTCACCAGGACGTCGATCGGGCCGACCTCGCGCTCGACCGCGTCGACCGCCTCGGCCACCGCCTGCTCGTCGCCGACGTCGATCCGACGGAACGTCCCGCCGACCGACTTGGCGACGCCCTCGCCGGCGGCGGCATCGCGGTCGGCCACCACCACCCGGGCGCCGGCGGCGGCCAGCGCTTCCGCACAGGCCCGGCCGATTCCGCTGGCCCCGCCGGTCACCAGTGCCGTGCGATCTCCGAAATCCAGGTTCACCGTCCCATTCCTCCCGTTTGGCGCATAATAATGAACTATGAATCAGCAGTCATTTAAAGTTGACCGGGTCGATCCGCGGCAACCATACTCGCCGCGTCACCCGAGGATGCGCCATGGCCCGCGAGCCGAAGAACGACCCGACCGACCGCCTGCTCTCGCTTTACGAGGGCATGCTGACGATCCGCCAGGCCGAGGAGCGGCTCAAGGCGCTGTTCGCCGACGGCGAGGTGCCGGGCTTCATCCACCTGTCGATCGGCCAGGAAGCGGTGCCGGTCGGGATATCCGCCTCGCTCGGCCCGGCCGACACGGTCGCCTCGAACCACCGCGGCCACGGCCACGCCCTGGCCAAGGGCATCGACCTGGACGGTTTCTTCGCCGAGATCATGGGCCGCGACAGCGGGCTGTGTCGGGGCCGCGGCGGCTCGATGCACGTCGCCGACGTGTCGATCGGCATGCTCGGCGCCAACGGCATCGTCGGGGCCGGCCTGCCGATCACGCTGGGCAGCGCGCTGGCCCATAAGACCCGGGGAACCGACGCAGTCGCGGTCGCCTATTTCGGCGATGGCGCGCTGGCCGAGGGCGTGCTGCACGAGTGCCTGAACATCGCCGCACTCTGGGCGCTGCCGATGCTGTTCGCCTGCGAGAACAACGGCTGGTCGGAGTTCAGCCCGACCGACCGGCAGATGAAGGCCAGCCTGAAGGACCTCGCCGCCGCCTTCTCGATCCCGCATGTCGAGGTCGACGGCAACGACGTCGAGGCGGTCGAGGCGGCCGCCGCCGAGTGCATCGCCGCCCTGCGCCGCGGCGACGGGCCGCGCGTGCTGGAATGCCGGACCACCCGGGTCCGCGGCCACTTCGAGGGCGACCGCCAGGACTACCGCTCGCCGGACGAGCTCGCCGGCCTCGCCGCCACCGACCCGATCGCCCGCTGCCGGGCGCGGCTGGCCGAGCTCGGCGTCGACGCCAACCGGATCGACGCGATCGCCGAGGCCATCGACCGCCGCGTGGAGCAGGCCGTGGCGAACGCCCGCGGTGCGCCGGAACCCTCGTTCGCGGCCGCCGCCGCCGACGTCTACACCGCGGCGGAGGGTTGAGCGATGGTCGAGACCCGCTACGGCAAGGCGATCAACCAGGCCCTGCACGACGCCCTGGCGGCCGACCCGTCGGTGATCCTGTTCGGCGAGGACGTCGGCGAGGCCGGCGGGCCGTTCAAGGCGACCCGCGGCCTGCAGGAGGCGTTCGGCGCCGAGCGCGTGCGCGACACCCCGATCTCCGAGGCTGCGATCGCCGGCATGGCGGTTGGCGCGGCGCTCAGCGGGCTGAAGCCGGTCGCCGAGATCATGTTCATGGACTTCGTCACCCTGGCGATGGACCAGCTGGTGAACCAGGCGGCCAAGGCGCGCTTCATGTTCGGCGGCCGCAACTCTGTGCCGATGGTGCTGCGCACCCCGCACGGCGGCGGCCTGAGCGCCGGGCCCCAGCACTCGCAGTGCCTGGAGGCGTGGCTGGCCCACATCCCCGGCCTCAAGGTCGTCTGCCCGGCCACCCCGGCCGACGCCTACGGCCTGCTGCGCGCCGCGATCGACGACCCCGACCCAGTGGTGGTGGTCGAGAACAAGGCGCTGTACGCCCTCAAGGGCGAGATCGACGACAGCCCCGCCGCCGTCCCGATCGGCAGAGCACGGATCGCCCGGCCGGGCCGCGACGCCACCGTCGTGACCTATGGTGCGGCCCTGCACACCGCGCTGCAGGCGGCCGACGCCCTGGCCGGCGACGGGGTGGACGTCGAGGTGATCGACCTGCGCTCACTGCAGCCCTGGGACGAGGCCGCGGTGCTGGCCAGCCTGTCGCGTACCCACCGCCTGGTGGTGCTGCACGAGGCGGTCGAGGCCTTCGGGATCGGCGCCGAGATCGCGGCCCGCATGGCCGATGTCGGGTTCGACGAGCTGGACGCGCCGATCGTCCGCGTCGGCGCGCCGTTCATGCCGGTGCCGTTCGCCGGTGCGCTCGAGAAGGCCTACCTGCCCGCCGCCGCCGACGTGGTCGCCGCGGTCCGGCGGACGCTGGAGTGAGGGGGTGCCGATGACGTCTCAGAACGCCCGTCGCTCCGTGGGTTCCGGCTCCGCCGCGCCGATGACGCGTCGGTCCGGAATGACGGCAGGAAGGGGCGGGCCAACATCGGCGACACATCCCCTTCTCTTCGTCATTCCGGACGCGCGGGGCGCGATCCGGAATCCACCCGCCAAGCGCATGCCCGCCCCAAAGGAGTGACACCATGACCGACGACGCAGTGCTGGTGGAGGTCGACGGCCCGGTCGGGCAGATCACCATCAACCGGCCGGAGACCCTGAACGCGCTGGACGTGCCGACCTGCCTGGCGCTGGAGAAGGCGCTGGACCGGCTGGAGGCCGACGACACGGTCCGGGTGATCGTGGTGACCGGCGCCGGCCGGGCGTTCGTCGCCGGCGGCGACATCGGCGACCTGAACTCGCGCCTGGGTCTGGCCCACTACCGCGAGTTCGGCGAGGAGATCCACCGGGTGTTCCGGCGGTTCGAGACCTGCGACAAGCCGACCATCGCGGCGGTCAACGGCTTCGCGCTCGGCGGCGGCACCGAGCTGCTGCTGTGCCTCGACATCCGGATCCTGTCGGACAAGGCGCGGCTCGGCCTGCCGGAGATCACCCTCGGCATCTTCCCGGGCGCCGGCGGCACCCAGCGGATGATCCGCCAGGTCCCGCTGTGCCGGGCCAAGGAGCTGATGTTCACCGGCGACCACATCCCGGCCGCAGAGGCGGTTGCGATCGGCTTGGCCAACCGGGTGGTGCCGCACGACGAGCTGATGGCCGAGACCCGGGCGCTGGCTGCCAAGATCGCCGAGAAGTCGCCGCTGACCCTGAAGCTGCTGAAGCGGACCATCGGCGACGGCGCCGACATGGCGCTGCCGTCCGCCCTGCGCCACGAGCAGGCGACCATCAGCCTGGTGATGGACAGCCGCGACGCCCACGAGGGCTGCTCGGCGTTCCTGGAAAAGCGAAAGGCGCGGTTCGAGGGCGCCTGAGCGCCCCGAGCCCCCGGACCGCCCAACGGAGCCGACGATGGCCGACCTCGTGATGCCGAAGCTGGGACTGACCATGACCGAAGGCTTGCTGGCCGAATGGCGGGTCAAGCCGGGCGACGCCTACGCGGCCGGCGACATCCTGTTCGTGGTCGAGACCGAGAAGATCGCCAACGAGATCGAGGCGACCGAGCCGGGCGCGATCGAGGCGATCCTGGTCGCCGAAGGCGAGACCGTCCCGGTCGGCACCCCGGTCGCCCGCACCGCCGACGGCAGCGTCTCCCCCGCCCCCGTTCCCGAGCGCCCCACTCCGGCACAGCCAGCCCCCGCGCAGGCCGGTGGCGGCGACCGGATCGTCGCCACGCCGCTGGCCCGCCGGCTCGCGGCCGAGCGCGGCGTCGACCTGGCCGCGGTCGACGGCTCCGGTCCGCGCGGCCGCATCAAGGCCTGCGACGTCGAGCGCTGCGCCGCCGCGCCCGCTCGCCGATCAGCGCCCTCGCCCGCCGGCAATGCCCGGGCCGCCACCGCCCGCCGGGTGGCGGCGTCGAAGCGCGACGTGCCGCACTTCTACGTCCAGACCGAGGCCGAGGTGACGGCGCTGGCCGCGCTGCGGGCCGAGTTGAACGCCGACGCCCGCTATCCGCGCATCACCGTCTCGCACCTGCTGATCAAGGCGGTCGGCAACGCCCTGGCGGCGATGCCGGAGATCAACCGGATCTGGCTGGACGAGCAGGAGTTCGCGCTCGACACCGTGGATGTCGGGCTGGTCGCCGAGACCCCGGACGGACTGCGCATCCCGGTGATCCGCGACGTCGCCGCCCGGCCGCTCGACGTGGTCGCCGCCGAGGCCCGCGACAAGGTCGGGCGCGCCCGCGACGGGAATCTCGTGCCCGAGGACGTCGGCGGCGGGGCGATCTCGATCTCCAACGTCGGCATGCACGACGTCACCGCCCTGGTGCCGATCATCAGCCCGCCGCAGTCGATGATCCTGGGCGTCGGCGCCGAGCGCGGCGTGTTCCGCCCCGACACCGGCGGCAACCCGGTGGCGCGGCGCGAGATCGCGCTGTCGCTGGCCTGCGACCACCGGGTGATCGACGGCGCGCTCGCCGCCCGGTTCCTGGCCTCGGTCGCGGAGGCCATCCGATCGCCGCTAGGCCTGCTGCGCCCGGCTCCCTGAACCAGAAGAGGACGACAAGCCCCATGGACTTCGCGCTTTCCGAGGAGCAGCGCCTCCTGATCGAGACCGCCCGGCGGGTCGGCGAACGGTTCGGCCCGGACTACTGGCGCCAGAAGGACCGCGACAAGGCCTACCCCAAGGAATGCTGGGACGCGATCTGCGAGGCCGGGCTGGCCGGTGCCAGCCTGCCGGAGGAGTACGGCGGCAGCGGCCTCGGCATGGTCGACACCGCGCTGATCATCGAGGAGCTGTGCGCCGCCGGGGCCGGATCGACCCTGGCGCAGATCTTCATGCTGAACCCGATCTTCGGCGGCGTGGCGATCTCGAAATACGGCAGCGACGAGATGAAGCGCGAGTGGCTGCCGAAGCTGTGCAGCGGCGAGATGACCTTCAGCATGGGGCTGACCGAGCCCGATGCCGGCTCGAACGCGCTGGAGGTTCGGACCTTCGCCCGGCGCGACGGCAACGGCTGGCGGGTGAACGGCCGCAAGATCTGGATCACCGGCGTGCCGCAGGCCGACAAGATGCTGATCGTCGCCCGCACCGTGCCGGTCGCCGAGGCGCCGAAGCGCACCCACGGCATCTCGCTGTTCATGGTCGACGTGAACCGCGAGGGTCTGACCCACACGGCGATCGACAAGGTCGGCACCAACACCCTGCCCTCCTCCTCGGTGTTCTTCGACGACCTCCGGGTCGAGCCGGAGGAGCTGATCGGCACCGAGCACGAGGGCTGGAAGCAGCTGCTCGACGTGCTGAACACCGAGCGGATCGTGACCACCGCCGGCCTGCTCGGCACCGGACGGCTGGCGATCAAGCTCGCGGTCGAGTACGCCCTCGACCGCAAGGTGTTCGGCGACCGGTCGATCGGCTCCTACCAGGGCCTGCAGTTCCCGCTGGCGCAGTACTGGGCCGAGCTGGAATGCGCCCGGATGATGAACTTCAAGGCCGCCTGGCTGTTCGACAGCGACCAGCCGTTCGGCAGCGAGAGCAACGCCGCCAAGCTGATCGCCTCGCAGGCCGCCTCCGGCGCCGCCGAGCAGGCGATGCAGACCATGGGCGGCATGGGCTTCTCGAAGGAGATGCACGTCGAGCGGCTGTGGCGCGACGCCCGGCTGTTCCGCTTTGCGCCGATCTCGGAAGAGATGATCCTGAACTACATCGCCACCGCCAACCTGGGCCTGCCGAAATCCTACTGACCCGCCCGAGCCGGCAGAGACCGGCCGCCGAGGAATCGCCCACCGGGGAATCGCCCACCGGGGAATCGCCCACCGAGGAATCGCCCGATGCAGAACCTGACCGCGTTCCTTCAGTACCACGCCGCCCGCCGGCCGGAGGCGCCGGCCATGCTGTGGGGCGACGCCACCATCGGCTACGCCGACCTGCTGGACCGGGCGCTGCGGCTGTCGGGCTGGCTGGCCGGCCGCGGCATCGGCGAGGGCTCGATCGTCGCGCTGGTGATGAAGAACAGCCCGGCGTTCCTGGAGATCGCGTTCGCCGCCAGTCACCTCGGCGCGGTTCTGCTGCCGGTCAACTACCGGCTAGCCGCCGAGGAGATCGCCTACATCACCGGTCATGCCGGCGCCGGCCTGGTTCTGGCCGACGACGAGCTCGCGGCCCTGGCCCGCGAGGTCTCCTGCCCGGTGGTCGAGCTGAACGCCGCGATGCAGTCCGACAGCCGGGTGCTGGCCGGCTACGACACGCCGCCGGCGGCGATGGCGGTGCGCGGCCCCGGTGACCTGTTCCGGCTGATGTACACCTCCGGCACCACCGACCGGCCGAAGGGCGTCACCCACGACTACGGGAACCTGTACTGGAAGTGCATGGACCACGTGGTCGACCTGCAGCTCACCCGCGACGACCGGCTGTGCGTGGTCGGGCCGATGTACCATGTCGGAGCCTTCGACCTGCCGGGGATCGCCGTGCTGTGGGTCGGCGGCAGCCTGACCCTGCTGCGCGACTACACGCCCGAGGCGGTGCTGGCGACCATCGAGAAGCACCGGGCCACCGGCATCTGGATGCCGCCGATCATGACCAACGGCATCCTGAACGCGCCGGACCGCGGCCGCTGGGACGTCTCCTCGCTGCGCTGGTGCGTGGCCGGCGGCGACCGCACCCCGGAATCGCGGATCCGCGAGTTCACCGACGTGTTCGCCAACGCCCGCTACGTCGACGCCTACGGCCTGACCGAGAGTTGCTCGGGCGACACCCTGATGGAGGCCGGCCGCGAAATCGAGAAGATCGGCTCGGTCGGCCGCGCCACCGCCCATGTCGAGATCGAGATCCGCGACGACGAGGGCACCGCCCTGCCGGCCGGCAGCGAGGGCGAGATCTGCCTGCGCGGCGCCAAGGTCACCAAGGGCTACTGGAAGGACCCGGACCGCACCGCGGCCGCGTTCTGGCCGCAGGGGTGGTTCCGCACCGGCGACGTCGGCTACCTGGATGCCGAGGGCTTCCTGTACCTGACCGACCGCAAGAAGGACATGATCATCTCCGGCGGCGAGAACATCGCCTCGTCGGAGGTCGAGCGCGTGGTCTATCAGCTGCCGCAGGTCAGCGAGACCGCGGTGGTCGGCCGGCCCGACCCGAAATGGGGCGAGCGCCCGGTCGCGGTGGTCGTGCTGAAGGCCGGCGGCGAACTGGACTATCCCGCCCTGGAGGCCCATTGCCGCAAGCACCTGGCCGGCTTCAAGGTCCCGAAGGAACTGCATATCGTCGACGCCCTGCCGCGCAACCCGTCCGGCAAGGTGCTCAAGCGCGTGCTGCGCGACCGGTTCCGCGACGACGCGTGACCGGACGCAGGCAGCCATAGAGGAGGAAGCGTCATGTCCCTGGTCCGAAGCTTCGCCGATTTCGTGTGCGGTCTCGACAGCGAGACCATCCCCGACGAGGTGATGGAGCGAGCGCGCCTGTGCCTGCTGAACGGCTACGGCATCGGCATCGGCTGCCACGACACCCCCTACGCCCCGGTCGCCCGGCGCGCGGCGATCGCCATGGACGGCGAGCGCCCCGCCGACTCGCCGTTGCCGTCGGCCACCCTGCTGGGCGACGGCCGCCGCACCTCGGTCGCCGGCGCCATCCTGGCGAACGCCGCGCTGTTCCACGGCCGCGCCCAGGAAGACGCCTCGGGCGCCGCCCACCTCGGCACCGAGATGATCCCGCTGGCGACCGCCATGATCGAGGCCTACGGCTACCCGCTCGACCGGCTGCTGTCGGCGCTGGTCGCCGGCTACGAGATCGGCGGCCTGCTGGAGGAGGCGCACGCCGTCCACACCACGCCGGCCGGCCTCAGGTCCTCGATGGTCTACGGCCCGATCGCCTGCGCCGCGATGGCGGCCCGGCTGATGGCCCTGCCGGCCGACCGCACCGCCTCGGCCATGGCGCTGGCGGCATCGGCCACCGGCGGCAACCTGCAGTCGTTCGCCGACGGCACCGACGAGTGGCGCTACCAGGTCGGGATGGTCGGCCGGGTCGGGCTGGTCTCGGCCATGCTGGCGGCCGAGGGCGCGATCACCGCGCCCTACGCGGTCGAGGGCAAGGCCGGGCTGATCCGCTCGCTGGCCCGCCAGGAGCCGGACGTCGAGGGGCTGGCCGGGACGCTCGGCCGGCACTGGAAGATCCACCGGGTCGCGTTCAAGCCGTTCCCGGTCTGCGCCTTCAACCAGTCGCCGGTGACCGCGGCGCTGCGCCTGCGCGACAAGCTGGCGGGCCGCCCGGTGGCGAAGGTCGACGTCCGCATGAACCCGTACGAGACCGGCTATGCCGGCATGGACGAGAAAGGCCCGTTCTCGACGATCTCCGGGACCCTGATGAGCATCCCGTTCTGCATCGCCACCGCGCTGGTGCGCGGTGTCCCGTCGATGCGGCACATGACAACGTATGACGACCCGGCGGTGAACGACCTGGTCGCCAAGGTCGAGCTGGTCACCGATGCCGGCGTGCCGACCCTGTCCTGCATCCTGGAGGCCACGCTCGCCGACGGCTCGACCGTGGTCGAGGACCTGCGGATGACGGCGCTCGACTACGCCTACGACTGGGACGAGACCAGCGCCCTGATCCGCCGGATCGGCGCCGAGACCGGGGTGCCGGACGCCGCCTACGACCGGCTGGAGGCATTCTGTCGCGACCTGCCCGCGGGCGACATCGCCACGGTGCGCGAGGCCTTCGCCATGCTTGACACCTTGCGCGCTGCAGCCGAGTAAGACGATCTGCCGGCGTAACGATCGGATTGCCGATGACGGAACTGTCTGTGCTTCGTCCCGCCAAGCAACGGCGGATGACCCGCGAGGAGAAGGCGCGCGACACCTACATGCGCATCCTGGAGGCCGCCGCCCAGGTCGTCGGCGAGGACGGCTATGCCGACGCTTCCGTTTCGAAGATCACGCGGCTGGCCGGCGTCGCCCAGGGGACGTTCTACAACTACTTCGAATCGCGCCAGCACATCTTCGACAAGCTGCTGCCCCATATGGGCCAGCAGATGCTCGACCACATCCGCACGGCGGTGCCGGCCGGTCTGACCGGCGCCGACCGCGAGGAGGCGCGGCTGCGCGCGTTCTTCGACTACCTGAACCGGCACCCGGCGTTCTACCGCATCCTGTACGAGGCCGAGATCTTCGCGCCGAAGGCCCATGACGAGCACTTCCGGGTGCTGGTCGAGGGCTATCGCGGCGCGCTCAACCGGGCCGTCGAGCGCGGCGAGATCCGGGGCTACGACGAGCAGGAGCTGGAGGCCGTCATCTACATGCTGCTGTCGGCCCGCGCCTACCTGGCGATGCGCTACGTCCACGACGGCAGGGGCGGCACTGGGCCGATCCCGGAGCACGTGGTCGACGCCTACGTGAAGCTGGTCACGCGCGGCCTGTTCGGCAGCTGACCTGATCCCGGAGCGTCCGGTGGGTTCCGGAGCCGGGCGCTCGCGCGCCCCCTCCGGAATGACGAGGATAAGGGAGGCGGCCTCACTCCGTCCGTCATCCCGGAGAAGCCGCGTGAGCGGCTGGCTCCGGGACCCACGAGGCGACGGGCGTCCACAGCCAATTGACTCTCGGGAGCGTCGGCCCGTCGCGCAACCGCCCCCCTACAGCGCCAGGTAGCGCTTGGTCACCTCGGTGTTGGCCTTCAGGCCCTGGATGGTGTCGCGGTAGACGATGTGGCCCTTGTCGATCACTGCGGCGTCCTCGGAGATGCCGAGGCAGAAGTGCATGTTCTGCTCGGCCAGCACGATGGTGACGCCCATCGACCGCAGCTTGCGGATCAGGTCGGCGATCGCCTGCACGATGATCGGTGCCAGGCCCTCCGACGGCTCGTCCAGCAGCAGCACCTCGGGATTGCCCATCAGGGTGCGGGCGATGGTCAGCATCTGCTGCTCGCCGCCCGACAGCAGGCCGGCGCGGCGCTCCTTCATGCGGGCCAGGATCGGGAAGGTCTCGTAGACCGTCTCCAGCTTCCAGAAGTCCTGGCCCTGCGGGCCGAGCTTGGCGCCGATAGCCAAGTTGTCCTCGACGCTGTGCATCGGGAACACCTGCCGGTCCTCGGGCACGTAGCCGATACCGGCCCGGGCGATCGCGTCCGGCCGGCTGCCGGCGAGGTTGCTGGTGCCGAGCCGGACGTTGCCCTTGCGCGGCGGGGCCACCCCGGCGATCGCCTTCAGCGTGGTGCTCTTGCCGGCCCCGTTGCGGCCGAGCAGCGCCAGGGTCCGGCCACGCCCGACCTCGAGGTCGACCCCGAACAGGATCTTCGAGGCGCCGTAGAACACGTCGAGGCCGGCGACCGAGAGAATCGCGTCGCTGGTCATGCCGGCTGCTCCTCGTAGTTCTCGGTCCCGAGATAGGCCTCGATGACCTCCGGGTTGCTGCGGATCTCGTCGGCCGTGCCCTGGGCCAGCACCGCGCCGTAGCGCAGCACGCTGATGGTCTGGGAAACCTCGAAGACGATGTCCATGTCGTGCTCGATGAACACCAGGGTCATGCGCCCCTGCTCCCACAGCCGGCGGACCGTCCGGATCATCTGCCAGCGCTCCTCCGGCCCCATGCCGGCGGTCGGCTCGTCCAGCAGCAGCACCCTGGGCTCGAGCGCCAGCGCCAAGCCGATGTCGAGCAGCTTCTGGTCGCCGTGCGAGATGTTGGAGCACAGCAGCCGCGCCACCCCGCCCATGCCGAGCAGTTCGACCAGTTCCTCGGCCCGCTGCCGTACCGACGGCGGCGGGAACGCCGACAGCAGGTGCTCCGACATGTGGACGTGCGACGCGACCGCCGCCATCAGCGCCTGCTCGACCGTCATGGTCGGGAAGATGCTCGCCACCTGGAACGCCCGGCCGACGCCCTTGCGGACGATCCGCGCCGGCTCCATCCCGGCGATGTCCTGGTCCCCCAGCAGGATCCGCCCGCTGTCCGGCACCAGGTGCCCGGTGATCAGGTTGAACAGCGTGGTCTTGCCCGCCCCGTTCGGGCCGATCACCGCGCTGAGCGAGCCGTCCGGGAAGTCGAGCGACACGTGGTCGGTCGCGACGACGCCGCCGAAGGTCTTAACGACGTTCTCCAGCCGCAGCATGCTCAAGTCCCTCGCTTGCGGACGCCGCCATAGGGGTGCCACGACCCGGCGCAGAAGTAGCCGGCGTCGACCGGCAGGGCGATACCGGTGATCGCCGATGCCTCGTCCGACACCAGGAAGCCGACCGCCCTGGCGATCTCCTCCGGCTCGACCATCCGGCCGAGCGCGGAGTTTTCCTCCAGCAAGGTCGGGTCGCGGTAGCCGCGGTCGATCTGGTCCTGCAGCGCCGGGGTGCGGGTATAGCCGGGCTCGACCGTGTTGACGCGGATGCCGGCCCGCCCCCATTCGGAAGCCAGCCCCATGGTCAGGTTGGTCACCGCGGCCTTGGTCGGCGCATAGGCATGCAGCGGCGTCGAGCGCTCGGCGGTCACCGAGCTGATGGTGACGATGGCGCCGGACCGCCGCTTCAGCATGTAGGCCGCGAAGGCCCGCGCGGTCAGGTAGGTGCCGCGCAGGTTCACCGCCACCACGTTGTCGTACAGCTCCAGCGGCAGGTCCTCGGGCGGCAGCGGCGGCTGCACGATGCCGGCAGAGGTCACCACGATGTCGGTCGGGCCGACTTCGCGCTCGACCCGGACGGCCAGGGCCTGAACCGCGTCGGCGTCGCGCACGTCGACGCCCATCGCCACGCCGCCGACCTCGGCCGCCATCTTCGCGGCGGCCTCGGCGTTCAGGTCGGCGACCACCACCCGGGCGCCGCGCGCCGCCATCAGGCGGACGCAGGCGCCGCCGATACCGCTGGCCCCGCCGGTGACGACGGCGACCCGTCCCTCGAGGGATCCGACTGCCTTGCTCATCGCTCCTCGCCCTCCCTGTTGGCGGCCGCCAGCCGAGCCTGCTGCCGATCGACCCACCAGTCGCGCGCGAAGTCCAGCAGCCCGCGCCGCAGGCCGAGCACGACGAACAGGATCACCAGGCCGATCACGATCTCCGTGTGGCTGGTGTACATCTGCACGACGTCGTTCAGGATCCGCAGCGCCACCGCGCCGACCAGCGGTCCGACGAACACGTTGAGGCCGCCCAGCATGATCATGAAGATCGCCTCGCCGGACTGCGCCCAGAACGCCCACTCGGGGTACGCCCCCGAGGTGAACAGCGCCAGGATGACGCCGCCGACGCCGGCGATCGAGCCCGCCACCACGAAGCAGATCAGCTTCACCCGGGTGACGTTGACCCCCAGGAAGGCGGCGCGCTGGGCGTTGTCGCGGATCATCCGGAGGGTGTAGCCGAACGGGCTCTCGGTCACGATCCGCATGATCAGCACGCACACCACGAACACCAGCGCGCAGGCCGCGTAGCGATGGTGGGCGTCGCCCAGGTCGATCCCGAGGAACGGCGGCCGTGGGATGCCGCCCATCAGCCCCTGGTCGCCGCCGGTCAGCGAGACCCAGCTCAGGATCACGCTGTACAGGAACATCTGGAAGGCGAGCGTCAGGAAGGCGAAGTAGATCTCGGTCAGCCGAACGCAGATCGCGCCGATCACCAGGGAGTACAGGGCGGTGCCGATCAGGGCGGCCACGAAGGCCAGCGGTACCGAGGCGCCGCCGAGCGCGCTCGTGAACCCCTCCCACTGCAGCAGCAGGCCGAACACGTAGCCGCCGAAGGCGAAGAACGCGGCGTGCCCGAACGACACCAGGCCGGTGTAGCCGATCAGCAGGTTCAGCGACATCGCCAGCAGGCCGAACGCGAAGATCGACGTCAGGAAGTCGCGCGGCCACGGGCTGTCGATGCCGAAGCCGATGGCGAGCAGCACCAGGAAGGCGACGACCGCGATCGCGATGTCGCGCCGGAACTCGCGCAGCAAGGTCATCGCAGGGTCCCCTGTCCGAGCAGGCCGGTCGGCCGGAAGATCAGGACCAGCGCCATCATCATGAACATCGCCCCGTCGACGAACAGCGGGAAGCCGACGCTGCCGATCGAGCGCGTCAGGCCGAGAATGATCGCCGCCAGGAAGGCGCCCGGGATCGAGCCCATGCCGCCGATCACCGTGACGATGAAGCTCTCGACCAGGATGCCGAGGCCCATGCCCGGGGTCAGCGACCGTACCGGCGCCGCCAGGGCGCCGGCGACGCCGGCCAGCGCGCAGCCGAGGGCGAACAGCAGGGCGAAGTAGATCGGCACCCGGATGCCCAGGGCCGAGACCATCGACGCGTTGTGGGCGGCGGCCCGCACGATCTTGCCGAACCGGGTCTTGGTCACGACGTACAGCGAGCCCAGCCCGATGATCACCGCCATCGCCACCAGGAACAGGTAGAACGGCGGCACGAATCCGCCGGCAATCCGGTACGGCGGCAGCCGGAACTCCGCCGGAATGCCCATCGCCAGGTACTCGGCGCCCCACACGATCTTCACCGCGTCGTCGACGATCAGGATGAACGCGTAGCAGACCAGGAGCTGCATCAGCACGTTCTGGCCATAGACCCGGCTGATGATCAGGCGCTCGAACACGATTCCGGCGATCGCCGCCCCGACGGCACCGGCGGCCGCTGCCAGGAAGTAGTTGCCGGTCAGTTGGTAGACCGTGAACGCGAAGTACGCCCCGAGCATGTAGAAGCTGCCGTGGGCGAAGTTGATCACGTGCAGCACGCCGAAGATCAGCGTCACGCCGGACGCCACCAGGAACAGCAGCATGCCGATGATCAGCCCGCTGGTGGTCTGGTTCACGAGGCATGCCGGCGTCGACAGGCACGTGGCGAGCGCGTCGATTTCGAGCATAGGCGAGGGTTCCGCAGGTCAGATGGCCGGGGCGCGCCGACCGGACGATCGGGCGACGGGCTGGAAGACCGTCGGTCGCGGCGACGGGGCGGCACCGGCCGCCCCGCCAACCGCGCTACGACGATGGCACGGCCTCAGATGTAGCCGTTGCGCTTCTTCCACTCTTCCTCGTGCTTGTAGATGTCGGCCCAGTCGGTCTGCTTGAAGTCGACGACGTAGGGATCCTTGGAGATCGTCTTGCTGTAGCCGACCATGTAGTTGACCAGCGTGTGATCGGAGTCGCGCATGGTCAGCTTGCCACCGGCCCCGAACGGCGAGTCGATGGTCATGCCGGCGGTCGCCTTGCCCATCTTCTCGGCGTCGGTGTCGCCCCCGGTCGCCTTCAGCGCCGCGATGATGAAGTCCATCGCGGTGGCGTTCTCCCAGCTCCAGTTGGTCGGCAGCACCTTGGAATTGGCCATGAACTCGGCGTACCACGCCTCGTTCTCGGGCGTGTCGGGGATGTCCTTGTGGTAGCGGCTGCCGGAGTGGACGCCGGCCGGCAGACTCTTGATCGCGGTGATCACCGGGTAGTCGCCGAGGTTGACCGCGAAGGCCTCGAACTGGTCGAACAGCCCGTACAGGCTGGCCTGGTCGGTGAACGCCACCAGGTCGCCGCCCCACAGGCAGGAGTAGACCGCCTGGGGCTGCGCGTTCAGCAGCGCGGTCACGTTCTCCGTGTAGTCCGGCTGGAAGATCTTCGGCCAGGTCTGCTCGATGATCTCCACCTCAGGGGCGAAGATCTTCACGTACTCCATGAACTCTTCGGTGTTGGCGCGGCCGTAGGCGTAGTCCGGCGACACCGTGGCCCAGCGCTTCAGCCCCTTCTCCTTCGCCACCCGGGCGGCGTACAGGCCGCCGCCGACGGCGTCGTGGATGCCCTGGCGGGCGCTCCGGAACACCCACGGAACCTGGTTCTTCGGGTCGGCGGTCAGCGACGAGGTCTCGGAGTTCGAGTGGATGCAGAACTTCTTGATGTCGCGCACCACCTCGTTGACCGCGAACGACGCGCTCGACGCTTCGGCGTCCAGGATGACGTCGCAGCCCTCGTTGTTGACCAGGTCGCGGGTCATGCGCGCGGCTTCGTCCGGCTTGCCGCGGGAATCGCGGACGACCAGTTCGAGCGGCCGGCCGTCGATGCCGCCGGCCTTGTTGACGCGGTTGATCTGCAGTTGCGCCGCGGCGACCGAGGACTCGCCGAGGATCGCGACGCGACCGGACATGATCGTCGGCATGCCGACACGGATCGGCTTGCCCGCGGCCTTGAGGTAGGCCGGGAACCCGCTGATGCCGGTGCCCAGTGCGGCGACCCCGACGGCACCCTTGAGAACGGTACGCCGGTCGATCCTACGGCGCGGACGGATGTCGGATGTCTTCATGGCGCTCCTCGCTTGAAAAGGTGCCGCGCCGAGGACCGGTCGCGGCGACAGGACGGGTTGACCCGTTAACTTTCTTGTTGGCCGAAGTCTGGTGACGGGCGTCGAGGCCTGTCAAGAACAATGAATCATGAGTCATTGATCATTTGGTCGGGATTTCACCCCGTGAACCGGAGCCCGCTCGACACACCCCGATCGGATGATTGTAGGCTCGACGGCGACCGGTCGGATGCATTAATGAATTATGAGTCACTGTTCATCGACGGATACGACGGAGGCGCTTCGACATGCCAGACGGTGCCACGCAGACCCGCCCGCAGCCCGCCGCCGGATCGGCCACGACGGTCGATGCGCTGATCGTCGGCGCCGGGTTCTCCGGCATGTACCAGCTGCATTGCCTGCGCGACCGGCTCGGCCTGTCGGCGCGGGTCCTGGAGCAGGGCAGCGGGGTCGGCGGCACCTGGTACTGGAACCGCTATCCCGGCGCGCGCTGCGACTCCGAGAGCCACTCCTACTGCTTCACCTTCGACAAGGAGCTGTACGAGGAGTGGGAGTGGTCGGAGCGGTATCCGGAGCAGCCGGAGATCCTGCGCTATCTGAACCACGTCGCCGACCGCCTCGACCTGCGCCGCGACATCCAGCTCGACACCCGGGTGAAGGCGGCCCGCTGGGACGCCGGGGCCAACCGCTGGCTGGTCGAGACCGAAGCCGGCGAGCGGTTCGCCGCGACCTGGCTGATCACCGCCGTCGGCTGCCTGTCCTCTGCCAACGTGCCGAAGATCCCGGGGCTGGAGAGCTTCGAGGGCGACTGGTACCACACCGGTCAGTGGCCGCACGAAGGCGTCGACCTCACCGGCAAGCGGGTCGGCCAGATCGGCACCGGCTCCACCGGCATCCAGGCGGTCCCGGTGATCGCCGCGGCGGCCGATCACCTCACGGTGTTCCAGCGCACCGCGAACTACAGCATCCCGGCCCACAACGCGCCGCTGACCCGGGAGTTCAAGGACTACGTCAAGCGCAACCGCGAACCGTTGCGCGCGCTGATGCAGTCGACCCCGAACGGCCACCCGTTCGCGATCGAGGACCGCTCGGTCCACGACCTGACGCCCGACGAGCGCGAGGCGGTGTACGAGGCCGCCTGGGAGAAGGGCGGGCTGCAGTTCCGCGCCACCTTCCGCGACCTGCTGGTCGACAAGGCCGCCAACGACACCGCCGCCGCGTTCCTCAAGCGCAAGATCCGCCAGACCGTGAAGGACCCGGCGACCGCCGCCCTGCTGGCCAACATCGACCATCCGTTCGCGACCAAGCGGCCACCGATCGACAGCCACTACTTCGAGGCCTACAACCGCCCGAACGTCAGCCTGGTGGACGTGCGGTCCGACCCGATCGAGCGCATCACCCCGACCGGCATCCAGCTGCGCAGCGGCGCCGAGCACGAGCTCGACATCATCGTGTTCGCCACCGGCTTCGACGCCATGACCGGCGCCCTGCTGAAGATCGACATCACCGGGCGCGACGGCCTGACCCTGAAGCAGGCCTGGGAGGCCGGACCGAAGACCTATCTCGGCCTGCAGGTCGCCGGCTTCCCGAACCTGTTCACGGTCACCGGTCCCGGCAGCCCGTCGGTGCTGTGCAACATGCCGGTCGCCATCGAGCAGCACGTCGAGTGGATCACCGGCTGCATCGCGCACATGCGCGAGCACGGCTTCGCCCGGGTCGAGACCACGCCGGAATCCGCCGACCGCTGGGTCGCGCACGTCAACGACGCCGCCGACGCCACGCTGCTGCCGATGGCCGGGCACTCCTGGTATCTCGGCGCCAACATCCCGGGCAAGCCGCGGGTGTTCATGCCGTATGCCGGCGGCATGGCCCGATACCGGCGGATCTGCGACGACGTGGCCGCGCACGGCTACGAAGGGTTCGAGTTCGCGGCCGGCTGACCGCCGCCTCCGGACGTCGAATGCCCCTGCCCGCACACCCGGTCCCGACGGCGGGTGCCTCACCGGCGAGTTGACTCACCGGCCGGCCATCCGCGTATCCTGTGGAAAAGGGTTCCCAGGGAAGAAACGCACTCGCTCGGGCTGACCTGATCGACGACCGATCGGGAGGATGGGTGCGTGCGCAGATGAAGATCGTCGTCATCGACCTGCTGGCCGAACGGGCGCGGATGATCACCGCCGCCCTCGCCGACGCCGGCTTCCCCGACGTCGTGGCGCTCGGCGAGACCGACAACCTGCTGGACCGGCTGGCCCAGATCGACCCGGATGCGGTGCTGATCGACCTGGCGGCCCCCAGCCGCGACATGCTGGAGCAGATGTTCGAGCTGTCGCGCCGGATCAAGCGCCCGGTCGCGATGTTCGTCGACGAGAGCGACAGCGCCTCGATCACCGCCGCCGTCGAGGCCGGGGTCGGCGCCTATGTCGTCAACGGCCTGCACCGCGAGCGCATCAAGCCGGTGCTCGACCTGGCGATCAGCCGGTTCAACGCGTTCTCGCGCCTCAACACCGAGCTGGAGACCACCAAGGCGGCCCTGGCCGAGCGCAAGCTGGTCGACCGGGCCAAGGGCATCCTCATGAAGATGAAGGGGATCGACGAGGAGGAGGCCTACAAGGTCCTGCGCCGCACCGCGATGAACCAGAACCGCAAGATCGGCGACATCGCGCAGAGCATCGTGACCGCTGCGGAGATCCTGAATTGAGCACCCGGGTCCGCATCGGCTTCATCCCGCTGGTCGACTGCGCCCCGCTGGTCGCCCTGCACGAGCTCGGCTTCGCCCGCGAGGAAGGGCTGGAGATAGTGCTGTCGCGCGAGACCTCGTGGTCGAACGTGCGCGACAAGCTGGCGGTCCGGCTGTACGACGCCTCGCACCTGCTCGCCCCGATGGCGCTGGCGACCAACCTCGGGCTCGGCGGACCGCGTGCCGATATCGTGGCGCCGTACGTGCTCAACCTGAACGGCGACGTGATCTGCGCATCGGTGCAGTTGCTCGACCGCATGGCCGGGGACGGCCTCGACGCGGGACTGAGCGGCGCCGAGGCCATGCTGGAGGCGATCCGCCGCAATGCCCTCGATCGCCCGGCGGTGATCGGCGTGCCGTTCTTCTTCTCCACCCACCACTACCTGGTGCGGTACTGGCTGGCCTCGGCGGGGATCGATCCGGACCGCCAGGTGCGGGTCGAGGTCATCCCGCCGTCGCTGATGGCCGAGGCCGTGCGTTCGGGGGTGATCGACGGGTTCTGCGTCGGCGAGCCCTGGGGCTCGGTCGCGGTCGACGCCGGGCTCGCCGCCATCACCCTGCCCGGCCAGGCGGTCTGGGCGGCCGCGCCGGAGAAGGTCCTGGGGCTGCGCCGCGACTGGGTCGAGGAGCGGCGCGACGACCTGCACCGGCTGCTTCGTGCCCTGTACCGGGCCTCGGTGTGGGTCGCCGACCCCGGCAACCGCACGATCCTCAGCGAGCTGCTGGCCGGCGAGCGCTATGTCGACGCACCCGCCGAGGTGATCGAACGGGCGCTGTCGGGCAGCCTGACCCTGACGCCGCGCGGCGCCCAGGCCCGGATCGACCGCTTCATGGTGTTCCACACCGCGTCCGCCACCTTCCCGTGGCGGTCCCAGGCGCTGTGGTTCTACGAGCAGATGGTCCGCTGGGGCCATCTGTCCGCCACACCTGAGGCCGCCGCGATCGCCCGCGAGACCTTCGCGCCGGGGCTGTACCGCGAGGCGCTGTGCGCGGTCGCCACCGACCTGCCGGGCGCCAACTCGAAGCTGGAAGGCGCGCTCGATTCCCCGACCCCGGCGGCCTCCCGGCGCGGCAAGCTGTTCCTCGGCCCCGACCGGTTCTGCGACAGCGCGGTGTTCGACCCGGACAAGGTGGCGTAGCGGCGAGCAACCGTCGCGCCATGGGTCCCGGCTCGGTCGCGCCGGCGGCGCACCCGTCCGGGATGACGGCAGAAACATGGGAGTGCGCGAGGTGGTCGATCCGCCCCTCGCCGACTGCCCAGCGGGTCAACCGGACCGGCGACACTTGCCCCCTGCCCGTCGTCATCCCGGACCGGACCGCATCAGGCGGGACGGATCCGGGACCCACCCACGGAGCCAGTCCGTCCAGTTTGCCTATTTACTGAGCAACTAATTTTCTGCCCAAGTTTTGATCTTTTCCGCTTGATTCCCTCCGCGGCCTTGGTACGCTGCATCGCAACATAGAGGTTCACGGCCAATGGCGGCCGGGGACCCTGGTCGGATCCCGAGGTTGGGATCACATCCGAGCGAAGCCGCTCGATCTGGTGCGCCGCGTTCTGCGCGGCGGCATCCGGTCGGCGGCTTTTTTGTTGCGCGATCGCCAGGGCCTCCCACGAGCCGGCGACCCGCGCGCCCCAGCAGTCCCCGCGTACCGCGCGGGGGCGACTACGGCGAGGCGACCATGGAACTCAAGAAACTCCTGACCGGCGCAGTCACGGCCATCGGCCTGGCGGCGTTCATCGCCGCTCCGGCGACCGCCGAGATGCTGGCCATCGAGAAGGACGAGCTGAAGTTCGGCTTCATCAAGCTGACCGACATGGCCCCGCTCGCGATCGCCTACGAGAAGGGCTACTTCGAGGACGAGGGCCTGTTCGTCACCCTGGAGCCCCAGGCCAACTGGAAGGTGCTGCTGGACCGGGTGATCACCGGCGAGCTCGACGGCGCACACATGCTGGCCGGCCAGCCGCTGGCCGCGACCATCGGCTTCGGTACCGAGGCGCACATCGTCACGCCGTTCTCGATGGACCTGAACGGCAACGGCATCACCGTGTCGAACGAGGTGTGGGAGCTGATGAAGCCGCACCTGCCGGTCGGCGCCGACGGCAGGATCGAGCACCCGATCAAG
This sequence comes from Thalassobaculum fulvum, assembly GCF_014652915.1. GTDB lineage: Bacteria > Pseudomonadota > Alphaproteobacteria > Thalassobaculales > Thalassobaculaceae > Thalassobaculum_A > Thalassobaculum_A fulvum. Next base: position 142,416 of record NZ_BMZS01000014.1, read on the forward strand.
GCCGACGCCCTCAAGAAGGTGGTCGACAGGTTCAAGGCCGAGGGCAAGCCCTTCAAGATGGGCATGGTGTTCCCGGTCTCGACCCACAACTACGAGCTCCGCTACTGGCTGGCGGCCGGCGGCATCCACCCGGGCTACTACTCGCCGACCGACATCACCGGCCAGATCAAGGCCGACGCGCTGCTCAGCGTGACCCCGCCGCCGCAGATGCCGGCGACCCTCGAGGCCGGCACCATCCACGGCTACTGCGTCGGCGAGCCGTGGAACCAGCAGGCGGTGTTCAAGGGCATCGGCGTGCCGGTGATCACCGACTACGAGATCTGGAAGAACAACCCGGAGAAGGTGTTCGGCATCACCGCCGAGTTCGCGGAGAAGTACCCGAACACCACGCTGGCCCTGACCAAGGCGCTGATCCGCGCCGCCAAGTGGCTCGACGAGAACGACAACGCCAACCGCCAGGAGGCGGTCGAGATCCTGTCACGGCCGGAGTACGTCGGCGCCGACAAGGAGGTCATCGCCAACTCGATGACCGGCACCTTCGAGTACGAGAAGGGCGACAAGCGCGCGGTCCCGGATTTCAACGTCTTCTACCGCTACTTCGCGACCTACCCGTACTACTCCGACGCCGTCTGGTACCTGACCCAGATGCGCCGCTGGGGGCAGATCGCCGCAGCCAAGGACGACGGCTGGTACGCCGAGACCGCGGCCAAGGTCTACCGCCCGGACATCTACCTGGCAGCCGCCAGGCTGCTGGTCGCGGAGGGCAAGGTCGAGAAGGCCGACTTCCCCTGGGACACCGACGGCTACCGCGCGCCGCAGGCCGAGTTCATCGACGGTGTCACCTTCGACGGCCGCAAGCCCAACGACTACCTGCAGCAGTTCCCGATCGGCCTGAAGGGCCAGCAGGTCGTGGACGGCGGCAGCGTCGTCGGCGGCTGAGCCCCTCCTCCTCCGCACACGGCACCACCCGGACCAGCCCCCTGGACGAGCCAAGGACCGAGCGCATGACCACCACGACCGACTTCGCTGCCATTAATGACCGCGCCGAGGAGCGCCGCGTACGCCGGGAACGCTGGCTCACGCGGATCACCCAGGCCGCCACCTGGCTGCGGGTCCTCGGCCTGGGCTGGCTGGTGCCGCTGCTGCGGATCGCCGCCGGCGACAGCCCCCGCCACCAGCTGCGCGAACTGTGGCAGCAGCTCGGCATCCCGGTGATCGGCATCGCCGCCTTCGTGGCCGCCTGGGCGGTGCTGGCACCGACCGTCGAGACCTCGCTCGGGACCATCCCCGGCCCGGCCCAGGTGTGGGAGCAGACCGGCGGGCTGTGGGCCGACCACCTGCGCGAGCGCGACAAGGAGGCCGCGTTCATGGAGCGCCAGGAGCGGCGCAACGCCAAGCTGGTGGCCGAGGGCAAGGCCGACCAGGTGAAGTGGCGCGGCTACACCGGCAAGCCGACCTATATCGACCAGATCCTGACCTCGCTGAAGACGGTCGCCCTCGGCTTCCTGGTCGCCACCCTGGTGGCGGTACCGATCGGCATCGCGTCCGGCCTCTCGCGGACCGTCAGCGGCGCCCTCAACCCGCTGATCCAGATCTTCAAGCCGGTGTCGCCGCTGGCCTGGCTGCCGATCGTCACCATGGTGGTGTCGGCGCTGTACGTGGACGCCTCCGACCTGTTCCCGAAGTCGCTGGTGATCTCGGCGATCACCGTCACCCTGTGCTCGCTGTGGCCGACCCTGATCAACACCGCGCTCGGCGTGGCCTCGGTCGACAAGGACCTGATGAACGTCGGCCGGGTGCTGAAGCTGCCGACCTGGAAGACCGTCACCAAGCTGGTGCTGCCGTCGGCCCTGCCGCTGATCTTCACCGGCCTGCGGCTGTCGCTGGGCGTGGGCTGGATGGTCCTGATCGCCGCCGAGATGCTGGCCCAGAACCCCGGCCTCGGGAAGTTCGTCTGGGACGAGTTCCAGAACGGCTCCTCCTCCTCGCTCGCCAAGATCATGGTGGCGGTGCTGACCATCGGCCTGATCGGCTTCCTGCTCGACCGCATGATGTATGCGCTGCAGGCCGCCTTCACCTTCACCACCAACCGCTGAGGGCCGGGCCATGGCGATCCTGGAACTGCGCAAGGTGTCGAAGGCCTACGGTGACGGCGACGGCCGCACCGAGGTGCTGAAGGACATCGACCTGGAGGTGGAGGCCGGCGAGTTCGTCGCGATCGTCGGGTTCTCCGGTTCCGGCAAGACCACGCTGATGTCGATCATCGCCGGGCTGATCAAGCCGGATTCCGGCGAGGCCCTGCTGGAGGGCGAGCCGATCGACGGCCCCGGCCCCGACCGCGGCCTGGTGTTCCAGTCCTACTCGCTGATGCCGTGGCTGACGGTGCGCGGCAACGTGGCCCTGGCGGTCGACGCGGTGTTCGCCGGGGAAAGTCGCAAGGAGCGGCAGGCCCGCGCCGAGAAGTACATCGCCATGGTCGGCCTGTCGCACGCCGCCGACCGCCGGCCGTCGGAACTGTCCGGCGGCATGCGCCAGCGCGTCGCGGTCGCCCGGGCGCTGGCCATGAGCCCGCAGATCCTGCTGCTGGACGAGCCGCTGTCGGCGCTCGACGCGCTGACCCGCGCCAAGCTGCAGGACGAGATCGAGCAGATCTGGGAGCAGGACAAGAAGACGGTGATCCTGATCACCAACGACGTCGACGAGGCGATCCTGCTCGCCGACCGGATCATCCCGCTGACCCCGGGCCCGAACGCGACCTTGGGAGAGGCCTTCAAGGTCGACATGCCGCGGCCGCGCGACCGCTCGGCGATGAACGCGAGCCCGGCCTTCAAGCGGCTGCGCGCCCGCATCACCCAGTACCTGCTGGAGATCGGCATCGAGCGCGGCGCCGAGGCCGACGGCAATCTGGTCCTGCCGGACATCCTGCCGATCACCCAGCGTCCCGATCCCCGCAGGGCCGATCCCCGCAGGGCCGATTCCCGCAGGGCCGATCCCCGTCTTCCCGCCGCGTACCGCGACGCCGCCCGCTCCGGCATCACCCGCGGCTACGTCGAGTTCTCCGCGGTCCGCAAGATCTACCCGACCCCGAAGGGACCGCTGACCGTGGTCGACGGCTTCGACCTGAAGATGGAGAAGGGCGAGTTCATCTCGCTGATCGGCCATTCCGGCTGCGGCAAGTCGACGGTGCTGTCGATGGTCGCCGGGCTGACCGAGGTCTCGGGCGGCGGCATCGTGCTGGACGGCAAGGAGGTCACCTCGGCCGGCCCCGACCGGGCCGTGGTGTTCCAGGCGCCGTCGCTGATGCCGTGGCTGACGGCGCGCGAGAACGTCGCCCTCGGGGTCGACCGGGTGTACCCGCACGCCAGCGCCGCCGAGCGCCGCGACATCGTCGCCTACTACCTGACCCGGGTCGGCCTGGCCGACGCCATGGACAAGTCGGCAAGCGCGCTGTCGAACGGCATGAAGCAGCGGGTCGGCATCGCCCGCGCCTTCGCCCTGTCGCCCAAGCTGCTGCTGCTCGACGAGCCGTTCGGCATGCTCGACAGCCTGACCCGCTGGGAGCTCCAGGAGGTCCTGATGGACGTCTGGAAGCGCACCCGGGTGACGGCGATCTGCGTCACCCACGACGTCGACGAGGCGATCCTGCTGGCCGACAAGGTGGTGATGATGACCAACGGGCCGAACGCCCGGATCGGCAACGTCATGACCGTCGACCTGCCGCGGCCGCGCACCCGCCGCGCCCTGCTCGACCACCCCGACTACTACCGCTACCGCCAGGAGCTGCTCGATTTCCTCGAGGAGTACGAGGGCGGGGCGAAGCCGAAACCCGCGCAAGCCGCGTGAGCCGGAGGAGTGTTCCGATGATCCCGTGTTCCCCACCGCGTCTGGCTCCCTCACTCCGTCGTCATTCCGGACGGCTGCGCCGCCCCGGCGCGGCCGAGCCGGAACCTACCCGCCGCACCGGGCCTGCTACCGACCATGCCCGTCGCCCCGTGGGTTCCGGCTCTCCGCGACTCCGTCGCTGCGGCCGGAATGACGACAGGGCGGCAGGTGCCGCTGCACCGGCCGCGGCGGGAGGCCTGCGATGACCAGGAAACTCGTCGTCGTCGGCAACGGCATGTCCCCGGGCCGGGCCCTGGAGACGCTGTTCGAGGGCGGTTCGGACTACGAGGTGACGATCTTCAACGCCGAGCCGCGGGTGAACTACGACCGCATCATGCTGTCGCCGGTGCTGTCCGGCGAGAAGACCTACGAAGAGATCGTCATCCACGGCGACGACTGGTACGAGCGTCACGGCGTCACCCTGCACAAGGGCCGCAAGGTGGTGCACATCGACCGCGAGGCCCGCCGCGTCTTGGCCGACGACGGCACGACGGCCGAGTACGACACCCTGCTGCTGGCGACCGGGTCGTCGCCGGTCGTGATCCCGGTTCCCGGCCACGACCTGCCGGGCGTCCTGACATACCGCGACCTCGACGACGTCGAGGCCATGCTGGCCGCCGCGAACCACGGCGCCCGGGCGGTCGTCATCGGCGGCGGGCTGCTCGGCCTCGAGGCCGCGGCCGGGCTGCAGCGCCGCGGCGTCGACGTGACCGTGCTGCACCTGATGCCGACGCTGATGGAGCGCCAGCTCGACGCCTCGGCCGGCTACCTGCTGCAGGCGGCGGTCGAGGAGCGCGGCATCAAGGTGATCACCCGGGCCAACACCCACGCCATCCTCGGCGAGGACCGCGTGACCGGCGTGAAGCTCGACGACGGCACCGAGATCCCCGCCGACATCGTGGTGATGGCGGTCGGCATCCGGCCGAACGCCGAGCTGGCCAAGGCCGCCGGCATCGCGGTCAACCGCGGGGTGCTGGTCGATGACCGGCTGCTGACCTCCGACCCGAACGTCCTGGCGGTTGGCGAGTGCGTCGAGCACCGTGGCGTGTGCTACGGCCTGGTCGCCCCACTGTACGAGATGGCCCGCACCATCGGCCGCAATCTGCTGGGCGAAGACGTCGAGTTCCGCGGCCTGGCGACCTCCACCAAGCTGAAGGTCACCGGCATCGACCTGTTCTCGGCCGGCGACTTCCTCGACGCCAAGGACCGACAGGAGATCGTGCTGCGCGACGCCGCCCGCGGCGTCTACAAGCGCCTCGTCCTGAAGGACGACCGGATCATCGGCGTGGTGCTGTACGGCGACACCCATGACGGCGCCTGGTTCTTCCAGCTCCTGAAGGACGGCACCGACATCTCCCAGTTGCGCGACACCCTGATCTTCGGCCAGGGCTACGCCGGGGGTGCCCCGCTGGACCCTACGGCGGCCGTTGCAGCCTTGTCGGATGACGCAGAGATCTGCGGCTGCAACGGCGTCTGCAAGTCCCGGATCGTCGGCACGATCTCGGCCAAGGGCCTGACCTCGCTGGACGAGGTGCGGGCCCACACCAAGGCCTCGTCGTCCTGCGGGTCGTGCACCGGGCTGGTCGAACAGCTGATGGCGCTGACCCTCGGCGACGCCTACGACCCGGCGGCCGTACAGCCGATGTGCGGCTGCACCGACCTCGGCCACGACGACGTACGCCGGCTGATCGTCGCCAAGGGGCTGAAGTCGATCCCGCAGCTCATGCAGGCGCTGGAGTGGAAGACCTCATGCGGCTGTGCGAAGTGCCGGCCGGCCCTGAACTACTACCTGCTCGCGACCTGGCCCGGCGAGTACCAGGACGACGGCCAGTCGCGGTTCATCAACGAGCGGGTCCACGCCAACATCCAGCGCGACGGCACCTACTCTGTGGTGCCGCGCATGTGGGGCGGGATGACCACCCCGCAGGAGTTGCGGGCGATCGCCGACGTCGCCGACAAGTTCGCGATCCCGTCCGTGAAGGTCACCGGCGGCCAGCGCATCGACCTGCTGGGCGTGAAGAAGCAGGACCTGCCCGCGGTCTGGGCCGACCTGAACGCCGCCGGCCTGGTCTCCGGCCACGCCTACGCCAAGGGCCTGCGCACCGTGAAGACCTGCGTCGGCACCGACTGGTGCCGGTTCGGGACGCAGGACTCCACCGGCCTCGGCATCAAGCTCGAGAAGGCGATGTGGGGGTCGTGGACGCCCCACAAGGTCAAGATGGCGGTGTCGGGCTGCCCGCGGAACTGCGCCGAGGCGACCTGCAAGGACTTCGGCGTGGTGTGCGTCGACTCCGGCTACGAGCTGCACTTCGCCGGCGCCGCCGGCATGCACGTCAAGGGCACCGAGGTGCTGTGCACGGTGCCGACCGAGCAGGAGGCGCTGGAGACCTGCATGGCGGTCATCCAGCTCTACCGTGAGCAGGGCCGCTATCTTGAGCGCGTCTACAAGTGGGCCGACCGGGTCGGTGTCGACACCGTGCGCCGCCAGGTCGTCGAGGATCCCGAGCGCCGGCGCGCGCTGTACGAGCGGTTCCTGTTCTCGCAGCGCTTCGCCCAGTCCGACCCGTGGGCCGAGCGGGTGGCCGGCAAGGACGCCCACGAGTTCGCCCCCCTCGCCACCGTCCCGTTCCAGGAGGCCGCCGAATGACCCGACATCCGACCTGGCTCGACATCGGCGCCCTCGCCGACATCCCGCGTCGCGGCGCCCGGCAGGTAGCCACCCCCGACGGCCCGATCGCGGTGTTCCGCACCCATGACGACGCGGTGTTCGCGATCGAGGACCGCTGCCCGCACAAGGGCGGGCCGCTCAGCCAGGGCATCGTGCACGGCGCGTCGGTGACCTGCCCGCTGCACAACTGGGTCATCGACCTGCAGACCGGCGCCGCCCAGGGCGCCGACGAAGGCTGCGCCCGGACCCTGCCGGTCCGGGTCAGCGACGACCGCGTGCTCCTCGGCCTTCACATGGCCGCCGAGCAGGCCGCCTGAGGGCCGGCGGGACGACTGGCCGGAGGAGGACGCGTTGGACGGAGCCCGAGTGGGGAGGATGAACGCCGGAACGGCGGATGGCTCGAACCCGAGCCGGCAGTGCGTGAAGACCACCTGCCCGTATTGCGGGGTCGGGTGCGGCGTGGCCGCGACCGTCGACGAGGCAGGCAATGCGACGATCGCCGGGGACCCCGACCATCCGGCGAACTTCGGCCGGCTGTGCTCCAAGGGGGCGGCCCTGGCCGAGACCCTGGACCTCGACGGCCGGCTGCTGCGGCCCTGGGTGGACGGCCGGCCGGCGAGCTGGGAAACCGCCCTCGACCTGGTCGCCCGCCGGTTCGCCGAGACGATCGCCGAGCACGGACCGGATTCCGTCGCGTTCTACGTCTCCGGGCAGTGCCTGACCGAGGACTACTATGTCGCCAACAAGCTGATGAAGGGCTTCATCGGCTCGGCCAACATCGACACCAACTCCCGGCTCTGCATGGCCTCGACCGTGGCCGGCCACCGCCGCGCGTTCGGCTCCGACACCGTGCCCGGGTGCTACACCGACCTGGAGCAGGCCGACCTGGTGGTGCTGGTCGGCTCGAACCTCGCCTGGTGCCACCCGGTGTTGTTCCAGCGGCTGGTCGCCGCCCGGGCCGCCCGGCCGGCGATGCGGATCGTCGCGATCGACCCGCGCCGCACTGTCACCGCCGAGGAGGCCGACCTGCACCTGGCGATCCGCCCGAACAGCGATGCCGCCCTGTTCAACGGCCTGCTCGCCCATCTGGCCGATACCGGCGCCGTCGACCGGGCCTTCCTGGCCGCCCACACCGAGGGGTTCGACCAGGCGCTGGCCGCAACCCGCGGGTTGGCCCCCGCCGCGCTGGCCGACGCCACCGGCCTCGACCCGGCGGCGATTGCCCGGTTCTATGCGCTGTTCCGCGAGACCCGTCGCGTCGTCACGGTGTTCAGCCAGGGCGTCAACCAGTCGACCGGCGGCACCGACAAGGTCAACGCCATCCTGAACTGCCACCTGGCCACCGGCCGGATCGGCCGGCCCGGCACGGGGCCGTTCTCGGTGACCGGCCAGCCGAACGCCATGGGCGGCCGCGAGGTCGGCGGCCTCGCCAACCAGTTGGCCGCCCACATGGAGATCGAGAACCCGGCGCACCGCGACGTCGTGCGGCGGTTCTGGAACGCCCCTCGGCTCGCCGAGCGGCCCGGACTCAAGGCCGTCGAACTGTTCCAGGCCATCGAGGCCGGGCGGGTCAAGGCGGTCTGGATCATGTGCACCAACCCGGCCGACAGCCTGCCCGAGGCCGACCGGGTGGTCGCGGCCTTGCGGGCCTGCCCGTTCGTCGTGGTGTCCGAGGCGATGGCCGACACCGACACCACGCGGCTCGCCGACGTGCTGCTGCCGGCGGCCGCCTGGGGCGAGAAGGACGGCACCGTCACCAACTCGGAACGCCGGATCTCCCGCCAGCGGGCATTCCGCCGGGCCCCCGGCGAGGCCCGCCCCGACTGGTGGGCGCTGACCCGGGTGGCGTGCCGCCTGGGCTTCGCCGACGCCTTCCCGTATCGCAACGCCGCCGAGATCTTCCGCGAGCACGCCGCCCTGTCCGAGTTCGACAACGACGGCAGCCGCGACTTCGACATCGGCCCGCTCGTCGGGCTGTCGGACGCCGCCTACGACGCGATGGCACCGGTGCAGTGGCCGGTCCGCGACCTCGGCGACACCGGCCTGCCGGACCGCCGCCTGTTCGGCGACGGCCGGTTCTTCACCCCAAGCGGCAAGGCTCGCCTGATCCCGATCGCGGCACCGCAGCCGGTGCCGATGCCGGAGAGGATGTTCGTCCTGAACACCGGGCGGGTGCGCGACCACTGGCACACCCTGACCCGCACCGGGCTGTCACCGCGGCTGACGGCCCACCTGGCCGAACCGTTCGCCGAGATCCATCCGGACGACGCCCACCGGCTCGGCGCGTCCGAGGCCGGCCTGCTGCGGATCAAGAACAGCCGCGGCGCGATCCTGGTGCGCGCCCTGGTCACCGATCGGGTACAGCCGGGGTCGGTGTTCGTGCCGATGCACTGGACCGATCGCTTCGCCTCGGCCGCCCGGGTCGACGCGGTGGTGCCAGCCGACACCGACCCGATCTCCGGCCAGCCCGGCTCCAAGGCCGCGGCGGTCCGTGTCGAGGCCTATCGCCCCGCCTGGTACGGATTCGCGGTGCTGGCCGAGCGGCCGAGGGCGGTCGACGCAACCTACTGGGCGCTCGCCAAGGTCCACGACGGCTGGAAGCTGGAACTGGCGGACGCCGCCCCGGTGTCGGACTGGCCGGCCTGGGTGCGGACGCTGATGGGCATTGCGGTCGGCGAGCGCTCGGTCGACCTGCTGGCGTACCGCGACGCCGAGGCCGGCATCCACCGTTTCGCCGCGTTCCGGAACGACCGGCTGATCGGCGCGCTGTTCGTCGGCCCGGACCCGGTGGCGGTGTCGCGCGGCTGGGCCGCCGAGCGCCTCGGCGACGGTCCGGCCGAGCCGCGCCAGCGCTTTGCGGTGCTGGCCGGGCGCGCCGGCGGCGACAGCCCGGACCCGGGCGCGATCGTGTGCTCGTGCTTCGCGGTCGGGGCGAACCGGATCGCCGCCGCCGTCACCGGCCAGGGCTGCGCCTCGGTCGACGAGATCGGCGCGGTGACCAACGCCGGCACCAACTGCGGGTCCTGCCGCTCCGAGATCCAGAGGATCCTCGATCATGTCCGACGCCACGACGCCACGCTCGAAAAGGCCGGCTGAGGCGCGCGCCCGGCGACTCGGGCGGCTCGCCCTGCTGCCGCTGTTCGCCGACCTCGACGGCCGACCCGCCCTGGTCGCCGGCGACAGCCCGGCGGCCGCCTGGAAGGCCGAGCTGCTGGCGGCGGCCGGGGCCGACGTGCGGGTCGCGAGCGCCGATCCATGCGCCGAACTGGCGGCCCTGCTGTCCGAGGGTGCTGCGGCCGGACGGCTGACCCGCCTGCCGCGGGCCTGGCGACCGGACGACCTCGACGACATGAGCATCGCGGTCGCCGACGCGGCTGACGAGGACGAGGCCCGCCGGTTCGCCGACGCCGCCCGGGCCGCCGGCGCGCCGTGCAACGTGATCGACCGGCCGGCCTACGGCGGCTTCCAGTTCGGCGCTATCGTCAACCGCTCGCCGGTCGTGATCGGCATTGCAACCAAGGGCACCGCCCCGATCCTGGCCCAGGCGATCCGCCGGCGGATCGAGACCCTGCTGCCGCCCGCGCTCGCCGACTGGGCCGCCCTCGCAGGCCGGCTGCGGCAACAGGTGCTGGCCCGCTTGGCGGCCGGCGCACCGCGCCGGCGGTTCTGGGAGACGTTCGCAGAGCGGGCGTTCGGCGCCGCCCCGACCGCCCGCGACGAGACGGCGCTGACCAATCTGCTGGCGGTCGGCGGCGCGAGCGGCGGCCGGGTCACCCTGGTCGGCGCCGGCCCCGGCGACGCCGGGCTGCTGACCCTGAACGCGGTGCGCGCCCTGCAGGCGGCCGACGTCATCCTGTTCGACGCCCTGGTGTCCGACGAGGTGCTTGAGCTGGCCCGCCGAGAGGCCCGGCGGATGCTGGTCGGCAAGCGCGGCGGCCAGGAGTCCTGCCGGCAGGCGGACATCAACGAGCTGATGGTCAAGCTGGCCCGCCAGGGCAAGCACGTGGTTCGCCTGAAGGCCGGCGACCCCGGGGTGTTCGGCCGCACCGGCGAGGAGCTGGAACGGCTGGCGGCCGAAGGCGTCCCGGCCACAGTGGTACCCGGCATCACGGCGGCCAGCGCCATGGCCGCGGCGTTCAGGGTCTCGCTGACCCACCGCGACCGCGCCCGGGCGGTCCGCTTCGTCACCGGCCACGCCCGCCACGGCGGCCTGCCGGAGGACATCGACTGGCAGGCGATCGCCGATCCGTCGACCACGACGGTCTTCTATATGGGCGGGCGAACCGCCCCGGCGATCCAGGCCCGCCTGCTGGACGCCGGGCTGTCCGGAGACACCCCGGCCGTGATCGTCGGCGCGGTCTCGCGACCGGACGAGCGCCGCTGGCGCGGCACCGTCGCCGGGCTCGCGGCCGGCATGGCCACGATGCCCCCGGGACAGCCGGTGCTTCTCGGCATCGGCGAGACCTGGCGTGCCGCCGTCGCGGGGGCTCGGCGCGTTGCTTCGGCTTTGCGGTGACGGCAAAAGCAGACACCCCCGGGCGGGCGCCTCGGGGGTGTTGATATTTTTGGTTGCGGGGGCAGGATTTGAACCTGCGACCTTCAGGTTATGAGCCTGACGAGCTACCGGGCTGCT
>NZ_BMZS01000015.1 GCF_014652915.1 Thalassobaculum fulvum
GCGGCCTGCTCCTCGCCCAGCGACATCAGCAGGATGGCGGCCTTCTCCGGGCCGGTGATGCTGCGGTAGTCCTCGCGGACGCGCATGCCCATGGCGTCGCCTCCTGTTGCCTGCTGCTTGTCTGCGCGTCGTACAACCATAGCCGATCCGGGTCGCGGCCGCGTCCCCTAAGTCCGGGAAGCCGCGCCGGAACGCCTACGTACATTCCACGATGCGACCGCCGGGCCGGCCGTTCCGCCGACCGGATCGAGTCGCCGTCGGAACAGAAATGGTCGCTCGATGTGCGAACGTCTCCTTGCGTCGATAAAGACATAAAGATATCTTTATATCCACATGGCGCGAGGAGGCATCATGGAGGCATTGCTGTCGGGGTTGCGGGCGGTCGCGGAGCCGACACGGCTGCGCATACTGGCGCTCTGTGCCCGGGCCGAGCTGTCGGTGACCGAGCTGGTGACGATTCTCGGCCAGAGCCAGCCGCGGGTGTCGCGCCATCTCAAGCTGATGGTCGAGGCCGGGGTGCTGGAGCGCAACCGCGAGGGTGCGCGGGCGTTCTATCGTCCGGCCGAGCGCGGTGGCCTCGCCGACATGGTGCAGGCCCTGGTCGACCTGGTGCCGGGCGACGATCCGGAGGTGCTGGACGACCTGGCGCGGCTGGACCGGATCCGCGAGGACCGGGCCGAGCGCGCATCCCGGTACTTCCAGGAGAACGCGGTGCACTGGGAGGAGCTGCGCGGCATGTACGTCGACGACGACGTCGTGGACGCGCGCCTGCTGGCGACCCTGCGGGAGGAGCCCGGCGGCGATCTGCTGGACATCGGCACCGGTACCGGCCGGGTCCTGGAGATGGCCGCCGAGCACGTCCGCAGCGCCGTCGGCATCGACAACGCGCGACCGATGCTGGAGATCGCCCGCGCCAACCTGGACAAGGCCGGCTACCGGCACTGCCAGGTGCGGCTGGCCGACATGTATCGGCTGCCGTTCCCGGCCGAGCGGTTCGACGCGGTGACCATCAACATGGTCCTGCACTACGCCGAATCGCCGGGCGCGGTGCTGTCCGAGGCGGCCCGCGTGCTGAAGCCGGGCGGCCGCCTGATCGTGGTGGATTTCGCGCCGCACGAGCTGGTCGAGCTGCGCGACGAGCACGAGCATCGCTGGCTGGGCTTCGAGGAGGTCGAGATCGGCCGCATCGCCGCCCATGCCGGCCTGACCCTGGAACCGACCGTGGCGGTCGAGGGCGAGCCCCTGACCGTCTGTCTGTGGCGGGCCCGCCGGGCGCCGGTCGCCCGGATCGCCGCCGCGTCTTGAGGAGAGGAAGATGAGCCGAATCCCGACGATCAGCTTCGAGTTCTTCCCGCCCAAGGACGAGGCGGGCGAGGCCAAGCTCTGGGAAACCCTGGAGCGACTGGCGCCGTACGGACCGCGCTTCGTGTCGGTGACCTACGGGGCCGGCGGCAGCACGCGCGAGCGCACCAGCCGGATCGTCACCCGCATCAAGCGCGAGAGCGGGCTGGAGCCGGCGGCGCACCTGACCTGCGTCGGAGCCGCCCGCGACGAGGTCGACGCCGTCTCGCGCGGCTGGTGGGACGCCGGCATCCGCCACGTGGTGGCGTTGCGCGGCGACGCCCCAGCCGGCACCGGCAAGTACCGGCCGCATCCGGGTGGCTACGCCAACGCGGCCGAGCTGACCGCCGGGCTGCGCAAGGTCGGCGATTTCGAGATCTCGGTCGGCGCCTATCCGGAATCGCATCCCGACTCGCCGTCGCCGGCGGCCGACCTCGACAACCTGAAGCGCAAGCTGGACGCCGGCGCGACCCGGGCGATCACCCAGTTCTTCTTCGAGGCCGAGACGTTCCTTCGGTTCCGCGACCGCTGCGCCGCCGCCGGCATAAACGCACCGCTGGTGCCCGGGATCCTGCCGGTCACCAACTTCCGGAAGGTGGTCGAGTTCTCGGCGGCCTGCGGCGCCACCGTGCCGGCCTGGATGGCCGAGCTGTTCGAGGGCCTGGACGACGACCCGGAGACCCGCCAGCTGGTGGCGGCCACGACCGCGTCGGAGCTGTGTCTGGCGCTAATGGCGGAGGGGGTGGAGGACTTCCATTTCTACACCCTGAACCGGCCGCAGCTGGCGGCGGCGATCTGCCGGCGCCTGGGCGTCCGGCCCGAGCTGGACGCCGCGGCATGAGCGGTCCCGGCCTCATGGTCGAGGCGCGGCGCGTGCCGCTGCCGGTGTCCGGCGGGCTGGCGGAAGCGCTGGCCGGCTTCGCCGCCCCGTGCCTCGAGGTGCTGAACCTCGAGCAGCCGCGGGCCGTGCGGGCGGCGCACCGCCGCTACCTGGAGGCCGGGGCCCGCGTCGTCCGGACCAACACCGCCGGCGCCTCGCCGCAGCGCCTGGACCGCTGGCGGATGCACGACGAGGCGTTCATCGTCTCGTACATGGCGGCCGAGCACGCCGCCGAGACCGCCCGGGCGGTCGCCGCCGAGACCGGCGTCGCGCGCTGGGTGCTCGGCGTCGCGCGGGTCGAGGCCCGGGTCCGCCAGCTCGGCTTCCTGTCGCTCGACCAGGTCGAAGAGGCGTCCCGCACCATGGCCTCGGGCCTCGCCGGGGGTGGCGCCGACGCCATCGTGGTGGAGAGCAACCAGGACGGCGCCCGACTGACCGCGGCGCTGGCCGGGGTCCGCCGGGGCATGGCCGATGCCGGCCGTTCGCTGCCGGTGCTGCTGACCCTGCGCTACGACCCGCTGTTCGGCACGCCGCACCGCGACCGGGTGACCGCCGACCTGGCGGGAGCCGCGGCGGCGGCGGCCGGGCTCGGCATCGCCGCCGTCGGCATCGCCAACGCCGATCTGGCGGATTCCTGGATCGACACGCTGCGGGCGGTGGCCCGGGCGTTTCCGGGACCGCTGCAGGTCGAGGCGGCGCCGGCGTCGCCGGATCTGGCGGCGCTGCTGGGCGATCCGGCGCTCGCCTCCCGCCTGGCGCTGATCGGCGGTGGCCGGTCGCCCGACGACACCGGGCGGCTGTGCGAGCGCCTGCGTTCCTTTCGCGGCGGCGAGGCCGATACCGCCGACCTGTTCGCCGCCAACGACACCGTCACCGTGCCGGTCCGCCGGCCAAGGGGGACAAGATGACCCGACCTGAGCGCCTGGAAGCCCTGCACCGGCTGGCCGAGCGGCGCGTGCTCGTGCTGGACGGTGCCATGGGCACCATGATCCAGAGCCTGAAGCTGGACGAGGCCGACTTCCGCGGCGAGCGGTTCAAGGACCACGACCGCGAGCTGAAGGGCGACAACGACCTGCTGAACCTGACCAGGCCGGACGCCATCGAGGCGATCCACCGGGAGTACCTGGAGGCCGGCGCCGACATCATCCAGACCAACACCTTCAACGCGACCTCGATCAGTCAGGCCGACTACGGCCTGCAGGCGCTGGCGCGCGAGATCAACAGGGCCGGTGCGGAGATCGCCCGGCGGGCCGCCGACCGGTTCGCCGAGGAGACCGGCCGGCCGGCGTTCGTCGGCGGCGGGCTCGGCCCGACCAGCCGGACCGCCTCGATCTCGCCGGACGTCAACGACCCGGGTGCGCGCAACGTCACCTTCGACGAGCTGCGCGAGGCGTATCTCGAGGCGACCCTCGGCCTGATCGAGGGCGGCGCCGACATCGTCATGGTCGAGACCATCTTCGACACCCTGAACGCCAAGGCCGCCCTGGTGGCGGTGCGCGAGGCGTTCGACGAGGCCGGGGTGGAGCTGCCGATCATCGTCAGCGGCACCATCACCGACCGCTCGGGCCGGACCCTGTCGGGCCAGACCCCGGAGGCGTTCTGGAACGCCGTACGGCATGCTAGGCCGTTCGCCGTCGGGTTCAACTGCGCGCTCGGCGCCAAGGACCTGCGGGCCCACGTCGCCGAGCTGGCGCGGGTCGCCGACGTCAAGGTGTCGGCCTATCCGAATGCCGGCCTGCCGAACGAGTTCGGCGGCTACGACGAGACCCCGGACCAGACCGCCGGCCATCTCGGCGGCTGGGCCTCGGACGGGCTCATCAATCTGGTGGGCGGCTGCTGCGGCACCACCCCGGATCACATCCGGGCGATCGCCGAGGCCGTGAAGGCCGCCCCCCCGCGCACCGTGCCGACGGTGCCGCGCCGCCTGCGTCTGTCCGGCCTCGAGCCGTTCGAGATGCAGACCTTCCACAATCAGGCAGCCTGAGGCCTCATGCAGCCACCACGCATTTTCGTGAACATCGGCGAGCGGACCAACGTCACCGGCTCCGCCCGCTTCCGCAAGCTGATCGCCGCCGGCGACTACGAGACCGCGCTGGAGGTGGCGCGGCAGCAGGTCGAGAACGGCGCGTCGATCCTCGACGTGAACATGGACGAGGGGCTGCTCGATTCCGAGGCGGCCATGACCACCTTCCTCAACCTGATCGCGGCCGAGCCCGACATCGCCCGGGTGCCGATCATGGTCGACAGCTCGAAGTGGAGCGTGATCGAGGCCGGGCTGAAATGCCTGCAGGGCAAGGGCATCGTCAACTCGATCAGCCTGAAGGAGGGCGAGGGGCCGTTCCTCGAGCAGGCCCGCAAGGTGCTGCGCTACGGCGCCGCCGTGGTGGTCATGGCGTTCGACGAGGACGGCCAGGCCGAGACCGCCGAGCGCAAGGCCGACATCTGCGAGCGCGCCTACCGCCTGCTGGTGGACAAGGTCGGGTTCCCGCCCGAGGACATCATCTTCGACCCCAACATCTTCGCGGTCGCCACCGGCATCGAGGAGCACAACGACTACGCCCGGGCGTTCTTCGAGGGCACCCGGCTGATCAAGGAGCGCTGCCCGCACGTCCACGTCTCGGGCGGCGTCTCCAACGTGTCGTTCTCGTTCCGCGGCAACAACGCGGTGCGCGAGGCGATGCACGCCTGCTTCCTGTACCACGCCATCGAGGCCGGTCTGGACATGGCGATCGTCAACGCCGGCGCCCTGCCGGTGTATCAGGACATCCCCGAGGAGCTGCGCGAGCGCATCGAGGACGTGCTGCTGAACCGCCGTCCCGACGCCACCGACCGGCTGCTGGAGACCGCCGAGAGCTTCAAGGGCGACGGCGCCAAGACCAAGGTGGCGGACGACTCCTGGCGCGAGCTGCCGGTCGAGAAGCGCCTGGAGCACGCCCTGGTGCACGGCATCGCCGATCATGTCGAGACCGACACCGAGGAGGCGCGCCAGAAGGCCGACCGCCCGCTGTCGGTGATCGAAGGTCCGCTGATGGACGGCATGAGCGTGGTCGGCGACCTGTTCGGAGCCGGCAAGATGTTCCTGCCGCAGGTCGTGAAGTCGGCGCGGGTGATGAAGAAGGCCGTCGCCTACCTGCTGCCGTTCATCGAGGCCGAGAAGGGCGACGGCCCGCAGGAGGCCAAGGGCAAGATCGTCATGGCGACGGTCAAGGGCGACGTCCACGACATCGGCAAGAACATCGTCGGCGTGGTCCTGCAGTGCAACAACTACGACGTGGTCGACCTCGGGGTGATGGTGCCGTGTGCCCGGATCCTGGAGACCGCGGTCGAGGAGAAGGCCGACATCATCGGGCTCTCGGGCCTGATCACGCCGAGCCTGGACGAGATGGTCTACGTGGCCTCGGAGATGCAGCGCCAGGGCATGGACCTGCCGCTGCTGATCGGCGGGGCCACCACCTCGAAGATGCACACCGCCGTCAAGATCGACCCAGCCTACGCTGCCGGCCCGGTGGTGCACGTCACCGACGCCTCGCGTGCCGTCGGCGTTGTGCAGAACCTGCTGTCCGGCAATGCCCGGGCCCGCTACGCCGAGGAGATCCGCGCCGAGTACCGCAAGATGGCCGAGGGTCGCCGGCGCGGTCGCACCGACCGCGAGCGCATCACCATCGGATCGGCGCGCGCCAACAAGGCCGACATCGGCTGGGGCGGCTATACGCCGCCGAAGCCGGCGACGCCGGGCGTGACGGTGTTCGAGGACTATCCGGTCGAGGAGCTGATCGAGCGCATCGACTGGCAGCCGTTCTTCGCGACCTGGGAGCTGAAGGGCCGGTTCCCCGACATCCTCGACGACCCGAAATACGGTGAGGCCGCCCGGCCGCTGTGGAACGATGCCCAGGCCATGCTGAAGCGGCTGGTCGAGGAGGGTTGGGCGAAGCCGCGCGCGGTGATCGGGTTCTGGCCGGCCCAGGCCGAGACCGACGACATCCGGCTGTTCGCCGGCGAGGATCGCAAGGAGACCCTCGAGGTCGTCCACACCCTGCGCCAGCAGATGCCGCGCGAGGGCGGCAAGGCCAACCTGGCGCTCGCCGACTGGATCGCCCCGGCCGGCAGCGGCGTTGCCGACTGGCTGGGCGGCTTCGTGGTGACCGCCGGCCCCGAGCTCGAGGCCAGGGCCCGGGAATTCGAGGAGGCCCACGACATGTACTCCTCGATCCTGCTGAAGGCGCTGGCCGACCGGCTGGCGGAAGCGTTCGCCGAGCGCATGCACGAGCGGGTGCGCCGCGAGTTCTGGGGCTACGCCGCCGACGAGGACCTGTCGAACGACGAGCTGATCGCCGAGAACTACCGCGGCATCCGCCCGGCGCCCGGCTATCCGGCCTGCCCGGACCACACCGAGAAGCGCACCCTGTTCCGGCTGCTCGACGCCGAGGCCAGGGCCGGGGTGCAACTCACCGAGTCCTGCGCGATGTGGCCGGCCTCGTCGGTCTCCGGCTTCTACTTCTCGCACCCCGACGCCCGCTATTTCGGGCTCGGCCGGATCGAGCGCGACCAGGTCGAGGACTACGCCCGCCGCAAGGGCGAGAGCGTCGAGTGGGTCGAGAAGTGGCTGGCCCCGTCGCTGGCCTACGACCCCGACGAGGAGCGCGCGCGCAAGGACGCGGCGTAGTCGTCCCGGGCCGGCCTGCCGGAGCGTCGTCGCGCTAGGATCGTCCCGCAGACGGCCGGCGGAACGCGGCCGAGCGTCGGGCGAAAGCACGCCATGACGAGCGAAGGCCGTCTGCCACCGGCAGCGCTGCTGCCGGGCATGCTCGCCAACGAGTGACTGTTCCGGTACCGCCGCCGCTTCTCGCCGCCGCCTCTCGCCGTCGTTCGGGTCGGTGCGCCTGTCCGGCCCGCGGCATCCGCCGAGGGTGCCGGTGATCCGCATGGTGAACGCCGGCGGCTCCCTTGTCCGCGAAGCATGCCGAATCACGCTCCGATCACGCTCGGTGTGCTCGATTGCCGTGAGCGCAACCGGAAGAGCGGCTGGCCTCGGCCGGTCCGGGGAGACGGTCTTCGTCTCTCGCGGGTCTGCGCGAGCGGCGCGTCGTTCTCGCGGCGGTCGCCGGATCGCAAGGAATACTGAGGAACGGGATTCGGGATACGGGAGAATCGACAGAGGAGAGGGGGCTCAAATGGTGTGCGTGATCTATCCCTCCGGACGGGCGGCAGGCATACGGTCCGCAATCGAAGGACTGGAGGCGCGTGTCGGGATGAGCGTCGACCTTGTCGCCGACACGGAGCTCACGGACCGAAGCGTGAGTCCCCGGGGCCCGATCATTCTGGGCACACCGACGTTGCCGAAGATCGTTCGGGATACGCCGGCCCCCCTGGTGATACTCGAGCCCGCGGCGCTGGCCGGGGCGGGCCTCGCCGGACCGACGCGGGGTGTGGACTACCAGTCTCCCGAGGAGGGCGATCCCGGTCGCCCATTGGTGGGGCTCCGCGGCGGGCCCGCGCCGATTCAGCCCGTCGCGGCGCACCGGGCGGTCGGATGGGCGAAGCCCCGCAAGGGGGCCGAGATCCTGGTTCACGACCTGCAGGCACCCGACCGGGCGGTCGCATTCGCGTATCCGGCGAAGGGGCCGGTCGGGCCGCGTCTCGCGCTGCTGGTCGGGTTCGACGGCCTGCCGGATCTGACCGTCGATGGCGCGGCGATACTTTCCGACTGGCTGATTCATGCCGGCGCCACCGGGCGGCCCGAGGCCACGGGCGTGCCGATCGAGTACTCCCACACGCTCTGGGGGCACGAGTATCAACGCTATGTCCACGAGCAGGTCGGCAAGAACATCTCGGCGGCCCTGCTGCGGTATGCGTCGATCGTGGGCGTCGGCGGGGTTCTCGCCCTCGGAGCCGCCGGCTGGGGCTACATCGAGCTCAAGATCGCCACCGATCTGAGCGCCGAGAAGGAGAAGCTCCAGGACAAGATCGTCGGCAACCTCTCCGGCCTGGTGAACGAGCGTGTCGCGACGACGCTTCTGACGCTCTCGAAGGTGGAAGAGAAGGTCAAGGCCCGCACGGAGACGGCCATCGACGAGGCCCTCGACGACAAGAAAGTCAGCGAACGGGCACAGGAACTGGTCGCAGACATCGTCGACCGGAAGCTGGACCCGAAGCGGATCGACAAGATCGTCGAGGAAGCCGTCAACAAGGATGCGAACCGACAGGCGCTGATCGACGCCGCCACCGAGAAGCTGCGGTCCGACCGGGGCATCCAGAAGGTCATCCTGTCGGCGGTCCGTCCGCAGGTGTTCGACGACGACCCGGCGCAGCGCGCGCGTGCCTTCCAGATCCTGGTCTTCTTCGAAGACAAGGATCAGCTCCGCGAGACCGTTCGCCGGATACTGTCCGAGGAGTCGAACCCCGAGAGCGAGCTCTACTCGATCGCGCTGACCGAGTACCCGCACGCCGGGGACGCGACGGATGCCGAGATCCTGGATGCCGTGCTGGCCGACCTCCGGTCGGTCACGGAGCCGCCGGACGAGCTGATCCGCGCGGTGCAGGCGTTCGTTTCGAAGTTCTCAGACGCCCATGCCGCCCAGGTGACGCGAAGACTCGCGACCGGGGAACTCGCAGCCCCCATCGCCGACGCCCTGGTGTCGGTGCTGGGCGAGATCAAGGGCGACGGCGTGGTGACCGCCTTCGTCGAGCTGGCGGCGGTCGCCGACGATACCGTGTCGGAACTCGGCTGGATCGGGCTGGCCGGGCTGGGGGACCGGGAGGTCTCGAAGGAGACGCGCCTCGCGGCCCTGCGGACCTTGTGGCCGATGGCGCGCGGCGAGATCCTCGGGCCCAACACCGACCTGACGCGCCGGAGCTTCGCCGCGGCGACCGCGCCCGACGCCCGGGTGCTGGAGCAGCACCTCGCTCTGCTCGAGGGAACCGGAGACATGTCGCCGCAAGCGGCTCGCTATCTCCGGTCGCGCGTGAAGCCCAACGGTCGGCTGCTCCTCGACGACGTCGACCACGTGATGCGGGCCGTGGAACGCGTCCACGAAGCCGGGGATATCTCCCATGTCGGATACTCGGCGCTGCGCCTCGTGATCGAGGGTGGTGACGAGATCGCCGGGCAGTTGGCCGGAATTCTCACCATGGGCGGGACCGGCCGGGCGAGCTTCCGAAGTCTGCTCGAGCGTTTCAGGGCGACCGGTGAGTTGAAGGAGCAGGCATATCGCTTCCTGCAGCGCGCAGCGCTCCGGGAGTTCAGGGACGAGCCGGATCTCGCCGCCGATCTCCGCGACAGGCTGGAGACGGTGAGGCGCTTCGACGATGTATCCGACCGTGCCTACGGCGAGTTGTCGGCGTCCTTGCGCATGATGGAGAGATCCCGGTCCGCGGCAGTCGATCGGGAGCAGATCGATCGGGAGCAGATCGAGCGGGTGTTGTCGGATCTCGGTGGCAACAGCGTGTTCTCGCTCATCCTGGCGCCCGACCTGACCGCCGCGATGCGTTCGGGCGATGCCGGCGAAGCGCGACGCCTCCTGTCGCGCGCTCGGGGACTGCTTCCGCCGGACGCCTACCGGCGCCTGGAGGCGGCGATCGGTGTTCCGGAGCCGGCGGAATCCGACGAATTGAAGGCGACGCTGGTCATGCTGCTCGAACATCTCGTGCAGATCGAGCGTTCTCTGGTCGCTCGCCCGGAGAGTGCGCGGCCGATCGTCGACGCCACCTTGAAGAACGCCGTGATTGCATGGCTGCTGCCGCCGCCGACCCAGAGCGAGACGTGGACTCAGCTTCTGTCCGACCTCTCGCTCGTCGAGACCGACGGCTCGACCGACAACAATGCGCGCCTGCTGACGGTGTTCAGCCAGCGGGCTCGAACGACGTTGGGGCCCGACGTCGAGCACTCGGCGTACGACCCGCTGGTTCGTGCCGTGCTCGAGCAGCCACTGTGGTCCGGCAACGAGCCCTTGGCGGACGTGCTGGCGCACTCGGTCGAGCATTGCCCGGCCGGCGTGCTTCGCGACCACGTGCGCGCGGTTCTCAGGACGGGCGCTTCCGACCCCGAGACCAAGCCCCGCGGGCAGAACCTCGCGGTCCGGGGATTGGCGGCGGCGCTCCGGCGCCTGAACGACCGCGGTCGGCCTCTGGTCTATGCAGGGCTGGTGGCGGACCTCGACCTCGTCCGGGCGCCGGCCGCCGAAAAGCGCCTGTTTCTGGAGGGACTGCAGCAGGCGCTCGCCACCGACCGACGCCCGTGGCTCGCCGTGATGCGCGGCGCAAAGGAGGCGATCGATGGGCCGCCGGCCGAGGCAGGCAAGGCGCTCGACTTCACGCAACTCGTGCTGGATGTCTCGCTCGACACGCCGGACCGCGCGACGGAGGAGCGCGACCGGATCGTCGCCGCAATCGAGGATTCCGGGCTCGCGGCGGCCCTTGCGAGGGCGGCGGAGCAGGGCGACGGAGACGGTCGCCGGGCACAGCGACTCCTCCAGCGTCTCGTGGAACGGGTGCCGTGGTTCGACGGGCTTGGCGACGTCCACGAGATCGCGAACGACGGCTTCGCCCAGGATGTCCCCGCGCAGTCGGTCCAGGCGGGGCTCTGGTATGCGCTGCCGGCGATCGAGACGCACGACTACTGGCTGCGCCTGCCGGACGACGATGTCGGCAAAGCGGAGATTGCGGTCGTGGACCGCGACCACCATCGGGTCGTCAGGCGCGAGACTCTCAGCGCCGGTCGACCGGTCGAGCTGTTCGAGCGAGAAGCGCACTTCGTCCGTGTGCGAGCGTCAGCGGGCGGTACCGCGGTGCCACCCAAGAGGATCCTCGCCCAGGTCCGTGACAAGCCGGCACCACTCGAGATTGGCGAAACCAAGGAGGAGGCGAAGCCGGTCGAGACGGGGAAGCGCTATCGCGGGCGTTTCGAGGGGCTGGCCCATGTCAAGTTCGACGTCGAGGCCGGCGGGCACTACGTTATCGAAACCAGTCATCTGAGCGCCGGTGCCGAAACCGACCTGAAGCTCCTGGCCGAGGACGATACCGTCCTCGCCGGGAACCTGGGGCGCGATGGCGGACCGGGCGCAACGATCGACTGGATCGCGACCGATCAGCGAACGGTGCTTCTGCAGATCGCCGGCCGTGCCGGGCGCTTCGATCTGGTCGTGAAGGATGCCGGGATCGAGAACCTCGCGGCGCTTCAGCCCGCTCCGAGGGAGAGAGCACGGGCCGCGAGACTGGCGGAGTACGGCAAGATCGTTCCGGTCCAGCTCGAGGAGGGGGCCGACTTCGGATGGCTCAGCTACCCGTTCGCATCGGGCGTGCTGTACCGCCTGGAAGCCAACAGCGTGATCGAGATCCGCGAGGGTGACGACGGGCCGTCCAGGCAGCTCGTGCCGCGCCTGCACGAGACCGGGGCGTTCCTGGGGCGGCCGCACTTTTTCCAATCGACGCGAGGGGCCGAGTACGGCCTGCGGATACAGCGGCCACGGCTGCACAGCGTCGCCAAGCTCCGCATCTCGGAGGTCGAACGCCCGGCCGGGCTGCAGTCGGCTGCGGACGAAGCCGGGGCGCGCGAGCTGCCGCCGCTGTCGCTCGCGGAGCCGCCGGAAGAGGGCTGGCTGGTATCGCTTGCCGGCCCGACGTCGTTCCTGCCGATCGACCTGAAGCGGGATGTCGACTACAGCCTCCACGTCCTGCCGACGGTCGCCGGCACGGCCCTGAAGACGCAGATCGTGCCGCTGGACGATGCGGCGGCGGACGTGATCGAGGCCGGGTCTGACGCCAGGCCGTACAGGTTCAAGGTGAACAGGGACGGCCGCTACCTGCTCCGGCTCGAACCGAAGGCCGAAGGTGGCACGGGAGAACTCGTGCATGTGATCGCCGAACCGGCGGGGCGGACCGGAGGCTAGAGGCGCCTGCCGGCGACGTGCGCGTTGCGGGGCCGCGCGGGGCGGCGTTATACAGCCGGGACGCCACCTGGCAGGGCCGGACCGATGACCGACACGACCGCGACCGCCGAACTGCTCTCGCTGTTTCCGACGGGGATCCTGGTCGCCTCGATCCCGGAGGTCGACAACGCGGCACTGGCGCGGGCGATCCGCGGCCTACCGCCGGCCGAGACCCAGGCCCATGGCCTGATCTCCGGCGACGGCGTCAGCACCTACGGGACCGGCCACAACCTCCACCGGCGCCCCGAGTTCAAGCCGCTGGTCGACGCCCTCGGGCTGCGCCTGGCCGCTTTCGCCCGCGAGCTCGGCGCCGACCTGGAGCGCATGAACCTGCTGATGGCCGACTGCTGGTCGAACATCCAGCAGCCCGGCAGCCACGTTGTGCAGCACCGCCACCCGAACTCGCTCATCAGCGGCGCCTACTATGTCGAGGCGCCGGCGAACTGCGGGCGGATCGTGTTCGAATCGCCGCTCGACGCGCACCGCATGAGCGACTTCCCGTACTATGCACGGCAGACCCCGTTCGCCATGAAACGCTACGCGGTCGACCCGATCCCCGGCCGCGTGGTGCTGTTCCCGTCCTGGCTCAGCCACCGGACCGAGCCGAACCGGTCCAACGGCGAGCGCATCGTCGTCAGCTTCAACGTCTCCGCCCAGATCTCCGGCGCCGACCGCGAGCGGCCGCGCGCCGGCTGAGGGCAGGGCGGCGGGCCGTGTTGCCGACCATCGATCCCTCCTGGAGCGCCATGCCATGACCGACCGCACGACTGCCCCGGCCGGCGGCCTTGCCCCGGTCAGCCGCCGGGTGATGAACCTGTCGCATTTCCTGCGCCAGGCGGCGCGCCGGCACGGCGGGCGGATCGGCTTCGTGTGGGGCGACCGGCAGTGGACCTGGGCCGAGCTCGACCGCCGGGTCGACGCGATGGCGGCGGCGCTGGCGGCCCGCGGCGTGACCAAGGGCGACCGGGTGCTGGTGCAGTCGAAGAACTGCAACCAGATGTTCGAATCGATGTTCGCCTGCTTCCGGCTGGGCGCGGTGTGGGTCCCGACCAACTTCCGCCAGACCCCGGGCGACGTCGCCTACCTGGCCGAGGCCAGCGGTGCCCGGGCGATGATCTGCCAGGCCGAGTTCCCGGAGCACGCCGCGGCGGTGACCGCGGCCGTGCCGGCGCTCGACGTCGCGCTGTCGATCGGGGCTTCGGATTTCGGCGAGGACTACGACGCGCTGGTCGAGGAGCACCTCGGCCGCACCGTCGAGACCGCCGCCGTCGAGCACGACGACCCGTGCTGGTTCTTCTTCACCTCCGGCACCACCGGCCGGCCGAAGGCGGCGGTGCTGACCCACGGCCAGATGGCGTTCGTGGTCACCAACCACCTCTGTGACCTGATGCCCGGCACCACCGAGGACGACGCCTCGCTGGTGGTGGCGCCGCTGTCGCACGGCGCCGGCATCCACCAGCTCGCGCAGACCGCGCGGGCGGTGAAGACCGTGCTGCTGCCGGGCGACCGTTTCGACGTCGCCGAGGCCTGGCGGCTGGTCGAGAAGTGGCGGATCACCAACATGTTCACGGTCCCGACGATCGTGAAGCTGCTGACCGAGAACCCGGCGGTCGAGGCCTTCGACCACTCCTCGCTGCGCTACGTGATCTATGCCGGCGCGCCGATGTACCGGGAGGACCAGAAGCACGCGCTCGCCACCCTCGGCAAGGTGCTGGTGCAGTATTTCGGGCTGGGCGAGGTGACCGGCAACATCACCGTGCTGCCGCCCGTCCTGCACGAGCTCGAGGACGGCCCGGCCGCTCGCATCGGCACCTGCGGGTTCGAGCGGACCGGCATGCAGGTCTCGATCCAGGGGCCCGACGGCCGCGAGCTGCCGGCCGGCGAGACCGGCGACATCTGCGTGTGCGGCCCGGCGGTGTTCGCCGGCTACTACGACAACCGCGAGGCCAACGCCAAGGCGTTCCGCGACGGCTGGTTCGTCACCGGCGACCTCGGCCACATGGACGCCGAGGGCTTCCTGTACATCACCGGCCGGGCCTCGGACATGTACATCTCCGGCGGCTCGAACGTGTACCCGCGCGAGACCGAAGAGAAGATCCTGACCCACCCGGCGGTCGCCGAGGTCGCGGTGCTGGGCGTGCCGGACCGGGCCTGGGGCGAGGTCGGGGTCGCGGTCTGCGTGCTGCGGCCGGGCGCCGAGCTGACGCCGGAGGCGCTACTTGGCTGGCTGGAGGGCAAGGTCGCCCGCTACAAGATGCCGCGCCAGGTGTTCTTCTGGGACGCCATGCCGAAATCGGCCTACGGCAAGATCGTGAAGAAGGACATCCGCCTGGAGCTGGAGGCGCGCGGCTGCCTGACCGTCGCGGCGTCGTCATAGCAGGGCGAGCCGGGACCGGCCCGCTTGACCGGGCGGCACGCCACAGCCATCGTCCGCCGCCATGACCGCCGCCTCCGAGCCCTCGTCCAGACCGTCCCGCCTGCGCCGCTTTGCGGGCGGGCTCGACGCGCTGCTCGACCGGCTGGCCGAACCGCGGGGGTTCGCCGCGGCGGCGGTCGGCTACTACGCGGTCGCGTTCCTGATCCGCACCCTGCTGCTGACCGGGACCTCAGGCGACGAGGCCCAGCTCATGCTGTACGGCCAGGGCTTCGCCTGGATCTACGACTTCGGCAACCCGCCGATGGCCGGTTGGCTGGCGGCGATCGTCGAGACCGTCATCGGTCCGTCGATCGCGGTGGCGCTGCTGATCCGCTACGGCCTGATGGCGGTGTTCCTGGTGCTGATGCACGCCGCCGCCCGCGAGGTGTTCGAGGACAGGCGTACCGCCCTGGCGGTCGCGCTGTCGGCCTTCGGGTTCTGGTTCTACGGCTGGGAAGCGCTGCGCAACTACATGGACTCGCTGGTGCTGATCGCGGCGCTGGCGGCCTGCGTGTGGCTGATGCTGCGCCTCGCCCGGGCGCCCAGCCTCGGCGGCTATGCCGGGCTGGCGGTGGCGGTGGCGGTCGGCAGCCTCGGCAAGTTCAGCTTTCCGCCGGTGCTGCTGGCGCTGGTGGCGGCGGCCGGGGTGTCGCCGCTGCTGCGCGAGACCCTGTGGTCGCGGCGCGGGCTGCTGGCGATCGGTGCCGGCTTCGGGCTGGCGTCGCCGCCCTACGTCTACGCGCTGCTGCATCTCGACCGCTGGCTGGCGGTCGCCGACGACCGGCTGGTGATCAGCGCGCTCGCCGAGGGGCCGGTCGGCGGCACCCTCGACCGCGCCCTGCTGGTGCCGGACAGCGCCCTCAACTTCGTGCTGCCGGTGCTGCCGCTGTTCGTGGTGCTGTTCCTGGTCGATCTCGTGCAACTGAGGCGCCCGGCGCCGTCCGGGGCGCGCCGGCGGGTGCGGCGCTGGCTCGGGCTGTGGCTGGCGGCCTTGTGGGTGCTGTTCACCCTCACCGTGGTGGCCGCCGGCATGGTCAAGCTGCGCGAGCACTACATGTTCGTCGCCATGCCGCTGCCGCTGCTGCTGTTCGCGCTGCTGCCGGAACAGCCGCTCGCGCATGCGATCGGCGCCCGCTGGCGCAGCGTCGCCTATTGCGGCGTGCTGGCGGCGCTGGCGGCGGTCGCGCTGGTGGCGCTCGCCGGCCAGGCGGTGGTCGAGGCGATCGACTGCTCGAAATGCCGGATGACCATGCCGTGGCGGCTCTATGCCGAGCGGCTGCGCGAGGCCGGGTTCGAGCGCGGCACCATCGTCAGCTACGACTCGCCCTACACCGACGCCGGCGCCAACCTGCGGCGCTTCCTGCCGGACAGCCGGGTGGTGTCCGACAAGCGGCCGTACTTCGTGCCGCCGCCGCTGGTCCTGCCCGGTTCCTGCCTGGTGATCTGGAACGACAGCCGCTATCCGCAGATCGCCGACCAGATCCGCTCGTCGGCGGTGCCGCAGATCGGCGGACCGGTGCCGGACGGCGCGGTGTTCGGGCGCCTGGAGGGCCCGCTGGTGCGCTCCGGCAACCCGGCACCGACCCTCGGCTACGCGTTCATCGAGGCCGGCGCCGGCGACTGCCGCTGAGGCAGCTCGCCCTCGACCGCCGCCAGCAGCGCCCGGAACAGCCGGCGCTGGCGGCGGTACCACAGCATCAGCTCCGGGTGCCACTGCACGCCGACCCGGAAGCGGTGACCGGTGAACTCGATCGCCTGGACGATCCCGCCGTCGTCGATCGCGGCGACCGCCATGCCCTCGCCCAGCCGGTCGACCGCCTGGTGGTGCAGGGCGTTGATCCGCAGTGGGTCTGTACCGACCAGCTCGGCCAGCCGCGACCCCGGCTCCGGATGCGCGGTCTTGCAGGGGAACATCGAGCGCGGATTGCGGTAGTGCGAGTGGCTGCGGGCGAGGTCGTGGATCAGCGTTCCGCCGCGATGCACGTTGAGCAGCTGGGCGCCGCGGCAGATGCCCAGGACCGGCCGGTCGTGCCGCTCGACCCAGTCGAGCCCGCGCAGCTCGAGCGCGTCGCGGTCCGGGTCGTAGGGCCACTCGTCGGTGGTGTCGACGCCGTACAGCCGCGACTCGATGTCTACGCCGCCGCCGACGATCAGACCGTCGAGGTCGTCGAACCGGGTCCTGAGCCCGGGGCCGATGCGCACCGGGATGCCGCCGGCCAGCCAGACCCCGAGCGAGTTGGCGAGCCGCATCGCCCGGCCCTTCCAGCGCCCGGTGGTCACGCCGATCCGTGGACGAGGCCGGCGCAGCGGGATCAGAACAGGGAGGCCCACAGTCCCTCTCTCTGCAATGTCCGGCGGCGGCGTGCGGCCAGACGCTCGGCCAGTCCGTCGCGATCGAGCGCGACCGTCTCGACCGAGAGCCAGCGGGCCCATTGCCCGGTCACCGTCCAGGCCGGGTCCTCGATGTCGGCGTTCGGCAGCCGCCAGTGAAAGGTCGGACGGGCCGAGATCTTCGGGTCCGGCACCGCGGTCGCGACGCGCTCGCGGTCGATCTCGGCGAACAGCGGCAGCAGGTCGAGCTCGCGGTTGCGGGTGGCATTGAAACGCAGGTAGTCGTCGATCAGGCCGACCAGGCTCGGCTGATAGTCGGGATCCAGGACGAGGTCCAGATAAGGGCGGGGGAACGGCTCGACGAACGGCAGCAGGACGCGCATCGGGTCGACGTCGATCGCCGCGCGCAGTGCCGGCGCCTCCAGCAGGTAGGCCTGCAGCACGCGCCGGATCGGGTCGGCGGCGAGATCGCCGGGGCCGAGGGCCGGGTTGAGGTGCAGGCCGAAGCCGTACAGCAGGCCCGACCGGGTGCCTTCGGCGCCCAGCCGCGCCAGTTCGCCGATCAGTCCGTCGATCTCCGGCAGCCGGCCGGCCGGAACCGGCGGGGTGACCACCTCGGTCGGAACGACCTCGCGCCCGAGCTCGCCCAGGAGCTCCTTGGCCTTGTCGACGATGCCGCCGTCGTCGTACGCGTCGTGCACCCAGTCCCAGTCCAGCTCGACCTTGAAGGTGCCGAGTTCGGTGTCTTCGACATAGAGGCGATGGGCGCTGCTGGCGCGGAGCGTGCCGCCGAACCGACGGCGCACCGCCGCCGCGGCCTGTACTGCATCGAGGCGGCCGAACTCCACCTCGACGCCGACCGGCCGCCGGTTCCCCTCGCCGATCCAGGTTTCCTGCTCGGGCATCACCGTCCTCCATGTGGGGCGGAACGGCGGTGCATCAACCGGCGGTCGGGCCCGGCCGTGCGGCACAGAGCCGGTTTGACAGGGTGGCGGCCGCAGGGTACCGCAGCCTCGCCATGGTCGAGACCGTCACCTCCGGCGTCGCCGAGCCCGACGACGCATCCTCCCTTTCGGTGCAGCGTGCCGAGCAGCGCCGGCGCCAGCGCTGGCTGGCGGGGCGGACCCGGTCGGCCCGGCTGCCGCTGGGGGCGGCGGTGGTCGCCGGGTTCGCAACCGGGCTGCTGGCGGTGGCGCAGGCGTACCTGCTGGCCGCCCTGATCGCCGGGGCGATCGGCGGGGCCACGTTCGCCGAACTGCTGCCGACCGGCGGGCTGGCGGTGCTGGTCTTCGCGGTCCGCGCCGGCCTGGGGGCGGTCTCCGAGATGCTGGCGGTATCGGCGGCATCGCGCGTCAAGCGGGCGGTCCGCGCCGACCTGGTGGCGGCGCTCGGCCGGCTCGGTCCGTCGTGGCTGAAGGCGCGGCGCAGCGGCGCCGTCACGGCGACGGTCATGGAGCAGGTCGAGGCCATGGACGGCTACGTCGCCCGCTACCTGCCGGTGCAGGCGCTGGCCGGGGCGATCCCGGTGGCTCTGCTGGTGCCGGCCTTCCTGGTCGACGCCGGTGCCGGCTGGATCCTGCTGGCGGCCGGTGCCCTGGTGCCGCTGGCGATGGCCCTGGTCGGCATGCGCACGGCGGTCGCCGCGCGCCGACAGATGGCGGTGCTGCAGCGGATGAGCGGGGTGTTCCTGGACCGCCTGCAGGGGCTGACCACGCTCAAGCTGTTCGGCGCCGCCGACCGAGAGCTGGAGCGGATCCGCGAGGTCGCCGACGGCTACCGGGCGTCGACCATGGCGGTGCTGCGCATGGCGTTCCTGTCGTCGACCGTGCTGGAGCTGCTGGCGGTCGGCTCGCTGGCGCTGGTCGCCGGCCGGGTGGCGTCGGCGGTGATCGGCGGCGGGCTGAGCCTGGAGTGGGCGCTGTTCCTGCTGGTGCTGGTGCCGGAGGCGTTCCAGCCGCTGCGCCGGCTCGGCCAGCACTATCACGACCGGTCCGCCGCGATCGCCGCCGCCGAGGGCATGCTGGAGATCCTCGACGCCGCCGCCCGGTTGCCGGCCGACGGCGAGGAGTTCCGGCTCGACGGCGCCCCGGCGATCGAGTTCGACGGCGTGAGTCTCGAGTACCCCGGCGGGCGGCGGCCGGCGCTCGACGGTGTCGACCTCCGGGTCGCGCCCGGCGAGACCGTGGCGCTGGTCGGCGAGAGCGGCGCCGGCAAGTCCTCGATCCTGGCGGTCCTGCTGGGCAGCGAGCGGCCGACCGCCGGCACCGTCCGGGGCGCCGGC
The DNA here is from genome assembly GCF_014652915.1 of Thalassobaculum fulvum. GTDB lineage: Bacteria > Pseudomonadota > Alphaproteobacteria > Thalassobaculales > Thalassobaculaceae > Thalassobaculum_A > Thalassobaculum_A fulvum. Next base: position 19,173 of record NZ_BMZS01000015.1, read on the forward strand.
CGGCCGGTCGACGGGCCGGTGCTGCGGGCCTCGATCGCCTGGGCCGGGCAGGCGCCGCGCATCGTCGCCGGGACCCTGGCGGACAATCTGCGGCTCGGCCGGCCCGATGCGTCCGACGACGCGGTGCGCGCCGCCGCCGAGGCCTGCCGGGTCACCGATTTCGCCGACCGCCTGCCGCACGGCCTCGCCACCGTCGTCGGCGAGGGCGGTCGCGGCCTGTCCGGCGGCGAGGCGCGGCGGGTGGCGCTGGCCCGGGCGCTGCTGCGCGACGCTCCGCTGGTGCTGCTGGACGAGCCGACCGCCAACCTCGACCGCGACAGCGAGGCCGCGGTGCTGGACGCCATCGACCGCATCCGGCCGGGCCGCACCGTGCTGATCGCTACCCATTCCGACGAGGTGATCCGGCGGGCCGATCGCATCGTCCGGATCGACGGCGGCCGGGTGGTCGAGGCCGCGGAGGACACCGTCCTTGCGTGACTTGCTGGTCCTGCTGGCGCTGGCGCGCGGGCGTGCCGGCTGGATGGCGCTCGGCGCCGGCTTCGCGCTCACCGCGACCGCGACCGGGATCGCCCTGCTTGGGCTGGCCGGCGGGCTGGTGGCCGGCGCCGGGGCCGGGATCGCGGTCGGGGCGATCGCGTGGCTGCGGGCGCTGGCGCTCGGCCGGACCGCGGCGCGCTATCTCGAGCGGCTGACCACCCACGAGGCGACCTTCCGGGTCCTCGCCGATCTGCGGCTGTGGTTCTTCGAGCGGGCGATCCCGCTGGCGCCGGCCCGGCTCGGTGGCTGGCGCGGCGGCGACCTGATGGCCCGGCTGGTGTCGGACATCGACGCGCTCGACGGGCTGTACCTGCGGCTGGTGACGCCGACCGCGGTGGCGCTGCTGACGGTCGTCGGCCTGGCGGCGGTGCTGGGCAGCCTGTCGCCGGCGATCGCGGTGCCGGTGGTCGCCCTGCTGGCGCTCGCCGGGCTCGGGGTGCCGGCGCTGACGGAACGCGCCGGCCGCGGGGTTGGCGGCGTGCAGGTGGCGGCCGCCGCAAGGCTGCGGGTGGCTGCCGTGGATCTCGTGCAGGGCATGGCCGACCTCGCCGCCAACCAGGCGCTCGACCGTCAGGCCGCCGTCATTGCCGAGGCCGAGGCCGGGCACGAGGCCGCGCTGCATCGCCAGGCGGCGATCTCGGCGGCCGGCACCGCGGCCACCCAGCTGGTCTCGCAGCTGGCGCTGGTCGCGGTGGTTCTGGGCTGGGCGGCGCTGGCGTCCGGCGCCGGCGGCACGCCGCTGGTCGCGGTCGCGGTGCTGGTCACCCTGGCGGCGTTCGAGGCGGTGGCGCCGCTGCCGCTGGCCTGGCAGCTGCTGGGCCGGACCAAGGCGGCGGCCCGCCGGATCCGCGAGGTCGCCGAGGCCGCGCCGGCGGTGTGCGATCCGGTCCGCAAAGGCCCGCCGCCGGCCTCGAACGCGCTGGCCCTGGAGGCCGTGTCGTTCCGCTATCCGGGAGCCGAGCGGCCGGCACTCGACGGCGTCGACCTGGCGGTGCCGGACGGCGGCCGGCTCGGCATCGCGGGGCCGAGCGGCGCCGGCAAGTCCACCCTGCTGGCGCTGCTGCTGCGGTTCCACGACCCGGACGCCGGGCGGGTGACCCTCGGCGGCGTCGACCTGAGGGACCTCGCGGTCGCCGACCTGCACGCCCGGATCGGCGTGCTGTCGCAGGCGACCTCGATCCTGGCCGGCAGCCTGCGCGAGAACCTGGCGATCGCGGCCCCCGAGGCCGACGAGGCGACCCTGCGCGCGGCCCTCGACCGGGCCGGGCTCGGGACGTTCCTGGCGGCCCTGCCGGACGGCCTGGACACCTGGCTCGGCGAGGCCGGCGTGGCGGTGTCGGGCGGCGAGGCCCGGCGCATCGCGCTGGCCCGGGTGCTGCTGAAGGACGCGCCGATCCTGCTGCTGGACGAGCCGACCGAAGGGCTGGACGCCGAGACCGAGCGCGCCGTGCTGGCGGCCCTGGCGCCGGCGATGCAGGGACGCACGGTGGTCACGATCAGCCACCGGCCGGCGCCGCTGGCGGCCATGGACCGGGTGGCGCGCCTGGAGGCCGGGCGGATCGTCGAAGCGACGGACTAGTACCGGCGCCTCATTGCGGGTGCCGGAACAGGGTGAGACGGACCAGGACCGCGACCGCCAGCAGCAACCCGACCGCGAACGCGAAACGCCCCCAGCCCATGCCCCACATCGCGGCATCGCCGTGGCCCAGCAGTCCCTGCATCGACTCGATCATCGACGCCTCCCGCCGATCGTGACGTGGCATCTTCCGCCTGCGGCGCCGACCACACATTGACCTGGGTCATAAGCGAGCCGCAGCTCCGGCGGCTACGCCTCGTAGCCGAACGGGTCGTCGACGCTGTGCGCCGGCCGGGTGAACCAGCGCGCGCCCTGCCCGGTCATGTGGATGTGGTCCTCCAGCCGCACCCCGAACTCGCCGTACACGCAGATCGTCGGCTCGTTCGAGAACGTCATGCCGGGAACCAGGACGGTGCGGTCGCCCCTGACGATGTACGGCCACTCGTGGACGTCGAGCCCGACGCCGTGGCCGGTGCGGTGCGGCAGGCCCGGCGTGGCGTAGCCCGGGCCGAAGCCGGCGGCCTCGATCACCCGGCGGGCGGCGGCGTCCAGGTCCTCGCAGCGGGCGCCCAGCCTGGCGGCCTCGAACACCGCCGCCTGGGCGTCCTTCTCCAGGTTCCAGACCTGGCGCTGGCGGTCGCTCGGCTCGCCGAACACGTAGGACCGGGTGATGTCGGAGACGTAGCCGTCGACCGGCGCGCCGACGTCGATCAGCACCATGTCGCCGTCCTGCAGGGTCTGCGGGTAGGGCACCCCGTGCGGGTAGGCGGTGGCCTCGCCGAACAGCACGATGCTGAACGGCGGCGGTCCCTCGGATCCGAGCCGCCGGTGCGCCTCGGCCAGGAACGCCTGCACCTCGGTCGTGGTGATGCCTTCGCGCATGATCCGGGCGGCGGCCTTGTGGGCCTCCATGGTGATGTCCTTGGCGGTCTGCATCAGCGCGATCTCGGCGTCCGACTTCACCGAGCGGCAGGCCGCGGTGATCGCGCTGGCGTTGACGAAGTCGTAGGCGTTGCCGGCCCGGCGCAGGCCGTCGAAGGTGAAGAACGGGCAGGCCTCGTCGACCCCGACGGTGCCGTTGGCCAGCCCCTTGCCGCGCAGGGTGTCGGTCACCAGGGCGGCCGGGTCCTCGTGCTCCTCCCACACCGCCACGTCGTCGCCGAGGGTCAGCATGGTGCGCAGCTTGGCCTCCTCGAAGGCCGGGCACAGGTAGGTCAGCTCGCCCTTCGCCGGCAGCACCGCGCCGTGCAGGCGCTCGCTGCGGCCGAGCCGCAGGCCGGTGAAATAGGTCAGGCTGGTCGACACGTCGAGCCACAGCGCGTCGATGCCCTGCTCGCGCATCAGCGCCTGGGCGCGTTCGATCCGCCGCTGCCGCTCGGCATCGCCGATCGCCGGCGCGTCGCCGCGCATCGAGGTCATGGCCGCGAGCTCGGCTTCCGCCGTCGAACCGCCAACACCGATGGTCATGGTCACCCTCCGAGTTGAATCGGCCCACGATAGCCGGCGATGCGCCAGACCGTCAGACGCTTGCTGCGCCCGAAACTCGTGACGGAAAGCGTGGCGATCTGTTCGACCCGCTCGAACCGCTCGAGGATCGGGCGCGGATCGTCCCAGTCGGCCAGGAAGATCAGCTCGTCGCCCTGACTGCCGTCGTAGGCGTCCAGCAGCTCGTAGTGGTTCTCCGGCCGCTGGTTCCAGTCGAAGATCCAGACCGGCATGCGGGTGTCGCCGGGCACCGGCGCGCCTTCGGTCAGCCGGCCGCGCAGGTAGTACAGCAGCGCCGCCATGGTCATGCGGTCGCTCGTCAGCACCGGCAGCGTCAGGTTGCGGTCGAGGATCGGGCGCACCTGCCGGGCCATCGCTTCCCAGCCGCTCAGGCGGGCCAGCGCCCGCGAGGCGTGGGGCGGGGTGATCGCCGGCCAGCTCGCGACCACGAACAGGAAGCCGAGGCCGGCGGCGAGATGCGGGCCGACGGTCCAGAGGCGCCAGGCACGGGCGCGGCCGGGGTCGGTCAGCCACAGCGCAACCAGCACCGCGGCGGTCGGATAGGCGGTGACCGCCCAGTTGGCGTTGGCGCGCGACAGGAACGCCTGTACCGTCACCACCGCCAGCGGCGGCAGCGCCAGCGCCAGCAGGTAGCGTTCGGCCGGCGTGGCCCGGCCGCGTGCCCAGGCCGCGGCCCGCCAGCCCAGCACCAGGAACGGTATCGGCCCGAACACGCCGAACTGCTGGCCCAGGAACTCGACGGCGTGCGAGGGGTTGAACAGCCTGCCCTTCAGGTTGGCGTTGTCGCCGAGATGGCCGACCGTGGCGAAGTCGTGCTGGGCGTTCCACGCCAGGTTCGGCGCCAGGATGGCGACCGCCAGCGCCAGGATCAGCAGGCCGCGCGGGTCGCGCAGGATCCAGCGGTCGTCGCGGTTCAGCGCCAAGTGTACGGCGAGGCCGATCGCCGCGTAGGCCATCGCGTACTTGGCCAGCAGGCCGAGGCCGATGGCGGCCCCGGCGACGGCTGCCCAGGTCCAGGAGCGGCGCGGGTCGAGGCGGGTGTCGAGGGTGCGGCGCAGGGCCAGCGCCGCCAGCGCCCAGCAGGCCAGCAGTGGCACGTCGGTCGACACGATCAGGCTGGAGAACGCGACCGACGGCAGGGTGATCCACAACACCGCCGCCCACATCCCGGCGCGGGCGTCGCGCAGGGTGGTCCCGAGGCCGTACAGCGCCATCGCGGTGGCGGCGTGCAGCAGCGGCGAGGAGGCCCGCACGCAGGCCTCGCCGTCGCCGCACACCGCGGTCGTGGCGGCGATCGCCCAGGCGATCAGCGGCGGCTTGGTGAAGTAGCCGAAGTCCAGCTTCTGCGCCCAGCTCCAGTACTGCGCTTCGTCGCCGTGCAGCTCGAGCCCGGTCATGGCGAGGCCGGCGAGTCGCAGCAGGGTCAGCCCGAGCACCCAGGCCAGCGCCAGCCGCAGCGGCGAGATCCGCTGAATTCCATTCATGGGCTCAGGATCCCCGGCCGGTGTGGCGCATCAGGGCGTGGAAGCCGAACAGCAGCAGCAGCACGCCGGCGACGATCTGCAGGGCGACCACGATCCGGGCGGCATAGGTCAGCGGCACCACGTCGCCGTAGCCGACGGTCGAGAGCGTCACGATCGAGAAGTACAGACTCTCGACGAAGGTCGGGTCGCGGCCGATGCCGTCGATCAGGAAGGTCGGCGAATCGTCGAGGCGCCCCAGCAGCCGGTACAGGGTGGCGAACAGGATGACCATCATCGAGTAGAAGGTCAGGAAGGCGAAGGCCGGCTTCACCAAGCCGGACATGATCTCGAAGAAATCCTCGAACAGCAGGCCGGTGTCGATCAGGAACACCGCGACGTTGCGGCTGGCCAGCAGCACCACCAGGCTGATCGCCGCCATCGCCGCGAGCAGCCAGATGGTGCGTCCTTCGTGCCCGATGGCATCGAGCGGCGCGACGAAGTTGGCGAGCCCGACCAGCATGACCGGCACCAGCCACAGGAACGCCCGGCCGAACCGGGTCTCCAGGCGCGGATGCTCGGAGGAGACGATCGAGTGGATCGCCTCGCGGCGCAGGTACACCCCGATGGCGAACGCCACGATCGGCAGCAGGAACCCGACGAGCCGGGGAAGGCTGGAGACGTCGAGGTACAGCGTCTCGAGGAACGACACGTACAGGCAGGCGTATACGCCGATCGCGTTGGCGAAGGTGATGGTGAAGAACCGGCTGCCGGGGAACAGCCGGTGCAGCAGGGTGGCGACCGCGACGACCGCGATCAGGACCGTGCCGGATACCTCCCAGGTCTCGCCGCCGACCGCTGCCGCGATCAGCGCGAGCAGGATCACCGTGACGGCGACCGAGGCGGCCCAGTGCCGCAGTGCCGAGAAATGGAAGGGCGACGGCATGAGCGGTTTGTAGCGGTCTACCGCGGCCGACGCCAGCCGGCTCCGGGCTGGCCGACGGGCGATATCACGCGACCACTGCGGACGGTACGACGAGGACGTCCCGGTCCGCGGCGCGCAGGACTTCGTCGGCCACGCTGCCCAGCAGGAGCCGCCCGGCCCCGGTCCGTCCGTGCGTCCCCAGCACCAGCAGGTCGGCGGCGATCTCGTTCGCAGCCTCCAGGATCACCCTCGCCGGGCTGGAGGCTCCCGGCCGGACCATCAGTTCGTTCGCGACCGGCGGCAGCCTGCGCATGAAATCGTTGAGCGCGGCCTTGGCGCGCGCCTCTTCCTCGCGGAGATACTCCCGCGAGCGGGCCGCACTCATCGAGGCGCCGGCGATCAGGCCGCTTCCGGGCACGTCGTAGACGTAGAGCGCCGCGGTTCTGCGTGCCTCGCCCAGGCCGAGCGCCGAGAAGGCCGCGGCGGCGGCGGCCGAGCGGTCGGACAGGTCGACCGCGACCAGCGCCTGGGCGTAGCCGGCCGTCGGGATCCCGTTGGCCATGAGCACCGGCACCCGAGCGGCGCGAATCGTCCGCTCGGCCGTGGTACCCGTGAAGACGTCCTTGAGGATGGCCCTGCGGTGCGGTCCGATGACGATCAGACCGGCGGAAGCCTCCTCGGCGGTTCTGGCGATGCCGGTGATCGGGGCTGCGGCGACCACCCGGGCGGTGCAGTCGACCCCGTCCGCCTCGCGAATGGTTCGGACCTGATCGTCGAGCAGTGCGCCCGCGGCATCGCAGGATGCGGCGACCAGCGGATCGGGTCGATCGTCGTCGACGACATGGACCAGCGCCAGCGCAGCGCCGGCCTGCCTTGCGAGCAGCACCGCCCGGCGTATCGCCCGGTCGGACCGCTCCGAGAAGTCCGTGGGCACGAGGATCGTTTTCATGCGCCGGCCGTTCTGTTGCATCCACGCGCCGATGAGTCAGGATAGAGGTCGCATCCGGCCCGGCCAAGGGACCGTTCCGGCCGCGGTCGCGCCGGCGGCGTCGGCCATGGAACGCCCGCTCAGGCGCCGGCGGTCCGCTCCTGGTGCGACCACGCGAAGTGTCCCAGCACCACCAGGCTCGACCCGGCGGCGAAGAAGCACCAGACCGATACGAACGCCTCCCAGTAGGCCAGGTAGGTGACGACCGATCCGGCCAGCACGAGCGCCCCGAGCAGCCTGATCGTCCGATGGGACGACAGCGCCAGCGACACGCCGGTCGCCGCCAGGTAGGCGAAGCCGACGGCGATCGAGGGCTGCTGGCCGGTCACGTACACGATGTGACCATCCTGCAGCACGGCGCCGTGGTTCCGCGTCAGCAGCCCCCAGAGGAGCCAAGCCGCGACCCCGAAGCCGCTGGCGACGCACAGGCCGATCGGACGTCGACGCCGCGGGTCGGTCTCCACCAACCAGGCGGCGATCGGGGCGTAGGCCGGCCAGAACACCTCGGCGAACAGCAGGAACAGCACGGTCAGGCCGCTCGACACCGACCCGTCCGGCGCCTGCGGCAGAGTCAGCCACAGCAACCCCTCGACGGCCTGCTGGCCGGCGAACAGCAGCGGCGTCGCCGCCAGCGGCAGCTCGCGCCGGTCGGCGGCCCGGACCAGGCAGACGATGCCGATGACCGCGGTCACGCCGGCGGTCACGAAACTGGCGGTGGCGGAGAAGCACATCGGGCGGGTCCGGGGCGGGCCGGCCGGACGCCAACCCGGCGGACGGTCGACGGCGTTCCCGCAAGGCTGCGGTGCCGGTCGGCCGATGTCCAGCCGGTCGATGTCCAGCCGGCGCAGCGATGTCTGGTCCGTCGAAGTCGGGACGGTCGCTACGGCCGCGCGGCCAGGAACAGCGCCAGGTCGTTCAGGAACGCCACGATGTCGCAATCCTGCTCGCGACCGGTGAAGCCGTGGGTCTCCAGCTTGCGGCACAGCTTCTCGCCAGCCTCGGGGTCGCCGCTGCCGAAGCTGTGGCGGGCGAGCTGGTCGGGGGCGTGGCAGGACTGGCAGTGCCGGGCGAAGGACTCCGTCCCGCGGGCGGCATCGCCCCGGGCGCCGGGACGGTCGGTCGGCGTGTAGCCGAGTTCCTGCAGGCGCGGGGCCACGGTCGCTGCCGGCTTCGATTCCGCGAACGCGGCCGCCGGCACGGTCTTGGTGAGGGAGAAGGCGCCGCGCAGGTCGCCGACCTCGAATCCGACCGCCTCGTCGTCCGGGTACAGGGCATGGATCGCCGCGGCGGTCTCCGGCTCGATCGCCGAGCCGTGGCAGGCGAGGCAGCCCTGCATCGTCGGGATCGCCTGCATGAAGTGGATGGTGACCGCGTCCCCGTCCCGCGCGGCGCGCGTCGTCCGCAGCAGTTCGATCGGCTGGCCGGCGGCGTGCCGAATCTCGAATCCGAGCATGACCGAGCGTTCCTCGGCGGTCGGGCGCATCTCCCGGTTGCGTACCTTCAGGGCCGGACGGCGGATCGTCCAGCCGGTCTCGGCCTCGATCTCGGCGCTGATCTGCGGTGCCAGGTGCCGGCACACCCCGATCGCCTCGGCCGGACCCTGTGCCATCGCCCGCTGCATCTCCTGCATCATGGCGCCGCGCAGCCGCTGCATCACACCCTCGGCCTCGCGCTCGTACGGGGCGAGGTCCTGGGCTGCGGCGGCGAGCGGCAGCAGGAGCAGGGCGAGGATCGTCGGCAGGCGCAACGTCATCTCGGGCGTCCTTCGCGGTCGGTGGATCAACGGGACCCGCTCGGGGAGCTTCGGCACCGGCGGCATTCGGTGCCTTGACCCAGGTCAACGGCGTCGTCCGGCCGCGCGCCGGTCTTGCACGGCGGCCGCGATGTGCCACCCTGCCGCGCTGAGCCGGTTCCGGCTCCGACCCACTGACAGCGCGGGGAGAGCGATGACACCCAGGATCGTGTTCGTGACCACCTTCCCGGATGCCGCCGATGTCGCGCAGGCCATGGTGCCGGCCGGGTTCGAGCTGGCGGTGGTGCCGGGCGGAAGCGCCGAGTACCGGGCGGCGTTGCAGGACGCCGAGTATCTGGTCGGCTTCGTCGACCCCCTGGTCGAGCCGTCGCTGTTCCGGGACGGGCCGCGCCTGCGGCTGGTGCAGCTGCTGAGCGCCGGCTACGACCGGGCCGACCTGGACGCGGCCCGGGCCGCCGGGGTGCCGGTCTGCAACAACGGCGGCGCCAACGCGGTCGCGGTGTCGGAACACGCGGTGATGCTGATGCTGGCGGTGTCGCGCCAGCTGGTGCGCCAGCACCTGAGCGTCGCAGCCGGCGCGTGGCGCGGCAACCGGGCGCCGCGGGTGCACGAGCTGCGCGGCCGGACGCTGGGGATCGTCGGGCTCGGCACCATCGGCAAGAAGACCGCACGGCTCGCCCAGGCCTTCGGCATGAACGTGATCTACCACGACGTCGCCCGGCTGCCGGAGGACCGCGAGGACCAGCTCGACGTGCGGTTCCGGCTGCTGCGGGAACTGCTGCGCGAAGCCGACGTGGTGTCGCTGCACACGCCGCTCAACGACGGCACGCGGCATATGATCGGCGCCGCCGAGCTGGCGCTGATGAAGCCCGACGCGATCCTGGTCAACACCGCCCGCGGCCCGGTGGTCGACGAGGCGGCGCTGATCGCGGCCCTGTCGTCCGGGGTGATCGCAGGGGCCGGGCTCGACGTGTTCGACCAGGAGCCGCCGGCGCCCGACAACCCGTTGTTCGGCCTGGAGAACGTGGTGCTGACCGCGCATCTCGCCGGGCCGACCTTCGAGAGCAACGCCGCCCGGGTGCGCAACGCCTTCGACAACGTCCAGCGGGTCGCCCGCGGCGAGGCGCCGCTGTGGCTGGTGCCGGAGCTGGAGGGGTAGGCGCCGCCGGCCCTAAGGCCGGAACGCCGACCGCACCATGATCATGTCGACGGTCTCGCCGTCGGCCGACAGCGGCAGGTCGACGGCCTCGAACTCGAGGAACCCCTTTTCGGCGTGGTGCATGGTGCCCAGGATCCGGTTCGGGGTCTTCGACTGCAGGATCTCGCGGAACGACGACGTCGCCACGCGCTCGGCCGACGGCGGGTACAGCTCGTCCAGATAGGCCCCGGTGGCGTCGCGCCCGACGAGATGGGTGATGTTGGTTCCGATCAGCCGGTATCGGAACCGCACCGGCTCGTGCTCGACGTCGACCAGGACGATCCATCCGAGGTCGTCCTTCAGCTCGAGCGGGTCGAAATCGTCCCGCGACGGCATCGGGCGGCTGTCGCGCTTGCGGTTCCAGAGATCGTGCAGCGCCTGCAGCGGCGGGTTGTCGAAATCCCTGGCAGGCAGGATCCTGACCCAGGGCTCTTGCTGGAATGAGTTGTTCATCGCGACGGCCCGTCCTCTGGCCCCGCAGCCCGTCGGGTGAGGCGGCGGGTGGAGCATTCCGGGCATTGTAGAGCAACTGGCCGGGCCTGTGTCCCGTACGCGATCCGGGTCGAGCCGAAGAGCACCCGCGCACCGTGGTCCGTTGTCACCCTTCGCGCCGGCCCCATATCCTGGCGGGTATCGTTGAGGAATCCCCGATGACCGACGCCGCTGCCTTGTCCGCAACCCCGCCCGCCGGCCCGATCCCGTTCGACAACAGCTATGCCCGGCTGCCCGAGCGGTTCTACGTGCGCATGGCGCCGACCCCGGTCACCGGGCCGGCGCTGGTGCGGGTCAACCGCGAGCTGGCCGACCTGCTCGGCCTCGACGCCGAGGCGCTGGCGTCGCCGGAAGGCGTGCTGGTCCTGGCCGGCAACCGGGTGCCCGAAGGGGCCGAGCCGCTGGCCCAGGCCTATGCCGGCCACCAGTTCGGCGGCTGGGTGCCGCAGCTCGGCGACGGCCGGGCGATCCTGCTGGGCGAACTGGTCGGCCGCGACGGGGGGCGCCGCGACATCCAGCTCAAGGGCTCCGGCCGCACCCCGTTCTCGCGCGGCGGCGACGGCCGGGCGGCGCTCGGCCCGGTGCTGCGCGAGTACATCGTCAGCGAGGGCATGCACCGGCTCGGCATCCCGACCACCCGGGCGCTGGCCGCCGTCACCACCGGCGAGCCGGTGTACCGCGAGACCGCGCTGCCGGGGGCGGTGCTGACGCGGGTGGCGCGCAGCCACATCCGGGTCGGTACCTTCCAGTACTTCATGGCCCGCCGCGACGTCGACGCGATCCGGGCGCTGGCCGACCACGCGATCGCCCGTCACTACCCCGAAGCCGCCGCGGCCGAGCGGCCGTACCTGGCGTTCCTGGAGGCGGTGATCGCGGCGCAGGCGGCACTGGTCGCGAAGTGGCTCGGCGTCGGCTTCATCCACGGGGTGATGAACACCGACAACTGCTCGATCGCCGGCGAGACCATCGACTACGGGCCGTGCGCCTTCATGGACCGGTTCCACCCGGGGACGGTGTTCAGCTCGATCGACCACGGCGGGCGCTACGCCTACGGCCGCCAGCCCTCGATCGCCCAGTGGAACCTGGTGCAGCTGGCGCAGTGCCTGCTGCCGGTGCTCGACGACGACGCTGACACGGCCCTGGCGCTGGCGCAGGCGGCGATCGACGGCTACGCGACGCGCTTCGACGCCGAGCTGCTGACGGTGTTCCGCGCCAAGCTCGGGCTGATGGAGCCGCGCGACGGCGACCTCGCCCTGGTGCAGGACCTGTTCGAGCGGATGGCCGCCAACCGGGCCGACTTCACCCTGACCTTCCGGCGGCTGGCCGATCTGCTGACCGGCGACGACGAGGCCTCCCCGCGTGATCTGTTCGTCGACCCGACCGCGTTCGACGCCTGGGAGGACACCTGGCGCGCCCGTCTGGCCGCCGAGGCGCCGCTGTCGGACGCCGACCGGGCCGCCGCCCTGCGGGCCGCCAACCCGGCGGTGATCCCGCGCAACCACCAGGTCGAGGCGGCGATCCGCGCGGCCGAGGACGCGGGCGATTACTCGGTGTTCGAGGCGCTGCTCGAGGCGCTGGCGACGCCGTTCGAGGAACGTCCGGAACACGCCGCCTACCGCCTGCCGCCGCGCCCGGGCGAGGAGGTCAGGCAGACCTTCTGCGGCACCTGACGGGAAATGCGTCCAATGCGCTCAATGCAGGACCGCCATCAATGCATGATTGAGGCGGTCGTCCCGGCCCCCTAAAAGAGAGGCTTGTCGATCGTGCCCGCCGATGCGGGGCATGCCGCGATCGACAGACCAAAAGGGGGCAGAACGCGATGATCGCAATCAGAAGGCTTCTCACCGTCGTGGCATTGGCCGGCGTCCTGGCCGCGTGCGGCGCCGGGCGCGACTTCCAGCGGGTTCCGGACTCGCAGCTGGCCTTGGGCCGGACCACCGAGGCGGAGATCGACGCCCGCCTCGGCGATCCCTACCAGCAGGGCGTGGTCAAGAAGAACGGCAAGGACGTGACGTCGAAATCGTTCTCCTTCGCCCAGGCCATGGGCGGCAACGCGGTGGACAAGGACATCGTCGCCGGCCGCACCCAGGTGTTTTATTTTCACGAGGGCAAGCTGGTCGGCTACGGCTTCTCGAGCACCTGGCGCAACGACAGCACCGATTTCGACGAGACCAAGGTCGGCCAGATCGTGAAGGGCGAGTCGACCTATGCCGACGTCGTGCGCCTGCTCGGCGAGCCCGGCGGCCGGCTCGGCTACCCGATGACGGAGAGCCCGGACCTGCATGCAGTCACCTACCGGTTCTCGCAGGTCAACGGGCGCGGGAACAAGATGAAGATCTTCGTGAAGGCGCTGGAAGTCACCCTCGACCGCAACGACATGGTGACCGGCGTCGCGTACTCGGAGAGCGGCGAGAAGTAGCTCAGGCCGGATCCACCAGCAGGTGGTGCAGGGTCGCCCGCAGCCCGTCCCCGGCGATCTCCAGGGTCGCCAGGGTGACCGGCAGGCGGAACCGGCGCGGGCCGGCGCTGCCCGGATTGAGGTAGAGCACGCCGCCGACGGTCTCGACCCGCGGCTTGTGCGAGTGGCCGGAGATCACGGCGTCGATGCCCTCGGCGGCCGGGTCGAGGGCCAGTGCGTTCAGGTCGTGCAGCAGGTGCAACCGCCGCCCGCCCAGGGTCACGGTACGGGTCTCCGGCCAGGCGGTCGCCCAGGCACCGGTGTCGACGTTGCCGCGGATCGCGGTGACCGGGGCGATCCGCTCCAGCTCGGCGATCACCTCCGGCCGGCCGATGTCGCCGGCATGGACGATGTGCGCCACGCCGGCGAGCCGGGCCGCCGCCTCCGGGCGGAGCAGCCCGTGGGTGTCGGAGACGACGCCGATGGTGAGCATCGCGGGAGCGGCCGTCAGTGGGCGGCGCCGTCCCGGCACTTGATCAGGCGCAGCGGCGTGTAGACGATCGCCACGGTGCCGTCCTGCTTGACCACCTTGTTGCGGGTCCGCACCAGCCCGCGCCCGGGCTTGCTGGTCCGGCGCGCCTCGATCACCTCGCACTCCACGTGGATGGTGTCGCCGGCGAACACCGGCGCCTTCACGTCGAGTTCCATGTTCAGGAAGGCGTAGCCGGTGTGCTGCATGGTCGCCTGGATCAGCAGGCCCTCGGCCAGGGTGTACGCCAGCGCCCCCGGCGCCACGCGGCCCTTGATGTCGGAATCGTTGGCCAGGAACTCGAGGTCGATGAACAGCACCTCGGTCATGCCGGTGCAGTTGATGAAGTTGACGATATCGGCCTCGGTGACGGTCCGTCCGATCGTACGGAACGTCCGGCCGATCGGCAGGTCCTCGTAGAAAAAGCCAAGCCCGACGGTTTCCATGCGCGTTCTTCCCTTCGTGGAGTCGTGGCGGCACGCAGGACGCGCGCCGCGGTTGGCGGGGAGGCGATCATAGCCGGGCCGGGCGCGGCCTGTCCTTCGTCGAGGCCAGGGGGAGGGCGACCAGGACCGGCGGTCGGCGTCTCAGAACAAGCCCAAGCAGCCCGTTAGTGTCGCTGTAGGCCGGGCGGTCGTGAACCAATCCCTACCCACCGTCATTCCGGGCAGCCACGCCGGAGGCGAGGCTGAGCCGGAACCCACGAAGCGACGGGTGCCGGCGGCGGCCATTGGGTTCCGGATACGTCCCGCCTGCGGCGGCCCGTTCCGGAATGACGATGTTGGGGTGGATAGGCGCCACGTCGAGACACGGCGGGCCGCCGCGGCAACAAGCCCCTTTGCGCGGCGACGATCAGCCTGTTTGATTTCCCCACCGATTTGGACCGGGACGAGGAGCGGAGATGGCAATGGAACGCGTCGAGGCGCTGGTGGTCGGCGGCGGCCAGGCCGGGGTGGCGGCGAGCGAGCACCTGACCCGTTTCGGCGTGCCGCACCTGGTGCTGGAGCGCGGCCGGATCGCCGAGCGCTGGCGATCGTGGCGCTGGGACTCGCTGGTCGCCAACGGCCCGGCCTGGCACGACCGGTTCCCCGGCCTGGAGTTCACCGCCTACGGCCCCGACGAGTTCGTGCCGAAGGAGGAAGTGGCCGACTACTTCGAGGCCTATGCCGCGAAGTTCGGCGCCCCGATCCGCTGCGGCGTCGAGGTGACCGCGGTCCGGCGCATCCCCGGCCGCACCGGCTTCCGGGTCGAGACCTCGGCCGGCCCGATCGAGGCGAACTACGTGATCGCCGCCACTGGCCCGTTCCAGCGCCCGATCGTGCCGGCGATGGTGCCGGAGAGCGCCGGGGTCGTGCAGATGCACTCGACCGGCTACCGCAATCCCGGCCAGCTGCCGGAGGGCGCGGTGCTGGTGGTCGGCTGCGGCTCGTCCGGCACCCAGATCGCCGACGAGTTGCTGCGCGCCGGGCGCCGGGTGACCCTTTCGGTCGGCCCGCACAGCCGCTATCCGCGGCGCTACCGCGAGCGTGACTACTGCTGGTGGCTGGGGGTGCTCGGCCGCTGGGACATCGAGGCGCCCGAGCCGGACACCCGGCACGTCACTATCGCGGTCAGCGGCGCCTATGGCGGCCACACCATCGACTTCCGGCGCCTCGCCGAACGCGGCATGACCCTGGTCGGCCGCACCGAGGGCTTCGCCGACGGCGTCGTCCGGTTCGCCCCGGACCTCGCCGCCAACCTGGCGGCCGGCGACCGCAGCTATCATTCGGAACTGCAGCAGGCCGACGACTACGTGGCGGCCAACGGCCTCGACCTGCCGGAAGAGCCGGCCGCCTGGGAGATCCCGGCCGACCCGGCCTGCGTGACCGACCCGGTGCTGGAACTCGACCTGGCGGAAGCCGGCGTGACCTCGATCGTCTGGGCGACCGGCTTCGAGCTGGACTTCTCCTGGCTGCAGGTCGACGCCTTCGACGCCGCCGGCAAGCCGGCGCACCGCCGCGGCGTGTCGACCGAGCCCGGGGTCTATTTCCTCGGCCTGCCCTGGCTGTCGCGCCGCGGCTCGTCGTTCATCTGGGGCGTGTGGCACGACGCCATGTACGTCGCCGACCACATCGCCACCCACCGCCAGTACATGGCGTACCGCGCGCCCGGTCGGGTGTAGGGGCGCGGCGTCGCCTGGACCAACCCTGGAACCCGCTTGCCGGAGACGGAACCGAAATGACCCATGACCTGCTGATCCGAAACGGTCGCGTCGTCGACCCCGAGACCCGGTTCGACGAGGTCTGCGACGTCGCCATCGCCGACGGGCTGATCGCCGCGGTCGGCACCGATCTCGGCCCGGCCCGGCGCGAGATCGACGCCACCGGCAGGATCGTGTGCCCGGGCTTCATCGATCTGCACGCCCACGGCCAGTCGGTGGCCGCCGACCGGATGCAGGCCTTCGACGGCGTCACCACCACGCTCGAGTTGGAGGTCGGCGCTTTGCCGGTGGCGCAGTGGTACGAGGTCCAGGCCGGCAAGCGGCGCGTGCTGAACTACGGCACGGCGGCCGCCTGGATCCTGGCGCGCAAGGTGGCGTTCGGCGGCTTCCAGGCGCGCGGCGGCGTCAACCCGGTCGAGCAGATGGGCGAACGCCTCGACGACAACGGCTGGTCGGCCGACGCCGCCGACGAGGAGCAGACCGAGCGGCTGCTCGCCCTGACCCGCCAGGGGCTGGAGCAGGGCGCGATCGGCATCGGCATCCCCAACGCCTACGCCCCGGGCGCCGGCGCGCGGGAGCTGACGCGGATCTGCGACCTGGCCAAGGAGTTCGACTGCCCGACCTATACCCACATCGCCTACGCCAGCAACATCGACCCGAACAGCTCGGTCGAGAGCTATGTCCGGCTGATCGGGCTGGCCGGGGCGACCGGCGCGCACATGCACATCTGCCACATGAACTCGACCAGCCTGCGGGACATCGAGCGCTGCGTCGAGGTGGTGATGAAGGCGCAGGCGATGGGCCTGCCGGTGACCACCGAGGCCTACCCCTACGGCACCGGTGCCACCGTCGTCAGCGCCACCTTCTTCGCCGACCCGGAGTTCACCCGCCGCACCGGCAGCGACTACAACGCGATCGAGCTGATCAAGAACCGCCACCGTTTCGTCGACCGCGACGACGTCATGCGGGCCGCCAGGGAGAACCCGTCCGACCTGGTGATGTGGCACTTCCTGGGCACCGAGGTCGACGACGACTATCGCCGGCTGCTCGACATGTCGGTGACCTATCCGGGCGGCTCGATCGCGTCGGACGCGATGCCGTGGATCACGCCGGACGGGCGGCTCTACGAGGGGGCGGAGTGGCCGCTGCCGGACGAGCTGTCGTCGCACCCGCGCTCGGCCGGCACCTTCACCCGGTTCCTGCGCGAGTACGCCCGCGAGCGCGAGGCGGTGCCGCTGGTCGAGGCCCTGGCGAAGTGCACCATCCACCCGGCCAGGGTGATCGACTACTGCACCCCGCAGATGGCGCGGAAGGGCCGGCTGCGCGAGGGCTTCGACGCCGACGTCCTGGTGTTCGACTACGACCGGCTGACCGATCGCGCCAGTTTCGAGGCGATGAACGGGCCGTCGGAGGGCGTCGAGCACCTGCTGGTCGGCGGCCAGGCGGTGATCGCCGACGGCCGGCTCGATCCCGACGCCAGCCCGGGCAAGCCGATCCGTCGCCCGCAAAGGTAGGCGTCCCAGGATGAGCGTGCCGATCCTGCTGGTCACCGGCTTTCTCGGGGCCGGCAAGACCACCTTCATCAACGGCGTCCTGCAGGCCGACCACGGCCTCAGGATCGCCGCCATCGTCAACGATTTCGGCAGCATCAACATCGACGCCCGGCTGCTGGAGTCCGCGACCGACGAGGTGATCGGCCTGAAGAACGGCTGCATCTGCTGCTCGCTGCAGGGCGACCTGCTGCGCACCCTGAAGCGGGTGATGGGCGAGGCCGAGCGGCCCGAGCTGATCGTGATCGAGGCCAGCGGGGTGGCCGACCCCAAGGGCATCGTCGACGCCCTGATGGACCCGGTGCTGTGGCGCTCGGCCCGGCTCGACGGCGTGGTCTGCCTGGTCGACGCCGAGGACGTGACCGCCGACCCGGGCCGGCTCGACGACCCGCTGTGGAAGGCCCAGGTGGCGGCGGCCGACGTGGTGCAGCTCAGCAAGACCGGCGCGCTCCGGGCCGACCAGGTGACCGCGCTGACCGACCGGCTGGCGGCGCTGGGCAGGCACCGGGTGCTCGGCGCCGACGGCTCGGCCCGGGACTTCGCCGCCCTTCTGGGCTTCGCCGCCGCCCCGTCGCCCGGCGATGGCCGGGCCCGGGTCGAGGCGGCCGACCGGTTCGAGATGCTGGAATGGCGGAGCGAGGGTGCGGTGCCGATGGCCGGGTTCCAGGCGCTGATCCAGGCGCTGTCGCCGGCCCTGCTGCGGGCCAAGGGCTTCGTCGCCTTCCGCGAGAAGCCGGGGCAACAGTTCGTGTTCCAGCTGGTCGGCCGGCGCGCCACCCTGGCCCCGGCCGACACCGCCGGCCAGGGTTGCGAACTGGTGCTGATCGGCGAGCGCGGCAAGCTGCACGTCCCGGCGATCCGCGCGGCGCTCGACGAGCTGGGGCGGTAAGGGGTAAGCCGAAACTGCCGAAAAGCCCGCCTGTTCCGCACATAGCGCCAGTGTCTTTCACTGTCGCGGGGCAGGGTCATGGCCGGCGGAATCCGGTGTCGCAGCCGGCACGATCGCGCGCTCCACACTTTTGTGGACTTCCACGAAAGTGTGGAATCCCTTACATCATGAACGCGCGGGAATTGAAGCGGCGGCTGACGCGGGCCGGTGCCACCTTCGAGAGCCACCGGGACGGCAGCGGCCACCTCACCGTGCGCCTCGGCGACCGCACCAGTCAGTTGCCGATGCACGGTTCGCGCAAGGAGCTGGGGACCGGACTGGTCAACAAGATCCTGAAGGACTTGGGGCTGAAGTGATGCTGCGCTATCCGATCGAGCTGACCCCGGACGACAACGGCACGTACCTCGTGACCTGCCCCGACCTGCCGGAGGTCACGACCTTCGGCGAGGATGCGGCGACGGCCGCCGCCCACGCGTCCGACGCCATCGAGGAGGCACTGGCCGCCCGTGCCGTGACCGGCAGGGAACTCCCCGAACCGTCGGCGCCGGGCCCGCACTGGGCCGCCATCGGCACCCGGGTCGAGCTGAAGCTCCTGCTGCACCGCCGCCTGCGCGCCGCCGGACTCTCCCGCGCCGAGCTGCAGCGCCGCCTCGGCTGGCAGCGCGAGTCGGTCGACCGCCTGTTCCGCTTCGACCACGCCTCGCGTCTGGAACAGGTCGACGCGGCGCTCAGGGCGATGGGGGAGGAAATCCGGGTCGAGGTGCGGGCGGTGTAAGGGGATGCGGTCCCGCCCGACTTCCCGGCCGTCGATTCCGAAGCAGGCTTGCCGAGTGACGACGCCCGCGTTGCGTCTCGATCCGTCCGGTGAGCACGGCCGAAGAAATCGAGGAATCGGCTCGCCGGCCGCAGGCCGGCCGAGTCTCGCGAGAGACCGGCGGGAGCCGGTCGCGGCCGCCCCACGCCAACCGGCCTGCGTGCGCGACCGAGGCGTCCGCGATAGGGTCGGGTCATGGCAAGGTTCCTGGCCCTCTGGCGGGGCGATCTCCCCCTTGTGGATGCATTCTGGACCTGGACGGTGTTCGGCGGGCTTCTGGTCAACATCTCGACCAGCGTCGCCTTCCTGGCGCTGATCACGGTCGACCTGCCGTGGGTGGCCCTGATCGTCGGATACGGTTTGTCTCTTCCCTACAACCTCGTGACGGTGGTCGGCGTCTGGCGGTCGGCGGCGCGCCATGACGGGCCACGGAGCCAGGCCGACCTCGCACGCGGTCTGAGCCTGGCCCTGATGGCGGTCCTGAGCCTGACGTGAGCCCGGCGGGCGGCTGCCGGCGACATCCCGGGCGGGCCGACCGGCAGCCGGACGGATCGCCTGCAGGCGTCAGAGCCCGTGGCTCCGGTCGTAGCCGTTGACGGCGGGCGGCGCCCAGCCCTCCGGCCGGCCGGCCGGTTCGTAGATCTCGACCAGGAGCGGATGGCAGCGGGCCGTGTCCGAGGAATGCTCCGACGAGCAGTCGCCGCCCGGGCAGGCGGACAGGCAGCCCAGCAGGTCGACCTCGGCGAAGAACTCGAGGTAGTCGCCGGGCCGCACCGGGCTCGCCTTCATGAAGTACTGCCCGGTGTCGCGGGAGAAGCCGGTGCACATGAAGACGTTCAGCACGTCGTGGACGTGGGCCTCGGCCTCGGCGGGCGGCAGGCCGGTGGCCGCCGCCAGGGCGCGCGTGAGGTTCGAGTGGCAGCAATGGTGATACTGCCCGCCGTCGCTGAGCAGGTTGTGGGTATAGGGGTCGCAGCGGGTGCCGATGACGTCGTGCACCGATCCGCCGAACGCGTCGAAGCCGTACCAGTCGAGCGTGTCGTGGGTGATCGTGGCGATCGGGCGCAGGTAGGGGAAGCTGGAGAACAGTTGGTCGCCGAGCCCGACATGGGTGCCGTTCAGCGCCCGGGTCTTGCCGGTGTAGAGCCGCTCCTTCAAATCCCCGGCATTGAACAGGTTGAGGTCGCCGACCTGCGGGCCCTCGACCGAGGCGATGCGGAAGAAGTGACCGGCGGGCACCGTCCAGGTCGCGGCGTCGCGGGGCGGCACGACCACGGTCCCGACGCGCCGGAGCCCGTCGCGCAGCGCCCGGTACGCCGCCAGATCGGGACGCGGCAGCGTGTCGGTCGGGTAGCAGACGACCGGGCGCACCGCCTTGCGGGCTTCGGCGTCCGCCGGCGGCGCCGTGATGGGCGAGGGTCTCATTCGGGTCTCCGTGCGATCGCGCGGGCTTTCCACCGCGGCAGGTTCGGTCGCCAAGGTTCGCATTCCTGCCGGCCGCCGTCTCCTGTCGTGCCGGCCGACACTCCGCTTTAGCGGTCCCATCGGGATGGTCAGGACCGCCCGACTCCGGCATGACAGGTGGACGAACTCGACCCTGGCCGGTCGATCGACGGCCGACGCTGGAGAAGCCACCTGTCACGCGCCTGGCATCAGTGCAGCGACGTTCGTTGGCATAGGGCAACCATATCCATATATTGACCATATGGCGATTGGCGCGAAGGAGGTGCTCATGACGCGCCGTCCGGAGAACCACCCCTCGGAACCGGGGGAGCACTACACCGTCTCGATCTTCCGCAACGGCACCAGCCGCGCGGTGCGGTTGCCGAAGGCGTTCGACCCCGAGGGCGTCGACCAGATGGAGGTCACGCGCGAGGGCGACCGCATCATCCTGCGGCCGGTGCGGCCGAGCTGGGACTCGTTCTGGGACCGCCCGGCGCCGGACGGCATCGACGACTTCCTGGTTGAGCGCGCCGACGTGGTCGAGCCCGGCCGCTTCGAACTCATCGACGATGACTTGGCTGCCGGGGAGCGGGAGCACGGCGCGTGACCGCGTTCATGCTGGACACCGACATCTGCTCCACCATCATCCGCCGCCGGCCCGAGGCGGTGCGCGAGCGCCTGCGCGGCGCCGTCGCCCGCGGCGACCGGATCGTCATTTCCGCGATCACCTATTTCGAGATGCGCCGAGGGGCGGCGAGCCCGAAGGCGTCGCCGCGGCTCGGCGGCGAGATCGACGCCTTCTGCGCCCGGCTGCACGACATCCTGCCGTTCGACCGGGACGCCGCCGACGCGGCCGCCGCACTGGGGGCGGCGCTGGCGGCCAGGGGCCTCGCGATCGGCGGCAACGACACCCTGATCGCCGGCCACGCGCTGGCCGCCGGCTGCACCGTGGTGACCAACAACCGGCGCGAGTTCGGACGGGTCGACGGGCTCGTGCTGGAGGAGTGGGCGGGGTAAGGGAGACTGGCTGGGTGGGCGTCGACACGCCTCACCCCTCTGTCGCCCTGAGGTGCCCCGCAGGGGCCACGAAGGGCCGACCCGGAGCCGCTCCGCCCTGTCCAGTGGGGCGTTCGCGCCGACGACCCTGGAGCACGCCGATGCGGCACTATCCGATCGAGCTGACCCCGGACGACAACGGCACCTTCCTGGTGACCTGCCGGAGGTGACGACGTTCGGCGAGGATGCGGCGACTGCGGCGGCTCATGCGTCCGACGCCATCGAGGAGGCGCTGGCCGCCCGTACCGTGACGGGGCAGGAGCTTCCCGAACCGTCGGCGCCCGGCCCGCACTCGGCCGCCATCGGCACCCAGGTCGAGCTGAAGCTCCTGCTGTACCGCCGCCTGCGCGCCGCCGGACTCTCCCGCGCCGACCTGCAGCGCCGCCTCGGCTGGCAGTGCCGGTCGGTCGACCGCCTGTTCCGCTTCGACCACGCTTCGCGGCTAAATCAGGTCGACGCGGCGCTCAGGGCGCTGGGCGAGGAGATCCGGGTCGAGGTGAGGGCGGTGTAGGGGAGCGAAAGCCGGTTCCATCTTCCCTCCGTCATCCCGGTGCGGCCGCGTAGCGGACGATGCCGGGATCCATGGAGCGGTGTGACGGTGGATTCCGGAGTCCGCTCCGCAGCTCCGGAATGACGAGAGAGGGCGGCAAGCTCCCGTTCAGCCCGAGCTTCATCCCGAACGCCTCTCCCCCCTTGACCCCGCGTCACCGTTGCCAACCCCCCGCCCGAGTCGTATCTCCTCCCCGACAAGGGAGAGACGCGATGACCGACGCTTCCACCGAATCCCTCGCCCTGGCCGCCGAGTTCCCGGCGGCCGACCGCGACCAGTGGCGGGTGCTGGTCGAGAAGGCGCTGAAGGGCGTGCCCTACGAGAAGGCGCTCGTCACCGAGCTGGCCGAGGGCATCCGCACCGAGCCGATCTACACCCGCGACGACGCCCTGCCGCCCCCCGCCGCCGCCCGCCAGGCCGGGCGCGCCGCTGCCGCCGCCGAGCGCGTGGCGCTGGGCTGGGACGTCCGCACCCTGCACACCCACCCGGACCCGGAAGCCGCCAACGCCGCGATCCTGGCCGACCTGGCCGCCGGCGCCACCTCGGTCAGCCTGCGCTTCGACGCCGCCGGAAGGCTCGGCCACACCGCCCGGACCGACGCGGCGCAAGCCGGCGCGGGCGGTGTCATGATCGACGGGATCGACGCGCTCGACCGGGCGCTCGCGGGCGTCTACCTGGACGCCGCCACCGTGGCGCTGGAGCCGGGTGCGGCCTTCCTGCCGGCCGCCGCCATGATGACCGGGCTGTGGGAGCGCCGCGGGATTTCCGGCGATGCGGCGCGCGGCCATCTCGGCGCCGACCCGCTGGGAGCGCTCGCCGCCCTCGGCACGGCCGGCGAGCCGGTCGACGCCGCCCTCGCGCGCATGGCCGGCATCGCCGCCAGCCTGCACGACCGGTTCCCGAACGCCACCGCCGTGTCGGTCGACACCGCCGCCTACCACGCCGCCGGCGCCGACGAGGCGCTCGACCTCGGCTATGCGCTCGCCACCGGCGTCGCCTACCTGCGCGCCATGGAGGCGGCCGGCCTGGCGCCCGAGGATGCCGCAAGGCAGATCGTCATGGCCCTGCCGGTCGGGGTCGACGTGTTCCTCGGCATCGCCAAGCTGCGCGCCGCCCGCGCGCTGTGGGCGCGCGTCTTGGAGGCGTGCGGCGTCGAGGCGGACAAGCGCGGCCTGACCCTGCACGTCACGACGGCCGAGCGCGCCTGGGCCGGGCGCGACGCCTGGGTCAACATGCTGCGGGCCACGGTCGCCACCTTCGCCGCCGCGGTCGGCGGCGCCGACAGCCTGACCGTGCTGCCCTACACCCACGCGCTCGGCCTGCCCGACGGCTTCGCCCGGCGCATCGCCCGCAACACCCAGCTGGTGCTGAAGGAGGAGTCGCACCTGGCCCGGGTCGTCGATCCGGCGGGGGGGAGCTGGTACGTCGAGATGCTGACCGACCGGCTCGCCGAGCGGGCCTGGGGCCACTTCCAGGCGGTCGAGGCCGAGGGCGGCATGGCGGCGGCGCTGCAGGGCGGCTCGGTCGCCAGGGCCTGCGCCGAGGCCTGGAGCGCGCGCGAGCGCAGGATCGCCCGGCGCCGCGAGGAGCTGACCGGCGTCAACGCCTTCCCGAAGGTCGACGAGGCGCCGGTGGACGTGGTCGCGGTCGACCTGCGCGCCCTGGTCGACGCGGCGCGCGAGCGGCTGGGCGACGGCGCCGAGCCGTTGCCGGAAGCCGCCAGCGTCGAGGACCGGGCGCGCGCCGCGGAAGCCGGCGTCGACCTGACCGCGCTGATGCCGGCCGGGCCGGCGGTGCCGGAGGCCGCGCCGCTGCCGTCGCACCGGCTCGGCGAGGCGTTCGAGGAACTGCGCGACGCCTGCGACGGCGCGAAGAAGCGGCCGCGGGCGCTGCTGATCGGCATCGGCGGGGCGGCCGCCTACACGGTGCGCGCCACCTTCGCCCGCAACCATCTGGGGGCCGGCGGGATCGAGGCTGTGGATGCCGAGCTGGACGATCCGGCGGGCGCCGCCGAAGCCCTCAAGGACACCGGTGCCGATTTGGTGGTGCTGTGCTCCAGTGATAGCATCTACGCCGACAAGGCCGCCGTTCTGGCGACCGCGCTGAAGGCCGCCGGGGCGCCGCGCGTGTGGCTCGCCGGAAGGCCGGGCGAGCGCGAGGCGGAATGGAAGGCGGCCGGCATCGACGGCTACGTGTTCGCCGGGGACGACACGCTGGCGACCCTGCGCGGGCTGCTGTCGGACCTGGGTGTGTGGTCCCCGTCTGGTAGTCCCATTGTGGGAGGTGCGTGATGAGCCGGATCCCGAATTTCGCGAGCGTCGCGCGCGCGGGCACGTCGTCGGCCGAAGCCTCCGTCGACGTGCCGGTGTGGACGACGCCCGAGGGCATCGACGTCAAGGCGCTGTACACGCAAGCCGACCTGGAAGGCCTCGACCATCTCGGCACCTGGCCGGGCCTGCCGCCGTTCCTGCGCGGCCCGTACCCGACCATGTACGTCAACCAGCCCTGGACGATCCGGCAGTACGCCGGGTTCTCGACCGCCGAGGACAGCAACGCGTTCTACCGCCGCAACTTGGCGGCCGGGCAGAAGGGCCTGTCGGTGGCGTTCGACCTCGCCACCCACCGCGGCTACGACAGCGACCACCCGCGGGTGGCCGGCGACGTCGGCATGGCCGGGGTGGCGATCGACTCGATCTACGACATGCGCACCCTGTTCTCGGGCATCCCGCTCGACAGGATGAGCGTGTCGATGACCATGAACGGCGCCGTGCTGCCGGTGATGGCGCTCTACATCCTCGCCGCCGAGGAGCAGGGCACCGCACCGGAGCTGCTGAGCGGGACCATCCAGAACGACATCCTCAAGGAGTTCATGGTCCGCAACACTTACATCTACCCGCCGACGCCCTCGATGCGGATCATCTCCGACATCTTCGGGTTCACGTCGGAGAAGATGCCGAAGTTCAACTCGATCTCGATCTCCGGCTATCACATGCAGGAGGCCGGGGCGACCGCCGACCTGGAGCTGGCCTATACGCTCGCCGACGGCGTGCAGTACATCCGCGCCGGCATGGATGCCGGGCTCGGCGTCGACAGGTTCGCGCCGCGGCTGTCGTTCTTCTGGGCGATCGGCATGAACTTCTTCATGGAGGTCGCCAAGATGCGGGCCGCGCGCCTGCTCTGGGCGAAGCTGGTCAAGGGCTTCGGCGCCGAGAACCCGAAGTCGCTCAGCTTGCGCACCCACTGCCAGACCTCGGGCTGGTCGCTGACCGCGCAGGACGTCTTCAACAACGCCACCCGGACCTGCGTCGAGGCGCTCGCCGCCACCCACGGCCACACCCAGTCGCTGCACACCAACGCGCTGGACGAGGCGCTGGCGCTGCCGACCGACTTCTCGGCCAGGATCGCCCGCAACACCCAGCTGCTGATCCAGCAGGAGACCGGCACCTGCCGGGTGATCGACCCGTGGGGCGGCAGCTACTACGTCGAGCGGCTGACCCGCGACCTCGCCGAGAAGGCCTGGGCGCACATCCAGGAGGTCGAGAGCTACGGCGGCATGGCTAAGGCGATCGAGGCCGGCATCCCGAAGATGCGCATCGAGGAGGCGGCGGCCCGCACCCAGGCGCGCATCGACGCCGGCCGCCAGACCATCGTCGGCGTCAACAAATACCGGATCGACGAGCCCGACAACATCGAGATCCTGAAGGTCGACAACGCCCGGGTCCGCAAGGGCCAGATCGAGAAGCTGGAGCGGCTGCGGGCCGAGCGCGATCCCAAGGCCGTCGAGGCGAAGCTGGCGGCGCTGACCCGCTCGGCCGAGACCGGCGAGGGCAACCTGCTGGCGCTGGCGGTCGACGCGGCCCGCGCCAAGGCGACGGTCGGCGAGATCTCCTTGGCACTCGAGAAGGTCTGGGGCCGCCACGTCGCCGAGGTGAAGGCGATCTCCGGCGTGTATTCCAGCGAAGTGGGAGCCAGCAAAGTGGTCGACACCGTCCAGAAGCTGGTCCGAGAGTTCGAGGAGCTCGAAGGCCGGCGCCCGCGCATCCTGATCGCCAAGATGGGCCAGGACGGCCACGACCGCGGCCAGAAGGTGATCGCCACGGCGTTCGCCGACCTCGGCTTCGACGTCGACATCGGCCCGCTGTTCCAGACCCCCGAGGAGGCGGCACGGCAGGCGGTCGAGAACGACGTGCACATCGTCGGCGCCTCGTCGCTGGCGGCCGGCCACCTGACCCTGGTGCCGGAGCTGCGCGACGCCCTCAAGGCGCTCGGCCGCGACGACATCATGATCGTCGCCGGCGGCGTGATCCCGCCGCAGGACTACGAGGCGGTGAAGGCCGCCGGGGCCGCCGCGATCTTCCCACCGGGCACGGTGATCGCCGAGGCGGCATCCGACCTGCTGCGCCGCCTGATCAAGGCGCTCGGCCACGAGAGCGAGGCGGCGTGAGGTTCGGCCTGGGTCCCGGCTCTCCGCGGCTGCGCCGCTGCGGCCGGGATGAGGGTCTTTAGTTGTTTGTCCCCACGCCTCATCCCGGACGGCCGCCAGGCCGATCCGGGACCTACCTGCTGACGAGTTGACCTTGAACATGTCTTCCCCCGCCCGCCGGCAGCTTTCGGTCGACGACTACGTCTCCGGCGTGCGGGCCGGCGACCGCGCCACGGTGGCGCGCGCCATCACGCTGGTCGAGAGCCGCAAGGCCGAGCACCGGGCGCTCGCCCAGGACATGCTGGTGCGGCTGCTCCCGTTCGCCGGGGCCGCCCACCGGGTCGGCATCACCGGGGTGCCGGGGGTCGGGAAGTCGACCTTCATCGAGGCGCTCGGCACCCATCTGACGGCCAAGGGCCACAAGGTGGCGGTGCTGGCGGTCGACCCGACCTCGGGGCGCACCGGCGGCTCGATCCTCGGCGACAAGACCCGGATGACCGCGCTCGGCCAGGACAGCCACGCCTTCATCCGCCCGTCGCCCTCGGCCGGCACCCTCGGCGGGGTGGCGCGCGCGACCCGCGAGAGCATGGTGGTGGTCGAGGCCGCCGGCTACGACGTGGTGCTGGTCGAGACCGTCGGCGTCGGCCAGTCCGAGGTGACCGTGGCCGAGATGGTCGACCTGTTCCTGGTGCTGATGCTGCCGGGCGCCGGCGACGAGCTGCAGGGCATCAAGAAGGGCATTCTCGAAATCGCCGACCTGCTGGTGGTCAACAAGGCCGACGGCGACAACCGCGACCGCGCCATGAAGGCCATGCGCGAATACAAGGCCGCCCTGCACATCATGCAGCCGGCCGACCCGCACTGGAACGCCCGGGTGCTGGCCTGCTCGGCGCTGGTGAAGTCCGGCATCGACGAGGTCTGGGGCGCGGTCGAGGAGCACCGCCGAACCCTGGAGGCGGCACCCGTCGACGGCTCCAACGCGTTCGAGGCCAAGCGCGCCGGCCAGCAGGTCCGCTGGATGTGGGCAATGGTCCGTGACCGGCTGATGGCCGCGCTGGAATCGTCGCCGGCGGTGAAGGCCGAGGCCGGCGCGTTGGAGGCGGCCGTGGCGGCCGGCGAGACAACGCCGGCCCTGGCCGCCGAGCGGCTGTTGCGAGCGTTCGGGATCGGCGGATAAGGGCGCCCGTCGCCCCGTGGGTCCCGGAGCCGGCCGCGGGCGCGGCCCCTCCGGGATGACGAGGGTGAGGAGGAGGACCGTCCATCATTCCAATCCGATCAGCGTCGGGTAGAGGTCCTGCCAATCCGGGTTGGCCTCCTCGATCAAGCTGAGCTTGTAGGAGCGGGGCCAGTCCTTCAGCCGTTTCTCGCGTCGTATCGCCGTGGGCATGTCGGGCAGCGGCTGATACCAGACCAGGCGGTCGACTCGGTAGCGGGCGCAGAAACCCGACGGGTGCTCCCGGTGCTGCCAGACTCGCCGGATCAAGTCGGCCGTGACTCCTACGTAAAGTGTGCCGCGGCGTTTCGACGCCAGGATGTAGACGCATGGGCGAAGGTCTCGGGTCATGCGGTCGCTATGGGTTAGCGAGGCAGCCTTTTTCCCTCTCGTCATCCCGGAGGGGCCGAGCCCGCGGCCGGCTCCGGGACCCACGGAGCGAAGGGCGCCCGAACCCCCTGTGAACCGGGCGGCGTCGGGCGTTATCATTCGCGAAACGCCCTCTCCCGCCCCCAGGAGCCCCGCCATGTCCGTTCCGCCTCCCGCCCGCGTCGGCGATTCCGTCGCCGAGATCGACACGCCGGCCCTGGTGATCGACCTCGACGCGTTCGAGCGCAACCTCGACCGGATGGCCCGGTTCGCCCACGACACCGGCATCCGGGTCAGGCCGCACGCCAAGACCCACAAGTCGCCTTCCGTCGCCCATGCCCAGATCGCGCGCGGCGCGGTCGGGCAGTGCTGCCAGAAGGTCGCCGAGGCCGAGGTGCTGGTGCATGCCGGCATCCACAACGTGCTGGTCTCGAACCAGGTGGTCGGCGCCGCCAAGGTGGCTCGGCTGGCCGCCCTCGCCCGGCACGCCTGGATCGGGGTGTGCGCCGACGACCCGGCGCAGGTGCGGGCCTATGGCGAGGCCGCCCGGCGGGCCCAGGTCGACCTGCACGTGCTGGTCGAGATCGACGTCGGGGCGGCGCGCTGCGGCGTGGCGCCGGGCGACGCCGCGGTCGAGCTGGCCAAGCTGATCGCCGACACACCGGGCCTGTCGTTCGAGGGGCTGCAGGCCTATCACGGCTCGGCCCAGCACATCCGCGGCCACCGCGAGCGCCGCGCCGCGATCCTGACGGCCGCCCAGGCGGTGCAGCTGACCGGCGAGAAGATGGGAGCGGCCGGGCTGGACTGCCGGACCATCGGCGGGGCCGGCACCGGCAGCTTCCGGTTCGAGACCGAGACCGGCCTGTGGAACGAGCTGCAGCCCGGCTCGTACTGCTTCATGGACGCCGACTACGGCCGCAACCTCGACGAGGAGGGCAAGGAGAAGGGCGAGTTCGAGAACGCCCTGTTCGTCGCCTCGACGGTGATGAGCGCGGTGGCGCCGGGCCGCGCGGTGGTCGACGCCGGCCACAAGGCCTCGGCGATCGATTCCGGCCTGCCCACGGTCTGGAGGCGGCCCGACGTCGAATATGCCGGCGCCGCCGACGAGCACGGCAAGCTGTCGCTCGGCGCCAAGGCTGCGAAGCCGGCGCTCGGCGACCGGGTCTGGCTGGTGCCGGGCCATGTCGACCCGACGGTCAACCTGCACGACTGGTATGTCGGGGTGCGCGGCGGGCTGGAGGACGGCGTGGTCGAGTGCCTGTGGCCGGTGGCGGCCCGCGGCGCCATGACCTGAGCCATGACGTGAGATGGCAGCGGTCCCCCTGACGGTCGCCGCGGTCGAGGCGCGGGTCTTCCGCTACCCGCTCGACACCGTCGTGCAGACCTCGTTCGGCACCATGGCCGACCGGCCGATGCTGCTGGTCGGGGTGACCGAGGCCGGTGGTGCCACCGGCTGGGGCGAGGTGTGGTGCAACTTCCCCGGCGTCGGCGCCGAGCACCGGGCCCGCCTGATCGACAGCGTGCTGGCCCCTCTGCTGGTGGGAAAGACGTTCGAGGGCGCCGACGCGGCGTTCCGGCACCTGACCGCGGCGACCGAGGTGCTGGCGATCCAGTGCGCCGAGCCGGGGCCGTTCGCGCAGGCGATCGCCGGGCTCGACACCGCACTGTGGGACCTGTCCGGCAAGCTGGTCGGCGAGCCGTTGTGGCGGCTGCTGGGCGGCACGTCGGCGTCGTTCGGGGTCTATGCCAGCGGCCTGAACCCGCAGTCGCCGGAGGTGCTGGCGGCCCGCCGGCAGGCCGAGGGCTACCGGGCGTTCAAGCTGAAGGTCGGGTTCGGCGCCGAGCGCGACCTCGGTAACCTCACCGCGCTGCGCGAGACCCTGGGCCCCGACGTCCGGCTGATGGTCGACGCCAACCAGGGCTGGACGCCGGACCAGGCCCTGGAGATGGCGCCGAAGCTGGAGCCGTTCGACCTGGACTGGCTGGAGGAGCCGCTGCGCGCCGACCGGCCGTGGTCGGAATGGCGGGCGCTGGCGGCCCGGACCGCGATCCCGCTGGCGGCCGGCGAGAACCTGATGGGCGACCCGGCATTCGACGCCGCGCTTGCCGTGGGCGTGCTCGGCGTCGTGCAGCCGGACCTCGCGAAATGGGGCGGGATCAGCGCCTGCCTGCCGCTGGCCCGGCGGATCCGGGCGGCCGGCGCGCGCTACTGCCCGCACTATCTCGGCGGCGGCATCGGCCTGCTGGCCTCGGCGCATCTGCTGGCGGCCGCCGGCGGCGACGGCATCCTTGAGATCGACGCCAACCCGAACCCGCTGCGCGAGCTGCTGTGCGGGCCGCTGGCGACGGTGACCGACGGCCGGGCCGCGCTCGGCGAGGCGCCCGGGCTGGGCGCGGAGCCGGATCTGACGGCGCTGGAACGGTTCGCCAGGCCGCACTGACGCGAACGGCGCGTTGACACCCGCGGGATTCCGCGCCACCTGAGGGGCGAGGAGGACCGCCCGCGCATGAATGCCGCTACCGACACCGACCGCCTGTCGATCGCCGAGGAGCAGGAAGAGCTCATCGGCGAGTTCGCGTTCTTCGACGACTGGATGGAGCGCTACCAGTACCTCATCGACCTCGGCCGCAAGCTGCCGCCGTTCCCCGAGGAATACCGGCGCGACGAGTTCAAGCTGAAGGGCTGCCAGTCGCAGGTCTGGCTGGTCGGCGAGAAGCGCGACGGAAGGCTGGTGTTCCACTCGATCAGCGACGCCGCCATCGTGTCCGGCATCATCGCCGTGCTGCTGCGCGTCTATTCCGACAGGACGCCGCAGGAGATCGTGGCGACCGAGCCGGATTTCGTCGCCGCCATCGGTCTCGACCAGCACCTGTCGCCGACCCGCAAGAACGGCCTCGGCGCCATGCTGAAGGCGATCAAGGGGCGGGCCCAGGCCGAGCTCGACGCGGCCGCCTGAGGAGGTGCGACGGCGGTGACCACGCTCGACACCGTCTACCAGGACCGGCTGCTCGACCTCGCCGCCGAGATCGCGCGCGACGGCCATGCGGTGCCGGACCCGACGGCGACCGGCTCGGCCTACAGCCGGGCCTGCGGCTCGCGCATCGAGATCGCGATCGTCCTCGACGGCGACCGCATCGCCGACTACGGCCAGCGGGTCGAAGCCTGCGCACTCGGCAGTGCGGCGGCGTCGGTGGTGGGGGCGGCGATCGTCGGCCGGAGCGTCGCCGAGGTCCGTCAGGCGGCGGCCGAGATGGCGGCGATGCTGACCCGGGACGGGCCGCCGCCGGGCGGCGCCTTCGCCGATCTGGCCGCCCTGGCGCCGGCGCGCGGCTTCACCAACCGGCACGGCTCGATGCAGCTCGCCTTCAAGGCGCTGGAGAAGGCGTTCCGCAGCGCCGGGGTGTAGGCCCCACCCGCGTTAGCGGCCGGTGGGTTCCGGAGCCGGGCGCCAATGCGCCCCCTCCGGAATGACGAACAGAGAGAACGCCCGATCCAATTTTCGTCATTCCGGAGCGGGCCGCCGCAGGCGGAACGCATCAGGAACCCACCGAGGGCCTTCCCGTCAGCCCATCGCCTCCAGCTCGTCGATCAGGGTCTCGACCAGCTGCAGGCCCTTGTCCCAGAACGCCGGGTCGGAGGCGTCCAGCCCGAACGGCGCCAGCAGCTCCTTGTGCCGCTTGGTGCCGCCGGCCGACAGCATCTCCAGGTACTTGTCGGCGAACCCGGCCTCGGCGTCCTGGAACACCGCGTACAGCGAGTTCACCAGGCAATCGCCGAACGCGTAGGCGTAGACGTAGAACGGCGAATGGATGAAGTGCGGAATGTACGACCAGAAGCACTTGTAGCCGTCGTCGAACCGGAACGCCGGGCCGAGGCTCTCGGTCTGCACCTCCATCCAGATCTCGCCGAGCCGATCGGGGGTCAGCTCGCCGGACCGGCGCTCGTCGTGCACCCGGGTCTCGAAGCAGTGGAAGGCGATCTGCCGGACCACCGTGTTCAGCATGTCCTCGACCTTGGAGGCCAGCATGACCCGGCGGCCGACCGGGTCGGAGCGCTTCTTCAGCAGCGCCTGGAAGGTCAGCATCTCGCCGAACACGCTGGCGGTCTCGGCGAGCGTCAGCGGGGTGTCGCACATCAGCTGGCCCTGGCGGCCGGCCAACACCTGGTGGACGCCGTGGCCGAGCTCGTGGGCCAGGGTCATCACGTCGCGGGTCTTGCCCTGGTAGTTCAGCAGCAGGTAGGGGTGCGCGCTCGGCACCGTCGGGTGCGCGAACGCGCCGGACGCCTTGCCCGGCCGGGTCGGCGCGTCGATCCAGGCGTTGTCGAAGAACCGCTTGCCGACCTCGGCCAGCCGCGGCGAGAACCCGGCATAGGCGTGCAGCACGGTGTCGCGCGCCTCGGTCCACGGGATCTGCGCGTCGTCGTCCTCGGGCAGCGGGGCGTTGCGGTCCCAGTAGTCGAGCTTCTCGACCCCGAACCAGCGTGCCTTCAGCATGTAGTAGCGGTGCGACAGCCGGCTGTAGCGCCCGCGCACGGCGGTCACCAGCGCCTCGACCACGTCGTCCTCGACCTGGTTGGCGAGGTTGCGCAGCGAGATCGGCTTCGGATAGCGCCGCCACTTGTCGTCGATCGACTTGTCCTTGGCCAGCGTGTTGGTGATCAGCGCGAATAGCCCGACGTTCTTGCCGAGCACCTCGCCGATCACCTGGGCGGCCTTGCGCCGCACAGCGCCGTCGCGGTTGCTCAGCTTGTCCAGCACCTGGGCGGTCGTCAGTTCCTCGCCGTCGAGCGGGAAGCGCAGCCGGGCCATGGTCTCGTCGAACAGCCGGGTCCAGGCGGCGCGGCCGGCGACGTACTTCTCGTGCAGCAGCTTCTCGAGCTCGTCCGACAGCTGGTGCTCGCGGAACGCCCGGGTGTCGCGCAGCCACGGCCGGTAGTGCGCCAGCTCCGGCGACGCCAGCTTGGCCTCCAGCTCGGCCTCTTCGATGCGGTTGATCTCCAGGGTGAAGAACAGCAGCTCGGTGGAGATCGCGTTCACCCGCTCCTGCATCGACTGGTAGAACCTGCCGACGTTCGGGTCCGACATGTCGCCGGCGTACAGCAGGTGGGCGAACGACATGACCCGGCCGAGGATCTCGTCCATCGCCTCGTAGCCGGCGATCGCCCGGCCGAGGTCGCTGCCGGGGAGACCCGCGACCTTGCCTTCGTAGCGCTCGCGGAACGCCTTGGCGTCGGCCTCGCAGCGGTCCAGGTCGGCCGCCAGCTCGGGCGAGTCGGGGCCGGGGTACAGGTCGGCGAGATCCCAGCGCGGCAGCGTTCCGAGGTCGGCGGCAGTGTCGGCCATGATGGATGTCCAGGTCGGTTGGCGTGGCGATTTCGGCGGGTCGGGCAGCCCGGTTCCGGTGGAAAGCCCACTCTGCCGAGCGATATAAACATGCCCGGCGGGTGCGCCAAGCACCCGGCGTGCGAAAACGGCCGGGCAGCGGCCACCCGGGGGACGGGAAACAGGGAGGTTCCATGGACTACGCGGCGATTCCCAATCTGCCGACCATGTTCTTCGACCAGGCCCGTCGGCACGGCGACCGGCCGTTTCTCTGGGCCAAGCGCGACGGCACCTACGTGCCGCAGTCCTACGCCGCGGTCGCCGAGACGGTCCGGCGGTTGGCCGCGGGGCTGCATCAACTCGGCGTGAAGCCGGGCGACCGGGTGGTGCTGGTCTCGGAGAACCGGCCGGAATGGGCGATCGCCGACCTGGCGATCATGGCTGCCGGGGCGATCACCGTGCCGGCCTATGTCACCAACACCGTCGACGACCACCTGTACATCCTCGACCACGCCGGTGCGGTCGCCGCCATCGTGTCGACCGGTCGGCTGGCCCGGCGGGTGATTCCGGCGGCCCGCAGCGCCGGGGCCTGCAACACCGTCGTCACCATGGAGCCGCCGTCGGACCCGCACGCCTCGGGCATCGACCTGTACGGCTGGGACCAAGTCCTGGCGATGGGCGACGGGGCCGGGCTCGACGTCGAGGCCTCGGCCCGGGCGATCGACCGCGAGGAGACCGCCTGCTTCATCTACACCTCCGGCACCGGCGGCCGGCCGAAGGGGGTGATGCTGACCCACCGGTCGATCCTGGCGAACTGCATGGGCGCCTACTGGCTGCTGCACAGCATCGGCCTCGGCGACGAGGTGTTCCTGTCGCTGCTGCCGCTGTCGCACTCCTACGAGCACACCGCCGGGCTGTTCTTCCCGATCTCGATCGGCGCGCAGATCTACTACGCGGAGGGGCCGGACCAGCTCGCCGCCAACCTGCAGGAGGTGCGGCCCACCATCATGACGGCGGTGCCGCGGCTGTACGAGGTGCTGCACGACCGCATTACCCGCGGCGTCGACCGCAAGGGCGGGCGCAGCGCCAAGCTGTTCCACGACGCGGTGCGGTTGGGCCGCAAGCGCTACGAGGACCCGGCCAGCCTGAGCCTCGGCGAGCGGATCTACGACCGGCTGCTCGGCCTGCTGGTCCGCCGCAAGGTCGGCAAGCGCTTCGGCGGCCGGCTCAAGGCGTTCGTGTCCGGCGGCGCGGCGCTCAACCCCGACATCGGGAAGTTCTTCCTGGCGCTCGACGTCAGCCTGCTGCAGGGCTACGGCCAGACCGAGGCGTCGCCCGTGGTGTCGGCGAACCCGCCGGGCGCCATCAAGATCCACACGGTCGGCCCGCCGCTGCGCGGGGTCGAGGTCAGGATCGCCGAGGACGGCGAGATCCTGGTGCGCGGCGACCTGCTGATGAAGGGCTACTGGCTGGACCCGGAGACCACGGCGCAGACCATCGTCGACGGCTGGCTGCACACCGGCGACGTCGGGACGATCCACCCGGACGGCTACATCGAGATTACCGACCGCAAGAAGGACATCATCGTCAACTCAGGCGGCGACAACATCTCGCCGGCCCGGCTGGAGGGCAAGCTGACCCTGGAGCCGCAGATCGTGCAGGCCATGGTGTACGGCGACAAGCGGCCCTACCTGGTGGCGGTGATCGTGCCCGACCAGGCGTTCGTCGAGGAATGGGCGTCGCAGAACGGCCGGTCGGCGAACCTGGAGGCGCTGTGCGACGACGAGGGGTTCCGCAAGGCGGTCGGCCAGGCGGTCGAGCGGGTCAACGCCGACCTGGCGCAGATCGAGAAGATCCGCCGCTTCGTGGTGGCGCGCGAGCCGTTCACCACCGAGAACGCCATGATGACCCCGACCCTGAAGGTCCGCCGCCACAAGGTGCGCGAGCACTACTGGGAGAAGCTCGACGCGCTGTACGGGCGGGGGTAGGCGGGGAGGCGTTGGCGTTCCGTCGGTTGACGACTATATTGGCGTCATCTGACGGAACGAGGCTGCCATGAGCGCGATCGAGAGCTATGCCGCGCCCGAGCGGTTGCCGACCGGCGAGGCGGCGCGCTTCGCCCGCCTGCTGAACCTGCGTGATGCCGACGGCTTCACGGACCTCAAGCTGGCCCACAGCGTGGCGCGCGGCCTGCCGGCCTCGGCGGTCTCCGCGGTCGCCGACATGCTGGCGGCCTCCGTGGTGGCCCGGCTCGTCCCGGAGGCGACGCTGCGGCGAGCCCGCCAGGCACGGAAGCCGCTGTCGCGCGAGCACAGCGAGCGGCTGTACGACGTGGCCCGGGTGCTCGACGCGGTCGGCCGCGCCTATCACGGCGACAAGGCGCGGGTCGACGGCTTCCTGAACCGCCCGCATCCGCTGCTCGAGGGCGAGACGCCGCTGAATCTCGCGGTGTCGAGCTCGGCCGGGGCCGAGGCCGTGCTCAACCTGATCGAGCGCGCCGACGCCGGCGTCGCGGTTTGAGCGGCGGCGTCCGGTGAGCGATCATCGCCGGCTGACGGCGCCGATGCGGGCTTACCGGATCGGCGATCCGGCCGGCGTGCACTCGGTCTACAGCGTCGAGGGAGCGCGACGGGTGTCGGGCCGCTGGCACGCGCGCGGCGACGCCGTGGTCTACGCCTCCCGCCACTACTCGACGGCGATGCTGGAGAAGCTGGTGCACTGGAGCGGGCAGCTGCCGCCGAACCAGCACTTCGTGGAGATCACGATCCCGGCCGGCGCCAGCTATGAGGTGTTCTCCGCCGACCACCACCCCGACTGGTTCTGCCGCGACGGCGAGGCCGCTCGCGGCTTCGGCCATGCCTGGTACGCCGAGCGCCGCAGCGCCGTGCTGCTGGTGCCGTCGGTGGTGGCGCGCATGGAGGAGAACCTCGTGATCAACCCGGCGCACCCGGACGCCGCCGGCATCGCGGTCGGCCTGGAGCGCCCGGTGTGGTGGGACGAGCGGCTGTTCGCGGGGTGACGCCGCTTGCATCTCGTCGCTGCGGCGGATCGAATGGCGGTCGCAGATATCGAGGAGACCGACCGCATGACCTGGATCCGCACCGTGCCCTATGACGAAGCGACCGGCCGGCTGAAGACGCTGTACGACCGGGTCAAGGGGCCGGGGGACAACGTCGACAACATCATGATGGCGCACTCGCTGCGGCCGCACTCGATGGAGGGCCACATGACCCTCTACAAGTACGTGCTGCACCATTCCGCCAACAAGGTGCCGAAGCACTTCCTGGAGACCCTGGGCGTGCTGGTCAGCCACCTGAACGGCTGCTCGTACTGCGTCGAGCACCACTTCCAGGGGCTGCGGCGGCTGCTGGCCGACGACGACCGGGCCAACGCGATCCGCGCCGCGTTCGAGACCGGCAGTGAGGAACAGGCGTTCGACGCACGTGACCTGGCGGCGGTGCGCTACGCCGAGCGGCTGACCCGCGAGCCCGCCGCCGTGGCGCCGGACGCGGTCGAGGCGATGCGGGCGGCCGGCTGGGACGACGGCGAGATCCTGGAGATCAACCAGGTGGTCGCCTACTTCGCCTACGCCAACCGCACGGTGCTCGGCCTCGGGGTCAACACCGACGGCGACATCCTCGGCCTGTCGCCGGGCGACAGCGACGACCCGGACAACTGGAACCACGGCTGAGCGGGGCGTCCTCCGCCCGTCGCGTCGTGGGTCCCGGATCGGTCCGTCCCGCTGGCGCGGTCCGCTCCGTCCGGGATGACGGCGGGTAAGAGGGGAACGCACTACGTGAGATGAGCGGCGTCCGAGAGATGCCGTCGAGCGCAGATGCGGAGGGCGGGGCGGCCAAACGCCCGATCCGCCCCCCTCATGTCGTCATCCCGGGCAGACGCGCATGAGCGCGGCTGACCCGGGACCCACTCGCCGCTCCTACTTCAGCACCTCTTCGAGCGCCGCCAGCAGGGCGTCGGTGTCGTCGGCGTTGCCGGTGGTGATCCGCACGTAGTCGTCGAACCCCGGGGCGTGCAGGCTCGAGATCATCACGCCGCGGGCCTCCAGCCCGGCACAGACCTCGGCTGGCGGCTTCGGGGTCCTCGCCGAGATGAAGTTGCCGACGCTCGGGAACGGCTCGCAGCCGAGCTTCACGATCCCGGCCATGATCCGCTCGCGCTCGATCCGGGTGCGCTCGAGGATCGAGCGGGTGTGCTCCTGGTCGGCCAGCGCCGCCAGGGCGCCGGCCTGGGCGACCCGGCTGACGTTGAACACGCTGCGGATCTTCTGCAGCGTCTCGGCCATGGCGTCCGAGCCGCACAGCGCGTAGCCGACCCGCAGGCCGGCCAGCCCGTAGGCCTTGGAGAAGGTGCGGAACGACACCCACGGCACCGCCACGTCGGCCGCGCTCAGCGCCGCCAGGTGGTCGCTGCCGCCGGCGTGCCGGCCGTACTCGTAGTAGGCCTCGTCGATCACCAGCACGGTGGTGTTGGGCAGGCCCCGGGCGAACCGCACCACCTCCTCGGTGGTCAGCATGCCGCCGGTCGGGTTGTTCGGGGTGCACAGGAACACCAGCCGGGTGCGGTCGGTGACCGCCTCCAGCATGCCGTCGATGTCGGGCGCGCCGTCCTGGCGGACCTTCACCGCTACCAGCTTGGCGCCGTTGACCGCGGCGCACTTCGAGTAGCCGGGGAACGACGGCGTCGGCACCAGCACCTCGTCGCCCTCGTACAGCGCCAGCCGGCCGATCTGCACGATCAGCTCGTCCGAGCCGTGCGCCATCACGATCCGGCCCTGCGGCACGCCGGTGTGCGCCGACAGCGCCGCCGTCAGGTCGCGCCACTTCGGATCCGGGTAGTAGTTCACCTTGGCCGCCGCCTCCTGCATCGCGGCGATCGCCTTCGGCGACGGCGGGAACGGCGACTCGTTCAGGTTCATCCGGTGGATCTGCGCCGGGTCGATGCCGGAGGTGGAGTCGCGCTGGGTCGGTGGCCAGCCCGGGGCGGGCATCGAGCGGAACGGGCCTTTCGGGAAGGTCGGCGACGGGTTGGCGTCGGCCATGCGCGGGTCTCCTCTGCTACGGGCGGCGCCGAGATTAGTGGGGAACCGGGCGGATGGTAAGAGGCTGGTCGCCAGGGATTTCTTGGAACGGCTTCAAAGGTCGTTAAGGATGTTTTCAAACATTTCTGGCTTCGTTCGATGCAATCGTACTGCTGGGTCGGAGGAACGCCGTGATCTTGCGAAGATTTACGTTTGTTAACCTATTGGTTCTCGTCATCTCGTTACTGGCGGTGGCCGGCGGCGCCAGGGCGGAATCCCCGCCGAAATCGCTAATAGACGACGCGTTTGTTCAATCGATCCGCGAGTGGTCGTCGACGCCGGTGGTCGGTCTCACCCTGGCTGCGCTGAACGCGCGACAGGCCGATCTGGATCAGGCCACCATCGACGACCTGGACAAGCAGTGGCGCGACGAGCGCAAGGCCGACGACCAGCCGCTGATCACCGCGGTGCTGTCGAGCCCGCTTTCCGGCTACCTGCTGCGCATCCAGGCGGGGTCGGCCGGGCTGTTCACCGAGATCTTCGTGATGACGGCGAAGGGCCTGAACGCCGGCCAGAGCAGCATCACCTCGGACTACTGGCAGGCCGACGAGGCCAAGTTCCAGAAGACCTTCGACGTCGGGCCCGACGCCGTGTTCGTCGACGAGCCGGAATACAACGAGGAGACCGCGACCTGGCGGGCCCAGGTCAACCTGACCCTGACGGATGCGTCCGGCGCCAAGATCGGCGCGGTCACCGCCGAAGTGAACCTGACCGAACTGGCGCGACGCGTCGCCGCCCGGAAGACCTCGTAAGGAGGGGCTGACATGA
Organism: Thalassobaculum fulvum; assembly: GCF_014652915.1. Lineage (GTDB taxonomy): Bacteria > Pseudomonadota > Alphaproteobacteria > Thalassobaculales > Thalassobaculaceae > Thalassobaculum_A > Thalassobaculum_A fulvum. The sequence continues at coordinate 58,232 of NZ_BMZS01000015.1, forward strand.
GCTGGCTCAACAACCTCCCGATCCCACGCAAGCTGCTGACGGCGTTCGCCGCGATCGTCGTCGTCATCGTCGCCGGCGGGCTCGTCACCGCGGTCGAGATCCGGCAGCTGGAGAACGAAGCCCAGCGGACGATCTCGGTCGCCGAGACCAACCGGGTCCTCAACGACGTGAGCGTCGCCGTATCGGATCAGGTGCTGGCCGTGCGTGGCCTCCTGCTGTCGGGTGACCGTCGGAACATCACCCGATACCAGGAGGCGGGCACCCGTTTCGACCGGGCGGCGGCGGACGCCGAGGCGCGGCTGACGGGAACCGAAGGCGCCGCGAGCCTGGAGCGTCTCGTGGCCCATGTGCGGACCTGGCAACGGGACGTGGCCGAGCGGCAGATCGCCCTGATGCGCAAGCCCCTGACCGTGGACGAGGCCCGGGTGATCGAGGCCAACGGGGCAGGGACCGACTTCCTCGAATCGGCCGGGACCGAGATCCAGGCGCTGCTGCAACTCGGGTCGCGCTCGCTGCAGTCCAGCCGGGGCGCGATGGACCTGGCGTTCACCCTGACCCTGGTCGCCGCCGCCGTGTCGGCGCTGGTCGCCGTGGCGATCGCGGTCGGTTCCTGGCTGGCGCTCGGCCGCAGCATCGGGCTGCCGGTCGCCGGGCTGACCACGGTGATGGGCCGGCTGACCGAGGGGCACCTGGACGAGGCGGTTCCGGGGACCGAGCGCGGCGACGAGCTCGGCCGCATGGCCAAGGCGGTCGAGGTGTTCCGGGACGGCATCGCCGAGAACCGGCGCCTGACCGAGGAGCAGCAGCGCGCGGCGGCGGAGAAGCTCAAGCGGGCCGAGGAGGTCGCCGGCCTGATCGCCCGCTTCCAGTCCGACTCCGGCGAGATGCTGGCGAAGCTGACCGAGCAGGCCGCGCGCATGCGCGACACGGCGGGCCAGATGAGCGAGATCGCCGAGGAGACCGAGCGCCAGTCGACCTCGGTCGCCTCCGCCGCCACCGAGGCCGGGGCGAACGTCCAGAACGTCGCCGCCGCCACCGAGGAACTGACCGCCTCGATCCAGGACATCAGCCGGCAGACCCAGAAGGCGAGCCGGGATGCCGCCGAGGCGGCGGCCGCCACCAACCGCGCCAGCGGCGTGATGACCTCGCTGTCGGGCTCGGCGCTGAAGATCGGCGAGGTCGTCAAGCTGATCACCGACATCGCCGAGCAGACCAACCTGCTGGCCCTGAACGCCACCATCGAGGCGGCGCGTGCCGGCGAGGCCGGCAAGGGCTTCGCGGTCGTGGCCTCGGAGGTCAAGGCGCTCGCCACCCAGACCGCCAAGGCGACCGAGGAGATCAGCACCCAGATCGCCTCGATCCAGGAGGAGACCGACCGCGCGGTCCGCGAGATCGCCGACGTCGGCCGCATGGTCCAGGGCGTCGAGGAGGTGTCGACCGCGATCGCCGCGGCCATGGAGCAGCAGACCGCGGCCACCCAGGACATCTCGAGCAACGTCAACCACGCCGCCCACGGCACCGACGTGGTGGTGACGAACATCCAGGGCGTCAACAGCGCAGCCGAGGAGTCCGGCCGCCAGGCTGGCGAGGTGCAGGCCGTCGCCAACGACATGGCCGGCGAGTCCGACCGCATGCGCACCACGGTGCAGTCGTTCCTGGAGCGTATCCAGGCGGCGTGACGGAATCCCGGATCCGAGGCCTTAACTACTTGTTCAGACTATCTTCCTAAAAAGGCCTTGGACGTGGATCGGTCCCTCGGCGAGCGCTTCGTCAGCGATTGCCGAGGTTTGGGGGGAGAGCCGGCGGGGGGGGGCTACTGGGGAGGCACCCGCCGTTTCGGTCCCGGCAGCCGGCCCCATCCTTCAACCAGGTGCGCTCCGCCGGTCGTCGGGGTATTGTCGTTGCCATGACAACGATCTCTGCCGGCACCACGGTCGACGCGGGGCCGTCCGCCTTCGGGCGGGCGATGATCCTCGGTACCCTGACCATGGTCACGATGCTGTACGCGATGACCGTGACCATCGCGAACGTGTCGCTGCCGCAGATGCAGGGCTCGCTGTCGGCGACCACCGACCAGATCGCCCTGGTGGTCACCTTCAACATCATCGCGACCGCGGTGGCGACCCCGATGACCGGCTGGCTGGCGGCCCGGTTCTCCCGGCGCGCGATCCTGGTCTGGGGGGTGATCGGCTTCACCTGCGCCTCGCTGGCCTGCGGCCTCGCCACCTCGCTGGAAGGTCTGGTGCTGTTCCGGATCCTGCAGGGTGCGTTCGGCGCGCCGCTGGTGCCGCTCAGCCAGGCGATCGTCATGGACAGCTACCCGCGCGAGAAGCAGGCCTCGGCGATGGCAGTCTTCGGCATGGGCGTGGTGGTCGGGCCGGTACTGGCGCCGACCGTCGGCGGCTACCTGTCGGAACTGTACAACTGGCGCTGGGTGTTCTTCATGATCGTGCCGTGCGGGCTGGTCGCCCTCGCCGGCGTGATCGTCTACATCCAGGACCGCAGCCGGGCGGGGGCCTCGCATCTCGACTGGACCGGCTTCCTGACCCTGTCGGTGTTCATCGCCAGCTTCCAGTTCATGCTCGACCAGGGCGAGCGCATGGACTGGTTCGACTCCGGCACCATCCTGATGTGCGCGGCGCTGGCGAGCCTGGCGCTGTACGTGTTCATCGCCCATTCCGTCACCGCCGACCGGCCGTTCCTGAACCCGAAGCTGCTGACCGACCGGAACTACACCCTCGGCCTGCTCATCGTGTTCGTGTTCGGGATGCTGAACTTCACGCCGACGACGCTGCTGCCGCCGCTGATGCAGGGCGTGCGCGGCTATCCGGACTCGATCATCGGCCTGGTGCTGGGTGCGCGCGGCGTCGGCACCCTCGGCGGGTTCTTCCTGATGTTCTGGGCCAACAAGTTCGACCCGCGGTTCCTGCTGATCACCGGCTTCGCCTGCCAGGGCGTCGCCGGCTGGACCATGGCGCATTTCAGCGTCGACATGACCACCTGGGGGGTGCTGTGGACCAGCTGCCTGCAGGGCTTCGGGGTCGGCGTGATCTGGGTGCCGCTGACCCTGGTGACCTTCGCCACGCTCGACAAGCGCCATACCGCCGAGGCGACGGCGATCTTCCACCTGGTGCGGAACTTCGGCAGCTCGATCTTCATCTCGCTGTCGATCGCGCTCGCCCTGCACTCGGCCCGCGAGAGCTACGCCAACCTGACGGTCAACGCTTCGCCGCTGAACGAGGCGCTGTCGATGCAGGGCGGGCTGTTCCGGACCTGGTCGCTCGACAGCGTCGGGGCGCTGGCCGGGCTGTCGCGCGAGATGGGGCGGCAGGCGCTGATGATCGGCTACCTCAACGCCTTCATGCTGTTCGCCATCACCTCGTTCGCGGTCATCCCGCTGGTCCTGATGGTACGGGTGGTGCGCCGCTGAACGGTTCCTCGCGCGAACGTTGACCGACCCGTCCGGCGGGCGCACCGTTGTCCAAAGGCGACGGCAGAGCGCGGGAGGGAACCATGGCGAATGGCGTGTCGGACGGTGCGGTCGGGGAACGGCCGCTGACCCCGGGGCTCGGGGTCGAACTGCTGGGCGTCGACCTGGCCGATCTCGGCGACGGGCAGGCCGCGGCGGTCCGCGACGCGTTCGAGCGCCATGGCGCGATCCTGGTGCGCGGCCAGAACCTCGGCCCCGACGACCTGGTGCGCTTCAGCCGGCGGTTCGGGGCGCTGGACGAGGCGCCGCTGATGGAGAACGGCCGGACCGCGGTGCCCGGCTATCCCGAGATCTACGTGGTCTCGAACGTGCTGGGCGCCGACGGCAAGCCGATCGGCAGCCTCGGTTCCGGCGAGGCGGTGTGGCACACCGACATGTCGTATCTGCCGGCACCGCCGCGGGCCTCGCTGCTATACGCGCTCGAGGTTCCGCCGGCCGGCGGCGACACCTGGCTGTGCAGCATGGCGGCGGCGCTCCAGGCCCTGCCGGCCGACCTGCGCGAGGCGCTCGACGGCCGCATGATCAAGCACGACGGGACCTACAACTCCGGCGGCTACCTGCGGGCCGGCGTGCGGGTCGACGACAACCCGGCGACCTGCGAGGGCCAGCCGCATCCGGCGATCTGCCGGCACCCGGCCGGCGGGCCGGACGTGCTGTATCTCGGCCGGCGCCGCAACGCTTACGTGGTGGGGCTGCCGCTGGCGGAGTCGGAAGCGTTGCTCGACCGGGCGTGGGAGTACGCCTGCCTGCCCGGGAATACCTACGTCCACCGCTGGCGGGTCGGCGACGTGCTGATGTGGGACAACCGGGTCACCATGCACCGCCGGGACCCGTTCGACGCATCGGCCCGGCGGGTCATGCACCGCACCCAGATCAGGGGCGACGCCCCGCCGCTGCCGGCCGCCGCGGCATGAGGCCGACCGGGCGCCGGGACCGCGGATCCCGGCACCCGGTGCGGCCCGCCGGCTACTTCAGGTAGCCCATTTCCTTCCACGGCGCATACTTGGTGCGGAACGCGGTGTAGGCGTCGTAGATCCGCTTGAATTCGGGGTTCGACGCCGCCTGTTCCTGCGCCACCTCGTCCCAGGCCTGCTGGAACTTGGCGACCGTCTCGTCGGGCCACTTGTGGATCGTCACGCCCTTCGACTGATGGAACGCGATCGCCTCACCCTGGCTCGCTTCGGCCTTGCCCATCGACCAGATGTTGGCCTCGCCGCAGGCCATCTCCACCGCCTTGCGCTGGCCGTCGGTGATGCCCTTCCACTTGTCGCCGTTGATGATCACCTCGAGCAGCGACGCCTGCTGGTGCCAGCCCGGGAAGTAGTTGTGCTTGGCGATCTGGTAGAAGCCCAGGTTCCGGTCGAGCGAGGGGTACGAGAACTCGGTGGCGTCGATCGAGCCGAGCTCGAGGGCCGGGTAGATGTCGCCGCCGGCCAGCAGCTGGGTGGAGACCCCGAACTTCTCCATGACCTTGGCGCCGAGGCCGTAGAACCGCATCTTCAGCCCGCGCAGTTCCTCGGTCGAGTTGATCTCCTTGCGGAACCAGCCCGAGGATTCCGCCACGACGATGCCGCAGACGTGCGGCACCACGTTGTACTTGCCGTACTCCTCGGCATACAGCTCGTAGCCGCCGCCGCCGACCATCCAGCCGAAGTACTCGTTCACGCTCGGCCCGAACGGCACCGAGGCGAAGAAGATCATGTGCGGCAGCTTACCGGCGTGGAACCCGGCCGACGAGTAGGAGGCGTCGACCGAACCGGTGGAGACCGCGTCGAACACCTGGAGGGCGGGAACCAGCGCGCCCGGCTCGAAGAACTGGATCTTCAGGTCGCCGTCGGTCGCGGTCTCGATGTTCTTGAGCGTCCGCGTGATGTTGGCCCCGATGACGTCGAGGTTGGAACCGTAGGAACTGGCGAGCTTCCAGCGCTCGCGCTTGGCGTCGGCGCCGCTCGCGGCCGTCAGGACCAAGCCGCCGGCGAGCATCGCCAGTCCGGCCGCTCGCAGCAGGGGTTTCAGGCGCATTCCGTTTCCTCCCATATGGTGGGGCCGTGCATAGCGGTCCGTGCCCCGGTCTGGACCGGTGACGGGCGGCATCCGGCTTCTGTGTCCGCGCCCCGTCGCCGCTGATATGGTAGATGTCATAAGACTGTGAGGGCAACGGTCGTGCGCACGGTTCGATAGCCGGCGCGCACGATTGACCGGGCCGTCCGGGTTCGCCAGCATCCGGGGATGAGCATCGACCGTCCTTCGAAGATCCAGGCAACCATCGACCTCGACGCCGACGGCAAGCGGTTCGGGGCGCTGGTGGTCCCGCATTCCCGCAACGACAGCGCCTGGGGCTCGATCCGCATCCCGATCGCGGTGATCCGCAACGGCGACGGCCCGTGCGCGCTGCTGGTGGCGGGCAACCATGGCGACGAGTACGAGGGCCAGATCGCCTTGCGGGACCTGGCCCGGACTCTCGACCCGGTCGAGGTCAGCGGGACGGTGATCGTGCTCCCCGGGCTCAACTATCCGGCGGTGCGGTCGGCCACCCGCTGTTCGCCGATCGACGGCGGCAACATGAACCGGTCGTTCCCCGGCCGGCCGGACGGCACGATCACACAGATGATCGCGCACTACGTGGCGACCGTCCTGGTGCCGCGCGCCGACCTGGTGCTCGACTTGCATTCCGGCGGCAAGACCCTGGACTTCGTGCCGTTCGCGGCCACCCACCGTCTGCCCGACAAGGCGCTGGAAGCGCGGGCGATCGCGGCGGTCGAGGCGTTCGGCGCGCCGGTCGGCGTGGTGATGCTTGAACTGGACGCCGAAGGCATGCTCGACACCTGGGTCGAGGGGTTGGGCAAGCTGTTCGTGACCACCGAGCTGGCCGGCGGCGGCAGCTCGACGGTGCGCTCCAACCGGGTGGCCGCGACCGGCGTGCGCAACGTGCTGAAGCACATGGGCATCTTGCGGGGCGAGCCGGAGATCGCCGAACCCAGCCGGATGGTCGACATGCCGGACGAGCGTTGCTTCGTCGCCGCCGAGCGCAACGGCATCCACGAGCCGCTGGCCGAACTGGGCGACGAGGTCGCCGAGGGCCAGCCGGTCGCCCGCATCCATTCCATGGACGAGCCGTCGCACGAGCCGGCGGTCTACGTGGCGCGCCGCAGCGGCGTGCTGATCGGCCGCCACTTCCCGGGGCTCGTGCAGGCCGGCGATTTCCTGGCGAGCGTGGCGGTGGACCTGTAGGCGGCCGATCCGCACGCCCGGCCCGTGCGGCCTTCCGCCGTTCGCCAGATCCGGTAGCATGCCGTCAGTGACCAGCCGGCAAGGAAAGGCCGCCGCGCTCATGGGGGTATCGACAGACAGCACCTCGGTATCGGCGGTCGGCCCCGGATTCGATCCGCTCGCAGCGACGCATGTCAGGTGGTCGGCCGGCAGCAGCGATGTTCCGCTGACCATCCAGCTGTCTCATAGCATCACGAAGGATCCGAGCGGCTGGGACCTCTGCACCGGCCCGGCCAGCGTCGGCAGGATCCAGGCGGCGGTCCTGCATCGCGACGCGTCCCGGTGCTGCTTCTGCGGGTTTCGATCCCAGAAGTACCAGGAACTGCTCGTACAGGGCGGTCGCTACTGGGACCTCGACAGTGTCGTGACCGCCTGCATCTTCTGCGCGCAGGTGGTGACCTTCGAGCGCGTGCACCGAATGCGCTCGGCGGTGCTGATCAGCGCCCCGGGGATCACGCAGCCCGATCTGAATGCCTTGCTGAAGGCGGTTTACGTCGCGCGGATATCGCAGGGCGCGATGGCCGACCGGGCCCGGCTCGTTCTCGACAAGCTCATCGAGCCGGGTCGGCGCGGTGCCCGGGCGCGCTTCGGCTCCGACGACCCCAAGGTTCTGTACGAGGCGCTGGCCCGGACGTCGAGCCCGGTCGAGCGGCTGGAGCTGCTGGAAACCTGCCGCGACCTTCGTCTGTTCCCGCTGGACCGGCGGATCCTTTCGGAAGCGGGGCTGGAGTTCAATCAGTTCCCGCAGATCCTGGCATACTGGAGATCGAAGAGCGGGCCGTTCGGCGGTTCGAGCCCGCCGCATTGGGACCCGGCGGCCTTCGATTCGATTATCGAGAACGGGCCGAACTCGCCGTTGCGCTGGCGAAACTGAAGACCCGCGGGAGGCGACGGGCCGGGTCAGCTGACCGGCACGTCGACCACGCGGGCGTTGAGGTCGGCCGCGATCGGCTCGTCGTCGATCATGTCGATCATGCCGGTCGGCTGGATTCCGAAGTTGCCGATGAACAGCGCGTTCGAATAGGCGATGACGGCGTCGGCCAGGAAATGGCCCCGCCCGTTCCGCCCTTCGAGGCTGGCGGGTCGGATGGTGTTTCGAACGACCTCGACGGCGCGCGGACTCAGGGCCGGGTTCAGGCAGGGGTCGGCGGTGGATTCGAGGATGTAGAACGGCCCTTCCTCGCCCCTCACGAAGAAGCAGAAGAACCGGAGATACGCCAGCGCGTTCGCCTCGGTGATGGACAGGCCGGCCTTGGCGTTGACCTCGTGGATCGGGGGGGACGTGCCGTTCAGCCGGTACAGCGACGGTCCGTGCGAGAGGTAGAAGATCGCCAGGTGGCGGTGCTCCCAGAGACGGTCCCGCACCCGGATGAGACGAACGTCCCGATAGAACGGAAGCGTCGTGGAGGCGACCTGGGTGTGCTCGTCCGGCACCTGATGCTTGCCGTCGACCGGCCGGATCTGCGCCAGGAATCGGGAGTGTTCGGCACCGGAGACCGCGGTCCAGGGGGCCGGCAGGCCCGCCGACTCCGGCGCAGCGTCGAGACCGGCCACGAGGACGCCGTTGGCGAGCGCCTGCGGGTCGGCGGCGGTCGGGCCCGGTTCGGACGGGACCCCGGACGCCGGCCCGCGCTGAGGGACCTCGCCCTCGGTGGCTCCGTCACCGGCCGGGAGAACCTCGGTCTCGCGGCCGGCGAGCGCGGCGGGCGGCGGCGGCACCGGGAGCGTCGAGGGGGCCCGCTCGCTGGACAGCAGCGTCGCGAGCAGGGCGGTGGTCTGGGCGTCGCCGATACCGGCCTCGGCCTCGAACCCGGCGCGGCGCTCGAAGACGTCGAGCGCGCTGGCGCCGGTGCGCGGGTCGACGATGGCGAGCGAGGCGCCGCGGCGTATCAGTTCGACGGCGGTGGTGAACTGGCCGTTGCCGATCGCCAGCAGCAGCGGCGTGGCCGACAGGGCCGTGTGACGGTCGATGTCGGCCCGGTTCTCGACGAGGCGCACGCAGGCTTCCCGGGCTCCGACCTCGGCCGCCGCCTGCAGGGGGGTCCGCGGAGGAACCTCGGAACTGAGATCGACCGCCGCCCCGGCCTTCGTGAGCAGGTCGATCAGGTCCGCGTCGCCGTGGCGGGCGGCGAAGTGCAGTGCCGACCAGCCGGCCGTGGTCACCGTGTTCGGGTCGGTGTGTCGAAGCAGGGCCTGGACCCGGTCGCTCGCCCCGACCCGGGCGGCCGACATCAGTGGCGTCAACCCGTCCGCGTCGGGAGCCTTCGGAGAGAGCCCGCGCTCGACCAGCAGATCCACGAGGTCGGCCGGCGCGACGTGCAGCAAGGTCTGCCGGGACGGTCCCGGGACATGGACGTCGGCGCCGTACTCGATCAGCAGCCGGACGAATGCCTGGTTGTCCCGCCGGATCGCCTCCCAGATCGGCACTCGCTCGGGGTGCTCGAGAGGAGCCTCGACCGGAGCGCCGGCCTCCAGGAGCAGCCGCAGGATCCGTTCGCAATCGTCGGCGACCTTGGGGTCGAACCGCGCCACCGCCTTCATGATGAGCGTGTCGCCCGCCTGATCGACGTCGTCGAGGCGCGGTCTACGTGCCAGAAGAGCCCGGATCGCCGGAACGTTGTGGGTCTTGACGGCCCAGTCCATCACCGTATCGCCGTCGCGGCGGAGCCTGGTGCTCACCAGCGGGTCGGCGTACAGCAAGGCGAGGATTTCGGGCTTGTCGAGCTCGATGGCCTTCCAGATCGGCGGGAGGTGATCGGTCCGCGCGTTGCGCTCGATCGCGTCGTCCTCGAGCAAGGCGCGAACGACGGCCGGATCGCCCGACTGCACGGCGATCAGCAGGGCCGACCGCCGATCGCGTCCGACCTGCCGTCGGTCCAGCCAGCGCGAGGTCAGGAGCGCGCGCAGGCCGTCCGCCCGCTCCGGGTAACAGGCGACGAGCAGAGCCGTGTAGCCGTCCGGCGACTTCGCGACGTTCGGGTCGGCGCCGTGCCGGAGCAGGCCGGAGACGACGTCCGCGAGGTTGAGAGAGGCGGCGATCATCAGCGGAGTCCAGCCGTCCGAGGTCGCGCGGTCCGGATCGGCCCCCAGGTCGATCAGCGCGTCGACGCCGTGCGCTCGGTTCCGGAACGCCGCGATCGCGACGGTCGGCCAGTCGGCGTGTTCGTCTCCGTTCGGGTCGGCACCGGCGGCGACCACCGCGCCGATGATGTCCGGGTGTCCGCCATAGGCCGCGCACTGCATGAGCGAGAAGCCGGGAAGGCTCCGAGGCTCGATCCGACAGCCGCGCTCGGTCAGGGTGGTGAACAGGGGCAGGTCGCCGACCGCCGCCGCGATCTCCAGAACGCCGTGACCGCGCTCGTTGGTCGGCGAAAGCTCCACTTCGCGATCCAGGAGCACTCCGGTCATCCCGGTCCGAATCCCGGACACGGCCGCCATGAGGGCCGTGGTGCCGTTCGATCGGCGGGCGTTCGGGTCGGCCCCGTGTTCCAGCAGGAGAGCGAACGCCGGTTCCTGGTTCTCGTCGATGGCGGCGATCAGCGGCGGGACGCCGGTGGCATCGGCCAGGTCGATGTCGGCGCCGGCCTCGATGAGATCGCCGATCTGCTGCAGCAGCCCCAGCTCGGCGGCGATCCGCAGCGGGCTCTTGCCGTCGGCTCCGGGGGCGTCCAGATCGAAGGTCCGGGTCTCGAGACAGATCAGCAGCCGGTCGGCGTCCCCGCTCCTGACGGCGACGTGCAGGTCGCTGTCCTCGGCATCGTCCGGGATGGTGGAGGGTTCCGCGCGCCCGGCTGCCATCGACGGCGGCGGCGCATGCTCGCTCACCGTGGAAGCGCGCGCGTCCCTGCGGTCGGCGCGGTCGGCGTCCGCCCCGGACTCGTACCCGCCCAGGAGGGAGGAGAAGGTCCGGCCGCCGTCGCCACGGAGTGACGCCGGGAGCGAGGCGAACGGCTCGATCAGTCGTCGCGCCTGCGCGATCTCCCCGCGGCGGGCGTACTCGAGTGCCTGCAGCCCGGCCAGACGGCTGGACCGGCTCTTCATCGGCAACGACAGCAGTGCTGCCGGTGTACCGACGTCGATGCGCACCGAGCTTGCCGGCCCGTCCGCGTCCAGGCCGTCCAGCAGGCCGTCGACGATGGCGGCCGCCTTGTCGGGTTCGTCGAACCCGAGCGCCACCCAATCGAGTTCGTCCAGGTATCCTTCGAACCGTGGGTCGCTGACCAGCCGGACCTGGTCGCGATCGCGGGCCCAGCGCGCGTAGTAGCGGAGGAACCGGGCCACCTGGCTGGTCAGGAAGCCGGCGTTGCCGTTGCGTCCTCCGTACGCGTCGAGCGCCGTCAGAAGGATGCGGCGGACCTCCTTGTCGATCGCGAAGTAGTCGTTTCCCTGCGGATCCGCCAGCGGGCCGTACAGCACGTCGGCGTCCAGGTCGGCGCGGGCCGCATAGACGGGGGGCAGGAAGTTCCGCCGGATCAGCGCCAGCGGTTCCGGTCGAAGCCTCTCGAGCACCGCGGCGTGGGCGCACAGCAGCAGCGACGGGCCGCCGCAGGCCTTGAAGAAGGCGTTGACGCGCTGTTGCGCCTCCATGCCGCGGGCGGGGCCTGCTTCGCTCATCACCGGTTGCCCCGCAGGATGTCGACGGCGGTCAGCAGCGCGTCCGGGTTCAACGGCAGGCCGTGGAAACCGGCAGCGGCGTCATGGATGTTCCGGAACGCCGGCGACCATCGCTCGGCGGGCATCGGATTGACCCAGACGACCGGCCGGATGTCGGATCTCTGGGTGGCGGCGTGGAACGCGGCCATACGTCTGTCGAGGTCGAGCCGCGGTCTGCCGATCGAGCCGGCCTCGCCGATCACCAGCAGGGGGGCGCCCTTCATGTCGAAGAGGAACTTGTCGATCTCGACACCCTTGCGGATGCCTTCGTCCTCGAAGAGCTTCCGGCCCGGCGCGCCGACGAAGTGCCCGATCTTGATCTGCTGGAGCCGGCTCGTCCCCTGTTCCAGCGACTGTCGGACCAGGTTCCGGAACGCCCGCCACGGCTCCATATGGGGGCCGACGTCGAACAGGATGGTCAGGCGGGCGGTGTTGGTGTGACGGGTGGCGTAGACCGGCGAACTCAGGTACCCGGTCCGGGCTATCGCGCCGACGGTGCCCTGGAGGTCGATGCGCGAGCGGTCTTCGGTCCGCTTCGGCCGGAACAAGCGGCGCCACATCGCGGTCAGCCACAGCGGATCCATCAGCTGCTGCGGCTGCATCGAGAACCGGTTGGTTCCCGGGATCTCCAGGTGGTGGACCGTCGGCAGGCGGTTCCCGCCGGACTCGATCAGCTCGACGCCGAGCAGGATGTCGTCCTGCGAGACGCGGTTCTCCCACTCCAACTCGTCGTCGGCCTGGCCGGGCGGCAGATAGGCCTGTTTCGCGATCCTGGATACCGCCCCTCCCGGGGGCTTCTGGTCGGTCGGCGGATCGAGGGGCCTGGTCTCGAACGTGGCCGGGTCGGGAGAGCCGACCGGATCGAGGGCGTCGCGCAAGCGAGCGGCCGTAGCGGCGGGGGGCGCCGGGACATCCGAGCGCACGATCGACTCAATCAGGCGCTCCTCGTCCGCATCGCGCGCCCACAGCGTCTGGCAGAACCAGGTCAGCTGAGCGCGCGCCCGGTGACGCGGGCTCACCGGCGGGAGGCTCGCCGGTCGGTCGTCGTCCCCGTTCGCTCCGTGCATGGACAGGAACGGCTCCGGAAAGGCTTCGAGTGCCCGCAGGGCCTCGAGATAGTCCGTCACCGAGAGCGGCATGCCCTCGGCCCGCAGGCGGCTGAAGACGCCGAAGAGCAGCAGTTGTGTCGGGGTCGGGCGAGCCAAGGTCTCGTGCCTCACCGGCGCGGCTTCGCGCCCGGCTTCTGGTCTCCGCCGGCGGCCGGTGCCAGCACCCTGCCGATCTGCTCGGTGTCCTTCCAGTCCTTGAACAGGATGTCCCAGTACGGCGGCAGGTCGAGCGCGAGGTCCTCCGGGTCGACCTTCTCGAGGTGCAGCACGTGCACCCAGTCCACCAGCTCGGCCGTCGCCGGTTTCTTGACCGCGTTGTTCTTTTCGGCGTGGTCGCGCATCCGCAGGAACGCCTCCACGGCGGCCCTGACGGTGCGGTCCGAGAGGGCGCGCAGGGAATCGACCCGCGACTGCCCGGCGCGATACCGGTCGCGCAGGTTGACCTGCACGATCTCGGTCAGGTCCTCGACGCTGTCCGGGAAGGTGAGCTCCACATACAGGCAGCGCCGCAGGAACGGCTTGGGCAGCGGCTTCTCGCGATTGCTGGAGAACAGGATGATCGGCCGCGCGGCCGTGCTGTCCCGCCCCCCGGGCCATTCCATCACCGGCGCGAGGCCTTTCGCCGCCGCCAGCTCGGCCTCGGACTCCGGAATCTCGTCGATCGGGAACTGGAAGCGCTCCAGCGCGAACAGCATGTCGTTCTGGAAGTCCACGTCGCCCTTGTCGACCTCGTCGATCAGAACGACCCGCTCCTGGCCCTCGGCGATCGCCTTTCCCAACGGCTCCAGCGAAATGTAGTTGAACGCGTACTGGGCCTGCTCCTGGTTCGCCGGGATGCCGCTGTCCTGCAGGCGCCGGAGGGCGTCGAACCGATAGAACAGGTCGTTGACCCTGGAACTGCTGCGGACCGGGATGACGATCGGCGGTGCCAGACCGAGCTCGGCGGCGATGGCGTCGGCCAGCCTCGTCTTGCCGCACCCGGCCTCGCCCTCGACGATCAGCGGCCGCCCGAGCTTGATCGCGAAGTCGACGCGGCGGGCCTTTTCCCGGGAGATCACGTAGGAGCGTTCGCCACCCTCGGGGCCGAGGCCCGTGAACGTCTTGTAGCCTTGCGAAACCGTCATGACCGATCGTCCTTGGCTCGGGAGGGAACGGGTGCCGCGACGTGCGCCGACCCGCGCCGGACCCCTTCGATCAGGATCGGACGGTCGAGGTCGGCGGCCTTGGCGGGTTTGCCGGGCACGACATCGACGTCGGCCGGCAACGGACGCTCGTGGGTGACGATCAGCACGAAGCTGCGCTCGTCGGCCTTGCGGCCCTGCTCGCGATGCATCCGCAGCAGGGCTGCCTGCACCGGCTTCCAGAACTTCTGGACGAAGAGCTTGAGGCCGCCTCGAAGCAGACTCAGATGGCAGACACCCAGCATGATCGGCAGTTCGCTGGCGTAGATCGTCTCGGCGAACCCGTCGGGATCGGTGTAGTCGTCGCCGTTCGGCGAAGCGTCCAGCAACGTGTACAGTTCGCGAAAGACCAGCTCGACATCGCCGTTGGGATAGTCCGGCCTGTTGGCATGCCCCCCGACCCGGATCGGCTCCGTGACGAGTTCGGCGTCCAGGTCGTTTCGTTCCTGAAGGGCACGCACCAGCGCGTGCTGGCCGTCCTTGTCCGATCCATTGAACAGAAGGCACATCGCCGGTGCCGGTCGGCCGTCGAAGCCGGCGGCCTGCCAGGCACCGATCGCCTCGACGGCGGCATCCAGGGCCGGATGGTCGAAGGTCTCGGCAATGGCGGCGCCGTCGCCTGGCCTCGGGCTGGCCATCATCGAGCCGACCCCGACGGTGCTGGTCACCAGCCGCCAGACGCAGTCGTGCAGGTGATCGGCACTGTCGACCGTTTCCACGGCTCGATGAAAGAACACCGTGTCCCCTGCCGGGTACCCCAGTCGTCCTTCCTCCAGAACAGGGGACGATGCCGACCGCGTCATCCGGTTCCGGAACTCGTTCTGTCTGTCGATGTCCGCCCGAACCATCTCGTCGTTGTCGGAGTACGCCGATCGATAGAAGGCGGCGCGCTCTTCCTGCAGTTCGGTCTCGAGATGGGATCCCTCTCTCGGGAGCAGAACGAAGATCAGGGACGGCTCAAGGTGTTCCCGTGCCCTGTCGTACTCGAACTCGGTGTACGAGGGGGCGTTCGCATCGTTGGCGACGCGACTGCCGTATCGGAAACCATAGAAGCCGATGAACAGGCCCGACCGTCGGATGAAGCGATCCAGCCAGGCGCAGACCTCCGAGTTCGACTTGGGCACGTGGTGCGCGTCGACGGCATAGTGGCCGGATTTGTCGATCGCGGACACGATCCTGTACCGGTACCTCTCCAGGTCGATGTAGGTACTGCTGACGAAGATCCTCGACGTGCGCGGGTAGCGCTCCAGGAGACGCATGTAGCCCGGGATGTCTTCCCCGTCGTGATCGTTCATCAGTGAAACGTCATGTGGCAGGTGAATCCCGTCGTGTGACGCGCGACAGCCTCATGCTGCAACAAGTGGTTTTGTTTCGCCAACCCCTCGCTTGCGATTCTGGTGGTCGCAGGTCACGATTTGGGGTGCGGAAGGTGGGGCGACCGACAGTTCCGGCCGGGCGGCCGAGCACGCGTTCCGCCGAGGGATCGGGGGGAAGGATGAGCAGGGCGCGCAGCGAGAAAGTCGTGCCGCCGACGCCGTGCCTGACGTTTCGCGTGGCCTGCGTCGGTCATATCTCGGTCGAGATGGACAGCGCACCGCACGTCGCGGCGGCACAGCGCATCTTCGGGGCCCTGTCGGACTGCCTTCGCGACTTCGGGTCGAGCAAGAGCCTCGGGCAGGCCTACCGCGGGGCCGGAACGCTCGTCGCATTGAGCAGTCTCGCCGCCGGGTCGGACCTGTTGCTGGCCGGCGCCGCTGTCGGTGCGGGCGCGACCCTGCACGTCGCGCTGCCGTTCTCGCCGGAGGAGTTCGCCCGCGACTTCGCGGGGAAGGAGGCCGATCTCAGGCGGCACGAGGAACTGCGCGGCAAGGCCGAGCGGCTGTTCGTCCACGACGGTCGGCGGGGCGACGACGGGAAGCCCATCGACAAGGCTATGCGGAACCGGGCCTACCAGGAGAACGGCCGCACCCTGGTACGGCACTGCGACCTGCTGGTCGCGATCTGGAACGGCAGGGAGGCGGCCGGCGTGGGCGGCACCGCCGAGCAGGTCGAACAGGCCGTGCGCCTCGGCATCCCCGTCGTCTGGATCGACGCGGCCGGCGAGACCGCCGGAGGCGATCCCGAGGCGGCGATCCGCTGGATTGGCCATCGCAAGGAACTGATCATCGCGCCGGACGGGCTGGGCGCCGCCGCGTTGCGAAAACGGCTCGACGATCACTTCGACGCCGTCCTGTCGATCCCCGGCTCGACGAAGGCCGGCGGGACGCACCACGGGATCTCGTTGCGGCACCCGCTGGGCTTCGTCGAAGGGCACAAGCCGAGCGAGGCCGACCAGCTCGACCATTTCTACAAGGAGAGCGTGCGGACGTGCGGCGGCTCGGCACGGGGGGCAAGCGCCTTCGTTCGCTGGCTCACGCTGCACGACTGGCTGCGGGACCGGCTGTTCTCGTCCGCTGAGCGCGAAGCCCTCGAAAGCAAGACACTCGAGGAAATCGAGACGAAGCTCGGAGAGAAAGGGCACGGAAGGGCGTGGGAGACAATCGACCCGGCAAACCAGAAGCAGTCGCCCGCTGACCGTGCGGCCGATGGCGGCGCGCCAAGCGGCGTTTCGCCGGCCTACCATCGCGCCTATCTGGTTCCCGATACGATCGCCACCGAGCTCGCCAAGGCGATGCGGACCCTGACGCTGCTCGTGATGTTCCTGGCGATGCTCGCGATCGTGTTCGCTGCCCTGGCCCTGGTCGTTCCCAAGGACTGGTCCAAGGACTGGAAGGCCGCCCTGGCGATCGCCGAGCTCGTCGTCCTGTCGAGTGTCGCGGCACTCGTGTTCCATGCGAACAGCCGGCGGATGAAGGAGCGGTGGCAGCACTACCGGTTGCTGGCCGAGCTCCTGCGGGTCAACCAGGCGCTCGCACCGTTCGGCCGGGTGCTCCCGCTGTCGGTGGCGGCGGGCGAAGCCCATGTCGGCGGCGCGGTGCCGAAGTGGGTCACCTGGTACGTCAACGCCGTCACCCGCGAGATCGGGCTTGCCGCGCAGAATCTGAGCGACAAGCAGACGCGCATCGGGACGACCGCCGCGGCGTGCCGCGATCTCCTGCTCGGCCAGATCAGGTACCACCGAATCAACACGGCCCGGGTCGAACGGCTCGACAAGGTCTCGGATTCGCTGGGGCAATGGGCCGTCGTGCTGACGGTCCTGATCCTGCTGGCGAAACTGGGGATCTATGGATTCGCCATCAAGGTGGAAGCCCCGGTGCAGACCGGTCTCACCCTGCTGACCGTGCTCGTGCCGGTGATGGCGGCGAGCGTGTTCGCGCTTCGGCATGTCGAGGAGTGGGCGCTCCTGGGCCAGCGGAGCCGGGCGATGGGCGATGCGCTCGAAGCCTCCCTCGTCGACGACCTGGCTCCGATGCTGTCTGAGCTGGGCCGGGACGACAGCGACAGCGCGCTCACCATGGTCGAGGTCGGCAACAGCATGGTCCGGGTCGGGCGCGACATGGTCAGCGAGGTGGGCAACTGGCTCGCGGTCGTCGACACCAAGCGGATGGAGGTCGGGTAGGCGGTCTCGCCGACCCGACCGACCCCCGTCGCGCCGCCCGGTCAGATGTTGGCGGCCTCGCCGACGTTGTCGACGCCCCGTTCCTCCAGCACCGTGCTGAGCCAGTTCGGGTCCATCTCCGGCACCGAGGACAGCAGCAGATCGGTGTAGGGGTGGTGCGGCGGGGTGAACATCTCGTCCTTCGGCCCCTGCTCGACCACCTTGCCGCGGCGCATCACCACGACCTCGTCGGCGATCGCGCGGACCGTCGCCAGGTCGTGGGTGATGAACATGTAGGCCAGGTCGAGCTCTCGCTGCAGCTTGTCCAGCAGCTTCAGGATGCCCTCCGCGACCAGCTGGTCGAGGGCCGAGGTCACCTCGTCGCAGATGATGAAGGTCGGGTCGGCGGCCAGCGCCCGGGCGATGCCGATCCGCTGCTTCTGGCCGCCCGAGAGCTCGGGCGGGTAGCGGTTGTAGTACTGCGACGGTTCGAGCTCGATCAGGTCGAGGAGCTCGTCGACCCGGGCCTTGAGGGCGGCACCAGACAGCCCGGAATAGAACTGCGCCGGGCGCCCGATGATCTCGTGGATCTTCACCTTCGGGTTCAGGGCCGTGTCCGCCATCTGGTAGATCATCTGGGCCTGGCGGAGCTGGTCCTTGGTGCGGTTGCGATAGCTCGGCGGCAACTCCTCGCCATTGAACAGGATCTTGCCGGCAGTCGGCGGCAGGAGCCCGGTGATGCAGCGCGCCGTCGTCGACTTGCCGGAGCCCGACTCGCCCACCACGGCGACGGTCATGCCGGCGTGGATATCGAAGGAGACGTCGTCCAGCACCTTGGTCTGCCCGTAAGCGGCGTCGACGTGCTGGACCGACACCACCGGCACGGCGTCGCCGCCCGGCCGTGCCTTCTGCGGCCGCTTGAAGCTGCGAACCGCCCACAGGCTCCGCGTATACTCCTCCTTGGGATGCTCGAGCATCTCGATGGTCGACGACTCCTCGACCTCGTCGCCCTTCAGCAGCACTTTGATCTTGTCGGCCATCTGGGCGACGACCGCGAGATCGTGGGTGATGTAGATCGCGGCAGTGTCGAACTGGTCGACGATGTCGCGGATCGCCGCCAGCACCTCGATCTGCGTCGTCACGTCCAGCGCGGTGGTCGGTTCGTCGAAGATGATGAGATCCGGCCGGCAGGCCATCGCCATCGCCGTCATCGCCCGCTGGAGCTGCCCGCCCGAGACCTGGTGCGGGTAGCGGAAGCCGATCTCTTGCGGATTCGGGAGGCGCAGGCGCTCATAGAGCTCCATCGCATCCTCCTGGGCCTCCGTCCGCTTGCGCATCCGGTAGTGCAGCGGCGCCTCGACATGCTGCTCGATCAGGGTGTGCGCCGGGTTGAAGGACGCGGCCGCGGACTGGGCGACATACGCGATCCGCGAGCCCCGGAGGACCCGGAGCTCCGCCTCCGTCGACGTCGTGAGTTCCATCCCGTCGAACTCGACCGACCCGCCGGAGATCCGGCATCCGTCCCGGGCATACCCCATTGCGGCGAGGCCGATGGTGGACTTTCCGGCGCCCGACTCGCCGATCAGGCCCAGCACTTCGCCGCGGCGAAGCGTGAGACTGACCCCGTGGACGATCTCGATCCACTTCTCGTCGGAATAACCCTCGATGCGCAGATCCTTGATGTCGAGCAGAACGCTCTTCTCGGGTTTCTCTGCCATGTCATCACTCCTTGAGGCCGGCCGAACGCCAAAGCATCCAGTCCACGACGAAGTTCACCGCGACGGTCAGCAACGCGATCGCCCCGGCGGGAATCAGTGGTGTGATCTCGCCGAACGAGATCAGGGTCGCGTTCTCCCGCACCATCGATCCCCAGTCGGCCGTCGGCGGCTGGATACCCAGCCCGAGGAAGGAGAGGCCGGCGATCAGCAGGAACACGAAGCAGAACTCCAGCCCGAACTCCGCGATCAGCGGCGCCGTGGAGTTCGGCAGGATCTCCTTGCGGATCAGGTAAAGGTCGCCTTCGCCGCGCAGCCGCGCCGCCTCGATGTAGTCCATCACCACGATGTTGCCGGCCACCGCCCGAGTCAGGCGGAAGACGCGCGGCGAGTAGATGATCGCCACGATGATCACCAGCACGATCAGGTTGGTGCCGAAGATCGAGAGCAGCAGCAGCGCGAAGATCAGCGACGGGATCGACATGATCACGTCGGCGATCCGGCCCATGACCTGGTCCAGGTTGCCGCCCTTGGTCGCCGCCAGCAGCCCCGCGAAGGCGCCCATGAAGAACGCCAGCAACGTCGCGCACAGCGCCAGGCCGACGGTGTTGCGGGCGCCGTAGATGATGCGGCTGAACATGTCGCGGCCGAGCTGGTCGGCGCCCAGCAGCATGGTGTCGTCGGGCGGTGCGAAGGCGGACGAGATGACCTCCGCCTCGCCGTGCGGGGCGATGACCGGCGCGAAGATCCCCATCACCGCATAGGTGAAGATCACGAACATGCCGAAGGCGGCGGTCAGAGGTGCGGTCTTCAGCGCCTTCGCGGTCTCCCGTCCGGAGATGTTCACCAGGAACTCCCGGAAGGCGTAGGCGGTCCCCGCCGACAGCGCCAGCGCGCCGGCGCACAGCGTGATCGTCCAGAGCGCGCTCTCGCCGCCGACGATGCCGACCACGAACGACACCAGGGTCAGCGAGAACAGCAGCATGAAGATGGACCGGCGCCCGTAGAACGCCGCGAGACAGGAGGCACCGATCAGGAGGGCGTAGTAGCCGATGACGAAGTAGTTCATGTCCACGCCCTCACTTCGGGTGCCGGAGGCGCGGGTTGGTCAGGATCGCCCCGATGTCCGCCGCGAGGTTGAGCAGGATGAAGGTCGCCGCGAAGATCAGGCAGACCGCCTGGACCACCGGGAAGTCGCGCTTGCTGACCGCGTCGACCAGCAGCTGGCCGATGCCGGGGTAGACGAAGACCACCTCGACCAGCACCACGCCGGTGATCAGATAAGCCAGGTTGAGCGCGACGACGTTGATGATCGGCGCCCAGGCGTTCGGCAGGGCGTGGCGCACGATGACCTTCCAGGCCGGCGCCCCCTTGAGGCGCGCCATCTCGATATAGGGCGAGGCGAGCAGGTTGATGATCGCCGCCCGGGTCATCCGCATCATGTGCGCCGTGACCACCAGCACCATGGTCAGTGCCGGCAGGAACGTCCGGTGCAGCAGCTCCGGCAGGCTCATGTCCTTGGAGAGGCTGGCGATCGCCGGGAACAGCGGCGCCTTCACCGCCAGGTACAGGATCAGGATGTAGCCGAGGAAGAACTCCGGGGACGAGATCGACGTCAGGGTCAGCACGTTGGCGACCCGGTCGAACACCGTGTTGCGCAGCAGCGCGACCAGGACGCCGAGCACGATCGCCAGCGGCACCGCGATCACGGCGGCGTAGGTGGCGAGGAACAGCGTGCTGACGAGACGCGGGCCGATCTTCTCGGCCACCCGCTCGTCGGAGGTCAGGGAGACCCCGAAATCGCCGGTGACGGCGCCGCTCAGCCAGCTCAGGTAGCGGACCGGTGCCGGCTGGTCGAGGCCAAGCTTCTCCCGCATGGCCGCCACGTTTTCGGGGGTGGCGCTCTGTCCGAGCACGGCCTCGGCGACGTCTCCGGGCAGCATTTCGACGGCGCTGAAGATGAGGACCGAGATTACCAGTAGGGTCACGACGCCCAGGGCCAGGCGCTTGAGGATAATCGCTAAGACGTCGCCCACGGCTTACCTCCGCTTGCTCCGCCTCGTGGGCGGCGTTCTTTTCGGATGTCGCAAGTCCGCGGCGCCGGATGGGCTTCCGGTGCCGGGAAACGGGCGACCGCGCCGCCCCGGCGGGCGACGCGGTCGTCGTCAGGTCAGGCGAACCACCAGCGGCTGGGCGCCCGGGCGCCGTCGCACGCCCAGCTGGCGGCGAGATCCGGGCCGTGCATGACGTTCTTGCCGCGCGCGAACACGAAGTTGTTGAAGAACGGAATGACCGTTCCGCCGTCGTCGCGCATCAGCAGGCACATCTCATGGTACATCTCGGCCCGCTTCGCGTCGTCGAGCTCGGACTTGGCCTGCAGCAGCAGCTCGTTGAACCGCGGGTTGCGCCAGCGGCTCTCGTTCCACGCCGCGTCGTCCTTGTAGGCCAGCGTGAACATCACGTCCGGCGTCGGGCGGGAACCCCAGGAGACGGCCGTGAACGGCTCCTTCAGCCAGACGTCCGAGTAGTACCCGTCGTTCGGCTCGCGCACGACCTTCAGGTTGATCCCGGCCGCCTTGGCCTGCTCGGCGTAGAGCACGCACATGTCGACCGCGCCG
Organism: Thalassobaculum fulvum; assembly: GCF_014652915.1. Lineage (GTDB taxonomy): Bacteria > Pseudomonadota > Alphaproteobacteria > Thalassobaculales > Thalassobaculaceae > Thalassobaculum_A > Thalassobaculum_A fulvum. Next base: position 79,806 of record NZ_BMZS01000015.1, read on the forward strand.
GAGAACACGCTGTCGGCGGTGTGGATGCTCACCGACAGGCCCTCGGCCCCGGCCTTCTTCAGCAGCGACTTCGCCTGGTCGGGATCGTACTCGCGCTGCGGGATGTCGGCCGGGAAGTACGGCTGCACCGGCGCGAGGTGGAAGTCGTTGCCCATGGTGGCGGCGCCGAACGCGATCTTGTCGATGATCTCCTGGCGGTTGATCGACAGCTTCAGCGCGTTGCGGACGTTGACGTCGTCGAACGGCGCCGTGTCGCAGAACATCGGCATGGTGATCGCCGCGCCCGAGGGAACGTTGTCGACCTTGATGTTCGGCGAGCGCTGCAGCAGCGCGAGGGTCTTGAGCTCGACCAGCGAGACGCAGTCGACGTCGCCGGTCACCAGGGCCGTCTGGCGCGCGTTCGGGTCGTTCAGGATGATCATCTCGACCTTGTCGAAATACGCGCCCTCGCCGTGCCAGCCGTCGTGCCGGCTGAGCGACCAGCTCACCCCGAACTCGCCCTCGTCGATCTTGTAGGGGCCGCAGCCGTCGCCGGACTCCCAGTTGATCGTGCCGTCGGCGTTGGCCGGGCAGATCGCCAGGTGGTAGTCGGTCATCAGCCACGGCAGGTCGGCGTTGCCCCGTGCCAGCTTGAAGGTCACCGCGTGATCGCCGTCGGCGACGACGTCGGTGACGTCGGTCAGCAGCGACTTGGCGGCCGACGTCGTCTTGTCGCCGCGGTGATGGTTCATCGACGCGACCACGTCCTTGGCGGTCACCTTCTTGCCGCTGTGGAAGCTCGCGTTCTTGTTCAGCGCGAAGGTCCACTCGGCGGCGTCCGGGGTCGCCGTCCACTCGGTCGCGAGGTCCGGGCCGAGCGAGTTGTCCGGGTTAATCATCGTCAGATAGCTGCGGTACTGGTGCGCCAGGAAGATCATCTGACGTGTGACGTAGGTGCCCGGATCGTGCGTGTCCGACGTGTTGCCGTCGTGGATGCCCCACCGGAACGTGCCGCCCCGCTTGGGAGCCGCGTATGCCTTGTCGACCCACAGCCCGCTCGCCGTCGAGGCGGCCAGCCCCGCCGCGACCGAGTATTTGATGAATTCACGCCGCGGGAGTTTGCCTTTTCTGGCGGCGTCTTCGATGTTCCTCATCAGGTCTTCGTTGAACTTGCCAGTCATGGTGTCTCCTTTGGATAATAGTGGAATCAGGCCTTATAGCGCCTGATCTGATCCCAATGATTTTCCCGGGTTGGATTACTATAGGACTTTATGGTTATATTGGCTTAGAAAATTTTTCTGGAATTCAATGTTCTCGGTGATCTTCGAGGGCATGCTGGCGGAGTGTGGCCGATTCCAGGGCGGGCCTGCCCGCCGTCGCTGCATGGCTCCCCCGCGCCAATTGCACGTATCGTTGCCTAAGCAATCAGGCATCATGATGCGGCAGGTTGCGGCGGCGGGCCGCGGCCACTCCCCCCGGACTTCCCCATGGCCGCGACCGCCGCCGACGCCTCCCCCTCCGCCGGTTATGGCCGCGGCATCGCCATGCAGGTCCTGGCGGTCGCGCTGTTCGCCTCCATGGGCATGGTCATCAAGCTGCTGGACGGCCGCTACCCGACCTCGCAGATCATCCTGTTCCGCTGCGCGCCGGCGCTGATCCCGCTGATCCTGTACCTGCCGATGCAGGGCGGCTGGTCGGCGCTGAAGACCCGGCGGCCCGGCTGGCACCTGGTGCGGACGGTCGCCGGCATCGGCTCGATGTATGTCGGGTTCTACGCGATCGCCCGCATGGCGTTCGCCGACTACGTGGCGATCTCGTTCACCGCGCCGCTGTTCGGCACTCTGCTGTCGATCCCGTTCCTCGGCGAGCGGGTCGGCGTGTGGCGGCTGGGGGCGGTCGGGCTCGGCTTCGCCGGGGCCCTGCTGACGGTCGGGCCGGTCGCCGGCAACCTGGATCCGATGGCGCTGTTCGCGGTCGGCTCGGCATTCGGCTACGGCGTGGCGATGATCGCCATGCGCAAGCTCGGCTCGACCGACAAGTCGTCGGCCACGGTGTTCTACTTCACGGTCGCCGGGGCGCTGTCGAGCCTGGTGCTGTTGCCGGCCCAGTGGGTCACGCCGACCCTGGAGGACCTGTCGCTGCTGCTCGCGATCGGCCTGGTGGGCGGGGTCGCGCAGATCTTCATGACCGAGGCGTTCCGCCTGGCGCCGCCGTCGGTCGTGGCGCCGTTCGACTATACCGCGATGCTGTGGGCGCTGGCGTTCGGCTGGTTCGTGTTCGGCACCTTCCCGGGGCCGGGCGTGCTGATGGGGGCGTCGCTGATCTGCGCCTCCGGCCTGTTCATCATCCACCGCGAGACGGTGCGCGGCGTGAAGCGGGCCAAGTTGAAGAGCACGAGCCTTTAGCGGGCCGGCTTCCGGGTTACCATCGGGACCGAACAGGGAGGTCCCGATGCAACTCGTCGATCTGTCGCGCCCGCTGGAGAACACCGACTACGCCGACCCGCCGGGGCTGGCCCCGAAGATCGAGTACCTCGCCCACAAGGAGACCGCCGAAGGCATGCTGCGGTTCTTTCCCGGCGTCACGCCGGACCAGCTGCCGGGCGGCGAGGGCTGGGCGATCGAGCGGGTCACGCTGACCACCCACAACGGCACCCATCTCGACGCGCCCTATCACTTCCACTCGACCATGGACGGCGGGCAGCGGGCGATCACCATCGACGAGGTGCCGCTGGAGTGGTGCTGGAGCCGCGGCGTGAAGCTCGACTTCCGGCACTTCGGCGACGGCTACGTCGCGACCGCCGCGGACGTCGAGGCCGAGCTGGCGCGCATCGGCCACGAGCTGAAGCCGCTCGACATCGTGCTGGTCAACACCGCGGCCGGCGCGCGCTACGGCGAGACCGACTACGTGACCACCGGTTGCGGCATGGGGCGCGAGGCGACGCTGTACCTCACCGAGCGGGGGGTGAAGGTGACCGGCACCGACGCCTGGAGCTGGGACGCGCCGTTCGTCCATACCGCGCAGAAGGTCGCCGAGACCGGCGACGCGTCGCTGATCTGGGAGGGCCACCGCGCCGGCATGGTGCGCGGCTACTGTCACATGGAGAAGCTGGCCAATCTGGAGGTCCTGCCGTCGACCGGTTTCGAGGTGATCTGCTTCCCGGTCAAGGTCAGAGCCGCCAGCGCCGGCTGGTGCCGGCCGGTCGCCGTCCTGCGCGACTGATCCGCCGTCCGCAACCCTTTGGGGTTGTCCGCTGGGGTGACTCCTCGTTTTCGGCGAGTCATGATCTCTCCGGCAAGCGGGAGGGATCGGCAATGTCGCTGGAATTGAGGACTCTGTGCAGGGCCGGCGCCATGCTGGTGCTGCTGGCGGTGACGGCCTGCGCCGGCGCCGGCAACGAGCAGATCGCGCAGGTCGCGCAGTCCGGGGAGGTGTTCGCGACCCAGGCTCCGCGAGTCTACGACGTGGTCTTCGCGTCGGCGGTAAACCGCGATTCCGCGGACCTGGAGCAGCTCCGCAAGCGTGCCGTGGGCCGGCCGGAGGCGGTGCAGGCGGCGGTCAGGACGGCTTTCGTGAACAACACCAAGTTGTTGTCGGAGCGCCTCGCCCACTTCAACACCATGAAGTCGCACGCTCGGCTGCTGGACAGCTACTTCACCAAGCTGAACGTCCTGGCGTCCGGTGGCGATTCGGCCGCCGCGGGTCAGGCCGCCAGCAATGCCGCCAACGAGCTCGAGAAGCTCGCTCCCGGCATCAAGGACATCAGTATCGGCGGCAGATCGCTGAACGGCCTTGTCGGCCCGCTTGTCAGTCTGGCGGTGTCGACCTTCGCCAATTCCCGGCTGCAGGAGCACCTGAAGACGTCGGCGCCGAAGGTCCAGGAGGCGATCGCCCTGCAGCGCTCGATGTTCGCGCTGCTGCTCGACCAGGAGCGGGCGCGCGCCAAGGCGGCGGCCGACGCGGCGGTGAAGGTCGCGTTCGACGCCTTCGACAAACCGCTGCCCGAGACCTGGGCGGCGGAAAGGCTGAAGACCTTTGCGCCGGCGCCGATCGCCAATGCCCTGTCCGCGGCCCTGGATGCGGCCGACGAGCTGCAGAGCAACTACGAAGCGCTGGTGACCGGCGGTGACGGTTCGCTGAACCGGCTGCAGAACGCCCTCGCGCTGGTCGGCGCGGTGGTCACCGTCTTCGAGTCCAACACGCAGCAGTGAGCGGGGCGACGGACATGGACGAGCAACAGAAGCTGAACGACGCCAAGGCGCAGATGCTCGCTACCAAGGCGACGCTCGACGACCCGACCTACATTGCCGGCCTGACCCAGGACCAGCAGGACGACGCGATCGTCAAGTCGGCGTCGCTGTCGACCGCGATCGAGAAGATCGAGAACACCCAGATCGCCGCGATCGCCGACAAGGTGGCGGCCAACAGCGCGGAGCTTCAGAAGGCGACCGCCGATCTGGCCGCCGCCAACGCGCAGATCCAGAACGTCACCGCCCTGCTCAAGGCCGCCGGCAGCCTGCTGTCCGTCGTCGGCCGGATCGTCGCCCTGTAGGCACGGGTCAGGCGTCCGCCGCCTCGGCGACCAGCCAGTCGCGGAAGGCCCGGACCGCCGTGCGGGTCCGGTTGCGCTCGAGGCACACCAGGTAGTTCGCCTCCAGGGCCGGGATATCGACCTCCGAGGCCCGCAGCAGCCGGCCGCTCGCCAGGTCGTCGCGGACCAGCGCGCTGCGCCCCAGCATGATGCCCTGGCCGCCCAGCACGGCCTGCATGGCGACCGCGGTGTCGTCGTATTCGGCCGCCGCCGGGCTCTCCTCCACCGGCAGGCCGGCGGCCGCGCGCCAGCGCCGCCAGTTGTCGTCGTCGTTGTGGTGCGAGTGGATGGCATGGCCCAGCAGGTCGAGCGGCAGGCGGCCCGGATGCCGGTCGAGGAACGAGGGTGCGTACACCGGGGTCAGGGTCTCGCGCAGGAAGCACTCGGCGTGCACCCCAGGCCAGTCGCCGCGGCCGTAGCGGATCGCGACGTCGACGTCCTCGCGGGTCAGGTCGACGACCCGGCGGGTGGTGAAGAACCGCACGTCGATCTCGGGGTGGCGGTCCAGGAACCGGGGCAGCCGGTGGATCAGCCAGTGGGCGGCGAACGACGGCAGCACGCTGATCGTCAGGGTCGACGGCCCGGCCCCGCGGCGCACCCGGCGCACCCCGTCGGCCAGCGCGTCGAAGGCCTGCGCCACCACCGGGGCCAGCACGGCGCCGGCCTCGGTCGGGACCAGGCCGCGGGCGGTGCGCTCGAACACCGGCGTCCCGAGCCAAGCCTCCAGCGCCGCGATCTGCTTGCTGACGGCGCCGTGGGTGACGTGCAGGGCCTCGGCGGCACGGCTGAGGTTGCCGTGCCGGGCGGCGGCGTTGAAGGCCCGGAGGGTGTTCAGCGGCGGCAGCGGGGTCATGGCGTCACCCTGTGAGACATTTTCACAGAGGTCGGAGAAACGATCGCTTTTTCAAGGGCAGTATCGCGGGTAGATGTCGCCGGCTTTCAACCTCCGGAGAGGCCGTCATGGACCGCTACCGACTGCTGATCGGCAACCGCAATCATTCCTCCTGGTCGCTGCGCGGCTGGCTGGCGATGCGCCTGTCCGGGCTGCCGTTCGAGGTCGAAGTGGTGCCGCTGTTCCGCGACGACACCGCCGCCCGGATGGCGGCGTTCTCCGACGCCCCGGCGCGCGTCCCGGTCCTGCGGCGCGACGGCCCAGGAGGCGACCTCGTGGTCTGGGACAGCCTGGCGATCCTCGAGCACGCGGCCGAGCGGGCGCCGGAGGCCGGGCTGTGGCCGACCGACCCGGATCTCCGGGCCGAGGCGCGGGCGGTGGTGGCGGAGATGCATTCCGGGTTCACGGCGCTGCGCACCCACATGCCGATGGCGATCCGCGAGCGCATCGATGGCCGCCAGGGACGGCCCGGCGTCCAGGCGGACATCGACCGGGTGTTCGCGTTGTGGCGTCGCTGCCTCGCCCGCCATGGCGGGCCGTTCCTGTTCGGCGACTGGTCGGCGGCCGACATCTTCTTCGCGCCGGTGGCGGCCCGTTTCCGCAGCTACCTTGTCCTTGTTCCGGAGGACCTGGCCCCCTACACCGAGGCCGTGGTGGCCCACCCGCATGTCCGCGAGTGGGAAGCCGAGGCGGTGCGCGAACCCTGGGTGGTGGAGATCGAGTGATGGATACCCCGATGACCGACAGTCACGCCCGGCTGGTGGCGCATCTCGACGCGGCCGGTGCCGCCTACCGGATCGTCGAGCACGAGGCCGAGGGTCGCTCCGAGGAGATCAGCGTGATCCGCGGGAACCACCCCTCCCAGGCCCTGAAGGCGATGGTGGTGGCGCTCAAGGGAGGCGCCGCCGACTTCGGCCTGGCGGTGCTGCCGGGCGACCGGCGGGTCGACTTCGAGGCGTTGGCCCGGGCGTTCGGCGCCAGGAAGGTGCGGTTCGCCGCCCCCGAGGACGCTCAGCGCCTGACCGGCTGCGTCATGGGCTCGGTGCCGCCGTTCAGCTTCGACCCGGCGATGCCGCTGGTCGCCGACCCGGCGATCCAGGGCAACCAGGAGGTCTGCTTCAACGCCGCCCGTCTCGACCGCTCGATCTTCATGCCGCTGGCCGACTACCTGAAGGCCGCCGCGCCGCGGCTGACGGCGTTCGCGGCCTGACGGCCATGGGTCCCGGTTCGTCGCGGAGCGGCGGCACCCCTCGTTTCCTCATCCCGGGCGAGCGTAGCGAGACCCGGGACCCACGGCCGTCAGCCGCCGTCACTACCGAGTAGTGCCGCCACCCGGCTTCGCAACTCCGGAATCAGTTCTTCGCGCAGCCACGGGTTCTTGCGCTCGATGTTCATCGACCGCCAGGACGGGTGCGGCAGCGGCATGAAGCGCGGGCCGTACTCGCGCCACGCCGCCACGGTCTCGGTCAGGGTCCGCTTGCGGGCCTTCCCGAGGTAGCGCGCCTGGGCGTACATGCCGGCCAGCACGATCAGCTCGACGTTCGCCAGGTGCTCGAGCACCGGGTCGTGCCATGTGGCGGCGCATTCCGGGCGCGGCGGCGCGTCGCCGCCGTTCGGCAGCACCCCCGGATAGCAGAACCCCATCGGCACGATGGCGACGCGTGCGGCGTCGTAGAAGGTCTCGCGGTCGACCCCCATCCACTCGCGCAGCCGGTCGCCGGAGCGGTCGTTCCACGGGATACCGGTCTCGTGCACCCTGGTACCCGGCGCCTGGCCGACGATGAGGATGCGGGCGGTCGGCCGCACCACCAGCACCGGGCGGGGCCCGAGCGGCAGGTGTTCGTCGCACAGCCGGCAGGCCCGGATGCGGGTCAGCAGCTCGTCCAGGCTCACTGTTCGCTCCATTGCCGGGCCTTCGCCGCACCCCCGTCGCTGCGTGGGTCCCGGAGCCGGCCGCTCGTGCGGCCCCTCCGGGATGACGACGGGAATGGCATCGGTCACTTTCCTTCTCCGTCATCCCGGAGAAGGCGCGCGAGCGCCTGGCTCCGGGACCCACCCACCGCTCCGGGACCCAAGGGTTGTGCCGGAGCGGTCATTCCCCGCGCGGGAAGCGCTGGTTCTCCTCAAGGACGTTCAGGTCCATGTGGTTACGCATATAGCGCTCGGAAGCCCGTTGCAGCGGCTGGTAGTCCCAGGGGTAGTACGAGCCGTTGCGCAGCGCCTCGTAGACCACCTGGCGGCGGGCCTGGCTCTGCCGGACCTCGGCGTCGAACCGGGCGGTATCCCAGCGTTCGCGAACCCGGGCGGCGAACGCCGCGGCGGTGTCCGCATGGGCGGGATCGGCGGCCAGGTCGATGAGCTCGCGCGGATCGGCGTCGAGGTCGAACAGCTGCGGCGGATCCAGGTCGCAGTGGTTGTACTTCCAGCGGCCCTCGCGGATCGACACCATCGGCGCGTAGGAGCCCTCGGCGGCGTACTCCATCAGCACCGGCGCGCCGCGCTCGCCGCCCCCGGCCACCGGCGCCAGGTCGTGGCCGTCGGTCCAGGGCAGCACCTCGCCGAGGTCGATGCCGGCGAGCCCGGCCAGGGTCGGCACCACGTCGAGGGTCGAGACCGGGGCGTCGATCCGGCCCGCGGGCAGGCCGGGCGCGGCGACCATCAGCGGTACCCGGGACGAGCCCTCGAAGAAGCTCATCTTGAACCACAGCCCGCGCTCGCCGAGCATGTCGCCGTGGTCGGACAGGAACACCACGACCGTGTTCTCGCGCATCCGGCAGCGCTCGAGCACGTCGAGCAGGGCCCCGATCTTCTCGTCCAGGTAGGAGATGTTGGCGTAGTAGGCGCGCCGCGACCGGCGCACGTCCTCGGGCGTGATGTCGAACGTCTTGTAGTCGCTGGCCAGGTACAGGCGCTGCGAGTGCGGGTCCTGGTCCTCGTAGGCGATCACCGGGACCGTCGGCTCCAGCTCGGGACAGTCGGCATACAGGTCCCAGAACCGCCGGCGCGCCACATAGGGATCGTGCGGGTGGGTGAAGCTGACGGTCAGGCACCAGGGCCGCGGGTCCTGGCCGCGCGCCAGGTCGTACAGCTTGCGCTCGGCGTGGTAGGCGACCTCGTCGTCGTACTCCATCTGGTTGCTGATCTCGGCGGTGCCGGCGCCGGTGACCGAGCCGAGGTTGTGATACCACCAGTCGATCCGCTCGCCGGGCTTTCGGTAGTCCGGGGTCCAGCCGAAATCGGCCGGGTAGATGTCGGTGGTCAGCCGCTCCTCGAAGCCGTGCAACTGGTCCGGGCCGACGAAGTGCATCTTGCCGGACAGGCAGGTCCGGTAGCCGGCGCGCCTGAGGTGGTGGGCGTAGGTCGGGATGTCGGACGCGAACTCGGCGGCGTTGTCGTAGACCCGGGTGCGCGACGGCAGCTGCCCGCTCATGAACGACGCCCGGCCCGGCGCGCACAGCGGGCTCGCGGTGTAGGCGTTGGCGAACCGGGTCGAGCGCTCCGCCAGCGCCCGCAGATGCGGCGCGTGCAGGAAGCCGGCCGGGCCATCCGGGAACAGCGTGCCGTTCAGCTGGTCGACCATCAGGATCAGGATGTTGGGGCGGGGCATGGCGGGTTCTCCGTCGTGACTGCGGGCAGCTTGGATCCGGTGCATGGAGAAGCTGTCCCAAGGGCGACGGCCGCCGGTTCCCGACCGGCTGCTTGACATCGCCGCCCCCTCGTTGTTCCCTCGTCGCACCGCGCCGATTTGAGCCTCCAGCTTGCGGGCGCGTTACAAATGCAGCTAAAGCGGCGGTCGGGTCGGAACCCGCCGCGAGCTCGTGGCGGGTTTTTTGTTGCCCGCTCGGCTTGCGGGCTCCGGCCTTTCCGCGCGGCGGCCGTGTTTGGTCCCCTGAACCGCTAAAACGGAGCGACCGATGTCCACCCAGTCGAAGAACCCCGAGACCCTCGCCCTGCACGCCGGCTACCGGGCCGATCCCGCCACCGGCGCCGTGGCGGTGCCGATCTACCAGACCACGTCGTACCAGTTCCGTGACACCGAGCACGCCGCGAACCTGTTTGCGCTGAAGGAACTGGGCAACATCTACACCCGCATCATGAACCCGACCTGCGACGTGCTGGAGCAGCGCATCGCGGCGATCGAGGGCGGCGTCGGTGCGCTCGCCGTCGCGTCGGGGCAGGCCGCCAGCGCCTTCGCGATCCAGAACCTGGCGAAGGCCGGCGACAACGTCGTCAGCTCCACCGACCTGTACGGCGGGACCTGGAACCTGTTCGCCAACACCCTGAAGGATCAGGGCATCGAGGTCCGGTTCGTCGACCCGGCCGATCCGGAGAACTTCGCCCGCGCCACCGACAAGCGGACCCGCGCCTACTACGCCGAAACCCTGCCGAACCCGAAGCTGCAGGTGTTCCCGATCCGGGAGGTGGCCGATCTCGGCCGCGGCTTCGGCATCCCGCTGATCGTCGACAACACCGCCGCCCCGCTGCTGTGCCGGCCGTTCGACCACGGTGCCGCGGTGATCGTGTACTCGACCACCAAGTACATCGGCGGCCACGGCACCTCGATCGGCGGGCTGATCGTCGACGGCGGCAACTTCCCGTGGGAGGACTTCAAGGAGCGGCAGCCGGCCCTGAACACCCCGGACCCGAGCTATCACGGGGCGGTGTGGACCGAGGCGGTCAAGCCGCTCGGCCCGGTCGCCTACATCATCAAGGCACGCACCACCCTGCTGCGCGACCTCGGCTCGGCGCAGAGCCCGTTCAACGCCTTCCAGACCATCCAGGGGCTGGAGACGCTGGCGCTGCGGATCAAGGCGCATTCCGAGAACGCGGCCAAGGTCGCCGACTTCCTGCAGGGCCACCCGTCGGTCGAGCGGGTGATCTACCCGGGCCTCCAGGACGGCGAGGCGAGGCGGCGCGCCGACGCTTACCTGAAGGGCGGCTACGGCGGGCTGGTCGGCTTCGAGATCAAGGGGGGCAAGGACGCCGGTCGCGGCTTCATCGACCGGCTGAAGCTGTTCTACCACGTCGCCAACATCGGCGACGCGCGGTCGCTGGCCATCCACCCGGCCTCGACCACGCACAGCCAGCTGTCGCCGGAGGACCAGCTCGCCACCGGCGTGTCGGACGGCTACGTCCGATTGTCGGTCGGGATCGAGAACATCGAGGACATCTTGGCCGACCTCGGCCAGGCGCTCGATGCCGGTACCGCCAGGGCGGCGGCGGAGTAGGGTTGTCGAACGAGAGACGTCGACCGGCGGGGCGCGTGCGGCAGCCGCCGGTCGACGACGATCAGGCGGCCGCCGGTGGCGCGTCCGCGGCGTCCCACCGGTTCTCGCCGCTCAGGAAGTAGCGGCCGCCGAGCTGGTGGCGCAGCCGCAGCGGATGGCGCTCGCTCAAGGCCGGAAACACGCCGGTTTCTTGGGCGAGGGCATGATCCTCGATGATCCGGGCGACCTTGCGGGCCGCCTTGGCGACCCTACCGGCGGTCGGCCCGCCCTCCGCCGCCATGACCAGATCGAATGACGCGCTCAGTTCGTCGGGCGCCGCCCGGACGCCGAGTTCCCCGAGCACCTCGCGCTCCATCCGGTCGTGATGGACGAGGGCTCGCCGGAACCGATGCAGGCGATCGGGCCATTCTGACCGGTCCGTCGCGGCGGTGACGGCCAGTGTCTGGGCCGATTCCAGCAGGCGGGAGTGCTGGGTCTCGAAAAGCAGGAGCACGCACGGCATCACAGGTCCCCCTCATAGGCGAGCGTCCACCTGGATTGCGGGGCCCGGCATTGTGGCTGGGGCGGCACCGCGATACTCGGAGCGCCGCTACCCAAATTAGACGAGTATATGGTGCTTCTCGACCCTGGGGGGTACCGCGCTACATTGTCGCGGCGGCCACAAACTCCACTCCGGCGGTCGCCATCTCCTTCATCGCCGCTTCGAGCGAGCCGTTCAGGTCGATCGCCCGGCAGCCGTCGGTGACCACGGTAGTGGTGAAGCCGAGCCGGCGGGCGTCGAGGGCCGAGTAGGCGACGCAGAAATCGGTCGCCAGCCCGACCAGCACCACGCTCTCGAAGCCGCGGTCGCGCAGGTAGCCGGCAAGGCCGGTCGGGGTCGTGCGGTCGTTCTCGAAGAAGGCCGAGTAGGAGTCGATCGCCGCCCGGAAGCCCTTGCGGACGATCAGCTCGGCGCCGTCCAGCGCTAGGTCGCGGTGGAAGGCGGCGCCGCCGGTGCCCTGCACGCAGTGGTCCGGCCACAGCACCTGGGTGCCGTACGGCATCTCGACCGTCTCGAACGGCGCCTTGCCGGGATGCGAGCTGGCGAACGACGAGTGGCCGGCCGGGTGCCAGTCCTGGGTGAGGATGCGGTGGGCGAAGCGCTCCGACAGCCGATTGACCACCGGCACCACCGCGTCACCGTCCGGCACCGCCAGCGCACCGCCCGGGCAGAAATCGTTCTGCACGTCGACGACGATCAGCATGTCGGTCTCTCGGGCGGCCATGGGGGATCTCCTGCGATTGCCGTTGTGGCGCCGGGCGCGCGGGTCTATCGTTTTCATTAACCACGACATTTCAACCGCGGAAGCGGAATCTTCGGAGGAAACCCCACCGGCCGGCGGGCGCAACAGGGGAAGGCGGGACTCATGACGAAGCTGACACGTCGCGACGTACTGAAGGCGGGAACCGCGGTGGCCGCGGTCGCCGCAGGGCTGCCGATGCCGGCTGTGCGGGCCGCCGAGCCGATCAGGATCGGCGCGGTGCTGCCGTTCTCCGGCGGGCTCGAACTGTTCGGCAACCAGGCCAAGCTCGGCCTCGACCTGGCGCTGGCCGAGATCAACGGCGCCGGCGGCATCCTCGGCCGGCCGGTCGAGCTGCTGTACGAGGACAACAAGACCGATCCGAAGACCTCGGTCGAGCGCGCGACCTCGCTGATCCGGCGCGACCAGGTGCTGGCGATCACCGGGCCGATCACCTCGAACGCCCGCGACGCCATGATGCCGACCATGAGCCGGTCGAAGGTGCCGCTGCTGTACGCCACCAACTACGAGGGCGGCGGCTGCGACCGCTACCTGTTCGCCTTCAACACCGTGCCGAACCAGGAGCTGGAGAAGCTGCTGCCGGTGATGAAGCAGAAGGCCGGCACCAGCTTCTACATGTTCGGCGCCGACTACGTCTGGCCGCAGAAGATGTTCGCCACCGCCAAGACCCTGGTCGAGGGCATGGGCGGTACCGTCGCCGGCACCGAGTTCACGCCGTGGGGCGTCAAGGACTTCGCGCCGGTGATCCGCCGGATCAAGGAGTCCGGCGCCAAGGTGCTGGTGTTCGCGCTGCCGGGTGCCGACGGCATCACCTTCATCAAGCAGGCCGAGGACCTCGGCCTGATGAAGGATGTCACGGTGGCGTTCCTCGGCTTCGCCGAGACCTATCTCGGCGCCTTCGGCCCCGGTAAAGGCCAGAACATGTGGGTGACCGTGCCGTTCGCCGCCAGTCTCGACAATCCGGCGGTGCACGACTTCGTGCAGCGCGCCACCGCGGCCGCCGGCGGGCCGGTGCCGGTGTCGCACTACGCCTACACCCACCACACCGCGCTGAAGGCGGTGAAGGACGCGCTGGAGAAGGTCGGCAAGGTCGACCGCGAGGCGCTGGTCGACGGCCTTGAGGGCCTCTCCTTCGGAACCTCGGTCGGCCCGATCAGCATCGGCGCCAAGGACCACCACGTCAGCATGCCGATGTTCCTGGCCAAGACCGAGGGCGAGGGGCTGGTCGTGGTCGACCAGCTCGGCGTGATCGCGCCGAACGCGGGGTGCTCCTGAGCGACCGGGCAATCCCGGCGGCCGATCATCCGGGGAGCGGGTTTCTCGAGGTCGCCGGGCTGGTCCGGGCATTCGGCGGGGTCCGGGCGGTCGACGGCGTCGACCTGATGCTGGGCGCCGGCGAGCTGCTGTCGATCATCGGGCCGAACGGCTGCGGCAAGACCACCCTGTTCAACCTGCTGACCGGCCAGCTCGCCCCGACCGCCGGCCGGATCCGGTTCGAGGGAAGGGATCTCGCCGGCCTGCCGCCGCACCGGGTCGCCGAGGCCGGGATCGTGCGCAAGTTCCAGGTGCCGTCGGTGTTCCCGGCGCTGAGCGTCGCGGAGAACCTGCGGACCGCACTGGCCGCCCCGGCGGCCCGCCGCGGGGCTCGTCGGCTCGACCCCGATGCTCTGCTGCGGCTGGTCGACCTGGAGGCGAATGCCGAAACCGCGGCCGGCGAGCTGGCGCACGGTGCCAAGCAGTGGCTGGAGCTGGCGATGGTGGTGGCGGCCGGGCCGCGCCTGCTGCTGCTCGACGAGCCGACCGCCGGCATGACCCGGGCGGAGAGCGAGTCGACGGTCCGGCTGATCCGGCGGCTGCGCGACCAGACCGGGACGGCGGCGATCGTGATCGAGCACGACATGGCGGTGGTCGAAACCCTGTCGGCACCGGTGGCGGTGATGATCGCCGGGCGGATCGTGGCCCATGGCGACTACGCCGCAGTGCGGGCCGACCCGGCGGTGCGGGCGGCGTATTTCGGCAAGGCAGGAGCCGTCGCTCATGGCTGACGGAACGCTGCTGGAGATCGCCGGGCTGACCGCCGGCTACGGCGGCGGCATGGTGCTGCACGGCCTCGACCTGACCGTCGGCCCGGGTGAGCCGGTGGCGCTGATGGGCCGCAACGGCGTCGGCAAGACCACCCTGCTGAAGACGGTCATGGGGCTGCTGCGCCCGCGCGGCGGCACGATCCGGCTCGACGGCGCGCGGATCGACGGGCTGCCGCCGTTTCGGATCGCGCGCGCCGGCATCGCCTATGTGCCGCAGGGCCGCGAGGTGTTCGCCGACCTGACGGTGGAGGAGAACCTGATCCTCGGCGACTTGGCGGCGGCCGATGCCGGGCGCGGCTACGAGTTGTTTCCGGCTCTGGCGGAGCGCCGGCGCGAGCCGGCCGGACGGCTGTCCGGCGGGCAGCAGCAGCAGCTCGCCATCGCCCGGGCCCTGATGGCCCGGCCCCGCCTGCTGCTGCTCGACGAGCCATCCGAGGGGGTGCAGCCCTCGGTGGTGATTGAGATGGCCGACGCCCTGGCCGCGGTGGCGGCGGCCGAAGGCATGGCGGTGGTGCTGGTCGAGCAGAACGTCGACCTGGCCCTGCGGCTCGCCGGGCGCGTCGTGTTCATGGACCGGGGCCGCGTAGTGGCGGAGGAGGGCGGCGACGCCCTGCGGGCCGATCCGTCCCGGCTGGACGCCCACCTGGTGCTGTAGCGGAGGCGGCTGCGATGCATCTGGCGACCCTGCTCCTCGACGGCGCCAACGCGGTGCTGATCCTGATGCTGGTGGCGCTCGGCCTGGCGATCGTGTTCGGGCTGATGAACGTCATCAACCTGGCCCATGGCGAGTTCCTGATGCTCGGCGCCTACGTGGTGCTGGCGGCCGGCCAGGCCGGGCTACCGTTCTGGGTCGGCCTGGCGCTGGCGCCGCCGGCGGTCGCCCTGGTCGGGCTGGTGGCCGAGGAGGTGCTGGTTCGGCACACCTACACCCGCCTGCTCGACACCATCCTGGCGACCTGGGGGCTGTCGCTGGTGCTGCGGCAGGCGGCGGTGCTGCTGTACGGTCCCGGCTCGCACTCGGTGGTGCCGCCGGATCTCGGCGCGGTGACGATCGCCGGCAGCCCGTACCCGGTGTACCGGCTGGTGGTGATGGCGATCAGCCTGACGGCCATCGCCGCCACCTTCGCGCTGTTCTTCCGGACCCGCTTCGGCCTGGCCGCCCGGGCGGTGATCGCCAACCGGGCGATGGCCTCGTGCCTCGGCATCGACACGCGGCGGCTCGACCGCTGGACCTTCGCGGTCGGGGCCGGGCTGGCCGGGCTGGCCGGCGCGGCGATGGCGCCGCTGATAGCGGTCGACCCGCAGGCCGGCCTCGGCTGGCTGGTGCCGGCGTTCCTGGCGATCCTGGTCGGCGGCCTCGGCTCGATCGCCGGGCCGCTGGTCGGGGCGGCCGGGATCGGCGGACTCGACAGCCTGACCGCCGCGGTGGCGTCGCCGGTGTGGGCGCAGCTCGCGGTGTTCGTGGCGGCCATCCTGGTGATCCGGCTGCGCCCGACCGGGCTGATCGCCCGGCGGCGGCGGGAGTCCTGACGGCATGCGGTCGTGGCGCACCGTCGACCTGGTCGGGTTGCTCGCCCTGGCGGTCCTGCTGGCGCTGCCGGCGGTCGCGCCGTCCTGGCTGGTCGGCGACTTGGCGATGTATCTGAGCTACGCGCTGCTGGCGGTCGCCCTGGCCTTCGCCTGGGGGCATTGCGGGCTGCTCAGCCTGGGGCACGGCGTGTTCTTCGGGATCGGCGCCTACGCCATGGGGACCCTGACCCTCGGCATGCTGCCCGGGCTGGAGGCGGTGCGCTCGACCTGGCTCGGCCTGGTGTTCGCGGTGATCGCCTCGGGGGCGACCGCCTGGACCATCGGCTGGTTCACCTTCGCCGGCCGCGGCCTGCACGGCGCGTTCTTCGGGATCGTCACCCTGGCGCTAGCGGTGGTGTTCGAACGGCTGGCGATCAACTGGGACTGGCTCGGCGGGCTGAACGGGCTGATGAACGTGCCGCCGATCACCCTCGGGCCGAACGGCGACGGCGCCGAGCTGTGGGAGCCGGTACCGCTGTTCTACGTCATGCTCGGGGTGCTGGCGGCGACGGTCGCCGGGCTCACCGCCTACCAGCGCTCGGACCGCGGGCTGGCGCTGGCGGCGCTGCGCGAGAACGAGCTCAGGGCCCGCGCGCTCGGCTACGACACCGGTGCCCTGAAGCGCCGGGCCTTCGCCCTGTCGGGCGCGGTCGCCGGGCTGGCCGGCGCGCTGTTCGTGGTGCAGTTCGGCTTCGCCTCGCCGGCGCTGATCGGCTTCTCGCTGTCGGCCGAGGCGCTGATCTGGGTGGCGCTCGGCGGCCGCGGCGAGCTGGTCTCGGCGGCCGTCGGCGTGATCGCGCTGCGGCTGCTGGACAGCCAGTTCTCCAGCAGCCTGGAGGCGTGGTGGCCGCTGGTGGTCGGGCTGATCTTCATGGCCGTCGTGGTGCTGCTGCCGCGCGGGATCGTCGGCGAGGCGGTGTACCGGATCGCCCGCCAGCGCGGCCGCTAGAATTCAGCCGCGGCCTTCCTTACGGTCGGCGAAGAAGCCGTTGAGCTCGCGGCTCGCGGCGGCGTTCTTGAAGGCCGCGAAGCTGCCTTCGTCGGCAATGCCGCGGGCGGCCCGCAGGAACTCGCCATAGGCGGCACGGGCGAGCGAGCCGCCGACGCTGATCCGCCGGGCGCCCAGCGCGGCCAGCTCCGCGACCGGCCGGCCGAGGGTCAGCACGTTCACCGGCTTCGGCGCCACCGCCTGCACCACGGTGCCGATCTGGGCGTCGTCGCCGATCCCGGGGGCGTACAGGCAGTCGGCGCCGGCCTC
The DNA here is from genome assembly GCF_014652915.1 of Thalassobaculum fulvum. Classification (GTDB taxonomy): domain Bacteria; phylum Pseudomonadota; class Alphaproteobacteria; order Thalassobaculales; family Thalassobaculaceae; genus Thalassobaculum_A; species Thalassobaculum_A fulvum. Next base: position 96,708 of record NZ_BMZS01000015.1, read on the forward strand.
GGCGAACGCCTTGAGCCGGCGCACCGTTTCGTCCAGGTCCGGTCGACCGGCGATGAAGCCCTCCGAGCGGGCGGTCAGCAGCACGCCGCTGCCGGTCCGGTCGATCGCCGCACGGGCGGCGGCGACGCGGGCGACCGCCAGGTCGAAGTCGTACAGCGGGGCGTCCGGGTTGCCGGTGGAATCCTCGACCGACACGCCGGCGATGCCGGTGTCGGCGGCGGCCGCGATGTTGGTCGCCACCCCGTCGGGATCGTCGGCGAAGGCGTTCTCGTAGTCGGCGTTGACCGGCAGGTCGGTGGCCTCGACGATCGCCTGAAGGTGAGCCAGCACGTCGTCGCGGGTCACCCCGTTGTCGGGCCGGCCCATCGCCCAGGCCATGCCGGCGCTGGTCGAGGCCAGCGCCTTGAAGCCGAGCCGCTGCAGCATGATCGCCGAGCCGACGTCCCACGGGTTCGGAATGACGAAGCAGCCGCTGTCGTGCAGGCGGCGGAAGGCGGCGCGCTTCTCGGCGACGGTTGCGGGCATGGCGGATCCTCCACGGCACGGGTTGGTTGGCGCGCACAATGCGGAGAGTGACCGGCCGGCCGTAGAGCCACTATTTGAAGGGGGCATGGGGCCAGCCGGAGTCGCCCGTCGCGCCATGGGTCCCGGCTCTCCGCGGCTTCGCCGCTCCGGCCGCGATGAGGCCGATCTGTTTCCCTCATCCCGGAGCGGGCCGCCGCAAGGCGGAGTGCATCCGGGACCTACCGGCCGAGGTCGGCTCGAGCTTCCCTTACGGAATCCGCTCGACCCGCAGCACGTTGGTCGAGCCCGGCGTGCCCATCGGGACGCCGGCGGTGATCACCACCTTGTCGCCGCTGCTGCCGTACTCCTCGCGCTTGGCGATCTCGGTGGCGCGCTGGACGACGGCGGAGAACCGCTGCTCCTCCGGCATGTGGACCGCGTGCACGCCCCAGGCCATGGCGAGGCGCCGGGCGGTCGCCAAGCTCGAGGTGATGCATAGGATCGGCACCTTCGGCCGCTCGCGCGAGGCCCGGATCGTGGTCGAGCCCGAGGTCGTGTAGGTGATGATGCAGCGCGCCCTGATCGACTCGGCGACCTCGCGCGCGGCCAGGGTGATGGCGTCCGACACGGTGCCCTCGGGCGCCGGGTGCTCGGCATGGGCATGGGCGAGGTAGTAGGAGTCGCTCTCCACGTTGGTGATGATCTTGTTCATCATCGCCACCGCCTCGACCGGGTACTGGCCCGACGCGGTCTCGGCCGACAGCATCACGGCGTCGGCGGAATCGTAGACCGCGGTCGCCACGTCCGACGCCTCGGCCCGGGTCGGGGCCGGGGCGGCGACCATGGAGTCCAGCATCTGGGTGGCGACGATCACCGGCTTGCCCATCGCCCGGCAGGTCCGGACGATCCGCTTCTGCAGCGGCGGCACCCGTTCCGGCGGCAGCTCGACCCCGAGGTCGCCGCGGGCGACCATCACGGCGTCGGCGATCTCGACGATCGGTTCGAGCTGGTCGATGGCGGCCGGCTTCTCCAGCTTCACCAGCACGGCCGCCCGGCCGGCGATCAGGCGGCGCGCCTCGGCGACGTCCTCGGGGCGCTGCACGAAGCTGAGCGCGATCCAGTCGGCCCCCATGTCGAGCGCGAACCGCAGGTCGGTACGGTCCTTGTCGGTCAGCGCCGACAGCGGCAGCACCGCATTCGGGACGTTGACGCCCTTGCGGTCGGACAGCGGCCCGCCGGTGATCACCTCGGTGTCGGCGAAGTCCTTGCCGCACTTGACGACCCGCAGCCGCACCTTGCCGTCGTCGAGCAGCAGGTCGGTGCCGGGTTCGAGCGCCGCGAAGATCTCCGGGTGCGGCAGGGTCGCCCGCTCGGCCGTGCCGGGGGCCTGCTTCAGCTCCAGCCGGAACCGCCCCCCGGCGGCCAGCTTGATCGGGCCGTCCGGAAAGGTTCCGACCCGCAGCTTCGGGCCCTGCAGGTCGGCCATGACCGAGATCGGCCGACCGGCCTCCGCCTCCAGCCGGCGCACGATGTCGAAGCGCGCCTGGTGGTCGGCATGCGAGCCGTGGCTGAAGTTGAACCGGAATACGTCCACCCCGGCCTCGAACAGGGCGCGGATGCTCGCCTCGGTGGAACTGGCCGGGCCGAGGGTGGCAACGATCTTGGTGCAGCGGTATCGCCTCATAACGCTGATACTAAACGGTAAACGGCGGCGAGGTAAGCGACGATCTGATGACGACCTCGCGAACCGGCGGTCCGGCCTTGCGCTGCTCGACTCAGGGGATAGTCTGCTAGGCAACGAAAATCGGGAGGATATCGTGAGCAGTTCGTCTCCGGCGGGTGCCGGCATGAGCCGCACCATGGTCTGGCTGGCCTATCTGGCGGCGTTCGCGGGGGTCTGCGGCCATGCGTCCAGCGAGTTCGTCGTGAAGCTGACCGGGCTGGCCGGGGCGGAGGTGTCGGTCTGGCGCTTCACCCTCGGCGGGCTGGCCCTGCTGCTGGTGGCGCTGTCGCGCAGCGCCACGCGGGACCTGATCACGCCCCTGCGGCAGGACCCGGTGCCGGTGATCGGGCTGTCGATCTTCGGCATGGCGTTCGCGCAGTTCCTGTTCCACTGGGCGCTCGACTACGCCTCGGTGGTGCAGGTCGCGACGCTGGTGACCACCATGCCGATCTTCGTGGTGTTCGTGGTCCGTCTGGTCGAGGGCACGCCGGTGACCGCGCCGAAGATCGTGTCCGGGATCGGGGCCTTCCTCGGCTGCCTGCTGCTGCTGACCGACGGTGTGATCCACAAGGTCGACGGCGACGTGAACTCGCTGCCCGGGGTCCTCCTGGCGCTCGGCTGCGCCTTCATCGGCGCGTTCTACCTGGTGCTGGTGCGGCCCTACATCAAAACCTACGGCGCGATCCGGATGACCACCTACACCTTCGCGCTCGGGGCGCCGTTCCTGTGGATCGTGTGCGGCCTGGCCTGGGGCATCTGGGTGAACCCGCTGACCCTGTTCGACCGCCCGCCCGGCCAGGCCGGCGCCCTCATCACGCTCGGCGTCTGGAACACCTGCATCGGCTTCATCCTGTGGCTGTGGGGGCTCGGCCACGTGCCGGACCCGGCGCGCGGCAACTACCTGTTCTTCCTGAAGCCGGTGATCGCCGCGCTGCTGGCGTTCTTCATCCTCGGCAGCCACATCACGGTGACGCAGATCCTGGCGATCGTGGCGGTCACCGGGTTCGTGCTCGGCGAGATCTTCTTCGACGAGATCCGGAGCGCACTCGGCCGCAGGCGCGCGGCGCAGGATTCATAGCCCCGCTGCATTCGTAGCCCCCGCTGACGGCCCGCAGAAGCGGTGCCGGAGGACCGGCGGGCCGCGTTGCGGGTGACGACCAGACGGGGTTGCGTCGGCGAGCGCTGCACTTGACCTGCGGTTGTCGACTGCCGCAACGTCGGCTTTGTGACGGGGCCGTGCGGGATCGCAGATGGAGTACAGTTTCGCCGTCCGTCGGCAGCCGGCCCACGTCGAGGTCGCGTTCACCGGGCTGCTGGTGTCGGACGCCATCGTGGCGATCCTGGATCGCATAGCGTGGCCCCGCCTCCGGTCGACCATGCGCGGCCTGCTGTGGGACCTGCGCGCCGCCGACCTCAGCGCCTACAGCATCGACGACATGGCGCGGCTGCGGGCCTACGACGACGAAGAGGCCGAGCGGGTGCCGACCGGCCCGCCGGACGGCCGGAGGTTCCGGATCGCCGCCGTCTTCGCCGGCGGGTCCGACCAGTTGATTTTGCGGCTCTGGGAGTCGTCCGGCGGGGTGGCCGGGGACCTGGAACGCCGGAGCTTCGACGACATCGACGACGCCAGGCGCTGGGTGGCCGAGCCTTAGGCGCGCCGCCGTTCGGCCAACCAGATGCCGCCCAACACGAACACCAGCGCCAGGGCGTGGAACAGCTCGAAGCGCTCGCCCAGTACCACCACGCCGAGCCCGGCGGCGAAGATCGGCACCAGGTTGACGAACAGCCCGGCGCGTCCCGGCCCGACCAGGTCGACCGCCCGCAGGAAGCAGATCTGCGCCACGAAGGACGGGAAGATCACCACGTAGGCGAGCACGCCCCAGCCGACGGCGCTCGGCCACACCAGCGTGCCGGACGCCGCCTCGATCAGCGGCAGCGGCAGCGAGGTGATCAGGGCGGCGACCGCCAGCACCGAGAACATCGCCAGCCCCGAGACCGCCGGCCGGCGCCGCAGGGCAACGGTGTAGCCGGCGTACAGCGCGCAGGCGAGAATCATCAGCAGGTCGCCGTCGGCGAACGCCAGCGCAGTGAGCTTGCTGAGGTCGCCGCGCGACGCCACAAGGGCCACCCCGACCATGGTGGTGGCGACGCCGGCTACCTGCACCGCCCGTACCGGCGTGCGGTAGACGATGTAGGCGCCGATCATCACGAACACCGGAATCGCGCCCTGGATGATGCCGATGTTGATCGCGACGGTGGACTGGGCGGCCAGGTAGAACAGCGCGTTGAAGCCGGTGAAGCCGAGCGCCCCGAGGGCGGCGAGGAACCACACGCGCGGTCGCATGGCCGGCCAGTCCTCGACGACCTTCCGGCGCGCGAACAGCAGGATCAGGACGGCCACGCCGACCCAGCGCATGGTCGTGAGCAGCATCGGCGAGATCTCGCCGACCGCCAGCCGCCCGGCCACGGCGTTGCCGCCCCAGCTGAGGGTGGTGAGGATCAGCAGGACATAGGCGTTGCCGAGCAGGCCGCCGGCAGCGGCTCGCGAAGTCCAGGTGCTCACGATACCTCCCCGGCCGGCCGCGTCGGCCGGCAAGCGGTGGGTTGCGCCGATTGACCGGCTCTCTGTAGCCGATCGCCGACCGCCGCGGTACCCATCGGCACGACCGGAACCCGGTTCAGCCGCGACCGGAACCGCCGCCCGGCCGGTCGGCGACCCGCCGCCAGATGTCGGCGTAGTCGGTCGGCAGGCCGTCGGCGTCGACCGCGATCTCGGCCGCGAAGCCGCTGGTCCGGCTGCGGTAGCGATAGAGCCGCGCGCCCAGCCGTTCGTAGGACTGCTCGGCCGGAACCACCTCCAGGGCCGGGAACCGGACCCAGGCGGCGCGCACCGACCCGGTCTCGCCGACCGCCAGGGCCAGCCGGTTGACCGGCAGCGCGTTGGTGATCGGCGAGACCCCGAGGTCGACGTCGATGCAGCCGTCGAGCGACGGCGCCGGCCGGCCGTCGAGCGTCCACGCCCCGGCTCCGTCATGCCCGAGTCGGAGAGACCGCAGCACGCCCTCGAACGACTGGTCGACCGCCACCTGGACGGTTCGCCATCGGTGGTCGCAGGTCACCGCGTAGTCGACGCGCAACGGGCGCCCGCGCTCGGCCGCCAGCACGGTGCCGGACAAGGTCGCGCCGTCCGGCTGACGCTCCAGGCGGGCCTGCTCGAGGCTCGGCCCGTCGGCCATGCGGAACCACATCACCTCGCGGGTGTCCGGCATCGCTGCCTCCTCTCAGGCGCGCTCCATCGCCGCCCCGAGCGCGTCCTCGACGCGGGCCCGCATGGCGACGAATTCCGGGGCGGTCCTGACCCGCGGCCCCGGCACGTCGACCGTCAGGTCGGCGACGATCCGGCCGGGCCGCGGCGACAGCACGATCACCCGGTCGGCGAGGTAGACCGCCTCCTCGACGTCGTGGGTCACCAGCAGGACGGTCGCCGGCGTGGCCGAGAGCACCCGCACCAGCAGGTCCTGCATCTCGTTGCGGGTGATGCGGTCGAGCGCGCCGAACGGCTCGTCCAGCAGCAGGGTGCCCGGGGCCGGCGCCAGGGCGCGGGCGAGGGCGGCGCGCTGCGCCATGCCGCCGGACAGCTGCTTCGGCAGGGCGCGCTCGAACCCGCCGAGGCCGACCGCCGCGATCCAGCCGGCGACCCGGCGGTCGGCTTCGGCGCGCGGCACGCCGGCCTCGTCAAGGCCGAAGCGGATGTTGGCTGCGACGTCGAGCCACGGGAACAGCGCCGGCTGCTGGAACACCACGCCGCGCTCGGGACCCGGCCCGCCGATCGCCCGGCCGTCGGCGCTCACGCGGCCGGCGGTCGGCCGGTCGAGCCCGGCGACCAGCCGCAGCAGGGTCGACTTCCCGCAGCCCGACGGTCCGACGATCGCGGCGAACCGCCCGTCCTCGACCGTCAGGTCGACCGGTGCCAGCGCCTCGGTGCCGGCGAACCGGCGGGTGACTCCGCTGAGTGCGATGGTGGCCATGGATATCCCCGGATGGTCCGGACCGCTTATGCCATCGCGGAGGGCCGGGGAAAAGCCGGCCGGCTCGTAGATTCCGGTTGCGCATAGCTTGTATATACAAGCATAGTGTCCCTGGTTTTCACCAGTTCGGGGATCGCTGCCGTGAACGACGACGCCGTCCCGCGCTATCAGCAGGTCAAGGACTGGCTGGTCGACCGCATCGGCTCCGGCGAGCTGCGGCCGGACGACCGTACGCCGTCGGAGAACGAGCTGGTCGCCGCCCTCGGGGTCAGCCGGATGACCGCCAACCGGGCGCTGCGCGAGCTGGCCGCCGAGGGCGTGCTGCGGCGCGTCCAGGGCCTCGGCACCTTCGTCGCCGATAGCCGCCCGCAGTCCGAGCTGGTCGAACTGCGCAACATCGCCGACGAGATCCGCGCGCGCGGCCACCGGCACCGGGCCGAGGTGCAGGAGCTCGGCGAGATGCCGGCCAGCGCGACCGTCGGGGCGGCGCTCGGCGTGCCGGCCGGCGAGCCTGTGTTCCACTCGGCCATCGTGCACTTCGAGGGCGGGCACGCGGTGCAGTTCGAGGACCGCTACGTCAACCCGGCGGCGGCCCCCGACTACCTCGCCCAGGACTTCGCCCGGGTCACCCCCAACGAGTACCTCACGCAAGTGGCGCCGGCGCCGCATGTCGAGCACGTGGTCGAGGCGGCGATGCCGCCGGAGCGGATCCGCACCGCACTCGCCATGCGGGCCGGCACGCCCTGCCTGCTGCTGCACCGCCGGACCGCCCTCGCCAACCGGGTCGTGTCGCGGGCCTGGCTCTGGCACCCGGCCGACCGCTACCGCCTCGGCGCCGCGTTCGACGTGGCACCGCCCAGGGAGAGCGCCCCATGAACCGGGCCGGGAGACCTGTGTCCGGCGGGCAAAGGGGGCGCCCGTCGCGTCGCGGCTTCCGGATCGACCGTGCGGCGGCGCGGTCGTCCGGAATGACGACGTGGGGTGGGGGCCTTCTTTTTTCCGTCGTCATTCCGGCCGGAGCGACGCAGTCGCAGAGAGTCGGAACCCATCCACCGCTCCGCACCGGGCGAATGAAGGAGAGCCAGCCATGACCGCGTCCCCCGATCCCCGCGCCCCCGGACTCCGCCTCGACAACGCCCGCAGGATCCGCTCGCCGCACGGCACCCAACTCACCGCGAAGAGCTGGCAGACCGAGGCGGCCATGCGGATGCTGATGAACAACCTGGACCCGGAGGTCGCCGAGAAGCCGGAGGGCCTGGTGGTGTACGGCGGCATCGGCCGGGCGGCCCGCGACTGGGCCAGCTACGACCGCATCGTGGCGGCGCTGAAGCGGCTGGAGGACGACCAGACCCTGCTGGTGCAGTCCGGCAAGCCGGTCGGCGTGTTCCGCACCCACCCGGACGCGCCGCGGGTGCTGATCGCCAACTCCAACCTGGTCGGCAAGTGGGCGAACTGGGAGCACTTCCACGAGCTCGACCGCAAGGGCCTGATGATGTACGGCCAGATGACCGCCGGCTCGTGGATCTACATCGGCAGCCAGGGCATCGTTCAGGGCACCTACGAGACCTTCGTCGAGGTCGGGCGCCGGCACTTCGGCGGCAGCCTGAAGGGCAAGTGGATCCTGACCGCCGGGCTCGGCGGCATGGGCGGCGCCCAGCCGCTGGCCGCCACCATGGCCGGCGCCTCGATGATTGCGGTCGAGTGCCAGCCGAGCCGGATCGAGCGTCGGCTGGAGACCCGCTACCTCGACCGCAAGACCGACAGCCTGGACGAGGCCCTGGCGATCGTGCAGGAGGCCTGCGCGAAGGGCGAGGCGGTCTCGGTCGGCCTGCTCGGCAACGCCGCCGAGGTCTACCCGGAGCTGGTGCGCCGCGGCGTGAAGCCCGACGTGGTCACCGACCAGACCAGCGCCCACGACCCGGTCAACGGCTACCTGCCGGCCGGCTGGAGCCTGGATCAGGCCGAGCGGGCGCGGGAGACCGACCCCGACGCGATCGCCAACGCGGCCAAGAAGTCGATGGCGGTGCACGTGAAGGCGATGCTCGACTTCTGGCACCAGGGCATCCCGACCCTCGACTACGGCAACAACCTGCGGCAGGTGGCGTTCGACGAGGGCGTCGGCGACGCCTTCGATTTCCCGGGCTTCGTGCCGGCCTACATCCGGCCGCTGTTCTGCCGCGGCGTCGGGCCGTTCCGCTGGGCCGCCCTGTCGGGCAATCCCGAGGACATCTACCGGACCGACGAGAAGGTGAAGGAGCTGATCCCCGACGATCCGCACCTGCACAACTGGCTCGACATGGCGAAGGAACGGATCAGCTTCCAGGGCCTGCCGAGCCGGATCTGCTGGGTCGGCCTCGGCCAGCGCCACCGTCTCGGCCTCGCCTTCAACGAAATGGTCGCCCGGGGCGAGATCGGCCCGGTGGTGATCGGCCGCGACCACTTGGACTCCGGCTCGGTCGCCAGCCCGAACCGCGAGACCGAGGCGATGAAGGACGGCTCCGACGCGGTCGCCGACTGGCCGCTGCTGAACGCCCTGCTGAACTGCGCGTCGGGGGCGACCTGGGTGTCGATCCACCACGGCGGCGGGGTCGGCATCGGCTACTCGCAGCACGCCGGCATGGTGATCGTGTGCGACGGCACCGAGGCGGCGGCGAAGCGGCTGGAGAGGGTGCTGTGGAACGACCCGGCGACCGGCGTCATGCGCCACGCCGACGCCGGCTACGACATCGCCGTCGACTGCGCGCGCGAGCACCAGCTCGACCTGCCGTTCCTCGGGGGTGCGTGATGGCGACCCGGCTGCGCATCATCCCCGGCGAACTCGTCCTCGGCGATTTGCGCCGGCTGTACCGCGAGCGCCCGCACCTGGAGCTCGACCCCTCGGCGCGCGAGGCGATCGCCGATTCCGCCGCCACCGTCGCCCGGGTCATCGCCTCGGGCAAGGTGGTGTACGGGGTCAACACCGGCTTCGGGAAGCTGGCGACGAGAACCATCCCGGCCGACCACCTGGCGGACCTGCAGCGCGCCCTGGTGCGCTCGCACTGCGCCGGGGTCGGCGACCCGCTGGCCGACCAGGTCGTGTTCCTGGTGATGGCGCTCAAGGCCAACGGCCTGGCGCGCGGCCATTCCGGCATCCGCGGCGAGGTGATCGACGCGCTGCTGACCCTGGCCAACGCCGGGGTGCTGCCGGTGATCCCGTCCCAGGGGTCGGTCGGCGCCTCCGGCGACCTCGCACCCCTGGCCCACATGTCGGCGGTGCTGATCGGCGAAGGCGAGGCGGTGCACGACGGCAAGCGGCTGCACGGGGCGCAGGCCCTGGAGGCGGCCGGGCTGACGCCGTGCGAGCTGGCGCCCAAGGAGGGGCTGGCGCTGCTGAACGGCACCCAGGTCTCGACCGCGCTGGCGCTCGCCGGGCTGTTCGAGATCGAGCGGGTGTTCAACGCCGCGATGGTCGCCGGCGCCATGACGGTCGACGCCGCGATGGGCTCCGACACCCCGTTCGACGCCCGCATCCACGCCCTGCGGGCGCATCCCGGCCAGGCCGAGACCGCCGCGGTCTACCGCCGCCTGCTGCACGGCTCGGCGATCCGGGTGTCGCACCTGGAGTGCGACCGGGTGCAGGACCCGTACTCGCTGCGCTGCCAGCCGCAGGTCATGGGGGCGGTGCTCGACCATCTGCGGTTCGCCGCCGGGCGGCTGGCGGCCGAGGCCAACGCGGTGTCGGACAACCCGCTGGTGTTCAGCGACACCGGCGAGGTGATGTCCGGCGGCAACTTCCACGCCGAGCCGGTGGCGTTCGCGGCCGACCAGATCGCCATCGCCGCCTCCGAGATCGGCGCCCTGTCGGAGCGCCGCACGGCGATGCTGATGGACGCCAACATCTCGACCCTGCCGCCGTTCCTGGTGGCCGAGCCCGGCATCAACTCGGGCTTCATGATCGCCCAGGTCACGGCGGCCGCCCTGCAGTCCGAGACCAAGCTGCTGGCGTCCCCGGCCAGCATCGACAGCCTGCCGACCTCGGCCAACCAGGAGGACCACGTCTCGATGGCGACCCACGGTGCGAGGCGGCTGCTGGCGATGGCCGCCAACCTGCGCCGGATCGTGGCGGTCGAGCTGCTGTGCGCGGCCCAGGGCATCGACCTGCGCCGCCCGCTGGCGACCTCGCCGGCGCTGGCCGAGGCGGTGGCCGAAATCCGGTCGGTCGCCGACTTCTTCGAGAACGACCGGCCGGTGGCCCCGGACATCGAGGCGGTGGCCGCCCGCATCGGAGCCGGGGCGTTCGACCGGATCGCCGGGATGACGGTCGACGGCGGGTAGCCGTCAGCCGATCCCGGCCTCGGCCAGGGCCGCGCCGGCCCGGCGGTCGTAGTCGTCGGCCAGGGCGGTGAGGGCCGCCGCCCCGTCGCCGGCGTAAGACGGACCGTGCATCAGCGCCAGCCGGCGCGGCGCTAGCCCGGCCAGCCGGCGGATCGTCGTGCCCATGCCGGGGTTCAGGCTGGAGTACCCGAACATGTCCTCGGCGGCGATCGCCGGCCCGACGATGTCGCCCTCGGTCAGGGCCGGGCCGTCGCCGAGCTGGGTGAACAGGTCGCCGCACAGCAGGGTGCCGCTGGCCTCCTCGTACAGCACCCCGGCGTCCCAGCCGTGCGGGATGTGCGGGGTGTCGAGGTAGCGCACCCGCCGGCCGCCGCCGAGGTCGATGGTCTCGCCGTCGGCCAGGATCCGCGGTGCACGATCGGCCATGTCGTTCAGCGACACCAGACAGCCGGTCTGGCCGTGGGCGATCTCGGCCTGCGGCGCGACCGCCAGCCACTCGTTCATCGAGCCGCACTCGTCGGCCTCGTAGTGACCGAAGGTGATCCAGCGCAGCCGCTCCGGCGGCAGCAGGCGGGCGACCGCGTCGCGGACCAGCGGGAACATCCGGCGCGGGCCGGTGTGAAACAGCAACGGCTCGTCGCCCAGGACGAGGAACTGGTTGAAGGTGAAGCCGGCGGGCGGCGCGATGTCCGGCACGCAGGTGGACAGCCGATAGATGCCGTCGGCGATCTCGTCGATCCTGGTTTCCACGAATTCCTCCATTGGCCGGCGGGTCGGGGCCGGCGACACCGTGACGCGACCGGGCGGTCGACACGCGGTCAAGTTTCATAATACACTGGTGTATCGTGAAATTCCGGACCCGAGTCAACATTCAATGCACGCCAATGTATCGTGAAAATCGATGGCGCGAAGCTACACCCTGAAGCGGCGGGCCGAGCAGCAGGCCCAGACCCGGCAGCGGATCGTCGAAGCGGCCGTCGACCTGCACGGCAGCGTCGGCCCGGCGCAGACCACCGTCAGCATGGTGGCCGAACGCGCCGGCGTTCAGCGCCACACCGTCTATGCGCATTTCCCGGACGAGCGGAGCCTGCTGCTGGCGTGTTCCGGCCTGACGGTCGAGCGCGACCCGCTGCCGGATGCCGAGCCGTGGCGTGGCCTAGATGACGCGTCGGTCCGGCTGACGGTCGGGCTCGAAGCGCTCTACGGCTGGTACGAGCGGAACGCCGATCTGGCGGCCTGCGTGCTGCGCGACGCCGAACACCACGAGCCGACCCGGGAAGTCACCGAACTGCGGCTCGGCCCGCCGATGGCGGCCTGCCGCGCGGTGCTGGGCGCCGGGCTCGACGACCGGCAGCGGGCGCTTCTGGAGCTGGCGCTGAGCTTCCACACCTGGCGGACGCTGGTGGGCGAGGGCGGGTTGGACCGCGACGCGGCGGTCGCCGCCATGGTCCGGGCCATCGTCGCGACCGGCCAGGGCTGAGCGCCCCGGATCAGCCCAGTGCCGGCGCCGACTTCTCCAGGGCCCGGATCTTCTCGAGGCCGGGGATCATCTCCGCCAGCAGGAAGTCGACCCGCTTGTTCGGGCTGCCGGTGGCATTCGGGAAATCCTGGTGCCAGCGCTCCAGCTTGACCGACAGCCCGCACAGGATACCGCCGACGGTGTGGTGGTGGCTCTGGATAAGCTGGCGCAGCACGCCGTAGCGCTCGCGCGACAGGTCCTTCCAGAACTCCTTGCTGGTCTCGTCGAACGCCTGGAAGCGGCTCAGCACGAAGCGGATCGCCGCGTCGACGTTGGCGGTCACGACCTCGCAGGCCCGCATGGCGTCGCGGTTGTGCTTTAGGTGAGAGTCGACGACGCCCTCCTGCATCCAGGTCTTCATGACCTCGAAGTCGGGCCGGATCTGGTCGAGATGGCGCTTGAAGTAGCTGAGCGACAGGAAGATGTCGCCGTAATCCTCCAGGAAGCCCGGGATCTGGTCGATCTCCAGGCCGAGCGCGTCGGAGATCGCGCGGATCCGCCGCAACGCCTCGTCGCGGTCGACCTCGCGGAACATGTCGATGATCTGGGCGGCGGAGGAGATGTCCCGGGTGTCGTCGCCGAACACCCGCTGCACCAGCGGCCGGGTGAACACCCGCATGTAGCCGGTCAGCTTCTCCTGCATCCGCGGCGACAGCTGCAGATGCTCGGCCTCGTTGACCTTGAGGTTGTGGGACCGCAGCGTGAGACGCAGGGAATAGACGTCGAAGCTCGGGGCCTCGGCCAGCGCCTCGATGATCACCCGGTCCTCGGCGAAGGTCGGTGCCGAGGCGTCGAAGAAGTCCGGGAGGCTGCCGATGTCGATCTGGCCGGAGCCGGCGCGGGCGTCGCGGAACAGCTCCATCACCGTCTCGAAACGGGCGTTCTTGATCAGGCGGGGCCGCCGCATCCCCGGGGTCTTCAGGGGAACAATCGCCAGGGGAAGGATGTGCAGTGCATCCTTCTCTTCGTCCGAGTAGACTTCGGACTCCATCGCTTCCGCCGACATCGCCCCTCCCCTACGACCGCCGACGGAGCGGTATCGGACCCCTCAACATCCCCCTTCAATAACAGACGCCGCCCCGACCGAAAAGCCGGACCGCTCGCGTCGCAAACCGTAAGGGCCTACAGTGTCAGTCATATGCCGGACAGGGAGAGCAGGTTGAGCTGGCTCAGGCGGATCTTCTCCGGACCCGACAACGGCGCGGAACGGCGCCGGTATCCGCGCTATCCGGTCTCGGCGCCGGTGCAGGTGGACGTCGCCGGCCAGACGCTCGAATGCGGCCTGGACAACGTCTCGGCCGGCGGCGTGCGGCTGTCGCCGGGAATCCCGTCCGCGATTGGGGCGACGGTCACCGTCCGCCATTCCGCCTCGGGTCTGTCGCTGCCCGGCCGCGTCGTCGGGCAGGACGAGGGCGGCACCCGCGTCCGCTTCGAGTCCGAGGACGCCGGCATCGTGGTGTCGTCCTGGCTCCGCCTGGCCCAGGAGACCGGGGGCGGCGGCCGCTAGCGCCGCCCGATGTCAGAGCGACCGGCTGGTCACGCCGGCACGTCGACCAGGACGATCTCGGCGTCTTCCACCGCAGCGATCTCGATGGCGTCCTCATCGGCGACCGCCACGCCGTCCCTGGCGTTCGCCGCCACGCCGTTGACCGTGATCGAGCCGGTGGCGGCCACCAGATAGGCCTTCCGCCCCTTGCCGAGGCGATGGCTGACGCGCTGCCCCGCCTTGACGGTCGCCCCGATCACCGCGGCATCCTGGTTGATGCGCAGGGCACCGTCGTCGCCGGCCCGACCGGAGGCCAGCACCACGAGCTCGCCGGCGCGGTCGTCCTTCGGGAAGCGCCGGGCCTCCCAGCGCGGCTCGAAGCCGGCGCCGGACGGCAGGATCCAGATCTGGAAGATCTGCGTGGGCTCGTCCTCGAAATTGTACTCGGCGTGCACGATGCCGGTGCCGGCCGACATCACCTGCACGTCGCCGGCCTCGGTCCGGCCCTCGTTGCCGAGCCGGTCGCGGTGGGTGATCGCGCCTTTGCGGACATAGGTGACGATCTCCATGTCGCGGTGCGGATGCGGGTCGAAGCCGGTGCCGGGCTGGATGGTGTCGTCGTTCCACACCCGCAGCGCCCCGAACCCCATGCGCGCCGGGTCCATGTAGTGGCCGAAGCTGAAGTGGTGGCGGGCGGCCAGCCAGTCGATGTCGAACCGGCCCAGGCCGTCGAACGGACGGACGTCGATCATGGTGGTTCTCCTTAAGTGGCCGGCCGCCGCGCTTCAGGCGGCCAGCTTGCCGGCGATGCGCGCCACGTGGGCGCCCTGGAACTCGGCGAGCGCGAGCTCCTTCTCGGAAGGCTGCCGGCTGCCGTCGCCGCCGGCAATGGTGCCGGCGCCGTAGGGCGAGCCGCCCTTGACCTCGCTGATGTCGGCCAGTTGCGGGGCGGCGTAGGGCAGGCCGACGATCACCATGCCGTGGTGCATCAGGGTGTTGTGGAACGAGGTGATCGTGGTCTCGTTGCCGCCGCCGGTGCCGGTCGAGGTGAACACGCTGCCGACCTTGCCGACCAGCGCGCCCCGGGCCCACAGCGAGCCGGTCTGGTCGAGGAAGTTGCGCATCTGGGCAGCCATGTTGCCGAACCGGGTCGGGGTTCCGAAGATCACCGCGTCGTAGTCGGCCAGCTCGGTCGGCTCGGCGACCGGCGCCGCCTGGTCGAGCTTGGCGTTGGCCTTCCGGGCAACCTCCTCCGGCATCAGTTCCGGCACCCGCTTCACGGTCACCTCGGTTCCGGGAACGCTGCCGGCGCCCTTGGCGACGGCCTGGGCCATGGTCTCTACATGGCCCCAGGTCGAATAGTACAGCACAAGAATCCTGCTCATGGTCGCCTCGATCGGTGTCGGTGGGAGCGGCCGTGCCCGGGGTGTCCCCGGGGTGTCTGCGACGCCGCTGCGATGACTTCACTGAGGCTCATCTAATCGTTGCCCCGGAGTGCCGGAAGGTCGATCATTTCCACAGATCGTTTCTCTGAGGAAACAGTCATGCTCGACAACCTGAGTGCCATGGCCAGCTTCGCCCGGGTCGTGGACGAGGGCAGCTTCTCGCGCGCCGCGATCCGGCTCGGGCTGTCCAAGTCCGCGGTCTCCAAGCAGGTGGCCCGGCTGGAAGACCGGCTCGGCACCCGGCTCCTGAACCGCAGCACCCGCCGCTTGTCGCTGACCGAGGCCGGCCTCCGCCTGTACGAACGCTGCCAGCGGATCATCGCGGAGGCCGAGGCGGCGGAGGCCGAGGCCGGGTCGCTGCAGTCCGACCCGTCGGGGTTGCTGCGGGTCACCACCGGCGTGTCGTTCGGCCAGCTGCATCTGGCGCGCCACCTGCCCGCCCTGCTGGACCGGCATCCCGGGTTGGCGATCGACCTGGTCCTGAACGACCGGGTCGTCGACATGGTGGAGGAGGGCTACGACGTGGCGCTGCGGATCGGGCGGCTCGCCGACTCCTCGCTGATCGCGCGTCGCCTGGCGCCAGTGCGGCGGATCCTGGCGGCGGCCCCTGCCTATCTGGAGCGCCACGGGGCACCTTCCTGCCCCCGCGACCTGCAGCACCATGCCTGCCTCGGCTACAGCCTGAGCCTGAGCGGCACGGTTTGGGCGCTGCACGGCCCGGACGGCGTGCACAACCACCGGTTCCAGCCGCGGGTCGTCGCCAACAACGGCGACTCGCTGTCGGCGATGGCGGCCGGCGGCCTCGGCATCGTCCACATGCCGACCTTCATCCTGGCCCGCTACATGCGGCGGGGCGAGTTGGTGCGGGTGCTGCCGGGATACGAGCTGCAGCCGGCGGCGCTGTACGCGGTCTACCCGCCGGGCCGGCCTTTGGCGGCCAAGGTGCGGGCGTTCATCGACTTCGCGGTCGAGACGTTCACGGACCAGCCCTACTGGGACCGGCCCTACTGGGACGAGCCGGTCTGATCCTCGCCGGTGGCGTCCCGGGCCGATCGTCGAAGGGCGTCGGCGGCGCGCGCACCGCTGTCGAAGCCCGTGGCGGCCCACCCCGTCCCGGTCCAGCGCTCCAGCACCACCGGCCTGGCGATCGTCCGGACCTGGCGTATCGCCCCCCGCAACGCGCCGGGGGCGACCGACTGCGGCGCATAGCGCAGGCGCACACCAGCGTCGTCCCACGTCAGCGCCACGGCCCCGCGCTCGAACAGCGCAATCCTGTCGGCCCCGGACGGGTTCGCGCTTCCGAGGAGATTGCCGAGGGACAGCAGGCGGCCGTCGCCGTCGATCCAGGCCTGGTGGTCGTCCGCCATCGCTCTTCCGGCTGGGGCGCGTGGTGTCGTCGGTCCCGGGGATCCTAGACACGGGCAATGATCCGGGTCCAGGCATCTATACACGTCTGACGGGAAATTCTCGTTTCCCGGATCGGCCGGAGGTCGGCCACCCGCTGTCAGTCGCCCTCGCGCCGCCAGGCGGTCATCAGGGCGCCGAGCAGCAGCACCAGCGCCAGCGCGGCCGGCAGGGCCGGCACGGTGAGGACGCCGGTCACCACGTAGTCGCCGTTCGCCCGAAGCCCGAACCAGCCGCGACCGGCGGCGGCCCGGTCGCCCGCGACCCGCCGCAACGCCGGCACGCCGTCCTCGGCCAGCCACTGCATCCCGCCGCCGGTGGCCTGGGACAGCGGCTGCAGCCTGGCCTCGGTCGCCGCCACGTCGGACAGCTCGACCGGGTTGAGCGCCCCGACCGCGACCAGGGCGGTGCGGACGCCGTCGGACAGCCGGTACAGCCCAGGCCGGTCGACCTGGACGGTCGCGGTGCCGTGGCCGGGGGCGATCTCGGCCAGCTCGACGTCGCGGCCGGTGCCGTCCGGGCCGGTGACCCGGACCGGCGCCAGGCTGCCTTCGAGCATGCGGCGGTCGATCTCGAGCTGGTCGCCCCGGGCGAAGGCGCGCAGGTCGTTCTCTTCCAGATCGGGTTCGCGCATCAGCCAGTGCGCCGTGCGCCGCAGCAGCTCGGCCTGCGGGCCGCCGCCCTCGTAGCCGCGGCTCCACAGCCAGAGATGGTCGGACAGCAGGTGCGCCACCCGACCGTCGCCGACCCGGTCCAGCACCAGCAGCGGGCGGCTGGCATCCCCGGACATCACCACGTTGCCGCGGACGTCGCGTGCCTCGATCTGCCGGAACCAGCGACCCCAGGTTGGCTCGCCGCCGTCCTCGCCGGCACCGGCCAGCCCGGCGGTCACCGGGTGGCGGCCGCCCAGTTCGGTGATCCGCGGCCGAAAGCCCTGCTCGATGACGCCGCCGGTCGGCTGTGCCGGCAGCACCTCGCCGATCGGCGTGCGGGCCAGGCTGAGCCGGCTGGCGAAGGTCGGCCCCGAGGCTTCCAGCAGGGCGCCGCCGTTGCGGACGTACTCGGCGATGTTCTGCATGTACATGCGGGGCAGCACGCCGCGGCGGCGGTAGCGGTCGAAAATGATCAGGTCGAAGTCGGCCAGTTTCAGCTCGAACAGCTCGCGGATCGGGAAGGCGATCAGCGACAGCTCGCGGATCGGCGTGCCGTCCTGCTTCTCGGGCGGCCGCAGGATGGTGAAGTGCACGAGATCGACCGACGGGTCCGATTTCAGGATATCCCGCCAGGTCCGCTCGCCGGCATGCGGCTCGCCGGACACCAGCAGCACCCGCAGCCGGTCGCGCACGCCGTTCACGGCGATCACCGCCCGGTTGTTGTCGAGCGCCAGTTCCCGGCTGCCCGGCTCGGCCGCGAACTCCAGGATGGTCTGGCCGCCGTGCTCGATCGGCACCTCGACCGCGTGCTCCTGGTTCACCGGCACGCTCAGCGGCACGGCCTCGGCGCCGTCGATCCCCATCAGGACGGCGGCGGCGGAGCCGGGCGCCGCCGCCGGGTCGACGACCTCGAGGGTGACCGTGACGGTCTTGTCGACCATGCCGAAGCTGGGCGCCCGGACGATCCGGAGCCGCCGGTCCTGCTCGCCCCGGTCGCCGGTCAGCAGCACGTGGAACGGCCCCGGCACGCGGTCTGAGGCCAGCGCCGCCTCGACGTCGTGCACCTGGCCGTCGGTGATCGCGATCACCCCGGCCAGGCGGTGCTCCGGCACGTCGACCAGCGCCTCGCGCACCGCCGCCAGCAGGCGGGTACCTTCCTCTGCGCCGGCCAGGCCCTGGTTCGACACCACCACGCGCTCGACCTGGAGGCCGGGTATGCGCGCCAGCTTCTCGTCGAGCGCCGCGACCGCCGCCTCGGTGCGGGCCGGCCGCTCGCCGATCTCCTGGCTGGCGGTCCGGTCGACCGCGACCACCACCACGTCGGCGCGCGGGTCGCGGCGTTCGGCGACGATCGACGGGTTGGCGAGCGCCAGCACCAGCAGGGCGAGCGCCGCCGCCCGCCACCAGCCGCCGCGCGCCCGCCGGACCAGTACGAGCGCCGCGATCAGCGCCGCCAGCACGCCGAGCGCGACGACCGCCGGCCAGGGCAGCAGCGGCCCGAAGGTGACGGTGACGGCGTCCGGGATCATTGCCCGAGCCTTTCGAGGATCGAGGGGACGTGAACCTGGTCGGCCTTGTAGTTGCCGGTCAGCGCGTACATCACGAGATTGATCCCGAAGCGGAACGCCATCTCGCGCTGGATCTCGCCGCCCGGGACCACCGGGAAGCGGAAGCGCCCGACGCCGTCGCGGGCCCAGGCGCCGGCCCAGTCGTGGCTGCCGATCAGCACCGGGCTGACCTCGGTGCCCGGGTTGCCGGCGCCGTCCTCGAGCCAGACCGTTCCGCCGGCGTAGCGCCCCGGGAACTCCTGCAGCAGGTAGAAGGTCCGGGTCAGCACGTGGTCGGGCGCAACCGGGGCGAGCGGCGGGATCTCGAGGTCGCGGCTGATCTCGATCAGGCGCTGAAGGCCGGGACCGCCGCGCGCGCCCGGCGTCACGATCTGGTAGCGGTCGCGGGTGTCGAACAGGATCACGCCGCCGTTGCGCATGTACGCGTTCACCCGGGCCGCCGCCTTCTCCGACAGCCGGCCCTGGGTGTCGGTGATCGGCCAGTACAGCAATGGAAAGAACGCCAGCTCGTCGCGCTCCAGGTCGAGGCCGTAGGGGCTCGCCGGCTCGACCGCGGTCCGTCTGGTCAGGGTCTCGCTCAGGCTGGCCAACCCGTCGCGGCTGATGCCGTCGACCCAGCTGTCGCCGGTCATCACGTAAGCCAGGCGGGTCTCGGTCGACGCCTCGAGGGCGAACCGCTCCGGATCGGTCGGCGTCGCGTCCAGTTCCTGCGCCTGGGCGCCACCGGGGCCGCTCGCCACCGCCGCCGCCAGCAGCAGCGCGCCGGCCGCGGTGCGGGCCAGCGGCAGCAGCCCGCGCATCAGCAGGGCGACCAGGGTATCGAGCAGGGCCAGCAGCAGCGCGACGGCGAGCAGCCAGCCCTGCAGCTCACGGTCGCCGCCGACGTCCAGCGCCTGCACCTCGGCGCCGGCCGGCGGCGCCGCGCGAACGCCGAGGCCGGTCAGCGTCGGGCCCAGGTTCAGCGCCTCCCGCGCCGAATCGTTGCCGTAGAAGCCGGGCGGATGCCGCGGGCCGACCGCGAGCGGTCCGGTCCGCGCCGCCGCCGGCGGCAGGGCGTCGGCGCCGGCCGGTACCGGGCCGAGGCGCCCGAACCCGTCGAGGCTGGAGAGCGCCGGCATGGCGCGCTCCGAGGCGCCGCCGACGCCCTGGCTGAGCGCCACCAGCCGGCGCAGCATCTCGACGAACAGGCCGCTCAGCGGCAGGTTGCTCCAGTCGGCGTTGGCAGTGGTGTGCACCAGCACCAGCCAGCCGCCGCCGCGCCGGTCGGCGGTGACGATCGGGGTGCCGTCGGCCAGCCGCGCCCAGGTCTTCTCGCCGAGGTCGATGGCCGGTTCGGCCAGCACCTGCCGCGACACGGTGACGTCCGTCGGCACGCCCACCCCGCGAAACGGGCTGTCCTCCGCGAACGGGGCGAGAGTGGCGGGACGCGACCAGGACAGCGCGCCGCCCAGGGTCCGGTCGCCGCGCCGCAGCCGTACCGGAACCAGGTCGTCGGGGCCGAGACCGCCTTTCTCGACGCCGGCGGCGGCGAGCCGCGGCCCGGCGAACCGCACGGCGACACCACCGTCCCGGATCCAGGCGTCGATGCGCTCGCGCTGGCCGAACGGCAGGGTCCCGACGTCGGCCATCACCAGCACCGCCAGCTCACGGTCGAGCAGGCTGGCGAGGTCGCCGCGCCGGATCTCGGTGAATGGCTCCAGCGCCCGGTCCAGGTAGTACAGCTCGTCCAGCAGCGGCTGGGCGCCCTCGAACTCGCGAGCCGACAGCAGGCCGACCGGCCGGCGCCGGAACCGCTCGTCGACCAGGAAGGTGGCAGCGGCGGTCGACTCGCCCTCGACCTCCAGGCGGGCCACCTCGTTGCGCAGCTCGGTCGGCAGGGCGACCGAAAGCGTAGTCTGCTCGGCGCCGGCGGCGAACGTCCCGGCCACCCGCGCCAGCACCCGGTCGTCCTCGGTCACCGCCCGCACCGCGACCGGCGCCTCGATGCCGCCGGGCAGGCGCCGGACCGTCGTGGTCAGCGCGTCCGGTGCCGCTTCCGGGCTGCCGAGCCAGACCGGCCCGCCCGAGGCCGCGTCGATGACGACGAGCCGTCCCAGCCGCTGCAGCCGGGCGGCCAGTTCGGCGGCTCCGGGGGCGGCCTCGTCGGTGCGTATCCACACCGCGACCGCGCCGTGCGCCGGGGTCAGCCGGTCGAGCAGATCGCCGGCCGACCGGGCATCGATCGGCCAGGGCCGGGGGGTCAGCGCTCCGACCGCCGCCTTGACCCGGGCGGCCGGCGCCAGCTCGATCTCGCGCGCCTCGCCGGGGCGCCGGGCCGCGGTCGTCAGCAGCGCCACCGGCCGGTTCTCGCGCTCGGCCTGGTCGAGGATCCGCAGCGCCCGCTGGCGGCGCGATTCGAAGTCTCGTCCGGCGGCCCAGCCGTCGTCGATCACCAGCACGATCGGGCCGCCCTCGGGGATGGCGGTTCCCGACGGGAACAGCGGGCGCGACACCGCCAGGATCACCAGGGCGGCGATCACCAGCCGCAGCAGCAGCAGCCACCACGGCGTGTGGTGCGGGGTGTCCTCGCGCGGACGCAAACCCTGGAGCAGCCGGATGGCGGGGAACGCCACGCGGCGCGGTGCCGGGGGGATGATCCGCAGCAGCCACCACAGCACCGGCAGCCCGGCCAGAGCGATCAGCGCCCAGGCTACCGCGAAGGCGAGGGGGCCGAGGGTCAGCATCGCGCGCCGCTCATCCGAACCGGTCGCCGATCACCGCGAACAGCGCGAGCAGCGCGCTCTCCGCCGACCGGTCGGTGGTATGGGTGCCGAACGTCCAGCCGGTCTGGCGGGCCAGCTCGGCGAGCCCGTCGCGGTGACGGGCCAGCCGTTCCTGGTACTCCGTCGAGACCGCCTCGGCCCGTCCGAGCAGGTGCGGCAGCTCGGCCTCCAGGCCCTCGAACCGGACCCGGCCGCGGTACGGGAAGGCCTCTTCCGCCGGGTCGGTGACCTGCAGCATGTGGCCGCCGACGCCTTCCGCCGACCAGCGCCGCACGAGCGCCGACAGATCTTCCAGCGGATCCAGCAGGTCGCCGATCAGCACCAGGGTGGCGTGCCGGGGCAGTGGCTCGTAGGCCGGCAGCGATCCGCCGCCGTCGCGGCTCGTCGCCATCAGCCCGGCGATCGGCTCGATCGCGGTCTGGCCGCCGCGCGGGCGCACCGATTCCCCGAGCAGGGCGACCTGCTCGCCGGCACCCACCAGCAGGATGGTCAGCGCCAGGGTCAGCAGGTCGGCGCGCTCGCGCTTCTCCGGCAGCGCCCGGTCCGAGCGCCACCGCATCGAAGGCGAGGCGTCGCGCCACAGATAGACGGTCTGAGCGGTCTCGAACTCGCGTTCGCGCACGAAGGTCGTCGACCCGCGGGCCGAGCGCCGCCAGTCGATCATGCGGGCGGCGTCGAACGCCTGGTAGGGCCGGAACTGCCAGAACGCGTCGCCCGGCCCGGCCCGGCGCCGGCCGTGCGCGCCCGGTGCCACGGTTGCGGCGACACGGCGGGCGGCCACCAGCAGCGGTGGCAGGGTTGCGGCGAGATCCTGAGCCTGTTGACGCATCCGGCTCTCGCGGCGTCAACGGTGCGGGGCGCAGAGCTGGTCGATCACGGAATCCAGTGTAACGCCTTCGGCGCGCGCGGCGAAGTTCAGGGCCATGCGGTGCCGCAGCACCGGATGCGCCAGGGCGAGCACGTCGTCGACCGACGGGGCCAGGCGGCCGTCCAGCACCGCTCGCGCCCGGACCGCCAGCATCAGGGCCTGGCTGGCACGCGGACCGGGTCCCCAGGCGACGTGGCGCCGGACCGACCCGACGTCGCTGCCGTCGGGCCGGCCGCTGCGCACGATCGCCAGGATCGCCTCGACGACGCTCTCGCCGACCGGAATGCGGCGCAGCAGCCT
Source organism: Thalassobaculum fulvum (assembly GCF_014652915.1). GTDB lineage: Bacteria > Pseudomonadota > Alphaproteobacteria > Thalassobaculales > Thalassobaculaceae > Thalassobaculum_A > Thalassobaculum_A fulvum. The sequence goes on from NZ_BMZS01000015.1 coordinate 119,282, forward strand.
CTGGGCCTGGATCAGCTCCTCGGCGGTCAGCACCGGCTCGGGCTTCACGTCCTCGCTGCCGGTGGTCGCCAGCAGCATGGTGCGCTCGGCGTCGAGATCCGGGTAGCCGACCGAGACCTGCAGCAGGAACCGGTCGAGCTGGGCCTCGGGCAGCGGGTAGGTGCCTTCCTGCTCGAGCGGGTTCTGGGTCGCCAGCACGTGGAACGGGGCCGGCAGCCTGTAGGTATGGCCGCCGACCGAGACGGTGTGCTCCTGCATGGCCTGCAACAGGGCCGACTGGGTGCGCGGGCTCGCCCGGTTGATCTCGTCGGCCATCAGCAGCTGCGCGAACACCGGCCCCTCGATGAAGCGGAAGCTGCGGCGCCCGTCGGCGTCTTCCTCCAGCACCTCGGAGCCGAGAATGTCCGCCGGCATCAGGTCGGGCGTGCACTGGATCCGCTTGTCCGCGAGCCCGAGCACGACGCCGAGGGTCTCGACCAGCCGGGTCTTGGCGAGGCCCGGCACGCCGATCAGCAGCGCGTGGCCGCCGGCCAGCACCGTGACCAGGGTCTCGTCGACCACGTCCTGCTGGCCGAAGATCAGCTTGCCCACGGCGTCGCGCACGCGGGTCAGGCGGCTGCCGAGCCGCTCGACCTCCTTGACGAAGGCGGCGCCGCTCTCGGTGTCCAGGGTGGTGGTGTCGGTCATGGCGGGTATACTCACTCCGAGTTGGCGCCCGGTCGGGCCGGGCCCCGTTCCATTGGACCCGCTCCGGGACGAAACCGCCGAATGGCAGAACAGTGACGCGTCATGGGCGACAAGACAGTCCGTCCAGAAATAGAGCGTATCGCAGCCGCGGCCAGCGGCAAGGGGCGCCCGCAATCCGACGATCAGGATCGCGTGAAGCCGGCGCCGCCGGCGCCGGGCGAGAGCTGCGGCGACTTCGACATCCGGATCGGCCGGGACGGCACCTGGTACTACAAGGGATCACCGATCAACCGTATGCCTCTGGTGAAGCTGTTCGCCTCGGTTCTGCGTCGCGAGCCGGACGGCTCGCACTGGCTGGTCACGCCGGTCGAGCGCGGGACGATCGTGGTGGACGACGCGCCGTTCGTCGCGGTCGACATCGATCGCCGGCCGGCCGGAGCGCCGCACCGTTCCCCCGATGCCGAACTGATCTTCCGGACCAATCTTGACGAAACCGTGGTGGCCGGGCCCGACCACCCGATCCGGGTCGAAATCGAGGCGGAAACCGGCGAGCCGTCGCCCTATATCGTGGTGCGTGACGGGCTCGAGGCGCTGATCAATAGGGCGACCTTCTATCGCCTGGTGGACTATGCGGTGGAGCGTGCGGGTCCGGACGACGGCAACGGAGAGCTTGGAGTATGGAGCAGGGGTCGTTTCTTTTCGCTGGGACCGGCCGGAGCCGACGGGAACGGCTCGTGACGCTCGACGACTTCCGATCCGCCTTCGGCCGGGTGGCGCACCTGGACAACGACGGCCTGGTGCCGGTCGCCCGACGGCGCGGCGACCACGACCTCAATCCCGGGATGCCGGAGCCGGACAAGACCCGGGCGGCGGCCGTGCTGGTGCCGGTGGTCGGCCGCGACGACGGCCTGACGATCCTGCTGACCCGCCGGTCCGACAGCCTGCCGGTGCACAAGGGCCAGATCAGCTTTCCGGGCGGTCGGGTCGAGGAGGACGACGTCGACGACGTCGAGACCGCCCTGCGCGAGACCGAGGAGGAGATCGGGCTGGGCCGCGACCTGGTCGAGGTCATCGGCCGGCTCGACACCTACACCACCCGGACCGGCTTCGAGGTGACGCCCGTGGTCGGGCTGGTCCGCCCGCCCTTCGACCTGACGCCGGACCCGGTCGAGGTGGCCGAAATCTTCGAGGTGCCGCTGGACTTCGTGCTCGACCCGGTCAACCACGAGCGGCACAGCCGCGAATGGCAGCAGACCGTCCGTCACTTCTGGGTGCTGCCGTACCGGCACCATTACATCTGGGGGGCGACCGCCGGCATGCTGGTGAACCTCGCCGACGTGATGCGGAGCGCGCTTCGGCGCTGACCGCCCGGCCCGCCGAGGATCCCGCATGCAGCCCGTCGACCGCATACCGCTCCAGCCCTGGATGAACGGGCCCGCCGCCGCCCCGGTGTTCGCCGCGCTCGCGGCCGGTGGCGTCACCGCGCGGTTCGTCGGCGGCTGCGTGCGCGACGCCGTGCTGGGACTGGCGATCGGCGACCTCGACGTCTGCACCCCGGCGTCGCCCGAGCGGGTGATGGCGCTGGTGCGGGCGGCCGGCCTGAAGGCGATCCCGACCGGCATCGAGCACGGCACGGTAACGGTGGTCGCCGAGCACACACCGGTCGAGGTGACCACGCTGCGGCGCGACGTCGAGACCGACGGCAGGCGCGCGGTGGTGGCGTTCACCGACGACTGGGTCGAGGACGCGACCCGCCGCGACCTGACCTTGAACGCGCTCTACCTCGACCCCGACGGCACCGTCTACGACCCGATCGGCGAGGGGCTGGCCGACGCCCGGGCCGGCCGCATCCGGTTCGTCGGCGACCCGGCGACCCGGATCGGCGAGGACGTGCTGCGGATCCTGCGGTTCTTCCGGTTCTGGGCTCGGTTCGGCCGAGAGCCGCTGGACCCCGACGGGTTGGCGGCCTGCGCATTGCTGGCCGACCGGATTCCCGGCCTGTCCGGCGAGCGGGTGTGGAGCGAACTGGCGAAGCTGCTGGTGGCGCGGCGCGCGGTCGAGGCGCTGGCGGCGATGGCGCGCGCCGGGGTGACCGCCCGACTCTGGCCCGGCGGTGCCGACGTCGAGCGGGCGACCGCGGCGATCGCGGTCGAGCAGGGGCTCGGGCTCGAGCCGGACGCGGTGCGCCGGCTGGCGGCGCTGATCGCGACGCCGGAGGCGGTCGAGCCGGCCGCCGAGAGACTTCGGCTGTCGCGCGCCGAGACCGTGCGGGTGCGCCGCGCCCTGACCGTCGACGGGACGCCGGCGGCCGGTGACCGGGAGCGGCGCGCCAGGGTCTACCGGGCCGGCGGCGAGGCCTATCTCGACGCGCGGATCCTGCATGCGGCGGCGGCCGGCGAGGACCCGGCGGCGGTCGCGGCGGACCGTGACACGGCGGCCGGCTGGACCCCGCCGGCGTTCCCGATCGGCGGCCGCGACGTTGCCGTCCTCGGGGTGCCGCAGGGCCCCGAGACCGGCCGGCTCCTGCGGGCCGTCGAGGATGCCTGGGTCGCGGACGATTTTGCGGGCGACGCCGCCGCCTGCCGTGCGAGATTGGCGGCGCTGGTCGATCAGGGGAGGCAACAGCAATGACCACCGGGTTCACCGAAGCGATGGTCCAGGCGCGCCGCACCGGCAGGCGGGTGGCCCTGCCGGACGCCGTTCCGCAAGACCGGGCGGCCGCGTTCGCGGAGCACGCCGCCGCCTTCGCCGCGCTCGGGCTCGAGGTCGCCGGCTTCAAGGTCGGGGCGAGCGGCCGGACCGGCGAGCCGACGGCCGCCCCGCTGCCGGCCGGCACCATCCATCGCGACCGCGCACGGATCGCCGTGACGGAGGCGCATCCGCGCTGGCTGGAGGCCGAGCTGGCGTTCGTCATGGGCGCGCCGCTGGCGGCCCGCGAGGCGCCCTACGAGGCGGCCGAGGTGCTGGCGGCGGTCGAGGGGCTGGCGGCGGCGATCGAGATCGTCGACCCGCGGCTGGCCGACTGGCCGAAGGTCCCGCCGCTGGCGGCGCTCGCCGACTTCCAGGCGAACGGCGCCGCGGTGGTGTCGGCGGTCGGGCGTTCCGCCGACGGCCTGAAGGTCGAGGACTTGACCGTCGACTTCCGGATGGGCGACCTGGTGAAGACCGTTCCCGGCACCCGGTACCCGGGCCAGGACGCGATCCGGCTGCTGGTCTGGCTGGCCGACAACCTGCGGCTCTGGGGGCCGGCGGTGGCGGCGCGCGGCCTGCAGCCCGGAGACGTCGTGATCTCCGGGTCGTGGACCAGCTTCGACAGGGCGGTGGCGGGCACCACCGCTACCAACACGATCGCCGGGATCGGCAGCGTCGCGGTCGAGATCGTCGGCGGCTGACCCCGCCGGGGTCAGAGCAGAGCGGAGGGATCAGCGCAGCCGCTCGATCTCGGCGCGGATGAACCCGGCGTCGCGCAGCAGGCGGTCGTCGAGCTCGAGCAACAGGCGAATGCCCTCGCGGCGACGGCGCCACGCCAGGTAGGCGTCGAGCCAATGGGCCGGCAGCGACACGATGGCGCGAAGCTGGGCGAGCGGTCCGCGCGGCGCGGCAGCAACCTCGATGGTGGACATGGACAAGGCTCCGGCTGGGCGGCACGGCCCGTTGACGATCGGGCCGTCGCGCGGCCCGAACCGCTAGATGGCGAATCCCGGAGGTTCCGAAAATCGGCAAACCGTCATGGCCGGCATGCAGTATGTGCACGGCGGGTTAACGGGCGGAAACCAATCGCGTCGACCGGTCAGACGGTCGTCTTGATCGGGGCGACGGTCGGCAGGTGGAGACGGTCGGCCACGAAGTAGCAGGAGATCGCGATGTCCATGTCGAGCGACACGACCTTGATGATCGACGAGACCACCTGGGTCGACTGCAGCACCCCCGAATGGTGCATGATCGCCAGCGAGGTGAGGTCGCACAGGATCCGGTTGCAGCCCGACAGGTAGAGGAACAGCGGCAGGCCGATGCGATGATGGGTCAGGCCCACATGCACGGCGCTGTTGAGATAGGCGTTGTCGAGCCGGCAGCTCAGCATGCCGCGCCAGTGCTCGATCTGGCGCATCTTGAGGTGCTCGACGTCGGAATTGTCGAAGAAGTGGCGGGTTTCCGGGAACTGCAGCGAGTGACGATAGAAGCTGCCGATGATCTCCGGGGCGTTCGCCTCGAACACCGGCAGGAAGCCGGCGAGGCTCTCGCGGGTCGCGTCGTCGATGCCGTCCAGCACGAGGCGCCGCTGAATGTTTGCCGTGATCTTCCTGACCGCCAGTTCGGCGGTCTGCTCTTCGTTCGTCGAACCGCCTCGGTTCTGCGACATGAATGATCCGTCCCGGGCCGGCCGCCCCTACCTTCGATGCGCGCAGTGGGTTAAGAACTACGGCAGCGTGCGACCGGCGGCAAGGGCGTCGTGTCAGGGCCAGCGGACCTCGGGCGGCAGGCTCATCAGGATCGCCTCGACGTTGCCGCCGGTCTTCAGACCGAACAGCGTGCCGCGGTCGTACAGCAGGTTGAACTCGACGTAGCGGCCGCGGCGGACCAGCTGGTGCTCGCGCTCGGCCTCGGTCCAGCTCTCGTTCATGTGCCGGGCCACCAGCTTCGGATAGACGTCCAGGAAGGCGAGGCCGACGTCGCGGGTGAAGGCGAGGTCGGGCTCGAAGCCGTTGTCGACGTAGTCGTAGAAGATCCCGCCGACGCCGCGCGGCTCGTTTCGGTGCTTCAGGAAGAAGTACTCGTCGCACCACGCCTTGAAGCGCGGGTAGTAGGCCGGATCGTGGGCGTCGCAGGCGGCCTGCAGGGCGGCGTGGAACTCGCCGGTGTCGTCGGCGTCCGGGACCATCGGGGTGAGATCGGCGCCGCCGCCGAACCAGCTCTTGGTCGTGGCGATGTGGCGGGTGTTCATGTGGACCGCCGGGACCTTCGGCGAGCGCATGTGCGCCACCAGCGAAATGCCGCTGGCGAAGAACCGCGGATCGTCGGAGGCGCCGGGGATCGAGCCGCGGAACTCCTCGGAGAACTCGCCGTGCACGGTCGAGACGTTCACGCCGACCTTCTCGAAGACCCGTCCGTGCATGATCGCCATGACGCCGCCGCCGCCGCCCTCGCGCTGCCAGGGTCGCCGCTCGAAGCGGCCGGCGGGCCGGTCGCGCAGCGGGCCGTCGTAGCTGTCCTCCAGCGCCTCGAAGGCCGCGCAGATTCGGTCGCGCAGGGTCTCGAACCAGGCGCGGGCCTCGGTACGCTGGGCGTCGGTGGACAGATACATCGGAAGCTCCGCTCGGCGAGGGCGATGGACGCCCCGTGATGCCTCAGCCGGGCCGGCAACGCAAACCGGAACGTCGGGCGGTCCCGAGCCGGTCCGCGGTCAGAGGTGCGCGCGGCTCTTGGGGGCCGCCGGGCGCTTGTCCTGGGCGGCACCCTTGGCCTGCTCCGCCGCGGTCGCTTCCTGCTCGGTCTTCGCCTGTTCGGCGGCCGCGTACGCCTCGTTCGAGACCTTGGCACGGTTCTCGACCTTCGGGGCGGTGTCGAGCGGCTTGGCCTTGGTCGGGCCCTTCTGCTTGACGCCGCCGGACAGCATGGCGACCTCGATCAGCCGCTCGCACTGCGACTTGAACTCGGCCGGGGCCTTGTACTTCATGGCGCCGGCCAGTTTCTCACGGGCTTCCTTGATCTTCTTCGATCGCAACTCGATGTCGTCGGTCTTGGCGGCATCGAGCGCGCCCTTCGCGGCCAGGGCGGTGGCCTTCATGAATCCGTGCAGCAGCAGCGAGTCCAGCACGCCGCGCGCCTGCTTCGCGTAGTCGGTCGGCAGTTTCGGATTCTTCAGGGTCTCGACCAGCCGTTTGGCGGCCGCCTCGCACCGGTCGGTGTTGCCGGCCTCTGCATGGGCCTTCAAATGCGCCAGCGCGGCTTCGATCGAGGTCTTCATCGCCTCGATGCGTCTGGCTTCGGCTTCGGCCTTTTCGTCCTTTTTGTCGGACCTTCCGAACATTCGGCGTTCCTCCGCGACTCAGCGTCGCAGAGTAACGTTTAACAAATCCGTAAGAGCCCTGCCAACGGTAACAGGTGCCGACAACAAACTATCGGTCAGCATTTTAAGAATATTGATGCATTGTGATCACTGCTCGACTCGCGACGTCATATGTCTGGTCACGCGACGAAGAGACCGGCACCGGCGACAACAAGACCGGGCACAACGAGATCGGGCCCGGTCATGTGACCGGGCCCGACCCGAATTCAGGAGCGGCAGGACCGGCGTCAGCTGCAGCCGCTGGTGCCGCCGCAGGTGTCGCACTTCAGGCAGGTGCCGTTGCGGACCAGCGTGAAGTTGCCGCACTCGCCGCAGGCCTCGCCCTCGTAGCCCTTGATCCGGGCCTCGCGGATCTTGGCCAGTTTGGCGTCGACCTCGTTCATGACGTCGCTGGAGACGCTGACGGTGGCGGTCGAGCGCTCGGCGACGGCCACGCCACCGGCCATGGCGGCGTGCGAGGTGGATGCCTGGACCGTCATCCCGCCCGAGCCGTTGGCCTTGCCGGTCGCGGCCGGGCCGTCGGTGCCGGTCGCCTGGGCGAAGCCGCCGTGCAGCACCACGAGGTTGGAGCGGACGTCGGCCCGGGCGAAGCCGCGGCTGGCGGCCTGGCCGACCTTCTCCAGGATGGCGTTGGCGGCGGCGATGCTGTGCTCCTCGGCACCGTCGCCGACGGTGTCGGGGGCCAGGTCCTCCTTCTGGACGTGCGCCAGATCGTGGCGGTCGAGGTAGGAGATCGCCAGTTCGCGGAAGATGTAGTCGATCACCGAGGTCGCCATCTTGATGGCGTCGTTGCCCTGGACCATCCCCGACGGCTCGAAGCGCTGGAAGATGAAGGCGTTGACGAAGTCCTCCAGCGGCACGCCGTACTGCAGGCCGATCGACACCGCGATCGCGAAGTTGTTCATCAGCGACCGGAAGGCGGCGCCCTCCTTGTGCATGTCGACGAAGATCTCGCCGAGCCGGCCGTCCTCGTACTCGCCGGTCCGGAGATAGACCTTGTGGCCGCCGACCACCGCCTTCTGGGTGTAGCCCTTGCGGCGCTGCGGCATGCGTTCGCGCTCGGCCTTGTTGACCAGCTTCTCGATCACCCGCTCGACGACGCGCTCGGCGACGATCGGGGCCTTGACCGCCGTCGGCTGGGCCGCGAACTCCTCGGCCTCGTCGTCGTCCTCGAAGTCGAAGGTCGAGGCCGACAGCGGCTGGCTCAGCTTGGAGCCGTCGCGGTACAGGGCGTTGGCCTTGAGGCCGAGGCGCCAGGACAGCATGTAGGCGTCCTTGCAGTCCTGGACCGAAGCGCCGTTCGGCATGTTGATGGTCTTGGAGATCGCGCCGGAGATGAACGGCTGGGCGGCTGCCATCATCCGGATGTGGGACTCCGCCGACAGGTAGCGCTTGCCGATCCGGCCGCACGGGTTGGCGCAGTCGAACACCGGCAGGTGCTCGTCCTTCAGGTTCGGCGCGCCTTCGAGGGTCATGGCGCCGCACACGTAGGTGTTGGCGGCCTCGATCTCGGCCTTCGAGAAGCCGAGCGCCGCCAGCATGTCGAACGACACGTCGTTGAGCTGGGCGTCGGTGAGCCCGAGGGTCTCGCGGCAGAACGCGTCGCCCAGGGTCCACTTGTTGAAGGCGAACTTGATGTCGAAGGCCGAGGCCACCGCCTCTTCCAGCTTCTGGATCTCGGCCGCGCCGAAGCCCTTGGCCGCCAGGGCGTCGTGGCCGATCGCCGGGGCGCCCTTCAGGGTGCCATGGCCGACCGCGTAGCGGATGATCGCCTCGATCTCGGCCTCGCCGTAGCCGAGGGTGCGCAGGGCCTGCGGCACCACCCGGTTGATGATCTTGAAGTAGCCGCCGCCGGCCAGCTTCTTGAACTTCACGATCGCGAAGTCGGGCTCGATGCCGGTGGTGTCGCAGTCCATCACCAGGCCGATCGTGCCGGTCGGCGCGATCACCGTGGCCTGGGCATTGCGGAAGCCGTGCTCGTCGCCGAGCGCCAGGGCCAGGTCCCAGGCCCTGCGGGCGGCGTCGATCAGCGCCCGGTCCGGGCAGTTGTCGGCGTCGAGCGGCACCGGCGTGATCGACAGTCCCTCGTAGCCACCGGTCTCGCCGTAGGCGGCGCGACGATGGTTGCGGATCACCCGCAGCATCGGCTCGGCGTTCTCCTTGTAGCGCGGGAAGGCGCCGAGCTCGCCGGCCATCTCGGCCGAGGTGGCGTAGGCCACGCCGGTCATGATCGCGGTCAGGGCGCCGCACATGGCGCGGCCGGCCGGGCTGTCGTAGGACAGGCCCATGGCCATCAGCAGGCCGCCGATATTGGCGTAGCCGAGCCCGAGGGTGCGGTAGTCGTAGGAGAGCTTGGCGATCTCCTTCGACGGGAACTGCGCCATCAGCACCGCGATCTCGAGGGTGATGGTCCACAGCCGGGTGGCGTGCTCGTAGGCGGCCACGTCGATCGAGCCGTCGGCCTGCTGGAACTGCATCAGGTTCATCGACGCCAGGTTGCAGGCGGTGTCGTCGAGGAACATGTACTCCGAGCACGGGTTGGACGCGTTGATGCGGCCACCGGCCGGGCAGGTGTGCCAGTCGTTGATGGTGGTGTCGTACTGCACCCCCGGGTCGGCGCAGGCCCAGGCGGCGTGCGACACGCTCTCCCACAGCTCGCGCGCCTTGACCGACTTGGCGACCTTGCCGTCGGTGCGGCGGATCAGGTTCCACTCGCCGTCGGCCTCGACGGTGCGCAGGAACTCGTCGGACACCCGGACCGAGTTGTTGGAGTTCTGGCCGGACACCGTCAGGTAGGCGTCGCTGTCCCAGTCGGTGTCGTAGGTCTTGAAGTCGATCTCGACGAAGCCCTGGCGCGCGAACTGGATGACCCGCTGCACGTAGTTGAGCGGGATCATGGCGGCCTTGGCGCCCTTGATCGCCGCCTTCAGCTCCGGGTTCTTCGCCGGCTCGTAGGCGTCGTCGCCGAGGCTCTCCTTGGCGTCGACGCAGGCCTTCATGACCGCCTTCATGTGCCGGGCCGCGAGCTTGGAGCCGGCGACCAGGGCCGCGACCTTCTGCTCCTCGACCACCTTCCAGTCGATGTAGGCCTCGATGTCCGGGTGGTCGATGTCGACCGTCACCATCTTGGCGGCCCGCCGGGTGGTGCCGCCCGACTTGATGGCGCCGGCCGCCCGGTCGCCGATCTTCAGGAAGCTCATCAGCCCCGACGACTTGCCGCCGCCGGCCAGTGGCTCGTTCTCGCCGCGCAGCCGCGAGAAGTTCGAGCCGGTGCCGGAGCCGTACTTGAACAGCCGGGCCTCGCGGACCCACAGATCCATGATGCCGCCCTCGTTGACGAGGTCGTCGGCGACCGACTGGATGAAGCAGGCGTGCGGCTGCGGGTGCTCGTAGGCCGACTTCGAGCGGACCAGCTTGCCGGTCTTGAAGTCGACGTAGTGGTGACCCTGGGCCGGGCCGTCGATGCCGTAGGCCCAGTGCAGGCCGGTGTTGAACCACTGCGGCGAGTTCGGCGCCGCCATCTGGTTCGCCAGCATGAAGCACATCTCGTCGTAGTAGGCGCGGGCGTCGCCCTCGCTGTCGAAGTAGCCGCCCTTCCAGCCCCAGTAGGTCCAGGTGCCGGCCAGCCGGTTGAACACCTGCTTGGCGCTGGTCTCGCCGGTGGTGCGCTCGCCGGCCGGCAGCTTGGCCAGCGCGGCCTCGTCCGGCGCCTCGCGCCACAGCCAGGACGGGACGTCGTTCTCCTCGACCTTCTTGCGGGCCACCGGGATGCCGGCCTTGCGGAAGTACTTCTGGGCCAGGATGTCGCTCGCGACCTGCGACCAGCTCGCCGGCACCTCGACGTCGTCGCGCCGGAACACGATCGAGCCGTCCGGGTTCTTGATCTCGCTCGCCGTGGTCCGGAAGGCGATCCCGTCGTAGGCGTCCTTGCCTTCCGTGGTGAACCGACGCTCGATCTTCATCGCTGCTGACTCCCTGGCTTTCCTGTCCGTGCCGCGGGGCGGGCCGGCCCCTGGGTTCCTGTCGGAACCACATCTTGTGTGTGACGGCGAGGAGGCTACTGAATATGGGGCGGTGGGTGCAAGGGGGAAATCGAGTCGGCGGACAAAATTCCCGGCCGTCGGTGGTGGCTGTTGCCGAAAATCCACAGGAGAAATTTGCGTCGAACAAATAGAGTTCTGATCACGAAAAATACTCGTGATGCACAAGACGGTCAGAAGTCTTTTTGTTCAGTTGGTAGGGCGGTTGCCTTGCTGGCGTTCCGACCCCGGGGACCGGCCGATACCGCATGGCGAGGACCATGGCTCTCCGGCAATTCGACCGGCGCACAGGATGCGGTAAGCGGACCCGACACGCAACAGATTTTGTGGGTAAGAAAATTACCTAAACCAAATCTAGCGTGACCGGTGGGAATCCGAGGGCGGCACGGCCCGCCACCGCCCGTCCGGGCCGTGTGGCGCATCCAGACCGGTGTCCGGGAGGACGACGAGACGGCGATCCTGCGCCATCGGTGCGCTACCGGCCGCCGGACGAGGCGCCTCTCGAACGCCGGCGCAAGGGGCCGCCGGCTACCGCCGCGTGCGCCACTCCGGGTCGACCATCGAGAAGTCCACGTCCGGGAACTCGCCGTAGAGCAGGCGGACGCGGGCGATCTGGTCGCCGGAGAGCTGACTACGGCCGCGGCCGTTCACGCCGACGTTGAACCTCGTGGCATGCTGGCCCTGTCGGCTGCGGCCGCGCGGATCGTTGGCGGCGACGGCCGCGGCGATCCGGGGGCGCTCGACGGCCAGGCCCAGCCACTTGCAGCAGGCAGCGACCGTGTCTTCCGGGCGGGCCACCAATTCATCGAAGTGCACCAGCTCGATGTCCGCGTGCTGCCGGTACAGCCACCAGGTGGCGAAGAAGTCGACGTAGAACGGCGCGACCCGTGCCAGCGCGGACTCCAGGCGGGCCTCGCGGGTCATCGCCGACGGCCGGCTTCCGGGGTAGACGCGCCCGGCCAGATGGTCGGCATAGCTGACGATCGCATCGTGGATGTTGCGGACCAGGACGATCGGCCGGATGGCGAGCAAGGTCATGACGGCCACGGTTCTCGCGTCGGCGGGGAGGTGGCTGTGGACCACGCCGGGCACCGACAGGGCTCGCATCGTGCTCAACAGATCCAGGGCGGTGCCGCTGCGGTCGTTCTGCGAGTGCGGCGTGTTGACCGCGCCGCCGACCAGGGTGTTCAGGATGTTGCACAGATAGGTCGACGCGGATTTCGGCATGGCGGCCACGAACACCGGCGGCGGACCGGCGAGCGGCGCCGGCGGACGTTGCAGCCAGGCCAGGGCGGTGCGCCGCTTGTCGTCCGACAGGGCCGGCACCCGGGTCAGGTAGCGCTCCAGCGCGCTCTCCAGGTTGTTGCTGGCGATTTTGAGCCGATCGAGGGCGTCCAGGTAGAACAGCAGATAGTCGGCCCAGTCGTAGAAGCGGTGCCGGTGCAGTCCTTGGGCCGCCCGCTCGTCGAGTCCGCCCGCCAGCGCGCCGTAGACCAGTTGGTTGGCCATGCGACGGCGGTCTCCGCTGTCGCGGAACGTGGCGGCAGAGGCGGCATAGTGCCTCGCCGTCGCGGGGTTGCGGAGAACCCCCACGAGGGGGTGGTCGGCACCGGCTCCGCCGGAGGAGGCGGGGCCATCGGTCATCGCGCGGGCCTCCGGTCGCTCTGTGCCAGCAGGATGCCGGCGAGCACCACCAGCGCGCCCATGGCCTGGGGGGCGCTCAAGGCCTCGCCGAGGACGAGCGCGGCCAGGGTCACGCTGATCACCGGCTCGAGATTCGCGGCGATGGCGGTGCGGATCGCCCCGAGGCGTCGGATCGCGGCGAACAGGCAGGTCAGCCCGACGGCGTAGGAGACCGCGTTCCCGGTCACCCCGATCCAGCCCCTCGGTTCCGCCGGCAGCTCGACCCCGCCGTCGAGCAGCACCAGGGCAGTGCAGACGGAGGCGCTGACGCTGGCCACCGTCGCGGTCAGGACCATCGGCGGGATGTGGGCGGTCAGGCGCCGCGACACCTGGAACGAGATCGCCACGCAGGTTCCGGCCCCGAAGGCGAGCAGCAGGCCGGTGTGGTCGGCGTGCGCGAGCCCGCCCTGCAGTACCAGGGCGAGGCCGGCGAACCCGACGGCCAGCGCCAGCAGCCGCCGCACCGTAAGCCGTTCGTCGCCGACCAGGTGGGCGAGCGGGCCGACCATCAGCGGGAACGTGAAGAACACAAGGCTGGCGATCGGCACCGGGATGCTTCGCACGCTGGTCATGTAGCCGTAGGACGCACCGCCGGACAGCACCACCAGGGCGGTCAGCAGCGGCAGGTGCCGAATCTCGATTCCCTGCGTCCGGCGCAGCGCCGCCAGCAGCAGCCACAGGCCCAGGGCGGCGAAGCTGAAGCGGGCGAACTGCAGGGTCAGCGGGCCCGCCCCGCCGTCGAAGGCGAGCCGGGCGAAGGTCGGTCCGGAGCCGAAGAACAGCGTCGTCAGCAGAATGAACCCGTAGCCTGCCATTGTATTGCCGGACGGTCGGGGCAGGGTGGGTTGTGGAACCGGCCGGGGTGCACGCAGCGGCGTCATCGCCGTGCTCATACGCGCCGAGAGGTCTCCGTGCAACGGGCAGATGCAACCATTCGTGCAGGCTTCCCGAAGCGCCCTTGGAACTGGACGTTCGCGACCGGCGATGACATAGTCCGGCCGCGTTGCGATCGGTCGCCGAGGAATACGCATGGACGTCGGAGTGCGCCTTTTCACCTGGCTGAACGGCCGGCTCGTGGGCGAGGACGCCTATGGGAACCGGTACTACGTCCACAAGGCGGGCCGCCAGCGCGACGGCCGCGAGATGCGGTGGGTGCTCTACAAGGGCATGGCCGAGGCCTCGAAGGTTCCACCGGACTGGCACGCCTGGCTGCACCATTTCACGGACGCGCTGCCGGACGCCCAGCCGATCACCCGGTTCGGTTGGCAGAAGGAGCACATGCCGAACCTGACCGGCACGCGCTATGCGTACCGGCCGCCGGGGCATGTGCTGCAGGGCGGCAAGCGCGAGCGCGCGACGGGCGACTACGAGCCCTGGACGCCGGCCTGATCGGGCGGGCCGCGGCATGCACCGGAACCTGATCGAGACCCTGCTGGGAGCCGTGGTCCTGGGCGTCGCCGGGCTGTTTCTCGCGTTCGCCTACACCACGGCCGACCTGGGCCGGACCGGCGGCTACGAGGTCGAGGCCGAGTTCACCACCATCGGCGGGCTGAAGGTCGGCAACGACGTCCGGATGGCCGGTATCAAGATCGGCTCGGTGGTCCGTCAGGAGCTCGATCCGCAGACCTATCTCGCCCGGGTCACGCTGAGCGTCGACCCGTCGATCGAGCTTCCCGCCGATACCTCGGCGACGATCGCCAGCGAGGGCCTGCTCGGCGGCAACTACGTCGACCTGGCGCCCGGCGGCGACCCGACGATGCTGAAGCCGGGCGGCAGGATCCAGTACACCCAGGATGCCGTCGACATGGTCCAGCTGCTCGGCAAGTTCATCTTCTCCGCCGGCGACGGCGGAACCGCCTCGAAGTGACGGCGCCCCGGCCGTCGAACCGCCGCAATCTCCCGGTCTGATCCGCGATCGGGCGAACGACGCACTGCGAGAGAGAACGTCAGGTGGGCCAGCGACGAACCATACGTCGGGCGGTGCTTGCACTGGCCGGCCTCGGCCTGCTGGTCGCGGCCGGGCCGGCAGCGGTGCGGGCCGCCGACGAGCCCGAATGGATTCCGCGCCCGATCGCGGTCCTGCAGGGGCTCGACAAGGTGACCGCCCGGATCTCCACCGTCACCGCGCCGGTCGGATCGACCGTCGAGTTCGGAACCTTGCGGATCACGGTCGAGACCTGCCAGGAGCGTCCCCCGACCCTGCCGCCGGAAAGCGCGGCCTTCGTCGAGATCGACGACGAGCCGCCGGACGAGCCGCGGCGGCAGGTGTTCGGCGGCTGGATGTTCGCGTCGAGTCCGGCGCTCAACGCGCTGCAGCACCCGGTCTACGACGTCTGGGTCCTGTCCTGCAGGAGCGAGAGCACCGCAGGCCAGTCGTCGGCGTCGGGATCGAACTGAGCCGGCACGGCGATCGCCTGGCGCAGGCGCTCGCGGTACTCCTCGCGCGGGATCTCGATGGCGCCGAAACGCTGCAGGTGGCTGGTGATGAACTGGCTGTCCAGCAGGGTGAAGCCGCCGGCCTTGAGGCGGGCGACCAGATGCACCAGCGCCACCTTCGAGGCGTCGGTCTCGCGGCTGAACATGCTCTCGCCGAAGAACGCCCCGCCGAGTCGCAGACCGTACAGCCCGCCGACCAGCCGGCCTTCGCGCCGCACCTCGATCGAGTGCGCCTGCCCGCGCTCGTGCAGGGTCACGAACAGCCGGAAGATCTCGGCGTTGATCCAGGTGTCCGGGCGCTTGGCCGTGGTCTCGGCGCAGCCGGCCAGCGTGCCGGCGAAATCGCGGTCGCAGGTCACCTGGAAGCGGCGCTGCAGCACGGTCTTGCGCAGGCTGCGCGAGACGTGGAAGGCGTCCAGCGGGATGATGCCGCGGCGGTCCGGGTCGACGAAGAACAGGCGCGTGTCGTCGCGGCTCTCCGCCATCGGGAACACGCCGACGGCGTAGGCCTGGAGGAGCAGTTCGGGTTGCAGCTGGGACATGGCCGTCCATGTGGGCCGCGCGACCCGGAAAAGCTAGCAGGCGGCGCGCGCCGTGCAACCGTCTCGGCTCGGGAACCCGGGAAGTCCCGTTGCGGCCGGCGGATGTGGCAGTCGCGATTGCTCAGATTCGCCGGGAGCGGTGGGTTCCGGGATGGAACAGGATCAGCGCTGCGATGCCGATCGCCACGACCGCGGAAGCGGCGTACGGCGCCTGCGGGCTGACCGCATAGAGCATCCCGCCCGACCAGGCACCGACGATCGACCCGACGCTTCTGGCACTGCTCATCCAGCCCGCCCCACTGCCTTGTTCCTCGGACGAGAGCGCGAGGCTGCAGGCGGCACTGGCGGTGGGCCCGGCCAGCCCGAAGCCCAAGCCGATCGCGGCGCAGGCCAGGCCGAACAGGATGGAGCGGTCGGCTATGATCAGGCCGACCAGGCCGACCAGGACGATTGCGATGCCGATCCGCATCGCATGCCTCGGGGTCAGGCGTTTCAGCCGGACGAGGAGCATTTGCGCGAACAGGGAGAACAGCCCCATGATCGTGAACATCATGCCGGTGACTTCGGCGGCCGCGATGGGGTCGAGCTGCAGAGTGTCCTGGATCGAGAATCCGAAGACGACGTTGATCTCGACGATGATGGCATACGACGCGCCGGTTATGAGCAGGAACGGCCTGATCCGGGCATCGGTCGGCGGCAGGACGCGTCCCGGCTTCGCTCGCTTGGGGGCGTCGGCCGGCGGCTCGACCACAAGCGCCAACGTGGCTGCCGCGAGCGACAGGCCCGTCAGGATGAGGTGCGGAGCGAACAGACCCATCGCCGACGATGCCGTCGCGATCGCCGGGCCGAGCATCGTTCCGATGCCCCAGGCGGCGCTGATGGAAGCGATGGCGGCCGCCCGTCGCTCCCCGGGAACCGCCGCGGCTGCAGTCGAAACCGCCGCCGGAAAGATCCCGGCTCCCAGCGCGCCGTTCAGCACCCGCCCGACGATCAGGATGCCGATGATCGCATACCCCGACAGCCAGAGGCTCAATCCGGCGTACGCGCTGAAGGCGAACATGACCGCGCCGATGGTGTGACCGGTCATGCCGGCGACCAGCACGGGCTTCGGTCCGAAGCGGTCGGCCACATGCCCCCAGACCGGCGCCGCGATCATGAACAGCAGCGGTGCGAGACCGGCGATCACGCCGACCGTCACCTCCGAGATGTGCAGTTCACGCGCCAGTGGCGGGAACACGGCGCCGACCGCCGAAATCCCTGCTCCGGAAACCCCGACGCACAGCAAAGCGACCCAGAACTGGCCCCGACTGGCCCGTAACGGCACCCTCGGTCGGTCCGATTCATCTCGAGTGACGACCGAACTCGTGCTCATGCCGGTATTTCCCGGTGTAGGGGCGACGATGCTGCGCGGCTGGTCCGTCGCCACAGGGAAAACGGGAGGCCCGCAGCCGAGCCGTCTCCGTGCGGCCCGGACCCTGGTCGATCGTTGTCGATTGCTCGAATGCGCCCCTGGCGACGCCGGCGCCTGGAACGCGCCGCCAGATCTTGTTTGCTACTATTACAGGATTATCCGGTCAAGCGCTGTACCGTCGGGCGTTTCGCAGGTCCGGCCAGGCTACCGCCTTCCTGACACTCCCGGATTCCCGGGAACGGCGGGTAGCGGCGCGCCGCCCCCGACCCGCGGGCGTCACGACCCCAGGAAGTCCCGCTCCAGCCAGCGGATGTGGTAGTCGCCGTTCAGGAACGACGGGTCGGCCATCAGCCGCTGGTGCAGGGGGATCGTGGTCGGCAGGCCTTCGATGACGAACTCGTCGAGGCTGCGGCGCAGACGCAGCAGGCACTCGTTCCGGGTGGCGCCGTGCACCACCAGCTTGGCGATCAGGCTGTCGTAGTGCGGCGGCACCGGGTAGCCGGCGTACAGCGCCGAGTCGACCCGCACGCCGAGCCCGCCCGGCACGTGGTAGTTCTCGACCCGGCCCGGCCGCGGCTGGAAGGTCACCGGGTCCTCGGCGGTGATCCGGCACTCGATGGCGTGGCCGGTGAAGGAAATGTCCTTCTGCTCGAGCCCGAGCGGCGCGCCCGAGGCGATCTGGATCTGCAGGCGGACCAGGTCGATGCCGGTGATCGCCTCGGTGATCGGGTGCTCGACCTGCAGGCGGGTGTTCATCTCGATGAAGAAGAACTCGCCGTTCTCGTACAGGAACTCGAGCGTGCCGAGGCTGCGGTATCCCATGCCGGCGATCGCCTGTACCGCACGCCGGCCGATGCGCTCGCGCTCTTCGGCGTTGAGGGCCGGCGACGGCGCCTCCTCGACGACCTTCTGGTGGCGGCGCTGGACCGAGCAGTCGCGCTCGCCGAAATGCACCACCGAGCCGTGGTTGTCGGCGGCGATCTGGATCTCGATGTGGCGCGGCCTGGACAGATACCGCTCCATGTAGACCGCGTCGTTGCCGAAGGCGGCGGCGGCCTCGCGGCGCGCCATCAGGAACGCCTCCTCCAGATTCTCCGGCCCCTCGGCGACCTTCATGCCGCGCCCGCCGCCGCCGGCGGCGGCCTTGACCAGGATGGGGTAGCCGATGCGCTCGGCCTCGGCCCGCGCCTGTTCGATGCTGGCGACCGCGCCGTCGGAGCCGGGGACGCACGGGACGCCGAGTTCGGTCATCGTGCGTTTGGCGGTGATCTTGTCGCCCATCGCCTGGATGTGGTCCGGCGACGGGCCGATGAACACGATGCCGTGGGCCTCGACGATCTCGGCGAAGGCGGCGTTCTCGGACAGGAAGCCGACCCCCGGGTGGATCGCGTCGGCCCCGGTCACCGCGGCGGCCGAGACGATCGCCGGGATGTTGAGGTAGCTGTCGCGGGCCGGTGGCGGGCCGATGCAAACGCTCTCGTCGGCGAGCCGGACGTGCATGGCGTCGGCGTCGGCGGTGGAGTGCACCGCCACCGTCTTGATGCCCATCTCGCGGCAGGCGCGATGGATGCGGAGCGCGATCTCGCCGCGATTGGCGATCAGGACCTTTTCGAACACCGGCACCGTTCCATTGCTGTAGGACCCGTTCCCGTGGTCGTGCGACCGGCGATCGCCGTCACTCCAGCACCACCAGCGTCTGGCCGTATTCCACCGGCTGGCCGTTGTCGACCAGCACCGACTTCACGGTGCCGGCGCGCGGCGCGGTGATCGGGTTCATGACCTTCATGGCCTCGACGATCAGCAGGGTCGCGCCCTTGGCGACCTTGCTGCCCGCCTGCACGAACGGCGCCGCACCCGGCTCGGCCGCCAGATAGGCGGTGCCGACCATCGGCGACGGCACCGCCTCGCCGGACTCCGCCGGCGCGGCGGACGCGGCCGACGCGGCCGCCACGGTTGCCGGCGCCGCCACCGGCGCGGCGACCGGGGCCGCCACCGCCGAGACGTGCACCGGTGGCCGGGCCACCCGGATCTTCAGGTCCTTGGTCTCGTACTCGATCTCGCCGAGGCCGGTCTCCTCCAGGAGAGCCGCCATGCGGCGCACGAGGTCGTCGTTGAAGTCCCTGGTGGTCACGAGGTGCTCCCGTCGTCGTCGAGGACGCCGACCAGCTGCGCCATCGCCTGCATGGCGAGGAGGTAGCCGTGGGCGCCGAAACCGCAGATCACGCCGACCGCCACGTCCGAGATGTAGGAATGGTGGCGGAACGGCTCGCGCTTGAAGGTATTGGAGAGGTGCAGCTCGATCACCGGCAGATCGGTCAGCGCCAGCGCGTCGTGGACCGCGACCGAGGTGTGGGTGTAGGCGCCGGCGTTGATGATGATGCCGTCATGCGCGTCGCGAGCCTGCTGGATGATCGAGACCATCTCGCCTTCGAAGTTGGTCTGCCGGAAGTCGACCTCCAGGCCGAGCAACTCGCCCTCGGCCTCGCAGCGCTGCTGGATCTGCGCGAGCGTCGTGCTGCCGTAGATCTGCGGCTCGCGCACGCCGAGCATGTTCAGGTTCGGACCGTTCAGGATCAGGATGTCGGGGCGGTCGGCCACGGTCTAATCTCCCGGTGAAAGCCGGCGGGCGTTATACCATGCGGTCATGCGCCTGCAATGGAGCGTCCAGGGACAGGCACTTGGCGTGCTGCTTGCCGGCGAAAGCGGTGCGAATCGAACGGGATCGCGCCGCGCCGGGAGGGGGCGGCGCCAACGCTGTATCGCCGATCCGCCGCATCTGGATTCACTGTTCCTGATATACCGGCTGTGTTACTTCGGCGGTCGCTGGCGTCCGGGCCGAGGGCTCCGGTCGGGTGTACGCTTCGCTTGGCGAGCCTTGGCGGGATCGCGAAGCGAGTCGTATCCGTCCCTGTCTCGCCGAGGCCCCCGATGCACGCCGTACCCGCCGCGCTCGACCCGAAGCGCGTATCCGGAAATACCAGCACTGCCGACACCGCCGACCCCGAGCAGATCGTCCTGCTGAGCGAGGAGGTCGCGAGGATCAGCCGGGAGAAGATCGCGGCGATCCAGTCGATCACCGGCCGCACGCGGATGTTGGCCCTGAACGCGCTGATCGAGAGCGCCCGGGTCGGCGAGCTGGGCCGCGGGTTCGCGGTGGTGGCCGACGAGGTCAAGGGCGTTTCGGGGGAGATCGAGGCGCTCGCGGCATCGCTGGTGCAGGAGCTGTCTTCGCGAACCGGTCTGCTCGAGACCATCGGGCGGCAGGTGGTCGACCAGATGAAGGGGCAGCGGCTGGTCGACCTGGCCCTGAACGCGGTCGAACTGATCGACCGCAACCTGTACGAACGGACCTGCGACGTGCGCTGGTGGGCGACCGACAGTGCGGTGGTCGATTGTCTGCAGTCGCCGGGAGCGCAGGCGGCGGCCCATGCCTCGCATCGGCTCGGGGTGATCCTGTCGGCCTATACCGTCTACCTCGATCTCTGGATCTGCGACGCGTACGGCCGGGTGGTCGCCAACGGGCGTCCGGACCGCTATCCGGTCGCCGGCGCCGACGTGTCCGGGGAGCTTTGGTTCCGCCAGGCGATCGCGACGGCGAGCGGCGACGACTACGCGGTCGCGGACATCGCGACGAACGCCCTGCTGGCGGGGCAGCCGGTGGCGTCCTACGCCGCCGCGATCCGCGAGGGTGCGAAAGCCGACGGCCGGCCGATCGGCGTGCTCGGGGTTCACTTCGACTGGGGGCCGCAGGCCGATGCCATCGTGCGCGGCGTCCGGCTCTCGCCGGCGGAGCGGGCGCGTACGAGGGTGATGCTGGTCGACGCCCGCGACCGGGTGATCGCGAGCACCTCGCCCACCCGGGGCCCGGGCGAGACCTTCGAGCTGAAGACCGACGGCCGGGACGCCGGCACCTATCGGACACCGGGCGGCGGCACCGTCGGCTTTCACCGCACCCCGGGCTACGAGACCTATGCCGGGCTCGGGTGGTACGGCGTGTTGGTCCAGGATTGACCGGATGCGCGACGGATCGACGGTGCGGCCGGTCGACGCTGCGTGGGCGCTTTTCGGCACAGCTGTGGCGTTCACTCTGTTGTGCCGACTTAACCACTTGGTGCATGGTCAGATGGGTTTGAGGCAAAAGCCGAGGATACGGTCCTGCGAACCGGCCGCTGGTTTCTGACAGTCATTGTGTTGCTGGCGATCCTGGCGGTCGGCGGCGGCGTGTCGTATGCCGTCTACCGGGTGCAGAAGGCCGAGCTGCTGGACGGCGCCTCCAGGGACCTGCGGGCCGCGACCCAGGCCTTCGAGCGGTCGCTGGATCACATCTTCCAGCCGGCCCTGACCCTCAGCCAGAGCGTGCTGGATTCCGGGGTCCGGCACCGGAAGGGGGAGGATCTCGCCGAGCATTTCTTCGCCGTCGTCATCGGCCCGGTCCGCCAGTTCGAGCACGTCAACGGCGCCTTTCTCGGCTTCCCCGACGGGCGCTTCCTGCACTTGCAGGACCTTGCGCTGGCCGACGAGATCCCGGGCGAAGGGGCGGAGCGCGGCCAGCCGGTGGTGCGCCGGCGGATCATCGACCGGCCCGATCTGGACGGTTCCGGCCGCTGGCAGCGCTTCGATCACCTGGGCAGCCGCTGGCAGGAGGCGACGGCGGCGCACCGGCCGTACGACCCGCGCCAGCGGCCCTGGTACAAGGCGGCGGTCGAGGGCGGCGGCCCGGTATGGACCGACGCCTATGTCTTCGCGTCGAGCGGCCGGCTGGGGGTCACCTACGCGGAGCCGATCTACGACGATTCCGGCGCGGTGTGGGCGGTGCTGGGCATCGACCTGTCGCTCGGCTCGCTGTCGCGCACGCTGATCGTCACCGCCGAGGCGCTGGCCGGAACCGGCGACCTGGTGTTCGCCACCGACCTGGCGAACAAGATGCTCGGCCACCCGGACTTCGTGGCCCATGCCACCGAGCTGGACCACGACACCGAGGCGTTCCTGGCGCGCTACCGCGAGCCCGGCAGCTTCGAGAGCCTGGTGGTCAACGCCGTCGACCGTCCGGGCGAGATCACCGAGGTGCAGGCCCGGGGAGCATCGTATCTGGCGACCAAGTTCCAGCTCGATCCGTCGCGGGCGATGCCGCTGCAGATCTTCCTGGCCCGCGACCTCCAGAGGGTGCTGGCGGGCGCGGTGGCGACGGTCCGCCGCAACGTGGCGCTGGTGTTCCTGGCGGTGGTGGTCTTCGGCGTCGTCGCGACCTATGCCGTCAAGCTGCGGGTCGAGGCGGCGGCCCGTCGCAGGGCCGAGGCCGAGCTGATCGAGGCGCGCGACATCGCCGAGGCGGCGACCCGGGCGAAGTCGACGTTCCTGGCGACCATGAGCCACGAGATCCGCACGCCGATGAACGGCGTGATGTCGATGGTGGAGCTGCTGTCGCTGAGCCGGCTCGACGCCGAGCAGCGGCGGATGACCCGGGTCATCGCCGACTCGGCGACGGCCCTGCTGACGATCATCAACGACATCCTCGACCTGTCGAAGATCGAGGCCGGCAAGCTGGAGATCGAGACCATCGGCTTCTCGCTGTCCGAGGTGGTCGACGGCTCGGCCGAGCTGCTGGCGCCGCGGGCCGAAGAGCGCGGCCTGGACCTGCTGGTGGACGTCGACCCGGCCCTGGTCGACGCCCGCCTCGGCGACCCGACGCGGATCCGCCAGATCCTGCTGAACCTCGGCAGCAACGCCGTGAAGTTCACCGAGCGGGGCGGCATCGGCATCCGGGTGGCGGCCGCGGACGGCGACGGGCGCCGGCTGCGCTTCGAGGTCAGCGACACCGGCATCGGCCTGACGCCCGAGCAGCAGGGCAAGCTGTTCCAGGCCTTCGTGCAGGCCGACAGCTCGACCTCCCGCAAGTACGGCGGCACCGGCCTCGGACTCTCGATCTGCCAGCGGCTGTGCGAACTGATGGGCGGTCGGATCGGCGTCCAGAGCGCCCCGGACGCCGGCTCGACCTTCTGGTTCGAGCTGCCGCTGGAACCGGCGGCCGCCGCGCCCCGGTGCCACGCCGCCGACCTGTCGGCCGCCTCGGTCGCCCTGATCGACCTGCCGGACGCGGTCGCCGGGGTGGCGGAGCGGTGGCTGCGGGCGACCGGTGTCACCGCGGTCGCGCGCCTGGCCGACGTCGAGACGGCGGCCGACGCAGATCTTCGCGTGGTCGGCTGCGCGACGCCCGGCCTGACCGCCGAGGCGCTCGGTCGGCTCGGCGGTACCGTGGCGCTGGTCGGCCGGCGGTCCGAGCTCGCGGCGCTGCCGGCCGCGGTCAGGGCGGGGGCGCCGGTGCTGCTGACGCTGCCGCTGTCCGGGCCGACGCTGTGGCGGGCGGTGGCCGTCGCCCTCGGCCTGGAGGCGGCCGACGCCACGGATGTCGAGCGGCGCGACGACCTGGCGTTCGCCGCGCCCCCGGTCGACGAGGCCCGGGCCGCCGGTGCCCTGGTCCTGGTCGCCGAGGACAACGAGACCAACCAGGTGGTGGTCCGCCAGATGCTCGGCCGGATGGGGTTCGCCTGCGAGGTCGCTGCCAACGGCCGGATCGCCCTGGAGATGCTCGCGGCCTCCGGCGCAGGCTACGGGTTGCTGCTGACCGACTTCAACATGCCCGAGATGGACGGGTTCGAGCTGGCCCGGGCGGTCCGTGGCGGCGAGGACGCGGCCGGGCGGCGGCTGCCGATCGTCGCGCTGACCGCCGACGCGCTGGGCGGGACCGAGCAGCGCTGCCTGGAGGCCGGCATGGACGGCTACCTCACCAAGCCGATCGACAGCCGCAAGCTCGGGGCGGTGCTGGCGCGGCACCTTCCGCAGGGGCTGGCACTGCGCCGGCCGATGGCCGACGGGCCGGTCGCGCCGGCGCCGGCTGCGGCTCCCGACTGGGACACCGACATCTTCGACCCGCGGTCGATCACCGAGACGTTCGGCGGCTTCGACCGCGAGGCGATCGAGTTCGTCGGCGACGCGTCGGAAAGCTGGGGGCCGAGGATCGAGGAGGTGAACGCGGCCCTGGCCGACGGCGACGTCGGGCGGGCGCGCGACGCCGCCCACACGCTGAAGGGCGCGACCCTGTCGATCGGCGCCGTCCGGCTCGGCCGCATCGCCGCCGATATCCAGGACCTGCTGGATGCCGGCGACCCCGAGACCGCCGGCCTGATGGCCGAGGTGCTGGCGCCGACTCTCGACGAGTTCAGGCATACTCTGCCCGCAATCCGCCGGTTCGCCGGCCAGCCCGGGAGCTGACGATGTTCGATCCGACCTCCCAGCACGCGTACGAGAACCTGCGGATCCTGGTTCTCGAGGACGAGTGGTACATCCGCCAGATCATCTGCCGGCTGCTGCGGCAGATCGGGTTCCAGCTGATCGACGAGGCGGAGAACGGCGTCGACGGGTTCCGCGAGATCCTGCGGGTCCGGCCGCACCTGATCCTGTGCGACATCCACATGGAGCCGGTCGACGGCATCACCTTCCTGCGCAAGCTGCGCGCCCTCGGGCACGAGCAGCTCTCGCAGGTGCCGGTGATCTTCCTGACGTCGGACAAGCAGCGCGAAACCGTCCTCGCCGCCAAGGAGCTGAGGGTCGACGGCTACCTCGCCAAGCCGGTGTCGCTGGCGACGCTGAAGGATCGCATCGACCACGTGCTGCTGCAGCGCCAGGGCGGATAGGGGGCATATCGCCTCCGGCCGGCGCGGTCGCGACGGACCACGCGCGATGGCTGCCGTTGTCGCCGGCACCTCCCTCCGTTAATTGATTCATCGCAACGCGCCGGGAGCGTCGAGCCCTTAGCGTCCTTCGGTTCGCAGGGCAGGGGTCCGCCCGCTTCCCGATGGCGGCTGCGGCCGCGCCCGAAGAGCGGAGACGTGTCGCGATGAAGGTTCTCCTGCTGATCTACACCGCCGTCGGCGGCCTGGCCCTGCTGGGGACTACCGCGAACGCGCTGCTGATCTGGACGGTCTGGGAGGATTACCAGGCGACCGGCCAGGAGGCGGCGCTGCTGAAGCTGCTCGGCGCGGTCGTCCTGGCGGTGATCGCGACCGCGTGGGTGATCGGGACGGCGGTGATCGCGGCCCGTCGGCTGACGCTGCCGGTCGCGGCGCTGACCGCCACCATGGGCCGGCTGGCGGAGGGCGATCACGGGGTGCGGGTGCCGTACGCCGAGTCCCGGGACGAGTTCGGCGACATCGCGCGGGCAGTCAAGGTGTTCCAGGACCATGCGGTCGAGCGCCAGCGGCTGGAGGAGCGGGAGCGCGCGGCGCTGACCGCCCGCGAGCAACGGGCCGCGCGGGTCCGCGACCTGACCCGGCAGTTCGAGCAGGACGTCCGTGCCCTGATGGGGGAGGTCGCCGAAGCGGCGAGCGGCCTGACGACCACCGCCCAGGCGCTCGCCAGCGGGGCCGCCAGCAACGAGGCCAACGCCGGCACCGTGTCTGCCGCCGCCGAACGCTCGTCGGCCAATGTGGAGAGCGTGGCGGCCGCCACGGAGGAGCTGACCGACCGGATCCACAGCATCAACAGCGACATCGCGCGGTCGAACAGCGTCGCGAACAACGCGGTGAACGAGGCGAGCGAGACGGTCGAGACGGTTCAGGAACTGTCCCGCGCCGTCGACACCATCACCGGCCTGGTGAAGCTGATCAACGACATCGCGGCGCAGACCAACCTGCTGGCGCTGAACGCGACCGTGGAGGCGGCCCGGGCCGGCAAGGCGGGCGAGGGCTTCGCCGTGGTCGCGAGCGAGGTGAAGACGCTGTCCAAGCGGGTGGCGGACGCGACCGAGGACATCGGCGTCCAGGTCGACGCCATCCGCACCCGGACCGACGGAGCGGTCGATGCCATCAACCGCATCCGCGACATCATCGCCGACATGAGCCGCATCGCGCACAGCATCGCGGAAGCGGCGGAGCACCAGGGCGCCACGACCGAGGCGATCGCCCGCAACGTCCAGGAGGCCTCGGACGATGCCCGGCAGGTCACCGAGAGCATCGCCCGGGTCAGCGCCAACATCTCCGACAACCGCGATGCCGCCGACGTCGTGTCGACCTCGGCCGAGCACCTGTCCAGCCGGGCCGATGCCCTTCAGGCGACGGTCGACCGCTTCATCAAGGAGGTGGCTGCCGCCGGGTAGCGCGGCCGCCGTCGCCGAGCGGTCAGCCGGCGGAGCTCATCCGTCGGTCCGGCGGGGCGCCGGCGAGGGTGACCCGGTTGCGTCCGGCGTGCTTGGAACGGTACAGCGCGTCGTCGGCCCGCTTCAGCAGGCTCGTGACGTCGTCGGCCCGCCCGATCTCGGCGACGCCGACGCTGGCGGAGAAGGTCTTGGGGCCGGACGCGTGATCGAACGCCAGGGCGGCGAACGCCGCGCGCAGGCGGTCCGCCATCGTCGCTGCTGCCGGGCCGTCGGTCTCCGGCAGCAGCAGCACGAACTCCTCGCCGCCGAACCGGGCGACCACGTCGACGCCCTGCCGGACCTGGGCGCTCAGCAACCGCGCCAGCCCGACCAGGACCGCGTCGCCGAAATCGTGCCCGTAGGTGTCGTTGACGCTCTTGAAGTGGTCGACGTCGAGTATGGCGAGCGACGCCGGGGTCCCGTAGCGCTGGTGGTGCGCCGCCTGCGCTTCCAGCCGCTCCATGAAGACCCTGCGGTTGTACAGCCCGGTCATCGGGTCGGTCGAGGCGAGCCGCTCGAGCTCGCGGCGCAGGCCGTACTCCTCGGTGAGGTCGAGCATCGCCCCCGCGATCCCGATCGGGCGGTCCTCCAGGTCGCGCACCAGGGCCCGGTGCACGACGAACCGCCGGAGCCCGCGGCCGGGGACGTCGACGTCGCCTTCGTAGGTCTGGTGACCCCCGCTTTCGATCAGGCGGGCGTTGTGTTCGCGCAGGTACTTGGCCACGTGCGGCGGCAGGATGTCTTCCGGCGTCTTGCCGATGATCGACGCCGTCGTGTGCCCGTACACTGCCGCGTAGTGCCGGTTGACCCGGTTCAGCGTGCCGTCCGGGTTCCAGTAGAACAGCGGAACCGGCACCGCTTCCATCAGATCGGTCACGAACCGCTCGGCGCTGAGCGCGTCGGCGCGCGCCTGCTCGATGGTCTCGACCAGGGAGACCAGGTTCGCGGCCTGGTCCTGCAGGGTGTCGTTGGCGAACTGGAGGTCGGTCTGCTGGCGCTCGAGCTGCTCCATCATCCGGCGCATCTCGGTGATGTCGGTGAGGGTCACCACCACGTTCTGGCCGGCACGCACGGCGGACAGCCGGAACGATCGCGGTTCGCCGTCCACCGCGGAATCGAGCTCGATCTGCCGGGGGATGCCGGTCGCCATGACCTCGCGGTAGACCGGCAGCCGGCTGTTCGCCTCCGGGAACACGATGCTGACGGGAGCGCCGATCAGCGAACTGGTATCGCGGTTGAGGATCTCGCCCGCGCGCTTGTTGATCATCAGGTAGCGGAAGTCCGCGATCCGGCCGTCCGGGTCGCGGACCGGCTGCAGGACGGCGATGCCGTCCGTGCTGGACTCCATGAGGCTGTCCAGGATCTCGGCCTTGTGGACGAGCGGCACGCTGTAACAGACGATGAGCGTTCTGCCGTCGGCCGCTCTGACCGGCATGATCAGCCGCTCCCAACTGACCACCGCCGAACTCCTGCTGGCGCTGGAGATCAGGTAGAGCGGGCGCCGGGTCTCGAGCACCGAGCGGTACTTCCGTTCGGCAAGGGCAGCGGTCTCGCCGTCGAAGTCGCTGGTTCGCCGGCCGGTCATGTCGAAGCCGGTCGCGTTCGCGATTCGTCGGCCGTAGTACGCGTACAGCAGCGACCGGCCGTCGGGCTCGATCACCATGAGATCGTCGGCTTCGTCCGGCCGGGCCGCCGGGTCGAACAGCGCGAAGTCCGGCAGTCCCTCGTCAGATGCCGCTTCGATCCATTGCCGGTAGAGGGTGGCGATCGCCTCGTTGCTCACCCGACGGTCGACGTGCTCTGCGATCTCGGTGTGGACGATGGGCATGGACGCTCCCGCCCGACCGTGAGTGCCGGTTGCGTATCGTTACGGTACGAAGCCGTCGCACCTCGACGTGGGCGCCGAAGCCGAACGGACGACCGTGCAGAGTATAGCCTGTCGCGCCGCTACGGGCGCCTGCGGGTTTTCCGCTATGGAGAAGGGCGCCGCCGAAAGCCGGAACGCTATGGGGTCGGCGTGCCGATCACCCGCCGTACAGGTCGTCGCCGACCAGGCCGCCGGTGATCGCGCCGAGCGTCTGCATGCCGCGCCGGAACAACATGGTGCCGCTCCACATGAACGAGTTCTGGGTGGCCATGCCGCCCGCCTCGGCGGCTTCCGCAGCCTCGACACCGCCGGCGGCCATCATACTGCCGCCCTCGCCGGCCGCGGCACCGGCACCGGCGCCTTCGCCGGCGGCCATGCCGCCGCCCGCCATGCCGCCGCGGGCGCCGCCGGCCATCATGCTGCCGCCCTCGCCGGCCGCGGCACCGGCACCGGCGCCTTCGCCGGCGG
>NZ_BMZS01000016.1 GCF_014652915.1 Thalassobaculum fulvum
TCAACACCATGGTCAAGGAACAAAGGCCATTCAGACCCGCAGACGCTTGACAACAACGCGTACAGTTGCTGGACGGGGCGACCCGCTCCGCGGGACGGACCGAACCGGAACCCACGGGGCGACGACGGGCGCGACTGGCAATGAGGGCTGGAACTACGCCGCCACCAGCGTCTTCAGGCGCTCGGTGGCGCGGACCAGGGCGCGGCGGATGCCGGGCTCCATGGCGGCGTGGCCGGCGTCGGGGACCACCACGAACTCGGCCCCGGTCCAGGTCCGCGCCAGCAGGTCGGCCGAGGCCATCGGGCAGATCACGTCGTAGCGGCCCTGGACGATGACCGCCGGGTGCCGGGCCAGCCGGTCCATCCCGGCCAGCAGGCCCTGCGGCGGCAGGAACAGCCGGTTGGCGAAGTAGTGCGCCTCGATCCGGGCCAGCGCCAGCGAGTGCTGGTCGTTCTCCATGTCGGCGAGCTGCCGCGGATCCGGCACCAGCGCCGAGCACGCCGCCTCGTAGCGCGCCCAGCTGCGGGCCGCCGGCAGGTGCACCTCGGGCCGCGGATCGAACAGGCGGCGGTGGTAGGCGCTCAGCAGGTCGCCGCGCTCGGCTTCCGGCAGGAACTCGGCGAACCGGCGCCAGGCGTCCGGATACAGCAGCCGGATGCCGGTCAGGAACCACTCCACCTCGCTCGGCCGGCCGAGGAAGATGCCGCGCAGCATGAAGCCCAGACAACGCGCCGGGTGCGCCTGGCCGTAGGCGAGCGCCAGGGTCGAGCCCCAGGAGCCGCCGAACACCATCCAACGGTCGATCCCCAGGTGCTCGCGCAGCCGCTCCATGTCGGCGACCAGATGCGGCGTGGTGTTGGCCTGCACCGAGGCGTGCGGCGTCGAGCGGCCGGCGCCGCGCTGGTCGAACAGCACGATCCGCCAGCCTTGCGGATCGAAGAACCGGCGCTGCGCCGGCGAGGTGCCGGAACCGGGGCCGCCGTGCAGGAACACCACCGGAGTGCCGGCCGGGTTGCCGCTTTCCTCCCAGTACAGCCGGTGGCCGTCGCCTACGTCGAGAAACCCGCTTCGGTGGAACGGTATCTCGGGAAACAGGTCGTCGCGCGCCACCGCACCCTCGTCTGTCGATGCGCTGCCGCGATCGGGCGGCGCCCCGGGCCGTTATCGGGCGCTGCCCCGGGATTGTCAAAGACCGGCGATGGCGAAAGTGCCGGGCGGACCGTGGTCGCGCAGGATCCCGGCCATCCGACGGACGTCGTCGACCCGGTCGCGCGAACGCCGGTAGGCCAGCGCCACCGTCCTGCCGATCTTCTCCTCCGCCAGCACCCGATAACGGACCAGCCCGCCGAGATCGGTCTCGCCCGGGACCGCCCCCGCCGGCACCAGGCTGTAGCCGATGCCGGCCGCCACCATCGCCTTCAG
The DNA here is from genome assembly GCF_014652915.1 of Thalassobaculum fulvum. Taxonomy (GTDB): domain Bacteria; phylum Pseudomonadota; class Alphaproteobacteria; order Thalassobaculales; family Thalassobaculaceae; genus Thalassobaculum_A; species Thalassobaculum_A fulvum. The sequence continues at coordinate 1,423 of NZ_BMZS01000016.1, forward strand.
GGTCTCCAGGCTCATCGCGGTGTGGCGCGGCCGGTGCCCGGTGCCGCCGCACAGCGACAGCGCCTGGTCGCGCAGGCAATGGCCCTCCTCGAGCAGTACCGCGCCGGCCGGATCCAGGTCGGCGACGTGCACCGACGGCGTGCTCGCCAGCGGCGACTGCGCCTCCACCGCCAGGCGGAACGGCTCGCGATACAGCGGGATGAGTTCCAGGCCGTGGTCGTCGATCGGCGGCGACAGCACGACCGCGTCCAGGGCGCCTTCCCGCAGGCGGGTGAGCAGGTGCTCGGTCAGCCCCTCCTCGATGGTCAGCAGCAGCTCGGGATAGGCCTCGCGCAACGGTGCCAGGGAGTGCGCGAACAGATACGGACCGACGGTGGCGATCGCCCCGAGCGCGAACGGGCCGGCGAGCGGCGCGGTCGCTTCGACCCCGGCATCCATCATCCGGGCCGCCGCGGCGAGCACGGCGCGGGCCCGCAGCACCACCTCCTCGCCGACCCGGGTCGGCATGACCCGGCGGCTGGTGCGCTCGAACACCCGCACCCCGATCGCGTCCTCGACCTTGCGGACCCCCGACGACAGCGACGGCTGGCTGACCCGGCAGGCCTCGGCGGCCCGGCCGAAATGGCCGTGGTCGGCGACCGCCACCACGTACTCCAGGTCACGCAGCGAGAGTCCCCGGAATGTCATAGATCAAACCTATCGAAGCTTGCGGACCAATCGATTGGATGACGGTATCCGAACACCTATGTTTTGTCTCGTAGCCGTTGCGCCGGACCGCCGGCGACGGCCGCGGAACCGACAAGGAGAGGCACGATGACCCGCAACACCGATCCCGTCGTCAAGGCCCTGGAACAGGCCCTGGCCGACACCTTCACCCTGGCCCTGAAGACCCAGAACTACCACTGGAACGTGGTCGGCCCGAACTTCTTCGGCCTGCACAACCTGTTCGAGGAGCAGTACACCGACGCCTTCGGCGCGGTCGACGAACTGGCCGAGCGCATCCGTGCCCTGGGCGCCGCCGCGCCGGGCGGCCTGCAGGCGTTCCGGGAGATCAGCAGGATCGCCGATGCCCAGGAGGGCATTGACGCCAAGGCGATGATCGACGATCTCGCCGCCGGCAACGAGGCCGTCGGAGCGACACTGAAGGCCGGCATCGCGGCTGCCGGGAGCGCCGGCGACGACGCCACCGCCGACCTGCTGACCGGCCGGCTGGCCACCCACGACAAGGCCGCCTGGATGCTGCGCAGCCTTCGCGGCTGACGCACGACAGCCGGCGTCCGGCCGGACGGCGCCGCCTCCCCGCCGTCCGGCCTTCCGCTCCTTGCGGGAGGACGGCATCCGGCTCCGCATTCCTCGCCGGATGCTGGTAGTCTCAAGTGTGATCTTCGATCGGCAACGACCGGCCTACGGCAAGCCCCGCATCACCCGGCGTCGGGTGGGCGCGGGGCTGGCGTGCCTGGTCCTGGCCGGACCCGCCGGGACGGCTGGCGCCCGCCCCGGTCCCGCCGCGCCCGACGGACTGGCCCGGGGCGAGACGGGACGTGTGTCGGCGATCCGCGACGGCGGCACCATCGATCTGGAGGACGGCACCACCGTCCGCCTCGCCGGCATCCAGACGCCCGAGCCGGCCCGCGGCGACCGCCCGGCCTGGCCGCTCGCGACCGAGGCGGCGACCGCGGTCGGCCATGCGCTGCTGGGGAACGACGTCACCCTTTGGCACCCGGAAGACCGCGAGGACCGCTGGGGCCGAAGCCTCGCCCACGTCGTCCGCGACGACGGGCTGTGGATGCAGGGCACCCTGCTGATGACGGGCCTGGCGCGGGTCTACACCCAGCCCCGGACCGCCACCGGCGCCCGGCTGATGCTCGACCTGGAGCGCACCGCCCGCGCCGCCCGGAGCGGGATCTGGCGCGAGCGGTTCTACCGGGTCCGCAACCCGGCCGAGACCTGGGGCGACCTCGACAGCGTGCAGGTCGTCGAGGGCCGCGTGGTCGACGCGGCGGTCGTCCGCGGCACCGCCTACCTCAACTTCGGCCCCGACTGGCGGCGCGACTTCACGTTCCGCGCCAGGCCGGACGTCCGCCAGGTCTTCGCGCGCGCCGGCATCGACCTCGCCGACCTGACCGGACGACGGGTGCGGGGCCGCGGCTGGGTCTTCCCCTTGAACGGCCCGATGATCGACCTTACCCACCCGGAGGGGCTGGAGGTCCTGGAGGAATGACGGAAAACTACCCTTGCGACGTTCGAGTCCATGAACAGCCGGAGACCGTGACGCGCCGATGAAACCGACGATCGGAATTCGCCGCCGGATCGCATCCCTGCTGCTCGCCGCGAGCGTCGCGGTCGGGGCGGCCGGGGTCGGCGGCTGCTCGACCAACCCCGCCACCGGCCAGCAGATATTCACGCTGATGTCGCCGGAGGAGGAACGGCAGGTCGGGGCCGAGCAGCACCCCAAGATCCTCGCCGAGTTCGGCGGGGTCTACGACGACAACGCGATCCAGGCCTACGTCGCGGGCATCGGCGCCAGGCTGGTGGCCAACTCCGAGCAGTCGCAGCTGCCGTTCACCTTCACTGTGCTGGACTCGCCGGTGGTGAACGCCTTCGCCCTGCCCGGCGGCTACGTCTACGTGACCCGCGGCCTGCTGGCGCTCGCCGACAGCGAGGCCGAGCTGGCCGGCGTGATCGGCCACGAGATCGCCCACGTCACGGCGCGGCACGGCGCCCAGCAGCAGGGGCGGGCGGTCTGGGTCGGCCTCGGCGCCGCCATCCTGGGGGCGGCGATCGGCGACCGCGGGGCCGCCGACCTGCTGAACCTCGGCGGCGGCCTGATCCTGCGCGGCTACAGCCGGGAGCAGGAGTTCGAGGCCGACTCGCTCGGCCTGCGCTATCTGGTCCGGGCCGGCTATCAGCCGGACGCCATGGCGTCGTTCCTCGCCCGGCTGCGCGACAAGAGCCGGCTGGACGCCGAGATCCTCGGGACCGGCTCCGACCCTGACGAGTACAGCCTGATGGCGACGCACCCGCGGACCATCGACCGGGTGCAGGAGGCCCGCGCCGCCAGCATCGGCCTCGCCGCCCAGGGCGGGATCGTCGACCGCGAGCCGTATCTGCGCCGGCTCGACGGCATGCTGTACGGCGACTCGCCCGAGCAGGGCTATGTGCGGGGCCGGCGCTTCGTGCATCCGAAGCTGCGGTTCGAATTCACGGTCCCGGCGGATTTCGTGCTGCTCAACGGGCCGACGGCGGTCCGCGCCCGCGCCCCGAACGGCGCCGAGATCCGGTTCGACGCCGCCCGCCAGGAGGGTGAGCACGACATGCTGCGGTACATAACCCGGCGCTGGGGGGCCCGGCTGCCGCTGACCAACCTGACCCGCTTCGACAGCAACGGCATGCAGGGCGCGACCGGGGTGACGCGGGTCTCCTCGAACCGCGGGCCGGTCGATATCCGGCTGGTCGCCCTCGATGGCGGTGACGGCCGGATCTACCGGTTCCTGTTCGCAACGCCGGCCGACGATACGCCGAGACAGGCGGAGGCGTTGCGGCAGACCGCGCTGAGCTTCCGGCGGATCAGCGAGGCCGAGGCGGCTCGCGAGCGGCCGTATCGGCTGCAGGTCCGAACCGCCCGGCCGGGTGACTCCGTCGCCGGGCTGGCGCGGTCGCTGCCCGAAGGGCCGTTCGCCGAGGCCCGTTTCCGGGTCCTGAACGGCCTCGCCCCCGGCGAGCAGCCGCAGCCGGGGTCGCTGGTGAAGACCGTGGTCGACTGACCGGCCCTGCAGGCCGGATCGCCGGGCTCAAAACTCGGGGATCAGGTCGTTCGGGCTGGCCATGCGGTCGGCCAGCCGCTCGCGCAGCTTCAGCAGCGCCCGACTCTCGAGCTGGCGGACCCGTTCCTTCGAGATGCCGAGGTCACGCCCGAGTTCCTCGAGCGTCGCCCCCTCCTCGCGCAGCCGACGCTGGTCGATGATGATGCGCTCGCGCGGGTTCAGGTCGGCCAGGGCCTCCGCCAGCCATTTCGAGAGCGTCCGGGAGTCGCGCATGCCCGTGACGACCTGCTCGGGGCTCGGCCGTTCGTCGGCCAGCAGCCCCTGCCAGTCGTCCTCGCCGTCCTCCGAAACCGTGGCGTTCAGCGACTGGTCCTGGCCGCCCAGCCGGCCCTCCATCGCCTCGACGTCGCGCAGCGGGACGCCCAGGCGCTCGGCGATCGCATCGCGGACCTCTCCGGACATCGTCGTCTCCGACGGATCCTGCAGGCGGGCCCGCAGCCGCCGCAGGTTGAAGAACAGCGACTTCTGCGCCGTGGTCGTCCCGATCCGGACGATCGACCAGTTGCGCAGGATGTAGTCCTGCATGGCGGAGCGTATCCACCAGGTGGCGTAGGTCGAGAACCGGATCTCGCGTTCGGGCTCGAACCGGGCCGCCGCCTGCATCAGGCCGACATTGCCTTCCTGGACCAGGTCGGCGAGCGGCAGGCCGTAGTGGCGGAACCGGCTGGCCGTACCGATCACCAGGCGGGTATAGGCCCGGACCAGCCGGTGCAGGGCTTTCTCGTCGCCATCTTCCCGCCAGCGCCGGGCAAGCTCGAGCTCGTGGTCGCGCTCGAGCAACGGCTCGCGCATGGCCGACCGGAAGAAGGCGGCATCGGCCGCCTGGGTGTTCGGACCTGCGAACTGCGCCATGATCGAGCCCCCCGTCACCATGAAGGCACCCAGCCTTCAAACCATGTACGGAGCGAGCGGGCGCCTGGATCACCGGGCGCCGGGCGTCAGGCCTCGAGGCGGTCCAGGAGAACGCCGTCCGGGGCAAGGCAGGCGGCGATCAGCGGCCCGTCCCGACCGCAGCCGCCGTCGATCGTGAGGGTGATCCCGTCCTCCGACCAGCCGCCGCCGTCCGGATCGTGACCGCGGACGATCCGGGCGAAGCCGTTGTAGCCGGCGGCCGCCCGGGAGAACGTGCCGCTTTCCCACCAGAAGGCGTCGCGCTGGTCGGCCAGCGGGCGGGCCGGATCGAGACCGGCGTGCACGAACAGCACGCCGCCGGGGCCGGTATGGGCATAGCGCCGCAGGCTGGAGAACCAGACCTGGTGACCGGGTGCCGCCTGCATCGCCGCCTTCAGCCGGCCGGTCCACCGGGTCAGCGCCAGCATGCCCTCGTTGGCGGCCGCGAACCCCTGCTCGGGATCGCCGCCGTAGGCCCGCAACGTCGCCTCGACGCCGCGCCCGAGCATCCAGCGCAGCAGTTCCTTCGGTTTCGGCGCGAAGTGGATCTGCAGCAGCTTGTGCCACATCTCCTCCTGCCGGCCGCGCAGATAGACGACGTCCTCGGGCAGATACAGCGGCGGCTGGGCCAGGACCAGCCGGCGGAACCGCAAGGCCTCCGTCAGGGTGGCCCGGACGTCGCCGCCGCCCATCAGGTCGCCGAGATAGACTACGCGGTCGCCGCTCTCGAACCTGGCGCCGATCGCGTCGTGCAGCTCCGCCAGGCGGTCGGCCGCGCCGTGGACCGCGGCGATGGCCCAAATCCGCCGGGCGCGCGACAGATCGATGAAGCGCTCGGTGGCTGGTTCGGTCGGGCTGGTCGTCGGCATCCGGGGTCGCAGTGGTCCGGCGCGGTGTCGTCGGGACTCGGTGATAGCAGGCCGCCCGACGCCGCGAAAGGGGGAGCCGGCGGCGTGCAGCCGCTCCGGCACAACAGAAATCCGGTCAGGGCATCAATCCGACCGCGTGGCCGTGACCGTTCCGATCCGGTCAACGAAACGGGGCGGCGCCGCGGCACCGCCCCCTTTTCCCGTCACCCCCGGGCGTTCCCCCCGGGCGCGCCGTCCGGCGTCGCTCAGGCGGCGTCCATCAGTTTCTCGAGCCGGTCCACGGCGGCCGTCTCGTCGATCTGCTCGATCTTGGCGAACTCGCGGGCCAGCCGGTCGAGCGCCGCCTGATACATCTGGCGCTCGCTGTAGGACTGGTCGGCCTGGTTGCTGGAGCGCCGCAGGTCGCGCACCACCTCGGCGATCGACACCGGGTCGCCGGAGTTGATCTTCGCCTCGTACTCCTGGGCCCGACGCGACCACATGGTCCGGCGCACCTTCGCCCGGCCCTTCAGCTTCTGCAGCGCGGCGTCCATCTGCTTGCGGCTGCTCAGCCGGCGCAGGCCGCTGGTCCGGGCCTTGCCGAGCGGAATCCGCAGCGTCATCCGGTCCTGCTCGAAGTCGATCACCAGCAGGTCGAGTTCCGTGCCGGCTACGATCTGTGTCTCCGTCCCCTTGATCAGCCCGACGCCGTGCGTCGGGTACACAACGAAATCGCCGGTCTTGAATTCGCTCTTCTTTGTCATCGGGCTCTCTGTTTCACATCCATCCCAAGATCCCGCGCAGGTCCAGCGACGCGCCACCCCACCCGGCGCGCCATCGCGGCGTCACGATCGACGCCGAACGACAGTCCGAAACACTCAGGTTCCGTCACTGGTCCCACGGTTTGCGGGGACGGGGCCGGGAATGACTCTCCGTCCCGACTCCGAACGAAGGGGACAGTACCACAAATCGGGGCACAATGGTAGGGCACGGCCGCGGACAAGCACCGCGAACCCGGGGCGAAACGCCACGAATGCGTTAAATCAGACAGTTGTTACCGGAGTCTTAATCCCGGGTGACAATGACGCTCCCGAAACCGGGAATAGCGCCGCCCGGAGTCAGGTTCCCTCCCCCGGCTCCTGGCTGAAGAATCGGTCGAACTTGCCCTTCTCGGCCTGCATCGCGTCGGCCTCGGGCATGGCGTCGATCTTCCGGGTGATGTTCGGCCAGCGCTCGGAATACTCCCGGTTGAGCTCGAGCCACTTTTCCGCCTCCGACTCGGTGTCGGGCAGAATCGCCTCGGGCGGGCACTCCGGCTCGCACACGCCGCAGTCGATGCACTCGTCGGGGTGAATGACCAGCATGTTGGCGCCTTCGTAGAAGCAGTCCACGGGACACACCTCCACGCAGTCGGTGTACTTGCACTTGATGCAGGCTTCCGTGACGACGTAGGTCATCGACGTCTCCTCCGGGGCTCGACCCGCCGCTGTTTAGTCGCTCGAACCCGCCTCATCAAGACCGAGTTTCGCAAGCGCCTGCTTGCGCGCGATCCCGCTATCCCGGTCGCCGACGTACAGAAGCCCGGCGAGACGCCGCATCAGCTGCGCCTCGTAGTCGTGCAGCGTGCCGTCGGCGTACACCACCTCCCACAGCGCCTCCATCAGCATCAGCCGGCCGTCGTGGTCCAGCCGGTCCTTCAGGACCCGGGTGAAGCCGTACAGATCGACCGATTCCTCGGCGGCGTGCGCCGCCTCCGCCATCACCCGGTCGATCTCGTCGCGCGGCACGCCGAACCGTTCGACGAGACGATCTGCCGCAACCGCGCGCTCGCGGTCGTCGACCCCGCCGTCGAGGGCCGCGGCCTTGACCAGCAGCACCGCCGCCGCCGTGGCGAGTTCGTCGCGCGGCGCCGTCGCGGACCCGCCGCCGCCGTCGAGCCTGTCGAGAAAACGCTGCAATCGGGCCAACATCGGCGCCTCCGGCGCATTGCGGGGTCAAGGGGATGACGTCTACATAGGCGGTCATGAACGCCCCGTCAGCCCCCGCCGCCGTCCCGCGGCCGACCGTCCTGCCGCCGACCGTCCTCGCCGACCAGCCGGTGCCGCCGCCGCTCGACCGCCCGGCTCCCCCGGCGGCCGGCGACGCCCCGGCCGCCCGGCGCAATGCCGGGCCGCTGCTGGCGGTGCTGCGCCGGGTGCTGCCGCAATCCGGCACCGTCCTGGAGATCGGCTCCGGCAGCGGCCAGCACGCGACGGCGTTCGCGGCCGCCCTGGCACCGCTGCGCTGGCTGCCGACCGACCCGCGGCCGGCCCTGGCCGGGAGCCTGCAGGCCTGGGCCGCCCTGCTGCCGCCGGCCGCCGCCCGGCCGCTGCCGCCGCGGCTGCTGGACGCAGCGGCCCCGCTCGCCGAGTGGCCGCTGGAGCCGCGCGACGATATCCGGGCGATGGTCGCCACCAACGTCGTCCACATCGCCCCCTGGCCGGTGGCCGAAGGCATCCTGGCGGGCGCGGCCGCCCTGCTGCGGCCCGGCGACCCGCTGGTCCTGTACGGCCCGTTCCGGCGTGACGGGGTCCACACCGGCGACGGCAACGCCGCGTTCGACGCCAGCCTGCGGGCCGAGAACCCGGCCTGGGGGATTCGCGACCTGGAGTGCGAGATGGTGCCGGCCGCCGGTGCCGCCGGGCTCGCCCTGGACCTGGTCCAGCCGATGCCCGCCGACAACCTGACGGTGGTGTTCCGGCGGCAATAGGGTTCCCGGATCCGCAGGTGGTTGCCAACGCGCGTTCGAAGGCTATTGTTGCGCGACCGCTTAAGTACCGACCCGCGTGGACAGTTCGCAGGAAGCCGTGAGGAAGGCCCGTCCCATCAGCCGCCGTCGGCGAATGGCGTCGCGGATCGCCGCCAGGCCGTGGACCCAGTTCGCGGCCATGCTGGCGGTGTTCGCGGTGCTGCTGCGGCTGGGCCTCGGCGTCGGCCACGCCCTCGCGCTGAGCGAGCTGCCGGCGGACAGCCGGGGACAGGCGTTCGACATCGCCGCCTCGATCTGCGGCGCCGCCGGCCCGGCCGCCAAGCCGATCGGCGGCAGCGAGGACGAACGCCCCGGGCCGACCAGCCCGGCCTGCCCGGTCTGCCTGATGGCCGCCGGCCACCTGACCGCCGTGTTGCCCGTGCTGCCTGCCGTCGGCGTCGAACCGACGTCGACCGCCGCCTTCGCGGCACCGCCGCCGGTCACCTGCCCGGCCGGCCCGGCGGTCGCCCGGGTTCAGCCGCGCGCCCCACCCGCCCCGCTCTGAGTTCGTAGCAGCCCCGGCGACGCCTGCCGCACTCCCGTGCGGTGCGGCGGCCGGACTCGATCGAACCCGACCTCGTCGAGGTCACGGGGAGATTCCCCCATGCATCGCCCGACCACTGCGTCCGGCGCCGCGTTCGGCGGACCGGTCGCCGTCTCGCTCTGCCTGCACCTGGCGCTTGCCGGCGCGCTGCTCGACCTTGTCGGCGCCACGACGACCCCGGTGCCGGCCCCGGCCGTGATCGCCGTGCCGTTCACGGTCGTGCCGTACGTCGCCGTGCGGGCGGCGCGCGCTTCCGCAGCCGAACCGGCGAAGGCGGTCCCGGCCGCCGTCGCGCCGGTACAGGCCCCTGTGGCTGCGGCCACGCCGGCCCGGGCCGCTGCAGCACCGGTCCCGCAGGCTCCCGTCCCGCAGGCTCCCGTCCCGCAGGCACCGATCGCCCGGGCTCCGCGTGCGCCAATACCGTCGCCGGCCCGCCCGATTCCCGTGCCCGCGGCTGCGGCCCCCGGTTCGGCGCAGGCAGCACCGCCGCACCCGGAAACCGTCGCCCTGCGGCGGGACGTGCCCGACGCCGCGGCCCCGTCACCCGAGGCCGTCACCGCGACCGAATTGACGGAGCGCCGCAAGACACCGCCACCGCCGACCGGGGGCCAGGCCACCTCGGCGAGCCCGGCAACGCAGACCGCGGGCGCGGCCGTTCCGGGCCTGGCCAACGGTCGAGCCACTGACATCGCCCGCCCGGTCGCCGCCGCAGCCGGCAATCCCGTGCCCGCCTATCCACGCCAGGCTCGCCTGAAAGGATGGGAGGGCACGGTCGTGCTGGCGGTCACGGTCGGCCCCGACGGGCGGTGCCGTTCCCTCGCCGTCGCCCGCAGCAGCGGCTTCGCCCTGCTCGATCGCGCCGCCCTGGAAGCCGTCCGGCAATGGCGGTTCGAGCCGGCCCGCCGGAACGGCCTTGCGGTCGAGGCGGTGGCAGAGGTGCCCGTGACCTTTCGCCTGACATGAGCCGATGAGGGGCAACGTCCTCCATAGCCGGACCACCCGGCGGCAGGTCGTCCGGCGGCGAGTCGCAACATGGCTGACGGTCGCAGCGCTGCTGTTCGCCGACCTGGTGGCTCCGCTGGCCGCCGCACCGCCCGGCAACCCGGCCCTGCCGGGACCGGGCGCCATTGCGATCTGCACGCCCGACGGCGTCGTCTACCTTTCGCTGACCGGCGACCGCCCCGATCCCACCGGCTCGCCCGGCGAAGCCCCGATCCGCCGATCCCGCCCCTGCGTCCTGTGCCTGATCGGGACGCACGCCCCGGCCCTGCCGGCGCCGGATGCGCCGGCGATCGCGCGCCCGACGATCGCTACCCTGCGGCGTCGGAAGGCACCGCACCGCCGACCCGCCCCCGCACGCCCGATCCGTCGCCCGGGCCGACCCCGGGACCCGCCCCGCTTCCGCTGACCCCTCGGCGCGGCAACCGCCGCGACACCCGATCCACGTCAAACGGAAGAACCGACATGACCCAGACCGGAGGCCGCGAAGGCCTGCATTCCATCCTGCTGGCCGGCGTCGCCGCCGCCGCAGCGTCCGCCACTCCCGCGACCGCCCAGACGACGGCCACCCCGACCACCGGCGCGTCCATGCCGGCGGTCGTCGTCGAGGCGCCGCGGCTGACCATCCCGGCGACCGCGACGACCGATCCCCGTGCCGCCGACGTACTGCCCGCGGCCGATGGCGGCGACTACCTGCGCAGCGTGCCGGGGGTCTCCGGCACCCGCATGGGCGGGCACGGCATCGACCCGGTGATCCGCGGCCTGCAGGGCAACCAGCTGAACATCACCAGCGACGGCGCCTACCTGTTCGGCGGCTGCCCGAACCGGATGGACCCGCCGAGCTCGTTCGCGCCGGTCGAGACCTTCGACCGGGTCACCGTGTCGCAGGGCTACCAGACCGTGACGCGCGGCCCCGGCGGGCCGGGCGGCCACGTGGCGTTCGAACGGACGGCGCCGGTCCTGGCCGACGGCAAGCCGTACGAGGCGGACGTCGGCGGCGGCTGGGACGCCAACGGCAACACCCGCGAGGGCTACGCCGACGTCGCCGCCGGATCGCACGGCGCCTATGTCCGGGCGGTCGGGGCCGTCAAGGAGGCCGAAAACTACGACGACGGCAGCGGCAACGAGATCCGCAGCGGGTTCTCGCAGCGCTCGATCGACCTGACCGCCGGCTACAAGACCGCCGGCGGTGCCGCGTTCTCGATCGGCACCGGGTTCGCCCGGGTCGACGACGCGCTGTACGAGGGTGCGGCCATGGATGCGCCGTTGGACGAGTCTCGCACCCTGCGCGGCCGGTTGGCGGTCCCGCTCCAGAACGGGCCGGTCAGCGAGGTCCGGGCCGACGCCTACGTCACGGCCGTCGACCACGTGATGGACAACTACTCGCTCCGCGACTGGACGGCGGCGATGGCGATGCGGGTCGATTCCGAGTCCGACACCTACGGCGGCAGCCTGGCGGCCGACCTGCCGCTCGGCGCGACCCTTCTGACCGTCGGCCTCGACGTGCAGCGCAACCAGCGCGAGGCACTGCGCTACCGCGGCATGTCCGACAGCAACGTGACCCAGCTGAACTCTTTGATGTGGCCGGACACCGACATCCGCCAGTTCGGCGTGTTCGCGGAAGGCACGACCGAACTGACCGGCACCACCCGGCTGGTGCTCGGGGCCCGCTACGACCGGGTCGACGCCGAGCTCGGCCGCGCCGGCGAGGTCGTCGCCTCGACCGGCCGCAGCGCAAACGACCTGTACCGCCTGTACTACGGCACCACCGGCGACGACCGGGCCGAGAACAACCTCGGCGGCCTGGCCCGGCTGGAGTACGACCTGAACCCGGCGACCACCGTGCATGTCGGGTTCAGCCGCAGCGTGCGGACCGCCGACGCCACCGAGCGGTCGATGGCGTCCGACATGATGGCGAGCAGCTGGGTCGGCAACCCGGACATCGAGCCGGAGGCCCACCACCAGGCCGAGATCGGGGTGCAGACCGGAGCCAAGGCCTGGTCGGTCGGCGCCATCGCCTATGTCGACCGGGTCGGCGACTTCATCCTGCGCGACACCGCCCGCGGCCAGGACGGCATCCAGCTCAGCAACGGGGCGACGGTGTACCGCAACGTCGACGCGCTGCTGTCCGGCTTCACCGTGAACGGCCGCTACCGGTTCGGCGGCAACTGGGTGGTGTCGGGCGACGCCACCTACACCTACGGCAGCAACCTGGACGACCGCCAGCCGCTGGCGCAGATCCCGCCGCTCGAGGGCAAGGTCGGCCTGGCCTACGAGGCCGACGGCTGGAGCATCGGCACCACCCTGCGGGGAGCGATGAAGCAGACTCGGGTCGACTCCGACCCGGCGACCGGCTCCGGCCGGGATGCGGGGGAGACCCCGGGTTGGCTGACCCAGGACATCTACGCCAGCGTCGACATGGTGGCGCCCTTCAAGCTGCGGGTTGGGGTGACCAACCTGTTCGACCGGACCTACGCCTACCACCTCAACCGGTCGAACTCGTTCGACCCGACCGAGGTGCAGGTCAACGAGCCGGGACGCTCGGTCTACCTGCGGGTCAGCGCGTCGTTCTGATCCGCCACGGGTCGCCGGGCGGGCGCCTCGGGCCCGTCCGGCGACACCGCCCCGGGCTCAGGCTCAAGCACCGGTTCCGGCTCGTCGCCCGGGTCGTCGGCGACCTGCCCGGCCGGCCGGCGCAGCCGCCGGTCGGCCTTGGCGAACTGGTCGACCAGGCGGTGGCAGCCGCTGAAGCCTTCGAGCAGAAGATCGAGCCGGTCGACCGACAGCCGCCGGTCGGCTCCGAGCCGCAGCAGGCCGGCCTTGGCGGTCTGGTAGACGCCTTCCAGCTCCGCCACCGCCAGATCGCCGGCATCGAGCTCGGCCTCGGTCTCGGACAGCGCCGAGAAGGTCTGGCGCAGGCGCGCGAGGTAGGCCTCGACGATCGGCCGGGCGGCACCGTTCTGCGGCTCGAGCATCGCCGCCCGCAGCCCGTTCAGCCTGGGCGTCAGCCGCGACGCCTCCATCAGGTAGCGCGCCACCCGGATCAGCTCCGGCAGGGTCTCGGCGTCGTCGCGCGGCAGGCTCGACATCCGGGTGGTGGTTGCGAACTCGGTGATCGCCGTGCCGAGGCCGGCCACCGCCTCGGCACGGCGCGCCATCCGGTCCGGTCGCGCCTCGGTCGCGGCCAGGGCGGCGGCGACGTTGCTGAGGACCAGCCGGCGCATCCGGCGCAGCTCCTCGCGCAGTGCCGCCAGCGCCAGGGCCGGGGTCGCCGACACCGTGGCGTCCAGGTGACGCGGCCGCCCGAGGTCCTCCTCGACCGTCCGGAACAGCCGGCCGAGCAGGCCGGCGATGTGATCGGCGACCGGCAGCAGCAGCACCACGCCGAGCAGGTTGAAAAGCGTGTGGAACAGTGCCAGGGCGGGCTCCGGCCGACCGCCGACCTCCAGCCAGCCATTGGCCATCTGGACCAGTTGCAGCAGGAGCGGCAGCAAGGCCAGCGCCACCACCCCGGTCAGCAGGTTGAACAGGATGTGCCCGGCCGCGACGCGTTTCGCGTTCGGCGTCGCCTCGATCACCGCGAAGGCGGCCGTGCTGGTGGTGCCGACATTGGCGCCGATGATCGCCGCCGCGGCGGCGTCGAAGCCGATCAGCTGCTGGCCGGCGGCCGTCAGGATCAGGGCGATCGAGGCGCTCGACGACTGGGTCAGCACGGTCGCGCCGAAGCCGATGCCGAGATAGACCAGCACGCCGGTCAGGCCGGCGGCCGCCGGCAGGCGCTCGGCAAGCCCCCCGGACAGCGCCCCGAAGGCGCCCTGCAGGATGTCGATGCCCAGGAAGAAAAGGCCGAACCCGGCCAGCGCTTCGCCGAGGCCCTGCAGGCGCCGGCCCGGTGCGATCAGCCGAAGCGCCATGCCGACCGCCAGGATCGGCAGCGCCAGCGCGTCGACCTTGAAGCCGATGCCGGTCAGGCTGACCAGCCAGCCGGTCATCGTCGTGCCCATGTTGGCGCCGAACACCACGCCGACGGCGTGCGGCAGCTTCAGGATGCCGGCGTTGACGAAGCCGATGGTCGCCACCGTCACCGCCGAGGACGACTGCACCAGCGCGGTGACCAGGGCGCCGACCGCGGCCCCCTTGATCCGCGTCGCGGTCGAGCGCTCGAGCAGCCGCTTCAGCCCGGCCCCGCCGAACAGGCGCAGGCCGTCGGTCATCATGCTCATCGCCAGCAGGAACAGGGCGAGCCCGCCGGCCGCCTCGAAGGCCGCCTGCAGGGTCACGGCGAAACCGGCTCCGGAAAGCCGAACAGCGCGGCCGCATTGTCGATCAGGATCCGCCGCCGCAGCCCCTCGTCCTCGGTCCACTCGCCGAGCAGGTCGAGCAGCCAGCGATCGTCGGGGACCGCGCCGCGGGCCGACGGGTGCGGCCAGTTCGACCCCCAGACCAGCCGCTCGGGCGCGAACCGGATCAGCAGCCGGGCGATCCGCTCGACGTCGCGGTAGCGCGGCCGCTGGCCGTGCTTCGGGCGTTCGTTCGAGCTCTCCTCCGGGCCGGACAGCTTGACCCACACCTTGTCGGCGTCGATCAGGCGCAGCAGCGCGCGCAGCCCCGGCTCGCGGTCGCCGACCGGGCCGAGGAAGCAGCCGACATGGTCGAGGATCACGCGGCCCGGCCACGACCGCAGGCGCTCCTCGACCTCGTGCAGGAACCGGCCGTCCATCTGCAGCTCGACGTCCCAGCCGACGGTGTCGTGGACCCGGCCGGCCAGCCGATCGGTCTCGGTCCACTCGATCAGCCGCCAGGGGTCGCGCATCTGGAACCGGGTCGCCACGCAGCCGGCGGCGTCCAGGTCGCGCAGCTCGCCGTCGGACACCGCCGGGCCGACCGCCGCGACGCCGCGCGCCCGCCCGGTCGCCCCGTCCGGTCCGCCGTCGAACTGGGCCAGCGCGTCGAGCAGGCAGCCGTGGTCGAAGCCGTGAGCGCTCGACTGCACCACCACAGCGCGGTCGAGACCGAGCCGCCGGCGCAGCCTGGCGTAGTCGTCGGCCGATGCCGGTTTCGGCCGGTAGTCGCCGCCGTCGCGGTACGGAAAGCGCTCGGGATCGCCGAACACGTGGATATGGGCGTCGCACGAGCCCGCCAGGACCGGCGGATCGTTCGCGGCATCTCCGTCGTCCTCGCGCGCCTCGGCTTCCTCGTCCTCGGATTCCGGCGCCGCCGCCTCGGCCAGCATGTCCTCCAGGCTCGGGCGCGGCTCGGAGCCCGGTGGCGGCGGCAGTTCGTAGAACGCCGGGTCGCTCGGCAGGATCAGCGGAAACTTGGCCACGTCAACCTCTCAGCGGCACCCATCTTGCATTGCCGGGTCCATGGTGATGTCGGTCAACACCAACCCGGAAGCCCTGACCGCGCTTCGCAACCTCGAAGCCGCGAACCGCCGTGCCGGCACCGTCGGCGAGCAGGTCTCGACCGGCCGGAAGGTCCGCGGCGCCGTCGACGACGCCTCGAACTTCGCGATCGCCCAGGGCCTGCGCGGCGATATAAAGGCCGCCGGCGCGGTAATCCAGGGCCTCAACAACGCCAAGGGCATCGCCAAGGTCGCCCTGGCCGGCGCCACCGCGGTATCCGACCTGATGGCCGACATCCGCAAGAAGATCACCGAGGGCGCCAACCAGGGCAACACCGCCCAGCAGCAGCAGATCCTGCAGGACGACTACGAGGAGCTGCTCGCCCAGATGCGGCAGGTCCTGGAGAACGCCGAGTACAACGGCATCAACATCCTCATCGAGGTGGCGATCCCGTTCAACCTGGCGGTCGGCACGGTGCGCGACGTCGACGTGCTCTCGAACCTGGAGGGCGACACCATCCGGCTGCGCGGCCAGCGCCTCGACCTCGCCTACGCCCGGCTGGCCAACGAGGACATCTCGAGCCCGGCCAACGCCCTGAACGCGCTCACCCAGTTCGACCAGGACCAGCAGCTGGTGCACGACGCGCTCGGCGAGCTCGGCAGCGACCTGCGCCAGCTCGAGCTGCAGACCGAGCAGCTGCAGGGCGTCCTCGACGCCACCGAGGAAGGCCTCGGCAACATCGTCGACGCCGACATGGCGCGGACCTCGGCCGAGCTCAACTCGATCCAGGTCCGCCAGCAGCTCGCCACCCAGACCCTCGGCATCGCCAACCAGGCACCGCAGGTCCTGTTGGGGCTCTTCCAGTAGGGCCATTGCGGTTGCCCCACGGCGGCCGGTGGGTTCCGGAGCCGGGCGCTCACGCGCCCCCTCCGGAATGACGATATTGGGTAATGGGCAGGGTCGGTTGGCGATCACCTCTCTTCCGTCATCCCGGAGGGCCCGCGCCAGCGGGCGGCTCCGGGACCCACGGAGCGACGGGCGGCAGAGGGCCCCCGCTCAGATCAGCTGGAACGCCCCGCCGGTCGCCTTGTAGCGCTGCAGGGCGCCGAGGGTGCGGGACACCGCCAGGGTGCGGTCCTCCGGCAGGGCGTCCTGGGCGAACCAGCGGACGTCCAGGCTCTCGTGGCCGTCGGCCTGCGGCTCGCCCGCCCACTCGGTGCAGTGGAAGATCATCGCGAAGGCGTGCAGCACGTCGCCGTTCGGGTACAGGATGCGGTCGTCGACCGGGTGGCTGGAGAACCCGACCGGCACCAGCCGGTGCGCCGTCAGCCCGGCCTCCTCCAGCAGCTCCTGGCGGGCGGTGTCCTCGATCGACTGGCCGATCTCGCCGGACCCGGCCGGCCAGCCCCACAGCTTCATGTCGCCGCGCCTGATCAACAGGATGCGGCCCGCCGAATCCTCGACGATCACCCGGGCGCCCGGCATCAGCACCGGGCGGCTACCGATCACCGCCCGGAGCTTGCCGAGATAGCTGTCGGCGAAGGACCCGCTCACCGCGGGACCCACTCGCTCACATCACCGCGCCGATCTGCCAGGGGATGAACTCGTTGTCGCCCATGCCCTGGGCCTCCGACTTGGTCTGCGAGCCGGACGCCACCTCCAGCAGCCGGTCGAAGATGCGCTGGCCCATCTCCTCGACCGACACGCCCTCGTCGACGATGGCGCCGCAGTTGATGTCCATGTCGTCGGACATCCGGTTGTACATGGTCGAGTTGGTCGCCAGCTTCAGCGACGGCGCCGGCTTGCAGCCGTAGACCGAGCCGCGGCCGGTGGTGAAGCACACGATGTTGGAGCCGCTCGCCACCTCGCCGGTGATCGAGGCCGGGTCGTAGCCCGGGCTGTCCATGAACACGAAGCCCTTGGCGGTGATCGGCTCGCCGTACTTGTAGACGCCGGTCAGGTTGGTGGTGCCGCCCTTGGCGGCCGCCCCCAGCGACTTCTCCAGGATCGTGGTCAGGCCGCCGCGCTTGTTGCCCGGCGACGGGTTGTTGTTCATCTCGCCGCCGTTGCGCGCGGTGTAGTCCTCCCACCACTTGATGCGCTCGATCAGCTTCTCGCCGACCTCCTGGCTGACCGCGCGGCGGGTCAGCAGGTGCTCGGCGCCGTAGATCTCCGGGGTCTCGGCCAGCACCGCGGTGCCGCCGTGCCGGACCAGCAGGTTGGCGGCCTCACCCAGCGCCGGGTTGGCGGTGATCCCGGAATAGGCGTCGGAGCCGCCGCACTGCAGGGCCAGGGTCAGCTCGCTCGCCGGGCACGCCGAGCGCTCGGCCTTGTCGGCCTCCGGCAGCATGTCCCTGATGATCCCGGACCCCCACTCGACGGTCTTCCTGAGGCCGCCGGCGTCCTGGATGTTCATGGTCTGGAAGCCCTCGCCCCGCTTGATGCCGTAGGCTTCGAGCAGAAAGTCGATCTGGTTGACCTCGCAGCCGAGGCCGACCATCAGCACGCCGGCGAAGTTCGGGTGCCGCGCCATGCCCCACAGCACCCGCTGCAGGTTGGCGTAGCCCTCGCCGTCGCCGGCCATGCCGCAGCCGGTCGAATGGGTCAGCGCGACCACGCCGTCGACGTTCGGATACTTCGCCAGGACGTCCGGGGTGATCGCCTCGGCGATGTACTTCGCCGCGGTCGCCGAACAGTTCACGCTGGTCAGCACGCCGATGTAGTTGCGGGTGCCGATCCGGCCGCTGGCGCGCCGGAAACCCTGGAAGGTCGCCCGGTCGCTGTCGTTGAAGTACGCGGTCGGCTTGGCGTCGACGCCGAAGGCGTAGTCGCGCTCGAAGTCGTGCATCTCGACGTTGTGGACGTGCACGTGCTCGCCGACCGCGATGTCCTCGACCGCGAAGCCGATGATCTGGTCGTACTTGCGGATCGGCTCGCCCTTGGCGATCGCCCGGGTCGCGACCTTGTGGCCGGACGGGATCGGCTGGGCGACGGTCACGCCCTCGCTGGCGATCTCGGTGCCCGGCAGCAGCTCGGCGCGGGCGGTGACCACGTTGTCGGCGGCGTTGAGGCGGATGGTCAGCCGCACGGGATCGGCGTCGGCCATGGCGGTCACTCCTGGGGTGAAAGCGTTTTCGGAACCATTGCGGCCGGATCATAGCGAACGGCCCCGCCGCCGCAACGCCGACGACACCGGAACCAGGGTACTGGCATCTGATATTTAATTGACATTAGCAACCATTTAATTGACTATGCCAACGAACTAACGCGGTGTCCACGATGAGCGACCTCGACTCCCGCATCGAAGCGGTGCGCGCCTTCAACCGCTTCATCACCCGGCACATCGGCGCGCTGAATGAAGGCCTGCTGGCCAGCTCGTTTTCGCTGACCGAGTGCCGGATCCTGTACGAGCTGGCGCACCGGCCGGGCGTGACCGCCAGCGAGCTCGGGCGCGACCTCGGCCTCGACCCGGGCTACCTCAGCCGGCTGCTGCGCAGCTTCCGCGAGCGCGGGCTGGTCACCGCCTCGGCCGCCGAGAACGATGCCCGCCGCCAGGAACTGCGGCTGACGGAAACCGGTGACCAGGCCTTCGCGCCGCTGAACCAGCGCTCGCGGGCCGAGGTCGCGGCCGTGCTCGCCCCGCTGGCCGAGGCCGACCAGGCCCGTCTGATCGAGGCCATGCACACCATCGAGACGCTGATCGGCGAGCGCCGGCCGGCCGCGCCCACGATCGTGCTGCGGCCGCACCGGCCGGGCGACATGGGCTGGATCGTCCACCGCCACGCCGCGCTGTATGCCCGGGAATACGGCTTCGACGACGGCTTCGAGGCCCTGGTGGCCGAGATCGCCTCCAACTTCATCCGCAACTTCGACCCGAACTGCGAGCGCTGCTGGATGGCCGAGCGCGACGGCGAGCCGGTCGGCTCGGTGTCCGTCGTCCGCCTGGACGAGACCACCGCCAAGCTGCGCCTGCTGTACGTCGAGCCGTCGGCCCGCGGGCTCGGGATCGGTCGTCGGCTGGTCGACGAGGCGGTCGCCTTCGCCCGTGCCGCCGGCTACCGGCGCATGATGCTGTGGACGATCGACTTCCTTACGGCCGCCCGCACCATCTACGAGACCGGCGGCTTCACCCTGGTGGACCGCACGCCGAACCACGCCTTCGGACGCGACATGGTCGACGAGACCTGGGCCCTCGACCTGTGAGCCCGTACCGGCTGGCGATCCTGGCGGCCGTCGGCACCGGGGTACAGGTCGGCGCCGCCATCGTCGCGACCCGGTTCGCGGTCGGTCAGGTCGGGCCCGGCTCGCTCGCCCTGCTGCGCTACGCGGTCGGCTGCCTGTTCCTGGCACCGGTGGTCCTGTCGTCCGGACTGCCGCGGTTCCGGGCCCGCGACGTCGCCCCGATCGCGATCCTCGGGATCCTGCAGTTCGGCGTGCTGGTGGCGTTGCTGAACCTGTCGCTGCAGTACATCCCGGCGGCCCGCGCCAGCCTGCTGTTCGCCACCTTCCCGCTGATGACCCTGCTGCTCGGCGCCACTACGCGGCGCGAGGCGCCGTCGGCGCGGGTCGCGGTCGGCGTCACGGTCTCGATCCTGGGCGTCGGGCTGACCCTGGGCGAAGGCGTAGTCGCCGGGGTCGGCGGGCCGGACGAATGGATCGGCGCCGCCGCCGCGCTGGGCTCGGCACTGACCGGCGCGCTGTGCTCGGTGCTGTACCGGCCGTATCTCCAGCGTTACCCGACCCTGTCGGTCGGTTTCACCGCGATGGCCGCCTCGGTCGGGTTCCTGGCGCTGGTCGCCGCCGGCGAGGGCTTGTTCGCCGGCTGGCCCGAGGTCGACCTGGCCGGCTGGGCGGCGATCCTGTTCATCGGCCTGTCGAGCGCGGTCGGCTACCTGCTGTGGCTGTTCGCGCTCCGCCACGCGCCGCCGACCCGGGTGACCATGTTCCTCGGACTCAGCCCGGTAACCGCCGCCCTGCTGGGCACGGCGCTGCTGGGCGAGCCACTGACCGCCGGCACGGTCGGCGGGCTGGTGCTGGTAGTGACGGGGCTGGGCCTGGCGCTACGCTAGCGACGGCCCGCCGCGCTCGTCATACGACATACGGCCGTGGACAGCGCCGACGGATCGGCTAGTCTCCGGCCCGTGACCGGCCACACGCCGGACCAGACGACAATTCGGGAGGACACCCATGGCCGGTCGGCTGCAGGGAAAGAGGGCGCTCGTCACCGCTTCGGCACAGGGCATCGGCCGCGCCACCGTCGAGGCGTACGCGCGCGAGGGCGCCCAGGTCATCGCCACCGACGTCAACCCGGCCAGGCTGGCCGAGCTGGAGGGCGTGCCCGGCATCACCACCCATGTGCTCGACGTGCTCGACGCCGACGCCATCAGGGCGGCGGCCGACCAGATCGGCGCGGTCGACGTTCTGTTCAACTGCGCCGGCTTCGTCCACCACGGCACCATCCTGGAATGCGACGAGGACGCCTTCGACTTCTCGATGAACCTGAACGTCAAGGCGATGTACCGGATGATCCGGGCGTTCCTGCCGGCGATGATCAAGGCCGGCGGCGGCTCGATCATCAACATGTCGTCGGTGTCGGGCAGCGTGAAGGGCATCCCGTTCCGCTTCGTCTACGGCACCAGCAAGGCGGCGGTGATCGGCCTGACCAAGTCGGTCTCGGCCGACTTCCTGCGCCAGGGTATCCGCTGCAACTGCATCTGCCCGGGCACCGTGCAGTCGCCGTCGCTGGACGACCGCATCGCCGCCTTCGACGACCCGGTGCAGGCGCGCAAGGACTTCATCGCCCGCCAGCCGCTCGGCCGGCTCGGCACCGCCGAGGAGATCGCCGCCATGGCCGTGTACCTGGCCGGCGACGAGAGCGCCTACACCACCGGCCAGCACTTCATCGTGGACGGGGGGATCGCCGGCTGATGTCGAATACGGTAACCCTCGCCGACATCAACGCCGCCCGCGGCCGGATCGCCGGCAAGGTCCGGCTGTCGCCGGTTCTCGAGGTCGGCCCGGCGCGCACGCCGGTGATCCCGGACTCCCGCCTCGTGCTCAAGCTCGACTGCCTGCAGCCGACCGGCAGCTTCAAGGTGCGCGGCGCCACCAACGCCCTGCTGTCGCTGCCCGAGGAGCAGGTCGGCCGCGGGCTGATCACCGCGTCCGGCGGCAACCACGGACTGGCGGTCGCCTACGCGGCGCGCATGGGCGGCACCCGTGCGGTGGTCTACCTGCCGACCAGCGCCCCCGCGGCCAAGGCCGAGAAGCTGAAGGCCTGGGGGGCCGAGGTGGTGATCGAGGGCAGCGTGTTCGACGAGGCGGCGGTCGCCGCGACCGCGCGCGCCGAAGCCGAGGGCATGACCTTCCTGCACCCGTTCGCGCCGCCGGCGGTGATCGCCGGCCAGGGCACCGTCGGGCTGGAGATCGTCGAACAGATCCCAGAGGTCGACACCGTGCTGGTGGCGATCGGCGGCGGCGGGCTGATCGCCGGCGTGGCGACCGCCATCAAGGCGCTGCGCCCGAACGTCCGCGTGGTCGGGATCGAGCCGGAGGGCGCACCGACCCACCACGCCAGCCGGGCGGCCGGTCGGATGGTCACCCTCGACGCCATCACCACGGCGGCCGGCACCCTGGCGCCGCGCCGCACCGAGGCGCTGAACTTCGAACTGGTGTCGGCCAATGTCGACGACCTCGTGCTGGTGTCCGACGAGGCGATGCGCGAGGCCGCCCGCTGGCTGTGGTTCGAATGCGGGCTGGCGGCCGAGCTCAGCGGTGCCGCCGGCGTTGCAGCCCTGATGTCCGGCGCCGTCACGGTGCGGCCGGGCGCGACGGTGTGCGCGCTGGTGTGCGGGGCGGGAACCGACGGGCTGGCGTAGCGGCACCGGGCCGCGGCGGCGAACGGTCAGCCGTTCCCGGTAGCGGCCCGTATCGCCTGCTGCGAGCGGCGGCGGGTCAGAACCTGACGCCGCACGAACGCGACGACGAAGATCGCGGTCAGGATCAGCACGATGGTCGGCGCCGGCGCGCTGTCGAGGAAGAAGCTCAGATAGACGCCGAGCAGCATCGACGCCATGCAGACCGCGACCGCGACCAGCAGCATCCGCCCGAAGCTCCTGACCAGCAGGAACGCGACGGCACCGGGGCCGATCAACAGGCCGACGGCGAGGATCAGCCCGGCCGCCGTCAGGGTCGCGACGATGGTCAGCGACAGCGCCGCCAGCAGCCCGTAGTGCATCCAGGCGACCGGTAGGCCCGACGCCTGGGCCTGGGCCGGGTCGAAGCTGTGCAGCAGCAGGTCCTTCCACTTGAGGGCAACCGCCGTCGAGACCACGAGCGAGATCAGGCCGGAGGTCCAGAGCTCGTGAGGCTCCACCCCCAGCATGTTGCCGAACAGCACGTGATCCAGGTGGATGTTGGTCCGGATCGACACGTAGAGCACGATGCCGACGGCGAACATGCCCGAGAACACCACCCCCATCACGGTGTCGCGCTTCACCCGGCTGTTGTGCGACAGGTAGCCGGTGGCGAGCGCGCAGGTCATGCCGGCGGCGAACGCGCCGACGATCAGGGGGATGCCGAGGATGTAGGCCAGCACGACGCCCGGCAGGATCGCGTGGCTCACCGAGTCGCCCATCAGCGCCCAGCCCTTGAGCACCAGGTAGCAGGAGATCAGGGCCGTCGGCACCGACACCAGGATCGAGATGTAGAAGGCGTTCCGCATGAAGCCGAACGCGAACGGCAGGAGCAGCGGGTCGAGCTCCATCATGAGGCCACCCTCCCGCGGCGCAACGCCGCCGCCGCCTTGCGTCGCACGGCGAGCAGCCCGTGCTTCGGGGCCAGGACGAAGGCGACCAGGAAGATCAGGGTCTGCAGCGTGACGATGATGCCGCCGGTGGCCCCGTCCAGGAAGTAGCTGGCATAGGCGCCGACGAACGCGGTCGCGGCGCCGATCACGACCGAGGTCAGGATCAGGCGCGGGAACCGGTCGCACAGCAGGTAGGCGGTCGCGCCCGGCGTGACGACCATGGCGATCACCAGGAACGCGCCGACCGTCTGCATCGCCGCCACCACCGAGGCCGACAGCAGCACGAAGAACACCGCCTTGAGCAGGCCCGGCCGCAACCCGATCGAGCGGGCGTGGTTCTCGTCGAAGAACGTCACCATGAGGTCCTTCCACTTGGCCAGCAGGACCGCCAGGGAGACGAAGCCGATGATCGCCAGCTGCAGCGTGTCGCCCGGGCTGATCGCGAGGATGTTGCCCATGACGATGGTCTGGACGCTCACCGACATCGGGTTGACCGACACGATGAACAGGCCGAGCCCGAAGAACGACGTGAATATCAGGCCGATGATGACGTCGACCTTGAGGCCGGATCGTTCGGACAGGAACAGCATGGCGCCGGCCGCCAGCCCGCCGGCGATGAAGGCGCCGAGGGCGAACGGCAGGCCGAGGATGTAGGCGCCGGCCACCCCCGGCACCACCGAATGGGACAGCGCGTCGCCGATCAGCGACCAGCCCTTCAGCATGAGGTAGGCCGACAGGAAGGCGCACACCCCGCCGACCAGCGCCGACACCCACATGGCGTTGGTCATGTAGCCGTAGCCGAACGGCTCGAGCAGCAGGGCGCCCATCAGCCCTCCTCGCTCTGCATGGTCCGCTCGCCGTACTGCACGAACGGCCGCTCGTCGTCGGTCAGGATGGTGACCGCCCGGCCGTCGTCGTCGTCGTGGAGCGCGTCGCCGCCCAGGGTGAAATGCCGCAGCACGCCGCCGAACGCCCGTTCCAGGTTGGCGCGGGTGAAGGTGGTGGCGGTCGGCCCCTGAGCCAGCACGGTCCCCTTCACCAGCACGGTCCGGTCGCAGTACTCCGGCACCGAGCCCAGGTTGTGGGTGGACACCAGCATCACCCGTCCCTCGGCCCGGAGCTCGCGCAGCAGCGCGACGATCTGCTCCTCGGTCTTGACGTCGACCCCGGTGAACGGTTCGTCCAGCAGGATCACCTGGCCGTCCTGGGCGAGCGCGCGGGCCAGGAACACCCGTTTGCGCTGGCCGCCGGAGAGTTCGCCGATCTGCCGCTGCCTGTAGGCCTGCATGTTCACGCGGGCGAGCGCGCGGTCCACCGCCTCGCGATCCCGTGCCGACGGCCGGCGCAGGAAGCCCATATGGCCGTAGCGCCCCATCATCACCACGTCCTCGACCAGCACCGGGAAGCTCCAGTCGACCTCCTCCGACTGCGGCACATAGGCGACCAGGTTGTCCCTGAGGGCCTCCTTGACGCTGCGCCCGAGCAGCCGGATCTTGCCACGGGCGACCGGCACGAAGCCCATGATCGCCTTGAAGATCGTCGACTTGCCGGCGCCGTTCACGCCGACCAGCGCGGTCACCGTGCCGCGCGGGATCGCGAAGCTGGCGTCGTACACGGCCGTGTGCCCGTTGCGATAGGTGACCCACAGGTCGCGGGCCACGATGCCGTCGGCCTCCCCGTCGGGGACGCTCGACGGGTCGGCGGAAAGGGCGGCTTGCGGTTCGGTCTGCATCGGGGTCTCGCCGGGATCCGTCATCGAGGTGGCAGCGGAACGCTCTGCCGTCAATTGGGGGCCGCCAGCCCGTCCGCCACTGTCTGCGCGGTGACTCGCAGAAGGTCGAGATAGGTCGGGACCGGCCCGTCGGCCCTGCTCAGCGAGTCGACGTACAGGACGCCGCCGTACCGGGCCCCGGTCTCGCGCGCCACCTGCTTCGCCGGCGCCGTGTTGACCGTGCTCTCACAGAACACCGCCGGGATGCCGTGCGCCTTCACACCGTCGATCACGCTGCGGACCTGCTGCGGCGTCCCCATCTGATCGGCGTTGATCGGCCACAGATACAGCTCCTTCATGGCGAAATCCCGCGCGAGGTAGCTGAACGCCCCCTCGCACGTCACGAGCCAGCGCTGGCTCTCCGGGATCCGGGCGATGCGCGCCTTCAGCGGCGCCAGGGTGGCGCGCAGCCTGTCCTTGTAGGCGGCGGCGTTGCGGGCGTAGGTCTCGGCGTTCTTCGGGTCGTGCCTGACGAAGGCCGCGGCAATGTTGTCGATATAGATCAGCGCGGTATCCAGGCCCATCCAGGCGTGCGGGTTGGGCTTGCCCTCGTAGGCGCCGGCCGCGATCGGGATCGGGTCGATGCCGTCGCTCAGGGTCGCCGAGGGGATGTCGCCCAGATTGGCGACGAATTGCTCGAACCAGCGCTCCAGGTTCAGCCCGTTCCACAGGATGAGGTCGGCACCGCTGGCCCGCACGATGTCCTGCGGGGTCGGCTCGTAGCCGTGGATCTCGGCGCCAGGCTTGGTGATCGACACCACCTCGGCAGCATCGCCGGCCACGTTGCCGGCCATGTCGGCGATCACCGTGAAGGTCGTGACCACCTTCATCTTGCCCGCGGCGAGCGCGGCCGTGGCCGTGCAGGTTGCCAGCAGGCCCGCCAACGCCAGGCGCAGGAATGTGCGGAACATCGGCGTCTCCTTGCAGGATCGGGGCTCTCGGAAGGGCATTCGCGGTTGGACGGATCTCGGAACCAGGACGGGACGACACGCTGCCGCCGGCGATTTAGCGGCTTCGACAACACTTAGGTCGCTGTCCAGAAGTTAGCAATAGGTAACATCGTGGCCGGGAACCGACGGGACCGGGGTCCAGGCCTTCTTGTAAACGCACGATACCTAAGTTAGTCTTATCTAACTTATGAAGATCGAGAGACCGAGATGCCCGTTCAGCCCCAGCGCTCCGGCCCAGAGGACCCCGAGCCTGCCGCCACGAACGGGCTCGCGCCGGTCGAGGTTCAGGCCACGGCGTTCCGGCATGTGCGCGAAGCCCGGCGCAACGAACTCGTCGAGGATTACGTGGAACTGATCGCCGATCTGGTCGACGACGGCGGCGAGGCGCGGCCGGTCGACATCGCGGCCCGCTTCGGGGTCGCCAAACCGACCGTGAACAAGATGCTCAAGCGTCTGGCCCAGGAAGGGCTGATCACCCAGCGCCCCTATCGCGCCGTGTTCCTGACCGAGACCGGCCGGGTTCTCGCCGAGGAGAGCCGGCGCCGCCATCGGATCGTCACCGAGTTCCTGCTGGCGCTGGGGGTCAGCCCGGAGACCGCCCGCCAGGACGCGGAAGGCATGGAGCACACCGTCAGCACCGAGACGCTGGCGGCCATGAAGGCGTTCACCGAAGCGACCGCATAGCGCGGGGGCACGCCGCGGCCTGGCAACGGTGTCGGTTCAGGCCGGTACGCCGTCCACCGGCCAATTCTGGTGACACAATTCTGGTGACAGTGCACCTATTTCCGGCCCACCTGCCCCCGCGGCCGGACCTGATCGCCTTCGACTTAACCCCCTTACGGCCGATCCCCCGCCGCCAGCCGCCGCTCGATGGTCTCGATCACCGCCGGCAGGTCGGCCACCGAGTCGATCACGTAGTGGGCGCCGGCCTCCGCGAGCCGCCTGGTCGCCGCCGCCCGCAGTTTCGCCTGCTCGGCCGCCGGCAGCGCTTCCCACTCGGCGCGCGACAGCCCGACCTCGTTGCCGCTGACCGTGACGCCGACCGTCCACATGCCGGCGTTCAGGCCCTCCAGGATGCCGGGGACAGTGTCGTCGACCTTCACGCAGCGCCGGACCGCGCCGACTCCGAGGTCGAGAGCGCATTTCAGCGCCATGTCCGGGGCCGGCCGGCCGCGCGGCACGTCGCTGGCCGCCACGCAGACGTCGGGGGCGTAGCCCTGCCCGGCCGCCAGCGTCTCGTTCACGGCGCTCATCTCGGCGTTGTAGCCGGTGTTGCCGGCGATCTTCACGCCGCGGCCGCGCAGCCACGCCGCGGTCTCGGCGGTGCCGGGGATCAGCTCGGCGAAGTCCTTCAGCACGCCGATCTGCAGCGGGATGAAGTCCCTGTAGATCGCGTCGATGTCGGCCTCGCCGGGGGCGTGGCCATGCGCCTTCTCGAACCGCGCGGCGATCGCCGGATTGGCCAGCAGCTCGGCGACGTGAGTGCGCTTCTCGGCGCCCATCGGGCCGCGCGCCTCCGGGATCGAGATCTCCACGCCGTGGCGGCGGAACACCTCGACGAACGCTCCGGCCGGCGCCCGGCTGCCGTAGTCGACCACGGTGCCGGCCCAGTCGAAGATCACCGCCTCGACGGCGTTGTCGGTCTTGCCCATTGCTCTTTCCCGGTCAGGCGGCGTTGCGGCGGGCGACGCCGAGCGCGTCGAGCGCCCGCCCGACCGCGGCGACCACCTCGCCCATGATTTCCGGCGTCAGAGTGCCGATGCAGCCGATCCGGAAGGTCTCGGCCGCCGTCATCTTGCCCGGATAGATGATGAAGCCCTCGGCCTTCAGCCGGTCGTAGAACGGCTGGAACGCGAACGCCGGATCGTCCGGGCAGCGGAAGGTGACGATGATCGGCGACTGCAGGACGTCCGGGATCAGCGGCTCGATGCCGAGCCCGCGCAGCCCGTCGACCACCGCCCGGTGGTTGGCGGCATAGCGCCCGCCGCGCGCCGGGGTGCCGCCCTCGGCCGCGTGCAGGTCGAGCGCCACCCCGAGCGCCGCCACCACGTGGGTCGGCGGGGTGAAGCGCCACTGCCCGCTTTTCTCCATGTAGGTCCACTGGTCGGCGAGGTCGAGCGACAGCGAGTGGGCGTTGCCGGTGGCGGCCTGCAGGTCGGCCTTGCGGGCGATCACGAAGCCCATGCCAGGCACGCCCTCAAGGCACTTGTTGGCCGAGGCGATCACCGCCGCCAGACCGAGGGTCGAGGTCGCGATCGGCAGGGCGCCGAAGGTGCTCATGGCGTCCAGGATCAGGCTGCGGCCGCGCGCCTCGACCACGCGGGCGACCGGTTCCAGCGGGTTGAGGATCCCCGAGGTGGTCTCGCAGTGCACCAGCAGCACGTGGCCGATCGCCGGGTCGGCCGCCAGGATGCGGTCGAGCTCGGCCGGGTCGGGCGGGGTGTCCTCGGTGGTCGCGTAGACCTCGAAGTCGCGGCCGATCCGGGCCAAGGTCTCGGCGGCCCGCTTGCCGTAGGCGCCGTTGGCCAGGACCAGCGCCTTGCCCTCGCGCGGGACCAGGGTGCCGAGCGTCGCCTCGACCGCGAAGGTGCCGCTGCCCTGGATCGGCACGCAGGTGTAGGCGTCGCCGGCCTCGGCGACCTCCAGCAGCCGGGCCCGAACCCGCGCGGTGATGGCCTTGAAGTCGCCGTCCCAGGAGCCCCAGTCGCGCAGCATCGCCGCCTTGGTCTCGGCCGCGGTGGTCGCCGGGCCGGGGGTGAGCAGGTAGGGATCGCGCGCCGCCATGTCGGCCTCCGCCGGGTTGTGTCGGATGACGCGGCAGCGATAGCGCGGGTCGCTTCATAAATCGAATTGATATTTTTTCCTTGTGCATAATAACTATTAGGACTGTTAACCGTGAGCGATGACGCTTTGTTAAACCCGCGGTGCTGTGATACCGGCGAGGTCGGGCGGACCAGCGACCTCGATCCCGAAAAGGAGATCGCGTCCCCAGCCGGCAAAGCCGGCGACTGGTCCTCCATGGGCGATCGTTCCCCCCGGGGGCGCCCATGATCCCCCCGCCGACCGACAAGCAGTTGCGGGCCTTCCACGCGGTCGCCGAGACCGGCAGCGTCACCGAGGCGGCGCGGCGTCTCGGCCTGACCCAGCCGGCCGTCACCGTGCAGGTCCGGACCCTCGAGCGGGACCGCGGCGTGAGGCTGTTCGAGCGCGGTCCCGGCGGCCTGGTCCCGACCGAAGCCGGCCGCGCGCTGTACCGCATCACCGGCCGGCTGCTGCGGCTGTACCAGGACGCCGCCGACACCCTGCAGGGCGCGCTCGGCCTGGCGTTCGGCACGCTCCGGATCGGCGCCGACGGACCGTTCGGGGCGATCCCGATCCTGGCCCGGTTCGCCGAGCGCTACCCCGGCGTGCGGATCGAGGCCCGCATGGGCAACGCGCCGGAGACCCTGGCGGCGCTCGAGGACTCGCGGGTCGACGTCGCGGTGCTGTCGCTGGAGGCCGACGCCCGGCCCGGCCTGCATCTGCACCCGCTGTCCGACCAGGGGCTCCGCCTGCTCCTCCCGGTCGGGCATGCCTGGGCCACACGGCCGTCGGTCCGGCCGGCGGAGCTCGACGGCACCCCGATGGTGGGCCGGGAAGGCGGCTCGGCGACCCGGCGCGCCCTCGACCGGGCCTGTGCGGCGGCCGGCGTCCGCCCGGTGGTCCGGCTGTCGCTCGGCAGCCGCGAGGCGGTGCGCGAGGCGGTGGCCGCGGGGCTCGGGGTCGCCGCCGTCCTGGACGGCGAGGCCGGGAACGACCCCCGGCTGGCCGACGTGCGGCTCGACTGCCGGCCGGACGTGCGGCTGGTCGTGGCCTGCCTCGACGAGCGCCGCGACCACCCGCCGGTCAAGGCCTTCCTGGAACTGGCCGAGACGGGAAGCGGCGGTTAGCTCTCGCGCCGGAGCACGAAGCGCAGCACCTCGCCGTCCTCGGCGCTCACCAGGGTATGGCCCGATTGCCGGGCGTAGTGGCGGAAATCGAGCATCGCCGCCGGATCGGTCGCCAGCACCTCCAGCAGCCCGCCGACCGGAATGCCGCCGATCGCCTTGCGGGCCTTCAGGACCGGCAGCGGGCATTTCAGGCCGCGCACGTCGAGGGTGGTGGCGGGCGTGTCGGTGTCGGCGTCGGTCATCGGTCGGTCCGTTCGGCGAAGCGGCGCCCGGGAGCGCCGGTAGGGCTGCGGTCGACGATCTCCCGGATCATCTTGCCGAGCAAGGTCCGGGTGAAGCCGCGCTCGTCGTCGGCCACCACCACGAAAGCGCCGAGCCCGCCGATCACGTCGTTGCGGTAGTGCTCGTCGAGCGGCTCGCCCATCGGTCCGCTGTGGCCGCCACGGTTGGCGACCACCAGCGCGTTGATCGTGACGCCGCCGGCCACCACCGAGTCGCGGACCAGGTCAAGCGGCCGACCGCCGATCTGCGGGCCGTCGCCGGACACGTCGATGACCTTGCGGTCGCTGTCGATGTCGTTGCCGTGGATCAGGTCCGCCGAGTACGCGATGGCCTCGCTGATCGAGTTGTAGCCCCAGGCCGCCCGCGGCGCCGAGCGCAGCGCGCGGCCGAAGGCCGCCGCGTCGTCGGCATTGGCGACCACCGTCCAGTCGACGATGGTGTGCTGGCTCGCCGGGCCGCCCCACTCGATATAGGCGACGGCGATCCGTCCGTGGACGCCGCTCGCGATCGCGCCCAGGACTTTCGGATCCGAAAGTGCGGCGGCATATCCGTCGCGTTGCAGACGCAGTTCCTCGTCGTCGATCGAGCCCGATCCGTCCGCCGCGAACACCAGTTCCAGGTCGACGGTCTCCGCCCGAAGCGGCGAAATCCCGAGGCCCCAGGCCACAGCGAGGGCGATAGCGACTGTGGAAAACCATTTTTGAACCGATTCGGTGTCAGCAAGCGAAGCACAGGCAACGGTTACAGAACGGAAAGCACAAACCCCAAACCGCTTGAACCATCGCGACTTCGGTCCGAATTGCCTCCGGCTCTTAAGGTAACCGATTGTCCACACGATATGCACAACTGCCGGTGTTGACGCTGCCGCGGGATTGTGGCGAGCCCGGACAAGCTATCAAGCCGACGGCGTCCGTCGCAACCGCAGGCCCGTCGGACGAGAGCCGTCGGCCCTCGTCTTCCGGTCGCCGGTCCCTCCCGGGGACCGACCGTTTCGTGACATTCCGGGGCACGCGTCAGCCGCAGCGGCCGGCGATCCGGTCGGCCTCGGCCTGGGCCCGGTCGTAGATGAAGTCGAGCACCGCCCTGACCTTGGCGAGGCGCGCCAGATCGCGATGCACCAGCAGCCAGAGGTCGACGCCGGGGATCACCTC
This sequence comes from Thalassobaculum fulvum, assembly GCF_014652915.1. Classification (GTDB taxonomy): domain Bacteria; phylum Pseudomonadota; class Alphaproteobacteria; order Thalassobaculales; family Thalassobaculaceae; genus Thalassobaculum_A; species Thalassobaculum_A fulvum. The sequence continues at coordinate 32,552 of NZ_BMZS01000016.1, forward strand.
GTCCGGCAGCAGCCGGACGATGCCGGTGACCCCCTCCGCCACCATGCACGGCACCAGGGCGATGCCGACACCGACCCGGGCGGCGGCCAGGCGCGCGCTCGCCGGATTGGTCGAGAAGATCGGCGTGGTGTCGCCGATCTGCCGGCGCAGCCACAGCACGGTGGCGTTCTCCGGGAACCCGTCAAGCCAGTCGATCACCCGGTGGTTCCGAAGGTCGGCGGCGGTCTGCGGCGCGCCGTACGCCTCGATGTAGGCGGGCGAGGCGTACAGGCCGAAGCCCATCTCGCCGATCTTGCGGATCGACAGGTCGCCCTGGTCCGGCCGGGCCAGCCGGATCGCCACGTCGGCCTCCCGCCGCGACAGGTTCAGCATCCGGTACTCGTTGACCAGGTGCAGGCGGATGCCGGGGTGCCGCTCCTCGAGCAGCGGCAGGTTGCGGATCAGGAACGGCACGGTAAGGGACTCGGTGGCGGTGACGGTCACGGTGCCCGCCAGCCCCCGATCCTCGGCGTCGAACGAGCGGCCGAGCGCGAACATCTCCGATTCGATGCCGCGCGCCCGGGCCAGCAGCTTCTCGCCGGCCGGGGTCAGGCCGTAGCCGTCCTGGCGGCGGTCGAACAGCCGCACCGCGAAGCGCTCCTCGAGGGCGTCGACGTGCCGGCTGACGGTCGCCGGGTTGACCCGCAGCGCCCGGGCCGCCCCGGACAGGCTGCCCTCTCCCGCCACCGCCAGGAAATACCGAAGATCGTCCCAGTTCACGCGTAGCCCCGGTCCCCGGCCGCGCCCGCGACGGGGCCGACGGACGCTCCTCGATAGCCGTCAGAACAGCCGGTATGATCCCGGCTTCGTTTCGCGGGCGCAAGGGCGGCAGGAGGACACGACGATGGCGAGCGTGCGGGTGACCGGAACCAACCACACCAGCTTCACCGTGCGGAGCCTGGATCGGGCGATCGCCCTGTTCCGCGACGGTCTCGGCTTCGAGCTGCTGTCGCGAGCCCCGCGCGATCCCGAGGCGATCGCCGCAATCACCGGGGTGCCCGCGGCCGACGTCACCATCGCGTTCCTGCAGGGGCCGAGCCACCGGGTCGAGCTGATCGAGTACCACGCCCCGACCGACCGCGGGTCGAACGCGCCGCGGCCGTGCGATGCCGGGTTCGCCCACCTGGCGCTCGACGTCGCCGACATGGACGCGGCGCTGGCGGTCGCCGCCGAACACGGGCTCGACCTGCTGGGCGATGTCTACGTGATCGACCAGGGCCCGAACGCCGGCCGCCGGGTCGCTTACTTCCGCGACGACAACGGCCTGACCCTGGAATTCCTGGAAGCGAAGGCCTGAGCGTCCCGCAGATCGGGCAGGTCCCGCAGCAGCGACCGCAGCGCGTCGTCCAGCACCGACGCCGCGGTCTCGCGGTCGAGCGCCGCCCGGGCCGCCAGCCCGGCGGCGACCGCGGCCGACACCGGCGACAGCGGCAGCCCGCCGTCGCCGCGCCGCGCACTGTCGCGTCCCAGCCACAGGTGTTCGCCGTCCGCCAGCCGAAGGATCGCGAGGTCGACGCCGATCCGGGTCTCCGACCACACCACCCCCCAGCCCCGCCCGCCCCAGAACCGGGCGAGCGCCGCATGCCGGCACCCGGTGCGCGCGGCGAGGCGCCGGCGGTCGCCGGGGTGATCCAGTACGAGGCCGAGGCGCCGGATCAGGGCATCGCGCCGCGCCGGGCCGATCACCCGGTCGAACCGGCCGGCCAGATGGCGGGCGAGCGCTTCCTCGGCCTGCCGGGGCGACAGGCCGGTCTCGGCCGCGGTGTCCGCCGGCAGCACCAGCACGCAGGCCGGCGGATCGGCCCACAGCCCGCGGCTCTCCAGCCCGCCCGACCGCGGCCCGGCCGCCGGGGCGCAGGCGGCGAGCCCCAGCAGCAGGATCAGCGCGCGCATCGCGACAACGGGCCGAGATCGACCCGCCCCGGGACCGCCCGGCCGTCGAGCCGGACATCGACCACGGCAAGCCGGCCGCCGTCGGTCGCGTAGCGCGCCCCGAGGTCTCCCGATCCGGTCCACCCCGGCCCCAGCAACCGGCCGAGCCCGCCGAGCAGCCGGGCATCCCAGGACCGCGCGACCGCGCCGACCGGCCGGCCGCCGGACAGCCCGTGGCGGGCCCGGATCGCCGACACCGCGGCGCGGTCGGCGGCCGGGCCGTCGAGATCCCGCAGCAGGCCGGACGGCGCCTGCGCTCGCGTCGGCGTCCACGCCCGGCCCGGTGGATCGCCGGACCGCCAGATCCGGTCTTCGACCAGCAGCAGGATCCGCCAGCCGGCGCAGCGTTCGAGATGCCCGACCAGCTCCCGGCGTGCCGCCGGATCGTCCGGCCAGGCGATCTCGATGGCCGGCCCCTCGCCCTTCGCGACCCGGTCGAGCAGCAGGCGGCCGCGCCCGGCATCAGCCGCGGTCGGGACGACGGGCGACGGTTCCGGAAGGGCCATCGGCTCCTCAGCGTGGTGCACACGGGCCGGCGGCCCGGGCTGCCGGACCGGACGCGGCGGCGGCGGCAGCGCCACGGTCCGCAGCCGGACCGCCGGCGCCGCGCCGGAGGACGACGGCGGCGTCTCGTCCGGCCGCTCGGTCACCGGCGTCGGGCGAGGTTCGGGCATCGTCAGTACCGCCAGCAACGCCGCCGCCAGCAGCAGCGGCGGCAGGATGGTGCGCATCGCCCCGGCCATCGGCTACTCCTGCCCGCGCAGGAACAGCGTCTCGGCCTCGCGGGCCAGCGCCTGCAGCCGCCGCCGGCGGTCGACCGGCGCTTCGGCGGCCGGCACATCCGCGACCGGCCCGTCGGGTGCCGGCGTTCCCGACACCGACTCGGCAGACGGTTCCGGGGTCGGCAGCGGAGCCGGCATCACGGCAGCGGTCGGACCAGTCCCGACGGACGGCTCCGGCAACACGGGGGGTATCGCCGGAGCCGCCGCGGCGCGGACGGACGGAAGGGGGTCGGGGTTCCGGCCGTCCCACACCAGCCAGACCAGGGCGGCGCCCACCACCAGGTCGAACAGGATCCACCTCATGGCCGGCCCCCCCGGTCCGCCAGCACCAGGACCAGGGCACGCAGCCCGGCAGCCGCCGGCAGGCCGACCACGGTGGTCGCGAAGGCCAGCGCGAACCGGCCGGTCAGCTCGCCGATCACCGCCTGCACGCTGTCCGGGGTCAGCGGCCGGTCGGCGAGACCGCCGATGCCGAGGCTGATGCCGAGCAGGGTGAAGGTCAGGGCGATGGTCGCGATGCCGGAGGCCGCCTGCAGGCCGAGCTGGCGCCAGCGCCGGTCGGCCGGGTCGCGCGCCAGCCGCAGCGCCGCGGCGGCGGCCAGCACGACCAGGGCCGCGAACAGTGCCGGGAACACCGGACCGACGACGGCCACCGCCCGCGACACCGCCTGTCCGGGCGGCAGGTCGAGCAGCAGGCGGCTGCCGGCCAGGACCAGCACGACCGCGCCGAGCAGCAGGCCGAGCGCCTGGGCGGCGTCGACCGACGTCGACCGCAGGTGCAGATGCGGGGGCCGGTCCGGGTGCGGGAGCGTCGCCACGGCGGTCACCGCAGGCCGATCCGCGCCGCCAGCAACCGGTCGCTGGACAGGCCGAGCCGGTCGAGCCAGAGGTCGAGGGGCGACACCCCGCGCTCGACCGAGGCGTGGGCCAGGAAGGTCAGGTCGTAGTCGGCGAACGCCCGGTTGGCGAGCGCGCCGGCCCCGGCCGCCGCACGCGGGTCGCGCAGCACGATGCGCTCCAGATCGACCAGCCGGCGCAGCGCCGGGCCGGCCCGCTCCTGCCGGCCGTCGGGATCGAGCGCCGGGTCCAGCAGCGTCGTCAGCAGCGCCGCGCGCTCGCGCTCCAGGTTCTCGAGCGGGCCGGAGACCGCCGGCAGGGGCGCCAGCAGCAGAACGGCGAAGGTGGCGGAAACGACGGATCGCATCACGGCTCTCCTTGTCCGGGCTCAGTTCGGGGCAACGAAGAAGCCGACGGCGGCGCTGACGTCCCGCGTCTCCGGGCGGCCGGCGGTCTCGGCCTCGCGCGCGTCGACCTCGTCGGCCATCGCCATGGCGTCCAGCGCCACCAGCTTGGCCATGTAGGCGAGCACCAGGTCCTGCTGGTCGAGCAGCGCCAGCTCGGCCTCGGCCTGCCCGGCGAGGTGGCGCAGGAACTCGCGCTTGTCGACGCTGCGCCCGTCGATCTCCGGCGCCCGGTTCATCGGGTGCGCGTTGATCGCCGCGACCAGTTCGCCGAGCGCCTCGGCGTGGCGGCGGTACTCGGCGCCATATCGGCTCTCGGCGGCGGCGCCGTCGGCGAACAGGGCCATGTCGACCCTGGCGACCGAGGCCTCGAACCGGCTTTGCGCGGCCTGCCGGTTCTCGGCCAGCCGCGCCGCCGCCGGGTTGTCGGTCACCCCACCCTCGCGCCGCAGCCGGGTCAGCAGCCGCTCGTACAGTGCCAGCCGGGTCTTCAGGCGCTCGCGCTCCAGGTCGTGTCGACGCCCCATGAGCTGCAGGTAGGCCTGCTTCTCCTCCAGGAACCGCTGCCGCAGGGCGTCGCGCTCGTCGCCGGCGGCCGCCTCGACCGCCGCCTGCAGCTCGCCGAGCCCGGCATTGCGGTCGGCCAGCTGGCGGCCGGTCTCGTCGAGCGCCGTCGCCAGCGGCGAGCCCTGGAAGTCGCGATCGATCGCCCGCTCCAGGTAGCCCGCCGGCAGCCGCACCAGGCGTTCGCTGGCGGCCGGCCGCCAGGTCGCATCGCCGTCGGCCGGGCCGGCCCCCAGGGCGCCGGTGGTCCAGGTGCCCGCAAGCAGGATCACGAGAACGGTTCGCATGGCCGCCCCCTAGCCGCGCCGCCAGCGCGCCAGGCGCTGCAGCTCGCCCGAGACCGTGCCGGTCACGTTCGCCGACCCGCCGGGCGACCGGGCGCCGGCTCCGACCGCCAGGACCGCCTCCAGGGTGTCCAGGAACGAGGTGCCGTCGTCGAAGTACAGGTCGCGGTCGGGGAATGCCGCCCGAAACCGCTCCAGCCCGGCCCGGGCCCCGACCGGGTCGCCGCCCTTCAGCCGGGCCTGCACGGCGACCGCGTAGGCCCGCATCCGCTCCTCCGGCGCCAGCGCCGCGGCCTCCGGGCCGAGCCGGCTCTCGCAGCCCTCCAGCACCCGCGCCGCCGCCAGGTAGCGCGCCGGCGTCGCGGCCTGGCCGGCTTCGCGGTCCAGCGCCATCCCCTCGTCCCGGCACGCCCGCCAGTCGCGCATCGACTGCGCCTCGCGGTAGCGGGCGTCGCGGAAGCCGATGCCCTCGAGGTCCGGCGGCGGCGCCAGACAGCCGGCAAGGCCGGTCGGCAGCAGCGCTGCCAGGGCCAGGATCGGCAGGGTGCGATGTCGCGGCATGTCTCGCCTCCCGAATACGATGCTTCGGGAGGGCTATGGACGGGCGAGGCGGAATTTCCCGCTACGGCCGCGGCTGAATCCGATGACGCAGGGTCCGGACCTCGAGCCCGAGGTCGAGGAACTGGCCGGTCAGGCGGTCGAGATCCCCGCTCGACAGTACGTCGGCCCCGGCGAGCGCGCGCGTGACCTGCTCGAGCTCCCGGTCGGCCAGTACCATCAGCACCCGGAACGTCACCGGCCGGCGAACCCAGGACGGAGCCGACACCCGCACCTCGGCAGCCTCGCCCGGCCCCAGCGTTCCGATCGCGGCCTCGACCGACCGCGACCCGGTGGCATACTCGCGGAACGTGCCCTCGGCCAGCGCCACCAGCCAGACGAAGCCGGTCCCGGCCCCGCCGTTCGCCGCCCGGGCGACCACCGCACACACGCCGGGCGCCGACGGCCGGCCGGGATCGACGGCCAGCAGCTGCTCGCCGGCGCCGCAGGCGGTTCCGTCCGGCGCCCGGGCCTCCAGCACGGCGAGGTCGACCGTCGACGGCACGAAGGCCGGTTGCGGCATTGCCGGGGTCGGCGGAACCGGACCCGGCTCGCCCGGCGGCGCGGGCGGGCGTGGCACCAGGGCGACCGCCCCCGCCACCAGGGCCGCCGCCGCCAGGCCGGCCAGCGACCATCGCAGACGGCGCGAGCCGGTCGGCTTCGACAGCGGTTCGAGCCCGAGCTCGCCGAGGATCTCGGCCACGGTGCCGACCGGCCGGGGCCGCACGCCGGCCGGCAGCCCGGCCAGCGCATCGGCCAGGTCCGCCGGCACCACGGCCAGCACCCGCGCGCCCTCCGCCGCGAACAGCCCGGCCGAGCGCCGCAGCTTCTGGTCGACCTGGGCGACCGGCCGCACCGCCAGGTCGGCGTCGACCGCGCCGGTCGCCCACAGCACCCGATCCGCCGGCTCGCCGTCCTCGGCCAGCCGACCGGCCGCCTTCAGGCGGTGTGCCAGGTACAGGGCGAGCTGCCAGCTGTCGCCGTCGTCGATCGGGGCCGACACGTCGGTCCGGAACGAGCGGTGCCCGACGGCGCGCTCGACCACCCCGGTGGGCGCCCGCACGAACGCGTCGTAGGCGTGGCTGATCGGCAGCACCGTGGTGCTGCGGCCGAGGCAGACGACCGAACGCAGGGACGGGTCCTCCGGCGTCACGCGCAGGACCGTCGACGGGCCCTCGCTGGTGGCGACGACGACCTGGACCCGGCCGGTCAATGCGGGAAGCCGGTCAATGCAGGAAGACGGTGGATGCCGGGTCGGCGAGCCCCCGCACCAGGGCCGACGCGGTCTCCGCCAGGATCTGCACCGCGCCGTCGACCGGCGGGGCGAGCGCGACGCTCTCCGGCAGGCCCTCGGCCGGCAGCACGGTCAGGCGGGACGGGGCCGGGTCGGGCCGGTCGAGGTCGATCATGACCCAAGTCTGGTCCGCGTCCCCCCGGGCCGGCAAGAGCCGCAGCCGGAAGCCGTCGCCGGCACGCTCCGTCACCCGGTCAGAAGTCGACGCCGCCGCCACCCGCGGTCCGGTCGCCAGCGCCGCCCGCTGCATCAGCCCGTCCAGGGTCTCGCGCAGGCCGGGATCCGCCAGCAGCGCCGCCGCCAGCTCGGCACGCGGGACCGGCGCCGCCCCGGTCACGTGGGCCCACAGGGCAGACGGCGACAGGCGCGGCGCTGCCGGCCGGTCGACGGTCGGACGCTCAAGCATGGCTGCGGTCTCCAGCGCCACGAACGCCGCCTCCACCATGGCGTGGCCGTCCGGGCCGAGCCGGTCCCAGCGGCCGGTCACGGCACCGTCCCGTACAGCTCGGCGAACCGGCCGGCGAACACGGCGCGGTCCGCCGCGAACCGCCCGGGCCGGTCGTCCGGCGGCAGGACGGCGTCGACTGCCCGGCGGACCCTGGTCAACGCCTCGCGCGTCGACCGCACCGCCGGCGCGCCGACCGCGAACCCGTCGATGCCGGCCGGATCGCGGCGTTCCTCGGCACTGAAGCCGCGCCGGCTGACCGCCCGCAGGGCGGACCTGGCCTCGGCCACCAACGACGCTCCCGACGCGCCGACGACCGTCGGGTCGGCCAGTGCCGCCAGCACGCCGCCGAGCGCACGCTCGCCGAGCGACACCACGCGGTCCCCGCCGTCCGATGCCGCCACGGCGCGCAATCCCGACAGGTCGGCGCCGGGCGCGTGCGCCAGGACCTCCCCGACCGCCTCGGCCCGGCCGGCGTCGAGCAGCGCCGCCAGCGCCGCCAGGGCGATCCGGCGAAGCTGGCCGTCCAGCCGGCGCCAGTAGTCGAGGCGCTCCGCGTAGCTCTCGCAGTCGGCCAGGACGGCGAGCGTCGCCAGCTCGGTCGGTGAGGCCCGCCGGCGGGCCGCCTGGGTCAGCCGCGACTGGGCGGCGCCGAAGGTCTCGGCCCGCAGCACCGACAGCGGCAGGGCCGGCGCCTGCGGCCCGAGCGCCGCGATCAGGTCGAGCGCCTCGGTCTCGCGGCCGGTCAGGAACTTGATCGCGGCGGCCGGCGGAGCGGCCAGCAGGCGCAGCGGGTCGGCCGGCCCGTCATGCGCCTCCAACACCCCGAGCAGGGTATCGGGGTCGACCTCGCCGGCCGAACGGTCGCCGCCGATCGGGGCGGCCCGGTCGACCGAACGGCGCTCGGCCCCGGCGCGCATGGCGGTCCGCATCCGCGCGACCTGCTCGAGGGCGCCGCGGAAGGTGCGGGCCTCCCCCGGCTCCTCGCCGGCCGCGTCGCCGGCGAGCCAGAACGCCAGCACCGCGGCGTCGTCCAGGTCGTCGAGACCGAAGCCGTCGCCGCGGGTCGCCGTCAGGAACCGGGTCAGCCGACGATAGCTGCGCAGCGCCTGGACCGCCGGCAGGTGGTCCTTGAGATGATCGTACAGCAGCCGGGCCAGGGCGTTGGCGTGCGGGCCGGTGGCGCGCAGCGCGAAGCGGTCTTCCAGCCAGGCCCGCAGCACCCCGTCGACCGCCCGCCAGCCGAGCGCGGTGATGGCGAACTCAACCAGCGCCGCCAGGAACGCCATCCGGCCGTAGGTGACCCGGAACCGCCCGTCGGGATAGACGATCTCGACTCCGTCCTCGACCAGCTCGAAGTCGCTGCCGAACGCCCGGCAGCCGGCGGCCGCCCGCTGGATCGCACCGCGGAACCCGGCGGCCCGGGCGACCGGAACGGCGAACAGGACGGCCGGCCAGCCGTGCCGGCCGCCGGCGGCCTCGGCGATCCGGATCAGGTGCATCAATTCCAGCAGAGGCCGGCCGTAGGCCCGGGTCGAGATCGTGCGGGTCAGCTCGCGGACCACCGGCGCCGGGTATTTCGGCCCGGAGCCGAGGTCGGTCTCGGCGACCGTGCGCAGCGCCTGCTCGAGCGCCGCGCTGCGCCCGCCTTCGATCGCCGTCCGTTCCGCCGAGACCCCGTCCATCGCCCGCATCACGCCCATCGCGACCCCTCGATACTACCGGAGGCTGAATTTCCGTCCAGCGATCAGCGGCACTAACCGTCGCGCAGGGTCGCCAGCAGGGCCCGGAACCGCTGCTTGCGGGCCTCGATCCCGGCCAGGATGCCGGCCGAGCCGCGCCGATCGCCGCCGGGCTCGGCAGCGAGCCGGCGATGCCGGGCATCCGCCCCGGCGAGCGCCCGCTCGGCCAGCGCCAGGAACCGACGGCGGCGGTCGGCCGGACGCCAGTCCACCGTGCCGGCCTCGGCCTCTGCAAGCCGGGCCGCCGCGACCGCCCTGACCGGCAATCGTTCGGACGCGCCCACGCGTTCCGGCGGCGCCCCGGCGGCGGCGACCATCCGGCGCACGGTCTCGTCCCGGGCATAGCGGCGTTCCAGCCGCAGCACCTTGTCGACATAGCCGCGGGTCGCCGGGATCACCCGTGCCGCCGCGCCGGAGCCGACGCGCGATCCGCCGTTGTAGTGCGACAGCGCGAGGTCCCAGCGGTCGCCGTAACGGCCGATCAGCCGGTCGAGGAAGGCGATTCCGAGCTGCACGTTCAGCCGCGGCTGCCACAAGGCGTCCGGCTCGACCCCGAACTCGCCGCGCCCGGTCGCCGGCATGATCTGCATGACGCCCCGCGCGCCGGCCCGGCTTTCGGCACCCGGGTCGAAGTTCGACTCGGCCTCGGCGACCGCCAGCGCCAGCGACGGCGGTACCCGCTCGCTCCGCAGCGCCTCCTGCACCACGATGCGGCGGATCTCCGCACGGCCGCCGTCGCCCGCATCCGGTACACCCGCCGCCCGGCCGTCGCCGGCCGCAAGCAGCGCGAGCACGACCGCCAGGATTCCGACCGATCGCCTCATTGCCGGGCTCATCGTCCGGCTCCGGGCCCGAGCGCCGCCAGCCAGGCACGGTCGAGCGGGGTCACCACCAGGTCGCGACCGGCGAGTTGCCGGCGGGCCGCCAGCACCTCGGTCAGCGGCAGGCCGGGATCGACCGCCAGCACCAGCCGGCCGCCCTGGCCGGCCGCCATCGGGTCGAGCGAGGCCGGATCGAGCGAGGCCGGGTCGAGCGGCCGACGGTCGGCGTCGAAGAAGCGGCCACCGTGGAACACCACAAGCCGGTCGGACGTCGCCAACGGCTCGGACGCCCCGCCGGCGGGTGCCGCCGCCATCGCCTCGATGCGGGCGTCGGCCTCTGCACCCGGCGCCGACGCCCCCATGGTCACCAGCGCCAGCACCAGCAGGCAGAAGAAACTCATCGCCAGGGCCAGGGCGATTTCGGTCATCGCATGGCCGGCCGGTCCGTCGTCCATCGTCGCCTCCCGTATCGGATGGTCCCGGCACGGCTATGGCAGGCGGTGGACGGTTTTCTTCAGCCGCCGCCGGCGGCCTGCGCCGGGCCGGCGGGCAGGACCCGCTCGATCATGATCGTGCCCGGCCGCACCGACAGCGCGACCGCCGCCGCCGGGTCCAGCCCCATGTCGACCAGCAGCAGGGTCAGCCAGCGCTCCAGCGTGGCCGGGTCGGTGGTGGTGACGTACTCGTATCGCCGCAGGGCGGTGCCGCGCCGGATCAGCGCATGGCTGCGATAGCCGGGAAACTCGTCGGTCATGACGTCGAGGATCGCCATCGCGTCCCCGGGATCCAGGTGGCGCAGGGTCAGCGTGTAGACGCCGTCGAGCGCGGCGGCCGCCGGGCCGGCTGTCAGGGGGCCGGCCCGCTCCGGCGGGGCCAGATGCGCCAGCTTGGCGGCCAGCACCGTCCCGAGCTCGGTCGCCAGGTCCTGGGCCCGGGCCGCCACCGCCTGCGACGCGCAGGCATAGGCGACGCAGCGGCCGGCGGTCGACACGGTCTCGGCCGGCAGGTCGAAGGCGCCGAGGAACCGGTTGCTGGCGGCGTCGACGATCTCGCCGGACAGGTGCAGTTCGACCCGCGTGGTGTAGGCGAGGTCCCGGACGCTGCCCTCGATCCGGAACAGCACCGCCGCCCGGACACGGTCGGACGCCCGTTCCGAGGCGTTGGCGAGCCGGGCGACCTCCAGCAGGTCGAGCCGGTCGCGCCCCGCCGCCCGGGACCAGCCGAGCCCGGCGGCGATCGCGTCCTCGTCGACGACGCGGAAGCCGCGTCGGGCCATCGCCGACTGCAGCTCGGCGACCACCCGGCGGAACGCCGGATCGTGGCGCGGCAGGGTGTCGACGTCGCGGTCCTCGCCCAGCACCAGCACCGGGATCGGCCCCTCGGCCGTGGCGTAGGGCCGGTCGTCGGCCTGGCCGTAGGTCGCCGCAGACGCGCAGGAGATCAGGAAGCAGGCGCCGAGCGCCAAGGTCAGCCCGCGGCAGGCCATCGCGATCGCGGATCCCATCGGCATCGTCCATCTCCCGGTGATGACAGGCATCGGCGCCTGTCCCCAGGCTATGGAACGGGGAGGAGCATTCTGCGGCGGCACCGCATTCGCCGCAACCGACGAGGGTACCGGCCGGCCGCCGCTCAGCCGCCGGCGCGCGCCCGGTAGGGCAGGATCGCCAGCCGCAGCCGCGCCCGGTCGAGCCCGGCGAGCCGGTCGAGGAACGCCCCGGTCGACACCGCGGCGGCACGGCTGGAATCCGCCGAGCCGCCGGCCGCCGGGGCCAGCCGGTCCGGGACGAACGGCACGGCGCTGGCCACCACCACCAGGGCCTCGAGGCTCTCGCTCACCCCCGGCATCGGCGCCGCCGCGACCTCGGCGTCGCGCGGCCCCGGCAGCTCGATGCGCCGGCCCGCCTCGGCGGCCACCGGCGCCGTCTCCCGGATCGGCGCGACCCGGACGACGGTACCATCGGCCTGCCAGGCGTACAGCGCCAGGAAGGCCCGCCCGCGCGCCACCGTCGCCCGCACCCGCAGCGGCTCGCCGGGACGGTATACGGCCCGCTCCAGCGTCGCCGACAGCTCCGGCGCCTCGGGGCCGCCGAGTCGGGCGACGCGGGCCCGCAGGCGGCGGGCCGACGCGTTCCGATCGTCGGCCGCTCCGGACCAGGTCTCCTCGTACGGCACCGCCTCGGCCAGCCGGCGCCAGGCCTCGGCGACCGCGGACCGGCTGCGCGCCACCGGCGGGGTCGTCTCGCGGCGGTCCAGGGCCTCGTCGACCAGCAGAGCGCGGGCGATCGCCTCGGCCGCGACCGCGAGTTCGTCGCGCCGCAGCTCGGCCCCGACGGCGGCGGCACCGTCGGCGATCCGGAAGCCGGTGCCCAGGCGGCCGCCCGCCGGCGTCAGCGGCAGGAAGTGACCAGGCAGGGCGGTGGCCTCCAACCGCGCGGTGGCGCGCGCCTCCGCGGCCCCGGCGATCACGCGCAGATGCACCTCGACCTGCCGGCCGTGGTCCCAGACCTCGCCCTCCAGCCGCAGGGCGACCGGCCGGCCCCCGGCATCGGCGTCTCGCAGCGGCCGGCTCACATACAGCGGCCGTTCGGCGAGCCGCGCGGTCAGATGCTCCGCGACCTGATCGAGGAACCAGTCGCCGAACGGGCTGCGCTCGCCGCTCAGCCGGACCGAGGCACGGAACCGGGCGCCCGGGTCGAGGCCCTGCCGCAGCGAATCGGCCAGCCCGAAGCCGGCGGCCTTGGCGGCAACCGCCGGCGGCCGGGCGGTCAGCCGGTCGACCGCCCCGGGCAGCACGACCGCCGGCACCGCCGCCAGCAGGCGGCCGGTGTCGCCGCCGGCCACCGCGACCAGGGTGGCGGACACCGCGATTCCGTCGGCGGTCGCGTGCGCCGACGGAATCACCAGGGCGTCGACCGCCGCCGCGCGCAGCAGCGCCTCGCTCGAAGTCCCCCGGAAGCTCTCGGCCTCCTCCCAGCTGGCGGGCAGCCCGGAGCGGTCGACCAGCCGGCCGGCGGCGGGCGCGGCGCGCAACAGCGCCTCCACCAGCGCCCGGTCGATCGCGGCGGCCACCGCGGCCGGCAGGCCGGTGACGTCGACCTGGACCGGGCGTGCGGCGATCCGCCGGGCCGGTCCAGCCTGCCGCCACAGCGCCTCGGCCGTCGGGTGCAGGCGGTCCGCCCAGCCGTCCTGCGCCGCCACCGCTGCCGGCACGAGCAGCAGCAGGAGCAGGGCCGGGAGCGCCGACAGCCGAGGCATCGTCATCGCCACATCTTCACCGCGACCAGCTCGTTCGGCGTGACCCGGAGCCGGAACAGCGCCACGGCGTCGCCGTCGCGGCCGTTGCCGACCCAGGCGTAGGAGGCCCGGATGTCCATGCCGTCGTCGCGCACCGCCACCAGTTCCAGCCCGCGAAACCAGGCGATGTCCTCGGCAAAGTCGAGCGACGCGGCGATCGACTTGTGGTCCCAGGCACTGCCCTGTTCGCGGTAGTACGCCCGGATCGCCTCCTTGATCGCGGGCCGGTGGCGATCGAGGAAGGCCAACGCCCTCGCCCCGTCACGTCCCGGCGGCGCGTAGCGCGCCGGCCCGGCCGACGCCGCCGGACCGGCCGGCGGTGGGGGCGGCGCCGTGACCGATGGCGCCGGACCGGCGCCCGCAGGGCGCGCCGGCACGGCCGCCACCAGCACGGTCTTCGGATCGCCCGAGACGCTGGCCTTCTGCACACGCCGGAACTGGCGGCGGGCCGCGTAGCTCATCTCGTCGTCGAGGTAGCGCTCGACCTCGGCCACGGTCACCGCCCCGTCGCGGTTGCCGTCCCGGCCGCGGTCGGCGGCACCGCGCAGCGCGTCCAGCAGATGCCGGGTGAACAGCCCGAGCCGCGCCTGCTCGTCCCAGCTGGCGACCTGGTCGCCCTGGGCCGCGGTTACCAGGGTCAGCCCCGCGACCGGCGCCGGCGGCGCGGTCTTGACGTATACCGGCGAGGCGGCGCGCACCAGCCAGCCGGCCGCCGAGTTGCCGGAGAAGCAGGCGTCGAGCAGCACCGTGGTCGAGCGGGTGTCGATCTTCGCCAGGTTCTGCAGCAGCAGGTCCAGCGGATAACCGTTGATCTCCGGGGTCGCCGGGTCGGCGTCGACCGGCAGCAGGTAGCCGCGCCGGTCGCGCAGCCCCGGCACGCCGTGGCCCGAGTAGTACACCAGCACGTCCGAGCGGCCCGGCCGCACCCACGACCACAGCTTGCCGCGATGGTCCCGGCCGTTGCCGAACACCGCGAACATCTCCGCCTGGCTGGCGTCCACCATCTGGATCACGTTGCCGTCGCGGTAGCCGAGCACGTCGATCACGAACCGCCGGACCGCCGCCGCGTCGTTGGCGGCGTAGCGCACCTCGGGGATGCCGTTGGCGTAGTGGCGGTTGCCGATCACCACGGCGATCGCATCGCGCTTATCGGCCACCGGCCCGGAGCCCTGCGCCCCGGCCGCCCCCGAAATCCCGAGAAGGACCGCCGTCAGCCAGATGGCCGCGAGTCGTCGCATGCCGCCGTTCCCGCAATCGCTGTCCAGTCCGGCAGATATTCTACCGCTTCCGGCCGGCTATGGAACGGCGAGGGCCGGTCTTGCGCCCGACCTCGTGCCCAATCGCCTCAGTGCCTGCGCCGCGCCACCGCCTCGGCCGTCACGCACAGCAACTCGAACAGGATGGTTGCCCCCAACAGCGCGGTGTTGCCGCCGACGTCGAACGGCGGCGACACCTCGACCAGGTCGCCGCCGATCACGTCGACGCCCGACAGGCCGCGCACCAGGCGCTGCGCCTCGAACGAGGTCAGGCCGCCGATCTCCGGCGTGCCGGTGCCGGGCGCGAACGCCGGGTCGATGCTGTCGATGTCGAAGGACAGGTAGGTCGGGCCGTCGCCGACCACGCGCCGGGCCTCGGCGATCACCCCGTCGATCCCGAGCGCCGGGATCTCGTGCATGTACACCACGCGCATGCCGGAGTCGTGGCTGAAGCCCCAGACGTCGCGATCGTTGATGCCGCCGCGGATGCCGATCTGGATGGTGCGCTTCGGGTCCAGCACGCCCTCCTCGACCGCCCGCCGGAACGGCGCGCCATGGTGGAAGCGCGAACCGAGATAGTCGTCGCCGGTGTCGCAATGGGCATCGATGTGGACCATGCCGACCGGCCGGCCGCGCCCCAGCACCCGCAGGATCGGCAGGCTGACCGAATGGTCGCCGCCGACGCTGAGCGGCAGCACCCCGGCCGCCGCCACGCGCTCGTAGAACGCCTGGATCTGGTCGTGCGCCCCGGTCAGCTCGAACGGCCGCTCGACCACCGCGTCGCCAATGTCGGCGACCCGCGCCAGCTCGTAGGGACACACCCCGGTCGCCTGGTTGATCCGGCGCATCAGGCTCGACTGGTTGCGCACTTCGCGCGGGCCGTGCCGGGCCCCCGGCCGGTTGGTGACGCCGCCGTCATACGGCACCCCGACCAGGCCGATGTCGACGTCCGACCAGTCGGCCTCGGCATAGGGCGCGCGCATGAAGGTCGGCAGCCCGACATAGCGCGGGCGGGTCATCGGGTCGTCGGTACCGGCCATCGGCATTCCTCCGGAAACGAGTGACGGGGCTCGATCCCAGCTTGGCGGGATCGGGCCGTCGCCGCTAGGCTCGCCGCCGGACCCACCCGAGGAGCCCTCACCATGACCGACTACGTGCCCGGCCCCGGCGACGCCTGGGAGCGCGCCGACCCGGCCGCCGCCGGCGCCGACCCGGCCGGCATCCAGGCCGCCGTCGACTACGCGATCGCCCACGAATCGACCATGAACCGCGACATCGCCGCGGCGCTCGCCGGCGGCCACTTCTCGGAGCCGCCGCCGCTCGGCGACATCATCGGCCCGACCGCGCCGCGCGCCGACCCGAGCGGGCTGATCGTCCGCGGCGGCCGGATCATCGCCGAATGGGGCCCGACCGACCGCGCCGACATGACGTTCTCGGTCACCAAGTCGTACCTGTCGATCATGGCCGGGCTGGCGGTCGACGACGGGCTGATCCCGGACGTCGACCGGCCGGTCCGCGAGCTGGTCGACGACGGCGGGTTCGACGCCGAGCAGAACCGCTCGATCACCTGGAAGCACCTGCTGACCAATACCAGCGAGTGGGAGGGCACGCTGTTCGGCAAGCCCGACCTGATCGACCGCAACCGCGAGCTGTCGCTGCCGCCGGGCACGCCGTCGAAGAAGGGCACCCACCGCGACCTGCAGGCGCCCGGCGCCTACTGGGAATACAACGACGTCCGGGTGAACCGGCTGTCGCTGTCGCTGCTGCGGGTCTGGGGCAAGCCGCTGCCGAAGGTGCTGAAGGACCGGGTGATGGACCCGATCGGCGCGTCGGACACGTGGAGTTGGAACGGCTACATCAACTCCTGGGTCGAGGTCGGCGGCCAGCCCGTGTGCTCGGTCTCCGGCGGTGCGCACTGGGGCGGCGGGCTGTTCATCTCGGCGCGCGACCACGCCCGGATCGGCCTGCTGATGCAGCGCCGCGGCCAGTGGGGGGCCAAGCGGATCCTGTCGGAAGCCTGGGTCGACGCCTGCACCACGCCGTGCCCGCTGAATCCGAGCTACGGCTATCTGTGGTGGCTGAACGGCGACGGCGTGCACTGTCCGAGCGCGCCCAGGACCAGCGTGTTCGCCATGGGTGTCGGCTCGAACGTCATCTGGTTCGACCCCACCCTGGACCTGGTGGCGGTGCTGCGCTGGATCGACAAGCCGCATCTCGACGGCTTCGCCAAGCGCGTGGTGGCGGCGCTGAAGTAGGGGGCGCCCCCACTTTGGACGTCATCCCGGGCACGCGCAGCGTGACCCGGGACCCACCCGCCGCCGAAGTGCCGACAACTGCCTGCCCTCGTCGCCCCGTAGGTCCCGGATGCGTCCCGCCGATGGCGGTCCGCTCCGGGATGACGGCAGAGGAAGGACGGTCGCGTGCTCGCTCAGAGCCCGGCGATCAGGCCGACGCCGGTGAACGCCGCGGCGATGCCGGCCCAGCGCACCGCCCGGGTCGAGCTGACGCGGACCACCGCCACCGTTGCGGCGGCGCCGGCGGCGTGCAGCAGCGCGGTCGCCGCGGCGAAGCCGGCCGAGTAGGTCAGCGCCGACAGGCCCTGGGCCAGCTCGCTGCCGTGGGCGTGGCCGTGGAACAGCGCGAACGCCGCCACCACCGCCATGCCGGCGCCGACCGTCAGGCGGGCGTTCACCGCCACCAGGGCGCCCAGCACCACCACCGACAGGGCGATCGCGGTCTCGACCATCGGCAGGGCCACGCCGGAGATCGCCAGCGCACCGCCGGCGACCATCGCCGCCACGAACGCCGCCGGTACCAGCCAGACCGCCCGGCCGCCGAGCAGCGCCCCCCAGGCGCCGACGGCGACCATCGCCAGCAGGTGGTCGAGGCCGAGCATCGGGTGCGCGACGCCGGCGGCGAACCCGCCGGCGGTGCCGATGCCGGTATGGGCGAAGGCGGGCGCCGCGACGAGCGACAGCGCGGCGGCGGAAGTCAGGATACGAAGCATTGGAGCCCCCGAATGGCCGAGATCGGAATTTGTCTGGACCCGAGTCTTAACCAGCCGGGCGGGCCGTGTCATGCCTCACGGTCTCGCATCTGCGAACGAGCTTGCGGCACGGGGGCGGCGCGCCCATGTGCTCCCCAGGGAAGCGTACCAGGAAGGCGGGCAGCATGACCGAATCAGGCGGCCGCAGACCCGACCATCCGGGCGTGATCACCCATCCGCCGTTCCTCTATGCCGGCGCGCTGGTCGTCGGCGCCCTGCTCGACCGGCTGATCCCGTTGCCGGTCCTGGCTCCGGGCGGCGGCCTCGTCCCCGGCGTCGCGCTGATCGTGCTGGCGGGCTGCCTGGCAGGCTGGTGCTTCGGCCTGTTCCGGCGCGCCGGCACCAACGTGCCGACCCACAAACCGGCGACCGCCGTGGTCACCGACGGGCCGTACCGGTTCAGCCGCAACCCGATCTACATCGCGCTCACCACCCTGTCAGCCGGCATCGCGATCTGGGTCAACAGCTGGTGGATGCTCGGCCTGCTGATCCCGACCTTCGTGATCATGAACATCGGCGTGGTCGACCGCGAGGAGCGCTACCTCGCGGCCAAGTTCGGCGACGAGTACCTGTCCTACAAGGCGCGGGTGCGGCGGTGGCTGTAGCCGCTACGCCGCCGCCCGTCCCGGCTCCCTGCCCAGCGCTGCCCTACCTCGGATCATGTCGGCCGCCTTCTCGGCGATCATCATGGTCGGCGCGTTGGTGTTGCCGCCGATCAGCCGCGGCATGATCGAGGCGTCGATCACGCGCAGGCCCTCGACGCCGCGGACCTTCAGTTCCGGATCGACCACCGCACCGTCGTCGGTGCCCATCCGGCAGGTGCCGACCGGGTGGTAGATGGTCTCGGCGATGCGCCGGACGTAGGCGTCGATGTCGCCGTCCGAGACGACGTCCCGGCCCGGGTTCAGCTCCGCACCGCGCCAGCCCTCGAAGGCCGGCTGGGCAACCAGCTCGCGGGCCATGCGCAGGCCGTCGCGGAAGCTGCGGCGGTCGTTCTCGGTCGAATAGTAGTTGGCGAAGATCCGCACCCGGTCGGCCGGGTCGGCCGAGCGCAGGGTCAGCCGACCGCGGCTCTCGGGCCTGAGGTGGCACATCCGGATGGTGAAGCCGTCCTGGTCCATCCGGTCCTTGTTCAGGTGCCACAGCAGCGGGATGCGCAGCCGCTTCGCACCCAGGCCGATCAGGAAGTGCCACTGCATGTCGGGCATCTCCAGCTCCGGCCGGGTGCGCACGAACAGCCCGCCCTCGGCCGGGAAGCTGGCGGCCGGGCCGGACCGGAACAGCGCCGCCTGCGCCATCGCCAGCGCCGCCCGGTCGAGCCGCACCAGGCTGTGCAGGGTGACCGGCTTCGGGCAGGCGAACTGCAGCGGGATGTCCAGGTGGTCCTGCAGGTCGCGCCCGACCCCCGGCAGCGCGTGCGTCACCGGGATACCGTGGGCGGCCAGCTCCGCCGGGTCGCCGATGCCCGACAGCATCAGCACCTGCGGCGAGTTCAGCGCGCCGCCCGACAGCAGCACCTCGCGCTCCGCCGCCACCCGCTGCAGGGTGCCCTCGCGGTAGTACTCGACGCCGGTCGCGCGGCCGCCTTCGACGATCACCCGGTGGGTCAGCGCGCGGGTCTCGACCGTCAGATTCGGGCGCTTCATCGCCGGCCGCAGGTAGCAGGCGGCGGCGCTGGCCCGGCGGCCGTCGCGGATGGTGAAGTCGTAGCGCCCGACCCCCTCCTGCTCCGGCCCGTTGAAGTCGTCGTTCCACGGATGGCCGGCCTGCTTGCCGGCCGCGAAGAACACGTCGTAGAGCGGGTTGTCGCCGTGGCCGCGCTCGACCTTCAGCGGGCCGCCGGTGCCGTGCAGGTCGTCGGCCGGCCGCTCGAGATGGCCTTCCGAGCGCCTGAAGTACGGCAGCACGTCGTCCCAAGACCAGCCGCGATTGCCGAGCTGCGCCCAGGTGTCGTAGTCGCGGGCGTGGCCGCGGATGTAGATCATCGAGTTGATCGAGGACGAACCGCCGACCACCTTGCCGCGCGGCCAGTACAGCTTGCGGCCGTCGAGGTGCGGCTCCGGCTCGGTCCAGTAGCCCCAGCTGTGCAGGCTGGACCGCACCAGCTTGCCGACGCCGAGCGGAATGTGGATCAGCGGGTTCCAGTCCCAGCCGCCGGCCTCCAGCAGCAGGACCGAGATTTCGGGATCCTCGGTGAGGCGGGAGGCGAGCACGCATCCCGCGGACCCGGCTCCGACGATGACGTAATCGTAAGCGCGCATACGGTCAGCATGGCGCCGAGCGGGAGCGGCGGCAAGCGCCGGAGCGCCAAACGCCCGTCGCGTCGTGGGTCCCGGCTCTACGCGACTTCGCCGCTTCGGCCGGGATGACGGCAGTTAATATAAGACGTCATCCCGGAGAGGCGCGCCGCGCGCGGCTCATCCGGGACCTACGCGGCAACAGGCCTCAGCCTCCCTCGGCGACGTACCGCTCCCAGCCGCCGCGACGCAGGTCGCAGGCCGGGCAGCTGCCGCAGCCGTAGCCCCAGGCGTGCCGCCGGGTGCGGTCGCCGCGGTAGCAGGAGTGGGTGTCCTCCAGTATCAGGTCGACCAGGGCCTGGCCGCCGAGCTGCCGCGCCATCGCCCAGGTGGCCGCCTTGTCGATCCACATCAGCGGGGTGTGCAGCACGAACCGCCGGTCCATACCGAGGGTGAGCGCCACCTGCAGCGCCTTGATGGTGTCGTCGCGGCAGTCCGGGTAGCCGGAGTAGTCGGTCTCGCACATGCCGCCGACCAAGTGCCTGGCGTCGCGCCGGTAGCCGACGGCGGCCGCCGTCGTGAAGAACAGCAGGTTGCGGCCCGGCACGAAGGTGTTGGGCAGGCCGGACTCCGCCATCTCGATGGCCTTGTCGCGGGTCAGCGCGGTGTCGCTGATCTCGCCGAGCAGGCCCATGTCGACCAGATGGTCGTCGCCGAGCCTGGCGGCCCAGGCCGGGAAGCCGGCCCGCAACCGGTCGAGGAACGTCGTGCGGACCTCCAACTCGATCCGGTGGGCCTGGCCGTAGTCGAAGCCGATGGTCTCGACCGCGTCGAACCGGTCGAGCGCCCAGGCCAGGCAGGTCGCGGAGTCCTGGCCGCCGGAGAACAGGACGAGGGCCTTTTCGGTCATGCGTGCCTCGCGAAGGGCAACTGCCGCCCCGTTCCCAGGCTAGAACGACAGCGCGTTCACCCGGACCACGTGCGGCAGGGCCTGGACCTCGGCCAGCAGGGCGTCCTCGATCGGCTGGTCGACCTCGACCAGGGCGATCGCCTCGCCGCCGACGTCGCGGCGGCCGAGGTGGAAGGTCGCGATGTTGACCTGATGGTTGCCGAGCGCCGAACCGAGGGCGCCGATGAAGCCCGGCTTGTCGTAGTTGCGGACGTACAGCATGTGTTGCCCGAAATCGGCCTCGACCGCGATGCCCTGGACCTCGACCAGCCGCGGCTTGCTGCCGCCGATCAGGGTGCCGACCAGCACCCGGGTGCGGCCCTGCGAGCGGGCGGTCATGCGCAGCAGGGTCTGGTAGTCGGGCTCGCGGTCGTGCCGGGTCACGCTGACCTCGATGCCGCGCTGGTGCGCCATCGACGGGGCGTTGACCATGTTGACGCTGTCGACCTGCGGGCGCAGCAGCCCGGCCAGGCCGGCCGCCTTGATCGGCTCGGCGTTGAGCTCGGCGGCGTGGCCCTCCAGCTCGATCGACACCGCCTCGACCGGGCCCTCGACCATCTGGCCGCAGAACGAGCCGAGCAGTTCGGCCAGCTTCATGTACGGCTTCAGGATCGGCGCCTCCTCGGCGGTCACCGACGGCACGTTGACGGCGTTGCTGACCGCGCCGGTCAGCAGGTAGTCGCTCATCTGCTCGGCGATCTGCAGCGCCACCTTCTCCTGCGCCTCGGTGGTCGACGCGCCGAGGTGCGGGGTGCAGACCACGTTCGGGTGGCCGAACAGCACGTTCTCCTTGGCCGGTTCGGTCACGAACACGTCGAAGGCGGCGCCGCCGACCTGTCCGGAGTCGAGCGCGGCGCGCAGGTCGTCCTCGACCACCAGGCCGCCGCGGGCGCAGTTGATGATGCGCACGCCCTTCTTCATCTTGGCAATCGCCGCCGCGTCGATGACGCCGCGCGTCGCGTCGGTCAGCGGGGTGTGCAGGGTGATCACGTCGGCCTCGGCGAACAGCTCGTCGAGCTCGACCTTGCGCACGCCGAGCTCGGTCGCACGCTGCTCCGACAGGAACGGATCGTAGGCCAGCACCCGCATGCGCAGGCCGCGGGCCCGGTCGGCGACGATCGAGCCGATGTTGCCGCAGCCGATCAGGCCGAGCACCTTGCCGGTCAGCTCGACGCCCATGAACTTCGACTTCTCCCACTTGCCGGCCTGGGTCGAGGCGTCGGCCTGCGGGATCTGCCGGGCCAGCGCGAACATCATGGCGATGGCGTGCTCGGCGGTGGTGACGGCGTTGCCGAACGGCGTGTTCATGACCACCACGCCGCGGCCGGTGGCGGCCGGGATGTCGACGTTGTCGACGCCGATGCCGGCGCGGCCGACCACCTTCAGGTTCTCCGCCGCCTCGAGCAGGTCGGCGGTGACCTTGGTGGCGGACCGGATGGCGAGGCCGTCGTACCGGCCGATGATCGCCTTCAGCTCGTCGGGCGCCAGGCCCGGCTTGAAGTCGACCTCGATGCCGCGGCCGCGGAAGATCTCGACCGCCTGCTCGCTCAGCTTGTCGGAAATCAGGACTTTGACCATGTCGCATTCGCGCGCCGGCTCCGCTGGTCGCCGGTATGCGGGGGCCGAACGGAGGGCGCGCGCCTTTCGCTGTTGCATTGAAGCTTCGGTGTATCTCGCGGCGGCGGGTGGGTTCCGGAGCCGGGCGCTCGCGCGCCCCCTCCGGAATGACGAGGGGAGAAGCCGCAGCACCGGCGCTCCCCTCCTCTGTCGTCATCCCGGAGAGTCACGGACGCAGTCCGGGACGGCTCCGGGACCCACGGGACAGCCGCTTACGCGGCGGCCGCGAGCTCCGTCTTCACCTGCTCCCAGGCCCAGTCGAGCCAGGGCAGCAGGGCCTCGATGTCGGCGGTCTCGACCGTGGCGCCGCCCCAGATCCGCAGGCCCGGCGGGGCGTCGCGATAGCCGGCGATGTCGTAGCCGGCGCCCTCGGCCTCGACCAGCGACGCCAGCTTCTTGGCGGCCGCGGCCTGGTCGGCCTCGGACAGCGCCTTGAACGCCGGGTCGACGATCGAGAGACAGATCGAGGTCGGCGAGCGGATCGCCTTGTCATCGGCCAGGAAACCGGCCCAGGACGACTTCGCCACCCACGCCTCGATGGCCGCGAGATTGGCCTCGCTGCGGGCGATCAGGCCGTTCAGCCCGCCGATGGACTCGGCCCAGCCGAGCGCGTCCAGGATGTCCTCGACGCACAGCATGGACGGCGTGTTGATGGTCTCGCCCTTGAAGATGCCTTCGTTCAGCTTGCCCTTGGAGGTCATGCGGAACAGCTTGGGCAGCGGCCAGGCCGGGGTGTAGCTCTCCAGCCGCTCGACCGCGCGCGGGCTGAGCGCCAGCATGCCGTGGGCCGCCTCGCCGCCCAGCACCTTCTGCCAGGACCAGGTCACCACGTCGAGCTTGTCCCAGGGCAGCTCCATGGCGAACGCCGCCGAGGTGGCGTCGCAGATCGTCAGGCCCTCGCGGTCGGCCGGGATCCAGTCGCCGTTCGGCACCCGCACCCCGGAGGTCGTGCCGTTCCAGGTGAACACCACGTCGCGGCTGAAATCGACCGAGGCGAGATCGACGATCTGGCCGTAGTCGGCCTCGATCACCCGCACATCCTGCAGCTTGAGCTGTTTGGTCACGTCGGTCACCCAGCCGGCGCCGAAGCTCTCCCAGGCCAGCATGTCGACGCCGCGCGCGCCGAGCAGCGACCACAGCGCCATCTCGACGGCGCCGGTGTCGGAGGCCGGGACGAT
The DNA here is from genome assembly GCF_014652915.1 of Thalassobaculum fulvum. GTDB lineage: Bacteria > Pseudomonadota > Alphaproteobacteria > Thalassobaculales > Thalassobaculaceae > Thalassobaculum_A > Thalassobaculum_A fulvum. The sequence continues at coordinate 55,870 of NZ_BMZS01000016.1, forward strand.
GCCCAGGCGATAGCCCTCGGGCATGCCCAGGATCGCGCGCGACCGGTCGATCACCTCGGCCAGCCTGGCTTTTCCGGTTTTGGAACGGTGAGACCGTCCGAGGACGGCGTCGGCGAGTTCAGCGGGGCCCCATCCGGGTCGCTTCGCACACGGTCCGGACGAGAACAGCGGAACCCGCGGCTTCAGCTGCGGCTTCATGTCTGCATCCTTCAATGTAACCGCTCGTTGGGGAGCGGCGGCCCGCGGCGGAGACTACGGGGCGCCGGGGCGTTGTCAACGGGGATGAGGGCGGGTGCGCCCGGACGCCGCAGCGTTGGGTGGGTTCCGGCTCCGTCCCGCCTTCGGCGACCCGGTCCGGAATGACGACCAAGGGGGAAGGCGCTCGTGATGCTCTTCCTCCACTGTCGTCATTCCGGACGAACGCGCCGCCCTCGGCGTGGTCGAGCCGGAACCCACCCCGCGACGGGCGCCGTCGGATCATTCTTCCATCCCGGTGCATGCCGCCCCCGCCGCCTCCAGCAGCCAGTCGATGAAGGCCGCCACGTGGCCGCGCTCGCGGCGCTCGGGCGGGCAGACGATGTGGTAGCCGTAGGCGGTCGGCAGCTCGAGCTCGAACGGCTTCACCAGGTAGCCGGCCGCCAGCAGGTCCATCGCCAGCACGGTGGTGCCGAGCGCGACGCCCTGGCCGGCGACGGCCGCCTGATAGGCGAACATGCTCATGGTGTAGTGGGTACCGGAATCCGGATCGACCCGCTCCAGCACCCCGGCGGCGTCAAGCCAGTCGCGCCAGACCGGCCAGCCGACCCGCGGCCGCACCGCGTCGTGCAGCAGGGTGTGGCGCGCCAGGTCGGCCGGCTCGGCCAGCGGCTCCGGGCCGTCCAGCAGGCGCGGCGCGCAGACCGGGAAGTAGCGCTCGCTGAACAGCCGGCACTCGAACAGGCCGGGATAGCCGCCGAGTCCATAGCGCACCGCCAGGTCGACGCCCTCCCGGGCGAAGTCGGTCAACTGCGGGTTGGTGTCGACCTGCACCGTCACCTCGGGGTGCCTGGCGTGGAACGCGTCGAGCCGCGGGATCAGCCAGGCCGAGATGAACGACGGCACCGCCGAGACCCGCAGCACCGGCGCCCGCGCCGGCGAGCGCAGGCTGCGGTTGGCGTCGGCCAGCGCGTCGAATGCCCGGCGCAGGTGGCCGAGCGCGCCGTTGGCCGCCTCGGTCGGGACCAGGGCGTTGCCGCTGCGCCGCAGCAGGGTTCGGCCGAGGTCCTCCTCGAGCGCCCGGATCTGGTGGCGCACCGCGCTCGGCGTGACGTGCAGCTCGGCGGCGGCCCGGGTCAGGCTGCCCAGCCGGGCGACCGCCTCGAAGGCCCTGAGCGCGTTCAGCGACGGCAGTCGCATGGCCCGTCTCCCTGCGAAGAAAACCTCAACTCCGGGCGCAAGAGAACTCGATGGCGCCGCCCTCCCAATAGCACGAGATAAGAGGCCGAAACGGTGATCGAAGGCCGCGCACCGCGGCAATTCCCTCACCCCATGTTTGAGATTTTCTCAAGGGAGAGCGCCATGCTGGCCGATACCTTCCCAATCCGCCTCGCCTTCTGGCTCGGCCGCCCGCCCCGGCTCGATGCGATCCCGGCGATGCCGGAGCCGGAGCCGACGCGCGAGGACGCGCTCAGCGACCGCCCGCCGCGGCGCCCGGCGGTCGACGTCGAGACCCGGCTGCTGCTGCGCGACCGGGGCTGGTGGCCGTGAGGGCGATGCGCCTCCACCTCGCTTACGGCGTCAGAACGACCTTGCCGCCGCGGGCCTCGCGCTTGGCGTGGGCGAGCGCCGCCTGGATCTCGGTCAGCGGATAGGTCGCCTCGACCGGGATGTCGATGACCCCGTCGATCACGTAGCCGGCGAGTTCCCGGTACATCGCGGCGATCCGCTCGTAGCCGAGCGCCGGCATGATCTTGGCGAGCCAGAACCCGACCAGCCGGACGTCCTTGAACACCACCTGGTCGGCCCGGAGCTGGCACGGCTTGCCCGACAGCAGGCCGTAGTTGACGATCGTGCCGCCGTCGGCCAGCGCGTCGCCGAGGGACTCGACGATCGGCCCGGCGACCGCGTCGATGGCGAGCTTGATCTCGGCGCCGCCGGTCGCCGCGCGGATCCGCGCCGGCAGGTCCGGCCCGTCGACCAGCACGACGTCGCCGCCGGCCGCCTTCACGACCTCGACCGCACTGTCCCGGCGCACCACGTTGACGGTCTTCAGCCCGCGCGCCCGGGCGATCGACGCCAGGTTGAGCCCGACCGCCGAGTTGGCGGCGTCCTGCAGCACCCAGTCGCCCGGCTGCAGGGTCACGTACTCGGTCAGCATCAGCAGGGCCGAGGCCGGGTTGGCCTTCAGCATGCCGGCCTGCAGCGGGTCGATCCCGGCCGGCAGCTTGACGACCTCCTGCGGCTTCAGCAGCTGCTCGGTGCACCAGTTGTTGCGGGCCAGCGACAGCACCCGGTCGCCCGGGCTCAGCCCTTCCACGCCGGCGCCGACCGCCTTGACCGTCCCGGCGCCCTCGATGCCGAGCCGGCACGGAGTCTGCGGCACCACCGCGTAGTTGCCCTCGATCATCAGGATGTCGGCGGGGTTGATCCCCGCGGCCTCGATCCGCACGACGATCTCGCCGGGGCCGGGCGGCGGCAGCGCCGGTCCCTCGACGCAGCGCACGACGGTCTCCGCCGGTCCGATCGCGGTCAGCTCGGCATGGGTCATCGGGTATCCTCCCCTGGATTGGCCGCGGACTTTGGTGCCCGACCGGCAACGGTCATTCCCGGCGCCTCACATTGCCGGAGCGTTCGCCCGAATGCTACGAGTCCGCCGGTCTTCTCAGCCGGACGAGGCATTCATGGCGATCACCTTCTACGACCTCTGCGGCCGCGACGCGAAGCGCTTCAGCCCGTACGGCTGGCGCACCCGCATGGCGCTGGCGCACAAGGGGCTCGACTACGACCTCGAGCTGGTGAAGTTCACCGAGAAGGACAAGCTGGCGTTCTCCGGCCAGAAACTGGTGCCGGTGATCGTGGACGGCGACCGCACCGTCAACGACAGCTGGGCGATCGCCGAGTACCTCGAGGACAGCTACCCCGACCGGCCGTCGCTGTTCGGCAGCCCCGAGGGCCGCGGCATGGCCAAGGCGATCAACGGCTTCGTCAACACCACGATCCAGCCGCTGCTGGCACCGCTGATCATCGCCGACATCCTGGAGCACGTCGATCCGGCCGACCTCGGCTACTTCGACGAGTCGCGCCGGCAGCGCTTCGGCCGGCCGCTGGCCGAGGTACAGGCCGACCGCGACGCCAAGGTCGACGGGTTCCGCAAGTCGCTCGAGCCCTATCGCATCGTGGTCAAGGACCGGGCGTTCGTCGGCGGCGACGGCCCGACCTACGCCGACTACGTGCTGTTCGGCACCCTGCAATGGGCGCGCTGCACCAGCGCCTACGGGCTGGTGACCGCCGACGATCCGATCCATTCTTGGTTCGAGCGCCTGCTCGACCTGCACGACGGTCTCGGCCGCAGCGAGCCGGCCGCCTGACCAGCCACCACGGGAGCCTCCACGATGTCCGTAACGTTGCCGCCGCCGCGGCTGCCCGCCCCTGACCCGGCCAAGCTGACGCCCGAGCAGAAGGCGGTCTACGACGCTATCGCCAGCGGCCCGCGCGGCAAGGTGCAGGGCCCGCTGGCGATCTGGCTCAACAGCCCCGGCCTGGCCGACAAGGCGCAGAGCCTGGGGGCGTTCTGCCGCTACGGCACCAGCCTGGAGCCGCGGCTGTCCGAGCTGGCGATCATGGTGACGGGGCGGGCCTGGAGTGCCCAGTTCGAATGGGCGGTGCACAAGCCGATCGCCCTGAAGGCCGGCCTGTCGGAGGCGGTGGTCGAGGCGATCCGCACCCGCCGGACCCCGCCGTTCGACAAGGACGACGAGCGGGTGGTGCACGACTTCGCCAAGGCCCTGCACCTCGACCGCAAGGTGCCGCAGGAGCTGTACGACGAGGCGGTCGCGACCCTCGGCGTCACCGCCGTGGTCGAGCTGGTGGGGATCCTCGGCTACTACACGCTGATCTCGATGACCCTCAACGTGTTCAACGTGCCGCTGGAAGAGGGGCAGACGGCGGAGCTCGAGTGAGGGGGCACGCCGTCACAGAACTGTCACGCGGATGTAATCGTGGCGTCGCATGCTTCGACGAAGATCGAACCATGGACTCCCTCGATGCCGTCGCCGCCTTCGCGGCCCTGTCGCAACCGACCCGACTCGAGGTCTTCCGCCTGCTGGTGCAGGCGGGGGCCGAGGGACTGGCCGCCGGAGTCATCGCCGAGCGGCTCGGCGTGGTCTCGTCGACCCTGTCGCACCATCTCGGCCTGCTGGAGCGGGCCGGGCTGGTCCTCACCCGGCGGGACGGCCGCTTCGTCTACTACTCCGCCAACCCCGGCAACGCCGGCAGGTTGATGGAGTTCGTGGCCGGGTTGTGCAGCCCCGCGACGGAATGCAGCGCGCCGCCGGCCGCCTGCGTGGTCCGGCTGCGCTGACCCGTCCCCGATCCGGCGGCGACGAATTTCGCCGAGCCGTTAACTTTGCCTTCAGGCCTGCCGCGCTATATTTCTGACTCATGACGAAAGTCGTTGTGACCGAGACCCCTGCTCGCCCCGCGCGCCGCCTCTGTGGGCCGGCCCGCGGGGCACTTCTCGTGCTCGGCTTCGTCTGCACCGGCCTCGGCATCGCCGGCATCGTCCTGCCCGGCCTGCCCGGCACCGTGTTCCTGCTGGTCGCGGTCTGGGCGTTCTCGCGGTCGTCGGAGCGGTTCCATCTCTGGCTCTACGAGCACCCTCGGTTCGGCCGTACCGTGCGGGACTGGCACGCGCACCGGGTGATTCCGGTGCGCGCCAAGATCGCCGCGGTCCTCGCGATGAGTGCGACGGTCGCCGCCCTGGTGCTGGTCCACGGCAACGACTGGCGGTGGCCGGCGGTCACCGCCGGGCTGCTGGCGGTGGTCGCGGCCTGGATCGTCACCCGCCCGAGCCGGGCCGCCGATCTCGCCTCCCCCGGCGCCTGAGCTTCCCTCGTCGAGTCGCGTGCGTCCCACTGGCGAGCGCCGGCCGCATCGGCTAGGGTCCGCCGGCTTTTCCGGAGGTGCCGATGTTCGCGAAAACCGCCGCGTTCCCGCTGTTCGCCACACCCGTCTGGGGCTTCGACCTGCCGGAGGACCAGGCCGGACCGATCAACGCGCGCCTGCTCGACCTGCTGGAGCGCTGGTTCACGCCGCGGCCGGCCCTGAAGCCCGGCGAGACCTGGCAGACCACGCACGACCTGCACGAGCGCGAGGAATTCGCGCCGCTGCTGCCGTTCGTGCAGGCCGCCGTCGATTCCGTGCTGGAGGCGCTGGCGGTGCGCGACCGGGCCTGGCTGATCACCGGCTGCTGGGCGAACATCAACCCGGCCGGCGGCTTCCATCCGCCGCACATCCACCCGAACAACCTGATCTCGGCCGCCTACTACCTGCGGATCCCGCGCGAAGCCGACGCCATCGTGTTCCACGACCCGCGGCCGCAGGCCCAGCTGCTCAGGCCGGTCTCGACCCGGGTGGTGCCGGAGACCCAGGCCGAGATCCAGATCGAGGCGAAGCCCGGCCGGATGGTGCTGTTCCCGTCCTGGCTGCGGCACAGCGTGCGGCCGAACTACGGCAACGAGGAGCGGGTCAGCATCAGCTTCAACGTGATGCTGGACGACTACGCCGCCACCAACTCGGCGCCGATGTGGCGCGGCTTCCGCGAGGACGGGAGCCGGGCATGAGCGGCGGAGACCACTGATGGCCCGCCCACACCGGCGGCGCCGGTCCGGCGCCCCGACGCCGATGCGCAAGGGCCACGTCCCGGCCAACGCCGATCCGATCGAACTGACCGTCGACCTGGTCGGCGGCCGCGGCGACGGGGTCGGCCGGGCCGAGGTCAAGCTCGGCTGGGAAACCAAGCAGCGGTCCGTCTTCGTGCCGTTCACCCTGCCGGGCGAGCGGGTCCTCGCCCGCCCCCAGGCCGATCGCGGCGAGGGCGTGTTCGCCAGCCCGATCGAGCTGCTCGAGACGTCGCCCGACCGGGTCGAACCGCCCTGCCCGCACTTCATGACCTGCGGCGGCTGCGCCCTGCAGCACTGGGCCGAGCCCCCCTATGCGGCCTGGAAAGCCGACCAGGTCCGCGGCCACCTGCGACGGGTCGGGCTCGACGGGGTCGAGGTCGCCGACACGGTGCCGGCGCGGCCCGGCACCCGGCGCCGCGCCGATCTCGCCGCACGCCGCCTGAAGGGCGGCACCGTCCTCGGCTTCCACGAGCGCCAGGGCAACCGGATCGTCGACATCACCGAGTGCCCGGTCCTGGAACCGACCCTGCAGGCCGTCCTCCCGGCGTTCCGGGCGACCCTGGACGGGCGCCTGGGCGAGGGCGAGAGCGCCGATCTGGTGCTGACGCTGCTCGACACCGGCGTCGACGCCCTGCTGGTGCTGCCGGACACGCCGGACCTGGCGGCGCGCGAGGCCTGGGCGGCCCTGGCCGACGAACTCGACCTGTGCCGGCTGTCGGTGCGCCGGGCCGGCGAGGGACACGACCGGACCGAGCCGCTGGCGGCACGCCGACCGGCGACGATCCGCTTCGGCGAGGTCGACGTCAGCCCGCCGCCCGGCGGCTTCCTGCAGGCCACCCGGTCCGGCGAGGCGGCGATCCGGGACGCCGTTCTCGCGGCCGCCGCCGGCAGCACGCGCCGCCTCGACCTGTTCGCGGGATCGGGCACGCTGTCCCTGCCGCTAGCCGCCGGCGGCACGGTGACCGCCGTGGACGGCGATCCGCGGGCGATCGCCGCCCTGCGGGCCGCCGCCGACCGGGCCGGGCTCGGCGACCGGCTGGCGACCGAGGTCCGGGACCTGTTCACGCGCCCGTTCGAGGGCGGCGAGCTCGACCGTTTCGACCTCGTGGCGATCGACCCGCCGCGGACCGGCGCCAGGGCGCAGGCCGAAGCGCTCGCCGGGTCGCGGGTTCCGACGATCGCCGCGGTGTCGTGCAATCCCGCCACCTTCGCGCGAGATGCCCGCACACTGATAGACGGCGGCTATCGCCTGGATCGGGTCACGCCGATTGACCAATTCCTGTGGTCGCCCCACATCGAACTGGTAGCCGTGTTCCGGCGCTAACACCCGACAGCCAGGAGACCGCGATGGCCGCGACCCGCACCGAGACCGACACCCTCGGGGCAGTCGAGGTTCCGGCGGACCGCTATTGGGGTGCCCAGACCCAGCGCTCGCTCGCGAACTTCCCGATCGGCGGCGAGCGCATGCCGCGCGCCCTCATCCACGCCTTTGCGTTGCAGAAGCAGGCCGCGGCCCGTGCCAACCGCCGGCTCGGCGCGCTGGAACCGGCGATCGCCGAAGCCATCGACGGCGCCGCCGCCGAGATCGCCGCCGGCCGGCTGGACGACGAGTTCCCGCTGGTGGTCTGGCAGACCGGCTCCGGCACCCAGACCAACATGAACCTGAACGAGGTGATCGCCAACCGGGCCAACGAGGCGCTGGGCGGCGAGCGCGGGGCGAAGTCGCCGGTCCACCCGAACGACCACGTGAACCGCAGCCAGTCGTCGAACGACAGCTTTCCGACCGCCATGCACGTGGCGGCGGTGCGCGAGATCCACGCCCGCCTGCTGCCCGGGCTGACCCGGCTGCACGGGGCCCTCGCCGTCAAGGCCGAAGCCTTCGCCGGGATCGTCAAGATCGGCCGGACCCATCTGCAGGACGCCACGCCGCTGACGCTCGGCGACGCCGTCGGGGCCTGGGCGCACCAGGCGAAGACCGGCATCGAGCGGATCGAGACCTGCCTGCCGCGGCTGTACCAGGTGGCGCAGGGCGGCACCGCCGTCGGCACCGGCGTGAACGCCCCGGCCGGGTTCGCCGAGGCGTTCGCCGAGGAACTGGCCGCCCTGACCGGCCTGCCGTTCGTCAGCGCCCCCGACAAGTTCGAGGCCCTGGCCGCGCACGATGCGGTGGTCGAGGCGTCCGGCGCGCTGAACACCGTCGCCGTCTCGCTGACGAAGATCGCCAACGACGTCCGGCTGCTCGGCTCGGGCCCGCGCTGCGGCATCGGCGAGCTGGTGCTGCCGGCCAACGAGCCGGGCTCGTCGATCATGCCCGGCAAGGTCAACCCGACCCAGGCCGAGGCCGTGACCCAGGTGTGCGCGCGGGTGTTCGGCAACCACACCACGATCACGGTGGCCGGCGCCAGCGGGCACATGGAGCTCAACGTCTTCAAGCCGGTGATGATCGACGCCCTGCTGCAGTCGATCCGCCTGCTCGGAGACGCCGCGGCCAGCTTCGCCGAACGCTGCGTCGACGGCCTGGAGGCCGACCGGGACCGCATCGCCGAGTTGCTCGGCCGCAGCCTGATGCTGGTGACCGCGCTGGCCCCCCACATCGGCTACGACGCCGCCGCGAAGATCGCCAAGACCGCCCACGCCGACGGTTCGACCCTGCGCGAGACCGCCCTGCGGCTCGGTCTGGTCAGTGCCGAGGATTTCGACCGCTGGGTCCGTCCGGAGGCGATGCTGGGGGCCGGCCGATGAGCGACCCGGCAGCCCCCCGCAAGCGGTCGGTGACGCTCTCCGGCCACGCCACCAGCATCTCGATGGAGGACGCGTTCTGGCAGCGGCTCAGCCTGTTCGCAGGCGAGCGCGGCCAGTCGGTGAACTCGCTGGTAGCCGAGATCGACCGCACCCGCACCACCAACCTGTCGAGCGCGGTCCGGGTCTGGGTGCTCGAGGAATGCGCCCGACGGGCGAAACTCGACCCGGTCAGTTCTTGAGCAGCCCCTTCAGCAGGTCCTTCACAGCGTCCTCCGGCTTGACCGGAGCAGGGGCCGGAGCGGGCGCGGGGGCCGGGGCGGCGCCCTGGTCCGGCGTCGGCGACGCGGGAGCCGCCGCCGGCGCCTGGCCGCCGCCCTGTATCCCGTTCAGCAGGTTCTGGACCTTGCCGTCCTTGTCGAAATTGCGCAGGACACCGCGCTCGACCATCCGCTGCAGGATGTAGGCCTGCATCTCCTCGATCTGGAAGATCCGGCGCGGGTTGTCCAGCGGACCGACCAGCCGCACGCCGACCGGCGGCGAGTTCGGATGCTCCGACAGCCGGAACATCGTCCTCACGTCCATCTGCTGCGGCGGCAGGTCGACCACCGCCGTGGCGGTCCCCGCGGCGGCGTCGGCCTGGAGCTTGATGTCGTTGGAGCGCAGCACGCCCTTCGAGACGGTGTAGGTGCCGGTCAGCGACGTGAACCTGGTCTCGCCGCCCGACAGCGACTTCTGCGCCAGCTGCACGAAGTCCGGGGCCCGGTCGAGGGCCTTGAGCTGGTCCGAGAAGGCCTTCAGGTCAAACCCCTTCACGACGCCGTCCCGGACGCTGAACGAGCCGTTGCCGGAAAGTGCCGACACCAGCTCGAACTCCGACCCGCCCTGGGTCTTCAGGTCGGTGTCGTAGGTCAGGATGCCGCTCACCATGTCGGTGTTCGCCGCCGACTCCGCCGCCTTGCGGACGTCGGCGTCGCGCACCTTGACCACCAGCGCCGCCGTCGGCGTGGGCCGGTCGGCGAGCTGGCCGGTCATGTCGAAGGTGCCGCCGAACATCCCGCCCGCGAGCCTGGAGAGATCGAGCACCCCGTCCTTGACCGTCGCCGCGAGCTGCGCGTTGTCGACCACGTAGGAGCCGTAGACGATCGACTCGATCGAGGCCTTGAGGTCGGCATCGAAGGCCGACAGGGCGGACACGTCGATCCGCTCGCGCGACCACTCGCGGGCCGGGGCCGCCTGACCGGCCGGGACCGGGGCGGCGGGGACCGCGCCGGCCGGCTTCGGCGCCGACGGCGGCAGCCACGGGTCGAGCGCCACCGTGTTGGCCGCGAGGTCCAGCGTCACCTTGGGCTTGGCGCCTCGGGAGTCGATCGACCCGCCACCGGTCGCCTTGATCCCGCCGAGACCGAGCTCGGTGTCGAACAGCTGCATCTCGTCGACCGGCCCCTTGAACCGGGTCCGCAGCTTCATGCCCCCGAGGTTCCTGCCGGCCGGCCGGTAGTCCGGCGCGAAGGTCCGGATCAGCTTGACCGCGTCGGCATGCGCCACCTCGATCGCCATGTCGACGTCGGGCCGCTCGGCGAACGGTGCGGCATTGCCGACCAGGGCGATGGCGCCGCCGGCGATGCTGATGTTGAAGCTGTTGGCGTAGCGTCCGTCGTCGCGGGTGCGGACCGTGCCCTTGCCGTCGAGCGGACCGAGCGGACCGACGCCGTCCAGCGAGCCGGGCGCCAGCACCGCCGCCAGCTTGTTGGCGTCCGGATGCGATACCGCCAGGGCGAGATCCAGGCCCGGCGGCGAGGCGAGCGGCTTGGCCGTCCCCTTGACCCCGAAACTGCCGCCGGCCGCGGCCAGCTTCACGTCGACGTTCACGTCCTGCATGTCGCCGGCGGCCGTGCCCTTGAGCGACACCTGGCCGAGCTGCTTGGCCGGGATCGGCGACTCGGTCGACAGCAGCTTGGCGAAGCGATCGACGTTCACCACCGTGACGTCGAACTTCATGTCGACCGACGGCTTGCCGGCGGCATCGCGCAGCACCCCGGACACGGAGGCCTTGGCGCCGCCCAGGTCGGCCACCCCGACGTCGCGCAGGGTCAGGGTCCCGTTCTGCAGCAGCGCGTCGATCCGGGCATCGCGGACCGGCACGCCGAGCGCGGTCGCCTCGCCGACCTTGATGTTGACGTTGGCGTCGACCGCGTTGAGCACCGACAGCGGGTTGCCGGCGGCCGGCGCAGTACCCTGCGCGGGCCGGGCCGTTCCGCCGCCGCCGGCCGGCTGCGCCGCCGCGCCGGCGGGCAGATAGGCGTCGACGTTGATCCGGTCGACCTCCAGGCTCAGCCCGAAGGCCGGCCGGTCCCGCAGGACCAGGGTCAGGCCGCCCTTCGCCTTGGTGGCGTCGAGCTCCATGGTCCAGTCGGTGACCTCGACCTTGCGCGGTGTCGCGTCGACCGCCGCCCGGATCGAGGCCTTGCGCAGCCGGTCGGCCTCGACCCCGGCGGTGTCGATCCCGGCCCAGTCCAGGGTGGCCCGCAGGTTGTCCGACACCGCCTCGACCCGGCCGACGAACTGCGGTTCGTTGCCGTCCGACAGTGCGGTCCCGGTCACCGTCACCTCGGTACCGCCCGGCAGCTGCGCGGTCGCCAGCCGCAGGTTCGCCGCGCCGTCGACCAGATCGCCGGCCAGCCGGACCCGGCGGATGGTGGCACCCTTGTACTGCACGGCGTCGACCGCGACGTCGACCGATCCGCCGATCCCCTTCGGGATCGCGACGGCGACGGTCTCCGACTTGCCCGGGGCCGCTCCACCAGCGGCCGGTGCGGCGGGGGCCGGCGCGGCCGTCTTCGGCAGCAGGGCGTCGAGGTCCAGGCGGTTCCCGGTCAGCTTGGCGTCGATGGTCGGCACGTCCGAAAGCGCCACCGAGACCTCGCCCTGCAGGCGCGACTCGCCCAGGTCCACCGCCAGCTCCGACAGCTCGACTCCGGTCGGCGATCCCTTGACCGCGGCGGCCAGCGCGAACTTCTGGCCGGCACCGGCGACCCCGTCCGGAGCGCCGCCGAACGCACTGCCCAGCCGCTCCACAGCCTTGCCGAGATCCGGCGCCTCGATCCGGGCATCCCCGCTGAACGCCGGCCCTGCGGTATCCACCGACCCGCTGACGGTCGCCGTCAGCGCCTTCTCGGCTGCCGACACCACCAGCTTGACCGCGCTCGGGCGCGATCCGCCGAGCTGGCCGACCGAGGCCTGCAGCGCCAGCGGCAGCCCGTGGTAGGAGAGCGAGCCGTCGACCTCGAACGGGCCCTGCAACCCGCTCGCCGAGACCGTTGCGTTGAGCGCCTCGATACGCTGCTCGGCGCCGCCGGCCGCGTCGCGATAGACCAGCGTCCCGTCCTGGATGATCGCGGAGTCGAGGGCCACCGCCGGCGCGCCGCCGCCGGCATCGCCACCACCGCTGCCGCCGGCTCCGGAAGCACCCTGCCCGACCCCTGCCAGCTCCCAGTTCGCGCGGCCGTCGGCCAGTCGCTCGAGGACGATGGTCGGCTTGACCAGCGTCACCGAGGTCACGTGCACCTTGCCGGTCAGCAACGGCACCAGCGCCACATGGACCCGCAGCGCCTGCAGCGTCACCATGTCGGCCGCCGATCCGCCGTCGATGTTCGCGAAGGCGACGTTCTCGACCGAAAGCGACGGCGACGGCAGCACGCTGAGGCCGATGTCGCCGTCCAGCCTGAGTTCGCGCCCGGTGGCCTCCCGCGCGGCCGCCTGGATCTCGGGCTTGTAGCCGTTCCAGTCGACGAAGCCGGGCACCACGAGCACGGCCGCAACCAGCACGACAACCAGAACGGCAAGACCGATCAGCAGCTTACGCAAGGCGAACCTCCGACAAACGGACCCGGGGAACAGACATCGGGACCAGCCATACGATTTCGGCCGTTATACGGCGAACCGGTGCGGCCGGCATGCAATTCGAACAATCCGGCGGTCGTTCCGCCGGGCCCCCGCGGCAGGCGGGCCGAGCGCCCTCGCTCGCCCGGGTCGGACCGGACTCTACCGGAACCTCGGAGGATCGGGCAGGCCACAACGCGCGCCGGCCGCGGCAGGCGCCGGGAGATCGGGGCCGGCTCGCCATGCCGGGCATGCACGGGAGGCCCGTCCTGGTCGGCGGGCCGGCGCGGAACTCGGCGTCGCTCATGATCGGTCTCGTCCCTGTCGGGCCCGGTGTCCCGGTTGTGATCCAGCGAACAAGTATGCTTCATGATCACAGCTAGCGCTCGCCGAGAGGGAGACCACCGATGTCGCGACTGCCCGCCCTGGCCCTGACCGCCGCGCTCGTCGCGGGCGGCGCGCAGGCCGCCGAGCCCGAGCGCGAGAAGCAGCTGCTGGAGATCGCGGCGTCCTGTGCGGCCTTCTATCAGGCGGGCTTCGACCGCCTGGACCTGGCGGTCGAGCCCAACGAGGCCCGGCGCCAGGCCTTCATCCGGGTGGTGGACGCGCTGAGCGCGAAGCGGATGCCGCCGGGCGACCGGGAGCCGTGGTTCATCGAATACGTGGTCGGTCGCACCGGCATCGTCGTCAACCTCATCGACCTGAAGCCCGACGAGGTCATTCCGAAGGTGCGGTCCAACCTGACGGCCTGCGACAAGCTGCTTCCCGAAATGAACGCCGCCGCCGGCCTGGAGTGAGGCGGCCTTGGAAGCGCTGCTGGTCGCCGCCCTGCCGGCGGGCCTGGACCCCTGGGCCGCCCTCGGCCTGATGGCCGTCAGCTTCCTGGCCTCGCTGCTGACCGCGGCGATGGGCCTCGGCGGCGGTCTGCTGATGGTGGCGGCGATGGCCGGGGTCCTGCCGCCGGCCGCCCTGATCCCGGTGCACGGGGTCGTCCAGCTCGGCTCGAACCTCGGGCGCGCCGTGCTGTTCCGGCACCATGCCCGGCGCGGCATCTTCGTCTGGTTCGCTCTCGGCGCGGTGATCGGCATCAGCATCGGCGCGGCGGTCGCCGTCAACATGCCGCGCTCGACACTGCTGACCATCGTGGCTGTCTTCGTCCTGGTGACCACCTGGGCGCCGCAGCTCGGCAGCCGGCCGGTCCCGGAAAAAGGCTTCGTGGCGGTCGGGGCGGTGACGGCGTTCGTGACCATGTTCGTCGGCGCCACCGGGCCGTTCCTGGCGCCGTTCCTGGCACCGGAGCGGCTCGGCGACCGGCGGGCCACGATCGGCACCCTGGCCGGCTGCATGAGTCTCAAGCACGGCCTCAAGATCGCCGCCTTCACGGTCGCCGGCTTCGCCTACCTGCCCTGGCTGCCGTTCGCCGCGGCGATGATCGTCACCGGATTCCTCGGTACCCTGGCCGGGCGGGCGGTCGTCGTGCGCCTGCCGGAGCGCGGCTTCCGGATCGGCTTCCGGCTGCTGCTGACCGCCCTCGCCCTGCGGATCCTGTGGCAGGCGCTCGCCCAGCCCTGAGCTTGCCGGCCCGCATCAGCCGGGCGACCATGGCGCCCCCTGTCTCGCAGTCGAGGATTCCCGCATGAGCGTCAACACCGCCTTCCGGATCGCGGTCTTCCCGGGCGACGGCATCGGCCGGGAAGTCATGACCCCGACGATCGAGATCCTGCGGCTGCTGCAACAGCGGATCGGCGGGTTCGAGCTGCGGTTCCAGGAAGAACAGGCGGGGGCGGCCCACTACGTGCGGACCGGCACCGCGCTGCCCGACGAGGCGATGGCCCGCGCCGGCCAGGCCGACGCCATCCTGCTCGGCGCCATGGGCATGCCGGACATCCGCTACCCCGACGGCCGCGAGATCGCCCCGCAGCTCGACATGCGCGAGCAGTTCGAGCTGTTCGCCGGGGTCCGCCCGGTGAGGACCCAGCCGGGTGCGCCCAACCCGCTGGCCGACCCGCGTGCCCAGGCGCTCGACTTCGTGCTGATCCGCGAGAGTACCGAGGGCCTGTTCGCCGGCCGAGGCCATACCCGCTACGACGGTCCCGCCGACCGGCCGACCGCCGCCCACGACACCATGACCATGACCCGCAAGGGATCGGAACGGCTGTTCGAGTTCGCGTTCCGGCTGGCGGCGCGGCGCCGGGAACGCGGTCACCCCGGCGAGGTCACCTGCGTCGACAAGGCCAACGTGATCGGCGGCTTCTACTTCTTCCGGCAAGTGTTCGACGAGGTCGCGGCGCGGCACCCGGGGCTCGGGGCCGGCCACATGTACGTCGACGCCTGCGCGCTCAACATGGTCCGCCGGCCCTGGGAATTCGACGTGCTGGTGACCGAAAACATGTTCGGCGACATCCTGTCCGACCTGGGTGCCGGCCTGATGGGCGGCATGGGCATGGCGCCGTCGGCCGACATCGGCGAGCGCCATGCGGTGTTCCAGCCCTGCCACGGCAGCGCGCCGGACATCGTCGGCCGCGGCCTCGCAAACCCGACGGCCACCTTCCTGTCGGCCGCGATGATGCTGGACTGGCTGGGCGACCAGCACGGCGTCCCCGACTGCGGTCGAGCCGGCCTCGTGCTCGACCGGGCCGTCGCCTGCGCCTATGCCGACGGCAGCCTCAAGCCGGCCGAGCTCGGCGGAACGGCCGGCACGGCGGAGGTCACCAAGGCCGTCATGGACGCCATTTCCTCGGGCCGCGCCGAGGTCGCGGCATAGCTGGTATTGTCCGCACCCACGAAAGTCCGGGAATCGGATATACTCGGTTGAGTCGGCCGAACAGCCGACCCGCGTAACCCCTACGGTCGACCACACGCATCGATGGCCTTGGCGTATCAGGCAGACTCACCGACCGATCACGTTGCACCGCCGGCCCCGCTCGCGGACGGTGGCCGTGAGAGGCGCGTCCATCATCGTCGCGAGGCCGTGAAGGTCTGGGCGCAGGTCGATGGCGGCTGGTACAAGGTGCACGACCTGTCGCTCGGCGGCCTCAGGCTCGATCGCCCGGTCGACAGCCCGGGCGAAGGCGGGGTCATCGAGGGCGACATCCACAGCCGCGCCGGCAACCGGGCCCGGCAGGCGGGCTTCAGCGCGACAGTGGTGCGCGTCGAGGATGACGGCCAGCGGATCGGCGTCGCCTTCGCCCCGATGGCGGACGAACAGATCGACGGCCTGCTGGCGATCCTCTCGGCGGTGGAGCGCGAGTTCGTCTCGGCCCGCGAGGCCGAGCTGCGGCGGGAGGAATTGCGGCGCGCCTTGCGACGGCTCGGCGTCGGCTCCCTGATCGCGGCCGGCGTCGTGACGGCCGGATTCGCGGCGTGGTTCATGAGGTAGGCGATGCTTCCCGCCGTCCAGAGCTTCCTCGCGGGGTTCCCGAACCTGGTGCTGCACCTCGCCGTCACCCTCGGTCTGCTCGGCGGCGCGGCGGCGCTGTACACGCGCATCACCCCGCACGACGAGATCAAGCTGATCCGGCACGGCAACGTGGCGGCGGCGATCTCGTTCTCCGGCGCCGTGCTCGGCCTGGCCATTCCGCTCGCCTTCTGCCTGGCCGCCAGCGTCGGCGTCTGGGACATCCTGATCTGGGGCGTCGTGACCCTGGTCCTGCAGCTGCTGGCCCTGCGGGTGATCGAGGTGGTCATGCAGGGGATGTCGCACCGCATCGAGGCCGGCGAGGTCGGCCCCGCCGTCCTGCTGTTCGCGGTCAAGCTGTCGGTCGCCGCCATCAACGCCGCCGCCGTCACCGGCTGACCGCCCGTGCGGTTCGGCAACGACACCCTCGGGCTGCTGATCGTCGTCGTCGCCCTGCTGGTCGGGGCCCTGACGTCCGGCGGTTTCGGGGACGGCGCGGGTGAGCCCGACGCCCGGATATCGGTGCGCCGGCCGGCCCCCGTCGGATCGGCCCCCGTGGCACCGTCGCCCGGCCCGCTCCTGCCGCCGCCCTCCCCCGGGGATCCGGTGATCCGGATCGAGCTCGGCCCGAAGACCGACAGTTCGGGCACCGCCTTCGCGATCGGCCCCGACATCTGGATGACCGCGCGGCACGTCGCCGACGGCTGCGCCAAGATCGGCATCGTCACCGGCCCGCGCAGAGCGGTTCGCGGCGGCGAGGTCGTGGTGCACCAGAACGCCGACCTGGCCCTGTTCCGGGCGCCGGTCCGCACCGCTCCGGTCGCGGTCTCCGGCGACGACCTGCGCGTCGGCCAGGCCGGCTATCACTTCGGGTATCCCCGGGGACAGCCCGGGGCCGTCCGTTCGACCCTGCTCGGCCGCGGCACGATGCGGGAGTCGGGGCGCTACAGCACACGCGAGCCGGTGCTGGCCTGGGTCGAGGTCGAACGCATCCCGGACACCGACGAGCCGCTGTCCGGGATCAGCGGCGGGCCGGTGTTCGACTCGGCCGGCCGGCTGGTCGGCGTGCACGTGGCCGGATCGGTCCGCCGCGGCCGGTCGTTCACCACCGCCCCGCGGTCGATGCGCGAACTGTGGGCCCGGGCCGGCGTCGAACCGCCGACCCGCGGCGGCCCGGTGCCGGCCCTGCACCCCGACGACTTCGCCGCGGTCGGCGAGCAGCTGCGCAAGGATCTGGTGGTCGCCAAGGCGATCTGCGTCACCGAGTGACCGGCGACGCGATGCCCCTTGCACCCGAGCGAACTTGCGCATAGCGTGCGCGTCCATGAACACGTCGATCCGCCGCACCAGCCTGCGACGCCGTCCCTCCTAGGGGCGGGCATCGACGCGTTTTCATTCCTGAAATCCCGCGTTCCACCCGCCGCCGAGTGCTCGGCTGCCGCGGGTGTTTGCGTGTCCGAGTCCTCGCCGTCACCCCCGAGAGGACCCGACATGAGCATCCCGCAGTCACCGTTCGCCGCCCTGATGGACATAGCCCCCCGGCCGCCCGTCGTGTTCGCCGACGGCCAGGGCTCCTGGCTGTACGACACCCAGGGCAAGCGCTACCTGGACCTGGTGCAGGGCTGGGCCGTCACCTGCCTCGGCCACAGCCCGGCGCCGGTCGTCAAGGCGCTGACCGAGCAGGCCGCCCGCCTGATCAACTGCAGCCCGGCCTACCACAACGAGCAGGCGGTCAAGCTGGCGCAGGCGCTGACCCGTGCCAGCGGGCTGGACCAGGCGTTCTTCGCCAACTCCGGTGCCGAGGCCAACGAGGGCGCCATCAAGCTGGCCCGGAAATGGGGCGAGAAGCACCGCGGCGGCGCCTACGAGATCGTCACCACCGTCAACGGCTTCCACGGCCGGACGCTGGCGACCATGTCGGCCTCCGGCAAGCCGGCCTGGAAAACCCTGTTCGAGCCCAAGGTTCCGGGCTTCCCGAAGGTCCCGCTCGGCGACATCGCGGCGGTCGAGGGGGCGATCACCGACCGCACCGTCGCCGTCATGCTGGAGCCGATCCAGGGCGAGGCCGGGGTGATACCGGCCGGCATCGAGTACCTGAAGGCGCTGCGGGAGCTGACTGAAAAGCGCGGCATCCTGCTGATCCTCGACGAGATCCAGACCGGCATGGGCCGCACCGGCAGCCTGTTCGCGTTCGAGCAGGCCGGCATCCGCCCCGATGTCATGACCCTGGGCAAGGGTCTCGGCGGCGGCGTGCCGCTGGCCGCCCTGCTGGCCCGGCGGGAAGTGTGCTGCTTCGAGTACGGCGACCAGGGCGGCACCTTCAACGGCAACCCGCTGATGTGCGCGGTCGGATCGGCGGTGCTGGCCGAGATCACGGCACCCGGCTTCCTGGACCGGGTCCAGGCGGCCGGCGCCCGGCTGTGGAAGGGGCTGGAGACCCTGGCGGTGCGGCACGGCTACGGCGCGGTTCGGGGCCAGGGCCTGCTGCTCGCTCTCGACCTCAAGAAGCCGGTTGGGCCGGCGATCGTCGAGCAGGCGCTGGCCGACGGCCTGCTGCTGAACGCGCCGCGGCCGGACACGCTGCGGTTCATGCCGGCCCTGACGATCTCCGACACCGAGATCGCGCAGGCGATGACCATGCTCGACGGGGTGTGCGGCAAGGTCGGGGGGTGACCCGACGGAACGGCAGGCGGAGCCCGGCCGCCAAGAACGGCGAGCCGGGTTCCGGACTGCGTCCGGTGGGTATCAGAACGACAGGGTGACGCCGGTGACGGCGGCCCAGCCGTCGTTGTCGGTACCGCTGTCGGCCTGGAATCGGCTGCGGAACACCGAGGCCAGCAGGCTCACGCCGGGGCCGACCTCGTAGCTGCCGGACAGCATCACCGTCTCGTGCTTGCTGTCGCCGGCGGCGGCGGAGTCCGCGACCTTGCCGTTGTAGTAGGACAGCGAGACCTGGAAGGCGTCGAAAGCATAGGCCACGCCGACGTCGTAGCCGCGGCCGTCGAACGACACCGCCGGGTCGGTGCCGGCCGAGCCGTTGCCCCTGGTGTCGGCGTAGGAGGCGCCGAAGGTGAAGCCGGCATAGCCGATGTTGCCGCCGACGCTGTAGCCCTCGGCGTCGTCGATGCCGGTCGAGCCCTTCGGCTTGTCGGCCCGCAGGTAGCCGGCGGCCAGCGCCACCTCGACCTCGCCGAGGGTCTGCACGTAGTTCACGCCGACCGCGACGCCGTTCCGGTACAGGTCGCCGGCGGGCTGGTCGTTCACGTCCCGCTCGAACTCGGGGATGTACGAGACGCCGAGCTGGAAGCCCTCGAAACGCGGCGTGAAGTACGAGATCTTCGTCGCCTGGTCCTCGCCGAGGTACAGGTAGGTCGACTGGAACGCCGAGTCGCCGTCGGCTGTGCTCGGGTTGACGATCCAATCGGAGATGTCGCTGTCGTTGACCCCGAAGCCGACATCGGGCGCGCTGTACTGCATCAGCGCGGCAGCACTGTCGCGCGAGCCGATCTCGAGCCGGCCGAAGCCGTGCTCCAGCCACAGATGGCTGCCGTCGATCTGCTCGCCCTGGGCGGTCTCCGACTTCAGGCCGACCTCGACGCCGACCTGCAGGCCGGTGTCGAGGGTGAAGTCGCCCCCGAACACCACGGTGCCGTCGCTCTTGACGTCGAGACCGGTGAAGTCGCCGCCACCGACGTTGTCGTTGTCAGCATAGCCGAAATACTGGGTGAACTCACCGCCGACATTGACCTGCAACCGATCGGCGGCGATTGCCGGCGACGCGACCGCACCGGCGAGCAGAGCGCCGATAGCGGCGCGACCATAGGAACGCATTTCGGGTACCCCCGTTTACGAAGCCACACACGCCAACCGGCCGGACCGAAATCAGGCCGGCCGGCTCTCAATGCACTGAAAGGGACGCCGGAACGACGGCCCGGATGTCGTGATGCTTCCCCCCGAAGCGCCCCGCGTCGTACTCGCGACGCAGCGGAACCCTTAGTTGATGAGCCTGCATGATCGCCGCGATCTCGGCAATCAACTCCTTGGCGAGCCGGGCCGAGGCCGGCGGCAACCATTCCCGGAGCTTCGAAATCGTGTCGACGGGCCGCCTCGCCTGCTCGAACGCCACCGCCGCCAGCAGGTCGCGTTCTCCGTCGCCGACCGTCGCGCAGTGCGTGCAGCGCACGTCGCGCGGCGAGGTGGCGGCATCGAGGGTGACGACCAGGATCGCTTCGAGCGGCCGGACGATGTCGGCGACACCGCCGGATCCGAAGCCGGCGCGCATCAGCGGGATCGGGTCGGTCCGGGCCTTCAGGCAGGACACCCAGTGTCGGATGCCCCAGACCAGCAGGGCCTCGGCGGTGGACAGGGCATGCACCGCGAGCTCGTCCGGTTCGTCCCGCCCGAGTTCGCCTGTCCGCTTCGCCTGCATGCCTCGCCTCCAACCAACAGCGGCTCCGAGGCATGTTCACTATTGTTATTGCGAAGCGTTTGCAACAAAGAAATTGCGAAACGTTCTCACTCGCAGGGTTTCCGCTATGCGCGCATCCGGGCCCCCGTCGGGTCGTACAACGGGTGCAGAGAGGCCTCGGCGGACACAATCGTGCCGGCCACGTCGACCGAGAACGCCGACGACAGCAGCCCCTCCACCGGTTCGCCGGCACGGCACGGCACGTAGCCGAGGCCGACCGCGCCGCCGAGCCAATGCCCGTAGGCGCCCGAACTGATCCGCCCGACCGGCCGGCCGTCCCGAAGGATCGGCTCGTTGTGGTAGAGCAGCGGCCCTGGATCGGTCAGCCGGAACTGCAGCAGCCGGTTCTCCAGCCCGGCCTCGCGCCGGCGCAGCACCGCCTCGCGGCCGACGAAGTCGCCGAACGCCGAGCGCGGCTTGCCGGTCTTCACCGCGAAGCCGAGGCCGGCCTCCAGCACGTGGTCCTCGCCGGAGATGTCGTGGCCGTAGTGCCGGTAGGCCTTCTCGATCCGACAGGAATCCAGGGCGTGCATCCCGCACAGCCGCAGACCGTGCGCGGCCCCGCTCTCCAGCACCGCGTCGAACACGTGACGCGCCATGTCGGCCGACACGTACAGCTCCCAGCCGAGCTCGCCGACGTAGCTGAGGCGATGCGCCCGGGCGAGTCCCATGCCGATCTCGATCTCGCGGGCGGTGCCGAACGGAAACGCCTCGTTGCCAAGGTCCTGGGGGGTGAGCGGTTGCAGCACCGCGCGGGCGTTCGGCCCCATGACCGCGATCACCGCCTCGGCCGCGGTGACGTCGATGATCGCGCAGCGCGCGCCCTCGGGAAGGTGCCGGCGCAGCCACGCCAGGTCCCGGGTCTGGTGGGCCGCCGCGGTCACCACCAGGAACGCGGTCTCCGACAGCCGGGTGACGGTCAGGTCGGCCTCGATGCCGCCGCGCCGGTTGAGCCACTGGGTGTAGACGCAGCGCCCGACCGGCACCGCCACGTCGTTCGCCGAGACCAGCTGCAGAAGCGCCTCGGCATCCGGTCCCTCGACCCGGAACTTGGCGAACGACGACAGGTCGAACAGCCCGCAGGCCTCGCGCACCGCCCGGTGCTCGGCCGCCGAGTGTGCGAACCAGTTCTGCCGGCCCCAGGAATACCGGTACTCGGCCGCCTCGCCGCGCGCCGCCGCCTCCGGCGGCAGGAACCAGTTGGCCCGTTCCCAGCCGGCGGTCTCGCCGAAGCAGGCGCCCCGCGCCGCCAGCCGCTCGTGCAGCGGCGAGCTTCGCACGCCGCGCGCTGTCGCCACCTGCCGGTACGGGAAGTGGTCGGCATACAGCAGGCCCAGCGCCTCGCGGGCGCGGGCGACGAGATAGGTCTTGTTGGCCTGGAACGGCTGCATGCGCCGGATGTCGACGTCGCCCAAATCCATCGGCGGCTCGCCGGCGTCCATCCACTCGGCCAGCGCCTTGCCGGCGCCGCCAGCCGACTGGATCCCGATCGAGTTGAAGCCGGCCGCGACGTAGAAGTTCCGCAGGTTCGGCGCCTCGCCCAGCAGGTAGCGGTCGTCCGGCGTGAAGCTCTCCGGCCCGTTGAAGAAGGTGTGGATGCCGGCGCTCTCCAGGGCCGGGAACCGCCTGATCGCCTGCTCCAGGATCGGCTCGAAATGCGCGAAGTCCTCGGGCAGCTGGTCGAAGCAGAACTCGTCGGGAATGCCGTCCATGCCCCACGGCTTGGCCACCGGCTCGAAGCAGCCGAGCAGGATCTTGCCGGCGTCCTCCTTGTAGTAGGCGCACTCGTCCGGCACCCGCAGCACCGGCAGGCGCGGCAGCCCGGCGATCGGCTCGGTCACCACATAGAAGTGCTCGCAGGCCTGCAGCGGCACGTCGACGCCGGCCATCCGGCCGACCTCGCGGCCCCACATGCCGGCGCAGTTCACCACGTACTCGGCCGCCACCGGCCCCTGCTCGGTCTCGACCCCGGTCACCCGGCCGTCGCGCGCCGTGACGCCGGTGACCTTGACGTGCTCCAGGATGGTGGCGCCGCGCTGGCGGGCGCCCTTGGCGAGGCCGAGCGCGATGTTGGCTGGATCGGCCTGGCCGTCGGTCGGCAGGAACACGCCGCCGACCACGCCGTCGGCGTTCAGCAGCGGATAGCGCTCCAGGCACTCGGCCGTCGACAGGACATGCGCCTCAAGGCCGAACGTGCCGGCCATCGCCGCGCCGCGCCGCAGTTCCTCGAACCGGTCGACGGTCAGCGCCACCGCCAGCGAGCCGCACTTGCGGTAGCCGGTGGCGACGCCGGTCTCCGCCTCCAGCCGGTCGTACAGCTCGGCCGAGTACTTGGCGAGCCGGGTCATGTTGTAGGTCGCGCGGAGCTGGCCGATCAGCCCGGCCGCGTGCCAGGTGGTCCCGGAGGTGAGCTGCTTGCGCTCAAGCAACAGAACGTCGCGCCAGCCCAGCCCCGCGAGGTGATAGGCGACGGAGCAGCCGATCACCCCGCCGCCGATGACGACGACCCGCGCCTGCCGTGGCGGTTCGACCAAGGCTGCCCTCCCTCGCCTGCGCCTCCGCGCTGACGATTTCACATGACCGGGGAACCGACAACCGGCTCCCGACGGCGGGTCCCCGCAATCGGAGGGCGACCTACGCGGTCAGCTGCCCTGCGGCGCGGTTCCCGGAGCCGGCTGGGTGTAGATCCAGTAGCCGACGATGCCGCCGAGCACGGCACCGGTCAGGTTGGCCATGCCGCCGCCGCCCAGGATATCGAGGAGCACGGCGCCGGCGAACGCCCCGACCGCGATCGCCGCGATCTGGTCGGCGGTCACGGCGAACGTCGCCGCCTGCTCGGTCGGGGCAGGCGCCGGCGCAGGCGCGGCCTGCTGGGCGACGGCCGGCACGGCGCCGGCGATCACCAGGCTGATCGCGACGAGCGATACGCGCAGCAGATTGAGCATTGATCCCTCCTTCGGGCCCGCGCCCCGGTTGTGAACTGACTCGGCCGCCCCCCGACGACCGGATACGGCAACCGTCGTCAGCCGCCCTGCTGGCCGCGCATGGCCGGCAACGACGGAATCTCCGGCATCTTCAGCTGCTCCGGATTCTCGTACAGCCAGTGCCCGGCGACGCCGCCGGCGGCCGCTCCGGCCAGCGTCGCCAAGCCGCCGCCGCCCAGCAGATCGACCGCGATGGCGCCGACGACCGCGCCGCCGGCGATCGCCGCCAACTGGTCGGTGGTGATGACGTAGGGCTGCTGACGGGTGAGGAAGTCCTGGGCACCCTGACGGGCGGATTCCGTGAGGCTCTCCAGATCGCGGCGAAGGCGCTGCACCATCGCCTGCAGGTCCGGCGCCTTGATCCCGGCGGCGGGCGCGGCATCCGCGGTCGCGGTCACCGCCGGAGCGGTCTCTGTCTTCGGCGCCTCCGCGGCCGGAGCCGCCGGCTGTTCCGCAGCCGGCGGGGTCGCGGCCGGCTGGCTTTCGGTCGAGCCGGAAGCCGCCTGCTGGGCCGCGGCCGGCAGGATCATGGCGAAGGACACGGCGGCGGCGAGCAGGGTCGCGCGAACGGCTGTCATCGTGAACTCCTTGTTCCGGTCGACGCCGTCGAGCGTCGTCCACAGTCTTCGGTAGTATCGCCGGGCGCACCCGAAACGCCCTTGACCTGCATCAACCTCGCAGATCGACGCGGCGGATGCATCATTTACCGCAGATCCGTTGCAGTTTTTTGCAGCCGGATCCAATCGGCCGGCCCCGAGCGACCGCCGGCCACGGCGAACACGGTCGCGTTCGTCCGACGGACGTGCTGAGCTTCCGGCTGCTTCCGCACCGACCCATACGGATCCCGGACATGCACGCCACACCGTCGCCCGCGGCCCGCCGCCAGGCCCTCGAAGCCCTCCTCGCCACCGGCCGGACCATCGTCGTTCCCGGCTGCCACGACGCCCTCAGCGCGATGCTGGCGGTCGAGGCCGGGTTCGAGGTCGGCTATGTCGGCAGCTACGCGACGGCGGCCGCCGACCTCGGGCTGCCGGACGTCGGTGCGCTCGGGCTCGAAGACCTCGTGGACCGGGCCCGACGGGTCGCCGACGCCGTGCCGGTGCCGGTGATCGCCGACGCCGAGGGCGGGTTCCACGAGCCCGGCAACATCTGGCGGACGGTGCGGGCGTTCGAGGACGCCGGGGTGGCGGCGATCCACATCGAGGACCACGCCGGCGGCAAGCACACCGACCTGCCGCAGAGGCTGATCCCGCTCGACGCCATGCTCGCTCGGCTGTGCGCCGCCCGCGACGCCCGGCGCGACCCGGCGTTCCGGATCGTCGCCCGCACCGACGCCGTGTGGGCGACCGGCGACCCGGCCGAGGCGCTGCGCCGGGTCCGCGCCTTCGCCGAGGCCGGCATCGACACGGTGTTCCCGACCGGCGCCACCCCGGACATGGTCGCCGCCTTCAAGGCGGAGGTGCCGGCGCACTACGTGGCGATCGACGGCCCGAACCACCCGCGCTTCGCCGGCCGCCGGACCGCCGCCAGCCTGGTCCTGTACTACGGCTTCTCGCTGTTCGCCGCGGCCCGCGCCATGACCGCGGCGCTCGCCCGGTTCCGGGCCGATCCGGCGGCCGATCTCGACGACCTGTTCGAGCCGGTCGGCCGGTTCGAGGCCCGCCTCGGCTACGCGGCTTTCACCGAGCGGACGCGACGCTACGGGCCACTCTGAGCCCATCACGCAGCTTCCGAGGCGCTCATCGGTTGCACTTCGCCGGCCGGCATCCGAGACTTTCGGGGCCAGCCGAATCCAGCAGAGGGAACCCGCCATGTCGCTCAGCTTCGCCGTCGGGGATTTCCGGGTCGACCGCATCCTCGAGCAGAACCTGCCGTTCATGGATCCGCTGGAGTTCCTGCCGACCCTGACCAGGGAACTGCTGGAGGAGAACCGGCACTGGCTGGAACCCCACGCGCTCGACCCGGCGACCGGCAAGCTGATCTTCCCGATGCAGTCCTACCTGGTGCGCACCGGGCGCCACACGATCCTGATCGACAGCTGCGTCGGCAACCACAAGCACCGGCCGACCCGCCCGAACTGGCACCTGAAGGACGACACCGCCTACATGGACGCCCTCGCCAAGGCCGGGGTCGGCGTCGGGGACGTCGACTTCGTGATGTGCACCCACCTGCACCCCGACCATGTCGGCTGGAACACGCGGCTGGAAAACGGCCGCTGGGTCCCGACCTTCCCGAACGCCCGCTACGTGTTCTCCGAGAAGGAGCTGGCGCACTGGGAGGCGCGGCACGCCGACACGCCGATCCCCTACATGACCGACAGCGTGCTGCCCGTGGTCGAGGCCGGCCGGGTGGTGCAGGTGAAGAGCGACCACGAGTTCGAGTTCGGAATCCACCTGGAGCCGACCCCCGGCCACACCGTCGACCACTTCGCGGTTCACCTGTCGTCGAACGGCCGCGACGCGGTGATGACCGGCGACATGATGCACACCCCGCTGCAGTGCCGGTATCCGCACCTGGTCGCCCTGCCGGACGTCGACCGGGAGCAGGCGGTGGCGACCCGGCGCGCCGTCATGGAGCGCTACTGCGACACCGACACGCTGATCTGCACGGCGCACTTCCCGGTGCCGTCGATCGGCCACTTCGTGCGGCACGGCGACGCCTTCGACTTCCGGTACGCCGACCTCTCCTGAGCCGGGAGGGCGTTGCGAACCGGATCGGTCCCATCCGGTCCGTCAGCGCAACAGAGCCCCCAGATACTCGCGGACCGGCTCGTGCCCGACCAGTTCGTCGAAACTGTCGGCATGGGTCAGCCGGCCGTTGCGCACGAACACGAAGCGCTCGCAGATCTCCTGCAGGATCTCCAGGTGGAAGCGCTCGTTGGGGTGCAGGCACAGGAACACCAGCCGGCCTTCGCCGCGCAGCTTGCGGAAGAAGTCGAGCATGAAGCCGATATAGCCGTCCTGGGTATTGAACTGCGGCTCGTCGAACAGGTGCACGATCGGGTAGTCGCTGCCGGCCCGCTGCATGAGAAACGCCGGCCTGGTCCGCCGGAAATGCCGGACCTGGTAGGACTGGTGATAGTGGATCGCCAGCCGGTCCCGCTCGTCGTAGCGGACCTCGTGGACGTTCCGGCCCTGACAGAGCACCTGGCCGGCACTCGGGGTGTTCGAGCCGGTGATCAGCTCGAACAGCGTGGTCTTGCCGGAGCCGTTCGGCCCCATGACGCCGACCACCGCCGGCTCCTCCACCGTGAAATCGGCCTCCAGCCGGAAGGTCTCCACCGGGCGCAGCAGGCCGCGGCGGTATGACTTGCGCAGGCCGTCGACCCGCAGGATCGGCTGTCCCATGTTCAGATCCCCAACAGGCGCCGGCGGAGCCCGTCGTCCGCCAGCAGGTCGGCGGCCGGCCCCTCGTGCACCATCCGGCCGTGGCTCATCACGTACACCCGGTCGGCGACCTCGAGCGCGCTGACCGCGTTCTGCTCGACCACCAGGCACGCAATTCCCTCGTCCCGCAGGCGTCGGATCGTCTTCATGACGTCCTGGACGATCTTCGGCGCCAGTCCCTGCGACGGCTCGTCGAACAGGACCAGCCCGGGCGAGCCCAGGAGAGCCCTGGAGATCGCCACCATCTGCATTTCGCCGCCCGACAGGTTCTCGCTGTCGCGCCGCATCAGGTGCTCGAGCGCCGAGAAGATCTCGAACATCTCCTCCAGCCGCCACGAGCGGAACCGGGTCGAGCGGCGCGCGATGGCGAGGTTCTGGGCCACGGTCAGGGTCGGAAAGATGCGCCGGTCGTCCGGCACCCAGCCGATGCCGAGCCGGGCGATCTCGTGGGTCGGGCGCCGGGTCACGTCGGCCCCGTCGAACCGCACGCTGCCGGCCGTGGCCGGCGTCAGGCCGAGGATCGAGCGGATGGTGGTGGTCTTGCCGACGCCGTTGGCGCCGAGCAGGGCCACCACCTCCCCCGCCCCGACCTCGAGCGTCGTGCCGAACAGCACCTGCGTCTCGCCGTAGAAGGTCTCGATGTCGCGGACCTGCAGCATCACGCCAGCCCCCCGAGATTGGAGCGCCGCACCCACGGGTTCTCGCGCAGCTCGTCGGGCGTGCCCTCGGCGATCACCTGCCCCCAGTGGATCACCGAGATGCGGTCGGCGAGACCGAACAGGAACCGCATGTCGTGCTCGATCATCACGATCGTCGTGTGGCGCTTGAGCTCCTGGATCAGTTCGGCGAGCCGGGCGGTGGCACCGGTGCCGAGCCCGGCGGTCGGCTCGTCGACGAACAGCAGGCGGGGGTCGGTGGCTAGTGCCACGCCGATCTCCAGCGCCCGACGCTCGCCGTAGGACAGGCTGCGGACGTTCACCCGCTCGCGCCCGCGCAGGCCGACCCGGTCGAGGATCGTCTCGGCCCGGTCCTGCGCCTCGGAATCGGCGTCGATCGCGTGCAGCACGTCGAAGCTGCGGCTCCGCACCGACGGCAGCGCGACCACCACGTTGTCGAGGGCCGAGTACTCGTCGAACAGGTTCATGATCTGGAACGACCGGGAGATGCCGCGCCGCACGATCCGGTGCGGCGCCCAGCCGGTGATGTCGTCGCCGTCGAATCGGACACTGCCGCGGTCGGGCCTGTAGCGCCCGGTCAGCACGTTGAAGCAGGTCGTCTTGCCGGCGCCGTTCGGGCCCATGATCCCCGAGAGGCTGCCGGCCTCGAAGGCGAGGTTTATCTCCTCGAGCACGACCTGGTCGCCGAACCGCTTGTGCAGGCCCCGAGCCTCGAACAGTGCCATGGCTCAGCCCTCCATGCCGGCGGACGCGGTCCGGCCCGGGCGTTCGGCGGCGCGGCGCCTGGACAGGTCCTGCCAGATCCCGGCCAGGCCCTGCGGCTTGAACATCACCAGCACCACGAACATCAGCCCGAACCAGAGCAGCCAGGTGTCGGTGTAGGCGCCCAGAACGTCGCGGGCGACGAAGTACAGCGCCACCCCCAGCACCGGCCCCCAGAAGCTCACGAACCCGCCGCCGATCAGCACCATCAGGACGACGATGCCGGACCACTGCAGGCTCATGACGTTGATGTACGCGCCCTCCTGGGCCATGGCGAACAGCCCGCCGGCCAGACCGGCGATCGCGCAGGACAGGGTGAACACCGCCCACTTGTAGAGGGTGACCGGATAGCCGACGAAGGCGACGCGGGTCTCGTTCTGCTTGATCGCCCGCAGCAGCCGGCCGAAGGGCGAGTTGGTCAACCGCCAGAGCACGATCACCAGAACCGCGTAGATCGCGAAGCAGAGGTAGTAGAGCTCGGCGTTGTCCCGGATCGACAGCTGGGCGAATCCGAGTTCCACCGGCAGCCGCTGGATGTTCAGCAGCCCGTCCTCACCGTGGGTGACGTCGGTCCACTTGCTGGCGATGAAATAGAAGATCTGCCCGAAGGCGATCGACATCAGCGCGAAATAGATGCCGCGGCGGTGCGAGAGGAACAGGGCGGTGACGGCCCCGAACAGCGCGGTCACGACCACCGAGGCCGCGAGGCAGAACCACAGGTTCGGCCACACCTCGAACTGCGCCAGGCCGAACGCATAGGCGCCGATCCCGAGGAACGCGCCGTGCCCGAACGACGGCAGCCCGGTGTAGCCGAGCAGCAGGTTGAAGCCGAGCGCGAAAATCACCCAGATCAGCACCTCGACCCCGAGATACTGGTAGAGGCCGACCGCCTCGATCCAGAACGGCATTGTGCCGAACAGAACCAGCGACAGCAGGATCGGCCCGGTCACCCAGGCGGTCGTCTGCTTGATGTCGTAGTCCATCCGCTCAGGCCTCCAGCACGCTGGACTTGCCGGCGAGTCCGCGGGAGCGGAACGTCACGACCGCCAGCAGCAGCAGGTACATCGACAGCAGCGACCAGTCGGTGAGGAAGGCGGCGGTCAGCGCGACCACCAGCCCGACCATGATACCGGCGGAGACCGCCCCCCAGAAGCTGCCGACTCCGCCCAGCACGATGATGACGAAGGCCGGGATGACCGCATCGACTCCGACGACCGGGCGAATTCCCCAGATCGGCGCCATGACGATCCCGGCGATGCCGGCGAGCGCCGCACCGAAGCCGAACACCAGCAGGCGCAGGCGGGTCAGGTTGTAGCCGAGCGCCCGCACCATCTCGCTGTCGTGGGCGCCTGCCTTGATGACCGCGCCGTACGGCGTCTTGTTCAGGAACAGCCAGAGCACCCCGATCAGCCCGGCGGCGAACACCGCCGCGTAGATCCGGTAGGTCGACCAGATCAGGTCGCCGGCGATGAACCCGCCGGAGATGCCCCGCGGGATCGGCAGGGCGTACTCGCTGCTGCCCCAGATCTCGCGGATCGTTTCCTCCAGCACCAGGGCGGCGCCGAAGGTCAGCAGCAGACCGTACAGCGGGTCGCTGCCGTAGGTGCGGCGCAGGCACAGTTCCAGCCCCATCCCGACCAGCCCGACGACCAGCGGGCCGACCACCAGCGCGATCAGGTATCGCGGCACCGCCGGCAGGGCGTAGTACGGCTCCATGAAGGCGAACGGCAGGCCGCCGTCCGGCGCCATCATCGCCAGCGCCACATAGGCGCCGAGGGCGAACAGCGAGCCGTGCGCCAGGTTGATCACCTCCATGACGCCGATGATCAGCATGAAGCCGAGCGCCAGCAGGGCGAACAGCAGCCCGAGCGCCAGACCGTTGATGATATGCGGTATCAGGTCCAGGAGCATGACGCCGGTGGTCTCCGGTCGAGGGTGGATGCGAGGCCCGTCGCGCCGTGGGTCCCGGCTCGGCGCTGTGCGCCGGCCGGGATGAGGGATGGAGTGAGTTTCCCCAACGCCTCATCCCGGCCGAAGCAGCGAGGCTGCGGCGAGCCGGGACCCACCCGCCGCTCCGTCCTCCGAAGCGGCGGGCCTGCCCTCACCCCTGGTCGTAGTTCGGGGTGTCGGCGTAGGATTCGAGCTTGCACTCCTTCCCGGCCGCCGAGCGGATCGATTCCGGATCGGAGCTGCTCAGGATCTCGAAATAGTCGGAGTCGTCGCGCGGCTTCGGATTGCCCTGGGCCAGGTAGATGGTCTGCTGCACCTGGTGGGAGTCGGCGTCGATCACCGCGTCGTGGTGCTGCATGCGGTCGGCCGCTTTCATCACGCGCCCCTCGAGCGCCTTGATGACCTTGATGTTGTCGGTCGACCCGACCTCCTGGACCACGCGCAGCAACTCGCGCATGGCGACGTAGCCGTTGTAGGTGACGTTGCCCGGCACGTCGATCCGAGTGGTCGGATAGCGCTCCTTGTAGCGCTTCACGAAGTCGGCCACTCCCGGCAGATCGAGGTAGTGGTACCAGGTGGTCCCGAACACGCCGAACGCGGCGTCGGTTCCGAGGCCGTAGACGTCCGGCCAGTCCTGCTGGTTGTTGATCCAGGCCGGCTTGCGGTCGAGCTTCATGTCCCGCACCTGCTGGCGCATCACCTTGAAGTCGTCGCCGCCGACCGCGGCGGCCACCACGTCCGGGTTCGCCTGCTGGATCCGCAGCAGAACGCTCGACCAGTCGCGGGTCCCGACCGGGATCGGCACCTCCTCCATGACGGTGGCACCGTATTCGGTGGCCACGGCCTTGGTGGCCGCGTTGGTGTTCTGGCCCCAGACGTAGTCGTTGTAGATCAGGAACCAGTTCTTGCCGAAGCTGTTGATCGCGTTGCGCGCCGCCGCCTTCGAGAAGTTCTCGCCGTTGCCGTCCCACACGAACTTGACCCGGTGGCAGTTCTTGCCGGATTCGGTCGGCGAGCTGGAATTGGTGTTGAAGTAGATGCAGCCGTACTTCTGCGCGACCTGGCTGATGGCGTTGGCGGTACCCGACTGGATGGCGCCGACCAGGAAGTGCACGTTCTCGCGGGTGATCATCCGCTCGGCGACGCGGGTGCCGGTCTGCGGGTTGGTCTCGGTGTCCATCCACACCGTCTCGATCTTGCGCCCGAGCAGGCCACCGGCCTCGTTGAACTCGGCGACCGCCATCTCCGTACCGCGCTTCTCGGCCTGGCCGGAGTTGGCGAACTGGCCGCTGGCGTCATGGGTCAGGCCGATCCGGATCGGCTTGTCGGATGCGGCGGCGTAGACCCGGTTGTGCTGCCACGGGCCGAACAGGGCGGCGCCGCCGGCCGAGCCGGCGAGCAGCGAGGTCTGCAGGAAACTGCGGCGTGAGACTCTGTTTCTCGACATGGCATCCTCCCCTGCGGCGGACACTGTTGCCGCCGTGTCGTTGGCCGGGAGGCATTCTCGGGCCCCCCGGAGGTTGCGCCCCGGAGGGCGTCGTCGCCGTCGGCCGCCCGGCTAGGGCTCGACCGAAACCGTCTCCGACTCGGCCGGCACCAGAAGCTCCAGGGCCGTGTAGTCGTCGGAGTATTCGATGACGCGGTGCCGGATCTCCGGCTCCTGGTACATGCAGGAACCCTCCTCCATCAGGACCTCGCCGACGCCGTCGAAGTGGACGCGGGCCCAGCCCTTGAGGACGTAGACCATCTGGAAGTCGACCAGGTGGTAGTGCAGGTCGCCCTGGCCCTGGCACGGGCCGTTCGGGCGGTGGACGTGAGCCCGCAGCTTGCCGCCGGTCTTCTCGACCATCCCCAGGTCGCGGTAGTCGAAGAAGCCGCGAAAGCCAGGCTTCCAGTCCGCATCGCGCGCGTGCTGGACGTGGAACACGCCGCGGCCGAAGGCCCTCGGCTCGTAGCGGTCGGACTCGGGCGGCTTGGTCATCGCGACTTCCTCTCTTCGGCCTGGTCAGGAACCGGTCCCGGCGGGTGACAGACGCCCGTTCACCCGGGCTTGCGCGGCGATGAGGTGACCGACCAGAGCGTCCGCGAACCCGAGGTTGCGGGCCTCGACCAGGGCATGCCGGACCGCGTTCCCGAGGTTGCCGGTCAGCGGCACGTCGGCGGTCATGCGGGTGTAGTAGCCGAGGTCCTTGGCGGCGTTGGCGATACCGAAGCGCATGCCGTCCAGGTCGCCGTCCTTCGCGGTGCCGGCGATCATGCGGAAGATGCCGCTGTTGGCGCCGCCGGCGGCGACGACCTCGTAGAGCTTCTCCAGCGGCACGCCGACCGCATCGCAGGCGACGAACGCCTCGGCGATCAGGGCGGCCTGGCCCATCGCCAGGAAGTTGTTGACCAGCTTCAGCTTGTGCCCGGCGCCGACCGGTCCGACGTGGAAGATGTTCTCGCAGAACGCCGCGAGGACCGGCTCGACCGCTGCGAACGTCGCATCGTCGGCGCCGACCATGGTGTTCAGCCGGCCGGCCTCGGCCTCGACCGGCGTGCGGGCCAGCGGCGCGTCGGCGAACCGCCCGCCGGCGGCGGCGACGGCCGCGGCGACCCGCTCGGTCGAGCCGGGCTCGCTGGTCGAGCAGTCGATCAGGACGAAGCCGGGCCGGCAGCCTTCGAGGAGGCCGCCCGCCCCGAGCACCAGCGCCTCGACCTGGGGAGAGCCCGGCACGCACAGGATGACGATGTCCGCGGACCCGGCCAGCGACTGCGGGCTGTCGACGACCGTCGCGCCCTCGCCTTCGAGACGGTCCGAGCCGACCCGGCTGCGGTTCGGCATCACCACCAGCGGAAAGCCGTGCCGGAGCAGGTTGCTCCCGATGCCCTGCCCCATCATGCCGAGGCCGATCAGGCCGATCGTCGGCTTCCCCTGCATGGTCATCCCGGCCCCCCTGGGTTTGATCTGGTTCGAATAAATTTTCTATAGACAAATTTTGAAAGAAAATTCACTTCTTATGTCAACATAAAAAATTCTGTTGCATCGCACAAAATGGAAAGTTCGTTCGAATCAGGCTACCTAGGCCGAACCCCGGCCGCCTGGCGCAGCCGCAAACACGAGGTGGCCCATGGCCTCTGACATCGAGGCACCCGCGTCCTTCGACAGCCTCCGGCACAATGTGCAGGCCCGTTACGACGGGCTGAGCCCACACCTGCAGCGGCTCGCCCGCCTGGCCCTGGAGGATCCGAACAGCTTCGCGTTGGAGACCGTGACCAGCCTGGCGCAGACCGCCGAGGTCCAGCCCTCGACCCTGATCCGGTTCGCCAAGGAGTTCGGCTACTCCGGCTTCTCGGACATGCAGAAGATCTTCAAGCTGCGCCTGATCGAGGGGGCTCCGGCCTACCGCGAGCAAATCCACCAGCACCGCACCCGCCTGGAGGCGGCGGCCGAGCGGGATCCGATGGCGATCCTGCAGGAGTTCACCGATGCCTCGATCCTCTGCCTCGAGCGACTGAAGGACACGGTCGACCCCGCGGCCCTGGCCCGCGCGATCGAGATGATCGCGGCGGCCGACACGATCTACGTGATCGGCCAGCGCCGGGCCTTCCCGATCGCCGCGTACATCGCCTACGGGCTGGCGCGGCTCGAGCACCGCACCCAGTTGCTGGATTTCGTCGGCGGCATGGTCCCGCAGCAGGCCGCGACCCTGCGGCCGACCGACCTGCTGATCGCGGTCGCCTTCGCCGAGTACACACCGGCCGTGGTCGAGACCGTGCGCGACGTGCACATCCGCAACATCCCGACCCTGACGATCACCGACGTGCCGACCAGCCCGCTGGCGCAACACGGCACGGTGTACTTCTGCGTCGACGATGCCGACATCCACCGGTTCCGGCCGATCGCCGGCTCGATTAGCCTGGCGCAGTCGCTGATCATCGGGCTCGGCTACTACAAGGACGCCCGCAAGGAAGACCGGGGGCATGGCCTCAAGGCCTGACCCCATCGAGCGGGGACTGTCGTCGGCCCCGAAGGTTCGCGGGACGGGACGGACGCCCGACGTCGGGAAGCAATGGTGGGCCCGGCAGGATTCGAACCTGCGACAACACCGTTATGAGCGGCGCGTTCTGACCGCTGAACTACGGGCCCGGCGCCGGCGGACGGCGTCGCAACGAGTTATCGGCCAAGCCGGGCGGCTGTCAACGCAAGAGGGAGGAGGACGGCTCGGGCGCCCGTCGCGGTGCGGGTCCCGGATCCGTCCCGCCTGCGGCGATCCGGTCCGGGATGAGGCGGGACAAGGAGGCATGTGAAGCCCGCCAACCGGCCCTCATCCCGGACGCCGCGCGGCGGCGATCCGGGCCCCACAATGGGCGACCGGCGCGAGGCTCAGTAGTCCAGGAAGCTGCGCAGCTTGCGAGACCGGCTCGGGTGCTTGAGCTTGCGCAGCGCCTTCGCCTCGATCTGCCGGATGCGCTCGCGGGTGACGCTGAACTGCTGGCCGACCTCCTCAAGGGTGTGGTCGGTGTTCATGCCGATGCCGAAGCGCATGCGCAGCACCCGCTCCTCGCGCGGGGTCAGGCTGGCCAGCACCCGCGTGGTGGTCTCGCGCAGGTTGGCGTGGATCGCCGCGTCGAGCGGCTGCACCGCGTTCTTGTCCTCGATGAAGTCGCCGAGGTGGCTGTCCTCCTCGTCGCCGATCGGGGTCTCCAGGCTGATCGGCTCCTTGGCGATCTTCAGGACCTTGCGGACCTTCTCCAGCGGCATCACCAGCTTCTCGGCCAGCTCCTCCGGGGTCGGCTCGCGGCCGATCTCGTGCAGCATCTGGCGCGAGGTGCGGACCAGCTTGTTGATGGTCTCGATCATGTGCACCGGAATGCGGATGGTCCGCGCCTGGTCGGCGATCGAGCGGGTGATCGCCTGCCGGATCCACCAGGTGGCGTAGGTCGAGAACTTGTAGCCGCGGCGGTACTCGAACTTGTCCACCGCCTTCATTAGGCCGATGTTGCCTTCCTGGATCAGGTCCAGGAACTGCAGGCCGCGGTTGGTGTACTTCTTGGCGATCGAGATCACCAGGCGCAGGTTGGCCTCGACCATCTCCTTCTTGGCCCGGCTGGCCTCGCGCTCGCCCTTCTGCACGGTCTGCACGATGCGGCGGAACTCGCCGATGGTCAGGCCGGCGTCAGCCGAGATCAGCGCCAGATGCTCGCGCGCGTCGGCGACCTCGTCGGCCGCCCTCTCGGCGAACCGCTTCCAGCGGTGGTCGATGCCGGCGACGCGGTCGAGCCAGTCCGGCTCCAGCTCGTTGCCGAAATGCTGCTCCATGAAGCTCTTGCGCGGCACGCCGGCGCTGTCCGCCAGCTTCCACAGCCGGATGTCGACCTGGCTGAGGCGGCGGTTCAGCGTATAGAGCTGCTCGACCAGGGCTTCGATGCGGCCGTTGTTCAGCCGCACGCTCTCCATCGCCTCGATCAGCTCGCCCTTGAGCTTCTCGTACTTGCGCTCGGTGGTGCGCGCCAGC
Source organism: Thalassobaculum fulvum (assembly GCF_014652915.1). Taxonomy (GTDB): domain Bacteria; phylum Pseudomonadota; class Alphaproteobacteria; order Thalassobaculales; family Thalassobaculaceae; genus Thalassobaculum_A; species Thalassobaculum_A fulvum. The sequence goes on from NZ_BMZS01000016.1 coordinate 91,492, forward strand.
TCCTCGCCGCCCTTCAGCTTGTCGATGCGGCGCTTCTGCATGCGCGACAGCTTGCCGTAGGTGTCGGCGATCTTGTCGAAGGTCTCCAGCACCTGGGGCAGCAGCTGCTGCTCCATGGCCGACAGCGACAGGTTGTTCTCCTCGCCGTCGCCCTCCTCCTCGTCCTCGCCCTCGGTCTCGGCACCGTCCTCGGAACCGGACTCCGAGCTGTTGTCGCCGGTGTCCATCTCGGCGCCGTAGGTCGCCTCGAGGTCGATGACGTCGCGCAGCAGCACGCCGCCTTCCTTGAGCTGGTCGCGCCAGTTCACCAGCGCGCGCATGGTCAGCGGGCTCTCGCAGATGCCGCCGATCATCATCTCGCGGCCGGCTTCGATGCGCTTGGCGATGGCGATCTCGCCCTCGCGCGACAGCAGCTCGACCGAGCCCATCTCGCGCAGGTACATGCGCACCGGGTCGTCGGTGCGGCCGACGTCCTCGTCCGACACGTTGCCGGCGACCGAGCCGTCGCTCTCTTCCTTCTCGGTGTTCTGGTCGCCGTCGTCCTCGTTCTCGACGACGTTCACGCCCATCTCGTTGAGGGCGCTCATGATGTCCTCGATCTGCTCGGAGGACATCTCTTCCTGGGGCAGCGCCGCGTTGACCTCGTCATAGGTCAGGAAGCCGCGCTCCTTGCCCTTCTTGATGAGGTTCTTGACCGCCGTGTTGATGTTGTCCATCAACGGGCCGTCCTGGGTCGACTCCTCCCGCTCGCGGGTGTCCTCGTCCTCGGTGGTCGCAGCAGCCGCCACTTTCGTCGCCATCGTCCCTCGACTTTCTTTCCTCGCCGGCGCCGGGTCCGGCGTCGCTGTCATCCTGCATCCTCGAGCGAGGCACCGACCGTGATGGCCGCCAGCGCCCGCTGCAGCCCCAGGAGCCGGTTCCAGCTCGTTTCGTCCATCGTCTCCTCGACGTCGCGACGGGCGTCGGCCAGCTGGCGCTCGAGCCGTCCCCGCCCGACCCGCGACACCAACTCGATCAGCCCGGCGCGGGCCTCCGAATGCGTAGCGCTCGGACGCGCAAACGCTGCATGCGAGAGCGCTTCCGCCCCCAGCAAGCCGTTCACCGTGTCCGAGTAGCCCAGCGCTTTCAGGTGGCTCGCGAGGCCAGCGGCGTCAAGGTCCGGATCCGCCTCGGTGATCTCTAGGATTTCGCGCCGCAACTTGTCAAGAAACTGGTCATCCAGTTCGAGATGCGCAAGGGTCTCGCCCAGTTCGTCGAGCAGGCCGGGATGGTGGATCACGGTGGCCAGGATCAGCTGCTGCTGCCGGCGCCCCAGGACCATGTCGACCCGGGCCCGGGCCGCCCGGCTGCCGCTCGGCTCGACCGGCGGGGGCGACCATTTGCCGCCGCGGAACGAGCCGCGCGCCGCCCCTCGCTCGAACCGCCGCTCCGGCGGCCGGCGCATGGCGGCGATCCGGGCCTCGACCTCGTCGGCGTAGGATTGCTGAACGGTGCGGTCGGCGATCGCCTTCACCCGGTCCCGCAGGCGGCGCCAGAAATCGGCGCGGCGTTCCGGCGTGTCGGTCGCGCCGGCCGCCGCCTCGATCGCCCACAGCCGGTCGACCAGCGGCTCCGCCGCCTCCAGCAGCTTGTTGAAGCCGGCCGGGCCGTCGCGCCGGGTCAGGCTGTCCGGGTCCTCGCCCTCGGGCAGGGCCACGAAGCGCAGCGAGTGTCCCGGCTGCAGCATCGGCAGCGCCCGCTCGCAGGCCCGCGCCGCGGCGCGCTGCCCGGCCGTGTCGCCGTCGAAGCAGACGATCGGCTCCGGCACGATCTTCCACAGCTCGGCAATCTGGTCCTCGGTCAGCGCGGTGCCGAGCGGGGCGACGGCGGGGATCCCCGCCTGGGCCAGGGCGATGACGTCCATGTAGCCCTCGGCGACCACCAGGGTGCCGGATTTGTGGGCCGCCTCGCGCGCCTGGGCCAGGCCGTACAGCACCCGGCCCTTGTGGAACAGCGGGGTGTCCGGCGAGTTCAGGTATTTCGGCTGGCCGTCCCCGAGCACCCTTCCGCCGAACGCGATCACCCGGCCACGCCGGTCGGTGATCGGGAACAGCACCCGGCCGCGCATGTAATCGCCGGTCTCGCCGGCCCGCGGACCGTCGTCGTAGCGCTTGACCAGCCCGGCCTCGACCAGGACGTCGACCTCGACGCCCTCGGCCTTCATGGCGCGCTGCAGGGCTTTGCGGTCTTCCGGCGCCCAGCCGAGGCGGAACCGGGCGATGGTGTCGTCCTTCAGGCCGCGATCCTTGAGGTAGTGCCGACCGGTGTCGCCGGCGGCGGTGTGGAGCTGGCGCTCGTACCAGCGGCAGGCCAGGTCGACCACGTCCTGCAGGGTGCGCTTGCGCTCGGCCTTCTGGCGCTCCTCCGGGGTCTCCTTCGGCACGTCCAGGCCGGCCTGGGCGGCGAGCTGCTCGACTGCCTCCATGAAGCCGAGCCCCTCGGACTCCATCACGAACTTGATGACGTCGCCGTGCGCCCCGCAGGCGAAGCAGTGGTAGAAGCCCTTGTCGTCGACGATGTTCAGCGACGGCTTGCTGTCGCTGTGGAACGGGCACAGCGACACGAACTCGCGGCCCTTGCGGATCAGCTGGTGGCGCCGCCCGACCACGCTCGAGACCGACACGCGGTCGCGAAGCTCGTCCAGGAAGCCTTGGGGCAGAGCCATGCGGAAATCGTTTCCGGTGATCCGGTGAGCGGGCGCGGAGTGTACTCCGGATCGACCGTCAGGGGGAGTCGGGAGGTCCCCCTCTCCCCCTCATCCCGGGCGTGCGAAGCGCGACCCGGGACCCGACGGTCCGGACATGGGTCCCGGATCGTCGCTGCGCGCCGTCCGGGATGAGGGGAGAGAAGGTGTGGGCGCTACCCCACCAGCGCGTCGGCGCTCTTCAGGCCGTTGCCGGTGAGCACGATGACGGTCTCCTGGTCGGCCGCGATCGTGCCGTCGGCGACCAGCGCCCGGTAGCCGGCGCCGGCGACCGCGCTCGACGGCTCGACGAAGAAGCCGCGGCGCGCCAAGGCATGCATCGCCGGCAGGATCGCCTCCTCGGCCACCGCCACGGTGCCGCCGCCGGTCTCCCGCAGGGCCGCCAGGTTCTCGGGCACCCTCACCAGCTTGCTGTTGGCGATGCCCTCGGCGACGGTCGGCTTGGCCTCGATCGCGACCGCCCCGCCGGCCGCGAAGGCGGCGTGCAGGGCGGCGCAGTTGGCCGGCTGGGCGGCGAACAGCCGCGGCACCCGGGCGATCGCCCCGCGCTTCAGCAGCTCGGCGAAACCGAGGTGGCAGCCCATCAGGTTGCTGCCGTAGCCGACCGGGATGACGACGTTGTCCGGGACCGCGAAGCCGTACTGCTCCCAGATCTCGAAGGCCAGGGTCTTGGTACCCTCGACGAAAAACGGCTGCCAGTTGTGGCTGGCGTAGAACAGCCCGTCCTCGGCCAGCTTCAGGGCGGCGGCGGCGCAGTCCTGCCGGGTGCCGGGCACCAGCTCGACCTCGGCGCCGTACACCCGGATCTGCGCGACCTTGGCCGGCGAGGTGTAGCCGGGCACCATCAGCCGGGCCTGCAGCCCGCCGGCGGCGGCGTAGCAGGCCAGCGAGGCGGCGGCGTTGCCGGAGGAGTCCAGCATCACCTCGGTGACGCCGTGCGCCTTCAGGTAGCTGACCAGCACCGCCATACCGCGGTCCTTGAACGAACCGGACGGCGCCAGGTACTCGCACTTGATGCGCGGCCGGCCGCCGCCGAGCGCCGTCTCCACCAGCGGCGTCAGCCCCTCGCCGAGCGAGACGCGGCCCTCGGCCGGCACCCGGATCGCCTTGCCGTAGCGCCACAGCGAGAAGTCGGACGCGACGATGTCGCCGGGATCGAGCCCGTCGCCGGGTGTCAGGTCGACCGGCTGGCCGGTCGCCGGGCAGCGCCAGATCGGGGTGTCGACCGGGTAGCGGTGCAGGCCATCCTGGGAGACGTACTCGACCATCGGGGTCCTCTTTGGCGGGTCGTCGGTATTGATGCGCCGAAGCGGCGGGTGGGTCCCGGGTCTCGCGCCGCTCGCCCGGGATGACGTCAAGAAGTAGGGAGTCGCGCCACCCCCCCTGACGTCATCCCGGCCGTAGCGAAGCGAAGAGCCGGGATCCACGAAGCGGCGGGCGCCGGTCACCCCGGCCGCTTCGCCACCAGATGCAGCAGCTCGGCGGTCAGCACCGTCTCGTCGTGCTGGTTGCGGGTCGTGTACTTCAGGCGGACGTGGCCGAACGGCCTGGACGAGGACGGGCGCAGTTCCAGCACCTCGACGGTCACCCGCAGGGTGTCGCCGGGCCGCACCGGCTTCGGCCAGCGCAGGTTGTCGAGCCCGAGCCCGCCGAGGTTGGTGTGCTGGATCGGCCCGCCCTGCCAGAACAGCCGGAAGGTGAGCGCCAGGGTGTGGAAGCCGCTGGCGATCAGGCCCCCGAACATGGAGGCCTCGGCCGCCGGTTTGGAGACGTGGAACGGCTGCGGGTCCCAGGCCAGGGCGAAGTCCATGATCTGGCTCTCGGTCAGCGTGGCCGACTGGCTCTCGATCACGTCGCCGACCGCGAAGTCCTCGAAGTAGCGGGCGCCGGGAATGGCGGCACCGGTCACTTGAGGGCCTCCACGATAGCGTCGCCGAGATCCTTGGTGGTCGCCTGACCGCCGATGTCCGGGGTCTTCGGCCCGGCGCCCTCGAGCACCGTCTCGATCGCCTTGACGATGTCGTCGGCCGCGGCCTGGTGGCCGAGGTGCTCCAGCATCATCGCGCCGGACCAGATCTGGCCGATCGGGTTGGCGATGCCCTTGCCGGCGATGTCCGGGGCCGAGCCGTGCACCGGCTCGAACATCGACGGGTAGTCGCCCTCCGGGTTGATGTTGGCCGACGGCGCGATGCCGATCGAGCCGGCGACCGCCGGGCCGAGGTCCGACAGGATGTCGCCGAACAGGTTGGAGCCGACCACCACGTCGAACCAGTCCGGGTGCAGCACGAAGTGCGCCGTCAGGATGTCGATGTGGTACTTGTCGGTCTTCAGGTCCGGGTACTCGGCGGCGATCGCCTCGAAGCGCTCGTCCCAGAACGGCATGGTGTGGATGATGCCGTTCGACTTGGTGGCCGAGGTCACCTTCTGCTTGCCGACCCGCCGGCACAGGTCGAAGGCGTAGCGCATGATGCGGTCGGTGCCGTGCCGCGTCATGACGGTCTCCTGGATCGCCATCTCGCGGTCGGTGCCGCGGTTCAGCCGGCCGCCGATCTCCGAGTACTCGCCCTCGTTGTTCTCGCGGATCACCCAGAAGTCGATGTCCTCCGGGCCGCGGTTGGCGAGCGGGCACTTCATGCCCTTCATCATCCGCACCGGCCGCAGGTTGACGTACTGGTGCATCTCGCGCCGGATCGGGATCAGCAGGCCCCACAGCGAGACGTGGTCGGGCACGCCCGGGAAGCCGACGGCGCCGAGGAAGATGGCGTCCGACTCCTTGAGCCGCTCCAGCCCGTCCTCCGGCATCAGCCGGCCGGTCTTGTGGAACCGCTCGCAGCCCCAGTCGTACTCGGTGAAGGCGTAGTCGAGGCCGTGCTTGCGGCCGACCGCCTCCAGCACCTTCAGCCCTTCGGGTACCACCTCCCAGCCGATCCCGTCGCCCGGAATCACCGCCACCTTCAGCGTGGTCATCGCGTCCTCGTCCTGTCGATCCATGCCAAGCGGCCGGGATCATAGGAGGGAGTGCGCCGGAACTGAAGATCCGGTCGCGACCGACAGTCAGAGCGTGAGAAAATATTCCAGCATGGTCTGCGTCGCGTCAGGAAGCCCGCCGGCCAGGAGCGGCGGCGAGGGCGAGGCGGCGCATCGGCGAGCCGTCGCGACGCCGTCGGCGGGCTTCCTGACGCGACCCGAAGGGCCGGTTTCCCGTGCCCGTCCGCGGCGTCGGCTGGCTTGCCCGATGCCCCGCATCGCGCTGCGCCAGCCTCCTGGCGGGCGGACACGGGAAACCGGCGCAGGCCGTGCTGGAATACTTTCTCACGCTCTCACGCCGCCTGGGCAGCGCGGGCCCGCCAGCGCAGGGTGGCGATGGCGACCGCCCCGGCGATGCCGAGCGCGCCGGCCGCCAGGGTCGCCCCCGACAGCGCCGGCGCCGGCAGCAGCCCGAACGACGCTGCCAGGAACTCGCCCGACAGGTTGAGGGCCGGCATCAGCGCCACCCCCATCAGGTAGTTCTCCGACCCGACCAGCCGGATCGCCCGGAAGGTGAAGTAGGTCGACGGGCCGCGCACCAGCACCCCGACCAGCACGCCGGCGATCCAGACCCGCGGGTCGGCCGCCGCCTCCAGCGGGACATGGGCCGCCACCAGGCCGTCCGGATCGAGATGCGATGCCGCCATCGCCGCCGCCAGCATCAGCACCGCGGTCGCCAGCATGGCCGCCCCGGTCAGGCGCAACCGGGTCTTGCGATCGTCGCCGCGGTTCTCCGGGTGCATCTCGGCGATCGCGGTGCCGAGCGCGGTGGCGCCGGCCGAGATCACCATGAGGGTGGCCGCGGTGCCGAGCAGTCCGCCCGGCAGCCCGGCCGCGACGCCGGCGATGCCGGCCAGGACGACCAGCGAGCCGAGGGCATCCGCCGGGCCCGGCCGCCGGCCGAACAGCCCCCAGGCCAGCAGGATGCCGATCGGGATGAACAGGGCGCTGAGCACCGAGATCTCGGCGGAGGTGGCGTAGGCCAGCGCCGCGGTGAGCGTCGCCGCCGTCAGCACCCGCAGGCTGCCGTACACCCAGGTGTGCGGGTGACGCATCGCCTTGAGCGGGAACCGCCCGGGGCCGGCGGCGACGATCATCGCCGCCCCGCCGACCGCCATCTGGATGAACGACAGCACCCAGGGATTCAGCCCGTAGCCGGCGACCAGGACGCGGCTGATGACGATCAGCACGCCCCACGACACCACCGCTGTGACCACCGCGGACAGGCCCCGTGAATTGAATCCGTGTTCGCTCATGAACGCGATCTTGTCGTGCAATTAAAACGGCGTCTACACGCCATGGTCAATCGCATGACAGCAGCGGATTCGGCCGAGTCGGCAGGCTCGACGAACGTCTACGAGAGGCGCGCCGTCACCTCGCCGCGGCGAATCGCGACGCAGCGCCCGCCGATGCGGATCGCCGTGGTGGCGCCGGCGGTGCGGTCGACCTCGGCCAGCAGCTCGGACGGCCGCCCCATCTCCACGCCCTGGGCGATCCGCAGCTTCAGGGTGCCGTCGGCCGGGCCGTCGAGCTCCGCCAGCAGGCCGGCGAGCGCACCGTTGGCGCTGCCGGTGGCCGGGTCCTCCGGCACCCCGTCGAGCGGCGCGAACATCCGGGTCCGCAAATCGAAGTCGTCGCCGTGTCCCGGGCCGGTTCGGACGTAGCAGTGGATGTCCTTGACCGGCGCCACCGTCGTCGACGACCGGATGGCGGCGGTCACCGGTCGGGCCGCCTCCAGCGCCGCCCGGTCGGCCAGCTCGACCAGCAGAAACGGCAGGCCGACGGTCCCGACCACCGGTACGTGGCGGTCCTCGCGGATCTGGCTGGGCCGCAGGCCGAGGCAGGCGGCGACCTCGGTGACGTCGGCCCCGCCCAGGCGCCGGAACGGCTGCGGGGCGGTCAGGGTGGCACCGACCGCCCGACCGCCGTCGCGGAGGATCGCGATCGGCACCAGGCCGGCGGCTTCCTCGAACACCACCCGGTCGCCGACCGGCGCCCCGAAGATCGCGCCGCGCCGGGCCAGGACGGTGGCGGTGCCGACGTTCGGGTGGCCGGCGAACGGCACCTCGATACGCGGCGTGAAGATCCGCACCTGCGCGGTGTGCGCCGGGTTCTGCGGCGGCAACACGAAGGTGGTCTCCGAGTAGTTGAACTCGGTGGCGATCGCCTGCATCCGTGCGGTCGACAACCGTTCGGCACCGAACACCACCGCCAGCGGGTTGCCGCCGAACGCGGTGTCGGTGAACACGTCGACGGTCTCGTAGGTCAGAGCCATCCCGGCCTCCCTCAAACCGCCAGCAGCTCGCCGCGCATCATCGGCACGCAGCGCCCGGCGACGGTGATGCGCTCGGCCCCGCCGTCGCGGATCAGCCGGACGTCGAGCCGGCTCGGCCGCCCCATCTCGATACCCTGGTCGATCACCAGGTCGAGGCTGCCGTCCCTCAGGGTCGCGAACAGCCCGGCGATGGCGACCGCGGCACCGCCGGTTGCCGGGTCCTCGGGGATGCCGGCGCGCGGCGCAAACATGCGGGAGCGGATGTGCAGGAAGTCCGCCCCGGCGTCCTCGCGGGTATAGAGATAGACCAGCGGCGGTGCCGCCTCGCCCAGGTGCTTGACCTGCAGGCCTGCATCGCCGCGCGCCGCCGCCAGCATGTCGAGGTCCTCGACTTCGGCGATCAGCAGGACGGCGCCGATCGCCACGTGCACCGGCGCGTGCCGGGCGACCACGATCGCGGTGTCCGGCAGGCCGACCGCGGCCGCTACCGCCGACGGGTCGAACCGCTCCTTCACCTCGGGCATCGCCGGCGAGGCCAGGACCGCGCCGACCGCCTCTCCCTTGCTGCGGACGATGTCGAGGCCGACCAGGCCGATCGCCTCCTCGAACCGCACCGTGTCGCCGACCGGCCGCCCGAACAGCTCGCCGCGGCGGGCCAGCATGGTCGCGGTGCCGACGTTCGGATGGCCGGCGAACGGCAGCTCCATCGCCGGCGTGAAGATCCGCACCTGGGCGGTGTTGGCCGGGTCGGCCGGCGGCATCACGAAGGTGGTCTCCGGGGTGTTGAATTCGCGGGCGATCGCCTGCATCGCCTCGGTCGTCAGGTCCTCGCCGCCGGTCACCACCGCCAGCGGGTTGCCGCCGAACGCGGTCTCGGTGAACACGTCCACCGTCTCGTAGCTCAGTACCATCGTCGTCTCCCTCAGAACGCCAGCAGCTGGCCGCGCATCACCGGCGCACAGCGCCCGCCGATGCGGATCGCCGTCACCTTGCCGTCGGCCCAGTCGGCCTCGCCCTCCAGCAGACTCGGCCGGCCCATCTCCACGCCTTGGGCGATCCGCCGGACCAGGGTGCCCGGCGCGGCCCGCAGCGACGCCAGCAGCCCCATCAGCGCGACATTGGCGCTGCCGGTGGCGGGATCCTCGGCGACGTTGCGGATCGGCGCGAACATGCGGGCGCGGATGTCGACCTCGTCGACACCGCCCGTGTTCGGGCCGCCGGTGCGCACATAGCAGAGGATGGCGCCGTGCGGCACCACGGTCGGCGCCGAGCCGAACGCCCCGGTGTCCGGGGACGACCGCTCCAGCGCCGCCCGGTCGGCCAGCTCGGCGACCAGGAACGGCAGCCCGCCGGACGCGACGATCGGGCGATGCGCATCGGTTCGGATCTCGGCCGGGCTCACGCCGATGCAGGCCGCCACCTCCTCGACGCTGGCCTCGACACCGGTCGAGAACGCCGCCGGCGCGGTCAGCATCGCCCCGACCGGCCGCCCGCCCTCCGAGCGGACCGCCATCGGCACCGGGCCGGCGATCTCCTCGAACACCAGCCGGTCGCCGAGCTTCCGGCCGAACGCCTCGCCGCGCCAGGCCAGGACAGTGGCGGTTCCGACGTTCGGGTGGCCGGCGAACGGCATCTCGCGCTTGCCCGAGAAGATCCGCACGCGTGCCGTGTTGGCCGGGTCGGCCGGCGGCAGCACGAAGGTGGTCTCCGAGTAATTGAACTCGCGGGCGATGCGCTGCATCGCCTCGGTCGACAGGCCCTCGGCCCCGAACACCACCGCCAGCGGGTTGCCGCCGAACGCGGTATCGGTGAACACGTCCACGGTCTCGTAAGTCAGCGTCATGGCACGGCTTCTCCGTTCGGCACGGCGATGCTGCCGCCCGTCGCTTGGTGGGTCCCGGCTCTCCGCGGCTGCGCCGCTACGGCCGGGATGACGTCAGTTTAGGTCCCTACCCCGTCGTCATCCCGGACGGCCGTGCAGCGGACGATCCGGGACCCACGGGGCGGCGGGTGCTAGTCGACCAGCGCCAGGTTGATGCGCCGGTTCTGCTTTCCCTTGTTCTCGATCTTGGTGATCTCGATCCGGCCGATCTCGCCGAGCGACTTCAGGTGGGTGCCGCCGCAGGGCTGGTAGTCGACGGCGTCGCCGATCCGGATCATCCGGACCCGGCCGGCGCCCATCGGCGGCTTCACCGACATGGTGCGCACCAGTTCCGGGTTGGCCTCCAGCTCGGCGTCGGTGATCCACGAGATCGACACCGGGTGGTCGGCGGCGATGATCCCGTTCAGGTGCTCGGTCAGGGCGTCCTTGTCCGGGATGTTCTCGGGTTCCAGGTTGAAGTCGAGCCGGCCCTTGCCGTCGCCGATCTGACCGCCGGTCACGCCGCCGTTGACCTGGCTGCACATCACGTGCAGGGCGGTGTGCACCCGCATGTGCCGGTAGCGCCGGTCCCAGTCGAGGGTGGCGGCGACCTTGTCGCCGACCGCCAGGGTCGGGGCGCCCTCGGCCGGCACGTGGGCGATGCCGCCGTCGGCCTTGCGGGTGTCGACGATCGGCACCGCGGTACCGTCGGCCCGGGTCAGCGTCCCGCTGTCGCCGGGCTGGCCGCCGCCGGTCGGATAGAACACGGTCCGGTCGAGGACGATGCCGGACTCGCCGACGGCGGTCACCGTCGCGTCGCAGCTCTTCAGATAGGCGTCCTCGCGGAACAGTTCCTCGGTCATCACATCCCCATTTCGCTCAGTTCGTCGCGCCGCTGTCGGCTTCCTGCAGGACCGCCTGATAGACGGTGCGGTCGACATTACCACCGGACAGGACCAGGCCAACCTTGCGACCCCGCCAACGGTCCCGTTCCTTGAGCAGGGCGGCCAGCGGCGCGGCCCCGGCCCCCTCGGCGACGTTGTGGGTATCGGTGAAGTAGTGGCGCATGGCGGCCTTGATCTCGTCCTCCGTCACCCGCACCACGCCGGACGCGCCCTTCAGGATGGCGTCGAGCGCGCCCTGGACCGGCACCCGGCAGGCGACGCCGTCCGCCATGGTGTCGGCGGTGTTGGTCGACACCGGCTTGCCGGCCTCGAAGCTGAGCGCGTAGGCCGGGGCATTGGCCGCCACCACGCCGATCACCTCGGCCTTCGAGCCGACCGCGTCGCGCGCCGCCATCACCCCGCAGATCCCGGAACCGAGGCCGACGGGCACGTACACCGCGTCGAGGTCGGGCACGCCGCGGAACAGCTCCAGCCCGTAGCTGCCGACCCCGGCGACCAGCTTCGCATCGAAGCTCTGCACCATGTGCAGGCGGCGCTCCTCGGCCAGCGCGATCGCGTGCTCGAGCGATTCCTGGAAGTCGTGGCCGTGCACGATCAGCTCGGCGCCGAACGCCCGCATCGCGGCGTTCTTCTCGACCGAGTTGCCCTCCGGCACCACCACCGTGGCAGTCAGCCCGGCACGGGTCGCCGCGAACGCCACCGACTGCCCGTGGTTGCCGCGGGTCGCCGCGATCACGCCGGTCACAGCCGGCTGCGCCCGGCGCAATTCGTCCATGTAGACGATGCCGCCGCGGATCTTGAAGGCGCCGGCCGGCGTCTGGTTCTCATGCTTGACCCAGACCTCGCAGCCGGCCCGTTCGCACAGCAGCGGCCAGCGGTACTGCGGGGTCGCGGGCATCACCGCGTGCACGACCTCGGCCGCCCGCTCCAATTCGGTCAGTCCGATGGCTTCGGTCATCACTCGCCCCTTCGGTCATTGCTTCTATGACAATGTTTGAATTGTCATAATCAATGTCATCGATATTGTATGGGCAAAGTTCGATCAAGCGGAACATTGTCACCATGACGGAATGGCTCCCCGATCTCGACCGCCGCACCGGCCCGCGCTACCGCGCGATCGCCGAAGCGATGGCCGACGCCATCGAGAGCGGGGCGCTCAAGCCGGGCACGCGCCTGCCGACCCACCGCGACCTCGCCTGGCGGCTGGGCGTTACCGTCGGCACCGTCACCCGCGCCTACAAGGAGGCGACGGCCCGCGGCCTGATCGACGGCGAGATCGGCCGCGGCACCTTCGTGCGCGATCCGCGCATCCGCGCCTGGGAACAGGTCGCCGACAACGACGCCCCGATCGATTTCGGCCTGAACTTCCCGCCCCGGCAGGACGATGCCGAGACCGCCCTTCGCCGCACCCTGGCCGAGATCGCCGGCGACAACCGCGCCCCACCGCTGGCCGGCTACGATCCGAGCGGCGGGCGCCCGGCACACCGCGCGGCGCTCGCCGCCTGGCTGCAAGGCATGCGCCTGCCCGCCGAACCGGAGCGCACTCTGGTCACCGCCGGCGCCCAGCACGGCATCGCGGTAGCGCTGTCCGCCGCCTTCGCGCCCGGCGACATCGTGCTGTGCGAGCGCCTGACCCACCCGGGCTTCAAGAGCGTCGCCGCCGCCCGGCACCTCCGGGTCGTCGGCGTCGACATGGACGACGACGGCATCGTCCCGGAGGCGCTGGAAGCCGCGATCCGCCAGCACCGCCCGAAGGGCGTGTTCCTGATCCCGACCCTGCAGAACCCGACCGCCTCGGTGCTGCCGGAGGCTCGCCGCGACGCGGTCGCCACCATCGTCGAACGTCACGGGCTGACGCTGGTCGAGGACGACATCTACCGCGCCTTCGCCGACGATGCCGCCAGCGGGCACGGGCCGGTGCCGATTGCCGCCCGGATCCCCGAGCACGCGATCTACGTGACTGGGGCCTCCAAGCACCTGGCGCCGGGCCTGCGGGTCGGCGCCCTGCATGCCCCGGCCGCCATGCTGACCCGTTTGCTCGGCGGGCTGCGCGACACCGTGTGGATGGTCCCCCCGCTGACGGTCGAGATCCTGGTGCGCTGGCTGAACGACGGCACCGCCGAGCGGCTGACCGAGGCCAAGCGCGGCGAGCAGGCGGCGCGCGGCACCCTCGCCCGGGCTCGGCTCGGTGACTGGCTGGCGCCGGCCCCGGCCGCCAGCCCGCACCTCTGGCTGGCGGTCCCGGAGCCCTGGCGCGGCACCGCCGCCGCCGCCCTGGTGGAACGTGGCGTCACCGTCGCCGACGGGCCGGTGTTCGCGGCCGCCCCCGGCGCCGGCCGCGACCATGTCCGCCTGGCCCTCGGGAAACCGGCCGATACCGCGGCGGTGCAACGCGGCCTCGACCTGATCGCCGGCACCCTGTCCCGCGACCCGTCGCTCGACCGCGCGGTGCTATAGCCGCGGCTCGCGTTTTGAGGTGCATCAAAGCCGCCGGCGCGACGTTCCGGTTAGCGTCGCCGCATGCGTTGCATGGTCAGACACCCCCTGGTCCTCACCCCAACCCTACTCGGCCGTGACGGCGTGCTGCGGGCCTACACCCTGGTGGCCGCGGACCGCCCGTCCCTGACGCTCGACGCCTGGCTGGCCGAGACCGCCCCCGATGCCCCCGGGCGTGACCGGCTGATCGACGGCACCACGGGGCCGCTGCCGGCCCGCGGCCTGGTCGGTCTGATCGCGCCGACCGGATGCCTGTTCGCCGTATTCGCCTACGCGGTGGTCGAGGAGGCGGCGGACGGTCCGGTTCTGGACGTGCGCGGCCCGAGCCTGAGCGCGCCGATGGGCGGCCGGATGGTCCCGGAGGGCATCGACTCCGCGATCGACCGCGTCGCCACCGAACTCGGCTGCGGACAGACACGGAAACGCTGCTGGTAGGGCTGCCGGTTCAGGCCTCGGGGCGGACCGTGTGGACATGGTTCAGCGGGCCGTGCCCACGACCCCAGCCGGGGGCCGTCGCGATCGCGGTCAGCACGTAGTTGCGCGCCCGGCGGATCGCCTTGGTCAGGCTCAGTCCCTGCGCCAGGCCGCAGGCGATCGACGAGGCCAGCGAGCAGCCGGTGCCGTGGGTGTGCCGGGTTTCGATGCGCGGCCCGCGGATGGCCTCGACGCCGTCCTCGCTGGCCAGCAGGTCGACGACGTCGCGACCGCTCATGTGGCCGCCCTTCAGCAGCACCGCGCGCGGGCCGAAGGTCAGCAGCAGCTCGGCCGCCTGGCGCATGGCATCCTCGTCCCGGATCGTCATGCCGGTCAGCAGCTCGGCCTCCGGGACGTTGGGCGTCAGCACGGCCGCCCGGCTTATCAGGCGGGTCTTCAGCGCGCCCATCGCGCTCGGCTCGAGCAGCGGGTGTCCGCCCTTGGCGACCATCACCGGGTCGACCACGACCGGAACGTTCGGCAGCCGCGCCTCGAGGACGTCGCACACGGTCTCGATGACCGCCGTCGAGTGCAGCATCCCGGTCTTCACGCAGTCGACGCCGATGTCGCCGATCACCAGCTCCATCTGCTGCCGGATGAACTCGGTCGGCACCTCGTGAACCCCGAACACGCCCTCGGTGTTCTGCGCCGTCAGGGCGGTGACCGCGGTCATCGCGAAGCCGCCGAGCGCGGTCACCGACTTGATGTCCGCCTGGATGCCGGCGCCGCCGCCGGAGTCCGAGCCGGCGACGATCAACACCCGCCCGGCGATCCGCCTCGCCGTTCCGCCGCTCATGCCGACGCTCCGTCCGCCGACCGCCTGCCAACCATCTCTAACCACCCCGGTCCGGTTCCTCGACGCTTATATCCGATCCGACCGTGGCCGGCGACCCGTCGAGCCTCCATTGGTGCACGATGGAGCCAGCCCAAAAGGCCGATTGGCACCAAGCAGTTTGCCGCGCGCTGGTTAGGCTGCGACCAAGCTTTCGTCGAGGGCCTGGAGCCACGGGAGACCGCCGTCTTGCCTCGCCGTCCCCTGTTCCACGGCTGGAAAGTCGTCGCGACCGCCTTCCTGGTGGCGATGTTCGGCTGGGGCCTGGGGTTCTACGGCAGCGGCGTCTACCTGGCGACCCTGGCACAGACCCGTGGCTGGTCGACCGGGACCGTCGGCGCCGCGGTCACCGGCTACTACCTGCTGGGTGCCGTCATGCTCACGACGGTGCCGCGGCTGATCGCCCGCTTCGGCGAGCGCCAGGTTCTCCTGGCCGGCAGCGCCGCCATGGGCGCGGCGGTCGTCGCTTTGACCCGGACGACCGAGATCTGGCAGCTCTGGCCGGCGTTCCTGGCCATGAGCCTGGGCTGGGCGACCATGAGCGGCGTCATGGTGAATGCCCTGGTGGCGCCGTGGTTCGACCGGCGGCTCGGCATCGCCATCAGCCTGGCCCTGAACGGCGCCAGTTGCGGCGGCGTGATCGTCGCCCCGTTGATGATCCTGGCGGTCGATCGGCTCGGCTTCACCCTGGGTGTGGGCCTGGTCGTGCTGGCGATGGTCGCGACACTATGGCCCGCCGCGATGCTGTACCTCGGCACCACGCCGGCCCGGCTCGGCCTGGCCCCCGACGGCGGGGCGGCCGCACCGGGGCGGCACGGCTGCGGTACGACGCGACCGGCGACGTCGACAGGCGAACTCCTGCGAATCCGCTCTCTGTGGACCGTCCTGCTGTCCTCGGCGATCGGCCTGTTCGCCCAGGTCGGCGTCCTGACCCATCAGGTCGCCTTTCTGTCACCCCGGCTCACGCCGGAGGTGCTGTCGCTGGCGGTCGGCCTGACGACCGGCGCCGCCATCGTCGGACGGGTCGGCACCGGCCTGGTGGTCGACCGGATCGACCCGCGCCTCGCCATGGCGGCCACGCTGGGGGTACAGGCCGCCGCCCTCGCCGCCCTGGCGACCCTGCCGGGACCGTTGACCACGCTGGCCGCCTGCACCGCCTTCGGACTCGGCGTCGGCAACCTGATAACCCTGCCCAGCCTGATCCTGCGGCGCGAGGTCGGGGCCGGCGCGTTCACCCAGGCGGTCGGCCTCGTGATGGCCGGGTCGCAGTTCACCTATGCTTTCGCGCCGCTCGGCATCGGACATTTGCGCGACGTCGCCGGCGACTATTCGATGGCGTGGTTCGTTTGCGCAGCCCTGGACCTGACCGCCGCGGCCGCCGCGCTGTTCGCCCGGGCGCCGGCGCCGCCAAGGCCCTAACGGTCGACGGCGTCCAATGCGCGCTGCACCGCCAGCGCCTGCGCGGTCTCGGCGACGTCGTGGACCCGAAGCACCTGGGCGCCGCGCGCAGCGGCGGCCAGCCCCAGCGCCAGCGAGCCGGGCAGCCGCTCGCCCGCCGGCTCCCCACGCGACAACGCCGCGATCGAGCTCTTGCGCGACGCCCCGAACAGGATCGGGCAGCCGAGGCCGTGCAGCAGGGCCAGCCACGCCGTGACCTCCAGGTTGTGCCGCACGCTCTTGGCGAAGCCGTATCCCGGGTCGAGCAGGATCCGGTCGCGGGCGATCCCGGCCCCGACCGCCGCCATCAACCGCGCCTCCAGCTCGTCGTAGACATCCAGCGGCGCGCAGTCGTAGCGCGGCTCGACCTGCATGGTCTTGGGGTCGCGCCGCATATGCATCAGCACCACCGGACAGCCGCGCCCGGCCACCAGGGCGGCGGCGCCCGGGTCGTGGGCCAGCCCGGACACGTCGTTCACCCAGGCGGCACCGGCATCCAGCGCCGCCGCCATGACCGGGGCGTTGCGGCTGTCGATCGAGACCCGGTGCCCGGCCGCGGCGAGCGCCCGGACCACCGGCTCGGTCCGCCGGATCTCCTCGTCCATCGGGACCGGGTCGGCCCCGGGGCGCGTCGACTCGCCGCCGACGTCCAGGATCGCCGCGCCCTCCTCCGCCAGCCGCATGCCGTGCTCGACCGCAGCGCCCGGGCCCGGATGCCGGCCGCCGTCATAGAAGCTGTCCGGGGTCGTGTTCACGATCCCCATGAGCAGCGGACCCGCGGCCGCGTCGGCCAGCGGCCGCCGGGCGGTCAACCGCTCCAGGCGCGCCGGCAGGTCGGGAATGTCGAGATCGGCGAGATCCGGCAGGCTTACCCGGGTCAATGTCGCCGACGCCGCCGAGCGCACCACGAGGTCGACCGCCCGGAACGCCGCCGGCCCGCCGGCCAGGGGCCGCGCCGAGCCGTCGGCCACCGCCGCCGCCGCGTCGCCACCGGTCAGCAGGTCGCGCGGCAGCAGGTACAGGCGGCCGCCGGAATGCAGAAGCCCGCGCGAAGGCGCGGGCTTCCGTTCGATCCCGATCACAAGAGCAACCCGATCACCGGCTCAGTCGCCCGGCTGCGGATCCGGCTCCATGCCGCCGGTGCCCGGGGTCTCGGCGCCGCCGGTCGGCACCGAGGCACGCCTGCCGGCGGCCGGCTTCTGGGTGTCCTCGCGGCCGCCGTTGCGGTCGACCGGGCGACCGGCCAGCAGATCCTTGATCTCGTCGCCGGACAGGGTCTCGTACTCGAGCAGCCCCTTGGCGAGGGTGTGCAGGTCTTCCAGGTGCTCGCCGAGGATGCGCCGGGCGTCCTCGTAGGCGCCGTCGGTGATCCGCCGGATCTCCTCGTCGATCACCTTGGCGGTGGCGTCGGAGACATTCTTCTGCTGGGTCACCGAGTGGCCCAGGAACACCTCCTGCTGGTCCGCCGAATAGGCCAGGAAGCCGAGCTTGTCGCTCATCCCCCACTCGGTGATCATCCGCCGGCTCATGTCCGACACCATGCGGATGTCCGAGGACGCGCCGGTGGTGATGCGGTCCTCGCCGAAGATCAACTCCTCGGCGATACGGCCGCCGCAGGCGACCCGCAGGTCGTCCATCAGCTTGGCCCGCGACAGCGAGATCCGGTCGCCCTCGGGCAGGCGCATGACCATGCCGAGCGCCCGGCCGCGCGGGATGATGGTGGCCTTGTGGATCGGGTCGCTGTCGGCACAGTGCAGCGCCACGATGGCATGCCCGGCCTCGTGATAGGCGGTCAGCTTCTTCTCGTTCTCGGTCATGACCATGGAGCGACGCTCGGCGCCCATCATGACCTTGTCCTTGGCCTCCTCGAACTCGGTCATGCCGACCACGCGCTTGCCCTTGCGGGCGGCCAGCAGGGCGGCCTCGTTGACCAGGTTGGCGAGGTCGGCGCCGGAGAAGCCCGGGGTGCCGCGGGCGATCGTGCGGGCGTCGACGTCCGGACCGAGCGGCACCTTGCGCATGTGGACCTTGAGGATCTTCTCGCGGCCCAGGATGTCCGGGTTCGGCACCACGATCTGGCGGTCGAAGCGGCCCGGGCGCAGCAGCGCCGGGTCCAGCACGTCCGGCCGGTTGGTGGCGGCGATCAGGATCACGCCCTCGTTCGCCTCGAAGCCGTCCATCTCGACGAGCAGCTGGTTCAGGGTCTGCTCGCGCTCGTCGTTGCCGCCGCCGAGGCCGGCGCCGCGATGGCGGCCGACCGCGTCGATCTCGTCGATGAAGATGATGCAGGGGGCGTTCTTCTTGCCCTGCTCGAACATGTCGCGGACACGGCTGGCGCCGACGCCGACGAACATCTCCACGAAATCGGAGCCGGAGATCGTGAAGAACGGCACGTTGGCCTCGCCGGCGATGGCGCGGGCCAACAGCGTCTTACCGGTGCCCGGCGGGCCCACCAGCAGGCAGCCCTTGGGGATCTTGCCGCCCAGGCGCTGGAAGCGCTGCGGGTCCTTCAGGAACTCGACGATCTCCTCGAGCTCGGTCTTGGCCTCGTCGATGCCGGCGACGTCGTCGAAGGTCACCCGGCCGGTCTTCTCGGTCAGCAACCGCGCCCGGCTCTTGCCGAAGCCCATGGCCTTGCCGCCGCCGCCCTGCATCTGGCGCATGAAGAAGATCCAGACCGCGATGAACAGCAGCATCGGGAACCAGGAGATCAGGATCCCCAGCACGCCGGACATGCCCTCTTCCGGCGGCGCCGCCGAGATCCGCACGCCGGCGTTGCTCAGCCGGCTCACCAGGTTGGCGTCCTCCGGCGCGTAGGTCGAGAACCCGCGCCCGTCGGAGAAGTGCCCGGTGATGGTGTTGCCCTGGATGGTGACCTGGTTGACCCGGCCGGACTCCACCTCGGACAGGAAGTCCGAGTACGGCAGGCTGTACTGGCTGGTCCGCGGCGTCGACCCGTTGAACAGGTTGAACAGCGCCACCAGCAGGACGCCGATGATGATCCAGAGGGCCAGATTCTTGCCGAAATTGTTCACGTAGCCTGCCTTCCATTGCACGGCAGTGTGGGTCGGAATCCGCTCCCGCCGCCGAAGATCCGATCGGTCGCGACCGGCAGACCGGGCGGCCGAAACCTCACCCGGACCGCCTCTCCGACCCAACCGGACGGCGCAGCAGCGCTGGGTACAAGGTGGGGGAGGGCGATACCCCCGTCAAGGTCGACGACGGCCGGTAATGCCAGCCGCGCCGCATGCGGGATCGACGCTCCGGCGGCGACCGCCCGCGCGGGCGCCGTACGCCGCCATCGTCGCCACCCCTCGGTGCCGCAGGCCTCGACCCGGACCGGCCGGTCGGTCGGGTTCTCGACCTCGAACCGGCCGTCCCATCGGGCCCGGCCGCCGGCGGCGACCGTGACCGGACCGTCGGCCTGGCGCCAGTCGCGCAGGACCGTCACGCTTTCGCGGCCGCACTCGATCCGGCACCCGGCCAGAGTCCGGACGCCCGCGGCCGGTGTCGCGTCGCCGATCCAGGCCAGCAGGCGCGCCAGCCGCTCGCTGCGCGGCGGATAGCCGCCGCCGCCGACCGCGCGCAGGACCCGCTCGACCAGCCGGTCGCGCAGCATCGCCGGGGCCGCGTTCAGCGCCGCGCGGTCGACCGTCACCGAGCCGGCCGGCCCGATCTCGGCATGCGCCTCGAGCCAAGCCGCGACAAAGCCGTCGAAAGCGGTGCGCGCGCCGGTCATCGCGGCCGCCAGCCGGCCCAGGCGCTCGGCCGTGACGCCGGCCGCCGCCAGCGCCGGCGCCAGCTCGCGCAGCCGGGTCCGGGCGAACCGCGGGTCGCGGTTGGACGGATCGTCGGCCCAGGCGATGCCGGCGGCCCGGCAGGTCGCCAGCAGCCGCGCCTTCGGCAGGTCGAGCAGCGGCCGCAGCAGGCGTACGCCGTCGAGGCTGCGCGACGGCGCCATGCCGGCCAGTCCCTCCGGCCCGGTGTCGCGATCGATCCGGTGCAGCACGGTCTCGGCCTGGTCGTCCCGGTGATGCGCCAGCAGCAGCGCTCCGATCGCATCGCGCCGGCAGGCGTCCAGCAGCAGGCGGTAGCGGGCCGCGCGGGCCGCCGCCTGCAGGCCGGCGGCCGGCTTCGGGCCGGTCCAGGCCAGGGTCCGGTGCGGCCGGCCCAGCGCCGTCGACAGCCGGGCGACCGCGGCCGCCTCGCCGGCCGCCGCGGCCCGCAGCCCATGGTCGACCGTGTAGACGATCAGGCGGCCCACGCGGGATCTGGCCCAGCGATCGGCCAGGTACAGCAATGCCAAGCTGTCCGGCCCGCCGGAGACGGCGACGGCGAGCGATCCCTCGGCGTCGGCCAGCAGCGGCTCGAGCCGGGCGGCGAAGGCCGCGGCGTCGACTGGCAGCACGTCCGCCGGGTCCGGGACGACGGGCGGCGCCAGGCCGGTCAGGACCCGCACTTCAGCCGCTCGGTCTCCTGGACCAGGCGGCGCTTGATGTTGGTCGGCATGTCCGGGAATTCCTGCTGCAGCCGCCCGAAGGTGGTGCAGGCCTCGGCCTTCTGGCCGACCTGGGCCAGCGCCATGCCGAGCTTCAGCAGGTTGTCGGCCGCCTTCGGGCTCTTCGGGTACTTCTGGTAGCCCTCCAGGAACGCGACCGCCGCGTCCTGATAGCGCTGGCGGACATAGTAGGTCTCGCCGAGCCAGTACTGCGCGTTGCCGGCCAGGGGGTCGTCGGGATGGGCCTGCACGAATGCCGAGAACGCCTCCTGGGCGCGGTCGTAGTCGTGCTTGACCAGCATGTTGAAAGCCGCCTCGTACCGCTCCTGGACCGAGCCGCCGGTCAGTGCGGCCTGCTGCTGCGGCGGGGCGGGAGTGGCGGCGGTGGCCTGCTGGGCCTCGGACTGGGTCAGCTGGCCGAAGGTGCGCGGCGGCGCCCCCGGCGTCTGGCCGGTCCCGGCGGCGGAGTCGGACGGGGCGGTCGACGGGGCGGCCGCGGCGCCGGGACCGGCGGCCGAGCCGCCTTCCAGCGCCTGCAGTCGCAGGTCGGTATCGGACTGGATCTTGTCGACCTTGGTGCCGACCCGGTCGAGGCGGTAGCCGAGTTCCTCGACCCGCCCGGTCAGGGCCCGGATCTGGGTCTCGAGCTGCTGGACCTTGGTGAGCAGGTTCGGCAACGCCGCCTGGGCACCGGCGTCGACCGGGCCGCTCAGGCTGCCGGCCGGCGGGGTCTGGCCGGCGTATACGCTGCGCTGCAGGTCGGTCACCGTGCGCTCCAGCCGACCGAGCCGGTCGACGAGGGCAGAGACGTCCTGCTGGGCGGCCGCCGGGCGGCCGGTGATGGCGACGGACGCCGCGATGAGAAGCAATGCGAGGCCGTAGCGCGTCATGGGCCGATCCATATCCGAATCCCACGGCGAAAATGAGGCGCCCGAGAAGCGACCCCCGAAAAGGCGCCGACGGCCGCGGGCGTGCCGCGGCCGTCGGTTCACGCTCTCGACTGCGTGTCCGTCAGTTGATGACGGTGACGGAACGCCGGTTCTGGGCCCACGCCTCCTCGTTCGAGCCGAGGACCGCCGGACGCTCCTTGCCGTAGGAGATCGTCGTCACGCGGCTCGGGTCGACGCCGAGGGAGACCATGTAGTCGCGGGCCGCGGCAGCGCGCCGCTCGCCCAGGGCCAGGTTGTACTCGCGGGTGCCGCGCTCGTCGCAGTGACCTTCGAGGGTGACGGTCGTCTGCGGGTACTTGCGCAGCCAGAAAGCCTGCTTCTCCAGCGTGGTGCGGGCCTCGGCCGTCAGCTCGGAGCTGTCGAACGCGAAGAACACGCGGTCGCCGACGTTGACGACGAAATCCTCGTTGGTGCCCGGAGTCGGGCCTGCCGGAGCCGGGGCCGGCGCGGTAGTGCTCTGGACGCCGCCGGTGCCGGCCCCCGCCTGACCGTCGGTCGGAGCGGTCTCGCACGCGGCGAGCAGCGCGACGACGGCGAAAACGCTCAACAACTTCATGCGCATGATAGGTCATCCCTCTGGAGATGTGTGAACCCTGGCGCCCCGCCCCCTCTGGTGGTCCGCTGGGACCCCTTCCTCCGGGCCTTGCCTTTTGGTCGGTCGCACGTATCTCCGCCCGGCCCCCGACCGCGAGCGAGGCCCCTTATACTTGCGTAACGCTTGACGAAGCAAGGGGCTCCGTCGATCAGGACTTCAACGCAACAACGGACTCCAGGCAGGATCCGACGCATCCAACGGGGTCACCAGCTCGCGCTCGTTGTAGCCGGTGAGGTCGATCGTGTAGAGCTTCGACTCGCCGCCGCGCCCGCTGGAATCGGTGCGTTGCTGCTTGAAATACACCAGAACCCGGCCATTCGGGGCCCAGCTCGGCGCCTCGACGAGGAAGCCGCTGGCCAGCAACCGCTCGCCGGATCCGTCGACCCGCATCACCCCAATGTGAAACTCGCCGCCGGTGATCTTGGTGAACGCTATGAGATCTCCGCGGGGCGACCATACCGGCGTTGCATAGCGGCCCTGGCCGAAGCTGATGCGGCGGACGCCGGCGCCGTTCGAATCCATCAGGTACAGCTGCTGCGAGCCGCCGCGGTCGGAGTTGAACACCACCTGGGTGCCGTCCGGCGAGAAGCTCGGCGAGGTGTCGATCGACGTGCTGTTGGTCAGCCGGGTGACGCTGCGGGTGCGCAGGTCCATGCGGTACAGGTCGGTGATGCCGTCCCGGGCCAGGCTCATGATCACCTGATTTCCGTCGGGCGAAAACCGCGGCGCGAAAGTCATTCCGGGGAAGTCACCCAGTACTTCCTGCTGACCGGTGTCGAGGTTGAAAATATAAACCCGCGGCTTGTTGTTGTAGTACGCGAGATAGGTGATCTCCTGGTGGGTCGGAGAGAACCGGGGGGTGAGGACCAGAGTGCCGAAATCCGTCAGGAACTGATGGTTGGCGCCGTCCTGGTCCATGATCGCCATGCGCTTGCGCCGGCGGTTCTGCGGCCCCTCCTCGGCGATGTAGACGATCCGGCTGTCGAAATAGCCGTCCTCGCCGGTGATTCGCTTGTAGATCATGTCGGCGATGATGTGGGCCGCCCGCCGGAGCGACTCGGGAATCACCGTCAGGGTGGTGCCGGTCATGTACTGCTCGGCGAACACGTCCCACAGCCGGAAGTCGACCCGCACCTGCCGGTTGCCCAGCTCCGTCACCCGGCCGTGCACCAGCGCCTGGGCGTTGATCAGCCGCCAGTCGCCGAAGCGCGGCACCGCGTCGAACTCCAGGTCGGTCTGGATGAACGCCTGCTGGTCGATCGGGGCGAACAGGCCGGAGCGCTCCAGGTCGGCCCGGATGATGCCGGCGACCTCGCGGCCGATCCGGGTCGCCTCGATGCCCTGGCCCTTGAAGTCGGCGATCGCCACCGGCAGCGGCTCGACCCGGCCCTGGGTGATGTCGATCCGCAGCTCCGCCGCGGCCGGTCGGGCGAAGCCGGCGACGCCGCCGGCAAGCCCGCCCGCCAGCGCTCCGCCGAGCGCCAGCCGACCGAGGCCGCGGCGAGACAGGTCGGCACGCGACGGTTCGGCCACGGGACGGACCGGCGTGTGCGGCGTCAGGACAGCATGTCCCTCGGATCGAACGTGATCGTGAAGCTTTTCCATGTCTCGTACTTCTCCGGCGGGAGGTTGAGTGGGGTGCAGGTCGGGTTGCGCAGGGCCCGCAGCGCGGACTCCGCCGCCGCCCTGAAGAACGGGTCGGAGCGCATGCGTCCCGACTCGACGACTTCGGCCTCGCGCACCGTCCGGTCGGGGTTCATGCGAACGCGGATCTCGACGGCCAGGGACTCGCCCTCCTTCGCACCTGCCGGCACCAGCCAGCATCGTGCGATCTGCTGGCGGATCGCGTCCATCTCGGAAACCGACAACGGCCGATCGGCGTCGAAGTTCGACCGGCGCGCAGTCGAATCGGTCGTCTGCGGCGCCGCCTTGTCCGTCTCGGCCGGCGCCGAGGCGGTCTGCTTCATCCGCTGGACGGTCTTCAGCACGTTCAGGAAGTCGTCGGCCTGCTCCGGCTTCTTCTTCTCCTCGGGCGCCGGCGGCGTCTCCTTGGCGGCGGTCTGGGTCTTGGCCGGCTTCTTCGGCGGCGTCGGGCGCGACACCGGAACCGGTGGCGGCGGCGCCGGCGAGGCCTCGGCGGCCTTGACCGCCTCGGGCTCCGGCTTCGACGGCTCGGCCTTCGGCGCCTCGGGCTTGGCGGCCTCCGCCGGCTTCGGCTTCTCGGGCTCCGGCTCCGGCTTCTTCGCCTCTTCCGGCTTCGGGGTCGGCAGCGGTACCGCCGCCGGCTCGGGCGCCGGCTCGGGCGCCGGCTTGCTGGCCTCCTGCGGCTTGGCGGTCGGAACCGGCACGGCCTCGGCGGTCGCGGCCGGCTCCGGCTTCGGCTTCGGCAGCGGAACCCGCTCGGCCGCGGCGACCGCGTCCGGCTTGGGAACCGGCACCGCCTCGGCGGACGGCGCCTTGGGCGCCGGGGCCGGCGCCGGGCGGTCGGCCTGCGACGCGGGCTGCACCTGGGCGGACCGCGCGGCCTGGGCCTTCGGCGGCTCCGACTTCGGCACCGCGGCCTGCGGCGCCTCGACCTTCGGGGGATCGATCTTCGGGGTCGGCGGCGGCGGCGGTGGCGGTGCTGCCGAGGGTGGCGGCGGCGGGGTCTTCGGAGACTCGGGCCGGGCCTTGGCGGTCTGTTTCGGCGCGTCCGGCTTCTCCGCAGCCTCGGCCGGCGGCGGCGCGTTGGTGATGGAGCCGACGGTGACCACGTCGACCACCATCAGCCGGTCCTCCAGCGGCGTCGGCCGGAACAGCTCCGGGAGCCCGATGATCGTGAACACGACCAGGACGATATGCAGGGCAACCGACAGCGTCAGGCCGCGGGTCATGGCCGCCTCGTCAGCTCACCGCGTCGCCGACGCCGGGGGTTCCGGCAGCTCGGCGAGCAGCGCCACCCGGGTGAAGCCGGCGGCACTGACCATCCCCATCACCTCCATCACCGAGCCGTAGGCGATCCGCCGGTCGCCGCGCACGAAGATCCGGGTGTCGGCCTTGGCGCCGGTGATCGCGGTCAGGCGCGGCACCAGCTGGTCGGCGGCGACCTCGGTCTCCTGCAGGTAGATGCTGCCGTCGGCCCGCACCGTGATCACCAGCGGCTCGACCTGGTCGGTGAGCTGCGCCGCCTCGGTCTTCGGCAGGTCGACCGGCACGCCGACGGTCAACAGAGGCGCCGTGACCATGAACACGATCAGCAGCACCAGCATCACGTCGACGAACGGCGTGACGTTGATCTCGCTGAGCGGCCGGTACCGCCGCCGGCCGTTGCCTCCGGCCTTGATGATCGGAGCGGCCACGGCCTACTGCCCCTCGTCCAGCTGACGCGACAGGATCGATCCGAACTCCGACGCGAAGCCCTCCAGCCGGGCGGCGTACTTGCCGAGGTCGCTGGAGATCTTGTTGTAGAAGATCACCGCCGGGATCGCCGCCACCAGGCCGAGCGCGGTCGCGAACAGCGCCTCGGCGATGCCGGGGGCGACGACCGCCAGGCTGGTGTTCTTGGACGCCGCGATCGACTGGAAGCTGTTCATGATGCCCCAGACCGTGCCGAACAGCCCGATGAACGGCGCCGTCGACCCGACCGAGGCCAGGAAGGTCATGCGCTTCTCGAGCGCCTCCATCTCGCGCGAGACGGTTAGCGCCATCACCTGGTCGATGCGCTGGCGCAGGCTGGCCCGGATCTCGTTGCCCTTCGCGGTGAGCCCGCGCGCCGCCGAGCGCCGCCACTCGCGCATCGCCGAGGCGAATACCGCCGACATCGGGTCCTCGGGATGGTTGCCCATCCGGTCGTACAGGTCCTCGAGCGACCCGCCCGACCAGAACGCCTCCTCGAAGTCCGAGGCGCGGCGCCGCAGCGAGCGCATCTTGAAGGTCTTGTCGAAGATGATCGCCCAGCAGATCACCGACGCGATCAGCAGCATGAACATCACGCCCTTCACGATCGGGTCGGCCGCCAGGAACAGGTCCCAGATACTCAGGGTGGACACCTCGGCCGCAGCCGTCCCGAGCGCAATCTGTGCGGTCTGATCCATACGCTTCCTCGTCGCTGATTACGCGGCGCCCGCCGCCCCGTGGCCCGCCGAACCGTCGCCCGCCGCCCGCTCGAAGGCCTCGCGAACCGGCCCGGGGATCCGGACCGGCCGCCCCCTGCCGTTCACGCAGGCGATAGTGAGGTCGAGGGCGACCAGCGCCCCGTCCTCGCCGCGCCGGTGGACCGTCTGCTCGGCCTCGATCGAAGCGCCCCGCCAGCCGGTCATCCGGGTCCGGACCTCCAGCGCGTCGTCGAGACGCGCCGGGGCCCGGTAGTCGATGGTGCAGCGGCGCACGATGAAGATCACGTCGTGTTCGTCGCGCAGCCGCGACTGGTCGATGCCGAGGCGCCGCAGGGTCTCGGTGCGAGCCCGTTCCGCGAACTGCAGGTAGTTGGCGTGATAGACGATGCCGCCGGCATCGGTGTCCTCGTAGTACACGCGCACCGGGAACCGGAACTCGCCGCCGGCGAGCGGCCCGACGGCCGCAGCGGGTTCAGCCATCGCCGTCCCCCAGCGTGTCGCCGTCCCCCAGCGGTTCGTCGTCCGGGACATCGCCCGGCAGCAGCTCGAGCTGGGCGGCGGCCACCGCGCTCGGCGTCAGGCCGAGATAGCGCCAGCCCGAGGCCGACAGGACGCGGCCGCGCGGGGTCCGCTGCAGCAGGCCCTGCTGCATCAGGTACGGCTCGATGACCTCCTCGATGACGTCGCGCTGTTCGCCCAGCGCCGCCCCGAGGGTCTCGGCACCGACCGGGCCGCCCCCGTAGTTCTCGGCGATGCAGGCGAGATAGCGTCGGTCCATGGCGTCCAGCCCGCGACGGTCGATGTCGAGGCGGGTGAGCGCGGCGTCGGCGATCCCGGCATCGACCCGGCCGCTGCCGGCGACCGCCGCGAAATCGCGCACCCGCCGCAGCAAACGCCCGGCCACCCGCGGGGTTCCGCGGGCCCGGCGGGCGATCTCGGCGGCCCCGTCCTCGGCCAGGTCGAGGTCCAGCAGGCGGGCGCCGCGCCGGACGATGCCGGTCAGTTCCTCGGGGCTGTAGAACTCCAGCCGCAGTGGAATCCCGAAGCGCTCGCGCAGCGGCCGGGTGATCAGGCCCGACCGCGTGGTGGCCGCCACCAGGGTGAATGGCGGCAGGTCGATGCGGATCGAACGCGCCGACGGCCCCTCACCGATGATCAGGTCGAGCTGGAAGTCCTCCATGGCCGGATAGAGCACTTCCTCTACGGCAGGATTGAGGCGGTGTATCTCGTCGATGAACAGCACGTCGCGCGGCCCGAGATTGGTCAGCAGCGCCGCCAGGTCGCCGGCCTTGGCGATCACCGGGCCGGAGGTCGCCCGGAAGTTCACGCCGAGCTCGCGCGCGACGATCTGGGCCAGCGTGGTCTTGCCGAGGCCGGGCGGGCCGAACAGCAGCACGTGGTCCAGCGCCTCGCCGCGGCCGCGGGCCGCCTCGATGAACACCTTGAGGTTCCGGCGCACCGCCTGCTGGCCGGTGAAGTCGTCCAGGGTCTGCGGCCGCAGGCTGGTCTCGCCGGCGTCCTCGGGCGCCCGCTCGCCGTCGATCAGCCGGTCGGGCGCGTCGTCGTCGGTGGTCACGACGCCAGCTCCTTCAGGCCGAGGGTGATCAGCCTGTCGAGCGCCGCCGCCTCGCCGAGCGCCTGGCGAGCATTGCTGACGGCACCGAACGCCTCGGCCCGGCCGTAGCCGAGATTGACCAGGGCCGACACTGCATCGGCCATGGTGTCGTCACCGGCATGGCCGGCGACCGCGGCGGCCCGAGCCGGGGCGGTGGCGTCGGCGCCGAGCCCGAGCGCCACGTTGACGGTCTTGTCCTTCAGCTCGTTCACGATGCGCTGCGCCAGCTTCGGGCCGACCCCGTCGGCCCGGGTCAGCATCGCCCGGTCCTGGGCGGCGATCGCCGTGAACACCTCGTCCGGCGACAGCACCGACAGGATCGACAGCCCGTGCTTCGCCCCCACCCCCTGCACGGTCTGCAGCATCCGGAAGCAGGTCCGCTCGGCCGCCGAGGCGAAGCCGTAGAGGTGGATGTGGTCCTCGCGCACATGGGTGTCGACCAGCACCGACACCGCCGCCCCGGGCTGGCCGAGGGCGGTCAGGGTGCGGGCCGAGGCGAACACCAGATAGCCGACCCCGCCGACGTCGATCACCGCCGCACCGTCGGCCAGCGAGTCCAGGATGCCCTTCAGCTTGGCGATCACGACCGCGCACCCCCCGCTTCCTTGGCCAGCGCCGCGGCGATCGCCCGCTGCAGGCCGGGCTGCACGGTCGAGCCGGCCGCCGACTTGCGGACCGCGGTACCGGCGGTCGTGCCGTAGGAGTTCCGGGCCTGGACGTAGTGCGCGTGGCAGACCGCCACCGCCAGAGCGTCGGCCGCGTCGGCGCCGGCGATCCGGGCACCGGGCAGCAGCGTGGCGATCATCGCCTGCACCTGTTCCTTGGTGGCGCTGCCGGTCCCGACCACCGATTTCTTGACCCGCTTCGGGGCGTACTCCGCGACCGGCAGGCCGGCCTTGGCCGGCGCCAGCAGCACGACGCCGCGGGCCAGGCCGAGCTTGAGGGTCGATTCCGGGTTGCGGTTGACGAAGGTCTCCTCGACCGCCGCCTCGGCCGGCCGCCAGCGCTCGATCAGTTCGAGCACGGCGTCGTAGAGCTGGGTCAGCCGGGTGGCGATCGGGGCGTCGCCGTCGGAGCGCACGGTGCCGTCGGCGACGTGCCGGAGCGCGTGGCCGTCGGTCTCGATCACGCCCCATCCGGTGTTGCGCAGGCCGGGGTCGAGCCCGATCAGCCGCATCCAGGCCTCCGTTTGGCCGATTCGGATTGCCCCGATCAGGCCGTCAGTTTCGCCATCACCTCGTCCGGGATCTCGAAGTTCGCCGAGACCTGCTGGACGTCGTCGTTGTCCTCGAGCTGGTTGAACAGCTTGAGCAGGGTGCCAGCCTGGTCTTCGTCGACCGCCACGGTGTTCAGCGGCTTCCAGGTGAGCTGCGCCGACTGGGCCGGGCCGAGCTTGTCCTCCAGCGCCTCGCGGACGGCGTGGAAATCCTCGACCGCGCAGGTGACCTCGTGCTCGGACTCGGTCGACTCGGCGTTCTCGGCGCCGGCCTCGATCGCC
Source organism: Thalassobaculum fulvum (assembly GCF_014652915.1). GTDB lineage: Bacteria > Pseudomonadota > Alphaproteobacteria > Thalassobaculales > Thalassobaculaceae > Thalassobaculum_A > Thalassobaculum_A fulvum. Next base: position 120,792 of record NZ_BMZS01000016.1, read on the forward strand.
GCCTCCAGCACGTCGTCGGCGCTGCCGGCCTCGGCCGGATAGACGATCTGGCCGACCCGGCTGAACATGAAAGACACCGAGTTGGTTTCGCCGAGGTTGCCGCCGAACTTCGAGAAGGTCGAACGCACCTCCGAGGCGGTGCGGTTGCGGTTGTCGGTCAGGGTGTCGACGATCATCGCCACGCCGCCCGGGCCGTAACCCTCGTAGCGCATTTCCTCGAAGTTGGTGTCGTCGCCGCCGCCCGCGCCCTTCTTGATCGCCCGCTCGATGTTGTCCTTCGGCATGTTCTCCTTGCGCGCCGCCTGGATGGCGGAGCGAAGCGCCGGGTTGGACGCCGGGTCGTCGCCGGCCTTCGCGGCCACCTGCAGTTCGCGGGTCAGGCGCGTGAAGATCTTGGCGCGCTTCTTATCCTGCGCGCCCTTGCGGTACATGATGTTCTTGAACTGGGAATGACCAGCCATCTCATACACTCCCGACCGCGACGACTCGTGCCGCGGTTGCTGCCTCTATACCAGATGTGGGGGTCCGGCGCATCACCGCCCGAAGGGGGACGCGCTCCGGCCCGACGCCGATGCGGCGCCGGCGCGCTTCTAGCATGCGGGCCGTCCGGCGTCGCGGGTTTTGACGTGCGAGACGCCGGCGCCGGCAGCGCCGTCAGGCGACCGGCTCGAAGTAGTGCTCGACGAACAGCTTGATGACCCGGCCGATCATCTCCGGGTCCGGGTGGCGGGGGTTGTCCTCGCCGCCGTACAGCGAGCGGCCCAGGTGCCCGCCGAGCCAGCGGAACGCCTCGAAGGACGGCCAGTAGCGCAGCCGGCCCCCGGACCGCTGCAGCGCGGTCTCGATGGCGACCCGCAGGGTCGACTTGCTGACCGCGTCGGCGGCGAAGATCGAGGTGCCCTCGCGCATGGTGGCGATCAGCGGCACCGGCGACAGGGTGCACACCACCGGCACGTCGCCGGCCAGCCGGCGCAGCCCGTCGCAGATCGCCAGCAGGTTCTCGGCGTTCTGCTCGACCGTGCTCAGCATGTGCTCGTGGCGGCCGGGGTCGAACTGGCTGGCCGGCACGCCGCGCCAGTACACCCCGTCGGTAGTCCGGTCCTTCCAGACCTCGGCGACCCCGACGGTGACGATGAAGCCGCCGGCCGCGGCCAGGGCCTTGCGGAACGCCTCGCGGTCCTTGTCGGCGTCCCAGCGCTCCATCCGGCCGTCGGCGGCCTTCTCGTAGGAATAGACCAGCTCGTCGCGGCCCTCGACCCAGTCGACGAACTGGCGCACCGCGAAGGTGTTGTTCAGGCCCTCGGGGATCGGCACCCGGTCGGCGTGCCGGCCGTGGCGGATCAGGAACTGCCGGATGTGCTGGGCGAAGCACGAGCCGATCGTCACCACCGACTTGTCCGAGGCGATGACCGGCCGGTCCGGCAGGTAGCCGTGGAAGATGTCGCGCCGCATGACCAGCTCGAGGTCGTCGAAGTCCTCGATATGCCGCGGAAAGAACCGGGCCGCCGTGGTCCGGAAGAACCGTTCGTCGGCGTCGGGCTCGGTGCGGTCGACGAACCGGCCGATCTCGCCGCGGCCGCCCCAGCCCCAGTTCTCGCGGATCTTCCAGAGCTGCTCTTTCGGCTGGTTGGCCCCGGGATCGATCGCCAGCGCCCGCTCCATGCAGCGGACCGCCTCGTCCAGCCGGTCGTGGTTGCGCAGCACCATGCCGCCGTACAGCAGGCCGGCGTAGGACGACGGATGCGCGACCAGGCAGCGCCGCATCCGCCGCAGGGTCCGCCGGTCGCCGGCGCGGTCGAGCAGCAGGAACGCCTCGTTGGCGGCCTCATCGGTCGGGTCGATCATCAGGACCCGCCGCAGCAGGGCGGCGTGCAGGGCCGGGCCCTTGCCGTCGCCGAGCGCGTCGATCAGCCGGGCATACGCCGCGGCGGCCGACGGTTCGCGCAGCGCGAGGTTGCGCGCGTGGAACAGCCGCAGGACGCGCTGCCGGCGCGCCTGCTCCTCCGCCGTGACCGCCCCTGCCGAACCCGCGCCGCTCATGATCCTAGAATACACCGCCCCGCGCACGCCCGAATCCCGAAAATCGTTCCGGCGCTTATTTCGGTGACAGTGCACTCGTCTTCGGCTTCGGCCCCGGCTTCCCGGGCTTGAGCCGCCGGCCGGTGAGCGCCTCCAGCCGGTCGAGGAAACCGTCGTCGCCGAGCGGCCGGCCGACGCTCTCGGCCCGCCGCAGCGCCCGGAACTCGTCGACGCCCTCGTCCGCCGCCAGCAGCGCCGCGAAGTCCGGATAGCGCTCGGCGACCGGCGCGGTGTCGGTCACGCCGTCGCCCCCGTCGAGCCCCGCGCCCCCGTCGAGCCCCGAGCCGCCGACCCGCCCGAGCTGGGCGTGCACGCTCGACCACGGCCAGTCCTCGGCCCGCGCGGCGAGCCCGGCGCGCACCGGGTTGAGCGCGACGTAGCGCAGGGCCGCCATCAGGTGCGGCTCGTCCATCGCCACGCAGCCGAACCGGCCCTGCCAGAAATGCCCGGTGCGCCCGAGCCGCGCGTGCATCCGCCCGGCATGGGCGCGGTGCAGCCGGGCGAGCGCGCGCCTGAGGCCGTCCTCGTCGCCCGGGGTCAGGACCAGGTGCACGTGGTTCGGCATCAGCACCCAGGCCCACACTTCGACGCCGGCCGCCCGGCACTCGGCGCCGAGCCGGTCGCGGTAGAACCGGTAGTCGTCGTCCTCGAGGAAGGTCCGCGCCCGGCCGTTGCCCCGCTGGGTGACGTGGTGCGGGATGCCGGGGATCACGGTGCGCGCCATGCGGGCCATCGGCAGATCCTGGCAGAGTGGGCGGCGGCGGTCAATTCAGTGCACTGTCACCGGAATTCCCAATTCAGTGCACTGTCACCGGAATTCCCAATTCAGTGCACTGTCACCGGAATTCCCACCGGAATTCTTGCCCTGGGCGGTCACCACGATGTCGACATGGCCTTGCCAGTCCCCCGACGCTCCAAGCCACGATCGCCGGATTATCGCGCCTTCGGGCGCGACTACCAATAGGCGTGAACGGGAGACCGCGAGACCGCCCTACCCCGGCATCGCCTGGCTCAGCACGCCGCCGAGCCGGACCGGCGCCACGCGCTTGGCCAGGCCGGTCGAATCGTCGGTCTCGACGAACACGCCGCACAGGGTCGCCTCGCCGTCGGCCGCCTCCAGGCGCGGGGTCGGCAGCTTGCGGGTGAAGCGGTCGATCGGCGCTTCCTTCTTCATGCCGATCACGCTGTCGTAGTCGCCGCACATGCCGGCGTCGGTCTGGTAGGCGGTGCCGTTCGCCAGGATCATGGTGTCGGCGGTCGGCACGTGGGTGTGGGTGCCGACCACCAGCGACACCCTTCCGTCGAAGGCGTGGCCGAACGCCATCTTCTCGCTGCTCGCCTCGCCGTGCAGGTCGACCACGATGGCGTCGGCGTCCTGGCCGAGCGCCCAGCCCTCGATCGCCTTCTCGACCGCGGCGAACGGGTCGTCGAGCGGGTCCATGAACAGCCGGCACATGACGTTGATCACCAGCACCCGGTGGCCGCGGTGCGATTCGAACACCCCGGCCCCGGTACCGGGCGCGCCGGCCGGGAAGTTGACCGGGCGCAGCAGCGCCGGGTCGTCGGCGATGTAGTCGAGGATCTCGCGCTGGTCCCAGACGTGGTTGCCGGTGGTGATCACGTCGACCCCGGCGTCGTACAGCTCGGTGCAGATCTTGGCGGTGATGCCGAAGCCGGCGGCGGCGTTCTCGCCGTTGCAGATCACGAAATCGGCCCCGAGGTCGCGGATCAGGCCCGGCAGGCGCTCGGTGACGACGGTGCGGCCGGAACGCCCGACCACGTCGCCCAGGAACAGCAGACGCAACGCGATTACTCCGTGAAGTCGAGATAGGCGCGCTCGGTCACCACGCCGTCGAGCCGGGCATCCTCGGGTCCCGCCGGGACCGAGTCGACCTCCTGCCCGGCATAGGCGATGCCGATCGCCTGGACCGCGAACCGGCCGCGCAGGCCGGCCAGCGTCCGGTCGTAGAACCCGCCGCCATAGCCGAGTCGGCGGCCGGCCCGGTCGAAGGCGAGCATGGGGATGAGCAGGAGCTGCGGTTCCACAACGTCGGCGGCCTCGCCCGGCTGCATGGTGCCGTACGGGCCCGGCTCCAGCGGCTCGTCCTCGTCCCAGGCCCGGAACACCAGGGGCTCGCCGGGCGCCGCCACCACCGGCAGGGCGATCCGGCAGCCGCGGGCCGACAGCTCGGACAGGGTCGGGCGCGGATCCAGTTCGTCGCGCATCGGCCAGTAGCCGGCGACCACGGTGCCGCCGGCCGGGGCGAACGAGGCGGCGACCAGAGCGGCTACCCGGGAACCCGCATCGGGCGCCGCCGCGGCGATCTCCGCGCGGCGTTCCCGCATCGGACGGCGAAGCGCCGCCTTGGCGGCGCGCAACTCGTCCAGGTCGACGTAGGTTTCCGGCTCGTCTCGGTCGGTCATGAGCTCCAGGAAGGTCGGGGCCGGCAGGGCCCGAGACGTCTCGGCCGGTCTCGGGCAGGAAGCGTGACGGAGCCGCCTCGGCCGTCGGTCAGTGCATACCCTTCTGTGGCCTGCCAAGCAGGTGGGCGCCGCAATGCCGAGACCTCGGTCCCGACAGAGGCAGCTCCCTTGAAGGATGGTATCGCCCCAGGGGTAAAGTCGGCCTAACGCACCGCGCAGCCCCGTCGAGCCCCAATCTAGGAAGCCTCGAGCCGTCCCGCAATACGCTCGATGCGCTCGGCCAGTCCTTCGACCGACAGCGCGAGGTCGTCCAGCTCGCTCGGGCTGAACTCCTCCTCGCCCTCGTCGACCACGTGGGCGGCGTCGCGCAGGTCCATCAGCTCGTCGGCCACCAGCAGGCTGGCCATCACCAGCAGCCTCGTGTCGCCGACCTGGCCGACCTGGCCGACCAGGTCCTTGACGTGGGCGTCGACCATCTGCGCCAGGTCGCGCAGCCGCGGCTCCTGCCCGTCCTCGCAGGCGATCCGGTAGGCCTTGCCGTTGATCTGGATGTCGACCTGCGCCACGCCTCAGTTCTCCAGCACGAGCTCGAGCCGGCCGATCGTGCGCTGCAGGCGGCCGTCGACCTCCTCGGCGGTCCTGGCCAGTGCCGCATAGTCGCGCTTGACCGCCGCCAGCTCCGCCTTCAGCGCGGCGTCGCCGACCCCGTCCGCGTCCCCGAGTCCGTCGAGCGCGGCCTCCAGCCGGGCCACCGCCTTCTCCAGCCTGTCCCGCGCCGTCGCCAGTCGCGACATGTGGATTGCCTCTCGTGGTTCGAGATCGCGCTTCGCCGGTTGCCCAACTCCAAGGTTCCCGCGATTCAAGGCGTAAGCCTGCGACCTTGAAGCGGCGCATGATACCGGCGGCAGGGTCCGCCCGTCAACGCGACCGGCACGCAGCCGAGCCATGCCCACCCCCGGCCCCACGCACGGCTTGACGCGCCATCCCGGAGCGGTATTTTCCGCGCCACCAAGGCGCCGGCCGAGTCCGGCCCGCCCCCGATCCCGCGACACGCGCCATGACATCTACGCCCTCGGCCCGCGGCGCCGCTCTGTCCCCCGCCGACCACAAGTCCCTCGCGAGCGCCGTCCGTGCGCTGTCGATGGACGCGGTGGAGGCCGCCAACTCCGGCCACCCCGGCATGCCGATGGGCATGGCCGACGCGGCCGTGGTGCTTTTCTCAGAGCAGCTCCGCTTCGATCCCCGCCGCCCGGACTGGCCGGACCGCGACCGCTTCGTGCTGTCGGCCGGCCACGGCTCGATGCTGCTGTACTCGCTGCTTCATCTGACCGGCTATCCGGACATGACCATCGACGAGCTGAGGCAGTTCCGCCAGCTCGGCTCGAAGACCCCCGGTCACCCGGAATACGGCCACGCCGCCGGCGTCGAGACCACCACCGGCCCGCTCGGCCAGGGCTTCGGCAACGCCGTCGGCATGGCGATCGCCGAGCGTCACCTGAACGCCCGGTTCGGCGACGACCTGGTCGACCACCGCACCTGGGTGATCGCCGGCGACGGCTGCCTGATGGAGGGCATCAGCCACGAGTCGGCGTCGCTGGCCGGCCATCTCGGCCTCGGCCGGCTGAACGTGCTGTGGGACGACAACCACATCTCGATCGACGGCCCGACCAGCCTGACCCTGTCCGACGACGTGCAGGCCCGCTTCCGGTCCTACGGCTGGCACGTGGTCGCCTGCGACGGGCACGACCCGGCGGCGCTGTCGGCGGCGCTGGCGGAAGCCGCCGCCGATCCGCGGCCGTCGCTGATCGCCTGCCGGACCACCATCGGCTTCGGCGCGCCGACCAAGGCCGGGACCGCCGGCAGCCACGGCGCGCCGCTCGGCGCGACCGAGATCGCCGGCGCCCGCGAGGCGCTCGGCTGGCCGCACCCGCCGTTCGAGATCCCGACCCAGGTGATGGCGGTCGGCATGCGCCTCGGCGACCGCGGCGCGGCCGAGCAGGAGGCCTGGCTGGGCCGGCTGGAAGCCGTCGACCCGGCGGTCCGCGCCGAGTTCGAGCGGGTGATGGCGGGCGAGCTGCCGGAAGACCTCGCCGACGCCGTGCAGTCCCTGAAGGCCACCCTGGCCTCCGACCCGCCGAAGCTGGCGACCCGCGTCGCCTCGCAGCGCGCGATCGAGGCGATCGCGCCGGTGATGCCGGAACTGCTGGGCGGCTCGGCCGACCTGTCGGGCTCCAACAACACCAAGGTCAAGGCGCAGCAGCCGTTCACCCGCGACGACGCGGCCGGCAGCTACCTCCACTACGGCGTTCGCGAGCACGCCATGGCGGCCGCCATGAACGGCATGGCGCTGCACGGCGGCGTGGTGCCCTACGGCGGCACCTTCCTGGTGTTCACCGACTACTGCCGGCCGTCGATCCGCCTGGCCGCGCTGATGGGCATCCGGGTGGTGTTCGTGATGACCCACGACTCCATCGGCCTCGGCGAGGACGGCCCGACCCACCAGCCGGTCGAGCAGCTGGCGGCCCTGCGCTGCATCCCGAACCTGCACGTGCACCGGCCGGCCGACGCGATCGAGACCGCCGAGTGCTGGCAGCTGGCGCTGGAGCGCCGCGACGGCCCGTCGGTGCTGGCGCTGACCCGCCAGGGTCTGCCGGCGGTGCGGACCGTGCACTCGGGCGACAACCGGTCGCGCCGCGGCGGCTACGTGCTGCTGGAGGCCGACGGCGGCCGCCGGGTGACGCTGATCGCCACCGGCTCCGAGGTCGACATCGCCCGCAAGGCGCGCGACCTGCTGGCCGCCGACGGCATCGGCGCCGCCGTGGTGTCGATGCCGTGCCGCGAGCTGTTCGCCGGCCAGGACGCGGAGTATCGCGCCCAGGTCCTGGGCGACGGCGCCGTGCGGGTGGCGGTCGAGGCCGGCGTGCGGATGCCGTGGGAGGCCGATATCGGTCCGGACGGCGGCTTCGTCGGCATGTCGACCTTCGGCGCGTCGGGTCCGTACGAGAAGCTTTACGAGCACTTCGGGATCACGCCGCAGGCGGTGGCCGACGAGGCCCGCCGGCTGCTGGCGGCGAAGGAAGACTGAATTCGGGCGGCGATGGCCGCAACCCGGCTGCCGGGTGAAGGTTGACGTAGGGTCGAGGAGGAAGTGTCCATGGCGACGAAGATCGCGATCAACGGGTTCGGGCGGATCGGCCGGCTGGTGCTGCGCGCCCTGTACGAGAGCGGGCGGGACGACCTGCAGGTGGTGGCGATCAACGACCTCGGCCCGGTCGAGACCAATGCCCACCTGTTCCGCTACGACAGCGTCCACGGCCGGTTCCCCGGCCAGGTCGCGACCGGCGACGACTGGATGGACATCGGCAAGGGCAAGATCAAGGTGACCGCCGAGCGCGATCCCGCCAAGCTGCCGCACGGCGAGCTGGGCGTCGACATCGCGCTGGAATGCACGGGCATCTTCACGGCGCGCGAGAAGGCCGCCCTGCACCTGGAGGCCGGCGCCAAGCGGGTGCTGATCTCGGCCCCGGCGACCGGCGCCGACCTGACGGTCGTGTACGGCGTCAACCACGACAAGATCGGCAAGGAGCACACCGTTCTCTCGAACGCGTCGTGCACCACCAACTGCCTCGCCCCGGTCGCCTTCGTGCTGCACAACGCGATCGGCATCGAGCGCGGCTACATGACCACGATCCACTCCTACACCGGCGACCAGCCGACCCTGGACACCATGCACAAGGACCTGCACCGGGCCCGTGCGGCGGCGATGTCGATGATCCCGACCTCGACCGGCGCGGCCAAGGCGGTCGGCCTGGTGCTGCCGGAGCTGGCGGGCAAGCTCGACGGCACCTCGATCCGGGTGCCGACCCCGAACGTCAGCGTCATCGACTTCAAGTTCGTGCCGAAGAAGAAGACCACCGTCGAGGAGGTCAACGCGGCGCTCGAGGCGGCCGCCGGGAGCAACGCCCTCAAGGGCGTCCTCGGCATCAACACGGCACCCCTGGTCTCCAGCGACTTCAACCACGACAGCCACAGCTCGACCGCCGACCTGAAGCAGACCCAGGTGATCGAGGGCGAGCTGGTGCGCGTGCTGTCCTGGTACGACAACGAGTGGGGCTTCTCGAACCGGATGCTCGACACCGCGGCGGCGATCGCCCGCACCCTCTGACATCAGGCCTCTGCCGGATCCCCAAGGAGACGACGATGAAGATCACCCAGCGGGTCAAGAAGATCCTGGACTGCTACGAGAGCGACAACCCGGGCACCAAGGCCAACCTCGCCCGCATCCTGATGCAGGGCAAGCTGGGCGGCACCGGCAAGCTGGTCATCCTGCCGGTCGACCAGGGCTTCGAGCACGGCCCGGCGCGCAGCTTCGCGCCGAACCCGCCGGCCTACGACCCGCACTACCACTACAAGCTGGCGATCGACGCCGGGCTGTCGGCCTACGCCGCCCCGCTCGGCATGCTGGAGGCCGGCGCCGACAGCTTCGCCGGCGCCATCCCGACCATCCTCAAGGTCAACTCCTCGAACAGCCTGGCCCGCGACAAGGAAGCCCCGTCCCAGGCCATCACCGGCTCGGTGATGGACGCCCTGCGCCTCGGCTGCTCGGCGATCGGTTTCACGATCTACCCGGGGTCGGACGCGCAGTTCGAGATGATGGGGCAGATCCGCGAGATGGCCGAGGAGGCCAAGTCGGTCGGCCTGGCGGTGGTGATGTGGTCGTATCCGCGCGGCGGCAACCTCGTGAAGGAGGCCGAGACCGCGGTCGACATCTGCGCCTACGCCGCGCACATGGCGGCCCTGATGGGCGCCCACATCATCAAGGTGAAGCCGCCGACCGCCGCCATGGGCCTGGATGCCGCCAAGAAGGTGTACGAGGCCCAGAAGATCAAGACCGACACCCTGGCCGACCGCATCCGCCACGTCATGCAGGCGTCGTTCAACGGCCGCCGCATCGTGGTGTTCTCGGGCGGCGAGGCGAAGGACCTGGACGGCATCCTGGGCGAGATCCGCGAGCTCGCCGCCGGCGGTGCGAACGGCTCGATCATCGGCCGCAACACCTTCCAGCGGCCGCGCGACGAGGCCCTGGCGATGCTCGGCCAGATCATCGACATCTACCGCAAGGCGTGAGCCGCAAGGGCGTGAGCCACAATGACACCGGGTCGGGGGCGACGCTCGATGAACGCGCCCCCACCCAGCTCTACCTGATCACCCCGCCCCGCATCGACGACGTCGACGGCTTCGCCGACCGGCTGGCCGAGGCGCTCGACGCCGGGCCGGTGGCCTGCCTGCAGATCCGCCTGAAGGACATCGACGACGACAGCGTCAAGCGCGTGACCGAGCGCCTGCTGGAGGTCAGCCACGCGCGGGGCGTGCCGGTGCTGATGAACGACCGCCCGGACCTGGCGCTGGCGACCGGCTGCGACGGCGTGCATGTCGGCCAGGACGACACCCCCTACGCCGAGGCGCGCCGGCTGCTGGGCGGCCGGGCGATGATCGGCGTCACCTGCCACGCCAGCCGCCACCTGGCGATGGAGGCGGCCGAGGCCGGCGCCGACTACGTGGCGTTCGGCGCGTTCTTCCCGACCGGGACCAAAGAGGCCAAGGCCCGCGCCCCGCTGGAGATCCTGGAGTGGTGGCAGGACATCGCGCTGGTGCCCTGCGTCGCCATCGGCGGCATCACCCCGGAGAACTGCCGCCCGCTGGTCGAGGCCGGCGCCGACTTCCTCGCGGTGGTCGGTGCGGTGTGGAACCACCCGCAGGGACCCGGCGCCGCCGTCAAGGCGTTCGAGAAGGCGATGGCCGGAGCGTAGACTCCGCGCGCCTCGCCTGATACAAGCCCGCGCGTCCCGGAATCGCAGGTGCCGGCGCCTGCGCGTCTCCGGGCATCCCATGTCAGTCACGGAATTCCGGCCATGAAGATCAACGGCAACGCGGTGCGCATCGGCAACGTGATCGAGCACCAGAATCGGCTGTGGGTGGTCACCAAGACCCAGGCCGTGAAGCCCGGCAAGGGCGGCGCCTTCAACCAGGTCGAGATGAAGGACATCCGCTCCGGTACCAAGCTGAACGAGCGGTTCCGCGCCGACGAGCAGGTCGAGCGGGTGCGCCTGGAACAGCGCGCGGCGACCTTCCTGTTCCGCGAGGGCGACATGCTGACCTTCATGGACAGCGAGACCTACGAGCAGACGCCGATCAACGTCGAGCTGGTCGGTGAGCCGGCGGCCTTCCTGCAGGACGGCATGGAGGTCCAGATCGAGTCCTACGAGGAAGAGCCGCTGTCGGTGGTGCTCCCCGACACCGTGGTGATGGAGGTCGTCGAGGCCGACGCCGTGGTGAAGGGCCAGACCGCGTCGAGCTCCTACAAGCCGGCGGTGCTCGAGAACGGCGTCCGCGTCATGGTGCCGCCGTTCATCGAGACCGGCACCCGGATCGTGGTGAAGACCGAGGACGCCACCTACGTCGAGCGCGCCAAGGACTGAGCGTGCAACCGGCCGCGATCCGCGCGGCCGCGCCTGTGTCACCTTCGGGAGAACGCCGATGGCCGCCCGTTCGGCCCTGTACAACGTGGTCTTCAAGGCCTGCCAGAAGGCCTCGCGCAGCCTCAAGCGCGACTTCGGCGAGGTCGAGAACCTGCAGGTCTCGAAAAAGGGACCGGTCGACTTCGTGTCGACCGCCGACCATCAGGCCGAGAAGATCCTGAAGGACGAGCTGAGCCGGGCACGTCCCGAGTTCGGATTCCTGATGGAGGAGTCCGGCAAGGTCGAGACCGACGATCCGCGCGGCCGGCGCTGGATCGTCGATCCGCTCGACGGCACCCTGAACTTCCTGCACGGCATCCCGCACTTCGCGATCTCGGTGGCCGCCGAGGAGAACGGCGAGATCGTCGCCGGCGCGGTCTACCAGCCGCTGACCGACGAGTTCTTCTGGGCGGAGAAGGGCGGCGGGGCGTTCCTGAACGACCGGCGCCTGCGGGTGTCCGGACGGCGCAACCTGCAGGAGGCGGTGTTCGCCACCGGCATCCCGGTCACCGGGCTCGGCGGCGACCACGATCGCTTCATGACCTACCAGCGCGCCGTCATGGAGAACTGCGCCGGGGTGCGCCGTTTCGGCGCCGCCGCCCTCGACCTCGCCTGGGTCGCGGCCGGCCGGTTCGACGGGTTCTGGGAGATGCGGCTGAATCCGTGGGACATCGCCGCCGGCCTGCTGCTGGTCAGGGAGGCTGGCGGTTACGTTTCCGATTTCCAGGCGCGCGCCAATGTGCTCGAATCGGGGGATATCGTGGCCGCCAACGACCATCTGCACGGCCCGATGCTGAAGCTTTTCCGGAACGCGAAGTCGAAGGCCGGCGCGGCCTGAAGCCCTCTCCGGACCGGTGGCCGCGGCGCCCGGTGTTGTCGCGCCGGGCGCCTCTGGTATAACGAATCGTCGAAAGACGTTCACCGGGAGGAACGATGAGGGGATCACGCACGCTCGCCGGCATCATGGTCGCGGCGGCGGCTGCCCTCGCGGCCGGAGCGGCGACGGCCCAGGTGCCGTACCAGATCGGCGACGACCGTCGCGACGTGACCGTGGACCTCGGCGTGCTGGAGAGCCTCGGCCCGGCGCCGACGGTTCCCGAGATGCTTCGCCCCGGCACCCCGGTCGGCGAACTCGGCTACGACCCGCGGGTCGGCTCGCTCGCCGCCATCCAGCCTTCGCAGCGCGGCGCCTATTCCTCCGGCCGCCCTGGCGCGCCGGCCATGGCCGGCGACCAGGCGCCGGCCCCGAACTGGCTGCGCCGCCCGGACGCGCCGCGCTATGCCCCGCTGCCCAGCACCCTGGGACGGACGCCGCCGCGGGGCTATGCACCGGCCCCGGCCGGCCCGCTCGCGACCGCACCGGCGCTCACGCCGCCGGGCCGCACGTCCCCGACTCTGACGCCGCCGCCGGCCGCGCGGCCGGCGGCGGCGT
>NZ_BMZS01000017.1 GCF_014652915.1 Thalassobaculum fulvum
CGACCCCGATTCCGTCGTGCCGTCGTCGCCGATCGCGGTGATGGCGTAGGAGCCGGCCGACAGCGAGGTGCTGAACGTCCAGGTGCCGCTGCCGTCCGGCGTGGCGGTGCCGACCGTCACGCCGTTGACCAGCACGTGCACCTGCGTCGCGCTGGTCGAGGTCCCGGTGAAGGTCTGGGTGGCGGAGCTGGTGATGTTGTCGGTGCTGCTAGCACCCAGGTCGGTGCCGGCGGTCAGGTCCGGCGTCGACGGGGTGCCGGGAGCGGCGACGGTGAAGACGATGGTATCGAGGCCGACGAAGTAGTTCGAGCTGCCGACGGAGTAGGACACCGTGAACGAGGTGACCCCGTTCCAACCGGTCGGGCTGAGGTCCGTGTGGAAGGCGGCGATGGTGTTCTCGGCGAGGTTGATCGTCGTGCCCGTGGTCGGCGTCAGCACGTAGTTGCCGCCGGTGGTAGGGGGGTTACTGGCCTCCCAGAACGACACCGCCGTGATATTGACCGGCACGCTGAACGTCAGCGTGGCCGTATTGCCGGCGCTGATCACGCTGCCGCTGTCGAGGAAGTTGCCGGTGACGCCGCCGGTGCTCGAGGTGCTCCAGGTCCCGCCGTCCGACCGGGTCGCGGTGACGGTCACCCCGCCCACTGACTGCTGCAGGCTGCCAGTGCCCGACAAGGTTACCGATTCGAAGTCGAAGGTCGGCAGCCGGTGCGGGTACGCGGCGAGCGCCGGTTCGCCGAATGCGAGCCCGCTCTTCGCGGCGATCGACCAGTCGCCCCCCAGCGCCCGGGCGCCGACCACGCGGTCCGACGCCGCCACCGGGCGGCCGAGAAGCTGCGACAACCGATCGACGAAGGCCGCACCCGTCGCGCCTTCGGCCACCGCGCAGCCGTACAGCACGATCTCGGCCTCGTCGGCCAGGGCATCGCGAATGCAGCCGAGCAACTCCGGGCGCGCCGCCAGGAACTCGCCATCGACCATGCGGCCCGACAGTTGCAGGCGACCCGGCGCACCGTGGGACAGGATGTGCAGCGCCGTCAGTTCGGGCAGTCCGACGGCGCGCCGACCGGCCAGCGCCATCGCGATGCTGGCGACCGGGTCACCTGAGACCGGTAGCCTGACGACCTCGATGCCCGGCCGAATCCCGGCCAGCAGCACCTCGGCCGCCGCCACATCCGAGTCGACGAACAGGATCTCCGCCACGTCGGTCTGAAACGCTGCGTATTCCCCGATGACGGTCATCGCTCGACCCTTCCGTCCCTCTCCATAGAGAGGAGCCGATGCCTCACTCGGCCCACCTCACGCACCTGCAGTTGCGTCGAGGCAAACATCGACCCGCAATCCGATCATACATCGCCCCACGACACGCCACCAGCGCGCGGAGGTGCTCCCACCGCTGGCAATGGTCCTAGAATCGCTGCGAAATCGTCAACATCATAATTTGTGACAAAGCTTGACTACTCCCGCCAGAATCTGCGCTTGCTCAACGCCGTCTACCGGAGCCTGTTTACGCGAACCACAGCGGCACGCCTCCCCCCAATCGGGCCGACGGCCAGCGGTAATCGTCGAGGAGCACTCGACGAGAACGGAAAGCTCGACGCCTGCCCGCCCGGGTGGCATTGCTGGACAGACAGCTCCGCGGCTATCGAATCGGACATGACGACCGAGCCACTCCGGGTCCTTCAGGAAGGAATCGCGCTTCAGCAGTCCGGAAACCTGCGGGATGCCCGGAGCCGTTATGCGCAGATCCCGGCCGGCAGCCCGTACTACGCCGACGCGCTGAACCTCCTGGGAACCGTCCACGCACAGTCGGGGGACCTGAAGGCGGCGGCGGCGCTGATGCAGCGGGCGGTCCGCGCCAACCCGCGCAACGTGACGGCCTGGACCAATCTCGGTTCGGTGCTGCGCGATTCCGGGGGGCGCGGTCCGGCCGAAGCCTGTCTCCGTCGCGCCCTGCTGGTCGGCCCGGATCGTATAGGACCGGCCGTGGCTCTCGAATCGGTCGCGGCCGGCAGCCGGCGCGCCTGGGTTCAGCGTGTCTGCCTGGTCCTCGACCCGGTGAACGAGCAGGTCCGCATCGAGCGCGCCAACGCTCTCGCAGCGAACGCCCGGTTCGCACCGGCCGTCGCCGACCTGACGAAATGCCTCGTCGCAAATCCGGCCCAGGCCACCGCGACCTTCAACCTGGCCAACATCCATCGCGACACCCAGGTCCTGCCGGTTGCCGACCGGCTCTACCGGCGGGCCCTGGTCCTTCGGCCGGACGACGGGCGGGCCTGGAACAACTGGGGGCTGCTGGCGTTCAAGACGACCGGCCTGCCGGAAGCCCGGCGCCGTCTCGCCCTGGCGACCCGGAAGACCCCGCAGCTGCCGCAGGGCTGGCTGAACTACGCCCGGGCGGTCCAGTTGCTCGAAGGCGACGCGGCGGCCGTCGCGCCGATGCGGCGGGGGCTGCTGCTCGACCCGGCCAATGCCGGCGCCTGCTGCGAAATCGCCGGCCTCGCCCAGACCCCGGCCTGGGCCCGGCATGCCCGTTGCCTCGCCCCGCTGTCGCACCGCCCGTATGTGCGCATCGCCCAGTTCGGCGCCGAGCCGCCGCACCGGCACCGGGTGATGCACCGTCTGCGGCAGGCGGCCCTGGCCGAGCCCGATGCGCCCGACGGCTGGTACCACCTCGCGGTGGAGGCCGCGCGCTGCGAGCAGCGGGAGCACGCGATCCGGTACAGCCGGTTCGCCACGCTGATCCGGGACGACCGGGCGAACGCCCGACTCAACAGCGCCCTCTTCCTGTTGCTGCTCGAGCGCTTCGACGTCGGCTGGGAGGCCCATCGGCACCGGCTCGAGACTCCGGAATCCAAACTCTTCAGGCGGCGCTTCGCGATCCCGGAATGGGACGGCGGTCCGATCTCGGGCGGGCATCTCCTGCTGTGGGGCGAGCAGGGCATCGGCGACGAGGTCCAGTTCCTGACCCTGGCTCCCGCGCTGCTCGAGCGGGGCGTCCGCCTGACCATCCTGACCGAACCGCGGCTGCGCCCGATCCTGCGCCGCAGCTTTCCGATCAACGTCGCCGTGCCGGATGTCGAACGCGCGACGGGGGCGGTCGAGGACCACTTCGGCGCCGACTGCCATCTGGCGCTGGGCGACCTGCCGCATCGCCTCGGCCTGTTCTGCGGCGGCGGCGCGACCCCGCGCCCGTGGATCATGGCGGACCCGACGCGTGCCGCCGAGCTGCGAAACGGGCTGACGCGCCGCCATCCCGGCAAGCTGCTGGTCGGCATCACCTGGCGGTCGGTGGCGCCGAAAACCGGGGCACGGCGGACGATCGCACCCGCGGAATGGCGTGGCCCGGCCAGTCTCCGGAACGTCGCGCTGGTGTCGCTGCAATACGGCGCCACCGAGGCCGACCGGGCCGCCTTCCGGGCCGGGGCCGCGGCCGATCTGGACCTCGAGCACGGTGTCGAGCCCCTGAACAGCCTGGACGACCTGGTCTCGCTGATCGCCGCGGTCGACCTCGTGATATGCCCGGCCAACAACACGGTGCACTTCGCCGGCGCCATGGCCCGACCCTGCTGGACCCTGCTTCCGGTCTTTCCGGACTGGCGATGGGGGCTCGCCAGCGCCGGGTCGCGTTGGTACCCGGCGATGCGGGTGTTCCGGCAATCGCAGGAAGGCCGGTGGCAGGACGTCATGGCGGCGGTGCACCGCGGTCTGCTCGATTACCGGCCGACCGAGGCCGCGGGACGGATCGAGTTCGACCGGACGGCGTGACGGACGAGGTGGCCCGGTCGGGCGGCAACCGCGCGTCGTCGCCCGCTAGCGACCGGCCCGCTCGCCCAGCACCTTGCGCACCGCGTCGTCGAGCTTGACCCCCTCCAGGATCGCGCGCTCGAACACCGCCCCGTCGACGCCCGCTCCGCGCAGGTCCGCGCCCTTGAGATCGGCCGCCGTCAGGTCGGCCTCGCGCAGGTCGACGTCACGCAGGTCGGCGTCGCGCAGCCGGGCGTAGCACAGCCGGGCCCCGGCCAGCCTGGTCGGCATGCGGCCGCCGGCGCCGAGCGACAGCGAGCGCAGCTGCCCCCCGGTCAGGTCGACGTGGTCGAGCCGCGCCCCGCTGAGGTCGGTTCCCCGCAGGTCGCTGCCGGTCATGCGGCAGCCGCGCAGGTCGGCGCCGTCGAGCTTGGCCGCCTGGATCTGCGCACCGGACAGGTCGACGTTGCACAGGGTCAGCCGCGCCCCCAGCATCGCCGTCAGGTTCGCCTTGACCAGCGACGCCTCCAGGCCGCGCAGGTCGTAGCCGGACACGTCGAGCTGCCGGCCCTTGGCGCCGGCGGTGGCGATCCAGGTGGCATGGCGGTCCAGCAGGGTCTCGAAGTCGGCGTCGAGGTCGTCCAGGGTCGGACCGACCGGCGCATCGGTCAGTGCGCCCTCGAGGTCGGCGTTGGACAGTTCGGCCATCTCGATCGCCGCGCCGCTGAGGATGGCGTTCTTCAGCGTGGCGTTGTGCAGGTTGGCCCAGCTCAGGTCCGCGCCCTCGAGATTGGCGCCGGTGAAGTCGGCCCCCTCCAGGTTGGCGCGCGCCAGCTCGCAGCCCCTCATCACCGCACCGGCGAACTTGGTGTGGGCCGCCATGCCGCCGGAGATCTTGGCGTTGGTCAGGTTCGCGCCCGTGAAGTCGGCGTACTGCATCTCGGAGGCCCGGCCCTGCGGGGACAGCACCTGCAGGTCGCCGCCGAGGTCGCGCTCGGCGATCTTGCCCGGCCGCATGTCGGCCCCCTCAAGGGTCGCCCCGGTGAGGTCGGCGCCGCCGAGGTAGACGCCGCGCATGTCGGTCTTCAGGAACCGGGCGTTCTGCAGGTTGGCCTTGCTGAAGTTGCAGCCGTACACCGAGGCGTAGTCCAGGGTGACGCCGCGCAGGTTGGCACCGGCCAGCACCGCGCCGGACAGGTCGGCCGAGGTCAGGTCGCGGCCGCTGAGGTCGAGGCCGGACAGGTCGAAGAACGACAGCACAGCCCGCGCGCCGCCCATCTTCGCCTGACGATACAACTCGTGCCGCTTCAGGACCGCATCCAGCTCCCGTTGCGAGATCTTCTCGAGTGGCGTCGTCCGGTCCCACTCAGTCATCTGCCATCCCGCCGATTGCGGCCGATCGATATTGCCTTCCAAAACCGTAACGCGGAGAATAACTTGGAAAGTCGAGTTGTGTCACCGTGCAAGCTCGATGCATCGCGGTCGCCGCCATCGACGCGCGGCCGGACGGCGAAACGGGTGTCGAGGTTTCCGGCCGGATGTCGAAGGACGTGAAGCGCCACGGGGCCAGGAAGACGGCGGCGGGCGGCGCCCCCGCAACCGGCGAGTTGCCGGACGGGACGGCACCGGCCAACCAGTTCGACCTGCTCGCCATCATCGACGAGGTGCTGCGGCCACTGCCGCTGGCCACGCTCGCCATCGACCATCGCGGTCGCGTGGTGCTCGCCAACACCCGCGCCCTGGAGCTCTTCAACGCCCGCCAGAGCGACCTGCAGGAACAGCCGCTGGGCGAGCTGTTCCCGGCCGCCGAGGCCAGCGAAGCGGCGGCGCCGGCCGACGCGACGCTGTCGCGGATAGCGGCCGGTGGCACCACCCTGGTGGCCCGCCGGTCCGACGGCATCCGCTTCGACGTCCGGGCGGTCGCCCATCCCTGGTCCCTGAAGGGCCGGGCGATGACGCTGATCGCCCTGCAGGACCCGTCGCCCGCCGCCGACTCCCCGAAGCAGGCGGCCGAACGCGACGAACTGCTGCGGGTGGTGCTGTCGGGCATGCCGGCGATGGTCAGCGTCAAGGACCGCTACGGACGCTACGTGCTGGTGAACGACTACCAGGCGGAGTTCCTGGGGGTCAGCCCGGACCAGGCCGTCGGCCGAACCACCAGCGATCTCATCGGCAGCGACGCCGGCTCGGCGATCGACGCCCTCGACCGCCAGGTCGCGAGCGGTGCGGGACTGCTGTTCACGGTCGAGGAGACCATCAAGGACCGCAACGGCCGCGACGGGGTCTGGCTGACCACCAAGTCGGCGCTGCGCGACAGCGACGGCGAGGTCGACAAGATCTTCAGCGTGTCGATCGACATCAGCGAGCAGAAGCTGCTGGAGGAACGGGCGGCGTCGCTGGTCAACTACGACGCGCTCACCGGCCTGCCGAACCGGCCGCTGCTGATGCGCCGGATCCACGAGGCGGTACGGCACGCCAAGCGGGCCCGCTCGCGCGTGGCCATCGTCGTGCTCGACATCGACAACCTCAAGGACATCGAGCGGTCCGACGGCGAAGGCGCCACCGATCACGTGCTGCGGCGCGCCGCGATCCGGCTGTCGTCGACGATCCGGGAGACCGACGCGGTCGGCCGTCCGGGCAACGAGTCCTTCGCAGTCCTGCTGAACCACATCGCCGACCCCGAGGAGGCGCTGGCCGAGGGGGCGCGGTTCGCCGCCAGCCTCGGCGAGCCGTTCCAGCTGCGCGGCAGCCTCGCCCGCCTGCAGGTCAGCCACGGCGTCGCCGTCTATCCGGACGACGGCCGCGACGAGCACGAGCTGATGGAAGCCGCCGACATCGCCATCAACCGGGCGCGCACCCGCAGCCGCCAGGGCCGCGAGCCGCTGCAGGCGTCGTCGCAGGAGCAGAGCCGGCGGCGCGCACTGCACAACGGCCTGCGGCGCGCGCTCGAGCACGGCCAGCTGACCATGGCGGTGCTGCCGGAGGTCGACCTCGCGACCGGCGCGATCGTGCGCGGCGAGACCCTGACCCGCTGGCGGCACCCGGAGCACGGCGACATCCCGCCGGAGGAGTTCATCGAAGTCGCCGAGAGCTCGGAATTCCTGGACGCCTTCACCGAGTGGTCGCTGCGCGAAGCCTGCCAGACCGCGGCCGGCTGGACCGAGGGCCCGCTGGCCGAGGTGGCGGTCGTGGTGAACCTGTCGGCCAGCCAGTTCTTCTATCCCGACCTGGTCGACCTGGTGGCCGATACCCTCGATCAGGCCGGCCTCGACCCCGGCCGGCTCGCGGTCGAGGTCGACGAACTGGCGGCGATGCAGGATCCCGATCTCGCCGCCAACATCGTCGCGGAGCTGGCGGCGGCCGGCGTCGGCGCCAGCCTCGACCGGTTCGGGGCCGAAGCCACCTCGCTCGCCTTCGTCGAGGCGCTGCAGGCCCCGTCGCTGAAGATCGACCGCAGCTTCATGGCCGACTGGCGGAACAAGGGCGGGCTGATCCGCGCGGCGGCCACGCTCGGCGGCAGCCTCGGCAAGCGGATGGTGGCCACCGGCATCGAGACCGTCGAGCAGCTGCGTCTGGCGCGCACGGCCGGCTGCCAGGGCGGCCAGGGCTTCCTGTTCGCGCAGCCGCTGTCGGTCGCCGACTTCGTCCGGTTGGTCAGCGATACCGACGGGAAGCTGACGCTGCCGGAGTGAGCGCTGCGCGGCGACGCCGTGCAGGGTGGGTAGGTTCCGGATGCGTCCCGCTGCGAGCGGGCCGCTCCGGAATGACGGATATGGGGGTCGGGCCTCTCCCTATCGTCGTCATTCCGGGCGGCCGCGCCGCCCCGGCGCGGCCGAGCCGGAACCCACGGAGCGACGGGGACTGCTTCAGTCAGCCGGCCTCACACCAGCTCGATGAACTCCGCCCACACCCGCTCGACGCGGCGCAGCCACTTGCGGGTCGACTGGATGTCCGGCGACAGGTCGCCTTCGGCGGCCAGCATCTCGGCATGCTGCTTCTGGAGCTGGTTCAGCTCGGCCACCAGGTCGCGCCCCTTGGCGCTCAGCCGGATACGCACCGAGCGCCGGTCGTGACGGGCGCGCTCGTGCTCGAGATAGCCGCACTCGACCAGCTTCTTGATGTTGTAGTTGGTGCTCGACCCCAGATAGTAGTACCGCTGGATCAGGTCGCGGATCAGCATCTCCTCGTCGCGCATCGAGACCAGGATCAGGGCCTGCACGGAGTTGATGTCGCGAATGCCGAGGCTCTGAAGCTCCAGGCGAATGACGTCCAGGTACCGCCGATGCATGCGCTCGACGATCTGCGTGACCTCTTCGTAGAACTGGCGAACCTCGCGGAAACTGCTTTCCTCGTTCGCGTCCGCTCCCTCGGGTTCACGATCCCGCATGTCTCGCCCTGTGCGGCATTCCTCTCCGGCTCCGAGCGAACGATAGCCTTTCGACGATGAATATCATAGAATTCAAAGACATTCTTGAACATGGCTAACCTTGTTCGGGAACCTTCGGCGACAATCACGAGAGAGGATCGATGACAGCTGGACGGTGGCATCGAGGCCTCCGCGCGGCCGCGCTGGTCCTGTCGCTCGGCCTCGCCGGGTGCTCGTCGGGGTGGCTGCCGTCGCCGGAGAAACCCGCGGACTCGCCTGAGCTCGCGTCGCTTCTGCGGCTCGGTGCCGCGGCCGAGACGGCCGGCGACGTCGGCAATGCCGTATCGGTCTACCAGCGGGCGCAGGCGCTCTATCCGAACGAAGGCGAGCCGCCGCGCCGGCTCGGCGACCTGTACCGGTCGCGCGGTCTGTATGATCTCGCGACACGTGCCTACGGCGCCGCCGTCGCGGCCGACCCGGGCGACCGCGAGGCCCGGCACGGCCTGGCCGCGACGCTGGTCCGGCAGGGCCGGCTCGAGGCCGCCGCCGGTCACTACGACACGCTGCTGGAACAGGACGCCGCGGACATCCGGGCCTGGAACGGCAAGGCGGTCGCGCTCGACCTGGGCGGCCACCGTGCCGCTGCCTGGGAAGCCTTCCACAAGGGCCTGGAGGTGGCACCGGACAACCTCGCCCTGCGCACCAATCTCGGCCTGTCGCTGGCGTTCGGCGGCCGGGTCGACGAGGGCATCGAGATCCTGGAGCGGGCCGCCGCCGAGCCCGAAGCCGGCCCCGAGACCCGGCAGAACCTCGCCCTCGCCTACGGGCTGGCGGGGCGCACCCAGGACGCGGCCCGGCTCGGCCGGAAGGACCTCAAGCCGTCGGACGTGGTGCAGAACCTCGACGTCTATGACTTGATGCGGGCCGCCGAGCCGGAGCCGCCCCGGTAGCTCAGAACTTCGACAGCGAGTCGACGATCTTCAGCAGGGCCGGGCCGAGCAGCACGACGAACAGCGCCGGCAGGATGAACAGGATCATCGGGATGGTCATGGTCGCCGGCAGGCGGGCCGCCTTCTCCTCGGCCGCGACCATGCGCATGTTGCGCTGCTCGGTCGACAGCACCCGCAGGGCCTGGGCGATCGGGGTGCCGAACCGCTCGGTCTGGACCAGGGTCGCGACCAGCGCCTGAACCGGCGCCAGATCGACCCGGCGGGTCAGGTTGTCGAAGGCGCGGCGGCGGTCGCCCAGGAAGCTCAGTTCGGCCGACAGCAGCCCGAGCTCCTCGGACAGCGCCGGGCAGGACGGCTCGAACTCCTCGCCGACCCGCTCGACCGCGGCGTCCAGGCTGAGGCCGGCCTCCACGCAGATCACCAGCAGGTCGAGCGCGTCCGGCAGCGCCAGCCGGATCGCGTCGCGCCGCTTGGCGGCGACCTGCCGGACAACCGCGTCGGGCAGGTAGGTACCCAGGAAAACCGCGGCCAGCACCACCAGCAGCTTGAGGTTGCCGGGAACCAGGGCCGGCGCCGACCAGTACAGGATCGTCGCCGCCCCGCCGCCGATGGTCGCCGGCAGGGTCAGCTTGGCGAACAGGTAGACGATCACCGCCGACCTGCTGCGCCAGCCGGCGGTCGACAGGAACTGCATCAGCGACGCGGTCTGGCCCGATCGCATCAGGTCGAAGCGGGTCAGCACCCGGCGCATGGCGTCGACCGGGCGGAACCGGTTGCCGGGCTCGCGCTCCCGCGATCCCCGGGCGTCGAACCCGGTGACCGCCGCGATCCGGACGGCCGGCACGCCGCGTCGCCCGATCGCCGAGGCCACCGCGCCGACGACCGCCAGCACGGTGACCACGGCACCGGCGATCACCGCCAGGCGCGGCCCTATATCGGCAAGGAAGGTCGCGGGTTCCATCAGATCCTGAACCTCGCCATGCGGATCATCGTGAAGATCCCGAGCGCCTCGGAGGCCAGCGCGGCGACCACGATGATCTGCCCGCGCGGGTCGTGGAACAGGCTCGCGATGTAGCCCGGGTTGGCGGCGTACAGGGCGGCGGCCAGGATGAACGGCAGCGAGCCGATGATGCCGGCGCTGGTCCGCGCCTCGGCCGACATCGCCTTGACCTTCAGGCGCATCTGCAGCCGGCGGCGCAGGATGTCCGAGAGGTTGGCCAGGGTCTCCGTCAGCTTGCCGCCGGTCTCGCGCTGCACCGTCAGGCAGACGATGAAGAAGTCGAAGTCGGGCAGTTCCAGCCGCCGGGCGGAGTGCCAGAGGCTGTCCTCCAGCGGCTGGCCGACCGCCAGCCGCTCGGCGACCCGCCGGAACTCCGGCGCCACCGCGTCGCCGCCCTCCGAGCCGACGGTGACGACCGCCTCGTCGACCGGCAGGCCGGCGCGCAGACTGCGGATCATCAGGTCGATGGCGTCCGGGAACTGCAGCAGGAACCTGGCCCGGCGGCGGGCGATCAGGACGGTCATCAGCAGCCGCGGCCCGGCCAGGCCGAGCCCGAGGCCGACCGCGGCGCCGAGCCCGCGCGATCCGGTGACCCCGACCGTCAGGGCCGCCCCGACGATCGCGGCGACGGCGAACAGCAGGCGGAAGCGGCCGGGCGAGATCGTCAGCCCGGACAGCAGCAGCCGCTCGCCGAACTCGCGGCCGACCGGCAGGATCTTCTCGACGATCGGCGGCCAGGCCGGACCGGCCTCGCGCGGCCGGTTGCGGATCGAGCGGGCGGCGGCCGCTGTCCGGCGGGCAGGCGCCGCCACGACCGCCAGGCGACGATCGAGGGCCCGCCGACGCCCGCCGCTGCCGTCGAACAGCAGGGCCAGGGCACCGAACCCCGCCAGCGCGCCGGCGAAGATCGCCCAACCGATCGGCAGGTCGCTCAGGCCGAACATCCGAGGGCCTCCAGCAGCCGGTTGTCGAGGCCGAAATGCGCCGCCTTCGACAGGAAGTGCGGGCGGTACCCCGAGCCCCTGAACTCGCCGTCGAGCCGGCCGGCACGCTCCTCGCCGGAGGCCTCGAAGCTGAACAGGTCCTTGAGGGTGATGACGTCGCCCTCCATCCCGACCACCTCGGACACCCGCGTCACCCGGCGCACGCCGTCGCGCATCCGGGCGATCTGCACGATCAGTTGCACCGCGTCGGCGATCTGCCGACGCACCGCCTGGGCCGACAGGGTCACCCCCGACATCGCCACCATGTTCTCCAGCCGGGTCAGCGCCTCGCGCGGGGTGTTGGCGTGCAGGGTGCACATCGAGCCGTCGTGGCCGGTGTTCATGGCCTGCAGCATGTCGATCGCCTCGGCCCCCCGGACCTCGCCGAGGATGATGCGGTCGGGGCGCATGCGCAGCGCGTTCTTCACCAGGTGCCGCATGGTGATCTCGCCGCCGCCCTCCAGGTTCGGCGGCCGGGTCTCGAGGCGAACCACGTGCGGCTGCTGGAGCTGCAGCTCGGCGGCGTCCTCGATGGTGACGATGCGCTCACCGTGGTCGATCAGCCGGCTCATGGCGTTCAGCAGGGTGGTCTTGCCGGAGCCGGTGCCGCCGGAGATCAGGATGTTGAGCCGGCAGCGCGACGCGATCTTGAGGGTCTCGGCCAGCGCCTTCGAGAGGTTCGCCTGCTCGGCCATGATGTCGAGGGTGATCGACTTCCTGGAGAACTTGCGGATCGAGATCGCGGTACCGTCCAGCGCCAGCGGCGGGGCGATGATGTTGACCCGGCTGCCGTCCTCCAGGCGGGCGTCGACCAGCGGGTTCGACTCGTCGATGCGCCGGCCGATCCGCGTCACGATCCGGGTCGCCACCCGCATCACGTGGTCGTTGTCGCGGAACCGGACGTCGGTCAGGGTCAACCGGCCGCGACGCTCGACATAGACCTGGTCCGGACCGTTCACCAGGATGTCGTTGATCGAGTCGTCGGCCAGCAGCGGCTCCAGCGGGCCGAGGCCGATCATGTCGTCGACCATCTCCTCGGCCAGGATCCTCTGCTCGGCGGCCGTCAGCTGCAGCTTCTGCTCGGCGCCGATCTCGGCCACCAGTTCGACGACCTGACGGCGCAGTTCGGCGCGCCCGAGCGCCGACGCCGCGGCGATGTCGATCTGCTCCATGAGCATCGGCTGCAGCCGGCCGCGGGCGGTCTCGATCCGGTTGCGGGTCGATACGGCGCGGGCGTCTTCGCCGGCCGGCCCCGCGTCCGGGGCTTCCGCCCCGCCGGCGTCGGGAGCCGCCGACAGCCGCTCCACCAGCCGCAGCACCAGCGTCCGCTGATCGGCCACCGACAGGGCGACGCCCTCGGTGTCGGCGAACCGGTCGAGCAGGCCGCCGACCACGTGTGCCACCTCGCGCCGAGAGGCGGTCGCGCGGCGTTCCGGCGGCAGCGAGCGTTCGAGCAGCGGCAGGAGCTGCCGCTCGGCGACCGCCAGGGCCGAGCCCCCCCGGCCGTTCGCTCCGTGCGGTTCGATCAGCGTCATCGCCGCCCGCCCCCGAGCAGCCGGGCGACCAGGCCGGGCCGCCGCGGGGCAGCGCCGGCGATGTCGACCGCCAGAGCGGCGAGCCGCTTCACCAGCTTCGATCGCCGCGCCACCTCGGTCAACGGCCGCCCCAGCGAAGCGGCCACCGTGGTCGCCTCGGAATCGGCCGGCAGGCAGGCCGCCAGCTTCTCCCCGACCACGGTCTCGAATTCGGCGCGGCTGATCTGCTCGACCCCGCGCCGGCCGGTGCGGTTGGCGACCACGCGGACCGCCGGCGCGCCGTCCACGCCCTGGGCCAGCTGCTTCAGCCGCAGGGTGTCGCGGGCCGCGGCCAGGGTGAGCTCGGCCACCACGACCAGGTCGTCGACCGCCGAGAACACGTCCCGGAGCCCGTCGGCGGCCTTCGGCACGTCGACGACGATCACCGAACTGGCGGCCGCCAGGTGTTCCGCGAGGGTGGCGAACGCGCCGCTCGGATGCCGCAACGGATCGCCGACCGGCTCCTCGGCCGCCAGCACCCGCAGCCGCTCGCCGGCGTCCACGACGGCGCGCTCCAGGTACAGGTCGTCGATCCGGTCGGGATACTCCAGGCACTCGCGCAGCCCCGGCCCGCAGGTCACGCCGAGGGCCAGCGCCGCGTCGCCGAAGCGCAGGTCGAGGTCGACCAGTGTCGTCCGCAGGCGGTGGCGTCCGGCGAACAGGGCGGCGAGCGTGCAGCACACGGTGCTGGCGCCGACCCCGCCCCGCGCCCCGACGACGGCGATCTTGCGGGCCGGCCGGCTGTCGGACCGCGGCGGCGCCTGCCGCTCGACGCGGTCGACGGCCTCGGCCAGCAGCGCCTCGTCGAACGGCTTGACCAGATAGTCGATCGCCCCCTTTGCGAGCAGGCCGCGATAGAGCCGGGCGTCGTTGCTGGCACCGACCGCGATCACCCGGCAGCCGCCCTCGACGACGTCGGCCAGGCTCTCGAAATCGCCCAGCGGATCGGCGCAGTCGGACACGTCGACCAGCAGGACCGCGGGCGGTTCGACCAGCGCGAAAGTCCGGGCAGCGGCGGCCAGCCCGCCGTCCTGGACCGCCGCCGCCGGCCAGCCGCGCGACGCGGCGTGCCGGGCGACCAGCGCGCGGGTGGTCTGGTCGGCGAGATAGGCCGCGAACGGCTCGGTTCCGGCGAGCGTCGGCTCGCGGCGATCCTCGGTCCGGTCGAATGCCTGGAGCGCGCTCATTTGTCCTTGCCTCCGAACGCCTTGGCGAACGCCTCGGCAATGGGGTTGCCGCCGTCAGCCTTGGCGCCGGCCGAACGGTACTTCTCGACGCCCTTGACCGTCGGCGCCGAGTCCGCCGGCCCCATCGACCGCCCGGTCACCAGGTCGACCGGCTCCGCGACCATCAGGCCGAGATTGGCGGTGGTCGCGCAGCCGAGCGGACGGCGCGACGCCGTCTCGTCGACCCGGGCGTGGAGCGCGCGCGGGTACGCCTCGCACGCCGGAGCCTCGACCCGGGCCTGCTGAATCTCGACGGTCACGCCGTTGCGGTCCGCCTCGCCGGCCGCCGGACCGGACACCGGGGCCGCCGCCCGCATGACCGAGACGCCGGCGCCCTGGAGGGCCGCCACCGTCCAGTCGGCCCGGGCCTCGGACACGGCGTCGCCGGGCGCGTCCGGCGCCACCAGGACCAGATGGCCGCGGCCGAGGACCGACGGCGCCATGCGGGCGCGGAAGTCCCGCAGCCGGTCGCCGCCCAGGGCGGTCCGGCCGGGCTCGAACGCCACCCGCTCGGTGCGGGCGGTCAGCGCGACGAAGTTGGCCTTGGCCTCGGCCGGGACCGGCGGGTCGCGGCGGGCGAACGGACCCGGCGCGCAGGCCGAGGCTGCGGCCAGGAGCGCGACGGCCAGGGAGACACGAAGGGGTTTGCGCACGACCACCTCCCTCAGTTCAGGATGAAGCCGATCGGACCGGCCAGCCGGCGCGACAGTTCGCGCTGGTCCTCGGTGCCGCCGATCAGCGGGGCGGGCTGCCGTGGCGCCTCGGCCAGGCTGGTCGGCTCGGCCGATCGGCGCGACGGACCGCCGGCCAGCGGCCGCGCCGACAGCGCATCGGGCGAACCCGCCACCGGCAGCCTGATGTCGGCCGGGTTGTCGACCGGGCGCACCAGGTACGGCGTCACCACGATCACCAGCTCGCTCTCGCCGCGGGTATAGCGCTCGGACGAGAACAGCTTGCCGAGCACCGGCACGTCGCCGAGGCCGGGCAGCTTGCGGACGTCGTTGTCCACCGTCTCCTGCAGCAGGCCGGCGATCGCGAAGCTCTGGCCGCTGGCCAGCTCGACCCGGGTCTCGGCCCGCCGGGTGGTCAACGCCGGGATGACGAAGCCGTTGACCTCGACGGCGCCGTTCGACGACAGCTGGCTGACCTCGGGCAGGACGTGCAGGCTGATCCGGTTGTTGTCCAGGATGGTCGGCGTGAACTCGAGGCTGACGCCGAACTCCTTGAACACCACGGTCGCGAAGTTGTTGTCCTGCGGCACCACGATCGGGAATTCGCCGCCGGCCAGGAACTCGGCTTTCTGGCCCGTCGATGCCGTCAGGTTCGGCTGGGCCAGCAGGGTGACCAGCCCCTCCTCGCTGAGGAAGTCGAAGATCACGTTGAAGTCGACATTGCCGCTGGAGAACGCGCCGACGATGTTGTCGACGCCGTTCTGGCGCGTCAGGAACTGCCCGGCGTCGCTCAGCACCGGGTTGCCGGTCGCGATCCCGAGCAGGCTGGAGCCGTTGTTGAACAGCGCCTGCCAGTTGACCCCGAACCGCTCCAGCAGCGAACGCGACACCTCGGCCATGCGTACCCGCAGGTTCACCTGGGTCGGCTGGGTCACCTCGAGCCGATTGATCAGCTTGTCCTTGGCGGCGAACCGGCCGGCCAGCTCCATGACGCTGGCCGCGGCCGCCGGCGTCGCGACCCGCCCGGACACCAGGATCGAGTCCTCGAACGACCGCACCGCCACCTCGCCGCCGGCCACGGTGTGGTTGATCAGGGCTTCGAGGCTGCGGACGTTGTGGCTGACCCGGATGGTCATCGAGGCCACCAGGGCGTCATCGCTGCCGAGCCCGAACAGCGTGGTCTCGCCCACGCCCTTGCCGTACAGGTAGATCATGGTCGGCGACTTGACCTGCACGTCGGCGATCCCCGGGTCCGCCAGGAACACGGTCGAGACCCGGCGCGGGAACCGCAGCAGGCGGCCCTTGCCGTTTTCGACTTCCAGGGCGGTCGTGTCGGCGTCGATCACTTCGACCCGGGCTGCGGCGGCGGGACCGGCCGGCACGGCGATCGCGATCGTCGCCAGGAGGACGAGGACAGCCGCGGACAGGCGCTGCTGGCTGATCATGACATCTGCTCCTTCGACTACTGCTTCCAGCCGGCTGGGAACGCCTTGCTCTGGCGCTCGCCGCCGCGGACCACGGTGACCTGGACCTCGCGGGCCTTCGGCCGCTGCGCCGGCTTCAGCGACAGCAGCGAGCTGGCATCGCTATCCAGCGTGTAGCTCTTGCCCGGGGCCTCGACCGGCCCGTCCTCCGCCGACGCCAGGCTGCGCAGGCTGAGCGACAGCCGGCCCAGCTGGGCGGCGACGGTGACCACCTCGACCTGCTTGGCGGTCAGCTCCAGGGTGGCGGTCTTGGCGACCAGCGGCTTGCCGGTCTGATCGTCGACCCGCTGGTCGAGCGCCAGCACCCGGATGTCCTGCAGCACCGTCTCGCTGGCCCGCCGGCGGGGACCCTTGTCCTCCTGCGAGATCACGTGGGTCAGCACCACGTCGACCCGGTCGCCGGGGAACACCAGGCCGGCGATCCCGGTGGCGGCATCGACCTCGACCGACACCGCCCGGTGGCCGGGGGTCAGCATGGCGGCCAAGAACCCGCGGTCGCCCGGCCTGACCACCCGGCGTTCGGTCACCGGCTCGCCGGCCAGCAGCGACGACCGGACGACCGCACCGTCGAAACCGCCGCGCCCGGAACCGTCTCCGTCGCCAGCCTCGCGCATGAAGTCGTCCTTCACGCCCTCGGCCGGCCAGTCGGTCCAGACCAGATGCTCGGCCCGCAGGATCTGACCGGCCGGCAGGTCGGCCGCCGCGACCAGGATGCGAACCGTCGGATTCTTCACGACCACCGGCGCCGAGGTCGGCACCGCGCGGTCCTTCTGGATCTCGAGCCAGCGGTTGGCACCCGCCGTGGTGACGCCGGCCGAGGCGACGGCCACCGTCAGGAGGAGCACAGTCCGCAGTCGGGCCATCGGTCCCTCCTCTGCCTAGAAGCGGATCAGGTCGAACAGGATCAGCAGCCCGGCGCCGGCAATGGCGACCCCGTAAGGCAGCCGCAGGCCGGCGACCGGCCGACTTCCGTCGGGCCCGGCAACGGCCGGGCGCAACAGCCGGGCGGCGGCGACCACGACCGCCGCCAGCGCGCCGCCGAGCAGGGCGACCAGGCTCAGGAAGCCGACCGCCTGCCCGGCCGGCAGCCACAGCACCGTCGCCGCCAGCAGCTTGACGTCGCCACCCCCGAGCCAGCCGTGCTGGAACGCGAACGCGCCGGCAGCCAGGACCGCCAGGGCGGCGAGAGCGGAGACCGCCATCGGGAGAAGTGCCGTACCGGCGATCGCGGAGACCGCCAGGCGGGAAAGCCACAAGACAATCAGCGATAGAACGATCCAGTTCGGAATGGTGAACCGGCGAAAGTCAGAAACCGCCGCTGCGACCAGAAGCGCCGCGATGGCGAAGGAGAATGCCGGGGAGAAAATCGACTGGGTCATGGCCGGATCCTCTCGGGTCGGAGGGCGGCGCGCTCCCCCGCGAGACCGGGGAGAGGGGAGTCAGCCTCGCGGGGGAAGGGGCGGCGGGAGCACCGGCTCCCGCCGAGCGCGTAGCCGACCGCTCAGAGCTGGCCGGCGATGTTGTTGAACAGGCCGGTCAGGCCGCCCTCGAGGGCCTGCAGCCCGACGATCATGGCGACGCCGATCAGGGCGGCGATCAGGCCGTACTCGACGGCGGTGGTGCCGGACTGGTCGCGGGTCAGGGTCTTCAGGAGCTTGGTCATGGTGATCCCCGTTGCTGTAGTGAAGTCTATGACTGAATACTACGTACATTCACGGAGACACGACAAGCATTATCCATGGTAAACGCAAAGAATAATAAGGTCTCGTATAATAATAAATCAACACACGTATCGTCGTTACATTGCCAGAAGAAAGATGAGAAAATTCGATAAAAGTGAGTCTTTCGCCCGCGGAGTTCCTGGAATCCGACGAGGCGACCGGCAGGGCCGGCCGCCTCGCGGACGCGGATCGTCGGGGGAGGAGGAAGCGACGCCGCTGTGGGGGGGACCGCTACTGGGGGATGCTCAGTTCGCCGACACGCGGGCGCAGCACCGCGGTCTTGTAGATCCCGTTGAACGACGGGGTGACGCCGAGCAATGGCTGCAGGGCGTAGAACACCTCGGCGACGGCGACCGTCTCGCCGGCCGACAGCGCCAACCCGGCCGGCAGCGACGCCTGGCCGCCGACCGCACCGATCCGGCTGGCCGCCTGGCCGGGCCCCGTGTCGCGGACCTGCCAGACGATCTCGGCCGGAGCGTCGGTCCGGCCCTGGACGACGCTGAGCACCACCTGGCCGTCGGCCTCGAACGCGAACGGCGCCGCGAGCTGGCCGGCCCCGAGCAGGAAGTCGGCGACCCGCACCACGTCGACCTCGGCATCGCGCGCCAGCTCGCCGGCCGCACCGGCGGCCACGCTCTGCATGGTCATGTTGGCGTACAGATAGCGGGCGGTCTCGACGATCCCGATGGTCAGCATCAGCATCAGCGGCGTGGCGATCGCCGCCTCGACCACGGTGGATCCTGAGGTCGATCGGGCCAGCCGGCTGGCGAGGCGGAACGGGAGCATTGCGCGTCCTCCGGCGGGGCCTAGTAGCGCTCGGCCCGGACGACCGCCGAGGCGCCGAGATGGACGGCGCCGGTGACGACCTGCATCAGCGGGGTGAGCCCGGGCCAGGTCATCGCCGCCTCGATCTTCAGGACGTCGCCCGAGCCGCCGAGCCCGGCGCTGCCGGCGCCGGCCGTGCCGGCCGCCTGGTAGCTGGTGTAGGACGAGGTCTGGATCTGCACCCCGGACGTGTCGATCATGCCGAGCGACATGCCGGACACCAGCTCCAGCAGCCGCTCCTCGCGGGTCATGCCGGTCGGCGCGGTGCCGGTGACCGCGAACCGCGCGGCCCGGTCGACCGCCGACTCCAGCACGCCCTGGGCGAAGTACATCGACGCCGCCTCGAGCAGCATCACGAACACGGTGACCAGGGCGAAACCGGACGCGGCGAACTCGATCGCGGCGGTCCCGTCGGTGTTCTTCAGCATCCGTTTCATGGCGCTACTCGATCAGCCTCAGGCTGCTCAGCTTCTGGCCGATCGACCGGAAGGCGGTGGCCAGCATCTCGTTGGTCGGCGAGTGGAAGTAGTGGTCGTCGCTGGTCGCGCAGTCGCGGTACAGCGCCTGGGTGCCGGAGTCCGGGGCCGAGCCGAAGGTGATGGTGAACAGCTCGATCCCCAGGTCCTTCATGTCCCGGCAGGTGGCGGCGAACCGCCGGTCGATCTCGGCCCGCGCCTGGCTGCGGCTGGCGCCCGGCATGAACTCGTGCAGCCGGCCGTAGGCGGTCTTGTCGGAGCCGAGCGGCCCGACGCCGTTGTTCGGCGCGTGACCCGGCCAGTCGTAGAACTGGTTCTCGCCGTCGGTCATCATCACGACGATCTTGTCGATCAGCGGGTCGTCGTAGCCGGTCGGCAGGGTCGCCAGTTCACCGTCGCCCCACAGCCCGGTCCAGCCCGGCGAGACCGTGCGCCAGCCCCACACCAGGCCGAGGTTCCCCAGCGTGCCGCCGCGGTGCCAGGGCAGCATCTCGTCGATCGCCGCCTCGACCGTCGCACGGTCGCGGGTCAGCGGGGTGATCGCCGGACCGCAGCCGAGATTGGGCCCGGTGCCGTCGTTCTGGGCCTCGTTGCGCTCGTCGATCTCGGGCCAGACGTTGTCGACGTCGGAGGCCCAGTAGAACGAGGTGAACGGTGCCGAGGCAGGGGTCGCGTCGTCCTGGTCGCGGCCGTTCGAACGCGCCGTCACGCAGCCCTTCCAGACCGTGGTGCCGAAGCTGGCGGGGTCCATGAACACCCGGTCGCCGGGATCCAGCCAGGCGGTGCGGCCGTTGCCGACGTTCACGGTGGCGCTGTACGGCACGACCGAGAGCCAGAGGTCCTCGCGAACCTGCTCGGGGCCGTACAGGATCGCGACCAGGTCGCGCGCCGAGGCCTTCATGGCGTCGATCTTGCCGCCCGAGCGCATCGAGCCGGTGTTGTCCATGACCAGCGCGATCTCCGCCGCCCGGTTGGTGCGCAGGACCCCGGAATGGGCGTGCACGGTCAGCGAGCTCCGGCCGACGAACCGCATGAACTGGGTCGGGAACTCCGCCGAAGCGTCGACCCGCACCACGTCGTCCGGGGTGCCGACGATCGATACGCCGGTCACCGACGCACCGACGTAGCCGGCCTCGAAGTTGGCGTCGAACAGCCGCCGCCCGTCGCCGACCGGATCGCCCTGGATCATCACCTTGGCGGCGGCGAAGGCGGCGGCGTCGGCGGCGTCCTGCAGCTTGTCCTTGAGCATCAGCGCGGTGAACCCGTCGACCGCCAGCCCGGCGAAGCCGAGCATGGTGACCATCCCGAACGCGGTCATCAGCGCGGCGTTGCCGCGGGTGTCCGCCAGGAGTGTCGAGAGGGGCCGGGTCATGGACTTTGCGATCCGAAGGTCTGGTTGCGGGCTCGTCCGTCAAGATGCTCGTGCAACCGGCCCCGGGATTCGAATCTTTAATCAGCGATGAAGTTGCCGTCGAACTGCCGAAAAAACGCCGGCGAATTTCGATAAAATTGCGGGTTCCTGGAGAGCGGCCGGCGATGCCGGCGAAACCCTGCCCCCTCACGGACATTTCACACTCAAACCGTGCCCTGGCCTGCACTATGATGTCCGCATGCCCGGGCGCCTTCCGCTTGCCGTTCGCTTCGCCGCCTCGCTGCTGGCGGCGGTCCTGCTCCAGAGCGGGCGGGCCGCGGCGTGCACGCCGGAGCTGTCGGAATCCGGGCTCGGCGGCATCACCCGGGACACGCCGTTCGACGCGGCGACGATCGCCGGCGCCCTGCCCGACTGCCGGGTCGAGCGCGGTGGCGGGTCGAGCGAGGGCGAGCCGGTCGACATCCTGGTGATCAAGGACGGCACGACGCCGGTCGCCCTGGTGTTCCCGGACTGGACCGGCGGCATCTTCTCGGTGCTGATGCAGGGTAGCGCCGTGCGCAACCGCTTCGGGGCAGCCCTCGGCATGCGGTTCGCCGGGGTGTTCGGCAAGTCCGCGGCGCCGGTCTGCGTGCCCGGCGTCGAGGATTCCTCGAGCCGGGTGATGTGCCCGGTCAAGCCGGGCTCGCGGGTCGCCTACGTGTTCGAAGGTGCGTGGAACGGCCCGGACAGCACCCTGCCCTCGCCCGACGTCCTCGCCGACTGGACCCTGGTCGCGTTCCTGTGGCGCCCGACCCCGTTCGAGGATCCGCGCTGGGTCGACGTCGCCGGCTTCGACCCCGGCGAAGGCCCCGCCCTGGCGGGCCGGGTGC
The DNA here is from genome assembly GCF_014652915.1 of Thalassobaculum fulvum. Lineage (GTDB taxonomy): Bacteria > Pseudomonadota > Alphaproteobacteria > Thalassobaculales > Thalassobaculaceae > Thalassobaculum_A > Thalassobaculum_A fulvum. The sequence goes on from NZ_BMZS01000017.1 coordinate 21,265, forward strand.
GCGACGCAGTCGACGATCCGGCGGCGCTGGCACGGCTGGTGGTGTACCCGATCGTGCTGCGCTGGTCCGCCGGCGGCGGCGAGAAGGCGGTCGACATCCGCGATCCCGACACCTTCGTGGCGGAGTACGGCCGGCACCTGACCCCCGCCTTCGTGGCGGCGGTCCGCGACGAACCGGTCGGCGACGTGCACATCGACGACCACGGCGCGGCGCTGGCCGCCGGTCGCATCTGGATCGCGCCGGTCTGCCTCGGCGAGGACTGCGCCGAGTACCGCTCCGGCGTGATCGCGGTGTCGATGTTCTGAGACCTCGCTGGACGCCCGTCAGGCCGCCAAGTAGACCCGGTTCCGCCCCGCGGTCTTGGCGCGGTACAGCGCGTCGTCGGCGCGCTTCAGCACAGTCTCGATGTCGGTGTCGAGGTCGCTGCGGAACTCGCCGACCCCGAAGCTGGCGGTGAAACCGACCGGTCCGGCGTCGGTCTGGACCTCGGTGCACTCGAACGCCTCGCGGATGCGCTCGGCCAGGGCCTGGGCGCCGGCCATCGGGGTCTCGGGCAGCAGCAGCACGAACTCCTCGCCGCCGAACCGGGCTGCGAGGTCGCCGGACTGCCGCAGCGTCGAGCCGACCATGTCGGCGACCCGCTGCAGGACCTGGTCGCCGACATCGTGGCCGTGGCGGTCGTTGATCGACTTGAAGTGGTCGACGTCGATCATCACCACCGACATCGGCCGGCCATGGCGCGAGGCCCGCTCGACCTCCTCGCGGGCTCGCGCCAGGAAGGCCCGGCGGTTGGCCAGGCCGGTCAGCGGATCGGTGGTGGCCAGCCGCTCCAGTTCCTGGCGCAGCTGATGCGACTCGGTCACGTCGACCATCACGCCAGTGATGCCGATCATCTTGTTCTCGGCATCCCACATCTTGGCCTTGTGCATGACCATGCGGCGGCGTCCCGCGACCGCGAAGACGAGGTCGGTCTCGTAGACCTGGCGCGGCTCGTCGCCGTCGTAGAGCAGCCGGTCCCGGCGTTCGATCTCGGCGACCATCTCCGGGCTGAAGAACTCGTCCAGGGTCCGGCCGACGAACTCGTCGGGATCGCGGCCGTGCAGCTCCGCGTAGCGCTGGTTGACCATCTGGAAGCTGCGGTCGTCCCGGTTCTTGAAGAACACCGGCACCGGGATCGCCTCCAGCAGGTCGGCCACGAAACGGGCGGCGTTGCGTGCCTCGCCGCGGGCCGCATCGGTGTCCTCGGCGATCCGCGCGAGATCGGCCGCCTGGGCATCCAGGAGCTCGTATTGATACAACAGCTCGACGCGCTGACGCTCCAGCGCCTCGTTCGCCTCGACCAGTTCCGTCACGTCGGAGAACGTCACCACCAAATGGGCGTCGGCGCGCACGATGGCGCCGCGGAACACCAGCCCGGACGGGCCTGAGCGGCGATCGACCTCGAACCGGGCCGGCTCGCCGGTCAGCCAGACCCGGCGGTACTTCTCGAAGGTCTCCTCGTCGCCGCCGAAGAAATCCTGCAGGACGCGCTGCCCCAGCAGTTCGCCCGTGCCGCGGGCCAGGATCTCCTCGGCCCGGCGGTTGACGATCTCGAACACCAGATCCTCCAGCCCGCCATCCGGCCCGAACAGCGGGCTCAGGATGACGATGCCATCCAGGCTCGACTGCAGGAGCGCCTCGAAGAGGATGATCGGCTGGTTACGCGGCATATCGCGTGGGCCACCTGTACGTTCGGGTGCGCGCTGACGTGCGGCGATGGACTCGGCCGCGCCGCCACGCTACCGCCAGATGGTTTGCAAGCGGTTAACGCCTGGGTCGGGGTCGGGGTCGGGCGCAGGCTCAATCCTCGTCGACGCCGGCCCGCCCGATCCGGACGTCCCGGTGCACCGACACGCCCAGCACCATCCCGAGGCCCAGCATGATGGTCAGCATCGCCGTGCCGCCGTAGCTGATCATCGGCAGCGGCACGCCGACCACCGGGATCAGGCCCATCACCATGGCGACGTTGATGAACAGGTACAGGAACAGGGTCGTCGTCACCCCCAGGGCGACCAGCCGGCCGAACTGGCTGCGCGCCCGGATCGCGATCGCGAAGCCGTAGGCGATCACCAGCACGTAGAGGCCGATGAGGGCGAGCCCGCCGACCATGCCGAACTCCTCGGCCAGCATGGTGAAGATGAAGTCGGTCTGCTTCTCCGGCAGGAAGTTGAGGTGGCTCTGGCTGCCTTCCAGGAAGCCCTTGCCGAAGATGCCGCCGGACCCGAGCGCGATCTTCGACTGGGTGATGTGGTAGCCGGAGCCGAGCGGATCGCTCTCCGGGTTCAGGAAGGTCAGGATCCGCTGTTTCTGGTAGCCGCGCATGAACTGCCAGGCGATCGGAACCGCGGCCATGCCCAGGCCGATCAGGGTGAGGAACTTCCAGATCCGGACCCCGGCCAGGAAGAAGGTGGCTCCCGCCCCCATGATGATCATCAGCGCGGTGCCCAGGTCCGGCTGGCGCAGGACCAGGACGACCGGCATGGCGATCATCAGCAGCGGCGGGATCAGGTTCAGCGGATTGCCGACCTCCTCCCAGGTCAGGCCGTGGAAGTAGCGGGCGAGCGCCAGGACCAGGGTGATCTTCATCAGCTCCGAGGGCTGCAGCTGGAACAACCCGAGGTCGATCCAGCGCTGCGCGCCCATGCCGATCTCACCCATGATCTCGACGCCGACCAGCAGCACCAGCACGCCGGCATAGAGCAGGTAGGCGCTGCGCATCCAGAACCGGATGTCGACCATGGCGATCGTCAGCATGACCACCAGGCCGAAGCCGAACCGGATGGCCTGTCGGTAGGCCCAGGGACTGACGCTGCCGTTGGCCGCCGAATACAGCATCGCGAACCCGACCGAGGCGATCGCGACGATCAGCAGGACCATCAGCCAGTTCACCGCGGCCAGCTTCTGGCCGAGCGTCATCTCCGGGGCGTTCAGGAGTTCGTTGCGGAAGCCGCCGGCCATCGCTCAGCCTCGCTGACTGGGCTTGCCGGCCGGGGCGGCGCTCAGCGGCGCCTCCGTGCCGGGGTCGATCCGCAGGGTCTCCAGAAGGACGTCGGCGGCGATCGGGGCCGCCATCGACGACCCGCCGCCGCCGTGCTCGACCACCACCGCCACCGCGTAGCGCGGTGCCTCGACCGGCGCGAAGCCGACGAACAGTGCGTGGTCGCGGTCCCGCCACGGCTGGTCCTTCAGCTTGGTCAGCCCGGCCGCGCGCTGCGCCATTGTGATGCGCTTGACCTGCGAAGTCCCGGTCTTGCCGCCGAGGGTCGGCTCACCGTCGCGGCTCTGGACCCGCCGCGCCGTCCCGTGGCTGCCGTTGACCACGGCGCTCATGGCCTGGCGCATCAGGTCGAGGTCGCGCGGATCCAGCCCGAGCGGCGGGAAGCTGGGGCGGCCGCCGGCGGTCGGGTGGCGGACCAGCCGCGGAACCACCGCCCGGCCGCCGTTGACCATGCGTGCCGTCATGGTCGCGAGTTGAAGCGGCGTCGCCAGCACGAAGCCCTGACCGATCGCCGCTACCAGGGTCTCGCCGCGTTGCCACGGTTCGCCGCGCGTTGCCAGCTTCCACTCGCGGCTCGGGATCAGGCCGCGCCGCTCGCCCGGCAGGTCGATGTCGAGGTTCTCGCCGAGACCGAGCCGCCGCGCCATCGCCTCGATGCGGTCGATGCCGATACGCTTGGCGATCTCGTAGAAGTACACGTCGCAGCTCTGCTCGACCGCGCCGGTCATGTCGAGCATGCCGTGGCCGCCGCGCTTCCAGCAGTGGAAGCGGGTGTCGCCGAGCTCGAGATGGCCGGGGCAGAAGAACCGGGTGTCCGGGCCGGCCAGGTCGGCCTCCAGGGCGGCCAGGCAGACCAGCATCTTGAAGGTCGAGCCCGGCGGGTACTGGCCGGCGATCGCCTTGTTGGTGAGCGGCGACCGCGGGTTCGACAGCAATTCCTCCCAGTCCTTGGCGGACAGGCCGTGGTTGAACGGGTTGGGATCGTAGCCGGGGACCGACACCAGGGCGCGGAGCTCGCCGGAATGGACGTCCATCACCACCACCGAGCCGCTCTCGGCCTCCACCACCTCGCCGTCCTTGTCGACCAGGATGGTGTCCTCCGCCTCGCTCTTGGCCAGCACTTCCGGCGTCGCCTTGGCGAGCGCCAGCTGGGCCCGCGGATCGTCGACCGGAATCCGCTCGGCGGTGCCGCGCGCCAGCCGCTCGGTGGCGAAGCGCTGCAGGTTGATGTCGATGCTCAGGCGAACGTCCCGGCCGGGCTCGCCCTCGTCGCCCGGCAGCTTCCGGATGATCCGGCCGAGCGCGTTGACCTCGACCTGACGTTGCCCGGCGGTACCGCGCATCGCCAGGTCGTGGACCTTCTCGATCCCGCTCTTGCCGATCCGGAAATCCGGCAGCTCCAGAACCGGGTCGCCGGTCAGCTCGTTCTCCGAGACCGCGGCCACGTAGCCGGTGCAGTGCACGGCCAGCGAGCCGAACGGGTAGCGGCGTGAGCGCCCGACCTCGATTCGCACGCCCGGCAGGTACGGGGCGTTGACCGCCACCCGGGCGATCTCCTCGCGGCTCAGGTTCTCGACGACGGTGACCGGGACGAAGGCGCGCTTGCGCTTGACGTCCTTCAGGACCCGCCGGACGTCCCACTCCGGTACGTCGATGATCGACCCGAGCGCCGCCAGCGTCGCCGCCACGTCGTCGGTCTGCTCGCGCACGATCTCGACCCGGAAGTTGTCCTGGTTGTCGGCCAGTGGCACACCGTTGAGGTCCAGGATGCGGCCGCGGATCGGCGGCAGCAGCTCGAGGTTGAACTGGTTGTCGCGCGACAGCAGGGTGTAGCGGTCGGCCTCGACGACCTGCAGGTAGTACAGCCGGGCCGCCAGGGTTCCCACCAGCCCGAGCTTGCCGGCGGCCAGCATCAGCGCCCGGCGCGTGAAGATCCTTTGGCTGTCCTGCTCGCTCGCCTTCAGCATGGCCGGCTACCGGACGACGTATCGGTGGATCCGGACGAACGCCCAGGCCACCACCGGGAACAGGGTCACCGTGACCAGGTACTGGAACACCGCCGGCTCCGGTCCCATCGGCCGCAGCGCCAGGATCGACGCCAGCAGCCAGACGACGAACGCGGCCAGCGCCTGGATCAGCACGAAGCCGAACCACGCCAGCACGAACGGCTTGCCGAGGAAGGCCCGGCGCTGCGACACCGCCAGGCCGTGCACGACCATCAGGCTCAGGGCGGTCATCCCGAGCGGCGTCGCGACCAGGATGTCCTGCAGGACCCCGACCAGGAACAGCGCGAACGGCGGCTGCAGGTCGGGTCGGAAGACCGCCCAGTAGAACGCCGCCATCGCGGTATAGGCCGGCACCACCGCCGTATAGCCGGGCACCCCGATCGGCACCGCCGACAGGATCGCCAGCAGCAGGGTCAGGGCGATCGGCGTGGCCTGGCGGAACCAGATGTCGATCCGCTGGCTGGCGGTCATCCTCATCGCGCACCGAGCCCGAGCAGCCGCCCCTGGTCGGAACGCTCCGGCCCCATCACCGAGAACGGCGGTTGGCCGCCGGACGGTTTGACCACACCGTCCAGCCCGTAGTCGAGCAGCCGGATGTACTCCAGCCGGTTCCAGTCGACATAGGGCATGACCTTGATCGCGCCCTCGTCGATCGACGTCACCACGCCGATCGGCAGACCGGGCGGGAACACGCCACCGTGCCCCGAGGTCACGATCCGGTCGCCGGCCAGGACCTGGGCGTTCTGCGGAAGGTACACCAGGCGCGGCAGCCGGGTGTTGTCGCCGGCCAGCACCGCCGGATCGCGGGTCCGCTCGACCACCACGGGAATCTGCGAGTTCAGGTCGGTGATCAGCAGGATCCGGGCGTGCCGGCCTCCGACCTCGACGACCCCGCCGACCAGACCGTCGCCGCTCACCGCCGCCAACCCGCGCCGCACGCCCTGCTCGGCGCCGGCGTTGATCATGGCGCTGCGAACGAACGCGCCGCCGGCATCGGCGATCACCCGCGCGGTAATGAAGGCGACGTTCGGCTCGGGCACGAAATTGGTCAAGGCGCGCAGCGCCTTGTTCTCGGCCTCCAGCCGACGGGCCACGTGCTGCCAGCGCTCGAGCCGCTCGTTGTCGACCCGCAGACGCTCGTTCTCGGCCCGGAGGTCGCGCAGCCGGCGCGCCGCCGCCACCGTGTCGGCCACGCTGGCGGCCGGCCGCGACAGCACCTCCAGCACCGGCGCCAGGACGTCGGCGACGCCGGTCCGGAACCGTTCCACCAGCAGGATGTCGGCCTTGCCGAGCAGCATCAGGGCGAACGCCCCGGCCAGCAGCAGCGCGAAGGCGAAGCGGCTCCAGAAGGACCGCACCGGCTGCGCGACACTGGTGAAGGAGCCGGGACGCCGTGCCATCCTCGCCGTTCAACCTCCCCCTGGGTCCGCCTCCGTTCCTGCCCGGTGCGTCAGTAGGCCCCGATCAGGACATTGCGCAGCACCTTCATCTCCTCCAGGCACCGGCCGGTGCCAAGCGCCACGCAGGACAGCGGGTCGTCGGCGATCATCACCGGCAGGCCGGTGGCGTGCCGCAGCACGAAGTCGAGGTTGCCGAGCAGGGCGCCGCCGCCGGTCAGCACGATGCCCTTGTCGACGATGTCGGCGGCCAGTTCCGGCGGGGTCTGCTCGAGCGCGACCTTGACCGCCTCGACGATCTGGCTGACCGGCTCGGCCAGGCTGTCGGCGATCTGCGACTGGTCGATGATGATTTCCTTGGGCACCCCGTTCATCAGGTCGCGGCCCTTGATCTGCATGGTCCGGCCGATGCCGTCCTCCGGCGGGTAGGCCGAGCCGATGTCCTTCTTGATGCGCTCGGCGCTGCCTTCGCCGACCAGGAGGTTATGGTTGCGGCGGATGTAGGCGATGATCGCCTCGTCCATCTTGTCGCCGCCGACCCGGACCGAGCGCGAGTACACGATGCCGCCGAGCGACAGCACCGCCACCTCGGTGGTGCCGCCGCCGATGTCGACCACCATCGAGCCGGTCGGCTCGGTCACCGGCAGGTTGGCGCCGATCGCCGCCGCCATCGGTTCCTCGATCAGGAACACCCGGCGCGCGCCGGCGCTCTCGGCGCTCTCCTGGATCGCGCGGCGCTCGACCGCGGTCGAGCCGGACGGCACGCAGACGATCACCTGCGGGCTGGCGAACGACCGCCGGTTGTGCACTTTGCGGATGAAGTGCTTGATCATCTCCTCGGCGACTTCGAAGTCGGCGATCACGCCGTCGCGCAACGGCCGGATCGCCTGGATGTTGCCGGGCGTGCGCCCGAGCATCTGCTTGGCCTCGTCGCCGACGGCCAGCACCTGCTTCTTGCCGCGAACCGTGGCGATCGCGACCACCGACGGCTCGTTCAGGACGATGCCGCGGCCTTTCACGTAGACCAGCGTGTTCGCGGTCCCGAGATCGATGGCCATGTCGGCCGAGAGCATTCCGAGCAGATTGGCGAAGAACATGGAGTCCGATCCCGTAAGAGCCTCAGAGCCGGGTGCGCCCCCGCATGCGTCCGTATGCCTGGAATCGATAGACGCTGCGCCTCTCCCCGCGCTGCGACAACGAAGATACCAAGATTCGCGGGCATCTACAAAAGGCGGTTCACCCTATTTCGCACTTTTTCGCGCCGCATCCCGACGCGCTCGAATTCTTGTCACTACGAGCCTGGCGAGACCCTCGCCCCCGTCAAACGCCGACGGCGCCGTCTCGCGACGGCGCCGTACGAGCGTCGAACCGGGCCGTCGGCCTCAGTTCTTGGTCTTGTCGACCAGCTTGTTCTCCGCGATCCACGGCATCATGGCGCGCAGCTTCTCGCCGATCTGCTCGATCGAGTGCTCCGAGGCGCGCCGGCGCATCGCCTTGAACGACGCCTGGTTGACCCGGTTCTCCAGCATCCAGTTGCGGGCGAAGGTGCCGGACTGGATGTCGGCCAGGACGCGCTTCATCTCGGCCTTCACCTCGGGGGTGACGATCCGCGGGCCCGACACGTACTCGCCGTACTCGGCGGTGTTGGAGATCGAGTAGTTCATGTTGGCGATGCCGCCCTCGTAGATGAGGTCGACGATCAGCTTCACCTCGTGCAGGCACTCGAAGTAGGCCATCTCCGGCGCGTAGCCGGCCTCGACCAGGGTCTCGTAGCCGGCCTTGATCAGCTCGCACAGGCCGCCGCACAGCACCACCTGCTCGCCGAACAGGTCGGTCTCGCACTCTTCCTTGAAGGTGGTCTCGATGGTGCCGGCCCGGCCGCCGCCGATCGCCGAGGAGTAGCTGAGCGCGATCTCCAGCGCATTGCCCGAGGCGTTCTGGTCGACCGCCACCAGGCAGGGCACGCCGCCGCCGCGCAGGTACTCGGAGCGCACGGTGTGGCCCGGGCCCTTCGGCGCGATCATGAAGACGTCGATGTCGTCGCGCGGCTCGATGAAGTTGAAGTGCACGTTGAAGCCGTGCGCGAACGCGATCGCCGCGCCCGAGCGGATGTTCGGGGCGATGTCCTGGCTGTAGATGTCGCCCTGCAGCTCGTCCGGCGTCAGGATCATGATCACGTCGCCCCAGGCCGCGGCCTCGGCCGGGGTCATGACCTTGAGGCCGGCGGCCTCGGCCTTCGGCGCCGACTTCGAGCCCTTCTTCAGGGCGACGGCGATCTCCTTGACGCCGCTGTCCTTCAGGTTGTTGGCGTGGGCGTGGCCCTGGCTGCCGTAGCCGACGATCACGACCTTCTTGGTCTTGATCAGGTTCACGTCGGCGTCGCGATCGTAGTAGACGCGCATGGGTTCCTCCTATCGGGTCTGATGCGTTCGGAATTCAGAAGCGGCTGTCGGCCGCCGGTTTAGCGGGCGGGCGCCCGCAGGTCCATAAGGGCGATGTGCAAAGGGCTTTGCGTCAGTCGTCGCCGGCGCCGGCGGACGCCTTCGACTTGCGCCTGGCCGGCTTCTTGCGGACCAGCGGCATCTGCAGGTCGGAGCCACGGGCGATCGCCACCACGCCGGTGCGCGAGACCTCGACGTCGCCGAGCGCCGCCATCAGGTCGACGAAGGCGTCGAGCTTGCCGGTGTCGCCGGTCAGCTCGAACACGAAGCTCTCGAGCGTGGAGTCGATGGCGCGCGCCCGGAAGGTATCGGCGATCCGCAGCGCCTCGATGCGCTGCTCGCCGACGTTGCGGATCTTGACCAGCGCCAGCTCGCGGCTGACGTGCGGCCCCTCCAGCGTCAGGTCGTGGACGTCGTAGACCGGCACCAGGCGGGACAGCTGGGCCTTGATCTGCTCGATAACCATCGGCGTGCCCGAGGTGACGATGGTGATGCGCGAGCGCGCGTTCACCTCGTCGACCTCCGAGACCGTCAGGCTCTCGATATTGTAGCCGCGGCCGGAAAACAGCCCGATCACGCGGGCTAGGACGCCGGGCTCGTTGGCCACGAGCACGGCGATGGTATGCCGTTCGATCGGCATGTCGGTCTTTATCACCAGGTCTCTCCCGGGGCGCCGCACCGGATCGGGCGCGCCCTCGACAAATGGACGACAGGGGCGGCGACGGCCGGCTCCGCGTGGCGCGAACCGGCCGTCGACCGGATCAGACGAGCACCATGCCCTCTTCGGAGGTGCGTCGCTCGGCCTGGTCCTCCGGGCCGAGGATCATCTCGTGGTGGGCCGCCCCCGACGGGATCATCGGGAAGCAGTTCTCGTCCTGCTTGACCAGGATGTCGGCGATCACTGGCTGCGGCGTGCGGATCATCTCGTCGATGACGTCGTCCAGCTCGGACGGCTTGGTGGCCCGGAGGCCGACCCCGCCGAACGCGTCGGCCAGCTTCACGAAGTCCGGCAGGGCCGCCGAGTAGCTCTCGGAGTACCGGCCGCCATGCACCAGTTCCTGCCACTGCCTGACCATGCCCATCCACTGGTTGTTCAGGATGAACGCCTTAACCGGCAGATTGTACTGCCGCATGGTCGACAGCTCCTGCATGTTCATCAGGAAGCTGGCCTCGCCGGCGATGTCGATCACCAGCGCGTCGGGATGCGCGATCTGGACGCCCATGGCGGCCGGGAAGCCGTAGCCCATGGTGCCGAGCCCGCCCGAGGTCATCCAGCGGTTCGGCTCGCTGAAGCCGTAGTACTGGGCGGCCCACATCTGGTGCTGCCCCACCTCGGTGGTGATGTAGCAGTCCATGTCGCGGGTCTTCTCGAACAGCCGCCGGATCGCGTGCTGCGGCAGGATGACGTCGTCGTCCGGCCGGTAGGCCAGGCATTTGCGGGCCCGCCAGCCGTCGATCATCTTCCACCACTTGGCCAGGGCCGCCTCGTCCGGCTTGCAGCCCTTGGCCTTCCACACCGCCAGCATCTGCTCGAGCACGCTGCCGGCATCGCCGACGATCGGGATGTCGACGGCGACGTTCTTGTTGATCGAGGACGGGTCGATGTCGACGTGGATCTTCTTGGCGTTCGGCGCGAAGTCCGAGAGCCGGCCGGTCACCCGGTCGTCGAACCGGGCGCCGATGCACACCATGACGTCGCACTCGTGCATCGCCCAGTTGGCCTCGAACGTCCCGTGCATGCCGAGCATGCCGAGGAACCGCTTGTCGGTGTACGGCAGCGCCCCCAGGCCCATCAGGGTCAGGGTCGCCGGATAACCGGTCTTGCGGACGAACTCGGTGAACAGCCGGGAGGCCTTCGGGCCGGCGTTGATCAGGCCGCCGCCGCCGTAGAAGATCGGCCGCTTGGCCTTGGCGATCAGGTCGACCGCGCGCTCGACCGCGTCGCTGTCGCCCTTGACCTGCGGGCGATAGCTCTTGGTCTCGACCTGGTCGGCTTCCACGTACGGGCAGTCGGCGAACAGGATGTCCTTCGGCAGGTCGATCACCACCGGGCCTGGGCGGCCGTGCGAGGCGACGTAGAACGCCTCGTGCATGACCCGGGCGAGCTGGCCCGGCTCCTTGACCAGGTAGTTGTGCTTGGTGCACGGCCGGGTGATGCCGGTGGTGTCGGCCTCCTGGAAGGCGTCGTTGCCGATCAGGTGCGTCGGCACCTGGCCGGTCAGGCACACCACCGGGATCGAGTCCATCAGCGCGTCGGTCAGGCCGGTCACAGCGTTGGTGGCGCCGGGCCCCGAGGTCACCAGCACCACGCCGACCTTGCCGGTCGAGCGGGCATAGCCCTCGGCGGCGTGCACCGCCGCCTGCTCGTGCCGCACCAGGATGTGACGTACCGCGTTGGTCTTGAAGAGCTCGTCGTAGATCGGCAATACCGCCCCGCCGGGATAGCCGAATACGACCTCTACGCCCTGGTCCTGCAACGCCTTGAGAATGATCGCCGCGCCAGACATCTGTTGAGGCGCCGCGGTGCGACGGGGGGATGAACTGCGGGGTTGAGCCACCGTTCCGCTCCTTCTGCTGCGATCGGGCGTGCCGCCGTCGGTATCGGTTCGGGCGGGCCGGATCAGGGTTGAAGAAAGGCACGGCGCGGGGGTGGCCCGCGCCGGCCGGCGGAACCTAGTCAGTCAGGACTCGGGCGTCAACACAAGTTCGCGAACTTTCGGAAAGATTTTCCCAAACCCGCTTTCCGAAAATTGCGCATCGACCTGCAGGTCGGACCGGAACTGATGCCGGAACCAGGTGCGTTGGCGCTTGGCATACTGCCGGGTGGCGGTGACGGCATCGCGGATCGCGTCCTCCAGGCCGGTCCGGCCCTCCAGGTACGCCCGGAGCTCCGGCACCCCGATCGCCTTCAGCGCCGGCAGCGACGGGTCCAGGCCGCGCCCGAGCAGCCGCGTCACCTCGTCGACCGCGCCGTCCGCGACCATCGCCCGGAAACGCCGCTCCACCGCCTCGGCCGAGACCGGTCGCGGCGGCGACAGCAGCACGGTCCGGAACTGCAGACCCGGCGGCGGCACCGACGCCGCGGCCTGCCATTCGGACAGTGCCCGGCCGGTCGCCGTCGCCACCGACCAGGCGCGCTGCAGGCGCTGGCTGTCGCCGGCGAACAGCCGCTCGGCGGCCACCGGATCGAGCCTCCGGAGCTCCTCGCGAAACGCCTCCCCGCCGATCCGGCCATAACGCTCGGCGGCCTCGCGCGCCACCGCCTCGGGCACGGCGGGAATATCGGCGATGCCGTGCAGCAGCGCCCGCAGGTACAGGCCGGTGCCGCCGCACAGCACCGGCAGCCGCCGCTCTCGTCCGGCCACCGCGATCTCCGCGAGGGCCGCCGCGCGCCACCACGCGGCCGACCCGCGCTCGGCGGCGTCGAGCACGCCGTACAGCCGGTGCGGTACCCGTGCCTCGTCCGCCGGCGACGGCCGAGCCGTCAGGATCCGGAGGTCGCGGTAGACCTGCATGGAGTCGGCGTTGATCACCACGCCGCCCAGCGCCTCGGCCAGCAGCAGTGCCAGGGCCGACTTGCCGGAGGCGGTCGGGCCGGCGACGACGAGGACGGTCTGATGGACGCGCGCGCTGGACATGCGGCCTGCCGCTACGCCATAAGGCGCCGCCATGCAACATGTCCTCACGCTCACGACCGACCCGGTGGCCCGCGCGCTCGGCGCCGACCACGTCGCCATCGCCGCCGCGGCCCTGCGCCGGGCGGGCGCCTCCGTCGGCGAAACCGACTGGCTGGCGCCCGACATCGCCGTGGACCTGCCGTTCGACGGCATCGTGCCGTCAACCGCCCTGCCCCGGGTCCGCGACGCCCTGGCCGACCGGCCGGTCGACGTCAACGCCCAGGCGGCCGCCGGGCGCCGCAAGCAGGCGCTGATCGCCGACATGGACTCGACCATCATCACCTCGGAATCGCTGGACGAGCTGGCGGAGTACGCCGGCCTCAAGGACGTGATCGCCGCGATCACCGCCCGCGCCATGCGCGGCGAGCTCGAGTTCGAGGCGGCGCTGACCGAGCGCGTGGCGATGCTGAAGGGCCTGCCGGAGTCGACGATCGACGGCGTCCTGGCCCGCATCGAGATCACCGCCGGCGCCGCCGCCCTGGTCGCCACCATGAAGGCCAACGGCGCCTACTGCGCCCTGGTGTCCGGCGGGTTCACCCCGATCACCGGTGCGATCCGCCGGCGGCTCGGCTTCGACGAGGACCGCGCCAACCGGCTGGAGATCGCCGACGGCGCCCTGACCGGGCAGGTCGTCCACCCGATCCTCGGGCGCGACGCCAAGCTGGCGGCCCTGCACGAAGTGACCGCCCGGCGCGGGGCCGGCCCGCGCGACGCGGTGGCGGTCGGCGACGGCGCCAACGACCTGGCGATGCTGCAGGCCGCCGGCATCGGCGTCGCCTTCCACGCCAAGCCGGCGGTTCGCGAGGCGGCGGCGTTCCGCATCGACCACGGCGACCTGACCGGCCTGCTGTATCTGCAAGGCTACCGCGCCGCCGACATCGAGGCCGCGCTCGCCTGAACCGGCCAGGGCCCGCGGATTTGATCCGCCTCAAATCCACCGCCCGCGGATCAGCCTAGTTTCCCCGGATCGAGACACCGCCTCCGGGGGCAAGCATGACGATCACCGAGCGGATCGACGCCGTCACGGGCATCCCGCCGTCGCACCGGACCGCGTCGCCGCCGGCGCCGCGCTCCGTCAAGATCGAGCTGACGGCCCGCTGCAACCTCGCCTGCTCGTTCTGCGCGCGCTCGATGATGCTGCGACGCCAGACCGACATGGACCGGGCGCTCTACGAACGCCTGGCCGTCGAGATGCGGGAGGCCGGGGTCGAGGAGCTGGGGCTGTTCTATCTCGGCGAGAGCTTCCTGCTGCCCTGGCTGCCGGAGGCGGTCGGGTTCGCCAAGACCGTCGCCGGCTACCCTTATGTGTTCCTGACCACCAACGGCACCGTGGCGACCCCGATCCGGGTCGATGCCTGCATCCGGGCCGGGCTCGACAGCCTGAAGTTCTCGCTCAACTACGCCGACGCCGGGCAGTTCGAGGAGATCGCGCGGGTCAAGGGCCGGCTGTTCCAGGACATCGAGAGCAACATGCGGGCCGCCCGCACGATCCGCGACCGGGTCGAGCACGAGACCGGGCACCGGTGCGGGCTCTATGCCAGCTACATCGAGTACGACGGCGACCAGGGCCGGCGCATGGCGGAGACCATCGAGCGCATCGCGCCGCTGGTCGACGAGGTCTATGCCCTGCCGCTGTACAGCCAGGCCAGCCTGGTGACCGACGACGAGGTCGGCCGCGGCTGGACCCCGACCGCCGGGAACCGGGGGCGGGCCGGCGCCCTGCGCGAGCCGCTGCCATGCTGGTCGGTGTTCACCGAGGGCCACGTCACCTGGGACGGCCGCCTGTCCGCCTGCTGCTTCGACCATGACGGCCGGTTCCATATGGGGGACCTGACCGCGGCCTCGTTCCTGGAGTGCTGGCAGTCGCCGGCGTTCCAGGCGCTGCGCGAGGCGCATCTGCGGCGCGACGTGCGGGGAACCGCCTGCGAGACCTGCGTGGCCGTGGCCTGACGGCTGTTCCGGGATCCCGGAACACGGATCCGAAAATGAGAACGGCGCCGGTCCGAAGACCGGCGCCGCCTCGCACTCCGCAAGAGGGGCCTACGGGGGGCGGGGGGATCAGCCCTTGTCTATACGGAGCGCAACGAAACGCATCTCACCCTGCCGGTCGATCAGCAACAGAACGGACTTGCGTCCCTTTTCCGTCGCGGCCTTCACACCGCGCGCCACGTCGTCCGGTGAGCGAACCTCGTCCTGGGCGACCTCGACGATCACGTCGCCGGGGCGCAGCCCCTTCTCGCCGGCGGTACCGGCCGGATCCACCTCGGTGACGACCACGCCTTCGACCTGATCGCCGATCGAATATTCCGCACGCAATTGCGGCGTGAGCGTGGCGAGTCCGAGGCCAAGGGAATCCACCCGTGCCTTCGCCCCGTCGGACGCTGCCGAGCTCTGCTCGTCCTCCTGCTTGAGGCTGGCCTTCTCGGCCGCCTCCAGCTCGCCCAGCTTGGCGGTGACGTCGATCTGCCTGCCGTCACGCCAGACCTGGACGTTGACGGTCTTGCCGACCGCCGTCTCCGCGACGATACGGGGCAGCTCGCGCATCTCCGACACGTCCTGCCCGGCGAAGTTCAGGATCACGTCGCCGGCCTGGATGCCGGCCGACTTGGCCGGGCCGTCGGGCGTCACGTCGGCCACCAAGGCGCCGCGCGCCCGGTCCAGCCCCAGCGACTCGGCGATCTCGTCGGTCACCTGCTGGATCCGCACGCCGAGCCAGCCGCGCCGCGTCCGGCCGAACTCGCGCAGCTGCCCGACAACGTTCGAGGCCAGCTTCGAGGAAATCGCGAAGCCGATGCCGATCGACCCGCCGGACTGCGAGAAGATCGCGGTGTTGATGCCGATCACGTCGCCGTCGAGGTTGAACAGCGGGCCGCCGGAATTGCCGCGGTTGATCGAGGCGTCGGTCTGGATGAAGTCGTCGTACGGTCCCTGGCCGATGTCGCGGCCGCGCGCCGACACGATGCCGGCGGTCACCGTACCGCCGAGACCGAACGGGTTGCCGATCGCGACCACCCAGTCGCCGACCCGCAGCCCGTCGGAATTGCCGAACTTCACGAACGGCAGCTCGCGACCGCCGGGGTCGATCTTGAGAACCGCCACGTCGGTCTTGGTGTCGGTCCCGATCAGCTTGGCCGGGAACTCGGTATCGTCCGACAGCCGCACGGTGATCTCGTCGGCGTCGGCGATCACGTGGTTGTTGGTCACCACCAGACCGTCGGCGGAGATCAGGAAGCCGGAGCCGAGCGACTGGGCCCGGCGCGGGCGCTGCGGCTGATTGCCGCCGTTGCGGTCGAAGAAGTCCTTGAAGAACTCCTCGAACGGCGAGCCCGGCGGAAACTGCGGCATGTCCATGGTCGGGCCGCGGTCCTGCACGGTCTGGGTGGTCGCCACGTTGACGACCGCCGGCAGCAGCCGCTCCGCGAGATCGGCGAAGCTCTCCGGCGCCGACCGGGCGGCCGCCGGGGCCACCGCGGGGACGGCCAACGCCGCGGCCAGCATCACCGTCATGCCAAGGCGTACCACTGATCGCAGCATCGATCCGGGACCGGCCCCCTCGGCCGCGTTTCGAACCTGAACGGTCATCGGGTGTCTTCCTCTCCTCGACTCAGGACACGCGCGCGTCGTGTGTCGGATCTCTCAAACAAGGTGGTCATCCGGGACGGCCAGTCAACGCTGGCACGGTCCCGGACACCGGACTGTGACAGGGTACCTCATTGGCCCCGGATTGCGGCGGCGATTTGGCGGACCTTCAGCCACGGATCAGCCAGACCGCGGCCACCCCGACCGCGGCCGCCGCCAGCCCGGCGGCCCGCAGCGTCGAATCCGGCATCTGCATCGCGGCCTCCAGCGCCCGGCGCATGGCGGACGGGAAGGCCGCGTACAGAACCCCTTCGATCACCAGGACCAACGCCAGCGCCGTCAGCAGATCCGGCACGGCCCCGCCCGCCTACCCGACCGCCCTTACTGGGTCGGCCGGGACTGCGCGCCCGGGGTGCCCTTCACCGAGTTGAAGAACCGGAAGAAGTCGCTGTCCGGACTGAGCACCATCGTGGTCGAGCCGTCCTCGGTAATAGCGTTCCGATAGGCCTGCATCGAGCGGTAGAACGCGAAGAACTCGGGATCCTTGCCGAAGGCGTCGGCATAGATCTTGATCGCGTCGGCATCGCCCTGACCGCGCAGGGTCTCGGCCTGCTTCTGGGACTCGGCGACGATGATCACCCGCTGCTTGTCGGCATCGGCCCGGATCTTCTGGGCCTGCTCGAAGCCCTGGGCCCGGAACTCCCTGGCCTCGCGCTCGCGCTCCGACTTCATGCGGCTGTAGATGTTCTCTCGGGTCTCGTCGGGATAGTCGGCGCGCCGGATCCTGACCTCGATGATCTCGATGCCCAGCCGTTGTGCCGGTCCGTTAACCTCGGAGCGGATGTCGGCCATGATCCCGACGCGCTTCTCGGACAGGATGTTGAACAGGGTCTGGCTACCCAGCACCCGGCGCAGCGACGAGTTGATGATCGCCGACAACCGTGCCCGGGCCTCGCGCTCGGTGCGCACCGCCTGGAAGAACAGCAGCGGGTCGACGATTCGATAGCGGGCGTAGCTGTCGACGTCGAGGCGCTTCTGATCGGACAGGATGACCTGCTGCTTCGGCGGATCGACATCGAGCGCCCGGCGCTCGTAGTACACCGCGTCCTCGATGAACGGGAACTTGACGTTCAGCCCGGGCTCCTGGATCTGCCGCTTGTACTCGCCGAACCGCAGGACCAGCGTCTGCTGGGTCTGCGACACGACGAACAGCGAGTTGACCGCGAGGACGCCGAGCAGGATGACGGCAACGCCGACGATGGCAAGCGTACGGTTCATCAGTTGCCCCCCTGCTGAGTCGTACGGGCGGCGCCCGTCGCCGGCCTGTTCAGCCGCTTCTGGATCTCCGGCAGCGGCAGGTAAGGCACGACGCCGCCACCGCTGGCGCTGTCATCGATGATCACCTTGTTCACGTTCCTCATCACCTCCTCGAGCGTCTCGAGGTAGATGCGCTGGGTCGTGACGTCTTTGGACTGCGTGTAGGCCTGATAGACCGAGTCGAAGCGGTTGCCGTCACCCTGCGCGCGGTTCACGACCTCCTGGCGGTAGGCGTCTGCCTCCTCGACGATCTGTGCCGCCTCGCCTCGGGCCCGCGGCACCACGTCGTTGCGGTAGGCCTCGGCCTCGTTCTTCATGCGCTCGAGGTCCTGCTTCGCGCGCGTGACTTCGTTGAACGCGTCGATCACCTGACTCGGCGGATCGACCTCCAGCAACTGCACCTGGCGGATCTCGATGCCGGCACCGTACTCGTCGACCAGCCGCTGCAGCTGGATCTGCGCCTCGCTCTCGATCGGGCCGCGCCGGTCGGTCAGGGCGTCCTGAATGCGGGTGCCGCCGATGATATCGCGCATCACCGCCTCGGAGGCGACCTTCACGGTCTGATCGGGATCGCGCAGGGTGAACAGGTACTTGGCGGCATCGGCAATGCGCCAGAACACCACGAAGTCGATGTCGATAAGGTTCTCGTCACCGGTGATCATCTGGCTTTCTTCCGGGACGTCGCGGCTCGACGAAGACCGTGCAGAGCCGTCGCCGCTCGACCGGAAGCCGATCTCGATGCGGTTCTCCAGCGTCACGTTCGGCAGGTAGACGTTGCCGATCGGCGACGGCCAGTTCCAGTGCAGCCCCGGCTCGGTCGGCACGCCGGTGAAGCGCCCGAACACCAGCTCGATGCCCTGCTGGTTCGGTTGCACCCGGTAGAAGCCGTTGACGGCCCAGACCCCGAGCAGCACGGCGATGCCCAGGACGATGAGCTTGGGGCCGCCGAAGCCGCCGGGAATCATGCCCCGGAAGCGTTGCTGGCCACGCCGCAGCATGTCCTCGATGTCCTTGGGATTGGGGCCGCCACCGGGGCGCCCCCAGGGCGAATTGCCACGTCCACCGCCGGACCCGCCGCCCCCCCAGGGCCCCTGTCCGCCGCCGCCCTGATCGCTCCACGGCATATTGTTATCCTTTCATCCTCACCCAGGCCGTCGGGCGGCTTAGCATGCGCACCTCGCGTTGCAAAGCAGACCCCGAGGCTCTATGTCCCCGCTGGTTGGGGGTTGATCGTCCCCCGTCGTGGACGGGGATATCGTCGAATTCGCGGGGATTTCAAGAATGGCAGCGGTTTCAGAGCAGACAATCCGAGCGACCCTGTCGGCGGTCGTCGATCCGGGCGGCGCCGGCGGCCTGCCGCAGCTGGCCACGGTTTCGGGGCTCGTGGTGAAGGACGGCAACATCGGTTTCGCGCTAGAAGTCGACCCGGCGCGCGGCCCGCGGCTCGAAGGCCTGCGCAAGGCCGCCGAGGCCGCCGTGCTGGCGCTCGACGGCGTCACCTCGGTGACCGCCGTGCTGACCGCCCACCGCGCCGGCGGCGGCCAGGCCGCGCAACCGGCCGCGCCGCAGGGCCACGGTCACGGACACGCCCATGGCCGCCAGGGCGCCATGCCGGCCCGCCCGGACGTCGCCGGCATCCGCTCGATCGTCGCCGTCGCTTCCGGCAAGGGCGGCGTCGGCAAGTCGACCGTGGCGACCAACCTGGCGCTGGCGCTGGCCCGCCAGGGACTGCGGGTCGGGCTGCTCGACGCCGACGTCTACGGCCCGTCCCTGCCCCGCATGATGGCGATCCGCGGCAAGCCCCAGTCGAAGGACGGCAAGACCCTGATCCCGCTGGTCAACCACGGGGTCAAGTGCATGTCGATCGGCTTCATGGTGGCCGAGGACACCCCGACGATCTGGCGCGGGCCGATGGTGATGAGCGCGCTCGAGCAGATGCTGCGCGACGTCGAGTGGGGCGAGCTCGACATCCTGGTGGTCGACATGCCGCCGGGCACCGGCGACGCCCAGCTGACCATGGCGCAGCGGGTGCCGCTGACCGGCGCGGTAATCGTTTCCACGCCCCAGGACATCGCCCTGCTGGATGCCCGCAAGGGGCTCAACATGTTCCGCCGGGTCGACGTGCCGGTGCTCGGCATCGTCGAGAACATGAGCTTCTTCCTGTGCCCGCACTGCGGCGAGCGCAGCGAGGTGTTCGGCCACGGCGGCGCCCGCCAGGAGGCCGAGCGCCTGGGCCTGCCGTTCCTCGGCGAGGTCCCGCTGCACCTGGCGATCCGCGAGGCCGGCGACGCCGGCACGCCGATCGTCGCCGCCGATCCGGAAAGCCCGCAGGCCCTGGCGTTCGCGGGTGTCGCCGACGCGGTCTGGCAGGACGTCGCCCGGCGTCTGGGCGATACCAGCCGGCAGCCGCCGAAGATCGTGTTCGAGTAACGGGTCAGCGCCCGGCGCGGACGTAGTCGACGAAGGCGAACGCCGGTCGACCGTCCTCGGCCGGGTGCCGTTCGCGCGCCGTCTCCCGCCAGTCGGCCGCGTCGAACGCCGGGAACACGGCATCGCCCTGGGGGTCGGCCTCGACCCAGGTCAACCGCATCCGGTCGGCCAGCGGCAGGGCCTGGGCGTAGATCTCGCCGCCGCCGGCGACCACGATCTCCTCGGGCTCGCCGCTGCTTGCCAGCGCCAGTGCGGCTTCCAGCGACGGCGCGGTCTCCACCCCGTCGGCCGACCAGGCCGGGTCGCGGGTCACCACGATGGTCCGGCGCCCCGGCAACGGCCGGCCGATCGAGTCGAAGGTCTTGCGGCCCATCACCATCGGCTTGCCGAGGGTGACCGCCTTGAAATGCCGCATGTCCGCCGGCAGGCGCCAGGGCAGGTCCCCGGCACTGCCGATGACACGGTTGCGGGCGACGGCCGCGACGACGACGATGGACGGCATGAGACACCCCAGCTTGTCGGCAGGCTACCAGGATTGGCATCCCGGCCGGCGGACGCAAGGCGCATGACCGAGCCGGCCGACGACCCCCGCGCGCTGACCGCGCGGGCCCTGCAGCAGGCCCGCGCCGGCCGCCATCCGGCCGCCCTGGCGACGCTCGACCGCGCCGTGGCCGCCGCGCCCGGATCCGTCGAGCCGCGCTACCTGCGCGGCCTGCTCCGACTGGAATCCGGCGACGCTGACGGGGGAATCGACGACCTGACCGCCGCCCTTGCGCTGTCGCCGGCGGCGGCGCCGATCGCCGCGGCCCTCGGTTCCGCCCGGCTGCGGGCCGGCGATGCGGCCGGCGCCGACCGGGCGCTGCGCCGCGCGCTCCTGCTGCTGCCGGCCCAGCCGGACGCCCTCGCCGGGCTGGCGGGATGCCGGGTCGCCGGCCTGCGTTTCGCGGACGGTCTACGGGCCGCCGACCGGGCGCTGCTGCTCGCCCCCGGGCACCCCCAGGCGCTCGGCAACCGGGCCGAGGCCCTGCACCATCTGGGGCGCCATGACGAGGCCCTCGCGAGTCTCGCCGATCTCGCCGCGGCCGGCGGCCCGCAGGTCCGGCTGAACCGGGCCGTCGGCCTGCTGAGCCTGGAGCGTTGGACCGACGGCTGGCCGGCCTACGAGGCGCGGTTGGACCCGGCGATCCCCGATCACATCCGGCGCCGCCACGGCCTGCCGCGCTGGTCCCCGGCCCCGGCCGGACGGCCGGTGGCGGTCCTGGCCGAGCAGGGGGTCGGCGAGCAGATCCTGTTCCTGCGGTTCGTCCCGGCGTTGGCCGAGCGCGCCCCGATCGCCGCGGTCGAGCTGGACGCCAAGCTGCACCCGCTGGTCGCCCGCAGCCTGCCGGCGCTGCCGCTGGTGGCCGCGCGCCGGTTCCGCGACGCCCGCGGGCCGGTCGCCGACGAACGCGCGGTCGCGGCATCCGGGGCCGACTGTGCGATCGAGATCGCCTCGCTTCCCGCGGCGCTCGGGGATCTCTCGCCGGCCGACGCCGCGGCGGCCCCCTACCTGGCCGCCGATCCCGACCGCGCCGCGGCGCTGAGGGGCGCACTCGCCGTGCCGGGCCGGCGCCTGGTCGGGGTGTGCTGGCGCAGCAAGAACGCGGCCTTCGGCGGTTTCAAGAGCACGCGGCTGATCGACTGGGCACCGATCCTCACGGCCGCGGGCGCAACCTTCG
Source organism: Thalassobaculum fulvum (assembly GCF_014652915.1). Taxonomy (GTDB): domain Bacteria; phylum Pseudomonadota; class Alphaproteobacteria; order Thalassobaculales; family Thalassobaculaceae; genus Thalassobaculum_A; species Thalassobaculum_A fulvum. Next base: position 42,867 of record NZ_BMZS01000017.1, read on the forward strand.
TCAACCTGCAATACGGCGACGTGACGGCCGAGATCGACGAGGCCGAACGCGCGACCGGCACGCGCGTCCGGACGGCGGATGTCGACCTGTTCGACGACCTGGACGGCGCCGCCGCCCTGGCCGCCGCCATGGACCTCGTCATCACCACCGGGTCGACGACCGCGCAGCTGTCCGGGGCCCTCGGGATACCGACCTGGGTCCTGCTCAGCCGCGGCCCCGGGCTGATGTGGTACTGGGGGCACGGCGACCGGACGCCCTGGTATCCGGCAATGCGGCTGTTCCGCCAGCAGATGCCCGGCGACTGGGGCCAGCCGGTGGCCGAGGCCGCCGCCGCCCTGGCAGCGACCCCCTAGGAGCCGTCCACGGCGGCTCCCATCCGCTTGATCATGCGGGTCCAGCCGCCGCCGGCATCCTGCCAGTACAGCCTGGTGGTCGGGTACCACGGTGTCTGGGCCCGGCCGGCTCCCCAGCGGGCGTCGGCGCCGGCATCGAGCATGACCCGGGTGTCGATGCCGGAACCGGCGGCCAGATGCGCGACCAGGGAGTCGACGGTCACCACCACGTCGCAGGCGGCCGCCCGGGCTGCCAGGTCGTCCACGTCGTTGACGTCCCAGTCCGGCTCGATCTGCATGCGACCGTCGGCGGTCGTGCGCTCGTCGTCGGTCATGCCGCGCTGCAGCGACACCAGCACCCGGCCGCTGGCCGACAGGGCGTCCAGCAATGGCCGGAACGGCACCGACCGTCGGTCGGCATCGGCATCGGGGTGCCGCCACGCCACCCCGATGACCCGGGCGCCCGCGTCGCCGGTCCAGCGGCTGCGCCAGCGCTCGCGCTTGCCGTCGTCGACCGTCAGATAGCCGCGCGGCATCGCCGCGTATCCGTTGCGATAGGCCTTGAGCCGATGCGCGAGGCCGCCGATCGCGCTCTGCCAGTTCAGGAACCGGTCGGTCAGCTCCGTGGCGGGCGGCGTGGTCCGGGCGACCACCTCGGCATCCGGGAACGACCGCTCGAACAGGACCTGCAGGCGCGGATCGCACTCCAGCACGAGCGGCGTCGGGCTCAGGGCGACGAGCTGCGGCAGCAGCGCGGCGAAGCACACCTCGTCGGACGGCGAGCCCTCGCCCCAGACCAGGATCGACGAGTCCGTCAGATCGCTGCCGTCCCAGTTCGGGGCCTCGAAGCTCCGAGGCTTGACGCCAACCCGATGGTCGATCGCATAGGCGTCGAACCGGGACTCGTAGGCGGCCCAGCCCTCCTCGTGGCGTCCGACCGCGATCAGCGCGTTGGCCAGCACGGTACGCGCCACCGGGCTGCCGTGCGACATCTCGACGGCGCGTTCGCTGGCCGCCACCGCTTCTTCGGGTCGGCCCAGACGCAGGCACACCTCGGCCAGGCCGGCGAGGCCGCGCCCCGAGGTCGGCAGCCGGTCGACCGTCTGGCGGTACGCGTCCTCGGCCTCTTCCAGGCGGTCGAGCGTCATCAGCACATGACCGAGGGCCAGCCAGAGCGCCGGCTTGTCGCTGTGCTGCTTCAGGGCGCTGCGGAGATCCTCGTAGGCTTCGTCGGCGCGCCTGGCGGCCAACAGTGCCTCGGCGCGCTCGGCCTGGGCCGCCGGCCACAACGGCGAGGTCTCGGGAATACGGTCGAGGCAGGTCAGCGCCTCGCGCACCGCCCGTGCGCGCCAGGCGATCCGGCCCATCAGGAGCAAAGCCTCCGGCGCCTCCGGCGCCAGCCGCCAGGCCGCTTCGGCGCGCTCCAGTGCCGCATCCATGCGGCCGAGCTCCAGCAGGACGTCGGCGGCCCGCGCCCGCGCCGTCAGCGGCGCGCCGTCGACGGCGGCGTCGTAGGCCTCGACGGCCTTCTGTCTCTCGCCCTCACGGACGAGCCGGTCGCCTTCGGCGAGCGGGTCTTCGCTCTGGGGCATATTGGAACCGGGAGTCAAACCGCGACCGGCGCCGCGATATGAGGGTGGGCCTGATAACCGTCGATCCGGATGTCTTCGTACCGGAACGCGAACAGATCGTCGACCTCCGGATTCAACCATAGACGGGGGAGCGGCAGCGGATCACGTCCGAGCTGCTGGCGCGCCTGCTCGATATGGTTCAGGTAGAGGTGCGCGTCGCCGAAGGTGTGCACGAAGTCGCCGACGCCGAGGCCGGTCACGTGCGCGATCATGTGGGTCAGAAGCGCGTAGGACGCGATGTTGAACGGAACGCCCAGGAAGACGTCGGCGCTGCGCTGGTAGAGCTGGCAGGACAGCCGGCCGTCGGCGACGTGGAATTGGAACAGGCAATGGCACGGCGCCAGCGCCATCGCCTCGAGCTCGCCGACGTTCCAGGCCGACACGATCAGCCGCCGGGAGTTCGGATTGTTTCGGATCTGCTCGAGCAAGGTCGCGATCTGGTCGACCGTGCCGCCGCCGGGCACCGCCCAGCTTCGCCACTGCTTGCCGTACACCGGCCCGAGCTCGCCGTCCGGCCCGGCCCACTCGTTCCAGATCCGCACGCCGTTGTCCTGGAGGTAGCGCACGTTGGTGTCGCCGGCCAGGAACCACAGCAGCTCGTGCACGATCGACTTCAGGTGCAGCTTCTTGGTGGTGACCAGCGGGAAGCCCTCGGACAGGTCGAACCGCATCTGGTGCCCGAACACGCTGCGGGTCCCGGTGCCGGTCCGGTCGCCCTTCAACGCGCCCTCGTCCATCACCCGAGCCATCAGGTCGAGATACTGCCGCATGCCGATCCTCCGTCGCCTGGCCCCATGATAGCCGAGTCGCCCCCGCCGGCGGTCCCCCCTTTCATCCGCCACCCGAACGCCCTATATGTACGAGCGTCGGCGACGGTCGACTATGGCGATAAACGGGCGACGGAATAAGCGTAGCGGACCCGGGGGCAGTACCCGGCGCCTCCACCAAATTCCTCCGGCCGGTCCAGGCGGACACGGGCGGGGCTGAAGGGGGCGAAACAGGATCGACGCGCGTGGTAAAGGCCGTCTTTTCGCTCGGTATGGTACCGCCGTTATCGGGCTACTAGATAGTTGCGAACGACAACTATGCTGGGGAGCTCCGCGCCGCTGCCTAAGCGGTAAGGAACCCCGATCAATCCGTTGCGGTTAGCGTCGTAACGTGGGGCTCGCGGGCCGCCTAGCAACAGAAGGCCCGCACTTCCCCCGCTCCTGCCCGACATCGAAGTTTTGCCTTGAGGCCCGCCGGTCGGTGGTGTTCATTGGCGGGACGTCCCGAGTGCATGAGAGCCGATGGCGGAAGATCTTTTCCGATACGACCTGATGGTCGAGAACGCCCTGCGCGGCGTCGTCCGTGACGCCCTGCGCCGAGCCGTGGAACACGGCTTGCCGGGCAATCACCACTTCTATCTGACGTTCAAGACCCGTGCGCCAGGCGTCGAGATCCCGCCCTACCTCATCGAGCGCTATCCCGACGAGATGACCATCGTCCTGCAGTACCAGTACTGGAACCTGGAGGTCGAGGATCTGCGGTTCTCGGTGATGTTGAGCTTCAACGACGTGCGCGAGCGCCTGGTGGTTCCGTTCGAGGCCCTGACCGGCTTCGCCGACCCGTCGGTGCAGTTCGGCCTGCAGTTCCAGGACGGCAGTGCCAGCGATTCCGGCGACCGCGACCCCGACCCGACCCCGCCGAGCGGCGGCGGCGATGCCCCCGCCGACGGCTCCTCCGGCGAGGTCGTCTCGCTGGACCATTTCCGCAAGAAGAAGTGAGGCCGGCCGGGCAGGCCCCGGCTCCGGCAGACCGTACACGAGAGGAACCCGATGGCGGCGTTCGACTTCACCACGATGTTCCCGCTCGGCCCCGACACCACCGACTACCGCAAGCTGACCACCGACCACGTGTCGGTGGCGACTCTGGGCGGCCGCGACGTGGTGACGGTCGAGCCGGAAGGCCTGACCCTGCTGGCCGAACAGGCGTTCCATGACATCTCGCACCTGCTGCGGCCCGGCCACCTGCAGCAGCTGCGCGATATCCTCGACGACCCCGAGGCGTCGCCGAACGACCGGTTCGTCGCCTACGACCTGCTGAAGAACGCCTCGATCGCCGCCGGCGGCGTGCTGCCGATGTGCCAGGACACCGGCACCGCGATCATCATGGGCAAGAAGGGCCAGAACGTCTTCACCGGCTACGACGACGAGGAGGCGCTGTCGCGCGGCGTCTACAACACCTACGTCAACACCAACCTGCGCTACAGCCAGCTGGCGCCGCTCGACATGTTCGCGGAGAAGAACACCGCCAACAACCTGCCGGCGCAGATCGAGCTCTATGCCGAGAAGGGCGACGCCTACAAGTTCCTGTTCGTCCAGAAGGGCGGCGGCTCGGCCAACAAGACCTTCCTGTTCCAGGAGACCAAGGCGGTCCTGAACCCGGACAGCCTGGCCAAGTTCCTTGACACCAAGATCCGCACCCTCGGCACCGCCGCCTGCCCGCCCTACCACCTGGCGATCGTGATCGGCGGCACCTCGGCCGAGTTCAACCTCAAGACCGTGAAACTCGCCTCGACCCGCTACCTCGACGGCCTGCCGACATCAGGCTCCGAGACCGGCCACGCCTTCCGCGACCTGGAGTGGGAGCAGAAGATCTTGGCAATGACCCGCGACATGGGCATCGGCGCCCAGTTCGGCGGCAAGTACTTCTGCCACGACGTCCGGGTGATCCGGCTGCCGCGCCACGGCGCCAGCTGCCCGATCGGCATCGGCGTGTCGTGCTCCGCCGATCGTCAGGCGGTCGCCAAGATCACCCGCGACGGCATCTACCTGGAGCGCCTGGAGGCCGATCCGGCGAAGTTTCTGCCGGACATCGACGAGAGCCAGCTCACCGCCGACGCGGTCGAGATCGACCTGACCCGGCCGATGGACGAGATCCGCAAGACCCTCTCGCAGTACCCGATCAAGACCCGGGTGTCGCTGACCGGCCCGATGATCGTGGCGCGCGACATCGCGCACGCCAAGCTGCAGGAGATGATCGACGCCGGCAAGCCGCTGCCGGACTACGTCAAGAACCACCCGATCTACTACGCCGGCCCGGCCAAGACCCCGGAAGGCTATGCGTCGGGCTCGTTCGGGCCGACCACGGCCGGCCGCATGGACAGCTACGTCGAGCCGTTCATGGCGGCCGGCGGCAGCTTCGTGACGCTGGCCAAGGGCAACCGCTCGCCGGTGGTGCGCGAGGCCTGCAAGAAGCACGGCGGCTTCTACCTCGGATCGGTCGGAGGTGCTGCCGCCAAGCTGGCGCTGAACTCCATCAAGAAGGTCGAGGTCCAGGAGTTCCCGGAGCTCGGCATGGAGGCGGTCTGGCGCATCGAGGTCGAGAAGTTCCCGGCCTTCATCATCGTCGACGACAAGGGCAACGACTTCTTCTCCGGCCTCTGACGGGTGGCCGACACACCCGAGCTGCTGATCGACGGGCCGGACGACGCGCCGGCGACCCTGGTGCTCGCCCATGGCGCCGGCGCGCCGATGGACAGCCCGTTCCTGAACGCCGTGGCGGAACGGCTGTCCCGCCGCGGCCACCGCGTGGTCCGGTTCGAATTCCCGTACATGACGGGACGCCGGACCGACGGCCGCAAGCGGCCGCCCGACCGGCAGCCGGTCCTCATCGACACCTGGCGCTCGGTGGTCGCCGCCCTCGGCGGGCCGCAGCGGCTGGTGATCGGCGGCAAGTCGATGGGCGGCCGGATGGCCTCGCTGCTGGCGGCCGAAGACGGCGCCCGCGGCCTCGTCTGCCTCGGCTACCCGTTTCACCCGCCCGGCAGACCCGAGCGGACCCGCGTCGAGCACCTGGGTGCCCTGGCGGTCCCGACCCTGATCGTCCAGGGAACCCGGGACCCGTTCGGAACCGTCGACGACGTCGCCGGCTATCGGCTCTCGCCGGCGGTCTCGCTCGCCTGGATCGCCGACGGCGACCACGACCTGAAGCCGCGCAGGGCCAGCGGGCGCAGCCATGAGGACGCGCTCGACGAGGCGGCGGCCGCCGTCGACGGGTTCCTCGGTTCACTCTGATCGCGCCGAAGCGTCAGCGCCGGAGAATCCTGCTCGCCTCGTCGACGCTCAATCCGGCGGCCTCGAGCTCGCTGGCGGAGACCAGGGGAAATCCGGCGCCGTGACTCGCCAGGTTCGTCCCGGTCCGCAGCCACCCGTCCTCGCCGAGCACCGGCCCGGCCTCCCGGGTCGTCACCCATCCGACCGCGCCGCCCAGGACGAACGGGCCGGCGAGCACCGCGACGACGAAGACGAGAAACACCAGGCGGCGCCACATGGCACGCGCGGTCGACTGCCCCCAGTCGGAGTCGTAAATGGCCTGAATGCTCACATCGAGGCTCCCCAGCTCGACGGTTGCAGGGCGCAACTGACCAACCTTACCCGGTTCGCGCCGTCATTTGAAGTCCCCCTGACGGATCGGGCAGTCCAGGTACAGTCAATCCGCTCCGCGGCAACGCAGGTCATGCAGGCGGCGCCACCGCTTCGGGTCGCTGGGAGACGTAATTTTCTAGTTTTTTAATCAAGTACTGCGCGTCGTCTTCGCTGACGCCCGGTTCGCCGGCGTCGAACCGGGTCAGGACACGCTCGATGACAGTCTCGGCAAATCGGTCGCGATCGGACGGCGCGTCGCCGAGTTCGGTCTCGTCGATCGTCTCGATGGCGGCGCGCAGGACGACCTTGTCGCGCGGAGCGATACCGGCCTTGTCCGCCAGCGCTTCCAGCCCGCGCCGGCCGGCGTCGTGTACCAGCCGCCCGGCATTTTCCACCGGCACCCCGGCCATCACCGCCAGCGCGGTCTCGACGAACGCCATGTCGCCGACGCAGGCCGCGCGAACGATGATCGACGACGTCAGCCGGCCGCCGCGGGCCAGCGACCGCACCAGATCCTCGACCCGCTCCGGCGAGGACTCGTCGTCGACCAGCGACAGGGTGGCCCGCTCGCGGCTGTCCAGGATGAGGTCGGTCGCCAAGTCCGCCGGCAGGGCGTGGCGCCGGACCAGCTGGCTCTTCAGCCGCTCGGACACCACCGCGACCAGCCGCTCGGCCACCGCCACCGGCAGCGTCTCGCGCTCGATCATCGGCGCGTGCACGCGCTCGCTGTCGGGGAACCGGTCCAGCGCCAGGTCCAGGGTCGGCTCGGCCAGCTCGGCACCGGGGTTCGAGACCACCGCCACCACGACGTTCTCGGAGCCGTGGGCGACCAGCGCGTCGGCAACCGCCTCGGACAGCGCCGGGCGACCCGCGACCGCGAGCTGCTTGGCCTCGTCGTCGCCGGCGACCAAGTCGACCAGGTCGCTGTCGGTCAGCACGCTCGATTCCGAGAGCACCGGCGTGGCGACGCTGGCGATGTCGCGGGCCAGCATCAGGGCGACGTCGTGCGGCAGATCCGGGGTCCGGCGCACCGCCTGGGCGAGCGTCTCGCGCACCTGCCGTTCGACATCGATCGCCAGGCGCCGGACGATGTCGTTCGCCAGACGGCGCTCACCCTCGGCGAGCGCCCCGGCGTCGAGCGCCCGCCCGACGGTCTCGGCGACTTCGGAACGGGCACTGGGCGAGCTGTCCTTGGACAGCTTGGCCACCAGCGCTGCCGTCGGCAGGCCGCCTTCCCGACCATTCGAGGAGGGTCCCGATCCGCTCATCTATCACACCTCCAGACGCCCAGGATCCACCTCGGCAGGGAAGAGGCTAGCGGCCGGACGTTAACGAAATGTTGCCGCGTTCCCGAGCCTTCAGTCGCGGACCACCATGACCGAACAACCGGCGTGCCGCACGACACGGGCGGCATTCGGTCCGAGCAGGTAGTCCCCGAGCTCCGGTCGGTGCGACGCCATGACGATCAGGTCGCAACCGGTGTCTGCCGCATACCGCAGGATCTCTTGATAGATCGTACCATGACCGACGATATGTTGAAGTTTGATTTCCGTCGGGACGTGCTCGGCCACGAACGCATGGAGGGCCTTGTTGGCGTGCTCGATCGCCTGGCGCTCGTGATCCTTGGTGAAATACCCGCCGACGATGCTCATGCCGTAGTCCGGCACCACCGTAATGACGTGCAGCCGCGCCCCGAAGGTCTGAGCCAGCTTGACCGCCGTGCCGACCGCCTTGAGCTGCGTATCGGCGTTGACCAGGTCGACCGCCAGCATGATATCGGCGTACATCGCTGCCCTCCCTCGATAGGTCGACCGGTCAGAATGCCGGCACGTCGGTCCGGCGCCGCTGCAGCACCACCACCAATGCCAGCAGCAGGAACGCCGGGATGTAGAAGATCTCCTTGGCGATGCGCTCGACCGGCACCTCGATCGCGGTGATCTGCACCGGCACGTCACCGTAGAAGTCGAAATCGCCGAGCTTGCTGCCCGGCACGCTGGTCGGCTGGAACGGTTCCTCGAGCTTGGCCACGCCGTCCTCGACGATCACGTGGAGGTCGCTGTTCTTCAGCCGGTCGTCGCCGCTGGCCCCCTTCGCGCCCAGCGGCAGCAGGAAGGTCGTGGTCTCGACCTTGGTCTCGTCGGTTATCGACCGGCCCTCGACGACCAGGCGGATGTCGGCGCCGTCCGGCTCGACCTCGGCGAACTCGACGATCCGGGTCGGGTCCTCCTGGTGGTAGGGCGGCTCGATCATGTCCAGCCAGAAGCCCGGCCGGAACAGGGTGAACGCCACCAGCAGCAGCGCCACCGCCTCCCAGGCCTTGTTGCGGGCGAAGAAGTAGCCCTGGGTCCCGGCCGCGAACAGCATCATCGCCACGGTCGCGATCACGAACACATAGACCGCCTCCAGCAACGTCACGTCGATCAGCAGCAGGTCGGTGTTGAAGATGAACAGGAACGGCAGGGCCACCGTCCGCAGCGAGTAGTAGAACGCCGTGAAGCCGGTCTTGATCGGATCCGACCCGGAGATCGCCGCGGCCGCGAACGAGGCCAGCCCGACCGGCGGCGTCACGTCCGCCATGATCCCGAAGTAGAACACGAACAGGTGGACGGCGATCAGCGGCACGATCAGGCCGTTCTGCGCCCCGACCTCGACCACGACGGCCGCCATCAGCGACGATACCACGATGTAGTTCGCGGTGGTCGGCAGCCCCATACCCAGGATCAGGCTGAACACCGCGACCAGCACCAGCATCGCCATCAGGTTGCCGCCGGACAGGAACTCGATGAAGGCGCCGACCACCTGGTGCGCGCCGGTCAGCGAGATGGTGCCGACGATGATGCCGGCGGCCCCGGTGGCGACGGCGATGCCGATCATGTTGCGGGCGCCGGCGATCAGGCCGTCGACGATGTCGGCGAAGCCGCGCCGGAACTCGCCGGCCACGGACCCGGCCTTGCGGAACACCGCCTTCAGGGGGTGTTGGGTGGCCAGGATGAACAGCATCGCCACTGTCGCCCAGTAGGCGGACAGGCCGGGCGACAGCCGCTCGATCATCAGGCACCAGACCAGGACGACGATCGGCAACAGGAAGTACAGGCCGGTCATCACCGTCGCCTTGACCTCGGGAAGCTCGCTCACCGGGGCGTTCGGGTCGTCCAGTTCGAGGTCCTGGTAGCGGGCGGCGACGGCCACCAGGCCGACATACACGACGAGGAACAGGACGCAGACCGCCTCGAAGGTGGCGTCGCCGAACACGTCCTTGGTCCAGCCGAGGCCGTAGTAGACGACCGCCGCCATGATCGCGATCGTCAGGAAGCCGGTCAGCGCACCGATCAGCCCCTGCACGACGGTCCTCGGCCCGCCGGGCTTCGGCAGCCCCTTCATGCCCGACTTCAGGGCCTCCAGGTGCACGATGTAGAGCAGCGCGATGTAGGAGATGGACGCCGGCAGTATGGCGTGGCGGACCACGTCGAGATAGCTGACCCCGACATACTCGACCATCAGGAAGGCGGCCGCGCCCATGACCGGCGGCATGATCTGGCCGTTGACCGACGACGCCACCTCGACCGCGCCGGCCTTGTCGCCGGAGAACCCGACCCGCTTCATCAGCGGGATCGTGAAGGTGCCGGTGGTGACGGTGTTGGCGATCGACGAGCCCGAGATCAGGCCGGTCATGGCGGACGACACGACCGCGGCCTTCGCCGGGCCGCCGCGCAGGTGACCGAGCAGCGCGAACGCGACCTTGATGAAGTAATTGCCGGCGCCGGCCTTGTCGAGCAGCGCACCGAACAGCACGAACAGGAACACCATGGACGCCGAGACGCCGAGCGCGATGCCGAACACGCCCTCGGTCTGCATCCAGAAGTGCCACATGGCCTTGCCGTAGGACGCCCCCTTCCACTGGATGACGTCCGGGATGAACGGCTTGTCGCCGAAGAACACGTAGATCAGGAACACCGACGCGACGATCACCAGCGGCAGGCCGAGCGCGCGGTAGGTGCAGACCAGGACCAGCGCGATGCCGATGGTCGAGACCACCAGGTCGCCGGTGGTCGGCAGGCCGGCGCGCAGCGCGATCCCGTCCTTGAAAGCGATCAGGTACAGGCAGGCCGCGACGCCGAGCAGCGCCATCAGCCAGTCGTACCAGGGCACGTAGTCGCGCGGCGACGACGCCAGCAGCGGGTAGGACATCGCCGCCAGCGCGAAGGCGAAGGCCAGATGGATCGCGCGCGCCTCGTCGGAGTTGAACACGACCGGAAGGCCGGTCAGGTCCTGCAGCAGGAACGGCAGGTTGGAGGCGTAGTAGAGCTGGAACAGCGACCAGGCCAGCGCCAGCCCGGCGAGCAGGACACCGACGGTGCCCCTCGGATTGCGGCTCCCGGTATCCGAGGAGGCCACGAGATCCTCGAGGTCGACGGCGTTCGGGTTGGTGTGCTGGTCGCTCATGATCCCCCCGATCGCAATGAGCGGGCCCGGTTGCGGGCCGTGCGCGGCACATCGGCGCCGTCGCTTCTGATTTAGGGACGAACGGAGTCGGGGGAGGACGAGCCGCCCTCCCCCGATCGTCGGCTCACATCAGGCCGAGTTCCTTGTAGGCCTTCACGGCACCCGGATGCAGAGGTGCGGACAGCGAGTCCTTGATCATCTCCTCTGCCTTCAGGTTGGCGAAGGCGGGATGCAGCTTCTTGAAGTCGTCGAGATTGGCCATGACCGCCTTGGCGACCACGTAGACGACGTCGTCGGAAACCTTCGCCGAACTCACGAAGGTCGCGCCGACGCCGAAGGTGGTCACGTCGTCCGGATTGCCCGGGTACATGCCGCCCGGGATCGTGGCCATGCGATAGTAGGAATTGTCGTCGACCAGCTTGCGGATCGCCGCGTTGTCGGCGTTCACCAGCACCGCGTCACAGGTCGAGACGGTCTCGGACGTCAGGGCCGACGGATGGCCGACCAGCCAGAAGTACGCATCGATCTTGTTGTCGCAAAGCGCCTGGCCGGTTTCCGCCGACTTCAGTTCGGCCGCGAGCTTCAGGTCGGAGCGCTGCCAGCCGAGGGCGGCCTCGATGACCTCCCAGGTGCCGCGGGTGCCCGAGCCGGCGTTGCCGATGTTCAGGCGCTTGCCTTTCAGGTCGTCGATGTTCTTCACCGCTGAGTCCCGCCGGGCCACGATCGTCACCGGCTCCGGGTGCACCGAGAACACCGCCCGCAGGTCCGAGAACGCGCCGGCGTCGGCGAACTTCGAGGTGCCGTTGTAGGCGTGGTACTGCCAGTCGGACTGGGCGACGCCGAACTCCAGCTCGCCGGACCGGATGGTATTGATGTTGTAGATCGAGCCGCCGGTCGACTCCACCGAGCAGCGGATGCCGTGTTCCTTGCGGTCCTTGTTGACCAGCCGGCAGATCGCGCCGCCGGTCGGATAGTACACGCCGGTGACGCCACCGGTCCCGATCGAGATGAACCGCTGCTCAGCGGCCGAGGCCCCCTCGGAGCCGGCCGCGACGAGCGCTCCGGCGCCCAGTGCGACGGCAAAAGTCGTGGCAAGAAGTCGCTTCATAAGAAGTCCTCCGAACTCTCCCGTTTCTCTTCTCTGTCTGCCGCGGACGGATGCCCCTCCCCGAGGCCACGTCACGGCGTACGACCCGGGCTCTTCCGCCCCTTTTCGGTCGCTCAGGCTCTCTTAACCCTGCAAGCCCAGGCGGTACTATGCTCATTCCGTCTTGTTCGCGTCAACGCGGCCAGGCCGACGGTCGGCGTTCGAAGCGCTTGAACCGGCACCCGGATTGCGTTTAGGTCGCGCAAAGGACGAAAGCTGCCGCCGACGGCTCCACCAGAAGGCACATGCCGGGGTAAGGCGATCACATGACCGGCGAAATCGGGGAATCGGGCGCGTCGGAACGACGGGCGTTCGTCGTCGACGACGACAGCCTCACCCGGCAACTGATTGCCGCCCATGTCGAGCAGGCCGGGTTCAGGCCAATCGAGGTCGAGCCGATGCAGCCGGATATCGAGAGCGCCGCCGCCTCGGCCGGCCCCGAGGACGTCGTGATCCTCGACATCATTCTGGGGCCGGACATCGACGGCTTCGAGGTCATCCGGATGCTGGGGCAGATCGGTTTCCCGGGTCGACTGGTCCTGGTCTCGGGCTACGGGGCCGACTACCTGCAGACGCTCTCGTCCCTGGCCCGCGCGCTCTCGCTCCAGGTCGCCGGCACGATCGCCAAGCCGGTGCGCCCGGCGGAGATCCGGCGCTGCCTCGACGCCGAAGGATGACCGCCGGCGCCGCGACCTCCTACCCCGTCAGGGCGGCGTCGATCGAGTCGCCGAGCTTGTCGACGATCTCGCCGATGTGGCTGTCGTCGATGATGAAGGGCGGCGCCACCAGCACGTGGTCGCCGCGCCGCCCGTCGATGGTCCCGCCCATCGGGTAGACCATCAGGCCGCGCTCCAGCGCCTCGCGCTTGATCGCCGCGTTCAGCTTGCGCGCCGGGTCGAACGGCTCCTTGCTGGCACGGTCGGCGACCATCTCGATGCCGAGGAACAGGCCGCGCCCGCGGATGTCGCCGACGTACGGGTTGTTGCCGAACCGCGACTCCAGCGCCCGCCGCAGCGCCGCTCCCCGGACCTTGACGTTGTCGAGCAGGTTGTCGTCGCGGATCACGTGCTGCACGGCCAGCCCGGCGGCGCAGGCCGCCGGATGGCCCATGTAGGTATGGCCGTGCTGGAAGAACCCGGAGCCGTCGCGGATGGCGGCGTAGATCCGCCCGTCCACCAGGACCGCCCCGATCGGCTGGTAGCCGGCGCCCAGCCCCTTGGCGATCACCAGCAGGTCCGGCGCCACCCCGTCCTCTTCGCAGGCGAACAGGTGGCCGGTCCGGCCCATGCCGCACATCACCTCGTCGAAGATCAGCAGCACGCCGTGGCGGTCGCAGATCTCGCGGATCCGCTTCAGGTAGCCGGGTACCGCCGGCAGCGCGCCGGCGGTGGCGCCGACCACCGGCTCGCACACGAAGGCGGCCACAGTCTCCGGCCCGGCCGCCCGGATCGCGGCGTCAAGCTCGTCGGCCACCCGGATGCCGTACTCCTCGGTGGTCTCGCCGTCGCGGCGGTCGCGGTACTCGTAGCAGGGCGCCACATGGGTCGCGTCGATCAGCAGCGGCCTGAACTGCTCGCGCCGCCACTCGTTGCCGCCGATCGACAGCGCGCCGAGGGTATTGCCGTGGTAGCTCTGGCGCCGGGCGATGATCCGGTAGCGCTCGGGCTGGCCGATCTCCAGGAAGTACTGGCGCGCCATCTTAAGGGCCGCCTCGACGCCCTCGGAGCCGCCGGACACGAAGTACACCATGTCCAGGTCACCGGGTGCCGCGTCGACCAGGAAGTCGGCGAGCTTCTCCATCGGCTCGTTGGTGAAGAACCCGGTGTGGGCATACGGGATGGCGTCGAGCTGCGCCTTGATCGCGTTGACCACGCGGACGTCGCTGTGACCGAGGCACGACACCGCGGCGCCGCCGGAAGCGTCCAGGTAGCGCTTGCCGGTGGCGTCGACGATGTAGACGCCGTCGCCGACGGCGGCGGTCGGCGGAACCGACTTGGTCTGGCGGTGGAATACATGGGTCATGCGAACCTCCTGGCCATCGCTCCGGCCTTCCGACCGGGGGCAGTCAACGCCGGTGACGGCGCCCCGGTCAAGGGTGCGGCGACGCCGGTCCGGCACGGAATCGAGATTCCCGTTGAAGCCCGCTTGCGCCGGCGCAACCCTGCCCGCGTCGAGGTCGTGCCGACCACCGGCCGGAGGGAAAACAACATGCGCCGTGTGCTGTCGCTGCTGGTCGCCGTGGCCTGTGCCGCCGGGTTCGTCGCCGACGCAGCCGCCGAGGGGCGCGGCGGCGGTCTGCGCGGCGGTGGCGGCGGGATGCGGACGCCGAAAGAGCCGTACGAGGTGCTCGAGCGCAAGGGTCTGTTTGCGACCGGCCTGCGGGCCGCCTTCCCGGCCGGCGTCGACTGTCCCGGCATCGCCTCGCCCTACGGATCGCGCACCCGCTACGACGGCAGCGCGCGCAACAACGACCACTACGGCTACCACAACGGCCTGGACATCACCCTGCGGGCCGGCACGCCGCTGCTGGCGGTTGCCGACGGCACCGTGGTCCATGCCGGGACCGCCGGCCAACTGGTCGGCCACTTCGTGTGGCTGCACTTCGCACCGGCGGCGACCGGCCTGCCGGTGCATCTGTTCGCGCGCTACCAGCACCTGGACGAGCCGTCGCCGCTGGCGGTCGGGACGACGGTCGAGGCCGGCGACGTGATCGCCCGCTCCGGCAATACCGGCACCGCCGGCGGCCACTATGGATCCGCCGGCTACCCCCACCTGCACATCAACTTCCTGGTCGGGGACAGCGCCGAGCACACCGTCAAGGGGCCGATGCTCGGGCCGAAGTCGCTGCGCTACCTGGACCCGCTCGGCCTGTATCTCGTGCCGCCGCCGTCGCCGGCCGACAACCATGCCCTGCGCGACCTGCCGGACGCCGCCAAGACCGTCGCCGTCCCGGTCCGGACGACCGACGGCCGGACCCTGCCGGCCGGCAGCCGGACCGTGTGGCCGGTCGCCTGCTCGCCGCGCTAGCCCGGTCCCGGATCAGCCCCTCCCGTTCAGCCCTGCAGGGCCGGGTTGGTCAGGGTCCACACCACGATGTCCCGCAGCACCTTGCCCAGCGCCTCGTCGAACGTCTCCACGATCGAGCCCATGCGGTTGTCCCGGGACGGCATCAACCGCTCCATGGTCGCCGACGCGATGATGTGCCGTTGCGGCATGCGGACCAGCTTGGCGTTGATGCGGACGTTGATGGTCGGGGCCTCGGCGCCCTCGGCGTACTCCGCCTGGAACTCGCGCAGCTCGATCCGCAGCACGAAATCGGAGCGCAGCGCGACCGACTCCGGGCCGACGCCGACGATCCGCTTAGAGTTCTCGAAGGATTCGATCAGCAGCCGCTGCACCATGTTGGGCGCGTCGTCGATCCACTGGACGCCGGCGTAGTAGTCGATGGTGTAAGGGCCCCGGGCGACCGCGATCCGGGTGGTGGCGAGGCCGGCCGGCGACGACGGCCGGTCGACGCCGAGCTGCCGGCTCACGACCGGCAGGTCGGCGGGAAACACGCTCTTCGGCGACAGGGTGTAGAGCTGCGGCGGCGGCCGGTTGATCGGCAGGGCCGAGCATCCGCCGAGGGCTCCTGCTCCCAGCACCATGGCCGCGGAACCGAGCAGCAGGGAGCGCCGGGCCAGGACGGGCGGGATCGGACGGGAAATCGGCATCATTGCGCCTCCACCTGGCCTTCGCGGCGGCCGAACAGGAACTGCGAGGGATCGCGGTCGATCTGCCGCACCACGCGGTCCAGGTTGCCGACCAGCACGCGGGCCTCGATCAGGAACTGGGTGAGCTCGTACAGGCCGGAGTTCGAGAAGTCGCGCATGCCAGGCCGCGCCTCGGCGACCAGCGCCTCGAGCTGGGCGGCGGTGCCGCCGATCCGCTCGGTGGTCTCGCCGAGGCGTTCCGACAGCTTGCCGATCTCGACGTCGACGCCGGTCACGGTGCCGCGGGCGGCCGCCAGCGTCACCGCGATCTCGTCGGCGATGGTCGCGAAGTTGCGCCGCAGGTCGCGGATCAGCGGGACCAGGTCGGACATCGCGGCGCGCACCTCGGAGGCCGCCGCGGCGCCGTCGATCACCGCCGCCTCGATGTCGTCCGTCCGACGGCCGAGGGTCGACGACAGCACCGCGAGGTTGCGCAGGATCTCGGTCACCGAGTCCCGGTTCTCCTCGCTGAAGAAGCCCTGCAGCCGGACCATCAGCACGGTCAGCTGGTCGGCGATCTCCGGCGCCGACTGGAACACCTTCTCCAGCCGCGACGCCCGCGACGGGATCACCGGCGGCGGCCCGCCGGCCGTGCGCTCCAGTTCCGGAGAATTGCGCGATCCGCCCTGGATCTGGATGAAGCCGACGCCGGTCAGCCCCTGGGATTCCAGGGTCGCGAACATGTCGGTCTTGATCGACACGGTCGCGTCGATCTCCAGGTCGACCTGGATCTTCTCGACGTTCTCGGGGTCGATCCGTATCCCGGTGACCGAGCCGACCGGCACCCCGCGATAGCGGACCGGGCTGCCGACCGACAGGCCGCCGACCGAGCCGGTGAACTCGATCCGATACCCACGCACCTCCTGGTCCAGCCGGACGTCGCCGAACCACACCGCGAGGCCGAGGCCCCCGAGGAACAGCAGCAGGACGAAGGCGCCGACCGCCACGTATCCGGCACGGGTCTCCATCGTCACCCCCCTTCCCCGGCGGCCGGGGCAATCCCACCCGGACCCGTCGCCCGGGCCGCGATGTCGAACGCCGCCCGCGCCCGCGGGCCATGGAAGTACTCCTGGATCCACGGATGCGGGTCGGCCGTCAGCTCCGCCATGGTGCCGACCACGATCCGCTTGTCCACCAGCACCGCGATGCGGTCGCAGATCCGCGCCAGGCTGTCGAGGTCGTGGGTCACCATGACCACCGTCAGGCCGAGCGCCCGGCGCAGGTCCAGGATCAGCTCGTCGAACGCCGACGCCCCGATCGGGTCGAGCCCGGCGGTCGGCTCGTCGAGGAACACCACCTCCGGGTCCAGGGCCAGTGCCCGGGCCAGGCCGGCCCGCTTCCTCATGCCGCCCGAGAGCTGCGAGGGATACTTGCCGCAGGCGTCCGGCGGCAGGCCGACCAGCCCGACCTTCAGGCGCGCCAGCTCGTCCATCAGGGCCTTCGGGACGTCGCCGCGCTCGCGCATCGGCACCTCGATGTTCTGGCCGACGGTGAGCGCGCTGAACAGCGCGCCCTCCTGGAACAGCATCCCGAACCGCCCGGCCAGCCGCGCGGTGGTGGAGCCGTCCCACGCCACCCGTTCGCCGAGCAGCCGGACCTCGCCCTCGGTCGGCCGCTGCAGGCCGATGACGGTCCGCAGCAGCACGGTCTTGCCGGTGCCGGAGCCGCCGACCACGCCGAGGATCTCGCCGCGCCGCACCTCGAGGTCGAGTCCGTCGTGCACGGTCTGGGTCCCGAACCGGGTCACCAGCCCCCGCACGACGATCGTCGGCTCGCCGTCGACCGCGGTCATATGCCGATCTCGGCGAAGGCGATCGCGAAGATCGCGTTGAGCACGATGACCAGGAAGATCGATTCCACCACCGCCCGCGTGGTCTGCCGGCCGACGCTCTCGGCGCTGCCCGACACCGCGAGCCCGTTGTGGCAGCCGACCAGCGCGATCACCACCGCGAAGAACGGCGCCTTGATCAGCCCCACCAGGAAGCTCCAGATCGTCACGCCGGCGGCCAGCTGCGACAGGAACTGGCCGGTCGACAGGTCGAGCTGGAACAGGCAGATCACCGCCCCGCCGGCGAGCCCGGCCACGTCGGCGAACACGGTCAGCGCCGGCAGCACGATCACCAGCGCGACCACCCGCGGCAGCACCAGCACGTCGACCACCGACAGCCCCATTGTTTCCAGGGCATCGACCTCCTGGTTGACCTTCATGGTGCCGATCTGCGCGGCGAACGCGCTGCCGGAGCGGCCGGCGACGATGATCGCGGTCAGCAGGATGCCGATCTCGCGCAGCACCGAGATTCCGACCAGGTTGACGGTCAGCACCGCCGCCCCGAACCGGGCCAGCTGCAGCGCCCCCATGTAGGCGAGCACGACCCCGACCAGGAAGCACAGCAGTCCGACGATCGGCAGCGCGGTAACCCCGGTCGCCTCGATCTGGGCGACCGTGGCGGTCCCGCGCAGCCGGGTCGGGCGCAGCACCACCCGGCCGAGCGCCACGACCACCTGCCCGAGCAGGCCGAGCAGGCTGCGCCCGGTCCGCAGGCCTTCGGACGAGCGCCGGCCGAGCGCCTCGAGCTGGTCCAGCAGCGACCAGCGCGGCGGCGGCTCGACCGCGGCCGTCGGGTCGTGCAGGGCAGCCTTGTCGAAGATCGCGCGCAGCCCCTCGCCGAGACCGGCCACCTCGACCGACACCCCGCGGCGCTCGAGCCGCCCGGCGGTCCGCCGGATCGCCCAGGCGCCGGCGCTGTCCAGCCGGGTCACGGCGGTCGCGTCGAAGGTCGCCCCCCGGACCTGGCGCTCGGCCAGCTCGCGCAGGGCGGCGTCGACCGCCAGCGCGGTCTCCAACGTCCACGCGCCGGCCAGCCGTACGACCAGGGCGTCGCCCCGGCTGTCGACGGACAGGGTGCCTGCTGCCTCCGCCCCCGCACGATCGATCGTCGCCGCGCGCAACCACTCCTCCCGCTGCTCCCTGCCTCAGAGTATCGGTGCGGCGGCAGATCGGCCAGCGTGCCGCTCTGCCGGTTCCGCCATCCTGGACGGTGGCACCCGGACACGGTTTGCTCTACATGGGACGGTCGGTCGACCCGGGGAGAACGCGATGAACCTCAAGGAACATATCCGCTCGGTGCCGGATTTCCCGAAGCCGGGGATCCTGTTCTACGACATCTCGACGCTGCTGGAGCACCCGGTGGCCTGGAAGGTGACGGTCGAGCGGCTGGCCGAGGCGATCCGCCCGTTCAAGCCGGACCTGCTGGCCGGCATCGAGAGCCGTGGCTTCCTGACCGCCGCCCCGCTGGCGCTGGAGCTCGGGCTCGGCTTCATCATGATCCGCAAGAAGGGCAAGCTGCCCGGGCCGACCGTGCCCTACACCTACGACCTGGAGTACGGCACCGACACCGTCGAGATCCAGGAAGGCGCGGTCCCGCCGGGCGCCCGGGTGGTGATCCTGGACGACCTGCTGGCCACCGGCGGCACCCTGAACGCCTCGGTGCACCTGCTGCGCAAGGTCGGCGGCAACGTCACCGGCGGCGCCTGCATCATGGAGCTGACCTTCCTGAAGGGCCGCGACAAGCTCGACATCCCGTTCGCGTCGCTGCTGCAGTACGACGAGTAGCGGTCGCGCCCGTCGCTTCGTAGGTTCCGCATGCGCCCCGCCTGCGGCGGCCCGCTCCGGAATGACGAAGCGAGGGAGCTACATTGCATTCTCGTCATTCCGGACGGGCGCGCCGCCCCCGGCGCGGCCGATCCGGGACCCACCCTGCGACGGGCGTGTCCGCACCCTTACCCGCCGCCGACCGTCACCACCGCCCGGCCGCGCACCTCGCCCTTGAGGATGGCGCGGCCGAGGTCCGGCAGCTCGTCGAACCGGTGCAGGTGGCTGACGGCGTCCAGCCTGTCCATCGGCAGGGTGTCGGCGATCGTCTTCCAGACCCGCTCGCGCCGGTCCTTCGGGCACATCACCGAGTCGATCCCGAGCAGGCTGACGCCGCGCAGCAGGAACGGCAGCACCGTGGTGGTGACCTCGTTGCCGCCGGTCAGCCCGACCGCCGCCACCGACCCGCCATAGGCAACCTGGGTCAGCAGGTTGGCGAGCGTGGTGCCGCCGACATTGTCGACCGCCGCCTGGAACCGCTCGCTGGCCAGCGGCCGCTTCGGCTGCTCGGCGAACTCGGCGCGGTCGACGATGCTGGCCGCCCCCAGCTCCGTGAGGTAGCCGTGGGTTTCGGCCCGGCCGGTCGAGGCGACAACCGTGTAGCCCTTGGCCGCCAGCAGCGCGACGGCGACGCTGCCGACGCCGCCCGACGCACCGGTCACCAGCACCTCGCCGCCGTCCGGCCGCATGCCGGCCGCCTCCAGGCTGTCGACCGCGAGGCCGGCCGTGAAACCGGCGGTGCCGAGCGCCATGGCGCGCTCCAGGCTGAGGCCGGCCGGCAGCCTGACCAGATAGTCGCCCGGAACCCGCGCCAGCACGGCATAGCCGCCCCAGCGGGTCTCGCCGACCCGCCAGCCGGTCAGCACCACCGGGTCGCCCGGCGCCAGCCCGGAGTGCGACGAGGTCTCGACGGTGCCCGAGAAGTCGACGCCCGGCACGTGCGGGTACTTCCGCACCAGCCGGCCGATCCCGTTCATCACCATGCCGTCCTTGTAGTTCACGGTGGTGTAGGCGACGCGGACGGTGACGTCGCCGTCCGGCAACTCGGCGGTCGCGAGCTCTTCGAACGCGCCGGTCACCTTGCCGCCCTCGCCCTCCCGCAGGACGTAGGCCTTGAAGCCGTCGGACATGCTACCTCTCCGTTCGATTCCGTGCGCAGTTGCCCTGGCGGCGGCAGGGTGCCAGGGTTCGGCCCTCACAATGACTCGCCTCGACCGGAGCCCGCCATGGATTCCTTCGCCGCAGCGTCCCCCGGTGCCGAGACCGCGGGCCTCCGGGACGGCAGCCTGCTGCAGCCGGACACCAGCGGCATCAACGCCTTCGACGACGACCGGTCGCTGGCCGCGCTGCTCGGCCTGTACCTGGCGCCGGACGACCTCGCGACGCTGACCCCGACCTTCCGTCGCCTCGGCGACCTGATCGGCGGGCGGCTGGACGCGCTGGCGCATACCGCCGACCGGAACCCGCCGGTCCTGCACCACCGCGACCGCAACGGCGACGACCGCCAGCGGATCGAGAAGCACCCGGCCTATGTGGAGATGGAGCGGATCGGCTTCGGCGAGCTGGCGATGGCGGCGATGTCGCACCGCCCGGCGCTCGGCCTCGACAAGCCGGTGCCGCACGCCGCCAAGTACGCCATCCAGTACCTGTTCGCGCAGTCGGAGTTCGGGCTGCTGTGCCCGATCAGCATGACCGACGCGCTGACCCGCACGATCCGCCGCTACGCCGACCCGGCCCTGGTCGAGCGCTACCTCGCCGGCCTGACCGCCGAGACCCTGGAGGACCACCTCCAGGGGGCGATGTTCATGACCGAGCGGGCCGCCGGCTCCGACGTCGGCGCCACCGTGACCCGGGCCGTACCGGACGGCGACGGCTGGCGGCTGTACGGCGACAAGTGGTTCTGCTCGAACACCGATGCCGGGCTGGCGCTGGTGCTGGCGCGGCCGGACGGCGCGCCGCCGGGCATCAAGGGCGTGTCGCTGTTCCTGCTGCCGCGCGACCTGCCGGACGGCAGTCGCAACGCCTACCGGATCGTCCGGCTGAAGGACAAGCTCGGCACCCGCTCGATGGCGTCGGGCGAGATCACGCTGGAGGGCGCAAAGGCCTGGATGGTCGGCCCGGCCGGCCAGGGCTTCGTGCAGATGGCCGAGATGGTCAACCAGTCGCGGCTGTCGAACGCCGTGCGGGCCGCCGGCATGATGCGCCGGGCGCTGCGCGAGGCCCTGACGGTGGCGCGTGGCCGCGAAGCGTTCGGCCGCCGGCTGCTCGACCTGCCGCTGCAGCGCCGGCAGCTGGTGAAGCTGATGCTGCCGACCGAGCAGGCGTTGTCGATGTGCCTGTTCACCGCCGACGCGCTCGCCCGCGCCGACGCCGGCGACGCCGAGGGCAAGGCGCTGCGCCGGATCCTCACGCCGCTGCTGAAGTTCCGGGTCTGCCGCGACGCCCGCAAAGTGACCGGCGACGCCATGGAGGCGCGCGGCGGGGTCGGCTACATCGAAGAGTGGATCGAGCCGCGGCTGGTCCGCGACTCCCACCTCGGCTCGATCTGGGAGGGCACCAGCAACATCGTCGCCCTCGACGTGCTGCGCGCCGCCCGCAAGGAACATGCGCACGCCGCCCTGGCCGCCGCGCTGGGGGCCCGGATGGTGGCGGCCGGCCTGCCCGAGGACCGGCGCGCCCGGCTGACCGGGCTGATCGGCCGGGCCGCCGCCGCCGTCGACGCGGCCGCCGCGGCGGGCCCGGACGGCGACCGGCGGGCCCGCACCGTCGCCTCCGGCCTTTACCACGCCGCGTCGGCCTGCCTGCTGGCCTGCGACGGCGCCCTGCTGGCCGATCGGCGTCGGGCCGCACTGGCCGATCTGGTGATCCGCCACAAGCTGACGCCACGCGACCCGCTGGAGGCCGAGGACGGCAGCGAGGCGGAAACCGAGGCCCTGCTGCTGGACTGATTGGCGATGCGCTCGATCCCTGCTTGACTTCGGCCGAAGGGGCCGGCCCCGACGGGCCGGCTGTATCTGCGGGGAACGGCATCGTATGCACACCATCGACCGCCCGGTGATCCGGGCCGCGGCCGCCATGCTGGCGACGGATCCCGGCGAGGCGACGGACGCGGCGGACAGCGAGGCCGCGCGGCGGCTGCTGGCCGACCTCGGGGCATTCGACGGTACGGGCCCCGGAAACCTGGCGGCCCTGGTTCGCCTGGCCGGCCGCCTGCCCATGGTGTTCATGCTTGCGGCGCCGCGGGCCCCGGGCCTCACCTTCCTCGGCGCGACGGTCGACGCCCGGGAGTTCGGCCGGAAACCGAGCGGATACGCCGTCGACGGCGTATCGGGCTCCGGGACGAGCCTCCGGACGGCGTTCGCCGCCTGCATCGGGGAAGCCGCCGAGTACCTGTCGCAACTGGAAAGCGGCGACGAGGGGCTCGTGCGCCGCCCGGCCGGCGAGCCCGGCGGCGGCCCGGCACTGCGGAACCTGGACGGTCTGCTGGCCCAGCTCGAGGCCACCCCGGGGCGAGCCGATCCCGGGGCCGACCCGGCGATCGACTGGATCGCCGCGGAACGCGCGACGGACGGCGCCGCCGTCCTGGTGCCGGCCGACCTGTGCCTGCGCGGCCGGGATCAGTCCGCCGTCCGATCGCGGATCCCGCTGAGTACCGGCTGCGCCGCCGGACCGACCGCCGCTGGGGCCAGGCTGTCCGCGGTCCTCGAACTCGTCGAACGCGATGCCGCTGCGCTCTGGTGGATCGGAGGACGGCGGGGTCGCCGGATCGCGCCGGACTCGACGGCGGGCCGGGCGCTCCCGGGCCTTCTGCGGGCCCTCCGGCACGATCGTGACGAGCGCCGCACCTTCGTTCTCGACATCACCACCGATCTCGCCATCCCCTGTGTCGCGGCACTGTCCTGCAACCGCGACGGCCGCGACCTTGCGTTCGGTCTCGCCGCCCGGCTCGACGCCGACGCCGCGGTCCGCTCGGCCCTGGTGGAGATGTGCCAGGGCGAACTCGGCAACGGGCTGATCGGCGTCAAGCTCGCGCGCGGCGGCGAGGCGGCGCTCACCGACCGCGAGCGCCTGCGCGCCCGCAGGTCCCGGCACCTGCTGTACGACGACTGCCCGCTGCTGCACCCGGCCGGCGTCTCCCGGTCCGACGATCCGGTGCCGCCGGCCGGTGATCCGCTCGACCACGTCCTGACGCGGCTTGCCGACGCGGACATCGACGTGGCGTTCGTCGACCTGACCCGTCAGGACGTCGACATCCCGGTGATCAAGGCGTTCGCGCCGGGTCTTCAGCCTCTTCAATCCTGCATTGCCACCAGACGCCTGCAGCGCACGCGTGACGAATTCGGCGGCGGGATGATACAGACCGATAGTTTTGCATTACTCTGAGCAGTGACTGCGAGGTCGAGACACAAGGGGGGGACTGTGTCTGTCGATCGATGGTAGGTAGCCACGGTGGAATACTTCTAAGTACCGACGCTTCCGTGCCCGGCACGCCGGCGAGCGGTGGAGCGTTCGACCTCGAGATCGGCGTGCTCGGCCGGTTCGTCGCGGCGAGCGGGGACAGCGAGCTCGCCGTCCGGTCACGCAAGGCGCAGGCGCTTCTGGCCTACATGGCGATTTCCCCGCAACCCTGGGAATCCCGCGAGCGGCTGGCCGGCTTGCTGTGGAGCGAGTCCGACGAGACCAGCGCCAGGGGCTCGCTGCGTCAGGTTCTTCGCGAGCTCAGAAGCGCGTTCGACGAGGCGCGCTCGGACGCGTTCCTGACCAATCGGAACGATGTCCGCCTCGACGGCCGCCGGATCCGGCTGGACCTGTGGGAGGTCATCGACCAGGCCCGCCGGGGACGGGTACATCCGCTACTGCTGTCGAACCAGCGCCTGTCCGAGTCCCTGCTGATCGGATACGAGGAGCTGGACCCGGCGTTCCGGGCCTGGCTGATGGTCCAGCGTCAGATCTTCCACGAGACCCTGGTCCGCGATCTCGAGCAGATCATCCTCGGCTACCCGGAACAGCCGGAACGCGCGACCCGCGCGGCCGAAGCGCTGGTCAATCTCGATCCCAGCCACGAGGGAGCCTGCCGGCTGCTGATGCGCGCCCACGCCGCGGCCGGCAACATTCCGCGCGCGCTCAAGGTCTATGCCGCGCTGTGGGATCTCCTCGACCACGAATACGACATGGAGCCGTCGGACGAGACCCAGGCCGTCGTCGCAGCGATCAAGGCCGGCCCCGACGGCAGCTTCGCCGCACCGCCCGTGGCGTCCCCGAACGCGGTGACGCCGGCGGCCGCGGCTCCCGCGGACGACGACCCTTCCGCCGATCGGAACCAGAAGCCGGGGCTGGCTTCGGCCGCGAGGATGCTGCTGATCGTCGACACCTTCGACGCCCGCGGCGTGCCGGACAACGAGATCCATATCGTCCATGGGTTCCGGCACGACCTGATCGCCCGGCTGGTGCGGTTCCGCGAATGGTCCGTCATCGGCGGCTCGGAGGACCGCCTGCGGCGCCCTACGAACACCTCGAGCCTGCCGGAGTATTCGCTGCAGGCGACCGTCTACAAGGCCGAGGGCGCCTTCAAGCTGGTGCTGACGCTCCAGGACCGGGAGGTCGGCCGGTTCGTCTGGAGCGCGAACTACGACCTGGCGCTCACCAACTGGTTCGAAGCCCAGCAGACGATCGTTCGGCGCATCGCGGTGGCGCTCAACGTCCAGCTCTCGGCCGAGCGTCTCGCGCAGATCACCGGCAGGCCGGACGTCTCGCTCGACGTCCTCGACCGGTGGCTCCTCGGGCAGAGCCTCAGCTTCCGCTGGCAGCCGCCCGACGAGACGCGCGCCGAGGAGATCTTCCAGTCGATCATCGACGAGGCGCCGGACTTCGCGCCCGCCTACAGCAGCCTCGTCCAGATCAAGAACTCGTACCACCTCGTGTTCCCGGGGCGCGATCGGACCCGCGAGAACGCGCGCGAGTCGCTGGCCATCGCCAAGCAGGCGGTGCAGATCGATCCGCTGGATTCCCGGGCCCAGCTCTGTCTCGCCTGGTCCTACGCCCTCAACGGCCAGCACGACCATGCCGAGGTGTCGTACGGCCTCGCCTACGATCTCAATCCGAACGACGCCTGGACACTGGTGTCGACCGCACTGGGCCTGTCGTTCTGCGGCCGTAGGCAGGCCGCCCACGACATCGCGTCCCAGGCGCTGACCCTCTGCGTCGGCCCGTCGCCGGTGCACTGGGGCTACCAGGCGGTCACGCGCTTCATGATCGGCGACCTGGAAGGCTGCGTCGAGGCCGCGGACCGTGCCAACGACGCCATCAGCAACCTGCCGGCCTGGAAGGCCGCGGCGCTCGGCCACCTCGACCGGATCGCCGAAGCGAAGGCCGAAGGCCGCCGGTTCGTCGAGCTCATCCGGTCGAACTGGCATGGCCGGGCACCGCCCGAGGACGAGGCGATCGCGGCGTGGCTGCTGCACTGTTTTCCGATCCGCGAGCGGGAGTCGTGGGAACGCCTGCGCGACGGCCTGAGCCTGGCCGGCGTTCCCGCTCCCCGGTCGGCGCCGGCGTTGCCGTAGCCCGACCGCCGGTCGACTACTTGCACTCGGAGATCGTGTAGTCGCCGATCCGCGAGTACAGCAGTTCGAGCGCCGACAGGCTGGTGTTCTTGTAGAACTCCGGAACCATGTAGATCGCGTCCGTCGGGTTCATGTTCTCCTCGGACTCCTCGATCAGCTCCTTGGTCGGGAGCCGGACGACCAGGGTGTCCCAGGTCGGCTGGACGAACAGCACCCCGGTGATGCGGTCCGGGATGGTCGCCCCGGGGTCGACGTCCAGAAGCTGCTTGCGGAACTCGGCCACGGTCCGCGGCCGGCTGGCGGGGTCCTTGGCCCATTCGGCGACCTTGCGGCCGAGCAGGGCGTAGTCCTTGACCGCCATGCGCGGGTGCGGCGGCTTCGGCGCGGCCGGATCGGCGGCATTGGGATCAGACATGGCAATCCTCCTCTGATGGTTGCTGCCGGCGGGGTCGCCGGAAGGTCAGACGAAACGGAAGCCGACGAGCTGCTGGTCGCGCAGGCCGTGGCGGTCGGCCACGAAATCGATCAGCTCGCGCATGCGATGGGGCGGCGCCTTGGCGTCGAACAGCTCGGCGGCCACGCGGTAGGCGATCGGCTCGCCCTCGATCTCGGCCCACCCCTGGCACATCGCCCCCATCAGGACCTCGGCGAGGATCGTCGAGCCGAGCGGACCGAGGCTCTTGCCGTCCTCGATGGTCGCGGCCTCGTGGAGCAGAAACAGCTGCAGCGGTGGATCGTCGGCGATCCGCGCGATGTCGGTCGGGCTTTGCCGCAATCGCGAGGGCACGGCGTCGAGCCACGTCGCCAAGCTCTCGGACCGGAACGCCGGATCCGCCAGCAGCCGATACTGTCGCCGGGTCTCGGCCGGCAGGTGGTCGATGAGCGACTGCACCGAGCGCAGGCGCATGTCGCCGCCGCGGACCAGGTCGATATAGAGCAAGCCGCCCCGGCCGCCGTCCTGCGGCGGGAAGGCGTAGTCCTGACAGAGATGAGGGGCCATTCCCGGCACCAGGCGGCGGCTCGCGTTCGGGGTCGACCCGTTGACCCGGAAGAACAGCCCCCACTGCACGAGCCAGTTGGTCTGCAGGGGCATCTTGGCCGGCTCGATCGAGGTCTGCCGCAGGACGCTCGACAGCGCCTGGTCGCCGATCTCCGCATTGACCCGGTACACCGGGCGGACCATCGAGTGGCCGACCCGGTAGGCCGCGTGGGAGAACTCGATCGGCAGGCGGCGGTCGTCCTGCGGATCGATGAAGGCGACTTCGCCGGCGTCGAGGTCGTAGGCGTGGCAGACACCGGTGTGCAGCAGGCGCCGGAGAAGGTCCTTCCGCACGATGCGGCGGTAGATCAGCGTGACCACCTTGCGCGCCAGGGAGAACCGTTGGGCCGCCGCCTCCGGTGGAACCTCGGGGGCCAGCTCCGGCCGGCTCTCGAGCTGCGCCATCACGGCGTTGTGGAGCAGGTGAAACACCGCGGTCAGCTGCGACACGATGAGGTTGTCGTCGTTGCGGGGGTCGGCCAGCAGGACGTCGGGGCAGCCCTGTCCCGGGGAATCGTTGAGGTGCGGGCAGGCGACCCGCGGGATGTCCACGGCCGGCAGATCGTCGCGGATGCGCCCCCGCTCGCTCGGCGTGTCCGGCCGCCGTACCTTCCCGAGACGCATCGAGGTGCGCGGGACCAGCCAACGATCCGGCAGCGCGTAGACATGCGGGGTCACCGACGGCCCGCCGCCGTAGATCGAATCGAGCATCAGCGGCAGTTGCCGGCGGTTGCGCTGGCGCGCCGGCGGACGGGCCGGGTTCGGGAACGGCGCCGACGTGTGGACGAGGTCATGCGCCACCAGCTGCGCAAGATAGGTGTAGCCGGCGGGGATACAGGGGTTGTCCGACGCGTCCCTGCCGTCGCTCGCCCAGCCCTGCGGCCAGTCGTACGGCTTGGTCATGCGGTCGGCCAGGCGTTCCAGCATCAGCCGGGTCTCGTCGCGGGCACCGGCTCCGTACCCCTGGAAGCACTCCCCGGGATCCGCCGGCCCGAAGAGATTGCGGAAGTGGTCGTCCTGGTAGCCGGGCGCCGCCGGGCCGTGCCAGTCGTCGCCCGCATCGGTCGACGCGCCGCCGTGTCGCCGCTCTGTCATCGTCCGCTCTCCCCCACTCTCGGCGCCACGGTGGCCCGTGTCGCCTCGCCGGGCACTCGCTGCATCCGGCGACCGCGGGAAGCTTCGGACGGGGAACGTGATCCGAGCGTGAATCCCCCATAGCCCCGCAACCGGTGCGAGGCCGCCAACGGTCCGGATCGGGTGGAGCTTCTCGACGGCGGGTGCTTCAGGACCCTGGCGAACGAGGTCCGGCCCCGGGTCGCCTCGTGCTCAGCGGCGGGCGCCGGGCCGCACGATCTCCCGCACCATCGCCACCCGGCTCTCGGGCGAGAACCCGGCTTGGATCTGCTCGGCGATCTGCCGGCGGAGGAACGGCTCGCCGGCCAGGTCCGGCACTTCGCGGAAGCCGAGCCGGGCGTAGTACGGGGCGTTCCAGGGAATGTCGCGGAAGGTGGTGAGGGTCAGCCGCCGCAGGCCGCGCGGGCCGCAATAGCCGGCCAGCCGGTCCAGCAGCCGTGCCGCCAGCCGGTTGCCGGCGTGCCCCGGATGTACCGACAGCTGGGCGACGTACATGTCGCCGTCCCCGACCCTTCGGCAATGCGCGAAGCCGACCGGCCGGTCGCCCTCGCCCGCCGCCACCCACAGCGACCAGCGGTCCTGGGCCTCGGCGAAGTCGGCGATCCCGGTGGTCGGATAGGACGCCACCAGGTCGGCATGGGCCGTCGCCCGGAAGCGGACATCGGCCGCGATCTCGATGGCGGGAAGGGCGTCCAGTTCGTCGGGACGCGCGAACCGGACGCCGTACCCCATCGACTTACCGAAGCGGCTCCAGGATCGAGACGTAGTTGGCGACCGCCGCCCCGCCCATGTTGAAGATGCCGGCCAGCTTGGCGCCGGCGACCTGCATGTCGCCCGCCTCGCCGCGCACCTGCATCGACGCCATGATGTGCATCGACACGCCGGTCGCACCGATCGGATGGCCCTTGGCCTTCAGCCCGCCCGACGGGTTGACCGGCAGCTTGCCGTCCTTCTGGGTCCAGCCCTCGGCGATGGCACGCGCGCCCTGGCCTTCCGGCACCAGGCCCATGGCCTCGTACTCGATCAGCTCGGCGATGGTGAAGCAGTCGTGGGTCTCGACCAGCGACAGGTCGTCGAGCTTCAGGCCGGACTGGGCGAACGCCTTCTGCCAGGCCGAGGTGCAGCCCTCGAACTTCAGGATGTCGCGCTTCGACATCGGCAGGAAGTCGCTGGAATGCGCGGCGGCACGGAACGCCACGGCCTTGTTCATGCCGAGCGCGGTCTCGATGTCGGTCAGCACGATCGCGGCGGCACCGTCCGACACCAGCGAGCAGTCGGTGCGCTTCAGCGGGCCGGCGACGAACGGGTTCTTCTCGCTCGGGTTCCGGCAGAACTCGTAGCCGAGGTCCTTGCGCATCTGGGCGTACGGGTTGGCGACGCCGTTCTTGTGGTTCTTGGCGGCGATCCGCGCGAGCGCGTCCGACTGGTCGCCGTGGCGCTGGAAATAGGCCTGGGCGATCTGCGCGAACACCCCGGCGAAGCCGCCGTCGATGCCGGCCTCCTCCTTCAGGTAGCTGGCCTTCAGCAGGGTCTCGCCGATCTCCTTGCCGGGCAGCGCCGTCATCTTCTCGACGCCGACCACCAGCACCCGGCGCGCCTTCTTGGCCTCGATCAGGGTGAGGCCCTGATGCACGGCGGCGCTGCCGGTGGCGCAGGCGTTCTCGACCCGGGTCGCCGGCTTGAAGCGGAAGTCGTCGGAAGCCTGGAACACCAGCGAGGCGGTGAAGTCCTGCTTCTCGAAGCCGCCGTTGAAGTGGCCGAGGAACACCGCGTCGATGTCCTTGGGCTCCAGGCCGGCGTCCGCCACGGCATCGGCCGCGACCTTCACGATCATGCTCTCGGCATCCTCGCCCTCGTGCTTGCCGAAGGGCAGGTGCGACCATCCGACGATGCAGGCGGTCATGGCGGATCTCCTCGTGTCACGCAAACTGTGTATCTACATACGACCTGGGTCGCGTGGCAGACAGAATGGCCATTCGGCGGCCGAACGCAAGATGCCGTGGGGTCAATTCTGCCGGTCCATTGCCTAAGCAACGACCAGCGTTGATCCCGGCGGCCGATGGCTGCGATGCTTCCGGCCTCACCTGGGGGCATCCATGAGCAGCGACAGCTTCGACTACGTCATCGTCGGCGCCGGCTCGGCCGGCTGCGTTCTGGCCGACCGGCTGACCGAGGGCGGCGCCACGGTGGCGCTGCTGGAGGCCGGTCCGCCCGACCGTCACCCGTTCATCCACATCCCGGCCGGCGTGAAGCACCTGCTGCACCACCCGGGCGTCAACTGGATGTACGCCTCGGAGCCTGAGGAGAGTTCCGGCAACCGCGCCATCCACTGGCCGCGCGGCCGGGTGCTGGGCGGCAGCTCGTCGATCAACGGCATGCTGTACGTGCGCGGCAACCCGGCCGACTACGACGGCTGGGCGCAGTCCGGCTGCCGGGGGTGGACCTGGGACGAGGTGCTGCCGTTCTTCCGCCGTTCGGAGAGCTACAGGAGCGGCGGCGACGACGAGTACCGCGGCCGCGAGGGACCGCTGGAGGTCGAGGCCTACCGCACCATCCTGCCGCTGACCCACCGCTTCGTGGAGGCCGCCCAGCAGGCCGGCTTCCCGTTCAGCCCCGACCTGAACGGCGCCGAGCCCGAGGGCGTCGGCTACAGCCAGATGACCCGGGTCGGCCGGTTCCGCGGGTCGACCGCCCAGACCTATCTCAAGCGCGCCCGCCGCCGCGGCGGTTTCCTGGTCGAGACCGACGCGGTGGCGACGAAGCTGCTGATGGACGGCAGGCGCTGCACCGGCGTGGCGTTCCGCCAGCGCGGCCGCGACCGCACCCTGAAGGCCAACCGCGAGGTGATCGTCGCCGGCGGCGCGGTGAACTCGCCGCACCTGCTGCAGGTCTCCGGCATCGGCCCGGCCGGGCACCTGCGCTCGATCGGCGTCGAGGTGGTGCACGACCTGCCGGGGGTCGGCGGAAACCTGTCCGACCACTACGTCGCCCGCATCGTGCACCGGGTGCAGGGCGCGGTCAGCATGAACGAGCTGTCGCGCCTGCCGCGGGTGGCCGGCGAGATCGCGAAGTACTTCCTGTTCGGCAACGGCGCGCTGACCTTCGGGGTGACCAGCGCCATGGTGTTCTGCCGCTCGCGCGAAGGCCTGGCCAGCCCGGACCTGCAACTGCTGTTCACGCCGGCCAGCTACGACGTGAACCGGGTGCTGACCCTGGAGGACGAGCCCGGGCTGTCGCTGGTGATCTGTCCGACCCGGCCGCGCAGCCGCGGCACCGTGATGGCCGAGAGCGCCGATCCGCTCGCCCGCCCGAAGATCCGGCCGAACTACCTGACCGACCCGGACGATTTGCGGGTGATGCTGGCCGGCTTCGAGCACGCCCGGCGGATCCTGGCGGCCCCGGCCCTCGCGCAGCACAGCGTGTCCGAGACCCGGCCCGGCCCGGACGTGAGTTCGCCGGAGGCGGTCGAGGCGTTCGCCCGGCGCGAGGGCACGACGCTGTACCATCCGGTCGGCACCTGCAAGATGGGCACCGACCCGCTGGCCGTCGTCGACCCGCGGCTGAAGGTGCACGGGCTCGACGGGCTCAGGGTCGTCGACGCCTCGGTGATGCCGGTGCTGACCACCGGCAACACCAACGCGCCGACCATCATGATCGCCGAGAAGGCGTCGGCGATGATCCTGGAGGACGCGCGGGCGGGATGACCAGGGATCCGGTGACGCGGACACGCGTTGCTGTACCCTGTCCCGACCGAGTCCACACCGGAGCCTGCGCCCATGACCGCCCGCCCCCTGCTCGCCGCCCTCGCCCTGGCCGCCACCCTGGCGCTCGGCGCCTGCTTCCACCAGGATTCCAAGGCCGACATCGTCAAGAAGGCCGAGCACGCCACCACCAAGGACGAGCTGCGCAAGGCGCTGGGCGATCCCGACACCCTGAACAAGGCGGGGCCGCTGGAGGAGTGGGTCTACGAGGCCTCCGACGGCGTCGTCCGCTTCCCGATCCTGGGCGAGCGTGTCGGGCCGGTCGTCACCGGCGAAAAGACCAAGAAGTAGGCCGATCTTATAATGTTTGTTATAACTTCGTGACACGAGGAGGAGCCATATGGTCAAGCTCAAGGTCACGACGGTCGGCAGTTCTGCCGGTGTGGTGCTGCCGAAGGAGGTGATGTCCCGGCTCAAGGTCGAGAAGGGCGACCACCTCTATCTGACGGAAGCACCCGACGGCTACCGCATCACGCCCTACGATCCCGACTTCGAACAACAGATGGACCTGGCACGCCGGGTGATGCGCGAGCGCCGCAACGCCCTGCGCGAACTCGCGAAGTGACATGTCGGCCTGGACGCGGGTCCGCGCCGACGTCGTCCTCGCCATTCACGACGAGCAGATCGCCGAGCATGGCGGAGCACCCGGTATTCGCGACCGCGCGGTCATAGAGTCCGCCCTCGCCCGGCCGAAGAATCTCGCGGACTACGGCGAACCCTCCCCGGACGCAGCGGCGCTGGCCGCCGCCTATGCCTACGGTATCGCTCGCAACCACGGCTTTATGGACGGCAACAAGCGCACGGCGTTCGTGGTCGCACTGGTGTTTCTGCTAAACCACGGCTGGGCGCTGATCGCTGACGACGCTGAGGCCGTCCGGGTGATGTTGGCCACAGCCGCCGGAACGATCACGGAAGCGGACCTGGCCGACTGGTTCAGGCAGAATAGCGCTTCCCTTCCCGCCTGAGCGTCCGGTCCCGGTCGCGTTCACACCCCACCGAGGAAACGCCATGAGCTTCGACTACACGCCGTTCCTGCGCGCCGACCTGCCGGCGCCCGCCACCCGGTTCGGCGGCTTTCCGAAGTACAACTTCGTCGGCGGCCACAACGACGCCGGCAGCGTGCCGGTCGCCGACCTGGCGGCCGCCGCCAGCGCCGTGCTGACCCGCGAGGGGCCGACGCTGGCGACCTACGGGCTGAACAGCGGGCCGCAGGGCTACACCGCCCTGCGTCAGGGCATCGCCAGGCACCTCGGCAGCAAGGCCGGCCTCGCCTGCTCGGCCGACGACATCCTGGTGACTTCCGGCTCGCTGCAGGCGCTCGACCTGATCAATGCGGTGTTCATCCAGCCGGGCGACACCGCGATCGTCGAGGAGGGCTGCTACGGCGGGGCGATGACCCGGCTGAAGAAGTTGGGCGCCAGCTACGTCGGCGCCCCGCTCGACGGCGACGGCATTCGCATGGACGCGCTGTCGAACATCCTGGACAACCTGAAGGCCAAGGGCACGGTGCCGAAGTTCGTCTACACCATTCCGACCGTGCAGAACCCGACCGGCTCGGTCATGCCGGTCGAGCGCCGGGTCGAGCTGCTGCGGCTGGCGGCGTCGCACGGCATCCCGATCGTCGAGGACGACTGCTACGCCGACCTGATCTGGGACGGCGACCGGCCGACCGCCATCAAGGGCCTGCCGGGCGGCGACCGGGTCGTGTACTGCGGCTCGTTCTCCAAGTCGATCGCCCCGGCCCTGCGGGTCGGGTACATCGTCGCCGACTGGCCGGTGCTGAGCCGGATGCTGCCGCTGAAGACCGACGGCGGCACCGGCGCGCTTGAGCAGATGGTGCTGGCCGAGTACCTCGCCGGGTCGTTCGACGATCACGTGGCGGCCCTGCGCAGCACGCTCAAGGGCAAGTGCGCGGCGATGATGGAGGCGGTGAACCGCGAGTTCGGCGCCGCCGCCGAGTTCTCCGCACCCAAGGGCGGCATCTTCCTGTGGGTCACCCTGCCGGACGCGGTCGATACCATGCAGCTGTTCAAGGCGGCTGGTGCCGAGGGCGTGGCGATCAACCCCGGCGGCGAATGGTCGGCCGACGCCGCGGCCGGCAGCCACAAGCTGCGCCTGTGCTTCGCCAACCCCTCGGTCGAGGAGATCCGCGAGGGCGTGGCGAAGCTTGCCGAGATCTGCCACCGCGAGTTCGGCGTGCCGGTGCGCAGCGGCAATGTCGGCCGCAGCGGCTGAGCCGCAGCCGGCGATGGAGGACCGGCAGCGGACCGACGCGACGGAGTTGCCGGTCACCGACGCGCCGGTGCCGGCCGAGCTCGCCGAGCTCGAAGACCGGATCTACGCGTTCAATGTGGAGCGGACCGGGATCCGCGACGGCCGGCTGCTCGCGATCATGCTCCGCGACGACCGTGGCGAACCATATGCCGGCCTGCACGGCCACACCTGGGGCGGGTGCTGCGAGATCAAGGTGCTGTGGGTCGCGGAAGCCCACCGCGGCGCCGGGCTGGGCCGCCGGCTGCTGCTGGCGGCCGAGCAGGAGGCCGGCCGGCGCGGCTGTACCCGGGTCGTGCTCACCTCGCACAGCTTCCAGGCGCCCGGCTTCTACGAGCGCCTGGGGTACCGGCGGCTGGCGGAGATACCCGACTATCCGCGCGGTCACCGGCAGGTCGTGCTCACGAAGACGCTGGGCGACGGCTGACCCGGTCGAACGCCCTCAGGCCGCTGCCACATAGGGCTCGAGCGCCATCGCCGCCCGCCCGCGCCGGATCGGCAGGCAGTCGGGCGGAAAGTCCTGGCGGAACCGCCCGCCGGCGTCGCGGATCGCAGCGACGAAGCGCGGCAGGTGCGCCATCGCGCCGGTCGGCAGGTCGTGGATCACCAGCAGGGTCCAGGCCTGCGTCCGGCACTGGGCGAGCGCGGTCTCGACCCAGGCCTCGGGCTCGGCCCAGTCGCGCGGGATCGCATTCCACAGCACGCAGGTGTAGCCGCCGGCCAGCAGGTGGTCGCGCACCGCCGGACCCATCAGGTGCGGCCCGAGCCTGCCGCCGCCGCCGAACGGCCGGAACAGCCGGTCCGGGTGTGCGAGGTCGCCGATCAGCGCCTCGGTGCGGACGACCTCGGCCACGGCCATCTCCGGATCGGTGCCGAGACCGAGCGGGGTCGAGTGGCTGTAGGTGTGGTTGCCGATCCAGTGGCCCTCGGCATGCGCGCGCGCCGCCAGCGCCCGGCGCCCGGGCATCGCCAGCTTGTGGCCGAGCACGAAGAAGCTGGCCCTGATGCCCTCGACCGCCAGCACGTCGAGCACGCCCGGCGTCACCTCCGGCTCGGGACCGTTGTCGAAGCTCAGGGTGACGTCGAAGGTCATCGCGCGGGGCCTACTTCCCCCTGAGCGTCGACCAGAACCGCACCGGCTCGCCGATCGGGCTCGCCAGCACCTCGTCGTCCTTCATGACCAGGTTGCCGCGCACCACCGTGGCGATCGGCCAGCCGGTCACGGCCATGCCGGCAAACGGCGTCCAGCCGCACTTGCTGGCGATCCAGGCGTCGGTGATCTCGCGCTCGGCCTTCAGGTCGACGATCGCGAAGTCGGCGTCGAAGCCCATGGCGATCCGGCCCTTGCCGGCAATGCCGTAGATCCGCTGCGGCCCGGCCGAGGTCAGGTCGACCAGCCGCTGCAGGGTCAGCCGGCCCTTGGCCATGTGGTCGAGCAGCAGCGGCAGCAGGGTCTGCACCCCCGGCATGCCGGACGGACTCGAGGGATACGGCCGCTGCTTCTCCTCCAAGGTATGCGGGGCGTGGTCCGAGCCGATGACGTCGATGGTGCCGTCCTCGATCGCCCGCCACAGCGCCGCCCGGTGCCGCTCGTCGCGCACCGGCGGGTTCATCTGCGCCTTGGAGCCGAGCCGTTCGTAGCACTCGGGGGCGGCCATGGTGAGGTGGTTCAGCGTGGTCTCGACGGAGGCGACGTCCTTGTGCCGGCCGAGGAACTCCAGCTCCTCGGCGCAGGTGACGTGCAGCACATGGACCGGCCGGCCGGCCTCGGTGCCGAGCCGGACGATCCGCTGGGTCGCCAGCAGCGCCGCCTGCTCGTCGCGCCAGATCGGGTGGGCACGCGGGTGCGCCGCCTCCTTGGCGATGTGCTGGCGCTCCTTCAGGCGCTCCTCGTCCTCGGCGTGCACCGCCACCCGGCGCCGGCCGTTGGCCAGGATGCGGGCCAGCAGCTCGTCCTTGTCGGCCAGCAGCGAGCCGGTCGAGGAGCCCATGAACACCTTGACGCCGGCGCAGCCGTGCAGGCGCTCCAGCTCGCCGAGCTCGGCGACGTTGTCCTCGGAGCCGCCGACGAAATAGGCGTGGTCGCACCAGGCCCGGCCGGCCGAGCGGGCCAGCTTGTCCTCCAGCTCGGCCTTGTGGAGGGTCAGCGGCGAGGTGTTCGGCATCTCGAAGAACGCCGTCACGCCGCCCTTCACCGCCGCCTTGCTGCCGGTGGCGATGTCCTCCTTGTGCTCCAGGCCGGGCTCGCGGAAATGCACCTGGGTGTCGATCACGCCGGGCAGCACGTGCAGGCCCTTGGCGTCGAGCGTCGAGGCGGTCGCAGCACCACCGAGGTCGCCGAAGGCGACGATCTTGCCGCCGCGCACCCCGACGTCGGTCTCGGTCGGCCCCGAGGGCGTGAACACCGTGCCGCCGCGCACCACCAGATCGAACGTCTCCGCCATCGCTTCGTCTCCAATCACCGGCCGTGGCCGCAGCATAGTCGTGTCGGCCGCGACGGCAACGGGAAGCGGAAAGGTTGTCGAACCGCCGGCGGCGGGTACTCTGTCTGCGGATGGGCAAGGGGGCGGCACGCGAATGACCGAACACCGGGAGGAGCCGGCCGAAACCGTCCGGAACGGCGAGTTGCGCGCCTGGTCGCCGACCCGCTCGCTCAAACCGGCGCCCCGCCTCGCCTACGAGTCCCCGGGCTACCGGCGGCTGTTGGGCCTGCATGCGGTCAACACGCTGCTGACGGTCGCGACCTTGTCGGTCTGGCGGTTCTGGGCGAGCAGCCGGGTTCGCCGGCTGCTGTGGGCCCACATCCGGTTCGACGGAGAGCCGCTCGAGTACACCGGCGACGGCCTGGAGATCTTCGTCGGCTTCCTGAAGGTGATCGTGCTGATCCTGCTGCCGGTCGCGGTTGTGGTGACCAGCCTGCAGGTCGCGGTGCTCGACTCCGCCCCCGGCCTCACCGACGCACTCTCGCTGGTCTATGCGCTCGGGCTGTTCTGGCTGGTCGCCCTCGGCCGCTATCTCAGCCTGCGCTACCGCACCTCGCGGACGCGCTGGCGCGGTATCCGCGGCCGGCTGGCCGGCAGCGTACGCGGCTACCTGTGGCTGACCTTGTGGACCTACCTGGCGACGTTCATGACCTTCGGGTTCTTCAAGCCGTGGATGGACGCCCGGCGGATCCGATACGCCCTGCACGGCGCCCGCGCCGGGAACCTGCCGGTCGACTGCCGCATCACCGGCGGCAGCCTGTTCTGGTCCTGGCTGGTGGCCTGGCTGCTGTGGCCGTTCAGCTTCGGGCTGTCGTATTTCTGGTACCGGGCCCGGATGTTCCGCATGACCGCCGACCGCACCGGCGTCGGGCCGCTGCGCCTCGGCTTCACCGCGTCGGGCTGGCAGCACGCCTGGCTGTGGCTCGGCAACGGCGCCCTGCTGTTCGGCCCGGCGCTCCTGGCGATGCTCGCGCTGATGCCCGGGCTGTTCGCGACGCTGGAAGCGGTCGGCGCCAATGGCGGGCAGCCGGACGCCACCGACGTGCAGTGGCGGGTCGCCGTCGGGATCCTCCCGGTCTATGCGGTGTTCGGGCTCTCCTACCTCCTGTTGATGCCGGTGATCTGGGAGCGCCGGATACGGTTCACCTGCCGTCACCTGGTCGTGCTCGGCACGATCGACCTCGCCGCCGTCCGCCAGGCCGACGACGACGCCACTTTGGCCGGCGAAGGCCTGGCCGGCGACTTCGATGCTTTCTGACCGGACCGCCCGGCGGCCCTCCGCGCGGTTGTTCGACGGGGTCAGCGCGCGCGACCACGCGGTCACGGTCGCCGTGGCGGCCGGCCGGCTCGTGATCGTGCCGGACGAGCCCTCGGCCCCGCCCGAGTGCCCGCTGGAGTGGCCGCTGTCCGAGAGCTACCCGACCGCCGCCGGGCGGGCCGACCGCCTGACCGTGACGACCCGCGCCGCGCCAGAGGCCCGGCTGGTCATCGTCGACCGGGAACTCCGGGCTGCCGTCGCACCGCTGCTCGCCGCCCGCGCGGCGGAGAACCCGGCGCGCCACGCGGCGGTCCGCTGGGCGGTCGGCCTCGGTGTCGTGGTGCTGCTGATCGCCGCGGCCGCCGGCTTCGCCTCGCGGCACGCCGCCGGCTTGCTGCCGCCCGGCTGGGGCGGCGGGCTGTCCGACGCCACGCTGGAGCAGCTCGCCGAGGTCTACCCGGCCTGCGAGGCACCCGACGGGATCGCCGCGCTCGACCGGTTGGCGACCCGCATGGCCGACGTCCTCGACGGGCCCCGCCCGCAGGTCCTGACGGTCCGCTGGGACCTGGTCAACGCCTTCGCCCTGCCCGGCGGCCGGATCGTCCTGACATCCGGACTGATCGACCGCGCGGCCTCTCCGCAGGCGCTGGCCAGCGTGCTGGCCCACGAGGTCGGGCACGTCGCCCGGCGTGACCCGCTGGCCCGCGTGCTGCGCGACAAGCTGGTCGATATCGCCCTGGCGGCGGTGTTCGGCGTCTCGCTCGACGTCGGGACGACCGGCGCGGTCGCCGGTTTCCTGCTCGACAACAGCTATACCCGGGACCAGGAGGACGGCGCCGACGTCGCCGCCATCCGGATTCTGAACGCCCTCGACATCGACCCGGGCCCGGGGGCGCGGTTCTTCGACCGGCTCGCCGAAGCCGACGACGGCCTCGGCGCCGTCACCTGGCTGCGCAGCCACCCGCTGTCGGCGGACCGGGCCGAGCGACTGCGCCGCGGCGGGACCGGGGGTGGCCCCGGCATGACGGCGGAGGAATGGCGCGCCGTCGAGGCGTTGTGCCCCTGACCGACGCTACAACGGCTTGCCCCGGACCCGGTCGCGCAGCGCCTCGATGTTCTCCAACCCGGCCAGGTGCGGATTGATCTTCAGGGCCGCCTCGAACGCCTCCAGCGCCTCGGCCGGCCGGTTCTGGGCGAGCCGGCACAGCCCCAGGCCCGACAACGCCCCGAAATGCCGGGGCTCGAGCGCCAGGGTCCGGCGGATGTCGGCGACCGACCCGTCGATGTCGCCGAGCGCGTAGCGCACGGTGGCCCGCTTGTTCCAGCCCTCGGCGAACCCCGGCGCGCCGGCCACCACCGCGTCGAACGCCCGCATGGCGTCGAAGCCCTGGCCGAGCTCCATGAACCGAAGGCCCCTCTGCATCGCCTCCTCGACCCCGGAACCGGCCGGCGGCCGCACCCAGATCTGCCAGATCCGGGCCTCGAGCGTCTGCGCCCTATCGGCCCGGTCGGTCACCGCCAGTTCCGAGAACAACGCTTCCAGCCGAGGGTCGTCCTGGTCAGCGTTCGCGTCTCCACAATCAAATAGCGAATGTGCCGCAACCAAAAGCAGTACGCACGAGAGCCTCTTTAGAATCATTGCGGTCAACCCTCGTCGACTTGTGGATCTGTCAAATGCCATATGAAACCCATCGTTAACTTTTGCTTCCCATCCTTATAGGCAACCAAAGTGGGATTGGGAGGGAACAAACATGAAAGCCCAGGCTATCATTCGCAGCACCGTACTGGCCGCAACTGCTTGCCTCGCCGCCGTTTCGGCCTTGGCGGAGAGTTCTGGAGTCACTGCCGACAAGATCATTTTCGGGCAGGCCGCGGCCTTTGAAGGACCCGCTGCAGCGCTCGGCAACAACATGAAGCTCGGGATCGACGCGGCATTTGCGGAAGCGAACGCCGCCGGTGGCGTCAACGGCCGGCAACTGTCGGTCATTCGCTACGACGACAGCTACGAGCCGGACAAGTCCGTCGCGGCAACCCGCAAGCTGATCGACGAAGACAAGGTCTTCGCGTTGATCGGCCCGGTCGGGACCCCGACCACGCTGGTCACCCAGCCGATCGCGACCGAAGCCGGCGTGCCCTTCATCGGTCCCTTCACCGGTGCCGGCTTCCTGCGCAAGCCCGAAAACGGCAACGTCATCAATGTACGGGCGACCTACGACCAGGAGACCGAGGCCTGGATCGAGTACCTGACAACGGTCAAGAAGGCCCAGAAGATCGCCATCCTGTACCAGGACGACGGCTTCGGGCGTGTCGGTCTCGCCGGCGTCCAGAAGGCGATGGAGAAGCGCGGCCTCAAGCTGGTCGGGGAAGCGACCTACCCACGCAACACCACGGCGGTCAAATCGGCCGTGGTCGACCTGCGGAAGGCCGATCCCGACGCGATCGTCATGGTCGGCGCCTACAAGCCGATCGCCGAGTTCGTGAAGCTTTCCCGCAAGCTGAAGATGGATCCGACCTTCATCACCATTTCGTTCGTCGGTTCCGAAGCACTGGCGGCCGAGCTTGGCAAGGACGGCGCCGGGGTGATCATCAGCCAGGTCGTGCCGTTCCCATTCGATGCGGCAACGCCGGTCGTCGCCGCCTACCAGAAGGCGTTGGCCGCTGTCGACCCGAACGCCAAGCCGGGCTTCGGCTCGCTCGAAGGCTACATGGTCGGCCGCCTGACCGTCGAAGCCCTCCGCATCGCCGGCGCGGACGTGACCCGGGACACGCTGTTGAAGGCGATCTACGACACCGGGACTTTCGACCTCGGCGGTGCCGTCATGAAGTTCGGCGTCGGCGACAACCAGGGAATGGAAACGGTGTATCTTACCGAGATCCTGGCTGACGGGACTTTCCGGGCCATCGGCTCGTCGACAAACTGACGAGCGAAACTCTACCAAAATCAGGGTAGCCCCGGCCTCGCCACGGGGCTACCCGCTCTACAACGAAGCGAGCCAGGGAGGAACACCGATGACCGAAATCGAACCGAGCCCCGAGGACAAGGCTCCGGAGCGCAGGACTCGTTTCGGTATCGGCCCCAGGCTTTACTCCGCTTTCGGCGCTATCACAGCCTTGACCGTCTTGGCCGTGGGCCTTTCGTGGGTCGCCTTCGAGAACGTGCGCGGGACGCTCGACAACATCGCCAATCACGCGGTGCCGGTACTTGCCAGCAGTTTCCAGCTCGCAGCCGAGTCGGCGTCGGCCGCCGCCGTCGCGCCGAACATCATCTCCGCCCCGTCCGACGAAGCGCGCGACGCCGCTCGTGCCCAGATGGCGACCAGCCTGAAGCAGGTCGATGCGGCCACCGAAACGCTCGCCGCTTTCGACGAGGCGACCGGTGCCAACTTCCGCCCGCTCGCCAATGGCCTCCGCGAGCAGCTCAACGTGCTGGACGAGGCGGTCAAGCGCCGCGAGCTCGCGCGCGCGAGCCTGTCCACCGCGATGGAACAGGTGCTCGCCGCGCACAGGGACTTCCTGGCGATCATCAGGCCCCAGGTTGATGACGCTACCTTCAATCTCGTACTCGCCAGCGAGGAGACCACCGGCGAAGTGACCGATACGATCGACCGGCTGGTCCAAACCGAGGTCGCGGGCCTGCAGGCCGCATTGACGCTTTCGGCCGCCGGCCAGCGGCTACTCGGGATCATGGCGCGCTCGACCCAGATCACAGACCTGGAGAAACTCGCCACTGAGGAGACGCTGTTCGGCAAAGCCGCGATCGACATGAAGAAGACGATCGATCAGCTGCCGAAGACTGCCGACGGCCAGAAGCTCGCCGACCTTGCATCGCAACTGATCGGTCTCGGGATCGGGGATTGGTCGGCCTTTGCCATCCGCAGGGGCGAGCTCTCCTGGGTCGACCTGACTCCCGAGCAGTACGAGGAGGTCCAGAGCCAGCGCAAGAGCTTCGACCCGAGGATCGTCGAGGTCGCCGAGGCCTTCGACGAGGCTGTCACGCCGGTGGTCAACAGTGCGCGCATCGCCCTGATAGGCGGCAGCAGCGACTTGTCCGCCAATCTCGAGGACCGGATCACGACTCTGGTCGAGAAGGACGTCGCCCAGCTGCGCCAGATGCTCGAAACCCTCGCCGAGGCCAACATGGCCATCGGCCTGATGAGCGCCGCGACCAGCGCACCGGATACCGACCGGCTTTCGGTCCTGCGGAGCGCCTTTGTCAGCTCCGGCCAGACCCTCGAAACCCTCGTCGGATCGCTGGAGGAGTCAGAGGCCCTGGTGCCGGTCGCCGAGAAGGCTCGCGCCCTGGTCGCGCTGGGCCTCGGCGACGACAGCATATTCGGGCGACGGCAAATGGTTCTGGCCGACGAGGCGGAGGCCGGGAACGCCCTGGCCCAGGTTCAGGAACTCGCCCAGCGTTTCGACGCGATGGTCGACCAGCAGGTCTCGCTTGCGATGCAGCAGGCCGACACCGGAGCCCGTTCCGCCAACGCGGCGGTCGACCGCAGCGAGATGGCCCTGCTCGCGCTTGCCGCCGTCAGCATCCTGATCAGCCTCGGGATCGCCTGGCTGGTGGTCAACCGGGCCGTGGTCCGGCGTCTGCTGCGTCTCGCCGAGACCATGCGCGTCATCGCCGGCGGAGAGCACGACACCGAGGTCGACACCGCCGGCCGCGACGAGATCACCGAGATGGCCCGGGCGGTCGCGGTGTTCCGCGACAACGCGATCGAGGTCGAGCGGCTGCAGGCCGAGCAGATCGCGGCCGAGAAGCGGGCCTCGGAGGAGCGCCAGGTGCAGCGGGTGCAGCTGGCCGACGCGTTCGAGAG
>NZ_BMZS01000018.1 GCF_014652915.1 Thalassobaculum fulvum
ACTCTGCCTCCAAATCCAGATCGCGAACAACTCCTCGCCATCTCGAAACGGTGGCCCGCGCATACAGGAATGACGACGAGGGGAGAGTGTCCCGAACGCCAGACCGCACCGCCGATCTTCCTTCGTCATTCCGGCCGAAGCGACACCGTCGCGCAGAGCCGGAACCCACGACGCGACGGACGCCGGCAGCTATACCAGCTCCACCCGATACCGGTAGGCGTCGGTGCGGCAACGGCTGAGCCGCCACTCCACCGGCATGCCGTCGAGATTGCTGGCAAGCCGATCGATCTCCAGCAGCGGCGTGCCGGTCGCGACCTCGAGCAGCTGCGCGTCGCGGGCGTCGGCCGTCACGGCGCGGAGCTGCTCGGCGGCCCGGTAGACGGTGACGCCGAAGCGCTCCTCGTAGAGCGTGTACAGGGTGTTCGGCAGTTCCGCCGGCGCCACCGCCGCCAGCGGCCCGAACAGCCTCCCGGGCAGCACCAGGCGCTCGACCAGCAGCGGCCGGCCGGCAGCCGAGCGGGTCCGGTCGATCACCACCACCGGCGCCCCGGCCGGCAGGCCGAGGCGGGCCGCCTCGGCCCGGTCGGCGCGGCGGCGGCCACAGGCCAGCACCCGACTGCTCGGGGTCGGCCGGTCACCGGCGGCGTCGACCATCCGGAAGAAGTGGAACAGCGACCGCTCCGGGTCGTGCCGGCACACGATGGTGCCCTTGCCCTGGTGGCGGACCAGCAGGTTCTCGGCCACCAGTTCGTCCAACGCCCGGCGCACGGTGCCGGGGCTCACGCCGAAGCTCTCGGCCAGCCGCGGCTCGCTCGGCAGCATGTCGCCGGGTTTCCAGGTCTCGTCGATCAGGTGCCGGATGATCCGCTGCTTCACTTGGCGGTACAGCGGGCCGTGGCCGGGCCGCATCGGCTCGTCGATTAAGTCGGCGGCGGTCAACGCGCGGCGCTCCGTCTGCTGCCAGTGATCACTCGGCCTTGCGAAGATCGGGCTCACCCGATCGAGTCTTGTATAAGACCTACAGGTCCTGTACTCAACGACGACGGTCGCAACGCCGCCCGCCAAGAGCGGCCGACGGCCCCAGGAAACGCTCCCAGAGACCTTTCGACGAGAGCCCCGATGACCAATCACTTCAACGTCCACCACAAGGCCGACACGGTCGGCGTGATCACGGTGGAAGGCGTCGAGGCCGGCCAGGAACTGACCGGCTGGATCATGGAAACCGACGAGACCGTGAAGCTGAAGGCGCTGGATCCGATCCCGATCGGCCACAAAATCGCGCTCGGCGACATCAAGTCCGGCGACACCGTCGTGAAGTACGGCCACGACGTGGGCAAGGCGGTCGCCGACGTCGGCAAGGGCCACCACGTCCACGTCCACAACATGAAGACCAAGCGCTGGTAAGCGGGGAGAGAGTGTCATGGTGGACAAGAGCAAGCTGAGCTTCCAGGGCTACCGCCGCGAGAACGGCCGCGTCGGCATCCGCAACCACGTCGTCATCCTGCCGCTGGACGACCTCTCGAACGCCGCCTGCGAGGCGGTCGCCAACAACATCAAGGGGTGCCTGGCGATCCCGCACGCCTATGGCCGGCTGCAGTTCGGCGCCGATCTGGACCTGCACTTCCGGACCCTGATCGGAACGGGGTGCAACCCGAACGTGGCGGCGGTCATCGTGATCGGGATCGAGCCGGGCTGGACCCAGCGGGTGGTCGACGGCATCGCCGCCACCGGCAAGCCGGTCGAGGGCTTCGCCATCGAGCAGCACGGCGACATCAACACCATCGCCCGTGCCTCGTAC
The DNA here is from genome assembly GCF_014652915.1 of Thalassobaculum fulvum. GTDB lineage: Bacteria > Pseudomonadota > Alphaproteobacteria > Thalassobaculales > Thalassobaculaceae > Thalassobaculum_A > Thalassobaculum_A fulvum. The sequence goes on from NZ_BMZS01000018.1 coordinate 1,799, forward strand.
CGGGCGAAGCAGTTCCTGCAGGACGCCACCGAGAAGCTGCGCGAGGAGTGCTCGATCGACGAGCTGTGGGTCTCGACCAAGTGCGGCGAGAGCGACACCACCTCGGGCCTCGGCTCCTGCCCGACGGTCGGCAACCTGTACGACAAGCTGGATCCGCTCGGGATCACCTCGTGCTTCGGCGAGACCTCGGAGATCACCGGCGCCGAGATGGTGTGCGCCAGCCGCGCCATCAACGAGGAGGTCGGGAAGAAGTTCCTGGCGACCTGGCAGGCCTACATGGACGAGGTTATCGAGCCGCACAAGACCTCGGACCTGTCGGAAAGCCAGCCGACCAAGGGCAACATCGAGGGCGGGCTGACCACCATCGAGGAGAAGGCGTTCGGCAACCTCGAGAAGATCGGCAAGACCGTGAAGTACATCGACGTGCTGGAGCCGGCCGAGGCGCCGTCCAAGGGCCCGGGTATGTACTTCATGGACACGTCCTCGGCGGCCGCCGAGTGCGTCACCCTGCAGGCCGCGGCCGGCTTCGTGGTGCACCTGTTCCCGACCGGCCAGGGCAACGTCATCGGCAACCCGATCGAGCCGGTCATCAAGCTCAGCGCCAACCCACGCACGGTACGCACCATGGGCGAGCACATCGACCTGGACGTCTCCGGCATCCTGCGCCGCGAGATGACCCTGGACGAGGCCGGCGACGCGCTGATCGACGTGATGATGCGGACCTGCAACGGCCGGTTGACGGCGGCGGAGGCCCTCGGCCATCGTGAGTTCGTGCTCACGAAACTCTACCGGAGCGCCTGAGGCCGCTCCGACAGGACGGCGGAATGACGTATCGGGGGAACGTGGACGGCCTCTTCGAAGGGGTCGTCCACGGTTGGGCGTACGATTCGGACCGGCCCGGCGACCGGGTCGAGGTGACCATCTGGACGGATGGGAAGCAGGTCGCGCGGGCGATCGCCGACCGTCACCGGGACGACCTGCAGGGCCACGGCATCGGCGACGGCCGGCACGGCTTCCGGATCCCGGCGCCGCCCGGCATCCCGAAGTTCCGCCTGTCGGTGCGTTTCGGCGAGTCCGACGAACTGGTGCCCGGCAGCTTCGCCGACAACATCAGCATCGCCCGACGCCTGCAGCTACCGCTGGCCGAGAACCCGCTGATGGAGGACCTGATTGCCGAAGACGGCCTGACGGACCAGCAGGCCGGGCTGGTGCGCGCCTTCGCCCGCGACGGCTTCCTGAAGTTCCGGATCACCGACCCGGCGTTCGATGCGCTGGCCGACGCGGCGATCAGGGACGTCGACTGGAAGCGCTCCAACGGCATCCGCCTGCAGGACGCCTGGACCGACGTCGAGGCGGTGCGCCGGCTGGCCGCCCTGCCCGAGGTCATGGACCTGCTGCAGCTGCTGTACGGCCGCCCGGCGGTACCTTTCCAGACCCTCAGCTTCCGGGTCGGCACCCAGCAGGAGACCCACTCCGACTCGCTCCACTTCTCCAGCCGGCCGAGCCGCTTCATGTGCGGGGTGTGGATCGCGCTGGAGCCGATCGACGAGAACAACGGCGCCCTGCACTACTTCCCCGGCTCGCACAGGCTGCCGATCTTCGAGCTAAACGACCTCGGTCTGCTCGGCGACGAGGCCGAACTGACCCCGAACTACGCGATCTACTGCGACATGCTGCAGGCGATGATCCGGGCGCACGGCCTGACCAAGCAGGTGGCGCTGATGGATCGCGGCGAGGCCATCGTGTGGGCCGCCAACCTGTATCACGGCGGCGACCCGATCCGGGACCCGTCGCGGACCCGCTACAGCCAGGTGACCCACTACTATTTCGAGGGCTGCGGCTACTACGCGCCGCTGAGCTCGGACCCGTACCTGAACCGCTACGTCCGGCCGGACCGCCGCGACGTCCGCACCGGCGAGCCGATCGGCCACTGGTTCGGAACCCGGCCGGTCGACGCCGCCGCCGGCAAGGCAGCCCCACCGGCACCGGCCGGCAGGTCCTGGCTCGGCCGGCTGCTGGGCGGGTGAAGGCGGTCAGACGATCCCGAGGCTGCGCACCAGCATGTAGGTCGCGACCACGAAGATCAGCCCGGCGAACACCGTGCTGAGCGCGCCGCGGTGGGCGGACAGGCCGCGCGCCGAACGGGCACCGATCAGGCCGCCGACGATGCCGCCGGCGATGAACACCGCCGCCAGGCCCCAGTCGAGCAGGCCCGACACGGCGTAGTTGGCCGCCGTGGTCAGGCCGAAGGCGGTGACCGCGACCAGCGACGAGCCGACCGCGTTCAGGATCGGCATGCCGGTGGCCAGCATCAGCCCGGGCACGATCAGGAAGCCGCCGCCGATCCCGAAGAACCCGGAGAGCGCCCCGGCCCCCAGGCCGACGCCGAGCAGCTTCGGCAGGTTGCCGCGGTTCAGCCGGACACCCAGGTCGCCCTCGCCGGCCCGCTTGCGGAGCATCAGCACGCCGACCACCATCATCAGCACCGCGAACAGCGCCAGCAGCTGCTGGCCGTCGACGATCTTGCCGACCGTCGAGCCGGCCAGCGCCCCGGTCGCGCCGGCAGCCGCGAACACGCTGGCGCATGGCCACTTGACGGTACCCTGGCGGGCGTGGGTCGCGAGGTTGGCGGCGGCGTTCGCCGCCACCGCGACCGCGCTGGTCCCGATCGCCAGGTGGGCGTCGCCGATGCCGACCAGATAGACCATCAGCGGCACCGCCAGGATCGAGCCGCCGCCGCCCACCAGGCCGAGCGAGAACCCGACCAGCGAGCCGGAGGCCAGCCCCAGGCCGCCCTGGAGCAAAGTGAGTGTGGTCATGGGGGAAGCCTCCGGGAACCGGCCTGCCGGCGATCGCGATCCGAGGCTCAGGCGTGCCTGGCGGTGGTCGTCACGGCGTAGGTCGAGCGGTTCCAGGGCATGTGCACCAGCACCCGGGCGAGGCCGCAGAACCCGGTGACGCCGGCCGTCAGCAGCCCGGCCCCGACGAACAGCGGGATGGCCAGGAACCAGGGCGACACCAGGATGCCCAACAGGGTGCCGAGGAACGCCATGCCACCGGCGCCGATCTGCACCTGACGCTGCAGCTCGAGCGGCTGGCGGCGGTCGGCGACCACCGGCAGCCCGGCCTTCTTCCAGGCGTCCAGGCCGCCTTCGAGCACGAAGGCCTGGCAGCCGTCGCCGACCCGGGCAGCCAGGCGCTGGCCGTTGCCGAGGGTGCGGGCGCCGCTGCGGCAGTGGAAGATCACCGGCTTGCCCTGCTGCACCGCCAGCTCGGCCTCGTCCAGGCGCGACAGCGGCAGGTTGCGCGCGCCCGGAACCTTCTCGCGGGCATGCTCGTCGGGCTCGCGGATGTCCACGAGGATCGCGCCCTCGTCCATCATGCGGCGGGCGTCGGCGGCGGAAACGGTCGGAAGCGCCATCGGGTCTACTCCTTTGAGGCGGTCGCGTCGGGCTGGCAGAATTCGTCGTGCAGGATGGCGAACAGGCGTTCGAGCCGCGGATCGGCGATCCGGTAGCGCAGGGTCTGGCCCTCGCGCCGGTAGGTGACCAGGCCCTCGGCCCGCATCTTCGCCAGATGCTGCGAGAGCGCCGGCTGCGACAGCGCGACGTCGGCCGCCAGCATGGTCGGCGTGGCCTCGCCCTGCTCGACCAGCCGGCACAGGATCACCAGCCGCCGGGGATTGGCGATCGCCCGCAGCATGCTGGCGACCTCCTCGGCCTTGCGTTCCAGCGTTTCAGGGTCGAACGTCAGCTGCACGGTTGCCATCCAACATTTAAGACATCACTTAATTGTGGTTCGCTGATGTAACTGTCAAGGGTGTCCACGGCGATGCCCGTCCGGAGGTGAAGGAATGACCGGCAAGCCCGTCATACAGGCGTTCTTCGACGAGCCGACCAACACGATAAGCTACCTGGTCGGCGATCCGGCAACCGGCAAGGCCGCGGTGATCGACCCGGTGCTGGACTACGACCACAACTCGGGCGAGGTCGACACCCGGTCGGTCCGGGCGATCCTGGAGTCCGCCGCCAGGGACGGCTGGACCATCGTGTGGGCGCTCGAGACCCACGCCCATGCCGACCACCTGTCGGGCTCCCCCTACATCAAGGCCAAGACCGGCGCCCGGATTGGCATCGGCGAACATATAAAGGATGTGCAGCGGATCTTCCGCCCGGTCTTCAACGCAACCGACCTGAAAACCGACGGGAGCGACTTCGACCACCTGTTCGTCGACGGCGAGCGCTTCCGGATCGGCGAGCTGGAGGCCGAGGTGCTGTACACGCCGGGCCACACCCCGGCCTGCGTGACCTATCTGATCGACGACGCGGCGTTCGTCGGCGACACCCTGTTCATGCCGGACTTCGGCACCGCCCGCGCCGATTTCCCCGGCGGCGACGCCCGCGCCCTGTACCGCTCGATCAAGCGGGTGCTGTCGCTGCCGGCCGAGACCCGGCTGTTCATGTGCCACGACTACAAGGCGCCGGGCCGCACCGAGTACGCCTGGGAGACCACGGTCGCCGCCGAGCGCGCCGCCAACGTGCACGTGCGCGAGGGCGTCAGCGAGGACGAGTTCGTCGAGATGCGCACCAAGCGCGACGCCACCCTGGCGGCGCCGCGCCTGCTGCTGCCGTCGATCCAGGTCAACATCCGGGCCGGCCGGTTCCCGCCGGCCGACGCCAACGGCGTGCACTACCTCACCATCCCGGTGAAGCTGAAGGGCGGGGCCGAGGCCGGCGCATGAGGGACCGGCCGGCACCGGCTCAGCCGGCGCTGGTCCCCTGCTCGACGATCTCGATGGCCCGCGACAGGTCCTGCTGGCCCCGCCCCGCGAACACGCCGTGCTTCAGCACCAGGCGGGCCGCCTGGCAGACCCACATCGGCACCCCCAGCGCCTCGCCCTGCTCGATCGCCAGGTCGACGTCCTTCATCAGGATCTCGAAGGTCGCCCCGAAGTCGAAGCTGCGCGGCACGATCGCCTTCGGGAACACCGACATGGTGGCGAAGTTCCGGCCGGTGCCGTTGTTGAGGACCTGCAGCATGGCGTCGGCCGGGATGCCGCCCCTGTCGGCCATCACCATGGCCTCGGAGGTGGCGACCAGCGACACCGCGAACAGGATGTTGTTGGTCAGCTTCATGACCTGGGCGGCCCCGGGCGCGTCGCCGGCGATCACCACGGTCGGTCCCCAGCACTCGAATACCGGGCGCAGTTCCGCAGCCCGAACCGGGTCGCCGGAGACCATCACCGCCAAGGTGCCGGCGGCCGCCCCGGCCGGGCCGCCGCTGATCGGGGCGTCGATCATGACCACCCCCTTCTCGGCGCAGACCGCGGCCATCTCCCGTACGAACGGCGACCCGACGGTGCAGGTGTTGACGATGGTCTTCAGCCCCCCGCCGGCGAGCAGCCCGTCCGGCCCGGTGACGGCGCGCCGGAACACCGCCAGGGTCGGCAGCGACACCACCACCGTCTCGCACGCCTCGGCCAGCGCCTTCGGCGAGTCGGCGCTCCGGGCCTGGCGCTCCAGCAGCGGCCGCATCGCGTCTTCGCGGACGTCGTGGATCCACACCTCGTGACCGGCGTCGAGCAGCCTGCCCGCCATCGGCCGGCCCATGTTGCCGACGCCCAGATAGCCGAGCCGCATCGGTCTCCTCCCTCGTTTTCGATCGTTGCGCCGCGGCGGACCCGCGGTGCCGACGGTCTTGCGTCCCGGCTACCGGACCGTCACGCCGCTGTCGACCGGGAACACCTGGCCGGTGGTGATCGCCGACTCGTCGGAGGCCAGGTAGACCGCCATCTCGGCGATGTGGATCGGCTGGCCGAGGCCGAGCAGGTGGGTGGCCGCGAGTTCGTCGAGCGCCCGGCCGTCGCCGCCCAGCATCCTCTTGACCCGGTCCGACAGGGTGACGGACGGCGCGATCGCGTTCACCCGGATCCTCTGCGCCGCATACTCGACCGCCATCGACCGGGTCAGGGCACTGACCCCGCCCTTGGCCGCCGTGTAGCAATCGCGCCCCGGCAGGGCCATCAGGGCGACGATCGACGACATGTTGATGACCGATCCGCCGCCGGCCTCGGCGATCCGGGGTATCGCCACCTTCGAGCACAGGAAGGTGCCGAACAGGTCGAGGGTGATCGCGCGCCAGAACTCCTCCTCCGGCGCCTCGGTGACCGGGCCGTCGTTCGGGGTCGAGCCGCCGGCGTTGTTGTGCAGGACGTCGAGCTTGCCGAAGCGCCCGACACAGGCCTCGACCGCGGCCGTCACGCTCGCCTTGTCGGTGACGTCGCAGCGGACGAACGCCGCGTCGCCGCCGTCCCGGGCCCGGCCGCGCGCGGACTCCGCCGCCGCCTCGCCGAGGGCGGCGTCGATCTCGGCGACCACCACCTTCGCGCCCTCCTCGGCGAACCGCTCGGCCGTTGCGCGGCCGATCCCGCCGCCGCCGCCGGTGATGAAGGCGACCTTGCCCGCCAGCCTGCCCATGGTGCGTTTCCTCCCGGATGGTGGCCGTCGTGCACGACCGTGCGGCAACTCTAGCGGACCGCCCGCAACCCGCCACCACGCGGCGCGGCGTCCTTGGGCCTGTCCACGCGATCCAGGGAGACGACGATGGGAATCGAGGTGAGCGGCCTGTCCGGCCTGCTCCTACTGGCGCTCGACGTCTGGGCGACCGTCAGCGTCGTGGAAGCGCCGCGTCGACCGGCGGCAAGGTGCTGTGAATCCGGCTGATTCTAATGCTGCCCGCGCTCGGGCCGATCGTCCGGCTGGCTACCGGGCTGCGGCCGGTCCGGGGCTGACCGGACCGGCCGGGCCGTGGCGCTCAGGCGCCGGTCACTTCGGCTGCGGGACGTAGCGCAGATACGGCTTCTCGGTCCGCCAGCCGCCCGGGAACTTCTCCTTGGCGGCCTCGTCGTTCAGCGACGGCACGATGATGCACTCGCCGCCCTGCTGCCAGTTCACCGGCGTCGCCACCATGTGCTTGGCGGTGAGTTGCAGCGAGTCGACGACCCGCAGCACCTCGTCGAAGTTGCGGCCGGTGCTGGCCGGGTAGGTCAGGGTCAGCTTGATCTTCTTGTCCGGGCCGATCACGAACACCGTGCGGACCGTCAGGCTGTCGAGCGCGTTCGGATGGATCATGCCGTACAGGGTCGAGACCTTGCGGTCCTGGTCGCCGACGATCGGGTAGTTCGGCAGCGTGCCCTGGGTGTCCTGGATGTCCTTGACCCAGACGTGGTGGTCGGACACCGGGTCGACGCTGACCGCCAGGATCTTGACGTTGCGCTTGTCGAACTCCGGCTTCAGCTTCGCCATGTAGCCGAGCTCGGTGGTGCAGACTGGCGTGAAGTCCTTGGGGTGCGAGAACAGAATGCACCAGCTGTCGCCGATCCACTCGTGGAAGTTGATGGTGCCTTCCGTCGTGTCGGCGGTGAAGTCGGGCGCGGTGTCGCCGAGTTGCAGTGCCATGGTTGGTCCTTCCATGCCAGTGGTAGAGCCGCGGGCTCCGTCGGAAATCGCGCGGCAGCCTAGCGCCGATCGCCGCTCGGGGCACCCCCTTCGACCGCCACCGTCTTGTCAGCACCCGACAGCCCCGCTATCGACGGGGTTGCATCCCGTCCGTCGCGATCGGAACCGACCGTGCCCAAATTCGCCCCCGCCCACCTCACCGACCTGATCACCCGCGTGTTCGAGAACAGCCGGGTGGCCCCGGCGACCGCCCGCATCGTCGCCGAGGCGCTGGTCCGGGCCGAGGCCGACGGCATCTCCAGCCACGGCGTCGCCCGCGTGCCGCCCTATGCCGAGCAGGCGATGAACGGCAAGGTCGACGGGTTCGCCGAGCCGAGCATCGCCCGCACCGCCGCCGCCGTGCTCGACGTCGACTCGCGGATCGGCTTCGCGTTCCCGGCGATCCGGCTCGGCCTGGAGGCCGCCGCCGACATCGTCGGCGACACCGGCATCGTCGCCATCGGCATCAAGCACAGCCACCATTTCGGGGTCGCCGGCCACCACGTCGAGGACGCCGCCAACCGGGGGCTGATGGCGCTGGCGTTCTCCAACACCCCGGCGGCGATCGCGCCCTGGGGCGGCGCCCGGGCGCTGTACGGCACCAACCCGATCGCCTTCGCCTGCCCGCGCGCCGACGGCCCGGACGGCGAGAAGCGGCCGCCGCTGGTGATCGACCTGTCGGTGTCGACGGTTGCCCGCGGCAAGGTGGTGCTGGCCGCCAAGGCCGGCGAGACCATCCCCGACGACTGGGCGCTGGACGCCGACGGCCGGCCGACCACCGACCCGAAGGTCGGCCTCGAGGGCTCGATGGCGCCGCTCGGCGGCCGCTCGGCGGGTGCCAAGGGCGCCGCCCTCGGCCTGATGGTCGAGCTGCTGTGCGGCGCGCTGACCGGCTCCAACTTCGGCTACCAGGGCTCGTCGTTCTTCGAGCCGACCGGGGCACCGCCGTCGATCGGCCACCTGATCCTGGTGATGGACCCCAAGGCGTTCGGCGGTGGCGCCGGGACGGTGGCCCGGGCCGAGGAGATGTTCGCGGAGATCCTGAAGGAGCCCGGAACCCGCCTGCCCGGCGACAGCCGGCTGGCGAAGCGAGCGGCGGCCCCGGACGGCATCACCGTTCCCGACGCGCTGGCCGCCGAGCTGGAGGCGCGGGCGGCGGCCGGCTGATCCCCGCCAGCCCGCCGATCCCGCCTGCCCGCCGATCCCGCTTGCCCGCCGATCCCGCTTGCCGACCGTCGTCAGTAGGTGCGTTCGAGGCGCAGCCAGCCGCGCCGGTCGCGCGACGTCAGCACGACGTCGCGCACCGCCCCGCCGGACAGCAGCTTGAGGCGGACCTCGACCCCGGCCGGACCGAGCGCGCGCACCCGGCGCCACAGGGCCTCCAGCCGGCGGACCGGCTCGTCGCCGACCCCGAGGATCACGTCGCCGGGACGGATGCCGGCAGCGTCGGCCGGCCCGCCGGGCGAGACCCGGGCCACCACCAGCGCGCCGTTCGCCGGTTCGGGGTACAGGCCGAGCCAGGGGCTGGCCGGCGCCGTCGACCTCCCGAACGCCAGCAGGTCCGGCAGGATCGGCGGCAACAGGTCGATCGGCACGAACATGTTGCCCGGCGGGCCGACCCCGTCGCCGGCGGCGTCGCCGACGATCAGCGAGCCGATGCCGGCCAGCCGGCCGTCGGCGTCGAACAGGCCGGCACCGCCGAAGTTCGGGATCGGCGGCGTGGTGAACAGCGCGTCCTCGAGCAGGTATTCCCAGCCGCCGGCGAAACTGCGACGCCCGACCACGACCGCCTGGCCGCTGACGCCCGGCGCCGCCACCGTCACGCGCTGACCGGCGGCGAGGCCGTCGGCCGATCCCAGCCTGGCCGGCGCCCCGGCCAGCTTGCCGAGCGCGCGCAGCAGGCCGAAGCCGGTCTCGTGGTCGTAGGCGACGATATCGGCCGGGACGCGGCTTCCGCGACCGTCGACCACCGACACCTGCTCGGCCTCCATGATCAGGTAGCCGATGGTCACCACCAGGCCACCCTGGTCGATGACGACGCCGGCGCCGCGCCGTTCGGTGCCCAGCGACTCCGCGGTCCGCGAGTCGGCCGGCACCCGGGCCTCGACCGTCACCACCGCCTCGACCGGCGAGGCGGCAGGGGCCGGCCCCGCCACCGTCAGGACGACGAGCAGGAACAGGGTGGACAGGAACCGGGACGACGCGGCCATGGCGGTCCTCGAACGGTCTGGTCATCACCAGACATGGTGCCGGGCGGCGTACCGGACCAGTCCCGGCGTGGCGGCAGTTCGCCGACTCTGGTACCTTAGCCCCGGGGAACGACGACAGGAACGGACCATGTCGCGCGGACAGGACTACGTTCGGGCCAAGGCCCAGGAGGCGCTTGACGCAACCGGCGGGAACCGGCACGAGGCGAGCCTCTTGCTAAGGGTGTGGGCCGAGGCGGACGCCAAGCTCTACAAGGCCCTGACCGCGCCGCTGCTGGGCAACCTGGCGGCCCTCGCGATCCAGCGGGTGGCGGCACCGCAGACCCCGGTCGGGCGCCAGCGCGCGCCGATCCGCGAGGCCGAGCTGCTGGCGGCGATCGGCTCGCGCAACAGCCAGTCGATGTCGAGCACCCGCTCGGCCGGCGCGCCGCCGCAGGGCAGCGTCCGGCACAAGCAGGCGGTCACGCTGCTCGCTTCCGCCTATCGCCGGAAACCGGTCGCCTGACCGTTCGCGTCCGACCTCCGCGCAACCAACCCCGAGCCGGTCACTTAGGCCGCGCCACCAGCATGTTCTCGTACAGCTTGGCGATATAGGACGGGTCCGCGCCGATCTGCTGGTTGGTGCGCGACCGGTGCTCGGCGGTCTCGGCCACGCCGGCCGACACCATCACCGGCGCCGCCTCGTCCGGGACGACCGCCAGCCCGGTCTTCTCGAGCCCGGCCAGGATGTCCTGGCTCTGCTTGCGGAACCGCTGGAACGACGCGTCGAACATCGAGGAGTCGCGGCGCGAGCTCGGGTTCGAGGCGCGCGACAGCGCCATCGAGAAGATGTCCAGGATCAGGTTGGCGTTCCGGCTCTCCAGCCAGGCCCCGATCATGGCGGACCAGACGGCGGTGACGTAGGCCCGCGAGCCGGAGCCCATCAGGCCCTTCGACAGGGTCTGGTCGGCCGCCGCCACCATGGCGTCGGTCGGCGTCTGCGGCACGATCATGAATCCGGCCAGCTCGAGCGACTCGATGACGTCCTTGGCGTCCTTCTGGTACTTCTCCCACTCGTTCTCGATCAGGAACGAGCCGAGGATGTCCACCTCGTTGTTCTGGACGTTGTTGAGGAACCTCGCGAACTCCTTCGCGAAGTGCTCGATGATCGAGGGCTGTGGGCGTGGAGCCTGTGTCCTGCCGCGCATGCCGTGTTTCCTCTTCGAGAGCGATCCGCCGGACACCCGTGCGACCCGGCCGCCGCTCCCTCTTCGCTGAGATTGCCTGCGCGCCCAAGCCGGCGGTGGCGGGCGCGCTGTCTGTCCAAGGCACTATAGCCGAAACGCCTTGTTCTTGAAATGCCAAGCCCGGCCAGTGAAGGCAGTGCGTCAGCGCTGCGGTTTCGGGCGCAGGAACCGCGGCGGTGACGGAATCGTGATCCGTTCCTCGCCGCCCGGCAGGTCGCGCCAGTCGCGCGCCGTGCCCTGCAGCAGCCGGGACTTCAGACGCTTGGCCCGCCGGGCCGCGTCGCCGCCGATCCGGCTGCGCTGCCAGCCCGGCAAGGCGTCGAACGCCGCGCTCGCCGTGCGCAGGTCGGCCTGCCGGCCCGAGCGATAGGCCCGGTTGACCTCGCGGGCGACCACGCTCGCCGGGCCGAGCTCGGCCGTGACCGTCTCCGACAGCAACCCCAAGGCCTGCCGGTCCCGCGCATCGATCTCCGTCATGCTCGCCCCGTCCGACGCCTGTCCGACCTCGAATAGATAGTGCAGCCGCCGACCGCTGTCATGCCTCTCGGTCATCGTCGCCCGCTCGCCCGTCCTCGTCCGCTTCCGGCCGGAGCTTGCGGCGGGCCTCGCCGAACGCCTCGACGATGGCGTTCTCGATGATGCCGCCGCGGCCGGTGATGCGGTTCGCCAGTACAGCATACAACGCATCGACGTGCAGACCGACCGCCCGCTGCTGGCGGGCGTCCAGCGCCGTCAGCCCGGTGACGAAGTCGTTCAGCGACTTGCCGATCTGGCTCAGCAGGTCGTAGCCGATGGTGCCCCCGGCCCCCTTGATCTCCAGGGAGGCGTCGTAGATCTGCGCGACCAGGTCGCGCTGGCGCTCCGGTTCCGGCCGGCTCTCGGTCAGCAGCCGGCGCATGGTCACCAGCTTCTCGGCGATGTCCGCGGTGAAGGTGTCGCGCGACTTGTGCACCACCTCCTCGAGCTTGCGAACGACCTCCGGGGTCAGGCGCATGTCGAACCCCTTGCTGAGGTTCACCGCCTTCTTCTTCAGGTCCGCCCGCGGCGGGATGATCTGAGCCCGTTTTGCCACGTCGCCGCCTCAGCCGCCCCCTCAGTCGTCCGACCGTCGCCGGTCGGGACCGGTATACGGCACCTGGCGCCGCCGGCGGTCCGGACCGAAATAGCCATCGGCGTTCACGAACGCCCGCGGCCGGGCGATCACCGCCACCAGCCGGCGGTACAGGCCCTCGACGTTGAACGGCTTGGCGAGGAACTCCGTCACCCCGATGTCGCGGGCCCTGACCACGTAGTCCTCCTCGGAATTGGCGGTCAGCATGATGATCGGTGTCATCCGGTCCAGCGAGTCCGGCGCGGTGCGCACCCATTCGATCAGGGCGAGGCCGCTCTCCTCGCCCAGGTGATGCTCGGTGATGATCACGTCGACCGGGTCGCGCCGCAGCATCTTGCGGGCGCGTTCCACCGTGTCGGCGATGCGGATCGCGGTCACGCCCAGCACGTGCAGGATGTCGCGGATGAGCCGGGCGGTCGGCGGACTCTTGTCGACGATGAGGAAGCTCACCTTGGAGAAGTCGATCTTCTCGGGCATTCCCCCCGGTCCCCCGCCGCGGCTCCGCACGCTGGCCGTGCCGCCTGATAGAAACCGCACCCGACCGTCGGAATCAAGCGGCGCGCGAGCGATGCCGGCTCACGACCGCCGGCGGACCCGCTCGCGCAGCGAGATGTAGATGCCGCTGGCGACCAGGATGGCGATCCCCAGCCAGGTCGGTCCGTCGGGGAAATCGCCGAACCAGTAGTAGCCGACGATCGTCGCCGTCACGATCTCGCCGTAGCCGAACGGCGCGAGCAGCGCCGCCGGGGCCTGCTCGAAGGCACGGATCATCAGGTAGTGGCCGCCGGCCCCGATCGTGCCCATCGCCGCCATCGCCGCCAGCTGGGGCAGGGTCGGCGTGACCCAGACCGCCGGCAGCAGGACGCTGGACACCCCGAGGCAGACCAGCGAGGTGATCGCCAGCGTGACCAGCGGCGGAGCGGCGGCGCTCAGCCGCCGGGTCAGCAGGACGTAGCCGGCGAAGCTGCAGCCGGCCCCGAGCGCCAGCAGCGCCCCCGGCTGCAGCACCGTCAGCCCCGGCCGAAGCACCACCAGCGCGCCGGCGAACCCGACCAGCACCGCCGCCCATCGCCGGACCCCGACCGCCTCGCCCAGGACCAGGGGCGACAGGGCGGTGACGATCAGCGGCGCGATGAACAGCAGGGCCAGCGCATCGGCGATCGGCATGGTCCGGATCGCCCCGAAGAACAGGAAGGTCCCGATCAGGATTCCGAAACCGCGGGCGACCTGCAGCGACAGCCGCGCCGGCCGCAGCAGCGCGTAGGGACTGGTCGCCAGCGCCAGCGGCACGATCAGCAGCGACTGGAACAGAAACCGAGCCCAGACCAGCTGCGCGATCGCGAAGGTGCCGGACATCGACTTGGCGAAGCCGTCCATGATCGGCAGCAGCGCCACCGACGCCAGCATCAACCCGATCCCCAGCAGCGGCCGATCGGGGGGCGGGGCGGCTGGCGGCGGTGAAGCTGGGGCGTTGGACAGCGCGGCGGCGGGTCGGGTCATCGGACCGGGCGATCGTGGTTGCGGTTTGCGACGCCGCCTCCGGCCGGCCTAGCATGGCCGCGTGCTGCGAGGGAGGGTGCGGGTGTCCGGTCTCGAACGCGTGCGGCTGCACGTCAAGAACAATCGTGCCGGCGAGGAAGTGTTCCGGATCACCGAGGACCGGCTGGCCGAGGCCGCGGCCCGGCGGCCGGAGGTGGCGGCCCGGGTCGACGCGCTGGTCGACTTCGACCTCGACCGGTTCGCGGAATCGATGGCCACCGCCCACGCCCTGGTCACCTGGGACCTGCCGACCGTCGACCTGGCACGGCGCGCGCCGGAGCTGCGCTGGATCCACATCATCGGCGCCGGGGTCGAGCACCTCAGGCCGCTCGACTGGCTGCCGCCCGGCGTGACGATGACCAACAACCGCGGCGTGCACGCCGAGAAGACGGCGGAGTCCGCGCTGATGGCGGTGCTGATGCTGAACAACCGGGTCCCGGCCTATGTCAGCGACCAGCGGGCGCGGCGCTGGAACCCGGTGTTCGCCACGCCGGTCGCCGGCAAGACCGTCGCGGTGGTCGGGGTCGGCGAGATGGGGCACGCGGCGGCCCGCGCCTTCGGGCGTGCCGGGCTGCGGGTGCTGGGGGTGCGGCGCGGCGGCCGCCCGCGCCGCCACGTCGACCGGATGGTCGGCCCGGACCGCCTGCACGAGGTGCTGGCCGAGGCCGACTTCGTGCACGTCGCCGCGCCGCTGACCGACGAGACCCGGCACCTGATCGACGGCGCCGCGATGGACGCCATGAAGCCCGGCGCCGGCCTGGTCAACTTCGGGCGCGGCCCGGTGGTCGACGTGGCGGCCCTGGCGGAGCGGCTGCGCGCCGGCCGGCTCGGCGGCGCCGTCCTCGACGTGCACGACCCCGAGCCGCTGCCGCCGGACTCGCCGCTCTGGGACGTGCCGAACCTGATCCTGACGCCGCACGTCTCGTCGGACGACGACGTCAGCTACATCCCGAAGACCCTGGACCTGGTGTTCGACAACCTCGGCCGGCTGCTGGCCGGGCGGCCGCTTCGCAATCGCGTGAGGCCGGCGCTCGGCTACTGACAGGCTGCGACGGCCGCCCGGGCCTCTGCTAGACTCCCCTGGTCGGTGCCAGGGGAAGCCGCTCGGGCTTCGTCGGAGGTGACGGATGCGACCGCTCGGATGGCTCTTGGCCGTGCTGGCCATCGCCGTCTCTTCCAGCTTTCCAGGGGCGCCGGCTCGGGGCCAGTCCGGCCCCGCCCAGTCCGGCCCGATCGCCGTCGACCTCGAGCTGGTCCTGGCCGTCGACGTCTCGCGTTCGATGGACCACGGCGAGCAGGTCCTGCAGCGCGCCGGCTACGTCGCCGCGTTCCGCGACCCGGAGGTGATCCGTGCCATCGGCTCCGGTCCGATCGGGCGGATCGCCGTCACCTATGTCGAATGGGCGGGCGCCGGGCTGCAGCACGTGGTCCTGCCCTGGACCCTGGTCGACGGCCCGGCCGCCGGGCAGCGGATCTCCGAGATCCTGGAGTTCGCGCCCTACGAGGCCCGGCGCCGCACCTCGATCTCCGACGCCCTGCTGTTCTCGGCGGCGCTGTTCCGGAACAGCGGCTATGCCGGGGCGCGCCGGGTCATCGACATCTCCGGCGACGGCCCGAACAACCAGGGCGTCGGCGTCGTACCGGCCCGCGACCGGGTGCTGGAGCAGGGCATCGTGATCAACGGCCTGCCGATCATGCTGAACCGACGCCAGCCCTCCGGCTTCTTCGACGTCGCCGACCTGGACCTGTACTACGAGGACTGCGTCATCGGCGGCTTCGGCGCGTTCACCGTCACCGTCACCGACCCCGGCGAGTTCGTCGCCGCGATCCGCCGCAAGCTGATCCTGGAGATCGCCGGGGCGCAGCCGCGCCTGGTGCCGGCCCAGGCGTCGACGCCGCTGGCGCCGACCGACTGCCTGGTCGGCGAGAAGCTGTGGGACATGTGGATGCAGGGCATGGAATGACGTGATGCCCGAACGTCATCAATGCGTTTCCCGGGCGCCGGCTCGCGCGACGCGGCCGATCGCCTATATTGCAGTGCATCATGCCCAACGATCCTTCGGCCCCGAAACCCGACCACGTCATCCCGCTGACCCGCGAGAACATCCTCTCCGGCCGCATCCGGGAGTGGGTCGCCAAGCACGACGACAGCTTCCGGCCGCTCACCGATTCCGAGCTGCGCCGGACCCGCGAGGCGATGTTCCCGCCGGACGGACGGCCGGACGGGCCGGTCTGGCTGTTCGGCTACGGCTCGCTGATCTGGAACCCGGCCTTCGAATTCGCCGAGAAGCGCCCGGCGACGGTGCACGGCCTGCACCGGCGGTTCTGCCTGCGCACCTTTCTCGGCCGCGGCTCGAAGGACCGGCCCGGGCTGGTGCTGGCGCTCGACCGCGGCGGCTGCTGCCGCGGCGTGGCGTTCCGGATCGCGGCGGAGCGGGTCGAGAGCGAGCTCGACATCGTCTGGCGGCGCGAGATGATCAGCGACGCCTACCGCCCGCGCTGGCTGACCGCGGTCACCCCCGAGGGACCGGTCCGGGCGATCGGGTTCGTCATCAACCGCGGGCACGAGCGCTATACCGGGGCGCTGTCCGAGCAGGCGGTCGCCGAGACCATCGCCCATGCCGCCGGCTTCCTCGGACCGTGCTGCGACTACCTGTTCAACACCGTCGAGCACCTGGACGAGCTCGGCATGCCGGATGCCGGGCTGTCGCGGCTGGCGGACCGGGTCAAGGCGATCCGGGCGGCCGGCTGACGGCGCTCTCGACGGGCGCCACGGTCCGGTCCAATCTGTCCCGGCGATGCCGATACTCACCGCCGATAGCTCGTTTCTGCTGGTCGTCGACTTCCAGGCCCGGCTGATGCCGGCGATCGACCACGGGGCGGATGCGGTCGCCAACGCCCGCCGGCTGCTCGACGCCGCCGCCCTGTTCGCGGTCCCGGTGCTGTTCACCGAGCAGAACCCGGACGGCCTCGGCGCCACCGTTCCGGAGCTGGCCGGCGGCCACCCGGTGTTCCACAAGATGACCTTCGACGCGGTGCGCACGCCCGGCTTCCTCGACCGCATCCCGGCGGACCGCGAGATCGTCGTCGCCGGCTGCGAGACCCATGTCTGCGTGCTGCAGACCGTCCTCGGCCTGCTCGACGCCGGCCGGCGGGTCCAGGTGGTGAGCGACGCCGTCGGCTCGCGCCGGCCGGACAACAAGGCGGCCGGCCTGCACCGCATGGAGCGCCACGGCGCCGGGACCGTCACCACCGAGATGGCGGTGTTCGAATGGCTCGGCAGCGCCGAGCACCCGCGCTTCCGCGAGGCGATCCGGCTGATCAAGTAGCTTCGGGCCGGGGGAGGCCACCGGTGGGTTCCGGCTCGACCGCGCCGAGGGCGGCGCGGCCGTCCGGAATGACGAGGAGAGAGAAGCGTCCTGCCCCCCTTCCCTGCCGTCATTCCGGACCGGATCCCGGACTTGATCCGGGAGCCGGAGCCGGAACCCACGAACCGGCAGGCTACTCGTCGGAATACCGCTCGACCGCGTCGGGATCGAAGCGGAAGCCGAGGCCGGGGCGGTCGGGGATCAGCAGGTCGCCGTCGACCATCTCGAGCTTCTCCTGGAAGATCGGCGCGAACCACGGCATGTGCTCGGCCCACGGCACGTTCGACAGGGCGCCGCACAGCTGCAGGCAGTGCTCGGTGAACAAGTGCGGGCTGACCGGCACGTCGTAGGCCGCCGCCATGTGGGCGACCCGCACCCACTCGGTGACGCCGCCGACCCGCTCCAGGTCGGGCATCAGGATGTCGGCCGACTTGCGCTCCAGCATGTCGCGGAAGCCGTAGCGGCCGTATTCGGTCTCGCCGCTGGCGATCGGGGTGTCGATCTCCGCCGCCACCCGGGCCGACCCCTCCAGGTCGTAGGCCTGCACCGGCTCCTCGAACCAGGTCAGGTCGAACGCCTCCAGGTCGCGGCCGAGCCGGATCGCGTGGGCGACCGACAGGCCCTGGTTGGCGTCGGCCATCAGCTTGACTCGGCCGCCGATCGCCGAACGCACCGCCGCCACCCGCTCGACGTCCTCGCCGATGTCGGGCTTGCCGATCCGCATCTTCACCGCCTTGAAGCCCTGGGCGACGAACTCCCGGGCCTGGGCCTCCAGCTCCGGGATCGTCATCGAGGCCCACAGCCCGCCCGAGGCGTAGGCCGGCACCCGGTCGCGCCGCCGGCCCAGCAGCCGCGACACCGAGGCGCCGAGCGACTGGCCGAGGATGTCCCAGCACGCCCAGTCGATCGCCGCCATGCCGAACAGCGAGACGCCCTTGTGGCCGAGGAAGTTGATCTCGTCCCACATCTCGTCGAACCGGGCGGTGGTGTCGCGCGGGTCCTTGCCGATCGCGCGCTCGCCCAGCAGCCTGACCATCGCCTCCAGCACCGGCACCCGGTGCCGGCCGATCGCCCAGAGGTAGCTTTCGCCGGTGATCCCCTCGTCGGTGTCGAGCCAGACCAGCAGGCCCGACACGCCCTCGATCCGGTGGATCGAGGTCCCGATCGGCTTGTCGAACGGGATATGGATGCGCCGGGTGCGCAGGCCGGTGATCTTCATGGGGTCTCCTCCGGGTCATGCTCTTCCCGGCAGGCTAGACCAGCTGCCCGGGCGGCAGAACCACGACTCTCGGCACGAGTCCGTGCGCCGGCCGCTTGCGGACCGACACCGCGCGGACGGTGTCGACGGGCCCGATGTGCGGGCCCGACATGCGGGCCCCTTGCGACAGACCTATCTGCCCCGCGACTTCGGCCTGCCGATGGATTCCATTATCCGGGTCCCCCGATCGCGACCGACCGCGGCAAGCCGGGGTTGGGCCGCCGCGGCCGCGTCGAACTCGTTTTCGATCCGGAGCTGGCCGGTCCCGTGCGGCGGGAACACCACGGTGCCCACATAGACCACCTCGCCGGGATTCACCGTGAAGCCGTAGCCGCCGATCTCATCGGCAGCGATCGCGCGGTTTCCGCCGTCGCTGAACCGCACGTTGTAGATGACACGGGCCCCGGTGAAGAAATACGCTTGGATGCTGGCGTACCGACCGGCGATCAGGTCGATCGCCTCGTAGGCGGTGCCCTCGTCGCCGGTCTTGAGCTGGGCCATCTTGCCGCTGTAGCCGGGCAGGATCGGCAGGTCGATGTTGCCGGTATCCGGCTCGACGAGGCCGAAGGTGATCTCGACGGACGGCCCGCGCACCTTCGGCTTGAAGACCGACAGGATCGAGTCGTCCGGGGGCGGCCGCCTGGGCTTGCCGTCGCCGATCCGCAGGCCGATGACCGCGGTGCCCCGCGACGGGTCGCTCCCGTTGGCGCCGGACGCCGCGCCACCGCCGGCGCAGCCGCTCAGCAGCAGTCCCCCGGCACCGACCAGAACCGCGCGACGTTCGACCGTGCCACGGAATGCCTGCTTCATGTCCGATCCAAGCCCCGGATGGTTGAGATTCCCTGACGGCCAGAATCCCACGAACCGTGGCGCAACGAAACCCGAACTCGCCCAAGCCGTGCAGCCGATGGCGAGCGGCCCTTGCCCGCACTCGCCCCTAGACCGGCTGTCCGGCCGGCAGGACCATCACTCTCGGCACCAGGACGTGCGCCGGCTGCTCGACCGCGAACACCACGGCGCGGGCCACGTCGTCCGGCAGCAGCGGCTCCGGCACGTTCTGGACCACCTCCGGGCGGACCTCGTGGTCGCGGTGCAGGTCGGTGCGCACCAGGCCGGGCTCGACCACCGAGACCTTCACGCCGTGGCCGGCAAGCTCCATGCGCAGGCCCTCGCACAGCGCCTCGACGGCGTACTTGGTGGCGCAGTAGCCGCCGGCGTTCGGCCGCACCTTGGTGCCGAGCACCGAGCCGGTCATCAGCAGGTGGCCGGAGCCCTGGGCCTTGAACCGCTTGGCCGCGGTGTAGGCGAACCGGAAGGCGGCGTCGACATTGACCCGGATCATCTCCGACAGCGCATCCAGGTCGATCGCCTCGATCGGGCCGGTGTGGATCAGCCCGGCGTTGGCGAACGCGATGTCGACCCGGCCGAACCGCTCGATCGCCAGCGCGAACAGCGCCTCCGGGGTCGCCGGATCGGCGATGTCGCCGGCCAGCACCGCGCAGTCCGGCAGCCGGGCGGCGTGCTGCTCCAGCACCTCGCGGCGGCGCCCGTGCAGCACCAGCTTCACGCCCCTCGCCGACAGCGCCTCGGCCGACGCCAGGCCGATGCCGCTGGTGCCGCCGGTGACGATTGCGACCTTGCCTTCGAGTGTCATCGCTTCACCCCTTCCGCTTCACGATCTCGGCCATCCGGGCCAGCACCGCGGCGTTCGAGCGGATGCCGTTGTGGAAGCACACCAGCTCGAACTTCTCGTTCGGCGAGTGCACCCGGTCGTCCTCCAGCCCGAAGCCGAGCAGGATCGAGTCGATGCCGAGGTACTTCCGGATCGAGCCGACCGCCGGGATCGAGCCGCCGGTGCCGATCAGGTAAGCCTCCTTGCCGAACACCTCGGCCAGGCCCTGGCGGGCAGCGTTCAGGTACGGTGAGTCGGTCGGCACCCGGATCGCCGGCGAGCCGCCGCTGTCGAGATCCACGAAGGTCGCGGTATAGCCGTCCGGCAGCCGGTCGGTGATGAACTTCTTCAGGTTCGCGGACACCGCATGCGGGTCCTGGTCGGGCACCAGCCGGCAGGAGATCTTGGCCATCGCCTCGCGGGCGATCACGGTCTTGGCGCCGTCGCCGACATAGCCGCCGAGGATGCCGTTGACGTCGCAGGTCGGCCGCGCCCACTGGCGCTCGATCGCGGAGTAGCCCTTCTCGCCGCCGTCCGCCGAGACCAGGCCGATGTCCTCCATCGCCTCCCGCTCGTCGTAGCCGAGGGCCTCCCACTGCGCCTTCTCGTTGGCGCCGACCGGCACCACGTCGTCGTAGAACTGCGGGATCTGCACCCGACCGTCTGCGTCGTGCAGCTCGCCGAGGATGCGGGCCAGCAGGTTCAGCGGGTTCACCACCACGCCGCCATACATGCCGGAGTGCAGGTCGCGGCTCGGCCCGCGCACCGTCACCTCCTGGTAGACCAGGCCGCGCAGGCTGTAGGTGATCGCCGGCTGGTCGACGTCCCACATGCCGGTGTCGCAGACGATGCAGGCGTCGGCCTTCAGCTCGGCCGCGTTGGCCTCGACGAACGGGTCGAGCGACGGGCTGCCGCACTCCTCCTCGCCCTCCAGCAGCACGGTGACCCTGCACGGCAGGGTGCCGTGGACGTCGCGCCAGGCCCGGAACGCCTCGACCCAGGTCATGACCTGGCCCTTGTCGTCGACCGCGCCGCGCGCCACGATCCGCTTGCCGCGCTCGGCGTCGACCAGCACCGGCTCGAACGGCCCGCTGTCCCACAGCTCCAGCGGGTCGGCCGGCTGCACGTCGTAGTGGCCGTAGTACAGCAGGTGCGGAACCTCGGGGCCGCCGGGCCCCGGGTGATGCGCCACCACCATCGGGTGGCCGGTCGTCGGCCGCACCGCCGCCTCGAAGCCGAGGCCGGCCAGCTCGTCGGCCATCCACCGGGCGGCGCGCTGGACGTCGTCGGCAAAGGCCGGGTCGGTGGACACGCTGGGAATGCGCAGCAGGTCGAACAGCCGCTCGACGGAACCGTCGAGGTTGGCGTCGACACGCTCCAGCACCTGGGCGACGGGAAGATCGGACATGGGGGACTCCGGGTTGGACCGGAGCCGAGACTAACCAGGAGAAGGCGGGCCCGTCACCCCGCCGCGTCGTACAACGGACGGCTGAGGAGATGCAGGGCCTCGACCGACGTGTCGATCAGCCCGGTCGGCGCCGGCGCAGAGATCGTAGCGACGACCCTCTCGGCAAGGCGGTCCATTCCCGCGACCTTCACCCCGGCATCGCGCAGCGCCCGGGCGACGGCCCCGCTGCAAGGCTCCCGGTAGCCGGTCAGCGCCGACAGCGCCTCGCCGTCCATCTCCGGCACCCGGACGCAGTGCACCCGCCCGGCGATCGGCCGCGCATCGGCGTCGTGATAGGCGCTGCCGGTCATCACGCCCGTCAGCACCAGCGCCGGGGCGACCGGCTGGCGGAACGACATGAAGATGAACAGGTCGTCGTCGGCGTGCCGCAGCATCGTGCCGAGGCCACGCCCCATCCGCATCAGCGGCCCCTCGAGCACCAGGTCCCCGCCCGGCAGGCGTTCCGCATAGACTGCGTACAGGCCTCCGTCCGCCGCCGGCTCGAGGGTCAGTGCCGCGAAGATCATCCGGCCGGCGTGCAGCGAGGACCACGCCATGGAGAACGCCAGGTACTGGCCGGCGAGATAGCCGGGCAGCGCAGCCGCCTCGGGCGGCTGAACCGGCCGCGGTTCGGACCGGCCGCCGGGCGCCGGGCGCGACACGATGGCCGGTGCCGGGCCGTGGCGGGCCTCCACCAGCCGACGGAACTCCTCGAACGAGCAGCTCCGGACGGTCTCGCCGGTCACCGGCAGGTCGAGCACCCGGGCCAGATCCTGAAAGACCGACGGGTCCCTGGGGGTGGCCCTGTCCTGCACCCACTTGTAGGCCCGTTCGGGCTCATAACCGGTTTGCGGGTTCACCTGCTTGAACCGCGCGTGCAGGGCCTTCTGGGTCACGCAACCGGTGACCAGTTGGGTAAGGCGAAGCTTCAGGCCCAGGTCCCGGGTCATCGGAAGTCGTCTTTCGGCATCGGCTCGGAAATTCCGATCGGAAAAGCTGGAAAGCGAGCATCCCCAGCCGCCCGCAATTTGCAAGCCTCTGAGCAACCGGGGGCTCGGCCGCGCCCGGGTCAGGCCCCACAAAGCGGCCGCAAGACGCCGTTTCCGCCCCCGCCCCGATCCATGAAGGCCGCGCCGGGAGCGTCGCTGCGACCGGCGCTTCCCGGAATCTTCGTCTTCTTTGGAAACCGGATTTACGGCCATCCGTCGGTTCGGCAAGCACAATCAGGCAAGAACTGTGAGTTCGAGAGGTCGGTTTCTATGCACCTCCCGTATTTCGACGAAGCATCGAGGGCATGACTTTCCGAATGGAAGGAATTCTCAAGCCGGAAACCGCTGGCTCCCGGAGCAATCGGCCGGCCCTTCGGAGCGTGCCCCCGGGGACACCCCCCGCATGCGCGCATGAGCCCCGGATGCCCGCGGAGACCACGATGACCGCAGCCTTCGTCCCGTCCCGCGCCGCCGCCCTGGTCGCCATCGACGCACGGGTGCCGGCGGCCGACGCGATCGTCGCCGCCCTGGCCGCACCGGCCCGCATCGTGCGGATCGACCCGGAAAGCGACGGCCTGACGCAGCTCGTGGCGGCGGCGCGGGCGGCACCCGGCCGGCAGTTGGCGGTGATCTGCCACGGCGAGCCGGGGGCGCTCAATCTCGGTGCCCGACCGGTGACGGCGGCGACCCTGGCCGACCGGCGGGACGAAGTGGCGGTGCTGGGCGCCGCACTCGCCGGCGCGCCGATCGAGCTGTACGCCTGCCGGGCCGGGGCCGGCCCCGCCGGGCGGGCGCTGGTGGCGCTGCTGGCGGCGGCGACCGGCAGTGCGGTGGCGGCGGCGACCGGCGATGTTGGCGGCACGGCGCTCGGCGGGTCGTGGGTGCTCGACGCCGGCCGTCCGGTGCCTCGGCCCGCCCTCGACGCCGCCGCGCTGGCCGGTCTGCCGGTGTTGCTGATCAACTGGAGCAATGCCGGCACCGGCGACTGGAACACCGGTGCCAACTGGGTCGGCGGCGTGGTGCCGTCCGGCATTCCCAACACCGGCGTGATCGACAATGGCGGCACCGCGCAGATCACCAGCGCCGCCCCCACCTGCAACGACATCACCGTCGGGAGCAGCAACGGCAATTCGGGCACGTTGCAGATCCTCAGCGGCGGCAGCCTGACGACCAACAACAGCAGCGCCACCATTGGCAACTTCGCCGGCAGCACCGGAACCTTGCTGGTCGACGGCACCGGCACCTTCAACTCCGGCTCGTATGCAATCAGCGTCGGCAGCGCAGGGACGGGGACGCTTACGGTCTCGGCGGGCGGCACGGTCACCACGACTTCCGCCAACGGCGTGTTGGTCGGCAGCGTCAGTGGGTCCAGCGGCACCCTCAACATCGGCAGCGGCGGTGCCGCCGGTATCGTCAACGCCACCCGAGTGAACGGAGGGTCCGGCACCGCCACCCTCAACTTCAACCACACCGACGCCGGGTACGTCTTAAGCAAGGACGGCACCGGCACCGGCACCGGCGTTGTCATCACCGGGACGGCGGCGGTCAAACAGATCGGCACCGGCACCACCATCCTGATCGCCAACAACACCTACACCGGCGGCACCACGATCTCGGCCGGCACCCTGCAGGTCGGCAACGGCGGCACCGCCGGCTCGATCACCGGCAATGTCACCAACAACGCCACGCTCGCCTTCAACCGCTCCGACGCGCTGACCTTCTCCGGCGTGGTCTCCGGCACCGGCGCCCTGACCAAGTCCGGGGCCGGCACCCTGACGCTGTCCGGCGCCAACACCTACAGCGGCGGCACCACGGTGTCGGCCGGTACCCTCAAGCTGTCGGGCGGCAGCGCGCTGGCCGACGGCGGCAGCGTGTCGGTATCCGCCGGTGCGACCCTGGACCTCAACGGCACCACCGAGACGGTCGGGACGCTGTCCGGCGCCGGCGGCGTGGCGATCGGGTCCGGGGCCCTGACGGTCGCCCAGGGCGCTGATGCGACCTTCTCCGGCGTCATCTCCGGCACCGGCAGCCTGACGAAGACCGGCACCGGCGTGCTGACCCTGTCGGGCACCAACACGTACACCGGCACCACCACGATCAGCGCGGGGACCGTCCGGCTCGCCGGCGGCAACGCCATCGCCGACAACGCCACCGTCGACGTGGCGACCGGCGCCACGCTCGACCTCAACGGCACGACAGAGACCATCGGTTCGCTGACCGGCTCCGGCACCGTGACCATCGGCGCCGGTGCCGTCACCCTGACCAACGCCGGCGCCAGCTCGTTCACCGGCACGCTGTCCGGCACCGGCACGTTCAGCGTCGCCTCCGGCGTCACCCTCAAGGGCACCGGCACCTACTCCACCCCCGTCGAGATCCTGTCCGGCGGCACCATCGCCCCCGGCAACAGCCCCGGCACCATCTCCACCGGCAATCTGACGCTGGCCAGCGGCTCGACCGCTGCCATGGAGATCAACGGCGCGACCGCCGGCACCGGCCATGACCAGATCAATGTCACCGGCACGGTGACCATCAACAACGCCACCCTGACCACCAGCTTCGGCTACACCTCGTCGCTCGGCGACCGCTACGTCCTGATCAGCAACGACGGCGCCGACGCCGTCACCGGCAGCTTCAACGGCCTCTCGGAGGGCGCCACCTTCAGCGCGGGCGGCCGCTCCTACCGGATCAGCTATGCCGGCAACGACGGCAACGACGTCACCCTGACCGACATCGGCGAGGCCCCGGTTGCCGGCTTCGACGGCGCCGCCGCCGGCGCCGGCCCGGCCTCCGCCCTGCACCTGGTCGGCGGCACCGGCAACGAGACCTTCTTCGGCAGCGCCGGCGCCGACACCGTCTCGGCGCTCGCCGGCGACGACCAGGTCTATGCCGGCGGCGGCGCCGACCTCGCCTACGGCAACCAGGGCAACGACAGCCTGTGGGGCAATGCCGACGCCGACAGCCTGTTCGGCGGCCAGGACGGCGACCTGCTGTACGGCAACCAGGGATCCGACATCCTGTACGGCAACCTCGGTACCGACACGGTCTACGGCGGCCAGGACGCCGACACCGCCTATGGCGGCCAGGGCGACGACATCCTGTACGGCAATCTCGGCGACGACCGGCTGTTCGGCAATCTCGGCGACGACGTGCTGTATGGCGGCCAGGGCGCCGACACGCTGTCGGGCGGCGCCGGCAACGACCTGCTGGTCGGCGGCCTCGGCGCCGACCGCATCGCCGTCGGCTCGGGCGACGGGGTCGACACCGTCAGCGGCTTCTCGACGACCGACGGCGACGTGATCGCGGTGGCGGCAAACGTCAACGGCACCGGCATCGCCTCCGCCGCCGACCTGCTGGGCCGCCTGAGCTCCGACACCGACGGCAATGCCGTCCTCGACCTCGGCTCCGGCAACACCCTCACCCTCATGGGGGTGCGGACCACGGAACTCTCCGCCACCGACTTCCTGGTGGTGTGAAGGCGGCCGGTGCGGCCGCCCACCGTTCCCTCCAGCTCTACGCCCGCGCCTCGCGCACGCCGTGGGTCAGCGGCTGCGGCAGCCGGCTGATCATCTCCTTCGGGACGATCTGCCAGAACTTGCCGACCTCGCGCTGCCAGTCCATCAGCATGCGTTCGGCATAGCGCGACTGGGTCTCCCGGACGTGTTCCGAGACCAGGCGCTTCAGCACGTCCTCCCAGTACTCGGTCTCGATCCGCTGGTAGACCACGCTCTCCGGGTTCACCCGGTGGCCGAAGCTGCCGTCGGCGTCGTACACGAAGGCCATGCCGCCGGTCATGCCGGCCGCGAAGTTGTCGCCGACCGAGCCCAGGATCACCGCGGTGCCGCCGGTCATGTACTCGCAGCCGTTCGAGCCGCAGCCCTCGACCACCGCCTCGGCGCCGGAGTTGCGCACGCAGAACCGTTCGCCGGCCTGGCCGGCGGCGAACAGCTTGCCGGCGGTCGCCCCGTACAGCACGGTGTTGCCGACGATGGTGTTCTCCTGGCTCGCGAACGCCGCCGCCATCTGCGGCCGGACCGCGATGGTGCCGCCGGACAGCCCCTTGCCGACGTAGTCGTTGGCGTCGCCGAACACCTCGATCTTCAGCCCCTGCACCGCGAACGCGCCGAGGCTCTGGCCGGCCGAACCGCGCAGCCGGACGGTGATGTGGCCCGGCTGCAGCCCGGTCATGCCGTACTTGCGCACGAGCTTGGAGCTGAGCTTGGTGCCGATCGCCCGCTGGGTGTTGGCGATGTTGTAGGTGAACTGCATCTTCTCGCCGAGCTCGAACACCGGCTTGGCGTCCTTGATGATCTGGGCGTCCAGGGTCTCCGGGACCTCGTTGCGGCCCTCGACCGTGTTGTAGACCGGGAACCCGCCGGAGTCGGCGCGCACCAGGATCGGGTTGAGGTCGAGGTCGTCGAGCGACGGGTCGCCGCGGCTGACCTGGGCCAGCAGGTCGGTGCGGCCGATGATCTCCCGCAGCGACCGGACGCCGAGCTCGGCCAGGATCTCGCGCACCTCCTCGGCGACGAACGAGAACAGGTTCACCACCTTCTCCGGCGTCCCTTCGAACTTGGCGCGCAGCGCCTCGTCCTGGGTGCACACGCCGACCGGGCAGGTGTTGGAGTGGCACTGCCGGACCATGATGCAGCCCATGGCCACCAGCGAGGCGGTGCCGAGGCCGTATTCCTCGGCGCCCAGCATGGCGGCGATCACCACGTCGCGGCCGGTCTTGATGCCGCCGTCGGTGCGCAGGGTCACGCTGTGCCGCAGCCGGTTCAGGGTCAGCACCTGGTGCACCTCGGACAGCCCCATCTCCCAGGGGATGCCGGCGTACTTGATCGAGGTCTGCGGGCTCGCGCCGGTGCCGCCGCCGTGGCCGGAGATCAGGATGGTGTCGGCCTTCGCCTTGGCGACGCCGGCGGCGATCGTGCCGATGCCGGTCGACGCCACCAGCTTCACGCAGACCCGGGCCTCCGGGTTGATCTGCTTGAGGTCGTAGATCAGCTGGGCGAGGTCCTCGATCGAGTAGATGTCGTGGTGCGGCGGCGGCGAGATCAGGGTCACGCCGGGCGTGGCGTGGCGCAGCCGCGCGATCAGGCCGTTGACCTTGATGCCGGGCAGCTGGCCGCCCTCGCCGGGCTTGGCGCCCTGGGCGATCTTGATCTCGATCTCGCGGCAGTTGTTCAGGTACTCGGCGGTCACGCCGAAGCGGCCCGACGCCACCTGCTTGATCGCCGACGAGGCGTTGTCGCCGTTCGGCCGCGGCCGGAACCGTGCCGGGTCCTCACCGCCCTCGCCGGAGTCGGACTTCGCGCCGATCCGGTTCATGGCGATCGACAGGGTCTCGTGCGCCTCCGGGCTGAGCGCGCCGAGCGAGATGCCGGGCGCAATCAGCCGGCGCCGGATGTCGGTGATAGACTCGACGTCGTCGAGCGGAACCGGCGCATCCTTGGCCTTGAAGCGCAGCAGGTCGCGCAGGTTGACCGGCGGCTGGGCGTACACGCCCTCGGCGTAGCGCTTGTAGAGGTGGTAGCTGTCGCTCTCCACCGCGCGCTGCAGGGCGTGGATCATCGGGCCGTCGAAAGCGTGCCGCTCGCCGTTCCGGCGGTAGCGGTACACGCCGCCGACCGGCAGCGGCACCACCGCCTCGTCATAGGCCTTGGCGTGCATCCGCAGGACCTTCTGCTGGATGCCGGAAAGGCCGAGGCCGGAGATCCGCGAGTTCATGCCCGGGAAGAACCGGGCGACCAGCGCGCGGCTGAGCCCGACGGCCTCGAAGTTGTAGCCGCCGCGATACGACGACAGGACCGAGATGCCCATCTTGGACATGATCTTCAGCAGGCCGTCCTGGATCGCCTTCTTGTACTTGCCGAGCGCGTCCTCGAGGCTTAGCTCGCCGAACAGCCCGCGGGCCTGGCGGTCGGCGATCGCCTCCTGCGCCAGGTACGGGTTCACGGTGGTCGCCCCCACCCCGATCAGCACCGCGAAATAGTGAACGTCCAGGCACTCGCCGCAGCGCACGTTGACCGAGGTGAAGGTGCGGAGCTGCTGGCGCACCAGGTGGCTGTGCACCGCGCCGGCGGCCAGGATCATCGGCAGGCCGACCCGGTCCGCCGAGGTCGCCATGTCGGACAGGATGACGTGGGTGCAGCCGCCGCGGACCGCGTCCTCCGCCTCCCGCTGGATCCGCTCGATCGCCTCCTCCAGGGCGCTCGGACCGCCGTCGCCCGGGAAGGTGCAGTCGATCTCCGCCGCCGTGTCACCCATGTAGTCGCGCATGGCGTGGAACTCGGCGTTGGTCAGCACCGGGCTCTCGAGCAGCAGGTGGTCGCACTGCTCGGAATCCTCGTCGAGGATGTTGCCGAGGTTGCCGAGCCGGGTCCGCAGGGTCATCACCCGGCGCTCGCGCAGGCTGTCGATCGGCGGGTTGGTGACCTGGCTGAAGTTCTGCCGGAAGAAGTGGTGCAGGCCGCGGTACTTGTCCGACAGCACCGCGATCGGGGTGTCGTCGCCCATCGAGCCGACTGCTTCCTTGCCGGTCTCGGCCATCGGCTGGAGGATCAGTTCCATGTCCTCGAGGGTCCAGCCGGCGACCACCTGGCGGCGCCGCAGCTCCTCGCGCGAGAACTGCGGCTTCTCCTCGTGGTCCGGATGGATGATGTCGTCGATGACCGTGCTTTCCCTGATCCACTCGCCGTAGGGCTTGCGGGCCGCCAGCAGGTCCTTGAGCTCGCCGTCGTGGTACATCCGGCCCTCGACCAGGTCGACGCCGATCATCTCGCCGGGATCGAGCCGGCCCTTCTCCAGGACGTTCGCCTCGTCGACCCGCACCATGCCGGTCTCCGAGCCGGCGATCAGCAGGCCGTTGTTGGTGACCGTGTAGCGCATCGGCCGCAGGCCGTTGCGGTCCATGCCGCCGAGCACCCAGCGTCCGCCATAGGCGGCGATCGCCGCCGGGCCGTCCCACGGCTCCATGACCGCGTTGGCGTAGGCGTACATGTCGCGCCAGGCCTGCGGGGTCAGGCCGTCCTCGGTCCAGGCCTCGGGGATGCACATGGTCTTGACCATGGGCAGCTCGCGCCCGGCCCGCACCATCAGCTCGAACACCGCGTCGAGCGCCGCGGAGTCCGAGGAACCGGCCTGCACCACCGGCTTCAGATCCTCGATCTGGTCGCCGAAGACCTCGTGCGCCATCCGGGTCTCGTGGCTGGCCATCCAGTTGATGTTGCCGCGGACCGTGTTGATCTCGCCGTTGTGTGCCAGCACCCGGAACGGCTGGGCCAGCCGCCAGGTCGGGAAGGTGTTGGTCGAGTAGCGCTGGTGATAGATCGCGAAGTTCGAGACGAAGCGCTCGTCGGTGAGGTCCGGATAGAACGACGCCACCTGTTCGGCCAGGAACATGCCCTTGTAGATGATCGACCGGCACGACAGCGAGCACAGGTAGAAGTCGGTGATGTGCTCGGCCAGGGCCGCCTTCTCGATGCGGCGCCGGATGATGTAGAGGTCGCGCTCGAACTCCGCCTCCGACTTGCCGGTCGGGGCCGAGAACATGATCTGCTCGATCTCGGGGCGGGTGGCGTTCGCCTTCTCGCCGATCACCTCGATGTCGACCGGCACCTGGCGCCAGCCGTAGACGAAGCAGCCGAACTTCAGGATCTCGGACTCGACGATGATCCGGCAGCGTTCCTGGGCCGCCAGGTCGGTGCGCGGCAGGAACACCATGCCGACCGCCATGCGCCCCTCGTTCAGGGTATGGCCGGTGTGCTCGATGTGCTCCTGGAAGAAGTCGAGCGGGATCTGCAGGTGGATGCCGGCGCCGTCGCCGGTCTTGCCGTCGGCGTCGACCGCCCCGCGGTGCCAGATCGCCTGCAGCGCGGCGATCGCCGAGGTCACCACCTCGCGGCGCGGCTTGCCGTCGATCGAGGCGACGAAGCCGACGCCGCAGGATTCGTGCTCCAGCGCCGGGTCGTAGGCATGCGCCGCCTGCAGCCGGGTGGCGTTCGCCCGCCAGGCCTGCACGAACTGCTCACCGGACTCACGGATCTCGGTCATGGCGCGGTTCCTTCTCTGACCTCTGGTGCGGGCGGGCTCAGGCGGCGTCGCGGGCGTCGCCCGCGGCCTTGGCCGAAAGGTAGTCGTGGATGCGGTCGGCGGCGTCGCGGCCGTCGCGCACCGCCCACACAACCAGCGAGGCGCCGCGCACGATGTCGCCGGCGGCGAACACCCCGTCGAGGTTGGTCATCATGGTTCGGAAGTCGATCCGCACGGTGCCCCAGCGGCTGACCTCGAGTTCCTTGACGCCGAACAGCGCCGGCAGGTCCTCGGGGTCGAAGCCGAGCGCGGTGATCGCCATGTCGCAGTCGACCACGTAGCTGGAATCCTCGATCACCTGCGGGGTCTGGCGGCCGGTGGCGTCCGGCACGCCGAGCCGAATGCGCTGGCAGCGCACGCCGGTGACGCGGCCGTCGCCGACGAACGCCTCCGGCGCCGACAGCCACTGGAAGTCGACGCCCTCGTCCTCGGCGTTGGCGACCTCGCGCTGCGAGCCCGGCATGTTGGCGCGGTCGCGCCGGTACAGGCAGGCGACGGATGCCGCCCCCTGGCGCACGGCGGTGCGCACGCAGTCCATCGCGGTGTCGCCGCCGCCGATCACCACCACGCGCTTGCCGTTGGCGTTCAGGGTGCCGTCGTCGAACGCCGGCACGTCGTCGCCCAGGCCCTTGCGGTTCGACGCCGTCAGGTAGTCGAGCGCCGGAAAGATGCCGTCGAGGCCGACCCCCGGGCACTTGATGTCGCGCGCCTTGTAGACGCCGGTGGCGATCAGCACCGCGTCGTGGCGGGCCCGCAGGTCGTCGAGCGAGACGGTGGTGCCGATGTCGGTGTTCGGGTGGTAGACGACCCCGCCGTCGGCCAGCAGGGCGCTGCGGCGCTCCACCACCTCCTTCTCCAGCTTGAAGTTCGGGATGCCGTAGATCAGCAGGCCGCCCATGCGGTCGTAGCGGTCGTAGACGTGGACCTGGTAGCCGCGCTTGCGCAGCTGCTCGGCGGCCGCCAGCCCGGCCGGTCCGCCGCCGATCACCGCCACCGACTGCTCGCGCTCGCGCGGCGGCACCACCGGCTTGACCCAGCCGTTCGCGAAGGCGGTCTCGGTGATGTACTTCTCGACCGAGCCGATGGTCACCGACTCGAAGCCCTTCTCGATGACGCAGTTGCCTTCGCACAGCCGGTCCTGCGGGCAGATCCGCCCGCAGATCTCCGGGAAGTTGTTGGTCGCGCTGGAGACCTCGTAGGCCTCCTCCAGGCGCCCCTCGGCGGTCAGCATCAGCCAGTCGGGGATGTTGTTGTGCAGCGGGCAGTGGACCTGGCAGAACGGCACGCCGCATTGCGAGCACCGGCCGGCCTGCTGCTGCGCGCCGGCGGCGTCGAACTCCTCGTAGATCTCGCCGAAATCGGTCGCGCGCTCCTCGGCCGGACGCTTGGTCGGCATGCGCTTGGCGGTGCCCACGAACTTCAGCATGCGGTCGGTCGTCACGGCAGTCCTCCCTGGTCCCGACCGTTCCTTGGAGCCGAGCGGCGGTCGGGGACCGCCTCTATACACAAACCGTCGCCTCGGCGGAAGCATGATTGCGAATATTAGGTCAATTATGTTGACTAATTCCGTCCCGACACCGCTCCCGTTCCGGCCCGTCGCAATGGCGCCCTCACCGGGTCACGCATATTAGTATCGTATTGCGACGATTTTACCGCCTGTCCTGTACGATGCCGAATGACTAATGTTTCCGGCCGTCTACCGGGGAGTCGCGGCGACCCCCACGACCGGGAGCGTCTCTCGTGACTGTCGAACAGCTGATCGTCCTGGCCGTCGTCCAGGGCATCACCGAGTTTCTGCCGATCAGTTCCTCGGCCCACCTGATCCTGGTGCCCTACGTCACCGGCGCCGCCGACCAGGGGCCCCTGATAGACGTGGCGGTGCATGTCGGCACTCTCGGTGCCGTCATCCTGTATCTCTGGCGCGACGTGATCCGCATGCTGGCGGGGCTGGGACGGGCGCTGCGCGGACGTGCCGACCCCGGGGCCCGGCTGGCGCTGCAGCTGGTGGTCGGCACCCTGCCGCTGGTGGCCGCCGGCTACCTGGACTCGCGCTATCTCGGCGACACTCTGCGGTCGGTCGAGGTGATCGCCTGGGCCACGCTCGGCTTCGGCATCCTGCTGTGGGTGGTCGACCGTTCCGGCATGACGGTCCGCCGGATCGAGCACCTGGGCTACGGCGGCGCCCTGTTCATCGGCTTCTCGCAGGTCCTGGCGCTGATCCCGGGCACCAGCCGCTCCGGCATCACCATGACCGCCGCCCGCCTGCTCGGCTTCGAGCGGGCCGAGGCCGCACGGTTCTCGATGCTGCTCGCGATCCCCGCGATCGTCGCGGCCGGCTCGCTCGCCGGCTACGACCTGTACAAGACCGGCGACGCGCAGTTGACCGCCGACGCCTTCGTCGCCGGCGGACTGGCGCTGATCACCGCCCTGATCGCGATCGTCGCGATGATGGGCTGGCTGCGACGCGCCAGCTTCCTGCCGTTCGTGCTGTACCGGATCGCCCTCGGCGGCGCGCTGCTGGCCTGGATCTATATGGGCTGACCGGCGCTTCCGGGTCGGACCGGGCGCGGCGGGACCGGTCGAGGCCGAAGGTCAGGCGTGGGCCCGGCCGCCGGCATAGCGGCCGCCGAGCCGGAACGCGTCCAGGTAGGTCGGCAGCACGATCTCCAGCGGGGTCGGGTCGACGCCGAGGTCGGCGAGCGTCGACGCGCCCGGCGCCACCACGTTGTCCCGCTTCAGCAGCTCGATCTGGTCGCGGGTCAGCGGCGGCACCGGCAGCAGTTCCAGGACCGCCGCCTGCAGCGACGCCAGCCAGAACGGCACCGTCACCAGCGGCCGACGGCGGCGGATCTCCACCAGCATCAGCTCCAGCAGCTGCCGGAACGTATAGGTCGACGGGCCGCCGAGCTCGTAGGTCTTGCCGGCGGCCTCCGGGCGCTGCAGCGCGGCGATCGCCGCATCCGCGACGTCGTCGACATAGACCGGCTGGAACTTGTTGGCGCCGCCGCCGATCAGCGGCAGGAACGGCATCACCTGCGCCATCGCGGCGAACCGGTTGAAGAACGAATCGTTGGCCCCGAACACGATCGACGGGCGCAGGACGGTGGCGGCCGGGAACGCCGCACGCACCGCCGCCTCGCCGGCCGCCTTGCTGCGGGCGTAGGCCGAGCGGCTGTCGGCGTCGGCGCCGATCGCCGAGACGTGGACCAGGGCCCGGACGCCGGCGTCGGCGGCGGCCTTGGCGATGGTGCCCGGCGCGGTTGCCTGGACCGCGTCGAAGGTGTTGCGGCCGGACTGGTACAGGATGCCGACCAGGTTGATCACCATGTCGGCGCCGGCGACCGCGCGCGCCACCGCCGCCGGGTCGGTGACGTCGGCGCGCATCGGCGTGACCTGCCCGACGGCGCCCATCGGCTTCAGGAACTTCGCCTGCTCGGCGTCGCGGCACACCGCGTTGACCCGCACGCCCCGGGCGGCGAGTTCCCGCACGATGTTGCGCCCGATGAAACCCGAGGCTCCGAACACGGTGGCGAGCTGGCCCTGCATGGCACCTTCCTCTCCGGCGGTGAGCGTGACGCAACGGCTTATAGTACAGCCGGGCGGTCGAGGGGGAGGAGGAATTCGCCAGTTTTGGACCGACGACGAAAACCCTTTGACAGCGGCGTGGGCCGCCACTAAATGTGCGCTCCCGTGACGGCGCCGACGGCGCCTCCGCAGCCTGCCCAGGTGGCGGAATTGGTAGACGCGCTAGCTTCAGGTGCTAGTGACCGTACGGTCGTGGAAGTTCGAGTCTTCTCCTGGGCACCATTCTCTCCCCGATAGGGTCGCGGCATGACGGTGACGCTTCACCAGGGCGACCTGCCCGACGGACTCGACCTCGGCCCCGTCGTGGCCGTCGACAGCGAGACCATGGGGCTGCGCCCGGTGCGCGACCGGCTGTGCGTGGTGCAGCTCTCGGCCGGCGACGGCAACGCCCACCTGGTGCAGTTCGCGCCCGGTTCCTACGACGCCCCGAACCTGCGCCGCCTGCTGGCCGATCCGGCGGTCCTCAAGCTGTTCCACTTCGCGCGCTTCGACGTCGCCGTGATGAAGGCGTTTCTCGGCGTCGACACCGCACCGATCTATTGTACCAAGATCGCCTCCAAGCTGGTCCGGACCTACACCGACCGGCACGGCCTCAAGGACCTGTGCCGCGAGCTGCTGGGGGTCGAACTCTCCAAGCAGCAGCAGTCGTCGGACTGGGGAGCGGCCGAGCTGTCGGCCGAGCAGCAGGCCTACGCCGCCTCCGACGTGCTGCACCTGCACGCCCTGAAGGACAAGCTGGACGCCATGCTGGCCCGCGAGGGCCGGGCCGCGATCGCCGCCGACTGCTTCCGGTTCCTCGGCACCCGCGCCGCCCTCGACCTGATCGGCTATGCCGAAGAGGACATTTTCGCGCACTGACGTTCCGGCAGCCGGCTCCCGACACCACCTGACCGGACGGAATGCCGCGCCGGCTACCCGCCGGCGCAGCGACGCGGTATAAGCTCAAGCGAATGATTCAGCGAGCCAATCAGCGAGTCCAGGCGACCGTGGCGACCACAGATCCGAGCGTCACCGCCCCCGCCGAGCGCCGGCAGCGCCCGGCGGCCCGGCGATCGTTCGCCACCGCCCGGTCGAGCCGCCTGGTGGCGGCGATGAAGATGCTGCTGCCGGCGATCGCGCTGTGCCTGATCGCGCTGGTGGTGGTCTGGCCGCAGCTCCTGCAGGACCCGATCGACACGATCGGCGGCAAGCGGATCTCGTCGTCCGACGCCGACACCCTGCGGGTCGCCAATCCGCGCTTCGTCGGCGTCGACGAGAAGGACCGCCCGTACGAGATCATCGCCGCCTCGGCCCGCCAGGAGAGCGAGTCCGCCGACGCCGTCTATCTGGACAGGCCGCAGGCCGACATGATGACCGAGAGCGGCGCCTGGATCACCTTGACCGCCGGCAGCGGCGTGTGGCACAAGCGCGTCGAGACGGTCGACCTCGGCGGCGGCGTCGCCGTGTACCACGAAGCCGGCCACCAGCTCGCGTCCGACACCGCCCGCGTCAACTTCGGCGACGGCTCGGCGACCAGCGACACACCGACCACCGGCCAGAGCCCGACCGGCAACGTCACCGGCGAGGGCTTCCGGCTGTACGACCGCGGCGCCCGCGTGGTGTTCACCGGCAAGGCCAGGGCGGTGCTGTACGGCTCCGGGACCGGCGGATGACGGCCGGTCCGGGAGTGTCCTTCATGTCCGTTCGCCGCGCCGCCCTGCTGGCGGCGCTCCTGCTCGCGGCGGCGGCCGGGCCGGCGGCCGCCCAGCTGCTGCAGGGCACGGGCGACGGCAACGTCCCGGTCACCGTCGAGGCCGACCAGGGCATCGAGTGGATCCGCGATTCCAAGGTCTACGTGGCGCGCGGCAACGCCAAGGCGACCCGCGGCGACACCGAGGTGACCGCCGACAGCCTGACCGCCCACTACCGCGAGAAGCCGGACGGCACCTCGGAGATCTTCCGGATCGTGGCCGAGGGCAACGTGGTGATCGCCACCCCGCGCGAGCGCGCCACCGGCGACAAGGCGGTCTACGTGCTGGACAAGGCCCTGGTCAGGCTGACCGGCCGCGACCTGCAGTTCCGCAACGCCCAGGACCTGATCACCGCGCGCGAGAGCCTGGAGTACTGGCAGGAGAAGCACGTCGCGGTGGCCCGCGGCGACGCCACCGCCATTCGCGACAACCAGCGGATCCGGGCCGACCTGATGACCGCGTTCTTCGCGGAGGACAAGCAGGGCAAGACCGCCCTCCAGCGCGTCGAGGCCGACGGCAATGTGGTGATCACCACGCCGCAGGAGGTCGCCCGCGGCAACGAAGGGGTCTATAATGCGCTCAAGGGGACGGCCACGCTGAACGGGAACGTGCGGATCACGCGCGGCAAGAATCAGCTCAACGGCGAGCGTGCGGTGGTCAACCTCAACACCGGCATCAGCCGCCTGTTGCCCGGCGGCAAGGACGGCGGCCGGGTCAAGGGGTTGTTCACCCCGGGCACGACGCCGAATTGACCGGCGCCGGAGTGACCGGCACCGGGAACGAACGGAGAGGAGCGCTCGACGCATGACCGGTCGCGAGGAGGATGCCACGGCCACGCCGGGTCCGCGCCCGCGCCTGGTGAAGACCTCCGACGGCCGGACGCCGGACGGGCTGGCGGCCCGCAACATCGGCAAGCGCTTCAAGAAGCGGCCGGTGCTGCGCGACGTGTCGGTCAACGTGCGGCGCGGCGAGGCGGTCGGCCTGCTGGGCCCGAACGGCGCCGGCAAGACCACCTGCTTCTATGTCATCACCGGCCTGATCTCGGCGGATTCCGGCTCGGTCACCCTGGACGGGCACGACATCACCGACCTGCCGATGTATCGCCGCGCCCGGCTCGGCATCGGCTACCTGCCGCAGGAGGCCTCGATCTTCCGCGGCCTGACCGTCGAGCAGAACATCCGGGCGGTGCTGGAGGTGGTGGAATCGAACGCCAACCGGCGCGACGCCATGCTGGACGACCTGCTGGCCGAGTTCTCGATCAGCCACCTGCGGCGCACCCCCGCCCTGGCCCTGTCGGGCGGCGAGCGCCGGCGCGTCGAGATCGCCCGCGCGCTGGCCTCGCAGCCGCACTTCATCCTGCTCGACGAGCCGCTGGCCGGCATCGACCCGATCGCGGTCTCGGAGATCCGCGACCTGATCTCGCACCTGACCGATCGCGGCCTCGGGGTGCTGATCACCGACCACAACGTCCGGGAGACGCTCGACATCGTGGACCGCGCCTACATCCTCCATGACGGCATGGTGCTGATGGAAGGGGCGCCGGATGACATCGTCGCGCACCGCGACGTCCGGCGCTTCTACCTCGGAGAGCGGTTCAGCCTCTGACGGATGTAGCCGATGGCGCTTTCGCAACGGCTCGATCTTCGCCACTCGCAATCCCTGGTCCTGACGCCACAGCTGCAGCAGGCGATCAAGCTGCTGCAGCTCAACAACCTGGAGCTGACCGAGTACGTCGAGGGCGAGCTCGCCCAGAACCCGCTGCTCGAGCGGGACGACGGCGAGGGCCCGGCCACCCTGGAAGCGGTCGAGCGCGACAACCTGCTGCGTCACGAGAGCGAGGAACCGGCCGAGCGGGTGCGCGACACCGCCGAGCGGGCCGCCAACGAGACCCTGCCGAACGCCGCCGAGGACCCCAGCGACGTCGACTACGACAACAACTGGGGCAGCGCCGGCATCGAGGAGAGCGACGGCGTGGCGGCGATGGGCGCCGGTGCCGGCGAGCTGGCCGGCTGGCGGAGCACCGGCGGACACGGCGGCGACGGCGACGAGTTCGGCCTCGAGCACACCCTGTCCGAGACCAAGACCCTGCGCGACCACCTGCTGGACCAGATGGCGATCGAGATCGCCGACCCGGCCGACCGGCTGATCGCCGCCCACCTGATCGACATGGTCGACGCCGCCGGCTACCTGTCCGGGCCGGTCGAGCCGCTGGCCGAGCAGCTCGGCTGTTCGCCGGACGACGTCGAGCGGGTGCTGGAACGCCTGCAGCGCCTGGACCCGGCCGGGGTGTTCGCCCGCGACCTCAAGGAATGCCTGGCGCTGCAGCTGCGCGACCGCAACCGCTACGACCCGTGCATGGAGGCGCTGCTCGCCAACCTGCCGATGCTGGCCCAGCGCGACTTCGCCGGGCTGCGGCGCGTGTGCGGCGTCGACGACGAGGACCTCGGCGAGATGATCGCCGAGATCAAGTCGCTGAACCCGAAGCCGGGGGAGGCGTTCGAGCCGCCGCTGGACCAGCCGGTGGTACCGGACGTGATCGTGCGGCGCGGCCCCGACGGCGGCTGGGCGATCGAGCTGAACACCGACACCCTGCCGCGGGTGCTGGTCAACAACGCCTATTTTTCCGAGGTCTCGGGCCGGACCGCCAAGGACAAGAAGGCCAAGGAGTACCTGTCGGACTGCCTGCAGTCGGCGAACTGGCTGGTCCGCTCGCTGCACCAGCGCGCCACCACCATCCTGAAGGTGGCGACCGAGATCGTGCGCCAGCAGGGCGGCTTCCTGGAGCACGGGGTCCAGCACCTTCGGCCGCTGGTGCTGCGCGACATCGCCGACGCCATCGGCATGCACGAGAGCACGGTCAGCCGGGTGACCAGCAACAAGTTCGTGGCGACCCCGCGCGGCATCTTCGAGCTGAAGTACTTCTTCACCGCGGCGATCGCGTCGGCCGGCGGCGGCGAGGCGCATTCCGCGGAGGCGGTGCGCGACCGCATCAAGCGGCTGATCGACGCCGAGCCCCCTTCCGCGGTACTGTCCGACGACCGCATCGTCGAGCTGCTGCGGGCCGACGGCGTGGATATCGCGCGCCGGACGGTCGCCAAGTACCGGGAAGCGTTGCGAATCCCGTCCAGCGTCCAGCGGCGCCGCGAGAAGGCGATGCTGGTGGCCCTTCCGGCACGCGGCTGAAGCCGTGCCGGGGACGCATGGCCGACCAGGGAGGGTGGCATTTATCGCGACTTGACGCCGGTGCCCCGCACGACTAGGTTCCGCGGCCTCGCGCGCGGGATCCCGAAAAGGGGCGCGCGGCCGTCTCCAACGGGGAGAGAGCCTCTTTCGACCGGGTCGCGTCGACCCCATGTCGGAATGTGGGACAACCACAC
This sequence comes from Thalassobaculum fulvum, assembly GCF_014652915.1. GTDB lineage: Bacteria > Pseudomonadota > Alphaproteobacteria > Thalassobaculales > Thalassobaculaceae > Thalassobaculum_A > Thalassobaculum_A fulvum. The sequence continues at coordinate 40,895 of NZ_BMZS01000018.1, forward strand.
GGACAGAGCGATGAAGATTTCGGTCCAGGGCAAGCAGCTCGACGTGGGCGATGCGCTGCGCGAGCGCATCGAGACGACGGTCGAGCAGATCGCCGCCAAGTACTTCGCCAACCCGATCGACGCGACGGTGACGCTGTCGCGCGAGGGCTCGGAGCTCCAAGCCGACATCAACGTGCACATCGGCAAGGGCATCTCCGTGACCTCCGAGGGCAGCAGCAACGACGCCCACACCGCTTTCGACGCCGCCGCCGAGCGCATCGACAAGCAGCTTCGGCGCTACAAGCGGCGCCTGCGCGACCACCACCGCGGCCACAACGGCGAGGCGGTTCCGGCGGCCCAGTACGTGCTGGCGGCCGAGGCCGAGGAGGGCCCGGAGCCGGAAGGCGGCGACGGCTGGGAGCCGGTCGTGGTCGCCGAGATGGAGACCAACATCGAGATGCTCACGGTCGGCGAGGCCGTGATGCGCATGGATCTGGCCAGCGCGCCGGCTTTGATGTTCCGGAACCGGGCGCATGGCGGGCTGAACATGGTCTACCGCCGGCCGGACGGAAACGTCGGCTGGGTCGACCCGCCGAGCCCCTCCCAGAGCTGACGACGACACGACACCGCCGGCGTCGGGACGCGCCGGACGGCGAAAGGACGATTGCAGCGATGGATATCACGGACTTGATCTCAAGCGACGCGATCATTCCCACGCTCCGGGCGCCGAGCAAGAAGCAGGCGCTCCAGGAGTTGGCCCGCAAGGCGAGCGAGCTGACCGGCATCGAGTCGCGGGAGATCTTCGACGTCCTGCTGGAGCGCGAGCGGCTCGGCACGACCGGCGTCGGCCACGGCATCGCCATCCCGCACGGCAAGCTGGCCAAGCTCGACCGCCTGTACGGCGTGTTCGCCCGCATGGAGCAGCCGATCGACTTCGACTCGATCGACGACGAGCCGGTGGACCTGCTGTTCCTGCTGCTGGCGCCGGAGAGCGCCGGGGCCGACCACCTGAAGGCGCTGGCCCGGGTGTCGCGGCTGCTGCGCGACCGTACGGTGTGCAACAAGCTGCGCGGCTGCGAGAGCCGCGACGCGATCTACGCCCTGTTCACCGACACCACCGCCAGCCACGCCGCCTGAGGCGGCTGTCCGCGGAAGCCCGTCGCTTCGTGGGTCCCGGCTCTCCGCGACTGCATCGCTACGGCCGGGATGACGTCCAGTTGGGGGACGCCGCCCTTTCGCACATCGCGCCGAATCATGATGTCGCCGCCAGCGGCCAATCCGCGATCATCACCTTTCCTGACGTCATCCCGGACGGACGCGCGCCAGCGTGGCCGATCCGGGACCCACGAGGCGACGGACGGAGGATGAGCAGCCGCCGCCACCCTCAGTGGACGCTGACCGGCTCCAGGTCGTTCTGGCGGATGGCGAGGCGGGCGAGTTCCAGGCTCGGGAAAACCGTGACGCCGGTCCCGTCGGCGGTGTGCACCGCGAACCGCATCTCGTGCTCGATCTCGACCGGCTTGACGTAGGCGATCTGGTTGACGCCCAGGGCGGCCAACGCTTCCGGGCTGATCCGGCGGATACTGTCGTTCATCGTCACCTCCTCTGCCCGGTCCCTCAGACCCGGAGCATTCGGTACGTCTGGATATGGGCCCCGCACCGGCGGCAGCCCGCGGGATGTCGGCCGGGGGATGTCACTCGGTTTCCGGCGTGACGTCGATGGTCCGGCTCTTGGCCTTCTTGTCCGCCCCGCGGATCTCGATGGTGTGGACCTTGGTCTCCGGGACCGGGCGGACCAGGTCGATGTGCAGCAGGCCGTTGTCGAGTTCGGCGCCCTCGACCCGGATGCCCTCGGCGAGCACGAAGGTGCGCAGGAACTGGCGCGCCGCGATTCCGCGGTGCAGGTAGATGCGGCTGTCGTCGTCGGCCTGCCGGCCGCGCACCACCAGCTGGTTGTCCTCGATCTGCACGCTCAGGTCGTCCATCGAGAACCCGGCCACCGCAAGGGTGATCCGCAGGCCGTTCTCGGAGGTCTGCTCGATGTTGTAGGGCGGGTAGCCGTCCGCCTGGGCCTTCTGCACCCGGTCCAGGGCGCGCTCGAAATGATCGAAGCCCAGCAGCAGCGGCGAATTGAACAGTGACATACGCGACATCGGCGTCTCCTCACGCGAGCGAGAACCCCAACACTCGACCCGCGGCGTGCGGCGCCGAATGCGGACCGCTCCGCGAGGCCGCGGTCCGCACGCCGTAGAATTTGGTGAGGCGGCGGCGCCCGGTCAAGAGAGCGTTGCGGCAGGCCCCCGCAGGCCGCGCTACCGCGCCGCGTGCCGCCGCAGGCGCCCGACGTCCAGCGGCTCCGCCAGCCCCTCGCTGCCGCGTCGGCCGATATGGATCGCCGCCACCGCCAGCCCGGCGCCGGTGTCGACCAGGATCGGCGCCCCGGAATCGCCGCCGATGGCCTCGCAGTCGTGCCGCCACAGGCCTTCCGGCGACCAGCCGAGGAACCGGCAGGCCGGGTCGACCGTGAGCACATGCCCCTTGTCGCCGCTGTAGCCGGCCTCGAACAGCGCCGTCCCGGGCTGGGTGCCGGGGGCCGCGATCGGCACCGGCTCGACCTTCGCCCGGCCGTCCAGGCGGACCAGCACCGCCTCGTCGCCGACCGGTTCGTAGCCGACCGCCTGGCGGTGTTCCAGGTAGCCGCCGCGGCTGTATCCGGGCAGGAAGTGCACGAGGTCGGGCGCCACCCATTCCTCACCGCGGAAGCCGCGCAGGCAGTGCCGCGCGGTCAGGGCGAGGTCAGGCGCGACCAGCGTGGCCGTGCAGTGCCGCCGGATCCGGAACCCGGCGACGTTCAGGCGACCGACCGACCGCCACGGCGCCGCATCCGGCGCCACCGCCACCCGACCGTCGGCGCCGGCGCCGGCGGCGTCGGCCCCGAACGAGAGCGCCGCCGCCAGCACGAGGCCGAGCGGGATCGTCAGGAACCGGGCGAGGCGGCGGAAGTCCATCCGACCTATGTACGGCGCCCGGGCGGGTTCGGCCAGGGGGAGGCGGCGTCGGCCGCCCCGTCACACCTCGGCGCCGGGATAGTCCGGGTCGAGGATGAACGGGTACGGCCCCGGGTAGCGTTCGACATAGACCTGGTGGGTCACCACGCCGACACCCTCGATCCAGGCATGGGTCAGGAAGGCCGGCGGCTCCAGCACGAACAGGCCGTCGGCGCCGGGATCGAGGCGGTATTCGACCTGATGGGCGACCGACGGCGCGATCTGCGCGACCGTGCCGGCCCAGCGCGCCTGGATCGGGCGGTGGTGGTGGCCGCACAGCACGCGCTCGACCTGCGGGTTGGCCGCGACGATCGCCCGCAGCTCCTCGGCGCCGTCGAGCAGCCGGATGCTGTCCATGTGCTCGATGCCGCACGGGAACGGCGGGTGGTGCAGCGCCAGCAGGGTCGGCCGGTCGGCGGCCTCCGCCAGGGTCGCGCGCAGCCGGGCCAGCCGGCGCTCGCACAGCGCCCCATGGCCGTGGCCGGGCACCACGCTGTCGACGCCGACCAGGCGCATCGGGCCGATATCGGCCGCGAAGTCGACGAACCCGGGATCGTCGCCGAGCGTCGGCCAGCCGGCGAACACCTCGCGAAGCGGGCCGCGGCGGTCGTGGTTGCCGGGGATCAGGTAGACCGGCATCGCCAGCGTCTCGAGCATGCGGCGCAGCAGCTCGTACTCCTCGGCAAGACCGCAATCGGTCAGGTCGCCGGACAGGATCACGGCGTCCGGCTGCGGGTCGAGCGAGCGCAGGGTGGCGAGCGCGCGGGCCAGCATGGTGTTGACCTCGACCACGCGGTAGGCCGGCACGCCGGACGGCCGGACGTGCAGGTCGGTGAGTTGGGCGATCAGCATGGGGGAACCCCGGATCAGGAGGTGGGGAATGACGAACGGTCCGCCGGCCGTGCCGGCGGACCGTCCGGACGGTCGGGCCGTCAGTTCGGCAGGTTCAGCGCGGTCTGCTCGACGTACGGGCGCATGATGTCGTCGGCCTTGGCCTGGGCCGCCTTCAGGGCCTCGGCCGGCTTCTTCTTGCCGGCGATCACCGCCTGGACCTCGTCCTCCAGCGCCTTGCGGACCGCCACCGTGTTGTAGGTGGCGAACCAGGACTGGGCGTACTGCAGCTGGTCGAGGGCGACCTTGGCGTCCGGGTTCTCGGCGATGAAGGTCTTCATCTCCGGCAGCTCGTAGGCGCCCTTGTTCGGCGCGAAGTAGCCGGTGAAGCGGCTCCAGTGGCCGGAGATCTCGGGGCTGGTCAGCCACTTGATCAGGGTCCAGGACGCCTGCCTGCGCTCGTCCGACAGGCCCTTCGGCATGATCAGCGAGGCGCCGCCGATGGCGACCGCGTTGCGCAGGTTGCGCGGCACGAAGGCGACGCCGTAGTTGTCCTTCATGTTCTGCCGGATGAACGACAGCGAGCCGGTCGACAGCACCACCATCGATGCCTGGCCGGCGAAGAACGCGGTCGACACCGCCTTGCCGTCGGTCACGCCGTCCGGCATCACCTTGTACTTGTGGGCCATGTTGTCGACCAGGGTCAGGGCGCCCAGCATCGACGGGGTGTCGTAGAACACCTCGCCGCCGAACTCCGGGTTGTAGTACAGGCCGCCGTTCGACATGGTCAGCGCGGTCATGACCCAGCCGAGATAGTCGTAGTTGCCCGGCAGCATCAGGCCGTAGCGCTTGACGGTGTCGCCGTCGCGCACCGTCAGCTTCTTGGCGGCGTCGACCCACTCGGCCCAGGTCTTCGGCGGGTTGTTCGGATCGAGCCCGGCCGCCTTGAAGTGGTCGGCGTTGAAGTACAGCAGCGGCGTCGAGTTGTGGAACGGCGCCGCCCACACCTTGCCGGCGAACCGGGCGTTGCCGTGCAGGGCCGGCCAGAACTTGCCCATGAAGGCGTCCGGGGTCTGGCCGTCGGCCTGGATCAGCGGGTCGAGCGGCTGGATCTCGCCGTTGATCTGGTATTCGAGCACGAAGTTCGCGCTCATGATCACCGCCGCCGGCGGCCGGCCGGCCTTGATGGCGGCCCGGGTCTTGATGTTGGTCTCGTCGTAGGAGCCGGTGTAGACCGCGGTCGCCTTGATGTCCGGATGCTCGGCGTTGAACCGATCCATCAGGTTCTTCATCTCCTTGGCGAGCTTGCCCTCCACCGGGACCGGGAAGAACATCTCGATGTCGGTGGCGGCGAGCGCCGCCCCCGAGCCGATACCGAGCGTCAGCGCCGCGGCGAGCGCGGCGGATGCGATACGGGACATCGCCGTAGCCTCCTATTTGACCCCTGAGAACAGGAACGAGTTGACGAACTGGCGCTGGAACAGCGCGAACGCCGCCAGCAGAGGAGCGGCCACCAGGAAGGTGCCGGCCGCTATCACGCCCCATTGCGAGGCGCTTTCGGCCCCCATGGTGAACGAGGCGAGACCGATGGTGAGGGTCTGGTTGTCCGGCGTGGAGACGACCATCAGCGGCCACAGGAACTCGTTCCAGTGGCTGACCACCGACACGATCCCGAACGCCACCATGCCGGGCCGGGCCAGCGGCACCAGCACCCGCCAGACCAGCTGCCACCAGGTGGCGCCGTCGACGATCGCCGCCTCCTCGAAGTCCTTCGGGATGGTCCGGAAGGTCTGGCGCATCAGGAACACGCCGAACGCCGAGGCGAAGTACGGCGCCATCACCCCGAGCAGGCTGTCGTACAGGCCGAGCCGGGTGATCGTGACCAGGTTGGGAACGATCAGGATCGGCGGCACCAGCATGAGCTGGAGCAGGAAGCCGTAGAACACCAGTTCCTTGGCCCGAAACCGCAGCCGCGCGAAGGCGTAGCCGGCGAGCGTCACGGTGGTGAGCTGGACCGCCAGGGTGCCCAGGCAGACCAGGACGGTGTTCAGGTACAGCAGCGGGAAATCGGCGGAATCCAGCGCCTCGGCGAAGTTGTCGAGGGTCGGCACGAAGTCCGGCCACAGCGACGCCATGTCGAGCCCGCCGAAGTTCTGCGGCCGGAACGCCGCGATCGCCATCCACAGCAGCGGCGTCGACCACACCAGCACCACTGCCGACAGGGCGGCCAGGGCCAGCAGCGCCGTCGGGTTCGCGTGCCGGGTCATGTCAGGCCTCGCCATCTCAGGCCTCGTAGTGGATGCCGCGCTCGAGCGTGCGCAGCGACAGCAAGGACAGCGCCAGCAGGCCGGCGACCGACAGCACGGTGGCGGCGGCGGCCTTGCCGTAGTCGTAGTTCTCGTGGGCCTGCTGGTAGATGTAGAACAGCAGCAGGTTGGTGGAGTCGGACGGCCCGCCCTTGGTCAGCACCACCACGTGGTCGACCTGGGTGATCACGTTGACCAGGGCGATCACCAGCACGAACGCCAGGGTCGGCCCGAGCAGTGGCAGGGTGATCCGTCGGAACCGGCCCCAGGCCCCCGCCCCCTCCAGGCGCGCCGCCTCGTACAGGTCGAGCGGGATCGCCTGCAGCCCGGCCAGGAAGAACAGCATGTAGTAGCCGGCGTTCTTCCAGACCGTCAGGCCGATCAGCGACCACAGCGCGATGTCCGGGTCGCCCAGCCAGTTGGTGCTGCCGGCGCCGAGACGGGCCAGGTAGTAGTCGAGCAGCCCGATGCCCGGCAGGAACACGAACAGGAACAGCGCGGCGGCGGCGACCAGCGGCAGCAGCACCGGGAAGAACACCACGGTGCGCAGCCCGGCGTTGAAGCGGGTGGCGTCCTGCAGGCCGACCGCCAGCGCCAGGGCGATCGCGATCGACGGCACGATGGTGCCGAGCGCGTAGACCAGGTTGTTGAGCAGGGCGCGGCCGAAGCTGGCGTCGGCCAGCAGCCGCTCGAAGTTGCCGAGGCCGTAGCCGACGGTGTCGGAGCCGAAGGTCTCGATGGTCAGCGCCTGGCCGATCACCTGGCCGATCGGCCAGTAGGTGAAGGCCGCCAGGAACACCAGCGACGGCGCCAGCAGCAGGGCGGCACGGCCAAGCTGCGACCGACGGCCGGCCGACCGTCGCGCAAGCACGGTCGGCAACCCGACCCGGGCCTCGATCTCCGCCACCACTCGCGCTTCCTCCGGCACCGGTTCCCGAACCGGGCGGAAGGTGGCGGCGATCGGTTACCGGCGTGTGTCGGTTCGCCGGCGGATCCGTGAAGCTTCGGCGACGGATCGGCGGCAAGGCCCGTCGCGCCGTGGGTTCCGGCTCTGTCTCGCCTGTGGCGATCCAGGCCGGAATGACGACTAGAGAGAAGAACGGCCACCCCAACCCTGTCGTCATTCCGGAGAGGCGCGCTCCGAGCGCGGCTCATCCGGAACCCACCCGCCGCCGCTCTCATCAAACCGTCACGCAAACCGGCTATGGGACCCCGATCGCCGCAACGGAGGCAGGCCATGGCCCAGATCGAGCTCACCGACGTCCGCAAGTCTTTCGACACCACCGAGGTGATCCACGGCGTCGACCTGTCGGTGGCCCATGGCCGGTTCGCCGTGGTGGTCGGCCCGTCCGGCTGCGGCAAGTCCACGCTGCTGCGGATGGTGGCCGGGCTGGAGGACGTGACGGCCGGCAGCATCCGGATCGGCGGTCGCGACGTCACCGGCGTCGAGCCGAAGGACCGCAATGTCGCCATGGTGTTCCAGAACTACGCGCTGTACCCGCACCTGACGGTGGCCCGGAACATCGCCTTCGGGCTGGAGCTGCGCGGCACGCCGAAGGACGAGATCCGCCGCCGGGTCGAGCGCGCCGCCGACATCCTGCACCTGGGCGGGCTGCTGGAGCGCAAGCCGCGGCAGCTGTCCGGCGGCCAGCGCCAGCGGGTCGCCATGGGCCGGGCGATCGTGCGCGAGCCGGACGTGTTCCTGTTCGACGAGCCGCTGTCCAACCTCGACGCCAAGCTGCGCGTCACCATGCGGCTGGAGATCAAGCGGCTGCACGAGGAGCTCGGCGCCACCTCGCTGTACGTCACCCACGACCAGGTCGAGGCGATGACCATGGGCGACGTGCTGGTGGTGATGAACGGCGGCTATGTCGAGCAGATCGGCGCCCCGCTCGAGGTCTACGAACGGCCGGCCTCGACCTTCGTCGCCTCGTTCATCGGCTCGCCGCCGATGAATTTCCTGGCCGCCGAGGTGGCCGGGCGCGAGGCCCGGTTCGGCGACAAGCGCCTGGCGCTGGCCGGCCACGACGCGCCGTCCGGCCGCGCGACCCTCGGCATCCGGCCCGAGCACCTGGTCGTCGACCCGGAGACCGCCTGCCTGCACCTGTCGGTCCGCATGGTCGAGCCGCAGGGGGCCGAGACCATCGTGCACGGCGTCGCCCTCGACAGTCCCTTCACGGTCCGGCTGCCCGGCATCCACCACATCCGCCCGCACGAGACCCTGCCGCTGGCCGCCCGGAGCGAGCATCTGCACCTGTTCGACGCCGAGCACGGCCGCCGGATCGGGTGACGGTCGAAGCCTCCCTTCACACGGTCCCCGAACATGGGACAATGCCCGCCGGGGAGGCCGGGCAACGACCGAACGAGAAACCCATCCCGCCCTGCCGTACTCGACCGATCACGCGCTGGCCTGAGGGCGGGAGACGCATCGCATGAACGGAATTCGACGCCTGCTGGTCGCCAACCGCGGCGAGATCGCCCTGCGCATCATCCGGACCGCGGCCGACGCCGGCATCGAGAGCGTGGCGATCCACCCCGAGGACGACGACGCCGCGCTGCACGTGCTGCGGGCCGACCGGGCGGAGAAGCTGCCCGGCCGCGGCGCCCGCGCCTATCTCGACATTGCCGCCGTGGTCGAAGCCGCCCGCCGCGCCGGCTGCGACGCCGTGCATCCGGGCTACGGCTTCCTGAGCGAGAACCCGGCATTCGCGGGCGCCGTCGAGGCGGCGGGGCTGCGCTTCGTCGGCCCGGCGCCGCGATCGCTGGCGCTGTACGGCGACAAGCTCCTCGCCCGCGCGCTGGCCGTCCGGTGCGGTGTGCCGGTCCTGCCAGGCACGCCCGTCCCCGTGGACGCCGCGGCGGCTGCTTCGTTCCTGGCGGGGCTGCCGGACGGGGCGTCGATGGTGATCAAGGCGGTGGCCGGCGGCGGCGGCCGCGGCATGCGCGTGGTGCATCAGGCCGCCGAGGTCGCTGCCGCGGTCGAGGCGGCGCGGCGCGAGGCCGCGGCGGCGTTCGGTGTGGCCGAAATCTATGCCGAGCGTTTCATCGGCGCCGCCCGGCACGTCGAGGTGCAGGTGCTCGGCGATGGCCGCGGCGGCGTGGCGACGCTGGGCGAGCGCGACTGCACCCTGCAGCGCCGGCACCAGAAGCTGATCGAGGTCGCACCGGCGCCGTTCCTGTCCGACGATCTCCGCCGGCGCCTGGCCGGCTACGCCGCCGCCATGGCCGAGGCCGGCGCCTACCGCAGCCTCGGCACCTTCGAGTTCCTGCTGGACACCGCGACCGGCGAGGTCTTCTTCATCGAGGCCAACCCGCGCATCCAGGTCGAGCACACGGTCACCGAGGCGATCTGGGACGTCGACCTGGTCGCCCAGCAGCTGCGGATCGCCGGGGGCGCGAGGCTGGCCGACCTGGACCTGCCGGACCGGCCGCGCGGCACCGCCATCCAGGCCCGCGTGAACATGGAGCGGATCGAGGCGGACGGCACGATCGTCCCGGCCGGCGGCACGCTGTCGGCCTACGACCCGCCGGCCGGCCCGGGGATCCGGGTCGACGGCTTCGGCTATGCCGGCTACCGCACCTCGTCGGCCTACGACTCGCTGCTCGCCAAGGTGATCGCGCGCGGCACCGACTGGCCGGCGGCGCTGGCCCGCACCGGTCGCGCGCTCGCCGAGTTCCGGATCGCCGGCTGCGACACCAATTTGGAATGGCTGCGGGCCCTGCTCGCCCAGCCGGAGCTGCGGGACTACGCGGTCTCGACCCGCTTCATCGAGGGCCGCTACCCGATCCTGGCGGAGACCGCGCAGGGCCTCTCGCGCCCGGCTTTCGGGGCGACCGCGTCAGGGCCCGCCGAACAGGCGTCGACGACGGCGGTGCCGGCGGGCGAGCAGGCCGTCGGCGCGCCGATGCAGGCCACGGTGGTCGCCCTGCAGGTCGCGGAGGGCGAGCCGGTCGCCCGCGGCCAGGTCGTCGCCGTGCTGGAAGCCATGAAGATGGAGCACACCGTCGAGGCCCCGGTCGCGGGCCGTGTCGGCACGCTGCTGGCCGAGCCCGGCCGGACCCTGCTGGCCGGCGAGCCGATCCTGTCGATCGAGCTTGGCGACGGACCCGAGGCGGCGGCCGTCGTCGAGGCCGAGATCGACCTGGACGCCATCCGTCCCGACCTGCAGGAGGTGTTCGACCGCCGCGACCTCGGGCGCGACGCCGCCCGGCCCGAGGCGGTGGCCAAGCGCCACGCCCGCGGCCAGCGCACGGCGCGCGAGAACCTGGCGTCGCTGGTCGACGACGGCAGCTTCAACGAGTACGGCGAGTTCGCGGTCGCCGCCCAGAGCCGCCGCCGCGACCCGGACGACCTGATCCGCAACACCTCGGGCGACGGCATCCTGACCGGCACCGGCCGGGTCAACGGCGCGCTGTTCGGCGAGGCGGCGGCGCGCTGCGCCTTCGCGATCGGCGACTACACCGTGCTGGCCGGCACCCAGGGCCAGCGCCACCACCGCAAGCTCGACCGGATCTTCACCCTCGCCGGCAAGCACGAGATCCCGCTGGTGCTGCTGGCCGAGGGCGGCGGTGGCCGGCCCGGCGACACCGACCGGGTCACCGTCTCGGGGCTCGACGGCCCGAGCTTCGCAGCGTTCGCCGCCCTGTCGGGCAAGGTGCCGGTGGTCGGCGTGGTCGCCGGCCGCTGCTTCGCCGGCAACGCGGCGCTGCTGGGCTGCTGCGACGTCATCATCGCGACCGAGGACAGCAACATCGGCATGGCCGGCCCGGCGATGATCGAGGGCGGCGGGCTCGGCGTGTACCGGCCCGAGGACATCGGCCCGATCGACGTGCAGGCCGCCAACGGCGTGGTCGACGTCCGGGTCCGGGACGAGGCCGAGGCCTGCGCGGTCGCCAAGAAATACCTCGGCTACTTCCAGGGGCCGCTGGCCGACTGGACCGCGCCCGACCAGCGCCTGCTGCGCCGGGTGGTGCCGGAGAACCGCTTGCGCGTCTACGAGATCCGCGACGTGATCGGCACCATGGCCGACGACGGCTCGGTGCTAGAGCTGCGGGCCGGCTGGGCGCCCGGCATGGTGACGGCGCTGATCCGCATCGAGGGCCGGCCGTTCGGCCTAATCGCCAACAACCCCAAGCACCTGGGCGGCGCGATCGACGCCGACGCCGCCGACAAGGCCTCGCGCTTCATGCAGCTGTGCGAGGCCCACGGCCTGCCGTTGATCTCGCTGTGCGACACCCCCGGCTTCATGGTCGGCCCGGAGGCCGAGAAGACCGCGCTGGTCCGCCACGTCTGCCGGATGTTCGTGACCGGGGCGGCGCTGACGGTCCCGCTGTTCGCGGTGGTGCTGCGCAAGGGCTACGGGCTCGGCGCGATGGCGATGGTCGCCGGCGGCTTCAAGGAAGCGGCGATGACAGTGTCCTGGCCGAGCGGCGAGTTCGGCGGCATGGGCCTGGAGGGCGCCGTGCATCTGGGCTACCGCAAGGAGCTCGAGGCCGCCGGGGGGCCAGCGGAGAAGCAGGCTCTGTTCGACAGGCTGCTCGCGGACCTCTACGCTCAGGGCAAGGCCGTCGCCTACGCGTCCGCCACCGAGATTGACGCGGTCATCGACCCGATGGAGACCCGAGGCCACATCATGCGGGCCGCCGGCGTCGTCCCGGTCCGCCACGGCGCCGGGCGCGGTTTCGTGGATGCGTGGTAGGCGACTGGAGGACGCCCGATTGGTCCGGTTGACGAGCGTCGGCCAGGCGGTCTCGTACGTTCTCCAGGCCCTGAAGCGCGGCGATGCCGACCGCGCCTGCGGGGTCGCCGACCGGCTGGTGCGGCTCGCTCCGGGGGCCGCGGCGGCCTGGGACGTCTTCGCCTTCGCCTTCCACGACCGGCAGCCGGACCGCGCCCTCGCCGCCGCCAGGCGGGCGCTGGCGCTCGATCCGACCTGCACCCTGGCGGCCCAGGCGCTCGCCCTGCACGAGGCGCCGGCGGATCCGCAGCGGGCGGTCTGCCGTCTGGCCAGAGGCCTGGTCGCCCGGCCGGCCATGGTCACGCTGTGGATCCTGCTGACCAGGATCCTGTGGCCGCTCCCGATGCGGAGCCCGTTCGCGGCACCGGAGCGCCGGGCGGTGCTGCTGGATCCCGGCGTCGCGGACGGGTGGCTGGGGGTCGGGCACTGGAACCAGGCGGCGGGAGAGCGCGACACTGCCGTGCACGCCTATCTGCGCGCCGGGATCCTCGCTCCGGATTCGGTCCTGCCGCTGTATCACCTCGGCATGGCGGCCCCGGACCGGGTTCCCGAGCACGCCGTCCGGGCTGTGAAGCACCGCTTCGCCGGCGGGGCGATGGACGGCTTCGCGGCCGAGCTGGCGGCCTTCGCGCTCGCCAACCACTACGATGCGATCGGTGACGAGGATGCCGCCTTCGGCTGGCTGCAGACGGGCAACGGCGAGCGGCGCAAGCGCGTGCCGCCCGAGATGGACCTGAACCGGGCGGTCCTGCAGGCGACCCTGGAGGCGAGCCCTCCGCGACGCCGCGCGACGGCGGTCGCCGCCGGCGGGGCCGCGGCGCCGATCTTCATCATCGGGCTCCCCGGTTCCGGCACGACGCTGGTGGAGAGCATGCTGTCCATGCACTCCGAGGTCGCGAGCGGCGGCGAGCTGCCGTTCGTCGACCGGTTGGCGAAGTCGCTGGCCGGCTTCCCGACCGGCCATCTCGATCTCGACGACGACCGGCTGGACGATATGGCGGCCCGGTACGTCGCCTCGGTCCGGGAGACCGTCGACCTGCCGGGCTGCTTCTTCACCGACAAGATGCCGAACAACTTCATGCATGTCGGCCTGATCAGGAGCCTGTTTCCGGCAGCCCCGATCATCCATCTCGCGCGCGACCCGATGGCGGTCGGCTGGTCGCAGTTCCGGCGCCGCTTCGAGACCGGCCAGACCTACTCGAGCAGCCTCGAGGACATCGCCGAGTTCATCGCCATCCACGATCGCTACATGGCGCATTGGAACCGGCTCTGGCCCGGCGGCGTGCTCGACGTCCGCTACGAGGCCCTGATCGCCGACCCGGAGGCCGGGATCCGCCGGATGCTGGATCATGCGGGCCTGCCCTGGGACCCGGCCTGCCTGGACTATGCCCGCGCCGATCACCGTGTCGCCACGGCGAGCGCCACGGCCGTCCGCGGCGGTCTTGACAAGCGCAGGATCGAGGACTGGCGCCGCTACGCCCGGCACCTGGAGCCGCTGCGCCGGGCCCTGCTGAGGCACGGCGTCCCCATCGGCGAATAATGCGTGCGCCGATCGCCGCGGCCCGCTGATATAGGCCGGCCGCACCCGTGCGACGCCTTCGCCCTCTGACCCGGAGCCCCCAATGGTCGCCCACACCCGCATCCGCCGGTTCAACACCGCCGACACCTACCCCGAGCAGAAGCTCGACAACGACCTCTGCCAGGTGGTGGTGGCGCGCGGCGCCATGGTGTTCGTGCGCGGCCAGATCGGCCAGGACCTGGACAGCTCCGAGAGCGTGGCGGTCGGCGACGCCGCCGGCCAGGCCGAGCAGGCGATGGCCAACGTCGCCATGCTGCTGAAGGAGGCCGGCGCCGAGCTCGAGCACATCACCAAGATCACCATCTACCTGGTCGACCCGCGCTACCGCGAGGCGGTGTACCGGGTGGTCGGCAGGTGGCTGAAGGGGGTGTACCCGGTATCGACCGGCATCGTGGTGTCCGCCCTGGCGCGCCCGGAATGGCTGGTCGAGATCGACGTGATCGCGGTGATCCCGGACTGAGGGGGGCAAGCCCTCGGGCGACGAGGCGACCTGTGGGTCCCGGATCGGTTCGCCCGCTCGCGCGGCCGTCCCGTCCGGGATGAGGTGGTTTGGGAGCCGTTCTTCTCAGTCCTCCTCCCGGCCGCAGCGCAGCGAAGAGCCGGGACCCACGAAGCGACGGGCGTCGACCGCCCTCACCCCGTCTGCATCGGCAGCTCCGGGTCGGTCACCCACTCGCCGAGCGAGTTGTCGTACAGCGCCACGTTGCGGTGGCCGAGCCGGGTCAGCCAGAACGTCGTGACGCTGGCGGCGATGCCGCCGCCGCAATACGGCACCACCCGCTCGGCCTGGAGCGCGCCGACCGCCCGCATCGCCGCCTCGATCTCGGCCTGCGGAATGAAGGCATTGGTCAAGGGGTCCAGCAGGTCGCGCGAGGCGACGTTGACCGAGCCGGCGATCCGGCCCGGCCGGCCGTAATGGGTGCCGCCGGTCCCGGCGTGCTGTTCCGGGGTCAGGGCGTTGACCACGCAGTGCCCGGCCGCAAGTGCCTCCAGCACGCCTTCGCGGTCGACCACCAAGTGCGGGCGCGGCTTCGGGGTCAGGGTGGCGGCCGGGTGGCGCTCGGCGCCGGCTTCGACCGGCCGGCCCTCGGCCGTCCACTTCTTCAGCCCGCCGTCCAGCACGGCGGCGTTGTCGTGGCCGGCGACCTGCAGCATCCACCAGAACCGGGTCGCCCAGCTCGGGTTGTCGGCGGCGTACAGCACCACCGCGGTGTCGTCGCCGATGCCGTGGGCGCCGAACGCCGCGGCCAGCCGCTCCGGGGCCGGCATGGTGAAGCGGAAGCGGCCGGACGGGTCGGAGAACTCCGGACCGGTGATGTCCAGGAACCCGGCCCCCGGGATATGGCCGGCCTCGTAGCTGGCGCGGCCGCTCTCGGCGCGCAGCGCGGTCTTCGGGTCCGGCACCAGGAAGCAGGTGGTGTCGAATACCCTGAGGCCGGGTGCGGTCAGATTGTCCGCCAGCCAGCCGGTCGAGACCAGGCTGTCGGGCAGGGCGATCGGGCTTGATCCTGTCATGGCTGCGTGCTCCCCTTGTCGTTCCCCAAGGCGCCGGCCACCTCGTTGGCACCGGTGCCGAGCATATCCGGAATCCACTGTATGCCGCCCGTCGCCCAATGGCGTGCCGCCCTGGCGGCGGTGCCGCCGAACGTCCAGGGAATGTTCTGGGTCGCCCTGTCCGGGCTGATCTTCTCGAGCTTCATGGCCCTGGTCCGTTATGTGGGCGCCACCATGGACCCGATCCAGACCTCGTTCCTGCGCTACGGGTTCGGGCTGCTGTTCCTGGTGCCGTTCTTCGTCAAGGTGCGCTGGGCCGACGTCGCCGCGGCGAACTGGAAGCTGCACACCCTGCGCGGCCTGATGCACGGCACCGGGGTGATGCTGTGGTTCTACGCGATGAGCCGGATCCCGCTGGCCGAGGTCACGGCGATCGGCTTCACCAACCCGGTGTTCGCCACCATCGGCGCCGCCCTGTTCCTGCGCGAGGTGATCCGCCTGCCGCGCATCACCGCGGTGATCGCCGGCCTGTTCGGGGCGCTGCTGATCGTGCGGCCGGGCTTCGCCGAGGTCGACCCCGGCGCCATCGCCATGCTGATCGCCGCGCCGATCTTCGCGGCCTCGGACCTGATCGCCAAGGTGCTGACCCGGCACGAGAGCGGGCCGGCCGTGGTCGCCTACCTCTCGGTCTTCGTGACCGCGGTCACCTTCGTGCCGGCGATGATGGTGTGGCGGGCGCCGACGGTCGAGGAGTGGCTGCTGACCATCGCCATCGCCGGGCTCGCGACGCTCGGCCACCTGGCGATGATGCAGGGCTTCAAGGTCGGCGAGATCTCGGCGGTGCAGACCGCCCGGTTCCTGCAGCTGCTGTGGTCGGCGCTGATCGGCTACGCGATGTTCGCCGAGACCCCGGGGCTGTACACCTGGATCGGCTCGGCGATCATCATCGCCAGCGCGCTGTTCATCGCCCACCGCGAGTCCAAGGCCCGGCAGACCGGCCGCCCGACGGTGGAGGCGGCGCACACGACCCGCACGCCGCCGCACTGATTTCCCCCGGGGGGCCGGCTCCACCATTGGGACCTTGACGCATCGAGGGTCGAGGCATATATCCCGGCTCATGCCTAGAACCTCGATGCGTCCACGTGCCGCCGCCAAGTCGTCTCCCGACTTCCTCAGCCGGGACTACTGGAACGGCACCATCAAGATGAGCCTGTCCAAGTTCTTCATCCTGTGCGTCCTGCACCAGCGGCCGATGCACGGCTACGATATGGCGCGGGCCGTCGAGCGAACGACCAACGGCTGCTGCTCGCCCACCGAAGGCACGATCTATCCGGTGCTGCGCGAGTTCGAGGAAGGCGGCTACGTCACGTCCGAGACCGAGGTGGTCTCCGGACGCCAGCGGCGGGTGTACACCATCACCGACAAGGGACGGGCGGCGTTCAAGGTTGCGGTCGACGCCTGGATGGACGTCACCCGCTGCCTCATCGAATCCGAGAAGGTGGCGTGCGACCTGCCGGGATCCTGCTGCGCCTGAAATTTTTTTGCGCCCATACATCGACCATCGATCCATCGATGCAGAAGGAGTGAGGACATGAACGGAGATCTTCCCGTCGTGGTGATCGGCGCCGGCCCGGTCGGCCTGGCGGCGGCGGCCCGGCTGGTCGAGCGCGGGCTGACGCCGCGGGTGTTCGAGCGCGGCCCGACGGTCGGGGCGGCAATGAGCGACTGGGGTCATGTCCGGCTGTTCTCGCCGTGGCGCTACAACATCGACGACGCGGCCCGCGCCCTACTCGTCGCCGGCGGCTGGCAGGCGCCGGATCCGGACGGCCTGCCGACCGGCGCCGAGATCGTGCGGGACTACCTGACGCCGCTCGCCGGCCACCCGGCGATCGCGCCCCATCTGAACCTGGAGGCCACGGTGACCGCGGTGAGCCGCGCCGGCTTCGACCGCCGCCGCACGGCCGGTCGCGAGGCCGCGCCGTTCGTGGTGCGCTGGCGGGACCGCGGCGGCGTCGAGCACAGCACCCTGGCCCGCGCCGTGCTCGACGCGTCGGGCACCTGGGGGCGGCCGAACCCGATGGGCGTCGACGGGCTGCCGGTGCCGGGCGAGGCGGATGCGGGCGACCGGATCGCCTACCGCATCCCGGACGTGCCGGGCGCGGATCGTGGCGACTACGCCGACCGGCGGGTCCTGGTGGTGGGGGCCGGCGATTCCGCGATGAACGTCGTCCTCGACCTGCTGCGCCTGCACGAGGCGCATCCGGGGACGCGCGTCCTGTGGGCGCTGCGGCGCCCCCGCGCCGACCTGTCGCTCGGCGGCGGCGCCGCGGACCAGCTGCCGGCCCGCGGCGCGCTCGGCCTCGCCGTCGGGCGGGCGCTGGCCGCCGGATCGATCGAGCTTCTGGCACCGTTCGCCGCGGAACGCGTGACCCGCAGCGCTGCCGGCCTCCGGGTCGACGCCACCCTGGACGGTGTACCGACCGGCATCGAGGTCGATCGCATCGTGGTCGCGACCGGCTTCCGCCCGTCCCTGGGCATGCTGGAGGAGCTGCGCGTCGAGCTCGACCCGATCCTGCAGGCGCCGCCGGCCCTGGCGCCGCTGATCGACCCGAACCTCCACTCCTGCGGCACCGTGCCGCCGCACGGCGCGGCCGAGCTGAAGCAGCCGGAACCCGGGTTCTACATCGTCGGCATGAAGTCCTACGGCCGGGCGCCGACCTTCCTGATGACGACCGGCTACGAACAGGTCCGCTCGGTGGTCGCCGAGATCGCCGGCGACCATGCGGCGGCGCGCGAGGTACGGCTGGTGCTGCCGGAGACCGGGGTGTGCAGCGCCTCGGCGACGGTCGCGACCGGTTGCTGCGGCGGCCCGGCACCGGGCGAGCCCGAGGCGTGCTGCCGCGCCGACGCCACCGCGAAGTCGGCGGGGCTGGACGGCTGCGGCTGCGGCCCGGCACGGGCGGAGGCCGCCGGCCCGTAGGCCACGGCCTACGCCCGTCCGGCGCGCCGCGCGGTGACCTCGAAGTCCGGCGCGCCGGGCGCCTCGTCCTGCGGGCCGGTGAAGGCCCGCTCGGCGTCCTTGAGCTCGGTCATGATGTTGCGGCCGACCGGGCCGCCGTCGTCGTCGATGCGGTGGCGCAGTGCTGCCGACACGCCGTCCAGATGGGCGCGCAGGAAGGCGACCAGCTTCGGGCCCAGTCGGTGCCTGCCGGCGCTGTAGCGCGCCAGCGAGCCGGTGATCGCCGACAGCAGCAGAAGGCCGCGCTGCGACGACAGCCGGTAGGACTGCACGGCCTGGCCGTTGAGCTGGGCCAGCGCCCGCGGCGCCAGGGTGGCCTGCAGCTGCCGCCAGGTATCGCCCATGGCGCCGGCCTGGCGGACCAGCACGCCCAGGCCCTCGCGCTTCTTCACCACGATGTGCGCGGCCGCCGGGGCGACGGTGCCGCGGGTCAGCCCGTTGCGCAGCCGCATGGCGGACGACACCTGGCCGTTGCCTGCCGGAAAGCGCTTGAACCGGAAGGCCACGGTCTCGGGCGCGATGTCGTACAGCGGCGCCGTCGAGGCGATCGCCTGCTCGGCGGCGTCGGTCAGCCGGCGGTCGGCCGGCGCACGCTCGCCGGCCCGCCGGCGCTCCGGCCCGACATAGGCGCCGGTGACCAGGAAATCGGCGCGGTCGAGCGGCCAGCGCTGCACCGCCGCGGCGATCGCCGGCAGGCTGAACGGGCGGCTGAGGGTGAACACGCAGCCGGCCTGGGTCGCCCGGCGGACGTCGGCTGCGGTGATGTCGGTCCCGATCAGCGCCGTCGCCAGGCCGGGATAGGGGCTGTCGGGGTCGCGCCGGATGTAGCTGAACAGCGACGGCGCCGGTCCGGGTGCCACCACGCGGTCGACCAGGACCAGGGTGAACGGGTGTCCCGGTCGGGCCAGCAGGTCCAAGGCCTGATCCGAGGTCGCGACCCATTCCACCGCGTCGTCCGGCAGCCACGGCGCGCCCTCGCGCAGGCGGAACAGGTCGTCGCGCTCGCCGCTGGCGACCAGGATGCGCTCCTGGGGTCGTGAAACGTTCATCGGCTCTCCCCCGTTGCTGATGGGCAACGGAGTCCGGGTAGCAACCGGCGTGCCGCACCGGCGCTTAACCAATGAGAGTCTTGGTCGGCGGGGAGTCGCGGGCGGCGTTGCACACAGTCGCGCCGACGGTCCCCCACCGTTAACCGTGCGGCGGGACGATTCTGCCTAGCAATCGCTGCCGGTACTTGCGATCAGTCGTTGCAGGGCGTCGACCAGCACGCGGCTCTCGGCCACGCCCATCGCCTGCTCCAGCATGGCCTGGTGCTTGCGGGCGTCGCCGATCAGCTCGTCGACCAGGGATTCGCCGGCCGGGGTCAGACGCACGAACACCCGGCGGCGGTCGCCGGCGTCGGTCATCCGCACCACCAGCCCCTGGGCCTGCATCCGGTCGACGGTCTTGGTGATGGTCGGCTGGTTGGCCAGGCAGCGCGCCGCCAGCTCGCCGACGGTGACGCCGGCCGTGCCCTTCAGCACCGCCAGGATGCGCCACACCGGGATCGGGACGCCGCGCTCCTTGACGCGGGTGTGGAACTCGGCGCTGGCGATGCTGGAGGCGCGCGCCAGCAGGTACAGCAGATAGCCGTCGACGAAGCGCTCGGGCGCGCCGGATTCGGCCGGGCCGGGCTCAGCCGGGCCGGTTTCAGCCGGTTCGGTCTCAGCTGGGCCGGGCCGGGGTGCTGTAGCGTCCCGCATGGTAGATCAGCGGCTCCCTGTCGGCGTGGCGGAAACGGGCGACCCGGCCGAGGAAGACGACGTGGTCGCCACCCTCGATCCGGCTGTCGGTGGCGCATTCGAAGCTGGCGACGGCGCCGGCCAGCACCGGCACGCCGGCGGTGCCGGCTTCCCACTCGACGCCGGCGAAACGGTCGTCGACCGGCCGCGCGAACCGGTCCGACAGGTCGCGCTGGTCGGCCGCCAGCACGTTCACCGCGAAGTGGCCGGCGTCGAGGAAGGTGCGCAGGTTGACCGACCGCCGCGCCAGGCTCCACAGCACCATCGGCGGGTCGAGCGAGACCGAGTTGAACGAGTTGGCGGTCAGCCCGACCGGCCGGCCCCCAGCGTCGAGCGTGGTGACGATCGTCACCCCGGTCGCGAACCGTCCGAGGGCGTCGCGAAACTCCCGGCTATCCGACGGATGGGCAGCGGTGGCCATGCCCTCCACCAATCGTTCAGAACTGAAATTATGCCTTTTCATGAAATAACAGTCGTTGCTAGGCTTCGCCAGTTGTTTCGGCGACCGATCCGTGCAGAGCGTCGCCAACGGGGGAGATACGGCCATGCTCGCCGATCGGATCGAGGCCAAGTGGATCGACGCCTTCGCCCGGGTGTTCGAGCTCTGCAAGGTCGCCCCCGGCGAGACCGTGGCCGTGCTGTCCGAGACCCAGTCGCGCGCCCTCAACGTCCACCTCGCCGAGCTGGCGCTGCAGCGGCTGGGCGCCCGCCCGTTCCACGTCGTGGTCCCGACCCCGCCGCAGGACGCCCCGGTGCCGGTGCGCTCGACCGGCGCCTCGGCGGCGCTCGGCGGCCAGGCCGCGGCGATCCAGGCGCTGAAGGCGTCCGGGCTGGTGGTCGACCTGACGGTGGAGGGCCTGCTGCACGCCCCGGAGCTGCCGCAGGTGCTGGCCGACGGCGCCCGCCTGCTGATGATCTCGAACGAGCACCCCGACGCGCTCGAGCGGCTGGTCCCGGTCGCGGGCGACGACGTCCGGGTGAAGGACGCGGTCAAGCGGGTGCGCGCCGCCGCCACGATGACCGTGACCTCGGCCGCCGGCACCGACCTGACGGTCGACATGCGCGAGGCGTCGACGGTCGGGGTCTGGGGCTGGTGCGACCGGCCGCGCACGGTGGCGCACTGGCCGGCCGGGATCGTCGTCAGCTTCCCGCGCGCCGGCTCGGTGAACGGCCGGCTGGTGCTGGACGCCGGCGACGTCAACCTGACCTTCAAGCGCTACCTGGAAAGCCCGGTGACCCTGACCCTGGTCGACGACTACGTCACCGCGATCGAGGGCGCCGGCACCGACGCCGAGCTGATGCGCCGCTACTTCGCCGCCTGGGGGGACCGCGACGCCTACGCCACTAGCCATGTCGGCTTCGGCATGAACCCCGGTGCGCGCTACGAGGCGTTGGCGATGTACGACCAGCGCGACACCAACGGCACCGAGCTGCGCGCCTACGCCGGCAACTTCCTGTACTCGACCGGCGCCAATGAGTTCGCCAAGCGCTACACCAAGGGCCATTTCGACCTGCCGGTGCGCGGCTGCACGATCGAGCTCGACGGTACCCCGGTGGTGATCGCCGGCGAGCTGGTGGAGGACCTGCGGTGAGCCGAAATCGTCCGACCGCCGCGGCGGCGGGTGGGTCCCGGATGCGCGCCGCCTTCGGCGTCTCGCTCCGGGATGACGTCAATTTGAGAAGTCGGACCGCCCTTGTTCCCGACGTCATCCCGGACGGCCGCGCCGCCCTCGGCGCGACCGGGCCGGGACCCACGCAGCGACGGGCGCTCGGATACACGATGGAGAACCGCCGATGACCGTCACCACCCTCCGCCGCGGCCCGCACGGCGATTCCCGGGGCGGCCGCACCCTGGTGCTGATGCACGGCATCGGCGGCGGCGCCGAGACCTTCGCGCCGCAGCTCGACGGGCTGTCCGACGCCTTCGACGTGGTGGCCTGGAACATGCCCGGCTACGGCGGCAGCCCGCTTGCCGGCGAGATGACCTTCGCCGGCCTGGCCGACGCCCTGGAAGGGCTGCTGGACGAACTCGGCGCAGACAAGGCCGACCTGCTCGGCCATTCGATCGGCGGCATGGTGGCGCAGGAGTTCGTGGCGACCCGCCCCGGCCGGGTGCGCAGCCTGGTGCTGTCCGGCACCACCGCGGCGTTCGGCAGCAAGGACGGCAGCTTCCAGGAGAAGTTCGTCAACGACCGGCTGGCGCCGCTCGACGCCGGCCAGACCATGGCCGAGCTCGCCGCGGTGGCGGCCGAGCGGCTGGTCGGGCCGGCCGCCGACCCGGCCGCCGGGCCGGCGATCCGGGCGGCGATGGCGGCGGTGCCGCCGGACGCCTACCGGGCGGCGATCAAGTGCCTCGCCAGTTTCGACCGGTTCGCCGACATGGCGGCGATCGCGGTGCCGACCCTGCTGATCGCCGGCGAGGTCGACCGCAACGCCCCGGCCCGGACCATGGAGAGCATGAGCCGCAGGATCGCCGGCGCAGGCTACGCCTGCCTGCCCGCCACCGGCCACATGGCGCCGCTGGAGCAGCCGGCGGCGTTCAACGCCCTGGTCCGCGAGTTCCTGGCGGGCGTGCAGGCATGACCGGGCGACGCGGCGGCGGGTGGGTTCCGGGTCGCCCCCGGAGCAAGTCCGGGGTTGCCCGGAATGACGACAGGGAAAGAGGGCTGATCGGCTCCCCCTCCCCTTCGTCATTCCGGACGGGTCCTCGTCAGAGGAACCGATCCGGAACCCACGACGCGGCGGAAGCATGACGCAATCGGAGACCCTCGATGGACATCCTTGACCTCTCCCGCGTCGAGGCCGACGCGCCGATCTTCGATCCCGACGCGTTCCGGCTGACCGCCAAGGAGGCCGAGCTGACCGCGCTGGCCCGCCGGCTCGGCAAGGGGCTGTTCGCCGGCCGCGCCGCCGAGGTCGACCGCGACGCCCGGTTCCCGACAGAGAACTACCGCGACATGCACACCGCCGGCCTGCTCGGCATCTGCGTGCCCGAGGCCGACGGCGGCCGCGGCGCCGACTTCCGGGCCTACATGCTGACCGCCGCCGAGATCGGCCGGTACTGCGGGGCGACGGCATTGACCTGGAACATGCACGTCTGCTCGTGCCTGTGGACCGGGCCGCTGTCCGAGGACCTGGAGATGCCCGACGAGGTCCGCGCCGTCCATCGCGCGCGCCGGGCCATCCACTACCGCCGGATCCTCGACGACGGCGCGATCTACGCCCAGCCGTTCTCCGAGGGCGGAGCGGCGGCCGCCGGCGTGGTGCCGTTCTCGACCAGTGCGAAGCGGGTCGACGGCGGCTGGCGGATCAACGGCAAGAAGATCTTCGCCTCGCTGTCCGGCCATGCCGACTACTACGGGGTGCTGTGCGGCGAGCTGAAGGAGGGCGAGCGGCCGTCGCGGCGCGACACCATGTACATCGCGGTGCCGGCGACCGCCGAGGGCGTGAAGGTGGTCGGTGACTGGGATCCGCTCGGCATGCGCGGCACGGTCTCGCGCACCCTGCTGCTGGAGGACGTGTTCGTCCCGGACGACGCCCAGCTGATGCCGCGCGGCGTCTACTACCAGGCCGCGACCCGCTGGCCGCACATGTTCATGACCCTGTCGCCGACCTATATGGGCATCGCCCAGGCGGCCTACGACTTCACGGTCGCCTACCTGCGCGGCGAGGTGCCGGGGCTGCCGCCGGTCAAGCGCCGGATGTACCCGACCAAGCAGCTCGGCGTTGCCCAGATGCGGCTGATGCTGGAGCAGACCAAGGCGCTGTGGTTCCAGGCGGTCACCGAGGCCTGCGCCGACCCCAGCAAGGACCAGGTGCTGCGGGCCTACATGGCGCAGTACACGGTGATGGAGAACGCCAACGAGATCTGCCAGCTGGCGATCCGCACCTGCGGCGGCCAGTCGATGCTGAAGTCCCTGCCGCTGGAGCGGCTGTACCGCGACAGCCGCTGCGGGTCGCTGATGCTGCCGTGGACGGCGGAGATCTGCCTCGACCGGGTCGGCCGCGAGGCCCTGTACGAGGCCGGCGAGGTCGACGAATAATGTCTCTTGCCGACTGGATCGACCGCCACGCCGACGAGCGACCCGACGCCCCGGCCATCCGCTTCGGCGACGAGGTGCTGGACTACGGCCGGCTGTCCGAGCTGGTCGACGGCACCGCCGCGTGGCTGCGCGACGCCCACGGCGTCCGGCCCGGCGACCGGGTCGCGTGGCTCGGCACGAACGCCCCCGACATGCTGGCGCTGCTGTTCGCGGCCGCCCGGCTCGGCGCCATCCTGGTGCCGCTGAACTGGCGGCTGGCCCCGCCGGAGCTGCGCTACGTCATGCTGGACTGCGGGCCGAGGCTGCTGGTGGTGCAGCCGGCCTTCGCCGGCGACGCCGAGGCGATCCTGCACGACCCCGCGACCTGCGAGGTGCATGTCAGCGACCCGACGGCCGGCGGCCTGGCCGCGGTGGTGCCGTCGGCCACGATCGAGGACTCCGGCAGCGACGACGACCCGCTGCTGATCGTCTACACCTCCGGCACCACCGGCCGGCCGAAGGGCGCGGTGCTGACCCAGGGCGCGATCGCCGCCAACGCGGCGAATGCCCGGGCGATGCACGCCATGACGGCCAACGACCACGTGCTGACGGTGCTGCCGATGTTCCACGTCGGCGGCCTGAACATCCAGACCACCCCGGTGCTGCAGGCCGGCGGCACGGTCACCCTGCACGACAAGTTCGATCCCGGCGCTGCGCTCGCCGCCATCGAGACCCTGCGCCCGACCCTGACGGTGCTGGTGCCGGCGACCCTGAAGGCGATGATCGAGCACCCGCGCTGGCGGGCGACCGACCTGTCGTCGCTGCGGGCGGTGGCGACCGGGTCGTCGGACGTGCCGATCGACCTGATGACCCCGTTCATCGATCGCGGCGTACCGGTGATCCAGGTGTACGGCGCCACCGAGACCGCGCCGGTCGCGATCTTCCAGACCGTCGACGACCCGGCCGACGAACTCGGCTCGATCGGCCGGCCGGCGCCCGGCTGCGCGGTCCGGCTGGTCGACGGCGACGGCCGGGAAGTTGCGACGGGCAGCGTCGGCGAGATCGAGGTGAAGGGCGGCAACGTCGCGATCGGCTACTGGGACGACGACGCGGCGACCGCCGCCGCGTTCCGGGACGGCTGGTTCCGCACCGGCGACCTGGCGCTGGCCGACGGCGACGGCGCCTACTGGTTCCGCGACCGCATCAAGAACGTGATCATCTCCGGCGGCGAGAACGTCTACCCGGCCGAGCTGGAGCGCGTGCTGCGCACCCTCGACGGGGTCGCCGAGGCGGCGGTGGTCGGCCGGCCCGACCCGCGCTGGGGCGAGGTGCCGGTGGCGGTCGTGGTCGCCGCGCCGGGTGCCGCGATCGACCGGGAGACCGTGCTGGCCGGATTCCAGGGACGGCTTGCCCGCTTCAAGCATCCCAAGGATGTTGTGTTCGTCGACGAGTTGCCGCGCAATGCGCTCGGCAAGGTCAGGGTCGAGCTGGTCAAGGCCATGGCATCCGCCGCACCCGCCGGCTCCGTGCCCGGCGTGCGCGAGACAGAAGGCGCGGAGCAGGGATCGCGGTAGGGCTTCACCAAAGAACAGAGGGGATCACGTCATGCGTCGCTTGTTTGCCGGTGTCTTCGCCGCCGGCCTCGGGATCGCGGCATCGCTCGGCCTGGCGGCCGGCGCCCGGGCCGAAACCACCCTGCGGGTCTCCAACTGGCTGCCACCGTCGCACCCGATCGTGCGCGACATCCTGGCGCCCTGGGGCCAGCAGGTCGAGGCCGCGACCAACGGCCGGGTGAAGGTCGAGATCATGGCGGCGCCGATCGGCAAGCCGCCGGCACAGTTCGACCTGATCAAGAACGGCGCCGCCGACGTCGGCTACGGCGTGCACGGCTACACCCCGGGCCGCTTCAAGCTGACCCCGGTCGCCGAGCTGCCGTTCCTGTCGGATTCCGCCGAGGCGCTGTCGGTAGCGTACTGGAAGCTGCACGCCACGACCCTGGCGAAGGCCGACGAGCATGCCGGCGTCCACCTGCTGACCGTGTTCACCCACGGCCCCGGCATGATCTTCACCAGCAAGACCGCGGTGACCGGGATCGCCGACACCGAGGGGCTGAAGATGCGGATCGGCGGCGGCGTGGTCGCCGAGGTCGCCAAGCGCCTCGGCATGGTCGGCGTCCAGGCGCCGTCGCCGAAGGTCTACGAGATCCTGTCGAACGGGGTCGCCGACGGCATCCTGTTCCCGGCCGAATCGGTGCCGTTCTTCAAGATCGACAAGATCGTGCGGCACGGCACCTCGGTGCCGGGCGGGCTCTACAACACCTCGTTCTTCGTGATCATGAACGCGGACACCTGGAGCAAGCTGTCGGCCGAGGACAAGGCCGCCATCGACGGCGTCTCGGGCGAGGCGATGGCCCGCCTCGCCGGCAAAGCCTGGGACGCGGCCGATGCCGCCGGCATGAAGACCATGACCGCCGAGGGCGTGAGCTTCGCGACCGCCGACAAGGCGTTCACCGACGCCCTGCACGCCAGGCTGGCCGGCGTCGAGGACGGCTTCCTGGCGGCCGCCAAGGACGCCGGGATCGACGGCCAGGCGGCGATCGCCCGGCTCAAGGCCGACGTCGCCGCGGCCGGCAAGTGAGCGACGGCAACGGCGGGCGTTCCGGACTGCCGGGACGCCCGCCCGCCCCGCTCGCCGGCGCCGGCCGGCTGGCGGCCGACGGCCTCAAGCTGGTCGCCTCGGTGCTGCTGTTCGCGATGATGCTGGTCACCTTCGTGGACGTGGTCGGCCGCTACCTGTTCGCAAGCCCGCTGCCCGGCGCGTTCGAGCTGACCGAGGTGCTGCTCGGCCTGATCGTGTTCGCCGGCCTGCCGATCGTCACCTGGCGCAGCGAGCACGTCACCGTCGACCTGCTGACCGTCCGGCTGCCGGCGCCGACGCGCCGGCTGCTGGTTCGGGTCGCCGCCCTGGCGACGGCGCTGGTGCTGGCGATGCTGGCGTGGCGGCTGTCGACCACCGCCTCCGACCTGCTCGGCTACGGCGACGCCACCGTGTTCCTCGGCATCCCGCTCGGCCCGGTGGCCGGCGCCATGGCGGCGCTGGCGGCGGTGGCGGGGGCGGCCGCGGTGGTGCGGGTGGTGCGGCCGTGAACGAAGGGTTTCGAATGCCCGTCGCGTCGTGGGTTCCGGCTCTCGCTCCGCTCGCCCGGAATGACGACGAGACGAAAAGCGCATCCGCGATGGCTCTTCCCCCCTCCATCCGTCATTCCTGTATGCGCGGGCCACCGTTTCGAGATGGCGAGGAGTTGTTCGCGATCTGGATTTGGAGGCAGAGTGA
>NZ_BMZS01000019.1 GCF_014652915.1 Thalassobaculum fulvum
GCCGCCGGCGCGCTGTGGGCGGCGGCGATCGGCGCGGTCGTCGCCGCGGCGGTGCTGCCCGGCGGCATCGGCGTGGCCGCGGTGCTGGCGGTCGCAGCCGCCGCCGCCGCCGTCGGCTGGCTGGCCCGCCGGCAGATCGGCGGCGTCACCGGCGACGTGTTCGGCGCCGCCGAGCAGGCCGGCGAACTGGCCGTGCTGCTGGTCGCCGCGTCCTATCTCGGAACCTGAGCGATACCCCCCTCGAAGGAGCGAGCTGCATGACCCCGACCCGCTGGTGGCTGGTGCGCCACGCGCCGGTGATCAACCCGGCCAAGGTGATCTACGGCCAGCACGACATCGACTGCGACGTCGACGACCCGGTGGTGTTCGGCGCGGTCGCGGAGGCGCTGCCGGCCGGCGCGCTGTGGCTGCAGAGCCCGCTCGGGCGCACCCGCAAGACCGCCGCGGCGATCCGCGCCGCCGGCTGCAGCGGCGAGGAGCCGATCGACGAGCCGCGGCTGATGGAGCAGCACTTCGGCGACTGGCAGGGCCAGGTGCGGGCCGAGATCCTGGCCCGCCAGCCCGAGGCGTACCGGCGGTTCTGGCTGGCGCCGGCCGAGCAGCGGGCACCGAACGGCGAGAGCTTCGTCGACGTAGTCGCGCGGGTGCGGGCCGCCCTCGACGACTGGTCGGCCCGTGCCGAGGGGCGCGACGTGGTGGCGGTGATGCACGGCGGCCCGATCCGCGCCGCCCTGTCGATCGCGCTCGACCTGTCGCCGGCCCGGGCGCTGTCGTTCCACACCGAGACGGTGTCGGTGACCCGGATCGACCGCTACGCCGACGGCGCCTGGGGTGTGGGCTTCGTCAACGCCACGCCGGGACGTCCGACGACCGCCGGCTGATCCCGGCCAGGATCGCCTCGACCCAGTCGAGTGCCGCGTCGACGCTGCGGGCCGGCACCTCGCCGCGCTCGGTCGGCCGGCGGATCATCACCACCGGCAGGTCGAGGGACCGCGCCGCCAGCACCAGCGGCGCATCCTCCTCGGCGCCGGTCGCCCGCATCACCACCGCCTGAGCGCCGGTCGCCCGCAGCAGCCGGATCTCGGCCTCGCGGCAGGACGGGCCCGGGCACAAGGTCGGGGCGAACCGCTCCGGCCGATCCCAGCGCACCGGCGCCCGGGTCAGCCGCACCGGGAAGCGCAGGCCCCCGACCGCCTCGAACGGGTCCAGGTCGCGCTCCGGCAGCGACAGCAGCACGGTGCGGGCGATCGAGGCGACCGCGCCGGCCGCACCGGCGAGGTCGCGAACTTCGACCCAGCGGTCCAGCGGATGGCGGTGCCAGACCGGCGGCCGGAAGCCGAGGTGCTGCACGCCGGCGGCCTGCGCCGCGTCGCGGACCGCCTTCACGCCGGCCCGGTCGAACGGGTCGAGGGCGTCGATCGCCGCCGCGGCCCCGGCGAGGTCGGCCGGCCCGCCGCCGATCGCATCGACCCGGCAGCCGCGCGGCACCGTGGCGGCGCCGGCCAACGCCACCACGACCACCAGGCCGCCGCCCTCCCGGCCGTCGCCGAACCGCGCAGCCGCCGCCTCGGCCAGCCGCACCCCGGCCCGG
This sequence comes from Thalassobaculum fulvum, assembly GCF_014652915.1. Lineage (GTDB taxonomy): Bacteria > Pseudomonadota > Alphaproteobacteria > Thalassobaculales > Thalassobaculaceae > Thalassobaculum_A > Thalassobaculum_A fulvum. The sequence continues at coordinate 1,592 of NZ_BMZS01000019.1, forward strand.
GTACCGGCCCAGATCCGCAGAATTGGAAGCCTGTGGGTCGGGATCGGCTGCGGTCGCATGGCCCGGCCAGCCTAGCCGGCCCCGGACCGGTGCGGCAATTCGGTCGGTGCGGCAATTCGGCTGGCGGCGCGAACCTTTCCTTGACGCGCGTCCGCCCCATATGCCCGATGCCAGCCGTTCGACCGACCGCCGGGAGCCGTGCATGTCGACCCGCACCTTCGTGATCGTCGTAACCCTGCTGTCGGCCCTGCTGGCCGGCACCGTGGTCGGGGGATACCTGATCTGGAGCCGCACCGACCAGGGCGGCACGGCGATGATCGGCGGGCCGTTCACCTTGGTCGACCAGACCGGACGGACGGTCACCCAGGACACCCTGAAGGGCCAGTGGAGCTTGGTGTACTTCGGCTACACCTACTGCCCGGACGTCTGCCCGACCTCGCTGTCGGTCATGACCTTCGCGCTGGAGGCGCTGCCGCAGGCGGTCGCCGCAAAGATCACCCCGGTGTTCGTCTCGGTCGATCCGGAGCGCGACACCGTCCAGCAGCTCGCGCTGTACCACCAGAGCTTCCACCCGAGCTTCCTGATGCTGACCGGCACCCCGGAGCAGGTCCGCGAGGCGGCCAAGGCCTACCGCGTCTACTACCGCAAGGCCGAGAACGACAGCGCCACCGAGTACCTGATGGACCACTCCTCCATCACCTACCTGATGGACCCGAAGGGCAACTACGTCACCCATTTCGGCCACGACGTGACGGCCGACGGCATGGCCGAGACCCTGAAGAAGACCGTCGGCGGCTGAGCCCGACATGGACTCGCTGACCCAGGCCGCCCTCGGCGCCGCCGTCGGCACCGCCGTGCTGGGCCGCCGGCTCGGGCCGCGGCGGGCGGCGCTGGCCGGGGCCGTGCTCGGCACCCTGCCGGACCTCGACGTGTTCTGGCCGTTCGACGACCCGGTCGACGCCTTCGTCCTGCACCGCGGCGCCACCCACTCGCTGGTGGTCCAGGCGCTGGCGACGCCGCTGTTCGGCGAGGCCCTGGTGCGCGGTTTCCGAGCCCTGCGCGAGCACCGCCGGCTGGCCTGGGCGGCGGTCTATCTGTGCCTGTCGACCCACGCCCTGCTCGACGCCATGACGGTGTACGGCACCCGGCTGCTGTGGCCGCTGTGGACCGAGCCGGTGGGGGTCGGCTCGGTGTTCATCATCGATCCGCTGTACACCTTGCCGCTGCTGGTCGCCGTGGTCTGGGCGCTGTGCCTGCGGGCCTGGACGCCGCGCTTCGGCCGGGTCCTGGCGGCCGCCCTGGCCCTGTCGACCGGCTATCTCGGCTGGGGCGTGGCGGCCCAGGGGATCGCCCGGGACCGGGCCGACGCCGTGCTGGCGGAGGCCGGCATCGCGCCGGAACGGACGCTGGCCACCCCGACCCCGTTCAACACCCTGTTCTGGCGGGTGATCGCGATCGACGGCGACCGCTACCTGAACCTGTACGTGCCGCTGCTGGGCGGCGCCGACGCGGTCACCGCCTACGTCCATCCGCGCGGCGGCGACGGCTGCCTGGCCGGGGTTCCGGTCGCCGGCACCCTGTCCCGGTTCGCCCACGGCTTCGTGCGCTACGAACGATCCGGGGCGGACTGGCGGGTCGCCGACCTGCGCATGGGGCTGACGCCGAGCTACGTGTTCCGCTTCGCAGTGGCCGCGGACCGCGGCGGCATCGCGACCCCGGTCGCCCCCGCGCGGGTCCGGACCGCCCGCTCGGGCGACGGCGACGTCGACTGGCTGCTCGCCGGGATGGCCGGGCGGGCGGCGGTGCGGACCGCCGAGCGCGACGCCGCGCTCGACCTCGACGCGGTGCGGCTGGCGGCACGCCCGGCCCCGACCCTGAGCTGCTGACCGACTCTCGGCTGCTGGCCGGGCAGGCGGCAGTCCCGGCCGGCACAGCTCGGTGATGGCCTCACCGACGGCCCTGGCGGCGAGACGGCGACGCGGCAAAGGTCGTCCTGCCGCGCCGTCGCGCCGGTGCAGGCCGACGCGCCGGCTCTCGCGCGGTCCGGGACAATGGCTGGGAGAATGACGTCGGACGTCAATCGGCGGTATGAGTCCGTCCAGCCGAAGCCAGCAGCGTCGCGCCATGACCTTGTTCCCCTGCACGCCGTCAGCGGTCGTCTTCGACATGGACGGCCTGCTGTTCGACACCGAGGCGCTGTACCTGGACGCCGCCATGGCCGCGGCGATCGACCACGGCATCGAGATGCCGGTCGAGCTCTACCTCGGCACGGTCGGGCTGACCGGCGACGCGGCCCGCGAGCTGGTGTGCGGGCATTTCGGACCGGATTTCGACTTCGACGGGTACTGGAAGACCGCCGACTTGAAGTTCGGGCTGCTGGCGGAAACCGGACTGCGCCTGAAGCCCGGCGCGGTCGAGCTGCTCGACATCCTGGCCGGCCGCGGCCTGCCCAGGGCGATCGCCACCTCGTCGTCGCCCGGGAAGGTGTGCCACCATCTCGACGCCCACGGCCTGCACGGACGGTTCGACGCCATCGTGGCGCGCGGCGACTACGCGCGCGGCAAGCCAGCGCCGGACCCGTTCCTGAAGGCGGCCGAGCGGCTCGGCGTGGCGCCCGAGACCTGCGTCGCCCTGGAGGACTCGCACAACGGCGTGCGGGCGGCGTCCGCGGCCGGGATGATGACCGTCATGGTTCCGGACCTGCTCGAGCCGACCGCCGAGATCCGCGGCCTGTGCGCCCACGTCGCGGCCGACCTGCACGACGTCGGCAGCCTGATCTCGGCGATGCTTGACCGCGCCGAGCCCGGTCGGCGCCGATGACGCGGCCGGGTGTCGGACCTGGGTTCGGGTGAATTGACCGTATACTGACTATATGTATACTCATTAAAATGAACCCGGTCCGGAGCGGGAGGAGGAGGCGCATGCAGTTCCATCTCAACGGGTTCCGCCCCGGCGATCCGGAGATCTTCGAGCCGTCCGAGCGCGCAAACGCTTCGCCGCAGGCCGACACGCTTCCCGACCGGGTCGACGTGCTGATCGTCGGCTGCGGCCCGGCCGGCCTGACCCTGGCGGCCCAGCTCGCCGCGTTCCCGGAGATCACGACCCGGATCGTCGAGCAGAAGCCCGGCCCGCTGCAGCTCGGCCAGGCCGACGGCGTCGCCTGCCGGACCATGGAGATGTTCAACGCCTTCGGCTTCGCCGACCGGCTGCTGAAGGAGGCCTACTGGGTCAACGAGACCGTCTTCTGGAAGCCCGACGAGAACGACCGCGCGAGCATCGTCCGGCACGGCCGGGTGCAGGACGTCGAGGACGGGCTGTCCGAGTTCCCGCACGTGATCCTGAACCAGGCGCGGGTGCACGACTTCTACCTGGAGGTCATGCGCAACGCGCCGAGCCGGCTGGCGCCGGACTACGCGCGGCGGGTGGTCGACCTGCGGATCGACCCGGACGCCGCCGACCACCCGGTGACGGTCCGGCTGGAGCGGGTCGACCCGGCGCACGGGGGCCGGGTCGAGACCGTGCGGGCGCGCTACGTGGTCGGCTGCGACGGTGCGCGCAGCGCCGTGCGCACCGCACTCGGCCGGACCCTGCGCGGCGAATCCGCCAACCAGGCCTGGGGCGTCATGGACGTGCTGGCGGTTACCGACTTCCCGGACATCCGCTTCAAGGCGGCGATCCAGTCGGCCAACCAGGGCAACATCGTGATCATCCCGCGCGAGGGCGGCTATCTGGTCCGGGTCTATGTCGAGATGGACAAGCTGGCCGCCGACGAGCGGGTCGCCAGCCGCAACCTCACGGTCGACCACGTGATCGCGGCGGCCCTACGGATCCTGCATCCCTACAGCTTCGAGGTGAAGGAGGTCGCCTGGTGGTCGGTCTACGAGATCGGCCAGCGGCTGTGCGACAGGTTCGACGACGTCCCGGCCGACCAGGTGGCCACCCGCACGCCCCGGGTATTCATCGCCGGCGATGCCTGCCACACCCACAGCCCGAAGGCCGGCCAGGGCATGAACGTGTCGATGCAGGACACCTTCAACCTCGGCTGGAAGCTCGCCCACGTCCTGCAGGGCCGCAGCGCGCCGTCGCTGCTGCACAGCTATTCGGCGGAGCGGCAGGCGGTGGCGAAGGAGCTGATCGACTTCGACCGCGAATGGGCCCGGATGTTCAGCGCGCCGCCGAAGGGCTCGCCCGAGGACAAGGGCGACGGCGTCGATCCGGCGGAATTCCAGCGCACCTTCCAGAAGTTCGGCCGCTTCACCGCCGGCACAGCGACGCACTACGGGCCGTCGCTGCTGACCGGCGAGCCGACCCACCAGGATCTGGCCAAGGGCCTGGTCGTCGGCATGCGGTTCCACTCGGCCCCGGTCATCCGGCTGGCCGACGCCAAGCCGGTCCAGCTCGGCCACACCACCGGGGCCGACGGCCGCTGGCGGGTGTTCGCGTTCTGCGACGCCGGGGAGCCGGGAGCGGGATCCTCCGGCATCCGGGCGCTGTGCGACTTCCTCGACCGCTCGCCGGACTCGCCGGTGCGGAAATACACGCCGCCCGGCGCCGACATCGACTCGGTGATCGACGTGCGCGCAGTCTTCCAGCAGGAGCACCGCGCCCTCGAGCTGGCGGCGATGCCGGCGTTCCTGCTGCCGCGCAAGGGCCGCTACGCCCTGATCGACTACGAGAAGATGTTCTGCCCCGACCTCAAGGCCGGCGCCGACATCTTCGCGATGCGCGGGATCGACCGGCGGCGCGGCTGTCTCGTGGTCGTGCGGCCGGACCAGTACGTCGCCCACGTGCTGCCGCTCGACGCCCATGGCGAGCTCGCGGCGTTCTTCGGCGGCTTCCTGCTGCCGGCCGGGGGACCGTGACGCTTCCGGGCTCCCGTCCGGTCGCCCCATCCGCTTGCCCCGGCCCGGCCGTCGCGCCTATCTTGCGCCGCTGTTTCTTCCCCTGGAGGACTCCCTCATGAGCGAGCGGATCAAGGGCGTGATGGCCGCCGGCCTGACCGCGTTCAACGACGACCTGTCGATCGACGTCCAGGGCACCATCGCCCACACCCAGTGGCTGCTCGCCAACGGCTGCGACGGGGTCCTGATCTTCGGCACGACTGGCGAGGCCAACTCGCTGTCGCTGGCCGAGCGGATGGCGTTCCTGGACGCGCTCGGCGCCTCCGGGCTGCCGAAGGACCGGCTGATGATCGGCACCGGCTGCTGCTCGGTGCCGGACAGCGTCGAGCTGACGTCCAAGACCCTGGAGATCGGCATCGAGTCGGCGCTGATGCTGCCGCCGTTCTACTACAAGAATCCGAGCGACGACGGGCTGTACGCCCATTTCGCGCGGGTCCTGGAGAAGGTCGCCGACCCGAAGCTGAAGCTCTACCTCTACCACTTCCCGCAGATGTCGGCGGTGCCGTTCAGCCACGAGCTGATCGGCCGGTTCCTGGCCGACTTCCCGGGCGTGTTCTGCGGCGTCAAGGACAGCTCCGGCGACTTCGAGAACATGAAGGCGATGGCCGCCAAGTTCCCGGGTTTCGACGTGTTCGCCGGCACCGAGCGCTACCTGCTCGATACCCTGAAGGCCGGCGGCGTCGGCACCATCACCGCCACCGGCAACTGCACCTCGGCGATGTGCGGCGCGGTCTACGCCGCCTGGAAGGCCGGCGCGCCCGACGCCGAGCGGCTGCAGGAGGAGCTGACCGCCCAGCGCCTGGCGCTGCAGAACTTCCCGGCCGCCGCCGCGCTGAAGGAACTGCTGGCACGCGAGAGCGGCAGGCCGTCCTGGCGCAACGTCCGCGCACCCTTCCTGCCGCTGGCCGCCGAGCGGGCCGAACAGCTGGTCGCCGACATGAAGAAGGTCGACTTCCGGCTCCCGGCGATCGCCGCCTGACGGGCCGCCTCCCGTGACCATCGGGATCGCCGCCCGGGGCAGCAACGCCGGGGCCGCGGTGCTGGCCGGGCTGGCCGCCGTCGAGGCGGTCGGGTCCGGCGAGATCCGCGGCTTCGGGGTGTTCCGGGCGCTCGGCCCCGACGGAACCCTGATCGACGCCGAGACCCAGGACGGCGGGCACGCCGAGCTGCTGGCCTCGCTCGACCGCCGGGGCCTGCGCGCGCCGGCCGAGGCGGCAACCGTGGCGGCGCTGATCTCCAGCGGCCCGAACCGGCCGGAGCCGTTGACCCAGTTCCTGGCCGCGGGCCCGGCCGGGCTGGTCACCGGGCACCGGCGCCCGGACCGGCCGGGCAAGGACGGCGTGGCGGTGAACCTGGCCGTGCTGAAGCGCATGGCCGTCGGCGAGACGCCGGAATCCGCCGTCGCCGCCGTGCTCGCCGCCAACCCGGAGCTCGACGCCGGGCTGATCGCGGTCACCGCCGGGGCGCTGGGCATGGCCGAGACCGACCGGGTGCGGCGACGGTGCGACCGCGGTGCGGCCCGGCTGTCGCTGCAGGGCGGCGCCGCCGAGGTGGCGGTGCTGCACAACGCCATCCAGCCGTTCGAGGGGCTGGCCGGGCTGGCCGCCGGGGCCGCCCGCCGGGTGCTGGAGGCGGCGCCGCCGCCGCTGCCGGCGGTCCGGCTGGCGCCCGGCCCGACGGTCGAACTCGGCGGCGAGGACGGGCTGTGGCTGGCCGCCGACGGCACGGTGGAGCGGATCGCCAGCGCCAACCCGTCGCTCGCCGGGTTCGCCGGCTGGACCTCGGGCGCGGTCTATCTCGGCACCCCGGTCTACCGCGACGGCACCCGGATCGGCGTCACCGTGACCGAGGCCTACTGCCGGCTCGACGACGGCCGCATCCTGGAGGTGGCTCCCACCGCCGCCGAGGTGAGCTGGCGGGTGGACTGAGAGGCCCGTCGCTCGGTGGGTTCCGGCTCGACCGCGTCGGGGCGACGCGTCCGTCCAGCAACTGTACGCGTTGTTGTCAAGCGTCTGCGGGTCTGAATGGCCTTTGTTCCTTGACCATGGTG
>NZ_BMZS01000020.1 GCF_014652915.1 Thalassobaculum fulvum
TTGATATTTTTGGTTGCGGGGGCAGGATTTGAACCTGCGACCTTCAGGTTATGAGCCTGACGAGCTACCGGGCTGCTCCACCCCGCGGGTGTATGTTGGGGTGTTGGCGTGGAGAGCGTGATTTTCGTCGGACTTCAAGACCTGGCAGCGACCTACTCTCCCACGCCTTAAGACGCAGTACCATCGGCGCAGAGGGCTTTCACGGCCGAGTTCGGGATGGGATCGGGTGCGGCTCCCTCGCTATGGCCACCAGGTCATGGAGGCCGACGAAGCATGTGCTGGTTGGGTAATCGGTTGGGTAATGCTGTGAGGTCTCGTCGTCATTGGCGTTGCCGGATCCTCGGGTCGGGGATCGGGCGTTCGCCGTCGGAGGCGGGTGGTCGATCAAGCCGATCGAACGATTAGTACCGGTAAGCTTCACGTGTTGCCACGCTTCCACACCCGGCCTATCGACGTGGTGGTCTTCCACGGTTCTCAGGGAATCCTGGTCTCGAGGGGGGCTTCCCGCTTAGATGCTTTCAGCGGTTATCCCGTCCGCGCATAGCTACCCGGCAGTGCGGCTGGCGCCACAACCGGTCCACCAGAGGCGCGTCCATCCCGGTCCTCTCGTACTAGGGACAGCTCCTCTCAAGATTCCTACACCCACGGCAGATAGGGACCGAACTGTCTCACGACGTTCTAAACCCAGCTCACGTACCACTTTAATCGGCGAACAGCCGAACCCTTGGGACCTGCTCCAGCCCCAGGATGTGATGAGCCGACATCGAGGTGCCAAACACCCCCGTCGATGTGGACTCTTGGGGGGTATCAGCCTGTTATCCCCGGCGTACCTTTTATCCGTTGAGCGATGGCCCTTCCACGCGGGACCACCGGATCACTATGACCGACTTTCGTCTCTGCTCGGCCCGTCGGCCTCGCAGTCAGGCAGGCTTATGCCATTGCACTCAACAGCTGATGTCCGACCAGCTTGAGCCTACCATCGTGCGCCTCCGTTACTCTTTGGGAGGCGACCGCCCCAGTCAAACTACCCACCATGCAGGGTCCCGGACCCGGATCACGGGCCGCGGTTAGACACCAAAACATCGAAGGGCGGTATTTCAAGGATGGCTCCACGAGAACTGGCGCCCTCGCTTCAAAGCCTCCCGCCTATCCTACACATCCACATCCTGGTGCCACTGCAAAGTTGTAGTAAAGGTGCACGGGGTCTTTCCGTCTGACCGCGGGTACTCCGCATCTTCACGGAGAATTCAATTTCGCTGAGCCGGTGTTGGAGACAGCGGGGAAGTCGTTACGCCATTCGTGCAGGTCGGAACTTACCCGACAAGGAATTTCGCTACCTTAGGACCGTTATAGTTACGGCCGCCGTTTACCGGGGCTTCGATTCGAAGCTCTCACCTCTCCTCTTAACCTTCCGGCACCGGGCAGGCGTCAGACCCTATACGTCGTCTTGTCGACTTCGCAGAGCCCTGTGTTTTTAGTAAACAGTCGCCACCCCCTACTCTGTGCCACCCCCGCCTGGTTGCCCAGACGGAGGTCCCCCTTCTCCCGAAGTTACGGGGGGATTTTGCCGAGTTCCTTCAACACCGTTCCCTCAAGCGCCTCGGTATTCTCTACCAGCCCACCTGTGTCGGTTTCGGGTACGGTCCTACGGTGGAGCTATTTCCTGGAACGATCCAGCCGCCCCCTCAATCCGATAAGAGGAGACAACACTTCACGTTCGTCACTACCACCGGGTCCAGGAATATTAACCTGGTTCCCATCGACTACGGCTTTCGCCCTCGTCTTAGGGGCCGACTCACCCTGCGCGGATTAGCCTTGCGCAGGAACCCTTGGGCTTTCGGCGAGAGTGTTTCTCACACTCTTTGTCGCTACTCATGTCAGCATTCTCACTTCCGATACCTCCAGGAGGCCTGACGACGCTCCCTTCACAGGCTTACGGAACGCTCCGCTACCATGCCTGCAAGCAGGCATCCTCAGCTTCGGCGGGTGGCTTGAGCCCCGGTACATCTTCGGCGCAGGCCGGCTTGTCTAGACCAGTGAGCTATTACGCTTTCTTTAAAGGATGGCTGCTTCTAAGCCAACCTCCTGGTTGTCTTGGCCTTCCCACATCCTTTCCCACTTAGCCACCACTTGGGGGCCTTAGCTGGAGGTCTGGGTTGTTTCCCTCTCGACCACGGACGTTAGCACCCGTAGTCTGTCTGCCGCGCTGTACTCGCCGGTATTCGGAGTTTGGTTAGGTTTGGTAAGGCTCGCGCCCCCCTAGCCCATCCAGTGCTCTACCCCCGGCGGTAATCACGCGACGCGCTACCTAAATAGCTTTCGCGGAGAACCAGCTATCTCCGAGTTTGATTGGCCTTTCACCCCTATCCACAGGTCATCCCCCGCTTTTTCAACAGAGGTGGGTTCGGCCCTCCAGTGCGTGTTACCGCACCTTCAGCCTGCCCATGGATAGATCACCCGGTTTCGGGTCTGATCCAACGAACTCGACGCCCTCTTCAGACTCGCTTTCGCTGCGCCTCCACCTAGCGGCTTAGGCTTGCTCGTTAGACCAACTCGCTGACCCATTATACAAAAGGTACGCCGTCACCCCATGAAGAGGCTCCGACTGCTTGTAGGTGTTCGGTTTCAGGTCTCTTTCACTCCCCTCGTCGGGGTGCTTTTCACCTTTCCCTCACGGTACTGGTTCACTATCGGTCATCGAGGAGTACTTAGGCTTGGAGGGTGGTCCCCCCATGTTCAGACAGGGTTTCACGTGCCCCGCCCTACTCGAGGACACACACAGACGCTACCCGTACGGGGCTGTCACCCACTCTGGCCCGACTTTCCAGACGGTTCCGGTTCTTCCATGTGTGCCACTGGCCTGGTCCGCGTTCGCTCGTCACTACTAACGGAGTCTCGGTTGATGTCCTTTCCTCCGGCTACTTAGATATTTCAGTTCGCCGGGTTCGCTTCGCCGCCCTATGGATTCAGACGGCGATGACCCTAAAGGGCCGGGTTTCCCCATTCGGATATCCACGGATCAAAGCCTGTTCGCAGCTCCCCATGGCTTTTCGCAGCGTACCACGTCCTTCATCGCCTCTCGATGCCAAGGCATCCACCAAACACCCTTGAGACGCTTGATCGATCCCACCTCCAACGGCCAACGCCCGATAGTGTCGTCCACCACCGGCCGCAGCCCCGAAGACGGGACCTCGTCAGCATTGTATTACCCAGTCAGCACGACCGAACGATCCAACAGTCCCTCGAAGACTCCCCTCGCGGGGATCCCCTCGGGACCGGGCTCGCCCGGTCATCACGCTCTTCACCATGTCCAACAGCCAGCAACGGGGACAGAACCCCGCGCAAAACCCACGCCCCGCATCCCCCGTCAGGGAGACGCCAGGCAGGGCATCTCTGCTTTCCGCGATCGAGCCGGCGTTCCTTGCGGACCGCCCGGCAACAGGAAAATGGTGGGCCAGGGAAGACTTGAACTTCCGACCTCACGCTTATCAAGCGCGCGCTCTAACCAACTGAGCTACTAGCCCGTCCGAGCTCAACTCCGCCACACCGCCCCGAAGGATGGTGGAGGCGGACGGGTTCGAACCGACGACCTACGGCTTGCAAAGCCGTCGCTCTCCCAGCTGAGCTACGCCCCCATGCTGCCGGCCCACGATACCCGACGGACAGACTCCGTCAGATCTCGCAAGCCGGGGGCTCGATCGGGAAGGGATGCGCCGGCGGCGGTCCAAAGTCGGCACTGCGTGAGCTGTACCGACGACCAGGCTCCAACCGGACCCTTAGAAAGGAGGTGATCCAGCCGCAGGTTCCCCTACGGCTACCTTGTTACGACTTCACCCCAGTCGCTGACCTTACCGTGGCCGGCTGCCTCCTTGCGGTTAGCGCACCGTCTTCGGGTAAAGCCAACTCCCATGGTGTGACGGGCGGTGTGTACAAGGCCCGGGAACGTATTCACCGCGGCATGCTGATCCGCGATTACTAGCGATTCCACCTTCACGCACCCGAGTTGCAGAGTGCGATCCGAACTGAGACGGTTTTTTGGGATTGGCTCCAGGTCGCCCCTTCGCTGCCCATTGTCACCGCCATTGTAGCACGTGTGTAGCCCAGCCCATAAGGGCCATGAGGACTTGACGTCATCCCCGCCTTCCTCCTGCTTGTCACAGGCAGTTTCGCCAGAGTGCCCGGCCGAACCGATGGCAACTGACAATGAGGGTTGCGCTCGTTGCGGGACTTAACCCAACATCTCACGACACGAGCTGACGACAGCCATGCAGCACCTGTGCGGGAGCCAGCCGAACTGAAGGACACCGTCTCCGGCGCCCATACTCCCCATGTCAAGGGCTGGTAAGGTTCTGCGCGTTGCTTCGAATTAAACCACATGCTCCACCGCTTGTGCGGGCCCCCGTCAATTCCTTTGAGTTTTAACCTTGCGGCCGTACTCCCCAGGCGGAGTGCTTAATGCGTTAGCGGCGACACCGAAGAACAAGTTCCCCGACGTCTAGCACTCATCGTTTACGGCGTGGACTACCAGGGTATCTAATCCTGTTTGCTCCCCACGCTTTCGCGCCTCAGCGTCAGAAACGGACCAGGTAGCCGCCTTCGCCACTGGTGTTCTTCCCAATATCTACGAATTTCACCTCTACACTGGGAATTCCACTACCCTCTTCCGCTCTCAAGCAACGCAGTATCAAACGCACCTCCCAGGTTGAGCCCGGGGCTTTCACGTCTGACTAGCGTCACCGCCTACGCGCCCTTTACGCCCAGTAATTCCGAACAACGCTCGCCCCCTCCGTATTACCGCGGCTGCTGGCACGGAGTTAGCCGGGGCTTCTTATCCGACTACCGTCATCATCGTCATCGGCGAAAGTGCTTTACAACCCTAGGGCCTTCATCACACACGCGGCATTGCTGGATCAGGCTTGCGCCCATTGTCCAATATTCCCCACTGCTGCCTCCCGTAGGAGTCTGGGCCGTGTCTCAGTCCCAGTGTGGCTGATCATCCTCTCAGACCAGCTACCGATCGTCGCCTTGGTGAGCCGTTACCTCACCAACTAGCTAATCGGACGCGGGCCCCTCCCAAGGCGGCAAGCCTTTGCCCCTCAGGACACATCCGGTATTAGCGGCCGTTTCCAGCCGTTATTCCGAACCTCGGGGTAGGTTCCCACGCGTTACTCACCCGTGCGCCACTGCTCCGAAGAGCCGTTCGACTTGCATGTGTTAGGCATGCCGCCAGCGTTCGTTCTGAGCCAGGATCAAACTCTCAGGTTGAGCTCCATCCAACAGGGCCGAAACCCCACCAGACAGATCCAACAAGAGCTATCCGTCACATTCGATTGGCGTAATCTTCAGGCACCACAGCCACAGCCGAAACCGCAGCCACAGCGCCCTCAGACGCACAGTCAAGATGCACAGACAAGCTCATAAGCCA
>NZ_BMZS01000021.1 GCF_014652915.1 Thalassobaculum fulvum
CTCTCGAACGCGTCGGCCAGCTGCACCCGCTGCACCTGGCGCTCCTCCGAGGCCCGCTTCTCGGCCGCGATCTGCTCCGCCTGCAGCCGCTCGACCTCGATCGCGTTGTCGCGGAACACGCCGACGAACGTCGCCATGCGGGCGATCTCGTCGGCCCCTCGCGCGTCGACCTCGATGGCGTGGTCGCCGTCGGCCAGCCGGTGCATGGCGTCCGACAGGGCGACCAGGCGCCGGACCACGTTGCGGGCCACGATCAGCCAGCCGATGGCGATGCCGATCAAGATGCTGGCGGCGGCCACCGCGGCCAGGACGGCGACGCTGAGCTCGATGGCGTCGTCGGCACGCTGGGAGTCCGCCTGGGCGGTGGACTGGGCGTGCTCGACCATCCGGTCCACCGTCTCGTCGAAGGCGTTCGCCACCCGCTGGGTCTCGACCAGCGCTGCCTGGGCCGCGGCCTCGAACTGCAGGACCGTTCGCCGGTTCTCGAAGATCCCGTCCTCGCCGCTCCCGATGCGGGCCAGCTCCCGGACCGGTTCCAGGGCCGCGGAGTCGACGCCGGCCGCCTCCAGGAGCAGTCGTTCCTGGTCGAGCGTCGCGGCATAGCTTTCGTAGGCGCTCTGGTAGGACTGCACGGCGTCCTGGTTCACCGCGCTCGCCGCGGCGTTGAGCTGGCCGACGGTCAGGTTGCCGTCGGCGAGCAGCCGCAGCATCTGGACCAGCCGGTCGACGTCGTCGGTGACCAGGGTGTCGATCCGCATCCGCAGGTCGCCGGACAGCGTGGCGCTGCCGGCCTTCAGGGATTCGCGTGCCTGGTTGACGATCGGGTCGACCGCCTTGTCGAAGTCGAGGCCGAGTTCGAGCACCTCGTCGTCGATGCCCAGGCGCATGGACTCGAACCTGGCGCGGCCGGTCTCGTCGCCCGCTTCCTTGGCCTTGAGCTCGCCGCGACGGATGTTGAATACCGAGGTGTCGCCCTCGCCATACAGCATCAGCAGTTCGGCGTAGCCGATCAGGGCCTGCGCCTCGCTGGAGTCCGGGAGCTTCGCCATGGTCTCGATCATGCGCGCCGATACGTTGGCGAAATCGCGTTCCTGGACGTCCAGTTCGGCGGTCCGCTCGATCCGGCCGGATCGGGACATGATGCCCATCAGGCGCTGGCCGTCCGCCGACAGGTTGAGCGCGTTGCGCAGCTTGCCGACCTCGTCGTCGACCAGCCGGTCGATCGTCGAGGCGGCCTCGTCCACGGTCTCGCCGCCGGCGGTGATCAGCATCGCGTTGGCGTCGTCGACCAACGGCTGCATGGCCGTCAGGAACCGGTCGTGAGTCTCCAGGACGTGCCTGCGGGCGGCCGCGAGCTTCCGGCGGGCGTCCTCGCGTGCGGCGATCTCCGTCTCCAGGCGGGTCAGCTGCTCCGCGAGCTGCCCGGACAGGCCGGTCAGCTCGGATGCCGCGTCGGCATTGGTCTCGGCGATCGTCCGGATTTCGTTCTCGATGGCGCCGAGGCTGGCGTTCATCTGCGCCTTGACCGCCGTCCGGCCGTCCTCGGTGTCGGCGGAGATCATGCCCGGAGCGGTGGCGGCGACGTTGGCCGAGTTCACCGCGAGGCGCAGGGTCGCGGTGACCGCCGGCATCGACCGCTCGGTGACGTCGCCCAGGGTCTTGCCGACCTCCTTGAAGGCGACCACCGCGGTTCCGGCCGCGACGACGGTCAGCAGGGTCATGGCCCCGAAGGCGAGATAGAGCCGGGGGCCGATACCGAAGCGCGTCCTGGCCGGGCCTTGCTGGCCCGAAGGAATGATGGAGCTGTCGCTCATTTGTCTCTCTTTCAGGTTGCGCCTGCTGGCAGAAGGAGGGTGCGGGCGAGCGGCGAACCGGCGGCCGTCAGCGGCCGCCGGTCGTGCCGTTGCCTCGGACCTGCTCGAGGAACCCGGTGACTTCCTGGTCGAGCAGATCGGCGTCGCCGGACAGCGCCTCGGCGGCGGCCAGCACCGCCTCGGCCTGGGTGCCGGTGTCGTTGGCGACCGCCGACACGCCCTCGATGGT
>NZ_BMZS01000022.1 GCF_014652915.1 Thalassobaculum fulvum
CCGTCCAGCAACTGTACGCGTTGTTGTCAAGCGTCTGCGGGTCTGAATGGCCTTTGTTCCTTGACCATGGTGTTGAGGACGACGAGGAGCTTTCTGGCGACGGCGATGATGACGAGCTTTCGAGGCTTTCCGGCTTCGAGGAGCCTGTCGGCGAACGGTTTGAAGGCAGGGTTCTTCATGGCGTGGCGGGCGGCGAGGAAGAGCAGTCGCCGGATGTGGGCGCGTCCGCCCCAGATGGTTCGTCGGCCGCGGAGCTTTCCGGAGTCGCGTGCGATCGGGGCGATGCCGACCAGGGCGGAGATGGTCTTGGCGCTGCGGCGTCCGAGCTCGGGCAGGCCGGCGACGAGGCCGGCGCTGGTGAGGCCTGCGACGCCGGGTGCGGAGACCAGCCAGGTCTTGATCGGCGCCAGGGTGCTGTGCCGCATGGCTTCCTCGATGCGGGCTTCGTAGTCGTCGATCCGCCGGGTCAGCTCGAGGATGTGGTCGTCGACCTCGCCGGCGATCTCGGGGTCGTCGATCTGCTGGCGGCGGACCATCTCGGCCTTGCGCATGGCCACCAGCTGCTCGCGCCGGTCGAGCAGGCGGCGCACCGCCTGGCGCTCGGCCGCCACCGGCTCGGCGAGCGACAACGGCACGCTGGCCGCGTAGGCCGCCAGCATGTCGCTGTCGACCCGGTCGGTCTTGGCCAGGAACCCGGCCGCCCGGGCGAACTGCCGGGCCTTGCGGGGATTGGCCCGGTGATACGGCAGGCCGGCCGCGTCGAGAGCCTTGATGAGCCCGCGGTCGTAGACGCTGGTGGCCTCGAAGATCACCGTTGCCTGCTGCCGGCGAGCCTGCCCGACCACCCGGGCCAGGCCCTCCGTATCGTTGCCGCAACTCCAGCGCCGGCGCGCCGGCAAGGTGGAGATGTCCAGGCGGTCCTTGGAGATGTCGATCGCCAGGATCGAGTGCGCTATGGTGCTCATTGCCCGTCCTTGTTCATGCAAGGCGCCGCGCCAACGGCCCTTGGTCAACTGTTCGGGTCGAATGCGGAACGCGGGCGGCGACCGGGCTGGAAGCGACGGCTCCAAAAGCCAGGAATGACACGGTCCACCGCCCGCGTTCACTCTGCCTCCAAATCCAGATCGCGAACAACTCCTCGCCATCTCGAAACGGTGGCCCGCGCATACAGGAATGACG
>NZ_BMZS01000023.1 GCF_014652915.1 Thalassobaculum fulvum
GTGGGTTCCTGTGTGTTTGAAGTGTGCTTTTGTTGGAGCGGGGCGGGAGGCCGTTGGGTTCCCGGTGCGTGACACCCTGATCCGGCACGGCCCCCCGCCCGCCTACTGACTTCCAACCTGAACAGTTGCGCGAGGCCGTTGCAGCGGACCTCACATCACAGGGACAGGCGGAACGATGGTACCAGCTTCGTGGATTGGGATCGACGTGTCGAAGGCGCGTCTTGATGTGTACGACGCGAGCGGAGGCGGCGGGGTGATCGCCAACACCGCGGACGCCCTGGCGGCGGCGAGCGCCGACTGGGCGGAGCGCGGTGTTGGGGTGGCGTTCGAGGCGACCGGCCGCTACGACTTGGCACTGCGGGTTGCGCTGAGGGCGGCCGGGGTGCCGTTCCAGCGCCTGGAGCCGGCTCGGGTGCGCGCCTTCGCCCGGGCGATCGGTCGCCGCGCCAAGACCGACGCGGTGGACGCCCGGGTGATCGCCACCATGGCGTCCAGCCTGGAGGTCGAGGAGCAGGGTGAGCACGATCCGCAGCGCGACCGGCTCGCCTGCCTGACCCGGCGGCGCGACCAGCTGGTTGACCTGCGGACCCAGGAGCGGGTTCGCCGGACCGAGGCCACGCTCGGTGACCCGACCGACAGCTACGAACGGGTGATCGCCCTGCTCGATGCCGAGATCGCCATCTGCCAGCGCCTGATCGATCAGCTGATCCGACGATCCGAGCGGCTGCGACGCCTCGAGTGCCTGCTGCGCTCGATGACCGGCATCGGCCAGGTCACCGCCGCCGTCCTCATCGCCCTGCTGCCCGAGCTCGGCAACCGGTCCGGCAAACGCATCACCGCTCTGGTCGGGCTTGCCCCATACAACTGCGACTCCGGCACCTATCGCGGGATCAGGCGCATCGCCGGCGGGCGCAGCAGGGTGCGGCGCGCCCTCTACATGGCGGCCCTCGTCGCCACCCGACCAAAGGCACCCTTCGCCACCTTCTACAGGCGTCTCCTCGAAGCCGGAAAGCCCCCCAAGGTCGCCCTCATCGCCGTCGCCAGGAAGATCCTGCTCACCCTCAACGCGATGGTCCGTGACGACACCGAATTCCAGGCCGCATGATCGTCGACAACACAGTTGCCGG
>NZ_BMZS01000024.1 GCF_014652915.1 Thalassobaculum fulvum
ACACCAGCTGGTCGTCGCCGCCGGAGCCGCCGATGACGATCTCGCCGCGGTCGGCCAGGTCCTTGGCCGACTGCACCATGGCGGTCTGGGCGTCCTCGACGTCCTTCAGGCGGACCGGACCGAGCGCCTGCATGTCCTCGCGCATCAGCTTGGCGGCGCGTTCCGACATGTTCGAGAAGAACAGGTCCTTCAGCTCGTCCGAGGCGCCCTTCAGGGCGATCACCAGCTTGTCCTTGTCGACCGCCCGCAGCAGCGTCTGCACGCCGGCCGGATCCAGCCGCTGCAGGTCCTCGAAGGTGAACATCAGCGAGCGGATCCGCTCGGCCGCGTCCTTGTTACGCTCCTCCAGGGCCGACAGGAACCGGCTCTCGGTCGCCCGGTCCAGGTTGTTGAAGATCTCCGCCATCATCTCGTGGCTGTCGCGCCGGTTGGTGCGCGCCAGGTTGGACATGAACTCGGTGCGCAGCACCCGCTCGACGTCCTTCTCGATGTCCTTGTTGACCGCTTCCATGCGCAGCATGCGCATGACCACTTCCATGGCGAAGTTCTCCGGCAGGGTCGCCAGCACCTTGGCGGCGTGGCCCTGCTGGATCTTGCCGAGGATCACCGCGACGGTCTGCGGGTACTCGTTCTTCAGGTAGTTCGCCAGGACCTGCTCGTTCACGTTGGCGAGCTTGTCCCACATGGTCCGGCCGGCCGGGCCGCGGATCTCCTCCATGATGTCCTGGACGCGATCCTCGCCCAGTACCTTGGTCAGCAGCCGCTCGGTGGAGTCGAGCGAGCCGACCAGCGAGCCGGTCGAGGACACCTGCTCGGCGAACTCGACGAACAGCCGCTCGACGATGTTGGACGACACCGTGCCGAGGCTGGCCATGACCTGGGAGATCTCCTTGATCTCCTCGTCGTCCATCTGGCCGAACAGCTTGGCGGCCTGCTCCTCGCCCAGCGACATCAGCAGGATGGCGGCCTTCTCCGGGCCGGTGATGCTGCGGTAGTCCTCGCG
>NZ_BMZS01000025.1 GCF_014652915.1 Thalassobaculum fulvum
CACTCAGGGTGGCGGTGTACGACCACGACCCGCCGGCCGCCGTCACCGTCTGCAGCGTGGTCCCGCCGACCAGGATGCTCACCGTGTCGCCGGTGCCCGCCGAGCCACTCAGCTGCTGGGTCGCCGAACTGGTGATGTTGTCGGTGCTCGACACCCCGAGGTCGCTGGCCGCCAGCAGGTCCGGCGCCTCCAGCGTCGTCGGCGCGGTCTGGTCGACCGTCAGCCCGAGCGTCGACGAGGCCGGCCCGGCGTTGCCGGCGGCGTCGGTGGCCTGCACCGTGATCGCGTAGCTGCCCGCCGCCAGCGAGGTGGCGAACGACCACGACCCGCCGGCCGCCGTCACCGAGCCGACCGTCACCCCGCCGACCAGGACGTTGACCGTGTCGCCGGTGGTCGCCGAGCCGCTGAACGACTGGGTCGACGCATTCGTGATGTTGTCGGTGTTCGACGAGCCGGTGTCGCTCGCCGCCAGCAGGTCCGGCGCCGCCAGAGTCGTCGGCGCGGTCTGGTCGACCACGATGTTCAGTGCGGCCGAAGCCGGCCCGGTGTTGCCGGCGGTGTCGGTCGCCACGGCCGTGATCGCGTAGCTGCCGGACGACAGCGAGGTGCTGAACGACCACGTGCCACCGGCGTCGGGTGTGGCGGTGCCCACCGTTACGCCGTTGACCAGGATGCTCACCGTGTCGCCGACGGTCGCCAGACTGCTGAAGGACTGGGTCGACGCGTTGGTGATGTTGTCGGTGCTGCTGCTGCCGGTGTCGCTGGCCGTCAACAGGTCCGGTCTGGCCAGCGTCGTCGGTGCGGTCTGGTCCACCACGATGTTCAGGGTCGTCGAGGCCGGCCCGGCATTGCCGGCGGTGTCGGTGGCCTGCACCGTGATCGCATAGCTGCCGGCCGACAGCGAGGG
>NZ_BMZS01000026.1 GCF_014652915.1 Thalassobaculum fulvum
CGACGATCGGTGCGCCGGACCTGCTGGCGTCGAGCGACACCGGGACGTCGAGCACCGACAACATCACCAGTTCGACGCTGCCGACGGTGTCCGGCACCGGGGCGGTCGCGAACGCGCTGGTGCACGTCCTGGTCGGCGGGGTGACGGTCGGTTCGGTGACCGCCAGCGCCGCGGGCGCCTGGACCTACGCCTTCACTTCGACGCTGTCGGCCGGCACCCACGCGATCACCGCGGTCGGCGAGGACGTTGCCGGCAACGACGGCCCGGCCAGCGCGGCGCTGAACGTGGTGGTCGACACCACCGCGCCGGCGACGCTGGCGGCGCCGGACCTGCTGGCGGCCAGCGACAGCGGCTCGTCGAACACCGACAACATCACCAGCTCGACGACCCAGCAGCTCTCGGGTTCGGCGACCACCGGCGACAGCGTGAACATCATCGTCGGCGGGACGACGCTGCAGACGGTGACGGCGGCCGGCGGGTCGTGGTCGTACACCGCGACGCTGACGGCGGGCAGCTACGCGATCACGGTCAACGCGGTCGACGCTGCCGGCAACGCCGGCGGGGCCTCGTCGGCGCTCGGGCTGACGGTCGACACCACCGCGCCGACGACGCTGGACGTGCCGGACCTGCTGGCGGCCAGCGACCTCGGGGTGTCGAGCACCGACAACATCACCAGTTCGGCGACCCAGCAGCTGA
>NZ_BMZS01000027.1 GCF_014652915.1 Thalassobaculum fulvum
CCATGCACCGAAGCTGCGGCAGCGACACTATGTGTTGTTGGGTAGGGGAGCGTTCTGTAAGCCTGCGAAGGTGTGCTGTGAGGCATGCTGGAGGTATCAGAAGTGCGAATGCTGACATAAGTAACGATAAAGCGGGTGAAAAGCCCGCTCGCCGGAAGACCAAGGGTTCCTGTCCAACGTTAATCGGGGCAGGGTGAGTCGACCCCTAAGGCGAGGCCGAAAGGCGTAGTCGATGGGAAACAGGTTAATATTCCTGTACTTGGTGTTACTGCGAAGGGGGGACGGAGAAGGCTATGTTAGCCGGGCGACGGTTGTCCCGGTTTAAGCATGTAGGCTGGTTATCCAGGCAAATCCGGATAATCAAGGCTGAGGTGTGATGACGAGGCACTACGGTGCTGAAGTAACAAATGCCCTGCTTCCAGGAAAAGCCTCTAAGCATCAGGTAACATCAAATCGTACCCCAAACCGACACAGGTGGTCAGGTAGAGAATACCAAGGCGCTTGAGAGAACTCGGGTGAAGGAACTAGGCAAAATGGTGCCGTAACTTCGGGAGAAGGCACGCTGGCGCGTAGGTGGAGGGACGAGCTCCCCGAGCCGATGCCAGTCGAAGATACCAGCTGGCT
>NZ_BMZS01000028.1 GCF_014652915.1 Thalassobaculum fulvum
GAACGACCACGACCCGCCGGCCGCCGTCACCGAGCCGACCGTCACCCCGCCGACCAGGACGTTGACCGTGTCGCCGGCCGTCGCCGCGCCGCTGAACGACTGGGTCGCCGCATTCGTGATGTTGTCGGTGTTCGACGAACCGCTGTCGCTCGCCGCCAGCAGGTCCGGCGCCGCCAGCGTCGCCGGCGCGGTCTGATCGACCACGATGTTCAGGGCCGTCGAGGCCGGCCCGGTGTTGCCGGCGGTGTCGGCCGCCACGGCCGTGATCGCGTAGCTGCCGGACGACAGCGAGGTGGCGAACGACCACGACCCGCCGGCCGCCGTCACCGAGCCGACCGTCACCCCGCCGACCAGCACGTTGACGGTGTCGCCGGTGGTCGCCGAGCCGCTGAACGACTGGCTCGCCGCGTTGGTGATGTTGTCGGTGTTCGACGAGCCGGTGTCGCTGGCCGCCAGCAGGTCCGGCGGGCCCAGGGTCACCGGCGCGGTCTGGTCAACCGTCAGGCCGAGCGAGGTCGAGGCCGGCCCGGCATTGCCGGCGGTGTCGGTGGCCTGCACCGTGATCGCATAGCTGCCGGCCGACAGCGAGAG